>CAVVPS010000001.1:0-323543 GCA_963750195.1 uncultured Alphaproteobacteria bacterium
GGGGTAGGATTTGAACCTACGACCTTCAGGTTATGAGCCTGACGAGCTACCGGGCTGCTCCACCCCGCGGCAATGGCGTGTTGGGGGCCCCCGGATCAAGTCCGGGGCGTGTTTGGCGACTGGCGCGGCGCCGGGGCGGGTTGGGGGCCGGGTGAAGTCGGCCGGGTGTTGGGGGGTTTGGCGAGCCTGGCGGCGACCTGCTCTTCCGCCGCTTGAGCGGCAGTACCATCGGCGCTGAGGGTTTTCACGGCCGAGTTCGGGATGGGATCGGGTGTTTGGCCCCTCGCTGTGGCCACCAGGCTGGCCAAGCCCCCCTGGCATTTACAGCCTTAGCATTACGGCCCCGGCATTATCGCCCCCGCGGCGGGTTATCGCGTTTGTCGCCTGCGGAGCGTTTGCCGCCCTCGGGCGCTGTCGCCCGCGGCGGGTTTGCGCCCTTGATATTGCGGAGGTTGCGCCCCTTTGGGGGATGGCCGGGCGGGATTTGTGAAGGTGGCGGGAAGTGTCTGGCGGGCGGCGGCGGGACGAGCCCCTGATGGGCGCTTGCCGCTGCACGCCGGCGGTTTTCCGGCTTTGTCCAGCTGGCGCTGTGAAAAGCGTTCGGATCGGGCGGGTTCGAGCGATTAGTACCGGTCGGCTGCGCGGATTGCTCCGCTTCCACTTCCGGCCTATCGACGTGGTGGTCTTCCACGGCTCTCGACGAGACCTGGTTTTGAGGAGGGTTTCCCGCTTAGATGCGTTCAGCGGTTATCCCGTCCGCACTTAGCTACCCGGCGTTGCGGCGGGCGCCACAACCGGTCCACCAGAGGTGCGTCCCTCCCGGTCCTCTCGTACTGGGGAGAGCGCCTCGCAAGTCTCGAACACCCACGGCAGATAGGGACCGAACTGTCTCACGACGTTCTAAACCCAGCTCACGTACCGCTTTAAATGGCGAACAGCCATACCCTTGGGACCTGCTCCAGCCCCAGGATGCGATGAGCCGACATCGAGGTGCCAAACGACGCCGTCGATATGGACTCTTGGGCGTCATCAGCCTGTTATCCCCGGCGTACCTTTTATCCGTTGAGCGATGGCCCGTCCACGTGGGACCACCGGATCACTATGGCCGACTTTCGTCTCTGCTCGAGCCGTCGCTCTCGCAGTCAGGCGGGCTTGTGCCATTGCACTCGACAGCTGATTTCCGACCAGCCTGAGCCCACCATCGCGCGCCTCCGTTACTCTTTGGGAGGCGACCGCCCCAGTCAAACTACCCACCATGCAGGGTCCCGGCCCGGGGATCGCCCAGGCGCGGTTAGATGCCAGAGACCGTGAGAGCGGTATTTCAAGGTTGCCTCCACCCCAACTGGCGCCAGGGCTTCAATCGGCTCCCGCCTATCCTACACACACAATCCCTAACACCACTGCAAAGCTGTAGTAAAGGTGCACGGGGTCTTTCCGTCTGACCGCGGGAACTCCGCATCTTCACGGAGAATTCAATTTCGCTGAGCCGGTGTTGGAGACAGCGGGGAAGTCGTTACGCCATTCGTGCAGGTCGGAACTTACCCGACAAGGAATTTCGCTACCTTAGGACCGTTATAGTTACGGCCGCCGTTTACCGGGGCTTCGATTCAGAGCGTGAACCCCTCCTCTTAACCTTCCGGCACCGGGCAGGCGTCAGACCCTATACGTCGTCTTGCGACTTCGCAGAGCCCTGTGTTTTTAGTAAACAGTCGCCACCCCCTCCTCTGTGCCCCCCGCCCCTGCTTGCGCAAAGACGGGGCCCCCTTCTCCCGAAGTTACGGGGGCATTTTGCCGAGTTCCTTCAACACCGTTCTCTCACACGCCTGGGTATGCTCTACCAGTCCACCAGTGTCGGTTTCGGGTACGGTCTATGGCGCCGGCGCTGTTTCCCGGAAGTCCTTCGCCGCCCTCCCAATCCAGTAAGGGAGAACGACTTGCGGCCTTCGTCACGCTCGGCAGGCGGAGGAATATTAACCCCCTTCCCATCGGCTGCGGCTTTCGCCCTCGCCTTAGGGGTCCGGCTAACCCTGCGCGGAATAACCTTGCGCAGGAACCCTTGGACTTTCGGCGTGAGGGTTTCTCACCCTCATTTACGCTACTCATGTCAGCATTCGCACTTCCGATGCCTCCACAAGGGCTCGCGCCCCGGCTTCACCGGCCTACGGAACGCTCCGCTACCACTCCAGGCGTCAGGAACCAGGAGTCAGGGGTCGCGATGAACGCTGCCAACTGGCGTAGAGACCCTGCAACATCCTGCTGATCTCTACGTAGTCGGCGATCCATCGCCGGCCCACAATCTCCTCGATGTAGCCAAGATCGATGCAGTAGCGCAGCCACAGCTGCGTCTCGTCACTGCTGCCGATCGCCACCGTCAGGTAGCGCCGATACTCCGCGGCAGAGTAGCTCTGCTTGGCGAAGCCCTCAGCGAGGTTGGCGCAAATCGATTTACTCGACCGGCGGAGCTGGTCCGCCAGCGCAAATTGCTCGATCCGCGGCAACGCCAGGCTCGATTTATGAATCTCCAACGACAGCCGATAGGCGCGCCGAAAAACCTCAAGATCTTCGACCCGCTCGATCTTTTCTCGCATCGATCCGAACCTTCCTGGTACCTGACTCCTGATTCCTGACGCCTGAAATCCGCAGCTTCGGTGCGTGGCTTGAGCCCCGTTACATTTTCGGCGCCGGACAGCTGTTCGACCAGTGAGCTATTACGCTTTCTTTAAAGGATGGCTGCTTCTGAGCCAACCTCCTGGTTGTCTTGGCCGTCCCACATCCTTTCCCACTTAGCCACGACTGGGGGACCTTAGCTGGCGGTCTGGGCTGTTCCCCTCTCGACGACGGACCTTAGCACCCGCCGTCTGGCTGCCGCTCTGCGCTCGCCGGTATTCGTAGTTTGGTTAGGTTTGGTAAGGCTCGCGCCCCCCTAGCCCATCCAGTGCTCTACCCCCGGCGCCGACCAAGCGACGCTCTACCTCAATAGATTTCGCGGAGAACCAGCTATTTCCGGGTTTGATTGGCCTTTCACCCCTAGCCACAAGTCATCCCCTACTTTTGCAACAGTAGTGGGTTCGGTCCTCCAGTGCGTGTTACCGCACCTTCAACCTGCCCATGGCTAGATCACCCGGTTTCGGGTCTGATCCCGGCAACTAGAGCGCCCTATTCAGACTCGCTTTCGCTGCGCCTACGCCTAACGGCTTAAGCTTGCTGCCAAGACCAACTCGCTGACCCATTATACAAAAGGTACGCCGTCACTCAGGCGCCAGGGACCAGGAGTCAGACACCAGGAAGCAAGTACTTCCTGACTCCTGACCCCTGATTACTGACGCCTGAAGCTCCGACTGCTTGTAGGCATCCGGTTTCAGGAACTGTTTCACTCCCCTCGTCGGGGTGCTTTTCACCTTTCCCTCACGGTACTGGTACACTATCGGTCACTGAGGAGTACTTAGGCTTGGAGGGTGGTCCCCCCATGTTCAGACAGGATTGCTCGTGTCCCGCCCTACTCGAGGACTGTCGATCCGGTTTCCCGTACGGGGCTGTCACCCGCTATGGCTCGCCTTTCCAGACGCTTCCGGTACCAAAATCAACAGCCGCTGGCCTGGTCCGCTTTCGCTCGCCACTACTCGCGGAGTCTCGGTTGATGTCCGTTCCTCCGGCTACTGAGATGTTTCAGTTCGCCGGGTTCGCCTCCCGAACCTATGAATTCAGCGCGGGATACCCCCAAGAGTTGCCCCTTGCGGGTGGGTTGCCCCATTCGGAGATCCCGGGATCAACGATCGCTCGCATCTCCCCCGGGCTTTTCGCAGCGTGCCGCGTCCTTCATCGCCTCTCAGTGCCAAGGCATCCACCAGATGCCCTTGTTTCGCGCTCGATCACAAGGGACGCCCGCCCCGCGGATGATCCCAAGGATCACCCGCACGGTCACGACGGCCGCCCCCCGGAAAACCGCCGCGCACAGGGGCAAGCCCCACCCTCTCTCGACAGAGGGGCAACCCCGCCCGCGGCCGCTCGCATGAAGACACTTCTTCGGACGGCGCCTCGCACCGGTTCGCACCCCACAGGACAACAGCCCTACAGGACAGCAAGCCATGCCGCAGCCCGTCCGCCTCGGTCACATTCACAAATCCGCTTTACCCTTCAATCAACACCAGCCCCGGAACCCCGGCCGCCGGCGCGGGACATGCCCGCCCGGCCGCCCCAGAACCGGAACCAAACCTGGTCTTCTCCGAACGTCGGCGCACAGATCAACGAGCTCAGATCATACAGAGTAGAACCTGGCCTGCGATTTCTCCGGCTGTCGATCTTGGCGCGAGTGGAGGTGAACGGGATCGAACCGATGACCTCCTGCTTGCAAAGCAGGCGCTCTCCCAACTGAGCTACACCCCCGCTTCAGGCACCAGGGGTCAGGAGCCAGGAAAAAGCTTCCCTGACCCCTGACGCCTGATCCCTGGATGGTGGGCCAGGGAGGATTTGAACCTCCGACCTCACGCTTATCAAGCGCGCGCTCTAACCAGCTGAGCTACTAGCCCCACAGGCGGCCCGCAACGGCAGCCCCTAGGGCCGCGCCCCAGCGACGCTCGGGAGAAGGGATGCGCAGACGGCGGCGTATCAGGCGTCAGGAACCAGGTTTCAGGAACCGGGAACATGACGCCCTTTTGTGGAAGATCAGGATCGCGATCCGGAGCGGCGCCATTGCTGACCCCTGGCTCCTGACCCCTGGCTCCTGAATTCCAGAAAGGAGGTGATCCAGCCGCAGGTTCCCCTACGGCTACCTTGTTACGACTTCACCCCAGTCGCTGACCTTACCGTGGTCGGCTACCTCCTCTTGCGAGGTTGGCCCGCCGCCTTAAGGTAAAGCCAACTCCCATGGTGTGACGGGCGGTGTGTACAAGGCCCGGGAACGTATTCACCGCGGCGTGCTGATCCGCGATTACTAGCGATTCCGACTTCATGCTCTCGAGTTGCAGAGAACAATCCGAACTGAGACGGCTTTTTGAGATTGGCGCGAGGTCGCCCCCTTGCCGCCCTCTGTCACCGCCATTGTAGCACGTGTGTAGCCCAGCCCATAAGGGCCATGAGGACTTGACGTCATCCCCGCCTTCCTCCGGCTTGTCACCGGCAGTTTCTCCAGAGTGCCCGGCGTAACCCGATGGCAACTGAAGATGAGGGTTGCGCTCGTTGCGGGACTTAACCCAACATCTCACGACACGAGCTGACGACAGCCATGCAGCACCTGTGTCCCCGCCGGCCGAACCGAAGAACCCGATCTCTCGGGCCCATACGAGGCATGTCAAGGGCTGGTAAGGTTCTTCGCGTTGCGTCGAATTAAACCACATGCTCCACCGCTTGTGCGGGCCCCCGTCAATTCCTTTGAGTTTTAACCTTGCGGCCGTACTCCCCAGGCGGTGTGCTTACAGCGTTAGCGGCGACACCGAAGAGCTAGGCTCCCCAACGTCTAGCACACATCGTTTACAGCGTGGACTACCAGGGTATCTAATCCTGTTTGCTCCCCACGCTTTCGCGCCTCAGCGTCAGTATCGGTCCAGAGCGCCGCCTTCGCCACCGGTGTTCTTCCCAATATCTACGAATTTCACCTCTACACTGGGAATTCCACGCTCCTCTCCCGAACTCCAGCAATGTAGTCCCAAGCGCAATTCCCAGGTTGAGCCCGGGGCTTTCACGCCTGACTTACATCGCCGCCTACGCGCCCTTTACGCCCAGTAAATCCGAACAACGCTCGCCCCCTTCGTATTACCGCGGCTGCTGGCACGAAGTTAGCCGGGGCTTCTTCTCCTGCTACCGTCATCATCCTCGCAGGCGAAAGAGCTTTACAACCCGAAGGCCTTCATCACTCACGCGGCATTGCTGGATCAGGCTTGCGCCCATTGTCCAATATTCCCCACTGCTGCCTCCCGTAGGAGTCTGGGCCGTGTCTCAGTCCCAGTGTGGCTGATCATCCTCTCAGACCAGCTACGGATCAAAGCCTTGGTAGGCCGTTACCCCACCAACTAGCTAATCCGACGCGGGCCCCTCCTGCTGCGATAAATCTTTCCCCGGTTTCCCCCTTTCGAGGTCCGCCGGGCGTATGCGGTATTAGCCGAAGTTTCCCTCGGTTATCCCCCACAACAGGGCAGGTTCCCACGCGCTACTCACCCGTGCGCCACTCCCTTGAAACCGAAGCCCCAAGAGCGTTCGACTTGCATGTGTTAGGCATGCCGCCAGCGTTCGTTCTGAGCCAGGATCAAACTCTCAAGTTTATCCCAGGCCCCTCCGTCTCGACCCGCACCCCCCTGAAGCTTCACACCCCAAAGAGGCGCCGACCCGAGCGGACGGACCCATATCAGGGCCTCCAAAACGCTCGCAAATGCGCCAGCGTCCGGCAACCCGCGCCGCCGCCCGCGCATCCCTTCCCTTCCCTACAATCTCAATCAACAATCCCCCAGGCCGTCCAACCGCAACCGGCCTCGCGACCAGCACGCCTTCCGACCACAGCGGGGCCGCGCTTATACCCCCACCCCCAACCCCCCGTCAACTCCCCTGATCGACCGGCGATGAACAAAGACCGAGCACAGCACCGATCCCCCAACAACACCAACCGCGACGCCCCCCTCAGACCCGCTCGGCGCCGTAATAGAGGGTGACCGTGTGCTTGGCTTCAGCGAAAAACAGCCAACGTTCGACGACGAGCCCCAACGCGGCGCTGACAACGCCGATCCCGGCCGCGACCGCGGCGGGGGCGCGCCCGAGGGACACCGCGAACAGACTCGCCAGAGCCGGCAGTGCGAAGCCGGCGAGCCGGACGATCCGGCGCAGCCGCGCGGCATGTTTGCGCGCGATACGAAAACCCATCTCCTTCAAAAGGTAATTCTCCTCGGTATGCGGTGCCTCGAACAGGCGAACGCGGCCGCGGCTTCCGAGGGTCGTAGCGCTCGCGACCGTGCTGCGCGCCGAGCTCGTATCGATAAAGCGCCAATATCCTTCTTTGATCCACCAGGCGACGAGCACAACGGCCAGGGTCGAGACCGCGAGAGCGGCGGCGCGCGCAGCCCACAGCCGAACGAGAAAGTCGAGCACCAGGCACCCGCCCATCAGACCGAGCGCCAGATAACAGGGCACGACCCACCCATTGTGCCATTGGTGGATCGGCTTCAGGGATGCGTAGATCATCCCGGTGCAATAAATCGTCGCCGCGGCGAGCGCCGCGGCGAGGATGCCGCAGAGGCCAACAAATCCTCGGGTCGCGCCGAAAAACACCCAACCAATGCCGAAAACCGAGAGCGGCACAAAGGTCAGCACGGCGAACACCCCCTCCCGCGACAGCCACGACGAACGCCATTGCGAGAAGGCGCGAAAGGCGCGCTCCGGCCGGCCGAGGTGAAATGCCGAGCTGACCAGCCCGGCGACGGCGAGCCCCACTCCGACTGCGAGCCCGGCAAATGCGAAGCCGGCGCTCGCCGGCAGCAATCCCAGCGGCGCGCCGAGCCCGAGCAGCAGCAACAGCGCAAAGCCGGTGCCCGACGACGTCGTAAACAGGACAATCGATAGCGCCGGATGCATCCTCGTCTCGCGTGAATGCCGCCGTCAGCGCGACAGCAGCCGATCGACCCAGCGCAGCAGCTTGTCGGCGGCAGAAACCGGCTCAGGCGACGGCGCAGCGCCGGCTTCGGACGGCGAAGAGCACGGCGCCATTCGCCCCGGCCGCGGCGGCAGGTACTTGTTGACCGGCCGGTAGCCGAGCTCCGGCATCAGATCGCCGCCGCGCCGCGCCGCCACCATCTGTGAAACCGCCGAATCAGGATCGCCGAGATCGCCGAAATGCCGGGCATTGACCGGGCACACCATGACGCAGGCCGGCTGGCGATCCTCGTCCGCCAGGTTTTCGTTGTAGATGCGGTCGATGCATAAGGTGCATTTCTTCATGACGCCTTCGTCGACATCGAATTCGCGGGCGCCATAGGGACACGCCCAGGAGCACAGCTTGCAGCCGATGCAGATCGACTCGTCGACCAGCACGATCCCATCCTCGGCGCGCTTGTAGGAGGCGCCGGTCGGACACACCGTGACACAGGCGGGTTCCTCGCAATGCAGGCAGGATCGCGGAAAATAGACCGTCCGCGCGCCGTCGCCATCGCCTTCTTCGAAGGAATGGATGCGGTTGAACCACACCCCCCAGGCATTCTCGCCATAAGGGTCGAAATCGGGGAGCGGCCCCATATGCCCGCCGCTGTTCCATTCCTTGCACGCGGTGGCGCAGGCATGGCAGCCGACGCAGATATCGAGGTCGATGACGAGCCCGAGCTTTTTCTGGCCCGGCTGCGGCGCCGGCAGCGAGGTCACGCCCCGCCCCCGTCCCCGCCGCGCCATAACGTAGAATCTGCGGCAGCTGCGGTAGCGACCGTGGATGCGCCAGCGGCGAAAACGATGGCTCGCTCGTCCCGGCTTCGATCGGCGGCGCGCGCTCGATCCGCACCCGCAGATCGTACCACGCCGCCTGGCCGGTGATCGGATCGGCATTGGCATAGCGGTAGCCGCCATCCGCCGGCAGCAGTTCCGAGATCAGATGGTTCAACAGAAACCCCTTGCGGAACTCCGGGCTATCGGGCTCGAGATTCCACGCGCCGGCGCGCTTGCCGATCGCGTTCCAGGTCCACACCGTATCCGGGTTGACGCCGTCCATCAGCCGGGTCGGCACGCGGATCCGGCCGTGATGGCTGGAGACCCAGACCCAGTCGTCCTCGTCGAGGCCGAGCGCGCGTCCTGCCGCCCGGTTCACGAACAGCCGGTTATGGCCGATGATCTGCCGCAGCCAGGCGTTCTGCGAATGCCAGGAATGGTACATATGCATCGGCCGCTGGGTCAGCGCGTGCAGCGGGAAGTGGTCGCGGTCGACCCGCGCCTCCTCGAACGGCATGTACCAGAACGGCAGCGGATCGAAATAGGTCGCAATCCGTTCCCGGTGGGTCTCGGGCGGCTGCACCCGCCCATGGCCATGGGCGGCCAAGCGAAAGCGCTGCAGCGGTTCGATGTAGAGCTGCAGCACGATCGGAGCGGCAGTTTCGATGAATCCCATCGCCACCGCGGTTTCGAGATAGGCCTTGTTCGCGTGTTTGAAATAGAGCTGGTCGGCGGGCAGTCGGTGTTTCCAAAAGCAGCCATTGGCGACATAGCGCTCGAGCTGGTGCGAATTCGGGGCTCCCCGACCCGCCTGGTCGCCTTGCGCACCGCGCCAGCCGCCCAACGAGCCCACCCCGGGCCGGCGCTCATGATTGACGATATAGTCCGAATAACCGCCGGGGAAGCGCGCTTGCCCTTCAGGCGAGACAAAACCGGGCAGCCCGAGCCGCTCGCCCAGTTCGATCAGCACGTCCTGGAACGGGCGAACGTCGCGGTCGGGGGCTAGGACCGGCTGGCGGATCGCATCGCCGGGGCCGTCGACCCCGCCGATCGGCCGGTCGAGCAAAGAAATGCAGTCCCAGCGCTCGAGATAGGTCGTGTCGGGCAGCACCAAATCGGCATAGGCGACGGTCTCGGAATAATATGCATCGGCATAGATGATCCGGGGAATACGGTAGGCGCCGGTCACCGGGTCTTTGTCGATCAGCATGCGCATTGTCTCGGCGGTGTTCATCGCCGAGTTCCAGGCGGCATGTTGGCCATGTACATGAAGAGCGTGTCGATCGGGTACGGATCGCCTTTCGATGCATTGGCGATGACCATATGCATCATGCCGTGGGCGGCGATCGGCGCGTCCCACGAAAATGCCTTGTCGATGCGGGCGGGCCGGCCTTCGGCATCGACAATCAGATCTTCCGGCGACATCGGATAGCCGAGCGGGATCCCCGGCAGCGATTGCCCGGGAGCGAGTTGATCGGGTTTGCCGGCGGGCTTTGGTCCGGGCGGGCACGGCTTTGGGTGTGGCGATTTGTAACGCCACCCGCCCGGCACATCGATCGTGCCGATCAGCATCTGCAGGAGGTGCAACGCCCGGCAAGTCTGGAACCCATTCGAATGCGCCGAGATGCCGCGCATTGCATGCAGCGAGACCGGACGGCCACGCATCGAATCGTGCCGTCTTCCGGCCCAATCGGTCCAGGCGACCGGCAGCTCGATCTCCTCTTCGAACGCCGCCTGGGCGATCTCGGCAGCGAGCCGCCTGATCGTCGCCGCCGGGACGCCGCAGGTCTCCGCCACCGCCTCGGGCGCGTAGCGCGTAGTCGAGATAGCGTTCCGCCACCAGTTGAAACACCGGGACCGCGCGCCGGCCGTCGGGCAGCGCAGCCTCGCCGACCAGGCGCGCCTCAGTCCCCGCCGCCATCGCGCTCGCCAGCGAGCCCGACCCTTCGAGCACCAAGCGGCTCCCCAGCCTCGTTGCGCGCGAAAAGCCCGTCATCCGCCGCGCCCGGCGCCTGGATCACCAGCCAAGCGGCGTTGGTGTAGCGCACCAGGTAGTCGGGATCGATCCGGTCGGCCTCGAGCAGTTCGTGGATCAACGCCAGCACAAACAGCCCGTCGGTGCCCGGTCTGATCCCGACCCATTCGTCGGCAATCGCGGAGTAGCCGGTGCGCACCGGGTTGACCGAAACGAATTTGGCGCCGCGCCGGCGCAGTCCGGAGAGCGCGATCTTGATCGGGTTCGAAATCATGGTCCTCGGCGACGCCGAACATCATGAAAAAGCGGGTGTGCTCCCAGTCGGGCTCGCCGAACTCCCAAAAGCTGCCGCCGAGCGTGTACATCCCGGCCGCCGCCATGTTGACCGAGCAGAACCCGCCATGCGCCGCGAAATTCGGCGTCCCGAATTGGGCCGCCCAATACCCGGTCAGCGCCTGGCTCTGATCGCGGCCGGTGAAGAAGGCGAGCTTTTTCGGGTCGGTGGCGCGGATCGCCGACAGCCACTCGACCGCGGTCGCGATCGCCTCGTCCCATTCGATCTCGCGGAACACGCCGGAGCCGCGCTCGCCGACCCGCTTCAACGGCTTGCGTAGTTTCGCCGGCGACTGCTGCTGCATGATCCCCGAAGCGCCCTTGCCGCAAATCACCCCACGGTTGACCGGATGGTCGCGGTTGCCTTCGATGTAGCGGATGCCGCCATCCTTCAGATGGACTTTGATCCCGCAGCGGCAGGCGCACATGTAACAGGTCGTGTATTTGACCTCGTCGGATACTTTGGGCGAGGTGTCGATGATTTCACGCGGCGCGAAGTAGTCGCGGACGCGCTCGGCCAGGGTCATCCTGCCCTTAGGGTCCGATGATCCGGACACCGACTGATGCTTCGTCCTCACGCCCTCGTCCTTTTTGTCCGACGCCGTCCACGGCCGCGCCGGTGACGGCCAGAACCTGCGGCATCGTTCCGTCGCGAGACGGCGCGAGGGCAACACAACACGGATCATAACCGATTGCAACACCACCGCGCGCAGCCGGAAAGGCTGCCGGCGTGGCTGTCACCGGGAGCGATCGCCGCCGAATCCCCCGACGATGACAGGCTCGACGACCGCCTGGTCGGAAACCTGCTGGGAATTCATCGCCTGATGGGAGACGCCGGATCGCCGGCTCACCTCAAAGCCGATCGGCGGCGCGCGCTCCCCGATCGTCAACAGATCGAGCAGCGCCGAATCATCGGTCAGCGCTCCGGAGCCCTGGCCGCCGAGCCACCGTAACGCGATCATCCTCCACAGCGAGCGCATCGACCGACCCCCCTTGGTGATGGCGCCGCGTTGATGGACCCGGAAGCGGGCCGGAATATGGCAGCGGCGCCGATTGTGCTATGACCGTCGGCGATGGCGCTGTTATTCCGCTCCACCGTCGATTCGGCCGCGCGCTGGAGCGGCCAGCTCGGCCGGCTGATGCCGGGGCTCGAGATCCGCATCTGGCCCGATATCGGCGATCCGGCGGAGATCGATTACGCGCTCGTCTGGCGGCCCGAGGCGGGCCTTTTGGCCGCGCTGCCGAACCTCAAATTGATCCTGTCCTTGGGCGCCGGGATCGACCACATCCTATGCGACCCCGATCTGCCCGCCGGCGTGCCGATCACCCGCCTCGTCGATCCGTATCTGACCGACGCGATGAGCGAATACGTCGTCTTGCAGGTGCTGCGGCTGCATCGCCACGATCTCGACTACCGCGCCCAGCAGCAGGCCGGGATCTGGCGCGAACTGCCGCAGAAAAACGCCGGGGAACGGCCGGTCGGCATTCTCGGCTTTGGCGAGATCGGACAGGATGCCGGCCGCAAGCTCGCCGCGCTGGGTTTTCCGGTTTCCGGCTGGAGCCGGCATGAAAGAACAGTCGCCGGCTTTGCGACACTTTGCCGGCCCGGCCGGTTTGCCGCAGCTGCTCGCCCAGACGGAAATCCTTGTCTGCCTGTTGCCGCTGACCGAGGAGACGCAAGGCATCCTCAACGCCCGCACCTTCGCGGCACTGCCCCGAGGGGCTGGTTTGGTCAATGCCGGCCGCGGCGCCCACCTCGTGGAGGAGGACCTGATCCCGGCGCTTGACTCGGGGCAGCTTTCGGCCGCGGCCCTCGACGTCTTCCGCGAAGAGCCGCTGCCGCCGGGTCACCCGTTTTGGCAACATCCGCGCATCCTGGTGACCCCGCACATCGCCGGCATCACCAATCCGCAGACCGCCGCCGCGGTCATCCTCGACAACATCCGCCGCTTCGAAGAAGGCCGCCCGCTCCTCAACCAAGTCGATCCCGCGCGAGGGTATTGAACGGTTGCGCAATGCCGCGGGCGACGCAAAGTTCTCTTTAGCTAGAGCAGTTTTCGACCGAGTCGATGCACTCGGCACGCATCACCCCCACCCTGACCCGCCCGCCATCGAGGGGGCGGGAGTACAAATGTGGGCTGCTGACACAGGCCCTCCCCGCTTGAAGGGGGAGGGTTGGGAGGGGGTGGGTCCGGTTCAATTTGATCGGAAACCGCTCTAATTGAATGACCAAGGAGGGCCGTTCGTTGGACGACACCGTCCCGGTTCATGTTGCCAAGACGCAGCTGTCAAAGCTTCTTGCGCGGGTCGAAGCCGGCGAGGTGATCACGATTGCCCGCGGGCGAACTCGAGTCGCCAAGTTGGTGCCGGCCATACGCAAAGGAAAGCGCGAATTCGGGGCAATGCGCGGCAAATTCAGTATCGGTCCCGAGTTTTTTGATCCCTTGCCCGATGACGAGCTCGATCGATGAGATCGATAACGCTTGCGATTGCGTGACCGCCGCCCCGATCGTCCTCGACAACCTCCGCCGCTTCGAAGAAGGCCGCCCGGTCCTCAACCAGAGCGATCCGGCGCGAGGCTATTGAAAGGCGGCGAACGGCCCCCCGCCACGGTTTGGCGCACAACGCACTTCTGGAAAATTGGCTAACATACTGGCGATAACGTCCTGCGCCGCCGACCAGCGCCCATCAAAAACCGCGCTAAATTTCAGTCACCACTTGAACCAACGCGCGAGCAGAATCAATTTTAACGACTAAAAGGTCACACATACATGGGAAGCCGTTCCGTGAAAAACCTCTTCCTCGTCGTCGCCCTTGCGCTCACCATCATCGGCGGCACCCTCACCGTCTCGGCTACCGCGACCGCCCAAACACCGTACCTCAAGGAAGCGGCTAGTTCCGAGGGCTTAGTGGTACTCAGCGAAAAGACAGGCAACATCTATTACTGTCCGGCAGCCTTTCAGCCTATCCTCCCTATCAGCCCTATCGGGAGTGATTGCCACGTGATCGACGCAATTCCCACAACGTCCCTTTCGGGCAACGGGTTTGTTTCCATGAGCTTCGCCTCGGCCCCTTTGGTCATCATAACCGGGAATCTCGATCTCCTACGGCGTAGCGTTCGTGGGTAATCTGGCAACCGGGACTATAGTAGAATGTACTTATCAGTACAATACAGCAGGACAGGGCTCCGGTAAGTGCATACCGGTGGCAAACGCAACCAGTCTCCCATAAGGGCGCCCGACCGTCGCGGGCCGTCCCGCCTGCTGAACCCGGAGCCGCTTGCGCGCGAATAAGAGGCGCGAGCCGGGCGCTAGATATTGTGGTATCGCGGCATTCGCGCTGGCCCGCCTACAGGAAAAAGTCGGATAATCGGTGTTCTGGAAAATTCACGCCTTACGGCTGATGGCCGCGATGCTGAAAGCGCGTAATGGCCCTTGTGGTGCTCACCCACCTGCGCCCCTACTCAGGGCATCCCATTTGCCACATTTGGGTCTTGAATTCGCTGCACTGCGATTGAGCGAATTCGTCGGGGCCAACCCCCACCAAGCCCCAGCTGCGTTCCATCATCCGTCGGGTGTTGCTGCCCTCCGGATAGCTGTCGGCCATTCGCTTCAGGTTCCAATAACGAGGAACCGCCTGTTGCAGACAGTTGTCATAGGCATGCTGCGCCACACTGCAGGTATCTTGCGCCATGGCCGGCGTCGAGACCATTGTTAGGATAAGCATCAGTGATTCCAAAGCGGAAACTGAGCCGATGGCGTGCGAACAGCGGGACGGTCTGTCCCAGTGCAGTGCTTGCTGTTCGCCTTTCAGGCGAGCGACTTGTCCCCTCGCTCGCATCCTAATCCAGACGCAGTATTGCCCGCCTTATGGATCGATAGTCATCGCGCGGCACCTCCACGTATCCCATATCGTCGTCGTCTTCAAACAGTCCTGGCGGCATTTTTGTGGTATTTGCTAATTCCACATAGCAACCATAGTCTATCTTATAAACATCGTATCGTATGCCCGGCTGATCGTGCGACGAAACGTTTTTTCGCAAGATGTGTAATAACCTCGCGTCAAATAGCTGCTCTATCTGTTCGTTCCGGCCCGTGCTTGGAAACAAAAATGCACGAGCGCGACGATTGCCAATGATTTCTTCAATTATATGCTGCAACAGATCGCTAAGCACTTGGTTTCCCCGGATAGCGTTAGCTTTGTCCTGCTGATACCAATCCCGTGCCGCCGCTCGGACATCGTTCATCGCTATTTTTTGTCCGAAGCTCTTCGTCACTGCTTTGCCGATCAGGTTCAACGCGTCGCGGGGAACTCCCTCGACCGCTCGCACAAACTCTTCGAAAACGGGGAGCTGAGTAAACGCCGCGCGAATTAGTTGATCAGGAGAGGAAATCTCTCCTGACGTATCCTCGCTTTGATAGTGTTTGAAAATGAGACTTCTGAAAAATTCTACGGCTTTACCCTGATTATTTTCAAAAACCAAGAAATCATCCAAATTCAGGTCTGCCGATATATCCGCTCCTAATTCCATCCCCGTATACTGCCCGTGTGGTTGTACGAAGTTAAACTGTGATCGATGTTCTATTGATGCGATTTTTACCGTGATGGTATTGACCGGGAGGATCGTTCTCCTAATCAGGTCTGCAAGGTACGGCTGTAGATCGAACGGGATCTCGCTCCACTCGTCTATGAGTAACCATAACCGTGGCGCAGCCAGTACGGCAATCAGTCCGTTTAGTGCAGAGTTTATATCTCCAAAATCGAGATGTATCGTCTCCTCTCCTGCGCGCTTCACGCGCCGCGACGTTTTTGCATCCGACTGGCGCTTAATTGAGGCTTGAAGAGACGCAGATGGGGCTTTGGCCAAAGACACACTTCCCGCCAGCCCGCGTTCTTTGCCGTCGGAGGACGTTGTCTCCTCCTCCTGTTCGAGTGTGCCTACCACACGGATGGTTGAAATGGCAGCGCCAAAATCATCAACCCGCAAGGTAAGTTGGTCGGGGTGCGGTGCAGTATCTATGGCGGACAATGCTATCGTATATAGCTCCTGATACAAGGCATTCAACACGTCTACTATGAGGGTCGCCGCACGATCCGAAAGTGTTCTGCTCGTGTCGCTATATATGGAAGTGTTTGAGCCTATTGACCTGAGGTCTATGTACACGGCATGGTCGCCTCTCGCGGAGACGTATTCAGATAAATATTTTAGAGCATGCGTTTTACCGGTACCCCGGCGTCCATAAATAACTTGGTTATTTTGTGTTGATAAAAGGTCGAATAGCGGCTCAGAATCTACAAAATTACTCACCAGAATTTCGCTTGCCGAACGCTCTGCTCGCTTATTTAAGTTGATCAATGCACGATGAAGCGATTTCAGCGTGCCGGTACCTTCGGACATGGTTCGTCACCCTCCCGAGGCGGAAAAATGCGTCAGCTTCGCGCTCCTATATGGGGTTAGCGCCTAGCACGTCGAGGGGCGATGGTCGCGGCGATCTGGTTAAATCGGCCTCCGCGTACCTGCGTCAGCGGCAGGATTTGCGCCCCGGTATGGAAAGATTGCTGAGCCTCGAAATCGTGCTCTTCCCTACGTCGTAGCTGCGGGCGAGTTCAGCAAGGGTTGCGCCTTGCGCCCGCCGCCGCCGTGCTTCGGCCTTCTGTGCGTCGGTGAGCTTCGAGGGTCGGCCCATATGCTGCCCGCGTTTCTGCGCCCGGCTGCGGCCCTCGGCCGTGCGGGTGCGAATAAGATCACGCTCCACGTCGGCGAGGCCTAGCACAGCAATCATAAGCCGCCCGGTGCTGGTGCCGGTGTCGGCCCACGGCTCGGCCAGTGATCGGAATTGCGCCTCGGCGTCCACGATCTGCTTGACGCGCCAAATCGCCGGTTCTGGTGACCCCCGCTAACCGAACCGCCCGGCGATATGGGCGTAGAGGGCGCGGAGCGCGGTCGCTTCGGCGCCTTCGGGGCGGCCGGGGCGGCTCTGCGGGTTCCACGCCATCACGTCGAGATGCGCCCAAGGAATACCGGGCTCGACAAATTCCTGCAGATAGAGTGCCGCGGTAATCGCGCCGGCGTGCGGCGATTCCGACACGTTGTTGAGGTCGGCGATCTTGCTGTCGATCATCTTCCGGTAAGGCCGCCACAACGGCATCCGCCACATCGGGTCGGCCTCGGCCTCGGCCGCGTCGAGCAGGCCGCGCGCCAGCGCCTCGTCGTTGCAGAACAGCGCCGCCAGCTCTGGGCCCAGCGCCACCCGCGCCGCCCCGGTCAAGGTCGCCATGTCGATCAGCAGCGCCGGCTTCTCGGTCGCCGCCTCGGCCAGCGCATCGCACAGGATCAGCCGGCCCTCGGCATCGGTGTTGCCGATCTCGACGGTCAGCCCCTTGCGGGTGCGGATGATGTCCATCGGCCGCATGGCATTGCCGGACACCGAATTTTCGACGCAGGGCAGCAGCACGCGCAGCCGCACCGGCAGCTTCGCGTCCATGATCGCCTGGGCGAGGCCGAGCACGATCGCCGCCCCCGCCATGTCCTTTTTCATCAGCCGCATGCCCGAAGCCGGTTTGAGGTCGAGCCCGCCGCTGTCGAAGCACACCCCCTTGCCGACCAAGGTCACCTTGGGCGCTGACGGCTCGCCCCAGACGATGTCGACCAGGCGCGGCGCGCGCGTGCTGGCGCGGCCGACGGCATGGATCGTCGGATAGTTCTCGGCGAGGAGCTCGTCGCCGACGATCACCCGATGGCAGGCGCCGGCTGTCTCGGCGACCTGCACCGCCGCCGCTGCGAGTTCTTCGGGCCCGAGATCGCCGGCCGGCGTATTGACCAAGATCACGGGCCAGGAACACGGCGCCGGCGAGCCGCTCGACCCGGCCGCGATCGGCGCCCTCGGGCCAGACCAATGCGGCGGCGGTGCGGCTCTTGGCGTGGTAGCGGGTAAAGGCATAGGTGCCGAGCGCCCAGCCGAGCGCGAGCTGCGTCGGATCGGCGCCGTCCGGAGCGGCTTCGAGCCGATAGCTTCCCTCCGGCAACGCCTCGGGCAGCCCGGCGAGCGCCCAAATCGCCTGGGCGGCATCGCCTCGCCTCGCCAAGGCCGACCAGCACCCGGGCGAGCCCGCCCTTCTCCCCCGGCACCAACGCGAGCTTGCCGGCATCGGCCGAAAAGCCGATCGCCCGCAGCCAGTTGCGCTCACGCTCCGGCGCCTCTTCGAGCCACGGCGCGAGCCGGTCTTTGGTCAAGGCGGCGATCGGGATCAGCGCCGCCGGTCTCGTCGATCAGGGAAAAATTCATCGGTCATCTCGCGGTGGTATTGCTGCGCGAGAGAATGGCCCCGTCGCGGCCGAATGCAAAGAGCGGCCTGCATACCGTGGCCTCCCCGTCGCAGCGGTACGCCGAGCACCGCGCCGACCGGTCAGTGACGAACGCTGGTGCGCGCCACTCGCATCGACGCCCTGAGGCGACCGCAATAAATCTCCCGATCCATTCGCTGCGCAGGTGCAGCGTAATCTCACTCACGGCTGCGTCGGCGACGCCTGAACCTGCGTCAAGACCTGGTCGAAGGGGTCGGTTGAGACGCGGAAATCGCCGCGGAACGGGTTGCTGAGCGCGATAATCATGATCAGCACCAAAGCTCCCGAAATCGCCATTACCGCCGACATGGCCAGGTGCATGCCGATGCTCGGAACGCCGAGCAAGGAGGCGAAAGCGACCGTCAGAGCGCCGCCCATCAAGGTCACGATCCAGACCACCGCCGGAACGGTGGTGTCGGCAGCCGCCAATCTCTCCTGTCGCGCATCCGATAGCCGCATCAACGATTGTAACAGCATCGTCTGCCGGTTGCCGTCGGCCGCGCCGGAGGGTTTGAGACCGGCCGCGATCGCGTTCAATTTGTTCAACCAGAGCGAATTGTTGGCGACCTCTACCCCTTTGGCCTGTGCGGGCCACTCGACCCTGACTACGGTCTCGACATAGCCGAGAATGCCGTCACGCAGCAGCGACCTTTCGGGGTCGGCGAACCCGAGCGAGACATTGTAGACATCGCGAACAACGCCGGCCTCGGCATAGCTTGTGGCCTTCGCGGCGTTGTAGTGCTCCCAAACGACCATGGCGACGAAGGCCAGCAGCACCGCAAACGTCACGCCTATCACCGAGAATATCGCCGCCGCGACGTCATTGTGCCGACGCCGGAATTCGAGCGACAAGAACGGGCGGATCGCTAGCCCGAGCAAGATCGCGCCGAGCGCGGCTGCGCCCGCCAACAGCAGCCCGACCCCCCAGAGCGGGTATTCGTAAACCATGCCGGGCTGCATCAGCATCTGCATGATCATTGTGACGCCGGTGACCCCAGACCTGCCCGAGCAGGCTGGTTGCGATGCACTGCCTGGGCCTCAACCGGGGTCTGTCGCCCGCGCAGCATGAGGCTCGCGTGCCGCCCAACGCTTAACCCGTAAGGGAGCGCAGCACTGCGTAACATATCGGCCGAGGCTATCAAGGGTTCTCCTGCGGCCTTGCAGTGCTCGCACAGCCGGGCGGCGACGTTCATCGTGTCGCCGAAATATGCGATCTGGCGCTTCGCGACGCCGCACTCGCTGACGACGACGGGCCCGGCGTGAATGCCGGCGCGGAAACGCGGCACGACCTCAAATTCCTGGGTGTAGGACGGGGCGAGTTCGTTCATCCTTTCTTCGATCGCAAAGAAGCAGCGCAGTGATCGAGCATTGCGCTCAGGATCCTTGCTCAGCGGCCAGCTAACGATAACCTCGTCGCCGACATAGGCGTGGACCTCCCCATCCAGGTCGGCAATCGGTTGGTCGATGTCGAAGAAGAACCTGGTGATCAGATCGTGCACGCGCACCTCGCCGAGTTGCTCGGCAAGCGCAGTCGAATCGGCGATATCCAGGAACATCACGATACGTTGTTCGCGTCTTGGACGATGGTAGGTTCCGAGCAAAAAGCTGCCGAGAACACGGCCGCCGATCATCCGGCGGAACTCGAAGATCGCGCCGACGACCAGCGACGCGGTAAAAGTGATACCGACGATCCGCGGCAGCTCGTCTGCAAGCCAGCGTCGCGACAGCGGAAAGGGGTAGAGCACAACTTGCAGTCCGATGGCGGTGATCGTCAGGACCACCGTCATCGTAAGTCCTTTGATCGCAAATTCGGCGCTCAACGGCAGCCTTCGCAAGGCACCGCCGAGACGCGATCGTGGGACCGCTGCGAAGATCAAGTAAACCGCCCAACCGCTGAAGGTCAGGCCCATCGCGTGGACGCAGCTGCGGAGGTAGAACGGCGCCGTTCGCTCTTCGAGCGGGTCGAATAGGTAGCGATAGGCGATGCCGATCACGACCGCCGCAATCAGCAGCCCCGCCAGGAAGCCGAAATGCCGACGGGCATACCGAATGACGGCAGAGAAGGACGCTGCCGCCCGGCGCCGGTGGCTCGCGACGGCACTGGCGCGCATTTGCGTCACTGGTGTCTCAGTCTGCGCCAACGGCGCCTCTGGCGCGAGTTTATTCAGGCCCTCCATTTGGCGTCGAGCTCTTCCACCCGGCGATTTTCACCGGCGATCCAGGCTGCGCGGGCGCTCGATCTGGCGGTCCGCGCGGCAGGCGAACAAAACTCCGGTGCGGTGGGCTACGCGCCCGGCGCCGGCGCCAGCGCCACCGCGGCTTCGCTGGTCAACAGCAGGAAGGTTAAGCTCTCCTGCAAATAAAGGCGGACCGCGGCGTCGGTATGGCTCAGATAGCCGATCGAGAAATCCTGGCCGATATGCAGGTCGAAATCGCCGCCGCGGGTCGTCAGCACAAAGCCGCCGGTGATCGCCGGAGCCCAGATGATCTCGGTCTCGACCAGCCGATAGATATGCTGAATTACAGGATAGCCGTGATCTCTCGCCTCGGCGACCGCGGTATAGGTCTCGGCGCCCAACACCACCGAATAGGGACCGTTGACGCCGGCGATGCGCAGTTCGCTCAGGGCATGCGCGATCGCGTCGGGGTAGTCGGCCACATCCGCCGGGAGGGTCACGACCGGGTTGCTGGTGCCTTGGCGGATACCCTGGATGCCACCCGCTTCATAGCCCTCGAAGATCGCGCCGTCCTCGGCAAAGGCGATCTTTTTGGCCGCATCCTTGGTCGGCTGCCAGTCCGAATCGTTGGCGCCGCGCTCGACGTCGTCGATCATCTGGCGGTCGAGTTCGAACGGCACGCGCAATTCGACAAGCGCCTTGACCTCGCGCTGGCGGGCAAGGATGCCGTCCCCCGGCGCCGAGATATTCCGCAGGTGGCCGGTGCCGACCGCCGACAGCATGGTGCCGGCCGGTCCCTGCACATCGACCACGCGCCGGCCGGCAAGGTAGCGCTTTAGGGTGCGCGAGGCCTCTTCCTCGATCTGCGCCCAGGCCGCATCGGAAATTGGCGCCAGCTCGCGGTGCAGGTTATTCATTCTGGGGGCCTCTCTTCAGCGAGCCGATGCCGAGCGAACCATCGTGCACCGGCGAGGTGGGTTGCGGGGGATCGACCGTGGAGGCCGCTGGCGGCCCGTCGACGATCACATTCTCCAGAAACGTCGCGGTCGGCGCAAAGAACAGATTGCCGGTGACGGCGCGGCTGAAATCGAGAATGCGGTCATAATTGCCGGGCGGCTTGCCGATGAACATGTTTTCGAGCATCTGCTCGATGGTCCGCGGCGAGCGGCTGTAACCGATGAAATAGGTGCCAAAGTCACCCTTCCCGATCTCGCCGAACGGCATGTTGTCGCGGACGATTTTGACTTCCTCACCGTTCTCGACAATCACCGTTAGCGCATTGTGCGCCGAGCTCGGCTTGACCGCATCGTCGAGCTCGACATTGGACAATTTGGTGCGGCCGATGATGCGTTCTTGCGCCTCTGTCGGCAGCGCGTTCCAGGCAGCCAGATCATGAAGATACTTCTGCACGATGACATAGCT
Source organism: uncultured Alphaproteobacteria bacterium (assembly GCA_963750195.1). Lineage (GTDB taxonomy): Bacteria > Pseudomonadota > Alphaproteobacteria > ATCC43930 > CGMCC-115725 > AP-15. The sequence continues at coordinate 21,644 of CAVVPS010000001.1, forward strand.
GCCGCCGGCGAAGCCGGGGTCCTCGTCGCCGACGAAAACCGCGTCGTTAGCGGCCTGACCTTCCGGGTTCTCGGTGCCGTCGACAAAACCGAGCAGGTCGCGCTGGTCGAAATAGCTGAAGCCGTGCACCTCGTCGACCGACGATACCGCGCCGCCGATCCGCTCCATGATTTGCGCCGCCAACTCGAAGCATAGACCCATGCGCTGGGCGCGGATGTGGAACAGGATGTCGCCCGGCGTTGCGATAGCGTGCCGCGCCCCGGCCCGGAACTCGCGAAACGGGTGCAGCTCCGCCGGGCGTGGCTTGCCGAAAAGCCGGTCCCAGGCCTCGGAGCCGAACGCCGTCACGCAGGAAAGTCTGCCTTCGAGGTCGCGAAACCCGACCGCGCGCAACAATGTGGCGAGGTCCGCGCATAACGATCGCACTGCCACCTCGGCCTCGGCGCCCCGGTTGACCGTAACCACCAGGAAGATCGCGGCCGGCGTCAGCGGCGCTGCGGCCGGTTGCGGCACGGCGGTCGGATCACCCATCGCCCCGGGCGTTGTCATCGAATCGGTCTCGGACTCCATTGTCGGGCGCCCCCACAGAATGCGTGATCCAGGCGATCAGCGCCTCCCTCCGATCCGACGATGCGACACATGGCTCTGATCCGCAAGGTTGCGGCACGCTGTCGTGACATGCGCGGAAATCGGTTTACGCGACGCCGCGCGGCTCCCGAGCCCGGATGATCGCCAGCCGGCCTTCCTGCCAAAGGCAGTCGACCGCGGCAAAGCCCCCCTCCCTGATCGTCTTCATTTGCGCATCGATCCCGCCGATCAAACCGAACAAATCGTAGTTGAGGAAGACGCCGGCTGGCTTCAAAATACCGGCGACCGCGCGATAGCAGGCGGCGATCTGACCGAGATCGCGCAGATTATGGATCGCGATTGCCGAGACGGCGAGATCGAACGGGCCGCCGACGCCATCGGTCCATCTCGGATCGCGAAGATCGCCGACAACGTATTTCACTCGCTCGCGATGTGCAGCCAGACGTTGCCGCGCCTGATCGAGCATCGGCTGCGAATAATCCTGCAAGGTCACGCGGGCCCGCGGAAAGGCGCTCAGCACCTCCTCGGTCACCACGCCATAGCCGCCGCCGACATCCAATACCGTAATCTCGCTCTCTACAGCATAGGGCGCTGCGGCGAGCATCTGCCGCAGGCGCAGGCGGCGTTCTTCGTCGCGCGTCACGTCCCGGGCGATCCATTCATCGACGTAGCTCGGCGAGTGCCAATCGTGATGGTCGACTGAAATTCCGTCCCTCGTCGAAGACATTGCCTGCCCTCCTCGTCAGCACAGCTCCGAGCGATCATATCCGAGGCTGCACGCTTGCAGCACCGGTCGAGTTGTGACAACCAGACGCGCAATTCGAGTCACAAGGAGCTAGCTGCAGATGCCGCGCTATGATTTCGACCTATTCACGATCGGCGCCGGCTCTGGCGGGGTGGCGAGTTCGCGCCGTGCCGCCGGTTATGGCGCGCGTGTCGCGATCTGCGAGGAGCTGCGCGTCGGCGGCACTTGCGTGCTGCGCGGCTGCGTCCCGAAGAAATTGCTGGTCTACGGCGCGCAATTCGCCGATGCCTTTGCCGACGCCGCCGGCTTCGGCTGGACCGTGCCGCCGGCGCATTTCGACTGGCCGAGGCTGATCGCCGCCAAGGACAATGAAATCGGCCGTCTGTCCCAGATCTACATCAATATGCTCAACAATAGCGGCGTCGAGATCATCGACGGCCGCGGTATCGTATGCGACGCGCACACGGTCGAGGTCGCCGGACAGACCTATACCGCCGACAAGATCCTGATCGCCGTCGGCGGGCACCCGACCGTGCCTAACATTCCCGGCATTGAGCATGTGATCTCGTCGAACGAGGCGCTCGACTTCCGCATCTGCCGCGCCGCATCGTGATCGTCGGCGGCGGCTATATCGCCGTCGAGTTCGCCGGCATCTTCAACGGTTTCGGCAGCGAGGTCGTCGAAATCATCCGGCGCGAGGATTTGCTCTTCGGCTTCGACGACGATCTTCGCGTAGCGTTAGCCCAGGAAATGCGCGGCCGCGGCATCGAGATCCATACCCGCACCCAGATCGCGCGCATCGTCAAGGCATCGCGAGAGGGCTATTCGCTCTTCACCACGCACGGCCAGGAGATTTCAGCCGACCTGGTCATGTATGCGACCGGGCGCAAGCCCAACACGCGGGGCCTCGGCCTAGCCGAAGCCGGCGTGAAGCTCGACGACAACGGGGCGGTCGTCGTCGACGAATGGCAGCGCGCGACCGTACCCAACATCTACGCCGTCGGCGATGTGACGGATCGGATCAACTTGACCCCGGTCGCCATCGCCGAAGGCCGCGCCATCGCCGAGACCGTCTACAACAACAACCCGATCATGATGGACCACCGTGATGTCCCTTCGGCCGTGTTCAGCCAGCCGCCGATCGGGACCGTCGGACTGACCGAGGAGGAGGCACGCCGGGAATTCGGCGATGTCGACATCTACAGCGCCCGCTTCAAGCCGATGAAAAACACCTTGTCCGGACGCGACGAGCGCACCCTGATGAAGCTCGTCGTCGACGCGCGCAGCGACCGCGTGCTGGGCTGCCACATGCTCGGCCCCGACGCGCCCGAAATCATCCAGGGTGTGGCGATTGCGGTCAAATGCGGCGCGACCAAGCGTCAGTTCGACCAGACCGTCGGCATCCATCCGAGCGCGGCCGAAGAGTTCGTCACGATGCGCGAAAAGGTCGTCCGCCCCAAACTCGCGGCGGAATAGGCCAGGGCTGCGGCGGGTCATTCGCACCTCATAGCGAGGGCAGCGCCGGTCACCCACCCGGAGCCGGGGTGCCCTTGCCGGCGAGTTCGGCCTCCTCTGCGGCCTCACGCTTGGCGCGTCCCTTCTCGACCATGCGGCATGAGATTATCGAAGCCTCGAACAGGATGATCAGTGGGATCGCCAAGCTCGTCTGGCTGATCACATCGGGCGGGGTCAGTACGGCGGCGATGACGAACATGATGACGATTGCGTAGCGGCGTTTCGAGGCGAGCCCGGCCGCGGTGACGAGCCCGACCCGTGCCATCAAGGTCAGCAGCACCGGCATCTGAAAGGCGATGCCAAACGCGAGCAGCAGGGTCATGACCAAGGACAAGTACTCGTTGACCTTGGCCTCGAGAACGATCGGCAATGTTCCCGAACCTCCCGGTGATTTAAAGCTGACAAAAAAGCGCCAAGCGTATGGGATCACGACGAAATACGCGAGCGAGGCGCCCATCAGAAACAGCACCGGCGTTGCAAGCAAATAAGGGAAGAAGGCCCTCTTTTCGTTCTTGTAGAGGCCTGGTGCGACGAATTTCCAGATTTGGATCGCAACAACCGGAAAGGCGATGCATAGCGCCGCCCAGAACGAGACCTTGACATAAGTGAAAAAGGCTTCGGTCAGCCCGGTGTAGATCAAATGCCGTCCGGTTTGGCCGGCAAAGATCACCGCAAGCGGATGGACCAGGAAACCGTAAATCCGGACCTTGAACTGATAACATATTAGAAACGCCACCATGATCGCGCCGATCGACCACATCAGCCGGTTGCGCAGCTCGATCAGGTGGTCGAGCAACGGCATCCGCCCCTCTTCGAGCTCGGCGTCCCGATCCTCCTCCATCATGGCGACCTACGGTTGGGGCGGCCGGAGGTCGCGGGTGAGAGGGCCGGGCAGCGCGTCAGCCGCCGGCGCCGGTTCGCCGATCGCGTGTTCCGTTGAGTTGGGTTCGGGCGGCGCCACCGCCGACGGGGCGGCATCGCCCGGCGGGGGTTCGAGTGGCGGGGGTTCGAGTGGCGTAGGCTGCTGCGTCGCTGCCTCGATTGCCGGCTCGCCGCCCTCGGCGACCGGTGACGGCAATGCTTCCGTCTCGGAAAAGTTCGGCAGTTCAGGGGGTTTTAGACTTTCGCTCAGGCTTCCGGTTGGATCGATCGTGTTGTGGAACTCCTTGTCGAGATCGAATTCGGTCGCCTTTTTGAGGTCTTGCCGCACCTCTTCGAGCTCGGCCTCGCGGATCATCTGGTCGATGCTGCTCTGAAACTCGCGCGAGAGGGTGCGCGCCTTGCGCATCCAATACCCGGCGACGCGCATCGCCTTCGGCAAATCCTTGGGTCCGATGAAGACGAGCGCCACAGTCCCGATCAGCAGAATCTCTGACCAGCCCAGATCAAACAGCATCGGATCGCATTCCGCTCCGAAGATTAGACATGGCCAGGGCTCCGCAAGCGGGCGCAATGATGTCAGAAAGGGCCGATGCCGGCAACGCCGCCCTCATTGGGGCTAACGGCCGACCGGCGACATTTCGCTCGCCGTGCCGTCTGCTGCGCATCGCCTCAGGGTCAGCGTCGCACTAGCCAGACCAGGGCGACGCCGGCGCAGGCGGCGGCGAGGCCAGCGATCCGCAACGCCTGCGGTGGTATCGAGATGGCCTGAGCCGCAGCCCGCTTCATACCCCTTGGGAACAAGGCGTAGAGACAACCCTCGATCACCAGCACGAGGGCCAGCGCCGTCCACAGGTCATTCATTGCCGGACCGGTCTACCCAACTACCGGCCGCGAACGATGTTCGATTCACCGCAAACCGGGTTTCGTCGTGGTCGCCGCTTGCGGCGGCGCCGCACCAGCCGGGTTCCCGAAGAAGCGGAAAAAACTGCTGTTGGGGTTCAGCACGAACGATGTGTTGTTGCCTGTGAGCGCGTCGCGATAGGCCTGCAAAGACCGATAAAAGACAAAGAAATCCTTATCCTGGTCGTACGCGTTCGCATAGATCTCGATGGCCTTGGCGTCGCCGTCACCGCGCACCTTCTGCGCGTCGCGCTGCGCGTCGGCAAGGATCACCGTACGTTCGCGGTCGGCGTTGGCGCGAACAGTCTTCGCCGCCTGGGCGCCTTCGCCGCGGTATAGTGCAGCCTGCTGCTGCCGTTCGGACCGCATGCGGGCAAAGATCGCCTCGCTGTTCTGCGGCGGCAGATCGGCGCGGCGGATGCGCACATCGACGACCTCGATGCCAAAGGGCTTGGCCTGGCCGGCGACGGCGTCGCGGATCTGCCGCATGATTGTCGCCCGCTGCGGCGACAGCAGCGCCGACAAGGTCACATTGCCGATGACTTGTCGCAGGCTGCCGCTGACGAGCGCGCCGAGCCGGGCCCGCGCCGTGACTTCGGAGGCGACGGTCTGATAGAACAGCAGCGGGTTGGTGATGCGATAGCGGGCGTAGGTGTCGACGATGAGCCGTTTCTGATCCGACGCGATGACCTCCTCGGGCGGCGGCTCGAAATCGAGCAGGCGCTTGTCGTAGAAGATCACATTCTGAATGAAGGGCTTCTTGACCTGCAGGCCGGGGTCGCGAAGGACCCGGAGCGGCTGGCCGAACTGCAGCACCAGCGCCTGCTCGGTCTGGTCGACGATGAACAGCGAGCTCATTGCAAAGATGCCGGCAACAACCAGCACCGCGGCGATGGCAAACAAAACGCCCCGGCTCATCGTTTGGTCCTCATCGCCGGCTCTTCCTCATTGCTGCCCGCCGCCTGGTTGCGGTGTCGAGGTCGCGTTGTCCGACGATGGCGCCTGGGTTCCGCCTCCCCCTGGAGCCGTGCCGCCGGGGGCGCTTCCCGCGGGCAGCGCGCCGGCCTTGCCGCCGCTGCCGAGGGTGGGCAGCGGCAGAAAGGGAAGCACTCCGTTACCGCCTTGGGCCGATTTGTCGATAATCACCTTGTTGCTGTTCTTCAGCACCTCCTCCATGGTCTCGAGGTAGAGCCGTTCGGTGGTCACGTCCTGCGCCGCCTTGAACGCGTGGAAGACCGAAAGGAAACGCGCGGCATCGCCTTGCGCGCGGGCGACAGTTGCCAGGCGATAGCCTTCCCCCTGCTGCTCGATCTGCACCGCATCGCCGCGCGCCCCGGGGATGATGCCGTTGCGATAGGTCTCGGCCTCATTGCGCAGCCGGGCTTGGTCGGCGAGCGCCGCCTGCACGTCGCGAAACGCGTCGATGACCTCGGCTGGCGGATCGACCCGCTGTAGCTGCAGCTGGGTGATCTGGATCCCGGCGCTGTAGCTGTCGAGGATCGACTGCAGCAATTCGCGGGTGTCCGCCTCGATCTTGGCCCGCCCTTCGGCCAGCGCCTGGGCGATCGGGGTTTCGCCGACGACCTCGCGCATCGCGCTTTCGGAGGCTGATTTGACCGTCAGCTCCGGGTCGCGGATGTTGAATAGATACGCCTTGGCGTCATCGATCACCCAGAAGACGGTAAAGTTGATGTCGACGATATTCTCGTCGCCGGTCAGCATCAGCGCCTCTTCAGGCAGCTGGCGTACCCCGGTCTGGCCGAGCTCGCTGGTGCCGGAACGGAAACCGATCTCCGTGCGGTTGACCCGGGTGACGCTCGGCGTCAGCACCGTCTCGATCGGGCCCGGCAGATGATAATTAAGCCCGGGCTGGGTCGTGCGGTTGTAGGCGCCAAAGCGCAGCACGATCCCAACCTCGTCGGGTAGCACCCGATAGAAGCCGCTTGCCAGCCAGATCACGAGCACGGCGAGGATGACGATGGCGATCCCGGTGCCGGTGCCGAACCCGCCTGGCATCAGGCGGCGGATCCGGTCCTGGCCGCGCCGCAGCATGTCTTCGAAATCGGGCGGATAGGGTCCGCGCCGCCCGGGACCGCCGCCATTATTGCGGGGACCGCCGCCCCAGGGGCCGCCGCCGCGAGGACCGCCGCCCCACGGGCCGCCCCCCTGACTTAGCCAGAACATCGGCCGTGAACCTTTCCGCGCCGTTGGGTCGGCCCGAGCTCGGCTTGGCTGCGGTCTCCGAGAGCGCGGCGCACGAGACGCCGACCCGATAGAGGGCGGGTGCGGGTGTTGTCAAGCAGAGCCGGCAGCCCCAAATCCGGTTTGGCCGGCTGAACTCGCTGATCGGTTGCGTCGGACCGGGTGATCCTCGCGGCGACCGTACCCTCAGCCTATTGTGCCGGCTATCGGATTCGACCCGCAGATCCGGCTGCCGCGCGGACACGGACCCGACGATCGCGTTATCCAGATTTCGCCCGCCGCGGGCTGGGGAGTGAGATGGCCGCAATCACCGAAAAACAGATCCTCGACGCCCTCTCGGCGGTTCCCGATCCCGACCGCGGCGGCGACATCGTCTCGCTCGGCATGGTCTCGGGGATGGCGATCCGCGATGGCAACGTCGCCTTTTCGATCGAGGTCGAGCCCGAGCGTGGGCCGCGGCTGGAACCGCTGCGCAAAGCCGCCGAGAAGGCGGTCGAGGCGCTGCCCGATGTGCTCTCGGTCACCGCGGTGCTGACCGCGCAGGCCGCTCCCCGCGGCCGCGTGGCACCCCAGCCGGCGGCCGCCCCGCCCGGCCGCCCCGCCCCGCACGCCGCCAACCGGATGCAGCGCGGCGCCGTCCCCGGAGTCGGGGCCATTGTCGCGGTCGCTTCGGGCAAGGGCGGGGTCGGCAAGTCGACCGTCGCCGCCAATCTGGCGCTGGCGCTGAAGGCCAACGGGCTGCGCGTCGGGGTGCTCGACGCCGATATCTACGGGCCCTCGATGCCGCGCATGCTGGGGATCTCCGGCCGGCCGTCCTCGCCCGACGGCAAGCGGCTGACGCCGATGGAAAATTACGGGCTGCGCTGCATGTCGATGGGATTTCTCGTGCCCGAGGACAAGCCGATGATCTGGCGCGGGCCGATGGTCATGAGCGCCCTGCAGCAGATGCTGCGCGAGGTCAACTGGGGCGATCTCGACATCATGGTCGTCGACATGCCGCCCGGCACCGGCGACGCGCAGCTGACCATGGCCCAGCAGGTGCCGCTCGCCGGCGCGGTCATCGTCTCGACCCCGCAGGACATCGCCCTGCTCGACGCGCGCAAGGGGCTCAACATGTTCCGCCAGGTCGAGGTGCCGGTGCTCGGCATCATCGAGAATATGAGCTATTTCCTGTGCCCGCATTGCGGCGGCCGCAGCGAGATCTTCAGCCACGGCGGCGCCCGTCTCGAAGCCGAGCGCCTCGGCACCGAGTTTCTGGGCGAGGTGCCGCTCGACCTCCAGATCCGCGAGACCTCGGATAGCGGTCATCCGATCACCGTCTCCGACCCCGACAACCCGCACTCGGCAGTCTTCCGCGCCATCGCCGCGCGCATCTGGGAAAAAATCGCCGGCGCCGACGCCGTAGGCCGCGCCCCACCCCGCATCGTCATCGAATAGCCGCCCGGCAGGAGCTTGACGCTCCTGACGCCCGCTATCGCTGATCCTTCGAGAGGGCCGCGGAAAAATCCCGCCGCTCGTGGAGCACGCGCGCGATTTCCAAATCGTCATTTCTGACGCGGTAAAAGATTGCATAGGGATGCGCAAGTACCGATCGCAATCCTGGCAGCAGTTCGTCCCGCGGGCGCCCAGCGAGCGGGTTCCGCCCCGCCCGGTCGGCCGCACGACCTATTTTCCGCAAAACGCCGTCGGCAATCTCGGTCGACGCGACGCGCGCGTAATGTCGCCAGATTACTCGCAGATCTTCTCGGGCGGCAGGCGCCCAAGCGACTCGCCTAGCCGCCGGCATGCTCCTTGCGCGCCAGCCCTATGACATCCTCGATTTCCAACGGCTCGCCCTTGCCGGCATCGAGTTCGCGCACACCGATTTCAATCGCGGCTCGCAACTCGGCGAGCGTGGCGATTTGCTTGATCATCTCGCGCCCGAGCTGCTCTTGAGCCGCTTCGGGAAGCGCGACCGCCTTCGAGATCGCCAGTTCCAGTGTCTTCACCATCGACGCATTATAGCGGGTCTATGGTTCGATGCACACCAAAGCGTTCGGGTCATCGGCAGAGCGGCGGTGTCTCCAATCCCTACCGGGCGGCTTTTCACCGCCTTTGCAGCCCGGAGACGGAACGCGAGCCAGAGGCCGATCCCCGCCGCCATCAGTGGCAAGGTGCCCGGTTCCGGGACGGCAGGGGTTACTGGCACTACGGTGGTCTGCGCCGAGAAGTTGGTTACGGTGGTCGTCCCGTCGAGGTTCACATCCACCGTGAAAGCGAACCCATCGGTCGTATCGGTCGTCAGAGCCGGCATCGTCCCCGCGGGGTCGGAGAACATGCTGAAGGCGAATGCGCTGCCGGACGTTGACACCCCATCGGGCGAACTCAACGCAGGCCCGTAGAGGCTGACTTGGAACGACAGTGTCGAGCCGTATGTGAAACCTTCGAAATAATCGTTGAATGCCGTCCCGTTGTCGAAGGTCACCGTTCCGGGCAAGGCTCCGGCATACATCCCCGGTCACCGTAGGGCTACCTGCCAGCGTCCCGTCCGATGTGAAATTGAGGATCTGGAGCGAGGCGGACTGGGTCACCAACGGGCCGGGATTGAAGTTGAAATCGAGCGACCCCGCTGTCCCGGAAATGGAGGAGCTATCGACGGTCACGTCGTAGGTAATCGGGGCGGCCGACGCCATCGACGCAAAGCAAAGGAATGACGCGATGAAAAGTGATGCGCCTTTGCCCATGTCAGATGCTCCCGGAGTAAATCACCGGCGTGAAGTTGATCGTGCCGAAGGAAGGATTGTCAAACTGCACACTGACGGTGGCCGATTGGCCGGGTGCGAGGCTGGCTACGGCCGGAACTGTCAGGTACGGCGCTCCCGAAAAGTTGCCCGTGGCGTTCGCCAGCGTCACGCCGGCGGTCAGCCCCGTGAACAGAATTTGCAAGGGGCCGTTGATCACGCCGCTGCTGATATTCGTGATGGTCACGGTCCCGTTGAAGGTTTGACTGACCCGGCTGTAGGCCAGACCGGAGGCTGTCGTGGCAACTTCACTCGGCGGTACGACGGGTGGCAACACTGTTATGCCGCCGCTCCCGCTTCCAGGGTCAATTGGCGGTCCTTCATCTGCCGCAACGTCGCCTCCCGCCGTTCCGTTAAATGTGCTGATCCAGTCTTTAACGTCCCCGTATATCGTAAGGTCCTTGCATGTCCCGAGCGTTAAGCAAGGGGTTCCAGACACAAAACCTGGCAGAATGCCGACTAGGATGGTGTGAAAAAGAGTAAACGAACCCACAAACGGTACCGTTTTACCACCGCAAAGTAGCTTGACTGTAGTTAGCTGACCATTTGGACCGATTGTGCCAAATCCATTATTGTTGGTGGCCCATGACAGACTTGGGGTGCCGTCGGCATTCTCGAGGCAATTGTCCACCGGGGAATCGCCAAATGAGAGTGTATTCGTAGTCGCGGCACAGTGATTCCCCGGAAGGAAGCTGTACTTGTCATTGCAAAAAAATGGATATGAAAAATCTCCGAAATGGTAAGAATTAACATACCGTGGGTCTGGGTCATAATATTGGTACGTATATCCACCATGAGGAGGCGGGTCGAAACTATCGCCAACGACGTTGGTGGGAATACCGGGGATTTGACCGGGACCGGGGAGATTGATAGCAAAAAAAGGACTAGGCGCAGGGTCCTTTTTTGCTGTATCCAGTTAAATCCAGAGGCCCCGACCGTGCTGTCGAATCCACAGGCCGTCGCTGCTTGCTGAAGGGTCATCCCGTAATTTGGAGCGAATGTGACCTGGATTGTTGTGGGCTCCCCAGTAGTCGAGGCGCCCTGCCCACTTAAAACGGCCGAGCCCACGGCACCCGTGAGGATTTGCGCGCAAGTTGGCGGGGTCGTAGTCCAAACTCCGGGGGAGTCGGTAGCTCCCACCGCTGTGATGTTGAGAGCACCGAGGTAACCCTGCCCGAATAAGGCCTCGTCGCTGCCGGCGCCAGCGGGAACGCCCCTGCCCACGCCATCGAGGGTCGTTATATATGCAAAATTTGATACAGGAGTTTCGGAACTGACCAATTCTAAATCCCAAGCCGTCGGGATGCCGTTCTGCACAAAAAATTCCGCCCCCAATTCACAAACACCCGACGTAGCAACATAACAACTGGGCGCATTATAATTATTGGATTCAAGCGTAACCCCGTTCGCGGTAAGAGTGAATGAGAAGTCGCCAGGGCCAGGGCTGTTATATATGACCGTACCTGTCACGTGTCCATTGATGCATGGGTCCGGTATGTAGAAAGAGCATCCTTGGGGAGAGACGTCGGGAGCGGCACTTGCGACGAAAGGATTTCCGGTATAGTAGTATGTTACTTGAGCGTGCGCCGGCTGAAATAGCCCAAAGGCAAACGTCACGGCCGATGCTGCCGTAGCTCGCCATTGCCACCGACCGGACCCGACTTCGGCGCGCTTCCGTCCCTGCGGGAGCGCCGACCTCGCATTCGGCCGTTTGCAGCACGCGGCGGCAAACGCGGCGGGCGCGAGCAACCCGGAAATGCGAAGCGTCATGTCATCCTCCCGAACCGCGGATAGCTGCTGGCCGACCGATCTGCTCGATTTTTAATCAATATAATACTTTTGGGGGAGAGATGTCAACGTAAGAGCTTAGTAAGGAACCAAAATCTCGTTCTAAGGTGGCGTTGGCCTGCTTTCGATCCAGGGGATTTTGCGAGGGCGACGTCGATGGGCGCGGGTTTTTATTTATTGCGTCCGCAGCGCCCTATCACATAGTCCTCGGAGGCTGGGTATGGATTGCCATGAGAGCCGGATCGAGGCCGTGCGCCCTTCGAGACGGCCGCTCTGTGGCCTCCTCAGGATGACGAATGTTCCCAATACCATCAAAGACTCACGTCATGCTGAGGAACGCTTCGGTGAAGCCGGAGCGCGTTCCGAAGCACGCACCCTGTCGATGCAACGGGATTTTTGCCCGGCCTCCGCGCTCAACGCGTCCTCCGCGGTTGCGGAAGCCGATGCCGATGCCGAATTCGGCGGCTTAGACCGGCATTTTGCGTCCGCTGCGCCCATCACATAGTCCTCGGAGGCTGGGTATGGATTGCCATGAGAGCCGGATCGAGGCCGTGCGTCCTTCGAGACGGCCGCTCTGCGGCCTCCTCAGGATGACGAATGTTCCCAATGCCATCAAAGGCTCACGTCATGCTGAGGAGCACTCGGTGAAGCCGGAGCGCGTCTGAAGCACGCACCCTGTCGATGCGACGGGATTTTTGCCCGGCCTCCGCGCTCAACGCGTCCTCCGGGTGCGGGAAGCCGGGCCGATCGGCGGCTAGGCGGGCGGCCGAGGAGGGCCATCAGCTCGCGCCATTCGCGGGGGGAGAGGTTGCTCGAGGGCTGGTCGACGGGTTCGCCGGCGAGCAGGCGGCGGATCACGGCGAGGCCGGTGGCGGAGATCGTCGCTGCGTTCGTCCGGTATTCGAGAAAGGCGGCGTAGGTCATCGGGACCCAGCGCTTCACGGTGTCGAGCATCGCCTCGGCATAAGCGCGGATCTCGTATTGCGCATGCGGATCCGCGCGCAACGACAGGAAATGCAAGAGGTTGTGGAGATCAATCTTCCAATACCACTGCGTATAGAAGCCGAGCGTCAGGTTGATGCGCGCCAGTTCCCGCGCGAGGCCGAGCCGGTCGGGGTCGAGAGCGGCTCCCGAGGCGTCCTCGTTCAACAGCTCGGAATAGACCGGCGTAGGCGCGCTCGGCATCCTCGCGCAGCAGATCGAGCAACTCGGCGGACGCCGCCTCGCCCTTCGAGTACTATGTGCCGCGTCCCTGGGCGGTTCGTCGCCGCCTGGCGCCGCCAAGCTCGGTGTCGGACAAGGCGGATAGATATAGAACTCGTTGTCGAGGACCGAATAGCGTGCGGAGTATTCGTTCACGTTGGCGGTGCGGTGACGGATCCACTGCCGGGCGACAAAGATCGGCAATTTGACGTGATACTTGATCTCGCACATTTCGAACGGGGTCGTGTGGCGATGGCGCATCAGATAGTTGATCAGCCCCTGGTCCTCGCTGACCCGCCGGGTGCCGCGGCCATACGAGACGCGCGCCGCCTGCACGACCGCCGCATCGTCGCCCATGTAGTCGATGACCCGGACAAAGCCGTGATCGAGCACCGGCAGCGGCTCGTACAGGATCTCTTCCAGCGCCGGCACCGTTGCTCGCCGCGTCGGGCGCTCTTCGCCCCGTTGCCCCTCGATCTCGGCTTGTTGCTGCTGGCGTGAGCCGCATCTGTTGACCTCGCTGCCGGCAGGCGACGGGATTGCGTTCCCTTGCCTGCCGCCTTATATCTGCCCGTCGGTTTACCGACTATGGCGATACACGGCTTGCGAAATAAGCGTTGCGGACCCGGGGGCAGTACCCGGCGCCTCCACCACTCTCCGCCGGCCCCGCGAAGGCAAATCGGGCCGGCGGCTCACGGGGGCGAAACAGGCTCGACGCGCGTGGTAAAGGTAAGATCCGTCGCCCGGCATGATACCACCGATATCGGGTCATAACCTAGATGCGAACGATAACTTCGCAACAGAGGCGCTCGCGGCCTAACCCTTAACGGGGTAAAAGCTTAGAGCAAATCGCGGTCCGAGGGGCACCGGGCAACAGAAGCCCCTCACTCGCCTTGTCCGCCACCCATGCCAGCGAGCCGCCGAGTATGGCCCAAGATCTCTTCCGCTATGACAAGATGGTCGAGACGGCGCTGCGCGGCGTCGCGCGCCAGGCGCTGACGATCGCCGCGCGCGACGGTCTGCCCGGCGACCATCACTTCTACGTCACCTTTCGCAGTTCGGACCCCGGGGTCGTATTGCCGCCGCAGCTCTTGGCCAAGTTTCCCGAAGAAATGACGATCGTGCTGCAGCACCAGTTCTGGGGCCTTGAGGTCGGGGACGAAGCCTTTTCCGTGTCGCTGAGTTTCAGCGGCCGGGTAGAGCGGCTGACCATTCCGCTCGCCGCCATCACCAGCTTCGCCGACCCCTCGGTCAAATTCGGTCTCCAATTCGCAGCCCCGGCCGAGGCGCCGGCCGAAGAGGCCAAGCTTCCCGCCGCGCTGCCGCCCGCCGAGACCGCGCCGCCGGAGCGGCCGGCCGCGGAAATCGTCACCCTCGACCGGTTTCGCAAACGCTAGCGCTTACTTGACGCGGGCTCACAAACGGCGATCCTGCGACCGAATTCGATTGCGGAGCGACGGATGAGCGAGAGCACCTACCGCGAGCTTTTTCCGCTCGGCGCGGATCAGGCGCCGTATCGCAAGCTGACCGGCGACCATGTGTCGATCGGCGATTTCGAGGGGCGGCGCATCGTCAAGGTGATGCCCGAGGCGCTGACCATGCTCGCGGCCCAGGCCTTCGCCGACAGCGCCCACCTGCTGCGCCCCGGTCATCTCGCTTCGCTGCGGGCGATCCTCGACGATCCGGAAGCGTCCTCGAATGACAGGTTCGTCGCCCTCGACCTCCTAAAAAACGCCAATATCGCGGCCGGCCGCATATTGCCGATGTGCCAGGACACCGGCACCGCGATCGTCATGGGCAAGAAAGGACAGCAGGTGTGGACCGAGGGTGACGATGCCGCCGCGATCTCCGCCGGCATCCGCCGCACTTACACCGAGGCCAATTTGCGCTACAGCCAGGTGGCGCCGCTGTCGATGTATGAGGAGGTCAACACCGGCGACAACCTGCCGGCCCAGATCGACCTCTACGCCGAACCGGGCGACGCCTATAAATTTCTGTTCATCGCCAAGGGCGGCGGCTCGGCCAATAAGAGCTTCCTCTTTCAGCAATCGAAGGCGGTGCTGAACCCGAAAGCGCTGCTCAAATTTCTCGACGAAAAGATCCGCACCCTCGGCACCGCCGCCTGCCCGCCCTATCATCTGGCGATCGTCATCGGCGGCACCTCGGCCGAGATGAACCTGAAAACGGTCAAGCTGGCCAGCTGCCGTTATCTCGACAATTTACCGGCTGAGGGCAACCGCTGGGGGCAAGCCTATCGCGATTGCGGGTTCGAGGCCGAGGTGCTCGAATTGACCCGCGGCCTCGGGATTGGCGCGCAGTTCGGCGGCAAATATTTCTGTCACGACATCAGGGTCATCCGCTTGCCACGCCACGGCGCTAGCCTGCCGATCGGGATCGGCGTGTCGTGCGCGGCCGACCGGCAGATCCTCGGCAAGATCAATGCCGAGGGCGTGTTTCTCGAAGAGCTGGAAACCAACCCGGCGCGTTTCCTGCCCGATATCGACGAGACCGCCCTCGGGGGCGCGGTGGTGCCGATCGACCTCAACCGCCCGATGGCCGAGATCCGCCGCACCTTGTCCCAATACCCGGTCAAGACGCGGCTCAGCCTGAGCGGCCCGCTGATCGTGGCGCGCGATATCGCCCACGCCAAATTGCAGGAGCGGCTCGACCGCGGCGAGGGGTTGCCCGACTACGCCAAGAACCATCCGATCTATTACGCCGGCCCCGCCAAGACGCCGCAGGGCTATGCCTCGGGCTCGTTCGGGCCGACCACGGCCGGGCGCATGGACAGCTATGTCGATGCTTTCATGGCGGCGGGCGGCAGCTTTGTTACCCTCGCCAAGGGCAATCGCGGCGGCGAAGTGCGCGACGCCTGCCGCCGGCATGGCGGCTTTTATCTCGGCTCGATCGGCGGGCCGGCGGCGCGCCTGGCGCTCGAATGCATCCGCAAGGTCGAGCTTCTGGAGTATCCTGAGCTCGGCATGGAAGCAGTGTGGCGCATCGAGGTGGTCGATTTCCCGGCCTTTATCGTCATCGACGACAAGGGCAACGATTTCTTCGCCGGACTGACCTGAGCGGAATCCTGATCGGGCGGGGTGCGAGGGCCGGTTGGCGAAGGATGCGGGGCTGCCGCAAGACGAATTGGTGGCGGCGTTGGCGCGCGGCGAAAAGGGCGCCTGGCAGGCGTTTGTCCGCCGCTATGCCGGTCTGGTCGCCGCCGCCGTGCGCGGCCTCGCGCGCGACCCCGGCGAGATCGAGGACCTGGCCCAGGAAGTCTTTCTGCGCCTGTGCCGCAACGATTTTCGGCTCCTGCGCAGCTATGACCCCGCGCGGGCCGGGATCTCCACCTGGATCACGATCGTCGCCCGCAGCACCGCCCGCGACGCGCTGCGCCGGCATCGGCCGGTCGCGGTGCCGATCGATATGGTGCCGGAGGCTCGGCTCGCCGTCGACCCGGTCGAGCCGGTGCGCAAGCTCAAGCTGCCGGAGGAGCTGCTGTCGCCGCGGCAACGGGAAATCCTGTCCATGCTCTATGATCGCGACATGGAGGTCGCGGAGATCGCCGCCGCGCTCGGCATCGACCCGCAAACCGTCCGCAGCACCCATCACAAGGCGATGATCAAGCTGCGCGCCCATTTCAAGGCCAAAGCGGAGTGAGCGAACAAGCCAAAAGGTTTCGGGGATGCAGGTCGCCCCGTCCGCGTAAATATCCGCAGAGACAGGTGTGATGAGCCGAACCAA
This sequence comes from uncultured Alphaproteobacteria bacterium, assembly GCA_963750195.1. GTDB lineage: Bacteria > Pseudomonadota > Alphaproteobacteria > ATCC43930 > CGMCC-115725 > AP-15. The sequence goes on from CAVVPS010000001.1 coordinate 37,988, forward strand.
CGAAAAAGCCGGACATTCGGGGGAGTTCGAACGAGGGCGCGCCTTGTGGCGTCGCTGCCAATCGGCCGACGCCGCGATGGACGAGGCGGCGCGCTTTCTCGATCTTGCCGCCTTCGCCGAAGGGCTCCTCGACGAGGAGGAACACGACCGGGTTGCCGCCGACCTCGCCGCCGATCCGGTCGCAACTGCCGACGTTGCCGCTGCGCTGGCGCTTGGCGGCGGCCTCGCCTCCCTGCCGGCCGAAACCGGGCGCATCATCGCCCGGGCAAGCGCCCTCGTCTCCGAAGCGCCATCCGAGCCGGGGCTTGTACTGCCGTTCCACGCATTGCCGGGGCACCGCCGCATCCTGCAGGGTTTGGCCCAGTGGGGTAGTCTTGCCGCGGCAATCGTCGTGGCGAGTTGGCTCGGCTTCGCCATGGGCAGCGGCGCATCCCTTGACCTCAGTCAGCCCCGCCAGCAGAGCCAGGTCGGCGTCGACAGCCTTCTGCCGGAAGTGCTCGACCCCGCAACCGGCTTTCTGCGCGATCTCGGCGAAGGTCAGCAGACGTGACTGTCGTCCAGGCGGCTGCCCGCCGCGGAACCCGATTTCATCTGCTGAAGGCGCTGTTGGCGCTGTCTTTGGCGCTCAATCTGTTCTTCGTCGTCGGAGCCCTGTGGATCCGAATTCACGCCCCCCCACCGCCAATCAGCCCTGAGCAGCGAACTCGAGAATATGGCCGGCGAGCTCGGGCTCGACGCTCAGCAAAAGGCCGCCTTTGCCCATTATTCGCAAGCCATGCGTGAGCGAGTGCAAGCAATGCGCGATGCGGTCCGGCCGCAGATCGCAAACGCCTGGTCCGAGGTGGCCAAGCCCCAGGCGGACGAAACCAAGGTCATGCAGCTGATCGACGCGGCCGCGCAGACGCGGCGTCGCTTCGTTCACGATCTGACGACCACAACCCTGGCATTCTTGGCGACGTTGTCTCCTGAGCAGCGGACCAAGTTTGTCACTCTGATCCACCAGGGACCACGTCCTTGGTTGCCACCGCGAGGCGATCACGACGGCGGCCGATAGGCGGCCCCCTCCTCCCTATCAGCGACACCGTCAGCGTCCCTGCACCGGCAGGATCGGCGGCAGCGGATTGAAGTTCAGCGGGGCGGCATTTTCAATATTCTCGCGGCTCGGTAGCTGAACGGCATTCCACCCGCCGCCCAAAGCCTGGATTAGGCTGGCGCTCGCGACGAGCCGGCTTTCGCGGATCGTTAGCGCCGTTTCGGCGTCGCTAAGCGCGGTCTGCTCGGCGACGATGACGCTGGTATAGGCAACGGTGCCCGCGAGATATTGGTTATTCAGGACGCGAACCGCTTCGCGCGCCGAAACGACGGCAGCGTCTTGGACTGCCGCCTCTTCGGCGAGGATCCGCAGCGCGGCGAGCTGGTCCTCGACTTGCTGCAACGCGGTCAGCACAGTCTGCCGGTAGTTGGCAAGGTCTTCATCGAAGACCGCAACCGCCGATTGGACTTGGGCGTTGCGCAGGCCGGCGTCGAATACTGTCTGGGCCAGGTTCGCGCCGAACGACCAGAATTCGCCGGTTTCACCGATGAGCTTATTCAACGATGCGGCGGAAGTGCCGGCATCGGCTGACAGCGTAATTGTCGGATAGAAGGCGGCGACCTGGACCCCGATCTCGGCGTTGGCCGCTTGCATCGTCCGCTCGGCAGCGGCGATGTCGGGGCGGCGTTCGAGCAAGGCCGAGGGCAGCCCCGGCGGGATCTCGGGCACCTCCTGGACGTAATCGGTGGGCTCGATCGTCAGTTCGGCCGGCGGGACCCCGATCAACACGGCAATTGCATGCTCGAATTGCGCCCGGGTTACCCCAGTCGCGATCGCCTGCGCCTGTGTCGACTGCAATTGGGCCTCGGCCTGCGAAACATCCGATTGCGCTGCCGTGCCGGCGGCATATTGATTTTGGGTAATGCGGAGCAACTCGGCGAAGTCTTTGGCCGATTGGTCGAGCAGCCGCTTCAACTCGTCGGCGATGCGCAATTGCAAATAGTCGCCAGCAAGCGTGCCCTGTGCCGAGAGCCGCGCATTGGCGAGATCGGCGGCGCTCGCCTGCGCCGTCGCGACATTGGCCTCGACCGTGCGGCGGACCTGACCCCAGAGATCGGGGGTCCAGCTCGCTGCGACATTATCGCTGAAAAAACTCCCGAGGCGCCCACCGCTTCCGACCAGGAAGGACGACGAGCCAGTGCCGCTCGAGGCGCTGCCGCCGCTGCGCGAGCGCTGGGCCTGCAGGCCAACGGTTCCGGTCGGGAAAAAGCCGGCGCGGGCTTCGGCGACAATCTCTTCTGCCTGGCGCAGCGCTGCGGCGGCGGCCTTGAGGTTCTGGTTCGAGATGTCGATGCGCCGCTCAAGCCCGTCGAGGACCGGATCGTTGTAGATCGCCCACCACGCGCCGCGACTGATCATGTCGCTTGGCTGGCCAAGCTTCCATCCCGGCTGCGGCCGCGCCTCCTTGTACAGCGCCGGTACCAGAGCCCCGGGGCGGCGGTAGTCCGGGCCGACCGTGCATGCCGAAAGGACAGCGGCGCCGGCCAAAACGCCCCTCAATGCAGCGCGTCTCATTCGCCGGGTTCGGCAACCTGTCCCGCATCGAGGCGCGGGTGGCCCGTGCGCCAGCGCCGCCGCGCCCACAGGCGGAACCGGTCGAGATAGAGATAAATCACCGGTGTGGTGTAAAGCGTCAACACTTGGCTGACCATCAGCCCGCCGACGATCGAGATGCCCAGCGGGCGGCGCAGTTCGGCGCCCTCGCCAAGCCCGATCGCCAACGGAAGCGCGCCAAGCATCGCCGCCAGGGTGGTCATCATGATCGGACGGAAACGCTTCAGGCAGGCCTGATAGATCGCTTCCCGCGAGCTCAAGCCCAGGCGGCGTTCGGCATCGAGGGCGAAATCGATCATCATGATCGCGTTCTTCTTGACGATCCCGATCAACAAAATCACGCCGATCAGCGCGATGATGCTGAATTCGGTGTCGGTCACGATCAGCGCCAGCACCGCCCCGACCCCGGCCGAGGGTAAGGTCGACAGGATCGTAATCGGGTGCACGTAGCTTTCGTACAGCACGCCAAGGACGATATAGACGGCGAGCAACGCCGCCACGATCAGCACCGGCTCATTCGCCAAGGATTGCTCAAAGACCTGTGCCGTACCCTGAAAGCCGCCATGGACCGTCGATGGCATGTCGAGCCGCTCGACCGCGTCCTCGATCGCCCGCTGCGCCTGCCCGAGCGACTCGCCCGGCGCCAGGTTGAACGAGATCGTCGCGGCGACAAACAGGCTCTGGTGGTTGACCGCAAGCGGCGTGTTGCCCGGGCCGAAATGGCTGAAGGCGGAGAGCGGCACCATGGTTTCGGATGCTGTACTGACCGCAGCACCGGTCGAGGTGGCGCCGTGGCCGGTATTGGCAAGCGCGTTATTTGCTTGGTTGCGCGCCGTATCGCTGGCGATCTGCGCAGCGGCGGTGGTTGCTGCGCTGCCGCTCGCGGCCGGCGTTTTGGCGGAAATCGTGCCGGCGAGCGCATTGGTCGACTGGGTTCCGCTGACCGTGCCGCCAGCGGTGCTGACATAGATGTCTTTCAGGATTTCGGGAGTTTGCCAGAACTTCGGGTCGGCCTCCATTACGACGTGATATTGGTTTTGCGCGGCGTAGATTACTGACACTTGGCGCTGGCCGAAGGCATCGTAGAGTGTGTTGTCGATCTCGGCAACGTTGAGGCCGAGGCGGGCAGCGGTGACGCGGTCAATAACCAGATCGGTTTCCAGCCCCTTTTGCTGCTGGTCGAGGTTGACCTCGGTTATCCCTTTGACTTTTTGCAGCGCGGCTTCGACCTTGGGCGCCCACTCGTAGATTTCGGCGGAGTTGTCGCCTAGCAGGGTATACTCATATTGCGCGTAGCTCGCGCGTCCCCCAACCCGGATGTCGCTTGCCGGCTGGAGAAAGAGCCGCGCGCCGGCGACCTCATTGAATTTGGGGCGCAGCCGGCCCATGACCCGCTCCATCGACACGTGTCGTTCGGACAACGGCTTTAATACGACGAATACGAAACCGCCATTGGTCTGGCCGCCGCCGGTAAAGGCGCTGACGCTCTGGACCGCCGGATCCCGCCGAATGATGTCGACGAACTGGGTCAGTTTCTTTTCCATCAGTTGGAAGGAGATGCTCTGATCAGCCTGAATGCCGCCGAACATCAGTCCGACATCTTGAGTGGGAAAGAAGCCCTTTGGAACGATGATGCTGAGATAGATGCCCAGGCACAGCGTCGCCAGCAGGCTCAGCATCACGAGCGACGGCCACTGCAGAGCTCGGCGCAGGCTACGGTCGTACAGTCCGAGGACCGCCACAAAGGTGCGCTCGCTGGCCCGGTACAGCCAGCCGCGTTTGTGGTGGCGCGGGTCGCCGAGCACATACGCGCACATCATCGGCGTCGTGCTCAGTGAAACAGCGAGGGAAATCGTGATCGCGACCGACAAGGTCATCGCGAACTCGCGAAACAGCCGGCCGACGATGCCGCCCATCAGAAGGATCGGGACAAAGACCGCGATCAGTGACAGGCTCATCGACACCACGGTGAAGCTGACTTCGCCCGCACCTTGCAGCGCCGCTTGCATCCTGGGCATGCCGGCTTCCATGTGCCGGGTGACGTTCTCGAGAACGACGATCGCATCGTCGACGACGAAGCCGGTCGAAATCGTCAACGCCATCAGCGAGAGGTTGTCGAGGCTGTATCCTAAAAAATACATGACCCCGAAGGTGCCTATCAGGGAGACCGGCACCGCCACGCTCGGGATCAAGGTCGCGCGCACATTGCGCAGGAACGCGAAGACGACGAGGACGACGAGAATTATCGCGATGATCAGGGTGCGCTCGACGTCGTGCAGCGAGGAGCGGATCGTGATCGTCCGGTCTAATGTCAGTGTGACTTTGATGGCGCTCGGGATCGAAGCCTCGAGTTGCGGCAAGATCGCTTTGACGCGATCGACTGTGTCGATGATGTTGGCGCCGGGTTGTTTGTACAGAAAGACCAGAACAGCCGGATTGCCGTTGGCGAGTCCTTGGTTCCTTATATTCTCGACCGAGTCCTTGACTTCGGCAATATCGGTCAGGCGCACCGGCGACCCATTACGATAGGCAATCACCAGGGGACGGTAGTCGGCGGCGTGGTTCGCCTGATCGTTGGTGTAGATCTGGAAGCGCCGGTCACCGTCTTCGATCACGCCCTTGGGACTGTGCGCGTTGGCCGAGGCGAGCGCCGCGCGCACGTCTTCGAGGCCGATCCCGTATTTGAACAACGCCAGTGGATTGAGCTCGACCCGCACGGCCGGCAGCGAGCTGCCGCTGATCACCACCTGCCCGATGCCTTCGATCTGCGACAGCGCCTGCTGCACGACCGTCGAGGCCGCATCGTATATCTGCCCGCGCGTCAGCGTCGCCGAGGTCATCGCCAGGATGACGATCGGTGCGTCGGCCGGGTTGACTTTGCGGTAGGTCGGGTTCTGGCGCAGGCTGGTCGGCAGATCGGCGCGGGCGGCGTTGATTGCTGCCTGGACATCGCGCGCGGCGCCGTCGATGTTCCGGTCGAGATTGAACTGCAAGGTGATGCGTGTCGTGTTGACGGTGCTCGACGAGGTCATCTGGCTGACATCGGCGATGACGCCGAGATGGCGTTCGAGCGGCGTCGCCACAGTTGTTGCCATCGTATCGGGGCTGCCGCCCGGCATCGTCGCAAAAACGGAGATGGTCGGAAAATCGACCTGCGGCAGTGGCGCCACCGGCAGCTTCGAGAAAGCGAAGAATCCGGCCAACGCGACGCCGATCGTCAGCAAAGTCGTCGCAACCGGCCGCTTGATGAACGGCGCAGCCGGGTTCACCGCAGCGCACTCTCCGGCGCAGCCCTGCCGCCGCTCGTGCTCCGGCGGACCCATTCGCCCAGCCGGTCGAAGCCGAGATAAATGACCGGGGTCGTAAACAAGGTCAGCAACTGGCTGACGATCAGCCCGCCGACAATCGTTACGCCCAGGGGGTGGCGCAGCTCCGAGCCCACCCCGGTGCCGAGCATCAGCGGCAGGGCCGCAAATATCGCCGCCATCGTCGTCATCAGGATTGGCCGGAAACGTAACAGGCAGGCCTGATAGATCGCCTCCCGCGGCGGCTTGCCCTCGTTGCGCTCGGCGTCGAGGGCAAAGTCGACCATCATGATCGCATTCTTTTTGACGATGCCGATCAACAGGATGATGCCAATAATGGCGATCACGCTCAAATCACTGCCAACGATCATCAGCGCCAATAGAGCGCCGACCCCGGCCGAAGGCAGAGTCGAAAGGATCGTGATCGGGTGAATGAAGCTCTCGTAGAGCACGCCCAACACGATGTACATCGCGATGATCGCCGCGATAATCAGGATCAACTCGTTGCCGAGTGCTGCCTGAAAGGCTAGCGCGGCCCCCTGGAACACGGTGATCATGCTGGCCGGCAGCCGGATCTCCTTTTCGGCCTGCTGTATGGCATCGACTGCCTCGCCCAGCGAGGCGCCGGGCGCCAGATTGAACGACACCGTCGTCGATGGGAACTGCCCGAGATGATCGATCTCGAGCGGTGCCGTCTGCTCCTGGACCTGCGCAATCGTAGACAGCGGGACCTCACCGTTTGCCGCGGTTGACGACGGCAGGTAGATCGTTCCCAGGGAGGTCAAGGATTGCTGCTGCAGCGGATCCGCCTCGAGGATTACCCGATACTGGTTCGACTGGGTAAAAATCGTCGAAACGATGCGCTGGCCGTAGGAGTCATAGAGCGCATTGTCGACGGTCGCCGGGGTGATGCCAAAGCGCCCCGCGGTGGGACGGTCGATATTGACATATGCCGAAAGGCCGTTCTGGGAAAAGGTGCTCCCGACATCCTCGATCTGCGGGATTTGTTCCAGCCGCTGCAGCAATTTCGGGACCCAAATTGCGAACTCGGCCGAATTGGCGTCTTCGAGCACGAATTGGTACTGGGATCGGCTGACCGTCGCGTCAATCGTCAAATCCTGGACCGGCTGCATATAGAGTGTGATTCCGTCGACTTTTGCGGTCTCCCTCTCCAGTCGCCGAATGATGTCGCTGGCCGAACTTTGACGCTGATCGAGCGGCTTCAGGTTAATCAGAAAACGGCCGCTGTTGAGGGTCGTGTTGGTGCCGTCAACGCCAATGAAGGACGTGAGGCTGTCAACATCGGGATCGTCGAGAACCACTGCCGCCAATGCCTGCTGGCGATTGGACATCGCGGCGAAAGAGACCGAGGGCTCGGCCACGGAAATGCCCTGGATCAAGCCGGTGTCCTGAACCGGAAAGAAGCCCTTGGGGATGACGATGTAAAGCAGCACGGTCAGGGCGAGGGTGGCGACCGCCACCAGCAGGGTCAGCGGCTGATGATCGAGCACCCAGTTCAACACCCGGCCATAGCGGGCGATCAGCGCATCGAACCATTCTCCACTCTTGCGCGCGATCCACAGCATTTCCGATGGCCGCTGGTGCCGCAGGATTTTGGCGCACATCATCGGCACCAGGGTCAGCGCCACCACCGCGGAGATGACGATGGTGACGGCAAGGGTGATGGCAAACTCGCGAAACAACCGGCCGACCACGTCGGGCATAAACAGCAACGGGATCAGCACCGCGATCAGCGAGATCGTCAGCGAGATGATCGTAAACCCGATCTGCGCCGAACCCTTCAGCGCTGCTAGCAATGGCGGGTCACCAGCTTCGATATATCGAGATATGTTCTCGATCATCACGATCGCGTCGTCGACGACAAAGCCGGTCGCGATCGTTAGCGCCATCAGCGACAGATTGTTGAGGCTCAACCCGGCCAGATACATGAAGGCGAGCGTGCCGACAAGTGAAAGCGGCACCGAGAGGCTCGGGATCAGGGTCGCGGACGGGCTGCGCAGAAACAGGAAAATCACGGCGACGACCAGCACAACCGCTAGTCCGAGCTCAAATTCGACATCGGCGACCGAGGCCCTGATCGTCGTGGTGCGATCGGTCACGACTGCGACGTTCACCGCCTGAGGAAGTCCCCCTTTGAGCGCGGGCAATAGTGACTTGATCCTGTCGACAACGGCGATGACGTTGGCATTGGGCTGGCGCTGGACGTTGACGATGACTGCCGGCTCGGTGTTGACCCAGGCGGCGAGCTTGGTGTTCTCGGCGGCGTTCTCGGCATGGGCGACATCGGAGAGCATGACCGGCGCGCCGTTGCGATAGGCGACGACCAGATCGTTGTATTCGGAGGCTTTTTTGATCTGGTCATTGGCGTTGATCGTGTACGCTCGGCTGGGCCCGTCGAAATTGCCTTTGGGGGTGTTGACGTTGGCATTGGCCAGGGTCGTGCGCAGATTGTCGATGTTGAGGCCATAAGCGGCGAGCTGCAGATTGTTTGCCTGGATGCGCACCGCGGGGCGGTTACCGCCACTGATGCTAACCAGGCCGACGCCGGGCAGTTGCGAGATCTTCTGCGCGAGGCGGGTGTCGGCAAGGTCCTCCAACTCGGTCAAGGGCATCGTCTTCGAGGTCAATGCCAGGGTCAGGATCGGCGCGTCAGCAGGGTTGACCTTGGCGTAGATCGGCGGCGCCGGCAGATCCGAGGGCAGCAGATTACCCGCCGCGTTGATCGCCGCTTGGACTTCTTGCTCGGCCACATCGAGACTGAGATCGAGACTGAACTGTAGGGTGATGACCGAGGCCCCGGCCGAACTCGTCGAGGACATCTGGTTGAGCCCGGGCATCTGGCCGAACTGCACTTCGAGCGGCGCGGTAACCGAGGAAGTCATTACATCGGGGCTGGCGCCGGGATAGAACGTCTGCACCTGGATCGTCGGATAATCGACCTCGGGCAACGCCGAAAGCGGCAAAAACCGGTAGGCGAACAGCCCGACCAGCATGATCGCCGCCATCAGCAGCGTCGTCGCGACCGGGCGCAAAATGAACAGACGAGACGGGCTCATTGCGCGGGCTGGTGTCCGCCTCCGTGGCCCTTGCCCTGGCGCCGGGTATGAGGCTCAGCGCCGTTTGCCGGCCTGCCGGAAGCGCCGGCCCCGCCCCCGCCAGCCGAAACGAGCGTAACCTTGGCCCCGTCCTTCAGCCGGTCGGCGCCATCGTCGACGACGCTCTGGCCCGTTTGCAGCCCGGAGAGGATCACGACGCGCTGACCGTCGGTCGGGCCGAGCTTTACCTTTTGCACCGACACCGTGTTACCGGGCTTGACCAGATAGACAAAAGTGCCGGGAGCGCCGCGTTGAATCGCCGAAGTTGGGACGATATCCACGCCTTGAAGTGTTTCGACCAACAGCTTGATGTTGACGAACTGGTTTGGAAACAGGCTCTCGTCTGGGTTGTCGAAGATAGCCCGGAGCTTGACCGTACCAGTCGTGGTGTCGATCTGGTTGTCGATCGTGTCGAGTTTGCCAACTGCGAGCTGGGTCGCTCCGGTGCGATCGTAGGCGGTGGTGGGCAATGTTGCACCCGCGTGCCACTGTTTCAGCACCTCGGGCAAATTGTCCTCGGGCATGGTGAAGATGACGGATATCGGCTGCAGCTGGGTGACGATGACGATACCGTTGGCATCGCTAGTTTGCACGTAATTGCCTGGATCGACCTGGCGCAAGCCGACCCGGCCGGTAACCGGCGAGATGATATGGGTATAGGTCAGGTTGAGCTTCTGGGCGTCGATCTGGGCCTGATCGACCATGATCTGCGCCCGATCCTGGCCGACGGTCGCTACTTGGGTGTCGCGGGTCTGCGTCGCGATCGAATTTTGCGCGACGAGAGTGTTGTAGCGCTTCAGGTCGAGCTCGGCGTCCTTCAAGGTTGCCTGGTCCTTGGCGAGCTGCGCCTGAGCCTGCTCAAGCGCCACCTGGTAGGGGCGAGGGTCGATCTGGGCGAGAAAGTCTCCCTTTTTTACGTGCTGACCTTCCTGGAATGCGACCGACATCAGGTAGCCGTTGATTTGGGTCTTGACCGTAACCACGGCCAACGGGGTGACGGTGCCGAGCCCGCTCAAAGTGACCGGCATATCCCCTTTTTGAACCGTCGCCGTACCAACTGGCACCGGAGCGCCGGAAGCGGCGCGCCCACCCGGACTCGGTTGTCTGCCAGGCCGTGGCAAGTACCACACCGCCGCCCCGACGATGGCCACCACCAGCAGCAACCAAAGTATCGGCCGCAGCCGCGACCGACGGCGCCCCATCCTCGGGGAAATTTCCGTCGGCGGGACCGCAGGCTCCTCACTACCCGGACCAAACTCGTCGCCGGGTTCTCTCGCCCGTCTCGGTGGAGCGTCGATATCGCTGCGCTGGTCGTCCATCGTCGTCTAACGAAAACCTCGCCGAGGCGAGCTTAGCAAGCCGGCGACCGCGCGTCCCCTGCGCCGCGCCAGCCGATTATAGGCCGCCCCGGCGCGTGGCATCCCGGCGCGCGCAAAGCCCCTTTCGTCACACTGCCCTATCGTCTCAAATGGGATATCGCAATTCGGACGGTCGAGGTCGGGTCATGGCGGTGAATCTTGCTCCCCTCAGCGGCGGCCAGCTGGTCGTCGCCGCGCTGCGGGCGCATCGGGTCGAGATGGCCTTCAGCGTCGCCGGCGAGAGCTATCTCGAGGTGCTCGATGCGCTTTACGACGCCCCCGAGATCCATCTCGTAACCTGCCGCCAGGAGGGCGGTGCAGCATTTATGGCCGAGGCTTATGGCAAGCTCACCGGCAAACCCGGGGTGCTGCTGGTGACCCGTGGGCCGGGCGCCTGCAACGCCTCGATCGGCATCCATACTGCGTTTCAGGATTCGACGCCGATGGTCGTGCTGGTCGGCCAGGTGGCCCGCCACCAGATCGACCGCGAAGCCTTTCAGGAGGTCGATTTCCGCCGCATGTTCGCGCCGCTCGCCAAATGGGTGGCGCAGATCGACATGGCCGAGCGCGTCCCCGAGTTGGTCAACCAGGCGTTCCAGGTCGCAACTTCCGGGCGCCCCGGCCCGGTCGTCCTGGCACTGCCCGAGGACATGCTGCGCGATCGCCGCGCTGCCCCGGTCGTTGGTCCCTATCATCCAGTCCGCGCCCACCCCGGCGCTGCCGATCTCGCCGAGTTGCGGCGGCTGCTCGCGTCGGCGCAGCGGCCGATGATGCTGGTCGGCGGTAGCGGCTGGAGCGACACGGCCTGCCGCGACATCACCCGCTTTGCGGTGGCGAACGATCTGCCGGTCTGCTGCTCGTTCCGGCGTCAGGATATCGTCGACAACCGCTCGCCATGCTTTGTCGGCGATCTCGGCACCGGGGCGAGCCCGACGCTGGTCGCGCGGGTCAAGGAATGCGACCTGTTGCTCGCGGTCGGCGCACGCATCGGCGAGATCACCTCGCAATCCTATACACTGATGGGCATCCCCGATCCGGGTAACACCCTGATCCACGTCCATCCGGCCGCCGAGGAATTGGGCCGCGTCTTTCGTCCGACCCTGGCGATCCAGTCGGGCATGCCCGAATTCGCCGCCGCCGCGGTGGCATTGGAACCGGCGCCGGCTCACTGGTCGGCCTGGCGGGCGGCGGCGCGCGTCGAGTACGAGGCGGGGCTCCTCCCCTCGTCCGCCGGCAGCGCCGCACTCGATCTCGGCCAAGTCATGGGCTGGCTGCGCCAGCGCCTGCCCGACGACGCAATCGTCACCAGCGACGCCGGGAATTTCAGCGGCTGGCCCAACCGCTTTCTGCAGTACCGCCGCCCGGGGCGCCAGCTCGGCCCGACCAGTGGTGCTATGGGCTACGGGGTTCCGGCGGCGGTCGGGGCCAAGCTCGTCAATCCCGATCGTCTGGTGGTCGGGTTTTGCGGCGACGGCGGCTTTCTGATGACCGGGCAGGAATTGGCGACGTCATTCGCCGAGGGCGTCGGCCCGATCATCCTTCTATTCAACAACGCGATGTACGGCACGATCCGCATGCATCAGGAGCGCCGATTCCCCGGCCGCGTCGTCGGCACCGCGCTGGCGAACCCCGATTTTGTCGCCCTCGCCCGAGCCTACGGCGCTTTCAGTGCGCGGGTGACCCGCACCGAGGAGTTCGCCCCCGCCTTCGAAGAAGCCGCCGCCGGCAAGCGCGCCGCGGTCATCGAGCTCGCAATGGACCCCGAAATCATCACCACCCGCACCACCCTCTCCGCCATCCGCCATCAAGCCGAAGCGCAAAACACCGCAAACGCCGACGCTTGAGGCGGGGTTCTGCATCTCGTTCCGAGCATTTCCCATCAGCGGGCGCTTGGGATCCGCGACAAGTCGAATAGTGCGGCGCTGAAAGATTTATGCCTCTTGTGCGCCAAGCTTGTTGCAAATGGAGCCGAACGCTTCACAGCATTTGTATTTCCCCTGGGCGCCCCAGCGACAGCACACTGCATCCGGTAGCGGCCGTTGGTCATCGCCGGCGATCGGCGACCCCGCTCTACTCGAATGGCACACGCGGAAAAGCTGACAGGCGCGCGACGTCAACTTCGGGCTCGTAAGTAGGCTTGGGCAAAAGCCTGGGCGGCCGACCAGTTGGGGTTCTCTTGGCAATAAGTGACGGCTTGAGCCTCGATACTGGGGATCAGGCTGACATTGATGGTTTTGGCCCGAAACTGGGACGCCTGATAGCCGACATAAAACATCGACGCTGCGGCGCGATCCTCCGGCGATAATCTCAGCAGGTTTTGGCAGCTTGCCTCGCGAATATTAACGAGATGGTCCGTTGGTGCCGATTTGGCCGCCGGTGGCTGGGCCGGTGCTGCCGGGGGGACCGTGGATGGTGCCGGAGCCGCGGATGGTGTTGGTGCCGCCGCGGGAGCTGGGGGCGGCGACGAAGCGGATGAAGCTGCGACCTGCGGCGGTGGTGTTTGCGTACACCCAGCCAACAAGGCCGCCAAGAGTACAGCTCCGGTTTTGCCGTTCAACCTTTCCTCCCGTCGTCAGAAGATTTTTTCGAGATGGCCATAGTCGCGGCGGAATTTGCTCACTTTAAGTGATATGAATCAATCACAAAAGCGCGGATCTTGTCGTCGGTCGTGGGAGCGGCTATGGCATAATATGCCCCCACATTCCGAAGCAGTCCTAAGCCGGACCGAAGCTTAGGCCAAAGCCACCGAGTGAGACCGGGATGATCACCAAGTATCTGCTTTTCATTTCGTTGATCGCTTTGGCCGGATTGATGGCCACCAAAGCGCCCGCCGCCACCGCTGTCTGGAGCGGCAGCATGGCCCGCGATATCGCCGCCACGACGGCGGATGGCAAGGATGCGCCATTGGTGCTTGTGGCTCGCGGTGGCGGCGGCCGAGGCGGTGGGGGCCGAGGCGGTGGGGCGGCCGAGGCGGTGGCGGGGGCCGGGCTGGTGGTGGTTTTGGCGGTGGCGGTGGTCATCGCGGGGGTGCCGGTGGTTATCACGGCGGTCGCGGCGGTTTTGCCGGAGGGGGCGCCAACCGCGGAAGTTACAACCGCGGTGCCGCCGGAGGTGGGGTCAACCGTGGCGGTGCCGCTCGCGGTGGTTCTTGGGCCGGCGCCGCCGGGGGAAATGTCAACCGCGGAAACTTTAACAGCGCCAATATCAACCGTAGCGGGACCGCCAACGTCAACCGCAACGTGAACGTCAGCGGTGGCGGCTATTATGGCGGAGGCGGCTATTACGGGGGTTGGGGCGGTGTTGCCGCCGGTGTCGCGGCGGGTGCCATTGTCGGCGGTGCCGTTGCCAGTACCGCCTATCCGGCGTACGCGTACCCATACCCATACCCGAACCCGTCTTGTCCCTACCCACATTACCCGAATTGCGGACTTTGAGCGGCCCTCCAGCACGACGGGATTTTTTCCCGTCGCGACTCGTTGAGCGCGCGGGAAACTGGATGGCGGGTTTTAGCTAATTCGCGCCCGGGCAAGGACAGCCTTTGGTGAAGCGGTAATTGACGGGGATCGGGTTGGCCGGCTGCGGCCCAAGCACCGGCATGGTTGGCTCTCATCTGCTTCAGCCGCTCGGCGCCGAAAGCGGAAGTTCGTCGGCCCGCCGGCGCACCGTAGCTGGCGGCCGTTGTCGGATGCCACCCGTCGCGCATTAGTTGCGGCCTGGTTCGGATTGAAAGGAAGCGTCGCTGGAGATTAATTTCGGTCCGCCGGTTCTATCCGGATTGGTGGCCTGGGATCAGGGATTTTGCAGCTTTGACAACGTGTTCCGGGGTGAAGCCCAGCTCACGCATCACGATTTCACCGGGCGCCGACGCACCGAAGCGATTCAGCCCGATGATCGCGCCGTCGAGGCCCACGTAGCGCTCCCATCCGAGCGTGGAGCCTGCCTCGATGCTGACTCGCGCCTTGACGCCGGGAGGAAGAACCGTGTCCCTGTAGGGTTGCGGTTGCGACTGAAACAAATCCCACGACGGCATCGAGACGACCCGGCTTGCAATTCCTTCGCGCGTCAGTTGGTTGTGCGCTTCTAGCGCAACCGACACTTCGGAACCGGTAGCGATCAGGATAACGGTCGGCGAACCCGTAGCGCAGTCGCTGAGGACATACGCTCCTTTCGCCACCCCCGAAGCCGGCGCCAACGTTGAGCGGTCCAGAGTAGGTAATCTCTGGCGCGTAAGCACAAGTCCTACCGGCCCCGAGGTGTGCGCAACCGCGATCTTCCACGCCTCCACGGTCTCGTTGGCGTCCGCCGGGCGCAGCAGCGTCAGATCAGGAAGCGCGCGAAGGCTTGCCAGTTGTTCCACCGGCTGATGCGTAGGCCCGTCCTCGCCCAATCCGATGCTGTCGTGGGTCCATACATAGATGACGTGGGCCTTGCTCAAGGCCGCCAGTCTGATGCTTGGCCGCATGTAGTCGGAAAACGTAAAGAAGGTGGCGGCAAAGGGCAGGACGCCGCCGTGCAGGGCCATGCCCGTGGCAATCCCGGCCATCGCGTGCTCGCGAATACCGAAATGAATATTCCGCCCGGCATATCCCGTTGGACCGCCCACCAGTCCCTGGGTCGGCGGCGCACCCTCGGGAGGCTTGAACAGGGGACTCTCGAAGTCGCCGTGTTCCCTGAGCGCGGTGCGCGTGGACGGATCGAGGTCGGCCGAGCCGCCAATCAGGTTAGGTAGGACATCGGCCAGCGCGTTGATAGCTTTCTGTCCGGCGTCGCGGGTCGCCATCGCGCCGTCCGCCGGCGTAAAGCGGGGAAGTTTCGCTTCCCATCCTTCCGGCAGTTCACCGGCGAGGACCTGCCGAAACGTCCCGGCTGCCTGTGGATCGACGGCGCCCAACGCGTCCACTCGTCGATTCCATTGAGTCTCCAACTCGCGCCCTTGCTCGACCGCCTTGCGAAACTGGGCCAAGGCTTCGTCGGGGATGTAGAAAACCTTGTCTTCAGGCCATCCCAGCGCGCGTTTGGTTAAACGCACCTCCTCGACGCCCAAGGGCTCGCCGTGCGCCTGAAAAGTGTCATGCTTATTTGGGCTGCCAAAGCCGATATGCGTGCGCGCCACGATCAGCGACGGCCGGTCATCGATCGCCTTTGCCCTGGTTAGGGCAGCATCGACCGCGGCTGTATCCTGCCCGTCGATGTGCTCCACATGCCATCCATAGGCCTGGAATCGCGCGCCGACATCTTCGTTGAAAGTTACATCGGCGCTGGCCGAGAGCGTTATCTGGTTGGCGTCGTAGAGCACGATCAGTCGTCCGAGCCGAAACTGACCCGCGATCGAAGCGGCCTCCGCCGCGACACCTTCCATCATGTCGCCGTCACTAGCCATCACATACGTGTAGTGATTCACCACTTCATGGCCCGACCGATTGAAGGTGGCGGCCAACCAACGTTCCGCGATTGCGAATCCCACCGCGTTTCCAACACCTTGACCCAACGGACCCGTCGTAACTTCCGCACCTGGCACCACGCCATACTCGGGATGCCCCGGGGTACGGCTGTCCCATTGGCGAAATTGCTGGATATCAGCCATCGTAAGGTCGTAACCGGTGAGGAACAGCAGGCTGTAGAGCAGCATGCTGGCGTGCCCGGCGGACAGCACAAAACGATCGCGATCGGGCCATTTGGGGTTGGTGGGATTATGCCGCAGATGGCGCGTCCACAAGACGTACGCCATCGGCGCCGCGCCCAACGGCATCCCCGGATGTCCCGAGTTCGCCTTCTGGACTGCGTCGATCGACAGCGTCCGGATCGTGTTGATGCAAAGCTCGTCGATTGGCTGAAACGTCGTACTCATGGTACCTCCGGACTACCCCAACCTTAAAGCGAATGAATATTGCAACGAGAGCAGAACCCCCACCCTACCCTTTCCCTTTGTGTGTAAGGAAGAGGGGAAGGATAGGTTTATGATTCTCAGCAGGTCGTGTTGGGGTCAATCCGCATCTTATGGGTCTCCGTATGCGGCTCGGGGCCCCTCGTTTTTCTGTCCGTCGCGCCGATGCCGATCCGTCTCACCGAGTGTGAGCCGGTGCCGATGAGTGCAAGCCCGTCTCAATTATCCGTGAGCCCATGATCATCAATCGTCGTCACGAAGCTATGGCGAGTCGCAGATCTTGCCTTACCTCCGGGAGTGCCAATTTGAGATTGATTATCGGCAAATTCGGGGCCATTGGCCATGATGGCCCCATTCCTTTCCACCGGGAACAAGCGTGGATGATGGCGCAGCCGGGTGGGAGCAGCGATCGCCCATGTGTCCGATCCGATGCCGGTGAGGGAGAACGGGATCATGTAGAGCCAGAACCTACACCGCGATCAGCTACACGGTCTTTAGAGGCAAGGTCCGGCCTACGACGAACCAATACTAAAGATAAACCCCATGGAGCCACATAGGAGGGATACATGGCGCAAACAGTCGCGGCGACCTTGGTGGGTGTGCTTGAGCGCATCGGCGTCAAACAGATTTTTGCTCTGATCGGCGACTCGCTCAATCCGCTGGCCGATGCCGTGCGACACTCCTCCATCGAATGGATTGGCGTTCGCCATGAAGAGGGTGCGGCTCTGGCGGCGTCTGGTCAGGCCAAGCTCACCGGCCGTCTTGCGGTCTGCGCCGGCACCACGGGGCCGGGGAGCACCCATCTGGTCGCGGGCCTTTACGAAGCGGCGCGCGACCACGCGCCGGTGCTGGCACTCTCCGGCGACATGCCGCGCAAAATGCACGGCGTCGATTACTTCCAAACCACCAATCCCGATCTGCTGTTTCGCGATGTGTCGCTCTACACGGAAACCATCATGTCGCCGGAGCAGGCTCCCGCCGTCATCCATCAGGCGATCGCTGCGGCCTATGCCGGCCGCGGCGTTGCTCATCTCACACTGCCGCAAGACGTCATTTCGGCACGGACCGACGGCGGCGTCGCCAGCGTGGATACCCTGCGACCGCGCGCAGAGTTCGCGGCGAGTGCGGAGGATGTAGCCCGTATCGCGAGCCGGATTGACGCGGCCGGCAATGTTCTCATCATGTGCGGTAACGGCTGCCATGGAGCCGCAGCGGAGCTGCAGGCGCTATCCGACCGTCTCAAGGCGCCGCTGATCCATTCTGTCAAGGGCCAGGACATCATGAATTATGATGATCCACATTGGATGGGCGGTATCGGCTTTATCGGTTCGAAGCCGGTCTACAATGCGGTCATGAGTGCTGATTTGCTGTTGATGGTGGGCACCGATTATCCGTATTCGAATTTCCTGCCGAGCCGGCCGGTGGTCGTGCAGATCGACGAGCGTCCCGAGGTGCTCGGCCGCCGCGCGCCAACCGCGCTCGGCGTGCTTGGCTCGGCGCGACCGACGCTCAAACTGCTGATCGATCAGGTCGCGCCGAAAACCGACACGCGCTACTGGGACCGGCTCACGGAGGAGCGCCGCGCCTGGGACCGCAAGCTCGACCAGCAGGCTGATCTCGCGCGCAGCGCCGATTGCATCCATCCACAAGCAGTCGCCCGCGCGGTCAGCGATCTCGCCAACCGGGACGCAGTCTTCGTGCTCGACACCGGCCTCAATACGCTGTGGTCCGCCAACTGGATCCGGCAAAGCGGGTCGCAGCGCATCATCGGGTCGTTCAACAATGGCGCCGTCGGAACGGCGCTCGGGCAGGCTAACGGCATCCAAGCGCTCGACCGCGGGCGGCAGGTGATCGCGCTGGCCGGCGACGGCGGCTTCAACATGCTGATGTGCGAGTTCCTCACGGCGGTTCACCACAAGCTGCCGGTCAAGGTGGTCATCTACAATAACGCCGCGTTTGGCTTGATCCGGCTGGAGGCCGAGTCGATCGGGGTGGCGCCCTACCGCCAAGGCATTGACTTTCCCAATCCGGATTTCGCCGCATTCGCGCGCGCCTGCGGCGGCCACGGCTTCGTGGCGCGCAAACCTGACGAGCTGAAGCAAGCGATCAGTGACGCCCTGGCGGTTGACGGACCCGCAATCGTCGACGCCGTGGTCGCTGCCAACGAGCTCCCCAACCTGCCGCATCTCGACCTCGAGCTGCTCGGGCAGGTCGCCCGTGCCAAGATCAAAGAGGCGGTGCTAGCCGTTACGGGTGGTTGATGTTTGGCGATCCCTGCGGTCTGTCGGAATAAAACTGGCACGCTGCACAGAGGGGTCACTTAATTAACTGAGGAGAAACTCAATGCGGACGCTTCAAGCTGACTACTTTGCCGCGTATCGCAATTTGAATCTGTCACGTGATGATAAAGGTGTGCTGGTTGCCGAGTTCCACAGCGACGGCGGCCCGTTCATCATGAACGCGCAAGCACACACGGAGTTTGTTGATGCCTTTCACAGAATTGGACAAGACCGGGCGAACAAGATTGTCATCGTTACAGGGGCGGGCGGGAATTTTATTGGGGACGTAGAATGGCCATCGTTCGGGGATGTCGCTGATCCGGGCGTCTGGAGCAGAATTCACGACGAAGGCGCCCAGACTTTAGAGAACATTACGAACATCCGCGTTCCGGTGATCGCGGCCGTCGAGGGACGCGCCCATATCCACTCGGACTACGCGCTCCTCGCTAATGTCATCGTGGCGGCTGAAGGTGCGACATTCCAGGACGTCGGCCACTTTGCGGTGGGAGTTACGCCGGGTGACGGGATCTTTACAACATGGAGTTATCGGGCTGGAGCAGGTCGAGCCGAGGCATTCCTGCTCAATCCACAGCCGCTGCCGGCGCGTACCGCATACGAATGGGGAGTCGTGGCGGAGGTCGTACCGAACGGCAAGGCGGTGGCACGCGCTCGGGAACTGGCCGATTTGTACCTGCAGGCTCCGGAAGTGACGCGCCGGAATACACGCATTCACTTCATTCAACCGTTGAAGGAGCGCATCGTGCGAGAAGTCGGTTACGGACTATCCCTCGAAGGAGCGTCATCGGCCGATCTGGTAAAATCAAAGAAATCGAACAGTTAGTCTCTCACTCAGAGAAAGGGGTCGTATGGGCGGGCCGCTCATCATTGTGCGCCACTACAGCAGACATTGAAATCGGGCATCGTCTCGGTCCTTTCCATCGTCTGAGCTGTCGGGTGTCATCGCACTTATGTCCGATCGTCTATCAGACACCGTATGACCCGGGAACGCGAAGCCCGCGCAGTTCGCTGATCCGCCACTCCCTGGATCGCTAAGTTCGTGGCGGACCTAAGCCGAACGATGAAGGGCGTCCAAGCAGCGCATCGCGTCGCTCGGACCTCCCTTGACCGAGCTCGCCCCGCTCGCATGGCGAATAGCATAAGAGCGGTGGGCCCACCGCTGTTCTTTGGCCTGCGGCTGTGGATCTCTGTCTGCTTGGCGCTTTATGTCGCGTTCTGGCTTGAGCTCGACAATCCTTACTGGGCGGGAACGACCGCAGCTCTGGTTTTTCAGCCCCATCTTGGCGCTTCGTTGCGCAAGGGTTGGTATCGCATGATCGGCACGATCGTCGGCGGAATTGCGATCGTGGCGCTGACCGCCTGTTTCCCGCAGGACCGCATCGGTTTTCTCGCTGGCTTGGCGTTGTGGGGCGCGGCGTGCGCCTTTGTCGCCACTATACTGCGCAATTTCCTCGCCCTTGCGGCGCAACTCGCCGGGGTTACGGCAGCAATTATCGCGGGCAACCAGCTCGGGCAAACCGGAGGCGTGAACGGCGAAGCTTTTACGTTGGCGGTGATCCGCTGTACCGAGATTTGCATCGGCATCGTGAGTGCCGGCATCATCCTCTCGGTAACCGATTTCGGCAGGGCAGATCGCCGGCTGGCGAGCCAGATCGCAGCCATCGCGACCGAGATCAAAGGCGGGTTCGCCGACGCCTTGGCACTGGTTGGGCGTGAAATTTTGCAGACGCAGCCTTTACGGCAAGAACTAACCCGGCGTGTCATCGAACTCGATTCGTTCATCGAAGAGGCGGTCGGAGAATCTTCCCAGCTGCGTCAGAATTCGCCGGTGTTACGGGCGGCGGTGGACGGTTTGCTCAAGGCGCTGGCCGGCTGGCGCATCGTTGCGGTTCACCTTGCCCAGCTACCGCATGACCACGCTCAACAACTGGCGGCGACCGTGTCGCAAGCCGTACCGAACGAGCTGAGGCCTGGGTTCGAGAGCGCAGACCCGGCGGAATGGCTTGGCAACCCCGTCGGCCTGCGTCGTCTTTATGACCAAGGTGCAGCGGCGCTGAACGCCCTGCCGGCGGACATACCGTCGCTGCGGCTGCTAGCCGATCAGACGGCTGAAGTGCTGGCGGGTGTCTCGTGCGCGCTTAACGGGCTGGCGCTGATCGTTGGGGATTTCGTCCGGCCGGTTCAGCGCCGTCGTGGGGTTCGGCTGCATGTGCCGAACTGGCTCCCCCCTCTGGTCGACGCAGCGCGCGTCTTGGTTGCGGTTGGTGCCGTCGAGCTGTTCTGGATCCTCACCGCATGGCCGAATGGCGCCTTCGCCATAACCTTCGCGGCGATCGGGACGATTCTGTTCGCATCCCGAGGCGACCAGGCATATCCGGCGACCATGAGTTTCACGGTCGGCACCTTTCTCACCGCGGCTTTCGCGGCGATCATCGGCTTCGCGTTGCTGCCGACGTTGACGACCTTCGCCGGTTTTAGCCTCGCGATCGGCCTTGTTCTGGTGCCCGCCGGCGCAGGGATGGCCCAGTCGTGGCGGACGCCAATGTTTACCGCCATAGCAGCGTTCTTTTGTTTTCTCCTCGCACCGACAAACCAAATGACGTACGACACTCAGCAATTCTATAATGGGGCAGCGGCCGCGGTCGCAGGATTGGGTAGCGCGGCGCTCTCGTTTCGCTTGCTGCCGCTGTTGCCTCCGGCATCGCGGGCCCGTCGGCTGCTCAGTCTCACTTTACGGGATCTCAGGCGCCTCGCGACGGGCAGAAATTCCCCAGACATCGGAGGGCTGGGAGGGTCGCGTCTATAGCCGCCTCTCCGTCCTGCCGGACTCGGCCGCGCCGCTGCAGCGCTCGCAGCTCCTGGCGGCGCTGGCGGTCGGTTGCGAGATCATCCGCCTGCGGAACATTTGTCGCCGCCTCGATCTTGGCCCGGTTCTTGATGAAGCGCTTGAGGCTTTGGCGGGCGGCAACAGCGCGGCGGCGGTTGCCAAACTTGCCAATCTTGATGACGCGCTCACGGCTCGACCGGGCACAGCCATTCTGCGGGCGCGTGCCGGGCTGCTCGCGATCTCGGAGGCGCTTACCGAACACGCCGAGTATTTCGACGCCGTAGCGCCCGGACGATGAAATTCGCGACCTTATCCCTCCGGCCCGATGACGCTTTTAGCTCGAACCTTCCCAGTCCGCGGCGAGGGCTGGAAGGTCTGGAAACGGCGCCCGCTTCCGACATTTTCTGGAATGGTCTTGACGCCCGCGGCGCGTCGCGACCCGTCAACGGGCTATCGCCATGCTCTTGCCAAAAGATGGTCGTAGCATCGCGCGCGATTGCGGCTTTCGGCATGATGGCGGCGGATGACCGGAATAATTGCTCGGACGGCTCTTGCTCGGCCGGTAGTGGGGCATCGGGCTTCGCCGCAGGCGATTACCGCTTCTTCCCAAGAATTCCCGGTTACGCGGAATTAATTCCCGGTTCGACCGAAAAATTTCCCGGTTGTCCGCCGACGGGAAATTCCTCGCAACCCATTGTTTAAGAGCATATCTTTTTGCCCGGATCGCCGGTTTCGCTGCCGAATTCAAAGAATTCTCGCTTATATTCCCGGTTATCCCGGTTCTACGGGAATTTCGCTCGGCCGGCGCCGGCGTCGTGGAGGTTTGAGAATGGGACAAAATTCGCGGCAGCATTGGTCGGCGCAGCGCTATGCCGAGACCGCGCATTTCGTCCCCACGCTGGGTGCTCCGGTGCTGGAGTTGCTCTCGCCTGAGCCGGGCGAGCATATCCTCGATCTCGGCTGCGGCGATGGGGTGCTGACCCAAAAGATCGCCGCCGCCGGCGCTACGGTGGTGGCGGTCGACGCCGCCCCCGACATGGTCGCCGCGGCGCGGGCCCGCGGCCTCGACGCCCGGGTGATGGCCGGACAGCACCTGGCCTTTGACGGCGAATTCGATGCGGTGTTCTCGAATGCCGCGTTGCATTGGATGCGTCCGCCCGAGGCAGTCCTCGCCGGCGTATATCGGGCATTGAAGCCGGGCGGCCGGTTTGTCGGTGAAATGGGCGGCCACAACAATACCGCCGCGATCATGGTCGCGATCCGCGCGGTCCTGGCCCGCCGCGGGCTGGACGCGGCTCGTCTGAGCCCGTGGTGGTTCCCGTCGGCCGCAGCCTATCGCGCAAAGC
This sequence comes from uncultured Alphaproteobacteria bacterium, assembly GCA_963750195.1. Lineage (GTDB taxonomy): Bacteria > Pseudomonadota > Alphaproteobacteria > ATCC43930 > CGMCC-115725 > AP-15. Next base: position 60,768 of record CAVVPS010000001.1, read on the forward strand.
TCGAAGCCGCCGGGTTCATCGTCGACGACATCCGCATCGTGCCGCGCCCGACCCCGCTGCCGGCCGGGCTCGAAGCTTGGCTCGACACCTTCACCGAGGATTTTTTCGGCGCCTTGCCGCCGCCCGATCGGATGCCGGCGCGCTCCGAAGTCGTCGATCTGCTGCGCCCGATCCTGATGGACGAAACTGGGACCTGGATCGCGGATTACGTCCGTCTGCGTTTTCACGCCCATAGAAGCTGACCGCGCAAGGTTGCCGGCGGGTCTCGCGACGATTGCTCCGCGGGCTGGCTTGCGCTATACCCCGCGCCGGTTTTGAGGGCGGCGGCATGAAGCAAGGCATTCACCCGGACTATCACGAAATCACTGTCGTAATGACCGACGGGACCACCTATCAGACGCGTTCGACCTACGGCAAGGCGGGCGACACCCTACGCCTCGACATCGATTCAAAGTCGCACCCGGCCTGGACCGGCGGGCAGCAGCGGCTGGTTGACAGCGGCGGCCAATTGGCCCGTTTCAACAAGCGCTTTCAGAGTTTCGGCATCAAGCCCTGAATGGATCGAGGGGCGCGGTGACCCCTTGACCTAGCGTTGGCAATCACTATCTCGAATTCGTGCGGTCGCCGCTTTGGGGCCGTACATCAAGACTGGCACCCGGCACTGATGCAGGTGCTCAGATCCATATTGCTCAATGGAGGATGTGGTCATGGATCGTTTCGATTTCTCTCCGCTGTTTCGTTCGACGATCGGCTTTGATCGTCTGACCCGGATGGTCGACGCCGCAAGCCGCGTCGACAACGCGGCTCTTTCCTACCCGCCTTACAACATCGAGACGACCGGCGAGGACGCCTATCGCCTGACCATGGCGGTAGCCGGATTTTCGCCGGATGAGGTCGATGTGACCGTTCACGAGAATTCGCTGCTGGTCACCGGCAAGGCGAAAAAAGAAGAGGAAGAGGGCCGCTATCTGCACCGCGGCATTGCCCGGCGCGCGTTCGAGCGCCGCTTCAGCCTGGCCGACCATATCAAGGTCGTCGGCGCCAGCCTCGATAACGGCATGTTGCATGTCGACCTCGTGCGCGAGGTCCCGGAGGCGGCCAAGCCGCGCAAGATCGAGATCGGCAGCTCGCAGCCGCAGGTGGTGGAGCAAAAGAAAGCTGCTTGAGCAGCCTCTCCCTAACGCCTCGATAACGAAACGCCCCCGGGATCCCGGGGGCGTTTTTGCTGTACCCGCGGGAGCAGTTCAAATCCAACCGCGCCATTTGAACCACAGGATCGGCAGGACCGCGCTCAACGCGATCATCGCAAGACCATAGGGATAGCCCCAGGCCCAGTCGTATTCCGGCATTCCTTTGAAATTCATCCCGTACATGCTGGCGATCAGGGTCGGCGGGATGCCGACCACGGAAACGATCGTCAACACCTTGATGATGTTGTTCTGCTCGATGTTGATCAGGCCCAGAGTGGCATCGAGAAGCAGCTGGACCTTGTTGACGATATGCATGTCGTAATCGCTGAGCGAGGTGACGTCGAGCCGCACCGTCTCCAGGCGCGGCTTGATTTCGAGCGGCAACCAGTCGGTGGCGTGGGTCGCGACGAATGGCACGATCCGCCCGATCCCGAGCAGACTGTCGCGGATCTTTGAGGCGAGATCGCCGCTGTGGCCAATACGCCGCAAGATAATTCTGAGATCGGCGCTCTCGCGAGCCGGTGGCCGCCGCCTACCCGTTTGGGTAGCCGGGCTGCGAAACAGCCGATGCGATAGTTCGTCGAGTTCGGTGGCAATGTTTTCGAGGACGTCGGCAAGGCGGTCGGAGATCGCGTCCATCAAACCGGCAAAGACCGCCCCGCTGCTCAGCGGATCAGTCTCGGTCGAGAGATCATGGGTTGCGAAGTTGGTGAACGACGGAAGTTCTTCAAACCGCACCGTGATCAGCCGGTCGCGGGTCAGCACGAACCCGGCCGGCGTGGTTACCGGTTGATCGGTGTCGGACCGATAGACGAACGGCGCGCTCATGTAGAGCGTGCCCGCTTCGTTGCGCAACCGGCTCGAACTCTCGATCTCGCTCAGCTCCTCGATGCTCGGCACATCGAGGCCGGTGGTTCGTTTGACAAAGGCTATCTCGTCCGGTTCGGGGCGGACCATGTCGATCCACACGGCCTCGGCCGGCAGCGACCCGCGGGCGAGATCCGCTGGCTGTTCGCCGCGGGTGGCCCGAGTGTGATAGAGCGTCAGCATCCGCCGAGCTTACCCCAGCGGCGATGTCATTTCCCGCGGATTGCATCATCTACGAGTTTTGCGCCTGCATTTGCTGGCGGCGCAGGGCGCGGCCGGGGCGGTCGCCGGTGGGTTTGCCCTCGGCCCAGACCGGGTGGCCATTGACGAACACGTGCTCGATGCCGGCGGCCGGGGTTATCGGCTGCTCGAAGGTGGCGCGGTCGATCACCGTCGCCGGGTCGAAGACCGTGATGTCGGCGTAGGCGCCGGCGGCGACCTTGCCGCGCCCGCTCAGGCCAAAGCGCGCCGCCGGCAGGCCGGTCATCTTGTGCACCGCCTCTTCGAGCTCGAACAGGCCGAGATCGCGGCAGTAATGGCCAAGCACCCGCGGAAAGGTGCCCCACAGACGCGGGTGCGGGTGGAAATCATGCGGCAGCCCGTCCGAGCCGATCATCGTGTGCGGGAAGGCGAGCACCCGCTGGACATCGGCCTCGTCCATCATCCAATAGATCGCCCCGGCCGGTTGCAGACGGTCGACCGCCGCCTTCGGGCCGACCCCCCACTCCGCAACGATCGCGGAGAGTTCGCGTCCGGCCTGCTCCGGTGCACTCTTCGACCAGGTTACCAGCACCTTTGTCGCCCGCTCTGCCTGCGCCGCGGTCAGCACCGTCGAGGAGGCGATGTAGGGATAGGCGTCGAGCCCGATCTCCTGCCCCGCGAGGGCTGCGGCGATGACCGGCAGGGTTTGGGCGGTGCGGCCGAAATTCTGCCGCCCGATCGTCTTATGGTGCGAGATCACGACCGGCACGCCGGCCGCGCGCCCGACCGCAAAACTCTCTTCGAGGCTCTCAAGCACCCGGTCGCCCTCGTTGCGCATATGCGTTGTGTAGAGCGCGCCCGCCGGCTGCAGCAGAGCGGCCAGCGCCTCGATCTCGGCCGCAGGCGCGTGCTCCGCCGGGGCATAGGCGAGGCCGCTCGACAGGCCCACCGCGCCGGCGTCTAGCGCTTCCTGCAACAATTCGCCCATTCGCCCGATCTCGGCTGCTTCGGCCGGCCGGTCGAGTGCTGCCATCGAGCCAACGCGCAATGTCGAATGACCGACAAGGCAGGCAGAGTTGATTGCCGCTGGGCTGCGGTCGAGCGCCATCAGGTAATCGGCGAAACGGCCATAGCGGTAATCGGCGGCATCGCCGATCAGGTCGAGCGGCGGCGGAGGCGCATGATCGATCGACAGCGGCGCCAGGCTGATCCCGCAATTGCCGGTGACGACGGTGGTGACCCCCTGGCTCGCCTTTGCCGCCATCTCCGGCGTCGCGAACAATGCACGGTCGTCATGGGTATGCACATCAACAAAGCCGGGCGCGACAACCCTGCCTGTGACATCGATCTCATGCGCCCCAGCGGTTCTGGCGACCGTCCCGATTTCGGCGATGCGGTCGCCCTTGATCATGACATCCGCGTGAAACCGCGCACGTCCGCTGCCGTCGATGACCTCGCCGCCGCGCAGAATGTAATCGGCCATTTTGTCTTCCCTGCTCCGCTGATCGGGCGTCCGGTACGAGCTTTGCCCGCAAACCTGATCGGCTTCAAGACCCCGCCTATGCCGGCAGCAAACTCCAGCGGTCAAGCCGTATGCAGTTCCGCGATGAAAACCGGCTTCGTCCCGCGCTAAACTGCGGCGGCGGTTGCGGAAGGCGGGCACCATGGTCATGAGGGTCGGCGCGATTTACCGTTACCCGGTCAAGGGCTTGAGCGCCGAGAAGATGGAGCGGGTGGCGCTCGTCCCGGGCGAATGCCTGCCGCACGACCGGCGGTTTGCAATTGCGCTCGGTTCGACGGTGTTCGATGCACACAACCCCGAATGGCTGCCGAAGACCAAATTCGTCATGCTGATGCGCGACAAAAAACTGGCGTTGCTGCAAACCGAGTTTGACGCCGAAACCGGCGTTTTGACAATCGTCGAAAGCGGCCGGGAATTGCTGCGCGGGCCGCTGACCGAGCCCGAGGGATGCCGTTCAGTCGCCGAATTCTGCGCGAATTTTCTCGGGCCCGGGGTTGACGGGCCATTGCGCGTCGTCGAGGCGCCGGGGCACGCCTTTGCCGATGCGCGGCGCAAACCGAACGCGACGACCGGCCAATATGTCTCGCTAATCAACCATGCCAGCATCGCGGCGCTCGAAAGGGCGATGGACGCGGCGATCGATCCGCTTCGCTTTCGCGCCAATCTCTATTTCGACGGCGTGGCGGCGTGGCGCGAGCACGACTGGATCGGCGCCGAGATCGCGCTGGGGGCGGTCCGGCTGCGCGTCGTCTCGCCGATCACACGGTGTGCCGCAACCGAGGTCAATCCAGCCACCGCCGTACGCGATCTCGACATCCCCGCCGCCCTCGACCGCAATTTCGGCCACATCAATATGGGTATCTACGCCGAGGTGATTTCCGCCGGCGAGGTCGCCATCGGCGATCAACTATTCGCGCATTAAGCCGTCGACTATATCCAATGAGGTGCCCCACCGAAGTCGGCCGGCGATTGCGGCAGTATCGAAGGGCAATTTTAGGAAATTGCGCCCGTCATCGGGCATTGGCCAAGATCGCCACACCGCCACTTATCCGCGGAGTTCACCCAGTTCCTCAAATGCTTTCGACAATTGTGCGTGCCCATCAAGCCACTCCAGTTTGAACAATACTCGACTATTCGCTAGTAAAATAAAATTGGGCCGACCAATGCCGACGAGCAGATAGCAGATTGCGTAAATTTGGAGCGAGCTGTCAAAGGTGAGCTTCATACCCTTGTTGCTGCAAATCGGTCCATTGCTCTCCCAAAGATCACCATCGCTTGTGTCAGGCCGGGAATGAGTGAAGCAGCAAAGATGTCGAAACGTCTGTGCCGGAAGTTTGTCGTCCGCCAATAACCAGCCCGCCGGCTTCGACCCTACGAGCCCAAGGAGAGCCCTGCGGGCGCGGGTGAACGTCAATTCCGATACGCCGGTCTTCCAATCAACATACGTTTTGTGTGTCGGAGCGAGATTCCCGTAGATACCAATCACGATCGCCTCGATCGCCGTCCGAAGACTTGCGATTGCTGAGCGATAATAGCCATGCAACAGATTGAACGTCGAACACTGAAAGCATTCCAATGCATCAAGCATGCAGTTGAATAGCTCATCTTGGTTGGCGACATCCCCAAGTGATTTGATCCAATCTCCCCAAAGGGCATTCAGAAGTGTAAGTTCTGACCCAAATTTATTAGACGTAGTTATCGCAACATCATCCGGTAGATCCATTATTTCGTGCCACGCCTCTTGGTCAATCTGGTCAGTTGGTGACACATCGTCGCCGCCTATGCCCCAATCGTCGGATTCGAGAACGTGCCGGACTGAGCGAAAATCACTGAGCAGAAGCGGTTTAGTCATGATCCGTCTTTCTGTCGGTAACACGCGCCACCACCAAGAGGAGGACACGCACGGTGCTGTCACTAGCAGACGCAAGGTGGGCGCAACCCGCCGGGCTGTGCAACGTCCAGCGGCGGGTTGCGCCCCGCTCCACCCGCCTACGCGACCCGCGTGTCGACGAACGGGTGTTTGCGCAGAAAGTTGAAGTCGCAGCCGCGGTCGGCTTGCAGGATCTCGTTGCGGTAGAGGCGGGCGTAGCCGCGCTCGGGGATTGGCGGTAGCGGCGCCGGGCGGCGGGCGAGTTCGTCGGGCGGGACCAGGAGGTCGATGCGACGCTCCTTGACCGAAAGGCGAATCCGGTCGCCGTTCCTGACCTTGGCCAACGGGCCGCCTGACGCCGTGTCGGGGGTCACATGCAATACGATCGAGCCATAGGCGGTGCCGCTCATCCGTGCGTCGGAAATCCGCACCATGTCCTTGACCCCGGCGCGCGCGAGCTTCTGCGGGATCGGCAGATAGCCGGCCTCAGGCATGCCCGAAGCGCTGAGCGGCCCGGCGTTTTGCAGCACCAGGAAATCGTCCGGGGTCACATCGAGAGCGGGATCGTCGATGCGCGCCGACAGATCATCGAGCGAGGTGAAGACGACCGCCCTCCCCTCCTTCTCGAACAGCTTGGGATCGGCTGCGGAGCGCTTGAAGATCGCCCCCTTTGGCGCGAGCGAACCGAACAGCGCCACGAGCCCGCCCACCGGCTGCAACGGGTCGGCGAGCGGCTTCACCACCGAGCGGTCGACCGGGCCGGCGGGTGCGGCGAGACGCTCGGCCAAGATTTCGCCGGTAATCGTCAGGCAATCGAGATTTAACAGCGGCTGCAGTTCGCGCATGACCGCGCCGATGCCGCCGGCGGCGAACAGATCCTCCATGTAATGCGGGCCGGTCGGCTTCAGATCGACCAGGACCGGGGTTTCGTCGCTGAATTCGATTGAGCCGGTTGAGATCGATGTCGATCCCGGCCCGTCCGGCAATCGCGGTCAGATGCAGCACTGCGTTGGTCGAGCCGCCGATCGCCATCAGCACCCGGAGCGCGTTTTCGATCGAACCCGCGGTCACGATCCGGTCCGGCGTTAACCCTGTGCGCGCCAGCTGCATCGCCGCTCGGCCGGTCGCCTCGGCGGCGCGCAACCGGTCGGCATGGACCGCCGGGATCGCCGCGGTGCCGGGCAGGATCATACCTAATCCCTCGGCGATCGAGGCCATCGTGCTCGCCGTCCCCATCACCGCGCAGGTTCCGGCCGTGGTCGCGAGGTTGCCTTCGACCTCGTGGATTTCGTCGGCTCCGATCTCGCCGGCGCGGTATCTGGCCCAAAAGCGGCGGCAATCGGTGCAGGCGCCGAGCCGTTCGCCATGCCAGCGCGAGGTCATCATCGGCCCGGCGACGAGCTGAATCGCCGGCCGGTTGGCCGAGATCGCGCCCATCAGCTGAGCCGGCACGGTCTTGTCGCAGCCACCGACCAATACCACCGCATCCATCGGCTGGGCGCGGATCATCTCCTCGGTGTCGATCGCCATCAGGTTGCGGAACATCAGGCTGGTCGGGCTTAGAAACACTTCCCCCAACGAGATCGTCGGAAAGGTCAATGGCAGGCCGCCCATCGCCAAGACGCCGCGCTTGACCGCCTCGATCAGCTCGGGGAAATGACGGTGGCAATTGTTGTAGCCGGAATAGGTGTCGGCGATGCCGATCACCGGTCGCGCCAACAAATCGGTCGAATAGCCCATCGAGCGGGCAAAGGAGCGCCGCAGATAAAGCGCGAAATCGGGGTCGCCGTAATTGGTGAGGCCGCGGGCGAGGCCGACCGGTTCCGTCATGATTTCCTCTCGAACAAAAGCCCGCCAGCTTGCCGCCAGGCTGCTAACGCGAGCAAGCGCCGCGTTGCCGCTCATATAATTGCGTCGGCGGCGTCTGTCACATATTGCTGTTCTGTCACCTTTATCCGTGCGGTGCACGATTTACCGCGCGAGAAAACGCCCGAAGGGGTGATACTAGCCCCTTAACGACACGGAATTGGGGGAATGCCGAATACAACTTATGATAGGAAAGGTATGCATAGCACCTCGGGGGACGCCGCACAGTCGCAATCTGGGCAGCCTTCCGTTTGGAGCTAACAGCCCTCATCGCTCTTACCCTCGGTGTGATCTTGTTACCTTTCGAGCCGACCCTTGCTGAGGAGAGCACTTACATCTGCCATAACCTAGACACAACTCTTACAAGACCAATTTATGTAACTGTCGATACAAACAATAAAACGGCGACGGTAGAATTCCCTTTTTCGTTTTCTGGAGTAAGTGGGAGTTGTACTATTGTTTACAAAGACGGTGTCGATGGCCCGTCTTTTGTCGGAAATAACATCGATATTTGCTTAAGGCTAGCCAATCAAAACAATAACGATACATACCGCCAAAATGTGATGATAAAGCCGCCACGAATCTTGATGTTGCGTGCTAAAGGACCGGACGCTGACTTGACAATTCTTAATTTAAGAACCGGTTTACTTGAGTTATCAGGTGGACTACAAGCGCAGTGCCATCGCGCGCGTATGTGATCAACCAAAAGCGACAGATCAGCAATGTCATGGGTTGGGTCATCAAAGACTTATGAAATGGCCTGCCCTTCCCCTCAGCAAGAACCGTAAGCTCGCGGAGCGACCTGAGGAGAGGCACGACAGAATGTAAATCGTCCGATGACCCCTATCAGCGTCTGCCCAAGCTCTTCGCCGGTCTCGCCCTGACGCGAGGCAATGGTCGTTGTTCCTGCATCATGCCCACCTCAACCGGCCCGGCACCGCACTCCTGGCGATTGGGGCCTCAGACCGCTCGAAGCCGGTGACGAGGTGGATCGAGGCGAGAAAATTGCGCGGTATTGTCGTAGCGTGTGGCGATGGCGTCCTGGTTCAGAAGTTCGTCGGATTTTGTCTTCCCATGCACAACGTTACCATACCGGCGAAAGGCCGGTACCCGTCGCGGTCGTGGGTCCCAACCTTCGTCGGGATGGACCGATGGAGAGATCATGCGAATATCTGGTTCGGGACACTAGGCCTAGATTGGGCTCGCGCTGCGCCCCGATGAGAGAACTAGATCACAACAGACGGCAAGCAGGTCCGCGGTTGCTCTCCTAACGCTCAAGCATTAGCGCGCGCATCTCAGAAAAAAATCTTTGCTGACACACGGTCGGGTCTTGCCCAGAGGCTCTACAGGACTGCAGCTCTCGCACCGCCTGTTGTTGCTGCTGCCCACGCACTGCAGCAACTGCGCCCGACTCCCTATTTTTTTGATTGAGGGCGGCCGATCTCTCGTCTACGCATCGCTTGACCAATTCATTGTATCGATCTAACGTCATGCGATCAGCCGTAAGATAGTCGCTCCAGTATTCATTAGCACAACCCCAGTAAAAGGGGTTGGCGAGGAGTTGAGGTGAAACCTGTTGTATCTGAGCTTGCGAAGTTGTCTCCAATAGCGAAATGGCGCAGCAGATGGCAAGAAATAGCATCTTCACAGTTCTTCTCTCCCATTTAGATCTACGTCATCAGCTACAAAGAGAGTGGCTAGGAGACCAAGCCCGGTCGGGCACGATAAAAGGTAGGATTTTCGGCTGCCGGGCGTCTTTCAGCTTTCTTCAGAGCGATGATCACGTTTTAACGAAGCCGTGCCACGCGATCAATCCGAGATTATAAATAGGCCAGATGCAGCGGTGAGAAGAGGTAAATGACTCAGGCTAACCGCTTACCGAGCGCGCTCAATTCGCTGACCGTCGATGTCATTACCGACGACGTCAGCGACAATTACGTCAGCAAGACACTGTTCGCGGTCTCCGAATTCGCCAATATCGTGCGCGCCGGCGCCAAGGCGTTGTCGGGCGAGGCATTGCTGTGCGCCAATCTGGGCTTTGGCTGCAGGTTGGTCTCGATCGCCCCCGGCATGCGCCACGCAATGCTGTTCGACACTGGGCCGGAGGGCGCGATCTTCATCCGCAATTGCGCCAATCTCGGCATCGCGCTGGGCGAGATCGAATGCATCGCGGTCAGCCATGGCCATTGGGACCACATGGCGGCATTGCCGGCGGCACTAGACGCGATCCGCGAGCAGGGCGGCAAGACGACCGTCCACGTCAACCCCGGAATGTTCAACGAGCGCGCGGTCCAATTGAGCAGCGGGACGATCGTGCCCGCCGCCAAGGTCCCCTCCCCGGCCGAGATGGAGGCGCTGGGCGCCGCGGTCGTCAACGACCCGTCGGCACGATTGCTGCTCGACGGCCATTTCTATTTGAGCGGTGAGATCCCACGGGTCAGCGCCTTTGAGAAGGGCCGGGTCGATCACCTCAGCCGCACCAGCCCTGAGGCGCCATGGCAGCCCGATCCGTTGCTGATGGACGAGCGCATGCTCGTCGCCCATGTCCGCGATCTCGGGTTGATCGTCTTCAGCGCCTGCTCGCATGCCGGAATCGTCAATGTCTGCACCGAAGTGCGTCGACGTCTTTCCCGATGTTCCGATCCATTGCGTGATGGGCGGCTTGCATCTGGGCGGCGTCATGGAACGGCTGATACCGGATACGGTCGAAGCGCTGCGGCCATTCGCGATCCCACACATCATCACCGGGCATTGCACCGGCTGGCGCGCATTGCACGCGCTCGCCAACGCCTTTGGCGACGCGGTCAGCCAGTCCGCGGTCGGCACCAGCTATACCTTCTCGCGCTGATGGAAGGTGAGGTCGCGCCTGCCGGTCACGATCGTCACCGGCTTTCTTGGAAGCGGCAAGACCACCCTGGTGAACCATATCCTGGCCCAACAGCATGGGCTCAGGATCGCGGTCATGGTCAACGAGATCGGCGATCTCGCGATCGACAACGAGCTGATCATCGGCGCCGCCGGTGACATGGTCGAGCTCAGCAACGGCTGTATCTGCTGCTCGATCAACGACGATCTGGTCGATGCGATCTTTCGCGTGCTGCGCAACGAGCCGGGAGTCGACTACCTGATTGTCGAAACCACCGGCATCGCCGATCCCCTGCCGATCGTGCTGACCTTTCTACGATCGGAGTTCCGCGATGCCGTCCGCGTCGATTCGATCGTCGCGGTCGCCGATGCGGAAAACTTCAGCCTTGATCTGTTCGACAGCAGAGCAGCCGCTAATCAATTGCGCTACGCCGATGTTGTACTGCTAAACAAATGTGACCGCGTCGGCCCCGTCGTCGCGGCGGCCATCGAAGAAAAGATCCGCGCTATCAGCGAAGGGGCCCGAATCATTCACACGACGCGGGCTAGAATTCCGCTGCCGCTGGTCCTCAGCGCCGGGCTGTTTCAATCCGATCGATATCTCGCCGATCACGATCATGATCATGATCACCTGGCAGGCGACGGTTTTGACGCCGTCTCGTTCGAGACCGAGGCGCCCTTCGCGGCCGACCGGTTTCAATCCTTTCTCGAAGAGATGCCGCGCAACGTGTTCCGCGGCAAGGGCATTTTGTGGATCGATGGGAGTGACAAGGGTCACATATTTCATCTCGTCGGCAGGCGGTTCACCCTCGACGAAAGCCCGGGCCTCGGCCCCCAGCGCAACCGATTGGTTCTGATCGGCCAGAACCTTGACGGCAAAGAACTGCGCGCGCGCCTCGCCTCCTGTGTTGCCGCCCCGACTATTCCGGCTCCGGGATAGCGACCGACCAGAGGGTCAGCAGGCAGGCGGCGGCCACCGGAACCCAAATCACGGCGGCTTCCATCCGCACATATCCAGCGCCGGCGGCAACCGCTCCGACGATCAACCCCACCCAGGGCAAGGCCTGCTCCGCCCAAGCCCAACCGGCGCCCCGCCCGGTCAGAAAATCGCCCAATCCTTGGCCGAATTTGACCAAAGTTCCGGTGACAAAGGTCAGGCTGACGGCAACAGTTCCGGCGCGGTGCATCGATGCGTTCAAAGCCCCCATCGCCACCACCATCGGCTCAGGCGCCGTTCCGAACACCGCAGCAGCCGCGAGCAGCGCCGCCACCGCGGCGAGCACGCAGGTCAGATGCCAGCGGCCGGAGAAGTGGGCAATCATTTGCCCGCCCGCCGCACCCGCCACAAACAGCGCAATCAACCACAGGATCGAACCGGCCTCGGTCACCCGGCCGCGGCCGAGCGCGACCGCGAACTGCGTGCTGTTCCCGCTCATATACGAGACAAACAGGTGACCGAGGCGAAGAAAGCCGATCGCGTCCACCATGCCGGCGAGACCCGCCAAGAGGAACGCGAGCATCAGGCCATGTGCCTGGTCGACCCTCGCGCCGCGATCACCGTCGACTGCCATTTTTCGCTGCCCCTAGCCCCGGTCAGGCCGGCAAAGCCTGCGCCCAACTTGCCGCGCTGCGAATGCGAGCAAGTTCGGATCGCGCTGCTTGTCCGCCTCTTGTCATCCGGCCGCTACGATACCACTTTGGGGATTATCAGAGGCTCGGACTGCCGTTCTCGTTGATAGACGTCGAGATCGAAGGTCCGCTGACTGCGTTCTCTGGGCCGCTTAGACGAGCTGGCGGAATTTGCCGGTCGTTATCGTGTTGATAGGGCGGCGCAGACTACGATCGGTGCTTGACGCAAACTTGCACGGGTGAAGATATGGCTAAGCCGAAAAGAGGGCGGTCGACCGCCGCAATCGATGACCATGTCGGAGCGCGCATTCGCGAGCGCCGCATCATGCTGGGGCTCACGCAGCAGCAGCTTGCCGAGATGATCGGCGTCACCTATCAGCAGGCGCACAAATACGAGCGCGGGATAAATCGCGTTTCGGCCGGGAGGCTGTTCGAGATTGCCCGCGCGCTGAGCGCGCCGGTCAGCCATTTCTACGAGGGGATCGGCGAGGAAGGACCGCGCCAGGTCACGCCGCATCAGCGCATGCTGCTCGAAATCGCGCGCAATTTCGCCGAGATCAGAAACGAGAAGCATCAGGAGGCGGTGAGCCAGCTGGCTCGGGCGCTGGCCAGCCAGTAAACCCGGCTCGCGGCGGTCCTCACCCCGCCGGCAGCGGGAACTCGTCGAGGTAGGGCAGGTAGTCGTCCTCGACATCGATCCGCATCGCGGCGAGTACACGAACCAGGCTGTTGTAGTGGCCGATCGTGATGATCAGATCGGTGAGCCGCTCTGGATCGAGCCCCTGGCGTAGCGCAGCGAAGGTGTCGTCGGAGAGCGCGACATCGAGGGTTATTTCACGGGCTGCGCGCAACACAGCCCTGGCCAGCGGTTCGAGTGTCGTCGTCTGTCCGGCGGTTTCCTCGGCGATTGCGTGGATATCGTCGTCCGACACCTCGAATTCGCGGCTGATCCTGATGTGATGCGAATACTCGTAGGCTGATCGGGTCACATAGCCGACTTGCAAGATCGCCAACTGGCGTAATCTCGGATCGAGCCGGCTGCCATCGCGGATGAACCGCGCCAAGGTATTGAGGCTGCGCGCCGCGCGCGGGCTGTGCGCCAACAGCCGATAGAGATTTATGTTGCGCGCCAGGAGGTCCTGGTGCTCGGGCAGAACATCCGATTTGTCGAGATAAGGCAGACGCGCCATTGCGCTAACTCCCTTCTGCTCACGTCGGTCGGACGGACCGGCCCGAATCCGGAAAATGCCGTTCGCCGCCCGCGAGAAGATCGGCTCCGGAGAGGTCCGATCGCGCGGACGCCTACAGTATTCAATACATCATTTTGGCCGTTCTTGCCGCTAGGCCGTGCTTGCCGCACGCGCGTTCCGCGCCGCGGTCCCGGCCCGCCCGACCCCGCTTATCGACCTTCGTCGATCTCTCGCCAGAAATCCAGGGCGGCGCGGGCGCAGCGCTGCGGCTGCAGCAAATTGACCCCATGGCCGTATCCGGCGAACAGCTCAAGCCGGCCATACGGCAAGGTCTGAGCCAGGATCCGCTGCTGTTCGGAGGCGATCCGACTCTTATCGCCGCTCAGCAACAGCACCGGGGCGTTGATCCCGGCAAGCACCGGCACAACGTCGACGCCCTCGAAGCATAGATGCAGCGCCGCCGCGATATCGGGACGCGTCTTGTCCATCTCGGCGATGCACCATTCGCGCAGCGTCGCATCGGCATGTTCGAGATCGAGCCGATAGCCGAGGGTGCGCCGGCACCACTCGCCGGTGCCGTAGGCCCGGATTGCCGCTGCCGTGCTTTCCTGGTCGAGCGCGTAGATCCCCTTGATGTCTTCAGAAATCCGGGTCGGCGTGTTGCACAAGACAAGGCTCGCGACCCGTTCGGGATGGGCCGCGGCGAGCAGCAAGCCGACGAGCCCGCCCGATGATTCGCCGACCCAGTGAACCCGCGGCAGGGATAAGGCGTCGAGCACCGCGATGATCTCGCCGGCAATCTTTTCAGGCGTAAAATTGTAGCCGGCGGCCGGTACGTCGGAGGCCCCGCAACCCAACAGATCGGGCCGATAAATGCGGCGGGTGTCGGCGATTGTCGGGACCCATCGGTTCCAGAAAGTCGCGTTGCGGGCGAAACCGTGCAGCATCAGCACCGGTGTCGGTGCTTTCCAGGGCCACAGGTAGTCGTCGATCGCACAATGCAGCGAAAGACCTTCATCGAGACGGATCATCGGCATCATGGCGCTCCATGGAATTGCGGGTTCGCAGCCGCACCCGCAAACATATCTTCTCGCGTCTCGATCTGCGCCGCGATCAGCGCCCGGCCCGCCGCGGCGACGGTCTTCGCCGGCCCCTCCGGCCCCAGGCTTTGGCCGATGGCATAGGCGCCGTCGATCAAAAGCTGGAGCTGCTGAGCGAGAAGATCGGGCTCCCGCGCGCCCGCCGCCGCTGCGAGGGTCTTCAGACGCTCGCGCACGGCGCGCTTGTTGGCGAGGATGCACGGCGCGGGCGGGGTGATCGGGCTCCGGAAATTCGTTGCCGGTGTTGAGGAACGGGCAGCCGCGCCATTTCGGGTGGGACGCCGTCGCCGCAACCATGTCGAGAATCGCTTCGAGCTTGCCCCGCGGATTGCCGGCGCAAGAAGCTTCCGCCCTGGCCCACCGCCGCCAGAAGAACTCGTCGCGGTCTTCGAGCCAGGCAGCGACGAGCGCGTCCTTGGACGGAAAATTGCGATAGAGGCTCATCTTCGCGACGCCACAGCGCGCAATGATCGCGTCGATCCCCACCGCCCGAATGCCGTCGCGGTAGAACATCTCCGACGCGGTTTCGAGGATGCGCTCTCGTACTGGCTTCCGCTCTCCCGACATTCCTGCCCTGCGCATCCAGGTTTTGACAAGAGACAGACCTGTCTCTCACATTGCGCCGCTTAGAATATCGAAAGTGGGGCTAATGGCAAGGCGGCGCAAACTGCATTACGCCTGGGTGGTCGCCGCGGTCACCTTTCTGACACTGCTGGCAGCCGCCGGCGTGCGCGCCACCCCTGGCGTTCTGATCGTGCCGCTCGAGACCGAGTTCGGATGGTCGCGGGCGACGATTTCGTTCGCGGTCGGAATCAACATTTTTCTTTACGGGCTGATCGGGCCGTTCGCGGCAGCAGTGATGGACCGGTTCGGGCTGCGCCGCACGATGCTCGCCGCCCTCGCCCTGATTGCGGCGGGCGTGGCGCTGACTCCTCTGATGACACACCCATGGCAGCTCGTGTTGCTGTGGGGCGTCGTTGTCGGCACCGGCAGCGGCGCCACCGCGCTGGTGCTCGGCGCGACCGTCGCGGCGCGTTGGTTTGCGGTGCGGCGGGGGCTCGTCATGGGAGTGCTTACCGCGAGCACCGCGACCGGCCAACTGGTCTTTCTGCCGTTCCTGGCGAGCCTCGCCGTCAATCATGGCTGGCGCATGGCATCTTTGGCGGTCGCCGTGGTGGCGGGCGCAATGATCCCGGTCGTTGCGTTGCTGATGCGCGACCGGCCGGGCGATCTCGGCCTCGTCCCTTACGGGGCCGAGCCGGGCGTCGTACCGCCCGCGGCGGCGCGCGGCAATCCGGCGATAACCGCCCTGCTTACCCTGCGCGACGGACTGCGCGCGCGCGATTTCTGGCTGCTCGCCGGCAGCTTCTTCATCTGTGGCGCCTCGACCTACGGGCTGATCGGCACGCATCTGATCCCCGCCTGCGTCGATCATGGCATTCCCGAAGTGACGGGTGCCACCCTCTTGGCCGTAATGGGAATCTTCGATTTTATCGGCACCACTTTATCCGGTTGGCTCAGCGACCGCTGGGACAACCGGGTGCTGCTCGCCTGGTATTATGGGCTGCGCGGGCTGTCGCTGATGTATCTGCCGTTTGCCTTCGGAGCCTCATTTTACGGCCTGCCGCTATTCGCCGTGTTCTATGGGCTAGACTGGATCGCGACGGTTCCGCCGACCCTTCGCCTGACGGCTCAAATTTTCGGCGCCGCGCGCGGCCCGATCATGTTCGGCTGGATCGTCGCCGCGCACCAGCTCGGCGCGGCAATTGCCGCTTTCGGTGCGGGCGCGTTGCGAACCGCGCTCGGCACCTACTTCGAAGCGTTCATGCTGGCCGGGATGATGTGTCTCGGCGCAGCGCTGATCGTGCTGCTGATCGGCCGCGGCCGGAGCGTCGGACTACCGGCGCCGGTCCCGGCGGAATAGGACCTTCCCGCTACACTATCGGCTGAACAGCCGAACCGGTTGGCCGCTCACCGTCGAATTGGCTTGCAGATAGGCGATCAGTTCGGGCATCGAATAGCGGCGATGGCGGGCAATTCTCTCGGTCGGACCCCAACCATGCAAGTCGGCGGGGGCGGCGTAGAGGACCGATGCCTCGTCGCAGCGCAGCGCGCCCAGCAGAAATTCGTCGACGATGTGACTGCCGAGTTCGCCGAGGCGCTGGCTGTGTTCGGTGCTTTCGGCTTCGGCGAGGACAAACAGCCAAAGCGGGGTGGAGGCGCCGAGAAAGTCCGGATCGAAACCAGCGCTCGCGAGTCGCATCGCGAGAACCTGCCTGACCTCCGCCGTCGCGTCGTGCAGACCGGGGATGCGCCGCGCGGCGTAACGTTCGACCTCTTCGCCAGTCGCGAGCCCGACCGCCCCGGTCAGGTCGGAAGTCGGTTCCGACGCCCGCAAGATGTTGCGGCGCGGCAGATTACGCTCTGACGGGGTATCCTTGCCATCTGCGGCCGGGCCGGGCGGAAGGGCCGCGATCGGCAACGAGAACAGCTTGTCGGAGATCAGCGTGTCGAGCGGCCGAGACGCCTGAGCGGTCTTTTCGCTGGTATCGAAGAAATAGCGCCAGTCGATCACATCGCCGGGCTGAAGCGGGTTGTCGCCAATGAGCCCCGCAGCTTCCGGTTGACCGGTGGCAGCGAAAATCGGCCGGGGTTGTCCGGTCAGCAGTTTGCCGTCGGCGTCGCGCACCTCGTCGTGAAGAACGTAAGCGTCGCGCACCAGCGAATGGCCCAGCCGGAATGCGGCCACGGCGAATTCGTGCGGGATGCGGATCGTCGTTTCGTTGCCGCGCCCCGGCTTGCAACTATAGAGAAACGTGCGAACATCGGCCGGGTCCGGCAAGATCGAAGTCGCGGCGGTGTCGCGCACATAAGCATGGAGCGCTCCCGGGGCGACGCGGTTCAGGGTCGCCTCGGCCGACATGCGCGGCAGGAAATCCGTGGCCACGATCGTCTGATAGGTCCACAGCACCCGATAATGGCAGGCATCGAAGGCGGCTCCGGCCTGCTCCTGGCTCGGCGTGATGGTCCCGGCCAGCGCGCGATCGACGCAGTCATTATGGGCGATCTCGAACAGGTTCTGGACCTGCGACAGTATCTTGTGCTCGCTGTTGCGCGGGTCGGGGATCTCGGCCGTCCCAGCCGCGCTGCGTTCGTAGTCGAAACCGTCGATCTGGGTCGGAGCGGTGGGCGAGGTCGGGGCTTGAACCTCGCGCAGCGCGAAACGGCCGGTGTAAACGCCTTTTTGCTGCTCGAACCATGGCGCGTTGATCGCGGTCAATGCCGCGAAGTCGCGCACGCCATAGACGCTGTCGAGATCCAGCTTGGCCGTGTTTGCGCTGAGCGCCGAGCCTGGTGTCGCAGAGTCGGCGATCGCCTGGTCGAGCTGGCCGAGCGTGATCCCGGCCGCGGCGAGCTTCGCCCGCACCGAGGCGTCGCTGTGCGCTTGCTGGCTTAGCGCGCCTAGCGCCGAGAGCGCGGTCGTCGTGCGCGTGACGTCGTGGTCGATGAATTGGCCGATGAAGGTATAGCCGGCAGGCTGCGCGCCGTCGGGGCCGGTGTTGTCGTCGACAAACGGGCTTACCCCGGCCCCGAGCTGCGGACCGATGATCGCGTCCAGGGTTAGGTTGTCCACGACGGGCGCACAGAGGCTCTCAGGCGCATCGGACGCGCCCGGCGCCGGTTGGCCGCAGCTGCCGACGGCACGTTCGGTCTTGCAGGCCTCATAGCAAAAGCCATAGATCGAAGGATCCGGAACCAGCGCCGTGCTCTTAGTGTTCGAGGCCAGTGGCGGGCCGCCGCCGTGGCCGACATTGACCGCCGGAAGGACCCGCAGCATTTGCTCGAACGCGGATTGTGAGACCGGCGCCGGCGGACCAGTGATCGCACTGCCGGAACGGGCTCGGATCATCCGGAGGAAGAGATCCAGGTGAGGGTCCGTAACGGAGGAAGCCGCCCGACCGCAGGACGGCGCTCCGGCCAGCGCGGTCGCCAATAGAATCGCAAGGAAGCCGGCGACGCCTCCCATCCGGCCACTCCTCAAATGATTGGTTCGGCGGGCGGTTTCTGGAATAGTCGAGACTGGCATTTCTTCTGCGACCGAGAATAGTTAATATGCAAAATTGCCCAGTCTACTACGTTAGCCGTTACTCACAGTAAACACCAGACAGGATTACAGTAAAAATTGCGCTTGCCTTGGAACAAAGGCATGCGGGCGCACTTTCGCGACCATTGCGGATTGTCGGCCGGTCTTGTTCGCGCGTCGGTCAGCCGGGTACGACGCCACGGCAGGACAGCGCGACGGCGACAAACGAACGCGGGCCGTCCGGCCTCCCGGTCAGGTAGGCGGCGCGCAGATAGCCGACCAGGCGGTCGCGCCGCGCAGCGTCTAGGCTCGCGACATACTCGCCGAGCATGCCCTCGCCGCTGGCGAACGGCTCCCAATAGTCCGCAAAATCGGCGAAATCCATCCGGATTGTCAGCGAGCGCTGGTCGATCTCGGTCAGCCCCGCCTCGGCCCAAATCCGCGGCAGCGCGCCTGGCGCGTAAATCGGCCGCGACATGGTGCGATCGCGCGCCTCGGCCGCTGCTTCATCGAGGGCGGCGGCGGTATCCCAGAACATGCGGTTGGCGGCGGCGCCACCCGGCGAGTCCCAGAATGCCGCACAGACCACACCGCCGGGCCGGGTAACCCGCCGCATCTCATTCACCGCGAGTTCGGGCCGCGGGATGACCGAGGGCAGCACCAGCATCGACACCGCCCGGTCGAAGCTCGCATCGGCAAAGCGCAAGGCGGCGCCGTCGCCTTGCTCGATATGGATGCGCTGGTCGCGGTTCTTGGCCTGCGCGGCGGCCAGATAAACCTCGGAATGGTCGATCGCGGTCAGGCTGGCGATGTTTGCCGCCTCAGGCAGGGCAAACGTCAGGCTGCCGGTACCGCAACCCACCTCGATCACCCTGTCGCCGTCGGCGATGCCGGCATGCTCGATAAAGATCGGCGCCAGCCGCCGGCTCCAGCGCCCCATCAGCTTTTCGTAATTGGCGGCGTCGCGGGCATTGAACATCGACGGCATGGCCGGCTCCCCGGGTTTTTCGGCCGGTCGACGTGACCGGCCACGTGGTGACAGCCGCGAATTTAGCCGTCGCCGCCGCCAATTGGAATCGGCGCGGCGTCGATCACCCCTTCACCGCTCTGGACTTCGCGCCGACTTCGCTGCCAGAAGGCGCCGGTCCCTAGCGGCCCGACCCGAACGGCCCCCACTTCTCATTCCTCGGCGATGCGGCGAACCGCCATCCACACCTGGCAGGATCGGATCAGAGATCCGAGCTTGACCGTCCTGTTGATCCTCCAACTTTGCGCCCTCTTTGTCGCCGTCCCACTGGCCGCGCAAGGGCGCCCGGTTGCTCGGGTGGTCGGTGAGAGTTTGGTGCTGGCTGTCGTGCTTATCGTCGTCATGCTCTCGCACCGACCCGGCGCCATCTTGGTCATCCTACTGGCTTTGTCGGCGACATTTGCGAGTCTGTGGCTACCGCCGGACTCGGCGCCGGTGGCCGTAAGCCTGTTGAGCCGCGGCGGCAGCATCCTTACCTTTTCGGCGTTGAGCTGGGTCGTGGCGCACGCCGTCTATGCCCCCGGCCGCATCACCTTTCGGCGTCTCCAAGGCGCCCTCGTGCTGTACCTCAATCTCGGGACGATCTTCGCTTCGGCCTATCACCTGATCTGGGACCTCAGCCCCGGTGCTTTCGCCCATCTTGGCGCCATCACCCCTGGGCGCGGTCCCAGCCAAATCGCCGTGATGCTGTATTTCAGCTTTACGACCTTAACCACCACCGGTTTCGGCGACATCGTTCCGGTGAACCCGTTCGCCCGCAGCCTGGCCAATCTGGAGGCGGTCGTCGGCCAGCTCTACCTCGCCACGACGGTCGCCCGCCTGGTCACCCTCGAACTCGAAGACCGCCGCCGCGGGCCGTGATGAGCCCCACCGTTCGGCGGCAGGGCACAGCTATTCGGCCGCGACCGCAGCCGGCTGAAACGGCGACAGCGGCGCGCGCGCCGCGCCGGGCATCGGCTGCGGCCACCAGCTGTCCTCCCATTCGGCAAAGACCTCGCCGAGCTGCGGCATCACCTTATCCGCGAACAGGCGCGTGTTATATTGCGCCAAACCCTTGCTCATGTTGCCGAATTGCAATAGCAGCATCAGGTGCCCGACATTCAGGTTGGTGGCCACCTCGCGCAACTGGGCGGCGACCTCGTCGGGCGAGCCGATGATCACATAGCCCTTGTCGACAATCGCATCCATCTCGCGCGCCAGCATCTGGAATTTCAATTCGTAGCGCGAGGCCTGCGCCGCCAGCGATACCTGGCTCTGGATGCCGCGGCGCTGGGTTTCCTCGGTCGCATAGCCGGGCGGGCCGGCAAAACGCGGGTCGACATGCAGGCAGCGGCCATAGAAATATTCGGCCGGCTCGCGGTAGAGGCGATACGCCTCCTCGCGCGTCTCGGCGACGCCGACGAATTGCAGAAAACCGGCGCGGTACGGGTTCCGGTCCTTGCCCAGCCGCGCCATCTCGTCCCAAAACCCGCTCATCGTCGCCTGGCCGGCCTTGTAGCCGTAGTACGACAAATAGCAGTAGACGTAATCCATCTGGGCGCACCACTGCCAGGTCTCGACCGAGCCGCCGCCCGGGATCCAGATCGGCGGGTGCGGCTTCTGCACCGGGCGCGGCCAGATGTTGACATAGCGCTGCTGGTTGAAGCGCCCGTTGAAGGCGAAGGTGTCCGGCTCGGTCCAGGCCCGCAACACCAGATCATGCGCCTCGTGATAGCGCTCGCGCAGCATGCTCGGGTTTTGGCTGTAGGCGTAGCAGGTGTCCATCGGCGAGCCGACCGGAAAACCGGCGATCAGCCGCCCGCCCGAGATCACGTCGATCATCGCAAACTCTTCCGCCACCCGGGTCGGCGGGTTGTGCAGCGCGAGCGAGCTGCCGAGGACGCAGAGCGCGGCATCGGACGTACGGCGCGCGAGCGAGGAGGCGATCAGGTTGGGCGACGGCATCAGCCCATAGCCGTTCGAATGGTGCTCGTTGACGCAGACTGCGTCGAACCCGCATTCGGCGGCGAATTCGAGCTCGTCCATAAAGTCGTTGTACATGTGATGGGCGCGCCGCGGGTCGAACAGCGAGGAGTGGATGTCGACCCACACCGAGGGATGCTTTTCGCGGAAGTCGTCCGGCAATTCCGTGTAGGGCATCAGGTGAAACCACATCAGCTTCATCGCGCTTACTCCGCAACATCCGGCGTGCGAGCAGCCTGATCTCGGCCTGCATCCGCGTCAATCGGATCGTTCCCGCGGATTGTGAATTGACGTAGGTGGGCCGGCGCGCGGTAATCGCGCATGGCAACAGACCGATGACCGCACCTCCTTTTGCCCCGATCCTCGAAGCCGCGCAGGCCCGCCATGGCGCCCCGGCACTGGCGTCTCGCTTAGCGCAACCGCGCACCACAGCCGAGCTCGAAGCTCTCGGTGACGACCGCTATCTGTCGCAAATGTCGTTGCGGGTCTTTCGCGCCGGGCTCAAGCACAGCCTCGTCGACGCGAAATGGCCGGCCTTCGAGGAAGTCTTTGGCGGTTTCGAGCCGCGCCGGGTGCGGGCGATGCCGGACGAAGCGCTCGAGGCGCTGCTCGCCGACCGGAGGCTGATCCGCCATTGGGGCAAGCTCAAAGCAGTCCGCGACAATGCCGCGGCAATGATTGCGGTCGCCGGCGAGCACGGCAGCTTCAGCGTCTGGATCGCCCGCTGGCCGGCGACCGACATCGTCGGGTTGTGGGAGGCGTTGGCAAAGCGATTCAGCCAGATGGGCGGCAATTCCGGGCCGAGCTTTCTGCGCATGGTCGGCAAGGACACCTTTGTCCTGACATATTCGGTCGCCGCCGCGCTAAAGCGCTGGGGCGCCTTCGAGGGGCCGGTGAAGAACCGCAAGGACCGCGCCGCTGTGCAAACCATCTTCAACGCCTGGGCCGCCGAGAGCGACCGGCCGCTCTGCCAACTGAGCCAGATCCTCGCCGCCTCGATCGAGGATTAAGTATCAGGCGAGCGGCGGGCTCGGCCTCGATGAGCTACAGCTGGCTTAAGCGCCGGTCGGCTATTGGGTCAGGCGGAGGGCGAGCAGCGACTTTGCGATGTCCTGGAACACCGTCTGGAGGTTGCTGGTGGTCGCGGCCTCGAAATAGCCTCCGGTGTTGCCGGGACAATTTTGCAGATCGGTGTTACTGGCGCCGTCGGTGCCCAGACCGATCGTGTAGATGACGAAATTGCCGCTCGCCGCCATGTTGCTGCAGACGTCCGCCAAACGGGTATTCAAATTGGTCACCGCCGTCGCCGTTGCTCGTCGTGCCGATCTTGCCGTCGGTGATCTGGCCGAGGCCGGTCATGTTGTCGGTCGAGGGCCACTCTTCGGTCCCGTCGGTCATCAGCACGACGACCTTCTTCCATCCGGTGCTGGAGGCATTGCTGTAGCTCAGAGGATGGCCGTTATTCGCCGTGAAAGGCCCGTTCGAGGAAAGCGCCCGCCAGCCCCAGATCATGCCGATATGGACCTGGGTGCCGCCGGCGTCGCGGGGCCACATGCTGCTGATTGTATTCAGAATCGTGGTCTGGCCCGCGCTGGTGGTCGCATCGGTGAGCGGAATCATCGGCACCGGGCAACCCTGGTTCGGGCCGTATAACGTCAGCCAGTCCGTCACTACGGCGCCCTGGGTTTCAGTGGCCGTGCTTTGGGCCTTGACGCCATGTGTTACCCAGTTATTGCCCGAGTCGTTGGCCCACCACAGTGGATACCAGTTCGGCCAGCCGCCCGAGGGCTCGCTGTAATCGGGGTCTGTGACCGAGGCGTTGACGACGCCGGTGCCGCTACTGTTTTCCGCGGAGCTGGTCGGTTCGACACAGCCGCCCCAGTTTGCGTCGTCGACGATCCCGCCGGGCTCGCCGAGTTCATACGCCGAATCATAGGTGAGTGGCGTGAATGCAACCAGCGTGGTGTTGCAACACGTACCCGTCGCACTGGAGAAATTGCTCGGCGTCGTCGCATTTTGGGAGATCGTCAACGTGCCGGTGCCGGCCGTGTATTGAGCTGCCGTGCTCGGCGCGGCGGTTATCGTCGTGTTCGCCGGGATGCCGTTGCCAATGATCACCTGCCCGACGGTCGGGATCGTCGAGAAGGAAACGTTGGTGATGCTGCTTTGACCGGTCGTCGTCGTCGCCCCAAGGTTGGTAAACGTCAGTATATCGCCGGTCTTCGTCGCCGTCGCGGCGGCCGAAATCGTGAGAGACGTAGGTGGGCTGCCGGTAGTGCTCGTGACGTAGGCATTGGCAGGTATTCCACTGCTTCCGCTGATCCCCATGCCGACCACAATGCTGTTGAGGCTCGCGGTGGTTCCCTTGAGGCTGCTGATCGTCGTGCTGCCGCTCGTGGTGCTGCCGGCCAGACTAAAGGTCAGCGACTTGTTGGTTTGTGCCATGGTCGGGGTGGCGGATAGGGTGACCGTTGTGGCGGTGAACGAAGAGACCGTGGTAGCTGTCGCAGTGGGGATGCCGGAGCTAGTGCTGGTGACGACCATCCCGACCACTACTCCGGAGGTGCTAGCGACTGTGACTATCTTGCTGGTGGTCGTCCAGGTTCCTGTGGTCGTGAACGTCGTCGGGTCCGTGTACGGCGTACTCGTGTTGCCACTGTTAGGGCCGACAGCCAGCGAGTTGCCGGTGAATGTCAGGGTCGCATTCGAGGAAGTCGTGAGCGACGAACTGTTGACGCTGCTGACCGTCGCGCCGGTCGGAATGCCATGTCCGTATATGTACATCCCTTGCTGAATGGCGGCAGTGCCCGAAACCGAGCCGCTCGGCGTCAGCATTGAGACGCTCGAAATCGTGCTGCTGCCGCTGGTCGTGGTTCCGGTGATCGGGGTTACCGGCATAATGTTACCGCGCAAATCGGTAAAATCGCTACCCGTCATCGCGATGCTGGTGCAGCTGGTCGGGCCGGTGCACAGCGCATTGCCGACGTTGACTGTCGTGACATACGGAATGACGCTGATGTAAAGTTGCTGGGCGCTACTTATGGCAGCCGTCAGCGTGTTGACAAATTGGGTTGCGGCATTAATCAGGGTGCAGATGCGGCTTCCGTTGCTGGCATTGGTGCAAGTCGTGTCCGTCGCCACCACCCCGGTTCCACAGGTTAAATCGCTGTAGCTGGGCGCGCCGTCGTTCGGGCCGCACAGCATCGATCCGGTATTGTCCAGCACGACCGCGATTTCCAAGCCCGGTGGTCTTCTGGGTCTGGGCGGTGGCCGTGACGGTGATGCTATTGATGCCGACAATCCGCATCAGGGTCATCGGCACCGTTGCTTGCGCCTGATAATTGACGGTTGATGCGCTTAGGCTGGCGGTGCTGGGCACCGGCGTGACCGTGACGTTCGTTCCGAGCGCCGTCGACGGATAATTCGCGGTAAAATAATTTTGCAGATCTGTCGTCAACTGCGCCGCGGTTTGGTTGGATTCCGACCCGACTGCCAGCGCCGCCGCATCGAGCGCCGCGCCGAGCCGCACCTTAACGGCATAGGCGCGCCCGATATCGACCGCCATGCCCGCCGCGATAAAAATAGGAATGGCGCAGAGGGCAAAGATTATTGCGACGAGTCCCTCCCGCCGTTCGAAAAGCCGCCGTAAGTTGGCAATGACGGCGGTAATCGAATGAAGCATCGCCACGCCTCCTGATTTCTTCTGGCTTTCGTTCACGGGCACACGCTGCCGGTATTCAAATATGTCGCCACGCAGTTCGTATAGCGCGGCCGGTTGTAGGCCATTTCGGACAGCGTATAGGACGCGTTCAGTACATGACTTGACGAAGAGGTGTAAGCGTATGTCAGTTGGACGACGATCACGCTGTCCGTCGACCCGTTGGTCTCGTTACCGAGATTGGCCAGATTTTGGCTACTCGAGATATTGGCAATGGTGAGCGCGGTGGCGCCGTTGAACTCGTAATGCCAGTCGATTACCGGACTGCCGGTACTGTATGTCACGCTGGCATAGGCGATCTTGAGTTGGCTGCCGCTAGTCGGCAGCGGCGACAACACCTGTTCGACCGCGTTGGTAAAGCCAGTAAAGTCCGTGCTCTGCCATGTGGTGGCGATTGTCGCCTGGGCGACCAGATCAGCCGCGGTCTCGGCCGCGTCCTCCACCTTCATATAGGCGAGGACGAGGTTAGCGGCCTCGTAGCTGCCAAAAAAAATTATCAGCATGATCGGAAGGATCAGTGCGAACTCGATCGCTACGACGCCCGAGCGATCGCTGGCGAGGTTGATAAAGCGCGGATGCTGCGACCGCCGGATCATGTGAAGGGTTCGTTCCGGAAGATCACGGTCGACGTCAATGTTATGCCGCCGGTGCCGGGATTCGAGCCGCCGGTCGTTCCGGGGCCGGTCCAGCAGCTGCCGCCGCTCAGGCACGCTCCGACCCATGGAACAATAAAGGATCGAGTATAGACGGATCGAACCGCGACGATGTTGCCGCCTGTGCCCGGTGTGAAATTACATTGTGTGCCGGTTCCGGTCTGGTTGTTGTTGTACGTGCACGGCGTAAAACTAACTGAACCAAAACTTGTGAAGGTCTGGACCTCGAAAATGACGTTGCTGTCGCAGTTTGCGACCGTCATCAGCGTGCTCATTCGTGAGCACAGCAGGGTCTGGAATGTGGTGATCGGGCTGCTTTGGGACTGGACTTGGCCGGTGCGGATCAGCCGCGCTGCGTCGCGCGTCGCGCCATCCAGAACCGATTGGGTGATCAGGGTCAGGCCAAGCTCGATGATTACCAACAGCAGCAGCAAAAACATTGGCGCAATGAACGCAAACTCGACGGCGATAGCGCCCCTTGGCGTCGCCCGCGATGTGGCCAAATATCCGCAGATGGAAATGCCCTGTCCCCACGGGACGGCTCTTTGCCAGCGTCAGACCTAAACGGAGTCGGGGCGAAAAGACGCCATATTTGCACTTTGCGATCCCTAACAGCCTTTCGGCGGGTGTCGGCTGTGTCGCTCTCTAAATTTGAGCACCCACTGGCGCCGACCCGCGCTTTGGTCATCAGGCAGAGTTATTTAGCCGGGGTTAAAATCGGGTTACTGACCGGTATAGCTGCGCGGGATGGGCGCGCAGCCTCGCCCGGGCGAGGCAGCAGGGTCGGCCGATTCTCGCTTTGTACCTCACCCGCGGCGGAGCAAAGCGTCGGCGACTTCGACAAAGCCGCTGCCGCCGCCGCCCTGGGTCACCCATTGTGGCGGCGTGGTCATGCGATCGACATAGCGGCGCACCGTCTCGACGCCGACCGAATTGGGAAAAAAGCCGAACATCGGTTCGTCGTTGAGCGAATCGCCGACATAAATGAAGGCTTGGCGGTCGCGCTCGATATCGGTCGCGAACAGCTCCGCCAGCATCCTGCGAGTCATCGCCAGCTTATCGAAGCCGCCGAACCAGCCGAGCACCCACAGCGAGTTCACGACCGTGCGCGCCCCTGCTGCGCTGAGTTCGGCGACGATTCGCTCCGGCACCGGCGGCGCCGCGTTGCAAAATGCGAGCGTCGATTCGCGGTAGGCCTGATCGGCCGCAAGCGTGGCGCCCGGAACCAGCGCCTGGACCCTTGCACCCAATTCGCTCAACCGCTGGCGGTCGCGCCGGCGGTCGGGTGCTGACGCCCAGAAATGGCGCTCGGTCGTCCCCGAGGCTGGATCATGGCGGAAGCACAGCCCGCCATTCTCGCCGACGACCGCGGCAACCGGCCACATCCGGCACATCAGATCGCACCACCCTGCCGGCGCGGCGGTGATCGGAAGCACCTGAAAGCCGGCGTCTCGAAGCCGCTCGAGCGCATCGAACGCGGCGGCCGGCAGGCGCGCCCCGTCGGTCAAGGTGTCGTCGACGTCGGTCAGCACAAAGCGGATCGAGCCGAGCCGGGCGGCATGGAATTCGGCGAATGGCTGCATCGCAAGCTCCTTGCCGGAGGGAAATGCTTTCCTTGGATATGCCCCTTGTGCTAGCGCACGCCCATATGTAAATCCGCGATCAGGTGGTCTGGGCCGCGACCCGCGCGGAGAGCGACAGGATGCAGAGCCAGAACCGGTTTTTCGACGACCTCGCCCGTGTCGCCGCGGGCGCCATGGGTACGCTGTCAGGGGTCAAAAGCGAAGTCGAATCGCGACTGCGCGAGCAGCTCGAACGGGTGCTGGCCGGCATGGATCTCGTTACCCGCGACGAGTTCGAAGCGGTCAAGGCGATGGCCGCCAAGGCCCGCGCCGAGCAAGAGGATCTGGCAAAGCGGCTAGAGGAGTTGGAAAGCTTGCTTGCCGCTCGACGCGACCGCGCGACTGAGCCCCCACCCACCGGCTCGGATCCCTCCGGCTAGAATTAGTTAGTGCCTCAGCTTTGCGACCACTTTGTCGAGCCGCCCGAAGGAGCGCCCGATGACTTCCGTTGCCCTCTCCGAACCGACGCCATTTTCCGGGAACCCGATTGATCTCGTCGAAGAGATCGTCAGCGCCAATGATTGGGCGCACGACCGGGCCAGCGAGGAGGAATTGGTGGTCGAGATTTCCGGCCGGTGGTGCGATTACCGCCTTTATTTCGTCTGGCAGGAAGAGATCTGCGCAATGCATTTCTCCTGCGGGTTCGACATGAAGGTGCCAAAGGGTCGGCGGGGCGCCGTGTACGAGCTGTTGGCGCTCGCCAATGAAAAGCTGTGGCTCGGCCATTTCGACCTTTCGGCTGAGGACAACTCACCGGCCTTTCGGCATGCGGTGCTGTTGCGCGGCGTGATGGCGGCGAGCGCAGAGCAGGTCGAAGATCTGGTCGATATCGCCTTGTCGGAATGCGAGCGCTTTTACCCGGCGTTCCAGCTCGTGCTGTGGGGCGGCAAGAAGCCGGCCGAGGCGATGGCCGCGGCGATGATCGACCCGGTCGGCGAAGCCTGAGGCAAGGCGGCCGGCGATGAATGGCGGAGCCGGCGAACTAGGCGGTGCCGCGCGCGGCACGCTCGCCCTCGTCGGTTGCGGCAAGATGGGCTCGGCGCTGCTGCGCGGCTGGATCGCCGGCGGCGCGGCTGGGCGCTTTTTCGTGGTCGAACCGGCCGGGCCGCCAGCCGGATTTGAGAGCGCGGCCGGGGTCTCGTGGCATCAGACCCCGGAAGAACTGGCGGACGAGCCCGCCCCCGGCGCCGTCGTCTTCGCGGTCAAGCCGCAGGTCATCGATGCGGTGCTTCCGGGTTACCGCCGCTGGGCCGGGCCGGACACATTGTTCGTTTCGATCGTGGCCGGTAAGACGATCGCCGGAATAACCCGCCACCTCGGCCCGGCGGCACTGGTCCGGACCATGCCCAACACCCCGGCTGCGATCGGGCGCGGGATCACGGTGGCGTGCGCCAACGCGCGTGTGACGCAGACGCAGCGCGCGCTCTGCGATAAATTGCTCGCGGCGGCCGGCGAAAGTGCCTGGGTCGAGGACGAAGCGCTGCTCGACGCGGTGACCGCGGTCTCCGGCAGCGGTCCCGCTTATGTCTTTCTGTTGATCGAGGCGTTGGCCCAGGCCGCCGAGGCGGCGGGACTGCCGCCGGATCTCGCCTTGGGTCTCGCGCGCGCCACCGTCGCCGGGTCGGGCGAGCTCGCCCGCCTATCCGACGAGAGCCCGGCGCAGCTCCGCGAGAACGTGACCAGTCCCGGCGGCACGACGCGCGCCGCCCTCGACGTGCTAATGGCCGGGGACGGTCTCGTACCGCTGATCGGGCGCGCGGTCGCCGCGGCGGCGGCGCGCTCGCGCGAACTGGCGAGCTGAGGTGGAGGCGGACAAAGGACCTGGACATGGCCAAGAGCGCCGGCAGGGGTGGCGGAGCGGGGCGCAGCCGCAATGGCGCCGCGGAACCGCCCGACGAATCCGACCGAATTATTGACGCGGCCCTTGCCCGCATCGCGCAGGATGGGTGGCGACGACTGTCGCTGGCCGGGATAGCCGGCGAAGCCGGGCTCCCGATTCTGCGCGTCTACCGTAATTTCCGATCGAAGCAGGCAATTTTGTGCGGGTTTTTGCGGCGGGTCGACGAGACGGTCCTCGCTGAACCGCCGCCGGCAGAGGAAGACGAGCGGCCGCGGGACAGGCTGTTCGACCTTCTGATGCGTCGATTCGACGCACTTCGGCCGTACAAACCGGCCCTCGCAGTGCTCCGCCGAGAATTGCCCAGCGACCCGGCGGCAGCGCTCTGCGTCGCCGTCTCGCTGCTGCGCTCGATGCGATGGATGCTCGAAGCGGCCGATATCGCCACCTCAGGGGTGCGCGGCGCCCTGGCGGTCAGGTTGACCGGGGCCGCCTATGTGGCCGCGATGCGGGTCTGGCAGCACGATGATGCGCCGGATCTCGGGCAAACCATGGCGGCGCTCGATGGGCGGCTGCGCCGGATCGAACGATGGCTCGCGCCGAACCGGTTGCTTCGCCGCGACGGCGAGACGGCGCCCGCCTAATTTTGCTGCACTGCAAAAAAGTTCCTTGACGGCGGCTCGGGCAAACGCCGATATTTTGGGCGTTGTGCAGCGCACAATAACCCGCAGCCTGAACGGAACCCCAACCATGGATGCCCGCCCCAGCTTTTTCGATTTCGACGTCACCAAGATGATGACCGACTTTCGCTTTCGTCCGTTTGACGTCGAAGCGCTGATGGCCTGTCAGCGCCGAAATATCGAGGCGCTGAGCCAGGCCAACCAGCTCGCCGTCGAAGGCGTCCAGGCCGTCGCCCGGCGTCAGATCGAGATCGCCCGCCAGGCGGTCGAAGACATGTCGGTACTGTTTCGCGACCTCACCCAGCCGGTCTCGACCGAGGACCGGATCGTCAAAAATACCGAATACGCCAAGCAGATGCTCGAAAAGAGTGTCAATCACGGCCGCGAGATCACCCAGCTGGCGGCCAAGGCCGGCGCCGAGGCAGCCGATGTCCTGCGCAAGCGAGCTTGCGAAAGCCTCGACGAACTGGGCGAGATGGCAAAGCACCAAGCCGCGCACTGACTGCAAGGCTTATTCAACTGGGAGGCCGTGCCGCACCCGCGGGACGGCCTTTTTGCATTCATTCCGCAGCATCGCGCGCTCCGGGTCATCTTGGCAGGTGAAGTCGGGCACGCAGACCGCCTTGCGGCGAATCCTCAAGTCTGACATCGCCGCCATGGCCGCGGGCTACGTCGCGCGCGATCGTCAGCCCGAGCCCAACCCCACCGGTCGACGGGTTGCGCGAGGGATCGAGGCGGACGAATGCCCGAAAGACGCGGCCACGGTCGGCCAAAGGTATCCCCGGGCCGTCATCGTCGACGAGGATGTCGATGCCGTCGGCAACCGGCAGAGCCGTCACCCAGACATGGCTGCCGTGGCGACGGGCATTGCCGATCAGATTTGCGAGGCAGCGCTTCAGCGCGTTCGGCCGGACCGGCAGCACGTATTCGGCCGGGGCCGTCAACGATAGTTGCGAACCCTCGCGCCGCATCGCCATGGCGACATCATCGAGCAGCAGCGCGATATCGGTTTCGATCGGCGGCTCGGTCCCCTCGCCGCGGACAAAGTCGAGATAGCCGTGCACCATGTGCTCCATCTCGGCGACATCGGACTTCAGTTCCTCGACCGCCGGATCCTCGCCGAGTATCTCCAAGGCCAGCTTCATCCGCGTCAACGGCGTGCGCAAATCATGCGACACGCCGGCCAGCATTTGCGTGCGTTGGCGAACCTGGCGCTGAATCCGATCGCGCATCGTGATGAACGCGACCGCTGCTTGACGGATCTCAACCGCGCCTTCGATCTTGAAAAACGGCACCGGGCGGCCTTTGCCGAACCCGTCAGCCGCCGCCGCCAGACGGCGCAGCGCTTTGACTTGATTGCGCAGGAACAAGATCGCCACCGCCAGCAGAACCAGCGAGGAACCAACCATCCACATGACGAATATGTAGGTGGTCGGGCTGTACAGCCGGTTCCACGGCACTCCGACCGTCAATAGCCCCTGGGCCAGCTGCACCCTGATCCGCGGCCCAAGCGGATCGTCAATCCGGTCGATACGCCACGGCAGGTCAACTCGGCCACGCATCGCCTGGGTCAGCTGGTCCTCGATCAGCGTGCCGCTGGGCGGCAGCGGCGGTGGCAGGCGCGCCCCGTGGTGCAGGGTGAATTCGAGGTCGGTCAGCAGCCCCGCGCGCTGCAATAGCCGGGTTGTGGCCGGTCCGGAACCGGCGAGCGGGATCGCCTCGATAATCAGCCCGATGTCGCCGGCAACGCCGGTCGACAGCCGCCAGGATATTGCCGCCCAGTGACGATCGTAGAAGATCCAGGTCGCTATCGCCTGCAGCAGAATGAGCGGCATGACCACGATCAGCAACGAGCGGCCGAACATCGTGCGCGGCAGCAGCTGTTTGATCCATCCGCGCGGATGGATATCGCGCTCGCCGACGATTTCGGCCTCGACCTCCTCCGCGGCATCCGCCGCCGCCAACGCTAGCGGTGGATCGTCAATCCGGCTTGAGGACATATCCGGTGCCGCGGACAGTCTGTAGGTAGCGCGGGAAGCGTGGATCGCGCTCGATCTTGCGGCGCAGCCGGGTCATCTGGACGTCGACATTGCGCACACTTCCGCTGAACTGCGCCGACAGCGACAGCTCCTCGCGCGAGACGGCTTCGCCCGCCTTCTCCGCCAGGCTGCCGAGCAGTCCGGCTTCGGCGGCGGTCAGGCGGATCGGGTCGCCGCCGCGGAACAGCTCGCCGCGGACGAGGTCAAAGCGGCAGCCGCCAAACCGGACCTCTCGACGATCAGCGTCAGCCGCCGGACGGCGTTGCAGCAGATTGCGGATGCGCAGGACCAGCTCGCGCGGCTCGAATGGCTTGGAGAGATAGTCGTCGGCCCCCTGTTCGAGCCCGTTGACGCGATCCTCGGGCTCGCCCATCGCGGTCAACAGCAGGACTGGCACGCGACCCTCTTGCCGCAAGGCGCGGGTCAGGACGAGCCCGTTCTCACCCGGCATCATCACGTCCAGCACGACAAGGTCAAAGGCGAAGCTCGCCAGATTCGCCCGCGCCTCGCCCGCATCCGCCGCGGTGGTTACCCGGAACCCGCTTTCCGATAGATAGCGGCGCAGCAATTCCCGCAGGCGCGCATCGTCGTCGACGACGAGGAGATGAGGTTCGAGATCGCTCATGACCGCAAATTATACGCCGGGTCGGCGGTCAACGCTCCCCGGTCGCCGCGGCCTCGAAACGGCGCCGGTCGCCGGCGTCGGCGATGATCCCCAGCAGCACCCTGCGAAAACCCTCCACCGCCGGCGAGCCGGCACGGCGATATGCATTGGCGACGCGGGCGCGCTGCGGCGCCGACACTTCGCGCTCGAGCGCGCGGCCCTCGGCGGTCAACTCGAGCAGCCGCTGCCGGCGATCGACCGGGCCCGGGCGCTGACGGATGAATCCCTGTCCGACCAGCTCACCCAAAACCCGGCTCAGACTCTGCTTGGTGATGCGCAGGATGCTGAGCAGCTCGCTGACCGTCATCTGCGGATGGCGGCCGACGAAATGGATCACCCGGTGATGCGCCCGGCCGAAGCCATAGCGCGCCAGGATCGCATCAGGCTCGGCGGTGAAATCGCGATAGGCGAAGAACAGCAGCTCGATCCCGTCCCTGACCGCATCCTCGGCCGAGAACACCGGATCGGCATCCAATTTTATGTCAGACATATTGACTTATCTCGCAACCTTGGATACCGTTTGGGTGTCCTCTTGGATATAAAGTTCCATCGCGACCGGGCCGGCGAGGTTCGCGACCAAGCGCCGGCTCCGACAGCTTCGGTGCAAGGAAGACATCCATGTCCATGATCCCCTTCGACGACCGTGACGGCTCGATCTGGTATGACGGCCGCCTGGTTCCCTGGCGCGACGCCAAGCTGCATGTGTTGAGCCATGGGCTCCATTATGCGAGCTGCGTCTTCGAAGGCGAGCGTGTCTACAATGGCGCCGTCTTTCGGCTCGATGATCACAACGAGCGTCTGGTGAACTCGGCGCGGATATTGGGCTTCGAGGTGCCGGCCAGCATGGACGATCTGACCAAGGCGACCAATGAGGTCATCGCCTCCAACAATATCGTCGACGGCTATGTCCGCCCGATCGCGTGGCGCGGCGCCGAGCAGATGGGTGTTTCGGCGCAGGCGACCAAGATCCACCTCGCGCTGGCCGCATGGGAATGGCCGGCCTATTTCTCGCCCGAGGCCCGCGCCAAGGGCATCCGCATGAAATGGGCGCCATGGGCGCGCCCGGCCCCGCATACCGCGCCGACCCAGGCCAAGGCGTCCGGGCTCTACATGATCTGCACGATGTCGAAGCACGACGCCGAGGCCGATGGCTGCGACGACGCGCTGATGCTCGATTGGCGGGGCCAGCTCGCCGAGGGCACCGGCGCCAACCTCTTTCTCGTCATCAATGGCGAATTGCATACCCCGACGCCGGATTGCTTTTTGAACGGGATCACCCGCCAGACCGTGATCGGCCTCGCCAAAAAGCGCGGCATCAAGGTCGTCGAGCGCGCGATCATGCCCGATGAACTCGGCAAGGCCGACGAGATGTTCCTGACCGGTTCGGCGGCCGAGGTGACCCCGGTCGGCGAGATCATCGGCGAGCGCGGCCATTACCGCTTCACCCCAGGCGCGATCTGCCGGCTGATGTGGGAGGATTACGACCGCACCGTCGGCAAGAAAGTCGCAACCGCGAGCGCCGCCTGACTGCGCCCTTCGTGTCCGCGCACGCGGCTTGGGACCGTGGTTCGCTCCGAGGCCTTCAGCGTCTTGCCGCCACCAGCAAAAATGGCGGGCGGTGCCGCTCGTCTGACAAATTAGGCTGCAAGCGGATTTGCTCTTCGGTCGGCCCCCACTCCCCGACATCAGATATGGCGAAGCCGGCCCGGATTAGCATGTTGAGGTAGGTCGCGACGGTTCGATGTTGCTTGATCACGCCCTTGGCGAGCCAGTCGGTCGAACGAGGCCCTTCATCCAAATACGAATCTACTCGGCCACGTGTTGCAACCATCGGCGTTGTGAGACCAACCCGGCTTGGCAGGAGCGGTGAATATCGGATGTTCGACCGAGAAAACCAGGCTGGCGCCCGGTAAGAGCGACCGGTGCACTACTCCCACCAGCCTGTCCAAGTTTTCGACATAATGAAGGGCGAGAGAACTGTAGGCGAGGTCGAATGACCCCGCGGGCAATTCGAGGTCTTCCATATCGGCCCTGGCGTAGGTGACTCGCCGGGTCCTGGGTGGTGGCCCGGGCCTGCGCCAGCATGCGCTCGGAAACATCGATGCCGAGAACGCGGGCGGCTCCCTGCTGGCGCGCCCAGCGGCAAAACCAGCCGAAGCCACAGCCGAGATCCAGGACGCCGCTCCCGCGCAAATCCGGCAGCAGGGACGCAATGCCGGCCATTCCGGCGCACCGTCCAAGCCGTCGACCGAACGCCTCAACCGGCTGTATCCGGCAAAGAACTCGCCGTCGTCATAAATGTTTTGCGTCACCGTATCGTTCTTCGCGACCGCCCGGGCGGCCGGAAGCCCCTCGCCTATCGTTCGCCTTCCGACAGGCCCCGCCACCGCCTGGTCGCGGCGTCGTCTTCGGCGCGGGCGGCGACCCAGCGCTCGCCGTCAGGCGTCTCCTCGCTCTTCCAGAACGGGGCGTCGGTCTTCAGCCAGTCGATCAGGAAATGGCAGGCGGCGAGCGCGGCCTCGCGGTGCGGCGAGGCGGTGGCGACAAGGACGATGCGGTCGCCGGGCTCCAGCCGGCCGTAGCGATGGATGATCAGCGAGGCGTCGAGCGGCCAGCGCCGATGCGCCTCGAGCTCGATCTCGGCGAGCTTTTTCTCGGTCATTCCGGGATAGTGTTCGAGTGTCAGGGCCGAGACCTGGTCGCCGCCGCCCATATCGCGCACCAGCCCGATGAAGCTGGCGATCCCGCCGATCCGGTGATTGCCGGCGGCGAGCCGATCGAGCTCGACGCCGACATCAAAATCCTCGCGCTGCACACGGATCATCGTCTCAGCCTCCGGTGACGGGCGGAAATATTGCCACCTCGTCGCCGTCCCGCACGGGGTGCTCCGACCCGACATAGTCCTGATTGACGGCGACGCGGACGATCGCGAGGTTCTGTAAGGCCTCGGCATAGCCGCCCCCGCGCGAGCGCAGCCAGCCGAGTAGCTCGGCCACGTCATGCACTTCGGGCGGCAACGCCAATTCCTCCTCGGCGCAGCCGATACGCGCGCGCAGCCAGGCGAAATAGAGGAGCTTCACCCGATCACCTCGGCGAAGGGCAGAAAATCGACAATCGAGCCGGCGGTGAGATCACCGGTCGCCTCGTCGAGGACGACGAGGCCATCCGATTGCACGATCGAGGACAGGATACCGGCGCCGTCGCGAGCATATTTGACGGCAACAACCTGATCGCCGTCGCGCTCCAGCCGAGCCCGCAGGTATTCGCGCCGCCCGGGCTTTTTGCGATAGCCGAAACCGGCGCGCACCGGGAACAGCCGGGGCGCCGCGGCCTGGGAGCCCGCGAGCTTGAGGATCAGCGGCCGGGCGAGGACGGCGAAGGTCACGACAACCGCGACCGGATTGCCGGGCAGCCCGATCAGCGGCACCCTGCCAACCTGGCCGAGCGCCGCCGGCCGGCCCGGTTTGATCGCCAACCGCCAGAAATGCAGCGCCCCGACGCGCTCGATCGCCCCTTTGACGTGATCCTCTTCGCCGGTCGAAACGCCTCCTGAGGTCACGATCAAATCGTGCTCGGCGCTCGCCGCCACAAGCGTGTCGGCGAGGGCGGCCTCGCGGTCGGGACGGATGCCGAAGTCGGTCACGACGCAGCCGAGACTTTCGAGCAGCGCCTTGAGCATGAAACGGTTAGCGTCATAGATCGCGCCGGGCGGCAGCGTCATGCCGGGTTCGCGGACTTCGTCGCCGGTCGACAGCAGCGCTACCCGCAATCGGCGCAACACCGGCAATTCATGATGTCCGAGCGCCGCGGCGAGCCCAAGATCGGCGGGGCCGAGGCGCCGCCCGGCGGCGAGCGCGGTCTCGCCCAGCGCGACATCCTCGCCGGCGCGCCGGCGGTTCGCTCCCTTTCTGATCCCCGGCTTTATCCGGACCCGCCCGTCGACCGCGACACAATCCTCCTGCATCAGTACGGTGTCGGCGCCCTCGGGCATCGGCGCGCCGGTAAAGATGCGGATCGCCTCGCCGCGGCGGAGCGCGCGGTCGAGCCAGTGGCCGGCCGCGGCTCGACCGCCGATAGGCAAGTCGGTCTCGCGATCGGGCAGGAGGTCGCCATGGGCAACGGCGTAGCCGTCGACCGCGCTGTTCGCGTGGGGCGGCAGGTTTATTGTCGCAACGAGATCGCGCGCAAGCACACGGCCGGCCGTCGTGCCCAGCGGGGCCATTTCGCTCTCAACAACTGCGACGACGCGCCGATCGATCCGAGCGAGCGCCTCGTCGACGCTCAACAGGGCGCCGCCAAAAGCAAAGCAATCGTCGCTCAGCTGGGCCATCGCACACGCCCATCATATTGCAGGATGAAATCGGCTATCGCGGCCGGGTCGCCAAGCGGTAGTCGGGGCAGCGCCAGCCCCGGCAGCTCTTCGTCGGAAGCGACCACGACGACATAGGGATCGTAGGGATGCAATGGTGGTTTGCCGAGCGAGGGACGGTAGATTTCGATCTTGGGATGGGGGTGATGCTTGAACCCTTCGACCAGCAACAGATCGACCGCCGTCACTCGCGGTATCAGTTCGTCGAGATCCGGTTCGGGGGCGCCGCGCAGCTCGTGCATCAACGCCCAGCGGCGTTCCGAAACCACCATGACTTCGCTCGCCCCGGCTTGGCGATGGCGCCACGAATCCTTGCCCGGCTGATCGACGTCAAAGGCGTGATGCGCATGCTTGATCGTCGAAACGGTTATGCCGCGGCCGACGAATTCGGGGATCAATGACGTCATCAGGGTCGTCTTGCCGCTTCCGCTCCAGCCGGCGAGGCCAAAGATGCGCATCGCCGCGCGTCCCTGCGGCCTCACTTGGGGGCTGAGGACCGCCTAGGCAATGCGCGCCTAGGCTGGCGTCTGGGATTTGCTGCGGCGGATCGCACCGACGCGGCGGGGGCGGGTGATATGCGGAAGTCCCGCTCGCAAATAGTCGTAACCGGTGACCAGAGTCAGCGCCGCTGCTATCCACAGTAAGCTTTCACCGATTGCCTTGACCGGCAAAAAGCCGGGGCCGGCGTCCCCGACGATCAGAAAGCCGATCGCCACCATCTGGATGAATGTCTTCCATTTGGCGAGCCGCGATACCGGCACCCCGACGCGCAGCCCGGCAAGATACTCGCGCAATCCGGAAACCAGGATTTCTCGGCACAAGATCACCAGGGCCGGGAAAACCGCAGCCGCCGACAGCCGGCCAAACGTCGTCAGCATGAACAGCGTAGCCGAGACCAGTAATTTGTCGGCGATTGGATCGAGAAACCGGCCGATCTCAGACTGCTGCTGCCAGCGCCGCGCCATGTGCCCGTCGAGCCAATCGGTGATCCCCGCAGCCGAGAACAGCGCGCAGGCGAACCATCGCGCGTAATCGCCCGGCACATAAAAGGTCGCGATTACCACCGGGATCGCCAGGATGCGCGACAGGGTCAATAGGTTGGGCAGGCTGGTCAGCAGCACGCGCCGCTCCCGGTGGGCGAGAGGATGTGGGGCATCTTACTCATCGGCATGAAAATGATCATAAATCTTTTTTGCGACGGTTTTGCTAATCCCGCCGACGCGTTCGAACTCACCCAACCCGGCGCGGGCGACCGCGCGCGCCGAGCCAAAATGGTGAAGCAACGCCTGCTTGCGGCGGGCCCCGATCCCGGCGATTTCGTCGAGCGGCGAGCGCCCGATCGCCTTGGTCCGCCGGGCGCGATGCGTGCCGATCGCAAACCGGTGTGCCTCGTCGCGCAGCCGCTGCAGGAAATAGAGAACGGGATCGCGCGGATCGAGCGAAAACGGCGAACGCCCCGGCATGAAAAAGCGCTCGCGGCCGGCATTGCGGTCGGGCCCTTTGGCGATGCCGACGATCGCGACGTCGGCGATGCCGAGTTCGTCGACCACCCCCTGCGCGACATTGAGCTGTCCCAGCCCGCCGTCGATCAAAATCAGGTCGGGCCAGCTGCCCTGCGCGCGCTCCGGGTCCTCCTTCAGCGCGCGGGCAAAGCGGCGCTGCAGCACTTCACGCATCATCGCGTAATCGTCGCCGCCGGCAATGGCCTCGCTCTCATCCGGCTTCGCCCCCACCCTTCCCTCCCCCGCACGCGGCGGCGGGTCAGAGAGGGGCCCGGAGAGAATAGGCGCTGATGCCGGTTGCACCGCTGCGACACCGCGGATCGTGAATTTGCGATAGGCTTTCTTCATCAACCCGTCCGGCCCAGCAACGATCATCGCGCCAACGGCGTTGGTGCCCTGGATGTGGCTGTTGTCGTATACCTCGATGCGGTTCGGCGCGGCGTCAAGGCCAAAAGCCGCGGCGACGCCCTCAAGCAGCCGGCGTTGCGAGGCGCTCTCGGCGAGCCGGCGGCCGAGCGCCTCGCGCGCGGTGGCGAGGACTCGATCGATCAGCTTCTTTTTATCGCCGCGCTGCGGAACCGCCAGGACGACACGGCCGCCGCCGAGCGACAGCGCCTCCTCGACCAGCTCGTGCTCGGCCAAAAGATGGCTGAGCAGCACCAGCGGCGGCTTTGGCCGGTTGTCATAAAATTGGCCGATAAACGAGCTCAGCACGTCCTCGACCGAGAGCTGGCGATCGTGGCTCGGGAAATAGGCGCGGTTGCCCCAATTCTGCCCGCCGCGGAAAAAGAACACCTGCACGCAGGTTTGCCCGGCCTCCTGATAGGCCGCGATCACGTCGGCATCGACGATGCCGGGCACGTGAATGTCCTGATGTCCCTGGACCAGGGAGAGGGCGCGAATGCGGTCGCGGATCAGCCCCGCCGCCTCGAAATCGAGCGCGGCGGCGGCAGCCTGCATTTCGGCCGCGAGACGCAGCTGCACAGCCCGGCTTCCGCCCGACAGAAAGGAATGTGCCTGCTCGATCAGGCCGGCATACTCCTCGCGGCTGATCCGCCCGACGCAAGGTGCGCTGCACCGCTTGATTTGGTGCAGCAGGCATGGGCGGGTGCGGTTGGCAAAGATGCTGTCGCTGCACGAGCGCAGCAGAAACGCCTTTTGCAGGGTCACCAGGGTTCGATTGACCGCCCCGGCCGAGGCAAACGGGCCGAAATAGCTGCCACCCTGGCTCTTCGCGCCGCGATATTTGGTCAGTTGCGGGAAGTCGCGATCGGCGGTCAGATGGATCAGCGGAAACGATTTGTCGTCGCGCAGCAGGACGTTGAAGCGCGGCATCAGCCGCTTGATCAGATTGCATTCGAGCAGCAGCGCTTCGGCCTCGGTATGGGTCGAGACGATCTCCATAGCGGCAGTCTCGGCCACCATACGCCGCAGTCGGTTCGATAATGCCGCGGGGTGGGTGTAATTCTGCACCCGGCTCCTCAGGCTGCGCGCTTTGCCGACATAGAGCGCATCGCCTTTCCGGTCGAGCATGCGATAGACGCCGGGCGTCGCCGGCATGGTCCTCAGCGCGGCGCGGATAACGGCCACACCCGCCGTTACCCCGGTCGCGGTCTTCAGCTGGCGTACAGGGTCCGCCAAGGCGGGATCGGTCGCCACTTGCGAGCCCGGCGCCGGCTCGTTTAGGGACCCCGGGACCACGTCCTCCGGCGCCCGCCGCGGGTCCGTCGGCGGCAATTTCCGACGCCGCCGCACCACTGTCGGAATTTTGATGGTTGTCAGTGGATCGTCAACTGTTTGTGTTGCCATCGTAATTCAAACCACCTCAACGATATCCACGAAATCTGTGGATAACACTGTTGAAAAACCAGTCTCATCAGAGCCCAAACCCAGCGGCACTTCGGGTTCTTAGCATTTGCCTAATAATTAGGCATGTTTATAACCCATTGATTCG
This sequence comes from uncultured Alphaproteobacteria bacterium, assembly GCA_963750195.1. Taxonomy (GTDB): domain Bacteria; phylum Pseudomonadota; class Alphaproteobacteria; order ATCC43930; family CGMCC-115725; genus AP-15. The sequence goes on from CAVVPS010000001.1 coordinate 101,179, forward strand.
ACGTATATTTCCGATGGAATGGTTAATTTGTTTTGAAGCAAACCGATCGCTCACCGTCCGAGGCGTTGTCGCACAATCGTCACACCGCCTGTGAACAAATTGTCACCGCCGATCGATAGACCACAAGATCCAATGGTTTCCTCAACTTAACATCGAACTGCGACACATGTCACATTCGCTCATTTGGCGAACCTGCTATTCGAGCAGCGGGGGGCGTTGCGGCTGCGCCCATCCCAGATGTTGTCCGCCGTCAAGCGCGATCATCTGCCCGGTCATCGCGAGCGCCGACAGGATAAAGCGCAGTGCCGCCACGATCTCCAGTGGGCCGGTGCCGCGGCCGAGCGGCATCATCGCGCTCTGCCGAGCGAATTGCTCGGGGCTCTGTCGCGGGCTCGGTAAGGTCGGGCCTGGCCCGATGCCGTTCACCCGAATGCGCGGCGCCAGGGCTAACGCCATCGTCTGCGTCAAAGCCCACAACCCCGCTTTCGACAGCGTATAGGAGACGAAATATGGGGTCAGCGACCACACTCGCTCGTCCAGCATGTTGACAACGACCCCGCCCGCCTCCGCGGGCAGCCGCGCCGCAAAATCCTGGATCAGCACGAATGGCGCCCGCAGATTGACCGCGAGATGCAGATCCCAGCTTTCCCGGGTCGTGGTTGCGACGGTATCGTCGCCGAACACTCCGGCGTTATTGACCAGGCAACCCACCGGCCCGAATGCGCGCTCGGCCTGTGGCAACAAGCGGCGCACTGCGTCCTCGTCGGCGAGATCGGCGCCGAGCGCCAGCGCGGCGCCTCCCCCGCCCCGGATCGTCTCGACCACTGCCTCTGCCGCCTTGCGCGAGCGGTGATAGTGAATGGCGACGGCGAACCCGTCCTCGGCCAGCGCCAGCGCCAACGCGCGGCCGATGCGCCGTCCGCCGCCGGTCACCAGCGCCGCCTTCGGAATGGGCGGAGCCGGCAGCGCTCCGGTCAGCTCGTCAGCCGGCTCGGCGTCAGCGGCGGAGGGCACGGCGTTCCTTGCGCGCTCGTATCTTGGCGCGTGTCACCTCGCGCGCCGAGACGCCGGCGCGCCCCGCGATCGAACGGCCGCGCGTGCCGTCCGAACGCCTCGCCCAGGATCCGGCCGCACCCGCCGGAGCTACCGGCAGCCCGAGAGCGGCCTGTTCGAGCCGCCGGATCTCGTCGCGCAGTCGCGCCGCCTCCTCGAATTCGAGATCGGCTGCCGCATCGCGCATGCGCTTTTCCAGGTCGGCGATCACGGTTTTCAGGTCCGCCCCCTGATAATGGGCCGCCTCGCCCTCCGACAGGCCAAAGGTCACATGGTCGCGCTCATAAACGCTTTCGAGAATGTCGGCGATGCCCCGCCGCACGCTCTCAGGCGTGATCCCGTGTGCGGCATTGTAGGCCTGCTGCTTTTCCCGCCGCCGGTTGGTTTCCTCGATCGCCGCCTTGAGGCTGTCGGTCATCCGGTCAGCGTAGAGAATGGCCCGGCCGTCGATATGCCGCGCCGCCCGCCCGATCGTCTGGATCAGCGAGGTGCGCGAGCGCAGATAGCCCTCCTTGTCGGCGTCGAGCACGCCGACCATCGCGCATTCCGGAATATCCAGCCCCTCCCGCAATAAATTGATGCCGATCAGCACATCGAACACGCCAAGCCGCAGATCGCGGATGATCTCGATGCGCTCTAAGGTATCGACATCGGAGTGCATGTAACGCACCCGCAACCCGGCCTCGTGCAGGTATTCGGTCAGGGCCTCCGCCATCTTCTTGGTCAACGTCGTCACCAGCACGCGGTGGCCTTTTGCTGCCTCCTCGCGGCATTCGGCCATCAGATCGTCAACCTGGGTGTCGACCGGGCGGATGATGCAGGGCGGGTCGACCAGGCCGGTGGGCCGCACAATCTGCTCAACGAAGACGCCGCCGGCGCGGTTCATCTCCCATGGCCCGGGCGTTGCCGAGACAAACACCGTTTGGCCGCGCATTGCCTCCCACTCCTCGAATTTGAGCGGTCGGTTGTCGGTGCAGGACGGCAGCCGGAACCCGTATTCGGCCAGGGTCGTCTTGCGCATCCAGTCGCCGCGGAACATGCCGCCCAGTTGCGGCACGGTGACGTGGCTTTCATCAACAAAGACCAGCGCGTCGCGCGGCATATATTCGAAAAAAGTCGGCGGCGGTTCGCCCGGCTTGCGCCCGGTCAGATAGCGGGAATAGTTCTCGATGCCGGCGCAGCTGCCGGTCGCGTCGATCATTTCGAGGTCGTAGGTGGTCCGCTGTTCGAGCCGCTGCGCCTCCAGCAATTTGCCTTCGGCGAACAATTCTTCGAGGCGGATCTTGAGGTCGCGCTTGATCTGCTCGATCGCCTGCAACAGGGTCGGGCGCGGGGTGACGTAGTGGCTGTTGGCGTAGATCTTGATCAATTGCAATGCCGCGGTCTTTTCGCCGGTCAGCGGGTCGATCTCGTGGATCGCCTCGATCTCGTCGCCGAACAGCGATAGCCGCCAGGCGCGGTCCTCGTAATGCGCCGGAAACAGTTCGATCGTGTCGCCGCGCACGCGGAACGCGCCGCGCACGAAATTGTGGTCGTTGCGCCGGTATTGCAGTTCGACGAATTGGGCCAGCAGCTGGGTGCGGTTGACCCGGTCGCCCTTGGCCAGGGACAGGATCATCTGCGAATAGGTCTCGACCGAGCCGATGCCGTAGATGCACGACACCGAGGCGACGACGATGACGTCGCGCCGCTCCAGGATCGCCCGCGTCGCCGAATGGCGCATCCGGTCGATCTCTTCGTTCAGCGACGATTCCTTTTCGACATAAGTGTCGGTGCGCGGAACGTAGGCCTCGGGCTGGTAGTAGTCGTAATAGGAAACGAAGTACTCGACCGCGTTGTCCGGAAAAAAGCTCTTCATCTCGCCGTAGAGCTGCGCGGCCAGGGTCTTGTTCGGGGCGAGGATGATCGCCGGCCGACCGGTGCGGGCGATGACATGCGCCATCGTAAAGGTCTTGCCCGAGCCGGTGACGCCGAGCAGCACCTGATCGCGCTCCTCGCGGGCGAGCCCCTCGCACAATTCGTCGATCGCCTCCGGCTGGTCGCCGGCCGGGCGGAATTCGGATGAGAGCGCGAACGGCTTGCCGACATCGCTGTGCGGGCGTTCGGCGACAAGAAGCGGGAGCATGGCGATAGAATGTAGGACCTCAGCCGAGTTCATGCCACCCACCGCGATGCCGGTCGATCGCTGGCGCCTACGACAGCTCGCCAGCGGCGGCCGAGACGAGACTGCGCACATTCGCCACCGCGACCGGGCGGCTCAGTCCCTTCAGCGCAAGATCGCCCAGCGCTTCGAACTCGGCGAGGTTGTCGATCGCCGCGGCGATGCGTCGGGTCACCAGAATTTGCCCATCCCGCGCCTCGTCGCACAGTCTCGCCGCGAGGTTGGTCACAGTGCCGATGGCGCTGTAGTCGAAACGGTCCGCGAACCCAATCCGGCCGAGGGTGGCGTAACCTTGGGCGATGCCGACGCCAAAGCCGATTTCGTGCCCGCGGGCCGCCCAAGAGCGGGCGAGCGCCGTGACCGCTTCGCGCATCGTGACCGCAAGGCGCACGGCACGTAGTGCGGGATCGGGACATGGCACCGGGTCGTTGAAAAAGACGATCAGACCGTCGCCGGCAAAGCGATCGAGGGTGCCCTCGTAGCGGTGGATCAGCGGTCCCAACGCGTCGTGATATTCGCCGAGCACAGCCATCACGTCCTCCGGCTCGGCGGTTTCAGCAAAGGCGGTAAAGCCGCGCATGTCGCAGAACAGCACGACAATATCGCGCCGGTGATGATCGAGGATCGTCTCGCCGCCAGACGAGACGATGGTTTCCACGATCTGCGGCGCCAGAAACCGCTTCAGCCTGCCGATCCGCTCGATTTCGTCGACCTGCGCCGCCACCCGCTCCTCCAAGGTCCGGTTCAACGCCGCGAGCTCCGCCGCCTGCTCCTCCAGGCGGCGCGCCTGCGTTTGGACCGTGTCGTGTAACGCCTTGATCCGGAGCATCGCCCGCACCCGCGCCGAGAGCGCGGCATGGTCGACAGGCTTGGTCAGGTAATCGTCGCCGCCGCTTTCGAGCCCGGCGATGACGTCCTTGGCGTCCGCCCTGGCGGTAACCAGGATCACCGGGATGAACGGCAGCGAAGGATCAGCCTTGATTTGCTTTACCGTTTCGATGCCGTCCATCCTGGGCATCATGATGTCGAGCAGCACGAGATCGGGCCGAAGTTCGCGGACCTTTTCCAGCGCTTCGACCCCGTCGCCGGCGGTGACGACCTCGTAGCCCTGGTTTTCGAGCCGCATCTGCAGGATCTCGACATTATCCGCGACATCGTCGACGACCAGGATGCGAGCCGGCTCGCGCACTTCGTTACCCCGCTTCGGGCAAAAATTCGCGGATCTTGGCGAGCAACTGCCGCGGGCTGAACGGCTTGGCGACATAGCCGTCGCATCCCGCCGCGCGCGTCTTGGCCTCATCGCCCGAGAGCGCGTAGGAAGTCACCGCAATGATCGGCACGGCAGCCAGTTCGGGGATGGCGCGTATGCGGCGGGTCGCTTCGTAGCCATCGATGACCGGCAGCTGGATGTCCATCAGGATCAGGTCGGGCCGCTCGCGTTGCGCCAACGCCACACCCTCGGCGCCGTCCACCGCCTCGATCAGCTCGTAACCAACGCTGGTCAACAGATCGCGGAGGATCTTGCGATTGTCCTCGGTGTCCTCGACGACCAGGATGCGCTTGCTCATGCCGCCTCCTCCAGCGTCGGCTCGACATGGACCGGCAATACCACACGGAAGGTCGACCCCGCGCCCAGCACCGACTCGACCGATATCATGCCGCCCTGAATCTCGACCATGCGCCTGGAGATCGCTAGGCCCAGGCCCGTCCCACCTTTTTTGCGCGTGTCCGAATTGTCGATCTGCTGGAACTCGCCAAAGATCCGCTCCTGATCGGCGTCGGCGATGCCCGGCCCGGTGTCGCGCACGGTCAGCACGAACTGGCCGTTGACAGCCGAGGCGTTGATCTCGACCTCGCCGGCATCGGTGAATTTGATCGCGTTGCCGGCCAGATTGAGCAGCACCTGCGAAACTCGCCGAGCATCGCCGTGCGCCATTGGCATGCCCTCCTGGACGATCGCCGTAAACTTCAACCCCTTTGCCGCGGCCAGCGGCTCGGTGGCGATGACGACCCGCGCACGACTTCGGCCAGCGCATAATCCTCCAAGGTCAGGGTCAATTGACCAGCCTCGATTTTGGCCAGGTCGAGCACGTCGTTGATCAGCGCCAACAGATGCTTGCCGTTGTTCTGCACGCGATCGAGGACGCCTTGCGCCTTCTCCGGCAATACGCCGTAAATGCCGTCGACCAGCAGTTCCGCATAGCCGAGGATCGCATTCAGCGGCGTGCGCAGTTCGTGGCTCATATTGGCGAGGAACTGCGATTTATGCTGGCTGGCAAGCGCCAGTTGCTCGCTCTTGTCGGCGATCTCGCGGAACAGCCGGGCGTTCTGGATCGCCAACACCGATTGGCTCGCGAGGGTCTGCATCAGCCGCACCGTCTCGGCGGGGAATTCGCCGGCTTCGCGGCGCTGCAACACCAGCGCGCCAAAGATCCGCTCGGGGCCAACGAGCGGCACGATCAGCACGCTGCGCAAGCCGGCGGCGAGGCTCGCGTCGCGCAGCGGCGTGCTCGGCAGCTCGGCGAGATCGGTGAGCTGGATCGGAGTGCGGCTCAATGCCGCCTCGCTCATCAACGTCTCGGTCTCGGCAATGCTCAGATCGCCGACTGAGCCCAACAACGCCTCGTCCCACCCCACCGCCTCGACCAGCCGAAAGGCGCGCTCTGCCCGAATGTAGCGAAAGATCGCCCCGGCGGTCGCCCAGGTCATCCCGAGCGAGGCAGTGAGGATCGTCGACAGTACGGCCCTCAGATCGAGCGTCGAGCTGACCGCCCGCCCGACCTCGCCCAGCATCTTCAGCTCTTCGACCGAGCGCCCGAGCTCTGCGGTGCGCTCCCGCAACTCGCCGAGCAGCCGCGCATTTTCAATCGCGATGACCGCCTGATCGGCAAAGGTTGTAACGAGGGCGATTTCGCGCTCGGAAAACCCCTCAACCCGTCGCCGAGCCAGGCCGATGACGCCGATCGGTACACCTTCTCGCAATAGCGGCACGCCGAGCATCGTGTGCACGCCGCCGATCCGGGCATCGTTCTTCGACTTCATAAAGCGGGTCGCTCCAGGCATCCCGAATCTGAACGGTCTGCCCCGCAGCCGCAACCCGCCCGACCAGCGTCCCTGGTCCGGGCCGGATCTGGACGTTGCGCTCGATCTCCTCGTAATCCGGCAGCAGCATGTGACCTGCTGCCCAGCGGTATTCCCCGCCCTCGTTTCGATAGATCGTCGCCGAATTGGCGCGGCACAGTCGGACCGCTGTGGTCACGACAGTTTGCAGCACGGATTCCAGATCGAAGAATGACTGGCTGATTACCTTCAACACATCGCTGGTTGCGGTCTGGTATTCAAGCGACTCTTGCAGATCGTGGTGCGCGGGCGCAGTTCATTGAGCAGCCGCGCATTCTCCATCGCAATGACCGCCTGCGCCGCGAAGTTTTCCAGCAGTGCAATCTCCTTGTCGGAGAACGGCTTTACCTCCATACGGCAAATGCCGTGATCAGCCGAGAAGCGCATCGCCCTGGCGCAGCGCGACACAAGCAGCGTGCGCGTTACGATGGCCTCCGTGGCGACGATCGGGCCTCGGGTCGCCGATCTCCGTCAGATCGGGGATATGGACAAATCGCGCGCCATCGAGCAGCGGGCGGGTGATAGGATTGTCGGTCGCCCGGTATCCGGCGCGCAACCTCCGGGCCAGCAATTCCGCCGCGCCACGAACCGCCACCGCGCGAACGTATTCGCCATCTAAGAGCTGCAAGCTGCCGGTGACAACCCCGCAGAGGCTGTGCGCCTTTTCCAGGATCGCGTCGAATACCGGTGCGAGGTCGCCGGGCGAGGAGTTGATGACCTGCAACACCTCGGCAGTCGCGGTCTGCTGCTCCAAGCGCCTCGCGCGTCTCGGTGATCAGCCGCGCGTTCTCCATCGCGATCACCGCCTGCGCCGCGAAGTTCTGCAACAGCGCGATCTGCTTGTCGGTGAACGGCCGTACTTCCTGCCGGTAAATGACGATCAAGCCCAGCAAGACATCATCTTTCGAGAGCGCCACAGTGAGTTGCGTTCGGATGCCGCCGGCGTTGATCACCTCGCGAAATCCAGGCGACGCGTCGTAAGAGGCGTCTTTAAGGACATCCGGAATGTGTATACAGCGCTCGCCTTTTAGGATTCGCTCGAAAGGCGAGTTTGGCACGGCCAATACCGCGCCGCGTTGGTATATGTACTCGCCGAAACCTGGCTCGCCGTGAAATGCGACCGGGTGGAAGCGCTGCCCGTCATACGTCCATAAATGGCCATAAACCGCTTCGCAGAGCCTCGTAGCCTTGCCGAGCATCGCGTCGAACACCGGGGCGAGGTCGCCGGGCGAGGAATTGATGACCTGCAACACCTCGGCGGTCGCGGTCTGCTGCTCCAGCGCCTCGCGCGTCTCGGTGATCAGCCGCGCATTCTCCATCGCGATAACCGCCTGCGCCGCGAAGTTCTGCAACAGCGCAATCTGCTTGTCGGTGAACGGCCGTACCTCTTGACGGTCGATCGTAAAGCCGCCGAGCAAGGTATCGTCCTTGCGCAAGGGCACGATCAAAATAGTGCGGAATCCGCCGAGGTCGACCGAGGCGCGATGGAGCTCGTCGCCGGCTTCGTAAGAGTCACTCTCCGCGAGATCGGTGAAGTGTACCAGCGGCTCGCCTCGAGCCAGACGGCTAATCCCGGTATCCGGCCCCGGAACCCTCGGCTCGCGCAAGAACTCCGCGAAGCGCGGCGGCAGCCCGCGCATGGCGGCCGCTCCGAAGCGTTCGCCGTCATAGGTCCAGAGAAAGCCGGAATGCGCGTCACAAAGGCGGGTTGCCTTATCGAGCATCGCGTCGAACACCGGGGCGAGATCGCCAGGCGAGGAATTGATAACCTGCAATACTTCGGCGGTCGCGGTCTGCTGTTCGAGTGCCTCGCGCGTCTCGGTAATCAGCCGCGCGTTCTCCATCGCAATTACCGCTTGCGCGGCGAAGTTCTGCAGCAGCGCGATCTGTTTGTCGCTGAACGGCCGCACCTCCTGCCGGGCAGATGCGATCATCCCGAGCAGCTTTTCGTCCCGTCGCAGAGGTACGCACAGCAACGTGCCGGCGGGTCCGGTATCGAGCGCACTGCGCGCGAAGGGGAATTCGTGTTGCGATCGATCGAGGATATGGGTGAAGGGCTGGCCCTCGATCAACGGCCGCGTCGCCGGATTGGCGGACGCCGGATACCCTTGCCGCAATTGTTCGGCGAAGCTGTCCGCCAATCCGTGCGTCGCGGCCGCGCGGAAATTCTTGCCGTCATAAAGCTCCAGGCTGCCCCGCGCGACGCCGCATAGGCTGTGCGCCTTCTCCAGCATTGCGTCGAACACCGGCGCGAGGTCACCGGGCGAGGAATTGATGACTTGCAATACCTCCGCGGTCGCGGTCTGCAGCTCCAGGGCCTCGCGCGTCTCGGTCAAAAGCCGCGCGTTCTCCATCGCGATGACCGCCTGCGCCGCGAAATTCTCCAGCAGTGCGATCTCTTTATCAGTGAAGGGCCGGACCTCGTTGCGGCCGGCACCGATAAAGCCAAGTAAGTCGGTGTCTTTCCGCAGCGCCACATAAAGGACGGTTCGCAAGCCGGCGGCACGTTGGGCATTTGTGATGCTTAGAGCGTCGAGCGATGCGGACTGTGCGACGCCATCGGCCTGATCGACGAGCTGGAGAAACCGATCGCCGGCAAGCAACCTCGCACCCACGGCACCGGGTTCACGGGGTCGACGGACCAGCGCATCGAACGGTTCGGGCAGCCCGCGGGTCGTAACCGCACGGAACGTCCCGTTCTCGTAAAGTTGCAAACTACCATGTGCAACGCTGCACAGAGTGTGCGCCTTCTCCAAGATCGCGTCGAATACCGGGGCGAGCTCGCCGGGCGAGGAATTGATGACCCGCAATACCTCGGCGGTCGCGGTCTGCTGCTCCAGCGCCTCGCGCGTCTCGGTGATGAGCCGCGCGTTCTCCATCGCGATGACCGCCTGCGCCGCGAACGTCCTGAGCAGTTCGATTTGCGCTTCGGAAAACGGCTTGGCCTCACGCCGAGAAACCGTAATCGCGCCGACAGGATCGCCGTCCAGTAGCATCGGCACCGAGAGGTGGGCGTGCATCCCCGACTGAACGATGCTTGGAAGCGCGTATTCAGGATCGCTAGCAATGTCGGCGACAAATGCGACCGCTCGCGTCAGGATGGCCCGCCCCGTTACGCTGCCCCGGCTAGGAGCGTGGGGATAGGTGGCCTGGAGCGCGTCGAGTTCGGCGGGTGAGCAATTGTAATGGGCTGCCAAGTGGCTCTGAGAACCGTCGAATTGGAAGACTACTCCGCTGGCCGCCTCACACAGCCGCGTTGCGCTCGCCGCGATTGCATCAAAGGTTGGCTGCACGTCGCCGGGCGAGGAATTGATGACCTGCAAGACTTCGGCGGTCGCGGTCTGCTGCTCCAAGGCCTCGCGCGTCTCGGTCAAGAGCCGCGCATTCTCCATCGCGATGACCGCCTGCGCCGCGAAGTTCTGCAGCAAAGCTATCTGCTTGTCGGTAAACGGCCGGACGGCGTGCCGAAGGACATTGAAGACGCCGAGCAAGATGCCTTCTTTGTGCAAGGCCACCGCCGGCCATGTGCGGATCCGCCGAGGTCGAGAATTTCTCGACGCAGCGCATCACCGCGAAAGACGTCGGTCTGCCGCCATATCGGCATGGATCTCACGCGCTCGCCCCGCAGCAAACGCCCGAGGCCGGTCCACGGGAAAGCTCGCAGCGGTTCGCGCAGGAACTCGGCAAACGCCGCAGGTCACTACCGTGCACGGCGACGAGCTCGAAGCAACTCGCCGTCGAAGCTGCGAAGCGCCGCTTCATCAGCCTCGCACAGCCGCACCGCCTTCTCGACCATCGCGTCGAACACCGGCGCGAGTTCGCCGGGCGAGGAGTTGATGACCTGCAGTACCTCGGCGGTCGCGGTCTGCTGCGCCAACGCCTCGCGCGTCTCGGTCAAGAGCCGCGCGTTCTCCATCGCGATCACCGCCTGCGCCGCGAAGTTTTCCAGCAGCGCGATCTCCTTGTCGGAGAACAGTCGGACCTCGCTGCGAGCGGCGACGATTTGCCCAAGGAGCACACGTTCTTTGCGGAGCGGCACACCTAATATTGTTCGCATGCCGCCGAGCTCGAACCCGCGCCGCGCGGCCGGATCGCTGGTCTCCGCCAAATCGGGGATCTGGACGAACCGATCTCCTTCCAGCAGTCGGCGCGCCGTATGCCCGGCGCCCGGGCGGAAACCTTGCCGCAGGATTTCGACGACCGGCCCCGCAAGGCCGCGCGTCGCGACCGCTCGGAATTGCTCGCCATCGTAAATCTGCAAGCTGCCATGGGCGGCGCCACAAAGGCTGTGCGCTTTCTCCAAGATCGCATCGAACACCGGCGCGAGGTCGCCGGGCGAGGAATTGATGACCTGCAGGACCTCGGCGGTCGCGGTCTGCTGCTCGCGCGCTTGCTTTAGTTCGGCGCTGCAGGCATCGAGCTGCCGCCGCAGTTGGGCGTTGGCTCTTTCGAGCCTCGGCCGCCCGGTTGTCTATCGTCGCAGCCATCCGGTCACCGCATCGCGCTGAGTACCACCGGCAATATAGCATCAAATGGCCGCTTCTTCTCTCGCCTGTGGTTGCGGGCGGCGGCCCGGCGTGCCTGCTCGATCGGTCGGCAGCGCAGCTTGCGAAAGCCGTCTGAGGACGTTCGACGGGCGCCGCTGAAATCTCGAAGAGCCAGCCGACCCCAACGTACCCCGGGATTCCTGCCAGCCGTAGAATTGACGAATTGGCAGTTCATATTATTCGGCGAGCACACAACCAATCGAAAGGCAGCGACGGAACTACCCGACTGAAATCAAGACCTATAGATGAGACCCGCTGCTGAATTCGCTGCAGGTGCAGCAAGCGGCTCTGACATAAGCAACTGTTGATTGTGTCCGCCGGCACGCGCGTGCTGCCTGGAACAGGCTCGCTGGGCGGGTTGATTGACAAAGTGGCTTCTAGAGGCCACTTCATTTCTATGCAAAAGGTCGGCCTCAAAACACTAAAAAACAAGCTGAGCGAATACGTCCGTCTGGCATCGGCCGGCGAGACCGTCGTCATCACCGACCGCGGCCGCACCGTCGCCGAGCTCATCCCGCCGCGACAGCCGACGCACGAAAGCTTTATCGAACGTGGCGTGCGCGAAGGTTGGCTGACGCCAGCGAAGAACCGCGGCGGCCTGCCGCCCGCACCCAAGCCGGTTCCCGGTCTCACCTTCGAACAGCTGATGGCCGACCTAGATCGTGACCGGGAAGATCGGTGATCTACCTCGACAGTTCGGTGGCGTTGGCTCAGCTGCTGTTCGAAACGCGCTCCCCGCCGGCCCCTTTCTGGCAACAACCATTAGTTTCCAGTCGGCTGCTCGAATATGAGGTATGGAACCGAGTGCACGCTTACGGTTTGGCGAGCACGCGGGCGGACGACGTTCGCGCAATTCTCGCGCTCGTGGACATGATCGAAATGACTGGTCCAACGCTGGCGCGCGCGTTGGAGCCCTTTCCGGTTTCGGTCCGCACTCTCGATGGCCTGCACCTCGCCACCTTGGCTTCGGTGCTTCGATCGACGGCTGTCGAACTGGCGAGCTACGACGACCGGCTGCTCGGCGCTGCTCGCGCGCTCGGAATCCCGCTCGCGGCGTTGTGAAAGTGCCGCCTCCGCGCGGCCCGCGTTGATCCGGCGGCGCCGCACCCCTATGTTCGGCCTCGCATGATCCCCCTCAGCCCAGATCCGCAATTTCGCAATCATCGCGCATATCGACCACGGCAAGTCGACCCTTGGCCGACCGGCTGATCCAGGCCTGCGGCGGGCTCGAGGCGCGCGAGATGCGCGAGCAGGTGCTCGACAACATGGAGCTCGAGCGCGAGCGCGGCATCACGATCAAGGCGCAGACCGTGCGACTGCAATACCGCGCCAAGGACGGTGAGAGCTATGTCCTCAATCTGATGGACACGCCGGGCCATGTCGATTTCGCCTATGAGGTCAGCCGGTCCTTGGCCGCCTGCGAGGGCTCGCTGCTGGTCGTCGATGCGAGCCAGGGGGTCGAGGCGCAGACCCTCGCCAATGTCTATCAGGCGATCGAGGCCGGGCACGAGATCGTGCCGGTGCTGAACAAGATCGACCTGCCGGCGGCCGAGCCCGAGCGGGTCAAGGAGCAGATCGAGGATGTGATCGGGCTCGACGCCTCGGATGCGGTGCTGATCTCGGCCAAGACCGGGCTCAACATCGACCGGCGTGCTCGAAGCGCTGGTGACCCGCCTGCCGCCGCCCTCGGGCGACGCCGCGGCGCCGCTCAAGGCGCTGCTGGTCGACAGCTGGTACGACCCCTATCTCGGCGTCGTCATCCTGGTGCGGGTCAAGGACGGGGTGCTCGCAGGCCGGGCAGAAGATCCGGCTGATGGCGACCGGCGCGGTGCACGCCGATCGAGCGGGTCGGCGTGTTCACCCCGAAGGGCGTCGCGGTCGAGGCGCTGGGGCCGGGCGAGATCGGCTTCATCACCGCCGGCATCAAGACCGTCGCCGATTGCCGCGTCGGCGACACGATCACCGAGGACCGCCGCCCCGCCGCGGCGCCGCTGCCCGGCTTCAAGCCGGTGCAGCCGGTCGTGTTCTGCGGCCTCTTCCCGACCGACGCGGCCGATTACGAGCGGCTGCGCGACAGCCTCGCCAAGTTGCGCCTCAACGATGCCAGCTTCGAATACGAGCCCGAGACCTCGGTCGCGCTGGGCTTCGGCTTTCGCTGCGGCTTTCTCGGCCTCTTGCATCTCGAGATCATCCAGGAGCGGCTCGCCCGCGAGTTCGACCTCGACCTGCTGGCGACGGCCCCCTCGGTCGTCTACCGGGTGCATCTGACCAACGGCGGGGTGCGCACCCTGCACAACCCGGCCGACATGCCCGATCCGGTGCGCATCGACCACATCGAGGAGCCGTGGATCAAGGCGACGATCCTGGTGCCCGACGCCTATCTCGGCCCGATCCTCGCCTTGTGCGAGGAGCGCCGCGGCGTGCAGGTCGACCTGACCTATGCCGGCAACCGGGCGATGCTGGTCTATCGCCTGCCGCTGAACGAGGTCGTGTTCGACTTTTACGACCGGCTGAAATCGGTCAGCCGCGGCTATGCCAGCTTCGACTACCAGATCGACGACTACCGCGAGGGCGACCTGGTGCTGATGAACATCCTGGTCAACGGCGAGCCGGTCGACGCGCTGTCGATGATCGTCCACCGCAGCCAGGCCGAGCGCCGCGGCCGCGCGCTTGTGCGAGCGGCTGAAGGACCTGATCCCGCGCCAGCTTGTTCCAGGTGGCGATCCAGGCGGCGATCGGCGGCCGCATCATCGCCCGCGAGACGGTCAAGGCTCTGCGCAAGGACGTGCTCGCCAAATGCTATGGCGGCGACGTGACCCGCAAACGCAAGCTCCTCGAAAAGCAGAAGGAGGGCAAAAAGCGGATGCGCCAGTTCGGCAAAGTCGAAATCCCGCAATCCGCCTTCATCGCCGCCCTCAAGATGGGCGACAGCTGACCCGAACCAACGTCCGAGGAATCCCGCGCTTATCCGGCGGGCGGCTTGGTCGCTTGCATCGAGGGCAACTTTTCGACGGCTTCGTACCAGGCGGCGAGCCGAGGGTGGCGGTGGCGCTAAAGTCAACTCGGGCGGCGACGGCATGGGGTCGAGCGGCTGGTCCGTCACCCGCTGCCGTGTCATGCTCGGTCCAGCGCGCAACGCGAAAGCCAGGAGCCCCCCGATGATCGACCTTTACGCCATGGGCAGCCCAAACGTCGTCAAGATCTACATCGCTCTCGAAGAGATGGGGCTGCCTTATACGGTGCACCCGGTCGACGTGTTCGGCGAGGCGCAGTTCGATCCCGAATTCCTGCGGCTCAACCCGCTCGCCAAGGTGCCGGTCATTACCGATCGCGACGGTCCGGGCGGCAAGCCCTACACCCTCTTCGAATCAGGCGCGATCCTGCAATATCTCGCGGAGAAGACCGGCCAGTTCTTGCCCAAGGATCCGATCGGGCGCTTTGACGCGCTGCAATGGATGATGGTGCAGATGACTTTGGTCGGCCCGATGTTTGGGCAGTTCGTTCATTTCATGCGCTTTGCCCCGAGCGGCAATGACTACGCGCTCGATCGCTATCGCACTCAGGCGCGCCGCGCTCTCGAAGCGCTCGACACCAGGCTCGGCGTGGCGCGGTTCCTCGGCGGCGCGACCTATACCATCGCTGATATCGCAACGTTCCCGTGGGCGCGCAATGTCGGCTCCCTGCTCGGCAAGCCGGCGGAAGCCGATTACCCCAAGCTGATGGCCTGGGTTGGAACGATCGCCGTACGGCCGGCGGTGGTGCGGGCGTTGGCAAAGGTCGACGAGGTGCGGACGAAGACAACGCAATTTGACAAGGCCGATGCCGAGGCGATGGATCGCCTGTTCGGCCGCGGCAAACACGCCGCGGCGGCGTAACTTCGCGCGGGCCAAGCGGCAATGAGTGAGGAGATGCTCGGGCTGTCGCCGGGCGCCTTCGCCAAGTTAGACGCCGAGGAAGACGAAATCTTTTACGAGCCGGCGCGGCTCGTCTGCCATATCGACGACGGCGCCATCGCCGCCCTGACCGGGTTCTACCGCATCGCGCTTCCCGCGGGCGGCGTATTGCTCGACCTGATGTCGAGCTGGGTCAGTCATTTGCCGCCCGAAATCGCATATTCCGAGATCATCGGCCACGGCATGAACGCCGAGGAGCTCGCCGCCAACCCGCGCTTCAGCCGCTGGTTCGTGCAGAACCTCAACCGCGATCCGATCCTGCCGCTGTCAGACGACAGCATCGATGCGGCGATGATCTGCGTCTCTATCCAGTATCTGCAGCGGCCTGTTGAGGTCTTGCGCGACGTCGCGCGCATGTTCCGCGCCGGGGCGCCACTGGTGATCGGCTTCTCTAACCGCTGCTTCTGGACAAAGGCGGTGGCGATCTGGCGGGCGCTCGACGATGCCGGTCACGCAAAGCTCGTCGAGCACTACCTGCGCCACGCCGGCTTTGCCGAAATCGAGACCTACCGGTTGGCAGAATGGATCGAGGACGAGAGCGATCCGATGACCGCGGTGGTCGGGCGCGCGCCCTCGATGTAATTTCACCGCAGGCAATACTGAACCGGGAGATGACGGATGGAACTGGGCACCTTACTGCCGTGGAGCGACATCGGCGGCGAGCCGGCGATGATACGCGAATACGCGCAGGCGGCGGAAGCGATCGGCTACGATTTCCTCGAGGCGCCGGACCATGTACTCGGCGTTAACGCCGCCAGCAGGCCGGGCTGGGACCGCAATGATAACAATGATCTGTTTCACGACCCGTTCGTGTTGTTCGGGTTTCTCGCCGGCTGCACGTCGAAACTCGGCTTTTCGACCGGCGTGTTGATCCTGCCGCAGCGCCAGACGGTGTTGGTCGCCAAGCAGGCGGCCTGTCTCGACGTATTGACGGGCGGCCGGTTTCGGCTCGGCATCGGTGTCGGCTGGAACGAGGTCGAATTCACCGGCCTCAACGAGAATTTTCACAATCGCGGCCGCCGCTCCGAGGAGCAGGTGCAGGTCATGCAGAAATTGTGGGCCGAGCCGCATGTCAGTTTCGAAGGCCGTTGGCACACGATCGAGGATGCCGGCATCAACCCGCGCCCAGCTTCCGGCAAGGTGCCGGTGTGGTTCGGCGGGCATCACGAGCGCACGTTAGAGCGCATTGCGAAATTGGGCGATGGCTGGATGCCGAACGCCTATCCGCCAGGGTCCGAGGCAACGGAAGTGCTCGGCAGGCTGCGCCATCTGACCGAAGCCGCCGGCCGCGACCCCGCGCAAGTCGGAATCGAGGCCTGGGTGTCGATGGGCACTGGCAGCGATGCTGATTGGGCCAAGGAAACCCGCTTCTGGAAGGCCGCCGGCGCCTCGCATATCTGCCTGACGACAACCTTCAACCGCCGCCACCACAAGCGCATTTCCGGCCACACGCTTTCCGACCACCTCGCCGCGCTGCGCCGCTACCACAGCGCGGTCGCCGACGCCCTCTGAGTGACGGTGGGCCGGTAAGGTGGTGCGCTCGATTTTGGGTTGGCTGCTAAGCAATTCGCGTAACCGTCAATAAAGCGTCAGGATCAAGTTGACGGCTTTTTGACTTGCGGACCGGTTAGTTTCGCCCCGCGCGAGCGGCGGGGCAGTGATGGCGGATGCGGCGATCGCGGGCGGCGGGCTTGGCGCGGCGCCGGGCTGGGGTATGGGGCTGTTCCGAGCCGCCGCCGAAGCCTATGCGAGCGAGGGCGAGCGACGCCTCTTGTGGCTGCCGGTCTTTTTCGGCGCCGGGATCGGCGTTTATTTCGCGCTAGCGGTCGAGCCGCCGCTGTGGCTCGGCCTCGGCGCCACGATCGTAGCCGGCGGCCTGACTTTTGCCCTGCACCGGCACCCGTTGGCGTGCGAGGCGACGTTGGCGCTGACCTTGTTCTGCGCCGGCTTTGCGCTGATCGGCGAGACCACGTGGGAGCGCCAGGCGCCCATGCTGCAACGGCGCCTCGGGCCGGTCTCGTTTACCGGGCGGGTCATTGATATCGACTCGCTCGACCGAGGGTGGCGGGTGATCGTCGCTCCCGATGCGCTGCCGGGGCTCGATCCCGGCGACCAGCCGCTGCGGCTGCGCGTGCACATCGCAGCGACGAGCGACCTGCTTGCTCCCGGCGATCGCGTCAGCATGCGCGCGGTGCTCTATCCGGTGCCGGGCCAGATCGTGCCGGGCGGACACGACATGCAGCGCGAGGCATATTTCGCCCGGATTGGCGGCGTCGGCTATACTTATGGCCCCGCACATCGTGTCACCGACGCAGACGATGGGTCAGGCGGCGGCTGGCACGAGCATCTGCGGCATCTGCGCACCGAGATGTCGCGCCGCATCATCGCCGTGTTGCCTGGCTCGACCGGCGGCGTCGCGTCGGCGCTGATCACCGGAAAACGCGGCGCGATTTCGGAGGAGGTTAAGCAGGCGTTCCGCCAGTCGGGGCTGCAACATCTGCTGGCGATCGCCGGGCTGCATCTCGGCCTTATCGGCGGCTTTGTCTTTTTTGCCGTGCGCGGCGGTTTGGCGCTGATCCCCTGGGTGGCATTGCGTTATCCGATCAAGAAGATCGCCGCCGGAGCAACGCTCGCGGTGCTGACCGGCTATCTGCTGCTGTCGGGTGCGGCGATCCCGACCGAGCGCGCCTTTGTCATGAACGGGCTGGTCTTTGCCGCGATCATGATCGACCGGCTGCGGATTTCGATGCGGATCTGCGCGCTGGCCGCAGCGTTTGTGCTGGCGATCGAGCCGGAGAGTCTGGTCGGGGTCAGCTTTCAGATGTCGTTCGGTGCGGTCGTTGCGCTGATCGCCGTCTATGAAACCTACGGGCAGCGCCTGGCGCGCCTGCTCTATCGCCGCTCCTTGCCGGGGCGGGTGCTGGGTTATGCCGGAGCGGTCGTGGTCACGACAGTCGTGGTTACGATCGGCACCGATCCGTTCTCGATCTATCACTTTCATCACATCGCTTTGTATTCGCCGCTGGCCAATGTCGTCGCGGTGCCGCTGAGCGCGATGTGGACTTTACCCTGGGGGGTCGTCACCTGTCTGTTGATGCCGTTCGGCCTCGAGCGCTTCGCGCTGATCCCGATGGGCTGGGGGATCGATGCGACGATTGGGGTCGCGCAGGCGGTCTCGGCCTTGCCCGGCAATGTCTGGCCGATGCCGCAATTGCCGGCGGCGGGGCTGGTGCTGGTCTCGCTTGGCGGACTGTGGCTGTGTCTGTGGCGAGGACCATGGCGACGCTGGGGCGCGATCGCCATCGTCGCCGGGCTCTCCGGCATGGCGCTGACTCGCCCGCCCGATATCGTTATCGCCGATATTGGCCGTTTCCTGGCCGCGCGGTCGGCCGACGGGCCATACTTCGCCTCCGCCGGCCATGGCGAGCAGATCGAGGCTTCGTTCCTGGCCGAAGAGACCGGGCTGAAATTGACTGCGTGGCCGCGATCGGGCGCGGAGGGGGGCTCGATTGTGCCGGCGAACGCTGCCGCTATTCGGCGCGCGGGCGTAATGTCGCGATTGTCACCGGCGACGCCGGACTGCCGGTCGACTGCGGCGAGACCGACGCTATTGTCAGTCAGGTGCCGGCAGGGTTTCGCTGCCGCTCGATGATTCCGGTGATCGATCGAATCGATTCATGGCGGCTCGGCGCGGTAGCCTTATGGCTCGACCCGGACGGCGTCACCGTCGAGAGCGCCAACGGCAGCCGCGGCGATCGTCCCTGGGTCCCGCATCCGGT
Source organism: uncultured Alphaproteobacteria bacterium (assembly GCA_963750195.1). Classification (GTDB taxonomy): domain Bacteria; phylum Pseudomonadota; class Alphaproteobacteria; order ATCC43930; family CGMCC-115725; genus AP-15. The sequence continues at coordinate 119,792 of CAVVPS010000001.1, forward strand.
CCCACGACGGCGACCGCGCGTCTCACCCCTACTGATTGAGTTCGCAGCCCGGCCACCGGCCAGTCGACCGCGACTAGCCGGCCAGTCCAGGACAGCGTGATGAAAGCGGTACGCATGTCCGCACCGCCAAAGCAGATATTGGTCGTGATCGGATCGGGCATAGGATGGTGTTCGATTTGGCGGCCATCCGGCGAGACGACGGTAATCCCGCCGTTGATCAGGGTGGCGACGCAAATACGCCCCTCGGCATCGAGCGCCAGCGAGTCGAAGCGTTGATATCCGCCGACCCCCGCGACGAGCCGCCCGCCATGCGGCGAAGGCCAGGGCTCCTTGCGGACCGTTCCGGGCTCGACGATATCGAAGGCCCAGAGCCGCGCCGGCTCGGTTTCGGCGACATATAGGGTCTTTTCGTCAGGCGACAGGCCGATCCCGTTGGGCGTCACCATCGGAAACGCAACCTCGGCGATGCTCGATCCGTCGGCAGAGGCGTAATAGACCGCACCGCGATCCATCTCGCGGGCGCGGACTTTGCCGAGATCAGTAAAATAAAAGCCGCCTTGCCGGTCGAAGACGAGATCGTTCGGACCTTTTAGCGGCACCTCACCCGCGCTGCGATAGAGGCATTCGATGGCGCCGGTCGCGAGGTCGATCCGTTCGATCCGGCCGCCGGCGTAATCCTTGGCCTGCACGATCGGTCGTTTTCGATCGGCTTCGTCGACATGCCATTCGAAGCCGCCATTGTTGCAGACGTAACATTTCCCCTCGGGGCCGATCGCGGCGCCGTTCGGCCCGCCGCCCGGCCGCGCGACGACGGCCTTGGCCCCGTCGGGCGATATCCGAGCCACACAACCGCCCGCGATCTCGACCAGCACCACCGAGCCGTCGTCGAGCGCCACCGGCCCTTCGGGAAACTCCAGGCCTTCGGCGAGAGTACGAATTTCCATCGCCTCGGCGACCCCTCGGCTACCTGCTCAATCCGTCGACATCAACGACCAGTACCAGGCGAAAAACTTTCGATCGAGCTCGGACGACCGGGCCACTGCCTCGGTGTCGCCGGCCTGCTGCAATCCGTCCGCCACCGGGTCGGGAGCATCCGCCACCGGCGTGCTGGGTGGCGCACCCTTTGCTTCCATCCGAACCAGCTGGATATCGGTGCGCTCGGCCGATTTCGGGATCACCCGAAGGAGCGCTGCTTGCTGCGGCTGCACCATCATCAAGCTCAGCGGCCCGAACACGACGCAGGTGGCGCCGTCGTCGGGATCGTCGGCAAACAGATGGGGCGACGCCTTCAGAAACTGCAGGGCGAGCTTCCAATTCCAATTAGTGGTGTAGCGGCTGCGGCCCGTCACGCTGCCCTCGGCCAGCCATTCGGGGACAACCCCTGCCGCGACGGGATCGACGGCGGCTTCACCAGCGACCGCCGCGCCCGATGGATCGACAAAGATCAACCCCTCGTGGACACACACGGGGTGACTGGCAAGCCGCAGCCGTGCGGGATCGATCCGGGCCGATAGGTTCGGTTCGACCAGCCGGCCGTCGAGCTCAAATTCCCAACCATGATACTGGCAGATCAGCCGCGCGGCCGTGCCACCCTCGTCCTCACAGACCGGGTAGCCGGCATGGATGCAGACATTGCGCAGCGCATGCAGGCCGCCATCCGCGGTGCGAGTCACCAGCAGCGAGCGGGTTGCGGCGTCGAACCGGAAATAGCATCCGTCGCCGTCGAGCCGGGTTTGGTGGTCGACGGCGACCCACCGGCGCAGGAAGATTCGATCGCGCTCGGCGGCAAACACGTCCGCGCCATGCAACAATTGCGGGTCGGCCACGATCGCACCAGTGCCGCCCAGCCGCTCGCCGATCGCGGCAACGCTCTCAGGAAGGTCCATTTGGGGGATTCGCTGATTTTGTTCGATTGCGCGTGCAGACTGAACCCGACCCGGTAGTAAGGTCAAAAGGTTTGTGGCGGACGGCAGGTCACGTCAACGCGCTGCCGGCAGCGCCAAACTTCCCGTTTGGGCCGCGGTCGGGAGCTGCGATTGGGTCGCAGCGAGTTCGCGCGCCAACGCCTCGCTGCGCCGGCGGCAGCGTCTGAGTTCGCGGCGGCGGCGAGCACCGCCGATCCAGGCGGCGAGCGCGCCAGTCAGAAAGCCGACAATTGCGGCGCCAAAAACTACCAGGTAGAGCGGGACGCCCACTAAAAAAGGCAGCGGCCACAGCCCCAGCGATACAGCCTCGCGGTTGGACGCGGCGAACAGACTCAACACAGCAGCGACGGCGAGCGTCACCGCCAAATAGACGGCCCTCATTCGCCCGAGCCCATTAACCCCTGTTTAGGCGTGCGGCGCACTCCGGTTCAGGCGGTCGCGCAACTGTTTGCCGGTCTTAAAGAACGGGATGTGCTTCTCGGCCACGCGCACGCTGTCGCCGGTTCGCGGGTTGCGGCCGACGCGGGCGTCCCGGCGCTTGACCGAGAATGCCCCGAACCCGCGCAACTCGACGCGGTCACCGCGCGCGAGCGCCGCCGCGATTTCCTCAAAAATCGCGGTGACGATGACCTCGACGTCGCGCTGATACAAATGCGGGTTGGTTTCCGACAGCTTTTGCACGAGCTCCGATTTCGTCATCCCGATCGCCGCTCCTACGCCCAAAGGGGGAATGCCCGAGCGTGCCAAAGCGCTAGGCGAGCGTCAAGCGGCAGTCAAGCCTCTCCCCGGATTGTCTTTGGCCCCTACCCCTTCGCCCGAAGAGGCCGGGATCAGACAAGCCTTTCAGCTCTTCTCCCCAGTCTCGGTCTCGGTCTCCGCCTCGCCCTGTCGGTCTGCGTCCTGACGGCGGGCACGGTTGATCGCGGCGCCAAGGATATCGCCGAGGCTGGCCCCCGAATCCGATGAGCCGAACTCGGCCATGGCGCGCTTTTCCTCGTCGACCTCTCGCGCCTTGATCGACAAGCTGACCTTGCGCGTGGCGCGATCGATCGCAGTGACTTTGGCATCGACCTTTTCGCCGACCGCGAAACGGTCCGGCCGCTGCTCGCTGCGGTCGCGCGACAACTCCGACTTGCGGATAAAACCGAGGAGGCCATCCCCGACGGACACCTCGACGCCGCCCTCGTTGATCCCGGCGATTGTGCCGGTCACGACCTCGCCTTTTCGCAGCTTGGACATCCCGGCCTCGAACGGATCGGCCGAGAGCTGTTTGATACCGAGGCTGATACGCTCCTTTTCGACATCGACGTCGAGCACTTTGACGCGCACCACCTCGCCCTTGCGGTAATTGTCGATGGCGTCCTCGCCCGGACGATTCCAGTCGATGTCGGAGAGATGGACCATACCGTCGATATCGCCGGGCAGGCCGACAAATAGGCCGAACTCGGTAATATTGCGGACCTCGCCCTCCATCTCGCTGCCGATCGGGTGCTCGTCGACAAAGGCTTCCCACGGATTGGCCAGGGTCTGCTTGAGCCCGAGACTGATCCGGCGCTTTTGTGGATCGACATCGAGCACCATGACCTCGACCTCCTGACTGGTCGAGACGATCTTGCCTGGGTGCACGTTCTTTTTGGTCCAGCTCATCTCGGAAACATGAACCAGCCCTTCGACCCCCGGCTCCAACTCGACAAAGGCGCCGTAGTCGGTGATGTTGGTAACCCGGCCGCGGAATTTCGCCGCGGCCGGGTATTTCAGCTCGACGCCTTCCCACGGGTCGGCTTCAAGCTGCTTCATGCCGAGCGAGATGCGCTGGGTCTCGGGGTTGAAGCGAATAACCTGGACCTTGACGGTCTGCCCGATATTCAGCGCTTCTGAGGGGTGGTTGATGCGCCGCCAGGCGATGTCGGTGACATGCAGCAGCCCATCCACCCCGCCCAGATCGACAAATGCGCCGTAGTCGGTGATGTTCTTGACGACCCCATTGAGGATCTGGCCCTCCTTGAGGCTGGCGACCAGCTCCGAGCGCTGCTCGGCGCGGCTCTCCTCAAGTACGGCGCGGCGCGAGACCACGATGTTGCCGCGCGAGCGGTCCATTTTGAGGATCTGGAAAGGCTGCGGCGATCCGAGCAACGGGCTGATGTCGCGCACCGGCCGGATGTCGACCTGGCTGCCCGGCAGAAACGCAACGGCGCCGCTGAGGTCGACGGTGAAGCCGCCCTTAACCCGCCCGAAGATCACCCCGGTCACCCGATCGTTTGCCTGAAAGCTCTTTTCGAGCTGGGTCCAGGCCTCCTCGCGTCGCGCCTTCTCGCGCGACAGCTGGGCCTCGCCGTTTTTATCCTCCATCCGCTCGAGGTAGACCTCGACGGTGTCGCCGACATGTAGGTCGGGCTCGTCGCCCCCGGCGGCGAACTCCTTCAACGGCACGCGGCCTTCCGATTTGAGGCCGACATCGATGAGCACGGCGTCGTTTTCGACCGCGATGACCCGGCCCTTGACTACCGTGCCTTCGAGACCGTTGACCATGCCCAGGGATTCGTCGAGAAGCGCGGCGAAATTCTCCTTCGCAGACGCCCCCCCCATTTGCAGTTCTACAGCCATTCCTTCTCCTTGAGTGCGCGCGCGACATAATCGGCGGCGAGCTCGACCACCGCAGCGGCATCGAGAGTCGTCGTGTCGATGACTTTGGCGTCGGGCGCCACCGATAGTGGAGCAGCCCGACGCTCACCGTCGCGCGCGTCGCGTTCGTTGAGATCTTGCAAGACGTTTTCGTATATAGCCGTGGCGCCGCGCCCGCGCAACTCTTTGACCCGGCGCTTGACGCGCGTCTTTACGTCGGCGGTGAGAAACAGTTTGAGATCCGCCTGCGGGCATACGACCGAGCCGATATCCCGCCCGTCGAGGACCGCGCCGCCCGCCGGGGCCGGCGGGTGGGCGGCAAAGTCCCGTTGAAAAGCGAGCAATGCGCTGCGCACAGCTGGGTTCGCGGCAACCACCGAGGCTGCCGCTGAGACCGCCTCGCCGCGCAGCCGCGGATCAGTAAGCTGCCGCGGATCAACCTGGCGCGCCGCTCGTTCCGCTGCAACCGGATCGGCGGGATCGCCCTTGTTGTCGAGGACGCCGAGTGCCGTGGCGCGGTAGAGGGTGCCGGTGTCGAGATGGGCGAAGCCGAAGCGTTCGGCGAGGCGGCGCGCCAAGGTACCTTTGCCCGAAGCCGCCGGCCCGTCGATCGCAACGACGAACGGCCGAGAGGTCATGGGCTGGCTGCGATTACACCGCCGAGGCTGTTGATCAGATCGGCGAAACCGGGAAAGCTGGTCGCGATCGGCCGCGCGTCGTCGACCCGCACCGGCTCGTTGGTGGCGAGCCCCAAAACCAGGAAGGCCATGGCGATGCGATGATCCAGCTGGGTCTGGATCTCTGCTCCGCCTGCCGGAAAGTTGCCTGTGCCTTCGACGATCAAATCATCGCCCTCGACCGCGACGCGCACGCCGCAGCTGGCGAGACCGCCGGCGATCGCCGCCAGACGATCGCTTTCCTTGACCCGCAGCTCGCTGAGCCCACGCATCACCGTGCGACCCCGGGCGCACGCTGCGGCGACGGCGAGGATCGGATATTCATCGATCATCCGCGGCGCCCGCTCGGCCGGGATGTCGGCGCCTGTCAGGACGCCGGCGCGGGCGAGCAAATCGGCTACCGGCTCGCCGCCTTCGTCGCGCTCGTTCACTAAGGTGATGTCAGCGCCCATCTCGCGCAGACACTCCAATAATCCGGCGCGCAACGGGTTGAGACCGACGCCCTCGATCGTCACCTCCGATCCTGGGACGAGCAGCGCCGCCACCAAAGGGAACGCAGCCGAAGAGACATCGCCCGGCACTCGTAATCGGCGCCGCCAAGAGTTCGGGAAACCCTTCGACCGTGATGCGCTTGCCGCCGCCTTCGGCTGGTTGGGTCGTGACCGTCGCACCGAAGTGGCGCAGCATCCGCTCGGTGTGGTCGCGGGTCCCCTGCGGCTCGATCACCGTGGTCTCGCCGGGAGTGTTAAGCCCAGCCAGCAACACCGCCGATTTGACCTGGGCCGAGGGCACCGGCAACGGGTAGACGATCGGGATCGGGTCCGCTGCACCGGTCACGGCGAGCGGCAGGCGGGCGCCCTCGCGGGTCAGGAAGCTTGCCCCAAAGCGGCTCAGCGGGTCGACGACGCGGCCCATCGGCCGGCGCCGCAACGAGGCGTCACCGGTGACGAAGGCAGTCAGCCGGTGGGTCGCGAGGATGCCGAGCAGAAGCCTCGCCGAGGTCCCCGAATTACCTAGATCGAGCAAGTTCTCCGGCTCGCACAGGCCGCCGACCCCGACTCCGTCGACGATCCAACGGCCATCGCCGGAAGGAGCCGCGGCGGCGCCGAGCGCATTCAGCGCCGCCGCGGTTGCGAGGACGTCCTCCCCCTCCAACAAGTTGCTGATTTCAGTCCGCCCGACCGCCAACGCGCCCAGCATCAGCGCGCGGTGCGAGATGGATTTGTCGCCGGGTACCCGGATTTCGCCGGAAAGCGGCGCGTTGGGCCGCGCCGACATCAACTGTGCGGGCGACCGCGGCGGCGACGGATCGGCCATGGGATGGCAGGCCTCGAAAAGCGGGGTTGGCGGTTGCGGCGGCGGCGCCTTCAGCCCATATCCCGAAGCCGTCGGCGCGCCGTCGTTGAGGATTTATTTTTGACAGGGTGACGTCCCTGTGGCAATGGCGCGTCGACCGACCCCGGCGAACCTCTATGGAGTTGGATCGTGGCCAAGCCCGAATGGGGCAGCAAGCGGATCTGCCCAAGCTGCGGGACCCGCTATTATGATTTGCTGCACAAGCCCGTGATCTGCCCAAAATGCAGCACCCCGTTTGATCCCGAAGCGTTTTTGAAATCGCGCCGGGCGCGCCCGGTTGCTCCAGTCGAGAAAGAGCTCGAACCGATCGGCGCCGGGGAGCTCGACGCCGATGTCGAGACCGAGGAGGCCGAGATCCCCGGGGACGAAGAGGAAGCGCTGCCTCTCGAAGAAGCCGAGGAGGAAGACGAGGAGCTGCTCGAGGACGCCTCTGAGCTCGGCGAAGACGAAGACGACATGGCCGAGGTTATCGAGAACGTCGAAGAGGATGAACGCTGACCTCCCGGCGCCGGGGAGGCCGCGTTTTTTACTTGCCGGCGCCCGATCGCGTTCCTAATTTGCGGCTGATTGCCGGCTCGTCGCGGCGAACCCTTGGTTTGGGGCCATAGCTCAGCTGGGAGAGCGCTACAATGGCATTGTAGAGGTCACCGGTTCGATCCCGGTTGGCTCCACCAACAACACGAAGGGCTTAACCGTCACCGGCTAAGCCCTTCCGGTTTCTTGGCTACCATATGGCTACCACGTGAAATAGTGCATCAGCGCGGCCCCGGCGGCAATTGGTCGCGGATCTACCCCATCCCATGGCCGGCGCGCACCGCGTTGATCCGCCCAAACTGGTTACGCGCCGCTTGCCAGATGCTGGTGGCAGTGATGATTACGGATCGCCGGTGTATTCGTGTATTCTTAGTAAGCGTCAGCTGAGGGTCGTCTTGCACTCGGCGTGTTGAGCTGGATGCTGCCGCTCTTTTGCGGGCAGCGGTGCAATGGATGACGCGGAGCTGGTCGATAAGGAGGACCTTGGGAGTACTCATACGAGGGCTCGCGAGGTCCGCGGCGAGGTTCTCACCGGTCCGGAGCGCCGGCGACGCTGGAGCCTCGAAGAGAAGCTTCGGATATTGGCGCAGAGCGTGGCGCCAGGATCCTCGCCCTCGCTGGTTTGCCGACTGCACGCGATCAGCAGCGGCCAGCTTTACACCTGGCGCCGGCAGTTCCGTACCGGCGAGCTGACCGGGTTTGCGCCGGTGAGATTGGCCCCGCCGGTCGAGGAGCTTCCACGGGCCGCTGCGTCGGTTGATCCGGTGCCGATACTGCCCGAAACCGATCGGCCGGCGGACGGGATCATCGAGGTGGAGCTGGCCTCGGGGGTGAAGCTGCGCCTGACCGGCGCGGTCGACCAGGTGGCATTGCGCCGGGTCTTGTCGGCGCTGTCGTGATCGGCATTCCGGGCAATGTCCGCGTCTATCTGGCGTGCGGCGTCACCGACATGAGGAAAGGCTTTGACGGGCTGGCGGCGCGGGTTCAGACCACCTTGCGCCTCGACCCGCATGGCGGCGCGCTGTTCGTGTTCCGTGGTCGCCGCGGCGATCTGATCAAGGTGCTGTGGTGGGACGGGCAAGGTTTGTGCCTGTTTGCTAAGCGGCTGGAGCGCGGCCGGTTTTTGTGGCCGCAGGCGAAGGACGGATCGGTGGTGCTGACGGCAGCACAATTGTCGATGCTGCTGGAGGGCATCGATTGGCGTGCGCCACGCCGCAGCTGGACCCCGGAAGTGGCTAGTTGAACAGCGCGACATAGTGACTCAGGCGGGTACGATGTCGATACTGCTCAATGCAAGCGGGAGTAAACTGATGGTTGATGCCGGACGCTGCTGACCCCGTTCAAGAGATCGCCGAGCTGCGCCTCCTGCTGGCCGAACGCGAGGCGGAATTGGCGGAAGCGCGGGCCGAGCTGACCGGCGCCCGGCTGCGGATCGAACAGTACAAGGCTCAGCTTGCCCAGCTGCGGCGCATGCAGTTCGGGCGCTCGTCGGAAAAACTCGATACTCAGATCGCGCAACTCGAGCTGATGCTCGAAGATTTGGAAGAGAGCGAAGCGGCGCGCACAGCGCCGGCGGCACAGCGCGTCCCCGATCAGCCGCGCCGCGAACGTCGCCAGCCGGTGCGACGGCCGCTGCCCGATCATTTGCCGCGCGAGGAGATCGTGCACGATCCGGGGTCGGTGTGCCCGGGCTGCGGCGGCACCCGGTTTAGCAAACTCGGCGAGGACGTGACCGAGGTCTTGGAGAAGATCCCGGCCCGCCTCAAAGTGATCCGCCATATTCGGCCCAAACTCAGCTGTCGCTGCTGCGAGCGCATCCTGCAGGCGCCGATGCCCGATCTGCCGATCGAGAAGGGTCGGCCCGGACCGGGCCTGGTCGCCAATGTCGTGGTCAGCAAATACCTCGACGGGCTGCCGCTCTACCGTCAATCGGCGATCCTGGCGCGCGAAGGCATCGCGATCGAGCGCGCCACCCTGGCCGACTGGGTCGGGCACGCTGCTTGGTGGGTGACGCCGTTGGCCGCGCTGATCGGCGCGCATGTCATGGCAGCGCCGATCATCCACACCGACGACACGCCGATCGCGGTGCTGGCCCCCGGCAACGGCAAGACCAGGACCGGACGGCTGTGGACCTATGTAGTTGACGAGCGACCCTGGCAGGGTGGGCGGGCACCGGCAGCATATTATCGTTTCAGCCCCGACCGCCGCGGCGAGCGACCGCGCGATCATCTGGCCCTCTTTCGCGGCGCGATCCAGGCCGACGCCTTCAGCGGCTACGCCGCCCTGACGCGACCGCCATCCGCCAAAGACCAGGTCGGCCGAGGGCCGCCGCTGATCCACGCAGCGTGTTGGGCCCATGCGCGGCGCAAGTTTTACGACGTGTTCGAAGCGACCAGATCGCCGATCGCCGAAGAGGCACTGAAACGGATCGGCGAGCTCTATCGGATCGAAGCCCCGGTCACCGGCCAGCCGGCCGATATCCGCCTGGCGGCGCGCCAGAACCGTGCCGTGGCGCTCCTCGACGCTTTGCGCGACTGGCTGACGGCACAGCGCCGCCGGCTGTCATCGAAGAACGCACTCGCAAAAGCGATCCAGTACGCGCTGAGCCGCTGGGAGGCGCTGGCCCGCTATGCCGGCGATGGCCGGCTCGCGATTGACAATAACGTCGCCGAGCGTGCCCTGCGCGGCATTGCCATTACCCGTAAAAATTTCTTGTTCCTCGGATCTGATGCCGGCGGCGAGCGCGCCGCAATCCTCTACACCGTGCTGGAAAGCGCCAAACTCAATGGCCTCGATCCGCAGACTTGGCTCGCCGATGTGATCGATCGCACGGCCAAGGGTCACCCGATCAATCGTCTGGCCGAATTGTTGCCGTGGAACTGGCATGGGCAGCCTGCCAAACTGGCGGCATGAGCGCCGACGATAGCCCCCCTTCCGATATGATTGCGACGCTGCGCATCGATCTCCTCGGCAGCGATCCGCCGATCTGGCGCGAGATCGAGGTGCCGACCTCGATGACGCTCAAACAGCTTCATGCGGTCGTCCAAGCCGCCATGGGATGGGAGGACGCTCATCTCTGGGAGTTCGCCGTCGGTCGCGAGCACATCGGCAGCGGTCGAGCCGCCAAGCTGACCCTCCAGGCGCTGCTTCGGCCACGCACAACCAAGCTATCCTACATCTACGACTTCGGCGATTGCTGGGAACATCAGCTCACCCTGACCAAACCTCGCGCTGCCGGTCCAGGATCGGCCTATCCGCGCTACCTCGCCGGCGAGCAGGCGGCACCTCCCGAGGATTGCGGCGGAATCCCTGGCTTCTATACCCAGCTCGAAATTCTCGCCGATCCCAAGCACCCGGAGCATCACGACGTCAAAGATTGGTTCGGCGACTTCGATCCAAACGCCTTCGACGAACAGCACGTCAAGGCCCGGATCGCCCAAATCGCAAACCGTCGCCGCCCAACGCCGACCAAAACCAAGCCGCGGTAATCAGCCGACGCTTACGGATCAGCATCATCTGCTGCGCGCGCTCGACGAACTTCGCGGCAAGGATCTGCTGTGCTTCTGCGCGCCGGCGGCATGCCACGGCGATCTGCTGCTGCGGCTCGCCAACGCGTCACGGGAGGAGCGCATCGCATGGTGGCGCGCGGGCGGATGACCGCCGTCCACACATCGCGCAGTCGCGGGCCGGCAAGGCCGCCGGGCGGAGCTCCGATCGCCCGCCGCCGCAGCCGTGAGTCACGGCCTAGAGAGTGAGAGCCAGGCGGGGTCGGCCGTGACGCGTTGGAGGTCGTGAGAGAGGCTCGCGGCGCCCGTCGCGGAGACCAGCGATGTCACGTTCAGCCGCTCGGGCTCGTGCCGGTCAGGACCGGGTGAGCCTCTATTCCGAAATCACCAACAAGATCATCGCAGAGCTGGAAGCCGGCCGCGTGCCCTGGGTTCAGCCATGGGGCACCACCGCGGCGAAAGCATCGCTCGCCATGCCGAAGAATGCGGCGGCGCAGCGCCGTCTCAAGCCGAGCAAACGCGGCCCGAAGCCGGCCCCGGCCGATGCAGGCGCGCAACAGGAGTTGATTGGACTGTCACCGTAATTCCAACATCCATGTTCGGTTTGCCGCAGTCAAAGGCCTATTTCTTTTCTGACCCATCAGTGTGAAAACTGTGCGCCAGTTGGCCGTTCAAGTACCAGCCTTCCGGTTTCAGCTCGTATACTTCTGTGCCACAGCGGACTTTTGATCCCGATGTCGTGGCGGTCGAACTCATTGACCCACCACCGTGCTGGGCCACGATTAATTCATCCCCCCTGCTCTGCACAAGTCTGATAATGGTACGATTGGAGTTGTAACCGATGACTTCGAATGAATTCTCGGTAAAACCGGGGCTTGGGCTCGTGATCGCAAAAATGTCCTCTGGAACGACAATTTCACCATTGACTGCCAATAGCCCCCAGCCAAGCGCTTGACGATGGCCGTTGCAATCCATGTTGTCCGGAGTTGGGCATATGAAACCGGTAGAATACCCCTTTGAGTTGTTTCCGAACACAACCTCAAATTTGCCAGTGGGCATGGAAGCGCAGGAACCTGGCGGCCACGTCACTTCACCACGAACGACAAACCAAACAGCAAAGCCGCCGGCGCCCGCTACAAAAACGAGTGCCAATATGCCCATCGATGCGAAACGGTTCATCCGCCCTCCTCTACACCGGCATTCCCCGGATGGGCAGGCCCCCTCGCCCGCTCGGAGGGTAGATTAGGCCCGCGCCAGCGCAACCTTCAATGATGGAATGGCCTACGGGGTGACCCGCCCCCTTAGCTTAGAGTGAGAGCCAGGCGGGGTCGGCCGTGACGGGTTGGAGGTCGCGAGAGAGGCTCGCGGCGCCCGTCGCGGAGACCCGCGATGTCACGTTCAGCCGCTCGCGCTCGTGCTGGTCAGGACCGGACGAGCCTCTATTCCGAAATCACCGACAAGATCATCGCCGAGCTGGAGGCCGGCCGCGTGCCCTGGGTCCAGCCCTGGGGGACCGCCGCGGCGAAAGCATCGCTCGCCATGCCGAAGAATGCGGCGACCCAGCGGCGCTACTCCGGCGTGAATGTGCTGATCCTCTGGGGCGCGGTCGTCGAGCGCGGCTTTGCTGGCCAGAGCTGGCTCACTTTCCGTCAAGCCTTGAGCCTCGGCGGCAACGTGCGCAAAGGCGAGCGCGGCACGACCGTCGTCTATGCCGACCGCTTCATCCCCGATGACGAACGCAAGCGGGCGGAGCGCGACGGTGACGAGCCCGGAGCGATCCCGTTCCTCAAACGATTCACCGTCTTCAACACCGATCAGTGCGAGAACCTTCCCGACGGGCTGATCACCACCCCGCCGCCCGTGTCCGAGGGGATGATCCTGCCCCAGGCCGAGGCGCTGATCGCCGCGACCGGCGCCGACTTCCGCATGGGTGGCGATCGCGCCTTCTACAGCCCGGCCCAGGACTACGTACAAGTGCCGCGGCCCGACGCTTATTTCGAGCCGATCAACTGGCACCGGACGGCCCTGCATGAGCTCGGTCACTGGGTCGGTCACCCCTCGCGGCTCGCTCGCGATCTGACCGGAGTTTTCGGCTCGGCGCTGTATGCCAAGGAAGAGCTGGTCGCCGAGATGACCAGCGCCTTCGTCTGCGCCTCGCTCGGCATCGTGCCGACGGTGCGCCATGCCGACTATATCGGCTCCTGGCTGGAAGTGCTGCGCGAAGACGATCGCGCCATCGTCCGCGCCGCCAGCGCCGCTTCGAAGGCAGCCGACTACCTGCTCGCCTTCCGGCCCGCTCCTTCCGATCCCGTCGACACGATACAGGCGGCCGACGAGTTGGAGATGGCGTGATGCGCTTTCGTCGCTGACCTCCGGTGTCGGCCGACAGGGCGCCCGGCAAGCCCACCGACTTGGTGCGGATGCAACGGCGCGGGAGAACCTGTCACGGCGCCGGCACAGCTACGGCAATTCGCAAAACCGGAAACCTGCGGAGGCGGAACTGCGGCCCGCCGGACGCTGGCCGCCCGGGCACCACGGCCGGCCGCCTCCGTCTCGGCCGTAGAGGGAGAGGAAAGCGGGCGATTCCATGACGGGTTGAGGTCGAGAGAGGCTTTCGGCCGCCCGTCGCGGAGAATATCGACATGGCAACCGCCGTTCAGAAGATCACCCTCAGCGCCTCGCGCGACATTCCCTTCAACAAACTGGTGCTTAGCCAGGCCAATGTGCGCCGGGTAAAGGCCGGAATCTCCATCGAGGAGCTGGCCGAGGACATCGCCCGGCGCACGCTCCTGCAGAGCTTGAGCGTCCGGGCCGTGCGCGGATGCGGAGGGCCAGGAGACCGGCATGTTCGAGGTGCCCGCCGGTGGCCGCCGCTTCCGGGCGCTGGAACTGCTGGTGAAGCAGAAGCGGATGGCCAAGACTCAGCCCGTGCCGTGCGTGGTGCGGGAGGGCGGCCTCGGCGAAGAGGATTTGCTGGCCGAGAACGTGCAGCGCGTCGCCTTGCACCCGATCGACCAGTTTCGCGCCTTCCAGACCCTGCGCGAGAAGGGGCTGAGCGAAGAGGAGATCGCCGCCCGGTTCTTCGTGAACCCGACCGTCGTCAAGCAGCGGCTGAAGCTCGCAGCCGTGTCCGACAAGCTCCTCGAAATCTATGCCGAGGACGGCATGACGCTGGAGCAGCTGATGGCATTCACGGTCACGAACGACCATGCGCGCCAGGAGCAGGTTTGGGAGTTGCTCGCTCGCGCCTACAACAAGGAGCCGTACTACATCCGCCGCCAGCTTACCGAAGGCGCGGTCCGCGCCGCCGACAAGCGCGCGCGGTTCGTCGGGGTCGACACCTATGAAGCAGCCGGTGGCGTCGTGCTGCGCGACCTGTTCCAGCATGACGATGGCGGCTGGCTCCAGGACCCGGCCCTGCTCGACCGCCTGGTCATCGAGAAGCTCCAGGCCGAAGCGGAAACCCTACGCGCCGAGGGCTGGAAGTGGATCGCGGTCGCGCCCGACTTCCCTTATGGGCACACCGCCGGCCTCCGCCGCCTGAGCGGCGACTCCGTCGATCTCACCGACGAGGAGCGTGCGAGCCACGACGCCTTGAAGGCCGAATACGACCGGCTCGAGGAAGAATACGCGCAAGCCGACGAATTGCCGGACGAGGTGGACCAGCGGCTCGGCGAGATCGAGACCGCGCTCGCCACGTTCGAAGCACGGGCTGTCGTCTACGATCCGACCGAGATCGCACGCGCCGGCGTATTCGTCAGCATCGACGCCGACGGCGACCTGCGGATCGAGCGCGGCTATGTCCGTCCGGAAGACGAGGCGCCGGCCGAGCCGGTCGAGGGGAGCGATGGAGACGCCCCCGCTGCCGGCCATCCAAACGGTGCGATCCAACGCACCGTTATCACCGTCGGCAGCGGTGATTTTTCCGAGCCGGAGCCCGAGGGGGACGAGGACGATGGCCTCAAGCCGTTGTCGGAACGACTCATCACCGAGCTGACGGCGCACCGCACGCTGGCGCTGCGGGACGCGCTGGCGAACGATCCAAACACGGCGTTCGTGGCGGTGCTGCTACACGCTTTGTCTCGGCGCATTCTATCGTATGTCGTCAGCCACCTGCCTCGAGATCTCGACCAAAAGCGCAAGCTTCAACGCCCAGGCGCCGGGGCTCGCCGACTGCGCCTCCGCCAACGCGATCGAGGCCCGCCATCAGCAATGGGCAAAAGAGTTGCCCAAGGCCGAGGATGATCTCTGGGACGCGCTGGTGGCTGTCGATAGCGACAGCCAGGCGGCGCTGTTCGCGCATTGCGCTTCGCTGAGCGTCAACGCCGTGCATGAGCCGTGGAGCCGCGGCCCGCGGCGCCTCGCTCACGCCGACACGCTGGCGCGCGCGGTGAACCTCGACATGGCGGCGGCCGGCTGGTCCCCGACCGTCGACAATTACCTCGGCCGGGTTCCGAAGGCGCGCATCCTCGAAGCGGTGCGGGAGGCGAAGGGCGAGCAATCGGCGCAGCTCATCGATCATCTGAAGAAGGCCGACATGGCCAAGGAGGCCGAGCGGCTGCTGGGAGGCACGGGCTGGCTGCCCGAGCCGCTGCGCACGCCCGACGTTCAGGCGGCAGAGGCTGATGGCGAGGGGGAGGCCGGGGCGAACACTCTCCCGGCGTTCCTCGCCGAGGGCGACGACGACGGCGCCGGTGATCCGACGGCGTCCGATCCCGAGGATGCCCAGCCGCACGCCGTCGCGGCGGAGTGATCGTAGACAAGCGGGGCGGCTGCGGCCGTCTCGCACGTTTCCAACCCACAGAGCCCGGCCTCCTGAGCTTGTCGAAGGGGCGCCGGGCTTTTTATTTCTGGAGACCCGTCATGACCGAATGGTATGCCTGTTGCGCTTACGATCCCGAGGTCAAGCAGCGCTTCCACACTGCCGCACGCGCGCGTTTACGCCGGCTGGCGACAACGCTGCGCTTTCCACTCGGATCTTTCGATCTCCGCTCGAACCCCGGCGGGGTCGCCGTCTCGGGTGAGATCACGCTCCACGATGACGTCTATAGATGGTCGCGATGCCGACCTGATCGGGCCGTCAGAAAACCGCGATCCCCGACCACATGGAACGATCCGCGATCCTTGGCGCTTCGGAACCTTTGGGTGCCGCTTGCACAATATCTTTAATGCCCCAATCCCTTAACATATGCGAGCTTGGCTCTGGCCAAGTCCGCAAGGGCCTTGGGCGGATTGCCATAACGGAGAATCAAACTACAACTGTTGCCCAAATCCGCAAGCGATACGTATTGGTTCTTCGTGCCAGCACATGTGCTCACAGCCTCTGGCAAGGAAGGTTTCAAAAGTAAATATCCGCCTAAAATCAATCCAGCTAAGCACACGGCCGCCGATGAAAACACGCTCATTTTACGATGACGCCGGAAGCGTTCGATCATATCTCCGAATGTGTCATGCTTGATCGTTAGAACTGCAACGGCAAATGCCAAACACACGATCAGCACTGCTGTTCCCTGAGCAAAAAATTGATCAGTTTTGTCCTGTTCGTCTTGCGCCCATTTGAGAAATCGAAATTCAGCCGCTCCGGGATCGCCCGCAAAGATCGTCGCCGCTAATATATCTACCTTCGCTAATTCTCCTGAGCCTACGGTGCGGACGCTATTCGAGGAAAACACAAGCCACATTGATTTATTCTTATAAAAAAGCCCGAGATACGCTGCCGAAATGCCCAGGAGAGCCGCAAATACAAATCCAGATACCTTAAATTGATTGGACATTTTGCGCGAAGGCCGTTTATTCAAGTGGAAAAGTCAGTTTTGTGTCTTTATCAAGACGCAGCGCATTCTCGTTATACCTTACGCTACCATCTATCTGAATATTGCCGAGGCAATATTGTCCAACGACTGTTCCGCCAAAGCACATGGTAACTGGAATTCCATCGTTGGCCGATTTGGCATTATCGCTTATAATATAGATACTGCCGTTGGGCAAATGGATTGCGGCTAGTGGTCTGACGCGATCGCTTGGTGCCCACGGTTGACCTTTTCGATGATGCGATCGGGGTCGGCGGTCCAGACGAATGGTCTGGGTTTGCGGTTGTGCTCGCCGAGATAGCGGTTGATCGCAGCTTGCAGGTCGACGAGCGAATGGAAGACACCGCGCTTTAAGCGCCGGCGGGTCAGCGTGGCAAAAAAGCCTTCGACCGCATTGGCCCAGGAGCACGAGGTCGGGGTGAAATGGAACACCCACCTGGGATGCCGCGCGAGCCAGGCGCGCACCTTGGGATGCTTGTGGGCGGCATAATTGTCGAGGATCGCGTGGATCAGCTTGCCGGCCGGCACCGCGGCCTCGATCCGGTTGAGGAAGCGGATGAATTCCTGATGGCGATGGCGCGCCATGCACTGGCCGATGACGGTGCCGTCGAAGACATTGAGCGCCGCGAACAGCGTCGTCGTGCCGTTGCGGATGTAATCATGGGTCATCGTTCCGGCCCGGCCCTTTTTGATCGGCAGGCCCGGCTGGGTGCGGTCGAGGGCCTGGATCTGGCTCTTCTCGTCGACCGAGAGCACCAGGCTGTGCGCCGGCGGGTCGAGATAGAGCCCGACCACATCGCGCAATTTGGCGGCAAACGCCGGGTCCTGCGACAGCTTGAAGCGCCGCACCCGGTGCGGCTGCAGACCGTGCGCCGCCCAGATGCGCTGCACCGAGCGCAGCGAGATGCCGCTCGCTGCCGCCATCGCCCGGCCGGTCCAATGGGTTGTCTCGCCCGGCGGCTCCGCCAGGGTCAGCGCGACGACATCGTCAACCAGCGCTGACGGCAATGGCGGCAGACCGGGTTTTCGCGTCTTGTCGTGCAGCAGGCCGGCCACGCCCTCGTGCATAAACCGCTCTTGCCAGCGCCACACACAGGGCTTCGAAACCCCGGCGCGGCGCATGATTTCGGCGGTGCCGCAGCCCTCGCCCGTGGCCAGAATGATCCGCGCCCGCCACACATGCTTTTGCCGGCTGTTGCGATCCGCTACCACCGCGGACAGTCGTTCGCGGTCGGCGGCACTCACCTCGATAGCGATCCCCTCGCGCATCGCGCATGATCGCACAGATCCAGTCCTTATGGAATCCTATGATTGCGTCGTACCACTAGCTCCGGCTGCCAGGTCCGCCGCGGCATCCGCCAATCGATCCCCTCCAGCAGCATGCCCAGCTGCGCCGACGTGATCACGACCTTACCGTCGGCCGGCGAGGGCCACACAAACCGGCCCTTCTCCAGTCGCTTGGCGAACAGGCACAGACCCTGCCCGTCCCACCACAGCACCTTGATCAGATCGCCGCGCCGACCGCGAAACACAAACAGATGGCCGCAGAACGGATCCTGCGCCATTCGCTCCTGGACCGCGGCGGCAAGCCCGTCAAAGCCCTTTCGCATGTCGGTGCGACCGACCGCCAGCCACACGCGCGTGCCTGCCGGCAGACCGATCATTGCAATAGCTCGATCACCTGCCGCAGCATCTCAGGCGACACCGCGCCGCGAAGACACACGCGCGTGCCGCACCCGAACGTGATCTCGATCACGCCGCTGCGCCGTGCTCGCGGGCGCGGCTCGTTCGCTTCCGGCACGATCTCCACCGGCAGCATGGTGACGCTTTGCTTCGCCGCGGCCCGCGGCTTCGGCGCCATCTCGCGCCGCCATTTAAAAACCTGGTTCGCGTTTACATCATGCCGCCGCGCCACGATCGAAACCGACGCGCCAGGCTCCAGCGTCTCGGCCACGATCCGGCGTTTCAATGCCCGGGTCCATTGGCGACGCTTGGAGCCATTGGAGCTTCGCTTAGTGTCCACTACGCCGTTGGTGGACACTTCCGTTACGGTCTCTGCCATCCCCCGATCATCGCCCCAAGCGACGATCAACGGCAGGCGCCCTTCACCGAGCGCTCACCAATGAAAGCGGGGTCGAGCCCTGGCTCAATCGCTCAATCTGACCAAAGCCGCCGCCCATCTCGGGGTCAGCGCCAAGACACTCGCATTGCCGCCGAAAGCACCGAGATCGAGGCCCTTCATCCGCTTCCCGGCGGCCCTGGATCTTCAGCCGCACCACGCTTGACGGATCCGCTGCACAAGCACTCGTCGAACGCGCCCGACGGGTCGCCAAACACCCCGCAGGACTATCTCGACTTCAAGAAGATCTATTCACCTCAAAGGCACAGACAGATGGGTGTTGAGATGCGGGATTGTAGATTGTAGTGACGCCACCAACTCTCGGTGACGATCTCGGCCTCACGTATCGTGTAGAAGATTTCGCTGTCGAGGAGCTCGTCGCGCAGGCGCGCATTGAAGCTTTCAATGAAGCCGTTCTCCGATAGGTTGCCAGGGGAGATATAGGCGGTCTTCGCCCCGACAGCGGCGATCCAGTCCTGCACGGCTTTGGCAAGGAACTCCGGACCATTGTCGAAACGGGATATGCCCCGGGGTGCCGCGCAGGGCGTCCGCCGATTTGAGCCGCCGTGCCACCCGAATGGCCAGGCACTCATCGGTGAACGAGGCGGACTGACGGCGCGACGGCGTGGACATGCTCGCGTTACCTGTTCGCTCGCGCCGAGCAACTCTTCGCGATGGCCTCGAAGATCGGGCGGAGTTCGTCGAATTTCGCCTCCGGGACCAGGAAGAATGAGACATAGGAGAATGCAGGTGTGTCCTCGATCACGTTGCCTATCGCATAGACCAGATTGACCCGTCTGCCGAGCTGCCCGACGTCGAAGGCGATGGCTGACCACGACGCGGGATATCTCCCAAAGGTTCCAGATCCCTCAAAGAGAGGTTTGGTATTCAAGGGGTGCATTTCGGACGCGGGCAATGCCCCAGCATGTGCCTTGATGCCTAACATGGTACGATACATTTCGGGTGTGGCATCTTTCTTCGGTGTCATCATGAGTTCGAGAACGAGCTCTACCGTCGTCTGTACGCGAATACGATCGCGGTCATTGTCTCCGCTGCTCATCATGACGGCTGAGGGTGTTGGTTTTTCCTGCGCGACCCAGCCGTTCGGAATAGCCAGAACGCACCCGACCTTCGGGTTCCACGTGCTGCCACCGCGAAGCAGAGGCGACGTCTGATCGTCGGTCGCGCCCGCGAGTGAGAAAACCGCCACGCCCGCGAGGAAGCAAGTTACCACGCCCACCATGACGCAAAAGATCCCGCGCTTCATTTCGCCGGTATCCCCCGATAGGTGCTGTGGCGGCTAATTCCAGGGGCCGGATAGACTGGTCTGTCAAGGCTGTCAAAGATCCGGTCGCAAGGGACGGTGCCCTTTTCCGGTGCGTGTGTTGTAGCGCGTCAATCTGGGTGGGAAGGCGGCGACAATCACGATGAAAACCCCGGCGTCGCGGCGCAGCGTAGGTATGCAACCACCGGATTGTCACAGGCTGCCGCGAGACCTCTGTGTCACATTGCCGTTTGAGCGTGTGACCCGGATGGAGCTCCGATATTGTTCGTTGTTCTCGAACTGACGCACCGGCGTCACGCTGACGTCATCTTCGTTACCGATGGCCATGAAATAAGAGCCCGCGCAAAGATTCGTAAAGGATACAGTTCCTCCGTGGCTTCTTTGACTGTTAATGATTTTGGAATTTCCTGGTACCCCTTGGCGCAGCTCGATAGTAACGCCTTCGCCGAAAGTCTCCAACTGCACCGTCAGTTAAGTCGAGCAAGCCATCGCGCTCGTGGCGGACGAGCCCGCGAACAACATCCCAATAATGATAAGTACCATTTTCATCCGACTTCTCCTTTGCTCACCCGTTAAGGATAACTTTGGCCATTTGGTCCACGACGAACGCGGTGAAAAGATGTTGTTTCTGTTCCGGCACGATCCTGGAGATACGATCTGACCAGCGCGTGCACCGTCAAGCCTTTCCGCCAACTGGGAAGTTCCAGACTGCTTCCAGCAACACGTCAGAGTCACCCGTTGAGCCCTCTGTGGACGCTGGCTGCATCGGTGATCTTGGCAAGAGCCATACCTTCCGGGATCGCGCCGATCTCGCGACTGCAAGCTTCATGATCGGCTGGATTCATGTTCTGATGCCTCGCACCTATTCATGCCTTATACGGATAGATCCCACAAATTGCCCCATGGGGGATGTCGCCGCCCAAAAAGAGCGATCGAGCACGGGCGGAAGTTTCCAGGCGTCTGGCTGCCCATGACACAATCGGCGAAATCCTTAATGATCGGCTCTTGGACCGCCGCGACCGGATCGACTGCCGTCGGCCTACCGGCCGCAGTCGGAGTGACAGACGCCGGCGCCGTCGGATTCGCCATCTCGGGGAAAGCCTCTCTCAAAAAGAATGGCGCTCATAGAACTGCTGCAGGACAAGGTGCGCGGCGCCGGCGCCGCCTGCAGGCGGGTTCGCGCGCTTCTCTATCTAGAGCGGGTAGGCGGGCAGCTGAGGGGCTGGCTCGGCGCGCTCGGCGCACGGAACCCGCTCCGAAGCTATCTGACCCACGTGCTGGCCGGGCGTTTCCAGAGCTTCGTCTTCGGGCACTGCTGCGCGGCGATCAGGATGCGAGGCGCGCGTCGTGAGTCCGCAATGGCCCCGCGGGCCAACCTTCACAACTGTCCGATTTGTGCGCCACAGCATCCGGTAACGGGCTGGCCCAAATTTCAGGCTTGCTGTCCGTCCCCAAACCTTCGCTGATCCGTCGTCGCCATGAACGCGACCAAGATCCTCTGGGGCCAGGTGCTCCTCGTCAGCGCCGTCGTTCTTGCCTTCGTCTGGGCGGCGACGGAATGGACCGCATGGAAGCTCGGCTTCCAACCACAGCTCGGCCACCCCTGGTTTGATGTCTTCGGCTGGCCCGTCTACCAGCCGCCGGCCTTCTTCTGGTGGTGGTTCGCCTACGACGCCTACGCACGTGATGTTTTCGTCGAGGGCGCCTATATCGCGGCGTCCGGCGGCATCGCCGCGGTCGTCGTGGCCGTCGCCATGTCGGTCTGGCGGGCGCGGGAGGTCAAACGGCGCACGACCTACGGGTCCGCGCGCTGGGCAGAGACGCGTGAAGTGCGCCATGCCGGCCTCTTCAGCTCTGACGGCGTGCTCCTCGGCCGCTGGCGCGACGGCTACCTCCGCCACGACGGTCCCGAGCATGTGCTGTGTTTCGCGCCGACCAGAAGCGGCAAGGGCGTCGGCCTGGTCGTGCCAACCCTCCTGACCTGGCCGGGATCGGCGATTGTCCACGACATCAAAGGCGAGAACTGGCAGCAGCAGCCGTATAGCGGCGATAGCAATCCGGTTGCCGCCTTCCGCCTCGAGCTTGGACAACGCGTCGCCCATCCGACCGATCTCCGCAAAGGATAGGAACCGCTCCCGCCGCTGATTGGCAAAGAGCCTCACTCCACGGGCCGGGTTATCCGATCGCAGGCCGCGCGCCACCGCAAAGCTGAGGAGGGTACCGAGAACCGCCAAGCTCCGAGCAGCGATGCCCTTACCACCTGATACGATCGCTCGCCCCCGAGGTTTCGTCTTGATGTCTGCCCGGGACTTTCCGGCCGCGACATCCTGTTGGAAATTCTCAACATCGGCGCGGATGAGTGCCCGGAGCCGGACCTGACCGAGCAGCGGCTTGATATGTCGTTCGATGTTGCTCCGGTCGATCTCGAGCGAGGACGCCTTCTTCGCGGTGCCTCGATTGGTGATGATGATAGGCTGCGCCAGATAGAGATCGCAGAGCTGGGAGACGGTAAGGTCAGCCCTCTCGATGCCCTTCGTTTCGACCGGATCCTCCCCGTCCACGATCTGCCCCAAGAGACGGCGAGCCTCCTTGCGCGCGGTCTCAACAGTCCAAGGTGAGCCGTGTCGGCCGATCGTCGCCCAACGCTGCCGCCCGTTTGGGAGACGGTACTTAAGAAAGTAATATTTTCCACCGCCGCCACGGCAACGGACCCCAAAACCGCTTATATCAGTGTCCCGAGACTCGAGCCTCCTCGCGATCGGACTGGAGCGCATCGACTGCGCGCTTGCTCAGTTTCATCCGGAGCATGCTTCCCCCTCCGCATTTGATCACCGACCGCTGGCTACCATATGGCTACCAGCTGGTAGCCACTTCTAGGCTCCTCCAGCGTACCAAAGACGGTTCCTCCAGTCAGTAAAAATACGTCAAATCACAAGATTAGAAGCAATCGGATACCATGGCGTAAGCGCATGCCCAGGTATGGCATTGTAGAGGTCACCGGTTCGATCCCGGTTGGCTCCACCAAATCAAGCAAGGGGGTTAGCTGATGCAACGGCTGGCCCCTTTTGCTCGCCCAAAGCCCTTCTAACGCCCGTCGTATCATTTCGCTGCAATCTCGGCCGCCCCGTGGTGGCCGGAGTGCGGACCCGCGCTATTTATTTCGTGCGGGCTTGCTGGATGGCGCGCCAGACGCGTTCGGGGGTGGCGGGCATGTCGAGGTGGCGGACGCCGTATTCGGAGAGAGCATCGACCAGCGCGTTCATGACCGAGGGCAGCGCACCGGCGCAGCCGGCCTCGCCGCAGCCTTTGGTGCCGAGCGGGTTGGTCTTGGCCGGCACCGGATGGCTGGCGTTGACGAACAGCGGAGCGTCGTCGGCGCGGGGCATCGCGTAATCCATGTACGAACCGGTCAACAGCTGGCCGTGGTCGTCGTAAACCGTGTGCTCGCGTAAGGCCTGGCCGATCCCCTGCACAATGCCGCCATGCGCCTGCCCGGTGACCAGTAGCGGGTTGATGACGACGCCAAAGTCGTTGACAAAGCTGTAGCGCACGATTTCGACCACGCCGGTCTCGGGGTCGATCTCGACCTCGGCGATGTGGCAGCCATTGGGAAAGGCCGAGGGCGGGCCGTCGCTGATATTGGCTACGTCGAGACTTTGCGGCACGCCCGACGGCAGCTCCAGACCGTTACGGATCTTCTCGGCCAGTTCCATGATCCCAACCGAACGGTCGGTGCCACCGATCACAAAATGGCCGGCGCGGAATTCGATATCGGCGGCGGCTGCCTCCAGCACATGGGCGGCGATCTGCTTACCCGCCTCGACGACCTTTTCTCCGGCCTCGACGATCGCCACCCCACTGGTCATCATCGATTTTGAGCCGCCGGTGCCGCCGCCGGCGATCAACTCGTCGCTGTCGCCTTGCAACAGCCGGATGCGGCGGAACGGAATGCCGAGCCTCGTCGCCAGCACCTGGGCAAAGGGAGACCAGTGACCCTGGCCGTAGTCGAGCGTGCCGGTGATGATCGTCACATCGCCGTTCGGCTCGAAGCGGATGCCCCCCATCTCGCGGCCGGGCGGGCCGGTCAGTTCGAGATAATCGCTGATGCCGCGGCCGCGCAGCCGGCCCCGCGCCCGGCTTTCCTCCTTGCGCTCGGCAAAGCCGTTCCAATCGGCGAGTTGTAACGCCTCGTTCAGCAGATTAGTGAAGTCGCCGCTGTCATAGGTCGTGCCGTTCGGCGCCTTGTAGGGCATCGACTCGGGTGGGATGTGATTGCGGCGCCGCAGTTCGACGCGGTCGATGCCCATCTCGGCCGCAGCAGCCTCGACCAGCCGCTCCATATAGTAATTGGCCTCGGGCCGGCCGGCTCCGCGATAGGCTCCGACCGGGGTGGTGTTGGTGAAGACGCATTTGGTCGTGACTTCGATCAGCGGCGTTCGATACACGCCGAGCGTATTCCTGACCGCGTTGTTGGTCGCCGGGCCGGGTGCTCCATAATAGGCGCCGAGATTGCCGTAGCCGGTTACGCGCACCGCGAGGAAACGGCCTTCGGAATCGAGCGCCAGTTCGGCGGTCTGGTCGTGGTCGCGGCCGTGGCTATCGGAAACAAAGCTGCCGGAGCGCTCGTCGGTCCATTTGACCGGGCGACGGAATTCGCGCGCGGCATGCAGGATGCAGTAATACTCAGGATAGGTAGGCTGCTTCATGCCGAACGAGCCGCCGACCCGCTCGGTTAAGACGCGCATCTGGTCGCGCCCGACGCCAAAGATGCCGGCGATGTAGTTACGAAAGCCAAACACGCCTTGGCAGCCAACGTGGAAGGTCCAATGCTGGCGCTCGCTATCGTAATGGGCGATCGCCGAGCGCGGCTCCATCGCATTGACGACGATACGGTTGTTGCGCAGATGAAGCCGAGTAACGTGCGCGGCTGAGGCAAAGGCGGCGGCGACTTTGTCGCTGTCGCCAAAATGGAAGTCGAGCCCGACATTGGCGGGCACATCGTCGTAAAGAATCGGCGCATCCGGGGCATCGGCGAGGGCCGGCTCGGTCACCGCCGGCAATGGGTCGATGTCCACAACGACCATTTCGGCTGCGTCCTTGGCCTCGGCGACGGTCTCGGCGATCACGGCAGCCACCGCTTCGCCGACATACCGCACCTTGTCCGACGGTAAAGCATAATGGGTCGGGCTCAGCATCGGCGTCCCGTCGCGATTTTTCATGACCTGGCGCGGCGGCAATGGGCCGATGCCAGCCTTCGCCAGCTCCGCCGCGGTGTAGACCGCTAGAACGCCTGGCATCGCGCGGGCCGCCGCAGTCTCGATGCCGCGGATCACCCCGTGAGCGATATGGCTGCGCACCATCACCGCATAGGCCTGGCCGGGCAGGCTGATGTCGTCAGCGTAATGCCCCTCGCCGCGCAACAGCACCGGGTCCTCGGAGCGCGGCACCGGCTGGCCGATCGCAAATTTCTCCTCGGGCTCCAGCAAGGCCGGATCGATGTAATCGTCCATGAATTCACCTTTTTTGTTGTGCGCCGTCGCCGTGCCGATCGCGCCGCGGCGCTCGATGGCAAGCTGGGCCTAGGATATAGCTAACGCGAAATCAGCAGGATGGAAAATCGGGATGAATTCCGGCAAACCCGAACTCTACGGCGATCTCGCCCGGCAACTAATGGCACTGCTCGCCGGCGAAACCGATCGGATCGCCAACGCCGCCAATATGGCAGCGCTGATCTATCACGGCCTGCCCGATCTGAACTGGGCCGGGTTTTATTTCAGGAACGGCGGCGAGCTGGTGCTGGGCCCGTTCCAGGGCCGGCCCGCCTGCCTGCGCATCGCGATCGGCCAAGGTGTGTGCGGCACGGCGGCGGCGCGCGCCGAAGCGGTGCTGGTCGCGGATGTCCATGAGTTTCCGGGGCATATCGCCTGCGATCCGGCCTCGCGCTCGGAACTCGTCGTGCCGCTGATCGAGGCCGGTGACGTCATTGGGGTGCTCGACCTTGACAGCCCGCTCCTCGGGCGCTTCGACGAGGCGGATCGGCAGGGCTGCGAAGGGCTCGTCGCGCTGTTCGTCGACCACCATCGCCAGAATCCGATGCAAGCCGGGTATCCCGCGGACATCGATCCGGAATCGGGCTGTCGCCTGCCGTTACCCAGACGCGAGGATCTCGACGCCGAAGGGCAACGGGCCTACGACCGCCTCGCCGACCCCGCCGGCGGCACCCTGCGCGGGCTCAGGGGTCCCGGCGGGATCCAGCTGCACAGCCCCGAACTCTCGCGCCGCAGCCGGCCTGTCAACCACTATCTGCGGCACGAGTCGGGCCTGGGCGGGCACGTACGCGAATTGGCGATCCTGACCGCCGCGCGCGAACTCGATAGCCGGTTCGAATGGGCCGCGCACGAGCCTGCGGCATTGGGCGAAGGAATTTCGCGCGAGATCATCGGCATTATCAAATGCCGTCGGGACACGAGCGAACTCTCCGCGGCCGATCGGATCGTGATCGATCTTGGCCGGGAGATTTTCGGGGCGCGCAAGGTGTCGCCGATGACCTACGCGCGGGCCTTGCAGCAATTTGGCCGCCGCAAGCTGATCGATCTGGTGGCGCTGATGGGGAATTATGCGGCGACTGTGGCGCTTCTGACCGCGTTCGACATGCAGCTTGACCCCGATCCGCCGCCATCAGCGGCGTCTTGACCGGCTAGGCTGCCGCCGTTCAATATCGTTGCAGTGCAACAGGGCCGTCGGGACGGGGGCGTCAACCGATTGGGCAAGACACCGCGCGTGAAGGAGAGACATAGTGTCCGAGAGAGCGCCGTTTCTGAATACCGCCTACAGCGCCTATCACCATCGCGACCGACCGCGGGAGGACGAGGAGCTGACCCGCGTCGGGCCGGGCACCCCGTGCGGCGAATATCTGCGGCGCTTCTGGCAGCCGGTCATCCTCTCCAGCGAACTCGGCGAGCTGCCGCGGCGGCTGCGTATTCTTGGCGAGGATCTGGTCGCGTTTCGCGACAAGAGCGGCGCCATCGGTCTTCTTGAACTGCATTGCCCGCACCGCGGCACCTCGCTCGAATTCGGTCTGATCGGCGACAAGGGCATCCGCTGCTGCTATCATGGCTGGCTGTTTGACGCCGACGGCACAATCCTCGAGACCCGGGCGAGCCTGCCGACAGCACGTTGAAGGACCGGCTGTTTCACGGCGCCTATCCGGTGCGCGAATATTCGGGCCTGGTCTTTGCTTATATGGGGCCGCCGGATAAGCAGCCCGATTTTCCGATCCTCGATACTTACGAGCTTTCCGGCTACCGCCAGATTGCCCGCGCGCCGACACTGTGGGAATGCAACTGGCTGCAGGTCAAAGAAAACAGCATGGACCCTGCGCACCTCGCCTTTCTGCACACCCTTCCCGGCAGCGAGGGCTTTACCGACGATTTCAAGGAACTAGCCGAGTGGGACTGGATGGAGACGCCGGTCGGCATGGTCTATATCGACACGCGACGGCAGGCGGATCGGGTGTGGGTGCGGGTCGCCGATTTTATTCTCCCTAACATCCACCAATTCCCGCCCAACGCGGATCCGATGGCGCTGCGCAACTCGATCAATCGGCCGCAAGCCACGACCTGGGCGGTGCCGCTCGACGACACCCACACCATGCAGATCGGCTATCAGCGCGCACCTGAAGGCCGGGAGGTCAGGCGGGGCTCGGGTTTCGGACAGGACGGCAAGCGGTCCTACGAGGAGCGGCAGCGGGTTCCCGGCGACTACGACGCGCAGATCAGCATTCACGGCGGCGTGTCACGGCACGGGCTCGAACATCTCGCTGCCACAGATCGCGGCATCATCATGATGCGCAACATGATCCGACAGGGGATCCGCGCTGTCCGCAACGGCGAGGATCTGGGATATCCGATCCTGAAGAACGGAGCGGCGGTTCCGACCTACAGCCACGATCGGGTGGTGTCAGGCATTCCTGCGGCGCCGACGTCCGCGGAGGACAAGCGCCTGCTGCGCGAGGTCGCGCGCAGCGTGGTGGCGCAAACGGTGGAGGCCGGCTCCGCCGAAGCATAAATCGGCTTGCGCCGGGTCGCCGCCTCTTCGAGCCAGAAACGGCTCGTCGAATGCATCTGCGGCCCCCCTGAGGCCAAAAAGCGCATCGCGAAGCGCTCACGCAGGAGTCGTGGCCCAGCGTTGCGCGGCTTTCACCATTTCCTGCACACGTTCCTTCGCCGCGGTGACGACCAGCTAGTGAATAAAATGGTACGCTTGGTGCCTTAATCGCACCTCGCACGGCCATCAGAATAATACGTGCTTCCGGACCCGAAGCCGACCTTTGGCCCAAAAGTCATCGTCGTAGGTGCGTTGCGGCTGAAATGGCCGGTTTGCAGCTATGTTGTCCGGTGCAGCAGGAGTATGCTCCACGCGCGTGCTCGCCCGGCCATTGTCGACCGACGAAGTGTTGCAATCATTCGGAGGAAAACATGACCATTGAACTTTGGGGCACCTTCTCGGTACGCGATCACCTCGTCGATCGGGCATTTGTCGCCGATGTCCTCCTTTACGACCAGCTTGTCATCCCCACCCTCCCAGAGAATACGCCCGAAGACCAATGGCCTGCCAAATGGGATCTGAAGAAGCAAAAATCTCTCCTGGCTGAACTCGGGGATCTCGCAACTCCCATCCCCCGGACCGAGCAACGCCGAGCCCAATGGCAGACGCGCTTCGATGACGAGCGCGCCGAGGAGCGGAGTGTCGCGCGAGCTGAGGCAACGCAGACTGTCGAGCAGGATGTCGCGATCGCTCGAGATCCCCAATACTATGACCTGCCCTACCGGATCACCAGAAATCTTCTTCAGGACTATGTCAACGACGACGCGGACGACAAACTGCTCAAAAAGCTCCGGGTGACAAAAAAGGTCCGGCCAGGTTCTATCTTAGAAGCGGTGTCGCCGTATCCGAGCTATGACGCGTTCGCCGCCGACGCTTCTCTGGTAAGCGCAGCCGAGACAGCAGAAGACCTGCAACCACTCGCTCCAACAACTGTCTTTGGATGGGAATTTTTCATTCCTGGCAGCGCAGACTTCGGAGAAGACGAAGATCGTAGGCTTTTGGCGAAGGCAGTAGGTCTCGCGAAGAAGACAGATTTTATTGAATTGCGCGAGGAATTCTATAAATGGTGGAGCGATGTCTCCGACGGCGGAATACCGTCGCCGAGGCGAAGGCCGATATGGAGTAGCGGATCGCCGAATACCGTGAGCTTATGAAGGGCCAGGGATGGAAAACAACGGCCCGCTATGCCATCAAGGTCGCTGATGCGTTCAGCGGCGGTTTGGGTCTGGTCAACGAGGCGGCATCCGCCGGCGCCGAAGCATTTCTCGGCAGTGCCGACGTCTTCGCGGATAAGCGATTGAAGCGGCAGAACGCACCAGCTCGCCTGAAAGTAGCCGCGATTTTCCACGACGCTCGAACTCGGTTTGGCTGGAAGACCCCAAAGTAGCCACATCCGGATATCGGTTTTGGCAGAAGGGCTGTAGAACCGCGCGTCGAACTTGGAAGGCACGATGGTTCGTGCGAGACCCAGTATAGTGGATTCAGGCTAAAACCTATAATTCGCGTGCGTAATGATCAGCCAGTTTCAGGCTGTTGCTGCGTTGGATCCTGAATAGCGGTAGCCGTCCGGCACGCTGAACCGCCGTTTCCCACCGAGGCCGTGGAAAAACGGAAAAACGCGTCATATGACGTGAGCGAAGCGCGGGGTTTCCTCGCCGTGATGGTCGAGGCGCCGGTTGGTACTGGGTCGGCTTGAGCGAGGCGATCAGGTCCTGATCGCCGCCATCAGCGGTCCCACACCGAAGATCGTGATCATTCGCTTCAGGTTATAGGCCAGAACGTGGAGGCTCATCTCGGTTCGGACCTTGTCGAGGGTCCGGGTCAAGAAGTGGGTCGAGCCCATCCAAGCCTTGATGGTGCCGAACGGGTGCTCGACGGTCTGCCGGCGCACGCCCATGGCGTCGGGCATCCGATCGAGCCTGGCTTGCATCGCGTCGAGGACATGTTCGTGTTTCCAGCGCTTGATCCGCTTTAGCTTGTCCGGCGTACATTTCGGCTTGAGAGGACAGGTGAAGCAAGCGGTCAGATGGCGGTAGTGGTCGATGTCGCCGCGGCGGTCCGATCGGACAATCCCGCTGGTCAGGTGCTCGCCCGCCGGGCAGGTGTAGTGGTCGCGCTCGGCGTCGTAGATGAAGTCCTGCCTCGTGAAGAGGCCGCGCTTGGCGCTGCTCGATGTCAATGTCTTTGGTATACAGGGCAGCACCCCGGTGTTCTCGCATGCCAATACCTGGTCGCCGCTGAAGTAGCCTCGATCGGCCAGCACGGTGATTTCCTCGTTTCCGGTCGCCTCCTGCGCCTTGAGCGCCATCGGCACGAGCTGGGTTCTGTCATGGCCGAGATTGGTCACCTCGTGCGCCACGATCAGGTGGTGCTCGACGTCGACAGCGGTCTGCACATTGTAGCCGACAATGCCGGTGCCTTTGCCGCTGGTCGCCATTGCGCGAGCATCTGGATCGGTCAGCGAGATCTGCCGATCCGGCGCGGCCTGAACGGCGATCTCCATCTCTCGCAGGTGCTGCATCTGTTGCTTAAGGCGGGCGAGCTTGTCCTTTAGCCGCAGCGATTTCGGCTTCGGCAACCTCGCCCTCTTGCCGATCGGCGGTGTCCAATGCCGATAAGTAGCGTGCGATACTGGCTTCGACCTGCTCCATACGACGCTGGATCGCACCATGCGTGTAGTTCTTGTCCCGAGTGTTCACGGCCTTGAACCGGCTACCATCGATCGCGATCACGGTCTCGGAGAACAAGTCCAGCCGTCGGCAAAGCATTACGAACTGGCGGCAGGTCGCCCTGATCGCTGGTCCGTTGTCCTTGCGGAAATCGGCAATGGTCTTGAAATCCGGCATGAGGCGCCCGGTCAGCCACATCAGTTCGATGTTCCGCTGGGTCTCTCGCTCCAGGCGCCGGCTCGACGCGATGCGGTTGAGATAGCCGTAGAGATAGATCTTCAGCAGCGTCGCCGGATGGTAAGCCGGCCGCCCGGTGGTCTCGGGGACAACACCGTCGAAGCCCAGTGTCGCCAGATCCAGTTCGGCGATGAACGCTTCAATCACCCGGACCGGGTTGTTCTCTGTCACGTAGTCATCCAGGCAGTGAGGCAGCAACGCTGCCTGAAGCCGGTCCTCGCCTTCCACGAAACGTTTCATCCCGCCATCCCCCAATAGCAGGACACTAAACTATCACGTTAGCGCGTTTTCACACGCCCTCCACCCGAAGCGGACCTCTGGTTTGGGTACCAAACGTCTGATTTTATCTACTAGTAGGATCACTTCTGACCGACCCCACCCACCCTTCTCGTCACACCGGCGAAGGCCGGTGCCCATCGCCAATATGGGTCCCGGCCTGCGCCTGGACGACGAAGCTGACGGATGGCGGAAACCTCTCACGGAAACGCTAACAAGCGCAGGCGTTCGATCGAGCGGCCACCGTGGCTAGCGTCAAGTTCGTACCGCGAGCCGGTCAGTGCCGCGATAGCCCCGCAGCGTGTTACGCCGGCGCGAACAGGTCCGGTGCCGCGACGGGTGGCGCCGGTAATGGCGCGGTCGGCGTTGAAAAGGCGCTGTCGCGCTGCAACGTCGGCAATACTCGGGTGGCGAAGAGGCGCATGTTCTTTTCGGCCTCGGCATGCGGAATGCCGCCGAATGAGAATTCGGTGACCACATGGTCGGTCCCGGTCACTCGCTGCAACTCGGCGATCTGCTCGATGCAGTCCTGCGGCGTGCCGACGATCTGGATCTTGACATAGAACTCAGTGGCCCGGACCCGTTCCTCGTCGTCTTGCAGCCGGGCATAGGTCTTGGCCATCTTGCCGTAGGTTTCGTAGCCCTTGACCGTGGCGAGATGGCCGTCCGAGAAATGGTAGTGGTTGTCGATCAACTCCCATTTCTTGCCGAGCCATTGCATCGCCCGAGCTTGCGCCTCGTCGCGGCTTTCGGCGCAAGAGACATTGGTCAGGATGATCGGTGGCGGCGGGTTGTGGCCGACACTGAGTGCGATCTCGCGGTAATTGACGATGTTCTCCGCCGCCTTTGGCCATTCGTTCTGCATCACGACCAGGATGCCAAAGCCGAGCTTGGCCATGATCTCGGCCAATTCCGGGCTGACCGACGAGGCGAAAAAGCGCTCTTCGGGATGCGAGATCGGACGTGGCCTGATCGAGGTGCGCGGGATCTGGTAGAACTCGCCCTGCCACTCGAATTCGGGCTCGCTGAGCGCCTTGCGGATCAATTGCGCTGACTCGGCAAAGCGCGGCCTCGCCTCGCCCATCGGAATGCGGAACCCGGCATATTCGACGCTCGCAGCACCCCGGCCAAAGCCAAACAGGCAGCGCCCGCCGCACAAAATGTCGAGCAGCGCGATCTCTTCGGCGACGCGGATCGGATCGTGCCACGGCAACACGATCACCGAGGTCCCGAACGTGATCCGCTTGGTGCGCCCTGCAAAATAAGCAAGCAGCTGGAGTGGCGCCGGCGACATCGCATAGCCGGTAAAATGATGCTCGAGTGCGAACAGCGAGTCGAAACCGAGCGGCTCGGCGAGATCGCCCATCGCCAGATGATCGGACACGACCGCCACATCGGTGCGGCCGGGCTCGGACAGCATGTTGAGCGCAATGCCAACTTTCATGGTGGCTCTCCTCCGCCTATTTCGCGCGCACCTGGTACCATGGATGCGGCTGCCCCGGCACCTTGGCGCGTAACGTGTAGACCGAAGTCCGCGCGGTGAAGAAGATCGTCTTTAAATCGGGGCCGCCAAAAGCAAGGTTGGCCGGCACTTCCGGCGTGCGGATCACACCGAGCTTCCTGCCATCAGGCGCGAAAACCCAAGTCCCGCCAGGACCGGTGCAATAGACGTGTCCCTGCTGATCGACCTTCATGCCGTCGGGGACGCCGTCGGTCTCCTCTGACGACATATCGGCGAAGATCCGCCGCCTGACCATGTTGCCGGCGCTGTCGAGATCGATCGCGTGGATATATTGGGCGTGACGCGTATTGGCGACGTAAAGCACGCGCTCGTCGGGGGAAAAGGCGAGCCCGTTCGGATATTCGAACTCGGCGACGAGCCGGCTCGATCCCTCGGGCGCCACCGCGTAGACACCGGAATGAGCCAATTCCTTGTCAGGGAGCGCAATGCGCAGCCCGGGATCGGTGAACCAGATGCTGCCATCCGATTTGCAGACGACGTCATTCGGCCGGTTGATCCGCTTGCCCTCATAGCGGTCCATCAGGACCTCGCTATGCGTGTCGTCGGACCAGCGGGCGACCCGGCGGTTGCCGCCTTCGCAGATCACCAGCCGGCCCTGCAGATCAAAGGTCGTGCCGTTGCCCTCGCCGGTATTGGTGCGCACGGTTTCCGCCGCCTGGCCGAGGCGCAGCCGGTAGAACATGCTGCTGCGCACATCGGCGAAATAATAGAAGCCGTCGGGGTGCCACAACGGCCCTTCGGTAAAGACGAACCCGGTCGCCGGGCGTTCCGCTGTCGTCGTCTCCAGCACCGTATCGAGACCCGCCATCTTCGTCCCTCCCATCTTCGAAACATCGTTTGAGGCAGGTTATCCCGCGCCTGTCCGCGTGTCCAACTGACGCTGTCTTCGGCTGTCGCGAGCGCAGGATGACCGCGAATTTAGGAGGCGATACGGCAGTTGCCTCCGCGCGCATGGAGTGTTCAGCGAGCGCGCAATTCTAACAGATCGTACCCAAAGCGGTGTCACACCGGCGAAGGTCGGTACTCACAGCACCGCCGGTCCCGGCCCTCGCCGGGAAGACGAACAAGGACGCAACGATAGGGTCAGGCGCGTACCGCCAGCTTCGGTCTTCGATCACACTGCCCCAGACGGGCAAACGGGGCCGCGTAAAGCGGCCCCGCTTGCCAATCGGGCTTGCCTACTCAGGACTACGCTGCGTGGAGGAGATCCAGATACTCCTCATAGACCGCCATATTCTTACCGAAAGAAACCGCCGCCGCCCTGGCGCCGCAGACGAGATGCATCCAGCGCCAAGGTTCGCGGGTGGTGTAGAATTCTTCGACGATCGACTGGTGATGCTTGAACGCGTGCATCTCGGTGAAGTTGTCGTGGCACACGATTTCGCCAAGACACGCGATGAAAGCCTGCGGGTCATAGCGGCACTGCACATATTGCTGCGCCAAGTTCGCGACCTCCTCGACCTCCGGCACGGCCCGCATCTGCCCCAGATTGGATACTGTGGACCAATCGACTGGCGGCTGGTTGTAGATGTTCTGCTTGATAGCCTCGAGCAGCTCCTCCTGGGTCCGCGAGGGTGCAGCTGGGACGGCGGTCATCTCAGGCTGTGGAGCTGGCCCCATTCGAACCTGGGTCGAGCGGATCTCCGGGCCTGACTGCCAGGTCAACAACAACATCAGCTTGTTCTGGAGGCTGATCCCGTCGAGCGCCAAGAGATACCGGCGCAGGTTGATGCTCGTATGCAGGTGGACATCCATCGGGTTCCCGCAGTGGGAGCGGATAAAGAGCCCGGCAGCCCCGATCGACAAGGCTTCACCAGCGCCTTCCAACGAGAGCCCCGCCGCCAAGGCCTTAGCTATCAGCACGGGAATATCGGCAAAGACGTCTATCCGTCCGATGGCCTCTCCGAGCTCGCCGATCGCTGCCGTCTCATCTTCTCCGGTGCGTTGGCGCAGGATGCGCTTCGTCAATTGATGCTCTTCGATCAGCGCCTCGATCGCCGGCAGCGGTGAAGGCATCGGATTGTTCGGAGCAACCGGAGAACGGGTCACAAAACGCACCACCTGCCGCATCACCACTGGCAGGTAGGTCTCGTCGAGCACACCGGTCTCAAAGGCGCGCCATACGGTGCCCGGGAACATGAAGTAATGGTCGTCGTTGAAATTTTTCGGGATCGCCACACTCAGCAGCAGATCAAAGGCCTCGATCCGAGGAGCATGATCCCAAAGCCACAGGAAAACGTGGTCGGCCTTGTTGTATTCGCCGCGACCCACCGCGGCGAGGAACGCCTTCTTGTTCGCTTCGACCCCACCGGCATCCTCCGGCTCGAATTCGAGCAAACCGTACGGCCCCATCGCCGGATGGTGGATGTGTTTGTTGGTCAGGGCCACGTGCTGCAGCACCGGCACAAAGCGATCCTCGCCCTCGAGCCGGTCGACGAGCTTCGAGAGCGCATAGAGGCCTGCCAAGGGATGCAGCGGGCCGCCATGATGACCCGCCGGCATATCGGTGGAGCGGGTTACTGCGAGGGCAGAGGCCGTCAGCATGGTCTGCGTCGGCACCCCGGCACGGAGCTTCTCCAGCGCGCGATCGAGAATTTCATCGGGAGACGTATCCTCGATAAACTGGACCAACGGCTCGATGGCGTCGGAATACTGGACACGTTGTGGCATCGGCATGGTGACTTTCTCCTCTGCGTAAGTGCGGTCTGTCTCGGTTGCCTGGTTTCACTCTTTCGATGGACTTGGCGCCTCCCGGGCGACTACTTCTGGGGACACGGCACCGGAATTCCGGCGATTTTTACATTGACCGCACCGAGATGGTTGCGGCTGGTAAAATAGAGGGTTTTCCAGTCGGCGCCGCCAAAAGCCAGATTGGTCGTGGCTGGGGCGCCATGGACGATGCGGCCGAGCTTTTTGCCTTTTGGGTCGATGATCCACAACCCGCCTGCTCCGCCGCAATAGACATTGCCTTCGACGTCGACCTTCATGCCGTCGGGGACGCCCGATTCATCGCCGCGCAGATCCACAAAAACGCGGTCGGTATTCTTGGCGAGCGTGCCGTTGGGCGCCACATCGAAGGCGCGAATGTGGCCGTGGCGCGAGTCGTTGATGTAGAGCACGCTCTCGTCCGGCGAAAAGGCGAGCCCGTTGGGCACGATGAAATCGTCGATTAACAGGGTCAGCTGGCCGAGGTCGGGGGTCACGCGATAGACGCCGGAAAAGGTCAGATCCCATTGCTGCGCCGCGGAGGGATGGGTCCACGGATCGGTGAAATAGACGCAGCCGTCGGACTTGACGACGACGTCATTGGGCCGGTTGAGCTGGCGACCCTGAAAGCTGTTGGCGATAACCGTGATGCTGCCGTCCAGTTCTTGCCTGGTGACGCGGCGTGAATCGTGCTCGCAGGCGACGAGCCGGCCCTGCAGATCACGGGTCAGGCCATTGGCTCGATTGGTCGGCTCCTGCAGCAGCGACACTCCCTTACCGGGATCGTATTTCATGCGACGGTTGTTGTGGATGTCGCTGAACACCAGATAGCCGCCCTCGCGCCACCACAGCGGCCCCTCGGCCGGGCCTTGGGGACCGCCAAAGCCGTCGGCCAGTTCCTGGATTTGCTGAGAACCGGAGATGATCCGCTCCAGCTCCGGAGCCAATTGCTCGATCCGCTTAGCTCCATCGGCCATGGCGTCTCTCCTGTTTCGTCCCGATCGGATGAGTTATCAGCCCCTGTTGTTCCAAAGTAACGCGACACCCCGTGACCTGCCAAGGCGAGCCTCGGGGCATTGAGCGCGGTTCAGCGCCACGCGTCGGCATGCCCGGAGCGGGTCCGGGCATGCGCGACAATGTGGATCGGCTGGCTATGCCCGAGCGCCCTGGTAGAGCGGGCCGCGGATGATCTGGCCGGGCAAGGCGTCGGTCAGTTCGCCCTTGTCGAGCAGCACGCTGCCGTTGACCACGACGTAGTCGATACCGACCGCGTCGCGCTTGACCTGCACGCCGCCCGCCGGCAGGTTCGCGACCGGCTCGCGCGGCTTCGACGCGATCGTATCGGGATCGAAGATCGTGATGTCGGCGACCTTGCCGGCGGCGATGAAGCCGCGATCGGTAATGTCGTGCATCAGCGCGGTCTTGCCGGTCAGCCGATAGACCGCCTCTTCGAGCGTCATCACCTGCTCTTCGCGCACCCAATGCCCCAGCAGATTCGTGCTGGTTTCGTGCCGGTCGGCGGTATGCGGCCGGCCGCCGCCGTCGCTGGTGCCGATCACGGTATATTGCGAGCCAAGGATCTGCTTCTGCGTCTTCGGATCGTTGTTGCGGTCGATCGCCTGGAAGCAGGTGTTCAGGTCTTCGTCGAGCGACAGATCGAGGAAGGCGTCCATGATGCCCTTGTTTTGATCCTTCGCGATCTGCGCGACGCTCTTGCCTTCGAGGTGCCGGTTCTGCCCCTTCGTCGTCATGAACACCTCGACGAGGTCCCAGCGCCGGTTGAAGAAGCCGCGAGCGCGGCCGCGCCGGTCGGTCATCCCGCCCTGCTGCTCGACCGTACCTTCGACCGCTTCGGCCGACAGCGCCCTGCGCAGTTCGGGGTCACGGAACGCCCGCATCCGCTCCTCGTAGGGCAGGGCCATGACCTTGTCCCAGGTCGGCATGCCGCGGAAGATGCCTTCGGGATGCGTTATGTCCTCGTCCTGCGGCACATTGAGGCCGCGCTGCAGGTCGAAGATCGCCCCGGCAACAGTCGAGAGGCACGAGCCGTAGCAGCGCGCCCCGCTCTTGAACCCGTCCTCGAGCCAGCGCAGATGCTCGACCCACTCGTCGGGGTTGGCGACCGGATCCGACATTAAGTTGTAGATCGA
Organism: uncultured Alphaproteobacteria bacterium; assembly: GCA_963750195.1. Classification (GTDB taxonomy): domain Bacteria; phylum Pseudomonadota; class Alphaproteobacteria; order ATCC43930; family CGMCC-115725; genus AP-15. The sequence continues at coordinate 157,292 of CAVVPS010000001.1, forward strand.
TGGACGGCCGGTGCGCGCCGCCAGCTGGCGGGCGACCTCGCGGGTCTGTTTGGTGCCGCCCGGAGCGCCGCCGGCGACCTGGAACACGCCGGTGCCGAGTTCGCCGAGCACGCTGGCGAGCGCCCAGCGCTCCTCGTCGTTGCCGACCCCGGCGGGATCGCCACGATCCTTCGGTGCGGTCGAAAAGCCGAGCGCGCCGTCATGCATCGCCTCGCGGATCAGCCGCTGCATCGCCGCCATTTCTTCCGGCGTCGCCTGCCGCTCCGAGGCTGCCTCTCCCATCACATACCGGCGGATGCCCGAATGGCCGACCAAGGTGCCGACGTTGATGCCGCGCTTCTTGCCGAGGGCATTCAGATAGTCGCCGACCAATTCCCAGGTCACGTCGACCCCGGCCTTCAGGACCGGTAGCGGGATCTGTTCGGCGTCGGAGAAGAATTCGAGATACCACTCCCCGTCACCGGGCCGGACCGGGGCGATGACTTGGCCGCACTGGCCGACGACAACCGTGGTGTGCCCGTTGTGGACCCACGAGCCGCAATAGGGATCCCACACGGCCTGCGGGTCGAAATGGGTGTGGTGGTCGATAAAGCCGGGCGCCACGACGCGGCCCGCGGCGTCGATCGTGCGCTTAGCGGCAGCGCCAGCGTATTTGCCAACCCCGACGATCTTGCCGTCCTGCACCGCCACATCCGCTGCAAAGGCCGGCTCGCCTGAGCCGTCAACGACGCGCCCGTTTTTGATCAACAGATCATACGCCATGATTCTTTCTCCTCATCGCCCCGCTCGATCCGAGCCTAGGGCCGTCGCGGCAGCCACTCTCCCGCCGGGGTCCGTGACCGCCCCGCACCCTTCAAAAGATGCAAAATGAATGCTACGCCCTGGCGCGCGGTCCAGCAACATCTTCTCTGCGATTACGGCGTAGACAGCCGCATAACAGACCCCAGTCGAGATGCATGAAGAATATTCATCTATTTAATGCAGCGAATTCATTCGTTCAGACTGTCCTGATCGTGACATCTCTGCCAATGCCGCGGCTTTCTGCCGATACCGTACTCGCCGCGAATCTTGTCCGATGGTATCGAAGAGCGTCGAATGCGCGACTATCGACCGGGAGGAAATCATGATACCGATCCGAGTTGCCGGCGCCGCCGTGGCGCTCGCCATCCTCGCCGCCGTCGCGCCGTTCGCAGGATCGGGCGACGCGGCCAACCAAGTGATCGAAATGGCAGACGGACTGAAATACACCGACACCAAACCGGGTGACGGCGCCACCGCCGCCGCCGGCAACAAAGTCTCCGTCCATTACACCGGATGGCTGTCGAAGGATGGCGCCAAGGGCGCCAAGTTCGACAGTTCGGTCGATCGCGGCCAGCCGTTCGACTTCACCCTCGGCGCGCACGAGGTCATCGCCGGTTGGGACGAAGGCGTCGCCGGCATGAAGGTCGGCGGCCAGCGCACCCTGATTATCCCGCCCGAACTTGGCTATGGCAGCCGCGGCGCCGGCGGCGTGATCCCACCCAACGCCACCCTGATCTTCGATGTCGAGCTCTTGAAGGTGCAATGACGCGGCGCGGCGACTGCGACAGGAGGCAAGACAGACGCGGCCGCCGGTAGCGGCGCCATCTGGCACCGATTCGGCGTGCTCCCGAAGGGAGAGGGCCGCACTGCCAGTACTTCGTCACCGCGCGCGAGACGCCAAGCGATGAACCACCCAGGGGAATTTGTGCTATAGGCCGATGCAAGCAGGCAACAAATCGGAGGAACAATGGCAGCCATACCCCCGGATATCGACGGCCATATCCCTGCTCGCCCGGATAAACCGGGCTTCACCGACGACGCGTTCGACGCCCGTTACGACGGCAAGCGATCCCACGTTGCTGGCAGTTGCGCCGCAGGGCCACGCGACCGTCAACTCCCGCGCTGATCTGACCTCGCCTCGTAGCCGAAATTCTTTTATGCGTGCCCGCGCCCGCCGCTTATCAGCGGGGGTGACAACCAGCTGCGGAGAGAACACCACGGCGCCGAATTTCGATCGCTAATTCGCTAACAAACAGTCCTGGCACTCCTGGCGCAAGACGGAAATGACGAGTGGTCCGCGTCGCTCGAATTCTTGCCGCCTTGGCCGATGGTTTTGCTTAGCGCCGAGGCCGCTTTGGCCAACTCCATCGAAATCAAAGTGCGGCTATGCACCTCATGCCATGGCGCGCATGGACTGCCGTCCGATCCCAGCGTGCCGATCATCTGGGGGCAGAAGTCCGCATACATCCTGAAGCAGCTGAACGACTATCGGAACGGCGATCGAAACAGCCAAATCATGTCATCAATTGCAGAGAGCTTCAGCGAGGGTGATCTGGCGCAAATGGCAGCGTATTTCAGCAGCGCCAAGTGGCCGACTCGGGCGGAGTCATCGCTGCCTGCGGCTCCCGAGACGATTGCGACATGCCGGGCTTGCCATCACCCGAATTTGGCTGGTGGTGTAAGTCCATCGGGCGTGGCGCCGCGCCTGGCCGGCCAATTTTCGTCCTACTTGATCGACACGATGACCGCCTATGCAGATGGTGAACGCACCAACAGCAACCTGATGCCGGCTCTGATGCAGAGCCTGGCGCCAGCCGATCGAAAAGCGATCGCCGAATATCTGGCGGCTATGCACTGACGCCACTCGTCGAGAACAGGAGACGGTGGCGGGAAACCTCGGGAGGAACTTCGCAATGAAATCGCCACGTATCAAAAATCTGGCTGTCACGGCGGGCGCCATGCTTGCGCTGGTCGCAACCTCGACGGTCGCGCCCGCGCAGAGCGTTCGTGTCGGCGGCGCTGCCTATGGCGACTGGCATACCGACGCGCCTGGCGTCATGCGCAAGATCACATCTGCAGACTTGCCCGCGCCGCTGGCCTCGCCGTCCACCGCCAACAGATCAAAGGTCGGCCCAAAACCCGATGGCGCCGAACTCAAGACCATGCCCGGCTTTACCGTAGCGCCTCTTGTCACCGGAATGACCGGCGCGCGGGTCCTGCGGATGGCTCCCAATGGAGACATCTTCCTCGCCCGCTCTAGGCCCGAGGGAAAGATCATGGTCATCCGGGCCGGGGCCGACATGAGCAACCCCAAGGTCGAAACCTTCGCTACCGACTTAACGAGTGTCTACGGAATCGCCTTCTATCCACCGGGTTCCGACCCCAAATGGGTCTATGCCGGCGAATTCGGGAAGGTCGTGCGCTTCCCTTACAAAAATGGCGATCTCACAGCCTCCGGTGCTCCCGAGACAATCGTGTCGGATCTCGCCATCGGCGGCAATCATTGGACTCGCGATGTTGCCTTTTCGCCTGATGGCAAAACCATGTACGTCGCAGTCGGCTCGGCGAGCAATGTGGCGGAGCTAATGGGGCCGCGGCCCGCTGATTTTGCTGCATTCGAGAAAAGCCATTCCGCGGGTTCGGCATGGGACCGGGAGGAATGGCGCGCCAACGTCCTCACCTATGATCCCAACGGCAAGAACAAGCGGGTGTACGCGTCGGGCATCCGCAATTGCTCGGGACTGGCCGTACAGCCCGGCACCGGCGTGGTCTATTGCGCCACCAACGAGCGCGACCTATTGGGCGATAATCTTCCGCCCGATTATGTCACCAGCGTCAAGCAGGGGGCATTCTACGGCTGGCCTTGGTACTATATCGGCAACCATGAGGACACCCGCCCTGGCGGCGGCAGGCGGCCGGACCTCGCCGACAAGGTCACCGTGCCTGACGTTCTGATCCAACCCCATTCTGCGCCGCTCGGACTAGCGTTCAACCCCGGGGGACAATTTCCTCCCGATTGGAAAGGCGATGCGTTCGTCGCGCTGCACGGCTCGTGGAACCGCGCGCTACGGACCGGCTACAAGATCGTTCGGCTGCCGTTCAAAGACGGAAAGCCGACCGGGGAATATCAGGATTTCGTCGTCGGTTTCGTCGCCGACGAACAAAGTGTCTGGGGCCGCCCTGTGGATGTTGTCTTCGCAAAGGATGGTTCGCTGTTGTTCAGCGATGACGGTAATGGCGTCGTCTACCGTGTCGCTTACAAAGGTGAGTAATATCCCACGGACAATGACACGCTAGTCGCTGCGGAGTGACCTAAAGTAGGCGGCGGACTGTAACCAAACACAATCCGCTCCTAGTCGAACTAACGTCCCGAGATCGAGATCGGTATTGGGCGGCGTGTCAACTCGTGCCGACGGCCCGTTTGGCAGGGCTTTAAAAAAGCCCGGGCCGTGCCGACCATGGCTGTGGCCGCGCGAACCGACCAGCCGATAATCTATCCCCGAGAGGAACACCAGCGAGCGGAGGGTGACCATGAAATGGCGCATCGGCGCGGTCACTGTGACCAAGATCGTCGAGCTCGAAGTTACCGGCGGCAGCCGCTTTCTGCTGCCCCAGGCGACCTATGAGGAGATCCTGCCGATCGATTGGCTGCGGCCGGATTTCGCCGATGAACGCGGCCGGCTGAGGATGAGTATCCATGCTTTGGTCGTCGAGACGCCAAGCCGGCGCTTCATCGTCGACACCTGCCTCGGCAACGACAAGGAGAACCGCCGCATCCCGACCTGGAACCGGATGCAGACAACTTTCCTTGCTGACCTCGCCGCCGCCGGATATGCTCGCGAGACGATCGACACGGTCGTATGCACGCACCTCCATGTCGACCATGTCGGCTGGAACACGATGCTGGTCGAGGGACGCTGGGTCCCGACCTTCCCCCAGGCGCGCTATCTGATGGGCCGGGTCGAATATCAGCACTGGACGACGCAGCGCGAACGCGAAGACATGGCCGTCGTCCTCGCCGATTCGGTCGCCCCGGTGTTTGACGCCGAGCTCGTTGATCTGGTCGAGACCGACCACCGGATCTGCGACGAAATCAGCCTGATTCCGACCCCCGGCCACACGCCAGGCCATGTCAGCCTGCGCATCGCCTCGAGGGGCGAGGAGGCGCTGATCACCGGCGACTTCATGCACCATCCCTGCCAAATCGCTCGGCCCGACTGGTCGTCGAACGCCGATTCCGATCCGGCCGCGGCGCGCCAGACACGCGAGCGGATGTTGACGACCCTTGCCGATACCTCGATCCTGGTCATCGGCACGCATTTCGCCGGCCGCACCGCCGGCCATGTCGTGCGCGACGGCGACGCCTTTCGCCTCGCCCTCTGAGATTGCGGGGAGATCCTAAATGGACGAGCGCGTCTTCGACGGCTTGAAGGTGATCGACTGCGCCAGTTTCATCGCCGGCCCGGCGGCAGCGACGGTGATGTCGGATTTCGGTGCCGAGGTGATCAAGATCGAGCCGCCGGGTGCGGGTGACCCCTATCGCCGCCGGGCCCAGCCGCCGATCGGGCCGGGGCTCGCCGGCAATCCAGGTTTTGTGCTTGACGGCCGCAACAAACGCAGCCTCGCGCTCGACCTGCGCTCGCCAGCCGGGCAGGCGGTATTGCGCCGGCTGGTCGCGAATGCCGATGTGTTCATCACCAACTATCCACCCCCAGTACGCCGCCGGCTCGGAATCACCTATGAGGAATTGGCGCCGCTCAATCCACGGCTGATCTACGCCTCGTTCACCGGCTACGGCGAAACCGGCCCCGAGGTCGATAAGCCTGGTTTCGACGCGACCGCATGGTGGGCGCGCTCGGGGCTGATGCACCTCGTTCGCGCCGGCGAGGAAGCCTCCCCCGCGCGGTCTTTGCCGGGAATGGGCGACCATCCCTCGGCGATGGGCACCTATGGCGCGATCGTCACCGCACTCTATCAGCGCGAACGCACCGGCAAGGGCGCCTATGTTGGCTCGTCGCTCTTGGCTAACGGGTTGTGGGCCAATGGCTGCTCGGTGCAGGCGGCATTGTGCGGCGAGAAGGTCGTGCCGCAGCCGCCGCGAGAGCGCGGGGTCAATGCGCTGCGGATCCATTACCGCTGCCGCGACAATCGCTGGATTTTATTGTCGATTGCCGCCGACGAATGGCGTTGGGACAAGTTCAAGGCGTGCATGGCGTCGGATGCCCTCGACAATCCGCGCTTTGCGACGCACGCCTCGCGCGAGGCCCATGCCCGTGAGCTGATCCCGATCCTCGACGAGATTTTCGCTAGCAAGGACCAGGCCGAATGGCGCCGGATCCTCGACGAAGCCGGGCTGATCTTCGGCATCGTCGCCGATTTGGACGAGATCCATGAGGACGAGCAGATCCTCGCCAGCGAAGCATTGGTGCCCTTTACCGACGGCAGCTCGCTGACCGTCAACAGCCCAGTGTGGATCGCCGGCCAGGAAAAGGTGCCGCCCCACCCGGCTCCTGATGTCGGTGAGCACAGCGCAGAAATATTGCGCGAGGCCGGCTATTCTGCCGCCGAGATCGCCACCTTGCGATCGGCCGGCGTCATCAGCTGACTCAAGAGAAAAGTTGCGGCCGGCTCGGGGGTTGCCCGGCTCCGGCCGCGGGTATTGGATTAATGGCGGCTAGGGATTAACCGCCGATACTGCCGTTACCACCGAGGCCGTTACCGATATTGCCGTTACCGCTGTTGCCATTACCGATGTTACCGTTGCCGCTATTGCCGTTGCCGATGTTACCGTTGCCGCTATTGCCGCTGCCGATGTTGCCGCCGCCGCCGCCTCCGGTCTGGAAATTGAATAGATCCATCAGGTCGCCGATCGCCGGCCCGTTTGTCGGCTTGTAGGGATCAGCCCCGGTCATCGGGTTCGGCAGATTGTCGCGGCTGCGGCTGGTGATCGGCGGCACGTTCCAGTTGGCCTCGATAAATTTCAAAACCGAGACATGATCGCTGTAGGTGTGCGAGATGTGCCCGCCGCGGCTGTATTTCGACACCACGATCATCGGGATGCGCGTCCCGTCGCCGAAATAATCGAGCTGTTGGACGTACCCCGAATCGTAGTATCCGCCGCCTTCATCCATGGTGATAAAGATTGCGGTGTTGGCCCAAAGCTTCGGGTTGCTCTTGGTCAAGTCGACAATCTTTTTCACAAAGCCTTCGAGGAGGTCGACCTTCGAAGAGGCCGGGTGGCCGTCGAGATAGCCGTCCGGCTTGACAAACGACACCGCCGGCAGGTTGCCGGTCTTGAGATCGGCATAAAGATCGGTCGTGTCTTTCAGAACTTCCTGCCGCACTGCAGGAGTGGTCATGATCGACGTCGAGTACTGGAGGAAGTTACAGATGTTACAATACGTGTTGTCGGGGGTCACATAATTGTCATAGGGATTGTTGAGATATGCATTGAACTGGTCGCCGAAATAGGCGAACGAGATGTTCTTTTTCAGCAAGGCATCGCCGATATTTGGGACGCTCGACGGCGTAACGGTAAACACGGTCTTGAACTGGTCTTTGCCGGGTTGCAGGCTGTCGACATAGGCATTGGTGCCGTCGCCGTAATAGCCGGGGTTGTAGTTGTTGAGCAGATAGAAATGGCCGCTTTCGCAATTCGGGCTAACGTTTATCGACTGTAGATAGTTGACGATTGCCGGTACGCCCGGTTGGGTGGTATCGGCGCACGCGCTATAGCTGCCGCCGCCAAAGGAAGGCTCGCCGTAGGAGCCGCCGCCATAGCCATCCTCGGTGTACCAGTTGTTGGTGGGCCCACTCATTAGCTGCAACGGATCGGGGTTCTCGATTTCGTCGACGGTTCCAGCATTCAGAGTTCCCGCCGCCACCAGTTGATTATGCGGCGGGATCAAATTGCCGTTGTCGTCGAACCAGATCGCGTCGCCGGTGCCGAGCATGATGTGGTTGGCGCCGGTGCCGCCGTTGACCGCTTGATGATAGTTGTCGCTCATCGAATAGGTGTCGGCGAGCTGTTTGAAATAGGGCACGTCGCCTTCCTGGACGTTGTAGAAGCCCATCGCCGTCGCGCCTTCTTGGTAGCCGCGTTCAGTGAAGGCCGCCGACGGCGGCTTGCCGTTGCTGCCAGCGCCGACCGTTGCCTCGACCCAGGCAAAAAGGTCGTTCTGGCAGACCGCGGAACCCGCAGGCGCGGTGCAGTCGAGCTGCTGCCACATCTGGTAAAAGCGGTGCACCGGGCTTTCGGCATAATCGTCGTAGCCGACACCCGGGGTCAGCTGGTAAGGGCCCGGCGGAAGATTGTTGACGTCCTTGCCGTCATACTTGATCCGAGTGTCGGGCTTGCCGAGGATCGTTGGGTCGATCCCACCCGTCGTCAGATATTTGTAATAGCTTGGCGGCAGCCCGTTCTCGATCTTTTTTGCCTCGGCGATCGTCAAGAAGGGCGGCTGCCCCCCGACTGTCTGGCCGTTGATGGTTTGGTCGTATCCGCCGCCGGCCAATGGCGGCGGCAGTGTCGTATATTGGCTCTTCATCCCTGGGCTGAGCTGATAAACTGATGTGTCCTGCGCCTGAAACTGCGTGGCGCTTGCATAATTCGGTCCCGGCTTACCGTGAGCGTCTACAATGCCCTCCGACAGTAGGTTCAGCACGCTCTCGCGCTTATTGACTGGTTTATAGGTCGCGAACAAGTGGTCGAAGGTACGATTTTCGCCGATGATGACGATCACATGCTTGATCGGCGTCGCTGTTTTGCCCTCGTTGCTGCCGCTTTGGCCGGCCATCGCGAGCGGCGCCATCGTATTGGTCATCATTGCATAGAGCGCCACGCTGCTGAGCAGTCTGAAGCGCCAACATGCCAAGGCGCGTTGCGGAACCTGGTTTCGCATCGTTGATCCCTTCGAAGAAATTGAGGACGCGGCGCGGACGCTAGCGTCGGAAATTTGCCGTAGGGTGACGCTTTGGTGACGTTAGGGTTAAGACCACGGACGGCGCGACAGTGCTGTAGCACGCGGGGCCCGGGAGCTGCGATCGCCGATGCCGCATTGAAATTGGCTTAACAGGCTTGTCGACCGGGCAGGCCAGGCACCCTTCGCTTTACTGGGCAAGCTCGAAATCGTGCCAGGATCGGCGGCGCTGGCCGCGGGCTACCAGTGGGAGACGATCTCGTACTCGGCGAAGAGTGCTGGCAACGCCTTGCGTGAGAGGAGCTTAACGCCGGGCACAAGCTCATTGCTCGCGATCCCGCGCTCGGCCAGATCTTCCTCGACGATGTACACGGGAATCTTGCGATTCTCCATCAGGTCAACGACGTCCCGATCCATCTTCGGCGCCTGGGTCTGCTTCCACTCCCCGACAGTCAGGCCCGGAACGCCTTGTCCGGCGATCGCATAGTTCACCGCGTTGCCGCGTAGCACCACTGTGTGCGCACCCCCCGCACCCTGCATCGCCGCAAGCAACCACAAAATAGTATCATCCTGCTCTTCCATTACGGCTCGATAGGCCAACTCGACGATGTTCAATGATTTCTTGGCCATGACCGCACCTTATTTTGTCGGGATGACAAGGGTGTTGTCGGACGCCTCGGTGAAGGCGTGAAAATCAGCCGGCGAGCCGCGCCGCGTCCCGGGCACGAATTGGTTGACGCCACGTTCGTCGACGCACATGCCGCAGTTTACCCAGTCGACCTTGCCGCCATTCCTCGCGGCCTCTGCCAGCAGCGCTGCGACCTGATCTTTCGTCGTGGGATGGTTTTCTTCGGCGACGTTCTTGCCGTGCACCGGGTTGGGGTGCGGCGTCTGGGGCGCGAACGCGAGTGCGGCAGCTCCCTCATACGCAAACACGTTGATGTCGTGGCCGCGTCGCGCGGCCGCGTCGAGGATGCGAAATGCGGTGGTCAGGTTTGCCAACTCGTAGGGCGCATCCATCAGCGCGAAAGTCAGGGTTTTTTTAGGCATCGTCGCCTCCTCAGTGCCAGAGCGTTTTGTGGCCCGCCTCGAGATGATCGACGACGACGTCGATCGGGGCAGCGACGACACCCTCGGCCAGTCTCGAGATGCCTCGTTCCTTAAGCGAGAAATCATCCGCGAGGACCTTGACGCCGCTGCGTCCGAGCGCCGACAGAGCCGCGGAATGGGCCGACGGCCGCGCCGCCAGCACACCATTTTGGACCAGCAGAAGGGTCACCTCGTTGCCGGCCTCGACGAGACCCTTCGACAGTTCGTAGTAGTGTGTGACGTCGTTCGACTCGAACGGATCGCGCGATTCGATCAGCAGATAGTGATCCACGTGCTCTTCCTTACATTACACTTAAGCCATCGGAGGGTCCCATAGGCTATGCTGTGGTGGCCTGCGGGACAAGAGCGGCCTAACGGCGTGCCAAGCCTAATGCGACCGCTACGGCGTCCGTGAGGATCGTCAATCGCCTCTACGGCCTGGGCGCGCCGCCCTGAGCGCCCGAGGCCTTTGCCGGCCTCCGCCGGCGCCTCGTCAGTCGTCGATGACGGCGATCGCCTCGATCTCGATCATCGCGTCTGGGTCGGCGAGGCGGCTGATCTCGACCGTCGTGCTGGTCGGCGTCGCCGGACCGAAATAGCGCATCCGCATGTCGGGGTGCTTGGCGAACTCCTCGTAATTTGTAACGAAGGTGTTGGTCTTGACGATGTCGGCCAAGGTGGCGCCGGCAGCTTCGAGACAGGTCTTGATGTTCTCGCCAACCTGCTGGATCTGGGCGCGCATGTCGCCTTTGCCGATGCAGATCCCGTCCGGGTTGCGCGCCAGCTGACCGGCGACGAAGATCATCTTGCCGGTGCCGCTGACGGTGACGACCTGGGTGTATCGCGCCTGGCCGTTGACCATGCGGACATGGATGCCCTGGGGCTGAATCTTCTCGCGTTTGATCGCCATCTTGTCCCTCCCGCTGGCTGGCGCCCTGACGATCGCCGTGCGTGAGCGGGAGTTTCCCTGCCCCGCGATCTTCGCTAGCATCGCCCGAGCGCTGTCTGACGGGCCTTGGCCCGCAACGAAAAACCGGTAACCCAACGAGGGTGCAATGTCACTGACCAATCTTCGCCACGGGATCTTTCTGCCCCCGTTCCATCCCAACGAGGAGAACCCGACCCAGTGCCTGGAGCGCGATCTCGAATTGATGGCCTGGCTCGACAAGCTCGGGTTTCACGAGGCCTGGATCGGCGAGCATCACTCGGCTGGGTTTGAGATCATCAGCTCGCCCGAAATCTTTATCGCCTTCGCCGCCGAGCGCACCAAAAACATCCGCTTCGGCACCGGCGTCATCTCGCTGCCCTACCATCATCCGATGATGGTCGCCGACCGCATCGTCCAGCTTGACCACATGACACGCGGCCGCATCATGTTCGGTGCCGGCCCCGGGCTGCTCGCCGGCGGACGCGATCATGATGGGCATCGACCCGATGACGCAGCGCGACCGCATGGCAGAGGCAATCGATGCGATCCTGCGCCTGTTCCGCGGCGAGATCGTCACCGAAAAGACCGACTGGTACACGATGGAGGGCGCCCAGTTGCATCTGCTGCCTTACACCCGGCCATATCCCGAGGTCGCGGTGGTCAGTTCGAACACGCCGTCGGGCGGGCGGCTTGCCGGCAAATACGACCTCGGCATGATCTGCGTCGCCGCAACCAACCCGTTCGGCTTCGAGGCGCGTCGGCTCGAACTGGCAGATCGCCAACGATGTTGCAGCCGAACACGGGCCGGACGATGGATGTTAACGCGGCTGCGCCTCGTCGGCCCGATGCACATCGCCGAGACCCGCGCGCAAGCCTACGAGAATGCCAAATTCGGCTTTGAGCGCTATCTCGGCTACGCCAATAACAACCAGCCGCGCTTTATCGTGCCGGCAGGGTAGGGACCCACTCGAATGGTTTGTCGAAAACCGCTACGGAGTTTGCGGCACGCCCGACGACGCGATCTCGCTGATCGAGAGGCTGCAGGACAAGCAGGGCGCGTTCGGCGCATTTTTGCACCAGGCGCACAACTGGGCCGATTGGGAGGCAACCAAAGCGGTCCTACGAACTTTATGCCCGCTACGTGATGCCGCATTTCAGCCGGGCCAACGCGCCGCGCGCCGCCTCCTACCAATGGTGCCGGCGACAACCGGACGGAATTCAGCGCCAAGCGCCAGGCCGCGGCGAAAGCGATGTTCGACAAGCACGAAGCCGAGCAAGCCGCGGCGCGAGAGCTTGCGGAGGCCGGCCCTGGCATCGCCCGCCCCGCCCGCGGCCGCGAAGCGTGGTAGCGCCCGGGTCTGCGGTTGCGCCCCGCGGGAAGCGATTTCGAGCGCGGCTACTTCGGCTTGTCGGCGTCGAGGATAGCCTGCACCCGTTCCGGATCGACGGCGAGCGGCTCGATCCCGGCGCGCTCGACCTGCAATAACTGACCGACGGTGCTGTTGCGCGTTCCCCAGCCGCGGTTCATCGCTTCGGTCAATTCCTCAAAGGCCATGTTGGCCAGCCGCATCGGCACCCCGACTTCGCGCCCGAGCCCGACTGCGAGCCCGACATCCTTGTGTAAGTGTCTGACCTGAAATGAGTTGAGTGATTCCAGTAAGTTATGGTTAGATGGTTGTGACAAGCAAGCATCGAGGCACAACATGTGGACCGAAATCACTCGCCCGCAGTATCTGCGCAAGGGGCTACGTTACGCAAGCGATGTCACCGAGGCCGAGTGGAACGTGATCGAGCCCCAGCTGCCGGCCCCCAAACTGTTGGGACGCCCCCGGAAAACCGAATTGATCGCGGTCGTCAATGCATTGTTCTACATCGCCAGAACCGGGTGCCAATGGCGGATGCTGCCGCGCGAGTTTCCACACTATTCGACGGTTCAGCGATACTTCTACGCGTGGCGGGACGACGGCATCTTGGAGCGCATCAACTTCGAGCTTCTGCTGCGAGCGCGCGAGGCGGCGGGCCGGAAGGCGAGCCCGACCGCCGGAGTGATCGACAGCCAGTCGGTCAAGACCACCGAGAGCGGCGGGCCGCGCGGTTATGATGCCGGCAAGAAGGTCAAAGGGCGTAAACGCCACATCGTCACCGATACCACCGGCCTGCTGATCGGGGCCGATGTCCATCCCGCTGATGTGCAAGATCGCGACGGCGCGGTGCTGGTGATCGAAGCGATCCACGACCTCTTTCCGTGGCTGCGCCATCTGTTTGCCGATGGCGCCTATGCCGGGCAAAAGCTGCTCGACGCCTTGAGGAATTTCGGTCAGTGGACTGTCGAAATCGTCAAGCGCTCGGCCCACGCCGTCGGCTTCGAACCCCTCCCTCGCCGCTGGGTAGTCGAACGGACCCTTGCCTGGCTCAATCGTAACCGGCGCCTGGCCAAAGACTTCGAAGCATCGATCGCCAGCGCTAAAGCCTGGCTGATCATCGCCTCGGTTCAGCTCCTCATGAGGAGAGTGGCATACTCCGGACACAACCATTCCGATTCGTAGTCAGACACTAAGAGCCGCAAGGTGAAATCCGCCGGGTCGTGCTTGCTCGACAAAAACCGGCCGAGCCGGTCTAAGGTACGCTGCCGCCCGGTTGCCCCCTGGCGCACCGCCTCCCACAGCTCGAGCGGCTCAACTCCGGCCCTGATCCCCATCGTAATCAGGCACAAAAGCGGTCTCATTGGCCGAGAAGGTACCTCACTCCGCGACATCTGTTACAGGAATGGAATTCACAGCCAAGTGTGATACAGATCACATTGCTTGGTGACGCAACCTGATACCGTATCGGCGCCGCCAGCTCATGGAGCTTGCATGCGTGTCTGAGTTTTACAGGGAGAACCGATATGCTCAGCAGACCTCCGTACTCGCCAAACGCAAACGCGGTGCCAACGCAAACCGTCATCACATTTGACAATCTGGTCGACGGAACCGTGATCGATACGTATTACGCCGCGAAGGGGGTGACTTTTCAGTCCTATTTGGACATGCCTGCCCAGACATGGAGCGCCTATGCGCGGTTTACGCCAGTGGCCGAATCCCCCCGGAACGTGATCTCGATAAATGATGCCACGATGCACCAGCAGACGCCTCCTCCGGCGACGATAACGCCATTCTTCAGCGGCGACGGCGGCGGAATCCTTGCAACCTTCTCGACACCGCAGCGATATGTTTCGATTGACGCTTTGGCCGTTCTGCCGCCTGAATGGTCGGATAAGCCTGTTGCCAGGCCGTTCTGGAAACCTACGATGCGCAAGGAGATCTTATAGATCAAATATTTTACGCTCCCGCGTATGGGAATAGCGCCTATTTTACTTGGCAATCTCTTTTTGCGTTGTCTTCATCTACGAATATAGTTGCGGCCAAATTTTCCACCGAACCTGCCCCTTACCACGGAACCAAGGTCTCCGCTCTCTTCGACCGACTGGTCTTCGTCAGGTATCTGAGCCCGATCCGGCTTGGCCTGCTTGGACAGTAGAACTTCGTCCGCGCGTTACGCAAGCGAAGCTTGGCCGGCGAGCGCCCACCAACTTCCGTCATCCTTGAAACTTCGTCCCGAGGGCTCGCTGCAAATATCACTCCGTCCGCTGGAAGCTTATTTCGGCTTGTCGGCGTCCAGGATCGCCTGCGACCCGATCGCGGATCGACGGCGGGCGGCTCGACGCCGGAGCGTTCGACCTGCAATAGTTGGCCGACGGTGCTGTTGCGCGTTCCCCAGCCGCGGTTCATCGCTTCGGTCAATTCCTCGAATGCCATGTTGGCGAGCCGCATCGGCACGCCGACCTCGCGCCCGAGCCCGACCGCGAGCCCGACATCCTTGTGCAACAGGCGCAAGGCGAAATCCGCCGGGTCGTGCTTGCCCGATAGAAACCGCCCAAGCCGGTCGAATGTCCGTTGCCGGCCGGTCGCCCCTTGGCGCACCGCCTCCCACAGGTCGAGCGGCTCGACACCGGCCTTGATCCCCATCGTAAAGACCTCGGCGAGCGCCACGCCCATCACGGCACTGGTGCAATTGTGCACGAGCTTGGCGATCGAGCCAGCGCCGATCGGGCCGATATAGGCCGCCTGGTCGCCCATCGCATCGAGCACGGGTTTGTGGCGGTTGAAGATCTGCTGGTCGCCGCCGACCCAGATCGCCATCTTGCCGCTCGCGGCACCGGAGGGTCCGCCGCTGACCGGGGAATCGAGCATATAGAGGTTCTTTTCGGCAAAGGCGGCGTTGATCTTGCGCACGACGGCTACCGAATTGGTCGACATGTCGAAGAAAGCGGTGTCGGGGCGCATGCCCTCGATCAGTCCGTTGGCCCCGAGCGCCACCGACTCGACGTCGGCCGGCACCGGCAGCGAAGTGAAGACCACTTCGGTCTGCTCGGCGACCTG
Organism: uncultured Alphaproteobacteria bacterium; assembly: GCA_963750195.1. Lineage (GTDB taxonomy): Bacteria > Pseudomonadota > Alphaproteobacteria > ATCC43930 > CGMCC-115725 > AP-15. The sequence goes on from CAVVPS010000001.1 coordinate 172,450, forward strand.
CTTCGGCGAATTGGCCCAGACCGCACCCTTCGCCAAGAACGGCTCGGCCGCGGCGCGGCTCAAATCATGCACGACAAGATCGTGCCCGGCCTTCTGCAAATTGGCCGCCATGCCCTTGCCCATCATGCCCAGGCCGATAAATCCGACGCGCATCTTCCCCTCCGCCGATCATAAACCACTGCTGGACGAGTGTTGCCCGCGCCGCGCCCGAGCGCAAGGATCACCACCCCGTACTGCGAGGCGGATCATTCCTGTCACATCTTTCGCCCGGCTAATCCGCTGACTGTCCCTACCGCCATACCCCGCCGAATGCTTTATGATGCTGTAACGATATGATGCGGTGACGATCGTCGCGACGCCGATGAGGAAGCCGAATGACCGAGAACCCGTTTTTCACTGACTGGGACACGCCCTTCGGCATGCCGCCTTTCGATCGCATCCGTCCCGAGCACTTCCCGCCGGCGTTTGACCGCGGCATGGACGAGCAGATCGCCGAGATCACAGCGATCGTCGCCTCCCCTGCCCCGCCAGCCTTTACCGATACGATCGAGGCAATCGAGCGCAGCGGACGATTGCTCGATCGGGTGCGCCGGGTCTTTTCCAATCTCGATTCGAGCGACACCAACCCGGCGTTCGAAGCCATCGCCCGCGATTACGCGCCCAAGCTCGCCCAGCATCAAACACGCATCGCGCTCGACCCGGGCTTGTTCACGCGGATAGCCGACCTCTATGCGCGGCGCGGCCAGCTCGGGCTGGCAGAGGACCAGATGCGCGTGCTCGAACGCCATCATTTGCGCTTCGTACGGGCCGGGGCGCGGCTCGGCCCCGACCAGAAGGCCCGCATGGCCGCGATCAGCGAGCGGCTGGCGACATTGCACACCCTCTTTGGCCAGAACGTCTTGCATGACGAGCGCGAATGGCGGCTGGTGCTCGGCGAGGCCGATCTCGACGGCCTTCCCGGCTTTGCCCGCGCTGCCTCAGCGCAGGCCGCCGCAGAGCGCGAGCTTCCGGGCCGGTACGTCGTCACCCTCGCCCGCTCCTCAATCGAGCCGTTCCTAACCTTCTCGTCGCGCCGCGATCTGCGCCGCAGCGCGCACGAAGCGTGGACCGCGCGCGGCGCCCATTCGGGAGATGCCGACAACACGCCGCTGATCCGCGAAATCATGGCCTTGCGCGCCGAGCAGGCCCGCCTCCTCGGCTACGAGAATTTTGCCGCCTATCGGCTCGACGATTCTATGGCCAAGACCACCGACGCGGTCGAGCGGCTGCTGCTGGAAGTCTGGGACCCGGCCAAGAAAAAGGCGAGCGCCGAGCGCGCGGCGCTCGAGGGTATGGCCCGCGCCGAGGGGCTCAACGAGCCTCTCGAACCGTGGGATTGGCGCTACTACGCCGAAAAGGTCCGTCGCGCCCAATACGATCTCGACGAAGCCGAGCTGAAGCCCTACTTCGTCCTCGACAATATGGTCGCGGCGGCGTTCGACACCGCCGGGCATCTGTTCGGCCTGACCTTTACCGCCCGCGGCGATCTGCCGGTCTACCATCCCGATGTTCGGGTGTGGGAGGTGCGCGACCGCGCCGGCAATCATGTCGGCCTGTTCCTGCACGACAATTTCGCCCGGCCCGGCAAGCACTCCGGCGCCTGGTCGAGCCGCTACCGAGATCAGCAGAATCTGGACGGGCCGGTGGCGCCGATCGTCGTCAACAACAACAATTTTTCGAAATCCGCCTCCGCGGGGAGGCGGGGCCACTCTATTGAGCTTCGACGACGCCGAGACCCTATTTCACGAATTCGGTCACGGTCTGCATACATTGTTGAGCCAAGTGCGGTATCCCTCGCAGTCTGGCACCGCGGTGCGCCGCGATTTCGTCGAGTTCCCGTCGCAGGTTTTCGAGCACTGGATGTCCGTACCGGAGAATTTGCGCAATTACGCCCGCCATTACGAAACCGGCGAGCCAATCCCTGAGGCGTTGATGGGCCGGTTGCTCGCTGCCCGTACCTTTAATGAGGGCTTTGCTACGGTCGAATACACCGCCTCCGCGTTGATCGACCTCGAGCTGCACCGCGACCCGCACCCGGAAAATCTCGATCCGGACCGGTTCGAGCGCGAATTCCTTAGGGCGTACGAGGTCCCGCGCGAAATCGGCCTCCGCCATCGCCCGGCGCATTTCCAGCACCTGTTCGCTGGCGGGGGCTATGCCGCCGGGTATTACGCCTATCTGTGGGCCGAGGTGCTGGACGCCGACGGGTTCGCCGCCTTCACCGAGGCGGGCGACGTATTCGACCCGGCGCTGGCTCGCCGCCTCAAGGACATCTACAGCGCCGGCGACACACGCGACCCGATGGAGCTGTATCGCGCTTTCCGCGGTCGCGACCCGGACATAGCTGCGCTACTGCGCCAGCGCGGGCTGACTGAAGGCTAAAAGAGGCGCCACCGCCCCCGGAGGGAAACCAATGCTGCCGTCCGTCGATGACTGTTCATGCTGCGGCGAACTGGCCCGAGGCCGCCTCGGTCGCCGCCATTTTCTGCAAGCCGCAGGGATTGCGGGGCTGACGGCGGCCCTGCCGATCCGGTCATGGGCGGCGGAAGGGAATTACGAGGCGATGCTGCTGTCGTGCATCGATCCGCGGATGGTGACGCCCGTTTACGATTACATGGCGAAGCGCGGCCTTGGCGGCAAATACAGCCAATTCGTCATTGCCGGCGCGGCAATCGCGGTCGTCGCCCCCAAATTCGAGACTTGGCGTGTTGCCTTTTGGGACAACCTCGCGACCTCGGTCCAGCTCCACCACCTTAGGGGGGTCATCGCGATCGGCCATCGCGATTGCGGCGCTGCGCGGATCGCTTACGGCCCGGACAGCATCGCCACTCCGCAGATCGAGACCAAGACCCACCGCAAAGTAATGGCCGAGTTCCGGGCGGCGGTCGCGCAGCACCATCCCAAACTCACCGTCGAGGCCGGTCTGATGGCCCTCGACGGCTCGATCGAAATGTTCAGCTGAGCGGCGGAGAGCCTGGGGGTGGGCGGCGAAGTTGGGTCGCCTGCTCGAAGGCGTAAGCTAGGCGCAGCAAGATGGGCTCGCTCCAGGCGCGCCCGGTAAAGGTGACGCCGAACGGGATAGTCCGGGGTTTCCGTTTCGCCGACGCCCCTGACGAAGCCGGCCGGAACCTGGACGCTGGGATAGCCGGCCTTGGCGGCGATAGAGGCGCCCGCTGCACCGGGGAACAGCACCGCATCGAGCCGGTGCCGCTCCATATAGGCGTCGAGCCCGAGGGTACGCGAACCCCGCAGATCCATCTGCCGTGCCGACAAATATTCGGGCTCGCTGAGGTCGCCGCGCGTCGCGGCAGCCGCAAGGAAAATATCCTGGCCGAAACGCAGCGCACGGTCAGCATGGGCGGCGTTGAAGGCGATGATGTCGTCGAGGCTTCGCATCGCGGTGCCGCTGGCCCAGTCGCGCAGATAGAGATCGAGATCGTGCTTGAGCTCGTAAACAAAGACGAGCGAGCGGCGCACCGGCCGGCGGAAGTTCGGGCTTTCGGGGTTACGGTTCAGGATCGCGATCTCGGTGCCGGGGCCGACGATCCAGCCGGCGGTCGGCATATTGGCGCGCACGATCGTCGCGCCCAATTCTTCAATCGCCACGAGCGCCGCGGTCGTAACAGCGGCGGCGCGTCCTGGCAGCTCACCGTAATACACATCGTTGGCCGGGTCGGCGGGATCGCTCGGCACCCCGATTCGCGCGCCCCGCAGCCCGTCGGCGTCGAGCGCGCTGGTGTAGTCGGCTGGCCGCTGCATATCCGCGGTCGCCGGATCGAGCGGGTCAACGGCGGCCAGCACATTCAAGCAGGATCGCCGCGTCATGCACGGTACGGGTCAATGGGCCGGCGGTGTCCTGGCTGTGCGCGATCGGGACGATCCCGGCGCGGCTGACCAGCCCGACCGTCGGCTTGACCGTGACTAGGCCGTTCTGGCACGCGGGCGACAACAGCGAGCCCGAGGTCTCGGTGCCGATCGCAGCCGCCGCCAGACCCGCCGCGACCGCCGCCGCCGACCCGGAGCTCGACCCGCCAGGCGACACGATCGGCACGCCGCGCTCGTCGAGCTGCGGCGCATAGGGATTTTTGACCTGACCGCCGAGCGAGCTGTAGCCCGCCGGCATGTCGATCGCCAGGATGTTGGCGAATTCGGTTAGATTGGCCTTGCCGAGGATCACCGCGCCCGCCTGCCGCAGCAGTGCCACGACGGTTGCGTCGTTCCGCGCCCGCGCCTCGGCCAAGGCCAGTGAGCCGGCAGTCGTGTGCTGCATGTCGGCGGTGGCGATGTTGTCTTTGACCAGGATTGGGAATGCCCTCGAGCGGCCGGCGCGTCTCGGCGCCCGCCGCATCGATTGCGGCGGCGATCGCCGCTGCTTCTGGGTTGATCTCGCGCACGGCGTTGAGCCGCAGGCCGGCGCGGTCATAAGCCTCGATCCGCGCCAGGTAGGCCTCGACCAAAGCCGAAGGAATTGTAGTGCCGGCCGCCAGCGCATGTTGCAGATCGGCGATCGTCGCGTTCTCGATGCTGGGACTTGCCATTGAGGGTGCTCTGATGTCGCAGTGAGCGTTGTCGGGAGCAGACTATCATCGCGGATCCCTGAGCAAGGATGCCGATCCGATGTTCGAGCTCGTCTTTCTCGGCACCGCTGCGGCGGTGCCATCCGCCGAGCGGAGTTTGCCGGCGCTGCTCGTCGGCCACGGACCCGTCCGGCTTCTCGTCGATTGCGGCGAGGGGACTCAGCGTCAGCTATTGCGCGCCGGGCTCGGGTTTCGCGGGCTCAGGCATGTGCTGTTGACCCACGCGCATCTCGATCACGTGATGGGGCTAGCGGGGCTCATTGCTACTCGCGCCTTGTGGGGGCTGAGCGGCGCGATCGAAATCATCGGCAGCGGGGAAACGGTCGAATTTGTGCGGCGGTATCTCGCCGTTACTGTCGGCGCCGAACGAACGGCTATTGCTTGCGTGCGGTGTCACCCGGCTCGGTTTTGTCTCTGCCGGGCTTGCGCCTCGACGCTTTTGCGGTGGCGCACCGAGACACCCAGAGCCTCGGGTACCGGTTCGAGGAGGAAGCGCGCCGCCCCTTGCTTGCCGAACGGCTCGCGACATTGGGCGTGCCGGACGGACCGGCGCGGCGCGAGCTGGCGGGAGGCCGCCCAGTGACGCTCGTCGACGGAAGGCTGATCACGCCGGAGATGGTTCGGGGACCAGAAGTCGCCGGCGTCAGGCTCGCAGTTATCGGCGACGTCGAGGAAGTAGCCTCCTTGACACAGCAGGTCCGTGCTGCCGACGCCTTGGTCATCGAGGCCACGTTTCTCAACCGCGACAGCGCGCTCGCCCGTTCGCGCGGGCATCTGACCGCCGCCGCGGCAGCCTCGCTGGCGCGTGAGGCGGAGGTCGGCGAGCTGTTGCTGACCCATATATCCGGTCGATATCGGCCCGAGGAGATCAAAGAGGAAGCCGCCGGCATTTTTCCTCGGACTCGGATCGTCGGCGATTTCGACCGCATCTCGGTTGCCGCGCGCGCTGTTTCAGCAAAGATCGGCATTTGAGCTGATTGCCGCCGCACTCGACCGCGCCCTGCATTTCAAGGACACTGCCCGCGATTTTGACAGCGGAGCCTGCCGCGCGATGAACTCGACCGAACCCTCGCCGCTGATCCCGGTGACCCTGCTGACCGGCTTTCTCGGCAGCGGCAAGACGACCGTCCTCAATCACGTGCTGAAACAGCCGGGCATGGCGGCGACCGCCGTCATCGTCAACGAATTCGGCGAGATCGGCATCGACCACCTGTTGGTCGAGCGCGCCACTGACGATGTCGTGCTGCTCAACAGCGGCTGTCTGTGCTGCACCGTGCGCGGCGACATCGTCGATACCCTGCTGAACCTGTTTGTCGGCCGCGCCAATGGCAAGGTCCCGCATTTCAGTCGCGTAGTGATCGAGACGACCGGGCTCGCCGACCCGGCACCGATCCTGCACACGTTGATATCGGACCCGCTGATCGCCGCGCGCTACACGCTTGACGGGGTGGTGGCGACGGTCGACGCGGTCAACGGCGGCGGCACCCTCGACCGCCAGATCGAGGCGGTCAAGCAGGCCGCCGTCGCCGACCGGCTGCTGCTCACCAAGACCGATCTCGCCAATCCTGGCGCCGCGGCGGCTCTGAAGGCGCGGCTGGCCGCCCTCAACCCCAGCGCCCCGGTACTGTCGGTGGCGCAAGGTGCGGTCGATCCCGCCTTGTTGTTCAATCTCGGCTTCTACGACCCGCAGACCAAAAGCGTCGATGTCCAGCGCTGGCTGCGCGCCGAAGCATTCGAGCCCAGCCATGAGCATCAGCACCAGGGAACGAAACGACCACGAGCCGCTCGACGTCAACCGCCACGACGCCCGCATCCGAGCCTTTTGCATCACCCGCGAGCGGCCGATTTCATGGGCGGCGCTGTCGACCTGGCTCGACGCGCTGGCGACGATGCGCGGTGATGATCTGTTGCGGTTGAAGGCGATCGTGGCGCTCAGCGACCGACCTGGCGAGCCGATCGTCGTGCACGGGGTGCAGCACCTCTTTCACCCGCCAGTGCTATTGAAGGAGTGGCCGAGCGAGGACCATCGCACGCGCATGGTGTTCATCACCCGCGACCTGCCGCGCGAGGCGATCGAATCGAACTCTCGCCGCCTTCGAGGAAGCGATCGAGGAAAATCCTTCACCCGACCCTCTACCCGCTCCCGGGAAGAGGAAGGGACTCGCGAAGCGGGAGGGTGAGGGCTAGCGCGCGACAAAACCCGGAGGCTCAGGCGATCGGAAATTGCGTCGTTATCACGCAGTTTTCGATTATGCCGCGGCCACGATCGGGCGGGTTGCGCTCTTGAACAAAGCGGGCATGCACGCTGGTGATCGCTTCGGCGCCGATACCGGGTTCGCTCGGGACATATTGCACGAGGTTGTCGCGAAATCCGCGCCGGGTCACATAGATTGGTTCGAGACCACGGTCGCGGGCGACCGCCGCCAGCGCATCGGCCATCGGCCGCACCGCCTTGTTGACCGCAAAATCGGCCCAGTTGTTGGCAAGACAGCCGCCCGGCGTCAGCGCGTCAAGGCAGCGCGCCCAGAACGCCTCGTTGGTTTCGGTCGGGCCGGAGGAGTTGTAGAGGTCGACGAGGATCGCATCGAAACGGCCATTGGGCGCCGCGACGAATTGCTGCGCCGGCTCGATGGTGACCGGCTGAGTGAGGTAGAACCAGCGCCGGGCGATCGCCACGACGGTCTCGTCGGCATCGACCAAGGTCGTCGCGCAATCCGGAAAATAGGCGCGCATAAAGCGCCACATCGCCGCACCGCCGACGCCGAGCAGCAAGGCCGTGATCGCCTGCCGGCTCATCGCCAGTGCCAGCGACATCAGCCGCTCATAGTGAAAGACCAGGCGCGCCGGATAGAGCAGGTCCATGCTCGACTGCTCGGTCACCTGGACGCTGCTGCCGAACGAACCCAAGGTGCGGAAGTGGCGCGGTCCTCGGTCGAAATCGACGACGAAGACCGGAGAGCCAAAGGTCGGCGCACGCCGCAGCAGCCGCATCCGCGCATCGCCGCCAAAATAGTCGAGGATCAGGCGGCGTTGCCGCTCTTCGCCGAATTCGGTGATCATCTGCGGGCGATCGGGTGGGTCAGAAAGGCGCTGGCGGCGAACTAACGCCGACGACCGGTGCACGGCGTCGGGGTTGGCGGCGGCTCGGAGAATGGGGATCAGCGCGACGAATCACGCTTAACAGTAACGGTCATCCGGCCGCGGATTTCAAGCGTATCCGCCTAACTCGCAGGCGCTCCGCGGAGCGCGGCTTTGACGCTGCCCGACGCGGTGCTTAGATTAAAGATCGCCAACAGGACATCGGCGCGAGCCGAATTTAGGCGCGACCGGATCAGGAGCGGCAAGCAGCATGGACAGCGGCAACATTCACGCGACCGAGGACGAGGCCCTCCTGTTCCACAGCAGCGGTCGCCCCGGAAAGCTGTCGATTGCGGCGACCAAGCCGCTGACCACCCAGCGCGATCTATCGCTGGCGTATTCGCCGGGCGTGGCCTTTCCGTGCCTGCATATCCAGCGCGATCCGAGTACCGTCTTCGATTACACGTCCAAGGGCAATTTCGTGGCGGTAATTTCGAACGGCACCGCGGTTCTCGGCCTCGGCGATCTCGGCGCGCTCGCCGCCAAACCAGTCATGGAGGGCAAGGCGGCGCTGTTCAAACGCTTTGCCGATATCGATTCGATCGATCTCGAAATCGACACCCGCGACGTCGACGAATTCGTCAACTGCGTGCGCTTTCTGCATCCGGCCTTTGGCGGGATCAATCTCGAAGACATCAAGGCGCCGGAGTGCTTCATCATCGAGGAGCGGTTGCGCGAGCTGCTCGAGATTCCGGTGTTCCACGACGATCAGCACGGTACTGCGATCATCGCCACCGCCGGGCTGATCAACGCGCTCCATCTGACCGGCCGCACGCTCGACCGGGCCAAGATGGTCGTCAACGGCGCCGGCGCCGCTTCGATCGCTTGCGTCGAGCTGCTGAAGACGATGGGGCTGCCGTCGCAAAATGTCGTGTTGTGCGATACCCGGGGTGTCATCTACCGCGGCCGCACCGATGGCATGAACCAATGGAAGTCGGCCCATGCGGTCGAGACCAAGGCGCGCAGCCTGGCCGAGGCGATCGAGGGCGCCGATGTCTTTTTTGGCCTCTCGGCCAAGGGAGCCGTGGATCGGGCGATGGTCCGCGCAATGGCAGATAAGCCGATCATCTTTGCGATGGCCAATCCCGACCCGGAGATTACGCCCGAGGAGGTGCGGGCGGTGCGCTCGGACGCGATCATCGCCACCGGCCGCTCCGACTATCCGAACCAGGTCAACAACGTTCTGGGGTTTCCGTACATCTTTCGCGGTGCGCTCGATGTGCGCGCCTCGACAATCAACGATGCAATGAAGATCGCCGCGGCCGAGGCGTTGGCCGGTCTCGCCCGGGAGGACGTGCCCGACGAAGTCGCCGCCGCCTATTCCGGCGAACGTCTTACTTACGGGCCGGACTACATCATCCCGGCGCCGTTCGACCCGCGGCTGATCTGGGCGGTGCCGTCGGCTGTCGCCAAAGCAGCGATGGATTCGGGCGTGGCCCGCAAGCCCATTCTCGACATGGATGCCTACAAACGCTCCCTGCGCGGGCGCCTCGACCCAACCGCCGCCGGGCTCGAACTCGTGTTCGAGCGGGTGCGGGCCGAGCCTAAGCGCGTCGTCTTTGCCGAGGGCGAAGAGGAAAAGACGATCCGCGCCGCGCTGCTGTTCGCCGGGAACGGCTACGGCGTCCCGGTGCTGATCGGCCGCGAGGAGCGCATTCATGCGACGATGGCGGCGATGGGCCTGACTGCGCGCGACCTACTCGAAATCCACAACGCCCGCCTGTCGCAGGACAACAAGCGCTATACCGAGTTCCTCTACGCTCGGCAGCAGCGCCACGGCATGCTCTACCGCGACTGCCAGCGTCAGGTGAACCTCGACCGCAACGTGTTCGCCGCCTGCATGGTCGCCTGCGGCGACGCCGATGCGATGGTCAGCGGGGTGACCCGAAATTCGTTCGACGTGCTCGATGAGGTGACTCGTGTGATCGAGGTGACCCCCGGCTCGGTCATGTTCGGGCTGACGATATTACTCGGGCGCGAGCGCCCGCTGCTGCTCGCCGATACCTTGGTGCATGAAACACCGAGCCCGGCGCAGCTCGCCGACATCGCGATGCAGGCGGCGGCGAAGGCGCGCGAGATCGGCCTCGTACCCCGCGTCGCATTGCTCTCCTACGCGAATTTCGGCAACCCGACCGGACCCGATTGCGAGCGTGTCCGCCAAGCGGTCGGGCTGCTCGACCAGCGCCAGCCCAACTTCGAATATGACGGCGAGATGAGCCCCGACGTGGCACTCGATGCCCGGCTGATGCGCCAGCTCTATCCGTTCTGCCGGCTCGGCGGTGCCGCCAACATCCTGGTCATGCCGGGTCTCAACAGCGCCAATATTACGGCAAAGCTGTTGCCGCATCTCGGCGGCGGCACGGTAGTCGGACCATTACTGATGGGCCTCTCGCACCCAGTCCAGATCGTCAATATCGGCGCCACCGTGTCGGACCTCGTCAACCTCGCGGCACTCTCGGCGCACGACGCGATCCGCTGACCCGGTCGCGGCCGCGTAGGGCAGGCGGCCGGATGATCGGGCGCCGAGCCGCGAGGCTCTGGCCCATCCCGGCGCTGGCGTTACCGGCCGCCTTCCCGTGCCTCGTCGTCCTTGCCGGACTGACCTTCGAGGGAATCCTGGGCCCCGGGCTGGCGCTGATTGTCGGCGCCTTCACCCTGCTGACGACCGCACTGGTCATCAGTCGTTTCGCCATCGCCATCAGCGCCCTCGGCGCCACCGTTGACGAGCTGACGGAACCTGCGCCTGCACGAGGGTTGGTCTTCGGTCCCGGCCGTGCCGCGGATCAGATCCGCCGGACGATCTTGCAGCTAGCGCGAGCTTGGCGCGAACAGGTACACAGTGCGCAGACGCGCCTCGCCGCCGCAGAGGCGATTATCGCTGCCGTTCCGGACCCGCTGATCCTGCTCGACCAACGGCGGCGGATCGTCCGCGTGAACGCTGCCGCCGCGAATTTTGTCGGCGCCTTTTCGCCACCGCGCGACCTCGCCAGCGCGCTGCGCAACCCGACCCTGCTGGCGGCGGCGGACGCCGTGCTCGGCGGTGCGGGCTCACGCGTTGTCGAATTCACGCTGACTATTCCGGTCGAACGCCAGTTGCGCGCCCGCTTTGCCCGCATCGACCAGCCTTCGGCCGACGGCGCGGTCGTGGTGCTGAGCTTGCACGACGTCACTGAATTGAAGCGTGCCGAACAGATGCGCGCCGACTTCATCGCCAATGCGAGCCACGAGCTACGCACCCCGCTGGCGACTTTGGCCGGCTTTATCGAAACCTTGCGGGGACCGGCGCGCGATGACGCCGAAGCGCGCGAGCGGTTTCTCGCGATCATGGGCGGGCAAGCGACGCGGATGGCGCGTCTGGTCGAGGATCTCCTCTCGCTTTCTCGCATCGAGCTCAACGAGCACGTCCCGCCACAAGGCGGGGTGGCGCTCGCGCCGGTGCTGGATCATCTGGCTCAAGCGCTCGAGCTGCGCGCCGCCGAGCGCGACATGCGGATCCGGGCGGCCCTGCCTTCGGACCTCCCCGAGGTCCAGGGCGATCGCGACGAGTTGGCCCAGCTGTTCCAGAACCTTCTCGACAACGCGATCAAATACGGCCGCGCCGGGAGCGAGATTACGGTCGGCGCCGAGACCGTGATGCGCGCTTCGACAAACGGCGAGCGTGTTCCGGTCTCCTATGTCTCGGTCGCCGTGCGCGATCGCGGCGAGGGCATCGCGCGCGAGCACCTGCCGCGTCTGACCGAGCGTTTCTACCGCGTCGACACGGCGCGCTCGCGCGAGATGGGCGGCACCGGGCTCGGATTGGCGATCGTCAAGCACATCGTCAACCGCCATCGCGGGTTTCTCGAGATCGACAGCGTCCAAGGCGAGGGCTCGGTCTTTAGTGTGTTCCTCCGCCTGCACGAGACAGCGACACAAGAAGAATAACCGGGTTACTGTCATAATAATGCAACGCATCTGTCATAAAAAAGCGTTGCCGCGCGGTTAACACACAGTCGTTCCCGCGCTCTACCTAAGGAGCAGACCTTGAAATCCTACAGCATCGCCCTCCTTGGCGTCGTCGCCGCCGCGGCGCTCGGCTTTGCCGCGCAGGCCGCCGAAATCTCCGGCGCCGGCGCCACATTTCCCTATCCAATCTACGCTAAATGGGCTGCGGCCTATGCCGCCAAGACCGGCCTCAGGATGAACTATCAGTCGATCGGATCGGGCGGTGGCATCGCGCAGATCAACGCGAAAACCGTCGATTTCGGCGCCTCGGACATGCCGTTGAAACCCGAAGTGCTGGAAAAGGACGGGCTGACCCAGTTCCCGCCGGTCATCGGCGGCGAGGTCATGGTGGTAAACCTCCCCGGGATCACGGCAAACGAGATGACGCTCGACGGACCGACGATCGCCGAAATCTATCTCGGAAAGATCACCAAATGGGACGATCCGGCGATTGCCAAGCTGAATCCCGGCATCAAGCTGCCGTCGACCGCGATTGCTGTGGTCCATCGCTCCGACGGCTCCGGAACGACCTTCATCTTTACCAACTACCTCTCCAAGGTAAGCCCCGATTGGAAGACGCAGGTCGGCGAGGGCACCTCGGTCCAATGGCCGACCGGGCTCGGCGGCAAAGGCAATGAGGGTGTCTCGGCGATCGCTTCGCGCACTCTGGGCGGGATCGGCTATGTCGAGTACGCCTATGCGCTGCAGAACAAGCTCGCTAATACCAAGCTGATCAACAGCGAAGGCACTGCGTTAGAGCCCGGCTTGGACGTGTTCCAGAACGCCGCGGCGAATGCGGATTGGAAGTCGGCACCCGGGTTTTATCTGATCCTGACAAATCAGCCCGGCAAGAACACCTGGCCGATCACCGGTGCTACCTTCATTCTGATGCACAAAAAGCAGGATAATGCGGAGCGTGCGCGGCAGGTGCTCAATTTCTTCGCGTGGGCTTACGCGAACGGCGCCGAGATGGCGAAATCGCTGCAATATGTTCCAATGCCGCCGAACGCCGTAGCAATCTTTAAGGATAGCTGGAAGCAGATCGTCGGACCCGACGGCAAGCCGGTGTGGGACGGCGCGTCCTGACGCAAGTAGCCAATCGGGGTGATAGCGGTCCCTGATCCGTTAGTTCTACGATAACACGCGGGGGCGAATTGTGACGGCTGAGACCGCGGGCGTCGCCCGAATAAACGTCGACAAGGGGCGAGCGGGTGCGATCGGCGACGGCGTCTTCCGGGCGCTGACCTTTTTCTTTGCGTTGGTCGTCCTACTCATTCTCGGTGGGGTCATGGTCTCGCTGATCGCCGGGGCATGGCCAGCGCTGCACACCTTCGGCTTGGCGTTCGTCGTCACCCAAGTGTGGAACCCGGTTACGAAAGAGTTCGGGGCGCTGGGCCCGATCTACGGGACGTTGGTCACATCGGCCATCGCAATGTTGATCGGCGTCCCGGTCGCGTTTGGCGTCGCGGTTTTCATCACCGAGATCTCGCCAATCTGGCTAAAGCGGCCGTTGGCGACGATGATCGAGTTGCTGGCGGCGATTCCCAGCATCATCTACGGCATCTGGGGCCTGTTCGTTTTTGCGCCGTTCGTCCAGCAATACATCCAGCCGGCGATCATTAACACGCTGGGGAATGTGCCCGGGATCGGCGCACTGTTTGCCGGGCCACCGCTCGGCATCGGCGTGCTGACCGCCGGCATAATCCTCGCGGTGATGGTGCTGCCGTTCATTTCGTCGATCATGCGCGACGTGTTTGAAACGGTGCCCCCGATGTTGAAGGAAAGCGCCTACGGGCTCGGCGCCACCAGGGGTGAGGTGGTCAGGTCAGTAGTCCTGCCCTACACTCGCATCGGCGTCGTCGGCGGCATCATGCTCGGCCTCGGTCGGGCGCTCGGCGAGACCATGGCCGTCACCTTTGTGATCGGTAATGCGCATCGCATCAGCGCTTCGATCCTGCAGCCGGGGACCACGATCTCCGCGGCGCTCGCAAACGAGTTCACCGAGGCGGACAGTGCCATCTACCGGTCGTCGCTGATCGCGCTGGGTTTCATCCTGTTCATCATCACCTTTATCGTGCTCGCGATGGCCAAGGTGATGCTGTTGCGGTTGCAAAAGCAGGCGGGGAGCTGATTCGATGGGAATCTATGCCCGTCGCAAGCTGACCAACGGCGTGGTTATGAGTTTGGCGGTGGTGGCGACCGCCTTTGGCCTGTTGTGGCTCGTGCTGGTCCTATGGACTTTGCTGGTAGAAGGCATCTCGGCGATAACCCCGGCTCTGTTCACTCAAATGACGCCACCACCCGGGAACAGCGGCGGGCTGTTGAATCCAATTTTCGGCAGCCTGGTGATGACCGTCATCGCGACCCTGATCGGAACCCCGACCGGGATCCTCGCCGGCACCTTTCTCGCCGAATACAGCCGGGGCGGCCGTTTTGGCGAGGTCGTGCGCTTTCTCAACGACATCCTGCTGAGCGCGCCGTCGATCATCATCGGGCTGTTTGTCTACGAGATCATGGTCGTGCCTATGGGCCATTTTTCGGCCTGGGCCGGCGCGGTGGCCTTGGCGATCATCGTCATCCCGGTGGTGGTGCGGACCACCGAGGATATGCTGAACCTGGTGCCGACCGCGCTGCGAGAAGCAGCCTCGGCGCTCGGCGCGCCGAAGTGGAAGGTGATCGTCATGGTCTCCTACCGCGCGGCGATCCAGGGGATGCTGACCGGCGTCATGCTGGCGGTGGCGCGAATCGCCGGCGAGACCGCGCCCTTACTGTTCACCGCGCTCAACAATCAGTTCTGGAGCAACGACTTGAATGCGCCGATGGCCAATCTGCCGGTCGTGATCTTCCAGTTCGCGATGAGCCCCTATGCCGATTGGCAGACCCTTGCCTGGGGCGGCGCGCTGCTGATTACAATCACCGTCCTGTTTCTCAACATCGGCGCGCGCTTGCTCGCCTCATGGAGTACCTTCAAGCCATGAGCTCCGCTTCGGTTGTCGCAATGCAAACGCCGCCATTAGGTTCGGACCATCTCAGTCCGGCGCCGAACTTGCACGGGAAAGTGCTGATTTGGGACGTCGATTTTTATTACGGAGCCGCGCAGGCGCTGAAAAACATCAACCTGATGCTCGGCGACAAAAGCGTGACTGCCTTTATCGGGCCGTCAGGCTGCGGCAAGTCGACCCTTCTGAGGGTCTTGAACCGGATCTATGAGCTTTACCCAGGTCAGCGCGCCACCGGCGAAGTGCTGGTCGACGGCGAAAACATCCTCTCGCCCGGGCGCGATCTCAATCTGCTGCGCGCCAAGATAGGCATGGTCTTTCAAAAGCCGACGCCGTTTCCGATGTCGATCCACGATAACGTCGCCTTTGGCATCCATCTCTACGAAAAGCTGCCGCATTCCGAACTTGACGATCGAATCGAGACGGCTCTGCGCCGCGCCGCGCTGTGGGACGAGGTCAAGGACAAGCTGAAGCAGAGCGGCCTGAGCCTGTCGGGCGGTCAGCAACAGCGCCTTTGCATCGCCCGGGCGATCGCGGTGCGACCTGAGATCCTGCTGCTTGACGAGCCCGCCTCGGCGCTCGACCCGATCTCGACCCAGCGCATCGAAGAGCTGATTGCCGAGCTGAAACCGGATTATTGCATCGCCATCGTCACCCACAACATGCAGCAGGCGGCGCGCACCTCGGACTATACCGCCTTCATGTATCTCGGCGAATTGGTCGAGTTCGACGAGACCGAGCGGATCTTCACCCACCCGAAAGAGCGGCGGACCGAAGATTACATCACCGGCCGCTTCGGCTGAGCGGGCAAAGGGTTTTGTCGATGTCTTCCGAACATATGGTCAAGGGTTACGACGAGGAGCTGCGTAAGCTCAACAACATCATCACCGAGATGGGTGGACTGGCCGAGAGCCAGCTCAGTGCGGCGATCGATGCCGTGACCGAACGCGACAGCGAGCTCGCGGCGAGTGTTGTCGAGGGCGACACCAAGGTCGACCAACTTCAGCGCGATCTCGATAATCTGGCCTTGCGGCTGTTGGCACTGCGCCAGCCGGTAGCACGCGATCTCCGCGAGATCTTCGCAGCGATCAAGATCGCCAGCGACCTGGAGCGCATGTGCGACTATGCCGCTAATGTCGCCAAGCGCTCGATGGCGCTGAACCAGGCGCCGCCGGTGCAGCCGGTCTATGCGCTGCCACGCATGGCGCGCTTAGCTCAACTTTTGGTCAAGGACGTGATCGATGCCTATGTCGCCCGCGATCCCGACAAAGCTTACGCGGTGTGGATGCGCGATGAAGAGCTCGACGAGATGTATGCGAGCCTGTTCCGCGAGCTGTTGACCTACATGATGGAGGACGCGCGCAACATCAGCGCTTCTACCCATTTGTTGTTCATGGCCAAGAACATCGAGCGGATCGGCGACCACGCGACCAACATCGCCGAGGATCTTTATTACCTGGTGCACGGGACACCGCTGACCCAGAAACGGCCGAAAGGCGACAATTCGAGCCTCGAAGTGGTGACGCCGGGGCGGGCCCAATCGTGACCAAGCCGCTGGTCCTGATCATCGAGGACGAAGCGCCGCTCGTCGCTCTGCTCCGCTATAACCTTGAAAAGGAAGGGTTCGAGGTCGGCGAGGCCGGCGACGGCGAGGAGGGACTGGTCCGGATCGCCGAGCGTAAGCCTGATATCGTGCTGCTCGACTGGATGCTGCCGCTCGTTTCGGGCATCGAGGTGTGCCGTCAGATCCGGCGCTCGCCGCAAACCCGTACTCTGCCGGTGATCATGCTGACTGCACGCGGGGAAGAGACTGATCGGGTGCGCGGGCTCGACAGCGGCGCCGACGACTATATCGCCAAACCGTTCAGCCTGCGCGAGCTGACAGCGCGGTTGCGCGCGGTGATCCGGCGCGCCCAGCCCAATGCCGTCGAAGAGACATTGCAGTTTGGCGAGGTGACGATGGATCTCGCCGCGTACCGCGTATCGCGGGCCGGCAAACCCATTCATCTCGGCCCAACCGAATTCCGCCTGTTGCGCCATTTGATGCAGCATCCCGGGCGGGTGTTCTCACGCGAACAGCTGCTTGACGCGGTCTGGGGCCACGACGTCTATGTCGAGGCCCGCACCGTCGACGTGCATATCCGCCGACTGCGCAAGGCACTGAACGCCGATGACGAACGCGACATCGTGCGTACGGTACGCTCCGCGGGCTACGCCCTCGATCACGCCGCAAATTGAGTTTTTGAAGCGGATTTCGGCGGACCGAAGGTTCGACCACGATGCCGGCCACACAGGCACAGGCGCCCGTCGAAAGACCCTGGGTGCGCCAGGGGCGAACGCGAGCCGTTTCGTCACCTCGGAGTGCTCGCCTCCGATGCCTTGGTCGCTAGGAGCACAAGTTCGCGAAGCGCCATCCCCGTTTGGTATGAGTGCGTCCTCGACGACCAATCATGAGCCCAATTCGTTCCGTTCCGCGCCTCCATCGTTGCGTCTTCACGCCACTTTCGCACCTGCGGAGGGCTCTGTTGGTCCGAGGCTGTGTCGCCGCCGTATGATCCCAGCAAATCCATTTGAGGGGTAGCCGATTCATCGGCCCCCCCGTTTGGCAACTTCCTTGCCATGGCCGCGATCGCAAGATCTTCAACCTGGCGAAGGAACCAAAGCTGCTCGCTTCGCTCCACGTGCGGTGGAAACCAGATTCTTAATGAACCTGCGGCTCTTCGCATGGCGTAGACATCGAGATAGATTTGTTCCAGGCGTTTTGCCGCCTCCAACAAACTGCGCTCTCGGCAAGCGCTCGAGTATTCCCAATCGGCGAGACATACGGAGACGGCAAACGTCAGCGATGCTTCTTCTAAAGGATTGCCATAGTCGAATTGCGGTATCGATGATGGCGGTCGATTTGAAGTCTCGCCGGAATGCGCGGGCAGTGAAAAGTTTTGGGCGCGCGCGTCTGCCACCCCGACCAAATGCGACACGCACGGTAGCAGCGTGATGGCTAGGACGCGCCAAATACGCATTGTCCTCCTCAAGTCAGACAGCGGCGCAACAAGTCGAGAACCGGGCGGTGTTGGGGTGACATCGCCTGAATTTGGGCTGGCGAATGTCGATTCGGTCGCGGCCGCAGGATCCCGCGTTCAACTGGTCCTGCTCACGTCGAGTTCGCGCAATACCGGGAGGAGACGCTCTATCTGCTCTAACGGAAGTCGCGCGGTCGGCGAATGGAGCTGCATGTAGGCAATCAGCTCGTTCTGCGGGATGCGGCCGACGATGCGGCCGATATCCGCGGCGCGAATACCCTGGCGAAGCAGGTAGCCGAGGTAGGTGTAACGCAGCGCGTCGGCGGTAACTTCGTGGGGGCGATCGATGCCGGCGTCATAAGCACTGTAGAGAACAAGCTCACCGATTGCCTCGATCGGGAGGGGACGGCCGTGCACGTCGTGGAGAACGGTTGGGGCCGTCTCTACCCGCCGGTTTTGTCGCGCGACGATCAGGCTGTGGAGCGGCTCCTGCAAGGGTATCGTACGGGCCGATTTGCCGCTTACATGAATGAGGCCGGCGTTCGAGTTGATCTCGTCCCAGCGCAGTGCTGCGAGTTCTTCGGCGCGCACACCGATCAACAGCGCCACGATCACCATCCGGGGATCATCGGTCGCAGCCGCAATCAGCGCGGTGATTTCCGTATCCGTGAGCTCCCGGGGCGGCGGCGTCGGCGCGGGGAGTTGGGCGATGTTGGGGGCGCCCAGCTCACGCAAGGGGCCCGCCGGCTCACGCGCGAGCAGTGCCGGCGCCCACGAATGCTCCACAAATGCCGTTGGCGATGGAGCGGGCCCGGCGATGAATTCTGCGAACCACGCCGCGAAGAGGCCGAACGCGAACGACCCTGCCAAGCTGATTGCCGCATCCAGTCGGTAATCGGGTCGCCACGGCTCGTGGCTCGGTGCGGCGGCCTCCAGAAGCTCGGCTTGCGGGGCTCGCTCGCGCTCGCTCGCCTGCAGTTTCTCCAATCGGTCGAGCGCGGCACGATGCATTCCCTCGAGGTGGTCGAGGTCTTCGCGCAAGGCCTTGTAGTCGTTGAGGTGGGTGGCAAATGCCTGCGCTTGCTTCTGGTTGTCGGCGACGTCTTGCCGCAACCGGTCCACCTCGGCTTGGGCCGCGGACAGTTCCTGCTGGGCATCGGCAAGGGCGGCCCGCCCGCTTACGGCACGCTCCGACTTCAGCTGCTCCTCGAGGTTCTCGAGCCGCGCCCGGAGCGACTTCGCGTCCGGGTCGAGGGAGAGAAAATCTGGTGTGTATCGGCGCTGGAGCTCACCCCACTGTTCGCGCAAGGCAGAAGCGCGTTGCTCGAGGTCGGCGAGCGTCGGATCGTCCTTAGCGCGGGCGCCGACATTCCCGACTGCGGCCGAAATCCTCAGAGCCTGCAAACGGCCTTTGGCCTTGGCCAGACGTTCGTTAGCGTCGGTGTAGGATTGGCTCAAGCCCTCGATATTGGCGAGAACATCGTTTTCATTGTGCTCCATCGACACGATATCGTAGCGCTCGCGAAAGCCGTTGATGGCCGCCCGTTGCGCAGTGACCTTGCTGTCAAGCGCGCGAGCCTCGCCGTCGACCTCAGCGTAGGTATTGCTGGCGTTTCCCTTGTAGGCGTCGGCCACATGCTGCCGATAAGCTTCGGCGACGGTGTTGACCAGCCGCGGCAGGAAATCCCGCTGAGGCCCCTCTGCGGAAAGCTCTACGATCTGCGTGCCCTCAACCGGCTCGGCGCGCAGCATCCGCTGGGCGGATTCCACCGGATCTGGTCCCAAATCTGGAAGACCGCCGCCGGTTCTCAAGCGCCCGACGACATCCTGCAACAAGGGTCGGCTGGTCAGAACTTGGACTTCCGTCAGGAATGATTTCGCATCGGTCGCCATCGCTGGCGTATCCTTTGCTTCGGTCGGCTGGGTCACGGTCGATGCCGGAGAAATATGCAGACGGGCCATCGCCCGGTACTCTGCCGGGCGTGTGTAGACCCACGTCAGACTGACTGCAGCCGCCGACAGGAACGCACAGCAAAACACCACCGCCCGGCGCCGCGAGGATCGCGCCCTGATATCGATCAGCGTCATTGCCGCACCCTAAGCACTACATCGTCCTTACGCAGACATCGCTGCGAGAATAAGGGCAATATGCGAATTTCCGGCGCTTCGGCGGATGTTGACCGAAATTTCCCAGATTCCCGCGAGCCGCGGATGGATCTTCGACATCCGCCAGGCGTCGCAATTCGGCCCTCCAACTGTCCTCGGAATTATGGCCGTCGAACGTTGTTGCCATAGCCAACCAAAAAGCAGACTATCGCGCTGGTGGTCCCGCGCGGCTAAGGTGGCTGGACCAATCCCAGCATCACGGATGACATGAGATCAGGACCAGATCAGCGGCCTCGCGGGCGTTTTAACGCAAACCGCCCGTTTAAACAGCAACCTAGAACTCCGCAAAACAGCCAGACATTCGACAGCAACGGCCCCAACGTCAAGATCCGCGGCAGCGCCTATCAAATATTCGAGCGCTACCTCGGCCTGGCGCGCGAAGCAACGGCGAGCGGCGATCGAATTGCTGCGGAGAATTTCTATCAGCACGCGGAGCACTATTTCCGCATCAACAACGCGCGCCGCGAAGGCAATCAGCAGGGGGCGCCGCCACGGCCCAGTACACCTGCCGACGTCGAGAGGAGCTCATCCGAGGCAGAACCGAGAGAAGTCGACGTGGACCGCTTTCAACCCCGATGGGACGGCGACGATCCTGCTTCTTCTGAGAATTCAACGCACTGAAGCAAATCCAGGGACGGCGGCGGGCGCTTACCGCGGCTGAGCTTGGATAATCTCAACAAACTGCGACTTGGGACGCGCGGACATGCGCCACGAGGAGTGCGGGCAGCCGCGCCGGATCGCCGCGCGCCATCCCGCATTCCGTGGCAATGCCATCGACGCGTCCATGGCGCCGGGCTGCAGCCAGTCGGGCCGCATCGCCTTGCGCATCGTCGTGATGGATGAGGCCGAGATAAAGCTCCGTCTCCGCAGGCAGACGCAGATTTTCGAGGGGGGCGAAATAGCCGTCGTCGGTGCGGCTCTTGGGCACCGGCATATGGAAGAATTGGATCGGGCGCTCGACCCCGCGGGCGACCGCATTGGTCATCTCGACCATAATCGCCATGTCCTTGGGTTGCACGCAATGCTCGTCGGCCGGGCTGCCATAGCAGAGGTGGTAGCCGAGCTCGATTGCGGCGGGGACAGCGTCGCCAATCTCGGTCAAGACGCCGATCGTCTCGTTGCGGAAATCGACCGGTCCTGCTTCGTAATAGCCTTCCCAGGCCAAAACTTCCTGGCACACATCCCATTGCAGGGCGAGTTGATCATTGGGTATTGCCGCGGCGATCCTTTCGACCTCGCCGATCAAATGCGCTGTGAGCGCTGGTAACAGCGCCGGCCGGTCCGACGGCACCATGTTGTTGTAGGTTGGAGCGATCGGCGTCGGCAGCGAGACCTGAAATTTCACGTTCGCGGGAATGACGCCGGCTTTCTGCAGGCGTTCGAACAAGCTCCAGGACGCGATTGCCATCTCGGCATAGCCGGTTTTGAACGCGGTGGGATCAGGCTTGGCGCCGGGCTTGATGCGAAGACGCGGGATTTCACGCAGCACCTTGCCGTCCCATTGCGTGAACTTGAAGGGCGGCACGTCTTTCGCGATCTCGATTGCCGGGTTTTCGGCAAGAACAGTTTGCAGAAAACGGATCCAGGTCTTGCGGATTCCGGTCTCGCCGTCGGGCAGGCGCAGCAGATAAGGCCCGGCGGCTTCGGCGAGAGTGCGGAACACGGCTTCGGCATCCGGCAGCGGAATACTGCCGACGAAATGGACGACCGGATGTTTGCTGTGTTCGGCGGCCATGACGTCCTCCCGGCAGTGGCTCAATTCGTGCCATCCTAGCGCAATTGCTGCCTCGCGCTAGATCGGCTTCGGCCGGTCGATATTCTGGTCTTGGGGCTCAGTGGGTGCAGCGACAGGACGAGTTCGGCGCCGGCAGAACCCGGCCTCGTTCGGCTTAATGAAACCGCAGCTTCCCTAGGCGCTGGCTCTACTCGGCGGTTTTCTTCCCGCCGTCAGGGACTTTCGCCCCCGCGGCAGCCGCTTCACGCGCCGTAATGGGATGAAGGTCGCCTGAGCCGGTGCACTAGCGTCGATATCCGCCTGAGATCCGGGACGGGCGATGATCCAGGCGCGCGCATCCGGGGCTTCGATCGTCGTGAACACACGGATTTCGCCGGGGATCAGAAATCGAATCGCTTTTACCGTCAGCTTGACCCAGGCGATGTCGGTTACGATCGCGATCCGCTCACAGCGCGACGCGTGTTCGAACCCGAGGTCGAGATCGTCCCATCCGGCGCCCGGGAAACGCGAGCCAAGTTCGTAGTAGAGACGACTCTTCTCGCGCCACTTGAGCGATTCCTGCACCGCCGGTGTCAGGATTTCGTGACATTCCCGCTTTGTCACCCGGCCCCTGACGGAGATGCCGACGACATTCCTGGGAAGATCTTCGATGAGCTCGATCATCGGCTGCTCGTCCGGATGAAGATCAGCTGACCACGATGCCGTGCGTCGAAACCGAGTGGGACTTGGTTAGAAAGCCACCCGCCACTTGTAGACGAACGCTTGTTCGGTGCCATGGGCGTTCGACACGACGAACCGCCTGCCATACATGTATTCGACGCCGGTGGTGATGAACGCGACCGGGTTCCACACCAGTGTGACGAAGGCATTCCACAGCTGCTTGTTCGCTGCGTTGGACTCGGTCGGCCCGATGAGCTGCGACGGGACGGCTTGGGACCAATTGCCGGCGGCTATCTGCGTCCGCAGGTTTGGCAGCCACCAGTGCACATAGCCGCCGGTCATGCTGTAGGCGAAGATCGGCTTGACAATGATGTTCGAGGCTGCCGCCAAACCGGTGCAAGTGGGCGTCGGCGTCGCGCACGAGGTGTTGACGCTGAAGTTGCTCGCCAGCTGGAAAGCGGTATTCAACCCGCCGCTCGAATAAGGACCGATCCCGTCGCCGATGATGGCAGCTGAACTGGAAATCGTCCTTGGGGCTAAGGCCGAACCAGTGTGGGTGCACGTCGCCGGAGATGTGCCCGCCATAGCCGAGGAATTTCTGGTCGACGTAATGGCCGTCCTTGACAAAGCTCGGCATCAGGAGGGCGGCAAAGTCCATATGCCCCCAGGGCTGCGACCAATAGGAGGCGGCCGTCAGGGTGGGCGCTCTGGTCTGGTTCGGGTTGGCCTGCGTCGTGGTCCCCGGGGTGATCCCGGTTCCGGTGCAGGGCTGGCCGTTGCAAGTCGCGGGGATCAGCGGGGCCACCGGGCCGGATTGGCCGAACGGGCTACTGGAGAGGGCTTCGTCGTTGGATATCGTGCCGGCCGGCACGATCATGCCGGTGATCGGTTGTTCGGCCGACATCGAGAAGGCGCTGCCATACGGGCCGGCAATGGTGTAGCGCAGCTGCGGGATGCGCTGGCCGCCGGTGCCGCCGATGGCGCCGCCGAAATCCATCGATTCGGTGTCGGCGTCGGCATCCGAGAAGTTCGAGAGGGCCTGGCCGCCGAGGAACCCGCCCAACGTGCCATAGGCGAAGCGGAGGCGCAGGATCAGGCTGTCGCCGCCGGCCTGCTGCACGCTCTGGGCGCTGAAATTGTTGCCGCCGGCCCAGTCGAAGGCGACAAAGGTCCGCGACTCGCCCCAGGCCGTCGGGGTGCGGGTCTCGATGTCGATCCGCGATTGCTGCGGGCTCCAATAGAAGACGCCGTTGCCGCGCGATTTGTTGGCCGATTGCGGGACGATCCCGCGATTGGGCGCGCCGGGGATGAAGGCTTCGCCGACCGGCACCCCAGGCAGGTTGCCATTTTGGCCGGTGTTGGAGCTGGGGGTGCCGGGGTTCCCACTATTGGCGCCTTGCAGAAAGTAGGGCCCGGTGATGTCGATAAAGCCGCCGACGCGGATCGAGGTGTCGGTGCCCGGGATCAGGAACGACCGCGGAAAGCTGCCGCCTAGCGACGGAGCGCCCGGCGCCGCCTTGTAGCCCAAGGGTATCGTGCCGCCGCCGCCGGCACTGCCGGCGTGGCAACAGCGCGGGCCTTACTGGGTCTGAGCCTGCGCCAGCTGGTCGATCCGCTGCTGCAGGAGCTGCTGATTGGCGCGCAGATCGGCGAGTTCGTCAGCGCGCACGCCGGGAAGGCCGGTCAGCAACGCGATCACCGCGGTTGCCCCACCGATCGCCGCCAGGTTGCCGATATTCCGCTTTCTGGTCATCACGCCCCCGCCCCGCCTGGCTACTAAATCGCCAGTTGATAATGAGGGCCGGGCAAACAGGCGCACTATCCATCGTCGGAATAGAATCCGAATGATTCGCTTGATTTGGCCATATCATCCGTCGGTTTAATGCAAAGATCGATATTTATAGATCATATACAGCGTCTATTTTATATTAGCCATACATAACAAGCCCAGCCTGGGATGTAAACGTTTTGGTTGAAAGAATGCCCATCTAGCAAGCAGAGGCTTACTTCGATAGAGGAATGCTCCTCTACGACGTTGAAAGAAAGCCAATTGACGGACTGAGCCGCGCCGTCGGCAGGCTCGCCCTATACCGCGCGCCCTGCCGAGGTCAGGCTCTGCCGGAGCCCTCGTACTACGTTCAACGCGAGGATGTTAAAGGGCTCGAGTAAGTTTTCAGCAGCCCCGGTACCATTGCAGCCTTTGAGGGCTGCTTAGTCGAAATTGACTGCAGCGCGATCGGGCGCATCTGCCCTGAATTAAGAAATCGAGGATCCTAAATCGGCCCCTCTTTGCTGTATTCGTGACAGCCTAATTCCCTGATCCGGCGCAGTCCACGCCCCGAGAAATTCCTTAAAACGGGCTTCTTCTTAACGACTTCAACGGAGGACCTCGATTGGGCGGCGCTCCTGCAAGGCATTCTCGAGCGCTCAGCTTTGGGCCAATCCAACTCCTATGCGCTGGCTCTATTCGGCGGTTTTCTCGCTGCGGTCAGGGGCTTTCGCCCCCGCGGCGGCCGGCGCACGCGCCGTAATGGGATGAAGTGCGCCTGAGCCGGCGCAGTAGCGTCGAAATCCGCCTGGGATCCGGGACGGGCAGTGATCCAGGCGCGCGCATCGGGGGCTTCGATCGTCGTGAACACACGGATTTCGCCGGGGATCAGAAATCGAATTGCTTTTACCGTCAGCTTGACCCAAGCGATGTCGGTTACGATCGCGATCCGCTCACAGCGCGACGCGTGTTCGAACCCGAGGTCGAGATCGTCCCATCCGGCGCCCGGGAAACGCGAGCCGAGTTCGTAGTAGAGACGGCTCTTCTCGCGCCACTTGAGTGATTCCCGCACTGCCGGTGTCAGGATTTCGTGGCATTCCCGCTTTGTCACCCGGCCCTTGACCGAGATGCCGACGACATTCCTGGGAAGATCTTCGATGAGCTCGATCATCGGCTGCTCGTCCGGATGAAGATCAGCTGACCACGACGCCAGGCGCCTAGATCAAGTTAACCTCTTCGTTAGAAAGCCACGCGCCACTTGGCGATCAGCACATTTTCGGTGCCGTAGGCGTTCGACACGACGACACGCTTACCATACATGTACTCGACGCCGGTGGTGATGAACGCGACCGGGTTCCACACCAGGTTGATAAAGGCGTTCCACTGCTGCTTGTTCGCTGCGTTGGACTCGGTCGGCCCGATCAGTTGCGACTGTACGGCTTGTTGCCAATTGCCGGCGGCGATGGTCGACCGCAGATTCGGCGTCCACCAATGCTGGTAGCCGCCGTTCATGCTGTATCCGAAGATCGGCTTGACCAGGATGTTCGAGGCTGCCGCCAAACCCGTGCAGGTCGGCGTCGGCGTCGCGCACGAGGTGGTAACGCTGAAGTTGCTCGCCAGCGAGAACGCGGTGTTCAACCCACCGCTCGAATAGGGGCCGATCCCCTCGCCGATGACGGCACTGAACAGGAAATCGTCCTTGTTGTAGCCCCACCAGCCGGGGTGCACGTCGCCGGAGAAATGCCCACCATAGCCGAGGAATTTATCGCTGACGTAACGGCCGTCATTGACAAACAGTGGCATCAGCATGGCGGAAAAGTCCATATGCCCCCAGGGCTGCGACCAATAGGAGGCGGCAGTCAGGGTGGGCGCCCTGGTCTGGGCCGGATTGGCCTGCGTCGTGGTCCCCGGGGTGATCCCGGTTCCGGTGCAGGGCTGGCCGTTGCAGATCGCGGGGATCAGCGGCCCCGTTGGGCCGGTGGCGCCGAACGGGCTGGCAGCGAGCGCCTGGTCACTGGAGATCGTGCCGCCCGGCACGATGATGCCGGTGAACGGTTGTTCGGCCGACACCGAGAAGGCGCTGCCGTACGGGCCGGCAAGGGTATAGCGCACCTGCGGGATGCGCTGCCCACCGGTCGAGCCCATCGCGCCGCCGAACTCCATCAATTCGGTGTCGGCATCGGCATCGGAGAAGTTCGACAGGGCCTG
The DNA here is from genome assembly GCA_963750195.1 of uncultured Alphaproteobacteria bacterium. GTDB lineage: Bacteria > Pseudomonadota > Alphaproteobacteria > ATCC43930 > CGMCC-115725 > AP-15. The sequence goes on from CAVVPS010000001.1 coordinate 198,744, forward strand.
GCCGCCGAGGAACCCGCCCAACGTGCCATAGGCGAAGCGGAGGCGCGGCAACAGGCTGTCGCCGCCGGCCTGCTGCACGCTCAGAGCGCTGAAACCGTTGCCGCCGGCCCAGTCGAAGGCGAGAAACGTCCGCGACTCGCCCCAGGCCGTCGGCGTACGAGTCTCGATGTCGATCCGCGATTGCTGCGGGCTGAACATGAACACGCCGTTGCCGCGCGAATGGTTGAGCGATTGCGCGACGATCCCGCGATTGGCCGCGCCGGGGATGAAGGCTTCGCCGACCGGTATCCCATTCAGGTTGCCGTTTTGGCCGGAGTTGGAGCTGGGGGTGCCGGGGTTCCCGCTGTTGGCGCCCTGCAGAAAGTCGAGCGCGGTGATGTCGACAAAGCCGCCGACACGGATCGAGGTGTCGGTGCCCGGGATCAGAAACGACCGCGGAAAGCTGCCGCCTAGCGACGGAGCGGTCGGCGCCGCCTTGTAGCCCAACGGTATTGTGCCGCCGCCCCCCGCGCTGCCGGGTGGAAACAGCGCAGCAGTCTGGGTCTGGGCCTGGGCCAGCTGGTCGATCCGCTGCTGCAGGAGCTGCTGGTTGGCGCGCAGATCCGCGAGCTCGTCGGCGCGCGCGCCGGGAAGACCCGTCAGCAACGCGATCACCGCGGTTGCCCCGCCGATCGCCACTGCGCTGCCGATATTCCGTTTTCTGGTCATCACTCCCCCACCCCTGCTGGGCGCTAAATCAGGAGTTGATTTTGCCAGAGCGATCGAACGAAGCTATCCATCCCACGGTTGAAATTAGGTGGAGAATGAGATTTAAATCTATGAGCTCTAGGATCTACACCTTATCGGGATTTTCAACTAAATCTGGTGGGGTTAGGTCTAAATCCATACTCGTATTCGATTCAGATAGGGATGCCCATCGCGCCGGGCTACGACCGATTTTTTGAAGCACGAGAAGCTTAATGGCCGGGCGCGAAGCGGCGGCGGCTCGCCCCGACACGAAGGGCGGGCGAAAACGATTGCGTGCGTCGTGGCGCGAAAACTCAGTGCGGGTCGAACTTAGGCACTACGCTGCCCGCAATTCTGATTGGCCGTGGACCCACAGGGACCTGCTGTTGGGTCAGCCCAGATCGTCTAATTCCAGACCCGATTCTGATCGTAGTCTCTTAAACAATCTGCCACTTGACCGCGACGTTGTAGATTCATCTTGCCGAAAAGGTTGTGTACGTGCGACTTCGTCGTGGCCAGGCTGATGTTCAGTTGACGGGCGATCTCTTTGTCGCTGAGCCCGCTCCTGATCAATTCGGCGACCTGACGCTCTCGCTTGGTCAACGCAGGTATCGGTAGGGCTGCATTGCGGCCTATGCTTCGTCTGGCGGTCAGAGCGATCCGGCGAAGCAGGCCGTTGGCAACCCGCCGCGAGCAGACCTGTTCGCCGCTATGAATCTCCGTGACTAGGCGCACGAAATCGGCTGGGGCAATGTTTCTTGGGATATAGCCGATCACGCCTGCCTCCGCCCAGGCAACGATGTCGTCCTCCGTTTCCCTGACTGCGGATACAACAATGCGCATCCCCGGCGCGATATCGAGAGCGCGCCTGACGGCGGCAGTACCCTCGGGAATTCTCGCATCGAGAAGTACGACATCCGCCTGCGAGGCAGGGCTTACCGCCACCGCCTCGGCGAGATCTGTCCACACCCCGACGACCGAGACCATCGGATCCCGTTTGAGAAGCTCTGCGAGGATTTCGCCCAGGAAGCGCACTTCCCACACGACGGCGACGCGCAAGGCTCCGCCGCCGCTGTTAGGCGCAACCACCCGCTCCGATACGACGTCCGCGTCCACAGCCATTCCTCCCATCCCGCATTAGGATGCAGGGGCCCGCGCCGGGGCTGTCCGGACGGGCGCGCGCGAGAACTCACTCTGTCCAGAGACCGGTTCTCAACCACAACGCGATTGGTCCGATCTCGATCGTTGATTACGACCCACAGCGGTGTTTCGTGACGCTGCGCTCTAAGGTGGTCTCAACTCGTTTGAATGAAGCCTATTACGTTCGACCGCTATCTGTCTACAGGGAGATTCACGGAATCGTGATTGTTCAGGTATGGCTAAGCTTTTAAGCGAGGTCTAACGGGACTGAAACTGGAGGTTTCGTGCTGCGTCACCCCAAAGGAGCCGGCAGCGACTGACGGCTCCCCGCAATCTCAGCCCGATTCTCTAGCCGCGGACGCCGGCTGGCTAGCAGGAAGGCTGGAGGACGCCCGGCGGCACGCGCTTTTTCTTCATAGCGGGTGGGTGGCCAATCCGGCGGGCGCTCGCGCCAGTCGGCGGGGCGGCGGGCCAGCCACGCAAAGGCCGGGTGGCCGGTCACGCATTCGAGCATCCACGTAAAATAATCGGGGTCGTCGGTCGCCAGCCTCAGCTCGGCCCCGTCACTCATGATCCGGGCCAAGCCATCGAGGGTCTCGCGTGAGACGATCCTGCGCTTGTGATGGCGCCGCTTGGGCCAGGGGTCGGGAAAGAGGATGAAGACGCGCTCGACCGAGGCCGCCGGCAATGCTCCGATCAGCAGGCGCGCATCGTCGATGAACAGGCGGATATTGGCGAGATGCCGACGCTCGATCTCGCCGAGGAGTTTGGCGATGCCGGTTTCGAATACCTCGCAGCCGATGAAGCCGATATCGCGGCGCAGTTCGGCCTGGACTGCGAGATGCTCGCCACCGCCAAAACCGATCTCCAGCCAAACCGATAGCGGCGGATCGGCGAACATCGAGCGAGGATCGAACGCGCCCGACGCCGACACATCGATCGCGAGGGCCGGCAATAGGCCATCGACCAGGCCTTGCCGCCCTGGGCGCAGCGGCCGGCCCCGACGGCGCCCATAAAGGAGCCGCCGCGGCGTCGGCGCGTCGGTCACAAGAGGGTCAGAAGGCGCGCCGCAACTCGTCGACCAGGTCGAGCCGCTCCCAGGAAAAGCCGCCATCGGGTTCGGCCGCGCGGCCAAAATGGCCATAGGCGGAGGTGCGCGTGTAGATCGGCCGGTTCAAGCCGAGATGGGTGCGGATCCCGCGCGGCGACAGATCCATCAATTCCTGCAGGACACGGCCGAGTTTGTGCTCGTCGACGGAATCCTCGGTGTCGACGTAAAATGACAATGGCTTAGCAACCCCAATCGCATATGCGAGCTGGATCGTGCAGCACTCGGCCAGCCCGGCGCCGACAACGTTTTTCGCGAGATAGCGGGCGGCATAGGCCGCCGAGCGGTCGACCTTGGTCGGATCCTTGCCGGAAAACGCACCGCCGCCATGCGGCGCGGCCCCGCCATAGGTGTCGACGATGATCTTTCGGCCGGTGACCCCGGCATCGCCGTCGGGCCCGCCGATCACGAACAAACCGGTCGGGTTGACGAGAAAGTTGTCCTCGTCGCACATCCACCCGTCGGGTAAAGTCGCGACCACATAGGGCCTGATGATTTCGCGCACCTCGTGCTGATCGATACGCTCCGAGTGCTGGATCGAAACGACGACCTTGGTTGCCCGCACCGGCTTTCCGTTTTCATATTGCAGCGTGACTTGGCTTTTCGAATCCGGTCCGAGGAGCGGCGTCTTGCCGGCATGCCGCGCCTCGGACAGCGCGCGCAGCATGGCGTGCGCGTAAAAGATTGGGGCCGGCATCAGTTCGCGCGTTTCGCTACAGGCATAGCCGAACATCATACCCTGGTCTCCGGCGCCCTCGTCCTTGTTGCCCGAGGCGTCGACACCCTGGGCGATATTGGTCGATTGCCCGTGGATGTGGCACTTGATCGCCGCCCGCTCCCAGTGAAAGTTTTCCTGCTCGTAGCCGATGTCGCGAATCGCCTGGCGAGCCACTTCGATCAGCCTTTCGTCCGTGATCGAGGCGGGACCGCGGACTTCACCTGCGAGAACGACACGATTGGTCGTGACCAGGGTCTCAACGCCGCAGCGGGCTTGCGGCTCGACAGCGAGATAAGTGTCGACGATCGCGTCAGAGATGCGGTCGCAAATCTTGTCGGGATGGCCTTCCGACACCAACTCGCTGGTAAACACGAAATCGCGTTTGGCCAAAGGTTTGCCCTTCCTGAAAGGTCGCGAGGGTAGTACAGCGCCTAGCGCCGTTGATGCCGCCTCGGCGGGCGGGCGTCAAGCCCCGATCTGGCCATGCGATCGCCGTCGGCGAGGTTGTGCCGGCGTCGACGCGAAGCGCTATTTCTCTGACGGGCGCTCGCCACCGGATGCCAACGCCTTCGCCAGTTCGAACAAGCGGCGGCGGACGACGGCATCCTCAATGCGATAGTACGCGCTGACGAGTTCGACCGTCTCGCGCTTGCGCAGAGGGTCGGAATCGAAGGCTTCGGCGGGGGGCTCGGCGAAACCGGCCGGGATCGCCGGCGCCCGCACCGGGTCCATATCGTCGAAAAAGAACGAGACCGGGACATCGAGCACCCGGCTCAAATCATGCAGCCGGCTGGCCCCGATGCGATTGGCGCCGCGCTCGTATTTTTGTACCTGCTGAAAAGTCAAGCCGATCGCCTCGCCGAGCTTCTCCTGGCTCAGCCCCAGCATATTGCGGCGCAGCCGAACCCGCGAGCCGACATGGATATCGATCGGGTTGGGCTTGTCGCCCTTTTGCCGGCCCGGACGCCGGGCCTGTTGATGCATCGCCATCTCGGGTCGATCGCTTTCTTGATAACAATTCACTTATTTTTAGATGACAGGGGGACAGCCGGTCAAGGTGAAGCTTCAACCTGAAATAAGTCGGTGCAACCGCAGGGCGGTAATACTGCGACTCAACGCAGCCGCACCGCCACCGGCACCGCACCGAGCAGAAGCAGCACAAACAACATCCAGTCGCCTGCCCGAGCGTAAGGAGTGGGCGCCGCCGGGCCCGGAAGCGCCGCATCGACATTGCCCACCGCATCGAGGCGAGTCCGGGCGAGCACCCTTCCTGCCGCATCGACGACCGCACTGATGCCATTGTTGGCGACACGGACCAGCGGCAGGCCTTCCTCGACAGCGCGGGTGCGGGCGATCGCGAAATGCTGGTACGGGCCGGAGCTGCGACCGTACCAGGCGTCGTTGGTGACATTCAGCATCCATGCCGGCCGATTGCTTTTGTCGACGATTGCCCCGGGAAAGATGGCCTCGTAACAAATCAGCGCGGCAAAGGGCGGCAGCCCCGGTAGCGCGATCGTCCGCGGACCCGGACCGGCGCTAAGATCGATAGTGCCGGCGGTGATTTTCTTGAACGGCAGCCAAGGGCGCAGCGGGACGTACTCGCCGAACGGGACCAGATGCGTTTTGTCGTAGTGCGCCACGACAGCGCCGCGGTCGTCGAGCGCCTCTATGCTGTTCCATACCTCTTCGATCGGACCCGGTGGCGGGTTTGCCCGTAATGCGCCGGTGATCAGATAGCCGCCGTGCGGGACGATCGTCGCGATTGCCTGGCGGGCGGCCGCGTCTCGGCCGAGCAGAAACGGCGCAGCTGCCTCCGGCCACAGCACGGCGGTGAGCGGATGGTCGGCCGGCGCGGCGCTCAAAGCGAGCAGCCGTCGGAAATCGGCCTGGGCTGCCGCCGGCAACCATTTCAAGCTCTGTGGGATCGAGGGTTGGACCAAGCGCAGCCATGTCCCGGTCAGGACGGTGGGCATGGTCTCGAGCCGGATCGCGCCGGCGACAGCGGGGACGAGAATCAACAGCCCGGCCAGTATCGCCGGCGTCCAGCGCCGCACCGCGGACATTGGCGTCATCGAGGGATCGCCCAGAGCGGCAGGCAGCGAGGCTACAAGAATGGTCACGAAACTGAGCCCATAGATGCCGACCCAGGCGACGCTTTGCAGCACCAAAAGGGCCCCCGGAAAACCTCCGGACCAGGCATAGCCGATCAAATTCCACGGCAGCCCGGTCAAGGCGTGACCACGGACCCATTCGCCCGCGCTCCAGGCGATGGCAAAGACGAAGATCCGCGCCAACGCGGACAAATGCAGGTAGTCGCGGACGAGCCGGGTCGCGAGCAGCACCAACCCTATGTACAACGCAAATCCTGCTGGCAGCCCCGCCGCAGCAAATGGCACCAGCCACCAGAAACGATCGATATCGACAAACAGCGCCGCCGCGATCCAATAGAGCCCGGCGAGAAAAAAGCCGAAGCCGAAGACCCAGCCGAGCCTGAACGAGGCCCAGGGGTTGGCGCTGCCGTCGTCGAGCCACAGCAGGCTCGTGAAGACGACCGCCAGCAGCGGCGTCAGGTCGAACGGCGGCAATGCCGCTGCAGCGCCGGCCCCCAGCACAAAGGCGAGCCCGTAGCGCCGCCACCCGGAAAATCCGGCCAATTCGTCGGCCAGCCGGCACAACGGCGTGTCGACCCTGGAACCGGCCCGAGCGCGGAACAGCGCGATCTCACGCATTACCGCTGCCCGGCGCGCTAGTCGCAGCCGGCAGGCTGCGCACACGCAGCCGCTTGATCCGCCGCGGGTCGCCCTCGAGTACTTCAAATTCGATCCCGGACGGGTGTGCGATTACCTCGCCGCGCTTCGGCACCCGGCCGGCGAGGGTGGAGACGAGGCCGCCCAAGGTATCGACCTCTTCCTGGTCACCTGTCGGACGCAGCCGGATACCCTGACGTTCCTCGAGCGCCTCGATCGGCGTGCGCGCGTCCGCGACGAGCGTCCCGTCGGGGCGCTCGATTAGGTGCGGGCCATCGCTGACGTCATGTTCGTCCTCGATATCGCCAACGATCTCCTCGATCAGATCTTCGATCGTCACGAGTCCGTCGATCCCGCCAAACTCATCGACGACCATCGCGATATGCGTGCGCGCTTGGCGCATCTGTACCAAGAGGTCGAGGATCGGCAAGGATGGCGCGACAAACAGCGTCTTGCGCAGCAGTGGTGTCAGTTTCGTTTCACGCCGTTCGGCGACTGGGAGCAGGATATCCTTGACGTGGATGAAGCCGATCGCGTCGTCCAAGGTTTCGCGGTAGACCGGCACCCGTGAATGCCCCTGCTCGATCATGTATTGGACGACCTCGGGGAACGGCGTCTCGACATCGAGCGCAACGATGTCGACTCGCGGCACCATGACATCGGCGGCGGTCCGGTCGTGGCCTTTGAGGATGTTGCCGATCAACACCCGCTCCTGCGCGCCGAGCGAATCGGGGCCGTCGGCCGGCGGCTCCTCGATCATCTCGTCGATCGTCTCGCGCAGGGTTTCGCCGTTGCGTGGGCGGCGGACCAGCCGCAGCAAACTGCGCAGACGTGCAAAGCCCCGATCTCGCTCGGGCTGGCCGCTACTTTGGGGCGGCTCGGAGTTGGTCATCGAAAAACTGATTCGGCTTGTACTGCTCACATAGTGCCGCGATAAGGATCCGGCACCCCCAAGCTTGCCAGTATAGACGTTTCCAGCGACTCCATAGCGACCGCTTCCGCCTCGGTAGCGTGGTCGTAGCCGAGCAGATGCAAGACGCCATGAACGATCAGATGGGAGAGGTGGTCGCTAAGCGGTTTGCCCTGCTCATCCGCCTCGCGAGCGGTCGTCTCAAAGGCGAGCACGACATCGCCGAGCAACAGTGGCGCCCCAGGCGGGAGCGGCGCCTCGGGATTCCAGGCCGGGAAGGCGAGTACGTTGGTCGGCTGGTCGACGCCGCGCCAGTCACGGTTGAGCCGTTGCTGTACGGCATCATCGGCGAGCCTGATGGCGACCTCGATCGCGGTCTGTTGCCCGATGCCGCCGCCCGCCTTGCTGTGCGACAAAGCAAGGCCAGCGGCAGTGCGGGCGAGGTCTTCGGCGGCTGGGCACACCCGTCCCCAAGTGGCGCAAGGCGAGGCGACGTCGATTACCGTGGTCAATTCAGTCATGGCTCGGCGGCGCGCGCTGCGCGTTCGCGCGCTTCATAAGCGCGAACGATGCGGGCAACGAATTCGTGCCGAACAACGTCGCGATCGCTAAACCGGACAATCGAGATTCCATCGACGCTCTGCAGAGTTTCGAGCGCCTCGGCCAGGCCCGAGCGGGTTCCGGGGGGCAGATCCACCTGGGACGGGTCGCCGGTCACGACCATGCGTGAGCCCTCGCCCAACCGGGTCAGGAACATTTTGATCTGCACGGGGGTGGTGTTCTGCGCTTCGTCGAGGATGACGAAGGCGCGCGCTAACGTGCGCCCGCGCATGAACGCGATCGGCGCCACCTCGATCTCGCCGGTGCCAAGGCGGCGCGCGAGCTGATCGGCCGGCAGCATGTCGTTGAGCGCGTCGAAGATCGGCCGCAGATACGGGTCGACCTTGTCGCGCAGATCGCCCGGTAGGAAGCCCAGTCGCTCGCCGGCTTCGACTGCCGGCCGCGACAGAATAATGCGTTCGACCCGCCCGGTCATCAACAGGTCGACCGCGGCAGCAACCGCGAGATAGGTCTTGCCGGTGCCGGCGGGCCCCAGGCCAAAAACCAAGTCGCTTTCGCGCAGCGCCTTGATGTAGGCGGCCTGTCCCGGAGAGCGCGCGGCGATGCGGCGTTTGCGGGTACGAAAGGCGGCGTCCTCGTGCCACAGGCTCAGACTCCGGTCGGCGATCTCGGCTTCTGCCAGACGGATCGCTGCCTCAACCGCCGGCAGATCGATCTCCTGTCCATGTTTCAGCCGATCGTAGAGCCGCGACAGCGCCAGTTGGGCCGCTTCTGTCGCCGAGGGCGGGCCCGAGATCGCCAGCCGGTTGCCGCGGGTGACGACCGAGACGCCGAGCTGCCGTTCGATCCGATCCAGATGCTGGTCGCGCTCGCCGTAAAGCGGGGGAAGCAGCAAATTGTCGTCGAATTCGAGCTGGGTGCGTCCTTCAGCGGGCTCGGCTGCGATGATGCCGGAAGGAGGAGCGGTCATGCCGCAACCATCGCGGAGAGGCTGTTTTGACCGGCACCCGATATCAGGGCCGGGACGACATCGCCAACCCGGTCGGCGGCAGCAGCGAGATGGACACTCTGCAGGTAGGGGCTGCGGCCAACTAGCTGGCCTTGGTGCCGCCCCGGCTTTTCCAACAGCACCGGGAGGACGCGCCCGACGCAAGCCGCGTTAAATTCGCGCTGCTGCTGCGCCAGCAGCGTCTGCAAGGCGGCGAGCCGCTCGACCTTGATCGCGTCGGCGACCTGATCCGCGGCCGATGCTGCGGGGGTGCCGGGGCGCGGCGAATATTTGAACGAAAACGCCTGGGCAAAGCCGATCTCGCTGACGAGATCGATGGTCGCCCGAAAATCGTCGTCGCTCTCACCGGGAAAGCCGACGATCAGATCGGTCGACAGCGCGAGATCCGGCCGCGCCGCGCGCAGGCGCTCGACGATGCGCTGGTAGTCGGCCGCGGTGTGGCGCCGGTTCATCGCCGCCAGCACATGGTCCGAGCCGCTCTGCACCGGCAAATGCAAGAACGGCATCAGCTGTGGCACGTCGCGATGGGCGGCGATCAGCCGCTCATCGACATCGCACGGATGCGAGGTTGTGTAACGGATTCGGTCGAGCCCCGGGATTTCAGCGAGAGCGCGTATGAGATCGCCGAGCCCCCATTCCCTGCCGCCCGGCCCTTCGCCGTGATAGGCGTTGACGTTCTGCCCGAGCAGCGTGAGCTCGCGCGCACCCAAGGCTAGGAGCCGGCGCGCCTCGTCGAGGATCTGGGCTGCCGGGCGCGAATACTCGGCGCCGCGGGTGTACGGCACGACGCAGAATGTGCAGAACTTGTCGCAGCCTTCCTGCACCGTCACAAAGGCGCTTACCCCCTGTTCCGTTCGCGCCTGCGGCAGGTGGTCGAATTTGGGCTCTTCCGGGAAACTGGTGTCGACCACTCCGCGGCCACCGGCCTCCAGCGCCCGCGCCACCAGCTTCGGCAACCGATGATAGGTCTGCGGGCCGAAGACGAGATCGACGAACGGCGCGCGGCGGCGGATCTCGCCGCCCTCGGCCTGGGCGACGCAGCCGGCCACGGCAATCAACATGGTTTCGCCCCGGCGCGCTTTGCGTGCTTTCAGCGCACGGATCTTGCCGAGCTCGGAATAGACCTTTTCCGCCGCCTTTTCTCGGATGTGGCAAGTGTTGAAGATGACCAGGTCGGCACCTTCGGCCGAGGCGCCCCGCTCAAAGCCGAGCGGCGCCAACAACTCGGCCATGCGCGCCGAATCGTAGACATTCATTTGACAACCGTAGGTTGCTATAAAGACACTCTTGGTCACACCCTTCACCCTCGCTGCGGCGATACCTGCTCCGGTCGGTTCGATAGGGCTCGCGGCCGCCTGACCGAGATCGCCGCCGGCGCAGCGGTGCTGGCGGTCGGCGGCTCCGGCACCGGCTGAGGCCGCCCGGCGAGCGCGGCGGCCATGCCGCCGGCGACCCGCGCATGGCAATAACTGGCGAGCGACTTGCGCGACCCACAATCGGCGATAGAGACCGGAGGATGAAACTCGACGACTATTTCGACCGTACCCAGCCCGATCATCGTCCACAAATGAGGCGCCAACTCGGCCGTTCCATACCAGGCAAAAAACGGGCGAAGCAGCCGGCCCAGCGGAATGCCGTCGAGCCTCGTATAGGCGACTGAGACGGGCTGAATCACGATCGGGACGATCTCTTGCATCTTTTCAGCGGCGCTGAACAATGCGCTCTTGAACGGCAGCACCCGGGTGCCGTCGCCGCTTGTCCCCTCTGGAAACAGGATCAGGGCGTCGCCAACAACCAGACGCTCGGTCATTGCGTCGCGCTGCGAGCGAGTGCTGCGCACCCGCCGGTCGACAAAGACGGTGCGCTGCAATTTCGCCAGCCAGCCAAAAAAAGGCCAGCCGGCGACCTCGACCTTGGCGACGAATGAGCCGGCGATCAACGAGCCGAGCACCGTGATATCGGTATAGGAGACGTGATTCGAGGCGAACAACACCGGCCGCTCAACGGTCGGCGCTCCGACCGTACGGACGCGAAACCCGAGGATCCGGCAGCACCCGCGGTGATAAAAGCCAGGGAGCGTGCCCGACCAGGGGCGGCGCAGAGCCAGCCCCAACCCCTGCACCGGCATGAGGCTGAGGGTCCAGACCACGTAGAGCGCGAGGCGCGCGATCCTCAGCGCCGGCGAGCCCATGCCGTCAAGACGCCCATGTGTCTCTGCCCCATGTATCCTTGATGTCTTTTGAGCGGCGTACGTAGTGGCGCGAGTATCGGTCGCTGACGAGATCGGTCTTGACGACAATACACACGTCTGTGGTGTTAAAGTCGCGGTCGATCACCGCGCCGTCGCCGACGAAACCGCCGAGCCGCAGATAGCCTTTTATTAGTGGCGGCAGGGCGGCCAGCGCCCGCGGCGAATCGAGCGCACCGGCCGGCAACCGGCACATGTCGACATAGCGGTCGGCGAGAGCCCGCGCCCGCAAGGCCGGAGGTGCGAGATGATGGTGATGCAGGTAGGAGAGCGGCATCGCCAGCGCGTCGGGATCGGTGCCTCGCAGACTCGCGCAGCCAAACATCAGGGCGATGTCGTAATGAAAGACGTAGGCCGCGATGCCGGCCCACAACAGCTGCATCGCCGGTCGCTGGCGGTAGGCCGCATCGACGCAGGAGCGGCCTAGCTCGAGGATCTCTCCGCGATAGGCGACGAGCGGGGCGATGTCGTACTCGGCAGCCGAATAAAACCCACCGAGCCGAGCCGCGGCCTCCCGCCGGATCAGGCGATAGGTGCCGACGACGATCTCAGGTCCAGGACCGCGGCAGTGGTCGAGGACCAACAAGTGATCGCAGCCCGCGTCAAGCCGGTCGAAGTCTCGGCGGCGGCGCGCCGTGTCGATTTGTGGGCGCGCCCCGAGGGTTTCGTAGAAGATCCGATAGCGCAGCGCCTGCACGGCATCGATATCGGCCTCGCTTTCGGCAAGCCGAACCTGCAGCGGGCCCGAGGAGATATCGACTATTCGGGCCGGCCGGCGCACGGCTCCGGTCTCGATCGCCAGATTGCCGGGCTCGAACGCGCCGCCGCCGATCACGCCGCTCGACCGGATCGGACGAAAAACCCGGGCCGTAAGCTTCCCGCCCAAGGATCCGGCAGCAACCGCGCGGGCGACAGGCCCGTCAACCTCTGTGGGCCCATCATTCCCTATCTGGCCCGGGTTTCGCCGCGCGGGGTACTGCGTACAGTTCGAGCCGATGACCGACGAGATCGAAGCCGAGCTGATCGGCGACCGCTTCTTGAAGCTTTTCGATCTCCTCGTTGCGGAACTCGATCACCCGACCGGACTGAAGGTCGATCAGATGATCGTGGTGTGCGGTGGGCATTTCTTCATAGCGCGCACGGCCTTCGCCGAAATCGTGCCGGGCCAGGATGTTTGCTTCCTCGAACAGCCGCACAGTGCGATAGACGGTGGCGATGCTGATGTGCGGATCGATTGCGGTCGCCCGCCGATAGACCTGCTCGACATCGGGATGATCGACCGATTCCGAGAGCACGCGAGCAATGACTTCGGCGTTGCTCGGTCATTTTGAGACCTTTGTCGAGGCAGAGCTGCTCCAGCCGTGAGATCATCGCATCTCCGTCACGAGCGTCTGTAGCCACTATAGCGCAAATCCTCGGGCAAGCCTATTTCCGACGAGGGTCACGGCGCCGATCGCGCGTGGCATTCGCCACGGCGCTTAGGCGCGCGGTCGTCGCGCCCGAGTCCCCAAGCCGATTTCCTTGGCGAGGCGGCTGCGCTGGCGTGCGTAGTTCGGCGCGACCATCGGATAATCTGAGCCCAGCCCCCATCGCTCGCGATAAGCTTCGGGTGTCATATTGTAGGCGGTCTTCAAATGCCGCTTGAGCATTTTCAGTTTCTTGCCGTCCTCCAGACAGACGATAAAGTCGGCATGAACCGATTTCTTGATCGGGACTGCCGGCTGTGGTCGTTCAGCCGGTGTGCTCGGGACGCTGCCGATATTGGCAAGCGAGTTGTATACCTGGTTGATCAGCTGCGGCAAATCACCCAAGGGCACCGTATTGTTGGAAACGTGCGCGGCGACGATTTCCGTCGTCAATGCCAGCAAATCGCTGGTTTCGTCAGAGCTGTTCATATCGATAGTCCTACTGGTGCTGCTCTCCAAATATAAGTAACGATGGAACCGGCGGCAATCCGCTCGATCGCCGATTTCTTGTAATCGCAGCGGCGGCGCAGGTAACATTTGGTTGTAGGGGATAACAAGGCGACAGCACAGGCGAGGAGACGCCAAACTCAAGTCGAGAGCGAGACGCGAGCGATCGCACGGCGAAGCACAAGCCCGTCGACCGGGCCGCCGGGGCGCCGGTAATAATTGCGCCGGCGGCCGATTTGCACAAAGCCGTCAACCGCATAGAGCGCGCGCGCTCCGACATTATCGGCCGCGACCTCGAGAAATACACTGTTCCCACCCCGTCGCAGCGCCTCTTCGCAGATCGCCGCGAGCAGCGCCGATCCGGTCCCTGCCCGCCTTCGCCCAGGCACGACCCCCAGCGCTAGGATCTCGCCCTCGCCGCCGAGGTCGAGAGCCAGGGCAAATCCGACCGGCTCGTCATCCTCCCAGGCCATAAATCCGAAGAACCCGGCCATGGCCATGATTTGCGCCATCGTCTGCGGCTCCCACGGCTCCTCGGGGAAGCACATCCGATGCAGCATCGATAGCGGCGCCGCGAGCGTGCCGGCCGCCTCCCCGAAAACCGCTTCGAGACGCCGATTCACAACCCGCGCGGCGGCGCCTGACCGGGCGCCAAGGTGACGTCGGGAGGGCGCAGATAAAGCGGCCGCGCTGCGCCGCCCCGCTGGCCGCGGCGCCATAGTCCCAAAGCCACGCGCACAGCCCCGACCACAGGTGGCTCCCCATCGGTGACGAGGCTCGCGCAAGCCCGCCCGCCGAGCGCGGCTGCCGCCCGCGCCGAGGCATCGCCAGTGACGGCCAGCGGGTGAGAGCCCGCAACGGCGGTCACGATCTCAGTCAACGCTTCGGGCAGCACCGCGGCGGGTGAGCCGAGCGCATGGCGCGTGGGATCGAAGAGTTGGATGTATAAATCGGCGCGCCGGCTGTCGAGAGCGACGAGAAGGAACCTTCCGATCGGGTCGGCTTCGCACGCGGCGGCGACCGCCTCGAAGCTGGTCACCCCGAGCAGTGGCACGCCGAGGCCGAGAGCAATCCCCTTTGCTGCAGCGAGCCCGACACGAATGCCGGTGAAGCTACCGGGCCCGGTCGTAACCGTTATCAGATCGAGCGTCGCGGCCGCCAACCGCGCCGCGCCCATGGCGCTTTCAACCATCGGCAGCAGCGCCTCGGCCTGGCCATGCGGCATTGTCCGGCGCTCGACGCAGAGAACGTTGTCACCGGCGGCGACCGCCACCGAACATTCCGATCCCGCTGAATCGAGAGCCAGGATAAAGGGGTCGGGGCTGTGCAGTTCCGATGGGGAATTCAGACGGCGCGGACCTCGACTACTTCGGGAATGTAATGGCGCAGCATGTTTTCGATGCCCGCCTTCAACGTTGCGGTGGAACTCGGGCAGCCGGAGCACGAGCCCTGCATATGCAGATAAACGACGCCGTCTTCGAAATCGTGAAAGATGATGTCACCGCCATCCTGCGCCACCGCCGGGCGCACGCGCGTCTCGAGCAACTCCTTGATCTGCGAGACGATCTCATCATCATCCTCGTCGCTGGCATCGGCTGTCCGGCCTTCGGCGCCATCGGCGAATACCGGCCGGCCAGCGGTGAAATGCTCCATGATCGCCGCCAGCACCGCAGGCTTCAGCTGATACCAGTCGCCGTCATCCTCTTTTGTGACAGTAATGAAGTCAGCGCCGAAGAACACGCCGCAGATCTGCGGCAACGCGAATAGCCGTTCGGCCAGCGGCGATACACGGGCATCCGCGGCTTCGGTGAAGTTGGCGGTGCCGGTAGCCATGACCACCTGACCCGGGAGAAATTTCAGGGTCGCCGGATTCGGCGTCTGTTCGGTCTGGATGAACATCGGCGGCTCCAAAAATGCGGAAAGGGGCAGTCCTTAAGCATGGGGGCTTGGCGTCCCGAATCAAGCCTGGAACTCAGGGCCGCAGCAGCCCGCTGATGTCTTGCGCCTCCCGCAGAACCGGGTCGGCAAGCATATGAGCCCGCTCGGCGCCGCGATGGAGCACGCCGTCGATATAACCAGGGTCGGCCATTAGGCGGCGCATTTCGCCGCCGATCCGCCCCAGCACCTCGACCGCGACCTCGGAGAGCGCCTCCTTGAACTGCGAGAAATTTTGGCCGGCGAAGCGGGCGAGCGCCGCCTCGCGCGGGAGATCGGCGAGCGCCCCGTAAATGCCAATCAGATTGTCGGCCTCGGCTCGGCGCTCGAGCTGCGCGATCGTCGCGGGCAGCGGTTCGGGGTCGGTCTTGGCGCGGCGGATCTTCAAGGCGATCGCGTCGGCGGCATCGGTCATATTGATGCGCGAGTAATCGGAGGTGTCCGACTTCGACATCTTCTTGGTGCCGTCACGAAGGCTCATGACCCGTGTTGCTGTGCCGAAAATCTGCGGCTCGGGCAGCGGAAAGAAATCCCGCTCGTAGCGGCGGTTGAAAGCGCCGGCGAGGTCGCGGGCGAGTTCAAGATGTTGTTTCTGGTCCTCGCCTACCGGCACATGTGTGGCCTTGTAGACGAGGATGTCCGCCGCCATCAGCACCGGATAGGCGTAGAGACCGAGGCCGGCCATATCGCGCTGGTTGCCTGCCTTCTCCTTGAACTGAGTCATGCGATTGAGCCAGCCGAGCGGGGCGAGGCAGGCGAGCAGCCAGGCAAGCTCGGCATGGGCGGACACCATGCTCTGGTTAAAGATGATGCAGCGATCGGGGTCGATCCCGGCGGCGATATAGGCCGCGGCGACCTCTCGGGTGCTGGCGCGCAGTTCGGCCGGGTCCTGCGGCAAAGTCAGCGCGTGCAGATCGACGATGCAGAAGATGCATTCATATTCGTTCTGCAACGCCACCCAGTTACGGATAGCGCCGAGATAATTGCCGAGATGCAGGTTGCCGGTCGGCTGGACGCCCGAAAAAATGCGGTTCATGGCGCCTGTTATCGCCGCAGCCGGGCATGGGTCAAGCCGGTTGCCGTCGCAGCCGCCCCCAGAGATCGCGCCATTCGGCTATCCCGAGAGCCAGCGCCAGCAGGGCGAAGGCGGCGAACCCGGCTCCGACCAGGCCGGCGAGCGCCGCGATCCGGATCATCCCGGGTCCGGCAAGGGCGGGAGCCGCGGCCACGCGCAGCAAGGCCAGAACTGCCGCCATGCCGAGCGCCGCCACCCCGACCCGCGGCAGATTGCGCCGGGCCCGCTGATCGAGCCGGAAATGCCCGCGCCGGACCAAAAGGATTAGTAAGGTCAGTGCATTGAGCCAGCCCGCGCAACTCGTCGCCAAGGCGATCCCGACATGGGCCAGAAACTGCATCAGGACGATGGTCAGGCCAAGATTGACGGCCATCGTCGTGACCGCGACCTTGACCGGGGTGGCCGTGTCGTGGCGGGCAAAAAAAGCGGGCGCGAGCACCTTGACCAGCACAAAGGCCGGTAGCCCCGCGGCATAGGCCGCGAGCGCCGCCGCAGTCGCTGCGGTATCGGCCGGGCTGAACGCGCCGCGCTGAAACAGCACCGCAAAGATCGGGCCCGCCAGCACCGCCAGCGCCGCCGCCGCTGGCAGGGTCAGCAGCAATGCCAGCTCGAGCCCGCGATTTTGCGTCGCGACGGCACCTGGAGCATCGCCGAGCCGCAACTGGCGCGACAAGGGCGGCAGGATCGCCGTGCCGACGGCGATGCCGACGACGCCAAGCGGCAGCTGGTTCAATCGGTCGGCGTAGTAGAGATACGAAACCGAGCCACCCGGCAAAAACGAGGCGAGCGCCGTCGAGATCAAAAGATTGACTTGAGTAACCCCGGCGCCAATCGCTCCAGGACCCATGATCGCCAAGGTGCGGCGCACGCCCGGCGTCAGCCGCGGCAAGGGCAGACGCAATGCCAGGCCGGCGCGAGCGCAGGAAGACATCAGCCACAGGAATTGGGCGAGGCCAGCGGCGGTGATCGCCCAGGCGAGGGCGCGGCCGTCGTGCCAGGCGAACCGGTCCATCAACAACAGGGCGGCGATCAGAAACAGGTTCAGCAGCATAGGGGTCGCGGCGGCGGCAGCGAATTGATCGACCGAGTTCAAGACGCCGCCCTGCAGCGCCACGAGCGCGATAAACAGCAGGTAGGGAAAGGTGATGCGAGCAAGGGCGACGGCGAGTGCGAACTTGTCGGGATCGTCGCCAAACCCCGGCGCGATCAACCGCATAACCACGGGCATAAAGATTTCGCCCAAAAGGACAAAGGCCAACAGCGCCGCGAGCAACACCGCGAGCGTGTCTTCGGCAAAGGCCCTGGCCGCCTCCCTGCCGTGTTCGGCGATAGTGCCGGCGAAAAGTGGAACAAAAGCGGCGCTGAAGGCGCCCTCGGCAAATAGGCTTCGGAACAAATTCGGCAGACGTTGTGCCACAAAGAATGCATCGGCGACTGGCCCGGCGCCCAACAGCGCGGCGGTCAGGATGTCGCGCACAAAGCCCATGACCCGGCTGAGGAGCGTGTAGGAGCCGACCGTGGCGACGGAACGCAGCAAGGTCATGGCGCGGGTGTAGTCGAAAACTGCAGCCGTGAAAATGCTGCCCCCTCGCCGAATTGTGGCGTAGGAGGCGCCGCTCGGACCAACCTCAGGACCAAGACCGGCCATATTGGCACGTTACCGGCCGACCGGGATGCAGGAACGCGAACGTACGCGGGCCGGAGTTGGTCGACCCGTGACTTGTACGCGGTCGTCGGGCGGAGTAGGAAACTTGCCGAACGAGTGGAGCAGACTGCGGCACTACAGCCGCAGCGAACGCGGTGTCGCCAGAATTTTACTTTATTTTCACACCGGTTTTTCATACGGTTGGATACGTTTCTGAACGATGAAGCGAGGGCTTTGTGACCGGTTCGGATGGAAATTGGCACGAAACTCTGCTCGACGAAGATGCGGCGGCAGGCTCGTCGGATCGGGCATTCGGGCTTCTCTTCGCCGCGATAGCGGGTGTGTTAGCTGCGCTCTCCGCGTGGCAAGGGAGGCGCGGCGCAGCTCGGCTGGGCGATCGTCGCAGCCGGGTTTCTCGTAGTGACGCTTCTTGCACCACCCTTGCTCGGCCCGCTCAATCGCGCCTGGCGACGGCTGGCGTTGCTTCTTTCCAAGCTCACGACGCCGCTGATCATGGGCCTGCTGTTCTTTGTCGTCATTGCCCCGGTCGGCGTCATCATGCGATTAGCCGGTAAAGATCCGTTGCGGCTGCGTTTCGAACGTGAAAGCTCGAGCTATTGGCTGGCTCGAAGCTCGCAAGGCGATCGGCAAACTTCGATGACCCGGCAGTTTTGAGGGGCCGATGCTCGACTTTGCAGCAGTGCTGTGAGTCTTCCTCCGCAGCCGCAAGAAAATTCTGGCTGACGCCGGTAATATTGATGGCCTGCGTGGTTGGCGGGCTCGTCGTGTTGGTCGAGGGCTCGGCTATCGCCCCGTTCATCTACACGTTGTTCTGACGGCACCATGAGCATGGAAACGGTTGAGTTGCCGGCCCCGCCGCCGGCGTTTCGGGATTGTGCCGACGTTTTTCAATGCCCGGTGAGCGGCGAGCCGCTGTCCCCGGACGAGGGTGTCTGGATCAGCGCCAGCGGGCGCCGACGCTATTCGATCAAGGACGGCATCTCCTATCTTTACGCGCCGGTAGAGACGGCGATGGCCGATCGCGATGTCACGGAATTGGTCAAGGCGTTCTACGAGGAAACGCCCTTCCCGAATTATGACGACATCGAGTTCGCGCGAGAGCCTCACCGCCAAAGCGCGGCAAGGGGTGTTCGCCGCGGCGCTCGACGAGCAGCTTCCCCACGGCGCCATAGTGCTTGAGGCCGGTTGCGGCACCGGGCAGCTGACGAACTTTCTCGGCCTGTCGTGGAAGCGCCGGGTCTTCGGCGGCGACATCTGCCTCAATTCTTTACTGTTGGCCAACGGCTTCCGCGAGCGTTATCGGATTGCGAACGCCTCCTTTCTGCAAATGAACTTATTCCGGCCGCCGTTCCGTGACGGCAGCATCGACGTGGTGATCTCGAACGGCGTTCTCCATCACACCGGCGACGCGCGCATGGGCTTCGAAGCGCTGCTTCGCAAGCTCAAACCCGGCGGCCTGATCATGGTTGGTCTGTACAACAGCTATGCGCGCCTGCCGACCTTGTGGCGCAGGTGGGCCTTTGGACGCTTCGGCCCGATGGCCTATTTCCTCGATAGGCGGCTCACCTCAGCGCAAATGAACGAGGGGCGTTGGCAGGCGTGGTTTCGCGACCAGTACCGCCATCCGCATGAAACTCGTCATTCGATAGACGACGTCCTGGGCTGGTTCGACGAGGGCGGCGTCGAGTTTTTATCGTCCATTCCGGCAGCTGACGGAAGTCCGTTTACGAGCGCTACCCCGTTGTTCGAACCGCATCCTCGGGCAACCTCGACCGCGCGAGTAGCGAGCCAGCTGCAGATGCTGCTGACCGGCGGCCGGGATGGCGGGTTGTTTATAATGATTGGGCGCAAGCGCCCTTGATGCTTCGGAGAGATCGATGCGTATCCTCGGCATTTCCGCCTTCTATCATGACAGCGCCGCCGCGTTGGTCGAGGATGGCCGCGTCATCGCCGCCGCCCAGGAAGAGCGCTTCACCCGGCAGAAATACGACAGCCGATATCCCTCCAACGCGATCGCCTATTGCCTGGCTGAAGCTGGCTTGCGTCTCGGCGACATTGACCATATCGCCTTTTACGACAAGCCGTTCCTCAAATTCGAGCGGTTGCTCGAGACTTATCTGGCGTTCGCACCGCGTGGCTTCCGCTCGTTCCATTTGGCGATGCCACTGTGGGTAAAAGACAAGCTGTTTCAAAAAAGAAAGCTTACTGAGAAGCTGCGCGCGGCGGCTCCCGATTTTGATTGGGACCACCGGCTGCTGTTTTCGGAGCACCACCTGAGCCATGCGGCCTCGGCTTTTTTTCCGTCGCCCTTTGAGGACGCGGTGATCCTGACGATGGACGGAGTGGGCGAGTGGGCAACGACCTCGGCCGGATTGGGCGCCGGGAACCAGATTACGATGCTGAAGGAGATCCATTTCCCGCACTCTCTCGGTCTGCTTTATTCCGCCTTCACCTATTTTACCGGTTTCCGGGTCAACTCCGGCGAATACAAGGTCATGGGCCTCGCTCCTTATGGAGAACCACGCTTCTCCAAGACGATCCTCGATCATCTGATCGATCTGAAAGATGACGGCAGCTTCCGCCTCAATCAGGAATATTTCGATTATTGTACCGGGCTGAGAATGACCAACGACCGCTTCGCTGAGCTCTTTGGGGTTCCGGCGAGAAAGCCGGAGGAATTGCTCGATCAGGTGCATATGGATCTCGCCGCATCGATCCAGAGCGTCACCGAAGAGGCGATCTTGCGACTGTCGCGGTCTCTAGCGGCCGAAACTGGCGCGCGCAACTTGTGCCTCGCCGGCGGCGTGGCGCTCAATTGCGTCGCCAACGGCAAAGTGCTTCGCGACCTGCGCTTCGACAAAGTGTGGGTGCAGCCTGCGGCCGGAGATGCCGGCGGCTCGTTGGGAGCAGCCCTCGCCGCCTATCACCTCGAGCTTGACCGCCCGCGCCATCTCTCCAACGAGATGGACGGCATGTCCGGAAGCTATCTCGGCCCCTCCTTCGACGAACATGAGATCCGCGAGCGTTTGACTGCCGCCGGCGCGCTGTTCGAGGAGCTAGGCGACGACGAAGTCATTGACAGGACTGCCTCCGCGCTTGCCGACGAAAAGGCGGTGGGCTGGTTCCAAGGGCGAATGGAATTCGGCCCCCGGGCGCTCGGCGCGCGCTCGATCCTGGCCGATGCCCGCAGTCCGGCGATGCAGCGCACCCTTAACCTCAAGGTCAAATACCGGGAGAGCTTCCGGCCATTTGCCCCCTCGGTGCTGCGCGAAGATGTCGCCGACTGGTTCGAGCTCGACGTCGACAGTCCATATATGCTCATGGTCGCCGATGTCGTCGAGCACCGCCGCCGGGCAATGA
Organism: uncultured Alphaproteobacteria bacterium; assembly: GCA_963750195.1. GTDB lineage: Bacteria > Pseudomonadota > Alphaproteobacteria > ATCC43930 > CGMCC-115725 > AP-15. The sequence continues at coordinate 219,860 of CAVVPS010000001.1, forward strand.
GCGAAGCTGAGCGCAATCTGTTCGGAATCGACAAGCTCAACGTGCCGCGCTCGGACATCCCGGCGGTCACTCATGTCGATTATTCCGCGCGTGTTCAGACCGTCCATCGCGAGACCAATCCGCGCTATCACGCGCTGCTCGGCCGCTTCAAGGAGCTGACCGGCTGCCCGGTGCTCGTCAACACCAGCTTCAACGTACGCGGGGAGCCGATCGCATGCTCGCCCGAAGACGCATTTCGCTGCTTTATGGGCAGCGAGATCGACGTGCTCGTCGTTGGTAATTGCTTCCTGCGCAAAGACCATCAGGCCCCCGCGCTGCGCCTCGATTACCGGGACCGGTTCGACCCAGACTAAGAGGGGTGGCTTCGCCGGCGCCCACCCCTGCCCCGCCCGTCAACCCGCTTTGATCGCCGGCGCCCGGAGCAGCGGGCGGCACACCCTTTGGTAACGCCGCCGAAAGCAACCCCTCGCGGACGAGTGGTTAACCTCCCAGGCTTGTATTTTATCGGCCGATCGGTAACCGTTCGTTCCCCAGAACACGGAGGCGGAGCATGGCGAAGACCAAGATGGGCGTCGTCGGATGCGGCGGCCGGATGGGTAGAATGCTGGTCGCCGAGATCGCGGCCACCGAGGGATGCACCATCGCCGGCGGCAGCGAGGCGCCCGGCAGCGGGTATGTCAACCAGGACATCGGCGAGCTTGCCGGGATCGGGCGGATCGGCATCCCGATCGGCGAGGCGGTCGACAAACTGATCCGCGACAGCGATGTCGTGCTCGAATTTACCTCACCCGCCGCAACCGCCGAACATGCGGCGCTCGCCGCCGGCCTCGGCAAGGCGATGGTGATCGGCACCACCGGTCTGTCCCCTGAGCAGGGCGACGTGGTGCGCCAGGCGGCGCGCGACATCCCGATCGTCTGGGCGCCGAATATGAGCCTCGGAGTCAACGTGCTGTTGAGCGTCGTCGAAGAAGCGGCGCGGCGGCTTGGCCCCGATTGGGACATCGAGGTCATGGAGATGCACCACCGCGGCAAAGTCGACGCGCCTTCGGGCACGGCGCTGGCGCTCGGGCGCGCCGCGGCAGCCGGCCGTGAGGTCATGCTGGAACAGGTCGAGCAGCGCGCACGCGACGGCATCACCGGGCCGCGCCGCCCTGGCGATATCGGTTTCGCGGCGTTGCGTGGCGGCGACGCGGTCGGCGATCACCATGTGATCTTCGCCGGCATCGGCGAGCGCCTCGAATTCGCCCACCACACAACCAACCGAGCGGTTTTTGCCAAGGGTGCGGTGCGCGCCGCACGCTGGGTCGCGGATCGCCCGGCCGGGCTTTATGGGTTGAAGGAGGTGCTGGGGCTCTGACCGATCGAGCGGTCTGGCCGCTCAGTCCGCAGACCGGCCGGGCGCCGCGGGCGTGAACGAATTGCGCCAGCGCCGGAGCGCTTCGCGGATTGTCGCTGCGAGCTCGCGCCGGGCCGAGGGCGGCAGAAAATCGCCGATCGCCAGACTATGCCCGTGCGAGGCGACGAACAGGCGGTTCGATTCGTCCGGGCATTCTTCGAGGATCACCCGCACCCAGAACGGCTGAAACCGCCACATCCGCCGGCTGCCATGCACACTGACGCGCTCGACGGTGAAGGCGTCGCCGGCGAGCCGCAATGTCTCGCTGCGCCGCGCGCTGCGGTAATTGAGGCGGAAAGCGACATAGATGAGGGCGACATCGAGACCGAAAAACCCCACGACCGGCCACGCGCCGATCGAAACGAACCCGATGCCGACCGCGAGACTGATCAACCCCAGGATCACCATCAATAGGTGAAAACCGCGCGGCGGCAGGCTGCGATGCGGCAGCAGCACCCGCTCGAAAAACAGGCGGCCGAGCGGCGCCGCGGGATCGGCGTATCCGGGGCTGGGGATCATACCGGCAGCAGGATAGCGGCGCCGCCGGCGCGGCGTAAAGCGGCAGTGATCATGTCTCGCCGTTTGCCGGCGGCGGATGCTGCCCTTACACTTGCCGGCGATGCGCGCCATGACGAAACGCGAGATCGCAGAGTTCTACCGGCGGCTCGCCGAGACCCGGCCGATCCCGCAGACCGAGCTCGAGTTCATCAATCCGTTTACCCTGCTCGTCGCCGTTGTGCTGTCGGCGCAGGCCACCGATGTCGGCGTCAACAAGGCCACCCCCGCGCTGTTCGCGCTGGCCGATACCCCGGCCAAGATGCTGGCGCTCGGCGAAGCGCAGATTACCGAGCTGATCCGCACGATCGGGTTGTTCCGGACCAAGGCAAAGAACCTGGTCGCGCTGAGCCGGATCCTGGTCGAGCGTCATAGCGGCGTGGTGCCGCGCCAGCGCGAAGCGCTCGAAGCGCTGCCGGGGGTCGGGCGCAAGACCGCGAGCGTGGTGCTGAACGTCGCCTTTGGCGAGCCGACAATCGCCGTCGACACGCATATCTTTCGCGTCGCCAACCGTACCGGCCTCGCCGCCGGCAAGACGCCGCTCCGGGTCGAGATGGCGCTCGAAAAACGCACGCCGCCCGCATACAAAGCCAATGCGCATCATTGGCTGATCCTGCACGGGCGCTATGTGTGCAAGGCGCGCAAGCCCGAATGCCCGGACTGCGTTGTCGCCGATCTGTGCCATTACCAGGCCAAGACCGGACCGGCTGAACTGATCGCCGCGCGCGCCTCCGCCGCGGCGCCTGAAGTCTTGGTCAGCCCGCGGCGCGGGCGGCTGCCGCGTCCGGCGTGACCTCCCCCAATTCGCCGGCCGCCTGCGCCTGGATGTCGCCGGAGATCTGGCCGCCGCACTCGATCTCGATCTGGCCGTAGCGAATCGTCCCGGAAACCCGCCCGGTCGCCTTGATCAGCAGCCGCTTGCGGACGGTGAGATTGCCCTCGAAGCGGCCGCGCACTTCGGCCTCCTCGATTGCGGCCGAGCCCTTGAACAGGCCGCCCTCGGCGATGTCGACATCGCGGCAGTTGGTCAAATTGGCCTCGACGCTGCCCTCGATAAACAGCTTGTCGCAAGAATTGATCTCGCCCGAGAGCGTGATCTCCCGGCCGACGCTGAGCCGGCGCATTTCGCCGTCCGGCTTGGGCTGATTGGTCAGATCCATCGGCCGGCGCAGCGGATCGCCGGGGCGGGGTGGATCGCCGGCACGCGCCAGATCCGGCGCGCGCGGCGGCATGGCGGCCGGCGCCCTGACCGGGGAGGTTACGGGCGCTCCGACCGGCCGGGCCGGCTTCATCGGAATGCCCAGATCGTCGGACGACTCTGCCATTTTACGGTCCTCTGTCTCGCTTCGCCTGCGGCTGAACATGGGTCGGACACCCGATCGAGATGGTTCCGGGAAGATTTACGCGGTGGAGCAGGCCGCCGGTTGCGGCGGGGCCCCCGGCAACATTTCGAAGACATGCACCGAAAGGGCTGTGGCGACGACGGGCGTCACCAGGTTGACGCGCGGGAGCGCGAACAAACCGGCGATCACCGCGCCGCCAAGAGTGATGCGGCCGGCGAACCGGTTGCGCATCGCCCTCGCCGCTGCTGCGTCGAGCCGTCTGAGTGCGACCACTTCGAAATACCCCCGCCTGCAAACATATCCGTTCAGCGCCGGGAAGAGAACGAGATTTATTCCTAAAACCCGCACATAAAGTGGCGGCGACGACGGGTCCGGCCTTGGCAAGCCCGAGGACGCAAAAAATCATCGGCAATGTGAAGCGGTTCACACGCCTTCGGGGCACGGCGCGATATTCAAGTGGCTCCGCCCCGGCTGCGGCCGGGAGCGCATGCGCTATGGAGGGCGCCATGCTGAGAACCAACCTGTGGAATAAGAGCGTACCGCGGGTCGAACTCGACCAACGGGCGCGCGACGCCCGCCTCCGGCTCGAGCAGCTCGAACGACTGCTGGCGCCGCGTGCTGCCGCTGCGCGTTCCTGGCTCAGGCGGGTCGTTTGTCTTTTTAGCTTCGGCTCGGCTACGGCTCGCGAGGAGACCGAACCCGGGGGCCGCTGAGCAATCGGCGGCCTTCCCGCTCGCCGAAAATTCCTGATATGTGGCTCGGGATGTGCGAATTGTCCCGATCGCGCGTCAAGGGCTGCGCTTTACCAGCGTCCACTTGATGATGGTTGAGCGCAGCGCAACCCCCGGTGCGGCCGCGGCCGAGAGGTCGAATTCGAACTCAGGCGTCCCGGATAATGCGCTCGATGTCGCCTGGGCTAACCCCATAGACCTTCGCAACCTGCGCGGGCGTCATGCCGTATTTCACCCAGCTGCGGATGCGGGCGAATTGCGAGGGCGGGACCTGGGGCATGATCCGGTGGTCGGCACTGATCGGGGGTTCGACCGCCTCGCGGCGGGCCGCAGCCGGCGGCGAGATTCCGAGCACGCGCGGTTTGCGCGCGGGCGGGTCGCCCGGCGGGACGGAGCCCGATACCGTTGGCTCAGCTACTTGCAGTTTCGGTGTGAACAACGCCTCGGCCGTTTGACGCGCTCGCGCCACCCGCTCGCGGTCATCATCGCGAGGATTCGATTTTTCCCATCGGTTAAGCACGATTTACTCCGAGCACGGATTCGCTACTCGCGATATCGAAATGCGATTCGTTAATTTTAGCAAGCTAGACTTAGGGGGCCGGGAACCCGTCTGCAAGCTCGCCCACCCAAGCTTAAGCTCGAAGCGAGGCGATGATGAATCGGCATGAAACTCCCCTCCGCCCGACCGCTCCCTCTCCGCCCGCTTGCGGGGGGAGAGGGCCGGGGTGAGGTGGGCGGCGCCTCCGCGCCTGCGGCATCAGCAAGACCAATTCTCCCTCTCCCGCCGGGCGAAGGATGTCACTTACGCCCGCTGTTCAGCTCTTGCTGGATCAGTTCGAGCACTCCCGGGAGATTATCGATCACCTCGCGGTTCCAGAAGCGGATCACCCGGTAGCCGCGGCGCGCGAGGTTCTCCGTCCGGCCGGCATCTTGCTCCTGCTGCTCGGCATGCTGTCCACCGTCAAGCTCGATCGCCAGCTGGCGCGCGGGGCAGGCGAAATCAACGATATACGGCCCGATCGGATGCTGGCGGCGGAAATGGTGCTCGTTCAACATCTCGCGCACGCCCCGCCAAAGCCGTATTTCGGCATCGGTCGCAGCGCGCCTCAGCCTCCTTGCGACCCGCGTTCTTGATCTTACCGGCATCGCTCGACGCAATCCTCCAACCGACCACTCCCCCTCCGCCTCCGGGGGAAGAGCGCAGGCCCGCTCGGCACGGCAAATTCTCCCGCACCTGCGGCAGAGAGGGCAAACCCGCCCTACCCCTCCCTCTCCGCCCTCTGGGGGGAGAGGGCCAGGGTGAGGTGGGGCGGCGCTCCAGCGCCTGCGCCCCATGCCGGTCACCTCACCCTCCCCATCGCGTTCGCGACGGGTCCCCTCCCTCTCCCCCGCCCAGCGGCGGAGAGGGCAAAATCCGGCCCGACCGCTCCCTCTCCGCCCGCTTGCGGGGGAGAGGGCCTGGGTGAGGTGGGGCGGCGCTCCAGCGCCTGCGCTCCCTGTCGGCCACCTCACCCTCCCCATCGCGTTCGCGACGGGTCCCTCCCTCTCCCCCGCCCAGCGGCGGAGAGGGCAACCCGCCCAGCAACTCCCTCTCCGCCCGTTGCGGGGGAGAGGGTCGGGGTGAGGTGGGTGCCCGCCGCGGGATCAGCTGCCGGCGAGGCGGTCGAGCAGCGCTCGGGCTCGCGGCAGCTGCGCCTCGTAATAGGCGGCAAAGGGGGCATGCCCACCCTCCCGCATTGTCGCCAGCGCAATTTCGATCTGCTCGACGGCAGCGCGCGCCTTGGACGAGTCGCCGAGCCGTTCGGCGATCATCATCAAGGCCAGACCTTGATTGCCTGTGCTCATCGCCCATTGCAGCGGCACCCGATCGCGCGTCCGTTCCGCCAGCGCCGCGCGGTAGGCCGCCACCGCCTCTTCCAGCCGCGCCATCCCGCTCTCCCGCTCCCCGAGCGCCCGAAGCGCGTTGCCGAGGTTGTTCTGGGTCGTCGCCCATTGCAGCGGCACCCGATCGCGCGTCCTTTCCGCCAGGGCCGCGCGGTAGGCCGCCACCGCCTCCTCAAGACGCGCCGTCCCGCTCTCCCGCTCGCCGAGCGTCGCAAGCGCGCCGCCGAGGTTGTTCTGGGTCATCGCCCAGTCCAGCGGCACCCGATCGCGCGTCCTTTCCGCCAGCGCCGCGCGGTAGGCCGCCACCGCCTCCTCAAGACGCGCCGTCCCGCTCTCCCGCTCCCCAAGCATCGCAAGCGCGGTGCCGAGGTTGTTCTGGGTCATCGCCCAGTCGAGCGGCACCCGATCGCGCGTCGTATTCCGCCAGCGCCGCGCGGTAGGCCGCCACCGCCTCCTCAAGACGCGCCGTCCCGCTCTCCCGCTCGCCGAGCGTCGCAAGCGCGGTGCCGAGGTTGTTCTGGGTCGTCGCCCATTGCAGCGGCACCCGCTCGCGCGTCCTTTCCGCCAGCGCCGCGCGGCAGGCCGCCACCGCCTCCTCAAGACGCGCCGTCCCGCTCTCCCGCGCCCCGAGCGTCCGAAGCGCGGTGCCGAGGTTGTTCTGGGTCATCGCCCATCGCAGCGGCACTCGATCGCGCGTGCATTCCGCCAGCGCCGCGCGGTAGGCCGCCACCGCCTCCTCAAGACGCGCCGTCCCGCTCTCCCAGCTCCCGAGCCTCCGAAGCGCGGCGCCGAGGTTCTTCTGGGTCATCGCCCAGTCGAGCGGCACCCGATCCCGCGTCCGTTCCTCCAACGCCGCGCGGTAGGCCGCCACCGCCTCCTCAAGACGCGCCGTCCCGCTCTCCCGCTCCCCGAGCGTCTGAAGCGCGCTGCCGAGGTTGTTCTGGGTCATCGCCCAGTCGAGCGGCACCCGATCGCGCGGCACAAGTCGCAGGGCGTCGCGATAAGCACCGATGGCTTCGGCCAGCGCCGCGTTGTCGCCAAACTCGGAGCCTTGATCGTAAAGCGCATCCGCTTGCGCTCAGGCGATAATGCCATGTCGCGATCGTCATCATTTGCGACGATTGTCTCCCGCCTCGGCGACAATGTGCGTGCGGCGGCCCGGTAGGCTGAGGCGCAGACGAGCGGCGACGGCTCTGCTCCGCGCCAGCTTCGAGGAGCGCTCCGGCGATCGCGGAAGACGTCACGTTGTTCCGCTTCTCTGCGGCCGCAAGGTCGATCAGGGCCTCGCTTCGACCGCCTGCGCTCCGCTCATCGAAATCGCCGAGCCTGGTCTTCTCGGCGACTTTCGCCAGAACAAGATCGACAAACGCGTCGTAGTTGGTGCCACGCTCACCCTTGGCGATGACATCCAATGCCACGTCGACCGCTCTTTCGAGTTCGACGACCGCCTGATCGAAATCGAGCATCTCATCGGCCTGAGACGCCGAGCGACTTGAGTGATCTCTCCGTTCGAAGGACCGGCCGCTCTCCGCTCGCCGCATGTCGAGCGCCGCGGCCAGCCTGGAGACGATCGCATCCGGTAGTTCCGCCTGACCGGCCGAGAAGAGCGTCGGTCCGCTCTGAGCAATACTTGTTGTACCGTGATGCCGATCACGGCGGCAAAGTCGCGGTCGCGCTTGGCTTCCTCGTAGGCGCGTTGCACTAGGCAGCGCAGCAGCCGCTCGCCGAATGTGTCCTTGCGGAACATCTCGTCGCCGGCGCCGGCCTTCGCCACGACCAGGCCGGCGATCCGCTCGGTGTCGAGATTGGCTTGCGCGACCTTGAGCCCATCGGGGAGGCACTTTGGAAGAATGTCGCCGAGGGCCGCTATCGCCGCTGCCGCATCCGCTCGCCCGGATGGATCGGAACCGAATTCGGCCCGCAGCCACTCGTCGCTGTTCCGTTCGATATGCGCCTGAAGCCGGCCGGCCGCAGTACGCACGATATCGCGCTGCCGATCGTGCAACTGCCTCGCCGGCTTCGACCGAAGTCGCACCGATTTCGAGGAAAGTGGCGACCGCCTCATGGTCGAGCGCCTTCGACGCTCCCGCCAGCAGCTTGAACGCGAGCGACCCGAGTTTCCACGCGCAAGCGGCGTCCAGCACCGCTTTCCTCCGCTACAGGCGATGACGGCACCACTATGACTACAGCCAAGAGCGGGATTCAATGTCTCTTCGCCTTAACCCTGGAAGATCAGAGCCAGGTACACCGCGAACAGCACAAGATGCACCGCGCCTTGCATCACATTGGTTCGCCCACTCGAGAACGTGACGACGCATACAGCCAGGGTTAGCAGCAGCATAACAAGATCCGTGTGTTCAACCCCGAGCACGATTTCTCTCCCGATCACCCGGCTGACCAACACAATCGCGGGGACCGTCAGCCCGATGGTTGACAAGACCGAGCCCAGGAAAATGTTGATCGATCTCTGCAGATCATTGGTTAGCGCCGCCCGCACCGCGCCGATCGCCTCGGGGGTGGCGACCAGCACGGCAATGATGACGCCACCCAAGGCCGCCGGAGCCCGCAAAGTCTCGATCAGATAATCGACGGGATGGGCAAATTGCTCCGCAAGGAAAACGACGGGCAGGATATAGGTGATCAGCAGAGCGGCATGCGCCAGCAACGGGAGCGGCCGTGATGTCATCACCGGGTGGCTGACATCGGCGCTGCCGGCATCATGGGCCGCGCCTGCGCCAAACCTGAAGTAGCCACGATGCCGTCGGGTCTGCACGGCGAGAAACGTGGAATACAAGCCCAACCCCACCAGCACGAGAAAGATGTCCTGCTCATGGGACAAGAGCGGGCCCGGGGTGGTCACGGTAAAATCTGGCATAATCAGACTGAGTACCGCCAAGGGAATGATCACCCCGAGATAGGCGTTGGCGCCCTGGAGATTGTATTGCTGCTCGTGATGGCGCCAGCCACCCACCAGCAGCGACAGGCCAACCATGCCATTGAGGATGATCATAGCCACGGCGAACAATGTGTCTCGGGCCAGGGTTGGATTATTGGCTCCATGCAACATGATGGCGGCAATGCTCGTCACCTCGACGAAGGTCACCGACAGGGTTAGGAGTAAGGTCCCGTAGGGCTCCCCGAGGCGCATGGCAAGGTGCTCGGCATGGCGCACTATGGATAGCGCCGACCCGAGCACGGCGGTAAACAGCCACAGGAAGATGAGCGCCAGCCAAACCGGTTCGGGTAGTCGAGCAAATAGAGTTTCGCCATACAGCAGGAATACCAGGCAAGTGCCTCCGCTGAAGCCGAGAAACCACTCGTCGCGCAGCGGAAACAGATTCCCGACTAACGGATTATACTTGCTGGACCTCGGCAACGCCTGCCCCCTTTATTGAACCAGGGCCGGTTCAAACGATTTGACGGTCCCAATCCAACGACGCAATTTCGCCCTGCTTCACTGATAGGATCCGTCGGTGAAAGCAACCTGGAAAGGGCTGATGTTTGCGGTTTTTTGGATTTCCCGTTTATGCGGAATAAATTCCCGGTTCGGCTCAAATAATTCCCGATTAGGGCCGCAAAAATTCCCGGTTCCATGCCACGGGAATTTGAGGTTAAGCGATTGATTCGACGAGACTTTGCGATGAACATTTCGGGCACATTCGCGAATTCAACGGGAATAACCGGGAATTACGGGAATTACGGGAATTTCCTGCAACCCCTCCCGAGCCGTCCGGATCGGGGTTGCCGGGCGGCGCTCCGGCGGGGTTAAATCGGCGGGACGGACAGGATGGGGAGATGAGGCGATGAACGACGCGACACCGTGGGTCGATCCCGAGCTGTTGGCGGCCGGGGCATTGTTGCAGCGCAACGGCTTGGTGGCGCCCGACCGCACCCAGGCGCCGCTCTCCGAGGTGCGCGCGGCGCAGGACCGCATCGGGGCGTTTCTCGGCGAGGGCTCGATCCCGCTGCGGCACGAGCGCGATCTGACCCTGCCCGGTCCGCACGGGCAGGTGCCGTGCCGGCTCTATCTGCCCGACGACGTCGAACGCCCGCCCTTGCTGGTCTACGCGCATGGCGGCGGCTTTATGCAGGGCAGTCTGCCCTCCTGGGACGCGATGCTGCGCGAACTGGTGCGCCAGTCGGGCGCCGCCGCACTGTCGGTCGACTACAAACTCTCGCCCGAGCACCGCTTCCCGAAGGCGTACGAGGAGATGGTCGCGGTGACCCGCCTCGCCGCGCGCGAGGGCGCCGGTCTCGGCATCGACCCGACCCGGCTCGCGGTCGGCGGCGATTCGGCCGGCGGCAATCTGGCGCTCGCCGCCGCCCTCGCCTTGCGCGACGAGGGCCTCAGTGCACTGCGCTTTATGCTGCTGATCTACGGCGTCTATTCGGCTGACAGCGAGAGCCCGTCATGGCAGCGCTTCGGCAAGGGCGCCGGCCTGTCGCAGACACAGATGCGCTGGATCTGGGAGACCTATCTCGAAAACCCGGCGCAGCAGAGCGACTGGCGCGCCGCGCCGATCCTCGGCAACCTCAAGGGCCTGCCGCCGGCACATCTGATCGTCGGCAGCCTCGATCCGCTGCTCGACGACAGCCACCGCATGGCCGCGGCATTGAAAACCGCCGGGGTGCCCCACTCCTTGAACGTCTATGACGGCATCACCCATGGTTTTATCCGCTACGGGCGGCTGATCGCCACCTCGCGCCGGGCGCTCGGCGACTGCGCCGCGGCGCTGCGGCAAGGCCTCGCCACAGCCGGCTGAAACGCCGCGGGAGAGGCTAGCCATGCCGACACGCCGCGCCCTGTTGATGTCGGCCCTCGCCGCGGCGGCGATCCGGCCGGGAGCGGGGCTTGCAGCGGGCGAACCGCAAACGGCGACGCCGACGGTGCTGCGATTGGTGCGGCGCACTCTCGAGGTCAACGGCAAACCGGCCTCGGTCTACGGAATCCGCCAGCCCGACGGCGCAGAAGGCATCACCACCCATGTCGGCGACCGGTTCCGGGTGCGTGTCGAAAACGAGATCGGCAAGCCGAGCCTGATCCATTGGCATGGGCTCGCCCCGCCCTGGCGGCAGGACGGCGTGCCCGGCGTCTCGGGACCGCCGATCCCCGCCGGCGGCAGCGCCGATTATGACTTTCCGCTCGCCTTTGGCGGCACCTTCTGGATGCACTCGCACCAGGGATTGCAGGAGCAGCTGCTGCTCGATGCGCCGCTGATCATCCGCGATCAGCGCGACCGGCCGGGGCAGCAGGAAGTCGTGCTGATGCTCAACGATTTCAGCTTTACCCCGCCCGAGGAAATCTTTGCCAATTTGAAAAAGGGCGGCAGCATGCCGGGGATGGGGAGCGCAGCCATGCCGGACATGGCGAGCGGCGCCACTCCAATGCCGGCGAGCATGAAGGGCATGGGCGGGATGGCGCCGGCCGAGGCGGAAGGACCGGACCTTAACGACGTCAAATACGACGCGTTTCTCGCCAACGACCGCACCCTGGCCGACCCCGAGGTGGTTAAAGTCGAGCCCGGAGCGCCGGTTTTGTTGCGGGTCATCAATGCCTCGTCGATGAGCGCCTACCATTTCGATCTCGGCCGGCTCGACGGGAGGCTGATCGCGGTCGATGGAACCCTGGTCGAGCCGATCATGGGTCGGCGGTTTCCGATCAATGTCGCCCAGCGGCTCGACATCGTGCTGACAATCCCGCGCGCCGCCGCGGCGTACCCGTTGCTCGCGACCGTCGAGGGCGAGCGCAATCGAACCGGCGTCGTGCTCGCCGCCGGCAAGGCGCCGATTGCTCTCATCCAGTCCCAGGCGGCGGCGGTGGCGCCGCCGATCACGATGGAGTTGGAGAAGCGACTGCGCGCGGCCGAACCGCTCAAGCCGCGCAAGCCCGACCGGGTTCACAACATCGACCTGACCGGCGAGATGTCGAGATATATCTGGTCGATCAACGGCATCGCCTGGAACCCGCAAGTGCCGCCGCTGCCGATCGCCAAAGGCGAACGAGTGGCGCTGGTCATGACCAACTCGACTGGGATGCCGCATCCGATGCACCTGCACGGGCATCGGTTCCAGGTGGCCGAGATCGCCGGCATGCCGCTAGCGGGGGCAGTGCGCGACACCGTCAGGGTGCCCCCGGGCCAGCGCGTGGTCGTTGTCTTCGACGCCGACAACCCCGGCACCTGGGCCTTTCACTGCCACATGCTCTACCATATGGAAGCGGGTATGTTTCAGACTTTGCGCTACGTCTGACGCGGCGACGGCCCCGTCCGCAACCACAGGAGGAAAGCCATGCCGCCGGCGGCAGGTTAGGCGGGGCGCGGCAGCTTTACCTTCGCCACCAGTATTGCGGATAGACTGAACCAGACCGCGGCGATAGCAAACGCCAGCGCATAGGCAAAGCGCGCCGAGACCGCCAGCCTGGCGCCGGTGATGATCCAGCCGGTCAAGGCCGGCCCGAGGATTTGCGGCAATACCAGCGCCACGTGCCAGATGCCCATGTCCTTGCCGGCGGTCTCGCTGCGCGGCAATACCTTCAGCGCCAGCGCCCAATCGACTGCCTGATAAGCGCCCCAGCCGGCGAAATAGACGAGGAAGACCGGCGCCGCCAGGCCGACATGCGGATTGAAGGCGATCAGCACATAAGCCAGCGCCGCCACCGCCATCATCCAGCTGGTGGCCTTGACGATGGCGACAATCCCATAGCGGTCGGCGAGCCGTGCGGCGACCAGGCTTGCCGGTATCCCCAGCATTGCACCGAGGCCCAGCAGCATCGGCAGAACCTTGCCGGGCTCGGCAACGCCGATGACGTCATGGAGATAGTATAAGAGAAAGGTCATGACCGACCACACGCCGAGATTGGCGAAGAGCCGGGTGATCAGCACTCGATAAAAATTGCGGTGCGCGCTCGGGCTGAGCCAGAACGAGCGCAGGAACGGCCCGAGTTCGAACGGGCCGGCGCCGGCGGTCGCGGGCGGCTCGTGCACGCCTCTCAGGGTCAGCGCCAGGCAGGCGAGGTTGACGGCGACGAGCGCGGCGATGGAAGCGCCGGGCCGGCCGTGGACGTAGAGCACGACGGCAATCCCGTTGCCGGTGAAGGTGCCGAGTATGCTCATGATATTCATCCAGGCGCTGGCCGAGGCCTGATCACCTTCAGGCACGACATCGGGAATGAGGCCGGCATAGGGACCGCACGCCCAGTTCCACCAGAACTGCAAATTCAAGATGGCGAGTAGATAAAGAAAGATGCTGCTGCCCGGGCCGAACGGGACCAGGAACGCCAAGCCGACACAAGTACCGATCATGCCGGTGATCAAGAACGGGCGGCGCCGGCCCTTCATGCCGCGCGCCCGGTCTGACAACGCCCCCGCCAGCGGCGCCATGATCAACGCCATCAAGGCGCCGATTGCCAGGATCGAGCCGGCGATGCCCTCCTTTGCGGCGACGTCGGGTCCGAGGATCGACGCGACCTGGTCCGGCACGATGACCGGCACCACGGTCAGCCAATTGGCGAACAGCGCGAACCACAGCAGCGACACCGTGATCTGGCCCGACAGCGGCAGCCGGCCGGCCCCCCGGCGGAACGCCGGTTGTTGCCGCGCCGCAGCGGCAGCAGCCCCGGACCCGTCGATCATGTTCCCTCCCCGCGCGAAGCCTCGGCACAGGATGCCCCATTCCTCAACGTCAGTGAAACATCCTGGCGCCCAGTCGTCGAGTTCGGGGCAAGCTTTCGCTTGGATGCGAATCGGAGAGCAGGCGATGAAGGCGGTGGTGTGCGAGGCATTCGGCGGTCCCGAGGTGTTGGCGCTGCGCGAGGTGCCCGACCCGCCGCCGCCGGGCCCAGCCGAAGTGCTAGTACGGGTCCGGGCGCGCGGCGTCCAATATGTCGACGTATTGATGTTGGCCGGGAAGTATCAGTTCCGTCCCGACCCCCCTTTCGTGCCCGGCAATGAGGGAGCAGGCGAAGTCGTCGCGGTGGGGCCCGATGTGACCCGGTTCAAAATCGGCGATCTGGTGATGAGCCGGCAGCGGCTTGGCGCCTTCGCCGAGTTGGGCATCGCCAAGGCCGTGGATTGCGACCCGGTGCCGGGGGGGCTGAGCCTCGACGAGGCAGCGGTGTTTCGCGGCGCCTACACCACTGCCTATCATGCGCTATTGCAGCGCGGCCGGCTCAAGGCCGGCGACCGGGTGCTGATCCATGGCGCCGCCGGCGGGATCGGCCTGCCGGCGATCCAAATCGCCAAGCTCTATGGCGCCGAGGTCATCGCCACCGCCAGTACCGACGAAAAACGGGCGGTTTGCCTCGCCGAGGGCGCCGACCATGCGATCCCCTATCAGGGCGGTTTTCGCGACAAGGTCATGGAGCTGACCCAAGGCCGCGGCGTCGACATCATCTACGATCCGGTCAACGGCCCGACATTCGAGGAATCCTTGCGCTGTCTCGCCTGGAGCGGGCGCATCCTGATCCTCGGCTTTCTCGGCGGTCCGCCGGCGCTCGCCCGTACCAACTACTTGTTGATCAAGGGAATCGAGGCAATCGGCGTGCGCATCGGCGGTCTGAACGAGAACCACCCGGAAATCGCTGCCGCCAACACCAAGGCGCTCCTCGACCTCGCTGCGCAAGGCAAGCTCAAACCCCGTATCTGGCGAAGCTATCCCTTGGCCCAGGCGGCCGACGCAGTGCAGGCGCTGATCGACCGCGCGGTCATCGGCAAGGCGGTGCTCGTCGGCTGAAGCCGCCGGAGGACGTCCATCCCTGGGTCGCCGGCGGGCCGCTGCCGAATTGCTCGCCCACCTGCTCGATTGAGGCGCCGCTCCGACTTCCTGGTGCGAGAACAGGCAATTCGAGGCCAGCGCGATACCGCGCATATTGATGCGGGTCGGGGCGCATACTGTGTTGCGGTTCTGATACCGAATTCATCATGTCGGATTTCTTTACAGCTCGAAAACCGGCCGTTATTAGCTAAGCTATTGCAAAGAGGGAAACTTCAGCAACCCCGCCGGGACCCTGATTCCCGATCGATCGTCGGAAATCTTGACACTCTTGCCGAAGGGGATCGCCGTCCGGATCCATAACAGGCAGAACATAAAGAGTTTTTGCAGATGGCACGCAATTTGCGTAAAATCATCGTTAACATGGCGGGCATCAGCACCCGCTCGGCGTCCAGAGGTCGTTATGAAGAAGCTAGGATTTGCCTTGGCCGGGATCACGGCGATGCTGATCGGCGGTCAGGCATATGCGACGGTCTGCAGCAGCACGATCACCATGCCCACCGGCGACGGGCATGAGTCTTTCTCTGCACTTGGCACGGGCGTGTGCGTGCAAGCGCAGGACAAACTATTCAGCAATTTTAGCTTCGGCAACTTGGTGGCAAATGGCACCGTTACGTTCGACCTGGAAGACATTGACGGCGTCGAAAACCACAACATCACCTTTACCGACAGCTTTGTCGCCGGTCATACTTACACCGGCTTTGGCTATGACGTTGCAACCACACCGCCCGGCAGCCCGATCGTCGCTTTGTTTGCCGACTTTACTCAATCGAAAGGTGGGCCGACGACGCTGACCAAGACCACGACACCCATGGGCGTCGGCTCGATTGATCTTGTTAAGACCGGTATATTTCCTACCCCCACCAGCACTAACGAGATCGACTACCCCGGCGGCGTGCAGAGCTTGGACGTGACAGAAAGCCTCACCGTTGGCGCTAACAGCGATGTGTCGGCTATCCTGAATACGGTGGTACAGGACGTCGCCGAGCCGGCCTCGCTTGGAGTGTTGGGCGTTGCTTTGGTGGGTTTTGGAGCGATACGACGGAGGTGCAAAGCCGCCTAACCCGCACATTGGCCCGCCGCCGGGAGGCTTCGGCGTAACCATCGCCGCGGCGGCCCAGGTCGTAAGGCCCCGACCGAACGTTCATTCCACAACCGCACATTCCCGATCCGACAACCAACAAGGGTTCCTGCCGACCTGTGAAACTCCCGCGACACCCGTTTGCTTGGTCTATCCTCGGATCCACTCGCGCTATCCAAGTCTCGGCCTGATCCGGCGCTCTCGAGCGCTCGGCGGAGCGGGGCCGCGGCCGCGGCAAAGCCCCACACGGATAGATGAAAAATCGAGAGACTGCATCAGCTCTACGCGATATCTGGACGAAAATTCAATTTGGACGCTAGAAGGACGGGAATTATGACTATTTAGTGACGTGATAGGGCAAATTATGGTCACGTGAAAATCTTGTGGTGCGCGATCCCGTATGTATTTATAGAGCGGGATGTAATTAACCAAAGGTTTGTGTCGACAGCGAGGGAGGAAGGAGTTATGGACTGAATCTCACGCGGCTACTTTGCGACACATTGCCGTCGTGGCCCACGCTATGGTTTGGCCGGGTCGTAATTACTCTACCCGCAGCCGGAGATCTAAACGGCACTCGGCCCTACCGCTTCCAATCGCCGCAACCAAACCTTCACGCCTTCAGAAACCTTAGCCCGTGCTGATGCACGCGTTCAAACATGCAAGGGGGATTTGTCATGATCAAAAGACCCTTTCTTGGCCTTGGCGCCGTAGCGCTGCTGGTGTTTTTCCCGGCGCTCGCGAGGGCTCAGTCGACGTTGACGATCGGTGTCATCGGGTCAAGTTCTGTCGCTAATACTGCGGCGTATGGGACCATAGTTGATGCGTTTATCGCATCAAATTCGAGCGGCAGCCGTGTTCACGGGGTCACCTGGTCGATCAGCGGCAATTCGAACTTTTATGTCGATTTTTTCGGGGACCTTCACACCGCTTGGAACAGCATCATCGCACCCGCCCCACAAACCATGACCATCACGGCCTCGGCTTCGGGATACACGACGGCGAGCCTGCCGTTGACGGTGACGGTGACCGGCACATTGGCCCCTCAGACAATGGTCATCACACCTGCTCAAGTTGCAACCGCATTTGACAATTCAGCCTCCGGGACGATCGTTTATTCCCTGACGGTGTCGCAAACCAACGGCACCTTGGGCAACCTAGCAAGCGGTGTCACGTGGACGGTGGATAATCCGCTCTTTGCCGTCGTCAACACGATGACGAACGCTGGCATCTATTACCTGACGACGACATGGACCGGCCAAATCGCAGATGGCCCTCAGACCGTGGATCTCACGGCCTCGGCTCCGGGGTATACCACTGCGGATCTCACCTTGACGATTGCCGTGGTCGCCTCCGGCAATCCGGTGATGACGATCGGCGTCAACGGGTCCAGCTCGGTGGCCGCAAATGCGGTAGCCGGGAGCGTGGTCGATACGCTGAGCGCCACCACTTCAAGCGGGACCGCGGTTCCGGGGGTCACGTTCTCGGTCAACAACTCGAACTTTTCCGTGTCCGGCGGGAACCTGGATACGGCCTGGACCAGCCCAATTGGGCAGGGTTCGCAGGCCATTACGGTCACGGCCTCGGCTCCTGGGTACACAACAACGACGTTGCCGTTAACGGTCACCGTGACGGCGCCTTGTCAGTGAGCGGCGTAGTGACCCTCATCGGGTCGGCGGAAGCGGTAGTCCAACCGAGTCGAAGCCACATATGCAATTCTTGAGGGTTGTCTGACTTTGTAATGCGGAAGCCAGGGCCGTCCCCTCGGGGCGGCCTTGGCTCGCAGGCCGCATGTAAAAATCCCGACAGGAGGCGATAGGCGGCTAAACAGGTTCCCAATCGAGTCGACTTGATCGAAAGCGAAGGTGGGACCACCCAAACCGCTCACCGATGCCGCGCGGCATCTCCAGGAAATTGCGGGGCCTCAAACAAAACCGATATCGGTGTCAGCGGCCCAGCGCCGGGCAACGGTATTATTCGTCCTTTCCGGAAGTTCCTCGCGCGCGACTGTGCGTCATGACCATGCGCCGTAGGGCAACCCCATCGCCGCTACAGCAACGATAAAATCTGTCGTGTGCGTCAAGTTCTGCAAAAGCAGGCTGGTGATGTAGGGCGTGGGCGGCGCGGAGCCCCCGTGTAGCGCAGCGCCGACGACGCCCGGCCGCCGTCAGGCGGCCAAGGCCCGCAGGGCCTCTTTCTTGTATTCCTTCAGATGCTCCATGTTGAGATAGCGCGTCGCTTCGAGCCAGTTCTCGTGCATCTCGACCGCCAGCGCCCGCACCAGCCGCAAACAACTCTCGGCGTTGGGAAAGATGCGCACGACATGGGTGCGGCGCTTCAGCTCCTGGTTCAAGCGTTCGAGCATGTTGGTCGACTTCATGTGTTTGTGGTGCGGCAAGGGCAGCCGGTAATAGCTCAGCGTCTCCTCGATGTTGTCCTCGACCCAGTTGCACAGCCGCGGGTACTTGGCCTGCCATTTGGCCAGCCAGGCGGCGATGTCGCGGCGCACTTCGGCGAGATCGCGGCGGTCGTAAAACCAGCGCAGCTCCCGCAGGCAGTCGTCGTCGACCTTGCGCGGCACATAGTCGAGCGCGTTTCTGAGAAAATGCACATAGCAGCGCTGCCACGCCGCCTCCGGCAGCACCTCGCGGATCGCCGCCTTGAGACCGGGATGGTCGTCGCTGACGACAAACTCGACGCCGACGAGCCCGCGGGCTTTGAGCGCCAAGAGAAAGTCGCGCCAGCTCGATCGGCTCTCGCGATTGGCGAGCTCGACTGCCAGGATCTGGCGCCGGCCGTCTTCGTCGACCGCCACCGCGACCAGCACCGCCTGGCTGACGATGACCCCGGCCTCGCGCACCTTCTCGTAGCGTGCATCGAGGATCAGATAGGGATAGTTCTCGCTCAGCCGCCGCTCGGCAAACGCCCGCAGACCCTCGTCGAGCGATTTGTTGATCGCGCTGATCGCGGATGCGGAAAAACTGTGGCCGCACAGCGCCTCGGTCACCGCCTTGACCTTGCGCGTCGAAACGCCCTGCACGTACATCTCGGCCAGGGTGCCGACCAGCGCTTTCTCCGAACGCTGGTAGCGTTCGAACAGCTCAGTCGAAAATCGCCCCAGCCGATCCTGCGGCACGCGCAATTCCAGGGTCCCTACCCGGGTGATCAGCGAGCGGCCGTAATAGCCGCTGCGGTAGGAAACACGCGTCTCGCTCCGCTCCCCCTTCTCGGCGCCGATCGCCTCCGTCATCTCCGCCTCGAGCGCGGCCTGCACCAGCGCCTCCACCGCTGCACGCACGAAATCCTCGTCCCGCGCCAGCAATCCTTTCAGGTCGATTACTTCCGCCTTACCCTCGCCCTTGGTCATGATGTGCACCCTTCACGGGTCGGTGACGTCAGACATCACCAGCATGCCATGACCGCCCAAGCGGCCCGTCTTATTGCTGAACCTTCAGCACACTATCGGAATTTTTTACAGCTCGGTCGAGCGGCGAATTTCGCGTAACCTCCGGATAATTCGAGAAATTGTCGACAATGCGCCGCAGTTCTTGCCATAGTAGATGTCGGATTTTCTTACGGACTGGATGCGACCGCTGACGTCTGGCGGCATATACCCTTTGCAATCAATACCATAGGAAGATGGCACGG
Organism: uncultured Alphaproteobacteria bacterium; assembly: GCA_963750195.1. Classification (GTDB taxonomy): domain Bacteria; phylum Pseudomonadota; class Alphaproteobacteria; order ATCC43930; family CGMCC-115725; genus AP-15. Next base: position 239,264 of record CAVVPS010000001.1, read on the forward strand.
AAGTTGCTCCCTAGCCAGCAACGGTTTAGTCCGTCGATGGGCGAACCGTACGGGATTATCGGTTCAGTTGGGAGACGACGATGAGACTGATCAAGAATTTGTCGTGTGCGTCAAGTTCTGCAAAAGCAGGCTGGTGATGTAGGGCGTGGGCGGCGCGGAGCCCCCGTGTAGCGCAGCGCCGACCACGCCCGGCCGCCGTCAGGCGGCCAAGGCCCGCAGGGCCTCTTTCTTGTATTCCTTCAGATGCTCCATGTTGAGATAGCGCGTCGCTTCGAGCCAGTTCTCGTGCATCTCGACCGCCAGCGCCCGCACCAGCCGCAAACAACTCTCGGCGTTGGGAAAGATGCGCACGACATGGGTGCGGCGCTTCAGCTCCTGGTTCAAGCGTTCGAGCATGTTGGTCGACTTCATGTGTTTGTGGTGCGGCAAGGGCAGCCGGTAATAGCTCAGCGTCTCCTCGATGTTGTCCTCGACCCAGTTGCACAGCCGCGGGTACTTGGCCTGCCATTTGGCCAGCCAGGCGGCGATGTCGCGGCGCACTTCGGCGAGATCGCGGCGGTCGTAAAACCAGCGCAGCTCCCGCAGGCAGTCGTCGTCGACCTTGCGCGGCACATAGTCGAGCGCGTTTCTGAGAAAATGCACATAGCAGCGCTGCCACGCCGCCTCCGGCAGCACCTCGCGGATCGCCGCCTTGAGACCGGGATGGTCGTCGCTGACGACAAACTCGACGCCGACGAGCCCGCGGGCTTTGAGCGCCAAGAGAAAGTCGCGCCAGCTCGATCGGCTCTCGCGATTGGCGAGCTCGACTGCCAGGATCTGGCGCCGGCCGTCTTCGTCGACCGCCACCGCGACCAGCACCGCCTGGCTGACGATGACCCCGGCCTCGCGCACCTTCTCGTAGCGTGCATCGAGGATCAGATAGGGATAGTTCTCGCTCAGCCGCCGCTCGGCAAACGCCCGCAGACCCTCGTCGAGCGATTTGTTGATCGCGCTGATCGCGGATGCGGAAAAACTGTGGCCGCACAGCGCCTCGGTCACCGCCTTGACCTTGCGCGTCGAAACGCCCTGCACGTACATCTCGGCCAGGGTGCCGACCAGCGCTTTCTCCGAACGCTGGTAGCGTTCGAACAGCTCAGTCGAAAATCGCCCCAGCCGATCCTGCGGCACGCGCAATTCCAGGGTCCCTACCCGGGTGATCAGCGAGCGGCCGTAATAGCCGCTGCGGTAGGAAACACGCGTCTCGCTCCGCTCCCCCTTCTCGGCGCCGATCGCCTCCGTCATCTCCGCCTCGAGCGCGGCCTGCACCAGCGCCTCCACCGCTGCACGCACGAAATCCTCGTCCCGCGCCAGCAATCCTTTCAGGTCGATTACTTCCGCCTTACCCTCGCCCTTGGTCATGATGTGCACCCTTCACGGGTCGGTGACGTCAGACATCACCAGCATGCCATGACCGCCCAAGCGGCCCGTCTTATTGCTGAACCTTCAGCACACTATCCAAGAATTTTATGATGGCGGGCGCCCTTGCCTCCCTGGCAACGGTAGCTGCCATGGGGACCGCCTACGCCCAAATTAGCGCGTGCGCGCCCGCGGCCCTGTCTACCTATGTTGTCAGCGGTTTCATGTGCACGATCGGCGACAAAACGTTCTCGAATTTCTCGTATACGCCAAACGCTATAGATAACATGGGCGGGACGGGCGCCACGGCGTCGGCTGCCACCGCCGTAGGTGTCATGCCGTTTGGGGCTCCGGAATATGGGTTCAGTTTCACTGGCATCTGGAACTCCGGCACCAATGGCACTGCTGATGCCGGCTTCGGCTATACGGTGGCGGTGACCAGCGGTGCGGCGCTGATCGATAGCGCTCTTCTTCAGATCACCGGCTCTTTGAGTGGCGTTGGTGGTGGCGCGGCGGGCACCGTCGGGGAAACTCTCTCAACCGGCGACACGCTTAATGTCAGCCTGGCGGGACCGGTCCAAGATACCCTCGCGTCGTTGACGGGAGGACCCGTGTCATCCCTCGACGTGTCAAAAGACCTCAGTGTGACGTCGAGCGGCACAGGAGAGACCGCATCCGTTTCGGTGGTCAAGAACACAGTGGACCAGCTGACAATACCTACGCCCGAGCCGGCGAGCCTCGCCCTGCTCGGTTCCGCCCTTGTCGGTTTCGGAGCGTTTCGCCGGCGCCGCAAGGCCAAGGCCGCGTAAACGAGAATCTTCTCATCCCACGGATCGAGCGGCGCCCACAGGCGCCGCTTCTTTTTTATCCTCCAGTCACAGCAATCGAGCCGGACCTCGATATCCTCTGTAAAGAATGCCGACAGGGTCCTTGACGGCACCGCCTAAGACGAGTGCCGATCGACCCCTTCTTGCACTGCAGCGACGCCGGCAAAGAGCCGGGCGACGGGTTCCCGCGGCAGGCCGCGGGTGACGAAGACGAGCCGCGAGCGCCGGTCGGCATTGGGCCAGTCTTCGAGTTCGACCGGCGGATGGGCAACGTGCTGGACGGCATGAACGACGACCGGCCCGCGGCATTCTTTGACCGCGATAATGCCCTTGACGCGCAGTAGATCGGAGCCGCGCAACGCCGTGAGCACCGCCATCGTCTGCTCGTAAGCAGGCCAGGACAGCGGCTTTTCAAAGATCAGCGAAAAGCTCTGCAGCCCGTGCGTGTGTTCGGCATCACCAAGATCGAAGCTGCGCGGCGCCGATCCCGGTTCGTCGAGCACAAAGGACGGTTCGATCGCGCCATTGGCGGCGATCTCGACCGGGGCCGTGGTCAGCGCCGCGATCCGCTCGATGAGCCGCTCGGTCGTGGTCGAGTCGGTGAGATCGGTCTTGGTCACGACAATGCGGTCGGCCAACGCCACCTGCTTTCGCGCTTCGGGCATCCGCTCGATATTGCCGGCCCCGGCAACCGCATCGACGACCGTGACCAGGGCCTGAAGATGGAATTCGCGGCCGAGCGCGCGGTCGGTAGCAAAGGTCTGCAACACCGGCCCCGGATCGGCGAGGCCCGAAGTTTCGATGATCACCCGCGCGAAGCTCGGGACGGCGCCGCGGGCGCGGTCGGCGAACAACGCGCGCAACGTCTCCTGCAGATCGGTGCGGACGTTGCAGCACAAACAGCCATTTCCGAGCAGGACCGTGACATCGCTGCTCGACCGCAGCAGCGCTTGATCGATGCCGACCTCGCCGAACTCGTTGACGACGATTGCGGTGTTGGCGCCTTCGGGCTTGGCCAGCAAGGCGCGGATCAAGGTCGTCTTCCCCGAGCCGAGAAAGCCGGTCACAGCGACGACCGGCAGCCGCGGCCCGCGCGCCCGCCTCTGGCGCCGCCCGAACAGCGGCGCGTCCTTGCCCGCGAACAGCATTTGCGGCACGCTCTTGGAGGTCGATGTCAATCCGGCTTTCCCATCTAGCTTCCCGATGTTGGTGCGCTTGTGAAGGAGATTCCACGGGTCAGAATCAGAGGATTTACTATCGTAGCGTTGTCTCTATAGGAAAAGCGCCAAATCGGGCTCGGCGCCCAACGGCGGTTTCTGGAATGGCGTCGAGGCCTGGCGGGGCTGACAGCATTGGACCGACCACATTGTATAAAAACTTAGTACGGAACATGTGAGGTGGGTACTACGACGATGCCACATTGCACGATTTTCAGATGGATCTCGGAAGCTCCCCAACGTATCATCTACCATATGCATATCCACCATCATTTCTGCTCTTCATCATTCCGATTGGCCTTTTGTCATATTATGCCGCCTTCGGAGTCTGGATCATCGGGACCCTCTTGTTTTACTTCTTGGTATCCACCTATAAGCAGGCTTCCCGAGATACTGTTTTTCTGACCATGTTTGCACCGGCGACAGTTATCACGTTTGCAGCAGGGCAAACCGGATTTCTGTCGTCTGCCTTCATATTTGGCGGTTTTCGTCTTGTCACCTCCTATCCAATACTCAGTGGAATAACGTTTGGGTTGGCGTCAGTTAAGCCGCAGCTGGGATTGTTGATACCAATTGCTCTGGTGTCAGCCGGTCAGTGGCGGACCGTGGTGGCAGCGGGCGCAACGACTGTCGTCCTCGTTTTCGTGAGCAGCCTTGTGTTCGGTTGGGCGATTTGGCCGCTCTGGCTTTCGAAGCTCGTTGCGCACGCCAATTGGGCTGCCGAGGTCAATAGCCGGTCGAGCGCCACAATAATTGGAAATTTAACTCTTCTTGGCATGAATTTGTCGGTGGCGAGGATCATACAGGCGTGTGTCAGTATTCTCGTTGCCATCGTTATCATTCTTTGTTTCCGCCGCGGCGTGACAATGTTGGGAACGGCAGCTGTCTTGGTCGGAACGTTTCTCGCGACGCCCTACGCCTTTGTCTACGACATGCCTATGGTTACCAACGCCGCGCTGGCAGTCGTTAACGGGGAACGTCGGGCAGGCCGCCCCCTGACCATGCCGGAGATATCTAATCCTTCTTTTCGGATTGATCGTCTGGCGGATCCTCGGGCGACACCCTCGCGCAGATTGAGCGGTTTTGTGCGTCCGAGATCGGGCGCGACACCTCCCAGCCGCCAGCAAGACCCCAGGAGGCCTTTGGCCGGTCAGAAATCCATTTCGAGCGTGTAAAGGCCTCCGACATGGCGATCGACCGTATAGACGATCTGGCGCTCGTCGACGAACACGTCGTTGATCTGGATGGCCCCGCTCGGCGCGCGCGCCGGCGGTTCCGGTACGAAATAGCCGATCTCGGCCGGCTGATAGGGATTTGAGGTGTCGTAGGCACGCAAACCACCGTTGAAATAAGTGGCGAGAACGATGCGATCGGATTTCCAGGCGTTCGGCTTCGGCAGGTTCTCGTAAAGATTGTGCGCGCCATAGCGGGCGCCGCGCCGCATGTAGGTGTCGAGCGGCGGCAATGGGCAGGTGGCGATCGGCACCGGGTTGGTCTCGGCTCGCCCGTCGACGATCCAGACGAGCTTCGGCCAGTCGGCGCCCTCGGTGCGGGTGCACTCGTCGCTGACGATCAGCAGGCCGCGGTCGAAGAACGGCACGACCGTGTGGGTAAAGCCGAAATAGGGCGGGTGGTAGTCCCAGCGCGACACCATCTTCGGGTGCGCCTTGTCTGATATGTCGAGGATCACCAGCCCGCCGTCGATATAGCCGAGATAGGCGCGATCGGGGCGTTCCGGATAGACGTTGGTGTTGTGCGGGCGAAAACCGGTGTCGGCCGCCTCGGGGTGGCGTACCGGCGGCGGCTCGCTGTCGCCCTCTCTGGTGCCGGGGAGCCACCAGCGCCCGACCTCGACCGGCTTAGACGGGTTCTTCACGTCAATAATCCGATAGAACTGGTCGTCGCGGGGATGGGTCGGCTGAAAATCCGGCGCGCCGGAACTCATATGGATGTATTCGCCGTCGGCGAACCACAGCTGATGGACGCCGCGCGAGGTCGGGCCGGAGCAATCGAAAAAAGTGATCGAGCGCGGGTTTTCCGGCACCGAGATATCGAACAGCTCGAACCCGGCGGGCTGGAGGCCCGGCTGTGTCGTCTGATAGGCGACCGCCATGATGTCGCCGACCGTCTCCAGCGAGTTCGAGCGCATGTGCGATTGCGGCAGGTCGCGGCGGGCGACGATTTTTGGCGCGCGCGGATCGCTGACATCGACCGCGGTGAAGTTCTTCGGGGCGCTTTCATGGGCGAGCCACAGGATGCGGCGGCCGTCCTTGGCGATCTGGATCGACATCCCCTCGCCGATGCCGCCGAAGCCGTCGAGCTCATGGTGTGCCAGCTGGCGAAAATTCCAGATCGCGGTATCGGCCATATGTCCACTCCTGAAAGGCTGATCGAATATTATCGCTCGCGCTGGTTCGGAGGACCAGGGCGCGGTTGAGCGCGGTGGTCTTTGCGATGCCGAACAATGCGTTCAGGTGCCGGATCGCCGCCGCCGATCAGTTAGGCCCCAGGGTCAAGATCCAGCATCAGCCGCAAATTCTGTACCGCCGCGCCCGAGGCTCCTTTGCCGAGATTGTCGAGACGGGCGACAAGCACGGCGTGGCGGCGCGACTCGTTGGCCCAGACGTAGAGATCGAGCCGGTTGGTCCCATTGAGCGCCTCCGGTTCGAGCTTGCCGTCCCCGTTGCCAACCGCGACCGTTACGTATTCCGAATCCTCGTAGAAGGCGCGCAGGGCCTCTCGTAAATCGGCGCCAGTGGGCCTCCCGGGCAGATCGTCGAGGTAGAGCGGCACCGAAACGAGCATGCCCTGGCGGAAATGCCCGACCGAGGGCATGAAGATCGGCCGCCGCGACAGCCCCGCGAAGCGCTCGATCTCCGGCACATGCTTGTGTTCGAAACTGAGCGAATAGAGCTCGAAGGCAGGGCCGCCTTCACGATCATGGGCCTCGATCATCGATCTGCCGCCGCCGGAATAACCGCTGACCGCGCCTATCGTGATCGGGTAGTCGGGCGGGACGAGCCCCGCTTGGACGAGCGGGCGCAGCAAGCCGATCGCGCCGGTCGGGTAGCAACCGGGATTGGCGACTTTGCGCGACCGCGCGATCCGGCCGGGCTGATCGGCCGCCATTTCGGGAAAGCCGTAAGTCCATTCGGGATCGACCCGGTGCGCGGTGCTGGCGTCGAGCAATTTCGGCGCGTCGGCGCCCAGCGCCCCGGCCAGCGCGGCTGCCTCGCGCGCGGCATCGTCCGGCAGGCACAGCACGACGAGGTCGCACGCCGCCATCATGTCCTGCCGAGCCGCCGGATCCTTGCGTCGCGCCGCAGGTAGGCTGCGCAACCCTATCTCGGGCACCATTTCGAGCCGCTGTCGGATGCCGAGGCCGGTCGTGCCAGCCTCGCCGTCGATGAAAACGCTCGGTTGATTGTTCGCCATTGGAGCGCCCTGTAATGACAAGCGCGCTTACTAAACTAACTGGCGCCAGCCGCGAAATGCTTTCCATTCCCATCGGCGAATATGCTGCGCTATCGTGCGCAATTCGGGGGAGAGGAGAGAACTGCGATGGATGGAACGGGCGCGCCGCTCAAATGCCTTGCCGGGGTTAAGGTGCTCGACCTGACCCAGTTCGAAGCTGGCCCTTCCTGCACGGAGGCGCTCGCCTGGCTTGGCGCCGAAGTCGTCAAGGTCGAAAACCCGAAAGGCGGCGAGCCGGGCCGGACATCGTTCGCCGGACCTCCGAACAGCCCGGATTCCTATTATTTCTTCGAGTTCAACGCCAATAAGAAGTCGGTCACGGTCAATCTGAAATCCGAGCGCGGTCTGGCGCTGGTCAAGGACATGGCGCGTCGCGCCGATGTCATGATCGAGAACATGGCGCCCGGCACGATCGAGCGCATCGGGCTCGGCTATGACGCGATCCGCGCGATCAACCCCGGCATCATCTATGCCCAGGTCAAGGGGTTCGGCGAGGGTAGCCCATACGAGAAGAACCTCGCCTTCGATATGATCGCGCAGGCCGCGGGCGGCACGATGAGCATCACCGGAGAGCCGGACGGGCCGCCGATCCGGCCCGGCGTCTCGCTCGGCGACACCGGTACCGGCATGCTGATGGCGATCAGCATCCTGGGCGCGCTCTACGAGCGCCGCGCCACCGGCCAGGGCAGGCGCCTCCAGGTGGCGATGCAGGATGCGATGCTGCACTACATCCGTTTCGCGTTTCAGACCCAAGCGGTGCTGGGCCGGGCCGCGCCCCGCAACAGCAACCGCAGCAACACCGCACCCTCGGGGATCTTCCCTTGCGCCCCAGGCGGTCCGAACGACTGGATTTATGTATTCGCCCGCCAGACGGACCACTGGCACCGGCTGCTCAAACTACTCGGCCGCGAGGAACTGATCGGCGACCCGCGCTACGAGACCGCGCAAGCCCGTGGCGAGCGCATCGACGAGGTCAACGCGATGGTCGCCGATTGGACAAGGCGGCATGACAAGCACGAGGCGATGCGCCTGATCGGCGGCGCCGGGGTGCCGGCGGGTGCCGTGCTCGACACGATGGAGTTGATGAACGAGCCGAGCTTTACCGAACGCGGCATCCTGCAGACGGCACAGCACCCGACCGGGCCGTTCAAGATGCCGTCCTGGCCGGTGCGCTTCGACGGCGTCCCGCCAAAGCTCGAACCGGCGCCGCTGTTGGGGCAGCACTCGGCCGAGGTTTTTGGCGAATGGCTCGGCATGAGCGCCGGTGATATCGAGAAACTGCGCAAGGAAGGGGCGATCTGAGAAGTCGAGGCCGGCGCAACCAACCATGGTCATGCCCGGTCTCGTTCCGGGCATCCACGGAGCGAGGACGGGCCGCACGAGTGAGACGAAGGCGTGGATGGCCGGGACTAGCCCGGCCATGACGAAATGTAGGAGGAGACAGCAAGATGGCGGAGCTCGCAGGCTACGAAATCCTGGCGAAATGCCTTAAGGCCCAGGGCGTCAAGGATCTGTTCTACATCATGGGCGGGCCGATGCTGGATGCCGAAAGCACCTGTATCAAGGAGGGCATCCGCGCGATCGACACCCGCCACGAGCAGGGTGCAGCCTATATGGCGCAGGCCTATTCACGGGTGACGCAAGGGCCGGGCGTGTGCATGGCAGCGAGCGGACCCGCCACCCTCAATCTCGGCACCGGTCTCGCCAATGCGCTGATCGATTGTTGCCCGGTCGTCGCCTTTGGCGGCTCGAGCCCGATCAGCCAGTTCGGCCGCCAGGTCTTTCAGGAGATCGATCAGGTCGCGGCGCTGAAGGCGTGCGTCAAATACGCTGACCGGGTCCACAATCTGAAGCGCATCCCACAACAGGTCAATTTTGCGTTTCAGAAGGCACTGAACGGCAAGCCGGGCCCGGTCTATATCGATTTTCCCGGCGACGTGCTCTACCTCAAGGCCGACGAGGCGGATGTCGATTGGAGCTATTGCGGCCGGCCGATCATCGAGGCCCGTCCTTATGCCGAGCCGAAGGCGATCAATGCCCTCGTCGACGCGATCAACAAGGCCAAACAGCCGATCATCTGCTCGGGCGGCGGGGTGTTGTGGTCAAAGGCCTGGAACGAGATGCGCGCCTTTGTCGAGAAGGCTGGGATCCCGTTCTACACGACCCCGCAAGGCCGCGGCGTCGTGCCGGACGACCACCCCTATTCCTATCTGACGATGCGAAACAGCGCGTTTCGCGACGCCGATCTGATCATCATCCTCGGCACGCGGATGAACTATGTCATCGGCCACGCCGCACCGCCGCGTTTCAACAAGGACGCAACGATCGCCCGGATCGAGATCGACCCCGAGGAGCTCGGCATGTCCGCGCGCAATGTCGACATCCCGGTCGTCGGCGACTGCAGATCGGTTCTGCAGCAGCTGATCGACGCGATTGACGGCAAGACCGCCGACCGCTTCCAGGGGCTGGCGGCAGAAGCTCGCCGATGGCGAGGCGACCAAGCGCACGGGCCCGGGCGGCAACTACCCGACCGACGGCGACATCCACCCGCTGAGGCTGTGCGAGGAGGTCAAGAACTTTATGAAGCGCGACGCGATCCTGTGCGTCGACGGGCAGGAGATCCTCAATTTCGGCCGCCAGTCGATCCCGACCTTCACGCCGGGCCACCGGCTCAATTCGGGCCCGTTCGGTACGATGGGGGTGGGGTTGCCTTTTGCGGTCGGCGCCAAGGCCGCCAAACCCGGGACCCAGGTCATCTGCCTGCACGGCGACGGCTCGTTCGGGCAGAATGCGATGGAGCTCGACACCGCGGTCCGCCACAAATTGCCGCTGCTGTGCATCATCAGCCTGAACGGCGGCTGGACCGCCGATCCAGAACGCAACAAGCCCGGCCGCGATCTCGGCTACACCCGCTACGACATCATGGCCCAAGGGCTCGGCTGCCACGGCGAATATGTCGAGCAGCCCGAGGACATCCGCCCGGCCTTGGAGCGCGCGCAGAAAAAGGTCGATGACGGGATGGTTGCACTCGTCAACGTCAAAACCGACTACCGCGCCCGCGCCACAACGGTCCAATTCTCGAGCCGCATGACCTGAGCCGCGCTCGCGGTCCAGCGGAAGGGGGCGCCCACGGGCGCCCCTTTTTCGAGCACCAGAGGGGTACGCAAGGGATACCGGACCCGACGGCCGCGATAGCGGCTACGTGTACCAACCAAGGTGTCGGCGATTTTTACATTCGCCTCGTAAGAAAAGCGCGATGCAACTCCGCTCATCGCGTAAAACGTCAAACGACACTGTCGAAGTTTTTTACACATCCCGCCGCTCGAGCGACCCGTTTCGCATCGAAGAAGCCGAACGATTTAGTGCCGGCCGCAGCGGCAATGTTCGCTCTGAAATTAACCAACCGCATGAAACCGCGCGGTTTTTCGGCGACGACGCAAGCGCCGACAGATGATCCCCGACAATCTGGGTCCGGTCGGTCTTCTTGCGTATCCGTCGGCAAACTTTACAACGCGAATTTAGAATGAAATTTTAATCAGCAATTACACTCTATTAGGGAATTGGTACGGGATTTGCCCTGACGTTAACTGTAGTCCGAGGGGGGACAAGGAGGGATCAGCACATGAGGAGCGTATATAGATTTGCGGTTGCCGTCGGAATGATGGTCTTCGGCCTAGCCTCAGCGGCATATGCGGGGCCGGGATGGGAGTTTACGAGCCCTGGGGGCAGCTTCACCAACGGCACATGGGATTTTGCGACGGCCTTCACTGTGAACAGCAACGTCACCTTGTCGGGCCTTGGGTACTACGCCGATCCTGTTACTGGGAATGCCGATGGCAACCCGGTGGCATTGTACCAGTGCGCCGACGCGGCCTGCAACTCCACAGCTATACTGTTGGCTTCGACAACGGTCACTAACATCTATCCTGAGACCGGCCATTTCCGGTATGTGACCATACCTGCTGTTGCCCTTGTTGCGGGGAACTCGCATGAGGTCGCCGGCGTCAGCAACGCCGATAATTATACCTGGGACGATCCAGGGTTCACCACCGACACGGCCATAACGATCATTCCGGCAGCGGACGGATACTCCCGGTGGCAGAGTCTGAGCACCCCGGATTTTCTCAACTATACCCATCCTGGGTACATCACGGGCGACGGTTTCTGGGGGCCGAACGTATTCCTTGGCCCACCGGTCTTTGCTACCCCGGAGCCAGCTTCCCTGCTGCTGCTTGGTGTCGGTCTTACCGGCCTTGCTTTGTTCCGCCGGCGGAAAGCTGCGTAATTCCGCTAAACGACTGAAACCAGAGACGGGGAGCGCCGCGAGGCTCCCCGTCAGCCTGAACGGGGCTGGACCGCCGACCCGGAGGCAACAACAAGCCTGGCCGCTATCTCGGCTACACCCGCTACGACATCATGCCCCCAAGGGCTCGGGTGCCATGGCGAATATGTCGAGCAGCCCGAGGACATCCGCCCGGCCTTGGAGCGCGCGCAGAAAAAGGTCGATGAGGGCCTGGTGGCGCTCGTCAACGTCAAGACGGACTACCGCGCCCGCGCCACGACGGTCCAATTCTCGAGCCGCATGACCTGAGCCGCGCGGCAGAGGCAGAAGGGGCGCCCTCGGGCGCCCTTTTATGCTTAATGCGCGAACCGGCTATGTAGCTTTCGCGAGCCCGAGCATCGCGAATTCTACCTCTCGGGGCCTGCGCCTCGCAGCCGGCCGGGAGGCGTGAGCGAGACCTGCGTCGCGGTCAATGCGACAGCGTCGCGGCCACGACCGAGCTGCGCCGCGACCGCGTGAAGGCGCCGATCGCGCGTCCATAATTTGCTGCCGGCCGTAAGCCGCGTGGCAGCCAACAAATGGGCATCGACATAGCCAATGCCGCGTCCGAATAGGACTTCGCGATCGATGAACCGGAGCACTTCTCCGTGCGAGGCACTGGTCGCTTGAGGCAACCGTTGCGAGATCCGCATGATGTCGTGACGCTGCCGCAGATTGCCGAGTGCAAGTTCGCCCAACACGAACGGATGTCCGAGCACCTCGCCGTCGCCGAGCAGTTCCCTGAGTATCGCGTTAGCCGACCGCAAGTGTTCGATCCAGACCGACGTATCGACGAGGATCACTTGGGTTTCGGCCGTCGGCGCGGGATCGGCTTGAGATCGGGCTCGCTGCCGCCCAGACGCGCCAGCCGACGCGCCGCCTCGCGTTCAACCAACGCCTTGAGTGCCTCGCGGACGAGCGCCGATTTCTCGCGTATGCCTGTGTAGAACTCGGCGTCAGCTAACAACTCATCGTCCAAAGCAAGCGTTGTCCGCATTTCTCGCGTCTCCGGTCAGGCATCATTAATATCATCATTTGATGCCTTTATCAATGCTGACGGGCGGCCGCAAAACCCGGATTGGTTACGCGAAGGCGCGGCGGATGCGGCCCCAATCTTCGATCGCGTGCTCCTGGCCGGGGACGATCTGGAACGCGATTTCGCTGTAGCCGGCGGCGAACAGCGCGGCGATGCGGTCTTTGATTTCCTTTTCGGTCCCGGTGATCGTCGTCAGACGGATCAGCTCGGCGGTGACGAACGGGCGCTCTTCGGGCTTGACGAACATCAGATGGCCGCGGTGGTTTTCGAGATAATGCGCGCCCTGCGGCCGGAAACCTCGCGCCAGCTCGACATATCCGGCGACCTCTGCGGCGACTGCAGCCGGGACCGGCGTCGTGTTTGGAAAACCGGCCAATGCCTGGTCGGCGGCACGGTGCAGCAGCATCGCGGCGCGCGGGCCGGCCTGGGCGATGACGCGCGGGCTGTCGGCGGGCTCGCCCTCTTGCAGGATCGCGCCGCCGGTCAGCAGCACCGAGTCGAGTGCGTCGGCAGCGTGCCCGGCGGCTTCGCGGCCCGATCGCATCGCGCGCAACGCGGCGCTCGCCGCCTCGGCATTTCCGATCGTGCTGATCCAGCCGGCGCCGAGCCTCGCCGTGAGCGCCTGAGCCCGCGGGCCGGTAGCGGCGACGTATAGGCCGATCGGATCCTTGGTGTTGATCAGGCCAAGCTCGGGGTTCAGCAGCCGGATCAGGCGCGTCTTGCCCTCGATCTCGGCCTCGACGGTCTCCTCGCGCAGCAAGGCCATGACCACCCGGACATATTTTTCCATGTCCGCCAGCTTGACCGCACCGAGCCCCATCGCCCGCCGGCCGGTAAAACCGGTGCCGACCCCGAAATCGATCCGTGCTGGCGCTAGCTTATTCAAGGAGGCGAAGGCGTTGGCCGCCACCGCCGCGATGCGATTGGATGGGATCAAGACACCGGTACCAAGGCGGATCTGTGTCGTCTTGACCGCCGCCGCGGCCATCGCCACAAACGGGTCGGCGCTCAGCGTTTGGGTGTCGTAGAACCACGCCCGCGAGAACCCGAGCTCCTCCGCCCGCCGCACCACCCGCCACGAATCGGCATCGGTCGGGATGGCGATGGCGAATTTCATGGTCATCCAATTAGCGCTGCCGGTCATAGCAGCGAATCGACCCATTCGTAGAGTTTTGTCTTAGCCAGCGCGCCAACTTTGGTCCCGGCGACTTTACCGGACTTGAACAGGATCATCGTCGGGATGCCGCGCACACCGTATTTTCTCGGCGACTGCGGGTTCTCGTCGATGTTGACCTTGGCGACGGTCAGCTTGCCGACCTTGTCGGCAGCGAGATCTTCGAGGAACGGCCCAATCATCTTGCACGGGCCGCACCACTCGGCCCAGAAATCGACGAGAACCGGCCCCTCGGCGGAAAGCACATCGGTCTCAAAGCTGCTGTCGGTGACGGCGGTCGGCTTCATCGCATTATCCTTTTGCTCAACTGCGTCTGACATTAGGGGCGGCAAAAAAGCGGCGTCAAGGCAGGTGCCCTGCGAGCCGCTCGGGGCTGATCGGCATCAAAAGCGGCCCTTGCGTCCATAGCAGAGCGCAGCGGATATCGCGGCCGGGATAGATGCGGGCGAGTGCGGCGCTATAGATAGCCAGCTGGCGCATGTAGATCGGGGCTACCTCTGCTTCGTTCGCCGGCACCGGGCGCAAGGTCTTGTAATCGACGATCAGCACATGGTCCGGGGCGACGACGAGGCGGTCAATCTGCCCCGACAACGCGTGCCGGCCGATGAGCCCGACCAGCGGCACCTCGGCACGCGAATCCGGACCGAACAGAGCCCTGAAATCAGGATGGCTTAGCACCGCCAGGATTTCTTGGCGGATCTCGTCCTGCTCCTCGGCTGAAAGGGCGTGAGTCGGCAAGGCCAGAAAGCGCCGGACCGCCGCGTCGCGCTCGGTCTCCGGCAGCTCGGGCAAGCTTTGCAACAGCCGATGGACCAGGAGGCCGCGCTTGAAGCGGTCGCGTCCGCCGACCGCGAGCGGCGACAGGGTCGGCGGCTCCTCGCCGTCCGGCCTTGACGGCAACAATGGTCGCGGCGGGTCCGGCTCGGCCGGCGGCAACGCCGTAGCCCAGCCCGGCAACAGCGTCGCTTCTCCCGCCGCAACAGCCATCGCCGGCTCGCGCTAAGGCGGGGCGGTTTGCGGGCTTTCGATGCGCAGTCCGTCGCCCGACCAGCCCTCTTTCTCGCCGATCAGCGGTTTCGCGTCGAAGGCAAAGGGTTGGGCGCACTCAGTCAGACCAGCACGGCACAGCGTGTGCCAGCAGATCTGCTGCGGCACCCTCAAAGTCTGCCAGCCGCATATATAGAGCCGGTCCTGCGCGCGGGTCAGACCGACATACAATAGGCGCCGATATTCCTGCATCTGGCGATCCCGCCACGCATTCTTTTCCATGACGTACCGGGCGGCGACATGATCGCCGGGCGGCTTCCACAATGGCAGTTCGTCATCGCTCCACAGCACCGCAACCTTCTGGTCGGGGACCGCCATCGTATCCGGCAGGAAGACCACCGGCGCTTCGAGGCCCTTGGCGCCGTGCACGGTCAGGATGCGGACCTCGTCGCGTGGGCGGGCCGCGAAATCGCGCTTGACCTCTGTGGCCGCGGCCGTCAGCCAGCGCAGAAACCCCTGCAACGACGGCACATGCTCGCGCTCATAGGCGAGCGCCAAACCGAGGAACTCTTCGACCGGGTCTTCGGCCTCAGGGCCGAGGCGATGCAGCAGAGCGCGGCGCCCGCCCTCAGCGCCGAGGATTTCGCCATAAAGCTCATAGGGCGGAACGAAATCGGCGCGGGCGAGCCAGGCCGAAAGCCGGTCGGCGGCACAACGCAACTTCGCGCTCGATTCGGCGCGCAGGCGCAGGCGGCTCCACAGGGTTTCCTTGTCGCGCGCGTAGCAGAGGTCGAACAGCGCTTCTTCGTCGATGTCGAAGAGCGGGCTTTTCAGCACCGCGGCGAGGGTCAGATCATCCTCGGGGAGCAGCAGAAAGCGGCCAAGCGCCACCAGATCCTGCACCGCCAATTGCTCGGTCAGCACCAGGCGGTCGGCGCCGGCGACCGGGACACCGCGCTGTTTCAAGGCGCGCAGCAATTCGCCGACGAATTCGTTGCGACGGCGCACCAGCACCATGACGTCGCCGGGCCGCAGCGGCCGGTCACGCGCTTCCAGCCGCTCGCCGACAGCGAGCCATTGCCGGATCGTAGCGGCGATGGCGCGGGCGAGCCGGGCATAAGGCTCGGCCACCCGCTTGTGGGTAACCGGCAATTCCTCGTCGTCAGGCTCGTCTTCCTGCACGGGTACAACCGGCGGCCATAGCTCGACCCGGCCGGCGTGACCGGCGCGGTTGGCGATATGGCGTATTTCGCTGCCATCAAGCGCTACCCCGTGTCGCGCTTCAGGCTGGCGGAAAATCGCATCGACGGCCTGCAGTATCGGCTCGGTCGAGCGGAACGAGACGTCGAGCGGCAGCTCCAGCCAGGTCTGTTTGACGTTATTGACCCGCTGCTCGAAATGCTGCCGCATGCGCAGAAAGGCCTGCGGGTCGGCGCGCTGAAAGCTGTAGATCGACTGTTTCGTATCGCCGACCGCAAAGATCGTGCGGATCGGGTGGCGTGCGCCCTCGCCGGCGAAGAACTCCTCGGCCAGCGCGGCGACGATCTGCCACTGCTCGGGGTTGGTGTCCTGGGCTTCGTCGATCAGGATGTGGTCGAGGCCGCCATCGAGCTTGAACAAGACCCACGGCGCCACCCCCTGCCGGTGCAACAGCGCCAGCGCGGTCAGCACCAGATCGTCGAAATCGAGCACGCCCTTCAGCCGCTTGGCCTCGCCGTACTCGCGTAACAACCTGTCGCCTAACCGTATCAGCGCACAAGTAGCCTCGCGCACGACGAACGCGGCGCGCATCCGACGCAGTTGGAGGACCCGCTTGGCTTCCGCGCCGAGGATTTCGACAGCGTCGCAGACGGCCTTGCACGCCGCACGCTTTGTGATCAGAGACTTCCGGATTTCGCCTTCCTCTGTCAGATAAACGCGCTCATAGGCGGCCAACATGTCGCGCCGGCTCCGCGGCTCGGCAGCGCACCAATCGGCGATCACGGTACCGCGCTTGCTGTCGGCGTCCGACCCGTCCGCCAGTGCTGCTGCGGCGGCGAGCAATGAGGTCTCATCGCCGGCGTCCTCGGCGCAGAATTCCTCGACCAAGGATTCGACGGTCGTCTCTTCCGCCAGAGACAGCGCCGCCGACAATCTGCGCCGCAAACCTGCGTGGCCATTGCGCAACGCCCGTCGAAGCTTGCCGCGCTCCTGGGCGAACGCCCGCATCAGCTCGCCAAAGCGCTCCTCTGCGGTGTAGTCCGCGACGACCGCGAGCGCCTCGGTGAGCTCGGGATCACCCCTCCTGCGCGCCGCTATGATCACGTTCTGCGCGGCTTCGCCCAGTAGCTCGTCGGCGCCGCGCTCTTCGATCACGGCGAACTCGGGCGACACGCCGGCTTCGAGCGGAAAGCGGCGCAGCAGGATCTGACAGAAGGCGTGAATCGTCGAAATCTTGATCCCGCCCGGCGTGTCTAGAACCAGCGCGAACAGCCGGCGCGCGCGGGCAATCGTCCCTTCGTCGGCGAATTCTCCGGTCAACTGCTGAAGCGTTTGCACCAGCTCACCCGCCGGCAATGTTGCCCATTTTGCGAGTTCGCCATCGAGCCGGTTTGCCATTTCGGCTGCGGCGGCACGTGTGAAAGTCAGGCACAGGATGCGCGCCGGGTCAGTACCTTCCAGCATCAGTCGCAACAGCCGATCGGTCAGCACTGTCGTCTTGCCGGTCCCGGCTGAAGCCTCGACCCAGACGGAAGCGCGCGGATGGGCCGCCCACGGAGCGGTGCGGGTATGGAAGGCGCCTACCATTCTTCGATCTCGCCGCGCCCAACCCGCTCGAGATGCTCGTAATCCGAAAACCGCGGCCTTCTAGCCGGTACGGGGATTGCGAGATAAGGGGTGGTGGGATCGTCGAAACGCTCGACCAATGCGCGCAGCTTGACGCCCGCGCGATCGACCAGTGCTCGTGGCTCGCCATCGTCGATCGGGCAACGCATTCCTGCCGGTGCACGACCGCCGAGCTTCCAATACTGGAGCGCCGCCGGAGTGCCGCTGATCGCGCCGAAGCTGCCGTCGCGCAAGATCAGCGCCTCCAGCGGCAACTGCGGCGCGTATCCTGCACCTATCGCCTTCTTAGCCGGCAAGCTACCGGTCTTGTAATCGATCAGCAGAAACGCCCCCGATGCCAGACGGTCGATGCGGTCGGCCGTGGCGGTCAATTCAAATGACCCGCCAGGCAGGCCGCGCAAGGTCAGGCTGCCCTTCAACTCGCTGAAGCTCTCGATGATCGCCTGGCGATGCGTCGCTTCTTCCGCGACGAGCCAGTGGACGATCCGCTCGAAGCGCGGCCACCAGAACGCCCATGCACCGGGGCGCGACAGGACGGCGCCGAAATGGCGGCGCCCGATCGCGATTAGCTCGGATACGGGATCAGAAGGCAATTGGCGCGGAAAGCGCCGCACAAATTCGGCAAGGGCCTCATGGATGCAGATGCCGAGATCCGCTCGAACTCGGATCGGCGTCCAGTTCGTCCAAGGCTGTCAGACCCAGGATATGGCGGGCATAGATCGCGTAGGGATCGCAGAGCCAGGTCTCGATCTGGGTGACCGACAGCTTGCGTGGCCGCGCGGAAAGCGGTGGGCGCGGCGCAGCCGGCGGCGAGGGTCGGTACTCCATAGCGTCGAGCCCGTCGGCGACTGCCAGGATCGTCGGGTCGGACCGCAGCGCATGGTCGAGGCCGCACGCGCGCAACACTGTGTCAAGGCGCAACAGCCAGCGCGACGGTACCGTCGGCACCCCTTCGCTCCTCGCGGCACGGGTCAACGCCACTTCCGGGGCCGCTATTGACTGGGTGAAATCATGCGCGGCGATGCCGATCGCTCGCTCCGGCACGGCGATCTCGAACTCGCGCCGCATCTGCCGCGACATCCACGGGTCGTGCGTGGGCGGCCCAGGCCAGGTGCCTTCGTTCAGTCCCCCGACGACGACAAGATCGGCCTGCTGCAGCCGCGCCTCGACCAGGCCCCAGATCGCCAGCCGCGGGTGGCGGCCATAAGCCGGCCGTACGACGGCGCCGACGGCGAGCGCCTCGAACAGAGCCAAGTAGTGGTGGCCAGGCAAGGGCGGAAAATCGCCAGCGGCATCGATCAGCTCGTGGCAAAAGCGAGCCGCCGTATCACCAGCGGCTTCACGCCACAGTCGCGCGGCGCCGGCCTCGGTATCGGTTGCCGCCAACCGCTCGGCCGCTTCGATGTGCGCAGTGGCAAGGCGGGCGAGTTGCGCCGATTCGGCGGCAAGCAGATCCGGCAACGTGCCAAGACAGGATTCGAGCCGGTCAGCAAAGCGGGCAAGCTTGATGTCGGCTGCGGCGAGGGCGGCTCTAAGACCGGCAAAGCCCGGGGCCGGGCGTGGTCCGAGGATCGCCTCCTCGAGCGTCCGCGTCAGGTCGCGAAACGCCGCGGGGGCGAGCCCGCCGGCGGCCAGCGGGTGCTTCAGTGCAGCCAGCAGCGGCACCGGCGCCAACCCGCTCGTGGCGAGCTCGAGCACCAGGCGCAGAAACACGCCCGGTGGTGTACGGTTCAACGGCAGACCCGCCAAATCGTCGATCTCGATGCCCCAGCGGCGCAGTTCGGCCGCCACGCGACGAGCAAGTTCGCGATCCGGGGTGACGAGCGCCGCGGTTGCCCCGAGGGTTTCGAGCTTGCGCCGGAGCAGCAGAGCAATCGTCAGCGCCTCTTCATGCGCGCCGGCGCAATCGTAGCGGCTGAGCCCGGCAAGCGTCTTGGCGGGCAGCGAAGCCAGATCGCGCCAGGCTTCGGTCGTCGCCGCCGGCCGCATTGCCTCGCTGACGAGCTGCATCCGCTGGGTGCGCGGTGAAGCCTTGCGGGCGAGCGGCAGACCCCAATCGCGGATATCGGCCGGGCTGAGGTCCAGGGCCTTCAGCAAGGTCGCCATTAGATGCTGCGGATGAGCCTCGTCATCTTCGATCGCGGCCCAGTGCTCCATGTCGCAGAAGCGGTCGAGGCCGGGCAGGATCACGGCGCCCCGATCAAGGGCAGCGACCACCGAGATCAGCTCGGTCATCGCCGGGATCCCGCCGGTGAGCCCGGCGGCGATGACCGGGTCGCGCGGCGGAGATCGGCGCCAGATCGCCGCCTGTTGCGCCAGCAAGCGGTTGCGCCGATCGGCCGGATCGAGCACGCCTTCAGCAGCGAGAATGCCGGGCCAGAACCGCGGCAAGATTTCGAGAAAGGTGCGCACGATGTGCCAATGCTCGGCCATATCGGCCGGCGCGAGGTCGGCGAGCCGCGCAAAGCTCGCGCCTTCGGTCGCAACGGTGTCGAGAAACCGCGCGAGGCTGGCGGCGAGCGCGGCGGCCTGGCCCGGCAGGAGCGAGTCGGGACTGCGCCGTCTGCCCCACTCCAGCACCAGCCGGGTCAATAGCAGCCGGCGGCGCAGTTCCGGGGTCGCCGGCGGCACCGCCATGGTGCTGCCGTCGTCCGCCACGCCCTCGACCAAGGACAGCTCGTCCGAAATCGAGGTCGCCGATCGGCCGCATCCGGGGCAGCAACAACGGCGTGCCCGGTTCCCGCCCGTCGGGCAGGGCGCGCAAAAAGGCCTCGCGCAGACCTCGCACTGCACGACGGGTCGGCAATAAAACAGTCATGCGCGGCAGCGCTAGCGGATCATCGCCAGCGATGGCGAGCAACCCCTCGGCCAGGGTCGCCAAAAACGGGCGGTCCGGCGCGATGGTGTAGAGCTTGGGCTGCACGGCAGCTCGCGCCCCGTGGACGGCTAGCGTTCGATGCGGTGGGAGGACAGACGCTCGCGGGTCGCCTCCAGCCCTGCCGGCGTACCGATGTGATACCATTCGCCGTCGTGCACGATCCCGCGCAGGCGACCCATATGCTCGGCCCGGTCGAACAGCCGAACCAGCGAGAAGACGCGGTCGGTCACGCCGTCGAACAGGCGGCGGTGCAAGAGCTGGATGCCGGCGAACAGGTAGGGCGCGACTTCGCGCTCTCCGCGGCGACGAGGACACCCCAATGGGTCTAACAAATAATCGCCGCTGCCATCATAGCCGACAGCGCTAACCGTGCGCTGCAGCAGCAGCACTGCGTCCATCCGCTCGGGATCGAAGGCCCGAGCCAGACGGAGCAATGCCGGTTCCATGCCATCCAGCCAGAACACGTCGGCGTTGATGACGAAAAAGGCCTCGCCGAGTGACGGCAAGACCCGCGCGATTCCGCCGCCGGTGTCGAGCAGCTCGGCTTCTTCCGAGATCTCGATATCGGGGTGGCGGCGGCTGGCCAGATGCTCTGCGACCTTCGCCGCCAAATAATGGGTGTTGACGGCGATGTGCTCGACGCCAGCCCACGCCAGTCGATCGATCGCATGATCGAGCAAAGTGCGCCCGTTAAGTTCTACAAGAGGCTTCGGCACGGTGTCGGTCAGCGGGCGCAGCCGGGTCCCGAGCCCCGCCGCCAATACCATTGCCCGCCGAGGCGGCGCGATCACGCGGCACCTCGCAGATTGCGCATGCGCCGGGCGGGCGGCAGATGGCGATCGAGCCAGCCTGCGATGGCGCCGAGCGCCGGATCGCGAAGATCACCCTCGAGCAAGCGCCACAGCCGGGGGATATGGGCGAGATAGCCGGGCTTGCCGTCGCGCTTCCATAGCCGGGTGAAGATGCCGAGGATCTTGCAGTTGCGCTGGGCGGCGAGGATCGCGGCGGAGCGCGCGAAGGCGGCGCGGTCGAGCGCCGGGAAGGCGGTGAGATAGCGCATGGTCATCGCTTGGCGCAGCCGATCGGAGACATCGCGCCGCGCGTCCTCCAATAGCGAGACGAGATCATAGGCCGGCGGGCCGCAGACCGCGTCCTGGAAATCGAGCAGCCCACAGCTTCGTACGCCCCGGCGTCCGGGCAGCAGCATCAGATTGTCGATGTGGAAGTCGCGCAGGACCAGGGTCGAACCGAACGGTTCCACCGCCTGCGGCAAGATCGCGCGCCACAGCGCCAGATATTCTTCGCGCAAGGACGATGCGGCAGGGGTGCCAAGGACCGCGGGCAAATACCAATCGACGAGTAATGCCGCTTCGCCGAGGAGCCGCGTCTCGTCGTAGGACGGCAGGTCGGGCGCGCCGCCCGCCGCTACCGCTTGCTGCAAACCTACTAATGTATCGATCGCGAGGGTATAGAGGGCGGGCTCGTCGGCGCCGCCGGCCAAGAGCCGGGTGTAGGTGTCGTCGCCGAAATCCTCGATCAGTAGGAGGCCTTCGGCGCGGTCTTCGGCCAATATCTCGGGAGCGCTAAAGCCGAGGCTCCGCAGGATCGCCGCGACCGCGACATACGGGCCGATATCCTCCTGGGGCGGCGGGGCGTCCATCAAGACCGCTCGGTCACAGCCGCGGCTGAGGCGGTAGTAGCTGCGAAAAGAAGCATCGCCGGCGAGCGGCGCATGCACCGCGCCGCCCCAGCCGCACGCATCAAGAAAATCCGACATCGCCCGCTGCCGCATGGCGACGGTCGCCGGGAGCATGCTGCCCCGCGATTCGGCGAAGACGCCGGAAATGGCAGGATCAGGCATCGGCATCAACCCCGGCTAGTCGCGCCCGCCACCCAGCATCGCTGACCAGAAACGCGCGCCTCGTCTGCGGGCGATCGCCAAAATCCAGAGTGATTTCGAGACGGCGCTGCGGCAGCAAAGACGCGAGCCGCTCCGGCCATTCGATCAGCGACACGCCCGAGGCAAAGGCTTCCTCGATGCCGAGCTCCCACGCTTCTTCGGCGGCTTCGAGGCGGTAGAGATCGAAATGCCAGATCGCCACGGCATCCGTCTGGTAGATCTGAACCAGCGTGAAGGTCGGGCTTGGGACTTCCTCATGCGCATCGCCGCGAGCGCGGATAAAGGCTCGGGCAAAGCTGGTTTTCCCGGCGCCGAGATCGCCCTTCAGCGCGATGATGTCGCCGGGTACGACCAGCGCCGCAACACGCGAGGCGAGCGCGGCGGTGGCGGCTTCATCGGGTAGGTCGACAACGATCATCACCTACGCGTTGTATATTGTAGCGATGATTATCCGCAATATCTGCTTTTCAGCGCTTACCACGGAAGGGAAGCGGATGGTCGCGTAGGCGCCTGAACAAGCGCCATTGGTGATGAATTGCGGGAGGCGCAACTCCGGCTCTGGTGGTTGCAGCGCGGCGCGCTCGCTAGGCCGGGACCTCGTTCACCGTGTCGGCGCGCTCGTGTCGGCGCCCTAGTGCCGCGGCGTCGGCGCCCGAGAACTGACCGGCCCCACGGCCGATGGGGAGCCTGCAGATCACCCGGGTTCCGCGGCCCAACGCCAATTCGATTTCGACACTTCCGCCGTGCAACTCGATCAAGCTTTTGACCAGGGACAGGCCGAGCCCGGAGCCTCCTTCCCGCTTGCAGGCGTATTTTTCGAAGACTCTGGCTTGATCGGCCGGAGCGATGCCAATCCCGGTGTCGGAGACGGCCAACAGCAGTTCGCCCTGAGAATACCGGCCTTCCACGCCGATCGCACCGCCGGGCGGGGTGAATTTGATTGCATTCGAAATCAGGTTGAACAGCGCCTGCTTAAGTCGCCGCTCATCGGCCTCGATCGCGCCTATCTGCGACGGGCAACGCAGGCTGATCTCAAGCCCCCGACTGCGCGCGCGTTCCTGGGTCAAGGTCACCACCGACCGCAGCATTTCCTGAATGTCGACCCGGCTCCGCTCCAATACCATATAGCCGGCCTCGATTGTCGCTAGATCGAGGATGTCGTTGATCAAAGTCATCAACTGGTGTGAACAGTCGAGAATTCCGCGGCAATATTCCGATTGGCTCGAATTGAGCGAGCCGAAGTATTGGTTGTTCAGAATTTCGGCAAAGCCGATGACCGTGTTCAGCGGCGTGCGCAGCTCATGCGAAACGCTGGCGATGAATTCGCTCTTGAGCCGCCCGGCGGTCTCGAGTGCGTCGTTGCGTTCGCGCAATGCCCGCTCGACCCGGGCCGTGTCGCTGACGTCGAGATAGGTCAGCAGCACCTCGCCGTCGGGCAGCGGCACGCTTGCCACTTGCAGCATTGAGCCGTCGCGGCGATTGAGCAGGCCGCTCGTCAATCCCGGCGCAATGACCTTGGCGACAATTCGGCCCTTTACCGCGGCCCAGTCGTCGCGATCGTCGATAAAATCGCGAGTTTTCTCGACGATCTCGCTGACATGCGGCTCGCCTGCGACGTCCTCTTCCGATAGTCCCCACATCGCCCGAAACGCCGGATTGTTGAGTTTCAGTCGGCCATCGCTGCCGTAGACGGCGACACCTTCGAACAGATGGTCGAGGGTGGCGCGCTGTACCTGGATCAGCGTGTTGTACGAGCATTCGAGGGCCAGACGGTCGCTGACGTCTTCGTAAACAAAGGTCAGCCCGCCGAACGGGTGTGGCGATACCGTCAGCTGCAAAGTGCGCCCGTCGGGCAGATGCATGAGCTCGTCCCGAGGCTCGATCAGCGAGGTGAACAGCGCGCATCGCTCGCGCTTGAAGGCTCGAAAATCGGCGAATTCGGGAAGGCGGCGGGATTCGCGCAGGCGCTCGAGGATTTCGCCCAGCGAGGGCTCGCCGGCGAGCCACGCCTCCTCAATCCCCCACAAGCTGGCGAAGGCATGGTTGAAGAAAGTCAGCTTTCTGTCTGGGCCAAAGATGGCGACCGCGGCGTAGATGCTTTCAAGTACATCGGCATGCGCGTTGATGTGGCGCCACAGCTCAGCTCGCACGGCTTCGACATCGGTGCAGTCGCGGGCGTAGCCGATCGTCCCGCCGGCGGCGCATGGCGCCTCGACGAGATCGAGCAGCCGGCGCTGCCCGCCGATCACGACATGGGCCTGTTCCGAGCGTGAGCCGGCCAACCGGACCATGTTGGCGGGCGCGCCGACCGCATCCCCGCTGCCGGCGGGGATAAGCTCGCGGGCCTCGGCGACGAACTTCTTCGCGGGCGGCGCCGAGAGAAGCGGCATAGGCCAGATTGCAGTCGACGAGGCTACCGCCGCGGTCGCGCCGCCATACCGGCATCGGCACCGCGTCGAGCATCTCACGCAGACGCTCCACCTCCTCGCCGGCTGCCTGCGCCGCCGACTTCGCCTCGGCGCGGCCATGTTCGAGCGCGGCCAGGCTGCGACGGCTTACACGCAAACGCACATACGCATGCACCCAAAGCCCGCCACAGGCGATAGCGACGATCATGCAAAGTACGGCGGTGGCCTCGATCACCATCGGACACCCCTTTTTCAGCCTGGGGTAGGAGTCGATACGTCCGACTCCCCAATTCCGGCATTATGGGGTATTCGGGACAAAAGAAAAGAGGAATTCGACGTCGATTTCCTTATAAGTTGTTAAAGAGTGCTTTTTTCGGGTCTAATACCGATAATGCTCGGGTTTGAACGGACCTGATCGGGAGAGGCCGAGATAGCCGGCCTGCGCCGGGCTGAGCTTGGTCAGCTTGACCCCAAGCTTGTCGAGGTGGAGCGCGGCCACCTTTTCGTCGAGGTGCTTGGGCAGCACATAAACCTTGTTTTCGTATTTGCCATGGTTGGTCCACAGCTCGATCTGGGCCAGCACCTGGTTGGTGAAGGAGGCGCTCATCACAAAGCTCGGATGGCCGGTGGCGCAGCCCAAATTGACCAGCCGGCCCTTGGCGAGGACGATCAGCCGCCTGCCGTCGGGAAAGACGACCTCGTCGACCTGCGGCTTGACCTCCTCCCAGGGATAATTGCGCAACGCGTCGATCTGGATCTCACTGTCGAAATGGCCGATGTTACAGACGATGGCGCGGTCCTTCATCTGGCGCATATGGTCGATGGTAATCACATCGATGTCGCCGGTCGCGGTGACGAAGATGTCGCCCACCGGTGCCGCCTCCTCCATCGTCGTCACCTGATAGCCCTCCATCGCCGCCTGCAAGGCGCAGATCGGATCGATCTCGGTGACCATGACGCGGGCGCCCTGGCTCCTGAGGCTCGCAGCCGAACCCTTCCCGACATTGCCGAAGCCGCAGACGACCGCAAGCTTGCCGGCCAGCATCACGTCGGTGGCGCGCTTGATGCCGTCGACCAGGCTCTCGCGGCAGCCGTAAAGGTTATCGAATTTCGATTTGGTGACGCTGTCG
Organism: uncultured Alphaproteobacteria bacterium; assembly: GCA_963750195.1. Lineage (GTDB taxonomy): Bacteria > Pseudomonadota > Alphaproteobacteria > ATCC43930 > CGMCC-115725 > AP-15. The sequence goes on from CAVVPS010000001.1 coordinate 264,837, forward strand.
TTGACGTTGATCGCCGGCGCCTTCAGCGCCCCTTCCCGCATCATGTCGTAGAGCCGGTTGACGCCGGTGGTCGTCTCCTCCGAGATGCCGCGGACATGGTGCAACAGATCGGGGTACTGGTCGTGCAGGATCTTGGTCGCGTCGCCACCGTCGTCGAGCACCATATTCGGCGTCCAGCCCTCCGGCCCGCGCAGGGTCTGCTCGATGCACCATTCGTATTCCTCCTCGGTTTCCCCCTTCCAGGCGAATACTGGAATACCGCAAGCGGCAATCGCCGCAGCGGCGTGGTCCTGGGTCGAGAAAATATTGCACGAGCTCCAGCGCACGGTAGCGCCGAGCATGGATCAGGGTCTCGATCAGCACTGCGGTCTGGATCGTCATATGCAGGCAGCCGACGATGCGTGCGCCCGCAAGGGGCTTCGCCGCGCCAAACTCGTCACGCAACGCCATCAGCCCCGGCATCTCGGTCTCGGCGATCGCAATCTCTCGCCGCCCCCAATCGGCGAGCGAAATATCGGCAACCCTGTAGTCGGTGAAGGCGGGCATTTATCGACTCTCCCAAAATGGCGCTCGCGGCGGTGGCGCATTTAGCAGCGCCGCAAACCATTCGGCAACCCAGAGGCTTCACAAAACCCAGGTTCGACCCCGGGGTACAGAGGTCTTTCGGGAGCGCCATACGGGCGCGGCGCCCTCAACACGGTTGAGCTCGGACGGAGGATCTTTCCAGCTTGCTTTCGTCTCTGGGCGCATCCAGTAAGAAGCGAACCGGATCCCAAAATAAAGTCATAACACCTCGGGATAAGCCTGAACGGGTAATCGGTGTCCTTGTAGTCGCCGCGATGCTATCGCTTCGGCAGCTCAACCTTCGCGCGCCTCAGCTCTTCATAGGGGATTTTGCTCAGAATGTGGGTGGGTGCGTTCAACCTCGCCCGCTCCTTGTCGTCGATGAAGGCGGGCAGGTTCCCGCTCGTATTCCTTCCGTTTCAGCTTGCCGCCGGCTTCGTGAGCGTCATTCTTCGCGTCGGAAATCGGTTTATCCTCCAATCCACATCCTCAACTTCGCATCCATAGCGAATTCGATCGATGATCCAGTTCAAGGCCCGCGGACCGCAAGTGCCCGATTGAATTCGCAGCATATTCGGGAACGTCTGACATGTACCAGAATGCCGCTATCCTCGCCGCCTTTTTGCTGATCTACAGCGCGGTCGCCGGCCGGATCGAACGGTCGTGGCTCAGCGGCCCGATCGTGTTTATCGCGGGCGGCTTGCTGCTTGGGCCCTACGGCCTGGGCGTGGTTCGGCTCAACCTCGGTGCTGAGGGGCTGCGCACCCTGGCGGAGCTGACGCTCGCCATGGTTCTGTTCACCGATGCGGCCAACGCGGATTTCGACGTCGTCAGGCGACACATCGGTGTCCCCGAACGGCTGCTGCTGATCGGGCTGCCGCTGACGATCGTGCTCGGCTTCCTGGTGGCGATGGTCCTTTTTCCCGGCCTCGCCCCGCTTGAAATGGCCTTGCTGGCGGCGATACTCGCTCCGACCGACGCCGCGCTCGGCAAACCGGTGGTGACCAACCCCACCGTCCCGGCGGCGATGCGCGAGGCGCTCAACCTCGAGAGCGGCCTCAATGACGGCATCTGCGTGCCGATCGTCGTGCTGCTGCTAGGGCTCGCCGTCGAGACCCAGATCGAGCACGCGACGATGATCCACGGAATCCGGGTGGTCGTCGAAGAGCTTGGCATCGGGGCCTTGGTTGGGGTCGCGCTGACCTGGCTGACCACCTTGATGCTGCGATTTGCCGAGCGGCAGGGTTGGATCAGCGAGCACTGGCAGGAAGTTCCGATCGTCGCTCTGGCGGCCGCGTGCTTTGCCGTGGCTCAGGCGGCGGGCGGCAGCGGCTTCATCGCCTGCTTTGTCGGCGGGCTGCTGTTGAGTGGGCTGCGCCAGCGCCACAAAGAGGAGCTGCTCCGCGGCGCCGTCGCCACCGGAGAGGCTCTGGCGCTCCTAACATGGATCGCGTTCGGGATCGGGGCCCTTGCCCCGATCGTCGCGCGACTTACCTGGCCGGCGCTGCTCTATGCCGTGCTCAGCTTGACCGTGATCCGAATGGGTCCCGTCCTTCTGTGCCTTGCCGGAGCCGGGATGCGCGCTGCGGACAAGCTGTTCATCGCCTGGTTCGGCCCACGCGGGCTCGCGACGATCGTGTTCGGCGTGATCATCTTGAACGAGAAGCTACCCGGAAACGACACGATCATCGCCGTGGCCGGAGGTACGGTCCTTTTGAGCGTAATCGCCCATGGCGTAACCGCAAACCCGCTGGTAAAGGCGATGGTGGGGCGTTCATCCGAAAAGTCCCCGGCGGTCAACGACTCCGTAGGAAGGCGGCGTTTACGAGCCCAAACGGACGACCATGCCGTCGGCTCCGAGGCTTAAGGACAGTCCTTGGCGCCGTGCCCTCAAATGCAGATAGACGCCGTTGGAGTTTTGCAGCCACATCTGGCCTTTGCCCTGTTCGCCCACGGCCCACCCCGTGCGCGCCTGGCCGTAAACCCCGTTAAAGTCTTCGAGTTGGTGGAGGTTGTAAACGCCGCCGGCGGCATCGAGCGTCGATATCCCAATTCCCCCGATTCCCAGGCCGCCAAGTTTGAACGGATAGCTCCGGCCGCGGAAGTATAAGGTTCCTCCGCCGACAGCGCCGCTGCCGATAAACGCGACCTGCACTTGATGGATGTTGACGCTGCCCGAAGCTCGTGAGGGGGGCGCACTCTGCGCGAACGCGCCGGCCGAGAAAATGCACAGGACCGTCAACCCCGCAACAAGCTTGCAGGCCAAACTGCGACAAGATCGGACAAACATCGGTTTTCCCTTGCTAGAGGTGACGAAAACTGCTACTTCCAGGTCAGGAAAAAGCCGATATCCCCGGGCATACCTTCCGGGTATTCGAGCACCTCGGCCCTGAGCCCAAAGCCAAGCGGTTGCAAATGCTCCCGCCAGAACTCGGAGGCGCCGTCCGCGCTCGGCTGCATCGTGCGCGATCTTCAGGCGACATAATTGCCCTTCATCCCATCCTGAATTTCTATCACAGATGTCTGCGCTGGGTGGATTGATCCACCTCAATCGCACTGGCCGAGAGTTCGGTGCCCATTTCTCGGCGATTCGCCGATTGACAAAGGCGCATATGCTCCGAAATCTACGTTCTTATCCTTTGGGCGATCCCCTTGTCTGAGGTCAACCGAACCTTTCCGATTGCAACTGTCTGGCGGTGCGTCAGGCCGCGCGCTATGTGACGCAGCTCTACGATCGGCATCTGGCCGCCTCGGGGCTGCGCACCAGCCAATACGGCATTCTCGCCAAGCTCAAGCGACACGGGCCGATGGCGATCAACGAGCTGGCGGCCGAATTGGTCATGGACCGAACGACGCTCGGCCGCAACATTCGGCCGCTCGAACGTGACGGGCTGATCACGATCACGCCCGGCCGAACCGACCGGCGTGTCAAGGAATTGCGCCTTACCGCGGCCGGCGACGAGCGTTTCAACGAAACCCGCGAAGCCTGGATTGCGGCGCAGCGGAGCTTCGAGACCGGGTTCGGCCCAGAGCGCTCGGCCGAATTGCGCGCGCTGTTGCGCGTGCTCGTCAACAGCGGGCTGGTGCCGCAGAGCGAAGACTAGCCGTAGCTGTACCTTGGGCGATTGATCAGTAGGTCTGGAATGCCCGTTGGATCGCGGCGATCTCGCTGGTCGTCGACAATGCCAGCATCAGTAGTATGCGGGCCTTTTGCGGGCTGAAGTCTTCGCCGGCGATGATCCCGCTCTCACGCAGCCGGCGGCGCGGGGCGACCCGGCCGCTGAAAGCCCGACTGCATTGGACGATAACAATTCCAGCCTTGGCGGCGCGTTCGAACGCGGTGCGCTGCTCGGGGGTCGGGCTGCCCGGCGCAAAACCGGCCGAGACGATGCCGCGCGCCCCGGCGGCGGCTGCCGCGTCGATCAGCGCGCCGTCGGCGCCGGCATAGGAATAGACGATGTCGACCCGCGGCAACGGCGCGGCGAGATCGAGGCCTGAGAACGCGGTGTCGGGCATGTGGGCGCGCAATGGCGAGCGGTAAAAATGTACGCCATCGCCATCGACATGGCCGAGCGCGCCGAAATCGAGCGAGCGGAAGGTCTGCACCCGGTAGGTCGAGGTCTTGACCACGTCGCGCGCGGCGTGGATCTCGTCGTTCAGCACGGCCAGCACGCCCTTCCCGCGCGATTCGGGCGAGCCGGCGACCCGCAGCGCGTTGACGAGGTTCATGCCGGCGTCAGTCCCGAGCGCGCTTGCCGGCCGCTGCGCGCCGACGAGCACCACCGGCTGACGTCACGGCGAGGGTCAGGTTGAGGAAAAAGCCGGTCTCCTCCAAGGTCGCGGTGCCGTGCGGGATCACGAACCCCACGATGGCAGGATCGTCGCGCGCGGTACGGTGGATCAGCGCCCGCAGTTCGAGCCAATCCTTGGGGCCGATCTCGGTGCTGCCGACCTGGCGAAATGTCGCCGTTATCGGGTCGGCGACGAGTCGGGTCTCCGGAAACCGTTCGATCAGCGCCTCGGCGGTCAGCTTCTGCCCGAAATCGGGATAATCGAGCACATCGAGGCTCGACGCGCCGAGCGAGGAGATCGTGCCGCCGGTGCCGATTACGGCGATGCGGGGAAGTGTTGCCATGTTGCGTCTCCTGCGCTCAGCTCGGATCGGTGGCGTCGCCGTGCTCTGCGTATAGCCGAAACGAGACGGCGCCGTAGGTACTGACGAAATACGGCACGAGATAGGTCAAGGCCAGTTTGGTGAAATCAAGGGACTGACCCGAAAACAATCGGTCCCCCTGGTTGATCAGATTGAGGATTGTGCCGACGATCAGGGCTATCCAAAGCGACCGCCGCGGCACACCGCCCGAGACGGCGTAGCGGCACGCGAACTTCCAGCGATGGCGGTTTGGCTCCAGCGGTTCGGCCCCGTCACGACAGCCAGCGCTTGCGGCGCTTGTAGTGTTTGAGGTCGCGGTAGGATTTGCGGACGCCGGCCTCGTTGAGGCCGAGATAGAATTCCTTGATGTCGGAGTTCTGGCGCAAGGCCTCGGCCGGACCTTCGAGCACGATGCGGCCGTTCTCCATGACATAGCCGTGATCGGCGATGTCGAGCGCCAGTGCCGCGTTCTGCTCGACCAGCAGCACGGTCAGCCCGCGCTCTTCGCGCAGGCGGCGGATGATGCCGAAGATCTCGGCGACGAGCATTGGCGCCAGGCCGAGCGAGGGTTCGTCGAGCAGGATCACCTTGGGGTCGCTCATCAAGGCGCGGCCGATCACCAGCATCTGCTGCTCGCCGCCCGACAGGTAGCCCGAGGGCTGGTGACGCCGCTCTCTGAGCGCCGGGAAGATATCGAAAATGCCGTCGATGCTTTCGCGGGCGCGGACAAAATCCTTGCGCGTATGGGCGCCGGCGACGAGGTTTTCTTCGACCGTCAAATTCTCGAACACCCGCCTGCCCTCGAATACCTGGGTGACGCCGCGCTTGACGACGTCGTGCGGCGGCAGCCGGTCGAGCCGCTGGCCGTCGAGCTCGACCGTGCCTTTGGTGACCTCGCCGCGCTCGCTGCGCAACAGGCCGGATATCGCCTTCAGGGTCGTCGTCTTGCCGGCGCCGTTGGCGCCGAGGAGGGTCGTGATGCGTCCCTCCTCGGCACTCAGCGAAACGCCTTTCAGCACCAGGATCACGCCGTCATAGACGACCTCGATGTTGTTGAGCGCCAGCATCGGGCAACCGCGCGGCGGGATCTTGGGTAGCTCGCGAGCCGGCCTAATCGGACGCCTTGACCGTGTTTTCTACAACGTCGCGATAGGCGCGGAACCAGCCGGTCTCCTTGACGAACTTGCCGTCATGAACACGGAAGACCTGGACCCAGCCGCCGCCTTCGTGATCGGTTGGGGTGATCTGCAACGGCGGGACAAGACCGCCTAGGGTGAAGTCGTGGATTTGTTCGAGGCCCTCCTTGATCTGCGGGCCGGTCGGCTTCTGGCCGCCGCTGATCTTCAGCGCGTTCCGGATCGCCTCGACCTGGATAGCCGCCTGCAACAGGCCGCGGTTGTAGATGACCGTATTATCCATCTCCTTCGGCGGCGCCTTGCCTTCTTTTTTGTACATCGCCTCGATTTGCTGCCGCACCGGATAGTTGTCGCCTGCGCCGGCGAACTGCAGGGTGTTGTAGCCTTCGGCGACGCTCCAGCCGCCGGCCGCCAGGATGTCAGCCTCGGCCGAGGCCCAGACCAGGCCCAGAACCTTCGACAGCGGGTACCCGGCGCCCTTCAGCCCCTTGATCGCGACCGAGGGTGAACGGCCGAACAGATGCATGATGACGAAGTCGGGATGATAGCGCTGAGTGATGTCGAGAACCTGCGCCCCCATCTCGACCCCCGGCGGCGGCACCGCAAAGGTCCGCAGTTCAAACCCTTCGGTCTTCTGCAGGGCGTCGATGATCGGCAGCGGTTCCTTGCCGGCCGGGTTGTCGTAGTAGACATAGGCGATCTTCTTGCCTTTGAGGCTGCCGCCGAGTTGATCCTTGGCGAACTTGACCGCCGCCGCGCCCTGCGACCAATAGCTCGCGGCGACCGGGAACAGATAGGGATAGCGGGTCCCGTCAGCAGCGGCAGAGATGCCGAAGCCGGGCGAGGTCGTCGGCGATCTTGTCCTGCTTCGAGCCGCTGGTTCAGCGCAACCGTCTGCGGCGTGCCGTAGAGCGTCATCATCACGGCGCCCATCTGCTTCTGCCGCTCGTATGCTTCGACCGCCGGCGGCACTTTGTATTCGTTGTCGATCTCATCGCCGTTGATCATCTAGCCATCGACGCCGCCCTGGGAGTTGATCAGCTTGTAATAATCCTGCATCGCCGGGCACAGCACCATGCCGACGATCTGCGTCGCGCCGGTGCGGTCGCACTGCGTCGCCGATCACGATCTCCTTGTGCTGCGCCACGGCTGACGCGGCGAGCGCCAGCCCGGTTGCAGCGCCTGCCGCGATCGTCCATGTACCTTCGATAAGATTCGTCATCGTCGTTCCTCCCACTGCCTTCATCAGTTAATAGGAAAATGGCCAAACCCGGAAGTAATTGCGGATGTTGCGCCACAGCCGGTTCAGTCCCTCGGGCTCGACCACCAGGAAAAAGATGATCAGCCCGCCGAAGATTACGAGCCGTAGATTGGGGACCACGTTGAGCAGGTCCGCATCTGAGAAAAACATGCCACCAAACGAGTCGAGAAACCAGCGCGTCGCGATCGGCAGCAAGGTCACAAAGATGGCGCCGAAAACCGAGCCCAGTACCGAGCCGAGCCCGCCGATGATGACCATCGCCAGATAGTCGATCGAGACATCGATCTGGAACTGCTCGTAATTGGCGATCCCGAGATAATAGGTATAGAGCACGCCGGCCACCCCGGCATAAAATGACGAGATCGCAAACGCGTAGAGCTTGTAGCGGAAGATGTTGATGCCGATGATCTCGGCGGCGATGTCCTGGTCGCGAATGGCGATAAAGGCGCGGCCGATGCGGCTGCGCACCAGGTTCAGAGGTGCCGACGAATGCCAGCACCACGAAAAACATCAGGAACAAGTAGATCTGGACTTGCGTGCTTGAGCTGACAATGCCGAAAAAGGACGGGCGCGGGACCTGGATCGAGGCCTGCACGCCGCCCGAGATCCGCTGGCACATGATTGATCGTCCACTCGATGATCAGCTGCGCCGCCAAGCGTGGCGATCGCGAGATAGATTCCCTTGATGCGCAATGACGGGATGCCGACGATCGAGCCAATCAGCGCCGCCATCAATCCGCCCGCCGGGATCGTGACCCAGAACGGCATGCCGAGACGCGATGATCGAGTTGGCCGCGGTATAGGCGCCGACCGACATAAAGGCGCCGTGGCCGATCGAGATCTGCCCGGTATACCCGACCAGGATGTTGAGGCCGAGCGCGCCGACGATCGCGATCAGGATCAGATTGAGGATCGAAACGTAGTATTCGCTCGAAGGTCAGCGGCACGATGACGATGAACAACGCCGCCAGCGCCGCCACCGCCCATTTCGCGATCGGCAGCGGGTAGAGCGCCATGTCGGCGGCGTAGCTGGTCTTGAACACCCCGGATTCGCGGTGAAACATCGCTCCGCCCCAGCACACGCGCTCGATCCGGCGGCGGCCGAAGATGCCTTCGGGGCGGATCATCAGCACCACGATCATCAGGACATAAGGCACAAAATCCTTGGTGCCGCCGCCGACATAGGGGTCGAGATAGCCGGCCGCCAAGTTTTCGACGATGCCGACGATCAGCCCGCCGACGACCGCGCCGATGATCGAATCGAGGCCGCCCAGGATCACCACCGGAAACACTTTGAGGCCGACAAGCGCCAGCTGGTTGTCGACCCCGAGCATCGCCCCCCAGACGACCCCGCCGAGCGCCGAAACAACGCCCGCCATCGCCCAGGCGAGCGCGAAATAGCGCCGCACATCGATGCCCATCGCCATCGCCACCTGCTGGCTGTCGGCGACGGCGCGCATCGCGATGCCGATGCGGCTCTTCAGGAAAAACCAGCTGAAGCGCGGCGAGAAAGACGAGGCTGACCCCGCGCCGACCACTTGCACCGGCGGCAGCATGACCGGTCCCAGCGAGATCGGCTCAGTCGCCGATCGGCATCACGATGGCGCGCGTGCCGGCGCCAAAGGCCAAGGTCGCCGTCCCCCGCAGCACCGCGGCCAGGCCGATCGTCGCCATGACGACGGCGATGACCGGCCGGCCGATCAGCGGCCGCAACACGACGCGTTCGAGACCGAAGCCGAGCACCACCATGCCGGCGACCGGAGAGCAACGCCGAGACCCAGAACGGCGCGCCGAGCGAGACTCGGCCGCGCCCGCGGCGATGAAAGCCGGCGAACATGACAAATTCGCCCTGCGCGAAATTGATCGCGTCGGTCGCCTTGTAGATCAGCACAAAGCCGAGCGCGATCAGCGCATACATCAGCCCGATCATCACCCCGTTGGTCAGCAGGACCAGGGTAAACTGCCATCAATCGCATGCCCGGCCATCGTGTCAACTCAGGCGAGAGGCGGGCTCGCGCGCCGGCTCGGCCGCGCCGGTCCGACGGTCGTCGATTCCTCGATCCGAGCGTCGAGCCAGGGTCGCCTTCCGGCCGTCCTCATAGGTGATCTCGGTGGTGAGCTCGACCGCCGCCGTCGCCGCCGTAGAACGCCTCGACGACCGCCGCGTATTTTTCGGCGACGAAGCGGCGGCGGATCTTGCGCGTGCGGGTGATCTCGTTGTCGTCGGCATCGAATTCCTTGTTGAGCAGCAGAAAGCGGCGGATCCGCGCGGCTGCGGGCAGAGCCGGCGTTGCATCTCGGCGATCTCTTCGGCGATCAGGCGGCGCACCTCGGGCTTGGCGCTCAAATCCTGGAACGAGGTATAGGCGAGGTTGCGCCGCTCGGCCCAGTTCCCGACGGTCGTCAGATCGATCGCGATGATCGCCGCGACAAACGGCCGGCGATCGCCAAAGGCCACCGCCTCGGCGATGTAACGGGCTGAATTTGAGCTTGTTCTCGACGAATTGCGGGGCGAAGGGCGTGCCGTCGGCGAGCTTGCCGACATCCTGGGCGCGGTCGACGATGACGAGATGGCCGCGCGCGTCGATAAAGCCGGAATCGCCGGTGCGGAACCAGCCGTCCTCGGTCATCGACCGCGGCGCCGGTCGCCTCGGGCTGCTTGTAATAGCCCTTGAAACACCGCGGCCGAGCGGATCAGCACCTCGCCGTTCTCGGCAATCCGCACTTCGGTGCCGGGTGTGACCGGGCCGACCGTGTCGGGATCCGCCTCGCCGTCGGGCTGCAGCGAGGCGAGCCCGGCGAGCTCGGTCGAGCCCCAGACCTGCTTCAGGTTGATCCCGAACGAGCGAAAGAAGCGGAAGGTATCGGGGCCGAGCGGCGCGCCGCCGGTATAGGCCCAGCGCGCGCGGCGCAAGCCCGAGCTGGTCGCGCACCGGGCCATAGACCAGAACTTCGCCGAGCGCCAGGCCGAGACGCTGCGGCAATGACGGCTTTTGCCCGGCGCCGCTTGGCGCTCTCGGCCCGCTCGGCGAGGCCGCGGAACAACTCGAAGAGTTCGGCGCTTCATGCGGTGTCGCGTCCGCCGCCCGCACCCGCAGCTGGGTCAGCATGTTCTCCCAGATGCGCGGCGGCGCGAGCGCGACCGTCGGGCCGAGCTCGCGCAGGTCGCGCTGCACCGTGTCCGGGCGCTCCGGGCAATTGCAGGTAAATCCGACGAGCAAGGTCAAGCACCAGCGAGAACAGCGACTTGCCGATCCACGCCATCGGCAGATAGCACAGGATGTTGTCGGTCGGCGCGGATGTCCTCAGCGGCAATAAAGCCCTGCGGCCGCGGCTCAATAGATTGGCGTGCGACAGCATCACCCCTTTCGGGTGGCCGGTGGTGCCCGAGGTGTAGGTGAGACAGCGCCACATCCTCCGGGGCGCCTTGGTCGATCTCGCCGTCGACATAGCCCGGATGCGATGCGACCGAACTCGCGGCCCGCTGCCTGCAACTCGCTCGAACGGTTCGAGCGCTGGGGTCGGATAGTGCCGCATGCCGCGCGGATCGTCGTAGACGACGAGTTCGAGGTGCGGCAGCTGCGCCTTCAAGGACAGGATCTTGTCGACCTGCTCCTGGTCCTCGGCGACGACCACCCAGATCTCGGCATGGCTCAGCACAAAGGCCATCTCGGTGGCGATCGCGTCCTGGTACATCGGCACCGCGATGCCGCCGAGGCATTGCGCGGCGAGCTGCGCCCAATAAAGCCGTGGCCGGTTGTCGCCGATCACCGCGAGCTTGTCGCCGCGGCGAAAGCCATGCGCCGCCAAGCCCAGAGCGAAATCGCGCACCTGCCGCTGGTATTCGGCCCAGGTGAAGGTCTGCCAGATGCCGCGGCTCTTTTCGCGGATCGCCGGCCGCGCGGCCATCGTCGCGGCATTGCGCCGCAGCAGCTTGGGTAGGTCGCAGGCACGGACTGTATCAAGGCGCCAGTCATTCGGCAGCCTCCTCGCGCACCTGCGCCGCCGCCGAGATAGGCGCGGATCACCTCCGGGTGGCGCTGCACCTCGCCGGGGTGCCGTCGGCGATCTTGCGGCCGTGATCGAGCACGGCAACCCGCTCGGAAATGTCCATCACCACCGCCATGTCGTGCTCGATCAGGATGACCGTCGTACCCCATTCCCGGTTCACCTCGAGAATGAAGCGGGCCATGTCCTCTTTTTCTTCCTGGTTCATGCCGCCCATCGGCTCATCGAGCAGTAGGAGCTTGGGGTCGAGCGCCAGGGCGCGGCCAAGTTCGACCCGCTTTCTGAGCCCATAGGCGAGCCCGCTGGTCGGCTGCTTGCGCAGATCCTCGAGCTCGAGGAGCTCGATCAGCTCTTCGACTCGCGCGCGGTGGGCCACCTCTTCGCTCTGCGCCAGCCCCCAATAGACAAAGGAGGACAACACCCCGGCGCGCATCTGCACATGCCGGCCCAGCATGATGTTGTCGAGCACCGTCATGCCGCCGAACAGCGCGATGTTCTGAAAGGTGCGGGCGATGCCGAGTGCCGCGACGCCGGAAGGACGGGTCCCGGTGATGTCTTTGCCCTCGAACCGGATCGAGCCGGTGTCCGGCCGGTAGAAGCCACTGATGATGTTGAGCAGCGAGGTCTTGCCGGCGCCGTTCGGGCCGATGATCGAGATCAGCCCACCGCGCCGCACCGAGAGCGAGACATCTTCGACCGCGCGCACGCCGCCAAAATGCTTCGAAACCCCGGAAACGGCGAGCAGCATTTCGCCGCCCGCTGGACCCTCACGACCGCTTACATTGCCCGACACGATGCCGTCCGCATTTCCTCGCCTGCCCGCCGCATCATCCATGCCGAGCGATTATGGCCGGCATGATGCTGACGCCGAACCGGAGAATGCAACCGCTTCAGCAGCGATTTACGCGGTGATGCGCAGGCGCTTGCGAGCAGGTTGCGGCGCGTGAAAGGATCGGCCGCGTGATTGCCGGCTTTACGGTGGTTAACGAGGATGTCCGAACCGGATACCTTGCCGACGACGGTGCTGACCGGGTTTCTCGGCAGCGGCAAAACCACCTTGCTTCGCCGCGCGCTGACCTCGCCGGCGCTCGCCGACACCGCCGTGATCATCAACGAGATCGGCGAGATCGCGATCGACCATCACCTCGTCGATTTCGTCGAAGGCAGCGTCGTCGAGTTGCCGGGCGGGTGCCTGTGCTGCGCCGTTCGCGAGGATCTCGCGCGAACCTTGCGCAGCCTGCTCGACCGGCGCGAGGCGGGCGAGATCCGACGGTTTCGCCGGATCGTAATCGAAACCACCGGTCTCGCCGATCCGGCGCCGATTCTCTATACTTTGGGCGCCGACCCGATGCTCGACCATTGCCTGCATTTGGCCGGGGTCGTCACCATGGTCGACGCGTTAACTGGGGCCGACACCCTCGGCCGCTTCGCCGAGGCGGCCCGCCAGACGGCCCTCGCCGACACCTTGGTCATCAGCAAGACCGATCTTGCCCCGCTTGGCCCCGCCCTGACGCGCCGGCTCGATGCGGATCAACGACCGCGCCGACCGCGCATTTTGGCGGCCGCGGCCGAGCGACGCCGGCACGGTATTGTTCGCTGCGGCAAGTCGCACCGCGCCCGCGCTGCTGCCGAGCGACCCAGTTGCCGCCCATACGCACGGCATCGACACCTTTGCAGTCAGTCTCGGCGGCGCGATGACCCGGCTCGACTTCGCCCGCGCCCTTGGTGGGCTTGCCCGTGCGCGCGGGAACGATTTGCTGCGGGTCAAGGGGATTGTGCTTTTCTCCGACCGCCCGCAGGGGCCGGCGGTGGTGCAGGCCGCGCAGCACGCGATGTTCGCGCCGGAATGGCTCGACGCCTGGCCGCAGGACTGGCCCGGAGGTGATCGCCGCAGCCGCCTTGTCTTTATCGTGCACGAAATTCCCCGGATCGAGATCCTCGCACATTTCGCTTTTGCCGACGCTGCCCTGTGGCACACCTCGAGCGGATGAGATCTCTCACACTCCCCACCCCGCTGGAGAGTCCCTCGTTGACCTCCCGCAGTTCGAAGGTTATGGGCTATCGATGAGCCTCGGCGTGGACATCGTAAGACGACAACGGCCGCAGGTAGATGCGCCCGCTTAGGGTGCTCTCGGCCACGGTTCCCGTTGCTGACAGTCTGGAACGGAAGGAGCAAGACATGAAAGAGGGCTTTCGGTTTGTCGACTGCGACATGCACATCATGGAGCCGACCGACCTCTTCGACAGATATCTCGACCCCGCGTTCAAGCCACGGATCACCTCGGCGATGCAGCCGGTCGATGGCGGCAGCACCGGGATGCGGCGCCGGCCGTTGTGGTTCTTCGACGGCACGCCGACCAGCAATGACGGCAACGTTTCGCAATACAACCGCATTCGCGGCCCGCTCGTCGGCGCCCGCGGCAACAAGAACGTCATGTTCGCGGTCGAGCGCGGCTACGACGCTGAGGCGCAGATCATCGGCATGGAGATGGAAGGGATCGACATCGCCGTCTTGTTCCCGACCGCCGGCCTGTCGTTTCTCGCGCGAGACGATATGGACCCGCAGTTTTCCAACGCGATCTGCCGCGCCTACAATGACTGGCTGCACGATTTCGTTCAGCACAGTCCGGACCAGCTCAAAATGGCGGCGATGCTGCCGGTGCACGATGTCAACCTCGCCTGCCGCGAGCTGCATCGCTGCGTCAAGGAGTACGGCGCGGTCGGCGCCTTTGTCCGGCCGAACTACGTCAATGGCCGCTATTGGCACTCGACGTATTGGGACCCGCTCTACGGCATGCTGCAGGACCTCCAGGTGCCGTTGTGTTTCCATGAAGGCACCGGCTCGTATTACTCGACGATCGAGCCGCGATTTGGCGAGAACCGCTTCATGCGCCATGTCGCCAGCCATTCGACCGAGATGCAGCTGGCATTGATCGCACTGATGCTGGGCGGCATCCTCGAATCGTATCCGCGGTTGAAGGTGGCGTTTCTCGAAGCGCAGAGCTGGTGGGTGCCGGGGCTATTGGGGCGGATCGAATGGGATCTGCGCCAGCACCACCAGGCCGACGCGCCCTATCTAAAGCTGACGCCCTTCGAATATTGGCAGCGCAACTGTTTCTCGGCGATCGAGAGCGGCGAGCGCGAGGTCGGCTCGGTCGTCGAGTTGCTGGGCGGCGCCGACAACATCTGTGTGTCGAGCGATTTCCCGCATTTCGACTCGAGCTTCCCCGACGTGTCGAATCGGGTATTGCACAACCCCAGCATCACCCCGGAAATCGGCGCCAAGATCCTGTCGGGCGGTGCTCGCCTATATGGGTTCCACGCAGATGATTTCGGACGGGCCGATGCCGCCGCCAAGCGCCGTGACAACGTGACGGCCGGCCACGCCTAAGGCATCCGCTCAATTCGACTGCTACCCGCTAGCCAGGAACAAAGCGCCATTGGCAGGGATGCTGATCAACGCCGATTGCTCGAAGCCGTCGAGGCTTGGGCCTTCCGCATCGACGACACCTCCGTTTCCGACCACATCGGGATTGGGGAACCGATCGTAGAAATCGCTATTGAACAGCTCCACCCAGCGCCCGCGCCGCGGCAAGCCAATGCCGTAGTCCCGCTTTGGGTTCTCGTCGAAGCTGACGACCGCGACTACGTCGCGGCCGGGACTGCCGTCGGCCACCCAGCGATGGACCACGATCACCCGGTCGTAATTATTCACCCGGGCGACGCGCACCCCCTCGGCGCGCAGTGCCGGCTCACGCTGCCGCAATGCGACCAGATCCTGCATGAAGCGGAGATAATCGGCCATGACCGTGTCGGTCTTGAGCCCATCCCACCAAACTAGGTGCCCGGGGTGGTCCTTCTCGTCGTCGCTCCACAACTTGTCCTCGAGAATCTCCTCGCCCATGAACAGGGCCGGAATTCCGGGGGCCGCGAGCAATAATGCCGTCGCAGCGCGGCTGCGACTGCGCGCGTACCACGAGCGGCGGTTGGACGGGTCGGCGAGCATCGCCACACGCGCCGCACCATCATGGGCCGCGTACGTGATGTCGTGATTTTCGAGACATTGCACGAGCCGCCAAGCAGCGTCGTATCCCTCAGGCGGATACAGAGATTGGGCGATCGCATCGAACCCAAGCTGCGCAGTCTCACCGCCTGCGGCCTGCGATACCAATGCGCGTACAGCGTCACGAAACCCGTCGCCCAGCGCCGCATCGAAGCCAAGCCCTGCGGGCACCGCGGTCACCGGCGATGCGCGATCCCAATCCCAATATTCGGCGATCTGGATGGAGGCAGGACGAACAAACCGCACGGTCCCGGTCATGTCCTGACACAGCGCGCGTCCCGAAGGCACATTGTCTGAGATCACGCGGACCTCGTCATACCGGATGCCGTCGATCCGATACTCGTTTAAGAAGAACACCGCGTTGTCGATCAGGAACTGCCGCACATGGGCGTTCCAGAAGGCGAATACCTGTCCTCCGGCCCAGTCCTCATCAGTGAAATACAAGCTGTTGTTCGGGTCTGCGTTGGTGAACCGATCATAGAACCAGAGGCACTGGTCGCCAAAATCACCACCGGCATGATTATAGACCAAGTCGAAGATAACAGCGATGCCATGGAGGTGGGCCAGGTCGATCAGGCATTTCAGCTGGTTGATCCCGGGGCGCAGCTGATCCAAAGTCAGCTGCGGTTTCTCAAGCGAAGCAAGCATCGCATTGATCTGGACGAGATATCGCGCAAGATCGTCGTCGTCGACTTGATAGAGCCCTTCCGGAGAGAAATAGTCGACACCGTTATAACCTTCGCTGTATTGGGTCGCGAATTCCTGGATCGGCAACAGTTGAATGGCGTTGACTCCGAGGTCGCGCAGATAGCCGAGGCGGGTGACGACATCGAGGAAGCGGCCGCCTCGGGTCGCACGGATATCGTTGCCGTCCCGATCGACCGCCCACCAAGTGCCGATGTGGAGTTGATAGAGGATCAAGTCGCGAAAATCAGGCGTGCGCCAATCAGCATCGTGCCAAGGGTAGCTCGCAGGCTGGCGGACGATGCAATAGGAGGCCGGAAAAGCAGGATCGGGGCTCAGCTCCCGCGCGTAGGGATCCCGCTTCAGCCCGGTCGCGCCGACACCCTCAACCCAAAACATGTATTGCGCGCCGTCGCTCGCACCTGGAAGGAATCCGCCCCAGGTTTCGTCGCCGAGCGGCGTCAGTCGATCGTTCGGGCTCGGCGTCCAGCCGGCAGCAGCAGAGCCGGCCAACGCGTCGCCGGTCAGCAGATAGACGTTCTTTGCCCGTGGCGCCCAGGTCCGAAAGGTGGTGCCGCCTGCGATCACAGTGGCGCCCATCGGCGTGGCGGGATTGACGAATTGGAACTGGACGCTCATCTCGCTTCCCTTCCCTAACCGTGACGACGTATCGATCGTGCTCGGCTTGCCGGGGTGAGCTTAAAATGGCGGAGTGAACTCCGCCACCGCACTCTAGGCAGATCCTATAGGGGGATGTATGAAAGGGATCATGAAAATTTTGGCAACCGCTCTATCGGAAGTTAAGATCATCATCCCCGTGCGGATCGGCGATTCACGCGGCTTCTTTTCGGAAGTTTGGAATGGACGAGACTTCGCTGAGGCTGGGATCGGCAGTGCTTTCGTTCAGGACAACCACATTCGCAATCCGCTCAAGGGGACGCTACGCGGTCTACATTATCAACTACCTCCGATGGCCCAAGGAAAACTTTTGCGGGTGACGCGAGGTTCAATCCTCGATGTGGCCGTCGACATCCGACGCGGATCGCCGACTTTTGGACATCACGCCGAAGCGATGTTGAGTGCCGACAACTGGCATCAGATTTGGGTGCCGGCAGGCTTTGCACATGGGTACTGTACGCTCGTGGACGACACCGAGGTGCAATACAAAGTCAGCAATTTTTATAGTCCATCACACGAGCGCGGTATTACTTGGGACGATCCGGGGCTGGCGATCAGCTGGCCGCTCAGTGCCGAAGCCATAACCATTTCCGACCGTGATCGCAGATTGCCGCGGCTGGCCGAACAGCCTGATCTCTTCGAGTACGTCGCATGACCGCAGTCGTGACCGGTGGTGCCGGGTTCATCGGTTCGGCCCTGGTCCGCGCGCTAATCGGCGACGGCGAACACGTGGTCACGGTCGACAAGCTCACCTACGCCGGAAATCTCGATAACCTCGCCTCGGTCATCGACCATCCTAATCATACCTTCATTTGCGCCGATATATGCGATGGCGCTGCGATGGCGGTAATCCTGCGGGACCATCGCCCGCGCATCTTGTACAATCTTGCGGCGGAGAGCCACGTCGATCGCTCGATCGACGCGCCTGCGGTTTTCATCCAAACCAATGTCGTCGGTACGGCGACCTTGCTCGAAGCGGCGCTCGGTTATTGGCGCACGCTCGGTTCGACTGACCGCGCTGAATTTCGCTTTATGCAGATCTCGACCGATGAAGTCTATGGCGAGCTCGGACTGACCGAATATTTTGAGGTTGGCAGCCCCTACCGGCCAAACTCACCTTATTCGGCGAGTAAGGCCGGTGCCGATCATCTCGTCCGAGCCTGGTTCCATACCTACGGCCTTCCGGCCTTGGTGTCGAACTGCTCGAACAATTACGGTCCCTATCAGTTTCCCGAAAAGCTGATCCCGTTGATGGTGCTGAATGGCCTCGCAGAGAAGCCGCTACCGGTTTACGGCCAAGGCCTGAACATCCGCGATTGGCTGCATGTCGACGACCACGTCGCAGCGTTGCGGCGCATCGTCGAACGGGGTCGCATTGGCGAGACTTACCTCATTGGCGCTCGCGCGGAAGTTCAAAACATCGAAGTGGTTCTCGCCATCTGCCGGCTGCTCGACCAGCGGCGCCCGGGAGGCGCTCCTCATGCCCGGCTGATCTCTTTCGTGACCGATAGGCCCGGTCATGACGCGCGGTACGCCATCGACCCCAGCAAGATCGAGAGCGAGCTTGAATGGCATCCCCGGTACGATCTCGATCGCGGTCTCTCTGACACGGTCGACTGGTATATTTCCAATCAGAAATGGTGCCGGCGCGCCAGCGCAACTTACCGGCAGGAACGTCTCGGTGTGTTGGCGCCGACGGAGGCGATGTGACGCTGCTGATCCTCGGCGCCGGGGGGCAGGTAGGACGCGCGCTGGTTGAACGGGCTGGTCCCCAAGGTCTGGGTTGCGAGCGCGCGGCCTGCGACATAACAGACCTGGCCGCGGTCACGCGCTGTCTGTCGGCACCCGCGTTGTCTGCCGTCGTCAATTGTGCCGCTTACACCGCTGTCGATCGCGCCGAGAGCGATCGAGATGCGGCATATGCGATCAATGCCGAGGGCGCCGGGATTGTCGCCCGGGCTTCAGCGGCGCGCGGCTTGCCAGTCATTCACCTTTCGACAGATTACGTGTACGCGGGGACCTGCGTTGGCCCGCACAGGGAAACCGAGCCGATCGCGCCGGTCAATCTATACGGCGCCTCCAAGGCCGCAGGCGATGCGGCGGTTGCGGCAGGAAACCCGGCGTATTTGCTGCTGCGGGTGTCCTGGGTCTTTGGCGTCCATGGTACGAACTTTGTCAAGACCATGCTGCGGCTTGGCCGGGAACGGGATGAGCTCCGCATTGTCGCTGACCAGCAAGGGGGCCCGACCGAGGCGCGAGACATCGCCGATGCGATAATCGCGATGGCCAAAGCGAGCCGCCAAGCGAGCTTTGCGAAATGGGGAACCTACCATTTCGCCGGGGCACCGCCAACGAGCTGGTACGGCTTTGCCCAGGGAATCTTTGAGCATGCCTGCGGGCGACCGCCGCGGCTGGTACCGATCGCCACTCGAGATTATCCGACGCCGGCTGCACGCCCGCCCAATTCGACGCTTGATTGCAGCCTGATCCACCACGTCTTCGGGCTTGATCAGCCCGATTGGCGGGCGTCGCTGTCGCGTGTTCTAGCCGATCTCGGAGAGGCGGCATGAAGGGTATTATCCTCGCCGGCGGCACCGGCAGTCGGCTCTGGCCGATGACCCAAGTGGTCAGCAAGCAATTGCTGCCGGTGCACGACAAGCCGATGATTTATTACCCACTCACGACCTTGATGCTGGCTGGGATCCGCGAGATCTTGGTCATTACCGCGCCTTCCGATGCCACTCAATTCCAGCGCCTGCTGGGGGATGGACACGCTTGGGGCCTCGAGCTCAATTACGCCGTGCAGCCGCGACCCGACGGGTTGGCCCAGGCCTTTCTGATCGGCCGCGACTTTATCGCCGGCGGGCGCTCGGCCTTGGTGCTCGGCGATAATGTCTTCTATGGCCACGGTCTGGTCGCGTCGTTGCAGCGCGCGGCGGCGAGCAAAGCGGGAGCCGTCATCTTTGGGTATTGGGTGCGTGAGCCGGGTCTATATGGGGTCGTTGACTTCGCTCCGGATGGGGCGGTGCGGGCGATCATCGAGAAGCCGGCGGTGCCACCCTCCAATTATGCGGTTACCGGTCTCTACTTCTATGACGCGCAGGCACCCGATATCGCCGCCACCTTGAAGCCATCGGCCCGCGGCGAACTGGAGATCACCGATCTAAATAACCATTACCTGCGGCAAGGACGCCTCGAGCTGGAAACCCTCGGTCGCGGGTTTGCCTGGCTTGATACCGGGACACCGGAGAGTCTGCTGCAAGCGGCCGAGTTCGTGGCGACGGTCGAGGCTCGTCAAGGGCTCAAAATTGCCTGTCCGGAAGAAATCGCGTGGCGCATGAATTGGATCGACAACGCTCAGCTCCAGCGGCTGGCAGCCAAGTTTATGGGCAATTCCTATGGCCGGTATCTATTCGAGTTGGTGCAAATGGACCGTTAATAGATCACGCCCGGAGCAATTCGAGCCCTGGTCTCTTGACCGATCCGTCGGCGTGGAGTTAGTGGTAGACAGTGTCGGCCGCACCCGCATGCCGCATTCCACTCCTTGCTCGGCATCGGCTGCTTATCCGTCGCTTGTTGACCTCACCGGAAGCAAAGACATACGCCGCCCCACTCAATAATTTACGACAGTAGAACAACTGCCGCGCGAGAGAGTACAATGACGAAAATTAAAGGGCCTTCCAGTTATCTTAATCATGACTTCATCGAGCGGGTTAAACGTAGCTATCGCTTGGCCATGACGGATTACTGTGACAACGGCGCAGGTATATGGGCGCAAATAGACAATTTGAGGCGACCAGTACATGACGCCCTCATGGCTACTTCCAATGAGACAATCACAAATATGTTTGAAAATCCCGTTTCGTGCGATCTGTTCTATGGCATGGATAATCTCGCAAATTCTATCGAAACGGGCTCACCCGTAGATCCGACAATAGATCAGGCGCGTTCAGATCAAGCCGCGTTCTTAATCGGCGAGGTAACCCACGCGCTTGGCTTGAGACGTTGGGTCCCCGAAAGCGCCGAACAATATCGCTCCTACTACAAGCAGAGCGCGTACGCGGACCCTCCGGCCGATGCCGAGAACCTTTTGCGGATAATAGAGCGAGAGTTGGGCTTTCTAATCGATTTCCCGTCACCGTTCCGCGGCGAACGGGGTCTGGTGACACAGCGCGGGCTCGCTAGTTATCGGGCAATTCAAGCCCTTTATCAAGTCTTCCGTGTTCAGCAAGAGCTTGCGACTGTTACGAATGCGTCCGTGCTTGAAATAGGCCCCGGAAATGGACGAACAGCCTATTATGCGGTCAAAGCAGGAATATCTCGATATGCCACTATCGACCTGCCAATGGGTGTCGTAGCTCAGGCCTGTTTTCTCGGCGCTACACTAGGTCCAGACAAACTCTGGATGATTGGCGATGATTGTCAATCTGACGACCGTGTTAGGCTTTTACCAAGTAACCGACTGGATTTGCTTAAGGAAAGATTCGGCGTAGTCCTAAATGTCGATTCGATGACTGAAATGGGCGAAGACGTGGCCTTGCACTATGTGCAGTGGATTGCATCAAACGCTGACATCTTTTTGTCAATAAATCATGAAGCTAACGTAATTACAATTCCGTCTCTTGCACGCCGCATTTTTGGGACAGTAGAATATAGGCGATTTCCCTATTGGATGCGACCGGCATATATTGAAGAGATCTTTCGAATGAAGGAAGCGATTAGAGACGAATCCATCCACGAAATCCGAATCAGGTCCGAATTTCGTTTTTGAGCCGATTGCTGGATACTCTTGTGCCCGCGCGGGCGGCCGCACGTCGACTTCCCTCTTGAGTTGTCAGGATCACGATAAAGGCGCGCACCAAGGAAACACTGAGCAATGCAGACATGGCTGGGGGTTTGACGCCCGAGGCATGATTTTGATCAGGAAACACACAACCTCATAGAGGTTCTTCCGGCGGAATTCTCGGTGGTGTTGCTAGTCTCCGGTGCTGTTGGGGATCGAGGCGGACTCTGGGCGTCCTCAGGCCCGCACCTGCACGAGCAGGGCTTTCTTGACGATGACGTGCGCCCGCATGGCAGCGTTTGATGCGCACGTGGCCCGCGTCAACCGAGCCGGATGGAGCGGGCGAAGGGAGCCGGGATGGGATTCAGCTGCCGGTTCGCGGCTCGACGGCGAGAAAGCTGCGCAGATGGTGGCGCATTATGTAGCCACCGATTTGCCGCAACACCTTCGACAAGCAGAAATAACCCGCGAGCAGGCCATACCGGGCGCCGGCTACCGCGGCCACTGTCGTCGCCGACAGCCATACCAGCCGGATCAGGCTGCAACAGCGCCGGCCGAGAGCCGCAAAATCGGCGAAGGCGCCCGCCAAACCGCCCCGCCGCGGCAAATCGAAGAACGGATGACCGTTGTAGCGATAGCGAAAGACGACCCCCGGCACGTGGACGAACTCTCCGATCATCGTTGCCGCCATCATCGGGGGTGCGTCATGCCACCAATCGTTATGGCGCCACGGGATCGCGCGCAGCCGCTCGGTCCGCCACACGCCGTAGAGATGGTGTAGCGGAAAATAGGCGGCCTGTCGCAGCCGCGCCCGTGCCGAGAGCCCGCGATTGGCAAAGTCGAGGCGAAGCGGATGCGGCTCCCCGCCAACGATCTCGACGACATCGCCGAACCCCAGGATGGCTTGCGGGCGGCTCTCGAGCGCAGCGACGAGACGCTCGATGAAATCCGGGTCGCGGGCATCGTCATGGGCCGCCCACATGAAATAGGGCGCGTGCGCTTGCCGGAGCACGAAATTGAAATTGTCAGTGACCGAGATGGGTCGGGGCTGGCGGACATAGCGCAAACGGGGATCCGCGGCGAAGCGGCGACAGATTTCAGGGGTCGCATCGGTCGACGCGTTGTCGGAAACGATGATTTCGATGTCGGCCAGCGTCTGCTGGCACAAGCCTGCGAGTGCTTCGGCCAAGCCGTCGGCGCCGTTGTAAACCGGGACGCCGATGCTGACCCGGGGTGTTGCCCGTAAGTCGGGCATCTCACGCCTCGGTCGGTTGGCGCGCCGCCGCCACCACCGGCTGGTGTTCGACAAGCACCCGGTCGAGGCCCGCTGCGATCGCGGTCGGCGCCGACCAGCCGAGCCGCTGTTCGACTTTGCCCATGTCGGCGACCAGCACCGACGGTTCGCCGCTCGCCGGCTCGATCGCGCCGAACCGCGGCAGCTCGGCGAGCCCGCGCCGCGCCGCCAGATACTCGACCACCATGCGAATCGCCGTCGGTCTGCCGGTCGCAATGTTAAACGCCCCGGTCTCTGCGGAAAGGAGCAGCCGGATAAGCAGGTCGGCCGCGTCGGGCGCATAGATGAAGTCGCGGAGCTGACGGCCATGTGTGGTCTCAACCGGCCGCCTGTCGGCGAGTGCGGCCAGCACCGACGGGATCAGGCGCGCCGGCGGGTCGCCCGGACCGTAAGGCAGGAACACCCGTCCCCAGGCAGCAGCGAAGCCGCTATGTTGCGCCGCCGCCTCGAGCGCAAGCCAACATGCAGCCTTGCATTTGCCGTAAATCGAAGGTGGACGGATCGGCGTCGCATCCTCGGTGCAGGGCTGGTCGACATTGGCATATTCGGCGGAGCTGCCGACCCCAACAAAGCGGACCCCGGTTGTTGCACCAAAGGCCGATGCCATGGCGATGGTGGCGGTCAGCCACCGCATGTTGTCGGGCGATGACGCATAGCGCCGCGGAGTCGCCTCCCAAGCGAGATGGAGCAGATGGGTCGGCCGCAGCGCCGCGACGATCCGGCTTGCCTCGCCGGGGTCGCGCAGATCGGCAGCATGCCAGCGAACCCGCCCATTGCCGGGGCCATTTCCGGTTCGGTTGACCGCATCGATAGTGCAATCCTCGCGGCTGAGCCGCGCTAGGCAATGGCGGCCAATGAACCCCGAGGCGCCGGTCAGCAGCACCCGGATCATAGCGCGCAATCCGGCCAGTGGGCGTCGCGATCCGAGATGACGCTCGGCGCGAACGGCCATTCGATCGCGAAGGCGGGATCGTTCCAGCGCACACCGACCGCCAGCTCCGGAACGAAGATCTCTCCCATCATATAAAGGACTTCGCAATCGTCCTCGAGGGTGAGGAAACCGTGTGCCAACCCTTCGGGAATGAACAAGGCGTTGCGGCGCTCGTGCGACAGCTCGATGCCCACCCATTTGGCAAACCCGGGCGATCCCGGACGCAAATCCACGGCAACATCGAAGACGCGGCCACGGGTGCAGCGGACCAATTTCGGCTCGCCGCGCGGCGCGCGCTGAAAGTGCATGCCGCGCAACGTCCCGCGCCGGGCATTCCACGAGACGTTGCATTGCGGCCACACGGTCGGCAGGCCGACGGCGCCGAATTCGGCGGCATCGAACGTCCGGGCAAAGAGGCCGCGTTCGTCGGGTTGCGGCTCGACCGTTATGATCATAACGCCGGGCAGCACCGAGGGGTCGATCCTCATCGGTAGGGCGTCTAGTCGAGAATGGCGACAGCCGGGCCAGCGACGACGAAGCGACCGCCCCAATCGCGGATCCCCGCCATTTGCGCGCGGATTTCGTCGCTCAAATTCCACGGCAGGATCAGCACGTAATCGGGCCTCGTCTCGAAAATGCGCTGCGGTGCATGGATCGGGATCTGGGCTCCCGGCAGATATCGCCCCTGCTTGTGCGGGCTGACATCTACGGTGTACGAAAGCAGTTCGGGCCCAATGCCGCAATAGTTCAGCAAAGTGTTGCCCTTGGCCGGGGCACCGTAGCCAACCACGGTTTTCCCCTCCTCGCGGGCGCCGATCAGGAATTTGAGGAGACCGCATTTGACCGCAATGACCGCTTCGGCAAACCCGGCATAACCCGGCATACAATCGAGCCCGGCCGCTTTTTCGGCGGCAATCACCGCGTGCCACACGGTGCTGCGCGGCGGGGCGGTGTCCGCGTGCGCGACATGAACCCGCAACGAGCCGCCATGCGTCGGCAGTTCTTCGACATCGAAAACCGTAAGCCCATGGCGGCCGAAGATCGCATCGACGACAAGCAGCGAAAAATACGAGAAATGCTCGTGGTAAATCGTGTCGAACTGACACCCTTCGATCAGCCGCTGGAGATGCGGGAACTCGAATGTTGCTCGCCCAGAGGGCTTGAGCAGGATTTTGAAGCCGGCGACGAAATCGTTGAGGTCGGGGACGTGCGCGAGGACGTTGTTGGCCGCCATCAGATCGGCGGTGCCGTACTGGCGCGCGAGCCGCCGCGCGACCTCCGCACCAAAATAGGTGATTTCGGTCGGGATCCCCTTGCCGATCGCGACCTCGGCGACGTTCCGAGCCGGTTCGATGCCGAGCACGCCGATATCGCGTTCCTTGAAGTATTGCAGCAGGTAACCGTCGTTGCTGGCGACCTCGATCACCAGCGAATTGCGGTCGAGCCGACAGCGATCGATCATCTGCGCTGCGTATTGCCGGCAATGACGCAGCCACATCTCCGAATATGATGAAAAATAGAGATAATGATCGAAGATCCGATCGGCGCTCTGATACACGTCGAGCTGGACAAGCAGGCAATTTTCGCAAATGAAGACGTGCAGCGGATAGAACGGCTCCATTTGTTTTACGGCGTCGGCGCTGAGAAATGAATTGGCCAGAGGCGAGCGGCCGAGATCGACGAAGGTGCGACGGAGTTCGGCGCCACACGACCGGCAGCGAGGGAGGTCGATTGCCGCCATGATCTATCCTGCAAATCTCTAGAGTTCTTCGAAACGGACGATCTGCTCCGTCATCAGCCGACGCGCCAAATTGCCCCGGTCGAAGGCTCGATACCAGTCGACGCACCAATCCAAGCCCGCCGCCAAACCGAGCTTTTGCTCCCATCCCAGACGCGCCCGTGCCTTCGAGGCATCGACCTTGAGAAAACCCGCCTCGTGCCGCCGGTCTCCCGCGACCGCTTCCCACCGGGCGCCCCCGCCCCAGCGCTCGACGATGCGCGAGACAATCCACCCGACGGTCCGCGCGTCGTCCTCTGCCGGTCCGAAATTCCAAGCCTCGCCATAACCCGCGGGATCCCGGCAGAGATGCTCGGCCAATAACATGTAGCCGGCGAGCGGATCGAGAACGAACTGCCACGGTCGCGTCGCCTGCGGGTTGCGGACGGCGATCGCTTCGCCGGCCAGCAAAGCGCGCATGCAATCGGGGACAAGCCGGTCTTCGGCCCAATCGCCGCCGCCGATGACGTTCCCGGCGCGCACCGTGGCAATCCCGATAATACGGTCGGCGCCGGCGCCAAAGAACGAGCGCCGCCACGCGGCGGTCACCAGCTCCGCACAGGCCTTGCTGCTGCTGTAGGGATCATGGCCGCCGAGCGGCTCGTTTTCGCGATAGGCCCACAACCACTCGCGATTTTCGTAGCATTTGTCGCTGGTAACGACGATCACGCCGTTGACGCAGGGTGTCGCTGCGGCGGCGGCGAGCACGTGCACGGTGCCCATTACGTTGGTGGCATAGGTCGCCACCGGCTCGCGATAGGAGAGGCGAACCAGAGATTGGGCGGCGAGATGAAAGACGATTTCGGGCTGCGTGCGCTCGAACGCGGCGCGCACAGTCTCGAAGTCGCGAATATCACCGGCCAGGGTTTCGATCGTCGAGTCGAGTGCTGCGGCCGCGAAGAGACATTGCCGGTCTTCGATGGGGAGCGACAAGCCGAACACCCGGGCCCCCTTGTGGTGGAGCCACAAGCTCAGCCAGCTGCCCTTGAAGCCACTATGGCCGAGGACCAGAACCCGTTTGTCCCGCCAGAACCCCACCATTCCGTCACCACGTCTTCCACGGCGCGGTCCCGGTATCCCACAGCTGTTCGAGATGACGCTTGTCGCGCAGCGTGTCCATCGCATGCCAGAACCCGGTATGGCGAAATACGCCGAGCTGATTGGCCGCGCTGAGACGCATCAACGGCTCCTGCTCGAAGACGGTCTCGTCCCCGTCGATCGAATCGAGAACCTGGGGCGACAGGACCATGAAGCCGCCATTGATCCAGCTTCCATCGGTTTCCG
Source organism: uncultured Alphaproteobacteria bacterium (assembly GCA_963750195.1). Taxonomy (GTDB): domain Bacteria; phylum Pseudomonadota; class Alphaproteobacteria; order ATCC43930; family CGMCC-115725; genus AP-15. The sequence continues at coordinate 291,453 of CAVVPS010000001.1, forward strand.
GCTTTTCGCGGAAGCTGCGCACGGCCTCCGCCTCATCGAGATCTAGCACCCCCCAGCGCCCGGGCTGCTGCACCGCGGTCAAGGTGGCCAAGCGGCCGCTTGCTTCATGGCCGGCGATCAACCGGTCGAGGTTGATGTCGGCCACCCCGTCGCCATAGGTCATGCAGAACGGCACATCGCCGATATAGTCGCGGGCCCGCCGCAGCCGGCCGCCGGTCATCGTGCCGTCGCCAGTCTCGACCAGGGTGACGCGCCATGGCTCGGCCCGCTTGCGATGCACGGTCGTCGAGTGCTCAAGCAGGTCGAACGTCACATCGGCCATGTGAATGTGGTAATTCGAAAAGAACTCCTTGATCATATATCCTTTATAACCCAGGCAAATGATGAAATCGTTGAGCCCGAACCGCGAATATATTTTCATGATGTGCCAGAGGATCGGGCGGCCGCCGATTTCGATCATCGGTTTCGGACGCAGCTCAGTTTCTTCCGACAGGCGGGTACCGAGCCCGCCGGCGAGGATGACGACTTTCTGAACCGGCATCGGCGCCGCGCTCCCGACGATCAATGACAAGATTTCCCGCGCCATCTTGCCGCCATGGCTGAGCACATGCAACCCGATGCAGCGGATCGCCGCTAAAGCGGCGCAAGGCGCGCCGGCCATGCCCCGCTCGTGAAGGGCGCCTGGCGCGATGTCACCGAATCATTCGGTCAGGGTTTTGCCCCAGGCCGCGAACTCCAGAATGCGTCGCATCGGCCGGTCGGCCGCCGCATAGGTCTCGGTCTGGTTGTCGGCAATGAGCAGGTTGGGCTGGCCCGGCACGCGAAAGGTGCCGCTGGCGATCCAATCCTTCGCGTCGAATGCACGTCCGCCTGCCCCGACCACAACGGACCGAAGCTCCCGGTGCGACAAGAACCGCGTCAAACCGCCGCGGCCGCTTTCGAGAAAATGGGCATCCCCCTTGCGTCCCGGCAACCGGGCGGCCGCGGCAAATTCGAGAAACCGCCGGTGTTGCAACATCAGTCCGTTAGATCGCAGATGAGGGTTGGGAAATCGCGGAAACCGGCCGATCCTCGCGGCGAAACGCAATGGCCAAGCAGCACGGCCGGGCAAGGTCGCACCGGGGCCATGCCAATGCGGCGTCATCGTACCCCACGAGCCGGTGGCTCCGGCCGCCCCGACCCCCGGGCACTCGGCGGCGGCGCGCAATTTGTCGAGCCAATAGTCGCCGACGATCCGGCTGTGGGTGTTCAGCAGGCACAGCCAGGTGGGCGCGATTTTTGCCGCAATGCGGAAATAGGCTCCGAAATCGTAGCCGTCATCGGGCAATTCGACAACCGATGCCGCGAGCGAGCGCGCCGTTCGCCGGACCCATGCGAGCCCGGACATCCCGTCCCAACCCTTGACGATCACCAACAAATCATGCGCTTGCCCAGCGTTGTGGGCGCGGTACGAAGCGAAGAAGGCATCGGCTGCCCGCCGCCCGCCGTCGCGCCCGCGCGCGAGGTACACGACGGTTGTATCACCCAAGCTCGAACTCCCTACGATCGAAGGAATTTCTCTTGGCGCCGCACATACGGCGTCTGGTTTCTCCGTCGACAGCGCCGTTGCTTTGCGCTGGCGAGCCGTAATCCATCTCCGGCGCATTTATAGGCTTCGCCGGTCGAATCCTCGATCTAATGGGTTTATCGCCTACCGCTGGCGTGTCCCGGCTTACGATACCGGCGCAACCCGTCAAACCGCCATATCCGACAGCTCCGACCGGGCGACCGCCGCCGCTATGCGAGCGGGGGCCAGATCGCCACGAGCGAATGTGAACCCCAGATCGGGAAAATCAGGGGGCGCCGGCCCGAGATAATCGCCCCAGGTGAAGCGCGAATGGGTGATCCGCTCGGCATCACAGAGACTCGCAAACTCCCGGACCTGATTGTCGATCGCCAGCAGATTGTCCTGCGATTCCAATCTGAAGGTTCGGCTTTGCGGCCAGTCCGGAACGTCGTAGCCGATACCGTCGCGACCCGCGACGAGGGCCGAGAGGCCCGCCGCTCGGAGGCGCGCCGTCAAGCCGTTAAAGCCGCTTTCGAACTCGTAACACTGGTTTTTTGTTTGCGGCGGCGGATAGCCGAGAGACAGCAACAACGAGCGAGCGATCATGAAGCAATTGCTGCGGATATGCGGGTTCGGGAAGCGCGGCATTTGACGGCAAACTTCGAGCGGTCCGCCCGGAGCGCATACCGCTTCCCAATAGCTCGGGAATTGGCTGTCCAATGCTGCGCGGTAGGGCCTTCCTGCGTCCGCCGCGACACGGCCGGGCCGTTTTCCGGGCGCGGCTCGTCGTTCCATCCATTCCGCCGCGTGATCGGCCAAAACCCAGCGGAAATGCCCGGCGATGCGTTCGTCGAACGGGATGCGTTTGACGGCGCAGAGCCATACCGCCTTGCCGGTGAGCGCACACGAATCGTGGAGACTTTCGTATGAACCGGTGGCGCCGACGATGCCGACCCCCGCGCGGGCGGCTTGCGCGCACAGCGTGGCGAGCCAGGCCTCCGCGACGATTTCGGTGAAAGTATTGAGAAAACAAAGGCACTCGTAGTCGAGCTGGCGGGCCGCGAAGAGATAGGCGCCGATATCGAACCCTTCGTCGCTGATGTTTAACGTGCGATGCGGCATCCCGTCGAATACGGCTTGCGTTCGAGCGATGTCGTCGCCGCCATCGTAACCCTTGTAGACGACCGCGAGATCGTGGTGCTCGCCGGGATTATGGGCGCGGTAGGAAGCGACAAACCGCTTTACGGGCTCCAGCCCTTCGGCCTTGCGCGCCAGATAGACGACCGCCGTTCGCCTCCCTCTGATACCGGCGACCCCAAAGCCGGTCGGCAGTACCTTCGCCAGCGGCTTCGGCGCGACTTGTTCCTCGGCGCCATGATCGGACAACGTGGCCTCGATCAGCGGCGAATAGGCGATGCGCATACCGCGCGCATGGATGAGCGCGGTCAACCGCTCGCCGAGCCCAGTCAGCGATCCGCCGTCTTCGGCGAGCGCCGTCGCCGCCTCGCGCAGCAATTCGGTTCGGCAGAAAAAATATTCGCCCGCGATCCGCATCGCGCTCTGCGGCTTCAACGCCATCGCAAAGGGGCCCGGGTCACCCCGCTGGCCGCCGGCCGCCGTTGCGAGCGCGCCATGATCGAAAGCGGGAACCGCGCAATAGCCGAGCACTGTGCCGCCCTCGCCGATAATGCGGCCCCCGACGGCGGCCACGTCGGGGTGCATCTCGAACAGCCGCATCGCTTCCCAGACGCCGTGCTCGGTGTCGGGCGTCAGCGCGTCGCCGATCAGCGCGACGTGGTCGGCCGTGATCCTCGCCGTGAGCCGCGCCAGCCGTGCCGCTGCCGAAGGCTCGCGCCACTGCGCGAGGACATGAGGTTCCCCGATCATAGTGCAGGCGAGCGCGGTGAATCCCGGCGCCGACGCGGGGGTGGGTTCAGCCTCTGCGAGCACCACCAAGGCCATCAACATCGGATCGACCGGCCGTCGTCGAATGGCATATTGCTCGACCCCCCGGTACAGCGGGAAGGGGTCGACATCGTACAGCTCGGGACGGGGCTGACGGGCGATGATGCCCGTCATGACGTGCTTTACCGAGGCGAGCGACCCCGGATTGACCTCGCCCCGGTTGCTGCTGGAGTCGAGGTGCCGCCGCCAATGGTAAAGAACGGCGGGCACATGCACGATCTCGTCTCCGGCCGCTGCGAAACGACAGGCGGTATCCCAGTCGTGGCAATAATTCGCGCCCGAATCGCTAAAGGCGTCCAACGCCAAGGCCCGTTCACGGCGGAAGGCACAGAGATGCCAGATGTAGGAATCTGCGGCATTGAGGATCGGGTCGAACCCCGGGCGGCGGAACGGCGAGGTCGGCTGCTGCTCGACCAGCAGATCCTCATCGGAAAAGAACAGCGACGCCGAAGGCGAAGCGGCAATCGCAAGCGCCAATTGCTGCAGCGCATCCCCGGTCAGGAGATCGTCGGCATCCATCGGAATGACGTAGTCGCCGCTGGCGCGCTCGAGACAGAAACGCATCGCGCGGACGATCCCGAGATTGTCGGGCACCCGGAACAGGCGGATGCGGGGGTCGGCTGCCAGCCGCTGCAACGCGTCCGCGACCTCCGGCGACACCGGCCCGTTTTCGAGCACCAGCCATTCGGCAAAAGAATAGGACTGCTCGGTCAGCGAGCGGGCGGTCTCTTCGAACAACGCTGCAGAGGTGCGCTCGTACACGCTGGTTAGCAGCGAGAACCGGCACGATCGCGGCGGAGCGGGGCTGGTGATCCGCCGAGCCATGACCTCCGCCGCCGCGCTGTCGGCATAGCTCGTGGCTCTGGCGGATCGCGCGCGTTTCTCCTCGTCGCGCCGCTGCCGGGCGAGGAGGGGCTGATAGACAGTGGCCGCGCTCAGGCCGAGGCGGAGCGACAGCAAAGTTGGCTCGGGGATCAGCGCGCGATGCGCCATAACAAAAGCGTCGCGCTCGACCGTCGTCGGCGCTTCGATTTCGCGCGCAATGCGGGCGCAGAAAAACGGCGAATAGACGACCCTCCCGCCGCGGCGGCGCGCTTCGGCTCCGAGCCAGGCCGCGAGATGGTGATAGCTCGCGCCGGTGCCGGCGAGGCGGCGCAATGCCGCGACCAGAAAATCGGCGCGGGCGACGCAGTGCTGGAGTGGCACCGCGCTCACCGAATGCGGCTTCCACATTTGCGCGAAATATCCGGGATCGGCCAGGCTCCTGCCGCGGTTCGGCGAGTTGCAGCCCTCCCCGAAGCCAAAATAGCGGTCGGCATCGACGATCTGGCCGGCGCGATGGATGCGGCCGCCAACCAGCAAGGTGTCCGGAAACAGCTCGCATAAAGCCGCCGCTTCGTCGGCCCAGCCGGTCTCCTCGACCACTACGTCGCCGTGCAACAAATGGATGAATTCGGTCGACCCGGCACATTTCTCGACCGCGGTCAGCAAGGTCTCCAGTCCGTCATCGGCCGATATTCTTTCAACTGCCGCAGCACCCGATGAGAACGCCTTGCCAACGCCGATCGGTTCGCCGCTGCCGCCGATCAGGATCGTGGCGATCGAAACGGGCTCGTCCGCAGGGCGGAGAAACCGCCAATCGGGGGTCCCGTTGAACAGCGGCGAGGGATCGACGCGGTACCGGCCCGGATTCGCCGCGCCAGCGAGAAAGCGCTCCAACACCGCACGTTGTGAAGAAAAGATGTAGTCCTTGCTGCCGATATTCGCGGCAGTCGACGCCGCGTGCAGGCGCCAGCTGTAGAGGATGTGGCGAATATGGTGGGGCGTATGGCCGGCTCGGAAAAAACGGACGAACGTGTCCCAATCATGCGATCCGCTGGCGCCGGCGTCGGTATAAGCGCCGAGCTCGATTGCCAGGCGGCGATCGATTGCGCAGAGATGGGCGATGTAGCAGGAATGCGCAAACAGCACCGGGTCCCAATCGGGCTTGCAATACGGGTCCCGAAAGGCGGTGCCCTCGACCTTGTCCTCATCGGTGTAGGCGAGTGCGGGATAGCCGGCCGAGATCAGTTCGGAGGTGACGACCCGGACGCAGTCGGGGGTCAGCAGATCATCCGAATCGAGCGGGACGATGTAGCGGCCGGTCGCGCGTTCGAGGCAGTAGCGCATGCCGCCGGCGATCCCGAGATTCGCCTCGACCCGAAACAGCCGCACGCAGGGGTGCTCGGCGAACGGCGCCAGCGCCGCACGCGTCTCGTCGCGGTCCGTCCCGTTGTCGAGGATGATCCATTCGAACCCAGTACCGGCGTCCTGACCCAACACGCTCTGCGCCAGCTCGCGGAGCATGTCTGCCGGCGTGTTCCACACCGGGGTCAGAAAACTGAGCAGACCCGCATCGACCGCTGCTTTGCCATATGCCTGACGGCGCTCGTGCAGCAGGTCGAAGCGCAGCAACCCATAGCGATCGCCCGGCCATTGCCGGTATCCGGGAAACAAGCCGGACACCGGCCCGGCGTCGCCGCGGCGCGCTGCCTGCCCAAGGGGCGGAGCCCCGAACAGGCCGAGGAGCGCGTCATGGACGGCCGGCACGGTCGCTGCGAAGCTCTCGCTCCAGGAGCTCGGAAGGCCAAGCTTGCTGCTGTTCGGAATGCCCGAAGCCTGCCGACGAATTGCCTCCCTCAAGCCATCGGCAATGGCCTCGATGGTGGGCTCCACGCCAATGATGTTGGGCGATATCGCCGCGAGACGTGCGGCCGTCTTGGTGGCAAAGGTCGTGGTGACGACAGGACGCCCGGAAGCAGCCATTTCCAGCGGCGGATAACTCGGGTGCGGCGACAGCATCGGCGATAGCAGCAAGTCGCTCGTTCGCATCTGTCGGGCGTAGCTGTCGAAATCAAGCCAGGGCACCGAGACGAGTTGCGCGCCGCGACCGAGGTCGACCGCCGCAAAGGGGTCGCCCATTCCGAGGAATTCCCATTCCGCAGGATCAAAGGCGCCCTCGAAGATCAGTTTCTGTAATGCCGCTACGCCGAGCTCGAACGCATTGCGCACGCCACTCCTCGGCCGCGCGTAAAGCAGGAGCCGGCGGCGCCGAGATAGCCCGTCGGTGGCCATTCGGTCCGGGTAAAAGCGGCTGATGTTGATCGCCGGTTCGAACACGATGGCGCGCTCGGCAAATTCCGGGTCGGCGAACGGTCCTACCCTCTCCGTCGCGAGAAAGTCGCGCAGCAAGGTCGTATTGACGATCGGAATGTGATCGAGCCGATAGGTCTCCTCGGCCAAGGCTTGCGGGGTCGAAGACGGATGGAGCAGCGGCTCGTACTCCTGGATCAGGTACAGGAAGCGCTGGTGGCGGGTATGGGAAATGGCATATTTGGCCATCTGCGCCGTCCACCAAGCAGTCGCCATAAAGACGTCGTTCGCCCCGATGGTCAGCGGCTGGGTGCGGTCCGAAGCATCGACCAGCTCCACATTCGGCAATTCGGCATCGATGTCGGCGAGAGCGCGGACATGGCGCCAGAAGGCTTTGGGATCGGGGTCGATCGGCATATCGGCGCTGACCAGCCGAATTGGCACGCCGAGCGCGGCAAGCCGGTATGCCAAGTTGACCGCCGTATTCGGTCCGCCCGTCATATTTTTCATTCCAAGAGCCGGCACCAGCACGTTCAGCGCCGGCCGATCGGCCAGCTCCCGCGCCAGCCGGATGGAAAGCGGATTGCAGCCGGGCAGGAGGCCGACGGGCGGCACATAATTCGCGGCTTCCGGCAGTGCGGCCGCGGGTACCGGTATTTGTCCCGCCAACTCGGCGACAACCGATTTGGACAGCTCCATGATCCGCTGGCTGCGCCGCAGAACGCGCCAGAGACGTCCACGGCGTCCAGCGACGATCGCCGCGACAGCGAGCCGACGCACCGCGGGCTTAGCCAGCAAGCGGGGTGAAGCCGTCGCAAAGATCCACTGGACGCCGGCGGCGCCGCGGCGCCGCTTGCCCGGGCTACCGTCGAGGCGCAGGATGCGGAGGGTCGCGCATCGCCAAAACAACCTTGAAGTCGAGCGCAATGCCCGGCGCAGGCGCGGCCAGCGCGACAAGGCATTGCGAAGAGGCGCCGTGATGCGCCAGGTAGTGGAACCTAGAACGCCGTGATAGGCCGCTGACAGATGCGCCAGCTCGGCGCGCAAGGTCCCGACATCGGCAACGGCCTGCTGCGCTCGGCGTTCGATGGCGGCCAAAGCTGCGGCGAGGTCCACTGATTCGGCGTTTGCCCGTTTCAGCTCGGCCGCAACTGCGTCGGCGCGCTGTCGCGCTTGCATCAAATCCGTCGCGGCCGCATCGGCGCGCTGCCGTGCCTCCACCAGCTCTGCTGCAGTCGCTTCGGCGCGCTGTCGCGCCTCCACCAGCTCTGCTGCAGTCGCTTCGGCGCCCTGTCGCGCTTTAACAAACGCCGACTCCGCTGCCTCGGCCCGCTGGACCAGGCTGGTATTCTGCTGCGAAAACTCGCGCAGCGAACGGTCGCGGTCGGCGCAAGCCAGCCGGGTTCGCCCCAGCTCGGCGCAGACGGCGAGGTCTTCATCGCGTCGCCCCTCTGCGCTGCGCTCTAGAACGACCGCTTGCGGCGCCACAAAGCCACCGTCGAAATCAGGGCGCGGCGCAAAGCCCTGGGCGGCGAACAACCGCAGCCAGTAGAGCATCGGTTTGACGTTGACGTGGGCCGGCTCGGCAAAATCGTTCGGCGAGGATGAGAACAGGATACGGTCCGTCACCTTGGTCATTTCCGCGATCGCCTGGATCGCGTCCGGCTCGTTCATGTGCTCGAGGACTTCGATGCAGGTCACGAGGTCGTAATGGCCGGTAATCGGATCGGCGATCGAGCCGGTGGCGCAATAAGCCCGGACGTCGGGTCTGACCTGCGAGATGGCGAAAGCCGAGATGTCGCGCCCGCGCGCTTCGACCCCGCGGTCCCACAGCGCTTCCACCAGAAAGCCGTGCGCGCAACCGGCGTCGAACACCCGCCGCGGCCGAAAGCTGCGGATCAACTCGTCGGCGATCGATCCGAAGAATTGGGCCCAATTCGCATAAGCACGATCGTACGGTACGGGCCCGCAATGCTTCGCGTAATAATCCGGTCCATAGACATCGCTTGGGTCTACTGGTAGCGCGATTTTAGCCTCCTGTTTGCGTGCTGGCCGGGCGGCGCAAAGGCGGCCGCCGCGACCGCACCCGGCGCGGCGAAGAACTGGACCGGGCACCGCCGCCCGGCCGGCGCGTGGCGGGTAAAGGAGCGCCGCGAGCCCCTTCGACAAGAATTTGAGCCACTTGGGCCTGCCGCTCAGGGCTCATAACCGATCGCTTGCCGGGTTGCAATCGCGTCGGCGAAGCGATTGTGATAGGTGATGGGAGATGATCGCGAGGCTGGACGATTTGGCGGCTCGCAAGCTGCCAAGGCGGCGCTTCTCCGGGTTGGCGCCGCCTATCCGCAGCTTCGCGCCAGGCGTTAGGATGGGCCCCGGCAGCGCTTCTCCACAGCTTGCCAAGGCGCGGTGGAACTGATGCCGACGGCGCCCGCCGTGCCGACAATTCTCCACCTAATCACCGGGCTCGAGACCGGCGGCGCCGAAGGAATGCTGAGCCGGCTCGTCGCGCATGGCGATCCCGGCCGTTTCGCCTCGGTAGTGGTCAGCATGACCGATGCAGGCACCGTCGGCGCACGTATTGCGGCCGGCGGAATCCCGCTCGAGACCCTCGGCATGCGGCGTGGCGCTGCCGATCCTCGCGGGCTGCTGCGGTTGATCCGGATCCTGCGCCGCTATCGCCCGGCGATCCTGCAGACCTGGCTCTATCATGCCGATCTGCTGGGGTTGGCGGCGTACCGGCTCGGTTACGCCCCACGGCTATTGTGGAATATCCGCTGCACCGAATCGATCGGCTCGCGCACCATCCTCGCGGTGTTGCGCCGCTGCTCGAGGACGCCCGAGGCGATCATCGTCAATTCGATCGCCGGACGGCGTTTTCACGAGCGCCTCGGCTATCGCCCGCAGCGCTGGGAATATGTCGCGAACGGCTTCGACACGGCGGTGCTGCGACCCGATCCGGCGGCGCGGCGGCGGCTGCGCGCCGAACTCGAGATCGCCGATTCGGCGATCGTGGTCGGGATGCCGGCGCGCTATCATCCAATGAAGGATCATGCCACTTTCTTTGCCGCGGCGGCGCGGCTGGCGGAGGTCTGTCCGAGGCTGGTCTTTGTACTAGCCGGCGCCGGGATCGATCTGACCAACCCGGTGCTGGCGAGGATGATCGCGGCCCATGGCCTGATGCCGCGGCTGCGGCTGCTCGGCGAGCGGGCCGACATGAAGGCCATCTATTCGGCGCTCGACATCGCCACCTTGACATCGGCTTTTGGCGAGGGCTTCCCTAATGTGCTCGGGGAGGCGATGGCCTGCGGCGTTGCCTGCATCGCCACGGATTGCGGCGATGCCGCGGAGATCGTGGGCCCGACCGGCGAAATCGTGCCGGCCCGCGATGCCGAAGCGCTCGCGGCGGCCTGGCAGCGGCTGGCCGCGGCAGAGCCGGCAACTCGTCACGCGCTCGGCGCGGCGGCGCGACGGCGGATTGTGCAGCACTATGACCTCGCCACAATGATCCGCCGCTACGAAGCGGTCTATGCCGGCTTGCCGGAACCCGCTCCCGCCCGGTGCCGATAGCTGGGTCGCTCGCAGGCCAGCGCCGGATGGCGCCGATCCTTGTCGGTGAGCACCGGGCGGCCCTCGCCGATGGGCCAATCGATCGCTAGCGCCGGATCGTTCCACAAAAGCCCGCGGTCATGGGCCGGCGCTTAATAGCGATTCGCCTTCTAGACGACCGCGGTGTCGGGAACGAGCGTGCAAAACCCGTGGGCAAATCGTTTTCCTGTATGGGAAGCCGGCTGTACCTGGGCGGGCTTGCGCCAACCGGAACCGCAAGGCCCGGAATTGTCGCAGGTTTGTTCAGTCGCATTTACGCGGTTCCGCGGATGCCGGCGGAGCCCGCGGCGATGCATTGCGAACGGGCGCCGGTCGCCTCCTTTGGTGGACCGGCGCGGTGCCGACCGCCTAGCCCGTCGCCACCATCGGAGAGAGGGTTTGCGGGCCCCCGGTCTCGATCAGATTGCGATAGGCGGCGATGATCTCTTTGACCGGGCCGATCGCCACCATGCGACCTTGATGCAGCAGTATGCCGCGATTACACCATTGCTCGATCAGCTCGAGCGAATGTGAAGCGAGAACGAGAATGCTCGAGGTGCGGACGAAATCCTCGACGCGCCGCTGTGCCTTTTCGAGGAATTGCATATCCCCGGCCGCCAGCCATTCGTCCATGATCAGGATATCGGGAGGGATGCAGGTCGAGATGGCGAAAGCCAGCCGAACCATCATGCCGGCCGAATAGGTGCGCACCGGCATGTCGAGATAATCCCCGAGCTCGGTGAATTCCGCGACCTCGGCCGCGTGGGTGCGCATTTCTTGGGGATGGATCCCCATATACATGCCGCGCAGGATGATGTTCTCGCGCCCCGTGGCATCGGGATTGAGACCGATCTGAGTGTCGAGCAGGGACGAGACGCTCCCGGAAGAAGCGAAATATCCTTGCGTCGGCTCGTAGACGCCGGCGAGCACCTTGAGCAGTGTCGTCTTTCCGGCTCCGTTCAGGCCGATCAGCGCGAACCGTTCGCCATTGCCGATCTCGAAGCTCACATTGCTCAACGCCCGCACATTGATGCGGTCCTTGGCATCGTGGCCGAGATTGCCGCGGGTCGTCGAGGCTAGCAACACCTTCTTGAGCGAGCGGCTGCTGCCTTGATAGATCGGAAATTCGACCGAAACGTCTCGCAACCGCAAAAACGACACGGTGGTTACACCCAAAATGCGATGCGCGCGCGGAACCGGGCAAAAAACGCAAAACTCCCGGCACAGCCGAATGCAGTGAACGCCGCAAGGATCAACCAGGAATAGGGCTCGGTTGGCTGGCCGAGCAGCGGCGCGCGCATCACGTCGATTGCCGCGTATAGCGGATTGACCTCCGCCAGCCAGCGGTGCGCGCCAAGCCCGGCGGCGGGCCAGAAAATCGGCGTGATGAAGAACACGACTTGGACGACGCTGGCGACGATCGGCGGCACGTCGCGGAAGCGCGCACTGATCATCCCGAGCAGGAGGCTCACCCAGACCCCGTTGAGCACGATCAGTGCCAGCCCCGGGCCGAGCTCCAGCAGCCGCAGCCCGACCACCGGGTGTGGAAACAGCACGAGGACAATCGGGACGATGACGAAGCTGTGCAACAAAACTAGCACGTTGCGGTAAACCAGGCGATACGCGTGCAGCGAGAATGGCAGCTTCACCTGCTGAATGATGCTCTGCACCGAGGAGAAAGTCGCGCAACCTTCGGTGATCATGCCGGCGATGAACTGCCAGAAGATCAATCCGACGGTCAGCATCGGCAGATAATCCTGCAGCTGGGTGCGGAACAGCCGGGCAAAAATAAATCCCATCGAACTGATCATCACGATGGTCGTAATGGTCTGCCAAAACGGCCCGAGCACCGAGCCACGGTAGCGCAGCCGCATATCCTGATGGGCGAGGGTCGCCCACAACCAGCTCTGGCGCAAGCCATCGACGAGATCGGCGGCGGCGGCGCGGGCACGGCCCAACTCCTCCGGAGGCGCGAGGATTCCCTTGGCGCGCCCGTCGAAAACTCTCTCCAATTGGGTCAATTCATCAATCGCTCGTATGACCGCCCCGCCTCTGCCGCTTGCGCAGCCGGGATGCAGCGGGGATGCGCGATGGGCAAAGACCGAACTAGCTCTATCATGGGGCATCAGGACCGTCCAGCGGTCGAGGACGGCGGTAGTGCCTCGGTTCGGTGCTGCATCTGCGTTGTGCGCTCCCGCGATCTGCTTCAGTCAACGGCGCCGGCTGCGACATGCCGATGTCGATCAAATGCTCGGCGAGCTGCCGGGCGAGATTGTGGAAGCGGATTCTGCTGCCCGGTCTTCGCGCCGCGATTCGCGCTAGTTGATCCGCAAGGTCGGGGGTCAATGCGCGGAGGGCGCGATCCCGGCAGTGCCCATCAGCCGCCCCGCGCCAGCGGGGCGTAGGGCGCGGCCCGAGCACAGCGAGGGAGACGCCTAGAAAAACCGGCAGCGGGAGAATGAGTTCGCAGTTCAGGCGGCATTCGCCATTATTCGCTGGAATCGCCGGACATCAGCGGCGGCGGTGATATGCATCGGGCGAGACCACGCCGGGCGGCAGCGCGGAAAATCCCTGACCGCGCCCCCGTAACCGCACGCGCCGCAACCCGCGGTGTTGTCTGCAGACCAATACGAACCGTCGATGTCCCGAACTTCTTCGGCGATCCCGGCGCCGTTGGCAGCGAGCCGGATCGAGACGAAGGCGCAGATTTCCGAGCACCGTTGGGAGTTCGCTGCATGCCCAGACCTGCCTGAAAACGGCGGCCTTTATTGCCCCTTATTAAAGAAACCTACGATCCGCCACCGCGGCGGTCGTCGTTCAAGCGATCCAGCGACGAGGGGCTCGTCGGTTGTTGGCGCGCAAAGAGTCGGCGCAGGTCGGAGGAAACCGTGCGCGACACGGCACGCACCGGCCGTCCCAACCAGAGCCGAAGTATCTCTGCGGCGACGGTCTTGCGCGGAACATGGCGCAGACTTGCCATGCCATCACGCCGGTAATCGGCGACCCAGGCATCTACCAGGCGCTCAGGCACGCCAACCGCCGCCGCGGCCTCGGCGCTCGTCCAACCGTCGACGATGACGCGCTGGACAATCTGGCCGCGCTGGGCCGGGGTCAGGACGACAGGTTCGGTCGACCGCTTCTTCATTCCTCGCCAACGCGCGAACACACTCATAATTCCGCCCGTTTACGCCTTAATGTCGATGACGGTCCGGCCGCAGACCTCACCCCTCAGAATCTTCTGTGCAAGCCCCGGCAGCGCCGCGAGCGGCTCGACACGGGTCATCCGTTCCAGGCAGTCGAGCGGCAAATCGTGCGCCAGGCGCCGCCACGCCTCCGTCCGTTCCTCGCGTGGACACATAACTGAGTCGATCCCGAGCAGATTGACCCCCCGCAACAGGAACGGGATTACCGTCGCCGGCAAATCGTTGCCGCCGGCGAGACCGCAAGCAGCGACGCTGGCGCGGTATTCGAGCTGGGTGAGGATCGTCGCCAAAGTGTTGCCGCCGACCGCGTCGATCGCGCCGGCCCAACGCTCGCGGTCGAGCGGTCGCGTCGGCTTGGCGGCTAGTGCGGCGCGCTCGATCAGATCGGCGGCGCCGAGGTCCGTCAGATAATCACGCTGGTCGGGCCGGCCGGTCGCGGCAACGACCCGATGGCCGAACGCCGACAGCAGCGCAACCGCCACGCTGCCAACGCCGCCCGCTGCACCGGTGACCAGAACATCGCCGGCGCCGGGACGCAACCCGTGCCGCTCCAGTGCCATGACCGCCAGCATCGCGGTGAACCCGGCGGTGCCGACGGCCATCGCCTGGGTCGCACTCAGACCTTCCGGCCGGTGAACCAGCCAGGAGGCCTTGACCCGGGCCTTTTCGGCGTAGCCGCCCCATTGCACCTCGCCGACCCGCCAGCCGGTCAGGATGACCGGGTCGCCAGGTTTGAACTCAGGCGAATCCGAACGCTCGACAATGCCGGCAAAATCGACGCCGGGGATGTGCGGATAATTCCGCACCAGCCGGCCGAGGCCCTGCAGCACCATCGCGTCCTTGTAGTTCAGTGTAGAATATTCGACCGCGACGGTGACCTCGCCCGGCGGCAGCCGTGTCTCGTCGACCGCTTCGAGGCGCGGGACGATTTTTCCGCCGTCTTCGTGCAGCATCAGCGCCCGGAACGTCGCCATGATGCCCCCTGAACTATAGTCGCTGCCGGGCTCGGTCCGGCGCTACAGACAATGCCTCAACCGCGCAGCGGTTCGAGGATGCTGACGAAATTGGCGACCGCCGCCCCGCCCATGTTCATGACCCCGGCGAGCGAGGCGCCCGGCACCTGAATGCCGCCGGCAGTCCCGGTCACTTGCATCGCCGCCAGCACATGCATCGACACGCCGGTGGCGCCGATCGGATGGCCCTTCGATTTGAGCCCGCCCGAGGGATTGACCGGCAGCCGTCCATCCTTTTCGGTCCAGCCTTCGAGGATGGCCCGCGCCCCCTCGCCTCTCGGCGTCAGACCCATCGCCTCGTACTCGATCAGCTCGGCGATCGTGAAGCAGTCATGCGTCTCGACAAGACTAAGATCATCGAGCGTCAAGCGAGCGTCAGCCAGCGCCCGCTGCCAGGCGAGCGCCGGCCCCTCGAACGCGATCACGTCGCGCCGGCTCATCGGCAGAAAATCGTTGACCTGCTCGGCAGCGCGGAAAATCACCGCCTTCTTCATGCTCAAGGCCGTCGCCGTGTCGGCCAGCACGACCGCTGCAGCACCATCGGAGACCAGCGAGCAATCGGTGCGCTTGAGCGGGCCGGCGACGATCGGGTTCTTGTCGGACACGGTGCGGCAGAACTCGTATCCGAGGTCCTTCTGCATCTGCGCCAGCGGGTTGGCGACGCCGTTCTTGTGATTTTTCGCGGCGATCCGCGCCAATGCGTCGGACTGGTCGCCATAGCGCTGGAAATAGCTCTGCGCGATTTGCCCGAATATCCCGGCAAAGCCGCCTTCGATCGCGTCCTCCTCCTTGCGGTAGCTGGCGCCGAGCAGGATGTCTCCGACCTTCGCGCCCGAGACCTCGGTCATCTTCTCGACGCCGACGACAAGCGCCAGCCGCGCCTTGCCGGCGGCGATTGCGTTCAGCCCTTGATGGATCGCCGCCGAGCCGGTAGCGCAGGCGTCCTCGACCCGCGTCGCCGGCTTGAAGCGAAAGCCAGGATCGGCCTGGAACACGAGCGAGGCCGGGAACTCCTGGCGGACAAACCCGCCGTTCATCGTGCCGAGATAGACCGTGTCGATATCGGCCGCCGCGACCCCGGCATCGGCCAAGGCGGCCTGGGTGACCTCGACGATCAGCTGCTCGATGTCTTTGCCTTCGTGCTTGCCGAATTTGCTGTGCGCCCAGCCGACGATGCACCCGCTCATGACCGCGCCCTCCTAAAGTGCCAACCGCATACCGCAACGGGCCGCAATGGCACGCCCGCCGCTACGGTTCTATGCTGATATGGGAAAAGAAATGGCGGAGAGAATGGATACGATCGCGCTGCGTCGGCCCGACGATTGGCATGTCCACCTGCGGGACGGCACGATGCTGGAAAAGGTGCTGCCCTACACCGCGCGCCAATTCGCTCGCGCAATCGTGATGCCGAATTTGGTTCCTCCGGTGACGGACATTGCCGCGGCACAGGCCTACCGCGCGCGTATTTTGGCGGCCCTCCCGGCAGGCGTCGCGTTCACGCCGCTGATGACCTGCTATCTGACCGACACGACCCACCCGGACGAGGTAACGCGCGGCTATGAGGAAGGCGTTTTCGCCGCGGTTAAGCTCTACCCGGCGCATGCAACCACCAACTCCGCTTTTGGCGTCACCAACGTGGACCGTGTCCTGCCCGTGCTCGAACGCATGGCTGGGTTTGGGATGCCGCTGCTAGTCCATGGCGAGGTCACCGACCCCGAAATCGATGTGTTTGACCGTGAGGCGGTATTCATCGACCGGGTGCTCGACCCGTTGCGCCGCCGGCTCCCTGAATTGCGTATCGTGCTCGAGCACATCACCACCGAGGAGGCCGCGCAGTACGTCGCAGCATCAGGCGCAAACCTCGCGGCGACGATTACCGCGCATCATCTGGTGATCAACCGCAACGCCATCTTCGCCGGCGGCATCCGCCCGCATCTCTATTGTCTGCCGATCGCCAAGCGCGAAAAGCATCGGCTCGCCCTGCGCCGGGCCGCGGTCTCGGGCGATCCGCACTTTTTCCTCGGCACCGATAGCGCCCCGCATGCGGCTCCGACCAAGGAGACGGCCTGCGGCTGCGCCGGGATCTTCACCGCCCCTTGCGCGCTGGAAATCTATGCCGAGGTGTTCGAAGAAGAAGGCGCCCTCGACCGGCTCGAAGCCTTCGCTTCACTGAACGGCCCGCAATTTTACCGGCTGCCGCCCAACGAAATCCGGGTGACGCTCCGGCGCGTGCCATTTCCGGTTCCGGAACGCATTGGCGCAGGCGATAGCGCGATCGTCCCGTTCCGCAGCGGTGAAATCTTGCGCTGGCGCCTCGCGGCCTGAGCCCCGCGCTGGCATTTCCCTAGCCTTACTCCAACCGCGTGCTCGGGCTTGATCACGCTTGCCGCGTGCCCGACACTGGTTTCGGACAGGCGCAACGAAGACGTCGGTTTACCCGGACAGCCCTTGGCTGCGGTCAGCCGGAGCTGGGCGATGCAGGAGCAGCGGATGAGGACAGGGGCGGATTACCGGCAGGCGTTGCGCGACGGGCGCCGGGTCTGGGTCATGGGCGAAGGCATGATCGGCGACGTGACCACCCACCCTGCGACCCGCGCGATGGTCGACGAATACGTTGCCTGGTACGATATGCTTCGCGACCCGGCTTGGCAGGACATCGCGCTACGGCCGTCCGACCGCACGCCCTGGGCCTATGTCGCGCCGAAAAGCGGCGACGACCTCGGCGGCATGGGGCGGTTCTTCGCCGCGACGACCTTCCTCTCCGCCGGCAACATTACCCACACGCCCTGCTACGGCCACATGATCGCGCTCGGCGTCCTCGCCTCGGCGCAGGAGCGCGCCGTCTCGTCGGAGCAGATCGCCAATGCCGCCCGTTATCGCGCGATGATCGCGGAGACCGGACGTTTTTTGACGTTCTGCGGTGGCGCGCCGACGATCGGCTACCGGATGCGCGAAAATCCCGCTGACCGAGTGGCATTGAAGATCGTGCGCGAGACCGACGCCGGAATCGTCATCACGGGCAAGATCGGCATGCATACCAGCCCGGCCTATGCCGAGGACGTCTATATCGGCAGCGTTTCGGGTTTGAAGATCGGCGAACATTTCGCGACGTTTATCGTGCCGGTCGCCGCAACCGGCGTCACCACGCTCTGCCGCAAGATCGCGGTGCGCGAACTCGAACCCGTTCGTGGCGCCGTTGAGCAGCCGCTTTGACGAACTCGACGGCCAGATGTGGCTCGACGACGTGTTCATCCCATGGGAGCAGGTCTTTTTATTGGGCCAATCCCCGGAGCCCGTCGTCCGCTGGCTGATCTGGCACCATGTTTACGGGTGGCTGTCCAAGGCCGAGTTCACGCTCGGTCTGGCGCTGGCCTTGAGCCACGCGATGGGGCTGGCCCAGCACGAGCAGACGATCAACTACCTGATCGACCTGATCGTCGAGGTGCAGACCGTGCGCAGCTGCCTCATGGCATGCGAGCGCGACCCGCGGTTCACGCCCGACGGCTGGTGCGTCCCTAACCATGCGCACCTGGCTGCCGGCGGTCTCGCGATACTGCGGGCTCGCCCACGCATGGCGGAGATACTACGGATCGTGCCCGGTTCGTCCCTGGTCGTAGCGCCGTCGGACGGCGACCTCGCCGCCCCCGAGATGGCCGCGGGACTTGAGGAATCTTTCGGTGGCGGCGGGTACACCGCGCTGCAGCGCGCGGCGCTGTTGCAGATGGCCTGGGACCATGTCTCCTCGGCGCTAGACGGCCGCGAATCCGCCTTCGAGCTGCATGCTAGCGGCGGCGTTCCGGCCTGGCGCGGCCGGCTGCGCCACCATTTCGAGAGCTACAATGACCTCGCCAATCGCGTCGCCGGCTCGCTCGGCATTGCGATGCCGAAAATCGACCTCGAACACATCCGCGAGGTCCCTTGGGCGCCCCGCCGCCCGGTCACGCCGCCGCTGCCGGGCGACAAAGTTTAGTCTATGTTTGCGATGCGACGGCCGGCGATCGAGGCCGCCAGCACAGGGGGGCCCGGAATCATGCGTTTGACACAGGGTGTATGGCTTTGCGTGGCGGCCATAGTGGCGCTTGCGGTCATGGCCGGCGCCGCATCGGCGGCGACGCTCGACCGTATCGCTCAGGACAAATCAATTCGCATCGCCTATCGCGATGATGCCCCGCCCTTCTCGTACAAGGGAAAGGGCGGGCAGCCTGCCGGCTATATGGTCGATCTGTGTCGCGCGGTGGCCCAAAAACTGGCCGAGCAGCTGAAGTTCCCGACGCTCGACGTGGTCTTTGTTCCGGTCACCGCGGTCGACCGCTTCGATGTGATCGCCCAGGGCAAGGCGGATTTATTGTGCGAACCGACGACCCAGACGTTGTCGCGGCGCGAGCGGGTCGATTTTTCGATCCCGACCTTTGTTGACGGCGCCGGACTGATGATCCGCAAGGACGGGCCGCACAGCTTGGCCGCGTTGGCGGGTAAGAAGATCGGGGTGCTCGCCGGGACCACTACCGAGCAGGAATTGCGCAACTCGCTGAAAGAAGCTGGAGTTACCGCCGATGTGATGCCAGCGAACACGCATGAAGAGGGGCTGGCGATGCTGGACGACGGCAAGGTCTCAGCCTACTTCGCCGACCGCGCCATCTTGGTGTTTCTCGCGCAACAGAGCGCCGCGCCACGGAGGTTGCTGCTGGCCGACAACTACCTGACGATCGAGCCCTACGCCCTGGCGCTACCCCACGGCGACGAGGCTTTTCGCCTCGCTGTCGATCGTGCGTTGAGCCACATCTACCGCTCGGGTGAAATTGCTCAGATTTTCAGCAAAACCTTTGGCGGAAAAGCAAAGCCAAGCCAGATCGTTCAGACGCTTTATCTTATTGCGGGACTACCCGACTAAAAGACAAGGAAAGGGAGCCGGTGCGCCTGCGCGAGCCGGCGTCTTTTGCTGTCGCGCTTGCGCCATGACGCGACTGTGCCACGTGCTGTTCCGCATTCGCGCGGAACACCTGATCCGTCAGCTTTTTCTGCTGCTCGGGCATCACGTTGTAGAGGTTGTCGAACGCCGGGACCAGCTTCTGCAGATGCTGGGCATGCGCCTCGGCAATCTGCTCATAGGACTGCATGTTCTGAACCGCGTTCATCGTCGGGTACTGCTGAGCGCGCTGTGTGAACGCCTGATCCATGTCGCGGGCGTTGTCGCGCATCACCTGGGCAAACTGATCCCACTGCGGCTCCTCGGCCGCGGTGATGCGCAATTGAGCATGTAGTTCCTTGATGTGGCTCTCGACCCGTTCCTCCATGTCCTTGCCCGGAATGGGGCGGGAGGTCATTGGAGAGGATGCGGGGGCCGGCGGGGCAGCCGGTGCGGGAGACTGGGTCGGTTGCGCCAGCGCCGCGGCGGGCAGCGCCAGCAGCGCAACTACGGCTGCAGAGGCAAGATGGCTCGACTGAATTGTCTTCATCGAATAGTTCCTCGTTCTGAGGTTGTCCACCATTTGGAAGGGCGTTGCCGGGCACGCGCCGGCCGGGATGGCCCCGGTGGGCACGCGGCTTAGTAGCCGTAATAAACGGGCGGTGGCGGTGCGTAGTAATAGGCTGGCGGCGCCCCGTAATAGACCGGCGGCGGGGGTGCCGCGTAATACCCATTCGAGGCGATCGCGGCACCGACGCCAAGGCCGATGATCCCGCCGATGATCGCCGCGCCGGCGGCGTTGCCACCACCTCCACGATGATAGTTCCCACCACCATGATGGTAGTTATTGCCCACCACCATGCCAGTGTTGGGCATGCGCGGCGGGGGCTATCCCCAAGCCTGCGACGAGCACCGCCGCAGTCAGGAAACGTGTGCACAAAGCCATGGTCGGTTCCCCACAGGCTCAGAAGGTTTGTATATCAAAGCGCGGAAAGATATATCCATTTGCAATAGCCATATTGATCTAAGTCAATTTCGCTCCTCATAGGTGTCTTTCCTCAATCAGAGCGATCAAGATATTGACGCCGACGCTGCTTATTGATCCAGATCAATGCCCCGCCCGACCCAAGATGAAAAGGAAATAGTGTTTATGGTAGGTAGGAGCGTGTATCATGGATAAGGATCGGATCGCGGGAGCGGTGAAAAAGATCAAGGGCTCGATCAAGGAGACGTCGGCAAGGTGACCGGCGATGCCAAGCTGGAGGCGGAGGGCAAGGCCGACAAGGTCGAGGGCAAGGTCCAGAACGCGATCGGCGGCCTCAAGGACGCGCTGAAGAAATAGGGACACTGCGTGCCCCTCTGACTCGCGTCAACCAGGTTAAGGGCGACCAACGGAGGAAACGTATCATGAAAAGAGCGATGATTTTCGCCGGTGCGGCAATGATTAACGCCGCCCTCCTCTCCGGCGGCGCAGGAGCGCAGGGCACGCCGCAGACAGTCGAGCTCGTCAAGGTCGATGTGCAGAAGCTGGCGGCCGGCTATCGCGCGTCCAAGGGTCATCGGCAGCAGCGTCGTCAACGATGCCAACGAAACTATCGGTAAGATCGACGATCTCCTGGTGAGCCTCGACGGCAAACAGCCATATGCCGTACTTTCGATCGGCGGCTTTCTGGGTATGGGCACCCGCTTGGTTGTCGTCCCTTACGACGAGCTGAAATTCGCCGGCAACAAGGTGACCTTGCCGGGCGGCACCAAGGAAGGGCTCAAGACGCTGCCAGAGTTCAAGTACGCTACTGAGTGATCCCCGCGGGGCTACAAAGGTAGCGGTTCGTGGGCCAGAACTGTCGGAGGGAGGAAGATGATGAAGGATACCTCTTCGGACGATGCAACAAGCATGGGGGCGCGCGTGACAAAGGCCGGAGAGGCAATCGGCGAGCGGGTCAAGAGCGCCACGGCGGCTACTGCCGCAATGGCCGGTCGGGCGCAAAATGTCCTGGACGATGCGGCTGAAACGGCCCAGCAAGCTTGGTCGCAAGCGGACGAAATTGCGGAGGACATCGTTGATGCGGGTCGTCGCGCGACCAGTTCCGTTTCGCGGCAGATCGGCGAGAACCCAGTGATCTCCGTTCTGGTCGGCTGCGCGCTCGGCTACATTGCCGGTTGGTGGATTCACGGACGAACGGTAGGCCAGGAAGAACCGCAAGCGATAAGGCTTGCGACAAAGCACCCTCGCCCGCGGAAATGAAGGTTATCAAGACCTTTTTAGCTTCCCTTTCAGAAAATATCAACGGAGAAAACGCATGGACCTGATCCTGATCATTATCGTACTTCTTCTTATCTTCGGGGGAGGTTTTGGCTATAACCGGTGGGGATATGGCGGCGGCATCGGGATCGGCGGTATTCTGCTGATCGTGCTCATCGTCTATTTGTTGGTAGGGCGCGGGAGATTTTGATTTATTCTGCCCTGTCAGCGCTGTTTGCAGGATGTCGCTGGATCCAACCGCGCCCTATCACGGAATGACGCTGGCCCCAGCTTTCGGACCGAACCCAACCGCGACAGGCGCGAGATTTTCGGCCCGGCGCCGGCCGAGGATGAGCTGGCTCAGCATCAGCACAATAGCTGGTAGCGTTTTCTCGCGCCAGCGAGCCCGGTCCGGCTAGCCTAGTAGTCAGCCGGGCTGTCCGGCCTGTAGACTGCGCCGGAGGCGGAAAACCAGTCGAAGGAGGGGCGGCCATGGCGCTGGAAGTACGGCGGATCGTCACCGGGCATGACGCAAACCGCAAGGCTGTCGTCGCCACCGACGAGCGGCTCACTGCGGTGCCGAGGCTCAACCGCCCGCATATCTCGGGCTGCGAGATCTGGTCGACGGACAAGATGCCGGCCGACAACTCGGCAGAGAGCGACGCCCCGCAGCGCGCCGGTTTCGTCAAGCGCTACAATTATGTGGGCACCGGCCAAGGCACCGTGATCCGGGTCACCGAATTCGCCCCCGGCGCGCCCAAATTCATGCACCGCACCGAGACCGTCGACTACGCGATCCTGCTGTCGGGCGAATGCGACCTCGAATTCGACAGCGGCGAGATCGTGCATATGAAGCAGGGCGACATCGTCGTCCAGCGCGGCACGATGCACGCCTGGGTCAACAACGGCGCCGCGCCGGCGGTGTTCGCCTTCATCCTGATCGACGCCGAGCCGGCTATCGTCAACGGCCAAGCCCTGCGCACCCATTACCCGGCGTCGTAATGCCGCGCAAGATTACCGTCGCCGGCGCGAGCCTCGAACTGGTCGAGCGGGGCGTCGGCCGGCCACTGCTGTTTCTGCACGCCGGCGAAGGGCTGATGCCGGAGCGGTCGTGGTTCGAGTTGCTTGCCCGGCGCTATCGGGTGATCGCGCCGAGCCACCCGGGCTGGGGCAATTCCCCTCTGATCGACGGCGCGGGTTCGGTCGATGATCTCGCCTATCTCTATCTCGACCTCGCCGCCGAGCTGGGGCTGCAGGATGCGGTCCTGGTCGGCGTCTGCTTTGGCGGCTGGGTCGCGGCCGAGATTATGGTGCGCTCGACGGCGCGATTCTCTCGCCTGGTCCTGGTCGATCCGCTCGGAGTCAAATTCGGCGGTCGCGAAGAGCGCGACATCACCGATATGCACGCGATGACCCGCGAAGAATATCTGCGGCTCGCCTGGGCCGACCCCGCCAAAGACGACACCGATTTCACTGCACTGCCGGAAAGCGACCTCGCCGCCATCGTGCGCGGCCGCGAGGCCTTCGCGCTTTATGGCTGGAAGCCCTACATGCACAATCCGCGGCTCAAGCGCTGGCTGCACCGGATCGATCGGCCGACCCTGCTGCTATGGGGCGCCGAAGACCGGATCGTGACGCCGGCCTATGGCGAAGGCTGGCGCAAGGAAATCCCGGATGCGCGGCTCGACGTGATCCCCGGCGCCGGCCATTTCCCGCACTGGGAACAGCCCGAGGCCTTTGTCGAAAAGCTCGCTGCCTTCGTCGACGGCAATCAATAGGAGGGCGCAATGCGCGTCTGGTATTTCTCGGAAATGGCCTACCACCCGGCCTGGCAGGAAGGGCTGAAGCGCGGCTCGCTGCGGGTCGTGTTGCCCAACCGCAATTACGATCCGCAGATCGGCCATCGGTTGCTGAACCGCTATCTCGACGAGTTCGCGCTGTGCGACGAGGTCGGGCTAGACATCATGGTTAACGAGCATCACAGCACCGCGACCTGTTTGACCATTTCGGTGCCGATGGCGTTGGCGATTATCGCCCGCGAAACCAAGCACTCGCGCCTTCTGTCGCTCGGCACGCCGATCGCCAACCGCCCCGACCCGGTGCGCGTCGCCGAGGAGATGGCGTGGCTCGACGTATTGTCGGGCGGCAGGCTGGAAATGGGGTTGGTCAAGGGTGCGCCCTACGAGATCGCACCGGCCAACAGCAACCCCGCCAATCTGATGCGCCGCTATTGGGAGGCGCATGATCTGATCCTGAAGGCGATGTCGACGACCGATGGTCCGTTCAATTGGGAAGGCGAGTTCTTCCATTACCGCAACGTCAACGTCTGGCCGCGGCCGTTGCAGCAGCCCACACCGCCGGTTTGGATGACCGGGGTCAGCGTCGATACCGGGCGCATGGCCGCCGAGCGCGGGCATGTTGTCGGCACCTTGCTGTCGGGCCACGTCGCCGGGCCGTTGTTCGCGGCCTATCGCCAGCGCGCCCAGGAGCTGGGCTGGACCGCCGGCCCCGACCGGCTTGCCTACGCCGCGGTCATTGGCGTCGGCGCCACCCGCGAGGAGGGGCTGCGCCGCGCCAATCTTGCCGCCGATTATGTTCGCACTTCGCCGGTCGTACTCGAACCGTTCACCAATCCGCCCGGCTACAACTCGGTCGGCGCCAATGTCGCGGCGCTGAAATCGGGCGGCAAGCGCACCGGCTTCATCCGCGACCGCCACGGCAACCCGGTCGACCATGCCACCGCGACGATCGAGCAGATGATGGAAAGCGCCACCGCCTTTGCCGGCACGCCCGACGATGTCTACGACCAGATTAAGGCGCTGAACGATCGAGTCGGCGGCTTTGGTCATCTGTTGTTCTTCGGTCAGGGCGGCTTTCTCGACCACGCCGATACCGTTGCCAACATCACTTTGTTCGCAAAAGAGGTATTGCCGCGGCTGCGCGAGCTGAACCCGGAGCCAGCGAAGCCCGTGATCGGCGCTGCGGCACAATAGGAGCCGACGATGCCGAGCCTGCATCCCCAAATTCTTCAGGTCCTCGAGGCGATGGCAAAGGCCGAATTGCGGCCGATTGAGGCGATGACCCCACCGGAGGCGCGCTCGCAGATGGAGGCGACGGCGCGCGCGCGCCAGGCCGAGCCCTTGCCGGTCGCCAAGGTCGAGGAACGGCTGATCCCCGGCCCCGCCGGCGAAATCCGGCTGCGTCTCTACTGGCCGAACGCCGCGGGACCGGTGCCGGCGATCGTCTATTATCATGGCGGTGGCCATGTCATCGGCAGTCTCGACACTCACGATTTCATTGCCCGCAATCTGTGCGCCGGCGCCGAGGCATTACTCGTCTCGGTCGATTACCGCATGGGTCCGGAGCACAAATTCCCGGCGGCGGTCGACGATTGCTTTGCCGCATTGCAATGGGTCCACGCCAATGCCGCAAGCCTCGGCGCCGATCCCGGCCGCGTTGGCGTACATGGCGACAGTGCCGGTGCCAATCTGGCCGCGGTCGTCGCGTTGATAGCGCGCGACGCAGGTGGTCCGCGATTGCGGTTGCAGTCGCTGGTCTATCCGGTCGGCGACTATACCCTCTCCGGCGCTAGCTATCGCAAATATGCGCAGGGTTGCGGCATGCTAACTCCGGACGCAATGGCCTGGTTCGCCCGTCATTATTTGCGCTCGCCGGCGGATGCCGAGGACTGGCGCGCCTCCCCGCTCAAGGCCTCGAGCCATGCCGGCGTCGCCCCGGCAATTGTCGTCGTCGCGGAATGCGACGTGCTGCACGATGACGGCGAAAGCTATACCGAGGCATTGCGCCGTGCGGGCGTGCCGGTCGAGTACCGAGAATATCCCGGGATGATCCACGGCTTTCTTGGCATGGTCCCGGTCGTCGACGACGCGATGAACGCCCAGCGCCAAGTCTGGGCCGCCTTCAAACGCGCCTTCGCTTAAAGCCCGCCCCGGGCTAGATATTTCCCGGACCAGGAACAGGGCACGCCAGGATCCCTATCTGGGCTCCGTCCAGCTTTCGCAAAATCCCAGCACGCAGGTGCTCGAGGCGTAACCTTCACGCTCCCTCGGCCAGGGACGGCCCTGCGCTTCATTTCCGTTGACTGTCAGTCGCGCGCCAAGCGCCGGGATAAGCACGGTGCACATCCCGTACGGACGCCCTGGCAAGGTATTGGGCTGAGTGTGGACTAGCAACGGATCACCCAACGCATACCATGTAAGCGCAATGTGGTCGTCGCGCGTGTCCAGACATTCCGTCCAGAAATCACGCGCGTCACCTGATTTCCCAAAGCGTCCATCAGTCACCGGGATCGTCAGGTCGAGAAGCTCGGCGTTAATTGCGCCGATGACGGTGGACTGCAGCCAGCGCGCCATCGCAATGTTGTCGGCGTAGATGCGCCAGTGGGCCTCCGTCAACTCACTCTTCAGATAGAGAACATGGCCGGGCCCGCCCGGGGAAGACAGAATCCGCCAAAAGCTTGCATTCGTCGTGAAGGCGTCGCTGTCTTCATTGCTGAGCCGGATGACCGAATTTTCCCCAATAAGGATCACTCGGTTCGCATCTACAGTGCTCATGGCGGATGTCCCCAATCTGCCCTCGATACTCCTCAACTCGGCCAACTCGCCGTGGCGGCGATCGCCCGGTCCAGCGTCTCCACGATGCGATCGACCTCGCCTCGCGTAATCACCAGCGGCGGCGACAAGGTGATTGTATTGCTGTATCGCTGTCCTCCGCCGGACCGGCCGACGATCAGCCCGTTGTCGCGGCAGAAGTCGACGACCGCCTGGATTTGAGGCGACCCGACCGGCTCCTTCGTGTCACGGCTCTGCACGAGTTCGACGCCGGCGAGTAGGCCCTTGCCCCGTACGTCGCCCACCCAAGGATGGCGTTGCAAGGTCCGAAGTCCATCCATCAGATACCGTCCCATCTCGGCGGAACGTTCGGCGAGCTTTTCGTCGAGCAGGATCTCGATGTTGCGCAACGCCACCGCCGCCGCGACCGGATGTCCGCCATAGGTATTCACCTGCGCCACTTGCCGGTTTTCCGAGGGCTCGCCGTAAAAGGACTGAAACACGTGGTTCTTCACCACGGTCGCGGCGATCGGCAGGTAGGCGCTCGAAATGCCCTTGGCGATGCTGACGATATCGGGGGTCACGTCCCAGTGCTGGTGTCCGAACATCTTGCCGGTCCTGCCGAACCCGTTGATGACCTCGTCGATGTGCAAAAGCAGCCCGTACTTTCGACAGATACCGGCCACCTCCGGCAGGTATTCGTCGGGCGGGACGGCGACACCGATGCCGCTCATGACGGGTTCGACGATCACCTCGGCTACCGTCTCGGGGCCCTCGCCAAGTATTGTCGTCTCCAGATTCTTGACACATGCCAAGCCGCATGACGGGTAGGTAAGGCCGAACGGGCATCGATAGCAGTAAGGCGGTGCGACGTGGACAAATTCATTGCCGCTCACCGGCTCGAACTTGGATTTGCGCTCGCCCATGCCGCCCGCGGCGAGAGTGCCCAAGGTAGTGCCGTGATATGCCCAATAGCGGCCGATGGTTTTGTATCGGAACTCGCCGGGGTATTCCTGCTTCATGTACTGGCGGGCGATCTTAAATCCGGCTTCGTTTGCTTCCGAGCCCGAGTTGACAAAGTAAACGTGGTTGTCGCCGCCCAGCAGCCCGTTGATCTGCTCCGCCAGCGAAGCGGCAGGCTGGTTCATCCCGGTATGCGGATAATACGCCAGCGCCTGCATTTGCTCGGCCGCCACCGTGGCCAGCTCGGTGCGACCATACCCGATATTCACGCACCACAGCCCGGCCATGGCATCGAGGTACTCCGTACCATCCGCGTCCACGATCGTGAAGTCGTGAGCGCCGGCGACGACGAGTTGCTGTCGCTCCAGCTGCTTGTGCTGGACGATCGGGTGCAGGACGTTGCTGAGATCCCGCTGAACGATCGCATTGCGCGGCGTGGCGTCGGGTTCATTGACGAGCGTCATATCTGCCTCCAGCCAGAGTTCCTCGGTGGTTGGCGACGGTACAGAAGGCCACGGAGCCTGTCACGCCGGCATGTCGGGGAAGGGCGGTGCTCTGCCGCGCGATCAATGCGGCTTGCCATCCGCCCGGCACATGATGAGCCACGCCTCGTCGCGGGCGGACGGGCGGCGCGCGAGACGCGAGCGCAGCAGAGTGTCGGCCTTGGCCGATTGCCCCGAGCGCAGATAGGCAACGATCAGCGAATCCTGGAACACTTCGCGCTGCGCGTGGCTGCCGCCGATCCGTGGCAGGTCAGCCAGCGCCGCTTCGAGCACCTGCGCGGCCGTCCGATCATCTCCTCGGCTGAGCGCGGCCGCTCCGGCGCAGAGGGCCGGCGCCACACCGCCCGGTGGCAGCCGACCGTCGCGCATCAGGTTCTTCAGGCCGGCGATGCGGCCCCGCAGACCTGTGTCGTCGCCGGTCGCGGCTTCAGCAAGGGCGGCGTGCAGATCGGCAAAAGCAAGGCTCGCCCGCGGGAAGTGACGGCGCGCATGGCCTGCCACCTCGGCCCAGGCTTCGTCGAGCGAGGGCATGGCGTGATAAATCCGCCAGCGCCACAGAAACGACGCCGAGTCGGCGAGACTCAGCATCGGCGCCGATTGCGCGACCGACGGCCGGATGCTGTCGACATAGATTGCCTTGGCGCGCTCGCCGTTGCCGCGCGCCAGTTCGAACAATGCCAAATGCCACGACAGATGGCAGTGCAGATGCCCGGCGCGCTCTTAGCCGGCGAGCCAATGCTCGATGAAATCAGCGCCGCCGGCCGCATCGCCCGCCTCAAAGTAGCCATGCACCCGCTGATGCGCGCCATGAGCGTTGCGCGGATTGAGCACCAGCGAGCGCTCGACCAACCGCGTCCCGGCAACCACCGTGCCGGTCTCGATCTGCGCCCAGCCGAGATATCCCGTGAACCACCAGTCTTCAGGCCAATGCGGCGCTAACTCCTCGAGCAATGCCAATTGCGCCTCGTGATGATCGCGGCGTCCGCTGAAGCCCAAGAGCCCAAAGACGCCGAGCGCCAGCGACAATGGCAGCGCATCGCGCGGGTATTCCGCGGCATGGACGCGGACCATCGCCAGCGCCTCGGGTGCGCTCCCGCCGAGCGTCAGCGCGATCGTCTCGATATGCCGCTGCTCGCGAGGTGAGGCATGGTCCGCAAGCGCCTTCGCCCGCGCCGCTGCTTCTCTCGCCTCCCCGACCCGCGCCTGAAGCTGGAACAGCCGTGCCCGCGCGATGTGGGCGAGCGCGAAATCCGGATCGGCGGCGATCGCCCGCTCCAGCAAAATGTCGGCGCCGATATTGGCCGACAGCAGCAGATCGACCGCAGCGACATAATCGGCGACCGCCGCTGCGGATGCCGACGTTACCGGCAGATCGAACCGGTCGGTCGTGCTCATGTGCTTCCCCCTCCTCCGGCCTGCTCTGCTCGACCCGATACTACTATGAGTTCGACAGGCAATCAGCGACGCTCGAAAAGCGAGGCTGTCGTTTTGCCTACTCTGCCGTGCTACGTTCGCGCGGGAGGAGCAAGCAGGCCATGAACGAGATCAGCTTGGCAGCACCGCGAACCATCGCGTCGCGGGCCCGAGGCATACCGACGGACGAAGGGGAGCTGTGGGCGGCGTTGTGCGCCGAAGCCCGGCGCGCGGCGGCGCGCGAGGAGGTGCTGCGCGGCTTTTTGGATCAGGCCGTGCAGTGCCAACCCGGCTTCGAACTCGGCGCTCAGCTCGCTGTTGGCGCGCAAACTCGCCGAGCCTTCGCTGCCGGCAGAAGGGCTAGGCGACATCATCCGCACCGCGATGGCTGAGGATCCGGCGATCGTAGCGGCGGCCGTGGCCGACCTCATCGCGATCCGCACGCGCGACCCGGCGGCGGAGACGCATCTGACTCCGTTCCTCTACTACAAGGGTTTTCACGCACTGCAATGGCGCCGCATTGGCCATCGGCTGTGGCGCGATGACCGGCGCGATCTCGCCCGTTTCCTGCAGAGCCGGGTGTCCGAGGTCTTTGCCGTCGATATCCATCCCGCCGTGCCGGTTGGACGCCGCCTCTTTATCGACCACGGCACCGGTCTCGTCGTCGGCGAGACTGCGGTCATCGGCGACGATGTCTCGATCTTGCACGAGGTGACCTTGGGCGGCACCGGGAAGGAGCGCGGCGATCGGCACCCCAAAGTGCGCGACGGGGTCTTGCTGTGCGCCGGCGCCAAGGTGCTCGGCAACGTCGAGATCGGCCGCGACGCCAAGGTCGGCGCTGGCAGCGTGGTCCTGCACGACGTGCCTGCTGGATCGACGGTCGCTGGGGTGCCGGCTCGAGTTGTCGCCTGGTCGAGCGGGACGGTGCCGGCGGGGCGATGGACCAGAGCCTGCCCGATTACGAGATCTGACCGGGCAGTCGCGATTATCGCGTGACAACCGGCGCCATGCTCCCCGACAGTTTCGAGACTGCTCGCTTGATCCTGCGCCCCGTCGCGCGGGGCGATGCGCGTGCGATTTTTACTGGTTACGCCCAAGACCCCGAAGTGGTTCGTTTCGTGATGTGGCGTCCCCACCACGGCCTTGCCGACACCGAGGCGTACATTGCGGCTTGCCTCAGCACACCTGCCGACAAGTCGCGCAGCTACGCCTTAATCGCGCGTGAGGGCGGCCAGCTGCTCGGCAATTTCGCACTGCGCCGGCCGGATCTGCATCGGCTCGATTGCGGCTACGTGCTGGCGCGGCAGTATTGGGGGCGCGGGCTGATGACCGAGGTCTTGTCCTTGGCCGCCCGCTGGGCCATGCGTCAGGGCGATATCTGGCGGATCGGCGCTGTCTGCGACGTCGAGAACCGCGCCTCCGCCCGCGTCATGGAAAAGGCCGGCTTCACTCGCGAAGGCATCCTGCGCCGCTGGCTCGTTCACCCCAACATCAGCGGCGAACCCCGCGACTGTTTCAGCTACGCCCTGACCCGGTAGGACGGAGGCGATGGAACGATGCTCGTGAGAGAGGGTGACCGCGTCTATCTGGAGGCGCGGGTCAAAGCGGAACCGGCTGATGATGTGCTGACAAGGGATTATTACACGCTGCGGTCGCAGATCCGTCTGACCGGCAATTCAACCGGCCGTCCGACGCAACCGAAAACGCCGACAGGAAGTAACGCTCGACGGCAACGACGTCGCCCGGCGTGGTCGAATGCGCGCTCCGGCATCCGAGCCCGAATATGCGATCGGGCGTGCTGGCCGCGATCTGGAACCCCCCAACTCGTTCCGACAGATTTTCCAGTTCGGCCTCGCCGCGCCCCTCGGCTTTCCAGAAATACGCAAGATCGTCACGGAGGAGCTTGATGAGTCCTCGCCGAAACCGGAACCTCCGTCTTCGAACCCGGTCAAGCCGGCAGTCGACGCGCTGCTGCCTCGAATGCCCCTGCCGGCGCACCTGCGCGATCGTGGGAGGCGAACAGAATGAGCGACTGGAGCAAGGTGACCCGGCCGATCCCGGTTGCGAACGACTGGACGAAGCCATTCTGGGATGCGGCCAAACGCGGCGTTCTGGAATTGCAGCGCTGCCAGAGCTGCGGACATTTCCAGCACCCGCCCTATGCGACCTGCACCCAATGCGTCTCGACGGACCTCAAGTTCGAACCGGTGCGCGGCGCCGGAGCGATCTACGCCTACACCATCATGTATCACACCGGCGACAAGCGGTTTGCGTCTGCGGTGCCCTACGCCAGCATCATCGTCGCGCTCGACGACCGCCCGGCGCGCTGCTCGCCGGCAACCTGCTGGAAGCGGAGTATACCGAGGCGAAGGTCGGGCGCCGCGTCAAGGTGGTCTTCGAGAAATTGAACGACGACATCACCTTGCCGCAGTTTCGCCTCGCACGCACGACCCCGGCCGAGTGAGAGGAAAAACACATGTGGGAGAACCGGTGCAAGGTGGCGGTCGGCGGCGTGGGTTTTCGAAAGTCACGCGCTCGGCCGACATTCCGCTCGCCGCCCATGCGCTGACCGCGGTCAAACAGGCGGTCGCCGATTCAGGGCTGCAGGTGTCCGACATCGACGGTCTGGCGACATATCCAGAACTGCCGGCGACCGGGCACGCGGAAGTCGACGGCATTTCGATCGTGTCGGTCAACTGCATGATGGCAATGCTTAAATTGCCCAATCTCGGCTGGCACATCCAGGTCGGCACGACCAACATTGGCGGCGCGGTGCAGCAGGCGGTCAACGCGTTGCTTGTCGGGGTGTGCAGATATGCGGTGGTGTGGCGGGCGATGCACAACCCGCGCGGCACCTACCAGAATTTGCCGAGCGGCACGGCGGCAGGTGCGACGCAGTTCACCGCACCCTACGGCTTTGGCGGTCCGGGACAAGGCATGGCGGTCGCCTATACCCGCTGGCTCGAGCGGAACAACCAGAACCGCGAGAAGATGGCGACCTTGGCCGTAACCCAGCGCCGTCACACTCAGCACAATCCGCACGCCTACT
>CAVVPS010000002.1:0-266001 GCA_963750195.1 uncultured Alphaproteobacteria bacterium
GCATCGCTCTATCCGGAGGAGATGATTGTCTCGGTGCTCGCCCGTCACCTCGGCCGCGCGGTGCGCTGGAATGGCAGCCGATGGGAGGATCTCGTCTCGACGACCCATGGCTTCGACGAAATCGTTGAAGCCGAACTCGGGCTGGATCGGGACGGCCACATTCTGGCGCTTGCCGCCGAGGTGATCGGCGATGTCGGGGCCTATTCGATCTATCCGTGGACTGCCGCGCTCGAGCCCGTCCAGGTCGCGAGTTTCCTGCCGGGTCCCTACCGGGTGCCAACCTATCGCGGACAGGTACGGGCGGTCGCAACCTGCAAGACCCCGACCGGCCCGTATCGCGGCGTCGGCCGGCCAATCTCGACCTTTGTCATGGAGCGGCTGATCGACATGGCGGCGCAGCGTCTTGCGATCGATCCCGTTCAACTTCGTCTGCGGAACTTGATCCGAGCCGACGAGCTCCCTTACCGGGTCGCCTCCGGCATCGTCTGGGACCGTTCCGGCTTTGTCGACAGCCTGACGAGCGCGTGCCAGGCCGCCGGCTACCAGCTGCTGCGCGAGGAACAGGTCAAGGCAAGGGCCGAAGGTCGGCTCGTTGGCATCGGCATCGCCACCTACGCGGAACTGACCGGCATCGGGTCTCGCATCTCGGCAGCACCGGGGATGCCGATCAACACCGGAACAGAAACCGCCACGATCCGCCTCGATTCAACCGGGGCGGTAACCGGCAGTTTCGGGGTTGCCTCACACGGCCAAGGGCTTGAGACCACGCTCGCGCAGGTGATTGCCGACGAGCTCGGCGCCCGGATCGAGGACATTCAAATCCTGCAGGGCGACAGTGCCGTCGTCGCGCACGGTACCGGAAGCTATGCGAGCCGCAGCGCGGTGCTGGCCGGAGGAGCGGCGACGTTGGCAGCGCGCCTGCTCAAGGAGAAGGTGATCCGTGCGGCCTCGCATCTGCTCGAAGCGGCGGTCGATGACATCGAGGCCGCCGACGGACGAGTGTTCGTCTCGGGTACCGACCGCTTGTTGACCTTCCGGGAGATTGCAAGGGCGGTTTATTCCGAAATCGGGCGCCTGCCGAGAGAGGCGCGCGAGGAAATGGAGGTCACCAAACTCTATGACCCGTATTTCGGCACGACGACGTGTGCGACGCACATCGCCGCACTGGAGATCGACCCAGAGACCTACCAGGTCACGCTCAGCCGCTACGTCGTCGCCGAGGATTGCGGCCGCCTGATCAACCCGATGATCGTCGAGGGCCAGGTTCACGGCGCCGTCGCCCAGGGCATCGGGGCGGCCCTCTACGAGGAAATCGTCTACGACGAGGCCGGCCAGCTGCTGACCGCCAGCCTCGCCGATTATGGTATTCCGGTCGCAGGCGAGGTGCCGGCGATCACGACCCGGCATCTCGAAACCGAGTCTCCGTCGACGGTCGGCGGCTTCCGTGGCATGGGCGAAGGCGGGACCATCGGCGCCCCGGCGGCTATTGCCAACGCGCTCGCCGATGCGCTGGCGCCGTTGGGAGCCGAGATCTTCGAGCTTCCAATGACCCCGCAGCGGCTGTTTCGCCTGGTCGAGAGCGGGAAGAGACCGAGCGTCCGTGCACGACAGAATGGAGGCCGTTGACACCCATTTGGCCGAGCATGAGCGTGGTACAGGTTGGCTGCGGCAAGGATATCGTGGCCAGATGAGAGGATCTGAGCGTTGATTCTCGGCTTCGAGATTTAGAGAGGTGGATGCATGCCCTCGATCGCTGATCAGCATGTGGTGGTTCTCGGCGGTACGTCGGGCTTTGGCTTTGCCACTGCGAAGGCGGCCCTAGCGGAGGGTGCAAGGGTCACGATCGCCTCGCGCTCGGCCGAGAAATTGCGCGGCGCGCTCACTCGGCTCGGCAATCACGCAAGCGGCGAATGCGTCGATGTCATCGACAAGCCGGCGCTGGAGCGGTTCTTTGCCGGCTTCGGGCCGTTCGATCACTTGGCGGTGACGGTCGGCGATGCGCTGCTGAGCAAGCAGATCATGGAGCTCACCGACGAAGAGGCACGCTCGGCCTTCGAAGTGCGATTCTGGGGTCAGTTCAATGCCGTCCGCGCGGCCTATCCGCATATCAGCAAGTCGGGCTCGATCACGCTGGTCTCTGGCCTTGCCGGACAGCGCGCGTCGCCGGGACGGGGCATCTATGCCGGCGTGCTTGGCGGCGTTGAGGGCATGGTGAAGAGCTTCGCCGCCGAACTGCGGCCGCTCAGGGTCAACGGGGTGTGCGCTGGCGCGGTCGACACCGAGCTTTGGCATCGATTGCCGGAAGCCGAGAGATTGGCGACATTCGAGCGCATCGGCGCCCGCCTCCCGGTCGGCCGGGTCGGCAAGCCCGAGGATATCGCCGAAGCCTACCTCTATCTGATGAAGACCGGTTTCAGCACCGGCGAGACCATCGTTGTCGATGGCGGTGCGCTGCAGATCGGACCTCTTTCTTGAGGAAAAGACCAGTGCTCATTCGCCCGAGGCTCCCGGCGGCGCGTCCAGGATCCTCTTTCAAAGTCCATCCACATCCATGAAGAGGTTGTGGGTATTCTTGTGGGTGCGCGTTTGGCTATGGACCGTAGTTCATTGATTTAAATATGAATTTATAGCTATATTGGCGGAGGGGGCGGGATTCGAACCCGCGAGACGATTCATCACCGTCTACACACTTTCCAGGCGTGCGCCTTCAACCGCTCGGCCACCCCTCCGTGCCGGCAGCCTCGTCGCGTGGAGCCAGCGCATCAGACTAGCCGCGGCGCCCGGCATGCGCAACGCGCGGACAGCATCCTTGAGAGACGAACGAGCCACGCACGGCGCGGATTTGTCCCCGCTGACGACCTGTCGCTCGCTACCACAGCGGGTAGATATTCCGGGTCTCTTGCTCGTCGGCAGCGCGGCGCGATCGGCGCAGACGGGCTACAGCGCCGATCGCCATAGCGATGACAACCAAGCCCAGCAATATCCACAGTTCCAAAATTCTACCCCCGCTGCCGTTCCCGCTCCAGCACGCGCGCCGCAGCGGCGAGGCTGGGCAGCATCGCCTCGGCGACCGCGGCATTGCCGGTTTCCGAAAGATGATAGAGATCGATGTAGACCGGGTCCGTCCAATCGTCAAACAACGCCGATAGGTCGACCGTATCGGCGGCATCGGCGATTTCGCGACAACCCCGCCGCGCGTCGAGGATCGCGGCATAGAGGCGGCGGCGCGCTTCGGGGTGCTTTGTATAGTCCTTGTCCCAGCGCTGCTCATCGCGGGTCAGCGTCCGCTTTGTGGTCAGCGCCGGCTGCCAAAAAAAGATCGGGCAAAAGCCGTACTCGCGCGCCAGGAGCCGAACCAGCCGCAGATTCGCCGCATAAGCGGCGATGACTTCGGCGGCGAGAGCGCCAATGTCGACCCGCGACAGATCCGCTTCGGTCGCCGGTACCGGCCCGGCCAGGCTTAGCCCGGTCAATTGGCGCAGCCGGCGAAGGGTGCGCGGCGCCGCCGCGATCATTGCCGCTGCGAACAGCTCGCGGCGGCGATCGGAATGCAGCAGGTTGAACTCGGCGCGGCGCCGCGCCTCGTTGAACAGGCCGTCGGCACGGCCGGTCTGCTCGGCGCAGGCCATCTCGTTAATGCCGTCGTAAAAGACCGCGACGTCGATCCGCTCTCCAGCCTTTAGGAGCTGCTGCAGAGTGATCGCTTCCTGCGTGCTGTTGTGGCCAAGCTGGCCGTAATTGGTCACCGCAACCCGGTGGCTCAGTTCGCCGAGACGGCGGGCCAGCAGCGCCGGTATCGTGTGCTCGTCGCGCGCACCCATGCCCATCATCGTCGAGCCGCCGAAGCACAGGATCCGGACCGCCCCCTCTTGCGCCACATCCTCGCCCGGTGTCGGCCGCAGCCCGCGCTCGTCGATCGTCACATAGGCGCCGCGGAACGGGCGCTGCCACCATTCGACATAGGGTTTCCAGTCGACCCGGACCGCGCGGCGGAACTCGTCAAAATAACTGGCCGACCATTGAGCGCCGGCGTAGGCGTCGGCGGCAGCCGTGCGGTCGGGCCGGCTCGAGCGGCGATAACGCAGCCATCGGCCGAGCCGCCGCCACCCGTCGACACCGAATTCGGTGACGAGCACGGCAACAAGCAAGAGCCCGGCGACGTGCCACAGGGCGACGACAAACCGGACGATCAGATTCATCAGGTGCCAAACCAGGGTCAGGTCAGCCCCCGCAGATCGGTCATTTGCATCTCGCCTTCGGCAGCGGAATTGGAGGATGATCGGCGCCGAGCAGGCTCGCTGACAAGGGGTGAGGGGCGATGACCGGGATCGATGAAACCCATGATGCAAAGCGGGAAAGCTGGGTGGCCTCGGCCAAGGGACACAGCGAGTTTCCGATCCAGAATCTGGCGCTGGGGGTGTTCAGCCCATCGGGCGGCGCGCCGCGCGGCGGGGTCGCGATCGGCGACATGATCTTTGATCTCTCTGCCGGACTCGAAGCCGGGCTGTTTTCCGGCGAGGCGGAAAAGGCGGCCGAAGCGGCCTCGGGTCCGGCGTTGAACCCACTGATGGCGCTCGGCCCCACGCTGCGGGCGGCATTGCGCCGGCGGGTCTCCGCGTTGCTCGCCGCCGACGGCGCCGAGCGGGCAAAGGCCGAAGCGATCGCCGCGCAGCTGCTGCACCCGGCGGCCCAATGCACCCTGCACCTGCCGGCTACCATTGGCGAGTTCACCGACTTCTTTGCCGGGATCCACCATGCGACGAACGGCGGACGCCGGCGCGACCCGAACAATCCGCTCAACCCTAATTACAAATATGTGCCGGTGGCCTATCACAGCCGCGCCTCCTCGGTGCGCCCGTCGAATGTGCCGATCCGCCGCCCCAATGGCCAGCGCAAGGCGCCGGACGAGGCCGCACCCAGCTTTGGCCCGTCGCAAAAGCTCGATTACGAACTCGAACTGGCGGTCTGGGTCGGCCCCGGCAACACCCAGGGCGAACCGATCCCGATCGCCCAGGCGAGCGACCACATCGTCGGGCTCGGGCTCGTCAACGACTGGTCGGCGCGCGACGTGCAGGGCTGGGAGTCGCAGCCGCTGGGACCGTTCCTCGGTAAGAGCTTCGGCTCGACGGTGTCGCCCTGGATCGTCACCGCCGAGGCGCTGGCCCCGTTCCGCGTGGCCCAGCCGGCGCGGCCCGCCGGGGATCCGCGCCCCCTGCCCCACTTGTGGGACGACGCCGATCAGCGCGCGGGCGCTTTCGACATCGCGCTCGAAGCCTTTTTGTTGACCGAGGGGTTGCGGGCAAAAGGGCTGCCGCCGCATCGGATGTCGGCCAGCAACACGACCGATCTCTACTGGACTTTGGCGCAATTGGTGGCCCACCACACCAGCGCCGGTTGCAATCTGCGCGCCGGCGACCTGTTCGGCACCGGCACGATCTCCGGCCCGACTCGCGAAGGCTATGGCAGCCTGATGGAATTGAGCGAGGACGGCCGGCGCGCCACGACGCTCGCCTCGGGGGAGACCCGGACATTTGTCGAAAATGGCGACGAGGTCATCTTCCGCGCCCACTGCCGCCGCGCCGGTTATGCGCCGATCGGCTTTGGCGAGTGCCGCGCGCGCATCGTCTGAACGGCGCGTAAATTCGCGCACCTGGCGGCGGGAGAATCGAGAATGACCGACGCGCTCGGCTGGCGGATCAAGTTCGGCGTCATCGCGCCGAGCACCAACACCGTGGTGCAGCCGGAATTCGACATGATGCGCCCGCGCGGCGTCACCAACCACTTTGCCCGCATCCACATCCCCAACGACCCGCTCCGCGGCGACGCCGATTTCGAGAAGCTGATCGAGACCGTTCGCACGCGAACTGTCGGCGGCGGTCGACCGGGTGATGACCTGCGAGCCCGACCATCTGATCATGGGCATGTCGTCCGAAACGTTCTGGGACGGGCTCGACGGCAGCGAGCGGCTGCGAGAGCGCATCGAAGCGCATGCCGGCGTCACGGTGACGATGGGTTCGGACGCGTCGCGCCAGGCCCTGCGGCGCTATGGCGAGATCAGACGCATCGGGGTCGTCACGCCCTATATGCCGGTCGCCGATCAGCAGGTGCGACGCTTTTTCACCGATTGCGGGTTCGAGGTGGTGCGGCTCGTCGGGCTGAAATGCGCGAGCCCGGTGTTGATCGCGCATGTCGGCGAGCGGGAATTGCGCGACGCGGTCCTCGCCGTCGACGGCCCCGATGTCGAGGCCGTCGTCCAGGTCGGCACCAACCTGGCGATGGCGCGGCTCGCCGCCTCGGCCGAGCTGTGGCTCGACAAGCCGGTGCTGGCGATCAATACCGCGACCTATTGGTGGGCATTGCGCCGCAACGGCATTGCCGATCCGGTCGACGGCTTCGGAGCGCTGCTGCGCGAGTGGCGGTAAGTTGCAAAAAATTTACGAAGCGTAAAGGCGGTAACGGGTAGCAGTGTCGTCGCCAGTCTACTGTAAGATAATATAATGTTTTTCGTATCTTCAGGCGTCGAAGTCAAAATCTCAACGTCCGAGGCCTGTAACGACACCCCCGCGGTAGCCGCGTAGGAGAGAAGGACAGCAACATCCCGTTTAATATTTTCGTAAGACGGGAGCTGTGCGTTTGGATCGAACTTCCGAGAAGTATCTCTTGCAAGGGGGCCGGGTTCAGGCTGCACTTCGACATGGTCGCGCATTTGATGATCCACAACACCGGGGCCGAGGGGGTCTCGTGCGGTCAGGCTATTAGCAATTGAGACGCTTCGACCGGGCAGCGCTCGTTACAGCGACAGCAGCCGGTCGACAAGCGCCTTGTCTTCGCGCAATTCGGCGGCCGCGCCGGAATAGCGGACGGCGCCTTTTTCGAGGACGTAGACGCGATCGGCGAGCGCCAGCGCAAAGTCGACGCGCTGCTCGGCCAACAGGATCGTCAGGCCTTGCACCTTCAATTCCGCGATCTTGTCCCGCAACGTGTCGACGACCAGCGGCGCCAATCCCTCGGACGGTTCGTCGAGCAGCAGAAGTTCGGGGTTTCCGGTCAAGGTGCGGGCAATCGTCAGCATCTGCTGCTCGCCGCCCGACAGGAACCCGCCACGCTGGTCGCGCCGCTCGCGCAATACCGGAAACAGTTCGCCGACCGCTTCGATCGTCCAGCGGCCGGGCCGGCGCGCGGCGCGGGCACCGACTTCGAGGTTCTCCCACACCGACAGCTCGGCGAAGATGCGGCGGTCTTCAGGGACATAGCCGATGCCGACCCGAGCGACGCGATGCGGCGCCCAGCCGGCGATATCCCGCCCCTGCCACAGAATTCGGCCGGCGCTCGGCGG
The DNA here is from genome assembly GCA_963750195.1 of uncultured Alphaproteobacteria bacterium. Classification (GTDB taxonomy): domain Bacteria; phylum Pseudomonadota; class Alphaproteobacteria; order ATCC43930; family CGMCC-115725; genus AP-15. Next base: position 7,337 of record CAVVPS010000002.1, read on the forward strand.
CGTCAACCCCATCACCGAGCGCATCGTCGTGGTCTTGCCGACGCCGTTCCTGCCCAGCAGACAGACGCATTCGCCGGCCTCGATCTCGAGCGAGACGCCGAACAGCACTCGGCTCAAGCCATAGGCGGTGTAGACGTCCTCGACTGCCAACAGCGCGCTCATGCGTGTGCGCCGAGATAGACGCGGCGCACCTCGGGATCCTGTCGCATTTCGGCCGGTGTTCCTTCGGCGAGGAGGCGGCCCTGATGCAGGACCGCGATCTTCTGGGCGATCGAGAACACCACCTCCATATCGTGCTCGGTAAACAGCAAGGTCAGGCCCCGCTCGCCGGCGATCCGATCCAATAAACGCATCGTGTCGTGCGTCTCGGTCGCCGACATGCCGGCGGTGGGCTCGTCGAGCAGCAGCAGGGCCGGCTCGCTCGCCAGCGCGATGCCGAGCTCGAGCTGCTTCTGGTTGCCGTAGCTCAGGGTCCCGGCGACCGCGTCCGCCTGGCCGTCGAGGCCGATCGAGGCGAGCAGCGCCTCGGTCTCGTCGCGATAGAGATTTTCGGAACGCGACCAGAAGTTCCGGCCGCGGCCATGATGGGCGAGAAGGGCGGCTTGCAGATTCTCGAACACCGACAGCCGCGGAAAGATATTCGTTCGCTGAAACGAACGCCCGACGCCCATGCGGCAAATGCGATGCGGCGGCGCGCCGGTAATGTCGCGGCCGTCCAGCACGACCTGGCCGCCGTCGGGACTGATATGACCGGTGATCAGGTTGAAAAAGGTCGTCTTGCCGGCCCCGTTCGGCCCGATGACGGCGACGATCTGGCGGGTCGCGACGGTCAGGCTGATGCCGCCGACGGCGACAAAGCCGGCGAACGATTTACGCAGATCGCGCACCTCAAGCATCGCGTGCGACCAGCCGCCGGCGCGCCAGGCGAAATCCGGCTACGAGCCCGCCGACAATACCGCCGGAAAATACGAACAGCAGCACCAACAGCAGACTGCCGAGCACAAACGGCCAATACTGGGTATAGTCGGTGATCTGCTGGTTGAGCCAGACCAGCGCCAAGGCGCCGACTGGCGGCCCCCAGAAATAATCCATGCCGCCGAGGATGGTCATGATGATGACCTCGGCCGATTTCGACCAGAACACATAGTCGGCAAAGACGCCGCGACTGAAGATGCCGTAGAGCGCTCCGGCAAGCCCGGCGAAGCCGCCAGCGACGACAAAGGCCGCAAGCTGGTAGGCGCGGACGTTTAGCCCGATAAAGGCGGCGCGCTCGGGATTATCGCGGATCGTCGTCAGCATGCGCCCAAAGGGCGAACGCACAATCTGGTGCAGCACCGCCAGCGACACCGCCACGAGCGCCAGGGTGAGAAGGTAAAAGCGCGCCCCGATGCTCAGATCGCCGAGGCCGGGGACCGCCGTCATCCAGTCGAGATTTGGATACGGGATCTCCGGCAGACCCTGGTCGCCGCCGGTCACCGCATTCCACTTGTAACAGATCGCCCAGACGATCTGCGAAAAGGCCAAGGTCAGCATCGCGAAATAGAGCTTGGTCAGGCGCACGCAGAAATAGCCGGACACCAGGGCAAAGCCGGCGGCGCCAATCCCGGCCGCCGGGAAGGCGACGACGAACGGTATCCCGTAGGTTTTCATCAGGATGCCGCAGACATAGGCGCCTACCCCGAAATAGGCGACATGGCCGAACGAGACGAGGCCGGTGGTGCCGAGCAGCAGGTTGAGGCTCACCGCGAACAGGGCATCGATCACGATCTGTGCGGCGAGAAACGTGTCGTAACGAGAGCCCAGCCAGGGGACTGTGGCGGCCGCCAGGAAGACGATCAATGTCCACGGAATATGGCGGGCGAACCCGGAACGGCGGCGGGTCATCGTAGGGGTCGGCCGAATAGGCCCCAGGGGCGGACGATCAGGATCACCGCCATCAGCGCGAACACCGAAAACAGCGAGAAGCTAGGAAAAATCAGGATGCCGAAGGCCAGCACCTGGCCGTAGATCACCGACCCCCAAAAGGTGCCCCAAATCGAGCCCATTCCGCCGATCACGACGACGATAAAGGCCTGAACGATGATCAGCACGTCCATCCCCGGCACGATGCTTTGGATCGGCGTAATCAGCGCACCCGAAAGACCGGCAAGGAACGAGCTGATGATGAACATGCCCGTGTAAATCGAGCCGACATCGGCGCCCAACGCCGCAAGCATCTCGCGGTCATATGAGGCGGCGCGCACCAGCCGGCCGGCGCCGGTGCGGTTCAACGCCAGCCAACCGCCAAACGCGATTGCCGGGCCGACCGCAATGACGAACAGGTTGTAGAGTGGCTGCGTGGTTCCAAAGATCTGCACGCTGCCAGCTAGCACCGGCGGGGACGAAACCGAGAGCTGACCGGTACCCCAGATGAATTTAGCGGCGTCGCCGAGGATCAACACTAGCGCATAGGTGCACAGCAGTTGGTAGAGTTCTTCACGGCCGTAGAGCGAGCGGAAGAACAGCCGCTCGACGACCGCGCCGAGCACGGCCACCCCCGAAGCCGCGAACAGCGTCGCCAGCCAGAATGCCCCGGCCACGGGATGGAGCCATTGCATCGCCTGCCAGGCGAGATAGGCGCCAATCATGTAGAACGAGCCGTGCGCGAAATTGATGACGCGCATGACGCCGAACACCAGCGACAGCCCCGACGCGATCAGAAACAGGAACATCGCGGTGGTCAGGCCGCCCATAAACTGGCTGAATAGAAACGAGGCCGCCACCGCCGATCAATCTCCAAAGGTTCTAGCGCCGCCCGCGTTAATATCGCGCCGGCGGGCGACGATTTTTCCGATGCCGTCTCAATCGGTCGGGTAGGACGCCGGCAGCATTTCCGGGTTCTTCATGACGGCAAAAGGATAGGCCGGATCCTTGATCATCTCGCCGTAATACTCGGGAGCAAAGGTCTCATGCGATTTTGCACTGAACGTGCGCTTACCGACCGGGGTGTCGAAGCTCAAGCCCAGCAACGCCTTTGCCACGTCGTCCGACTTGGTGTCGCCGGCCTTCTTAATGCCCTCTGCCAAGGCAACGATCGACTGATAGCCGACGATCGACCAGCCGGACGCATAATCCTGCTTGGTGAACGCCTTCAAGTCCTCGATAAATTTCTTGTGCTCGGGCGGCTCGACACCGTTCCAGATTACCGGGTCGTAGGCGTCGCCAATGATGCCATAGGGATAATCGTTGCCCAGCGCTCGGGCTTCGTCTGTCGTCCCGACTTCTGCCGGGTCGATCATCCGATTATCGATCGCTTTGAAATAGCCGCGGGGCGTGGCCTCCTTAGTGAAGGTGACAAAATCGCCGGCGAACAGCGATGAATAGACAGCGTCCGGCTTCTTGCCCATCTGTGCGGTGATGAACGGGGTGAAATCGGCTTCACCAAGTTTCGGCCATTCCTGGTCGACGATAGCGATGTCAGGGCGTAGCTTCTTCAGGGCGGCAACGAAGGCAGCGATCGAGTCGCGCCCATACGCATAGTCGGGTGCAATCGTGGCGACGCTCTTGACGTCCTTCCAGCGCGCCATCAGGGTCGCCCCAGCCAACCCTTCGACGTCGGTGTTCGAGGAGACCCGGAAGATATAGGGGTGGATGTCCGCAGCGTCGGTCAGCCGCGTGCTTTTCGCCGTCGGCGCGATAAAGACAATCTTGTTCTCCTTGGCGACGGTCGACACTGCCGGCGCCTCGGCCGAGGTCAAGGTGCCGACCAGGAAGTCGACATTGTCCTTGATGATCAGCTCGCGCGCCAGACGCACCGCCTCATCGGCATTGGCCTTGCTGTCGCGCGACAAGATTTCGAGCTGGCGGCCGAGGACCCCGCCGTTGGCATTGATTTCGGCGACCGCCATCTCGGCGCCTTTTAAAACCGGCTCGCCATAGACCGCGGTCGGTCCCGACAATGGGATCGGAAAGCCGATCTTGATCGTTTCGGCCGCAAATGCCGCCGACGACAGAAAGGCGATGGCACAGGCCAGCGCTAAGATATTGCGGACCGACATTTCCTAGGCTCCTATCCCTTTTCGTACTTTTCGCTTGGCGTGTGGCCGCGCCATATGGTTCGTGGTGTTGCCGAGTGTCAAGCGATGCCTTGCCGCTGCCCCCAAAGCTGGCGCCAGCTCGGAAACGCCGCCCAATGGCTCGGCCGCAATCAGCGCGCGCATGACCGCCCGCGCCAGGCAATCCGCCGCGGCGTTGCCGAGCCGCAACAGCATGGCAGGTGGGGCTCGGCGGGCCGGCTCCTATCGCCAGCGAGAACACGGTGTCGCCGTCGAACGGGGTGTGGATCGGACGGATCGCGCGGGCGAGACCGTCCTGCGCCATCATCGCAAGGCGCCGGCAGCCGCCCTTGTCGAGCGCGGCGTCGGTCGCGACGACCGCGATCGTCGTATTGGCGCCGGCGACCACGGCCTTGCACTCCGAGAAGTCTTCCGGATCAAACGGCGTGTCGGGGACCGCCGGCTGCGGGTCAATCTCGCCGGGCAAGGCCAGATCCGCCGCCCAGAACCGTCCGCAGCCCGGCCGCACCGCCGAGCCGCAGCTGTTGACCGCGACGAGGGCGCCGACCGTGGCCCCGTCGGCGAGCACCAGCGAAGCGCTGCCGATGCCGCCCTTGAGCCGTCCGGCGGTGGCTCCGAGCCCTGCTCCGGCATTACCCTCGACGAATTCCTTGCCGGCGGTCCCGACCGCGCTGCGCCCGAGGGCGCGGTAGGGTGGCTCGCCGCTCCACATCCGCCGGCCGGGAAAGCCGAGATCGAATAGGATCGCGGCCGGCACGATCGGGACCTGGATCGCCGACGCCCCCGTCGCCGATCCAACGGCGAAGCCGCGCCCGGCTGCGGCGAGCCACTCCATGACCCCTGCGGCGGCATCGAGGCCAAAGGCCGAGCCCCCCGACAGCACCACGGCATCGACTCGGTCGACCAGCGTGTCGAGGGAGAGCAATTCGGTCTCGCGACTGCCCGGCGCCCCGCCGCGGACATCGGCCGACGCTGTTGCCGGCGCTTCGGCGAGGACAACGGTCGTACCGGTGACGCCGTCGTAATCCTCGGCCTGGCCGACCAGTATCCCGGCTACGTCGGTTATCAGATTGCGCGGACCGGGCTTAGCCACCGGGTTTCCTCCCGCTGTCGGGTTTCGCGTATATCATCCTGGCTTCGACCTCGCCAGCGCCCGGGGGAAAGGCCTGCCATGACCACCACCGTCATCAAAAACGCCGACTGGGTCATCGCTTGGGACGAAGGGGTCTCGCGCCAAGTCTACCGGCGCGGCGTCGATGTCGCCTTTACCGACGACCGCATCGATTTTGTCGGGCGGGATTACACGGGGGCGGCGGACCGCGTCATCGACGGCCGGGATCGTCTGGTGTTGCCGGGGCTGATCGACCTCCATTCGCACCCCGAACACGAGCCGCTCTACCGCGGCGTGCGCGAGGAGCATGGTCTGCGCAATATGCATATGACCGGGCTATACGAACGCTCTCAGGCATTTTCGGCAACCGATGACGCAGCCCGCGCCGCCAGCGCGGAATTTGCCTATTGCGAGTTATTGCTCAGCGGCGTCACCTCGCTAGTCGACATTTCTCCCGCCTGGGACGGTTGGATCGACCTGTTCGCCAAGAGCGGACTGCGCGGGTTTCTGGCGCCCGGCTTTGCCTCGGCGCGCTGGCGGCTCGACAATGATTTCGAGCTCAAATTCGCCTGGGACGAGGCGCGCGGCCGCGAAGGGTTCGCGGCAGCGCTGGCGTTGATCGACCGGGCTGCCCGGCATCCCTGCGGGCGGCTTTCCGGCATCGTTTCGCCGATGCAGATCGACACCTGCACCGCCGATCTGTTGCGCGACAGCTCGCGACGCGGCTCACGAACGCGGCCTGCCCCTCACCGTCCATGTCTCCCAAAGCGTCGCCGAGGTGCAGGAGATGCTGCGCCGCCACGGCAAAACGCCGGTGCAGTGGGCGGACGAGATCGGCATCCTCGGGCCCGGCACGATCCTCGGCCACGCCCTGTTTCTGGACAGCCATTCCTGGATCCGATGGTGGACCCGCAGCGATCTCGCGCTGATTGCGGATACCGGGTCTTCGGTCGCCCATTGCCCGACGCCGTTCGCCCGCTATGGTCAGATCATGGAGAATTTCGGCGATTATCTGCGCGCCGGCGTGACGATGGGGCTCGGCACCGACACGACCCCGCACAACTTGGTCGAGGAGATTCGGCAAGGCGGCGATATTGGCCCGCATCGCCGCGCGCGACATCGAAACGGTGACGACGGCCGACCTCTTTCACGCGGCGACGGTCGGCGGCGCCACCGCGCTGTTGCGCGACGATCTCGGGCGCATCGCGCCAGGTAAAAAAGCCGATCTCGCGCTCGTCGATCTGACGGTGCCCCAGATGGTGCCGGCGCGCGATCCGCTGCGCTCGTTCATCTATCATGCTGCCGACCGCGCCGTGCACGACGTGTTTGTCGACGGCCGCCAGATCGTCGCCGCGGGCAAGGTCATGAGCCTGGACCAAGCCGAGGCCGGCCGGCGCCTCGTCGACGCGCAGCGCCGCATGCTGGAAACGGCGCCGCGGCGCGACTATCGCGGGCGCAATGCCGAGCAGATTTCGCCGCTCAGCCTGCCGCTCGGCGACTGACCGTTCTGTTCGCTCGTCCTGCGCACCCCCGGTTTTTGCCGCCGCGAACCGTTACGGCGGAGGAGGTAATCTAACGCCCGGGTCGTTACTGGGAAGTCATGCCTTGGCGCGACGCCCCTTGGTCCGCATGCGGCCGCGTTTGCGCCCGAGCCCGAGCTGTTTCGCCATCGCCGAGCGCTGCTCGGAGTAAGCCGGAGCGGTCAACGGATGATCGCTGGGCAATTTCCATCGCCGCAAGTATTCCGCGATCTGCAGACCATGTTTGGTGCCAAGGTGTCGGCGCAGTGTCTTGCCGCGGAAGCCGCATTCGAGGCAAACGACATGACCATGCTGCACCGATCGTTTAATCGGGACAGCAGGCAGGCGCAGCGGTTGCTGCTGGACTGGCATCCCGAGGTTACGAATCGCTTGGTCGACCGAAATGATCAGCGCCGAGAGCTGATCAGGCGCTACAGTATGATTACCGACATAGCTGGTGATGATTTTTGTCACCGGTCCTAGCCCGCCGCTTCTTGCCGTGGTATCGTCGCTCATCAAAGAATCACTCCTCGCCGTCTGGTTGTAACCGCTCTTTTAATACGGCAAACGGCAGGCAGATCAAACAAATTCTCGGCATCACTGCGAAAATGCTGTTTTATCTCCATCGGGTAAGGTCAGGACGCGGCCGATCCCCCGCCATAGGGAGAATCCAGCATTCCGTGCCGCAGCGGGTCCGAAGCGAATGCGGGCTCGGCGCGCCGGAGGGAAGCCGACCGAGGCGGCAACCCAGTTCGGCACCGGCCTAGTCTCGCGAGTACTTCGTCGAATCGGACGTCTTCTTCGGAACAGACGAACGCTTGTGCAGTTTCGATAAAAGCCAGAAATTGGCGGGCGGACGCCGCCGGAAGCCGCTCCAGAGACCGTATCGCAGCCGTGGTCCATGGCATGTCGGCGTTGCCCTCCGCATTCGCTGGGCCGATGCGACTTGCAGCTGACAGGCGCCGGGCCATAAGACTTGGTCTGCCCTCCGTCTGCTTTCGGCCGAAGGTTTCTGTCCAGCTGGCACCGCCGAAGCCTCCGCTTTGACCATCATGACCGCGATTGAGCGCACCCTCGATCCGGTGGCGCATACTCGACGCCGTCTTGTTGGTGACTTCGAGCCTCAGATGCAGCCGGTGAGTGCTGATCGTGCTGTTGGAGGCGGTCAACAGAAAGATCGCCTGAAACCATTTGTGCAGTGGAACGTGGCTGCCCTCGAACAAAGTCCCGATCGTCGCGCGAAACTGTTTGCGGCAGCGGCAGCAGAACTTCAAGTTGACGCGCGCAGCTTTACCGCCGACCGCGCCGATCCGATCGGTCGCGCCACAGTATGGACAGACAGGGCCGCCCGGCCACGCGATTTCCTCGAGCTTGGCGTGCGCCGCTTGTTCGTTCCAAAGGCAGGGCTGTGACAGGCTTTGCACGGTGACGCCTCGCGGTGGCAGGTATTCCGCAACGGCCCGACGTTCGAGTCGGGAGGCGATCAGAGAACCGGTTCCTGCTTAAAATTGAGTTAATTGAGTTGGCGCTCTCTAAAGTGTCGGTTAATACGCCGTTACCGTGAATAAGCCGAAGCGAGAGGCACCAATGAGAAAACTGCCGTCGTCCGCCCTTATTTCTGGCCGTCCTGCTCTTGGCGGCGTGCGCTCAGGGGATGGCCGGGAGCGCGGCCGCTCCACACGGTCCGCCTTATGACAGCGGGGACAAAGACGGGGGCGGGGGCGGCGGCAGCGGGATGTAAGCGAGGAACCGCCGACCACTGCGAGCAGGCCCGGTACCCTACCGGCCCGCAACGGCGCCGACGAGTTGGCACAGATCAGTCATCGCCACCCCGATTGGCGTTCTCCAGCAGGCCCCTTACGGCTCGCGAACGAATTCGATCCGGCGCACATCGATCTCGGCGCCGCCGCCGGCCGCATAAGCCGCGCATTCGAAATGCACCAGGTCGCGGCGCAGTATCAGGACGTGCTCCATCCGGCCGGCCTCGAGGGTGAATTGCGAGACGCCGTAGCCGAACCGCTCCAACAGAGAAAACGTCACGGCCCCTCGAATTCGGCCATGCAGCTTGACGCGCCATCGGCCGCGCTTGAGGAACCAGTAGGGTCCGTGGAATAGAAGGGCGCCGGAGGACGCCGCGCGGTAGATCCCGTCGGCCGGGGATCGGGACGTTGGTGGGAGCGCTGCGCGCTGCCACAATTGTTTGGCGTAGATTGAAAACCGTGACCGGTTCAGTCCGTCGTCGATGACACCCGGCGCTGCGGCCAGCACGTATCCGCCCCAATCGCGCAGACCGCCGGCGGCGAGTTCGGAAAGCGATGCGTCAGGGCCGACTGCGTAGAGCACAAAGCCGATTTCCTGGAAGTATTGCTCGAGCCCCGGTTCGGTTCCCATATTTGGCACGAGCTTTTCAAACAGGATCTTGATTCGGGGCGAGCGGGCGACAACTCCACGCATCCCGTTGAGCACATTGATTTCATGGCCCTCGACATCGATCTTGACCAGATCGCAGCAGAAATCGGCGCCGAGGACGTCATCGAGCGGTTTGATTTCGGATCGCACGCGAGTGTGACCGGCAAACTCACCGGGCGGCGCAACGCTGCCACCGCCGAGGTGTCCGTCCGGATATTGAAGATCCGCCGGCGCGTTATGGTCCGACAGGGCGAATGCGAAGCCGCTGACAACCGCCGCCAACCCATTCACAAAGGCGTTGCGCTGCAGCAGTTCGACCAGCTTGGGGTGAGGCTCGAACGCATAAACCCGGCCAGCGCCGGTCAGCCGCCGCGCGATCTGCAAGGTATAAAAACCCACATTGGCGCCGACATCGATGAATACAGTGTCTGGAGTAACGAAACTGAGCAAGACTTCAAGATTTTCTTCCTCATAGCGGCCGCCATTGATTAGATTTACTGGACATCCGTAATCATTGCAATTGACGAACATTGGCGTCTGGTCGAGGAGGTAGGTCAGCGCAACGCCGTCACCGACGTAGCAGCTCAGGCGGTTCCGAACGAAGTCGAGATCGCCCCAAACCCGTTCAAGCGTCGTATCGATGCTGTCGAGCCGCTTGCGCAATTCGCCCAGCTCGTCCGCACTATCGCGCGTGAGCCCGGGCTGCCCCGGACTGGCAGGCCGATCACCAGTCGGGGTCGGGTTCCGGCGCAGCTTGAAAAATCTCTTTACTGCCTGCCACCGGGGCTCCGCTCCGTTCACAGACCCAACGCCGTCGTCAGTTCGGCGGGGATCTCGGCGCGCGGCTTCAGGCGCGGCGAAACCGCAACATGGGCCAAGGCGAGCCGCCCGCTGAATGCGTTGCGCAAATTTGCTACCCGCAACGCGATCGGTTGATCGGTCGATTCGGCAACCGGGAATTCGATCGTCACCTCGCAAACCCCTTCGCCGCGCGGCTGAATCGTCCCCCGGCCGAGGCACACGCAGCCCGCACCGGCCAAGATCTCGACGCTATAGCTCAGATCGGCGGCGTCCTTCGATACCGCCAGCACCACCGTCGCCGCCCACAGCCCCGGCGGCAGGGTCACATATGGCCCAAACACCAGGTTGCGCACTGGGCCGCCGACCTCGATAACGCCACTCGCTGCCATATGCGGATCATCGCCGATGAAGAACAGGTCCCTGGCCCAGACCATTTGACCAATGCCGGCGCCGTGGAAATAGTCGACATAACCGTTGAGGGCGCCATCGACGATCGCGCGATCGGACGCCGAAATAGTGTCCCACCAGCCGTCGGTCCGGTCCTGCGCCGACAACACGCTCGGACGGGGTTGCCATTCTGCCAGCGCCGCAATAACGGCCGGGCTGACGTCCAGATCCAGCCAGCGGGCGATGGCCGCAGCCGCACCGCCTGGATCGTCGCCCTCCTGGTCGGCCCGCAGCACCAACGCACCCCGCATCGCTGTGTAGCTCAATATTGCGGCGCAGCTGCCGGCGGCGGCCCTGACTGCCGCCGTCCATTCGAGCCCGTGGCGAGTGACGAGGTTGCGAAAGGCTGCGTGCGGGTCATCCAGCGCCACGACAAAGCGACTGTCGGCCTGCGCTAGGGCGGTCCTCAACTCGTCAGTCGGCTGGCGCGCGCCGATCACAAGGCGGGGCGTCGGCGACCTTATCGCCGCCAGCGCGATTTCCTCGAGCGTGTTCCCGCTCGCCAGATCGAGCGGCCCGTCCGCCGCTTGCGCGAGCGCGCAGACGATATCGTCACACCAATTTGCGAACCGGCTCGGCAAACCGATCGACACCAGGATCATTGCACCGGCTCAGCGTTGTCCCACTCGAACACGATCATATTAACCGCTGACCGATGAAATCGCACCCGCTCCCGAATGCCGGCGCTTACACGGTCAACCGCCGTCGCGCGGCGCCGAAATGCGCTCGCCGAAACGACAACGCCGTAACCAGCATCCGGCGGCCTGACGGGCGTCAAGGATCTGGGCGGGCGCGGTTGCCTTGCCGCTGCGGCGCTCGACAACGGCGCCCGAATTTCGCTAGTAACTTGGTGCGGGCTAGCTGCTTTGGTGATCAATGCTGTTCTTTGTGATCGGTCTACCCGGCCGATTCGCCGAGTGGTGCGAGGCTGCGACGGTTCGGCTCGTGCAGCACGCTTTCGGCCCGGCCGAGCGGATCAGCGCCGACACGCTCGAAGAAATCACCCAAAGCCTGTTGCGCAGCGGCGCGACGCATGGCGTGGTGGCCTCGCGCGACCCCGGCTTCCGGATCAGACGCGCGTTGGTCGAGGCCGGCCGGCCGTTCGTCGTGGTGCGCGACGATCCAGGGGCGTCACTCGCCCATCTCGTCGCCCGGCACGGGCTGGCGATGGCGGCGGCTACCCGGCAGGTCGCCAGCAGTTGCGCTTCACTCATTAGTTTTGGGGCATCGCCGGGCGCACTTGTTCTCGATGCCCATTGCCACGGCGCCGACCGGTTGCCGGCAGCAGCCGCGATCGCCCGCCACCTGCAGCTCGAGGTCAGCGACGTCGCCATCGCCGACATCGTCGGCAGCATGGACGAAGGCCGCGACATCCCCGACCCGAGCGATGCAGCGGCATGGTGGGACGGCCTGGATCCTCGCGAGCGGGCGATCGCACTCGGCGCCCTAAGCCCGTATCTGGATCACTCGGCGGGTCACGCACTGGGACCGATCACCTGGGCGCCGGAACTGTTCTTTGTCGCCGATCGGCCTGGCGTAAGTGCGACCGGAGGTGTCGACATCACTGGCCGCGCGCGCTGCCTGCTGCATGGTCCCCGCATCATGCTTCCCCCGGCCATCTGGTCGTTTTCCGTGGCCGTCGATGTCTCGCCGGAAGCCACGGAGCACAGCATTCTGATCGAAGCGAGGGCCGGAAGCGACGTTAGCCGCACCGTCCTGCATCCCGCGGGCGCCGGCGCGGTCGAGGTTGACCTCTTCCTCGAGCTCGAGGAGCTGCCGGATCGGCGGGTCGAGCTCCTGCTGTCCACCCAACGGCCGGCCTTCGGCGGGCATCTGACCCTGGTGCGCGTCACCCTTACGCCACAGCCATTGGCGCCCCTCGATGCGCCCGCGGAAGCCTCGGCGGATGATCCCCAAACGATGGCGCCGTAACAGGCCTGGGCCGGCGCCCGCCAAACCACGAAAAAAGATGGTTGCCGAGGCGAACCAGGCTGCCCCAGACAAGGGCTCGGCATTGGGTTATGCGAGCGCGCGGTAGAGCGCGCCGACCCGCTCGCGGTAGCGGTCGATCGAGAAGTTCGCAGCCTGCATCCGTCCCCGTTGTGACAACTCCGAGCGCAAATCGGCGTCATTGACGATTGTGCGGATCGCCGCGGCGATCTCGTCTGTTCTGTAGGGATCGACCAGCAGTGCGGCGTCGCCGGCGACTTCCGGGATCGAGGATTCGCGCGAGGTGACGACCGGCGTTCCCAGCACCATAAATTCGAGCACCGGCAGTCCGAAGCCCTCGTACAGCGAGGGAAATACCACCGCCCGGGCGCCGCGAATCAGCGTCACCAATAGCGAAAACGGCACATAATCATATTGTTGGACCGTCCGCCGGGCGCGACGGTTGGCGAACGCATTCGAACGCTGTCTATCGCGAAGTTCGGCGATCAGCTTGGTTTCGGCCTCATTGTGCCAGCCGCCGCCAGCCACCAGCACCAGCGGAATGTCGACGCCGGAGGACAGATAGCCTTCAATCAGGCGACCGATGTTCTTCTTCGGCTCCAAGGCTCCGAAAAACAGCAGATATTCGTTGAACTCGAGACCAAAGGAGCCCTCCAGCTGTTCGGCGATTACAGCATCCGATCGCTCCCGGTCCGCTGCTGGGAAATATACTGCTTGGTAGGTATTGGTGACCCGGCGCTCGTCAACGCCAAGCAGTTCTATGATGTCGCGCTTCGAGTTTTCCGATACCGTCACGATGTGGTCCGCCGTTTTCGCAATTTTCTTGAGCAGGCGGAACATCTGACGCTTATTGTCGAGCGTCGCGAACGGCAATCGCAATGGCACTAGATCATGAATCGTGTATATGTTACATGGTGATTTCGCATATAACGGCAATGGATAAGTACAGTGAAATATAGTTGGTGATGGCTCGAAGATTAGGCGTGCAAATTTATTGGTTCTTGCGAAATGCGCGCGGGCATTGGCAAACAGATGACGTACCGCGAACGCCTGATGCTGCGCCGGCAGCGTGGTTTCAAACTGACGACGTATGACGACGCCATCGAACTCTACGGGCGACGGCTTGATCGGCGCAAAGGTTCGCAGTTGATCGGCCGCCCAATTGACTATTTGCCGCGTTTGCGACGTCTTGAGTGCTTGTCGTTCGTCAAAGAACGCCACTTCGCGCAACAGTCGGTCTTTCGGAGGCTTCTGCGCGGAAGCGTAGACGACGCCAACCTCATAGCCGAGATCGCGGACGACTTGGGCTAGCATCCGCGTATAGGTAGCAACGCCGGTTCCCTGTGCCAGCGAGAGATTGAGGCCGTCAAAGAAGACACGGCCGGCAATCTGAGGTATCTCCCCGGGGCTAGCTGCCACGCTCGGCTGGTGACTCGGTCCACTCACAGGGCGCTATAGATATCGATGGCCAGATCAAGATCTTCGAACACCTTGCCCTGCCCGCGATGCAGGACGAGCGCGCGCGAGCAATAGCTCTTGATGAAATCCCCGACGTGAGAAGCGAGAATTCAACGCGCGGTCCGCCCGTTTCTCAAACAGTTCTTGATGACACCTCTTTTGAAAACTGTAGTCGCCGGCGGCGATGACCTCGTCGATCAGATAGCAATCGAAATCGACGGCGAGCGACAGGGCAAAGTTGAGCCGCCCCATCATTCCCGTCGAATAGGTCTTGACCGGCTCGGACAGGAATTTTCCGAGCTGGGCGACATCATCGACAAAATCGCGCAATTGCTGGAACGGCTTGCCATAGACGCGGGCGATGAAGCGGATATTGTCATTGCCGGTCAAGACGCCGTGTATGCCGCCGGCCATGGCCACCGGCCAGGAAATCGACATGGTCCGCTCGATTGTCCCGCTGGTCGGCAGCTCGACGCCGCCGAGCAGGCGGATCAGGGTCGATTTGCCAGCGCCGTTGCGGCCGAGCACGGCGATCTTCTCGCCCCGCGCCAGCTCGAAGGACACATTGTTCAGAACCCGGCGATGGCCGCCTAGCTCGCTCGGATAGTCCTTGCAGATTTTTGTTACCTTGAGCATGCGCACCCCAGATTAAGGGCGCCGTTGCCGGTCGTGCGTAAACCGGCTGCTAGGCGGCGGCGTGTTCGCGCACGCTTGCGACCAACAGCCAGGCGATGCCGTAGGCGAGCAAGCAAGTCGCCAAAACCATCGAAAACGAAACGATCCGCTTCGGGTAGAGCGGGTAGTCGGGCAGACTGGGCTGCTCGATCGTTTCGAGATAGAGCTGCTGTCTCTGCGCATCGAGCTGTGCCGCCTCGAGTGACTTGTACGCCAACTCCAACTGCTTTTCGGCAAGCTTTTGAGCGAGGTCGAGTTGCTCGTATCCGGTCTGCACGGCTGCCACAGATCCGGTGTCGCCGGTGATCTTGCTTCGCTCCTCGTCGATCAGCTGGTCGAGCGATGCAATGCTTGTCCTGAGCACCCTGATTTGCGGGCTGTGCGGCGCATTCTTCAACGCATCGGCAAGCTGCGCCTCGGCGGCAGCGCGCTGCGCGTTCAGATCTCCGAGCAGCTTCAGCGGGCCTTCGGAGGCCGATTTAGGGTCGAGGATCTGTTCCCTGATGCGATAGGCGGTCAGCTGGGCTTGGATCGCGGCAATATGCTTTTGCGTCTGGTCGACCTCGCTTTGGTAACTACTCACCGCGTCCTGTCGCGCCCGCTCGTTGAGCTCGTTGATCAATCGCTCGCTGGCGGCCATCAGTGCTTTGCCGATCTTCTGAGCGTCCTCCGGCCGATAGGCCTTGACTTGCAAGGTGCTGACATTGGTCGACTGGTCGAAATCGACTTGCACGAACCGCGAATAGGCCTTGTAGAGCGCCTCGAAATCGGTGCGCCAACTGATCATCCCGGGAAAGCGGGAAACGAAATCGGCCTCCGGCCGACCAAGCATCGCACGCAGATCGGCGTGACGGTCGAGGTCACGGACCGCGTCGCGCGACATGATGAACGCCTGGACCATCATCGCGTCGTCCTGGCCCTCGCTGGCGCCACCCCCTTGCAACAGGCTGGCGGCGCCGCCCATCATCGGCTTTTGCGCCCCCGGGCCGCGGACCACGAATTCGGCCTCCGATAGATATTGGGGCGACGCTATCCCGAAATAATAGACGGCAGCGACCAGGGTCGGCACCCCGACGATCGCCCAAAACCAGATGTTCACCGCGCCGAGGAGCCGGCTAATCGAGCCGATGCGCGGCCGAACCGCGACGCCGGCTGTGGCGCGGCGGACGGCAATCTGGGCGCGCCGCAGATAAGGGAAATCAATCATGGCGGAGTCAGAGCTGGGAACCTACGGCAATTCGTATAATCGATAAACCCATGCGAACGTGGCCGTTTCGAGGCGAGGGCAACACTCATTCTGAAAGCTTATCCCATCCACACCCCGTTCGGAAGAGTTTGAAGCCTGCCCAACCCGCTGGATTTGAAATCCCCGGTCTTCCGAGCCGCCGAGCCCGGCGAAGGCGACAGCGCCGGTCGGAGGACTGGGACCGCCACGTGTTTTTGATAGACAGCGCTACAGCGGCTGGTGAGATTAAGGTAACCAAATTCACGCCGCTTTGTGGTCCCCAATTAAGTCGCTGGCATGACGCAGACTGATCTCGGCTCGCCTGATCCGTCGACGTCACATGAGTACGGCGCCGGGCCTGGCGGGGCGGCGATCGGGCTGGGACGATTGGAGGTGCGCGGCGGCCCGCTGGACACCGCCGCGCTGGCTGCGCTGTTTCCCGATTTCTCGAATAGCGGGGCGCTCGCAGGCCTCGGCGCCTGGATTGGCTCGCGACATCAGCGGCGGATGCGGACGCGCGCCGCGGCGCTCAGCATTCCCGTCATCGCTTTCGACCACGGCGTGTTGCGGGCTCCGCCATGGGGACACGCCACCAGCCCGGTGCTGAGCGTGACCGCGGCTGCCATGCGCGGACCGGGCTCGCCGGCTGACATCCTGTGCGCCGACCGGGTGCTTGACACCCGGGGTTGGGAGACGCCGGATCTCTTCGCGCGCGCCGCCGCGGGACGGCGCGAGCTGGTCTCGCGGCAAGTTGGTGGTTCGTGGTGGCAACCCGGCGAGTTTCCGTCTGGCGACCGCATCGCGCTCGTCGATGCAGGGGGAACCGGGCCGCCGCCTTCGGCCGCCGTGCTGCGCACGATGCTCGCAGCGGCGCTGGCGGAGAACTCGCCGCAAAAGGTCGCGATCCTGACCTCCGACCACGTCGCCCCGCGCGGTGTTTTGGCCGACGCCACCTCGCGCGGCGCCAGCGTGATCGCCCGGCCGGTCGACCCTTGGGCGGCGATCGCGCGCGTGGAGCGCGTCTATGCCGCGGGTGGTGAGATCGGCTTTCTTGCCCTGCTCGCCGGCCGCGTGGTGCAATGCTTCGACAACTCTTTCTATTCCGGTTGGGGCGTCACCGCCGACAACGCGCGGGTCGCGCAGCATTTGCTCCGGCGAACCGTCGACCAGATCTTTGCCGGCGCCTGCCTGGTTGCGACCCGCTACCTCGATCCGTATCAAAAAACCGCGTCCACGTTCGAGCAGACACTGTCGATCCTCACCGAATGGCGAAAAATCGAGAGCGCCAATCGGCGCGTCGCCGTCCTGGTCGGTATGTCGTTCTGGAAGCGCCGCCAAGTCGCCGAGTTCTTTCGGTCAACAGTCGGGACGCCGATATTTCGCCGCACTACGAAGCGTGCGCTCAGCGCGGCAGGTGCAGGCTCGGGCGGGGCCGTTGCTGTCTGGGCCTCTCGGATCCCCGCCGGGCTCGTCGAGGCGGCCGCACGGCAAAAGGTCCCGCTAATTCGAGTCGAAGACGGGTTCGTGCGTTCGGTTGGTCTCGGCTCCGATTTCGTGCCGGCCGCATCCTTGGTGCTCGACAGAAGCGGCATGTATTACGATCCGGATGCACGCAGCGACCTCGAGCAACTGTTGCTAGAGGCCGAATTCGAGGCCGCGCTGATCGCACGCGCGGGCAAGCTGATCGACCAACTCGTCGCGCGCGGGGTTACTAAATACAATCTCGCAGGAGCTTCTGCGCCGACCCTGGAATTTCCGGGCTATGACGCTTCGGTGCGCCGCCGCATTCTGGTGCCGGGACAGGTCGAAGACGATCTTTCGGTGCGTCTGGGCGGTGGCGACATCCGGGGCAATCTCGATCTACTCGCTCGCGTCCGCGCGGCGAACCCCGATGGCTTGATCCTCTACAAGCCGCATCCCGATGTTGAGGCAGGCCATCGCACCGGGGCCATCCCCGACCGCCTCGCAGGCCAATTCGCCGACCGGATAATCCGCGACAGGTCGACGGCGGCGCTGTTTTCGCAGATCGACGAGTTGCACACCCTGACCTCGCTCGCCGGCTTCGAGGCGCTGCTAAGGCGGCTCCGGGTGGTCGTATACGGCCGGCCATTCTATGCCGGCTGGGGGCTGACCGTCGATGACTTGGCCATCGACCGTGGCCGGCAACTCACCCTGGAGGAGCTCGTCGCCGGGGCGCTGATCCTCTACCCGCGTTATCTCGATCCGGTAACCCGGCTGCCCTGCCCGCCCGAAATCGTCCTCGAGCGGTTCTATACGCCGCGACTGTGGCGGCCGGGTCCGCTCGTCATCGGCCGCCGGATTCAGGGTCTCGCCGGGCGAGGCTGGAGCCGGCTCTCCCGGCGGCCGCCAAGGTTCGCCGCCGGCCCCAAATAGAGGCTTGGCGGCTCACGCCTCGACGGCGGAACCCGCGTTCAAGGCAGCACGTCGCGCGCGGTGCTTCGTTGCCTTATCCGTCGCAACGGCACAAGCCAGAGCAGCGCAACAGCGTAGACAAACACAACCGTGTAGAGCGCGGCGAAGATCCAGATCGGCAGCTTCCAATAGATCAGCCAGTCGGCCCAGCTCTCGATCAGCGGCGTCCGGCTTGCCGCAGATCCGGCCAGATCGCTCTGCCAAAGCGTCAGAAGACAGGCGCGGCTGGCCAGCGCCTGCGCAGCAACCGCTGCCAGCAAGAGGACGTGCAGCACGCGCCACCAGGCGATATGCACAAAACGCCAGCCGCGGGCCGCCCCGATCGGGACAACGATCAGGCCGAATACATTAAACAGGATGACCGCGACATGCACCGCCAGGGTGGCTTCGGCCAACACGGCGGCAGCAGAGGCCATCGCCGGCTTACCCGGTTGCGACCGCCGTGAGCGAGCGCGGCCGGTGGGACGCGGCGGTCGGCCGCGAGGCCATCACTCTCCCCAAATCAGAAAGAGGCCGATATCGCCCGGTATCCCACCGGGAAAGTCGACTATGCGGGCCGCGAGACGGAAGCCGCGGGGCTTCAGATCGCGCTCCCAGCGAAGGTACATCTCGGCGGCCTCGCCGCGCAGCGTCTGCGGCCAATGCGGGTCCGGCGCATTGACGGCGCGGCCACCGTCGCTGCACAGCTGCCCCGGAAAGCGCAGCAACAGGAATTCCTGTTCGCCGTGCTCAGCCGCCAGCTGCGCCTGGTGCAGCAGAGTGCGCCAGTTTTCGTCCGAAATATGGTGCTCGATCAAGTCCTTGGCTTGCTGGCGACGCTGTTCGGCGAGAGCACGGCGCTCAACATCCTGATGCTGTGCCTGGTGATGTGCGAAATCCGCGACAAGGGCGCGGAAGTCGTCGACCCGCAATCCCTCGCTGCCCGGCGACTGGGACGGTTGGATCGTTGGCTGATCCGGCGTCGAGCCGCGACCGTGGTGGAAATGATGATCAATCCACGAAAAGAGGTCGTGCCTCGGCTCGGAGCCTCCGGGTGCGCCGCGTTCCGGCAGCTCTGCGGCCAGAGCGCGCAACAGATCGGCGCGGCTGACGATGCCGACCATGCGGCCATCGCGTACCACCGGGACACGCTTGATGCGATGGGCCGCCAACAGCCGCGCGATCTCGGCGACCGGGGTGTCTTCCTCGACGGTCACCACCGGCGCCGACATGATCTCGCGGGCTCGGCGTTCGGGTGTGCGCAGGCCGGCGAGAAAATCTTCGTGAAGCGGGTTCCCCTCGGCCAACAGCGCGAGCCACCAGTCGCGTCGCGCCTCACGGGCGTTGTCGTCGCGGCCCACCAGGTCACCCTCGCTGACCATGCCGATCGGCGCACCGCCGGCATCGACGATCGGGATCGCGCTGATCCCTCTCCTCAGCAGCAGCGCGGCGATCTCGCTGGTCGGCGTATCGGGCTTCGCCATCGCGACATCCGTGGTCATCACATCGCGTGCATTCATTCGCACCGATCCCCTCCGCCGCCACCTGAAGCAGCTTTGGCCGCAATCCTAGTCCGATAATCAGCGATGTCAGCGGAAACTCCGAGCGCCGATTTCGGTTGCGCGGTCATCATATTTGCCGGCGTTTGTTCCGCCGCAACCGGCACAATTCTGCGAATGCCACACCGCGATGCCCGTTCGCCTGTGATGCTTTCGGTCGCCACGAGCCGACCGCGGACGGTTGGCGCTCGCCCGAGTAGCGGGCTCGGCCCAAACTCCCCCGGCCTGCCTGCCTTCTCCTGTACGGGCCTGGACGCGACGCCGGAGGCTGATCTATCGTTCTTAACGAAGAGATGCCGGGGCATGAATCCCCGGACACCGCGGCAAGGCCTCTGAGGGAGGGTGAAGATGGCGGATTACAAGCTGATCTCGGCCAATTCGCACGTCAGCGAACCACCGGATTTATGGGCCGAGCGAGTCGATCAAAAATACCGCGAGCGGGCGCCCCACCTGATGGTCAATCCGCCCGGCAAGGAAGGCGCCTACTTCTATTACGAAGGCTTTCCACTGCATCCGATCGGGATCGGCCTTGGCGCGGGTAAGAGCCCCGAGGAACTGAAGGAATTCCTGACCAAGGCGACCTACGCCGACGCCCGCCCGGGTGGCTGGGACCCGGCCGAGCGGGTAAAGGACAATGCAGCCGACGGCGTCGAGGCCGATGTGCTTTACACGACCCTCGGCTTCCGGATCTTCTGGCTGAAGGACCCCGGGCTGCAGGCCGACTGCTTCCGCGTTTACAACGACTGGCTCGCCGAATTCGTCAGCTATGACCCGAAACACATGGCCGGGCTGCCGATGATCTCGCTGTACGACCCCAAGGCCGGCGCCTTGGAGCTCGAGCGCTGCGCCAAAATGGGCCTCAAGGGGGCGATGATCTGGTGCTCGCCACCCGATGACGCGCCCTATAGCTCGGACATCTACGATCCGTTCTGGGCGGCCGCACAGGAATTGCGCATGCCGGTCAGCCTGCACGCGATCACCGGCATGGGGATGGAAAGCCAATTTAATTGGGGCGAGCGCTACATGCGCGCGACCGTGCTGTCGCACGAGGTCGAGAAGTCGTTCAGCGTGCTGATCTTCTCCGGCGTGCTCGACCGGTTTCCGGAACTGCAGATCGTCTCGGCGGAGAACAACATCGGTTGGCTGCCCTATTATCTGCAGCGCATGGATCGCGCCTTCGAGCGCCAGCGCATCTCCGCCGGTTTCACCAACAAGCTGAAGCCCAGCGAGTACTTCGGGCGCCAGATGTGGGCCACCTACATCGACGACTTCGTCGGCGTCGCCAACCGGAACTTCATCGGCGTCGACCGAATGATGTGGTCGTCCGACTATCCGCACCAGGCCTCGACCTGGCCGCATTCGCAGGAGGTCGTGGCGCGCGACTTCAAGGACGCCAGCGCCGAAGACCGGTTCAAGATCACCCGCGGCAACGCCGCCCGGCTCTACGGCTTCGCGGCGTGAGTGGCGCTCGCCCGGCCCGGCTGATCATAGCTCGGCCGGCGCGGGCTTGACCGGTCAGTTGGTTCCGGCTGATTGGACGGGCTGGGTCAGGAACGGCGTGGTGGCGACATTAGACCCCGACACCGTGGCGCAGCCGCGCCCGCCTGGGCCATTCGCGCAACCCCACCAATTCTCGGTCGCATCAACCGGGCCGGCATCCAAGATTGTCGACGCCGATCGCTTGCGCGCCGAGATTGTTCAGATGCGCGACGACCACGCCGCCCGCGGCGTTGTTGATCGCGATATCCACCAATTCACGCTCGATGTCGTTGAGCGTGATCAGGGTGCCGGTGACGGCGGCGGTGCCCAGAGGTTGATGCCGGTCGGATCCGTGGTCCCGCACATCGGTGTCCGGGCCGTTGCCGGCGATATAATTCCCGGTAACCACATTATCGGCGAGCTTGATGTTCGGATTCGGCACGTGGGTGTGCATGGCGACGCCGGCATGGCCGTTATCGGTCAGCTGTTGCCGATTACCACATTGCCATAGGTCGATTGTTGCCGGGTCTGGGGTTGAACATGCCGACGCCCGCGCCCGCGCCCGGCGGCTGAAATCCGTTCCCTTCGACTCGTTGTTGGCGACGGTATTGTCGAAGACGCCCAACGGCGTGAAGCGAACCGGTGATTCGGCGCCGGCGCGTGCGAGGCCATGGTGATGCCGCAATCAATAGACGTTGTCGCGCACCTCGTTTTCCTGGATCAGATTGGCGTTGGTCGGGCCGGTGTCGTCGCTGAGCAGAATGCCGCCAGCGTTGTTCTCGACCGTATTGTTGATGACAGTGGAATGATCGATGCCGAGGAGATGGATGCCCTCGCCGCAATCGTCGCCCTCGTTCGTCTCGAAATGCGGGATGCCGGGGCACAGCCCTGTGCCGATGTCGAGGGCGCGATCATTGCCTTTGACCCGATTACCCCACACGGTCACGTTCGACGCATTGAGCGCCAGAATTCCCTCGAAATTGGCGTTTAGTACGGAAAACCCGCTGACCGTGACATTGGTCAGCGTATTGCTGCCGGGGGTAATCGTCGCGGCGCCATTGATGCCGTCGATAAAGATGCCGTTCGCCAGACCTTTGGCATTGATGACGGTCCATTGCGCGCCAGCCCCGATCAGCGAGACCGGTTGGGTGATATGCACGTCTTCGGCATAGCGACCGGGGGCGACGTTGATCGTGTCCCCGGCGGCGGCGGCTGCGACCGCAGCGCCGATCGTCGTATACGGACAACCCGATTTGGGATTTTGATTGACGCATAAGGTCGCGGCCGAGGCCTGTATCCCGCTCATCGCGGTAAGAGCTGTTATGGCATAAAGAAGGCATTGCAAAAGCGTTACACGTGTTCGTTGCATGCGGCACCTTATGGTTAATAAATAGGTCGTGTATTTTAGCTTTGTGCACGCTCGTCATGCAATGCTTGGGTTGCCCGGATAAGCATCCTGAATATTACATCTGATAGATCCGCCCGACCGCTGGCAGGCTTGGGTGCTGGCGGTCACTTCTGGGCCGCGGCCGGGTTGCCGATCCCGGCGGCGATGTCGAACAGCGGCAGGAACATCTCGGGTTCCTGCGCGCCGGCGATTGCGTAGCCGTGTTCGAGGACAAAGCACGGTACGGCATGAATTCCGAGCCTTCGCGCCCGGTCTTCTTCGGCGAACACTTCCACGGCGCCTGCTTCGCCGGCCAAATAGCTTCTGGTCGCCTCATAGTCGAGGCCAGCGCGCGCGGCGATCGCGGCCAAGGTTTGGATGTCGCCGATGTCGAGCCCGTCGATGAAGTAGGCGCGAAACAGAGCCTCGACCATTGCATCGCCGCAGCCCTCGGTTGCGGCAAGCTGGATCAGCCGATGGGCGCGGAGGGTGTTCGGCGTCCGCCGGATGCGCTCAAAAGCGAATTCGATCCCCTCGCCGCGCCCGGCAGCGGCGATCGCGGCATAGCTGCGCACGGCTTGGCGCGGGTTACCGAACTTCGCCGCCAGGTAGAACTCCCGCGAATTCCCTCGGCGGGCATGTCCGGATTCAGCTGGAAAGGCGCGCCACGACCGCGTCGCGACGATGTCGGGGCGCAACGCCAAGGCGCGTTCGAGCCGTCGTTTGCCGATATAGCACCAGGGGCAGGCGATATCGGCGACGATGTCGATGTGCAAAATCCCTCCGGAGAGCGCCGCCGCTTGACCTTGGCGCCTTGGCTCGTGAGGATGCCGGCGAAACGGTCGAAAAGAAAAGAGGGTAGTCTTGTCCTCGGCTGCAGGACCGCATCAATACGACGCGCCGCATCTCGCCAGGAACGCTGCGAACTTTACAGCGCTGACGCCGCTTTCCTTTTTGGCTCGCGCGGCGTTGATCTACCCGGACAAGCTCGCGGTCGTGCATGGAGAGGCTCGTTTCAGCTATCGTGAGTTCTTCGTCCGCTGCCGGCGGTTCGCCGATGCGCTGCGCCGCCGCGGCATCCGGCCGGGGGAGACCGTCGCGGTCATGGCGCCGAACGTGCCGGCCTTGCTCGAGGCGCATTACGGGGTGCCGATGGCGGGGGCCGTGCTGAACGCGCTAAACTATCGTCTCGACGCGCGCTCGATCGCTTTCATCCTCGCCCATGGCGAAGCCAAATTGCTGATCGCCGATCGCGAATTCGCCCCGATCGTCAAACCGCGCTCGACGAGCTGGGCCGGCCGCTGCCGGTGGTCGAGATCGACGACATGTCCGGCGGCGAGGCGCTCGGCGGCATAGATTACGAGGACTTTCTCAACGAGGGCGACCCGACCGCGCATTGGAGCGGCCCGGACGACGAGTGGGCGCCGATCGCGCTCAACTATACCTCGGGCACCACCGGCAACCCCAAGGGCGTGGTCTATCATCATCGCGGCGCGTTTCTGAACGCGCTCGGCAATGCAATCGCTTTCGGGCTCGATCGCAACTCGGTCTATCTGTGGACCTTGCCGATGTTCCACTGCAACGGCTGGACCTACCCCTGGGCGGTGACCGCCGTCGCCGGAACCCATGTTTGCCTGCGCCGGGTCGAGCCGGCGGCGATCTTCGCCGCGATCGTCGAGCACCGGGTCACTCATCTGTGCGGTGCGCCGATCGTGCTGAATATGCTGGTGCACGCGCCCGAAGCGGATAAGCGCCGCTTCGATCATGTCGTCGAGGCCGCGACCGGAGGTGCGGCGCCGCCCTCGGCGGTGATCGAGGCGATGGAACGCATGGGGTTTCGCGTCACCCACCTCTATGGCCTGACCGAAAGCTATGGCCCCTCGGCGATCTGCGCCTGGCAGCCGGAATGGGCCGGTTTGTCGCTGACCGAGCGCGCCGCGCTTACCGCGCGCCAAGGTGTGGCCTATCCGACGCTGGACCGGCTGCGCGTCGTCGATCCGCAGACCATGACGGATGTCGTGGCAGATGGCTCGACGATCGGCGAGCTGATGTTGCGCGGCAACACGCTGATGAAGGGGTATCTGAAGAACCAGGCGGCGACCGAAGCCGCATTCGAACACGGCTGGTTCCACACCGGCGATCTCGCGGTCCGGCACCCGGATGGCTATGTCGAGATCAAGGATCGGTCGAAGGACATCATCATCTCGGGCGGGGAGAACATCTCCTCGATCGAGGTCGAAGAAGTGCTCTACCGTCACCCGCAGATCTTCGAGGCGGCGGTGGTCGCCAAGCCCGACCCGGTCTGGGGCGAGAGCCCGTGCGCCTTCGTCACCCTGAAGCCGGATGCCGGCGCGGTCGCGGCGGACGACATTATCGCCTGGTGCCGCGCCAACCTCGCCCATTTCAAAGTGCCGCGCTCGGTCGTGTTCGGGCCCCTGCCGAAGACCTCGACCGGCAAGATCCAGAAGTACGAATTGCGCGAGCGCGCCAAGGAGACCGCGCCGTGAGGCTATACGTCGTCATGGCCGGGCCTGTCCCGGCCATCCACGCGACCCTTGCGAGGGCTATCCCGCGGGTCGTGGATGCCCGGAACAAGTCCGGGCATGACAAACCGGGAATGTTCAACGAATGACCCCGCTGCCGAGTTTCGACCTGACCGGGCAGGTGGCGCTGGTCACCGGTGCGTCGAGCGGCATCGGGCGGCATCTGGCGTTGCTGCTGGCAACCGCGGGCGCCAAGGTGGCGCTGGCTGCGCGCCGCACCGACCGGCTCGCCGAGGCGGCGCGCGAGATCGAAGCGGATGGCGGCAATTGCCTGCCGATCGCGCTCGACGTGACTCGGCCGGACAGCGTCGCAGCCGTGGTCGCTGCGGCCGAGCAGGCGCTCGGGCCGCTGAGCCTGCTGGTCAACAACGCCGGGGTCGTCGTCTCCAAGCCGGCGCTCGAACATACAGAAGAGGACTGGGATTACGTCATCGACACCGATTTGAAGGGGGCTTGGCTGATGGCCCGCGAATTCGCGAGCCATCTGGTCGACTGCGAACGGCCCGGTCGGATCATCAACATCGCCTCGGTTTTGGGATCGCGCACTACCGCGTGGGTGCCGAGCTATTGCGTGGCCAAGGCCGGGCTGATCCATCTGACCCATGCGCTGGCGATGGAACTGGCGCGCCACCGCATCCTGGTAAACGCGCTGGCGCCGGGCTATGTCGACACCGACTTTGCTCGCGAGTTCCTGGCCAGCGAGGCCGGCAAAAAGCTCGCGGCGCGCATCCCGCTGCGCCGCGTCGGGCGGCCAGACGATCTCGACGGGGCGATGCTGTTGTTGGCGTCGCCGGCGGGAGCCTATATCACCGGCGCGGTCATCGCGGTCGATGGCGGGCACGCGGTCGCCGCGATCTGATTCGCCGCCGGTCACTGGCGATGACCGCAGGGCGTCATTGGCGCGGTTCCTCGCCGCAGCGAGTGGAGCGAGGGCCTGCGAGATCACCGAGCTGACGCCGCTCAGCGGCGGTTCGATTCAAGAAAATTGGGGCATCGACGCGCGTTTCTCGGGCGGCCGGCTCGATGGCGACCAGCGCCTCGTGCTACGCGCGGCAGCCGCGACCGGGGTTCCGTCCAGCCTCGACCGCCTGCAGGAATTCGCCGTGCTGCAGGCCGCGTTCGAGGCCGGGGTTACGGTGCCCGAGCCGCTTTTCGCCAACGCCGACCCGGCGGTTTTCGGCAAGCCGTTCTTCGTCATGCGGCGGGCATCGGGGACCGCCGCCGCGCATCGCATCACCCGCGATCCAGCGCTCGACCCGGTGCTGCCGGCAATCGCCGAGCGGCTTGGGCAAGAGCTCGCCCGCATCCACAAAATCCGGCCGCCGCGGCCCGACCTAGGCTTTTTGAGACCGTATCAAGAGACCGGGCCAGCGCAACAGATCGCCGGGTTTCGAGCCTATCTCGACACCGATTCGTCGCCGCGGCCGGTGCTCGAATGGGGCATTCGCTGGCTCGAAACGCGCCTGCCCGCGCCTGTCCCCCCGGTGCTGTGCCACCATGATTTCCGCACCGGCAATTACCTGCTCGACGGCGCCAGGCTGACCGGCATCCTCGACTGGGAATTCGCCGGCTGGGGCGACCCGCACGAGGATATCGGCTGGTTTTGCTCCAAGGGCTGGCGCTTTGCCCGGCTCGACCGCGAAGCCGGCGGGATTGCCGACCGCGCCCCGTTCTACCGCGGCTACGGAAACGCGAGCAACGCGGTCATCGACCCGCTGCGGGTTCATTTCTGGGAGGTGTTGGCTAGCGTGCGCTGGGCGGTGATTGCCTTGCAGCAAAGCGACCGTCACATGCTGGGCGGCGAACGCAGCCTCGATCTGGCCTTGACCGGGCGGCGCGCCAGCGAATGCGAGCTGGAGATCCTGATGCTGCTCGACCGTGAGAGCGAGCCGGGCTCGCGCCCTCCTGACAGGCGAAGCTCTGCTTCGCCGAAAGGGCCGGAACTCCTGGCGATGCATGATTTGCCCGATGGTCCGGCGCTATTAGCGCTCGCCCGCGACGTGTTGCTGAACGATTTGATGCCGCTGCTGCCGCCCGAGCGGCGGTTCGAGGCGCTGCTCGTCGCCAATTGCATGGCGGTTGCCGAGCGTGAGGCCAATACCGATGTGCCGGAGTCGTGCAGTTCTCCGCGAGCTGGCGATGCTGTACCAGCCGGAGGACCTCGCATCCCCCGTCTCCGGCACTGTGGGTGGAGGCTCGGAGATGCTGCGGCGCTTCGCCTGCGAGCTGCGCAATGGGGCGTTCGAGAATTCGCCGAACCACGATACCCGCGCCCGCGCTATTCTGTGGCGGATGACCATTGCCAGGCTGCGTCTTGCGAACCCGAAATTTCTCGCCGCCAACGGCTTTGCCTAGCGGGCGGCTTCCGCGGAGAGGATGAATTTGCCCCAATCCCGTGTTCGCGAGGCGATCGACGCGTTCGCCGCCGGCGACATCGTCGTCGTCACCGATGACGACGACCGCGAGAACGAGGGTGATCTGATTCTCGCCGCGGTCCACGCCACGCCGGAAAAGATGGCGTTCATCATCCGCCATACCTGCGGCATCGTCTGTGCCCCGCTGACTGGTGAGATCGCCCGGCGGCTCCATCTGGCGCC
The DNA here is from genome assembly GCA_963750195.1 of uncultured Alphaproteobacteria bacterium. Taxonomy (GTDB): domain Bacteria; phylum Pseudomonadota; class Alphaproteobacteria; order ATCC43930; family CGMCC-115725; genus AP-15. The sequence goes on from CAVVPS010000002.1 coordinate 34,965, forward strand.
GATGGTGGCCGACAACGACGCGATCCACGGCACCGCCTTTACCGTTTCGGTCGATTACCGCCACGGCACGACCACCGGCATTTCGGCCGACGACCGCACCGCGACGATCCGCAATCTGGCGAATGGCAATGCTGGCCGGTCCGATTTTGTCCGGCCGGGCCACATCTTTCCGCTGATCGCCAGGGATGGCGGCGTTTTGATGCGCTCCGGCCATACCGAGGCGGCGGTCGATTTCTGCCGGCTCTCCGGCCTCGAACCGGTGGCGGCAATCTGCGAGCTGGTCAATGACGACGGCACGGTCATGCGCGGGCCGCAAGTCGCCGCCTTCGCGCAACAGCACGCGCTGCAGCGCATTTCGGTCGCCGATTTGATCGCCTACCGCCAAGCGCGCGAGAAACTCGTCTCGCGGGTCGCCGACTTCAAAGTCGCGAGCGAGATCGGCGAACTCGCCGGCTACGCCTATGTGACGCCGTTCGACAAGGTGCATCACTACGCTTTCGTCTACGGCAATATCGGCGACGGCGCCAACGTGCCGACCCAACTCCATCGCGCCAATGTGCTCGAAGACGTCTTCGGCGGGGCAAAGCCGATCCATGCCGCCCTCGACCGTTTCAAGACCGCCGGGCGGGGCGTGCTGGTCTATCTGCGCGACGGCACGTCGGGCGTGCCAATCTCAGCGATTAGCGAGGAGACGACCCCGTCGGAGCGCGAGCGCAATGTGCAATGGCGCGAAGTCGGGCTCGGCGCACAGATCCTGCGCGACCTGCGGATCTCGTCGATCCAGCTGTTGGCGACCCGCTCGCGAACCTATGTCGGCCTGGCCGGCTTCGGCATCGAGATCGTCGAAACCGAACCGCTCGAGGGCGAATAGCGTGGCGTGCCGATGGGCGCGAGGGTTACTGCCGATGCTCGTCGGCCATCGCTGAGCCAGGTCAGCTGAGGAGCGAGGATGGCTTCAGCGAAAAAGCTGCACTACGCCTGGATCGTCGCCGCAGTCACGTTCGTGGTGGGACTTTTGACCGCAGGGGTGCGCGCCGCGCCCGGGGTGTTGATCATCCCGCTCGAACAGGAATTCGACTGGTCGCGGGCGACGATTTCGTTCGCTATCGGCATTAATCTGCTGCTCTACGGTCTGGTCGGGCCGTTCGCCGCGGCCCTGATGGATCGCTTTGGCGTGCGCCGAACGATGACCATCGCGCTAACGATAACTGCCGCTTCGGTAGCTTTATCGCCAGCAATGGGTCAGGCGTGGCAGCTGGTTTTGCTGTGGGGCGTGCTCGTCGGTCTGAGCACCGGCGTTATCGGCGCCTTTCTATCGGCTTATATCGCGGTTCGCTGGTTTCGCCGGCGCCAGGGGCTTGTGGTCGGGTTGCTGACTGCCGCCAATGCTGCCGGGCAGCTGGTTTTTCTACCGAACCTGGCAGAGCTCGTCACCCACTTCGGGTGGCGCATAATGTCGTTGGTTCTGGCCGGTATCGTGATTGTCTTTGTCCCGCTCGTCGCACTTTTGATGCGCGACCGGCCGCGGGATCTGGGCTTGACCCCCTACGGCGGCGAGGGCGAGCCGAACACTGAAGTAGCGCCGCAGGGAAATCCGCTCGTCATTGCGTTTCGCGCGCTCGGTGCCGGCGCCCGCAAGCGTGATTTCTGGCTGATCGCGGGGGGTTATTTCGTGTGCGGCGCCACGACGAACGGGTTGATCGGCACGCATCTGATCCCCGCCTGCGTGGATCACGGGCTCAGCGAGGTTGCCGGGGCAGGTCTGCTCGCCGCGACCGGGGTGTTCAGTTTCGCTGGCGGTACTTTGTCGGGCTGGCTTAGCGATCGGTGGGACAACCGAGTGCTGCTCGCCTGGTATTACGGATTGCGTGGGCTGGCGCTGATATACCTGCCTTTCGCCTTTGGCATGTCGTTCTACGGCCTGCCACTGTTTGCGGTGTTCTATGGCCTCGACTGGATCGCCAGCGTGCCGCCGACGGTGCGCCTGCTCAACCGCGTCGTCGGCGCCGAGAGGACCGGGATCATGGTCGCCTGGATTACCGTCATCCACCAGGTCGGCGCCGCCTTGGCGGCCTATCTCGGCGGGGTTTTGCGCGGAGCCTTTGGCACTTACCTCGAGGCGTTCATGCTGGCCGGTCTGTTGCTGCTCGGCGCCGCAGTGATGGTTTTGTTTGTCGGCGTCGGCGGGCGCGAACCCGAGCCGGCGGATGCCGCGTTGGCCGCGCATTAGCCTAGCTGCAACGACTAAGAATGGGTTGGATGTCGTCAACAGCTGCCCTGGCGCCGTGGTTGCCGGCCTTGCTGGCGCTGATCCTAAGTATTGTTGCTGTGGCCGCAGCCGGCACCATGCCGGCCGGGTCCGCCATAAAGCGGTTACGGATCGCTGGGATTGCCTTATTGGGCGGGCTTGCCGTCGCGGCGACAGTATCGCAAACGCACATTTACCTGGATCGGATCTCCAACGCAGAAATCCGTTCTGCAGCCCAGACCAAGCAAGTTCAGGCTCTCGAAGATCAGATCGACACGCTGAAACAAAGTACGAGGAGGCGCGCTATAAGCGCTAACACGGGCGGGAAACTCGCCGATTACCTTCGCCCGTTTGGAACCCGTGAAGTCATGGTCTCATGCTCTCCCAGGGATATCGAGGCCTATCACTACGCAACCGAAATCGTCAATGTGCTGAAATCGGCGAATTGGGACGCCCGTGGCCCTGAGACGACGACGATATTCGGCGACATTAAATCAATGGCAATCAACGTCTACGACAACAGCGATGGTCGCTCGGATACGATGAAAATATTACTGGAAGGACTGGCGAAGTTCGGTATCCCCTATCAGAGTCGGGTTCCTCCCAGCGAGGCCCTGCCGGACAACGGGACGGTCGAACTGTTCATCGCCACAAAACCGACGCTATCCGCGGCGCCGGCGCCGGCCGAGGCGGTGCGATGAGAAATCGGAGACTATTTTTCGGCGAACATATCGGGACCGTGAGCGAGGTTTCCCGTTGACCTTGTCGGAGAGATCGCGTCGCTCGATGCATTCGCATTACCATCTGAGATGTCGGCGCATATCGTAATCGCTTGTTCCGGCCGAAATCCCGCGTGAAATCCGACATGGGCAGCGTCCGATCGCGCAATTAAATATCGCCCCGCAAGCGCCAATTCGGGAGACGAATTGGGGACGAGCGGTGGGAGCGATGATCGGGACGAAACCGGCAGGAATTTTCTCTGACCGGGGCGGCGAGGCGGCGGTTGCCGAATTCATCCGGACAAGGGGCGTCACCCGTTGTCCGACGGCCTGCGTGCTGCCGACGCAAGCCGCGGTGGCGGCGGCCGACCAAGCCGCGCTCCAGGAATATGCGGCTGCGCGCGAGCAAGTGCGGCGGGCGCGGGCTACTGCCCGCCAGAACTCGTTCTTTCCGGTGGTATTCCCGCGACCAGCGGCCGGTTAGCTGCTGATGCGCGTATTCCGGCTGGGTTCCCGCATCCCGGGAGGCTGCTGCGCCGGGCGCGCCGCCGCGTCATGCTTGCCACCCCTGGCTTCCGCGCGCTACTCCCTCTGCATCGAACCGAGGCGGAGGGACCAATATGATCGCGGGCGAGTTCGACGTCGTTGTCGTCGGCGCCGGGAATGCCGGCATGTGCGCGGCTTTGGCGGCGCGCGGCGAGGGGGCGCGGGTATTGGTGCTCGAAGCGGCGCCCTTCGACGAGCGCGGCGGCAACAGCCGCTACACCGCCGGGGCATTGCGCTTTGTCTACAATGGCGTCGATGATCTGTTGAAGCTGTGCGATCTGTCCGAGACCGAGATCGCGACATCAGATTTCGGCACGTATACGACTGACAAATATTACGACGATCTAGGCCGGCTGACCGATTACCGCAGCAATCCCGACATGGCCGAGTTGTTGATCACCAAGAGCCAGGAAACACTTCTGTGGATGCGCGGCCAGGGCATCCGCTTTGCGCCGATGTATTCGCGCCAGGCCTTCAAGCACGACGGCAAGTTCGTGTTCTGGGGCGGGCTGGCGCTGGAAGCCTGGGGTGGCGGCCCCGGGCTCGTCGAGGGCCTGTTCAAGGCCGCCGAGGAGCGCCAGATCCAAATCGCCTATGAGGCGCGCGGCGAAAAACTGATCGCCGACGACGACGGTGTCCACGGCGTGATCGCCAATGTCGAGGGCAAGACCACCCATATCCCAGCCAAAGCGGTTATCCTCGCTTGCGGCGGGTTCGAGGCCAATGCCGAGATGCGCACCCGCTATCTCGGCCCCGGCTGGGACCTCGCCAAGGTGCGCGGCACCCGGTTCAACACCGGCGGCGGCATCAAGATGGCGCTCGACATTGGTGCCATGCCTTACGGCAATTGGTCGGGCTGCCATGCGGTTGGCTGGGACTACGGCGCGCCTGAATTCGGCGATCTCGCGGTCGGCGACAATTTCCAAAAGCACAGCTACCCGTTCGCCATCATGGTCAACGCCGACGGCGTACGGTTCTGCGACGAAGGCGCCGATTTCCGTAACTACACCTATGCCAAGTACGGCCGCGAGATCCTGACCCAGCCGCATCAATTCGCCTGGCAAATCTTCGACCAGCAGGTCGTGCATCTGCAACGGGACGAATACCGCATCCGCCAAGTCACCAAGGTCGTTGCCGACACGATGGAGGAACTCGCCGACAAGATGGCCGAAACCGGCGCCGCGGTCGATAAGCCGCGGTTTCTTGAAACCATCTGGCAGTATAACGCCGCGGTGCAGCGCGACATCCCCTACAATCCGACGGTCAAGGACGGGCGGACCACGCGGGGCCTGGCGATCGAGAAGACCAACTGGGCGATGCCGCTCGAAAAGCCGCCCTACGAGGCCTATTGCACGACCTGCGGCGTTACCTTCACCTTTGGCGGGCTGCGCATCGACACCGACGGCAAAGTGCTCGACACCGCGCAACGGCCGATCCCCGGCCTCTACGCCGCAGGCGAACTGGTCGGCGGATTATTCTATTTCAATTATCCGGGCGGCACCGGGCTGGTGTCGGGCTCGGTGTTCGGCAAGATCGCCGGGACCAGCGCCGGCAAGCAGATGCTGCCGGATTGAAGGCGCCATCGGCCGGCAATCGAAGTTGCCGGCCGCGCTCGATCGTTTGATCAGGAGTGCCACGCGTATGGGCGCCAATGTCCATGCCACGCATAGTGGTGCCAATAATGGTGATGGCGCCACCGCCAGGCGTGCGGATGCCAGCAATGCCATCCGTAGCCGTTCCACCAACACCGCGCTTCGGCAGGTGATGCCAAGGCGGCAGAGCCGATAAATAAAGCTGTCAGCGCCGCAAGCAAGATTTTTTTCATCGTCATCACCTCTATGAACATCTGTTCCTAGGGCGATAACGACCACAGATGTCGGCTTGGTTCCGAATTACCTTGGCCGATCGGCGTCTCGTTGAAGTCTTAGCTTGTCTCCGAACGCGACGACCAACTTGGTGGCCCACACTCGGCAATTACGGAAAGGTCGCGGTCTGACCTGTCGGTCTGGACCGTTCGGGAGAGTTGCCCCGGTCACCCGGATCAGCGCGTGGCGTGTCAGTCGCGGCGATACGGGTAGCAGCGCGACCGCTCGAGCGCGATGCCGAAATGCTGGCCCAGTGCGCGGATCGCGTCGGCGTGCTCGACATAGGGGTCGGCGTTCGCCATCCCGACGATAATCGGTCGGAAGGTGCGGTCGTCTTGTCCTCCCGGCGGCAGCATGGCGGTGACCAGTGGGGTGCCGTCGTCGTCGCGTAGCGTCAGGAATAGCGGCATTTCGCGCTGAATGTGCGCCTTCAGCCCGATTTCTTGCTCGAAATAGACCTTTGACAGCGGTTGGAACGTCTGCGTCGCCTTTTCCTGTTCCTTGCGAAAGAACTTTTCGACGGCGTGCCGCATAAGGTCGGATTCGCTGGCCGCCTCGGCCTCAGTCTCGATCCGAAACCAGGTTTTCCCGGCCAGAGCATCGCAAACGTATTTCATGGATCCTCCAGTGTTTTCTCTCGACAGGCTGGGACCGCGAAGCGTCCGGGACAGGTCGCCGAGGGGACGACGAGCCAGAACGGCCCGGCTCATAGTCCGCGCCGATCATTATAACCGCATTTTGCTCATTCGATGCCCAGCTGTCGAGCCTCGCCGTGCCCGACAGTGCGGCGGGTCGTCACGGCTCGGGCCGTGACCGCGGCGGGGCGACGGCGGATAGCTCTTCGGATGGCTCTGGGGTCTTGATCCATTCCCGCCACAGCGAGACCAGCGCGGCCATGACCACCGGTCCGAGAAACAGCCCGAGCAACCCGAAGGTCTCCAGCCCCCCAAGAATGCCGAGCAGCACCCACAGAAACGGCAGCCGCGCCGCCCCGCCGATCAGAAACGGGCGCACGAAATGGTCGGCCACGAAGACCACAAGAAAGCCGAAGCCGACGACCGTGGCGGCGGCGACTGTGTTGCCTTGCGCCAGCAGGTACAAGCCGGCGGCGCAGAAGGCCACCGGCGCGCCGAACGGGATCACCGCCAGGACGCCCGTTAGCGCCGCGATCGACACCGGATGGGGCAGTCCGGCGAGAACATAGGCAAAGCCGAGCAACACGCCCTCCGCCAAGCCGACGAGCACGAGACCGGTCACCGTTCCGTGCACCGCCGCGATCATATGGCGAGCGACCTGTTCTCCGCGCGGGCCAAGCACGCGATGGCTTAGGTCTAAAAGCTCCCGGCTAAGGGCGGCGCCGTCCCGAAACAGGAAAAACAGGGTCAGCAGGGTAAAGCCGAAAATAATCAGCCGGTGGACAACTTCGCCGCCAAGCCGGCTCGCTGATTCAGCGGGTATGCGCGTGAAGATGCGCCCGAACAATTCGTGAATCATGTGCGGGTCGCTCAAATTGGCCTGCCACCACCCCGCGATCTGATAGCCGACGCCCGGAAGCCGCGTTAGCCAGGGCGGCATTGGCAGGCCGGAGTCTCGCACTTCTCCGATATATCGTACGAAACTGCCACTCTCGCGCGCGAGCTCGAACGCGACGTAAAGGAGCGGGACGATCAGAACCAGGCCGACCAGCAAGGTGAGGAACAGCGGAGCGAGAATCCGGTGCCCACGAGGGGAAAATGCCCTCGCCAACCGCCAATACAGCGGCCAAAGCGCGATCGCCAGGATAGTGGCCCAAGCGAGCGCCGCCAGAAACCGGTGCAGGATCCACAACCCGAGCAGCACCAGCGCTGCGGCCAAGACGACGCCGGCAATCCGCTGCGAGCGTGCCCTGCTCCCTGGCTCGATATCCCGTACTCCTTCCGGAGGATCGGCATCGCGGTCCATCGAGCGTCCTCCCATCTTTTCCTGATCGCCAGCAGAACGATCTCGGCTGATCAGCGAGTAGTGGGCGAACGAGCCATCGCGTCAAGGGCAGGTGTCCCGCTAAAGCAGCGAGAATTGCCGGCCCGACCGTTGTGCAATCAGTGGTAGCGAATCCTGCGGCCGTGCAACGACCACCAAACCACGGGACACATCAACGCGCCGCATCGGGCCGACAGAGCGGGTCCGGGTCTAAACATTGGCCCGCAGTTATTTGACTAAAGTCGATCTCTTATCGTCATCCCCGTACTTGATCCGGGCATGCACGTCTTAAAACCGAGGGCAGCGCGCAAAGCAGGCGCAGCAACGTCGTTGGACCGACGATTGTTGTCGAGCGCGAGGTCGGAGAGGGCGCCCGCGCGGGGCGCCCTCTTTGTTGCGGCCGGTTACTGGTTTGCCGGCGGTGGCGGTGGTGGCGGCGGAGCACCGGTCCCACCTTCGATGATCTCCGTCCGACGGTTCTGCGGCTCACGGACACCGTCAGGTGTCGGCACCTTCAGATCGTTCTGACCGACGCCAGTGACCGTCATCGCGGTCTGCGGCACGCCCGCCTGGGTCAGCGCGCCAGCAACGGCGTCTGCGCGCCGCACTGACAGCTTCTGGTTGTAGGCGGCCGATCCGGAGGTGTCGGTATGCCCGATGACCTGCACAGGCACAGGCGGCTGGGATTTGAACGTGCCCGCAGCGGCCTCGATAATCTGCTGGCCCTCGGGCGTAATGTTGGCCTTATCCCAGTCGAAGAACACCGTGAAGTTATGTTCCGGCGGCGGGGGTGGTGGCGGCGGCGGGCTCGGCGGCGGGGGCGGCGGCGCCGGCTGTGCGCAGGCGGCAAGCACGAGGAGCGAGCAGAGCAGGAAAACGCGTTTCATCTGTTCCTCCGGCAGTTGAACGCCGCACAATATGTGAAATCTCCCGGCCACACTAGCAACAAAAAGTCACTTTTCCGGCAGTCGGGGCGGCAATTCCCCGCACCACCCATTCTGCAATGGCCAGCGGCGCATGGCACACGCCGCAATTGGCGCCGGCATTCAGCCGCCAGCGGCCCCTTCGGTGTTAACGTAGACCGCGTAAACGGATTGGCTGGCCGCCATGAACAGGCGGTTTCGCTTGCGTCCGCCAAAGCACAGATTGGCGCAGCGTTCGGGGAGCGCGATCTGGCCGATCATGGTCGCGTCCGGGGCAAAGACGACGACCCCGTTGAGCGCGCTGGTCATCCCCCAGCCGCACCACAAATTTCCGTGAACGTCACAGCGGAACCCGTCGGGGCTTCCCTCTCCGGCACCAACGAAGATCCGCCCATTGCCCAGCCCGGCGCCATTGTCGACGACGTCGAAGACGCGGATCTGCCGTGGTACAGACCGTGATTCGACAACGTAGAGTTTGGTCTCGTCAGGAGAAAAGCACAGCCCGTTCGGCCCGTTGATGTCGCCGGCGACGATAGCGGCGCGTCCTGTCGTTCCGTCCACCCGATAGACGTTGGTCGGCAGTTCGGGAGATGACCTGTCCCCTTCGTAATTTCCTAAAATCCCGAAGGGTGGATCGGTAAACCAGATCGAATCGTCCGATTTGACGACAACATCATTTGGCGAGTTCAGGCGTTTGCCGTCGAAGCGGTCGAGAATGACGGTGATCGCACCGTCATATTCGGTGCGGATGACCCGCCGCCCCAGATGCTCGCAGGTGACGAGCCGGCCTTGGCGGTCGCGGGTGTTTCCGTTGGCGTGGTTCGACGGCTTGCGAAAGACTCCAACGAAGCCGGTTTCTTCATCCCAGCGCATGATGCGATTGTTCGGGATGTCGCTCCACAACAGGTAACGGCCGTCGCCAAACCACACCGGCCCTTCGGCCCAGCGAAATCCGGTCGCGAGCCGCTCGACCGCAGCATTGAAAGGCGGCTTGATCGCGTCGAACCGTGAATCCAACGTGCGGATCGCCGGGTCCGGATAGCTCTGAGCCGGTTCCCAGCGGCTGGGTGCGAGCGGCGTGGCCGCACCGACTATCGGCGTGCCAGCCGATCCCTCTACGATTGCGCTCATCAGCCCTGCCCTGCCGATCGACAGCGGGCCGGATCGAGCATCACTGCCCGTCCGGCTCCGTTTGCCGAGATCTCTCTGATCTCGACCGAGATCGTCTCGCGACCCTGGTCAGGCTATCGTCAGATAGCCTTTTCCTCGCGCAAAGCCGCCAGCTCTTCCTTGCTGAGCCCGAGAAGCTCGCCGTAGACCGCATCGGTGTCGGCGCCGAGCAATGGCGACGCGGTAATCGGCACCTTCGAGCCGGTCATCTTGACCGGCCAGCCCGGCATCTTGAAGTCGCCGCGCACCGGGTGCTTGACGGTGACGAAGATCTCGCGGCGATTGAGGTCGGGGTCGTTCGACAATTCCATCGTGTCCATGACCGCCCCGGCGGGAATGCCCTGCTCGCCGAGCCGCTTCATGACCTCGAGCTTGTCGTACTGCTTGGTCCATTCAGAAAGCATTTCGTCGACCACATGGCGGTTCTTGAACCGCTCCTCCGGGCTGTCGAAACGCGAATCGCCAATCAGGTCTTCGCGCCCCATCATCTTCAGGATTCGTTCCCAATGCTGTTGGTTGGCGCGTGAAGTATAGATGTAACAATAGTCGTTCGGGCCGCCGCCCTTGCATGGATAGGTCTCGCTCGGCGAATTGGTGCCCATGATGCTCTGATTGCCCATGCGCGGTGCGGCATGGCCCCACAAATATTGGGCGGCGTAGGAAATGCGGCCGTAATTGATGACGCATTCCTGCATCGCACAGCGAATGAGCTGACCCTCGCCGGTGAACTGGCGCTGATAGAGTGCAGCGAGGACGCCGATCGCGGCGTGCAGCCCGGTGCCGGTGTCACCGATCGTCGGACCCGGTTTGATCGGGCGGCCGTCGGGCTCGCCGGTGATCGACATGGCGCCGCCGGTCGCCTGTGCAATCATGTCAAAGGCGAGATAGTTCTTGTAGGGGCTGTCCTCGCCAAAACCCTTGACCGCGACGTAGATGATGCGCGGATTGATCGCCCGCACCTCGTCATAGCCAAAGCCCAGCCGTTCGATGACGCCGGGAGCGAAATTCTCGGCAAAGACATCGCCCTTTTCGATCAGCCCGCGCAGAATGGCGCGCCCCTTGTCGGTCTTCAGATTGGCGGTGACGCTCTTCTTGTTGGCGTTGAGCAGCATGAAGTATTGGGAATCGACGCCCTTTTTGTCGGTCGACGCGCCGCGACCCTGCTCGCCCCTGGTCGGCTCCTCGACTTTGATCACCTCGGCGCCGAGCCAAGCCAAGGTCAGGGTGCAGGACGTGCCGGCCTCGAATTGCGTTAGGTCCACCACCCTGACGCCGTGCAAGGCGCCGCGCTGCACGCTCGGAGACTGGCCGTTCGTGTCAGGCGTCGGGTCGTTCGGCATATTATTTCCTCCTGGTCGTGATTCGCTGCCGCCGGGCGCGGCCTGATCCTCAGTCTATCGCCGCATGGTTCGAATGGTCTATACGGGGCGGGCGCTGATCGACTGATATTCTCTCAAAGTCTCAAACTTCTTGGCGGCGCCGTCAACGCTTTCGCGGCGCTGTAGGCAACGCCGGGCTGGCGTTCGAGCGGACCCCACCCGATAATTGCGAATAAAGCCGGCGGTCCCCTGGACTCCATAATCCTCGCTCCGCCCAACTTTCCCGCGGGAGTTCTGACTGCAGACCCTGATTCCGAAACCGGCTCGTCAGCTGCTCGCGGAAGCGATGCAGCTACACAAGATCGGCCGGCTTGGCGACGCCGCCCGCCTCTACCGTCAGGTCATCCGCCTCGAGCCACCCAATGTCGAGGCCCTGCGCCTGCTGGGATCGGTGCGTATGCGGCAGGGAAACTTTGCGGAGGCCGAGCGCTCGTTCCGCAAAGCCTTGAAGATCGACGCGAGGTCAGCCGACGCGCATATCGAGCACGGGGTCGTGTTGCGCCGGCTCGGCCGCCTCGCCGATGCGGTCTCTAGCTACCGGCGCGCCATCGAGCTCAAACCGGACTATGTCGGAGCCTACAACAATCTCGGCATCACCCTGCGTGAACTCGGCCGGCTCGACGAGGCGATCGCGAGTTACCTGCGGGCCACCGAGATCGAGCCTGGCTATGCCGAAGCCCATTACAACCTTGGAAACGCGTTAAACGCGGCGGGACGGTTCGACGAGGCGGTGACGAGCTACCGCGCGGCGATCGCGATCAAGCCCGATTACGCGGAAGTACATGTCAATCTTGGGAACAATTTGCGACAGGCGGGGCGGCTCGACGAGGCCGCCGGGAGTTATCGGCGGGCAGTTGAGATCGTCCCCGGATATGCCGAGGCGCATCGGAATTTTGGCATCGTTCAGTTCGAACGGAACCAGTTCGACGAGGCGATCGCGAATTATCGGGCGGCACTCGCCGTCAAGCCCGATTATGCCGAGGCTTATGCCGATCTCGGCAATGCGCTGCGCACTCTCGGTCGTCTCGACGAGGCGCGCCATGCCTTCGAGGAGGCGGTTCGAACTCGCGCCCGAGGAGGCCGGGTTCTACCACGGCCTAGCCGATTCCAAGCGCTTCACTGCCGGTGACCCGCACCTCGCCGCGATGGAGAAATTGGCGCGCAACTTGCCGGCGCTCGCTGACGAAGATCAAATTCGGCTCCATTTCGCGCTCGCCAAAGCCTCTGCCGACCTTGCCGAATACCAGCGCTCGTTCCGCCACCTGCTCACCGGCAATAGGCTCAAAAGGCGGCAGGTGAGCTATGACGAGCCCGCACTGCTGTCACAGTTCGAGCGCATTCGGGCGGTGTTCACGCCTGCGCTGGTGCAGGATAAGCGGGGTCTCGGCGATCCATCGCCGGTACCGATATTCGTCATCGGCATGCCGCGCTCGGGCACGACATTGGTCGAGCAGATATTGGCCAGTCACCCCGCGGTGCACGGCGCCGGGGAGCTCAGCGATTTTTATGATGCGGTAGCCCGTTTGGCCGTGCGTGAAAGCATCACGCAGCCTTACCCGGGGTTGGTTTCCGAAATGACAGGCCCGCGGCTTTTCGACCTGGGCGCAGACTATCTCTCCCACGTCGGAGGCCGGGAGCCGACAGCGGAACGGATCACCGACAAGATGCCGGGGAACTTCGTCGCCGCCGGGTTCATCCATCTGGCATTGCCGAACGCGCGAATTGTCCACATCCGCCGTGATCCGATCGACACCTGCCTTTCCTGCTTCGCGACCCTGTTCGCCGCCAACCAGCCCTTCGCCTACGATCTCGGCGAACTCGGCCGCTATTATTGCGCTTACGCAGCGCTGATGGACCATTGGCGCGACGTGCTCCCCGAGGGGGTGATGATCGAGGTGCAATACGAGGATGTCGTCGCCGATGTCGAGCGCGAGGCGCGCCGGATCGTTGGCCATTGCGGGCTTGACTGGGATGATGCGTGTCTCGCCTTCCACCTCACCCGCCGCCCGGTACGCACCGCGAGCATGGTTCAGGTGCGCCAGCCGATCTATCAGAGCTCGATTGGCCGCTGGCGACCGTACAAGGACATGCTCGGACCGCTGCTCAAAGCGTTGCGCGGCGATCCGATCGAGGCGTCGTGACATGACCGAACCAGGGCGCGAAATGCTCGATCGCGCCATGCAGCTGCATCGCGAGGGCCAGTTTGCCGCCGCCGCCTCGCTCTATCGTGAGATCCTGCGCGCAGAGCCGCATGATTTCGACGCGACGAACCTGCTCGGCAGCATCTGCCTGCGCCAGGGCGAGATCGACGAAGCGCTGGCGATTATTGGCCGAGCCTTACAGATCAATCCGCAATCGGTCGAAGCACAGTTGAATTTTGGCTATGCGCTGAGCCATCTCAATCGGCTCGACGAGGCGATGGCGAGCTTTCGGCGAGCCATCGAGATCCGTCCCGACTTTGCCGAAGCGCACGGCGCAATTGCTATGTTGTCGGTGGCGCTTGAACGGCATGACGAGGCGGTCGCGAGCTGGCGCCGGGCGATCGAGATCGAGCCCGGCTCGGCCGAATTGCACTATGGACTTGCGTCGTTTTAGTGGAGAGGCATTAGGTCATTCGGCGGCCATTTTTTCGAACTGAGCCGGGCTTGTGAAGTCGAGGGCGGAATGGCGCCGGACGGGATTGTAGAACCCGTCGATGTAGCGGCCAATGGCTTGGTCGGCTTCTTGGCGGGTGTAGAAGACAGTCCGCCCGACGAGCTCGGATTTCAGTGTCTTAAAGAACGTCTCCACCATGGCGTTGTCGTAGCAATTCCCCTTACCGGACATCGAGATCAGGATGCCGTGCTTGCGGAGTTCGGCCTGATAGTCGATCGAGCAATACTGACTGCCACGATCCGAATGGTGGATCAGCCCTGCTGCCGGACGGCGCATGGTCAGGGCTTTGCGCAGAGCGGCGAGAGCCAGGTCCCGATGCAGCCGGCCGCCTGTTGCCCAGCCGACGATCCGGCGTGCGAACAGGTCGATGACAATGGCAAGATACAACCAGCCTTCGCGGGTCCACACGTAGGAGATGTCGGCACCCCACTTCTTGTCGGGCCCTGATGCTGCGAAGTCCTGATCAAGCAGGTTTGGCGCGACCGGCCAAGCGTGATGGCTGTCCGTGGTCCGCTTGAACCGCCGCTTCTGCCGAGCCCGCAGGCCGTTGTTGCGCATCAGCCGGGCTATCCGGCGGCGACCGACCGTGAGGCCGCTATCCCGCAGTTCCCGCGTCATTCGGGGACTGCCATAGGTGCTGTTCGACAGGGCAAAGGCCGATCGGACATGTGCCAGCAGCACCATGTCGTCACGTTGGCGGCGGCAGGCTGGCCGGCTCCCCCAGGCGAAATAGCCGCTTTGGCTAACACCAAGCACGCGGCATAGGCGGTGGACGGGGAATTCCGCTTTCGCCCCATCAATGAGCGCGAACCTCATCGACTTCCCTCCCGGGCGAAAAAAGCGGTGGCCTTCTTCAGGATGTCCCGTTCCTGGCGAAGAATCTCGTTCTCCCGGCGCAGCCGCTTCAGCTCCGTCGTGACATCGCCCTCCGCTGTCGAAGGGTCGACAGCATGCCGATCCCGGCTCCGCCCGATCCAGCGGACCAGCGTCGATAGACCAATCCCAAGATCACCGGCGATCTCGCGCTGCGTCCGCCCGCTGGTTTGCACCAGGCGGAGCGCTTCCTCTGCAAATTCCTTCGTAAACCGTCGTTGCTGCGTCATCGAGTTCCTCATAGCTCACAGGGAACTTCAGAAGAAGTGCACAATAACCTCGGCGCCGCGCTGAGCGAGCTTGGCCGCTACGACGAGGCAGTAGCGAGTTATTGGCGGGCGATCGGGCTTCGACCCAAGTCTGCCGAGCTGCACGACAATCTCGGTCTCGCACTCCACCGCCTAGGCCGGCCCGGCGAGGCGGTCGCGAGTTATCGCCGTGCGCTGGAGATCGAGCCCGCTTATGGCCCGGCGCACAACAATCTCGGTGTCGCTTTAAGCCGGCTCGGCCGTATTGAGGAAGCGGTCGCGAGCTACCGGCGGGCGGTCGAAATCACCCCCAATTCTGCCGACGCGCACAACAATCTCGGCGCTGCGTTGAGCAAGCTCGAACGGCACAAGGAGGCCGCCGAGAGCTACCGCCGATCTATTGAGATCGACCCCGACTACGCTGAGGCCCACAACAACCTCGGCAACGCGCTGAGCCGGCTCGGCCGGGCCGACGAGGCGGTTGCGAGCTTCCGACGCGCCGTTGAGATCGATCCCGACTACGCCGAAGCCTACGGCAATCTCGGCGCTTTGCAGATCAGAAACCGTCGGTTTGATGCGGCGATTGCCGTCTTTCGCAATGCGCTGACAATCGAACCGGCCTTCGCCGAGGCCGCTAACGGCCTCGGCTATGCGCTGGCGCAACAGGGGCATGTCAGCGAAGCGGTCGAGCATTACCAGCGAGCGCTGGTCGTCAGGCCCGAGTTTGCCGAAGCGCACAACAATCTCGGCTCGGCACTGAGAATGCTCGGGCGCTTCGACGAGGCGCGCCACTCGACCGAGACCGCGGTGCGGCTGGAGCCGAAGCGGGTCGAGTTTTACGCCAGCCTGGCCGAGTCGAAGCGGTTTGCCGCCGATGACCCGCATCTCGCGGCGATGGAGGCGCTGGCGCTTAACCCCGCCTCGCTCTCGGGCGAAGAGCAGATGCAGCTTCATTTCGCTTTGGGCAAAGTCCTTGCCGATCTGGGTAGGCACAAGGAATCCTTCGGTCACCTCATTGCCGGGAACGCCATCAAACGGCGGCAAACCACCTACGACGAGACGGCGGTCCTAGCGGCTTTCGACCGCATCCGCGCGGTCTTCACGCCCGAGCTGATGCGGGCCAAGGCCGGCCAGGGCGATCCTTCCCGAGTGCCGGTATTCATTTTCGGCATGCCGCGCTCGGGCACCACATTGGTCGAGCAAATCGTGGCGAGCCATCCGAGCGTTTATGGCGCGGGAGAATTGACTGACTTGATCGACGTCGTCGCCGATCTCGGCGGCCCGGGCGGGGTCTTTGCCGACTTCCCGGAAACCGTCCGCGCCATGTCGGGAGCGCAGTTGAGCGACGTCGGGGCTCGTTATCTCGACCGGATCACCGCCATGGCGCCGGCGGTGGCGCGCATCACCGACAAGATGCCGGCGAACTTCCGGTTTGCCGGTCTCATTCATCTTGCGCTGCCGAATGCGCGCATCATCCACACGCGGCGAGACCCGGTTGACACCTGCCTTTCCTGCTTTTCGATCCTGTTCGGTGGCGATCAGCCGCACACCTACGATCTCGGCGAGCTCGGCCGGTATTACCGCGCTTACGCGGCGCTGATGGAGCACTGGCGCCGAGTGCTGCCGCCCGGGGTGATGCTGGAGGCTCAGTATGAGGAAGTGGTTGCCGACCTCGATCGCCAAGCGCGCCGGATCGTCGAGCATTGCGGGCTCCACTGGGACGATGGATGTCTCGCGTTCCACCGGACGCAACGCCCGGTGCGGACCGCGAGCATGGTCCAGGTGCGCCAGCCGATCTACCAAAGTTCGATCGGGCGCTGGCGGCTTTACAAGGACAGGCTCGGGCCGCTGTTCGAAGCACTCGGCGGCGACCTGGTCGGCGATCAGGGAACAGGTTGAAAAGGCTGCCTTTCCGCGATGCGTTCGCGCAGCGAACGCTATCGGCAGCCGCCCCCGCGCCTGGAACGTTGTCGGAATCTTTTACACTCGCATGATTCTTTGACCACGAATTTAGGCCAACTGATTGGGTTTACTGAACTGGCATGGAAACTGCTAGATATTTACCAAGATCAAATTCACCATTAAAAGGATCAGATATGGACCCCAAGCTTAGACAGATAGCGGCTTCCGGTGTGGTCGCGCCCACCGATGATCACCGCCGCCCACGCCACGGTTCTCGGCAATCTCAAACGTCACCTTCCCCCCCCTCCCCCCCCCCCCCCACCCCCCCCCCCACCCCCCCTCCTCCGCCATCCCCCCTCACCCTCTTCCGCCCTCTCCTCCCCCCCCCCCCCCCCCCCCCCCCCCCCCCCCCCCCCCCCCCCTCCGGCTTGATTGGATACCGGGTTGGCGGCGGCCCTCAGCGCGATATCTCCTCGAGCCGCAGGTTCGTCGTCCGTGGCCCCATCGTCGCGATCACCAAGATCACCGCAATCATCGCGCTGGCGATGAACAGGAAAACCCCGGTCGTGCCGTAATTCCTGAGAAAAAAGGCGACGAAAAAGCCGACGAAGATCGTGCTGAACCGGCTCCAGGAATAGGTGAAGCCGACAGCCCGGGCGCGAATGCGGGTCGGATAGAGCTCCGACTGGTAGGCATGCAGCGAATAGGCGAAGATCGTGTTCGAAAATGCGATTAGCAGCCCGAATATAACGATCCCAACGGCGCCTTTCTGCTGCGAGAAACACAGGCCAAACACCGCGATCGCAAGCGCCGACCCGCAGATTTGCCACTTGCGCTCGAACCGATCCGCGAACTGGGTCGCAACCAGTGCCGCCGCCGGCGAGGCGATCGCGATGATGAAGGTGTAGGCGAGCGATTTGGTGATGTTGATCCCTTGCGACAGCAAAAGCGTCGGAACCCAACTAGAAAACCCGTAATAGCCGATGGTCTGCAATAGCTGGAAAATGACCAGCATCACCGTCCGCTTGAGATAGGGCGCGCGAAAGATCTCGGCATACGATCCTTGGGATTCCTCGACCTCTCCGGCAAGGGTCTGCGCCGCGGGCAGCGGGCGGCCGGTTTCCGCTTCGATCCGCGCCTCGATCATTCGTGCGACGCGGTCGGCCTCGGCATGGCGGCCGTGCTGGGCGAGCCAGCGCGGCGACTCGGGGAGCCCAAGCCGCAGCCACCACGCGACGATGGCGCCACCGGCGCCGATCAACGCCACCCAGCGCCAGCCATCGATCCCGAGCGGAATCCGCGGAACCAGTAGAAATGCGAAAAACGCCGCGATTGGATAGGCGGTCAGGCTGATCGTCGCGACAAAGGCGAAAGCCGCGCCGCGACGCTCACGCGGCACCAGCTCAGACAGATAGGTGTCGATCGTGACAAACTCGACGCCGATGCCGATGCCGGCGATAAAGCGCCACACAACCAAACCTACATCGGTCGACTGTAGCGCCATCATCAACGTCGCCAACGAGTACCAAACCAACGCGAACGTGAAAATCGTGCGCCTGCCGAAATAGTCGGACAGGGGGCTCAGCAACAAAGTACCGATGAACATCCCGGTAAAAGTGGCGGCGATCAGACTTGCAAAGCCGTGGATGTCGAAGAACCCCTTTGTCGTCGCCACCATGATGCCGGCTTTGAACAGGCCGGGCGCGATATAGGTGGTCAGGCCATTGTCGTAGACTTCAAAGAATGCGCCGAGCGCCAGCAACACGATAAAGCGCAGCATAAAGTTCGTCTGCGGCAACCGGTCCATGCGCGCCGCAATCGTCGTCGCGGGGCGGCCAGCGAAGCCCGTGATAGCGTCATCGGCCAAGGCATTTCCCTCCTATTTTTCTCGATTGTTTCGGCCCGCGAATATCGGCGCAACCGTCTGGCAGGCACGGCAGCTTCGCGCCATGCGCATTGCTGAGCCGAATCTCGATCGATCAGGCACGCGTGCAAGACTTCGCTTTTGGTCACCGGCGGTGCGGCGTAAACGGGTGACGTCCTTTCGATGATTGGGCGAGACGCCGACCTACCGCCTGCCCCACGGCGGACGCCGTCGCCCGGTCACCGAAATGTGAGATGCGCGCAGGCGGCCGAGGCGTCACCTCTAACGCGTTGTACTAGTAGGGGAGGCTGCAGTCATGCGTTCAACTTCGTTATTTCGCCTTTGCACTGCTCGCCGCGCTAACCGCCCGGCCTTTGCTCAGGCGCCCCCGTCCACGCCACCCAGCGGGCCGCCGGTGTATGTTCGCGGCACCGTCGATAAGCTCGACGGCCAGAATTTGACGGTCAAATCGCGCGACGGCCAATCCCTGTCGATCGCGCTCGCTCCAAACTTCACGGTGCGAGCCGTCGTTGCGAAGAGCATTTCCGACATCAAGGCCGGCGATTTTGTCGCCTCGACCTCGGTCAAAGGCCCCGACGGCACGCTCCGCGCGATCGAATTGCACATCCTCCCCCAGAACCTGCGGGGCAGGATCGAGGGCCAGACGCCTGCGGATCTAGTGCCTGACAGCTTGATGACCAACGCCACTGTGGTGCAAATCGTCGGTGCGCCGCAGGGCCAGATGATGAAGGTCACTTATAAGGGTAAGGAAGCCGAGATCAACGTCCCGCCCGGCATCCCGGTCGTCGGCTACGTCTCTGGCGATGCTACACTGCTCAAGCCGGGCGCCACTGTCGTAATTTTTGCCCGCAAGCAAGCCGACGGAAGTCTGAGCGCGGCTAGCGTCACCGCGGAGAAGGACGGCGTCAAGCCGCCGATGTAAAGGGAGGCTGCGCCGCAGCCGGAGCGCCGCCGATGGCATTGCCGTGGAACGATTACAGCGGCCGCCTGTCGCCGCTGAAGCTGGTTGTCTTTGTCGCGCTGTTCGTGCCCGCCACGTGGGTGATGTTCGCCTACGCCTTCGCGCTGCTCGGCGCGCGGCCGCTCAACGAAGCGATCCATCAGATCGGGCTGTGGACAATCCGGCTGATCTTTCTGGCCCTGGCGGTGACGCCGCTGCGCCAGATCCTGCAATGGCCACGGCTGATCCTGGTGCGGCGGATGATCGGGGTCGCCGCGTTTGCCTATGTGCTGATCCACTTTTCTCTATATACGGCCAGCCAGGCATTCGACCTCGGTAAGGTCGCCGCCGAGATCGTGCTGCGGATTTATCTGACGATCGGTTTTGCCGCCTTGCTCGGCCTCGCAGCATTGGCGGCAACCTCGACCGACGGGATGGTCCGCCGCCTCGGCGGCAAGCGCTGGCAGCTATTGCACCGGCTGGTCTATGCGATCGGCGTGCTCGCCGTCATTCATTACTGCTTCCAGTCGAAACTCGATCGGTGGGAGCCGACGATCATGGCCGGGCTGCTGTTCTGGCTGCTCGGTTACCGGCTGCTGCTGTGGCGCTTCGGCGTGCGCGGGCATCTGGCGCTGCTGTGGGTCGCTGGGCTCGGCCTCGCCGCGGCAATCGCGACCGCATTAGGCGAGGCGGTCTATTTCGGGCTCGCCTTCCACGCCCCGCTGATGCGGGTATTGGAGGCCAACCTGTCGCTCGTGACGGGCATTCGCCCGGCGGCGGTCGTGCTGGCGATCGGCCTCGCCGTCACTGCCGCCGGCGTGTTGCGGGCGGCGCTAACCCCCGGCAAAAAGCGGCCGGTCGGCGTAGTACCCGACGGCAGCTCACGCCAAGCCGTTGAGCGCGAAGTCGAAGATGTCAAAGTTGCGTAACCTGCCGGTCTCGGCGCGCCGCCGATACTCGGGGATGAGCGGCCGCGACAGGATGAACGGCACGCGCTGTTCGCCCTGGCCGCCGTGCGAGCGCAGGCGATGGCCGGCGAGGCCCGACAGATCATGCTCGTCGCGCGCGGCGCCGATCGCGGTGTCCGCGCTGCCCAACACGACGAAATCGGCTTCGCGATCGTACGGCAGTTCGAAGCGCTGCGATGCCTCGGCGCGGTCGAAAACCCCGGCGACCCCCGGCAGCTCCGCACTCACCATCATCATTGCCGCGATATCGCTGTCGTCGCGTGCGTAGACGCGCACGAAGGAGCCGAGCGCCCCGTGGTGGCGCACGAACGGGTCGGTGATCGGGCAGATCACCCGCGCCGCTCCTCCGCCAAAGCGGCCTATCAGCTCGTCCTCGAGAAAGATCACCCGCGGCTTGTCGTTCATCCCGTGATCGGCGACGAGCCCGACGACCGCGCCCAATTCGACGAACCGCGCCACCCGCTCGTCGAGTGCCTTATGAAACGCATCGGCCTCGGGATCGCCCGGCGCATGGCCGTGCTGCACGTAGTCGGACAACGACAGATAAAGCAGCCGCGCATCGCCGCGTTCCAGCAGCGTCAACCCGGCGTCGAGCACGAACAGCGACAGGTCGGCCGAGTACATGTCGGGCCGGGCGCGCCCAACCATCGCCTCGACTTCGCGATCCGCGCATTCCGACGAAAAACACACGCCGTCGAGACCGCGGCCCAGCAGCCGGCGCAATTTGTCCTTGGCCGTGACCGCGGCGGTGGCAACGCCCTGCTGCGACATCAGCCCGAGGATCGTCTCGCTGCGCATCAGCCGGTCGTCGGTGATCATCACCTCGGCACCCGTATCGCGGTCGAGGTAGTAATTGCCGGCAATGCCGTGCACCGAAGGCGGCGCGCCGGTCACGATCGAGACGTTGTTGGGATTGGTAAAGGTTGGCATCACGGCATCGGCTGTCCCGAGCCAGCCCTCGCGCGCAAAACCCGCGATCGTCGGCAAAATACCGTCGGCAATGCCGCGCTCGACATAAGCCGGATCGAACCCGTCGACACAAATCACCACGGTCGGCCGTTCCGGCTCGCGATACCGCCGCCCGTTCAGATCGATCATCGCACTCCTCCCGCCGCCTTAGCCGAGTTCGTCGAGCAACGCCTTTGCCTCTTTCAGATCGGCGGTGTCGAAGCCCTCGGTAAACCAGGCGTAGGCCGGCGCGAGCAGATCGCGGGCTACGGCGCGCCGGCCCTGGCCGGCCCACAACCGTGCAAGGCTCGTCGCGGCGCGCAACTCATTCCCCTTTGCCTGTTGCCTTCGCGCGACGCGCAGCGCCCCTTCGAGGGCGCTTTGCCCTTCTTCAATCCGGTTGAGGCCGCACAGCGCGACGCCTTCGAAGCGCAGCAGTTCCGCCTCCCACTGGCGGTGGCCCGTCTTCTCCACGCTGACCAGCCCTTCTCTCGCCGCGGCAAGAGCCGCGTCATGCTCACCCTGCCGCATCAGGGCGTCGGCCAACCTGGCCAAGCCGTAGCTTTTCAATCGCGTCGAGCCGTTCCGGCCTGCAAGGCCTTTATGTAAATAAGCGACAGCCTCCCCGAGCGCTCCCTGCGCCGTCAGGGCGGCACCGCGCAATAGCTGTTGCTCCAGCACGAAGCCGAGCCGTTGCTCGGCGGCGAGCGCCTCGGCCGTCGCGAGCCGTCGCAACGCCAATTCCGGCTCGCCACGATCAAGGTGAAGCATCGAGTTGTACTGCAAGGCTATTGCGGAACTGAACGGATGGGCGATCCGCTCGGCCAATGCCAATGCTTCGCTGCCGAGCGCCAAGCCCTGCTCGGGGTACCCGAGCAGCCAATGGACCTGCGCACCTAAGTAGCAGGCACACGCGCCGGGGTCGTGCCCGCCATAGCGCAGGTGGTGAAGGCGGTGCCGCTCGGGATCATAGAGCTGGCGACCCACCTCGCCATGCTCGCGCGCAGCCGCCAATTCGCCGGCGAACAAACAGGTTGCCCAGGCACTGTGGTGCGCCTGCAGACGCAATCCCTCGTCCGCGTCGTCCGCCGCCGTTAGTTGTTGCAGCCTGTTCGACAGTCTGCGGCAGTCGAGGATCATGCCGGCGCCGTTGGCCGATTGCCAGAGGCCGTTGACCGCCATGAACAATTGGCGCGGGTCGCTTCGCCGCTCGGCCAGCTCCTCGGCGCGCGTATAGGCCTCGGCTGCCTCGGCAGCGACGAACCCTTTGGTCGTGAACAACGACGGGCCTCGGGCCAATTGCAGCTCGATCTCCCATCCGTCGCGAATTGGACCTTCGGGTAGTGCCGCGAGCGCCGCAAGACCCCTCTCGCAATGGCCGATCGCTTCTAGATGGGCGAAGCGCGCCGCGGCGTGCTGCCCCGCCTTCAGCCATTGCTCGACCGCGCGCTCCGTGTTGCCGGCCGCTGTCAGATGATGGGCGAGCAACTCAGGCTGGCGCTCGACGAGATCGGCGAAATTTTGCTCCAGCACGGCCGCGACCCGGGCGTGCAATTCCTGCCGTCTTCCGCGCAATAACGTGCCATAGGCGGCGTCCTGCACCAGGGCGTGCTTGAACAGGTAAGAGGCGTGCGGAGCAATCCCGCTGCAAAACAGCAGTCCCGCATCGCTGAGCTGACCCAACGCAGCTTGCAGCTCTCTCTGATCTCGTTGCGCCACCGGCTCGATCAGTCCATAGGCAAACTCGCGGCCAAGCACCGCGCCGATCTGCGCGATCTCCTTCGGCACCGGCCCGAGCCGGTCCAAGCGAGCCATCAGTGACGCATGCAAGGTCGCCGGCACCGACAGCGCGGTAAGCGATGTCGTCGCCAGCACTGTAGCAACCCGGTCTTCCTGCTCGGCGCTTTCCAGCACCGCCTTGGTCAATTCCTCGACAAACAGCGGCACCCCGTCGGTGCGCTCGACGATCTCCGCGACGATGGCGGCGGCGAGCACAGCATTGCCGGCCAGCTTTTGCACCAGCGCCTCGCCGGCGCGTTCGCCGAGCCGATTGAGCGCCAAGCTTGACGTGCGAGCGACCACCCCAGGGCGGCTCAAATTCAGGACGAAAGGTGATCGCCAGCAGCACCGGCAAACGGCGCACCCGGTCGACCGTCAGGTCCAGCAGTTCGCGCGAGGTCGGGTCGATCCAATGGGCGTCCTCGAACACCACCAGCACCGGCCGGTGCCGCGCCTCCGCTACGAGCTGGTTGAGCAGCGCCTCGAACTGCTTCTCCCGTTTGCGTTGAGGACTGAGGTTGAGGTTCGCGGCCGAGCTCGGCAACGACAGCAGCTCGCTCAACAGCGCGACATCGTCGTCATCTTCTGTCCCTCGGGCGAGCAGCGCCCGCAGTTTGCCGAGCTTCTCTTCGACCGCATCATCGCGGACAAATCCGGCGGCGTGTTCGAGCTGCGTGATAAAAGGATGGAGCGCGCTGTCCTGGTGGTACGGCGAGCAGAAATACCGCAAGCGGATATGCGGCTCGGTTCCGATATACTCGGAGAGCGCCGCCGTCAGCCGCGACTTGCCGATGCCCGGCTCGCCGGAGATCAGCACCACCCTTCCCTCGCCGCTCTTCGCCTGTTGCCAGCGGCGGACGAGCAGCTCGACTTCCTCCTCGCGCCCCACGAGCGGCGTCTCCCGCGAGCGCAACGCCTCGAACCGGCTTGCCTGGCCGCTTTCGCCCAAGACACGCCAGGCGCGTTGCGGCTCGGCAAAGCCGGCTAGCGCTTGCGATCCGAGGTCTTCGAGATCGAACAGCTCGCCGATCTGCTGCCGAGTGTTGGAGGCAATCACCAGGCTGGCTGGTGTAGCGAGCGCTTGCAGCCGCGCGGCGAGATTGGGCGTCTCACCGACGACCGATTGCTCCTGCGCGGAGCCCTTGCCGATCAGATCGCCGACGACCACCAGCCCGGTGGCGATTCCGACCCGCGCTTGGAGATTGGTGGACTTAACAACGAGGCGACCCACAGCGTCGATCGAGCCCAATGCGGCCCGGACCGCTCGTTCAGCGTCGTCCTCATGGGCGCGTGGATAGCCGAAATAGACGAGAATACCATCGCCCATATACTTGGCGACGAAACCATCGAACCCGGCAACGATTTCAGCGACCGTGCGGTGATAGGTGCCGATGATCTCACGCAGATCCTCGGGGTCAAAAAGGGTCGAGAGCGACGTCGAGCCCACCAGATCGCAGAACATCACCGTGAGCTGCCGGCGCTCGGCATCGGCCCCCGCCCTTCCCTCCCCCGCGAGCGGGGGAGGGCTAGGGAGGGGGTTGCGGGCTGCGGGGGCCTGGGCGCCGAGCGCGGCAATGGCTTCGAGCAATTTGCGCCGGTGACCGATCGCGACAACCCCGATCTCCTTGAGATCCTCCGATGTCAGCTTCGGCAGCACCTCTCCGTCGATCGCGTTCGCGCGAAACGCCGGCTCGTACTGGGCGAGCCCAAGACCCTGCAGCCAATTTCCAATTTCCACGTCAGAAAGCCTTCCCCGAGAATATTCTTACACCGAAATGACATGGATAGTGCAGCATCTGGACGCTGCCGGCCCGCCAGCGCTTAAAGCTCGTCCGCTCGGGCGACCCGATCGTACGGGATTCCGCGATTCAGCGGTCCGAGATTTCGTTTGAGCTGTGCTGCAAATTTCTCAAGACGTATCTCGAAGAGCAACACAATCCGTCATGCTCCTCGGCACGCACCCGCTTCCGCTCGGCATTTCGGCACGGGGTTATCGACAACGATCCGTTCTGGATCGATTTGACGGTGTTACGCAACTACACCGTCCATATCTACAATGAACAGCTAGCCGATTACGTATATTCTCGGCTCGCCAAAACGGCGCGCCGCTTTCGCGCCGTCCTCGCCGCCACGGCGGACGAACCCGAATAGCATCCGCCTCAAGCCAACTCGTCGAGCAGGGCCTTGGCCTGCTTCAAGTCGAGCGTGTCGAAGCCTTCGGTGAACCAGCCGTAGATCGGCGCGAGAAGATCGCGGGCCTGCTGCCGTTTGCCCTGATCGCGCCACAGTCGAGCCATGCTCGTCGCCGCGCGCAGCTCCCAGGACTTTGCCTGCTGCTCGCGGGCAATGGCGAGGGCACGCTCGAAATGCGCCTGCGCTTTCGCCGCGTCGGGCTCGGGCGACAGGAGTGTGATTTCGCCCGCCGTTCGGTGGATCTCGGCCTCGCACCACGTTTCCTTGGTTGTTTCCGCCGCTGTCATCGCTTCGCCGATGCAGCGCCAAGCCTCCTCGAATTGCCCAAGCTCCGCATGGGCGCGTGCCAAGTGCAGCAAATAGAATGGCATCCAAAATGTTGCTCCCGTTGTCCGCAGGGCAGCCATCCCGGAGATCAGCATTTCGATCGCGTCCGAAGCCCTGCCGGTCAGGGCCAGTACGCAACCTTGGTTCACCATTCCGTACGCCTTCCAAAACAGGGAACCTTTTTCTTCGGCCAGAGCGACAAGCTCTTGGGCTTGCGCGGCTGCCGCGGCGCGATTGCCGCAGAGGGTATATGGTACCGCGGCAAGGTATAAAGCGTGCATCAGCGTGGCGGCTTGACCTATCTCTCGCGCATTCCTGAGCGCGTCGTCGGCATCTCTGAGCGCGGCCTCGGGATAGCCAAGCAACCACAGAGCCCACGACCGAAGGATAAGGTTGTCACCGCAACGTCTTGGCCAAACCGCGTCGCCAGCGGACGATGCTCGGCAGGATCGTAAAGCGCGATCGCCTGATCCAAGTGCGCCCGGCCTTCCGCGATGTCCCCCGTAACCAGTAAGGAAGTTCCCATCAGGCGATGCCCAATCATGAGCGGGGCTGTCGCCCTTTGCTTCTCCGCGAGCGCCAGGAACTGCGCCGCGAGATCGCGACAGGCATCGCCATTGAATGCCACATAGTTCGCTGCCCAGAAGGCGTAGAGGACCGAGAACAACAGCAGCGGGTCTTCGGGAGGCTCTCCGAGCGCTTCAGCTTGCTCGATCAACGAGCGTGCCTGCTCCGCAGCCGCCTTGGTTTCGGCGGCGGCATAGCCTTTGACATGGATGAGCGGGGTTATGAGCGCGACCTGAAGCTCGATCTGCTCGCGACGCAGTGCCGGCGTGCCGGGCAAGGTCGCGATCTGATCGAGGGCCCGGGTGAACTGGGCTGCGGCTTCGACCAGCGCCGAGCGCGTCAATGACTGCTGTCCCGCCTTGCCCCATAGACCCGCGGCCTTCTCGATCAGCCCGGCCTCGGTGCAGTGATGCGCCAGGATCTCGGGCTGGCTCTCGGCGGTCTCGGCGAATTGGCTTTCAAGGGTTTCGGCGATACGGGCGTGAAGTGCGCGTCGCGGCTCGCGCAGCAGCGTGCCATAGGCCGCGTCCTGCACCAGGGCATGCTTGAACAGGTAGCTCGCCTGCGGCGGCACGCCCTGCCGGAACAGCAAGCCTGCCTGAACGAGACGGTCGAGCGCCGATCCCAGCTCCGCCTCGGGCTTGCGCGCCACCGACGCCAGCAGCGCATGCGAGAACTCCCGCCCGATCGCCGACCCGATCTGCGCCACCTCCTTGGCGGGGCCGAGCCGGTCGAGCCGCGCCATCAGCGACGCGTGCAAGCTTGCCGGGACCGCCAGGGCCGGCGACGGAACCGCCGCAACCGTGCGCCGGGCGGCGCCCTCGCCCTCCGCCTCCAGCACCGCCTTCGTCATCTCCTCCACGAACAGCGGAATGCCGTCGGTGCGCTCGACGATCTCCGCCATCACATCCGCCGGCAGCTCCTTGTTCCCGACCAGGTGCGCGATGATGGCGGCCGCTTCACGCTCCCCAAGCCGGTTGAGCGTCAGGCTCGTCACATGCGACTGTCCCACCCACGGCGCGTTGAACTCGGGGCGGAACGTTACGATGAGCAGCGCCGGAAGAGTTTTAATCCGGTCCACGGTCCGGCCAAGCACTTCCAGGCTCGTCGGGTCGACCCAATGCGCATCCTCCAAGATCATCAGCACCGGTTGCTGGCGTGCCAATCCCGCGAGTTGCGACATCAGCGCTTCCAGCGTTCTTTGCCTGCGCTGTTCCGGGGTCAACGCGAGCGCGGGATAGCGTCCATCATTCGGGAGCGACAGCATCTCGGCGAAGAGCGCGGCATCCTCGGGCGAGGTCGAGGTCTGTGCGAGCACCGCATCGAGCTTGTCGAGCTTCGCTTGCGGTTTGTCGTCGTACGCCAGTCCGGCGGCGCGTTCCATCTGGCCGATGATCGGGTGGAACGCGCTGTCCGCGCGCTGCGGCGAGCAGAAATAGCGCAAGCGCGTGTGCGGTTCGGCGGCGAGGCGTTCCAGAAGTGCCGCCGTGAGCCGCGATTTGCCGATACCCGCCTCGCCGGAGAGCAGCACGACCTGGCCTTCACCCGTCTTTGCCCTGGACCAGCGCCGAAGCAGCAATTCGGATTCTTCTTCCCGCCCGACGAGGGCGGTCAGGCCGGTCGTGTGCAGGGCGTCAAAGCGGCTCTCCACGGAACTCGCCCGCAGCGCAGCCCAGGCCCGCGCCGGCCCGGCGATGCCCTTGAGGTCCCTGGCCCCGAGGTCCTTCAGCTCGAAGAGATTGCCGAGCAGCCGTCGCGTGCCGTCGGCGATGACGACGGCGCTCGGCTCGGCGAGAGCCTGCAGGCGCGCCGCGAGGTTCGGCGTCTCGCCGACGACCGCCTGCTCCTGTGCTTCGCCCGCGCCGATCAGGTCGCCGACCACGACAAGCCCGGTGGCGATCCCGACACGCACCTGCAAGGGAACGCCGTGGGCCTTCAGCCAGGGCTTGTCGTGGGGTGGTCGTGAGCTGCGGCACCGCTTCGACCAGGGCAAGCCCCGCCCGCACAGCGTGCTCGGCGTCATGCTCGTGGGCCTGGGGATAGCCGAAATAGGCCAGCACCCCGTCGCCCATGTATTTGGCGACGAACCCGCCGGCCTCGGTGATGAGATCGGCGCAGCAGCGGCGATACGCGCCGACGACCTCGCGCAGGTCCTCGGGGTCGAGGCGGGTCGACAGCGCGGTCGAGCCGACGAGGTCGCAGAACATCACCGTGACCTGCCGGCGTTCGGCATCCGCCCCCACCCTTCCCTCCCCCGCTCGCGGGGGAGGGTTACGGAGGGGGGCGACGGGCAGCACGGCGGGTTTGGGTGCGCCCTCGGTCAGTGCGGCGATCGCATCCAACAAGCGACGACGGTGCCCGATCGACGTAACCCCGAGCTCGCGCAGATCGTCGGCGGTTAGCCGCAGCAACACCTCGGCGTCGACATCGTTGTCGCGGAAGGCCGGCTCGTATTCGGCGAGCCTGAGACCCCGCAGCCAATTTCCAATATCCACGGCAGAAAGCCTCCCGCGAATGATCTTATACTGAAGTGACCCCGCTAGTGGAGCGATCTGGCTGGGGGTTTCGGCGAGACGCCAGCGGTGCTTTTCGGGACTCCTAAAATTCCCCAATTCGCATGGCATCCTGCGAACCGCTCGCGACACCGGCTTGAACCACCTTCACGACCGCGTTCGCGGCACGGGAGAGATCGGCCGTCTCCTCAGCCCCACCTGCGCTCAACCGGTAATTGACGATCGCTTTTGGAATCGGATTGCCACCGTCAAACCCCAAGCCCGTCCTTCCGCTGGGCTTGAGTTGAATTCGGGCGACACTCAGATTTGGGCTGCACCACCATCGACGAAAAGCTCGATCCCGTTGACGTAGGCGCTGTCGTCGGAAGCGAGGAACACCGCCGCCTTACCGAGGTCGTCCGGCGTGCCGATCCGGCCAAGCGGCACCGAAGCGACGGCCTCGGCCCGTTGCTCATCCGTCAGAAAATGGGCAAGGCCGGGGGTCGCCGTGTAGCCGGGGCTCAACACGTTGACCCGAATGTCGCGCCCCTTGAGGTCGACGATCCAGCCGCGGGCAAACGAGCGTATCGCGGCCTTTGTCGCGTCGTACACCGAGGCGGCGGCAAAGCCTTTGATCGACACCATCGAGCCGATCAGAATCACCGAGGAGCCTTTGCCGAGCAATGGCAGCGCCTTCTGCACGGCAAACAACAGGCCGCGCACGTTCGTGTTGAACGTCCTGTCGAAATGTTCCTCGGTGATCTCCCCGAGCTTAGCGAATTCGTAGACCCCGGCGTTTGCCGCCAGCACGTCGATATGCCCGGCCTGGGTCTTGACGGTAGCGTAGATGCGGTCGAGGTCGGCGAGATTTGTCGTATCGCCCCGGATCGCAGCCGCATTGCCGCCGATCGCGGCGGCCGCCTTGTCGAGCTCAGATTGATGGCGGCCGGTGATGAACACCCGCGCGCCTTCCTTGGCAAAATGCTCGGCGATGCCGAGGCCGATGCCGGCGCTGCCGCCGGTAACGACCGCGACTTTGCCTGCGAGCTTGCCGGTCATCGCAGACCGTTCAGGTTGAGACATGAGCTTCCTCCGTATTTGACATCTCATTGTCGACATCAACCCGAGAACAAGCAATAATTGGTGAAAGCGCTCGACGTTGGTGTTCGGGACACTAAAATTGCCCAATTCGCCTGGCATCCTGCGAGCCGATTGCGGCGACGGGCAGCCGCAAACAGTGCTGAGGAGATGCCGATCGGCTGATTGCGCCGGCCGGGTTCTGAATTCCCGGTTTTGCCGATTTATTTCCCGTTTAGGCCGAAATAAATTCCCGGTTCGGCGGCGACGGCAATTAGGCCGCAAGCGATTGATTTCATGCCCTATTTTCTGAGAGAATTGGGCCCGATATCCGCTGAATCGAAAAATTCCCGATTACTTTCCCGGTTTACGCGAATTCGCCAATGCCGAGGCCGGGCCGCTCCGCCATTCGGGCGATATCCCTTGCCTCTCTCCGGTTCGGCCGGTTATCGCCCGCAACCCGCTGGAGCGCACGCCGGATAAGCTGATATCGTGGCCAGGACATCGGGCGTCCGCAGCAGGAGAACGGCGAGATGAATTCGAACGGTAAGGTCGCACTCGTTACCGGCGGGGGAAGCGGCATCGGCAAGGCAGTCGGCATTGGCGCTCGCCAAGGAGGGGTTTGCGGCGGTCATCGCCGGCCGGCGGCCGGAGCCGCTGCAGGCGGTCGTCGCGCGAGATCGAGGGTGCTGGCAGGGCAAGGCGCTGGGCGTGCCGACCGATGTCGGCGATCCGGCCTCGATCACGAGCCTTGTTCGCCAAGACCAAGGAGACGCTATCGGCCGGCTCGACGTGCTGTTCAACAATGCCGGCTTCGGCGCCGCGGCGCCGATCGAAGAGCTGGCCTTCGAGCGCTGGAAAGCGGTCATCGACACGATCCTGACCGGCTCGTTCCTGTGCACCCAGGAAGCCTTCCGGATCATGAAGGATCAGCAGCCGATGGGCGGCCGGATCATCAACAACGGCTCGATCTCGGCGCATGCGCCGCGGCCGAATTCGGTCGGCCTACACCTCGGCCAAGCACGCGATCACCGGCCTCACCAAATCGACCTCGCTCGACGGTCGCAAATACGATATCGCCTGCGGTCAGATCGACGTCGGCAATGCACTGACCGAGATGACCCAGCGCATGCAGCGCGGCGTGCCGCAGGCCAACGGCACGGTCATCGAAGAGCCGACGATGGACGTGCAGAACGTCGCTCGCGCGGTCGTGTTCATGGCGACCGTGACGCCCGAGGCCAATGTCCAGTTCCTGACCGTGATGGCGACCAAAATGCCGTTTGTCGGGCGCGGCTGAACCCTGCCGGATGCAAGCGCGAACCAATCCCTGCTTCACTCCTCCTCTTCCTCGATCGCGCTCTCATGCCAGTGGCGCAACAGCAGACGCGACAGCGAAGTCGAGCACCAGGTAGATGACGATGCCGGTCGCCGACAGCAGAAACAGCGCTGCGAACAGGCGCGGAATCTCCAGCCGATAGCCGGCTTCGAGGATGCGGAAGGCAAGCCCGGTCTCGGCGCCGCCGGTGCCGGCGACGAACTCGGCGACGACGGCGCCGATCAACGCGAGCCCGCCGCTGATCCGCAGCCCGGCGAGGAAATAGGGCAGCGCCGTCGGTAGTTTCAGATAGCGCAAGGTCTGTGCCGGTCGAGGCGCCGTAGAGCCGGAACAGCGCGATCAGGTTGCGGTCGGCGCTGTTGAGCCCGACCGTCGTGTTCGAGACGATCGGGAAAAACGCGACGATCCAGGCGCAGACGAGCAACGCGAGAAACGGCTGCGCACCCAGATGATGATCAGCGGCGCGATCGCCACGATCGGCGTCACCTGCAGGATCACGGCATAAGGGAAGAGGCTGATCTCAAGGAGCCGCGACAGCGAGAACAAGAGCGCGATGGCGCCGCCGAGAATCGCCGCCGCCGCCAGCGCCGCCAGGGTAATGCGCAGGGTCACCAGCAGCGAACCCAGCAGGCTCGGCCCGTCGGTCCACAGCGCCTGCGCGATCAGCAGCGGGCCGGGCAGGATGTAGACTGGGATGTCCTCGAGCGCGGACCACCGCCTCCCACAAGCCGAGAAGCACCACTCCCACGGCGAGAGGCGCCGCGATCGCCGCCACCAGCGTCCCGGCCCGTGCCTGCCTGATCACGCCTCCTCCGCCATCGCCTGGGCGAGATGGCCGGAAACCGCGGCGCAGATCGCGGCTAGGCGCGGCGCGGTACGCAATGATGCGTTCGCGCGGCTGCGGCAAGTCGACCGCCAGCTCGGCCGCGATCCGCCCCGGCCGCGGCGTCATCACTGCGATCCGGGTCGACAGATAGACCGATTCGAAGACGCTGTGCGTGACAAACACGACCGTCGGCCGGCGGCTGTCCCACAACCGCATCAGATCGTCGTTGAGCGCCATTCTGGTGATCTCGTCGAGCGCGGCAAAGGGCTCGTCGAGCAGCAAGAGGTCGGGGTCGGTGACTAGCGCGCGGGCGATCGAGACGCGCATGCGCATCCCGCCCGAAAGCTGATGCGGATAGGCGCGCTCGAACCCGGCGAGCCCGACCGCCCGGATCTCGGCGGCGGCGCGCTTGCGTTGCGCCGGCCCGACCCGCCCGGCGAGGCGGAACGGCAGCAGCACGTTGCCGATCACCGTGCTCCACGGCATCAAGGTCGGATCTTGAAAGACGAAGCCGATGCGTCCCGGCGCCGCGCGTTGGTGATTGTCCGGGGTCAGCGTCATACGGCGCTCGCCGCCGGTCGGCTCGCTCAGCCCGGCGATAATGCGCAGCAGGCTCGTCTTGCCGCAGCCCGAAGGGCCGATCAGGCTGAGGAACTCGCCGTGGCCAATATCGAGATCGATCGGATCGAGCGCGGCCACACCAGAGGCGAAACGCTTGCTGATACCACGCAGTGAGACGATCGGCATCACCCGGCTAGTCAACGACAAAGCGCTGCAACGAGCCACGGGGCGAGGCCGACATACCGGGGGTCACACTCGCGCGCGTCGGCGAAAGTTCCATGCGGGACACGCATATCGTCCGGTTGGATTCGCGGGATCGATCCGTGTTACAGACTGTTCACTTTATGTCATCGCCGAGGCACGTAGATGTGGAAATTTGACAACCGAGGCGCAACAATTACGGTAACGCTATGAGATACGACGCCAAGCCCGCTCGCTTTCTCGCAACCGCGCGAGGCCCCTCCCCCCAAGCCGGTTTGACAGGGCCCCTGGTCAAGGCGCGCATCGCCGAGTTTCTCGACGGCAAAACCTGCGGGGAAGACCTGCTGCATGCGCTTTACGATCACGTCCTCGACGAGCCGATCCCGCAACCAATTCGTGAACTTCTGAATAAGTGTGAATAGTGCCGGTCGATTGATGGCAAGACGCAGAGGTTGACATTTGCGCCAAGGACGGCTTGCCCGCGAGTCTCTGTGAGATTGCTCTGAAGCGGCGCCGTAATCCAAGCTGCGGTCCTGCATTGCCTATCAGACTAGGTTCTCCTCATTATCGGCCCGCTCGCGCGGCTTCGGGGAAGATTGGCAGCCGCACGATGGAGGGTCGAGAAAACCGGGGAGGAATCGATGGCCAACGTGTCGGCGGCACGGCACCGCCCGACGAGCGGGAGGGAGCGAGAGATACGCATCTTGATTTTTGCGTCCTCGCTCGCAACGGTCTTCGAATGGTATGATTTTTATCTTTATGGTTTGCTCGCGGTAACGATCGGCAGTGTCTTCTTTTCGGCGGTCAACCCGACCGCGAGATATATCTTCGCCCTCCTTTCATTGGCCGCCGGGTTCGCGCTACGCCCGTTCGGCGCCCTTGTGTTCGGCCGGATCGGCGACCTCGCCGGCCGCAAGTATGCCCTTTTGATCACAATCACGATCATGGGTTGGTCGACCTTTGTAGTCGGCCTGTTGCCCGGCTATGCGGCGATAGGCCTTGCCGCTCCGGTAATCCTGATCGTCCTGCGCCTGTTGCAAGGTCTGGCGCTCGGCGGCGAGTATGGCGGCGCCGCCATTTATGTCGCCGAGCATGCCCCGCACGGCAAGCGCGGGTTGTTTACTTCATGGGTTCAGACGACCTCGACGCTCGGGCTGCTCCTCGCGCTGCTGGTGGTCCTCGGCTGCCAACAGCTGATCAATGCCAAGAGCTTTACCGCCTGGGGTTGGCGCATCCCGTTCCTGCTGTCGATCGTCCTGCTCGCAATCTCGATGTATATCCGGCTGCGCCTCAACGAATCTCCGCTGTTTCAGCGGATGAAGTCGGAAGGCACAGGATCGCGGGCGCCGCTGACCGAAAGCT
Source organism: uncultured Alphaproteobacteria bacterium (assembly GCA_963750195.1). Lineage (GTDB taxonomy): Bacteria > Pseudomonadota > Alphaproteobacteria > ATCC43930 > CGMCC-115725 > AP-15. Next base: position 68,914 of record CAVVPS010000002.1, read on the forward strand.
TTGCCGAGAGGGGTAACCTCAAGATCGTCCTAATTGCCCTTTTCGGCGCGACCGCGGGGCAAGGGGTGGTGTGGTACTGCGGCCAGTTCTATGCGCTGTTCTTCTTGACCCAGACCCTCAAGGTCGATCCCAAGACGGCGATCCTGATGGTCGCCGCAGCATTGGCGATCGGAACGCCGGGCTTCATTCTGTTTGGCTGGCTGTCCGACCGGTTCGGCCGCAAGCCGATCATCATGCTGGGCTGTCTGCTCGCGGTCATAACCTATTTGCCGCTGTTCAAGGCCATCACCCATTACGCCAACCCGGCCCTCGAAGCCGCCATCGTCTCAACGCCGGCCGTTGTCATCGCCGACCCCGACGAATGCTCGCTGCAGTTCAACCCGGTCGGCCTGTCAAAGTTTACAAGCTCCTGCGACGTCGCCAAGAGCGCTCTGGTCACTTATGGCGTTCCCTACAGCAACGAGGCCGCGCCGCCGGGCAGCGTGGCGCACATAGAGATAGGGCATACCGCGATCGCAAGCTACAACGCCAACACGCCGGACGCTGCGGCTAAGGCCGCAGCCTTCAGCAAGGCTCTGGGCGATGCGCTGAAGACAGCCGGCTATCCGGCAACGGCCGATCCGGCACGGATCAATCACACCATGGTAATCGCTCTCCTCGTGATCCTGGTGATCTATGTGACGCTCGTCTACGGCCCGATCGCGGCGATGCTGGTCGAGCTGTTTCCAACCCGCATCCGCTATACCTCGGTGTCGCTGCCCTACCACATCGGCAATGGCTGGTTCGGCGGGTTTCTGCCGGCGATCGCCTTTGCGATCGTCGCCGCAACCGGCAACATATACAACGGACTATGGTATCCGATCGCCATCGCGGCAATGACGCTCGTCATCGGCGTGCTGTTCTTGCGTGAGACCAAGGACGTCGATATCCGCGCCGGTTGATCCGCGGCGAACCGCTCCGGGGCTGGCTGGCGAATTTCCGACTAATCGCCGGTCGTTCTAGGCCCCTGCCTGGAGCGAACGGCGCCCTCACCGTCGCAGCAGCATCCGGCCGAGGTCGCGCCCGCCGAACAGGTGCACGTGGAAATGCGGCACCTCCTGGTGGCCGTCGCGGCCGCTGTTGGCGATGATGCGATGGCCGGTCTCGGCTAAGCCCTGTTCTCTGGCGATCTGCCCCAGGGCGCGGAAAATTGCCGAGTGCTCGGCCGCCGAAGCATTCGCAGAAAAATCGTCGAGCGAGACATATTCGCCCTTGGGGATGACCAAGATATGGGTCGGGGCGAGCGGATTGATGTCGTGAAAGGCGAGGACGTGGTCGTCCTCGTAGACTCTCTTGCAGGGGATCTCGCCGCGCAGGATTCGGGCAAAGACATTATTGCGGTCGTAAGCCAAGTTCGGCCTCCGCTCAAAGCGTGAGACAGTGCGTGCCGAAGAGCACGATACACGAAATGGTCGCCCTCAACGCGCAAAGGTCAAGTTCTCCTCCTGATTATGGGATTGCCGTTCGGTATCGATGAGCCTGAAACCCTCGGCTTCGAGAAACGCGGTGACCGTCGCCTTGTCGGCCGCTCCCAGATAGAGCTGGCGGGGCGTAATCGCCACTTCGAGCTTAATCTTTCGGATGTCTTTAAGGCGCGCGCCAGCGGAGCTTACCACTTGGAAATCTGCTCCTTGAGCATCTACTTTCAGGAACTCGACCTCGCTAATTCCCGCCCCGTCCATGAACGTGTCGAGCCGGACGGTAGGGACGATAATTTTACGTTCCTCAACGAGTAAATGGCCATCCGTCCAGGCCAAGCGGGCTGCCTCGTCGAGCGGCAAGAGCGAACTTGCAGCTACGAACGCATTCAGCCGGAAAAGGGCCGTCCCGTCGCGGTCGGATACAGCCACGGGATAGACGTGATAATTCGTCGGCCCCCGGTTCAATTCCTCGAAAAGGGCGGGTACCGGCTCAAAGGCATGGACCACGAGGGACGAGTCGTCGAGCGCGGCTTGGCGGCTTGCCTCGCCTCGATAAGCGCCGACATCGATCCACACCCGGCTCGGTTGGCGCGGCGGCGCGAGCACGCTGGCATTACGATGCTGGACGGGCAGCACCGCGGTGAGCGCCGGCGACTGAATCGGGTATTTCGAACCGACAAAGACCGCGCGCAGATTTCCGTCGTGAGCGATCATCTGCCAATCGGTCACGAAATCGGGAAAATCCGGTTGATCGAGAGTGGCGTAGGCATGGCCGAAGTGCCGGCGCAGTGCGGACATCACCCAGCTGCGGGTCGGCCGCGTCCCGATGCCGCGAATGCCCTGATTGGCGGACAGCGGTTCGACGACACGGTGAAGCTCTGGGTAACTCCCTGGAACAACCAGGGTCTCGACCAAGATCTGACCCCTGCTAACCGAGGCGAGCCGGGCCAGAGCGCCGTCCGGGTCCCGTAAATGGTAGAGCGTCCCATAACAATAGACGATGTCGAAAGAGCCGAGATCGGCGAGGCCGACCACCCTGTCGAGATCCAGCACGCCGAGCTTGCGATGCGGATAAAGCCGCAGCATCTCGGCAACGTTGATCGGGTTCCCATCCGTGCTGAGAACGTCACAGCCTCGCTCCTCAAAAAAAGCCGTGTGTAGACCGATGCCGGCGCCAACCTCGAGTACACGCTTGTCGTGAAGATCGAGCCCGAGAGAGGCGAGATGGTCCTGTCGCGCGCGGTTGATGCGCAGCGCTTCGGGCTCCTGAAACACGGAAAAATCCGGTGACATCGGGTCTCCCTTGCAGCAGATTCAGTAGGGCGGCGTCGTTCCGCAGATCGTCACAGCCAACATCCGATCCGCTATTAGCAGAAGATCAAACCAATTGGAATCGTTGTCATGCCACTCACAGCCGGAGACGAGTTCTATCTTAGCAGAACGAAGTAACATTTGTTCTTGACCTGACGGGCCGCAACTTGTATCATAGATGAATCTTATTCATTGCGCGTCACGATCCTCGCTCCGACTTTCTCAAAATCCTGCCCATACAAGGAATTTGTAACGTGGTTCCAGATTATTACTTAATTCACCAAATGGGAAAGGTCGCCTCACAGTCGGTCGAGGCGGCAATTCGCCATGCGTTCCCGGCCGCCAGAGTTGAGCGACACCATTACTTGAGCGATGCAAACCTGACATCGCTGCAGGTAATATGCAGGCTTCCGGGAGCTGGCAATGTCGGGGCCGAGCGCCAGTTGCATGCTGCGATAACGGCACGAGCCGACCTTATCGCGCGAGGCGAGCTTGGTGGGTGGGTTCTGAGCGGGTTTCGCGATCCGCTAAAGTGGGCAGTTTCTGGATTTTTTCAAAATTTATCCGCCTATTGCCCCTGGCTCACCTATAAGGAGACGAACCTCCGCGACGAGAGCGCCCGGCTAATCTCCTTCTTTAACGCTGAATTCGAGAGAGTGTCGTCCAACCGCCCACCGCTGACGTTCCAAGAGGGTCTGCTGGACTTCAAGTTGTGTAGCCCTGAGCGATGGTTTGATCGGGAATTTGTGAAGTTTCACGGGATAGATGTTTACGACTATCCGATGCGATCGGCGCCATACCTGATCATTAGAAAGAACAACTTGAATTTTCTGCTCTACCGTTTCGAAGATCTGCCGATATCGTTCCATTCTTTGCTTGAGGCTATCGGTTTGCCTACCGATCCTTCCCTGTCAGCGCCTATGCGGCTTAACGTTACCAAAGATAAACCTGTGGGGAACTTGTATCACGCCTTTTGTCGTGCGTTCATGCCCACGGACGAAATGACAGAATACTATTTCGGAGGAAAATATTTTCGGCATTTCTACGGTGACTCCCAGGGCGACGCGCATGCCTTCCCCACGGTGGCCGGAGAGCGATGACCTCGATGATAGGAGTTATGTGAGTACTAATATTCCTGCACGTGCCGAAAACGGGTGGTTCGACTCTGATTCACTTGCTGAGCGCGGCGCTGCAGCCAGCATTGCATATTCACCAGGCACCGGGCGTGCGCAAATTTCTAAGCCTTTCGCAGGTAGAACGTGATTCTCTGCGCCTGATCGCTGGACACATGCCCTATGGGATTCATCGGTTTACCAATCAACGGTTCAGTTATTTTACTTTTCTGCGAGAGCCAATCGACCGCATCGTGTCGGCGTACTACTATGTGAAAAGAACCACAGAACATCCGATGCACCACCGGGTCGCGGCTGGCATATCGCTGCTGCAATATATGCAAGAGGCCGAAGACAACAGGCAAACCAGGCAACTCGGTCGTTACGATTTTGCTGAAATCTTGACCCTCCAAAAATATTGGTGGGCCCGAATTCCGCTTCGTGGAGTCAACCGGGAACATTTGGCGGTTGCGAAGGAAACTCTCCACAGTTGTCACTTCGTTGGCCTCTACGCAAATTTCGCTGAGGACGTCTGTGAACTGTTCGAGCGCCTTGGTCTACCGCGCCCGCTCGACATCCCCAGAGTGCTGGAGAGCGTCGGCAGGCCTCGTGTCGCCGAGTTGGAACCACACATTGTCGAGGAGATAAGCAAGGAGCACCTTTTCGACTGCGAGCTTTACGAGTATGCCCGCCGCCCGAAAGACCTGCGCAGAAGCAAGATTTTGGCGGATAGCAGCCGGGCTCTCTCACCTGTGCACCAGCAGATCGAACCAATTGAAGTCATGGTTGTGCCATTCGCAATCAAACACCAATTCAATTTTGGCGGGGGCAAAGAAATATAACATCTTCTCCCAATCGTGATATTCCATCCAAGGCGTCCCGGGGCCATCGGTCAATTCGCCCCATTGCGAGAAGGGAAGCATCCCTTCGCAAATCCAGCGTGACTTTGGATAGGCGAGATGCAACCACCGACCGCCGGCGTTGAGGTGTGGGAGTAGCAATTGAATCTCGGCGCGGGTTATCTTAGCGGGCGCATTGAGTAAAGAGCCGATTGCCAGAACGGCATCAAACCCATAAGCCAATCGTTCAAATGACCGGTCATCTTGGATATAGAAGAATTCACCGGCGATGCCCTTCAGAGCGCAAATTCGCTCAACTACCCGCAGGTTGTCCTCGACGATATCGGCAAAGGTAACGCGAGCGCCGTGTTCGGCGAAGTGAAGTGAGGAGACCGCGAGACCGCAACCGACATCGAGGATATTCCGGCCCTTTAGCTTGTCCCGATAAAGATCGTGGTACCAGCCGCGGATACCGTAGAAGGGTCCCGTCGACGTCCCGTTGTACGCGCGATGTCAAAGCGCGAGAAGGTCCCGGTCCGGCATCGTTAGAAGCTCGCCGGATTCGATACAAGTCTCTGCGTCCAAAGGGACCGTTCCCCATTTCTTTCGGAGCACTTCATAGGGGGACGACCATTCGGCTCCGACGCCATCCCCACCCCAAACCTCTCCTTCGACGGTAGTCACAATTTGCTAATCCTAGTAACGGATGAAAGCAAAACGCCACGATCTTCACTCTTTCTGAGAGACGAAGGCTTCGCCCGGCCCAAAAGGTGATCTTGGCGCAATCAGATGTTCGCCCGGCCGCGCTTTTCGTCGATCCCGGATTTGCCTTCGCGACGCGCCAGTTCGGCGGCGACATCGGCCGGCGAAATGCCGACATCGGCCCACAGCACCAATAGGTGGTAGAGGAGATCGGCGCTCTCGCCGACGAGCTTTGCCGGGTCGCCCCGGACGCCCTCGATGACTGCCTCGACCGCCTCCTCGCCCAGCTTTTGGGCGATCTTGGTGCGGCCACGGGCGAACAGCCGGGCGGTATAGGAGGTCTGCGGATCGGCTCCGCGTCGCGCACGGATCACCTGCCAGAGGCGGTCAAGGGTGGCGCCCAGATCTTTTGGCACGGCTCAGCGCCGCACCGGGATGCCGCAGGCGGCGAGCCGGGCCTTGGCCTCGCCGATCCGGCAGGTCCCGAAGTGAAAGATCGAGGCTGCAAGCACTGCGGTCGCGTGACCGTCGCGAATACCCTCGACCAGGTGATCGAGGGTGCCGACCCCGCCCGAGGCGATAACCGGCACGCGAACCGCATCGGCGACGGCACGCGTCAGGGCGATGTCGAACCCCAATTTGGTGCCGTCCCGATCCATCGAAGTCAGCAGAATTTCTCCGGCGCCGTAATCGGCAAGCCGGCCGGCCCAGTCGACCGCGTCGATGCCGGTCGGCCGCCGTCCGCCATGGGTGAAGACCTCCCATCGCCCCGGCGCCGACGCTTTCGCATCGATCGCGGCGACGATGCACTGGCTGCCGAATTTCTGCGCCGCTTCGCGGACGAAGTCGGGCCGGGCCACGGCGGCGGTGTTGATCGACACCTTGTCGGAGCCGGCGAGCAATAGGCGGCGGATATCCTCGACCGTGCGCACCCCGCCGCCGACGGTCAGCGGCATGAAACATTCCTCGGCAGTGCGGCGAACCACATCATAGAGCGTGTCGCGCCCTTCGGCGCTGGCGGTGATGTCGAGAAAGCACAGCTCGTCGGCGCCCTCGCGATCGTAGAACCGCGCCTGCGCCACCGGATCGCCGGCATCGACAAGATCGACAAAGTTGACGCCCTTGACGACCCGCCCGTCCTTGACGTCGAGACAAGGGATGACGCGCATCTTCAGCATGCCGGCCTCTCAGCCATCAGGCGCAACGCCGCTTGCGGGTCGATCCGGCCGTCATAGAGCGCGCGCCCGCAGATCACGCCGGCGATGCCGTCGGCCTCGTACCTCTTGAGCGCGGCGAGGTCGGCAAGCGAGGCGACCCCGCCCGAGGCAATGACCGGGACCCGAAGCTGGCGCGCCAGATCAGCTGTCGCCGCGGCATCGACGCCGCCGAGCGCCCCGTCGCGGGCGATATCGGTGTGGATAATCGCCGCGATCCCGCAATCCTCAAAGCGGCGCGCCAGCTCGACGACGCCGATCTCGGTCGTCTCGGTCCAGCCCGCGATCGCGGCCCGCCCGCCGCGTGCATCTATGCCCACGGCGATCTTTCCCGGGTGATCGGCGGCGGCCCGCCGGACCAATTCGGGATCGCGCAGCGCGGCCGTGCCGAGCACGATGCGATCAATCCCAAATCCGAGCCATTGCTCGATCGCGCGACGGTCGCGAATGCCGCCGCCCAACTGGATGCGCAGCCCGACGGCGTCGCGGATCGCCGCCACCGCAGTCCCATTGACCGAACGGCCGGCAACGGCGCCGTTGAGATCGACGATATGCAGCCATTCGAAACCGGCGTCCGCGAACTGCAGCGCCTGCGCGGCCGGATCGTCGTTGAACACGGTGGCGCTCGCCATCTCGCCGCGCACCAGACGAACACAGGCGCCATCCTTGAGATCGATCGCCGGGTAGAGGATCACTGCGAGCCCCTCACGCCGGCTGTCTCCGCGCTTGCGCGGATAAAGAGGGACCGGCGCAGCGGGAGGATCAGGGGCCAACGCCAGATAACTCTGTACCTGAGGATCACGAGCGCGCCGGAACGTCGTCGAGCAGCTTGTAGTAGTAGTGACCCGGCACGATCCGGCCTTCGACGCGCGCGTAGACCGGGTGGGTGCCCCAGCGGCGATACCCCAGAACTCTCATAGAGGCCGATCGCGGCCTTCTGCGTGTCGCGCAAATCGAGGTTGAGGACGGCCAGCCCCAATTCCCGGCCGAGCCGCTCAATCTCCAGCACGATGCCGCGGCCGAGGCCGTGGCCGCGGGCCCACGGCGCCACGAACGCGCTTGTCAGGGTGCCGGCGAAGGCTTGCGCTTCGTTGTTGCGCGGGGCGCGGCTGAGTTGCGCCGAGCCGGCCACGACCCCCTCCAAGCGGCCGACGACGAGTCGGCGCTCGGGGACCAGCAGCACGCCCTTCCAATAATTTTCCAGGACCTGACGCGGCGGCGGCTTGAGCCAGCCGAATCCCCCACCCTCGGTGATCGCGCTCTCGGTCGCCTCGCAGAGATTCTCGAGATCGTTGCCCGAATAGCGGGTAAGCCGCTCGACCGAGATCGCCGCGACGGTATTCCGGCTATCGCTCATGGCCTCCATCGCAAAAAGTTTCCGATCAACCGCAGCCCCGCTTGCTGGCTTTTCTCGGGGTGAAACTGGGTTCCGGCGAGATTGTCGCGGCCGACGACCGCGGCGAGCGGCCCGCCGTAATCGGTGACCGCCAGGAGGTCGCGCGCATTGGCCAGCCGGAAATGGTAGCTGTGCACGAAATAGGCGTGCGCGCCCACCCCGAGCCCGGCGAGCAGCGGGTGAGACGATCGCGGCTCGATTTCGTTCCATCCCATATGCGGGATCTTCAGCGCCGAATCCGCGGGCTCGATTGCCACCACCTCGCCGTCGATCCAGCCCAGGCCGTCGACGGTCTCGAATTCGCGACCGCGTCGCGCCATCAGCTGCATGCCAACGCAAATTCCGAGGAATGGGCGCGCACGAGACGTAACTGCTTCATTCAGCGCGTGTTCGAGACCGGAAACCGCAGCAAGCCCGCGCCGGCAGTCGGCAAAGGCGCCGACCCCGGGAAGGACAAGGCGATCGGCGGCGGCAATCGTCTCGGGCGCGCTGGTCACCCTGATTTCGGCGGAAATGCCATTCTCGGCCGCTGCGCGCTCGAACGCCTTTGCCGCCGAGCGTAGATTGCCCGAGCCGTAATCGACGATCGCGACGATCATCACAAGGTGCCGCCGAGGACGCCCTTTGTTGACGGAACCGCTCCCTGCCGCCGCGGATCGACCTCGACCGCCTGGCGCAACGCCCGGGCGAGACCCTTGAAGCAGGATTCGACGATGTGATGGTTGTTCTCGCCATAGAGGTTCTCGACATGAAGCGTGACCCCCGCCGACTGGGCAAAGGCCTGGAACCACTCCTTGAACAACTCAGTATCCATCTCGCCGAGTTTCGGTCGGGTAAACGCCACCTTCCACACCAGATAGGGTCGGTTCGAGGCGTCTAGGCTGACGCGTGTCAAAGTTTCGTCCATCGGGATTACCGCGTGCCCGTAGCGCGCAATGCCGCCGCGGCTCCCGAGAGCCTTCGACACCGCCTCGCCGACGACATAGCCGGTGTCTTCGGTGGTGTGATGAAAATCGATATGCAGATCGCCGGTTGCCTGCAGTTTGACGTCGATCAGGCTGTGCTTGGCCAACTGTTCGAGCATGTGATCGAGGAAGCCGATGCCGGTCGAGATTTCGGCGGCGCCGCTGCCGTCGAGATCGACCCGGCCGCTGATTTGCGTTTCCTTGGTGTTGCGTTCGACCGTAGCCACCCGCACGATGCTCTCCTCTATCGCCAGTGGACGGCGACCCAGTCTATTTAGCAATTCCGGGGCGCGCTTGCCACTGTCCGACGGTCGGCTTGACCATGAACCCGTTGCGCCCACATCTCAGTCTTCCGAGTTTGAAGCGCCCGCGAGCGCCAGCATTCCCGAAAAAGCGCATGGATCACTTCGACAGCAACGCTTGGCACGGCACGACGATCCTGTGCGTCCGCAAGGGCGGCCAGGTCGTGGTCGCCGGCGACGGTCAAGTCACGATGGGCCAGACGGTGATGAAGTCGAATGCGCGCAAACTGCGGCGGCTGGCCAGCGGATCGGTGATCGCCGGCTTTGCCGGCGCCACCGCTGACGCGATCGCCTTGTTTGAGCGGCTCGAGGCCAAGCTCGAGCAATATGCCGGACAATTGCCCCGCGCCTGTGTCGAGCTTGCCAAGGATTGGCGCACCGACCGCTATCTGCGCCGCCTCGAGGCAATGATGGCGGTGGCCGACAAGAGCGTATCCTTGATCCTGTCGGGAACCGGCGACGTGCTCGAACCCGAGGACGGGATCATCGGCATCGGCTCGGGCGGCGGCTACGCGCTGGCTGCAGCGCGGGCCCTGATCGGCGTTGACGGCCTCGACGCCGAAGAAATAATGCGCCGCGCGATGGCAATCGCCGCCGGGATCTGCATCTATACCAACGACAAGATCACCTTAGAAAAACTCGACAACTGACTGCCGATGCCATCTTTCAGCCCGCGCGAGATTGTTTCCGAGCTTGATCGCTATATCGTCGGCCAGCACGACGCCAAGCGTGCAGTTGCGATCGCACTCAGAAACCGCTGGCGCCGTCAGCAGCTCACCCCCGAGCTGCGCGAAGAAGTATTACCCAAAAATATCCTGATGATCGGCCCGACCGGCTGCGGCAAGACCGAGATTGCCCGCCGACTTGCCCGAGCTTGCGCAAGCCCCGTTCGTCAAGGTCGAAGCGACCAAATTTACCGAAGTCGGCTATGTCGGCCGTGACGTCGAGCAGATCGTGCGCGACCTGGTCGAGATCGCGATCGCGATGACCCGCGAGCGGCTGCGCAAGGAGGTCGAGCCCAAAGCCGAGCTGGCCGCCGAGGAGCGCGTGCTCGAAGCACTGGTCGGCTCGACTGCCAGCGCCGATACGCGTCAGAAATTCCGTAAGCAGTTGCGCGAGGGAGCGCTCGACGAGCGCGAAATCGAGATCGCGGTGCAGGAAAGTGCCGCGGCCAATTTGCCGACCTTCGAGATCCCGGGCATGCCCGGCGCGCAGATGGGAATGCTCAACCTTGGCGACATTTTCGGCAAGACCTTCGGCACCCGCTCGAAGCCGAAGAAGATGACGGTCGCCGACAGTCACCGCGTGTTGATCGCCGAGGAGAGCGACAAGCTCCTCGATCAAGAAATGGTCGTGCGCGAAGCGGTCGGCGCGGTCGAGCAGAACGGTATCGTCTTCATCGACGAGATCGACAAAATCAGTGGGCGCGGCGAGCGCGCCGGCGGCGGCGCTCCCGATGTCAGCCGCGAGGGCGTCCAGCGCGACCTGTTGCCGTTGATAGAAGGCACGACCGTCGCGACCAAGCACGGGGCGGTTAAGACCGACCACATCCTGTTCATCGCGTCGGGCGCCTTTCATCAGGCAAAGCCTTCTGATCTGCTGCCTGAACTGCAGGGGCGGCTGCCGATCCGTGTGGAATTGAAGGCGCTCGACCGCAGCGACTTCCGGCGCATCCTGGTCGAGCCCGAGGCGAGCCTGATCAAGCAATACAAGGCATTGCTGGCGACCGAGGGCGTCACCCTCGATTTCGACGAGGCGGCAATCGACGAGCTGGCGCTGCTGGCCGAGGAGATCAACACCGCGGTCGAGAATATCGGCGCGCGACGCCTGCACACGATCCTCGAACGGCTGTTGGAAGAGATCAGCTTCACCGCCTCCGACCGGCCCAACGGGACCCTGGTCCAGATCGACCGCGATTATGTCCGCGAGCAGGTCGGCGCGCTTGCCCAAAACGCCGACTTGTCCAAATTCATTCTGTGAGCCGCCGCGAGCGGAGCTGGCGCAGACGTCGGCGGGCATGGTCCAGTTGACCGGGATACCCAAGCGCTCCCATCCGAGCGTTATCGTGTAACTGCCGCGACGCGGCCGAGGCACAGGGAGGCGGACATGCTGTCGGGCGCGCGCAACCAACAACGGCTGGCGCGGCAGGCGCTCGCCCTCGTTCTCGCCGGCGGCCGGGGTGCCCGGCTGAAACAGCTGACCGACAGGCGGGCCAAGCCGGCGGTGTTTTTCGGCGGCAAGTTCCGCCTGATCGACTTCACCCTGTCGAACTGCCTCAATTCGGGGGTCCGGCGCATCGCGGTTTTGACCCAATACAAGGCGCACAGTTTGTTGCGCCACTTGCAGATGGGATGGTCGTTTCTGCGCCCGGAGATGGGCGAGTTCCTCGACCTGTTGCCGGCGCAGCAACGGCTCGACGAGGCGACGTGGTATCGCGGCACCGCCGACGCCGTCCATCAAAACTACGATATTCTGCGCGCCGCCAACCCGACATACTTTTTAGTATTGGCCGGCGACCACATCTACAAAATGGATTACTCGAACATGCTGGCCGATCACGTCGACAGGGGCGCCGACTGCACGGTCGCCTGCGTCGAGGTGCCGTTGGCGGAAGCATCGGGTTTCGGAGTCATGGCGGTCGACGAGACGATGCGGATCGTCGATTTCCTGGAAAAGCCGCGCCAGCCGCCGGCAATCTCCGGCAAGCCCGACCGGGCACTCGCCAGCATGGGCGTCTATGTCTTCACCGCCGAATTTCTCTATGCCGAGCTCGAACGCGACCACCAAGATCCCGAATCGAGCCATGATTTCGGCAAGGACATCATTCCGAAACTGGTGCGCCGCGGGCTCGCGGTTGCGCATTCGTTCGACGAGAGCTGCGTTAAGACGACGCCGGAGGCCGATTCTTATTGGCGCGATGTCGGCACCATCGATTCCTATTGGGCGGCTAATCTCGATCTGGTGATGCCGGTCCCCTCGCTCGACATCTACGACCCCAACTGGCCGATCTGGACCTATCAGCAGCAGTTGCCGCCGGCCAAATTCGTATTTGACGACAACGATCGGCGCGGCATGGCGGTCAATTCGATGGTTTCAGGCGGTTGCATCGTTTCCGGGGGTACGGTCAGACGGTCGCTGTTGTTTTCGAACTGCCGGGTCAATTCCTATGCCCAAACTCGCGAGGCGGTGCTGCTCCCCGAGGTCGAGGTCGGCCGCCATGCGCGGCTGACCAAGGTCGTCATCGACCGCGGCTGCCGGATCAGGGAGGGACTGGTGATCGGGGAGGACCCCGATCTCGATGCCAGTCGCTTCTACCGAACCGACGCCGGCGTCACCCTTGTTACCGCAGAAATGCTGGCTGCGCTCGACTGAGCCGTATCCTACGCTGGCGCATTTTTAACGGGGGTGCGGGGCGAATGGGCGATGGCCCGGCGGGATTGCCGCGGCGCCTCAGAACACCCGAGCCGCGCTCGTCCGGTCCCTGACCCATACCTGGGCTTCGCGGCCGGCCGCGAGCGCATCGCGCGCGGCGTCCACCGCGTCGAGCAATGCCTGCTCCTTGTCGAGATACGCGCCGTAGACAGCATTTCCGAGCGTGACCACCCACCGCGCTTCGCGTCCGCGCCGGCACACCTGAAACTCCATGACACTCATTCCGACGCGCTCCCCTTAGGCGACGATGGCCGCCGTGGCGAGTTTCTTCCGCGATGCCCTGTGCTCCCACACGACGATTATCACCGAGGAAGCGGCGCAAATAAAGTCAATTTTGTTACGAACTGACACAAACGTGGTAAATTTACCACGGCGGCTACCGGCAAATCAGCAAGTTAACATTACTTACTGCAGCGATCATTTCTCCTCGGCGGTGAACACGCCGTCCCAGTTAGCCGGCGGGGCTTTCGACTGGAAGTGGACGATTCGCCGCCGGTAGAGATCATAAACCGGGGCGAGATGGCGCGCCGCGGCCAGACGCCCGTCGTCGAGAAGCCGCAGCGCCGCTCCCCATTCTTGGTGGCGATAGGCACTGAGCAGTTCCGAATGCCGATCTCCGAACTCGCCCTCCTCGATTCTTTCCGGCGGCAACGTATAGACGCGACCGGCCTGGGTCTTGCCTTTGACCGCGACGAGATCGACCTCGATCAATGCCGGGTCGTCGAGATGCGTTACCGTCTCCTCGCCGATCACCAGATCTATGCCGTAGACCTTGCCGAGCCCCTCCAGGCGCGAGGCCAGGTTGACCGGGTCGCCCAGCAGCGAATAGTCGAAGTGCTGCTCCGACCCGAAATTTCCAACGCAGCATTCGCCGGTATTGATGCCGATGCCCATCTGAACGGGCCGGAACAGCTTGCCGGACGCCGACGCCTCTCCCTCCCACATCCGGTTCAACTCGACAAGCTTACGGCGCATCATCTGGGCCGCGCGAACCGCATTTGTGGCGTGGTCGGGATCGTCGAGCGGAGCGTTCCAGAACGCCATGATGCAGTCGCCGATATATTTGTCGATTGTGCCCTTTTCCTCAGTAATGATTTCGGTCATCGGCGACAGAAAAGCATTCATGAAGTGCGTCAAGGTCTGGGCGTCCATACCCTCGGCGCGGCTGGTAAACCCGCGGATGTCGCAGAACATGATCGTCATGGTCCGCATCTCGCCGCCGAGGACGAGTTTTTCGGGGTGCGCGGCCAGTTCCTCGATATATTGCGGCGACATGTAGTGCGAGAAGGCGCCGCGGATCTCGCGCTGGCGCGCCTCGGCGCGCAGGTAGCCGAGCAGGCTCGCTACCAGATAGACGAGGGTCAAGACCGCCCAGGGATAGATCGGGTCGATCAGCCAATGGGCGTACTTGAAGGCAAACCATGACCCGCTGAATGCCGCCGCGACCGAGACGCCGCCGAGCATGGCGCTCGGCAGCGCGCCGATCCGCGGCAGGACAAAGATCAAACCGGCGCCGACCAGCAGCGCGAACAGGATTTCGGCGCCGATCGCCCAATCGGGCCGCGTCAGATAATCCCCTTGGAGGATTTCGTCGAGCAGCTGGGCGTGGATCTCGACCCCCGGTACCCCAGCCGCAAGCGGGGTCGCCTGCAGATCGTTGATGACGCCGGCAGCGGAGGTTCCGATCAGAACGATATGGCCGGCAAACAATGCCGGATCGAATTTCCCGCCGAGCACGACAGCGGCGGAGACGGTGCGGTCGTTCTGAATTGGCGCATAATGTAACCACACCCGTCCGGCGGCGTCGGTCGGCACCGTCAGCGGCCCGATGCGGATCGCGGTCAGTCCGGTATCTTCGCCAAAATCTTTTTCGCCATTGGCGCCGGCGGCGCGGCCGATATAGGTCGTGGCGCCGACCGCGAGGCGAAGCGCCTCGGCGGCAAGCGATGGATAGGCATGGCCGTCGAATTTCAGGATCAGCGGGACTCGGCGGACGACATTATCCCACTCGGGAAGCTGGTTGAGAAACCCATCGCCCGCGGCCGCCGCTTCCAGCACTGGGAGGGTAGCAACCACCTTGGGGAAATTGTCGACATGGCCGAGCGGGTCATCGCCGGTGAAGGCGAAGCCGGCTTTCGCCGCGGGGGGCCGCCTCTCACCCTGATCGGTCAGGATGAACGCCGTCACTACCGGCGCCTTACGCATCGCCATCGCCAGGCGCTGATCAGGATCGGGCAATGCCGACAGCAGCTTTTCCGCGTCTGCCGGGTCGACGCCGTTACGGGTGATCAACGGCAGCAGCATTTTGGGCGAGGTCCGGTCCGGTTCGGCAAAATCGATGTCGAAGGCGACGACCGCCGCACCGGCCGTAGCCAGGCGCTCCACCAATTGAGCCACGATCGTGCGCGGCCACGGCCATTGGCCGATCTTGGCGAGGCTTTGATCATCGATGTCGACGATGCGGATCGGCGAATCCCCGGGCACGCGCGGCAGAGCGCGCTGATAGAGGTCGAACGCGATCAGCGACAGCCGGTCGAGCAGATCCGGAGCCACGATCCGGGCGCTGATCGCGATGAGCAGAACCGCCAGCGGCAGCAGATAGAGGCCGCCGCGGCGAAAATTGGAGAACAGCCGCATATGCCGGTCACGAAGACGAGCCACCCACATCATCGCCGAGTCCGGCGGCACTTTCCACAATCCTCGACGCGTTAAACACCTTGCCCGGACGCGAGGGAGTAGCCAGTCTCTAAGGCTCGATGACCGACACGATCGAACTGTCGCCGCCAGGCGACCGCAAAGACGCTGCCGAAACCAAGGCGACCAGCCAAGCCAAGCCGCCGGCTGAAGCGAAGAAGGTAAAGGCCGTCCGCAAGGCGGTGGCGCTCGCCAAAGAGGTGCTCGACCCGGCAGACCACGCCACCGCAGAGCGGGTTATAGGCGCCTACTACAAACATGCGCCGCCGGCTGACGTCATCGGGCGCAGCCCGCGCGACCTGAGCGGGGCCGCGCTGTCGCTGTGGCATTTTGCGGAGCGCCGCCGTCCGGGCCAAGCCAAGATCCGAAGTCTACAACCCCGAAATCGCGGCCGATGGCTGGTCCTCGGCGCACACGATCGTCGAGATCGTCAATGACGACATGCCGTTTCTCGTCGATTCGGTGACCGGGGCGATAAACGCCGGCGGCCGCGTCGTCCATCTCGTGGTCCATCCGATCCTGACCGTCGAACGCCTTCCGGGCGGCCGGCTGCACGAGATCGGCAAGACCGCCGCCGTTGGTTTGCGCGAATCGTGGATGCACATCGAGATCACCCGCGAGCCCGATCCGGCGAACCTCGCGCTCCTGACCCAGACCTTGGCGGGCGTCCTCGCCGACGTCCGGGCCGCGGTCACCGACTGGCAGCCAATGCGCGAGACCCTGCGCGCACTGATCGAGGAACTGGCCGGCCCGCCCGGACCCCCGGCGCCGGCGGCCGAACTTGCCGAAGTACAGGATTTTCTGCGCTGGCTCGACGACGACAACTTCACCTTTCTCGGGTACCGCGAATACGACTTTGACGGTGCGGCCGAACCGACCCGAGCGACGCTTGGAATTTTATGCAATCCCGACTATCGGGTATTCGGCGGGCTGCGTGACCTGTCCTCGCTGCCGCCCGACGTGCAGGATTTCGTCCGCCGCTGCGAGCTTCTGATCATCACCAAATCGAACCGCCGCGCCACGGTTCATCGCACTGCGCACATGGATGCGATCGGCCTGCGCCGGTTCGACGCAAACGGGAATGTTGTCGGCGTCCGGCTGTTTCTCGGACTGTTCACCTCGATCTCCTACAGCTGCAGCCCACGCGCGATCCCGCTGCTGCGGCGCAAAGTCCGCCATATAGTCGCGCGCGCCGGGCTGTCGCCGACCGGACATGACGGCAAGGCCCTGCTGCACATCCTCGACACTTTGCCGCGTGACGAGCTGTTTCAGAGCGGCGAAGACCAGCTATTCGAGACGGTCATCGGCATCCTCAATCTGCAGGAGCGGCAGCGCATCGCGCTGTTCATCCGCTGCGACCCGCTCGAACGCTTTGTGTCCTGCCTCGTCTATGTGCCGCGCGAGCGGTATGACAGCGATCTGCGTCAGCGCTTCGCAGCGATCCTCGAACAGGCCTTTGCCGGTCAGCTTTCCGCCTATTACACACATCTCGACGAATCGGTGCTGGCGCGCGTCCAGTTTATCATCCGCACCACCCGTGGTGCGGTGCCGGCGGTCGATGCCGCCAAACTCGAGCAGCGGTTGGCAGAGGCAGGACGAAACTGGTCGGACCGCCTCGAAGAGGCCGCGCTCGAAGCTTTCGGCGAGGCTGAGGCACAAGACCGGCTGCGCCGCCTGAAACCTTTCCCGATCGCGTACCAAGCCCTGACGCAGCCCGCCCAGGCGATCGCCGATCTGCCGCGGATCGAGAATGCGCTGGCAGGCTCGCCGTTGGAGGTTTCCCTCCACCCCGCCCCGGACGCGCGGCCCGGGCTGCGGCTCTACCGGGCACAACAGCAGGTCATCCTTTCGGACGTGCTGCCGATGCTCGAAAACCTCGGACTTCGAGTCGTCGCCGAAGAGCCGTTCCGTATCGACAGCGTCGACCGCGGCGCTGTCTGGGTGCACGAATTCGAGCTCGCCGGCGACGCCGCAACGGCCGCCATTTCCGCCGCGGTTAGAGCGCGTTTCGAGGAGGCGCTCGTCGCGGTATGGACCGGCCGAGTTGAGAGCGACGCCTTCAACCGCCTCGTGCTGGCCGGCGGACTCTCCTTCCGCCAGGTGACAGTGCTTCGCCTCTACGCCAAGCTGCTGCGACAAGCCGGGACCACATTCAGTCAAGCCTATATGGAAGACACGCTGGGCGCCCATCCCGACGTCGCCGCCCGGCTCGTGCGGCTGTTCGAGATCCGCTTTGATCCGGCCGCTGCTGACCCCTCGCTCGCGGCGCTGGGCGAAGTCCAGGCGATCGATCACGCCCTCGATGCGGTCACAAGCCTCGATGAGGACCGCATCCTGCGCAGCTACCTCGCGCTCATTCTCAAGACCGTGCGAACGAACTATTTTCAGCAACTGCCTTCCGGAGAGCCAAAGCCTTATCTCGCGGTCAAGCTCGCCAGCAGCGAGATAGACCTGCTGCCGCAGCCGCGGCCGCTATTCGAAATCTACGTCTACAGCCCGCGAATGGAGGGCGTGCACATGCGCGCCGGCAGGGTCGCTCGCGGCGGGATCCGCTGGTCGGATCGAAAGGAGGATTTCCGCACCGAGATCCTCGGCCTGATGAAGGCACAGACGGTCAAGAACGCAGTTATCGTGCCGGTCGGATCGAAGGGCGGCTTTGTCGTCAAGCGGCCGCCCGATCTGCGCGATCAACTCGCGGCCGAGGCGATCGAGTGCTACAAGATCCTGATCCGGGGGCTGCTCGATCTTACCGACAATATCGCCGCCGAAGGCGCCGATGGCCACCGCATAGTGCCGCCGTCCCGGGTCGTGCGCTACGACGTCGACGACCCATACCTTGTTGTCGCGGCCGACAAGGGCACCGCGACATTCTCCGACTATGCCAATGCGATCGCTGAAGAATACGGGTTTTGGCTCGGCGACGCCTTTGCCTCTGGCGGCTCGGTCGGCTACGACCACAAGGCGATGGGCATCACCGCACGCGGCGCCTGGGAACTCGTCAAGCGCCACTTCCGAGAACTCGGGCGCGACCTCGAAACGAGCGATCTAACCGTGGTCGGGGTGGGCGACATGTCGGGCGACGTGTTTGGCAACGGCATGCTGATGTCGCGGCGCCTGCGGCTGCTCGCTGCCTTCGATCACCGTCATGTCTTTGTTGATCCCAATCCCGATGCCGCGGGGGCCTTCGCCGAACGCGAGCGCCTGTTTCGCCTGCCGCGTTCGAGCTGGGCGGATTACGACCGCACACTGATCTCCGAGGGCGGCGGCGTCTTCGAGCGCAGCGCCAAATCGATCGCGATCAGCCAGCAGATGAAGCGCCTATTCACCGTCGACGCAGACCGGCTGACCCCGGCTGAACTAATCCGCAAGCTATTGGCGGCATCGGTCGATTTGTTGTGGTTCGGCGGGATCGGCACCTTTATCAAGGCGCCGCAGGAAACCCATGCCGAGGTCGGCGACCGCGCCAACGATACGCTGCGCATCAATGCCGACGAAGTTCGCGCGAAAGTGATCGGCGAGGGCGCCAATCTAGGGGTGACCCAGCGCGGGCGCGTCGCCTATGCCCTAAAAGGCGGCCGCATCGACACCGACGCGATCGACAACTCCGCCGGCGTCGACACCTCCGACCATGAGGTCAACCTCAAGATCCTGATCGACCGCGCGATTGCCGCCGGGGCGCTGGCGCCCGAGGAACGCGAGCCCCTACTCCACGGTATGGCCGGGGATATCGCGGCGTTGGTATTGCGCGACAATTACTTGCAAGGCGAGGCACTGTCGGTGGCCGAGGCGCGCGGCGTCGCCGCTCTCGACCGGCAGGCCCGGTTGATCCGCGATCTCGAACGGTCGGGTCGACTCGACCGCGCGCTCGAATTCCTCCCCGACGACGAAACCCTCGCCCTGCGTGCAGCGCAGCGCCAGGGACTGGTCCGACCTGAGCTCGCGGTATTGCTCGCATATGCCAAGCTAGCGCTCGACGACGAGATTTTGGCCTCGGATCTACCCGACGCGGCTGAGCTGGCCGACCAGCTGCAGAGCTATTTCCCGGCGGCATCGCGCGACCGGCTCGGGACGCTGATCCCGACACACCCGCTCCGCCGCGAGATTACCGCCACCGTTGTCACCAACGATTTCGTCAATCGTGCCGGCATCACCTTTATCAGCGAAATGCGGGCGCGCACCGGCCGGACTGCGCCCGAGATCGCCCGGGCTTATTTGATCGCGCGCGAAATATTCGATCTACGAACTCTCTGGGCCGAGATTGAGGCGCTCGATAACAAGATAGCGGCCCCGTTGCAGACTGAGACGCTGCTCGAGATCGGATCAGTCCTTGAGCATGCCGCCGGGTGGCTGTTGCGAGCCAACAGGCTCGATATCAGCGGCGAAATCGCCCGTTTCGGACCGGCAGTCCGAGATCTTGCTGCGATAGTGGCGGAGCTGCTGCCACCGGGCGAGCGGGCGTTGTTTGATGAACGCGCTGCACGATTTGCTGCTGCCGGCGTACCGCAGGCGCTCGCTGTGCGCCTCGGCGGGGTGATATTCCTGACCACTTCCCTCGAGATCGGCGAATTGGCCGCACGCGCGGCTCAGCCGATCGCTCGCGCCGCGCAAACCTTTTACCGGGTCGGCGCCCGCCTGGCCTTCGACGAGTTACGCGATATGGCGCGCCGCCTGCCGGCGGAGACCGCCTGGCAGAAGGCCGCCGCCGCGACCTTGATCGAGGACTTTTACGCGTTGCAGGCCGATCTCGCCGAGCGGATCCTGCAGGGCGCTAACAGCATGGCCGACCCGCTCGCCGCCTGGGTGCAGGCGCATGCCGCTGAACTCGCCCCAGCTGACGCGATCGCCACCGATATGCGCGCCGCCGGCACCTCCGATCTTGCGATGCTCGTCGTCGCCGCCCGCCAGTTGCGCCAAATGCTGGACTGACAGCAGGCCGTCGGTTACGGGGCGCGGTTGAGCCGGTTGCCGACGAGATCGTCGACGACGGCGGGATCGGCGAGGGTCGAGGTGTCGCCGAGAGCGTTGTGCTCGTCGGCCGCGATCTTGCGCAAGATACGGCGCATGATCTTGCCTGACCTGGTTTTTGGCAGGCCCGGGGCCCATTGCACCAGATCGGGTGCCGCGATCGGACTAATCTCCTGGCGCACCCAGGCGACTAGCTCATGCCGCAGCTCTTCGCTCGGCGCCTCGTCAACCCTCAGCGTCACATACGCGTAAATGCCCTGGCCTTTGATATCGTGGGGATAGCCGACGACGGCTGCCTCGGCGACCTTCGGGTGCGCGACCAGCGCACTCTCGATCTCGGCGGTGCCGAGCCGGTGGCCGGCGACATTGATCACGTCATCGACGCGGCCGGTAATCCAGTAATAGCCATCTTCGTCGCGACGCGCGCCGTCGCCCGTAAAATAAAAATCGTGAAAGGTCGAAAAGTAGGTGTCGACAAAGCGGCGATGGTCGCCATAGACCGTGCGCATCTGCCCGGGCCAGGAGCGGGCGAGGCATAGATTTCCCTCGCCCGGACCTTCGATTCGCTTGCCGTCATTGTCGACGATCACGGGCTCGATTCCAAAAAACGGGCGGGTCGCAGAGCCCGGCTTTAGTGGCGTCGCCCCGGGAATTGGGGTGATCAGGATGCCGCCGGTCTCGGTCTGCCACCAGGTGTCGACAATCGGGCAACGGCGCTCGCCGACATGGTCGTAATACCACAGCCACGCCTCGGGGTTAATCGGCTCGCCAACGGTACCGAGGATGCGCAGCGAGCGCCGGTCGGTGCGGCGCACATAATCCTCACCTTCGCGCATCAGCGCGCGGATCGCCGTCGGCGCAGTGTAAAAGATCGAGACCCGATGCTTGTCGACGACCTGCCAAAACCGCGACGGGTCGGGATAGTTGGGAACGCCTTCGAACATCAGGGTCGTGGCGCCATTGGCGAGCGGTCCGTAGAGGATATAGCTGTGCCCGGTCACCCACCCGACGTCTGCGGTGCACCAGAAAACCTCGCCATCGCGGTAGTCGAAAATGTATTCATGCGTCATCGACGTATAGACAAGATAGCCGCCGGTCGTGTGCAAGACCCCTTTCGGCTGACCCGTCGAGCCCGAGGTGTAAAGAATGAACAGCGGATCTTCGGCGGACATTTCGGCCGGCGGGCAGTCCGGTGAGGCGGCCGCGCACGCCTCGTGATACCAGATGTCGCGGCCCTCGACCCAGTTGATGGCTCCGCCGGTGCGGCGAACCACGATCACGTCGCGCACGTCCGGGCAGCTCTCGAGCGCGGCATCGGCATTGCGCTTTAGCGGCACCTTGCGGCCGCCGCGCAGCCCCTCATCGGCGGTCACCAGAAAGGTCGATCGGCAGTCTCGGATACGCCCGGCGAGGCTGTCCGGGGAGAACCCGCCGAACACCACCGAGTGGATCGCGCCGATCCGTGCGCAAGCCAGGACCGCCACCGCAATCTCGGGGATCATCGGCAGGTAGATCGTTACCCGGTCGCCCTTTTTGACGCCGCGCGCCTTCATTACGTTGGCAAAACGGCATACCGCGTCATGCAGTTCGCGATAGGTTATGCGGCGATCCTCGCTCGGATCGTCGCCCTCCCACAGAATCGCGGTCTGATCGCCACGCCGCGCCAGATGGCGGTCGATGCAGTTATAGCAGGCGTTGAGCGTTCCATCCTCGTACCAGGCGATGCGCACGTCGCCGTCGAACGAGGCGTCTTTTACTTTGGTGTACGGCTTAATCCAGTCGAGCCTTTTGCCGTGCCCGCCCCAAAATCCGTCGGGATCGTCGAGGGAGTGCTGATACTGTCGAAAGTAATCGGTCTCGCTGATCCTGCCTATCCGGGGATGGGCCGAGATGGGGATCATTGTCCGGCTCGACATGGCGCTTTTCCTCGACGGCTGGCGGCGCCGGTTAACGCGCCGCGCGGGATTGCCGAGGATTATTCCGCCGTGCCGAACGGTTTACAATACCCGTTCCGCCACTTATCCGATGGCTCCGAGACCGCTGTGGTTGGGACGGGTGGCCAGCAATGCCGCCTGGGTCCGGTTAGCGACGTGAAGGCGCTTGATGATCTGCTTCACATGGGCCTTGACCGTACTTTCGGACATCGTGAGGGCATCGCCAATCAACTTGTTCGGTTTCCCCTCGGAGATCAGCGCCAGGACATCTCGCTGGCGTCGCGTCAGTTCTTGCCACGGGGAGCGAAACGACTTTCCCGGCGCAGCCGGAAAAGTGGGCGCGGTCAGCTCCAAGGGAACATAGGTTCCTCCAGCACGGATGCGCTCGAGCGCCGCCACCAGCACTTTGAGGCTGAGGTTCATCGGCAGAAAACCGCGGGCGCCCGAGCGCAGGATCGCGCGGGCGCGCTCCGGGTCGTCACAATCCGCAGTCACCAAAATCGGGATGTGGGGCACCGCCGCCACGAGAAGGGCAAGGTCGACGAGATCGATGTGCCCGCAAGTCGAGGCGCCGAGCAAAATCACCGCAAAGCTCTCGCCCTCCCGCACGAGCCTCACAAGATCTGCGGCCACCGGCACATCGGTGACCCGCCATCGTCTGGGTTGTTGGCCGAGCGCCAGTTTCAGGCAATCACGCCGCAACCGGCTTTGGTCGATGATCGCGAGGTGGCGCCGAGCCGGCTCGGCAAACTCAAGCGCCACACCTTGCGGAGAATCCACCGCAACATCGTGGGCCGAACCTGACGAACGCAGATATTCCAAACCACTCTCCCTGCTTCAGGATTGCATTGATCAGAATGCACTCTCCGGCATATCGCCAGCGTAAATTTTTGTAAACCCGCGTAACAATCCGTAAATGAATTCTTAGGTTACACTTGCTCCCAGATTTTGCGCAACCCCCAACACACCTTAAACGACCCGATCGCAGATCATTACCGTACGTTGACTTTATTTTGTCACAAATCAAACCTTATTCTAAGCGATCGTCGGGATGAGCCTCATTTTGCTTGCTAGCAAACGCCCTCACCGTCGTCAAACACCAATCTATCTCGATCCAGCGTGCGCTGTCGGGAACCGATCGCCAACCCGTCCCCGAATCGCAGACTGAATATCGAGATTCCTGGCGAGCCAAACCGCTCCGAGCCTGCTACCCTAAGCTCGGCACCATTCAGTTGCCGGGAGGCATAGATGCAGTACGGGTTCGGCGCGCCGGTCAGCGGTCCGCTCTCCACGCCGGAGAATCTCGCCCGCATCGCCGTCGAGGGCGAGAAGATGGGCTACGACTATGCCACGATCAGCGACCATGTCGTCATCCCCCGGGACATCGAGGCCCGCTATCCCTACAGCGATACCGGCGAGTTTCCCGGCCGCTCGCGCGGCGACCGGCACGAGCAGCTGACCGCGGTCGCCTTTGTCGCTGGCAAGACCTCGCGGTTGCGCCTCGTCACCTCGGTCACCGTTATCCCGCATCGCCCGGCCGTACTGCTGGCCAAGATGCTCGCCACCATCGACGTGTTGTCGAATGGCCGGCTGACCTTCGGCATCGGCGCCGGGTGGATGAAAGAGGAATTCCAAGCGTTGGGGGTACCGCCATTCCCCGAGCGAGGCGCCGTCACCGACGAGTATCTGAAGGCCTGCCGAGAGCTGTGGATCAAGGACGATCCTCGCTTCGAGGGCAAATACGTCAAGTTCGCCGACGTGCTGTTCGAGCCCAAGCCGGTGCAAAAGCCGCATCCGCCGATCTGGGTCGGCGGCGAGAGCGGGCCGGCCCTGCGCCGCACGGCAAACCTCGGCGACGGCTGGTATCCGATCGGCACCAATCCGCAGCACCGGCTCGACTCGATGAAGCGCTTCGCAGCGGGGGTGGAACGGTTGCGCCGACTGACCCGCGAGGCCGGCCGCGATCCAGCCAAAATCGCTCTCGCCTATCGCATCACCGGTATGGGGAAGTCCTTGCCGGCGCGCGCCGATGACGGCGAACGACGGCTGTTCTCAGGCGAGACCGCGGACATTGTCGACGATCTAAAGGCTTTCAAACAGTTCGGCGTCGGCCATGTCGATTTCAATTTCGATGGCGCTACTGCCGACGCAATGATTGCCAACATGAGCCGCTTTCGCGACGACGTGCTGGCAAAAGTCTAGACCAAATGAAGGGCCTTCACTCCAGCGGAGTGGATGAGGGAAAACGCCTCTGAATATAGGAGCAGCCGTTGCTGAAGCTCGGATACAAAGCGTCGGCCGAGCAGTTCGGACCGCGCGAATTGCTCGACTTCTCGTGCCTGGCCGAAACGGTCGGGTTCGACTCGGTCTTTGTCAGCGATCACTTCCAGCCGTGGAAGCATACCGACGGTCATGCCCCGTCAGCGCTCGCTTGGCTCGGCGCGCTCGGCGCGCGCACGCAGCGGGTGGTGATCGGCACCAGCGTGCTGACCCCGACCTTCCGCTACCACCCTTCCGTTGTCGCGCAGGTTTTCGGCACGCTCGGAACGATGTTTCCGGGACGGGTCGTGCTCGGCGTCGGCACCGGCGAGTCGCTGAATGAGGTGCCGTCGAGCGGTATCAAATGGCCGGGCCCCAAGGAACGGCGCGACCGGCTACGCGAGTCGATCGCGCTGATCAACAAATTGTGGACCGAGGACCGGGTGAGTTTCTCGGGCCAGTTCTATCGCACCGAAAGCGCGACGATTTACGACAAGCCCAAAGAGAAGGTGCCGATCTGGGTCGCCGCCTCAGGCCCGCTTGCCGCGGCGATGGCCGGTCAGCTCGCCGAGGGCTTCATCTGCACCAGCGGGAAGAACCCCCAGCTTTACACCGACCTGGTCGGCAAGGTCGGTGAGGGCCTCGTCAGGGCCCACCGCGAGAGCGCGAGCCTTGAGAAGATGATCGAGGTCAAGGTGTCATTCGACACCGACGCGGTGCGCGCCAAGGAGGACACAAGGCACTGGGCCGCCCTCGCCCTGTCGCCAGAGGAAAAGGTCGGGGTCGAGGACCCGGTCGAGATGGAGCGGCTCGCTGCCTCCTTGCCGCTCGACCGCGCGGCCAGCCGGTGGATCGTCTCGTCCGATCCCGTGACGCAGGTCGAGCAGATCCGTCCCTATGTCGAGCTCGGCTTTGGCCATCTCGTCTTCCACGCTCCCGGTCCCGACCAGCCACGCTTTCTGAAGCTCTACGCCGAGCGCGTGTTGCCATTGCTGCGCACCAAGTTTGGCGGATGATCCCTGAAGTCACGATCAAGGCGCTGACCGGCATCAAGCTGGTCGAGCCTGGTGACGATCTCGGTGCCATCACGACGGAGGCGTTCGCTGCCAACGGGTTGGTCCCGGAAGACGGCGACGTCCTGGTTGTGGCGCAGAAGATCGTCTCCAAAGCCGAGGGCCGCTATGTCGACGTGGCGACCGTACAGCCCTCGGAACGGGCGATCGCGCTGGCTGCCGAACTTGACAAGGATCCACGCTTTGTCGAGGTGGTCCTCGGCGAGTCGAAACGGGTGGTGCGGCATCGCCCGGGGCTCCTGATCGTGGAGCACCGCCTCGGCTTTGTCATGGCCAATGCCGGCATCGACCACTCGAACATCCCCACCGAAGACGGGGTAGACCGCGTTTTGCTGCTCCCGCAAGACCCGGACGCTTCGGCCGCCAGCTTGCGACGGCGTATCGTCGAGGCCTTCGGCGTGCGGATCGGTGTCGTCATCAGCGATAGCTTTGGCCGACCCTGGCGGAAGGGAACCGTCGGTATCGCTATTGGCTCAGTGGGATTGCCGGCGGTGATCGATATGCGCGGTCAGCCTGACCTCTTCGGGCGTGAGCTGCTGGTGACCGAAACCGGCTTTGCCGACGAGATCGCCGCTGCCGCGGGATTGTTGATGGGCCAGGCCGACGAAGCCCTGCCCATGGTCTTGGTGCGCGGTCTCCGTTGGTCCGCCCCGGAGGCGCCGGCCGCCGCCTTGGTCCGCCCTGCCGAACACGATTTGTTTCGATGAGCGCGGAGCGGGGTTTTGTCTTGGCACTGTCGGGAGGGATCGGCGGCGCCAAGCTGGCGCTCGGCCTCTATCGTACCCTGCCGCCGGGGACGCTGACGGTGGTTGCTAATACCGGCGACGATTTCGAGCATTTGGGGCTGTCGGTCTCGCCCGATCTCGACACTTTGCTTTACACCCTCGCCGGCATCGATAACTCGGAAACCGGCTGGGGCCGACGCGACGAAACCTGGACGTTCATGGCCGCCCTTGAGAGCCTCGGCGGCGAGACCTGGTTCAAGCTCGGCGACGGCGATCTCGCCACCCATATCGAGCGGACCCGCCGCCTCGCCGCCGGCGAGAGCCTGGCGCAAGTCACCGATGACTTCCGCCGGCGCCTCGGGATTTCCGCGCAGCTCTTGCCGATGACCGATGACCGGGTACGCACCCGGCTGCTAACCCCCGGCGGGTGGCTCGATTTCCAGGATTATTTCGTGCGCCGGCAATGCGCCCCATCGGTCCGAAAGATCGCCTTTGCCGGCGCGAAGACGGCGCACCCGCATCCGGATTTCGTGGCGGCGCTCGCCAACCAAAACTTGCGGATGGTCGTGATCTGCCCATCGAACCCGTTTATCAGCATCGATCCGATCCTGAGCCTGCCAGGTGTGCCGGAGGCATTGCGTTCGTGCCGCGCGCCGGTCGTCGCGGTCTCGCCGATCATCGGCGGCAGGGCTGTTAAGGGTCCCACCGCCAAGATAATGGCGGAACTCGGCCTGCCGGTCGGGGCGGCAGCGGTGGCGCGCCATTACGGCGATATTCTCGACCATTATGTGATCGACGAGGCGGATGTCGCGGCGATGGAGAGCCTGGACCTACCCTTTACCGCGACCCGCACCTTGATGGAGACCCTTGCTGACCGCGACGCGTTGGCCAGGGTAGTATTGGCAGCCGGTCGAGGCTGCTAGCCCGCCTTCACCTGCCGCTGGGCGATGCCGGGCCGTTGCGTTTGGTCATCGCAGCTCATCCGCAATGTTTCTCTGAAAATATTCGAGGTCCTCGGGACGCGGCTTCCAGCCGAGGTTGCTTGGCCATGCCTTGGTGCGGCCGGACATTGCGTCCCCATAGCGCACCCGGAACAGCAGCGTGCGCTGCGGGCCGTTAACATATTCATGCAATTCGCCGCGCGGATGGACGACGAACGCCCCCGGGCCGATCGCGATTGTCTCGTTCGGTGTGCGCATCGTGCCGCCGCCCTCGAAGCAGAAATAGATCTCGGTTGCATCCGGGTGGCAATGATACGGGCTGGTCTGCCCCGGCTCCCAGCACGCGATCGTAACATCGCCTTCGCCGGTCGTGCCGAGGACCTTTTCCATATGCTTTTTAGGGTCGAAGACCTGCTCAGCCTTCAAATTGAAACTGTACATCGCCTTACCTCCCACAACATGTGCGCAACCTAAGGAAACACTATAACCAGCCGGGTTTCCGGCGCTGGAGCTTCTCGGCTTGACGCGGCATCGGTGCCTCGTTTCGGATAAAATCGCAATGTTTCCCGCATAAGGAGTGCCAAATGGCAATCGCCACCACCGACAACAAGACGCTCGAACAGCGGCTTCGCCTGATCGAGGATCGCCTCGAAATCTACAACCTCATCGCCAGCCATCCACCCAGCGCGGATACCGGTGCCGGAGATTACACCGCATCGGTGTGGACCGAGGACGGCGTGTTCGACCGCGGCGCCGAGTTCGCCCGGCCGACCGGGCGGGCGGCGATCGCCAGCGGCTCTTCGAACCCCGAGCATCACCGGGCGATCGAGCAGGGGATAGCGCATTTTGCCGGCTTGCCCTATGTACGAATTGCTGGCGACACGGCCTATGCGATCTCCTATTTGCAGATCCTTGTGCCGGACCGCGTCGGTCCGCTTTTCGACGTCCCCAATCATGGCTCATCGCGTGGTTTTCACGTGCACCGCGTTTCGGCCAATCGCTGGGACTTCCTTCGTACTGAAGAGGGCTGGAAGATCAAGCAACGGACCTTGCGCCCGGTCGACGGCACCCAGCCGGCGCGCGAGATATTGGGCGGCGCGCTGGAGCCATAGGGCCGCTAAACCGATCAGGCCGATTTCATCACGTTACCAGCGGTTTGACCTCCCGCATGAAGCGATCCATCGAGTTCGAGAAGGTGGTCAAGGTCGCGGCAGCCATGGAAGTTGATCTGGAAGGCGTTCAAGCCCGCCGCTTCCCGGTAGCGCAGCAGATCTGCCGCAACCTCGGCCGGCGTGCCGTGCCCGATCGGGCGCCCGGTCCCCGAGGGTGGGGCATTCCCGGCGATCGAGCCGAACTCGACCCGAAAGCTCATCCGAGTTTCCGGGGGATGCTGACGACCGATCTGCTCGCAGGCCTTACGCAAAGCTGCCTGCCGGTCAACTAGGTCGGCAACAGGCATCGGGGTCGGCTGCCACACGGCGGCAAAAGTCGCCGCTCGTCGCAGCGCCGCGTCACTTGCACCTCCGATCCAAATTGGCGGAGACGGCTGCTGCAATGGCTTGGGACTGACATACATATCGGAGAAGGCAAAGAACTTCCCCGCAAACGAGACCGTGCCCGGCGCCCAGCAAGCCTGCCAGATCCGCAGATACTCCGTTGTGCGCGCGCCGCGCTCATGAAAGGGCACCCCAAGGGCGTTGAACTCGGCTTCGTTCCATCCCACCCCGATGCCCGCAATCAGCCGACCGCCCGACATTCGATCGATCGTCGCCAAACTTTTGGCGCTGGCGATCGGGTTGCGGTAGGGCATGATCAGCACCGACACGCCGAGACCGATCCGGGTCGTATTCGCGGCGATGAACGACAGCGCAACGAGCGGATCGTAAGTATTGGTCCAGGGAGCCGATCGGGACGACCCATCGACGATGATGTGGTCGTTGACGAATACCGCGTCGAAACCCAACGCCTCCGCCTTTCTCGCGGAAGCGATGATGGCCTCTGGCGACGCCTCAAATCCGAGATAATCGGCGTTGGGGCAGCGGCATGAAAACCGAACACTCATGATCCCTCCCGGTGGCTGCGTCTTCGCTTAGGATAAGATGCCGGCGGCCGGCGAAGAGCAGTATCCGCGAGGGGTCCCGAGCTCCGCAGAAACAAAACAGCGCCTGACCCACGCGGTGAATTACGCGGCCGTCTGGTAGAAGGTCTCGATGCCGAATTGAGCGACCGCATTCTGCCCCATCATGCGGGCGATTAGAGCGTCCGGCACATTGGCGTTGCGCAACTGGGCGATGGCGTCCCAGGCGCTCGTCGCGTCGTGATGCGGATAGCGCGAGCCCCAGATCACCTTGGCCGCAAAATCCTGCGGCAGTTTCTGGATAAGCCTCTCCTCGGCGTCAAAGCCGAGCATGACATTGCCGTGCTCCCACATCTCTTCGGGCTCGGTGCTGACCGGATAATGGTGCAGCAACGGGATCACCCGGGTCGAGGCCTCCATTTTTTCCAGGACTTCCTGCATCCAGGAGGCCTTGCCATGGGCCACGACGACCTTCATCGCCGGATAACGCTCCATGACCGTAAAGCCGATCAGGGCCGAGGCAACAAACATATGATTGTCGAGCCACGGGGCCAGGATCGGCGCCAGCGGATGGCCGAGCGGGGTGGCGCCGATGAATGTGATCGACTGGCCGGCGCCGCCGCTGCCGCCGGCGAACGGACCGCCGCCGCCCCCGGGAACCGGCGGCTGTGCCAAGCGGTCTTTGACCTTCTCGAAGAATGGCCCGTGCGAGGTCCATTCCGGGTTCCACAGACCCGGCGTCGAATGCACCGCCGCAGTGATGCGGAGTCTCTCCAGTTCCGACCACAGAGGGTCGTAGTAGGGATGATTCAGATAGCGGTCTTCGACAAAAACTGGGCGGATGAAGACGGCGCAGAACGATTGGATTTTCGCGACGCGATCCAATTCCTCCAGCGCGAAATCCATATTTTGCAATGGTAATATCGCTGCGGCGAACAACCGGTTTGGCGACGCCTTGCAGAAATCGGCGATCCAGTCGTTATAGGCGCGGGCCAGCGCGTAAGCCACATCCGGGTCGCGGACCAGAGAGAACCCCTCGGCGAACCAAGTCGGGTATAAGAGCGTCTGATCGACGCCCATCGCGTCCATATCGGCGAGCCGAGCCTGCGGGTCCCATGCGCCTTCGTTGATCGGATGCTTTGTGTGCGGATCCAACTCCCCGATCGCATCCCAACTCATGCCCGGCCGCCACAGCGCATGCCGCGGCAGATTGGGGTTCCCCCGATCGCGGAAAACCTCGCCGTTGACCTTCAGATACGATCCCGTCCGGCCTTCCCGGCGCCACAGCGCGTGCTTGCCGAGCGTGCGGTACTCCGGTTCGAGATATTTCTCCCACAGTGCGGCGGGCTCGACGACGTGCGAGTCGCCGTCGAACACCGCAAAGCTGTTGGTGTTCATCAGCGTCCTCCTGGCAGGTCACGATCTCAGTTCGGCACCGTAGCAGAAAAAATCGGGAGGGCGATACCTGGGTCGTCAGGTCCGCTTAGGGTGGTTTGCTGCCCGACAGCTATCCGGCGACGCACCTGCAGAAGCGGACGCTTATTCGCTCTCATCGCGCCCGAGCACGACGTGCGTCGCGAGGTCTGTGGCAGTGGATTCCATCACGCGGTAGCCGAGGGCACTGAGATCCAAGCCCTCGAACATCGCCTCGCCTCGTCCGAGCAGGACAGGCGAAAGCGCGAAGTGCAGTTCATCGACCAGGCCGGCCTGCAGATATTGGCGAACTGTCGAGACGCCACCTCCAATCTTGACGTCGCGTGCTCCCGCGGCGTCGCGTGCGCGCTCGAGCGCGGCGTGGATCCCGTCCGTGACGAAGTGGAACGTGGTGCCGCCCTCCATTACGATCGGCTCGCGAGCATGGTGCGTTAGGACGAACGTCGGAGCGTGATAGGGCGGATTGTCGCCCCACCAGCCCTTCCAGCTGTCGTCCAGCCATTCCCCACGCACAGGACCGAACATGTTCCGGCCAAGGATGAAGGCACCGAAGCCGTCCATCGAGCGGTGGGCAAAGGTCTCGTCCACGCCCTCCGAACCACCGCCCTTGCCGAACATGGCCTTGAAGGTCTTCGTTCCGACGAACCAGCGGTGGAGTTCCGTCCCGCGCTTTCCCAGAGGATCCTGAAGACTCTGTTCCTGGCCCGCTCCGAACCCATCTAGGGACAAGGAAAACCCCGCGACTTTGACACGCCCCACCATAGCCCCCTCTACTGCTTGCAACATGCTACGTTGCTGAACCAGTGTCTGCAATTAGAGAGCACGAGCGCGCCATTGATCGGCGAGTTTGGGTCGGCAACAGACCTTTCGCCTCCCACCGCGCTGAGATGGAGGCCAGGGTCTGATTATTCGCGCTAGCCTCGGGTGACCGCCGCCTCCGGTTTTAGCGAGGCGCGGACTTCCTCGTCGGTCGGCCACCAGTCCGGGCGCTCGATCTCGGTGACGCGGTCGCGGATGATGGTGCGCGGCGCCTGCACCTTGTAGAGGCGGCGGGCGTTGCCGCCCAGGAACTTGGCCTGGTCCTCGACCGGCAGGCCGTATTTCTGCATCGTCTCGATCGCCCGCCAGGCGTCGTCGCCGTCGTGGTGATAGACGTCGGACGACCAGGCCAGGATGTCCCCGTAGAATTCCGGCAGGCGCGCCGGCGGCGCCTCGTCGCCCTCGAAACCGGTCATGCAGTGCAACGCGAAGGTCTCGCTGGGCAGCCGCTTTAACGGCGGCAGCTCGCGCTCGTTCTTGTAAAGCTTGTAGGCCTTGTCGCACTCGTCGACAAGGAAGCTGAGCCAAGTCGAGGAGGCCTCGAACACCGCGGCGTTGATCTTGGGGTGCCGCTCGAAAAATCCCGACATCAGCACAATTGTCACCCAGAGCGCCGCTTCGCCCTGAAAATTCTGCACATTGGTAAGGAAGGTGTGCGGCAGCCCGGCAGCAGCTATGGTCTTGCGGATCAGTTCGGCGCTGGAATATTGCTCGCTGTAGCCAGACGGCTTCGCGCTGGCAAACGCCGGGAACGGGTGCATGCCGTAGACCATGCCGGTCTCTTCGAGCGCGTCCCACACCGGTTCATACTTCGGCTGCAGCGGATAGTTGCCCATCGCGTCCATAGGCCGGACGAGCGCGACCCGGCACCCCAGCGCAGCGACCCGGCGCACTTCCGCGACCGCGTAATCCGGATGCTGCATCGGGATCAGCGCCGCAAAAAACAGCCGGTCCGGATTTTCCCGCGTGTACTCGTAGGCCCACTCATTGTAGGCGCGGCAGAACGCCTTGGCGCCGAGCGCGTCTTCGAGCCAGGGATAAATGTCGATCTCGGTCGGGATGATCATGACCTGATCGATGCCCTGAACGTCCATGTCCTTGAGGCGCGGCTTCGGCTCGTAGGAGCCGGCGTGGTCGAGATAGGCCACCTGCTCCTGGGTCAGCGCGGTCTTCGGGTTCAGATTGCGTACGTTGAGCGCGCGCTGGATGTCGTGTTTGACCCCGGGGCCGGCATTGGTGATGACCCGCATCGTGCCGGGGATGCCGCCCTTGCGCGGCGAGCCCAGCCCGATCCCGGCGCGGCCATTGACGATCAACAGGCGGCTATCGGCGTCCCACCAGATCGTCCGCTTCAATGCGTCGAGTTCGTCGCGGGTCAGGAAATCCTTGGCGCGTTCCCAGATCAGCGGCGGCTCGGTGACATGCGCGTCGCAATCGAAGGTCGCGAAATCCTTGGTCATCGGCGCAAAGCGTTGAACCGGCATGCCGTACCTCCTCTAATCTTCGAGCCAGCCCGGCGGGACGGTCACGCAGCCATGCCGGGCGAGAACGTCATCGATCTCCGCCATGTCGGCGGCCGAGATGGTCCAGCCAAGGGCCCCGAGGTTTTCGGTCACTTCGGCCGGGGCGCGAAAGCCGACCAGCGCGGTGCCGATAGCCGGGTTGCTCAAGGTCCAGCGTAATGCGAATTGCGGCAAGGTCTTGTCGTATCTCGCCGCGAGGCGCTTAAGATCCTCGACGGCATCGAGGTTGCGCGGGAAATGGTCCGGGCCGAACAAAGTGCGGAACAGGTTGAGATTGCCGACCATGCCGCCGCGAGAGCGCCAGTCGCTCTCCTCGAATTGCATGCCGGCGTGAAACGTGCCGCTCAGCATGCCGTAGGCGAGCGAGCCGTATGCCATAACGCCGATCTGTTTGGCCTCGCAATAGGGGAAAATCTCGGCCTGCATGCGCCGGTCGAACATGTTCCAGCCATATTGCACAACATCGACTTGGCGCAGCTGCATGCAACTCTCGATTTGCGCCAAACGGAAGTTCGAGACGCCGATATAGCGCGCCTTGCCTTGCCGCACGATGTCGTCGAGGGCGTGCATCGTCTCGTCGAACCCGGTATCGGGGTCCGGCCAATGGACAAGATAGACGTCGACATGATCCGTCTGCAGCCTTTGCAGGCTCTTCTCGATCGACGCCATCACGCGAGGGCGGCTGCTGTCGCGCCGGTTTGGCATTTCGCTGTAGCCAACCCCGAACTTAGTGACGATAGACACATCCCGCCGGCGACCGCCGAGCGCTCGCGCCAAGGCCTCTTCCGACACGCCCATGCCATAGGCTTCGGCAGTGTCGAAGCAGGTGATGCCATTGTCGATCGCTGCTTGGACGGCGCGCCGAAACTCGGTCTCGTCGATCCGGCCGTAGGTGCCGCCGATTTCCCAGCAGCCGAACCCGATCGCCGAGACCTTGAGGTCGGTGTTGCCGAATTGCCGGTATTCCATCGGACCTCCTACTGGGCCGCGATGGCGGAGGGGGGCGCCGCAAAGCGTCGCTCCATCTCGCGCCGCGCCTGCAACGCTTCCGTGTCCTGGATCTCCACATCGGCCCAGCGCACGATTTCTCCCGCTGCGATGTCGCGTAGCAGCGCCACCTTGTGCGCCAAGCCGATCGGCAAGGCGCGCTCGGCGAGGCTGCGCTCCGCCGGCACGAGCTTGCCCCACACCGTAAAGCCGCCCTCGCCGTCGAGGGTTTCGCCGGCGCGCAACGCCCGTTTGGCGACGGAGACAACATCACCGCGAAACCCGCAAGATTGGCCGGTCGGCTCGCGACGCAGCGCTGCCGACAAAACCGACATGCCGAGTTCCAGCCCGATCAGGTGGAAGGGCTTGTACATCGCGGCGTACCAGCCGCTCGGATCGGTCTTGAGGCCGTACTCCTTGAAGCAGGCCCGGGCGTAATCGTTCGGCGCCTTTAGCACGACATAGACGCCCCAGCGCAGGTCGCGAAACACCGGTCTTCCGTCCCGCTCCAGCGACGAGACGACTTCGACCATGCCGTCCCGCTCGAGCACGCCCCCCGCCGCCGTCGCCCGCAGCACTTGGGGCAGATCGTCGACGCCGCAGGGCGGGAATTGCAGACCGTCTCTCGGAACTTCTAAGCCGCAGGCATTGGCGATCGCCGCCATCTCGATCGCCGATTTGGTGCCGTCGAGAAACGAGTTGAACATCTGCGGGTTCATCCCGCCGCGTCGCGCTTCGTCCGCCGTCAGGCCGTAATATTGCCAGACCTCGGCGGGGGTCACGGCGTGATAGGCCGGCAGATACTTGGTTCCCTTGCCGGCGGCGACGACCTCGAAACCACAGGCGCGGGCCCAATCGACCAGCTCGCAGGTCAGCGCCGGCTGGTCGCCGTAGGCGAGGGAATAGACGACGTCCCGCGCCCGCGCCTCCTCGGCGAGCAGTGGCCCGGCCAGCACATCGGCTTCGACATTGACCATGACGATGTGCTTGTCGGCTGCGATCGCTGCGCGCGCATGGGCAATGCCCGCCCGCGGACTGCCGGTCGCCTCGACAACGACCTCGACCCCGGGATCGGCGCAGGCCTCAATGCCCGATACAACGAACGCGGTTCGTGCGATCCGGGCCGAATCCCAGCCAACGGTCCGGCAGGCGTTACGGGCCCGCTCCGGGTCGAGATCGGCAATGACCGCGACCTCCATGCCCGGCATCGCCGGCGCCTGGTTCAGAAACATCGAGCCGAACTTGCCGGCGCCGATCAGCGCGACCCGCACCGGCCGGCCCCCGGCGGCGCGCTGCTGCGACAAGCGGTAAAGGCTCATGGACCCACTTCCTATTCGGCCGCTACCTTGTAGGCGCGCGCGTAATCGAGCAGCGCGCTGTCCGGCACTGGTTCAATCGGCGTGAAGTCGCGATGCGCAATCCACTCCGGCCGGGTCGGCTTGCGGATGTAGTTCGATACCGCGCAAAGCGTGAGGTAGACGATACGCCGCGGGTAGGGGGTAATGTTCGGCGCCGACGCGTGCACCAGATTGCCGTGGAACATCAACACCGAACCCGGCTTTCCGGTCGGCGCGACGATGCCGCCCTCGTCGACGAGCTTGGTGACCGTCTCCTTGTCGAGCGTCCACAACGGGTAGGACGTCGTCGCCTCGTCATGGCCGGCAGACAGTACCCCGTGCTTGTGGCTCCGCGGGACCAGCATCAACGGGCCGTTGATCGGCATCACCTCGTCCATGAACACCGCGATGTTCATCGCCCGCGGCTCTGGCATGCCGTCGTCGCGTGCCCAGGTGCCGTAATCCTGATGCCATTGCCAGACATCGCCTTCGAAGGCGGCTTTGGCGTTGATCTTGTACTGGTGCATGTAGAGCTGTTCGCCAAACACCTGCTCGACCGGGCCGATCAGCCGCGGATGATTTCCGAGGAGGCGGAACGCCTCGTTGTAGGTGTGCGCGGCGAAGGCAGTGCGGGGCGCGCCAGTCTTTTCGCGCCACACTTCCTGGCGATCGGTAGCATAGATCTGCTCGGCTTCGTCGCGTAACGGTCCCACCTCTTCCTCCGAGAAGCAGTCGGGCAGGAACAGATAGCCTTCCTCAGCGAATTGCTGGACCTGCTGCGAGGTGAGCCGCATCGCGATTTTCTCCTGAATGCGGAGACGAGAGAGCGTGATCGATGCGGCGCGCTTCGTCAACCAGGGTGGGGCCAGGAGGCTCAGCGAGGTGGTTGACGCGGCGCTCATCGGCGCGCTACAAGCCGCAAATGATCAGCGCATCTCCACGACTCGATCAAGAATACCGCCTCGCGCGGTTTTGCCGTGGGCCCTGAGGGTATGCGCGTGCGCTGAACACGACCAACACGCGACGATACGGGGCCCCGCCGGTACCGGTCGGGGCCTTTGCTTTTTGGGGGTCTCTCTCGGACATCGGTGGCGGCGCCGTGACGGAGATCAGAGAGAACCAGATGGAACCGTTCAATCCAGCCGATGGGCGCGGCCTCTGGACCGCAGATTCCGGCATCCGCACGGAGGTTCGTGCAACCCTGGTGTTGGCGACGCCGCTCGCCGCGGCCAATCTGGCGCAGATGGCGATGGGTGTCACCAACACATTGATGGTCGGGCGGCTTGGAGCCATGCCGCTTGCTGCCGTAGGACTCGGCGGGATGTTTTATTTTACCGTCGGCGTCATGCTCCAGGGCATCCTCTTCGCGGTGGCTCCACTCGCGGCGCATGCGCTCGGCGCTGGCGATCGCGCCGCGGCGGGTCGAATTGCCGGCGCCGGGTGGGTACTCTCCGTGATGTTGGCGCTGCCCTTCGTCGCTACGCTGACGAGTTTGGACCGCTTGCTTCAGGCACTCGGCTACGACGCCGCGCTCGCCGCCGAAATCGGCCGCTATTTGCGGGCGCTTGCGTGGGGTGCGCCCGCCTTTCTTGGCTTCGGGGTGCTGCGTAGCCTGCTCGCCGCAATGTCACGCACGCGTCCGGTGATGGCGGTGCTCCTCGCCTGCGTTGCCAGCAACGCGATGCTGAACTGGTCGCTGATCTTCGGCCATCTCGGGGCGCCTGCCCTTGGTGTGGCGGGCTCGGGCTATGCAAGTTCAATCAATCAATGGCTGATGCTGGCTGGTCTGGCGCTGTCCACGCGCACCGTCCCGCACTTGGCGGGGTTACGCATGCTGCGCAGGGCCTTTGCCGCGAGCTGGACCGAGATCGGGAACATCCTTCGTCTTGGACTGCCGATCGGTGGGATCAGGGGGATGGAGGTTGGCGTTTTCCTGGCCGCCGGCATCTTGATGGGCCTCTTGGGGGCGGCGGCGCTCGGGGCGCACCAACTCATCCTCAACTGCGCGAGCGTCAGCTTCATGGTGCCGCTGGGCCTCGGCCAGGCCGCCACGGTCCGGGTCGCCTACCAGCTCGGTGCAGGTCGGGTAATTGCGGCACGACGGGCCGGCTTCGTAGCGCTCGCCCTCGGGGTCGGGTTCATGGCTGCCGCTGCGGTCGTGCTGTGGGCCTTCCCGCTGACCATCATCGGGGCCTATGTCGACGTCGCCGATCCGGCCAATCATCAGACCGTCCAGATCGCGCGGCGGCTCATTGTGATTGCTGCGCTGTTCCAAGTGTTCGACGGGATGCAGGTAATCGCCGTTGGCGCGTTGCGCGGTTACCGGGACACTGTGGTTCCGATGCTTCTCGCCGCCTTTGGCTATTGGGGGGCCGGTTTCGCCGGAGGCTGGCTGCTCGCCTTTCCGTTCGGATACGGCGCCGTCGGCCTGTGGTGGGGGCTCGCCTTCGGGCTCGCGGTCGTCGCCGTCCTCTTGACCCTGCGGCTCCATTCGATCGCGGGCCCGTTCAGCCGGGGAGCCGAGGCGGTCGCCGTGCCCTGATGGGATCCGGGTCCGGCACTTATGCCGGAGGGGGTTCCTCGGGCCTTTTGCGCCGAGCCGTGACCTTGCGGGGTCTGGCGGGCCGCGTCGACGGGTCAGCCGGCTCGGCAGGCAGCGGCACCCTGGCCTTTTCGAGGGCGGCGCGCTGGCGGGCGGTCAGGGCAGTCTCGTCGAAATCCTCGATCAGCTCGTGGAACAGGCGATGCCAGTTGATTTCGGCCTTAAGGTGCATGAACACCGAACCGAGCCCGACTGCGGCTCGGTCCATGAACACGAATTCGCGCGGCGGCCGGACCCCGCCCAGGCGGCGGATGTCGCGGTGCACGCTCTCGACCACGTCGGCGCCGTCGGCCCCATTGGCCTTTTCCTGGATCAGCCTTGCGCGATCATCGAGCAGCGGGCCGTATACGAATCGCGCCCAGCGGTTCAGCACCTCGATCATCTCGGATGACAGATCACCAAATCCCCAGCTTCGGTAGGCATGAACGGCGAGGTCGCGATCGCCGCGCTCCAGTGCGTGGTAAAGATCGATGACCCCGCGCACGAATGAAGCGCGAAAGACCCGCACACAGCCGAAGTCGAGCAGGTTCACGGCCGCATCGCTCGCCACCGTATAGTTGCCGAGATGCGGGTCGCCGTGGATGACGCCGTAATGGTAGAACGGCACGTACCAGACCCGAAACATACGCAGCGCCACCTCGTTGCGCTGTGCGATCGGCGCTTTCGCAGTTTCGAGGATCGGCGCGCCGTCGAGCCAGGTCATCGTCAACAGACGCCGGGTCGAGAGTTCGGGTAGGGGCCGCGGCACGGCAATCCCAGGCTCGTCGCGCAGGATCTCGCCGTATAGGCGCATATGCGCGGCCTCGCGCTCGTAATCGAGCTCCTCGCGCAATCTGTCGGCGATCTCGGCATGGATTTCGGCTGTGGTGACGGCGCGGTCATAGCGCTCGTAGAGGCCCATTGCCAGCTTCAGCTGGCGCAGATCGGCTTCGACCGCGGAGGCCATGTCGGGATATTGCAGTTTGCAGGCGAGCGCGATTCCGTCGAGAGCGGTCGCCCGATGCACCTGACCAAGCGAGGCGGCGCGCGCTGCGGTTCTCTCGAAATCGCGAAACCGCCGCTGCCAATCGCGCCCGAGCTCCCCCTCCATCCGCCGGCGGACAAACGGCCACCCCATCGCCGGCGCATTCGCCTGCAATTGGATCAGCTCGTTGACATATTCCTGGGGCAGTGCCTCGGGAATCGTCGCCAGCAATTGCGCCACCTTCATCAGCGGGCCTTTGATCCCGCCGAGTGCAGCCTTCAGATCGGCAGCATGGCGGCCTCGGTCGACCGAAATGCCGAGGTACCGCTCGCCGGCCAGTCGCGCCGCAAGCCCGCCCATCGCGGTCGAGACCTGTGCATAGCGCCGCACCCGCCCGGTAAAGCTGTCGTCGTCGGTCATCGTCTTAATCGAAGAGATGGTCAAGCGTCCCCAGGTACATAATTCCCGTCCTAACGATCGGTTTCGTGTAGGATCTCTACTTGGTGGCCGTTCGTATTTAGGATGACGCGATCATTGGGCTCGAAATCCACAAGTACATCAACCAGTCTGTATCGCTGGCCTCGACTATCCATCAGGGTCGGTGAAATCCAGACGTATGGGCAATTTTCGGTCATGCGAAGCTTGCCGCGCCAAATTCGGTCGGTCACCTTGAGGTCGATTTCGATAGCGCCGTTCTCCTTAATCGGGAGACTCTGCGCTTCAGATTTGGACGCGTGGATTTCAAGTGCTGGCTTTTTGTCGGCATACCACCCTGTTCGACCAATAACCGCACGGGTCCTGCCGACGGACGCATTGAGATTCGGCTTTCTCCTCGCAGACGTTGAACCTGCCATTGCCGCTTCCTCGCTTGCCTCTAGATGCTGACGCAACGCCCCGTTGATTCGGGACTGCCAACCGGGGCCTCCGGAGCGGAACCAGTTAATAACGTCAAGGTCGAGACGGAGGGACACGAGATGTTTCGGACAGCCGAGGCGCGGACGACCGCGCCCGCGGCGCAGCAACGTCTCGCCGTAATGCAGATCGGCTTTGTCGAACCAGTCGTCGGTAAGTTCCGGAGCGGTATCCGCATCCTCGGCAATCTGTCGCGCAATCTCGTCGTCGGTGGTCGCGTCAACCTTCGCTAAGTCGCTGTAGGTAGCGGGCTTGTTCTCTGCCATTGGCTTTCCTCATCGAAATCACGTGACGGCATTCATCGCCGTCAATTTCCTCGTCTGGCGTCCACACCAAAATCACCATTCGGCCGTCGAGCAATCCCACCGTGACGTAGCGTTGCTCGGGATACTCGAACCGCGTGTCTTCGAACGTAAAGCGCGGCCCGGCGAATACCTTCGGCGCATCGCGAAAATCCAAGCTGCGCTCTCGCACGGTCCATTCGCGCTTTGCCGGATCGAATGTGATCCTCATACGCGCCGAGATTATGTAGCTACGGAAAGAACCGGATCAAGTTTTCCGTAGCTACCGAAACTTCAGCCGAGCGCTTCGAGTTCCTCAATAAAGCCGGCCACCACCGACAGCCCCTTCGACCAGAAGGACGGGTCGGCGGCGTCGAGCCCGAACGGCGCCAGCAGCTCGCGGTGCCGCAAGGTGCCGCCGGCGCGCAGCATATCGAGATAGCGCTCGGCAAACCCCTGATGCGCATCCTGGTAGACCGCGTAAAGCGAGTTCACCAGGCAGTCCCCGAACGCATAGGCATAGACATAGAACGGGGTGTGAATGAAGTGAGGGATATAGGACCAGTAGTGGCGATAGACGCCGTCGAGGCGGATCGCCGGCCCGAGGCTTTCGCGCTGCACGTCGAGCCAGATTTCGGCAAGCCGGTCGGGCGTCAGCTCGGCCTCGCGGCGTTCGTCGTGCACCCGTATCTCGAACGTGGCAAAGGCGATCTGGCGGACGACCGTGTTCAGCATGTCCTCGACCTTGCCGGCGAGCATGATCTTGCGCCGGCGCGGATCGGTCTCGCCCGTCAGCAAGGCGCGGAAGGTCAGCATCTCGCCAAAGACCGAGGCGGTTTCGGCCAAGGTCAACGGCGTGTCGGCCATCAAATAACCCTGCCGCCCTGCCAATACCTGATGGACGCCATGACCCAGTTCGTGCGCCAGGGTCATTACGTCGCGCACCCGGCCCTGGTAGTTCAACAGCAGATAGGGGTGGACGCCCGGCACCGTAGGATGGGCGAAGGCGCCCGACGCTTTGCCCGGCCGCACCGGCGCGTCGATCCAGGGCGCGGCGAAAAACCGCCGGCCGACTGCGGCCATTTCGGGCGAAAAGACGCCATAGGCCGACAACACGGTCTCCTCGGCCTCACGCCACGGGATCAGCCGGTCGTCGTCCTCGGGTAAGGGCGCGTTGCGGTCCCAGAAGGGCAGCGCCTCGACACCGAACCAGCGTGCCTTCAGCCGGTAGTATCGATGCGATAGACGCGGGTAGCTGTCGCGCACCGCCACGATCAGCGCGTCGACGACCTCGTCCTCGACGAAATTGGATAGATTGCGCGACGAAATCGGCCGCGCAAACCCGCGCCAACGGTCCTCGATCTCCTTGTCCTTGGCGAGCGTATTGGTGATCAGGGCAAAGGTGCGGGCATTTTTTCCCAACACTTCACCGACACTGGCGGCGGCCTCGCGGCGCACCTCTGGATCGCGGTCCGACAGCAGGTCGAGCGCCTCGGCCTCGGTCAGTTCTTGGCCGCCGATCGGGAACCTCAGATCGGCGATCGTCTCGTCGAACAGCCGGGTCCAAGCGGCGCGCCCGGCGACATATTTCTCATGCAACAGCTTTTCGACCTCGTCAGACAGTTGGTGCTGGCGGAACGCGCGTATGTCGCGCAGCCACGGGCGGTAGCGGGCGAGCGCCGGGTCGGCTTCCTTCGCTTCGAGTACTGCGTCGTCGAGACGGTTCAGTTCGAGCGTAAAGAACAGCAAACTCGTCGAGATGGCGTTGGTCCGCTCTTGGATCGTTTGATAGAAGCGGCCGATATCCGGGTCGGCAAGATTGCCGGCATGGACAAGCGAGGCATAGCTGAGGATCCGGCCGCTCAGCTCCTGCATACCTTCATA
Organism: uncultured Alphaproteobacteria bacterium; assembly: GCA_963750195.1. Classification (GTDB taxonomy): domain Bacteria; phylum Pseudomonadota; class Alphaproteobacteria; order ATCC43930; family CGMCC-115725; genus AP-15. The sequence continues at coordinate 111,058 of CAVVPS010000002.1, forward strand.
AGCTTCGACCGCCGCCCCCAGTGCCGCGCCCGAGAGATCTGCAAGCTTCCCCTCGTAACGCTGGTGAAAGGCTACGGCATCATCGGCGAGCCGCGCCAAATCCCCGGTCAGTGCTGGGCTCTCGGCACCGGGGTATAGGTCAGAAAGATTCCACTCCGGCAGCGTACCGAGCGCCGCCTTCTTCTGCCCCGCCGCCGTCTCTGCAACCGCTTGCAAACGCATTACTCAATCCCCGATCCGGACCATATGCGAGGATATGGGGTTTAGGCGGGGAGCACCAAGCGGCATCCCGGACGACGCCGCTGCGATCATTGCGATCAGCTCGAGCCGAGCTCAGGTCGGGATTACCACCAGCCGGCGGCAGGCGCTATTCCACCATCGGCGCGAAACCCGTAAAAGGGCGGTGGGGAGGTCGCGGAAGGATGGATTACGACAATTGGGCCAGCCTTCCGGCGATGTTCTTCGAACAAACCGGCCGGCTCGGCGACAAGCCTTTTCTGTGGATGAAGCGAGACCGGGGCTATCAGCCGATGACCTGGGCCATGGCTGCGCGCGACGTCCGCCGGCTGGCGCAAGGTCTGAGAGCGCTGGGCATCGGCCCAGGGGAACGGGTCGCCCTGGTGGCGGAGAACCGGCCGGAATGGGTCATTGCCGATCTCGCGGTGATGACCGCTGGGGCGATCACTGTCCCAGCCTATGTGACGAACACCGTCGAAGACCATCGCCATATCTTTGCGACCAGCGGCGCCCGCGCGGTGATCGTCTCCAAGTCCTCCTTGTCCGGGACGAGTGCTGGCGGCGGCGAACCAGGTCGACACCGTGCACACAGTGATCGCGATCGAGCCTGCCGCCGGCCAGGCGAGCGAGGTCGACGTTCTGTCGTGGAACGAGGTCCTGACGCGCGGGGGTGATCAGCCGGACAACATTACCGGAGCAAATCGCCGAATGGGCGCCGGACGACGTCGCTTGTCTGATTTTCACCTCGGGCACCGGCGGGGTCCCCAAGGGGGTGATGATCACCCATCGCAACATTCTCGCCAACTGCCGGGGCGCCTATCGCCTGCTCGAACTGCTCGGCCTCGGGGATGAAGTGTTCTTGAGCTTTCTGCCGCTGTCGCATGCCTACGAGCACACCGCGGGGATGATGTTCCCGATCTCGATCGGGGCGCAGATCTACTTCGCCGAAAGTGCGGAGACCTTGGCTGCCAATCTCCTCGAAGCGCGGCCGACGATCATGACCGCAGTACCGCGGCTCTACGAGACGTTGCACCGCCGCATCCTGCTCGGAGTTGAGCGCAAAGGGCGCGTGGCCCGAAAAATGTTCGACAAAACGGTCGCAATCGGGCGCAAGCGCGCTTCCTTCGCAACTCCAAACCTCGGCGAGCGCTTGATCGACCCGGCGCTCGACCGTCTTGTGCGCGCCGGGGTACGCCGACGGTTTGGCGGGCGACTTAAGGCAATGGTATCGGGCGGCGCGCCGTTGAACCCCGAAATCGGCAGCTTCTTCCTGGCGCTCGGGGTCACTCTGTTGCAGGGCTACGGCCAGACCGAGGCCGGGCCGGTGATCAGCTGCAATTCGCCGGCGCGGATCAAGATCGACACGGTCGGGCCGCCGCTCGACGGGGTGCGGGTCCGGGTCGCCGATGACGGCGAGATCCTGGTCGCCGGCGACAATGTCATGAAGGGTTACTGGAACGATCCGCAAGCCACCGCACAGACCCTGGTCGATGGCTGGCTGCACACCGGCGATGTCGGCCAAGTCGACGAGGACGGCTATATCCGCATCACCGACCGCAAGCGCGACTTCATCAAGAATTCTGGCGGCGAGATGGTTTCGCCGGCCCGCGTCGAAGGCTATCTGACTTTGGAACCGGAAATCGCCCAAGCGATGGTTTTCGGCGACCGCCAGCCTTATCTCGTCGCAATCGTCGTGCCCGATCACGAATTCGCCACTGGGTTCGCCGGCAAGAACGGGGGCCCGCGCGGATATCGCGGCACTCGCCGCCGACCCCTCGTTTATCAAGACGATTGGCGCCGCAGTAGCGCGGGTCAATCGTGGGCTGACGCCGGTCGAGCGGGTGCGGCGCTTCGTGATAGCCGCGGAGCCATTTACGATCGCCAACGGCCAGATGACGCCAACGTTGAAGGTCAAGCGTCACGCGGTCCGCGAGGTCTATGGCGAGGCGCTCGGCGCGCTCTATGACGGCAAAGGCATCGCCGCGTGAGACCGGCTGACGACGCGGCCAACGTGGAGGGATAACCATGCGGCTCGAAGGCAAGATCGGGATCGTCACCGCGGCGGCTTCCGGGATGGGACGAGCCGGTGCGTTGCGCTTTGCCCGCGAAGGGGCGGCGGTCGGCGTCGTCGACATCGACCAGGCCGGGGTCGATGCCGTCGTCGGCGAAATCACCGCCGCCGGCGGGCGGGCCCAGGGCTTGGTCGGCGATCTGCGCCAGGACGATTTCGCCCGCGCGATCGTGCGCCGCACCGCCAGCACTTTCGGCGGGCTCGATTTCGTGTGGAACCATGTCGGCCATCCCGGTCCGGCCTCGATCGAGGGCATCGACATGGCCGATTTCGACACCGCGATCGGGCTCAACCTGCGCACCGTGCTGCTGACGACCGAGGCGGCGATCCCTGAACTGCGCGCGCGCGGCGGCGGCGCGCTGCTCTACACCGCCTCGACCTCGGGGCTGGTCGGCTCGGCCTTCAGCCCGGTCTATTCGATGGCCAAGTTCGGCGTCGTCGGCTTTGTCCGCTCGCTGGCCAAGCGCCTCGCACCCGACAAGATCCGGGTCAACGCGATCTGCCCCGGCCCGATCGACACGCCGATGCTACGGGTCTTTGTCGCCCGACCCGACCAGCAGCGCCCCCCTGGCCAAGCCGGCGGCCAGGACAAGGAGGCGTTGGTTCAGACGCGCGCCCGCCAGATCCCGATGGGCCGCACCGGCAAGCCCGAAGAGATCGCCAACGCCGCCCTGTTCCTGATCTCCGACGAGGCATCCTTCGTCTCCGGCGCCGCGCTCCCGGTCGACGGCGCCGCGACGGCGTGAAAAGGGGGCGGGTAGTCGCGGGGGCGGCCGAAGGGAACAACGCGAAAGGTGGTCCGGCCTCGAAGAGAAGCCAGATTTCACACCGTCGCCGGCGCCGCCTTAAAGCCCGCGGGTGGCTTCGCCCTTAAGCTCGACGGTGTTGCCGTCGGGGTCGGAAATGTAGAGCGACGGGCCGTAGCCCTCGGCGCCATAACGCTCGCGGACCTCGCCGGGATCGACGCCATGCCGCTGTAGATGCGCCTTGAGCGCCGTCGCGTCGAAGCCGACGACCCGCATCGCGAAGTGATCCATATTGCGCCCGGCTTTGTCGGGCGCCGTCTGCGGCGAGTCCGCCGCCGGGACCAGATCGATCAGCGAAGCGCCGGCACGTAGCTGGACTAGCTTCGGCTGTTCGAGCTGGCGCTCGATATGCATGCCCAACACATTCTCGTAAAATGCGATCGCGCGATCGAGGTCGCCGACTCTGAGCACCACGTGGTCGAGCCCGCCGATGCGGATCGCGTCCCGGCTCGCCGACGCCTCTACGTTTTCGACTGCGACTGAATCAGGCATTGCTGCCTCCCTTCCTGCCCGCTCTGTTAGGCGGAGCATGCCGCATATTCTCGACATCGAGGCAAGCGGACCGCTCGTCGCTTGTTGAGCGAACCCCGGGGATCGCGATGAGTGGACCATCAGGGAAGCTCCGACGTTAGAGGAAGCTGTAGGGATCGATATCCACCTGAAGGCGGACCGAGCCGCCGAGGCGCACCCGTGAGAGCCAGTCGCGCAGCACCGCCTGCGCATTCACCTCGCGCGTTGCTTTGACCAGAAACCGGCGGCGATGGCGGCCGCGCAGCACGGCAAGCGGGGCCGGCGCCGGGCCGAGCACCGTAACGCCGGAGAACTGCGGCGCCGCACGCGACAGCGCCTGGGCGGCGAAGTCGCAGGATTCGCCGTCCGCAGCGCTGACGATCAACGCGGCGAGCCGGCCAAAAGGCGGCAATCCGGCATTGCGCCGCGCGGCGGCCTCGGCTTCGAGAAACCGGTCGCGGTCGCCGGCGGCGAGCGCCTGCATCACCGGCTGGTCGGGCATGAAAGTCTGGATCAGCACCCGCCCCTTGCGCTCGGCGCGGCCGGCGCGGCCACCCACCTGGTGAAGCAGCTGATAGGTACGCTCCGCCGCGCGCAGATCCCCGCCGGTGAGCCCGAGATCGGCATCGACGACGCCGACCAAGGTCAGCATCGGAAAGTGGTGGCCTTTGGTGACTATCTGAGTGCCGATCAGAACGTCGTAGCGCCGATCGGTCATCGCCTGCGCGACTTCCGCTGCGGCGCGCGGCCCCGATAGGAGATCGCTGACCATTACCGCCGTGCGCGCTGCCGGGAACCGCGCCGCGACCTCTTCGACCAGCCGCTCGACGCCCGGCCCGCATGCGACCAAGGTCCCGGCGGTCAAGCATTCCGGGCACAGCGGCGGCACCGGTTCGGCATGGCCGCAATGATGACACAGCAGCCGGCCGGTAAACCGATGCTCGACAAGCCAAGCAGTACAACTCGGGCATTGGCAGCGATGACCGCATGCGCGGCACAAGGTCAGCGGCGCATAGCCCCGCCGGTTCAAAAACAGCAGCGCTTGCTCGCCGGCCGCGAAGGTCGCGATGAGTTCAGCGACCAGCGGCGGTGACAGGAAGCGGCCACGCTCGATCCGTTCCCGTCGCATATCGACAAGGCGGACCGCGGGAAGCTGGGCCGCCGCGTGGCGGCGCGGCAACGCGACACGCTGGTAGCGGCCTCGCGCCACATTCACCACCGTTTCAAGCGAGGGAGTGGCCGATACCAGCACGATCGGGATATCGGCCAGGGAGGCGCGCAGCACCGCCATGTCGCGGGCTTGATAGCAGACCCCGTCCTCCTGCTTGTAAGACGGGTCGTGCTCCTCGTCGACGATGATCAGACCGAGCTCGGCAAACGGCAGGAACAGTGCCGAACGTGCGCCGACAACTACCCGCGCCTGGCCGGCAGCCACAGCGCGCCAGGTATCGCGGCGCTCGGTCTGGCTGATCTCGGAATGCCACTGCGCCGGAGGGACGCCGAATCGGTCGCGAAAGCGCTGGAGCCATTGCGCGCCGAGGGCGATTTCCGGCAGCAGCACCAAGATCTGGCGGCCGGCGGCCAACGCCGCGGCGAGGGCCGCGAAATAGGTTTCGGTCTTGCCCGAGCCGGTGACGCCATCGAGCAAGATCACACCAAATCCGCCCGCCTCGACGCCGCCGACCAACCGGCGCGCGGCGAGGGCTTGGTCAGGGGAAAGCGCCGGACCGGACCGGGACCACTCCGGCATCGGCCAGTCGGCAGGCTCGACAGCGACCAGGCGCTCCTCAACCAGCCCGCGGGCGGCGAGATCGCGGATGACGCCGGCGCTGCAGCCGGCGAGCCGCGCTGCCTCGGCGGCCGGCAGCGGCGGCGCGTCGCGCAAAACTTCGAGCACCCGCCGACGCGCAGGAGTCAAGGATCGGGCTGGGGGAGCAGTGGTCAGTGCGTCGAGCCCGGCTGTGGAGGCGGTGCACAGCCGCCGGGCCCGCAGCGGCTGCAACGCCTCCAAAACGCTCATCGCCATGCGCAGCACCGCGCCCGGCGACGCCATCGTGTAGGCGGCGACGCGCTCGACAAAGCGGCGGAGGTCGGCTGCCATCCCGCCGACCAGCGAGAACCTCAGCAATGGGCTTTAACCTATTTGCCGCGAGATCGCCGCCCACCCCGTCCCATACAACGCCGATCAAGTTGCGTCGGCCGAGCGGCACGCGGACAAAACTGCCCGGCTCGGGCGGCGCCATTTCTTCGGGAATGCGATAGTCGAGTGGCTCCGGCAGCGGCAGCGGCAGGAGCACGCGAACCTGCCGGATTGCCGCAGCCCCCGCCTCAGGCTCGATCTCCTCGTCCCGGCGGCGAACCGCCGCCACAGCCACGGAACTGGCAAGTCGATCGGGCATCGGCTAAACTCGCTCCGGAAAAGGCGCGGGGCAAGCGCTCTTCAGCGCATCCGCAAGGGAAGCTCAGCGCCACGCCCCGAGTTCGTTTTCAGGTGGTTTCGGTATGATCGCGTTTCTTGTTGGTGCCGTTTTCTTTCCCCACTCGCGCCCGAATGCGGCGAGGCGGAGCTAGCGGTGGCCGACCGTCCGCAAGATCGGCCAAAGACGTTCTCCGGTGGAGTCTCGGCGCCGGGGCAGGCGAGCGCGACCCGAGCCGAGGATGTCATCGCCTATCTGAGAGAACATCCCGATTTCCTCGGAAGCCATCCCGATGCGTTGTCCCTGTTGCGCGCGCCGAGCCGCGAAACTGGCGATGGGGTGGTAGATTTCCAGCATTTTCTGCTCGAACGCTTCCGCCAGGATCTGGGCCGACTGCAGCACGAGCAGAAGACCCTTATCGCGCTGAGCCGTGGCAACCTCGCAAGCCAATGCCGCGTGCACAAGGCAACGTTGGCGATGCTCAAGGCCACCAGCTTCGAGCATCTGTTGCAGATCGTCACGACGGACCTCGCCGTACTGATCGATGTAGACGTCGTCACCCTCGGTGTCGAAAGCACGGCAGCGCGCACTACCCGCATGCCGCTCCATGGTATCCATCTGCTGCGCTCGGGCATGGTCGATCAGGTGCTCGGCCCCGACCGCGACGTGCTGTTATTCGACGATAACAAAGGTGATCCCGCGCTGTTCGGCGGCGCTGCTGGCCTGGTGCGCTCGCAGGCGCTGTTGCGCCTGTCTTTCGCGCGCTCGGGGCCGAGCGGGTTGATGTGCATCGGAACCCGCAAGCAGGGGACGTTTCATCCCAGTCTCGGGACCGAGCTGTTGACCTTTCTCGCCCGCGCGGTAGAGATCACGATCGCCCAGTGGCTCGAACGGGGCCGCTGAGCACGTCGGCGCCCGCGTCCGAACTCGGCCGCAGGCAATCGCGAGGGCGGGGGCGCAACCCGGCACAAGCCGATTTTCCCGGCACTCCCGGAGCCGGTGCCGCTTGGGCGATTTTCTGCCGCGGACGATCTGCGCGCGGCGATCGGGCTGTGGGGTGCATGGCTGGCAGGCGAACGCCGCGCTTCGGCGCATACCATCGCCGCCTATGGCCGCGACCTTGCTTTTTTTCTCGATTTCCTGGCCGAGCATCTGGGTACGGTGCCGAGCCTTGCCGCTTTCGACGGACTGCGCCCGGCCGACTACCGTGCTTATCTGGCGCGGCGCGCCGGCGACGGCGTTGAGCGCCGCTCGCTGGCGCGCGGCATGTCGGTGCTGCGCGGATTTGTGCGCTTTTTGCAGCGTCGCGGGCTCGCCTCGACCACCGCGCTTTCGGCATTGCGCTCGCCCAAGCTGCCGCCTGCCGTGCCCAAGCCTCTGACGATCGACGATGCGATCGCCGCCGTCGACGCTGCCGGCGACCTGTCTCCGGAAGGCTGGCAGGGCAAGCGCGACACCGCGCTGCTGGCGCTGATCTACGGTTGCGGCCTGCGGCTGTCGGAGGCATTGGGGCTGAGCCGGGGCGAAGCGCCGACCGGCGAGGAGCTGACGATCACGGGCAAAGGTCGCAAGGAACGGCAGCTGCCGGTGCTGCCGGCGGTGCGCAGCGCCATCGCCGACTATCTCGCCGTCTGCCCCCACGCGCTCGCTGCGGACGATCCGCTGTTTGTCGGCGCCCGGGGCGGTCCGCTGCATCCGCGTCTGGTGCAGCGGCAGATGGAGTCGCTGCGCGGTTTCCTCGGCCTACCGGCAACCGCGACCCCGCATGCGCTCCGCCACAGCTTTGCCACTCATCTGCTGGGGGCGGGGGGCGATCTGCGCGCGATCCAAGAGCTGCTGGGCCACGCCAGTCTATCGACCACCCAGCGGTACACATCGGTCGAGACCGAACGGCTCCTCGCCATCTACGACGGCGCGCATCCTCGGGCGCGACTGCCACATTGAGCCGCTGTCGCAGGCGGCGCGACAAGGAGGGGAGATGGATCTCGGGCTGACGGGCAAGAGGGCGATCGTCACCGGCGGGACCCGCGGCATCGGCCGCGCGATCGCCGATCTGCTGGCTAATGAGGGCTGCGACCTGGCGCTGTGCGCCCGCAGCCGAGCCGGCGTTGACGAAGCGGTCGCTGATTTTGCTGGCAAGGGCGTGAAGGCCCATGGCGGGGTTGTCGACGTGGCCGACACCAAGGCGCTGCGCGCCTGGGTCGCCGAGGCGGCCGACGCGCTCGGCGGAATCGACATCTTCATCGCTAATGTCAGCGCTCTGGCCCAGGCGATGGACGAGGATTCCTGGCGCCGCAGCCTCGATGTCGACGTCTTGGGCACGGTCGCCGGGGTCGAGGCAGCGATCCCGTTCCTCGAAAAATCATCGGCTGGCGCGATTGTCGTGATCGGCACCACCGGGGCCGTCGAGATCGCTGGCGCGCCGCGCCCATACGCCTCGGTCAAGGCGGCTTTGGCGCCCTATGTCAAGGCGCTGGCCCGCAACCTCGCGCAGAAGGGCGTACGCGCCAACATGGTCTCGCCCGGCAACGTTTATTTCAAAGGTGGAGTGTGGAACGTGCTGGAGGAGAACAATCCCGAGTTGTTCAAGACAATGGTCGGGCGCAACCCGATGGGCCGCATGGGCACGCCCGAAGAGGTCGCCAACGCCGTCGTGTTCCTCGCCAGCCCGCGCGCCAGCTTCATCACCGGCACCAACTTGATCATAGACGGGGCCCTGACCCAGCGGGTCCAGTTCTGACGCCGAAAGAAAGGGCGCCGTATCGGGGGTCCCTTCTTTTATTCTGATTGTTGCAGAGATTTAGTTGATCAGGCCGTAGAATTTGCCGGCGTTTTCGCAGGTGATCTTGTGCACGACATCGGCCGGTATGCCCGCGAATTGCTCCTTGATGTACTTTGAGGATTCGGGCCATACGCCGTCGGTGTGCGGGTAATCGGAGCCCCACATCAGGGTCTCGACGCCGATATCCTCATAGAGCTTGGTGCCGATCGGGTCGAGCTGGAACGTCGCCTTGCACTGGCGGCGCCAATATTCGCTCGGCTTCAACTTCATCAGATCGCGGAAGCGGTCCTCGTATTCGAAATCCATGCGATCGAGCGCATAGGGCAGCCAGCCAATGCCGCTTTCGCCGAACGATACCCTGAGCCGCGGATGACGTTCGAGGACGCCGGCGCCGATCAATGCGGCGATGATATGGATCAGGCCCATCTGGAACGAGGACACGCCGGTGAACATCGCCGCCCGTCGGACCTGGCCGGAAACACCTTCGCGCGCCCGCGGCGACGTCGTCGGGAAAGTGTGGAAGTGCAATGGCAGCTGCACGTCCTCGACAGCGTTCCACAAGGGCTCCCAGACCGGGTGCCACATCGGCTCCATGTCCCATGAGCAGGACAGTTCGAGACCCTTGATGCCCATCTTGGCGACCCGGTGGATCTCGGAAACCGCCTTGTCGATCTCGCCATAGGGCAGGCAGGCGAGGCCGATCTCGCGATCGGGGTAGTGGCTGCAGAACTCCCTCAGCCAATCGTTGTAGATGCGCAGCATCTCGTTCGAGGCTTCATTGTCGTTGAGCCGCGAGGCGGCCCCGAGGATGCCGTAGATCACCTCGGCGTCGACGCCGTCACGGTCCATATCCTTGATCCGCAGATGCGGGTCGCTGCAGCGCCGGATGTCCTTCTTGCCGTCCTCGTACATGCCGGTCTCGGCCATCTTGTCGACGCGGTGGTTCTGCCCGGGAACAAAGAGCGCGCCGCCCGGTCCAACGCCGTTCTTGAGCCCGAAGGTGGCGCCGTTCTTGGCAACCCATTGCGGTCCCTGCGGCCCATCGGCGACATAGGGCATGCGGTCTTTCAGCTCCCGCGGCGCCTCGGAAACGAACAGGTCGGGCGGCATCCACGGCATGTCGAGATGACAATCGGCCGAGATTCTGCGGTATTGCATGTCGTTTCCTCGCGCAAAATTGACAAAGCGTGCGTGTCCCGCCGACTGTACTCCCTCCGTGCGCGGAATTCCTAGCCATGCCGCTCATCAATGCCCGGCGTTTTTTGCGGATGCGACATGAACGAAACGCAACACCGGGAAGATGCATCACCGGCGGCGAACCAACGCCGCTGGTTGCGCCGGGTCCGACGCTGTGCTACGGAACCCGCCGACGGCTTTGCCGGGTAGCGGTGCCCGGCGCGGTATCCGAAAACAAACAGGAAATGCTGCTGGGCCTTTCCTGCCGGTGCGGCCATCGAGGACTGCTGAACATTGGCTTCCGAAACGACAGGCGTTTCCGCCTTGGCCGAGCGCTACGGGGCGGCGCTGTTCGAAATCGCCGAGGAGCGCAGGATGCTCGACGAGGTCGCCTCCGATCTGCGTCAACTGCGGGCGATGCTGGCGGGAAGCGTCGATCTGATGCGCCTGGTGCGCAGCCCGGTCCTGTCGCGTCTGGAGCAGGGGCGGGCAGTTGCCGCGCTGGCGGTGCGCGCGGACCTCTCGTCGCTGGTCCGGGATTTCCTCGCCGTTGTCGCGAGAAATCGGCGGCTTTTCGCCGTGCCGGCGATGATCGAGGCCTATCTGGCTACGCTCGCCGAGCGACGCGGCGAGGTTACCGCCAACGTCACCGCAGCGCAGCTGTTGAACGACCAGCAGCTCGAGGCGCTCAGCGAGCATCTTCGCCGCACGGTCGGCCGACAAGTCTCCGTGGATGTTCGGGTCGATCCACGGTTGATCGGCGGATTGATTGTCAAGGTCGGTTCACGCATGGTCGACAGTTCGGTCGAGAGCAAGCTGCGGCGCTTGCAATTGGCAATGAAGGGTATTGGCTAAAGAGGCTTTTCATGGAAATTCGTGCGGCAGAGATTTCGGCGATCTTAAAGCAGCAGATCGCCAATTTCGGCAGCGAGGCAGATGTTGCGGAGGTTGGCCAAGTACTGTCTATCGGCGACGGTATCGCCCGGGTCTACGGCCTGGACAAGGTTGAGGCTGGCGAGATGGTCGAGTTTCCCAACGGCGTGCGCGGCATGGCGCTCAACCTTGAGAGCGACAATGTCGGCGTCGTTGTCTTCGGCGACGACAGCGGCATCGGCGAAGGCGATACCGTCAAGCGCACCGGCGCCATCGTCGATGTGCCGGTCGGGCGCGGCCTGCTCGGCCGGGTAGTCGACGCGCTAGGCGAACCGATCGACGGCAAGGGTCCGCTGACCGATGTGACCCGGGCGCGGGTCGAGGTCAAGGCGCCTGGCATCATCCCGAGACGCTCAGTGCACGAGCCGGTGCAAACCGGGCTAAAGGCGATTGATGCGCTGGTGCCGATCGGGCGCGGCCAGCGCGAGCTGATCATCGGCGACCGTCAGACCGGCAAGACTGCGCTCGCCATCGACACTGTGCTCAATCAGCGGCAGGTCAACGCCGGCACCGATGAAAAGGCCAAGCTCTACTGCATTTACGTCGCGATCGGCCAGAAGCGCTCGACCGTCGCCCAGATCGTCAAGACCCTGCAGGATTACGGCGCACTTGAATACTCGATCGTTGTGGCCGCAACCGCCTCCGAGCCGGCGCCGCTGCAATATTTGGCGCCCTATTCCGGCTGCGCGATGGGCGAATTTTTTCGCGACAACGGCATGCACGGGCTGATGATTTACGACGATCTCTCAAAGCATGCGGTGGCCTATCGCCAGATGTCCTTGCTGCTGCGCCGGCCGCCCGGCCGCGAGGCCTTTCCGGGCGACGTCTTTTACCTCCATTCCCGCCTGCTCGAACGCGCGGCAAAGATGAGCGACACGCATGGCTCGGGCTCGCTGACCGCATTGCCCATCATCGAGACCCAGGCCGGCGATGTTTCGGCCTATATCCCGACCAACGTGATCTCGATAACCGACGGCCAGATCTTTCTCGAAACCGAATTGTTCTATCGCGGCATTCGTCCGGCCATCAATGTCGGGCTGTCGGTCAGCCGGGTCGGGTCGGCGGCGCAGATCAAGGCGATGAAGCAGGTTGCCGGGCGCATCAAGCTCGAACTCGCGCAGTATCGCGAGATGGCGAGTTTCGCCCAGTTCGGCTCGGACCTCGACGCGGCGACGCAACGCCTGCTGGCACGCGGCGCGCGGTTGACCGAATTATTGAAGCAGCCTCAATTCTCGCCGGTTTCGGTTGAAGAGCAGGTGGTTTCGATCTTTGCCGGTACACGCGGTTATCTCGACACGATCGAGGTCGCCAATATCGGCCGGTTCGAAGCGGCGATGCTGAGCGAGATCAAGGCCACGCATCCAGAATTGCTCGACGCGATCCGCGCCGAACGGGAGATCTCACCCGCGGTGGAAACGGCGCTCTCCGATTGCCTCGACGGTCTCGTCAAGACCTTCGTGTGAACCCGGCCGAGCGCACCCGATGCCCAGCCTGAAAGACCTGCGGGTGCGCATTCGCAGCGTCAGGTCTACCCAAAAGATTACCGCGGCGATGAAGGTGGTCGCCGCCTCGCGGCTGCGCCGCGCTCAGGAACAGGCCGAAGCGGCGCGGCCCTATGCACAGCGTATGAAGCGGGTCCTGGCCTCGCTCGCGGTCCGCATGACAGGCCTACCGAGCGCGCCCCCGCTGCTCGTCGGCACCGGTAGAGACGCGACGCACCTGATCATTGTCGCGTCCTCCGACCGAGGCCTCGCAGGCGGTTTCAACGCCTCGATCCTGCGCGAGACGCGGCGCCGCGTGCGCGAACTCGAGGCAGCGGGCAAAAGGGTGATGATTCTGACGATCGGGCGTAAAGGGCGCGACGGCCTCCGCCGCGATTACGGGGGGCTGATCCACGACAGCCTGACCGATATCGGCCGCCGCCGGCTGTCGTTCGACGAGGCGCGCGACATCGCCGAGCGCATCCTCGTGCTTTTTCGCGCGGACGCGTTCGACGCCTGCACGATCATCTACAACCGTTTTCGTTCGGCGATCACCCAGATCGTGACGGCGCAGCAGCTGATCCCGTTTCCGCCGCCGGACGAGACCGAAGCGGGGACCGTTTCGGCTGCAGTGGGCGGGGTTTACGAGTTCGAGCCGTCGGAAGAGGAGATCCTTGGCGAATTATTGCCGCAGAATCTCGCGGTGCAGATCTACACCGCGTTGCTCGAAAACGCCGCGAGCGAGCAGGGTGCGCGGATGACGGCGATGGACAATGCCACCCGCAACGCCGGCGAGATGATCGACCGGCTCACCATGAACTACAATCGCACCCGTCAGGCCGCCATCACTAAGGAACTGATCGAGATCATCTCCGGCGCCGAGTCATTGCGAGCGGCATGACCTTTGGCGACAACAGTTATTATGGCGCCGCGCGGCGCGTTGAACGCTAAGTTCGAGACGAGGATTTCGCGAACATGCCCAGAAACAGTATCGGTACGATCACGCAGATTATCGGCGCCGTGGTCGATGTGCACTTCGACGGCGAATTGCCGTCAATCCTAAGCGCGCTGCACGTCGACGACGCTGGGCGCACCCTGGTCCTCGAAGTCGCCCAGCAACTCGGCGAAAATGTTGTCCGCACGATCGCGATGGACACCACCGACGGGCTGGTTCGCGGCACGCAGGCGGTCGATACCGGCGAACCCATTATGATGCCGGTCGGCCCCGAGACGTTGGGCCGCATTCTCAACGTGATCGGCGAACCCGTCGACGAGCGCGGACCCATCCAAACCAACCGCCGCTCCCCTATCCATAGATCGGCGCCGCCGTTCATCGACCAGTCGACTGAGGCCGAGATCCTGGTTACCGGGATCAAGGTGGTCGATCTGCTGACGCCTTATGCCAAGGGCGGCAAGATCGGGCTGTTCGGGGGCGCCGGGGTCGGCAAAACCGTGATCATCATGGAGCTGATCAACAACATCGCCAAGGCGCATGGCGGCTACTCGGTGTTCGCCGGCGTCGGCGAGCGCACCCGCGAGGGCAACGACCTCTATCACGAGATGATCAAGTCCGGGGTCATCAACCCCGGCGGCGCGGGCTCCAAGGCGGCGCTCGTCTATGGCCAGATGAACGAGCCCCCGGGGGCGCGCGCGCGGGTCGGTCTGTCCGGACTCACCGTTGCCGAATATTTCCGCGACGAAGAGGGCCAGGACGTGCTGTTCTTTGTCGACAACATCTTCCGCTTTACCCAGGCCGGCTCCGAGGTGTCGGCGTTGCTTGGCCGGATCCCTTCGGCGGTCGGCTATCAGCCGACCTTGGCAACCGATTTGGGAACCTTGGAAGAGCGCATCACCAGCACGAAAAAGGGGTCGATCACCTCGGTGCAGGCGATCTATGTGCCCGCCGACGATCTGACCGACCCGGCGCCGGCCACGACTTTCTCCCATCTCGACGCGACCACGGTGCTGTCGCGCCAGATCGCCGAACTCGGCATTTATCCGGCGGTCGACCCGCTCAATTCGACCTCGCGCATGCTCGACCCGCGGATCGTCGGCGACGAGCACTACCAGGTCGCGCGCGACGTACAGCGCGTCTTGCAGACCTACAAATCGTTGCAGGACATCATCGCGATCCTCGGCATGGACGAGCTGTCGGAAGAAGACAAGCTGACCGTCGCCCGCGCCCGTAAAATCCAGCGCTTTCTGTCGCAGCCCTTCCACGTCGCCGAGGTGTTCACCGGCACCCCCGGCGTCCTTGTCAGCCTCGAGGAGACCATCAAGGGCTTCAAGGGCATTGTCGCGGGGGATCACGACGATTTGCCGGAGAGCTCCTTTTACATGGTCGGCACGATCGACGAAGCCGTCGCCAAGGCGCGCAACATGGCCGCCGAGGCGGCCTGATGCCCGACCGCGTGCAGTTCGAATTGGTGACGCCGGAGCGTCTGCTCATCTCCGAAGCCGTCGAGATGGTGGTGGTCCCGGGAACCGAAGGCAATTTCGGTGTGCTGCCCGGCCACGCCCTGCTGATGTCGACAATCCGGCCCGGCATGATCGAGGTTTACGAGGGCCAGCGGGTGACCCGGCGCATCTTTGTCGCCGGCGGCTTTGCCGACGTGACGCCCGAGCGATGCACGGTCCTCGCCGATGAAGCAACGCCTGCGGACGAACTCAACCGTGCCGCTACAGAGGCGGAATTGCAGGTCGTCCAGGGTAATCTTCCGAGCCTGCGCGAACAGGTGTCGCGCAGCACCGGAGGCGAGCGCGAGCGGTTGCTGATCGAACTGCGCGGCCTCGAACGCGCCGAGGCCGTCGCCCAGGCAAAGCTCCAGGTGCTCGCCGAAGCGGCTCACTGATCAGCGCCGCCGGCGCGCCTGCCGTGCGAATCTGGCCATCGGCATGTCACCCTTAGGGTTATGAACCAGACAGATGGTTCTCGGCTTCTTTTCCTCGTCGCCCCGTGCGCCTTCAGCCCACGGACATGTTCCGTGGGGAAAGCGGGGGTCAGGTGCCGTTGGTACGGTGTTAGCTGCCCTGGGTGCCCGCTTTCGCGGGCATGACCGAAAAGAGGGGGAGTACCAAGCGTCAAGTTCATACCACTAGTGGTCTGACGCGATCGCTTGGTGCCCACGATTGACCTTTTCGATGATGCGATCGGGGTCGGCGGTCCAGACAAACGGTTTGGATTTGCGGTTGTGCTCGCCGAGATAGCGGTTGATCGCAGCTTGCAGGTCGACGAGCGAATGGAAGACACCGCGCTGTAAGCGCCGGCGGGTCAGCGTGGCAAAAAAGCCTTCGACCGCATTAGCCCAGGAGCACGAGGTGGGGGTGAAATGGAACACCCACCTGGGATGCCGCGCGAGCCAGGCGCGCACTTTGGGATGCTTGTGGGCGGCATAATTGTCGAGGATCGCGTGGATCAGCTTGCCGGCCGGGACCGCCGCTTCGATCCGGTTGAGGAAACGGATGAATTCCTGATGGCGATGGCGCGCCATGCACTGGCCGATGACGGTGCCGTCGAAGACATTGAGCGCCGCGAACAGCGTGGTCGTGCCGTTGCGGATGTAATCATGAGTCATCGTTCCGGCCCGGCCCTTCTTGATCGGCAGGCCCGGCTGGGTGCGGTCGAGGGCCTGGATCTGGCTCTTCTCGTCGACCGAGAGCACCAGGCTGTGCGCCGGCGGGTCGAGATAGAGCCCGACCACATCGCGCAATTTGGCGGCAAACGCCGGGTCCTGCGACAGCTTGAAGCGCCGCACCCGGTGCGGCTGCAGACCGTGCGCCGCCCAGATGCGCTGCACCGAGCGCAGCGAGATGCCGCTCGCTGCCGCCATCGCCCGGCCGGTCCAATGGGTTGTCTCGCCCGGCGGCTCCGCCAGGGTCAGCGCGACGACATCGTCGACCCGCGCTGACGGCAATGGCGGCAGACCGGGTTTTCGCGTCTTGTCGTGCAGCAGGCCGGCCACGCCCTCGTGCATGAACCGCTCTTGCCAGCGCCACACACAGGGCTTCGAAACCCCGGCGCGGCGCATGATTTCGGCGGTGCCGCAGCCCTCGCCCGTGGCCAGAATGATCCGCGCCCGCCACACATGCTTTTGCCGGCTGTTGCGATCCGCTACCACCGCGGACAGTCGTTCGCGGTCAGCGGCACTCACCTCGATAGCGATCCCCTCGCGCATCGCGCATTATCGCACAGATCCAGTCTTTATGGAATCCTATGATTGCGTCGTACCACTAGGGTTATTTCGTTCCCGCGTGTGTAATAAGACATGTTGCAGATGCCGGAGTGAGCGGCATGGGTTCGTGGACGCTCGACGATATTCGCTGGGACCGGTTCGATCGCAGCAAGCTCGACCCGCAGATCGTCTCGATCGTCAAGGCGGCGAGCCTGGTCGAGTTGAATGGCGGCGCCTATGCGCGTCATTTGTGCCGCGTCTTTGACGACGATCCGGGCTTCCAGGCGAGCGCGATGCGCTGGGGCGAGGACGAGATCCAGCACGGCCAGGCGCTCGGGCGATGGGCTGAACTCGCCGACCCCGAATTCGATTTCGCCGCCGCCTTCGACCGCTTCCAGGCCGGCTACCAAGCCGATTTCGACCGCACCACCTCACGCCGCGGCTCGCGCTCCGGCGAGATGATCGCGCGCTGCATCGTCGAGACCGGGACCAGCTCCTACTACTCGGCTTTGCGCGACAGCGTCGAGGAACCGGTGTTAAAGGAGATCTGCTGCAACATCGCGGCCGACGAGATCCGCCATTACAAGCTGTTTTCCCGGCAGCTGACCCGCTGTCTCGAACACGAGCGGATCGGCTTGTGGCGCCGGTTGCGCGTCGCCCTCGGACGGATCGCCAAATCCGGGGACGACGAACTCGCCTACGCCTATTACGCCGCCAACGAGACCGCCCTGCCCTATGACCGCCGGCGCTGCAGCCGGGCCTACGCCCGCCGCGCCCTCGCCACCGTCCGCGCCCACCATGTCGAGCGCGGCGTCGCGATGATCTTCAAATCAGTCGGCCTCACCCCTAACACCCGCCTCGCCCGCGCCGCCGCCCGCCTCGCCTGGGCCGCGATGCGCCGCCGCGCCGCCCGGCTGGCGAAAATTACTCCCTAGCCGCATAACTGACCTTTGGAAAAATCAGTGCGTCTAGTGGTCTGACGCGATCGCTTGGTGCCCACGATTGACCTTTTCGATAATGCGATCGGGGTCGGCGGTCCAGACAAACGGTTTGGATTTGCGGTTGTGCTCGCCGAGATAGCGGTTGATCGCAGCTTGCAGGTCGACGAGCGAATGGAAGACACCGCGCTGTAAGCGCCGGCGGGTCAGCGTGGCAAAAAAGCCTTCGACCGCATTAGCCCAGGAGCACGAGGTGGGGGTGAAATGGAACACCCACCTGGGATGCCGCGCGAGCCAGGCGCGCACTTTGGGATGCTTGTGGGCGGCATAATTGTCGAGGATCGCGTGGATCAGCTTGCCGGCCGGGACCGCCGCTTCGATCCGGTTGAGGAAACGGATGAATTCCTGATGGCGATGGCGCGCCATGCACTGGCCGATGACGGTGCCGTCGAAGACATTGAGCGCCGCGAACAGCGTGGTCGTGCCGTTGCGGATGTAATCATGGGTCATCGTTCCGGCCCGGCCCTTCTTGATCGGCAGGCCCGGCTGGGTGCGGTCGAGGGCCTGGATCTGGCTCTTCTCGTCGACCGAGAGCACCAGGCTGTGCGCCGGCGGGTCGAGATAGAGCCCGACCACATCGCGCAATTTGGCGGCAAACGCCGGGTCCTGCGACAGCTTGAAGCGCCGCACCCGATGCGGCTGCAGACCGTGCGCCGCCCAGATGCGCTGCACCGAGCGCAGCGAGATGCCGCTCGCTGCCGCCATCGCCCGGCCGGTCCAATGGGTTGTCTCGCCCGGCGGCTCCGCCAGGGTCAGCGCGACGACATCGTCGACCCGCGCTGACGGCAATGGCGGCAGACCGGGTTTTCGTGTCTTGTCGTGCAGCAGGCCGGCCACGCCCTCGTGCATGAACCGCTCTTGCCAGCGCCACACACAGGGCTTCGAAACCCCGGCGCGGCGCATGATTTCGGCGGTGCCGCAGCCCTCGCCCGTGGCCAGAATGATCCGCGCCCGCCACACATGCTTTTGCCGGCTGTTGCGATCCGCTACCACCGCGGCCAGTCGTTCGCGGTCGGCGGCACTCACCTCGATATCGATCCCCTCGCGCATCGCGCATGATCGCACAGATCCAGTCCTTATGGAATCCTATGATTGCGTCGTACCACTAGATGCGGGCTGCTATCCACTGCTTGAGAAGGTCTGTCACGAATCGACTAGACACGCCGAGGAGGCATATGAAGTTTTATTTGTCAGGACCGTCGCCGGCGCCTTCTGCATGCTTAGCGTGTGCATCTCGCAGCCGCAAATAGCCGAGGGCGCGCGTTCAGACCCGCCGCCCATTGTCAACCCCGTCGACTACGTGGTCCAACACGCGTGCAGCATCCCCGGCGATTTTCTGAATTGCGCCGGTGCACTACATGCGCAGTCGACTGCTGAGATCGCCCGATATCGCAAGCGTGATCTGCCCGCCCCCACCGGCTATCAGATCGGCGACTGTACGCTCAATGCCGACGGCTCGATGCCGTGCGAGTTTTCTTACCCGCCCTTTGGTCGGGTTGCGGTCGCGAATGGTGATGGCGGTGAGCTCTACGTGACCGACCCGAACGGCACCACGCGGGTCAAAGAGACGCAGGATGGCGGTAAGATGGGGGTGCTACAACACTTCACCGGGCCAGAATGCGGCGCTGATGGCTGGGTGTCCTTCAAAGACAATCCTCCGACCGGCTCGTGGGCTTCGACTGTAGCGCGGTTGAATGACACGCAGACCGCGACATGTCCCACCAGGTTAAACAAGGCATTTACACGCTGGCGCTTGGAAAATATTCCCTGGACGTTTTATGAGGGGACATCCTCACTGACGGTGACGCTGCCGACGATCATTTCCGAGCACTATGGCGCGGCCACTATCGAGGACGCGAGGTCCTTGGAGCAATTCTACTACGCCAAGAGCGCCGGCCGCGTTCGATGGTCTTCCTGGACGAAAGCCGCGCCGACGGGCTCGCAGCTTTCGGTGCGCTGCCCGGCTGTGGCCTTCGACGTAGCGCCCGATAATGCCGGGTGGAACCTGTCAGACTGCCGCACTTGGACAGCGATCGAACCCGCTCCGGCCGGCTGGACCGCGGCGATGTACAGCTGGCCACCGTAAACTTCATACACCTGCTTCCGTCCCATTAATCCACGTGAAATCTTACTGTCACCTTCGCCGATGCCGAATTCGATTTCGCCGCCCTTCGACCGCTTCGGGCCGGCTACCAAGCCGATTTCGACCGCACCACCTCGCGCCGCGGCTCGCGCTCCGGCGAGATGATCGCGCGCTGCATCGTCGAGACCGGGACCAGCTCCTACTACTCGGCTTTGCGCGACAGCGTCGAGGAACCGGTGTTAAAGGAGATCTGCTGCAACATCGCGGCCGACGAGATCCGCCATTACAAGCTGTTTTCCCGGCAGCTGACCCGCTGTCTCGAACACGAGCGGATCGGCTTGTGGCGCCGGTTGCGCGTCGCCCTCGGACGGATCGCCGAATCCGAGGACGATGAACTCGCCTACGCCTATTACGCCGCCAACGAGACCGCGCCCTGCCCTATGACCGCCAGCGCTGCAGCCGGGCCTATGCCCGCCGCGCCTTCGTCATCGTCCGCGCCCCCCATGTCGAGCGCAGCGTCGCGATGATCTTCAAATCAGTCGGCCTCACCCCCAACACCCGCCTCGCCCGCGCCGCCGCCCGCCTCACCTGGGCCGCAATGCGCCGCCGCGCCGCCCGGCTAGCGAAAATTGCCGCCTAGCCCCGCATCGTCCTCGCGCGCCGCTTAAAAACCCGGTATTTCGAGCCGTCCGGTTGGATGCGGTCGAGGACGGGAACCGCCTAACTTTGGAGTGTCGAATTATGAACTCGCGACGAAACTTTCGGTTATTTCTATTGTTGACGATGTTGGCCTCCATTAACCCAATACATCAAGCATGGCCTCAGCTGTTACCTAATTCTCAGCCGTTTCCTCAGCCACCTGCTCAGCTACCGCCTTCTCTAGCACGGCCGGAGGCGATTCCGCCGCCCCGCGAGGCACAAGCTGTCCCGACGGCCCCACGTAGCAAGGGCGGCGACTCTAATAAAGGCGAAATCGCCAACCAACTTTCCACAGCAGACCTAATTCTAGACCTTTTAATTAGGAATCAAACTTCCATATTATGCTTTTTGTTATTACTCATCGGCTTGGGGCTCCTAATTTTCTATATTCGCCGGCGTGCAATACGGCAATTTGACTTGGTAAACAGTTTTACCGGCGAATTTGGAAATATCAGTGCAGCCTTAAGGACAATAACTAATATGATCTGGATTACTATGATTCCTCTTTCATTTGGATTTGCGGCATTTGTATTTTTCACAAACACTGAAGTTATTAATCCTATCATTGCGCTAGCGCCTCCATCATCAGCTTGTATTCGCGAAAATAGTAAAATTGCAATCGTGCTTATCCATGGTTGGACGGGAGATGCAGACGCCAGTTGGTCCAAGTTTTCACAATTCGCTTGTGATGATCCACAGTTAAAAAACACCGATATCTATGGAGTTATCCGACGTATCTATTCCGCCGAAATCTGACAATAATGGAACTATCTAGTGGTCTGACGCGATCGCTTGGTGCCCACGATTGACCTTTTCGATAATGCGATCGGGGTCGGCGGTCCAGACAAACGGTTTGGATTTGCGGTTGTGCTCGCCGAGATAGCGGTTGATCGCAGCTTGCAGGTCGACGAGCGAATGGAAGACACCGCGCTGTAAGCGCCGGCGGGTCAGCGTGGCAAAAAAGCCTTCGACCGCATTAGCCCAGGAGCACGAGGTGGGGGTGAAATGGAACACCCACCTGGGATGCCGCGCAGCCAGGCGCGCACTTTGGGATGCTTGTGGGCGGCATAATTGTCGAGGATCGCGTGGATCAGCTTGCCGGCCGGGACCGCCGCTTCGATCCGGTTGAGGAAACGGATGAATTCCTGATGGCGATGGCGCGCCATGCACTGGCCGATGACGGTGCCGTCGAAGACATTGAGCGCCGCGAACAGCGTGGTCGTGCCGTTGCGGATGTAATCATGGGTCATCGTTCCGGCCCGGCCCTTCTTGATCGGCAGGCCCGGCTGGGTGCGGTCGAGGGCCTGGATCTGGCTCTTCTCGTCGACCGAGAGCACCAGGCTGTGCGCCGGCGGGTCGAGATAGAGCCCGACCACATCGCGCAATTTGGCGGCAAACGCCGGGTCCTGCGACAGCTTGAAGCGCCGCACCCGGTGCGGCTGCAGACCGTGCGCCGCCCAGATGCGCTGCACCGAGCGCAGCGAGATGCCGCTCGCTGCCGCCATCGCCCGGCCGGTCCAATGGGTTGTCTCGCCCGGCGGCTCCGCCAGGGTCAGCGCGACGACATCGTCGACCCGCGCTGACGGCAATGGCGGCAGACCGGGTTTTCGCGTCTTGTCGTGCAGCAGGCCGGCCACGCCCTCGTGCATGAACCGCTCTTGCCAGCGCCACACACAGGGCTTCGAAACCCCGGCGCGGCGCATGATTTCGGCGGTGCCGCAGCCCTCGCCCGTGGCCAGAATGATCCGCGCCCGCCACACATGCTTTTGCCGGCTGTTGCGATCCGCTACCACCGCGGCCAGTCGTTCGCGGTCGGCGGCACTCACCTCGATATCGATCCCCTCGCGCATCGCGCATGATCGCACAGATCCAGTCCTTATGGAATCCTATGATTGCGTCGTACCACTAGTTGGCTATATACGGATTTCTTTGCAGATACGTTATTTACGAGATATCAACATATACATATTATTGCCCATAGTATGGGCGGTATTATTGCACGTCAGATCTATATCATTAGTATGTTGGGTAACTCTCATTCAAAGATTGAGTCAATCATCAGTGTCGGAAGCCCATTTCTAGGAGCGGATCTTGCTGGGTTGGCTGATATATTTGGAGTAAGCAAGGCACTTGTGGCTGATATGTCCCCTAATTCAAATTTTATTCGAGAACAGAGAGACCTTTGGGTTCATTTGCGACTAAAGCCGGAGACTTATTGTATATCCAGTCCACAGGACTTGGTGGTAGAGCAAGATAGCGCAGAATTTCAGTCTGTATGCTATGGTTATTATCCCCAGTGGGGGCATGTTCAACTCGAAAAGCCTAAAGATCCGTCCGACGCTCGATATAAAGAGCCAATCATGGCGTTGACCTATTTCATGGCAGGCCGTCCCGGATGTCCATGAGCTGTCCATGAAGTATGCCAGTTCGCCAGCAGGAGACCCGAACCGGTCGCGCTGACTCGTGAGCAAATCGCCGCGCGGAAGGAGGCGGACGAACGGGATCGCGTGTCAACGGCTGCTCGAACGGGTCATCCGTGATGGGCGGCACCTCCCGTGATAGCGTACCTCGGCACCGCGGCGCTAAAGACCTGGCTCGGGAAGACCCTGGCCCAGGTCGCCCGCGGATCGTCGATCGCCCAGGCCATCCGCTATGACCTCAACCACTGGGATGGACTGGTGCGCTTCCTCGATGACGGCCGGCTATTCGGTGCCGTGGAGACTGATCGGCGAGACCGTACGCATCACACTCGCCGGCGGGTGCGCTTGCTCAGTATAGATCTTCATTGCTTGACTTCGAGTGAGAGGTCCTTGGACGAACTGAGAGGGGGTTTTGCGCTATCGGTAACGGTTATTCTGTAATTAGTTGGGGACGAGCTTCCCTTTGGTGTGCCACTGATGACCCCGATATTGCGATCAAGCGAAAGATCCGCAGGCAACGCGGGTGTTATCTCCCACTTGAGTGGGGGAGTTCCGCCACTGGCCTCGATCCTCGTCGGCCCGTAGGCTTTGTTGAGGATGGCACCAGGCAGAGGACTAGTCGTCGTAATTGATAGCTCCTCATATACCCCAAAACGAGCTTGATATACTACTATCAGCGCGATTACAAATGAGACCAGGAATAGAACACCATGAAAGGCGCGCCGCGTGGTTAGATTTTGTGGATTAAAGATATATTTTATGAGATCGTCTAATTTGCCGGCTCCATATCCTGTAACAAATGCTGATATTGCTCCTGCGTAGGTAACAAACTTTCCTGCTTCGCCGCTAGTGGTCTGACGCGATCGCTTGGTGCCCACGGTTGACCTTTTCGATGATGCGATCGGGATCGGCGGTCCAGACGAATGGTCTGGGTTTGCGGTTGTGCTCGCCGAGATAGCGGTTGATCGCAGCTTGCAGGTCGACGAGCGAATGGAAGACACCGCGCTGTAAGCGCCGGCGGGTCAGCGTGGCAAAAAAGCCTTCGACCGCATTAGCCCAGGAGCACGAGGTGGGGGTGAAATGGAACACCCACCTGGGATGCCGCGCGAGCCAGGCGCGCACTTTGGGATGCTTGTGGGCGGCATAATTGTCGAGGATCGCGTGGATCAGCTTGCCGGCCGGCACCGCGGCCTCGATCCGGTTGAGGAAGCGGATGAATTCCTGATGGCGATGGCGCGCCATGCACTGGCCGATGACGGTCCCGTCGAAGACATTGAGCGCGGCGAACAGCGTGGTCGTGCCGTTGCGGATGTAATCATGGGTCATCGTTCCGGCCCGGCCCTTCTTGATCGGCAGGCCCGGCTGGGTGCGGTCGAGGGCCTGGATCTGGCTCTTCTCGTCGACCGAGAGCACCAGGCTGTGCGCCGGCGGGTCGAGATAGAGCCCGACCACATCGCGCAATTTGGCGGCAAACGCCGGGTCCTGCGACAGCTTGAAGCGCCGCACCCGGTGCGGCTGCAGACCGTGCGCCGCCCAGATGCGCTGCACCGAGCGCAGCAAGATGCCGCTCGCTGCCGCCATCGCCCGGCCGGTCCAATGGGTTGTCTCGCCCGGCGGCTCCGCCAGGGTCAGCGCGACGACATCGTCGACCAGCGCTGACGGCAATGGCGGCAGACCGGGTTTTCGCGTCTTGTCGTGCAGCAAGCCGGCCACGCCCTCGTGCATGAACCGCTCTTGCCAGCGCCACACACAGGGCTTCGAAACCCCGGCGCGGCGCATGATTTCGGCGGTGCCGCAGCCCTCGCCCGTGGCCAGAATGATCCGCGCCCGCCACACATGCTTTTGCCGGCTGTTGCGATCCGCTACCACCGCGGCCAGTCGTTCGCGGTCGGCGGCACTCACCTCGATAGCGATCCCATCGCGCATCGCGCATTATCGCGTGCGCAGCCCCAATATGGTACCCTATGATTGCGTCGTACCACTAGTGAATGGCTGAAGAACGATGCCAAGGAGCCAACCAAGCGACATACCTAAAAAAACCACCAGATAATTGGTAGATCAATTCTGCCATAGGTTTTGTGCACCCGCTTCTTCGTGAACCCAAGCAACAACAAACAGTGATATAGAAAAAATACCAGCGAAAATGAACGTCCACATCTCGAATATCGTATACTGATTACTTTCTGACGGAACTAAGGTTTTCGATATACCGGTATAACTGGAGCACGATACGTCAATAAACGCTATCCCTAGCAATAATAATATAGTTGGTACTTTTGTTGCCCACCGATGAGACCTTTGACCAGTGAACAACTGCGCTGGCTCGATTGCGTCCGGGACAGGGATTTGGTCAGGCATTCTCCCGCGCCTATTCTCAGTTGGTTTGTTCGTATGATAGAATATATCGAGAGGATTGTCGACCAAAAGTACCAAAACACGGTCTAGCCGGACCTATGCAGGAGCGCGGCGGGTATAGCGCAAAGAGGTTGATTGAGCGTAAGATCGGTTCCCAAAGCTAAATCTGACGATCGTCGGAGACGACGCCCGGCGTAGTGGATGCTATGCCGTTGCTGCGGGGTCTGTCGCCGGTCAACGGCTGCCGTCATCGCCGCTTTTGATGGCCGTGCCGCCGACCTTGATCCGGCGCGCGAGCATCGTGTGCATCAGGCGCGCCTCACCCAGCTTGCCCGCGAAGCGGGGCGCAACACGGTCCAGCATGTCGCCGGCTGCGAGCGCCAGCGCCGACATGCCACTCTGGTCGCCGTCGCCCTCGATCTCGCCGCTAGCAAGCGTAGGGCGGATGCAATCCGCCTTCTTCATTGTTTTCGGTGCTCAAGAGCCGCCCTCTACTTGAAACGAGTTAGGGGTGCGGTTCGTGGAGCTTGCGGCTCGTGACGGGCTCGACGTTGATGTCAGCTTCATGCTGACGCGCCTGCGGATTAAATCCCCCTCGAACTCTGGCAGCCCGCCCAGCACGATCAGCATCAAACGGCCGTGCGCTGTGGTGGTGTCGGCCCACGGCTCGGCCTTGCGGCTCTGGTCAACGCGGCTCTGGGGCGGGGGACCGGTAGGGCTTGATCTCGGTCTCGCCCTCGCGCTGGCGCTGGCGCATCGCGTAGGCGTCGTGCCATGCCTGCATGTTCAACAAGGTTTCCATCTTTACACCAAACGCCTTCTCGATCCGCAGCGCCATTTCCGCCGACAACGCCGCGTTGCCGTTGATCAGACAGAAGAATGGCCGCTTAAGCTCCCCGTGCATCCTTCACGCTTTCGTGCTGCTCTGTCACAATAGGCGGGGCCGGCAATGCTGTCGGGTGCGGCCAGCGTCGCCATTGCCATCGATCCCAGAGCACTAGCGCGCCACACACGATTGCCAGCCCGCCCAGCATGGCTACTTGAACTGCACGGCCGTCTCTGACCGCCTGTCTCAGTAATCCAAAAAGGATGACGGCGGATGCTGCTGCTTGGATACCATTAATAACCGCCCTTACGGGCCTTCTGACCCTGTTCTTCATTTTGCCCTACAAGTGGTGGGCCTTCGCGCGAAGTCAAGTTCACATCACGCAAGGGGGCGTTGGCCGCGTCAGCCGACACGAACGGCGCCATCGGGCCGCCGGCTGGCGCGTGCATGAGCTTAAGGGCGACCGACGTGGAGCATTTCGGTCAGTGGCAATTGGCGGCTGACCTTTGACATCAACCGGCGGTGCGGGGCGGAAAAACCGACCTTTCGCCCTGCCGCATAACCGGCTTACGGACGAATTGCTCGCGACTCTCTTGGGATGGCGGTTCCGATGCCTGATCTTGTGATCCGTCCGGCTGTCCAGGATGACCTCGAGGTATTGTGGGATTTTCTCGCGATGGCGGCCTATGAACCCGATGCAGAGGCGGCGAAGGCGGTTGCGTCCGTAGCCAAATATCTCGCCGGCTGGCAGCGACCCGGGGATTTCGGGTTCATCGTCGAACAGAACGGCGAAATCATCGGTGCAGCCTGGGCACGGCGCTTTTCCGCCGAAGAGCTCAGGGTCCCCTACGGGGACGAAGAGACTCCGAAGGTGTCAATCGGCGTGAAACCGAATGCGCGCGGCCAAGGCGTTGGCGAGAAGCTCATGTGCAGGTTGATCGGCGAGGCCGCTCGCCGCGGGCTAGGCCTTAATCTCAGCGTGCGCTCCGAAAATCCCGCCCGTTGCCTCTACGAGCGCCTCGGCTTTCGCGACATTCCCGGTTCCGCCGTCACGAACCGCGTTGGCGGCATGTTGATCGGGATGGCACGTTGCCGTTGATCAGGTCAGAGAGGGGGGCGCGGCGCACGTCCAGCACCTTCGCCGCCTCGCTCAATCCTATTTTTCCCCCGGAAGGCTGCCGGCGCGAACCTGCATCGGCGTGACCGCCCTCGCCCGCGGCGCACTCGTCGAAATCGACCTTCTCGCTCGCAGGGCAACCGATTGATTGCGCGTTGGAAACGGAGCGATGTTAGAGGCAAAGCGTAGCTCCCTCCCCGGGCACGCCGGCTCTAGAAACTCATCGAGGGCAAAGTTGCCGTAATCGCGTCGTATCGTGACGCTCGCAAGACGGTCGGCGAGACTTTGCCAAAGAAAGGGCTTTTTGGTGCAGATTTCCTGCGAAGCAACCGGTGGGGATGTCTAGGGTCGATCTCAAGGGCGAGGCCCAGGGGGCCCATGCCGGCCTGCTCCCCCCCCGATGGTCCGATTTCGCGTTAATTCCCGGTTACCCGATTCGAGTTCCCGGTTAGCGAATTTTGAATTCCCGGTTCGAGGATGCGTGAATTTCCCTATGATGATGAAATTGCTAATATTATTCGAGGTGCGGGCGACGAAAATTGGAAAATTCCCGCTAAATTTCCCGATTCACGGGAATTTCAGCATACGCCGCTGCTCTTGGTCGGGCCGGGGCCGCCGGGGCAGCAAGGGAAAGTCGGCACAGCAAAGCGGCATATGTGGAACGGCCATCGGAACTCTGCTTAATTCCCCCGACAGGGCATCGTTTGGGGATCGAGATCATGGCGCAGGAAACCGTTCGGCTGGCCCGTTATGCGGCCGCACTCCGCTACCAGGATCTGCCGGCGGACATCATCAGGCGAGCCAAGGAATGCATCACCGACACGGTCGCGGGGGTGATCTGCGGCGCCGCCCTGCCGTGGAGCCGGATCGTCATCGCCTATGCCGAGCGCACCGGCCCAGGCGGTAGAAGCCATATCCTCGGATCGGGCGGACCGGCGGTGCAGGCGCCCTCGGCGGCGCTCGCCAACGGCGCCCTGGCCCACGGCTTCGAGCTCGACAGCCTCACCCGGCCGGGCGCGGGGGTGCATCCGGGCGCCACCTTGTTGCCCCCTGCCCTCGCCATCGCCCAGCAGCAAGGTCTCGGCGGCCGGGCATTGATCGCCGCCTTTGTCGCCGGCTGCGAGGTCATGGTGCGGATCGGCCGCGCCACCGGCCACACCAACGAGCAGCGCGGGTTTCACGCGCCGGGCAACACCGGGCCGTTCGGCGGCGCGATCGCCGCCGGGCATCTGTTGGGGCTCGACGCAGTCGCGTATGACCAACGCCCTCGGCATCGCCGGCTCGCTCGCGTCGGGCCTCCTCGAATTCGCCCGCGCCGGCAATGGCGGCATGGTCAAGCGGCTGCATCTGGGGCGGGCCTCTGAGGGCGGCGTCCTGGCCGCAAGCTTGGCACATGACGGCTTCACCGCCCCCGATACGGTGCTCGAAGGCCCATTCGGCTTCCTGCAGGTGTTCTGCCGCGAATGGGACTTTTCGGAGCTGACCAAGGGCCTCGGCGAATACTGGGCGACGACTAGCATCGCGCTCAAACGCTACCCCTGCCACGTCAACGCCCACGCCGCGGTCAAGGCATTGTCGCAATTGCAGGCCGAGCACGGCTTCACCGGCGGCGACGTCGAAGCGATCACGATCTCGGGGACCGAGCGCATGGCCACCCTGCACAACATCCCCGAGCCCGCCGATCTGATGATGGCGCAGTACAGCGTGCCGTTTTGCGCGGCACTGGCGCTTTACCGCGATCCGCGAAATCCCGAATCCTTCGCCGACGGGGCGCTGGACGACCCCCAGATCCGCGCCCTCACCCGCCGGGTGACAATGCTCGCGACCCCGCCCGCCTCGGGCCATGGCGCCTCGGCAACCGAAGTCACGGTCGATCTGAAAGGCGGTCGCCGCCTCACCAACAGCGCCCAGGACGGCCTCCTCGACGCCGCCGACCTCGGCGACAAATTCATCCGCCTGACCCGCGCTGCCCTCGGCGATCGCGCCGGTCCGTTGTACGAGCGCCTCCAGCGCCTCGAGCACGAGGACAGCCTCGACTGGCTCGGCGCCGGGTTCGGAGGCTAAGGCGATGTTCCGCACCGTCCACACCGCCTCCTTGGAGATCGGCTACGAGGAAACCGGGCCGGCTGAAGGGCCGCCGGTGATCCTGCTGCACGGCTGGCCTTCGGACCCGCACGATTGGGACGGGGTCGTCCCCGAACTGGCGGCCGAGGGCTGCCATGTGCTGGTCCCGTGGCTGCGCGGCTATGGCCCGACCCGGTTTCTGCACCGCGACACGCCGCGTTCCGGCCAGCAGGCGGCGCTAGGCGCCGATGTCAGGGATTTCATGGACGCGCTCGGCATCGAGGACGCGCATCTCGCCGGCTACGATTGGGGCGGGCGCGCAGCCTGCGTCGCCGCCGCACTATGGCCGGAGCGGGTGCGCGGGCTGGTTTCGATCGGCGGCTACAACATCCAGAACATCGCCGTGTCCGGCCATCCGGCCGCGGCGGCGCAGGAACATCGCCTCTGGTACCAATGGTATTTCCACACCGAACGCGGACATGCCGGGCTCGAGCAGAACCGCCGCGACATCGCCCGGCTGTTGTGGCGGCTGTGGTCGCCGAACTGGCAATGCGACGACGCGACCTTTGATGCGACCGCACCGAGCTTTGACAACCTCGATTTCGTCGCGGTGACGATCCAGTCCTACCGCCACCGCTACGGCCTGGCCCCGGGCGACCCGGCATTGGAGCCGATCGAGCAGCGCCTCGTCGCCCAGCCGCCGATCACGGTGCCGGCAATCGTGCTGCACGGCGCGGCCGACGGCGTCTCGCCGGTCGAGCAATCGGCCCGCCACGCTGTCCACTTCGCCGGCCAATACGACCGCCGCGTGGTGCCGGTCGCCGGCCATTTCCTGTCGCGCGAAACCCCACAGCCGGTCGTGCAAGCCTTGCGCGACCTGATGACGGGCCCGCGGTAGCGGCCGGCGGACTATTCGGCGGCGAGGGCCGCGCACTCCTCGGCGATCAGCCGCTCGACCATGCGTCGCATGTGCATGCGGGTCGCATCGGAGGCGATGTCGACAAGGCCTGCCTCGCCGAATTCGCTAAGACGCGCCTGCTGCGCCTCGACCATGACCCGGTCTTCGACAAAGGTCGGGGCGATCTCCTGATAGAGCTGCTTGGTCGCCGCAGGGTCGTTCTGGCGATAGCCATTCGCCGCCGACCAGAAATAAAAACAGCTGGTCTCGGTCTCCGGGTCAGGCCGTGGAACAGGCGGAACTGAAACCCGCCGTCACGCTTGCCTTCTGGGGCGCCGGTGCCGGCATCGGCCGCCCCCGTCCATTGCAAGACGCTGGACGGTGCGACGAACTCGAATTCCTGCCAGCGGTCAACCCGCCCGGTAAAACCCGCGGCCCTGACATAGCTGGGCGGCGGCACCGAGTTCTTCAGCCAGCGGGTGAATTTGAGCCCGGTCGGGGTGCGCGTCGTCTTCATCTCGGCCTCGACATGGGCGGCGGGGTTGCCGCCCACGGTCTTGGCGTGCAAATAGCCCAGATGCGTCAGGTCCATCAGATTGTCGACCATTAGCATGTAATTGCCCTTGATCGGATAGACATCGTGCTTGTTTGGCCATCTGCCGGGATCATTGTGGTAGGGGAAGTCGACGATCTTGGCGGTGTCGGCCCTGGCCGGATCCCCGGTCCACACCCACACCAGCTGGTCCTTTTCGACCACCGGATAGCCGCGTACCGCCGCGTCCGCCGGGATCTGCTTTTGCCCGGGGATATGCACGCAGCGCCCCGAGCCGTCGAAGATCAGCCCGTGATAACCGCACTGAATCCCCTCCTCGACGACGGCGCCCCGATGCAGTGGCGCCGCGCGATGGCAGCAGCGGTCGGCCAATGCCGCCACCTGTCCCGCCTTGTCGCGGAACAAGACGATCGGCTCGTCGCAGATCCGGCGCGCCAGTGGTTCGCCGTCGATCTCGTCAGCCCAGGCGGCGATATACCAAGCGTTGCGCAGCAACATCGAGGATCTCCTTTTTCAGCTTGATGATCGTAAGCAGAGGCTTGCCCGATGGGAAGCAGCGCATGTTAGTTTCGGCTCGAGGATTTGGGGAGACGCACCATCAACACCGTGACCGCATCAGAAGAAGCCCCGGTCGAGGTCCGTCTAGCGGCGCTTCTCGACCATCTGGGGATCGACCGCGCCCATTTCGCCGGGCGGGCTGCAAGCGATTGGGAGGGCTTCGCCGCCCGATACCCCGATCGCCTCGCATCGCTGACCGTACTTTGTCCGGCGTCGCTCGACCGGGGCGCCCTGCAGCCGCTAGCGTCGCGGTTGCTGGTCGTGACCGGAGACCACGGCGCGGGCCCGCGCCGGGTTCAGGCGGTGCTGCCCGACCTGCCGCCGGCGACCACAGTCGTGTTGCGCGACTATGCCGGGCTGACCTGGTCCGATCTCGCCGTCGAGCGCGGCGCAGAAATAGGCGGCGCGATGCAGGATTTTCTTGCCCGCAGCGAAAGCCGCCAGCCGCTGCCGGCGACGAGCGTGCCCGAGCAGGAGGGCGAGATCGCCGGTATTTCCTACAGCGTTCGCGGCGCCGGGCCGCCGCTGGTGCTGTTGCCGCTCGATCTTTCGCCGACGCAATGGACGGCGCTGGTCCCGGTTCTGGCCGCGCGCTGGTGCACGATCGCCCTCGGCGGTGTCCATCTCGGCAGCGTGGCCAGCCTCGAAGAGCGCGGCAGGTCGGGCTACATCGCCATTGTGCGCAACCTGCTCGACGCGCTGGCGATCAGGCCGGGCGAGCGGGTGCTCGAACTCGGCTGCGGCTCGGGCGTGATCATGCGCGAACTGGCGCGGCGGACAGCGGGCGCAAACCCGCTGACTGGGGTCGACCGCAGCCCTTATCTGTTGGGCGAGGCGCGGAAACTGGCGGCGCGCGAAGGACTCGCCGACCGCATCGATTTTCGCTAGGGAATTGGGGAAGCTCTGCCGTTGCCGGCGGATTTCGCCGACGTCGCCGTATGCAGCACAGTCGCCGAAGAGGGCGACGCCGAACGTATGCTGTCCGAGCTGGTGCGGGTCACCAAGCCCGGCGGAAGGGTCGGCGTTATCGTGCGCGCGATCGATCGGGGGTGCTGGGTCAACCTGCCGCTCGACCCGGCGCTGAAGGCAAAGGTCGAGATGCATGGGATGATCGGCGGGGGCATGAGCCCGCAAGGCTGCGCCGATGCGAGCCTCTACCCGCGGTTTCATGCACTTGGGCTTACAGGGCTGCGTGGCTTCCCGCAGCTCGTCGCGGTGAGGCCGGGTTCCCTCAGGCTCCCGCGCTATCAGCAGCAGATCCTAGCGGCATTGAACCTGGCCGAGACCGAGGCGTGGCATGCGGCGGTGGCGCAGGCGGAAAGCGACGGGACTTTCTTCATCGCCCAGCCCTTTCATTGCGCGGTGGGAACCAAGCCTGCCTGAGGAGGAGCGACAACGCGGCCGTCATCACCTATCCAACCCGGCAATGCCCCGCGGAATCCTGGGTACGTGTGATGCCCGTCGCTTGTAGGGCAGATCCCGTTCGTTGCTAGTTGGATTAGAAAACGAAGTAAGATTAGCCCTCGTAATTAAATAGCTGGCGCCACGTGTAGAAATAACAGAATGCTAAGAGGTGATCCTGGAACAAGGAATGGGGAAAGATCACCACAGACGAGCTTCGGCTTCGCAGGTGGCGCTGGATTCGGCACATTGCCTAAAAACGCGTCATAATTAATTAGCCCCTCCTGGCCTGCGGCGGAGCTGACGATCCACGCCGTCAAGCACTCGATATCCAAAGCCGCGCCCGGCGGCATTATTGTTCATGGATCGTAGTCGGATGCGGCCTACGATTTCGCGCCGATGCCGCGCCTGCGGAAGTGCACGCCCCAGCACCACGATTCTCCAGGGCTTGGCCTAAATCTTGCTCGCCCGAGTCGGGATGCACTGTTGGCCACCGTATAAAATGGGGAGCTCCTTATGTCATCCAAAGGCATCACCATCGATCGTCGTCGACTTCGGGCTGCTGGGCGCCGGCCTGGCGGTCGCTGCCTCCGGCATCGGCGTGATCCCCGATCTGATACCGCGGGCGCAGGCCGCTCCTGCCGAACCTGAAACCGGGCCGATCAAGGTCGGCATCCTTCATTCGCTTTCCGGCACGATGGCGATCAGCGAGGCGCCGCTGAAGGATGTAATGATGATGCTGATCGCCCAGCAGAATGCGAAAGGCGGGGTCATGGGCCGGCAGCTTCAGCCGGTGGTCGTCGATCCGGCCTCGAACTGGCCGCTCTTCGCCGAGAAGGCCAAGCAGCTGCTGTCGGTCGACAAGGTGGCGGCGGTGTTCGGTTGCTGGACTTCGGTGTCCCGCAAGTCGGTTCTGCCGGTGTTCGAACAGCTGAATGGCATCCTCTTGTACCCGGTGCAGTACGAGGGTCAGGAGTGCAGCCGCAACGTGTTCTACACCGGCGCCGCGCCAAATCAGCAGGCGATCCCGGCGGTCGATTACCTGATGAACCAGGCCGGGGTGAAGCGCTGGGTGCTGGAGGGCACCGATTACGTCTACCCGCGCACGACCAACAAGATCCTCGAAGCCTATCTGAAGGTGAAAGGCGTCGCGCCGGCCGACCTGATGATCAATTACACGCCGTTCGGCTATTCCGACTGGCAGGCTGAGGTCGCCAAGATCAAGGCGTTCGGGTCGGCTGGCAAGAAGACTGCCGTGGTCTCGACGATCAACGGCGACGCCAACGTGCCGTTCTACAAGGAGCTCGGCAACCAGGGTATCAAGGCGACCGACATCCCGGTGGTGGCCTTCAGCGTCGGCGAACAGGAACTCGCCGGCATCGATACCAAACCACTGATTGGCCATCTCGCGGCATGGAATTACTTCCAGAGCGTCGATACCCCGCTCAACAAGGAAGTCGTCGCCGCGTTCAAGGCCTTCGCCAAGGACGACAAGCGAGTGTTTAACGACCCGATGGAGGCGCATTACATCGGCTTCAACATGTGGGTGAAGGCGGTCGAGAAGGCCGGCGGCACCGATCACGACGCGGTTATCGACGCGATGGTCGGGGTCGCCCATCCAAATCTTTCGGGCGACTTCGCGACCATGATGCCCAACCATCACCTGACGAAGCCCGTGCTGATCGGCGAGGTGCAGGGCAACGGGATGTTCAACGTCGTCTGGCAGACGCCGGGCTTGGTCGTCGCTCAGCCTTGGTCGCCTTATCTGCCGGAGAGCAAGAACCTGATCGGCGATTGGCTGCCGCCGATGTCCTGCGGCAGTTATGACGTCGTCGCCGGCAAGTGCTTGGGCAATCACAAGGCTTGAGCGAATGCGCCGTTGCTTGAGGAAGGGCTGGTGCGGCCGGCCCTTTTTCCCGCACGGCTTCATGTTCGCTGTGCTGGTGGGGTTAATACTGGTGCTGCCGGGTGCGGCGCGCGCTGCCGCCGACCCGTTCGCGGATATCGCAGCCACGAATTTCGATCTCGTGGCTCAAGGAGTTCAGGAACTGGCCGTCTCGGGCAGCCCGCGGGCGGCGGCGGTCATCGCGGCTCTGCGCGACGGGCGGCTATTTGCCTGGAAGTGGCCGCGGCCGGACGCACCGCTTTACATCCGCACCGATAAGGGGTTCGCTGACGCCCGCACCGGCTCTGCGGTGGCAGCGCCGGCGCCGGTCAACCTTCGGCTGGTCATCGTCAACGATTTGGTGCGGCTCGCGATCGAGACCGCCGAAGGCGCCCTCGATCTGTCCTCGAAGAGCCCCGCAGCGCGGCTCAAGGCGGCTGATGCGATTTTCCAATCGGCCGATGCCGGTGCGCTCCCAGTGATCGAGCGGGCACTGGCTAAGGAACACGATGCCGCGGTCGTCCGCGTGCTGGACGAGGCTCAGGCAGCAGCGCTGTTGAAATCCGACACCGGGTCGATCTCGGCGCGGCTAACTGCCGTGCACGAAGTGGCCGCGCGCGCGGATCTCTCGGCGCGGAGTTCTGCTGTCCTCGCTGCATGGGCAACCGCCTCCTGTCGAGGCGGCAATCGGCGCGGCGATCCGCGACATCGACCGCCAGCTGCAACTATGGGGCCTTGCCGAGGACGTCTATTACGGCTTGAGCCTCGGCGCGGTGCTGCTGTTAGCCGCGACCGGGCTGGCCATCACCTTCGGGGTGATGGGCGTCATCAACATGGCGCATGGCGAAATGGTGATGATCGGCGCCTACACCACTTTCGTGGTGCAGCAGCTGATCGCGGCCTTTGCCCCGGCGCTTGAAGATCTTGGCCTGTTGCTGGCTGTGCCGGCGGCCTTTTTGGTGGCGGGCGCACTCGGGGTGGTGATCGAGCGCACTCTGATCCGCTTCCTTTACGGCAGACCGCTCGAGACCCTTCTTGCCACCTGGGGGCTCAGCCTGATCCTGCAACAGGCGGTGCGCAGCATCTTCGGCCCGACCAACCAGGACGTCAGTTCGCCCCCATGGATGAGCGGCTCGATTGCGCTCGGCGGGCTTACGCTGACCGTCAACCGGCTCTGGATCATTCTGTTCGCGTTGCTCGTGCTCGGCGCCCTAATGGCGACGCTGCGCTGGGGCGGGCTCGGACGCTCCATCCGCGCCGTGACCCAGAACCGGCGCATGGCGGCGGTTATGGGCATTCGCACACCGGTGATCGACGCGCTGACCTTTGGCCTTGGCTCCGGCATTGCCGGCATGGCCGGCGTGGCACTGAGCCAGATCGACAATGTCAGCCCCAATCTCGGCCAAAGCTACATCATCGACAGTTTTCTGGTGGTGGTGCTCGGCGGCGTCGGCAATCTGTGGGGAACGCTGTTCGCGGCGATGACCCTCGGGGTGGTCGATAAGTTCGTCGAACCCTTCGAGGGCGCCGTGCTGGCCAAGATCCTGGTGCTGGTATTCCTGATCCTGTTCATCCAGCGGCGCCCGCAAGGGCTGTTCCCGCTTAAAGGTCGGGCGGCCGAGGCTTGATGTCGATCGACCGCATCACGACGGCGACACTCGGCTGCGTGCTCGGCGGTGCGGCGCTGCTTGCGGTTTTGAACTTGTTCGCCCCGGCGGCGAGCGCAGCCCACGTCCCTGACTTCGTCATTTCGCTGACCGGCAAGTATCTGTGCTACGCGATCCTCGCGCTGGCGGTGGATCTGGTGTGGGGCTATGTCGGCATCCTGACGCTCGGCCATGCCGCATTCTTTGCCCTGGGCGGCTATGCGATGGGCATGTATCTGATGCGGGAGATCGGCGCCCGCGGCGTCTACGCCAATCCGACCTTGCCCGATTTCATGATCTTCATCGGCTGGAACAAACTGCCCTGGTATTGGTACGGGTTCGACCATCTCTGGTTCGCCCTGATCATGGTGCTGCTGGTGCCGGGCCTGCTCGCCGGCGTGTTCGGCTGGTTCGCGTTCCGCTCGCGCGTCTCCGGCGTCTATCTGTCGATCATCACCCAAGCGCTGACCTATGCGCTGCTGCTTGCCTTCTTCCGGAACGATATGGGTTTTGGCGGCAACAACGGAATGACCGACTTCAAAGACATCTTAGGCTTTCCGCTCAACCGCGAGAGCACTTCGATCGGGCTGATGCTGACCACCGCGATCGTGCTGTCGGCGGCGTTCCTGCTGGCGCGCGCGATTACCAGCTCGCGGTTCGGCAAGGTGCTGGTGGCGGTGCGCGACGCGGAGTTGCGTACCCGCTTCCTCGGCTACCGGCCAGAATCCTACAAGCTTGTGGTTTGGGTGGTCTCGGCGGTGATCGCCGGGATCGGGGGTGCGCTTTACGTGCCGCAGGTCGGCATCATCAACCCCTCGGAATTCGCGCCCGGCAATTCGATCGAGGCGGTGATCTGGGTCGCGGTCGGCGGGCGCGGCACGCTCGCTGGGGCGATCCTCGGCGCCGTCATGGTCAATCTCGGCAAGACCTGGCTAACCAGCGCCTTGCCGGAAATCTGGCTGTTTGCGTTTGGTGGATTGTTCATATTGGTAACATTATTCCTGCCGCGGGGAATCATCGGTCTGTTCGCGGCGCGCTCGGTCCGCGGCGCCAGGCCAGAGGTCGATTTGGCTGCTGCCGCGGCGGCGCGCGAGGTCACCGGGTGACCGGGGGAACCCTCCTCGATCTCGACGGCGTCAGTGTCTCGTTCGATGGCTTCAAGGCGCTCAACGAGCTGTCCCTGGTGCTCGAACCAGGCGAGATGCGGGCGGTAATCGGCCCCAATGGCGCCGGTAAGACCACAATGATGGACGTAATCACCGGCAAGACAAAGCCTGATGCTGGGCGAGTCCTATTTGGCGACGACACCGATCTGACGCGGCTCGACGAGCCGGCGATCGCCCGGCTCGGCATCGGCCGCAAGTTTCAGCGACCGACGGTCTTCGAGCCGTTGTCGGTGCGCGATAACGTGCTGCTCGCGCTCGATGGCGATCGCTCTCCTCGCTTCGCGCTGTGGGCGCGCGAGACGCCCGATGAGCGCGCGCGAATCGAGGAGATCCTGCAGACGACGCGTCTCGGTGCCGAACGCTACCGCCGTGCGGCTGACCTCTCGCACGGTCAGAAGCAGTGGCTGGAGATCGGCATGCTGCTCGCTCAGAACCCCAGATTGCTCCTGGTTGACGAGCCGGTGGCCGGCATGACCGATGCGGAGACTGCAGCGACGGCGGATCTGCTGCGCGAGATTAACCGTACCCGCAGCGTAGTTGTGGTTGAACACGACATGGCGTTCGTGCGGGCGCTTGGGGTGAAGGTGACGGTGCTGCATGAGGGGGCGGTGCTGGCGGAAGGCTCGATCGACGCCATTCAGGACAATCCGCGCGTCGTCGAAGTCTATCTCGGGCGGTGAGACATGCTGTCGGTCGACGCCATCGACCTTTACTACGGCGCGAGCCAGGCGCTGCGCCGCGTCAGTCTGACGGCGAAAAAAGGCGAGGTGACCTGCATCCTTGGCCGCAACGGCGTCGGCAAGACCAGCCTGTTGCGGGCGATCTTCGGGCTCCAGCCGATCCGAGCCGGACAGATTGCTTGGGAAGATCGAGAATTGACCGGGCTATCTCCGTATCAGCGCGCCCGTGCCGGCTTGGCGCTGGTGCCGCAGGGCCGCGAGATTTTTCCGCGGCTGACCGTTGCGGAGAATCTCGAGACCGGATTTGCCGTCTTGCCGCGCGGCCTGCGCCATGTCTCTGACGAAATCTTCGCGTTGTTTCCGGTCCTGAAGGACATGCTGCGCCGGCGTGGCGGCGACCTCTCCGGCGGCCAGCAGCAGCAACTGGCAATCGCGCGCGCGCTGGTCACGCGGCCCCGGCTTCTGGTCCTCGACGAGCCGACCGAAGGCATCCAGCCTTCGATCATCAAGGACATTGAGCGCGTGATTCGCGGTCTTGCCGCGCGAGGCGACATGGCAATCCTGTTGGTCGAGCAGTATTTCGAATTCGCCCGCGACCTTGCTGCCTCCTACCTCGTCATGCAGCGCGGCGAAGTTGTCGCCTCCGGCCGCCGCGAGGACATGGATGAGGCAGCAATTCGCAGCTTTCTGACCGTTTAAACAGAAAGGTGGGCCGGCCTATACGCCAGTCACTTTCCTGATTGCGCCCAATTCAGCAAAACCCGTCGAGGCACGGAAAGGAACCGTAAGGGAGCCCGGTTCGGAAAGCGCTGGCGCTGACCCGGATTGGTTGTCTGCTCCCAGAACGATCCGGAATTCATCATCCCCGGGAAACCTAAATTCTATCGCGCAGGAGGAGTCAGCTCATGCCGGGCGCGATCGGGTTCAGCTGGTTTCGATCGCCGGGGTGAAGATGTAGCCGCTGCCGCGCACGGTCTTAATAATCGATGGTCGCTGCGGGTCATCCTCGAGCTTGCGGCGAAGCCGTCCGACTTGCACGTCGATCGTCCGGTCGAACGGCCCGGCCTCGCGGTTGCGCGCCAAATCCAATAGCTGATCACGAGTCAGCACTTGGTTGGCATTGTTGACGAACGCCGCCAACAAGTCGAATTCGCCGGTGGTCAGCCGAACCTCCTTGCCCGTGGGCGAATAGAGCTCGCGGCTTGAAAGATCGAGGTTCCAGCCGGCAAACCGTGCCTTCGATCGCAGCGCCGGCGCCCGCTCTGCGGTCCGGCTCGAGACGCGGCGCAGCACGCTCTTGACCCGTGCCAACAGCTCGCGCAGGTGGAAGGGCTTCGGCAGATAGTCATCAGCGCCCATTTCGAGGCCGATGATGCGATCGACGGTCTCGCCACGTCCGGTCAGGATGATAATTCCGACGTCAAATTCCTCGCGCAAAGAGCGGGCGAGCGACAGCCCGTCCTCGCCGGGCAACATCAGATCCAGAATGACGAGATCGACCCGGGATTGCGCTAAGACGCGGCGCATCTCAGCGCCGTCATGAGCGGTCGAGACCCGATAGCCCTCGCCGGACAGATAGTCCTCGACCATCTCGCAGATCTCCCTTTGATCGTCGACGACCAGGATATGACCATTGTCGCTCATTTCGGTCCGCCACTTGCCTGCGCAGCGGGGCGGTGAGAGCCCGACGCCGTGACCCTAGAGGGAGCATCATACATAAGGTTACAAATCCTTACATAAAACCAGATGGACTGACATCATCGAATTACATCCTCGCGATAGGTTTGGTGGAGCACAGATCGGCCCCCGGGTCGATTGCCGCCGGCAACGGGAGAATTTCGTGGAGGATCCTCATCAGGCGATCGAGGCCGAGATCCCGCGCCTTCGGCGCTACGCGCGGGCGCTGACCCGTGACGTTGTACTCGCCGACGATCTCGTTCAAGACTGCCTAACTCGCGCTCTGGCGAAGCTCCACCTCTGGCAGGGGGGTACCGATCTGCACGCGTGGTTGTTTACGATCCTTCACAATCAATATGTCAATCACGTGCGCCGCTCCGTGCGTGAGGGAGCCGGGGTCCGATTGAGCGACAACGAGCCGTTGCTGGCCCGCGCTCCGCAGCAGGGACAGGGGCTTGAATTGCGCGATCTCGGGCGTGCGATTGCCAAGCTCCCCGAGGAACAGCGTTCCACCCTCCTCTTGGTTGGATTGGAGGGTTTGCGCTACGACGAGGTTGCAGCCGTGCTCGACGTACCGGTCGGAACCATTCGCTCGCGGCTATCGCGGGGTCGTGAAGCCTTGCGCAGGCTTATGGGGTTCGCTGCTGACAAAGCATTCGACGCCGGCACCGGCCGCATTGCAGCCCGGCGTTCGACTGGCGCTGGCGGGGGCTTCGAAATGGCGATCCGTCCTGCCGATCGAACATCACGCCAGCAGACACGGCCGGTCACGAGGTCGGTTTAAGAAACGGGACCGAGCTGAGCCTTCAATTGATCAGCATCCCGCGGCAATGAAGGAGCTAGTGTGAAGTCGCGGTGAACCATTTGCTGCGCACCGCTTCGAGCCCGGTCTTCCACCGTCTGCCGGGCATCCTTCGTGCGCCGATAGGCTTGCGATATTTGTTGAGGTTAACGATCGGCACCGCTGCCGTTCTATTCACGCATGATTTTGCCAGAATATAGCGGATTAAGGCACTGGCGCCTCCACAAACGGGCTCGCCGATAGGCCGCTTGCAAAGGAGGGCTCGATCCGCAAGGATCGCCCCCTCGCCCCGGGGGAATATACGTGGCGGGCATCCTAGCATGTACCGGGGCATGGCACGGATGGATGGGCTATCCGGTTCGTGGGAGCTCATCGACAGCAGCGCGGCCGCCTGATCCCCGGCAACGTTGGGTTCGCAGTAAGATGTTTGGAAGAATGTTGGGCCTATTGTCCGCCGATATGGCCATCGACCTGGGTACGGCGAACACCCTCGTCTATGTGAAAGGGCGAGGCATCGTCCTCAACGAGCCGTCAGTGGTCGCGATCGCCAGCGTCAAGGGCAAGAAGCAGGTGCTCGCGGTCGGCGAGGAAGCGAAGCTAATGCTCGGCCGCACCCCGGGCTACATCCAGGCGATCCGCCCTTTGCGCGATGGCGTGATCGCCGATTTCGAAGTCACGGAAGAAATGATCAAGCATTTCATCCGCAAGGTTCACAATCGCCGCAGTTTCGCCACCCCACAGATTGTCGTCTGCGTGCCGTCTGGCTCGACTGCAGTCGAGCGGCGCGCGATCCAGGAATCCGCCGAAAGTGCCGGCGCGAGGCGGGTTTTCTTGATCGAGGAACCGATGGCGGCGGCGATCGGCGCAGGCCTTCCGGTTACCGAGCCGACCGGCTCGATGGTGGTCGACGTTGGCGGCGGCACGACCGAAGTGGCAGTGCTTTCGTTGGGCGGCATCGTCTATTGCCGATCGGTTCGGGTCGGCGGCGACAAAATGGACGAGTCGATCATCGCTTACATCCGGCGCAACCATAATCTTCTGGTCGGCGAAAGCAGCGCCGAGCGGATCAAAAAGGAAATCGGTTCCGCTTGCATGCCGGAAGACGGCGAGGGCCGGGTAATGGAGATCAAAGGCCGCGACCTGATGAACGGCGTACCAAAAGAAATCGTGATTAGCGAACGTCAGGTTTCGGAGAGTCTCGCCGAGCCGGTTGGATCAATCGTTGAGGCGGTCAAAGTAGCGCTTGAGCATACCGCGCCCGAACTCGCCGCGGATATCGTCGACAAGGGGATCGTGCTCACTGGTGGCGGCGCGCTACTTAGCAATCTGGACTTGGTGCTGCGTCACGCCACCGGACTCCCAGTTTCGATCGCCGATGACCCGCTGAGCTGCGTGGCGCTTGGAACCGGCCGAACGCTCGAAGAGATGAAGACGTTGAGATCGGTGTTGATCAATACTTGGTAAAGGTCTTTATCTGGCTGGCGACAAGCGGGGGGCACTGCCGTGCGGCTAAGAGGGGTTCGGGGCCCCGAAGGTTGTGGGCGGAGGAGGCGCGCATACGGCCGCGGCCTTGCTCGCCAGCCGGCGAGGGCGGTGTGATTCGCCTCTCCGCGCCGCGCCGCGCCGTCCTCCAGCGGCTCGTTTTTCCGGTTCTCGTTCTCCTTTCGGTAATGATGATCGTTGTCGGCAAATTGGACCAAGTAGTGTTCGACCCGTTACGAATTTCGCTTACCGATGCCGCCGCCCCAACTCTTGACGCGTTGTCCCGCCCGATCGCCGCCGCCGGCAACCTGATGGACCGCGCCTATCGGCTCATCAATCTCTATCAGGAGAACGGCCGTCTCGAGGAGGAGAACCGCCGATTGCTGCATTGGCAGCAAGCCGCGTTGACGCTCGCCACCGAAAACGCCCAGCTGCGCAGCTTGCTGAAGCTGGTTCCAGAATCGGCCATCTCCTACGTAACCGCTCGGGTCATCGCCAATTCAGGCGGGGCCTATGCGCGCAACCTGATGGTCAATGCGGGCAGCGGCGCCGGCGTTGAACGCGGCCAGGCCGCAATCACCGGCGCCGGTCTCGTGGGCAGAGTTGTTGAGGTCGGGACGCGGGCGGCACGGATCCTCCTGGTCACCGACCTCAACTCGCGCGTCCCGGTCATCGTCGAGCGGTCGCGACAGCGAGCGATCCTATCCGGTGACAATTCCGAACGGCCTCTACTGGAGTACCTCGATCCAGCTAGCGCGGTAAGGGTCGGCGATCGGATCATCACCTCGGGCGAGGGTGGCGTGTTTCCGCCGGATTTGCCAGTCGGTGTAGTTTCCGGAGTAAACGGCGAGGCGCCGCGGGTGGAGCCCTATGTCGAGTTGTCGCGGGTCGAATATCTGCGCATCGTAGATTACGGGCTAGCTAGTGGGTTGCCGAAGCCGGTCGTGGGCGTCCCGCGCTCCGTACGGCGAGTGACACCGGCGCCCACCATTGGAACGAATCATCATTGACCGAGAGATGACGTACAAAATCGCCGGCGCCCCTATCGTACCCCAGGTCGACAGTGTAGCCTCCCGCCTGATCCCGGTCGCCACGACGGCAGCAGCGGCGATCCTATCGATCCAGCCGGTACACATACCGTCTTACGCAGCTCTGGCCCCGGCCTTTATGTTAATGGCGGTCTATCACTGGACGATCTACCGGCCGGACTTGTTGCCAGCGTCGGCAGTTTTTCTAATCGGCGTCAGCCATGATCTTTTGGCGGGAGGGTCGTTGGGCGCGACCGCTCTCGTCCTCCTCCTCACCCGGGCGGGGGTGTTGCGATATCGGCGCTGGTTCCCGGACCGAGCTTTTCCCTTTGTGTGGGGCGGCTTTGCTCTGCTCACCGGCGCCGCGATGTTGGCACTTTGGCTATTGCACACATTGCTTGAAGCAAAGGCCGTTGAATTCCGCAGTAGCGTTTTTCGTGCTGTGCTGACGATCTCGCTGTTCCCCTTCGCCAGCTTTCTGTTGGGCCGAACCCAGCGCGCGCTGATGGGCGCGCGCTGATGACGGTCTGGCAACGCGTCCCAGCGGGTGGCGGCGATGCAGCGGGAAGTTCAACGCAACAGGCGGTTTAGCCGGCGCGCCGCAGTTCTTGCGGGCGGACAGGCACTGCTCGTAGCCGCGCTCTCGACCCGTCTGTACCAGCTGCAGATCGTGGACTCGGAACGCTATAAGGTGATGGCCGATGAGAACCGGGTCAGTCTGCGGCTTCTAGCACCGCCGCGCGGGCGCATCCTGGATCGCTTCGGTGTTCCCCTCGCCGACAATCGTCAGGACTACCATCTCGTGATCGTTGCCGAGCAGGCCGGTGACATCGTTGCGACACTGGCCGCGCTCGCTGCGTTGATCGAACTGGGCGACGCGGACCGCAACCGGGTTTTGCGTGAGGTCCGGCGCAAGCACTCGTTCGTCCCGGTCGTGATCCGAGCGAATCTGAGTTGGGACGAAATGGCTCGGATCGAGGTTGCCGTGCCGGAACTGCCCGGCGTTTCGATTGAACAGGGACTTACCCGGCATTATCCGTTCGGCGGAACAGCGGCGCATACCGTCGGTTACGTCGCTGCGCCTTCCGAGCAGGAGCTGACCGGAGATCCGTTGCTCGAGTTGCCGGATTTCCATATCGGCAAGAGCGGTATCGAAAAATCTCAAGACCTGTCACTGCGCGGCACGGCTGGGACCCGCCAGGTCGAGATAAACGCTGTTGGTCGGGTCGTGCGAGAACTCGCTCGAGTGGAGGGCGAGCCAGGATCAGATATCGTGGTCGGGCTCGACATCGCGATGCAGGATT
The DNA here is from genome assembly GCA_963750195.1 of uncultured Alphaproteobacteria bacterium. Taxonomy (GTDB): domain Bacteria; phylum Pseudomonadota; class Alphaproteobacteria; order ATCC43930; family CGMCC-115725; genus AP-15. Next base: position 155,285 of record CAVVPS010000002.1, read on the forward strand.
TCGTGACCCGTCGATGCAGCGGCGAGCAAAGTGTCTCGAGCGTTCTCCTTGACGCGGTGACCGGCGAGGTGCTGGCTCTCGTATCGAGCCCGAGCTTTGATCCGATAATGTTTTGCAACGGACTCAGCCGGACGATGTGGCGGCAACTCTCGACCGATCCAGCACACCCGCTGATAGACAAGGTCATCGCCGGCGTTTATCCGCCGGGGTCGACGTTCAAGCCGGTGGTTGCGCTGGGCGCGTTAGCGGCGGGGGTGCTGACGCCCGAGACCGCGATCACTTGCCCTGGATACCTCCGGCTAGGCAATGCCGTATTTCACTGTTGGCGGCACGGCGGTCACGGCACCCTCCACCTTCGAAATGCGATCAAGGAATCTTGCGACGTCTTTTTTTACGAGACGGCCCGAAGACTGGGGATCGACCGGCTCGCGGCAATGGCTCGCCGCTTTGGCTACGGCGCCGTCCTTGGTATCGACATTCCGGGCGAGCGGCCCGGGTTGATCCCGACCGCCGAGTGGAAGCTCGCGACCACCGGATCCAACTGGCAGCAGGGGGAAACCGTGATTGCCGGCATCGGTCAGGGATCGGTGCTCGCCACGCCTCTGCAGATCGCGACTATGGTAGCACGCCTGGCGACCGGCCGTGCGGTTGTGCCACACCTTGTGCGCGGTGCGGGGGTGATGTCAGAGGGCGAAGATTTGCCGGCCCGGGACTTTCCTACACTCGGCATTGACCCAGAGGCGCTCGCCCTTGTCCTCGACGGGATGAACGCGGTCGTCAACGAGCCGGGCGGCACTGCTTACGGGGCGCGGATCACCGATCCGGGCCTCGCCATGGGCGGGAAATCCGGTACCTCGCAAGTCCGGCAGATTACCCAGTACGAGCGCGACCACGGGCTACGCCGGATCGATGAGATCCCGTGGAAGGAACGCGATCACGCACTCTTTGTCGGGTTTGCCCCAGTCGGAGCGGTGCGCTACGTCTGCGCGACCGTAGTCGAGCATGGCGGCGGCGGTTCCGCAGTGGCGGGACCGATCTGCCGAGACATTCTGCGCGCAGTGCAGCAACGGGACCCCGGACGGCGGGTACCGGCCGGGCCGTCGGTGGCCCAATCCGCCGTGTCCGCCCTGCCCTCCCCCGCGGCTCCCGGCCCCGCCGGCGGCTAAGCGGTGACCAGCCTCCATACCGACCTCAATCGGTCCAACCCGAAGTTTGCGCAGAGGATGCTCGGCATCAGTTGGGGGCTGGTGCTCCTTATCACTATAGTTGCGTGCTTCGGCATCTTGATATTGTATTCGGCCGCCGACGGCAATATGCAACCTTGGGGAGAAAAGCAACTGGTGCGTTTTGTAATTGCGCTGATCCTGATGCTGGGTGCTGCGATCCTAGGCGTATATTACTGGTTTCGCCTTGCCTATTGGACATATGGCGTATCTTTGCTACTAGTGGTAGCGGTAGATTTACGGGGTATTGTAGGCATGGGGGCACAGCGCTGGATTGATCTCGGAATTATTCAGCTGCAGCCGTCCGAACTGATGACCGTAGCCCTGCTGCTGGCGCTGGCACGCTATTTTCATCACCTGGGAAATGAAGAGGACCTAAAGATCCGCTTTTTGATCCTTCCGTCACTAATGATTCTCCTTCCGGTGGCACTCGTTCTCAAGCAACCGGACCTGGGCACCGCGATCATGCTGCTGATGGGCGGAGCGGTGATGTTCTTTCTCGCCGGGGTCCGCCTGCGCCTTTTCCTATTGATGGGCATGGCGGCAGGAGCGGCAGTACCGACCGTTTGGCGGTTCTTGCGTGATTATCAGAAGAGCCGGATCTATACTTTTCTTGATCCTGACAACGATCCTTTGGGCGCCGGTTACCACATCCTTCAGTCCAAAATAGCTTTGGGATCGGGTGGCCTATTTGGCAAAGGCTTTCTTCTTGGTACCCAGAGCCATCTCAGTTTTCTGCCAGAGAAGCAGACTGATTTTATCTTTACCACCTTGGCCGAAGAATTTGGCTTATTCGGGGCGCTAACCTTGCTCGGTCTCTATTGCGGAATATTCGCTTACAGCTTTGCAATCGCTCTACGTAGCCGCAATCATTTTGGAAGACTGCTGGGGGCAGGAATTACTACAAATTTTTTTCTTTACGTGTTCATCAATACCGCAATGGTGACCGGCCTGATCCCCGTTGTCGGTGTCCCGTTGCCGCTGATTTCTTATGGCGGGACCGCGATGCTGACGGTCATGCTCGGGTTTGGCTTGCTGATGAGCGTGGGCATTGACCGCGATGTGCGCTTGAATCGGGCGGGTGAGCGTCAGCCCGACTAGGCCGTGTAATGCCGCTGATTTTGGTCGCGCCTTCGGCCGACGCCGCCTAGGATTGCTCCGGCTGGCGGATCGCGCCGAGGCGGAGGGGTTGATGGCGGAGAAGGATCCCGCGGAGAGCGGGCGGCGATTGCATGTGACGACGCTCCTGGTCGCTTCGCGCCGCGCGCTCGACAACGCGCTCGCAGAACTCGGCTTTGCCGAAGACGATGACAGGGTGGTCGAACACGATGGCCGTCTGGCTTTTCTGACCTGCTCGCACGAGGAGGACAGCGACGATCTATTCGCACTCGTCACCGAACTATCAGCCCGTGGTGAGAGCTGGGAATTGCAATCAAGAGTAGACGCTGAGCCCGGCCGCGCGATCTATTTGTCTTTAGCTCGCTACCGGCCCGTTGAGGCGATCGACGCTGCGGTCGAGGAAGAGCAAGAGCCCGAAAGTCCGGAGACTCCGATCTATGACGTCGAAACCGCCGAGGGCCTCCAAGCCCTCAAGCGCATCTTAAAGCGGATCGAGCCAGCGGACGCCTTTGCGACAATTCGCCCCGGGCGCGACGGGCGAGCCACCGCTCGAATTCTGCGCCGTGGCTCCCGCCGGCTACTGGCCTCTGCAATAGCGGCAGACGAGGCCACCTTGCGTGGCGCGATCCGTGAAATCCTGCCTAACGTCATGCTCGATGTGGCAATGAAGCCACCGAGTTAGGGGCGAGTTGGAGACACCAGCCCGGTCGCCAAATCGACTTTCCCAGGCACCGACGCTCTGCCGAGCTTGATAGGGCTTTTCGATATTTGAGCCGGCTGGCCTCCCCGCTGCGGCCGTCGAAAGCATTTCCCATATAAACCCGGATAAGGCTCTCGAGTTTCTTATTCGGGGACGCCCTCGCATGAACGCCAGAGAAACTGGACTGCGGCGGATCATTACCGGTGTTAACCCACGGCGCGGTGATTCGCGCTATCGTAGCGCAAATCTGTGGAGAGCATCATGGGCGATGCGACCATCATCAGCGCGGATCTGAGGCAGCGCGCCAGCACGGCCGCCGGTTTGGCGATTGCTCTCGGCGTCGCGCTGAGCGCAGTCGGTTGCACTTCGATCGGTGGGGATTCCTCGGCGCTCCCATGGAACGCAGGCAGGGTGACGATGACCAGTTTCGCTCCCCTTGTAAGCGAGATAATACCTGCAGTTGTCAACGTCTCGGCACTTCAGAGACCCAGCAAGGCCGCGGCTGATGAATCGCCGCCGATAGGCGTCAGCCCGGTCAACAGCCGGGATACGGCCTCGCAACTGCCGTCCGCAGCGCTCGATGAGTTACTGCGTCGTTTCTTCGACGATCAACAACATAAAGGCGCGCCGAAGACTCCCGGTCTGGCTTTAGGTTCGGGCTTTATCATCGATCCGAACGGCTATGTCGTCACCGACTACCATGTCTTGGAGAACGCAGACAGCATCACCGTAACCTTGCACGACGCCACCCAGCATCAGGCGCGTATCGTCGGACGCGACGCACTGACAGATTTGGCGCTGCTTAAGGTCGACACCTCGCGACCGTTGCCTTATGTGCGCTGGGGCGACAGCGACGCCGCGCGCGTCGGTGACTGGGTGCTGGCAATCGGCAATCCCTTTGGCCTCGACGACACGGTCAGCAGCGGGATTATCTCCGCTCGCGGTCGCGACATTCACTCCGGCCCTTACGACGATTTTCTGCAGATCGATGCATCGATCAATCGAGGAAATTCCGGCGGGCCGACCTTTGACCTCCGTGGCAGAGTCATTGGCATCAACAGCGCGATCTACTCGCCAAACGGCGGTTCAGTCGGCATCGGCTTCGCCATACCGGCGAATCTTGCCAGGCCGGTAGTCGAGCAATTGAAGGAGCATGGCAAAGTAGAGCGCGGATGGCTTGGTATACAGATTCAGGAAGTGACGCCGGCAATCGCCCGAGGCTTCGGGTTAGCCAGGCCGGCAGGCGCGCTTGTCGCCGGGCTTGGCGCCAACGGTCCGGCAGCCCGCGCCGGTTTCGCACAAGGTGATGTCATCCTGGCGGTCAACGGTCACGAGATCAGCAGAATGCGGGATCTGCCGCTTGTCGTCGCCGAAATGCCGGTAGGCCAATCAGCCGACGTTTCCGTCTGGCGGCGCGATCGCGAAATTACCTTGCGGCCGGTCATTGGCGAGATGCCGGAAGGCCCGGAAACTGCGAGCCTCGGGCAAGGCGAAAACGAAGCTAGGCAAATAAGCCCCCTGGACGTGGTTGCCGGTCTTAAGCTCGCCCCGCTGAGCACAACGCAGCGCGAACGACTGCACGTTCCAGGCGATATCAGCGGCGTTGTCGTGACCGCGATCGGGGCCGACAGTCCGTTAGCAGGGCTCGATCTCGTGCCCGGCGATGTGATCCAGACAATCGACCAGCAGCCGGTCGCCTCTCCGAAAGACGCTATCGCCAAGATTGAAGCCGCCGCGGCCAGCCCCGATAAAACCGTGCTGATGCTGATAAACCGGCACGGGACCAGCCGCTACTTGGCACTGCCGTTAAACAGCCGCGGAACCAGCGACGGGGACGGTTGATTCCGGCTAGCCCTGGCCCAAGCTGCTCCCTCCCGCACAGGGCGGTCCGACCGCGCTTCTGGACGCTTTACTCGGCGGCGGCGAGCCTTGGGCGCTTGCCCTGCAATTCGGCGACGCGCGCCCTGGTGTAGATATCGGTCCAGTTGGATAGTGCAAAATCGGTGACTTGGCGCGGATCGTAGTCGCGAGCGGCGATGCGGATCTCCTTGCCGGCGATATAGACCGCGCGGACCGCGCCGGGATCCTGCAACACGCTGATATCGGCGAGCGGCGACGCGCTGAGTGCGACGAAATCGGCGGCCCGGCCGGGCTCGAGCGTGCCGATGCGGTCGCCGGCGGTCATGAACCGCGCGTTGACCTCGGTCGCGGCGCGCAGCGCCGCGGCCGGCGAGAACCCGAGATCCTCGACGAACAGCTCGAGTTCACGCGCATTCCACTCGCCATAGGGGGTAATCGCAAAGCCGGTGTCGGTTCCAGTCATGATCGGCACGCCGGCGGCGCGCGCCTTTTTCCAATTCGCGCAGCCGATCTCGTACTCGCGCTGGGCATGGCCGGGACGCCCCTTCTGATATGCCGGGTCGTGCGGTTGGGTAAAGTCGATCGTATTGCGCGGATGGGTCATGGTCGGGCCGATCGCACTACTGGTCTCCAGCATCGCCGCGATGCATTCGCCGTCGAGGTGGTTGGCGTGAAAAATCAGATCGATACCGCTACGTGCCGCGTAAAGCGTGGCTTCGCGACCGCGGGCATGCGCCACCGCCTTTTTGCCGAGACGATGGATTTCGCGGACCATCACCTCGGTCTCTTCCTGGTTGAAAGCTGCGACGAGTTCTCCATTCTCGCGGCGCTGGATCCCATCGAGCGCTATCTTGATGCAGTCGACGCCATCTTTGACTTGGCGACGAATCTCTTCGACCGCCTCGGCGCTGGTGGCGACCAGCTTCCCGATCGAGGTTTCGGGCGCGCCAATCCAGCTCGGGTACCAGTCCGTAAGACCTTGATGCGTCGTTAGATACCGCCCTGCCGCCATGACCCGCGGGCCATCGAACAGGCCGGCGCGGATCGCATTGCGAATCGACAAGCTGATCTGCCCAGCATCGCCCGGCGAGCATATCGCGGTAAATCCAGCAGCGGCGACCTTCTGGGCAAAAAACAAGCCACGCAGCGCGCGGAATTCGAGGGGGCTATAGAGGTCGATGTCTTCCTCGCTCTTGGCGTTGCCGTAGGCGAGATGGGTGTGCACGTCGATCAGACCGGGCATCACGAACAACCCGGAGTAGTCGAGCACCCGGTCGCCGCGCATACGCCGCGGCGCTCCCTCTTCGGCCCCGACATAGTCGAGAATACCTTCCTCGTCGAAGATGATGGTCTGGCCGATCCGGGCATCGTCCTCGCCCGCGGTAAAAAGCTGGCCGCAGCGCACAAAGGTCTTCATCGCGATCTACTCCAGACGATTGGGACGACACGGAAGTGGACCGCCCTTCGACGATCCGCATCGCCATTGCTCTTGTAGCACAGAGCATGGGCCCGAACACGATCGTCGAGCGAGCGCCGCCCAACAGACCGCCATGGCTGAAATGGCGAAGCGGGCGATGACCGCCCGAAATCCAATGGCGCCGGCCTCAGACCTGTTCGATCGAGTTGAAGTCCCAATTCTGGGCGGGAGGGTTCTCGCCGATGCGCAGCGTCGACTTCTCAGGAAAGTGATAGGGGGGGACCGGCAAATTGTAGGGCGCGGGGACGGATTTGAACACGCGGCCCGCCAGATCGTATTTCGAGCCATGGCACGGGCAGAAATACCCACCAAGCCAATCGGGCGCCGGATTGCTCGGATCCGGCTGGGGAAAAAAGCTCGGAATGCAGCCGAGGTGAGTGCAGATCCCGACCAGCACTGAGTATTTCGGGTCGATCGAGCGATGCCAGTTTTCGGCGTAGGGGGGTTGCTGGTTCGCCTCGGATCGGGGATCGTTCAGTCTCTCGACCAGCTTGGGATCCTCCAACATTTTGAGCAGTGACGGTGTCCGATCGACGACGAAAATCGGCTTACCGCGCCACAGGACGATGACCTGCTGGCCGGGCTGCACCTTACTCAAATCGACTTCGACGGGTTCGCCGGCGGCGAGCACATCGGCTGCCGGGTTCATCGAATCAATGAGCGTATACGCCGCGGCCCCGGCGCCCAGCACTCCCACTGCGCCCGCAACTAGGATCAGAAAGTCACGGCGCGTCTCTTGCGGCTCGCCACCATGTCCGGCGGTTACAGTGGAGACAGAATAAGCTTCATCAGTCATCGGGTTTTCCGTTCTTCGGACGACACTCGGCGGATCACGGGCACACTATGACCGGACTCCCTTCCCGGGCAACGAACACCCGGCGTACTGGTGCCGGGATCGAGGCCGGTGCTACGATCGGTCACAGCCGTAGCCCTCCAACGCCTAAATCATCGCGAAAGATTACGACATGAAAATCGCGCGCATAGAGAGCTTTATCCTAGGCACCGGCAGCTCGAAGGATCTGCTGTTCTGCCGCGTCGAAACCGAGGATGGGCTCCATGGTTGGGGCGAAGCCTACGTCACGCACGGCAAGGAAACCGTCGTCGCCGAGATCATCCGGACGATGGCGCCGCACCTGATCGGCCGCAGCGCTTTCAACATTCGCCACACCGGCCAGATCATGTTCGAGGATTTTGCGATCAAGCGCGGCTCGCCGGAATTGTCTTCGGCGTGGAGCGCAGTCGAGATTGCATCCTGGGACATTCTCGGTAAGCGCACTGGACTTCCGGTCTACAACCTGATCGGCGGCGCTTCGCGCGAGCGGGTCCGCGTCTACGCCAATGGCTGGTCGCGGGGGTCGACCATCGACGAACGCGTCGCGTGCGGAATGAAGGTCAAGGCAATGGGCTTCACCGCCGCCAAATTCGACCCGTTCCCTGGCCCGTGGCGCTCCTTTGTCGACCGCCGGGACGAGGATTTCGCCATCGATTACGTCAGGGTGATGCGCGACGCGCTTGGCCCTGACTTCGAGCTCCTGATCGAAGCGCACCGGCGCTTCGCCCCGGCGCACGCGATTCGCATCGGTCATCGCCTCGCCGAATTCGGCATCGACTGGTACGAGGAGCCGTGCCTATCCGAGAATATCGACCTCGTCGCCGAGGTGCGGCGCGCGGTGCCGATCCCGATCGTGACCGGCGAGGCGATCTATACCAAGGAGGCGTTTTTCGAGTGCGTGGCCAAACGCGCTGCCGACATTCTCAATCCCGATATTTGTGTCGTCGGCGGGATCACGGCGATGCTCGATATTGCTGCGATCGCTCAACCGCAGGCGATTGTAATGGCGCCGCACAACTACAACAGCACTCTGGCGGGCCTCGCTGCGACCGTCCATCTCTCGGCGGTAATCCCGAATTTCCGAATCGCCGAATATTTCGTCAACTTCCAGGACCTGTGCCGCGAGATCGCCACTTCTTCGCTTGCCGTCCAAGATGGCTGGATCGACCTGCCGACGGCGCCGGGATTGGGCATCGAAATCGACGTCGAAAAACTGCGCGCCCATCCCCACCAGGAGGCAACGCATCACGGTTTTCGCCAGTATTGGGAGGAATATCCCTGCAAAGGCTACGCGCCGAGCCTGCGCTGAGTTCCTTCGCGCGATGAGCATTCCGGCGCCGTACGACCGTTATCAGGGTGAGGTGCTGACCGAATGGATCGACATAAACGGCCACATGAACCTCGCCTATTATACGGTGCTGTTCGACTACGCCACCGACCTGCTGTTCCAGTCGATCGGCATCGGGCAGGATTACAAGCGGGCGACCAACCACGGTACTTTCGTCGTGGAGACGCATAATCTTTACGAGCGGGAACTGCTGGTCGGCGAGCGGGTTCGGGTGGTCAGCCTGATCATCGGCGCCGACGCCAAGCGCTTGCATCTGGCGCACGAGATGTTCCGCATCGCGGACGGAGAACGAGCGGCGACGCAGGAGCTGATGTTTCTGTCGATCGACCTCGGCATGCGCCGGGTCGTACCATTTTTGGGCGAAGCGCAAACGCGGGTGGCGGCGGCAGCGGCGGCGCATGCCCGTTTGCCAAGACCGCATTGGCTCGGCCGCCAAATCTCGCTTCCGTCTTAAGGTACGCTCGACGCGACCTCACCGGCTGCCCCGCGATCAGGTCGACTTTGCTGGAGAGATCGTCCGCGACGTTGCGTTCAGCGTAATGCGTTGTGGATCAGGTAATCGGCGAAATCCGCCGGCTTCAGCTTGATTTCGACGCGCCCGCCATCGCCCGCCAGGGCTTGTGTCACCAGTAGATGATTTTCGACCTGCGGCGCCGTCAGACGAAACACCCCGACGGCGCCTTTGAGTTTCGGATAAAGGTTGGGATCGATCATCTTCTCCTTGCGAGCCAGACGCGCCAGCGTTTCCTCCTCGCTCAACTCCTCGACCTCGCGTTTTCGCACGATCGTCCAATCGGTTTCGCCGGCCCAGCCCTGGGCGACGACCACTTTCGGATCGCCTTCGGCCACGCCTACTTTGTAGATATGCCTGCCCAACCCGACATCCGATGCCCAGCGACCGAGCTTCGCGCTGCGCGCCACATAGATAGATCCCATCGCATCCCTCCGATCGGGGCACCTGGAATAGAACGATCCCTGATCCGTTTTAACGATGTTTCAACCCGAGGCGACCGGGGAGACCATCTATGCCGTTTCTGATCGGCGCTGCAACCGCGGCAACCACCTTGTTGAGCATGGCGTTCGGCCAGATCGACGCCGGCTTCGCGGCGTTTGGCGTCCTTCTGGCCGCGGTTGTGTTGATGACCCTGCGGGAGGAATGACCGCTTTCAGTATTTACGGCCAGTTCGCAGCGAGTTTTGGAATCTCGCACTAAAGCATAGGGCAGTGCAATTTCGCGGCGCGTTGCCGATGCAGGTTGCGGCGCGACGAACACCTAGCCCCAATACCGCCCGCTGCCACCGATGGCGGCGACCACGAGACCGAGAACCAGGTTGATGGTCACGATGGTTCGGATTTGCCCGAGCTGGCGACCACCCTCGGCCCAGTCCTGCCGCGCCACCGCCATCCGGAACCGGCGCCAAGGCGCGAAATAAAGGTGCAGAAACAAGAGCATCATCAGGATGCCAAGCCCTTGCATCAAGTTGATATAGAGACCGATCGCTCGGAACCCTCCGAAGACCCCAAACACCAGCGCATAGCCGCTTAGCAGCAGTAATATTATCGCGGCGATGACCCAGGCGAAGAACCGGCCGAGCACACCCGACCACAAGATCAGGCGCGGTCCCGGTTCGAGCATCGCAGCGGCCGGCCGCAGCACCTGATGGGCAAAGAACATGCCGCCAACCCAAACGATGGCCGCGAGAATGTGGACAATCAGCGCGACGGTCGCCAACCCAGCGCTCGGAGCCATGCTCAAACGCCGTAGGCCGGGCTCTTGCGTGCGAACCCGTCAAAGGCATCGAGCATACGCCCTCGCCATGCGGCGACCGGATCGTCGGTGGCCAGAAGTTCGAAATCGCTGATCGCCCGCGCCCATTGAAATGCGCCGAAGACGACATAATCGGCATAGGCTGGGGTCGCTCCGCCTAGAAATTCCTGGCGTTCGACGGTACGGCGCAAGGGCGCCAGGCTGTCGCGAAAAGCCGGCAGCCGAGCCTCCCGGTCCTTTACCACCTCCTCGAGTGTGCGTCCGAAGCGCTCTTCGCGCGACTGCCGGAAATAGTTCCGGTCCTCGGGTGCGACGTGACGATAGATGTCGAACACGACAAGACCGACCAGCCCGGGTTGTACCACCGTCTCGGTCCAGTTCTGCACAAAGCTGGTCAAACCCCGCCCGGCCTGACCGCCGAAGAGCGAGGGCCGGTCCGCGTAATGTTCTTCAAGATAGGCCGCGATGGCCGAAGAATCGTGCACCACTCTATTGCCATCGACGATGACCGGGACCCGTCCGCCATTGGGCTGCGGCAGCTTGTCCTTCTCGGTGAACCGCCACGGTATGGTCTCGACCGCAAGCCCCTTATGGGCGAGCGCCATCTTGGTGCGCCAACAAAACGGGCTGAAGCGACGGTCCGCTTCGGCGCCAGCGAGATCGTAGAGGATGATGGCCATCTTCTCCTCCAACAAAAGTGGGGATGCCAATATGGCCGCCTTGCTACGCCGCGCAACCCCCAGGTCGGCCCCGCAATCGCCGACGCCGATTGAACGATCCCGCCGAAGCGGACACTGAGCCGACCCGGTCATCGACCGGGCCTGGCCGAAAGATCTTTGACTACTCCGCCTTGAAGCAGTAGGCGGCAAGCTTGTTGCCGTCGAGGTCGCGGACATAGCCGGCATACGCGTTCGGCTTCCAGCTGCGCGGTCCGACAGCACCTTCGTCTTTGCCGCCGGCAGCGAGAGCGGCCCGATGGAAGGCCGCGACCGCGGCGCGGCTGGGTGCGACAAAGCTGATCGTGCCGCCGTTGGCATGGCTCGCGGGTTGTCCGTTAGCCGGCTTCAGCACGAAAAATTCCGGATCGCCCGCCCCCCAGATCGAACCATTCTCCCCGAGATCGTTCAGGCGCTTCAGCCCGAGCGGAGCCAGCACGCTGTCATAAAACGCGCGTGACTTGGCAAGATCATTCGTTCCGACCGTGACATGCGTGAATATCGCCATCCTATCCTCCTTTACGCGGGGCCGTATTCTTTCAGTTGATCGATGCGAGTTCCTCGACGCGCAGGCCGGCGCGGACGCGGCCGACCAATTCTTCGGGGTCGTAGACGATGCCGACCGGGTTTTTGTCAGTAGTCGAGCGGCTGCGCATATAGGCTTGGCCTTCTGCCGCGGTCGCAAAATTGTCGACCAGCAGCTCGACCTGGTTGTGGTCGGGGTCGTAATAGTACATCGAGGTCGTGACCCCGTGGTTGACGCAGCGGTGCGGGCTGATGCCAATGGCCTTGAGCCGCAGATAGTTGCCGGTCAAATCGTCGAGGCCGGCAAACGTGAACGCGACGTGATGCAGACCCGCTTCCTTCCCGGCTTTCGGCCCATCGGGTTCGCGTTCGGCCAACGGTCCCGGATCGAGAAAGGCGACCCGATGATGCTCGTCGTCGTAGCTGATGAACGAGATGCGCTCGGCTTCGTAAAGAATTTCGGCTCCGAGCACCGTGCAATACCAATCGATCATCTCGCGCCGACGATTGGTCTGCAACACGATATGCGACAGCTTCTTCGGTGAAGCCATGATCTCCTCCTCCCTGGCGTGGCATTCTCGCCCGATCGGTGCCTGAGATTGCGGCGCGAGTCAACAGCGGAACCATGGGAGGCGCTGCGACGCGACGGCCGATTCCGCGGCTCGGGCCGCCGCTGTCTCGTTGACAAATACAGCGAACCACCGGCATCGGGCGCGGCAGCCGTCTGGAGCAGCAGGCAGCGCAGCCGGGCGGCAACACCCGTCATCATGGGATGCAATCGCTCACATCTGGTGCCTGCATCCGCAGCGAATCAGCAGCAAAATTTCTCCCTTCCCCGTCAAAGCCCCCCGGCGGGCGGGTTGGCCTGCCGAGAGAGTTCCCTGATGCGGTAGCGTTGCGTGCGATGCAGCGACCTCTGTGCATAACAGGCGAGTTGGGCAATTTTACGATGTCTTGGGTCCCGGTACCCGCTCCACCCGCAACTCCCCGACGGTCAGCCTCGCAATCCGGAGTTCGTCTACCCGGCCGCGGCGCAGCCTCATTCGGCCGAGAGCGAGCTGGCCGACCGCCAGCCTGCCGATGGCCACGGCCCCCACCGCCAGCGCCCCGAGCGCCAGCGCTCCCAAAGCCAGCGCGCCGACTGCCACGGCCCCTTCGCGTCTCGCGGTCGTGGATCGACCCCGGGCCGGGTCCAATGCGTCCGCAGGCGCCGTCGTTTCTCCGATCTCGTTTCCGCTCATCGTTCCCCCTATTTATCGTAATGGCCGAAGGCGATACCCGCTGGCGGTCTCGTCGAACCTGTCACACTAAGTCGAGCCGGTCGGCCTGATAGAGGCGATGATGTTGAACCCGACGAGCCTGCTAGCGGATGCACTGGGCCGGAACTTGGCCGAGACTTACCGCAGAATCTATGGCGACCAAGAGCCGCACATCGCCCACGGCCTGGACGAGGCCGCCCGGCTCGTCATCGAGCGCATCGCCAGCAGTGATGCACTCTATCACGATTGCGAACACACGGCCCTAGTCACCCTTTGCGTCCAGGACATTTTGCGCGGCCGCCGGCTCGAGCGGACGGTCACGCCGAGCGACTGGGGCCACACCATTCTGGCCGCGCTGAACCACGACATCGGCTATGTGCGCGGCATCTGCCCCGGCGACACCGCAGAGCGTTTTGTCATCGACGCCGCCGGCAACACGGTGATGCCGCCGCGCGGGGCCTCCGACGCTTTTCTGACCCCGTATCATGTGGAACGGGGAAAAATCATGGTCCGGGACCGGTTCGCACCGGTTCCTCACGTTGATGAGGAGCGCGTCGCCGCCGGCATCGAACTCACCCGCTTCCCGGTGCCCGACGACGAAGACCACGCCGCTACCGACACCGAAGCGGCCCTGGTCAGGGCCGGCGACCTGATCGGTCAATTGGGCGACCCGCTCTATCCGCGCAAGCTGAACGCGCTCTACCACGAATTCGCCGAGACCGGCGTCAACGAGAAGCTTGGCTATAATAGTCCGGCCGATATGGTCGATCGCTATCCGCAATTCTATTGGAGCAAGGTCGAGCGCTATGTTGGCGACGCCTTGCGCTATCTCGAGATTACCATGGAGGGCAAGCAATGGACCGCAACCCTCTACAGCCACATCTTCGCGATCGAGCATGATCGCCGGCGGATGGGCCCGCAGGCCGGGCCCCGGCAGCACCAGACGTGAGTGGCAAAGCTACGAAGCCGGCCCTTTGATGGGCTTCGCAAGGCTCAACCCATCCTACGCGCTTTTGTAATCTTCGACGGTATCAAACCTGACGACCTGAGGGGTGCGAGAAACATCTTTCAGCAGCAATTGAATAACGCTTGCGGGATTGACGTGAAGCTCGATCCTGGCCTGACGATCAAGCCGTGCCGATGACAATTTTTATGATCGGCCCGACACTGATCGGACGCGCCCGCCACGCCACACGCGCGACACCAGCATTGCCGCCGCTGTGCCGCGCATGCGCCACGGATGCGTCATCAGCGCTGCCCCCGGCTCGGGCTGACATAGGTCTCGCGGCTCGACCTGGTATCGGTATTGACCCGCACCTTGATCTCCGGTGCGATCTCGCCCTCATAGGCATCGACCGCGTTGTCGACAAGTTCTTTAAGATGGCGCAGATGGCGAACATTCCCGATCATCCTGCTTCACAGCCCAATCTCGACGGAGTGGAGCAACCTGCGGGTGGCCAAAAGACCGAAAGCGCCGTGCCGCACGAGCGGCCCCCGCACCCATGCCAGCGCGCCTACGGGATTTTCCGGAGCTACATTCTTAACACCCTGTCGAAACCCAAGCGGAGCCGACTATTCGACAGCATCCAGCGCACCGTAATGGCCGGGTTTCTGATCCTCGATGCACCCACACGCTGGCTGATGGATCTCTGCGATGCGGTCATTGGCAATCGCGGATATCTCGCCGTCGGGACGGTCCTCGCCGCTTACCTCGCTGCATTCGGGCTCATCGATACAAAGGCGACGCAGGAGGAAACGCGCGCGGCTGTAGAACGGAGCTTGTTTATTACGCTCGTCAGCAGCGGCAATGCGGCCTCCTTCGTGGCAGCCATGAAGGTGGATTTCGGTTCAACTCAGATGATGACGGCTACCGAACACCCGTCATTGCTCAAATTCTGGGAATGGGGTCGGACCGATCAACCGAACCGGGAGCCGATGTTGCTCTGGGCTCAATGGCGTCTCGGATTGTGCTCGGAGAAGACCAAAGATTGCAGCCTAACGGATGATACGCGGCTCGACCTGAGCGGCGCCAACCTCAGCGACGCCATCCTCAGCCGCGCCAACCTCAGCGACGCCATCCTCAGCCGCGCCAATCTCAGCGCCCACCTCAGCCGCGCCAACCTCTTCCGCGCCCACCTCGACGGCGCCATCCTCAGCGGCGCCAACCTCGACTTCGCCTACCTCGGCCGCGCCGACCTCACCAGCGCCGACCTCAGCTTCGCCATCCTCGGCCGCGCCAACCTCAGCGGCGCCGACCTCATCCGCGCCAATCTCTTCCGCGCCTACCTCGACGACGCCAACCTCGACGGCGCCAACCTCTACGGCGCCCACCTCGACGACGCCAACCTGACCTTCGCCAACCTGACCGGCACCACGAACCTAATCCAGAGTCAGTTAGACAAAGCCTGCGGCTCGTTTACGAAACTGCCGCCGGGCCTGATCCTGGATAAGCCGTGTCCGGGCAAGTAGGGGTTCTAAGCCTCAACTCTTGGGATTTCGAGCATCGCCCTGGGGTCGGACACCGACCAGGCGGCAGCGGCTAAAAGAGACGAGTTCCGGGCCGCCGCGCGCTGATCACCTCTCAGCGAGCGCCGGAAATTGCGAGCGGACATCATCGCTGCTGGGCATCGAAACCCTCCCAGTTATCAGTCGTTTGCCGCGGCCATGTTGCGCCGCCTCGCGCGAGCGACAGCTGGAAATATTTGATTGATAACCGGGTTGCGCGGGCGATCGCGGCCGGCCGATACTGCAATCATGACCGGCGCTTTGCTCGCGAGCAACGGCGTCTTCGACGTTTCATTGGACGCGGCTCAGCTTCACCGCCAGCGCCGGACGGGCGCGTCCACGCCGCCCAGCATAGATGGGCTTCGCGAGGCTCAACCCATCCTACGTTCCATGTTGTCGCTGTGACCGCGTAGACGGCGACCCTGTCTGGCGTTAATTTTGCCGAAATGGCGTTTGAGATTGTCCTGGCGCCCGAGGCGTTAGAAGATCTGCGGGCGCTAAGAGCGAATGTTCGCGCCACGGTCCGGGTCGCGCTTGAAATCCACCTTCGACACGAGCCGGAAAAGAAGAGCCGCAGCCGCATCAAACGCCTGCGAGGGCTACGTCGGCCCCAATACCGGCTGCGGGTCGGCGAGCTTCGAGTGTTCTACGATATTTCTGGTTCGACGGTCGAAATATTGGCGATCGTGACCAAATCGGAAGCGGAGGCTTGGCTGAGGCAATTCGGAGGTCCGGCGTGAGGCAAATTTCGCTATCCGAAATCAAGGACGATCTCTCACGATTTCTGCGCGAAGCTCAAAACGAGGAGATCGTGATCACGCGCAATGGAAAACCGGCCGGGTTACTGATCGGCTTCGCGTCCGAGGGCGAGTGGCTTGATTATCGGCTCGAAAATGATCCGCGTTTTCTGCGCCGAATCGAGCGAGCGCGTAACAGCCTGCGGGCTGGGCGCGGCGTTCGAATCGAAGACACCGATCGAGAGCCAGAGGGGTGAACGCGTCGAAGCCCCGCGTCGCAACGTCACTCCATCACAGCTTTTGGCGCGGGAGCAGGTTCATAGATCTCGGCATCCTTGTGGAGGACGATCAGCCGGGGCAGCAGGAACACCAGAGGAACCGCTATCAGGGTCGTGGCGGAATTGGCGATCACCAGCGAATCAAAGGAAAAATGATATTGGTCGAGCAATTTCGAGCCGAACCAGTCGGTTCCGAACAGGGCCAGGTTGCGGACGCTGACCATCAAGGAAAAACCCAACCCCTCACACCCGGCGGGAGTTGAGCGCACGGCCAGGTCCATCAGCGCGAGCTCCGCCAGGGTGTAGCCGAAGCCGTTCAATCCTTCGATCGCCTGGGCGCGCCCCGCCGACGAATAAAACAGGTAGCCGAGGTTGGCCGCGGTGGCGACGACCATGCATCCGACCAAGAGCGTGCGCAGGTTGAGGCGCCGGCACAAGATTCCGTAACCGACAGCGGCCAGCACGCCAAATACGCCCGCGATCAACTGCAGAAAGCCCTGCGCCTGCGTACTGAGGTGCAAATCGTTCTGCTGCTTGTAGAACAGCGCGGTCCCAAAGCCTGGAGCAATGTAGAACAAGGCCATCAGCGCCGCGGCTGCCCACATCGTCCTGGCGGTGGCGATGTTAACGAGCTGCTTGCGGGCGTTCCCCAGGATTTGGCGCGAATTCGACCGTTTGCGCTGTTCATGCAGAAAGAGGATGGTCACCGGCACCAGCAGGAACATGACGCTGCCGCAGGCCGCAGCGGTCCAGCCAAAAGCGATGGCGGCGAGATATCCGGCCACCGGACCGTTGACGATCAAACAGGCCTGCTGGACGAACTGGCGGATCGCGGTAAGACGGCCCGAGCCCGAATTGGCCTGCGCGGTTTCGACCATGTAACCGCCGACCACTGTGCTCGCGACCACCATAAACGTATTGATCACGATCACCACGAACAGCAGCTTGCGATAGTCGTGGGGCGTAACGATCAACGCCAGCCATGACAGCGCCGCCAAACTCGCGCTGATCAGGATGTAGCTCTTGCGCCGGCTGCCGAAGAGCGGGAACGCGTCGGTCAAAATTCCGGCGAACGGCTTCAAGTACCACGCCAGACCTGCCCAGAAAAAGAACGCGGCGTTAGCGGTGCGGTCGACGTGCAACTCGTTCTTGAGCAGATTTTGCAATGGCAGGCGGGCCAGAACCTGGGGCTGCGCCAGGGTGGTGGCCAACACTCCTGCGACGATGACCAGCGCCGCGTATCTAAGCGCCTTGTCGGGTCCTGCCCTCACGTGCGCTCAGTGGGAGGCATCGGCAGCCGGCAGCCATTTGCCTTGCGAGCGCACCAGCACCGTGGCTTCGACCGGGTATTCGTTGTCGACCGAATATTCGTAGCAGCGGATCGACATGGCCTCCGGATGGGCGGCATCGATCGCCGCGAGCGCCGCCGCCAAGGATTCGAAATCCCCGGAATATTGCAGCCGGCTGTTCCATACCCCGCGCGAGGCCCGGCTCAACCACCCAATCGTCGCCTCGTTGGTCTCCGGCATGCGGTCGATATAGGCGGTAATCTCGATGGTCACGTCGCCGGAAGGGCGCGTCTCGTCGCGAGTGATCTCGACGCGGTAGGTCTGATAGGCCATCGTCTTGGGACGCCACGCCGGAGCCGCCTTGCAGGACGGCCCCGCGCGTGACGTGTCAGTCGCTCAGCTGTGCCAGCGGAACGCTTGCGGCTTGCGGGCAGAGCCCTGCGAGAGCACGACGTTGACGAGCGCCGGGCCGCGGAAGTTCATCGCCTCGGCGAGGGCGCCCTTCAGGTCCTTCGGGTCCTCGACAAAGAAGCCCTTGCCGCCAAACGCTTCCATGACCTTGTCGTAGCGCGCGCCGTAGATCAGCGAGTTGGGTCTCATGTTGAACATCGGGTTTTCCGGGATCTCCGGCATGCCAGGACCGATGCCGCCATTGTTGAGCACGACGATCTTGACCGGCAGGTTATAGCGGACGAGCGTCTCCATCTCCATACCGGAGAAGCCGATCGCCGAGTTCGCCCGACAAGTGGATGACCGGACGGTCCGGGTGCACGATGGCGGCGGCGATCGCCTGGCCGAGGCCGAGGCCCATCGTGCCGTAGGTGCCGGCGTTGAGGCAGGCCTTGGCGCTGAACACCGGCAGCATCGTCAGGCCGATATCCATCGTGCCGGCTCCCTCGGCCGACAGGATCGAGTTCCGCGGCATCCAGGCGGCGATGTCCTTGAAGGCGCGGTAATAGGTCGCCGGTGCGCTGTCGTCGTCGATCTGCGGCTGGATCTGGGCCGCGTTTTCCGACGACTTCTTGCTGATCATCTGCCGCCATGGCGATTCCTTCGGATGGAACCACTGGCGGCCGGCGAGTGCGGCGTTCATCTGCGCCATGATCGCCTTGCCGTCGCCGACCAGCGCCACGTCGGTCGCCTTGTTGTGGCCGATCTCCTCGGGCGCGATGTCGAGCTGGATGACCTTGACGTCCGGCGCATAGCGCGGCGGCTGCCCGAAATGGAAGATCCAGTTGAAGCGGGCGCCCATCAGGAACACGACGTCGGCGTTCTGCAGCGCCAATGTGCGGGCCGCCGCCACCGACAGCGGATGGTCGTCGGGCATCACGCCCTTGCCCATCGGCGAGCGCAGGAACGGCACTTGCGTCTTCTCGATAAAGGAGCGCACCTCACTTTCGGCGTCGGCCCAAGCCATCCCCTTGCCGACGAGGATGAGCGGCCGCTCGGCCCGCTCGAGCATGTTGAGCGCCGCGTCGACATTCTCCGGCGGGGCCTGGAAGCGCGGCGGGTCGGGGCATTTTTGCACCTGCACCACGTCCTTCTCGTCACACTTGCCGGTGATGATGTCGTCGGGCATGTCGAGATAGGCGGCGCCGGGCCGGCCGTAGGTCGCGTTCCGGGTCGCCTCCGCGACATAAAACGGGATCCGCTTTACGCTATCGATGGCGTGGGCGAATTTGCAGAGCGGCGCGGCGAGGAGCACCTGGCGCTCTTCCTGGAAAGCGCCCATGCCGCGGCGATAGGTTTCCGAGGCGCCGCCGATCAGAATCATCGGCCAGCAATTCTGCTGCGCATCAGCAAGGCCGGCGAGGCCGTGCACGACGCCGGGGCCGGTCACGACGATGCAGGCGCCGGGCCGGCCGGTCAGATAGCCGTACGCCCGCGCCGCATAGGAGGCGGCTTGCTCGTTGCGCATGCCGATATAGGCGACACCTTCCTTTTGCGCTGCGGCGGCGATCGGGCCGACGGGAAACCCGACGACGCCAAAGAGGTGGTTTATGCCCTGCTGCTTGAGGCTCCTCGCAATCAACGTGGCGCCGTCAATCTCACTCATGTTTCTCTCCCGTGTGTTGGGGCGGACGCCGACCATGCGCGAGACGCCGCCGGGCAAGGTTGTCGAAGAGGTCTGCGTGGCGGAGATTACGCATTTATTGCCGACCGGGCAAAGGCCTATCCGGTGCGATGGGCGCGACCCGGGCCGATTTCGGGCGCGGAGGCGGCTAACGGGTCGATCAGGCGCCGGTGGCGATCGCGTCCGAGCCCTCGATGCGGGCGGCGAGTGCCGCGGCGAGAAACCGATCGATATCGCCGTCGAGCACGGCGCCGGTGTTGCTGGTCTCGACCCCGGTGCGCAGATCCTTGACCATCTGATAGGGCTGCAGCACGTAGGAGCGGATCTGGTGACCCCAGCCGATGTCGGTCTTGGTCGCGTTCATCGCATCGGTGACCGCCTCGCGCCGCTGTAATTCGGCTTCGTAGAGCCGGGCGCGCAGCATGGCGAAGGCGTGGGCGCGGTTCTGGTGCTGCGAGCGTTCGCTCTGGCACTGCACGACAATCCCGCTCGGCATATGGGTGATGCGCACCGCGCTGTCGGTCTTGTTGACGTGCTGGCCGCCGGCGCCCGAGGAGCGGTAGGTGTCGATGCGCAGATCCTTGTCGTTGATCTCGACCTCGATCTTGTCGTCGACCACGGGATAGACCCAGACCGAGGCAAAACTGGTGTGGCGGCGATCGTTCGAATCAAATGGCGAGATGCGCACCAGACGATGGACGCCGCTTTCGGTTTTGAGCCAGCCATAGGCATCGGGTCCGGAGATCCGCAGCGTCGCCGATTTGAGCCCCGCCTCCTCGCCGCCGCTCTCTTCGAGCCATTCGACTTTGTAGCCGTGTGCCTCGGCCCAGCGCATATACATGCGCAGCAGCATCTCGGCCCAATCCTGCGCCTCGGTGCCGCCTGCCCCGGCATGGACTTCCAGATAGCAATCGTTGCCGTCGGCCTCGCCCGACAGCAGGCTTTCGAGCTCGCGCCGGGCCGCCTCGGCGCGCAGCTTTCCGAGCGCGGCCTCGGCTTCGGCGACGATCTGCGCCTCGCCCTCGGCTTCGCCAAGCGCGATCAGCTCGAGCGCGTCGTCGACCTCGCGCTCGATGCGCCGGTAGCCGGCGATCGCCTGGTCGAGCCGGGTGCGCTCTCGCAGCAGCTTCTGCGCCGCGGTTGGGTCGTCCCAGAGGCGCGGGTTTTCGACCTCGGCGTTCAGTTCGGCCAGGCGCCGGGTTGCCGTATCCCAGTCAAAGATGCCTCCTCAGCAGCGCCAGCGACTTCCTGATGTCGCCGGCCGCCGCCTCGATTTCGGCGCGCATGCCTCGCTCCGTCCGTCTATTTCGGTGCTGTTAATATAGACCGCCGGTGCCGCTGGCGGGAGCGCCGCGCGCCGGCAGCATAGCACTGCCGCCATCCGGCTTGGCGCCGGCCGCAGGGGTGGCGGCAGCCTCGTCGCCGCCTTCGGCAGCCGCGGTCGCGTCTGCCGGCGCGCCATCCTCGCCATCGGCGCGCGCGGGGTTGAGATCGCGGTTCTTGCCCGGCTCGGTTCCGGGCTTGTAAGCCTCGTAGATTGCCGGCCCGTCACCGGAGATCGGCAGGCCAGTAGCGGCGCTAACCCGGTAGAGCCGCATGTCCGGCGGGATGCGGAAATCGGTCGCTGGCGTGCTCGCTAGTGCGGCGATCATGAAATCGCGAAAGATCGGCGCAGCGACATGACCACCTGTCTCGTCCTTACCGAGGCTGTCCGGCTGGTCATAACCGACATAGACACCGGCGGCGAGGTCAGGGGTGAAGCCTTCGAACCACGCGTCGCGGTAATCGTTCGTGGTCCCGGTCTTGCCGGCGATCGGGCGGCCCACTGCCTTTACCGCCGTGCCGGTGCCGCGCTGCACCACTCCCTCCATCATCGTGACCACCTGATAGGCCGAGCCGGGGTCCGCCACCTGCTCACGCGTATCCGGGATCACCGGCACCGGTTGATGGTTCCAATCGACATCGGTACAGCCGTCGCAAGGGCGACTGTCGGCGCGAAAAATAGTCTTGCCGTCGCGGTCCTGGACGCGGTCGATGACAGTCGGAGTGATGCGCTTACCGCCGTTGACCAGCATCGCATAGGCGGCGGTCAACCGCATCGGGGTTGTCTCACCAGAGCCGAGGGTGATCGAATATTCGTGGGGCACATGATCCAGGATGCCGAAGCGCTCGATCGTGTCGGCGATCGGATCCATGCCGATCATCGTGGCGACCCGCACCGTCAGCGTATCGATCGACTGCTCGAGCCCGATGCGCAGCGGGGTCGGTCCGCGGAAACGATCGGCCTCATAATTGGTCGGTGACCACATCGGCAGCCCGGCGCCTTGGGGCAGCGAGATCGGCGCGTCGCTGACCATTGTCGACGGCGTGAAGCCATGATCGAGGGCGGTCAGAAAGACGAACGGCTTGATCGCCGACCCGGTCTGCCGATAGGCCTGGGTCGCCCGATCAAACTGGCTGGTAGCGAAGCTGAACCCGCCGCTTATCGCCAGCACCCGGCCGGTATGCGGATCCATGACGACCAGAGCCCCGGACACTTCGGGCACCTGGCACAGGGTAAAGCCGGCTCCTCTGCCGGCCGCCGCCACCGCGGTCTTGTCGGTCTTGATATCGGCGTCGCTGCCGACATCGCCCTTGGCCGGCACGCCGGCGACCGGCGCCACCATTACCACATCGCCGGGTCTGACCACGTCACCGGCGCCGCGCGGGAACGGGCCGAGGGAGCCATTGGCATAGCGCCGCCGGGCCCAGTGCATCTGCGCAAATGGGATCTGCCCCGTATCGGCATCGGCAAAGCCGATCGCCGCCGCGCCGGGTGTAGCGCGTAGTACAACCGCCAGACGCCAGCCAACGTCGGTCGCGACCGCCGGAATTTGAACCTTGCTCAACCGGGAAGCCCAATCACCCTCGGGGTCGATGTGCGCGACGGCCCCGCGCCAACCTTCGTGCCCGTGAGCATAGCTGATCAATCCCTCGCGCAAGGCCTTGTCCGCCTCTGCCTGCAAACGCGGATCGAGACTGGTGCGTACCGACAGGCCGGCCTCGTACAATGCCCGCTCGCCGTATCGCGCGAGCAGCTGGCGCCGCACCTCCTCGGCAAAATAGGGCGCCCTGACCTCTTCGGCCTCCTGGCGGTGGTGCAGTTCGATCGGCTGCGCCTTAGCCTGGTCCGCCGCCTCGCGGCTAACGACGCCGTCCTCGACCATGCGGTCGAGAACCCAGTCGCGGCGCGCCGTCGCCGCCTCCGGCAAGCGCACCGGATTATAGCGGTTTGGCGCCTTCGGCAGGCCGCCGAGGAAGGCGGCCTCCCCCAAGCTCAGCTGGTCGAGCGATTTATCGAAATAGGTCATCGCCGCCGCCGCGACGCCATAAGCGCCCGAGCCGAGATAGATCTCGTTCAGATAGAGTTCGAGGATGCGCTCCTTGGGCAGCGCCGCCTCGATCTTGGTAGCAAGCAGGATCTCCTTTATTTTGCGCGCGATCGAAACCTCATTTGTCAGCAGCATGTTCTTGGCGACCTGCTGGGTGATCGTCGACGCCCCGATCGGGCGGCGGCTGGTTCGAAACCGGCCGATATCGGTGATCGCGGCGCGTAAGATCGACAGTGGGTCGATCCCGTGATGGCTGTAGAAGTTTTTATCCTCGGCGGAAATGAAGGCGTTGATGACCGGTTTGGGAATTGCCTGAATCGGGACAAAGACCCGGCGCTCGGTCGCGTATTCAGCCAGCAGGCGCCCATTCCCAGCTTGGACCCGGGTCGTGATCGGTGGCTGAAAATTGGCTAGCTGCTGATAGTCTGGCAGGTCGCGTCCAAAATACCAGATTGTGATCCCAACAAATCCGGCCCCCGCGATCGCCAGAATGACCGCGCAGACAAAAAGAAACCTGACGAGTTTGACCATTTGTTCGAGCCGGCGAGACGCGGACGCTCCGGTTGCCACCGATCGCCCCGATTACCCGGTACCTGGGGCATCGCCTTATATGCGCCAGCGGGGTAGCTATTCCAAGTCTGTTTCGCCGCGTGCAGGCGGCTCGGTCGCCGGGGTGCGGACGAAAGCATTGTAGCGGAGCCTCTGCCAATATACATTGGTACCTGCGAAAAATCGCCGTCCGCCTGCCGGGTAGCACGCTCGGCAGGGACATCGCGATGTGAGCCCGCATGATCGGCGGCGCGTATGCCGCCGCGCGGGGCCAGAGCGTGGGACGACGTGGATCGTAGGAACCCGAAGCCGTCCCCTGACGAGATTCACCGTGGTCGATATGCAATCGTTCCAAGACGGCATGAGCTCAGGCGTTGCCGGCTTCCTCACACACGGGATCGCGCCGCCGGCCGAATTTCGCGCGGCCGCGGCAGCGCGCCTCGGAGTTACGCCCGAATGGCAAAGCGCATGCTCATCGATGCCACACACCCGGAAGAAACCCGGGTGGTGGTCGTCAACGGTAACCGCCTCGAAGAATTCGATTTCGAGTCGTCGACAAAGCAGCAGGTAAAGGGAAACATCTATCTTGCTAAGGTCACGCGTGTAGAACCCTCTTTGCAAGCCGCATTTATCGAATACGGCGGTAATCGTCACGGCTTTCTCGCGTTTAGCGAGATCCACCCCGATTATTTCAGGATCCCGATCGGCGACCGCTCGGCCGGTGATAGCGAGTTGGCGCACCCCGACGCCGAAGGTTACGAGGCCGCCGACGAAGCTGTCGATGAAGCCGGGGTGCCGCTCGAGGCGGCGCTCCCGGAGCCGGTCGCGGTCACTGAGGCGATGCCGGACGGAGAGGACGAGCCGACCGGCCTCGAACCGTTTTCAGAAACTTCCTGGATGACCGGGGGCCGTGCGGAGATCAGCCCGATCACGGACGTCGACGAGCAGGTTGACGCTACCTCTGCCGAGCTTCCGTGGGCGGAAGCAACGGCATCGCCGCTCGACGAGGGCGGGGTTGCCGACCGTGACCAGGGCAGTAAGGCTGCCCAGTTGGCAATCTCGACCCTCGACGAGGCGACGCACGCCACCGCGCCGACTTTACCAGCGGCGGAGGAGACTCACTGGCAGCCGAGGTGTTCCCACAACCGAGGAGAACCCATCTTCAGCCGAGGACACCTTAGAGACTGCACCTGCGCCTGAGGCGCGCGATTCCGGCGATCGTGAAGCTGGCGAAGCGGAGGTGATCGAAACCCTCGGCGGGGACGAGTTCGAGGAGGCCGAGCGCCAGCGCTCCCGCGCCCCGCGGCATTACAAGATCCAAGAGGTAATCAAGCGCCGGCAGATCATGCTGGTGCAGGTCACCAAGGAGGAGCGTGGCAACAAGGGGGCGGCTTTAACGACCTATCTGTCGCTCGCCGGGCGCTATTGCGTGTTGATGCCGAATACGGCCCGCGGCGGCGGCGTGTCGCGCAAAATAACCAGCATCAGTGACCGCCGCCGGCTGAAGGATATCCTTGAGGAGCTGGACATCCCCGAAGGAATGGGGGTGATCGTGCGCACCGCCGGCGGGGAGCGATCGAAAGCAGAGATCAAGCGCGACTACGAATACTTGTTACGGCTATGGAACGAAATCCGCGAGCTGACATTGAAGTCGACCGCGCCGGCTTTGATCTACGAAGAAGGCAATCTGATCAAGCGGTCGATCCGCGACCTCTACACGCGCGACATCGACGAAGTGCTGGTCGAAGGCGAGGAGGGCTACCGCACGGCAAAGGCATTCATGAAGATGCTGATGCCAAGCCATGCCAAGCGGGTTCAGCCCTATCGCGATCCGCAGATCGGGCTGTTGCACCGCTTCCAGATCGAGGGCCAGATCGACGCGATTCATTCGCCGATCGTCCAGCTGCGTTCTGGCGGATACGTGGTGATTAATCAGACTGAAGCGCTGGTTGCAATCGACGTGAATTCGGGCCGCTCGACGCGCGAGCGCAACATCGAAGAAACGGCGGCGCGCACGAATTTCGAGGCGGCCGAAGAGATCGCCCGGCAGCTCCGCTTGCGCGATCTTGCCGGGCTGATCGTGATCGACTTCATCGACATGGAGGAGCATCGCAACCAGGGGGCGGTGGAGCGGCGGCTGAAGGACGCGCTGAAGAACGACCGCGCCCGCATCCAGGTCGGCCGCATCAGCCCATTCGGTCTCCTGGAAATGTCGCGCCAGCGGTTGCGCCCATCCTTGGTCGAAGCCTCGACCCAGCCCTGTCCTCATTGCGGCGGCACCGGCTTTATCCGCTCGACCGAATCGACTGCTCTCTATGTGCTGCGTTCGATCGAAGAGGAGGGAATACGGCGGCGCTCGGCCGAGGTTTGCGTCTATGTGCCGACGACGGTCGCGCTTTACATCCTCAATCACAAGCGCGACTTTTTGGCGCAGTTAGAAGCGCGCTACGGCATTCATGTGCTGATGGCACAGGACGACGCGCTGATCCCGCCCGCTTTCCGCCTCGAAAGGCTGCGCGCTTACGGACCGAGCGAGGCGCCGGCGGCGATCCCTGCGCCGCTGACCCAGGCACCCGAGATCGACGAAGAGGAACCGGAGGACGAAGCCGAGGAAGCGGTCGACGCCGGCGCGCAGCGGCCCGGTCGGGAAGCCGACGAGGAGCGCGGCCGCGGCCGCCGCCGGCGTCGCCGTCGCCGGCACGAGGACGAAGCTGGCGACCGCGGCCCGGCCCCTCCGGCGGCCGAGGCCAAGGCGTCGGATGACGAAGCCGGCGAGCGGATTGCCGTTACCGCGAGCGAGGCTGGCGCGGCACCTAATGGCGAGCAAGACGCGGAAGTCGAGAGGCAGCGGCGACGGCGCGGCCGACGCGGCGGGAGACGCCGCGTAAGGCGCGAGGACAGTCTTGATCCCGGTATCGATGGTCTGCATCCGGCCGCAGCCACGATCGAGATCGTGGCGATAGCTGAGGATGGCGGCGAATCCGGTCTCATGGAATCTGAGATCGCGGAGGGCGGGCCGAGGATAGTCGAAGCCGAAACTCGATGGCCTGAAGAAATTCCTACCGATCCGGTTGTGGCCGCGACCGCGACTGAGATTGAAACTGCCAGCCTGCCGGCGCTCGCCGGCGAGCCAGCCGCGGAGGCAGCCGTGTCGAGCCATAACGGCGTGGCCGCGGCCGAGCTGGCGGAACCAGCGGCTATCCAATTCGTCGAAAAAGCGCCGTCCCATGCCGGTTTGGCCGAGCAAGGGATGCCTGCCGAAGAGGTGGACCGGTTTTCGGCTCCGCCGCATAGCGGCGAGCGCGAACCCGCCAGTCCATTCGCCGCGGATCGGGAAGAGCGAGCGCAGCCCGAGGCGCTCGAACCCTCGGGTATGCCGCCACTGCCAACCGAACGCGCCGATGCCGACCAGGCGGCGGCGGACAAGCCGGCGAACCCGCGAAAGGGCTGGTGGCAACGGCTGATCCAGTCATAAGCGTCAGCCGGTGCGGGAAGGGTCGGTTCGGCCCTGCTTGCCGCGGCTTTGCCGCAATTCTATCCTACCGGAACCATAAGCGGATCTTAAATCCGCCTCCCGGTTCGGTCGGCAAAGTGAAGGCGGCGCCGATGGCTTTACGCGCTTTTGTCCGAACGACCGCATTTGTTTTCGCTGCGGCGCTGATCTTTGGCCATGTCGCCAGCGCGCACGAAGGCGGCGCCGGTAATGGCGCGACCCTGTTACGTGACACCGAGATCGAAGGCGACATTCGCGCGATGATGACCCCGGTGTGGAAGGTGGCCGGGCTCGACCCGGACGCGGTGCACGTCTACCTGGTGGCCGATGACAGCATCAACTCGTTCGTCGCCGGGGGTCAGAATATCTTTATGAACTCCGGTCTGGTGCTCCGCGCGAAGACGCCCAACCAGCTGATCGGCGTCCTCTCGCACGAGACCGGCCATATTGCCGGCGGGCATCTCTACAAGGGCGAGGAGGCGATGCACAACGCCAGCATCGAGGAGATCCTCGCGATGGTGGCGGGCGTTGCCGCAACGGTTGCGGGGCGCGGCAGCGGCGGCGGTGCTGCGATGCTGGGCGCGGCGGGCGTCGGGCAACGCGCCTTTCTACAATTCTCGGTGACCCAGGAAGCAACCGCCGATCATGCCGCGATGAATTTTCTCGACGAGACCCACCAATCAGCGCGGGGGCTGCTGCAATTCTTCGAGATGCTGCAAAGCGAGGAATTGCTGACCGGGATCCACGAGGATCCCTATCTGATGGATCATCCGTTGACCCAAGAGCGCATCGACTATGTCCGCGACCATGTCGAGCGCTCGCCGTATTCTAATGTTCCAGACCCGCCCGCCTATGTCGCGATGCTCGACCGCGTCAAGGCTAAGCTCGCCGCCTTTACCGAGCCGCCGTCGACGACCTTGGCAAAATATTCGGAGCAGGACCGGTCGGTGCTCGCGCGCTATGCTCGCGCCATAGCCCATTACCGTATTCCCGATCTCGACAAGGCGTTGCCGGAGGTCGACGGGTTGATCCGCGACTATCCGAGCGATCCTTATTTTCGTGAGCTGAAGGGGCAGATGCTGTTCGAGAACGGCCATATCAAAGAAGCGGTCCAGCCCTACGAACAGGCCGTCCGTCTCGATCCGGCCGCCCCGCTACTGCGGATCGGTCTCGCGCAGGTTTATGTCGAGGACAACGATCCCACCGAAAACAAGCGGGCGATCGCCTATCTCAGCGATGCATTGCGCACCGAGGACAAGGAAGTCGACGCCTGGCACCTGCTCGCGACCGCTTATGGGCGCGACAACCAGATGGGTATGGCGGCGCTGTCCCTGGCCGAGGAGGGACTTGCCGCCGACAACAAAAAAGACGCAGTGCAAGAGGCCGGCCGGGCCGAGCGTCTGCTGCCGAGGAACAGCGCCGCCCACGCCCGCGCGCAGGAGATCCGCAGCGAGGCCAAGGATCTCGACGCTTCCGACTGAGCGCGGCCTTTCGCCGTGATCCTGCTTAAGGGAGTTGCCGTTAATGCTTGTTCGCGCGCGATTTGCCCTGCTGGCTTTTGCCTGCTTGCTCTTTGCCGCAGCGCCGACCGGCGCGATCAGAGCGGCCGAGATCAATCCGACGCAGCGCCAAGCTATCAACTCGATCATCCACGACTATCTGATGCAGCATCCCGACGTTTTGATCGCTGCGCTGCGGGCGGCCCAGGACAAGCTCGACCGCGATAATGACGCCAAGGCTACGCAAGCTGTGGCGCGGCACCGGCGCGATATCTTCGACAACCCGGCAACGCCGACGGCGGGCAATCCGGAAGGCGATGTCGCGATCGTCGAGTTCTTCGACTACCGATGCCCCTATTGCAAACAGGTGCAGCCTGAGCTCAAGTCGCTGGTGCAACAGGATCCGAAGCTGCGCCTGGTCTATAAGGAGTTCCCAGTCCTCGGCCCGGTGTCGGTCACGGCCGCCCATGCCGCGCTCGCGGCCCAGCGTCAGGGTAAGTATGACGCCTTTCATGCGGCGATGATGGCGGCCCGCGGCCAGATTAACGACAGTACGGTCTATCAGGTGGCCGCCTCGGTCGGGCTCGATGTCGATCGGCTCAAGCGCGACATGGCGGCACCGGAGGTCGCACAGGCGCTAAAGGCTAATTTGGCGCTCGCCGACGTACTCGATATCCACGGCACCCCGGCCTTCATCGTCGGCGACCGCGTCGTCCCCGGCGCGGTCGATCTCGACGCGTTGAAGACGATGGTCGCCGACGCACGCAAGCGGTAGTGGTCAGGGCTCGCGGTCGGGCTGATTATTCGGGTGAGCAGCCTGGAAGGGCGCCAGCGCCATACAACTATGGTAGATCCTCGTAATCGTCGGATAGGGCGCCATGTCGAGCTGGTAGCGCCCGGCATTGACGACCTGCGGGACGAGGGCGATGTCGGCGAGGCCGGGCCGGTCGCCGTGGCAGAAGATGCCGGTACGGGCATCCCGCACAAGCAGCGCTTCCAGCGCCCCAAACCCGGCTTCAATCCAATGATTGTACCAAACGGCGATGTCGCTCTCGCTGCGGCCATAAGAATGGGTCAGATAGCGCAGCACGCGCAGATTGTTGATCGGATGGATGTCGCAGGCGACGATGTCGGCGAGTGCACGCACCCTCGCCCGCTCGCCCGGGGTTCGCGGCAGCAGAGGCGGGTCGGGATGGATCTCGTCGAGATACTCGATGATCGCCAGGGACTGGATCAGGGTTTCGCCGCCATCCTCAAGCGTCGGGACCAGACTCTGCGGGTTGATCCCGCGGTAATCGGGCTTGGCCTGATCGTTGCGGCGGAGATGGATCGAAACGCCGTCGTAGGCGAGCCCCTTGAGATTGAGAGCAATGCGGACGCGGAACGCCGCGGATGAGCGAAAAAAACCGTAGAGCTTCATAGGCGCCCCTCTCCTGGGATTCGGGCTGTCACGGCACCCGGTGCCCGGCGAAGACCCCGGCTACAGATCGGCGCCGCCGACCAGGCCAGATCGCATCGCGATACGGATCAGATCGGCGGCGCTTGTCGCCCCGAGTTTGACTTTGATCTGAGTGCAATTGTTTGCGGCAGTCTTATAGCTGACGCCGATCGTGTCGGCGATCTGAAGCAGGGTGCACCCTCCGGCGAGAAGACGCAGGATCTCAAGATCGCGCGATGACAGATGCTCGAGCGCATGCGACGGGGCTCTGATGTTGAAGAATACAAGTCGCTCGGCGATCTCGTGCTCGATGTAGGTATGACCATCGGCGACACGCCTGATTGCCCCGATAATCTCCTCAGGCGGCGCATTCTTGCTGATGTAGCCCATCGCGCCCGCCTGCAGCGCGCGCCTAACGTGAATCTCTTCGTCGTGCATGCTGAGGACCAGAATTCGCGCGGCCGGATCCGCGATCTTCAACCGAGCGATCACTTCAAGGCCGCCAAGGCCAGGTAGATTCAGATCCAGGATGACGAGGGCCGGGCGATCCTCTCTGAAAGCGCCGATCGCCTCCCTCCCGCTGGCGGCCTCCCGAATTTCGATATCCGGCTCGCTGGCCAGCAGCCGCCGCAATCCGGTGCGGATAATTGGGTGGTCGTCGACGATCAGGATTTTCAAGTCTCGCCCCCCTGCGACAAGGTGGCGATCTCTTCGTGCTCGGCCGCAAATGGAAGCACCACGCTCAAGGCGAAGCCTGCGGCAGACCGGTTCGAAAAGGTCAACTCGCCACCGATCGCCTTGACCCGCTCGCTGATGCCGAGCAGGCCATAACCCATTCTACTCGAGTCCCGCATCCCGAGGCCGTCGTCGGCAACCTCCACCCTGATCTGATCGCCTCCATCGTGACCGTCGCGACCACGATAGACCGAGACCGTTATGATAGCGGGCCCGGCATGGCGAACGGCGTTACTCAAGCATTCCTGAACGACGCGGCAAATCGTGGTGCTGACCGGCTCTCCGACGCCCTCGCATCCGGCCGAGACAGCCACCTGGTAGCGAATCTCGGGACAGCGGCGACGCCAGAACGCGACAATGTTTTCGATCCGCTCTGTCAGGCCGAAATCTGTCAACCCGATCGGACGTAGGCGGCCAAGCATGATCCTGACCTGGCGTTGCATATGGTGGACGGCTTCGGATATCCCGCGAAGATGATCGCATGCTTCTGCCGAGCGCTCTTCCTGCAACAGACGGTAAGTCGTTGCGGCATCGACGTTGATGGCGAATAGATAAGGGCTGACCTCGTCGTGGAGATCGCGGGCGAGGGCGTTGCGTTCCTGCTCCTGCAACGTCAGCAGTTGCTCGTTCAACCGTCGATTTTCCGCGTCGCTGGAGTTTAGGCGGGCGGTCATCCGATTAAAGCTGTCGCGCAGCCGCGAAAGCTCCGGCGCCAGCTTGCCGCTAATGCGAGTCCCGAAACGGCCACCCCCCACCTGCTCCAGCGCAGCAGCCAGATCACCCAAGGGCCGCAGGGCGTGCCCGACGAACACAAAGATCAGCAGCAATGTTAGGCCATAGAATGCGGCCTGCGTTGCGACACTGTCGGCGAACTCTCTCCAGACTTCGATCAGCTCATTGTGAGGGTCGGTCTGAACCGCGACGATCCCGTAGTTGCGGCCGCCCACGGCGACCGAAACCCGCTCGATCATCGGCAAGGGTGCTACGAGGTGGGTAAACCAGAACGGCACCCCGCCGAATGGCGACTTCTCGATGGAGGGCTTGGCGACGGCTGCTGCATCGCCGATGAGCCACACTCGAAGATGGCGGTTCCCCTTAAACGACGCGATTAGATCTCTCAGGTCGTTCGTCGGATCGACGGCGTTTTGGAGCCGTTCGACCGCATTCTCGATCGTCTGCCGGCCGACCAGCAAGGCCGCATGCATTTCGGTCTGCACCGAGCGCGAAGCATTGCGACAGGCGATCACGCCCCCAAAGGCGAGGCTGGCGACAAGGATCAGGCAAACCAGGCCAATCAGCCGAAATCGCAGCGACATCAGGCCCTCGCGCACTGCTCGGTTCTAATAGTTAGAGAATGCCATGGCAGGAAGCTCATTCCTACCGTCTACCCCGTCTTGTTCTGCCGCGGTGGGTCTGCCTTAGTGGGAAGCTTTCCCGAGCGTATCGGGAGAAATTCCCGAGTAAATCGGGAAAGCACCGCGGCACGATCTGCGTCTTAATAGCCGTTGCGGAGAACGATCGCCGTAGAGCGGTAGTGCGAGGGAGGAATGGCTGATCGTAGGTGGATTTTGGCGGCACCGGCGCTTTTGCCGGTTCTGCTATCCTCCGCCTTCGCTCAAGACGCCTCGCCCGGTTCACCAGCGGCGGCGCTCGTGACCCTGCCGACGATCGACGTGGTCGCCGCCACCCCGTTGCTCGGATCAGGGGTCGATCGCAGCAAGGTGCCGGCGCAGACCCAGGTGCTGACCCAGCAGGACATCACCCGCGACGGCAACGCCGATGCGCTGCGCGCGCTGAACGAACAGGTTCCGGGCGTCACCCTCGACGCCGCCGCCGGAAATCCGTTTCAGCCCAGCCTGTTCTACCACGGCTTCCAGGCCTCGCCGCTGCAGGGCAACCCTCAGGGGCTCGCCGTGTACATCAATGGTGCGCGCTTCAACCAGCCCTTTGGCGACACTGTCGACTGGGACCTGATCCCGGATCTCGCGATCGAGCGCATGAACCTGGTCGGTTCCAACCCGGTATTCGGCCTCAACGCGCTCGGCGGCGCGCTATCGGTGCAGATGAAGAACGGCTTTACCTATCACGGCACCGAGATCGATGCCCTCGGCGGCTCTTTCGCGAAATACCAAGGAGAGCTGCAATACGGCATCCAGGTCGGCGACACCGCCGCCTACTTGGCGGCCAGCGGAGTGAACGAGGGTGGCTGGCGCGATTTGCAATCCTCCGATCTCGGAAATCTCTTCGGCGATATCGGCTGGCAAGGTAATCGCGGTCAAGTACACGTCAATGTGATCGCGGCCCAGACACGCCTCAACGGCCCCGGTACTTCGCCAGTTCAGCTGCTCGCGGTCGATCCCGCGGCACAATTCACTGCACCGAACCTGATCACGAATCAGTACACGCAGGTCAATCTGACCAGCAGCTACCAGATTTCGAATAATACGTCACTACAAGGGAATTTGTATTCCGAATACTTGCTGCAAAAAGTCGTCAACGGCAATGTCGCAGACGCGACGCCGTGCAGCGACGGCTCGGGCTTTTTATGCACTAGTCCCGGCTTTTACGCCACCGACCGCAACGGCAACCCGATCCCCGATTTCTTTAACGGCGGCCCCTATTCGGATCTAGACCAACAGTCGACGAATACCTACGGCTATGGCGGAGCGCTGCAGGTGACCAACCGCACTCCGCTGTTCGCGCATCCGAACCAGTTCATCGCCGGCATCAGCTTTGACGGCGGGCAAACCTTGTTCGGGGCCAGCACCCAAATCGGCGGCCTGTCGCTCGAGGACCGGGTATTCTCCGGTCCTGGCGTCACGCTCGATCAGGCGGACGGCTCTATCGCGCCGGTGCGAGTGGCCATTTCCAACGCTTATTACGGGGCGTTCTTTACCGACACTTACGACGTCACCCCGGTGCTGTCGGCCAATCTCGCGGGCCGGTACAATCTCGCACAGATTAATCTCAGCGACCAGCTCGGGACTGGGTTAAGCGGCGATCACACCTTTGGCCACTTCAACCCGTCGGCCGGCCTGACCTGGAAGATGCTGCCCAATCTCAGCGCCTATGCGAGTTATGCCGAGGCCAACCGCGCGCCGACGCCGGCCGAGCTGACTTGCGCCAGCGCCGCCAGTCCATGCAGCCTCGGCAATTTCTTTGTCGGCGACCCGAATTTGCAGCAGGTGGTGGCGCACACGGTTGAAGCCGGATTGCGCAGCCGACTTCATCCTTTCCCGGACGCGACGTTATCGACCGACCTCGCATTTTTTCACACCACGCTCGGCAACGACATTCTGTTCGTCAACAGCCCGATCCAGGGCCGGGCGTTTTTCCAAAATGTCGGCTCGACCCTGAGGCAGGGCGTCGACCTCGATATCCAATTGAAGACCGACCGGCTGCTCGCCCGGCTCGCCTATTCCTACACCGACGCAACGTTTCAGACCGGGTTTACCGAATCGAGCGAGAACAATCCCGCCGCCGACGCCAACGGCAATATTCAGGTCCAGCCTGGAGATCGCCTGCCCGGAATCCCGGCCAACCAGCTCAAAGCGGGCGTCAACTACAAACTGACCGACACCTGGACCGTTGGCGGGAGTGCGATCTACGCTGCCGGCCAGTTCCTGTTCGGCGACGAAGCGAATTTGACACCGCAGACCCCGCCCTATTTAGTGCTGAACCTGCATTCGAGTTATCAGGTTACGAAGAATTTTCAGCTCTTCGCGCTGATCGAAAATGTTTCGAATGCAACGTATTATACCTTCGGGACGTTTTCGCCGACCTCCTCCGTGCCGATCGTTCAGGCGCCGGGCTCCAGCAATCCCCGCAGCTACAGCCCAGCTGCCCCGATCGCCGCCACCGTTGGCATCCGCGCGACATTTTGAAAGCGCCAGGGCGCCCCTAGCCGGGGGTGCGCGCGGGAGCGTTGGCGAAGGCATCGACCATGGCCGTGAAGGCCGGCGTGGGTTTGAGATCGGCGGCGAACGGCAGCGGGCGCGAAGGCAAGCCGTCCTTCCGCCATTTTGCCTCGTTGGTCTCGTGGCGCACGATCCAGCTGTGCCGGTCGGACAAGCCCCAGGTGCCGCTGATGCCGCAGAATCGCGTGGTCCTCGACGTCGAATATCAGGCAACGCCGCAATGGAGCATCGGCGCCGACGCGAAATTCGTCAGCAGCCAGTTTCTGGTCGGTGACGAATCAAACCAGGAGCCAAAACTGCCGGCTTACGGTGTCGTCAACCTGCACACTTCCCTCAAGGTCAACAAATGGGCCACGTTTTTCTTCGATATTGACAATTTCTTCAATCGCACCTACCATACCTTTATCGCTTTCACACAGCTCGACAATTTGCTGCCCGATCTCAATCTGACCGACCCCACGACGTTGAGCCCGTCGCCCGGCCGCTTGGTCTACGCTGGCCTGCGCGCCACCTTTTAGAGCAAATCGCCTTAGAGCAAATCGCGCTCCCAGCGGATGATTGCGCGCGCCGTTGCTGGTCTGGCAGACCTGACCGCTCTATCGGCGCTCGCGCTGCTAGTGTCGTTGCTCACGCGTTAGAACTTAGCCTTTCAACGTCAGAGCCTGTCACGATGGGGAACGCACGGCCGAGGCGTAAAGGGCTTCGTTGAATTCGGGTGCGACGTCACCCGAGAGGCGTTGTTGGTGGGCGGGGAAATCGGCGAAAAACAGGTCGCGGCTGATGCGCGCGGCGACGGCGGGGAGACCGCGTTTCATGCTCGGCACGTCGCCGACCGGCACGCCAAAGCTGACGAAACCGGCCGGGTTTTGGAGATGGATGTCCTTCAGGAAAGGAGCTTTGCCCGGAACCTTTTCGAGATATTCGTGACCGGCGCCGAGATAGGGGTGGGCGGCGAGGTATTCGTCTTCCTCGCCTGTCGGCGGCGAGTAGCGATCACGCCAAAGCAGAATGTGATGCGCGAAGTCGGCGAGTTCGGGCCGGACGCCGGGGTCGACAAAATAGCCGGTGCCGGCGATCGCGAAGTCGAAATCACACTCCCCATCGGCCGCCTGCGCCACGATCCGGCCCGCCGCTTCTCGCGCCGACAGCCAGGGCGCGGCGAGATGCAGACGGAAATTCCGGAACTTTAGGACCCGCTCGATCGCGTCGGCGGGCGGCGTCGATCCGGCGCGGCGGAAGCGGATCGCCTGATGCCAGCGCACCGCGTCCGGCAATTCGGGAAAATTGTCGTAGGCGCCGGGATAGCCGCGCACCCGGCCAACCGGCAGCGAGGCGAGCGCGGGACGGCGTGCGAACAGGTCGACCGACGCCGCACCGATCTCGAGCGCGGCGCCGGCCGCGTCGAAGGCCGAGGCGGCGCCGCCGACCACCGCGACCTTCTTGCCGCGCAATGCAGGAAAATCGATCGCATCGGCGGTATGCGCGTATAGATGCGCCGGAAGCCCGTCGGTCAGTGCCGGTGGGATATAGGCCCCGCCGTTGCCGGCGACGCCGTTGGCAAGGATGATTTTCCGCGCTGTCTCGAGTTTGGCCGCGCCGTCGACCGAGAGATGCAGGCGGAAGTGCCCTTCCGCAGGCTCGATGCGCCGCAGCTGGGTGCGGTAGCGGACCGGTATGCCAAGGAACCGGCGATACCAGGCGAGATACTCGGCCCAGTCTGCCCGCGGGATGCGTTCGATCGCGGCATAGGCGGCTTCGCCGTGCCGGGCCTCGTACCACGCCTGGAAGCTCAGCGCCGCGATGCCGTATTCGGGTCCCGGCAAGGTCTTTGGCGTGCGCAATACATTCATCCGCGCCGCATTGAGCCAGACGCCGGCCCGCGCCTCGTCCTCGGCCATGTCGATCACCGAAACCTTGCCTATCCCGGCGCGGCGAAGAGCAAAGGCAAAGGCGCTGCCGCTCTGCCCGCCGCCGACGATCACGACGTTGTGGTCGATCCCGGGCCGGTCCGGGATCCAGTTCTGCGGGTCGGGTCCGATCAGTCTGAGCGCCTTGCGGGCATCGGCGTCCGGATCGTGCATCGGGGCTTGTATCCTCTTGTTCGGCCGATCGGAGTGGGCCTGGCGCTTGTTGTGTCGGCCGGCAGGCCAATCTATCATCGCGTCAAGCGTGTGGAGGAGCCCCGATGGTGCAGCTCGCCGAACTCGATACCGAGCACGAAACGCTCGAAGCGACGCTCAGTTATTTCGTCGACACCAAGGAAATGCCGGTGAGCCTGGTCGGCGCGCCTGGCGAATCCGACAAGCGCGTCGGCGGCGGCGATTCCGAGCCGCACCGTGTAACCTTGCTCAACGGCCGGCACCATGCCGACGAATTCGTGTTCGAAAAGAACGGCTTCCGCTTTGTCCGGCACAATACGCGGGTTGGCGATTTCTATGACGAGGACGAGATCCGCCGGGTCTACTACCCGGAGATGGAAGCGCTGATAAAGGCCGAGGCCGGCGCCAAGCGCGTCGTCGTCTTCGACCACACTTTGCGCACCGCAGACGATGATTTGCGCCAGGCGGCCAAGATCCGCGATGTCGTCCGCCGCGTTCACAACGACTATACCGAATGGTCGGGACCGCAGCGGGTGCGCGACCTGATGGGCGACGAGGCCGAGGAGCTGCTCCGGCGCCGCTTTGCGATCATCCAGACGTGGCGGCCGATCCGCCATCCGGTCGAGAGCTGGCCGCTGGCGATCGCCGATTCACGTAGCCTGTCGCCCGACGACCTGGTAGTGACCGAGCGCCGCTATCCGGACCGCATCGGCCAGACGTCGGCGATCACTTGGAACCCCGAACACCGTTGGTATTGGTTCCCGCATATGCGTCCCGACGAGGCATTGGTGTTCAAAACCTTTGAGTTGATGAAGGACGGCCGCGCCCGGTTTACCGCGCACACCGCCTTCGAGGATCCGACGACGCCCCCGCATGCGCGGCCGCGCGAGAGCATCGAGATCCGCACCCTGGCGTTTTTCTGAGTTTTTCTGGCTGGGAAAGCGGAGCGGGAGACGGGAGGCGATTTTATGGAACGCGGGCACCAGGTCGACATTCGCAATGTCGCTTACTTCCGCCATGATTACGATGGCGAGCACGCGGATATGCGGCACCTCTACGAGCAGGCCAAGCTCGACCAGTGGAACGCCGCGACCGACATCGACTGGTCCCAGCCGCTCTACGGGGATGGTGGGGGCGAAGGCGGGTTGATCGCCGACGACCTTGTCGACATTCACGGCACTAAATTCTGGGACCGCCTGTCTGCCGCTGAGCGGGTTGAGGTTAATCGTGCGGTGGCCCGCTGGCGTCTGTCGACCCTGATGGCCGGCGAACACGGTGCCATGCTGGTGTGCAGCCAGCTGGTCGAGAACGTCCAGGGCCAAGACGCCAAGCTGTTCCAGGCGACCCAGGTCGTCGACGAAGGGCGTCACAACGAGGTGCTCCATCGCTACATGGCCCTGCGCCTCGAAGGGCGGAATTATCCGCTCGCCAACAATGTGAAGGAGATTTTCGACACGTTGCTGAGTACCGGGGCCTGGTATTTGAAGACGATCGGATTGCAGCTGGTCGCCGAGACCTTTGCCGTGTCGTTGTTTCGCATGCTGGCGGAATCGTCAAAGGACGCTGTCTTACGCCAGGTCTGTCGCCGCATCTTGCAGGACGAAGCGCGCCATATGGGGTTTGGCATGCTGTCGTTGCCGGCGGTCGTCGCCGAGGCCAGCGCCGCGGAGCGGCGCGAGATGGAGGATTTCGCGGTCTGGGCGTTGAACCGCACTCTGCGCGGCATCTTCCCGCTCGCGGCCTATCAGGAAACCGGGTTCAGCCAAGCCGAGATCGGAGAGATCCGGCAGTTGCGGCGCGAACGCGCGGCGGGCGGCGACGAGACCGCGTTCCGCAAATTTTTTCGCCGCGATCTGCATGCCGGACTCGTGCGCAATCTCCGCAAAGTCGGGGTGCTGAGCGATCGGGTGGCGCCCGATCTCCAAGCGTTAGGCATCTCTCTTGCCGCCGCGTGACCCATTAATAGGAGAAACCGATGGCCAATGAGCTGATCTCTTGCGACGACCACATGGATTTGGGTCAGTTGCCGGCGGATCTGTGGACGACGCGCCTGCCGGCAGCATTGCGCGACCGTGCTCCGCACATCGAAGAGCGCGACGGCCAAGCGGTTTGGATCTGCGACGGCAAGGTTTGGGGCACTTGGGGCGGCAAGCCGCCGGCGACCGGCGACACGCGGACCATAAAGCCGCTTTATAATGCCTTCGACCGTGGCGGAATCTACGACCAGAGCGCGAGGCGGCCGGCAATCGCCGAGCTGCGCTTGCAGGACATGGACCGCGACGGCGTCGAGGCCCAGGTCATCTTCGGCCCGATCTTCCAGATCTCGACCGACGATCCGGTGCTGCGCCAAGCCTGCTACCGGGTCTACAACGACTGGCTGATGGAGTTCTGCGCCGCCTCGCCCAACCGGCTGATCGGCGCGCCGATGCTGCCCGAAACCCCCGATGCGGCGACCGAGGAATTGCTCCGTCTCGCGGAAAAAGGCGGTGTGCGCCAAGTCACCTTGATGATCGCCAACATCACCCCCAAGCTCGACGACCCGGCCTGGGAGAAGCTTTGGAACGCACTCGAAGACACCGGGATCATCCTGTCCTGGCACATCACCGTGTTTGGCGTGAAGCCCAGCGACCGCGCCGCCGGCAAGGCCGCCAGCGTATTCGCGAACACCAAGGGGTTTCTCGACAACTTCCTCGAGCCGTTTGTCGACCTGTTCGCCTGGGGCATTCTCGAACGCCACCCGAAGCTCAAAATGGTGATGGCCGAGGCGGGCACCGGCTGGCTGCCCTGGCTCGTGCAGGAGCTAGACTACCGTCATTGGCGGCTTTGGGAGGCCAAGGAGTTTTGGGCCGACAAGGGCGGCGCCGCGCTCGAAACTAAGCCCAGCGAGTTGTTCAAGCGCCAGATCTGGGCGACCTTTCAGGAAGACTACGCGGCGATGTCGCTGATCCCGTTCTTTGGTGAGGGTCATCTGCTGTGGGCGTCGGACTACCCGCACCCCGACAGCGTGTGGCCCAATTCGCGCACCGCGATTGAGCGCCAGATGAGCGATTTGTCACCCGAAATGCGGCGCAAACTAACGCACGACAACGCCGCGGCACTCTATGGGCTCAGCTGAGATCAGCACCTCGCGCTGGTTGGGTTCTAACATATGCCAATGGCCAGGTTTGCCCTGGTCGTTGACTGGACGCTCGTCCAGACATCGAGGCAGGAATTTATCCGGCGCAATGCATCGGGGTCTCAGGTTTTGGATGGCGCGGTCGGTGGGCAGTGTTTCGGAAAACGCACTCGAAGCACTAACCCCCGCGCCTGTTATTTTAATTAGTTACCAGCTCACAAGCCGCTGCACTGGACCGTCTTGGCTCCCCCAACAGTGTTCGGGGTGCCGCCATCCTGGGGCGCCGGCGAATTGTTCGTGCAGATGAGGCTGCCGCCGATCGTATTGTTGACAATGTCGTTGTCGCCCGGAGCGGGCGTCTTGCTGTTTTGATTAAGCAGACTCCCGCCTACGCTATTCCCCGTCAAATTGATATAGGCAGAAATCATCGAGTTCGTAACCATCAAGGTGCCGCCGATAAATGAATCACGGATATCTACGGTGCTTGTTGCCCGGGTCACGGACGCGCCGCCGAGAATGCTGACTGCTCCCCCCGCCGCAGGCACCAGGTAGATCGTCTTGGCACCCACTGCCGACAGCGAGCCAGCGGTAAATGTCGCGGCGCCGAAGTCTGCCAGCGTTGCGCCCGAACCCACCGTTACAGGGCCAGAGACGGTCACATTGCCGCTGCCGGCCACGTTGCAGGTAGCGCCGGTCGGCACGTTGACAGCGGTGTAGTCACCCGCGGGCAAGGTGCTGGTGCAGTAAACGTCTGCGCGGCGGCGCTGCCGGCGCCAGCCGCCATCATCCCTGCCAACATCAATAGGCGCCACGAAAGCTGCTTGATCATTTGATGTCCTCCTCTCTGATCTGCCGATGCCGGGAGGGTCCGCAGAGCGCCCGAGCCGGCCGGGTTGGGTCTTCACATGCGCACGATGCGGCCGGAAGAATTCGCCGTCGAGTGTCTCATGAGCCTCATGAGACAATTTCAGCGCGAGAATTTACGCGTGCACGAAAGCGATCGCGTCTTAGACTAGGCTGAGCGCGTACCCTCGGGCGACGCTGGGGAACCGATCCGGGTCCGGGTCAACGAGCTAGCTAGGCCCATTATTTGGCGCTGCCGGCACGGCGGAGTTGGTGCATGGCACCGCCTCCCTCAGCCGCACCACATCGTCGTAAACCTGCCTGATGAAATCGGACCGTCAACCCGCTCCGACGGTGCGATCGCACTTCGCTCACGGTTTTGGGGATAGCCCCAACCTAAATATTGTGTCCGTCGATCGGCAGCACCAAAAAGCCGATTAGGAACTATCGCTTCGGACTCCGGCGGGCGCGAAAAATCCCGCCGTAAGCCCATGGAATTCGCCAATCAAGTTAAAAAATCCAACCACACTTATTTCAGGTAAATGCCATTTCTACAAAGAGGTCTCAAGAATTTATCGGCCCATCGCAAAATCCTTTCAATATAATTTGAAATCGTCCCCATATATTATTTTCTGCAATTCAGAAAAGGATGCCAGTCATGGGTATCTCGATGAGTAGTCCGACGAGCGGGTTCAGGAAATGGTCGGAGGCGCATGATCCGAAGACTGCCGCTGCTCGCGCCGTAGCGGGCGAGGCTGCCGTCATCCCGGTTCCGGATCTCGATCAAGGAATGATGACCCCAGAGGAACAGCCGCATCGTCCGTGGCTCGTGCCGGGAGCCGGTACGCTCTGAAGCGAACTCCGGACTGCTTGGCTGAGTGTTCCATTGACACGGAAGCAAACGAACGACGGCGGCGGAGCAGCGAGGACATATCATGTTCACCGAAATCAATTCGGCCCCCAACCGGGAGCGGCAGACGGTCCAGATCCCGCGGCCAATCACACCGACCTAAGTCGATGCCCGCCGGCGGCTATCTCAAGTTCAGGAACGACCGCGGCGTCCGCGAAATCTGCATCGGGGTGAGGGAATTCAAATGTATCGGGGAGTCCCCGCCGCAGGACCACCCGCACATCTACATCAACATGGGCGAGGCGGACACGATCCTCTGTCCCTACTGCGGGACGGGGTTCCGCTTCGATCCTCGACTGGAGCCGCTCGATGCCGAGCCACCGGACAGTTTATTCGCTGACCAGAACGCGGCTTGACCGTTCGCTGTCGGATGCCCGCAGCACCGGCAAGCTCACCCGCACAGTGCTGCCGCAGGCAAACGCCTATGCGATGATCCGCCGGCGCCCGGCGGCGGCAGGCGTCTCGACCCGCCCAAGCTCCCGATCGCTCATCAGCCAAACCGTCACACCACCGCCGGAAGATCTCCGGCGAGTGTCATTTCAATCGAAATATTTGTGGTTGTAATTCTCAAGCGATGCCCCACGTATCGGATACGCGTTGGCACTCGCGTTGCGACAGTGCCAACCCTCCCACAAATTCTGGTCCAAGGAGACCGTCGATGAAACTGCGTCCATTGCAGGACCGCGTCCTGGTCCGCCGTGTCGAGCCCGAAGTGAAAACTGCTGGCGGCATCTTTATTCCCGACACAGCGCAGGAAAAGCCGACGGAAGGCGAGGTCGTCGCCGTCGGTCCCGGCATGCGCGACGAGGAGGGCAAGGTGCAGCCGCTCGAGGTCAAGAGCGGCGACCGTGTGCTGTTCGGCAAATGGTCGGGCACCGAGGTCAAGCTCGATGGCGAAGACCTGATGATCATGAAGGAAACGGACATCATGGGCGTCCTCGATCGGGCCGTCGCAGCGAACAAAGCCGCTTAACCAAGGGATACCAGACATGGCTGCCAAGGAAGTCAGGTTTAATGGCGACGCGCGCGACCGCATGATGCGCGGCATTGACGTTCTCGCCAATGCGGTCAAGGTGACGCTCGGCCCGAAGGGCCGCAACGTCGTCCTCGACAAATCCTACGGTGCTCCGCGCATCACCAAGGATGGGGTGACGGTTGCAAAGGAAATAGAACTTTCCGACCGGTTCGAGAACATGGGCGCGCAGATGGTCAGGGAGGTTGCCACCCGCACTAGCGATCAGGCTGGCGACGGCACGACGACCGCGACGGTACTCGCCCAGGCGATTGTGCGCGAGGGATCGAAGGCGGTTGCCGCCGGCATGAACCCGATGGATTTGAAGCGCGGCATCGACATGGCCGTGGAATCAGTGGTCACCGACATCAAGAAGGTCTCTAAAAAGGTCTCGACCAATGCGGAGATCGCGCAGATCGGGACGATCTCGGCCAATGACGACCGAGAGATCGGCGAGATGATCGCGAACGCGATGGACAAGGTCGGCAACGAGGGCGTCATCACCGTCGAGGAGGCGAAGAGCCTCGAAACCGAGTTGGACATCGTCGAGGGCATGCAGTTTGACCGTGGCTACCTCTCGCCGTACTTCGTGACCAATGCCGAAAAGATGATCTGCGAGCTCGAAAGCCCGCACGTTCTTTTATTCGAAAAGAAGCTGTCCGGCCTTCAGGCGATCCTTCCCTTGCTCGAAGCGGTCGTCCAAAGCGGTGATCCGCTGCTGATCGTTGCGGAGGAAATCGAGGGCGAGGCACTGGCAACGCTCGTTGTCAACAAATTGCGCGGCGGGCTCAAGGTCGCGGCGGTCAAGGCCCCAGGCTTTGGCGACCGGCGCAAATCGATGCTTGAGGACCTTGCCATTCTGACCGGCGGTCAGGTGATCAGCGAGGATCTCGGCATCAAGCTCGAGAACGTCACGCTCGACATGCTCGGCCGGGCCAAGAAAGTCCGCATCGAGAAGGAAAACACGACAATCATCGACGGCGCCGGTAAGAAGGCGGATATCGAGGGTCGCTGCACGCAATTGCGCGCCCAGATCGAGGAGACGACCTCCGAATACGACAAGGAGAAATTGCAGGAGCGCTTGGCCAAACTGGCCGGTGGTGTTGCCATCATCCGGGTCGGCGGCGCGACCGAAATCGAGGTCAAGGAACGCAAGGACCGGGTCGACGACGCGGTCCATGCAACCAGGGCGGCGGTCGAGGAAGGCGTGGTCGCAGGCGGCGGCGTCACCTTCCTTTACGCAAGCACGCGGCTGGGCGGGTTGAACCCCGAGAACGACGACCAGAAAGTCGGCATCGACATCGTGCGCCGAGCGTTGGCGGCGCCGGCAAAGCAAATTTTTGCCAATGCCGGAGAAGATGGCTCGATCATCGTCGGCAAGCTGCTCGAGAAGGGCGACGCCAATCACGGCTTCGACGCCCAGAGCGGCACCTATGTCGACATGGTCAAGACCGGCATCATCGATCCGACCAAGGTCGTGCGCCTGGCCTTGCAGGGGGCCGCCTCGGTGGCCGGACTACTCGTCACCACCGAGGTGATGGTCGCCGACAAGCCGCAGAAGGGCGCGCCGGCTATGCCCGGCGGCGGAATGGGTGATATGGACGGCATGGACTTCTAAGCCTCCAGCCCAGCCGACACCCTGACACGGCATCGCCTCTTCCCAACGACGGGGAGAGGCGATGCCGTGTCAGCGACGACCGCCAGGGACCCCGGATGTCGAGGAGCCACTTACGTGAAAAACACCTGCTCCAAAGCCGCCGACCGCGACGATACCGAGGCGCAATTCAATCTCGGAATCATGTACGAAAACGGGTTGGACGATAGCCGGTACGCCGTCGAGGGGGGTCGCCCGGAGGCCATGCGGTGGCTGCTGGCCGCCGCCGAACAGGGCTTGCTTGCCTCGCGCGCAGATCGAACTCGCAGAGATCTACGCCGACGAGCCCGGAGATACCGAAGAACTCGGTTAAGGCTTGCGGGTGGTACCTGTTGGCGACGACGAGCCTGTGTGGCGCCCATCTCCAGAAGGCTCAGTCCGGTCCGCCTACCAGCGCGCCTCCTTCCGCTTGACGC
This sequence comes from uncultured Alphaproteobacteria bacterium, assembly GCA_963750195.1. Taxonomy (GTDB): domain Bacteria; phylum Pseudomonadota; class Alphaproteobacteria; order ATCC43930; family CGMCC-115725; genus AP-15. Next base: position 200,046 of record CAVVPS010000002.1, read on the forward strand.
CGCCTCGAATCGCAGAGGTCGCGCGTTTGGCACAGGGCTGGAAGTCAAAGGCGCCGACCATCGCGGCAATGTCGGGTCAGCCGGAAATGCCCGAGGGAGGACGAGCGTGATTAGAGGTCGTTCCGCCAATTGTCATTCCGATCCTGATCGGCCTGGACTTGGCGGCATTCATCATGCTTCAAGCGTTCCATTGAGTTCCCCCCGGGAAAGCGGCGGCCTCGCTGGACGCGACAATCGACGAGGTGACGGTCATCGTCGATGGTGCCGACGATCCAGCGCTCGCCCGCGACATTATCGAGGTGCATGGAGCGATCACCGAGGCGCCCGTGCCGAGGGCAGCGACAATCTTGACAAAGCGGGTGCCGAAAGTCTTGCAGCCAAAACAGCGATGCAGGAGCGCTTTGCGGATTATCAAAGCCGCTACAAGGCGCGGTACCCCTAAACCCGTTCGTTCCCCGAGCGTCCCCGTTGTCCCGGCGCCGATCGCCGCCGCCGGCGAGCGCCGGCATGCGTTTCCTCGAATTTTTTGCGGCCAACAACCACAACCCGCGCACACGCACCGCGCCCAGCGTCAAGCAACGGCTCGCCCCGATCCGCCACCGGGGTTTGATTGGTTCGTGACCGGCCAGGTCGTGCCGGTCAACCCGGCTGGCTCAGTGCGCGTGCCCCGCCACGTAGTCGATCGCTTCGGACTCTAGCGGACGCTAAGAATCTCGCCGTAAGCCCATGGTCTTTGCCAGTTAAATTGAAATTTAGCCACGCGTCTTCGAGTGAAATCCAATTCAACAACGGGGTTCCAAGGATTTTTTTCGCCTAGCCCAAAAATACTTACAGTATGATCTGAAATCGACCCCACATATTATTTTCAGCAGTTTAGAAGAGGATGCCAGCCATGGGTATCTCGATGAATAGTCCTACGAGCGGATTCAGGAAATGGTCGGAGGCGCATGAGCCGAAGGTCGCCGGTGCCCGTGCCGTAGCGCGCGAGGCTGCTGTTATAGCGGTTACGGATCTCGATCAAGGGATGATGACTCCAGAGGAACAGCCGCATCGTCCGTGGCTCGTACCGGGGGCCGGTACGCTCTGAACCGAATTCCCATTGCTCTTTTTTGGACAGCGTCGGGCATCAGGCGATGACACGCGGCGTCCGGCTGGGGACGGGAGGGGGCTGTGGTGCAATTTCCAGCCGCCGGTCGCGCTGCGCGGATTACCGGTACCTCGGCGCCAGCCGCTGCAAGCGCGGGCGTATCAAGCGCCTGAAATCAACCAACCTCTCACCCAAGCGGCAATAAGCATTACGCGGATTTTATCAAGGACGCCAAAAACAAATATTACTTTAATGATGAGAGAAATAAAATGGAAAGACATCTAGAACAATATGGTGATTGGGTGGTGTCCGAATTCGGCGAGGATGGCCGACGTTCAAGGCTGATTACATGGTACGTTTTTGACCCGGATAAATTCCGTCGCCATGAGCCTGGGTGGTGTGGGACTTCGATTACGGAGTACCGCAACGGCATGCCCTCCCACGTCACCCTGCTGGACGCAGCCGGTTTGGAGGTGGAGGCATGGGCCCTAGACGGCGATGGCAAACGAGTTGACCAGCTGCGCCCAGCCGATTTCAGCGGCCCGGTCGATGCAAAGTAATGTTGCCATGGCGGCGGGAGCGTGCGGGGATTCCTGCCTCATAGGAGTTACGGAAGCGGGCAGCGTGGTACCGGGAAATTGCGGAACACACCGGCAATCCAACGATCTGGGGCGATGCGGTTGCGCACGGCCGAGAAGCTGGAAGCCGAAGCCAACCGTGTTGAATTACATCTGCTTCCGTCCCCCGTTTACGACTTTTCGCATGAAGATAGAAGCAGGCAAGGAGATTCCCTTATCAGTCCTTCGACTGCAACCTTCTTGCCCGTGACCTGAAAAAGGAACGCCCCCAAATCTGGAGGCGTTTCCGTTCGAACGGTTGCGTTCGATATACCGATTAGGCGGCTTTTTGATCCATCACCTGCGGCTGCACGGTCTCGAACGTGGTACCAATCTTGATCCTGCGCGGCTTGGCTGCCTCGGGCACCTCGCGTATCCCGCGCCCGGCGGTTGGGGCTGATGTCGAAATCGGCGTAGCGGCGCGCTTCCCAGTCGCGGCCGTTGCTCGGGAATTCGGTGGATTTGATCCAGTCGCCCTGCTCGAGGCACAGGATCTTCATGCGCGTTTCGGCCAGGCTCCACGCGACCGCCGCACCTGAGGCGCCGGCGCCGATAATCAGAACATCGACGATCTCGTTGGTCGACCGGGCGGCGTTGGGACTTGCTTCTGCGGCCATCTCACTGTCCCCGCCCGTCGACGTCGCGCCACATTCGTGGCCGGCCGCGCACCACATCCAGCAAGGCCCAATCGCCCTGTTCCAACACGTGACCCTTCGGATAGGGCGGCCGTGGTTCGAGACCGAGCGCGCGCATCACGCGGTCGTCGCGGTAATAGCATTGCAATACGGCACGCCCGAGTGCCGTGATCGTCGGGCCTTCGCGGCTGAGCAAGGTCATCGCCGCCGCCTCGGCTTTCGAACTCATCTAGGCCAGCGAAGTCGTCGCCGGCCATCTCGCGCAGCATAACGAGCGCTGCGCGGACGGCGTCCCGGTCGCGGTCGAGGGAGCGGGCGATATCCGCGAAGATTGGCGCGTCATCTGCGCCCGGTACGCCGTATTTGCCACTGACGGGCACCATGAAGCCGGTAAGCCGGCGCAGATCCTGCCATTCCGCAGGTGTCAGTTCGATTCCGGGCTGTTCGACCGCGCTCATCGCACCGTCCCAATGGTGAGGCTGCGATTAGGACGGAGCCAGCGCAGTGCGTCAACCGTGCCCGTCCGCGACTGCCTGCAAGTTGATCGGGACACGAGGAGATCGCGGGAAGCGGCGAGTTCCAGTACCAAGGCCGACTGGGCGAAACTGCGGGAGGGCTGGTCATTCAAGGAGTCCGGCTTGGTCAGCGTCGAAATGGGCTGACCTCGCATTCGTGACCTACCACGGAATGGCGGACGGCATCAGCGAATACTCCGCCTTCAAGGCCGCGGTCGCCGCCGCCGGCCGCGACCCTGCAAACGTACGCGTCGCACCGACCTGCTATGTGTGCGTGGGTGAAACCGAGGCGGCAGCGCAGGAAAAGCGCGCTGTCATCGAGGGGACGGCGCGCGAGATCGACGCTCTGGTACTACTCTCCGAAGTGCTGAACTACGATTTTGCAAAGAAGCCGATCGAGGAGCCGTTCAGCGATCAGGAACTAGCCGAATTTTCCTTTCAGGGCTTTCGCGACCGGATGATCCGGCACTCCGGCGAGAAGAATCCCACGGTACGCGATTTCATCAACGTGTCCGGTCGCGGCACGGTCAAGGAACATCCGATGTTTGGGGGCAACCCGAAGCAGGTGGCCGACCAGATGGAGGAATGGTTCAGCGCTCCGGCCTGCGACGGCTTCGTGCGATCATCCCTGTCAGCTCCAGCGCGGTCTTGTGCCGCCGGTCATGCCGCCGTCGATCACGAGTTCCGCCCCGGTCATGTGGCTGGAGGCGTCGGAGGCGAGGAACAGCACGCCGTTCGCGATGTCTTGCGCCTGGCCAGCCCTGCCGAGCGGGACCCCGGCTTTGGCCACCTCGTTGGGATCGATCGGCACGTTGCGGCCGGCGGATCCCGATATCTTTGTCCAAATCGGGGTATCGATGACGCCAGGATGGACCGTATTGACCCGGATGCCGTCGCCGGCCGCCGCGCACTCCATCGCGACCGCCTTGGCGAACAGGCGCACGCCTCCCTTCGTTGCGCAGTAGCCGGCCAAACCCCCGGATCCCCTGAGACCGGCAACCGAGGACATGATGATGATGGAGCCGCCGCCGGTGGCCTGCATCGCGGGAACAGCGTACTTGACCGACAGGAACACGCCGTCGAGATTGACCGCAGTTTGCCGCCGCCAGTCGGCCAACGTCATCTCGACAGCCTTGCACAATATGCCGATCCCGGCATTGGCGACCATCACGTCCAATCGGCCAAAGCGCCGCTTTGTGGCCTCGATTACATCAGGCCAGCTCTCCTCCAGACTGACGTCTTGATGAAGATAGGCCGCCGCGCCGCCGGCTTTGCCGATGTCGTCCACCACTGCCTGGCCGCGGGTATCGTCCAAATCCGTCACCACCACCTTCGCGCCTTCGCGCGCGAGCGTCGCCGCACAGGCAGCGCCAATCCCCGATGCGCCACCGGTTACGATGGCGACCTTGCCCTCGACCTGGCCCATGCGTTCCTCCTCGCTTTTAAATCGCTATTTTCAAATCTTATATCGATCACCCACGGGCATGGGAGAATTTGAGATGCGTCGGCTGTTGTCGGCCTTTTGCCTCCTCGTGGCTGTCGCGATCACGGGCTCAGCGGGCGCCGAGCCTCAATGGCTGACCTTGCCGCCGACACCGACCCTACCGCCGGCAGCGCGCTCCGGTTATGCCCCGGTCAATGGGATCAAGATCTGGTTTGCGGTGTTCGGGCATGGTTCGCCGGTAATCCTGTTGCATGGCGGGCTAGCCAATTCTAATTACTGGGGGAACCAAGTACCGGCATTGATAAAACGGTATCAGGTTATTGTCATGGACAGCCGGGGTCACGGCCGAAGCACGCGAAACACCGAGCTTTTCGGCTACGAACTGATGGCCTCCGACGTTATCGGCCTGATGGACTATCTCAAGATCACCAAGGCCGCGATTGTCGGCTGGAGCGACGGGGCCATTCTTGGTCTAGAGATAGCGATCCACCATCCCGAGCGCCTGACCAAGCTGTTCGCCTTCGCCGCCAACTCCGATCCCAGCGGCGTGGCAGACATCGCCAAAAGCCCCGTTTTCAATGCTTATATCGCGCGGAGCGAGACCGAATACCGCAAACTGTCGCCGACCCCCGATCAATACAAGCCATTCCTCGCGCAGATCAGTCAAATGTGGGCAACTCAGCCCCACATTACTGCCGAGCAGCTGCGGGGCATCACCGTGCCGACCTGGATCGTCGATGCCGACCACGATGAGGCCATCAAACGCGAGAATACGGAATTCATGGCGAGCCAGATCCCCAATAGCGGCCTGTTGCTGCAGCCGCAGGTCAGCCACTTTTCCTTCCTGCAGGATCCTGCGCAATTCAATAACGATGTCCTGCATTTCCTAGAGCATGCAGGGCAGCAATAAATGCCCCGGCTAGACTTTCACCTCGCTGACCTGGATCGTCGGCTGGATGTCGGTGTAGTTGGGAATGTCGGCCATAATCTCCTTTGCGTGCGGGCCGAACGCGGCTTGAAATGCTTCTGCTGTATCGAAATAAAGATGACCCATGGCGACAAAGGCGGGCCGTGACCCGGGTGTCGTACCGGAGAGGCCATGCTCAACGGCGACGCCGTTGCAGGCCGCTCCCAGTTTCTGCTGAACCATGGGTATGTGGCTCCTGCAGTAGTAATCCATATCGAACTTGCTGCCGTCTTGGGTGGGGTAGAACACGCTCACTTTGATCATCTTGATCTCCTCGGTAGCAGCTGGATGGGGATCGTTCGAAGTCTGCTGACTACGCCGGCGTTAGCAGGCGGCCGTAGCCAGGGATCGGATGGTGCGTGCCACATCATCGCCGTCCCCGCGACAGCTTCAGCTCATGCCGGAAACCGACACCGGCTCGATCTCGTACATGACGCGCACTTCGCCCGGCTGGCGAAACGGGTACTGGTCCTTGCCGAGATATTTCTTGGCCAACGAGTCGATATGCGCGTCAGCGCCGGTCTCGGTCGCGCTCGCGACGCGGCCGCGGATCTGGAGGTAGCGATAGGGGTTGTCCGGGTCCATGATCGACAGCGCCACCGCCGCTCCGGGTTTAAGGTTGCGCGCCTTGACCCGTCCCTTGGCGGTATTCACCCGAACTCTCCCGCCGTGGTAGTCGAACCATACCGGGGTCACCTGCGGCGTGCCGTCGGGCATGATCGTGGCGAGACCGGCGAACGCCTTTTTCTGCTGCAGAAGATCGAGATAGTTGTCGAGATTTGCTGCCATCTGCGCGACTCCCTTTTCGAACTGAGCGGCACGAACGCAGGCCGATCCTGCTCCGGCGGCGACACTTCTGGTCCCTAACGGCGATCCACCGCCACAGTTCCGACCCCGCCGTGGGGTGTGCTTTCGGTCCAGCGCTTCATCAAGGTATTCGAGGGGCAGGTCTCGTCGAGGAGCTTTTTTGCGGTATCGATCCCGGCGACCGGCAGACCCTTGGGGTCGAGCAGCCCGATCTGCACCAGCACGCTCGCCTGATCCCAATAGATGTGTTCGTGATAGAGCTTGTCGCCGCGGAATTTGACAATGGCCACGGTCGGCACCTCGACATAGCGCCCGGTCGGGGGCACCCCGGGCAGCATGAAATCGATCTCGGTATCGTGGGTAAAGCAGAACAGCATCTCGTCGACGACACGGTCGGCGCCGACCGTGCGCGAGATCGGCACCAGATGCGTATCCTTGGGCAATTTCGGGATGAAGTGGTTGGCATAGAAGCGGGCGAGGTCGCGCGCCCCGACCCCGCCGGTCATGACCGGAACATGGTTGACATAAGGATCCGACACCATCGTCCGCATCGTCGCGTCGACGTCGCGGGTGCCGAACTCGTAAGTCGTGTGCGCCTCCCATAAGGCTTCAAGGTCGTAATGCGGGCCCATCGCCTTACGCAACAGCGCGATCGAGCGTGAATGCGCGATGTCCGCGGCTCCGCGGTCCCAAGCCGGTCCGTCTCTGCGGTCGAACCCGCGCATGATGCCGGGATAGACATGGACCGTGACCTCGGGGCGCCCTACGAATGCCGCTTTGATCCGCGCGACTGCGTCCGGCGGGACGTCCGGATCCTTCTCGGCGAAATGCATGACCACCGGGCAGGCGATGCGCGGAGCCGGATCGAGCGCCTTCGTGATGCCGGCGCCGTAATAAATAACCGCGCCGTCGACGCTGCCCTCAGCTGCCGCGAGAAAGGCGATCCCGCCACCGCGGCCGAAGCCGAGCACGCTGATCTTTCCTGTGCATTCCGGGCGTGTGCGCAATGCCGCTATCGTCGCCGAGATGTGGCTGTCCAGTTGCTCAGGGCACAGCACCACGTAACCTTCTGCGGCATAAAGATCGGCAATCTCGTGCGCAAGGGTCTCGTCCAACAGCACAAGACCTGGCCCATGCCCGGCCTCGGGAATTGCGAGGTAGGCGCGGCTGGCGTTGCCATCGGCCGCAGCGATGCTGATCCACTGTCCCGACATTGTTTCCCCTCCCTTGCTGAAGCGGCAGCACGGCTGCCGGCAAAGCACCGGGCCCCGTTATGAGCCGCCCGCACAGAGCAACTCCGAACGGCAAGATAGCCCGATGTTCCAATTCCAGGGAACTGGAAGAGCCCGCTGCGCCGGCTCGGACAGCTTGACAGCGCGCCAAGCGAGTGGCTGATTTTTAAGACACTCTGGTGTACCGGAGGAATTCATGGCGTCAACGGGGATAGCGATGCCCTCGGCGTGGAGGGTAACCGGGTCGAGCCGTCGGATTGCCACGTCTATCAGGCCGGCTCTGTGATCATAGCGCGGTCCATATGGCGCGGCACGAGACGACCTATGGGTTCGTAGGGCGCGCGTTTGGCTCCACCTCAAATGCAACCTTACAGAATGAGGCCTAAATCAAAATGTGCTCCGTTCCGGACAGGATTTGAAAGATGAAATGTTCTTCCATTATATCCCTTGCGGCGCTATCGGCGGTCTTATTGACCATATCCGTTCCGAGCTCTTGTTTGTCGGCACAGACCAAACCGGGGCCGACAGCGACCCTGAACGATCCGAAAACAGAACTTACTCTTGAGCTTCCAAACGCACCTCCGGTCGTTCTGGACACGGCCGAGGTAGAGAGACTTATAACAACATTGGCTGACACGCGCGCTGGCATGAAGCCGCCTCGCCCGGTGGCCGACCCTGCGCCAGGGTCGGCGGTAAATGTCGCTACCGTCGGCCGTTGGTGGGTGCAGCAGGACGGGACCGGAATAGATCTCGCTGTTTCGCATCCCGGTTACGGCTGGGTCGGTTTGTACATGGATCAGACCGCGATCGAGCAACTGAACCGGCGCTTGTCTCGCTCGATCATCCATCAGAGGCCTGTTCGAGCGAAGCACGTATCCGAGCGGAAATGAGAGACTTCGATGTCGAGGTTCTCTGCACCGTGCTGCGCTGACGGCATCTCGTGCCGCGGCCGGACCCTCGGGACACTCGTGGAATCGCGGTAATCTACCGCCGCGCTGCTGCGCGCGGTTTGACCAGTTCCGGCGTCGCCGTCGGCAATGCCGCCTCGGTTTCGGGATGGGCCGTGCGGGCGAGTTTGACCAAGGCCTGGAGCAGGCGGGCGACGCCGGCAAGGCGCTGCTTTTCGTCGTCCCAGTTGCGTAGATAGACGATCTTTTGGTCGGGTCGGATCTTCAGGCTGCCGGCATTGCGCTGAATCAGCTCGACGAGACCGATCGGGTTGGCGAAACGATTGTCGCGTAGGGTGATCACCGCCCCTTTGGGGCCGGCCTCGACACGCTCGACCCCGGCCTCGCGGCACCAGCGCTTGATCGCGATGATCTGCAGCAAGTTCTCGACCTCGGATGGCAGGGCGCCGAAGCGGTCGATCAGTTCGGCGGCGAAGGCATCGATCTCGCGCCGGTCGGCCAACGCCGCGATTCGCCGATAGAGCCCGAGGCGCACGCCGAGGTCGGCGACATAGGCTTCCGGGATCAGCACCGGCGTACCGATCGTGATCTGCGGGCTCCATTCTTCCACTGCCGGCGCATCGCTGCCTTCGGTGCGGGCGGCGGCAACCGCTTCTTCAAGCATGTGCTGATAGAGCTCGATGCCGACCTCGCGGATATGGCCCGATTGCTCGTCGCCCAACAGATTGCCGGCGCCACGGATGTCGAGGTCGTGGCTTGCCAGCTGAAACCCGGCGCCAAGATTGTCCAAGGTCTGCATGACCTCGAGCCGGCGCTGCGCCGTCACCGAGAGCTGTTTGCGCTCCGGAAGGGTCAGATAGGCGTAGGCGCGGACTTTGGCTCGACCGATGCGCCCGCGCAGCTGGTAGAGCTGGGCCAGCCCGAACATGTCGGCGCGATGCACGATCAATGTATTGGCCGACGGGATGTCGAGGCCCGACTCGATGATGTTAGTCGACAGCAGCAGGTCATAGCTACGCTCATCGAACGCGGTCATAACCGCTTCGAGTTCGGACGGCGCCATGCGACCGTGCGCCATCGCGAATTTGATCTCAGGCGCGATCTCGCGCAGCCGCTGGGCGACCTCGTCGAGATCGGCGATCCGCGGCGCGACGTAGAAGATCTGACCGCCGCGGTCGCGCTCGCGCATGATCGCCTCGCGGATCGTCACCGGATCGTAAGGCATGACAAACGTGCGTACCGCCAGCCGGTCGATCGGTGGCGAGGCAATCAAGCTCATTTCGCGCACCCCCGACAGCGCCAGTTGCAAGGTGCGCGGGATCGGTGTCGCGGTCAGCGTCAGCACATGAACGTCGGCCTTGAGCTGCTTCAGCTTCTCCTTTTGCGAGACGCCGAAATGCTGCTCCTCGTCGACGATCAGCAGCCCGAGATGGGCGAAGCGCACATCCTTGGCCAACAGCGCGTGGGTGCCGATGACGATGTCGACCCGGCCGTCGGCTAGTTCGTCTTTGACCGCCCGCGCCTCCTTGGCCGGAACCAGCCGCGACAGTTGGGCGATGCGCAACGGCAGCCCGGCAAAGCGCTCGGTGAAGCTGCGGAAGTGCTGCCGCGCCAGCAGAGTTGTCGGCACGATGACCGCAACCTGGCCGCCGGCCATCGCCGCGATAAAGGCGGCGCGCAATGCCACCTCGGTCTTGCCGAAGCCGACATCGCCGCAGATCAGCCGGTCCATCGGCTTGCCCGAGGCCAGGTCCGTCAAGGTGTCGTCGATCGCGTTTAGCTGGTCCTCGGTCTCGGGATACGGGAAACGAGCGGCGAACTCCTCGTAGACCCCTTCCGGCGGGGTCAGCAGTTCGCCGGGGCGCAGTTGGCGTTCGGCAGCGACTCGGATCAACTCGCCGGCGATATCGCGAATGCGCTGCTTGACCCGCGCCTTGCGCGACTGCCAGGCCACCCCACCAAGCCGGTCGAGCTGAGCGCCAGCCTCCTCGGAGCCGAAACGCGACAGCACCTCGATGTTCTCGACCGGGACAAACAGCCTGTCGTCGCCGGCGTAGAGCACGCGCAGGCAATCATGCGGCGCGCCGGCGACGTCGATGGTCTCAAGCGCCTCGTACCGGCCGATGCCGTGGTCGGCGTGGACGACGAGATCGCCGGGCGAGAGGTTGGTCGCCTCGGCGATGAACTGGTCGAGGTTGCGCCGCCGCCGCGGAGTCCGCGCCAAACGGTCGCCGAGGATGTCCTGTTCGCCGAGAAGGACCAGCGCGTCGGTCGTGAAGCCCTGTTCAAGCGGCAATACCGCGAAACCGACCGACGACCCCGGCAATGCCGCGAGCGCGCCGCCGTCGGCGATGCGGCGCAGATCGGCAACTCCGCGCTCGCGCAACACGCCGAGGAGGCGCTCGGCCGAACCCTCGCTAAAGGCGGCGATTGCGGTCTTATGGCCGGATTTGCGCTCGGCTTCGAGGTAGTCGCGTACCGCCTCGAACAGCGCCACTTTCGGGTCGGCGCGCTCAGCGGCGAAATTGCGCACCGGGCGGGCGCCGGCGTCGAATTGGTTACGATCGGTTTCGGGCGTGGCGAAGGGTGAGACCTGGACGACCGGTCGCCCTTGCAATGCCTTTCGCCATTCCGCTTCGTCGAGATAAAGCCGGTCGGGACGCAGCGGACGATATACCGGGGAGCCGGCGCGCGCGGCAGTCGTGACATTGCGTCGGGCGCCGTAGAAGTCGGCGATCGCGTCGAGGCGGTGGCCGCGAACCTCGCCCGCCTGATGGTCGAGCGAGATCCCGGCGCCCGGCAGGTAATCGAACAAGGTTTCGAGCCGCTCGTAATAAAGCGGCAGCCAATGCTCCATGCCGACATAGCGCCGTCCGGCGCTGACCAATTCATAGAGCGGATCGTCGGTGCCGGTGGCGCCGAACTCCTCGCGATACCGCTCGCGGAAGCGGCGGATCGCCGCGTCGTCGAGCAAGACCTCGCTGACCGGGCGCAGGTTCGCCTCTGTTGCGGCGCCCGTCGAACGCTGGGTCAGCGGGTCGAAGCTGCGGATGCTCTCGATCGTGTCGCCGAAAAAATCGAGCCGCAAAGGCTGCGGCGCCCCCGCCGGGTAGAGGTCGATGATGCCGCCGCGCACCGCGAATTCGCCCGGCTCGCGCACCGTGTCGGTGCGGATGTAGCCGTTGTTGCGGAAGAAGCTTTGCAGTCGGTCGAGGCCGATCCGTCCTGACGGCCGCAGGGTCAACACCCGGCCGTCGAACAGTCGCCGTGGCGGCACCCGTTGAACCAGGGCGTTGACGGTGGTCAATACGACGAGCGGAGTTTCGGGGCCGGCCGAAGCGAGCCGGGTCAATGTGTCGATGCGCCGGCTGAGGATCTCGCTATTGGGCGACACCCGGTCATAGGGCAGGCAATCCCAGGCTGGGAAGGTCAGCGCTTCGATGTCAGGATGAAAAAACGCGAGGGCGGCGGCAAAGCACGCCATCCGCCCGTCGTCGCGGCACACATGCAGCCAGCGTTTCGCGTGCCCCTCGGCGACGAGCCGGCCGACGACCGCCGCGTCGTACCCCTCGGGCGCGCCGAACAAAGTTACGCCGCGCGGCCGCCCGGCAAGCGAGCAGGCGAGTTCGCCGAGATTGCTCACGTGGCGGGTGGCGCGCAGCGGAAGGCGAGCAGCAGGTGCATTACGTCGTGGTCATGTGCAGCTGGCGGCGGTGCCCGGCCGCTAACCCAATCGAACAGATCGGCATCGGCGCATTCGAGCAGCGCCTCGTAGCGGTCGAGCTGGGCCAAATCGAACCCGGCGAGATGAGCTTCGGCAAAGCGGCCGAGAATCAGGTCGCTCTCGCGCGTGCCGCGGTGCCAGGACCGGAACAGCAGGCGCTTGCGGCGGATGTCGGAGAGGGGTGTCACGGGGCGCTCTTGGCGGTAACGCCACAGGGATATAGAGATCCTTTCTCCCGGTGTCAGCCTCGGTCGATGCGAACCTGACGTGCGTCCCGCAATCCTCGACAGCCTTTTCGCCCCGGTGACCTCGCTTGCCGGCATCGGGCCGCAGCTCGGCCGGCTGTTCGAGCGGCTCGCCGGTCCGCTCGTCATCGACGTATTGTGGCATCTGCCGTCAGGCATCGTCGACCGCCGCGCGGCGCCCCCGATCCGCGACCTCGAAACCGACCAGATCGTCACCGTACAGGTGCAGGTCGAGGCACACGAACCGGGCATCGGGCGCCGGCCTTACCGGGTGTTCTGCGCCGACGACACCGGGACCCTGACCCTTGTCTATTTCAACGTCAAAAGCGACTATCTGGCGCGCCTGTTTCCGATCGGCGTCGAGCGGATCGTCAGCGGAAGGGTAGAGTTCTACAACGGCATGGCGCAGATGCCGCACCCCGACCTGGTGCTGCGCCCCGACGAGCTCGACCGCCTGAAACCGATCGAGCCGGTCTATCCGCTGACCGCAGGCCTCGCGCCGCGTCTGGTGCAGCGCGCCGCGGCAGCGGCGCTCGAGCGCGCCCCGGAGCTTCCCGAATGGATCGACCCGTCGCTCCGGGAAAGGCGCGGCTGGCCCGGCTGGACCGATGCCCTACGCCACGTCCATTCTCCCGCTGGCGAGGCCGATCTTTCGCCCACCGACCCGGCGCGCGAACGTCTTGCCTATGACGAGGTGTTTGCCAGCCAGCTCGCGGTCGCATTGGTCCGCGCCCGCCGCCAGCGGCGCCGCGGCCGGACGATCGTCGGCTCGGGCATGCTTGCCGCCAAAGTCGAGGCCGGGCTCGGCTTTGCGCTGACCGGGGCGCAGCGCATGGCGATCGCCGAGATCAGCGCCGAGATGGCGCAGCCCCGGCGCATGATGCGGCTGCTGCAGGGCGATGTCGGCAGCGGGAAGACCGTGGTGGCACTGATGGCGATGCTGGCGGCGGTCGAGAGCGGCGCGCAGGCCGCCCTGATGGCGCCGACCGAGATCCTCGCCCGCCAGCACCAGGCGACCTTGCGGCGACTTGCCGGGCCGGCCGGGGTCGAGATCGGGCTGTTGACCGGGCGGGAGAAAGGCCGGATGCGTGACGCGACCCTGGCCGGCCTCGCCTCCGGCCTGACCACGATCGTCGTGGGGACCCACGCACTGCTGCAGCCGGACGTCGCCTTTCGCGACCTCGCGCTCGTGGTCATCGATGAGCAGCACCGCTTTGGCGTCGAGCAGCGCCTGGCCCTCGCTGAGAAGGGCCATGACGCCGACACCCTGCTGATGTCAGCGACGCCGATCCCGCGCACCCTGATGATGACCGCCTATGGCGATCTCGATGTGTCGCGACTGACCGAAAAGCCGCCCGGACGGCAGACGATCGACACCCGCACGGTGGCGCTCGAACGCCTCGACGAGGTCGTGGCCGCGGTCGGCCGGGCGCTGGCGCAGGGTGCCAAGGCCTATTGGATCTGCCCCTTGGTCGACGAATCCGAGGATGCCGATCTCGCCGCCGCGCGTGAGCGTTCGAAGGCGCTCGAATCAACGATGCCGGGCCATGTCGGCCTGGTCCATGGCCGAATGAAGACCACCGAGAAAGACCGGGTCATGGCCGGGTTCGCCAGCGACGCGATCGACCTACTGGTGGCGACGACGGTGATCGAGGTCGGGGTCGACGTGCCGGCGGCGACAATCATGGTCGTCGAGCACGCCGAGCGCTTCGGCCTCGCCCAATTGCACCAGCTGCGCGGCCGCATCGGCCGCGGCGACAAGCCTTCGACCTGCCTGTTGCTGTACCACTCGCCATTGGGCGCGGTAGCGCGGCAGCGGCTCTCCACCCTGCGCCAGACCGATGACGGCTTTCTGATCGCCGAGGAGGATCTGCGTCTGCGCGGCGCCGGCGAGGTCTTGGGCACCCGGCAGAGCGGGTTGCCGACCTTGCGGCTCGCCGACCTCGCCGCCCATGCCGAGTTGATCGCGATCGCCCACGACGATGCCCGCCTGGTCCTCGACCGCGACCCGCATCTCGAAACCGAGCGCGGCCAGGCCTTGCGCACCCTCCTTTACCTGTTTCGCCGCGACGAAGCCGTCCAGTACCTGCGCGCCGGCTGATTTCCCGGGAACCGGGAAGATGACCGGGAATTTCTCAATCGGCCATCCGGCCGCTGATTTCTGTCAGCGTTATCATATAGTTGAGTAGCAATTCGCGTGTTACTGAACCGGGAATTTTTTGAGCCTAACCGGGCACTAATTTTTGCTGACCGGGAATTGACGGGAATGCTCGATCACGGAGGTGGCCATCAATGGGGGATATCGTCGGTCGCGAGTCTACGGCACATTTGTGGCCAAATTCGCTGCCTGCTCCGGTACAGGTGGCGCTCAGTAAACGACGCGATCGGAGCGCTCGGCCGAGCGCAGGGTCCGCTTCACTCTCTCGGCTGGCATAGGCTCCCTCGCCCGTCATGATCACGACAAGCACAGAGCCCTCCCGCCCCGCGGTCGAGTGAGCGCCACCCCTTGCGGTCGCCCGCGAACTTGGAAGTGACAAAGTCCAGGGTCGCAAGCCGCGTTAGAAGGCGGTACCACCTCCGAGGATCAGCCACGGCCGATCGGGGCTCTACGGTGCAATCCTCAACGCGTGTAAGGAGTTCCTGGAACGATGATGGTGGTGGTTTCGGCTCTGCCGGCCGGCTTCGCAGCGACCCCCCTATCGGTTGGGTATCGCTGCAGCTGTCGCTAATGAGCATCGACCTAGCAACTCTTAGAGTTGCGATTGTCCATTACTGGTTACTGGTCGCGGCGGTGTGGTGGACACGGTCGTGGATGGAGTGACCGGTGCTCTTTTAAGGAACCGAGTGTCGAGGCCCTGGTTGGAGCCGTGCGACGCTATCAAAGCATAAGAGATGGGTTCGATCCCGAGCTGATCGCCCGGCATAGCCCGCGCCTTTGACAAGAGTATTTTCATGGAGCAGATGAGAGAGGTGATTCAGGGCGCGCTGCGGCCGAATCGTGTTGGCGACCAAGATGAAGCGGCGAGTCACGTATTGGACAAGGTCACTGAAATCCCGTATGCTTTTTCGAGGGAACTCGTGGGAATTAGCAGTTATGTGAGGGTCCTGAAGGTTTCGGAAATGGATTTTGCAGCTTTTGAGGGAGTTCCTCCAGGGATACATCACGGAGCCGGCGACAGCCATCTTCCGCGCAATCGAACTTCCAGCTCTCATCGGTCAAGGTATACAGCAGGGGCTAGGGATCGATATAGGCTGCGGCGAGGGCAAAGCTGACCGATATCCCGGCTAACCCCACCGACCGCGAGGAAGCACGCTCCGTTTGTTCCGCCTAAGTCCGAGGTTAAATAACTTCGATATCGACAGTAGTGAATGTAGCCCCTTTGCGTGATGAGATGGTGGAAGTCGGGCCAACCATCGCTGCCGATCCCGGGCTCGTCACACCCGAGCTGTCGATCGTTATGCCGTGCCTGAACGAGGCGAAGACCGTGGGTACCTGCGTCACCAAGGCATTCGCCTGGCTTCACCAGCACGATGTCCGTGGCGAGGTGATCGTCGCCGATAACGGCAGCACAGATGGGTCCCGAACGATTGCCGCCCGTCTCGGGGCGCGGGTCGTGCCGGTTGCCACGAAGGGATACGGGAACGCGGTGCGTGCAGGTATCGAGGCCGCGCGCGGCAAATTCGTGATCATGGGTGACTCCGACGACAGTTACGATTTTTCAGCGCTTGAGGGGTTTGTCGGGCAGCTTCGCGACGGATACGACCTGGTACTCGGCAACCGATTTGAAGGTGGCATCGCGCCCGGGGCGATGCCGGCCTTGCATAAATTCTTTGGCAATCCGCTCCTTACGCGCATTGGTCGCACTCTCTACGGAAGCCCTAGCCGCGATTTCAACTGTGGACTGCGCGGTTTTCGTCGTGATGCAATCGTTTCCCTCGACCTTGATGCGGCCGGCATGGAATTCGCTGTTGAAATGATCGTAAAGGCGACCATTCGCAATCTTCGGATCACTGAGGTGCCGACTCGGCTCTCCGTCGATGGCCGGGACCGACCACCGCACCTTCGCAGCTGGCGCGACGGTTGGCGCACGCTCCGGTTCTTCCTGCTGTTCAGCCCGCGGAGCTTGTTTCTCTATCCGGGCGCAGTGATTTTCCTGCTCGGACTAGCGGGGACCTTGATCCTGTTTACCGGAAATGTCGCCGTTGGAGGTGTCGGTTTTGCCGAGCACACCATGGTTATGACGGCCGCCGCGATCAACATCGGCTTCGAGGCGATGCTGTTTTGGGCGTTCGCAAAGGTCATCGCGATTCAGCGTGGTTTGCTCCTGCACGATGCGCTTTTTGAGAGACTGCGGCAGGCAATACCGCTCGAGCGAGGCCTGATCCTGGGAGCTATTCTATTTCTGGTGGGACTGATCGCCTTTGGGGTGGCCGTAGCCGAATGGTCGAATGTGGGATTTGGACAGCTCGCCGAAGGAAATGCGATACGGCTTGTGATCGCGAGCAGCACCACGCTGATGCTCGGAGCACAAATCCTCTACGGCTCTTTCTTTTTGTATCTCCTCGACTACCGTGCTGGGCGCGATGAGACGACCAGAGGGGCATCGGCGAAGATCCAGGAGCCATCCGGGTAAACGCGCCTGGGAAAGGGAATGGGAGGAGCGTCGCGCCGCGCCGCGATTACGGCCCTGCTCGAGCGCCAAGCGGTATCCGGGGTCAGTCCCGCGGCCCTGCGCCTTGGTAACGAGTGGCTGGCCGATCACCCCCGACCATCAGCCCCCCAGGCTTGGCGAGGGCAACCCCTCTGGGCCATCGCGCTGGCCATTTTTCCGGTCAGGCGGATGCCTTCGAACAGAACGAACAGCTGGGGTTCGATCAGTCGCCGCGGCGCGGCCCCCCACTCCAGACCAAATCGAGGCGCAATGATGCCGGGCCGTAAGGCATAACCTAAATTTCGCATATTAAGAGCCACCAAATAACCAATCTTTTCACGGGGCGTTCTTTTTAAAACTTCTCAACTATCGTCGTAGCACGAATTGGTAGACCCACGGCTCTGAAGCGACGCATATGGGGTTTGGAACGTCTGTGCTAAATCGTCTCGGCAATCGTCGATCGAATGGCCAACGGCTCGCGATGGGAACCGTCGCATTGCTGCCGAGACAGGGCTTAACCTACCGGACGTATTGCATTCGGGTTGACTGTGCCGATGAAAGGTGCTACCTAAGCGATTGGTTACCGCTCGGAACGGCAAGGCGGAAGCATATGAACCCCATCGGCAAGATAAGAGCGAGACTTTGATGCGTCGGCTTGTTCTGAATATGCTCGCGATATCGATCACGCTCGCGGCTCCGCTTCCGCTCCTCGCTGCGACCCCGACTGGGATCACATGCAGGCCGATTGCGGCGTTCAATTCGAATACGGCCCTGCCTGGCCGTGCGGTCTGCCCCATTCACGTTACAATGTCTGACGGTTCGCAATATGGCGGCCCGGTTACCCTATCAGGCACTAACAGTTCTGACTTCTCGCTGCTGAGCAATCGGGGCTTGTTGCTAGGCACCCCGTTGTCTGCCGGCAGCTATCATGTAACGCTGATCGCGGGGCCTGTATCAGCGTCGTTGGTGGTGCCGGTAACAGCCGTAGGCCAGATTCCCACGAACCTGTCCTGCGCGCCAGTCATGCCATTTACGACGGCTACCGCCCTTCCGAACGCAACTGTGTGCCCGATTTCGGTAACGACTTCAGATGGTCTTCCCTTCACAGGGACTCTCAGTATTGGCACTGGAAGTTCATCGACCTTTTTTGCAGTATCGAGCGCCTCATTGCCGGCAAACCTTATAGTCTCCCCGTCGAAGGGACCAATAACCATTCCAAATACTTACGCTCCGCAAATCATCGCTCAGACAACAGCCGGATCACTGACGGCTACGATATCAGTTATTGTATCGCCTGCAATATCTGGAAAGGTAGTCACACACTTGTACAACAATCAACGCACAGGATGGAACTCAACAGAAGTTACCCTCAATACGGCGAATGTAGCAAGCTCATTCGGCTTGCTCAACTCGGTCACGGTTGACGAACAAGTCGACGCACAGCCGTTGCTCGTCGCTATGTCCGGTGGCGACGATCAAGTATACGTCGCGACCGAGAACAACACTATATACCGCATTGATGCAACTACCGGGGCGATCTTACAGAGCCGCAACCTTGGTACTCCGGTCCCGATTTCGTCCCTCCCTGGTGGGTGCACCAACAACAGCGTCGTGGTGGGGATCACCTCGACGCCCGTCATCGATATTTCGTCACAAACCCTATACGTCATGACTTACACCATGGAAAGCGGATCTCAGGTTTATCGAATACATGCCCTCGATCTGGAAACGCTGGCGGATAAGATCGGGGCCGGCGTAATTGTAACGGCCTCGGGGTTATTATCAAATTCCACAATTTACAATTTCAATCCCGCCGTAAGTCGTCAGCGTTCGGCGCTTCTCGAGGCGAATGGTAACATCTATGCGGGATTTTCCAGTTTTTGCGATTTTTCCGCGTCTTCCTCGCGCGGTTGGCTGCTCGGGTGGAATGCCAGCACCCTAACACCACTGGCCGCTAACAAGTTGCTCGATCGCCAGGCGAGCGCGCCAAACACCTTTTTCCTGTCGTCGATATGGATGTCGGGCGCCGGACCGGGCGTCGACGAGAACGGGAATTTATTCTTTGCCACCGGCAACTCGGATCCTGCCGGGACTTCGTACGACCCGGTGCTGAATCTATGCGAAAGCGTGGTCGAGATGTCGGCCGATCTCACTACAGCCATCGGGGCATTCACGCCCACGCAGAGCCCGGATTCTCAGCCGACGCTCGACGCTGAGGATGAGGATCTCGGTGCGGGCGGAGTGCTTCTGATCCCCTATCAGCCGTCTCTGCCGATACCTTACCTTGCGCTCTCGATAGGAAAGGCAGGATATTATTATCTGCTTAATCGCAGTGCGACATTCGCTGGACCGACCAACCTTGGGAAGATTTCGCAACGGCTGGATGGTGGGTCGGATTGTCATTGTGCGAACACATATTTTACGGGCGCGGACGGTATCCCCCGGGTGGTCACAGGCATCGGCGATAAATTGAGTACCTTCAAACTTACAGCGTCCGGCGAACTCGGTTGTAATGAGCCCCGAGCATGTGCAGACAATACACTCTGGCCAAGATCCCAGCTTCTTTACATCGATTTCGTCAAATGGGACGACCACGGGATCGGCGGTAATTTGGGCGGTGACGCGTCCTACATCATCACCTTTCGCGGTCAACCTCGTAGCCTTTGACAATCCGGACAACGCGATAATCTATACGTCGTCGGGCACCAAGGCTGGAACCTGGCCACATACGAACGGCGACGCTAATCTCGTTCCCGTGGTTGCCGACGGTCGGGTTTTCGTCGGCAGTTATAAGAACTTGGCTATCTTCGGGATCGGAGGATCACCATGAACCATCGGGTCGCGGCTTGTGCCCTGGTCCTTGCGGTCGCATTCGGTCCGGTGGCATCGGCTGCCTCTCTCGGCTTGGCTGCCGGAACGATAACGGCGGTGTCCGGTTCGGCTCTGACACTGCAAACTCGAACCGGTGCGATGATGACCGTCGATCCGACAAAGGCGCAGGAGGGCGACCTCAGTGTCGTGCTGCTTGTCGGGGAGCCCGTCATCGTTCGCGGTTCGCTCGACCAATCCGGCGTGTTGCACGCCACCGTGATCACGCGCGCAAAGCCGCAATCGTCTCTCTGGCCGACGGACACGATAGGGCCAGCGGCCGGCGTCAAATGATGGGCCGGATAGAATGCCGTGCGTGAAGTGCAACGTTCATATCATGGAGACCGTCGTGATATCGGTGAAAACAACCGTCAGGCTTGCCTCTCTCGCATTGCTGGCCGCCACCATCACATCGGGCGCCGCTTCGGCACAACCGTGCGGAACCGCATCGTTTTCTGACTACCTTGCAGTGGCGTCCTGTACGGTGGGCGACAAGACGTACTCAGATTTTTCGTTCTTCAGTAGTGCCGGGGGGTCCGGTATCGCGGTAGACCCCTCGACAGTCACCGTTACTCCCGAGATAACCACGGATGGCCCTGGCTTACAATTTTCCTCCGACGCAATAACTGTGACCAAGGGCACGGCAAGTGACCCCACCAGCTCTATCGATGTCGACTTGGCCTATACGGTGACGGCCGGCAGCGAATTTCTAATCAACGATGCTGACCTTGGCGTCACCGGCGCCACAACCGGAAATGGGCAGGGGAGTGTGACGGATTTCCTGACAGCGTCTTCTTCGGGGCTGAGCTTGCCAACGCTGTCCGTGCAGCTCCCCGCGACAAGCGATATGACCACGTTTCCCCCGGTAGACGCCGTAGATGTTTTCAAGGATCTCTCCGTCGATGTCCTTGCTGGGTCCACCGGTTCCGCCGATATAACGATTGTCTCTCAGACATTTTCTCAGACAACGGCGCTGCCGGAACCATCGACTTTGGCGCTTCTCAGTGCGGGTGTGCTGGGCCTCGGCGCGGCGCGCCGTCGAAAACAATCAACTACATAGATCCGTCACGATTCAACTGATAGTCGAGTAGGGCGGCAACGGGCGACCGTCGACGCCGTTCGCGGCGAAGCTAAGATATCGCGGCAATGTCGGGGCGATCGCTGGCCGAAGCCGGCGCAGTTTTTCGGTTCCGGTGGGCTCGCGGATGGCGAGTTTGGCGGGATTAGAACAGGCATTGATGTCCGGCTTGGATTGGGTGATCGCGAGCAGCTGGATGCCGTGATCGGATTGGAGAACAATCGGCGGTGGAGAGGACTGCGGATCGAGGGTCCCGGGCAGTGATGTCCGTTAACTTAGTAGAAGGCGCGCCGAAGTTGGACGGCCAAGAGTTGCCATCAAATACAGAGGCCGGATATCATGACAGTTTCTGCCAGGTGGATGACAGACGAGCCGTGGACCGACCTTGGCTATCTGTAATCGTTCCTTGCCGCAATGGTCAGCGATGGCTAGCTGCCGCGCTCCAATCCATCGTTGATCAAAGGGAGCAGGGAATCGAGGTCCTGTTTGTTGATGCAAGCACCGATAACGCCAGCTTGGAGATAGTTGATACCTTTGCTCATCAACTCAACATTCGGACCTTCCATCGTACGGACCTGTCTTACATGGCAGCGACCAATTTCGGTGTAGAGCAGGCTAGCGGCGATCATATTTGTATCCTGCATGTGGACGATCTGTGGTTGCCGGACAGATGTGTCCAGCTCCGGAAATGGCTTTGTGCTCGGCCCGACGCCGTGATGCACCTGCATTCCTGTTACATTATTGACGAAGCCGGAAAACGATTAGGACTCTGGCGCTGTCCATTGCCGAGCGACGATACCCCGGTTCCGACACGCACCCTTTTTGAACGATTACTTGTTCAGAATTTCATATCCACTCCGACAATAACGATTCGGCGCGACGCTTACCTCAAAGTCAGGGGTCTCGACGACTCGTTATGGTATACCGCAGATTGGGATTTCTATATGAAGATCGCTTCGATCGGCAACATCTTTTACCATTCCGACCCATTAGCGTGTTATCGCGTTCACAAGAATTCCCTTACTGTCTTAGGAAGCAAAGATAGCGCGGATTTCAGAAATCAGCATCGCATTGTCATCGATCGACATGCTGAGAAACTTTCTCCTGAACATAGAAAAAAAGTGTTGCGTATGGCGAAAGCATCCGTCGACGTTAATGTTGCACTTGCAGCAGTACTTGCCGGAAAATTTTCTCTAATGATGAAGGCAATCGTCGCTATACTGGCGCTTGGCCCGCGAGGAATACGCCAATACGTCTTTTGCTCAAGAATTGTAGACCGGTTGATCCCTCGCTTGCGAGCACTTGTCGTCGGGAGGTTATAGGCCGATCCGACCCGAACCGGCCCGGCGTCTCGCTAGAATAAGATTTCGCCATTAAAAGTGATCCGCCAAGTATGATAGACGATAATTTAGCGAGGAGAGGCAGCTCGATCGACAGCCCTCGTTTAAGATTGGTGTTCCGGTGTTCCGCTGGGCTGATGGTTCTCGCGGCGCTTGGTCTCGGTGCCGTGCTGTTGAAAATGGGCCAAGCAAGATCTTTTGCTGACCTGCTCATCACCATCGCGCACAATCCGCTACCAGTTATCGGCCCGGTCGTCCTCTCTTTGCTCGGACTGATCTTGGCCGTTCAAGCCACCAATCTGGTCTCGCGGTTCGCCGCACTACCGGTTGCACTGGCAACTCATTGGCGCGCGGTAGCATTGGGGGTGACCGTTGCTGGGTTCGCGGGATCGCTGGCGGTGGTCTGGGTGTTTCGTGCGTTTCCCAATTCCGCCGACGAGTACGCGTTTCTGTTCGAGGCCGATACCTTCTTGGCAGAGCGGCTGTGGAACCCGCTGCCGCCGCTCCACGAATCCTTTGCATTCCTGCATATTAGTCAGGTGGATGGCAGGTGGGCGGCCTTGTACCCGCCCGGCTGGCCCCTGTTGCTGGCGGGAGTGAGACTTTTCGCCGTCCCGTTCTGGCTGGCTTGTCCGCTGGCGGGCATCGTCCTGCTCTTCGCGGTCTTCAAGCTCGGCCAGCGTCAAGACGGCCCGCTCGGCGGCATTCTGGCGTTCTCTTTCGTTGCGCTCTCGCCCTTCTTCCTGTTCAATGCCGGTTCCTATTTCACCCACGTTCCGGCTGCGGCAGCCGGCGCACTGTTTTGCTGGATGGCCGCAGATTTCCTCGACCAGCCGCGGTTTTCCAGAGGCGTTCTCGCCGGCGTCGCACTTGGCATACTCGGCCTGATCCGGGTCTTTGATCCGCTTCTCTTTGGTCTGCCGTTCCTCTTCGCCTTTGTCTGGCGAGCCAGGCGGCGGCATTATGTTCTCGCGCCCTCGATCATTTTCGGCGGCCTGCCGTTCCTCTGCGCTCTGCTGCTGTTTTACGGTATCACATCTGGCTCGATACTACCGAAAATAGCAAGCTCGGAAGCTCCTCTCCTTAAATTCGGCCTGTACTCGGTCGACGAATATGGACGTCCTCATACGCCCATCGACCAATTGCGGCTGGCGGCGCGCTTTATGGGCGAGCTTGCCGTCTTCACTTCACCGCTCCTGCTGCTGGGCTACCTCGCCGCCTTCACGTGGAAGGCCATCAAAAAGAGCCTCAATTTCTTCGATTTCATCTTTCCAGTAACGGTGGCCGCTTTCCTGCTTGTCCCGTTCGACGGCGGCAACCGGTACGGCCCGCGCTACTATTTCGAGGCCTTTCCGTTCTTCGTGCTGACGACTATTTCAGCGCTTGTGCGGTTGCTGCAGAACCGCGCACGGCCGAGATGGGCGGCCGCTGCCGTCTCTCTCATTTTTGGGCACGCGGCTTGGTGCATCGCAGCTGCAATATTTCTGGGATGGCTCTTCCGTGGGATCGTCGACGAGCGCATGGATTTATACGATAAGGTCCGCGCTAAAGGCTTGCACGATGCGGTCGTCGTTATCCACTCCGGGACCGGACGTTTCCGGGGCTTCACGCCTAAGGACCTGACCCGGAACGGACTCGCGATCGACGGCGACGTCATCTACGCGCTCGATATTCCGCACCGGCTGGGCGAGTTGCACGAGCTTTTTCCGCACCGGCGCTTCTACATCTATGCGCGAGATCCGGACAGTCCAACGGGCGCCTTGAGGGCACTCTCCTGCGCCTCGGGATGTGAGTTCGCGTGGATTTTTGTTTTTTCAGACGCCACCAAAACGCCAATAGTCCCGCAGGCGATGCGTGGGCAAAGTCCGGCTGGAGCCCGTGCGCCGCGCCGAGATTGAGTATTTGGAACTTACCCCCGCGACGCTCGCGTAAGCGCGCGACGCCCTTCAGGGTCTCGATGTCGTAATCGAAGGACGGGCCTACAAAGACTCCGATTTCGAGATCATCGCGCTGCTGTGATTGCTTCCAGTCGTAAAACCGATGCACCAGCTGCTCGAACCGCGAAAACGGCAGCGGGCTGCGCTTTCGTGATTCGGAGATCAGGCAATATCGGCAGATATGAAGTAAGCGTCAGCTGAGGGTCGTCTTGCACTCGGCGTGTTGAGCTGGATGCTGCCGCTCTTTTGCGGGCAGCGGTGCAATGGATGACGCGGAGCTGGTCGATAAGGAGGACCTTGGGAGTACTCATACGAGGGCTCGCGAGGTCCGCGGCGAGGTTCTCACCGGTCCGGAGCGCCGGCGACGCTGGAGCCTCGAAGAGAAGCTTCGGATATTGGCGCAGAGCGTGGCGCCAGGATCCTCGCCCTCGCTGGTTTGCCGACTGCACGCGATCAGCAGCGGCCAGCTTTACACCTGGCGCCGGCAGTTCCGTACCGGCGAGCTGACCGGGTTTGCGCCGGTGAGATTGGCCCCGCCGGTCGAGGAGCTTCCACGGGCCGCTGCGTCGGTTGATCCGGTGCCGATACTGCCCGAAACCGATCGGCCGGCGGACGGGATCATCGAGGTGGAGCTGGCCTCGGGGGTGAAGCTGCGCCTGACCGGCGCGGTCGACCAGGTGGCATTGCGCCGGGTCTTGTCGGCGCTGTCGTGATCGGCATTCCGGGCAATGTCCGCGTCTATCTGGCGTGCGGCGTCACCGACATGAGGAAAGGCTTTGACGGGCTGGCGGCGCGGGTTCAGACCACCTTGCGCCTCGACCCGCATGGCGGCGCGCTTGTTCGTGTTCCGTGGTCGCCGCGGCGATCTGATCAAGGTGCTGTGGTGGGACGGGCAAGGTTTGTGCCTGTTTGCTAAGCGGCTGGAGCGCGGCCGGTTTTTGTGGCCGCAGGCGAAGGACGGATCGGTGGTGCTGACGGCAGCACAATTGTCGATGCTGCTGGAGGGCATCGATTGGCGTGCGCCACGCCGCAGCTGGACCCCGGAAGTGGCTAGTTGAACAGCGCGACATAGTGACTCAGGCGGGTACGATGTCGATACTGCTCAATGCAAGCGGGAGTAAACTGATGGTTGATGCCGGACGCTGCTGACCCCGTTCAAGAGATCGCCGAGCTGCGCCTCCTGCTGGCCGAACGCGAGGCGGAATTGGCGGAAGCGCGGGCCGAGCTGACCGGCGCCCGGCTGCGGATCGAACAGTACAAGGCTCAGCTTGCCCAGCTGCGGCGCATGCAGTTCGGGCGCTCGTCGGAAAAACTCGATACTCAGATCGCGCAACTCGAGCTGATGCTCGAAGATTTGGAAGAGAGCGAAGCGGCGCGCACAGCGCCGGCGGCACAGCGCGTCCCCGATCAGCCGCGCCGCGAACGTCGCCAGCCGGTGCGACGGCCGCTGCCCGATCATTTGCCGCGCGAGGAGATCGTGCACGATCCGGGGTCGGTGTGCCCGGGCTGCGGCGGCACCCGGTTTAGCAAACTCGGCGAGGACGTGACCGAGGTCTTGGAGAAGATCCCGGCCCGCCTCAAAGTGATCCGCCATATTCGGCCCAAACTCAGCTGTCGCTGCTGCGAGCGCATCCTGCAGGCGCCGATGCCCGATCTGCCGATCGAGAAGGGTCGGCCCGGACCGGGCCTGGTCGCCAATGTCGTGGTCAGCAAATACCTCGACGGGCTGCCGCTCTACCGTCAATCGGCGATCCTGGCGCGCGAAGGCATCGCGATCGAGCGCGCCACCCTGGCCGACTGGGTCGGGCACGCTGCTTGGTGGGTGACGCCGTTGGCCGCGCTGATCGGCGCGCATGTCATGGCAGCGCCGATCATCCACACCGACGACACGCCGATCGCGGTGCTGGCCCCCGGCAACGGCAAGACCAGGACCGGACGGCTGTGGACCTATGTAGTTGACGAGCGACCCTGGCAGGGTGGGCGGGCACCGGCAGCATATTATCGTTTCAGCCCCGACCGCCGCGGCGAGCGACCGCGCGATCATCTGGCCCTCTTTCGCGGCGCGATCCAGGCCGACGCCTTCAGCGGCTACGCCGCCCTGACGCGACCGCCATCCGCCAAAGACCAGGTCGGCCGAGGGCCGCCGCTGATCCACGCAGCGTGTTGGGCCCATGCGCGGCGCAAGTTTTACGACGTGTTCGAATCGACCAGAGTCGCCGATCGCCGAAGAGGCACTGAAACGGATCGGCGAGCTCTATCGGATCGAAGCCCCGGTCACCGGCCAGCCGGCCGAAATCCGCCTAGCGGCGCGCCAGAACCGTGCCGTGGCGATCCTCGATGCCTTGCGCGACTGGCTGACGGCGCAGCGCCGCCGGCTGTCATCGAAGAACGCACTCGCTAAAGCGATCCAGTACGCGCTGAGCCGCTGGGAGGCGCTGGCCCGCTATGCCGGCGATGGCCGGCTCGCGATTGACAATAACGTCGCCGAGCGTGCCCTGCGCGGCATTGCCATTACCCGTAAAAATTTCTTGTTCCTCGGATCTGATGCCGGCGGCGAGCGCGCCGCAATCCTCTACACCGTGCTGGAAAGCGCCAAACTCAATGGCCTCGATCCGCAGACTTGGCTCGCCGATGTGATCGATCGCACGGCCAAGGGTCACCCGATCAACCGGCTCGGCGAACTGTTGCCGTGGAACTGGCATGGGCAGCCTGCCAAACTGGCGGCATGAGCGCCGACGATAGCCCCCCTTCCGATATGATTGCGACGCTGCGCATCGATCTCCTCGGCAGCGATCCGCCGATCTGGCGCGAGATCGAGGTGCCGACCTCGATGACGCTCAAACAGCTTCATGCGGTCGTCCAAGCCGCCATGGGATGGGAGGACGCTCATCTCTGGGAGTTCGCCGTCGGTCGCGAGCACATCGGCAGCGGTCGAGCCGCCAAGCTGACCCTCCAGGCGCTGCTTCGGCCACGCACAACCAAGCTATCCTACATCTACGACTTCGGCGATTGCTGGGAACATCAGCTCACCCTGACCAAACCTCGCGCTGCCGGTCCAGGATCGGCCTATCCGCGCTACCTCGCCGGCGAGCAGGCGGCACCTCCCGAGGATTGCGGCGGAATCCCTGGCTTCTATACCCAGCTCGAAATTCTCGCCGATCCCAAGCACCCGGAGCATCACGACGTCAAAGATTGGTTCGGCGACTTCGATCCAAACGCCTTCGACGAACAGCACGTCAAGGCCCGGATCGCCCAAATCGCAAACCGTCGCCGCCCAACGCCGACCAAAACCAAGCCGCGGTAATCAGCCGACGCTTACGATATGAACGCAGGGGGCGTGACGCTGCGAAAACCGGAGTCCTTTTCCGACGATTTCTCTTGGCATGGCCAATCTCACTCACGTCTCGATTTGGCCCGAACTATGGCTCAAGCAGGTCGCCCTTCACCTCGCTGCCTTCGGGTGAGGCTTCGAAGCCGAGGTAGACGGCATTGCGAGCGCGGGTCGAGAAGCAAACCGTCATGACACCTCTCGCCGTCAAAACGGTGGTAGTGACATCTTGCTTACTCGAAGCCGACCACCGCATGCGGGACGTAAGGTTCCTCCAACGCCGCAATCTCCTCGACGGACAGCTTCACATTGACGGAAGCGATCGCATCGTCGAGTTGATGCAGCTTGGTGGCGCCAACGATCGGCGCGGAGATAACGGGCTTCGACAAGAGCCAGGCAAGCGCGATCTGTGCACGGGGGACGCCGCGGGCTTTGGCCACCTCGGCGACGCGCTCGGCGACTTTCCTGTCGGCTTCTTCGGTCTTGGCGAAGAGCCGGCCAAATGCCTCGTCGGTCTCGGTGCGGATGCTGGTGTATTCCCAGTCACGGCTGAGCTTGCCACGTGCCTGCGGGCTCCAGGGGATGACGCCGATGCCTTCGGTCGCGCATAGCGGCAGCATCTCGCGCTCCTCTTCGCGGTAGAGCAGGTTTACGAGGTTCTGCATGCTGACAAATCGTGTCCAGCCGTGCTTTTCGGCGATGCCGAGCGCGCGGGCGAAGTGCCAAGCGTGCATCGACGAGGCGCCGATATAGCGCGCTTTACCAGCCTTGACGACGTCATGCAGCGCTTCGAGCGTCTCTTCGATCGGCGTGTCATGGTCGAAACGGTGGATCTGATAGAGGTCGACGTAATCCATGCCGAGCCGACGCAGGCTGTTGTCGATCTCGGCGAAGATCGCCTTCCTCGAAAGCCCGGCGCCATTTGGGCCGGGACGCATTCGGCCATACACCTTGGTGGCTATAACCACCTCATCGCGTCGGGCAAAGTCCCGGATCGCGCGGCCCAGGATTTCTTCGCTGTTGCCAAGCGAATAGCGATTGGCGGTATCGAAGAAATTGATGCCCGCATCGAGGGCCTTCTTGATGAACGGCCGGCTCTCCTCCTCGGGCAGGCTCCAGGCATGATTGCCGAGATTGCCGCCGCCATAGCTCATGCAGCCGAGGCAAATGCGCGAGACATCGAGGCCAGTGCGGCCGAGCTTGGTATATTCCATGGTTATCTGGGCCAATAAGTTTGAATTCGCGGCCGATATTAATCAGCCTCAGAACCATTTTTCCTTGTCGACGGGGTTCAGTAGCGGTTGCCCGGCGGCAAACCGGCGGCAGTTCTCGATCAACATCGCCTCCCATTTCTCGCGATATGGCGTGCCATGAATCGCGACATGCGGTGTGATCAGCACGTTTGGCATGCTCCAGATCGGGTGGTTGGGCGGCAACGGCTCGGGGTCGGCGACATCTAGGCCGGCCCCGGCGAGATGGCCGGAGCGCAGGGCCTCGACCAGGTCGTCCGTTACCACGCAGCGACCGCGCGCGATGTTGATGAAGTACGCCCCGCGCTTCATTCGCGCGAAGAGCGTGGCGTTGAACATTCCCACCGTGTTCGGCGTCTCCGGGGTCGTCAGGATCACGAAATCGGCCTGGCCCAGACGGTCCTCGATTTGGTCCGGGCTTGCAAGATCGGCCATACCGGCCGGACGCTCGGTTATCCGCGGATCGATGCCGAGCACGTGCATTCCGAGCGCAGCACAGAGCTTCGATGCTTCGCTGCCGGTGCCGCCAACTCCGATGATCAGCACCGTCTTTTGTGGAAGATCGATCATTTCGGGCCCCCGCAGCCACAGCTTTTGGGCCAGGTAGTGATCAAAGCGGCGGGCGAAGGCGAGGAGGAACGCAACGGCGTGGGCGGCGAGGTGCTCGTTATAGCTGCCGCGCATGTTGGTGACGATGACGTCGCTCTTGACCAGCGCGTCATAGAACCAGGCACCCCCGAGTCCGGCTCGGGCAGCGCAGATCCAGCGCAGTTTTGTGGCTCGCGCGAGCAACTCAGGTGGCACCGTACCATAGGTGGCATCGGCGTCGACAATGTCGTCGGCAGCGTCCTTAGGGTCGGCAAATGCTTTGACCACGACGCCCGGTACCGCGCGTCGGATTGTTTCCGGCCAAGAAGGATCGGCGTCGGGAGCAAGCACCAGAATCTTAAAACTCATTGATTGATCCTCTCTCGCCGGCTCAGTCCGGCAGTCGATTACGCTTCGGTTTAGCGCCGAAACGGCGCGTCGAGAGTCAGGAACTCGGCGAATTCGTCTTGGTAATCCGGATGCCAACGCGACAGGGGCGGACGGTTGCGGATGATGTCTTCCGCTGCCCACAGGACGCGCCGATTGTCGACGTCGCGGGTCACGTCGTTGTCGGGGCAGATGATGTAGAAGTCGCCCGCCGCCATTCCCGCCACCATAAAGTCCACAACCTGCTCCGGCATCCAGGATCCGGCCGGCTTCTCGGTACGGCCGCCGGCGGTCATGCCGGTATAGGTCGAGCCCGGCACCAGCAGATGCGCACTGACCTGGCAGCCAGCGACGTTGCGCAGCGTATGCGCCAATCCCTCGGTCAGCACCTTCACCCCAGCCTTTGTCACATTGTAGGCGGTGTTGCCGGGAGGGCAGGTAATGCCCTGCTTGGAGCCGGTGTTGACGATTGCGGCGGGCGTGCCCTGGTCAATCATCGCTTGGGCGAAGGTGTGGACGCCGTTGATGACGCCCCACAGATTGACGCTCAGCACCCGCTGCCAGCCTTGGTACTGATCAAACGGACCGCCGCCCGCCGAGACGCCGGCGTTGTTCATCAGCACCGCGACCTCGCCGAACGCGTCGAGGGCGCGATCCTTCAGTCGCCGGACGTCATCCAATTGGCTAACATCGGTCGGGATGGCCAGTACGTCGGATGCGGCGCCCTTAGCCGACTGCATCACTTCAGTCGCTGCGCGGTCGAGCGCCTCGCCGCCGAGATCCGCGAGGCAGACCCGCATGCCCATCGCCGCAAACCGCTTGGCCGCGGCCAAGCCAATTCCGCTCGCGGCTCCGGTCACCACGGCGACTCGCCCCTCGGTCAGCGCAGGATGTTGATCCATGATCCCTCCTTGCCTGCTGCAATGCCTTACTGCCGGCGCGGCGTGTTAAGGTTGACGGTAACGTTCTTGCGCTGGGTGAAGCTATCGAGCATGCCTTCGAGCGAGAATTCGCGGCCGATGCCGCTCTGCTTGTAGCCGGCGTAGGAATGACCGGGCTGTTGGCCGAGCCCTTGGTTAACCTGGACCCAGCCGGATTCGATGGCGTGCGCGGCGCACAGCCCAACCCCGATATCGTGGGTCCAGACATAGGCGGCGAGCCCGTAATGGCTGTCGTTGGCCATGCGGATAGCCTCGGCCTCGTCGCGCCAAGGGATCGCTACCAGCACCGGGCCAAAGATCTCCTCGCGCGCCAGCCGCCAATTGTTAGAAGCGTCCGCGAACACGGTAGGGATGACGAAATAGCCTTCGCTCAGCGGGCCCTCTTTGGGCGGTAATCCGCCAAATACCAGCCGCGCGTCGGCACGCTTTAGGCCCTCAGCGACATAACTGCAGACCTTGGTGAACTGCTTTTCATTGATGATGCTGCCGATATCGGTTGCCTCGTTGAGCGGATCGCCGAGCTTCAGCGCCTGCGTCTTGGTCCGCAATTTGTCGAGGAAGCTGTCAAAGATGTCAGCGTGCAGGAACAGCCGAGATCCCGCGGTGCAGGATTGGCTCTGTGAAACGCATGCCGGCGATCACGCCGTCCACCACCCAATCCCCGTCGGCGTCGGGATAGACAATCGACGGGCTCTTGCCACCAAGTTCGAGCGACACCGGCACGATCCGGTCCGCCGCGGCGCGCATGATGAGCTTGCCGACCTCGGTCGAGCCGGTGAACGACAGCTTGCGGACCAGCGAGTGCTGAGCCAGCGGCCAGCCGCATTCCTCGCCGAGACCCGTCAGCACGTTCAGCACGCCCGGCGGCAGGAATTCCTGGCAGATTTCGGCCATCATCAGCACACCAAGCGGCGCGTCCTCCGCGGCCTTCAGCACGAGTGTGTTGCCGGCGCACAGGGCCGGCGCGATCTTTAAGGCACCCAGCAACACCGGGGCGTTCCACGGGATGATCGCGCCGACGACGCCGACCGGCTCGCGCCGCGTATAGCTCAGCATATGCTCGCCGAGCGGGATCGTCTCGCCCTTTAGTTCGCCGGCGAGGCCACCGAAGTAGCGGAAGATGTCGGCCGAAAGCCGTGCCTCGCCGCGCGCTTGGGTGCGCAGCGCATTGCCGGTTTCGAGCGCGATGGTGCGGGCGATCTCCTCGGCCCGCGCCTCCATCGCTTCAGCGATGCGCAGCAGCAGCCGGCCGCGGTCCCGTGGCACGACCGTGCTCCAGGCCGGGAAGGCCCTCGCGGCGGCTTCTACGGCCCCGTTCACGTCAGCCGCATCGCCGCGCGGGATCTCGACGATCGGCCGTCGCTTTGCCGGATTCTCGACGGTGAGTAACTCCCCCGACATGCTGTCGACCCAGGCGCCGTCGATCAACATCTGAGCGCGACGCAGTTTCTTCTCGGCTTGTTGGCGCATCTGTTCAACAACGGACATCGAATTCGCCTCCGCTCCTGACCGCAGGCGTAGCGGCCTATGGAGTTATCACGTTATATGTGCTTGGATATAGCGATGATGGCGCAGCGGGACGCGCCTGGCAAGGGTTCGTCCTACCGCTTTTCGCTCATCGCGTGGCCGATAACAGAGGAGGAACGAACTATGGACACGATCGAACTCGATCCACGGCTTCGGCATGCTGCCGGGTATCTCGGACGGACACCGTTGATGCTGATCGACGGCAAGCTTGTTCCGGCCGCTTCCGGCAAGACCTTTGCGGTCTACAACCCGGCCACCGGAGCGGTCATCGCCAATGTGCCGGAGCCTGATAAGGCGGATGTCAATCATGCGGTCGCCGCCGCGCGGCGCGCCTTTGACGACGGGCGCTGGGCCAATGTCGGCGCCGCCGGGCGGGGCAAGATGCTGTGGAAGCTGGCCGACCTGATCGAGCGTGACCTCGAGGAACTGGCCGAGCTAGAATCGATCGACAACGGCAAGCCCTATGCGGTGGCGCGCGTCGCCGACCTGCCTCGGGATCGCGGGAGACAGGGCGGTCTGACCGATGCTCCCGTAGAGGCATAATCGGAAACTTTTTGCCCCCGAACCGAGAGAATATTCGACTTAACCGGGAATAGACGGGAACGAAAGATCGCGACTGAGCAGCATGCATGGCCGCCGAGAGAGGCGGAAGGCGCTGCGCTGTTCCGCCCTACGCTTGCTGTCCGCATCGAAATATAGGGTGTGCCCTCGGTTTGGAAAGAGGATCGACCGGCAGGCGCAGGCAGCCCGCCGTCTTTGCGATTGCCGCTGCTCAGCTGTCTCGTGAGGGAGGCGGCGCGAACGGAGGAGTTTCATCATCAAGCTGCGCGGCAGACGCGCGAAGGCGGCGGATTCATCCGACCTACGTCTCTCATGCCGCCCTCACCACGACGCGGGGTGCCGCTGCGCAGGTCGCTATTCGTCCGACGATCTTGGGGCGATCCTATGCGTTATCAAGCTTCCATTTCCTGCGTTAATCTTGAGGCCGCAATTTGGCTCTGATTGGGATGCGCCGCATCTAGGCTGGAGGGGTCATCGGGGGGCTTTGCGCCTTGGGGTCGCCCCGGCTCTACTCTATGATGGTGGAGGGATGTCCATTGTCCGCTCCCTCAGCAGGCGAGCGGTCACAGACCTTGAGGCAAGTTTCAATCCCAAAAAAGCTGCCGAGAACCGGTCCACACGATTCTGCGTTTCCGGCGCACTACCCATCATGCTATACAGGTGCGCAAGCAGCATTTTCCCATCGAAATACGAAAGTTGTCATGTCTGTTAGTCCCATAGCAGAGCTTGAACAGGAACTAAGTGTCCTCGCAGACAAGCTTTTGAGCGAGCAGCCTGTAATAGGGGCAAAGCCTTTATCGCCGAACGAGAAAATGGCGTTGGCAGTGCGCGCATTGGTAGACCGACTCTGCCCTCATAAAGCACGCATCAACAGCGTTATACATACACTTGGTTTTCAAGCGTCGGTAACCCTCGTCGATGTAGTGATATGCATGACGTTTCGTCTCGATGTACCAATGCTCAAGGTGTCAGAAATCCTCTGCCGCATTGGGCTAGAGACTTTTTGTCAAGATCCACCGTCGCTCCTGAGCACGTGATCTTTACGCGCGTCAAAACATGTACTTTCCAGACGCCAGATCATGATTGTAACCGTATTTCTCTCTTATTTCGCCAAACTTCCCCCGTGCGTTACGTTGGATATTATCGAACGTAGGCAGCATTACCTTAAGCGCGCTATAGTCAGCTAATTCTGACAATATTTTGAACTCAGGGAATTGATTACCTATTTCTAAGAGGGCTCGTGAAACAAGTACGTCGGCTTCCTTTATAACATGATCGTGAGGTAGGCCCATTACTAATGGACTGTACCGCAGGAACATAAGTCTCTTTAGCGGAAGTGGATGAGTCTCTTCAGTGTAGAAGTGCCCCATATCTTTCGCTTCGCGCATCCAAATAAGTGCCACAATAATAATTCCGAGCCATATTGATGTAATTGCGATCTCTATAGGAAACGAACCACCGCTCCCGACGATCTGATGTTCTCCATCCAAAATATTGTGGAGAAGATTGCGTACGCCGAAGAAGTCGGCGGCATACTCCGCATGAATGCACTCAGCATCTGAGGGGTTTCTGAATGCTGCAATTGGTAACTCACATAGAAATTGAAGGTGTTTCTCTCTTCGGAAATAATCGACGTGTCCTTCGGTAATATGTGAAAGCTCATGGATGAAAATATACTCTAATACGCGGTTGGCCATATACCCGCGAAGCATATTTCGCAATGGCGTAACGGGGTTGAGGGCCTCGGCAATCATTGATCGGTCCTCTGGTGCATATTGCCGAGTATTCCTGCCAAGCGGAAATTTGAAGGAAAAGTCCGGCTTTTCAGAGGTCGCGTCTCCAAAAAATGGAAAAAGTCCTCTCTTTGAGAGAAATCCACCAGTTATCTCGTATAGTTCGAACATGAGCGGGAGATATAAAGCAATACACTGAGTGTCAATTTGCCGCCCACAAACGGCATTGCTTGACGGCGAATCGAGTAGACCAAACCGTACAAGCAGCTGTTCACCTGAGGCATTTGCCCTATGAGTTAGATCACGAATTCGTCTCTGGAAGTGTTCCCATGCATGGTTATAAAATGTGAACGATAAGGTTGGCGAGAGATTGTCTTGATACGGGACGCCAAGCGGTTGTGAGAACGCCTGAAATCGTGGATGTATTGTTGTAGATGGCGGCATCGAAGTCTAGTCCTCTGCTGTTGCCCATTGTTGGACGTCATCCGCGGCGAATTCCGAGCAACCAAGAATATATTGGACGGTGTGCCCCGCCGGTACAATACTTTTCCGGGGAAATGGGGGCGCCGCCTCATCCGGCTTGAACCTATAGCCCCTCTCAAACGCTCGGGGTATTCGCGGTTCGGGCAGCGGGAATGTGTCGATAGAGCGTCGCTGGCGAGACGCCGAGACGGTGCGCGATTTGAGTTACGCCGATGTCGGGATTGGTCGAGCATTGCCTTGGCGGCCTCGATGTCGTCCTCCGCGAGTTTCGGCGGACGGCCTTGAGTGGGGCCCGCGCGCCAAGCGGCCGCAAGGCCCGCTTGGGTGCGCTCCCGGATCAGGCTGCGCTCGAACTCCGCCAGTGCGCGAAACATGTGAAAGACCAGCCGCCCTTGTGCGGTAGTCGTATCGAGAGCTTCGGTCCGGCTGCGAAACCCGATGCCTCTCACTCGCAGGTCCTCGATGGTTTCGATCAACTGCTTCATCGAATGCGCCAGCCGATCGAGCTTCCACACGATCAGCGTGTCGCCGCTGCGCGCGAATTCGAGGGCGTCATACAGGGCAGGCCGATCCGCAACCGCCCCAGACATTTGCTCGGTGAAAATCTTTTCGCACCATGCTTCGGTCAAGGCGTCGCGCTGCAAGGCAAGGTTCTCTTCTACGTGTCGACACACGGGCATGGCCGATCAGCATCGGTTTCGACGTAATCTCGCCGGCATCGGATGATCGCGCCCGCGCGACCTTCGGCGCGGCCGGCCGTGGTCGCCGCTTCGCCCGCGCGGCTGCGTGACCGGCCTTTGTCCGTTTGATCCTCATGAACCCTCTCGAAACTCAACCGAACTCTGTCCTTTTGCGAGGCCGGAATCAGGAATGCGTCGAGAGAGGTTTAACCCACTTTTGCCCGCAACTTTTCCGGTTTGGCATACCCTCTCAAAAACCCTCGTTCTCGAAAGGCAAACCGGCGATCGACAATCTCGGCGGCCGCGGATGCGCGCTCCCAGGTGCGGGGCCTCTTGCCCGATGGTAGGGGGGAGGCCAAGATCGTCGCGTCAGATGCTTAGGTCCCAACGCGTCACAAAGATGCCCATATCTCGTATTAGCCGTACTGGTTCGCGCGGCTTCCGGTCCGGCATGTTGCGTTACCTCTCGTTCCCGCTGATCCGCCCGTTCGATGGCACCTGCGCCGACCGCCGTCGACAAAGCGGCTTCACCTTGCTCGAGCTGCTGGTCGTTCTCGCCATCCTCGGATTGCTGATCGGCTTGGTTGCCCCGGCGGCATTACGTCAGCTCGGCTCAGCCAAGGAGAAAATTGCCCACCAGTCGATCGAACGCCTCGCCAGCGTGCTCGACATCTACAAGCTAGACGTCGGAAATTATCCGACGACCGAACAGGGTCTCGAGGCGCTGATCACCCGCCCCGCCGGGGCCGAGCACTGGAGCGGACCCTATCTCAAGGGGGAGAAGGCGCCCGAAGATCCTTGGGGTCATCCGTTCCTCTACCGCATGCCAAGTCAGCGGCCCGGGCACGATTACGATCTTTACTCGCTCGGTCCGACCGGCAAGCCCGGCGGCACCGGTTCGGACGCCGAAATCGATAACGAGTAAGCGGCTGGGGTCAGTCGCTCCCGCTGCCCCACGAGAGCACGACGTAGCCCTGAGGCAAACTCGAGCCGACCCGCACGATCGCAACGCGGGTTGCCCGGGCATTCCCTGAGCCGAGCGCGGCGGCAGAGATGCGCACGGTCAACAGATCGGTTGGCGCCGGGCTGGCCGGCGGAGCGGCCTGGCCGAGCTGCGGGATCGTGGCCAGAGCCGCGGCTACAATCGGGTCGGCGCCGGTTCGGTTCGGTTCGGCGGGGCCGAACAAGGTCAAATGGGGTTGCGCCGCGGCGAACAATGCCGGGGTCATGCCGAGCACCCGGCCGAGTTCATCCATAGTCTCGAACGGCGCCCCAGGGGGCCCGTAATCGAGTCCCGCAGCACGATAATCGGCAAACAAAGCCTCCTGGGGCCGCGGCATTGGCGCCGAGCCAACCCAGTCGGCGATAGCTGAGGCAAGGCGCCGCGCGCTGCCGGGGTCATTGCCGAGAGCGCGAAACAGCCCTTCCATCAGCGCCGCTGAAGCCAGGTTCGGATTGATGCGCGACGCCTCGTCTTCGAGCCGCACCACGACCCGGCTGTTGCCGATCGTCAACTGATGGGCGGTTCCGTCGAGCGGCCAACGCTGTTCGGGCTTCGGGTTCGATTGGTTGAAGATGGCCTGGGAAATCGCCCCGTCAGCCGCCGCCGCGGCGACGGCGTTGTCGACGAGATTGTCGGCGATGCGGATCTCGGTTCGCCCGCTCGCGGTCAGATGGAGGACCAGGAAGGCGATCAGCGCCAAGGTCCATAGCACGATCAGCAACGCAAAGCCGCCGTTGCGGGGCACAGGCCCTCGCGGCATCCTCACTCGCCGCATCCGGCTCACAGGCCGTTGGGGTTGGCCGAGCCCGAGCCGCCCTGGCGCTGCACCTGCTGCGGAACCAGCCCGGCATTGATCAGCTGGCTGCGCAGATCCTCGGTGAGGGCGCGCGCGTCGCGCTGATCGTGCACGACGTGGGGGGTGATCAGCACCAGCAACTCGGTGCGCATCCGCGAGTTTGCCTGGGTCGAAAACAGCGTGCCGATGACGGGGATGTCCTTGATGAAGGGAAGACCCTGATTCCCCTGTGAGACGTTGTCGCGGATTAGCCCTGCCATCCCCACGGTCTGGCCATCCTGCACCGCCACCCGGGTGCGGAACACCTGGTCGTCGAAAGTCGGCGACCCGGTGACCGTATTGGTCGCCTGCTGCGCTACGTCGCTGACTTCCTGAGCGATGTCGAGGCTGACGAGTTCGCCGGTGTTGACCCGCGGCGTCACCTGCATGATGACGCCGGTCTCGTGGTAGTCGACGCTGTTGACGACCGGGGCGCCCGCGGCCAGCGTGCTGGTCGCGGTCCCGGTCAGAACCGGGACCTGCTGGCCGACCTGCAGGCGGGCCGGTTGGTTGTCGAGAACCATGACCTCGGGCGCCGAAAGCACCTTGACCTTGGTCACATTGGCCAGCGCCGCGAGCGCGAAATTGGGTGCCTTGCTTAGAATGAAATAGGGCGAGGTCGACGGATAGCTCAGCGAAGTGAGGGATGGAAAGTTCTGTACCGTCGGGGTGCCCAGAGTCTCCGCGAAATGATCGGTCTTGAAGAAGAATTGCGTGCCGTATTGCAGCTGGTCGTTGAGGTCGACCTCGGCGATGGTCGCCTCGATCAATACCTGCAGAGGAATGATATCGATCTTGTGCAGCATTCCCTCGATCACCGAATATTCAGCGGGGGTGGCATAGACCAACAGAGCGTTGTTGGTGCGATTGGCGATGATGCGGATCCGGTTCACGTTGGCGTTGGCGCCACCCCCGGTCTCCGCCGACAACGGCTCGGTCGCGGGAGTCTCCGCCGCCGCCGCGGTCGGCGCCGGGATTGACGAGCCAAACCCGCCGGTGGC
The DNA here is from genome assembly GCA_963750195.1 of uncultured Alphaproteobacteria bacterium. Classification (GTDB taxonomy): domain Bacteria; phylum Pseudomonadota; class Alphaproteobacteria; order ATCC43930; family CGMCC-115725; genus AP-15. Next base: position 238,419 of record CAVVPS010000002.1, read on the forward strand.
GCCGGCGCCACCCGCTTGACCGGCCGCGCCGGTGGTGGAAATCCCTCCGGCTGCCCCGCCGACACCCGGGGTGCTCCCGGTAGCGTTGCCGAAGCCCAAACTTTGCTGGCCGGCGCCGGGAGCGGTGCTGCCGGGCGGCGGCGGGGTCGGCGAGACGTTGCCAGGGGTGAAGGCACGCTGCAGCAGGCCTTCGAGGTCGCTGCTCTGGCCGTTCTGCACGTAATAGACATGCCAGGCCCGCGCGGTCGCATCCTCGACCCGCCCCGCCAGCCGGAAGAAGCGCTCCGCCGCGTCGATGTAACGCGGTTGCGAGGACACGACGAGAACCGCGTTGACTTCGCGCCATCGGCAGCACTTGAACAATGCTGGCGAGCGGAGCCTCTGCTTGGGCCTGCAGCACTTTTTCAAGCTCACCCGCAAGCTTGGCAGGATCGTCGTCGCCGACCGGAAATAGAGCGTAGGATCGCCCGGACAGGATATCGATGTCGAAGGCGCGGATCAAACCGACCAAAGTCTGCCGCACCGCAGCGTCCCCTGTCACCAGCAGCGCATTGCTCGCGGCCTCGGCGGTGATCTTACCGCCCTCGCCGACATAGGGCTCTAGCATCTTGGCGAGGTCCTTGGCGGAGGTATAACGCAGCGGCACGACCTGGGCGCCGGCTCCTATGCCGCCGGCGGAAGACTGGTTGGTGATATTCCCGACAGCGACCGGCACGACATCGTAGACCCCGTTTCTTTGAACCACGGTCGCGCCGTTCTGGTTGAGTAGAGTTTCGAGCGCGGGCAGCAGCGCCGAGCGCGCCAGCGGCGTCGTTGTCTCGATCGATCCCGTGCCATGGACACGAGGGTCGATCGTGTAATTGAGCTTCAACGTCGTACCGAGAATCGTGCGGACGATCTCGCGAATGTCGGTATCGACGAAATTCAGCGTGACGTCGCCGGTTTGGTCGGAGACGGCGCCCGCTGGCGGCGGCGAGGACCGCGCCGCCGCCGACCCGCCAGCCGTGCCGTGGTCCACGAACATGCGCTCTCCGGTATGATTGACCGCAATAGGGCCGCTGATCCGCGGCGCCGCCGGCTGCAGGCCGGCGGGTTGCTCGAGCGGGGTCAGGCCAGGGGCGGGCGGTGGCTGGCAAGAGTCAAGAGTTGCCAGCAGCACCGTCACGGCGGATGCCCAGATCAGTCGCCGGCAAATCCGCATCACCGCCCCCGCAGCTGGCCCGGCCGGGGCGGGGCCCGGTTTAGCAGCATCGGCGGAAATCCCGGCCGTGCCGCCGCTGGGACAGGCGCCGGGCCAGGATTGCCTCCTCCGACGGTGGGCGATGGCGGCGGCGTCAGATTGGGGTCGAATTTCGGCTGCAAAGTCTTGGTCCCGCTCGGACCGCTCAACGAGACCTCTCGCGGATTGATGCGTTCGACCCGCCATCCGCTCACGGTCTCGCCCTCGCTGACGACCAGCGCCTTTGCTCCGAGTGGGGCAAAGATCGCGATCCGATGACCGGGTACGACGACGATCCCGGTCAGCCTTGTATCGGCGAGCCCGGAATCAGCCACCGCATTATCCCCGCCGCGTGGCGGGGGTCGCCGCGTGCTGCTGAACAACGGCCGGGCGAGGATCGTCGCCAACAGCTCGTTATATCGCCCAGGGGGCTCCGGGCGCGTAGAGGGAGGTGCAGGCTCCGGCGGCGGCGACGCTATGCTCACCGGGTCGTCGCGGTCGGGCGTCCGCGCCATCTCGGCGGTAATGATCGCGGCGGCGAGGGCGCAGCCCGCGAGCAAGAGTAAGAGGACCAGGCGGTCGATCATGGCTCGCCCGGAGAGGACGCTCTTTCGATACGGAATCCGTAAACGTCGAGCCCTGCATCAAGACTGAGGTCGCTACCCGGACCCGGCGGCAACCCCGGCCGCCGCAGGACGCCGTGGACCTGCAGATTGTCGACGATGAGGGGCGGCGTCGCCTCCTCGATCTTGGCGAGCAGCTTCACCAGGGTGTCATAGGGACCGTTGAGCGCGAACCGCAGGCCGATACGGCGATAGCCGTCAGCTGTTTCAGACGGAAGGCTTTCGGTACTGCCGATCGTCGCGCCCACCGAGACCGCGAAGCCCTCGATCCGGCTCTGCAAATTAGCCGAGGCGATGGCGTCGCTGGCGCCGTCGAGGGTGACCTTGCGCGTCCGCGCGGCGGCGCGCAGCTCAGCGACCTGCGCGCGCAGGGCCGGCAGCGAGGCTGCGGCCGCCTGCAGGTGGGGCAACACCATGCGACCGTTCTCGAGGCCTGCCTCACGTCCCCGATAAAGGTCGACAAGAGGCGCCACGGCGAGAAAATACAGGGCCCCCAGCACAAGGAGCACCAGGCTCAGTGCCAACAGCCGGCCGCGCTGGCCGGTCGGCATGGCTGCGATCGAGACTACGGCGCCACCTCCGTGATGATGGTGAAGATCTCCTGTCGGAGCGCTTCGATCCGGGTAACGGGAGCGGCAAATGCCGGATTTCGGAATTCACTATCGGCGGAAACCGCGCTGATCAGCCGGGCGGCTGCGGCGGACCGGCCACTCATTGTTAATTTGCGCTGTTGCAGCTCCATCTCGGTTAGGTACGTATCATCGGGCAGGACGCGGGTCGCTGCAGCCAGGACCGCGAGCGGCTGTCCAACCTTCTCGCGCGCTTTCTCGACGAGATCGGCCGTGCCGGATAACCGTGCGATCTCCCTGCGTAGGTTGTCGGCTTCGCTGGCGGCTTTACGCCCTGCCGCGAGTGCCCGGTCAAGCGACCCCATCGCGATTGATTGGCGGACAAAGGGAGTCACGATCGCGGCCAGCACCAGGATCGCGAAGCACAACGCCGCGGGTTTGATCAAGCGGCTGGCGCCGCGATCCGCGGGATGACCGACGCCGTCGAGAGGCAGCCAAAACCCCGCATCCGGTCCGTCGGCGATTTCCGCTCGTACTGGTGCGATGCCGATCTGGCCGAGTAGATCCAGCAGTGGGGCCAGATTCGCTTTGGGGACCAGCAACAGGCGCAGCGATAGCCGCCCACTTTGGCGGTCGGCCTCGACGATCCTGTGATTCCAGTAAAGCTCCTCAGCCGTGAATGGGGTTTCACGGTCCATTTCAAACGTGAGAGCCTGATCGATCTCGCGTTCCGCGGCGAGCGGCAGGACCACCGTCTTTCCCAATACATCAGCCTCGCCCAGGCGCAGCACCACCGGTTTGCCGGTCGGGCGGGGCAGCTCCGCGAGACCCGAGGCGCTTAGAGCGAATTGGCCGACTAAGGTTTCCTTGCCGTTTTTGCGAAGCCCGACGGCAACCGCCTCTATTTCGCGGCCGGCAGCTCCGATCGGCGTGATGACTGTTGCATCGGCGGCGGTTGGAGCGGACCGACGCAATCGCTGGGGCAATAGATCCGCCAGCTGTCCGAGCCACCACCGGAGAAAGTCACGCACCATGCCGGCACCGAGCCGATCAGATTCGCCAGGAAACTACGCCACGCCACTATGCTACAGAGCAGGGCAGCGCGGAACGGCCGACGGAGCGCCGGCATTTATCCCGCCAGCAAAATGTCCGAATGTGGCCCGATCAAGGCGATCGCCACCAAAGGTTGGCTAAATTGGGCCCTTCGGCGTCCTTTACTCTCCGTTTACGGGTATTTTTCCGCACCGCCGTCCGAAGCAGGATCAGGTACAAGGTCGCCTGTTCCCAATTGATGAAGCCGCGTGGCGAATCGCCAGTTTCGGTCAGAGCTCGGGCGTTGCGATGAGGTCGGGCCAATGTCGCCGATCGCCCTTGGCGAAAACAAGACGGATGCGGATCAATTCTGGAGCTGCGGGCCCATCCCACCGCGTCTGCCATGCGGCCGGTTGATCCGGAGTGGTTGTGCCCCAATAAGCGATCTCTAGTCGGGCGACGCCGGAGATCAGCTCGGTGATGGTCGGCTGCGGCGGCGGCCCAAACGGAATTTCATGTAGATGGGGCGTCCAGCGCAATACCAGGCGTCCATCGCGCAGCTCTATCGAAATGTCGGCGCGCCTCGTCGTGCCAAGCCCGGTCGGCAGATCTCCGACAAAAGCTAGATGATTCGCATCGCCTTTGATCTGGCCGCCGGCAGCCGCGCCCGGACCAAAGCCGCCCGGTGTCGCCGCGGCGGCGCCGGTCAACAGGGTACGCAGAACGCGGGCCGAAGCATCGAGTTCGGCGGTTTCGCCGACCCGCAGTTGCTGCGCGCGCCACAATGCCATCCCGGCGCGCACACCTTGCGTAAGCCCGACCACCAGAAAGCCGAGCACCACCACGACAACCAATATCTCCAGCAGGGTGAACCCGCTCTGCCGGCCAGGAGCGCGATCCATCAGCACGGCGGCTTCACCCGCTGGCGCCGGAAGTACCGATGCGCAACGTCCGCAGCACGACAGCGCGCTGGTGAGCGTGCGCCTGCCACGAGATTGCGACCTCGACGTCGAACAGGGACGTCGTCTGCGGAGTGACCCCGTCCGTCGCCACACCTGGCCGCTGCGTCACCGGCTGTATGCGCAGCCGCCAACGGTAGCCGCCAGCGTCATCGCCGCTGGAGTCTCCTTCGACCAGGGCGGCGTCCCGCCCGACCGCGGCAAGATGGGATTGTGCGCGCTGCAGCGCTTCCTCAGCCCGAGCTGCGGTGTCGACGGCGAACAGCCCGCCGGTACCAGCCTGGAACAGTCCGATCAGCGCCAACGAGGCGATCACCAAAGCGACCACGACCTCGAGCAAGGTGAAGCCGGAAGCGGTCGACGCCCGTTCAGTGCACATCGGCGACCGTGACCCGACCGGTCAGCCAGTCGACCCCGACGGCGACGCGCCGCGATCCGTCGGCAAGCGTGATCCTGCCGCCGGTGGAGCTGCCGTCGGGGTTGAAACGAATATTGCCGGTGGTGGCGTTGCGCTTCTCACCGGTGACCGTCAACAGCGCGATCGAGAGTTTGGCAGGCAGGCTGCGGGGCGCCTCGCCACCGACCCGGTAACGATGACCCGACAAATCGAGCGAAAATGCCACCGGCTGGTTGTCGGCGATTGCTTGCGAGCGCGCCAGACGCAGACCGGAGGCGAGCTCGGCAGCGGTTCCTTCGAGACCGAGCGCGCTGCTCCAGGGCGCCTTGTAGCCGACGATCAGGACCAGAGCGAAGCTTAAGACGGCAAGCGCCACCAAGAGCTCGACCAGGCTAAAGCCATTCGCTTTGCCGATGTCCCGCGCAGGCCCGATGGCCGGCGTCGATCCCGGCTCACCTCGCCAAATCATTGAGGCTCAGCATCGCCGTCAGCAGCGCGCTGATGATCCCGGCAACGGCAAGGCCCATCGTAATCGTGATCAGCGGCACCGCTAGCGCTACCAGGCGTTGCATCATCAACCGCGCCTGCTCGTCGTGGATATCGGCGGCTTTTAGTGACATCGCCGCAAGCTGTGCCGCTTCCTCGCCGAGCTGCAACAGATGGATCGTACGCGCCGGAAACACCCCGGCGGCGGCAAGCGGCCGGGCGAGGCCGGCGCCGCCCTTGGCCCTGAGCGCCGCCGCTTCGACCGCGGCCGCCGCCGCGAGGTTACCCAGCGCCTCTTGCGCGATGCCCAGCGCCGGAATCAGCGGCACCCCATTGTCGAGCAGGCTGCCGAGCGTTCGCGTCAGCCGCGCCGCCACGGTCTCGCGGATCAAACCGCCGGCGATCGGCAGGCGCAGCAGCAGGCGATCAAACGGCAGCCGGTAAGCGGGCTGCCCCAGCAGATGACGGGCGACCAGACCGCCGACCAGCAATGCCGCCAAAAACCACGGCAAGGCCGCGCCGATGATGGTGCCGAGCGTCATCAGCACGCGGGTCGCGGTCGGCAGTTGCGCGCCGGCTTGCTCGAAAATCGGAGTGAATTGCGGCAGCACATAATCGAGCAGCAGCACGATCGAGCCGACCGCGGCGACTACCAGCAGAGCCGGGTAAATCAGCGCCGCGCGCAGGCTGGCGGTCAGGCTGCGTTCTCGCTCAAGCAGGCCGGCGAGGCGGTCGAGGGTCCCGGGTAGGGTGCCCCCGGCTTCGCCGGCTCGGACCAATCCGATGTAAAGCTTTGAAAAGCTGCGTGGTTCGCCGGCGAGCGCCGCCGCCAACGAGCTGCCCGAGCGCACCTTATCGCGGACATTGCCAAGAATCTTGCGGGCCCGGGCGCTGCGGGTATTGTCGACGACAAAGCGCAGCGCGCGATCAAGATCCTGTCCCGCCATCAGCATGATCGCGAGCTCACGGGTCACCTCGACGAGCGATGTCTTGTCGAGACCTCGTGCGCCGCCGATTTCTATCTGCAACAACTCGCCGAGGCCGCGCCTTCCTTCGGCCGCATCCGCGCGCAGCACGATCTGCCCCTGGCGCTGCAGCCGCTCGACCACGGCACTGCGATCGGGCGCGTCCATGACGCCGTGGACGGTCTCGCCGCCGCCATTGATCGCCGACCAGCGGAACGATGGCATCTCAGCTTTCCGGCTGTAGTCTCATACGGATCGTCGAAGGATAGAGCGGGAACCGGGCCCCAGTTCTTCCCTGTTGCAGGAGACCGTGGGCGCGCGCGTGCCGACGGTCAACGGCGCGGATGATCAGGCTTCGCTCCTGATGCAGCGGACGACCTCCTCGATCGTGGTGTCACCTTCGAGCACCGCCAACAGACCGCTGTCGAATATCGGGCGCATGCCGTCCGCGACTGCGGCGCGCTCGATCGCGGTGTCGTCGGCCCCCTCGAAGATCAGCCGGTCGATCGCCCGGTTCGGCACCAGCAGCTCGGCAATAGCCCGGCGCCCGCGAAAGCCAGTGCCGCGGCATTCGGCGCAACCCTTCGAGTGGTAGATCGTAATCGCGTTCGACGTGGCCAATCGTTCCAGGCCGAACCGTTCGATCAGCGCGGCTGGCGCCGGCTCCCCGGTTTTGCATACTGGGCAGAGCCGACGGACCAGCCGCTGCGCCAGCACCCCCTTCAGGGTGGCTGTCATAAGATAATCCTCAAGTCCCATATCGCGCAGACGCGTTATCGTTGCGGCAGCCGAATTCGTATGCACGGTCGACAGCACGAGATGGCCGGTTAGCGCAGCCTGGACGGCGATCTGCACAGTCTCGATATCGCGGATCTCGCCGATCATGATGACGTCCGGATCTTGCCGCAAGATCGAGCGCAGCAGGCTGGCGAAATTGAGGCCGATCTGGGGCTTTACCTGGATCTGGTTGATGCCTGCCAGCTGATATTCAATCGGGTCCTCGACGGTCACGACATTGCGCGCCACGGTGTTCAACTTTAAGAGGCCGGTATATAGCGTCGTGGTCTTGCCGCTGCCCGTCGGCCCGGTTACCAGCACCATCCCGTTCGGCAGTTCGAGCGCACGTTCGATCCCCTGCCAGATGTCCGGGGGCAAACCCAGCTTTTCGTAGTTGAACTCGACAGCGGTGCGGTCGAGCACGCGCAGCACGACCTTCTCGCCGTGGAGCGAGGGCACCGTGGATACCCGGAAGTCGATCTCGTGGCCGCGCACGGTCAGCTTGATGCGGCCGTCCTGCGGCAGCCGGCGCTCGGCGATGTCGAGCCGCGCCATGATCTTGATGCGCGAGACGATGGCGGCCTGGAGCCTCGCCGGCGGCGGTTCAAGCTCGTGCAGCACGCCATCATAGCGATAGCGCACCCGCAGCCGGTCCGGGAATGGCTCGAGATGGATATCGGAGGCATGGGTCTCGACGGCGCGCGCGATCATCTGATTGACGAGGCGGATCACCGGCGCCTCGCTGGCGAGGTCTTTGAGTCGCTCAGCATCCTCCTCAGCTGGTTCAGCGTCGGCAACCACCGCGTCCAGCATCGCTTCGCCATCGGCGCCGTCGCCGGGCTCGGAATAGAGCCGGTCGAACGCGGCTTCGAGCTCGATCGGGACGGCGACCGCCACCGCCACCGGCCGGCCGAGCGCCGCCGCCACCGCATTGCGGGTAAAGACGTCCAGCGGGTCGGCCATGGCCAGCACCGCGCGGCCCTCGCTTTCGACAATCGGCAGCGCATGCACCTTGCGCAGGAATTTGGGCTTCAGCCGGTCGACGAACAGCGCAGTATCGGGATAATCTGCCGGCCGGACGATCGGGGCCGCGACGAGCTGCGCCAAAGCCTCGGCGAGCCCGCGCTCGCTGATTAGGCCGAGCTGGGTCAGGACACGGTCGAGCCGGCCGCCGGTCTCGCACGCGACCCGTCGCGCGCGCTCCAGGGTGCGCGGGTCGACGGCGCCGCTGTCGATCAGGGCCGGGCCGAGTTTGGCGAGCGCCTCGGCGGCATCCTGCGCGGTTGGAGAAGCAACGGGTTCGAACGTCATGACGGTATCTTATCCTCTCGGACGCTGCTTCAGAAATGGTTCCCGAGAGCGATAAAAATCGATCGACAGCGGGAGCGGTAAGGATGTTCGGGGCGGAACTGGTCGACCGTATGGCCGATGCCGACGCCGCCGCATGGGGCGCGGTGCTCGCAGCCCCGTTTATCGGCAGCTTCCTTGGCGTCGTCGTCCAGCGGCTGCCCGACGGCAGGCCTATCGCCCGGGGCCGGTCGCGTTGCAAGGGGTGTGGCGCCGCTCTTGCGGTCCGCGACCTCGTGCCGTTGTTGAGCTGGCTCGCGGCCGCGGGCCACTGCCGTTTCTGCAGGCGCCCGCTCGGCTGGTTCTATCCCGGGATCGAGCTCGCCGCGCTGGCGGTCGCGTTGCTCTCGGTGTCGATCGATCGCGGGATGGGAGCGTGGCTCGACTGCGTGCTGGGCTGGTGGCTGCTCACGCTCGGTTGGATCGATCTCCGCACCTGGCTTTTGCCTGACGCGCTGACCTTGCCGCTCGTTGTAGCCGGGCTCGCCGCCGCCGTGGCCTTCGAGCCCGAGGGGCTGACCGATCGCGCCCTTGGCGCCGTCGCCGGCTATCTCGGCCTGCGCGCGGTCGGCCTTCTCTATAGCGCCTTGCGCGGCCGGGAGGGCTTGGGCCACGGTGACGCCAAGCTGCTGGCGGCGGCCGGGGCGTGGATTGGAGTGCGAGCGCTGCCGCAGGTGGTTCTGCTCGCGGCGCTTGCGGGGCTGGGCGCCGCCGCCTGCATGCGCCTCGCCGGCATTCGTCTCGGCGCGCAGTCGGCGCTCCCGTTCGGCCCGTTTCTTGCCTTTGCCACCTGGCTCGTTTGGCTGGCGCCGGTGCTGACCGTTTAGAGGCGCGGCACTAGCGTCCTCCGCCCCGGAGCCTTGACGATTTCTTGGCGCTCGGCAGCGTAAAATCGATAAGATTTGCGCTTGTGCAAAAACCGTGTATTTCGGCCCGGCCTCGCAGGGTCGGTTCGTCGAGACGCGTGGAGGATGTGGCATGATTCATCCGGTCATTCTGTCCGGCGGCTCGGGCACCCGGCTGTGGCCGATGTCGCGCACGCTTTACCCTAAGCAGTTGTTGCCTCTGCTCGGCCGCGACAGCCTGCTGCAGCAGACGGTGCAGCGAGTCGAAGACCCTGGTCGCTTCGCCCCGCCTCTACTGGTTGCCAATGAAGAGCACAGGTTCATCATCGCCGAGCAGCTGCGCGAGGTCGGGGCGGCGCCGCGCGCGCTGTTGCCTCGAGCCTGTCGGCCGCAACACGGCGCCCGCCGCTTGCGTCGCAGCCCTAGTGCTCGCCAAGAGCGATCCCGATCCGCTGATGCTGCTGCTGCCCTCCGACCACATCATCGAGGATGACGCAGCCTTTGCCGCAGCGATTGACCGCGCGGCCTCGGCGGCTCGCTGCGGCAGTCTGGTCAGTTTGGGGATCGCCCCCGAGCGCCCCGAAACCGGTTATGGCTATATCCGACGAGGGCCGGCGTTCGACGGCGTCAACGGTGTCTTCCGGGTTGCAGAATTCGTCGAGAAGCCCGACACCGAGAAGGCGCAAGCTTATATCGCCTCGGGCGAGCATTTATGGAACGGCGGCATCTTTCTGTTTCCGGCGCGACTCCTTCTCGACGAGTTGGAGCGCCTGCGGCCCGATATCGTCGCCGCTTGTCGGCGGGCGCTCGCCGAGGCGAGTCATGACGCCGATTTCACCCGCCTCGGCAAAGAGGCGTTCGCGGCGTGCGCAACCGAGTTCGATCGACTACGCGGTCATGGAGCACACGCAACACGCCGCAGTCGTACCTGTCACCATGGGCTGGAGCGATGTCGGCTCGTGGGATGCCCTGTGGGAGATCAGCGCCAAGGACCCTGCCGGCAACTCGATCGCCGGGAACGTCGTCGCTCAAGACACCCGCAATTGTTATCTGCGCTCCGAGGCCGGCCTGCTTGCCGCGATCGGTATTGAGGATCTCGTCGTTGTCGTCACGGCCGACGCGGTCATGCTCGCGCCGCGCAACCGCACGCAGGAGGTCAGACAACTCGTCGCGCGGCTCGTCAGAGAAAGACGCGGGGAGGCTGAGGCGCCGCCGACTGTCCATCGCCCATGGGGCACATACAGATCACTGCACAACGGGCACCGGGTTCAGGTTAAGCACATCATGGTGAAGCCCGGCGGCCGGCTCTCGCTGCAGATGCATCATCATCGCGCCGAGCATTGGATCGTTGTCCACGGCACGGCAAAGATCCGCCGAGGAAAGGAAGAGACAATCCTGACCGAGGACCAGTCGACCTACATCCCGCTCGGCACGGCTCATCGGCTCGAGAACCCCGGCAAGATCCCGCTGCACCTGATCGAGGTACAATCGGGAAGCTATCTCGGCGAAGACGACATCATCCGCCTCGAAGACAGCTACGGCCGGAGCTAGGAGGGGTTGGGCGGCGGAGCCGAGAGATTGTTAGGCGGCCCAATGCAAGTGTAATTTTCTACATAGGCCGTCGATCCGCGAATAAAGCGCCGCAAAATCGCCCGCCAACGCCGACAGCGCCGTGTTCGTGATCCCCCGGAGCGCCCGCAACCGATGATCTGCGCGAACCCATGTCTCCAGGTCTATGTAACTGAAAAGCTGACCTCAAATCTGATCCTCGCCGCGCATCCTCATCCCCAGCCCGCGACCACGGAATCATGAACATAAGGAGCAAAATGCCCACAACCCTTCTTCAACGGCCTGTTAGAGGTTCCTGTGCACGGTCTTCCTGTGGTTATAAAGCCCGTTTCGTTCTTGCCTCTAGCCTCCTCGAGTCTTTGGAAAAAGCCATGTCTACTTGCGTCCGGCGTTTTTTCGCCGCCAATCGACGGCTCAGCGCGGCAGTTGAAGCCCGGCTCCCATATCTGTTCAAGCGCCACCCCCACACTCTCTACAAGTACGAGGTGGCGGAGTTACTCAACCGTCGGCCAGGACAGGTCGTGCTCGATGTCGGCGGCGGCAAGGACTGCCCTTTCTTTCCTTACATCAACCAGCCGCGCGGGCTACTAATCATCGGGCTCGACTACTCCGAAGATCAGCTTCGAGGGAACCGCGACATCAATCAGAAGATCGTCGCCGACGCCACGGCGCGCGGACTTCCCCTTCGTGACGGTTCGGCCGACCTCGTCGTGTCTCGCTCCGTTGTCGAGCATATCCGCGACAATAAGGCGTTTTTTGAAAATTGTACAAATGTACTTCGTCCGGGAGGCGCCATGATCCATGTATTCCCCGGTCGGTTTGCGCCTTTTGCGTTACTGAACCAGCTGCTGCCGAACTGGCTAGCCCGTCGCATAGCGGGTTACCTGCTGCCAACAGAATGGGTGGAGGAAGGAAACTACGGCTTCCCAGCCTTTTACGATCGCTGCTACTTCTCGGCGGTGCAAGATCTTCTCAAGCAAAACGGTTTGATAAACGCAAAATATGAATTAAGCTTTTATCAGTGCATATATTTTGAATTTTTCTTTCCTCTGTTCTGCGCGGTACTGGTTTATGATCTGATCGCGTGGAGTCTCGGCATCCGAAATTTAGCGTCTACAATAATGGTGATGGCGGAGCGGCCGCTTCGATAGCGGGGGCTTGTGAGGCGCCGCTGGACGCGCGTTCCCTCCTCCGGTAGGACCTTTCACCTCCGCACCCGAATCGGTGTGGATTGATCGCGATACAGCCTCACAAAACCCGAGGCGCGGGGTCGCCGGTTTGCTTGTAGTGTCAACCGTTGGGAGCTCCGAGCGCTGCTCAGCCGGTTGGCAGAGGGGTGAGGTCGCCGCGCGGTCGCGGGATCAGGGGTATTCTCGCGACCACGGCCGCGTCGCGGCTCGCAATTTCGGCCGCGACGATACGGCGCGCCGCTGCGGCGATAATCACTACGGCGTAAAAGCCATCGAACATCGCCTGGGTCGCGAACGACCCGCCGGCACAATATCCGATCAATGACGCCTGGAGCATTCGCCCGAGAGTGTTCGCCCATTCGAGATCCGGATTTCCGCGCGAATGTCGGACGAGCCAGCTTGCATCGAGCGCGGTGCTGATCAAGATGGCGATAAAGATCGCAAGCCCGACAAAACCATGATCGCCAAGCATCTCGAACCAGTTGCTGTGCGGTGCGCGCGGCCTCGTCAATGGCGGCAGGCCGCTGTCCGAAAGCTGTTGTTCACAGAAGCCGGATTGTTGGACCAGTGGAAACCGGCGCCGGTGATCGGCCGCTTCAACGCCATCGCCCAGGCTAGATGCCACACATAGAGCCGGGACTCCGCAGACGCGTCCTGTTGATAGGTTTCGATTGTCCCCATCCGCGCGAACCATTCCTCGGGAGCGAAACTCCAAACCCCGAAGGCGGCAACTGCGATCAGCAACGCCATCGAGACTTTCCGCCGTGAGCGCCACCATAGCATAGCCCCCATGGCGAAGAGCGCGAGCAACGCGCCGCGCGAATAAGTAAAGATATCGCCCAAAAAGGTGAGGCCGATCAGCGCCAGGAACGGCAATTTGAGGAAGGGCTGTCGATACCTGTCCCGCATGTAGAACAGCAACGGCAAGAACCATCGTCAGCGCGACCCCCAAATCGTTGTTGTCGCCTATCATCGTCCCGTCGGGACCGTAGATGCGGGCTGTGCCGCCGGAAAATAGCAGTGAGAACAAGCCGCCCTTGAAGCCAAAAAACGCGATTGACAGCGCCCAGACGACGATCAGCTGTTCGAGCCGTGGACGCGTCGTCGTCAGCGTATAAGCGACGATCGACATCAACAACATTTTCTCGGCGAGCTGCCATTTTTCATAAATCTGGTTACCCGGCCCGGTGCCGAGGATCGAGGTGATCGAGATCCAGACCGCCAACATGACAAGCAGTCCAGTCGTCTTGTTCATGGGCGGCAATTTCGGCTCAAGCCTGGACAGAAGCCACCACAGTAGCGTCGTTACTGCGGCGATTTGCGCGTAAGGAATTCCGGCAGCGACACTATTCCAAACCAGTTTTTGCGGGTTCATCAGTGAGATCCAGTACCATATCAGGATCCCGATGAACGGCCCCTTGACAAATATGAGCGGGAGGGCACCGAAGAAGACAGTTAAGAGTACCAGTCCACGCATCGTCCTGTCGCTCCTGGAGGCTTACGGCGGCGGGTTTCGACGATGCCGGCTTCGGCCTCTGTGAGATATTTCCTCTCCGGGCGAGGTCCCCCTGCACGCCCCATGTGTCAGTCGGCGAGCCTAGTGGTATGATTTTGACATTTGATACCCACTCTTTTTCCGTCATGCCCGCGAAAGCCGGCACCCAGGGCGGCCTTCGCTGGGCCGACGAGAAGGAAAAGATGGGAATGATTTTGTTCGATTCGTACCACTAGGACTGCAACAGTCATCGGATACCCGTCCGGCTTCCGGCAGCGACGTCCACCCGCGGCGCCCGCAGACCGTCGTAAGGGAGGGGTGGGAGCAAGCGCTACCGGTCGCAGAAATGACATTCCAGCCCGTCGCCGTCATCTAGCACCAAGCTGAATGGTCGTCGAGGTGAACCTTCGTGGTCAATGATGCTCCGCGCCGGGGATGCCGTAATGGCCGTGAAGAATGCACTCGCTTGGTCAACAGACAGTAAACGAATGAGTCGGCTTCTCGTGGTGCTATATCGCTATCCGGCGACATCCGGCGCATCCTAGAGACTGACCGACCTTGCGCATCGCCAACTCGATCGTCGGCGGCTGCGACCCAACCGGTTTGCTCATGGTCCGGATTCGGAATGTATAGGCTAACGGTAATGGCGGATTTTGGCACGAGGATTGGAATGATGGGGCGATACGGCATCTTCCCGGCCCTTTTGCTGCTTGCGGTTTTCTCGGCCATCCCGCACGGGTTCAGCCTCGGCAACGGGATGATGCGGTCCGCGAAAGCGGCGACGGCTCCACAAAAACGCGTCGCAAATTCGATCACCATCAGCAACGCGAGCGGCGGCGCCATCAGCAACTATCCGTATCAATTTGGCCGGCCGTTTGTCGATGGCGCGATCGCCAACCAGCCGCAGGTGCTGGTCAACGGCCAGCCGGTTGCCACCCAGGCCGACGTCAAGAACCGCTATCCCGACGGCTCGGTCGAATTCGCGGTGATCGCCGCGGTGATCCCGGCGATCCCGGCATCGGGCTCGCTGACCCTGACCTTCCAAAACCAGAATGCCGGCAGCAACACGCCGCTGACCCAGGCGCAGATGCTCGCATCGACCTATAATTTCGATGCGTCGATGGCGCTGACGCCGGTCGGCGGAACGGCCCAGGCCGCCTCCGCGCGCACCATGCTGCAGAACGGCGATTACCAGCTGTGGACCTCGGGGCCGGTGGCGCAGACCATCATGCTCGGCGACGATACCGCCGCGCGCAAATACGACATCGGCTTTGGCGACGGCTACCATCCGTTCCGGCCGCGCTTTTATGCGACCTTCTGGCCGGCGACGCATCAGGTCTATGTGCGCGCCGTCGGCGAGAACGGGCTGACCACCGAGCTCGAAGACCTGGCCTACAACGTATGGCCCGCCCCGTCTGCAAGCCGTGATCGCGAGAGGGTCTGATCAGTCTGCACCAACGTATCCGGTCTCGAGGACGAAACCTCGGCCGAGATGGAGATCCGCGCGTCCTGGTTCTCATAACCTGGTCGGCGTCAAGCGCCATGTAGGCCATCAGATTTCCAAGCCGCCGTTCTACTGTCAGGCCATCTCACTCCCACCACCCGCAAACATCGTTGGTCACTTGTGCTGGTTCGGCGCGCCCGCTCGATTTCCCCGGTTACAGGGCTGTAGCGACAGCTTCTCGCGCTTCGAAGGTCTGTCCCGTGCGCAATATCGCCCAGGCGATCCGTGCGAGCTTGTTCGCCAGCGCCACGACGACGGTGTTTATATGCGCCCGCGCTCGTAAGCCGCGTAACCATTTGCCCAGTAGGGTATTGGTTCCCGAGAGTGGAGTCATAGCGGCACGCGCGCCATGGATCAGCAGCTTGCGCAGGTACACATTGCCACGTTTCGTGATCCCCTTCAGGCGCGGCCTGCCGCCGGTCGTCTGCTGCCGGGGAACGAGGCCAAGCCAAGCCGAAAGGTCGCGCCCGCGTGCAAAACTCTGGCCGTCACCGACAGCCGCCACAAGGGCGGTGGCATTGAGCACGCCGATCCCCGGAATAGTGGCCAGACGTCGGGCGCGTTCGTCCTCGCGGGCCCGCGCCGCAAATTCATTGTCGAAAGCACAGATGCGCCGGTCCAGCTCGCACCATTCCTCCCGCATATCCTTGATCAACGTGCAAACCCGCACGCTGAGGGCTGGATCACCTCCCTCCAATATCTCGGCGAGTGCCTTGCTCAGCTTGCGCCGCCCCTGCGGAACGACGATGCCGCGCTCCATCAGCACGGCGCGGAGCTGATTGATCAGCGCGGTGCGCTCTGCGACAAGCCGGTCACGGGCACGGTGAAGCACCTGCATGTCGAGCTGCTCAGCCGATTTCAATTCGACAAACCGCATCGTCGGCCGCGTCGCCGCCTCGGCGATCGCTTCCGCGTCACGGTCATCGTTCTTCTGCGCCTTCACGTAGGGACGCACATACTCCGGTGACATCAGCCGGACCTCGAAGCCGGCGTCGCGCAACAGGCGGCCAAGGTGATGTGCTCCCCCGCAAGCCTCCATCGCGACTGTCTCCGGCTTCAGCTGGGACACGATTTTGAAGACATTTTCTCGGCGCACGCGCCGCCGCACCACGACCTGCCCGGAGCCATCAAGGCCCGCGAGGCTGCATATGTTCTTGCCCAGGTCGATTCCAATAACCGCGATCTGCATTGGCTCAGTCCTTTCCTCCTGTCGTCCAGCAGCTTAAGACTGCCGGTGGAGGGGCGGGCCATTCCATAAGCTGTCGATCACCTCGAACGGGACGGCGGTCTATTCGGCCGATCTCACGGGTACGCAGGCGACCTATCCCAAGATACATAATACGCTGAGCCGATGGACCCGCGAAGTTCTGGATCGGCGGCACACCTCAAGCCAGGTCAACATCGACAACAATCTGGCCTATCTCGAAAGCACCCGGTACCTGCCGAATTTCGACACCTCGATCGTCATCCCGCAGACCTCGATTGCCTCCGAATATCGCAATTGGAGCGGAAAGCCTAACGATATTTACGACGGAGATTGGACGGTACGGAGTTGCTGGTCTGCGGGATGGGCGTCGCCGGGGCGACATGAATATCTGCACCCTATCCGCAATGGGCGGCGATGTGGCTTTACACCGGCGATTGGCGCATGCGGCAGATGTCGCTCGGCATGGCCGATCTCCGGCGGCATATCCAGCGAACTTGCGCGAAAGCGACCCGACCCGGCGATTTCGCGCGGCGAGCCGACCGGCAGCGGGAACGGGGCTTGGCCGCAACGTGTCGATCGCCGATCGCCCGCACACTTCATTCAGCACCCCCACTAACATGATCAATTACAACAAGGGATTGGGCGACAATCCAACCCAAGTCGGTCCCATGGCCGTAATTTCGCCTGGCGATAAACCGGTCCTGGAGATGGGACACCGCCACACGCCAAGCCCATGTTTCCGGCAATACATCTTGACCGGTGATCCGTGGTATCTCGATAGATGTATACCTGGGCCGCGTATCGCCGCCGCAGATCGCAATGGCGATGGTAACAATGTCGCGGGCGATCGCGGGCCGACAGGAGCTTACGGCGGCTTCGCCAGTGAAATCCGCGGCGGCGCATGGACTTCGTGCAATCGTGCCGAGACGGCTTTTGCCGCCCCGACGGAACGCCAGAAAAGGCGTACTTCACCTATCTGACGAATGATACGCTGGCGCGTTGGGAAGGCGGTTTTGGGATCACCGGCACGCCCTATGACGGCAGCGCGAGAAGGTCTGGGGCGCGAACTACGGCAACTCCTATTCGACAAACGCCGGCAAGCCGCTCGGCCCGGTCAACGGTCAGCCTCCAGCGTTGCACAATTGGGAGAGTATTTGCGACGCCGCCGCCACGCCGCCTTGTGCGGCTATCGGCAACTATGCAGACCGCTCGGGGGATAAGGTCGGTGCGGTTGGCTCGTTCGACGACCCGTGGATGATGTGGTATGCGCAATACGCCCTCGGCAGGGTGGCCGAGCTGGGGTTCGCCGGCCAGCCGAACCAATTGCTCTCGGTCGGTACAATACCGATCGGGATGATCGGATCGTCTGCGCCGATCCTGGTGGCGCAGTATCAGATCCCGGTCGAGAAGGCGGGTGGCGGCTGGTTTGCGTCATGGCCCGACCTGATCGCCAACGCGATGGACCCGACATGGATCAGCGGCAGTCAAAGCGGCGGCGGGCTCCCTACCTACTTCGCCAACAACCTGGCGCCCAGCGGGCGTGAGATGTGGGGGACACCGGGCCTGGCGATGCTGGTCGATCAAAATGCTCCAGGCGTTGCTTCCGCGTGGAGTTGGTGGGAAGCCAACGTCTACTCAAAAGTGTCGGCATTGGCGTTCAGCCGTGATCTGAGATGGACGATCGTGCCCCGCACCGACAACAACACCCTGCCGCCGCAATCGACGACGATGCCCTAAGTCCGACGGGCCTCCGCCCGCGCCTACGGGGCCGCAGGGGCTGGCTTCGCCATCTGCGAATTGCCGGCCGGTTCCCCCGAGATCTTGATCTCGGGGGAACCGTGTTGGAGGTGAGCAACACCAAGGGCGCCAACCGGTCGGGGCGGGGTCAGGGAAGAACGTCCGGCGACGCCGTCACTCTCCCGGCCCCTGCCGAAACACTTGGTCGGCGATCCTTTGTTGCGTCGGCGACAGGCTCGCATAGAGCGCTTGCAGCGGCGGCAGCATCCGCTTCAAGCCAACAAGTTCCTGTTCGCCCGATTGTATGGCGAATCGCAAACCCTGGATCGGATCCAGGTTGGTGGGCGGCGGCGCGTTCGGCACCATCCGGGCATTCTGCCGCATGACGTTGGCGAGTGCCTCGAAGCGAGGCTCCTGCGCTGGGGTGATCTGCAGCCGCTGGTGAAGCTGGGCGATGTTGGCCTCGATATTTGGCGCCGGCGCCGGGGCCTGTACCGGAAGCAGCGGTAGCGCCCCATGTTTTGGTGCTGGGCCGTCCATCATCGCCGCGGCCATCGCGGCGGCTCGGGACGGTGCGCCTGACGGCATGAGCAAAGCTGCGGCTAAGCTGGCCGCCAGGACTATTCGAAAAATCGCCTGCAACATTACTTGAGACCTCGCGAGCCACCTTCGGTATAGGGTTGCGCCGAATAAAGCACGGTTCCAAGCATCGAGGTCAGCCGGGGGCGGCGCCCTGCGTCGCTACCTCCAGCATGTAAAGCGACTGGCTCGCCGCCATGAACAGCCGATCCCGCTTTGGCCCGCCAAAGGCGAGGTTGGCGCATACCTCCGGCAGACGGATGCGGCCGATCAGCTTGCCCGCCGGGTTGAACACCAGCACCCCGGCATAGCCGAGCGGCGCGTTCGAGCTGCACCACAAATTGCCGGCGACATCGGCGCGCATCCCGTCGGGGCCACATTTGACGCCGTCGACCGTCATGTCGGTAAACAGTTTCTGATCGACGGGCTTTGTCCCCTGCATATCGAAGGCAAAGATCACCCGGTTGCCGCCCGGCCCAGTGTCGCCCGGGCCCTTGCCGGTGCTGATCACGTAAAGCGTCTTGTGGTCTGGCGAAAAGCAGATGCCATTGGGGTCGGGCAGCTGCTCCTCACTGATCGCCACATCGAGCCTGCCGCTCGGGTCCCAGCGATAGGTGGCGTTCGGTAATTCGCGTTTGCGTCCGCCGATGGCGCCGGCGTTCTCGGCGCCGATGCGCGGGTTCAGGATGCCTTGTGGGTTGGTCGAGCCGCCGGCTTCGTCGGGATGGCCCTCAGGGATCGAATCGCCGTAAGGCGGGTCGGTGAACCAGATGCTGCCGTCCGGATGCGGCACCAGGTCGTTCGGCGAATTGAGCGGCTTGCCCTGATAGGAATCGGCGATCACCGTCATCGTGCCGTCATGTTCCCAGCGCACGACGCGGCGAAAGAAATCCTCGGTCGAGAGCTGACGGCCTTGGTAATCGAAAGAGTTGCCGTTACTGTTGAAGGACGGGCGGCGGAACTGCGTTACCCGCCCGTCGTCCCAGATGTAGCGGTATTGGGTATTGCCCGCGACGTCGCTGAAGACGAGGTATTGGCCTTGGCTCGACCAGGCCGGCCCCTCCGCCCACAATGCTCCGGTCCACACCCGTTGGATCCCGGCGATCGCACGTCTCACCTGGTTGAACGAGGGATCGACGACGATGACGTCGGGATCGGGATAGATCGACGGATGGCCGCGCGCCCAGTCGCGCGGCGGGCTGGTGATGACGCTCGCCGGCGTGCCGAGTTTCGCGTTTTGCTGCGCGGATGCGGGCTCCTGGGCCAGCGCCGCAGCGCCCATCAGGCCCGCAGTCCCCGCCAGCATCGTGCGTCGGGACAAACCATGCCTCTGAACCGGATCCTGCGTCATTGCTCCCTCCCCAATGCGGTTTTCTGGATGATTGTGGATGGGCTTTGGGTTGCCGGCAATCGATCGTCTCCTGCGTCGGCGATTCAGCCATGCGAAGCCGGAAGAGCATGCCTTCGATTTCATGGTGCGCCGTAGCGCGCAATCGCGTGCTACTATTTCCACCGAAGAATCGTGGTCTGCGATCCGGACAAGGAAAGGAAATGCGATGGCTTATGATCTGCTGATCAAGAACGGCCGCATCGTTGACGGCTCGGGCATGCCGGCGTTCCGCGGCGATGTGGGCGTTAAGGACGGCAAGATCGCCGAGATCGGCAAATTGAGCGGCCCGGCCACCCGCACGATCGACGCCGCCGGCCGCGTCGTTGCCCCCGGCTTTATCGACAACCATTGCCACTACGACGCCCAGGTCACCTGGGACCCGCTGTGCTCTTTCTCGTGCGACCACGGCGCCACCTCGGTGATCTTCGGCAACTGCTCGCTGTCTCTGGCGCCGGTGCGCAAGGGGTCGGAGCGGCGCCTGTCGGAATTTCTTTCCTACGTTGAAGCGATCCCGATGGAGGTGCTCGACACCCTCGAATTCACCTGGGAGACCTTCCCCGAATATCTCGGCCAAATGGATCACCATCTCGGCGTCAATGTCGGCAATCTGATCGGCCATACCGCGGTGCGCTACTACGTGATGGGCGACGACTGCCAGAAGCGCACAGCTACCGATGACGAGATCAAGCAGATGCAGGATCTCGTGCGCGACGGCATGAAGGCCGGGGCCCTTGGCGTTTCTGTATCGCGCAATCAGGGCCATTTCGACCCGCAGGGTGTGCATATCCCCGCGATCTGGGCGGACGAGAAGGAGATCTTCGCGATTGGCGACGTCTTGCGCGAGCTCGGCACCGGCCTGATCCAATCGGGTGGCGGCAATGGCGCCGAAATGAAGGACGCGCTGATGAGCCGTCTGTCCGAGGCCACCGGCCGCGTCGTCGTCTACAACAATCTCGGCCAGACGATGCGCCGGCCGGGGCAGTGGCAAAAGCAGATGGCCCAGGTCGATGCGACGACCGCCAAGGGCATCCGCGCCTACCCGATGTGCACGCCAAATCGCATCACCGACTATTTCACGATGCGGAACACGCAGACCTTCCGCGGGATGGCGGTGTGGCACCCGATTTGTCTGTCTTCGCCGGAAGAGATGCTGAAGGCCTATGCCGATCCCGAAATTCGCCGCAAGCTTCACGAGGAGGCGATCGAATTCAAGAACGGGCCGGCGATCGGCATCTGCAGCACTTGGTGGGACTACATGGTGTTGCAGACTGCGGTCCTGCCCAAGAACAAGCAGTACGAAGGCAAGACGCTCGGCCAGATCGCCAAGGCGCAGGGCAAGGGCGTCATCAACGCCTTCCTCGACCTGGCGGTCGAGGAGAACCTCGACACCGAATGGCTGCACGGCGAGAACAATGTCGATGAGGAAGCTGTCGCCAAGATTTTGACCTATCCGAACGCGATCATCGGGCTGTCGGATGGCGGCGCACATGTCCAGTTCCAGAGCGGCTTCGGCTTCAGCACCAGGCTGCTCAGCGAATGGGTGCGCGAGAAGCAGGTCATGACCCTCGAGCAGGCGGTGCGGAGGCTGACCTTCGACAGCGCTTCCACTTTCGGGCTTTACGACCGCGGGCTGCTGCGGCCGGGATTGGTCGCCGACATCGTGATCTTCGATCCCGATACGGTCCGACCGTTACCGCTCGAGGTGCTGCACGACTTCCCGACCGGCGCCAAGCGCATCAAGGAGCCGGCCGAGGGCATCCACATGACCATCGTTAACGGTAAAATCCTGCTCGAAGACGGCAAGCACACCGGCGCATTGCCCGGCCGCGTGCTGCGCAACACCTATTATAAGGGCCTGCACGCGTAACACTTGGGCGACGCCGCTCACCCTCTCCCGCCCGCGGGAGAGGGTGACGCCGGGCAACAGGAGCGTGAGGGGGACGGCACTAAAGGGAGGATCGCCATACCGACATTCCGGCCGACCCCTGATCTCGACATGCACTACGAGGTCGACGACTTCACCGATCCGTGGCGCACGCCTGACACAGTCCTGATGCTGCACGGCAATGCCGAGAGCGGGCTGGCGTGGTATGGCTGGGTCCCGGCCTTGGCGCGACAGTACAAGGTCGTGCGGCCGGACATGCGCGGCTTTGGCGCCTCTACGCCGATGCCGCGCGATTTCCCGTGGACCCTCGACGTCATCATCGACGATTTTGTCCGGCTGGTCGACCATCTCGGTATCGATCGCTTTCATCTGGTCGGCGCTAAGATCGGCGGCACGATCGCCCGCGCCTTCGCCGCGCGCCGTCCAGAGCGGGTCAAGACCTTGACGGTCGTCGGCACCCCGCCGCCGCTCCGCGCCGGTGCGGCCGAACGCGTGCCCGAACTGAACGCGGCCTTCGAACGCGACGGGGTCGAGGCCTGGGCGCGTCAGACCATGGGGGGCCGCCTCGGCAGCGCGTTTCCCGCGGAAGGGGTAGAGTGGTGGATCCGGTTCATGGGCCGCACCGCGGTCTCGACCCAGATCGGCTTTATGCGAACAATCGCCTGCGCAGACATCCGCGCCGATCTGCCGAAGATCCGCTGCCCGACCCTCGTCATCACCACCGACGGTAGCGGTCTCGCCTCGGTCGACGAGACCCGCGCCTGGCAGCAGCAGATCGCAAACTCGACGCTCGTGGTATTACCCGGCAACTCGTATCACGTCGCCGCGACCCATGCCGAACCCAGCGCCGCGGCGACGCTCGATTTCATCGCAAGGAACGCCGGCGCCTGAGCCTGAGCCGCGCGGTTAGCCATGGCTTCTTCCGAGATCTCCGCCGGCGTCGGCAAAGCTTGTGGCGGCGCTGGCGAGCTTGTGCTAGCAAGAGCCAGCTAAACTCAACCTTGTGATGCGACGGCCGCGCTTCGCGCGCCCGCCCGCGATCACTGAAGCTCGCGTCATTGCCTTGGATGCACAGACAACTTCGGGACACATATCCCGACCGATACCAGGGCGGAACATTGACCGCCGCAAGCTGCGGGACTTGCAGCGGCCCAAGGGCAGAACGTGAGCGATGGCCCCTCCACCGTCTCGAACGCGCGCCGGCCCGGACGCAACGACCCTTGCATCTGTGGCAGCGGCCGAAAATTCAAGCTGTGTTGCGGCGCGGCGCCGATGCAGCCGGGGAGGGCGAACCGTCAGACATCGGCGTTGCTCTCGAGGTCCGCGGCACCCGAGTTGGGTGAGCGAAGCAAGCGCCTCGGTCCGCTGACCGAAGTAAGCGCGCTGCGCGAGACTGCGGAGCAGTTCATGCGGTTGCAATCTGCGCCGCCTGCCGCGCGGACCCTCACCGGTGGCGCTCCCGTTGCCCGGCACAGGGTCACGCCCGACCGAAGCGCCGCAGCCCGGCGCTACCGAGAGCGTGGCATTAGGCTCGTCGAGGCCGGCAGGCCGTCCGCCGCAATTTCGGCGTTTCGCCGCGCGATCGAGCTCGCTTCGGGCGAAGCCGCCTCGCACCACGCGCTCGGCAGGGCGCTGCTGCGTCTCGATCGCCTCGCCGAAGCTACTGCCAGCTTGAGCTTGGCCACGACTTTGAGAGACGATGCTGCCGCCTACCACGATCTGGGTATGGCGTTGGAGCGGCAGGACCTGCGCGTCGAAGCGACGGCAGCCTATCGCCGGGCCGTCGAGCTGGCCCCGGAGCTGGCTGAAGCGCATGCCGCGCTTGGCGAACTCCTCATTCTGGCCGATGAGGGTGAAGAGGCCGCGCGGTGCTTTCGCCGCGCTGCGGCGGTCGAGCCCGATGCCGTAGCGGGCCGCTTGAGCCTGGCCAAAGCCTGCATGCTGGAAACGAATTTTTCTGAAGCAGAGACCCAACTGCGGCAAGCTCTGGCTGGCGAGCCGCAGAACGACGAGCTGATGAAATACTTGGGGGACGTTCTCGCGCGCCAAGGACGTTTTGATGAGGCGAGCGAGGCCTTTGACCGCACGCTCGAGCTGAACCCGCGCCATGTGGCGGCCTATTTCACCATGGTTGAAGCCAGAAAATGCACCGAGGCAGACCGTCCCAAACTCGTGCGGATGCTTGCGGCGCTCGACGATGCCGGACTGGGGGACACCGACCGGGTGCAGCTTCATTTCGCTATCGGCAAGTTGTTGGACGATTTGGGCGACTACGCGGAGGCGATGCGGCACTTCGACATCGCCAACCAGCGCCGGCGCGGTGCGTTCGACAGGGTCGGATTCTCGGCTGATGTTGATCGAATCGTGCGGCGCTTCACCCCCGGCTTCTTTGCTGCGAATTCCACTTTTGGGCGGGAGGACGACGCGCCGCTGATGATCGTCGGTCTGCCGCGCTCGGGCACAACACTGATCGAGCAGATCATCTCCAGCCACCCGCAGGTAGCCGCAGGTGGGGAGTTGCCCTTCTGGGTCAAACGCGCCGACCCGTGGGGAATTGCCCAAGCGACCTATCTGTCGACCGAAATGGCGCACGACCTTGCGGGAGAGTATCTCGCGCAGCTGCGTCGCATCGGACCCACCGCAACCCGGATTACCGACAAGCAGCCGTTCAACCTGCTCAACCTGGGCATTATTCACCTGCTGCTGCCCAAAGCGCGGATTATCCAATGCCGCCGGCATCCGGTCGACACCTGCCTGTCGATCTACTTCACAAATTTTTTCCAGGTGATCGGGTTCGCCACCGACAAAGCCGATCTGGCAGATGCTTATGAGCTCTATGCCCGGCTGATGGACCATTGGCGCACGGTGCTGCCCTCTGACCGGTTTCTCGAGGTCGATTACGAGGAGCTGATCGCGGATCGCGAAGCGGTGACCCGGCGGCTGATCGCGTTCAGCGGTCTCGATTGGTCCGATTCCTGCCTGCAGCCGGAGCGCAACAGCCGGGCGGTGGTTACCGCCAGTCTGTGGCAGGCGCGCCAGCCGGTCTATGCCACCTCGGTTGAGCGGTGGCGCCATTACGAACCGTGGCTCGGCGAGCTCCGCCGCTTGTTGCCGGCCGACCGCGCCGGCGGGTCCGAAGCGGCCTGATGCCGACAACGTCCGTGCCGCCCCAGCCCACGCGTTTGTGCGCCGCACATTGTCGGAAAATTTTACGGCCTATCAAACGAAAAATCGTCGGAGAAGTTTACAATCGTCCCGGTTAGGACCGGGAGTTTGTCTCCGTATGTAGCTGATCTAACGGAATTTAGCCAAATACGCGACAATTGTTTAACTATGTTTAAGCTGTCAAAAACGCGCCCGAGCAAACTCCCCACCGTCGGCAGAATTGACACTTTTTTGCCTTGGCGCGGCCCTCTACTTCTATCTCGTTAAATCAATTGTAAGATTTTTTTGGCCCGTCAATTGCATTAGCGATTGTAGGCAACCGCCACGGGCGCCCAAGACGTGACAGCCGGGTTCCGAAATGCCGGATCCGGCCTCTGGAACGAGCATCCCTAGGGGGTACCGCAAAGCCGATGCACTGCCGGGCTCTCATAATGAACGCCATTGCCGCTGACCAGCGAACTGCTTCGCGCCGCGCGAGCGGCATGCCGCGAAGCCGCACCTGAACGTGTTTGGGGGGCTTTGATGGGCAGCCAGACACTCATGCATTTCGACGGCGTCACGCGACGTTGGGCGCAGGCGCCGCTGAGCGTCCCGTTGCGCGCGTCGGACGCCGCCGAGGAGGAGGGGATGCAGGGCTCGCCGACCGTGTTCATGGTCGGGAACAGCTCGGCAATGCTCGACGTCTTCGAGCAAATCCGCCGCTTTGCCGCTTGCGATGTGCCAGTGCTGATCACCGGCGAGAGCGGCACCGGCAAGGAACTGGTGGCGCGGGCGATTCACGAGCGCTCCGGCCGGGCGCAGGCGCCTTACGTCGCGCTCAACTGCGCCGCGGTGCCGGCGACACTGATTGCCTCGGAGCTGTTCGGCTACGAGAAGGGGTCGTTCACCGGCGCTACCGGGCGCAAGCACGGGCATATCGAGCACGCCCATCGCGGCACCCTGTTCCTCGATGAGATCGGCGACATGCCGATCGACCTGCAGGGGTTGCTGCTGCGCTTTCTGCAGGAGGGGGAGATTCTGCGTGTCGGCGGACGCCAGCCGATAAAGGTCGATGTTCGCATCGTCGCGGCGACCAATGTGCGGCTACGCGAGGCGATCGCTGCCGGCAGACTGCGCGAGGATCTTTATTATCGATTGAACGTGCTGACCCTTCACTTGCCGGCGTTGCGCGAGCGCGACGGTGACGTCGAGGTGCTGGCCACCTACTTTCTGCGCCAAATCGCGCAGGAGCTGGCGCGCGATTTGCGCGGCTTCACCCCCGCGGCGTTGGCCGCGCTGCTGGCTTATCCGTGGCCGGGTAACGTTCGCGAGCTGATCGCCACCTTGCGACGCGCGGTGGTGCTGGCCAACGGCCCGCTGATCGGCGTGTCGGATTTGCGACTGGACCTGGATCCCGTGCCGTTGCCGCTGGCGGCGCCGACAAGAGCCGCGATGCGGCCGTCACGGCCGCGGGGCGCGCCGCGGCCGAAACCCGGCAGCGCCGGCGAGCGCGACGCGATCTTGCAGGCCATGCAGGAGAGCGGCTTCAATATGACCCGCGCGGCGCAGTTGCTCGGAGTTCGCGCGAGCCACCTTGTACCGTATGTTGCAGCGCAACCGGATCGAGCTCACCCAGCACTGTCTGGTGCAGCCGTCGAACCCGGAGGCGGAGCAGTGAGGCGCGATCGCGATGTAACTGGCGCCGCGGCTGCCGCCGTCACAGCGCCGCCGCGACGCGACCGTATCGTACAGCTGTCTCATCGTGAGACACGGCAACTGTCTCATCCAAGCTCAGCGAGCAATAAAAAGTTAATACCGTATTGCCAAGCGTTTGAAAACGCTTGGCTTTTGAGAGCATTCGGCTGGCATTTATGTGGCACGCCGATTGCTTGTTCGAAGGGGTCGGCATGAAATAGAGCGAGGAACCAGTGATCGGCGGTGATCGCCGCCGCCATCGCTCTCGCATCGCAGCATGCCGGCATGTCACGGCGTCCGCCGCAAGGGCGGGGAAAGGAAAAGGAAAGAGGGTATGAGAAATCTTCTGTTAGCAACTTGCGCGGTCCTCGCCCTGAGCACTGGGGCAGCGCTCGCGCAATCCGCTTCGTCCACCGCCAACGGCGGCGGCGGCGGCACCGGCGGCCAGGGCGGCACCGCGACCGCGACAAACCCGGGCGGCACCGGCGGCATGGGCGGCACCGGCGGCAGCGCCAGCAATAAGAACTCCGGCAACAACGTGTCGGGCAACACCACAACCGCTGCATCCAACAACACGATCTCGCCCACCACCACCAAGACCACCGCATCCAACAACACGATCTCCCCAACCACCACCAATACCAACAGCGGCGCCGCCGCGGCCAAGGGCGGCAATGCGCTGCAGGCCAACAGCAATACGATTGCCTCCAACAACAGCAAGAGCAGCACCAGCAGCAGCAGCAAGAGCAGCTCCAATACCAACAGCACGACCAACAGCGGCGCCACCGCCGCCAAGGGCAGCACCGCGGTGCAGGCCAACAGCAACACGATTGCTTCCAACAACAGCTTGAGCAGCACCAACTCCAAGAGCACCACGATCTCGCCAAACAACAGCAATAGCGGCGCCACCGCGACTAAGGGCGGCACCGCGGTTCAGGCCAACGGCAACTCGCTGCTGTCGGGCAACAC
>CAVVPS010000003.1:0-136436 GCA_963750195.1 uncultured Alphaproteobacteria bacterium
CCTCCAGGTCACCGAGTTCAACCGCGTCACTCAGGGCCGCGTTGATCTCGCCTCCGAAGCTGAACTCAGGCGTGAAGGGGACCGGGGCGACCTGCGCCAGATACTCGGCGATCGCCGTAGGGCTCATGAGCTTGTCGCTCCGCACGCGAACAATGCCCTTGAGCTCGACTTCGAAAAAGCGGTCGGGATAGCCGTCAGGGTCAACCCGCCGTGATGTCACGATCCTCCTGATCAGTTCGGCAACACCGCCCTGCAAAATCGGCGTCCCGGAACGCCGAACGCAGGGCGCGGCCATCCCAGCGCAATTCGGAAACTCGGCCTTCCCCGTCCGTCCGAGAGCGGAAGATAAGTTCCTGGACGAACCCCGAAGCCGGCGAGACGGCCGACGCCCCGAAAGCCGCGTGCGCCCGGCGCCGCGCTCCACGCTCGCGCCAAGCGCGGTCAGCCGGCGGTGAAGGCCTGCCAGCCAAGGCCGACGCCATTGTCCCGGATGCGCCCGCTCCGCGACGCCGGGTCCACATCGATCATTACCTGGCCGCGCTCGCCGGCGGCCAGCAAGCCCGTACGCTTCGCTTCATCGATAGCGTCCGCGGCGTTCTGAAGATATTCGCGGTAGATCGTCATCGGGGTCCACATACATTGCGCTCGACACGAGTTCGAGCACGTCCTTGCCGATGACGATCTCATCAGCCG
This sequence comes from uncultured Alphaproteobacteria bacterium, assembly GCA_963750195.1. GTDB lineage: Bacteria > Pseudomonadota > Alphaproteobacteria > ATCC43930 > CGMCC-115725 > AP-15. Next base: position 694 of record CAVVPS010000003.1, read on the forward strand.
CGACGCCGACGGGCTCCTCAATTGCCCTTGGTCCGGCGTCCGCATCACGGCTCGCACGGATCGCCCCGCCGTCACCGATCATGCTGCAGCCCTCTGCCTCTCCGGTTTCCCCAGGATATCGGATGCGATCAGCGGTTCATCCTACAGTTGACAGCTGCGCTTCTTGGATCCTGCCCATCCTCGGGCAGGCTCACCGTGGGCTCGTCCCGCGTCAGGGCCTTCCGCTGCCGCCAGATGCGGAAAAGCTCGTTCTTGGGAACAGGGATGTAGAACGGCAGCACCTCCCGCAACCGCTTCGTCGAAGCCCGAGCCCCCAGCAACACGAACGCGTGGGGGTCGCAAGACGACAGCAGCTCGACCAGCTCAGCGCGCTCGCCGGGCCCAAGGCGGCGAAACACGGCGAGATATTCGTCAAACGTGCCCTGGCCGTCGAACCGCTCGTACCAATCGCGGTTGAAGATGTAGTCATGTGGCATCAGCAGGATGCCCTCGAATTCCGCGAGGTGTCGCCGAAAGCGCGCTTAAAGAAGTCGGGCTCTCCGCTGACGACGCCATGGGTGGCCTGAAGGATGATCTGCATTGAGCGCAGCTGATACCGCGTCCACTTCGGCCCGACGTGGCCCCGATCGGGGCGGTCGGTCGGCTGATACCGCATCGGGAATGACCAGATGCGACCCCCAGCTCTTCGTTCAGCTCGACATTAAGCCGCATCCGCTCGAAGAGGTCGGCGGGCAGTCGTGGAAATTATAGAGCATGTAGTTTGACAACTCGGTAAGCCCGAACTCATGCGCATACCGCACGGCCTTTTCATAAGGGCCTTTGAGGCCAAGATGGTCAAAGGCGATGCGGAGGGGCTTGAGGCAGATGCTTGCCAGCAGCTTTAGGTAAATCTTGTCCTTACAGAGGATTCGCGCATCGACGCCCTGGTTAAAATCCACGCGCCGCTGAAACGCCGTACGCTCGTGCTCGCGCTTGAGTTTGGCTCCCGGTGTAAACCCTAAGTCTCTTATCTCGGCGATGATGTCCTTGAAGCGCGGCGACGCTACGACGTTATTATCCATGAGCATCAGGTCCTTTTTGGGACCGTAGAGCCCTTCGATCTCCCGGACGACGTCGGTCAGGGACTCGGTATCGCGTTGACCGCCTTCGAGCTTCGGCACGCCACAGAAATGGCACTTCCGGATGCAACCGCGCGAGGTGTAGGCAAAATAGGCGTCGCGGACGGGGTAGTTATAGGGGATCTGGGAGAGAATGCTGTAATCCGGGATCAGGTCTTCGATCGGGGTGCCGTCGATGTCGTCGGCATAAAGCTCTTCCGAGAACTCGTCGAGTTGCAACGACAGCGCCGGCGCGTCGCTGAGCAACCCCTTGATGAACCGCACGCCGTGCCAGCGTTGCTCCCCGCAAAAGCGATCGTGCATCAGCGAGGCGGCTATGCCGCCCACGAAAACTTTGTCGGCCTGCCCGTTGGCCGCTTCGATCGCAAACTCGATGGTCTGCGCGATCTTCGGATATTCGAAACTGAACAGCGTCGTGACGTAGATCCGGTCCCAGGCCGTGGCGAAGACCGATCGATCCTCGCCTTTGACAAACCGCACGTTGTCGCGTTTTCCCTGCGGCCCATGGTATTGATCGGTCGCGCCGGGCGAAACGACATTTCCTCCAGCAGATCGCGGCCGGCGAGCCGGTCGCACCAGTCCTTGCAATCCTGCTGAAAGGATTCGGGGAACTTGCTCAGTGGCAAAGTCCAATGATTGCGACGGTCGGGAGCTGAGATGCTGATGGTCGGCCAGCTATCGACCGTCTGTTGCGCAATGCGCCATGCGCGTACGAATGCGGCGAACGTTCTGTCTGGACTTTGCAGCAAAGTGTTGTTGAGATCGGTGCGGAACGTGGTGAAGGTATCACTGGTCACGGCGTCGGGCTCGATCCCTTTAGCTGAACAAAATCGCATAAAGCGCGACAGCCCGATTTTCTCTGGCCGGGATTTCAACCGCCTCCATAGCGCTTTCCATCTAGGAGAAAGATTATTCAGGTGACGTCCCGGTGCCATTGGTTGCACCAAGGCTAGGCTCCCGCGGACGTGACTGCGAATGTTGTTCCATCTGCCTGGCGAGATGCCAATTGCTTTGGGAGATACCTGCTTCAGTCTGTCGGATAGGCGGCGCGGGTCGGCAGGGATGAAAGCCAGTGGCTTCCCCAAGGCACGGGAGACCGTGCGGAGTGCCGAGGTCATCTCCTGTCGCCGGCGGGCGGGCAGGTCGGCGGACAGTACTGCAGCGAGGACGTCGGCAAGGCTCAGTTCGAGGATGTGATTGCCTCGTGAAGCCGGTCCATTTGACATGAGATGCCTCGTGATGACACGTGATGAACCAAGTCCTATATCGTTATAACTCAAGTTGTCAATTCGACATCATTCAACATATGAAGTAATAACCCATTGAAATATTGAAACCTGATTTTAGAAAATTCTGAGCTAAGGAGCGGCCCCTGGCTCTCAAATTCCAAGATCTTTGGGACGAATACGCACCGAACGGCCAAAGCGCAAAACAGGCATACGGCCATCCCGGATCATTCGGTGGATCTGCCGCTCGCTGATCTGGCAAATGTCCGCCGCCTGGGCCACGGTGAGAAGGCGGTCGCCTGCGTCGAAGCCTACTGGCAGATCACGATCGCCCGGGCCAGTCGTGCCGTCCAACCGCGATTTCGCATTGCGGCCTTTTCTCCGATGACTCCGGGAGACCGGCGGCTGCGTGGGGCGACCTGACGAGAACTCAGCCCGCTTCGCTCGTCGAGCGTCGCGTCGCCCCGAGCTTCTGATCTACCCACGCGTCCAGGTCAGGTGGTTCGTAGATGGGCTTTCGCCCGAATTTTCGATATGCGGGGCCACCACCGGTCACACGCAGTTTGCCCAGCGTCTTAGCCGCAATCGTGATCCCTTTTTCCTCGAGGTATTTGGAGGCCTGATCCTGGTCGAGATACCGACGCCGTCCCGTCTGTCGTGTCTCGTCGTGGGTTAGCTCGGTTTCAGTATCGCTCATCTGACTTACCTCCGTCGGTCGCCGCGCGCTCGCGGCGGATGACGGCAGTAACCTACAGCGCAAATTAGGGAGTGAAGAGACGGGGCTTCCCTACTTTTCGGGCAATTCAGGCCGTGGAAATTTTACCACTGCAAACGCGATCGCGATCAATGCGTATAGCATCCCGATGCGACTGACGTTTGCCGGTCTTTCTTCGATACCATGCTCGGATAAATACTCAAGTAAATATTCCGGGTGCGCAGCTTCCACGTCGGCAAAAACTTTTCGAGTGGCGAAGCTTGTTGCAGGCACCGTTCGAATGCGGCTCGCACCAAGTCACCGGCCCCTCGTTCGCGCCCCTCTTTTCTCCAGCCCTTGAGTGAGGGCGTGCTGTCGGAAGTCGCTGGTATGTATCCGGCCTGTTGATCGGCGCGCGGGCCGTGGCCTTGATGGGAATACGCACGCACCTTTGATCGTGCGCTCGGAAGCGGGCAGCCCGTCCCACAGTGTCTTGTTGACGCCGAGCGTAAAGTTCTCACCGGGCTGGTGGAAACCCGGGTAATAGTAATACTCAGCGGCCTTGTCGAGCCCGAGATCCATGTCCATCCAGGGTCCGACATACTCGCTGCCATCGATGGCTCCGGATTTGAGCGCACCGACGATCTCGCCCCCGGGGATTGTCACCACGGTGGCGCCCGTGCGGCGCAGGACCTCGGCGCCGAGCTCCGGCATCCGATAGCGCAGGCCCTTGAAGTCGTCCGGCGTGTTGACTTGCTTGTTGAACCATCCGCCCATCTGCGCGCCGGAATTGCACGCCATCAACGGCTTTATATTGAATTGCGCGTCGACCTCGTCCCACAACGCCTGGCCCCCGCCGGAATTGATCCACGAGCACAGCTCGTCGGCGGTCAAACCGTAGGGCACCGCGTCGAAAAAATTCAGTGCCGGCGACTTGCCGAAATAGACTTCGGCAGTGTGATACATGTCGGCGGCGCCGGCCGAGACCGCATCAAAGACCTCGAAGGGACGGACGAGACTGTCTGCCGGATACACCGTCACTTTGAGATGGCCGCCGGACATCGCGCCGATCGACTGCGCCAATCGGTCCGCGCTGGTCTGAAACCCGACCGAGTTCGCGGGCCAGCCGGTCACCATCTTGAATTCCTTAACACCCTGCGCGATCGCAGGCGCCGGCAAGGCGACCGCTGCCGCGACCGCGGCGGACGCGCTCAGCAGCACGTCGCGGCGTCTTGCCTTCGTCATAACTGCCCCCTGACCCTGAGCGGTTGCTCGGTAGATTGTGCGGCGCTTGATTTTAAGGCAATGTCGGCCCGAACGTAAAAGGAGGCTGCCGCGCCGGGCTTGGCGGCGCTCGACGGCGACAACCTCGCCGAGGTCGACGAAATCGTCGGGATGCTGACCGGCAACCTCGAAAAGATCGCCGAGCACGGCCGGCGGGCCGACGGCATCGTCAAGAGCATGCTCGAGCATTCGCGCGGCGAGAGCGGCGAGCGCCGCCCGGTCGATCTCAACAATTTGGTCGAGGAGGCGCTCAATCTCGCCTATCACGGGGCGCGCGCCCAGGACCAGAGCTTCAACATCTCCTTGGAGCGCGATTTCGCCGCCGCCGTGGCACCCATCGAGCTGGTCCCGCAGGATGTGACGCGGGTGTTGCTGAACCTGATCGGCAACGGTTTCTATGCCGCCACCAAGCGGTTGAAAGACGGCGCCGAGCCGAACTTTCGGCCAACCCTGAAGGTGACGACGCACGATCTCGGCGAGGCGGTCGAAATCCGCGTCCGCGACAACGGCGTCGGCATCATGCCCGAGATCAGGGACAAATTGTTCCAGCCGTTCTTCACCACCAAGCCGACCGGCGAAGGCACCGGCCTCGGCCTGTCGATCAGCTACGACATCGTCACCCAACAGCATGGCGGCACGATCACGGTCGACAGCCGGGTCGGCGAGTTCACCGAATTCGCGGTTCGCCTGCCGCGTACCCGCGGGGCGACAACTCAGGCGACCGTGACAAGCGAGGCCGCGGGGTGAGGTCAAGGAAGACGCACATCTTTCATCGTCATGGCCGGACTAGTTCCACGGCTGTCCGGTTCAGGAAAAGTGGTTGCGAAGTCTCCGCCGGACCTCAACCCTCGGTCGTCATGCCCGTGCTTGTCACGGGTATCCACGTCTTCCGGCGCCGGGGCTGGGTCCGTGGATGGCCGGAACAAGTCCGGCCATGACGATCTTTGGTTGTACCGCCGATACGTCCGTACCGCATTCTCCACTCTACGAAGCTAAACCGGAGAGCCGTGGGCTGTTCCGGCCATCCACGTAAACCTCGCGACCGAGCACAGACGACAACCATTGACCGACGGAGGCTGGGTTTACATCATGACCAACCGACCGAACGGGACGCTGTACACCGGCGTTACCAACGATCTCGTGCGGCGTGTGTGGGAACATCGAGAGGGCGTGGCCGAAGGATTCCACAAGACGCTATAGCTTGAAGCGGCTGGTGTACTTCGAGCGTCATGAAACGATCTCGGCGGCGATCCAACGGGAACACAACATCAAGCACTGGCCTCGTCGTTGGAAGGCCCAGCTTATTCTCGCAGCTAACCCCGAATGGAATGACCTCTACGACGGGATAGCAGGTCACGTGGATGGCCGGGACAAGCCCACGACTGTCCGGTTCAACGAACTCTACAACAAATGATCGTTAATTGCTCGAAAACCTACAACTCAAACTCCGCTTTGCCCGGACTTGTTCCGGGCATCCACGTCTTGGAGGCCGAGACAGCCGCCCCCAAGGAAGGCGTGGATGCCCACGGAACCAAGTCCGTGGGCTGAAGGCCCACGGGTCAAGCCCGGCCACAGCGATCTAAGGCTGTATTGGAGCGCGTTCCTGCATCCGAATTTGCTGAACCGGACAGCCGTGGACTCGACTCGGCCATGACGATGAAATTCAAGATTTGTGGATGAAGCGATGAGTGTCAGCATCCTGGTGGTCGACGACGAGCCCGATGTCGCCGATCTGTTCCGCCAGCACTTTCGCCGCGAGGTGCGCCAGGGCACCTACGTCATGCACTTCGCGACCTCGGGCGAGCAGGCGCTCGAACGGCTGGCCGGCGAAATCGAGCCGCAGTTGATCGTGATCCTGTCGGACATCAACATGCCGGGCATGGACGGACTGACCTTACTGGACGAAATCAAGCGCCGCTTCCCCGATCTCCCGGTGATGATGGTCACCGCCTATGGCGACGACGAACGCCGCCGCCGCGCCGGCGAACTCGGCGCTGCCGAATTCATCACCAAGCCGGTCGATTTCGATCAGCTGAAAGCGCAGCTACGCCGATTGCCCACCGCCGCCGACTGAAAGCGGCAAGGGATGGCAACGGGATTTGCCAATGCTGACCTTGCAGGTGTACGTGCACGTTTACGGGGACCTGGCGATGTTAACACGTCAAACTCGGGACGAAGAGCGCCACGCGATTCTGTAGTTGCACAAGCGGCAAGCGAGGTCATTCAGTAAACAATAACTATATAAGACGAGAAATCCTTAGGAGCATGTCTCGCGTACGAGATGGTGGATTTTGAATTATCCTTTTATGCACATACTGTTTTCTCGTTTCTATCAAACAATTAGCGGTCGTATTAGCGAGGATTGTCATTTCCCGCCAGTATGCAGCCATGCACCGGCCGCCGCAGATCAGCGTCGTCACTCCATGTTCCCAAGCATTGCGCGCCGGCCGGAGAGATAGTCGGCGCGGTTCCACCAGCCGCCGCCCAGCGCCTGGAACAGGGCCGCGGTGTCGGCATAGCGGCTGGCCTGCGCCTGCACCATGCTGCTCAATCCTTGCTGATAGGCGCTCTCGGCGGTCAGCAGCGACAGATAGTTGACGCCTCCCAGCTGGAGCTGACGCCGGGTAATCTCGAGACTGGCGGAGGCGGCCCGTTGCGCCGCGGCGGCGGCGCTCAGCGCGTCGGCGTCCGATTGCAGCGCGCGCGAGCTGTCGGCGACGTTCTGAAGGGCGGCGATGACCGTGCTCTGGTATTGCGCTGCAGCCTGATCGAAGGCGGCTTCGGCGGCGCGCTGCCTGTGCAGCAGGGTTCCGGCGTCGAAGATCGTCTGGGTCACGTTGCCGGCCAAGGTCCAAAACACGTTGCCGGGCGCGCCGAGGCTGTCGAATGCGAGGGCGGTGGCGCCGGCGATAGCGTAGGCATAGGTCTTCGCCATCGGGCCGAAATGTGGCCTTCGACCCCGGACAAAGTGAACAGCGGCACAAAATCCGGCGATGATGATCGCGGCGGAAAAAAAGATCGCTCGGTTGACCTCGACGGCAGCGCGAAAGATCGTCCGCAATTTGCCGCCGAGGCCGGCTGCGCGGGCAATGCCGACTGGCGCCAAGGCCTCGTCTGCCGGACCTGCACGCAGATGCCGGAAGATGTTTTCGACCATGATCACCGTCGCATCGACGACGAGCCCGAAGTCGATCGCGCCGACCGACAGCAAATTCGCCGATTGCCCGCGCAGGACGGGAATCGTGACGGCAAAGAACAAGGCAAAAGGAATGGTTGTGGCACCGATGACCGCGCTGCGAAGATCGCCAAGGAACAGCCACTGCACAAAAAAGATCAAAACGATGCCGAGGATCATATTGTGCAGCACGGTAGAGGTCGTGGCGTCTATCAGCTCGGTGCGATCGTAGATCTTTTCGATCCGGACGCCGGGGGGAAGGAAATTCGAGGCGTTGAGCTTGGCGAAGCTGACGATGCCGGCGGCGAACAGAAACCCCAGCAGTAGGACCATCAGCACCCGCTGCTTCAGCGCAAGGGTGATGATGTGGTTCGTGACCGGCTCGGGCGAGGCGAGCCGATCAGTCGCCGGCGGCGGCGCGATCGATGAACAAAGTGCCCGAAGTCACGGTCTTTTCCCCGGCGGCGAGCCCGTCCAGCACCTCGATCATGCCGCCGCTGTCCTCGCCGATGCGGATCGAGCGCGACACGATTGAGCCATTGTCGCGCGCGAACGAGACCCGGGCGATGTCGCTTTCGTAGACGATCGCGTCCTCGGGCACCGCGGGAGCCTGGCCGGCAGGCCCGGTGATGATGCTAAAGCGCGCGAACATCAGCGGCTTCAAGGCGCCATCGGGGTTCTCGACATCGGCGCGCACCGGCAAGCGGTGGGTGTTCGCGTCGATCGACGGCGCGACCCACGAGATCCGCGCCTTAAAGACGCGCTCGGGAAAAGCCAGCACCCTCACTTCGAGCGGCTCGCCGACACGGATCAGCGGGCCATCGGCTTCTCTGGCATTGGCGACCAGCCACACTGTCGACAGATCGCCAATCGTGTAAACCGGGGTCGACGCGCCCGACTGAACCGACAGGATGTTCTGTCCGAGCCCGACCTGGCGCTGCGTCACCGTCCCGCCGATCAGCGCTAGGACATAGGCGACCGGCTCCATCCTATGCGCCGCGCCGTTCTCGACCAAAGCGATCTCTTGGTCGCTCTTGCCGAGGATACGCAGGCGGTTGCGCACCGCGGCGAGGGAGATCTCTTGCGCGCGTAGAGCGTTCCGGGCAGAGGTCAGATCGGCCTGGCTCTGCCGCCAATCCTTGAGCCCCGCCCCCTTGGCGGCATAGAGCGCATGCTGGCGCTGCTCAGCCAGGATTGCAAGATTGAGCTGCGAGCGCGCGGTCCTTAAGGTCACGGCGGCGGTGACCAGGTCGTTCTGCGCCTGAACGAACTCGGTTAACTCGACCGCCATCAGCGGCGCGGCACGCTCGACTTGATCGCCGAGCTTGGCGATCAGCTTAATAACCCTCCCAGAGTATGGCGAGAAGACCGGGGTCGTCAGATCGTCGTCGATTGCAATGTTCCCCTCGGTCAGCCGCTCGGGACGGAACGTCATCGCCTGCACGGTCGCGACCTTGATCCCGGCCCATTGTTCTCGCGTCGGCCTGAAGCTGCCCAGCTGCGTCTGCCTTGTCGCGCCCTCCGGCTGGTTCGCCAAGGGTGCAACGACGAGACGGACTCCAAAAACCCCGATGGCGGCAAGCAGAGCCACGATGACGACAATCGGTCAGCTGCGAGTGGCGGGACAGGCTTTGGTCCGCGGGCGGCGGGCGCGCATCGCTCATGACTGAGACCCGAGCATGATGGGATCGAAGCCGTGGATTTCGTCGCGGTTAGCGGAGGATTCGGGGAGACCGTATTCAAGCGTTGACGGTGCTCCACTAGCCCAAACGGCGCCCGAGGGCAACGCCGCGGCGGTGCGGAAAGATCCTCCTCCCCACTGTCCTGCGCCGTAAAAGGGAAGGCCGCTCAATACTGTAAGCCAACGGCACCTCGACCTCGCTTTCCCCATGGACCATGTCCCTTGCTGAAGGCGCGCGGGGCGACAGGGAAGAGGCAACAGGAACCATCTGTTAGTTCAGAAAACTCGAAACCAAATTAGCGCGCGGCCGAGCCGCAGCTTGCTTGACATTGCCAAACAGCGCTCTCTATCCTTCGCCGCGTCGATACGAAGTGCGGAAGCCGGTGAAAGCCCGGCGCGGTCGCGCCACTGTAATCTGCTCGTGTGCTGAGGCACCGGGCTGAAGTCAGACCTCCTTCGTGATCGGGCCGACCTCTAGCGGGACGCGAAATCCCAGGAGATCAAAATGACCATCACCAACCTCGCCCCCTCCGCCCGGCCAGTCGCGATCCCGGTCCGGGAGGTTCTGCCTTGGGCAATTCTCGGTGGCTTGCTTCTGTTGCTGGCGATCTATTTCGTCGGCGCCGAACAAGGTGCGACCTCCATCGTCCCCGGAATGTACGTGCACGAGTTCGTGCATGATGGGCGTCATCTGCTTGGATTTCCTTGCCACTGAGCGAAAGTCTTCGCGATGGCGGGGGCTTTGCTGCTGCGCGGGATGCTGACCGGCATCGTCGCGGGATTACTGTGCTTCAGCTTTTTGAAGATCGTTGGCGAGCCGCAGGTCGACCGCGCGATTACGTTCGAAACCCAGCTTGACGAAGCCAAGGCTAAGGCCGCGGCGCAAGCGTTTATCGCCAAGGGCCTGCCGGCGCCAAAGGAAGAGCCGGAGCCTGAACTGGTCAGCCGCCGGGTCCAAGCCGGCCTCGGCCTGTTCACCGGCGTCATGGTGTATAACGTGGCCTTCGGCGGCCTGTTCTCGTTGGCTTTCGCTTTGGCCTATGGCCGGATGGGCGATTTTGGGCCACGGGGTACGTCGGCGGTATTGGCTGTTGTCGGCCTTATTGCGGTCTATATTGTCCCAAACCTCAAATATCCGGCAAATCCGCCCTCGGTCGGCGACCCGGTGACGATCGGCATGCTCTAGCAATTCAGAGTTGCATCGCTCGGCCTAAAAGGTTAAATCGAAAAGCGATTTTCACGCATTTGGTTTTGGGACTCAGGATGCTGGCTGGGGTTGTGGGCCAGCATCGAATGGCAAGACCCTATTCACAGGATCTGCTCGATCGGGTGGTTTCGGCGGTGGCGACCGGTCGCACCTGGCGGGCGACAGCGGCGCTGTTTGGGGTGAGCGTGGCCAGCGTGGTGAAGTGGTCGCAGCGCTGGCGCGACTCGCCGAGAAGTCGGATCTGACCTTGCGGGCGGTAGTGGCCGAGTTGGCCGAGCGCGGCACGCCGGCGAACTACGGCGCGGTGTGGCGCTTTTCAGAACGAGGGGATCACGTTTAAAAAAAGCCTGCACGCCACGAGCAGGATCGCGCCGACATCGCCCGCCGCCGGACTCGGTGGAAGGCGCATCAGGGCCGGCTTGCATGTCAGAGCCTCGTGGTGGATGGGGGCGCGGACCAAGCCCGCGCCCCCGAATGACAGTCATCAGCCGTCAGTTTGGATCCTCATCCCGCTTGCGCGGGAGCGGCGCGTGACTGTTCGAAACCCAAAAATAGATTGCTACGACGGCATCGGGCCCATGAAGTCGCGCTTGCCGAGCTCGATGCCGAGCGAGCGCAGGATATTGTAGGCAGTCGTCGTGTGGAAATAAAAATTCGGCATCGCCAAGTGATAAAGATAGAGCTGGGCGCGAAAATGGCGCGGCTGGCCGCCCTGGACAATCGTTACCTGCAAATCTTCCTTGCCGTCGAGCTGGTCGGGACGCAGGCCTTTCAAGAAATCGATGGTCTTGTCGAGCCGCGACTGCATCTCGGCCCAACTGTTGTCGATCGCCGGCAACTGCGGCACCTCGACGCCGGCAGCGCGCCCGGCTCCGAACGCATGCTCGCTCGCTTGGCGGACTTGGCGGGCCAAGGTGAACATGTCGGGATAGAGCCGCAAATTCAACACGGTGGCCTCATCCCATTTCTTCTCGGTCGCGTGCTTCTGGGCCTTGTCGAGCGTTCCTTTCAAGCCGGTGAGCAGCTGCAGAAACACCGGCACCGATGCGTGATACATGCTGATGGCCATGTCGCGGTCCTCCTCGGGTTGGTAAAGGTGAAGTCCGCCGTATCCTAACTGCGCTTGCGACCGGCGTGAAGGCGCGATCGGTCGCTGCGAACCGCGGAGCCCTCGACGGTGACGCCGGCGGGATTTAGTCTCTGGCGGTCAAAGCGAGAGGGGTGCCGCGCGTGGCCAGAGAACGGCGTCTCGGAGCGCGTCAGGTCGAGGAGATCTTTCTCGCCTTTGCCGAGGCCATGCGCGAATTGCCGCCCGATATCGAGGCCGGCTGGCTCGACGCCCAGGGCGATCTCAGGCTCGCGCCCGACATCGCCCGGAAATTGCGCACAGCGCGGCGCGTGCGCCAGTTGCTGCAGGAGTTGCGGCAGCACGATCGCGAAGATGGTGGCTCCGAAAGCGGAGACACTCGCTAGCGTCCGTCCTGGCCGGCGACGATCCGATTGTCGTGCAGCCGGCCGATCTCGGCTTCCGATAGGCCAAGCACCTCAGCGAGAACGAGGTCCGTGTGTTCGCCGAGACGGGGCGCCGGGCACGGAGGCAGGCGTGGTGCAGCCGCAAAGTCGAGCGGCAGGCCCGGCATCAGGTAAGGCCCGATCCCGGGCTGATCGACCCCGGCAAAGAGTGGGTTGGCCGCCGAGCAGCGCGGGTCATCCCGCACCAGTTGACGAAAATCCTGGAACTGCCCCCACAGAACCCCGGTCCCGGCGAAGGCTTGGTGGATCTCGTCGAGGCTGCGACCCGCGCACCATCGGCCAAGCAGAGCGGCGATCATGTCGCGCGCCTCGTAGCGCCCGGCTTCCGTGTCGAGATCGACCTCCATCATCGTTCCGATCATGGCCAGCCGCTCGGTCAGCCCGGTCGCCTGGCCCAACGCGCGCCATTGCCGCGGTGTCAGCGCGATGATCATGACCCGCCGCCCGTCGGCGGTGGCAAAATCGCGGCCAAAGCTGCCGTAAAGATCGTTGCCGATCGCCGGCCTTGCGTGACCATTGACCTGGACGTCGCCGATATAGCCGAGGTTGCCGACGGTCGCGAGCATCACGTCCGACAGTGCCGCCGCCACCTCCTGACCCTCGCCGGTGCGCGCACGATGGTGCTCCGCCGCCAGCAGGCCGGTCGCGAGATAGAGCCCGGCGGCGATGTCCCAGGCCGGCAGCACGTGGTTGACCGGCACGCCGCCGCCCGCTCCGGTAACCAACGGAAACCCGCTTGCCGCGTTGACCGTGTAGTCGACCGCGGCCGAACCGTCGCGGTTGCCTGTCAGGCGCAGCACGATCACATCGGCCCGCTCGGCCTTGAGGCTGGCAAAATCGAGACCGCGCAATGGCGGCAGGTTGCTCAGCAGGATGCCGGCGCCGGGGCCGGGCGCGGTGACCAGGGCGCGGGCGATCTCGCGCCCCTCGGGCTTGTCGAGCGCCAACGCCAAGGAGCGCTTGGCCTTGTTGAGACCGGCCCAATAGAGGCTCGCGCCATCCTTGGTGACCGGCCAGCGGCGAAAATCGATGCCGCCGCCGATCGGGTCGATGCGGATCACGTCGGCGCCCATCTGCGCCATCGTCATCCCGCCCAGCGGAGCGGCGACAAAAGCCGAGATCTCGACGATGCGCAGGTCGTGAAGCAGCCGGTTCATGCCCCATCCTGGCGAGGCACTGGCGGCCCGGCAAGGCGTAAAGGGGGAAGCGGCCCCGCAACGGTAAATTCCCGTAGAACCGGGAATTGTGTTGATTTGTGTAGCGGCCGACCCATTCAGTCACCAAAACGGTACGTTAAATCAAGCCGTTACGTGCAAATTCCCGTCGCCAAGTAATCGGGAATTTTTTCGGCCTAACCGGGAATTTTTTGCCCGGACCGGGAATTGACGGGAATTGGCGGAGTGGAGACAGGCAAGCGCCACCGCCGCAGAGCGTCTGATAAATCTCGTGCCACGCCAATCCGCCACCTCCCTGTCGGAATGCTCGCGAAATCTCCAGCTCGGACCCAGCAGACATCGTAGCGCGGGATTGTGGCGAGAACGCTGTTGGTCCGGGCACCGGGCTCGGGGGTGTCGCGGCTTTGCCGGAGGCCGTGTCGGCACGTTCCATGCGTCTGCGGCGTCCGGCAACACCCTTGCGCCAGGTTTCCTCAGCGAGAACAATGAGCCGTAAATCGATGAAATCGCGGTCACGCCGCCAAGGAGAGAAAGCGCCATGGACCTCGGACTGCAAGGCAAGCATGCGATCGTGACCGGCGGGAGCCGGGGCATCGGCAAAGCCATTGCGCGGGAATTGGCTCGCGAAGGGGCCGATGTGGCGATCGTGGCGCGGAACCAGGGGGATCTGGAGGCGACGGCGCGGGAGCTGGCCGGCGCGACGAACCGGCGCATCGTTCCGCTGGCAGCCGATGTCACCAGCAAGGAGCAGGTGGACCATATGGTCGCCGAGGCGGCGCGGCAACTGGGCGGCCTGCACATCCTGGTCAACAGCGGGTCCGCGCCAGGGGGCTCGGCCACCGCGACCGGCCCGATCGAAACGGTCATCGACGAGGATTTGATTGAGGATTTCAACGTAAAATATGTCGGAGCGCTGCGCTGTTCGCGCGCGGTCATCCCGTTCATGAAGACGGCGGGCTGGGGCCGCATCATCAACATCAGCGGTGGCAACGCCCGCAACGCCGGCAATCTCAGCGGCGGAGCGCGCAATGCCGGCCTGGTGCACATGACAAAAACGCTGGCAGTCCAACTGGGCCGTCATGGGATTACGGTCAATTGCATCCATCCCGGCACGACCCGCACCGAGCGCACGCCGAGCCTGCTCGCCGCCCGCGCCACCCAGCTGGGCGTATCCCCGGAAGAGGCGGAGCGCCAGGACTTTGCTCCGGACTCGCCGCGCGGCAATGCCATCTGCCGCATGGTGGATGCCTCGGAGGTCGGGTTCGTCGCAGTCTTCCTGGCCTCGGAAAAGGCCTGGGCGGTCTCCGGCGAGTTGGTCTCGGCAAGCGGCGGGGCCGGGCGGTCGGTATATTACTGAGCAGAGAAACCGGAGCAGAGGTCGGAGCTAGCGCAGGACCAGCAGGGATAAGGCGCGTCGGCGACGCAATCGATCACCCTCAGGCTGCTCACCACGCCTGCTCACCCGCAAAGCCCTCCTGTGCAGATCCTGGGCCCTGCTTCAGAGCCCTAACGGACCGAGTTGTAGACGTCACGCCAACGCTTGATGGCTCCGATGTGGCCGTCCACCGTGTTGAGGTTCGCGCCCATCGTCACGACAGATATGTGGCTCCCGCCAGCTTCGCGCCACGCCGCAATATCGCCCGGCCACTGGTTGTCTCCGCGACTGTATTGCTGAATAGACTCGAAGCCGAATGCATCGACATCCCTGCCGAGATCGCGCAGCTTGGCCTCGATCCCCGCTTTGATTTGGACCGCCTCGGTTTAAGTCCGGCCCGAAAACAGGAAGCCATCACCGATCCTGGCCGCCCGGTCGAACGCGGCCTTGCTGAAACCTCCCAGCCAGATCGGGATCTGCCGTTTCGGGCGCGGCAAGATCCCGGCTCTGTCGATCCGGTGGTCGGCGTCCTCATGATTGACCACGGGCTGTTCCCACAGCTTGCGGATCAAGGCAATCTGCTGCTCCTGCCGCTTGCCGCGACGGCGAAAATGCCTCGACATTTCGAGACCGTCGTATTCCACCCAGTTCCAGCCGACCCCGACGCCGAGGCGAAGCCGGCCATCAGAGAACAGGTCAACATCCGCAGCCTGTTTGGCGAACAGGGCCGTCTGTCGCTGCGGCAGGATGATCACGCCAGTTGTCAGTCCGAGGTTCTTGGTGACGCCGGCGAGGTAGGCGTAGGTGACCAGGGGCTCGTGGAACGGATCGGTTTCTTTATAAGGGCCGGTCAACTTCGGTTCTCTGCCGGCATGAACGGCGCCGAGGACATGATCGTAGATCACAACATGGTCGTAACCCAGGTCTTCCGCCGCCTGGGCAAACGCCTTGACCGCCCCTGTATCGCCGCCAAGTTCGACCTGCGGATAAACCACACCAGCTTTCATCGTACACCTCCTTTTTGATGTGTGAGGTTGTGAGCCAGATCCGAACCGATCGCGTCCGGTCGAATGCAGCAGCCGCAACACGGACCGCTCCCGCTTTCGTCCTAGGCCTCGCTGCTACAGGCGACCGCATCCGACGATTTTTGTTCTGATGCCGACCCTAGGCCCGTCATACTGGCGCGGGCCTAGGGTCGCTCCCGCGTATGCGGGCGGAGGCGGCGGGCCGTTCCGTAATGCTCACAAGGAGAATTCGAGATGTTCAGCCATATCATGATCGGGAGCAACGATGTCGACCGGTCAAAGAAATTCTACGATGCCCTCTTTGCGGCAATGGGCGCGCAGCCCGCCACTGTGGACGCCAGAGGCCGTGTGGCTTACTCGCACAATGGCGGCCGTTTCATGATCAGCAAACCCATCGACGGCAAGCCGGCGAGTTCCGCCAACGGCGGCACGATCGGCTTTGTAATGAGCGACGCTAAAATGGCCGAGGCGTGGCACAAGGCCGGCGTTGCGAATGGCGGTACGTCGATCGAGGATCCGCCCGGCGTGCGCCCGAATGGCGCTTATCTCGCCTATCTTCGCGACCCCGACGGTAACAAGATCGTCGCGGTTGCCCGATAAAGCGACCTGACTTTTACCGCGAGCGAAAACGGAGAAGGACCGCCCTTCCGGAACGTTCTTCCGCTCTGGAGGGCGGCGGCGATCACCGCCGCCTCCAGAGCCATCAGCGACATTGCAACCGATAGCGCTGCGAGCACACGGCCGCTACGCCCTGCGATCAGACCCCCTAGAAGAAGACAAAGGACCGGACCACGACGTTCTTGCGGCATCGGGCGTTGAGCGGGCGCGGTCGGGTCGATACAGGCGGTATGGAAAGACCAGCGCGAGACGGAGCCGTCGGTCACCGAGTCATAGCATTTGAGCATCGAGACCTCGGTCGGCTTCTGCCGGGGAAACCAGTACCACTCGTGGTCGGGACGGTAGGTGAAGCGGGTGGTCTCGCCGACGCGGTCGTCGTAGATCCGGTAGTTGGTGATGTAGGGCTGGTCGGCGAAGGAGGGCCAGGCGCAGAGCACGAACGGGAACTGCTCGACTGTCTCGATCGGCTTGGCGAGGTTGATCGACATGAACCGGCGCGACATCTTCGCGTCGGCCTCTTCCTCGGTGTAGTGCTGCTGGCGCCCGAAATTACGCAAGTTCTTCGTCAGCAGCTCGCGGCAGCGCACGCGCCCGCTGTTGTCGTTCAGGTCGTTGTGCACCAGGTTGGCGTAATTGGCGTTCACGCCAGGGTTCTTGCCGTCCTGATCCTCCGTGCGGTCGCCCTGGTAGTCCTTGTCGAAGACGTCGTGGTTGTAGACCAATGCGTCGGTCGCGTCCGGGAAGAACTCGAGCAGCAGCTTCTCGATCTCCGGGTAGTACACCCGCTCCACTTCCGCCGCATCGTAGATGTTCGTGCATTTGGACTCGAGGTGCGCCAGCGACACGCCGAGCTTGTCCATGCATTCGGGGCTGTTCGGCGAAAGGCCCGGGTAGTACTCGCCGATCCGCCGCGCATCGCGCAGCACCTGCGGGAAATAGAGGTTCCGGCGCCGGTTGCCCCGCTCGTTCGTGCGCAGGATCATGGCTGTCTCGGCGCGCGCCGGGTCCCGCCAGATCGCGTTCGACGGCACGACGGAGTAGCTCGGCCGCTCGTAGACCGTATAGGGCAGCGGCAGTGCCACGCCGCCCGGCGGAGCCTTGATGCTGTTCGACTGGCGGATGTAGTTGAGGCATTCGTCGTAGTCGCGGAACGCGATGCCCCATTGGGTCTTGATCGGGCCCGGCGGCGCCTTGTCGATCATCTCGGTAACGCGCTGGCTCTCGCCCGAGGCGATCTCCGCGAGCGCGTCCTCGAACGCCACGGCGGTTCCTGCATCGCCGTCGCGGTCGAACGCCATGTAGGACAGGCCGCCATGCGCTGCGATCGGCTCCGGCTGTCCTGCCGTGCGCTCGAGCGGCGGCACATAGGCGACCGTACCGTCGTGTGGGTCCGCGACCTTGTTGTCGGCGACATCGAGCGGGCTCATGGCATACCTCCGATTATTTCGGGCTCATCGTGGCACACATATCCTGCGTTTTCCAGACTCTGCGATCGCCGACTTGCGGCGCGACCCCGTCACGCGCCGTGGGATCGGCCGAACGTCGGTTCACCACCCCAAAGCGGCCTGTGGCCGGCGGCCAAATATCAATCTTTTAGTAGGCGCGATACCCAATCGGCGACGAGATCGCCACTGCTCACGTCGGCCTGAACCAGCCCGTCGATCATGAAAGTGGGCGAGACATGGATGCCGTTCTGGCGGGCATACTTACAGTGCCATTTGACCTCACGGTCGAGATCGGGGATCGCGAAGGCGTCGGCAAGGTTTACGCCACTGTAGCGCTCGATCCGCCTAATGATGTCGTTGGGCGTAGCATCAAGGTTCGGCCCGCGGCAATGCCGGTCGAATTCAAATTCTTCGCGATGCGCGGCCACCGCCGCCATGACAGATTTTGCCGCCACCTTCCCGCTTTCGAGGGTCGAGGCGGCCAGGATACAGCGCACGATTACGCCCGAGTACATGTGCCAAGGCTGCGACTGAAGGCGGAGCTTGACGGTGATGCGGTCCTCGCCCGCTAGAGCGAGCAGGTCGTCAAGCTTGCCGAACGCCTTGACGGAAAACGGACAAGTGGGTTCCAAGAACACCTCGAAGACGCGAGGCCCGTGGCCCCAGACCAGCGGATCAGCGCGCCACATATTCTTCATACGCTTTCCTCCTTCACCTGGTCGTCCGCCTCCGCCGGCCGAGAGGTCCGTGAGCGCGTGGGTCGGAAGATCACGGGCAACCGGGGCGGCGAGCGACGGGGCTCACGACAGCATGAAGCCCTCGTAACCGCGAGCCGCGACATCCGTGCAGAGCTGCCGATAGCGCACCATGCCGCCGGCGTAGGGCATGAAAACACGGGGCTTGCCGGGGATGTTGGCGCCCAGGTACCAGGAATGCTTGGCTAGCGGCAGCACGGTCTTGTGGGCTGCTTCGTTGACCTCCGCGACCCATTTGTCCATCGCGTCGGCCCGCGCCTCGATACATTCGAGGCCGCGGTCGTTCAGGTACCTGATGCAGTCGGTGATCCAATCCGCGTGCTGTTCGATCGCGACCGGCATGTTGCAAAGCACCGACGGGCTGCCCGGGCCGGTAATCGTGAACAGGTTCGGGAAGCCGACGACCTGCAAGCCGAGGTAGTTGCGCGGTCCCGCCTCCCACACGTCTTTCAAGGCAACCCCGCCGCGCCCGCGAATGTCCATGCGCAACATCGGGCCGGTCATCGCGTCGAATCCAGTGGCGAAGACGATGATGTCGACCGGGTACTCTGCCTCGGCGGTGCAAATTCCCGCGCGGCTGATCCGATCGATCGGCGCCTTGCGCAGATCCACCAGCGTGACGTTGGGGCGGTTGTAGGTCTCGAAATAGTTGGTGTCGATCGGCGGGCGCTTTGCGGCGTAGGGATGATCGATGTCGGACAGGATCGCCGCGGTCTTCGGGTCCTTTACGATCGAGCGGATCTTGCGCTTGACGAAGTCGGCCGCCGTGTCGTTCGCCCTCTTGTCGATCATCATGTCCTGGAACGCCGCCCGGAACTGCAGCCCGCCGCGCTCCCACGCCGCCTCGTAGATTTTCTCGCGCTCCTCAGGCGGGGTGTCTACGGCACGCCGCTCCTCAATCCTGAACGCCATGCCGTTGATCGTTTCGCGCGTCGTGGCGCGAATGTCGCTGGCGTGCTCCTTGATGTATCGCTGAAACTCCGCGGTCAGCGGCGCGTTGCGAGCTGGCACCGAGTAGTTCGCGGTGCGCTGGAACACGGTCAGATGCTTCGCCGAGGCCGCGATGACCGGCGCCGCCTGGATGCCGGTCGAGCCGGTGCCGATCATGCCGACCCGCTTGCCGGTAAAATCGACCCCTTCATGCGGCCACTGGCCGGTATGGTACCAGTCGCCGGTGAAATCATTCAGACCGGGAAAATCCGGCACGTTCGCGGTGGATAGGCAGCCGACGGCGGTGATCAGGAATTTGACGACATAGGTCTCGCCGCCCCCGGTGCGCACCTGCCAGCGGTTCGCCTGCTCGTCATAGGAAGCAGCGACCACGCGGGTGTTGAACCGGATGTCGCGCTTCAGGTCGAACCGGTCCGCGACGAAATTCAGGTAGCGCAAAATCTCGGCCTGGCCCGGATAGCGTTCCGACCACTCCCACTCGCGCATCAGTTCGGGCGAAAAGGTGTACCAATAGACATGGCTTTCGGAATCGCAGCGCGCGCCCTGGGTAGCGGTTCCAATACCAGGTGCCGCCGACCCCGCCGCCCGTTTCCAGCGCTCGTACCGACAAGTTGAGACGATCGCGCAGACAGAGCAGCTGGTAGAGACCAGCGAACCCCGCGCCAATCACCAGCGCGTCGAGTTCGATCGTCCGGCCGCCCTCGTTATTCGCATGAACCATCGTGTCGTGTGCCATTCTCGCTTAACCCATTGGACTTCGGCCGCGCGTCTCGCGCCGATCTATCGGCCTGCCCGCACTAGGCGGCCAGGTCGGACGCCAGTGTCTTCGCCATTTTCGAAGACCGGGGTCCCGGCGACGAAAGTCGCGCGGTAGCCGTCGACACGCTGCACGAGCCGGCGGCCGCCGGCCGGCAGGTCGTGTACGACCTCGGGCTGGTGTAGACGCAGCCCGTCGAAGTCGATGATGTTAACGTCGGCGCGCAGTCCCGGGCGCAGCCGGCCGCGATCCTTGAAACCGAAGAAATCGGCGGTCTCGCTGGTCTGCATCTTGACGAGCTGCGGCAGCGGCAGGCCGGGCCCGCGCTTCCGGTCGCGGCCCCAATGCGACAGCATGAACGACGGCACGCTGGCATCGACGATAGCGCCGCAATGCGCGCCGCCATCACTGAGTCCAAGCAAAGTGCCGGGGTCGGTCAGCATTTCGCGCACCGTCTCGTGGTCGCCGTCAGTGTAGTTGACGATCGGGAAGAACAGGAAATTGTCGAGCTTCTGGGTCAGGTAGTCATAGGCGACCTCCTGTGGGCTCGCATTGCCCTTCGCGGCGATCGCGGCGATGCTCTTCTCGGGCGAGGGCTCGTAATCGGGCGTCGCGCCGCTCATCACGAACATCTTGTCCCAGCGGCCGACCATGTTCTGCCGCGCCTGCGACAACCGCGCGAGTTGGCGCTCCGACGGCTCCTCGGAGAGAAGCTGGGCGCGTAGCGCGGGGTCGCGCATCCGCTCGATGCGATCCTTGGACGACAGGCGCTCCAGCGGGATGTAGCTCGGGCGGATCGCGAACGGATTGAAGGAGCCGGCGATGCCCTGAATGATACCCACCGGCCGCCCGGCAACCTGCGCCGTAATGCTGGCGCCCTCGGCGCGCGCCTTATGGACGCCTCGCATCAGACGCCGCCAGCGCGTCAGGTCCTTGACTCGGTCGGTCAGGAGAAACCAGACCGGCCGGCCGGTCTCCTTCGATAGCCGCGTCATCCAGGCGAATTCGGCCGCCTCGTCGATAAAGTCGTTGTTCAGGCCGAAGGCGCCGCCGCCGACCGCGGCCATTGCCTGGCCGATGCCGTAAAGCTCCTGCTCCTCGGCGAAATGGCCGGGGACGAGCTGACCGTCATTGGTCTTGTGAGAATAGGTACGCGAGGTCGTGAAGCCGAACGCGCCCGCCCGCAGCGACTCCTCGGTGAGGCGCCGCATCTCTGCGATGTCCTGGGCGGTCGCGGCTTCGCGGTTGATGCCGCGCTCGCCCATCACGAAGACGCGCAGCGGGTGGTGCGGGATCTGCGCGGCGATATCGATCGTCCGCGGCATCCGGTCGAGCGCGTCGAGATATTCGGGGAAGCTTTCCCAATCCCATTTGAGGCCCTCGGCGAGCGCCGTGCCGGGGATGTCCTCGATCGCCTCCATCAGGTCAATGAGGCCCTCGCGGTGCTCCTTGCGGACCGGAGCGAAGCCGACGCCGCAATTACCGAACAGGATCGTCGTTACGCCATGCCACGACGACGGCGCCAACACCGGGTCCCAGGTTGCCTGGCCGTCATAGTGGGTATGGACATCGACCCAGCCGGGGGTGACAAGCAGACCGTTCGCCTCGATCTCGCGTTTGGCTGCGCCGGCCTTGCCGCCGACCGCGGTCAGCCTGCCACCGTCGATCGCGATGTCGCCGGTAAAGGCCTCGCCGCCGGCGCCATCCAGGATCGTCCCGCCGCGAATCACGATCTCATGCATGGTTTTCGCCCCAAAATGCCCTTGCTGCGCCGAGAGCAGCATGCGCCCCCGATCGCGCTTCGGCAATCGGAGGCGCCACACGACGCGCGAGGGTCCCCATGCACTCCGTGCAGATCGAAGATCGACCCTACACCGAGAAATCGACGACGACCTCGTTGTGACCGTCGACGATCAAATTGTCTAAAATAGGAATACAACCTTCGGACCCAGCTTACGGGAGGGGTTAACTAATGGGCGAGTTCGGAATCGGACAACCGGTGCGGCGTTTTGAGGACAAGCGGCTGTTGAGTGGCAATGGCCGTTTCCAGAACGACAACAATCTACACGGTCAGGCATATGCTTACGTGCTGCGGTCGCCGCATGCACATGCCCGCATCCGGTCGCTCGACCTGACGGCCGCGGAGGCTGCGCCGGGCGTTGCACTGATCATGACCGGGAACGATCTTGTTGCGGCCAAGCTCGGCGTGATGGGCGTACCGTTCCAGCGCAAGCGGCCGGATGGGTCGCCGATGTTCGCTCGCGCCCATCTCGGCCTCGCGCAGGATACGGTGCGCTATGTTGGTGAGCCGGTCGCTTTTGTGGTGGCCGAGACTCTGGCGCAGGCGAAGGATGCCGCCGAGCTGATCGATATCGATTACGAAGAATTGCCTTCGGTCACCGACACCGCCGAGGCTGCCGAGGCCACGATTGCGGTGTGGCCCGACTGCCCGGACAACATCTCGAACCTGTTCGAGGCTGGCAACAAAGCCGCGACCGAGGCGGCCTTCGTCAAAGCGGCGCACATCATCAAGCGCCGTTATGTCATTAGCCGGGTCTATGCTCATTTCATGGAACCGCGCGGTGCGATCGGCGTGTGGGAACCGGGCGAAGACCGCTTCACCCTCTACGCTGATGTGCAATATCCCCACCGGGTGCGTCAGGCGCTCGCCACTCGCATTTTCAAAATCCCGGAAAGCAGAATTCGGGTCATCGCCGGCGATGTCGGCGGCGGATTTGGTACCAAGGGCTGGCAATATCCCGAGCATCGGCTGGTGCTGCTCGCGGCGAAGAAATTGCGCCGGCCGGTCAAATGGACCTGCGAGCGCAGCGAGGCGATCCAAGCCGACGAGCATGCCCGCGACAATGTCAGCGACGCCGAGCTGGCGCTCGACAGGGACGGCAAATTCCTCGGCCTCAGAAGTCAAGACCTTCGCTAATGTCGGCGCTTACATTTCCTCCGAGCGCAACCTGCTCGCGACCTTTGGCAATGTCGGCACACTGGTGGGCGTCTACGATATCCCCGTCGCCCATGTCTCGGTGCTGGCGGTAATGGCCAATACCAACGGCACCGCGCCTTATCGCGGCGCCGGACGGCCCGAGGCTACCTATGTCATCGAACGACTGATCGACGACGCGGCGCGCGAACTCGGTTATGACCGCATCGAATTGCGGACCAAGAACCTGATCCCCGCCTCGGCCTTGCCGTGCAAGACAGCGCTGGGGCTGAACTACGATTGCGGCAATTTCCCCGCCAACCAGCAGAAAGCGCTAGCGCAAGCCGATTGGGCGGGTTTTCCGACGCGCCGCGACGAAGCCAAGGCGCGCGGCAAATTGCGCGGCATCGGCATCGCCAACCCGATCGAAAAGGCGGCGGGTCCCGGCCAGGAATTCGCCGAGATCCGCTTTCACCCGAGCGGCAACGCAACTCTGTTGATGGGCAGTAAGAACCAGGGCCAGGGCCACGAGACCACCTTCAAGCAGGTGCTCAACGAAAAGCTCGGGCTCGACCCAGCGACCGTGCAATACATCGATGGCGACACCGATCGCGTTGCGTTCGGCATCGGCACCAACGGCTCACGATCGACGGTGATCGGGGGCTCGGCCTTATGGATGGCGGCTGACAAGGTCATCGCCAAGGGCAAGCGGATCGCCGCTCATTTGCTCGAAGCGGCCGACATCGACATCGAATTCGCCGATGGCAATTTCTCGGTCGCCGGAACCGACCGACGCATTAGCATCACCGAAGTCGCCAGGGCGTCGTTCCAGGCCGGCCGCCTCCCGCCCGGACTCGAAGGCGGGCTCTACGAGACCGGCACCTTCGCCCCCGACGACAACACCTATCCCAATGGCTGCCATATCTGCGAGGTCGAGATCGACCCCGATACCGGTGCGCTCGACATCGTCCGCTACGTCGTGATCGACGATGTCGGCACCGTGGTGAACCCGATCGGGTTGAAGGGCCAGATCCACGGTGGCGTCGCGCAGGGACTGGGCCAGGCGCTGATGGAGCAGGTCGTCTACGACCGCCAGTCGGGACAGAACCTGACCGGAAGCTTCATGGATTATTGCATGCCGCGCGCCGACACGATGCCGTATATGGAGATCACCTCGAACCCGGTGCCGACCAAACGCAACCCGCTCGGCGCTAAGGGTGCCGGCGAAGCCGGCACGGTCGGAGCGCTCCCGGCGATCGTCAACGCCGTTGTCGATGCGCTGAGCCCACTCGGAATCAAAAGCCTCGATATGCCGGCGACCAGCGCGCGCGTCTGGCAGGCGATACGGGATGCGCGAGCGTAACCCCATAACTGAGCGCCCCCGCCCCCGAAACCTATCCGACCACGGACGTATTCCGATGTGAGCACCTAATACGCGCCCCCGCACATGCGATGGGCGCAGAAAATAGCGCTCCTACTCGCGGGACCAAACTCTCTCGGGTCGGCCATCACCCCGACGAAATCGCGCGCTGACGAACCATGGGGATGAGATGTTTGCACCCGCCTTATAATCGAAACGATGCCGTTGCGTTGCGTTTCTAGGAAGCGCGAACCTTGCTTGACCGGGATCGCGGGGAGCGTGACGCCATTCGAGGAGGATCCAAACGGTGACCTACCCCCGCTCAACGGCATTGGCTCTGGTTCTGACGGCGCTGCTGGTGGTGCCGCTGTCGTCGGCATCGGCGCATCGCTACCACGGCGGCCCGTTCTTCTGGCCGTTCGCGGCTGCGGCAGCAGTTGTCGGTGCCGCCGTCGCGGTCGCTTCCGCGCCGTTTGCCGTAATTGCCGCGCCGCCAGCCTATTACCCTCCCCCGCCGCCTCCGAATTACGCGCCGCCAGCTTATTATGCGCCGCCGCCGGGCTACTACGCGCCCGGGTATTATTACGGGCGCTGATCGAAGCGGGCGGCATCCTCTTGCTCAAACGTCTTCACATAGCGCGGGAAGGCGGTCGAGTTTGGCCCGGATCGCATCGACGGATTATGGCGTAGCATATCGAATAACTTAAAATGGGCAGCTCGGCCAAAACAGGCGACTCCGGTAGCGCGCAAGGACGACCGCGGGATCCGGCGGTCGATCAGGCGATCCTGCGCGCAGCCTTCGAACTCTTCATTGAACACGGGATCGCCGGAGCGAGTATCGAGAAGATCGCCAAGCAAGCGGGGGTCGCGAAAACTAGCATCTACCGGCGCTGGTCGAGCCGGGAGGCGCTGCTAGCGCAGGCGATCGAAGTCGCTCGGAATGCCACCGGTTACACGATCGACCTTTTGGAGCGCACCTCGCCGCGCGATTTCATCAAGCTGTTGGTGGAGGCCTGCGAAGTTATTGCCAAGCCTGAAATCCGCAACCTGATGGCGAGGCTGATCGGCTCGGCACCCGACAATCCGAAGTTGCTCGAAGTCTACCGCGAGACCTACTACTTACCACGACGGCTCGCGCTTGTGCGGGCCTTGGAGCGCGTACAAACTGCCGGGTTGCTGGCAACAAACGTCGACCTCGAAACGCTCGCCGACATGCTGATCGGTGCGTTGACGCACCACCTGTTGATTTCCTCTCCAGGAGAGAATTCAGTCAGCGAGTTCCGCGACCATATGATCAAACTTCTTCGCCAAGCCGGCTTCGATGTCTCAGAAGCCAGACTACTGACGACGTAGCCGGCGGACATGCGCTTGCACCGCCCCGTGGGCAGACGATCGACAACTCATCTGCCCGCCGCGGCAATACGTGGACATGGACATGCGGCACGCCCCTCCCAGCCCCACGCAAGCAGGCTTATGCAGCGGTCATTGCCCGGTTTGATGCTCTGGCTGAGAAGCGACGGACCGGCAAACCAATCACGGCCTGAAAAATTCGGCGAGAAGGTCCGCTTCCTAGTCAACCGGCCATCGGCGGGCGTCGACACGGGATACACCCGATTATCACGTAGATAATACAGCTCCTTGCGTGGCGGAACTCGGCAATTCGCTCTCCCAGCGGTTCGGGAGCCGGCAACCCCGGTACTACTCAAAAAGCCGCACAATCGCTTCTCTGGGTTATGAATATGCGCGACGTGGCCCCGCCCGCACGCTTGTCGCGGGCGACGAGAAAAAAGAAGGAGGAGCGCATCGATGCGAACGACACACCGCCGATATTGGGTATTTTTCCTGCTGTTTCTGTTCAGCGCCATTGCCTATCTCGATCGCGTCAACATGTCGGTTGCGGGCAAGCCGATCGCGCACGAATTCGGGCTGTCGCCGATTGCGCTCGGTTATCTGTTCTCCTCGTTCCTGTGGGCCTATGTGCTGATGATGCTGCCCGGTGGGCGGCTGATCGACCGCTGGGGCCCGCATGTCATCGCCTCGGTCGCGACCGCGGTATGGTCGACGGCGCAGATGGCTACCGGAATGGTCGGCAGCTTCGCGGCAATGTTGATGGTGCGGCTCGGTCTGGGGGTCGGCGAGGCGCCGTTCGCTCCGATTTCCTATAGCAGCGTCCGGTTATGGTCGCCCTATACCGAGCGCGGCACCGCGATTGCCGCGATCTCTTGCGGGTCCACCCTCGGGCTTGCGCTCGGCGCGCCGGCCGTCGCCTGGCTGATCGAGACATTGTCGTGGCGCTGGTCCTTCATCATCACCGGCGCGGTCGGATTTGTCTGGGTAGCGGTCTGGGCGGCACTGGTCTCGACACCGGAAAAGACCGGGTGGCTGCCCCCAGCCGAGCGCGACCACATCCTCGCCGGGCGCGACGCCGGCATCACGCCGCCGAGCCACAGCGGCGTCGGCTATCTCGGGCTGATCCGCTGCCCGGCGATGTGGGGCTTGTTCATCTCGCAGGGCTGCCTCGTTTATACCGGCTATCTCTATATTTCCTGGCTGCCGAATTACCTGCAAACCGCACGGCACCTGTCGATCCTGAACTCCGGCATCTACACCGCGATACCGTTCCTGATCTCCACGGTTGTCGGCGTCGTCGCCAATTGGGCCGGGGACAGGGTGCTCACCGCCGAAGCGGTGCGTGGCGGCAAGCGCCGCTATCTGGTGGCTCTCAGTCTATTGTTCATGGCGGCGGGCCTGGGGATCCCGTTTGTCCAGTCACTCGCCGCAGTCATCACTCTGATCACGATTGCGGTATCGGCCGCCCATGTCGGGCCGGCCGCCAACGGCGCCCTGGTCAGTCGATTTGCTGCGCTCGCCCAAAGATGCAGGGCGGGCTACGGCGTTTCTTGTCCTGGGCGGCAATAGCTTCGGCCTACTGGCGCCGATCGTGACCGGCTATGTCGTTGCCGCAACTGGCAGTTTCAACGCCGCCTTCGTCGTCGCCGGTGCGCTGGCGCTGGTCGGGGCAGTGGCGGCTCTGGCGCTGGTGCGCGGCACACTCGGCGAGCACGTACGGCCGTCTCGTGCGAGTCCACGTCTCGTCAGTTGAGGTTCGCGGCGATCCACAACGGGAGCCGACCGAACCCACAGCCCCGCGCCATGATCCCAGCGAGTTTCGACCATATCATATGCATCCGTAACCCATTGACGGGACAGCTTGTAGTCATTCCCGAAAGTGTTGATGTTTCGGGCGGCCCTGCAAAACGGGATTGTTGTGCATTCCCGGCGCGGCGCCGGGCGATCTCGGGCTGCGCTACCCGCCGACGAAGGTGATCGTCGCCGTTCCCGTGTCCGGGTGGGTCGCGGTCAGCACCGTCGGCGGCGTCGTGTCCGTCTCGATGTTGACCAAGTCCGTCGCCGACGGGTCGCCCCAGACCACCTCCGACAGGCTGCTGTTGCAGCTGCACGCCAGCGCCCCGGTGAAATCGATCGGCGTGAACTTGGCCAGCGAGTAGGCGGGCTGCCCGAACTGCCCGGCCCCGCCGCCGCCCGGACACTCGATGATCCACTCGGCGCTCGCCCCGTTCGCCTGCGCCCCTTTCGGCTTAGGCAGCGCGAGACTGACGACGTTCTGCGTCCTCTGGCTGGTGTTGGAGATCGACACTTGCCCGCCAGTCGTCGCGCCAAACTCGTCCGTGACGTAAGAGACGGCGGCGATCACCCTATCACCCGGGTTCACCGTGAACATGGAGTTCGGGATCGCTTGCGCGTTGATGAACGGATACGCCGCGACCACCGAGGCGGGCGCGCCGACTTCACCACCCACTCGTACCACGCCCAGGAAAAGGCGTTTACCCTGCGTGTCGATCTGCTGGATCACCCCGATCTGCAAAATCTCGCGCAGCGCTTCTGCCGGCCGTTGCAGGTCGCGGCGGGGCTGGCCGACGCCACGGCCGAGCCGCTGTTCAACTTTCACTCGCTACGCCACTTCACGGCGAGCATGTGGATCGCCATAGGCTTCTCGCCGAAGCGGCTGCACCAGATGCTCGGTCACTCATCGATGCGGGTGACCTTTGACCGCTACGGCCATTGGCTGGGATCGCTCGACGAGGATCACGAGCGCTTGGCCGAGGAGGAGATCGAATTGGTCGCCTAAAACAGTCCCGAAACAGCTCCCGAAGATCGTCGCAGTCCCGCCCGAGTGGCGGGGCTTTTTTTATGAATCCCAGCTGCATCCAAGCCCAATAGCGCTGCAGTAACGTGCCTCAAAATTCTCGCGTTAGAGCCGTTCTAGCTGATAAATTTCGTCCTTGATGCGGAGTTTTTGACGCTTCAGATCGGAGATCGCGTCGTCGTTTGGCAGCGGACGGCTGTTCTCCTCATCGATGGCGCGTTCGAGTGCCGCATGCTTTTCTCTCAGCGCTTCGATGCGATCCCGCAGCGACATGCACAATCCTCCTGATAGACGATCACCCGCCCCCGATGGTAACGCCGGGTCGGGGGTCCGGCCAGGGGCCATGCACCCCTCGATGACGAAAATATGTCAAGACCGCAAATTTCAAAGAGGCCCCGATGAGAGAAACATCTGCAAATCCGCGCATGATTGTCGGGATCAGCGGTGCGTCCGGCGTGATCTATGGCGCGCGGCTGCTCGAGCTATTGCGGCCGTTGGCGGTCGAGACCCATCTTGTCATCAGCCGGGCGGCCGAGGTGACCCTGGCGCTCGAAACTGATCTGAAACCGGCTGCGGTGCGCGCCCGCGCCGATGTCGTGCATGCGATTGGTGACATGGCCGCGCCAATCTCGTCCGGCTCGTTCCGGACGATGGGAATGGTCGTCGCCCCTTGCTCGATCCGCAGCATGGCCGAGATCGCCAGCGGCGCCACGACGACATTGCTGACCCGAGCGGCGGATGTGGTGCTAAAGGAGCGGCGGCGTCTCGTGCTCGTCGTACGCGAAACCCCATTGCACACCGGCCATCTGCGGACGATGACCGCGCTGTCGGAAATGGGTGCGGTCATCGCCCCGCCGGTCCCGGCCTTTTACGCAAAGCCCGCCACGATAGGCGAGATGATCGATCAGACCCTCGGCCGCGTGCTCGATCTATTCGAGCTCGACAGCGGGACGGTTCGCCGTTGGGGCGAGAGCTGAATTATAGCCCCAGTTCTTCGAGGGCTTGGCGGATGACACCCGCCGCCGCTCCGTGCGCCTGAGCGGCGCCGAGGGATAGGGTGAGATTTGCCCTGGCGGCGGCAAGGCGCTCGACCGGATCGACGTCGGTGTCGGGTGGCCCGGCGCAGCCGGCGAGGCGGGCCTGCGCGATTTTTTCAGCATCGAGTTCGAGCGCCTTGATCGTCTCTCGCAAGCGCTGGATATCCGCATCAGGGTCGGTTCTGAATCGCCGCCGCAATGCCCGCAACGGCATGACGATTTCCGTCTGGATTGCGCGGGCGGCCTGGTTGGCGACCGCCAACCGCTCGTCATCGAGCCGGCCTCGCCCCGACAAGCCGTGCCACAGCGCGAACAGGATCAGGTTGACGTCGAGGCCGGCGCGGTCCTGCAACTCGATCAGCACCGCCGAGACACCGGGCCGGGCATAGAAGTCGAGCGAAAATTCCCAAAGCCCGGCCGCCGCGTCGGCGATCGGTATGTCGGCGACCTCTGTCATCAAAAGTGATATGGTGCCCGTCAAATTTCGCGCCAACGGCCATGGACCTCGACACCGAAGCATTGAAGGCGAGGCTCGCCGTGCTGAAAAGCGAGCACCGCGACCTTGACGACGTGATCGCCCGCCTCTCCGAGCACGCCCCGTTCGACCAGCTCCGGCTGCAGCGCCTCAAAAAGCGCAAGCTGCTGCTGAAAGATGAGATACTGAGAATCGAAAGCGAGCTGCTACCCGACATTATTGCCTAAACACCGCGGTTCCGGGTGGTTGTGTGCTGCTGTCCTCCATCTATAATGACGCCCCGATTACGGAAAGAGCCGAATGAGCGAGGCCGGCCCGGCAGTGGGCATCATCATGGGCAGCCAATCCGATTGGCGCACGATGCACCACGCTGCCGGAACGCTCGATCGGCTGGGAATCGCTTATGAGACGCGGATCGTCTCGGCACATCGGACGCCCGACCGGCTTTACGACTATGCCCGCACGGCGCGTTCGCGCGGCTTGCGTGTGATCATCGCAGGCGCCGGGGGTGCTGCCCACCTGCCCGGCATGGCCGCTGCCCTGTCGCCGCTGCCGGTGCTCGGCGTACCGATCGAAAGCCGGGTTCTCAAAGGCGTCGACAGCCTGCTGTCGATCGTGCAGATGCCGGCCGGGATCCCGGTAGCGACCTTTGCCATCGGCGAGGCCGGCGCCGTCAACGCAGCCCTTTTTGCGGCGGCAATTCTCGGGCTTTCGGACGTCGCCGCCGCACAGGCTGTCGACGGCTGGCGGCAAGCTCAGACCGAGCGCGTGGCCGACCGCCCGGACCCTCTGTGATGCCCGAGCCGGTGCTGGCTCCAGGGGCGACGATCGGGATTTTGGGCGGCGGTCAGCTTGGGCGGATGACGGCGCTCGCTGCGGCGCGGCTTGGCTATCGCTGTCATGTTTTCGCGACGGAACCAGACAGCCCG
This sequence comes from uncultured Alphaproteobacteria bacterium, assembly GCA_963750195.1. Taxonomy (GTDB): domain Bacteria; phylum Pseudomonadota; class Alphaproteobacteria; order ATCC43930; family CGMCC-115725; genus AP-15. The sequence continues at coordinate 31,617 of CAVVPS010000003.1, forward strand.
ACCGAGCAGGTGTGCCGCGCCGCGACCGTCGCCGAATTCTCCGACCTGGCGGCGCTGGACCGCTTTGCCGCCGCGGTCGACGTGGTCACCTTCGAATTCGAAAATATACCGGCCGACGCTGTGCGATTTGTGGCGGCGTCGAAGCTGGTCCTGCCCCGCGCCGAAATTCTCGAGATCACGCAGGACCGTTTGCGCGAGAAGGATTTTCTGCGTTCGATCGATATCGCGACCACCGCTTACCGGGAGGTGTCCAACGCCGCCGCGCTGGTCCGCGCGATGCACGACTTCGGCTATCCGGCCGTGCTGAAGAGCGTGCGCATGGGCTATGACGGTAAGGGCCAAACAATGCTCAATCCCGAGACCAAGCCGGAAGAGGCGTGGCGGAATATGGGCGGCGAAATCGGCATTCTCGAAAGCTTCGTCGATTTCGCCTGCGAGATCTCGGTCATCGTCGCGCGCGGCCGCAACGGCACCTTGGCAACCTACCCACCGGTCGAAAATCAGCATACCGCGCATATCCTCGACACCACCATCGCCCCGGCGCGGATCGGGGCCGAGACCGCGATGCGGGCGGAGGCGATCGCCCGCCATATTGCCGAAAAGCTCGATCTCGTCGGGGTGTTGGCGGTCGAAATGTTTGTGACCCAAGCTGGTGAGGTTCTGGTCAACGAGCTGGCGCCGCGGCCGCACAATTCAGGACACTGGACGATTGACGCTTGTGTCACCAGCCAGTTCGAGCAGCTGGTACGCGCCTTATGCGGACTGCCGCTTGGCTCGGTCGTGCACCATTCCGACGCGGTTATGAAGAACCTGATCGGCCGCGATGTCGAGAAGTGGCGCGAGGCGCTTGGCGACCCGCTAGCCAAGCTCCACCTCTACGGCAAGACCGAAATCCAGCCTGGCCGCAAAATGGGCCATGTCACGCGGCTCATTCCCCACCGCTGAAAGCGTGGCTTTAGCGTAGCGGGCGCAGCAAGCGAAACGGGTTGGGCAGGCGCTCGACGAGCGTTGCGAAGTCGCGGCGGGCGCGGCCGATGCGGGCGGCATCGGCGAGGCGACGATCAAGAAAGGCGCGGGTGTCGGCTGAACCCTCAGAGTGGTCGTCGAGCCAATAGAGTACGGTGGCGCTATAGACCGCCGCCAAGATCAGGCGTTTCGTGTAAAAGCTGAAGTCGGTGGCGTTGTCGCCGGCGGCGTACCAGATTCCGTCGATCGTCTCATAAGTCAAACGCATCGCCAGCGGAGCATGCTGGGGCAGCGCCAGGACCGTAAGCGCCCGGCGTACCCCCTCGCGCCACGGCGCGACAATGTCGAGCCGGGCGCCGATCGCCAATGCAATGCGTTCGGAAACGCGCAGCGGATCGAGCGGCAAGGCTTCGAGCCGGTCGAGCATGCGCCGGTCGGCCCAGCGGCTGAAGCCGGCGACAAGATCGGCGGGCCCGCCCGGGAACAAAGCCAGCGCCTCCCCAACCGGCATGGCGAGTCGCCGCGCGGCCCTGCGGAGCCCGGCGCGGGTCCAACCGTCGAACGGCGCATCGGGCAGCATCGCCTCGATCAATGCCTCGCGCCGTGCTTCGGCAAGCGGGCTTTTCATTCCGGCCGCGTCTCGGCGAGAAGATCGGCAAGATCAATCGGGTGGCGCTGCAGCTCTTCGAGAAAAACCAACTGCCGAAGGTCGGTCATGCGCTGGGGGTAGAGGATCCCTTCTAGGTGATCGCATTCGTGCTGAACGACGCGGGCGTGGAAGCCTTCGACCTCGCGCTCGATGGCTTCGCCGTCGAGGCCGGTTGCGCGGTAACGGATGCGCAGGTGGCGCGGGACGACGCCGCGCAGGCCCGGAACCGACAGACAGCCCTCCCATCCGAATGCCCGCTCTCGCCCCAACAGCTCGACCACAGGGTTGATCAGCACGGTCAAATCCTGGGCGACGTCGCCCGGCATGCCGCTTAGGCGCTCTTCGGACACGAAAAATACGACGATCCGCCAGGGCTGGTGGACCTGGGGCGCGGCCAGCCCGGTGCCGCTGGCGTCCTCCATCGTCTCGATCATGTCGTCGACTAGCCGGCGCACCCACGGCGCCGCGGGGTTCTCGACCGCCGCCGCCGGCTTTCGCAGAACAGGGTTGCCCATGCGGGCGATTTTCAAAAGAGCCATGGTCGCCAATATGTGTCGGCTGGCGATCCCGGTAAAGCGCTGGCCAGCCCATCGCAATCGTCCGCCTTCACAGCCGGCCGTCGAGGTGCTAAACGAGCCTTTCAACGCCATGCCGCCTGCGGCGGCAGATAGCCTACCGGAGAAGAACCCCCGTGCAAGTCCTCGTCCGCGACAACAACGTCGACCAGGCCCTAAGAGCCTTGAAGAAAAAAATGCAGCGCGAGGGTGTGTTCCGTGAGATGAAGCTGCGGCGCAGCTACGAGAAGCCCTCCGAGCGGCGGGCGCGCGAAAAGGCCGAGGCGGTGCGCCGCTATCGCAAACTGTTGCGCAAGCGTATGGAGCGCGAGGGCTACTGAAGCTGCAACTCCAGCGGCGAGCAGCACGCCCGAGATCGGAGCCCGGCCCCAGCGCCAGCACGCTGGGCTAAAAAAGCGGCGCAAGCGCGAGCTTGCTCACTCCATTGCCTTGACGATCTCCTCGGACATTTTTTTGGCGTCGCCAAAAAGCATCATCGTGTTGTTGCGGTAGAACAACTCATTCTCGACTCCGGCATAGCCCGACGCCATCGAGCGTTTGACGAACAGCACGGTCTTGGCCCGCTCGACATCGAGGATCGGCATGCCGTAGATCGGCGAGGACGGATCGGTCTTGGCCGCCGGGTTGGTCACGTCGTTGGCGCCTATAACGAAGGCGACGTCGGTCGACGGGAAGTCGCGGTTGATTTCGTCGAGTTCAAACACCTCGTCATACGGGACGTTCGCTTCGGCGAGCAGCACGTTCATGTGGCCCGGCATTCGCCCGGCGACCGGATGAATCGCGTAGCGGACCTTGACCCCCTCCTTCTTTAACTGGTCGGCCATCTCGCGCAGTGCGTGCTGAGCCTGGGCCACCGCCATGCCATAGCCCGGCACGATGATGACCGAGCCGGCATTCTTCAGGATGAAGGCGGCGTCCTCGGCGCTGCCCGACTTGACCGAGCGGTCGCCCGTCCCGGCGCCGGCGGCGACCATCCCGCCCTCGGTGCCGAACCCACCGAGGATCACGTTGATGATCGAGCGGTTCATCCCCTTGCACATGATGTAGCTGAGGATGGCGCCCGACGAGCCGACGAGCGCGCCAGTGATGATCAGCAGGCTGTTCGACAGGGTGAAGCCGATGCCGCAAGCGGCCCACCCCGAGTAGGAGTTCAGCATCGAGATCACCACCGGCATGTCGGCTCCGCCAATCGGCAAGATCAGCAAAAAGCCCAGCGCCAACGACGCCAGCAGGATCAGCCAGAACATCGCCGCCGCCCCGTTGGCGACAAAGATCACGATCAGCAGAACCAGCAAAATCCCAAGCCCGGCATTCACCAGATGCTGGCCGGTGAACGAGAGGGGCCTGCCGCTGACGAGACCCTGCAATTTTGCGAAGGCGACGATCGAGCCGGTAAAGGTGATCGCCCCGATCGCCATACCGATCGACATCTCGATGAGGCTGGCGCGCTCGATCGCGCCGGGGATCCCGATCCCGAATTCCGCCGGAGCGCTGAAAGCGGCGGCGGCGACGCACACGGCGGCGAGGCCGACCAGACTGTGAAACGCCGCCACCAGCTGCGGCAGCGCAGTCATATGGATGCCCAACGCGATGATAGGTGCCGATTGCGCCGCCAATCAGAATGCCGACGACGATCAGCCAAAAGCTGACCACATGCGGGGTCAGCAAGGTCGTGGCGACCGCAATCACCATGCCGGCGATGCCGTAGAAATTGCCTACGCGCGCCGTCTGCGGCGACGACAGGCCGCGCAGCGCCAAGATGAAACAAACCGAAGCGATCAGATAAAAAAAGGCCGATAGGTTATCGCTCACCGCGGCCCCACTATTTCTTTCTCTGGAACATCTGGAGCATGCGCTGGGTAACGATAAAGCCACCAAAGATGTTTACCGCGGCCAAGGTGACGGCGAAAAATCCGGCGAGTTTTGCAAAGCTGAGGCCGAGTGGACCGGCGGCAATCAGCGCGCCGACAATAATCACGCTCGAGATCGCGTTGGTCACGCTCATCAGCGGCGAGTGCAGCGCCGGAGTGACCCGCCAGACCACATGGTAGCCGACAAAAACGGCGAGCACGAAGATCGTCAGCTCAAAGACAAAGGGCGTGCCGCCCGCTGCCGCCGGCGGCCCCTGCACTGCCAATTGCCGGGCCAGGGCTTCGAAGTTGTGGGCTAGCGCGCCGGCATCGCCGGCTAGCTCCCTGGCACGCTCGGCCAGTGAGACGGGGTCTGCCATTACTTTCTCCGTCAGTCGTCGGGGGCTGAGGCCGGGCTCGCGGCCTCCGCCTCATGCGAGTGCGCAAGCGCCGGATTGACCACCGCGCCGTCCCGAGTCAGCAGGGTTGCCTTGATGATCTCGTCGTCCGCGTCGATTGCGAGCCGGCCGTCCTTATCGACGAGAAGTGTCAGAAAAGACAACAAGTTGCGAGCATAGAGCTGGCTCGCGTCGGCGGCGATCCGCGAGGGCATATTGACATGGCCGATGATCTTGACGCCGTTCGCGGTGGTGACGATTTCGCCGGGGCGGCTCGCCCTCGACATTGCCCCCCGCCTCGATCGCCAGGTCAACGACGACCGACCCTGGGGCCAATTCGCCCACCATTGCTTCGGTCAGCAATATTGGCGCGCGTGCGACCGGGGATAAGGGCGGTACAGATGACCACATCCGTGCGCTTCAGCGCCTCGGTGATTTTCTCGCGTTGCCGGCGCTGATAGTCCTCGCTCATCTCGCGAGCATAGCCTTGAGCGGTCTCCGCCGAACGGGCGGCCTCGTCATCGACGGTGACGAAGGTCGCACCGAGGCTCTCGACCTGCTCCTTGGCGGCGGCGCGCACATCGGTCGCGGAAACGATGGCGCCGAGCCGCCGAGAGGTGGCGATCGCCTGCAAGCCGGCGACGCCGGCTCCCATCACCAGCACCCGCGCCGCCTTTATCGTCCCGGCAGCGGTCATCATCATCGGAAAGGCGCGGCCGAACTCGTCGGCGGCGTCGATGGTCGCCTTGTAGCCGGCCAAGTTCCCTTGCGAGGACAACACATCCATCGCCTGCGCGCGGGTGATCCGCGGCAACAGTTCCATGGCGAAGGCCGTGATCCCGGCGCCGGCGTAGGCATCGATCTCGACAGGGTTCTGCAACGGCTGCAACAGGCCGATCAGCACCGCGTCGTGCTTCAGGCATTTGAGCTCGTCAACCGCGCCCTCGCCGGATGTCTGCGGGCGCTGCACCTTGAGGACGATATCGGCATCGCCGAGTGCCGACGCCGGATCGGCCGCGATCGTGGCGCCCGCCGCTGCAAAGGCGGCGTCGGTAAAGCCGGCCCCTTCGCCGGCCCCGCTTTCCGTGATGACTTCGAGCCCCATCGCGATCATCCGCTTGATGGTGTCGGGCGAGGCTGCGACACGGCGCTCATGCGCCCGTCTTTCCTTGACGACGGCAACCTTCATCGAGCGGATTTTCCTGAATGCTCAAGCCGGCAAGTCCGCACAATGCCGCCAAGGGTTCGGTTTGTGAAGAGCGAAGCCCGCCGCCGGTCGTGCGGGCACGATCTTGTCCACGCCCCGCAGATCACCCATTCCGCAGTGCTTCTCCCGAGCGGGGCAGTTACTCGAAGTCGTCGCGCTTTCGCCCCATTTCGCCGCCGTGGTAGCTTGCGGAACGATCCGATGCGACCTTAGAGACATCAAACGCTGCGGCTGCTCCGGACGGAAGAATGACAGGCCGGCATCAGCCGGTGGTGCAATACCGCCGGGAATAACCTTTCAGGAGGTGCGTTGTCGTTCGGGCATAGAATGGCGGGATCGCCGGCGCGCCGAGTTGCGGACCAGGATCCGGCTAGCGAGCGGTTCGGCGACCAGCTGGTAGCGGTACTTCCGCGGCTTCGCCGCTTCGCGCGCGGGCTAACGGGGTCCAGCGTCGAGGCTGACGATCTTGTCCAGGCGGCCTGCGAGCGCGCGCTTGCGCGCCGGCATCAATTTCAGGAGGGCACCCGGTTCGATAGCTGGATGTTCCGCATCGTGCAGACGATATGGATTGATCAGATTCGCTCGCGCGAGGTGCGCAAAACGGACGGCGATATCGGCGAAGACCGTCTCGGATCGGACGAGCCGGTGCGCCGCGTCGAGGCCCGCTTGACGCTCGCCGAGGTGCGCCGGGCCGTTGATCGCCTAACGCCGGATCAGCGCGCGGCGCTGCTGTTGGTGACGGTCGAGGGGCTCAGCTACAAGGAAGCAGCCGAGGTCGTGGATGTGCCGGTCGGGACGATCATGAGCCGTCTCGCCCGTGCTCGGATCGCGCTGCAGCTTCAGCTCGAGGCTGGCGGCGGGATGCCCAGGAGTAGGAAGGATGCAGAAGCGCAGTGACGACCTGCTCGTCGCCTATCTCGAAGGCGAGCTCGAGCTGGTGGATCGGCGCGAGGTCGAAGCTTGGCTCGACAGCGATTCGGCCGCGCGCGATCAGCTGGCTGCTCTCGCGATCTCGGCAAAGCTGGTGCGTCGCGCCTTCGACGAGGTCCTTCACGAACCGGTGCCTGAACGGTTGATCGCTGCTGCGCGCGCAGAGACAGCCGCAGCGGAGGCTGGTCCCCACATCTTGCCCTTCGCGCCGCGGACGGCTGCCGCACGATTTGCTCGATCGCGATGGCCGCGCCTGGGATTGCCGATCGCCGCCTCGCTGCTCGGTCTTGTTGTCGGCGGCACCGGCGCCTATTTCGGCGTCACCAAATTTGGCTCTGGCGCCGCTGCCCTCGCCCTCGCGCAACCTGCGCTCGAAGCGACAGTCGCCAACAATCTCTGGCTCGACAACGCCGCCGGCTATTTCAAACTATTCGTTAGCGCCGGCAACAACGCGCCTGTCGACATTCCCGCGACTGGCGACACCCGTGAGGCGTTGCAAAAGATCAGCCAGAGTTTGCCGCAGCAGGTCCGGCTGCCGGATCTCAAACCGTGGGGCCTCAATTTCCACGGCGCCCGGCTGATCGTCGTTGACGGCCGTCCGGCAGCTCAGCTCGTCTACACCACCGACAACAAGGCGATCGGCCCCCTGGCCTTGATCGTCGGATCATCGAATCAGCCGGATATACCGCCGACTTTTGATCACCGCCAGGACGTAAACCTAATCTATTGGCGGCACCAAGGGCGCGCCTACGCCCTCGTCGGCCAAGCCAATATCGGCTATCTATGGGGAATAGGCAACGACGTCGCCTGGCAGCTCGACGCGATCTGAAGCCGAGGGTAGCCGGTCGTCAGGGGCGAAGGTGGAGCATCGGCCTCCTGAGCCGTTCCCTCGGGCTCGGAGGGTTCTCGGGTCGCAGCGCGATGCGCGTCAGCGGCGATACGGCCGGATTCCATAGGGGGGACCGAGCCCGATAGGAAAGACCCGATGCGGTTGCTGCTTATCGAGGATAACGAGCGCTTTGCCGAGCTGCTCAAGCGTGGTCTCACCGCGGCCGGGTTCGTCGTCGACGTCCTGGCGACGGCGGCGGACGCGACTGCGGCCTTGCAGGCGAGCCGCTTTGAGATTGTCGTGCTCGATCTCGGGCTACCCGACGCCGATGGACTCGAGGTGCTGGGCGAGATGCGCCGACGCCGCGATGCGACGCCGGTGTTGATCCTGACCGCGCGCGGCAGCCTGAAAGATCGCGTTACCGGTCTAGGCGACGGCGCCGACGATTATCTCGTCAAACCTTTCGCGCTCGAGGAACTAATCGCCCGCCTTCGGGCGCTGCTGCGCCGCCCGGGCAATCTGTTGGGCGTCCCGCTCGAGTTGGGCAACGTCACGCTCGACACCGTCGCCCGCCAAGTTTTTGTGAGCGAGGAGCCGATCTTCTTTTCTCCCCGAGAGATCGCCGTGCTCGAGCATCTGCTGCGTCGCAGCGGACGCGTGGTCGGTAAGAATCTGCTCGAAAACAACCTGTACGGTCTGTCACAGGAGATCGGGTCGAACGCGGTCGAAGTCTACATTCACCGACTGCGCAAGCGCCTCACCGAAGTCGATGCCTCGGTCCAGATCCACACTCTGCGCGGGGTCGGCTATCTGATCTCCGAGAGAAAATGAGGTGATCCGGTTTCACTCGGTCGTCTCGAGGATCGTCGCACTCCATTTACTGGCGATCATCGCTACTTCCATCTGCATGCCCTTGGCGCTGTTCCTGATGCTGAGGGAAGCGGTCGAGCAACTGCATCATCAAGCCTTGCGCGATCAGGTCGCCGACATCGTGCGCTATCTTTCGAATGCGCCGGACGGGACGCTGCGTTTATCGCTGCCGCCGGGCTTGGCCGAGTTCTATTCCGCGGGCTACGGACGTGCCGCCTATGCGGTGATCGATAGGGAAGGACGTGTATTGTTCTCCTCCTTGCCTGGGAATCGCGCGATTACGGATATTCGGCCCGAGGGTAGGCCCATCGAATTTTTCCAACAAGATCGTGTCGGCGCTATTGCCCCCGTTCGCCCGGAAGGAGGACCGATCGAATTTTTTCGAGATGATCGCTACGGTGCCGCGCTCTACGGGGCGACAGTCGCCGTCGATTATCGAGGACACTCCATTCGCGTTCAGGTGGTCGAGGATGTCCTCCATCGCGACGTGCTGATCGATGATATACTTGCCCAGTTCTCAACCCATGTGGGCTGGATAACAGCGCCAATATTACTGCTGCTGCTGGTCATCGACGTCTTCATTTTCCGACGTGCGATGAACCCGATTGTTGCTGCCTCCGCGATGGCCGAAGAAATCGGTCCCGACCATACCGACCTCCGATTGCCCGAAGCCGGTATACCGCGCGAGGTATTGCCGCTTGTTCGCGCCGTCAACGACGCGCTCGATCGGCTCGATGCCGGGTTCCGCGCTCAGCGCGAATTCACCGCCGACGCCGCCCATGAGCTGCGCACACCGCTGGCGATCCTACGGACGCAAATCGACATGCTCGATGATCGCGAAGTGGCCGCCCCCCTGCGCCACGACGTCGAGAACATGAGCCGGCTGGTCAACCAACTGCTCGAAATCTCCGAACTCGAGACCCTCGTCGTTGCCGAGGACGAGATCGCGGACATCGCTGCAATCGCGGCCGAAGTGGCAGCGTTTCTTGCCCCGTTGGCCCTGTCGCAGCGCAAGACCCTAGCGGTGACCGGCGCGAGGCGCCCGGTACGGGTCCGCGGCAACAGCGACGCACTGGTCCGCGCCGTGAGAAACCTGGTCGAAAACGCGCTCGCCCACACTTCACCCGCGACGACGGTCGAGATCGCCGTAGCGATCGAGGGCGTGATCCGAGTCATGGATCGTGGGCCCGGTATATCAAAAGCCGACTGCGAGCACATATTTCAACGCTTCTGGCGCCGCGACCGTCGCCGCGGCGGGAATGCCGGTCTCGGCCTGGCTATCGTCGCGCGCATCGCGCAGACGCACGGCGCCACGGTCGACGTCGACGAGCGGCCGGGCGGCGGGGCCGTGTTCGCGATCCGCTTTCCCGCCGTGTTGGCGCCGGAAACCGCCGCGGCGACGCAATTTGAAACGGCGCGCTGAGCGGCTCGCCGAGCGCCGCGAGACCGAAGATTTCCTAGACGGTTTCGGCGGCATCGGGCATCATCGCGGTCTGTTGCTGATGTTCAGCAGACCTCCGGTTTCCACTTTTCGGAATGTGGACGAGATCGTGCTCGTGCCGGCCCCTTTAAGTATCGCCAAGAAAGGCTAGACAATGGTTGCTATCGAATTGACCCCGGAAATGGCGGCTGCCGTCTACGCTACAATGGCGCGCAATCTTGCAGTGGTCCGCCGCCGGCTCGATAAACCGTTGACCTTGGCGGACAAGGTCCTGCTCGGGCATCTCGACGATCCGGAGAACCAGGCGCTCGAGCCCGGCCATAGTTATCTGCTGCTGCGCCCCGACCGCGTCGTTTTTCAGGACGTGCTAGGGCAGACCGGTTTGCTCCAGTTCATGCAGACCAGGCGCGACAAGGTCGCGGTCGCGGCGACGATCCATTGCGACCATTTGATCCAGGCGCGGGTCGAGGGCGCCGCGGATCTGCGCGAATCGCTCGCCGAGAACAAGGAAGTCTATGACTTCCTGCGCTCGGCCGCGGCCAAATACGGCCTAGGGTTCTGGGGGCCGGGCGCCGGCATCATCCATCAGGTGGTATTGGAAAATTACGCCTTCCCCGGCGAACTGATCATCGGTACCGACTCGCACACGCCGAATGCCGGCGGTCTCGGCGCTTGTTCGGTCGGCGTGGGTGGCGCGGACGCGGTCGAGGTAATCGCCGGGCTGCCATGGGAGGTGCTCTATCCGCGGCACATCGCGGTGTACCTGACCGGCCAGCTCAACGGTTGGACGGCGCCGAAGGACGTGATCCTCTACGTCGCCGGGCGGTTGACAGTCTCCGGTGGCACCAACGCGATCGTCGAATATATCGGACCCGGCGCGCGCACGATCAGCGCCACCGGCAAGGCGACGATCGCCAATATGGGAGCCGAGCTCGGCGCCACCACGTCGATGTTCCCCGCCGACGAGCACATGGCTCGATATCTCCGCGCGACCGGCAAACCCGACCTGGTGCCGCTGTTCCAGCAGCACCAGCATCTGCTGGAACCCGACAAGGAGGTCGAAGCCGACCCAGCTAAATACTACGACCAGGTCGTCGAGCTCGACCTGTCGAAGCTCGAACCCCATATCGTCGGTCCGCATTCGCCCGACCGGGCGCGCCCGATATCGCGGCTCGCCGCCGAGGTCGCCGATTCGAGGAACGGGTTCATCGACCAAATCTCAACCGCGCTGATCGGCAGCTGCACAAATTCCTCCTATGAGGATATGAGCCGCGCCGCCGATGTCGCCGAACAGGCGAAGGCTCACGGCATCAAAGCCGGGGTGCCGTTTCTGGTCACGCCGGGGTCGGAGGCGGTGCGCGCGACGATCGAGCGAGATGGCCAGATGCAGTCGCTGAAGGACGTCGACGGCACTGTGCTGGCCAATGCTTGCGGGCCGTGTATCGGCCAATGGCGTCGCTCTGCTGCGGAAGGTGCTGTGCCGAACACAATCGTCACCTCCTATAACCGCAATTTTCCGCGACGTAACGATGGCCAGCCGACGACGATGAATTTTATCGGCAGCGCGGAGATCGTCACCGCAATGGCGCTCGCTGGACGGCTGTCTTTCAACCCGATAACCGACACGCTCAACGACGCCCAAGGCAAGCCGTTTCGGCTGGACCCGCCGAAGCAGGCGCCCGAGGTGCCGGCCCACGGTTTCGACGCCGGGCATGCGACCTACGTCGCCCCCCCGGCCGATGGCAGCGGCATAACATTGGCGGTCGATCCGAACAGCGAGCGGCTGCAATTGATGGAGCCGTGGCTCGCCTGGGACCATAAGGATTTCGTCGACTGCCCGGTATTGATCAAGACCCAGGGCAAGACCACGACCGACCACATCTCGCCGGCTGGTCCGTGGCTGCGTTATCGCGGCCATCTCGACAAGTTCAGCGACAATATGTTCATGGGTGCGATCAATGCCTTTACCGGCGAGGCAGGAACCGGGGTCAATGTCCTGACCAGCGAGAAGGGGGTCATGGTCTCGAAGATCGCCCGCGACTACAAGGCCCATGGGATCAAATGGGTGGCGATCGGCGACCACAATTACGGCGAGGGCAGCAGCCGCGAACACGCCGCGCTGTCGCCGCGACTATTGGGCGGTTGCGCCGTGATCGCGCGCAGCTTTGCCCGCATCCACGAGTTGAACCTCAAAAAGCAGGGTCTGCTGGCGCTGACCTTTCAGGACCCGGCGGATTACGATCGCGTGCGCGCCGATGATCGGCTGAGCTTGGTTGGATTAGAGGAGATGGCGCCGGGTCAACCGGTCGAATGCCGGATCAGGCATGCCGATGGGAGCAGCGAGACGCTCCGCCTCAACCATACGTTCAGCGTTTCCCAACTCGAATGGTTCCGCAAAGGCTCCGCCCTGAACCTGTTCCATCATTAAGCGACACCGGCCAACGCCCGCCGATGCTCTCGCTTTCGCCGCCGGCGGAGCATCCCGTGCAGACGCGCGAGCGATCGGGTGATTCGCCGGACTGCGCAGTCGGGATAAGTCGACCTAATTCAACGCGGTAATCCGCACCTGGCGATGGGCGAGCATCGGCCCAGGGTTGCCCGCCGTGCAGATCAGGACGTGGGTTGCCGAGAGGATTTCGGGCAAGCCGTTGGAAAACATCGGACTGCTCCGAGGCGGCGCGACCGCGGGTGAATTTGGCGCCGGGGGGTGCGATATTGCCGATATGCCGCTCGCCGATTTTATTCATTTGCGCGTTCACACCGCTTATTCGCTGTCGGCCGGGGCGATCCCGGTCAAGGAAGCGGTGCAGCTGTGTAAGGTCGAACGCATGCCGGCGGTGGCGATCACCGATACGGGGAATCTGTTCGGTGCGCTCGAATTCGCGACCGCCTGCGCGGCGGCGGGAGTGCAGCCGATTATCGGCTGTGAAGTGGCGCTCGCCGGCCGCGACGAGGCGGCGCGGAGCAATGGATCGCCGGGGCGCAGCGTAGAGCCGGACCGGATCGTGCTGCTGGCGCAGAGCGAGGCCGGGTATCGGAACCTGCTGGCCTTGGTCAGCCGCTCCTATCTGGCTAGCGACGGGGCCGCGGAGCCGGCCGTGAGCCTCGCCGATATCGCTGCGGCGAGCGAGGGGTTGATCTGTCTCTCGGGCGGACCCAAAGGGCCGCTCGGAAGGCTGCTGACGGAAGGGCAAGGGGAGGCCGCCGAGGCGCTGCTGGGCGAGCTGACGATGGCCTTTCCAGGCCGACTCTATATCGAGTTGATGCGCCACAATGGACCGGACGAGGCGCGCAGCGAACCCGCGCTCGTCGAGCTCGCCTATCGCCACGATCTGCCACTGGTCGCCACTAACGACGCCTATTTCCCTGATCGCGAGTTTTACGAGGCGCATGATGCGCTGCTGTGCATCGCACAGGGAACGGTCGTCGCCGACAATGACCGCCGGCGTTTGACCCCGTTCCATTATTTTCGGTCTGCGGCGGAGATGCGGGATGTGTTCGCCGATCTGCCCGAGGCCTGCGACAACACCCTGGTCATCGCGCGGCGCTGCGCCTTTATCCCGCTGCCGCGCCAGCCGATCCTGCCCGCCTTCCCGACCGAAGTAGGCGACACTGAGGAGTCGGCGTTGCGGCGCGCAGCGCAGGCTGGGCTCGACGCGCGCCTCGCCCGGTTGGGCATCGGCGAAGCCAAGGCAAAGCCCTATTGCGAACGGCTCGAATTCGAGCTCGCCACGATTATTACGATGGGGTTTGCCGGTTATTTCTTGATCGTCGCCGACTTCATCCAATGGGCCAAGCGCGAGGGCATCCCGGTCGGTCCCGGACGTGGCTCGGGCGCGGGCTCGGTCGTCGCCTGGGCGCTGACCATTACTGACCTCGATCCCTTGCGCTTTGGCTTGCTGTTCGAGCGGTTCTTGAACCCCGAGCGCGTGTCGATGCCCGATTTCGACATCGATTTCTGTCAAGACCGACGCGACGAGGTGATCCGTTACGTCCAGCAAAAATACGGTCGCGACCGGGTTGCGCAGATCATCACCTTTGGCAAGTTGCAGGCGCGCGCGGTGTTGCGCGATGTCGGCCGGGTCTTGGCGATGCCCTATGGCCAGATCGATCGGCTGTGCAAATTGGTGCCCAACAACCCGGCGCATCCGGTCACGTTGGAGAAGGCGATTGCCGGCGAGCCCGCCCTGCAGCAGGCCCGCGAGAGCGACGAGTTGGTCGCCCGGCTTATCGAGATTTCGCTGAAACTGGAGGGGCTCTATCGCCACGCCTCGACCCACGCCGCGGGTGTCGTGATCGGCGACCGGCCGTTGGTAGAACTGGTCCCGTTATATCGCGATCCGCGCTCCGACATGCCGGCCACCCAGTTCAATATGAAATGGGTCGAAATCGCGGGCCTCGTCAAATTCGACTTTCTCGGGCTCAAGACCTTGACAGTTTTGGCGCGCGCCAGCGAGTTGCTCGTGGAGCGCGGGATCGATCTCGACCTCGAAGGCCTGCCGCTCGACGATCGCGCGACATACGAATTGCTGGCCAGCGGCGACACGGTCGGGGTGTTCCAGGTCGAAGGCGCCGGCGTGCGCGACATGCTCAGACGGCTGCGTCCGGACCGCTTCGAGGACATCATCGCCGCCAATGCGCTGTACCGGCCTGGCCCGATGGAGAACATCCCGCGCTACATCGCGGTCAAGCACGGCGAGGAGGCACCCGATTACCTGCACCCGACGCTCGAACCGATCCTGAACGCAACCTACGGCGTCATGACCTACCAGGAGCAGGTCATGCAGATTGCCCAGGTCTTGGCCGGCTATACGCTTGGCAGCGCCGATTTGTTGCGCCGCGCGATGGGCAAGAAGATCCAGTCGGAAATGGACGCGCAACGCCAGCAGTTCGTCAGCGGCGCCGTCGCGCACGGTGTCGAAAAGGGTCGGGCTGAGCTGATCTTCGACCAGATGGCAAAATTCGCCGGCTATGGCTTCAACAAACCGCATGCCGCGGCTTATGCGCTGATCACCTATCAAACCGCTTATCTGAAGGCGAACTACCCGGTCGAGTTTCTCGCTGCGTCGATGACGCTCGATCTCGGCAACACCGATAAGCTGAACCATTTCCGCCAGGAATTGGACCGGCTCGGGATTCGGCTGTTGCCGCCCGACATCAATCGCTCGCAGCCGACCTTTGCGGTCGAGATTGACCCCAAGAGCGGAAAGCCCGCGATCCGTTATGCGCTGGCCGCGGTCAAGGGTGTCGGTGCGCAGGCGATGGAATTACTGGTGGCCGAGCGCGAGCGGAACGGCCGGTTCAAGGACCTCTTCGACCTGGCTCAGCGGCTCGATGCCAAGACCTTCAACCGAGGACAATTCGAGAGCCTGGCGAAAGCCGGAGCATTCGATCCGCTCGATCCGAACCGCGCGCAAACCTTCGCCGCCGCCGAATTGTTGTTGCGGCAGGCAAGCCGATCAGCGAGCGAGCGACAGGACGGCCAGGGCAGCCTGTTCGGTCTTGGCCTCAGCGACCGCCCGTCATTGCCGCTGGTCGAGGACTGGCCGCCGGTCGAGAAATTGCAGCACGAATTCGCGGCCATCGGCTTTTACTTGTCGAGCCATCCACTCGACGCTTACGGCAAGAGCCTCGAACGCGCCGGCATTCTGCGCTGGGCCGAGTTGCCGACGGCCCTGGCTGCGAACGGGACGACCCGGTTCCGGCTCGCCGGCATCGTCGTCGGGCGCAAAGAGCGAACCTCGGCGCGCGGCAATCGATTTGCTTTTGTCCAGATGTCAGACACGAGTGGTATCTTCGAAGTGACGCTGTTCGCCGAGATGTTGAGCCAGTCTCGGGCTCTGTTCGAAGCCGGCCAGCCGCTCGCGGTCACCGTCGATGTCCGCAGCGAGGAGGACAATTTGCGGCTGACCGCGCAGAAGGTCGAGCCGCTCGACGATGTCGTGGCCCACGCCGCGGCCGGGCTGCGCGTGTTTCTCGGCGAGGAGCGTGCGCTCGCCACTCTGAAGAGCCTGATGGGCCGCGAGGCGGGCGGCGGCCGCGGTCGCGTGTCGGTGGTGCTCGACCTGGCCGAGCGCGAGGTCGAGATAGCGATCCCCGGTGGCTTCCGCGTCGACCCCAGGATCCGCGCCGCGGTCAAGTCGCTGCCCGGAATCGTCGACGTACATGACATCTGAGTTTCTCTATTCCCGGGCTCTATTGTGTTACTACGACCCGTTGGCGAAGGTCGGAGCGGACGCATCCGCCGCCTGATGATCCCGTACTCTATTTCCGAACGGCTATCGCCTAATCACGAAAGTCGCGGCGAGCCGCCGCGGATCGACATGCTGGTGTTGCATTACACCGGAATGCAGAGCGCCGAAGAGGCGTTGAACCGGCTGTGCGATCCGGCGGCGCGAGTCAGTGCTCATTATGTCGTCGAGGAGGATGGGGCCATCTGGCAGCTTGTGCCCGAAGCACGACGCGCGTTTCACGCCGGACGGTCGTGCTGGGAGGGCGAGTACAACCTCAATTTTGTCTCGATCGGGGTCGAAATCGTCAACCCTGGCCACGAATGGGGCTATCGCGCCTTTCCCGAGCAGCAGATGGCCGCGGTTGAACATCTGTGCCGCAGCATCCTTTCGCGGCACCCGATCCCGCCGCACCGCGTGGTGGGTCATTCGGATATAGCGCCCGATCGCAAGACCGATCCCGGCGAGGCCTTTGACTGGCCGCGTCTCGCTCGTGCCGGCATCGGGATCTGGCCGGAACCGTCCGGGCAGCGGTCCGATGCCGTGCTCGACCGCCGGCGCGCCGTCGCCAACTTGGGCTTAATCGGCTATTGCGTGGCTCCGGCCATCGAGGAGGCGACCGTTGCCGCTTTCCAGCGGCGCTTTCGCCCGACCCGCGTCGACGGTGTGATCGACGCCGAGACCGCGGTGCGCCTCGCCGATGTGCAAGCAGCCTTTATGCGATCGCGTACAACATCGTCCGCCGGCCGCAGCGCGTGGAATTCCTGCGTCGATCGGGAAACAAACGCGGCGCGGGGCTCAATTGAGCCGTGAAGGGGGACGCCGCTCCGCCTGGCGGCGGACGATCTGGCCGGCATGGTGGTGGGCTATTCGCCACCCACCGTCCTCGCGGACAAACAGGTTGCTGGCGGCGAGGGTGCCGGCACTTAACTCCTCCTCGCACAGTACCAAGGCCGTATCGCCGTAAAGCAGCACGCGCTCGTCGTAACAGGCGATGCGGGGCGCATCAGCGCTCGTCAGAATCGCGACCCAGCTCGAAATGATCGCCTCCCGGTCCGTCAGCACCGTCCATCCCGGATGGAGGCAGGCAACGGGCGCGCGACGCGCCCACAGTGCATCCATGGCGACGACGTCGCGCGCGGTAAAGGCGCGGTAAAATTCGAGGTTGGCGGCGAGCACGGCGTCGTTGTCGGTCATGGTGATCCTCGGCTTGGCATAAGCCAAAGCTACGTCGGGCGATCATCCGCCGCCAGTCGCTTCGCGCCAGCGGCTTTTTTACTGTCGTAGAGGGGACAATCGCCCCGCTTAACCGCCCGTTCCGATCGCGCTCCAGCGCCAAAAACCTTGTCATCCGCGCCGCAGACCCGCATCCCGAATCCCGGGCCTGGACGGATTGCCATCCACACCGCTCGTCTGCCGCAAGACCGGGACCCTCATCCGGGACGGATGAGGCCTCGCCGCAGGCTTGCATTTCCAACTCCGCCGCGCGACCCTCAGAGATAAATCGAATTCAATCGGACGATCAGGAGACAGAGCCGTGAACGATATCGCACCGTCGCGCTACAAATGGGTGGGAACTCGGCCGGTCCGTCCGGATGGCGTGCCCAAAGTCACCGGCCGGGCGCTCTACGGCGCCGATTTGGCGATGGCCGGGGCCCTTTACGGCAAGATCATCCGCTC
The DNA here is from genome assembly GCA_963750195.1 of uncultured Alphaproteobacteria bacterium. Lineage (GTDB taxonomy): Bacteria > Pseudomonadota > Alphaproteobacteria > ATCC43930 > CGMCC-115725 > AP-15. The sequence continues at coordinate 49,242 of CAVVPS010000003.1, forward strand.
CCCGCACGCCCATGCCCGGATCCGGTCGATCGACGCGTCAAAGGCGCTGGCGTTGCCCGGGGTCAAGGCGGTGGTGACCGCGGCCGATTTTCCCGACCATAAATTCGAATATGTTGGGCCGGAGCGGGTCGCGCAGAATTTCTGGCACATCACCCGCAACGTGATGGCTCGCGAAAAGGCGCTCTATGAAGGCCACGCGGTGGCCGCCGTCGCCGCGGCCAGCAAGTCCGTCGCCGAAGAGGCCGCCGCGTTGATCGCAATCGACTACGAGGTTCTGCCGCATGTCATCGACGTCGACGAGGCGATGGCCCCGGACGCGCCGCTGCTGTTCGAGGATATGATCACCCGAGGGGTCGAGCCAACACCGACCAAACCCTCGAATGTCTCAAAGCGCCTCGAATTCGAAATCGGCGATCTCGACACCGGCTTTGCCGAAGCCGATTTCGTCGTCGAGAAGGAATTCAAAACTGCCGCGGTGCACCAGGCCTATATCGAGCCGCACGCCACCGTCGCCCGCGTCGAAGCCGACGGCCAAGCCGAGATCTGGGCGTCAAGCCAGGGCCATTTCGTCGTCCGCGCCTTGACGGCGAAATTGCTCGACCTGCCGGTTGGCGATATACGCGTCAACCCCGCCGAGATCGGCGGCGGATTTGGCGGCAAGACCGTCGTCTATCTCGAACCGGTTGCGGCTGCGCTTTCGAGAAAAGCGGGGCTTCCGGTCAAGATCGTGATGAGCCGCGACGAGGTGTTCAAGGCCTCCGGCCCGACTTCAGGCGCCTCGATGTGGGTAAAGATCGGCATGAAAAAGGACGGAACTTTGATCGCTGCCGACGGCGTCTTCAAATTTCAGGCCGGCGCCTTTCCCGGCTCTCCGGTGATGAATGCGTGCCTGTGCGCGTTTGCGCCCTACAACATCCCCAATGCGCGCACGGTCGGTTACGATGTCGTCAGCAACCGGCCGAAATCGGCCGCTTACCGCGCACCGGGCTCGCCGATCTCCGCCTTCGCGGTCGAAAGCGTGCTCGACATATTGGCCAAAAAGATCGGCATGGATCCGCTGCAGTTGCGGCTGAAGAACGCTGCGCGGCCTGGCACGACGATGATCTATGGGCCGAAAATGGCCCATGGCGGCTATGTCGAAACCCTCGAGGCGTTGATCAACCATCCGCAATACAAGGCGCCGTTGGGGCCGAATCAGGGCCGGGGCGTGGCCTCGGGCTATTGGTTCAACGGCGGCGGCGAGTTGAGCGCCACGGTGCAGGTCAACGAGGACGGCACCGTCGTCGTCGCCACCGGCAGCCCAGACATCGGCGGCTCGCGTGCCTCGATGGCGCTGATGGCGGCGGAAACTTTGGGCGTCGATTATAGTCAGGTTCGGGCGATCGTCGCCGACACCGCCTCGATCGGCTACACCCATGTGACCGGCGGCTCGCGCGTCACCTTCGCTACCGGCATGGCGGTCGTGGACGCCAGCAAAAAGGTCGTCGACGAGTTGCGCAAACGGGCGGCGGTGATGTGGGACGTCGACGTCGACGGTGTCGTTTGGGAGGATGGCAAAGCCAAGCCCGCCAGCAGCAATGTCGGCGATTTCGAGCCATTGCCCTTGAAAGAGCTCGCTGCGAAGAAGGCGCTGACCGGTGGTCCGATCGGCGCTCAGGCATCGGTCAACGCCGGCGGTATGGCGCCCGGCTTCGCCGCTCATTTCTGCGATGTCGAGGTCGATCCCGAGACCGGCAAAGTCACGGTGTTGCGCTTTGTCGCGGCGCAGGATGTCGGCAAGGCGATCCATCCCTCTTATGTGGAGGGACAGATCCAAGGCGGCGTCACCCAGGGCATCGGCTGGGCCTTGAACGAGGAATACATCTACGACAAGTCCGGCCGCCTCGATAATGCCGGCTTCCTCGACTACCGGTGTCCGGTCGCCTCGGACGTACCGATGATCGATGCGGTGCTGGTCGAGGTGCCGAACCCGGCCCATCCGTTCGGAGCCAAGGGGGTCGGCGAGGTCAATATCTGCCCGCCGATGGCGGCGATCGCCAACGCCATCGACAATGCAATCGGCAGACGCTTGACCGAATTGCCGATGTCTCCGCCGAAAGTACGCGCCGCCCTCGATGCCGGCGCCGAGGATTAGGACCGCGGCGATGGCTGAGACGACCGCGCGGGTTGTATTGTCGAGCGGGTTCAGTCGCCGCTACACCGGCGGCGTGCGCGAATTCCGGATCGAGGCAAAAAGCCTGCGCGGCGTCATCAAAGCGTTGGACCATCTCTACCCAGGCCTTGGCGAGCACCTCGAAGGAGAAACCACCGTCGCCATCGACGGCGAGATTCACGAGGTCGGCTATCTACAGCCGCTGCGCCAAGACAGCGAAGTCTTCTTCATCCCCAAACTCGAAGGGGGGTGAGGCGGAGCGGTCTATAGGCCGCCTCACCAGAGGCCCACGCGATTGACAGGGCTCGCATAGCTCTGCCCTCTCCCGGTAGAGAGAGGGATCTTATTGATCTGGATCATTGTCGATGGACGTTGCCGCTGCCGCCAAACTCCCCGCCTCTGTCGACGACACGCTCGCCATGCTGGGCAGCGCCGATTACATCGCCGACCGCAGCTTAGCGACGGCGGTACATCTCGCGTTGCACCTGAAGCGACCGCTGTTTCTCGAAGGCGAGGCCGGGGTCGGCAAGACCGAGATCGCCAAGGTGCTGGCGAGCGCGCTGACGCGCAGGTTGATCCGCTTGCAATGCTATGAGGGTCTCGACGTCGCCTCGGCAGTCTACGAATGGGACTACGCGCGCCAGATGATCGAGATCCGACTGGCCGAGGCGGCCGAGGAAGACCGGTCGGAAATCGAGAGCACGATCTTCTCCGAGCGGTTTCTGATCAAGCGTCCGCTGTTGCAGGCGTTGGAGCCCAACCTCGCGGGCGCGCCGGTATTATTGATCGACGAGCTCGACCGCACCGACGAGCCATTCGAGGCCTATCTCCTCGAGCTGCTCTCCGACTTCCAGGTGACGATCCCGGAAATCGGCACGATCCACGCCGCCGACCCGCCGATCGTGATCATCACCTCAAACCGAACGCGCGAGATCCACGATGCGCTAAAGCGGCGCTGCTTTTATTACTGGGTCGACTACCCGACTGCGGCGCGTGAACTGGAGATCCTGAAGCGCAAGGCGCCGGGCGCCAGCGAACATCTGTCGCATCAGGTCGTCGCTTTCGTCCAAAAACTGCGCACGATGGATCTGTTCAAGCTCCCCGGCATCGCTGAGACAATTGACTGGACCGAGGCGCTGATGCAATTGGACGTCCTCGAGCTATCCCCGCACGCGATCAACGACACCTTGGGCGTTTTGCTTAAATACCAGGACGACATCGCGCGCATTCAGGGAAGCGAAGCCGCTCGGCTCCTGGACCAGATCAAGGCCGAAGCCGCTGCCGCGGTCGAGTGATGCCGTGACGCAAGCCGGCGGGTCGCTGCTCGCCAATCTGATGCATTTTGCGCGCACCTTGCGTGCGGCCGGTTTGCCGGTCGGCCCCGGCAAGGTCATCGACGCGGTCGAGGCGGTCAGGACGGTCGGGATCACCGACCGGCGCGACTTCTATTGGACATTGCATGCGGTTTTCGTCAACCGGCCGGACCAGCGGCTGATTTTCGACCAGGCCTTTCACATTTTCTGGCGCAACCCCGATCTGCTGAAAAAGATGATGGGGCTGGTGCTGCCTGAAATTCGGGTCGAGGCCGAAGAGGATAGGGGCGCCGAGATGGCACGGCGCCTCGCCGAAGCCCTCCACCCGAACCGGCAGCAGGAACCTCCCGGCGAAGGCGAGGAGACCGAGACCGAAACCGAGATCGACGCGGTCATGACCTTTTCCGACCGCGAGCAACTGCGCAGCATGGATTTCGAGAAAATGTCTTTGGAGGAGCTGGCGCGCGCCAAGGCCGCGATCGCGCGGTTACGCCTGCCGGTACAGGACATGCCCACACGCCGCTTCGCCCCCGACCGGCACGGCGCCCGCGCCGATCTGCGGGCGACACTGCGCGCGGCGCTGCGCTCGGGCGGGCTGATCGAGTTGAAGCGCAAGAGCCCGCGCCGGCGCCCGCCGCCGCTCGTCGTCCTATGCGACATCTCTGGCTCGATGAGCCGTTACAGCCGCGTCTTTCTGCATTTCATGCACACCGTCACCAACGACCGCGACCGCGTCTACACGTTTGTCTTTGGCACGCGGTTGACCAACATCACGCGCTATCTGCGCCACCGCGACGTGGATCTGGCGTTGGAGCGGGTCGGCGAGGCGGTCGCCGACTGGTCGGGCGGGACCCGCATCGGCCACTCGATCGCCGAGTTCAACCGGCTGTGGTCGCGGCGCCTGTTGGGCCAGGGAGCCATCGTGCTGCTGATCACCGACGGGCTCGATCGCGATGCCGGCACCGGTCTCGCTCACGAGATGGATCGGCTGCATCGCTCGTGCCGAAGGCTGATTTGGCTGAACCCGCTGTTGCGCTACGAGGGTTTCGAGCCAAAATCTCTCGGGATGAAGGCGATGATGCCCTATGTCGACGAGTTCCGACCGGTGCACAATCTTGAAAGCCTCGAAACCCTGATCGCGGTGCTGAGTGCCCCGATCGCGCGCCGCGGCACCGCAGCCGCAGCATGGCAGCACAATGAAGAGAGGGCGGCATGAGCGATACAGCGGAAATCCTCGAACAAGCGGCCCGGTGGCGCGAGGCGGGGTCTGGCGTGGCCTTGGCGACCGTCGTCACCACTTGGGGTTCATCGCCGCGGCCCGTCGGCGCCAAGCTCGCGGTCGACGAAAAAGGCGCGATGGTCGGCTCGGTCTCGGGCGGCTGCGTCGAGGGTGCGGTCGTCAACGAGGCGCTCGAAGTGATCCGAGACGGCAAGCCGCGGCTCCTCGATTTCGGCGTCACCAACGACCAGGCCTGGGAAGTCGGCCTCGCTTGCGGCGGCAAGATCCAGATCTTTGTCGAGCGCGTCGAATGAAAGGACGCATTCTCGACCGCGTCGTGGCGGCAGAGCGAGAGCACCGTTCTGTCGCTCTCGCAACCAACCTCGCTACGGGTCGGCAATTGCTGCTCGACGGCGAACATGCCGAGGGCGATCTGGCGCTCGACGACGCGGTGCTCGACAGAGTACGTGATGCTTGGCGCACCGGCCGCAACCGAACCATCGAGACGGTGGCCGGGCCCGTGTTTGTCGAGGTGCTGACGCCGCCGCATCGCTGCTTCATCATCGGCGCCGTGCATATCGCGCAGCCCTTGGCGAAAATGTTGGTGATGACCGATTACGCCGTGACGGTCATCGACCCGCGTGAATCGTTCGCCACCGAGGCGCGTTTTCCCGGCATAGAGATGACCTCGGAGTGGCCCGACGAAGCCCTTGAACGGCTGAAGCCGGACCGTGGTTCGGCGGTCGTGGCCTTGACCCACGACCCAAAGCTCGACGACCCGGCGCTGGCTGCTGCGTTGCGATCGGAAAGCTTTTACATCGGGGCGCTCGGCTCGCGGCGTAACCACGCCGGACGCTGTGCGCGATTGAAGGAGCAAGGCTTCACCGACGAAGATGTCGCCCGCATTCACGGGCCCGTCGGCCTCGCGATCGGGGCGATATCGCCGGCCGAGGTCGCGATCTCGATCGTCGCCGAGATGACCCAGATACTCCGCCGCGGCAAGGAAGCTGAGGCGGCATGAGGTTTGGAGAGGTCCCGGTCGCCGAGGCGGAAGGCGCAATCCTCGCACACAGCCTGAAGCTTGGGACGACTGCGCTCAAAAAAGCGCGCGTTCTGTCGGCGGACGACCTTGAGCTGATCGCCGCCGCCGGCTTGCCGCGGATTGTCGTCGCCCGGCTCGAACCCGACGATATCGGCGAAGACGAAGCGGCGCGGCGGGTCGCCGCGGCGGCAGCGGGAACCGAAATCGAGACGGCGACGCCGTTCACCGGCCGCGCCAACCTTTTTGCCAAGGCGCGCGGGGTCCTGGTTTTCGAGCCCGAGCAAGTCGACCGGGTCAACCTCGTCGATGAGGCGATCACGCTCGGCACGTTGTCGCCGTTCACGGTCGTCGAGCCACGGCAGATGGTCGCCACGGTCAAGATCATCCCATTCGCCGCGCCGGCGGCGGCGGTCCAGCGCTGTGTCGAGGCCGCGGCGGCGGGCGGTCCGCTGCTGCGCGTCGCACCTTTCCTGCCTCGCTCGGTCGGGCTGATCCAGACTCGCCTGCCCGGGCTGAAAGAAAGCATCCTCGACAAGACCCGCGAGGTAAGCGAGGGCAGGCTCGCGGCGCTCGGCTGCAAGCTCGTCCTCGAGGAGCGCTGTAGCCATGGGACCGGGGAACTCAGCGCAAGGATCCGCGACGCGTTGGGGCACGGGATCGACATTTTGCTGATCCACGGCGCCTCGGCGATCCTCGACCGGCGCGATGTGATCCCCTCGGCGATTGTGGCTGCCGGCGGCAGGATCGATCATTTCGGCATGCCGGTCGATCCCGGCAATCTTCTGCTGCTCGGTCATGTCGGCGAGCGCGTTGTACTGGGGCTTCCCGGCTGCGCCCGCTCGCCGAAAGTCAACGGCTTTGACTGGGTTCTCGAACGATTGGTCGCCGGGCTGCCGGTCGGCGCGGCCGAGATCATGCGCATGGGCAGCGGCGGCCTGTTAGCCGAGATTCCGTCGCGCCCGCTGCCCCGCGCCGAAGCGAAGCCGCCGACGCCTCAGGAAAAGCCGCAGGGACTGCGCATCGGCGCCGTGCTGCTCGCCGCCGGTCAGTCGCGGCGAATGGGCGGTCCGAACAAGTTGCTCGCTGAGATAGGGGGCGTGCCGATGGTGGCGCGGGTGGCGCAGCGGCTCCTCGCATCACGAGCGCGCCCGATCATCGCCGTTTTGGGCAACAAGGCCGACGAGATCGACCAGGCGCTCGGCAAGCTGCCGGTCGAACGGGTTCGCAACCCCGACTTCGCCGAGGGGCTCTCGACTTCGCTGAGGCGCGGGATAGCCGCGCTGCCTCCTGATCTCGACGGCGCGCTAGTCTGCCTCGGAGACATGCCGCTCGTTACTGGGCGGCATATCGATCGCCTGCTCGCGGCGTTCAACCCGCTCGAAGGCCGCGCGATTATTGTGCCGACCCGGCGCGGCAAACGCGGCAACCCGGTGCTGTGGGCAAAGCGTTTCTTTCCCGAAATGACCCAGATCGCCGGCGATGTCGGGGCCCGGCATCTGATTGGCGAGCATGCCGAACTGGTTGCCGAAGTCGAAATGGACGACGACGCGATCCTCGTCGACATCGACACCCCCGAGGCGCTTGCTGCCTTAAGGGAAAAAGGGAAGCCGCCGATGGCAGCGGGCGGCGCCTAGACCGGCAAACGGCCATCCCGCTGCGATGCCAATTGCTCGGTCCGGAGCAATTTCGCGCGCGGAAGGGCCAGACCGCGGCGCAAGACCACCGCCATCGCCAGCCATAACAGGATCGGCGCGATTTGCAGTCCAAGCAGCTTCGCCGGGCCGAGCGACAGCGCTGGCAAGGCAGCAATACGAGCGTAGTGATTTTCTCCCATGGCTGGAAACCGGTCTTAGTGGCTTCACCGGCGAACCATGCCGCCGCGAACATCAAGATGACCATGTCGTAATCATAGGTGTATGGGGTTGCCAGGAAGATCCCGATCACCAACCCGGCCGATCTGATGCCGAGCGGGCATCGGCCATACCATAGAGCACCGACTGCGACGGCCGCTGCGACGGCGGAGATCCCTTGAGCCAAATATGCGGCCCACGGGTTTGCCCCAAGCAACCGCATCAGGGCGAATACGGTCGGTGTCGTGTGCGTCAAGTTCTGCAAAAGCAGGCTGGTGATGTAGGGCGTGGGCGGCGCGGAGCCCCCGTGTAGCGCAGCGCCGACGACGCCCGGCCGCCGTCAGGCGGCCAAGGCCCGCAGGGCCTCTTTCTTGTATTCCTTCAGATGCTCCATGTTGAGATAGCGCGTCGCTTCGAGCCAGTTCTCGTGCATCTCGACCGCCAGCGCCCGCACCAGCCGCAAACAACTCTCGGCGTTGGGAAAGATGCGCACGACATGGGTGCGGCGCTTCAGCTCCTGGTTCAAGCGTTCGAGCATGTTGGTCGACTTCATGTGTTTGTGGTGCGGCAAGCGGCAGCCGGTAATAGCTCAGCGTCTCCTCGATGTTGTCCTCGACCCAGTTGCACAGCCGCGGGTACTTGGCCTGCCATTTGGCCAGCGAGGCGGCGATGTCGCGGCGCACTTCGGCGAGATCGCGGCGGTCGTAAAACCAGCGCAGCTCCCGCAGGCAGTCGTCGTCGACCTTGCGCGGCACATAGTCGAGCGCGTTTCTGAGAAAATGCACATAGCAGCGCTGCCACGCCGCCTCCGGCAGCACCTCGCGGATCGCCGCCTTGAGACCGGGATGGTCGTCGCTGGACGACAAACTCGACGCCGACGAGCCCGCGGGCTTTGAGGCGCCAAGAGAAAGTCGCGCCAGCTCGATCGGCTCTCGCGATTGGCGAGCTCGACTGCCAGGATCTGGCGCCGGCCGTCTTCGTCGACCGCCACCGCGACCAGCATCGCCTGGCTGAGGATGACCCCGGCTTCGCGCACCTTCTCGTAGCGTGCATCGAGGATCAGGTACGGGAAAGTTTGGCCGAAACTGCCTGCATCAGGTATGCCGCTGTCAGGTCCGCACCTGCCATGCGCATCAGCACGAACACGGTCGGCATGGTCCAGGACAGGGCCGTCAGGTCGACTACCCGAATGCTGCAAGTCTAACCGGTCGAAGAAACCGAGCCAGGCTGCCGGACCGAAAAGGAACATGCTGACCGCCGCCAAAAGACTTCCGCACAATATGCGCCGCTGCCGCATGCTCGCCAATGTCTGCCGGCGACCAGCGCGACCGGCAACAGGACGCCCAATTGCGGCTTAAAACTCAGCGTCCCCAAAAGCAAGCCGGCGGAAACGGGACGACGCTCGGTGAGGGTGAGCCCCCAAAACAGCAGTACGGCGGTAAAGTAGCCATTCTGCCGGGAGACCAGGTTACAGAAGGCGGCAGGCGTGCCGACCGTCGCCAAGGCCGCCATTCGCCAGCCGACAAGTCGCGACAGGGACCAGGCGCAGAGCGCTGCACCAAGAAGCACCCAGGCCAGCAAGGCGGGCACATACGAAAGACGGGTCAGCGGCCAGCACAGCAGCATCATGGTCGGCGGGTACATTGTTGACTGCTCGAATGTGCGGAAGGGTCCGATCGCATACGCTGCGTCGGGCCGTCCGGCGGCGGCCAAAACGGCGCTCGACCAAAAGCTGAAAAAATCCCTGCCGTTGACGGATCGCCCACGCGATAGGCGACGGCATCGCAGCCGAGTACGACGAGCGACAGCAACGCGCAGACCAGTCCCCCAACGCAATAGGCGTTTGCGCGTGATCCAAGGCGCGTATTTTACTGCGTTACTCGCGCTATCGAGGAATTTCCGCATCGTCCCGTCTTTGCCGAGAGCTCCGGCGTCGGCCGCCGGAAGCGGCATCGGTCAGAGTGGGGCGATTGTTTGAATTTGTGGTTAAGCCCCACCGCCTTTAGGAATCTTGCTGCTCGCCAACCCGCCTGACGTGAACATGTTGTTGTTACCCGTTATGTTCAAACCTTTGTGCGCTCGACTGAGGATCTGTTGTACAATCCCACAAGTCGAAAGACTTCGTGCTCGCTACTAGCTTATAGTGCTCAAAGAAAGCATGCCGAAATCTATTGCTAAATAATAACTTGTTGTCGTAGAAATAACTGACCACCGCGAATGGCCGTTCGCCTTTTGGTAGCAGCCACCGCTGGACGCGGCAGTCCGAGAGATAAGGGATCCATCGGTCCGAACCATCGATGCCGACTTCGCGAAGCTCCATCAAAACGTGAGCATCGATCAGAGCTGGATAAGAGTTGAGCGCCAATACGGTTCTGCTGAGTTGACTGAGCTGATAGCTGTGTCGATTGTCGCCATACCCGACTTGAACGGGTTGGATCGGGCTCTCTCGCGCCAGCGCTAGCGCCTCTGCCGCGACTGAAGCAGATCCTCGCTCGGCGCCGATCTCCTCAACAATTTGACTAGCCGAGAGGGATGCTACGACCAGTATCGCCACTGGCGCGAGCCGGGCGCTTATGCCCTCTGGCCGCAGCCTGTGCCGGACATCCGCGAGTACCGGAACCAACGGTAAAAAATGATAGGCCCCACAGCCAGGCGCGGTCGCAGGATATAACAACAATAATGCCGTCGCCAGCGCTGCCACCGCACATATTTTCGCGCGCTGCTGCTGGCGCTGCGCCACCAGCGGGATCGCAATCGGCAACAGTAAAAGCGAGAGGGCGATCGAGATCGGCCAGATCTGGGACAAGGTTTGCCCGCGCCCACCGATTTGCTGAGCCAGACCGCTGACGTAATTTTCGAATGAAATTCGCGGGCTGAAAAACGGCGCGACAACGGGAGCGGCAGCAATACCGCTGGCGGTAAGAAGTGCTCGCCAGCCCCTACTCCACCACAAATCGACGAGCAGCGGGAGGAAATAAAAAAATGCATGCACTTTCAGATTTATCGCCAACCCCAAGCAGATGCCGAGCCATAATGCCGCCCGATCGTTGGCGGTCGATGCTATGGCGATGGCCACGAGCAAGGTTTCGAGCGGATCAGACCGCACCCAGAAACTGAACGGACTGAATAGCAGCAGGGCGGCAACTAGAAAGAAAATGCCAGGGCGAGCGTCAACCGCGGATAGGTGGTGAACGAAGTGAGCGCTCATCACAGATATCGTGGCCAGCAGCGCCAGTATCGATGTGAGTTTGCTCACCGTAACGGTGGCTCCGAACAAAAGCAGTGCTGGTATTTCGAGCAAATAAGCTAAGGGGCCGTAAAATGTTGCAAACCGCGGGGCACCGTCTTGCATTTGGTAAAGCGATTGGCCGTGAAGATATTGCCAACCGGCAATGACGACGTTGCCCTCAACGTGATCAAGATAGGCGCCCGAAGAATAGATACAGAGAGCATTCGAGTGCCAGCAGGAAAGTCGCCAGCGCTATGCCAATGAAGGCCGGCGTCTGCCGGTATAAGACGCGCGCCAACTTGTCGGTAATGCTCCTACCTCGAGGCCAGGTATTGGTGGCCGTGTGGTGGTAGGGCTCGGGCATCGACGTTCTCTTGGTGCCTTCGACGCACCTATCGGCGCTGCGCGATGGCGCGCTATTTAGCGGCAGGGTTTTCAGGCGCAATTATCACTGTACGCCGGCAGTCAAAGTGGCGCTAAAAGCTAAAGTTTTGGTTAAGTTACCTCGGCGCGGAGGCAGGCGCGGGCCGACCCAACCCCGCGACCGAAGGCAAGGGAGCCGGACAGACAGCCGCGCTAAAGGATCGGGAAAAGCTGCTTCTACACAGCGGCGCGTTCGCCGGCGACGCCGGCGAAATGCGGCATGACCTCGCGGGCGAAGCGGCGCAGGCTGGCGCGGCCGCGCGCTCCGCCGCCCGAGCCGCCTCCATTGATCAGCACATAGCCGGCGCCCGCCGCGCGCAACGCTTCGAGCCGTTCGCCGATATGATCGGCGGTGCCGTACATTGCGCTGATTTCGTTGACCGCGCGCGGATCGCCGGTGGCGCGGTCGGGGCCGCCATGCACGGTGCCGTCGGGCGTGGTCGCAAGCTTTAATTGCCGCACACGGTTAGCCAGCCGGCGCTCCATCGCTGCTTCCCGTTCGGCGGCGCTGTCGCAGACAAAGAAGGCGCGGGTCACCGCCACCTGCGTCGGGTCAAAGCTGCGCCCGCGAGCCTCGACCTCGGATCTGTAGATCGCGACGTTGGCGGCGACGTCGGCGGGCGAGGCGTATTGGCCCAGCAGCAGATTGTAGCCCTCCGCGGCGACCCGGCGGATCGAGCGCTCGCTGCCGGCACCCATCCAGATCGGCGGATGCGGCTTTTGCGCGGTCGGTGGCTCGACCACGATGTTGTCGAATTGCCAATGCTTGCCCCGGTGCGAGAACGGCTCGTCGGCGGTCCATGCCCTGATGATCACGTCGAGTGACTCGTCGAAGCGCTCATCGGCCTCGTCCATCGGTACACAGAACCCGGCGAACTCGTTGTAGCGATAGCCCTTGCCTATGCCGAAATCGAGCCTTCCGCCGGACAACAGATCGAGGGTCGCCGCCTGCTCGGCCAGCAGCACCGGGTTATGCCACGGCAGGACCATGACCGCCGTGCCGAGTCGCAGGTGCCGCGTGCGGGCACCGAGCCAGGTCAACAGATTGATCGTCGCCGAGACCTGGCCATACCCGGTGAAGTGGTGCTCGACGACAAAGGTGCTGTGAAAGCCGAGCGCCTCGGCTTCGATATTGTATTCGATGAAGTCGCGATAACCCTCTGCGCTGTCGAATTCGGGACCGCCGCGCCTTGCCGCCGCACTGCCGAACAGGCCGAACCGCATCGTACAGCTTCCTCACGCTAAAATGCCGCGATCGACACTACGCCGGAGACGCAATGTTCCAAATGCCGTCTTTTGATCGTCGACATCGCTTACGCAGCAACGATCACGGCCAGCCCCAGGGGTCCCCGTCCCAATCCCCCTGGGTCATGATCGCGGTCATCTGGGCCTCGTCGGCGAGTTGCTTGGCAAACATTTCTTGCTTGTAGGCGTCCCAGTTCTGCTGGGTGCCGAAATAGACGCAATTGCAGTCGAGCGGGTCGGCATACAGATAGACCGGATTGCCGTTCACCACCTTGGTGAGAAACTTGTTGGGCGGCAGCCTCTTCATCGCCTCGATACGATGCGGCGAATCCGCCGGCCTGACCTGAAACCCGGCCGCCGCGAGCAGATCCTCCTTCTGCGCCGCCTGCTGTTGCGGGCTGACGCACCCGGCAACGCCGAGCGCCAGGGCACCGGCGGTCCATAGCCAAGTCAATTTCAGCACGGCAATTCTCCCCGAACTCAGCGGACGCTACCCGATCGCGCCGGTTCAACGCAACAAGGCGAGCCGTATCACTCGACGATGCGAGCCTTGGATGGGACTACGTGGCGAGCGTTGCGCAACGACGGTGTCTGGGAACGCTCGCCACGTTGCTCCAAGGCATCAGCGATTTCTGCTGTTCCGTTGGACAAGGTCTGCTCAATGCCGCGACGACGAAAGAGGAGCGCACGATATTCCGGCACCGCGGTTCTGCGAGCTCGTGAAGCACCTGTCGAACTATGACCCAGAGCTTGAGCATGCGATGCAGCTGCTGCTCGGTTACGCTTTGTGCGGGCGAGAAGGTTCTTCCCTTCCTGCATGGGCCGAAGAGCAACGAAGGCAAGAGCCAGCTGATGAAGATCCTTAACCGTATCCTCGGCGGTGCTGAGGGGTAATCGCCATGGTGGAGGCCCGACAACCCTCCGCCTACGAATTCCCGGGCCAACCTGCTTTCAAAATAGCCGACCTCCCGGCGCCCAGAGCTATTTCTAGGCAGGTGAAATCCGCGCGGTGCCGGTACGGTCGGCTCGCACGTTCGTGATCGCCGGGGGGCCCCTCCCGCCTCTGCGGCAAGGGAAGGGGACCCCCGGCCGTTCATCACCCCGGCATAGGTTCCCATCACCCACTCGACCCGGCTCGAAAGCGTCGGGTCGTACGGCTATGCTGAGATGCCCAGAGGGTGCGTCTTAGAAAGGGATCGGACGACATGCCGACGCAACTCACCGAGCTCAAGGTGCGGGACGTCGCTATCAAGCTGCATCGCGCTGGGCGAGGCCCGACGGTGCTGTTCCTGCACGGCGCCGGCGGGGTGCCGCAATGGCTGCCGTTCTTCGATGCGCTGGCCGAGCGCTATGAGGTCCTGGTGCCCGAGCATCCCGGCTTTGGCGGCTCCGACGACCCGCCGTGGATTACCTCGATGTCCGACCTCGCGATGTTCTATCTCGACCTGGTCGAGGAAGCCGGTCTCGACCGGATCCATCTGATCGGCAACTCACTGGGCGGTTGGCTCGCCGCCGAGATCCTGATCCGCGACCGCTCGCGCTTCCGGAGCCTGGTTCAGCTCGCGCCGGCCGGCATCCGCATCAAGGGCGTGCCCTGCGGCGACAACTTCATTTGGGGCCTGGAGGAGGCGGTACGCAATCTCTACCACGACCAGTCATTCGCCGATCGCATCCTGGCGCTGACGCCGAGTGAAGAGCAGATGGACGTGATGCTGAGGAATCGCTTCACGGTGGCGAAGCTCGGCTGGCAGCCGCGCTGGTTCAATCCCGACCTCGAGAAGTGGCTGCACCGGATCAAACTTCCGGCTCTGGTTGTCTGGGGCGACCACGACAAGATCATGCCGCCGGCCAATGCCGCGCTGTGGCGTGAGCGGCTGCCGGACGCGCGCGTCGTCATGCTGAAGGAGTGTGGCCATCTCCCGCATGTCGAGCAGGCCCCGCTTGTCGCAGGCCATGTCCGCGATTTCCTCGAGGGGGTCGGATCATGAAGCTCGTCTCGTTCCATCTGATGCCGTACCGGCCGCTCGATCTCGAGGAGGCAGCGAAGCACCGTTCGCCCTGGGTAGTATTGCCGAATCGTCTCTACGACCCTGTGAAGGGTGCGGAGGAATACGCGCGCCACATCGACGCCCTCGTCTATGCCGAGGAGCTCGGCTTCGATGCGATCGGCGTCAACGAGCATCATCAGACCGCCTACGGGTTGATGCCGGCGCCCAATCTGATCGCGAGCGCGCTGATCCAGCGCACGAAGCGGGTCAAGATCGCGATCCTCGGCCGCGCGTTGCCGCTCGTTAACAACCCGATCTACATCGCCGAAGAATTCGCGATGCTCGACAATCTGTCGAAGGGCCGCATCATCGCCGGCTTTGTGCGCGGCATCGGCTCGGAATACCATTCCTCCGGTACCAATCCCTACTTCTCGCATCAGCGCTTCCACGAGGCGCACGACCTGATCATCAGGGCGTGGACGGAGCCCGGCCCGTTCGCCTTCGATGGCGACCATTTCAGCCTGCGATACGTCAATCTGTGGCCCCGGCCCTACCAGACCCCGCATCCGCCGGTGTGGATCCCATCGCAGGGTTCAAGCGAGACGGTTGCCTGGGCAGCCGATCCCCAGCGCAAATATCCGTTTCTGGTGACATTCTCGTCGGCCGACCTGGTTGCGCGCTACCACAACACTTATCGCGACCAGGCGCGGCAATACGGCTATGAGGCGGCGGCCGATCAGCTCGGCTGGGCCTGCCCGATCTATGTCGCCGAGACCGATGAGCGTGCGCGAGAAGAGGCGGGGCGGGCGGTCGAGACTTTGTTTAACGACTTCCTGCGTCAGACTTTCGAGATGCTGATGCCGCCCGGTTACACCTCGATCAGCTCGATGAAAAATTTCATCAGCATGCGCAGGGGGCTGGGCGGCGGCAAGGCCACCGCCGAAGGTCTGATCGAGAGCGGCACCGCTTTGATCGGCAGCCCCAAGACAGTGCTGGCCGGCATCGAGCGGATGCGCGAGCGCACCGGTTTCGGTATCCTGGTGGCGCTGCTCCAGTTCGGCATCCTCCCGGACGATCTCACGCGGCGGAACATGGACCTCTTCGCCGCCGAGGTCATGCCGCATCTGAGAGACTGAGAGCCGTCATCGCAACTTAGACGGGGGAGCCTAATGTGAAACCCCGAGATTGGCCGCAAATCTGGTCTAGGCGACGGCCGTGTCTCATCCCCAAAACGAAAAAACCCCGCACGGGATTTGCCCATGCGGGGGTTTATTTTAGGAGAAGATTGGTGAGCGTTCAGTGCGGTTCGGCCGCAGCCTCGGCGGCGGTTTCAGCCGGTACGAAATGGCCGTCGACGGACTGGTAATTGACCGGGTCGTCGCATTTCGACAACGCGGGTGTCGTAAACCGCGAACCAGCGCAGCATCAGGTCGTGGACCTGTGCTTTGGCCTCGTCGCGGGTGGGCAAACGCAGCGCGTTTGCGTCCCCGGGCTTGCCAGGTGAACCTCAGATTGAAGTTGAGGCAATCGGCAAGACCCAGGCAGGAAGGCTGCTCTCCCGGAAATAAGGCGCCGGCGAGTTGCCCGGCGATCCCAGGGAGAGCAAAGTTGTCCAAATGACCAGTGGGTTGGAGCCGCAGCACCTGTCGGGCTGCTGAGGAGAAGGCCTCGGTGGCTGGGTTCGGCCAATTCGATGTCCCTAGTACTGGCGACCGCGGTCCGGCTGTGGTCGGCCTGCCGGCGCTTGAACGCCTGTAGGTCGAGCAGTGAGGTGAACCGCTGGTCAGCAGGCCGACCACAGCCGGCTCGCTTAAGTTCAGCATGGTCATATGAAACTTCCTTTCGGGGAAATCGAGAGCGGGGGGTGGTCTCAACGCCACAGGCGCGCGAAACCGTGTCGTGTGCGTCAAGTTCTGCAAAAGCAGGCTGGTGATGTAGGGCGTGGGCGGCGCGGAGCCCCCGTGTAGCGCAGCGCCGACCACGCCCGGCCGCCGTCAGGCGGCCAAGGCCCGCAGGGCCTCTTTCTTGGATTCCTTCAGATGCTCCATGTTGAGATAGCGCGTCGCTTCGAGCCAGTTCTCGTGCATCTCGACCGCCAGCGCCCGCACCAGCCGCAAACAACTCTCGGCGTTGGGAAAGATGCGCACGACATGGGTGCGGCGCTTCAGCTCCTGGTTCAAGCGTTCGAGCATGTTGGTCGACTTCATGTGTTTGTGGTGCGGCAAGGGCAGCCGGTAATAGCTCAGCGTCTCCTCGATGTTGTCCTCGACCCAGTTGCACAGCCGCGGGTACTTGGCCTGCCATTTGGCCAGCCAGGCGGCGATGTCGCGGCGCACTTCGGCGAGATCGCGGCGGTCGTAAAACCAGCGCAGCTCCCGCAGGCAGTCGTCGTCGACCTTGCGCGGCACATAGTCGAGCGCGTTTCTGAGAAAATGCACATAGCAGCGCTGCCACGCCGCCTCCGGCAGCACCTCGCGGATCGCCGCCTTGAGACCGGGATGGTCGTCGCTGACGACAAACTCGACGCCGACGAGCCCGCGGGCTTTGAGCGCCAAGAGAAAGTCGCGCCAGCTCGATCGGCTCTCGCGATTGGCGAGCTCGACTGCCAGGATCTGGCGCCGGCCGTCTTCGGTCGACCGCCACCGCGACCAGCACCGCCTGGCTGACGATGACCCCGGCCTCGCGCACCTTCTCGTAGCGTGCATCGAGGATCAGATAGGGATAGTTCTCGCTCAGCCGCCGCTCCGGCAAACGCCCGCAGACCCTCGTCGAGCGATTTGTTGATCGCGCTGATCGCGGATGCGGAAAAACTGTGGCCGCACAGCGCCTCGGTCACCGCCTTGACCTTGCGCGTCGAAACGCCCTGCACGTACATCTCGGCCAGGGTGCCGACCAGCGCTTTCTCCGAACGCTGGTAGCGTTCGAACAGCTCAGTCGAAAATCGCCCCGCCCGATCCTGCGGCACGCGCAATTCCAGGGTCCCTACCCGGGTGATCAGCGAGCGGCCGGTAATAGCCGCTGCGGTAGGAAACACGCGTCTCGCTCCGCTCCCCCTTCTCGGCGCCGATCGCCTCCGTCATCTCCGCCTCGAGCGCCGGCCTGCACCAGCGCCTCCACCGCTGCACGCACGAAATCCTCGTCCCGCGCCAGCAATCCTTTCAGGTCGATTACTTCCGCCTTACCCTCGCCCTTGGTCATGATGTGCACCCTGTCACGGGTCGGTGACGTCAGACATCACCAGCATGCCATGACCGCCCAAGCGGCCCGTCTTATTGCTAGAACCTTCAGCACACTATCCGAAACCGTCGCTTCAGGGGCCAGTGTTACAGTACATATATGGTAATCGATAAATATATTTCAGGTATTAATGAGTTAATTCTTTGTTTACTAGGTAACCCCTGGGCAAAACCACGGCGTTATTCGCGGGAGAAGGCACGCTCAGCTGCCGCGAAAGCTCGGTTTGCGTTTGGCGTGGAAGGCCTCGACGCCTTCGCGGAAATCATCCGAGCTGCGCAGGCGGCTATAGGCTTGGCCTTCGAGCTCGATGGCGAGCGATAGGGTCGCGTCCTCGGTGTCGTTGAGGAGCTTCTTCGCAGTGCGCTGGGCTAGCGGCGGAAAGCTACGCAATTCCTCGACGAGCGCGTCGGTTGCGGGTTCGAGCTCGCCGTCAGAGACACATTCGGTGGCAATACCCCATTCGCAGGCCTGCCGAGCACTCACGCGACGCGACCGCATGACGATGTCCTTGGCGCGGGCGATGCCAACTATCTTCTGCAGGCGCGCCGCCCCACCGGAGCCTGGGATCTGGCCAAGTCGCTGCTCCGGCAGCGCATAGAAACAGGTCTCCGAGACCACGCGAAAATCGCAGGCGAGCGCCAGTTCGAAGCCGACCCCAAAACAATAGCCACGGCTGGCGGCGATCACCGGCTTGCGGCAACGCGCCGGTGCGGCGATGTTCCAGGCGAGGTGCGACACGTGCTCGGGGGAGGCTTCGAGGAAACCACGGATCTCGCCGCCGCTGGAGAAATGATCACCGATGGCCCGCACCACGACGATGCGGACGTGATCATCGGCGTCGAGCCCTTCGAAGGCCGCGCGCAACTGGTCACGCTGCGCCATGGTTATGACATTGAGCGGCGGCCGGTCGAGGATCACATCGGCGCGCTCGCCCTTGGTGTCGATCTCGACGCGGAAACCGTCGAGCGCTGCAGGTATTACAGGGTCGGTCATCCGCGTCACTCCGTCCGATACTCTCCCGCCACCAGCAGACGGCGCAAGATCTTGCCGACCGGCGATTTCGGGATCTCGACGACGAAAACATAGTCGCGCGGCCGCTTGTAATCGGCGAGGCTGCGACTGGCGGCACCAGGCGTCAAGCACCGCCTTGTCGGCTGTCCCGCGGCGTCTAACAAAAGCGGTGACGCGCTGGCCCCAGCGTTCGTCGGGCAGGCCGGCAACGGCGACCTCGGCCACCGCTGGGTGCAATGACAGCACGCTTTCGATCTCGGCAGGAGAAATGTTCTCGCCACCGCTGATGATCATGTCGTCGACCCGGCCGGTGACGAACAGATCGCCTGCGGCATCGACGTAGCCGGTATCGCCGGTAAAGTACCATCCGCCGCGCAGGGCTTTGGCATTGGCGTCGGGCCGCCGCCAATAGCCCTCGAACGCCTCGTCGCCTGCCATGTCGGCGATAATCTCACCCTCCTCGCCAATCGCGGCAATTTCGTCCGCGGTGGCGGCGCCGAGCTTGACGACCCGGATACGCTGGTTGATCCCCGCTTTGCCGGCCGAGCCGGGCTTGGCCGCCGCACGCGGCTCGACCGTGAAGGTGTAGATCTCCGACGAACCATAATGGTTCACGAACAGTTCCGGCCGGAATGCAGCTTCGACGCGGTTCAGCAGGCCGTCGGGCATCGCTGCACCGGCGAAGCCGATCTTTCTGACCGAGCTGGTGTCGGCAGCGGCGAAATCGGGATGGCTCACGAGATCATGGTATAGCGTGGGCACGAGATAGAGGTTGGTGACCCGCTCGCGGCCGATCAGCCGCAAAGCCGCGGCCGCATCAAAGCGCGGCAGGCAGATGAACGCGCCGTCGACCAGCGCCATCGCCAACAGCGAGCGGATCCCCATCGTGTGATAGAGCGGCATCACACCCAAGGTGCGCTCATTTCGGCCATAGAGGTTTTGTGCAATGTGCGCGAGTGCTGCGGCTCGCTCGACGCGCTGCCGCCGCGGCACGCCCTTCGGCCGCCCGGTCGTGCCCGAGGTATAGAGCAACACGGAGAGATCGTCGGGTCGGGCTCGGGGCGTCAATGTGCAATCGGAAGCAGGCCAGTCGTCGAACCGGCAGGTGCCATCCTCGGCGTCACCGATCGCAACACGCGGCAGGTCTCTCGCCCTCCTGGCCCCAGCAACCGCATCGACCGCAACCGCGTCGAATACGATGGCGCCGGCCTCTGCATCGGCGAGGCAGTAATCGAGTTCCTCGGCCTTCATGCGCCAATTGAGCGGGGTCACGACGATGCCGAGGAACTGGCAGGCCCAATGCAGGCTCGCAATCTCGATCCGGTTTTGCAGGATGACGGCGAGCCGGTCGCCGCGCCTGAGGCTAAGCGCGGCAAGCCCGTCGGCAACGCGGCCAATCTCGGCATACCATTCGGCATAGGTGAGCCGCCGCTCGCCGTGGACAATCGCCAGCGCGTCGGGGCTGCGCTCGACATTCGCAAGAAAGCTGCGGCCGAGATCAAACATCGCGCGCCGCTTTGAGCGCGATGAGCTCGGCCACTCGCGCCGGCGTCAGCGGCAGGGTCAGATCGGCGACACCGAGCGCGTCGGCCACCGCATTGGCAATACACACCGGCGTGCTCATCGAATTGCCCTCGGCCACCCCCTTCGCGCCAAGCGGGGTTACCGGCGACGGCGTTGCCCGATGCAGGATCATCGGTGTGGGAATGTCGCGCGCGGTCGGCACCGCATAATCGGCAAAGCTCCCGGTCAGGAAATCGCCGTCGTCGCCGTAAACGAAGCGCTCTAACAAGGCTGCACCGACCGCCATCGCGAACCCGCCATACACCTGCCCGTCGAACAAAGTGAGGTTCAGGATGCGGCCGGCATCGTGGAACGTCACATATTTGTCGATCCGCACCTCTCCAGTATCGTGGTCGATTTCAATGCCGCAAAAGTCGAAGACGAAGCCGTAAGTCACCGAACTGTTGACCTCGTCCGCCTCGTTGGGCGCCTGCAAGCTTGGCGGCGTCCAGAACACCGTTTCGCGCAAGGCGGTGGCATTCTCATCGGGGAGCGAGCCCGGCGACCAATGGCTCGCGGCTGCGGCACGCGCAAAGTTGATCCCATTTTCCGGGTTCGCCGCGGCGAAAATGCGCCCATCGGCGAAGCACACCTCCTCTGGCCGCAGGTTCAATTGCGCCGCGGCAATCCGCGCGAGTTTGTCTCTAAGGCGCAGTGCCGCGAGATGAGCAGCACCGGCGACCGCCCCGGCGAACCGGCTCGAGTAATTGCCGGCAGCGATCGACCAGGCGTCCTTGGCGGTATCGAGCGTGGTTTCGACCCTGATCGCCGCCGGGCTCAGCCCGAACACATCGGCGACGATTTGGGCCGCGACGGTTCGGTGCCCCTGCCCCTGCGGCAATGAATCGATGATGACCGAGATGCCGCCGAGTGGGTCGAACGCCACGGTCGCGGCCGCCTGCGCGCCATCCTTGGGCCCGGCCGCTCGACGTTCCGCGGGGCTCAAGACGGTGGAGATGTAGCCCATATTGGAGATCGAGGGTTCGACCACAGCGGCATAGCCGATGCCATAAAGTCGGCCCTCGGCGCGCGCCTCGTGGCGGCGGCGGCGCAATTCGGTGAGGCCCCCGGCCTCGACCGCGTGATCAACGCCGGCGCGATAATCTCCGGAATTGAGCACTGCCCCGGCCGGGCAGCGGTAAGGAAAGGAATCGAGCAGGTTGCGGCAGATCACCTCGAGTGGATCGAGGTCGAGCGTCACCGCGATGCGCTGCATCAGCCGTTCGAGGGCGAAATAGACCTGCGGGCCGCCAAAGCCGCGCACCAGCCCGCTCGGGGTCTTGTTGGTCAGCACCACCCGGTTGCGGATGCGCAGATTACGGATCCGGAAGGCACCGGTCATGTTGCCGTGCATGCGGTAGAGCGTTGCCGGCTCGGGCGGGCGCAAATAGGCTCCGCAATCTTCGAGCTGGTCCCATTCGAGCGCGGTGACAATCCCGTCGTCGTCGACTGCGGCTGAGAGTGTGGTCACCCGGTTGGTGGCCGAGGTCGCGGCGACGAGGTGCTCGTTGCGTTCCTCAACCCATTTGACTGGCCGTCCGGCTTTGCGAGCGGCGATCGCCAACAGCACGACATAGGGGAAGACGGCATGCTTGGCGCCAAAGCTGCCACCAGAATCCGGCGGCGTTTTCAGGCGCAGCCGGTTGGCCGGGACGCCGAGCGCCATGGCCATCACCGGATGCATCGCCAACGGGCCCTGGAAATTGGCGGTTACCTCATACACGCCTTCACCCGGCAGATATTCGGCGATGACCACAAAGCACTCGATCGGGGTGCCGGAATTACGTGGGTAAGTGGTCGTGACCGTGATCCGGTGCCCGGCCATGGCGAACGCCGCTTCGGGATCACCGTAGCAGAATGAGCGGTCGCTGATGACGTTGCATCCGAGCGCCGTATGCAGCAGCGGCGCGGCAGATTCGGCAGCCGCAACCGGGTCGATCACCACAGGCAGCGGCCGATACGACACCTCGATCTGTTCGAGCGCGTCCGCGGCAGCGTAGCGGTCGCCCGCAAGTACCACGGCCACCGGCTCGCCCACATGGCGCACTCGGTCGACCGCAAGGCACCAGTGCTCCGCAGGCGTCTTGACCGCGGCAATAAAAGGGCGGGTCCAGCGCCTGGCATCGTCACCAGTGACAATAGCAGCGACCCCCGGAACGGACAATGCCGCCTCAATGTCGACCGAGAGCAATTCGGCATGAGCATGTGGCGAGCGCAGGATCGCGGCGTGCAAGGTTGCTGTCCGGACCGGCAGGTCGTCGCCAAAGCGGCCGCGGCCGCATAACAGATCGGCATCCTCGACCCGCGTAAGCGACCGTCCGACATACGCGCCCGGTCCACCTTGCTGGCTCACCGGAGCGCGGCCCCAGGACGCAGTAGGGCGCCGGTAGGTGAAGGACTCGCTAGTCGGAGAAGTCATAATAGCCACCAGTCTCTCGTCAGTCGCCAGCACGGGGCAATCTTAAAGCGCCAACCGGCCAGCAATCACACAGCCTCGGCTACGATCTCGGGATCATGGTCCGCGAAGGAGTGCCGATTTCATCAGTCTGCTCCTCCGCAGCTCGCTGGATGAGCAGAGATATTTTGCGGCGGTGGTGCTAAACCGCCAACCGCGGTTTTCTACTGCCTCAGACACTGTTTCGAGCCGAAATTGTTCTGGTCGACGCGATCGAGCGGCACGGGCAGGCCGTCGCTGGCCAAGCAGGAGCGCCCAGTATTCGATCATGCGCGCGCGGACAGCGGTGGTTCCTCGACCAGCAGTATGCACCAACGAAGAGCAACCCCCAAGCCATTGGCTTTGGCCATCGTCCGAAAACTCCCTAGTGGTACGACGCAATCATAGGATTCCATAAGGACTGGATCTGTGCGATCATGCGCGATGCGCGAGGGGATCGCTATCGAGGTGAGTGCCGCCGACCGCGAACGACTGGCCGCGGTGGTAGCGGATCGCAACAGCCGGCAAAAGCATGTGTGGCGGGCGCGGATCATTCTGGCCACGGGCGAGGGCTGCGGCACCGCCGAAATCATGCGCCGCGCCGGGGTTTCGAAGCCCTGTGTGTGGCGCTGGCAAGAGCGGTTTATGCGCGAGGGCGTGGCCGGCCTGCTGCACGACAAGACGCGAAAACCCGGTCTGCCGCCATTGCCGTCAGCGCTGGTTGACGATGTCGTCGCGCTGACCCTGGCGGAGCCGCCGGGCGAGACAACCCATTGGACCGGCCGGGCGATGGCGGCAGCGAGCGGCATCTCGCTGCGCTCGGTGCAGCGCATCTGGGCGGCGCACGGTCTGCAGCCGCACCGGGTGCGGCGCTTCAAGCTGTCGCAGGACCCGGCGTTTGCCGCCAAATTGCGCGATGTGGTCGGACTCTATCTCGACCCGCCGGCGCACAGCCTGGTGCTCTCGGTCGACGAGAAGAGCCAGATCCAGGCCCTCGACCGCACCCAGCCGGGCCTGCCGATCAAAAAGGGCCGGGCCGGAACGATGACCCATGATTACATCCGCAACGGCACGACGACGCTGTTCGCGGCGCTCAATGTCTTCGACGGCACCGTCATCGGCCAGTGCATGGCGCGCCATCGCCATCAGGAATTCATCCGCTTCCTCAACCGGATCGAGGCCGCGGTGCCGGCCGGCAAGCTGATCCACGCGATCCTCGACAACTATGCCGTCCACAAGCATCCCAAGGTGCGCGCCTGGCTCGCGCGGCATCCCAGGTGGATGTTCCATTTCACCCCCACCTCGTGCTCCTGGGCCAATGCCGTCGAGAGCTTTTTCGCTACCCTGACCCGGCGGCGCCTGCAGCGCGGTGTCTTCCATTCGCTCGTCGACCTGCAAGCGGCGATCAACCGCTACCTCGGCGAGCATAACCGCAAACCCAAACCCTTTGTCTGGACCGCCGATCCCGATCGCATTATCGAAAAGGTCAACCGTGGGCACCAAGCGATCGCGTCAGACCACTAGGTCAGGAGCTTCGCGATATCGACACCAGACGGCTCGATCCGACCCCTTTGCGGATCGCCGGCATCAACCGGCCGCTGTCTCTTGATGCGCCGTTAACCGACCTTGCCGGACGCATGGCGAAGGTCTCTGCCACCTTCTATGGGGGGTGCACCGCCGCAAGCGGAGTGCTTGTGGGCTCGCTCCGCGGCGGAAGAGTCCGGTTGGCCTTGCCGGGTGCGGCTCGCGCGGCATCTACGCGGGTCCCCTGTCGAGGCTGAGGCCGCCGGGGCCGAAGACAATGACGTAGAGGAACCCGCCGGTCATCACCAGGTTCTTGTAGAAATGGATCATGTTGTTCGTATCGCCGGCCGGCAGATGCACACCAAAAGCAGTGCCCAGGCAGACAACTGCGAGCAGAGCAGCGGCCCATCGGCTGTAAAAACCCGCGAGCAGCGCCAAGCCGCCGAGGAGATGCACCGGTATCGAGATCCAGACCGCGATATCGGGCAGGGGTATGTGAACACTGGCGAAATATTGCGCCGTGCCGCCCGGATTGCGCAGCTGGGCGACGCCATCCCACACGAACAGGCTCGACATCAGCAATCGTGCGAGAGGCAGCAAAAAGGCTTTGCCGTTCATTCGGCTACTCCATTCAGGATCTGGGCGATGTGGATGAATTTGATTGGTAACGCTCGGCGCACCCTCGCTGAGGCATCAGGCACGAGCTGTCGGCCGAGACGATTATTCGGCGTGCATGATCGCTGACTTTGTCGTAGCTCAACTTGGGGGAAACGGCTTCCAAGGGGCTGGGAATAAAGAGCCCGATGCCCACTGATCACCTCTCTACTAGCCTATTGCGGCCGCGGTAAGCGCGCGTTCGCGGCGGCGACCCGACGGCCCCAGGAGATGAGGTCGGGGGAGCAGTCGTCGCGATCGATGATGCATTCGATCAGCGTTGGCCCGGCGTGATTGGCGAGCGCCATCTTGATCGCGTCGGCTAGCCCTCCACCATTGGTGACGCGGATGCCGCGTCCACACCCATCCTCGGCGTTGAAGGCGTTGATCAGACCGGCGTAGTCCCAGTTCTTGATGTTGTTGTAGGGGCCGTCATGGATCTCGACCTCGATCGTGTACCCATGATTGTTCATAAGGAAGATGATGACCGGCAGCTTGTGCCGGATCATCTGCGCTAATTCCTGTGCCGTGAGTTGAAAGGAGCCGTCGCCGATCATCGCAATGACGCGCCGGCCTTGCGCGCCCATCGCGTAGCCGAAAGTCGCCGGCACCGACCAACCGATCGAGCCCCATTGCATTTCGACCTCGAAGCGCGCGCCGCCCGGCAGCTTCAGCTTCACGCCGTTGAACCAGGAGTTGCCGGTCTCGGCGAGCACCGTGCTGTTGGCGGTCAGCAGGGATTGGATCTGTCGGACGACCTCGGTTCGCGTCAGCTTGGCGTCGGGCTTGGCGGGGATTTCGGGCCGCGGTTCGGCGCGGATGCGCTGGTATTCGATAATTGTCGCGTCTCGCTTCTGCACCTTGGAAGCGAGCCCCGAAAGGAAGTCGCGCAGATGGATCCGCCCAAAATCGTGTCCGTCGAAATACACGCGGTTCTGGTCGGCTGTGAGCACGCCCGCACCGCTCGGCATTGCTGTCCAGCCGACGGTCGAATAGTCGTTGAAGACCGTGCCGAGGCAGACAGCGGCATCCGCCCAATCGACGATCTCTCTGGAGCCGGGCGTGCTGATCTCGCCCCAGTAGATACCGGCGAATTGCGGATGATCTTCTGGAAAGAAGCTTTTCGCTGCCGCCATAACGGTGACGGCGCAGCCGAGCGCCTCGGCGAGGGCAATTGCCTGTTTCTCAGCGCCAGCCGCCCGCAACTTGCTGCCGATCAGCAGCACGGGCTTTTGGCTGCGGGCAAGGATCTTGGCTGCCGCCGCGATCGCCACTTCGAGCGTCTCGGGGTCGCTTGGCTCTTCGGCGATAACGGCGCTGATCGGCCCTGGCGGCGCGCAAGGCGCGGCGGCGATATTGCAGGCAATCTCAATATAGGCCGGCTTTTTCTCTCGCAACGCGGCGCGGATCGCATAGTCGATTTGGTGCGGCGCATCAGTCGCGGAGGTAATTGCGACGGCGGCGCAAGTGAGTTTTTTGGCTATCTCGAGCTGATACGAAAAATCGTGCGTGGCGAGAGTGTGATGCAATAGATGCTCGGTCGCGCTGTCGTTCGTATTGGGTGCGCCCGAGACCAGGATAACCGGCAGGTTTTCGGCGTAGGCGCCGCCGATAGCGTTGATGGCGGAAAGCCCGCCCACGCTAAAAGTCACCACCGCAGCTGCTGCGCCACAGGCGCGCGCGTAACCCTCTGCACTGTAGCCGCAATTCAACTCATTGCAGCAATATACTTGCTGCAGATCCTTATTAGTCAGAAGCTGGTCAAGCAAGACGAGGTTGAAGTCACCCGCAACCGCGAAGTGATGCTTCAGCCCAATCTGCGAAAGACGGGCTGCGAGGTAGCTGCCAACTGTGTACATGTCTTTCCCTAGCGTTCCAGTGCCCAACCGAGATTAGAGCAGCGGTGGCCCGCGGCGATCGGACGGCTGCGAGAGAAGATCCAAGGCTGCCATTGGGCGGATGGCGGTTTTTGTCGCTTCGATCGCTCGCGCGATGTTGCGCGGTCGTCCGGCTGCGCGACCCGCCGAAGTGGCGGGCCCGAGCACCACGTACTTCACTGCGCTTCCAGGCCAACGGCAAGGTTGCGATCACCGACTGTCTCGGAATCGGGGACTGCTCGCCGTCACGATAGCTGCCCTAGGTTCCGGTCAGCAGGTCGACCTTGCGGTCCAATGCCGAAATCAGGCCTTCGACACCCTCGCGCTGAAGGATCGAGTGGAACTCCGAGCGTTGCGTCGCCAGCTGACTGATGGTGCCGTCGAGGTATACATCAGAGATTTGCCAGGAACCGGAATCCTCGTGCATCCGGTAATTGAGGGTCACCGAATCGCCGTTTGCTTTGACGATCTGGGTCTGCACGATGACTTCGGCGCCGTAAGGCTGCTCGCCGGTGACCTGCAGCTGCTGGCCGGAATAGCTGTCGAACCGGTCGGCGTAAGTTGCGGAGATGTAATGTCCGAAGGCCTCCGTCACCTGCTGCTGCTGGGTCGCCGACAGCGTTGCCCATGACGGGCCGACCGCGAGCCGGGCCATGGCGGGAATATCGAACAGCTTTCCGATCACGGGCGACAGCCTTGCATAACGTCCACTTTGTCCGAGCGTTCGGCCGTCCTTCATCGTGCCCAGCAATGTGTCGTAAAGGCTGCGCACGGTATCCCGCGGGTTCGTCGAAAGCGCCGCCGAGGCTGCGCCGGGTATGCCGCTCGCGAGCAGTAGGACAATGGAAACTGCTCGGATTTTACCAATGCGGCGACAGGGTGTGATCAACTTCTTCATGGTTCGACTCCCTTCGCATTCATACCTGCGGTTGGTTTCGTTGGTCGGACGAAAAACGGCGCGAGTAGAGCGATCCAAATTCGGTCGCTTGGCTCACCGGCCACCGAAGCGGAGCGGCTTCCGCCTACCGCCCATCAGTGCACCAAACTCGACGAGACCATGGTCCCTTTTGTCTGGGGCATCGGCTCCGACGATCCACGGGCGTGCTGGAGATGCTGGGGCGAAGTTACGGCCCCAAGAACATCCGCCAACAGCAGCCTAGCGTAGAAATCGCCGTGGCTCTCGAGGCTCGCAGCGACGTTCGGGTCCTCGGTATAATAGCGACGCCGAACGGGATCCCAGCCGAACCCCGCGGCTTTTGCCGTGGTTCCTTCCTGCGGGGCACATCGAAAATAGAACTGGTAAGTGACGGGATCAAACCTGAGCTTCGGCATTGCGCTTCTCCCCGACAAGGGCGCCATAGCGAGTGGTGTGGCCCCGCTACATTTGCGCTCCATTGCGCAACAGTCGAGTGAGGTGGTGTTAGCGCTGGTGAGTTGTGGTGAGAGCGGTACTCACAGCAACGTCAGTACCGGTAGACACCACGGCGCGTTTTACGACCGAGGTAACCCGCCGCGACCATCTCTCTGAGCAGCGGGCAGGGCCGGTATTTCGGATCGCCGAACTCGTCGTGAATGGTCTGCATGACCGCCAGAAGCGTGTCGAGCCCAATCAAGTCGGCCAGCGCCAACGGGCCCATCGGGTGATTGCAACCAAGCGTCATGCCCTCGTCGATTTCCGTCGCGCTGGCATCCCCCTCGGCAAGGACGAAAAAGGCCTCGTTGATCATCGGCAGAAGAATACGGTTGACGAGGAAACCGGGCCCGCTTTTGACGGTGATCGGCGATTTGCCCAGTTGGAGCGCGAGTGCTTCGGCCATATCGTGCGTCGCATCGGTGGTCTGCAAGCCGCGAACGATCTCGACCAGGGCCATGGCCGGCACCGGGTTGAAGAAGTGCATCCCGATGACGCGGTCCGGATGCGATATCGCCGCTGCGAGTTTGGTGATCGAAATCGAGGACGTGTTGGACGCGATGATCGTTTCGGCACGCACCAGTGCATCGACCCGTTGGAGGATGTCCAACTTGACGTCGTAATTCTCGGTCACCGCCTCGATCACGACATCGGCGGGCGTCACATCCTCGAGCGCGGTCGTTCCACGCACCAATCCGAGCGCAGCCTCCTTATTCGCCTGGGTCATTTTGCCCTTGGCGACCAATTTCTGAAGATTGCCCCTGACCCGGTCGAGGCCTTTCTCGACCGCCGCGTCGCTGACTTCGATCAGGGTCACGCCGAGGCCGGCTACAGCGGCCACTTGAGCGATGCCGCTTCCCATCGCCCCGGCCCCGATCACGGCGATCGCGCGTACTGCCATTTACTCACTCCTTTACTCATCCTTTCGGCTGCGGTGCTGCCCGTCCCAAAACCGGCTCGCCCATCCGGCGAGCCGTGCCAGCGTCCAGAAAATGCAACGGGCGCCCGGACGACTTTAACCTGCGTTAAACGGAGACGCCGGCGTCGAAGATGCCGCGGATCGCGACGTTAATGCGCCCACTAGGCGCCACGCTTCAGTAATTGCTCATTCCTGCATCAAATGGAGGTGCACACCGTGCCCCTGTAATTCCGCCAGATAACCTCTCACAGTGCCGAAAGCAGTCTCGAATTCCATCCGCACCGGCAGCATCAGATCGCCTCCCGCGAGGCGGGCATACCAGATCCTCCCACGCTGGTACGTGTCCTCGCCCTGACCTGGTTTGCGGAGGATCTCCTCGCGAATTACTTGGCAGAGCAGCGTTGGGCCGGCGAAGTTCTGGTAGCCGTCGGCCGAGAGCGCCTGGGATTTAATATCGGTGAAGCGAAGATTGTAGAGGGCACTGCCGTCGAACACCGGAATGACCATCGCGCAAGTCCCGCGCTGGGCTAGCTGCCGTTCCAGCAGGAAATAGGCCGTCAGCTGGTCGACGGTGCCGCGAATCAGCTCCGACGGCACCGAGAAGGATTGGCCCGGGGAGAGAGGCGTCGACGCGTTGATCACCGCACCGTCGCTAGGATAATCGACGCCGTAAGAACGATCGATGCCGTTGCGGCGGACCTCGGCTCGGTAGGCATCGGGACGAGCCGTGTCTGTGGCGAGGCGTCCATGGACCTCGGAATGGCTCGTCAGATCTACGAACACTCTCGCGAGCCCGTGGGTGTCGAGATCCATCGCGATCGAATATCGATCTCCCGCTTCCTCGACCGTAGTCCGGTTGGTCAATACGTGAAAGCCGGCAAAACCGAAAATCTCGATGCGCGCCTCGATCCTGTCCGCCTCCCCCGCCGGGGCGTTGGAAGAACCAGCAAAAAGGACCGCGACTGCGAGAATCGCCCGCAGGAGGATAAGACGAGCAGAGCTCATCGTCCTAACTCACACAATGGTGTCGGCGACGCTTTAGGCTGCCCTCGCGGAACGGTTGGCGATGTGCGGCTCCAAAGGGGCCACGCTCATTAGCGCGCGGAGAGTCTTCCGGCCGCGCGAAAGGCGAGATCGTATGGTGCCGACGGGGACTTTGTACATCGACGCGACCTCGTAATAATCGCCCTTTGCCAAACCGATCATCAGGACCGCCGTGCGTTGTTCTTTGGGCAGCGATGTCAGTGCTCGTACCAGGTCACGGATTTCCAACTGCTCGATCTGGACGGGCGCGCAGGTCAAGGTCGAACTCGTATTCGCACCAATCGACGGCGGTGCCCTGACGGGCAGCGCGACGGATCTGACTGACATATTCGTTGTGGAGGATCCTGAAGAGCCACGCTCTCAAATCCGTTCCCACCGTCCAGAGGTGAAGCTTTCCGAGCGCTCGCGCCAGACACTCTTGGACGAGGTCGTCGGCATCGACCGCGTCACGCGTCAGACTGCGCGCATATCGTCGAAGCTTGGGAAGTACGAATTCGATATCCCGGTGCAGCACGGCTTGCGCGGTATCCGGCTCTTCATCCAGGTTGACGGGTTCCCCAGGCGCTGCCGTCAGCACCATCTCGTAGCCTGCCGTTTTCTCGCCACTCCTCATTGCATTCTCCCAAGCAAGCAGGCTAGAGCTCTATAAACTCGAGTTACGACGGGACTCGGCGTTCCGCCTGAGGCCTTAGAGAGGGCAGCTTGTCACAGCCGAACAGTCGACGCTTGATAGCGCCGGTACGACCTGCCTTGCTTTAATCTAAGTCAAAGTCCACGGCGCTTTCGCATGGCCGGGCGCGGCGAACGTTCAGCCGCCAAATCCCGCCGCCAATAATCTGCGATTATTGGCGATGCGGTGAGTTCAACTCGTCGAGGACCCGCTTTGCGATCCGCAGATCGCCAGTCTCGAATCCTTCTGTGAAGCGGCGATACACCGATGCGACAAGCTCGCGCGCCTCTGCGCCGCGTCCCCTGTCGCGCCATAAGCGGCCAAGGCTGAATGCGGCCCGCAATTCGTAAGAGAGCGTGCCGTCCCGACGGGCCCAGTCGAGCGCTTGCTGGAAGCAATCCTCGGCCGCGAAGCACAGCCGAGACCGATCGTTCGAGCAACAGAAGTTCGCCCTTATTGCGCAAGACCTCGGGTAGGCTCCAATTTTCTTCGTGGCGCTCCGACAGGTCCAATGCCTGATCGATAACCGCTAGGCCCTCGGTCACTTGCCCGGCGAGACCCAGGCCTCTAGCCAATAACGCGAGAAAGGCCGGGTAACCCGGAGCCGCGCCGCCCTCGCGCATCTCCTCAAGCGCGTCTCGCAGCAGCGGCAAACCGGCGACAAAATCGCGCCGCATGATCAGCAGAACGCCCTGAAAGCAATGGCCGCGCGCGATCCAGCCGGAGAGCCCGAGTTCTCTGGCGCGGTCGAGCAGGACCGCGGTAAAGCTCTGCGCCGCAGCCATATCGCCATTGAGCATTGCGACCGGACACGCAGCCTGAGCCAATGCATGACAAAGCGACAGCGCATGCCCGGTCGCCTCGGCTTCGTCCACGGCAAGCCGCGCAGTGGAGGAGGCCTGATCGGGAAATCCCTGAAGCCACAAGAATCCGCGCCAACAGCGCTCGCGCTGCTACCCGCTGGTCGATCAGAAAACGGACGGGTTGCGATTGGCGAACGGTACTGACAGCGCGGGCAAGTCGGCGCTCAAGGTGCTGGCGCGCGCCGGTCTGGTCTCCGAGATAATGAAGGATGATGCCAGCCATGCGATCAGCAGCGCCCAGAGCAGCCGGATCGCCCGTGGTCTGCAGCAAGGGCGCTGAACTTATCGGCGAGCGCCAACGACGCCCGATATTCGCCAGCGTTCATGTGATGCGCCCAAAGACCGCGGAGCGCGCGCAATTGGAATTCGGTGTCGTCAAGGCTCTTGGCAATTTCCAAGGTCCTCGTCCAGGCTGCTTCGGTCTCGGGTATGGGGCCGGTGGTGTAGTTCAGCGACACACCCAATGCCGCCTGCAGATGCATTTCCTGCCTCGGATCCAGTTCTGAGACTAAATCCAGCCGGGCGATGGCGCGTTCGACGTGTCGGCGGCACTCCGCCATCATCGACAAATCGACCCACAGCGGCACCGAAGCAGCGGTCAGCGCGACACCAATGGCTGCATTGCCACCGGGCGAAAACGCCCAGTCGAGCGCTGCGCGAAGATTGTCGATGCGAGGGTCGATATTCGGCAAGCCACTCGGCCATTGGCCGCGTTTCGGCTTCGGCTTCGGCCCGCTCAAACAGACCCAGGTGGTATTCGGCGTGACGCCGCGCGATCTGTTCGCGCTCGCCGCTTTCGATGAGCCTTTGGAGCGCGTAGGCGCGAATAGTCTCTGGCGGTCGGTAACGCACCATCACGCCGCCGACATCCACCGACACAAGCGATTTCGTGACCAAATTGGCGAGGCTCTCGACCACTTCCGACGCGGCGATTTCTGCGCTTGCCGCTACTGCGCGCGCCGCCTCCTCGGTGAAGCCACCGGCGAAGATCGCCAGACGGCGCAGGACAACGCGTTCCGGCTCGGGAAGCAGTTCATAGCTCCAGTCGAGTGTCGCTCTCAGCGTCTGGTGGCGCGGCAGAGCCGTGCGCCGGCCCCTGGTCAGCAGCTGAAACCTGTCGTCGAGATGTGCCGCAACCCCGCGCACCCCGAAAGTGTCTACGCGCGCGGCCGCCAACTCGATCGCCAGCGCAATTCCATCCAGCCTGCCGCAGATATCGGCAACGATCGGGGCATCGGCATCGGTGAGCTCGAACTCGTCAAGGGTCGCCGCGGCACGCTCGACAAACAACTGAACGGCCGGAAAGCTTAGCGCTTCGGCGGCGGTGAGCCGGGCTAATGCAGGCGCGCTGGCGAGCGGCGAAAGGCGGTGCACGTGCTCGCCCTCAATGCGTAGCGGCTCGCGGCTGGTCGCGAGCAGCTGAACTCCTGGTGCGCCGGATAGGACCCCGACTGCCAAGGTAGCCGCCGCGTCGATGACGTGTTCGCAATTGTCAAGCACGAGCAGCATCTTCTTATCCCGAAAGCTGGCAACCAACCCGGGTAGTGGATTTTCGGCGCGAATTTCGAGCCCGAGCGCGTCCGCTAGCGCGCTTGGTACCAGCCGGGGATCCGTGAGCGGCGCCAGATCGATCAGCCAGACGCCATGCTCGTAGGCGGGCATCAATTGCTCGGCCACCGCGAGGGCGACCGAGGTCTTGCCGATCCCGCCCGCGCCAACGATAGTCAGAAGACGCTGTCGCAGAAGTTGATTCGCTAGCCTGGTGATCGTGTCTTCGCGGCCAATCAATCTTGTCAGCAACGCCGGCAGATTGTGCGCGTTCTGCGTTTGGGGTGGCTCGGGAGCAGCTATTCTCGCCTCCTCAGCGCGGGCGACCGGCGCTACAAAGGAATAGCCGCGACCCGGAATATTGACCAAATAGCGGTTACCGCCGCCCAAGGTCCTGCGCAACGCGCTGATTTGAAATTTGAGATTGCCCTCTTCGACATGGGTGTTGGGCCAGACGCGCGCCATCAGCTCGTCCCTGCTGACGACTTCGCCCCGATGCTCGACCAAGGCAGTCAGAATGTCGAGAGCGCGGCTGCCGAGGCGAACGGGTTTGTCGCCCTCCATCAGCAGCCGTTGCGTGGGAAGGAGGCGGTAGGGGCCGAACGAGATGGCACTCTCAGCGGCGGAAGCGGCCAAGTCAGCCCTCCTGAGCCCGCTCAAACCCGGAAACGTCGCTCAGCTCGTTGAGCAGCTGCTTCGCCGCCTGCAGATCGGCGGTGCCAAATCCTTCGGTGAACCGCTCATAAATCGGCGCCAGCAGATCGCGCGCCTCATTGATGCGGTCCCGGTCGCCCAGCAGGCGGGCGAGGCTCGTGGCAGCACGCAACTCCCAAGACAACGCCTCTTGCCGACGCGCCCAATCGAGCGCCTGCCGAAATACATCTTCCACCGCTTCTGTGGTTCCGGCAGTGCCCTGCAACAAAAGAAGCTCGCCTTTAATGCGCAGCAGCTCGGAAATTAGCCAGCGGCCTTCGGTGCGTTCGCATCGCGCGATCGACTTCTCGACCGCCGCAAGTCCATCGTCGATTTGCCCGGCGCGGCCCAGTGCCTCCGACATCAGAACCGCGATGTTGAATGCGGCGAACCAGTCATGGTCTAGCTCATCGAAACCTTCGCACAGTAGCCGCAACCCGTTCATGACGTCGCCGCGCCGGCTGACGAGCGCGCCGTGATAGCTGAGGCCACAGGCGCGCCAGCGGGCCAGCGCGTGAGTTGTCGATAGGTCTAGCAGCATCGTCACGTAATGATCCGCCGCGGCCAAATCGCCAACCAGCAGCGCGATCGGGCACGCTGCCAGCGCCAGGGAATAGCACAATGAATTTGCGTGATCGGTCGCGCGGGCGTCTTCGAGACTGTCGCGGGCGGCGCTCATCGCTTGCTGCGCAAACCCCTGCGACCAGAGCACCCGCGCCAGCGGAACGCGAGTCCGAAGCCGCAGGTCGAACTGAAAGCGGATGATGTGTGTGCGGCGGTCCGAAGGGGTGTATTCGGCGAGGACATGTTCGAGACCTCGTCGCGCGCTCAGGTAGTCGCCCAGAAAATATCGTGAGACAGCGATCATCCGCTTGGAGATCAGGAGATCCTCTGGGTCGTGCCGCTTCTCCGCCAGGCTTCTGATCTTCTGCGCTTGGAGCAGAGCGCCGCGATACTCACCACTGTCGTTGCAAACGTTCCACAAGCCGGACATCGCGCGTAATCGATACTCGTCATCGTCAAGGACTTCCGCGATCTCGTGGACTTTTGCCCAGGCCGCCCCAATCTCGGGAACTGCACCCCTTGCGAAGATCAGCGAGTCGGCAAGCGCGGCATGGAGTTTCATCTCGCCGCGCAGGTCGCCGCTCGGTCCGGCTCGGATAGCGGCAAGCGCCCGCTCAACCCGACCGCGGCACTCCTCCATCAGGGATAAATGGACCCACAGCGGCACCGCGGCAGCGGTCAGTGCCACGCCGATCGATACATCGCCTTTGGGCGAGAAAGTCCAGTCGAGTGCCGCGCGCAAATCGTCGATTTCCCGAGCATAATCGGCCAGCCATTCGTCCGCAGGCCGCGCCGCCGCTTCACCCTCAGCGCGCTCGAAAAAATTACGGTAGTAGTCGGCGTGGCGGTGCGCGACCGCTTCCCACTCGCCGCTTTCGGCGAGCCTTTCAAGCGCATAGGCGCGGGTGGTTTCGAGCAGCCGCAGGCGCGGCTCGGTTTCGGTCGTTTCCACGACGGCGAGCGATTTTTCCGTCAATTCCGCGACGGCGTCGATGACGTCGCCCTTGAGAAGGGCAGGATCGGCGACGACGGCGCAGGCTGCATCGAGCGTGAAGCCGCCCACAAAGATCCCCAAGCGGCCCAGCACGGCACGCTCGGGTTCGGAGAGCACCTCGTAGCTCCAGTCGAGGGCCGCTCTCAGCGTCCGATGCCGCGGCGGACCCGACCTGCGGCCGTTGGTCAGCAAGCGAATACGATCGTCGAGCCGTGCCGCAAGACCCCGCACCCCGAAGCTCTCGACCCGGGCCGCCGCCAATTCGATCGCCAGCGGTATTCCATCGAGCTTCCGGCAAATCTCGGCAACGATCGCAGCGTCCTCGTCGGTGAGTTCAAATTCCCCCAGACACTCCGCTGCGCGCTCGACAAACAGCTCTACCGCGGGAAACGCAAGCGCCTCGGCGGCGCCAAGATGGTCCGATGGAAAGCCGCTCGACAGCGGCGGCAACCGCTGAACATATTCGCCTTCGACCCGCAGCGGTTCGCGGCTCGTTGCCAGTATATGGATCCCTGCCGCGCCCTTGAGGATAGCTGTTGCGAGGGTGGCCAAAGCCTCGATGACGTGCTCGCAATTGTCGAGCACCAGCACCAGCCGGCTATCCCTGAGCGCACCGACCAGGCCCGGAACCGGATCATCGGAGCGAATATCGAAACCGAGCACCTGCGCGACGGCACTGGGGACCAGCCGAGCGGCGCCGAGCGGCGCCAAATCGACGAACCAGACCCCATGTTCACAGTTGTTGAGCGAGGCCTCGGCCACGGCGATGGCGACCGAGGTCTTGCCGATGCCACCGGGCCCGACAATACTCAGCAACCGGTGCCGTTGTAGCCGCGCCACGATCCGGCTTACGGCATCGGCGCGGCCGATCAACCGGGTGAGTTGCTGCGGCAGATTATGACTTTGTCTTGTCGGCGCGGCCGGCAGTGCTGCGGCTGCAGGCGCCTGTGCGACACTGACCGGGGCGATAAAGCGATAACCCTGGCCCGCAGACGTCGCGATGTACCGCCTGCCCCCGCGCCCATCGCCCAGCGCCCGCCGCAAGGCGCCGACCTGGAATTTGAGATTTCCCTCATCGACAAAGGTGCCACGCCACACGCGGGCCATCAGCTCGTCTTTCCCGACCAGCTCCCCGGGGCGCTCCAACAGAGCGGCCAAAATATCAAGCGCGCGCCCGCCCACACGCACAGGGTTATCGTCTTCGAGTAGAAGCCGCTGTGCCGGAACCAGGCGGAAGGGGCCGAACGAGATCGCGCGTTCGGACGCGACGAGATCGGTCACTTGAACGTGCTCCATCCGACGGGTTCGCACGGGTCGGTATCCGACAGCTCGCCGGAGCGAGCCAGCTTACACGGCGGAGGGCGGTCAAGAAAGGTCGACGACCATCGAACAGAAAGCCGATGGCCGGTCTATCGGCGCGGAGGTGATACTGCCGGCGCTACCGGCTTGAAAGGCGGTTCGGTTGGTTCATACCGGCCGATCGCAAGATCCTGAGGAGGATCGCGTCTCCGGTTCGCGCGGCCAGCCCCTTTATCTGCGCTTCGACTCTTCCGCCAGCCGTTCAGCTTCCCGCTCCAGTCTCTCGGCCGTCTGCAATCGCGCTTCCCAGATGGCCGGGTTCGCGGCGCCTTCAGCGAGTTCTCGATACCAGAGCGCCAGTTGCCGCAATCTGCGCTCCAGTTCGGGCTGGTCGAGCCCGTGCCGGTCGTCGATTAGCGGGACCATTTGCGCTTCCGTCAAATCGGCATTAGGCGCGGAGGGGCCACCAGCGCGCGGACGAGATCGGCGCGACTGACGATGCCGATAATACGGCCATCGCGGACGACCGGCACACGCTTTATGCGGTGAGTCGTCAGGAGCCGCGCAATCTCTCCGAGGCTGGTCTCCTCGCTCACCGTGATCACTGGCGCAGACATGACGGCAGACGCGCTGTGGTTCTGAGAACCCAACCAGGCGAGAAGCTCGGGAGCTAACGGCTCGCCCTCAGCAAGGATCTCCAACCAGGACTGTCGCCAGGCCTCGCGGGCGGCTCGGTCAGGACGGATCAGGTCGCCCTCGCTGACGATGCCGATCGGCGCGTCGCTACTGTCGATTACCGGAACCGCTCCGATGCCGTGCTTGACGAGAAGCGAGGCTATCTTCCGCACGGGCGTGTCGGACGTTACCGACACGACGTCGCGGGTCATGACATCGCGCGCATTCATCTATTCCTCCCGAGTGGTCATTAGTGCGTCAGAGCCGCCACGCGTTTCCGTTTAGGCTTGACGGAGGCCGCGGCCGAGATGCTGCCGGCGGAAAGCTCGATGATCTCGCCGGTGATCTCTTCCTGGCGCAGTCGGCGGAAGCTCGCGACGAGCTCGTCGAGCTTGCGACTGACATTGCTGCGCGCAGCGATCATCGCCTGCATGCGAGCCTCGTTTTCGGCGGCGAAGGACAGCATCACCTCCTCGCAGAGCTCGGCATAGACATATTCCTCGGCGAGCTCCGCGAGGAGCTGCTCTGGGGGCAACGTCGTTATCGGAGGGATTGAGCGGGGGACAACCTTGAAGCGCGCAAAGTCGAATGGCAACAATGCGCGTTCGACGACTTCTATAGAGGCCGAAGGGGCGGGTACGGCGTGAATCACAACCACGCGGCTCGCCTGGTCCTTTTCGAGCCGGGAATAGAGCGCATCGGTGATCCGGTTGGCCAGCAGCGGCACTTCCTGCGCGTGGGCTACCATTGGCGCCGACCAGTCGAACACCACCCCCCGCTCGGCCGCGACCATCGCGCCGCGATCACCGACGATCAGGAGCTCCGATCCCTCGGCTTTCAGATGGCGCTCTGCAGCGTCTAGAACCCGCTCATTGAATGTCCCGGCAAAACCCTGCTCGGAAGAAAGCACGATGACGACATGCCTCTCCACGCTTTGAAGTTTGCGCGGCTGTGGATCGGATTCCGGGGCGAGAGCAAGCGCCTGACCGATCGCTGCGCCGATCGCCGCGGCATAAGCGCGAATGCCGTCGAGCCGGCTGCGTGCTTCGCGCGAGCGGGCGGCAGCACTGCCGCGCATCGCCGTGATCACCGCTTCGAGCTGGTGGACCGTGCCGATGCGGCTTTCGACCTCGCTGAGCTTGCCGCTCATGACGCGGCCGCTTTGGGCGCGAGACCGGCCGCGAGCTCTTTGGCGAGATCGCCGACTGCCGAGACCAGGGCTGCGCGCGCCGCGTCGTCAAGGGTCCCCGTTTTTCCGACGGCCGTCACGCTTCCCCCCGCATGCGCGTCGAGATGCGCCGCCACACGCCCTCGCACCTCCTCTATGACCTTCGCCGGCAACGGATCGAACATTCCATCGGCCAGAGCCGCGAGCAGTGCCACCTCGTCGGCGAGACGCAGAGCGGCAAAGCGAGGTTGATTGAGCAGGGCCCGGATGCGCTCGCCGCGGGTGATCTGCGCTTTGACGCGGCTGTCGGAAAGACCGCCGAAGCGAGTGAACATTTCCAGCTCAAGAAACTGCGCATAATCGAGGCGGACACGGCCGGAGACCGCGCGCATCGCGGCAGTTTGCGCCTTGCCGCCCACCCGGCTGACACTGAGGCCGACATCAACAGCCGGGCGCTGGTTGGCGGCGAAGAGGTGAGAATCGAGCACGATCTGCCCGTCGGTGATCGAGATCAGGTTGGTCGGGATATAGGCGGAGAGATTGCCGGCATCGGTCTCGGCGATCGGCAATGCGGTCAGCGAACCGCCGCCGAGCTCCGCCGACAGCTTTGCCGAGCGCTCGAGCAGGCGCGAGTGCAGGTAGAATATGTCACCGGGATAAGCCTCGCGGCCGGGCGGCTCGCGGGTCAGCAGCGCCAACTCGCGGTGGGTGGCGGCGTGCTTGGTCAGATCGTCGACGACTACCAGCGTGTGCTGGCCGTGGTCGCGGAAATATTCGGCGATCGTGAAGCCAGCAAATGGCGCGATCCATTGCAGCCCCGGCGAGGCCGCCGCCGAGGCGACGACAAAGACGCAGCGCTCGGGGGCGCCGTGCTGCTGTACTGCGTCGATGACCCGCTTCACCGCGGTCGCGCGCTGGCCGATCGCCACATAGACGCAGATGACATCCGTGTGCTTTTGATTGATGATCGTATCGACGCCGATTGCAGTCTTGCCGGTAGCACGATCGCCGATGATCAGCTCGCGCTGGCCGCGCCCGACCGCGAACAAGGCGTCGACCACCAGAATGCCCGTGTCCATCGGTTCGGACACGAGATCGCGTTCGATAATCGCGGGCGCCGGGCGTTCGATCGGCATTTCCGCTTCGGCTTTTACCGGCTCGTCCCGATCGAGCGGCCGGCCGAGCGGATCGACGATGCGGCCGAGCAGTCCCGGTCCGACCGGGACCCGGACGACCTCGCCGGTCCCCGTCACCCGAGATCCCGCCTCGATCGCCTCGCTGTCGTCGAGCAAGACGGCGCCAATCGAGTTGGCATCGAGGGTCAGCGCGAACCCCATTCTTCCCCCGTCAAAGCGCAGAAGCTCATTGAGGCAGGCGTCGGGCAGACCGGAGACGAGAGCAATCCCGTCGCCGACGCTTTCCACGCGACCCACCGTCTCGGCCTGAGGCGCGAGATCGATCCGGGCGATGGTCTCGCGGCTACGCGTGAGCCAAGGGTCGTCGAGGGTGTCAGGCAGCGTCTGTGTCATGATGAACCAACCCGGATTTGAGGCGAACGAGATCGGCGCGGAAGCTGTTGCGCACGACGGCGTGCGGGGCTTCCAGTTCAATGCCGGCGATCAACTCCGGCTCAACGGCGACCTCGACCAAAACCGGATGTCCGAGGACTCCGGCGATCGCTTTGCGGCAAGCCTCCACTTCCTCTGGGGTTACCGCCCGGGCAACCGTCAGATGGACCGACGTGCCATCCGCGCCCAGCGATGCTCGGGTTCCCTCCGGAAGCTTTGCCAGTCCCATCGCAATCCCATCGATAAAGGCCGCGACCCGCGCTTCGTGCGGCAATCGATCGAGCAGCTTTGCGGCAATATCGACTGCAAGCCGTCCCGCGCGATCCTCCGACGCGAGCGCCTCTGTGCGGCGTGCGGCTTCGATCTCGGCCTTGGCGGCGGCGCGAAGCTTGTCGGCATCTGCTTGCGCCTCTGCGAGAAGAGCCGCTTTTGCGGTCGCCGCTTCGGCCTCGGCGGCCTTCAAGGTCTCGCCGCGGTGCTCGACAAGGTGGGCAGTTTCAGCTGCTGCCTTCTCGCGCTCGCTCTGCGCCGCCGCCTTGGCGGCTTGGGCGTCGGCGAGCAGTTGCCCCGCCGCCTTCTGTCGCGCGGTGATGGCGTCGACCACCGGACGGAACAGAAAGTGCGCCAGCAGCCAGATCAGGACGAGGGCATTGACCGTCTGAAGCCCTAGCGTCCACCAGTCGATCTGCATCAGGCTGCGCTTTTACTTAACGAACGGATTGGCAAACAGGACGAGCAATGCGACGACGAGAGCGTAGATCGCCATCGTCTCGATCATCGCCAGTCCGACAAAG
Organism: uncultured Alphaproteobacteria bacterium; assembly: GCA_963750195.1. GTDB lineage: Bacteria > Pseudomonadota > Alphaproteobacteria > ATCC43930 > CGMCC-115725 > AP-15. The sequence continues at coordinate 90,213 of CAVVPS010000003.1, forward strand.
AGGGTGCGCGACACGGTTCCGGCCGAGTCGGGCTGCCGAGCAATGGCGTCCATTGCAGAAGCGACGGCCCGGCCTTCGCCGAGCGCCGGCCCGATGGCGCCAAACGAAACGGCCATTGCGGCCGCGAAAATACTGATCAGCTGGATCGAGTTATCCATGATACTGCTCACTTTCTGTTGGGGGTGGTGGGAGATTCGTGCCGTCCCTCGGCAAGTGCGGCGCCGATGTAGACCATTGCAAGCACGGTGAAGATGTAGGCCTGGATTGCTCCAGTCAGCAGATCGAGTGCCATGAATGGGATCGGCACGAAAAGACCGGCCAGAGACAGCACGATCGCGCCGATGAAAACGCCGCTCATGACGTTGCCGAACAGACGGATGATCAGCGAGAAGGTGCGCGTGAACTGCTCAGCGATGTTGAGCGGGATCATGACCCAGGTCGGCTTGGTAAAAGTGGCGAGGTAGCCGGATAGGCCCAGCGCCCGAACGCCGTAAAAGATTGTCGAAAAAAAGACGATCGCGCCAAACGCGACATCCGTCTCCAGATGTGCGGTGGGCGCCTCGATACCCGGGATCAAAGACGACCAATTGGCGATAAGTATAAAGATAAAGATCGTCCCGATCAGCGCGCGGTAGGGACCAGGCTCGACCTGCATCGTATCGCGGATCTGGCTGTCGATGGCGCCGACGAAGAGTTCCAATATGGTCTGGGCTTTCGACGGCATGAGAGACAGTCGGCGCGTGACGGCGATGGCGAACAGGGTGAGGAATGCCATGATCACCCAGGTGACGACGACCGGTCCGGTGATGGCGACCGGTCCAACGTGGAAGAGCGCCGCAGTCTGTAACGGCGAGTGGTTCATCGCGAGCCTCCAAGGCGCCACAGCAGCAATGGCCGGGCCACCATGAATCCGAGGCCTCCGGACAGGAGTGCGGCCAAACCCAGCAGCCGCGCCAGCAATGTCAGAACGGCGACAGCCACGGCGATGCGCACCAGTTGCAGAGTGATGGCCTTGCCCGCTTCGCCGGTCGTAAAAAACTGCGTATTCCACCACAGCGACGAGAAGTGGAACGCGCCGATAAGAAGACCCGCAATCAGCCCGATGAAGATCTGACCGGCCAGGCCAACCGCAATCATTGCCTGAGCCCCTGGTGATGCATCCACCTCCAGGCCGACCAGAAGCCGAACGCTGCCCCGGCCATCAGCAAAGGAGCAGAGAAAAAGATCCCGGTTCCGAATGTCCGGTCGAGCCAGCGGCCGAGATACAGGCAGAGCAACGTCGGCAGGACAATCGTCCAGCCGAGAATGCCGATCTGGCCGAGCCGGGCGCCAAGCGAGGGCTCCGGGTCTGCTCGACCCTCGGCCTCGCGCTTGGCGGTTCTCTGGGCGGCCTCGGTCAGGCGATCGAAGTCGGCTCCTCTCACGAGGCAGCCTCCTCCTTAATGGGCGCGGCCGTCGGGGGACCGGGCCGCAGATATCGCAGCAGTTGGCGCACCGCGAGAGCATGAAGGCGGACCTGCTCGACACGCGCCTTGCGGTCGGCGTCGATCTGCTGCGCACGGAGGGTACGGACTTTGGCTTCGACGTCTTCAAGCGAGGCCCCAAGCACGCCTTCACGGCATGCAACGGAAATCTTGCGCCCCGCTGAGACAGTGAAAACGCCGCCGCCCACGGCACAAAAATGAGCGGCGCCATCGGTGGTGCGCCAGCGCAAGACAGAAGGGACGAGGGCGGTCAGCAGGTCCGCATGGCCTGGCAATATCCCAAAGTTGCCGCTCTCGTCCTCGGCCCGCACCGCCGCGACATCGCCGCTGTCGACGAGGATTTGCGACGGCATCGTCACAGTGAGATGAAGAGTGCCGCTCATTGTGCTGCGGCCGCCTGCTTCGGACGCTCGGCCGCGGGTTGTGCAGCGGCGTGCGAGGCTTTCTCCTTGTCGCGCGCCTCGTCGATCGTGCCGACCATGTAAAGCGAGCTTTCCTGCCACTCGTCGCATACGCCGGCGAGAATCGCCTTGCAGCCGGCAATCGTGTCGGCGACAGCAACGGAGCGGCCGGGTACTCCCGAAAAAGCTTCCGTCACCGCAAAGGGCTGCGTGAAAAAGCGCTGCAGACGCCGCGCTCGCTCGACAATGCGGCGGTCCTCGGCACCGAGCTCCTCGATCCCGAGAAGCGAGATCACATCCTGCAGCTCGCGGTAATGCTCGATATTGCGTCGGACCTCGGTCGCGACCGCTACGTGCTCCTCGCCGACGACCAGCGGATCGAGCAGGACAGAAGAGGACGCAATCGGATCGATCGCCGGGTACATGCCCTCGGCAGCCATCTGACGCGACAATACGATCATGCTGTCGATATGCGCCGCGATCGTCGTCACGGCGGGGTCGGTGAAGTCGTCGGCGGGCACGTAGACCGCCTCAATTGCCGTGACCGAAACGCTTCCGACCGAGACGATGCGCTCCTGAAGAGCGGCTACTTCGCTCGCCAGCGTGGGCTGGTAACCGACCCGCGACGGCAGACGTCCAAGCAAGCCGGACACCTCCGCGCCGGCCTGCACGAAACGAAAGACATTGTCCATCAGCAGCAGCACGTTCTGATGCAGCTCGTCGCGGAAATATTCCGAGATGGTCAGCGCCGTCAGCGGCACGCGCCAGCGCGCGCCCGGCGGTTCATTCATCTGTCCATAGACGAGCACGGTGCGCTCGAGAACGCCGGAGTTGCGCATATCGAGCAGCATCTCGTGGCCTTCACGCGACCGCTCGCCGACCCCGGCAAACACCGAGATGCCCTTATAGCGTTCAACCATGGCATGGATCAGCTCCATAACGAGCACGGTCTTGCCGACCCCAGCGCCGCCGAACATCGCCGCCTTACCGCCCTGCGCCAAAGGCGTCAGCAGGTCGATGACCTTGATGCCGGTCGAAAAGATTTCCGTCGCCCCGCTCTGCGCGGCGAGCGGCGGCGCGGTTCGGTGAATGGGGCGGCGCGGCACATCGGCGGGGAGCGGCTTGCCTTTGTCGCCGACCGTGCCGGTGAGGTCGAGCAACCGGCCGAGAACCGCGTCGCCAACCGGCACTTCTAGGGGCCCGCCGGTGGGGTGAGCGACGATGCCACGACGTAGCCCCGCGGTGGACTGAAGCGCCAGCGCGCGCACCGTCGCCTCATCCAAATGCGACTGCACCTCGGCAATGATCGGGGCGCCCTTGTCGGACTTAATGACCAAAGCATTATCGATTGGCGGCAGTGTCCCGCCTTCGAAGGCAACGTCCAGAACCGCCCCGCGGACTGCGGTCACCCGGCCGTCTATTGCTTGCATCTGTCCCATATAGTGTCCAGCGACCCTGGCTATCTCAGCAGCAGTCGAAAAGGCTACTGCCGCTGATGGTTGCGGAAATTGATCTGCGTCAATGTCGCCTGGCGAGGCTCATTATGAATGAGAGTACCCGAGGGAATTGGCCCTCCGCCTTAATGGAGGTTAAAGCCGGTGCGCGGTAATTGCCCCAGGATTGGAGTCGCATATAAGGGATATCAGATGACGCTGTTCGAATGGCGGTGTTCGGCTTCCGGTATCGTCAAAAGCCTCCATCCTTGAAGAACGGCTCGTGAGCTTCACCGATCCGCACACGCCTATGCACTCGGATATCGTCTCGTCCGGCGTACGCGATTTCCGGCACGGAGATCCTGCATGCCCGAAACAGCCGATCTCGGGCCAAGCCGGCCGAAGCTTCCCGCTCGGCGCCACCGCCCTCACCGAGGGCGTCAATTTCAGTGTGTTCTCCAGGCAGGCGACCCGAGTGGACCTCCTGCTGTTCGATGTCGCCGCCGCCACGCGCCCGGCGCGCGTGATCGAGCTCGATGCGCGCACGCATCGCACCTACCACTACTGGCACGTATTTGTTCCCGGCATCGGCTCAGGGCAGGTCTATGCCTATCGTGCCAGTGGCCCTCTTGATCCGACGCACGGCCTGCGTTTCGATCCAGACAAGGTTCTCGTGGACCCCTATGGGCGCGCCGTCGTCGTGCCCGACGCCTATTGCCGTCACCTCGCAAGCCAGAGGGGAGAGAACACTGCAACCACCATGAAGAGCGTCGTGGTCGACACCTCCAAATACGATTGGGAGGGTGACGTTCCACTGCAGCGGCCTTTCGCCACCACCGTAATGTACGAAATGCATGTCGCCGGCTTCACCCGGCACCCAAGCTCAGGCATCGTTGCGGAGCTGCGCGGGACCTATGCGGGTATGATCGAGAAGATCCCATACCTGCAGGATCTAGGGATCACCGCCGTCGAGCTGCTTCCCGTGTTCCAGTTCGACCGGCAAGACTGTCCGGCGGGCTTAGTTAACTACTGGGGATATTCCCCGGTCTCGTTTTTCGCTCCCCATGCAGGCTATAGTTCGCGGAAGGATCCGCTCGGCCCGGTTGACGAGTTCCGTGATCTCGTCAAGGAGCTGCACCGCGCCGGCATCGAGGTGATCCTCGATGTCGTCTACAACCACACCGCGGAGGGAAACGCAGAGGGGCCCACGCTCTGCTTCCGGGGCCTCGCAAACGAAGTCTATTACATCCTCGATAAGGACCGCGCGCAGTACGCGAATTACAGCGGCACCGGGAATACGCTGAATGCCAATCAGCCGATCGTGCGACGCATGATTGTGGACAGCCTGCGGTACTGGGTCGCCGAAATGCATGTCGATGGCTTCCGTTTCGATCTCGCTTCGATCCTGGCGCGGGACGAAATCGGCCGGCCACTCGAAAATCCTCCAGTCCTCTGGGACATCGAGTCAGACCCCGTCCTTGCCGGCACCAAACTGATCGCTGAGGCGTGGGACGCTGCCGGCCTCTATCAGGTGGGGACCTTCATCGGCGACAGCTGGAAGGAGTGGAACGGTCGATTCCGCGACGATATCCGAGGCTTTGTAAAGGCAGACAGAGGCACGGTGCGCTTGCTGGCGCAACGGCTGCTGGGGAGTCCCGACATCTTCGGGCATGAGGAACGGGAGCCTGAACAAAGCATCAATTTTGTGACCTGTCACGACGGTTTCACACTGAACGATTTAGTATCCTTCGATGGCAAGCATAACGAGGCTAATGGCGAAGGGAGCCGGGACGGGTCCGACAATAACCTCTCCTGGAACTGCGGCGTGGAGGGACCGACCGACGACCCTGCGGTCGAGCAGCTCCGCCGACGTCAGATAAAGAACTTCTTTGTCACTCTACTCACATCAATTGGGACGCCGATGCTGCAGATGGGCGACGAGATGCGTCGCACTCAGCGGGGCAACAACAATGCCTATTGCCAGGATAACGACGTGAGCTGGCTCGACTGGAGCCTCCTCGACCGGCATCGGGATCTCCACCAATTCGTGCGGAAACTCATTGTCCAACGTCTTCGTTTGTTGAGTTTAGGTGACGAGGAGAGCTTCGGGCTGAGCCTCAACCAGCTGCTGCGCCGCGCCGAAATCGACTGGCACGGCGTCCGGCTCGGCAGGCCGGACTGGAGTGATTCTTCGCATAGCCTTGCCTTGACCGTACGACCTCGCCAGCGGCGCATCCCACTCTGGTTGCACGTGATGTTCAACGCCTACTGGGAGCCGCTCGATTTCGAATTGCCGCTTGCGCCCGCCGCGGCCGTATCCGGCTGGCAACGGTGGATCGACACATCGCTCGAATGGCCGGATGACAACATGGATGCCGTTGCCGCTCCGACGGTGCCCGGAATGCAGTACCGCGTGGCGCCACGCTCCGTGGTCACCCTGTTTTCACGAACCAGCCCCGCTTTGGGCAACGCTAACCAGGAGCACACCGATCATGAGGACTGCGATGAGAATCGACGAACCGCCCCAGTATGACAACGCGCTCTCTGCATACGGCAGAGCGCGTTCCACCGTCGAGGGGGCACCCCTTAGTCCCGACGAGTTGCGCAAGATCGACGCGTATTGGCGGGCCAGCCTCTATCTTTGCCTGGGGATGTTGTACCTCAAGGCCAACCCGCTGCTGCGCGAGCCGCTGACCTTGGAGCACATAAAGCCGCGACTGCTGGGCCATTGGGGCTCAGACGCCGGCCAGGCCTTTACCTACATCCATTTCAACCGTCTGATCAAAAAATACGACCTCAACGCGATTTACATCAGTGGCCCCGGGCACGGGGCGCCCGCCGTACTGTCCCAGGCGTATCTCGAGGGGACGTACTCCGAGATCTATCCGGAAAAGAGCGAAGATGCGGCCGGACTGCAGCGCTTCTTCAAGCAATTCTCGTTTCCCGGCGGCATCGGCAGTCACGCGACGCCGGAAACGCCGGGCAGCATCCACGAGGGCGGCGAGCTCGGCTACAGCATCTCGCACGCCTACGGCACTGTTTACGACCACCCCGATCTTATCACGTTGGTGATGGTCGGCGACGGCGAGTCGGAGACCGGCCCGCTTGCCACCAGCTGGCACAGCAACAAATTCCTCAACCCGATAACCGATGGAGCGGTGCTGCCCGTCCTCCATCTGAACGGCTACAAGATCAACAATCCGACCATCCTGGCGCGCATCAGCCACGACGAGCTGAAGGCGCTGTTCGTTGGTTATGGGTACACGCCGTATTTCGTGGAAGGCAGCGACCCCGAGAGCATGCACCAGGCAATGGCCGCCACTCTGGAGCACTGCGTCCTCGAGATCCGCAAGGTCCAGCAGGAAGCGCGGCAGAATGGCAAGGCGTTTCGGCCGCGTTGGCCTGTCATCATCCTGCGCAGCCCTAAAGGCTGGACCGCTCCGCGAGAGGTGGACGGGCACTATCTCGAAGGCTTCTGGCGGGCGCACCAGATCCCGGTCACCGATGTCGCCACTAACCCCGGCCACCTGAAGTTGCTGGAAAGCTGGTTGCGCGGTTACCGGCCGGAAGAGCTGTTCGACGAGAAGGGGCGCCTAGTCCCCGAGCTGAAGGCCTTGGTCCCCAGCGGCGCCCGGCGGATGAGTGCAAACCCGATCGCCAACGGCGGTCTGTTGCGCAGACCGCTCGACATGCCCGATTTCCGTGATTCCGCTGTCAAGGTGGAGAAACCTGGGGCAACCTTGGCAGGCAACGTTCCCACCCTCGGCAATTACTTGCGCGAAGTCACGCGGCTGAACATGCACAACTTCCGCGTCTTTGGGCCGGACGAGACGCAATCCAACCGGCTGGAAGCGCTCTATGACGTCACCAAGAAAGTTTGGCTGGCAGAGTACTTTCCGGAGGATGCCGACGGCGGCGAACTCGCTCCCGAAGGCCGGGTCATGGAGATGCTCAGCGAGCACACCGTCGAAGGTTGGCTTGAGGGTTACCTGCTGAGCGGCCGTCATGGTTTGATCAACAGCTATGAGCCGTTCATCCACGTCATCAACTCGATGTTCAACCAGCACGCCAAGTGGCTGGAGAAGTGCAACGAGCTGCCGTGGCGCGCCAAGGTGTCGTCGCTCAACCTGCTGATCACGGCGCTGGTCTGGCGGCAGGACCATAACGGCTTCACGCACCAGGACCCCGGCTTCCTCGACGTGGTTGCCAACAAGAGCCCGAGCGTGGTCCGCATCTACCTTCCGCCCGATGCCAATTGCCTCTTGTCGGTCGCCGACCATTGCCTGCAGAGCGTCAATTACGTCAACGTCATCATTGCGGACAAACAGGTGCACCTCCAGTACTTGGACATCGAAGCGGCCGTCGAGCACTGCACGAAGGGCGTGGGCATCTGGGCCTGGGCGAGCAACGACCAGGGCGCCGAACCCGACCTGGTCATGGCGAGTTGCGGCGACTGCCCAACGATGGAGTCCCTGGCGGCCACTGCCTTGCTTCGCCAATACCTGCCCGACGTCAAGATCCGGTTTGTGAATGTGTTGGATTTGTTCAAGCTGGTGCCCAACACCGAACATCCGCATGGATTGACCGATCGCGAGTTCGAAGCCCTCTTCACCCCGGACAGGCCGGTCATCTTCAACTTTCATGCCTACCCCTGGCTGATCCACCGGCTCACCTACCACCGGCCGCATCAGCACCACATTCATGTACGCGGCTACAAGGAGCAAGGCAACATCAACACGCCTCTGGAGTTGGCCATTCGCAACCAGGCCGACCGCTTCAGCCTGGCCATCGACGCGATCGACCGCGTGCCGCGTTTCCGCGTCACCGGGTCGAGCGCCCGCGAGGCGCTGCTCAACCAACAGATCGCCTGTAAGAATCACGCCTACGAGTTCGGCATCGACTCGCCGGAAATCACCAATTGGCAGTGGCCGTTTTAGGGGATTTTGACATGCCCCATGACCTCGACAGTGTCGCGCTGGAGACGTGGAACGGCAAAGACGAGAGCCTGGAAGCCGGCAGGCAAGCCGTTTACCATCGCGTCTGGTGCAATGGTGCGGCCAGCCTTGGCAATTACACGGATGAGATGGAGGCCGACGGTTTGGGGTTCAGCAGTTCGCCGTACCGCCACGAGTAGCGCGACGACTGAGGGTCCGATCGGGGAGCAACCTAGTGGACGTGTTTGTTGTCAGACATTGCGAGACTGCGTGGAGCCTGACCGGTCAGCACACCGGCAGAACGGATATCCCTTTGACCGAAAACGGACGCCGGCTCGCCGGGAGGTTACGTCCGGCACTCGCCAGACAGACATTTGCCCTCGTTCTCGTCAGTCCGATGCAGCGGGCGCGGCAGACCTGCGAGTTAGCGGGTCTCGGGACCGCGGCCGTCATCGACCCCGACCTGGTCGAGTGGAACTATGGCGAGTACGAGGGGCTGACCCCCAAGCAGATCGATGAGAAGGCGCCCGGCTGGCTGATTTTTCGCGACGGCTGTCCGGGTGGAGAGTCGCCGGCGCAAGTCGGCGCACGGGTGGATCGGGTGATCGCCCGGGCGCGCGCCGTCGACGGCGGCGTCGCCCTGTTTGCGCACGGACACGTGCTGCGCATGCTTGCGGCGCGCTGGATCGGCCTGCCCGCTGGCGCCGGGCAGCATTTTCTGCTCGATACGGGTACCTTGTGCGTGCTCAGCTATTACCGCGACATTCCCGCCGTCAAGATTTGGAACGGTCCCCTCAATGACTAGCTCGGTGCGAGATTGTTTAGGCCGTCACATCGTGCGCTGAACGAGGATGTAGTGGAAATGAATGAAGCAACGGACATTGTGCCTGACCCGCAGCTTCTCACCCAATACGGTTGCGGTCCGATCCGGTTTTCCGGCCATGACGATGCGCTCTACGAGCGGCATCTGATGTTCGACGATGTCGTCGACCCGCTCGCCGCCGGTTCGCGCGAGCGATTTGAGGCCGCGTCCCGCTCGGTCCGGGACGTGCTGTCGCAGCGCTGGGTCAGGACCGAGCGTACCTATAACCGGCTGAACCCGAAGAGGGTCTACTATTTGTCGATGGAATTTCTGATCGGGCGGTCATTGACCAACAATATCACCAACCTTTTGCTTTACCCGTTCGTGCACCGGGCGGTGCGGGACCGCGATCTCGATTGGATCGGGGTCATCGAGGAGGAACCTGACGCCGGGCTGGGCAATGGCGGTCTCGGCCGGCTCGCGGCATGCTTTCTCGAACTCAATGGCGACAATGGAACTGCCGGCGATGGGCTACGGGTTGCGCTACGAATACGGCATGTTCAAGCAGACGATCGACGACGGCTGGCAGCGCGAGCATCCGGACAATTGGCTGCGCCGCAACGATCCGTGGGAGGTCGCCCGCCCGCATGAAGCGGTTGAAATAAAGCTCGGCGGGATGTTCGAGATGCACCGCGGCAGTCTCGGATTTATCCCCGGCCGGCCGTCCACCCTGATAGGCATGCCATTCGACCGCCCGGTGGTCGGCTATGGCGGCAAGACCATCAACACGCTGCGATTATGGTCGGCCGCGTCGCACGACTATTTCGATTTTCAGGAATTCAGCAGCGGCGACTTTGTCGGCGCCCTGGTCGGCAGCCTAGGAGCGAGCACCTTGACGCGGGTGTTGTACCCCGACGACAGCACCGAAGTCGGACAGGCGCTGCGCTTTGCTCAGGAATTCTTTCTGGTGGCCTGTTCGCTGGCCGATCTAGTGCGCCGCTTTCATCGGCGCAACGGCGATTGGCGGCTGCTGCCCGACAAGGTCGCCATCCAGTTGAACGACACGCATCCGACCTTGGCGGTGCCGGAACTGATGCGCATTTTACTCGACGAGGCCCATCTCGGCTGGGACGAGGCCTGGGACATCACCCAGCGAACATTGGCCTACACCAATCACACCTTGTTGCCGGAAGCGCTCGAGAGATGGCCTCTCCATTATTTCCAGCTATTGCTGCCGCGCCAGCTGGAGATCATTTACGAGATCAATCGACGTCTTTTGGACGAGGTGCGCACCCGCTGGCCAGGCGATGAGGCGCGCGTTGCCCGCGTGAGCCTGATCGAGGAGGGCCCGGAGGAGAAGGTTCGAATGGCGAACCTGGCGATCGTCGGCTCGCACAGCACCAATGGGGTCGCCGCGATCCACTCGGCGCTGTTGCGCCGGCTTACGGTCAAGGACCTCGCCGAGATGTATCCGGAGCGTTTCAACAACAAGACCAATGGGGTCACCCCGCGGCGCTGGCTGTTTTTGACCAATCCCGGGCTCTCGCGCACTATCAGTGACGCGATCGGCGAGCATTGGGTGACCGATCTCGCCGAATTGAGAAAGCTCCATCCGCTGGCCGACAATTCCGCCTTCCGCGAAAGCTTTCTCAACGCCAAGCGCGCCGACAAATTGCACTTTGTCGATTGGGTCAAAAAAAGCTGCGGCGAGACGGTCGATCCCGAGACGATCTTCGATTGCCAAGTCAAGCGTATCCACGAATACAAGCGGCAGCTATTGAACGCTTTGCGCATTATTGTGCTGTACAATCGCCTGCGGGCAGACCCGCACGTCGACACAATACCGCGTACCTTTTTCTTCGCCGGCAAGGCGGCGCCGGCGTACCAGCTGGCCAAATTGATCATCAAGTTCCTGAACAATCTGGCCGGAACGATCGACGGCGATCCGATCACACACGGCCGGCTAAAGGTCGTGTTTTTGCCCGAATACTGCGTATCGCTGGCCGAGCGGTTGATCCCGGCGGCCGATGTGTCAAACCAGATCTCGACCGCCGGCTACGAGGCGAGCGGCACCAGCAACATGAAGTTCATGATGAACGGGGCGTTGACGATCGGCACCCGCGACGGTGCAACAATCGAGATGGCCGAAGAAGCGGGCGAGGACAATTTTTTCCTGTTTGGTCTTACCGCGGATCAAGTCGAGAACAGCCGCGGCTGGTATAACCCGCATTGGCACTATGACCACGACCCGGAAATCCGCGCCGCCCTCGACATGATCGCCGGCGACTATTTCAGCCGCTACGAACCCGGGATTTTCGCCCCGCTGCACGCGGCCCTGTTGGGCGGGGGCGACCACTACATGCATCTGGCCGATCTCCAGTCTTATCTGGAGGCCGACCACCGGCTGACCGCACTTTACGCCAACAGCCACGAGTGGGCGCGCAAGGCCATCCTGAACGTGGCCGGCTCGGGCAAGTTTTCGAGCGACCGCACGATCGCCCAATACGCCGCCGAGATCTGGAACGCAACGCCGTGCCCCGTGCCATAGAAAGGGATCTCCACGCATGACTATTTCACCCCTGGCCGGCAAGCCGGCGCCCAAGGAACTGCTGATCGACCCGGCCCGGCTCGAACGCGAATATTACGATCGCAAGCCTGATCTCGATGATCCGGGCCAGCTGGTCAGCTTTGGCACCAGCGGGCATCGCGGCTCGCCGCTGCGCGGGTCGTTCACCGAGGCCCACATCCTGGCGATCACCCAGGCGATCTGCGACTACCGGCATGCCCAGGGCACCGACGGCCCGCTCTACATGGGCAAGGATACCCATGCTGTCTCCGGGCCGGCTCAGCGTACCGCGCTCGAAGTCCTGACGGCCAACGGGGTGCAGACGATCATCCAGCGAGACGACGGCTTCACCCCGACCCCGGTCATCTCGCGCGCCATCCTGGTCTACAACCGCGGGCGCACCGAGCATCTCGCCGACGGCATCGTCATCACCCCCTCGCACAACCCGCCGCAGGATGGCGGGTTCAAGTACAACCCGACAAATGGCGGGTCCGGCCGACACCGACGTGACCGAGTGGGTCGAGAACCGGGCCAACGAGCTTCTGCGGAACGGCAACAGCGCGGTGAAGCGGGTGGCCTTCGCCACTGCCTTCAATGCTGAGACGACGCACCAGGAAGATTTCGTCCTGCCATACGTCAACGACCTGCGCAATGTCGTCGATATGGAGGCAATCCGCGCCGCCGATCTCGAGCTCGCCGTCGACCCGCTCGGCGGCGCCGCCGTGCATTACTGGGAGCCGATCAACGCGGTCTATAAACTGCACATCGCTGTGGTCAATCCGCAGGTGGATCCGACCTTCTCGTTCATGACCGTCGACCACGACGGCGAGATCCGCATGGATTGCTCGAGCCCGTACGCGATGGCCCGCCTCGTCGGCCTCAAGGATCGCTATCAGGTCGCATTCGCTAACGATACCGACTCGGATCGGCACGGCATCGTCACGCCGTCGGCCGGGCTGATGAACCCCAATCATTATTTGTCAGTGGCGATCCTTTACCTGCTGGCGCATCGACCGCACTGGCCGGCGCAGGCGGCGATCGGCAAAACTGTAGTCAGCAGCAGCATGATCGACCGCGTCGTCCACAAGCTTGGCCGCCGCTTGTCCGAGGTGCCGGTCGGCTTCAAATGGTTTGTGCCGGGCCTGTTCGACGGCTCGTGCTGCTTTGGCGGCGAGGAGAGCGCCGGCGCGAGTTTCTTGCGGCACGACGGCAGCGTCTGGACGACCGACAAGGATGGCCCGATCATGAATCTGCTGGCGGCCGAGATCCTAGCCCGCACCGGCAAGGACCCCGGCGAGCATTATAAGGCGCTGACAGCGGAGTTCGGGACGGCGCACTACACGCGCATCGATGCGCCTGCGACACCGGAGCAGAAGTCGAAGCTGGAAAGACTGTCGCTTGAGGCGGTCAGGGAGGCGAGCCTGGCGGCGAGCCGATCGCTGACCAAGCTTACCCATGCCCCAGGAAACGGCGCCCCGATCGGCGGCCTCAAGGTCGTCGCCAAGAGCGGCTGGTTCGCGGCGCGGCCGTCCGGTACCGAGGCCGTATACAAAATCTACGCGGAGAGCTTCAAGGACGAGGCGCACCTTGCCGCCATCGTCGACCAGGCGCGGGAGATCGTAAATAAGGCGCTCGTCGCCTCGGATCCGCGCCGGAGTAGCAAACCGGCATCGAGCGTGAGCGGCACGGCATCCCACCATTTCCGAGCAGCTATCGCTCCTCCGGAGTGCTGCTCCACGTCTCCTCGCTGCCCTCGCCTTACGGCATCGGCGATGTCGGGCCGGCGGCGCGGGCGTGGATCGACCGCCTGCACGAGGCCGGACAAGGCTGGTGGCAGGCGCTGCCGCTCGGCCCCACCGGTTACGGCAACTCGCCCTATCAGTCCCTGTCGTCATTCGCCGGCAACGAGGTGCTAATCAGTCCGCAGGACCTGATCGACGAAGGTCTGCTCGGCGTAGGCGAGTGCGAAGAACGGTCGTTTCCGGCAGCGTTGGTCGATTACAACGCGGTGATCCCGTTCAAAGACGAGCTGCTGCAGTCCGCCTGGACAAAGTTCAGCGCCGGTGCGCGTGCCGACCTGCGGGGTGATTTTGCCGAGTTCAGCCAGCGCCAAGCTCACTGGCTCGACGACTACGCGCTGTTCAGGACGCTCAAAACACGATATCACGGCGCCTGCTACCTCGAGTGGCCGGCGCCGCTGCTGGAGCGCCGGCCGGCGGCGTTGATCTCGGCACGGCGCGAGCTTGCCGCAGGAGTCGAGCAGGGGCGCTTTGCACAATTTCTTCTGTTTCGCCAGTGGCAGCGGCTCAGGGATCATGCGGCTGAGAAGGGTGTGCGGCTGATCGGCGACCTGCCGTTTTACGTCTCGCTCGATTCGAGCGATGTCTGGGCCAATCCGCAGATGTTCCTGCTCGATGCGCAGCATCGGCCGCGGTTTGTCGCCGGCGTGCCACCGGATTATTTCAGCGCTCAAGGGCAGCTGTGGGGCAATCCGGTCTATGACTGGGCGGCGCTGCAGCGCAGCGGCTACCGCTGGGCGATCGACCGGCTAGGTGCTCTGTTGGCCGTTGTCGACGCTGTCCGTCTCGACCATTTCCGCGGCTTCGCGGCCGCCTGGCACGTGCCGGCGGGCGCCGCGACAGCACAGGCCGGACAATGGGTACCGGGCCCGGGCGCCGAGTTTTTCACCGCGGCTTCGAGGGAACTGGGCGAATTGCCGTTCATCGCCGAAGATCTGGGACTGATCACGCCCGATGTCGGCGCCCTCCGCGACCGGTTTCACCTGCCCGGAATGCGGGTGCTGCAATTCGCCTTCGACGGCAAATCGGATAACCCCCACCTCCCCGACAACTACGCGCCGAACACCGTCGTCTACACCGCGACCCATGACAACGCCACGACGCGCGGCTGGTTCGAGGGATTAACGGACCGGCAGCGGCGAATTGTCTGGGACTACCTGAAGCGGCCGGGCGGCACCAGCGACAAGGCTGCCTGGGCGTTGATTGAGCTGGCGTGGTCATCCTCGGCGGCGCTGGCGATGGCGCCGCTGCAGGATCTTCTGAACCTCGGCAGCGAAGCACGGATGAATCTTCCCGGACGCGCCGAAGGCAACTGGCGCTGGCGGTGCACCGAAGACATGTTGACGCCATCGGCGTTTCAATGGCTTCACGACTTGACGATAACGTCAAGTCGGACGTCGCCCGAACCTCGGACTTTACTGGAAAGGCATGTCGCCCGGTGATCTCAGAACCGATTGTCTTCCTGGTCGATGTCGACAACACGCTGTTGGACAACGACCGCATCCAAGCCGATCTCAGACGCCATCTCGAACGCGAGTTCGGGGCGGCCTGCCGGGACCGCTACTGGACGATCCTCGAGCAGCTCTTCGCCGATTTGGGCTACCGCGACTACCTCGGCGCCCTGCAGCGCTATCGGGTCGAGCACCCGCAGGACATACATCTGCTGTCGATGTCCTCGTATCTGGTGGACTACCCGTTTGCCAATCGGCTGTACCCCGGCGCGCTCGACGTGCTGGAGCGTCTGTGCAGCTGGGGACAGACGGTCATCCTGTCTGACGGCGACGTCGTCTTCCAGCCGCGCAAGGTGGAACGCTCCGGCATCTTCGAGGCGGTCGACGGCCGGGTGCTGATCTACATCCACAAGGAGGAGGAACTCGGCGACGTCGTGCGGCGCTATCCGGCCGAGCACTATGTTCTGGTCGACGACAAGCCGCGAATTCTCACCGCGGTGAAGAAGGTTTGGGGCGACCGCGTCACCACGATCTTGCCCCGACAAGGTCAGTTCGCTCGCGCTCCGGACGCCGCCTCATATCCGGCCGCCGACCTGACGGTCGAGCGCATCGGCGACCTTGTCGCGTATGATCTTCCCGCCTTGCTCGCAGACCATCAACAAAGGTGAACGATGAAAGCGACCAAAAAGCTTCATGATTTGGGCCAGAGCATCTGGCTCGACAACATCACCCGCGAACTGCTGACGAGCGGCACTCTTCAGCGCTACATCGACGAACTGTCGGTGACCGGGCTGACCTCGAACCCGACGATCTTCGACCACGCGATCAAGAACAGCGCATCCTACGATCCCGCGATCCGCGACAAGCTCAAGGAGGGCAAGTCGGGAGAGAGGCTGTTTTTCGAGCTGGCGCTCGACGACCTCACCCGGGCCGCCGACCTCTTTCGACCGATCCACGACCGGACGAGCGGTGTGGACGGATGGGTATCCCTGGAAGTCTCGCCGCTCTTGGCCCACGACACCGCGAGCACCCTCGCTGCGGCTAAGGATTTGCACGGCCGAGCGAACCGGCCGAACCTCCTGATCAAGATCCCGGGCACCAAAGAAGGTCTCCCAGCGATCGAGGAGTTGATATTTGCGGGCATACCGATAAACGTGACCTTGTTGTTTTCGCGCGAGCACTACCTCGCGGCCGCCGAGGCCTTTCTTCGCGGCGTCGAGCGGCGCATCGCCGGCGGTCTCAACCCCGATGTCGGTTCGGTAGCCTCGGTATTCGTCAGCCGGTGGGACGCCGCGGTGATGGACAAGGTGCCCGACGCGCTGCGCGGGCGGCTCGGCATCGCCATCGCCGAGCGCACCTACAAGGCCTATCGCACGCTGCTGGCCTCGCCGCGCTGGCAGCGCGTTTTCAATGCCGGCGCCCGCCCGCAGCGCCTGCTCTGGGCCAGCACCGGAACTAAGGACCCCGAGGCGTCCGACGTCCTCTACGTCAAAGCCCTCGCCGCGCCTTTCACAATCAACACGATGCCCGAGCAGACGCTGAAGGCCCTCGCCGACCATGGCGAGCTCGGCGACATCCTGAAGGCGGATGGTGGCGACTGCGAGGAGGTATTGGCCGAGTTTGTCAAGGTCGGTGTCGACATCGACGCTTTGGCGACCCGACTCCAGGACGAGGGAGCCGCCTCGTTCGTCAAATCATGGGACGAATTGATGGCCGTGATCGCGTCAAAAAGCGCGGCCCTCGCGAGGGCCGCCTAGGCGCGATATTGGCATCCAGGAGCAAGAGCATGACAGCAGGCACCGAGTCACTGACCGAGCGTCCGGCCTGGAAGGCCCTCAAAGCCCATCATGACCGGGTTTGCGATCTGCATCTGCGAACACTGTTCGCGGATGATCCAAGGCGCGGCCAGACGATGATCGCAGAGGCCTCCGGGATCTACGTTGATTATTCGAAAAACCGCGTTACCGCGGAGACCCTCAAGCTGCTGTTCGATCTGGCGGAGGCGGTCGGCCTGCGCGCACGGATCGACGCAATGTTCCGGGGAGAAAAAATCAACGCCTCGGAACAGCGGGCCGTGCTCCACGTGGCATTGCGCGCGCCTAAGGGTGCTTCGATCATGGTGGACGGCGAGAATGTGGTGCCCGGGGTCCACGCCGTGCTCGACCGGCTGGGCGACTTCTCCGAGCGCGTCCGCAGCGGGGAGTGGAAGGGCCACACCGGCAAGCGCATCCGCAATGTCGTCAATATCGGCATCGGCGGCTCCGACCTCGGCCCGGTCATGGCCTACGAGGCGCTCAAACACTACACCGACCGCGCGATGAATTTCCGTTTTGTCTCCAATGTCGACGGCACCGATTTCGCTGAAGCGGTGCGCGATCTCGATGCGGCGGAGACCCTCTTCGTCGTCTCGTCGAAGACCTTCACGACGTTGGAGACGATGACCAACGCGCGCGCGGCGCGTGGCTGGTCGCTGGCGGGTCTGGGCGGCGACGAAAAGTCGATCGCCCGGCATTTTGTCGCGGCGTCGACGAACACGGCGGAGGTGGCGAAGTTCGGCATCGACACCGCCGACATGTTCCCGTTCTGGGATTGGGTCGGCGGGCGCTATTCAATGGATTCGGCGATCGGCCTATCGACGATGATAGCGATCGGGCCGGAAAATTTCCGAGCCATGCTCGACGGGTTTCACGAGATCGACGAGCACTTTCGGACTGCTCCGTTCGAGCGCAACCTGCCGGTGCTGATGGGAATGCTGGCCGTCTGGTACAATAACTTCTTTGGTGCCCAGACGGTCGGCGTATTTCCCTACGAGCAATATCTGAAGCGGTTCCCCGCCTATCTCCAGCAATTGACGATGGAGAGCAATGGCAAGCACGTGACGCTCGACGGTCACCCCGTCAGTCACGACACCGGCCCGATCTATTGGGGGGAGCCCGGCACCAACGGTCAGCACTCGTTCTACCAGCTAATCCATCAGGGGACCCGGTTGATCCCCTGCGACTTCATCGCCTTCGGCCAGCCGCTGAACCCGCTGGGTGAACAGCATGACATGCTGCTCGCCAACGTCTTCGCGCAGGGCGAAGCACTCGCCTTCGGCAAGACACCGGAGGAAGTCCATGCCGAGGGCTCGCCCGACTGGCTCGTGCCCCACCGCACGTTCGAGGGAAATCGGCCGTCCAACACGATCCTGCTGCAGCAGCTAACTCCAGCGGCGCTCGGCAAGCTTGTCGCTCTCTACGAGCACAGTGTCTTTACCCAGGGCGCCGTCTGGCACGTCGATTCGTTCGACCAATGGGGCGTCGAGCTCGGCAAGGTCCTTGCCCAGCGCATCATCCCCGAACTCACGGCAAAGACCGAGCCCAAGCTCGGCCATGACAGCTCGACGAACAGCCTGATCTGCCATTACCGCAAGCTCAAGGCGAATTGATACCGGAACCGACAACATGCGAATTGGCATCGCCACCGATCACGGCGGGTTCGAGCTGAAGGAGCAACTGGCCGTACAGCTTCGCGCGGCTGGTCACGAGATCGTCGATTTTGGCGCGCACAGCCTGACCCCGGACGACGACTATCCCGACTATGTCGCTCCGCTTGCCGCGGCTGTCGCGGCAAAACAGGTCGACCGCGGCGTGGCCATCTGCGGCAGTGGCGTGGGAGCATCTGTCTGCGCCAACAAGATTCCCGGCATCCGCGCAGCGCTAATTCACGATCACTTCTCGGCCCGGCAAGGGGTCGAGGACGACCACATGAACATAATCTGCATGGGCGGCCGGACTGTGGGCCCGGCCGTGGCTTGGGATCTCGTCGAAACCTTCTTGGCGGCGGAGTTCAGCCAGGCGGAACGACATCTGCGCCGGTTGGGCAAGGTGGCGTCAATCGAAGCGTCCCGAAGCGTAGCGAAATCTTGAGGGAAATTTTGTTCAGAGGAGCGCTATCCAACTTAGCGCTGTGCCCTAATTTTCATCTGTAAGAAACCTAAGGTTTCAAATAGATATTGATCGGTGTGGTGAACTTACTACTATCGACAACCCATGATTTACTGGCCCGATATGCTGTGTGACATGCATCAATGGGGCAAACTGTTTTCTCCGATGCCGGCGCCGCAATCCGGGATGGCGTTCGACTGCCTGCATGCCCCGCTGGCTCATGTCGATGCCGTTCGCCTCGATTGTTTTGCCGCCGCCTGGCATGTACCGGGTTGCACACCGGTAGCGTAAGCCGGGCAATGGGAGTTCCGGCCTTTATCGGGTTGCGGTCGGCCGCACCCGTCTTTTGGGACCGGCTCTTCATGTGGCACGGTAAGGACGCCGGCGCCAGCGAAATCGGCCGGCGCAATCGACAGTTCGCCGACATCCTATACGAGGCGAAGGAGGAAACGCGATGACGTTCTATATGATCGCTGGGGTGGCCGCGCTGGGCGGCCTGCTGTTCGGCTACGACACCGGCGTCATCTCCGGGGCGCTACTGTTCATTCGGCAAGTGATGTCGCTCTCCGCGACCATGCAGGGGATCGTGGTCGCGATCGCGCTCCTCGGCGCGGCGCTCGGCGCGGCGGCGGCCGGGTATCTCTCGGACCGCATCGGTCGGCGCCGTGTCATCCTCGGGGCCGGCCTCTTGTTTGTAGCCGGCGCGGTTATCTCCGCCGCCGCGAACGATCTCATCACCCTGCTTGTCGGCCGGCTTTTCGTCGGACTGGCGATCGGCGTCGCCTCGATGCTGGCGCCGCTCTACTTGGCCGAGATTTCGCCGGCAGAAGACCGCGGCGCGATCGTATCGCTGAACCAGCTTTGCATCACCGGTGGCATCCTCGTCTCTTACCTCGTCGGTTTCGCGCTAGCCGCGGCTCCCGGAGGTTGGCGCTGGATGCTGGCGCTGGGCGCGCTACCCGGCATCATCCTCGCGGCCGGCATGCTTGTTCTACCTGAAAGCCCGCGCTGGCTTGCGGGGCATGGCCGGCTGCAGGACGCTGAGAACGTGCTCCGCCGATTGCGTGGCACCGTCGACGTCGCGGGTGAGTTCGGCGCTCTGCGCACTGATCTCGCGCGCGAAGGCCGACTGGCAAGTGCGAAAGAGCTGCTCGCTCCGCGTCTGCGGAGGCCGCTCGTCATCGGCGTCGGCCTCGCAATGTTCCAGCAAATCACTGGGATTAACACCGTCATCTATTTCGCGCCGACGATCTTTCAATCAGCCGGCCTTTCCTCCGCGGCCACCGCGATCCTGGCAACTGCCGGGGTCGGCGCCGTCAATGTGATCATGACGATCGTGTCGATCCGTCTGATCGACCGCCTCGGCCGGCGACAGTTGCTGCTGTGGAGCCTTGGCGGCATGGCGCTGACGCTGTTTGTATTGTCCTTCGCGTTTTACGTCGGCGCCTCCGGCCATCTGGCGTGGGTCGCGGTCGTCTCCGTTGCGATCTATGTCGGCTTCTTTGCGATCGGCCTCGGACCGGTCTTCTGGCTGCTGATCTCGGAAATATTCCCGCTCGCTTTGCGCGGTCGGGCGATGAGCCTCTCTACGGTCGCCGTCTGGAGCTTCAACCTGATGGTCTCAGCGACCTTTCTCGACCTGATCGGCGCCATCGGCAGCGCCGCAACTTTCATCGTCTACGCCGTGCTGAGCCTGGTGGCGCTCGTCTTCGTTTTCATCATGGTGCCGGAAACCAAGGGTCTGAGCCTCGAGCAGATCGAGGACACGCTGGATGCGGCCGGGTCATCCTTATCCCCGGCGCCACACCGGGCGTGACTTGATACGGGCGCTCTTGCCGGCATTGCTGATCGCCTTGGGGACAGCAAGCTCGGCGGCGGCGCAGACGGCTGGTGCCGGGACGGAGAACGCGCCCGCCACTCCCGCTCAATTGCCGGTGCCGTTCTATATTCCGGAGATCCCGATGATGATCCCGGAGCTGTTCGGTGCCGGCACGGTGAACGCGCCCGCCACTCCCGCTCAATTGCCGGTGCCGTTCTATAACCCGCCGGTAGTCCCGCACGTGTTCGGCGACTGGGCCGGCGTCCGCCCCGCTCTTGAGAACCGTGGCATCTATTTTCAGTCCGACTTCACGGCCGAGTTCGCCGGCAACGTTAGCGGCGGCGTGAAGCAGGGGGCGACCTCGGCCAATCAGGTGAGCCTCGTATCCGACATCGATTGGCAGCGCCTGGCCGGTCTCACTGGCTTCTCGACGCATGCCATCGTCGTCAACCGCTCGGGCGGCAACCTCAGCCACCTGTTCGGTGACAACGTCTCCCCGGTACAGGAGATCTTCGGCTCTGGCGGCAGCGTCGTAGCGCATCTCGTCTCGGCCTATGCCGAACGGGCGGCGTCTGGCGGCAGGCTTGATATCGCCGCCGGTTGGATGAATGTCGAGAACGACTTTGCCAGCTCTCCGCTCTACTGCGATTTTATGAACAACGGGCTCTGCGGCGACCCAAAGGCGCTGCCGGGCGGTGATATCGGGCACAGCGCCTTCCCCGACGCGGTCTGGGGCGGCCGCGCGCTCGTGCGCCCGACCCCGGACACCTATATCAAGGCAGGCCTCTACGAGGTTAATCAGTTCCTCTATAGCCGCCGGGATACCAGCGGCACCGACTTCGGAACCGGGCGGATCAGCGGAGGCTATGTGCCGGTCCAACTCGGCTACACACCGGAACTCGGCGGCGACAAGCTGCCCGGTCATTATGTCATCGGCTTCGGCTATGACACCTCGCGCTTTGCGAGCTTTTCGAATGCCCTGCCGCCGAGCGCCGGGCTGCCCGCCACAAGCGAGATCGGCAACAGTCAGTTCTGGCTTCTCTTGGACCAGATGCTGGTGCGCAACGCGAGCGGCGACCAGGACGGCCTAATCGCGCTTGCGGGCTATATCCACAACAATCCCGACAATTCGACCTATGCCGTGCAATATTTCGCGGCTCTCGTCGATCGCGCATTCTGGAGCGCGCGGCCGCTCGACACCGCCGGGCTTCTGTTCACTTACTTCGGGATGAGTGGCACTCTCGCCGGGGTGCAGGCGGAACAACAGGCGCTGGGTTTGCCGTTGAGCAACAATGCGACGGCGCCGCAGGGCCACGAGATGATCCTTGAAGCCAACTACAATATTCACGTATATCCCGGCGTCGACTTCCGGCCGGACTTTCAATACGTGATCAACCCGAACGCGCAAGCGAACATCAAGAACGCCGCGGTGCTAGGCTTCAAATTTCACGTAGAATTCTGAAGACTGCTGGCGAGACGACCGAGGTCGATATCAACCTCGGCCGCTATCCGCGGATCTTGCAGCCACCGTCGATATAAATGGTGCCGCTAGGTGATAAACTTGGCGAAGGGCGAACACAAAAACGCGGTGGCGGCCATCAGAGAATTTAGTTCCTTTTTTGCCTGCCGTCAGGCGGCTAGGGCCGAGGAAATCTCATGCGTCTCGAACGACGATACCGGGTCGGTTCTGCCATCGTCCTGCATCGGCAGCCACCCTGCCGGCAAGGCGCCGGTCAAAGCTCCGTCCGATGAGGAACTCGTTTGAAGGAGCCTAGGGCTGCTAAAGCGCCGCTCCCCGTCGAAAGAATCGAACTCGATGCCGGCCGCGGCCAGCAGCGCCGGCGGGTCGATGATTTCGAGCGTTCGATTGGCAAACCTAACGATCTTTTGCTCACGAAGAATTTGCAGAGTGCGGCTGACGTGAACGTAAGTTAGCCCAAGGGCTTGGCCGATATGGCCTTGGCTCAACGGCAGATGGACGGTCTCGCCCGGCTTATTTGGCAGGTGCCGTCGAAGCCTGACGTAGATCTCGAGGAGGAGATGGGCGATCCGTTCCCTGGCGCCCCGCAATCCGAGGTTAGCCAAATGATCATGGGCGCGCGCCTCGTCCGACGCGATTTGCCGGCAGAGCAGGACGGCGAGACGCGGGTTGTTCTCGACAATCGTGTCGAGCTTGTGACGGGGGAAAGCAAAAACCCGGGCAATCGAAAGACAACGCGCGGAGTGATACATCGGGGTGTTCTGTGCCGATTGAAGCCCGAGGACGGCGCCAGGGAGCGCGAAATCGAGGATCTGGCAGGAACCATCATCGAGTAGCACGGAAAGAGCGATCCAGCCGCTCAGAACGACAAAATACGTGGAACAGACGTCACCCTGCCGATAGAGATCGGTCCCGGCCGGGATGACCCGAGCGCCGGCCTCCAGATCGGTGATGAAGTGGAGTTCTTTTCTGATCGGCATTCTGTTGTCTCCCGAGCGTCGCTGGTGAACCTCTGTCGAGCGCGAGTTCCGTGTTCAGCGGGCCCGATGCGCGTTTGCGCCGCCTCAAGGAGGCAGGCGAAATCGTCATCATGTCCGCCGCCGTCCGGCCAGTAGACCCGGATCAGACCGGCTGCCGGGCAGCACAAGCGTAGTTAGAATGCGTCACCCAGAGGGTCGAGTGAGCCTGGGTGAGTTTGGGTCAGTTGTGGTGAGGCCAGCGAGGTTTGGGCAGAAGCTTGGGCCGCGCCGCCCCCGCGACACCCGGATCGGCAGCCGATTGGATCTCCGCTCCGACGGAGTGCAGACCTGGCCGGGCGAAGGGCGACCGCCGACAGCAACACCTAGATCAGCCCGAGGTCGCGGAAGCTGACGTAGCGGTTGTGGGCAATGATGAGATGGTCGGCAACGTACGCCGAGCGGGGCGGCGGCTTTTGATCTCCCGGGTTACGGCTATGTCAGCTTTTGAGGGCGTCGGATCCCCGGATGGGTGAGGGCACGGTTCTGTCGGCACAGAATTTCAGACAATCTGGTTGCGCAATTGAGTTTCGCCGCGCCACAGACGCTCGAGATTGTCGCTCAGGATCTCGATCACGTTGTCCTCATAGCGCCGGGTCTCGCCTGCGGTGTGGGGCGTGATCAGGACTTGCTCCATTGCCCATAGCGGCGAACTCGGCGCCAGCGGTTCTTCTGCCGTCACGTCGATGCCGGCGCCCGCGATGCGGTCGCGTCGCGAGCGCCTCGATCAGCGCGGCCTCGTCGACCACCCGCCCGCGAGCGACGTTCACGAGGTGGGCGGTCAGGTTTCATCCGGCCGAACGACGCGGCATCGACCAGGTTTTCCGTCTCTGCGGTCAGCGGACAGGTAAGGGCCACGAAATCGGCATCGGGCAACAGCGAGTTGAGCTCGTCCATGGCATGCACCGCGTCCGCAGCACCTCGGCCGAAGGCTGGATGGCGCCGCAGCCCGACGACGCGCATATCGAAGGCCTTGGCCAGTTGGGCCAGTCGTCCGCCGATGTCCCCCAGGCCGACGACAAGAAGCGTCTTGCCGCCGAGTCTCGTCCTCGCGTTGGGAAAGATCGCCGATCATGCCCCGCCACACGCGCTTTTGTTGGTTGTCACGGGCCTCGGGAAGACGGCGGCTCAATGCGAGCATCAGCGCCATCGCGTGCTCGGCGACCGCGCGAGCATTGACGCCGCGGGCACTGGCGAGCCGAATGCCGCGCTTGTGCCAGCTCTTCGCGCGGGAATTGGTCGGTGCCGGCGCCAATCGACTGAATGAAGCGGAGCCGTTTCGTCCGATCGAGGAGCAGATTTTGCCATAGCCCTGAGATCACCAGCACGTCGGCCTCGCCCACCCGCTTCACCAGGGTCTCGGGGTCGCGGACTGCGAAGCTGTTGATGCCGGTCTCGAGCGCCGACAATCGCTCATGGAGCTGATAGGCGACGTGGGCGCAGCAAATGACGATTTTGTCGGCAGGAGGGATCATGGTGGATTACACTCGCCGAAGTTGGTGCACATGGCTGGAGAGCCGCTCGGCCCGGGCGATTTCGTAGACGAGAGAAGAACGATGAGTAATCTGGCCTTCAAGTTCGACCATGTTCACATCATCAGCCAAGATCCGGAAGCCTCGGCGAATTGGTATGTGGAGATGTTCGGGCCACGATCATCGCCAATACGCGATCCAGCCCGGACGAGGGACGAAAGCTGTTCCATCGGGTAAGGGAGGCAGGCGGTGAGCGAGCAGATCCGCGATAAGGCCTGGGCGCTTGGACTAGATCGGTTGACCGACGAGCACTTAGCTCAATTCGACCGCGCCACGAGCGGCATGGAGCAACACTTGAAGCGGCTGCCGCGTAATATGCCGGTGGAGCAGGAACCGGCTCATATCTATCGCGCGAAGGGTGAGACGAAATGAGCGGCGACCTCGCCTTCCTCGGCATCGCCGAGGCCGCCGAGCTGATCCGCGCCAAGAAATTGTCGCCGGTCGAATACACGAAGGCGCTGTTGGGTCAGATCGAGCGGCACGACGGCAAGTTCAACGCCTTCATCTCAGTGACGCCCGAGCGGGCCCTGACCGCGGCACGCGCGGCCGAGGCCGAGATCACCGCCGGAAACTGGCGCGGGGCGTTTCACGGGATGCCCTATGCGCTGAAGGACATCATCGATGTCGAGGGCATCGCCACCACGGCGCATTCGAAGGTCATGACCGGCAACGCCGCCCGCCATCATGCCGTCGTCACCGAACGGCTCGAAGCCGCCGGCGGGGTCTTGCTCGGCAAGCTTTCGACGCATGAATTCGCGATCGGCGGTCCGTCCTTCGACCTGCCCTGGCCGCCCGCGCGCAACCCGTGGAACCGCGACCATTTCTGCGGCGGCTCGTCGAGCGGCAGCGGCGCCGGTCTCGCCGCCGGATTCTTCCCGGCCGCACTCGGCACCGATACCGGGGGCTCGATCCGCAACCCCGCCTCGATGTGCGGCATCACCGGAATGAAAGCGACCTATGGCCGGGTCAGTCGCCGCGGGGTCGCGCCGCTCGCGTACTCGCTCGACCATGTCGGCCCGATGACCCGCACGGTGCGCGACAATGCCCTCATGCTCCAAGTGATCGCCGGGCATGATCCGGGGGACCCCGGAAGCGCCGACGAGCCGGTCCCCGACTACGCGGCAATGCTCGATCACGGCGTTAAAGGGCTGCGGATCGGCCTCATCCGGCATTTCTACACGACCGATGTCGCCGGCGATCCCGAGCAGGTCGAGGCAATCGACGCCGCGGTCAGCCTCTTCGCCGAGGCGGGCGCGGAGATCAGCGAGATCACCCTGCCGCCGTTGCAGGATTTCAGTGCCTGCGGTCAGATCATTCTCGCTGCCGAGGCCTATGCCGTGCATGAGCCATGGCTGAAAGAAAAGCCTCAGGATTACGGGGCCCGGGCGCGCGAGCGGCTGCTCGCCGGAGCGACGCTGCGGGCCGTCGACTATCTCCAGGCGGTGCGCTGGCGGCTCCAGCTCCGTGATGCCGTGGCAGCGGTCTTTGCCGACATCGACATCGCGGTCACTACGTCGAGCCTGGACCCTGCCTGCCGCATCGACGACGAGGCAGCGCTCGCCGCCAATTACTCGCGCCAGGCGCGGATGCCGTTCAACGTCACCGGCCAGCCGGGGCTGGTGATTCCGGCGGGGTTCTCCACAGCCGGCCTGCCGCTGTCGTTGCAGCTCGTCGGCCGTCCATTCACGGAGCCGATGCTCTACCGCGTCGCCCAATTCTACGAGGACGCCACCGGTTGGACGAAGCGACACCCAGCTGGGTTGGGCGACTGAACGAAGCACAGACCAAACCGCTTCTGCGTGACGACAGTAATGTGTCAATCGCGCGGGTGTCATAGGTGTGATATTTTTGATGTGTTACGCGAGTGTTGAGTGTAGCCGTGTGGGGCATGTCAGGTGTCGCGCTCGCCGCGCATTAAACGCGAGGCAGCGTCTTGCTCCTATGAGGATCCTTTTGCTATCTGGCTGCGCAGCCGAGCAGCGGGAGCCGGACGCAGCGCTTGCGACGGTGCGCGCAGGGTGAGCAGCCCGCAGACAAAGGCGAGCACCAAACAGATGCTGACGACTGCCGCCATCGCCAGCACGCTGCCGCGCGGCAACAGCCCGAGCAGTAGCGTTCCGAATGCGGCGATCATCATCTGCGTAAAGCCCATCAGCCCGGAGGCGGCGCCGGCGATCCGCGGATAGACGCTGAGCCCGGCGGCGACCCCAGACGGCTGGCTCATGCCATTGCCGATCGAGCTGATCGCCATCGGCACAAACAGCGCCCACGGCGTTAAATCAGCAAGACACCAGGTCGCGAGCACGAGCCCCGAGGCGAGCGACAGCGCGAGCCCTACGATAAATAGGTGCGTGCTTCCGAGGAGCACCGATAGCCGCATGACACTGGCATTGCCGAGGATGTATCCGGCCATCGGTAAGAGGATCATCAGCCCATAGGTGCTCAGTGGCTGGTGCAGCCGCTCGGCAAGCAGGTAGGGCGCCGCCGCGAGAAAAGTGAACCACGACGTGCTGGTGAACGCCGTGGCGACCACGAAACTTAGAAACACCGGGGATCGCAGCACAGGACTGAGGCCCCGATCATGCTGGCGAGGTTGGCGGATGCGGGCGCATGGGTCTCTTCGAGCTTGACCGCCGTCAGGATCAGGACCGTGGCCCCGACCGCGCCGAGCAGCACGAAATCGGCGCGCCACCCGACCCACTGGGCGAGATAGGCGCCGATCGCGGGTGACAGCGAGGGCGCCAAGCTCATCACCATCATGATCGTCGCCAATGCGCTCGCCGAGCGCTCGCGGTCGTAGACGTCGCGCACGATCGCCCGGCCCAGCACCATTCCGGCGCAGCCGCCCAGCGCCGCGAGCGTGCGACCGACCATCAGCACCGGCAGCGACCAAGCTAACCCGTAGAGCACCGTGCGCCGAGAAACAGCGTAAGCCCGGCCAGCAGCACTGGACGCCGGCCGAAGCGATCGGAGACCGGGCCATAGACCAGCTGTCCGACCGCGATCCCGGCGAGGAACAGTGTCAGCACCAGCTGGACCGCGCCGGGCGCTGCATCGAATACCACGGCGAGCATCGGCAGCGCTGGCACAAGCATGTGCAACGCCGCGGGCGCGAGTGCGGTGACAAGAGCCAGCAGGACGAGCGAGGGTCCGCGCCGGGTAACCACTGGGCTGGCATTTGCTATCAGCATGGTGAGGAGAGGGCAGTCAGAACCAGATGATGGCTGGCGGGCCGCTGCGGCGCTATCCGCCCAAGTCGTAATTGGCGATAGCCCGGCGAAGCAGCGGCCGGTCCGCGTAATAGATCGCGGCGAGTAAAGGCGCCGGCGAAGTCACCGCCGAGAGCTCAATTCACCTGATGCTTGCTACCTGGGCCGTGTCGACGTCCCGCCGGAGCATCAGGTGAGCGGCGTGTGTCCAAGATCCTCTCCCAAGGTCCGTCCACATCCATGATACAATCGTGGGTGAGTTTGTGGGTAATGATACGATCTAAGAATTACATGATTGATTTAAATCAATAATTCAAGCTAAAGTGGCGGATGGGGTGGGATTCGAACCCACGGCGGACTTGCGCCCGCGCCGGTTTTCAAGACCGGTGCCTTAAACCGCTCGGCCACCCATCCAACTAGCTGATTTAAATGATTTTATCTCCTGCCGATCCCGATCTCTCATGGTCGCGGCTACCGAAATTGCTACCCAATGGCTTCAGCGACGGACTGCTCCGCCCTTTATAGCACCGCGAAAAGCAGCATCGATGCGCGTTGCCGCGTCTTCTTGCATCGTCCCGGTAACGTGAGAGTAAAGATCGAGGGTGACGGCGATCGTCGAATGGCCGAGGCGTTCCCGCGCCACCTTGGGATGCACGCCGGCGGTCAGGAGGGCCGTGGCGTGACTATGGCGCAGGTCATGGAACCGTACTCGCGGGATGTCCTTGACGCGTCCAATCAGACGCGTGAATTCGTGCGTAAGGCTGCGTGGCTGCATCAAACTCGTCCTACCTGACGGCGGATTCCGATGATGTCGGCCGGGCATTCCGATTGATGTCGGCCACCTGTTCCGATCGAAGCCGGCCGGCCGTTCCGATTGAAGTCGGCCGGGGTGGCGGGTCGCCCGCTGGTTTGATGTGATCTCTCCACAATCGGTTGTGCCGGGTCAAGCGGCGGAGATTTTCAGAGCCTTTTTGCGCAGGCTGTCGCCGTGGAGTTGGAGGCGATGGGCGTTGTGAATGATCCTGTCGAGGATGGCGTCGGCGAGCGTGGGCTCGCCGATCAGGTCGTGCCAGCGGTCGACCGGGATCTGGCTGGTGATCAGGGTGGCGCCGCGGCCATAGCGGTCTTCGACGATCTCGAGCATGTCGTGTCGCTGCTCGGGCCCGAGCGGCTCGAGCCCCCAATCGTCGAGGATCAGCAGTTTGACGCCGCCGAGCGCCCGCATCAGCCGCGGGTATCGCCCGTCGCCACGGGCGAGCGCGAGATCGCCGAACATGCGGGGAATGCGCTGATAAAGCACCGAGCGATTGTCGCGGCAGGCCTTTTGTCCGAGGGCGCAAGCCAGCCAACTCTTGCCGACACCGGCCGGCCCTTCGACGACCAGGTTCTGCGCCTCGTCGATCCAGCGCCCGGCGATCAGCGCCTGAAACAGTGCGCGGTCGAGGCCGCGAGGGGCTCGGTAGTCGACGTCCTCGACCGCAGCCTGGTGCCGCAGCCGGGCATAACGCAGCCTCGCCCGCAATCGCCGCTCGTAACGATCGGTGGCTTCTCGATCGAGCAGCAAGCCAAGCCATTCGGCGTGCGAGAGATCGGCGCTCTGCGGATTGGCCTCCAACTCGGCGAAGGCGCGCGCCATGCCGGCGAGCCCGAGCTGGTGCATCTGGTCGAGGGTCGGATGGGTCAGCACGATCAAGCCTCCTCAATGGTAGTAGCGGGAGCCGCGGATGTTGGGATGATCGGGCAGCAGCTCGCCCTGCCGAGCAGCTCGGGCCGGCTGCTTGTCGAGCCCATGCTTGAGGATCGACTGGATCGATCCGTAGGAACGGGCGCCGATGTCGAGGCCGCGGTCGCAAGCCGCTTCCAACCGACCGGCGCCGTATTGGCGGCCTAGGCGGAGGATGCCGAGGCAGGCGCGGTAGCCCTGCTCGGGATGCGGCCGACTTTCCAGGATCAGCTCGGCGAGCTTGGCGGTGCTCGGGCCGATCGCTGCCGCCTCACGGCCGATCCGCTCGATGGTCCACTCGGCGTAACGCCGATGGGAACTCGGCATGTGCTCGGCGATGGTGGTGTGCCGGCCGCGGCCGGCGCCGCGGAGATGAACGGCGACACGTTCGCCTTTGCGGAACAACTCGATGGTGTGGGCGGTGATGCGCGCGTCGAGCTGCTCACGGATCAGCCGGTACGGCACCGAGTAATAATGCCCGTCGATGTCGACGTGATAATCAGAGGCGACGCGGCGGACCCGCCATTCGGCGTATTCATAGGGCTCGGCCGGCAGCGCCTTGAGCGCCGGGCTATCGAGTTCCAGGAACAGATCGCGGCGGCTGACGCCGAGGCGCCGCATCGGCCTGGCGTTGAGATCGACGACCAGTTCGGCGATCGCCTGATTCAACTCGCCGAGCGAGAAGAAGCGGCGGTTCCTAAGACGCGCCAGGATCCAGCGCTCGACCACCAGCACGCCGACCTCGACCTTGGCCTTGTCGCGTGGGCGACGCGGCCGTGCCGGCAGGATCGCGGTGCCGTAATGGGTCGCCAGATCGAGATAGGTCCGGTTGAGGCCCGGCTCGTACCAGTTGGCGCGGGTGACGCCGACCTTTGGATTGTCCGGCACCAGCTGCGCCGGCACGCCGCCGATGAAGGCGAGCGCGCGGACGTGCGAGCCGATCCAGTCGGGCAGCGTCTGGGTCCAGCTCGCCTCGGCGTAGGTGTAGCTGGAGGCGCCCATCACCGCGACGAAGACCTGGGCTTGCCGGATCTCGCCGGTGCGCCCGTCGAACAGTTCGACCGTCTGCCCGGCGTAGTCGACGAACAGGCGCTCGCCGGCGGGATGCGCCTGCCGCATGGTCGGCGACAGCCGGCCCTCCCAGCCCCGATAGAGCTCGCACCAGCGGCTGTAGCCGTAGCCGTCGGGTGCCGCCTGCCGGTACTCCTCCCACAGCAGCATCAGGGTAACGCCGGGACGGCGCAGCTCGTGATGGACGTGCGTCCAATCCGGCTCGGCCTTGCGCCGCAAGCCGCGCTGGGTGCCGGGGCCGGCATAGAGCATCGCCTCCAGCACTCGCTCGCTCAGCGATGCTGGCAGCGGCCAGTGAAGTTCCGCCGCCGCAAGGCGATCGAGGGTCACGGCTACCGTGCTGCGCGCAATCCCCAGCGATCGGGCAATCGCCCGGTCCGTGGCACCGCACTCGTGCTTGAGGCGCAGGATCTCGCGTACGCGTCGCATCGACACTCTCTCGGCTGGCATCGGTTCCCCCGCCCGTCATGGTGATGACAAGCACAGGGACCTCTCGCCCAGCGGTCGAGCGATCACCACCCAGGGGTGGCCGGCTTCAAATCGGAATGGCCGAGATCAAATCGGAATCGGTGGCCGACTTCATTCCGGAATCAGTGGCCGGCTTGCTCCGGAATTCCGCAGAGCTGACCATGGCGCTCGCATCCGCTAATGCGCCGGTCACTGCTCAAATTTTGATGCGGTATGGATCGACAACATGAACGGCGACAAATACCGCACCGGCAAGATAATCCCGAGGGGCTTGCCTGGCGCTGGTACGCGCGATGACAGTGCCTTCACGACAGAGATGGACCCGCGGGGCATTCAGCCCGGTACAGCGATAGTTACATGGGTGAAGCGGACGGGTGCACGAACGAAGCCGGATAACACAGCGGTTCTCTACCGTGATTTCTGGGGACCGGCGGCCCCTAAACAGCAAGCTTGCTAGCTTACCGGCCGGAGAGCCCCCCGCAGGTCCCAATATACGAAGCGGTTCAACCTTCCCAGGAAAATCGGTGGCGGGCTAAGTCCGAAGACGGTCGAGGGCGGTTTCGAGGCATGACCTGGCCTCGATGAACTGTTTCCGTCACACTTTCAAGGGGCGAACCACAATCGCGGTCTAGACGGAGGAATCATCGCTACCGATCGGGCGGCTCTTGAACAGCGTCTGCGCGCGTATTTTTTTGCTGCCGAGAATTTTCGCGCCGCGAGGAAGGTGTCAGAGGAGATTGCAACAGCGCGCGCAAGGTACGATCCGGAAAAGGGGTGGCTGAAACTGAAAAATGCCCGTCACTTTCGCGAGGACGCGATCGTACCGCTGCTTACTTTTCCGTTTGACCGGCGATACATCTACTATGTGGCGTCGGACAAATGGTTGAACGAGGCACGCCCCGAGTTCGGGCGAAACGTAGCCGACAATGGGTGGTTGGTCACTGTGCCCAAGCCGCGCAAGGCATCGGAAACCTGGCCCGTATACGCAAACGAACTGGTCAATCTTCATGTCCACGAGAGGGGTTCCGTTGTTTTCCCGCGCGAAACCCGTGGCGAGGATCTTTTGGCGGACCGTGACGCCAACCTCCCGGAGGCAGCATGGCGCGTTCTGCGCGACCATTTCGGACTTAAGGGCGAGCGCCGGGATGAAGGCAAGAACATGACAAACCTCCTCCCGCCCGGCTGTAATCGCAGCGGCGCTTTGGTCGTGAGCGGAACATGATTAGCGGGCCCGCCGATGACGCTCGGCAATGCGGCGGCGGCGCGCGGGTGGGCGGTCGGCAATACGGCAAAGGCAGAAAAACGATCCGGATGGCGCTGCACCGCCTCATGGAGCCGGTCATTGGTACGGCGCGCCAAGGGCGGCCTAGCTTCGGCGTCAACCGCCTGCAGTCCGGGGATCGAATGCGACAGCACCTGCAGATCGATGCCGGCCTCGTCCATCTCGCGGATTCGCAACGCGCCGAGATCGTCGAGCCGCTCGACGATATCACGACCGGCGCCGGGACCGCCGCCGAACTGCTTGACCTCGGGGTCCTGGTAATGCTCTTCAAGCGCGATGATGTAGGGTTTCTTTGCCATTCCTGCCTCCCGCGTATCCTGGCGCGCGCCAGCGTAGTTCGCCGGGTCGGCGACTTCCGGCTTAAGCTTCAGCGTCTCACGTTTTCCGCCGCCCAACTCGGCGAGCCGCATCTGCGTGAACAGGTCTGAACTGCCGATTCCCCGCCCATGGGGACAGGCCGCCCTCGACCCCTATCCGCCGGAATCTGGGACGGTGTCGTTTGAAACCAATGGGGCCGTCGGACGCCAGAGGCCTGCTGGTTTCGCGACCGGAAGCCCCAGTCGAGTAACCGAAAACTTACGCGGCACAGATCGAGCCAAAAAAACGCCGCCGCCGAAGCGGGGCCGGGAACCCTCCGAGAATGCGGCCTTATGTCAACGTGCCGGGCCGGGCGAGGGCAGCGTCGCCGCTTTCTCGACCGCGCGGTCCATTTCCTCGACCGTGATGAGCGGCGTCATGCTGACACGCACGACACCCGTGGAATTGCCGACGAGCGACACGGCGGTCGCCGAGGTCGCGTCAGGATAGTCGGCGATGATGATTGTGTCGTCCTGGCCATGGGCGAAATAGAAGGCCTCGACCTTGCCGCCGGCCGCCTCGACCGCTCGCGTCACCGCGGCCCGGCGGCCCGAGCCCTTGTCCTGGCGCAGAAGCCGAACCCCTTCTGCGTTCAAGGTCACTCTCGCTAGGAATTTCGGCATGGCAACCTCCCTCCCGCTTTTGGGAACGTGGCTACTCTATGCCGGCTCACCCGGGTTGCGTAGCGGCGTCGAGCCGCGGCAACGGATTGCGACGTCCGATCGGGGCGGCAAATACCGGCATGGTTGACGGCTGACCCCTCCGCCTTTGCTCCTCCGGCGATCGCCATTCGAAAATGAGGGGTCCCCCTCACAACAGATACGGCCGGTTCTCACGAACGCAACATCCTTATGCCCACCAGCAATAGCGTCCCGGCCAGCAGTGGGCGTAGGATCCTGTCGGCGACGCGCGCGGCGAAATGGCTGCCGGCGTAGACGCCGGGCAACGAACCGATCAACAGCGACGAGAACAGCAACCAATTCACCGAGCCGAGCGGCCAATGGCCGATCCCGGCGATTAGGGTCAGCGGCACGGCGTGAGCGATATCAGATCCAACGAGCTTGGCGATCGGAGTCCGAAGATAGAGCAGGACCAGCGCGGTCATGCCGATTGCGCCGGCGCCTACTGATGACAGGGTAACGAGCATGCCGAGGACGAGACCGGCCATGATCGTCAGAAGCGCCACACGACGCGGATCGGGCCCTACGCCGCGTCTCGCGGTCAACATTCGCAACTGGCGGTGCGATACGACGCAGATCGCGGTGTGGATCAACGCGCAGGCGAGTACGATCGTGATCAGAGGCGGTGAGGCGCTGCCCGGGACTCCGAGCTTGTAAAGGACGGTCAAGGTCAGGATAGCCGCCGGAATGCTGCCGGTGGCGAGGCGTCGCGTCACCTGCCAATCGATCGTTAGCCGGCGATGGTGCGCGACGGTACCGCCGCTCTTGGTCACCGCGGCATAGAGCAAGTCAGTCCCGACTGCGGTCGTAGCTTGTAACCCGAAGTTTACCTGGATTGCTTGCTGTTGCCGGCGCGCTGGCGATGTGCGGCGGCCGGGTGGCTGGGCGGCAGCAGCGGAGAGTGGCCGAACAGCTTCTCGCGCAAGGAGCCGGGTAGGTAGTCGTGCTTGTAGGCGCCGCGCTCCTGCAGGATCGGCACCACCAAGTCGACGAAGTCCTCGAGGCTCTCGGGGGTCACGATGCGACTCAGATTGAAGCCGTCGATATCGGTTTCCTCGACCCAGGCGATCAGATCGTCGGCGACCTCCTCGGCGGAGCCGACGACGACCGGATTGCGGCTGCCGAGCCCCATCCGGCCGATGATGCGCCGCAACGTCCAGGGCTCGGCACTTTTTGTCGTCAGGGTCTCGACCGCCGAGTTGATTGCATCATTCTTCACATACTGGATTGGCTCGTCCGGCTCGTAGCGCGAGAGGTCAATGCCGGTCGAGCTGGAGAAATGAGCCAGCGCCCCATCGGTACTGGCGTGTTCATGATATTCTCGGTACTTGTCTTCGGCCTCGCGCCGCGTGCGGCCGACGACGGCAGCGCGGTTGTAGAAGATCAGGATTTCTCCTGGGTCGCGCCCATGCGCCGCAGCGCGGGCGCGGATGTCGGCGACGAGATCGCGGGTGACGCGCTTGTCTGCACCAAACACGAAGACGCATTCGGCATGCGTCTCGGCGAACTCGCGCCCGCGGGTCGAAGAGCCGGCCTGATACAGCACCGGCGTTCGCTGCGGCGACGGCTCGGCCAAATGAATTGCATCCACTTGGTAATGGCGGCCCTGATGCCGCACGCGATGGATCTTGGTCGGATCAGCAAAAATCCGATTGGATTTGTCGCGCAACACAGCGCCTTCCTCCCAGCTGGCCTCCCACAATTTGTAGACGACTGACATATATTCGTCGGCCGCATCGTAGCGACAGTCATGGTCTGGCTGAGCATCCAACCCCATGCCGCGTGCGGCGCTGTCGAGATACCCCGTCACGATATTCCAGCCGATGCGGCCGCGGGTCAGGTGATCCAGCGTCGACATACGCCGGGCGAACAGGTAAGGCGATTCGTAGGTCAGATTGGCGGTGACGCCAAAACGATGTGTTCGGTCACTGCCGCCATGGCCGGCACGACCATCATCGGGTCGTTGACCGGGATCTGCACGGCGTCGGTGATCGACGGTGCCGCGCCGCCCCGGTAGACATCGTAGACGCCGACGATGTCGGCCAGAAAGATTCCATCAAACTTGCCGCGTTCCGCCAGCCGCGCCAAATCCTGCCAGTATTCGATCGTGTTGTACGCGGTCGAGCGATCGCGCGGATGCGTCCACATTCCATGTTGAATATGGCCAATGCAGTTCGTGTCGAAGGCGTTGAGGCGGATCTCTTTCGTCATCGCACAGCTTTCTGGCCTCGGCGGGGGCAGTATCTTACCACTGTAGCGGCATGCGTATCGGCAGGTACAGAATACGCGAGGCTTCCCCGGGATATTGGCGCCGACATACCATGAGTTCGCGAGAGGATAGAGCGTACGATCCGCGACCTCGTTGTTGTGGTGCACCCAAGCGTCCTCGGCATCCTCCTCCGCTTCTATCCGCGATAACCCGCACTTGCGTAGGTACTTGCACGCAATCGGCTATCCAATCAACTGCTGCTCGCAAGCCAATATCATCTGACTCTTGACGCCGGGGCTCTGCGGTCCGGTAATCATAAATAGATTCGGAAACCCGGCGATCATGATCCCAAGGTAGCTGCGCGGGCCGTGCTCCCACTTCGTTTCGATCGACATTCCGGCATCCGTGTGAATATCGATCTCCTTCATCGCCCCCGTTATGGCATCGAAGCCGGTGGCAAAGACGATCGCATCGAGCGCGTAATCGGCATCGGCCGTGCGCAGTCCGCTCTCCGTAATCTCTGTGATCGGCTTGCTCCTGATATCCACCAAGGCCAAGTTATCGCGATTGTAGGCCTCGTAGTAGTCGGTATCGAGGATCAACCGTTTGGTGCCGATCGGATGATCGTTGGGACACAGCAGGTCCGCGGTACTGGGATCCTTGACTATGCGGCGGATCTTGCTGGCGCAAGAACTCCGATGCCGTTTGGTTGCTTTCTTTGTTAAGCAACAGATCGATATACGAATATAGGAAGCTGATACTGCCACCCTCTGCCCATTTCACCTCATAGGCCCGCCGCCGGTCCTCCTCGGTTGCCTCGAGCGCGGACTTTAGGGGTGGTGGTAGCCGCTGATTCCGAAGGGCGTATCGAAGGCGGCGCGGCGGCGCTCGGGGTACTCGGCTTTGTGCGCGCGCTCCTTCGCCCTATCCCATTGGCGCATTTCGCGCGGGCAGGCTGAAATTGGCTGTTCGCTGAAAGACGTATAGATGCTTCGCCTGTTTTGCGATGATGGGGATCGACTGGACGCCCGACGAGCCCGTTCCAACAACTCCTACTCGGAATCCGGTGAAATCAACTCCTTCATGAGGCCATAAACCGGTATGATACCACTTCCCCTTGAACCTCTCCAAACCAGGGTAGTTCGGCGTCCGAGGCGTCGAAAGATTGCCCGTCGCCATGATGCAAAAGCGCGCCGTTGCAATATGACCTTTATCAGTCTTCACGGTCCAGGTGTTCGCCTTGCTATCGAAGGAAGCCTCCTTGACCCGAGTGTTGAACTCAATGTCGCGCCTCAGGTCAAAGCCGGTCGGCCACATGGTTGATGTAACGCAGGATCTCGGGTTGGGTACCGTAACGCTCAGGCCAATGCCATTCCTGCTGCAGCTCGTCGGAAAACGAATACGAATACTCCATGCTTTCGACGTCGCAGCGACAGCCCGGATAACGATTCCAGTACCAGGTGCCACCGACCCCACCACCGGCCTCAAAGGCGCGGACTTTGAGCCCTAGTTTACGTAGTCGATAAATCGCGTAGAGACCGCCAACTCCAGCGCTGACGACAATCGCATCGAATTTCACGGGTTCTGAGGGGCGTACCGGCATTTCGGCTCTCCCATGAGAAGTGCTCATTCGGCCGCCGCCCGAACCTTGATCGCGGATTGCGACTTGAGCGCGGGCAGCACTTCCTTGGCAAAGAGCCTCAGGCCGCGCTCGGCGACCTCATAGGGCGTGCCGCCGAAACGAAAAGCGACGTTCAATTCGAAATCGCCGATGGTCTTCCGTCGCTCTTCGAGGCCGCGCAGGATTTTGTCCGGCATGCCCCAGCTCACGGCCTGCATGAAGCCGGCCACCGCCCCCGCGAGACCGCCCTTCCGCGCGATCTCCGCCTTCTGCTTAGGCGTCATAGCCCTTCACGGTCTTGAAGTGCTCGCCGAACGCTCCTTGGTTTCGCTGTGTCTTGCCAGTTCGCGGCATGGCCCGCGCTGTGCCGCCTCAAGCCAGCGTCAGCTCGCGGTAGCCGTCTGCCACGACAGCTTCGCAACGTTCGCGGAACTTGGGATGGCCGCCGCTGTAGCGCATGATCCGGCGCACCTGCTTGCCCTCGACATTGCGATTGATGCCGGTCATCCACGAGTCGACTTCGGTGAACAGCAAGCCCTCGCTCGAGGCAATGACGTGGTCGGTCCAGGCCTGGGCGCCCGCCGCGGTCGCCTCGACGCGGCTCAGTCCGCGGTCGCGCGCAAAGCGGATCAGTCCGGTCACCCAATCGGCGCTGTATTCGGCAGCGCGCGGAAAATTGCCTAGCCCGGCATGCGGACCCATCACCATCAGCATGTTAGGAAAGCCGTCCACCAGAATGCCGAGAAAAGTTTCCGGCCCGTCCCTCCACTTGTCCTTTAGCGACACCCCGTCGACACCCCGGATGTCGATGCGGTCGAAACTGCCGGTGATCGCGTCGAAACCGGTCGCGTAGATGATGATGTCGAATGGGTATTCCGCATCGCTGGTCTTGTCCCGCGTGCGGCGGCGGAATTGCAGGCACAGCAATTCGGCGCCGGCACGGCCTGAGGTGCCGGCAAAGGCGGGCTCCTCCGGGCCGACGAAGATGCAGGAATTGGCCGGCAACGGATCGCCGCCATCGACCGCGGCGTCGCCCGCCAGCACCAGCCAGAATTGGCCACCGCCGGCGCTCGGCGCGCCCCCGTTAATAGCGGTGCGAGGCGGTACCCGGTAGCGCCAGCCCGCCAGCCCATCTTCCGCTTCGAGAACCGGGCGGCAGGAAATGGCCGTCGCCTCACACAGCTCGCCGAGAAGTGCCGACGGCATCGCCTCGGTGGTGAGTTCCCGGTGCTGGTGGCGGTCGCGGGCCGCATGAAGCACCTCCCGCTCGGCCGGCATATACCGGGCGCCGGCGTCCCAGCGGTTGCGCAGGGTGAACCACCAAATGCCCGACTTCCCGGCGACGATCGGTCCATAGGCCGAGTAGGCGTCGGTGTAATGCACGGCGCCGTCGCTGAAGTCATGGTCACCGAGCATGCCGCGACCCGCGACGACCACCTGGAATTGATCGGCTTGGTGGAAGTGCGGCCGGGTGACGGCGCCCGGGCCCTTCTCGACCAGAAAGGCCATCGGGTGCAGCGCGTCGTCGGCTGGCGGCGTCTCGTTCGGCGGCAAGGTATAGCGGTCGGCGCCGATATAGGCGGTGTTCCACCCGGTCGACGTCTGGCGTCGGCGGGCGCTGCGGGCGAGGATGCTGTCGGCCGTCAGGGCCACGGACGTACTCCGATATTGCCTTCGGCGGCAGGCGCAGCGGCGCGTCACGATGCGCGCCGCCAAGAGCCTGGGCAGGATTTCCCAGCCTTAGTCCGGAAGATACATCTCCTCCATGGAGCGCAGGCGCGCTTCCTCCAGAATGCCGCCATTACTGGCGACGCCCCAGGGACTCTGAGCCGCCTCGGCACGGAGCGCATCCAGGGCCAATGTGCCGCGCTGCTGAAAATCACTCAAGAAATCCCAGTTAGCCTGCAAGCCTGCCATGGTGGTCAGCGCGGGGAACCAGGCCGCGGCGGCCCCGGAATTCTGTTGCGCCTGTAAGGAGGGATACGGCGACAGGTGGGCGGGAATGAGGGGGACGACGGGCCCGGGAATGAGGCGGATCGCCTCTTGAATTTCTTCCCAGGTGCGCAAGCCATTGGGGCAGATGACATCGACCTGCGCTTCGGCTTTGTAGGCCTGGCAGCGTTCAATAATCTCCGCAAAGCTGGCGCCCGGCACGCCGCCGAGATCGCACCGGGCCATGATCACGAAGTCCGGGTCGAGAGCCTGTTTGGCATCCATCGCCGCCCGCAGCTTTCCGACCATCTCCTGAATCGAGATACAGCGGCGGCGGTGGCCGGATTTCGGCGGAAACGTCTGGTCTTCAATGTGGGCGCCGGCGATGCCCGCCTGGATGTATTCCCGCACGGTGTAATGCGTACTGATGGCATCACCGTAGCCGGTGTCGGCATCCGCGAAGACCGGGATCTGCACGGTCAGGACAATCTTCCGGGCGTTGTCCACCATGTCGCGCATGCTGGTTCCGGAGTCGGGCCAGCCCAGCTGGTGCGCCGAGGTATTGCCCCCGGACATGTAGAAGGCGTCATAGCCCAGCGCTTCCGCCATCTTCGCGCCAATGGGATTGATCCCGCCGGCTAAGACAAATAATTCCGGCCGTTGAAACAAGGTCTTCAGTCGGGTCGTCATACGTTGAGGCTCTGGCATGCGCAGTCTCCTCGTGTGTAACCGAACCGTCGCGGCGGCGCGAAACGAGCGGTTCGTCCCGATCGGCAGCCGCCGCATCTGCAGCAATCTCCAGCGGAATCTAGCGTTGAAGTTGGAATGCCAGTTCGCCCCGATGGATTGCTGGACCGCGCCTCTTCGAACAGCTGCCGCCGCGCCACCCCCGCGGTTTTGGTGAAAGCCCATTAGCAATCTGCACTCTCTTCGTCCACCCGCTGGGTTGTTCCCTGGCGCTGCGACGTTACGATCATAGCAAGATAGGAAATCCTCCCGATCGAGGCGGACATTGCGTAACTGGAATACTGCAGCGGCTGACCCCTTGAATTTTCACACCCTTGTCCGCGGCGCGAAATCGTCGACTTTTTTCACAGTAGGTTCGACGATCGGCAGATAAGCGCCAGTCATCTTATTTCAAGAAATAAATACAAAGTGCGAATATTGCATTGCAGCCAGCATGAGCAGCCACCGGGGCGCGTAAGGAATTATCCCGGAGAGCGTACGACGCTAGCAATAAACCCATTACACCAATCCAAATCGTTTGTATCCACCCGGAAATTCCGGGGAACAATAAAAAACGGAAATGTAGAAGAGCAAAGGCAACTGCATTGATGCGCGCCGATAGAACCGTAGAAAACACCTGCTTAAGGTAATCCAATAAGATACCACGGAAGTAAAGCTCCTCAACAACGGGTGCGATGATAACAAGAGCCAGCCCAGATGCGACGAGCCATCCGAGTCTGTAGTGTAACATTGGAACCGTAGCGACCGTTCGGGAGCCGAAAAAGACGAGGCAAAACGTTCCGCCAATTCCGGCCCCGAACAAAGCGGCGCCGAGCGTGGACCGAAATGGAATCGAGGCGAAGTAATCAGTGAAAAGGCGGAACTCTGGCCGTCGGGCGAGAACGCACATCACAATCAAGACCGCCAAATAGAAAGTATCGGCGTAGAAATTAAAAGCATAGAAGCGTTGGGCGTTTGTGGCATATCCGGAAGGAGTAGCTATACGTGGGTCGAAATCGCGCAGCGACCCGCCGAGGACGAGCGTCGGACCCCCAACGACGATAAACCAGCCAACAAGAGCGAACACTAGAACGAAGAGTGGATCCCACCAACGGAGGGCGTCGCGGCCAATTGCGATCTCCTCATTTCCCTTTTCCTCGAGAGCTCCAGACATCCCGTCCTCCTTGGCGTTTCATTTCCAGTTAAATAGCGGTGCCGACAGCCGGCGCGTGGTCACGGATTAGCCGTGTTCCACCTGGATAACTGATTTTACTTGTATCTTGTGTCTCGCGACCTCGGTCGAAAAGCGATGCATCCCAAACCAGATGCCGGAAACTCCGGCAAAAGCTTGGTTGTGGCGTGGCTCGTTTGCGCGGGCGCTCTATCGTTTCTGAGGGCGATTCCGGATGGTGCGAAATTATTGATTTTCGAACTGCCTGCGAAGAGCGGCTCTCCACCGAGGCTGTGTGAGAACGCGCGTTGAGCTGGGCGAGGTTTTTGGCGCGTTCTGAGAACTCTCGAAAGGGCTGAGCCCTCTCATCCCCGCATCGCTGCCATTAGTGCGGGGGTGCCGAGCACCGCAACTGCTCGTTTCAGGTTATGGAATGGCCCGCCCCTCCACCGGCAGTCTTAAGCTGCTGGACGACAGGAGGAAAGGACTGAGCCAATGCAGATCGCGGTTATTGGAATTGACCTGGGCAAGAACATATGCAGCCTCGCGGGCCTTGATGGCTCCGGGCAGGTCGTGGTGCGGCGGCGCGTGCGCCGAGAAAATGTCTTCAAAATCGTGTCCCAGCTGAAGCCGGAGACAGTCGCGATGGAGGCTTGCGGGGGAGCACATCACCTTGGCCGCCTGTTGCGCGACGCCGGCTTCGAGGTCCGGCTGATGTCACCGGAGTATGTGCGTCCCTACGTGAAGGCGCAGAAGAACGATGACCGTGACGCGGAAGCGATCGCCGAGGCGGCGACGCGGCCGACGATGCGGTTTGTCGAATTGAAATCGGCTGAGCAGCTCGACATGCAGGTGCTTCACCGTGCCCGTGACCGGCTTGTCGCAGAGCGCACCGCGCTGATCAATCAGCTCCGCGCCGTGCTGATGGAGCGCGGCATCGTCGTTCCGCAGGGGCGGCGCAAGCTGAGCAAGGCACTCGCCGAGATATTGGAGGGAGGTGATCCAGCCCTCAGCGTGCGGGTTTGCACGTTGATCAAGGATATGCGGGAGGAATGGTGCGAGCTGGACCGGCGCATCTGTGCTTTCGACAATGAATTTGCGGCGCGGGCCCGCGAGGACGAACGCGCCCGACGTCTGGCCACTATTCCGGGGATCGGCGTGCTCAATGCCACCGCCCTTGTGGCGGCTGTCGGTGACGGCCAGAGTTTTGCACGCGGGCGCGACCTTTCGGCTTGGCTTGGCCTCGTTCCCCGGCAGCAGACGACCGGCGGCAGGCCGCGCCTGAAGGGGATCACGAAACGTGGCAATGTGTACCTGCGCAAGCTGCTGATCCATGGCGCGCGTGCCGCTATGACTCCACTCTCGGGAACCAATACCCTACTGGGCAAATGGTTACGCGGCTTACGAGCGCGGGCGCATATAAACACCGTCGTCGTGGCGCTGGCGAACAAGCTCGCACGGATCGCCTGGGCGATATTGCGCACGGGACAGACCTTCGAAGCGCGAGAAGCTGTCGCTACAGCCCTGTAACCGGGGAAATCGAGCGGGCGCGCCGAACCAGCACAAGTGACCAACGATGTTTGCGGGTGGTGGGAGTGAGATGGCCTGACAGTAGAACGGCGGCTTGGAAATCTGATGGCCTACATGGCGCTTGACGCCGACCAGGTTATGAGAACCAGGACGCGCGGATCTCCATCTCGGCCGAGGTTTCGTCCTCGAGACCGGATACGTTGGTGCAGACTGATCAGACACTCTCGCGATCACGGCTTGCAGACGGGGCGGGCCATACGTGTAGGCAAGGACATGAAGGTTCATTTCGGTTCGGACGTTGGCCAGCCGCCGTGTCCGGAAGTGGTCCCGCCCTATCCAGTCCTTGATGGTGCCAAAGACGTGCTCGACGATGCTGCGCCGGACCCGCATGGCATCGGGCATCGCGACCAGGCGCTGCTGCATGGC
Source organism: uncultured Alphaproteobacteria bacterium (assembly GCA_963750195.1). Classification (GTDB taxonomy): domain Bacteria; phylum Pseudomonadota; class Alphaproteobacteria; order ATCC43930; family CGMCC-115725; genus AP-15. The sequence goes on from CAVVPS010000003.1 coordinate 133,261, forward strand.
CTCGATCACCGCCTCGTGTTCCCAGCGGGTGACACGGCGTTGCTTGCTCGGGGTGCACCTGGCCCTGATCGGGCAGGTACCGCAGTTGCTGGACCAGTAGCGGCTGAGCGTCAGCCCGTGCTCAACAGTGTTGTAGCGCCAGATCAGCGGCTCGCCGGCCGGGCAGCGGTAGGTGTCGGTTTCGGGCTGATAGATGAAGTCCTGCTTGCCGAAGCGCCCATCCGCCTTCGCGCCTGAGGTCAGAGGTTTGGGGACGATCGGGGTTGCACCGGCGGCCTCGCAGGCCACGACTTCCGCGCCGGAGAAGTAACCGCGATCGGCCAGGACGGTCAGGCCGTTCGCGCCGGTTACCTCCTTCGCCTGCCGTGCCATGTTGGCCAGTTGGTGTTTGTCGTGGCCGAGGTTTGTGACCTCGTGCGCGATGATCAGATGGTGTTTGGCATCGACAACCGTCTGCACGTTGTAGCCGACCATGCCGGTGCCCTTGCCGTTGGTGGCCATGGCCCGTGCGTCCGGATCGGTCAGCGAGACCTGATCGTCTGGCGTATCCGCGACCGCTTGCTCCATCACCTGAAGCTGCCGCATCTGACGGCGCAGCGCTTCCAGACGCTCGCTCAACCGAGCAACCCGCAGCTCAGCCACCCGATCTTCCTGGCGATCGGCCGTGTCGAGCATCCTCAGATACCGCGCAATGCTGGCATCCACCTGTTCCATCCGCAGGCGGATAGCACCGGGGGTGTAATTCTTGTCCCGGGTATTCACCGCCTTGAAGCGGCTGCCATCCACCGCCACCGTCGCGCCGCCGATCAGGCCGACCCCGCGGCAGAGCAGCACGAACTGGCGGCAGACCGCGCGGATCGCCTCACCCTTGTCCCGCCGGAAATCGGCAATCGTTTTGAAGTCGGGGGCGAGCTTCCCGATCAGCCACATCAGCTCGATGTTGCGCTGCGCTTCCCGTTCGAGCCACCGGCTCGACTGAACCTGGTTCACATAGCCGTACAGATAAATCTTCAGCAGCGTCGAAGGATGGTACACAGGGCGGCCGGTGGGTTCCGGCACCACCCCCGCAAATCCCAGTACTGCCAAATCCAACTCGTCAATGAAGGCGTCGACGACCCGAACCGGATTATCTTCCGTCACGTAGTCGTCGAGGCAGTCTGGAAGCAATGCTATTTGACGACGATCACAACCTTCGACAAATCGTGACATCCCTACCCCCAGGACTTCACCTGGAGTTTATCAGATGCCGCGTTTTCACACGGGTGCGCCGGGAGACCGGCAAGGAGTAGGTGGTGCAAGTCCACTACGATGAAGGAGTAGCGAACCACATCGGCCCCGAGCCGTGCGCAGGCATCCGCGAGGATGTCGGCGAAGCGTCGGTAGGGGAACGTGCAGGCCAGCCATTGAGCCGCGATAGAAAACTGGTTCCGGGTGCCGACGCTGTCTGTGTAGTGGAAGGCAATATGTCCAAGAGCGCCAACGCAAGCACTTGGGCGACCCGGCGTGGTCGAAGAACCTGGCATGCACGCACGCTCCGTGTACGGGAACCGGGAGGTCTCCGGATCGGCCGAAGGGCCCTATTGGGCCGACGGTCCGCGGCGGGAAGGTGAGAAGCCGTAGCCGCCGATGCACGATCTGGAGAAGTCAAACTCTGCCATAGTAGCTGCGAAGCCGCCGAACAAAGCCGGGCCGCCGGCGGCGGAGGCGGTGGAGCCAAGGGCAGGGGCCAAGGGAAACGCGGATCAGCAAAGCACGCACCGGACTTAGAGCCGGGAGCGCGTGACCCAGGCGCTGAGCCGCGTACGGCAAGCCGCAAGGTACAAGAAGAAGGAGCGGTTCACCGCACTTCTCCACCACCTCAACGCCGACACGCTGCGAACGGCGTTCTTTGCGCTCAAGCGCAAAGCCGCTCCTGGCGTGGACGGGGTGACATGGCAGGACTACGAGGCGGACCTCGAGCCCAATCTCGAGGACCTCCATGGAAGGGTCCAACGGGGAGTGTATCGGCCGCAACCGTCTCGCCGGACGTACATACCGAAGGCGGATGGTCGGCAAAGGCCGCTGGCGATCGCAGCTCTGGAAGATAAGATCGTCCAGGGTGCATGCGTCATGGTGCTCAATGCAATCTACGAGGAGAATTTCCTCGGGTTCTCATATGGGTTCCGACCCGGACGAGGGCCGCACGATGCGTTGGATGCCTTGTCCGTGGCGATCACCAGTCGGCAGGTGAACCACATACTTGACGCCGACGTCCGGGACTTCTTCGGCAGCGTCAGCCAGGACTGGCTGGTCAGCTTCCTGGAACACCGCGTCGGCGACAAGCGCATCATTCGCCTGATCCGTAAATGGCTCAAGGCGGGCATCCTCGAAGACGGCGTCGTAACTGTAGCTGACAGTGGAACCGGCCAAGGCTCGGTGATCTCACCGCTCCTCGGCAACATCTACTTGCACTACGTATTCGATCTGTGGGCCGAACGCTGGCGACGGCAAGAGGCCCGAGGCGACATGATCGTCGTGCGCTACGCCGATGATCTGGTGGCCGGTTTCGAGCATGAGGACGACGCACGTCGCTTCCTCGATGCGATGCGCGAGCGGTTCGCGGCGTTCTCGCTGTCGCTCCATCCGGGCAAGACCCGCGTGATCGAGTTCGGCCGCCGCGCGGCGGTCGATCGCCAGAAACGCGGTGTCAGTAGACCGGAGACCTTCGCATTCCTGGGCTTCACCTTCATCTGCGGTAAATCTCGCCGAGGATCCTTCCAACTTCAGCGGAAGACCCGGCGCGACCGCATGCGGGCGAAGCTCCAGGAAATCAAGGCGGAGCTGCGGCTGCGAATGCACCAGACTATCCCAGCTCAGGGTCACTGGCTGAGCCAGGTCGTTACAGGCCATTTCGCCTATTATGCGGTACCCACAAATAGTCGGGCGCTTTCGGCGTTCCGGCATTACTTGACCGACCTCTGGCGTCGAACGCTCCGGCGGCGCAGCCAGAAGGACGGCTTCACGTGGGATCGGATGTCGAAACTGGCCGACGGCTGGCTTCCCGCACCGCGTATCCTTCATCCCTGGCCCGAGCAGCGCTTCGCCGTCAAACACCCAAGGTAGGAGCCGGATGCCCGAATTGGGCTCGTCCGGATCTGTGCGGGGGGTGCCCAGTAATGGGCATCCCTACCGCGATC
>CAVVPS010000004.1:0-29133 GCA_963750195.1 uncultured Alphaproteobacteria bacterium
CAGGACGCGATCGGCGGCCTCAAGGACGCGCCGAAGAAAGAGGGACACCGCGCGCCCCTCGCCACGCGTCAACCAGGTTAAGGGCGACGAACGAGAAAAACGTATCATGAAAAGAGCGATGATTTTAGCCTGTGCGGCAATGATTAACGCCGCCCTCCTCTCCGGCGGCGCAGGAGCGCAGGGCACCCCGCAAACGGTCGAGCTTGCCAATGTCGATGTGCAGAAGCTGTCGGCCGGGTACCGCGCGTCCAAGGTGTCGGCAGCAGCGTCTTCAACGATGCCAACGAAACATCGGAAAGATCGACGATCTCCTGGTCAGTCCCGACGGCAAGGAGCCATATGCGGTATTTTCGATCGGCGGCTTCCTGGGCAGGGTGCCCCTTGGTCGTCGTCCCTTACGACAGCTGAAATTGCTGGAAACAAGGTTATCTGCCGGGGGGCACCAAGGAGGGGCTCAAGATGCTGCCAGAGTTCAAGTACGCTGCCGAGTGATCCGCGCGGGGCTACAAAGGGAGCGGTTCGTGGGCACGGTCGGAGGGAGGAAGAGGATCAAGGATACCCCTCCGGACTATGTACCAAGCATGGGGGCGCGCGTGACAAAGGCCGGAGAGGCAATCGGCGAGCGGGTCAAGGCGCGACGGCAGCGACCGCCGAAGGGCCGGGCCGGGCGCAAACGTCCTGGATGATGCGGCTGAAACGGCCCAGAAAGCTCGGTCGCAAGCGGACGAAGTTGCGGAGGACATCGTTAATGCGGTCGTCGCGCGACCAGTTCCGTTCCTCGGCAGATCGGCGAGAACCCAGTGATCTCCGTCCTGGCCGGCTGCGCGCTCGGCCACATTGCCGGTGGAGGATTCACGGACAACGGTAGGCCAGGAAGAACCGCGAGCCAAACGGCTGCGACAAAGCATCCTCGCCCGCGGAAATGAAGGTCATCAACACCTTTTGAGCTTCCCTTTCAGAAAAAATCAACTGAGGAAACGCATGGACCTGATCCTGATCATTATCGTACTTCTTCTAATCTTCGGGGGCGGTTTTGGCTATAACCGGTGGGGATATGGCGGCGGCATCGGAATCGGCGGTATTCTGCTATCGTGCTCATCGTCTATTTGTTGGTAGGGCGCGGGAGATTTTGATTTATTCGGCCCTGTCAGCGCTGTTTGCAGGATGTCGCTGGATCTAACCGCGCCCTATCACGGAATGATGCTGGCCCCAGCTTTCGGACCGAACCGAACCGCGACAGGCGCGAGATTTTCGGCCGGGCGCCGGCCGAGGATGAGCTGGCTCAGCATCAGCACAATAGCTGGTAGCGTTTTCTCGCGCCAGCGAGCCCGGTCCGACTAGCCTAGTAGTCAGCCGGGCTGTCCGGCCTGTAGACTGCGCGAGCGGAAAACCAGTCGAAGGGAGGGGCGGCCATGGCGCTGGAAGTACGGCGGATCGTCACCGGGCACGACGCAAGCGGCAAGGCTGTCGTGGCCACCGACGAGCGGCTCACTGCCGTTCCGCGGCTCAACCGCCCGCATATCGCGGGCTGTGAGATCTGGTCGACCGACAAGATGCCGGTCGACAATTCGGCCGAGAGCGAAGCGCCCAGCGCGCCGGTTTCGTCAAGCGCTACAATTATGTCGGCACCGGCCAAGGCACCGTGATCCGGGTCACCGAATTCGCCCCCGGCGCGCCCAAGTTCATGCACCGAACTGAAACCGTCGACTACGCGATCCTGCTGTCTGGCGAATGCGACCTCGAATTCGACAGCGGCGAAATCGTGCATATGAAGCAGGGCGACATTGTCGTCCAGCGCGGCACGATGCACGCTTGGGTCAACAATGGCTCGACGCCCGCGGTCTTCGCCTTCGTCCTGATCGACGCCGAGCCGGCCGTGGTCAACGGCGAGGCGCTGCGCACCCATTATCCGGCGCCGTAATGTCGCGCACGATTACCGTCGTCGGCGCCAGCCTCGAGCTGGTCGAGCGCGGCGTCGGTCGGCCATTGCTGTTTCTGCACGCCGGCGAAGGGCTGATGCCGGAGCGGCCGTGGCTCGACCTTCTCGCCCGCCGCTATCGGGTGATCGCGCCGAGCCATCCCGGCTGGGGCAATTCCCGGCTGATCGATGGCGCCGGCTCAGTCGATGATCTCGCCTATCTCTATCTCGACCTCGCCGTCGAGCTCGGGCTTCAGGATGCGGTCCTGGTCGGCGCCTGCTTTGGCGGCTGGATCGCGGCCGAGATCATGGTGCGCTCGACCGCGCGCTTCTCTCGCCTGGTTCTGGTCGATCCGCTCGGCGTCAAATTCGGCGGCCGCGAAGATCGCGACATCACCGATATGCACGCATTGCAGCGGGACGAATATCTGAGGCTCGCTTGGGCCGACCCCGCCAAAGGCGACACCGATTTCACTGCCTTGCCGGAGAGCGAGCTTGCCGCCATCGTGCGCGGCCGCGAGGCCTTCGCGCTCTATGGCTGGAAGCCCTACATGCACAATCCGAGGCTACGGCGCTGGCTGCATAGGATCGATCGCCCGACCTTGCTGCTGTGGGGCGCCGAAGACCGGATCGTCACACCCGCTTATGGCGAGAACTGGCGCCGGGCGATCCCGAATGCCCGGCTCGAACTGATCCCCGGCGCCGGCCACTTCCCGCATTGGGAGCAGCCCGAGGCTTTTGTCGACAAACTCGTCACCTTCGTCGACGGCAATCAATAGGAGGACGCAATGCGCGTCTGGTATTTCTCGGAGATGGCCTACCACCCGGCCTGGGAGGAAGGGCTGAAGCGCGGCTCGCTGCGGGTCGTGTTGCCGAACCGCAATTACGATCCGCAGATCGGCCATCGCCTGCTGAACCGCTATCTCGACGAGTTCGCGCTGTGCGACGAGGTCGGGCTCGACATCATGGTCAACGAGCACCACAGCACCGCGACCTGCTCGACGATCTCGGTGCCGATGGCCTTGGCCATCATCGCCCGCGAGACCAAGCGTTCGCGCCTGTTGTCGCTCGGCTCGCCGATCGCCAACCGCCCGGACCCGGTGCGCGTCGCCGAGGAGATGGCGTGGCTCGACGTGTTGTCCGGCGGCAGGTTGGAGATGGGCCTTATCAAGGGCGCGGCCTACGAAATCGCCCCAGCCAACAGCAACCCGGCCAATTTGATGCGCCGCTATTGGGAGGCGCACGACCTGATCCTGAAGGCATTGTCGACGACCGACGGTCCGTTCAATTGGGAAGGCGAGTTCTTCCATTACCGCAACGTCAATATCTGGCCGCGGCCGTTGCAGCAGCCCACGCCCCCGGTATGGATGACCGGGACCAGTGTCGATACCGGGCGGATGGCCGCCGAGCACGGCCACGTCGTCGGCACGCTATTGTCGGGTCACGTCGCCGGACCGTTGTTCGCGGCCTATCGCCAGCGCGCGCAGGACTTGGGCTGGACGGCCGCCCCCGACCGCTTTGCTTATTCCGCGGTCATCGGCGTCGGTGAGACCCGCGAGGAGGGACGGCGCCGCGCCAACCTCGCCGCCGATTATGTGCGCACCTCGCCGGTCGTGCTCGAACCGTTCAGCAACCCGCCCGGCTACAACTCGCTGGGCGCCAATGTCGCGATGCTGAAGGCGGGGGGCAAGCGCACCGGCTTTGTACGCGACCGCGACGGCAATCCGGTCGACCACACCACCGCGACATTGGACCAATTCATGGCAAGCGCCACCGTCTTCGCCGGCTCTCCCGACGATGTCTACGACCAGATCAAGGAGATGAACGACCGGGTCGGCGGCTTTGGCCATCTGCTGTTCTTTGGCCAGGGCGGTTTCCTCGATCACGCCGATACGGTGGCCAACATCACTTTGTTCGCAAAAGAAGTATTGCCGCGGCTGCGCGAGCTGAACCCCGAGCCGGCGAAAGCCGTCACCGTCGCCGCGGCGCAATAGAGGAGCCGGTGATGCCGAGCCTGCATCCCCAAATTCTTCAGGTCCTCGAGGCCATGGCAAAGGCCGAATTGCGGCCGATTGAGGCGATGACCCCACCGGAGGCGCGCTCGCAGATGGAGGCGACGGCGCGCGCGCGCCAGGCCGAGCCCTTGCCGGTCGCCAAGGTCGAGGAACGGCTGATCCCCGGCCCCGCCGGCGAAATCCGGCTGCGTCTCTACTGGCCGAACGCCGCGGAACCGGTGCCGGCGATCGTCTATTATCATGGCGGCGGCCATGTCATCGGCAGTCTCGACACTCACGATTTCATTGCCCGCAATCTGTGCGCCGGCGCCGAGGCATTACTCGTCTCGGTCGATTACCGCATGGGTCCGGAGCACAAATTCCCGGCGGCGGTCGACGATTGCTTTGCCGCATTGCAATGGGTCCACGCCAATGCCGCAAGCCTCGGCGCCGATCCCGGCCGCGTTGGCGTACATGGCGACAGTGCCGGTGCCAATCTGGCCGCGGTCGTCGCGTTGATAGCGCGCGACGCAGGTGGTCCGCGATTGCGGTTGCAGTCGCTGGTCTATCCGGTCGGCGACTATACCCTCTCCGGCGCTAGCTATCGCAAATATGCGCAGGGTTGCGGCATGCTAACTCCGGACGCAATGGCCTGGTTCGCCCGTCATTATTTGCACTCGCCGGCGGATGCCGAGGACTGGCGCGCCTCCCCGCTCAAGGCCTCGAGCCATGCCGGCGTCGCCCCGGCAATTGTCGTCGTCGCGGAATGCGACGTGCTGCACGATGACGGCGAAAGCTATACCGAGGCATTGCGCCGTGCGGGCGTGCCGGTCGAGTACCGAGAATATCCCGGGATGATCCACGGCTTTCTTGGCATGGTCCCGGTCGTCGACGACGCGATGAACGCCCAGCGCCAAGTCTGGGCCGCCTTCAAACGCGCCTTCGCTTAAAGCCCGCCCCGGGCTAGATATTTCCCGGACCAGGAACAGGGCTCGCCAGGATCCCTATCTGGGCTCCGTCCAGCTTTCGCAAAATCCCAGCACGCAGGTGCTCGAGGCGTAACCTTCACGCTCCCTCGGCCAGGGACGGCCCTGCGCTTCATTTCCGTTGACTGTCAGTCGCGCGCCAAGCGCCGGGATGAGCACGGTGCACATCCCGTACGGACGCCCTGGCAAGGTATTGGGCTGAGTGTGGACCAGCAACGGATCACCCAACGCATACCATGTAAGGGCAATGTGGTCGTCGCGCGTGTCCAGACATTCCGTCCAGAAATCACGCGCGTCACCTGATTTCCCAAAGCGGCCATCGGTCACCGGGATCGTCAGGTCGAGAAGCTCGGCGTTAATCGCGCCGATAACGGTGGACTGCAGCCAGCGCGCCATCGCGATGTTGTCGGCGTAGATGCGCCAGTGCACTTCGGTCAACTCACTTTTCAAATAGAGAACATGGCCGGGCCCGGCGGGGGACGACAGAACCCGCCAAAAGCTTGCATTCGTCGTGAAGGCGTCGCTGTCTTCATTGTTGAGCCGGATGACCGAATTTTCTCCGATAAAGATTACACGGTTCACATCTACAGTAGTCATGGCGGATGTCCCCAGTCTGCCCTCGATACTCCTCAGCTCGGCCGACGCGCCGTGGCGGCGATCGCCCGATCCAGCGTCTCCACGATGCGATCGAGCTCGCCTCGCGTAATCACGAGCGGCGGCGACAAGGTGATTGTATTGCTGTATCGCTTTCCTCCGCCGGACCGTCCGACGATCACCCCGTTGTCTCGGCAGAAGTCGACGACAGCCTGGATTTCCGGCGACCCGAGGGGCTCCTTCGTGTCACGGCTCTGCACGAGTTCGACGCCCGCGAGTAAGCCCTTGCCCCGTACGTCACCCACCCAAGGATGGCGCTGCAAGGTATGAAGTCCGCCCAGCAGATACCGTCCCATCTCGGCGGAACGTTCGGCGAGCTGCTCCTCGAGCAGGATCTCGATGTTGCGCAACGCCACCGCCGCCGCGACGGGATGTCCGCCATAGGTATTCACCTGCGCCACTTGCCGGTTTTCCGAGGGCTCGCCGTAAAAGGACTGAAACACGTGGTTCTTCACTACGGTCGCGGCGATCGGTAGGTAGGCGCTCGAAATACCCTTGGCGATGCTGACGATATCGGGGGTCACGTCCCAGTGCTGGTGTCCGAACATCTTGCCGGTTCTGCCGAACCCGTTGATGACCTCGTCGATGTGCAAAAGCAGCCCGTACTTTCGGCAGATATCGGCCACCTCCGGCAGGTATTCGTCGGGCGGGACGGCTACACCGATGCCGCTCATGACCGGTTCGACGATCACCTCGGCTACCGTCTCGGGGCCCTCGCCGAGGATTGTCGTCTCCAGATTTTTGACACATGCCAACCCGCACGAAGGGTAGGTAAGGCCGAACGGGCATCGATAGCAGTACGGCGGTGCGACATGGACAAACTCATTGCCGCTCACCGGCTCGAACTTGGACTTGCGCTCGCCCATGCCGCCCGCGGCGAGAGTGCCCAAGGTGGTGCCGTGATATGCCCAATAGCGGCCGATGGTTTTGTATCGGAACTCACCTGGGTATTCTTGCTTCATATACTGGCGGGCGATCTTGAAGCCGGCTTCGTTTGCTTCTGAGCCGGAATTGACAAAGTAAATGTGATTGTCGCCGCCCAACAATCCGTTGATCTGCTCCGCCAGCGAAGCGGCAGGCTGGTTGATCCCGGTATGCGGATAATACGACAGCGCCTGCATCTGCTTTGCCGCCACCGCGGCCAGCTCGGTGCGACCATACCCGATATTCACGCACCACAGCCCGGCCATGGCATCGAGGTACTCCGTACCGTCTGCGTCCACGATCGTGGAGTCGTGAGCGCCGACGACGACGAGCTGCTGTCGCTCCAGCTGCTTGTGCTGGACAATTGGGTGCAGGACGTTGCTAAGATCCCGCTGAACGATCGCATCGCGCGCCGTGTTGTCGGGTTCATTGACGAGCGTCATATCTGCCTCCAGCCAGTGTTTCTCGGTTGTTGGCCGACGGTATAGAAGGCCGCCGAGCCTGTCACGCCGGCATCTTGGGGAAGCACGCTCCCGACAGACGCGGTCTTCTCCGGCTACCTGTTCGGTCCCGAAAAGGCGGGTCTCAGGCACGGTTTCTCCGCTGCGCGATCAATCCGGCTCGCCATCCGCCCGGCACATCAGGAGCCATGCATCGTCGCGGGCGGACGGGCGGCGCGCGAGCCGCGAGCGCAGCAGGGTGTCGGCCTTGGGGCATTGCCCCGAGCGCAGATAGGCAACGATCAGCGAATCCTCGAACACTTCGCGCTGCGCATGGCTGCCGCCGATCCTCGGCAGGTCAGCAAGCGCTGCTTCGAGCATTTGCGCGGCCGTCCGATCCTCTCCGCGGCTGAGCGCGGCCGCTCCGGCGCAGAGGGCCGGCGCCACACCACCCGGCGGCAGGCGACATTCGCGCACCAGGTTCTCCAGCCCGGCAATGCGGCCCCGCAGACCTGTTTCGTCGCCGGTCGCGGCTTCGGCAAGGGCGGCGTGCAGATCGGCAAAAGCGAGGCTCGCCCGCGGGAAATGACGGCGCGCATGGGCTGCCACCTCGGCCCAGGCTTTGTCGAGCGGCGGCGTGGCGTCGATAAATCCGCCAGCGCCACAGAAACGACGCCGAGTCGGCGAGGCTCAGCATCGGCGCCGATTGCGCCACCGACGGCCTGATGCTGTCGACATAGATTGCCTTGGCGCGCTCGCTGTTGTCGCGCGCCAGTTCGAACAATGCCAAATGCCACGACAGATGGCAGTGCAGATGCCCGGCGCGCTCGTACCCCGCGAGCCAATGCTCGATGAAATCCGCGCCGCCGGCCGCATCGCCCGCCTCAAAGTAGCCATGCAGCCGCTGATGCGCGCCATGAGCGTTGCGCGGATTGAGCGCCAGCGAGCGCTCGACCAGCCGCGTCCCGACAACCACCGTACCGGTCTCGATCTGCGCCCAGCCGAGATATCCGAGAAACCACCAGTCTTCGGGCCAATGCGGCGCCAACTCCTCGAGCAATGCCAATTGCGCCTCGTGATGGTCGCGCCGGCCGCTGAAGCCCAACAGCCCAAAGACGCCCAGCGCCAACGACAGCGGCAGCGCATCGCGCGGGTATTCCGCGGCATGGACGCGGACCATCGCCAGCGCCTCGGCCGCGGCGCCGCCGATCGTCAGCGCGATCACCTCGATATGCCGTCGCTCGCGGGCCGAGGCATGGCCTGCAAGCGCCTTCGCCCGCGCCGCTGCTTCTCTCGCCTCCCCCATTCGCGCTTGAAGCTGCAACAGCCGTGCCCGCGCGATGTGGGCGAGCGCGAAATCCGGATCGGCGGCAATCGCCCGCTCCAGCAGAATGTCGGCGCCGATATTGGCCGACAGCAGCAGATCGACCGCGGCCACATAATCGGCGACTGCCGCTGCGGATGCCGACGTCACCGGCAGATCGAAACGGTCGGTCATGCCCATGCGGTTCCGTCCTCCGGCCGGTTTTGCTCGACCCCATATATATGAGCGCGACGGCGAAGCGGGCGACGCCGAAAAGCGAGGCTGTCGTTTTGCCTATTCTGCCGTGTTACGTTCGCGCGAGAGGAGCAAGCAGGCCATGAACGAGATCAGCTTGGCAGCACCGCGAAGCGCCGCGTCGCGGGCCCGAGGCATACCAGCGGACGAAAGGGAGCTGTGGGCGGCGTTGTGCGCCGAAGCCCGGCGCGCAGCGGCGCGCGAGGAGGTGCTACGGGGATTTTTGGATCTGGCCGTGCTGAGCCAACCCGGCTTCGAACTCGGCGCTCAGCTCGCTGTTGGCGCACAAACTTGCCGAGCCTTCGCTGCCGGCAGAAGGGCTAGGCGACATCGTCCGCACCGCAATGGCCGAGGATCCGGCGATCGTAGCGGCGGCCGTGGCCGACCTCATCGCGATCCGGACGCGCGACCCGGCGGCGGAGACCCATCTGACTCCGTTCCTCTACTACAAGGGCTTTCACGCGCTGCAATGGCACCGCATCGGCCATCGGCTGTGGCGCGATGACCGGCGCGATCTCGCCCGCTTCCTGCAAAGCCGGGTTTCCGAGGTCTTTGCCGTCGATATCCATCCCGCCGTGCCGGTTGGACGCCGCCTATTTATCGACCACGGCACCGGTCTCGTCGTCGGCGAGACTGCGGTCATCGGCGACGACGTCTCGATCTTACACGAGGTGACCTTGGGCGGCACCGGCAAGGAGCGCGGCGATCGGCACCCCAAAGTGCGCGACGGGGTGTTGCTATGCGCCGGCGCCAAGGTGCTTGGCAACGTCGAGATCGGCCGCGACGCCAAGGTCGGCGCCGGCAGCGTGGTCCTGCACGACGTGCCCCCCGGAGCGACGGTCGCCGGGGTGCCGGCTCGAGTTGTCGCCTGGTCGAGCGGGACGGTGCCGGCGCTGGAGATGGACCAGAGCTTGCCCGATTACGAGATCTGACCGGGCGGCCGCGATCACCGCGTGACAACCGGCGCCATGCTCCCCGACAGTTTCGAGACTGCTCGCTTGATCCTGCGCCCCGTCGCGCGGGGCGATGCGCGTGCGATTTTTACTGGTTACGCCCAAGACCCCGAAGTCGTGCGTTTCCTGATTTGGCGTCCCCACCACGCCCTTGCCGACACCGACTCCTACATTGCGGATTGCCTCAGCACACCTGCCGACAAGTCGCGCAGCTACGCCTTAATCGCGCGTGAGGGCGGCCAGTTGCTCGGCAATTTCGCACTGCGCCGGCCCGATCTGCATCGACTCGATTTCGGCTACGTGCTGGCGCGGCAGTATTGGGGGCGCGGGCTGATGACCGAGGTCTTGTCCTTGGCCGCCCGCTGGGCCATGCGTCAGGGCGATATCTGGCGGATCGGCGCTGTCTGCGACGTCGAGAACCGCGCCTCCGCCCGCGTCATGGAAAAGGCCGGCCTCGAACGCGAAGGGATTCTCCGCCGCTGGCTCGTTCACCCCAACATCAGCGACGAGCCCCGCGACTGTTTCAGCTACGCCCTGACCCGGTAGGACGGAGGCGATCAACGATGCTGGTGAGAGAGGGTGACCGCATCTATCTGGAGGCGCCGGCGAAAGCCGAAGCCGCCGCTAACGTGGTGACGCCCGATTATTACACGCAGCTGCCGCAAATCCGTCTGACCGGCAATTCAACCGGCCGTCCGACGCAGCCGGAAACCCCGACCGAAGTAACGCTCGACGGCAATGACGTTGCGAACTTGGTCGAATGCGCGGTCCGGCATCCGAGCCCGAATTTGCGATACGGCGTTTTGGCTGCCATCTGGAACCACCCCAACTCGTTCCGGCAGATTTTCCGGTTCGGCCTTAACGCACCGCTCGGCTTTCCGGAAATACGCAAGATCGTGGCGGAGGAGCTTGATAAGTCCTCGCCGAAACCGGAATCTCCGGCGTCGAACCCGGTCAAGCCGGCAGTCGACGTGCTGCTGCCTCGCATGCCCCTGCCGGCGCATCTGCGAGATCGTGGGAGGCGAACAGAATGAGCGACTGGAGCAAGGTGACCCGGCCGATCCCGGTTGCGAATGACTGGACCAAGCCATTCTGGGATGCGGCCAAACGCGGCGTTCTGGAATTGCAGCGCTGCCAGAGCTGCGGTCATTTCCAGCACCCGCCCTATGCGACCTGCACCCAATGCGTCTCGACCGACCTCAAATTCGAACCGGTGCGCGGCGCAGGGACGATCTACGCCTACACCATCATGTATCACACCGGCGACAAGCGATTTGCGTCCGCGGTGCCCTACGCCAGCATCATCGTCGAGCTCGACGACGCGCCCGGCGCGTTGCTCGCCGGCAACCTGCTGGAAGCGGAGTACACCGAGGCGAAGGTCGGGCGGCGCGTCGAGATCGTCTTCGAGAAATTGAACGACGACATCACCCTGCCGCAGTTCCGCCTCGCGCGCACAGTGCCGGCCGAGTGAGGGGGAGAGGCGACATGTGGGAGAACCGGTGCAAGGTGGCGGTCAGCGGCGTGGGCTTTTCCAAAGTCACGCGCTCGGCCGAGATTCCGCTCGTCGGCCATGCGCTGACCGCAGTCAAGGAGGCGGTCGCGGATTCGGGGCTGCAGATGTCCGACATCGACGGTCTGGCGACATATCCGGAACTGCCGGCGACCGGGCATGCGGAGGTCGACGGCATCTCGATCGTGTCGGTCAACTGCATGATGGCGATGCTGAAATTGCCCAATCTCGGCTGGCACATCCAGGTCGGCACGACCAACATCGGCGGCGCGGTGCAGCAGGCGGTCAACGCGTTGCTCGCCGGGGTGTGCAGATATGCGGTGGTGTGGCGGGCGATGCACAACCCGCGCGGCACCTACCAGAACCTGCCGAGCGGCACAGCGGCACGGCGCGACGCAGTTCACCGCGCCGTACGGCTTCGGCGGTCCGGGACAAGGCATGGCGGTCGCCTATACCCGCTGGCTCGAGCGGAACAACCAGAACCGCGAGAAGATGGCGACCCTGGCGGTGACCCAGCGCAGCACACACAGCACAATCCGCATGCCTATTTCTACGGCACGAAGCTGACCCGCGAGGACTACCTGAACTCGCGGATGGTCGCGTATCCGTTCTGCCTGTTCGATTGCGACATCCCGGTGCAGGGGGCGGTGGCGATCGTGTTGACGACAGCCGACCGGGCGCGCGACCTGAAGCCGAGGCCGGCCTACCTCGCCGGCTATGGCCAGCGGCTGCACTTTGAGGTGGCGGGGCGGATCGGCAGCCTTTCAAGCTACATGGAGGGCGGCAGCAGCTCGGCCAAGCTGACCTGGGAGCGCTCCGGCTTCGGCCCGAAGGACGTCGACGTGGCGCAGATCTACGACGGCTTCTCTGCCTCGGTGATCTACGGTCTCGAATCCTACGGTTTCTGCGGCGAGGGCGAGGCGCTCGATTTCATCCAGGACGGCCGCATCGAGCTCGACGGCGAATTGCCGCTCAACACCTTTGGCGGCAGCCTCGGCACCGGGCGCATCCACGGCCTGTGGCACATCATCGAGGGCGCCTTGCAGGCCTCGGGCCGCGCCGGCTCGCGCCAGGTCAAGGACGCCAACGTGTCGTTCGTCGGCGCCAGCGCCCCGATCGTGACCGGCACGACCTTCATCTTCGTGCGCGAGCCGTACTGACGCGGGGACGCAACGCCCTATGTAGGGCGGGCGCAACCCGCCACTCGCTCTTCGGCGGGTTCGCGGGGCCCGCGAGCCGGGGCCTCAGCGTGCTCGCCGGCGCGATTGCACCGGCGCTGCAGCCAGAGGCCTCGGATCCGCGGCCCCCGCAGGCTACCTAATAGCGGCCCGGATAGCAGCCGCCGTTATAGTACACATAGCCGGGGCCGCAGGCGGGCGTCGTGGCGCCCGCTACCGCATTGGCGGTGCCGGCAACCGCACCGGTAGCGGTGCCAATCGCCCCGCCAATGAGCGCACCGACAGGGCCGGCTGCTGCCGCACCATTCTCGGCCCCGTTGACCTCTCCGGCCGCCGCGCCGGACAACGGACCCGATGGATACCCGGGGGCCGGGACCGGCCGGCAATAGCCGCCATAGACTGCATACCCCGGCGCGCAGGGATATTCCGCCATCGCGGCACTCGACGTGCCCGCCGCCAGAACCGCGGCGATCGCGAAAATCTTGAGCCTTGTCGACATCGTCATCTCCTCGAAGCGTCCAAGGAGCAGCAGCGTGCCCCTTAAGTGAACAGTGTCGATGGAACCGTGTTCCGTGATAAGATCGCGAGGGCTCAAACCCCCTGCCATCGTCATGCTGGGTTTGGGGCCGGGGGTGTTCGAGCTCGGTGCAGCGGTACACACGACGTGCCGGGCATGCACATCCGGTCAGAGGAGAGGAGACGCGAAATGTCGGAACAGCCACAGCTACGGCCGATGCGGGCGACCATGCCCGAGGACGGCGGCGGATGGCACCAGATCAATGCGGGGCCACATCTGCATATCATGTTCCATCCGAACCGGCTCGGCCGGGAGGCGGACGGCATCGAACGGCCCTCGATCGTGGTCGCCGTCGCCGGCAAGCCGGAGCAAGCGCTGCGCTTCGATCCGTTCAGCATGGGCAGCCACTATCACATCCGTCCAACCCTGCGCGGCAGGCAGATCCCGCTGTGGGTCGAGGAGGGGCAGAAGCCGATCGATATCGCCCTGGCGTTCTTCGACAAGCCTCTGCGGTTCCGCGGTCTCCTCGCCCAAGCCGAAGAGGACGATGTCGCCTCGCGGCTGGACGACGCCGACCTCGCCCGTGCCGCCCGGCAGATCCGCGAACTTTACGCCGCCGCAGCAGCACAATAGCAAAGTGAGGCGGATGCAACCGCCGCTCGTGCCCTTTTTCTACTATGCTCTGAGGCGTTCCCTGCCGGTCGTCCGTGCAGGCTTATCGAAGCCGGCGCATCCTGACGCGGCCCGGCTCGACAACCGAGAAATGACCGTTCCAATCGTCGCGCGCCGCGACCCGGGCGGCAAGGCGGCTTGCTGCCTGATCGGAACTTGGCGCCGTAACTCGAAAAAGCACGACCCCGCAGCCGGGCGGCAATGCCGACCGCGCGGCCAACTCGCCAAAATCCTTGTCGAACGTCAGAAGAATCCGATGTTCGCGCACAGCCGCCGCCAGCACATCGGTATCGGCCGCACCCGGTGCCGCGAGCCTCACCCAAACAATGTCGTGTCCGGCCGCTTCGAGCGCCGCCATCGCGGCGCGCGGAAAATTCTCGTCAGCCAGAAACCGCAACTATCTCACGCGGCGCTCGGGAACACCTTCTCCGAATTCAAGACGTCGCGCGCATAGGCGAGGCAGGCGAGGATGTCTTGGTGCGTTACGCCCGGATAATTGGCGAAG
This sequence comes from uncultured Alphaproteobacteria bacterium, assembly GCA_963750195.1. Taxonomy (GTDB): domain Bacteria; phylum Pseudomonadota; class Alphaproteobacteria; order ATCC43930; family CGMCC-115725; genus AP-15. The sequence continues at coordinate 13,810 of CAVVPS010000004.1, forward strand.
ATCTCCGCCTCGGTCCAGCCATCCGCCAGCAGGCCGATCACGAATTCGACCGCGAGCCGCGTGCCGCGAATGACCGGCTTACCAGCGAGCACATCAGGGTCGAGCACAATGCGCGGATGCTCTGCCATCGTCGTCAGTCTCCACCTTTCGCGGCGAGATTACGCGATATCGCGACGCAGCGCAGCAAGCGCCGGGCCGTACCGATTACCTCACCCGCGGCGATGATTAACACCGGCCGATGCCAGGCTTCACAGTGCCCGCCGCCCGCAAGGCTTCGCCACGATACAAACGCGGCTGCCGAGCCGGAGCGGTTGGCGGCGGAATGCGCTACGCTGTTCCGCCCTATTTGCTAGAGAACTCCGGAGGACTTTCGGATGTCATACAGGGTTCTTGTCCGAAGTTCGACAATTTGCGTGCGTCATATGCTGTCGGTGTGGTGGGTGACGTTGGCGGTCAGTTTGGCGTCGGCATCGGCCGAGCCTGGGGGGAGCTTGATAGCTGCGGCGATGCGTGGCGACGTAACTATGGTAAAGGCACTCCTCGCTAGGGGCGCTGACCTCAATGCTAAGACGAGTAATGATGAGACCGCGCTTATGGTGGCGTGCTTGAACGGCCACCGCGAGGTGGTTGAGGTTCTGCTCGCCAAGGGGGCCAACATCAATGCCAAGACGAAGGATGGTGCTACCGCGCTTGTTCTAGCCTCCCAGCAGGGTTACCTCGATGTCGTGCAGCGGCTGCTCGCCGAACGGGCGGTCGTCGATGCCAAGACGGACGATGGTGCGACTGCGCTAATTCAAGCCTCCAAGAACGGCCACGCGGAAGTAGCACAGGCGCTGTTGACCAAGCGGGCCGATGTCAACGCCAGAAGGAACGACGGCGCTACCCCCTAATCGTTGCCTCCAATAGCGGACATCGTGATGTGCTGCAGGTGCTGCTCGCTGCGGGAGCGCAGGTCAATAACGAGGCGAGCAATGGTGCGACCGCGTTGATTATGGCCTCTCAGAATGGCCATCTCGATGTGGTGCAAATATTGCTCGACAAGGAGGCCGATGTGAACGTGAAGTCGAGCAATGGAGGGACCGCGTTGATGGCGGCCTCGCAAAACGGGCACGTCGATGTGGTGCGGGCGCTGCTCAACAGGGGGGTTGAGGTTAATTCCAAGGCAAACGATGGGGGAACCGCCCTGATCGCAGCCTCACAAGAAGGCTATCCTGATATTGTGCGAGCCCTGCTCGATAAGGGAGCTGATGTCAACGCGGGCACAGCCCTTGGACAAACGGCACTAATGGCAGCTTCTGCTCACGGTTACTCTAATGTGATACAAATCCTGCTAGACAAGGGGGCCAATGTGAATACCGAAAGGACCGACGGTGTCACCGCCCTGATCTTGGCCTCACAGAGCGGTCATCGGGATGTCGTGCGGTTTTTACTTACTAGAGGGGCCGACGTCAATGCTAAGGCAAGCAATGGCGCGACTGCGCTGATTTTGGCTTCCCAGAACGGACATATAAGGGTGGTGCAACTCCTGAAGGCTGCAATAGCGTCGGCGGACACGTCGTCGACACCACCAGCAGATGTCGGAGCTTGCCTGACGACCTTAACCGTGCAGTTGCAAACTTTTGGCCGAGGAGTCAAAGTCGAACTGCGAGAAGGGATTCCAGGAAACTCCAAGATAGTCGGTAGTCAGCCAAGCAGTGGGGGGAATGTATATTTCACTAACCTGTGTGAAGGATCATATTTCATGGCCATCGGATGAGGTGGATGTTACACCGGTGCGTCACTTTGAAGGTGGCGCACATTACGAGAGTAAGATTATAGTTCAACCTGGGATCGGTAACGTAAGGCGAGCGTCCCGCAGTGCCTTATAGTGGCAAGCGTGGGGGAGTATCCTAAAGTCGTGGCGGCGGACTATCGGCGGACCCCCAACACGGTTATGACCGGCTTTATGGCGAGCGTTAATTGGCCGGCCGGAGCTCGCCTCCTGGCCCCATAACGTAGCGCCGGGGGTATATGTCCGCCCAAATAAAGACAGGCTAAATTCGACTATCCATTTGACGCCAGGTAAGAATATATAGCTGAAAGAAAGACCTTTAGAGGAGCCACTCGCATCGCGGACAATGCCTATTAGGTATGATCCGTCTACAATAAAAAAGGATGTATCGGTCTCCGTCGGGAGATGTCTGCTTTTAATCAGAAGGGAATCGCTCGAACGTCCGCCAGAAATCTGTATGTCGACCGCAGTGACATTCCGAAGTTCGCCAACATCAACGCACGCCATGTTCACAGAAAAAATGGGGCCGACGACATGATAGGTATCACCGATTTTACGGTTTGTGTTGGAAGCATTGCCATAGTCTAGCGTGACTCTCGCCATACCATCAATTTTGGCTTTGAGCGTCAGCTCTCTGCTCAACGGGGAGCCGGCGGCTGATGGTTTAGCAGTAGTCGTAACGGTCGCGTGCATCTTAGTTTGAGCGAGATCCAAGGTCAAGCCACGCTCGTAAGCCGATCGCAAAGTGTCAGTAGTTGGACACGGCGGCTTTGATGATGAATTATTTGCTCTCGTTTGTGCATTGCTGGTAGCAGAAAATATAAGTACTATTATATAGCATATAAGCGCGTGCCAAAGGATCTCCCTCCAGGTCAATGTTCGAGCGAACACCATTATTATCTTCCCGGATTTTCCCGAGCCTTCCCGTCCTTATCGCGTGTCCCTCGAAGAGCCCCAGCCCCACGCATAGCGGCGCGAAAGTTCGCGAGTGACATCATAACGTAGTGTCGGGCGTGGCGATCTCCTACCTGTCAAATGCGTTCCAGAGGCCTAGAGGTACAATTCAGACAGATGATACCCGGATTTCGTCACATCGGCCCACGGGTCCAGCCTTCTGGCTGGCCCGAGGACAGGCTTCGCCCGGTGCCTATGGTTGAAATGGATCCCGGCCTGCGCCCGGGATGACGAGATTAGGAAAGCCCGGGTGCAACCGTTGGATTGGTGCTACTAGCGGACGGGGTCGAGCACGACGACCGGGATCTCGCGCTCGGTCTTCTTCTGGTAATCGGCGTAGGGCGGCCAGAATTTCAGCGCCTCCTGCCACAGCCGGGCGCGCTCCTCGCCGGTGGCGGTCCGGGCCCGCGCCTTTATCTTCTCGGTGCCGACCTGAACCTCGGCCTCGGGGTTGGCGAGGAGGTTGCGGTACCAGCCGGGATGTTGCGGCGCCCCGCCCTTCGAGGCGACGACGATATAGCTGTCGCCGGTTTTCCCGTAATACAGCGGGAAGATGAACTTCTCTCCCGACTTCCGTCCGGTCGTCGTCAACAGCAGCGACGGTACGGTCATATCCGGTCTGCCGGGCTGGGTCGGCTTGAACATATGCCCGTCAGTCCCGCCGCTCGACAGGTAGCGGTTCGCATGCTCCACCATCCAATTGGGAAGGTTTGGAGCGAGCTTGGCGTCGGTCATCCTTCGAACTCCTCTTTGAGACGGAATGGCAAGGCTGATGCCTGCCGCCCCGTCATGGCGGACGCCCCCGTCTTAGCGGGCGGCCGTCACAGGTCGGTTTGCCCGCAGGAAGGTGCGAATGTGGCGCACCGCCAGCGGGATCTTGTCCGGGGTGTCCTTCCACGGGTAGAGGCTGACTTGCGCGTTGGGCGCAAGCAGGGCGCTCTCCATCGCGACCGCGTAGGGGTGCGCCGGGACGTCGTCCGGCAGGACCAGGATCGGTGTGTGGCAGTCGCGCACGAAATCGCGCGTCACGGTGAAGACGAAGTCGGCGTTGGCGCGGTACATCTTGCTCAGGAAGGCATCGACCATCGCCATCGTGATGTCGGGCCGCCGCTCGCACAGCGCCGGGCCCCAGCCCTTGATATTGTTCTGGTAGAACAGGTCGGGCATCTCCGGGCCGGAACCCGCTGGGCTGTGTCGGCACCGCGGCGACGATGCGCCCGCGCGCTCGCTTCAACAGGTTCCAGATGAACGGGCCGCCGATGCAGAAGCCCAGCACCAGGAACTCGCCAATGCCCAAATGATCCATCAGGCCGATATGGTCGTCGGTGTACGCGTCCCACGGCCGGTCGATCTCGAGCGGGCCCGAGGACTGGCCGCCATTGGCGTTCCGCAAATCCGCCGCGATCACGCGGTATTCGTCCTTGAACTCCACCATCGGGTTGAACGGATGGGTCGCGAGACCCGCGACCGTCGAATTCAGCCCGCCGCCAGGAATTACCAGCAACGGAAAGCCCGCGCCGGCCTCTTCGTAATGGATGCGGACGTCGCCTCTTTCGTAGAATGGCATGGCTTTTCTCCTCGCCCGGTGTGGTCACGGCACGCACGTCTCTACACGAGATTGCCGCGTCGCTGCGCTCCTCGCAATGACGATGTTTTACGGTCATTGCGAGCGTAGCGCAGCAATCTCGCGACACTGGTCCGACTTTCGATCCGAATTGCTTTGTCTCTCTGCCCCCGCAATGGACAGCGTGCTTAATCGGCTTCGCTGCTGAGAGAAAGAAAGGCATTGACCTAACTGTTACCCGCTCCTAACTTAGGCATATGCCTAACCAAGAGCTTCCTCGCGTCTTCCGGGCGCTGAGCGATCCCACCCGCCTGGCTGTCCTCGAACGGCTGACGCGCGGCCCTGCCGCGGTAAGCGAACTCGCCCAGCCCTTCAAGATGGCGTTGCCCTCCTTTGTGCGGCACCTCGGTATGCTGGAGGATTGCGGCCTGGTGCGCTCGAAGAAGCAGGGGCGCGTGCGCACCTACACCCTGGCGCCGCAACCGCTGAAGGCGGCAGAGCATTGGCTTTCGGCACAGCGCGCCCATTGGGAACACCAGCTCAATTCCCTGGACGACTTCCTGAAAACACTTAAGGAGCAGCAACGATGACCCCCGCCATCGCCCACAAACTCGATCCCAAACTCGATCTAGTGCTGGAGCGTGTTGTCGACGTTCCGCCGAACCTGGTCTGGGCCGCATGGACCACGCCGGATTACGTAAAAAAGTGGTTCACCCCGGCACCATGGCAGACCGTCGAGTGCGAAATCGACCTGCGCCCCGGCGGCATCTTCCGGACCTTGATGCGCTCGCCAGAGGGACAGGAATTCCCTAACATCGGCTGCTATCTCGAAGTGATCGAGAACCAAAAACTCGTCTGGACTGCCGCGCTCAAGCCCGGCTATCGCCCGCAAAGCGCAGCCGGCATGCCGCTCTTTACCGCGATGATCCTGCTCGAACCGCACGGCATCGGAACGAAGTACACAGCGATCGCGATCCACGGCGACCAAGAAGCGGCCAAAAAACATGCAGACATGGGCTTCCACGACGGTTGGGGCAAAGCCCTCGACCAACTCGTAACCCTTGCGAAGACGATGTGAGCCGCCGGTCGTCGCTTGATCAGACATCTGACGATAAAAGACTATTTTCAGATGATCCTGCAGTTTCGCTGAGGCCGAAATGCTCGATGGCATCATGTTGCTCTGGTTTGTACTCGCAGCGCTCGCGGTGCTGTTCGTTGCCATCGACATCCGCAGCACCCCAGAATCCCCTGTAATGAAATGGGGGTTTATACTGGTTACCGCTTACGCCGGCGTGATCGGCGCCTTCCTCTATGTGCTCGGCTGTCGCGAACCGCTGAGGGGAACGCACGAGCAATACGTCGCGGCGCAGTGGCGCCAGACCTTGGGATCGACGAGCATTGCGTCGCCGGCGACGGTGTCGGCATCCTCGCCGGCGCCGTGCTCGCGCGTGTCTTCGGCCTGACCGGCCTTTCCGAGATCGCGCTCGAATACGCCCTTGGTTTCGGGTTTGGCTGGATGGTGTTCCAGGCTCTGTTCATGCGCGATATGGTCGGCGGCTCTTACATCCGCTCGCTGACCAGCACCTTCATACCCGAATTGTTGTCGATGAACCTGCTGATGACCGGGATGGTGGGTAAGCACTCGGTGAGGGCGCCGGGTCAGGCGGCGGCGCGCTGAAGGTCGGCGGGCGTCCAGTTCCAGGGGAGGAGATCGGCGATTTTCCGGGCCGGGTGATCGGCGATGCGGGCCAGCACGTCGGCGAGGTAGTGCTGCGGGTTGCGGCGGTTGAGCTTGGCGGTCTCGATCAGGGAGTAGATCGCCGCGGCGCGGTGGCCGCCGGCGTCGGAACCGGCGAACAGATAGTTCTTGCGGCCGATCGCGACACAGCGCAGCGCCCGCTCGGCGGGGTTGTTGTCGAGGGCGAGGCGGCCGTCGTCGAAGCATCGCAGCAGCGCCTTCCAGCGCGAGCGCATGTAGCGGAAGGCCTTGGCGAGTTCGGATTTGCGGGACAGCCGGCGCAGTGTCGTCTCCGCCCAGGCGGCCAGCGCCTCGGCGATCGGCTTGGACCGCTGCTGACGTTCCCCTCGCCGAACATCGGGCGGCAAACCGGCGATCGTCTTGTCGATCTTGTAGAGGTCGCCGATGCGGTCGAGCGCCTGCTTGGCGATCGGCGAGCCGGTGGCGGCATGGACGTCGAAGAACTTGCGCCTGACGTGCGCCCAGCAGGCGGCCTCGGTGATCCGGTTGCCAGCGAACAGCTCGTTAAAGCCGGCATAGCCGTCGGCGTGGATGACGCCGGCGAACGCCTTCAAATGGGTCCGCGGGTGCTCGCCCTTGCGGTCGGCCGAGTAGCGGAACAGCGCCGCCGGCGGTCGCGCCCCGGCAAATGGCCGCTCGTCGCGGACATAGACCCACAGCCGCCCGGTCTTGGTCTTACCGGTGCCCGGCGCCAGAACCGGCACCGGCGTATCGTCAACGTGCAGGGTCTCCGAAGCCATGATCTCGGCGGCGAGCGCGTCGACCAGCGGCTTCAGCGCCGCCGCCGTCGCGCCGACCCAGCCGGACAGGGTCGAGGTTTCCAGGCCGACGCCCTCGCGGGCGAAGATCTCGGCCTGGCGATAGAGCGGCAGATGGTCGTCGTACTTCGAGACCAGGATGTGCGCCAGCAACCCCGCGCCGGCGCGACCGCGGGCGATCGCGTGATCCGGCGCCGGCGCCGCCACCACCGTGTCGCAAGTCCGGCAGGAGAGCTTCTCGCGGACGTGCCGGATCACCTTGAAGCGGCCGGGGACGTAATCCAGGGTCTCGGTCGCGTCCTCGCCAATCCGCCGCAGCGCACCGCCGCAGCTCGGGCAGGCTGGGCCGGCGCGATGCATCACCTCCTCGCGCGGCAGGTGCTCGGGCAACGGCCGGCGGGCGGGCTTCTGCGCCTCGGCCACGCTTTCGACGATGGCGGCCGCCTCGGGCGCGGCACTCGCCAGCCGCTCGGCTTGGTCGGTTTCCAGGGCCTCGATCGCCAGCTCGAGCTGTTCGGTCTCGCGCGCCAGCTTCTCCGAGGACCGGCCGAACTCGGCGCGGCGGTAGCGCGCCAATTGGAACTTCAGCCTGGCGATCTCGGCCCGCGCCGACACCGCATCGCGCGCCATTTCGGCGATGATCCGCTTCAGCGCGGCGATGTCGTCAGGCAGTTCTTCCGGGCTCGGCACGGGCCCGATTATCGCACGGGTCTGGGCTTCGACTTCGTCTCAACCAGCAGGTGAGTCAATCCGCCGCAGCTCAGCCGGCCAGCTCCGGCCGCCAGGTTCGCCGCGGCATTCGCCAATCGATGCCTTCCAGCAGCATCCCGAGCTGCGCCGACGTGATCACGACCTTACCGTCGGCCGGCGAGGGCCACACAAACCGGCCCTTCTCCAGTCGCTTGGCGAACAGGCACAGACCCTGCCCGTCCCACCACAGCACCTTGATCAGATCGCCGTGCCGACCGCGAAACACAAACAGATGGCCGCAGAACGGATCCTGCGCCATTCGCTCCTGGACCGCGGCGGCAAGCCCGTCAAAGCCCTTTCGCATGTCGGTGCGACCGACCGCCAGCCACACGCGCGTGCCTGCCGGCAGACCGATCATTGCAATAGCTCGATCACCTGCCGCAGCATCTCAGGCGACACCGCGCCGCGAAGACACACGCGCGTGCCGCACCCGAACGTGATCTCGATCATGCCGCTGCGCCGGGCTCGCGGGCGCGGCTCGTTCGCTTCCGGCACGATCTCCACCGGCAGCATGGTGACGCTTTGCTTCGCCGCGGCCCGCGGCTTCGGCGCCATCTCGCGCCGCCATTTAAAAACCTGGTTCGCGTTTACATCATGACGCCGCGCCACGATCGAAACCGACGCGCCAGGCTCCAGCGTCTCGGCCACGATCCGGCGTTTCAATGCCCGGGTCCATTGGCGACGCTTGGAGCCATTGGAGCTTCGCTTAGTGTCCACTACGCCGTTGGTGGACACTTCCGTTACGGTCTCTGCCATCCCCCGATCATCGCCCCAAGCGACGATCAACGGCAGGCGCCCTTCACCGAGCGCTTACGATGGTGGCGACGATGATGATCCTGAAGTCGCAGCTCGGCAGGGGCGCCGATCCGACCACGGCAGCGTTCTGGTTCGTCATGTCGATGGCGCTGCTGGTCGGGGCCATCCTCGCCTACCCTATGAACTGGTGGCTGGTCCGTTACCATCTGAAGCACGGCATGACGACGATCCGCCCCGCCACCGGAGCGACTGTTGCCGCATCGCAGGCACGTGACGGGCGCGTCGCCCACGCCGGCATGGCCGAGATGTCTTCCGGGATGGAGGCCATGGCGATGGGCCTTGCGGCAAAACCCCAACCTCCCGTCCCGGTGATGGCACTATTCTCGTTTTTTGTCCTTGCGGTCGGCCTCGTGGTCACCTCAATCGTTGCGCCGATGTAAACCTGCCTCAGGAGCCGTGGGGCGGGTCGAGCGAACGCGCAACCCGCCACCGGTTCAGTGGGCGGCACGGCGGGTTACGCTCCGCTCACCCGCCCTACACTTGCTGCCTCATCGCCGCAATCAGGTTCCGCGGAATGTTCTTCCTTACGGTGAACCCGGTCGGCCAACCTTCGCGCAGACGCGTGGGTCGATCCGGTTGACGCTTCAACCGGATCAAAGCCCTAGGTCGGAAAGGCACGGGTGATCGTCCGGTCGCCGCCCAAGGGGCCAATGGTATTTCCGGTCGGCTTCACCGATCGGCAGATCGTTGATCGAAGCGAAGCGTTGCTGCATCACACCATCAGCATCGAATTCCCAATTCTCGTTTCCATAAGAGCGGAACCAGTTGCCGCTGTCGTCGTGCCACTCATAAGCGAACCGCACGGCGATTAGGTTATCGGTAAAGGCCCACATTTCTTTGATCAGGCGGTAATCGAGTTCTTTGTTCCATTTGCGGGTTAGAAAGGCGACGATCTCAGCGCGCCCGTTGATGAATTCCGCTCGATTCCGCCACCGGCTATCCTCAGTATAGGCGAGTGAAACTCGGTGCGGATCACGGCTGTTCCAGCCGTCCTCGGCCATCCGGACTTTGGCTATCGCGGTCTCGCGCGAAAACGGCGGGATCGGCGCAGGCATGAGAACCTCCCTTCATAGCCGTGGCATCCTTGAAAATCCTGCCGCTCCTGTCATATCGACACTCTTGTCTTACTGTGCGGCGGCCCGCATTGGTACGTGCGCCTTTAGGAAGCTGCGGACGCGGTTGATCGTGCGTTCCTTCAGGTCCGGCGGCTCGCGCCAGGGGAAGACCGTGATCTCGGCATTGGGCGCCAGCGAGGCGACGTCGATCGAGGTCTGCAGCGGGTGCGCCGGGGTGTCGTCGGGCAGGACCAGGATCGGCGTCCGGCAGTTCTTAATGAAGTCGCGCGACACGCTGTACAGGAAATCGGGGTTTACACGGTACAAATTGTGCAAGTATTGCTCGACCTGCGCCATGTTGAGATCCGGCCGGCGCGGCAGCAACTCCGGCGCCCAGGTATCCTTGCCGGAATTGTACATGTAGTCCGGGAGTTCCGGCCGGTGCCCAACGGTCTGACAAAACACAGCGGCGATGACGCGCTGCGGCGCGCGTTGGAGAAGCTTCCCGGCGAAACAGCCGCCGATGCAGTAGCCCATGTAGAAGAACTCGCGGATGCCGAGGTGGTCCATCAGCCGGAGCTGGTCGTCGGCAAAAGCGTCCCACGGGTCGCCGGTCGGGATCGGGCCCGGTTGATTCGCCGCCGTTCGCGTTGCGCTGGTCCATCGTGATGCAGCGGAAATCGTTTTTGAGAGCCTCCGGCGCGTTGAACACGGCGGTCGGCCAATTGCTGACCCGCGAGTTCAAGCCCCCGCCGGGGGTGACCACCAGCAGGAAGCCGGAGCCGGCCTCCTCGTAGCGGATGCGGACGTCGCCTTTTTGATAGAACGGCATGGCATTTCTCCTGGCCCCGTGTGGTGTTTACGCGTTTGCGCCCGTACTCGGCCGCGCGTGCGCAGGTAGGGGTCGCAAACCCGCAGATTTTCGAACTCGGCGGCAACTAGTTGTTGGTGCCGACATTGCGAGGGACACAGTAGTTGACCAGGCACTCGGGACGGTCGGCTGTTGCTACGCTCCGCAACTGAAGCACCGCCGCCCCGGCTGCGCAATAAGAGGCATTGGCAACAACAAAGTCCCCGAAGACAGCCTGACTGATAAAGACGAAGCCGTGGGCTGCGATCAGACCTTGAAGATCAGCGCAGGTGTAGGTACGAGAATCTATTCCAGCGGCCAGCGTAGACGAACTGAGAGCCATTGCGCTCAGAATAAGAATAAGCCGCCCTGTCACGTGGCCAGCCCGTGTTATTGGGCGGCGGCTCGCATCGGCACGTGCGCCTTTAGGAAGCTGCGCGCGCGGTTGATTGTGCGTTGCCTAAGTTCCTCCGGCTCCTTCCACGGGTAAACCGTGATCTCGGCGTTCGGCGCCAGCGACGCCACGTCGATCGAGGTCTGCAGCGGATGCCCTGGTACATCATCCGGCAGCACCAGCATCGGCGTGCGGCAGTTCCTGATGAAGTCACGCGACACGCTGTACAGGAAATCGGGCTGCACGGCGTACAGGTTGTGCAGGTATTTCTCGATCGTGTCCGCGGACACATCGGGACGCCGGTTCATGAAGTCGGGAACCCAGTTCTCCTTGCTATGCCGGTACATGACGGTCGGGTTTTCCGGCCGATGGCCGACGCTCTGGCAGAACACTGCGGCGACGACGCGGTTGGGCGCCCGCTGCATCAGCTTTCCGGCAAAGCAACCGCCGATGCAGTAGCCCATATAGAAGAACTCGCGGATGCCGAGATGGTCCATCAGCCCCAGCTGGTCGTCGGCGAACGCATCCCAGGGGTTATCGACCTGCACTGGGCCGGTCAATTCACCACCGTTGGCGTTGCGCTGGTCCATCGTGATGCAGCGAAAATCGTTCTTGAACTCCTCCATCGCGTTGATCACGGCGGTCGGCCAGTTGCTGACCCGCGAGTTCAGGCCTCCGCCGGGGGTGACCAACAATGGGAAGCCGGAGCCGGCCTCCTCGTAGCGGATGCGGACGTCGCCCTTTTGGTAGAATGGCATGGCTGTTTCTCCTTGCTAGTGTGGCCTCGACTACGCCCGCATCTCTTCCAGCCGCATGCGCAGCTAGCGATTCTTAGCCCAAACCCGGAGGCTTTTCGGTTCTAGCGGCGTGGCGCAAATCGTCGGCTCCACTCCGGCTGCCCTCGCTACGCCGCCAGCCTTTGTCGCGCGGCGCCTTTGATCATCGCGGCGCCCTTTTCGGCGATCATGATCGTCGGCGCGTTGGTGTTGGTCGAGGTGACCGCCGGCATCACCGAGGCATCGATGACCCGCAGCCCTTCGAGACCGTGCACGCGTAGTTCGCTGTCGACGACGCTCATCGGGTGCGAACCCATCATGCAGGTGCAGCTGGCGTGGTAGCATGTGCTGCCGTTGCGCCGCGCGTAATCGAGCAACTCGTCGTCGGTCTGGACATGGCGGCCGGGCAGGCTTTCTTCCCGGACGAACTGCTTTAGCGCGGGTGCGGCGAAAATCCGCCGCGCAAGGCGCAACCCACCGATGATGGCGCGCCGGTCGGTTTCTTCCGACAGGTAGCGCGGGTTGATCGCCGGCATGTCGCCGGGCCGGGTCGACTTGGCCTCGACATAGCCGCGCGACAAGGGCCGCATTTGCCATGCGCCAGCGCTGAGGCCAGGCGTCTCCTCGAGTTGGCCCATCTGGCCGTCCTTGAAGCTGCCCGGCGCGAACGTGCATTGCATGTCGGGCGTCGCCGATTCCTCCAACACCTTGGCCGAGGCGGCGACGATCGAGGGGCTGTAGCTCAGCATCCCTTTGCCGGCGATCAGCCAGCGCATGAATTCGGCGGCGAACGGCAGGCCGCGCTGCCGCTCGTTGGCGGTTTGGGCGCCGACGACCGGATAGGAGACGCGAGCGACATAGTGGTCCTGCATGTTCTTGCCGACGCCGCGCAGTTCATGCGCGACGGGTACGCCGATCTTGGCGAGATGCTCGGGATCGCCGACGCCCGACAGCTGCAGGATGTGCGGCGAGCCGACGGCGCCCGCCGAGAGGATCACCTCACGCCCGGCTTCGGCCCGTTCGATGACTCCGTTGCGCGAGAATTCGATGCCTGAGGCGCGCTTTCCGTCGAACAGGACGCGATGCACCAACGCGTTGGTGACGAGTTCGAGGTTCGGCCGCTTCAGCGCCGGCCGCAGATAGGTGCGCGCGGTGCTGGCGCGGCGGCGCCCGCCGCGGGTCTGCTGGCACCAGCCGATACAGTCGCCGTGACCAGGGGGCAGGTCGTTCAGGTCCTCGCGGTATTCGAGCCCGACCTGCTTGCCGGCCTCGATCACCGTCGCGCAGATCGCCGGCCGGTCCGTCTTCGAGGTGTAGAGCGGCCCCTCCTTGCCGCGCACCGCGTTGCCCTCGCCTTCCCAGCGCTCGGCCTGGCGGAAATAGGGCAGGCAATCGTCCCACGACCAGCCGCGGTTGCCGAGCTGCGCCCAGTGGTCGTAATCCTCAGGTTGGCCGCGGATGTAGATCATCCCGTTGATCGAGGAGGAGCCGCCGATCACCCGCCCGCGCGTGTAGACGATGGCGCGGCCGTTGATCCCGGGATCGGGCTCGGACCGAAACTTCCAGGTCAGGGTATCGTGGTCGAGCATCTTCATGAAGCCGGCCGGGACGTGAATCAGCGGGTTCCAGTCCTGCCCGCCCGCCTCGATCAGCAATACTTTCGTACCGGGATCCTCAGTCAGCCGATTGGCCAGCACGCAGCCGGCCGAGCCCGCTCCGACGATGATGTAATCAGCTTGCATGCGTAACGCTCCCCGGCCCCTGGTTAGCCCCGCCAGACGGCTTATTAGCGTGTCTACTCTACCACATCGTGGCCGCACCGAAAGATCGCCTAAGCGGACCCCGGCATACGGACCGACAAGCTATTCTGGCGGAAGACGGCGTAAGCCGGCGCCTCAATGAAAGTAGCGTCCCGAGTCGATGACCATCGTCTGGCCGGTCATGGTCTCGGTGCGGCACATCGTGACCACCATATCGGCACAGTCGTCCTTGTCGGCCGGCTTTTTCAGCAGCGACGTGGCCGCGGAGTTCTGGATCTGCTCGGCCCGCAGATTAGCCGTCGCGCGCGTGCCCTCCAGCAGGCCCGGCGCCACGCAATTGACCAGCGTCTCCGGCGCCAAGGCCACCGCCATGCAGCGGGTCAGGTGGATCAGCCCTGCCTTCGACACCGCATAGGCGATCGACGAGCCGGTTGGCCCCACCCCAGCCACGGATGAGATGTTGACGATGCGGCCGCGGCTTTGCGCCTTCATGACCGGCGCTACCGCCTTCATAAGACGCATCGGCCCGGTCAGGTTGACGGCGATAATCTTGTCCCACACCTCGATCGTAAGATTGTCGAGGTCGTCGAACGGGATCGCCTTGTTGTAGGCGGCGTCGTTGACGAGAATGTCGAGCCGGCCGAAGCGCCCGGTGACCTCGCCGACCACCCCCTCCACCGCCGTGCCGTCGGTGATGTCGCAAGCGAATGCCGCGGCGTTGATCTGGTACCGAGAGGTCAGCTCTCGGGCGACGCCCTCCCCCTGGTCGCGGCTCTGCGCATACATGACGGCGACGTGCACACCCTCCTTCGCCAGCGCGTGGCAGATACGCTGGCCGAGCCCGCCATTGCCGCCCGTCACCAGGGCAACCGCGCCGTTGAGGTCCATCAGCTCTCTCCTGCATGCGGGTGCGCAATTGCCTCGCAGCGCGTCCCGGTGTCCGCTGACATTTTGTTGGCCAGCCGACGGGCGGGCAAGCTACTGACCGCGCCTGAGCGCCAAGGCGACCTGGTTGCTTCGGTCGGCTACCAGGCGGCGTCAAGCAGGGTGCGGATCACCGCCGGCCCGTCGATCTTGCGCGGATTAGTGTGGATCCAGCGGTCGTGCATCGAATTTTCGGCGATTAGATCGAGCTGGTCCTCTCTGACCCCGACATCGCGCAACCGGGTCGGCAGACCGAGCCCGGCAATCAATCCCGAAACCGCGTCGGCTGCCATCGTGTCCGGTTGCCCGAGAGCGTCGCTGACCCGCGCCTGCTTGTCCGCGTTCACCGTATGGTTGAAGCGCAACACGTGGGGCAGCATGACGCACGAGGTGTAGCCGTGCGGCACGCCGGCGGTGCCGCCCAAAACATGCCCGATGCCGTGGCTGGCACCCTTGCTTACCCCGGTTTGCGAGCCGACCATCGACATCCATGCGCCGATCTGACAGTCGAGCCGCGCGTCGAGATCGGCGGGGTCGGTTTTGACCGCCGCCAAACCCTTGCCCAGCAGGCGCAACGCATGAAACGCCGCACCCTCGGAGATCGGCTGGCCGTTGACCGAGCAGATGTCCTCGACAGCGTGGTCCACAGCGCGGATGCCGGTCGACAAAAACAGCCATTCGGGTGTCGGCACCGCCGCCTGCGGATCGAGAATGACGTGCGCGGGATCATCAAGGGATGGCTGAAGTTCTCCTTGACGTGGCGCCGGGTGTCGGTGCAGCCCGCGCCGGCCGAGAACTCGCCCGCCGACAATGTCGTCGGGATGGCGATCATGCGCACCCCAGGCGGCTTGACCTCGGGGCGCCGCGCCGTGCCGTCGGCAGCGATCGTAGCGCGGTAATCGTCGAGCTGCTCGGGCGCGGTTACCCCGTTGCCGAGGCACAGGCCCACCATCTTCGCCGCATCGGTGACCGAGCCGCCGCCAATCGTGACGATCAGATCGGCGCCGGCCTCGCGCGCTGCGTTGGCCGCGGCAACGACATCGCTGCGTGGGGTATGCGCGCCGATCTTTGCGCAAACACCGGCAAAGCGGTTGCCGAGCATCTGCCGCAGCCGGTCGACATAATCGGTCTCACGCGCCAAAGTGCCGCTCGCCAGCACAAAGACGGCGCGGGCGTCGAGCCGGTCGACCTCT
>CAVVPS010000005.1:0-592854 GCA_963750195.1 uncultured Alphaproteobacteria bacterium
GATCCGGCGCAGCCGGCCTCGCCGCATCCTTTGGCGCCAAGCGGATTGGTCTTGGCCGGCGCCGGGTGGCTGTCGATCGCGAACATCACCGCGTCAGATGCGCGCGGTAATGCGTAGTCGGTGAACGAGCCAGTCAGGAACTGGCCGTCCTCGGAGACACGCTGCGCTCCATCAAGGCTTGGCCGATGCCCTGCACGACGCCGCCATGCGCCTGGCCGGCTACCAGCAGCGGATTCACGATCACGCCAAAATCGTTGACCATCGAGTATTGACGACCGCGACGACCCCGGTTTCGGGATCGATCTCGACCTCGGCGATATGGCAGCCATTCGGAAAAGCCGACGGCGGGCTTCGTGGATATGCTGCACATCGAGGGTTGCGGCAATGCCGGCGGCAGTTCGAGGCCGCGCCTGATGCATCGCCGCCAGCTCCATGATGTCGATAAACCGGTCGGTGCCGGCGATCGCGAAAGCGGCCGCGTGAGAATTCGACATCGGCGACCGCGGCTTCGAGCACATGCGCGGCGATTTTCCGGCCCTGCTCGATGACCATTTCGCTGGCGCCGACGATGGCGGTCCCGCTCGCCATCAGCGATTCGAGCCGCCGGTGCCGCCGCCGGCGATAAACTCGTCGCTGTCGCCCTGGAGCAGGCTGATGCGTTCGAACGGCACGCCGAGCGCTGGTGCAGGATCTGGGCAAACGGCGTCGCAATGCCCTGACCGTAATCGAGCGTGCCGGTGATGATCGTGACATTGCCATCGGGCTCGAAGCGGATGCCGCCCATCTCGTGGCGGGCGGTCCGGTCACCTCCAGATATTCGCCGACGCCGCGGCCGCGCAACATGCCGCGCGCGGCGGCTCTCCTCCTTGCGGGCGGCAAACCCGTCCCAGTCGGCCTGCGCCAGCGCCTGATCGAGCACCGCGGTGAACTCACCGCTGTCGTAGGTCGTGCCATTCGGCGCCTTGTACGGCATCGCCATCTCGGGGATGTGATTTCGTCGGCGCAGTTCGATCTTGTCGATGCCCAGCTCGGCGGCGGCGGTGTCGACCAGCCGCTCCATGTAATAATTGCCTTCGGGGCGGCCGGCGCCGCGATAGGCCCGACCGGCGGCGTATTGGTGAACGACGATCCTGGTCGAGACTTCCATCAGCGGCGTGCTGTAGACGCCGATCGTATTCTTGACCGCGTTAGCGGTGGCGGGCAGCCTGCGCCGCGTCCGACATAGGCGCCGAGATCGCCGTAGCCGGTCACCCGCACGCGAGGAATTGCCCTCCGCGTCCAGCGCCAGTTCGGCGGTCATGTCGTGATCGCGGCCATGACTGTCCGAAACAAAGCTTTCCGAACGCTCGTCAGTCCACTTGACCGGCCGGCCCAGCACCCTCGCGGCATAGAACAAGGCGAGGTATTCCGGATAGCTGCAGACTTCATCCCAACGAACCACCGACATTGCCGGTCAAAACCCGCACCTTGTCGCACTCGACGCCGAGCCCGTCGGCGAGGCCGTTTTTGAGCCCAAACACGCCCTGGCAACCGACGCGCAGGATCCAGCGCTCGCTTGGCTGATCGTATTCGGCAAGCGCCGAGCGAGGCTCCATCGGGCAGACGACGATGCGGTTGCTGGGGATATCAAGCCGCGTCACATGGGCGGCCGCCGACCGGGCCGAAAGGCTCCTCGTTCATGATGCGCGCGTCCATCGGCACGTCGGTCAGGACCGTCGGCTCGAAGAAATTGCCTTTGTTGCCGATCCGGTTGCCGCCGGTCTTCAGGCTGGCGCCCTTTTGCACGGCGTCGCCGATGAAGGCCTCCATCGCGGCGATGCGGCGCGCATTGGCCATCGGCCCCATCTGGGTGCCGCTTTCCATGCCGTCGCCGACCTCGCCGCTTTGACAGCCTCGATGAACTTGCCGACGAACTGTTCGTACACTTTCTCCTGCACAAGGAAGCCGGGTCGGCGACATGCAGACCTGGCCGGCATTGCGGAATTTGTTGGTCGACAGCAGCCGGCTCGCGAGGTCGACATCGGCGTCGTCGAACACGATCGACCGGCGCATGGCCGCCAAGTTCCATCGTCACCCGTTTCATATGCGCGCCGGCGATCGCCGCGAGTTGCTTGCCGACCGCGGTCGAGCCGGTGAACGAGATCTTGCGGATGATCGGATGCGGGATCAGGTACTCGCGAGATTTCCGCCGGCACGCCGTAGACCAGGTTGATCACGCCGGCCGGCACGCCGGCATCGGCGAAGCAGCGGATCAGCTCGGCGGGCGAGGCCGGGGTTTCCTCCGGCGCCTTGACGATGATCGAGCAGCCGGCGGCGAGCGCGCAGCGACAGTTTGCGCACGACCTGGTTGATCGGGAAGTTCCACGGCGTGAAGGCCGCGACGGGGCCGACCGGCTCCTTGACCACAAGCTGGTAGACGCCCTTCGGCCCGCGCCGGGATCACCCGGCCATAGGCGCGGCGCGCCTCCTCTGCGAACCAGTCGATGACGTCGGCGCCGGCCAGGGTTTCACTTCGGCCTCGGCGAGCGGCTTGCCCTGCTCGAGGGTCAGCAAGCGGCGCGATCGCGTCGGCCCGCTCGCGCAGCAGATTGGCAGCTTTGCGCATGATCTTCGAGCGATCGAAGGCGGAGATCTTGCGCCAGGCGCGAAAGCCTTTGTCGGCCGCCTCGAGCGCTCGGTCGAGATCGTTCTTATCCGCGTGCGCGACCGTGCCGATGTCCTCGCCCGTAGCCGGATTGACGACCGGGATGGTGCGGCCGGCGGCGGTCTTGGTCCAATTGCCATCGATAAACAGGGATACGTCGGAATACATGGAGGATTTCCTCAAAGCGGGGTTACAGCACCAGGTGCGAGACGAGATCGGCGCGGGCCGCGTGCGGCGCCGTGCCGAGAATGGTTTCGTCCCCCGGATTGATGACCGGCGCACCGTCCGCCTCCGCCATTTGCCGGCGACATACAGCTGAAGTTCGGGATAGTGAGGCATGCCCGGTCTCCTAAGGGGAGAAGCGCAGAAGCGAAACGCCTTTGTCGAGGACCTAGCACCGCGACGACGCTATGGCAATATCTATAAGGATATAACGAGGTCCATTACGATGGGAATCTATTCACACGCAGATTCAGGAGGCGAGCATGCCCCCGCAGTGGCCGCGGAAGAGATCGCGATCGGGACTGCTTAATCTTGGGCCTCTCGCAGCCTCTTCGTCATCGCCTTCGCCGGCGCGCTTATGCCGTGCGCGGCGCAGGTGAAGGGCCCAATGATATTTGCCGCCGCGACGGAGCCGACACCAACCAGAGAAACGGAGGAAACGTGAGCCCACCCCGCGTCGCTGACGATTTTGCGATAATCCGGGCACGCATGGAGGAACTGCGTCGCGAACACGCCCGACCCCGCGCCGCCGATGATTTCACGACGATCCGAGCACGCATGGAGGACTGCGCCGCGAGCGTGTTCAGGCCTCGTCATCGCGCTGCCGGTGCAGGCCGAGCGTGACGGGCGACAGGTCCTCCCGCACCTGATTCGCCGGAAACTCTTGGGGTAGCGACGGATTATCCGCCATCGGCTCACCCCCGAACTGCTCCGGATCGGTATCCGGGTAGCGGCGCTGCGACGAAGCGATGTAGCCTTGTTCGACAGAGGGTCACGAGAGGGAATCGACAATAGCGGGCAAGGTCTCGCAGTCACGCGCAGCGATGCCGAATGGCGCCAGATCCTGACGCCTGAGCAGTACCGCGTCATGCGATCTCACGGGACGGAGCCGCCGGGGAGTTGCGCCTTGCTTGCGGAAAAGAGACACGGCAGGTTTTCATGCGCCGGCTGCGGCCAGTCGCTGTTCGAATCAAAAGGGAAGTTCGAAAGCGGGACCGGCTGGCCGAGCTTCAATGATCCGATCGAAGGTGCCGTCGAGACGTCCGCTGACCGCACCCTCGGCATGGTCCGAACCGAGGTTCATTGCGCGAACTGCGGAAGTCATCTTGGGCACGTCTTCGACGACGGCCCTCCGCCGACCCATCTCCGCTACTGCATCAACGGCGTAGCGATGAATTTCCTCCGGACTGAGGCGAAGCCCTCTCGTCAGTCGCTCGCAGCGGCGCGGTCCGGCTTCAGGTCGATCAGCGGCGTACCGTCGACGCAATCAAGCCCGCGCACCTGCAAGGTCCTGCCGTGGATCGCTACCAACTCGACGACCGACGAGGCGATCGGGTTCGGCCGCACCGGCGAGCGCAGGGCGAAGGTTCCGGTGGTTTCCTTGCCAAACGGCGTTTCCAGGACTAGGTCGCGCCGCGCGCGGTGCATCCAATAGAGAACCTGAATGCGCCGGTAATCGCCCAGATCAGTGAGCCCCGTTTGCCAGCGCTCGTCGATGACGATCGAGCAGATCGGCCCGCCGAGACTACCGCGCTTTGGGCACTCGCGGCGCGCGTGCCACGGCGTGCCGATAAAGAAGACGCCGGCATCGGGCTGCGGCGGCAGGGCAACCGCAAGTTCTCCCGCGCGAAGCTCGGTGTCGGCTACGGGTGGAGGATCGCGGTAGGGATGCCCATTACTGGGCACCCCCCGCACAGATCCGGACGAGCCCGATTCGAGCATCCGGCTCCTACCTTGGGTGTTTGACGGCGAAGCGCTGCTCGGGCCAGGGATGAAGGATACGCGGCGCGGGAAGCCAGCCGTCGGCCAGTTTCGCCATCCGATCCCACGTGAAGCCGTCCTTCTGGCTGCGCCGCCGGAGCGTTCGACGCCAGAGGTCGGTCAAGTAATGCCGGAACGCCGAAAGCGCCCGACTATTTGTGGGTACCGCATAATAGGTGAAATGGCCTGTAACGACCTGGCTCAGCCAGTGACCCTGAGCTGGGATAGTCTGGTGCATTCGCAGCCGCAGCTCCACCTTGATTTCCTGGAGCTTCGCCCGCATGCGGTCGCGCCGGGTCTTCCGCTGAAGTTGGAAGGATCCTCGGCGAGATTTACCGCAGATGAAGGTGAAGCCCAGGAACGCGAAGGTCTCCGGTCTACTGACACCGCGTTTCTTGCGATCGACCGCCGCGCGGCGGCCGAACTCGATCACGCGGGTCTTGCCCGGATGGAGCGACAGCGAGAACGCCGCGAACCGCTCGCGCATCGCATCGAGGAAGCGACATGCGTCGTCCTCATGCTCGAAACCGGCCACCAGATCATCGGCGTAGCGCACGACGATCATGTCGCCTCGGGCCTCTTGCCGTCGCCAGCGTTCGGCCCACAGATCGAATACGTAGTGCAGGTAGATGTTGCCGAGGAGCGGTGAGATCACCGAGCCTTGGCCGGTTCCGCTGTCAGCTACGGTTACGACGCCGTCTTCGAGAATGCCCGCCTTGAGCCATTTACGGATCAGGTGAATGATGCGCTTGTCGCCGACGCGGTGTTCCAGGAAGCTGACCAGCCAGTCCTGGCTGACGCTGCCGAAGAAGTCCCGGACGTCGGCGTCAAGTATGTGGTTCACCTGCCGACTGGTGATCGCCACCGACAAGGCATCCAACGCATCGTGCGGCCCTCGTCCGGGTCGGAACCCATATGAGAACCCGAGGAAATCCTCTTCGTAGATGGCGTTGAGCACCATGACGCATGCACCCTGGACGATCTTGTCTTCCAGAGCTGCGATCGCCAGCGGCCTTTGCCGACCGTCCGCCTTCGGTATGTACGTCCGGCGAGACGGTTGCGGTCGATACACTCCCCGGTGGACCCTTCCGTGGAGGTCCTCGAGATTGGGCTCGAGGTCCGCCTCGTAGTCCTGCCACGTCACCCCGTCCACACCAGGGGCGGCCTTGCGCTTGAGCGCAAAGAACGCCGTCCGGAGCGTGTCGGCGTTGACATGGTGGAGAAGTGCGGTGAACCGCTCCTTCTTCTTGTACCTTGCGGCTTGCCGTACGCGGCTCAGCGCCTGGGTCACGCCTTTCCGGCTCTGAGTTCGGTGCGTGCTTTGCTGATCCGCGTTTCCCTTGGCCCCTGCCCTTGGCTCCACCGCCTCCGCTGCCGGTGGCCCGGCTTTGTTCGGCGGCTTCGCAGCTACTATGGCAGAGTTTGACTTCTCTAGATCGTGCATCGGCGGCTACGGCTCCTCACCTTCCCACCGCGGACCGTTGGTCCAACAGGGCCTTCGGCCGATCCGGAGACCTCCCGGTTCCCGTACATGGAGCGTGCGTGCATGCCAGGTTCTTCGACCACGCCGGGTCGCCCAAGTGCTTGCGTTGGCGCTCTTGGACATATTGCCTTCCACTACACAGACAGCGTCGGCACCCGGAACCAGTTTTCTATCGCGGCTCAATGGCTGGCCTGCACGTTCCCCTGCCGACGCTTCGCCGACATTCTCGCGGATGCCTGCGCACGGCTCGGGGCCGATGTGGTTCGCTATTCCTTCATCGTAGTGGACTTGCACCACCTGCTCCTTGCCGGTCTCCCGGCGCACCTGTGTGAAAACACGGCATCTGATAGACTCCAGGTGAAGTCCTGGGGGTAGGGATGTCACGATTTGTCGAAGGTTGTGATCGTCGTCAAATAGCATTGCTTCCAGACTGCCTCGACGACTACGTGACGGAAGATAATCCGGTTCGGGTCGTCGACGCCTTCATCGACGAGTTGGATTTGGCAGTACTGGGATTTGCGGGGGTGGTGCCGGAACCCACCGGCCGCCCTGCGTACCATCCTTCGACGCTGCTGAAGATTTATCTGTACGGCTATGTGAACCAGGTTCAGTCGAGCCGGTGGCTCGAACGGGAAGCGCAGCGCAACATCGAGCTGATGTGGCTGATCGGGAAGCTCGCCCCCGACTTCAAAACGATTGCCGATTTCCGGCGGGACAAGGGTGAGGCGATCCGCGCGGTCTGCCGCCAGTTCGTGCTGCTCTGCCGCGGGGTCGGCCTGATCGGCGGCGCGACGGTGGCGGTGGATGGCAGCCGCTTCAAGGCGGTGAATACCCGGGACAAGAATTACACCCCCGGTGCTATCCGCCTGCGGATGGAACAGGTGGATGCCAGCATTGCGCGGTATCTGAGGATGCTCGACACGGCCGATCGCCAGGAAGATCGGGTGGCTGAGCTGCGGGTTGCTCGGTTGAGCGAGCGTCTGGAAGCGCTGCGCCGTCAGATGCGGCAGCTTCAGGTGATGGAGCAAGCGGTTGCGGATACGCCAGACGATCAGGTCTCGCTGACCGATCCGGACGCACGGGCCATGGCCACCAACGGCAAGGGCACCGGCATGGTCGGCTACAACGTGCAGACGGTTGTCGATGCCAAACACCATCTGATCATCGCGCACGAGGTCACAAACGTCGGCCACGACAAACACCAACTGGCCAACATGGCACGGCAGGCGAAGGAGGTAACCGGCGCGAACGGCCTGACCGTCCTGGCCGATCGCGGTTACTTCTCCGGCGCGCAAGTCGTGGCCTGCCAGGCCGCCGGTGCAACCCCGATCGTCCCCAAGCCTCTGACCTCAGGCGCGAAGGCGGATGGGCGCTTCGGCAAGCAGGACTTCATCTATCAGCCCGAGACCGACACCTATCGCTGCCCGGCCGGCGAGCCGCTGATCTGGCGCTACAACACTGTTGAGCACGGGCTGACGCTCAGCCGCTACTGGTCCAGCAACTGCGGTGCCTGCCCGATCAAGGCCAGGTGCACCCCGAGCAAGCAACGCCGTGTCACCCGCTGGGAACACGAGGCGGTGATCGAGGCCATGCAGCAGCGCCTGGACGCGATGCCCGATGCCATGCGGGTCCGGCGCAGCATTGTCGAGCACGTCTTTGGCACCATCAAGGACTGGATAGGGCGGGACCACTTCCGGACACGGCGGCTGGCCAACGTCCGAACCGAAATGAACCTTCATGTCCTTGCCTACAACGTATGGCCCGCCCCGTCTGCAAGCCGTGATCGCGAGAGTGTCTGATCAGTCTGCACCAACGTATCCGGTCTCGAGGACGAAACCTCGGCCGAGATGGAGATCCGCGCGTCCTGGTTCTCATAACCTGGTCGGCGTCAAGCGCCATGTAGGCCATCAGATTTCCAAGCCGCCGTTCTACTGTCAGGCCATCTCACTCCCACCACCCGCAAACATCGTTGGTCACTTGTGCTGGTTCGGCGCGCCCGCTCGATTTCCCCGGTTACAGGGCTGTAGCGACAGCTTCTCGCGCTTCGAAGGTCTGTCCCGTGCGCAATATCGCCCAGGCGATCCGTGCGAGCTTGTTCGCCAGCGCCACGACGACGGTGTTTATATGCGCCCGCGCTCGTAAGCCGCGTAACCATTTGCCCAGTAGGGTATTGGTTCCCGAGAGTGGAGTTATAGCGGCACGCGCGCCATGGATCAGCAGCTTGCGCAGGTACACATTGCCACGTTTCGTGATCCCCTTCAGGCGCGGCCTGCCGCCGGTCGTCTGCTGCCGGGGAACGAGGCCAAGCCAAGCCGAAAGGTCGCGCCCGCGTGCAAAACTCTGGCCGTCACCGACAGCCGCCACAAGGGCGGTGGCATTGAGCACGCCGATCCCCGGAATAGTGGCCAGACGTCGGGCGCGTTCGTCCTCGCGGGCCCGCGCCGCAAATTCATTGTCGAAAGCACAGATGCGCCGGTCCAGCTCGCACCATTCCTCCCGCATATCCTTGATCAACGTGCAAACCCGCACGCTGAGGGCTGGATCACCTCCCTCCAATATCTCGGCGAGTGCCTTGCTCAGCTTGCGCCGCCCCTGCGGAACGACGATGCCGCGCTCCATCAGCACGGCGCGGAGCTGATTGATCAGCGCGGTGCGCTCTGCGACAAGCCGGTCACGGGCACGGTGAAGCACCTGCATGTCGAGCTGCTCAGCCGATTTCAATTCGACAAACCGCATCGTCGGCCGCGTCGCCGCCTCGGCGATCGCTTCCGCGTCACGGTCATCGTTCTTCTGCGCCTTCACGTAGGGACGCACATACTCCGGTGACATCAGCCGGACCTCGAAGCCGGCGTCGCGCAACAGGCGGCCAAGGTGATGTGCTCCCCCGCAAGCCTCCATCGCGACTGTCTCCGGCTTCAGCTGGGACACGATTTTGAAGACATTTTCTCGGCGCACGCGCCGCCGCACCACGACCTGCCCGGAGCCATCAAGGCCCGCGAGGCTGCATATGTTCTTGCCCAGGTCGATTCCAATAACCGCGATCTGCATTGGCTCAGTCCTTTCCTCCTGTCGTCCAGCAGCTTAAGACTGCCGGTGGAGGGGCGGGCCATTCCATAACCTGAAACGAGCAGTTGCGGTGCTCGGCACCCCCGCACTAATGGCGGCGATGCGGGGATGAGAGGGCTCAGCCCTTTCGAAGTCTCAGAACGCGCCAAAAACCTCGCCCAGGTCAACGCAACGCGCGTTATCACACAGCCTCCACCCAACGGAGCCGGTTCTCCGTCCTACCAGCGAGTTCGGCTAGGGGCATTAAGAGACGGCGGCCGGTTTAATGCCGTCAATCTGCCAAGGATCAGGAGCGGTAATCCGAACCAGGACGCGATGGGCACAGGGCAGGGTCGAGAGACGCGGCACCTCGGAGCCGATGCCCACGGGGCCAGTCCGTGGGTTTGCTCGACCGTTACGATGCTGGTTGTCGCTGTCTGCTGGCTCCGATTACCAAGCTCATTTCCCCCGGTAAACCCATTTCCTCGGGCAATGCTGCGCCGCGGCGGCAACGGCCGATCAAGTCACACGTTAGGCTTCGATCCCGAGCAGTTTGGCGGCGGTGCCGCCGAGGATCGCGATCTTGTCGTCGTCGCTGAGGCCTGGGGTCGATAGGATGTGGTCGACCGGCACCTTGTTCCACGGGAACGGGTAATCGGTGCCGAGCACGACCTGGCCGACGCCGCTCTCGGCGATCAGGTGGCGCATCGCCTCGCCGGTGAACATGATCGAATCAAAAAACAACTGCCCGTCCTTCAGGTATTGCGTCGGCTTTTTCTTCGGCAACGGGCCGACGCGGTTCGGGAAGCAAGTAGGGCGGATGCAATCCGCCTCCTTCGCGCGTGTACCGTGCAGTATGACGATGAATCTCCTCCATTCGCGCCGCCTCCTTGGTGAGACAGCTGAGTAGCGCCAATAGCCAAGGTGGCGGATCGCCAACGCGTGCCGGTCAATCCCCTTTTCAAACTGAGGGCACACCCTATATTTGGATGCGAACAGACAGGAAACAGAGCCGTTTGGTCAAGAATGCAGTCGTAATCTTCCGTTCCCGTCTATTTCCCGGTTACGCCGAATATTTTCCCGGTTCGGGGGCAAAACTTCCCGGTTATGCCGCCACGGGAACTCTCCGGCAACCCATTGACGAACCAGCTCCGTTTTCGGGGCCGAACGGCCCTCGAAAGGCTGAATCGACAAGATTACCGGTTATTTTCCCGGTTCACGGGAATTCGCGCCGCCATCAGAGGGTGCCATCGTCGTCTGAGCATTAGCCAAGACGGAGCTGATAGCCCGCCGCTGCTGCATCCTTGAAGAAGGTTTGGACCGTGTCTTGCGAATATTCGATGAGGTCCCTTCCGTGAAGCGACAGCTTGGCTATCAGATCGTTGGTCATCGTGATGATGTGGCAACCGATTTCATCAGCCTGAAACAGGTTCAAGACTTCGCGCGAACTGGCCCATAATAGCTCGGCGCGCGGCCGATATTTGAGGATCTCGACGCATTCCCGCATATGTGGCACCGGATCACGGCCGGTATCGGCGATGCGGCCGGCGAACACCGAGACGACCGCCGGCGCGTCCGGCGCCAGCGCCTCGGCCACCGCGCGAACCTGATCCAGGGTCATGATCGCGGTCACGTTAAGGGCGATGCCGTCCCGCGACAACGCGCTGATGACCTTGCCGCTGAAGCGGCCCGCGGTATCGGTCACCGGCACCTTGACGTAAACCTTCGGGCCCCAAGAGCCGATCTTTCGCCCCTGTGCGATCATCGCTCCGAACTCGTCGGCGAAAATCTCGAACGAGATCGGCCGATCCGGGATCGCGGCGATCACCTCGCGGGCAAAGCTCTCGTAATCGGCGACCCCGGCTTTGCGCATCAGGGACGGATTGGTCGTAAATCCCTTGACCAGCGGGTTCTTCGCCATGTCGAGCATGCCGGCGAGATCCGCGCCGTCGGCAAATATTTTTACGGTCAAGTCGGCGAGTCGCTTCATTCTCCTCACCCCTCTCGATCAACAGAATTCAACACCGCATCGACCGCTTGACCAAGCGATCGAACCCGAAAAGTGCACCGAGGCGGCTTTGTTTCATTATAGCCAAGATCGATGAATACCGTACGGCACCCGGCAATACAACCGGCTTCGATGTCGCTGGCCCGGTCGCCGACCATAAAGCTGGCGCCGAGATCAATGTTCAACAGCTCGGCCGCGGCGAACAGCATTCCGGGTTTTGGCTTGCGGCAAGCGCAGCCGTCCTTTCCATCGTGGATACAAGCCCTTATCAAATCTATCGGCAATTCGGCGGCGAGCCGCCGATGCATCGCTTCGAGAACGTTCGGCACGATGACGCCGCGGCCGACATCAGGCTGGTTGGTGACCACCACCAGCAGATATCCGGCCTCCTTGAGCCGGCCGAGTTCGCGCGCGGCCGAACCGTACAAGCGGAACGCCTCGAGCGTCGTCGGCGCATAACTTCGCCCGTCGCGGAATTCCGGGACGACGAGAACCCCGTCGCGGTCGAGAAAAACGGCGGCGTGCGGGCCAGACGCCTCGGTCGCGGCGCTCACCATTTCGTCGTCTGGCGCTGCAGGGTGGGGTGACTGACGAGGCAGTGCCAAACCACCGCCTGAAACGCCTCCGACAATGGCGTCACCCAGTGCGGCGCGGGCTGCGGGATCACGACCACGACATCGCCCATCTGCGCGGTGTAGCCGTTGTCCCTGCCGACGACGCCGAAAACTCGGGCGCCCCGCTCGCGAGCCATATCGATGGCCCGGATCAGGTTGACGCTGACCTGATGGTCGGCATCGCCGCCGCCGACCGAAAAGATCAACAGCGCGTCGGCGGCGCAAAACCGGCTAACCTCGAGCCAGCCGGCGAAGACCGATTCCCAGCCTTCGTCATTGGTACGTGCTGTCAGTTCGGCGACGTTGTCGGTCGGGGCATAGCATTCGATGTGGCACAGCTTACGGAAGTCGTTGACGGCGTGGCTAGCGTTGCCAGCGCTGCCGCCGGCGCCGAGAATGAACAGACGTCCACCGCGCTCGCGCAGCGCCGCCAACTCCGTGGCGAGCTGCTCGATCTTGCGCGCATCGATCGACTTACAAATCTTGACCGCCTCGGTCAGGAATTCGCCGGTATGCATGATCGTCTCCTCGCTCAGCTCACCCGCTCGAGCGATCGTCAAGCCTATGATTAAACGGCCAGCCCATTAGCGCATCGTAAACGCTGGTATAAACGACGGCCGAGCCCGAACCGTCAGGCGGCAGGCTTCAGTCAGGCCTGTTGTCGGCATGAACGCCACGACCCCGTCAACCACGCTCCTCCGGGCGCACCCGCAATAGCTCGGTTAGGGCGGAGGCCCGGTCGGCGCGGCGAAAATCGTGGATCAGAGCGAGGCTCGCTTCGATCTGCGCATCGCCGAGCCGCGCATGCGGCGCCAAGGCGCGGTATTTGGCGTCGATGTCCGACCAGGCGATCCCGAGCATTCCGGCTCCCCTAGGCATATAGACGGTGCTCGTGCTGGTCCTGCCATCGGTGGTGCGAATTGTCACGGTAGCGCCCTGCCGGTACTCCCCGACATCGTCGCGGGGCGGAGCGCCGATCCGGACCTTGTCGATCAGCCGATGGATTACGGGGTCAGCGATCTTGCCTGGAGCCGCGTGCGCCCAGGAGAATCCATGATCGGCCGCACCAGCGGCGAGAAAATAGGCGGGGCTGTGCGCCATGCCGATCAGATCTGCCGGGTGCAACGGGCCGGCGAGGGCGGTCACCCCGGGGCGAGAGAGGGTGATGCTCTCAATCTCCACGGCGGTGAATCGTCCCTCTCTGGCCGCATTGGCAGCGGCTTCGGCTAGGGCGTGATGCGGATGGCCACCCGGGACGAGCTTGACCGCCATGTCGGTGATGATGTCCCAAGACTGCCCGAGATCGCGCGTCACCCCGGCGCCGGCGGCGGATGGATCGACGCCGCCATAGACCTCGAAGAAGCCGTGTCGGCTTTCGAGGATGCTCTCTTCGGCCTTGAAGCCGCGCTGCGCCGCCAGCGCCGCGTTCAAACCAAGCATCGCGGCCAGCCCCGCATGGTATTCGCGCGCAACGCTGGTGTTCGCCGCGGCGGCGAGCCCTCCGATCGAGGTCGCCGACAAGGCGATCGCCTGTGCCATTTCCGGCGCGCCGAGCTGCAGGAGCCGCCCGGCGGCGACCCCGGCGGCGAAGATCGCGACGAGGCAGCCGTGAAACCCGCGGCTGCGAAAACCGGGGGTGATCGCCTCGCCGATCCGCCCCGCCGCCTCGTATCCCAGCACGATCGCCGCTAATACGTCCTCGCCGCTGGCGCCGGTACGCTCGGCAACGGCGAGCGTCGTCGCGGTCAGCGGCGTTCCGGCATGGACGATGTTGCGCAAATCGCTGTCGTCGCAAGCGGCGGCGTCGCTCATCACCGCGTTGACCTGCGCCGCATCGGCGAGCGGCAGTTTAGGCCCGGCGTCGAACCAAAGCGTGGCATCGGGTCGACCGCCACGCTCGCGCGCCAATTCCCGGATGATCGCCGCTGATTCGAGACCGGAGCCAAAGGCAGCGCTGGCGATCGTGCTGGCGATCAGCATCGCCGCATGATCGAGGGCCCGTGGCGGCAGATCTTGGGCGGTCGTCCGGGTCAGAAACTCGGCGAGATCGTGGGCGACGGTCATCGGCCGGGCCTACCGGGGTTCCGTCCAGCTCTCGGAGAATGCCAGCGCGCAGGTGCTGAAGGGCCGTCCTTCGCGCTCGGTCGGCCAGGCTCGGCCGGTTGCTTCGGCGCCATCGACGGTCAGCCGCGCGCCGAGCGCCGGGATCAGCAAACTGCACACTCCATAGCGGCGGCCTCCCTCATTGGGCTGGGTGTGGATCAACAATGGCTCGCCAATGTCGTACCAGGTCAGCGCGACCTCTTCATCGCTCGACACCACCCGCTCGGTCCAGAAATAGTGCGGGTCGCCCGATTTGACGAACTCGGCATCGGTGACCGGGATTGCCGTATCGGCGGTCTCGGGATTGAGCATGCCCTGCACGGTCGTCTGCAGCCAGCGGGCCATCGCGATGTTATCGGAATAGATGCGCCAGCGGCTTTCGGTCAGTTCGCTCTTCAAATAGAGGACATGCCCCGGCCCGGCCGGACAGGTGATGATCCGCCAATAGCTGGCATTCGTCGTCTGTGGACCACCGTCGGTCGCGCTCAATCGAATGAACGGATTTTCGCCGGTCAGGATCACGCGGTTGGGATCGGCAGGCATCGCGAATTCCTCCCTCGAAACATCAGCAGACCGATCGTAGTGGATCGCTCGCCCCGGCGCCACGACCGGAGCCCTCTTTGGGATCGGCCAGGGTGCCTCGTATAAAGGCCGCCTAGAGCCTGGCCGCCATCAGGGCTCGGGCGGTTTGAAGTCTGCTGGGGTCGCTCCGGCAAGCGGCGCGGTGATCGTCCCTACCGGTTGGATGCCGGAAATCGAGCCAGGTTAACGTGAACGGGCGCTTGAACAAGACCGTCCACAAATAGTTCAGACTATATTGGAGCGCTACCCGAAACAGTCCCTCGGCGGCGAGCCGACGGCCCGAGGAGAACGCGGGCAGCGCGAAGGAGAACTTCACCGCACCGACCTTGCTGAGCCGGCGCGCGAGTTCGGTGTCTTCACCGAAAAAGCTGAAATCGGGGTTGAAGGCGTCGGCAGCGCTTAAGGCGCTCTTCAATACGACGAAGTTGCCGCCCTGCATCATCGATCCGACCCGGAAGACGAACCGGACCAAAAGATAACGTCGTAAATGCAAATCGATAGAAGACCGCGACGACGATTTGCGCCGTTCTCGACACGTCGTAATGAACGAACGGTCCGCTGAGTGCCACGAGTTCGGGCGAGCGTGCGAATTCTGCGAGCACCGTATCGAGCCACCCCTCCGGCACCATCGTATCGGCGTCGATATTGGCGATCAGCCGACCCTTGGCGGCGAGGCATCCCGCCCGCCGCGCCGGCACCAACCCGCGTTGCGGCTCATCGATGACGGTGACGCCGGGGATCGACAGCGCGATCTCGCGGGTGCGGTCGGTGCTAGTTGTTGTTGACGACGATGATTTCCGCCGGGTGCCCGGTGCGCGCAGGTCTCAGCGACGATCGCCTGAAGACACGAGGCGATCAGCGCTTCTTCATTATAGGCAGGCACAACAAAGCTGATTAGCTCCTCCGTCATCGTTCCTCCCTTCGAGCGTTCCTCGCGACTTAGCCGGCCGCTTCTCACTGCTAGGCGTCGGCCATTTCCGGAACATCCTCCTCCTGCTCAAGTGCGAGAGCTGCATCGATCTCGATCGGACCAAATGCCCGGCGGTCGAGCCAGTGAACGAGCTCGAGTTGGCCGTCGTGATGCTCGACGAGCGCGGTGCAGCTCTCGACCCAGTCGCCGCTATTGCAATAGAGAACGCCGCCGAGATCGCGAATCTCGGCGTGGTGGATATGGCCGCAGACAACGCCATCAACTCCGCGCCGCCGCGCCTCGGCGGTCACCATGTCGCCAAACGAAACGATGTATTGCATGGCGTTCTTGACCCGCCGTTTGAGATAGGCGGACAGCGACCAGTACGGATAGCCTAGCCGCCGGCGCAGCGTGTTGAAGTGTCGATTGATCCACAGAGTAACCGTGTAGGCGCCGTCGCCGAGCAGCGCCAGCCAGCGCGCATGGGTGACGACCGCATCGTACGCATCGCCATGCATCACCAATAGGCGGCGGCCGTCGGCAGTAACGTGAATCGCCTCTTCGACGACCTCGACGCCGCCAAATTGAAGGCGCGTATAGCCGCGCAGCCATTCGTCGTGATTGCCGGGGACATATATAGCCCGGGTACCCTTGCGCACCATGCGCAACAGCTTTTGGACGACGTCGTTGTGCGTTTGCGGCCAGTACCAGGATTTCTTCAGGCGCCAGCCGTCGATGATGTCACCGACCAAATAGATTGTGGCGGCATCATTGTGGCGCAGGAAATCGAGCAGGGAGTCGGCCTTGCAGCCGCGCGTGCCGAGATGCACGTCCGAAATCCAGATCGTGCGGTAGCGAGGCATTCGCACGGCCCGGCTCATGCCGCCCTCCCGAGGTTGTCTGATCGGGAAACTTCGAAATAGCACCATATCTGGGCCGGCAGCAGGTTCAGCCAGACCCGCCCGACCTCCCGACCAACGATTCCCAGTTGCGCCTCGGATAAGGGAGAGGAGAACGCGTTGGTCAGTTGAATAAAGCTTCCGCCTGGTCCAAGGCGCTCGAGACACGGCCTGACGACCGCATATTGCTCACTCGTGGAAAACCATTTGATCGGCAGGCTGGAGACCACCGCACAAAGCTGCTCAGCATGATTGGCGAGATGCTCGCCGATCCGGGTCGCGTCTCCCTCCAGTACCGTGATAGCCGGAAACCTTTTGCGAAGTAGCGTTACAAGGCGCGACTCGCGTTCCAGGGCGATAATGCGCCCAGGGCGGCAGCCGGCACGCAACAGGCCGCGGGTCAGGCTTCCGGTGCCCGCTCCCAGTTCAAGAATCGGACCTGGCCGCGACAGGTCGACACAGGATGCGATTGCATCGGCGAGACGCATGCCACTGGGGTTTGCGGCGGCAATGCGCAGAGGTTTCTGCAACCACAGGCCAAAAAATACGCTCGCGTCGGTCGCCACGCGGTCCCCCGCTTCGGTAATCACGAGGCCATAATCTAAACATGGTGTGTTACAGTTTTATGAGATCTAGATATTGAGGTCGTGATCATACAACCGTCATCTAGTCCTGCTATCGAGCTAGCCATCCGGCAACAGGAGCAGCTGATGACCAAAGATTTGGCCGGCAATCCGCCGATACGGCAGAAATTGGTGTCAGCAACCATCGAGCGCCTCAAGGCGGCCGGCTGGTCACGTCGCGGCGCCGGCACCATTGAGGCGCGAGCGGCGGCGCCACCCGGTCCCGATCCGGTGATGATCGCGACTTTGGCGATCGATCACGTCGGACCGGCGACGGTGCGCGCCGTCGCCAGCGGGATCGAAGTCCGCGTCACCGCCCCGGACGAGGCGACCGCAGCGGTGTTTCGTACCGCATTGGCCAACACCGCACGCCGCCGCTCTACCGACCGGTTGGTCCGCATCATCGTCGATTGAGGCTGAATTCGTGTCGGGCCCGCCCCGGCAGTGCTAAGCTCCTCCCCAAGTTCCATCAGGGAGAGCCACCATGAGCCAGGCATTGTCGGGCATTCGCATCATCGACATGACGCACAACCAGGCAGGGCCGGCCTGCGCCCAGATCCTGGCCTTTCTCGGCGCCGATGTGATCAAGCTCGAAGAGCCCAAGGGGGGCGATGTCGCGCGCCGCAACATGCGCGACCGGCCGGACAGCGACAGCCTCTTTTTCCTGTTGTTCAACGCCAATAAGCGCAGCCTGACGCTCAATCTGAAGACCGACCGCGGCAAGGAGCTGTTTAAACAGCTGATCGCCAAGTCGGACATTTTGCTGGAAAATTTCGGACCGGGCGCGCTCGACCGCCTGGGTTTCGGCTATGACGCGCTGGCTCAGATCAACCCGCGGCTGATCTATGCGACGATCAAGGGCTTTGGCACTTACGGGCCCTATCGCGATTACAAAAGCTACGAGCCGATCGCCCAGGCGATGGGTGGGGCAATGAGCATCACTGGCTTTCCCGACAACCCGCCGACCTTTGTCGTTCCGGCGATCGGCGATTCGGGGACCGGCATGCATATGGCGATCGGCATCCTCGCGGCCTTGCAGCAGCGCCATGCGTCAGGACGTGGCCAACAGGTCGAGGTTTCGATGCAGGACGCGGTGGTCAACTTGATCAGGGTCAGCCTGCGCGACCACCAACGCTTTGGCGCAGCGATGCCGCGGCGCGGCAACCAGATGGGCCGCGGCGTTCCGAGCACGACTTATCCCTGCGCCCCTGGCGGCCCCAACGACTATGTCTTTATCACCGCGCAGCAGCAGATGTGGCCGGCCTTTACCGAAGCGATCGGCCGACCGGAACTGGCCCGCGACCCGCGCTTTGCCAACGAGGAGGGGCGCTGGGAAAACCGCGACGCGCTGACCGCGATCATCGAGGAATGGACCCGCGGGCGTTCGAAGCACGAGGTCATGCGCATTCTGGGCGCCGCAGGTGTCCCGTGCGGCGCCTGCCAGGACACCGGCGAGGTCCTGGCCGACCCACATCTGAAAGAGCGCGAGATGATCGTCGATCTGGACTATCCGACCCGCGGCGCCTACCAGACCGTGGGCTGCCCGGTCAAACTGTCGGACTTCGCCGGCTCAACTGAGCCGTCCGCCATTGCTCGGCGAGCATACCGACGCGCTGTTGAGCGAGATTTGTGGTGTCGATCCCGATGAAGTAAGGCGGCTCCACGAAGACGGCGTCGTCTGACGCCCGACGCCGACATAACAAAAGGCAGAGTTATCGGGAGGAATGCATGGCATTGCGACTGACGATCGCGTTTTCCGACAACCCGCGCCTCGACCCGCTCAAGGACGGCGCCGTCAAGCCGCAAGGCATCGAACTCGACTTTGTCACGCTCGAACCTGGGACATTGTTTTTTCGTAACCTCACCTATGATGAATTCGACGTGTCGGAGATGTCGATCTCGGAGACCTTGCTGGCGAGGGAGCGAAGCGACGGCAAAAGGTGGGACTGGTCGGCATTGCCGGTTTTCCTGAGCCGCGGGCACCATTGGCCCAACCTCTATGTCAATACCGCGTCGGGCATCGCCGGTCTTGGCGACATCAGGGGCAAGCGCATCGGAGTCCCGGATTACGATATGACCGCGGCGCTGTGGTTTCGGATCACCTTGAAGGACCTCTACGGCATCGAGGCCCGTGACAATGTCTGGTTTAACGGCCGAACCAAGGAGTTGAGCCACGCCGGAGCGCTCGGTCTCGACAAGGCGGGACCCGTCGGCGTCGAGCATTACTGGCTGACCGCCGATCAGACGCTCGACGCGATGCTCGACCGCGGCGAGATCGACGCATGCACCGCGATCCGCCCGCAGAGCCGGATCACCGCCGGCGACCCGACCGTTATCGACCGCTGGGGCGGGACCAAGATCGACGGCAACCCGCGGCTGCGCAAACTGCTCGACGACGACGGCAAGAGCGTGGTTTTCGAATTTTATCGCAAAACCAGCTGCTTCCAGGCCAATCATCACGTAATCGTGCAAAACCGCATCCTGCGCGAACACCCGTGGGTCGCCCTCGAACTCTACGACGCCTTCCGCCGGTCAAAGGAAATCGCATACGAACGCGCGCGGCGCTACGAGTCGACGCGCGTATATTTTCCGGGCCAGGACTTCGCCGAGCAGCGGGCTGTCGTCGGCGACGACCCCTACCCGCTCGGCCTCGCCGCGATGGGCCGCAATATTGAGCGCGCGATCCAAGGTTCGCTGGAGCAGGGATTACTGACCAAACCGCTGGCCCTCGATCAGATTTATTATCGCACGACCCTGAGAACGTGAAGGCGGAGGCGCCCGCAAAAGTGCGTCGGCGGGGCGTTCGATATGAACCCTCCAAACCGGCCAGCCATGCGCCTCACCCAAACACGTGCGCTCGTCGAGAAATTCATTGCGGAACTTCGCATCCGGGTCATACGACTGGGCGAGTTCCCGAAACGCGGGCAGCTTCGGATACAGTGGTGAGAGCTGCTCTGCGCGCGCATGCTTTTCTGAACACTGGATCGCCTACCGTTCACGTTCATTTTAGTGTAAGGTGTGAAGTAGGTCACATAGGGGGATCCTCGAGCTGGTGTACACATCGGGCTCCAAGGCAGAATCGGCTGAACTGCCTGCCAACAACTAGCGGCTTAGGAGGCAGAGATGATACAATTGCCCAATGACATCATGAGGCAGGTTGCGCCGCAGGTCGGTGGTCAAAAGGGCGCGAAGCAGGCAACGATCATCCAAGAGGTGGGCGCGGTGCTGGCCACGACGCTCGCCAAATTCGAAATCGACAACGAGTTGCGCGTCGCGCATTTCCTGGCGCAGACCTGTGAGGAGTCCGACGGCTACTGCACCACGGTGGAGTATGCCAGCGGGCAGGCCTATGAGGGCCGCGCCGATCTCGGCAATACCCAGCCTGGCGATGGGGTGCGCTACAAGGGGCGCGGATTGATCCAGCTCACCGGCCGTGCCAACTACAAGCAATATGGCGATCTGCTGCAGCTCGACCTGGTCGGCGACCCCGACCTCGCGAGCCAGCCGGCGACATCTCTCGTGATTGCTTGCGAATATTGGCAACAACACAAGCTCAATGATTTAGCCGACCAGAACGACATCGAGACGATCACCCGGCGGATCAACGGTGGCCTCAATGGTCTTGCCGACCGCCGCACCTATCTAGCGCGGGCGAAAGCGGTGCTTGCCGCCGGAGGAACCGCCGCGGTCACCGCCGCAGCGCGGCCGATCCTCCGGCTTGGCGACGACGGCGACCAGGTGGCCGCGCTGCAGTCGCTGCTGGCCGCAAAGGGGTTCGCGATCCCCACCGACGGACACTTTGGTGTAGCGACCGATACTGCGGTGAAGCAGTTCCAGGAGAGCCAGGGACTGCAGGCCGACGGGGTCGCGGGCCCGCGTACGTGGCAGGCTTTGGGTCAGACCGCCTGACCCGGGCCAGGACGCGGGGCGGCAAGGCGGCTATCGCGCCAAGCCTTGCCGCTCTGCTGGCCTGTTGCTTATGGGCCGCCGCCGCCGGCGCCGCCTCCTGCGACGCTCCCGCGCCAATTGGACTTACCCCGAGTTCGTCCGTGGGCGAGGTTCGCGGGGGCATTGCCCGGGGCGAACTCGCCTGCTTTACGATTGCGGGCCACCTCGGGCAGCACATGTCGGTTAGCCAGCCCGACCCGGGCGACAGCAACATCGTGATGCAGATCTACCGTCCGCCCTGGGCTATCAAACATACCGAGGATGGCATCAGGGTGGGCGGACAGGCATTGCCGGGGGTCAAGGAAGGGGACGATGCCAAGGGCTGGGGTGGGACCTTGCCGGCAACCGGCAACTACCTGCTGGTGCTCGGCACGAGTTGGGGCGGCGGGGAGTACCACGTCCAGATCAAACTTTACTAAAGCAGCGCCGCCGCGGGGGACGGCGCTGCCGGTGGCGGGAAGCTGCCGGGGTTATTCGGCGGCGGCGCGGGTTGGGGTTTGCGCCACGGCGAGCACGGCGGCGGCTTGTTTGGCGACGCGGGTGCCCTCGAAGAATTTGGGGTTCTGCGTACCCCACAGCCGGACCGCGTTGGCGAAGGTAAAGTCGCGGAAATCGCCCGATGTGATATGGCCGTCCTCGACCAGCTCATAGGCCTCGGGCAACGGATCGCGCATGTCGATCACGTCGAAATGGCCGATATCCGAGCTGAAGATCGCATTCAGCCGGGACCCGAACGGGTTGTTGCGGCCAAAAGCGGTGGCGTTCATCCGGTCGTCGGCCTCGCAGCCGAAATAGTAAGGCTTGGCGTAGAGATCGACCCAGTCTTCCTTACGGGTGATCTTGCAGGCCGAAAAATCGTCGATGTTCTCGATCCCGCCGGTCAGATAGGCCTGTTCGGGGTCGGGCAGGCCGCCGCGCTCGCGCAATGCCGCGGCGATGTCGTCATAGCCGTATTTCTCGACCAGGCTCAGCAATTTGGCGCGGTCGAGCTTGTCCGGGTGCATGCGCTCGAGCGCGGTGGCGCTGCGCCGCTCCCAATGCTCGATCAGATCGCCGAACAACTGGCTGGCCCAGCCGACGCCGCCTTCGAGGAAGGCGAAACGCAGCTCCGGGAACCGTCGAGTAACGCCGCCGAGGAAAATCGCCTTGGCGGTCGCATGCCCGGCGGCGGCAAAATGACCAATGTGGCTGTAGACGAAATTGGTCGGAGACAGCCGCAAGCCCTGGTTGAGGCTGGCGCTGTGGAAGGTCGGTGCGATGCCCACTTCCACGCATTTCGCCCAGACCGGATCGTAATCATAGTCGCTATCGATGCCGAGCACGTCGTACCACACCGCAAAGCGCGCGGTGTCGGGGTCGTTGGCCGCGGCCGCCGGCACCTTGCGGGCCATGTTGCTGCCGAACATGCCGACTTTGGAGCCCAATTGGCTGGTGACGAATTCGAGCTCGGCGATCGCCTCGTCGGGGTTGTGCATGGGGATGATTGCCGCAGGGGTCATCCGATCGCCGAGGCCGGAGAAGTAGTCGGCCGAGACGATGTTGTAGGCGCGGATCACGGCGCGGCGGGTGGCGTCGTCCTGGATCCGGGGAAATCGCAGCCCGGCGGTCGGGTAAATGATCGCGAAATCGAGGCCGATCTCATCGAGCCGGTCGTAGAGCAATTTCGGCATCATCGCCGTGGCGCGGTCGAGCGTGTTTTCCGCCTGGCGGGCCCAAAAGGCCGATTGCCCGATGCGCTTGTGCCGCCGCTCGGCAACCGACATCGAGAGCGACTCGCGGGTCGTCCCCATCGCCTTTAGAAAGCCGTCCGCGGCCAGATCGCCGCCCACCTTGCGCATCTTTTCGCTGAACACGGGGTCGTATTCGACCCAATGCCCATCGCCATCGACGATCGGATGGTCGATTTTCGAACGGACCTGCTCGGGGGTCATGTGAGCGCTCATTGTCTGCTCCGGAGAAGTGGCTGCTGCAGCACGCCGTATCCTGAGCCGACTGACAATAAGCGCCAACTATGATTTGTTCCGGAGGTCTGCACGGGACGCATGCATGACCCTATAAAACCGGCCCCACTTCCTCCACCAGCGATCTCAATTCCTCCACGTGGCCTTAGAGCGGTTTTCGACCAAGTCGATGCACCGGCACGCATCACCCCCACCCCGACCCGCCCCCATCGAGGGGGCGGGAGTACAAATGGGGTCCTCACACAGGCCCTCCCCCTTGATGGGGGAGGGTTGGGGAGGGGGTGAGTGCGGTTCAATTTGGTCGGAACCACTCTAGCAAACGCAAGTATGCGTGATACACAACGTTTGATTGAGTGCAAGTAAATAACATGGCTGCTCCTGCAGCAAATCAGCAGCCAAACTCCCGCTCTGGTTGCCGGCCCCGCCGACCCGCAGCCATCCGACTGGGTTCGCCGGATAGCCGCTCCCGCCAATGGCCACCCGCTCGCACGCCTCGCTGTTTTTGCTGTTATTTGCAGCGAATTATCAGCTACCGCTCCCACTGTCCCGGCCATGCCAGCCGCCGCCATCAGCCACCACGGAGGCGCGGACATATCATGTGATCGTGGCAATTCTGTCGTCGCCCAGCGAATGTCGACGCTCGCGTCGGACCGCCACTGGCGAGGGTGTACCTAACATGCACACCTATCGGATATTCGCCGGCTCGCTGGCGCTGATCGCGGCATTCTGGGTGGCGATCTGCGCGGCGGCGCCTGAGATCATCTGGCAGGGCTTGCGCATCGCCGCGGGCCATTTGACGCGCACCGATCTGCTGTCGGCTCTGTTGCTCGGCCTGATCCTCGCCTTTTTTGTCGAGCCATTGCTGCGGCGGATCGGCGATTTCTTTGGCCCGTCCCGGCTCACCGCGGCTGAAGAGGGATGCAGCCCATTGTTCACCGCTGGCCTCGGCCTCGCCTTTGCGCTGGTTTCGGTGTGCGTGCACGATGCGCTGAGCGCCTTTGTCTCGGGCCGCGGCGGGGAAAACATCGTCGGGCTATCAGGGCCGACCGCCGCGATCGCGTTGACGACCGCCTGGTCGATTGTGCCGTTCTCGATTTCCCTCGCTTGGCTCAGCGTTCGCAGTCGCTGGCTGAGGGTTCCGATCGGGCTCATCGCCGGCGCTTCCCCCGGCATCGCCGGTTGGCTCTTCTCCTGGTCGGGACACGAGGTGATCACAACCATAATTCCGTGCCTGCTGATTTTGGGCCTTGGCTATCGCCGCGTGATGAGCCCGCCGGACCGGCTCGCGCTTAGGCGTTGTGGGGGCGTTGTCGCGCTTGTCGCCGCGGGTTGGCTGATCGGCGCGTGGCTCGTTGACCTATTTCTCGTCGATCACGCCAAGGTGTACACAACCCCGGAGTTCTGGGTGGATGCGCGATTTTATCTCGGTTGGGCGTTCGGGTTGTTGCTGGCGCCATCACCGAGCCATGGAACTCCTCAGCCGGAATGACGCCGCTCGCAACGGTCGAAGAAGAAGGGGCCTTTCCAAAATCAGCCAGGTCGAGGTAGCGCCCGCACCAAGCACGCGATCGACAGGACAATGGCGGCGACCATGATCCCGGCGGCGAAGAGCCCGGCCGATGTCGTGCGGATTTCCCTCCCTTCACGCCCTTTCCACGTGATAATCGGATTTATCACGCGGAAATCCCGTAGCGAGCGAGTACGTCTTTAAACAGCGGGTAGCCTTGCGAAATGTCTTAAATCACGTTGAGCGCCGTCGGGGTCACCTGGAACGCTCGCGGGTACACTGACCCCATTTTCTTAGCAATTTCTCCAACGTGCTCGCCGAGGGCGGCGTTTACGTCGTCAATGCATACGGCGCGGAGTTTTTGCACTCCGGATTGAATTACCTCATACGCAGCGGCACCGAATTCGAGTACCTGTTTTTGATCAGGTAACTTGCCACGATGAATAACGTCGTTTCTAAGCTTCACCAAGCGGTCGTTTAACAGCCGCGGTACCTCCCCGAAGCTCACGGTGTAGAGAAACGTAAAGGCGCCAAGCTGCCGTTCCGACTGCACGGCAACAGCTTTCCAAGCGGCGGCGAAAACAGGCGCGGAAACTCCTCGGTTCTGGGCAAGGATGCCAATGGCAAATTCAAAGAACCGTTCGATCGCGGCAGCAAAAGATGAAATCGCTTCGCGGCGATATCCGTCAACGATAGCGTTCAGAGCAATCTCGAAGAGCATTTCATAACGAAGAGTCTGTGTCGCAACTAGAAGATCGTGCCCTTGTGGGCATTTGCCGGTGTACAGACCGTCCTCTCGGATTTCCTCTAAATGAAAGACTGCAAATCCGCCGGCAGCTTGCGCACATTGAGGGCAGGAGATGTTGATTCTCATAAATCGCCTTCAGATCACGATCCGCTCAACCTCATCGGGGCTAAGTTCGTCGCGCCGGCGATCGTAGAGCTGCGTTGTGCGCGTCGAGGCATGATTGGCGATCGCCGCGGCCTTTTCCAGCATGCCGCCGTTCTTGAGGTACGCTGTGGTCCCGGTCGCCCAGAAGCTGTGGTTCCCTAACTTGGTGGCGATGCCGGCGGCGACCGCCCGCCGGCGGATCATCGCATAGGCGTTCGCCTGCGGCAGCACCGTGCGGGTGAGCTTGCCGGTGCCGTCGCCGATCGTGCGAAATGTGGCCCCTTGTGACCCTTATGCTGTTCTGTGATGCCGAGATTTGCAACTTCGCTTACCACGATTATGGTAAAAAGCGAACAGAGAGATGGGCGATGAGCAGCAGCAGCGCTTTGCTGACCACGATCGCCGTCGGGTCAAGCACGACGACGGGCGCGCTTCCGGTCGCTCTTGCACAACGGAACCGGACGAGGAGCACCATGGCACGGACCCCGACGCGATCGACCGCGTCGTGCGCAAATACGCCGCCGCCTTCGGTCTCGACCGCGGTTACTCGGCGCATTCGATGCGCGCCACCTTCATCACCACGGCGCGGAAACGGGGTGCAGCTCGAGGACGTCCACAAGGCCGCTGACCATCGTGACCCGAGCACCGCAAAGCTCTATGACCGGCGCGGATATAACCCGGAGAAAGCAGCGTCGTTCTTTGCGACGTACTAATCAAAGGGGGCTCATACGGACGGGCCTCGTGCGATGAGGCCGCTAACGATGCTAGCGCTCTTCTGCCGCCATTTTCATCATCAACCAGTGACGGAGGAAGGCTGAGAATTGGTAAGCCCCGAGAACGGATCATCGCATGACTGGCGTGCCCGGTTGCGCTCGCTAAGGCGCAAATCGTCACAGAAGCTGTGTCGTCTTTGGAAAGGGGTGAAAGCCCATGTAAAGAAGAATATCGCGATGGTCTATGCAGCTCATATTGCTGTCGGTAGAACTATCTGGATCGGTATCGTTACTGTCGGCGAACGCATTTGGAAAGAGGCTAAGGCCGACCCAAAGACTACTGTTGGGATTGTCCTAACCGTTATTATTGCTATTGCCTCAATCATTTCGATATGGCCGTCGGGCAAACCCCCTAAGGTACCGACTTTCCCGACGCATTTCGGATGGGTCGCCATTGGTCGTAAAGACTGGCCGGCATCTGACAGGACTTGCTCAAAGGCGGATGGAACGCGCGTTGAACCGCGCGACAGCGAGTGTAGTGCTAGATATGAAGGGGAGGTCGCCGTCTGCTGGCCCGACCGCTTGATAGGCTGGCCACCTGGGGGAGGAGACTGCGCGGGTTGGGGTGCTTGGTGTACCTACAAGTTTAAGGGGCCGTCCGGAGAAGGCGGCGCTCAATCGACGGCAGCAGCTTACCAATGTGAGCGCGTTGCAGCGTCCGTCGAGGCACCTGGCGAACTAATTGGCGCTGCTATCCCGCCCGCAAGACAGGTCACCCCACCGGCTACCGTCCCAACGCCCGTCGACGCTTGTCCGATCGGAGACCCGGTGTATCCGGACATGGTACGGGTGTCAGGCGGATCATTCCTCATGGGCGCGAATTCGGCAGATACAAAAAGTCGAGCGATCGAAAAACCTCAGCATCCCGTAACGGTCAAGTCGTTTTTTATGAGTAAAGCTCCGATCACCTTCACGCAGTGGGACTCTGCGTCAAGGAACATGGCTGTTGTTACGACTCCTCTCCTGATCACAGCGGCCGCCGTCGGTGTGCGACAGATGCGGGCTGGGGCCGCGTTTGCCTGCCCGTGATCAACGTCAGCAGTCTCGACGCGATAGATTATATAAACTGGTTAAACAAGAAGATCGGACCCGGATATCGGTTGCCGACCGAAGCTGAATACGAGTACGCGGCACGCGGAAATCGAACGGCCGCGTTCCCCTTGGGTGACAACAGCATGGCTAATTTGCACGGCAAGCGGACTACGAAGGTAGGCTCCTACGATAAGAACGGCTTTGGACTTTACGACATGGTAGGTAACGTCTGGGAGTGGACTGAGGACTGCTGGCACTCTAGCTACTTTGGTGCGCCTGATGATGGGAGTGCGTGGTTATCTGGAATGTGTGACGAGAGGACGATAGTGGTTCGCGGCCTGTCGTGGCACTTTGAATCAGACGACGAAGGTGGAGCGTTGACGTCCAGGGTTGGGACCGAAGAAAATGCTCGCGCCAGTACAATTGGCTTCCGAGTTGTTAAGAATGACTAGGCTCTGGCGCTTAAATGTGAGAAAAGGCATTATCACATATTATGCTTAGACAGCGCAGATCGCTGATTGTGCAGCTTGCGGGGACGCCACAAGAGAACAGCGCCGTCCGGAGACGGCGCTGTTTGCGGTTGAGCCGCGCCGGAACTTATTCGGCGGCGGCGCGGGTCGGGGTGCGGGTTTCGGCGAGCACGGCGGCGGCTTGCTTGGCGACGCGGGTGCCTTCGAAGAAACGGGGGTTCTGCGTGCCCCACAGGCGAACTGCGTTGGCGAAGGTGAAGTCGCGGAAATCGGCCGGGGTGATCAGTCCGTCTTCGACCAGCTCATAGGATTCGGGCACCGGCTGCAGCATGTCCGGCACGTCGAAATGGCCGATATCGGAGCTGAAGATCGCGTTGATCCGGGCGCCGAACGGCATGCCCTTGCCGAACGCGACGGCGTTCATCCGGTCGTCGGCCTCGCAGCCGAAATAATACGGCTTGGCGTAGAGATCGACCCAGTCTTCCTTGCGGGTGATGTTGCACGCCACATAGTCGTCCATCGGGACGCCGCCGGTCAGCGAATCCTCTTCCTTCATCGGCCAGCCGTCGCGCTTGTCCAATTCGGCGGCGATGTCGGCATAGCCGTATTTGTCGACCAGTTGGCGCAATAACGGCCGGTTGAGCTTTGCCGGGTCCATATAGGCGAGCCCCTTGGCGCCGCGCCGCTCCCAATGCTCGATCAGGTCGCAGAACAGCTGGCAGCCCCAGCCGACCCCGCCTTCGAGGAAGGCGAACCGCACATCGGGGAA
The DNA here is from genome assembly GCA_963750195.1 of uncultured Alphaproteobacteria bacterium. Taxonomy (GTDB): domain Bacteria; phylum Pseudomonadota; class Alphaproteobacteria; order ATCC43930; family CGMCC-115725; genus AP-15. The sequence continues at coordinate 28,247 of CAVVPS010000005.1, forward strand.
GCGGCGGGTCACGCCGCCGAGGAACAAGGCCTTGGCGACCGCGTGGCCGGCGTCGGCGAAATGGCCGATATGGTTGAAGGTGAAGTTGCTCGGCGAATTGCGCATGCCATAGCTGCGCCCGCCGGTATGAAAGGTCGGGGCGACGCCGAGCTCGCGGCATTTCTGCCAGAGCGGATCGTAATCATGGTCGCTGTCGATGCCGAGCTGGTCGAAGCCCCGCGCATGGAAGGCAATTTCAGGGTCGGTCCCAGCCGCGGCCGGCAAAGGCCGGCGCACCCCGCTGCCGAACATGCACACCTTGCTGCCGAGCTGCTTGGTGACGAATTCGAGCTCGGCGATCGCCTCCTCCGGCGTGTGCACCGGAATGACCGCGGCCGGGGTCAGCCGGTCTTCGAGCCCCTTGAAGTAATCGGCGGTGACGATGTTGAAGCCGCGGATCACGGCATGCCTCGTCTCGTCATCGGGGATGCGCGGGATGCCGAGCCCGGCCGTCGGGTAGATGATGCCGAAATCGATGCCGAGCTCGTCGAGCCGGTCGTACAGCATCTTTGGCATCATCGCCGTGGCGCGGTCGCGGGTGTTGGTCGACTGCCGCCCCCAATTGCCCTCCATCGCGATGCCGCGCCGCTTGCGCTCGGCGAGCGTGAGGCTCAGCGAGTCGGCAATGCGCCGCTGCGAGGCGAGGAACCCGGTGGCGCCCTTGTCGCCGACCGCCTTGCGGATCTTCTCGGCGAAGACCGGCGCGTATTCGATCCAATGGCCGTCGCCGTCGATGACCGGATGGCCGAGTTTGGCATGGATCTGCTCAGGGCTCAGATGACCGCTCATGGTCTACTCCACAGAAAGGGCGGGCGCCGTTGATTGTGCCGCCGGCCGGCAAACCGGGCCAGCGCTGGTCAAGCGGCGAGGATTTTATCACACGCACGGACGAGCATAACAGACGCAGGGGCCGCGCGGAACTACGGCCGCCCGCGAGGGTGGTGCAGTTCCCGGCGTCAATTCGGGTAGACGATCGTGCGCAGCATGATGCGGCGCTCCTCGGGGTGGTAATCGCCGGCGCCGCGATGCATCGTCGCCCGCTCGTCCCAGATCAGCAAATCGCCGACCCGCCAGGAATGGTAATAGGTGAAGCGCTCCTGGGTGGCGTGCGCGGCCAATTCCTCGATCAATTCCCAGGCCGTCTCGCGTTCCATGCCGTCGAAGCCGTGGGTGTGCATCGGGTTGACGAACAGGATCGGACGGCCGGTGACCGGGTGCGGCACCACCGCCGGGCGCGGCAGTTCGTCGTATTCTTTCTCGGTCTTGCCCTTATCGTCGCCGTACAGCCGCTCCCCGGCCGGCCCGGAGCTGCGGCCGTGCAATCCGGTCAGCCCGGCGAGCCGGCGCTTCATCTCAGGCGAGAGCGCGTCGTAGGCGGCGCGCATGTCGGCGAACATCGTCCCGCCTTTTGTCGCCGGCACTTCAAGAGCGTGCAGCATCGCCAGAAGCGGCAATTTTTCTTCATAGGTCGAATTGGTGTGCCAGTCGGTGGCGCGCTTGACGCCGTACCAGTCGACCTTCCCGTCCTCCTCGACATTGGTGAGCCACGACACTTCCGGATATTCCGGATGCCGGTATTTGATGAGGGCGTGCTTGCGCGGGGTGCCGAAGCGGCGGCCGAACGCGGCGATATCGCCGGCGTCCAAATGCTGGTCGCGGAACACCAGCACCGGATGCTCGGCGAAAGCCTGCCGGATCCATGCGAACGTGTCATCGTCGAGCTTTGACAGATCGACGCCGAGCGCCTCGGTGCCGAGCGCCTCTCCCAGCGGACGCAGTTGCATTGTGTCGGATGCGATGGTCATGGGCGATCCTCCAGTGGCTCGGCGATGATCGGTCTAGGCGCGCGCGATGCAAAGGGCTAATCGAGCATGGCTGAGGCTATCGATCGCATTGTCGGGGTCGCTGATGAGGGGTCAAGACAACCTTTACCGAGGGGCCGGCGTCGATATCGCCGCCGCCGAATCCGGCCTGAAGAAGATCGTCGACAGCATCAGGCAGACCTGGCCTGCGGCGGATAGGGTCGGCGCCGTCAAGCTCGACATTGGATTTTTCGCCAACGTCATCGATATCGGCGGGGTCGGATTGGCGATATGCACCGACGGGGTCGGCTCGAAGTCGATCATCGCCGGCATGATGAAAAAATACGACACGATCGGCATCGATTGCGTCGCGATGAACGTCAACGACGTGATCTGCGTCGGCGCGCGGCCGATCTCGATGGTCGATTACATCGCGGTCGAGGCGGCGGATGCCGATATGCTGGGCGCGATCGCGGTCGGGCTCGCCGAGGGCGCCCGGCAAGCCGGGATCTCGATTTCTGGCGGCGAAATCGCGCAGCTCGGGGACGTGATGCGCGGTTTCGACCTGGTCGGTATGGCGGTCGGGCTGGTGCCGCTCGACCGGATCATCACCGGCCGCGATCTCGTGCCCGGGGACGCGATCATTGGCATCGAAAGCAATGGCATCCACAGCAACGGATTGACCTTGGCCCGGCGCGTCTTTTTCGAGCAGGGCAAGCTGTCGGTGGACCACATCTTCCCCGAACTCGGCCTGCCGCTAGGCGAGGAGCTGCTGCGCCCGACCCTGATCTATGTGCCGGAGACGCTCGACATCCTCGAGCAAATCCCTGCGGTGAAGGCATTGATCAATATTACCGGCGACGGCTTGCTCAACCTGCCGCGGGTCGATGCGAAAGTCGGGTTCGAGATCGACAATCTGCCGCCGACGCCCCCGATTTTTCAACTGATCCAGCGCCACGGGGCGGTCGCCGACGCCGAAATGTTCGCGGTCTACAATATGGGGGTGGGCTTTTGCGTGCTGGCGGCCGGCCAGGATGTCGGCGCTATCCTGGCGATCCTAGAACGTCATCGCCGACGCGCACAGGTGATCGGCCGGGTTATCGAAGACGACGGCAAGGGCGTCTATCTGCCGGCCAAGCAGCTCGTCGGCCACGGCAAGCGCTTTCGCCGGGGGTGAGCGCGGTCGTCTTGAAGAATTCAAAGGTTCAGATGAAATGCCGCCAATGGATCGCGACCGCGCCGGCGGATACGACGGATTTCGACTTCGACCGCACGTTTTTGCAGCGCTTCCTGATCCGACTTACTGACGGTTCCTTGAGTGCGCACGACACAGGCGGTGGGACAGCGGGTGATGCCTTTGCTGCGGATGAAGGCGGCGATCGCCGCGTCGTATTCGCTCTGCGACATGATTTCCAATCCCCTGGCTCGTCAGACTGTCTCTGTCGATGGCCAAGGCTAGACCAAGAAGCCGAAATCCTCCGCTAAATTGAGGGTTAATTTCACTGCATTCATGGTTAATTTAACGAAGTAATGCGATCGCGCGGAGCATGAGCTGGTAATCGGGCGACTACTGCGCGGTGATGCCCCCATCGACGACGAGACCGGCGCCGGTCATGACACCGGCATCGTCGGAGGCGAGGAACACGATGCCCTTGGCGATGGTAAGACCGATGCCGGACTGCCAATTCCCGTGAACCGGGAAGATAACCGGGAATCTCCTCGATTCAGCGTCGCGGCGGCCGTTCGGCCGCGAAAACGGCGCTTATTCGTCAATGGCTTGCGGGCAAATTCCCGTAGCAACATAACCGGGAATTTTTTGCCCCCGAACCGGGAAAATATTCGGCGTAACCGGGAAATAGACGGGAATGGAAGATCGCGACCGCATTCTCGATCAACGGCTCTGTTTCTGATCTGTTCGCACTGAAATATGGAGCGTTCCCCTCGGCGTGGAAAGAGGGCCGACCAGCAATTCGCGGAACCTTTGGCGCCCCTGGGCAAACGTCTGCATTCCTCGGTCAATCGCGACGCGGGGTGAAGCTGCGCACGTCATTAGCTTGCGCAAGGCGAACGAGAACGTGCGAGACGGAATGAAAGACAGAAGGGTGACCCGGCGTCCCGGCCCGACGAGGACAACCCGGAATCGACGCGGAGGAACATCGAGAAGGCCGGCCCGGCGCTTGGCGGTGCGCTTGCTCGCGCGGCAATCGACGCCGAGGCGCAGCGATTTCGAAACCGCGATCTTGATCACGCGCCACCGGCCGGAGAAATCGGCGTCACCGTCCGGCAGGGTCCACGGACAGTGCGTGTGGTCGGGAAGGACGACCCAGGCGTCGGTGCGGAACGGTGCGCGGGCCCGCACCCGCCGAACGGCATCCCGCAACGTCGATTTGTGTCACCAACGAATCAGACGGCGGTCGAACAGGTTTACCGTAAACAAGAAGGTTCCGCCCGCAACCCGATTGGGTGACAATTCGGCATGAGGGGAGTATGCCCGATGGTGGGGAGGGGCGGAATGCGCTGCGCTTGTCCGCCCTACGCTTGCTGCCCGTAGGTGCTGACACGGGCATAGCCAAGACGCCGATTTTGCGGGTGAGTCTGGGTCATATCTTGTGTTGACTCCCAAGATCGCACACCGGCGGCGCAGCCCTCGGAACTACGACTTGAAGAGCAGCGCGCGCGTCTGCGCACCGACAAGGCCGTCAGCCGGCAATCCATTTTTGGCTTGGAATGCCTTAACCGCCTCAACCGTTGAGGACCCGAACGTTCCATCAGGCTCGCCCCGAAAGAAGCCAAGCTCTTTAAGTCTGGCTTGTAGTTCTGCGACGCTTTTACCGCTAGGGGCGAGCTGGAGACTAGTCACACTACCTGTTAGATTGGTAACACTACCTGCCAGGTTCTCGTTTGATTGCTTAACTTGGGTCAACCGCTTCTCCAGGCCAGACTGACTCCTATTGAGTTCTTCCGTTAATTTGTCAATCTTCTCCCTTATCAGGTCGAACTGAGCACCACCTACGGCTAGCTTGGTTCGTGCTTGCGTTACAAGAGCGTCAGCTTGATCGCTTACCCTCCTCAAGTCTTCGAACTTCGAGATCCCAAAGAGGGACAAAATCAGCAAGAAAAGCACTACAGGAAAAGCAACAAACGTGGCAAACAACTTAGTCCATCCTAGCATTTTATCGGCTGCCGCTGTAGCCAACTCGGTCTCCACGAACGCTCTATCTTTGACTCTTTTCTCGAACGCCACCGCGACGGCACTCTCGATTTCTTCAGCATCACGAGATTCTTGCTGCTGAGGAGCCTCGGTGAACCGCGAGACGGTTTCACGAAATTGAGTCTCGGACATCACGGCAACCATGGCGGCCACAATTCCGCCCGGGAGCGCCTCACCCCAATACATGCGCGCTAGCGCTGCTACTTGAGTGTCGTCTAGACCGAGCGCTGTAGCATTTGCCAAAGCACACCGCAACAGCGCTGCCGTTTGCCCGTCAGCCACCTTGGTGGACTCCCCCCCGATAAGCCCGCTCGCCTAGGCACGCTCGAATGGTTCCTTATTCCCGAGACACTTTCAATGACAGTCTCGGAAACGTTTTCCCGCCTTGCATTGCTGTATCATAAAGGTTGTTATGATGCATTACTCGCATGGAAGACGAGGGGGTCTGGACGGACGATTTTGAGCCCGGCGCGAACGACGGCGATCCCGATGGTCGGATTTGGTCCGGCCGCCCCACATTCGCGGCCTATTAGAGCGGTTTCCGATCAAGTTGCACCGTGCTCACCCCCTCCCAAACCCTCCCCTATCAAGGGGGAGGGCCTCAATCAGCACTCTTATTTGTACTCCCGCCTCCTCGATGGGGCGGGTCGGGGTGGCGGTGATTCGTGCCGAGTGCGTCTATTCGGTCGAAAACCGCTCTAATGGCTGAGCCGAAGGAAGCCGTGGATGGCCGGGACAAGCCATTTCACGGCTGTCCGGTGCAGCTTCTTAGAGTAGAGAATGCGATACGGACGTATCGACGGTACAATCAAAGATTGTCATGGCCGGACTTGTTCCGGCCATCCACTGACCCAGCGCCAGTGCCGGAAGACGTGGATGCCCGTGACAAGCACGGGCATGACGAGCGGGGGTTGAGGTCCGACGGCGACTTCGCAACCACTTTTCGTGGACCGGACAGCCGTGGGACGAGCCCGGCCACGGCGATGGTGTAAAGGTCGCGTTAGCTCCTGCCCCGACGCTCAGCGGCGGGCGAGGAGGTGGTCGGTCATGACGGGGGCGGCGCCGAGATAGTTGGCGGGGTCGGTCAGGGCGCGCAGCTTGTCGGGGCCTAGGGGGGTGGCGACGGCGGGGGTTTCGAGCAATACATCGAGGAGGGGGCGGTCGGTTTCGATGGCCAGGCGGCAGACGTCATAGACGAGGTCGTGGGCCTCGTTGCGGCCGGTATGCGGCGCGAGACCCATCATCACCGCCTCGGCGACAATCAGGCCGTGGGTCATGCCGAGGTTCTTGGCCATGCGGGCAGGATCGACGATCAGTCCGCCCAATAGAAAGCGCGACTGATGGAGTGCGCCCGCGGCGTAGCCAAAGGCTTCGGGCACCGCCACCCATTCGACATGCCACGGGCCGGTGGCGCGCTCGAAATCGGTGACCATCGCGTCGAGCACCAGCCCGGCCTGTTGGCGCAACACCTTGGCGGCGGCGAGGATCAGCTCGCACGAGATCGGGTTGCGCTTTTGCGGCATCGTCGAGCTGGAGCCGCGGCCGGCGATGAACGGCTCGGCCGCCTCGCCGAATTCGGTCGCCGACATCAGCATCACATCGAAGGCGATTTTGCCGAGACTGCCGGCCAGCAACGCCAGAAACTGCACGGTCTCGGCGATACCGTCGCGGGCGACGTGCCAGGTGATCGGCGGGTCCCCAAGGCCGAGCTCGCGGGCGAGTTCGGTGCGGCTCTCCACGACGTCTGCGCCGCTGCCGAGCGAGGCCAGGGTGCCGGCCGCGCCGCCGAACTGGGCCAACAGCACCCGCGGGCGCAGCTGGGCGAGCCGCTCGGCGTGGCGGTCGAGGGCGGAGAGCCAGATTGCGGTCTTGTAGCCAAAGGTGATCGGCAAGGCGTGCTGCAGATGGGTGCGGCCGGCCATCGGCGTGTCGCGATGGCGCCGGGCGAGATCGGCGAGATGGCCGCGCACCGCCGTCAGATCCTGCTCGATCAGCTCCAGGCCGGCGCGGATCTGGAGCACCACGGCGGTGTCCATGATGTCCTGTGTCGTCGCACCCCAATGCAGCCAGCGCCCGGCCTCGCCGGTGCGGTCGGCGAGCTGGCGGACCAATGGCAGGATCGGATAGCCGACATTCTCCGTCTCCCGCTTTAGACGCGCGAGATCGAGCGACTCCGGGTGTTCGACGATTGCAGCGGCGGCCCGCGAGATTGGGGCAGCCGCATCGGCCGGGATAACCCCGAGCCGGGCCTGGGCGCGGGCGAGGGCAGCCTCGACTTCGACGCAACGGGCGAGGAACGCCATGTCGCCAAACACCGCGCGCATCGCCGGCGTGCCGAACATGTCGGCGAAGATCGCCGAGTCGAGGATGCCGATCGCCATCGCAGTATCGTTAGAGATTGCCTCTCACCCCAACCCTCTCCCTGCGGGGCGAGGGGGATGATCGGAGAGGGATGCGAAATCGGTCCAGCCGCCGGCGGTCAGGCGCTCGAGCGCGGGAAAGCGCGCCTTGTAGGCCATTTTCGGGCTGTCCGCGATCCAATAGCCGAGATAGACGTAGGGCCGAGCACGGCGGCGGCATTCCTCGACCAGCCACAAAATGCTCCAGGTGCCGAGGCTGCGTTTCGCCTGCCGCGGATCGTAAAAGCTGTACACCGCCGATATGCCGTCATCGAGCAGGTCGATCAGCGACGCCGCGACGAGGCGGTTCGAGTGATCGCGAAATTCGGCTATCTTGGTTCGCACCGGGCTTTCTTCGACCATGCCGCGGTAATCGCCATAAGTCATCGAGGCCATTTCGCTGTCGCGGTGCCGCCCCCGCTGATAGGCCGAAAAAAGCTCAAATTGTTCCGGCGTCGCTCGGGCAGGGGCGAGATCGCCGATCAGGTCGCGATTAACGTTGCGGATGCGCCTTGTCGATCGGGTATGGCCGAAACGGTCGACGGCAATACGCACCGGCACGCACGAGGCGCAAGCGCGGCAGACCGGGCGGTAGGCAAAACGATGGCTGCGGCGAAACCCGGCGCGCGACAAATCATCGTAGAATTGGGGCGTGCCGCTGCCGGAGAGCTCGACGATCAGCTTGCGTTCCGCCCGAGCCGGGATATAGGGGCACGCAACTGGCGCGGTGGCGAAGAATTGCTGCAACGGAGCGATCAGGCCGTCGCCAGCCGGGGTCTCCCGCCGAAGCCATGCACGGTTCGGCTTGTCGTTGCCCCCGGGCCTGAATTTCATGCCGACTTCCTCGATCCGTAACGCGTCATCCCAGCCGCAGCCGGGCCGTCTTGCGAGTATGGACGAGAGCATGCCGGGGACGCCAGCGCCGGAAGCAATTCCGAGTTCACAAGTTGCCATGCGGTTGAGTTTGGTTGACATCAGTGCATATGCGCCCATATCGCGCCATTGTGCTCCTATGACCGGCAACCGGCGGGGCGAGGCATCGCATGACCCTTCGCAGCTCTGAAGCGCGCTCGACGACGGTGGCCCGGATCGACCCGCGCACCGGCGCGCTGCTCGAAGGGCCGATTGCCGCGACGTTGGTGCGGTTCGCCGCACCCAATGTGGCGGTCATGATCGTCCAGGCTTCGGTCGGGCTGATCGAGACTTATTTCATCGGTTGGCTCGGGACCGATGCATTGGCCGGAGTGGCCCTGGTATTCCCGCCGCTGATGCTGATGCAGATGATGTCGGCAGGTGCGATGGGGGGCGGGATATCCTCAGCGGTCGCGCGTGCGCTCGGCGGCGGGCGGCGGGCTGACGCCGATGCGCTGGCGGTGCACGCGCTCGCCATCGCCGTAGCGTTCGGCCTGTTCTTCATGGTCGGCATGCTGGGCGGAGGGCGGTGGATCTATAGCGCAATGGGCGGAAAAGGGGCTTCGCTTGCCGCGGCGCTGACTTATTCCGAGATCGTCTTCGCGGGCGCGGTCCTGGTTTGGATCTTCAATTCGCTGGCCAATGTGATTCGCGGCACGGGCAACATGATGGTCCCGGCGATCGTAACCTGCGCCGGCGCCGCAGTGCTGCTGCCGTTGTCGCCCTGCCTGATCTTTGGCTGGGGGCCGTTTCCGCGGCTTGGGATTGCCGGCGGGGCCACGGCGGTGCTGGCCTATTACGCGATCGGCAGTCTCGCGCTCGCCTTCTATCTGTGGTCCGGGCGGTGCATCGTTCGACCGTCGGTCCGAGGCGTAGGCTTTCGCTGGGCGCTGTTCGCGGACATCTTGCGGGTGGGTTTGGTCGCGGCGCTGATCACGGTTCAGACTAATCTGACGATCGCCATCGTCACCGGGATCATCGGGCGGTTCGGGACGGCGGCGATCGCCGGCTACGGCACCGGCTCGCGCCTTGAATACCTGCTGGTGCCGATCGTCTTCGGATTGGGCGGTCCGCTGGTTGCGATGGTCGGGACCAATATCGGCGCGGGGCAGCGCGAGCGGGCGTTGCGCGTCGCCTGGATCGGCGCTGCCGTGGCGGCGGGCATCAGCGAAGCGGTCGGGCTCAGTTCCGCCGCGTTTCCGCGGCTGTGGCTGGCGCTGTTCGACACCGACCCGGCGATGATCGACGCCGGCGCGCGCTATCTGCACACGGTGGGTCCGTTCTATGGCTTTTTCGGTCTCGGCCTGGCGCTCTATTTCGCCTCGCAGGGCGCCGGCCGGCTGCTGTGGCCGCTGCTGGCAAACTTTTCCCGGCTGGTGATCGCGGCCGGCGGCGGGCTCCTGGCCGAGCGGTTGACCGGGGATATTTCGGTTGTCTTTCTCGCCGTGGGCGCAGCACTCGCCGCCTTCGGCCTGATCAACGCCGCGGCGGTGGCCGGCGGCAGCTGGTTCGATCCAGCGGCGCCACCCGCTGAGCCCGCCCGGTTGCGAGCTAAGGGATAGAACAGATGACCGCGCGCTATTTTGAGGATTTTGCGGTCGGGCAAACCTTCGGGTCAGGGCGCCGGCGGATCGAGGCCGAGCGGATCAAGAGCTTTGCCGCCGAGTTCGACCCGCAGCCCTTTCACCTCGACGACGAAGCCGCCCGGGCCACGATGTTTCGCGGCTTGGCGGCGAGCGGCTGGCACACCGCGGCGCTGTCGATGCGGCTCCTGGTCGAGAGCGAGCTCAGGCCCGCCGGCGGCATCATCGGCGGCCGGATCGACGAGCTGCATTGGCCGCGTCCAGTGCGGCCGGGCGACGAGTTGCGGGTCGAAAGCGAGGTGCTCGAGGTGCGGCCGTCGAACTCGCGCCCGGACCAAGGGCTGATCAAGGTGCGGACGACGACATTGAACCAGAATGGCGAGCCGGTGCAGATCTTTATCGGCAATCTGTTCGTGCCGCGCCGCCCGCCGGAGGCGCCGGAATGAACGCCGGTCAGCCGGCGATAAAGCGGTCGATCTTGCGGTAACGGAACAGCCAGCGCCCGTTCTGTTCGACGATTTCGTCGGCATAGGCTCCGCCCGAGCCGATTTTCGGCCCTTGCGGGCTGTTCTGCATGACCATCCAATTGGAACGCACCTGGGCCCGGGCGCCGTCGAGCGCGATGACGATGTTAGTCACCAGATGCACGGCGCGCGGCCGCTCCGACCCGGCCCTCGCCCGAAGGCTGCGCGCTAGCTCGGCGATTGCCGCACGACCGGTGGCCTTGCCGAACGCGGTGTCCCAGGAGCCGTCTTCGGTGAATAAGGCCGCCATGTCGTCATAGCGGCCGTCATCGAGCCGGTAACAGTATTCTGCCATCAACTCGCGAATGGCGTCCTTGTCTTCAACCGCGGTCGGCATGGGTTCTCTCCCGAATTCCATCCGCGCGCAGTCTAGCATCGGATGTCATATCGCCAGTATCTCGGCCACCATGCGAGCCAGCTCCGCCGGGGCGAAAGGCTTGCGCAGCAGCGGAACGCCCACGGTGCTGGTGCCCATCGCGTCGGCGTGGCCGGTGATCAGCAGCGGCCTCAGCCCCGGCCGCCGCTGCCGGGCCTGCCGGATCGTTTCGAGCCCGTTCATCCCCGGCATCGCGTAATCGACGATCAGCAGGTCGATCTCGGCGCTTTGCTCCAGGATGTCGAGCGCTGCTTCCGGGCCGCTCTGCCTCGTGGATGGTGTAGCCGGCGGAGTTCGAGAAACTCGCCGATAAAGCGGCGCACATCGTCATCATCGTCACAGAGCAAGATATTGGCGGCGCCGCGAGGCATTTCCGCCGCCGACCGCTCGGAGCGGTCGAAGTCGCGCGGCGGCTCGTCGGCTTTCGGCAGCCACAGCTCGACCGTCGTGCCAGCGCCCGGCCTGCTGCTGATCCGCACCGCACCACCCGATTGCGCGGCAAAACCCTGGACCGTCGGCAGCCCCAGGCCAGAGCCGGCGTCCTTCGTTGTGAAAAACGGGTCGAATGCCTGGGCGAGCGTTGCCGCGTCCATCCCGGTCCCGGTGTCGGTGATCGATATGACGACGTATTTTCCAGGTGTCAGTTCGGGCGGAGAATTGCGGTTGGTGGCGTGGTTTTCGAGCCCGATCCTTAGCGATCCGCCGACGGGCATCGCGTCGCGCGCGTTGATCGCCAGGTTGAGGATCGCCAGCTCGAGCTGATTGGCGTCGACATGCGCCGGAGCGAGGCCGGCATCCGCGGCAATCGACAGATCGATCCGCGGCCCGAGGGTGTGCCGCAGCAGCGCATCGATGCCCGCCACCAAGCGACTTAAATCGACCGATCGCGGATCGAGGCGCTGTCTGCGGGCAAAGCCGAGCAGGCGCTGAATCTGCGCAACACCCCGCTCCGCCGCCTGCATGGCGTTGTCGAGCAACGGCGTGATGGCGACGTTGCCACCGGCTCGTCCTCGCGCCAGCATCAGATTGCCGATCACGACCGTCAGCAGGTTGTTGAAGTCATGGGCGATCCCGCCGGTCAAATGGCCGATGGCCTCGAGCTTTTGCGCCTGATGCAGAGCCGCCTCGGTCGCCCGGTGTTCGCTGATCTCGGCTTGCAGACGCAAATTGGCCTCGTTCAATTCAAAGCGGAAGCGCATCGCTTCGACAAAGATCCGGTTCAGATGAATTCCGGCAAAGGTCATCGCGGCGGCGAAAACCACGATCATCGCCCCAAGCGCGCTGTCGATAGGGGTGCCCTCGGCGAGAAAGCGGACGGCCATCGGTAGGCACGCGGGGAGCACAAAAGCGAGCAAGGTGGGGAGGTGAGGACCGCTGAGCACAACGGAACCCGCGCACATGCCGCCGATCACGATCGCCAGAAAGGCCTGGTCAAGCGGCGGGATGAACGGGAACAGCACCGCCCCTCCGAGCCCCCAGCAAAGACCGGCGAACATTGCTCCAAGTATTGCTGGAAGCGCCCACCGCGCAGCGTCCGCCCCGGCATTGCCGCGGCGATATCGCCGCCACACGACCGCGCGGCCCACGGTCACCAGGACGACGACGCCAAACCATAATAGCGGAACCGGCCAAGCCCCGATCGGCATCAGGACGGCGGCGGTCAAGGCCGCATTGACGAAATTGGCGCCGAGCGCGATCGGCATTTGCCAATACACGGCGGCGACCTGCTCGGCATAGACCGCAACGGCGATGTTGTCGGAAGGCTTCATTGGGCGCGTCCTTCCGGCGATAAGGGGTGCCCGCAGGGGCCGCTTTCGGCTGCGTTGGCGAGAGCGCAACGCAACTGGTCGGCCATCTTTGTGTCAAATTAACTGATAGCACCAAATCCGAGGTGTTAGGAGAGCGAAGGGGTTTGGCGCCGGAGCTTCGGCGTTCGATTGAAGCCGCCGGCCAGGGATTGGCGGCGCGCCATATGTTTCGCGCCATATGTTTAGGGATACGCCCGGCTCTCGCTTCCCATACTCAGAGCATCATGACGGTCAATTTATCCGACTTTCAGCCCAGGATGAGGGCAACACTAGCAATTGTGGTTGCCCTATTCTCCGGTTGTGTGGAGGGCACGGGTATTCGCCCGGCCGGCCCAGACATCTACACCGTATCAGAACATTTTGCCGCCGGTCGCCCCGGCTCCCTTACTGTCGAGCAAACTGTTGTCACTGAAGCAAGTACCTTTTGCATCCAACAAGGACGGGTGTTCCATCCGATCGATACGTTGACGCCGGCCCGCGCCAGCCCGCCCGAGCAGACGGGTTACTCCGTCACTTTCCGGTGCGTGCCGCCGAGCAGTCTGGCGCCGCCTCGGGCCAGCGGTGGTGAGCCCGATGCGATTATCGAGCGGCTCCGCGGCTTTGTGTTGCCCGGACTATGACAGCGGAGCGGCCTGTCCTTGACGAGCAAGTTCGCCAGTGGTGGCGGCTCGACCATCGGGCACCCCGACGAAGGCTGCCCATATCACAGGATCATGACGCTCGACCTCACCGATGACGAGAAGCTTGCGCTGGCGGGCCATCTCGATTAGGCACGCGCTCGAATATGACCCCTTCCCCTATGCGCCACGGCTCGACCCGCTGAAGCGATCCTGGCGAAGCTCGAACCGCCGACACCGCAGCCCGAACCTTTGCGGCCGATCAGGTCGGGGATGACACCCAGCATTGGGCGCGGGAAACGACGATGGCGCGGCTAGCGCGACTGGCCTTCATGCTGGCTGGCACCTTGGGTTGGCTCGGCGCTTGCACCTTCCCTCAGAACACGATGCAGCAACAGGCCAGGCAGGAACAGGTGGTGCAGACCATCATGGGTCAAGTGCGGGGCATGATCCTTCAATCCGGGCCGGGATGGTGAGCGAGGATGGAGAGCGGTTTACCGGACCTGTTCAACGGCCAGCGAGCCGGGGGTAGCGGACGCAGGAACTCCGCCTCTGGCCGCGTAAGATCGAGCCAGGCAAGCCAGTCGGCGCGATCGAGAACAACCATCTGCCGATTGTGAATAGGCGCGACGTCAGGGCCGGGCTCGGCAGTCAGCAATGTGAACGCTTCTCCGTCCCCATCAGGCATCGGCCGCCACAGGCCCGCGAAGCAGAACCAATCATCGGCCGCCTTGGTGAACTTCCATTTTGATTTCGGTGCCTTGCTGCCCGTGAATTCGAAAAAGTGCGACGCCGGGATCAGGCAGCGGCCATTTGGAAACCGCCGCCCTTCTGACCGAAAGTTGATGACCGGCGCTCCCTTCGGCCGGCCCGGCGGAAATCCCCATCGGAGCTGCACCAGCTCGACACCATCCTCTCGGCGGCGAATGACCGGCGCCGGATCGGTCGGCCAGATATCGTCGCGAGGTTCCAGGTTCGGCGCCGTGCTCGGCCAGCGTAGCGGCACGCGGATTTCGCTGAACGCCCGCAGGTAATTGTCGTAAGGGACGCGGTTGCCGAAGTCGTTGCACATGGGCGGGATATGGCGCTTTCGGCATGAAGCGGCTAGACGGCCGGGGCCTCGCGGTCGCTGCGCGCGTACAAAAATGGCCGGGGCGATGTGACGACCCCGGCCAGTTCTCGCGGGTGGCAAACCCGCACAGGGAGACTTGCCACGAGGATAACTCCGAGCATTGCCGGGTAGTTCCGAAAGCATTCGGGAACTCAGCGATAACCGGCATGTTGAGGTTCAAAGACAACAAGACCGGGCAGACCGGCACCGTGACCGTCAACGATCCCGAGTTGGAATGATCCGGGACTTATCAGCAACAGTGACACCCCTACGGGATTTCTGTCAGCGTACGACCCTAATTCAGAGGCCATCTACGTCTTACTCCTGGCCTTCGTCGCCTTGGGGTTTGTCCGGGTCACCGCGATGGCGGTCGGCATCGGCGTGGTTCTTATCCCTCGGTAAAGTTTCCTCCCCAACTTGGCCGGGACGTGCTTTGGGGATTGACGGCGCCGAAGCTGCCGGGAACGGCGCCCTACAGCTATCCGGTAGCAATCCGACCATGAGCGGTCTATGTTCGCGCCCTGACCGATTTGCAACCGACGGGAAAAACATGGCGAGCCAAGGGGTTGTTACCCTGGAGATCTTCACCGACTACGTTTGACCGTGGTGCTACCTCAGTACCGTGCGTATTGAAAAGCTGAAGCGGACGTTCGAAGTCGAGACCAAACTGGTGCATTTTCCGCTGCATCCGGAGACGCCGGCCGAGGGTCGCTCGATGGCGGAGCTTTATGCCGGACGCAACGTCGATCCCGAGGCAATGTACGGCCGGATGAAGAAGCTGATGGACGCCGAGGGGCTTCCCTACGGCCGGCGGACCCATTCCTATAACAGCCGGCTGGCCCAGGAACTCGGCAAATGGGCCGACACGCAGCCCGGCGGCGAAGCGATCCACGACGCTCTGTACCGGGCTTATTTCGTCGATTCGCGCAATATCGGCGACCCCGAGATATTGGTCGAGATCGCGCAATCGGTCGGGCTCTCCGGCGAGGAGGCGCGCGCGGTGCTGAGCGAACGCCGGTTCAAGGATGCGGTCGATGCCGACTGGGCTAAGTCGCACGCCTATGGCGTCACCGGTGTGCCGACCTTTGTCGCGGCGCGCTATGGGGTGGTGGGCGCGCAGCCCTATGAGGTGCTGGAGCAGTTGCTCGACAAGGCGGGGGCGGTGCGCCGCAATTAGGCGCCGGCGCGGCGCTCAGCCGCCCGCATGCGTGGCCGGCGCGAGGCCAGCGCGGCGAGGATGCTGAGGCCGGACAGTACCGCGAAGCATTGCAGCGAGCGCACATAGCTGCCGGTCCAGTCTCGCAAGGCGCCCGACAACAGCGGCCCCGAGGCCTGGGCCAGCACCTGCGCCGAAAGGGCGAGGCCGCGGATCGCGCCGTAATTCGCCCGGCCGAAATAATCGGCCCAGGCGATGGGCAGCAGGGTCAGCATGCCGCCGATGCCAAAGCCGAACAGCGCCGCAGCGACGGCTCCGGTTAGGGCCGACGAGATGGCGATCATCAACAGGCTGCTGACCGCGAGGAAAACGCCGATCGCCGCCAGCGGGTACTTGATCGGCAATGCCCGCGGCAGCAGGCCGCAGGCGGCACTCGCCACCGCCGACATCAGCGAGAACAGGCTGACCGTGGTCGCGGCGATGGTCGGCGCGATGCCGCGTTCGATCAGATTGGCCGCCTGGTGGAGGCTGACCCCGGCCTGCACCGGGTAGACCAGCACAGTGTAGAGCAACAGCAGCCAGAACGCCGAAGTGCGGACCGCTTGCCGCCTGGTAAAATTGGTCTCGACGGGCGGCGCCGGGCTGCCGCCCGTCCGCGGCCCCGCTTCCGTCGCCCGACGATCGGGCTGGAGCCCCAAATCCTCCGGCCGCCGCACCATCAACAGCCAGATCGGCATGAACCCGACCACCAGCACGGTCAGCCCGATCGCCAGCCATCCGGCGCGCCAGTTGTGATGGCGCATCGCCAGCTGGGCGATCAGCGGCATCGCCACCAGCCCCGCCATCTGCGCGACTGTCGCGATCGAGGTGGCGAAGGCGCGGCGGGCGACGAACCAGTTGTTCAGTGCGCTGTAGATGCCCAGGTCGAACGGCCCCGCCCAATTCAGCCGCGCGATGCAGAACAGCAGATAAAACATCAGCAACGAGTTGGTCAGCGACAACAGCAGGGTCGCAACCCCGGTGACGAGGACGGCGAGACACAAGGTGAGGCGCGAGCCGTAGCGGTCGACTACCGGGCCGATCAGCGGCGACGCCAAGGCCGCCAGCAGCCCGCCGAGCGAGACCGCTCCCGACAGCGCGGTGCGTGACCAGCCGAACTCGCGGGTCAACGGCTCGACAAAGACCGACAAGGTGGCCGTGGCCCCGCCCTGCCGTGAAAACCCGGCGCGCACAGGCAGGCGAGTACGACCCAGCCGTAAAAGAACGGCAGCCTCGCGCTCAGCAGCTGCGGTAATCCCCGGCGGGATAGGTTCAACAACGCCGCCATCTCGTCTCACCGGCGACGGCCGGTGTCCATCGCAGCCATGGGTCCCGGCCTTCGCCGGGAAGGCGAAAAATGCTCCTCTGGTGAACCTTGGTCGACCTTTCCAACCGGCGTCGGCTCGCGCTGCCGGCTCAGCTCGGCACCAGTCCGCCGTCGACATTATAGGCTTGACCGGTAATGTTGCGGGCGCCGGGCGAGGCGAGGAACACCGCCATCGCGGCGATGTCCTCCGGGGTGTTGGCGCGGCCGATCGGGATTACTTTTTCCTGTTCGGCTTCCAATTCGGCCACGGTAATGCCGCGCTCGGCGGCGCGCGTGACGGCGTTGCGGGCGCCCAATTCGGTGCGGGTCACGCCCGGGCAGATCGCGTTGACGTTGATGTTGTGGCGGCCGAGCTGCTGCGCCGCGGTCTTGGTCAAGGCAATGACCGCGCCCTTGCTCGCGGCATAGGCGGCGTTGGAGGCGCCGGCATAGCCACGCCCGGAAATCGAGGCGATGTTGACGATCCGCCCGCCACCTTGGCGGATCATTTCCTTCGCCGCGCGTTGCAGGCAAAAGAACACGCCCTTGGCGTTGACCCGGTGGATGCGATCCCAATCCGCCTCGGTCAGATCCATGATCGGGGCGTAGCGGGTAACGCCGGCATTGTTGACGATTACGTCGAGCCGGCCGAACTCGGCAATTGTGCGCGCGACCATCGCATCGATGCTAGCGACATCGCCGCAATCGGCCTCGATCGCGATTGCCCGCCGGGCATTGGTCGCCGCGTCGCCCGCGGTGCGCTGCGCCGCGGCGAGATCGATATCGGCCGCCGCGACGGTGGCGCCCGCCTCGGCCATCGCCAGCGCGGTCGCCCGCCCGATCCCGGCCCCGGCGCCCGTCACCAGCACGACCTTATCCTGCAAGTCAGCCATGGCGATGCTCCCTTGGAAATGTCGTTGCGGGGAGCGTAGCGACGAACCAATCGCGTTGGAAAGAGACTCCTCGGCGCGGGATTGCTTCGCTACGCTCGCAATGACGAATTGAGTTCATGACAAGAGGAGCCTGGCCGTGCTCGCCAATATTCCCGCGACCCAGACCGTGATCGAGATTAAGAGCGCCAGGCGGGCCGGAGGTGCTGATGCCGGCGACCCGGCCGGTGCCCGAGCCAAAAGCGGGCGAAGTCCTGATCCGGATCGCCGCGGCCGGGGTCAACCGCGCCGACTGCCTGCAGCGCATGGGGCGCTATCCGATGCCGCCCGGCGCGCCCGACATTCCCGGGCTCGAATGCTCGGGCACGGTGGTGAAGACCGGTGAGGGCGTCGCGGAATGGCAGGTCGGCGACCAGGTCTGCGCGCTGATGATCGGCGACGGCTATGGCGAGTATGCCGCGGCGCCCGCCGTGCAATGCCTGCCGGTGCCCGATGGGGTCAGTCTCGTCGACGCCGGCGGCCTGCCCGAGACTTTCTGTACGGTGTGGACCAACGTGTTCGAGCGCATCCATCTCAAGGCGGGCGAAGTGCTTCTGCAGCAGGGCGGGTCGAGCGGCATCGGCATCACCGCGATCCAGCTCGCCAAGGCGTTCGGCGCCACGGTGCTGGCCACCGCCGGCTCGGACGAGAAATGCCAAGCCTGCCGCGACTATGGCGCCGATGTCGCGATCAACTACCGCACCGAGGATTTCGTCAAAATCGGCAAGGAATTCACCAGCGGGCGTGGGGTCGACGCGATCTTCGACATGGTCGGCGGCGACTATATCCCGCGCGAGCTGGAGCTGTTGGCGCAGGAGGGCCGGCTGTGCTTTGTCGCGCTGATGCGCGGAACCCGGGTCGAGGCCGATTTCGGCCTGATCCAGCGCAAGCATCTGACCGTCACGGGCTCGACCCTGCGCTCGCGCACGATCGCGCAGAAGGCGGCGATCGTCGGCGCGCTAAAGGAGAAGGTGTGGCCGCTCTGGGGACAGGGCAAATTGCGAACCTGCACCTACAAAGCTTTCCCGCTGGTCGAGGCCGCCGAGGCGCATCGCCTGATGGAATCGAGCCGACACATCGGCAAGATCCTGCTGGTCCCATAACGCCGGGAGCGTGCGCGTCGGCAGAGGGTCGCAGGCGGCGCTTAAATTTTCCTCTTGTAAGCTGGCCGCGCCGATGTTACTTGCATGATGCAAGTTACTGGCGGGGGTGCTACCCATGCAGCGCAAGAGCTTTGGCAACATGCATTGCCCGATCGCCCGCAGCCTCGACCGCGTCGGCGAATGGTGGTCGATCCTGATCCTGCGCGATGCGTTTTACGGGCTCACCCGATTCGACGAGTTTCAGAAGAGCCTTGGCGTCGCGCCGAACATGCTGACGCGCCGGCTGAATGCGCTGGTCGAAGCGGGCCTGTTGGAGCGCCGGCGATACAACGAGCATCCGCCGCGCGATGAATATGTGCTGACCGATCGCGGCCGGGATTTCCACCCGGTGCTGCTGGCGCTGCTCGCTTGGGGCAACCGTCAGTTCGCCGCCGAGGGCGCCTCGGTGCAGCTGGTTAATCTGCGGACCGGCGCGAAGGTCGAGCCGGTCGTGGTCGACGGCGCCACCGGCGAGGAGATCGCCGGACCGGATTTTGCCGTCGTCGCCGGACCTGCCGCCGATGAGGGAGTGCGCACGCCGCCTCGCCGAGCGCGGCCGCCGGCCTTTTGCGCAGGGGAACTGACCATGAGCACACAGGTTCTCGACCGTATCGCGACGGGCGACATCGCGGAGGATGGCCTGCGCGGCGCCTTGGCAACTCGGCGACGCATCCGCGTCAGCCGCCGTCTCATCGCTATCCTGCTGGGCCTGATCGCCGCGGTCGCGGTCGCCTGGTACGGTTGGGATTGGTGGCGGGTCGGCCGTTTTATCCAAACCACCGACGACGCCTATGTCGGCGGCAACGTGACGACCTTGTCGCCGCATGTCGCCGGGTTCGTCGCCAAGATCCTGGTCGGCGACAATCAGTTCGTTCACGCCGGCCAGCTGGTGGTCGAGCTCGACGCCCTCGACTACAAGGCCAATCTAGCGCATGCCGACGCAGTGGTTCAGAACCAGACGGCGGCACTTGCCAATCTGCGCGCGAAATACACGCTGCAGCAATCGATGATCCAGCAGGCCGAGGCCGACCTTATGGCGAAGAAGGCGGAAGCGGGTTTCGCCCACGAGGACGCCGTCCGCTACCATGCTCTCGCGGTCTCCACCTTCGGTTCGTTGCAGACCGACCAGAAAGCCTTTGCCGCCGACCAGAAGGCGGAAGCTGAGGTTCGAGCCGGAGAAGCCGGGCTCGCGGCCGCCCGCCAGCAACTCGCCGTGCTCGACACCGAGATCGCCGAAACGAAAGCGAGCCTCGCCCAGGCGCAGGCCGATCTGAGCACCGCGCAGCTCAATCTTGGCTACACCAAAATCCGTTCGCCGATCGACGGCTTTATCGGCGACCGCGCCGCCCAAATAGGTGCATATGCAACTGTCGGCACGGCGTTGCTGTCGATCGTCCCCGCCCATGGGTTGTGGATCGACGCCAATTTCAAGGAAGACCAGCTGGCGCGGATGCATGCCGGCGAGCCGGCGAGCTTTGTCGCCGACGTGGTCCCCGGCCGCAAGTTCACCGGCCGCGTATTGAGCCTCGCTCCGGCCACGGGGGCAATTTTCAGCGTCATTCCGCCGGAAAACGCGACCGGCAACTTTACCAAGATCGTCCAGCGCGTTCCGGTGCGCATCGCTGTCGATGACGGCGAGGGAACCCTGGGGCTGCTGCGCCCCGGTCTGTCGACCACGGTCGACGTCGACACCCGTTCCGCGGCCGAGCGCAACCGATGACCACGCCGTCACAACCCGCGGCCCCCAGCGTCGTCCCATTCGCGGTCATGTGCGTCGGGATGTTCGTGGCGTTGCTCGATATCCAGATCGTCGCCTCGTCCTTGCAGGATATCGGCGGCGGACTATCCGCGGCGCAGGATGACATCAGTTGGGTGCAGACCGCCTATCTGATCGCCGAGATCATTGTGATTCCGCTCTCCGGCTGGCTGACCCGGGTGTTCTCGACGCGCTGGCTGTTCGCGGGCTCGGCCCTGGGGTTCACCCTCGCCAGCCTGCTCTGCGGGATCGCCTGGAACATCGAGAGCATGATCGTGTTCCGCGCGCTGCAAGGCCTGCTCGGCGCGTCGATGATCCCGACCGTGTTCACCTCGTCCTTTCATTATTTCCGGGGCCAGCGCCGGGTCTATTCGGCGGCGGTGGTCGGCACCATAGCCTCGGTCGCGCCGGTTTTGGGTCCGGTGATCGGCGGCTGGATCACCGATACGCTCGACTGGCGCTGGCTGTTCTACGTCAATCTGGCGCCGGGGCTGATCGTTGCCGTGACGGTGTCTGTGCTGGTCAAGATCGACCACACTGACCTGTCATTGCTCAAAGGCGCCGATTACCTCGGCATGATCCTGCTGGCGTTGACGCTCGGCACCCTCGAATACGTGCTCGAAGAGGGGGCGCGCTGGAACTGGTTCGACGATTTTACGATCACCGCCTGCGCTTGGATCGCGGGGATCTGCGGTGTGCTCTTCGTCATCCGCAGCTTTACGTTTGTGCGCCCGGTCGTCGATCTGCGCGCGTTCGGCAATCGCAATTTCTCGCTCGGCTGCTTTCTGTCCTTCGTCACCGGCATCGGCATCTTCTCGACGATCTATTTGACGCCGCTGTTCCTCGGCTATGTGCGGGGGTTCAGCGCATGGCAGACCGGCGTCGCGATCTTTTCGACCGGCATCGCCTCGCTGATCGGGGTTCCGGTCTACGTGTTGCTTTCCCGCAAGATCGACACGCGCTGGCTGATGATGTTCGGCCTCGCCAGCTTTGCCGCGGCGATGTGGTCGTTCAGCTTTATCGACCATGAATGGGGAGCCGCAGAACTACTGCTGCCGCAGGTTCTGCGCGGGTTTCCGCAAGTCTTTGCCGTGGCGCCGAGCGTCAATCTCGGTCTTGGCAGCCTGCCGCCCGACCGGCTGAAATACGCGAGCGGCCTGTTCAATATGATGCGCAATCTCGGCGGTGCTGTCGGCATCGCGGTATGCGGCGCGATCCTCAACGACCGCACCAATCTCCATTTTGTCAACATTGCGTCGAACCTGACCCCGGCGAACGGCGCGATGGAGCGGCTGCTGCACGGTATGACCGAACGCTATGGGGCGGCTTTGGGCGGACCCGCCGCCGGGCATGCGGCTGCGATCTCGCAACTCTGGCACCTCGCCTATCGCGAGGCCTCGACCCTGGCCTACGCCGACGCTTTCCGCGCGATCATGATCGCCTTCGCGGTCGCCACGCTGCTCGTGCCGCTGCTGCGCCAAGTGGCGGCGCCCAAGACGCCCCCCGCCGAGGCGCACTGAGCCGATGCGGCACGAAGGGAGAGTTCAACCACGCGCATTCTCGTGGTCGGTGCCGGCGCGATCGGCGGCTATTTCGGGGGCAGGCTGATCGAAGCCGGCCGCGACGTGGGGGCCGCCCTTCGGCGCGCCTAGTGGTATGAACCGAACAGATGATTCCCATCTTTTTCTTTGTCGTCGCGCCAGCGGAGGCCGCCCTGGGTTCCCGCTTTCGCGGGAATGACGGAAATAGAGTGGGTATCAAATGTAGGAAGGCTGAATTGCCGGGCTAGACGGCAAGCTTTCTGTCAACTCTGACTAGAAATCTATCATGAAACTGTCACTCCGGTATGTTACCCGTTGATTTACAAATGTCACATTGATGCCACAAAATATCTGTCATGGTTAGCTCGGTTCAACCACTCGCATCTTTTACAAGAAATTGAGGTGGCTGAACGGGCAGCCCCACTTATGGTCAAAATAACTCGTCTATATAATACTGTTTTCCGGGCCCCGGGGAGAATTTAGAGTGACCACCATCGACTTCCGAACCGACCCCGTTACCGCTCGGCGTCACCGCGTCGTATCGCTCGTTACCCACGCCGACATCCCGGACATCGTCTGGGCCGACGACGAGACGGGCTGCTACGGGGTGCGGGGCACAGATGCCAAGGGCAATCGGATCGTCGTGGAGCGGTCTGGGCCGATCAGGATCGTCAGCGCGAGGAGGTGACCATGCCCGATCGTGACAATGGCGAACTTTGGGAGGGGACAATCAGTTGCCGACGCATGCCGTACGCGCATTCCTCGAGAGCCTCGCGAAGCGCCGAATCCCCATTACCTACCAGGAGCTGGCGAAGGCTCTTCAGATCTTGCCACCCCATTCCATCCAGCGGGTGACGGAAGCCCTGGAGCGTCTGATGGAGGAGGACGCGGCGGCGGACCGCCCGTTCATCGCGGCGCTTGCCATCAGCAAGGCGCGTGGCGGCCTGCCGGCGCCCGGGTTCTTCGACTGCGCGCGACGTCTCGGCCGGTTCGCGGGCGATCCGGACGGTCAGGACGCATGGTCGTTTCACGCCGCCGAGCTGAACGCCGTCCTCGCGCGCTGGGGCGGTTCGCGCGACAACTAACAACAAGGACATCATGTTCACCGGAACTAGCCCGTCCCCTCACCGGGACCAGCAGACTGTCCAGGCCTCCCGCCAATCACAACGGCCTGAGTCGACGTCCGGTAACGGCTATCTGAAGTTCAGGAACGACCGCGGCGTCCCCGAAATCTGCATCGGAGTGAGGGAATTCAAGTGCATCGGCGTGTCCCCACCGCAGGACCATCCCCATATCTACATCAATATGGGGCGAGGCGGACGCGACCCTCTGTCCCTACTGCGGGACGCGGTTCCGCTTCGATCCTCGATAGCGGGCTGAGAGGAGCGGCAGCGCCGACCGGGCATTGATCCATCCTGGGGTGTTGCGCTATCTCGGCGAGGTCGGCGGAATCATCTGACCGTCGGCGCTTCGAGGAGAGAGCATGCCGCAACTACCCGTTTCCACCCGGCCGATCGACGGGCCGAGCGCCTGGGCGCGCCGCGATGTCCGCCCCGAGGATTGGCGGGTCGAGCTGTCCGCCGCGTGTCTCGACGAGATCCGCCGCGTGGTCGATGAACTGCGCGCTTACCCGCTGCCGACGATCGTGCTCGGTGCGGATGATTTCGCAATGCCGGCCTGCCGCGAGGCGATGGCGCGGGCGCGCGGCATCCTTGCTCGCGGTGTGCGCTTTGCGATCGTCGAGCGCCTGCCGATGGCCGAGATGAACGCCGCCGAGGCCACCGCGATCTATTGGCTGCTGTCGAGCATGATCGCGCGCCCGGTCGCGCAAAAGCTCGACGGCACCCTGATCTATGACGTGCTCGATACTGGGCAGCAGGCATTGCCGGGTTCGGGGGTGCGTCCGGACAAGACCAACATCGAGATCCGCTTTCACAACGACAACGCGTATAACGAGACGCCGCCGGACTATGTCGGTCTCCTCTGCCTGAGGCGGGCGATGAGCGGCGGCCACAGCCGGGTCATCAGTTTTCACACAGCGCATAATGCGCTGCTGGCACGCTGCCCCGAGCGGCTGGCGCGGCTTTACGAGCCGTTCTGGTTCGACCGCCAGCGCGAATTTCATCCCGGCGAAAGCCCGATCTTTGCCGCCCCGGTGTTCGCCGGCGGCGCCGAGATCAAGGCACGGTTCAGCGTCCATCAGATCAACAGCGGCTACGCGGTGAAGGGCGAGCCGCTCGACGCGGCCGGAGAGACCGCTGTCTCGACGATGCTCGAGATTTTCGAGGACGACGCGCTGTCGATCGATTTTGACCTCGAACCCGGGCAGATGCAGTTCGTCGACAACCGCGCCCTGGGCCACAGCCGCACCGCCTTCATCGATTACCCCGAGCCCGAAACCCGACGGCATCTCGTCCGCCTGTGGCTGCGCGACCACGGCCGCCGCGCCTATCCCGGCTGAGGGTCGTGACAAGAGCCAATGACGACAACCCACCCCGCGAATATAAACGTCCGGGCGGCGCTGGCCGAGGCCGAGGAGCAATACCGGGCGCGCAACCCGAAGAGCCTCGCCCAGCATCAGGCGGCATGCGCGGCGATGCCCGGCGGCAACACCCGCGCCTCGATCCATGTCGATCCGTTTCCGCTGACCATGGCGAAGGGCGAAGCGGCGCGGCTGTGGGATCTCGACGGCCACGAATATGCGGATTTCCTCAGCGAGTTTACCGCCGGCATCTATGGCCACTCGCATCCGGCGATCCGCAAGGCGATCGAAGCGGCACTCGCGGGCGGGCTCAATTTTGGCGCGCACACCGAAATCGAGGCGCGGTTTGCCGCGGCGGTCTGCGCCCGCTTCCCGTCGATCGAGCTGGTGCGCTTTACCAATTCCGGCACCGAGGCCAATCTGATGGCGGTCAGCGCCGCGCGGGCGATCACCGGCCGGCCGAAGATCCTGGTGTTTGGCGGCGGCTACCATGGCGGGGGGTTTTATTTCCGCGGCCATGGCAGCCCGCTCAACGCCCCGTTCGAGTTTCTGCTCGGCCGCTATAATGACCTCGAGGCGCTGGAAACGCTGGTCCGCCCGCACCGCCAAGAGCTGGCCGCGATCCTGGTCGAGCCGATGCAGGGCACGACCGGCTGCATCCCGGCCGAGCGCGGTTTCCTGGCCGGACTGCGCGCGCTGGCGAACGAGACCGGGGCCTTGCTGATCTTCGACGAGGTGATGACCTCGCGGCTAGCGCCGGGCGGGTTGCAGGAGGTGCGCGGCATCCTCCCCGATCTGACGACACTCGGGAAATATCTTGGCGGCGGCATGAGCTTTGGCGCTTTTGGCGGGCGCGCCGAGATCATGGAGCGCTTCGACCCGCGCCGCCCGGACGCCTTCCAGCATGCCGGCACCTTCAACAACAACGTGCTGACGATGAACGCCGGACTGGTCGGGCTGACCGAGGTCTATACGCCCGAGCGTGCCCGCACGCTCAATCAATCGGGCGATCGGCTGCGCCAGCGGCTCAACGCCGCGGTCTGCCGGCCCGGGCTGGCGATGCAGTTCACCGGCATCGGCTCGATGATGTCGGTCCACATGGCCGATGGGCCGATCCGCTCGGAGGAGGATGCGGCGCGCGGCAATGGCGCGCTGCGCGATCTGTTCTGGTTCGATCTCGTCGCATCGGGCATCTGGTTCGCCAAACGCGGCATGTTCGCGCTGTCGATCGCGCTCGACGACGAGGATGGCGACAAACTCGTCGCCGCGGTCGAGGAATTCGCCCAGACCCGTGCGCCACTTTTCGGACAGTAATCACGAACTGGTCAGCCCGATAGGCTCCCGGCGGCTAGTGCCATCATTTGCTGTAATTGGCGCGCGATTACGTTGGGTGAACTTTGCCTGCACGACGCCGGCCAAAGATTGATGGGTGTGTGAAATGTCCGAGAGCGGCCGGCGCATAAATTACTGATATCGCAATTACCGTCATTATGGATTGACAAATTACGGTCGTTCGTGATACGTTCTCTTACCCAGTTTCGGAGGGTGCTATGCTGTCGGGAGCCCGCAACATATATGAGGAAATTGAAGTCACGCCAGAGATGATCGAGACTGGCAGAGATGTTCTTTGGTCGTACAATCGAGAGAATGACCTTGCTGAGGAGGTCGTGTCTCTCATTTATCGGAAAATGGAAAGCGTACGGCGCGGTAGATCCCCGGAGGATAATGGCTGCGACTGAACGTTGAGCGCCATTTTTCGACATCCGTAGTCGTCGCAAAAATATATTTGTGGGCCTCCCACACATCATCGACAGATACTCTGTATAGGCGACCAATTTGTTTCAGACCAGCCTCAGCTCTATGTTTTATTTTTGTGTAAATCTGCGTTCCTGGATTGACATCATTCTCCAAAACTGCAGTCCACGTGCCATGAACGAAGTCATTACGCTTAGTGTTCGAAGCATTAAGACGTGAAATTATGCCGGGGACAGCCGCTCGTAACTCTTTATCACGGGTATGCATAAGCGCAAGAGTATGAAAGAGCTGTATGCGTATGCTGAAATTTATCATTAACGCTTCAAGCGCCCATCCTTCTGGAGGTGTCATTCCCATAAGCGCATCGATCGTCATAGTCAGTTTAAGTTCTAGTGGTACGACGCAATGCAGAGGATTCCATAAGGACTGGATCTGTGCGATCATGCGCGATGCGGCGAGGGGATCGATATCGAGGTGAGTGCCGCCGACCGCGAACGACTGGCCGCGGTGGTAGCGGATCGCAACAGCCGGCAAAAGCATGTGTGGCGGGCGCAGATCATTCTGGCCACGGGCGAGGGCTGCGGCACCGCCGAAATCATGCGCCGCGCCGTGGGTTTCGAAGCCCTGTGTGTGGCGCTGGCAAGAGCGGTTCATGCACGAGGGCGTGGCCGGCCTGCTGCACGACAAGACGCGAAAACCCGGTCTGCCGCCATTGCCGTCAGCGCGGGTCGACGATTGTCGTCGCGCTGACCCTGGCGGAGCCGCCGGGCGAGACAACCCATTGGACCGGCCGGGCGATGGCGGCAGCGAGCGGCATCTCGCTGCGCTCGGTGCAGCGCATCTGGGCGGCGCACGGTCTGCAGCCGCACCGGGTGCGGCGTCTGCAAGCTGTCGCAGGACCCGGCGTTTGCCGCCAAATTGCGCGATGTGGTCGGGCTCTATCTCGACCCGCCGGCGCACAGCCTGGTGCTCTCGGTGCGACGAGAAGAGCCAGATCCAGGCCCTCGACCGCACCCAGCCGGGCCTGCCGATCAAGAAGGGCCGGGCTGGAACGATGACCCATGATTACATCCGCAACGGCACGACGACGCTGTTCGCGGCGCTCAATGTCTTCGACGGCCACCAGGTCAGTCGGCCCAGAGCCATGGCGCGCCATCGCCATCTAGGAATGGTGCATCCGATGTTCCTCAACCGGTCATCGAAGCTGGCGGTCCGCGGCCGGCAAGCTGACTCCACGCGATCCTCGACAATTTTGCCGCCCACAAGCAT
This sequence comes from uncultured Alphaproteobacteria bacterium, assembly GCA_963750195.1. Lineage (GTDB taxonomy): Bacteria > Pseudomonadota > Alphaproteobacteria > ATCC43930 > CGMCC-115725 > AP-15. The sequence continues at coordinate 56,004 of CAVVPS010000005.1, forward strand.
CCCAAAGTGCTGCGCCTGGCTCGCGCGGCATCCCAGGTGGGTGTTACATTTCACCCCCGGACCTGCGTGCTCGCTGAAGAGCTAATGCGGTCGAAGGCTTTTTTGCCACGCCGTGAAGCGCTGCCGGCACTCTATCAGGGAACGCGGTGAAATCGTTCCATTGGCTCGTCGACCTGCAAGCTGCTGATGTTCTAACTTCGTTCTATCTCGCCGCAGCACAACCGCAAATCCACAACAGTTTGTGTCACTGGACCGCACAGACATAAGCCGCATGCGCCCATCCTATCTGAAAAGTGTCATTCCCGTAAGCGCATCAAGCGATCGTAGTCAGACTAAGTTCTAGTTGATTGAATGCCAAAATCAATGCTCCAATGGGCAGGCACAACGCATTGAATGGGTCCATTTCTAACGCATATTGCTTGGGAGTTACGGTTGGCATCGGCGACCGATCAGCGGGGTCGATAGGGTTTTGAACCTTTGACGGTTTGCGCATATGCTAGTTCTCCCATGAAATGACGAGACAGGTTTAGCGCGGTGTCGAGATCAATACAGCGACGACGAGACAACTCGCCGCCGTGACGAAGCGTTGCAGCGGGCGCTCAATACGCCGGCGACGCCGCACGAGCCTCTCTCCAAGCCGAAAGAGCGGCCAGCGTCGAAGGGGTGAATTCAGAAGCGCAAGACGCTCAGCTAAGGGCGCCGTGATTCCTTTTATCTTCGTATCTACCTCATGGGGTTGCCACCGCTGGTTTTTGATCGGCGTCGTGCCCATTACCGGCGACCGCTCTCCTACCGGCGGCGCTTGCAGCGAGCGGCTGGTACGAACACAGGTAGTCGGGGATGCGCTACCTCTCCCGAAGCTACGCGGAGTCACCGTCCAAACTCCCAGGCTGTTCGATTTCTTGTCAGGGGCCTTTGTCAGACCGCCACCTCGACGTATTCGACCCGCTCGATAGCTGCGGGAATGGGCAATCCATCCTCGCGCAGCCCGTTCAAATGCAATTCCACCGCTTCGCGGATCAGTTGCTCGGTTTCTTCCGGTGTCCTACCGGTGGCGACACAGCCCGGAAGGTCCGGTACATACGCCGAGTAATTGTTGCCGGCTTTCTCAACGACGATGGCGTAGCGCATCGCGATAACCTCGAGTGGTTACAGGATACCAGCAATCATCGCGCAACAGCCGCAGCACTTCTCTGACCTTCGTCATGCCGGACGGTCATGCCGCATTTGGCTAAGCTGTTAGCCTATTGTGCCTGGTTCAAGAACGGGTGGGGCGATAGACCGCGTCGATCGTCGGCGGTCCCTCGCTTTCGACGATGCCGCGGCCGGCGAGATCAATCAGATGCGCATGCACCGATCGCCCCGCCGCGCGGCGCAGCCCCGGCTGAAGCCCGACATAGAGCTTGTCGACGATCGCGTCGATCCGCCCGCTGCCGGCCGCCAGACATTCCAGAATCCCTGCTTCGCGCTCGCGGCGATGGGCGACGAAGGCGCGGACATGGGCCTGCGGCTCGGTGATCGCCGGACCATGGGTCGGCCAATAGACCGCGTCCGAGCGGCCGAGCAATTTGTCGAGTGAGGCCATATAAGCGCTCATCTCGCCGTCGGGCGGAGCGATCACGCTGGTCGACCAGCCCATGACATGGTCGCCGCTGAACAGGATGCCTTGATCGGGCAGTGCGAAGCAGAGATGGTTGGAGGTGTGCCCCGGCGTATGCACCGCCTCGAAGCGCCAGCCTGCGCCGGCGATCGCGTCGCCGTCATGTACGGTCACATCGGGCGCAAAATCCCAATCGCCGCCTTCCTCTACGGCAGGATCGCCGCGCTTCCCCCCGGCGTGGGGGCCGAAGCCATAGGTCGGGGCCCCGGTTGCCGCCTTCAGCGCCGCTGCCGCCGGCGAATGGTCGCGATGGGTGTGGGTGATCAGGATGTGGGTCACCTGTTCGCCGGAGAGTCCGGTCAGCAATGCCGCGACGTGCTCGTCGAGATCGGGGCCGGGATCGATGACCGCGACTTCGCCGTCGCCGACAACATATGTCCCGGTGCCGTGGAAGGTGAACGGGCTGGGATTGCGCGCGACGATGCGGCGAATGCCCGGCGCCACCCGCTCGAGCCGGCCGTATTCGAAGGAAAATTCGCGGCGGAACGGGATCTCGGCAGCCATGGGCAAAGCTTACCCGAGATCCGGCGCGCGGCCCAACGGTTAAAGTGCTATCGCTAAGTGGTGCGGGAAGGAGCGGTAGCGATGAAGATCAACTTGGAAATCGACTGCACGCCGGAGGAAATGCGAAAATTTTTCGGGTTGCCCGAAGTGCAGCCCTTGCAGGAGGCGCTCCTGAAAGAGGTGCAGGAACGAATGACCGCCAACATCAAGGCGATGGACGCCAAGGCGATGATCGAGACCTGGCTGCCGGCAACCTTGAAGGGGTTCGAGCAGTTGCAGCAGATATTCATGGCGCGGATGGCCGGCGGCTCCCGCGAGAAAAAATAGCCGTGGCGGTCTCACTGCGAACCTCGCGCTTGCTGTTGCGCCCGTGGCGCGACGCCGATGTCGCCGCCTATGCAGAACTGTCCGCGGACCCCGCTGTCATGGAGTTCCTGCGGCCCGTGGTGGAGCCGGGGGCGGCCGAAGCGTGGACGGCGCGAGTGCGCGCCCATTGGCGGCAGCACGGGTTTGGGCAATGGGTCGTCGAGATCCCCGGCGAGGCGAGTTTGATCGGCGTCGTCGGGCTCACCAGGGTCTCTTACGAGGCGCATTTCACGCCAGCGGTCGAGGTCGCCTGGCGGCTCGCGCGCGCTCAATGGGGCTCCGGCTATGCGACCGAAGCCGCCCGCGGCGCGATGGATTACGGATTTGGCACGCTCGGTCTCACCGAGATCGTCGCGATCACGGTGCCGGCCAATCGTCGCTCACGCCGGGTCATGGAGCGGCTCGGTATGAGCCGCGCGCCGGAAGACGATTTCGACCACCCCGACGTTCCAGAAGGGCCGCTGAAGCGCTGCGTCCTTTACCGCTTGCATCACCCCGGCGCGAAGCCGTGACTATCCTGTTGCTGCGCCATGGCGAGACCGAGTGGAACCTGGAGCGGCGATATCAGGGTCGGTTCGATTCCCCGCTGACCGAACGCGGAGCGGCCCAAGCCCGCATGATCGGCCGGCTTTTGGCGGGTTTGCCGGCAGCGGTCGCCGCGCCGATCATCGCCAGCCCGCAAGGCCGGGCGCGGCGGACGGCCGAGATCATCCGCGAGGAGCTGGGCGGTGCCGGCGCGGTCCGCGTCGACGAACGACTGCGCGAGCTGACGCTTGGTTCATGGGACGGGCTGACCTATGGCGATGTCGCAAAGCGCTCGCCCGCCATCTTCGATGGTGACGGGCGCTACGACTGGTACTTCCGCTCGCCCGATGGCGAAAGCTACGACGCCTTTGCCGGGCGCATCGCCGACTGGCTGAGCGAGCAGAACGACGCGGCGCCAATCATTGTCGTTGCCCACGGGCTCGTCGGCCGCGTGCTGCGCGGTCTTTATGCCGGTCTGCCCCGGGCGGTTGCCCTCACCCTTCCGGTCCCGCAGGACCGGATCTATCACCTCTCCAACGGCGCGATCGAGGAACTTCGGGTTCAGCGTGATCCGGCGGACGAGGACGGTCGCGGGTAGACTTCGTCGATCACGTCGTCGAGCCGATGTTCGCGGAGCCCCGGCACGTCCATGATTTCGGCCGAGATGGTTGGGTCGTCGAGGTCGTAGAGGACCACGCCGAGCCGCTTTTCGCCCGGCATCGCCGGCTGCATCTCGCCAACCAAAAAGCTCGAAGCCGGCGCCCAGACATAACGGGTGCCCTCGCTCACTACCTGATGCGCTTTGTGCAGATGGCCGCTGGCGACCAAGCTCACCCGATAGCGCCGCACCAGTGCAATCAGACGCGCGCGCGGCTGCGGCTTGACCGCCCAATAGCCGGTATCGTCTTCCTCGGGGCTGTTGAGAAACAGCGGCTTGTGGAGAAACCAGGCAACCGGCCGACCGGCCGCCTGCGCCATTACCGCGTCGAGCCAACTGTCTTGCGCCGCCTCTTCCGGCAGGCCGCTGTCGAGCAGCATGGCGTCGAGCCCGACGATGCGCCAACCCCCGGCGCTTTGGTCGATATCCTCGACCCACCGGTCGGCGCCGAAATGGAGATGCCAGCGGGCGAGGCGCTCGCCGTTGACCGGCTGGCGCGGGTGGGCGGCATCGCCGACATCGTGGTTGCCGGGGACCGCGCGCCAGCGCACTCCCAGATCCCGCAACAGCCCGGCGGAATAGGCCATGTCATCTTCGACGTCAGCCCCGTCGACCGTGACATCGCCGGTATGAATGACGAGATCCGGGCGTTGCGCGGCAATCCATCGCGCGAGCGGCGCCCAGTTGTCGGCAAAATGGGGTTTGTCCCGGCTTAAATGCGTATCGGTGATCTGAATTATCCTCATCGCCACTCGCCTAGATGGGCCGCCAGATCGGTCATTCGCGCGAAGACCCGCGAGCACCCGGCGGCGACGAGCTGGTCAACGTGGCCGTCGGAGCAGTGGCTGCCGCCACAAAAGCCAAGAACCGGCATGCCGGCAGCGACCGCAGCGGCGACGCCGATGACGCTGTCCTCGACGACGGTGCAGTCGGCCGGGTGTGCTCCCAGCTGCCGGGCGGCTAACAGAAAGAGATCGGGCGCCGGCTTGCCGAAAGCGACCTGCGTGGCGCTGAAAACATGCGGATCGAAGAAGCGTAACAGACCGGTCAGCGCCAAGCGCTCGCGGACCCGGCCGAGATGGCCGTTCGAAGCGACACAGCGGGCCGCCGTCAGCGCGTTCAGCAGCGTCTCGACGCCCGGCATCGGCTCCAGCTCGCGGGCGAGCGCGACTGCGCTTTGCGCGCGCATCGCATCGAAAAACCCATCCGGCAGCGCCCGCCCGTATCGGGACTCGACCGCCGCGCCCAAGGAGTCGCGGTTCCTGCCGACGCCGAGAATCAAGGCCTCCTCGGCCGTTGCCGGGAAATCCGCAGCGGTCAGGCACTCGGCCAGGATGCGGGCAAAGATGATCTCGCTGTCGACCAGGACGCCGTCGCAATCGAAGATGACGAGGTTCGGCACGGAACGCCTTTCCTTGGCCTCGCCGCCGGGTGGACAAACTTCGACAACACCACGCCAGCGGCTGATCGAGTGTGATCTAGCTCACACTGCAGGTCATATAATCCGCTGCCATCGAACCTGCGAGCCGCCGAACCAAGGCCGGGCCATGCGCCGCCTGTGCGCGAATATCGGTTTTCTGTTGAGCGGATAGCCGAGTTCGGCGACGCGTACCGACCCGGTTGCTGCGCCAGCGTGGCGCCAACGAGACGGCGTTTGAAGAGACTGGCGGCTGGCGGCCGCTCAGCCGGTGTCGAATGCCCCGCCGCCGCTTAACTCAGAACAGAATGCCGCTTTCGACCATTACCCGGGTCTGAGAATCGCCGTTGAAGTTCGGGCCCAGCCCAAACCCAGGAGTCACGTGGCCTTTGACAAACGAAACCTCGGCGCGCGCGAAGAAGTATTGCCATTGGTAGGTCGGGGTGAACGTAGCGGAAAAAGCTGCACTCCCCGGACCATAGAGTAGATTGTTGCTGCCAGTCGTGCCGATATATTCAAGACGACCGCCCAGATTGAACCCCGAGCCCAAATCGTAGTTCCCCAGAACGGCTCCACCGAAGGTCGACGCGCTCGAGTTTATTCCAATACTAGCATCGGTTGGAACATGTGTAACCTGAATATAGGGTTGAATAATCCACGGATCGGAATTGTACGTATAGATTAAATTCCAAATTTGGGAGTTGCTCTGAAGCAGCGGTGCCCGCAAGGTCGCAATGTTGGTCTTTCCGACATTACCCCCGGCGGCAAACTCGAATGTGTTTGTGCTGTTGATGGTATAAGTGGCGGAACCGGTGACCCAATTGTAGACCCCGGAATCAAATCCGTCGTTGAACGAGAGCGACAAGGCTAACGGGCCGACCGTGTAGTTGGCCTGGCCCCCTGTGCTGAAGGTGGGCTCCTGGTTGAACAGCAACCCGCGTTCGATGTTTATGTTCTGAAAGGAGAATCCGTATTCGGCCCCGATCAGGGTCGGAAGCCTGCCGCCCTGGATCGAAAAATTGTCGGTCGGGACAATTTTGCCGTAGGCCGCGGGGACCCAGCCCCACAAACGCCCAGCCGCCGAATTGGCCCCGAAAGTTGCCTGCGACGCAGAAATGTACGGCGTTCCCAAAGCCGCGAGCGAATAGGCGCCGGCCTCGACAAAAAACTGGAACAGGCCGTCAGTCTTTTGGACGAATACCTGACCGTTAGACAGGTCGGGCTCCCACGAGCGATTGCCGGGGGCCGGGTTGCTCTGCCACATCCCGAGACCGCTGGCGACGCCGTCCACATAGATGTTGCCCAAAAGGGGCAAGGTGTATTTGGGCGGCGGCAGCTGGATTGTCAGCGGGCCGGTGATCGATGGTCCGATCAGTGGCGAAGTCGGCGCCGCTGGGGCCGGGGCCGGCCGCTGCCTGCCCGGGCGCCGGTGGCGCGCCTGCCGGCGGGGCTGCCGCTGGCGGTGGAGCTGCTGGCGGTGGCGCCACCGCTGGCGGCGGCGGTGAAGGCGGCGCCTGGGCGAGTTCGTCGGCCCAAGCGCAAACGGGCCCGGCGCCGAACAGGACGACGGCGAGCGCGGCGCCCGAGATGGTGCTTTTCTTGGTGTTGTTCATCTAGAGACGAGCCTTTCGAATTAGCGTTCACTCCGGGGCGCGCATGACCTCGGCACGCGATCACGCGTCATTACCCCCTCCTGACTGCGGCGACGCAAAGGTCGTACCAACGCGTGGGTCCCAAGTGGCGAGCCGAAGTGCGAACTGACTGGTTGCGCGGAAATTCACCAGCTCACCTCTTGCTCGCGGTCGGCGGCCTTTGTCAACCGGGGAGTGGCGCATAGCCACAGCTGACTATTTACTAGGCAGATTGGAGCGTTCTCAGCGCTGTTTTTGCTCAAATTGGGCAAAAGATACCGTCGTTTCCGACCAATCCGCCGAGCCTGCGGACCCGATTCGCTCACCCAGGGTCCAGCGAATTGGGGTCAGCCGCGGCCGATGTAGGGCATCTTGGTCGCCATGACCGTCATGAACTGAACGTTCGCCTCGAGCGGCAGGGTAGCCATGTAGACGACACCCCTGGCGACGTGCTCGACATCCATGCGCGGCTCGGCTTCCACCCTGCCGGTCGCCTGCAGCCGGCCCTGCGCCGTGTCCTCGTTGCGCGAAGTGGCGGCGTTGCCGATGTCGATCTGGCCGCAGGCGATATTGTATTGGCGGCCGTCAAGCGACAGCGAACGGGTGAGGCCGGTCAGGGCATGCTTGGTCGCGACATAGGGGGTGGAGTTGCGCCGCGGCACATGGGCCGATACCGAGCCGTTGTTGATGATCCGCCCACCCTGCGGATCCTGGCTCTTCATCATCCGAAAGGCGTGCTGTGCGCACAGGAACGAGCCGGTCAGATTGACCGCGACGACATTCGACCACTGCTCGAGAGTCAGCTCCTCGAACGGAATCCCACGCGTGCTGATGCCGGCGTTGTTGAACAGCAGATCGATACGGCCGTAGGTGTTTTTGACGGCGACGAACAGCGCCGCGATCGCCGCCGGATCGGAGACGTCGGTCGGCACGACCGTGGTTCCCGGCGGCGGCACCTTGGCCATCGCGGCGGTCTCTTCGAGCATGTTGCGGCGACGGCCCGCCAAGACCACCGCGAACCCGGCCTCGACCAACGCCAGCGCCGAGGCTCGGCCGATGCCGCTTCCCGCTCCGGTGACGACGGCGATTTTTCCTGGCGTTTCCATAATTCTCTCCGTTTCGGGTTACAGTTTCCGCGGAAAAACCTTTCGGCTCGGGGAGGCGAGTTCGTCCTGCGCCGCGACCAGCGCCAACTCGCCGCCGCCCGCGCGGAAAGTCGCCTCGACCACGCCCCAGATCGCGGCGACGGTCAGGGCAAGCGCCTCGGGCAACGGCTTGCCTTTCATCAGCCAGCCGAGAAAGAGGGCCGCGACTGCATCGCCGCAGCCGGTAGCTTCGATCGGCAGCCGCGGAGTTTCGACCGCCCAGATACCCGAGCCCCCGGCGGCAAGGACGGCGAGCCGGTCGGCTGCGGGTTCGAGACTGGTGACAAGGATAATGCGGGGTCCGCGCTGGCGCAGCACCTCGGCCGCAGCTCCAGCTTCCTCAATAGTGCCGACCCGGCGCCCCGTCAGCCATTCGAGCTCGAAGCGGTTGGGCGTGGCGATATCGGCGACGCAGAGTGCATGGTCGCGGTAGAATTCAGGGACACCGGCGCGGACATACCAGCCTGGACCAATGTCGCCCATGACCGGGTCGCAGCAATAAAGCGCCCGTGGGTTCGCCTGCTTGACCCTGGAGACGATGTCGAGCAGAACCGAGCCGATCTCGACCGCGCCGAGATAGCCCGACAGCACTGCGTCGCAGTTCGGCAACACGCCCAATTCGGCAATGCCCTCGAATAAGGACGCAATCTCATGCGCGGGCACCGCGTCCCCACGCCACTTGCCGTAGCCGGTATGGTTCGAAAACGCGACGGTGTTGAGCGACCAGGTTTCGAACCCCAGGCGCTGCAACGGAAACAATGCCGCGCAGTTCCCGACATTCCCGCAGGCAACCCAGGATTGTACCGAGAGGACGGTCGGCATTTTAGCGCGGGTGCGAATTCATGCGGTCGAAGACGCGCTTGATGTCGAGGAAAATGATGACTCCGCTGACCACGAACAGCCCAAGCCCGGCGTTGTGGAAGCTGCCATAGGGCCAGGCGCGGGCGATGAACAGGCCGACGAGCCCGATCACGGCGAAAAGCGGGATTACCACCGGCAGGCTGGTCATGTCGTCGACGAACAGAAAATCGCGCCAGCCCGGGCCGCCGCCGTCGAACCGGTGCTTGAGCCGCAGGAATGCGAGCGCCAACGCGCCGAGGACCAACAACATCCCGCAGATATAATCGCCCGGCCCGTTCGCCCCGCTGGCGGCAAACGCGCCGATCACGACGAACAACCCGAGGACGAGGAACTGCACCCAGAAGCCGAGCCACGACCAGAACGCATGCTCGGCGGGTTCCGGCTCCCGGCTCGTCTCGACCATGCCCTGCACCCTTCGAACGCCGCGCTCGGGCTCGACAATGCACGTCAGCCGACGACAATCGCAATCGATTATGCTCCCGCACCGCAAGTGTTGTTGCTGGTATAATCTTGGGCAGGAAATCCGGAGCCGCGCTATGCTTCGCCTACGCCGCAGCCTTCTGTTTGTGCCGGGCTCGAACCCGCGGGCTTTGGAAAAGGCGCGCGCCCTCCCGGCCGACGGGCTGATATTCGATCTCGAAGACGCCGTCGCGCCGATGGCGAAAGAGGAGGCGCGCACGGCGGTGATGGCGGCGCTTGCGGCCGGAGGTTACGGCGGGCGCGAGCTGGTGCTGCGCGTCAATGCGCTCGACACCCCTTGGGGACATGCTGATCTCGCCGCCGCGGCGACGATGCCGATCGACGCGGTGCTGCTGCCAAAGGTCGAGAACGCCGATCGGGTGCGGCTCGCGACGGCGCTGCTCGACGCGCTGGGGGCGCCACCGGAGCGCACTGTCTGGTGCATGCTGGAGACGCCGCTCGGCATCTTGGACGCGCGCCCGATCGCGGCGGCGAGCCCACGGCTCGCGGCTCTGGTGCTCGGCAGCTCGGATCTGACCAAGGATCTGCACGCCGCCCACACGCGTGATCGTCTGCCGCTGCTGACGGCGCTTCAGCTCGCTCTGCTCGCTGCTCGCGCATACGGGCTTGCGGCCCTGGACGGCGTCCATCTCGATCTGTCGGACGACGAGGGTTTTGCGCTCGCCTGCCGCCAAGGGCGTGAGCTCGGTTTCGACGGCAAGACGTTGATCCACCCGAAGCAGATCGAAGCGGCCAATACCGCCTTCGCGCCGAGTGCGGAGGAAGTCGCCTGGTCGCGCCGCATCATCGCGGCATATGCCGAGGCCGCGCGTTCCGGCAAAGGCGTCGTGCTGGTCGACGGCAAGCTCATCGAAAATCTGCATGTCGACAATGCCCGGCGCGTGGTAGAGGTCGCCGAGGCGGTCGCGCAGATTGCCGCTCCGCGGTGAATGCAGCACTGCGCCCGGCTACGTTGACACCTCCGGGGACGCGGTCTAAGTCACCCGCGCGCCGCACTCCGGTTGCCGCGCTGTCGTGACGGCCGCCGAGGTACCGATGCCAGGACTGCTTTAGATGAGATCCGCCGACCGGCCGCTGTCGCCGCACCTTCAGATCTATCGCTGGCAACTCACCTCTGTCCTGTCGATCCTGCACCGGGCCACCGGCGTGGCCTTGGCTGTAGGCGGGATCCTTTTGGTGTGGTGGCTGGTCGCCGCCGCGTCGGGGCCGGAGGCCTACGGCGCCGTTGCCGACTTCATCGGCTCCTGGCTCGGGATCGTCTTGCTGCTCGGCTGGAGCGCGGCGCTGTTCTATCATTTGTGCAACGGTATCCGGCATCTGGTCTGGGATACCGGTCATGCCCTCGACCTCAAATCCACCTATATCGGCGGCTGGATCGTCGTCGCCGCAACGGCGATCCTTACCGTGATTGCCTGGGTCGCCGGGATCTCGCGCTGGGTCGGCTAGGATGGCGGCGTCGCGGATGCGTTCGCCGCTCGGCCGTGCGATCGGCCTCGGTTCGGCGAAGGAAGGCGTCGAGCACTGGCTGTTGCAGCGGGTCACCGCGGTGGCGCTGGCGCCGCTTGTCCTATGGTTCGTGATCGCCCTGATCGGCCTCGTCGGCGCCGATTTCGACACCGTCCAGGAGTGGGTCGGCCGACCGCTGCCGGCGATTTGCCTGGTGCTGCTGTTGATCGCGACCTTTTATCACGCCTCCCTCGGGCTCCAAGTCGTGATCGAGGATTATGTCCATGGCGAGTTCTCCAGGCTGGGCCTGGTGATCGTCGTCCGCCTGGCCTGTGTCGCCCTCACCGTGGCCGGTATTGTCGCCGTGTTGACGCTGGCGCTCGGAGCCGCGAGCTAGCTGATCGGGAGTTGCTATGCCGTCCGCCTACCCAATCACCGATCACGTTTACAATTCCGTCGTTGTCGGCGCCGGCGGCGCCGGGTTGCGGGCGACCCTCGGCTGCACCGCCGCGGGTCTCGAGACCGCATGTATCAGCAAGGTGTTCCCGACCCGCAGCCATACCGTTGCGGCGCAAGGCGGGATCAGCGCCGCGCTTGGCAATATGGAGCCCGATGATTGGCGCTGGCACATGTACGACACGGTCAAGGGCTCCGACTGGCTCGGCGACCAGGACGCGATCGAATACATGTGCCGCAACGCAATCCCCGCCGTCGTCGAGCTCGAGCATTTCGGCGTGCCATTCTCACGCACCGAGGACGGGCGGATCTACCAGCGGCCATTTGGCGGCCACATGATGGATTACGGCGACGGCGATCCGGCCAAGCGCGCCTGCGCCGCCGCCGACCGCACCGGCCATGCGATCATCCACACGCTCTATCAACAATGCCTCAAGCATAACGCCCAGTTCTTTGTCGAATACTTCGTGCTCGACCTGATCACCGATGAGGAAGGCGCCTGCCGCGGGGTCATGGCGTGGAACCTCGCAGACGGCACCCTGCACCGTTTTCGCGCCCATATCGTGATCCTCGCCACCGGCGGATATGGCCGTACCTATTTCTCCTGCACCTCGGCGCACACCTGCACTGGCGACGGTAACGCGATGGTGTTGCGGGCCGGGTTGCCGTTACAGGACATGGAGTTCATCCAGTTCCACCCGACCGGCATCTACGGCGCGGGCTGCCTGATCACCGAGGGGGCGCGCGGCGAGGGCGGCTATATGACCAACGGCGAAGGCGAGCGCTTTATGGAGCGCTATGCGCCGCACGCCAAGGATCTTGCCTCGCGCGATGTCGTCAGCCGGGCGATGACCATCGAGATCCGCGAGGGCCGCGGCTGCGGCCCGCTGAAGGATCACATTCTGCTGCATCTCGAGCACCTCGATCCGGCAATGCTGCACCGGCGCCTGCCGGGCATCTCCGAGACAGCGAAGATTTTCGCCGGGGTCGAGGTCACGCGCGAACCGATCCCGGTCCTGCCGACCGTGCACTACAACATGGGCGGCATACCGACGAATTATCACGGCGAGGTGCTGAACCCGACCGAGGACGACCCGGAAGCCGCCGTTCCCGGGCTGATGGCGATCGGCGAGGCGGCGAGCGTTTCGGTGCACGGCGCCAATCGGCTCGGCTGCAACTCGTTGCTCGATATCGTCGTCTTCGGCCGCGCCGCCGCGCATCGCGCCGCCGAACTGGTGCGCCCGGGGATGGCGCACAAACCGCTGTCGAATTCTGCCGGCGAGGAAGCGGTGTCCCGGCTGGATGCGGTCCGGCACGCGAAGGGGCCGCGCAAGACCGCCGAAATCCGCCTCGAGATGCAGCGCGTGATGCAGAGCAACTGCGCCGTCTTCCGTACCGCCGAAATTCTGAAGGAGGGGGTCGGCAAGATCGACGGCGTCGCCGACAGCTTCGCCGATCTCGGCATCTCCGATCGCTCGATGATCTGGAACAGCGATCTCGCCGAGGCGCTCGAACTGAAAAATCTGCTGCAGCAGGCGGTCGTCGCGTTGCATTCCGCTGACAACCGCACCGAGAGCCGCGGCGCCCACGCGCGCGAGGACTATCCCGAGCGCGACGACCGGAACTGGCTGAGACACACGATCGCCTGGCTCGACGGCGACGGCGGGGTCAAGATCGGCTATCGGCCGGTCCATCTCTACACCCTGTCGAACGAGGTACAGGCCTTCCCGCCGAAGGCGCGGGTGTATTGAGGTAACCGATGGCGGAATTTACCCTGCCGGCTAACTCGAAGATCGGCCCCGGCAAAATCGTTCCGCCGCCGCCGGGAGCCGCGCGGGTGCGGCAGTTCAAGATCTATCGCTGGAACCCCGACGACGGCAAAAATCCGGTTACCGACAGCTTTTCGCTCGATCTCGACCAGTGCGGCCCAATGGTTCTCGACGCGCTGATCAAGATCAAGAACGAGATCGACACGACACTGACCTTTCGCCGTTCTTGCCGCGAAGGGGTGTGCGGCTCGTGCGCGATGAATATCGACGGGGTCAATACGCTCGCCTGCATCAAGGCGATCGAGGACATCAAGGGGGCGGTGCGGATCTATCCGCTGCCGCATATGCCGGTAATCAAGGATCTGGTCCCGGACCTGACGCATATCGCCGCTCAGTACCAGTCGATCCGCCCGTGGTTGCAGACCGAGAGTCCGCCGCCGCCGGATCGTGAGCAGTCGGCAATCGGAGGAGGAGCGCGAACAGCTCGACGGGTTGTGGGAATGCATCCTGTGTTTCTGCTGCTCGACCGCGTGCCCGAGCTATTGGTGGAACGGCGAGCGCTATCTCGGGCCGGCGGTATTGCTGCAGGCCTATCGCTGGATCGCCGACAGCCGCGACGAGGCGACCGGCGAGCGGCTCGACGCGCTCGAAGACCCGTTTCGGCTCTACCGCTGCCACACGATCATGAACTGCACCCGCACCTGCCCAAAGAACCTGAACCCCGCCAAAGCCATCGCCGAGATCAAAAAGCTGATGGTGCTGCGCCGCTGAGCCGCGAATGCCGCGCCGGATCATCATCGACACTGACCCCGGCATCGACGATGCCGTCGCGATCCTGCTCGCATTGGCGGCACCCGAGGAGTTGGAGGTGGAAGGGATTGTCGCGGTCGCGGGCAATCTGCCGCTGGCGCTGACCGAGCGGAATGCGCGCCGAGTGTGCGAATTGGCGGGACGCCCGAACATCCCCGTTTATGCCGGCTGCGCCCGGCCGCTGCTGCGCCCGCTAGCGACGGCGGCCGCCATTCACGGCGACTCATTGGGTGAGAAGCTGGGTCTGGCCGAGCCGGCGATGCCCTTGCAGGCGCAACACGGTGTCGATTTCATCATCGAAACCTTGCGCGCGGCTGTGCCGGGCAGCATTACCCTCGCCGCCCTCGGGCCGCTGACCGACATCGCCATGGCATTGGTCAAGGCCCCAGACATCGCCGCTAGAATCGGCGAGCTCGTGGTCATGGGCGGCGCCGGTTTCGAGATCGGCAACGTCACGCCCTCGGCCGAATTCAACATCCATGTCGATCCACACGCCGCCGCGATCGTCGCTCGAGTTCAGGCGTCCCGATCACGATGATACCGCTCGACGTCACCCACCAGGTGCTCAGCAAGCCGCCGCGGATCGCGGCGCTGCGCGCACTCGGCAACCGCTGCGGACCGGCGGTCGCGTCGTTGCTGTCCGGCTTCGAAGAAGCCCGCACCAGCAAATTCGGCGAGCGCGGCATGGCGCTGCACGACCCTTGCGTCACTCGCCTATCTGCTGCGCCCCGAACTTTTCTCCGGCCGCGAGGTCAATGTCGCGGTCGAGACGGCAAGCGCTCTGACGGTGGGTATGACGGTAGTCGACTGGTGGGGCGTCACCGGCCGCAAGGCGAATGCTCGGTTTCTGACGACGGTCGATGCCGGCGGCCTCTATGATCTGCTAACGGAAAGGCTGGCGCAGCTTCCTTAAGCAGAGCTTAAACGGCCAACGCTAGATAAACTTTGATTCCACACAGTTACAATTCGTTGCATTGAAGGATAGGAATGAGAAGTCATTCGCGATATATTGGTTGATTTTCAGGCAATTCGAGAATTTTTTATGTCATTAGTAAAAATGCGTTTGCGTTTAAAGATTTTGTCGGCAAATTAACGATGAATAGAATTCAAGAGGGGAACGGTCATGGCTGGGATGGGGATGCCTTCTTGTAGTAGTTCCGTGTCTGTGAGCCACGGCTGGAGGCCCAGGCTGGTGCTGAGTGCATTCGCTGAAACGGCGCTCGCCTGGGGCGCGCGGCCCGCGCGCGCAGGAGCAAAAATTGGAAGTCGCGAGATGAAACTCAGTCTCATTATCGCTATCGTCTTGGCTTTCCTTGCGAATGCTGCTGACGGGTCCGTCATATACAACTTCACCAATTTCGGCGGTCCGGGCAGTGGATCGGCCGCCGGTGCCGGCACCAACATGAACGGCATCGCGAATAACGGAGCTGCTGTCGGCTTCGGGATAGATAATGCAGGCACCTTCACCAACTTTGTTCGTAACCCGAGCGGAACGTTCACCACTCTGAACAGCGTCAATGCAGTTCCCGGCTCGATGGCCTTCGGAATTAATAGCGCTGGCGATGTCGTCGGCGCGCAGAACGGGGCTGCCTTCTTCCTGCCGCCTGGCGGCCCGGTGCAGACACTCGCAAGTGCAACACCTCCGTCGGCCGCCTTCGGCATCAACGATAACGGCAACATCGTTGGCCAGTTCACCTCGGGAGCAGCGACGCCGGGGTTCTACATCGCCAATAACGCGGGCCAGAATTTCGTCACGGTCAATGCCCCGTCAGGTCCGAATACCGTCAACGCTCAGGGGGTCAACAACAACGGCCTAATCATGGGTTTTTACGTCGGCACAGACGGACAAGACCATGGTTTCATGGCTCCGGTCGGGACCGCTGTGGGTGGTATGCTTACCGGGACCCCGATTACCGACCCAATTATCCCGCCTGTCTCAGGCGAGCCAGGCGCCACGTTCGTGTTCTCGCAAATCCTGGGAATTAACGACAATGGGCTTGCGGTCGGCTATTATGGAGACTCGACAACCAGCCAACATGGCTTCTTTTACGACACCCACACCGGACAATATACTTTTCTGGACGATCCCTTCGAGGGGTTCAGTAACGGCGTCGAAATCACCCAGATAACGGGCATTACCGACTCCGGCGAGATCACCGGGTTCTATTCGGATGCCAATGGAGTATTTCACGGCTTCGTAGCCTCTCCGCTGCCCGAGCCGGCGACCTGAGCTTGCTCGCCGTCGGGGCTGTTTGGCATGGGCGTCTTTACGCGCACCGCCGCAAAGCTCGATAACAGCGGCGACAGGAGACAACGAGGCGGCTGGGTTTGACTTGCCCCTTTGCGGTTCTAGAATGCTCGGCGCTGAACTCATAGCAACGGGAGCAGGTCGATGATCTTTGAAATGCGCACTTACCGCTTGCAGCCGGGATCCGTGCCGGAGGTCGAGAAGCGCTTCGCGGAGGCCTTGACCGAACGCGTCAAGGTATCCCCGCTCGGCGCGTTTTTTCATACCGAGGTCGGGCCGCTCAACCACATCATCCACATCTGGCCCTATGACGATCTGCAGCACCGCACCCGGGTCCGCTCCCAGTCGATCCCCGGGTGGCCGCCAAGGACCCAGGAATTCATCGTCGAGATGGAGAGCAAGATCGTCATCGCGGCGCCGTTCTGCCCGGCCTTCACACCCCGCCAGCACGGCAATCTTTACGAGATCCGCACCTACACGATGCTGCCCGGATCAGCCCCGACCGTCGTCGAGAAATGGGCCGAGCGGATCGAGGGACGAGTCAAGCTGTCGCCATTGGCCGCCGCCGGTCATACCGAGCTCGGGCCCTTGAACCAGTGGATCCATATCTGGGCCTACAAGGACGCGAACGAGCGCGCCCGCATCCGCGAGGAATCGCGCAAGGACGGCACCTGGCCGCCCGCTACCCGAGGCATGTTCATCAAGCAGGAGAACATGCTGGTGGTCCCAGCCTCGTTCTCGCCGCTGCGCTAGCCGCACTACCCACCCACCAGCCCCTCTCCCGCACTGCGGGAGAGGTGCCGAGCGCAGCGAAGCGGATGAGGGCATCACCGCTGTAGCGGATTTATCTCCGGCTCGGCCCGAACAGCCCGAAAAAATGATCGAACAGCCCATGTCCGGGCGCCGCCACTGCGACCGCTTCGGTCTGCGGGGCACTCATCATGTCGGGCAATGCCCTGACCGGCATCGCTTGCGTCGCCGCCAGCATGAACCGCCGCCAAGTCTGCGCCGGCAATGAACCGCCGGTCACCTTGTTCATCGGCTTGTCGTCGTCGTTGCCGAGCCACACCCCGGCGACGAGGTCGGCGGTATAGCCGATAAACCATGCGTCGCGGTAATCCTGGGTCGTCCCGGTCTTGCCGGCGACCGGCCGCGGCAACGCGGCGCTTCGTCCGGTGCCGTGATCGACGACCCCGCTCAGCATCGCGTTCATTGGCCCGATCAATTCGGCGCTAACGACCCTGCCGGGGCCGGAACCGGCGGGTCGGTACAAAATATTGCCATCGCTGTCGCGGATCTCGGCGATGCCGTGCGGCCACACCCCGGCACCGCCATTGGCGAAGGGCGCGTAGGCCGAGACCAGCTCCAGCAGGTTTACCTCGTCGGTGCCAAGGGCGATGCTCGCGTCTCGGGTTAATGGCGAGGCGATGCCGAGCCGGTGCGCGACGGCAACGATGTTGTCGATACCGGCGCGCAGCGCCACCTGGACCGCGATCGTGTTGATCGATTGGGCCAAGGCTTCGGCCATGGTCATGTCGCCCTGGTAGTGGTTGCCGTAATCGCGTGGCCGCCAGCCGCCGATCTGGATCGGGCCGTCGACGAAATGATCGGACGGCTGCAGGCCGGCTTCGAGCCCGGCGAGATAGACGAACGGCTTGAAGGCCGAGCCGGGTTGGCGCTGCGCCTGGGTGGCGCGATTGAACTGGCTGGCGTCATAGCTTTGCCCGCCGACCATCGCGCGCACCGCCCCGTCGGGCGACATCGCCACCAACGCGCCCTGGCTGACCGCCGCTTTGACGCCGTCGCGCGCGATCACGCCGTCGACGGCACCCTCGGCCTCGGCCTGCAGCCGAGGGTCGAGCGTGGTGACCACGGTTAGATCCCGATTGCCGGCGCCGGCAAAATCCCCCAGCTGCTCGGCAACCCAATCGGCGAAGTAGCGGCTTCCCGGCCGAGTCGTGGCGACCATGGCGAGGGGAGCGCCTTCGCTGGCCGCGGCAGCTTCCTGTTTGGTGATAAAGCCGGCCTCGACCATATTGGCGAGGACCTGCTCGGTTCGAGCCGCGGCTCTATCGCGGTCGCGGATCGGATTGAACCGCGCCGGCGCCTTTAACAGGCCGGCGATCAGGGCACTTTCGTAAAGATCGAGCCGCCGCGCCGATTTATCGAAATAACGATGCGCTGCAGCGTCGACGCCATAAGTCCCGGCGCCGAGATAAACCCGGTTCAGATAGATCTCGAGGATCTGGTCCTTGGTGAAGCGGTGTTCGAGCCACAACGCCAGCAAGGTCTCGCGGATCTTGCGCCCGAGGCTCCGCTCGGGCGTCAAGAACAGGTTTTTGGCGAGCTGCTGGGTGATCGTACTCCCGCCCTCGACGACATGGCCGGCGACGAGATCTGCCATCGCGGCGCGGACGAGCCCGACCGGATCAACGCCGAAATGGCTATAGAACCGGCGGTCTTCGGTCGCGATCACCGCCTCGGGCAGATAAGGCGACATTTCCTTCAAATTCAGCGGCTGACCGAACAGATCGCCATAAGTCGCAAGCAAGCTGTCATCCGCGGCGAGCATGGTGACGCTGGGACGCCGCTGCGATTTGACCAATTGGCCGGTGTCGGGCAAGGTCAGGGCGAAATAACCGAGGACGACGCCGCCAACGATCACGGTCCACAGCAACAGCAGGACGCAGAATCTGAATGTGCCAGCCGGTCGCGACCGGGGGCGCCCGCTCCGGCCCGGCGGACCCGGTGCGGGTTTGCGCCGGCCCTGCGGTATTGGGGGAAGCCGGTCGGCCGGGTCGGCGCGCAGTTTCCGATCAGGCATCGGCCTCCCCCAGCACGCCGCCAAATTTCATTGCCCTATCGGCCACTTGTTCCCCACAACTTCGGCCGCTCGGCATAGCGCCCTAGCCCCGTCGCTTTTATTATCGGAAAAACTGTGGCAGTGGTTCGGCAGTGATCGGTCCATATGCGGCGAGGGAACCCTCACGCGCACGGCCTTGTTTTGACTACAATCAGCGGTGAGGAACCTCACGCGTTGCTTGATCTCGATCGAGGCATGGCGCGATCACCGCGGGAGCGACAGGCATGGCCGAGCGGACCGATTCGACAATAGGCGCCGGCGACTCAAGGCCGAGTCGCCAACGCGCCAGGGCCATCCTCGCCGAATTGGCTGACGCGGCGATGTCGGCTGCGCTCTCGGCGGTCAGCCAACATAAGGAAGGTCACGCGCAGCAAGTCGGCGCCCTCGCCGAAGCGGCGCGCGCCGCGGCACGCTCGCTCGAGCGCTCGCAGAGCCCGATGGCTGCACGCTATGCCGATCGGACAGCGGATCAAATCGACGAATTCTCCCGCTCGCTGCGCGAGTCCAGCTGGGTCGATCTTCTCGGCGATGTCGAAGCTATCGCGCGCCGTCACCCGGGGGTGTTTGTGGTGGGCGCTGTGGCCGCCGGCTTCCTGGCCGGGCGATTTCTGTCGGTTGCGCCGCCATCGGAAGAGACCCGCCCGGCTCCGGCCATGGGCGCGGTATCGGCGGATGAAGCGATCGCGGCAGCCGTTTCGAGCGCCGCCGGCAACGGCGGGCTCACCGCCCGCATCGACAAGGGCTCGAAACCGCGAGAGGCCCGCGGATGAGCCCCGACGCCGTCGCACCCGAGCCGGAGGAGGCCGGCGAGGGGCCAAGGCCCGAGCGCCCGATCGCGGCGCTGATCGCCGATCTTGCCAATCAGATGCGCGCGCTGGTTCGGCTCGAAGTCGCGCTGTTCAAGGCCGAACTTGCCGCCAAGCTGCACCGGCTCGGGTTTGGCCTGATCGCGCTGGCGGCCGGGGCCTTCTTCGTATTTAGCGGCTGGATAGCGCTGTTGGCCACGGCGACACTGGCTCTCGCCACCGTTGTGCGCCCATGGCTCGCGGCGCTGATCGTCGGGCTGGTGGCGCTGCTGGTCGGGGCATTGCTGCTCTATCTCGGCAAGAGGTGGCTCGACCCCAAATCGCTCGTTCCGCGGCGCAGCTTGAACTCGCTGCGCCAGGACGAGACCTGGATCAGGGAGCGTCTGTAATGAGAGCGACCCCGCGCCGGTCGATGATCGAGATCGAAAACGAAATCGGCCGAACTCGGGTCGAGCTCGATCTTACTCTGGACACGTTGGCGGTCGAACTCGGCCCGAAACATCTGGTCGAAAAGGCAGCGAACATGGTCAAGCGATCTTGGAGCGCAAGCAGGCTGGGCGGGATGGGGCTCGGCAGCGCATTTCGCGCCGATCCGGCGCCGCTGGCGCTGATCGGCCTTGGCCTCGCTTGGCTCGTCACCGAAAAGACCGGGCTCCTCGGCGGCGCCGCAGCGGGTCGAGGCGAGCGCCCCGCAGCTCCGGACCCGGCCGGCGGCGCCGCGTTCGAATGCGCCGGCGACCACACCGAAAAGATCACCCATCCGGGCGGGCGCGCATGCCGTGCCGGCCGGCGGCTGACCGACGGCGTCGCGCGCAACCCGCTGCTGTTTGGGCTGGCGGGCATCGTGTGCGGCGCGGCCGTCGCCGTGCTGTTGCCGTCAGCCCGGCGCGAGCGGGAGGTGGTAGCACAGGCGCGCGAGGATCTATGGGAAAAGACCGAGCAACTCGGCCACCGTGCGGCCGACAGCATGCGCGCCATGGCCCGGACCTCGCGCGGCGCCGCCGACGAGGGGTGATCGCCGGGCTTTTTCTCACACGCGATAGGGATAGAAGGAAACGGATCATGGCACGTTCGATTGCGGTCTGCGGCGCGATGCTTTTTGGAGCCGGTCTCTCGGTTGTCACAGGCGCCGCCACAGCGCGCGCGCAGATGTCCAGCGACCCGGCCGAGATCACGACCTGCCTGTGTATGCAGCAAGGGGTGGCAGCCTTGTCCGGCGACATGTCGGCCAAGACCCAGGCGCTCGCCGCGGTGCGCCAGCATCTCGCCGATCTCGACGCCCAGCTCGCGCAAGCCCGGCCCAACGTCGATGTCAACAACGCCGATTCGGTCGCACGCTATAAGGCGCTCCTCCAGCAGCGCGATGCCGCCTATCAACAGTCACTCGGCCCGGTCGTATCCAACGCGGAACAGGCGACCGCCCGCTACAACAGCCACGTCGCGCAATACAATGCGCAATGCGCCAGCCGCCAGTTCAATGCTGATGTGATGGGCCAAATTCAGGCCCATCTGTCCTGCCCACCGCTGCAGTGAGGTCAGCCGGTGTGCCGCGGATAAAGCGCCTCGGGGTCGATCTGCGGCTCGGCAATCACCACCCAGCCGCCGTCGCGCCAGGCGCGGAAAAAGCAACTGCGCCGCCCGGTGTGGCAGGCGACGCCGTGCTGGTCGACCAGCAGCAATACCGTGTCTCCGTCGCAATCCAGGCGCAGCTCGCGCAGCAGCTGAACCTGGCCCGAGGTCTCGCCCTTGCGCCATAGCGCGGCGCGCGAGCGCGACCAGTAGCAGGCGCGGCCCTCGGTCAGGGTCACGCGCACCGCGTCGCGATTCATCCACGCCACCATCAGGATCTCGCCGGTATCGTGCTGCTGCGCGACCGCCGGCACCAGCCCGTCGCGGTCAAACCTGATCTCGGCGAGCACCCGCTCGATCGTATCGGTCACCGTTGCCGTCCTTCTGCCGATCCCCGTTTTCCATCCTTGGAGTAGGGTGGCCACGCGGTGAACACAATAATCGACGAGATCGGCGCAAGCCTCCTCCATCGAAGCCGCAGGGAGTGAGGCCAGCGTTTAGGCGATCGCCCAGGAATACTGAAAGTTCGGTGCATCGCTGGTCGATCCCCCGCCGCCCATTCCCGTAATGGGTCTCGGCTTTCACCGAGACGACGCGCGTTGGCGCGCCAATCGCTGCCGGGGTGAGAGGCGGCTGGTAAATTTCCGGCGGGACTCGTAGCCTGTCGGCATGTTTACCGGCATCGTTACCGATCTCGGGCAGGTGCGGCGGGTGCGGCGCGGCGAGCTGGTCGAGCTGACCATCGCCACCGGGTTCGACACCGTGGCGATTGCGATCGGGGCGTCCATCGCCTGCTCGGGGCCGTGCCTGACCGTGGTCGCGGTCGAGGACGGGGCGTTCACGGTGCAGGCCTCGGCCGAGACCGTGTCGCGGACAACGATCGGCGGCTGGCGGGAAGGCGCCGCGGTCAATCTCGAACAATCCTTGCGGCTCGGCGACGAGTTGGGCGGGCATCTGGTTTCGGGCCATGTCGATGGGCTGGCGCGGATCGTCGAGCGGCGGCCTGAGGCTGAATCGGTTCGGTTCGTGTTCGAGGCACCCGAGGCGCTGATGCCGTTTATCGCGCCCAAGGGGTCGGTGGCGCTCGACGGAGTCAGCCTGACGGTCAACGAGGTGTCGGGGACCCGGTTTGGCGTCAACATCATCCCGCACACCCTTGCCCGCACCAGTTTCAACGACGCGCAGCCGGGGCAGCAGATGAATCTGGAAATCGACATGATCGCCCGCTACGTCGCCCGGCTGCTCGGTTCGACAGCGGCCGACGCTGTTCAGGACAGCGCATCATGAGCCGGCCGCCGCATATCCTGATCGTCGAGGCGCCCTATTACGCCCATATCGCCCAGGCGTTGCGGCGCGGGGCCGAGCGCGCGCTCGCCGCGGCGGGAGCCACCCATGAGACCATCCAGGTCCCCGGATCGTTCGAAATTCCGGCGGCGATCGGCATCGCTGCGCGGGCGAGCGAGCGGTTCGACGGGTTTGTCGCGCTTGGCTGCGTGATCCGCGGCCAGACAACGCATTACGATCACATCTGCGCCGAGAGTGCGCGCGGATTGCAGGATCTGGCGGTGCGTGACGGGCTCGCCATCGGCTATGGGATTCTGACCTGCGAGAACGAGGCGCAAGCGCTCGAACGCGCCCCACCCGAGGGCCGCGACCATGGCGGCGCGGCGGTGCGCGCCTGCCTGGCGATCGTCGAGCTGAAACGGCGGCTGGCGTAGGCTGGCGGATGAATGCGGCGGACGACCACACCACGAGCGACGGACGCCCGCGGAGCGGCGGGCGGCGGCGCACGGTCGCGCGCTTCGCGGCGGTACAGGCGCTCTACCAGCTCGAACTGAACCCGGAGCTCGATCCCGAAGCGGTGGTCCGCGAATTCGCCCGCTACCGGTTTGACCAGGAGATCGACGGCGATCAGCTGGCCGAGGCCGATCCGGTGTTCTTCGCCGACATCGTCGGTGGCGTCACCGCCGATCAGGAGCGGCTCGACGCCGACATCTCCGCGGTGCTGGTCGAGGAATGGCCGCTGGCGCGGCTCGATGCGGTATTGCGTGCGATCCTGCGCGCCGGCGCCTGGGAATTTGTGCGGCGGCCGGATGTCCCGGCGCGGGTCACGATCAGCGAGTACATCGCAATCGCCCATGCGTTTTTTGTCGGCAAGGAACCGGGGCTCGCCAATGGCGTGCTCGATCGGTTGGGCCGCAGCTTGCGCCCAGCGGATATGTAGCGCCGATGCCCCCGGGCGCCGCCGGCGAGGCAGCGGGCGAATTCGAGCGCATTCGGAACTATTTCGCGCCGCTGGCAGGGCCGGGCGGGCTCGGACTGCTCGACGACGCGGCACTGGTCGACTGCCGCGCCGGGCACCGGCTGGTCATGACCGCGGACGCGATCGTCGCCGGCGTGCATTACCTGCCGGAGGATCCGCCGGACCTGGTCGCCAAAAAGCTGCTGCGGGTCAATCTGTCGGACCTCGCGGCGATGGGCGCCCGGCCATTGCATTATCTCCTGACAACGGCGCTGCCCGCCCAACTCGGGACGGAATGGATCGCCGGCTTCGCGCGCGGGCTTGAAGACGATCAGCGGCGGTTCGGCATTGCCCTGCTCGGCGGCGATTCGGTCGCGACCTCGGGGCCGGCGGTGCTGTCGCTGACCGCGATCGGCGAAGTCGCGGCGGGAACGGAGATCCGGCGCAGCGGCGCCCAAGCCGGGGATGTGGTCTGGGTCTCGGGCACGATCGGCGACGCGTTTCTGGGACTCTACGTGCTGCGCGGAGCCCGTCCGGAGTTGGCGGCGGAGCATCGCGGTGCCCTGATCACCCGGTTCCAGGTCCCTGAACCGCGCGTCGCCCTCGGTCCCGCGCTGTGTGGTCTTGCGCATGCGATGATCGACGTTTCCGACGGCCTTCTCGCGGATCTCGGCCACATCTGCGAGACCTCCGGCGTCGCCGCGGTCGTAGAACTCGAATCGCTGCCGTTGTCGCCCGCCGCAAGAGCTTTCGTTGCGCTCGATCCGGACATCGTGCCACGGCTCGCTACCGGTGGCGACGATTACGAGCTGCTGTTCACGGCATCGCCGGAAGCGACCGAGAGCATTCGCGGACTTGGATCGCGGCTCGATTTGCCTCTCACCGCGATCGGTCGGATCGAGCCCGGCGCGGGCGTGCGGCTCGTCGACGCTGCCGGGCGGGCGATCCCGGTCGAGGTTGCCGGCTACCGCCATTTTTGAAGGTAGAGACCATTTGTCGGTCACGGGGGGCGAGTGGTGCGCGTTGCGCGCTATTCGCGAGGGCGGTTGCCCAAAGATTGCGCTTCTGCCATGTTCCGCGCGCTCCGACCTGTCCTCGCCGGGCAGCGGAGGGCCCCCCTTTCCCGCTGGTCGCGAGGCAAGTTCCCCTATGCCTAACGCATATTATCTCGTCATCGCTTGCGGCGTACTGGCGTTGCTCTACGGCTGGGTCACGAGCCGCCAGGTGCTGAGCGCTAATGCCGGGACCGCCCGGATGCAGGAAATCTCGGGCGCGGTGCAGGTCGGCGCCCGCGCCTATCTCAACCGCCAATACCGAACCGTCGCGATCGTGGGCGTAGTCATCCTGATCGTGCTCGGCATAGCGCTCGGGTTGCGCGTCGCGATCGGCTACCTGATCGGCTCGGTGTTGTCGGCCTCGGCCGGCTATATTGGGATGAATGTTTCGGTGCGGGCCAATGTGCGCACCGCACAGGCCTCGCGCAGCGGGCTCGCGGCCGGGCTTGCGGTCGCGTTCAGAGCGGGCGCCGTGACCGGATTGCTGGTGGTCGGACTGGGATTGCTGGCGGTCGGGATCTATTACTTCGTTCTGCGCGCGACGACCGGGGGCGAGGATCTGCGCCCGGTCCTCGAAGCCATGCTCGGGCTGAGCTTTGGCGCGTCGTTGATCTCGATCTTCGCGCGGCTCGGTGGCGGCATCTTCACCAAGGGCGCCGATGTCGGCGCCGACATCGTCGGTAAGATCGAGGCCGGCATCCCCGAGGACGACCCGCGCAACCCCGCGGTCATCGCCGACAATGTCGGCGACAATGTCGGCGATTGCGCCGGCATGGCCGCGGATTTGTTCGAAACCTACGTCGTGACCATCGTCGCGACGATGCTGCTGGCCAACATTTTTTTTGCACCGCCTTTGCTCGACAAAATGCTGCTGTTGCCGCTCGTCATCGGCGCGGTGTGCATCGTGACTTCGGTAATCGGCACCTATTTCGTGCGACTCGGCAACGATAACGGGATCATGAAAGCGCTCTACAAGGGGCTGATCGCCACCGGGATATTGTCGGTCATCGCGATCGCGATCGTGATCTATTTGTTGTTTGGCGCCCGGCAACCGCTGGCGATGAGCACCGGGAGTTCCGTCAACGGCATTCAGCTGTGGCTGTGCAGCATCGTGGGCCTGGGGGTAACCGGCTTCATCGTCTGGATCACCGAGTATTATACGGCGAGCGATTATCGGCCGGTGCGCAGCATCGCCCAGAGCTCGACGACCGGCGACGGCACCAATGTGATCCAGGGGCTTGCGGTGTCGATGGAGGCGACGGCATTGCCGGTCGTCGTCATCTGCGTCGGGATCGTGGTCTCCTTTCTGCTGGCCGGACTGTTCGGCATCGCCGTGGCGGCGACGACGATGCTGGCCTTGGCCGGAATCATCATTGCCATCGACGCTTATGGCCCGGTTACCGACAATGCCGGCGGCATCGCCGAGATGGCCGATCTGCCGCCCGAGGTCCGCCGTACGACGGACGCGCTCGATGCCGTCGGCAACACGACCAAGGCCGTGACCAAGGGTTATGCGATCGGCTCCGCCGGGCTCGCTTCGGTTGTGCTGTTCGCCGCGTACACCCAGGACCTCAAGCATTACTTTCCCACTCTTGATGTTCATTTTGCACTGCAAGACCCCTATGTCGTGATCGGGCTCTTTCTCGGCGGGCTTTTGCCGTACCTCTTCGCCGCCCTCGGCATGACCGCGGTCGGCCGCGCGGCGGGGTCGATCGTGGTCGAAGTGCGCCGACAGTTCCGCGAGATCCCCGGCATCATGGAAGGTCGGGCGAAACCCGATTACGGCCTTGCTGTCGATTTGCTGACACGCGCGGCGATCCGCGAGATGATCGTACCTTCCCTGCTGCCGGTGGTGGCGCCGATCGCGCTCTACATCGTGATCGCGCTGATCGCCGGGCGCTCCGCCGCGTTCAGCGCGCTCGGCGCGATGCTGCTCGGCACCATCGTGACCGGTCTTTTTGTTGCGATCTCGATGACCTCAGGCGGTGGCGCCTGGGACAACGCCAAGAAATACATCGAGGAGGGCCATCACGGCGGGAAGGGCTCGGATGCCCACAAGGCTGCGGTGACCGGCGATACGGTCGGCGATCCCTACAAGGACACGGCCGGGCCCGCGATCAACCCGATGATCAAGATCACCAATATCGTCGCGCTGTTGCTGCTGGCCATTCTGGCGAAATGGGCGGGTTGAGGGTACGGCTGACCGGCGGCAGCGCCGGTTACTCCTGACTTTGCGGGCTCGGACCAGGCGCGCGGCCGCCGCCGCCGCTTTCGGTGCACGCCGTGCTGCCGTTGAACCTGCCGAGATTGCCGACAATCTGTTCGAGAAACGTCAACTCGCGTCCAGGGGCCGGGGTCGCACGCGCGACCGGGGCGATCTCCTGCCCGTCCTTCAAAGTCTTATGGTCCACAGCCTTGACGACGTCGTGGTCGTTGAAGTCGACAATATAGACCTGCTGGTCGACCACTTTAGGATCGAAGAACGAGAATTGGCTGGTGCGCCGGCTGATGTAATACCAAGAATTATCGTTGAAGACGCCGGTACTGGACGGGGTACCGAGGATCTTCGCGACCTCGTCCTTGGTAGTTTTGCCGGGGTGAATTTGACCGATTTCGTCCGGCGGCGGAAGATTGCCGCGCTGCTCGACGGTGGTGGCGCAGCCCGCCAGCGCTACAGCAGCCGACAGAGCAGCGAAAGCGGCGGATAAGCGTAGCAACAGCATGGCTTGGCTACCGGACAAGATATCGCGCGGCCAAGGTAGGTCTCGGTTGAAATAGATTGAGACGACACCTACCTACCGGACCGCAGATTCGGCCGAGAGCCGGTCGTTGTCAACGACCGCGATTGCCCGCGAGGCTCATGGTGATCAGTTCTACCCGACGCAGGTCGATTCGAGATGCCGCGGCGCTCGCCTATGGGCGAGTCGTCGAACAAGCGCGCCAACCCGTGTTTTTCGCCGGATATGGGGTGCCTGACACACTCGACGGCCGATACGAGCTGATTTGCCTGCATGCATTTCTCTATCTTTACCGACTCAAAGCCGACCGGCCGCGGTCGGCGGAACTGTCTCAGGCGTTTTTCGACGCGATGTTCGCGGATCTCGACCGGGCGTTGCGCGAAATGGGCACCGGCGATTTGAGCGTCGGCAAGCACGTGAAGCGGATGGCCAGGGGCTTTTACGGCCGCATTCGCGCTTATCAGGACGGGATCGAAAGCGCCGATTCGGCTTTGGCCGCCGCATTGGAACGCAACCTTTTCGGCACCGTCCCGGGATCGTCGCCGCAGATCGCCGGAATGGCGGAATATGTGCAGGCAGCGGTCGGAGAGTTGGCCCGGCAACCGGCCGCGGAACTGCTGTCCGGCCGCGTTCGATTCCCCGCTCCTGACGGCGGCGGGTCGAGCAGCGCATTCGCGGCATCGGACGCCGCTCGATGAGTGAAGTCACACCCGAATTTTCACGTTTGATCCCGCTCGCGCGGCTCGGTCCGGAGCCTTTTCGTCAGCAAATCCAAGCCACCGCAGACGAGCGCGAGCGTCTCGCCGCCCAATTCGACCTCGTCGCACTCGATCGCCTGACAGCGACGGTGACCTTGCGCCGCCAGCCAGGCGAGAACGTCCTCCTCGAAGCCGAGTTCGAGGCCGCGTTCGCGCAGAACTGCGTGATTACCCTCGAACCCGTCTCTGACACGGTTCTCGCATCTTTTTCATTGCTTTATGGCCCGGCCGAAGAGCCTGGCGCGGAACTCGAGCCGGGCCCCGACGATCCCACGTTCGAAGCGTTGACCGGGGACGCGATCGACATCGGCGAAGCGGTGGCCCAGGAGCTGTCGCTAGCGCTTCCCGAATTCCCGCGCCACCCCGACGCCCCGATCGATGCCGCTGACGCAGCGGAGCCGGTCGACTCTGCCTTTGCTGCCCTGGCGAGGTTACGCAAACCGGAGCAGGATTAAGGGCTGCCGGCGCGCAATGCGGAACGGAGCGCCACGCTCTATGCGCGGACGACGCCATGTCTGTTGCCGTGACCGCCGATTTTGGCTAATTACCGGGGCCTCTCCGCGATCCCCAAAACGAGTTGCCCATGGCCGTTCCAAAAAAGAAAACCTCTCCGTCGCGCCGTAACATGCGGCGCTCGCATCACGCTTTGAAGGCGGCTACCTACGCCGAATGCCCGAACTGCGGCGAGCTCAAACGCACGCATCACCTGTGCGCGTCATGCGGTTATTATGACGGCCGCGAGGTCACGGCGCCGCGTTCCGAGACGGCCTGAGGGATCAGCGCCGGCGGAGAGGGCCGCGCAAGATGAGCGGTGGCATCACAATAGCGCTCGACGCGATGGGTGGCGAGCAGGCCCCGGGTATGGTGTTGAAGGGCGCCGATATGGCGCTGCAGCGTTATCCCGACTTGCGCTTCATGCTGTTCGGTCAAGAAGACGCGCTCCGCCCGATGCTGGCGAAACTGCCTCGCCTCGCTCCGGCGGTGACGTTGCATCACACGAGCGAGGTGGTGCTGGACGACGCCAAGCCGTCCCTGGCGTTGCGCGGCGGGCGGCAATCGAGCATGCGTTTGGCGATTGATGCGGTCGCAGACGGAAGGGCCGACGGCGTCGTGTCGGCCGGGAACACCGGCGCTCTGATGGCGATGGCGAAATTCGTGCTGAAGACCTTGCCGGGGATCGACCGGCCGGCGATCGCCTCGTTCTTTCCGACCCGGCGCGGGGAGAGCGTGATGCTCGATCTTGGCGCCAATGTCGAATGCGATGCCGAGAACCTGGTTCAGTTCGCGCTGCTGGGCGATGCCTTTGCCCGGACCGTGCTCGGTCTGGTCGAGCCTACGGTTGGCCTGCTCAATGTCGGTTCCGAGGATCTGAAGGGCAACGACGCCGTGCGCGCCGCCAGCCTGCGGCTTCGCGGCGCGCTGACGCCGATCCGTTTTTGCGGATTCATCGAAGGTGACGACATCGCGGCGGGGACGGTCGATGTCGTCGTCACCGACGGCTTCACCGGCAACATCGCGGTCAAGACCGCTGAAGGGACCGCCAAGCTCTTTAGCGAATTTCTATTCGCTGCCTTCCACCATTCGCCGATGGCGCGGGTGGGCTATCTGTTCGCGCGCGGGGCGCTTCGCAAACTCCGGATACGAATCGATCCGCGCCGCTACAACGGGGCCGTGTTCTTGGGTCTGGGTGGGATTGCAGTCAAAAGTCACGGCTCGACTGACGCCCTGGGCTTTGCCAACGCGATCGGTCTCGCCGCCGATATGAAGCTTAACGGGTTTCTCGATAAGACGCGGGACGATCTGGCGCGCCTCTACCAGGCGACATCGATGGCGCAATCGGCGGCGCTGTAAGCCCGCATCAATGGCGCTGCGATCTCAAATCATCGGATGCGGCGCCTATCTGCCCGAGCGGATCGTCACAAATGACGAACTCGCCGGCCGGCTCGACACTTCGGACGAATGGATTCGCCAGCGCACCGGCATCGGCGAGCGCCGCGTGGCGGCCGTTGGAGAGCTGACCTCGGATCTTGCCGTGCGCGCGGCCGAACAGGCGCTGGCCGCCGCCGGCATGAATGGCAGCGATCTTGATCTGATCGTCCTCGCCTCCGCGACCCCGGACAACACGTTTCCGGCGACCGCGACCAGGGTGCAGGCCCGGTTGGGGATGCACCGGGGAGCGGCGTTCGATCTGCAAGCAGTGTGCGCGGGTTTCATCTTTGCCCTGGCTACCGCTGACAATGCGCTGCGACTCGGGCAGGCGCGCACCGCCCTCGTCATCGGCGCCGAGACGTTTTCGCGTATTCTCGATTGGGACGATCGCGGGACCTGCGTCCTGTTCGGCGACGGCGCCGGCGCTCTCGTATTGAGCGCGGTTTCCGACCCGGGGCCGCGCGGCCGTTGCATTTTGTCCAACCATCTGCATTCGGACGGGCGCCAATACGACATCCTCTATGTCGACGGCGGGCCGTCTTCGACGCGTCAAACCGGGTTCCTACGGATGGAGGGACGCGAGGTTTTCCGCCGGGCAGTCCAGCATCTGAGCGAAGTGGTCGACGAGGCGCTCGCCGCCAACCAACTGACCGCAGCGGACATCGACTGGCTGGTGCCGCATCAGGCGAACAGTCGGATTATCGAGGGGGTGGGACGAAAGCTCGGGCTCCCCCCGGACAAGGTCGTGACCACGATCGATCGCCACGCCAATACCTCGGCCGCCTCGATCCCGCTGGCGCTCGCAACGGCGGTGGCCGATGGCCGGATCCAGCCGGGAGATCTGATACTGATGGAGGCGCTCGGCGGCGGCTTGAGCTGGGGTGCAAGCGTGGTGCGCTGGTAGCGCGGCGCGGGCTCGGCCGCGGCACGGCGCGAGTTGGACAACGCTTTGGAATTTGACGGGATTTTGCGGCCAGGGTAACCTTCCCCAAAAGCGGGGAGGGGTTGATGGCCGGGCATACGGTAACACGCGCTCAGCTCAGCGAAGCGGTCTATCAAGAAGTCGGATTGTCGCGTAACGAATTGGCCGAGCTGGTCGAATTGGTGATCGCCGAAATCTCGGGCGCGCTGGAGCGCGGCGAGATGGTCAAGATCTCGTCATTCGGTAGTTTTGCCGTACGGCAGAAAGGACAGCGCGTCGGCCGCAATCCCAAGACCGGTCAGGAGGTGCCGATCAGCCCGCGCCGGGTCCTGGTGTTTCGCGCCAGCCACACGCTGAAGGATCAGATCAACAGCGGGCTGGCCGAAGCCGGCAAGAGCACGGCTGAGGCGACGTCAGGCTGACGTGGCGCGCGCTGAGGCATATCGCGCGGACGAGAGCGAGCCGCCCCGCCGGAACGGCAAATCCGCCGCCGCCTTTTGGACGACCGGCGAAGTTGCCGAGGAGCTCGACCTGCCGGCGCACGTGCTGCGCTTCTGGGAGTCCAAATTCCCGCAGGTCAAACCGCTAAAGCGGGGCGGCGGGCGGCGTTATTACCGGCCGGAGGACGTCGATCTGCTGCGGCGGGTTCGGCAGTGCCTGTATCAGCAAGGCTACACCATCCGCGGGGTGCAGAAGCTGCTGCGCGACGGCGCGCTGCGCGGCGACGAGCCAGCGGCGCCGCCAGCTGACGAGGAGGCCCCGTCCACTCTGTTCGCACTCGAGCCGGTCGCCGATCCGCCCGGGCCCGCAAGCGGCCCCCTGCCCTCTCGGCAAATGCTGCGCGAGGCGCTCGAGGAGGTGCGGCGCGAGCTGCTGGAAATACGTGCATTACTTGGCAAACTCGCGCCGCCCTGATCCTGCGGGATACGACATCGTCGCAATATTCCCCATTGGCCGGGCGCGGAGTTGCTAGTGGCGGCGTGCGATCGGAGCGGCCGCACATAGGGTCGTGCGGGCCTATCGAATTGGCTTCGCCGTTGCCCACCATGTGTGATAATATCCCAATAATGACAGGACTATTTATTAAGAATTCGTTGCCTTGGCATTTGCGACTACGCTCTGCTTTGCCCGGCACTATAGTCTTGGCCTGCGCTTGCGCCATCCTGTTGTTGACGGCGCCCACTAACGGCGATTTCTGGTGGTTCGAGGCCCCGAGCCACGCGATGAACGGTGTCTTTATCCGTGACTTCGTCGCGGCGATGCCGTGGCGCGATCCGGTCGCCTTCGCAATCGATTACTACATGCGCTATCCGGCCGTGACCATATTGTTCTATCCCCCTTTGTTTCCGATCGTCGAGGCGTTCTTCTTCGCTGTCTTCGGCGTGTCGCATTTCGTCGCTCAGCTAACGGTAACCGTATTTTTGTTCGCCTTCGCGCTGGGAACACGACAACTGGCGCGGCTTTGGATGCCCGACGCTGCTGCCGTCGGTGTAGCGCTTACGGCGCTTGGGTTGCCGCTTGTCACTTTTTGGGGCCGACAGGTGATGCTAGAGATGCCGGCCTACGCATTCCTGATTTGGTCGATCTATTATCTGGTTCGTTATCTGCGCGATGATCAGACTTGGCAGATTGTTCTTGCAGTGGTGCTGCTGGTAGCGGGACTATATGTGAAACAGACCATTGTCTTCGGCGCCTTCGTATTCGCCGTTATGCTGGTGTGGCGATACGGGCTGTCGGTATTCGCCCAGCGGCGTCTATGGATCGCCACGGCAATGGCAGCGGTGCTGCTCGCGCCATTGGCTGCAGTAACATTGCGGTTCGGCTCGCTGGAGAAGGATTTCGTGACCGGCGCTGCGGCCTCGCACGGACCGATCTGGTCCAGCCTAGGATACTATGCCGGCCTGCTGCCGGCTCAGACCGGTATCGTCGTTCTCGTCCTTGCCGTGCTCTTCGTAATTCTCGAGGTTGTCGCACCTCAGCGCGGCTGGCGCGACCCGCTGCTGGTGACGTCCTTGGTGACCTTCGCGGTCGGCTATGTCTTCTTTACCGCGATCCATTTGAAAGACGAGCGGTACACGATCCACATATTGGCCCCGCTCGCGCTGTTCGCGGTAGCGGCGCTGTACCGGCTTATCCCTCCCCGTCTGGCCGGCCCTGCCTGCTTCCTCTTCGGGCTTGGGGTGTTCGCCTATGGGACAACTGCCGTCGCGGTTCCGCGGATCGATGGTCACAAGGCGGCGGCGGAGCTTGTCGCGGCTTTGGCGCCGGAGCGCACCACGATCATGTTCCACGGTCAGCGTTCCGCTTCGTTTATTTTCAACCTTCGAGCCAACAGCCCACGGTCCGACTTGCACGTTCTGCGCGCGGAGAAGCTTCTGGTGCACTACCGCTCGGGCCGTGGCGCCGACACGCTTCCACTTGCCGTCTCCCGCGCCGAGATCGAAAGCTACTTTAAGCGGTTCCGCATACGTTACGTCGTATTCGAGAGCGGTTTCTGGACCGATATCGAGACAATAGCCACGCTCGAATCAGTGTTGTCCGCGGCCCCCTTCCACCTCATCCAGGTCGTGTCCGTCGCGGCGAACACCCCACACCACGACCACGAGCTGCGCATATATCGCTACGACGGCCCGATCGCCGCGACCAGGGAGCCGTTCGCGTTCGACATGCCGCTGATTGGCGGCCGCTTCTCCGAGCGCAACAAGTAAGTCGGCGACCGACGCCACGATGCAGCGAGCGGCCGGATGAAGCAGTTGGGAGATGCGAGGCAGTGACGCGCTCGCACCGCCAAATGACTGCCGTGTTGCGCGACGCCGCAGTCATGCCCCCCGCGCGCGCCCGACCTCTCGGTTTTCTTTTTGACGTCAAGGCATAATTGGCGCATGCTAAGCATGAATGATGCCCACCCCATGTTGTTCGAGTCGGGGCCGCTATCGCGAGGTCTCGCGACAAAATGTCGCTTTTATTTGGTGTATCATTGATATTTTTCGGTACGTTAATTCTTTGTTTTTATTCTGATGAAATCCTGATCCAATTCAATCCGACTTACGCACGGATTGACGGGCCATTTCTGCTACCTTTGAGCTTCGGCATGATCGGCACTGTTGTCAAGTTCATGTGTGTGCAACGCGCGGCTCAGAAATCATATGGCGTCGTGCATCAACCAAAGAAAATAGTAACAGGTAGGGTATTCCGTTTTACATTTGGGAAGAAAAATTAGACGTTTCAAGGGAATGACAAGAGATGAGCTCGGATGTTTCACAAATGGTGTCCCCAGCGCGACTCGCATCCCATTTTAAGCTGCCCTTGGTTAGCTTCGTTATTCCTACGCTCAACGAAGCGAACAATCTCCCACATTTACTTCCACGGATCCCCGATTGGGCGCACGAGGTCATCATTGTCGACGGTCGCTCCACCGACAGCACCGTTGAGGTTGCGCGCCAATTGCGCCACGATGTGCGGGTCGTGCTTGAAATACGACGAGGTAAGGGTGCTGCCTTAAGGGCCGGGTTCCGCGCCGCTCGTGGTGAAATCATTGTGATACTCGATGCGGATGGGTCGATGGCACCCGAGGAAGCCGTCGTGTTTCTTGGCGCCCTCTTGGCCGGGGCCGACCTCGTGAAAGGTTCGCGCAATATGCAAGGCGCGGGGAGTGACGATATTTCATTTTTCCGCGATCTTGGTAATCGTGGATTGACCAAAATTGTTCGCTTACTCTTTAGGTGTAAATTTACCGATTTATGTTACGGCTACATGGCTTTCTGGGCAAGGCACATAGATTGCCTCGGTTGTGATTGCGACGGGTTTGAGATCGACACCCTGATCAATGTGCGAGCATTGAAAAATAAATTGAAAATCGTCGAGGTTGCCAGCTTCGAGTCGCCCCGGATCAGCGGCAACAGTAATTTGCGTGCGATCCCAGATGGATTTCGTGTACTCCGAACGATCCTCCGCGAATGGCTGGTTGCCCCCCGCCGTTCCCGGCGGGGTTGAGTGTCCGACTGCAACTCGCAAAGGCTGCCACCCGCGCTGAGACAGGTGGAACAGGCGGCCTGGTTGCCCGCCGTTCGGTCGATCCGCTAAAATTCGTCTCGCCATAGCTGACCGAGATTGTCTGCGCCATGACGGAAGCAACCGCCGACACCGCCACCACCCTCGACGCGACCGGACTGTTGTGCCCGCTGCCGGTATTGAAGGCGCGGCGGGCATTGAAACCACTGCCGCCCGGCGCGGTCCTCGAAGTGCTGGCGACCGATCCCGGGGCGGTCAAGGATTTCGAACATTTCTGCCAGACCACCGGCTGCCAGCTATTGGAGTCCAGCGAAGAACCGGGCGGCGTCTTGCGCTTTCGGCTAAAAAAGCCGGGCTGAGCCGGAGGGAGGCCGACATGGTTGCGACGATCACCACACCGCGGCTGATGGCGGTCGGCGGCGGGGCGCTCGCCGAGTTGCCCGGCATGCTGCAACGTTTCGGGCTCGCCCGACCGCTGGTCGTCACCGATCCCTATATCCGCGGCTGCGGCATTCTGGAGCGCGCGACGGCGCTGCTCGACCGGACGACATATCCGCTGGGAGGTCTTTGCCGACACGGTTCCGGATCCGACCACGGCGGTGGTCGAGGCCGGGGCGCGAATCCTCGCCGAGGGTGGGTTCGACAGCCTCGTCGCGATCGGCGGCGGCAGCTCGATCGATACCGCGAAGGCGATGAGCGTGCTCGCCGCGAATGGCGGGCAGATGCGCGACTACAAGGTCCCGGCCGAGATCCCGAAGGCCGGGCCGCCTGTCGTGGCGATCCCGACCACCGCCGGCACCGGCTCGGAGGTCACCCGGTTCACGGTCATCACCGATACCGCGACCGACGAGAAAATGCTGATCGCTGGCCTGGCCTGCTGCCCGCTGGCGGCGATCGTCGATTACGAGCTGACTTTGACGATGCCGTTGCGGCTCACTGCCGATACCGGCCTCGACAGCCTGACCCATGCGATCGAGGCTTATGTCAGCCGCCGCGCCAATCCTTATACCGACGGGCTCGCGAAAAATGCGATGGGGTTGATCGCGCGCCACATCCGCACCGCCTGCGCCGAGCCCGATAACCGGGCGGCGCGGGAGGCGATGATGCTCGGCGCCACCACGGCGGGGATGGCGTTCTCGAATGCTAGCGTCGCCCTCGTCCATGGCATGAGCCGGCCGATCGGCGCGTTCTTTCACGTGCCGCACGGGCTGTCGAACGCGATGCTGTTGCCCGAGATCACCGCCTTCTCGGTGCCCGCCGCACTCGACCGCTACGCCGATTGCGCGCGCTCGATGGGGATCGCCGAGGAAGGCGAAGGCAGCCAGGGCGCGGTCGCGCGGCTGCTCGACGAACTACGCCAGCTCAACCAGGATTTAAAGGTGCCGACCCCACGCGAATGGGGGATCGATGCCGGGCGCTACGAGGAATTGCTGCCGGTCATGGCGAGCCAGGCGCTGGCCTCGGGCTCGCCCGCCAACAACCCGCTGGTGCCGACCAGCGACGAGATCATCGCGCTCTACCGGCGGGTTTATGGATGAAAGTTGGGAATGCGGCTACTCGACTTTGACCTCGATGTCGTCGCCGACGAGGCGGACGGGGTAGGTCTTCAGATCTTCGGTGGCCGGAGGATCGAGCACCTTGCCGGTGCGGACGTCGAAGCGCGCGGCATGCAGCGGACATTCGATGGTCTCGCCGTCGAGCCAGCCGTCGGACAGGCACGCATAGGCGTGGGTGCATATATTGTCGGTGGCGAAAAGGCCTTCATCGCAGTCGTAAATTGCTATCGAATGTCCCGCGGCCTCGACGCCGAGGACCTCGCCCGAGGCCAGATCGGCTCGCCCCGCCACTCTCACCCAGCCCGTTTCTTCCGCGCTCATCGTCCACCTTTCCCAATCATCGAAACCGGGGATGGCACTGCTCGGGCGCGAATGCAAGGGAAGACGGTCGAGGCGACTCGGCTAGGCCGATGAATCTTCCGAAAATGCCTTAAAAGCAATGATCGTAAACGTGTCCTTCACCCCGGGCAGCATCTGTACGCGCTCGGTGACGAACCGGCCGATGTCGGTCTCGTCAGGCAAGTAGCATTTCATCAAGAGATCGTATTGGCCCGAGGTCGAATAGACCTCTGAAACCTGCTCGACACCCTGGACCGCCTCGTCGGCCACGGTGTACGCCTGCCCGAGCTCGCATTTGACCATGACGAAGATCGTCTTCATCGCGGCCCGCGGCTCGGCTCAGGGCCGGGCGACGATGCGCGGCGGACGGGCGAGAAAGGCCGGCAGATCATCGCCGAAACCGATGATTTTGCGATCCTCGTCGATATTCCGCTCAGGCTGGCGCGGGCGGCGCGGCGCGGCGGCGCGCGGGAACGGGGTTACCGTCGCGCCGTTGGCGCTATGCGCAGCGGGCTCGGATCGTTTGGACGCGGCGATCGCCGGCCGCTGCTTGGGATGCACCGGTCGCTCCTTTGCCGGCGCCGGTGGGGCGGGGCGGCCCTCGCCACCGGCACGCGCCGGACGCTCGGGCCGAGCAAGCCGCGCACTCGGCCGCGACCCGCGTCCACGGCGGGCGGTGTAGTCGAGTTCGGCGGGAGCGACGCCCTCGATTTCTTGCATCGGTATGTCCTTGCCGATCAGCTTGACGATCTCGGCGACTGCTTTTCCGTCCTCAGGCGCCGCCAGCATGAACGATCGGCCGGAAAGGCCGGCGCGGCCGGTGCGGCCGATGCGGTGCACGTAATCTTCGGCGTGGATCGGCACGTCGAAGCAGAAGACGTGGCTCATGCCTTTGATGTCGAGACCCCGGGCGGCGACGTCGCTGGCGACCAGCAGCCAAATCTCGCCCCGCCTAAAGCGCTCCAAGGTCTCGGTTCGCTTTGGCTGGGGCATGTCGCCATGCAGCGCCGCAGCGTCTAAACCGTGGCGGGCGAGCGACTTGAACAGAATATCGACGTCGCGTTTGCGGTTACAGAAGATCAGCGCGTTCTTAACGTCTTCTGAAGCGATCAAGCGGCGCAGCGCATCACGTTTGTCTCGCGGGTCGACGACGGCGAGTGACTGGATCACCAGTGCGGCCGGCGAGGCCGGTGGTGCAACGGCGATTTCCACCGGGTTGCTGAGAAAGGCGTCGGCGAGTGTGCGGATTTCGGCCGGCATCGTCGCCGAAAAGAACAAGGTCTGTCGGTTCTTCGGCAGCAAGCCGACGATCCGCTCCACATCGGGGATGAAGCCCATGTCGAGCATCCGGTCGGCCTCGTCGATGACCAGGATGTGCGCATCAGACAACAGGATCTTGCCGCGCCCATGCAGGTCGAGCAGGCGCCCCGGTGTCGCGATCAGCACATCGACACCGCGATCGAGCTTGCGCTCCTGATCGACAAAGCTCTCGCCGCCGATCAGCAACGCCATCGTCAGGCGGTGGTATTTACCGTAGAGTTCGAAAGACGCGGCGACCTGAGTCGCCAGCTCGCGCGTCGGTTCGAGGATCAGCGAGCGGGGCATCCGCGCTCGCGACCGGCCCGCCGCCAGCATATCGATCATCGGCAGTACAAAGCTTGCGGTTTTGCCGGTCCCGGTCTGCGCGCAGCCCAGAACATCCCGCGCGCTTTTGACATGCGGGATCGCTTGTTCCTGGATCGGGGTGGGGGTCGTATAGCCGGCGTCGGAAACTGCCTGAAGAACCTCAGGCGACAGATCGAGTTCTGAAAAACCCATTGAGCAGTTGTAGCCTTTTCGTAACAATCGGTTAGGTTGGAACCTTTAGCTTAAGTCGGGTCTGACCGGTAACTTGTCAAACCTTTTCTGACTCTGAGACATGCCTGTAGAACAAGGCAGAACCTCGTCAGCGCCGGCGGAATTGTGGGCGCGGCGCCATCGGCGGCGCCGCTCGCTCGTCCTTGTGGCGGAAGTTGATTCGACCCTTGGTCAAATCGTAAGGGGTCATTTCGACCGTAACCCGATCGCCGGCCAAGATCCGGATGCGATTTTTCTTCATTCTGCCCGAGGAGTAGGCAAGGGTCTCGTGCCCATTGTCGAGCCGCACGCGAAACCGCGCATCGGGTAGCAGCTCAAGCACCGTGCCGTCGAATTCGATCAGATCTTCCTTAGCCAACCAGGTCTCCTAGACAAAGAAACGGGGGCGCTTCAGCACCCCCGTGGCTATTGTACCTCCCTCAGACCGGGCGCAGATTGACCGCTGAGACCCGGCCGCGCTGGCCTTGCTCGAGCTCAAAGCTGAGCTTTTGGCCTTCACGCAGATTGTCGATACCCGCGCGCTCGACAGCGGAGATGTGGACGAACACATCAGCGCCGCCGTTTTCGGGCTGGATGAAGCCGTAGCCCTTTTGCGCATTGAACCATTTGACCGTACCGGTCGCCATTAGCAGTAACTCCAAGTAGCAAGATAGGCCGCTGCACGGATGCACAGCGTATCGGACATCGATTGGCTCGGGGGACACGGTCGGACGATCGTATACGAACGCAAGGCCGGGAAGCCGAACCCAAACGGGTCGACATATTTTAGGTAAGCGGGTTCCCGGCGCAGCGCAAGGAATCTTTATACGTCGAGGTCGCGGACGAAGCGGGCATTTTTCTGGATGTAGTCGAAGCGCAGCTCGGGGCGGCGGCCCATCAAGGTCTCCACCAGAACCTCGGTTCGCGGGTCCGGCCCGGCCGCCGGCTCGATTTCTGCCGAACCATCCTCCGAGACCACACTGACCCGTAGCAAGGTGCGTTGCGCCGGATCCATCGTCGTCGCCTTCAGGTAGCGCGCCGGCATTTCGCCCAATCCCTTGAAACGGCTGACTTCGATCTTGCCGCGACCGCTGAAGCCGCTGCGCAGCAATTCCTCACGATGTGGGTCGTCGCGAGCGTAGAGGGTGACCTCGCCCTGGGTCAGCCGATAAAGCGGCGGGAGCGCCAGAAACAGATGACCGTTTTCGATCAACTTCGGCATCTCGCGAAAGAAATAGGTCATCAACAGCGAGGCAATGTGGGCGCCGTCAACATCGGCATCGGTCATGATGATCACGCGCTCGTAGCGCAAAGCCTCCTCGCGATAATGCGCGCTCGAGCCACAGCCGAGCGCCTGGATTATGTCGGCGATCTCCTGATTGGACCGCATCTTGTCGGCCGAGGCGCTGGCGACATTAAGGATTTTGCCGCGTAGCGGCAGTATCGCCTGGGTTTCGCGATCGCGCGCCTGCTTGGCCGAGCCGCCGGCACTGTCGCCCTCGACCAGAAAAATTTCCGTACCGGCGGCGCTGTCGCGCGTGCAGTCGGCGAGTTTGCCCGGCAGCCGCAGCTTGCGCGTTGCGGTTTTGCGCGCGAGCTCGCGCTGCTGGCGCCGCCGCTGGCGCTCCTCGGCGCGCTCGGCGATATGATCGAGCAGCAGCCGCGCCGTCGCCGGGTCGGCGCCGAGCCAGTGATCGAAATGATCTTTGACCGCGTTCTCGACCAGCCGCGCCGCCTCGGCCGAGGCGAGCCGCTCCTTGGTCTGCCCCTGAAACTGCGGATCTCGGATGAACAGCGACAAAAGCATCGCCGCACCGCCGGTCACGTCTTCTCCCGTCGCCTGAGCGCCGCGACGATGGCCGACGAGCTCGCCATAGCTTTTGATCCCGCGCAACAGTGCGCTGCGCAGACCGGCTTCGTGGGTCCCGCCTTCCGGAGTCGGAACGGTGTTGCAGTAAGAATGGCTGAAACCAGCCTCTTCGTTCTCGGGCCACGCAACCGCCCATTCGACCTTGCCACCCTCGGCGAGATCGGCTTGACCGAGAAATGGGCGCGGGGCCAACATTGCCTGGCCGTCGAGGCTGGTGGCGAGGAAATCGCCGAGCCCGCCGGGGAAATGCAGCCGCGCCTCTGCCGGAACATCGGCCGGACGCGGCAGCAAGGGGTCACAGCTCCAGCGGATTTCGAGACCGCGGAACAGATAGGCCTTCGACCGCGCCATGCGATAGAGCACGGCGGGACGAAATCCCAGACCGCCAAAGATTTCGGGGTCAGGATGAAATCGCAGGGTCGTGCCCCGCCGATTGTGAACCGGCCCGCCGTCCTGCAGCCCGGCACCGGGCTTGCCCCGGCTGTAGGATTGGCGCCACAGCCGCCGATCGCGAGCGACCTCGACCTCGAGCGCGTCACTGAGCGCGTTGACCACCGACACGCCGACACCGTGCAAGCCGCCCGCCGTGCGGTAGGCGTCACCGCCGAACTTGCCGCCGGCGTGCAAGGTCGTCAGGATGATCTCGAGCGCGGACTTGTCTGGGAAGCGCGGATGCGGATCGACCGGAATCCCGCGACCGTTATCGCGGACCGTGACCCAATCGCCCGCCGCGAGCTCGATCTCGATGCGCGTGGCATGGCCGGCCACGGCCTCGTCCATGGCGTTGTCGAGCACCTCGGCGGCGAGATGATGCAGGCCGCGCTCGTCGGTGCCGCCGATAAACATGCCGGGGCGGCGGCGGACCGGTTCCAACCCCTCGAGAACCTCGATATCCTTGGCCGAATAGCTGTCGGCGGATTTCGCAATCGGGGCGTCGAAAAGATCCGGCATGGCGCGAATATAACGTGGGCCAGCTCAGGCGCAAGCAGCATTCGGTATCTATGAAAGCTCAGGCAACTATATGTTGGAGTGGCGCCGGCGATTTGCATTGCCCGGCTGGTCGAGCGGCGCATTTTCTGGAACTCTGTGGGGCAGCACCGGCGTTATGGTGATTACGATGATGACCAACGAGCGCAAGATCTGGGAAGCCGCGTTGCTTCTGGTCCGCCGGCATGGGGCCGCCGCCGCCGCCGTCGCGCAGCGCGAAGCACAGCGCTTGCGCAAGAGCGACGACGAGTTGACTTGCGTCGTGTGGTGTTGGATCGCCCGTTCGACCGCGGAATTGTTGCGCCCGGTTCCGGACAGGGGTGAACGCATTCATTGAAGGTTTTGGTCCCGCCCCCTCTTAAT
The DNA here is from genome assembly GCA_963750195.1 of uncultured Alphaproteobacteria bacterium. Classification (GTDB taxonomy): domain Bacteria; phylum Pseudomonadota; class Alphaproteobacteria; order ATCC43930; family CGMCC-115725; genus AP-15. The sequence goes on from CAVVPS010000005.1 coordinate 97,824, forward strand.
CGAGGCTCCCTGCGTTCCGATATCCGGCTCGGTGGATCGTTAATCGGAGAGGAACATCATGGCCGGGGGTCTGTTGGGTCGGCTCGGTGCAAAGCGGCATTCGGCAGACAAGAAATTTGCCGTCGAGCTGAGCGAGGCGGAGTGGCGCAACAAGCTCTCTGATCCGCAATACCGGGTACTGCGCGAACACGGCACCGAGCGCGCCGGATCAAGCCCGCTCGACAAGGAATACGGCGACGGCGTCTATCACTGTGCGGGCTGCGGACAGCCGCTGTTCGCCGCCGATGCCAAATTCAACAGCGGCACCGGTTGGCCGAGCTTTTTCGAGCCGCTCGCCGATGCGGTCGAGACCGAGACCGACCGTAGCTTTTTCATGGTTCGCAACGAGGTTCATTGCAGCCGCTGCGGCGGTCATTTGGGCCATGTCTTCGATGACGGCCCGCAGCCCACCGGCCAGCGCTACTGCATGAACGGAGTGTGCCTCGCGTTTCACCCGGGCGAGAAGCCGCCCGCCGCCGGAGAAGATGATTCCGGCAAACCGGAGGCGGAGCGCGGGCTCCTCTAGGGTGCTGTCTCAGAAATATCTCGCCATCGTATAGAAGCGCCGGCGACATCCTCGCATCCATCGAACGGCTTTGTCGCCGCGCCATCGCTGTCCAAGCCCAAGGTGCATAGTCACCTCTAATCCTGGATAGGCGCTCAACGGATCATCGCGCGCACGTAAGCCCCGCCCGCTTCGATCGCCTGGCGGCCGGCCTTCAGCTCGGGATGAAACAGGTGCCAGACATGGATCATCTCGGGCCAGATCTGCAGATCGACCCGCACGTCGGCAGCGCCGCCGATTTTGGCAAGACGCAGTGCGTCGTCGAGCAGAGTCTCGCAGGCGCCAACCTGAATCATTAGCGGGGCGAGGCCCGAAAGATTGCCGTAGATCGGCGCGGCGAGCGGCGAGCGCGGATCGGCGCCGCTCAAATACATTTTCGCCATGTCGAGAAGGCCGGCGCGCTGCACGGTCGGATCGGCCGGAGCCTTGCTCGTCATCGTCTCGCCGATCGCTTCCATGTCGACCCAAGGCGAGATGCACCAACCGCATCCGGGCTGGGGCAGGCCAGCGTCGCGGATCGCCAGCATCGCCGCGACCACCAGACCGCCGCCGGCGCTGTCGCCGGCGAGCGCGACGCGTCCCGGTGAGATGCCCCGGCCCAGCACAAAGCGGTAGCCGGCGAGCGCGTCGTCGACCGCGGCCGGAAACGGGTGCTCGGGCGCCAGACGATAGTCCAGCGCCAATGCCGCGATCCCCGCAGCCCGGCCGGCCTCGCCGGCCAGATGGCGGTGGCTGTCGAGGGAGCCGATCACATAGCCGCCGCCATGCAGGTAGAGCAGCGCGGCGTCGCGGGCGTCTTTCGGAGTCGTCGTCCACTCTGCTCGTACGCCGTTCGCGGTCACCGGCTCGACCCCGACATCGGCGGCGAGCCCATAGGCCAAGCCGCGGGCATCGATGTCTTTGCGCCGCTGCCGGTAATCGTCGGAGCGCGGCCGGCTCGCCAGCTTGGCGCGTAACGCGCCGATCTCTGCATCGCTCATCTGCTTCTCCTGCGCCTGTTAACACCGATCGGGTCTACAGCAAATCCGCCACCGCTTCCCGATATCGGGTGATCGCCGCCAGATGCTCGGCGGCGCTATGTCCCGCGATGCGCTTGTGGTGATTGCTGGCATAGGTCGTGTGCGCGGTCAGGTGCGTGACCCCGGCGTTTTTCCAGAACGTGATCTCACGCCGCCAATCCTCGGGGCCGCCGGCGCCGAGCGAGACCCAGACTTCAATCCCCATCGCGGCCGGATCGCGGCCAGCCTCGCGGGTCAACCCGCGCAGCTTCTCGAAAGCCGCGAGCGCCGCATCGCCCGGCGGATAGGCCAACGGCATGAAGCCGTCGCCGTATCTCGCACACCGCCGAAAGGTCACCTCGGCATGCCCGCCATACCAGATCGGCACGCGGCCGGAGGCCGGGCGCGGGTTGATGCCGGCATCGTCGATATGATGGAACTCGCCGTCAAAGCGAACATGCGGCCCGGCCCACAAGGCCTGCATGACCCGCACCTGCTCGGCCGAGCGGCGGCCGCGGTTATGGAAATTCTCGTTCAGGCCGACAAATTCGACCTCGTTCCAGCCGACCCCGATCCCGAGCCGGAACCGGCCGCCGCACAGCACGTCGAGCGAAGCCGCCTGTTTTGCGACCAACACCGCCTGGCGCTGCGCCAGGATCAACACGCCAACGGCGAAGCCGATCCTTTGCGTGCAGCCGGACAAAAACCCGAACAAGACGAACGGATCGTGATAGGCAGTCGCGGTGGTGCCGACGCGCCTGCCCTCATGATCCGCGGCGGGATTGGCGCCGAGCACGTGGTCTGGCGCCACCAGATGGGCATAGCCTAACCCCTCTGCCGCCTGGGCATAGTCGCGCAGCACCGAGGGACCGGTGCCGATATCCCCGACCGGCAATGAGCATCCGAGTTGCATGGGCGTATCCTTCCTGTGCGAGTTCAGTCGGCGAAGGCGGCGAACACGTCGCGGATTGCGGTCGCCGGATCGCCGTCGGCTGAGAGCGGCACCAGCACCGGCGTGCGGATGCCTGCGTCACGCCACGCCTCGATGCCCTCTCGGATTTTCGCGGCAGGTCCGAACAACGCGATATCGGCGAGCCAGCGGTCGGGCAGGTATTTGCCGATCTCGTCGGTCTGCCCTCTGGCGAGGGCGTTCTCGATCGCCGTCATCTCCTCGACGTAACCCGCTTCCTTCCAGTAATTGCGGTAATTCGGCATCAGCGCGTAGTTCGTGACCGTGCGCCGCAATACCGCCTTGGCCTCGGCCTCGTCGTCGCAGATGCAGGTGCGGATGCGGTTGCCGATGAAGAAGTTAGGGTCGTCGCGCTTTTCCGCTGGCAGCATGCCGAGCGACGCCGCCATGTGCGAGCGGGCTGGCGTTGGCAAAGACCACGCCGTCGGCAATCTCGGCCGCCAGCGCCACCATGCGCTTGCGCAATGCGGCGAGAATGATCGGCGGCAACGCGCCGATGCCGTCGAACGATCTGATCTTTGCAACAAAGGCGCGGATGTCGGCGAGCGGCTTGCCCGGCGTCACCCCCATGCGCTGAAGCGCGGGCGCATGGGCGACCCCGATGCCGAACTGGAAACGTCCGCCCGAGACCTCGTGCAGATAGGCGGCATTGTTGGCAAATTCCTCGGGGGTCGCGGCGTAGATTGGAGCAATCGCGGTGGCGAAAGGGATACGCTCGGTGGCGAAGGCTAGACCTAGGCACTGCGACATGTTGCTGTATTGGCTCGATATCGAAATGCCGGCAAAGCCATGGCGCTCGATTTCGCGGGCAAGGTCGAGGGTCGCTCGCCGCCGCCCGGGTGCCGCCACGAGATTGAGCGCGGGCAGTGGCGATGCCATTGCCTACGCCGCCATCGGCTGAGCTGGCCAACACCGCTGCGGACCGCCAATAAATCCATTTGCATCACTCCCGAGCCCGCGCTGATACCGCGATCTTCGCAAGCGCAGAGGGCCGCGTCGACCTTTATCGCGGGTGCTAGATTGCGTCCCACAACGCCCGGATCCGCTGCCGCTGTTCGGTATTCGGCAAGCGGCCGAAACCGGCAACCGAGGTTCTCCCGCATGTGCTCTGGGTTGCGCGTCGCCGGGATCACGCAGGTGACTGCCGGCTCGGCCAGAACATATTTGAGGAGCAGCTGCGCCCAGCTCTGTGCAGTCGAATTCCCGGGCCCAGTCGGGGAGGACTTGGCCGCGCACCCGGCGCAACAGTCCGCCTTGCCCGAGCGGCTGGTTGACGATGACCGCGACGCCGCGCGCCGCCGCTACTGGCAGCAATTCGCGCTCGGCCGCTCGCGCCTCCAGCGAATAACCGCATTGCACGAAGTCGATGCCGCGCTCGGTTTCGAGGATATGGGCGAGTTCGGAAAGCGCCCGGTCGATGTAGTGGGTGATGCCGATATACCGGATGGCTCCCGTGTCCTTCATCCGCCGCAGCGTCGCCAGATGGGTGCGCCAATCGACGAGGTTGTGGATCTGCATCAGATCGACGACCTCGCGGCGCAGCAGCGCCGCCGAGCGCCGCATTTGCTCGATGCCGCGCTCGCGGCCCGTCGTCCACACCTTGGTCGCGAGAAAGGCGCGCGGCCTCGCTTGCAAGTCGGCGAGCAGATCACCGGTCACCGCCTCCGCCCGGCCATACATCGGCGAGCTGTCGATCATCTTCGCGCTCGCATCCAGCAGCAGGCGAACGACTTCGCGCAACGGCCGCCGCGCGCTTTCGCCGGCGGCGACATCGAACACCGGCCAGGTGCCGAGGCCGATCACCGGCATCATCTCGCCGGTCGACGGGATCGGGCGCGACAGCATCGCCGTCTCGGGCATCATGACATCCTCCTCGGATCGTGCGGCGTGCCGAGTACTTGCCGGTTTCGGGCCGGGTTCAGCACTATTTAATCGAGCACCCTGCCGGGCTAGCCGGCTCGCAGGGCATCGGCTTCCGCCAATTCACGGAGGCAATGTGACCCGACCCCGCGCCGCCGATGATTTCGCGACGATCCGCGAACGCATGAAAGAGCTGCGTCGCGAGGCCATCCAAACGAACGCCGGCGAGACCCGGCGGCCTGGTGGCGCCGAAACCCTGCCTCACCGACCGCGAAGAGCGACACAAAGAACGGCGCGAAGGCCTGCCGCCGCCCTGGATCCCGACGATCTTCCTCGCAGCGCCTGCCCGGCTGTCGCCGATCGACTGCGGGCCGAACACGAGCGGATCGTCTTCAGAGCGCCATGACAGTGGCGCCGGTTCGGGCGAAGCTGGCTCGCTTCACTAGATCCGTGTCGAATGTAGCAAAGCACTCGGCCGATCCCGCAGAAGCAACGTGCAGTGCGTCGGCGAAATCCAGCCCGTTCGCCGCCCAGCGCAACGCTTGGACGATTGCGGCTTCATCCTCGCAACGGACGTTGGGGAGTGCAGCAAGAGCCGTCAGTGCTTCAGCGACCCGTCCCTTGGCGAGGCCGTAAAGTCGTCGCAACACCCATTCGGCCTCTAGGATCACCGTCTTGGGTAGCCATACCATCTCGGTCTCGAACAGCTTTCTGGCGCGCGTTGCCTGATCCTGATCGCCGCCGGTCAGCAGGCGGATCACAACATTAGTATCGACCGCGATCACGGCGCACGACGATTTCAGCGTCGATGGCGGCCTCCATCTCTGCGATGGTCGCGGCCGGGCGCGGCGTTGCGAGCCGCCCCGCGACCTCGTCCAGCCGCGATGGAGAGAGCGGCTTGACCGGGCGCAATAGCACTCCTTCTTCTGCGTTTTCGACCAGGAACTCGGTGCCCGCACGCCAATGGTGGGCTTCGCGCACCGACTTGGGGAGAATGATCTGGCCTTTTGATGACAATCTTGTGGTCTCCACCGCATCCCGCCGCTTTGTAAGATCAAGTAAGATGTCTACCCCGGCACACCGCGACAGGCAAGCACCATCGGCACAGGAAGATCCTCACCGACCCGTAGGGCGCTAGTTCCGTGCGCCGCGGATCGCGCGCCAGAGGCGTTCGGGGGTGGCGGGCATTTCGACGTGGCGGATGCCGAGCGGGGAGAGCGCATCGATCAACGCGTTGCCGACCGCCGGTAAGGCGCCGACATTGCCGGCTTCGCCCGCTCCCTTGACGCCAAGCGGGTTGGTTTTAGTCGGGACCGGGTTGCTGTCGCACTCGATCGCCGACAGATCGCCAGCGCGCGGCATCGCGTAATCCATGAACGAGCCGGTCAATAGCTGGCCCGAGGCCGGGTCGAAGCGGATGTCCTCCATCAGCACCTGACCGACGCCCTGGGCGATGCCGCCGCAGATCTGGCCTTCGAGCAATAGTGGATTCATGACCGTGCCGACATCATCGACGACGCTGTAACGCAGGATATCGACTTCGCCGGTATCCATGTCGATCTCAAGTTCGCAGATATGAACCCCGTTCGGGAAATTCTGCTGCTTCGAGGTGAAGGTGGCTCCGGCGATCAGTCCGGGCTCCATGTCGTCCGGCAGGCTCGGCGGGTTGAACGACTCGGTCGCAATCTCGCCGACCGTCAGCGCCCGGTTGGAGCGCGGTGCGGTAAATAGGCCGTCGGCAAAATTCACCTCGGCCGCTTCGGCGCCGAGCAGGTGAGCGGCGATCGTCTTTGCCTTGGTCACGATCTTCTCGGTCGCCAGATAGACCGCCGACCCGCCCAGGGCGGCCGAGCGCGAGCCGCCGGTGCCTTCGCCATTGGCGACCTTTTCGGTGTCGCCCTGGACGTAATGCACCTGATCGGGGTGGATACCGAGGCGGTCGCAGAGCAGCTGTTTGTAGACCGTCTCATGGCCTTGGCCCTGGGTGATCGAGCCAGATACCAAGGTCACCGTTCCGCCACGGTCGAAGCGGATCTCCGCTGCCTCGAACCCGCCCGCCGCAGCGCGCTCGATCGTGTTGGAGAGACCGAAGCCGCGCAATTTGCCACTTCGGAGAGCCTCCGCGCGGCGACGCTCGAAGCCGGCGGCATCGGCGAGCTTCAACGCCAAGTCGAGGTTTTTTTCGAATTCGCCGCAATCATAGGTAAAGGTCAGCCCCGATTTGAACGGCATCGCGTCGGCCGGGATCATGTTGCGCCGCCGCAATTCGATTGCGTCGATACCGATCTCGGCGGCGGCCTCGTCGACCATGCGCTCGATGACATAGGCGGCCTCGGGCCGGCCGTTCCCGCGATAGGCCCGCACCGGGTTGGTATTGGTGTAGACCGCAGTCACTTCGGCGCGCACCGTCGGGGTCCGATAGACCCCCGCCAGGGTGCCGAGATTGGCGACAAAGGCGTTGGAACCGGCCTGGGGATAGGCCCCGACCGCGGCGGTCGTGCGCACGCGCAAGGCAAGGAAATGCCCGTCACGGTCGAGCGCCAGCTCGGCCTCAGTCACGTTGTCGCGGGCTTGCGCATCGCCCATAAAGGCTTCGGAGCGGGTGCTGGTCCACTTGACCGGCCGGCCGACAGTCTTCGAGCCGAGCAGGACCAGAGCCACTTCGTTGTAGATCGCTGATTTCATGCCGAAGCTGCCGCCGATATCGCCGGCGACAACCCGCACACGGCTTTCGGGGACCTTCAGCACCTGGCGCGCCAATTCGGCGCGATAGCCGTGAGTGCGTTGCAAGGTCGTGTAGATGGTCCAACGGTCCTCGGCGCGGTTGTAGTCGCCGATGGCGCCCCGCGGCTCCATGCTCGCAGCGGTCACACGGTTGATCACGAAACGGCGGCGCACGACATGCGCGGCGCCGGCAAACGCGGCATCGGTCGCCGCCGCGTCGCCCTCGGTATGGAAGAAGGCAACATTGTCCGGGCTGCCCTCCCAGACGCACGGTGCCCCTCGCTCGACGGCTCCCGCCGTCGAGACGATCGCCGGCAGGAGCTCGTAATCGACCGCGATCAGCTCGGCCGCATCGGCCGCCTGGTCCTTGGTCAGTGCGACGACAAAGGCGACGTAGTCGCCGACCCAGCGCACCCGGTCCTTGACCAACGCGGGAAACCGCGGCCGGAACGACGGCGAGCCGTCGCGCAGTCTGAGCCCGCTCGGAGACGGCAGATCGCCCCAGCCCGCGGCTTCCCAATGGGCTCCGGTCAGCACCGCCAGCACGCCCGGGGCCGCCTGGGCTTGCGCCGTGTCGATCGAGCGGATGCGCGCATGGGCATGCGGCGAGCGCAGCACATGGCCGAACGCCATACGCGGCAGGACCATGTCGTCGACATAGCGGCCGCCGCCGCGCAACAGCCGGGGATCTTCGAAGCGGGGCACCGGCTGCCCCAATGCGAAATCACCCATGGCTACGGCTCCTGTTTAGTCTGGCGAGACCGCTATTCTCACACCGCCATATAGCCGCCGTCGACGTTGTAGGCGGCGCCGGTGACATAGCTCGCTCGGTCGGAGCACAGCCAGACGACCATTTCGGCGACCTCTTCCGGGTTGCCCATGCGCCGTAGCGGGGTCTGAGCGAGGATCGCCTCGCCGCGCCGCCGCATCGTTTCCTCGGTCATCCGCGTCTTGATATAGCCCGGGCAGACCGCATTCACCCGGATTCCGGCCTCGGCGTATTCGATCGCGGCGGTCTTGGTCAGACCGATCACGCCGTGCTTGGCCGCGACATAGGCCGAGGAGGTCGGCAGACCGGCGAGACCGGCGATCGACGCGGTGTTGACAATGGCGCCGCCACCCTGGGCCTGCATCTGGTTGAGCTCGTGCCTCATGCACAGCCACACCCCCTTCAGATTGACCTCGATCATCCGATCGAAGGCTTCCTCGGACCACTCGGCGGTCTTCTTGCCGGCGGCTTCGACCTGCCACCCGGCGATCCCGGCATTGTTGAAGGCGCAATCGAGCCGGCCATAGGCGGCGACGACACCTTGGATCAGCGCCTTGACCTCGGGGTCGTGCGTGACCTCACCCGACAGCGATATCGCCTGCCCGCCGGCGGCGTTGACCAACCCAACCGTCTCCCGCGCTGCGTCGGCAGCGATATCGGCGACGGCGACACGGGCGCCCTCTCGGGCAAAGGCGAGCGCCGTCGCGCGGCCGATCCCCCCGCCGCCGCCCAGTGATCAGTGCGGATTTTCCGTCGAGCAAACCGGCCATCATTTCCTCCCGATCGTCTTGAGCTAGCAGAATAGCGCCGCTATGCGGCGGCCGATATCGTGCCGAGCAATTGGTGTGAAAGGAGCGAGTATGCGCGACGAAGGAGAGGCCCGTGCGGCCAGGTGGCTCGCCGCCTGGGATGCGCAGGGCATCCACCGCACCGCGACGGCAGGCGACGAGGCAGGGGTCGACTGGCTGACTTCACGAAGTGGCGGCGCTTGGAGCTTGCTGTCCCCGCCTGCGAGGAATTTGTGCTCGATCGCCTCGATCCGATCGCGGCCTATCTGGAGGTCGGCGGCGTCCGCATCGCGGGGGTGCCGGTATTCGATGCGCCCGCGACCGGCGCCGACGGCGTCGACGGCGCGCTCGGTCCGGTCGGTGGCGAGGCCCCGATTGCAGTCGCCGAGTTATCGCCCCGGATCGTCTACACACCCGACTACCAAAGGCTGCGGCGCGATGCGGGACATCGTGGGCTGGTTATCATCTGCAAGGGTGAGCAGCGCGGCCTCGGACTGTTGAATGCCGAGCAATTCACCCGGCCCTACGGCTCGCCGGCAATCCAGCTCTCGAGCGAGGCACGAGAGGCGGTCTTTGCCGCCGCAGCGCGGGGAGCCGCGGCCCGGCTCGTTGTCGACAGCTGCCGCACCCCGGCTTGCGCGCGCAATATCGTGTTTACGATCCCCGGCCGGGATCCGATACGGACGCCGGTCGTGGTGATGACCCCTCGCAGCTCATGGTGGCAATCGACCGCCGAACGCGGCGGCGGGCTCGTGTGCTGGCTCGAGACGCTCCGCGCGCTCATCGCCGCTCCGCCGGCTTGCGACACCGTCTTTACCGCCAACAGCGGTCACGAGCTCGGCCACCTTGGCCTTGACGACTTCAGCGCCCGCCGCCCCGGATGGGAGCGGCCGGGCGGGGCGACCTGGGTTCATTACGGGGCCAATATCGGCGCTGTCAGGGGCGAGCTGACGGTGCAGTCGGCAAGCAAGGATCTGGCGGCGCGCGCCGCCCAGGAACTGACCCGCGGCGGCTGCGCACCGGATCGAATCGCGCCCCCGAGTATGGTCCCGTCCGGGGAAACGCGCGACATCCACCGCGCCGGTGGACGCTATGTGACGTTGGTCGGGAGTAACCCTCTATTTCATCTGCCGCAGGACCGCTGGCCGCACGCTGTCGATGCCGCGATGGTTGCGCGAATTGCGGCTGCCGTCGCCCGGCTGGTCGCATCGCTTACGCGCTAAAGGGCAAAAAAGAGGCCGACACCTCGCGGCGTCGGCCTCGGTCGTGACCCTAACGGATTGTTAGTAGTCGTCCATGCCGTCCATGCCGTGGTCATGCGGCATTCCCGGCGCGGCTTTCTTCTCGGGCTTGTCGGCGACCATCGCCTCGGTCGTCACCAACAGGCCAGCCACTGATGCGGCGTTCTGCAAGGCCAACCGCACGACCTTGGTCGGGTCGATTATCCCGGCCTTGACCATGTCGACATATTCACCCGACTGCGCGTCGAAGCCGTAATTCGGGTCCTTGCTGTCGAGCAGTTTGCCGACGACGACGGATCCCTCGTTGCCGGCATTTTCGGCGACCTGGCGGACCGGGGCCTGCAACGCGCGGCGGACGATGTCGATACCGACTTTCTGATCACTGTTCTCGGGCGTCAGTCCGTCGAGCGCCTTGGCCGCATATAGCAATGCAACCCCGCCACCGGGTACGACACCCTCTTCGACCGCGGCGCGGGTGGCGTGGGTGGCGTCGTCGACCCGATCCTTGCGCTCCTTGACCTCGACCTCGGTCGCCCCTCCGACCCGGATCACCGCGACGCCGCCAGCGAGCTTCGCCAGCCGCTCCTGCAGTTTTTCGCGGTCGTAGTCCGAGGTGGTTTCCTCGATCTGCTGGCGGATCTGTGCGATGCGGCCCTGGATGTCCTCCTTGGCGCCGGCACCGTCGATGACCGTCGTGTTCTCCTTCTCGATCCGCACCCGCTTGGCCTTGCCCAGCATTTCGAGGGTGACGTTTTCGAGCTTGATGCCGAGGTCCTCGCTGATCACCTGGCCGCCGGTCAGAACGGCTATGTCTTCGAGCATGGCTTTGCGCCGATCGCCAAAGCCCGGCGCCTTGACCGCAGTCACCTTGAGACCGCCGCGCAATTTGTTGACGACCAGGGTCGCCAGCGCCTCGCCTTCGACGTCTTCGGAAACAATGAGGAGCGGCTTGCCGGATTGCACGACCGCTTCAAGCAACGGCAGCAGCGACTGGAGGCTCGACAGCTTCTTTTCGTGGAGAAGAATGAGCGGCTCATCGAGTTCAGCCACCATCTTCTCGGCGTTGGTCACGAAATACGGGCTGATATAGCCGCGGTCGAACTGCATGCCCTCGACCACGTCGAGCTCGGTCTCCAGAGACTTGGCCTCTTCGACCGTGATCACGCCCTCGTTGCCGACCTTCTGCATCGCTTCGGCGATCATCCGGCCGATCTCGCGGTCGTTGTTGGCCGAAATCGTGCCGACTTGGGCGATCTCGTCGTTGGTCGAGACTTTTTTCGAGCGCTTTTCGATATCCTTGACCACGGTGTCGACGGCTCGGTCGATGCCGCGCTTGAGGTCCATCGGGTTCATGCCCGCGGCCACCGCCTTGGACCCTTCGCGCACGATCGCTTGCGCCAGAACGGTCGCGGTCGTGGTGCCGTCGCCGGCCTGATCGCTGGTCTTCGAGGCGACCTCCTTGACCATCTGCGCGCCCATGTTTTCGAACTTGTCGGCGAGCTCGATCTCTTTGGCGACAGTAACGCCGTCCTTGCTGATCCGCGGCGCGCCAAACGATTTGTCGAGAACGACGTTGCGGCCCTTCGGGCCCAAGGTCACCTTGACCGCATTGGCGAGAATATCGATGCCGCGCAACATGCGATCGCGGGCATCGGCATGAAATCGGACTTCCTTAGCTGCCATGATCCTCTCCCTCAGGCGGTCTTGTCGACGACGCCCATGATGTCGCTTTCCTTCATGACGACGAGATCCTCGCCGTCGATCTTAATCTCGGTGCCGGACCATTTGCCGAACAGCACGCGGTCGCCGATCTTCACGTCAAGCGGATGCAATTTACCGTCATCGCCCCTGGTGCCGGGCCCAGCGGCGAGGACCTCGCCTTCCATCGGCTTTTCTTTAGCTGTGTCGGGGATGATGATGCCGCCTCTGCTCTTCTCCTCTTCCTCGATGCGCCGAACCAGCACACGATCTTGCAGTGGTCGAAATGTCACGGGGTACCTCCATCAAATACCGGACGTTAGGATGGCTTATAGCACTCCCTGCCAGGGAGTGCTAACAAAATTAAACGAAACGAGCCGTCTTTTGCAAGGACCGTCGGCCGGTCGCGTCTCTTGACCGCGTTCGGAGCGGATCCTAAATTATCGATTGTCGTCAACTCAGCGGGAGGATGTCCGATCGACATGATGCCACCCGGGAAGTGCGAGTTGCCGATCGCTTGGCATCGGCAACCGAGCATAAAGTCCAAGATATAGCCCGGGCTTCGATCCTGGGCGCGAGGTTACGGCTTCGCAACAGCGACCCCCGCTTGACGCATCAGTGCGCACGGGGGTCTTTGCGTGTCATCACTGGTCGATCCGGCTTTTCGTGTGCTTTTCTGGGCGCTAGGGTCGCCGCCGATCAAAGTATGACGGGATCCGATGAATGACGCTCGACAGCTCCGGTCCAACCTCGCGCATCTATTTTTCGCAGCGCCTGAGGCTGCATTACGTTGATTGGGGCAATCCGGGCGCGCCGCCGCTGCTGCTTGTCCATGGCGGCCGCGATCACTGCCGTAACTGGGACTGGGTCGCCGAGGCGCTGCGCCATGACTGGCACGTGCTGGCGCCTGACCTGCGTGGTCACGGCGACAGCCAGTGGTCGCCCGACGGCAACTACACGATCGCCGGATATGTCTATGACCTCGCCCAGCTGATCCATCAGCAGGAGCTTGCCCCGGTGACCATCATCGCCCACTCCCTGGGGGGTGTGATCGCGCTGCGCTACGCCGGGATCTATCCCGACTTCGTCGCAAAGCTCGTCGCGATCGAAGGGCTCGGCGCGTCGCCGCGGCGAATTCGCGAGCGCCGGCAGCACGCCATCGCCATCCGGATGCAGAACTGGATCGACGAACAGCGCGGGCTCTCCGGACGATTGCCGCGGCGTTACGCCTCGATCGAGGACGCCTTTCGGCGCATGCAGGAAGAAAATCAGCATCTGTCGCCGGAACAGGCGCGCCATCTGACCCAGCACGGGGTCAACCAGAACGAAGATGGCACTTACAGCTGGAAGTTCGACAATTACGTGCGCGCCGAGCCACCCTATGAGATGACCCCGACCGAGATCGAGGAACTTTGGGGGCAGATCACCTGCCCGACCCTACTCGTCTACGGCAAGGAAAGCTGGGCCTCGAACCCGCTCGACGACGGCAGGGTGCGGCATTTCCGTAACGCCAGAGTCGTCAACTTCGAAAACGCCGGCCACTGGGTACACCACGACCGGCTCGACGGGTTTCTCGATCTGGTCAAAGGGTTTTTTTGATCTCCTCGGGTTCCAACTGTCTTGGCCAGAAGACGCTATCCTGCCGATCCGGCGATGATCTGCCGGCCCGACGATTTCGAATGAGGCGCTATCAAAACCGCTGCAGCAACCTGTCGATATAGTCCAGCTCGATTTGCGGCCGGTAGCGCTCGCCGGCGCGACGGCGCAGCTCGTCCAGGATCTGACGGGACCTCTGCATCATATCTAGATCCGGAATCTTGACGTCGCCCTGATCGTAAGAGCCACCGTTTGCCACCGGCCGGCCCAACGGATCGCGGTCGCCCCCGTCACGCGGCTGGCCGGTTCCGGTCCCGCGGTCCACGGGCTCGCCCCAAGCGGCGCCTAGCCGCTGTTGCATCTGCCGGGCGAATTCGCGCTGGGCCTGCTGCAACTGATCCAGCGCATCGGTCTGCGGGCCGATCGCCGCACCAGGCCGGCTGCCGCGCAACGCTTGCGCCGCGTCACGCATCGCCCGCTCGGCACGGCCCAGCGGGTCGGGAATTTCACCGAGCCCGTCGCCCATCCGGCGCATCATCTCACCCAGCATATGGCGCAACTCTTCCTGCTGCTGGGCCGCGCCGCTCATATCGCCGGCGCCATTCGCCCGCATGCCGTTCTGATCGCCTGGAGCCGTCGTCTGCCCTCGCTCTGCTTGCTGCTGGGCGCGGAAACTGCGGTCAAGCAGCTGCTGCTGGCGTTGCATCAGCTGGCGCATTCCGCTCATCATCTGCTGCGCCTCGCTGGACTCCTGCGGCGACTGGCCAGGACGCGCCAGGCGCAAATTTTCCAGCATATTCTGAAGCTGCGACAACAGCTCGCGCGCCTGATCGCGCTCCCCGTTTTTGGCCAGCTCGGCGGCACGGTCGAGCATATGTTCGAGATCCCGGCTGGTGAGCATCTGCTGGGAAGGATCGGTCGGCTGCTGGTTCTGCTCGGGATGGCGCGCCATGTTCGCGGCGAGGGCCTGCAAATAACGGTCGAGCGCCTGCTTCAGCTCGCTCATCAAGCGCTCGATCTCCTGGTCCGGCGCGTTTTTTGCCAACGCGTCCTGCAGCTGCTGCTGCAGCCGCCGCAGCTCGTTCTGCGCCAATGAGGCCTGTCCGTCCTCGATGCGCAGCGCGGTATCCCACAATAGCTGCTCGATCTGCGCGATTGCGGCCGCGTCATCGTGCAAGCGCAGGCGCTCTTGGGCAACACGAAGTGCCAGAAACACGACCGTGTCATCATGGTAGAGCTGCGGGCGCGAGCGGAGATCTCCAAGAATCTCGGCTACCGGCAAACGCGAACTCGGACTGGCCGCCAGCTCTTTGCGCTGCTCAATGATCGCGCGCGCAACCGGGTTGGCGAAGGCGCGCTCCGGCAGCTTCATGTGCGCCGGCTCGCTCTCGCCGGTTTGTCCCAGCGCGTCGCTGGCGACGAGCCGGATCTCGACCGGCAGCCCGGCCCACAGGGCCGGCGTCAGATCGTGATAGCTGGTCGACGCCGCCTGCTTGAGATGCAACCCGGGCAAGGGCAGCTCCAGCTCGATCTTGTCGCCGGACTTGTCCCCAGGGCGCCGGATCACCGCCTTGACCCTTTCCACCCCGTAATCGTCCGACGCCCGGTAATCGATCCGCAGAGCCTGCCGCACCGTCGCCTCGGGCGGCTTGGCAAAAGCGACGGCGGGTGGGCGGTCGGGGATTATCCGGATCGGCCAGCCGCCGAGTACGATCCCCCCCTGCGCAACCTCGATCCGCTTGCCGGCAGTTAACGTCGCGTGGGCCTGAAAGTCCTGCTTGTCGGTCGTGGCGAAGTCCTGGGTGCTCCGATCGATCGACAGGCGCGGCACCGAACCTCCGCCATGCACCTGAGCGAGCAACGTGCTACCGATCGGCACCGCGATGGTCTGCCGGTTTTCCGGGCGCAAGAATTGCGGCGGCAGCCCGGTGTAGTCGGGCGGGGTGACCCAGATGTCGAGGCTGGCGGCGATCGCGGACGTACCGTCTGTCACGCCCGGGGTCACTGCGCGTATCAGGCGGTCGCGCCAATCATCCCCGGCATCGACGGCGCCAATCAACAGCAGCAATGCCAGCACCGCTCGTAAACCCCACGGGTCTCGCGCTGCGAGCCCTGCGACGGGCGTCCCGACCCGCAGCCGGCGCACCAGCGCCCGCATCCGCCGCTGATGGGCATCCCACAGTTGCGTCGCCTGCGGATCGAGCGGCATACTCGGCCGGTCGACCAGCGCCTGCAACGGCCGATGCAGCAGCCCGCTCGCGCGTTCGATGCGGCGTCGGGCAGCAGTGGCATCGGGCAGTATGATGCCGCGAAACCCCATGCCGAGGGCGAGCAGAAAACCGGCGCCGAAGGCGAGCAGGGTCGCGGCGTGGACGGGGCCCGGGAGGAGCGGCAACAGATCGAACAGAACGAGGATTAGAAATAAGGCGAGGACGGCAAGTGCCGGCCAGCACACCGGCCAGAGCCTCTCCCACAGCAATGCACCGCGGGCGAGGCGCAGCCGAGTTGCAAGCAGAGGGGCGGACCCAGTCGGGGCTCTTGCCAGGCGGGTGGTCATGCGGCACCTCGCTTCCGAGCCGGCTCGGGGGCGATGCGCTCGAGCCAAGGCGGGATTGTATCCAGCGCCAGCAGCGCTTGATAGTCCGGCCGCGCCCGGATGACGTCGAAGCGGTCGCCGGCCACCATCACTTCGGGCACCAGGAGGCGGCTGTTATAAGTAGAGCTCATGACCGCGCCGTAGGCGCCGGCCGCGGTGAAGGCAACGAGGTCGCCTTCGTCCAATGGCGGCAGATCACGGTCGACGGCAAAGGAGTCGCCGGTCTCGCACACCGGGCCGACGACATCCGCGGAACGTAGGGTCCCCGGCTCCGGGAGCCGGATCGGTACGATATCGTGCCACGCGTCGTAGAGCGCCGGACGGATCAGATCGTTCATCGCCGCATCGATGATCACAAACCGCTTGGTAGCGCCCTCCTTGACATAAACGACGCGTGCGACGAGGAGCCCAGCTGGACCCGCCAGCACCCGCCCCGGTTCGAAGGCGAGCGCAAGATCGAGTGGACCGAAAATCTCGCGCACCAATGTCGCGTAAGCGGTGGGCTCGGGCGGGTTCTCGCCACGATAGCGGATGCCGATGCCGCCGCCGAGATCGATGCGGTCGACGGCGAACCCGGCTCCGCGCAACTCGCCAACCAGCTCGGCGAGGCGGCCAAAGGCGCGCCGATACGGATCGAGATCGACGAGCTGTGAGCCGATATGCACGGCGAGACCGACCGGAATGACGCCGGGAAGCGACATGGCGAGGCGATAGGTCGCCACCGCCTCGCCGAGATCGATGCCAAATTTGTTGTCCTTTTTGCCGGTTGCAATTTTTGCGTGGGTCAACGCATCGACGTCGGGGTTGATGCGCAACGCCACCGGCGCCGTCCGGCCGAGTTCCGAAGCGACGGCGCTCAGTCGGCGCAGCTCCGCGACCAACTCGACATTGATCTGATGGATGCTGGCGGCGAGCGCCGCAGCCATCTCCTCCGCGGTCTTGCCAACTCCCGAAAAGACGATGCGCTGGGGCGGCACGCCGGCGGCGAGCGCGCGCCGCAGCTCACCCTCCGAAACGACATCGGCGCCGGCGCCGAGATTGGCGAACAGGCGCAGTACGGCGAGATTCGAGTTCGCCTTGACCGCATAGCAGATCAGCGGCCGCTGATCAGCGAATGCCTCGGCAAAGCGGTGGTATAGGGCGGTGAATGCCGCCGCCGAATAGACGTAGAACGGGGTGCCGACCGCCGCGGCGATCTGCGCGATCGGAACTCCCTCGGCGTGCAGCTGACCGCCGCGATGCGAAAAGAATTTACTCATGGGGGTATGAACGCGGGTAGGTGTTGGGTACCCCGGGCGGCGGGAGTGGCGCGTTCTTCCTACCGCAGCCCCCCAATTCCAGTGCGAGAACGAGGGCGAGGAGGACGATTCCGCTAGCGGCGCGCAGCGCGGGCAGCCCCTCTCGCGGGCCTGTCATCCCAGGTACCGCTTGCGTGCCGCAGTGGCGGCGGCACGGACGCGCACTGGAGCAGTGCCGCCAAAGCTGATCCTGCTGGCGACAGACCGATCGGCGTCGAGCACGTCATAGACGGCCGCGCTGATCGTGGGCTCTACCGCCTGCAACTCGGCGAGCGGCAGCTCGGCGAGGGCGCAGCCCATCTCCTCAGCGCGCTTGACGATCTGTCCGGCTGCATGGTGCGCTTGGCGGAACGGCAGCCCGCCAATGCGCACCAGCCAGTCGGCGAGGTCGGTCGCGGTGGCGAAGCCGCGCCCGGCCGCTTCCCGCAGGCGCTGGCGATCGGGCCGCAGGTCGCGCACCATTCCTGTTGTCGCGGCGAGACAGAGCTCGAGCGTGTCGGCGGCCTCGAAGACCGGAACCTTGTCCTCCTGCATATCCTTGCCATAGGCCAGCGGCAGGCCCTTCATCACCGTCAGCAGTGCGATCAGCGCGCCGTTCAGCCGCCCGGTTTTGGCTCGGACCAGCTCAGCCGCATCGGGGTTGCGCTTTTGCGGCATGATCGAGCTGCCGGTGGTGTAGGCGTCGGTCAGCGCGATAAACCCGAACCCGTCGCTGCACCAGATAACAATCTCTTCGGCAAAGCGCGACATGTGGGTCCCGGCGAGCGCCGCCGCCGCAAGAAATTCGATCGCAAAATCCCTGTCCGATACGGCATCGAGCGAGTTTGCCGCCGGCCGGTCGAAGCCCAGCGTCGCCGCGGTCGCCGCGCGGTCGATCGGGAACGAGGTTCCCGCAAGAGCCGCGGCGCCAAGTGGAGATTCGTTCATCCGGCGCCGGCAATCGGCAAGCCGCCCGCGGTCGCGCCCGACCATTTCCACATAGGCCATCAGGTGGTGGCCCAACGTCACCGGCTGAGCAATTTGGAGATGGGTGAAGCCCGGCATCACCGTATCGGCTTCGGCCTCGGCGCGATCGATCAGCGCCTGCTGCAGTTCCTGCATCGCCGCGTCGAGGCGGTCGATCGTAGCGCGCAGCCACAGCCGCAGATCGGTTGCAACTTGGTCGTTGCGCGAACGCGCGGTGTGAAGCCGGCCGGCAGCCGGCCCGATCAGTTCGGCCAGGCGCGCCTCGACATTCAGGTGAATGTCCTCGTGCGCCTCGCAGAAGGCGAAACGGCCGCCTTCGATCTCGACCTCGATTTGATCTAGACCGGCAGCGATGGCGGCTCCATCTTGCGGCGACAGGATGTTCTGTGCCACCAGCATCGCGCAATGCGCCTTGGAGCCGGCAATGTCCTCGGCCCATAGGCGCTTGTCGATGTCGATGGACGCGTTGATGCGGCGCATGATCTCGGCCGGGCCGCCGGTGAAGCGGCCGCCCCATTGCTCATTCGCCGCGCCCTTGCCCGGCTTCGCTGCGCCGCTCATCCGACTGCCCGGGTACCATGGAAGACTGCGATGGTGAGATCGGGCTGGGCTCTACTGGTGGCCTTGCTGCTGGCTCTGCCGGGTCCGGGCGCGTCGGCGCAGGCCGATGCGGACGCGGCCGGGCAGGCCCCCTTAGGCCAGTTCCTCCCGGCCTCGCGGCCGTGGCCCGCCCCTGCGGCCGGCTTTACCGACGCCGACGGGAGAACCCTCAGTCTTCGCGATTTCGCCGGCAAGCTCGTCCTCGTCAACTTCTGGGCCACCTGGTGCGCGCCGTGCCGGCACGAAATGCCGTCGCTCGAGCGGCTGCAAACCCGACTTGGCGATAAGATCACGATCCTCGCGATATCCGAGGATCGCGGCGGCAGCAAGGCCGTTGCGCCGTTCATCGCCAAGCTCGGGCTCAAAATGGTCAAGACTTATCTCGATCCAGAGAGCGCGGTCGGCCGCGCGTTCACGGTCGACGGCCTGCCGACCAGCTTTCTAATCGATCGGCAGGGGCGGGTGCTGGGCCGGGTCGAAGGCGAGACGGAATGGGATTCGCCAAAGATGCTGGGGATCATCGATCCCCTGCTGAGCGAGGACGAGATAATCAAGACGTCCTTTCCGCGAGCACGTCCCTGAGAAAGTGCCCGCCGCGCTGCAAGCCTGCCTCGTCAATCGAATGGCCGATGCCGGGGCAGGTCAGCGTCTCGACCAGGACGCCGGCGCTTGTCAGCGCGGTTTCCGCTGCCGCCAGCGACGCGTAGGGAACGAGCGGGTCTTCCGTGCCGTGAACCAGCAAGATCCGGGGGCGCGAGCGCAGCTCATTGCTCAGCAGCTCGGGGGCGAGCAGCCGGCCGGAAAAGCCGACGATGCCGGCTGCCGGTTGGGCGCGCCGCAACCCGACGAACAGCGACATCATCGTGCCCTGCGAGAACCCGACCAGCGCCAGATCGCCGTCGCCGAGCCCCCGCGTGGCCAGCGCTTCATCGATGAAAGCGTCGAGGATCGGGGCGGCGGCGCGCACGCCGGCCAGAACCGCCGCCGGATTGCGATCCTGCGAGCTGAACCACTGATAGCCATAAGGCGCCATGTCACACGCGAACGGTGCGTTCGGCGACAAGAACTCGGCCTCGGGCAGCATCGGAGCCCAGTACGGGGCGAGTCCGATCAGATCGTTGCCGTCGGCCCCGAGCCCGTGCAGCAGGATTACAAGGCGGCTGGGCTTGCCGCCGGACGCGGGTGGGCGAGACGGTCCGGACAGTTTGGGCATCATTGCTGCGGTCTTTCGAAAAGCCGGCGCAAGGGCGCAGACATAGCGGAAAGACTGCCCTGCTGTCACCCGCGGCAGCGCCGCCGATGACCGCCGCGACGGTAGTGACGCGATTTGCCCCGAGCCCGACCGGATACCTGCATCTCGGCCACGTCCGCTCCGCGCTCGAAGGGTGGCGTGCCGCTCGGTCTGCGGGCGGGCGGTTTCTGCTACGATTGGAGGATATCGACCAGGGGCGCTGCCGCGACGAATTCGCAGCGGCGATCCTCGACGACCTCGCCTGGCTAGGGCTCGCCTGGGACGGGCCAGTGCGCCGCCAGTCCGAGCATTTCGACGATTATCGCCGAGCCCTCAACCGGCTGGCCACGCTCGGCGTGATATACCCGTGCTTCTGCACGCGGCGTGCGATCCAGGCCGAGATCGCACGTGCAGGCGGCGCGCCGCAGGGAGAGGCAGGGCCGCTCTATCCCGGCACTTGTCGCCGGCTGAGCTCCACGGAGCGCGAAGAAAAGCAAGATTCGGGGCTCGATTATGCGTTGAGGCTCGATCTCGCCTGTGCGCTAGCCTTGACCGGCCCGCTCGAATGGGTCGAGGAGAGAGGCGACGAACCGCGCCGGGTTCTAGCCGATCCGTCGGCGCTCGGCGACGTCGTACTGGCGCGCAAAGAAGTGCCAGTGAGCTACCACCTCGCAGTCACCGTCGACGACGCGATCCAAGGGGTGACGTTGGTCACCCGCGGCGAAGACCTCGCGCCGGCGACGCATATCCATCGACTGCTGCAGGGGCTGCTCGGCCTGCCGACGCCGCGCTATCGCCATCACCAGCTGCTGACCGATGCAACCGGCCGCCGCCTCGCCAAGCGCGATCGGGCGACGACGATCCGGGCGATGCGCGCGGCAGGCGTGACCCCGGCGGAACTTCTCGCCCGCGCCCTCGCCCCCGAAATCTAAACCTCCGCCCCGTCGGCGCTGCGCCAGGCACCCGCGGACCACCATAACGGGCGGCCGAGGGTTTGGTCGAAAAATGCGTCACCCTCGTAGCGGCCGGCGGGCGGACGGTCGCCGGTCGGGCCGGCGGAGGGCAAATGGCGAAAGCCAAGATCGAGCAGTTGTCGCAACCAGGCGGTTTCGACGATGCGGTCGACCGGCTCGAAGACGCCACCGTCACCCGGCATCTCGAGAGCGCGCGGGATCTCGACGACGCCGCTCGGCGGAACGGCGAGCTGGTCTCCGCCGGCCAATTCGATCGTGGTTGGGCCCATGCCCTGCGGGGCAATCAGGCGATGGAAGATCATGCGTTGGTTCCCTAAAAAGAAGCGTCGGAATCTGACAGCAGCGCGGGCGGCCAGCCGTGACCCGAAAGCTAAAATAGACGGCTAAAAGAGGACCGGCAGTTGCGAAGTTCCAAACTGGGAAGTTGGCAAGCTCGGCTGATCGGGAGAGCGGCTAGAGGGACATCTTCAACGCCTTTCGGAGCTTTCGAACGGTCTCGGCGCTCTTGAAGCCGTAAGGCGGATCAGAGGGGGACAGAGCGAGCTCGCGCAGCGCCAACGCCAACACCCTCTCGTTTCCGGTGCCGGCAGTGAAGGCGCCACGCTGCCACAGGGCGATCAGCGCCTCGCGAAGCATTGCCCGCGCCGGGCGCTCGCCCCCACGACCGGCCACAGCGGCGGACGAACCGATCGTTACCTCGATGCCGGCGATCTCGGAGCCGTCCGGCAGGACCACGGAATTCCTGCCGAAATCGAATTGCATCCGGCCGAACCAGGCTGCCGATACCTCGATTCTCGCGCCGTCGCGAAACCCCGTGGCACGGCATCGGCCGGAACTGCCGGCCGCCTCGAACGCGCCGACCAGCTGGTGTTCGATCGCATCGATCTCTGCGAGCACGGATGGGGGGCCGCGATGCTGCGCCAGAAATGCATCGAATTTCTCGCTTTGGGCGCTACCAAACGGCGAAGGCGCCCCGGCGAATGGCGCCGGTGCGCCCCGCTGCGAGATCCGCTTGCGGCCTGCATCTAGTGCATAAGCCGGCACAGCCTGATCGGATTGAGTGGATTTCTGTTTCTGCTGCGCCTGCCACTCCATTGAACCGGGGGCATAGGCGGGCGCGACCGCAGGACGGCCTTGGAGTTCGGCCGCGAGACGGCAGTATCGTCGCCACAACTCGGGATCGGCACTGTTGATCAGCGCCTCAACCAAGGTCGAAGCTCGAATGGCAAGGGGATCCGGCAACGAATTTTTCACCGTTGGCCGCCTTCGGACGGCAGTGTCAAGGTCCGACGGGGCCGAACCGCTCAGCCGACACTGTGGAATGATTTTCGCTCCTCGACAAGGTGTGTTGCCGGAGCCATCGAATGCCGGCTGCAGCCACGCAATTGTGCTGCGATGCAGCTCTTTGGCTATCGGTCGGCGCTCCCCCTGCCGCTGGTCCGCCCGAGCCGCTTCGCCGAATACCGGCCGCTGGGCCACGGCGTTCAACCCATCGAATTTCTTAGCATCTGCCGCGCTCACGAATTGCGAAGGCGCCGGCTCGGTTTTGCGTATCATAACCAGATGGTCGACGATCGCCCACGGGCAGCGATGTTGCGATACCGAGGGCCTCGGTGAGAGGCGAGGCGCGCAGCCCGCTCGGCCATCGCGGCGCGATCACGGTTTCGATCATGCTGGCGACGATCATGCAAGGCGTCGACAACACGATCGCCAACGTAGCGCTGCCCCATATCCAAGGCAGCCTGTCGGCGGCCCAGGACCAGATCGCCTGGGTGCTGACTTCGTACATTGTCGCCGCGGCGATCACGATGCCGCTGACCGGCTGGCTCGCTGGCCGCTTTGGCATAAAATACGTGTTCTTGATCTCGGTCGTCGGCTTCACCGTGGCTTCGGCCTTGTGCGGCAGCGCCACCAGCCTGGCCGAGCTGGTTATCTTTCGCCTGCTGCAAGGCATCTTCGGCGCCGGGCTGGTGCCGCTGTCGCAATCGGTGCTGCTGCAGATCAACCCGCCTGAACGGCACGGCCAGGCGATCGCGGTCTGGGGCATCGGCGTGATGCTGGGGCCGATCTTCGGCCCGATGCTAGGCGGCTGGCTGACCGAAGACTACAACTGGCGATGGATATTCTATATCAATGTGCCGGTCGGGTTGATCGCTTCGATCGGTATCCTGGTGTTCATCCGCGAAGCGCGGCACCCGCATCGCGAGGCGTTCGATTTCTTCGGATTCGCCACGTTGAGCATTGCGATCGGCGCACTGCAGTTGATGCTCGACCGGGGTGAACTTAAGGATTGGTTCGGCTCGACCGAGATCTGGGTCGAGGCGGCGATCGCCGCGGTCGCGGGATATCTCTTTATCGTCCATACGGCGACCGCGGGTGAGCGGTCGTTCCTGAACCGCAGTCTCTTAAAGAACATGAACTTCGCGGCCGGCACGATCCTGATGTTTTTTGTGGGCGGCATCCTCAGCGGCACCCTGGCTTTGGTCCCGACGATGCTGCAATCCTTGATGGACTATCCGGTATTCCTGACCGGGCTGGTGACCGCGCCGCGCGGCGTCGGCACGATGGGGGCGATGTTCTTCGTCGGGCGGCTGATGAACCGCCTCGACCACCGGCTGATCATCCTGGCGGGGTTGCTGATGACCGTAGTCTCGCTGTGGCAGATGACCGGCTTTTCACTGCAGATGGGGATGGCGCCGGTCATTACGTCAGGGGTGCTGCAGGGGTTCGGATTGGGCTGCACCTTCGTCCCGCTGAACACCTTGGCGCTTTCCAACCTGCCGCGTCACATTATGACCCAGGGCACGGCGCTGCGCAGCCTGATGCGCAATCTCGGCGGCAGCATCGGCATCTCGGTTTTCGAGACCTTGCTGATCCAGAACACCCAGATCGTCCATTCCCGGCTCGTCGAGCATTTGCGCCCGGACAACCCGCTCGCCCGAGCCCCGTTTCTGGCGGCGCCATTCAGCCTCAGCAACCCGTCTGGTCTTGCGGCGCTCAACGCCGAAGTCACCCGCCAGGCCTCGATGGTCGCCTATATCGACGTCTTCACCTCGATGATGATCATCGTGGCTGCCATGATCCCGTTGTTGCTGGTGGTGCGGCCGCCGCAACGCACCCGTGCGGCACCGATCGCCGTCGGCGCCCGCAGTTTGCGCGCGGGCTGACCTCGGCGGCGGCAAGCTATCGAATTCGCTTCTACCAGCCGCGCGATCTGAACAGGTGGCGGCGCTCGAATTTTCCGTATCATAGCTTATTATCACCTTTGGGTAGTTCTTTGTTGGTCTGGCATCGCTATGAAACTCGAGCGCAGCTTCGGTTATCTCGTGCACGACGTGGCCCGCCTGTTCGCGCGACGCTTCAACCAGCGGGCGCTGCTGTTTCTTGGGCTCACCCGATCGCAGTGCCGCGTGCTGGGCTACCTCGCCCGCCACGAAGGGATCAATCAGGCCGGTCTTGCCGATCTGCTCGAGATCAAGCCGATGACCCTGGTGCGTCAACTCGATCGCATGGAGGAGGATGGCTGGATCGAGCGCCGACCCGATCCGGGCGACCGCCGGGCCCGCCGGTTGGTGTTGACTGAAAAGGCGCGCCCGATCCTCGCCCGCATCCTCGACCTGTCGAGTGCGGTCCGCAGGGAGGCGTTTGCTGACCTGACCGACGTAGAGGGCCGGCAGCTAGTTGACCTGTTGCGCCGAGTTCACGGCAATCTTTGCGATCGCATTCCGCCGCCCTTGGTGACCCCGCTGCCCAAGGCCGTGGAACCGAGTCATCGTCCCGCCCGATACCGAGCGCGGGTCGCGGCCGATTTATCACCGGTCGGTGGCCACCGGTGACAACCTCGGCCGACAACGAAGCATCCTCGTCGATCGGCGCACTCCGCGCCGCCGTCGAGGGCCGACCGGCGATCCTCGGAAGACGGCGCTCCTGGCGCCAGCGGCTGCGGCTGCCAATGATGCTGCTCGGGCCGATCGTCGTGCTGGTTGGCGCGGGATATTGGTATCTGACGACCGGGCGTTACGTCTCGACTGATGACGCCTATGTCGACGCGGCGAGGGTTTCGATCAGCAACGAGGTTTCAGGTCGCGTTACCGAAATCGCTGTTCGCGACAACCAGCTGGTGAAAGCTGGCCAGGTGCTGTTCACCCTCGATCAGCGGCCGTTCCGCATCGCCGTCGAGGAGGCCAAGGCGCAGCTGGCGTCGATCAAGCTCCAAATCGAGGCGATGAAGGCGACCTATCAGCAGAAGAAGGCTGACGCCGCCGCCACCGAGGCCACCCTCGTCTATCAGCAGCGCGAATTGGAGCGGCAGCAGCGCCTGCTCGCGTCGGGCACCGCCTCGCAGGCGCAGTACGACCAATCGAACCACGCCTACAAAATCGCCCGCGAACAGCTGGCGTCGAAGGAGCAGGACGTCGCCAGCACGCTCGCCAGCCTCGGCGGCGATCCCGATATTCCGGTCGCCCAGCATCCGATGGTGCAGCACGCCGAGGCGGCGCTCGATCGCGCCGAGCTCAACCTCTCCTACACGGTGGTGCGCGCGCCGGAATCCGGCGTCGTCACCAAGGTCGACCAGCTCCAGGTCGGCAACTGGGTACAGGGAGTGGACACTGGCGCGGCTCCGACCGCTCTCTTTTCCTTGGTGTCGACCAAGCACGTCTGGGTGACCGCCAATTTCAAGGAGACCGAGCTCACGCATATGCGGCCCGGACAAACCGCGACGATCGAGATCGACACCTTTCCCGATGTCGTGTTCCCGGCCAAGGTGCAGAGCTTGAGCCCGGGAACGGGGCTGACCTTCTCGCTGCTGCCGGCCGAAAATGCGACCGGCAACTGGGTCAAGGTAGTCCAGCGCCTGCCGGTGCGGCTCAGCTTTGATAAGCTAGACCCGAACCAGCCGCTCGCCGCCGGGCTTAGCGTCACGGTCGACGTCGATACCGAGTTCCACCGGCCATGGCTCGACCGCATTGACCGGATGTTCGCATGGCTCGTCGGCCGCCCGACGCAAACAGCGGAGCGGTGAGCGACGTTACCCCGGCCCCGGTGCTGAACCGGGGCTGGATCACGGTCTCGATCATGCTGGCGACCTTCATGCAGGGGGTCGACACCACGATCGCCAACGTGGCGCTGCCGCACATGCAGGGCAGCTTCTCGGTGGCGCAGGACCAGATCGCCTGGGTGGTGACCTCCTACATCGTCGCCGCGGCGATCATGACGCCGCTGACCGGCTGGCTCGCCGGCCGGTTCGGAATCAAATACGTCTTTTTTATCTCGGTCGTCGGGTTCACCTTGGCCTCGGCGTTGTGCGGCATGGCCACCAGCCTGACCCAGCTGGTAATTTTTCGCCTGCTCCAGGGCGTCTGCGGCGCGGCGCTGGTCCCGCTGTCCCAAGCGGTATTGCTGCAGATCAACCCGCCTCATCGCCAAGCGAGGGCAATGGCGATCTGGGGCCTAGGGGTCATTCTGGGCCCGATCATTGGCCCGGCGCTCGGCGGCTGGCTAACCGACGACTATAGTTGGCGCTGGGTGTTCTTCATCAATTTGCCGGTCGGGCTTCTCGCCGGCGCCGGCATCCTGATCTTCATCCACGAAACGCGCCGGGCCCAGCGCGAGGCGTTCGACTTCTTCGGCTTCGCGACGCTGAGCGTGGCGATCGGCGCCTTGCAGATGCTGCTCGACCGCGGCCAGCTGAAGGACTGGTTCGGCTCGAGCGAGATCTGGATCGAGGCGACAATCGCCGGGCTCTGCCTCTACCTCTTCATCGTCCACACGGCGACGGCTACCGACCGGTCGTTCCTGAACCGCGACCTTCTCAAGGATGCCAACTGCATCGCCGGCACCCTGCTGATGTTTCTGATCGGCATCCCGCTTTACGGGACCATGACGCTTATTGCCGACGATGCTGCAGGATCTGATGAACTACCCGGTGTTTACCACCGGGCTGGTGACGGTGCCGCGCGGCGTCGGCACGATGATCGCCATGCTGGCGGTCGCCCGCCTGGTCGGCCGTGTCGATACCAGATTGCTGATTTTCGTGGGGCTCGTGCTGACCGCCGTTGCGTTGTGGCAGATGACCGGGTTTTCGCTGCAAATGGGGATGGGGCCGGTCATTTCGACCGGAGTGATGCAGGGCTTCGGCCTCGGCTTCGTCTTTACCCCGTTGAGCATCATTACCTTCTCGACTTTGCCGCGGAACCTGCTGACCCAGGGCACAGCGATTTTCAGCTTGATGCGCAATATCGGCGGCAGCGTCGGCATCGCCATCGTCGAGGCGCTGCTCGATCAGAACACCCAGATCGTGCATTCGCGCCTCGTCGAGAGTTTGCGGCCCGACAACCCGCTGGCCCGCGCGCCGCAACTGGGGCCGCCCTACAGCCTGATGACACCATCAGGTGTCGCCGCGCTGAACGCCGAGGCGACGCGGCAAGCCGCAATGGTGGCCTATGTCGACGATTTCATGCTGATGATGCTTCTCGTCGTTGCCGCTGTGCCGCTGCTGCTGCTGCTGCGCCGGCCGCGGTCGATCCCGGGCGGCGCGGCCGTCGCCGCGCTCGATTAGCCGAGCGACGAGATGATCTCGCGATAGGCAGCCTCGGGAAACGCTTTCAGCGTTTTGGTTCGCACCGTTCCCAGCATCCCGAGCAGCAACGTAAACCTTGCTGCCACGGCATCGTCCGGCGCTTCATAAATCACGATCAGATCGTAATCGCCCATCGTCATGTAGAGGCCTTTGAACTCGCCGCCCATGTCGAGCAGGGCCTTTTTTGCGGTATCAACCCGGCGCGGCGAGTCCTTGGCCTTTTGTGCTCCCTGATCCGTCCAGTTGGCGAGCATGATGTAAGTGGGCACCGCGTTCCTCCCTTCCTTGTGGTTGAGCGCCCGCCGGCGTTAGCGGCGGATTCTACTACACTGCCCTACGTTTTGTTGTCAGGCCGGCACGCTCGCATCCGCTGCGATACGGTCGAGCTTGGCCGCGATGATAAAATCATTCTCGTGCAGCCCCTTGATCTTTTTGGTGTGCAGCGAGACCGTCGCGAAGCCCCAGCCAAAGCGGATCTCGGGGTGATGACTTTCGGTCTCGGCGAGAGCAGCCGCGCGCTCGACAAAGCCAAAGGCCTCGCGGAAATTCTTGAAGCGGTAGGTCCGCTCGATCCGCTTTGCCTCGTCGAGCAGACTCCAGTCTGGAGCTTGGACGTGGAAGCTCTCGGCCTCCTCGCGGGTGAGCGGCGGGATGCCGCCACGGCAGGGCGTGCAAGTTTTCTCGACGAGTGCTATGGCCATTGGTCACCTCCATCGAAATGCCACAGCATAGCACGAAACGCGGGACGGAGGTGCGGAGGTGCGGTTCGATGGGGTCTTGGGTACTTGCGCGGGCGCCGGCCTTTATTTTGGTCCTGAGTTTGGTTTCCGGCTATGGCGGATCAGTGGCCCAATCCGGCGGCGGCTGGCAGGCGGTGCTCGCCGCCGGCGACGATGCCGAGCCGGTATTCGATGACGCCACTCGGGCCTTGGCCCGGCGTCTCGCTCGCGTCGGGGGTGCCCGCCGCCAATATCCACCGGCTGAGCGCGAGCAGCGCCGAACTGCGCCACGGCGTCGAACCCGCCACCGCCGAGAACCTGCTGCGGCAGATTGCCGACTTGCCGGCCCGGCCCGGCGACCACTGCTTGGTTTTCATGACCTCGCATGGCGAGCATGACGCCGGGTTGTGGCTGGCCCGCTCGCAACGGGCGTTGCACCCGGAAGAGCTCGCGCAAGCCCTGTCGCGCGGCTGTGCGATGGTGCCGACGGTGGTCATCGTCTCGGGATGCTACACTGGCGGTTTTGCCGCGGGGCCGATGGCCGAACCGAACCGTATCATTCTGACCGCGGCGCGCCGCGACCGGCCCTCCTTCGGGTGTCAAGTCGAGCGCACCTACACCGTTTTCGATCAATGCCTGCTCGGCGCCCTGCCGCAATCGGCGAATTGGCAGGCGGTATTCAGCAGGACCAGCCGATGCGTCAGCCGTCAAGAGCACGCGCGTGGCGAGCTACCCTCGGAGCCGCAGGCCTATTTCGGATCAGCGGTCGCGGACTATGCGCGTCGCCTTCTGAGCTTCCCAACGCAGCGTCGGGGCGGCCCCATTGGGCCCACAGCCATCGTCATGGCAATAAACGCCGTTATGGCGGCGGCTGCAACTGGCCGCGGATTTCCCCACCCTTGTTCGCCGCAGTATGAATGTTGACGTAGTCTTTCCCGGCCTCGAGGTCGGCCACCTGGGCGGGGGTCAATACCTTCGAACCTTTGATCGGGCTGGCCGTGACCTTGAATGGGACTGTCACCCCTGCATTCTGTCCGGGGTCTGCCGGGCCATGGATATGCGCCGCCAACGCCGGCCCGCTCAGACCTGAATAGGTGACATCCCAACTTAGTTTATTCGGTGGCGGTGTCAAGCGTCGCCGTCGCGGTGCCGGTCCCGGCGCTGGTGGTCGGCGGAACCTCGCTCGCGCCGTTGAGCGTCGCCTTGAAGATTTTTGTCTCCGCCTCGGGCAACCCCCGAGACCAGACATAAAGCGAGGACCCCCAAAACCGATAACCGCAGATAACCCATGTTCTCCTCCCTCGCGTGTCGTTCGGACGCGGAGACTATTGAAGGGCTCGCTCAGCGAGAAGCCGAAAATGACGGAAAAGATAGTCTGTGCGGTTTATTTCCATTCACTTCATCGTGAGGCCGCGCCCGGTCCGTCCGGTCCCCGAGCAGCAGTCACCGTCACCGGCCGCTCGCATAGGGCACGACTTTCACCATAGCGCAGTGATGTCTCGACCGACCCGCCGTCCAGCCGGTTCAGGCGAAAGATATGGGTCTTCTGCTCGCGGCCGGCAAGATGCATGACGCCGATCACCTCATGCGGCGAATAGGGCTCGACGAACAAGCCGCGTGCGGCGTCAAAGGCGGGCGCGCGCATCGCCGGGCATCCAGTTGCAATATGCCGGCAAGAAATCCACCGGCAGATGTTCGGCAAATATCGCATAGTTGAGTGCGGTCTGCTCGACGAAGAAAAACCGGGTCCGCTGCGCAACCCGGGCCATCACTTCGCGCCCATACCTGCCAGTGCGGCGCGTCGCCGCGCAACGCAAAAACTCCACAATTGACGATCGGATTGCGGCCGAGACGGTCGGCGGCGCGCCAGCCAAACGCTTCCCGGTAATTCTTCCACGCCAAAGTCAAGCCGAACAGTTTCGGCCGCTTGTAATGGCGCTTGTAGGCGCGGTCTATCTCCGGGGTGATCGCGAGCTTGCCGCCGGCCGCGGCGCCGACATACAACTCGATCGCGCGCCAGTCCTGCAGCCAGGCATCCGCGTCGATCCAGAGGTAGGTCTCGTAGCCCGGGAAGTGGCGCGGCAGGAAGGGCCGAGCAAACTGCGCCTTGCGCGCTTCCGGGGTGTGCTCACACCCCGGAAAATCGATATCCCAGTCAGGATGGACGAGATGGGTTACGCGTTGGGCGAGCCACTCGCGCTGCTCCGGTTCGAGCCCGACATCCAAAATTCCGATCTCGGCGTCCCGGCGCTGGGTCCGCACCGACAGGACGGTGTCGCGCAACAGCGGGAAATATGCGCTATCCGCCCCACTGACGATCAACAGCCGGTCGGACGCGGTCATCGGCCGTCGCTGGCCAGACCCGTGCCCGTCAAGGGACCAGGCGGTAGCCGCCGCTCTCGGTAACCAGGATCTCGGCGCGTGTCGGATCACGCTCGATCTTTTGGCGGAGCCGATACACATGGGTCTCCAAGGTGTGGGTTGTCACCCCGGCATTGTAGCCCCACACCTCGCCGAGTAAGGTACCGCGCCCGATCACCCGATCGCGGGCGCGATAGAGGTATTTGAGGATCGCCGTTTCCTTCTCGGTGAGCCTGACCTTCTTGCGCCCGCCCGGTTCGAGCAGCAGCTTGGCGCCGGGGCGGAAGGTATAGGGGCCAATCGTGAACTCGGCGTCGTCGCTGTGCTCGCTCTGGCGCAGATGTGCGCGTAGGCGAGCGAGCAATACGTTCAGCCGAAACGGCTTCGCGACGTAATCGTCGGCGCCTGCATCGAGGCCGAGGATGGTGTCGGCGTCGCTGTCGGCCCCGGTCAGCATGACGATCGGGACGTGAACTGCCGCATCGCGCAAGCGGCGGCACAGCTCCCGCCCATCCATGTCGGGCAGGCCGACATCGAGCAGGATCGCGTCGAGGCGCTCATGTTTGGCAATTTCCAGTGCCTGCGCCGCGGTTTCGCACTCCACGGTCACGAACTCCTCGTTGAGCTCCAGCTGCTCAGTTAGCGATTGGCGTAGCGCACTGTCATCGTCGACGATCAATATTCTGCGACCAGCCCTCATGACCCCATCCGCCGGGTTCGGAAGACCAGCATGGCCGTTCCTGTGTCACTATCGGGGGCCGCGCTGTCGAAACCAGCAATTATCAGCCGGGTTCATCCCGTCTCATCCCCGATAAGCGCGTTTCGAGCTTAACCGATCCCCCCCGTTTGCGCCAGCCGGCGGCCTCACTGAGCGGTTTCCTGCGCGACAAGAAGACCCGGCACGGGGTCACTCGGCGCGATGCCGCGGTCACGATGTACCGGGACCGACAGTATGCTGCATTCTGCTCGACCGTGTCGGGAATGCTCCTATGCGAATAAGTTTGCTGGCGCCGCGGCCACCTCCGCCTATGATGCGCGGGCGGCGTCGAGGAGAATCGGGTGCCCGAGTTCAAGACCATTTCGAGCGTGGCGCATGAGGGCGTCGCTCCGACGACGAACGCGGGCCGCGACCTGGGCGGGGCGATCACGGCGTTGCGCCGCGCCGAGCCAGTGCTGATCCGCGACGATAAGCTGAACGTGCTCGCGATCGCCGCCGAGCTGGTGACCGAAGAGAATTTGCGCCGGCTACGCGAAGTTTCCGCCACGTCGCCGCGTGTTGTGCTGACGCGCCGTCGTGCGGTGGCGCTGGGCCTCGCACCGCGTGAGGACTTGTCGGGCGCGTTGACGATCTCGGTTTCTCTCGAAATGCCGGCAGCGGTGATCCGCAACCTGGCCGACCCGGGTGCATCGCTTGGTGTGGAGCCGCCGGGGTTCGGTCCTCAGCCGGTCCTCGCAAAAGGTGGGGCCTTGGCCGCGGTCGCCCTGGCCAAGCTCGCATCGTTGCTGCCGGCGGCGCTGGTCGTTCGGGTCGGGGCGGCCGAGGCCCAGTTGCTGGCGCGGCGCGCTGACCTGGCGGCGATCGAGGCCGAAACGGTCTTCAAGCGCCATGCCGCGACCGCCGGTCTGACCCGCGTCGCAGAAGCTCGGGTGCCTCTCGCCGACGCCGAAAACGCTCGTCTGATCGCGTTCCGGCCGGATGACGGCGGCGTCGAGCATCTGGCGATATTGATCGGGGCGCCCGATCCGGCAGCCCCTGTGTTAGTCCGGCTGCATTCGGAATGCTTCACCGGCGACCTGCTGGCCAGTCTGCGCTGCGATTGCGGCGATCAACTGCGAGGCTCTATCGCGGCGATCGCGCGGGCCGGCGGCGGCGTGCTGCTCTATCTCGCTCAGGAAGGACGCGGCATCGGTCTGGTCAACAAGCTCAGGGCCTACCAGCTGCAGGACGCCGGCTTCGACACGCTCGATGCCAACGAGCAGCTAGGCTTTGACGCAGACGAACGCGTCTATCTGCCGGCCGCGGAGATGCTGCGCCAGCTCGGCTTCGGCATGATCCGCTTGTTGACCAACAACCCCGACAAAATGGCGGCGCTCCAACGCTACGGCATCGGCGTCGTCGAGCGGGTCCCGCACGTCTTTCCGGCGAACGGCCACAACGAGCGCTATTTGCTTACCAAAGCCACGCGCAGCGGGCATCTTCTCTGACGGAGGGTGCCAGCTCGCGACGCAGCATAGAGCATGGCAGGGGGTTGCGCCCGGACATCGGCCCGATGTTGGCGCTGGAACCCGATTTGGCGCCGTTCGGGAGCACCGCTTCCATTGTATCGGGAGAAGACCCCAGAGCTGCCACGCTCGGGGACCATCCCCGTCGAGCAGATCGTCTCGAGCCATCCGTGGGTGATTGGCGCCGGCGAGCTGCCGTTTTGGCGCCAGCAGGCGATCGCGGTCGACGAAGCCGACCATCCGGGAACCATCGACGAGGCGGCGGCCCGGCGGCTTGCCGGCGAGTACCTTGCCGTGCTGCGGCGCTCTTCAGCGACGGCGGCGCGCGTCATCGACAAGATGCCCTTCAACTTCCTATGGATCGGCCTCGCTCGGCTGGCCCTGCCGCATGCCCGCTTCATCCATTGCCGACGCCACCCCGTCGACACTTGCCTGTCGATCTATTGCACCAGCTTGGAATCATTAAGGGGCTTTGTTGGCGACCGCGACGATCTGGTTTTCTTTTACCGGGAATATATTCGTCTGATGGAGCATTGGCGCGCAGTTCTGCCGGCGGACCGCTTCATCGATGTCGATTACGAGTCGCTGACCGCCGATCTGGAGACGCAGGCTCGGCGGCTGATCGCCTTTTGCGGGCTCGAATGGGATGCGGCCTGTCTCCACCTCGAGGGAGACCGCCGGGCGGTGCAACCGCCAGCAAATGGCAAGCGCGCCAACCGGTCTATCGCAGCTCGGTGGAGCGTTGGCGGCGTTATGAACCCTGGCTCGACTCCCTTCGGGACCTTATGCCGTCGCAGCCTTGAGCGGCTGCGTGCGACACACGACTCAAGTCCTGTCGGGCCTATCGCAGCCTGGCGCTCCAACGCCGACGGGCCAGCGTGCAGACATTACAATTGCCTTAAATTCGCCGCTATAATGGAGGAACATACTGGCAACGGCGGACGGCGCGGTAGCCCTTTCGTGACAGTTTGAGGAAATAGAATGGCTTCAGCTTCTAGCGCACCAAATCGTGCCTTTGCCCTCGGAACATCCACCGGAACCTTCCCAACCGCGACCCATTGGTTGTCGTTCGTCAACACCACTGGATCGCTGACGATCACAACGCCCGGAGGCGATACGGTTGTGCTTAACCTCACAACCGGCATGTATCCAATTCGCGCGAAAGCGGTTACTGCGGTTTCCAGCGTCACCAATATCGTTGGCTGGTGGTCGTAAAAGAGGGCCGCGGGACATTCCGGGTACCGAGCGGAGTTGATGCCGTCGGCCTCGGCGGCAAACAGCGGATGAAGCTGGCGCAAGTCAAGGGTCATGCGATATTCCTCCAACCTCGGCAGACCCTGCAGCATCGTCCCGGCCGCCGATGCGAAGTCAATCAAGCGAGAACATCATGGACGCTTGGTTTCACTGCGAGAATCCTTACCCCTTTGTGCCCGATGATGTGCTTAATGCCGCGGACTCGGCGCGGGCCAGCCTGCCCAACAAATATTGCGATCCCGAGATTGCGGCGCGGCTGTTCGAGGAAACGCTCGACGAGTATTTGCTCTGCGACGAGCTCGGCCTCAACATCACCTCGAGCGAGCACCACGCCGGGATCAATTGCCTTTATGGCGCGAGCCCGGTCATCCTCGGCATCGTCGCCCGGCCAGACACGCAACATCCGCCTCCTCAGCATGGGGACTCTGGTCACGGTGCGTCAGGACCCGGTGCGGGCGGCTGAGGAATATGCGACCGCCGATGTGATATCGCGCGGCCGGCTCGAAATCGGCTTTGTCAAATCGGGCGGCACCGAGATGGCCTCGGGCAACGCCAATCCGATCGGAGTGCGCGAGCGTTTCTGGGAGGCGATCGACCTGATCGGCAAGACCCTGACCTCTCATGACGGCCCGTTCAGCTGGGAGGGCAAGCACTTCACCCATCGCCACGTCAACATCTGGCCCGGCCCCTATCAGCGGCCATATCCGCCGATGTGGGCGGCGACCTCGGACCCCGAGGACACCGCTGAGCTCGGCCGGCGCGGCATGGTCAACATCATGGTCATGCGCGGGGTCGACGTGACCAAGCGGGCCTGGGCGTCCTATCGCCGGGCGCGGGCAGAGGCCGGCCTCTCCAGGCCCGCGACCGACCGTTTCGGCTATTCCGCCTTTGTCTATGTCGGCGACACCGACGAGGAGGGCGTGCGCGTCGGCTCGAAGCTTCTATGGTTCGTCAACACCAGCATGAAATCGGCGCCGCAATACGCGAAGTTTCTGCCGGGGCAGACGCCCTCCGAATTTGCCCCGCAACTTTACCGCAGCCCCGCTGGGGCGACCGGGATCGGGCGTCCTGGGCGCGAACTCGGCATTGAACCGGCCGGGCGTGACCGCCGAAATGGCAATGGCCGGCGGCCGTATGTATGCCGGCAACCCGGACACGGTCTACAAGCAGATCATGGAATTCTATGACAAAGTCGGCGGCTTCGGCCATCTGATCATGGTCGGCAAGACTGGCTTCATCACCCATGATGAGGCGGTCAAGAACATCACTCTGTTCTCCAAGGAAGTCCTCCCCCGCCTGCGCGAGATCAAGCCGGTCGTCGTTGATTGAGCCTCGCGTTGCCCTGGCGATGCGTACGGAGTGCGATGTAGAGCTCAGAGGCAATGGTGGTCGCGGGCCTGCCAAAGTCGGGCCAGTTGAATATCGCCGAGCGGAGCACGAATGTCAGAGACAGGCGCGCAATGCCGCAGCGCGGGCGGTCGCGGCGCTCATCATAAAGCCGAGATCGGCGCCGCCGATCACCAGCCGCACCCCCATCGCGATATAGCGGCGCAGCAAGGCGTCGTCATAGATACCGCCAATGCCGGCGAACTTTCCATGCGCGCGGCAGGCGTCGACCACACTGCGATATGCGGCGACGATCCGGTCGTCCGCGAACTGACCCGGGATGCCGAGCTCGATCGACAAATCGCTGGTCCCGATAAGCAGCGAATCGATGCCGGGCACCGCGGCGATAGCCGCGGCATTCTCGATTGCCTTCGGCGTTTCGAGCATGACCACAACGAGGGTCGCGGCGTCGATGGCCGCGGTGGCCGCGGCGGTGCTGATGGAGGCATAGCCGAAATGCGGCAGCCCGCCGGCAATCGAGCGGTGGCCGCGCGGCGGATAGCGCAGATGGTCGGCGATCTCGCGCGCCTCCTCGGCGGTGTCGACATGCGGCATGACGATGCCGAGCCCGCCGCCGTCGAGAATGCGGGTGGCGAGCCAGTGCTGCCCTGCGGGGACCCGCGCGATCGGAGCGATCCCGGCGCCCAAGCGCGGCGACCGAGATCTGGACCGCGGTATCCAGATCCATCGAATTGTGTTCGAGGTCGAGGAACAGCCAGTCATAACCGCAGGCCTTCATGATCGCGGCGATATCGACCGTGCGGCTCTGACGAAGGCCGACGCCGAGCGCCAACTCGCCGGCTTCGAGCCGCGCGCGTGCAGGATTGCGAAGGGTCGGTTCCACGAATGTCTCCTCAGCGTTCTCTCGGTGCCAGACGATCCTACGCGGCGGGGCGACGGCCGTCACCCTGGCAAAGCCGCTTCGCTTCGGCTCGGCGATCGGTTAATCCTGCGGCCATCCAGTCGAGGAGGTGCGGCGCATGGAAAACCAGAACCGTCAGGTGCTGCTTAAGCGCCGTCCAACCGGCATGCCGATGACCGCAGATTTTGCGATCGCCGACAGCCCGATGCCGGACCCCGCAGAGGGCGAGGTACTGGTGCGCGGCATCTATCTGTCGCTCGACCCCTATATGCGCGGCCGGGTCAGCGCGGCGCGCTCCTATGCGAAGCCGGTTGAAATCGGTGCGGTCATGGAGGGCCGGGTCGTTGGCCAAGTCGCGCGCTCGCGTGATCCGGCCTTTGGCGAGGGCGATTATGTTGTCGGCGGCTTTGGCTGGCAGCTTTACAGCGCCGTCCCCGGCAAGGGCTTGTTAAAGCTCGATCCGGCCGAGGCGCCGCTGTCGACCGCACTCGGCGTGCTCGGCATGCCGGGGCTGACCGCCTATGTCGGGCTGAGCGAGATCGGCCGGCCGCAAAAGGGCGAGACCGTCGTCGTCTCGGCCGCCTCGGGGGCCGTCGGCGCAGTCGCGGGCCAGTTCGCCAAACATTCGGGCGCTCGTGTCGTCGGCATCGCTGGCGGCGCCGACAAATGCCGCTTTATCGAGGCCGAGCTCGGGTTTGACGCCGCGATCGATCATCGCACCGCGGATCTCGGCGCCGCGCTCGACAAAGCCTGCCCGAACGGCATCGACGTCTACTTCGAGAATGTCGGCGGGGCGGTGCAGCAGGCTGTGTTTCCGAGGCTCAACGATTTCGGCCGCATGATCATGTGCGGCATGGTCGCGGAATATAACGATGTCGAGCCGCGGCCCGGCCCCAACCTGATGTCGGCGGTGCGCAAGCAACTCAAGATCCACGGATTTATCGTCAGCGACCAATGGCAGCGCTGGGGCGAATACCGGGCGATGGCCGCTCCCTTGGTCAAGAGTGGCGCGTTAAAATATCGCGAGGACATCGTCGACGGTCTCGATAGCGCACCCGAAGCTTTTATCGGGCTGCTGCAGGGCCGCAATTTCGGCAAATTGCTGATCCGGCTCGGCGCCGACCCGACCCGGAGCGACTGAGCGCCGGGGTTAGATTTTTGCGACGCGAGCCGAAACAGAATTGAGCTCTCGGCGGATAGTCTTCGGAATTCGGTTGCTGGACGTTACGGTTCGACCGTGGCGCGGCTGCCCTCCTCCGGGCGAGACGGACGCCCGTGGATGTGAACATGATGCCCATCCGCTTGTTCGAGGATGCGGGTGGCGGTGAGTTCGCGGTCGGGATCCTCGCAGCGAACCCACAAAAGCGCCGCACCGGCCTCGAGCGCCGCCTTGAAATCCTCGCTGTGGCGCGGTGCGGTATAATCGTCGAACAGCTCCTTTAAGGCAGCGCCGCCCAGGCCTGCGCCGATCAACGCCGCGACGACGGCGGCGATCGGCCCGCCCGACAGCACGACGATCCCGGCCACCGTCAGCGGTCCGATGTACTTGATCTCGTCGCTGAGGCTGGCGGGCACGATCGAGCCCTCACCGCCGTCCGGTTCGCCCGCGGCAGCGAGAGAATCGTGCGAGGCCAGCACCGACAAATCGCTCGGCGCAAACCCGGCCGCTAGCAGATTTGACACCGCGCGATGGAAATGGGTGCGATCGGGAAAGGAGGCGACCGCCTCACGAATGACCGGGAAAGATTCCGCGGCTCCGGTCATGCCGATCCTCTGTTTCGTGCTGGCCTGCGGCGCATGCTACCGTCAAACGCCTGCTCCTGTCCGCCATCCTCGCAGCTGTTGCCGATGCCCGCTCGCCGATGAACGAACATTCCCGCCCCGATGCCAGCGCCGCGGCGACTGCGGCATCGCCGGTTATGGCTCAGTATCACGAGATCAAAAGCGCCAATCCGGGCTGCCTGTTGTTTTTCCGGATGGGCGACTTTTTCGAGTTGTTCTTTGACGATGCCGTCGCGGCGGCGCAGGCGCTCGACATTGCGCTGACCAAGCGCGGCCGGCACCAGGGCGCCGACATCCCGATGTGCGGCGTCCCGGTCCACACTGCCGAAACCTATCTGGCCCGCCTGATCCGCGCCGGGTTCAAGGTCGCGATCTGCGAGCAGATCGAGGACCCGGCCGAGGCCCGAAAACGCGGCGGCAAGGGGCCGGTGCGCCGCGCGGTGATCCGCGTCGTGACCGCCGGCACCCTGACCGAGGAAGGGCTGCTCGACGCGCGGCGGCACAATTACCTGGCCGGCATCGCCGAGGCCGGGGGCGAGATCGGGCTCGCCTGGCTCGATTTGTCGACCGGCGCCTTTGCGCTTGGCGCCGACCAGCGAGCCGGCGCTGCCGGGAGACCTTGCCCGCCTCTCGCCCGGCGAGATCCTGCTGCCCGAGCGGATGCTGACCCGCCCCGCGCTCTTCGAGCTGTTGGCCGAGTGGAAGCCGGTATTGACCCCGCTGCCCGATCCGCGCTTCGAGAGCGATATGGCGCGGCGCCGGCTGCGAAGCTTCTACGGGGTCGCCGCACTCGACGGGTTCGGCAATTTCGGTCGGGCCGAGATCGCCGCGGCCGGCGCGCTCGTCGATTACATCGGCCTGACCCAGCAAGGACGGGCGCCGCATCTCAACCGCCGCGCCGGGTGGTGCCGGGTTCGGTCATGCAGATCGACGCGGCGACCCGGCGCAATCTCGAGCTGGTCGCGAATTCAGCCGGCGAGCGCAAGCGGCAGCCTGCTCGCGACCATCGACCGCACCGTGACGGCTGCGGGCGCGCGGCTACTGGCCGACCATCTGGCCGCGCCATTGACTGACCCGACGGCGATCGCCGCACGCCTCGACGCGGTCGAATACTTCGTTGATGCCCCGAGACTGCGCGCGGCCTTGCGCGAACGGCTGCGGCACTGCCCGGATATCGAGCGCGCTTTGACGCGGCTCAGCCTCGGCCGCGGCGGCCCGCGCGATCTGCGGCATTGCGCCAGTCGTTGGGCGAGACCGCGGCATTGCGCGAGATGCTGGCCGAGCCGGGTCTCGTGCCGTTGCCCGAGCGGCTCGCCGAGGCGCAGGCTTGGACTCGGCGAGCACGGCGCTTTGGTCGAGCGGCTCCGCCGGGCGCTCGCCGATGAATTGCCGTTGTTCGCCCGCGACGGC
Source organism: uncultured Alphaproteobacteria bacterium (assembly GCA_963750195.1). Classification (GTDB taxonomy): domain Bacteria; phylum Pseudomonadota; class Alphaproteobacteria; order ATCC43930; family CGMCC-115725; genus AP-15. The sequence continues at coordinate 137,314 of CAVVPS010000005.1, forward strand.
GGCTTCATCGCCGCCGGCTATTCGGACGAGCTCGACGAATGGCGCCGGCTGCGCGACGAGAGTCGCCGCATCATCGCCGCCCTGCAGGCGCGCTACGCCGCCGAGACCGCGGTCGCGCGCATTGAAGATCCGCCACAACAACGTCATCGGATATTACATCGAGGTGTCGGCCAACCATGCCGGCAAGCTCGGGCCGGAATTCATCCATCGCCAGACGATGGCGGGGGCGCAACGCTACACGACGACGGAATTGGCCGAGCTGGAGACCAAGATCGCCAGCGCCGCCGAACGGGCATTGGCCCTGGAACTGCGCCTTTACGAGGATCTCGTCGGCGAGGTGATGGCCAGCCGCGCCGAGATCGCCGCCGCCGCGGCGGCGTTGGCGGCCCTCGACCTCGCGGCGGCACTTGGCCGAGCGCGCGGCGGAGGGCGACTGGGTGCGGCCGGTGGTGGCGGAAGGAACCGCCTTCGAGATATCACGGCGGCCGTCACCCGATGGTCGAGGCAGGCGCTGGCCGCGGCAGGGCAACGGCGGCAGGTTCGTCGCCAATGACTGCGTCTTGGCGGATGCCCGGATCTGGCTCGTCACCGGTCCCAATATGGCGGGGAAGAGCACCTTTCTACGCCAGAACGCGCTGATCGCGATCCTGGCGCAGATGGGGTCCTACGTTCCAGCGCGCGCGGCCCGGATCGGCGTCGTCGACCGCCTGTTCAGCCGCGTCGGCGCTGCCGACGATCTGGCGCGCGGCCGTTCGACGTTCATGGTCGAAATGGTCGAGACCGCGGCGATCCTGAACCAGGCGGGCCCGAACGTTCCTTTGTCATCCTCGACGAGATCGGCCGCGGCACCGCGACCTATCGACGGCCTGTCGATCGCCTGGGCGGCGCTCGAGCATCTGCACGAGGTCAATCGCTGCCGCACCCTGTTCGCGACGCATTACCACGAGCTGACCGCGCTGGCGGCAAAACTGCCGGCGCTCGTCTGCTACACGATGCGGGTCAAGGAATGGAAGGGCGACGTCGTCTTTCTGCACGAGGTCGGCCCCGGCACCGCCGACCGCTCCTACGGCATCCATGTCGCCAAGCTCGCCGGACTTGCCGAAGATCGTCACGGCGCGCGCCGAAGAGGTGCTGGAAGTGCTCGAAAAAGGCGAACAAGGCGGCGCCCTCGCCCGTCTCGCCGATGATCTTCCGCTATTCAGCGCCGCCCGCCGCCGCGCCGAACCCGCGCCGTCCGAATCCCCGGCAAAAGCCCTCCTGCGCGAAACCCGCCCCGACGAGCTGACCCCGCGAGAAGCGCTCGACCTAATTTACCGGCTGAAGGCGTTGGTCGCGGAGTGAAGCGGCGGCCGGCGCCGCGGCGAATTCTTGCAGCAGGGCGTCGCGGACGGTGTCGAGGTCGAGATTGTGCTCAGCGATCAAGGGGCTGGTTTCGGTGATGATGTCGTCGATGTCGCCCATCAGCTTCAGGCGCTTGTAGAGGTCCTCGCTCTCGAAACCGAGGCCGGCGCCGAGGATTTCCATGAAGTTGACGATCTCAAGGCAGCGTCCGTCGCCGGCGTCGCACAGCTCGCGGTGGCAGGCGTGATAGACTGTAGCCAATGTCGTGACCCCGGCATCGGCGACCGCGGCGAGCTCGCGCTGGACGAGTTCGCGTTTGAACACCGGCAGTACCGCGAGGCTGTTGGCCTGGGTTCCGACCCTTGGCACATCGATCTCGACCAGTTCGACACCGGGGACGATCGACAGCAGCTTTTTGACTGCGGCCATGACCTGTGGAAATACCGGCCGCTCGTGCAGGGCGACGCGCTTGTCGACCCGGTGCTTCATCAGCCCGGCCAGCTCGTCGGCATGGTCGGCGAGGAAGACCAGGAACGGGTTCAGGTCGAAGGGCCGCGCGCCGAACTGCGATTCGTAGCTGGGCAACGCGACCTCGCCGATCTGCAACTGACAGCTCGGGCACCACGAGAGCACGGTCGAGGTGCCGGCCGCGGCAAGGCCGTCGATCGTGGCAAAGCCGACCCGCGCGGTGTTGGCGAAATCGCCTTCGCGAAATTGGTAGACGCCGCAGCACTGGCCCGGTCCGCCCATGACCTCGTAATCGACGCCCAACAGATCGAGGGTGTCGAGACACAACAGCGCGATGTGCGGGGTCTTCAGGATGTTGCAGCCGGTGTAGAAGACGACGTCTGGCGGGCTTTGCCGCGGCGGGGTGTCGAGCCCGCGCAGCCGCGCCAGGGTCTCCGGCGGCATTTGCAGCCGCGACAGGATGCGCACGCCGCGGCTCATCCCCTGGAAAGGCTGCCGCCAGCGGGTGTTGAGCGGTTTGTCGCTGGCCTGAGCGCGGGCAAAGCCGCGGGCCAGCTGGACCATGAAACGCGGGTTGATGCCGTAATCGCAGGCCGGGATGCAGTTGCCGCTGCCGCTGCACACCGAGGCCCAGCGGATTGCCTCCTGATTGCCCGCTCCGCCGGTGATCAGATCGACGATGGCGGCGGTGGTTTCGCCCGCATCCGCCGCGGCGATCCCGGCGGGCTCGACCATCGGGCACGCGCGAAAGCACTCGCCGCAGCGGGTGCAGGCATCGGCGATCGCTTCGCCCCGCGCGCGAAACTCGTCGAGATACCCGGCCGCAACACTGCCGTCACCCATCATCCGCTCCCGATCGTTACCCGGACCCCACTCGAACTGGAGGTGAAGCCGAGGCCCTCGTTCAAATCGCCGACGGCAACTACCAAGAGGCCGTCAGCCATCTGCTCGCCGAAGCCACAATCATGGCGACCGGCGACCCGCTTTGCGATTAGAATTCTCTGTGATCGCCCCGAAAGGAGAGACGTGGATGAGCGACGAAGTTCGGGTTGAAGACGATCTCGGCCTCGCCGGCAAGGTGGCGATCGTCACCGGCGGCGGCGCCCCCGATGACGGCATCGGCAACGGCCGGGCGGCGGCCCTGCTGCTGGCCCGCTCGGGCGCCAAGGTAATGGTTGTCGATATCGTGCGCGAGGCGGCCGACCAGACGGTTGCGATGATCGCCGCCGAAGGAGGTACGGCCGCATCCTTCGTCGCCGATGTCGCCGATGACAACCAATGCAAGGCGCTGGTCCAGGCAACATTGGCGAAGTTCGGCCGGCTCGACCTCCTCGACAACAATGTCGGCATCGGCGGGCGCGGCAGCGTCGTCGACACGCCGGTCGAGCTGTGGCACAGGGTCATGCACGTCAATGTCGACAGCATGTTCTTCGTCTCGCGCTATGCGATCCCGGCGATGGTCGAAACCGCGGGCGGCGGCGCCATCGTCAACGTGTCGTCGATCTCGGCATTGCGGCCGCGGGGCCTGACCGCCTATTCGACCTCGAAGGGCGCGGTCATCGCGCTGACCCGGGCCATGGCGGTCGATCACGGGCCGCAGAACATTCGCGTCAACTGCGTGGCGCCGGGACCGGTCTACACCCCGCGCATGTATACCGGGCAGATGACCCCGGCCGGCCGCGAGGCGCGCCGCATGGCGTCGGTGCTGGGTCTCGAGGGGCTCGGCTGGGATATCGGCCACGCCGTGCGCTTTCTGTTGTCGGCGCAGGCGCGCTACATCACCGGGCAAACCCTGGTCGTCGATGGCGGGGCGAGCCTCGTCGGCCCGGCGCGCGCTCCGTAACCAGCCGCCTGGATACCCCGAGAGGTCTCAGGGTCAGGATCGGCCGTGGCGGCGCAACAACCCGGTCAGCTCGGCGAGGCTGGCCCACTCTTCACTACGATCGACGGCGCCTTCGACCTTGCTCACCCCTTCCGCCGTCAGCACGGTTCCGGCGAGCTCGCGGAATTTTTCGCGGATCTCCAACTCGGCAAAGGGCTGCTGAAAATCGCCGCGGTGGCTGTCGCAGGAATGCGTGGTTTGGCGGCCGTCGGTCAAGGTCACGGTCACGCGGGCGGGCCGCAGCCGCGGCGCCAGCGCGCTCATCGCCGGGTCTTCGCCGACGTGCACGCGGTGGCGCAACGCCTCGATCGTCTGATCGTGCAAGGCGGTATCGTCAAGCGCCGCGAAACCGGCATGACCTCGCACCGCCATCACCGCGGCGGCATGCGGCAATGAATATTTGGAGGCGAAATAATTGGGTGGATCGGGGTTCTTCATGACCGAAGCGAAACGATAGGTTGCGATGTCGATGCGAGCGATCTGTTCGGGCCGAGGGTGCAGCTCCGCGAGCGCCGCCTGGAGGCAATCGAGCGCCGGGTGGATCGGATTGCAGCACGCATAGAGGCGGAAATAGTTGCGAGTGATGTGCCAGCTCGCGCCTAGTTCGTCGAGCAGACCGTCGGGGGTGAACCCGCCGCCGACCAGATGCCCCAGGGCCTCTTCGATCGCGTCTGCCTGCGCCTCGAATCCGGCCAGAGCCAGCTCGGGCGCCAGTGCCGCGGCAAAGCCGCTCATGCCGCCGGCGACGTTGAGCGCCGTGGCACCGGCGACCGCGTTGGTATAGCTCGGGGTCAGCAGCAAGACCGTGGCGATGCGCATGGCGCGGCTGATCCCGGCGGCGTCGAGGCCGCGCAGTCGCGCCCCGGCCGCGGCGGCGGCTAGCAACGACACTTGGCCGTTCTGGTGCGCCAAAGGCCGCGGGGTGAACCCGCCGGAAATACGGGCTGCGAGGTCATAGCCGAGAACGAAAGCGGTCAGCATGTCGCGTCCCGCGGCGCCGAGCATGCTCGCCGACCGCCAACACCCCGGGCAGCACTTGCATCGCCGCCTGGCCGGACACGAAACGCAATCCCTCGCAAAGCTCGATCGAGCGGCCGGCGATGCCGTTCAGCAATGCCGCAGTGCGCGGATCCTGGGTCGGCCAGCCGCGCCCAAAGACGGTAGCTCCGGTGCCGGCAGTCCCGGCCAGCCGTTCGCGCATCTGCCGCGCCTCGGGCCGCTCGGACCCGCGAGGATGACCCCCAAGGTATCGAGCATCACCAGTTTCGCATGCCGCTGCACCGCATCGGGAACGTCTTCCCATTGGGTTTGCGCGACAAACTGCGCCAACCGTTCGATCTGATGCCCCATCACTCGACCCCCTTTGCTCGGCATGGCTTGATTGGCGGCCCGGGAATGGTAGCCTCTTGCCGCCTTAGGGGCCAAGCGTCGGGGAGAAGATCAGATGGCCGTCGTCGAGACCGAGCGTCATGGACAGATACTTGTTGTGCGGATGAACCGGCCCGAGCGGCTGAATGCGCTCAACCACGAGATGCGGAGTCGGCTCGCTGAGACCTGGAGCGAATTCCGCCGCAGCAACGAGTTCGAGGTGGCGATCTTCACCGGCACCGGCCGTGGGTTCTGCGCCGGCGAGGATATGAAGGAATCGCTGGCGGCCGGACGGCCCGGCGGGAGCCGGCCGGACATCGAAGATCCGTTCATGACCGGGACGCTCGAAAAGCCGGTCATCGCCGCGGTCAACGGCTATGCGATGGGCGGCGGCTTTATGCTGGTCGAACGCACCGATCTGCGCGTCGCGGCGAAAGGGGCAGTGTTCGAAGTCTCCGAAGCGAAACGCTGGCTCCTCGGCGGCTACAACCACGGGCACGTCGCCAATCTTCCCTATCCGATCGCGATGGAGATGGCGCTCGGTTTTCGCTTTACCGCCGAACGCTTCTACGAGATCGGCTTTCTCAACCGCCTGACGACGGCCGATGAATTGATGCCGAGTGCATTGGCGATGGCCGAGCACCTGTTGACCCTGCCGCCGGCCTCGCGCGTCAACACCGTCCACATGATGCGCCAGATGCGGCCGACGCCCTCAGCGGATCAGCAGCGTCTGGCCAAAGGCTTGCACGAGCACGGCGCCAAGAGCGATCTGATCAAGTCGCGCGCCGCCTTCGCCGAAAAACGAGCGCCCAATTTCAAGGGCTGGGACGACCCCGAGGATCGCTTCCGGCTCCCGACCCTCGATACGATCAAAGCCTGACGGGCGTAAAATGGCTGGTCGCGACGGCCCGCTCGCCGGGCTCAAGGTGCTCGATTTGACCGAGCACATGGCCGGGCCGTTTTGCACGATGATCCTGGCCGATATGGGCGCCGAGGTCATCAAGCTCGAACGCCCCGGCAAGGGGGATTCGGTACGCGCCTGGGGCGACGGCAGCGAGCGCAATTCCTATTTCCGTTACATCAACCGCAACAAGAAAGGCATCACCCTCGATTACAAGCAGCCCGAAGGCAAGGCACTGTTCCTGAAACTGGTCGAAGGTATGGACGTTCTGGTCGAGAACTATCGCCCAACAGTCATGCCGCGCGCCGGGCTCGGCTACGAGGACTTACACCTGGTCAACCCGCGGCTGATCTATGCTCAGCTTTCCGGGCTCGGGTACGACGGGCCCCATGCCGGGCGCGGCGGCTTCGACCTGATCGCGCAAGGCATGGGCGGCATCATGCATGTGACCGGCGAGCCCGACGGCCCGCCGACCTCGGTCGGTTTGCCGATCTGCGATCTCGGCACCGGCATGTGGGCGGTTCAGGGCATCCTCGCCGCCCTTTACGAACGCCAGCGCACCGGCAAGGGTCGGCTCGTCGAATGCTCGCTTTTGGAGACCGCGATCGGCTTCAGTTCGTGGACCAGCGCACAATGGCTCTTCGACCATCAAGAGCCGACCCGCCAAGGCTCGCGCCATCGCCAGAACGCGCCCTATCAGCGGATGCGGACAAAGGACGGCTATCTGATGATCGGCGCCGCCGGCGAAGTCGATCTGGGTGCGCTGCGCCGCTGCGTTGGGCCATCCGGAATGGTGCGACGACCCACGCTTTGCAACCAACCAGCAGCGGATGAAGAACCGTGCGGCGCTGGAAACCGAGATGGAAGTGGTGTTCGCCGCGGATACCACCGAGCACTGGGTCGGCGTGCTCGAGGCGGCCGGCGTGCCTTGCGGACCGGTTTATAATTACGCGCAGATGTTCGCGGACCCGCAGGTCCAGCCACCGCGGCTTGGTCCAATATGCGAGCGACGCCGAATTGGGCGAGGTCCCGCACATCCGCACCCCAATCAAGATCGGCGAGGATGTGCGTGTGCGCGCCGTCGCCCCCAAGCTCGGCCAGCACAACGCCGAGATATTCGGCGCGCTCGGGGTCACCGAGGCTGCGCTGGAGAAGCTGCGCGCAAAGCGCATCGTGTAATCAGGATAGCGCGCGCAAATCGGCGCGCAGTCGATCGGGGTCGGACATGCCGATCAGGCTTTCGACGTGCCGCATGGGTCTGTCGCCAGATCGGCACGGCGGCGGCGAGCAGAGCCCGGCCGGCCGGCGTCAAGATCAGGCGGCGAGCGCGTTTATCGGCGTCGTCGACTCTCACCGTCACCAGCCCGCGACGCTCCAGCGGCTTGAGATTGGCGGTCAGGGTCGTGCGGTCCATCGCCAGCAATGCCGACACATACCCGATGCTCGGCGCGTCCAGGGCATTGAGCGACATCATCAGCGAGAACTGGCCGCTGGTCAGATCGAGCGGCCGAAAGGCCTGATCGAAACGGCGCGCCACTGCCCGCGCCGCGCGCTGCAGGTGCAGGCACAGGCAGTTGCCGCGAAGCTGAGGGGTTTCTTCGAAAGACAGTTTTTTGGCGCTTGACATGCCCTAATAATACGTTGGTATCAACCTATCTGTCAATACGGGGATCGGCATGCCGACGGTATCGTTCACCTCTGCATTGCAGCGGTTCTTATCCGTGCCCGCGACGCAGGTGGAGGGCATGACGGTCGGCGAGGCGCTCGCTGCGGTGTTTGCCTCGCGGCCGGCGCTGCGCGGCTATGTGCTCGACGATCAGGGCGCCTTGCGCCGTCACGTCGCCGTTTACGTCAACGGCGAGCCGGTGCGCGACCGAGCCCAGATGACCGACCCGGTCGGTATGCACGACGAGATTTATGTCTTCCAGGCGCTGTCCGGCGGCTGATGGAGGAGAGGATGGCAAATCGGCTCCATGTCGGAACCCGCAAGGGTCTGTTCGAGGTCGCGCGCCGCAACGGGGCGTGGGAGGTCGCCGACGCACAGTTCCTCGGCGATCCGGTCTCCGCGGTGCTGGCGGACACCGACGGCGCGGTCTATGCCGCGCTCGACCTCGGCCATTTCGGCGCCAAGTTGTGGCGTCGCGACCGCGCCGGCGCGTGGAGCGAGGTGGCGGTGCCGGCGTTCCCGCCAAAGCCCGGTGACGACGGCGACGATCCCCATCCCTGGTCGCTGGGCAAGATCTGGGTGCTCGAGCCGGGTGGCGCCGCCGGACGCCTGTGGGCAGGCACGATGCCCGGCGGGCTCTTCCGCTCCGACGACGCGGGAGCGTCCTGGTCACTGAACGACGCGCTGTGGCATATGCCCGAGCGCGCGGCAGTGGGCGGGCGTCGCCGGCGGCGAGCAGCCCGGCATCAATTCCGTGCTGATCGACCCGCGCAATCCCTCCGACATCCGCATCGGCGTGTCGACCGCGGGCGTGTGGGCCAGCACCGACGCCGGTGGCTCGTGGCGTCTGATCAACCGCGGCATGTATGCCGAGTACATGCCGCCGGAGCTGCGCGAGGAGCCAATCGCCCAGGACGTCCACCGGCTGGCGCGCTGCGCCGCGCATCCCGAAATCGTGTGGTGTCAGCACCACAACGGCGTCTTCCGTTCGGAGGATTCGGGCGCCACCTGGCAAGAGCTGACGGCAATCCGCCCGTCGAAGTTCGGCTTCGCCGTGGCGGCGCATCCGCGCGACCCTAACACGGCGTGGTTCGTCCCGGCGATCAAGGACGAGCGGCGCATCCCGGTCGATGGCAAGGTCGTGGTCGCGCGCACCCGCGACGGCGGCCGCAGCTTCGTGGTGCTGAGCAACGGCCTGCCGCAGCACCACGCCTACGACCTGGTATGGCGCCATGCGCTCGCGGTCGACGAGAGCGGCGAGCTTCTCGCCTTCGGCTCGACCAGCGGCGGCCTGTGGATTTCCGAGGACGGCGGCGATTCCTGGACGATGCCCGAGGCACGGCTGCCGCCGATCGCGGCGGTGCGCTTCTGCGCCGGCTTAACCGCAGGCAGGACGAGAGACGTTCAACCCCGAGAAGGAGAAGACATGCAAGTCCAACCTTATCTGTTCTTCGACGGCCGCTGCGAGGAGGCCGTCGAATTCTATCGCAGCGCCCTCGGCGCCGAGGTCGGAGATGCTGATGCGCTTCAAGGACTGCCCCGAACCGCCGTCCCCCGGCATGGTTCCGCCCGGCGCGGAAAACAAGGTCATGCATGCTGCCCTCCGCATCGGCGACGCGATGGTGCTGGCCTCCGACGGCCGCTGCCTGGGGCAGCCGAGCTTCCAGGGTTTTGCGCTGTCGCTGACCGCAGCCAACGAAGCCGAAGCCAATCGGCTGTTTGCTTCGCTCGCCGAGGGCGGTCAGGTGCAGATGCCGCTGGCCAAGACTTTTTTCTCGCCACGCTTCGGCATGGTCGCCGACCGCTTTGGCGTGTCGTGGATGGTCTACGTCGCGCAGTGAGGGGTGGCGGCAAGTTCCATCGGTTCCATGCGGTTCCAGCGTCGCTATGGTACCACATGGAGTCCGGAGGCGCCGTCAGCGGAAGAATTCGATCTTCGCCTCGCGAAACCACAGGAAATTCGCTGGCGCCGCCGAAATTGGTCCGTTGATCGCGAAGACCGCGATCTCGAACTTGTCGCCCGGGGTGACAGGATTGGCGAGCACCAGGCGATGGGGCATGTTGAACCCCTGGATCGTGTGTGGGCTGGGTCGACCAGCCGCCCGCGGCATCTCCCCGTTGACCCAGACCTCGGCATAATCGTCAACATTCACCCGAAACACCGTCATCGCGCCCGCGGTATCGAAACCCATGGCGTTCGCCGGTATCGTCAACGTCGTGCGGTACCAGAAGAACGACACCATGCCGCCGCCCCGCCTGGCGCCCAGCTCCGTCGCCGGGACCGTCGGCCAGGATGAATCGTCATACCCGCTCAGTTCGGCATGGGGCTCGATGTCGTAAGTCGTCTTGAATTCGGGCATCGAGTCGGAGAGGGCCGGACACTCGACGATCTTCGCCTCCTTGGCTCTCCATTGCGCGCCGAACACCGCTGATCCTTCGGCGGTCATCAAATCGACTGAATGCGCCGTCGGTGTCAAAGGCGCGACCGCTGGCGGAGGCGTGAGCAAAGGAGGCCTTGCCGGAGCCATAGAAGCTGAGGGTCTGACATATGTTGTTGCGGGCATTTCTGTGTCCCCTTCGTTGGATCGCCAACTATAGGCCGATGCGTCGGCAACGCGCGAGCCCCGCCATCGCTAGGGATTCCGTGCGTCCGTCACCGCAGCGGGCCGAAGGCCGGCGGCGGGATGCGGCGGTTGGAGGCGGCTTCGTAGGCGGAAGCGATCTTCAGCAGAATATCTTCCTTGCCCGGTTCGGCGCGGAACACCAGCGAGAAGGGCAGGCCGGGTTCCGGGATCGTGGTCGGGGCCGCGGAAGCGGCGGAGATGTAGCGGCTGCGGTCGGGGCTGAGCGCAAAGACCGGGTCGTAGACCGTTGTCACGTACCCCGCGGGAACCAGCACCTCGGTCAGGCCGGCGTTCGGGCCGTAGAATGATTCCAGCCGCAAATTCTGGGAGAGTCCGGGCTCGGGCGCGCCGCCGATCTTGGCCGGCGGCAACGGCGTGTGCAGGCGCACCATCGCGTCGAGCCGGTTTTCGAGGAGCACCATCATGTCGACCCGGCGCAGCAATTCGCGCAGCATGATGCGCTCGTCGACCCCTTGGCGCCCGCCGAGCGGGTTGCGCGGGTCGGCGACTTCTTCCCAATTGCGGAACGCGGCGCGGCCGTCATCGCCCCAGAATTTGGAGCGCGCGTTGAGGGAAGGGAAATCGACCAAAGTCTCGGTAAATCCGCGGGCATGCCAGTCGGCGGCGCGGCGGCTTAGATATTGCGGGATGTGATAGCGGAACGCCATCGCCAGCTCCTGGTGCTGGATCGTGGCGATGTCGAGGTTCGCGGGCGGGGCGATCCGGCCCTCGGCCAATTCGACGAGATAGTCGATCGGCGCCATTGTGCCGGATCCGAACACCTTGCCGGGCACGAATTCGGTCGGCCGGATCGCCGCCGCGAACTCCTTGAAGAGCGGCGTTCCGTCGGGCCCGAGCCGGAACAACAGGTCGGGCATGAAGACCGGCGCCAGCCGCGCCAGCGCCCGGCGGAAATCGGGGTTCATCGCTTCGAGGTCTCGATCGGGCTCCCAGAGCGGATCGGACGATTCGACCAGGGTCGCGCCGAGCTTCCGGCCGAGCACCGATTTGATCTCGGCCGCGGCGGCGGTAGCGATCGGCACCGGGGCTTTGGCGTCGGGCGGCGTCAGCATCGACTCGCGGATGACGCCGATGCGCATGCCGGCGAGCGAACCCGGGTGCGCCGGACATCATCGCGTGGCTCGCATAAGGGGTCGCCAGCACCGATGAGCGCGGCACGGTGGTGTAGGGATCGCGCGGGTCGTAATAGCCGGCGACCGGATCTTTCAGCGCATCGAGCACTTTGGCGCAATCGCCGATCGTGCGGCAGAGAATGCCGGCGCGATCGCAATAGATGTCGGCGCCGATCGCCCCGCCATTGAAGCCGAGCAGCGATTTGTGCGGCAATATCAATGCAACAGCATTGTGGTTGGCGGGGCCTCGCGTCGAGGCGCGGGTTTCCTCGCCGAGGCTGCACATGACCAGATTGGCGCTGACCGACACCCCCGACCCCGAGCTCGAGCCGAGCGAGGCCGCGCGCGTCGTATCATAGGGGTTGGCCGGGTTGCCGCCCCAGCTGCTGCGCTGATAGCCCAACACCGACGGCAATATCCTCTCGGGCTTATGCCGTCCGCCCGGGTTTCCGGCGCGGCCGTTGTATTCGGTGCAGACCGCCTTGGCGAAGATGATCGCGCCCTTGTTGCGCAACTGCTCGACCAGCACGTGGTCGCGCGCCGGAAAATCGATGTCGTAGGCCGCGTCGCCACCGGCGGTGGTGCGCATGTCCTTGGTATCGAACGGGTCCTTGAACGAAAAGACGACGCCGTACATCGGCATCCGGTCGAGGTCAGGGTTGCGGCCGTAGCGCGCGTCGAGTTCGGCTGCGCGTTCGAGCGCGTCGGGCAGCTGGCGGAATATCTCGCAGACAGGCGGCGCGCCCGGTGGCAGCGGCCCCTCGGACGGATGCCGGTCGAAATCGCCGCGGCAGGTGACCGAACGCTCGCCGCGGATATTCAATGTGGCGAGCGCGTTCAGTTGGCCTGCATCGGGGATGCCGGTGATCATCCCATATTGCTGCCGCACCGAGGGGTCGGAGGCGGTCGGTTCCATACGGCCGAATTCAATGCGGCGGTCCCGGTATTCGTCGAGATCGGGGAGGATCTTCGCTGCCCCGACGGTCTCGGTCGGAAAGCGCAGCGGCGTCATCGCGCGCACCGCGCCGCTGGCCTCGGGAACCGGTGCGCCGTCTTCGGTCACAAGCACACTGCAGACGCCGTTATAGGCGCGGGCGCGGGCGATATAGTGCTGCACCACCGCGACGCAGGTGGTTTGCCCGGCCTGGATCGCCCGGTGCAGCTCGTCGATCGTCGCCTCTTCGAGCCGAAACGGCTGGTCCGGCATGGTGCGCTCTTCGCTCACGACCTGTTTCCTCCTTCCCTGAGCCACGTCCGGTGATGGTACCACCGCGGTGGAATTTTCACGTGCCGAGGCGCCGACGATCGTTCAGGATGGCGCAATCGGCCCCACCATTTCCGGACCAGACTTATGCCTGATAAAGCAGTCGTTTCCGAACTCGCCCCGACCGGTGTCCTGCGCGCGGCGATCAACATGGGCAATTTCCTGCTGGTTACCGGCAAGAGCCCGTCGGGCGATCCGACCGGCGTCTCGCCCGACATGGCGGCGGCGATCGCCGCGCGGCTCGGCGTGCCGGTCAAATACATTCCTTATGCGAGGCCGGGCGAGATCGCCGACGACGCCGAGAAAGGGCCTGTGGGATATCGGCCTGATCGGCGCCGAGCCCCAGCGCGCTGCGGTTATCAACTTCACCGCCGCTTATTGCGAGATCGAGGCGACCTATCTGGTGCCGGCCGGCTCGCCGATCCGGTCAATCGCCGAGGTCGACCAGCCCGGCCGGCGGGTCGCCGTGACGGCGCGCAGCGCCTATGGCCTGTGGCTCGAGAACAACTACAAAAAAGGCGAACTGCTGCAGTTCGACAGCGCCCAAGCAGCCCTCAAGGCATTCGACGGCGAGAAACTCGACGCCTATGCCGGATTGCGGCCGGGCCTGATCGAAGTGCAGCAGGCGCGGCCCGGATCACGGATTCTCGACGGCCAGTTCACCTCGGTGCAACAGGCGGTCGGCACGCCGAAGAAGAATACGGCCGGGTTCGCGCTTCTGAAGGAATTCGTCGAGGAAGCAAAGCGGTCCGGGATCGTGGCGAGTTTCATCGAGCGCCAAGGTGTCGTCGGCCGCCTGTCGGTGGCGCCTCCTGGTTAGGCCACCCTGATCGCGCGTCGAACGGCTCGCTTGCGAGGAGTGCCCGAAATGCCTGACGACATGCCGTCCACACCGACCGAATTAGCGTTCTTGACGATTGCCGAGGCGGCGCGACTGATCGAAAAGAAGCAGCTCTCGCCGGTCGAGCTGACGACGGCGCTAATCCGCCGGGGAGAGGCGCTCGATCCGCAGCTCAATGCTTATCTGCTGCCGACCTTCGATCGCGCGATCGACCAGGCCCGCACCGCCGAGCGCGAGATAACAGCGGGCCGCTACCGCGGGCCGATGCACGGCATCTCGTTCGGGCTTAAGGACATCTATGCGACAGCCGGCATCCGCACTACCGGGCATTCCAGGGTCTGCATCGATACCGTCCCCACCGCCGACGCGACGACGGTGCGAAAGCTCTACGACGCCGGGGCGATCCTGACCGGCAAGCTCGCGACCCATGAATTCGCGCATGGCGGGCCGAGCTTCGACCTGCCCTGGCCGCCGGCACGCAACCCATGGGACCGCGAGCACTTCACCGGCGGCTCTTCGAGCGGCTCGGGAGCGGCGGTCGCGGCCGGCTTTGTCCCCGGTGCGCTCGGCTCCGATACCGGCGGCTCGATCCGCGGCCCGGCCGCACTATGCGGGATCGTCGGGTTGAAGCCGACTTATGGGCTTGTCAGCCGCCACGGGGTCTACGCGAACTCGTTCAGCTTCGACCATGCCGGCCCGATGACCTGGACGGTCGAGGATTGCGCGATCATGCTGCAGGCGATCGCGTGCCACGACCCGAACGACCCGGCGAGTACCACGCGTCCGGCGCCCGATTACCGCGCGGCGCTGACCGGCGATATCAAAGGCCTGCGCATCGGGATCGTGCGCCATTTGCACGAGGACGATTGCCCGGTGACCGCCGAGGTCGCGGCGGCGCTCGACGAAGCGTTTGCTGTCTTCCGCTCGCTCGGCGCTGCTCTCGGCGAAGTGCGGTTGCGGCCGGCGCAGGATTATTACGACGTCAAGGTCACGATCGCCGAGAGCGAGCTGCTCGCCGTGCACGAGCACGCGTTGCGCACCCGGCCGGGGGATTTCGGCGAGGATTTTCTCGGCCGCGTCTTACCGGCGGTGCTGATCAGCGCACGCGATTACGTGCAGGCCCAGCGCGAGCGGCGGCGCATCTTGGCCGAAATGGCGGCAGTCTATGAAAATTTCGACGTGCTGGTGACCGCGACTGCGGGCGGCCCGGCGCCGCGGCTCGGCACGTGGCGCACGATCGAATTCTGGCGGCGACCGTCATTGACGACGCCGTTCAACGTCACCGGCGGCCCGGCATTGGCGCAATGCATCGGGTTCAGCAGCGGCGGGCTGCCGTTGTCGATGCAGATCGTTGGCCGGCCGTTTGACGACGCGACGGTGCTGCAGGTCGCGCACGCCTATGAGATGGCGACGCCGTGGCGGAAGCGGCGGCCGCAACTCGATCCCGACGCCGAATTCTCGACCGCGCCGCCACCGATCCCCGACCCCGAGCCGACCAATATCGATCCCGCCACGCGCGACCGGGTGGCGACGGCCTGCCGCGCCGCCGGTCTCGCCTTATCCGAGCGCCAATTCGCGATGGCCTGCGCCGCTGCGCCCTATGTCGAGGCGATGACCGGCCGACTCTACCGCGACCGCGGCTGGGCCGAGGAGCCAGCTAACATCTTCCAATTCGGAGGCTAGAGCGCCGCGCTTTGGCGAGGCGGGCGGTTCATCGAGCAATGTTTCGGCGGCACCGTTGTCGCCAGCGTGCTAATGGGGTGTTCGTCGCAGCTTCGCCAAGGGAGGAACCGCATGGACAATATTGTGGTTGAAAGCCGAGTCGAGACCTCCGTCCCGCGGGGCAAGCCGTTACTGCGAGGCATCCATCATCTTGCGCTGGTCACTGCGGACATGCGGATGACGCTCGATTTCTATGTGCGCGTCCTCGGCATGCCACTCGTGCATGGTCTGCGCACGCCCTCGCGGCCGCCCGATGCAGCGCCGGCGCATGGCGTCGGGTCGCCGCCCTACCAGAACATACTCCACTACTTTCTTGATATGGGTGGCGACAGTCTGCTCGCGTTCTTCGAATATCCAAAGGGAGTCGCCAAGACAGATCGCGATACCTTGGGCGCGATGCAGCATGTCTCGTTCGTATGCGGGCCGCAGCGTTATCAAGAGATGCTGGCGCGGCTCAAGGCGAACGGCGTCGCCATCGCTGCCGGACCGCTGCTGACCATACCGCCGGCAATTCATTCATTCTATTTCTTCGATCCCAATGGTATCCGGCTCGAGATCGTCTGCGACCTCGATGGCGACGAGGAAGATCTGCAGGTGATCCGCTCCTGCGCGATGCCGGAGCCGGAGCTGCGCGCGCAGCTCGCAACCATCAGCGACGACGAGGCGTGGATCGCAGACATGGTCGCGGCGATGTCGCGTTAGCTTGGGCGAGCCGCCGTCTAACCGCTCGCGGTCGAAGATCAGCCGAGCCCCATCTCCGGCAGGGTTACGATCTGCACGCCGGCGGCTTCGAGGCCGTGGCGCACCGCGCGCGCGGCGATCACCGCGGACGGCTCGTCGCCATGCAGGCACAAGGTGTCGAGACGGACCTTCAGCCGCTTGCCGGTGCGCGAGACGATCTCCTCGTCGCCGACCATCCTGACGACCCGGTCGCGGATCTCGTCGGCATCATGCAATACCGCGCCCGGCACCTTGCGCGAGGTCAGGTTGCCGTCGTCGTCGTAGAGCCGGTCGCAAAATCCCTCGCGCGCCAGCGGCAAGCCCAATTCCTGCGCTGCCTTTTCCATCTGCGAGCCGGCGAGCGCCACATAGATCATGTCGCGGTCGACCGTCTTCATCGCCCGGCCGATCGCCAAGGCCAGCTCGATATCCTCGGCCGCCATATTGTTGAGCGCGCCGTGCGTTTTCACATGCGTGACCTTGGCCCCGACATAGGCCGCCATCGCCTGCAACGCGCCGATCTGATAGGCGATCATGTATTCGAGCTCGCGCGGGTTCATGTCGATGCGCCGCCGCCCGAACCCCCACAGATCGTTGAACCCGGGATGCGCGCCGATGCTGACACCCTCGGCGGCGGCCAGGCTGACCAGCCGGTGCATCGTCACCGGGTCGCCGGCGTGGAACCCGCAGGCGATGCTGGCCGAGCGGATGATCTTCATCAACGAGGCGTCGTCGCCCATCTCCCAGGCGCCAAAGCCCTCGCCCATATCGGCGTTGAGATTGATCGCTTTTGCCATGCCCGGCTCCTCGCTCTATCGTCCCGCATCATATGTGGTGGCGAATTGTAGCAAGAATTCGATGCCGGTGCGTTTCCTGTCGGTCGGCGACCGCGCGCTCGTCGTCGAATTCGGCGACGCGATCGACCGCGGGCTGAGCCGCGAGGTGCTGCGCCTCGACCGCGTGCTTCGCGCCGCGCCGCCGGCCGGGGTCGTCGAAACCGTCCCGACCTTCCGCTCGCTGATGGTGCATTACGATCCGCTCTCGACCTCGCGGGCGGATCTAGAGCAGGTCATCACCGGGCTGCTCGACCGCGACGAGGGCGCCGACGCCGATGCTCGCCTTTGGCATATCCCGGTGTGCTACGAGGGCGAATTCGCCCCCGATCTCGCCGAGGTGGCGGGGCTGACCGGGCTGCCGCCAGGCGAGGTCATGGCATTGCATAGCGGCGCGCGGTACCACGTCTACATGCTGGGCTTTCTGCCCGGTTTTCCGTATTTGGGCGATCTGCCGGCGGCGCTGGCCTTGCCGCGACGCGCCGACCCGCGGGTGCGGGTCCCGGCCGGCTCGATTGCGATCGCCACCACCCTGACGGCGATCTATCCCTATGAGAGTCCCGGCGGCTGGCACCTGATCGGTGCGACGCCGATCCGCCTTTTCGACCCGGCGCGAGCGCCGCCGGCGCTTCTCGCGCCCGGCGACGCGGTGCAGTTCGAGCCGATCGACCCCGCCGCCTTTGCCATGATCCGCGGCGCGGTCGCGCGCGGCGCATACGCGATCGACAGCGAGCCGATCGGAGCATGAGCCCAGATTCCAAATGAAAGATCACCACCTTGTTCGTGATTCCTGCGAAAGCAGGAATCCAGTGCCCAAGGCTCCGGCGGTTGTCCTGGCCCCCGCTTTCGCGGGGGCGACGGGTGATAGCCGCCACAGCATTTGGAGCCAGCTTATGACCGCCGGCTTAAAGGTGCTGACCCCAGGTCTGCACACGACGGTGCAGGATCTCGGCAGGGTCGGCTGGCAGGCGTTGGGCGTGCCGGTCTCTGGGGCGCTCGACGGCCTCAGCCTGCGCCTCGGCAATGCACTCGTCGGCAATCCGCCGGAGACGGCGGCGCTCGAAATCCTGCACAGCGGGCCGAGCTTCGAGGTCGCCGCCGACACGGTGCGGGTCGCGGTCGCCGGTATCGGCGCAGCTCTGGCGATCGAGGGCGAACGCGGGCATATCGTCGCCGCGTGGCAAAGCGTCAGCCTAGTCCGCGGCGAGGTGTTTCAGGTCGTCCTCGGCCGCGAATTCGGTGTGCGCCTATCTGGCCGTCGAAGGCGGCGTCGCGGTCCCGCCGGTCCTCGGCAGCGCCTCGACCTATCTGCGCGCCGGGCTCGGCGGGTTCGAAGGGCGCTCTCTGCGCCCGGGCGATCTCGTCCCGCTGGCGGTCGAGCGTGCCTCGGAGCGGCCCGAGCAGCGCTTGCCGGCGCCGCCGGCGGCAACCGGCGACCAGCCGATCCGCTTGATCCTCGGCCCGCAGCAGGAATATTTCACCGAGGAAGCGGCGGCGACATTGCTCGACGCCGAATTCCAGTATCTCGACCAGCGCCGACCGCATGGGCATGCGGCTCGACGGCCCGAGGCTGTGTCACCGCAAGGCTGGGACATCGTTTCCGACGCGATCGCGACCGGCGCGATCCAGGTGCCGGGCTCCGGTCAGCCGATCCTGCTGTTGGCGGACCACCAGACAACCGGCGGCTATCCCAAGATCGCCACGGTTATCTCGGCCGACCTCCCGGCCGTCGGCCGCCGCCGCCCCGGCGACACGATCCGCTTCGCCGCCGTCACCGTCGACGAGGCTGAAAAACTCGCCCGCGACCAAGAGCATCGCCTCGCCGCCCTGATCGCCTCGATCGAGCCGGTGCCCGGCGACGGCAACATCGACCTCGCCACGCTCTACGCCGGCAATCTGATCAGCGGCGTCGTCACCGCCACCGAATGAGCGCGGTGAGGGACGGCTGCCGCCCCCGTCCGCTCACCTGGAAAGACCCGGATAGCCCGACCCGGTGCTGCGCGGCGAGCTGATGACGGCGGGCCCCGCTGGAAAAGCTGTTCGCGCCCCGAACGCGGACTGTTAAATACTCCAGCCGCTTTCGGCGGAAGATATTATATTATACCATTTGCGTATGGGACACATGCCGGTCGAAGTTGCCGCCCGCGTGAGGAATTGTATGACAAGTTCTGAGAGTAGCATCTGTGGAGAATGTGGTGAAAAGATTGAGGAGCCTCGGGGTGGCGATCCGGTTCAGCGAAAACCCTGCCCAAGGTGTGGCTCAACGTCACGCCGAGTTAAGTCGTTGACGACGGTTCAAATAGAAGCCGTATCCGGAGTTCACGCGCAAGCGACAGTTCAAACAGAGGTCACCACGTATCCCAGAACATTGCTAACTGTAGCACCGCGTCTCATTGACGAAGGTCAGTTTAGTCTAGCAGTTGTTGTGGTCCACGTGGCTTGCGAAGTTGCTACCGAGCAAAGGCTGTCGGAGGCGTTTGTCAGAAAAGGGATACAATATCTCGAAGGATGGGTAGAGAATTCTATAAGTGGCTATAGTTTGGCTAACAACAGAATTCGGGAACTGTACACAGCACTTACTGAGGACGCGGTGCAAAATGCCAGCTTTTGGCAAGATTTCAAAAAATCAGCTAAGAGAAGGAATAGCATCATACATAGAGGACAAATCGTTACGAAGGCAGACGCCGAAGAATCATACAGAGCGGGCGATAGGCTATTGATGCATCTCAGATTCTGACGCTATCGCTAAAAAATAGGTGATAGGTCAGGCATTCGAGACGTCCCCCAATTCTGCGAAATCGAAGGCCCGAAGTTATGAAGCAAAATCAATAAATCAGCGACATAATGAAAAATGAGCAGCTAATCGGACACGAGACAGTAACACGGTGCGGCGCAGACATCGGAGTCATCGGGGCCGAGCAGATAGCTGATGAGGAGCGCGACCGCTAGTGGTACGACGCAATCATAGGATTCCATAAAGACTGGATCTGTGCGATAATGCGCGATGCGCGAGGGGATCGCTATCGAGGTGAGTGCCGCTGACCGCGAACGACTGTCCGCGGTGGTAGCGGATCGCAACAGCCGGCAAAAGCATGTGTGGCGGGCGCGGATCATTCTGGCCACGGGCGAGGGCTGCGGCACCGCCGAAATCATGCGCCGCGCCGGGGTTTCGAAGCCCTGTGTGTGGCGCTGGCAAGAGCGGTTTATGCGCGAGGGCGTGGCCGGCCTGCTGCACGACAAGACGCGAAAACCCGGTCTGCCGCCATTGCCGTCAGCGCTGGTCGACGATGTCGTCGCGCTGACCCTGGGGCGGAGCCGCCGGGCGAGACAACCCATTGGACCGGCCGGGCGATGGCGGCAGCGAGCGGCATCTCGCTGCGCTCGGTGCAGCGCATCTGGGCGGCGCACGGGCTGCAGCCGCATCGGGTGCGGCGCTTCAAGCTGTCGCAGGACCCGGCGTTTGCCGCCAAATTGCGCGATGTGGTCGGGCTCTATCTCGACCCGCCGGCGCACAGCCTGGTGCTCTCGGTCGACGAGAAGAGCCAGATCCAGGCCCTCGACCGTACCCAGCCGGGCCTGCCGATCAAGAAGGGCCGGGCCGGAACGATGACCCATGATTACATCCGCAACGGCACGACCACGCTGTTCGCGGCGCTCAATGTCTTCGACGGCACCGTCATCGGCCAGTGCATGGCGCGCCATCGCCATCAGGAATTCATCCGTTTCCTCAACCGGATCGAAGCGGCGGTCCCGGCCGGCAAGCTGATCCACGCGATCCTCGACAATTATGCCGCCCACAAGCATCCCAAAGTGCGCGCCTGGCTCGCGCGGCATCCCAGGTGGGTGTTCCATTTCACCCCCACCTCGTGCTCCTGGGCTAATGCGGTCGAAGGCTTTTTTGCCACGCTGACCCGCCGGCGCTTACAGCGCGGTGTCTTCCATTCGCTCGTCGACCTGCAAGCTGCGATCAACCGCTATCTCGGCGAGCACAACCGCAAATCCAAACCGTTTGTCTGGACCGCCGACCCCGATCGCATCATCGAAAAGGTCAATCGTGGGCACCAAGCGATCGCGTCAGACCACTAGGATATGCGGCGCCGGCAACCATGTGATTGCCGTAATGGCATTGTATTCTCGTGGCGTTGACGTTTTCGAGCGAGTGCCAGGGGGTCATTGGCGAGATCGCGGGCACCTGATCGGTGGGGTGAGCTAAGTCGCGAGTGAGCCGCTATTCATGTCTGAACCCGCATTGCCCAGATGAAGCGGCGATTTTGAGCGTGTTCAATAAATTGTGCGGCAAGCAGCGACAGGAAAGGTATGCGTCAGTGTACGCAAACCAGCGGAATTCAGCGTTTTGCGGCCTCGATCGCCGGGTTCGCGCGCTCTTCGTCGGCGGCGACGGCGATTTGCCGTTGCCCAATCCGGTCAACGGCGCGATTCTGCCGATGAAAACGCCAGGAATCTGGCCGACGCAGGAACCTTTATCCACCGCGAACCCTTTCATCGCCTAACCCGAGGAACCTGTCATGTCGCAAACAAAGCGTTTTACCAATGAGGCCGGCGCACCGGTAGCCGACAACACCAACATCATGACCGCAGGCCCCCGCGGTCCAGCGCTGTTGCAGGATATTTGGCTCATCGAGAAGCTGGCGCATTTCGACCGCGAGGTGATCCCCGAGCGGCGCATGCACGCCAAGGGCTGGGGCGCCCACGGCACCTTCACTGTGACGCACGACATCACGCGCTTTACGAAGGCGAAGATCTTTTCCGCAATCGGCAAACAGACGCCTATGTTTGCCCGTTTCTCGACGGTCGCCGGCGAACGGGGCGCCGCCGACGCCGAGCGTGACATCCGCGGCTTTGCGCTCAAGTTCTATACCGAGGAGGGCAATTGGGACATCGTCGGCAACAATACGCCGGTGTTCTTCTTCCGCGATCCGCTGCGCTTTCCCGATCTCAACCATGCGATCAAGCGCGACCCGCGCACTGGGATGCGCAGCGCCGACAATAATTGGGATTTCTGGACATTGCTGCCGGAAGCGCTGCACCAGGTTACGATCGTCATGTCGGACCGCGGCATCCCGAAAAGCTTCCGTCATATGCACGGCTTTGGCAGCCATACCTTCTCGATGATCAATGCCGCCAATGAGCGGGTCTGGGTCAAATTCCACTTCCGCACGCAGCAAGGCATTCAGAACCTGACCGACGCCGAGGCCGAAACGCTCGTTGCCAAGGACCGCGAAAGCAATGGCCGCGACCTGTTCAATGCAATCGAGTCCGGCGATTTCCCGCGCTGGACGCTGTTCATCCAGGTGATGACCGAGGCCCAGGCGAAGACGCACCGGCACAACCCGTTCGACCTGACCAAGGTCTGGCCGAAGGCCGAGTACCCGCTGATCGAGGTCGGCGTGATGGAGCTCAACCGCTGGCCGGACAACTACTTCGCCGAAGTCGAGCAGGCGGCGTTCGGGCCGTCGAACGTCGTCCCCGGCATCAGCTTCTCTCCGGACCGGATGCTGCAGGCACGCCTGTTCTCATACAACGATGCGGTTCGTTACCGCCTCGGCGTCAACTTCTACCAGATCCCGGTCAACGCGCCGAAATGCCCGGTCATGAGCTACCATCGGGATGGCAAGATGCGGGTCGACGGCAATCTCGGCGGCACCACCAGCTTCAACCCCAACAGCGCCGGTCTGTGGGACAATCAGCCCGAATTCGCCGAGCCGCCACTACCCATTGAAGGCGAGGCGGCCCACTACGACCACTACGCCGATGACGACCATTGGGAGCAGCCGGGCAATCTGTTCCGGCTGATGACGCCGGCGCAGCAGCAGGTTCTGTTCGAAAACACCGCCCGCGCGATGGGCGATGCGCGTCGGCACATCAAGGAGCGCCACGTCGCCAATTGTTTGCGCGCCGATCCGGCCTACGGCGAGGGGGTCGCCCGCGCCCTCAGCCTCAAAGTCGCCTGAAAGCGCTGCGTTGGCCCTAGCAGAGCGCGCGCAGATGGTTCAACCAAAGCGGGCGCGTTCGCTGCAGAATAGCCGCAGGTGCAGCAACCGGGTTTGGACGACACAACTTCAGAGTGCTATTCTCTGTTGCTGATGCAAACCTGAATTTGGGTACGAATGGCAATGACCGGGCTGAGTTATGTCCACGGCGCCGGCGGGACGCCGCTGATCGGCGACACGATCGGGGTCTATTTCGACCAGGCCGTCGAGCGCTTTGGCGAGCATGATGCGCTGATCGTCCGTCATCAGGGAATCCGTTGGAGCTGGCATCAGCTGAAGCAGCGGGTCGATGCCCTCGCCACGGGCCTAATGGCGCTCGGCCTCGAACGCGGCGCGCGCATCGGCATCTGGTCGCCGAACAACGCCGAGTGGGCCGTCGCCCAGTTCGCCACCGCCAAGGCCGGGCTGATCCTCGTCAACATCAACCCGGCCTATCGGCTGGCCGAGCTCGAATACGCGCTGAACAAGGCGGGCTGTACGGCGCTGATCACCGCCACCCGATTCAAGACCAGCGACTATCTCGAAATGCTGCGCGAGCTGGCGCCCGAACTCGCTACTGGCGCTCCGGGCAATCTGCGCGCGGCCAAGCTTCCCGATCTGCGCCTGATCATTACGATCGGGGACGAGAATGTGCCGGGCGCGGTGCGCTTCGACGATGTGTGCGGCCTCGGACGCGCCGCCGAGCGCGAGAAGCTCGCGGCGCTCGCCGGTCAGTTGCAGTTCGACGATCCGATCAACATCCAATTCACGTCAGGCACCACCGGCTTCCCCAAGGGCGCCACCCTGACCCACCACAATATCTTGAACAACGGCTTCTTCATCTCCGACACGATGAAGTTCACCGAACACGACCGGGTGTGCATCCCGGTGCCGCTCTATCATTGCTTCGGCATGGTGATCGGCAATCTCGGCTGTCTGACGCACGGGGCGGCGATGGTCTATCCGAGCGAGGGTTTCGATCCGCTCGCAACTCTGGAGACGATCGAGGCGGAGCGCTGCACGGCCGTGTATGGCGTCCCGACGATGTTCATCGCCGAGATGGACCACCCCGACTTCGCCAAATTCGATCTTTC
Organism: uncultured Alphaproteobacteria bacterium; assembly: GCA_963750195.1. Lineage (GTDB taxonomy): Bacteria > Pseudomonadota > Alphaproteobacteria > ATCC43930 > CGMCC-115725 > AP-15. The sequence continues at coordinate 161,161 of CAVVPS010000005.1, forward strand.
CTCGTTGCGTACCGGCATGATGGCCGGCAGCCCATGCCCGATCGAGGTCATGAAGCGCGCTTTCTCGCTGATGCACCTCTCCGAGGTCGTCATCGGCTATGGCATGACCGAGACGAGCCCGGCGAGCTTCGCCTCGGCGGCCGACGATCCGATCGAGCGGCGGGTGTCGACCGTCGGGCGGATTCTGCCGCATGTCGAGGCGAAAGTCGTCGACGCCGAGGGGCATATCGTGCCGCGCGGCACGTCCGGGCGAATTACTGACGCGCGGCTATCTGGTCATGCTCGGCTACTGGAACGATGAGGAGAAGACGCGCGAGGCGATCGACCCCGCCCGCTGGATGCACACCGGCGACCTCGCGACGATCGACGACGAGGGCTATTGCAACATCGTCGGCCGCATCAAGGACATGGTCATCCGCGGCGGCGAGAACGTCTATCCGCGCGAGATCGAGGAGTTCCTCTACCGCCACCCGAAAATCCAGGACGTGCAGGTAATCGGCGTGCCCGATCCGCGCTATGGCGAAGAGTTGTGCGCCTGGGTCCGGCTACGCGGCGGCGTCGCCGCGACCCCGGAAGAGATCCGCGCTTTCTGCGAGGGGCAGATCGCCCACTACAAGATCCCGCGCTACGTCAAATTCGTCGACGCCTTTCCGATGACCGTCACCGGCAAGATCCAGAAATTTCTGATGCGCGAAGAGACGATCGCCGAACTCGGCCTCATTGCGGCGAAGACTGCCTAGCCCGGCACCGGCGGGCTCGGCGGCGCATGTCCGCGTGCCGGATCTATCGCTCGCCGAGATAGCCCAAGTTTGGGAGATATGCTTGTGCGACCTGCGGCGCCATCGCCAGTATGGCGAAGGTGTTGGGGTTGAAATTCCAGCTCGCCTGCGTAAAGCCCTGCGTCCAGCTGGCTACCCAGTCGACATTGAGGTAGGTCTGCGTCCCGGCCGCCAATTGGACCGTGGTCGCCTGGGCGGTCGGCAGGCCAAAGGGCTGGACCGTGAACTGGTAGGTCCCCGGGGCGAAGTCCCGATAAAACCCGGTTCCCTGCGGGATGGTGGCGACCGGCGCGCCATTCGCGTAGATCATCGGCGCGAAACCTTGGACAGCGGGATTTGGCGATATCGATCCGCGCAAGAACCAGACCCGGGCCATTCCGGGCTTGCCCGGCGGAACCTGTGATTGCGAGACTGTCGGGCCCGTCTGCGCACATGCGATCAGCGCGAGAAAGCACAGACCAAGCAACGTGGGGATCGTCAGAAGGTATCGCCGCACGGTCGTTCTCCTATCGCAGGCGGCCGAACGTGAGCAGGCCGTATGATGTATTTGCGGCGGATCGTGCCGATGCCAAGGTGACGCGCAATCAAATCACGGTGAACAGGGGCCACCTGTCAGCGGAACGAAGCGGCGCTGCTGTTCCTTGCAAATGCCTTTCAGGCCACGACGGATCAGGCGCGCGAAACCTCGGCAGTCATGGCCGGGCGCTTATTGCGGAATTCAGTCGCCTTTTCGAAGGCGTCGGCGATGCGCAACACGGTCGGCTCCTGAAACGGCTTGCCGACGAACTGGATCGCGACCGGCAGACCGCCGGCCCCATACCCTGAGCACACCGAGATCGCCGGATAGCCGGCGACGTTGAACGGCATCGTAAAGCTCGGCGTCTCGAACACATCCCATTTCGGCAAGGTGTCGATCCTCGGCGCCTCGGCAGGCTGGGCGGCGGTCAGCGCGACCTCGAGCCCGGCCATCGCCGCCTGCAATTCGGCGCGCAACTCGCGCCTTCGCCGCACCGCCTGGACATAGTCGACACCGGAAACCAGGGCGCCCAGCATCAGCCGGCTGCGCACGCGCTCGCCAAAATCGCCGAGCCGGGTGCGGGCCCATTCCTCATAGGCGGCCGCGCGCTCGACCATCGAGATCAGCGAGCCGCAAGCCATCCAGTCCTGCAACGGAGACAGCATGATCTCGCGCACCTCGGCCCCGAGATCGCGGAACGTGGCGATTGCATCGTCGATGCCGCGCCGGGTTCCGGCGCTGACCTGGTAATCGACCTCGTGGAAATGGTGGATGACGCCGATCTTGAGCCCCTTGATGCCGCTGCCGATCAGCGCCGAGTAGTCGGGGACGGGCCGCGAGGCGCTGGCGGGGTCGCGCGGGTCGTGGCCGGCGAGCGCCTGCAGCATCAGCGCGCAATCCTCGGCGGTCCACGCCATCGGGCCGATATGGTCGAGGCTGAAGGCGGCGGGGGCGACGCCGGCGCGGCTGACCAGCCCATAGGTCGGCTTGATCCCGGCGATGCCGCACAAGGCCGCGGGGCCGCGGATCGAGCCGCCGGTGTCGGTGCCGATGCCGCCGAGGATCAGCCCGGCCGCGACCCCGGCGCCGGTCCCGCTGCTGCTGCCGGCGGTGAAGTGGTCCGTGTCCCACGGGTTGCGCGCCGGCGGCCAAGGCAGATCAAAGCTCGGGCCGCCATCGGCGAATTCATGCGTCGTCGTCTTGCCGATCAGCACGGTGCCGGCGTCGGCGAGCTTTTCGGCGCAGGCGGCATCGGCGCCAGGGATGTTGTCGGCAAGGATCTTCGACTGGCAGGTCGTCGGAATGCCCTTGGTGTCGACGATGTCCTTGAGCCCGATCGGGATGCCGTGCAACGGCCCGGACGGGCCGCCGGCCATGATCGCCTGCTCGGCGGCGCGCGCCTCGGCCAGCGCGCGCTCTTCGGTCAGATGGATGAAGGCATGCAACTGATTGTCGAGGCTATGCACCCGTTCGAGGCAGGCGCGGGTCAGCTCGACCGGCGACAGGCGCTTCGTCGCGATCAGCCGGGCGGCTTCGGCGATCGTCGGGATCGCGTCGCTCATGGCAGATCCTCCTCGGCAAAACCATAGGTCAACGCCGGCTCGGCCATACGCCCGCGCGGCTTGCGCACGCGCTCGAGCCATCGCCGCAATGCCGGCATAAACCCCCTTCAGCTCGGCTTTTTGCGCATCACTGAGGCTGAGCCCAGCGCGGGCCAACAAAAAGTCAAGAGCTTCGTCCGAGATTTCTGCGGGCATCGGCTGGGCCTCCAAAAAAATGGATCAGGGACGATAGCAGAGCACCCCGCTACGCGGCCACCCTGAGCCTCCGCAGGCATACTTGCACCAGATAGGCGGGAAGGCCCTGACGCCTAGGCTTTTACCCCGCTCGGAAGCTGGCCGCCGCGGCCGTGTGGCAAAGTGTGCAGCTTCAGTTCGACCGGGTTGCCCAGCCAGATCGCGTAGCTACTGTGGTCCTCGACCGCGTCTGTCGTCAGCGGGTGGACCAGCACGTCGAGTCCCTCGCGGTTCAGCATCAGATAAGGGACGACGCGCTCAAACTCTTCGGGCCTGAAAATGACCAGGGCATTGCTGATTGGGTGCGGTCCGCGCGGCGTATCGCGAAACTCTTCGATCTCGACCTTGAACTTCTCGCCGATCGCAGCGCAGACCCGCTCGGCAACGGGGCGCGTTTTTGCCTGGTCGTAATAGATGTGGGCGTGATAGCCCAAATTCGCGACGGATTGCGCGGTCTTCTCGGTCATCGGGCTCCCTCTCTGCAGGTCTGCAACGGCGCGCGTCAGTTTTGCACAGCGATAACCCCAAGTCGATCACGCTGACGAAGGAAGTAACCCAGCTTGCAACCCTTTCGGGCCACTCCTCCCCCGCGGAGGGAACGGCTCCTCCTGCTCCGAAGCGGTCCTGTGCCATCCGTCCACTGCCCAGACTGCCGCAGTCACGGAGCACATGCACACCAATCAGCCTTTCGGAAAACCCGCTCCTCGGACGTTTAATCTCGGTACATAGAGACTATTCGAATCCTACGGGAGGACTGTCGATGGAAAAGAGCCGGCTTGTCGTCGGAAACACTGGTTCGCCAGCAGCACGAGAAAGGGTGGAGGACGGGCCTCCGCGACGCTCACTTCGGCTCGATATGATACGCACAAACCTCAGACGGCGGGGTCGTAAGACACTGATTGCAAGAATCAGCAGGCCCGGCCCCAGCTGAGCAAACGCCTCTCACTGTCGTCGCTGGGGAAGTAACCAGTTTGGAGTTGCTACCAATCAAGAGGTCCTGATTGGGCTGACAAATGTACAGCCTTTGGCAAAAGACATTTATCTGCGCAAACTCCTCCTGTTTCACCCAGGTACCACTATCTGCCAAACACACTGTGCAAGTCACAAACATGAACGACGTGATGCAGCAAAGGGCACGGCTAAAGCTCATCGCTCGAAAATCACAGCTAGGGAATCTGCAGTGATGGTAACGCCATACAGTTCAGCACGATCTTCAAGTGACCATCTTCCATGTATGGATTGATTCCAGCTACAAATTGTCCTGGGTCGCAGTCCTTGTAGTTTGATGTGCCGCTGCCTCCTCTTACCTGCATAAAATCAAATCCAACCTGCCGACCTGGCTGTAAATTGTATTGCCGAGAAAGCACTTCATTCGCTCGGTTCCTAAAGGCAGTAATGTCGGCTGCGATAATCGCTTCCAAGTCTGTTCCGGCAACAGCATCGGTTGCCACTGGTTGTAGCTTGTCAACCACCATAGCACCATCCTTGGCAAGAACTTCGACGATGCTCGCCCTCGACGCCTGCGAGAGGTCGTCTTGAGAAACGGCATACAGCTTCATGCTCGTGGGTATCCAGCTCTGTCCATCCTGCTGCCATTTAATCCCATTATCGTCTACTCCCTGAAACTTCTTATCGACACCGCCGCAGTACGGATTGGGGTTCGCTCCATCCCCCTTTTTATCCGAACAACCGATAGTAGCCTTTTCCGAAAAATTGATGTCCAGCTTTGACGAACTTTCAACGACCTGCTTCATTTCCTCATTGGTTAATGTTCTAAACTCAGCACCTGTTACGAGAGACCACGTCTTGTCGTCGTTACGCTTGATTTGAACGTCGACGGGGATGGCATTCGCAAGCACGAATTTAACTAACTCGTCTTGTATTTTAGTCGGCGTGATATTCTGATCTGGAAACTCCACCCATTTCTTTATCGACACCGTCTGGGCAAAGCTCATTGCAGCATCTGAAATCAGATTGGCGGATACCGTTCGTGCTCTAGTGTCCGCTTTTCGCAGTTCACTTTCGCTTGCTCCGTAGTTGGCACCGAAGTGACCGCCAATGTTAACTCCGGCGCCTTTGCTCTCAGATCGCGAAACGACGACCTGTTCTCCTGTCGCAGTCTCGTCCCTCATCAGGATTCCATCTGTCTCGATTGTGCAAAGTTCGAATATTCTACTGAGAACGCATTTGTCTGTGTATCCTTTGTGGGAGCGTAAAAGTTTCCGGCAATGTCTTTATTTTCTAGGATGAAGCGAAGCTCTTCGCAGGTTCCATACAGATGTGCCAAATACGGTGGTGGCTCTGTCACAAGGAGGGCCCGGACCTCACCGCCGTTTCTCGCGTCTGCCGGGTATTCTGCAATTGTGCAAATCGGAAATTTCCTGGTCCGCTCATTGAGTTGAGCTTGTCCACCAGTCGTCACAGTTAGCCAAGCATAAGGGAAATAAAAAATATCGTCCTTCGTAATATCTCTCTCTTTCGCAAGTCGCTGCAATCGACGCGATCTCCTGACGGAGTGTATCCCTGCCGAACTCTAACTGCATCTTAATTTCAATAATCGTGGTCGGTGCTTTGTCAGCAGTACAGCTTCCCTTCAGTCCTTTGCGGAAGGCTTCCCAGTCCGGCAACAACATCGGTTTAATGTAGTAGGCGTGGCTTACCGGATCGACAAAGAAAGCTACCGAGCGTCCTTTTAGACTTGGCGGACTTATTGCTCTTAACGCATTGGCTGGCAACACGTTTACCAGCTGCTGATACTTGTTCGGTGGTTTAGCGGTCTTCTCCTGGCCAGATGCGGTCCCCACCGTGATCACGCTCGAACCAAGAACTTGCACTGCAATTAGCGCCGCTCGCATCGGGCGAAGCCAAATCATAGTTTTCTGGCTCAAAATACCCTCCCTAATACAACAGCTAAGTTGATCGCACGGCGAAATAGCAATGACAAGGCTCGCTTGTTTTCTTGGGCCGAGAACAGAGAACCCAGTCCGTTTGTAGCGGGAGGCGAGCGCTTCCGCGCCTTCGTGTCTCCGACGGGATCAGTCACCTAAGTCCGACGCTCCGCATGTGCAATTCCTGCTTAGGCCACGTGTTCACTCTTCAAGAGATGCCGGATCGGGTGAATTCGGGACCGTCCGAAAGCTTTCCCGGTGCGAACGACACTCCGACCCAAAATGGCAAGGGCCGCTTTCGGTAAGGGTTTCGGATGCCGGCCGGGCGTGAGCGATCGAGCCGGGTAAGGGGGCCGGCGTCCGAAAGCCTCCGAAGAAGGAACCCGCGGGAAGGCGGTGAAAGTTGGCCGTCTATGGGGATTTGGCGCCGGCAGCGGCTGTGGCCGGGGGATGGTTTTGCGAAGCTCGCCGTGAGCTGAGCGGCAGCTGATGATGGCGGACTGGCCGCTGCTGCTGCCCACGTGGCCGATTGAGGCCTGGTTGGTGATGCGTGCCGGCGTTCGCAGGCGCGAGGGTGAAATGGGCGGGACGCCGGGAACGGAATGTTCCGGCGAACGGATGCTGCCAGCAGACGAGAAGGACAGTCATCGGATCACGTCCTGATCCCGGCGGCGGCGGGCGGGCCGCGCGGTGCGGCGCCGCGCGCAAAGACCTCGACAATGATCATGCGGCCGCCGCAGCACGGGCATGGCGGGCGATGATCGGGCGTGGCGTCGTGATCGGCTGTGTCGTGCGCTGCCGGCGGATCGACCTGCGGCATCGGGGCGGCGATCAGCTCCCTGGCGCGCGCGATGTTGGCTTTGCAGCTGGCGCTCGCCAGCAGCCCGTAGTGGCGGATGCGATGAAACCCCTTTGGCAGAACGTGGAGCAGGAAGCGCCTGATGAACTCGTCGGCGCCGAGCGTCATTGTGCGATACCGCGCCTGCCCGTTGCGGCGGTAATCCTTGTAGCGGAAGGTCACGCCGCGCTCGTCGAGCGCAATGAGCCGGCTGTTCGCGATGGCGACGCGGTGGGTGTAGCGGGCGAGATAGGCGAGCACCGCTTCCGGCCCGGCGAAGGGCGGCTTGGCGTAGACAAACCAGTTCTTCTGCTTCAGCGGCGCGAGATGCGCGGCGAAGGCCTCGCGACGACAGAGACCGGCGATCTCGCCAAAGAACGCCAGCCGGCCCGCTGCGTGGGCGTCGGCGAGCGCCGCCAGGAAGAGCCGCCGGAACAGGCGGGAGAGCACCCGCACCGGCAGCAGAAAGCCGGGCTTGCAGCGCACCCAGCGCGTCCCGTCGAGCGATATGCCGCCGCCCGGCACGATCATGTGGACATGCGGGTGGTGGGTCATCGCCGAGCCCCAGCTGTGGAGCACGGCGGTGGCGCCGATGCGCGCGCCGAGGTGCTTGGGATCGGCGGCGATCGTCAGCAGCGTCTCGGCGGCCGTGCGGAACAGCAGGTCGTAGACGACCGCCTTGTTCTGGTAGGCGATCGGGGCGATCTCGGCCGGCAGCGTGAAGACGACGTGGAAATAGCCGACCGGCAGCAGATCGGCCTCGCGCGCCGCGAGCCAATCCTGCGCCGCCGCGCCCTGACACTTGGGGCAATGGCGATTGCGGCACGAGTTGTAGGCGATGCGGCTGTGGCCGCAATCTTCGCAGCGCTCGACATGCCCGCCGAGCGCGGCCGAGCGGCACTGCTCGATCGCCGCCATGACCTGGAGCTGGGCCAGGCTCACATGTCCGGCATTGGCCCGGCGCCAGTCGGCCCCATGGCGATGAAAGACGTCTGCGACCTCCAGCCTCGGGCGGCGCACGGCCGCCGGCTAGGCCTCGGGTCGCGGCCTCTCGTCGATCAATGGTGCGAGCCGGTCGAGCGGGCTGGTGACGGCCCGGATCGTGGTATTGGCAACGCGGGTGTAAAGCGCCGTGGTGTCGAGCTTGGCGTGGCCGAGGAGCGTCTGGATCACGCGAATATCGACGCCTTGCTCGAGCAGGTGGGTGGCAAAGCTGTGCCGCAGCGTGTGCGGCGACACACGCTTGTTGATCCCTGCCGCCTGGGCGGCGGCGCGGACAACGCGGCAGAGCTGGCGGGCCGACAGCGGCTCGACCGGGTTGCGGCCGGGAAACAGCCAGCCTCCCGGCAGCAGCAGGCTGCGCCGTCGCCCTTCGCGCCACCAGGCACGCAACAGTTCGAGCAGCTGCGGCGACAGCATCGCGTGGCGGTCCTTGCCTCCCTTGCCGCGCTCGACGCGCAGCAGCATGCGCTCGGAATCGATGTCGCCGACCTTCAACGCGACGACTTCCGAGACGCGCAGCCCGGCGCCGTAGGCAGTGGCGAACGCCGCCTTGTACTTCGGCGCCGATGCCGCCTGCAGCAGCAGCGTCACCTCCTCGACGCTGAGCACCACCGGGATGCGTCGCGGCTGCGGCACGACGGTGAGCCGCCGCGCCAGATCCGGCCGGTCGAGCGTCACCGTGAAGAAAAAGCGCAGGGCCGAGACCGCGCTGTTGATGCTCGGCGGCTGCATGCCGCTCTGCGTTTGGTGCAGTTGGTAGAGACGCAGATCCTCCGCTGTCGCCGTGTCGGGCGACCGGCCAATAAAGGCCGCGAATGCTCGGACGTTTCGCACATAGTCGCGGCGCGTGTCCTCCTTGAAGCCGCGCACGGTCATGTCTTCGATCATGCGCGCCCGCAGTGGGCTGATGGGCAGAGGTGAAGTATCGGAGGTCATCGGGCTCTCCCGAGCTGAAGGTTGCTGGCCCTTCAATGCTCCGGGATCGGATGCCCCGATCGTCACGCCCTTCCGGTCACCACGCGTCAAAAACGCGCCGCCGATCACGCCTACCCCTCCCGCGAAAGCGGGTTCGTTCTGCGGCGCGAAGGCGTCGTCGAGGCCGTCGCCCACGGTGTTCGGCTCTCCACCCCTTGCGGAAATTCAAACCGAGCCACCACCGATCGAAGCCGCCGAAATCCGACCAGCAGTACCGAGCCGGTCGGATCGGCCAACGGCTATGCCGCGAGGCGCATCCGTTGTCGCACCATGTCCGACACCTTCTCGCCGATCATGATCGTCGCGGCGTTGGTGTTGCCGGATACGACCGTCGGCATGATCGAGGCGTCGGCGACACGCAGCCCGTCGAGCCCGTGCACCCGCAGCTCGGGGTCGACCACGGCCATCGCGTCGACCCCCATCTTGCAGGTGCTGGTCGGGTGATAGACGGTGCCGCCGCGTCGCCGCGCGTAATCGAGCAGCTGCTCGTCGGTCTCGATCGCCGGGCCGGGCTGAAATTCCGACGCGATAAAGCGCTGCATGGCAGGGGTCGCCATGATCCGGCGCAACAGTTTGAGCCCGTCGACGATGGTTTGCTGGTCAGTCGGGGTCGCGAGGTAATTCGGATAGACCGCCGGCGGATCGGCCGGGTTGGCGCTTCGCAGCTCGATCCGGCCGCGGCTTTCCGGCCGCAACTGATAGACGATCGTCGTAAACCCCGACCATGGATGCAGCCCGTCCTGCGGCCGGTCGGCGCTGAACGGCGAGCATGAGCACTTGATGTCGGCCGAGGCCAGCTCCGGCCGGGTGCGCGCGAACAGCGCCGCGGGCGAGGTCCCCATCGCCAGCGGTCCGGTTTTGAACGCGTAGTATTGCAGCCCGGCTTTGAGCTTGCGCAGGTTGCTCTGCATCACGTCGTTGACCGTGATCGGCAATGCGCATTTGAATTTGAGCGGCGCCGAATAGTGGTCCTGCAGGCTCTGCCCGACCCCTGCCAAATGGTGCACGACCGGGACCCCTGTCGCCACCAGATGCTCGGCTTTGCCGATCCCGGACAGCATCAGCAATTGCGGCGAGTTGACTGCACCACCGCACAGGATGACTTCGCTCGCCGCCCGCGCGGTGCGGATCTGCCCGTCCTGGCGGAACGTGACGCCGGTGGCGCGCCGCCCGTCAAAGACGATCTTTTCGGTCAGCGCATTGGTGACGACGCGCAAATTGGCGCGGTTCATCGCCGGTCGCAGATAGCCGACCGCGGTCGAGCAGCGCTTGCCGTTGCGGGTCGTCGTCTGGTGATAGCCGACGCCGTCCTGCCCGGCGCCGTTGAAATCGTCGTTGCGCGGAAAGCCCAAACTCGTCGCGCTTTCGATGAACGCCTCGCAGATCGGGTGCTTGTCCGGGACATCGGAGACGCAGAGCGGCCCGCCCGTCCCGTGGAATGCGTCCGCACCCCGCGTCTGGTCCTCGGAGCGCTTGAAATAGGGCAGCACGTCGTCGAACGCCCAGCCGGTGTTGCCGAGCTGGCGCCAATGGTCGAAATCCTCGGCCTGGCCGCGGATATAGACCATGCCGTTGATCGAGGACGACCCGCCCAGCACCTTGCCGCGCGGCCAGAACACACGGCGGTCGGCCGCACCCGGATCAGGCTCGGTCTCGTAGCACCAGTTGACCGACGGGTCGGCAAAGGTCTTGCCAAAGCCGAGCGGTATATGGATCCAGCGGTTTTTGTCCTCGCCGCCGGCTTCAAGCAGAACCACCCGCGTCGCCGGGTCCTCGCTCAACCGCGCGGCGACCGCGCATCCGGCCGAGCCAGCGCCGATCACGACGAAATCGGCCTCGATCACATCCTGTTGTGCGGCCATCTGATCGTCCCTCTGTTCTTGCCAACGGGACTATAGTCGCCTCGCCGATCGGGAAACACCGAAACAAGGGAGGAATTGCCATGCCCGTCTATCGTTTCGCATGGGCTGCGCTCGCGGTTTCGCTCGCCGCACCCGCGAGCGCGCAACTGCTCGACCACAAGGATCTGTCCCTGGCCACGGCCTTGGCCATCGCGACAACCGCCGCCGATACCTGCAAGGCGCAGGGCAACCGTGTGTCGGTGACCGTCGTCGGTCGCGAGGGCCAGGTAATCGTGCAGCTGCACGGCGATGATTCCTCGCCGCATACGATCGAGAACAGCCAGCGCAAGGCCTACACCTCGCGCACCTTCCGGATCTCCTCCGGAGAGTTCACCGAGCGCGTCAAAAACAACCCGACCAATGGCGCGGTGCATCTTTCCTGGATCATCGCCAACCAGGGCGGCTTGCCGATCAAGCTCGGCAACGAGGTCATTGGTGGAGTTGGCGTCTCCGGTTCTCCCGGCGGCGACAAGGACGAGGTCTGCGCCAAGGCCGGGATCGACAAGGTCGCCGACCAGCTCAAATAGCGATTGCGCCTTTCGGGCCACCGCGAGTTTCTGTATGCCTCGCGCCGCCGCATAGAATAAGGACGAGCCACCGATGACCCAGACCGTTGCCCGGCTGCTCGCTGAAAGTCTCGAAGCGCACGATGTCGACCAGGTCTATTGCGTGCCCGGCGAAAGCTATGTCGGGCTGACCAGCGCTTTGATCGAGAAGAACTCGATCCGGGTCATCGTCTGCCGCCACGAGGGCGGCGCGGGCTATATGGCGGTCGCCGACGGCAGATTGCGCGACCGCGCCGGGGTGGCGATGGTGTCGCGCGGGCCGGGGTTGTCGAACGCGATGGTGGCGTTGCATTCGGCCTATCACGACGCGACCCCGGTGGTGATGCTGGTGGGCCAAGTCGAGCGCAAAGATTTCGGCCGGCTCGCCCTGCAGGAGCAGAACTATTCGCGCCTCTTATCGGACGTGACCAAACAGGTCATCGAGGTCAACGAGCCCGAGCAGGCATCGGAGGCGATCGCCCGCGCCTTCCATATCGCGGAAAGCGGCACCCCCGGGCCGGTCGCGGTGATCCTGCCCGAGGACATCTTCGACGAGGAGACCGACGCCACCCTCGACCCGGCGCGGCCGCGCGTCGTCGCCGGGCCGCGGCCCAACGATCTTGACCGCCTCGCCGTGATGCTCGAAGCGGCCGAGCGGCCGCTGGTGCTGGTCGGCGGCGCGCTCTTGGCCGACGCGGTGCACGATAATGCTGTCTACGGAGATCTAAATCGGCTGGCCGAGGAATGGGTCTTGCCGATCAACCCGACCCACCGCCGGCCGCAATTGTTCGATGCGACCCACCCGCATTACGGCGGCTATATGGGCATCCGCGTACCGCCGGCCTTGATTGGCGAGATGAAGCGCGCCGATTTGATGGTGGCGCTCGGTGAGCGGATGACCAACTCGGTCAGCCAGTCCTACAGTTTCCCGTCGGCGCCGCAGCCGCAATTGCCGTTCGTCCATATCTGGCCCGACCCCAACGAGGTCGGCCGAGTTTGGCGTCCGGATCTCGGCATGCCGTGCAGTCCCTATGAGGTGATCAAGGGGTTGTTGCGCCGGGCCGTGCCATCCGACGCCAGAAAGCGCCGCGGCTGGGTCGACGGGCTGCACGCAATCCACCGCAAATTGTTGGCCAAGGAATGGGAGCCGACCTCGGACGGGATTAACTTTGCCGCGATCGTTTGCGAGGTCGACAAACATCTCGCCCCCGACGCCACGGTTACTACCGATGCCGGCAATTTCGGCAGTTTCGTGCACCGCTACATCGGCTTCCGCCAGGGCCAGGTGTTCCTGGCCTCGGTGGTCGGCGCGATGGGCTCGGGCGTGCCGATGGCGGTGGCGGCGGCCTTGCGTCGGCCGAATACGCAGGTCGTCGCGTTCGTCGGCGACGGCGGCGCGCTGATGACCGGGAACGAGATCGCCACCGCGCTCCAATACGGCGCCAATCCGATCATGATCATCTCCGACAACAGCATGTACGGCACGATCGGCATGCACTCCTATGTGCGCTACCCCGAACGCCCGTTCATGGACGGCGTGCGGCTCACCAACCCCGACTTCGCCCAATGGGCCCGCTCGTTCGGCGCCGAAGGCATCACCATCCGCAGCGAGGACCGAGATCGCCGACGGCATCGCCCGGGCCTTCGCGGTCAAGACAACGCCCGGTTGTCGTCCACTGCCTGACCTCGGCCATCCAGATGAGCGCCTGGCGCCGGTATGCGGGTGCGGAGAAGTTGCCGTAGGCCAGAACCTGACTCCCGTCACTGGTCTCACAGTCATGACGAATTGGGATTTATCGAGCCTATGGGGTATTCCTCTACATGACGAGTTGAGATTATCGGAGACCTAAAATAGCCCAGGCTTTCGCTCAACCAATTTGCCTCTTTCTCGTCTTCAACAGTCCATTCCGGTTTGTCTATCAGACAAAGCCCGAAGGATAGGCCTCTTTCACCGTCATCGGCGCGCTCGGACGCTATCCCAACCACCGTGCCGGCGTTTGGATGCCGTGATCGCGCGATTAGGCACCGCGCAGTTAACTCCGCAATACGGTGTTGGGAATCGATGTTCCGCTCTGCTGCCATGAAAACATACACGACATCAGACAGCGACTGAACCATCCGGGCACGGACTTTCCCGCCCAGCAGCACTTCCGTCAGGTTCTCACCAAGGAAACGGCGATAAAAGCGATTTTCCCGCGCGAGGACCCGGAGCACCCGTTCAGCCTCCGACGGTGGTTGAACGTATAGAAGGTTATCCGCAATAAGATCCTTGCTAATGTACTCAATCATATTATCCCAAGCGTAGCTGGCGCGGTCGGCGTCTTGGCGTGCTCTATTTTCTTCCGAGCCGGTGAAGCCCGGCCACAATGTATCGTCCACCACGATTACATCATGTCCATCTGGAAACGATCGATTATTGCTCAAATAGAAGGCCAAAAGATGTTCCTCACCGGGGCATATCGCGCGGTGGCCGGCTTCGATAAAGCTGCGTTTTGCGCCGAGGTAATGATTAGGTCGCAGATTGTGTCCAGGTGGCGCAGGAGAATTGGAAAGCTGACCTCATCCATGACATGGATGAATCCCTTGCCAAAATCGCCCATACGAAGACCCATGCGTCCTTGGCTCCCAAATGCGACGCACAGCCGATGTATCTGTCGTCGGTCTGTTGGCGGCAGCAGCAGCGTTCGCCCTGAGCGGTCGCGAACGCTGCTGACGCCAGTGAGAAATCTTTCCGCGCCGTAGACCTGCTTAACTGACGCGTCTATCGCTTTGCGATGCCATTTGTCGGCTGTGATCCTGGTCGGCTCAGAAGCGAGCCGGACATCCTTGACAGAAAGGATAATTATTTCAGGATCACAAACCACCAAATAGTCGCAAAGCTCCTTGCTTCCGTCTTTTCCGATGGGATTTGCCATTCCCCATAATGAGAGAAATGTTCTGCCACACTGTACCGCGACAAACTGTTCGGACGCATTGATGCCACCGGACATGCCTTGAATAGCTCCCGATCCCACTATCAAATTGCGATCTTGGTTTCGATCGCATCGTAATCGGCGCGCTGGCCGGCATCCGTGGAGTCCAGAGGTCCCGCCGTCGTCAGAGCTTGGACATCGGCATGGACGTTGCTGTAATCGCGACCGAGTGCCTTTGCCAGGGCGCGAACGCTGGCGACCTTCTGCCGACGAACGTAGCGCAGCAGCTCCATTCGTTTGCCGGTCAGGACGCGGGCGAGGGCGTCCCAGCTCTCGAGGGCCGATATGGCGCTCGCGGAATGATTCGCCCCGTTCCGCGCGGTGCCAGGCATCGACGAACCGGCGCGCCGCGTCGTCTTCGATCGCCCCACCGACCGTAATCTTCACGTCGCTCGTTTGCCACCTCGCAGGGCCCGCACATCTGACCAGAAATCGATCACCAATTGATCGCCCGTAGTAACAGATAAGTCCCCTCCTCACCTTTGAAATGCCGATGGCTACCTTTCCCCCGCTCGTTGTCGTATCCGACGTCCCGAACGCCCGTTCATGGATGGCGTGCGGCTAACCAACCCCGACTTCGCCCAATGGGCCGCTCGTTTGGCGCCGAAGGCATCACCATCCGCACCGAGGCCGAGATCGCCGACGGCATCGCCCGGGCCTTCGCCGTCAAGACCCGCCCCGTCGTCGTCCACTGCCTGACCTCGGCCATCCAGATGAGCGCCTGGCGCCGCTACACGCGCTCGGAGACATTGCCGTAGTTTCCTACGCGCCCGGCTCGCTATCGCCGCCGCCTAGCGCACGGGGGCGCGGCCGCTGACCTCGGCGCCGGCGTCGGGCGACATCCGCAGAAAGAACGGCACCGACAGCAGTGAGATCATCGCGACCCCGACAAAGACCGGGTAGAAATCGGGCGCAGCGAGGCTGGTGCCGCCACGCAGGGTTAGTACGGTGTGCAGCAGCAGCGCGGCGGTGGCGACACCCGCGGTCTGCGAGAGTTGCTGCGCCATGCTGGTCAGGCTGGTGGCGCGGCTCAGCATCGCGGGCGGCACGTCGGCATAGCTCAGGGTGTTGATGCTGGTCATCTGCAACGAGCGGAAGAACCCGCCGGCGAGCAGTGCCAGAAAAATCACCAGATGCGGCGTGGAGGGCCGAAACAAGCTGTAGCCGAACAGGAACGCGGCGCTGATCACCGCATCGCCGACGAGCACGACGCGAAACCCCAGGGTGCGCAGTACGCGAACAGCCGACGTCTTCATCAGCATCGCCCCGGCGGCGCTGGCAAAGGTCAACATCCCGGAGTTCAGCGCGCTGAGGCCAAACCCGACCTGCAGCATCAATGGCAATAGGAACGGCAAGGCGCCGAGCCCCATGCGAAACAGAAAGCCGCCGATCGAGGCCATCGCATAGGTCGGGATCTTCAACAGGGCGAGATCGATGATCGGATGCGAGACGCGGTAGGCGTGGCGGACATAAAAGGCGAGGCACACCGCGCCGACGGCCAATAATGCGATCACCAGGATATTCGGCAATGCGCCGCGCCCGACATTCTCGAAGCCGAAGGCGAGGCTCGCCAGGCCGATCCCGGTCAGCGCGAAACCGGCGAGGTCGAACGGCCGGCGTCCGGTTTCCTTGAGGTCGCCGACCAGCAGATTGACCAGGATGATACCCAGAACCCCGATCGGAATATTGATGAAGAAGATCCAGCGCCACGATGCAAAAGTGACGATAAACCCCCCAACCGGCGGTCCGAGGACCGGCCCGATCAAGGCCGGCACGCTGACATAGGACATCGCCCGCACCAGGTCGGATTTCGCTACGGTCCGCAGCAGCACGAGACGCCCGACGGGCACCATCAGCGCTCCGCCCATGCCTTGAAGGATGCGGGCCGCCACGAGGGTCGGCAGCGAGTTCGAAAAGCCGCATGCGATCGAGCCCAGGGTGAAGACAATGATCGCCAAGCTGAACACGCGGCGCGCGCCGAAGCGGTCCGCGGTCCAGCCGCTGATCGGGATGAAGACGGCGAGGCTCAACAGATAACAGGTGATCGCGACGTTGAGGCGCAGCGGGCTTTCGCCGAGCGACCGCGCGATCGTTGGCAATGCCGTGGCGATCACCGTCGAAATCGAGGTTTTGCATGAACATCGCGCAGGCGACGACCAAAGGCACCAGGACCCGGCTAGACAAGGTCACGCGCATCAGTGCTTCGCCGCCGCTCGGTGGCAGCCGATGGAAACGGCCGTCAACGCGGTCCCCAGCCGGTCCGCAACGTCTTGCAGGTCGGTCGGAGACTCGCAAAACCTGTTAGCGGCACTCCGGCCGTCGGCCGTCAGCTCTATCCTGCAGAAGGCACCCCGCGAATGATGGTTAGTGTATATCATAGACAAAGTATACCGCGTACCGAGATCACTCAGAAGCGCGTTGGCGTCGGGGGTCCGTTGCGCGCACCGGTGAAATACCGCTGGCTGGTTGCTGTTGCGGCCCTCGTGACTTTAGCCAATTGCGATCCCGTGGAGGTTATCGAGGGCTCGGACACCCATGTTTCGGTCCGCTACGATGGCGTCATGAACGGCCTTGACCAGGCGACCGAGCTCGCGAAGACGTCCTGCGCGGCGCACGGCAAGACCGCCAAATTGCGCAAAACCTATTACGAGGGTCTCGGCGCCGGCGAACGCTTCGCTTTTTTCGACTGCGTCTGAGTTTCAGGCGACTCGGCTACGTTGCTGGCGCGCCGAGACCAGCAACGGAGAATGGGTCAGCCTGACGGCTGGCGGCGACAAAGAATGAACCGCTGCAGCGTAACGACAGGTTACCCCCACCTCCCCCGTTAACGGGGGAGGGCAAAGAGCGGCGGGTCAGGCTATTGGTGCAGTTGGTAGAGGCGGGTCACGTTTTCGCTGGTGATCTTGCGCCGTACGGCCGGGGAGATCTGGGCGAGATTGCGATCGAGGGTGGCGCGCGAGCCGGGCCAGATGCAGTCGGGATGCGGATAATCGGCGCCCCAGATGATGTTGTCCTCGCCGATTAAGGGGATGATCGGTTCGAGGAACTGGTCCTGCTGATAGGTGACGTAGCCTTGGCGGCGGAAATAATCGCTCGGCTTCAGCTTGAAGTTAAGGCTTTTCGCCCGATCGGCATACTCGGTATCGAGCCGGTCGAAGACATAGGGCAGCCAGGTCACGCCGGATTCGCCAAGCACGAAATTGAAATCGGGATATTTCTCGCACGCGCCCGAGGCCAGCACTGACACAAGCACTTCCATCGTGTCGAGCTGGAACAAGGCCGAGCGCACCAGCCTCCACTGAGTGAAGTATTTCTGCTCCTGCTCGGGCGAGTCGGGGGCGCGCAACGCTTTGAACCCGGTCGAGTGGAACGAGATCGGGAACTTGCATTCGGCCGCCGCCTCCCACAACGGAAACCAGAGATCGGTATAGAGCGGCGGGGTCATCCGCTTGAAGGCGAGATCGCCGCCGCGCAGGCCCATCTTGGCGCACCGCCGCACTTCGGCCGCGGCCTCAAGCGGGTCGGTGTTCGGGATGATCGCCAGCGGAAAAACGCGGTTGGGATCGGCGCGCTTGGCGAAATCGGCGACCCAGTCATTATAGGTCTTGTCGGTCCAGGCGCGCAGCGATGCGTCGTCGATCAAATCGTTGACCATCAGGCAGCCATAGATGATTTCGGCGTCCTGGCCGTCGCGGTCGAGATCGGCGATCCGCAATTCAGGCGTGGTCGGCCGCGGCTTGGCGCCGGGCTTGGAGCTCCACTCGAAGCCGCTGTCCTTCATCTCGTCGATATGACCGAACATCCCTTTCTGGTACGGCAGGAATCCCGGGCCGATACCGTTCCACATGCCCCTATCCTGGTCGTCGACGAACCAGTGCAGCCCATCGTCCTTTTCCACGACGCGCGGCGCCAGTTGCTTCCATTTCTGCGGCGCCTCCGACGACCACAGATCGGGCGGCAGGTACGTCAGGTCGATGTGATTGTCGCCCGAGATCAGCTTTTCCGGCATGGCGCGCTCCTGTTGCCTTACGCAAGGATGTCATTGCGTCGACAATCGCATCGTACGTGGAGCGCGCCGGCCGCGCCACAGAAATGCGGCATACGCCCCTCGCGTGACGTGCATACCAGGGGCTATGATCGACTTCGACAAGCATCAATGGAGAAGGGAGAGGACGCATGGCGGTTCAGCTCGGCAGCGGCCAGTTCACGTTCGCCGTCCGACAGGATTGGGCGAAGGTGCCAGATGAGATCGTTCTGGGCGACGTGGCGGCCGTTGGGGTCGACCGGCAGGACCGGGTCTACGCGTTCAACCGCGGCGAGCACCCGATCGCGTTGTTCGACGCGGAAGGCAATTTCCTGCGCTCATGGGGCGAAGGCGTGTTTACGCGGGCGCACGGGGTTCATATGGGGCCGGACGACACGATCTGGCTGACCGACGACGGCGACCATACGGTTCGCCACTGCACCCTCGAGGGCAAGGTGCTGATGACCCTTGGCGTCCCCGGCGAGCCCAAACCCTATATGAGCGGCGAGCCGTTTCATCGCTGCACTCACACGGCGATCTCGCCAAGGGGCGAGCTCTATATCTCGGACGGCTACGGCAATGCGCGCATTCACAAATTCACTTTGGACGGCAAACTCCTGATGTCGTGGGGCGAGCCTGGGACCGATCCCGGCCAGTTCAATGTGCCGCACAATATCTGCTGCGACCCCGATGGCTGGGTCTATGTCGCCGACCGCGAGAATCACCGGGTCCAGGTGTTCGACGGCAACGGCAAGTTCGAGACGCAGTGGAACAATCTGCACCGGCCCAACGGCATGTGCATGGCGGCCGGCCGCGACCCGCTGATCTATATCGGCGAAGGCGGCCCGTCGGGCGAGATCAACCGGGATTGGCCGAATATCGGGCCGCGGGTCAGCGTCCATACCTCCAAGGGCCAGGTGCTCGCTCGGCTCGGCAAAATGCATGCCGGGCTGGAACCGGGCCACTTCACCTCGCCGCACGGCATCGCCGTCGACCAGCACGGCAACATCTTTGTCGGCGAGCTGTCCGGCCGCAGCTGGGGACGGTTCTCGAAAGACCCGCCGCCAAAGCGCATCCGCGTCCTCCACAAACTCGAAAAGGTTGCGATCTGACGGCTAGCAGGTGGGTTCACGCAGTGGAAGCCACCGGGAGCCGCGCGCCGCGCATCTGGCGGACGACGAGAAAGCCAATGACCAGCAGGTTGCCGAGGTTGAACAGGGCGCCGGCGGCGAAGGCCGGTGCGTAGTAGCCAAAACTGTCATAGAGCGCGCCTGCAAACCAGCTGCCGAACGCCATTCCCAGCATGCTGGTAAACAGCAGGACCGGCACGCGCCATGACGCCTCGGAGGACGGAAACAGCTCGCGGATCGCCACGACATAAGCCGGAATGATCCCGCTAAAGCCGAGACCGTAGGCGGCCGAAACCGCGAACAGCCCGGCTTCGTTTCTGGTCACCGAGAACGCGGCGATCGCCAGCGCCTGACAGGCCGAGCCGACCAATACCGTGCCAAGCCCGCCGATCCGGTCGGCAAGCCAGCCCCAGAACACCCGGCTGGCAAAGGCGCAACCGAGCAATACCGACAGCATTGCCGCACCCTGCGCCGGCGAAATGCCGAGATCGCTGCAAAAGGCGACGAGATGGCTCGACGGCATTGCCATCGGCACGCAGCACAGGAATCCCGCGGCACATAGCAGCGCCTGCACGGTATTTGGCCGCAAGCCGAGCGCCTGCGTACCACGAACGAGGAACAGCGCCGAGCCGAGGGCCCGCGCCGGCTGCGGCGCCGGCCG
Organism: uncultured Alphaproteobacteria bacterium; assembly: GCA_963750195.1. Taxonomy (GTDB): domain Bacteria; phylum Pseudomonadota; class Alphaproteobacteria; order ATCC43930; family CGMCC-115725; genus AP-15. The sequence goes on from CAVVPS010000005.1 coordinate 181,189, forward strand.
CAGCATCAACGCCAAGGGCACGATCGCCGCGATGGCCGCGGCAAAACCCAGCATCGTCGCCTGCCAGCCGACCCAGATCAGCGCGTGCTGAAAGACCGATGGCCAGATCATGCCGGCGACGTATTGCCCGGACGAGATCAGCGCCAGCGCCGTGCCGCGACGGCGGTCGAACCAGCGGCTGATATAGATCAGCATTGGCGGGTAGAGCGCGCCGCCGCCGAGAAAACCGATCAAAACCGCATGCCCGAGGTAGAGCGCCCAGACCTTGCCGGTCGCCGAGACCGCCAGCCCGAGCGCTGTCATTATCGCGCCGAAGATTACCATCCGGCGCATTCCGACGCGATCGGCGACCCAGCCCATAAGCATGCCGCCGCTGCCGGTCCCGACCCAGACGAGGGCAGCGGCCAGCGCCACCACTGAGCGGTCGCTACCGAGCGCGAGCGCGATCGGCTTCAGCCCGACGACGACGATCAGCGGCGCGCCGTACGAGATCGACAGGATGCAGATCGCGAGCAGCGCCGCGACCCAGGATGCCCGTGTCTCGACGCTGTCCGGAAAGCGGCCGGCACGTGTGGCAGCGCCTCGCTGATGCGCGTCGATCTCGGCCGCGTCGGCCATGCCGCTTTTCTCCCCTCCTCCGTGGTCCTTTGCCCAATTTAGCAGCACTCGCGAGATTGCGGATGCAATTCGCCGCTGCCTGCAGGCAAGATCGGCCGGCCAGGATTCGGATGACCAAAAGGAGCAGGCGATGCCGGTGCTTTATGAAAAGCGCAACCATGTCGGCTGGCTGACCTTGAGCCGGCCCAGGCGCGCAATTGCTGGGGGGAGGATTTCAACGAGGAGATCGCTCAGCGCTGCGACGAGATGGCGGCCGATGACGAGGTCAGGGTCGCGGTGCTGACCGGCGATGAGGCGGGCAACGCGTTTTCGGCCGGCGCCAACCTCAAGGATCCGCGCACCCACACCCAGGCATCGATGGCGGATTTCATCGCCGGCCTGCCGCAGCGGCGCCGCACCGCCGGCCAGGTGCTGAGCGAGTTTCCGAAGCCGGTCATTGCCGCGGTCAATGGCTATGCCGTCGGCATCGGCTGCATCGTCACCTATTGCTGCGATCTGATCGTCGCCTCCGACCGCGCCGAATGGCGCCTGCCGCAAGTGGCGCTGGGCATATTGCCGAACCACGGCGGCATCGTTCGCCTCGCGCGCTGGGTTGGCAAAGGCCAGGCGATGAAGGTGGCGATGGGCTATCCGATGAAGGCGGAGGAGGCGTTTCGCTTCGGCCTCGCGCAATGGCTGGTGCCGCATGCCGAGTTCCGCGCGCAAACGACTGAGATAGCCGAACGCCTGGCCGAACTGCCGCCGCTCGCGTCACGGCTCGCCAAGGAATCGCTGAATCGCGGGCTCGACATGCCCAATGTCGCCGACGCCGCTTATATCGATCTCTACCGCTTTATGGCCCTGTCGATGACGGAGGACGCCAAGGAAAGCCACAACGCCTGGCGGGAGCGGCGTCGCCCGAAGGTTCGCGGCAAGTAATCAAGCTGGAACCGAGTCCGTGCGGGGCCTAGAGTTGCACCTCGCGACAAACAAGGGAGAAACGCGATGACCGCCTTCACCTATGACCACATCCATCTGCGCAGCCCCAACGCCGAAGAGACTGCCCGCTGGTACGAGCGGATGTTTGGCGCCGAGATCATCCGTTCGGTGCAGTCCGACGGCAGGCCGCGCCTCGACCTCAATCTCGGCGGCGTCGCGGTGTTCATCGCGCAAGTTCCTGACGAGCAGGCCATCGCCCCGCCGCCGGAGCCGCCCTATCTCGGGCTCGAACATCTCGGGCTGCGGGTCGAGGGCATCGACGCCGTGGTCGCCGAACTGAAGCAAAAGGGCGCCGAATTCACCGTCGAGCCGAAGACCATCCGCCCCGGCGTGCGCATCGCCTTTCTGCGCGGCCCGCAGAACGTCCACATCGAACTGCTCGACCGCAACGCCACCTGACCAGCCCTATTTCCCTCTCCGCCCCTTAGGATGGAGAGGGCCGGGGTGAGGTGGGGATGTTGTCAGAGTCCTCCCCCTCGATGGGGGAGGGTTGGGAGGGGGTGACACCGCAAGTTTTCGGCGATCGTCGCACGCACGCCTTCGAGGTTCGACAGCACTTCGCTGTTCCAGAAGCGTAGAACCCGATAACCCTGGTCTTGGAGGAACCGGGTTCGCCCTAATTCCTGCGGCGCCGACGCTTGGTGTTGGCCGCCGTCAATTTCGATAATCAGGCGCGCGTCGTGGCAGACAAAATCGGCAATGTAACGCCCCAGCGGCACTTGCCGGCGGAATCTGTGCCCGTCGATTTGAAACAACCGCAAGACTCGCCAGACGCTTTTCTCGGCGTCAGTCATATCTCGTCGTAAGGATCGGGCACGATCCCGCGCCCCAGCAATGGGATGCTTCTTCATTTCGGCATTAGCCTTTGCGGCTTGTCACCCCCTCCCAACCCTCCCCCATCGAGGGGGAGGGCTTCAACATGAGCGCACCAAGGCGGGTTCGAGGGTGGCGGGGTTTTGGAGGTCGGCGAGGAGGGTGCGGCCGGCTTGCAGATCGGCGGTGTCGAAGCCTTCGGTGAACCAGGCGTAGATCGGGGCGAGGAGGGCGACGGCCTCTTGCTGCCGGCCCTGCTGTCGGCGCAGGCGGGCGAGGCTCGTGGCGGCGCGCAATTCCCAGGACTTCGCGTTCTGCCGGCGCGCGACGTCGATGCCCTTCTCGATGGCGGTCTCGGCCTCGCTCACGGCCCCGGCGCCGGCGAGCAAGGCCTCGCCCTTGAGCCGATGGAGCTCCGCTTCAAGCGGCGCTCCCCCGGTCTTTTCGACCATCTCCAGCCCGGCGGTGACCGATGCGAGCGCGGCTTCGGGCTCGCCGATCGCCAATTGCGCGTCGGCCTGCAACGCCAACAGGATATGTTGGCTAACCCCAAGACCATAACTGTCCAGCCCTTGGCCAATTTGAGCCAGCCCCTTCTCGCTTTCGCCAGAGGCGCTGAGCGCCCAGCCGTTCGCGCAAAGGGCGATCGCGTGAAACTGCGCGATGCGCTGCTCCTCACAAATCCTCAGTGCCCGCTCCGCATAGTCGGCGGCCGCCGGTGGCTCGTGGCGAAAGATGTGAACGAGCGCGGCCCAACACAGCGTTTGGGCGAGGGTCACCGGGTGCCCGAGCGTCTCGGCACTTCTTACCGCTGCCCTCAGCTCCTCGAGGGACCGATCCGGGTAACCGAGCATCCAGGAGATCAGCGCCAGGAAGAACTGGCATGGAACGCCGGGGTGGGAACCCGGCCAATCCGGGAACTGCATGTTCGGATCGAACAGCTCGAAGCCCCGCCGATTGTGCGCAAGCGCCGGCTCGAGCTTCCCTTGGAAGAACAGCGTCGAGCCGAGCGACCCGTGCGCCCCGAAGAGACGGGCCGCATCGCCAAGCCGTTCGGCGACGCGCAGCGCCTCCTCGGCAAAATGCTGCGCCTTCTCCATCTCGTGTAGGTTCAGATGGTGGACCATCAGACCGCGGAGCACCGTGAGCTCCCGGGGGTGATCCCCGAGCTGCCGACAGAGCTCCAACGCCCGCGCATAGGCTCGGCCGACGTCGGGGTGGCTGTAGACCTTGGTCGCGAACAGGGCTGGACCGAGCCCCATTTGCAAATCCAGCTCGCGCTCGGCCCGCTTGCGCGGATCCGATAGCGCTTCGACCAGTGCCAAGCCTCGGCGAAATTGCTCGATCGCTTCGACGTTCGCCGACTTGCTCGCCGCGGCCGCGCCGGCTTTGTGCCAATACGCGATCGCCTCGGCCGGACAGTTCGCTTCGGTGTAGTGATGGGCTACCAGCTCCGGCTGCGTGCTCGCCATCTCGGGAAAGCGATCCTCGAGCAGCTTTGCCACCTGCTGGTGATATTGCTGGCGGGTGCGCTTCAGCAGCGACTGGTAAGCCGCATCCTGGATCAACGCATGCTTGAAGAGGTAACGCGAGCGCGGCGGGCGGCCGCGCTGGTAGAGCAATTCGTCGACCACCAGCTGACCGAGACCGCTCTGCAGCATCTGTTCCTCGATCCCGGCCAAGGCACTGATCATGTCGTAGGCAAACTCGCGTCCCAGAACCGAGCCCAACTGTGCCACTTCACGCAGCCGCGGCGCCCGATCGAGCCGCGCCATCAGCGAATCCTGCAACGTCGCCGGGATGTGCAATTGCGCCAGCGCGCCCGTGAGCACGTAGACGTCGCCGCGGGCCTCGAGCACCCCCGAACCGAGGATGGCCTTGGTCAGCTCCTCGACGTAGAGCGGCACGCCGTCGGCCTTGGCGACGATATGATCGACCACCTCGCCGGGCAGCGACCTGCCGCCGGCCAGATGACCGACCATCGTCTCGACCTCCGGCCGCTCCAGGCGGTTGAGGGTGATCGGGGTCATGTGCGAGCGTTGCGGCCAGGGCGGCGTCAATTCCGGCCGATAGGTCGCGACGACCAGCATCGCCGCCGTCGGCGCCTGCTCGATCAGCATGCCCAATGTTTCCAATGTCGTCGGATCGGCCCAGTGCAGGTCTTCCCATGCCATCAGCACCGGGGTGGCTTCGGCCGTTTCGATCAGCCAGGCAACGATCGCATCGAGGGTCGCATCGCGCTGCTGTTGCGCCGTCATGGACAAGCGCGGATAGCGGTCCTCCGGCGCCGGCACGGACATCAAATCGGCGAACAACCTGACACTCTCGGAGAGGGGCAAGGTCTTAAAGCCGGCGAGCCCGGCTTCGAGCTTCGCCAGGTGCTGCTGCGCGGTATCCTCCGGCTGCCAGCCGAACACGCGCTTCAAATGTTCGATGATCGGATGAAATGCGCTCGCCGTGTGAAACGGAGAACAGCGGATCGCCACCCAAATGTGGTCCTTGCCGGCCGCCTCTCGCAGGCCCTCCACCAGGCGGGACTTGCCGACCCCGGCTTCCCCCTGGATCAGCACGACCTGGCCACGGCCATGGCTGCTGCCGTCCCAGGCCCGCAGCAGCAGCCCCATCTCCTCCTGGCGCCCGACGAGGGGTGCCGAGCTCCCGGTCCTTGTTGCGGCAAACCGGCTCTCGACATCCCGCGCCGACAAGACGCGCCAGACCGGCACCGGCTCGGCGAACCCCTTCAACTCATAGGCCCCCAGATCCTCGAGGGCGAAGTGATCGCCGAGCATCGCGCGCGTGGAGGCACTGACGACGATCTGGTTCGGCTGCGCCAATGCCTGCAGACGCGCCGCCAGGTTCGGCGTCTCGCCGACGACCGCGGTTTCCGATGCGGTTCCTTCGCCGATCTGGTCGCCGACGATCACCGGCCCGGTGGCGATCCCGATCCGCACCGCGAGCTCGACCCCGGGCGGCCTGTGGAATGCGGCATTCAGCTCCGCCATCGCATCGACGATATCGAGACCCGCCCGCACCGAACGCTCGGCCTCGTCCTCATGGGCGCGCGGGTAGCCGAAATAGACCAGGATGCCGTCGCCCATGTACTTCGCGACAAAGCCGTCGTAATGCCGGATCGCCGCACTGCAGCGGCTCTGATACGACGCGATGACATCGCGCAGATCTTCGGGGTCCATCCCGGTCGAGAGTGCGGTCGATCCCACCAGGTCGCAAAACATCACCGTCAGCTGGCGGCGCTCGGCCTCGGCCCCCACCCTCCCCTCCCCCGCAAGCGGGGGAGGTTAGGGAGGGGGGTGCCGCCAACACGCGCAACGGGCGCGACCGAAACCGGCGGCAGGGTGATCGGCGCGATGGCCGGCGCAAATGCCGGGAGCGGGGCGTCGCTGGTCTCAAAGAGGGCCGCACCGACGAAGGTGAGCCCTTGTCCGCCCTCGTCCACCGCCAGGCGCTTGACGATCAGCTCGTGACGCAGATCATCGAGCGTCTCGTTATCGATCCCGAATTCCTTGCGCAGCCGCCGATAGCTGACCCGCTTCTCCAGATACAGCAGGCCGGTGACGAACGTCAGAGTCTTCGAGAAGGTTATTAAAGTGCCTCCGGTGTGGTCCTACGAAGCGTAGGTCCTTCTTCTAATTTCTAAATGGCTGCCGGCTATTGCACGCGCTGGATCAATTCGGCCCAGCGGTCGAGGACAGGAAGAATTTCGTCGGCCTTGGCCGAGGGCAGGCTGACCACAGCGCGCGCGATGCCGCGATCGCAGATAGAGCTTCAGCCGGTCGAGATCCTCGGCAACGCCAAATACCGTCACCGGGACCTATCGAGGCTGCGCCCGGCCGCGGCCGCCATCTCTTTGAAACTGCGGCAGGAAATCGGTCACATCGGAATATTGCGGGCGACCGGCATGCGGGACCCAGCCATCGCCATAAGCGAGAGCGCGCCGCGCCGCATACGGAAAAGCGCCGCCGACGATGACCGGCGGGTGCGGCTTTTGCACCGGCTTCGGCCAGGTCCGCATCTTCGGGAAATCGACGAGTTCGCCGTGATATTCGGGCTCGGCCTCGGTCCAGATCGCCTTCATCGCCGCGACCCGCTCGCGCATCAGCTTGAAGCGCGTCTTGAACACCGTACCGTGATCCGCCATCTCCTCGGCGTTCCAGCCGCCGCCGACACCGAACAGAAACCGCCCGCGCGAGATCTGGTCGATCGAGGCGACCAGCTTGGCGGTCTGGATCGGATCGCGCTGGGCGACGAGACACACGCCTGTGCCGATCTTCAAGGTCTTCGTCGCCATCGCCGCCGCGCTCAAGGTGACGAAAGGGTCCATCGCGTCGTAATATTTTTTGGGAAGCTCGCCGCCTTGCGGGAATGGCGTCGCGCGCGAACTTGGGATATGCGAATGCTCGGGCGCCCAGATCGACTCGAACCCGCGTCTCTCCAGCGCCCGGCCTAGCTCGGCCGGACCCATCGAATAATCGGTAAAGAACATCGCCGCGCCGAAATCCATCACTTCCCCCCAAAAAGCGCCGGCGCCGGCGCCGCCGTTACGATCTAGGCGAGGCGCACCCTTACCGCTTCGGGCCCCTTGCGGCCCTCGGCGATGTCGACCAGCACCCGTTGACCTTCATTGAGGGTGCCGATGCCGGAGCGCTCGAGCACCGAGGCATGGACAAAGGCGTCCTTGCCGCCGCCCTCGCGAACGATGAAGCCAAAGCCCTTTTGGGCGTTGAACCACTTCACCGTGCCCGCCTCCTCGACCGCCACCTCGGAGGTCTCATAAGACGGCCGGCCGGCGGCCGGGAACCCCGAACGCCGTGCAGCCGCCGGTGTCGCCGTGCTGCTGTCGACGCTAAGGACCTCGGTGACCTGCGGTCCCTTCTGCCCCGGCGAGACCCTAATCTCGAGGGTTTCGCCAGGCTGGACCGCGGTGATCCCGTTCCGCTCGAGGACGCTGGCGTGGAGAAAGGCGTCGCCCGAACCGTCGGACAGCTCGACGAACCCGAATCCCCTTTCGGGCTTGAACCATTTGACGACGGCGCGAACCGGCGGTCCGGAGGGCGCCGCATCGAACCGGGGCGGACTGAAGCGTGGCGAGCTGCCGAACTCGCGCAAGTGCGGATCGTAACTATCATCGTCGAAGTCGCGGCGGCGCGGCTGACGGAAGTTCCTGTCTCTGATCAAGTCGGTTTCCTGTCGAGTTGAAACGCGGCCCGATTGAGACCGCGGAACTCGATTGTTCCAAAAAATCGCCCGGGACGCGAGTGCTTAATTTAAGCAAATGACCCGGGCTGTCCGAGTAGGATCCGCGGGACGCACCCGACACCGTCACAGGTCCAAAAAGCGGGCGCGTCATTGCCCATACCGGAGCGCTGGCTTAGCGATTTTGCCAGCCATCGTAACGCCGAAATCCGCCGGATTCGAGCGAGAACGGCGGTCCCGGCTATGGGAGCATGCTGAGTCAATCTCGGTTGCGGCACTCCCGCCGCGCTGCGTGTCTGGCCGCTCAGTCGCACCCGCCGACTGGCGGATTGACCGCGCAATGCAAAGCACATTGTTGCTTCGGCGCGCAGCGCCAGGAAACCGATTTGGTGCTGCTCGGGAAATAGCAAACGCCCTGACAGTCGGTGTCGGCCCCGAATGGGCGGGTGAGTTGGCTGACGACGCCCAGCGCCTGATCGTATTTCTGGATGCGCGCTTCGACCCGGCCGATGTTGTCTTGCTCGGCGGTGATACGCCCTCCCGGCTGCTCGGCGACGGCAGGGCCGCCGATCAGAACCGCAACAACAATCGTCGTCGCCGACAGAGCCGAGGAGCGCATCTCTATCTTCGATCAGTATGGCGCGACCGGGCCTCGCGGCTAAAGACAGTAGTCGCGAGGCCGATCCCGGACAATCGGCAACGGCATTGTTTAGTTGTGGTGCTGCAGGGCTGGTGAGCCCGGCGAGCGGGTTGCCAGCCCCGAACCACGGCGTACAATCAGCCAAAATCGGTCGGCTGGTTCTCCCGTGGAGGTCATCGCATGATTACCAAATTCGACAGTCTGTTCGCCGGGCACGTCGATATCGAAAATGTCGGCTACGGCGGCGTCCCGGTGAACGACCGGCGCTATCCCAACGAGCATCTCGCCACCGTCTTCGACAAGGCGCAGGCGATGGCGCAGCTGATGGATCGCTTGGGCTACAACACTTTCTGGATGGCCGAGCATCATTTCCAGCACGAAGGCTACGAATGCATCCCGAACGTGCTGATGATGGCGCTGCATCTGGCGCATGTGACCCGGCGCATACGGATCGGCTGCGGCTTCAACATCACCCCGATGTGGCATCCGCTGCGGCTGGCCGAGGATTACGCCACCGCCGATATCCTGAGCGGCGGACGCATCACTTTCGGCGTCGGGCGCGGCTACCATACCCGCGAGGTCGAGACCTTCGGCTCGCCGCTGCTCGACCAGCCGGCCAATCGCGAACTCTTCGAAGAACAGGTCGACATCATCTTCAAGGCGTTCAACAACGAGACGTTTTCGCACAAGGGAAAGCACTACACCCTCCCGCCGCAAGTGCCCTATCGCGGCTACACCCTCGAAGAGCTGACCGTCGTGCCGCGGCCGTTGCGGCTGCCGGTCGAATGCTGGCAGCCGATTCAGGGCGGCACCGAGCGGGCGCTCGATTTCATGGCCAAGCATGGCATCCAAGGCCTGATCGGCGGCGGCTCGGCCGAGGGCGGAGCGATGCATAAGGTCGTGGTCGATTGGCAGCAGGCGCACGCTCGCATCGGCAAACACCTGGAACTGGGCGAGCGGCTGTGCTTCGGCTTCCACTTCTTCATCGCCGACAACCGCGAACAAGGCATCCGCGAGGCCGGAAAATACTACGAAGAAAACATGAAGATGTTCGGCGAGCTGCGGCTAGTGCGGGCGCTCAGCGACGAGCAGATCGAGATCATGCGCGATCCAAAGCGGGCACCCCACGCCAAACTCCCGCGGATCGAGGACGCGATCGCCGCGGGCGGCGTGCTGTGCGGGTCGCCGGAGCAGATCATCGAGCATTTGAAGGCGCTCGAACAGCGCTATCCGGGGCTCGACCGGGTATCCGTCAGCCTCAGCGTCGGCGTACCCAAAGCTGTCGCCCTCGAACAGCTCGAACGCTTCGGCAAGGAGGTCATGCCGGCCTTCGCCCAGGCAAAGACACCGGAGCTGGTGCCGGCCCAGTAACGCTCGCACCCTGCGATCAGCGGCCGGGAAACAGCCGGCCGCCGGTCGTGGGGCGGGGAACCCCGGTCGTCGAGGGCAGGCTAAGTGGCAGCCCCGCTATCGAGCGGACTGCGAGATAGGCGAAGGCTTGCGCTTCGAGCGCGTCGCCATTCCAGCCGACCGCTTCGACCGGGCGCACGGGGGCGTCGAGCCGGCGGGCGAGCGCCGCGATAAGTGTCGGGTTGTGTCGCCCGCCGCCGCAGACCAGCCACTCGCGGGCCGGGGCCGGGAAATGCCTGCAACCCGCCACGACCGCGGCGGCCGTCATCTCGGTTAGGGTGGCGGCGCCGTCTTCCAACGAAAGACCCTCGGGCATGGCATCGCGGAAATCGTCGCGGTCGAGCGATTTCGGCGGCTTGCGGGCGAAGAAAGGCCGCTGCAGAAAGCGCGCGACATGCGCCTCCGAGGCGCGTCCAGCGCCGGCGAGCGCACCGTCGAGATCGGCTGCAGCGCCAGTATGAGTCCGCACCCAGTCGTCGATCAGCGCATTGCCGGGGCCGGTGTCGAAAGCGAGGATGTCTGCCGCCCCGCCGATCCTCCCGCTGCCGATCCCCCCGCTGCCGATCCAAGTCACATTGGCGACGCCGCCTAGATTGAGCACCGCGAGCGGCTTTGGCAGCGCCGCGGCGAGAGCGGCGTGAAACAGCGGCGCTAGTGGCGCGCCCTCGCCGCCGGCGGCGACATCGGCCGAGCGGAAATCAGCGACGACGTCGAGCCGGAGCCGGCGCGCCAGTTGAGCGCCGGCCCCCAGCTGCCAGGTGCGCCGCTCGGCCGGGCGATGCAGGATCGTGTGGCCGTGCAGCCCGACGATGTCGGCTGTCGTCACCCGGATGGCGCGCGAGAAACTGCTCGACCGCTTCGGCATGCAGTCCGGTGAGGTCGGCTTCGACCTCGCGGACCGGGCCAACGCCGCCGAGTACCGAGCGCAGCCTTTCACGAAATACATCGGGATAGGGGATCGTCAGCGCCCGGCCGGGGATCACGCGTTCGCGGCCATCGGTCTCGATCATCGCGACATCGATCCCGTCGAGCGAGGTGCCGCTCATCAGCCCGATCGCGCGCCGCACCCCCTCCCTTTCCTCCCCCGCACGCGGGGGAGGATCAGGGTGGGGGCGGGAGTGTTGTGGTTCGGGGGGCGTGCCTATGTTAGATGACGGCGCCATGTCAAAACCCCGCTCCGCCTTTCTCGCCGCCGCGCTCGAACGCGGCTTCGTCCATCAATGCACCGATCTCGACGCGCTCGACGACCGGATGAGCGCCGGCCGCGTTACCGCATACGTCGGTTACGACTGCACCGCCGACAGTCTGCATGTCGGCAGCCTGTTGTCGATCATGCTGCTGCGGCTGCTGCAGAAGAACGGGCACAAGCCGATCGTGCTGATGGGCGGCGGCACGACAAGGATCGGCGACCCCTCGTTCCGGGATGCGGCGCGGCCGTTGCTCGACGATGCCGAGATTGCTCGCAACATGGCGGGAATCCGCAAGGTCTTTACCAAATTCATAGATTTTGGCGACGGTACGACCGACGCCCTCATGGTCAACAACGCCGATTGGCTAGACGAATTGCGCTATATCCCGCTGTTGCGCGACGTCGGACGACATTTTTCGGTCAGCCGAATGCTGACCCAGGACAGCGTGCGCTTGCGGCTTGAGCGCGAGCAGCCGCTGAGCTTTCTCGAATTCAACTACCCGATCCTGCAGGCCTACGATTTCGTCGAGCTGGCGAGGCGGTTCAATTGCGAGGTGCAGATCGGCGGCTCCGACCAATGGGGCAACATCGTCGGCGGGGTCGAGCTGGGCCGGCGCATGGACGGGCGCACCCTGTTCGGGCTGACGACGCCGCTGCTGACCAGCGCATCGGGCGACAAGATGGGCAAGACCGCGCAGGGGGCGGTATGGCTTAACCCGGAGCGGCTGTCGCCCTACGAATACTGGCAATTCTGGCGCAATACCGAGGACGCTGACATCGGCCGCTTTTTGCGCCTGTTCACCGAATTGCCGATGGTCGAGATTGCCCGGTTGGAAGCCCTCGGCGGCAGCGAAATCAACGAGACGAAAAAGATCCTCGCCACGGAGGCGACGGCATTGTGTCACGGCCATCAGGCGGCCGATGCTGCGGCGGAGACGGCGCGCGAGGTCTTCGAAGGCGGCGGCAGCGGCGCCGACCTGCCGCAGACCGCGGTGCCGCGCGACCTGCTAGAACGCGGGGTCGCTGCCGTCGAATTGTTCAGCCGCGCCGGGCTCGCCGCCTCGAACAGCGAGGCAAGGCGGCTGATTCGCGGCGGCGGCGCGCGCATCAACGACACCACCATCGATGACGAGACCCGCATCATTCGGCTCGCCGATCTCGGGCCCGAGGGCGTGCTGAAGCTCAGCGCCGGCCGCAAGCGCCACGCCCTTGTTCGCGCGGTCTGACGAACACTCCGAGCTCCAGCCCATTTAGCCCGGATTGCTCAAAGGGTAGTGCATCGGGGCCCTATATCTGAGAAAATCGCGTTGCAGCAAGGGTTTGTCTCAGGTCAGCGGGAGCCCGTCTTTCCGGCGAACGGCCACAACGAGCGCTATTTGCTCACCAAAGCCACGCGCAGCGGACACTTGCTCTGAAGCAGGCGCGCCGACCCTGCGCTCAGAGCGTGGCCTCCCAGATGCCTTCAACAAGGTAGGCTTCGTCACCGCCGGGCCACGGCGGCATTGTCGCGCCGAGCACGGTCAGCGGCTCCGGGCTGTCGCAGCGAAATTGAAATTGCGTGCCGGCGGGTATGCTGAGCGACACGCCGGCGTCGATCTCGTCGATTTCCTCCTGCCGGCCAAGCTTGCGCCAGATCCGGCCGCGGCCTGAGAGCACATACCAGATCTCTTCGACGGTACGATGAGCGACCGCCTTCGAGACGGAATCGGGCTGGAGGGAAAAGACGGCAAGGCCGCAGCGGGAAAGGCCGCACAACACGCGCACCTCCGAGCCGTCGGGGGCGGTTGCATCGGGTGCGGCGGCAATGCGCCGGGTTTCGAACGTCATTTTTGCACCTCCGTCTGGGTCGCTCTACGTAAGCGCGGCCGGCGCGGATTGACAAAACCGGCATACCCCCCGACAACCCGGGAGACGAGACAAGAACCGGAAGGGGTCGAGGGATGGGCATGCTCGAAGGACGGGTTGCGATTTGCGCCGGCGCGGGTCGGGGCGTCGGAGCCGAGGTCGCCAAGCTGATGGCGGCGCACGGCGCAAAGGTCGTGGTCAACGATCCAGGCACTAGCGGCAGCGGCGAAGGGTCCGACCAAACGCCGGCGCAGGAGATCGTCGACCAGATCAAAGCGGCGGGCGGCGAGGCGACGGCGAATTACGGTTCGGTTGCCAAATTCGACGACTGTCTCGCGATGGTCCAGCAGGCCCGCGACACCTTTGGCGGGTTGCACATCGTGTTCGACGCCGCCGGCATCCTGCGCGACAAGATGTTCCACAATATGTTCCCGGAAGACTGGCAGGCGGTCATCGACGTCCATTTGACCGGCCATTTCAACATCAACCGGGCTGCGATCAACCTATTCCGCGAGCAGAATTACGGCCGGATGATCATGGTGTCATCGACCTCGGGCCTGCTCGGCAATGTCGGCCAGTGCAATTATGGTGCGGCCAAGTTCGGCATCGTCGCCTTGGCGAGGATCGTCGCGATGGAGAACGCGTCGCGGGGAATTACCGTCAACGTCATTTGCCCGTCGGCCGACACGCGCATGACCCGCTCGGTGCCGACGCCGAAGGATCCGCAGGCTGCAGCCATCCGCGAGGAAAGGCTGCGCCGCAGCCGGGCCGACGCGATCGCCCCGCTGTGCGTCTTTCTCGCCTCCGAGCAGGCGGCGAGGTTAACGGCCAGGTCTTTCATCAGCGCGCCGGCGAATTGTCGCTGTATGGCCATATGCGACCGGTACGCATGGTTCATCGCCAGGGCGGCTGGACCCCCGAGACCTTGGCCGAGGTCGCAATCCCGGCCTTGGCGCCGCAATTCACCCCGCTCGACAGCCGCGCGGTGCATCCGGGCTTGCCGATGGAGTAACCCGGCGGCTCAGCCGAGAGAAAGGGCGCGACGGGCAGCGGTGAGGCACTGTTCGGGTCCGGCCGCCGCGTCGATGCGGATCCAGTCCATCGGCCCAGGATCCTGGCGCAACTGTTGCGCCAGGATCTCGGGAGTGGCGTCGGAGGCATCGCCACGGCGGGTGCGGATGCGGTCGGCCATTGCGTCCGCCTCCGCTTCGAGCCAAAGACCCGAAAACGGCGCACCGGCATGTCGCGGCGATGTCGGCGAAGGAGCGCCGTTGCCCCGGGGTCAACGAAACCGCGTCGATGATGACCGAATACCCGGCGGCGAGTGCAGTGGCCGCCTTTAGACGCAACTCGTCGTAGACCCGGCGGGTGACCTCAGGAGTGTAGGCCTCGGCCGGAAGCCTTGTTTCGGGCGCCGCGCCGAGCAGCAGCTTGCGCGTCACGTCGCTACGTAAGACACGGGCACCGGGCCGCAGACCGAGTTCGGGGGCCAAGCCGGCGGCGAGCGTCGATTTGCCGCTGCCGCTCAAGCCGCCGATCGCGACCAGCTGGCGGGGCCGCGGTTCCAGCAAACGGTGCGCGAGGTCGAGATATCGCCGCGCCTCTTCGGCCATATCCGCTTTTTTACCGGGATTAGCGGCACGGGCCAGCGCCGTCGCCGTGACATGGGCGCGAATCCCGGCCCGCAGCGACAAAAACAGCGGCATCGCCGCCAGCCCGTCATCTTCTTCGGTGCGGTCGAGATAGCGGTTCAGCACCCGGTTGGCGAGGTGCGTCAGCCCGCGATGTTCAAGGTCCATCAACAGAAAGGCGAGATCGTAAAGAATGTCGATGCTGGCGAGGGCGTCGGAAAATTCGAGGCAGTCGAACAGGGTCGGCTTGCCGTCGAGGAGGCATATGTTACGCAGATGCAGATCGCCGTGGCAGCGCCTCACCTTGCCCGCTGCGCTTGCGGGTTTCGAGCAGCGCGTCCGCGGTGGCCAATGCTGCGCGCCATTTGTCGAGGACTGCCTCGATGCGCTCGCGTGCGAAGCCTGCCCCGTACGCGGCGGCAAGGACTTGGTGATTGGTCTCGGCGATGCCGCGCAGAGCCGCTGTTCCGCCTTGGTCGGGACGCCGCTCGGCGGCTTGGTGGAATTGCGCGATGTGATCGGCTAGCGCGTCCATCAGCCGTTCGATCGAGCCCGCCAGCCTGGGCGAGCGCGTCGAACAGCAATGCTTGATCGAACCGCCGCATCACCACGACCCAGTCGATGGCCGGGCCTTCATTCGAAAAGCACACCGCCCCCGCCGCCGAACTGCGCGCCAGCCGGCGAAGGTTCAGATAAAGCGCGGGCGCGGTGCGCCGATTGAGCGCCAACTCGGCCGCACAGACCTCGCGCCGCCGCTCCGCGGTCGAAAAATCGAGATAGGGCAGTTTTACCGCGCGCTTGAGCTTGTAGGCGCGATCACCGGCGAGAAAGACCATCGACACATGGGTTTCGACGATCTCGACCCGCTCGACCCCCGCCCCGTAGGAAGACGGACGGCTGAGAAAGGCGATCGTCTCGCGCTGATCATCGGGCTGCTTCCCGCCCCCGGCAGCCACTAGAACAAGCTTCCCTGCTCCGGGCGGGGCGGGGCGCGGCGGACCGGTCGCCGCGGGGTGCGGCCCGCGATGGCGCCCACTTTGCCGTCGTAGAATTCGAGGTCCAGCGCTGCGCCAAGCTTGACCTTGGCAGCCTCGGTAACGACCCGGGCATCGCCGTCGCGCACCACGACATAGCCACGCGCGAGCAGGCTCTCGTGCCGCTCCGAGTGCGTCGCAAGCCGGCCGGCGAAGTTGTCGAGCGCGTCGTGCCGCGCTGCGATCGACCGCGCCATCGCGGCGCGCAGCCGTGCCTCCGTCTCGATGAGGCGGGAGCCGGCGCGGGCGAGGTCGGCCGCCAACACCTCAGGCCGCAGCCGCACCGCGGCGAGATCGAGGCGGTGCCGCGCCGCGTGCAGATGCCGTTCCGCGGCAAGCCGCAGCCGTTCGGCGCGATCATCGAGGCGCTGCGCCGCGTTGCCGATCAGATCCTGCGGCAACGGCAACCCGCGCGCCAGCCCGGCGAGATGCAGCCGCCGTTCGCCAAAGAGCCGGGCGAGCCCACCGGCAAGGCGCGACGACTTGCCGGAGAGGTCGGCGATTAGATCAAGCCGCACCGGCACCGCCATCTCGGCGGCGGCGGTTGGCGTCGGCGCGCGCCGATCGCTGGCATGGTCGATCAGGGTCGTGTCGGTCTCGTGCCCGACCGCCGAAATCAGCGGGATCAGTCGAGGCCGCTGCGGCGCGCACCACGATCTCCTCGTTGAACGCCATCAAATCTTCGAGGCTGCCGCCGCCGCGAGCGACGATGATCAGATCGGGCCGCGGCACATCCCCATCGGGCAGGCGGTTGAAGCCCTCGATCGCCGCCGCCACCTGGGCCGCCGCCCCTTCGCCCTGCACCGCGACCGGCCAGATCAGCACCCGGCGCGGAAATCGGTCGGCGAGCCGGTGCAGGATGTCGCGAATGACCGCCCCGGTCGGCGAGGTCACGACCCCGATCACCCCGGGCAGAAACGGCAGCGGCTTTTTGCGCTCGGCGGCGAACAGCCCCTCGGCGGCGAGTCGCAGGCGCCGCTCTTCGAGCAGCTTGAGCAATGCGCCGACCCCGGCCAGCTCGATCGTGTCGATGACGAGCTGATATTTCGAGCGCCCGGGAAAGGTCGTCAGCCGCCCGGTGCACACCACCTCCATCCCGTCCTCGGGCTTGACCGCCGAGCCGGATCGCGGTGGCATCCGCCAGCACACCGCGTCGAGCACCGCGTCGGCGTCCTTGAGCGCGAGATAGCAATGGCCCGAGCCGTGGCGCTTGAAGCCGGAGACCTCGCCGCGCACCCGGACATAGCCGAACCCATCCTCGATCGAGCGCTTGAGTGCCAGCGACAGCTCGGAGACGGTATATTCGGTCAGGTTCGTGCGGGGCGGGGCCGCGACCAATAGATCATCCATCCGCCACATGATAGCCGAGCACAGGGAGCAAGGGCGATGCGGGTGCTGGTGGTGGGTTCGGGCGGACGCGAGCATGCGCTCGCCTGGGCGATTGCGGCCTCGCCGCTGGTCGACCGGCTGTATCTGCGCGCCGGGCAATGCCGGGATTGCCGAGGAGGCCGAATGCGTGCCGATTCGCGCGACCGACATCGCGGGGCTGGTCGGCTTTTGCCGGCGCGAGCGGATCGATTTCGTCGTCGTCGGGCCGGAGGCGCCGCTCGCCCTCGGCCTCGTCGATGCGCTGGAGGCCGAAGGCATCGCCGCCTTTGGCCCAAGCGCGGCGGCCGCGGCGCTCGAAGGCTCGAAGTCATTTGCCATGAAGATCTGTGCGCCGTCGCCGGGCATCCCGACCGGCGTCCTATCGCCGCTTCCGCGACCCCGCCGCGGCCAAGGCCTATATCGCCGAGCGCGGCGCGCCGATCGTCGTCAAGGCCGATGGGCTCGCCGCGCGGCAAGGGTGTCACCGTCGCCGCCGATCTCGACGCGGCCTTTCGCGCGGTCGACGCGGCGCTGGTCGAGCGCCGTTTCGGCGCAGCCGGGCAGGAAATCGTCGTCGAGGACTTTCTCGAAGGCGAGGAGGCGAGCTTTTTTGCGCTGGTCGACGGCAAGGACGCGCTGCCGCTCGCTACCGCCCAGGACCACAAGCGGTTGGCGACGGCGACACCGGCCCGAATACCGGCGGCATGGGCGCCTTGTCGCCGGCGCCGGCTGCTTGACTCCGGCGCTCGAAGGCCGGGTCATGGACCGCATCATCCTGCCCACGGTCGCGGCGATGCGGGATCAGGGACGGCCGTATTCAAGGGCATCCTCTATGCCGGGCTGATGCTGACCGAATCAGGCCCGATGCTGCTCGAATACAATGTCCGCTTTGGCGACCCCGAGGCGCAGGCGCTGATGATGCGGCTGATCAGCGACCCGCTGCCGGCGCTGATCGCGGCGCATGACGGGATCCTGCGCCAGGTCGATCTGCGCTGGCATGCCGATGCGGCGCTATGCGTCGTGATGGCGGCGCGCGGCTATCCCGACGACCCCCAGCGCGGCAGCGAGATCCGCGGCCTCGACGCCGCCGGCAGCCGACCCGGCGAACAAAGATCTTCCACGCCGCCACCCGCCGCGAGCCTGCCCCGGCCCACGGGTCCGGCCAAGAGCCGGCCCGAGGACAGGCTCCGGCCGGGGGCTCGCGGCTCCTTGCCGATGGTGGGCGCGTCCTCGGCATCACCGCGTTGGGCAGCGACCTCACCCAAGCCCGCGACCGCGCCTACGCCGCGATCGACCGGATCGACTGGCCCGAAGGCTTCTGCCGCCGCGACATCGGCCGCCGTGCGCTCAAGGAGTAGCCACGAGGCAGTAGCACGAGGCGCGGTCTAGAGCGCGCCCCTTCCTGGGCCGCGAATAATTGCTCTAATTTGATCGTGCGCGGTATGAGAAGCGGATGGTCCGGCTGGGGAAATACCAGCTGCGAGCATCAATCTGGACATCCAACCCATTCTCGTCGCAGAGCCTCACAATCTCTCGAAGCTGGTCCATTTCCAGTTGATAAGGATGCGAGGCATAAACCGGTTTATTCTCCATGCGTAAGTCAACGTGATCATCGCCTGGTAGCTGGTCACCCTCTCTGGGTTTTTGGCCTAAAAGACGCCTCCACGATTTTATTTTGATGGCCCTACCGGCCTCTGCTGCGGCCTGCTGTTCCAGATCAGGTCTGGACGCCTCGGCGAAGGCTCGCGTCTTGTTATCCCAATCGAGTCTCGTTGAGGGCTACGACGGCAGCAAGGTATTCTGGCGTGGGTCTGCTCTGGAAGGGTGACGCCATCTCTTACTCCTGCTTGGAACGATGTTCGGCAACGATGGCCGCCCCTACCGCTGCCTACGGGCTATCCAAAGGCGGCTGCTATGGCCGCTCGACGAGCTGGTCGGGCACATGTCGAATTTGCACAATACCCCCAATCCGCGCCGACTTGCGCGCGGTCTATGCACGCGCGGGCTGGCCGAGCCCGACCGGCAGACCTTCGGCGAAGTGGCCGAGACGCGCTGCGCGAATTGGCGCGGCGGGCGCAGAACAAGGGAACCGGGTGACGCGCGCAATACTCGGCGGTGGGGTCGCTCTCTTGCTCCTCGGATCTGTTCCGTTCTCCCCGGCGGCCGCAGATCCAAGCTCATTTGGGCGCTGTGTTACCTCTGCCATCCGCACTCTCGACGACCGAATCAGCCCAGCCAACGTCGTTGCTACGGCAGTCGTCGAGGAATGTCGCCGCGAGGTAGACCTACAGAATTGCAGCAGCGATTGTATGACCTACGCCCTCCAAACCCTCGCGCAGCGCATTCTCCCCGAAGTGCTAAAATTTCGCGCGGCGCAACGCCATCAGCAATGAGATCGATGAATAGCCACGGCGGTTCGGCTCGATCCCCGCGGGGTCTCAGCGGGCCGGGAAGGCGATTTCGACGCGGCCGAGCGGGCCGAAATCGGCGACGATCTTCGCGCCATGCCGGGTGAAGACCATGCCGGTCCATGAGCCAGTGGTGACGAAGGTGCCGCCCTTGGCGCCCCTGCGCTCCCGCATCAAATTGGCAAACTCGACCAGGGCGGCCACCGGATTCCGCGCGGCGCCCATGCTGCTGTCGGCAAAAGGTTTGCCGTCCTCGGTGATCCGCATCTCGGTCCGCGAAAGATCCAGCTTCTCCCAATCCGCCACCGCGGCCCCCCAGACGAGGCCGCCATTCGAATAATTGTCGGCGAGGATCGATGGCCGGCCGAGCGATTGGAAATCGGCGTAGCGCGAGTCAACCACCTCGATGACCGGATGGAGCGTGGCGCCCGCGGTAACCTCGGCGCGCTCATAGGGCGCCGTGCGCGCCGGCAGGTCACGACCGAGACGAAACGCGATCTCGGCCTCGATGGCGATCAGCCGCAGCTCGTTGGCGGCGTAGCTGGCCGGACTCGGCCGGATCATCCGGGCAAAGATCGGCGCGCAGAATGCCGCGGTGGTCGCCGAAGCGGCCCCCACCTTCCAGCCGCCGATCGTCTCGCCGAGCCGCCGAATGACCGCATCCTGGACCTGATAGGCATCGGCATCCGATTGCGGCCGGCAGCCGGGCGGCAGTTCGGCCAACGGCTCCGCACCGCGCGCCGCGGTCAAAAGCCGCGCGGCCTCCTCGGCTTGTTCGGCGTGCATGGATCGTCCCTCATCAAGAGCTAAGGCGCGCCGAGGTATTCGAGCGCTGCGGCGATGCCGCCGGCGCGGTGCGGGATGCCGGCGCGGTGCAGTCCCATCTCCACCCCGCTCAAGGTGCCGCACAGCATCAAATCATTAAACCAGCCGAGATGGCCGATTCTGAAAATCTTGCCCTTGAGCCGGCCCAGGCCGGTGCCGAGCGACATGTCGAAACCCTCGAGGATGATCTCGCGCAGCCGGTCAGCATCGAACCCATCGGGGACGAGGACTGCGGTCAAGGAATTCGAATGCTCGCGCGGGTCGGCGCACAGCACTTCAAGGCCCCACCCGGCAACCGCGCGCCTGGTCGCCTCGGCGTGGCGGGCGTGGCGGCGGAAGACGGCGGGCAAGCCCTCCTCCTCCAGCAGCATGTGCAACGCCTCGCGCAGCCCGAACAGAAGATTGGTTGCGGGCGTATAGGGAAAAAAGCCGGTCTGGCCGGTTTCGCGCATCGTCTGCCAGTCCCAATAGGAGTGCGACAGTTTTGCCGTCTCGGCCGCGGCAAGCGCCTTTTTTGACACCGCGTTGAACCCAAGCCCAGGTGGAAGCATCAGCCCCTTCTGCGAGCCGGCTACGGTGACGTCGACCCGCCACTCGTCGTGGCGGTAGTCGATCGAGGCCAACGAAGAGATCGTGTCGACCATGAACAATGCCGGGTGCCGGGCATGATCGATCGCGGCGCGGATCTCGGCGATGCGGCTCACCACCCCGGTCGAGGTCTCGTTGTGCACGACGCAGACGGCCTTGACCTGGTGCGCCCTATCGGCAGCGAGCTTTTCCTCGACCAAGGCCGGATCGACCCCGTGCCGCCAGTCGCCCGGCACGAATTCGACCTCGAGCCCGAGCCGTCCTGCCATCGACCGCCACAATGTCGCGAAATGGCCGGTCTCGAACATTAGCACCCGGTCGCCCGGCGACAACGTGTTGGCAAGCGCCGCTTCCCACGCCCCAGTGCCGGAAGACGGGTAGACGATCACAGTCTCGTCGGTCTGAAACACCCGCTTCATGCCGGCGATTATTTCCTTGCCGAGTTCGGCAAATTCCCGCCCGCGATGGTCGATGACCGGCATCGCGATCGCCTGCAGAACCCGGTCGGGCACGTTAGTCGGCCCGGGGATCTGCAGGAAATGGCGGCCGCTGCGCGCGGCCGGCGCGTTGCCCTTCATCGCCGATCTCCGATGGTCCGGCTACTCGGCGGCGTCGCGGTGCGGCGGCGGGCCGGCGCTGGCCGCCGCATGCCGGTCGATTTCCTTCTGGATTGCGGCGGCGGCCTGGCCGGTAAAGTCGACATGCCGGCTGGTGGCGAAATCGTAGCTGCCGCGCAGCAACTCCCGGCTCTTCTGGAAATGCGGATGGACGAAGCGCGCCATCAGCTCGTAATGCTTTTTGGTGGCGTCCCAATCGGCCCAGTTCTGGGCAAGCTCGCACAAGCACGCCAAACCCGCCGGAGCCGGCGACGAGCCGCTCGACATAGGCGATCGCGTCGTCGGGCGTGCCGATGCAGCCGGTGCCAGTTTCGATCAGCCAGTCGGTCGGATCGGGCACATCGGGCGGGATGATCGGGAAGGTCGCGACATCGCGGAAATAATTGGCGAAGGCCTGCACGCCGAATTGGACATTCTTGCGCGCCTGCTCGCGGGTTTCGGCAATGTGGAACATGCCGACGACCCGCCAGTTTTTGCGGTCGGGAACATGTCCGTTTGCCCGCGCGGTCTCCTCGTAGAGCCCCCAATTGGCGGTGTGGCGCTCCATCGCCATCGGGCTGGTGCCGCCGATCGACAGCATGCCGACGCCGTATCTGCCGGCCAAGGAGCGATCCCGACGGCGATCGCGCCGCCGCCACCGCCAATTCCATCGTCGGGCGGGTGTAGGCGCGCAACTGCAATTGCGCTTCGGTCAGGTTGAACCAGTCGGTCTTGCGGGTGACGGTTTCGCCTTTGAGCAGCGGGACGATGACGTCGAACGCCTCGTTCATCATCTGCCGCTGGTCGCCCGGATCGATGCCGATCTTCAGCGCGTCATGGACGAGCGCGCCAGGGCCGACCCCGAACATCGCCCGGCCGCGGGTCATGTGGTCGAGCTGCACCATGCGGTCCGCCAGCATGAACGGATTGTGGTACGGCAAGGAGACGACGCCGGTGCCTAGGCGGATGTGGCGGGTGCGCTGGGCCGCGGCGGCGATGAACATCTCCGGGGACGCGATCAGCTCGAACCCGCCCGAATGATGCTCGCCGATCCACGCCTCGTGATAGTTCAGCCGGTCGAGATGCTCGAGGAGTTCGAGATCCCGCTCCATCGACAAGGTCGGGTTTTCGTCGTGATTGTGGAACGGCGCTAGAAAAATACCGCTGCGCAAATAGAGATCGTCCATGCCGAGCCCTCCGGCGGAATGCCTGCTATGGCCGATCGTCGATGATCGGGCCGGCCGCGGCAAGCGATTTCCGGCTGCGGCAGCGTTGCGGACTGGTCCAGCTCAGCCACACTGACCAAGGTCAGGCGGACGCCCCCTTTCCGTCGACCTTTTCCACGGGGCTAGGGCCGGAGCCTTTTAGGCGGATCACGGTCTGCAACAGGTCGAACCAGAACGGCGCACCGAACAATGTCGATAGCGCCGTGATTAACCAGCCAAGAAAGGCGATTCCCCAGTCGAGGCCGGTGAAAGCTGATAGTCGTCACGTTTCCCTTGTCCTTCTTGGTATCCTAATCTGGCTTGCTTCCTGCTTCCGTGGGTTGCCAGCATTTTGCCCGAGACCATCGGGCCGGAGCCGATCGGTCTCGCCCGGCATTTAGTCTGTTGACGCGGTTGCGGCCGCCTGCAGATCTTTGTCCGCTAAGCTGTCCGCCAAGTTTCGGCTGCACCCACAACACCTTCGCCACGTGTACAGGCGTCAACGTTCAGCAGCCCCGCAAGGGCGAGGGCCACAACGAAGGAGATCAGCTGCGTCCACCTCTTGTAATAACCGCTGACCCGATCCATCGCATTATCAAACCACGCCACAAGTTCGGCTTGATCTTGTTCGGATCGCCGACCGACCGCTCGATAATTCCGCGCAGCAAATTTTGGAGCTGTCTCGGGCGCTGATCGCGAGAGAGGCGCGGCCGTTGACGGCGGCCGTTTAGGGCCGCCACGGTGGCGTCGGGGGCTGCGGTATTGGCGGCACGGCAATTGTCGGGCGAGATTTTCAGTATGTCCAGCATCGCCTGACCGAACAATTGTCGGTCGATATAGGCCGGATCGTTCTATTCTGAAAGCGTACTGGAGGTTGCATCGGTGCCGAACCCCGCGGGTTAACAGCAGCGTGCGCGTAAATCTCTTTCGCCAGCCCGGTGAATATTATCGTTAAGTAGTTGGCCTATGCCTATCCGCAGGTTCTTGCCCGTATCGCTAAAAGTGACGCGATCGCTTCGACGATGGTGCCGGTCGCCAAGCTGACGGTGAGGAAACAGAAGATCAGTCCGGTGGCTAAGTCGAGCACAGCGCTGTTGAACATGGCTTCCTCCCAAGATGCTTTTTTCGGATACAGGCGCCTGCAAGGTTGCATGAAACCGGCATCGATCGCTTAACCATAACGCAAAATACGCGCGCTACACATCACCTTGCGCCAGGCGGCTCGGCGGGCATCGCCAGCGACCGGATTTTCCCGGCAAGCGAATATCCCTGCCTACCCTCTTCCTGCTATGATGGCTGCCATTACCGCGAGGAGGAGGCTGCACCATGTCCGAACTCGGCGCCGAGACGATGCGGGGTATTTCGTGGCCGTCGAACGGTTTGAGCGAGGTCCCGTTTCGCCTCTATACCGACCCCGAGCAATACCGCCTCGAACAAGAGCGGATCTTCAAGGGCCCGGCCTGGAGCTTTCTGTGCCTCGCCGCCGAGATTCCGAATGCCGCCGATTACGTCGCCACGACGATCGGCGAGACCGCGGTGGTTGTGACCCGTGATACGGATGGCGGCGTCAACGCCTTTGCCAATCGCTGCGCCCATCGCGGCAATTTGTTGTGCATCGAGCGCCAGGGCAACGCCAAAGAGATCAAATGCATCTATCACGGCTGGACCTATGACCTCGCCGGCAAATTGACCGGCGTCGCTTTTGAGCGCGGGGTCAGGAGGCAGGGCGGGATGCCGCCGGAATTCCGCAAGGACGACCACGATCTGCCGCGGTTGCGGGTCGCCGAACTAGCCGGCCTCGTCTTCGGCACCTTCAGCCCGGAGGCGCCCGACCTCGAAACCTATCTCGGGCCTCAAATTGTCGGCGGCATCCGCCGCGTGCTCAACCGGCCGGCACATATCCTCGGCCGCAGCACCCAGGTATTGCCAAACAATTGGAAGCTATACTTCGAAAACACCAAGGATACCTATCACGCCAGCATTCTTCACGCCTTCCTGACGACGTTCCGCATCAATCGGTTATCGATGCCGGGCGGGATTCATATCGACGACAGCGGCGGGCACCATTTCAGCCAAGCAAAGCTCGACTACGCCGCCGAAGACGCTGACTACCAGCGCGAGGGGCTGCGCTCAGACACCGACATGCGCCTCGAGGACCCCTCGGTCGTCGAGTCGATCGACGAATATGGCGACAGCGTTTCGGTGCAGATCCTGACCATCTTCCCGGGCATGATCCTGCAGCAGATCCGCAATTCGATCGCGGTGCGGGTAATCCAGCCGCGCGGTCTCGAAAAGACCGAGCTCGATTGGATCCATCTCGGCTTCGATGACGATGACGAGGCGATGACCGAGCGCCGCCTGCGCCAGGGCAATCTGGTCGGCGCCGCCGGTTATATCTCGATGGAGGATGGTTGTGTCGGCGGCTTCGTGCAGCGGGCATTGCGCTACAATGACGACGACAGCGGCGTCGTGATGATGGGCGGTTACGACGCCCAGTCGCAGCCCTTCCGTTCGAGCGAAGCGGCGATCCGCGGCTTCTGGAAGAAATACCGCGCGATGATGGGCGATTGACGCGCAAAAGAGGGCGCGTCATGGACGACCTTGCGGTGCGGCTCGGCGTTCACGAGTTGATCGCCGCCTATGCCGAGTGCATCGACGAAGACCGGCTCGAAGAATGGCCGGATTTCTTCGTCGAGAAATGCCATTACCTGATCACCAGCCGCCAGAGCCACGAAGCCGGGTATCGGCACGGCGTTGTCTATGCCGCCTCGAGGGGATGCTGAAGGACCGGGTACTGGCGTTGCGCCGCGCCAACATCTTCGAGCCGCACCGCTACCGCCACATCGTCGGCCCGATCCGGGTCGGCAAGATCGAGAACGGGGTGGCCGAGGTCCGCTCGAACTTCATCGCCGTGCGCATCATGCATGACGGTGAGACGAGCCTGTTCGCTTCCGGCCGCTATCTCGACCAGATCGACATCTCGGCCGAGCCCTACCGTTTCCTCGAGCGTCTGGTGATCCTCGACAGCCAAAAAATCGACACCCTGCTAGTGATCCCTCTGTAAGCAAGTAACAGAGGCGCCGACGACTATCCGAACGCCTTCACCGCTTGTTCGATCGCCGGTGCGGCCTTTGCCAGGTCCTCGGGGATCATTGCCGGGGTCGCCTCGATGCTGGCGTTCAATGCCAGAAACCACGGCTCCGCAATTCGCGGGAGATCGGACGGATCCTTCATATCGATGATCAGAATGCCGGTGCGGCGCCCGCCATCGGCGATAAAGTAGGCAGCTTCGGGTTTTTGTTGTTCGAGGATGGTCTGGACGACTTTGAACCCGTCCTTCTTCGCCGCCGCGTTCCCCGCCTCGACCGGGAACGAGACCTTGACCAGGAACCGCATGACCTTGCCTCCCTAAATTCGAAGAGGACAAACTTGCATACCGAGACGCTCGCGAAAAGCCCCGAGCGGCGGGCGCGACCGCGGGACCCAGCCGATCAGCGACGCCGGTAGCGCATTGCGGATCGCCGTTTTATAATTGAGTGCTGGAAATCATCACCCAGCATTGCGGAGCATGATCATGGCTGACGGGACATCTCGGATGGTTCCGACGGCGCCAGCGGAAGCGGCGACCCCGGCGGGCCTTAACCACCTGGTGATCAACGTGCGCGACATCGAGGAGTCGCACCGGTTCTGGACCGAGATCCTCGGCTTCAAGCAGGTTGGCGTTTCGGCTCGACGCGGCGGCAAAATGCGCTTCTACAGCGGCGATCATGGCGGTCGGATGAACCATCACGACATCGCGCTTTGCGAGAACCCAGAGCTGCCGGCCCCGCCCGCGGATTGGGACATGTTCAAGACGCCGGTCGCGATCAACCACATCGCAATCGCGATGCCCGACCGCGAGTCGTGGCTGAAGCAGTTGGCCTTCTTCCGCGAAAAGGGCGTCAAGTTCCATCGCCGCGTCAATCACGGCATGACGCACAGCCTCTACATCAGCGACCCCAACGGGTATGGCGTCGAGGTGCTGTACGAGCTCCCGCGCGAGGTCTGGGGGTCCGATATCCAGGGCGCGCTCGATTACGCCGAGGCGTTGCCGACCGAAGGCGACGAAGCCTTGGTCGACGACACCGATTACCCGACCTTCGGCGGCGCAAAGGAGCCGGCGGCGATCTGACCAAACCAGGCGCTGGTCCGAAGGTGCAGCGGCATCGGTGCGCAGCGCCTCGTCCGCACTACGGCGCCGGCGCTGTTTCAGCCCATCTCGGACAATATATGGTGCCCCGGGTCGGATTCGAACTGACGGCCTACCGCTTACGAAGCGGTTGCTCTACCGCTGAGCTACCGGGGCGACACCGCTCACTGATAGCGTGTTCCGTTGCTCCCGCCAAGCCGCTTGCGACCCGGACAGGGGGGGCCGAATGGCCTCAACCGCCGGCCGCCTCCCCGGTCCCCAGCGCGGGCGGCTTTAACCCAGCGAGCGCGGCGGTCGGTCGGCCATCGACCGCTCGCCCTTCCGAAACCGCCCAGATCGGGGTCCGCCAGGCGAGCGCGTCAAAACTACCGCAGCGCGGGCAGAGCGAATGCCATTCCAGGTTCTCGCCGCCGCAGCTCGCACACACCCAGCGTGGATCTGGAGCCGCCCCGGCGGCGCGGTCAAGCCACTCGCGCATGCGGCCGAGATCGCCGTGCTCAGCCTCTTCGAGCCGCGCCATGATCAGGCAAAGGCGCGCGCTGGGGCCGCCGATTTCTCCGCCCGTCCCCTCCGTCGCCGTAGTGGGTGCGGGTTGGGCAGCTCCTGCCGCCCACAGCATCGGCAAGGCCGGTATCGGGCTCGCCGGGATCGGCGCGGCCGGCGGTGGATCGGCCACGAATGCGCGCTCGAGATGACGACGGGCCTCGCCCCAGAGCTGCGCCGTCAGCGCTGCTTCCGCCAGCACAATATGGCTTTCGCGCGCGCTGGGGTTCCGGGCGGCCAGGCGCTCGAAGCGCGCCACCCGCGCCAGCGGCGTGTCACTCTCCCAGATTGCGCCATAAACCTGCGCCAGCTCCGGATGAGGCGCGGTCTGCCAGGCGCGCTCTACGGCCTTCGCCGCACGCGTGGTCCGCCGATCCTCCAGCAGAAGACGCGCCCGATGCGCCGCCACGGGCGCCAGGTCGGGCGCCAGCCCCTGCGCTTGCGCCGCCAGGGCCAATGCCCGGTGGCGATCGCCCTGCGTCAGCGCCCCGAGGCTCAGCTGGTAAACGATCACGCCGCGATGATGACGGGCGGTGGCAGGCGCGACGATGCGGTGTTTGACGGCCTGGGCGAGGGTGTCTCGCGCCGCCTCCCAGCGCCCGTCGCGGACTTCGAGATCGAACAGGCTCAGCACCGGCCAGTGCGTCTTTGGACTGAGTTCCGCGGCGCGGCCGGCGAGACGGCGCGCCGTAGTGCGATCCCCGTCGCGCATCGCCTGATTTAGCAGCCCGCGCAGGCCGAGAAATTCGGTCTCGGGGCGGTCCAGCATCGTCGTGAAGAACTTTTTTGCCGCCGTCTCGTCGCCGCCGAGCTGGGCCGCCTGCGCAGACAGCAGCAGGGTCAAGGGCGGTTCGGCGAGTAGCGCCTCGGCCCTGCGGGCGTAACGCCTCGCCTCTTCCGGGTCGCCGGCGGCGACCGCGACCATCCCGCGGGTCAGCACCCGATATCCGTTGCGGCGCCGGCGTTCGCGCCGCCACCGAAGAAATGCGCGCGGGCTGCCGAGAACCCGCAATACCAGCCACAGCAGCAATGCCACCGCGACCGCCGCGATGATTGCAGCGGCGACCAAAACGCCAACCGAGCTTTCGACCTGCCACCCTTGCCAGACGATCTCGACCTGACCCGGGTTGTCGGCGAAGAAAACCGCCGCGGCGACGAGGACCGCGATTGCGACGAGTGCAAAGATCACACGCATCAGGATGGCGCGCGGGGTGTCGGCGCCGGAGTGGCGGCAGGGGCCGCCGGGGACGGCCTGGTGGCTGCGCCGAGGCGCGCCGCCAGCAATTCCTGAAGACGCCCCAGCGCCGCTTCTGCCGCGAGCCGGTCGCGCGCCAGCCGCAACCAGGGCTGCGTCATCTCGGCATCTGCCCCCTCGAGCGAACCGAGGGCCGAGACCGCGGCGGCGAGATTACCGGCGGCCAGCGCCGATTGGGCGGCGTTGACGGCCGCTTCCGGGCCGGCCTGCGCCGCGACGCCGATCCGTCGGATTGTGACCAATCGCCTGATGCGGTCGAGCGCCTGTTCCCACCACCGCAGCTTGCCGGCCGGCTTGCTGGCGCGGGCGATTTCACTTCCGAGGTTGTCCAGCCGCGTCGCGCAGAGCGGCTTGGCTCGCGACACCGTCGCGAGCGGCCTGCGCAAGCGGCGCGGCGCCGGCGAGCAGCGCGGCATCGTCACCCGCAAGGCCTTTGAATGCGTCGTACGATGCCGGGAAAGGCCGTGCTCCCTCGATAGCTTCGCGCATCTGCAGCACCGCCAGCAACAGGGCGGTGCCGGCGCGGTCGGTGCTGCCCTGCGCGCTTACCCGGCGCTCCAACGCCGAAAGCCGGTCACCGAGGTCGTTGGCGGCAGTGCTAAGCCGAGCCAGCTCCTGCTCTGACCTTCCACTGTCGGCGGTTTTGCTCGCGGCTTGTGCCTCGATCGCTGCCACCCGCTGGGTCAGCTGCTGCACAACGGTCTTGTCCGCCGCGGCTGCGGCCTGGTCCTGGCTTTGCGCGTCGAGTGCCGCCTGCAGCCGATCGAAGCGCATGCGCCTGGGCCTGCCAGCGTCGATTTGATCGGATCGAGATCGACAGTGGCCGGCGCCGGCCGCGCTTCGAGCGCGCTCACTCGAGCGGCGAGCGCGGCGTCTTCTGCGGCTACCGGCGCGGGCTTCGCGCCCCACGGCAACAACGGCGCCATGGCGGGAGCCCAGAACGGCGACGCCGCCACTCCGGCAATCACCAACACCAGCAGCCCCGCGAGCCACAACGCAGCTTGACGGAATGTCGTGGCGGCCGGCGTGTGGGTCGCAGCCTCGGCGCGGATCGCCGGCGGGGTTTCGTCGATCGCGGCCGGCTGCGGTTCGACCGGCGGCTATGCTGCGATCCTCGGGGGGCCGGTCACCGAGTTCTTCGGACATCGTACCGCTCACCCGGCTCAGCCCAGCCGCCGCTCGGCGAGGAGACGGTCGAGCGCCACGAGCAGCGCCCGCTGTTCGGGCCTGTCGGCGATGCATCGCTCCCGCCACGGCAGCGTGCCGAGCGCGGCATCGGCCGTTGCGCTGATCGAAAGAGCCGTCATCGTCCCGCAGCCGCTCGCTACCCCGCCATCATTCGCCAGCCGCGCAAAGATGGCAGCCGTGCGCGGCGAGAAGAACAGCGCGAAATCGACCGCGCCCAAGCGTATCGCATCAGTCGCGGCCGGGCTCAGCGCCGCGATCGGCCTGAGCCTCATAGAGGATGCTCCGCTCGACGGCGAAGCCACGCCCGCGCAAATCGCCGGCGAGGTCGCCAGCAACAGCGCTGCCGCAGACATGCAGCAAACGCCCCTCGCGCGGATCGAGCTGGGCCGCCGCCAGCCGAACGAGGTCGGCGGCATCGCCACTGGCGCTCGCGACCGAGCTAAAACCCTCGGCGTGGGCCCTCTCCGCGGTGGCGTCGCCGACCGCTAGGAGCGGCAGCCGGCGCTCGGCGCTCGCCCGCGCCAATGCCCGCACGCCGTTGGCGCTAGTGCACAATACCGCTTGAACGGCCGTCAGATCAGGCGAGCGCCGCCGCGCGGAAATGGACCTCGATCAGCGACTCGATCAACGTCTCGATGCCGCGCGCTGCAAGCGCCGCCGCCAGCTTTTCTGCCTCCTCGCGGGGGCGCGTGACGAGCGCCTGCAACCCTCGCCGCGATGCAATCGAAGCCATTGGTCTTCATCGCCCAAACCCGCCGGCATCGCAAGGGGCGTGACCCGGTAGCCGGAGCTAGTGCGCTCGTCCATAATTGGTTGAAGCTCTCTCGAACATCGAGCGTGGAAGATCCGAGGATTGCTGATGACGCTGACCCGGCTCCCTACGCGAACTGACCGCGATCGGCTGATTTGCCGAAACGAGATTCCGCGCACGCGGTCCCTGTTCTCTCTCCCTCGCCCAACCCGCGGGGGGAGGACAGGCGCGCGAGGCATCCTTCCGCTCTTAGCTTTCGTCATGCTGTTGCCAATCCCTTCCATGGCGCAGACGACCGAGCAGCAGGCCACCGTGCTGCATCTTAGCCAAACGGCCGAGCGCAAGGTCGTGCGAGACTTTCTACGGATCGAGCTGAGGGTCGAGGAAACTGGCGCCGACCCGGTCGCTCTCCAATCGGCGATCAACCGCCGCATGGTCTCGGCACTTGACCGGGCGCGTCAGGTGCAGGGGGTCGCGGTCGAGACCGGCACCTACACGGTCAACGAAGAGCAGCCGCAAAATGGCCCGCCGCGTTGGCGCGCGAGCCAATCCCTGATCCTGACCGGAAAGGCCGCGGATTCGGTGCTAAAGCTCGGCGGAACCCTGCAATCCGCTGGGCTGCTTATGTCCTCGCTCGGCTACGAGGTCTCGCCCGAGACCGTGCGCGGCGCCGAGGAGGATCTGACCGCCGAGGCGCTGGCCGGGCTCGACCAACGCGCCGCCTCGATCGCCGACCGGATGCATCTCTCGGTGCTGCGCTATCGCGATCTGCGCGTCGGCAATGCCGAGACCAGCGTTGGGCCGATGCCGCGTTTTGCCGCGATGGCGATGGCGGCTCCGGTGGCTGAGCCTGGCGAGGCAAAGATCCAGCTCACGGTTTCGGCCGAGCTGTTGCTCGGCGCGCACCCCTAGGCGAGGATGCGGTGAGGCTGCCCGATCCGCCGCTTCTCGTTATCTCCGACCGCAGTCAGGCGCGGCAGCCGCTCGAACAGGTCGCCGAGGCCGCCTTTGCCGGCGGCTGCCGCTGGTTCAGCTTGCGCGAAAAGGATCTGCCCCCGGCTGAGCGCCGCGCGCTACTCGAGGCATTGGTGGCTCTCGGCCGCCGCTTTGCCGCGACTGTGACGGTGCATGAGGATATCGAAGCAGCGAAAGCATCAGGCGCCTCGGGCTTACATCTGCCGAGCGGCGGTGATCCGCAGGCAGCCCGGGCCCGGCTTCCCGGCGCGCTGATCGGCGCCTCGGCGCATTCACGCTCCGAGGCCGCTTCGCTGCTGCGCGCGGGCGCCGATTACGTGACCGTAAGCCCGGTCTTTCTGACCGAAAGCAAACCCGGCTACGGACCGGCGTTGGGGCTTCACGGCCTAACGGAGATCATCGCTGCGGCGGCCGGGCCGGTCGTGGCGCTGGGCGGGATCACCCCCGGCAACGCCGCCCTTTGCCGCAGCGCCGGCGCCAGCGGGATCGCGGTCATGGGCGAGGTGATGCGCGCCGCCGACCCGCGCACGACGGTCGCGCGCCTCATCCGCGCATTCTCCGCTACGGCGGGGGCTTAGCCGGCGCCTCATCTCGCCGCTTCATCGGCAAGGCGCTTGGGTCTAATCTCCGCCCGAAAGGCAGGGATGAGATGGGCAATATCAACGCCAGCGTCGATCTTCGCCGTGAGGGCGAGGATCGCGATCGTCACCGCCGATAATCCGCCGGTCAACGCGCTGAAGCACGAAGTCCGCGCCGGGCTCGTCGAGGCGCTAAGCCAGGCCCGCGAAGACGACACTGTCAAGGCGGTAGTGATCGCCTGCGCCGGCCGCACCTTTTTCGCCGGCGCCGACATCACCGAATTCGGCAAACCGCCGCAGGCCCCGAGCCTGCCGAGGTCATCGCCGCGATCGAGGCGATGCCGAAGCCCGTCGTCGCGGCCTTGCACGGCACCGCGCTCGGCGGTGGCTTCGAGTTGGCGCTCGCTTGCCATTTCCGGGTCGCTACGGCGGGTGCCCGCGTCGGCCTGCCCGAAGTCAAGCTCGGACTCTTGCCCGGCGCCGGCGGCACGCAGCGCCTGCCGCGCCTGATCGGACCGGAGAAGGCGCTGAAGATGATCGTCACCGGCGATCCGATCGGGTCAGTGGAAGCGCTGGCTGATGGCATCGTCGACGAGATTGCCCAGGGCGATTTGACCGAAGCCGCGATCGCCTTTGCCCGCCGCGTCGTGGCCGAGCGCCGGCCATTGCGGCTCGTCCGCGACCGTGACGAAAAGCTCGATCGGCGGAGGGCTTCGCCGATGCCGCCGAGCGTCGTTGACCCAGCGGTTGCGCGGCCGCGAGGCGCCGGCCGCCTGTGTCGAGGCTGTGCGCAACGCCATCGTCCTGCCCTTCGAGGAAGGGCTGAAGCGCGAGAGCCGAGCTGTTCCGCAAGCTCGTCGCCGGCGATCAGTCAAAGGCGCAGCGCCACGTCTTCTTCGCCGAGCGCGAGGCGGCCAAGGTGCCGGGCATGCCGGACGGAAACAAAGCCGCGCCCGATCGCGACGCGGCGCCGTCATCGGCGCCGGCACGATGGGCGGCGGCATCGCCATGTGCTTCGCCAATGCCGGCATCCCGGTCACCATCGTCGAGACCGGCGCGGACCTGCTGCAAAAGGGGCTCGACCGGATCGCCGCCAATTACCGCGCCACCGTGTCGCGCGGCGGGCTAGCGCCGACGAGATGGAGCGCCGGATGGGCCTGATCACCGGCGCCATCGGTACTCGACGCGGTCGGCTGCGGCCGATGTCGTGATCGAGGCGGTGTTCGAGGAAATGGGGCTCAAAAAGCGGGTCTTCGCCGATCTCGACCGCGTCGGCGAAAGCCGGATGCGTTGCTCGCCACCAACACCTCGACTCTCGATGTCGACGAGATCGCGCGGCGCGACGAGCCCGGCCGCAGGACGTGGTCGGCACGCATTTTTTCAGCCCGGCGAACGTCATGCGCCTGTTGGAGATCGTGCGCGGCGCCGCGACCGCGCCCGACGCGCTCGCCACCGCGGTGACCTTGGCCGGCGGCTCGGCAAGGTGCCGGTCACGGTCGGCGTCTGCTACGGATTTGTCGGCAACCGGATGCTGGCGCGCCGCTCGGTCGAGGCCGAGCGGCTGCTGCTCGAAGGGGCGTTGCCGCAGGAGGTCGAAGCCGCAGCTGGTCGAGTTCGGCTTCCCGATGGGGCCGTTCGCGATGGTCGATCTGGCCGGGCTCGATGTCGGCTGGCGGATCCGCAAGGGACGCGGCGAGCAGCAACGAGATCGAGGATGCGCTGTGCGAGGCCGGGCATTTCGGCCAGAAGACCGGGAGAGGATATTTCCGCTACGAGGCCGGCTCGCGCACCCCGATCCCCGACCCCGAGGTCGAAGCGGATCATCCTCGACGCCTCGGCCCGGCTCGGCATCGACCGCCGCGCCGATCGCGCAGGAGGAGATCGTCGAGCGCATGATCTTCCCGATGATCAACGAGGGCGCGCGCATTCTCGAAGAGGGGATCGCCACGCGCCCGGGCGACATCGACGTGATCTGGGTGTATGGCTATGGCTGGCCGATGTGGCGCGGCGGGCCGATGTACTATGCCGACCGTTTCGGTCTCGCTCATCTTCGCGACCGGTTGACCTTTTATGCCGAGCGATCCGGCGACGAGACCTTGCGGCCCGCCCCCTTATTTCCCGCCTCGCCGCCGAAGGCCGAGGCTTCGCATCGTGATTACCCCCGTCATTCCCGCGAAAGCGGGAACCCAGTGCTGCGGCACCCAGCAGCCGCGCTGGGCACCAGCGTCGCGGGCGACGATTTGAGGAGTGCGCATGGATCTGCGCTTCACCCCCGAAGAGCTCGCCTTTCGCGACGAGGTGCGGACGTTCTTCCGCGCCAATTTGCCGGAGAGCATCCGCACCAAGCTGGTCGAGGGAAAGCATCTCGCCAAGGACGACATCGTCACTTGGCAGCGCATCCTCAACACCAAGGGCTGGGCGGTGGCCAACTGGCCGGTCGAATGGGGCGGCACCGGCTGGACCCCCGTTCAGCAATACATCTTCCAGGAGGAACTGCAGCAGACCCCGGCGCCGCAGCCGCTTGGGCTTTGGGGTGACGATGGTCGGGCCGGTCATGATCGCGTTCGGCTCGGAAGCGCAGAAGAAGCGGTTTCTGCCGCGCATCGCCAATCTCGACGATTGGTGGTGCCAGGGCTTTTCCGAGCCGGGCGCGGGCTCGGACCTCGCCTCGTTGCGGACTTCGGCTAAGCGCGAAGGCGGCTCATTACATCGTCAACGGCCAGAAGACCTGGACGACCCTGGCGCAGCACGCCGACTGGATCTTCTGCCTGGTGCGCACCGATCCGCAGGCCAAGAAGCAGGAAGGCATTTCGTTTCTGCTGATCGACATGAAGACGCCGGGAATCACGGTTCGCCCGATCATCACGATCGAGGGCGGGCACGAGGTCAACGAGGTGTTCTTCGACGACGTGAAGGTGCCGGCCGAGAACCTCGTCGGTGAGGAGAACAAGGGCTGGGATTACGCGAAATACCTGCTCGGTCGCGAGCGCACCGGGATCGCCCGGGTCGGCCTGTCGAAGGAGCGCATCCGCCGGATCAAGGAACTCGCCGCGATGGAGATGCGCGGCGACAAGCCGCTGATCGAGGACGAGCGCTTTCGCGAGAAGCTCGCCGCGGTCGAGGTCGAGCTGAAGGCGCTCGAAATGACGCAGCTGCGCGTCGTCGCCGCCGAGCGCCATCGCACCGACAACAAGCCCGACCCGGCCTCCTCGATCCTCAAGATCAAGGGCTCGGAGATCCAGCAGGCGACGACCGAATTGCTGCTCGAAGTCGTCGGCCCCTACGCCCTGCCCTACCAGCCCGAGCACGAGGACGACGAGCGCTGGAACGAGCCGCCGATCGGCCCCGAATGGGCCGGCCCGATCGCGCCGACTTATTTCAACTGGCGCAAGACCTCGATCTACGGCGGCACCAACGAGATCCAGAAGAACATCATCGCCAAGGCGATCCTGGGACTGTGAGCCATGGATTTCGACCTGAGCGAGGAGCAGCGGCTGCTCAAGGAGAGCCTCGACCGGCTGATCGGCGACCGCTACGCGTTCGAGCAGCGCAAGGTCTATGGACAGAGCCCGGAAGGCTGGAGCCGCGAGCTGTGGCGGCAATATCGCCGAGCTCGGGCTGCTCGGCCTGCCGTTCGCCGAGCGCTATGGCGGCTCCGGCGGCGGTCCGGTCGAGACGATGATCGCGATGGAGGCTTTCGGCCGCGCGCTGGCGCTCGAACCATATCCTGGCGACAGTCGTGCTCGGCGGCGGGTTTCTGCGTCATGGCGGCACCGCCGAGCAATGCGCCGCACTGATCCCCCGAAGATCGCCGATGGCAGCCTGACCCTTGCCTTCGCCCATACCGAGCGGCAATCGCGCTACGACCTTGCCGACATTTCGACGAAGGCGGTCCGTGACGGTGCCGGCTGGGTGCTCGACGGCGAAAAGGGGGTCGTGCTGCACGGCGACACCGCCGACAAGCTGATCGTCACCGCGCGGAGTCGGCGGCGGGCGGCGCGACCGCGACGGGGTCGGCGTCTTTATCGTCGACGCCAAGGCCGCCGGCGTCTCGCGGCGCGGCTACCCGACCCAGGATGGTTTGCGCGCTGCCGAGATTACACTCGCCGGTGTCCGCGTTGGACCCGAGGGGGTGATCGGCGAGCCGGGCGCGGCATTGCCGCTTGTCGAACGCGTCGTCGACGAGGCGATCGCCGCGCTCTGCGCCGAGGCGGTCGGCGCGATGGCGGCGATGCACGAGCTGACCGTCGACTATCTGAAGACCCGCCGGCAATTCGGCCGCGAGATCGGCAGCTTCCAGATGCTGCAGCATCGCGCGGTCGACATGCTCGATCGCCCTGGAGCAGGCGCGCAGCATGGCGATGTTCGCGACGATGATGGCCGCAGATGAGAATGCCGCGAGCGCCGCAGCGCGGTCATCCGCGGCGAAGGTGCAGATCGGGCGCTCCGGCAGGCTGATCGGCCAGCAGGCGATCCAGCTGCATGGCGGCATCGGCATGACGATGGAATACAAGGTCGGTCATTACTTCAAGCGGGTGACGATGATCGACGCCATGTTCGGTGATGCCGATCATCATCTGCGCGAGCTGGCCCGCCGAAGCGCTCCGCCGGCCGCCGCATGATTAAAGCCGGACGGAGCTGTTTTCCCTAACTCGGGCGTGCGCTCACCCGATGACGATTGTGACTTGCCCCGCCTGCCGAACTCGCTTTCGCGTCGACGAGGAGGAGTTGGGCGGGCCGGTCGGTCGGGACGTGCGCTGTGCAAATTGCGGCCACAGCTGGCGTCAGACGCCACCGGGCGTCGCGCCACAGGTCGGCGGGAGACCGCCCGAGCCCGCTCCGTCGTACAACGAAGCGGCGGTCGTCGAGGTACGGCCCTCACCGCCGGCGCCGGGCCTCGTGCTTCCGTCCCGTCCGCAACCGCCGCCGCGGCCGTTGCAGCAAAGCCGGCACGGCAGAGCGCCGCTGGGCTGGATCGCGCCGATCGTCCTCGTGGCGCTATTAGCCATCGCCGTTCTGATCGGGACTGTTGGCCGGGATCGCGTTGTTGCGATCTGGCCGTCCACGGCGCGGTTCTATGCCTGGATCGGCAGCTGGGTGGAACCGTCGGGACCCGGTCTCGTGATCGGGAAGGTTACACCTACTCGCAACGACGACGGGCTGGTGATCGATGGTGAAATCGCCAATCTGGGGAGCACGCCGCGCGACGTCCCGCGCTTGCGGCTGGCACTGCGGGACGCAACCGAGAAGGAACTCCAATTCGAGGTCGTCGATCCCCCGAGGGCGCAGCTGCAACCCGGGGAAGTCGTGCATTTTTCTGCTCCATTCGCACATCCCCCCGACGCTGCGACCGGCGTCGTCGTAACCTTCGCCCCACCCTGATTGCTGACGCGCAGAGAAGAGGCTGATGGCAGAGGCAGAATCGCACCACCGCTACACCGCCAATCTCCAGGGCGAGGTCGACAGCGCGGCGCTATACGAGACCTTGTCCAAGGCCGAGAAAAACCCGCAACTCGCCGGGGTCTACGCCCGCCTTGCGGCGATCGAGTCGGCGCATGCCGAGTTCTGGAAGCGCCAGATCGAGTCCCTCGGTCAGCGTGTGCCGCAGTTGCGTCCAGGTTTTCGGACCAGGGCGCTCGAATGGCTGGCGCGTCGCTTCGGTCCCGCCTTTGTCTTGCCGACGGTCAATACCCTCGAACAGATGGACAGCGGAACTTACGCCACCCAACCGGAAGCCGTTGCCGGCGGCTTGCCGGCGGCGGAGCGCTCACATGCGCGGATCATCGAGGCCTTGGCCTCACCCTCACCGACCGCTCTCACCGGTCCGATCCTCGCACGCCTGGAGGGCCGACACCGGGGAATGGGCGGCAACGCGTTGCGTGCTGCCGTGCTCGGCGCCAATGATGGGCTTGTTTCCAATCTCAGCCTGGTCATGGGGGTCGCGGGGGCGGAGTTGGCGCCGCGGACGATCCTCGTTACAGGCCTAGCCGGCCTGCTGGCCGGGTCCTGCTCGATGGCGCTCGGCGAATGGCTGTCGGTCAATACCGCACGAGAATCCGCGCAGCGCCAGATCGATACCGAAGCCAGCGAGCTTGAACAGGTCCCGGAGGAGGAGCAGGAGGAGCTGGCGCTGATCTATCAGGCGAAAGGCTTGCCCGAAGAGCTGGCGAAAACTTTGGCCGAGCAGCTGATCGCCAACAAAAAGACCGCCCTCGACACCTTGGTGCGCGAGGAGCTGGGCATCGATCCCAATGAGCTGGGCGGTTCGGCCTGGGCCGCTGCAGCTACATCGTTCATGCTGTTCACCGTGGGTGCGATCTTTCCGGTGGCCCCATATTTCGTGTTGGCGGGGATGCCGGCGCTTGCAGCCAGCCTGGCGGCGAGCGGAGTCGCGTTGTTGCTGATCGGGGC
This sequence comes from uncultured Alphaproteobacteria bacterium, assembly GCA_963750195.1. GTDB lineage: Bacteria > Pseudomonadota > Alphaproteobacteria > ATCC43930 > CGMCC-115725 > AP-15. The sequence goes on from CAVVPS010000005.1 coordinate 219,438, forward strand.
GGGCACCTCGCTGTTTACCGGGCGCGGCGTCTGGTTCTCCGGGGTGCGGCAGCTGGTGGTAGGCCTCGCCGCCGCCGGCGTCACCTTTGGCGTCGGCAAGCTGATCGGCGTCGCCATCGCCGGATGACGCCGGGCTTAGTGGCTGCGCGCGAGGAACTCGGCCCGGGCCAGTTGACGCCGCAAGGATAGCCGCTGGGCCACGGACAGCGGGCGTCGCGCCCCGTCGAACGGCACGCCGTCGGCGCCGTCGAACAGCAAGAGATTGCCGAGCCCGCCTTCATCGAGCGTCCAGTTGCGCACCGGCCCGGTATCGATATGGATAAAATCGGAATGCGGATACCAGCCGACGCCGCCCCGGTGCATCGCTCGGGCCGCTCCCATCGCCTCGGCCAATTTCGTGTCGAGACGCACGTCGAGCGCGCGGCCATACATGTGCTGGCTGTTCTCGGCCACCCCGAATGTCGTGCGCGCAAGCATCGCGTTGGTCTCGGGAGTACGATAGGCGGACAGGATCGTCGCTTTGGTTTCCCCGACCGCATCGAGAACATCGGCCAGAAAATCGATGACCCCGACATCCATCTCGGTCTCGGCGCCGCAATGAAAATCGCGCAGAAAGACACACAGCTCTTGGACAACCCGCGCGATCGGTCCCTTGTCGTCGCGATAGGCTCCGTCGAACGTCTCACCGGTATGGGCGTTGACGAGCTTCAAGCGCCGCAGCGCCGGCGGGCGCGGCACCGCACGCGCCGCCCAAGGCCACGCGGCCCAGCCGGCAGTCATAGAGAGAAGAAGACGTCGATTCATTTTCGCGTTCACGATACCGTAAATTGCTCGCCAATTTCACGTGTCAAATTACGGTTTTGCATCGACGAAGCTCTCCGAAGGCGCGCCAGTTCACTTGACATTAAATTTTCCAATTATTTATTAAAATGATCAAAAGTATTTCTACGCCGAATTCGCCGGTTCAAAGCCTCTCCGCAGCACGGTGAAGTCCGATCTTATCATCGGCTCGTAAATGGCTGATCTATGGAAACTAAAGCATCAGACCGAATTTTGCATGCGCCGCACGCTATGGCGGTGGGATGACCGTAACGCACAAAAGCCGATCACGATGCATTGCCGAAGATCGCGTACAGCACTCGGTCTCCGGGCTTGATGCCAAGCCGCTCGGCGGTGCCGCCATTCAGCTCGATCACCGCGCGCACCGGCGCGGCGGCAGCGATTGTCTGATCGGATTCCGGCACCGCGCGCTGAGCGATATTGACGATCAGGCCCCGTTGATCGACGAACAGCATGTCGAGCGGGATCAGCGTGTTGCGCATCCACATTGTGGCGACGGTCGGCTGCTTGTAGTCAAAGAGCATGCCGGCGTCGGGCGCCAGGGAGCGACGGAACATCAGCCCCTGCTCCATTTGCCCCGGCGTCTCGGCCAGTTCGACCATGAAGCGGTGGGGGCCGTCGGCGCTGACAATCGTCAGATGCGAGGTGGCAAATTGCTGGAGCTGCGGCTCCGCGGCCCCGCCCGGCAGGGCGGTCGCGATCAAAATCCCGAGCAAAAGAATAATACGCCGCGTGCGCATGCGGGACAGTCCATCGAATTATCAGGTCTCGTATTATGGCGCAGCTGAAGTGGTTGGTGGCAAGTCGGAAGTCTTAGCTGACAATGACCTTACGCGAGACGGCTCATGAGATGGCGCTTTGCCGAGATCGATTCTTGACGGCCTGCCAGCTTCTGCCACGCTGGTGAACTAGTGATGGAGGCCTACCGACACCCGTATTATTACGAAATAGCCTTGGCGCCGCTCGATCCGGCGGCGGAGCTCGATTTCTTCGAAGCGGCGATCGGTAAATTTTCCAAGGCGAAAGTTCGTCGGGTCTTCGAGCTCGGCGCCGGCACCGCCCCCTATCTCGAAGAGTGGCACCGGCGAGGCTATGTCTATTGCGGCCTCGATCTAAGCCCGGCAATGCTCGATTTCGCGGCGGAAAAGGCGAGCCGCAAACGCATCGAGGCCAGCTTTGTGCTCGGCGACATGCGCGCCCTCGACCCTGGCTTGGGCCGGTTCGACCTTGCTTATGTGATGCTCGGCTCGCTCTACATGACTTCCAATCGCGAATTCCTCGATCACCTCGCCCGCATGGCGGAGCTGCTGGTGCCCGGGGCGCTTTACATGCTGGACAGCGTCGTGTGGTTTCGTATGTTCCACGACTACCGCAGAAGCTGGACGAGGCGCAGAGGCGACGTCAGGGTGCATACCCGCTACCGCGCCGAGATCTTCGACCCGATCGCGCAGACCTATCACGAAACCCTGACCTTCACCGTCGATGACCACGGCGCCAAGTCAACGATCGAGGGGCGGGTCCCGGCGAAAATCTTCTTCCCGCAGGAGTTCCTTTGCCTGGTCGAGCTGAGCAGCCGGTTCGACTTTGTCGGCTGGTACAATGATTTCAGCCTGACCGCGCCGGTGACGCCCGAGGGTCGGCACATGGTAATCCTACGCAAACGGTGACCCCGAGGCCGCCGCCCACGCGCTAGGCTGCCGTGGCTTTGACCGGCGCCGCTCCGGTCAGCGCGGCGTCGGTCTCCTCGTGAAGCTCGAAGGTTCTGCATCGACGGGTCGCCGCGGTCCGCACACTGCCTCGCGTCAAAACGCCGCAGATAGGACAGGCATAAATCGACGGTGGGGACAATGGGCGCCGGCGAAGCTCGACTTCATTTCCCGCGCGGCTCAGGGTTGGGGCGCCGTTGGCGACGCAGGAGACGATCCACATGACCCGCTTTTCCGACGATGCTCGGCAACACACCGCGCTGTTGCGCGGGGCGATCCACGCGCTGCCGTTCAACGCCGAGCTCGCCGCCGGCACGCTTGGGCGCGAGCGGTTTCAGCATTACATCACCCAGGACGCGCTCTATCTCGGGCAGTTCTCGCGCGCGCTCGCAATCGCGGCGGCCAAGGCCCCGGACACCGGAACGTTGCAAGCATTCGCCCAGTCGGCATTGGGCGCCGTCGCGGTCGAGCGCGCCCTTCACGAGCACTATCTACGTGTGTTCGGCGTCGATCCCGCCGCACTTGCCACCGCCGAGCCGGCGCCCGATTGCCTCGCCTATACCAGCTTTCTGTTGGCCACGGCCTATCACGATCCGTGGGAAGTGTTGATCGCGGCGCTGCTGCCGTGCTTCTGGATCTACTGGGATGTCGGCTGCGACATCGCTGGCCGGGCCGCGCCCGACAACCCCTACCGCGCCTGGATCGACACCTACGCTGATCCGCGCTTTGGCGAAGCCGTGCAGAGGGTTGTCGCTACCGCCGACCGTGCCGCCGACGCCACGACAGCGGCCGAACGCACCCGCATGCTCGCCGCCTTCACTCGGGCCTCACAATATGAGTGGCTGTTTTGGGAGGGGGCCTATCAGCGCCGTTCCTGGCCGCCCGCCAGCGTCAGCTGCTGACCGGCTCGTGACGGAAGCCGTCACCCCAGCGCTTTATGTGGCCGACCGAGGGCGACGGGAAGTGCATCGTGCAGCACAGCGTGCTGGTGTCGCAGTAGCGCTCGAAGAACGCGCGCCGCGTCGCCGAGGCCTGTTTTTGATCGTAATCGACGCGCATCACCAGGTCGGGATAGCGCGCCTGGATCGGCGAATGGATCAGATCGCCGGTGAACACCGCATCGTCCCCGCGCCGCCCGGCGCAGACCGCGAAATGGTCGGGGGTGTGGCCGGGGGTCGGCATCAGCCTGATGTGGTCGTTGAGGGCGTGGTCGCTGGTCACCAGCTCGGCCTTTTTGGCGTCGATGATCGGCAGCACGCTATCGGTCATCGGGTCCAGCGGCGTATCCCGGTGAATGCCCTCCCAGTACTCATATTCTTTTTTTGAGAACAGGTATTTGGCATTCGGGAAGGTGGGCACCCAGCGGCCATTCTCCTGCCGTGTGTTCCAGCCGACATGATCGCCGTGCAGATGCGTGCACATGACAAAGTCGATGTCATCGACGGTCACGCCGGCGGCGTTCAGCGCCTGCATCCAGTTGCTGTCGCTCTTGCGGTGCCAAGTCGGGCGGTGCGGAAACGACTTGTCGTTGCCGATACACGCATCCACCAGGATCGTATGGTGCGGCGTCTTGACGACATACGATTGGAAGCAGAGGACGGCCATATCGGCTTGGTCGAGCGCGGCGGGTTGCAGCCAAGACCGGTTCTCGTCCAGCAATTCGCGGCTCAGGCTCGGCAAGAATTCCAGGATCGGCGTAAACCCCGCCTCCTGCTCGACGATCCGATGAATGGTCATGTCGTCGACGGTGAAGCTCGTGCGCATCGCGTTCGGTCCTCGTCGCGGAGAGGATGGGATCGTAGCCGGCGGTGGGCGCGATGACAATCCATCAGCACGTCTCGGATCGCGTCGACAAGCGTCCGTGGCTTGACGATTTGGACGATTTTCTGACGCACGCGCCGACGGATATGGCAATGTAGACGGTAATCGATTGTGTGCCGAAAACGGCGGCAGGTCCGCTGCCTGGGAGAGGCTGAGCCGACACTGGACAGCTGCGCAGGCAAGGCGCTCGTCCCGACGCCGAGACCCGGTCGCATAGCTTGACCCTTAGGGGGCGGGAAAAAGGTCAAAAACTTAACGAAACCTGACGGAGTCCATCTATAATCTCGTCGGCCTCAGCGCTCGCCGGTTCCGAACGCTGTGGTCACGGAGGAGCCGAGCGTGCAGTGCCTCGAGTGCAAGCACGAGAGTCGGGAAGAGGCGCGCTTTTGCGAAGAGTGCGGCGCGGCTCTGCCGATCTGCTGCGAGGCCTGCGGCCGCGTCAACCGACCCCTAGCTAAGTTCTGCGACGAATGCGGCGCCGCTCTTCCCGGCCGCCCGGGTGTCGCCGGGACGGCGGCCGGGCAAGACACGAAGGGCTTTGACGAAGAGCGGGCGCAGCAGACCTATACGCCGCGCTATCTGGCGGAAAAGATACTAACGACGCGCAGCGCACTCGAAGGCGAGCGCAAACTCGTTACCGTACTGTTTGCCGATGTCGCCGACTCCTCCGCCTTGGCGCAAGAACTCGACGCAGAAAAGCTGCATCTGCTGATGGACCGGGTGCTGAAGCTGGCCGCGGACGCGGTGCACCGCTACGAGGGGACGGTCAACAGCTATCTCGGCGACGGAATAATGGCGCTGTTCGGCGCCCCGATCGCGCTCGAGGACCACGCCGTGCGGGCCGTACACGCAGCACTGACGATCCAAGAGACGATCCGCGGCTACAACGCCGAGATCCAGCGCGAGCACGGGGTGACGGTGCAGCTGCGGATTGGTCTCAACACCGGATCGGTCGTTGTCGGCCGTATCGGCGACGATCTGCGGATGGACTACACCGCCAACAGCAATGTCGTGCACTTGGCCTCGCGGATGCAGTCCTTGGCCGAGCCCGGGACCATCGTGATCACCGAGGATGCCTACCAGGCGGTCGCCGGCGAAGTGCGAGCGGAACGGCTCGGTCCGGTCGAAGTCAGAGGCCAGCGCGAGCCGGTGGTCGTCTACAAGGTTACCGGTCGCGCGCCCTGGCGTAGCCGGTTGGAGATGCGGGTCGAGCAGGGGCTGACGACGCTCGTCGGCCGCAGCCGTGAGCTCGGGCAGTTGCACGAACGGCTCGCCCGCGCCGAAGCGGGTCAAGGCCAGGCCATCGCCCTCGTCGGAGAGCCCGGGCTCGGCAAATCGCGCCTGTTGTATGAATTCCGGCAATCTCTCGGGCAAGCTCGCGTGAGCTGGCTCGAAGGACATTGCCGCGCGCGCGGGTTGACCCTCCCTTACGGTCCGGTCATCGAGGTACTGCGCATCGTCTTTCGCATCGAGGAGGGCGACAACCCGCTTCAGGCTGGCGAAAAATTGCGGGAGGGCGTGCTGGAGCTGGATCCGGTTCTGGCCGAGGCTCTGCCCTTCCTCGAGCCGCTGTTCGGCTTGTCCGGCGACGACGCAGCGCTGCGCGGTCTGGAACCGAAGGATAAGAGGGAACGAACCCAGAAGGCCATCGCCGATGTTCTCGCCGCCGTCGCGCGCCAGCGCCCGCTGGTGCTGGTGTTTGAGGACCTGCACTGGAGGGACCAGAGCACCGAGGATTTCATCGCCTTCCTGACCGGCAGTCTGCCTGAACTGCCGGTCCTGATGTTGACGACACACCGGCCCGGCTATCAGCCGCGCTGGTCGGACCTGCCGGTCTTTGCACAGATCACTCTCGACCGGCTCGCCGACGACGAGATGGCGCGAATGGCGACGGGGCTCCTCGGTCATGCTGTGGCCGAGGATCTGCTGCGCTTTATCGCCGAAAGAGCGGACGGCAACCCGTTATTCATCGAGGAAGTCACCCGCGCCCTGGTCGAACGAAATTTCGTGATCCATCAGCCTGCCCGGCTGCAATTGGCGAGCGCCGCCGAAGTCGAATTTCCCTCGACCATCCAGGGGATCATCCAGGCGCGCATCGATGCCCTTGGCGAGGCCGTCAAGCAGAACGTGCAGATCGCCGCCGTCATCGGCCGCCAGTTCGACTTGCCCTTGCTGACCGCGGCGTCCGATGCTCCTGCAGGGGTGCCCAGCCACCTCGAGATCTTGAAGCGTGTCGAGCTGATCCACCAAACGCGCCTGCTGCCGCATCACGAATATCGCTTCAAGCACGCCGTCATCCGGGGGGTCGCCTATCGCAGCCTGCTGGGGCCGCGGCGACAGGCGCTGCACGGCGTAATCGGGCGCTGCATGGAGCAGCTCGGGCGCGAAGGCCAAGCCGCCATTCTCGCGCATCATTATTCCCAGAGCGACCAGCAGGAAAAGGCCGTCAGGTACGCCCTACTGGCCGGCGACCAGGCCGCCCGCCTCTACGCCAACGCCGACGCTTCGTCCCATTACGACCAGGCCCTCGACCTGGCGAAATCGTTGCCGCCCTCGCCGGAGCTGCAGCGCGCCCAGATCGATGCGGCGCTCAAGCGCGCCAGCGTCGGGACGACGCGGGAGGCGCTGGAAGCCGACGAGCGCAACCTCGGGGAGGCGCGCGTCTTGGCCGACGCGCTCGGCGACGAGCCACGCCTGGCGAGCGTGCTCTACTGGCTCGGCCGGCTCGCCTATGTCCGCGGCATGTTCGACAGCGCGACCGATTATGCCGAGCAGAGCCTGGCGATCGCCGATCGATTAGACGATGAGGCCTTGGCCGGCCCACCGGTCAATCTGATGGGACGGCGCTATTATCTGACCGGGGAATATGCCCGCGCCGGCCGGCTGTTGGCGCGCAGCGTCGAACAGATGCGCAATCTCGGGAACCCGACCGAAGAGGCCACCGCAGCCGGGTTCGCCGGCGTAGCCTTTGGCGCGCTGGGCGAGTTCGAGCGGGCGCTCGCCTATGCCGATCACGGCGTTCACCTCTCGCAACAGCTGAAAAACCCATTTGTCGAGGCGGCGGCCTATAATTACCGGGCGGTCGCGCATTGCCATCAAGGATCAGCCGCGGCGGCGATCGCTGATTGCGAGGAGGCACGTCGGCTCGCCGAGAGTGTCGGCGACCGGTTTCGCATCTACCTCGTGCAGTTCTATGAAGGCCACGCGTACACGATGGCCGGGGATCCCTCGAAAGCGCGCGAATTGCTCGAGGCGAGCATCGCGTTCGCCAAAGAACTCGGGACGACGACGTTGCTCGCCTGGGGCCAGGGCTTGCTGGCCAGGACCCTGCTGGCTCAGGGTGACGCGGGGGCGGCCGAACCGCTTTGCCGCCAGGCGATCCGGCTCGCCGAACGCACGCATGACCGGCTGGCCAATGCGCTCGCCCATCGGGTATTGGCCCGGGTGTTGGCGATTCTCGAGCCAGGCAGCACCACCGCCGCCGAAACCGCTGTGCTGGAAGCCATGCGCATTCAGCGCGAGATGGGCTGCGAACCCGAGCTCGGGCGCAGTCATCTTGCCTATGCGCTGCTGCTTGACGGCTGGAGCCGCGCCGAGGAGGCGACGGCGCAACTCGGGCACGCGGTCCAAATCTTCCGCCGGCTCGGCATGCCCGCCGACCTGGCCCGCGCCGAAGCGGCTTTCGTACCGGCTGCCGTGGAAGAAACCGTAGGAAATCCGCCGTGAATGGACGCATCGGTATTGTGCTGAGCGGATGGGCGCCGGCGATGACCTTGATGTCGGGCGCCATGCTCGGCTTCATGGAAAAAGGCGTTCAATTCGACGTAATCAGCACCACCGGGGTCGGGGCGCTGATCGGACTTCTCTCTCTGGCGCCCAAAACCGGCGCTCCCAAAGAGGCTCTCGAAGCGCTGCCCAACATGTTCGTCTCGGACTTGCTGTATTCGGTCCTGCCGATCAATTTCAAGGTGTTCCACAAATTCGGACCGTTCAGCAAGCCGATGCACGATCTGCGCAATCGTATTCCGAAGATCAAGCTCGATCCGAAAGCGTCCAGCCCGGTCGGTCGGTTACTCAACGACTGGGTCGATCTGGCGTTCTGCGCAATGACCCCTTCGACCTTCGAGCTAAAAAGCCAGGGGATGATGAGCCCCAGTCCCGAGATCGAAGATCTGGTCGATTTCACCGAGCTGAAGGGCGCAAAAACCAAATTTTACCTCAATGCCTTCAATCTCGACGAGCGGACGCTCGATATCTTCGACAACGACTCGACGAATGCGGACGCCTATCACGCTACTGAGGCCATGCCGGTGCTGTTTGCGCCGCAGCGCATGCCCAGCGGAGATCTGTGCACAACCGGGGCCACGCACGACCCGACAGGGTTGCAGGCGATCTGGCTAAAGCATAAGGATGATCTGGACGCGGTCGTCATGCTCGACCCGATGAGCGCCGCGATCTGGCGCTCGCCGGTAAACATCCATGATGCCTTTCAGTTGATGCTGATGAACCCGATTATCGCGCTGCAGGTCCTGATCTCGGCCTTTTATGCGTGGACCGACCGCATCGCCGAGGGACTTCGCAAGAACAACCAGGATGTAAAGCTGCCGAAGTTGTACCGCGTGCCGTTTCCGACGATAGATAAGAAATATTACCCGGACATGCTGAAATGGAATCATTCAAACGCGGTGGCCTTGGAAAGGATCGGTCGAGACGCCGCTGTCGCATTCGACGAAGCCCGGCGGTCCGTCAACCAAGAAGAATTTGAGCACAAATACCGATACTACAACCAGGTCGAGCAGGAGCCCCGGTTTAATGATTTTGCGCGCCCGTTCGCCCACCTATTCGCGCCGGGTCAGCGGGGCTGAGAAGCGCGGGGGAGGCGTGCGATGGACGAGTGGTTCAATAAACCAACGAAAATAGGAGTCCTTGCCAGCGGCGGCGCCCCGAACCTCCATCTGATCGCCGGGGCGCTGTGCGCGTTTTACGAGAACAAGAGGAGCTTCGACGTCATCGGCGCGTCGGGCGCCGGGGCGCTCGCCGGTCTCCTCTATGCAGTTCCCAAGCAGCCCGGCGGCCAGGTCGCGGCGCTCGAGCAGACCGTCAACATCAATGTCTCCGACGCGATCTACCAGCTGCTGCCGATGAACTATAAGACGTTCTTCAAGCGCGGCCCGCTGACCAAGCTGTTCTGGCAGCTGGGGCAGGCTATTCCACATCGCCAGCTCTTCCGAAACGACCGGAACCACGACACCTTGTCTCGCCTCTTCAACGACTCGCTCGACTTCATGATGGCAGCGCTGACCCCGTCAACGCTGAACTACTTTTCGAAGAGCGTATGCACCCGCGTTGGCGTTATCGATGATTTGATAGCTTGGGACCGCTTGCCGGCCTACCCGAAGGATTTTTATCTGAATGCGTTCGACTTGGGAAAACAAAAGCTAAAGCTGTTCGACAAGCATCACCTCAAGCCTGATACTTTCTGGGCGGCGTTGGCGATGCCGTGGCTGTTCGAACCGACTGAAGCGGACGGTGAGCTCTATACCGAGGGCGCCTCGCACGACCCATCCGGGCTCGAAGCATTGTGGGAATACGCCGGCCCCGACGTGGAGAAGCTCGAAAAGATCATCGCGCTCGACACAATCGGCCCGAATTTGTGGACCAATCCGGGGAACGTCTACGACGGATTGCAGATGGCGATCATGGACCCGATCGTTTCCTTGGCCGAGACCGTGCTGACCACCTATGGCCAGCTCGAATTCAGGGTCAATAGTACCACATCCAAACAGGTCCTGCCAAAGCTGTACTGGCTGCCGTTTCCCGTACCCGATTGGGAAGCACAACATATTCTCGAATGGAGCTATTCCAATGCGCTGACTTTATGGCATGTCGGTCATGACGCAGGAAAAAAATTCTCCGACGCCCTTGACGACCCTGCGAAGCTCGAAAAGTATCGGTACCATCAGGGTGAGGACAACACCCAGCGGACGATCGATTTTCTCGAATTGTTCAAAGGGGTGCTGGACGCCAAGTTTCCGCCGCCCTCTAACCCCGCCAGGAAACGCAAGTGACGGATCCTGCAACGCCACGTGACATCGTCGATTTTCAGTTGGCGGTGCTCGACGCCTACGAAAAGCTGCTTGCAAGTTGCAGCTGGGACGAGCCGCGGCTGAACGAAGCGTTAAAATCGATGATGTCCTCGATGCTGCCGCTGCTGCGGGCGCAGCGCGCACTCGGCGAGCAGCTCTTCGCATCACACCAGGAGCTCGTCCGGCAATATCGCCGCACGCTCGAAGCCTCGCTGCGCCAGTCCGATGGCCAGCCGGACGGCTCGGGCTAGCGGCCGCGCAATCTTCCGGGTGAGAAATGGCGCCCCGCACATCCGATTGGCTGTTGGAGCGGATGTCGCGGTTTTCCGGTCGCCAGGCAGTTCTTTGCGGCGAAAACGCCTTGGACTACGCGGATCTATGCACCCGCATCGCCGAATGGTTCCGTATGCTCGACGAGTTCGACATCCGTCCCGGCGCCGTCATCGGAATCAGCGGCGGGCATCATGCTGACGCCGTGGCTCTGCTTCTGGCGCTGGCCTTTCATGGCTATATCGCGGCACCTCTGCCCGCCGGCGGCGAAGATCGGCGCCAGTTTCCCGATCTGGCGACTGCCGAGGCCGTCATCGAGCTGGGACCCTGCGGGGATTGGTCGTGTTCGCGGCTGACGCCGGGAGAGCCGCCCGCCCTGCTGCAACGGCTGCGTGAATGCGGCTCCGGCGGGTTGGTGGTGTTCAGCTCGGGGACGACCGGCCTGAGTAAAGCTGCGCTTTTCGACTTTCCGACCCTGATCGCACGCTACCGCGAGACAAGGCCCGCGCAGCGCACCTTGCTGTTTCTGCAGCTGGACCATCTGGGTGGCATCCATACCATGCTGTATACCTTGGCGCATGGCGGCGCGCTCATCATCAGCGAGCAGCGCGACCCCGACGCGGTCTGCCGCGCAATCGAACGCCACCGGGTCGAGCTGTTGCCTGCGACCCCGACATTCTTGCGCATGCTGGCGCTGTCGGGCGCCTACCGGCGGCACGATCTGTCTTCGTTGCAGCTGATCACCTACGGAACCGAGCCGATGCCGGCTGCGACATTGAAGACCCTGACCGCGTTGTTTCCGAGGGCCCGTTTCAAGCAGACCTACGGCCTGTCGGAGCTCGGCGTATTGCCGACCCGGCCGAATGCCGAGCACCCGTTGTGGCTGCAGGTGGGCGGCGTCGGCTGTGAGATCCGCGTTGTCGACAACGTGCTCTGGATACGCTCCGAGACGGCGATGCTCGGCTACCTGAATGCGCCCAACCCGTTCGACGAGGATGGCTGGTATAACACCGAGGACGCGGTCGAAGTCGACGGTCCTTACCTGCGAATTCTCGGTCGGACCACCGATTTGATCAATGTCGGCGGACAAAAAGTCTATCCGGCCGAGGTCGAGAACGTATTGCTGGAAATGGACAATATCTGCGAGGCAACCGTTTGGGGCCACGCCAGCCCGATAACGGGCCAGGTCGTGGCGGCGCGACTGAGCCTCGCGCACCCCGAGGATCAGGATTCCCTCGAACAGCGCGTTTATCATTTCTGTCGCAACCGGCTGGCAGACTACAAGGCGCCGCTCTACATCGAGATTGCCGACGGCCAGCTCCACGGCCAGCGCTTCAAGAAAGTCCGTCCCACCGGATCGGCCAAAGCCCAATGGCGCGCCCGGTCGTCTTGATCAGCGGCGGCAGCCGCGGGCTAGGCGCCGGGATCGCGCGGAAATGCCTCGACGCCGGATACGCCGTTGCCACCTTCAGCCGCTCGCGCACGCCCTTTATCGAGACCGAGCAACAGCGCGATCCGCATGGCGAGCTGTTTTACTGGGCCACGGTGGACAACCGCGACGACACCGCTCTCGCTGGCTTCGTCGCTGATGTCAGCGACCGCTATGGGGCGATCGGTGCGCTGATCAATAATGCCGCAGTAGGTCGTTTTGGGTCCTTCCCACTGATGCGCATCAGTGAAATCGATGAAAGCATCGCCGTCAATTTGCGCAGCAATATCCTGCTGGCACGGTTGTGCGCGCCTGCCATGGTCGCGCGTGGCGGAGGCTCGATCCTCAACATTTCGTCGGTCAATGCAGTGCGCGGCAGTGCCGGGGTCGCGGTCTACAGCGCCACCAAGGCAGCATTGGACGGATTTACCCGGGCACTGGCGCGCGAGCTTGGCCCTGGCAACGTCCGTGTCAATTCTTTGGCGCCCGGCTATTTCGACAGCGACATGACGACCGGGCTCACCGAGCGCCAGCGGCGCTCCATTGTGCGCCACACGCCGCTTGGCCGGCTCGGCACCATCGACGAGGTCGCCGAGGTGGCGCTGTTCCTGCTCTCGCCCGCAGCCGCTTTCATGACCGGACAGACCATCGTCATCGACGGAGGCCTTACGTGCTGACCGGAAAACCCAGTGCCGCCGAAATCCGGCAAACCATCCGTCGCGTGATCATCGAGATTGTCGAGCGCAGCGGCCACACTGCGCCGGCGTTCGGCGACGACGACCTTCTCGTCGACACCGGATTGGCGTCGCTGGATCTGGCCGCCTTGGTCGCAAGGCTGGAACGTGTCTGGCGAGTAGACCCGTTTCTCGAAGCGGTGGCGATCACAGAGATCCGCACGGTCGGCGATTTATGCCGAGCCTACCGGGATTTCATCGACGCTGCATGATGCGTGCGGCCAGTTTTCGCGATATCGCCGTTATCGGCATTGCCTGCCGGTTTCCCGGCGCCTCGACCCCGGAAATGTTCTGGGAGAATCTCATTGGTGGCGTCGAGTTCATAACCCGTTTCTCCGACGAAGAACTGCTTGCGGCAGGGATCGAGGCTCGGCTCGTCGGCGACCCGCACTACGTCAAGGCCGCACCCATTCTCGCCGAGTACGACGGGTTCGACGCGGCGTTCTTCGGCTACGCGCCACGCGAGGCGCGGCTGATGGATCCGCAGCAGCGGCTGTTTCTCGAAGTCGCCTGGGAGGCGTTCGAGGACGCCGGCTACGATCCCTTGGGCGATAAGGGCATCGTCGGTATCTATGCCGGAGCCGGCGGGCTGGTGTCGAGCTACGCGCTGCATCACGACCATCCCGAACTGCGCGGCCAGACCGGCGATCTCGGCCATATCGGCAACGACCGTGATTTCCTCCCCTCGCGCGCGGCGTTTAAGCTCAATCTAACCGGGCCGGCGGTCAACGTGCAGACCGCGTGTTCCACGTCGCTGGTGGCGGTCCATCTGGCCTGCCGGGCTTTGCTCGACGGCGAGGCCGAGATGGCCTTGGCCGGCGCCTCGGTGGTTCGCGTTCCCCATATCAGCGGTTATCTCGCCGAGCCGGGCGGCATCTATTCGGCCGATGGTCATTGTCGCGCGTTCGACGCCGAGGGCAATGGCACCCTATTCGGCAGTGGCGTCGCGGCCGTGATACTGAAGCCGCTGGCGGCGGCGATGGCGGACGGCGATCGCGTCTACGCAGTTATCAAGGGCTCCTCGGTCACCAATGACGGCGGGCTGAAGGTCAACTACACCGCGTCGGCGGTATCGGCCCAGGCCCGCGCCATGACCCAGGCGATGGCGCTCGCCGATATCGCGCCCGAGAGTATCGGCTTTGTCGAGTGCCACGGCACTGCGACCACGCTCGGCGATCCGCTCGAGATCCAGGCGCTGACGCGTGCCTTTCGCAAGGGAACCGAGCGTACCCAGTTTTGCGCGATCGGCTCGGTCAAATCGAATTTCGGTCATCTTGAGCAATGCGCCGGGCTTGCCGGACTGATTAAGACGGTGCTGGCGCTGCACCGCGGCCTGATCCCGCCGAGCCTGCACTATGCCAATCCCAATCCGCGCATCCCGTTCGAACGATCGCCGTTTTTTGTCAACACCCGGACATTGCCGTTTCGGCCCGGAACCGCGCCGCGCCGCGCCGGGGTCAACTCGGTCGGCATGGGCGGGACGAACGCCTTCGTCGTGCTCGAAGAGGCGCCGCCCCAGCCGGCGCGATCGGCGAGCAGCCGACCGCTCTACGGCTTGGCGCTTTCGGGCAAAACCGAGCTGGCGCTCGCTGCGCAAGTCGTCAATTTTCGCGCGGCGCTGACCGCCGCAGACGCGCCCGAGTTGCGGGACATGTGCTTCACGGCGAACAGCCGGCGCCATCATTTCGATTGGCGCTTCTGGGCTGTCGGCGCCGACCGCGACGAGCTTGCCAAAGCGCTCGACAGCGTCCTGGCGGATGACCAGATCCGCGCAAACGGAAAACCAGGGCCGATCACTTTCCTGTTCTCGGGGCAGGGATCGCAATACCTGCGCATGGGCGAGACGCTCTATCGGGATGAGATTAATTTTCGTCGCGCGCTCGATCATTGTTTCGCTTTATTCGAGGCCGAGAACATCGAATTGCGAGGCACCTTGTTCGGCGACGACGAGGCTCGTCTGACGCGTACGCTCTATGCACAACCGGCGCTGTTTTCACTGCAAGTCGCATTGGCCGAGTTGTGGCGCGGCTGGGGGGTGACGCCCGACACGGTTATCGGCCACAGCATCGGCGAGTTCGCGGCGGCCGTGACGGCCGGGACGTGTTCGGTCGAGGATGCGGCCCGTCTCCTAGCGACACGCGCCCGGCTGATGGAGGACCTGCCCGAGCGGGGTACGATGGCCTCGATCGGCGCCAGCCTCGAACAGGTGCGCGAATGGTGGCCCGAGCCAGGCGACCGATTGGCGATCGCGGCCGAGAACGCGCCCGATCGCACCGTGGTTTCGGGCACGCGAAGCGGTGGCGGCGCTCGTCGAACAATGCCGCCGGCCGCGGGCTGCCGGCAGTCCCACTAAAGACCTCGCACGCCTTTCATTCGCCGCTGATGGAGCCGATGCTCGACGCGTTCACCGCGGCAGCGGCCGGCATTTCCTTTGCCGCGCCGAAAATTCGCTGGATCTCGACCTATACTGGCACGGAGATGGTGGCGGCGCCGGACGCCGGCTACTGGCGCGACCAGATTCGCCATCCGGTCCGTTTTCGCCAGGCGATCGAGGCGGCGACGTCGATCGCCGATACGTTCCTCGAGATCGGCCCTGGCGCGAGTCTCGTCGCGCTCGGTCGCCGGTGTGCGCCGCAGCGCGGCGTCTGGCTTTCTTCGCTGACCGAACCGCACCAGGATTGGCCCAGCATCTTCGCGGCCCTCGGTGCTCTCTATCGGCAGGGGCGGACGATCCGCTGGCAGATGGTCGAACCGGGCGGCAGCCGACCCGTCAGTGTGCCGACCTACCCGTTCGAGCACGAACGGTTTTGGATCGAGCCATATCGCGCCGCTACGCCCGCGGCTGGAAATGTGTTGCCGCCCCGTCCGGGGCTACCGCATCCACTATTGGGCGAGAGGCTGGGCGGAGAGGGGGTGAGCTTCGAGGCGCTACTGGGTCTCGACCGGCCTGCGTTGCTCGGCGATCACCGTGTCTTCGGCAATGCGGTGCTGCCGACCGCGGCAATCTTGGACGCGGTGCTGGCGGCAGCTGAGCGCGCCGGTTTCTTGCAGCCGATGATCCAAGACTTCGTCTATGAGCGCGCGCTGACGATCCCTTCCGACCAGCCGGTATGGACCGAAACGTCGATCGACAGCAGGGCCGATAGTGCGTCCTTTCGGCTGCAGAGCACCGGGATGGGGGCGGATGATCCCTGGCATCTCAATGCCAGCGGCACGGTGCATGTCGGTCCCGGGCCCCCGCCCCCGCCCTTCCCCGGCCACCGGATGCGCGCGGGCCGCAAGATTGCGCCGGATCTGTTCTATCGATTTCTCGATCGCGTCGGCCTGTCCTATGGCGCCACTTTCCGCGGCATCCGCCGACTGTGGCAAGAC
Source organism: uncultured Alphaproteobacteria bacterium (assembly GCA_963750195.1). Lineage (GTDB taxonomy): Bacteria > Pseudomonadota > Alphaproteobacteria > ATCC43930 > CGMCC-115725 > AP-15. Next base: position 235,696 of record CAVVPS010000005.1, read on the forward strand.
GGTGATCAAGTCTTCGCCGAAGTCGCATTGCCGGCCGGGCTCGATACCGCCGGCTACCATATCCACCCGGCGTTTCTCGATGCCTGCCTGCACGTCTATCCCGCTCTGATCCGGCGCTACGGGCAGTTCGACGGCGTCGCCGTCCGCGGAATTGGGCGTATATGTCCCAATAACGATCGACGCCTTCCATATCTATGAGCCGGGCGTCGAACGCGCCTGGGTCCACGGAATCGTCGTTGATCGGGAGGCGGACGAGGCTCGGCTAAAACTCGACATTCGCGCTTATGGCGAAGATGGCCGGCCGATCGCCGTATTGCGCGGGCTGACCGTGCGCCGGGTCGTCAACGAGATGTCGGTCCCCGCCGAGGAAGCGGGCTTCGGAGCGCTGCTCTACACCGTGGACTGGCGGGAAATGCCCGATCCCGCCCCTGCCCCGCGATCGCCGAGGCATTGGTACATCATTGCCGATCAAGCCGGCATCGGCGAGCGCCTCGGGCATTTGCTGGCGGCACAGGGCGCTACCGCAGTCGTGCTTGCATCGGACCTGCCTGCAGCCGACCGCTTTCTCGACGAGGCGCCGGAATGCGCGGTCGGTCTCGTCTATCTGCGGGCGCTCGATGCCCCGCCGATCGATCTTGCTGGTCCGGCGCCGGCATCCCGGACCAATGCGCTCGTCTGTGGCGGGTGCCTCGATCTCGCCAAGGCGCTCGACCGGGTGCGCGACCGGTTTCGCGACCCGCCGCGGCTCTGGCTGGTGACGCGCGGCGCGGAAAACGCGCTGGCGCAGGCCCCGCTCTGGGGTTTGGGCCGCAGCTTCGCACTCGAATATCCGGAGATGTGGGGCGGGCTGATTGATCTGCCGGCCGAGGCCGCATCGGACGTCGCCGCGGATCTGCTGCTGCGCGAAATACAGGCTGGGGATGGCGAAGACCAGGTCGGCTATCGCGCCGGGAAGCGGCTGGTCCCCCGGCTCGTCCACTTGGCAAGCCGCGGGAAAACTGCACCCAATCTCGCTGCCGAGGCGACTTATTGGATCGTCGGCGGCCTCGGCCGGCTCGGGCTGGAGACCGCCGCCGCGCTGATCGAGGCCGGCGCCAAGCATCTGGTACTGACCGGACGCAACCAGCCGGATGCGTCCAGCGGCGCCACGATCGAGCGGCTGCGGCGGGACGCTGAAGTGCAGTTCATCAGAGCCGATGCCGCCGATGCAGCCGAAGTCGATGCCGTCGTGGCCCAGATCCGCGCGACCATGCCGCCGCTCAAGGGCGTCATCCACGCCGCCGCCGTGTTCGAGGACGCCCTCCTCGCCAATGCCGGCTGGGATCTCTTCAAGCGCGTCTTGCGGCCGAAACTCGCCGGCGCCTGGAACCTCCATCGCGCGACCCTCGGGCTCGATCTCGATTTCTTCGTCCTGTTTTCGACCGTTCTGAGCCTATGGGGGGCCGCGGGGCAAAGCGCCTACACCGCCGCCAACAGCTTTCTCGATGCTCTGGCAGTCTATCGGCGCGCCCACGGATTGCCGGCGACCGTGTTCAATTGGGGCCCGTGGGAGGATGCCGGCCGCTGGGGAGCGGTCGGTGCAGCGCTGTGGAAGCAGCGTGGCACGACGGCGCTGCCGCCGCCGACCTGTCTGCGAATTCTGCTGTCTCATCTGGTCGACGGCCCGGCGCAGATAGCGGTAACCGATACGAACTGGCCCGATTTTCTGACCCAGTTCGCCGAAGCCCCGGCGCTCTATCGCGAACTCGCGCCGACGGCCAAGCCTGCCGTGACCGCGAGCGCGCCGGGCAGCGCGCGCAAGCAGGCAGAAGACACCATCGCCACCCATGCGGCGCAAGTGCTGGGGCTTGACGCCCGCATCGACGCGGCACGGCCGCTCAACGAGTTGGGGCTCGAACTCGCTGCTCGCCGTCACTCTCGCGCAATCGGCTGCGGCGGGCGCTCGACTGCGCGGTGCCGACGGCGATATTGCTGAAAGGGCTGAGTGTCAGGCAACTCGCCGCCGAACTTTTTCCCGAGCTGACGCCCACGCCCGAAGAGAGCGAGGCTGGGCAGGCTTCCGCCGCAGTTGTCGCCGGCAATCGCTGGCTCGTCATTCATCGGCCCAACCCAGAGCGCCAGGCTCAGGCTCCTCGCTTTCCCGTTTGCCGGCGGCGGCGCCGCGACCTTCCGGCCCTGGGCCGATCAGCTCGATCCCGATATCGAACTCGTCGCGATCGAGCCGCCGGGGCGCCAGACGCGCATCGACGAGGCGCCGATCCGCGAAATCGAGAGCCTGCTGCAACAGCTTGTACCCGAGCTGCTGCCGTTTCTCGACAAGCCCTTTGCCGTATATGGCCATTGCCTGGGTGCGCTGACCCTGTTCGAAACCGTGCGGCGCTTGATCGGCGCGCACGGCATCGCGCCGGTACACATCTTCGTGTCTGGCGCGCGTCCCCCTGACGAGCTGCAGCGGCATCAGGAATTCGAGACGGATCTGCTCGACCAGCTACTCAAGCTGCCGGGATACAATCTGTTCGAGCCGATCCATCGGCAGTCAGGACGAGGTCTTCAGCGAGGCAATCCGCCGGTTCAACGTCGTTGCCACTCAGAGCCTGGTGCAGGATCCCGAGCTGCGCCGCCTGATCCTGCCCGCGATCCGCGCCGAATTCGAGATGGCCTCGAATTATCGCCACGCGCCGGAACCGCCCTGGGACATTCCGATCACCTGCCTGACCGGGGCTCACGACGCCTATGTCTCGGCCGAGAACGCGCGCTCCTGGGGTCGGTTCACAAACAAGCGGTTCCAGCTGTACACGCTCGACAGCGAGCATTTCATCGTCGTCGACGATGACCGGTTTCTGCTTCGCGTCATCAACCGCGAACTGACGAGCCCGCTGTAGCATGCCGCGGGCGATGCGTCTCTCGCGGTTCGGGGTCGGCAATCTGCGCCTTGAGCAGCTTCCCCCCGAGCCGCTGGGCGCCGGGACGGTGCGCGTCGCCTTTGCCGCGGTGTCGCTGAACCATCGCGACCTGCTGATGATCCGCGGCGCCTATGGACCCGATTTGCCACTGCCGCTGATCCCGTGCAGCGACGCGTCCGGCGTGGTCGTCGAAGTCGGCGGCGATGCCGGCGGTATCGCGCCAGGCGACCGTGTCTGCACCCATATGGTTCCCGATTGGCCCGACGGACCCTTGGAGCCGGAGATGCGGCTGACCACTCTCGGCGGACCGGCGCAAGGCGTGCTCTGCGAGGAGCGGGTTCTGCCGGTTGGCGCGGTGGCGCCGATCCCCGAAACATTGTCGTTCGAAGAAGGCGCGTGTTTACCGGTCGCCGGGCTGGCGGCTTGGAGCGCGCTGACGACCGAGGCGCGGATCGGCCCCGGCAGCCATGTTCTGCTGTCGGGCACCGGCGGAGTCAGCATGATGGGGCTCGGCATTGCCAAGGCATTCGGCGCCCGTGTTGCCATGACCTCGTCCTCAGATCGGAAGCTCGAGCGGGTCGCGGCCCTCGGTGTGGATCTGACGGTAAATTACCGCAGCGAGGGCTGGGCCGAGCGGGTTCGCGAATGGAGCGGTGGCGGCGTCGACGCTGTGCTCGACATCGGCGGCGCCGAAACTCTCGACCAGTCGGTTCGGGCGGCGCGCGACGGCGGCCTCGTGGCGCTGCTCGGCGCTGGGACAGCCGGCGGCCGATCGCCCGATCTAGCGCAAATCATGATGCGCCGGATCCGCCTCCATGGGATCTTTGTCGGGAGCCGCGCCGAGCTCGACCGCTATGTTGCGTTCGTCGCTGCCCACCGTATCGCGCCGGTCATCGACCGCGTCTTCGACGGGCTTGGCAGCGCGCGGCAAGCCTTCGCCTACCTCGTCACCGGCGGGCACCTCGGCAAGATCGTGATCCGCCTCACCCGCTAAAAGCATCGAGCCGCCGGTAGTCGCGGACGGTTTAGAACCCGGTGTCCCGCTCCATCGTTTCGAGCATCGCCGCCGCGATCAGTGTCGCTTGGTCGGTGTCGCCGTGGATGCGCCGGCGCAGCTCGACGACCTGACGTTGCAGTTCATAGGCCTCGGCCAGATCACCCTCCTGCCACAGGATCGCGGCGAGATTGCCCATCGCCGAGAGGTTGTCCGGATCTTGCTCGCCATATTCGCCGATCATCGCCGAAATCACCGATTGCAAAAGCTCGCGGGCGGCGGCGAGATCGCCCTGCGCGGCAACGGTTCCGGCGAGGTTGTTGATCGCCCGCAAGGTATCGCGGCCGGTCTCGCCGTCGAGCGCCCGCATCCCGGCGACGACCTGCTCTTGCAAAAGCCGCGCCTCGGCCAACTCGCCCTGCGCGGCCATCGTCACCGCCAGCTTGCCGATCGCCTTCAAGGTGTCGGCATGACCGTCGCCCAGCACCCGGCGTCGGCCGGCGACCACCTGTTCCTCGATTTTGCGGGCGGCGATCAACCTTCCTTGCGCCCACAACGCCTCGGCCAGATCGAGCATCGCCGTCAAGGTTTGCGGGTGTTCGTCGCCGAATACCCGGCGCGTCTCAACGACCACGCGCTCCTGCTGCTGGGCAGGGCTCTGAGGCAGTTCCTCGCTGCTCATAGCTCTGGCATTCCGCCTCGCTAGCCGAAATCCTCAGCTAATGCCGCACGTACCAACCCGCCGCAAACCGGGCGAGCGTCAACGCAGCGAGAGACGCGACCTCGCTGGCGCCCAGATCAAAGACAGCAAGGTAATTGAGAACTCAGCCGGCGCCGGGGCGCACGCGAATGATGATGTCGACGCGCCGAATCTCGGTCCCGTAGGGAGGTGTCGGCAGTCCGCTGACCGAGAGATGATGCGCAGGAATATCCTGCAACTCGCCGGTCGTCTCACAGAAGAAGTGGTGATGATCGGCCGTGTTAGTGTCGAAATATGAGCGGCCGGGCTCGACCACGGCCTCACGCAAAAGCCCCACCTCGGTAAACTGATGCAGGGTGTTGTAAACCGTTGCGAGCGATACCGGGATCCCTGCGGCCTGCGCTTCGCTATGCAGAAGCTCGGCCGTTACGTGACGATCCCCACCTTCGAGGAGGAGCCGGGCGAGCGCCAGGCGCTGACGGGTCGGCCGCAGCCCGGCTGCGCGCAGGCGCCGGAGAGCGGTTGAGGGGGGGAGCGCCTTATTCATGCCTTGAACATAGAGCGAAATGCCACGAAAATAAACACTTACGTTGCGGCGAATCTCACTTTCGAGACAAAATCTTGTCAGGTGAGTTTCGACACGGGCAACCGGGCATCGAAATCCCTGCCTCACCCATTCGGGTGAAGCAGGGATTGATCGATTAGAGCCGGCGCATCACGCGCGTCGGCCCGCTACACGGATCGTTCGTCTACAGGTTCGCTTGAAAGTCGCTGTAGTCGCGAACCTTCTTGTAGACCTGCAACCGGTTGCGTTGGCTGTCGGCAACGATGATGCTGTCCGTTGCCGGATCAAACTCCACCGCGGTCGGGAAGCAGAAACGCCATTGCGGTTCGAGGGTCTTAACCCGACGCCGCGCCTTTGCCATATCGGGGTTGGCGTCGACGGTCTGCTGCCCCCATTTCGACAACACCTGGGCGTCGCCGATCAGATTGGCGATCGGCTTTCCTTCCGCGTCGAAGACGCAGACCCGATGGTTGCCCCAATCAGTGACATAGATGTCGCCATCGGTATCTACGGCAACGTCGGTCGGATGATTGAGCGTACCAGGCTTCGGGTATCCCTTCGTCTCCTCACCGGCCGAAACGTACGGCCCGAACATGGTCACGGCAAACGAGCCCTCTGGCTCTTCCACCTTGCCATATTGGCCAAATTTCATCAGAAATTTGCCCTCGGGAGACAGCTTCTGGACGCGGTGGTTCTTCCAGTCGGCGACATAGATATTGCCGTCCTTGTCGAGGGTGATGCCCCAGGGCTGGTTGAACTCACCATCACCGTTCCCCGCCCGGCCACATTTTCCGACGAACGTGCCGTCCGGCTTGAAGACCTGCAGGCGGTTGTTGCCGCTATCGGCGACGACGATATTGCCGTTTTTCTCCACGGCTAGACCGGCTGGACGCATCAACTCGCCATCGCCACTGCCGGTCTTTCCCCACTTCCTAAGGAATTTGCCGCTGCTGTCAAACACGGAGATTGTGTTCGTCCAGTCGTCCGACACGTAGACATGGTCATTGTCGTCGACCGCGACCCCAAACGGCCAAGTGCACTTACCATCACCTTCGCCGTACTCGCAAAAGTCGGCGAGGTGTTCTTCTTCGCCCGGGGCGCCGATCTGTACTTTGTTGACGTGCATCCCAAAATTATTCTCATTGCCGCGGTTGGTGGCATAGAGAACACCATTTTTACCCAGGCACATCGTCTGGACATAATTGAAACCCGGACCACGGGCGGCGTTACGCCCGATCGCATGGCTCCAATCCCAAACGCGTCCTTCCGAGACCGTTGTGAGCGGCATAGCGCTCCTCCTCTGATCCGCCGTGCTTGGTTAAGCTTTCTCAGCTTCTCTCTCCCCCGCGATGTGAGCCGGGGGGAGAGAGAAACCCAACAACCTTCCTAGTTCAGGAAGGCCGGCTGCTCAAAGGTACCATTAACGATCGGCGCCGGATTGAGCTTTAGCCACTTGTCGAGGATCGTCGAGTAGACGCTGCGGAAGTCCATGTTCGGGTTCAGATCACCCTGAACCAGATGCTCGGGCTTCAGCGACGGCATTTCGCCGTAATGTCCGCCCTTGACCTTCTCGCCGAGCACAAAGGCGACGCCACCGGCGCCGTGATCAGTCCCGGAGCCATTGTCGCGAACGCGACGCCCGAACTCCGAGAACATCAGCAGGATCACGTTGTCGGCGTGGTCGTGCTCGCGAAGGTCTTTCATAAAGGCGTCGACACCCTCGGTCACTGCCGACCACAAATTGCCGTGCCCGGGATTCTGCCCGGCATGGGTGTCGAAAGTGCTGTGATCGCAGTAGAAGATGCGGCTGCCCAAATCAGCCAGATGAGTCTGGGCGATGCCCTTGAGTTTCCGGGCAATCGGGGTGTTGGGATACTGCACCGTTGACGAGTACTTCTGCGGCGCGACCTTCAGAATGTCCTCGCCCTTCAACGAATCGATACCGGTGTCGGCCATGTAATCCATGACTGCGCCGGTGCCGATCGCCGGTTTGTACATCGCCGCAAAGCGCTCGAGGATCTGCTTGCGCTGCTCGCCCTGGATGGTCGGCAGAAAGCCATACTTTTCCAGCGGCCCGCCGACGCACGCCACCGGCACGCCCGGCACCGCCAATGAGCGTGGCAGACTTGGCCCGAAGCTCACGGTGGTGACCACGTTTTCCTTCTTGGGGTCGAATTCGCGCGCCACCCGCCCGAGCCATCCCTCGGTTCCGACTTTGACCGGCTCGCAAGTGTGCCAGATGTCCATCGCGCGGAAATGGGACCGCGGCGACTCCTTCCAACCGACGCCGTGCAGGATGGCAAGCTTGTTGTCATCCCAGAACTGCTTTAGCGGCGCCATGTAGTGCGGGATGCCGTAGTCCTTGTCGAGGTGCATGATCTGGTTGTCGGGGATCCCAACCGCCTTGCGATTATCGCGATAGATCGGATTGTTGTAAGGGATCACCGTATTCAGATAGTCGTTACCGCCGGTGAGCTGCAGTACGACTATCACCGGGTCTTTTTGAGCTGCCTGTGTTGCTGGCATTGTAACTTCCTCCTCGTATGATGAGATTTGGTTGTTAAGCGAATTGATACTCTCTGGTCGCGGCGATCAGTTGCATCATTTCGGCGGCGCGCTGGTCGGCGATCTTGGCGTTCGCCTCGCTGTCCCAGGAAATCTGACCCCACTGTTTGGCTTGGGAGGCCAGCTCCGCCTTTGTGTCGGACCCGACCTGCACCGGGCCGAGCAGGTCCAGGCAGCCGTCGACGAGCTGATCGGGGCTCAGCGAGCCATGCGCCTTCAGCCGGTTGATGATCGCACGCACGCCGGGCAGCGAGGTGTCGCCGACTTTTTCCGCGACAAAGTTGACGCGTGCCATCAAGGAGCCGCTGTTGATCCACTCCTTGCCGGTGTGCCAGCCCTCGACCGAGGGCGGATTGAGCAGATCCTGGCCCATATAGGTCGGCTGCATCGACAGATCGCCAATCCCCGGCTTCGGCAGTTCATGACCCCCGACCAGCCGCAAGGTGCCGACCACGACCTCGGCGGGCGACTTCATGTGCTGGTAACGCGCGCTCTTGAAGAAGTCCGAGTTGAACAACACCCGCAGAACCGAGCGCATATCGAACTTCGAATCGCGGAACGCACCCACCAGCGTATCGATCGCCTTCTGATCGCGCGGCGCTTCAATCGGCCAAGCCGGGACTTGCGGCTCGTCGGCGACGAAGAAATTATACAGGTGCCGGCAGATGAACCTGCCGCAAGCCGGCTGCTGGACCACGATGTCGATAATGTCTTCGCCGTTGAACCGGCCCCTGTGCCCGAGAAACTCTTTCTCGCCATCATCATGATCTTCGGGGCGATATTCGAATTTCCAGGGGAACCGGCCATAAGGCGCGCGCGGGATCTTGGTCTCGAAGGTCCAGCCGGTGAAAGCCCGCGAACACTCGCGAACATCCGTCTCGGTGTAGTTGCCGGCGCCCAGGCTGAACAGTTCGAGCAGTTCGCGGCCCCAGTTCTCGTTGACCGCGTTGCCATGGTTCTGCTGATTGTCGAGCCAGAATATCATTGTCGGGTTCTTCGCAATCAGCAGAAGCAGATCGCGATAGTTGCCCATCCCGTGCTCGCGGAACAGCTGGATCTGCTCCAACAGCTGGTCGTAATTGTCGACCTTGGAATTGCCGGTGGCGAACACGTGGTGCCAGAAGAGCGCCATCTTCTCTTCGAGCGGCCGCTTGGTGTTGACCAGATAGTACATCCAATTGACGTTGCCCATCGGCGGCTGGCCGCCGGGCAGCAGCGACGCTGGTTGATAGCGGAGCAACGTGTATGCGTCTACTTCGGGCTGAGTCTCGGGATGCAAAAGCTCCTCGACCGTCGCCTCATAGCCTTTGGCGGCGCGTGCCTCGATTTCGTCACGGTCGGCGCCGAAGCCCGCCCGTCGCATCAAATGCGCCATCAAAGCGATGTCTTCTTGGTATGCCATCTCGGGCCTCCTCCTTAGTGGTGTCGGTGGTGAGTTACTCTCGACGAGTCACTCGCAAACGGCTGTCGATTGTCGGTGTTGTGCCGCGATTTCGCGGCTTCGGGCGACGTGTGCCACGTCGATCTTTGGGGTGCGGCGCCCTGGCAGATCGGGGCCGTGCCCGATGCGCCTACCAGATTGATCCGAAAAGCCCCTCTGGATTCGGATATGGAGCCGATAGATGGAGCGGACAAGACCGCGCGCAGATTTGCTCGGAGATCGCACCAATTCCACCCTAACCCCATTCGTTCTCGAGCCAGCACAGCATCAACCCGCCAGCGTCAAAACAGGGCCAGTGCAGGTCACCCCTGCACCTTGGAACGATTTTATCCTAGGCGCGGGAACTGTCAAGCGCTGGGCGCACCGAAACTTGCTTGAGGGTCAAGTTTTACCGCGGGAACGAGACAGGAGTTATTCTCTATTTGTTCTTTTTCAAAGGAGCCAATCCGATTGCGCGTCTCCATCGCGGCTTCTCATGCGGGAAAACGCGAGGGCCTTGCGGCAGATCGAGCCTGGGTAATTTACAAACCGGTGCGGAGCGTGGCAATTTCTCGCGATGGCGGGACGGCTCGCGGGCAAACGCGCATTGGTGACGGCGGCCGCGCAAGGGATCGGCCGGGCGGCGGCGTTGGCATTTGCCGCCGAGGGGGCGAGTGTCCTGGCGACCGACATCGCCGAGGACAAGCTCGCGCCGCTGGCCGACGCGTTGATCGCGACCCGCCGCCTCGACGTGACCGAGGATGATGCGATTGCCGAGTTGGCCGGTGAGTTGGGGCCACTCGACGTGTTGTTCAATTGCGCCGGCTTTGTCCATCACGGCACGATCCTCGACGCCGAGGCGCTCGACTGGGACGCGTCCTTCGCGCTAAACGTGCGCTCGATGTTCGTGATGATCCGCGCCTTTTTGCCGAGGATGCTGGAGCGCGGAACCGGCGCCTCGATCATCAACATGGCCTCGACCGTCTCCTCGGTCAAAGGCGCGCCGAACCGCTGCGTCTACGGCGCGACCAAGGCCGCGGTGATCGGGCTGACCAAATCGATCGCCGCCGACTTCATCACCCAAGGGATCCGCTGTAACGCGATCTGTCCGGGCACGATCGAGACGCCCTCGCTCGGGGACCGCATTGCCGCGCAGGGGGCGCGCGTCGTCGGCGGCAGCGAGGCGGCGCGGCGTGCCTTTGTCGAACGTCAGCCGCTCGGCCGTCTCGGCACCCCCGAGGAAGTGGCGGCTCTCGCGGTCTATCTCGCATCCGACGAATCCGTGTTTACCACCGGCGCGATCCATGTGATCGACGGCGGCTTTACGCTGTGACCGGGAACAGGAGGAATTTCCGATGAAGCTGCTTCGCTATGGGCCGCCGGGCCACGAAAAGCCGGGGCTCCTTGATCGCGACGGCAAGATCCGCGATCTCGCCGGCATGATCGGCGACATCGACGGCGAAACCCTCGCTCCGGCCTCGCTCGATCGGCTGCGTCACACCGATCCGGCGAGCCTGCCGCTGGTAGCCGGCGCGCCGCGCCTTGGCCCGTGCGTCGGTCGAGTGCCGAAATTTATCGCCATCGGCCTCAACTACCGTCAGCACGCGGTGGAGACGGGGGCGGCGATTCCCAAGGAGCCGATCATTTTCATGAAGGCGACGTCGTCGATCTGCGGCCCCGACGATGACGTCATCATCCCCAAGGACTCGCAAAAGACCGATTGGGAGGTCGAGCTCGGCATCGTCATCGGCAGCCTCGCGCGCTATGTCGCGCAAGCCGACGCGCGCCGGCACATCGCCGGCTATTGCATTGTCAACGATGTGTCCGAACGCGAATTTCAGATCGAGCGCGGCGGGCAATGGACCAAGGGCAAGAGCGCCGACACCTTTGGTCCGATCGGTCCGTGGCTGGTCACCGCCGATCAGGTCCCCGACCCCGGCAAACTCGCATTGTGGACCGAGGTCAACGGCAAGCGGGTGCAGAACAGCAATACCGGCGACCTGATCTTCGGGATCGACGAGATCGTCAGCTATGTGAGCCATTTCCTGACCTTGATGCCGGGCGACTTGATCGCCACCGGGACGCCGTCCGGCGTTGGGCTCGGCATGAAGCCGCCGCAATTCCTGAAGCCCGGGGACCGGATGCGCCTTTCGGTCGAAGGGTTGGGCGAACAGAACCAGCGTGTGGTGGCTTATAACGGATAGTCCGGCGGCTGGCGGCGACCCGCGCGCTCGCCTTTTAATATCCGCGTATAGAGGAAGCATGCTCGAACGCCGTCCCAGCTTCTTCCGCGAAGACACCCTCCCGGGCCGTCGCGTCGAGGCCAAAGTCAAGTGGTTCAACGCCGGCAAGGGTTTTGGCTTCGTCACCGTATCCGATGGCTCGCCGGACGCGTTTCTGCCGATGGCGGTGCTGCGGCGCGCCGGCTACGAGGACCTGCCGGAGGGCGCCCAGATCACGTGCGAGGTCAGCGCCGGAGCGAAAGGCCCGCTGGTGACCAGCGTATTGAACGTCGACAGCACCACGGCGAAGACGTCATCCCGGGCAGTCAGCGGGTTCGACCGTCGCGCCCCAGGACCATCCACGATTCTTGAGGGCGCGGTGAAACGGTTCGACGCCGATAAGGGCTACGGGTTCATCTCGCTCGATGGCGGTGGCAAGGATGTGTTCATCCACATCACCGCGCTGCGCCGTAGCGGAGTCACTGCGCTCGATCCCGGCCAGCGGGTCAGGGTCGAGGTCGTCGACGGACGGAAAGGCCTGGAGGCCGAACGCATCACTCTGATCTGAGGGCGCTGCGGTAGCTGGGACGGGCGGACGGGCCGGCGACAATCGTCCTTGCGGCGAGCCTGCCCAAAGCCGTTGATCGCAACGCTGCGAAATCGCCAGATGACCGCTTTGTTCCAAATGACCGTTTTGTTAAGGACGAGGATGACGCACGGTGCGCGGCGTGATACGCGTATTCCAACAAACGCGCCGGGACCCGCGCGGGTCTGAAGGCGTGCCGCGCGTTGCGGCGCCGGTCCTGTCGGTCATGACGAAGGCGAGACGATGGACTTGCACGATACGATCCGGACCTACCGCTTGTTTTCTGGCTCTTACGACATCGTTTTCGGCCCGGTGTTCCACCCCGGGCGCAAGGAAGCGGTGCGCATCGCCAACGATCGCCCTGGGCAGCGCATCCTCGAAGTCGGGGTCGGCACCGGCCTGTCCTTGCCGCATTTCCGCGGCGATTCGCGGGTGACCGGCATCGATGTCTCAGCCGAGATGCTGGAGCAGGCCAAACGGCGTACCGAACGTCTTGGCCTCGCGCATGTCGAGGGCCTGCACCTGATGGATGCGGAGAACCTGGAATTCGCCGACAATTCGTTTGACGCGGTGCTCGGGCTCTACGTGGCCTCGGTGGTGCCCGACCCGGCGCGCTTCGCCGCGGAGATGCGGCGGGTTTGCATTCCCGGCGGCACGATCGTCGTAGTCAATCATTTCACCAGCGAAAACCCGGTCGCGCGATTCGCGGAAAAACGCTTGGCGCACCTTGCCCGTCATATCGGCTTTCACGCCGATTTCCCGTTCGACACATTTCAGCGCGACAGCCGGCTGTCGATCCGCGAGGTGCGGCGCAGCAATCTCTTCGGCTATTGGAAGCTGTTGCGCTGCGTCAACGAGAAGCCGGCTTCAAGCCCCGACTGACCACTGCCGCTGCGGACCAAGCACTCTGGATCTAACGGCCGGGGTACCAGGCCTGCTTGCGTTTTTCTGCAAAGCTCGCCAGTCCCTCGTCCGCTTCTGGTGAGTATCGGCGCGCTGCCGCCTCGCTGACGATGCGCTCGCGGAAAGCCCGGCTGTCCGGGGTCTCGACCGCCTCGGCGACGAGCTGCTTGGTCATTGCCGCCGCTTCCGGCGCCGCCATCAGCAAGCTGTCGATAATCTCCGCTGCTGCAGCGTCGAGCCCGTCGGCCGCGCAGAGTTGATGAACGAGCCCGATCCGCAATGCCTCGGCGGCGGTGAAGCGCTCGCCGGTTAGCGCCAGCCGCGCTGACGCTCGCGAGCCGATGCGATCGACGAGCAGCGGGATGATCGGCGCGGCGGTAATGCCCCAACGCACCTCGCTGATGGCGAAGACCGCGTCCTCTGCGGCAATCGCGATGTCGCAGGCCGCGGCGATGCCGATCCCGCCGCCAAAGCAGCCGCCATGGATAAGCGCCACGGTCGGATACGGAAAATGGCGCAGCCCGTCGATCGCGGCCAGGGTGCGGCGCGAAAAATCGAGGTTCTGCTCCGGCGGCACCGTGCGCAGATGTCTTAGAAAGGCAAGATCGGCCCCGGCCTGAAAATGCCGCCCGGCGCCGCGCAGCACGACGCCGCGCAGGCCTGGCCTCGCGCTCCAGCCGGTCGAAGGTTTCAATCAGCCCGTCGATCAGCGCGCTGTTATAAGCGTTGCCGACCGACGGCCGGTTGAGCGTGACCGTGGCGACGCCTCGTGCGTCGACCGCATGCAGCACCGTATCATTATCGGGCATGGGCCGAACCTTAGCCGGTGACGCCCTCGGCCGCGCGCCATAACCGGATCTCGCGCAGCAGGGCCTCCATCGCCCCGCAGGCAAAGCCGAGCGAGGTCTCGTCGACGAGCCTGCCGTCTCGGACCTTGTCGGCGCAGGCGGTGATCACAACCTCGCGCGCCAGAACCACTCGCGACATCATCGAATTCAGCGCTACCCGCATGTGTTCGAGGCAACGCGCGCCGCCGAGCGGCCCGTGCGACGTCGTCATGATTGCGACCGGCTTGTACGCCATAACCGATGTGAAAGCCGGCCGGGAGGCCCAGTCCAGAGCGTTCTTTAGCACGCCCGGAATGCTGTGATTGAATTCGGGGGCGCACAGCACCAGGCCGTCTGCTGCATCGATCGCAGCCAGCAATTTCTTGACCGGCGCCGGGCGTTTATCGCCTTCGAAATCCTGGTTGTAGGCCGGGATCGGCGCGAGGTCCCAGATCGTCAGGTCGGCGACGCCGGCAAACTTCTCCCGCAGGGTCTCCAGCACCGCATTCGAATATGAGCCGACGCGCAGGCTGCCGGACATTCCGATCAGGCGCGACGGCATTCTATCGGATCATCGGGCTGGTTTCCTCGTGGCGGCAGAGCAGTCGCTGGTCATAGCGAAAGCCGCTCGCCAAAGGCAACCTTCTCGCGCAGGATGACGCAGGTCCGGATCTAAACGCGATTAGGGGATGCTCGAGTTGAGGCCGATGCCCGGATGAGTTTACGAGTGTCGCGGCGGGGCTTGGTCCCGCCCTTCATCGCCATGGATGTGCTGCGCGCCGCCAACGAGCGAGAGGCCGCCGGCGCCGATGTTATCCATCTCGAAGTCGGCCAGCCGGGGACCTAGGCGCCCGAAGCGGTGCGCGAGGCGGCCCGGCACGCATTGGCGCACGAACCGATCGGTTATACCGATGCGCTCGGCATCGCACCGTTGCGGCAGGCGATCGCCGCTCATTACCGCGACGCAGTACGGTCTCACAGTCGATCCCGGCGAGGTCGTGGTGACGACCGGTTCCTCGGCCGCGTTCCAGCTGGCTTTTCTGGCCGCGTTCGAAGCGGGCGATCGGGTGGCGCTCGCCGCCCCGGGGTATCCCGCCTACCGCAACATCCTCACAGCACTCGGGATCGAGCCGGTGTTGATCGAGGTCGGCGAAAATACCCACTATCAACCGAACCCCGAACTCCTCGCCGAAGCGGGCGCCGCTCGACGGCCTGGTCATCGCCAGCCCGGCCAATCCGACCGGCACGATGATCGCTGCCGCCGATCTGGCACGGCTCGCCGGCTTTTGTCGTGATCGCGGCATCCGGCTGATCTCGGATGAGATCTATCACGGGATCACCTACGAGGCGCCGGCGGCGACCGCGCGCGCTTATGGGCGTGAGGCGGTCGTCGTCAACTCGTTCTCGAAATATTACAGCATGACCGGGTGGCGGCTCGGCTGGATGCTGGCGCCGCCGGATCTTGCGCGCTCGGTCGAGTGCCTGGCGCAGAATTTCTACATATCGCCGCCGGCATTGTCGCAGCTCGCCGCGATCCCGGTCTTCGGCTGCCGCGCCGAGCTCGACGGCCATGTCGCGCGCTACCGCGCCAACCGTGATTTGCTGATCGGGAGCTTGTCCGCCGCCGGGCTCACCCGCTTCGCCCCGGCCGAAGGGGCGTTCTACCTCTATGTCGATATCTCCAGCCTGACGCGGGACAGCGTCGATTTTTGCCGCCGCCTGCTCGCCGAGACCGGCGTGGCGATAACCCCGGGGCTCGACTTCGACCCACTACAAGGCGGCGGCTGGGTGCGTGTCTCCTTCGCCGGCTCGACAGAGGACGTGACCGAAGCGGCCGCGTCGCTTCGCCGGCTGGCTGCCGTAGGTGGGGTAAAGGCTCAGGAGCCGAAGACGACGCCGTGAGCTGAACCAGGCCGAGCGCTAACGCGGCGATCAGCGCGGTCTCGTGAATGCGGATGGCG
Source organism: uncultured Alphaproteobacteria bacterium (assembly GCA_963750195.1). Classification (GTDB taxonomy): domain Bacteria; phylum Pseudomonadota; class Alphaproteobacteria; order ATCC43930; family CGMCC-115725; genus AP-15. The sequence continues at coordinate 251,342 of CAVVPS010000005.1, forward strand.
GGGGGCGTCGAGCAACGGGCAAGGGTCATCGCCGACGATTGTTCCTTCAGATCGGGATTGACAACAAGCCTCAAAAGAACAAAAAAGGAACATGACTGTTTCGCCCGAACTTCGCGAGCGGGTTCGGCGGATCGAGCGGCCGGCAGCGACGGTGCATGGGGTGTTGCCGTTCGGCGTCGCCGCGATCGACCGGGCATTGCCGGGCGGCGGGCTCGCGCGCGGCGCCGTGCACGAGCTCCTAGGGATGGGCGGCGACGAGGAGGATGGCGCGCTTGCCGCCGCCTTCGCCGCCGGCATCCTCGGCCGGCTCGGCCCTCCACTCTGACCCTCCCCCGCTTGCGGGGGAGGGAAAGGGAGGGGGCATCGTGCTGTGGTGCCTGCCGCGTCCGGATCTCTACGGGCCTGGTCTCGCCATCCTCGGACTCGACCCCGCGCGGCTCGTGCTGGTCCGGGCATCGGCGCGACGCTGAAATTCTGTGGGCGATCGAGGAAGGGCTGCGCGCAACCGGCGTCGCCGCGGTGGTCGGCGAAGTGGGCGCGTTCCCATGCAGTGGCGAGCCGTCGGCTGCAGCTCGCCGCAGAGCGTTCCGGCGTCACCGCCTTTGTGCTGCGGCGCTGGCGCGACGGCGCACAGGCGGCGCGCGAACGCGGTCTGCCCAACGCAGCAGCAACGCGCTGGCGGATCGCCGCCCTGCCGTCGGTCCCGGCTCGCGCCGAACCGGGGATCGGACGCCCACGCTGGCGGGTCGAGCTGTTGCGCTGCCGCGGCGGCGCAGCCGGCATGCTGGGAGGTGGAGGTGGCGGATGCGACGGGTTATCTATCTCTGGTTGCCACGTTGGCCGATCGACCGAATGCGCCGGTCCGCGAGGATGTTGTCCCGCGGAAAAATTCCGCCGCGCCGGCTGAGGATGCTCCATTCGCCACGGTGATCGAGGCCGCCGGCCGGCGATTGCTCGCCGCGGTCAACCCGGCAGCTTCCGCCGCCGGCCTTGCCCCGGGAATGCCGTTGGCCGATGCGCTCTCTTTTCTGCCCGGTCTCGCCACCGCCGCAGCCGAGCCCGCCGAAGATATGGCGGCGCTGCGCCGGCTGGCCGAATGGTGCGGCCGCTACAGCCCGTGGACCGCGCCCGATGGCGCGGACGGGGTGCGGGTCGAGATCACCGGCTCGGCTCATCTCTGGGGTGGGGAGCCCGCCCTCGCCGCCGATCTGATGTCCCGACTCGATCGCCAGGGCATCGCCTCCCGTATCGCCATTGCCGACACGCTCGGCGCTGCCTGGGCATTGGCCCGCTTTGCGCAACCGGGTGAGCGCATCGTGATCCTGCCGCCGGGGGACGCGCGCACCGGCCTCACCCCGTTGCCGGTCGAAGCGCTGCGCCTCGACCCGGCTACCGCTCAAGGGTTGCGGCGGGTCGGATTGAAGCGAGTCGGCGATCTTTATGCGATGCCGCGCGCCGCCCTCGCCCGCCGGTTTGGCGAAGCGGTGGCGCGGCATCTCGATCAGGCGCTCGATGATCTGCCCGAGCCATTGTCGCCGCTCGGCGAGGCGCCGAGTCCGCCGCGTGCGGCTGAGCTTTGCCGAACCGATTGCCGATCCCGCCGATCTCGCGCTTGCGGCCGAGCGGCTCGCCGAGGATCTCGTCCTTCGTCTGGCGCGGGAAGGGGTGGGAGCGCGGCGGCTCGATCTCGCCTTTCATCGCATTGATGGCCGGGTCGAACGGATCGTCCTCGGAACCGCTCGCCCCAGCCGCGACCCGCACCACCTCGCCGCTCTCTTTAAAGAGCGGCTCGACACCGTCGATCCCGGCCTCGGCATCGAAGACATGATCCTCGCCGCCTTTGCGGTCGAGCCTTTGCCGCCCGAGCAGATCGGTTTTGCCGGCTCGCCCGACACCGGGGCGATGGCGAGCACGGCCCCGCTCCTCGACCGGCTCGGCAACAGGCTCGGGCTCGCCGCGCTCTACCGGCTCGAACCGCGCGAGAGCCACATCCCGGAGCGCGCCTCGGTCAGATGTCATTCCCTCTCTCCCCGTGAGCGGCGCGAGAGGGCAGGGTGAGGGGGCAGCTCGGGCCTGGGCCGGCCCCTGCCCTCCCGCTGCCTGGGTCTCCGGCAAACCGCCGCGTCCGATCCGACTGTTCGAGCCGCCGGAGCCGGTCGACGCTTTTTGGTTGCTGCCCGACGACCCGCCGTTTCGTTTTACGTGGCGGCGGCGCCTACACCGGGTGACGCGCGCCGACGGGCCGGAGCGGATCGCCGAAGAATGGTGGCGGTCTGAAGGGTCCGGCGCTGTCGATGCGATCCGCGACTATTACCGGGTCGAGGACGAGGAAGGGCGGCGCTTCTGGCTGTTCCGGGCAGGCCTTTCCGACAGCAACCACACCGCGCTGGTTTATCCATGGCATCTTTGCCTGAGCCAGTTCTTCGGTCTGAGCGGGCCCCGCGCTACGCGGAATCTGCAGGTCACCACCAATTTCTCGTTTCTGCGCGGGGCGGCGCATCCGGCCGAGCTGGTGATGACCGCCGCCGCCCTCGGCCACGGCGCGATCGCGATCACCGACCGCAACAGCCTCGCCGGCATCGTGCGCGCGCACCAGGCGGCGAAGGAGATCGGGCTGCGTCTCGTCGTCGGCTGCCGGCTCGATCTTTGCGACGGCACGAGCCTGCTTGTCTTTCCCGAGGATCGCGCCGCCTATGGCCGGCTGACGCGGCTGCTGACCTCGGGCAAGCGCCGCGCGCCCAAGGGCGAATGCCGTCTCGACTACGCCGATGTGGTGGCACACGGCGACGGCCAGATCGTCGTCGTGCTGCCCCCTCCCGTTCCCTCCCCCGCTCGCGGGGGAGGGTTAGGGTGGGGGCCAGATGCGGCGGACGTTCGCCGCCCGGGTCGCGGCGGATTTCGCCGGCCGCGCCTATCTCGCCGCCCACCACCTCTATCGCGGCGACGATGCGCGCCGCCTCGCCCATCTCGCTGCTCTGGCCGAGGCGGTCGGATTGCCGCTGGTCGCGACCAACGACGTGCTCTATCACCTCCCCGAGCGGCGCCCGCTGCAGGATGTGCTGACCTGCATCCGCGAAGGCTGCACGATCGGAGAAGCCGGCTTTCGCCTCGCCGCCAATGCCGAGCGCCATCTGAAACCGCCGCAGGAGATGGCGCGGCTGTTTCGTGGCCATCAGGACGCCGTTGCGCGCAGTCTCGAAATCGTCGAGCGCTGCCATTTCAGCCTCGACGAGCTGCGCTACGAATATCCCGGACGAGACCGTTGAGGAGGGACGCACGCCGCAGCAGCGCCTCGCCGATCTCGCCTGGCAGGGCGCCGCCGAGCGCGTTCACTGTGCGTCCTTCGAGACGGCCGCTTCGCGGTCTCCTCAGGATGAGGAGATTTTCCAAGGCCATGAGGGACTCCGTCATGCTGCGGAGCGATGGCAGGGCGCGGTCGAGCACGACGCCGCACGCAGCCACTGCTTCGACACAAGCGAGATCCCCGACAAGGTCCGCGATCTGATCGCGCACGAGCTGCAGCTGATCGAGCGGCTCGACTACGCCCGCTATTTCTTGACCGTCCATGACATCGTGCGGTTCGCGCGGGCGGCGCGGCATCCTGTGCCAGGGGCGCGGCTCGGCCGCCAATTCGGCGGTCTGCTATTGCCTCGGCATCACCGCGGTCGACCCGGCGCGCATCGACGTGTTGTTCGAGCGTTTCATCAGCGCGGCGCGCAACGAGCCGCCCGACATCGATGTCGATTTCGAGCACGAGCGGCGCGAGGAGGTGATCCAGTACGTCTATGAGAAATATGGCCGCGACCGGGCCGGGCTCGCCGCCACCGTGATCTGCTACCGCTCGCGCTCGGCGATCCGCGAAGTCGGCAAGGCGCTTGGGCCTCTCGCGTCGATGTCGTCGCCGGCGCTCGCCGGCATCGTCTGGGGCTGGAGCAACGACCCGATCGCCGACCTCAGAGTGCGCGAGGCCGGGCTCGACCCCGCCGACCGCACCTTGCGCCTCGCCCTCGACCTCGCCGCGCGAGCTGGCGGGCTTTCCGCGCCATCTCTCGCAGCATGTCGGCGGGTTCGTGATCACCCGCGGGCCATTGTCCGAGCTGGTGCCGATCGAGAATGCGGCGATGGAGGACCGCACCGTCATCGAATGGGACAAGGACGATCTCGACGCCGCTCGGCATTCTGAAGATCGACGTCCTGGCACTGGGCATGCTGACCTGCATCCGCAAGGCCTTTGCGCTGATCGAGCAGCATTACGGCCGCCGGATCGAGCTCGCCACCGATGCCGGCCGAGGATCCCGCGGTCTACGAGATGCTGTCCCGCGCCGATTCGCTCGGCGTCTTCCAGGTCGAAAGCCGCGCGCAAATGACGATGCTGCCGCGGCTCAACCCGCGCGAATTCTACGATCTCGTCATCGAGGTCGCGATTGTCAGGCCGGGTCCGATCCAGGGCGACATGGTGCACCCCTATCTGCGCCGGCGCTCCGGGCGCGAGCCGGTCGACTATCCGTCCGAGGCATTGCGCCAGGTTCTGGGCAAAACCATGGGCGTGCCGTTGTTCCAGGAACAGGCGATGAAGATCGCGATCGTCGGCGCCGGCTTCGCCCCGGAGGAGGCCGACCGGCTGCGCCGCGCGATGGCGACCTTCAAGCGCAACGGCGACATCCATCTGTTCCGCGACAAATTCATCGCCGGGATGGTCGGCCAACGGCTACGACCGCGACTTCGCGACGCGCTGCTTCAGCCAGATCGAAGGGTTTGGGACCTACGGCTTTCCGGAGAGCCACGCGGCGAGCTTTGCGCTGCTTGGTTTACGTCTCGGCCTGGATCAAATGCTTCTATCCCGAGATCTTCGCCTGCGCCTTGCTCAACAGCCAGCCGATGGGGTTCTACGCCCCGGCGCAGATCGTCCGCGACGCCCGCGAGCACGGGGTCGAGGTGCGCGCCGTCGACGTCAACCACAGCTTCTGGGACTGCACCTTGGAGCCGTTAGAGGCGGAAAACCCCTCTCCCTCCCGCTCAGCGGGTCCCTCCCTCTCCCCGCCCAGCGGGGAGAGGGCCGGGGTGAGGGGCTGGGCATTGCGCCTCGGCTTTCGCCAGATAAAAGGGTTTGCCGAGACCGATGCCGAGCGGCTCGTCGCCGCGCGCGACTCCGGCTATCCCGACCCGCACGCGCTGTGGCGGCGCGTGCGCTCGGCCGCGGCGCGCTCGAGCGCTTGGCCGAGGCCGACGCGTTCCGCTCGGTCGGGCTCGACCGCCGCCGCGCATTGTGGGCCTTAAAGGCGCTCGGCGACCCGCCGCTGCCGCTCTTCGCCGCCGCGGAGACCTCTAAAGAAAAACCCTCGCCCCTCATTGGGGGGAGAGGGCAGGGTGAGGGGGACTTCTCCGAAGCTGCACCGCGGCGGCATCCGAAGCGCGCGCCATGGCGCTGCTGCCGGAGATGCCGCTGGGCGAGCAGGTCGTCGAGGATTACGCCAGCCTCGGCCTCATCTCTAAAGCGCCATCCGCTGGCCTTTCTGCGCAGCGAGCTTGCCGGCGAAGGCCTCGTCACCGCCGCCGAACTCGCCCGTCTGCCGGTCGACCGCCGGCTCGCCATCGCCGGGATCGTGCTGATCCGCCAGCGCCCGGGCAGCGCCAACGGCGTCGTCTTCATCACCATCGAGGACGAGACCGGGATCGCCAATTTGATCATCTGGCCGGCCATCCTCGAACGCTTCCGCCGCGCCGCACTCGGCGCCACCCTGCTGCGCTGCACCGGCAAATTGCAGCGCGAGCAGAGCGTCATCCATGTCGTCGCCGAGCGACTCGATGGACATGACCCGCGTCTCAATACCTTGCGCGACCACACCGGCGATGCCGAGCCACCGGTAAAGCTTCCGAGAAAAATGCCCGGCAGCGACGCCCGCGACATCGTCGTGCGGAGCCGCAATTTCCGTTAATCGCCGGATTTTGTTCCGGCCCGCTCGGCTCGGCCAGCCTCAGTGATCGCGGCGCGCGCGAGTGCATCGGCCCGTTCGTTTTCGGGATGACCGGCATGGCCGCGCACCCATTCCCAGGCGACCTGGTGGCGCTGTGCGGCGGCGTCGAGCCGTTGCCACAGATCGACATTCTTGACCGGCTTTTTGTCAGCGGTCCGCCAGCCGCGCTGTTTCCAGGCGTGGATCCACTTGGTGATGCCGTCGCGCAGATATTGGCTGTCGCTGAACAGCCGCACCCGGCAGGGCCGCTTCAGGGCCTCCAGCCCGGAAATGGCCGCCATCATCTCCATGCGGTTGTTGGTGGTAAGAGGCTCGAACCCGCTCAACTCCTTCTCGACCTCACGATAGCGCAGGATCGCCGCCCAGCCCCCCGGGCCGGGATTGCCGCTGCAAGCGCCGTCGGTAAAAATCTCGACCTCGGCCGGCTCGGGCCCACCGACCTCAGACATCGAGGCCGTAATCTCGCGGACTTGCGACGGTGCGGTGAAAGCGCAGCTTGCGCAAAAATTCGAGCGGGTCCTTGGGACGCACCAACGCTCCCTGCGGCTGGTTGAGCCAGTCGAACAGCCGCGTCAGCAGAAAGCGCAGCGCGCTGCCGCGCGCCAAGAGCGGCAGTGCGGCGAGTTCTTCCGGCGCCAGGGGCCGCGCCCGGCGATAGCCGTCGAGCAGCAGCCGGGTCTTGGTCACGTTGAGGCTGCCGTCGCCTTCGAAACACCAGGCATTGAGGCACACCGCCAAGTCGTACGCGAAAAAATCGGTGCAGGCGAAATAGAAGTCGATCAGACCGGAAACATCGCGGTCGCGAAAAAACACGTTGTCGGGAAATAGATCGGCATGGATCACCCCGACCGGCAGATCACGCGGCCAGCACTGCTCGAGCAGCGACAGCTCGTCGGCGAGCTCCTCGGCAAGTCCCGGCTGCACCTCGCCCGCGCGTTTCCGGCAGGCTTCGAACAGTCGCCGCCAACCCGCGACCGAAAGATCGTTCGTTCGGGTCATCGGAAAGCCGATCCCGGCGCTGTGCAATGCGGCCAATGCCCGGCCGACGCCGGCGCAGTGGAACGGCTGGATGCGCCGCGGCCACATCCCGGCGAGAAACGTCACCATCGCCGCCGGGCGGCCGCACAGCTCGCGCAGGGCGATCCCGTCGTATCCGCGCAGCGGCGTCGGACAGGCCACCCCGCGATGCGCCAGATGATCCATCAGTGCGATAAAAAACGGCAAATCCTCGCGGGTGACCCGTTTTTCATAAAGGGTAAGGATAAAATTGCCGCGCTCGGTGGCGACCAGAAAATTCGAATTCTCGACCCCTTCGGCGATCCCCTTGCACGAAAGCACCTCGCCGATGTCGTAGAGCGCGACAAAGGCCCTCAGCTCGTCGTCGGCGACGTCGGTATAGACCGCCATCGGCTTGCTCCAGCGCTCCCGGCATCGACCCGGCCCGGCATCAACCTGGCCTTGTGCGCCGAGCGCGGCTCGAATACAGTCCCGGCGCCGTCAAGCCGCCGCCGGTGCGCGCGGATATCGGCTACAACTCTGTTGGGGGTACAAGCAATGGCCGACCCGATTCCAGCACAAAAAGAGCCCTACGGCATCACCGTCGAAGCCGGCAAGCGGTATTTCTGGTGCGCCTGCGGACGCAGCGCCAACCAGCCGTTCTGCGACGGCTCCCATCAGGGCACCGGGCTCACTCCGGTCCCGTTCACCGCCGCGGCCAGCGAAGAGGTCTGGCTGTGCGGCTGCAAGCAGACATCCGGCAAGCCGTTCTGCGACGGTACGCACAACGGACTGTGAGCCGGGGTTGGGCCGCACCGGCGGCGGTCGCCGTCGGTCTTCTTGTCCTGTCCGGGTGCAGCTGGTTGCCGTTCTCGTCTTCGTCATCGACGGCGCCCGCCCAAACCTGTCCGAGTGCCATCATCCTGCGGCCGCTCTCCAACACCGCCGTATTCGGCTCCGCGCCGGAGCGCAACCCGGAGAACGTAGCCTTTTACGGGCTGTTGAGCGAAGTCGATCGCCGGTGCGACTACGTCGGCGACGCAATGCATCTGAGCCTCGATGTGATCGTCGTCGGCCAGCGCGGCCCGGCGGGCAAGGGCGACGAGCGTTGATCTGGCCTACTTCGTCGCGGTGACCGGGCCCAATCAATCGATCCTCAGCAAGAAGCCATTTAGCGTCCGTATCGGCTTCGACCCCGACCAGATCCGCGCCGGCGTCACCGACCATATCGAGGAGGTGATCCCGCTCGCCGGGCATAAAGGCACCGACCTGAACGTCCTTGTCGGCTTCCAGCAAAACCCCGACGTCCTCGACTTCTACAAGCACTTCCGCGGCCGCTGACCCGAACCGAGCCTCGCGGAGAAAATGAACCCTGAGCAGCAGAGCCCGCGGCGCATGGTTGATCGCGGCCCCGCTATGTGAAAAATGTCGTGGTCTGCCGAACACGGTGCGGCCCAGCCGCTGCCTTAGATCAAAAACAAATTGAGCGGCTACCCGTCGCGATTCCGGAGCCGCTCTTCATCTGTCCTAGATTTCGTGTCTGGGCAGGGCTACGTATTCCGGCACGCAACAAAGTATTTGTGGCGCTCAGCGGCACCCCACCGGTAAGTCAGAAATGGTTGGTTGGTCGCCGAGGACTAGGAGGCTAAGATCGGGACTTTATGATTACCTGAAAACATTTGTCATGGCATTTATGCGACTTTGACAGAAGCACGGCCGTCCGGGCAAAACACAACATCTAGATTTAGGCCCCGCCAATGCCCAATCCATTTTTTATGACCAACTCGGGGCGGTTTCTATCGTTAGTACCTTTTCTATGCAAGTGCCGTATTCGTGCCAACCAGAAATTGCAAGCTGACGAGGCTACAGTGATAACCAATTAGAACATCAACTGGGTTTGCGGGAGGAAAACAATGCAATGCGGACGCTTACTGAACGCCGTAGGTGTGACGATCCTCCTCAGCGTTTCAGCGTGCGGTGGATATGAATCCGAAGGATCCACGGGGGGTTATTATACTTATACAGCCCCTAGCGATTATTCCCCCGCAGCGCCAACGCCGATGCCAACCGAGCCCGAGCCGCAGCTCGCGATGCCCGAGCCCGAGCCGCAGTTCACGATGCCCGAGCCCGAGCCGCAATTCACGATGCCCGAGCCCGAGCCGCAATTCACGATGCCGGACGTAAGCGGGGGTGGGGACGGGGGTGCGGATATGCCGGACGTAGGCGGGGGTGGAGTGGGTCTTTCGGATATCGGCCGTGAGCGGTTCGAGCGACCGAAGACTTTTGAGTATCGGTGATAGCCGATTTTTCCGCAATCGGCATTATGCGGCGGTTGCCTCGCCGTGTTTCATTAATCAACGATTTCGGGAAGGCCGTGCGCGGCTTCGGTGCGTTGCGTTGCACAAGCCGCCACGGCTGGTCGCCCTCTCATTTTCGAGATTGCACGTTATGCGGCTTTTGACGCTGCTGTTTTAAGTTCCGTCCCGTGAAGGCCACGTATTGAAACTGGGTCCGAGCTGGAACATGCCACTATCGATAGGACGACCGATAGTAAAACCCCCGCCTCCACCTGCCGCCCCGCCTCCAGCTGTCGCCCTGCCGCTTTCCAAGCGCACGCTTCGCGCTTCGATTGCTTTCTGTGCTTCCTGTAGCTTGGTATTAAGCCTCGTTTGTATCTCGGACGATTTTGCCCTTATAATGTCTACATTTATATACAGGTCAAACGCTTGTTGCAGTGTGGTTTGACTCTCAGTTAAGCGTCGAAAAGCGGTGTCGATTTGCGCAAGATTTCTGTCACGAGAATTTAGGACAATATCTGCGCGATCACGAAGCTCTCCATACCGACCTGCGCCTTCGTTAATCTTAGCTGTCTCTTTTTCATCGAAGAAGGCGGTGGTGACCAATGAAATGGCGCCCGAAACAAACGCTAGCGCTGCGGCAACAATTTTAACTCCAAGGAAGTCGGCGGCCGGAGCAACTAAGGAAGAAGCCGCGCCACCTGAAATGAGAGCCAGTGATCCCGAAATCACATAAATATATTTCTTTATGTTTACACGGCGTTGACCGCTTTGGAGAAGCATCTCACGCTTCTCTTGGGCGATGGCCCTTATGTATTCCATACTACTTAGAACACGGAGAAGCCCTATCTCGTCGTCTTCCGCTGAGGCGTCTTGAGCCATGTGCCTGTCCCTTTACGCTTGGCGATAAACGCCACCACGCAAATCTCTGGTTTGACGTGACTTAGGTCAAGCGTTTTGCCAGCCGAGGTCGTTTTTTGCTAGTACGCCGCTGAGATTGCAGAAATCAAGAAATTCGGGAAAAATCTTGCGCCTGTCCGATCAAGGGGTTACGCTTCCCGTAACTTATGACCGAAACGAAATTGGAAACCAAGGCCGAACCACCCCCCGAAAACCGCCGTCTCGGCTATGCCCGCGTCAGCACCGTAGGGCGACGCTCGACAGCCAGCTTGAGCAGCTACGCGGCATCGGATGCACCAAGATTTACCGGGAGAAGGTGACGGGCGCGCACAACGACCGGCGCGAGCTTCTCAAAATGCTGAAGGGCCTCGCGCCCGGCGACGTGGTGACAGTGACGCGCATCGACCGCCTCGCGCGCAGCACCTTCGACCTGTTCGGCATCGTCAAGCGCATCGTGGACGCCAAGGCGCAATTCCGATCCTTGGTGGAGCCGTGGGCCGACACCGGCACCAGCACCGGGCGCTTGATGCTGGCGGTACTCGACGGCTTGGCGGACGTGGAGCGCGATCTAATCCGCACCCGCACCGCCGAGGGCCGCAGCCGGGCGCAAAAGCGCGGGCAGCACATGGGCCGCCCCTCGAAACTCACCGACGCACAGAAGGCCGAGGCCCGCAAGCGGCGGGCGCAGGGCGCGACCCTTGCCGAACTCGCCCGCAGCTACGGTGTCGGAAAGAGTACCATTTCGCGCTTGGCAACGTGAATGTGGAAAACATTCGAGCAGTTTTGCAAAGATCACGAAAAGACCATTGAATTTTTCCAAACGGTCGCCACGCTGTTAGCGGTTATCGTATCTTTGTTTATAGCGTGGTTGGCACGCAGAGCCAGCAATACGCGGCTTCGAGCAAGGTTTCAGAAGGCAGTAATTGCGCACTCCGCCCTCAGCAGATATCCCACCTATATCGCCATTTCGATTACCAACACGGGCATATTACCACTACGACTCCCCATGTCCTTTTTACAGTTGAGGGTTCCATTCCGCAGAAACAATTGGATGGTTATGCCCAACTCTGGCAACGAGTTGGTTATACCGCCAAAAACATTTCCTGTCGAAATTGTTCCGCGTGCAACCGAAACATTCTATCCTATGGAAATTAATCGTTTTAGAAACACCTTCCATAAGATGGCTATCTCGGCGAAAGATTTACTCGTTTCTTGTTTCGGTTCGTGAGAGTGACGGTTGTTACTGACGATGGAATGCGGTTCAATGCAATTGTTGATAAGGACATTCGCATAATACTTGAGCAATGTCGGAAAAACGCACCGACCACGATCATGTAATTCGGAATGTTCTGGAGCCGCCTCATTTCATCCCGTACAGGCTGCATGTCCCCGATGATGTGATGTTGCCACCACCCCCGGGGCGCAACTTGAAACCGCCGCCAAGATCGCGGCCGGCCCCGTGTTCCTGGCCGGTTTCGTCTACCAGCGGCGGCCCAAGACGGCAATCATGAAGCGCCCGGTGCTGGGAACCGGCGAGTCGGCTTGCAGCGCACCGCTGTCGATGCCATAGCCAAGGATGGGAGACGCCCAGTGAATGCCCTTGACGAATACATTGACCTCATCGTCGAACCGACGTTCGAAGACTTTAGAAAAAATCCCGGCTCTGCACGGCATGGATTTCTAGCCTGCATCGCTGTCTTTCATAGCGTTGACCGTGCGGCACAGCTAATGTCAAAAAAGAGTGCGACCGTTCGACAGAAATGGCGCTCAAAATCGTTCGAATTCACCGCGATAGATATGATCACGCACCATTTCAAGCACACGCACAGCTCTCTCGATGAACCAAATCAGCATCACGACGGCATCCCCCTCTCGTTCGCATTAGGTCTTGGGGAGAAACCTGATCAACTTGAAACACGTAATCTTGTGTTTCTAGTGCGCGACGTGCTCAAGTTTTTGCGGCAACAGGCGACGGCCATAGGTTAGCGAATTTCCAGAATCGCGCTTATCGGGCTCTTTGACCGCTGATTTTCCCGAACGGCGGTTATGCGCCATCCGCGGCAACCGGGTGGGGAACGTACTAAGATCCTAAAGCGCATATAACCAGCGCCGAAACCGGCGGCAACATCACGTTTCATTTGACCCGTGAACGTCGTCACCCGACATAGACAGAGGGTATCGACTAACGGAACGCTGTGACGTTAGTTTCTTCGCGCAGACGCTGATCGCATGCAGCGGCCCGTGGTTTGGTTCGTGGGTCGATCGCGGGACCCTATCGTAACCAATTGAAATCGTTTGATCAATAACGGAGGGATAGTCCGCGATGCGGTGTTTGCTGCTCCTGGCGACCGCGGTAGCGCTCCTATCGGGGGCTGCGGCCGCCGCCGTCGCGTACAGGCCTCTCTGCGGGGGGTCGAACCCGACCTGCACCTATGCCTATTCTACGGAGAGGCAGATGGTCGCCGGTGCGACCACGGGGATAGCCGTTTACCGCTCGGTTGATGGGGCGACGCAGAGCATCGGCTTCACCAGGAACGGGCAAACGGACACGGCGGCGGTCCAAGCCTTCTGCAACGCAGCGGTTTCGGGCGTGATATCGCGGAATTGCTTTCTGTCGACGGTCTTCGACCAAGCCTACGAGGCAGTTCACGGCAGGACGGGCGGTTGCGACATGACCAACGCAACACCCTCTGCCATGCCGACCTACCTCACCTGGCCCGCTCACAGCAACCTGCCGCAGTTCCAGAAGGGCGGGCCAGGCACCGGTACGAACTTCTACCTGGACAAAACGGGGTGCACCGCGCTCACCGGTGGCGCTCAATCCCTGTTCTATTCGGGCAGCAATCTTTATTGGAGTGAGGCCGGCGGACAGGCCGGCCTCAATGAGAATACTCCGGCTCCGCACCCTTTCGGATCGATGTTCTCGGCCTATGTTGGGTTCGGGGTTAAATACGGTGCTTGTGTGGTTACAAGGTATTGCGGCGGTTTTGACACCGAAGGCGAGGGACCCCAGGGCTCTTTCACTCCGACCTCGAATGGCGATCTGATCCAGGTACTCGCTACCGCCGGGGGAAGAGGTCCGAATAATGCCTGGGCGAACAACGCGCAGATTATAACCAATGGTGTCGTTGCCCTTCCACTCGTCACGCAAGGCCGGATGACGTGGGGGGCTACCGGTGACCACGCATACAAAGGACCCGCTATAAATAGATCTGAAGCATTTTATACGTCGAACTTGAATTCCCGCCAAGCGGCAGCCCTCTACGCCAACGAGGCGGCGTTCCAAGCGACATTAACGCTAGGTTATCAGGGGCCGGGCGATTTGTTCGGAGAGTACGGTACTATGCCGAAATTGACCAAGGGGCATATTGGTCAGATGCAGTACCTGGCCGCCGCCTACACTCTGCGCAAACCCTATGCCGGTTACATGGGACCATTGCTCAACGCCTGTCAGGGGCAGGGTCCCAATTCGCCGTGCGAGGACATCGGTCTGAGCGGAAACGATATCGATACGACGACCTTGTCGGCTTTCTGCGGACCTGTCAGCGGCCTCAACAACTGCGCCGTGCAGAAATGGTACAACAGCGCGCTCAACCAAGACGTCTCGGTCGCCGGCGGCAACCCGGCGCTCGACTTCACCGCGGTTTCGACCTCGGCGCGACCGGCGATCGCTTTCTCCGGCTGCGGGACTTCCAAGATCACGGTCTGCATCGTCACCAGCCCGACTCACTACTTCACCGGCGGCGGCGCGATCAGCCTGTACACCGGCATCAATGGTTACACGCTCTCGGCGGTGGCGCAGCGTACCGGCTCGTTTACTACGCCAAGCGGCATCATTACCTCGGCCACCGGCACGGGTCCTGAGACCTTCTTGGGCTTCGGCAACACCGCCGATACTTGCTTGGGCGCGATGCGCAACGGCGGCGGCGGCCCGACCCTATCGACCGGCTGCGCCGACAACACCATCCACAGCATGACTCTGGACGGCGCCACGACACCCTCGATCGTGCTCTATTCGGACGGCAACGCCAGCGCCCCGACCACGACGAGGCTGGGGTTCAGTGCCGTTGGGATGGGGATCGGCGCGACTTCCACCGGCGCAGATTCGTGCGCCTGCCAGATCAGCGAAGTGCTGATGTTCGGCGACCGCGCCAATCACAGTTTCGCCACAGCACTCGGCGCCGCCAATGTCGCCCTGCTGCGCGCTAACCAGCAGGCCGAATTTGGGTTCTGAAGGATGAAACGGGCGTAAAGAGCACCCTCGGAGCTGTGCCGCCGATGCGCCTGGCGGCATCGCCATGCTCATGCCAAAAAATGGCTGCACCATCCAATCGATCACTGACCCTGAGCATGCTGAAAGCGGCACTCGGCTATGGGCGAATGTAGCTCCAGCCCTGCTCCTCAAGCTGCGTCAAACGCACGATGCCCGCGGGCACGACCGTAGCCTCGGGAATGATCTTGATGGGATGGCCCTCGCGCTTCTCCATAGCCATCTGCGTGTTGTGGCAGGCGGAAAAGCGGACATCGCCGCCAATGTTCGACGCCTTCAGGGCCTTGATGTGGTCCTTCACCGGAGAGGTATCTTCCCGCAGCATGTTGAGGCCCGGCCCATAGGCGACGATTTCCACCTCGATGCTCTCGCCCTTGCCGCTGTAGTACTTGATCGCGTTCTCGGTGTTGTTGAGCGCGAGGTTCATCCGCTCCGGATCGTTCTGGCTGACCTGAATCACGATGCGATGGCTCGCCGCCTTCTCGGCTGCAAGCCCCGATGAGCCAATCAGCGCCAACGCGACAGCGACGAGACCGCTACGGAAAATCGCTTTCATTTTTATTCGCTCCTCCGCTTAGGCAGGGTGATCCGACAACAGCGCGGCAATCCGCCACGCTCCCGCCAACATGTCGCTTTATGATAACCGCAAATTGCGTGGGGTTACGGATGTTCGTTGCCTTTTTCGGACGCGTCCTGCTCGGCTGGTTCGGGGATTCCGGCTTCGCAGGGTGCCGATTACATGGTTTCCCGTAATCCCCGGTTATGCGGAATTAATTCCCGGTTCGCCCGCGAAAATTCCCGGTTCGTTGCCTACGGGAATCTCTTCACAACCGATTGATTTAGCTGATATATCCTTGCGAGGATCGGCGGCTTCGAGGGCGAATCCAAGAAATTCCCGGCTAAATTCCCGATTGTTTCGGTTCTACGGGAATTTTGCTCGACCGAGGCCTTCGCGCCGGTGAGCTAGCGCAAACGGGGGCCGGGATCCATCCCCAGATACACCCGGCCGCCGATCGGATACCACTCGGGCGCGATCGTGACCGTCTGGCCGACGACGTGCAGGTCGCGCCAGCATTCGGCGAGGCGGCTCGCGCGCTTGAACGAGGTGCTGCCGCCGTGCCGGTACACCAGATCCATCGCCTCGCGCGCGCTGTCCCCGGCGTAGATCGACGCGAGCCGGCAGCGGGCCCGCTGCTCGAGAGTGGTGTCCTTGCCGGCGGCGACGGTCGCCCACAGCTCGGCGATCTGCGCGCTGCGGTAGGCGCGCCCGGCGTTCAGGATCGCATCGGCCCGTCCGATGGCGTCCTGGACCTGGGGGTTTTCGCACAGCATGCCGGTCCGGCCGCGCGGCGTTTTCTCGACCGCCAGCTCGATCAGCGCGTCGATCCCGGCCCGCGCGATGCCGGTGATCACCGCGCTGTGGTGCGGCCCGACCCAGCACTGGACCGGCAAGGCGTAGGTGATCCCCGGCCAGCGTTCCCACTGGTTGTCGAGCGGGATGCCGACTTGCGGCATTGTCCGCCGCTCGGGCAGGAAGACATTCTCGACCGTCCAGTCGAAGCTGCCGGTGCCGCGCAGTCCGGCGACGTCCCAGCTCCCCGGCACGATTTCCGCTTCCGTTCGTGGAAATACCCCGCGCCAATAGAGCGAGCCGCCATCCGGGCGGCGGCGCGGCTGGCCGTCGTCAAGAATTTGAAAGCTGCCCAGCATCCAGGCGCTCTCCTGGCAGCCGCTGCCGAATTGCCAGCGCCCGCTGACGCGGTAGCCGCCCGCGACCGGCACCGCCTGCCCGCCCCCCGGCACCGCGGTGCCGGCGATGATCGTGTCGGCGCCGCGCGCATAAATCTCATGCACGCCGTCGTCCGGCAGCCCGAGCGTCACGAGTTGACCGATGCTGTTGTTGGCGAGGTTCCAGCCCACCGAGCCGGCGCCCTCGGCCAAAAGCTCGACGACGCGCAGATAGGTCAGCGGGTCGACCTGGAGGCCGCCCAGCGCCCGCGGGATCACCATGCTTGTAGAACCCGGCGGCGCGCAATTGCTCGACCAAGGCTTGCGGCAGGCGCTGCTCGCGCTCGATCTCGTCGTGGTAGTCGCGGAGCGCCGGCTGCAGCGCGGCTGCCGCCTGCACCAGGGGTTGCGCGTCGATATCTGCCGGCAAGCGCGTCTCTTCGGCCATCGTGTCCATCAGCTCCTCTTGCGCCGTTGCGGTCGCCAAGCCCGGGCGAACTGTGCCGCCGTGGGCCGGTGTGTTCGGTGTTATCGTCAAGCGCGGCTCACCTCGACCGGGGTATCGTTGAAGCAGGCGCCTTCGGCGAGATCGGCGCGGAGATCGGCGGAGACCAGAGCCGAGATGGTTTGCCCGGTACGGCTCGTCTCGAGCCACGCGCCCTTCTCGCTGGCCACCACCCCCGGCGGCACCTTGTCGGTCACCTCGAGCGGCAGGATGACCTCACCGCGATCGTTCCACACCCGCACCTCTATGCCATGCTCGAGGCTACGCTGCACAGCATCCTCGGGGTTCATCAGCAGCGGCGGCGCACGGCGCGAGCCGGCAAGATCGCCGAGGGTCGAGGAGATGCGCTTGTCGGAAGCCGGCGAAATCAGCATCAGCGGATGCGAGGCTTGCCGCTCGCGCCAGCCCGGCAGCAGGGCCGCGGCGCCCCAGCGCCCGGCCAAAGTCTCGGATTTGAGTTCGATCTTGCCCGAAGGCGTCGCCGGAAAGACGTTGTCGTAGAGGACCAGCGGCTTACCATCGGGGCCCGTCATCAGCAACGCTTTCTTGGTCGAGATCCGGCTGGGTCGGATGCCGGCCAGCCGGGGATCGGCCATGTCGACCGCATCGTCCATCAGCTCGGCGTCGGTGGCAGTGAAGCACGGCTCGGCAAAGCCAAAGCGCGCGGCAAGGCGTCGGAAGATTTCGGTGTTCGGCAGGGACTTCGCCCAATGGGCGGGATCACCGCCTCGGCCCGCTGCAGCCAATGATGCCCATAAGACGGATACAGGTCGGCGCACTCGAAGTGGGTCGCGGCCGGGAGTACCACGTCGCAATGGGTCATGCTTTCGGTCATCGTCAAATCGATGCCGACCGCGAATAAATCTTCGCGGGCGAGGCCGCGGCGCATCCGGTTTTGGTCGGGATGCACGACGATCGGATTGTGGTTGTAGATGAACAGCGCGCGCAATGGCGGGTCGATGTCGTCCTCGACCAGATGCCGGCCGATATCGTTGATATTGAGCGTGCGGGTGCCTGCGGGCGCGAGATCCGGCCGCTGCAATTTGGCCGGGGTCTTGGGGAAGGCATTGCTCGCTCCGAGAACAATGCCGCTGCCTCTGCCGAGCTTGCCGAGCAGTGCCGGCAAAGCGATCGCGGCCCTGATTCCGCTGCCGCCATTACGGCCGCGTTCGAGCCCGTTGCCGGGCGTCAGGACCAGCGGTTCGGCCTCGGTCAGCCAATGGGCGAAGGTCAGGATCTGGTTCTCCCGCAGCCCGCATGCCGCCGCCGCCCGAGCCGCCGGCCAGTCGCGCGCCAGCGTCATAAACTCCTCGAAGCCGAGCACGTTCGCGCTGATAAAGGCTTTGTCCAACGCGCCGAGCCGTTCGAGCTCGGCGGCGACGGACCAGGCGAGCAATATGTCGGTGCCGGGCAGCAATTGCAGATGCAGATCGGCCTGCTCGGCGGTCTTGGTGCGCAGCGGGTCGACGACCACCAGCCTGCCGCCCTTGCGCCTTGCGTGGCTGATGCTCCGGACGAGGTGCAGATTGGCGACGGTTGCGTTGTTGCCCCAGACGACGTTGAGCTTCGCGTCCTGGGCAAATTCCGGTGGGCATCCGGGCACCGCGCCGTAAGTCCCCGCCCACGCCTCGCTGCGCACGCCGCCGCACAGGGCCCGCCGATAGAGCTGGGTGGCGCCCAGTCGATTGAAGAAACGCAACGACATGCTATCGCCGGCGAGCAAGCCGTGCGGACCGGCATAGTTCAGCGGCATCACTGCTTGCGGTCCCCACCGCCCGATTAGGTCGCCGACCCGCCGATGGATCTCGTCCAGGGCCGCGTCCCATGAGATGCGTGCGAACTCCCCCGAACCCTTCGGCCCGATGCGGCGCAATGGGTACAGCAGCCGTTGAGGCCCGTGCACGAAATCTTCGGTGTAGCGGGCGACCTTGTTGCAGATGACGCCGGCCGTGTAAGGCACCGCTTTTGAGCCGCGCACGCTGACGATACGACCATCATCGACGCCGACAGTCAGGCTGCAGGTGTCAGGGCAGTCGAAGGTGCAGACGCTGTCAATTTCCGCGATAGCCATAGGAATTTCCTTCCAAAGTCCGGCTGGCGTCTAATAGCCCCGTTCCCAATCGATCACATTGCGCAGCGGCCGGCCGTCAATGTACGCGCGCAGATTGTCGCAGAAGAGGTCGATGGCCCCATGCCGGTTCTCGTCACTGGCGCCGGAGACATGCGGCGTGATCAGCACCCTGGGGTCGGACCACAGCCGAGCCGGCGGCGGATGCTCGAACTCGCCGACATAGACGTCCATTGCCGCGCCGCGCAAGTGATCTCGCTGCAATGCGTCGGCGAGCGCGTCCTCGTCGACGATCTCGCCCCGGGCGAGGTTGACGAGCACGCTGTCCGTTTTCATCGCGGCAAAGCGGTCGTTTTCGAAGAGACGGGTCGTTTCCGGCGTCCAGTGGCAGCAGATCACGACGAAATCGCTGACCGGCAGGAACCGGTCGAGGTCCTGGGGACCACCTAGCTCGCTGAACCCCGCCGGCAGGGGTTCGTCCGGTTGCGGCTGGCGGCGGGTGCCGACGACCCGCAGGCCCAGTGCGGCGCAGAGCCTGCCGACATCCCGTCCGATGCCACCGGCGCCGACGACGCATGCCGTCTTGCCGTCCAACAGCAGCGGCCGATAGGCGCGCGGGGTGAACGCACCCGCATCACGATCAATGGCGACGCGGTGCAGGCCCTTGGCGAAGTATAGAATACTGCCCACCGCGTATTCCGCCATCGCCAAGGTACTGCCGACGCCGCGCGAGGTCGTCACCGCCACGTCGCTGCCCCACAGATCGCCTCTGAGCAAATTGCTGGCGCCGGCGGGCCGCTGATGAAACCACTTCAACCGCGGCGCCCGGACGCGCAGATCGAGCGGAAAAGGAAAGCCGCCAAGAATTATTTCCGCTTCGGCGAGCAGGCGGTCTCGCTCGTCCCGGCTTCCGGAACCTGTCGAACCGGGCCGCAGATAGCGCGCGGAGGTGTAGGCCGGCCACGTCTCGCGAATTTCGCCGTCGAACCAGCCGCCGGCGTCGGTCAATTGGATCGCCGAAATCGACCGCCTCGATCTTCGCCCGGTCAGCGGCGCCGATGGCCTGAATATTCAAAACGGCGACCCTTTGCATTAACGCTTTCCCAAACCATTCGTCGAAGAAGGGCAAACCATAGTGCCTTGCCGCCTAGTTTGCTATCCACAGCCCGTCAAACGATAGAAGGAATGGGCGACAGCCGCAGCGGGCAGCGGTGTGGTCACCCGTGCCAGCGCGATTGAGGCAAGCAGTTCTACAACGCCTGCCTCGGACGCCTTCGGAGGATCGCGGGGTCGCGGCCAGGCGGTTGTTGCAGCGTGGGACTGCCGCCTATACAAACCCAGAATTCAGTCTCGGTTCAGATGACCCGGCTCATCCGCCGAAGGGGAGTGACCTGATGAACGGCACATCGCGCCGCGAATTTCTGAAGATTGCAGGGCTTGGCACCATGGGTGCGGCAATCGGGGCGCGGTCCGCCGCAGCCCAGCAGAAATCGATCACGCTGCTGCACGAGAGCTCGTTCATCAAGCCGTTCGACGAATACATGCAGAAGACCTTGGCCCCGGCCTATGAAAAGGAAACCGGCATCAAGATCGATTATCAGCTGATCAGCGTCGGCAGCATCCCGACGCGGGTCAGCGCGATTGCCGAGACTGGCTCGGGTGCCGACATCACGATGAACATCTCGCTGATGCCGTTCCTGTTCAGCGAGAAATACGCCGACGTCACCGACATCGCCGAGGAGATGGGCAAACAACAGGGCGGATGGTATCCCGCCGGCAAGGAAATGGCCGTCGTCGACGGTAAATGGAAGGCGATCCCGTTCTGCTCGATCGGCCAACTGATGAACTGGCGCAGCGACTGGTTTGCCGAGGTCGGGGTCAAGGAATTCCCCGGCACCTGGGACGAGCTCTACGAAGCCGGCGTAAAGCTGAAAAAGAACGGGCATCCATTCGGCTTTGAATTGGGCCACGGCTTTGGCGACAACCACGGCTGGCTCTATCCGCTGCTGTGGTCCTATGGCGGCCACGAGGTGTCCGAAGACGGCAAGACCGTGACGATCGATTCCGACGAGACCGCCCGCGCGGTCGATTTCGCGCGGAAATTCTTCAAGGACACAATGTTCGAGGACGTTCTTGGCTGGGTCGACGTCAGCAACAACAAGGCTTGGATGGCCGAGCAGATTTCCTGCACCAACAATGCCGAGAGCATTCTGTTCGTTGCCAAGCGCGATTTCCCCGACATCGGCAAAGTCACCCAACAATCGTTGAACCCGGCCGGGGCCAAGGGCCGGTTCCACTTGCTGGGCGCGGTCAGCCACTCGATCTTCAATTTCTCGCCGATGAAGCCGGAGGCGCACGATTTTCTTCGCTGGCTGTCGGCGCCAAAGCAATTAGGGGCGTGGTACGCCTCGGCGGTCAGCTATTATCAGCCGCTATTGCACGGCTATGACAACGCTCCGATGTGGCAGGTCGAGCCGCGCAACCTCCCTTATCGCGACGCGCTCGCCAGCAGCCACCTGTTCGGCTGGCCGGCGCCGCCGGACCGACGGCTGGCCGAGAGCGTCGCCAAATACGTCGTCGTCGACATGTTCGCGAAGGCCTGCTCCGGCAGCTCGACCAAGGACGTCATCAAGAACGCCGAGGCGCAGCTCAAGGAGATCTACAAAGTGGCGTAGCCGGGCGACGCCGGTGCACATTGCACGCGGTCGCCGCGCGGGCACGAGTTTTGCGCGCGCTCCGGCGTGACCGTGCCGCGGCAAGCTCTCGGCCGGGGGCGATGAGGAGTTCGTTCGGGATGGTGCGCTAACGATGACGATCCGCTCCGAGGCCTTGCTGGTCGCTGCCCGGCGGCCGCGGCGACCCTTGACCCTCGCCGGCTGGCTCGACCGCGAGGGGGTGTTCGGCTGGCTGATGATGGCACCCCCGCTGCTGTTTCTCGCCGCCTTTATCGGCTATCCGTTCATCTACGGCATCCTGCTGAGCCTCCAGGACCGGCCGGTCGCGCATGCCGGCCAATTTGTCGGGCTGCAGAATTTCGTAACCAATTTCCACGACCCGATATTCTGGCGGGTGTGTTTCAACACCTTCGTCTATACCGGCGTCGCGACGGTCTTCAAAATCATTATCGGGCTGTGCCTCGCCCTGGCGATGAACCAGAACTTCCGCATGAAGAATCTGGTGCGCGCCTTGCTGCTCCTCCCGTTCATCGTGCCGACCGTGCTCTCCACCGTCGCCTGGATGTGGATGCTCGATCCGGCGTTCAGCGTCGTCAACCGGGTCCTCGTCTCGCTCGGCTGGCCCGGTCAGGGTCCGTCCTGGCTCGGCAACCCCAACCTGGCGCTTGGCTCGATCATCTTCATCAACATTTGGCGCGGCCTGCCTTTCTATGGCATTACCTTGCTCGCAGGGTTACAGACCGTGCCGCCCGAACTGCACGAAGCGGCGACCATCGACGGCGCCGGCGGCTGGCACCGCTTCCGCTACGTCACCCTGCCATTGTTGCAGCCGATCATCCTGATCGTGACCCTGTTCTCGGTGATCTTCACCTTCGCCGACTTTCAACTGGTCTACGTGTTGACGCATGGCGGGCCGCAGAACGCGACCAATTTGTTCGCGACCTACGCCTTCGACATCGCGATGGGGGCGGGGCAATTGGGGCTGGGCGCCTCGATCGCGCTGACGATGCTGCCGGCGCTGGCGTTGTTGATCGTCGCGCTGACCATCTACATGCGGAGCAAGTGATGGTCACCGGCTATGGGCGTATCGAGCGGGCGGTCAGGGTGTGGCTGCCGGTCGGGTTCTTCCTGGTGGTGGCATTGCTGCCGTTCTACTGGATGGTGATCACCTCGCTGAAACCGAATTCGGAGCTGTACAACAAGCACATCACGCCGCTAATCGTGTTCCACCCGACCCTCAAGCACTATGTCGATCTGCTGAGCCAGACGAATTTTCTTCTGTGGACCTGGAACACAATGGTGGTCGCGGTGGTGGCGACCGCGATCTCGCTGGTGTTCGGGATCATGCTGGCCTATCCGCTGGCGCGGATGCGGTTCGCCGGGGTCGGGCTGATCGCGACGACGGTGGCGGCGACCTATCTGGTGCCGCAGCCGCTTCTTTTCATCCCGCTCGCCGACATCATCAACCGGCTGCATCTCGGCAACACGCTAACCTCTGTCATCCTGACCTACCCGACGATGCTGGTGCCGTTCTGCGCCTGGCTGCTGCTCGGCTACTTCAAGACCGTGCCCAAGGACCTCGAAGAGGCGGCCCGCATCGACGGCGCCAGCCGCCTGCAGACGATGCGGCAGATCTTTCTGCCATTGTGCACCCCCGGCTTCATCTCGGCCGGCATCTTCGCCTTCACCTTGTCGCAGAACGAGTTTCTCTATGCCCTGATCTTCCTGACCGAGACCTCGGTGCGCACCGTGCCGGTCGGGGTCATCGCCGAGCTCATTCGCGGCGATGTATTTTATTGGGGCCAGCTGATGGCGGGGGCGCTGTTGGGCTCGATCCCGGTCGCGATAATCTACTCGTTCTTTGTCGAGCATTACGTAGCCGGCCTGACATCGGGGTCGGTCAAGGGCTAGGTCTTTGGCTCATCGACGGCTTGATGTTGTACGGACGATCGCCGACTTGCGGAGCTGCACCGCCCGGTGGCGAAAATCCGGTGAGCGGATTGGGCTGGTGCCGACAATGGGGGCACTGCACGCCGGGCACATGGCGCTGGTCCGCGCGGCGCGGGAGGGATGTGATCGCGTCGTTGTGACGATCTTCGTCAACCCCAAGCAATTCGCCGCGAACGAGGATCTCGGCTCTTACCCCCGGCGCGATGCCGCCGACCTCGACATGCTGCGCGGGGCGCCAGTTGATGTGGCGTTCATTCCCGCCGCCGACGAAATCTACCCGCCGGGATTTGCCACGCTCGTCCAGGTATCCGGTCTGACCGAGGGGCTGTGCGGCGCACATCGCGCTGGTCATTTCGACGGGGTGGCGACGGTGGTGACAAAGCTGCTGCTCCAGTCGCTGCCCGAGGCCGCCTATTTTGGCGAGAAGGATTACCAGCAGCTGATGGTGATCCGCCGGCTGGCGCGCGACCTTGACATTCCGGTACGCATCGAGGGGGTCGCGACATGGCGAGAACCGGATGGGCTCGCGCTGTCATCCCGCAACATATACCTCTCGCCGGAAGAGCGCCGCATCGCGCCCGCGCTCGCCCGCGTGCTGCGTCGGGTCGCCGTTGCGGTGGCGCAACGGCCGGACGCGGTGGCGCGCGAATTGGCGCAAGGCGCCGCCGAGTTACGAGAGGCCGGCTTTGCCGTCGAATATCTCGAAATTCGCGACGCCGAAGCTTTGACGCCGATCACGCGCACCGTCAGCGCCCCAGCCCGCGTATTCGCCGCCGTGCACCTCGGCCGGACACGGCTGATCGACAATATGGCGATCGGGGCGATTGGCCCGGCTGGCTGATTTCCCTCAGCCCCAGAGTCGCTCGCTGGCGACGCGTGCACCTTCGGCGAGTGCCGCGAGCTTGGCCCATACCACCGAGGGGGCGACCGCGTTGTCGACAAAGGCGAAAGTGGCGAAGCCGCAATCGGCCCCGGCGATGACCCGGTCGCGGCCGACGAGATCGGCATAGTTCGCGATCCGCTGCGCGATCAGCCGCGGATGTTCGACGAAATTGGTCGTCGAGTCGATCACCCCGGGGATCAGCACCTTGTCGTCGGGGATCTTGACGCCTCGCAGATCCTCCCACTCATGGGCGTGGCGCGGATTGGCAGCCTCGAACGACAGCCCCTCCGGGCGCGCCCGCATCGCTACGTCGACGATCTTGGCAAGCGGGATGTCGTGGGTGTGCGGCCCCTCGTAATTACCCCAGCACAGATGCATGCGCATCGCCTCAGGCGGGATATTTGCGGTCGCATGGTTCAGCGCGGCGATATTGCGCTCGGCGATGCGCAGGAATTCGCTGTCGGAGAGGTGCTGATACTGGTTGTGCCGGGCCGATCCGAGGTCGGGCGCATCGATTTGCAGGATCAAGCCGGCATGGTGGATCGCTTCGTATTCTTCCTTCAGCGCGTCGGCGAGCGCTTCGACATAGGCGTCTTCGTCCCGATAATAGCGGTCGGGCACAAATTTGGTCAGCACGCCTGGCGAGGCCGCGTTCATGAACGCCTCGATCGGCTTTGCTGCGGCGCAGGCTTCGGCGAGGTTTGCTAGATCGACCGCGAGCGGGCGACGATCGCTGTAGGCGACCGGGCCGACACAGCACGGCACTGCCTCGCGGCTGAACCACGAGGTCCCGCCCCGCTTCTGGTTCAGCCGCTGATGAAAGTCCGGGTGGTCAAGCAGGTCGCGATGGGCCGCGGTCTGCGGCGGCTGGTCGTTGTCGCCGCCGCGAAAGACGCCGATACCCGACAGCCGATGGCGGACGTAGAAGGTGTAGGAGATCTTGCCAAGCTCGCCGTCGCATACGCTGTCGATCCCGGCCGCGACCTGCTTGCGCACGATTTCGTGGACCGAGGCTGCAAGACAGCCATCGAACGCCGCCTGCTCGACCGGGCGCCCGGTTTCGCGGGCCTCGAGGAACTCGAGCAAATCGGGTGGACGCGGCAAGCTGCCGACATGGGTCGTCAGGATGCGATCGACGCTGCGCTTCATATTGTCGGAACCTCTCGAAACCCGCCGTCATTCGGCGCCGGCCGGGTGATAAGCGTGCAATGCCATCGAGCGCGAGCGCAAAGGGCGCAGCACCAACAGCGCGAGTCCGACGACGACGAAATTCATGATCGCGGTGACCACGAAGACCATATGCCAGCTCCCGGTCGCTGCCTGGATCAAATTCGCCAGCGGCACGAGAAAAGCCGAGACCCCTTTGGCGGTGTAGAGCAGACTGAGATTTGTCGTCGCATATTTCGGGCCGAAGCTGTCGGTGCAAGTCGACGGGAACAAGCTGAAGATCTCGCCCCAGGTCAGAAAGATCAGCCCGGCGAAAATGACGAATGCCCAGGGTGCGCTGCCGAGCGATCCCAAAAGCCAATAACTGATCCCGCCGAGGCCAAAGGCGATCGCCATCGTGTATTCGCGCCCGATATGGTCGGAGATCCAGCCGAACAACGGCCGGGCGGCGCCGTTTGCGACGTTGTCGACGAGCAAGGCCACGGTCAGGGTCGTGCCTCCGAGCAGCAGCACAGTGTTGGCGACGTTGAAATCATGGGCGATCAGCGCGATTTGCGCTGTCGCCATCAAGCCGCTCGCGGACACCAACACGAACATGACGTACAGCACCCAGAACACTGGTGTCGCCAGCATCGCCTGTGGCGAATAACTGTCGGTGGTTTGGATCACCTTGGGCGGCGCGGTCGCTGGCATCTCACCCGGCAGCGGCCCGCGCATCAGCCACGCCAGCACAAAGACGACGGCACCCTGCACCAGCCCGAACCAGAAGAACGCCGCCGCATAGCCATGTCCGGCGATGACGGCGCGGATCGGGATAACGGTCAGCGCGGCACCCGCGCCAAAGCCAGCTGCGGTCAGTCCGACGGCGAGCCCCCGGCGGTCCGGGAACCATTTGACGGCATTGCCGACGCAGGTTGCGTAGACGGCGCCGGCGCCGATACCGGACAAAATCGCCCCCAAATAGAGCGTCGCCAGGGTCCCGGCGCCCGAATTGACGATCCACCCGATCCCGACGAGGATCCCGCCAAAGGCCACCATCAGCCGCGGCCCGTTTTTCGGGCCGATGCGGTCAACGATCCAGCCCTGGATCGGCGTCAGCCAGGTCTCAAGTGCGACAAACAGGCTGAAGGCGATTTGGATGTCGGCCACCGCCCAGCCATGCGCCGCGTTCATCGGGTGGACAAACAACGTCCAGCCGTATTGCAGATTGGCGATCATCACCATGCAGACGATGCCGATGATCAGCTGGAGCCAACGGTTCACTGCCGGTGTGGCAGCCGGTGCGCGTGCCGAGGATGCGCTCTGCATGCTCGATCCTCCCTAAAAGGGCTCAGGTTTAGGTCGAGTTGCCGGCCGGGGCGCTGAGCCACTTTGCCTTAACGCACCGTGAATTAATGATTATGGCTAGGCGCGTCAACCCAAGCGTGGTCCTCGGCGTTCTGCCCGTTGCCGGTCGCACCAAACCGGCGCATGCTCTCGGCTGTGAAACGTTGACCCGGGGGATTCGATGAAGACGAGCCAAGACCGCATCCTGACGACCCATGTCGGCAGCTTGCCGCGCCCGCCCGAGCTGCGGGAGATGTTGGTGCGCAAGGATCAGGGCGAGCCTTATGACAAGGACGCGCTCAACCGGCTGGTGCGCCAGGCGGTCGTCGACATCGTCCGCCGCCAGGCTGCGGTCGGCGTCGATATCGTCAATGACGGGGAGATGTCGAAGCCCGGCTATTCCACTTATATTGCCGACCGCTTGACGGGGTTTGCCGGGCACGAGCCTGCCAAGCCGCGGCTCGACACCAGGGACCACCCGAACTTCCTCGCCGCCTACGAGCGGATGACCGGCGGCAATACCGCACGCCGCGCCGTCTGCGTCGGCCCGATCGCCTGGCATGACCGCGAGCCGCTGGCCCAGGATCTCGCCAATTTGCGCGCGGCGCTCGGACCAGGTTTCGGTCGTCGAGGGGTTCATGACCGCCGCCTCGCCCGGGCTCGTGCCGGTGTTTCAGACCAACTCCTATTATCCGACGCACGAAGCCTATGTCGAAGCCATCGCCGCGGTGATGCAAGAGGAATACGAGGCGATCGCCAATGCCGGGTTTGTCTTACAACTCGATTGCCCCGATCTAGCGATGGCGCATCACACCAGCTTCCAGGACCTGAACGAAACCGATTTCCTCAAGCGCGCTGCATTTCACGTCGAGGTGCTGAACCATGCCTTGCGCAACGTGCCGGCGGACCGCGCACGCATCCATATCTGCTGGGGAAATTACGAGGGCCCGCACGACCACGACATCCCGTTTGCCAAGGTCGCACCGATCCTGGTCAAGTCGAAGCCGCAGGCCTTGGTTGTCGAGGCCGCCAACCCGCGCCACGCGCATGAGTGGACGGTTTGGCAGGCCACCAAACTGCCCGACGACAAGATCCTGATCCCCGGCGTGCTCGACACCTCGACAAATTACGTCGAGCATCCCGAACTGGTCGCCGAACGCATCTGCCGCTTTGCCGACATCGTCGGCCGCGAGCGGGTCATCGCCGGCACCGATTGCGGGTTCGGCACCTTCGCCGGCTACGGCAAACTCGACCCCGACATCTCGTTCAAAAAGCTCGCCGCCATGAGCGAGGGCGCCGCAATCGCTTCGAAGCGGCTGTGGGCTCGATGACTGCGAACTTCGCAAGCTCTTGTAACGAAACCTGATCTGTTGCCGCGGCTATCGATTGCGAGCGGTGTGAAATAATTTGCCCAGGACACGCCCCGCCGCGACTAGACGCCGAGATACCGGTGCAGGATTTCCGGCTGGCTGCGCGCGGCCTGCGCAGCCACCTCCTCGACGATGTGGCCGTTGTTGAGGATGTAGATTCGGTCGGCAAGGCTCAGCGCGGCCGAGACGTTCTGCTCGACCAATACGATCGTCTGCCCGGATTCGGCGAGCGCGCGGCAGGTGGCGAGGAGATCGCGTACGATGATCGGCGCCAGCCCCTCGAACGGCTCGTCGAGCAGCACGATCTTCGGCTCGCGGACTAACGCGCGGGCGATCGCCAGCATCTGCTGCTCGCCGCCCGAAAGGTCTGTGCCGCGGCTGCGCCGTCGCTCGCGCAGGCGCGGAAAGGTCTCCCAGAGACGCTCTAACGGCCAGCGCGATTTCGCCGTGAGCCCGGCCAGCACCAGGTTTTCCTCGACCGTCAGGCTGCCAAAGATGCGGCGCTCCTCCGGCACCAATTGCAGCCCCAGAGCGGCAACGGCGTGCGACGGTAGTTCCTGGATCGGCGCGCCGCCGAGCAAGATCCGGCCGGAGCGCGGGCGAACCCAGCCGATCAAGCTTTTCAGGGTCGTGCTCTTGCCCGCTCCATTTCGGCCGAGCAGCGCCACCACTTCACTCTTCTCGACGCGCAACGATACGTCGAACAGGATGTGGCTGTCGCCGTAATAGCTGTTGATGCGCTCGACTTCGAGCAGCGCGCTCACTCCGCCGCGACCCCGCCGAGATAGGCTTCCTGCACAAAGCTGTTGCGCTGGATCTCGGCCGGCGTGCCCTCGGCGAGGAGCGCGCCTTCGTGCAGCACGGTGATGCGCTCGGCCAGCTCGAACACGGCGTCCATGTCGTGCTCGACGACGACCAGCGTGCGGCCGCGGCGGAGGTTTTTCAGCAATTGCACTGTCTCCTCCCGCTCCTGCGGGCTCATGCCGGCGAGCGGCTCGTCGAGCAGCAGCAGCGACGGCGAGGCGGCCAGCGCCAGCCCGATCTCCAGCCGCCGCTTCTCGCCATAAGCGAGCGTGGCGACCGGCACATCGGCGCGCAGGCTCAGCCCGACCAGTGCCAGCGTGCTCTCCACCTGCATGTCGAGCCCGCGAACGCGGTCGAGGCGACGGAGCAGGTCGAGGCGAAAGGTCCCGCGCCGCTCGGCGAGCGCCGCGATCACCACGTTCTCGCGCACGCTCAGCCGCGCGAAAAGCTGGTTGACCTGGTAGCTCTTGGTCAGCCCCAGCTGGCACACCGCGGCGACATCCATGCCGGTGATGTCG
This sequence comes from uncultured Alphaproteobacteria bacterium, assembly GCA_963750195.1. GTDB lineage: Bacteria > Pseudomonadota > Alphaproteobacteria > ATCC43930 > CGMCC-115725 > AP-15. The sequence continues at coordinate 280,774 of CAVVPS010000005.1, forward strand.
CGCCCGTGGTAGATGATGCGGCCGGAACTCGGCGGCAGCTCGCAGGTCAGCATCTTGAAGAACGTGCTCTTGCCCGCGCCGTTGGGGCCGATGATGGCGCGCAGCTCTCCCGGCTCGACGGCAAAATCGATGTTACGGTTGGCAACCAGTCCGCCGAACGACTTGGTCAGGCCCCGCGCTTCCAGCACCGGGCCGGAGAAAGCCGTGTCCTGGCGGCGGCGCGGCGCGCCGATGCTGGCCAGCGGCGGAGCAGCGCCGGGGGGCGCCGGCGCCTCGACGGGCGTCGACGGGAGCGAGCGTCCCGCGAGGCGCCCGACCAGATCCTGCAAGCCGCCAATCAGGCCGCGGCGCAAGAAGCACACCAGCAACACGAACACCAGGCCCAGCACCAGCCTCCAGGCGCTCCCAAGCCCGACCACCGCTTGCAGGAAGTCGCGGAGATAGAGCCAGACCGCAGCACCCAGCAGCGGGCCGAACAAGGTGCCGACGCCGCCGATCGCGGTCTGCATCACCAATTGGCCGGAGGTGTCGAAAGTGAAGGCATCGGGCGGCATAAAGCCCTGCAGCACGCCGAGCAGGCCGCCGGCGAACCCGGCATAAGCCGCGGCAACGACGAACGCGGTCAGCTTGTAGAGGCCGACCGCATGGCCGACGGCGCGCGCCCGCAACGGATTGTCGCGGACGGCGGCAAGGATAGCGCCGACCGGTGAGCGCACGATGCGCAGCGCGATCACGATGCCGACAAAGTAACAGGCGGCAAGAAAGCCGTACATCGACCAGTCGGTGCCGATCTGGTAGACGAACCCGCCGAGTTCGAACCTCGGTGTCGGGACGCCGGGCAGTCCGTTCTCTCCGCCGGTCCAGGCGGAGAGCGGCCCGTTCTCGACGAAGAAGAACGTCTCGGCGATTGCGACGGTGATCATCGCAAAATAGATGCCGGTGCGCCGCAGCGCGATTGCGCCGACCGCGATCCCCGCCAGCGCAGCGCCGATGGTGCCGACCAACAGCGCCGCCAGCACGCTCGACATCAGATTACTGGTCAGCAGGTAGGCAGCGACGAAGCCGCCGGTGCCGTAGAACGCCGACTGGCCGAACGACAAGAGACCAGTATAGCCGAACACAATATCGAAACCGACGCCAAACAGGCCCCAGACCAGGATCTGGTTGACCGTGCCGGGCGCGAAGCCGAGATAGGGCAGCACGAAAGGCGCGGCGATCAGGCCGAGCGCCGTCAGCGCCTCGGTCAGAAACCGGCGTTTGCGCATCGCCGTCGCCTGTTCAATCGCGACCCCGTATGCCCGAGCAGGCCCTGCGGCCGCAGCAGCAGCACCAAGGTCATCACCACGAACAGCATGACCTCTGAGTAGCTCGGGTCCACCATCGAGGTCAGGCTGAGGATTTCCCCGGCGATCAGCCCGCCGAGGATCGCCCCCGGAAACGAGCCCACCCCGCCGATGACGACGACGACAAAGGTTTGCACCAGGATCGACTCGCCCATGTCGGGGGTCAAAGACACCACCGGCGCGTTGACGATCCCGGCAAACCCGGCGGCCATCGCGCCGATCCCGAACACCAGCATGAACACGCGGTAGACATTGATGCCGAGCATGCCGACCATGGCGGAATCCTCGATCCCCGCGCGGACGATGATGCCGAGCCGCGTGCGGTAGAGGACGACGTAGAGCACCGCGAGCGCGGCCGCCGCGATCGCCAGCGCGACGATGCGATAGGTCGGATAGATCAGGAAACCGATCGGCGTGACGCCCGCAGCCCAGGACGGCGGGGGAATGGTCAGCGATAGGCTGCCGAAGCAGAGCCGCACCGCCTCGACGATGACGATGCCGATCCCGAAGGTGACCAGGATCTGATCCTCCGGCGGGCGGCTGTAAAACCGGCGGATGACGACCAGCTCCATGACCCCGCCGACCACCGCCAAGAACAGAGCGCCGGCGATCACGGCGATGACGAAGGATCCGGTCGCCTCGAACGCGACGTAGCCGGCATAGCCGCCGAGCATGAACATTGCGCCGTGCGCAAGGTTCAAGACTCCGAGCGTGCCGTAGATGATGGTAAGCCCCGAAGCGATCAGCGCCAGCAAGGCGCCCGACGCCAACCCGTTGAACAGTTGCGAGACGAAATTAGGCCAGGTGATCATGCGGATCGGCGGGCCTGACCAAGGCGGCGCAAGGCGCCGACCACCTCGGCATGCTGACGGCCGATGCTGTCTGCGCTCCCGGGCGTGACAAGCCGAAAGACACCCGAAACCTCACGAGTCTCCTGCCTAGTGCGCGTTCGGGTCGGTCCGCGCCGCGCGGCTCAGGTGTAGGAGCCGAGCTGGCAACCGAAAGCATCCGGAGCCTGCATCAGGCCTTCGCCCGGTACGATCTCGGTCACTTCCCAGAAATCCTCGGGGTTCTTCATCGCGCCGGGCGCCTTGCCGCGAACGATGATGACCGGCCGCACCAGCTGGTGATCGGCGGCGCGGAAATAGACATCGCCCACGGTCGACTGGTTGTGATTACCGGCTTCGTACGCTTTGATCACATCGGGCGGATAGAAGCTGCCGGCGCGCTCGCAGGCGTCTGCCCACAGGGCGAACTGCATGTACGCGTTTTCGGCGCCCCACTCGGGCCGGTAGCTGTATTTCTTCTGGAACGTGGCGACGAACATCTTGGCCACGGGATATTTGTCTTCGAGCGTCCACCAGAAATCGGTGGCGGCATAAACCCCCTCCATGACCTTGGCCCCCACCTCTTTCGAGAGGAAGGGTATCTGGTAGGGGATCACCAGTTTCATCTTGTTGAAGATGCCGAATTGCTCGGCCTGCTGGATCGACAGGACGGCGTCGTGCCCCCAATTGACGTTGAGCAAGTAATCGGCGCCGGAATTGCCGACGTTCAGCAGGTACGAGCTGTAATCGGGCGCACCAAGCGGTGCGACCTGATTAGTCACCGTGGTCCAGCCGCCGTTCTTGCCGAGATAGTCCTCCATCGACTTCTGCACGGTGTGGCCATAAGTGTAGTCCGGGCGTCAGATAAGCGGCCTTCTTGTTCTTGCCGTAGGTCTTCAGCAGCACTGGGCCGATCGCCGCGGCGGCAGTCTGGCCGTAGAAGCACTGACGGAAGCCGTAGCGCACGCAATCCTTGCCGGTGGTGTCGTTGGAGCCGGAGATGCCGCAGACGTAGAGCACCTTTTCGCGCTGCGCCAATTTGTTGAGCGCCACCGCCACCGCGCTCGAGGTCGAACCGGTCATCAAGATGGCCTTGTTCTCGCTGATAAAGCGCGATTGCTCCTGCACCGCAGTGTTCGGCTTGGCCTCGGAATCGGCAACCCCGTACTTGACTTCCTTCCCAAGCACGCCCTTGGTCGTTTTCGGGGAAATCGCTTTGATTAGCGGGTCACCACTGTTGATGTGCTCAACCGCGAGCTGATAGCCCTTGAGTTCGTCTTCACCCTGCACCGCATAAGTGCCGGTGCGCGGTACGGTAATGCCGATGAATACCGAAGAACCGGAGGATCCTGCGGGCCAGGTGCCAAGCGGTGGCTGATCCGCGGCGCGGGCAGGGCCGAGCAGGGCCGTACCGGCCAAGAGCCCGCCGCCGGCCTTCAACAACGCGCGCCGGGTCGGCTTGACGGTGTGGTAAAAGTCCATGACGTCTCCCTCTCCATTGGGGTGCTTTTTGGCGGCGCGTTGACCCCGATCGAACGGCGCCTCCGAGCCCACCAGCAGCAGCCGGCGTCGTCCGGCCGAGCAGCATGGTGAAACGCTCGCACACACCCCTGAGCGAGAGCGCGGCGGGAACCTAGCTGTGAGATTCGCAGTTGGCAAGGCCGCGAATGCCACCGATCTCGGGCGGAAATCGCTTTATGCTGAATTAACTACGGCGACGGGGCGGTGTGCCGCGGCCGCAGCGGATGGCCTCGTGCGGACGTCCCGGCCGCCAACTTGCAGCGCCTATTCCGCCGCCAGCGCCGGACGCTCGCCGAGGTGGTGGAGGCAGCGGTCTATCCACAGCTTGGTCAGCTTCTCCTGCGCGCCGTTTTGCGACAGGCGGCGGCGCAAGGCTGGGAAATCGACCTGGTCCATCTCCTGATCCTGATTGAAGCAGGAAAACACCACCGTCTCGGTCCCGGTGACCGGATCGCGATGGCTCTGCAGGCACTGCGCGCAGATCTCCTTCATCATGCACTGCATCGGTGAATTGATCGAAGCGATCGCCCGGTGCCCCGGCCGGAAATAAGGCGCCAGCCCCTGATGGCGCGCCGCGGCGACTGCGTTCATCATCCCGTCGGAGCCGATTGCGATGATCCGGTCGACCGCGTCCAACGGGATCTCGACCGGGCCGAGAGACCCGGACCCATAGGCCGTGATTGCCTCGACGATGTTGCCGACAAAGGCTCGATCCCGCGGTCGGTCGGCGGTGAAGCCTGGCGCCTCGTCGCAGCACCACACGACACAATCGGCGGCGCGCTCGATGTCCTCAACCTTGTAACGGTCTTCGATCGTCTTGTAGCCGGCGAAGTAGAGGACGCGTGAGCCCTGCGCCCGGAATGCCGCGGCGATCGAAAACAACACCGCATTGCCGAGCCCGCCGCCGACTAGCAATACGGTCTCGCCTGACGGGGTTTCGGTCGGGGTCCCGGTCGGCCCCATCAGGATCACTGGCTCGCCCGGCTTCAACAAGGCGCACAAATCGGACGAGCCGCCCATTTCGAGCACGATCGTCGACAGCAGCCCTTGTTCCCGATCGACGGCCGCACCGGTCAGAGCCAGCCCCTCCATCGCCAACGTCGTACCGTCGACCCGCGGCGCCAGGGTTTCGTAATTCTGCAGCCGGTAAAATTGGCCAGGCTTGAAGGCGCGCGCCGCCATCGGCGCCCGGACCACGATTTCGACGATCTTCGGCGTCAATCGGATGACCTTGTGCACCCGTGCACGCAACTCGTCGTCGAGCCGCGCCCGCAGCTCTTCCGGAGACGGTGACGAGGGCGTCGAGCCGCGCCAGCATCCGGCTGACCACCGGGTAGCCCAGGGTGGCGCCGCCCATCGCCTTTACCACATTTCCCGAAAAGCTCGGGTGGAGGTCGCCGAAAAAGCTGACCGAGCGGCCATCCTCGCGCAAATGTGTCAGCACCTGCACCGCCGCGGGCTTCGCCACCCGCTCCGGCGCTACCGGGTTGCCGTCCTCGTCGAGGGCGCGGAAATAGCGCCCGTCGAGGGTGAAATTCGCCGGGGTCCTCACGCGCCAAGCACCGTGTTCGGCTGGGTCCCGGCGGCGACCAGAATCGTCCGCGCCGGCAACTCCACCTCCTCAGGCGGCTGATCAGCGGGGTGGGCCCCCGGCCGGGTCAGGCGCAATGCCGCCGCTTGCCCGAATTCGTCGATTTCGACCGCGGCCGGGGTCAGCAATTCGGCAAAGCGAATACCCTCCTCCATCGCCTTTGCCACCTCCTCATGGTTGAGGGTGTAGCTCGGCGCGTCGATCAGGCGGCGGCGATAGGCGATCGTCACCCCGCCCCAGCTATCGATTAGTGCGGCGAGATGAGGCGCGCGGCCGTCGCGGCTCGGGCCGCTTCGCGCTCGGCGCGGATCGCCCGGCCATGGGCGATGAACTCGGCCGCGGCTTGGCGCTCGGCCGCGTGCCATTCGGCACGCACCGCTTCCTCGCCGCGCTCGGCGACCAGGGTCTCGTAGCGCGAGAGGAATTTCTCGACCTGGACCGGGTAATAGGCCAGCGACTCGGTCGCGGTGTCGATCGCGGTCAGCCCGCCGCCGATCACGACGACCGGCAGCCGCACGCTGAGATTAGCGATGCTGCTGGTCTTGGCCGCCCCGGTCAGCTGCAACGCCATCAGGAAATCCGAGGCCTGCCTGACCCCCGGCGCCAGATTGTTCGGCATCGGGATCACCGTCGGCCGGCCGGCGCCGGCGCACAGCGCGACATGGTCAAAGCCCAGCGCGAAGGCGCTGTCGATCGTGATCGTGCCGCCAAAGCGCACGCCGCCATACATCGCGAACTGGCCGCGGCGTTCGAGCAGCAGGCGCACGATCTTCAGGAAATTCTTGTCCCAGCGCACGGTGATGCCGTATTCGGCGACCCCGCCAAAGCCGGCCATGACCCGATCGTCGAGGCTGTCGACCAAGCTTGCGACATCGCGGATTGGGCGAAACGGATGGCGGCTGCCGTCGGGCATCACCCCGGAGATCTCGGGCGGCAACGGCTCGATCTTGAGCCCGTCGATCGCGGCGACGAAATGGCCGTCGTTGATCAGGTGGTGCGCGAGGGTGAAGCCGGCCGGGCCAAGCCCGACGACCAGCACCTTGTAGCCGCTCGCCGGCTTCGGCAATGGCCGCCTGATATTGAGCGGGTTCCACCGGGTCAGCAGCGAGTAGATCTCGAACCCCCAGGGCAGACCGAGCACGTCCTTGAGGGTGCGGGTCTCGATCTGCGGAATGTCGACCGGCTCCTGGCGCTGATAGATGCACGCCTTCATGCAGTCGTTGCAGATGCGGTGCCCGGTGGCGGCGCAGATCGGGTTGTCGACGGCGATGATGGCCAGCGCGCCGAGGCTGTTGCCGCGCGACTTGACCAGGTTCATCTCGGAAATCTTTTCTTCGAGCGGGCAGCCGGCGAGGGTGACCCCGAACACGCTCTTTTTGAACGCCCCGTCCTTTTCCTTGAGCCCCTGCGCGCAGCTGTCCTTGCCCTGGTTGTGGCACCAGATGCAGTAATTCGCCTGGTCGAGCGCGCCGGTCAGATCGGTGCCGCGATCGGTCAGCGCAAAGCCCTCGCGACTGCCGCCATTCGTCCTCGGGCAGCCGCAGCATGGTGACGCCATTTCGCTCGATGGTCTCGACCGGGACCAGATGCTGCATGTCCAGCCGGTGCGGCACTTTGAACAGACACACCGCGCCGGTGCTTTTTGCGGCCTTCCGGCGATAAGGTGGCCCAGGCGGCATAGCGCTGCGCAACATCGAGCGCCGCGACATTGCCGGCTTCGTCGTCGAGCCACGCCGTGACCTGTCCGGCATAGCGCCGCTCCCATGCTGCAATGCTGTCGACCGGGCCGCCGATCAGCGCATCCAGCTCTCTGGCGAGCCCGGGCCCGTCGAGCGCCGCGGCATCCTCTTCCTTCACTCCCTTGACGGCACGGCGTTGAACGAACAGCCGCTTTACCGAATAGAGCGGCGCCAACTCGTGATGACGCGCCTGCAATGCCCGCACGTCGGCCGCGATGCCGAACAGCCCGCCAAGGAAATCCTCGACATGTGGCGCCAGATCGACAACGAGGTCCAACTCGGCCGCATCGCTCGAGCCCGTCCGGATCGCGCCGTGCCGTCATCAGCCGCTCATGCAACCCGGCATCGACTTCCGCGAGATGGCCAACAAACGCCCGATCGACCCGCGCGAGACCGCCGCGATCATAGAGATCGGCGAAACAGAAGCCATGCGCGAGAACGAGATCGGTCATATCGGTTAGTTAGGGGAGAGAGCATCCGGAAACCAGCCGGCAAATTGCTGCGACTGGGTTGCGCCGTCTTCGAGGCTGCACCACAGATGGAGCGCGCTTCACCGGATGAAAGAACTATCAACTGGCTGCAGCACTATGGCTGAGTAAGCCCTCCCGAAGAATCTTGCCAACCCGATCTGCTGGCCCGCCCTCACTACAAATGGGGATTAGCCCTCGCCGGCAGATGCCTGCGGGCAGCCGGCTGATTGCGCCAACGTCCGCGGCCGCATAGGCTGCCGACCCGAACGACCGCGACGGAGCACCGCCGATGCCCCAACCGTTGCCTGCGATCAGCCTCGTTGCCGTGCCGGGAGGGCGGCGGCAGACGCTGGATATCGCGCACGAGATCGAGCGGCGCGGCTTTTCAGGCATTTATACGCCGAGCCGGTTCGGCAACATGGCGCAGTGTACCGCATTGGCGTTCGCTACCGAGCGGATTGGGTTCGGTACCGCGATCGCGCCAATCTATGCGCAGACGACCGAAGAATTCGCAGCGGGTGCGGCCTATATCCACGAGGTCTCGGGCGGCCGCTTTCGCTTTGGCATCGGCGTCGCCCATGGCCCGACGCATCAGCGGCTCGGCATCACCGTGGGAAAGCCGTTGGCCGATACCCGCGCCTTTGTCGACAAGCTCAAATCCCATGACGGCATCGGCGCATTGCCGCCCATTGTGCTCGCCGCATTGCGCAAGCGGATGGTGGCGCTCGCCGCCGAGATCGCCCAGGGCGTGCTGTTCGCCAACGCCAGCCTGTCGCACATGGCGCAATCGCTGGCCGTCGTCCCGGAGGCCAAGCGGGCCGACCCGAATTTTTTGGTCGGCAACATGCTGCCGGTGTGCATTTCGGACGACGAGGGCGCGGCGATGGCGCTGCATCGTCACCGACTGATCCGCTATACGATGTTGCCGAACTATCGCAATTACTGGAAGGAAGCCGGCTACATCGACGAGATGGCGGCGATCGAAACAGCGATCGCCGAAAACCGCCGCGACGACATCCCGAAATACCTGCCCGACCGCTGGATCGCCGACAACACGCTGTATGGACCGGCCGAGAAAGTGCGCGACCAGCTCGCCGCCTGGTACGCTGCCGGCGTCAACACCCCGGTGCTCGTCCCCAACTCGCTCAACGGCAACCAGCTGACCGCACTCGACGAAATCTTCTCGGCATTCTTCCGCTGACGGCGGTCGGCTGAGACGACAACCGCTCCTCCTGCGGCGTTTCCCAGTAAATGTTCCATGCGAGAATGGCGTAGTCCCTTGCCGCGCGCTGCGCCGGTGATCAACGCCACCTTGCGACGTCTCGCCCCTGCTGGTCTTTAGATGAAGCAGCCCGTTGACAGATGAAGCAGCCCGTTGACTGGTTCTTACAGTAAACTTAGGATTGTGCCCGCACGCGTACGGCTTCTTTGCGGCATTATTACAGTCCGCCTCGAGGCAAATGCATTAAATATCCGGCCGGCAAAGCCTCGCAGGGAGACAACGAACATGGCCACGCTTCCCTATACGGGTAAGGAGTTTCTCGACAGTCTCGACGATGGCAGGGAGGTGTGGATCTACGGCGAGCGCGTAAAGAAAATTACCGAGCATCCGGCCTTTCGCAATACATCGCGGATGATTGCACGGCTTTACGACGCGCTGCATCGGGACCACGTCGAGAAGAAGAATATTCTGAGCTGCCCGACCGAATGGGGCGGCTTCACCCACCGCTATTTCGTGGCGCCGCGTTCGGCCGAGGAACAGGTAGCTGCTCGTGACGCGATCGCCTGCGTGGTCACGGCTGACTTATGGCTGGCTCGGCCGCTCGCCAGACTACAAGGCGGCGTTTCTCGCCACGCTCGGCGCCAATGCGGAGTTCTACGAGCCCTACCACGAGAATGCGCGACGATGGTACCGCTTCAGCCAAGAGCGAGTGCCATTCGTCAACCACGCGATTGTGCAGCCGCCGGTCGACCGCAACATGGCTCCCGGCGCCCCGGGCGGCCCGACCGACGTCTACGCCCATGTGACCAAGGAGACCGACGCCGGCATCCGCGCCACCGGCGCCAAGGTCGTCGCCACCGGCTCAGCGTTGACTCATTTCACCTTTGTCGCGCATGCCGGGGTGCTCCCGGTGCAGGACAAGAATTTCGCAATCGTCTTCCTGGTGCCGAGCAATGCCCCCGGCGTCAAATTCATCTGTCGCGTCTCGAACGAGCAGCGCGCCGCCGTGCTCGGCAGCCCGTTCGACTACCCGCTATCGAGCCGGCTCGACGAAAACGATGCGATCTTCGTCATGGACGATGTGCTGGTGCCGTGGGAGAACGTGTTCGTCTACGCCGACATCGACAAGGCCAACCGGTTCTTCCCCAATAGCGGGTTTCTGCCGCGCGCCATGCTGCAGGGCTGCACCCGCCTGGCGGTCAAGCTCGACTTCATCATTGGGTTGATGGTGAAGGCGACCGAGATCGCCGGCACCCGCGGATTCCGCGGAGTCGAAGCCAATATCGGCGAGGTGATCGCCTGGCGGAACATCATGTGGGGGCTTTCTGACGCGATGGCTAAAAGCGCCGAACCGTGGGCAGGTGGCTGCGTGCTGCCGGCGTTGGAGCCGGCAATGGCCTATCGCATCCTGGCGCCGGAAGCCTATGTCCAGATAAAGCAAATGATCGAGAAAACCGTCGCCAGCAGCCTGATCTACCTCAACTCGCATGCTCGTGACTTCAAGACCCCGGAGTTGCGTCAGTATCTCGACCGCTATGTCCGCGGCTCCGGCGGCGTCAGCGCGGTAGAGCGGGTCAAACTAATGAAATTGTTGTGGGACTCGATCGGCAGCGAGTTCGGCGCCCGACACGAGCTCTACGAGATCAACTACGCCGGCAGCCATGAGGAAATCCGCATCGACGCGTTGCGCGCGGCGGTCGGCTCGGGCCAGTACGAGCGCTGGAAAGGTTTTGCGGACCAGTGCATGGCTGAATACGACCTCGACGGCTGGACCGCGCCCGACCTGATCAACCCCGATGATGTCAGCGTCCTCGGCTAGAGACCGCTCGCTTGCGCTTTGGCCCAGCTATCACGTAATCCGACCGTGCGGTTGAAGACCAGACGGCCCGGCTGCGAGTCGGCGTCAAGACAAAAATAACCCTGGCGCTCGAACTGCATCGGCTCGCCCAGTAGTGCGCCGGCAAGCGCCGGCTCGAGCCGGCTCCCAGTCAGTACTTCGAGCGATTGCGGGTTGAGATCGGCGAAGAAATCTCCGGCGGCGCCAGGATCGGGGCGGGTGAAGAGGGCGTTGTAGAGGCGGATTTCCGCCGGCGCGGCGCTGGCTGCGTCGACCCAATGCAGGGTCGCGCGAACCTTGCGCCCATCGGGCGCGTTCCCGCCGCGGGTTGCGGGATCGTAAGTGCAGCGGAGTTCGACGACCTCGCCCGCCGCATTCTTCACGACCTCTCGGCAAGTGATGAAATAGGCGTAGCGCAGCCGCACCTCGCGTCCCGGCGCCAGGCGGTAGAAGTTCTTTGGCGGGTTTTCCATGAAATCGTCGCGTTCGACATAGAGCTCGCGGCCGAACCGCACGCGGCGCGTGCCGGCGGCGGGATCCTCCGGGTTGTTGATCGCGTCGATTTCCTCGGTCTTGCCGCCCAGGTAGTTCTCGATCACGAGCTTCAACGGGCGCAGCACCGCCATTCGGCGCGGCGCGGTCTTGTTCAAATGTTCGCGGACGGCATGGTCGAACATCGCGACATCGACGAGACTGTTCGCGCGGGCGACGCCGACCCGGCGGGCAAAATCCCGGATCGCCGCCGCCGGCACCCCGCGCCGGCGCAGCCCGGCGAGGGTCGGCATGCGCGGATCGTCCCAGCCGGCGACCCGGCCCTGCCGGACGAGCTCGGTCAGAAACCGCTTCGACAACACCGTGTAGTTGATGTTTAGGCGCGCGGACTCGTATTGCCGAGGCCGTGACGGCACCGGCAGATTGTCCAGAAGCCAGTCGTAAAGCGGCCGGTGGTCTTCGAATTCTAGCGTACACAAGGAGTGCGTCACACCTCTCGATCGCATCCGATTGGCCGTGCGCAAAATCATAACTCGGATAAATGCACCATTTGGTCCCGGTGCGCGGATGCGCGGTATGCAGGATGCGGTAGAGCACCGGGTCGCGCAGATTGATGTTGCCCGAAGCCATGTCGATCTTGGCGCGCAATACCCGCGCCCCGTTCGGGAACTCGCCGGCCCGCATGCGGTGGAACAGGTCAAGGTTCTCGGCAACATTGCGCTCTCGATACGGGCTGTTGCGGCCCGGCTCGGTCAGGGTGCCGCGCATCGCCCGCATCTCGTCAGCCGGGAGGTCGTCGATATAAGCCTTGCCGGCGCGGATCAGATGCTCCGCCCAGTCGTACAGCTGTTCGAAATAATCCGAGGCATGGTAGAGGTGCCGGCCCCAGTCGAAGCCAAGCCAGCGCACGTCGCGCTCGATCGCGTCGATATATTCCTGCTCTTCCTTGGTCGGGTTGGTATCGTCGAAGCGCAGGTGGCAGCGTCCGCCATATTCCTGCGCAACCCCGAAATTGAGGCAGATCGCCTTGGCGTGACCGATATGGAGATAGCCGTTCGGCTCGGGTGGGAACCGCGTCACGACCTGCTTCGTCCGCCCCGCGGCAAGATCGGCCTCGATGATGTCGCGGATGAAGTCGCGCCCCGCCGTCGCCGTCTCGCTCGCCATCGCATTCCTCGGTTAGATCGCGAGCCTAATGTGGCCAATCCGCATAGACCCGCCAAGCCCGCTGGAAAAAAGGGGCGGCCGGCTGATCATCTCACGTCGCCAAGGCCATAGCCAACGCCAGCCTAAGCGACGAGGATCGCCGGATAACGCTTGCCCTCAGCAGCTAACCATGCCGGTTGAACCGACCGCCTTATCACGACGCCCGCGCAACTACGCAATCGTTACCGCAGTCATGGTGATCGTGATCATTTACGGCTCGCTGTACCCGTTCGACTTCAGCGTGCCGACCGGTGGAGGCGGTCCGGTACGAGCCCTGCTCGATAGCTGGGCGGACCGGCCTTCGCGCGGCGACTTCCTGGCCAATATTCTGCTGTACATGCCATTGGGATTTTTCGGCATGTTGTCGTTTTCCCGACGTGTTGGGTTTTGGCTTCGGCTCCTCCTGGTTGTCGCCGGCGGCGCAGCGTTGTCGGTGACGATGGAGTTGATCCAATATTACGATGTCGGCCGTGACACAGCCGCCACCGATCTTTACGCGAACACGATCGGCACGTTGATCGCCGCTCCGGTCGCGATACTGTTCTCCGACCGCTTCAGCCTTCCGCTATTCCCGGAAATCATGGCGCGACCGGTGCCGACACTACTCATCACGACCTGGACCGGGTATCGCTTTTATCCCTTTGTGCCGACAATCGACCTCCACAAATACTGGCACGCGCTGAGGCCGGTGATCCTCGACCCGATCCCGGCACCCTACCCTCTCTACCGGCATACCTCGATTTGGTTGACACTTTTCGTCTTGATCGAGGCGATCTTCGGCCGTCGCCGCTCGGCCATTCTCGCACCGCTGCTTGCCGCATTCGTCCTGTCTGCCCGCGTGTTGATCATCTCGACGATCCTCAGCGCTGCAGAGGTCGTCGGCGCGTTGGTTGCGATCTGTCTTTGGCCGCTCTTCCTTGGCCTCAATCAGCGCCTTCGAACCGCTTTAGTGTTTCTGTTGCTCGGCAGCTACGTTGTCATGGAGCGGCTTGAACCCTTTCAATTCGAGCCCTTCGCCCGTCCGTTCGGTTGGGTGCCGTTCAACGGCTTCATGAATGGGTCGACTGAGGTAGACGTCTTGTCGTTCATGGAAAAATGTTTTCTGTACGGCAGCTTGCTCTTCCTTCTCGGCAGAGCGGGGATGCGCCCGGTGTTTGCTGCCATCCTCGTCGCCAGCACGCTGTTCGCGACCAGCTGGGCGGAAACCTATCTTCCCGATCGCTCGGCGGAAATCACCGATGCGCTGATGATCCTGCTGATCGCCGGCGGCTTCGCATTGATCGGCGATCAGCACGATCGGCGGTCCGACCGGCCGAGATAGCCCGCACCGCAAATACCGGCAGAAGCTTAAGCATCGCTGATCCGCTTATCGGATTTTGCTGCTTCGGCATGGCTGTCAGGATCACGGCTGACTGCGCGGATGAAGCGCAGCCCGCCGCTCCTTGTCTGGAACCGCTTCGACGACGGTTTTTGCTCCCACCGGTCGAGACCGACGATTGTGGCGTCGATCATCGACCGGCCGGGAGAACGCTAGGTGCGCGGAGCGCCGAGATGCTTGTGGAAAAAGCCAAAGACTTTGTGCCAGCCATCGACCGCCTGCTCCGGCCGGTAATTCGGGCGATAATGCGCAAAAAACGCGTGGCCGGCGCCGTCATAGCGGTGGAATTCGTAATTCTTGCCGTGCTTCTTCAGCTCCGCCTCGGTGCGGTTGACCTGGTCGGCCGACGGGTTCGGGTCCTCGTTGCCGAACAAACCCAACAGGGGCGTATTGATGCCCGAGGTGAACTCGATCGGCGCCGTCGGCTGGGCCTTGGTCAGCCGCGACTTGTCGTCGACGATGACATTGCCGCCCCAGCAATCGACCGCCCCCTGGATCAAATGTGACAGCTTGCAGGCGACCAGATAGGTCTGCCGCCCGCCGGAGCAGAAGCCGATGACACCGACCTTGCCGCTGGCATGCGGCTGGGAGCGCAGGAAGTCGATGGCGCCGGTTACGTCGCCGAGCATCTGTTCGTCGGGGACACCGCCGCCCTCGCGCACCTTGTTGACGACCTCCTCATGCGCTCCGTCGCCGACCCGGAAATACAGGCTCGGCGCCACCGCGGCATAGCCGTGATGGGCGAATTTGCGGGCGACCTCGCAGGTCCACTCGTCCCAGCCCGGCATGTGATGGATCACGACGACGCCGGGATGCGGCCCGTCATTGCTCGGGTGCGCGTAATATGCCTCGCCGCGCTCGCCGCCGTGGCCGCGATAGTGCGCCATTCCCGCCTGGATGTTGCGAAATGCCATGTTGGCCTCCCTCGGATTGACAGCGGCTCTCTTCGCACCGAACCCGCCGACGCGCAAGCCGCGTGTCGCGCGCTCTGATCCCTATGTCGTGATCGGTGAATGAACACCTTTTGCTCTGGAGGGCAAACGGGCTCCTGGCCGATCAGTCACCGCACTAACACAGCACGATAATTGAACCACAAGGAGAGATGTACGTCTGCGGATTTTTCTAATCTCTTACGGATTTGAGATTTGTGCCCCCATGCGTGCTCAAAGCAACGCAGGGGGCACAACTCCAGCCTATTACAGCTCTAGAAAACTAAAGCTCTGGGCCAAAGGGATAGAACTGCCAGACACCGTCGGTTGGCCTTTGGCCAATCCCGGGTTCACTATAGTCACAAACCCCTTGTGGAAAGATCGCCTTGAGCTGCGCATATTCCGAGGAAGTGAACTTCACCTTATAGCTCTGGCGGTCGATCGGCATCAGCTGGCATTTCAGAACGTTGTTTTCTAACGGCTCGCCGGCGACCATCCGCGGCGTCGAAAACGCCGGGTAGAGCATGTTGCACGTCGTGTTGCCCTGATAGACCTGCAGCTGAGCAATCTTCACGGTACCTTTGTTGGTAAAGCACGCATCGACAAGGTCGCTTGGCTTCGCACGCTCGATGTCCCATGTGTTCGGATAACGTGACGCATAAGTCGATAGCGTTGTTAGCCATTCGTCCATCTGCGTCAGGGCGTGGCTCAGGACCGGGCTGGTATCGCTGAACAACCCGTTTCCGGTCGTCGAGCTTCCATCCTCAATGAGCATGACCTGATTGTCGAAGTTCCCATTAACATCCACCAGCCGCTGGCGCATGGAGAAGGAGTGGAAGCGCGAGTGGACTTCGTTGCCGTTCTGGGGCTGGTCGACATAGCCTCGGTAGTCGATGAGCGGGGTATGTTTCAAGCCCAAACCAGTATAGGTAATGCGTCCACTATCATAAGCGGCAGCGATGGCGGCTGGGTCACCTACTGTGCGGGTGGTGACATAGTTGCCATCATTATCATAGCCGCCAATGTTTTGGTTCAGGTCAATGAACTGCTGCTTGGTGATGGCGCCGGCGTTGAGGGCTTCTAGTCCGTACTGGACGCCGACAGTGTCGAGGGCACGGCGAGCGAAGCCGGTTGCCGGGTCGCGCCCAAAGACATTCACTAAATGATCATAGATATCACAGCGAACGCCGGTCGGGTTTGTCTTCGCATCGTATTGAGTGCTTTTCGGAATTAGGGCATTGCATGAACCGCCCTGCGCCTTGACCCGGATCGCGTTCGGGGCGCCGATGGTGGTTAGCGTAGTCACCGTCGGATAACCGGTGGCGGCCTCGATCTGCGCGTCGGACCAAGTCAAACTGGTCCTAGTCGTAATATAATTCTCGAACAAGTCCGCATCGGTGATGTTGTCCACCATCGCCGCCGTGAGCTCGGGGAAAGAGCATCCCATAACGAGCCCGTCGAGGAGACCGGGATATTCGTCGGCGATCGGATGACTTGCCTCGGTGCCGCCAGAACAGCCGTATCCAATCGTGAACGCGACCGGCCCAAAGTTCTCGATAAAGCGCGATCTCGTCATCGCCAGGGTCTCGGCGGCGAGCAGATCCTGGCAGTTGTTGCCATAGACGTTCAGGGTCGAGGCCGCGATGCCGTATCCTTGGCGCAGCATCAGGTCTTCTAGGATTCCACCGTTTCCGAGGCTCGCCCCCTGAATGTACCAGCCGCCAACGCAGCCACCGCCCAGTGTATAGACCAAACGATGGTTCCACGCGGCGGGAGGATTGAATGGTGTGGGCGCGGCTTCTTTGGTCGGATCGTGGAGGACGGCCGTCTCGTAGATGCCGCGGTTAATCGTTCCGGTCTCGACACGTACAATGTACGGGACTGTCTTACCCTGACTGGTTGTCGTCTGCGCAAGATCCGCTGGATAGCTCGTAAGGCTTGGCAGCGGTTTGAATACTGCCCCGGTCGTTTGGTAAACGTAGTCCACGCGGGTCGTGATTGAGCAGTCCGAGTCGAGCGGCGACCCCAATGTAAGTGTCGAAGCCGGGAGTTTGAAAAGCTGCGTCATGCAATAGAATGGTTCCTCGTGCGGGCCCGAGAAAATCGGCCCGGTAATCGGATAGTTTGTCAGCGTCAGACGAGCCGAAAGATACGGCTGGTCATGCTTATCGATCGCCTTCGCTGTTAAGTTATTCTTGCCGACGCTCAACCCCCCCACCAATCCGAGCAGAGAGTGACCGCCCGCTTCGGGCTGGAACACGCTTGTGACGTCTTGGCCGTTCAAGAACACAGCCACGTCACTGAGCGCCATTTTTCTCGATCCGTTGATACGGACTAATACAGTACCGCCGCTGACTATGTCCGGCCGAGATGAAAGAGTAACTATGTCCAGACCCTGATTTGAATCCGCCTTTGTCGCTACCGTGATCCCGCTGAGTACTCCGGCGGTTAACAGGAAAAGTACGATAGATAAAATCCACAGGAGACGCGGACGTCGATCTTGCATCGTTTCCTCCATTGGATACACGACATTAGTAGGCATCGCGCGCCCTCACTCGATGGGAGAGCGGTTTGTGACGAAAGTGTGGTTATTAAGGTTAATGTCTGTCAAGCTCCGGGCATCGGCCACATATCAGCCCTGTGACGATTACATACCTCCGGTTAAATAACGTCGCGGAACAATCGTGTTCAGGTTAAAATAATGCGGAATTGTTATTATTTTTCAAATACGCAACTCGACAGCTTCGGCTGGGCTCAAGTCTGTGCAATGGAAGTGACGAAATCGCCCGCATGATACGATCCGGCCGCGATACCCGAAGATCATGAGGAATTGTCCTGCCGCGTTTGCCATCATCGCGGCTTGACATTTTCGGTCCAGTTCTGAGGCTGCCAACCGGCTTCCGGGAGGAGAAATCGGGATGAACAGCGCCCTGGATGGGCTGCGCGTGCTGGATTTTACGACGACGATCGCCGGGCCGCATTGCGGGCGGATGCTGGCCGATCTCGGCGCGGAGGTGATCAAGATCGAGGCGCCGGAAGGCGACATGATGCGCACTCGTCCTCCGCTGCGCGACGGCGCCAGCACCAGCTTTGGCCAATTGAACGCGGGCAAAAAGAGCGTTGCCCTCGATCTGAAATCGCCGCACGGGGTCGAGGCGGCGCGCAGGCTTGTCGCCACCGCCGATGTCGCAGTCGAGAATTTCCGGCCCGGCGTCATGCGGCGCTTCGGGCTCGATTACTCGGCGATGAGAGAGATCAAGCCCGACCTCGTCTATTGTGCGATCTCCGGTTATGGCCAGACCGGCCCTTCGGCCGAACTGCCGGCCTATGCGCCGGTCATCCATGCCTCTTCGGGCTACGACCTGGCCCAGATCGCCCATCAGGAAGAAGCGCGGCGCCCGGATTATTGCGGCATTTTCATCGCCGACGTGCTTACCGGCACCTACGCCTTTGGCGCGATCATGACCGCGCTCTACCAGCGCCAAATGACGGGCGAGGGCCAGATGATCGACGTATCGATGCTCGAAAGCATGCTGAGCCTGACCTTGAGCGAAATTCAGGCCGCGCAATTCGCGGTGGCGCCGCCCGGGCGGCCGATTTTCGGCCCGATCGCCACCAAGGACGGCTATATCATGCTGGCGATTGCCAGCGAGCGGACGTTCCAGAACCTCGCCGCGGGCAGCGGCCATCCCGGCTGGATCACCGATCCACGGTTCGCGCAATATACCGATCGGCGCCGTCATTGGGGCGATCTCGTCGACGAACTCGAGCTGTGGTCGAAGGAATGCACAACCGCCGAGGTCCAGGCGATCTTCGACGGTCATGGCGTGCCGTCCTCGCCCTATCGTACGGTCAAGGAAGCGATGACCGACCCGCAGCTCGCCCACCGCAACGCCTTCGCCGAGATCTCCGATGCCGGCGGCACGTTTAGAGCGCTCAATCCGCCATTCCGGCTTTCCGCGGCCCGCACCGCCGCGCAGCCTTTCGTCGCCGCGCTTGGTGAGCACACCGAGGCTGTCCTCGCTGAGCTCGGCTACACCCCGGCCGAGATTGCGGCCTTCCGCGGCTAGCCCTGCTCGGACGACGTCGCTTCGGCCGGCAGAACCAGCTGGGTCTGGGTCACCAGCGCAACCCGCTTGCCGTCAGGACCATAGATCGAGGTCTGCCACACCAGCATGCGGCGGCCGATGTGCAGCGGCACCGACTCGGCGGTGACCCGGCCGGGGGCGCAGGAGCGGAAAAAGTTCGTCTTCGATTCAATGGTCGTCGTGCGCGCGCCGGGCGGAATATGAAAGCGCGATCCCGACCCACCGAGATCGTCGGCAAAGGCCATCAGGGCGCCGCCATGTAAAATACCGAAGGCGTTCAAGTGGCGCTCGTCTGCATCCATCTCGCCGACGATCCTGTCCTTATCGGCACAGGTGATGCGAATGCCGAAGTGCAATGGCATTCCGGTGCGCGGCGGCAGCGCCATTACCGCTTCTAACGCGAGAGTGCTTCGCGGGTGACAACCACCTCGCCTGCCGCGGTCAGTCGCACTAGATTGACGGTCTGCGCCAGCTCGGGCGAGCCCGAGTAATAGGCCGGCACGACGCCGCTGCCGACCTGCATCGGCCTGTCCCAATGGCCGAGGGCCAGATAGTCGGCCGCGGTCGCCGCGATTTCCTCGTCGCCGAACACCCAGGACGGGCGCAGCGGATTGGCGCGCGTTGTGGGCGGCTCGTAATGCCCGTGCCCGATCGCCACCTGCCAGCGGGTCGAGCGTGGCCGCGGCCCGCGCAACGGCGGCATGTCGAAATAGTCGCGATGGGAATGCCCCCAGATTTCAAGATCGTTCGCCACGAAATGCACGGCCTCGTCATGCGTGACGCCGAGAATGGCGAGGTTCGGGATCTGCGCGAACCGGCCGCGGACGTAAACCGAGTCCGGCAAGGCCGGGTCGTGGTTGCCGGGCAGGATCACGACCGGCATACCGGCATCGGCCAGCAGGCCCCTGGCGCGGTCGAGCAGCGCTACGCCAAGCTGGTTGCTCTCAAAGGTGTCACCGGCGAGCAGAACAACGTCCGCGCTCAGTGCCCGCGCGGTTTCCAGCACCTCCCGCAGCCCCCCGGTCTCGCCGCCATCGCGGGCCGCGGCAACGCGCCCCTCGTCGACATGAATGTCGGAGCTGTGGACGACCACCACCTCCGCGCCGAGAACCGGTTGCTGCTTCTTGGGCGAGCGATCCATTGTCAATTTATAGCGGCCGGCCGGACCGCCAAGCAATACAGCGGGTCGCCTTCTGCGCCAATTGCGCGGACGGGGCGTTATCCGGGCTGGGCAAGTTAAGTCGGCGTGGGAACGACCCCATGCGCCGCCCAAGCGGTTGCGGCCATCGCGCGCGGGCCGTCGGCGGCGCCGCCCAGATAAGCGCGGCGCACCGCCGCAGCAAGGCGATCCAACCGCTCCGGAGCGAGCCGTTTGACATAGTCTCCAACGGGCCCTTGGGCATTTTCGATCGGTTCCCAATAGTCCGCAAAGTCGCGGTATTCCATGCGGATGGTCAGCGAACAGGCGTCGACCTGGTCCAGCCCCACCTCGTGAAAGGCTGCGGCGAGTTCGCCTGGACCCGTCAGCGGGCTCGAACAGTGGCGGGCGCGGGCGCGGTCTGCCGCCGGATCGAGCGCGGCAGCGGTGTCCCAGAAGATCCGCTGATAGATCAGCCCGCCGGGAAAGTCCCAGACGGCAGCGGCGATCACCCCGCCCGGACGGGTGACCCGGCGCATCGCCGCGAGGGCGCGGATCGGATCGGACACGAAATTAAGGGCGAGCAGCGAAAACGAGCGGTCGAAACTAGCATCCGGAAGGTCGAGGGCAACGGCATCGCCGGTCGCAAAGCTCAGCCGCGGATCAGCGGAGCGTGATGCTGCATAGGCGACATAAGGTGCGGCGATGTCGATGCCGAGGATGGCCGCAGGCTCGGAACGGGTAGCGAGCACGAGGGCCAGGCTGCCGGTTCCGCAGCCGACATCGAGCACTTGCTCGCCGGGCGCGATCCGGGCCCAGGCGATCAGCTCGCGCGCCAGCAGCGGGCTCCAGCGCCCCATCAACCGCTCGTAAGCCTGTGCGCTGGTCGCGGAGTAGCGCGACGGCATCGAGCGAAACCTGGGTTTTCCGGTCTTCAGGGATCGGGCGCCGGCCTGACCGTCGCCGCAGCGAGGAGCGCGAGGTCGGCGGCAACCGCCACGTGCGCCTTATCCTCGATCGTGTGGTATCGCTCCACGACACGAGAGCCGAACGCCGTCAGCTCGGCCCCGCCGCCGCCTTGGCCGCCATGCTTGGTCGCGATCACCGGTTGATCGAACAGGGCGTTCAGCGCATCGACCAACAGCCAGGCACGGCGATACGACATCCCCATCGAACGCCCGGCTGCCGAAATCGAGCCATGATCACGAATCGCCTCGAGCAGCCGTATCTTGCCATGGCCGACGGCCTGTCCGGGTCCGAAATCGAGACGCAAGGTGAGCCTCGCCATTCGGGCAGTATAGCCGATGCGAAAGGTGAGCGCAGCCGGGTTGCACGGCCGAGCCGGTCATCCGGCCCCACCGCCGAACGAACAGAGCTAACCAAGGTCAGCGCCAAAAGAGCCGCCGCCAGCAATATGATTGACGCGGGCTCCGGAACGGCGTCGATGACCTCGAGGCTTACCAGGTTCGAGACGTAGCGCCCACCGCGAGAGTCGCCCGGCACGACGACGCGGGCAAACCCGTCTGAGCCGAGGAACGGGTTACCCACTTCATCATAGGCAATCAGGTCGGGCCTCGTGAGGCTACCACCAAACATCGGATCGAGCTCGCCCAGTGAAAAGATAGCCGAATATCCGTCGCTGCCTGTCGCCTGGAGATAGCAATTCAAGATGTCGTTCTTGATCGCCGGGTTTGTCACGATCCCGGCATCGGTCAGGAGGGTCCAGATCGACACCCCAGTAAAGGTCGTCATCACTGTTGTGCTGCCGGACAGATAAGTTACGTTCTCGGTCGTCGCCGGCAGCGCTTGGAGGCTGGCGAGGTTGTAGGTACCAGGGGTCTTGACGGCTCCGGACAACGAGAATTCGCTCGTCTCACCTCCACCCATCGACGTCTGCACCTGGGCAGTGCCGACCCGCAGATTGTCCAGATTCGACACATAGCGGCCGCCGAAATTGTTCTTCGCGGCGACGGTCCGTGCGAACCCGGTCGAGCCGAGCGGCGCGGGCGGTGCCGGCGGGGTCGCCTGCAGATTGGCGACAAGGACTTGCGGGGTGCTACCGCCGAAATTGGGGTTGAGTTCCCCGAGCGAGAATAATGCGCTGTAGCCGTTGCTGCCGGTGGCGACGACATACTGGAGCAGCACGCCGTTCTTCACGGGCGGGGGCGGCGTTTGCAGCCCGACTGTGTTCAGCAGCGACCACAGGGTGGGGCCGGTAAAGGTTCCGCTCTGCGGGCCGCCGCCGGTCTGATAGGTGACCGACTCGGTCGTCGCCGGCAACGCCGGCAAATTCGACACCGTATAGATTGTTCGCGCCGTGACTGCGCCAATCACGGTGAACTGCGTCGTCGCCGGTCCAGCGTCGGCATGCCACCCCGAGCCCGCCAGAAGCACCGCCCCGACGATGGCGGTCGCGCCAAGTCAAACGTGACATTTTCATTTTTGCCCCCGCCAGAAAAGTTCGGCCTGCGTCTCAACCCTCGGGCTTTCGAGATATCTAAACAAATTAACCCTCTCATCCGGAGCGCCAGAGGCAATTCGCGCAGGCCTGTTATCGCCTTGTGGGTTAGCGCTTGACGCCGAATGTCGGCAGCTTCTATCGTCGCGATATATAGATTTAGATACAGCGACTTCGACCTCTGTTTGCTCCCGGCAAGCGGCGTGGCGCCGGGCAGATGGATCAGCCTTTCGCCCTGACTTGGTTACGGAGAAAAGCTCATGCGCATCGTGATGCGGTCTAGTGTCGTCGCCGTCGTCTTGACTGTCCTGACGACGCTGGGGCCGGTCCCGGCGGCATGGGCGGACGATGTCGTGGTGTTCGCCGCCGCCAGCCTCAAAAATGCCCTCGACAACGCTTCACACGCGTTCTCGGGCGCAGGTGGCGCGCCGGTCAAAATCTCCTATGCGGCCAGCTCACAACTGGCCAAGCAGATCGAGAGCGGCGCCCCGGCGGACATCTTCATCTCGGCCGATCTCGCCTGGATGGATTACCTGCAAAAGCGCAATCTGATACAGCCAGCGACGCGGAAGAACCTGCTCGGCAACCAACTCGTGCTGGTTGCGCCCGCGGACAGCAACGTCAAGGTCGACATCAAGCCCGGCTTTCGATCTCGTCGGGTTACTGAACGGCGGGCGCTTGGCGATGGCCGATCCCGCCAGCGTTCCTGCCGGCAAATACGGCAAGGCGGCGCTCCAAAAGCTCGACGTATGGGATGCCGTGCAGCCGCACGTCGCCGGCGCCGAAAACGTGCGCGCCGCGTTGTTGTTCGTCGACCGTAAGGAGACACCACTCGGGATCGTCTACGCTACCGACGCCGCGTCGGATCCTAAGGTCAAAATCGTCGGGGTGTTTCCCGAGGATACGCACCCGCCAATCATCTACCCGGCGGCGTTAACCGCGGCGAGCAAGAACCCCGACGCGGCGAAGTTCCTCCAGTTTCTCGAATCGCCGGCGGCGCGGCCGGCATTCGAACAGCAGGGCTTCACCGTGCTCGGAGCCGCCAAATAAAGTCGTGCTAGACCCGCGGGCGCCAGCTCACGCCCCTTGACGGCGCCAATAGGTTTACCGCCACCTCGCCAGCCAGTGTCAGGGTGACTTGGCCCGGCGTGGGGCTACGCTATCGCGGAATGGCCGGGCCTCTACCGGAATTCGCCGCCTGGGGCGGAGTTGGGCTGGCCGGGTCTGGCTGGTCAGCCTTCCGTCACCAGGCTTTTGACGGTGTGGAACAACGCCTGGGCGCCGCACAAATAGGCCTCGAACGCGGCCTCGGAAACCAGACGGCCGTCGAGAAACCGGCGCAGCCGATAGGGGTTGGCGCCCGGCGGGTTTATCCCGCTCTCGACCAGGGTCGCCGAACCGACCCCGGCAGCTTCGAGAACCGCAACCGCGGAGGAATGAGCCAGCCCGCTGGGATAGCAGAAATGCCTAAAGCTTTGCTCCGGCCGGCCGCACGCTCTGGCCAATGCCGCCCGGTTGTCGGCGATCTCGCGTTCGAGATGGTCGGAGGCCACATCGGACGAGCGGTGGCGATGGGTGTGCAATTGGATGTCCAGGCCGCGCCGATCGGCCGCGCCGATCTCGGCCGCGCTCATCAGATGAAACTGGCGGCTCTCCCACCACTCATCCGTGGTCACGCCAAATCGGGTGGCGCACGCGCGCAGCGCCTGTTCGCGTTGCGCCAGCGAGGGCAGCTTCACGATCTCGGCGATGATCGCGAACCGCTCGCTCGGCGACCGGCCGACGCGTCTCAAGATGTAATCGACGACGACATTGACCACCGGGATTTGGTGGTCGGCGTACCACGTCGTCACATAGACGGTCGCCGGCAGGCCCAGTCCTTCGAGGATCGGCAGCATATGGCTGTAGGTCGAGCTCCAGCCGTCATCGATGGTGATCACCACCGCGTGGTCCGGCAAACTGCCGTCCTCAAGCCGCTGCACCGCCTCGGCCAGCGGCAGTACCGGATAGCGCGAATTCCGCAACCAGCTCATCCGCCGCTCGAATTGTTCCGGCCGCATGAATAAATGATTGCCGTACTGATATCCCGGCGTCGTCCACAACCCATGATAGGCCAGGATCCGCAGGCTTTTGCGCGACACCCGCCGCGACAGGGCGAACAGAAGCCCCTCTTTCATCAAGCTACACCGAGAATGGTAGCCGAAACATCTCTTGCATCTAAGGGCCGGCGAGCGCCTTTTTCAACCTTCTTTATGCTTAAGGGCCTTTTGTGTTAGTTAATAAGATCTGTTTTATATGGTTAATGAGCCCATGAATGGTTAACGAACGCATATGTGGTTACTTATATAGTTAACGTTGTTATTCTCTCTGAGTGGCCGCTCACGACGACTGAGCCTCCAAAAAGTGGCCGCTCTCCAATATGGGCTGACCTCGTAAACCAATATGTTTTCCGACTGAGACTGATGTAAAAGAGCTTCACATGAGCTGGTCGGGAAGGGGGCCGGACGGGCGTCGCGGCTATCACCACGGCAATCTGCGCGAGGCGCTGATCCAGGCCGCGCTCGATCTGATCGCCAAGAAAGGCCCGGGTGGGTTCACCTTTGCCGATGCGGCGCGCTCGGCGGGGGTCAGTTCGGCCGCACCCTATCGGCATTTTCGCGACCGCGACGCGCTGATCGCCGATGTCGCCCGCCGCGGCTTCGAGCTATTCGCCGCCCATCTGGACGGCGCTTGGAACGACGGCCGGCCCGACCCCTTTGCCGCCTTCGAGAATATCGGCCGAGCCTATCTCACCTTTGCCCGCGACGAACCCGCCTATTATTCGGCGATGTTCGAGGCCGGGCTTTCGTTCGATGACGACCCGGCCCTGCGGCAGACGGCCGACCGCAGCTTCGCCGTGTTGCGCCATGCCTCCGAGACGCTGTGTGCGCGGCTGTCCCCGGAAACGCGGCCACCTGCGCTGATGATGAGCCTGCATGTCTGGGCGCTCTCCCATGGCATCGCTTCGCTCTTTGCCCGCGGCGACGGCGGCCGGCGCAGATTGCCGATGACCCCCGAAGACCTGCTGGAGGCGGCGATGCTGATCTATCTGCGCGGGCTCGGCATTATCGCCGAACCGGCCGAATCGGCGCGCTGATACGGTCGCCCTTGACAGGCGTTCGGAGCGAGAATATGTGAATGTTAGATACATTTACATGAGGGTCGCCATGCATCACCTAGCGGCGCATCTCGACGACATCGGGAAGCCGGCATGGATCGGGTTGACCGTTTTGAGCTTCTTCGTGTGGTGGCCGCTCGGGCTGGTGGTTCTCGGGTTTCTGATAGGGAGTGGGCGAATGGCATGCTGGGCGCAAGGCGGCGGAACTCGCTGGCAGCGGCGGATGGAGCGCATGCAACAGCGAATGGCGCGGATGCAGGCGGCGGCGGAACGCTGGGGCTATGGCGGGGGCCGCGCGCGCGATGCGACTGGCAATCGAGCGTTTGACGAATACCGCGCCGAAACCCTGCGCCGGCTCGAAGAGGAGCAGCGTGAATTCATGGAATTTCTCGACCGCCTGCGTCATGCCAAGGACAAGGCCGAATTCGACGAGTTCATGGCCCAACGCCGCCAACGCTCGGAGGGTCCAATGCCCCAGGCGCAGGGCGCTTGAGGCGATGCGGACGGCCACCACCTAAATCGAACTGGCCTGCTCCCCTGCCGCATCTGCGTTGCTGCCACCGAACAACAACAGCTGATCGCGCGCCCGCACAGGAAGTTGCTTTTGATTAGAGGCGCCGGGGCTGCGAATAAGAGCCCAATGCGTTCATGGCCGAACGCCGTTGCCGCCCGGATGGCCCGACGCCGGCGCTCATGAGATGGATTTCAGTTTTGACTTCGGGGGTTCGGTCGTGATCACCCGGAGCTGACCGCGGACAGCACGCCATCGGGCACCGAGCCGGCGGACGGTCTGTGACGACGAAGCAAAGCAAATCGGAAGATCACGACTGAGGGCATCGATCGCGTTCATCGTGCGTGCGGCATCGAAAGACATCCCAATTTCATTTGTGGACCATTAGGACGAGGTTGGAGGTCCAACCCCAAAGCCGCGTTGGCGCAAGACTTTACTCGCAAGCAGGATACTGCTCGTGCGCACCGTCGGCATGGTGCGCACCCGCGTCAAGATCGCCCTGGCCAATCTCACCTATAACTTCACCCGGCTGGCCTGGCTCGATGCCTAAAATGCGCCGGCCTGAGGCAACCGCGCGTCGGCGCCGCCCTCGCACCAACAAGCCCGCGCTGCTCGGGGAGGATCAGCCCCAAAAACGGGGATCATCTCAACCCGGCAAGCGCCACAATCGCCCGCCGATCAGGTATTTCGAGGCGGCCATACGACCCCGGTCACCACACTGCTTGTCGGCGACGCTCGCGGTATGCGTTCTTCTGCCCCGCGGCGGCGCAGGCCCAAGTCATCCCATTCGCCGGAAACTTTGACCGGGGTCTCGCGACTTCTGATGACTATATGATTTTCGAGAGCGTGGCGCGGCTGAATGCGGTCGGGCCGACCAGGTGGGCCGGGTCCGACTCGTGGGGTAATCCAGAGACCAAAAGCACGGGCACCTCAACCATACTTCGGGTGTTCCACTCGGGTGGCATGGCTTGCCACCTAATGCGCCATCACACTGTCGCAGGAAGGCCACCGCCTTGCGACTACCGCCTCACTGGTGCCGTAAGGCACTGGAGAACTCGCGGGTCTTTGATCTGGGGGGATCGATGGCGCAGTCTGGCGGCTGGCCAGCGCTTGGAGCTGAGCGAGGATGAACGCGTCGAGTTGAGATCATCTGGCGGTTCGCCGCAACACGGCGCAGGCCCTGGCGCTGCGAGCTGCGGATTGTGCAATGAGCCTGTGCCGCTGGGCGGCGCAGAACAAGACGGTGGCAGCGCAGCTTCACCTCGATCCGGCAACGGTGCGGCAAGTGGCGAGGGCGCTTTGTCGAGGCGGCAGTCTCGATGAAAGGATTCTGGCGCGGACGAGGACTCGGCGTGATCGTGGAGGCGCTGGTGCACGCACCATCGAGGACGCCCGAGATCGAGGCGGTGATCGTGCGCACGCTGGAGAGCCTGCCTCCCGAGGCCACGCATTGGAGTTCGCGCGGCATGTCGCGGGCCTGCGGCCTGTCGGTTTCAACCGGGTACAGACCTGGAATCTGGCGTGCCTAGGATCGGCTTGCAGCCGCATTCGCCTGGAGACGTTCAAGCTCTCCACCGACCCTAGAAAGCTTCGTGGCCAAGGTACGCGATGTGGTGTTGGTCTCTACCTCGCCCCGCCGGCCCAAGCCGGTCGTCCTATGCGTGCGACGGAAAAGTTTTCCGCAAATCCAGGCGCTCGACCGCAGTCAGCCGATGTTGCCGATGCGCCGCGGGCGGCCAAGCGGCGCGGCGCAGAACCATGACTACTGACCCGCCATGGCACGCTACCTCGCTGTTCGCTGCCCTCGACATCGCCACGGGCCGGTGTGATCGGCAAGTGCTTCGCGCGTCATCGCGCCACCGGCAGTTAGCTCGCAAATTCCTCGACGAGCCGATCGAGGCCAATGTGCCGCATGATGCTCGACGTCCGCATCTCGTCATCGACAACTACGCCACGCACAAGACCACCGCTGATCCGCGGCTGGCGATAGCGAAGCGCCCCCGGATGGCAGCGTGGCATCTGACCCCGACCAGCTGCCTCCTGGCTCAGATCAGCGGTCGAGCGGTGTGCTTCGCCCTGCTCGACGACGAGCTGCCTGCAGGATTAGACGCGGGTGTCACGATCGCAGCATCGATCGCCCAGTGCAAGCCGCCATCGCCGACTTCATCGAGCTGGCACAAATGGCCGATCCAAAACCCTGCCGCTGGACCAAATGAGCCGACGATATTCTCGCCTCGATGCTGAGCGCTTACTGCCTGCCACAATGCTCGCGACACAAAAACATGAAGTCGACTAATACGCACGAATGTTCTGGTTCAGGACACTGAAGCGTCGCACCCATGTCATGCACATTATCGCAACGCCGAGAGTGCTTGACGACTAGGCGGGCACCGCCGGTCGAGATGCTACGCGCCTCACTTGAAGTGCCGCGCTACGTCAACACGAAGAATGAAAGATCAAGAGCTGACCGGCCCGAAAGTCGCGCCGCCCTCTTGCGGGCGGGCTCATCGGCTTGAGCCGACTACAGGGCCAAAAACCGCCTAATAGAGCGCCGCCTGGGTTCCAACAGCAGGGGAGGTTTTGGCTTGCCAAACTCCGGGTTGCAGCAGATTTTCGAGTGCCGCTGGGAGGCAGGGGGCTAAAACGACATCCGGGTACCGCCGGATGATGCAAAAAGGAGGAGACCGTTGCCGAAAGAGACTAAGACGACAGGGGATAGAACCGCAGAACAAATGCGTCTGGACGAGGCGCGTGAGAAGGGGGTGCCGTGGAGGCACTGGGGGCCTTATCTCAGCGAACGCCAATGGGGCACGGTGCGCGAGGATTACAGCGAAAACGGCGATGCGTGGAATTACTTCACCCACGACCAGGCCCGCTCGCGCGCCTACCACTGGGGCGAGGACGGCCTCGCTGGTTTCAGTGACGACCACCAGCGGCTGTGTTTTGCTCTTACCCTGTGGAACGGCAAGGACGCTATTCTCAAAGAGCGGCTGTTCGGCCTGACCAATGCCGAAGGCAACCACGGCGAGGACGTAAAGGAGTACTATTTTTACCTCGATAGTACGCCGACCCACTCGTACATGAAGTATCTCTATAAATATCCACAGAACGCATATCCCTACGGAGATCTCGTCGAGACAAGCCGGCGCCGCGGGCGCAACGATTGGGAATATGAGTTACTGGATACCGGTATATTCAATGACAACCGATATTTCGACGTGTTTGTCGAATACGCCAAGGGAGCACCGACTGACATTCTGATCCAGATCAGCGTGGCTAATCGGGGGTCCGAGCCGGCTCAGTTGCACGTATTGCCGACCTTGTGGTTTCGCAACACTTGGGCTTGGTGGCCGGACCAGCCAAAACCCTCCTTGCGACAAAAACCGGAAGAAAACACAGTCACGATCGAAACATCGCATGCCGAGCTCGGTAGCTTCCTGCTGCACTGCGACGGAAATCCGCAGCTGTTGTTCAGCGAAAACGACACCAACAACGAGCGGATTTTCGGCACCCCTAACGCGACACCTTATGTCAAAGACGGAATCAACAATTGTGTGGTGGCAGGCCGGGAGGAAGCGGTCAACCCGAACCAGACCGGGACCAAGGCCGCCGCGCATTATCAGCTGAACGTCGGCGCCGGCGAGACCGCCGTCATCCGACTTCGGCTCAGCAATGCTGCCGCGCGGGACCCGTTCGGTGACCAGTTCGATCAACTCATCGAACAGCGCCGCCGTGAGGCCGACGAATTTTATCAGGCGATTACCCCGAACCGCATTGGCAAAGACGAAGCCAATGTGATGCGGCAGGCGTTAGCCGGGATGTTGTGGAGCAAGCAGTACTTCTTTTACGATACCGACAAATGGCTCGAGGAACATGGCTACGATGCGATGCGGCCGACGCCGCGTCACGTGCGCAACCGTGAGTGGTTCCACATGATCGGAGACAATGTCATCTCGATGCCGGACAAGTGGGAATATCCGTGGTTTGCTGCTTGGGACTTGGCGTTCCATACTCTTGCCCTGGCGACTGTCGACATCGACTTCGCCAAGCAGCAGCTCGACCTGCTGCTCCGCCAGATGTACCTGCATCCGACCGGACAAATTCCGGCCTATGAGTGGAATTTCAGCGATGTCAATCCACCGGTACAGGCCTGGGCGACGATCTTTCTCTACCGCATGGAGCAGGCGGTGCGCGGCCAAACCGATCTCGATTTTCTAAAGCGGATGTTCGGCAGGCTGTCGTCGAATTTCGGCTGGTGGGTGAACCGCAAGGACCGCTTTGGCCGAAGCCTCTTCGAAGGAGGATTTCTCGGCCTCGACAATATCGGCGTGTTTGACCGGAGCGCGCCATTGCCCACCGGAGGCCATTTGGAACAGGCCGACGGCACCGCCTGGGTGGCCTTGTTCTGTCAGAACATGCTCGAGATCGCGATCGAGCTCGCCGCACATGATCCGACCTATGAGGAGTTGGCGGCGAACTACGCGATGGAGTTCGTGCTGATCGCCCGCGCGATGAATGGGATCGGCCCGGACGGCATGTGGGACGAGGAGGACGGGTTCTACTACGATGTCCTCCGTTTGCCCGATGGAAATGCCACTCGGCTCAAAGTCCGCTCGATGGTGGGTCTCTTACCGCTCTGCGCCACGACGGCCGTAGACAAATGGCAGCGTGAACGGGTCCCCAGACTGACGGCGGGCATCGCCGACCGTATGCGGCGCATGCCGGAGCTCCGCGAATCGATCCATGAAACCGGGCCAGGCCATTTGGGAGTCGCCGAGCGGGGCATCATGGGACTGGTAAATCAGAACAGGCTGCGCCGGATCCTGACCCGGATGCTCGACGAGAACGAGTTCCTGAGCCCCTACGGTATTCGCTCGTTGTCGCGCTATC
This sequence comes from uncultured Alphaproteobacteria bacterium, assembly GCA_963750195.1. GTDB lineage: Bacteria > Pseudomonadota > Alphaproteobacteria > ATCC43930 > CGMCC-115725 > AP-15. Next base: position 311,571 of record CAVVPS010000005.1, read on the forward strand.
ACGCCGAGCATCCCTACGTCTTTTCGGTGCAGGGTCAAGAATATCGCGTGAGCTATCTGCCGGCCGAGTCGGACAGCGGCATGTTTGGCGGAAACTCCAACTGGCGGGGGCCGATCTGGATGCCGGTCAACGCGCTGATAATCCGTGCCCTGATGCACTATTTTGCGTATTATGGCGACAACTTCAAAATCGAGTGCCCCACGGGTTCCGGCAACTTGATGAACCTTTTCGAGGTCGCCCAGGAAATCACCAATCGGTTGACGCGGATATTTTTGCGCGACGACAGCGGACGGCGGCCGGTCTTTGGAGGCGCTGAGAAGTTCCAGCGCGATCCTTATTGGCACGACAATTTGCTGTTCTACGAATACTTCCACGGCGACAACGGCGCCGGCATCGGCGCCAGCCATCAGACGGGTTGGACAGGGGTCATCGCCGGCCTGATCGATATTTTTGGCAAGCTCGACGCCGAGACCTTTCTGCAGGGCGGCCGCGAGGCGGCGTTCGGCCGAGAGAAAGAGACGGCATAGGCGGGTCTGGCAATGGCGACGATGCCGCGCTATCCAGCGCTGTTCCAGATAAACACTCGAGTTTGGCTCAGTCGCCTGTCGCGCAAATCCGGCAAGCGAATAACTCTGGCCGACATCGACGACGCGACGATCGACGGATTTGCGGAACAGGGCTTCGACTGGATATGGCTGTTGAGCGTCTGGCAGACCGGCGCCGCCGGCCGGGCCGTTTCGCGCAGCAACCCGCAATGGCGCGCCGAGTTCATGGCCATTTTGCCCGACCTGACCGAGGACGACATCTGCGGCTCCGGCTTTGCGATCACCGCCTACACCGTCAGTGACGCCCTGGGCGGCGAGAAGGCGCTGGCGCAATTCCGCGAAAAACTGGCAAGGCGCGGCATCAAGCTGCTGCTCGATTTTGTGCCGAACCATACCGCTCCCGACCACCCGTGGGTGAAGACCAATCCCGACTACTATGTCGAAGGCAGCCAGGAGACGCTTGCTACGGCGCCCCAGAATTACCTTCAGGTTTACACCGACCGTGGGCCCAAAATATTGGCCTTCGGCCGCGATCCGAATTTTCCGGGTTGGCCCGATACCTTGCAGCTCAACTACGCCAATCCCGCCCTGCAGGCGGCGCGGGTCGATGAATTGATCGCCATTGCCGGCAAGTGCGACGGCATACGCTGCGACATGGCAATGCTGCTGCTGCCGGAGATTTTTCAGCGGACCTGGGGAATCACGCCCGAGCCGTTCTGGCCGAAGGCAATAGCGGCGGTGCACTCTCGGTATCCCGCTTTCACCTTCGTGGCCGAAGTCTACTGGGACCTCGAATGGACCTTGCAGCAGCAGGGATTCGACTACTGCTACGACAAGCGGCTCTATGACCGCTTGCGGGACGGGCATGCAGCGTCAATCCGCGGCCATCTGCTCGCCGGGCTTGATTATCAGGACAAGCTCGTGCGCTTTCTCGAGAATCACGACGAGCCGCGCGCCGCGTCCGAATTTTCCTGGCCGCAGCACCGGGCGGCCGCGATCATCACCTACTTTTCCCCGGGGCTGCGCTTCTTCCACCAGGGGCAGTTCGACGGCGCACGATTGCGAGTGCCGACCCATCTCTGTCGCGGTCCTGTCGAAGCGACAGACCCTGAAATTGCCGCGTTCTACGTCAAGCTATTGCGAGTGCTGAGGGAGACGCATGCCTTTCGCGGCGGCGGCTGGTCGCAGATCCAACCGCAACCCGCCTGGGCCGGCAACTGGACGTCCGGCGACTTTGTCGCGTATGCCTGGGCCGGTGACAAAGAGGGCCGTCATATCGTGGTCATCAATTATGCCGGCGACCAAGGTCAATGCCGGCTGGTCCTGCCGTTTCCGGAATTCCGTGGCCGACGCGTGCGTCTGGCCGACCTGATGGGCACCGAGGTGTATGATCGCGACGGCAACGAACTCGTCGATCACGGCCTCTACATTGATCACGCTCCCTGGTATTACAACGTATTCGAGCTAGGAGCGATTTAATAGCAACTATGCTGCAGAAACTTGCCGCCGCTGTTCTGACATTCTCGGCAGCGGCGTGCACGAGCATCGGGCCGGGGACGGTGCCGCGAGACAGGATCGACTACGCAAGCGCAATTGGCAATTCCTGGAAGGAGCAGACCCTGCTCAACATCGTCAAGCTGCGTTACGCGGATATGCCGATCTTCCTCGAAGTCGCGCAGGTCATTGCCGGCTACCAGCTCCAAAGCGCGATTGGCGGGAGCTTCACGGCAGGGAACTTCAATGCGGCCCTCGTTGGTCCCTTCACGGCAAGTGGCAGCGCGAACGCAGCAGGCACCTATACTGACCGACCTACAGTGATTTATTCACCGCTCACCGGTGTCGATTTCTTGAAGAGGCTAATGACTCCAGTGCCGCCGAGCTCGGTCCTGTTCATGCTGCAGTCGGGCTATTCGGCGGAGCGAATTATGCCGATCATGTTGGACTCGATTAACGGCATCAACAACGAGTTCGAACCGGCTTCGCCGCCCAGCCGACCCAAAATTTACCCGCCTCGTCGAGCTGATGCGCGAGGGTCAGCTCGCCGGCGCTATCCAGATTCGCATCGAGCGTCCCAAGAACGGCGCCGAGAGCTCCGTGCTCATCTTCGGACCGAGCAAGGATCCGCAGCTCTCGGCAAGGGGTAGGGAATTAAAGAGTATCCTCGGGATAAAGCCCGACCTACGGGAACTCAAAGTCAATTATGGCGGGTATTCGGGAAAAGACGACGAGATCGACATGATGACGCGTTCGATGCTGCAGATCATGCTCGAATTCGCGGCCGTCGTGCAGGTGCCCGAGACAGACGTCGCGCAGGGCAAGGCGGCACCTGGAGTGGTCGATGCTCAGGGAGCAGGGGCGCTGAACGGTCCGCCTTTACGTGTGCTGGTCACAGATGCGCCGCCGCAGGACGCCTATGTTGCCACGCAATACGACAAGAGATGGTTCTGGATCGCGAACACCGATATCCAATCCAAATACACGTTCGGCATCATAATGCTGCTGTTCTCGATTGCCGATACCGGAGTGAAGGGGGCGGCGCCTGTCGTCACCATACCTGCCAACCAGTGAGTGTCGTCGTACAGGACCAATCACATTAGGACAAAGCCCATCACGTATAATGATAGCCGTCCGGCCAAGCCGATCGGGATTTCTGCCGGGATCGCACGTCGGATCGGCGCGCAGCTTCTGAACGAGGTGCGTGAGGCGTTGCCGCCGACGATCTTCCTCTTTGTCGGGCGGGGCTGTTGAAGAAAGCGCCGGTTGGGCGTGATCAGTGGTGTCTCATGATAAGATCACCAAGATCATCCAGACAGTCGGACGCCTCGAAAACCGTTGGCATTTGGGGCGAATCGTTGCTTGCCTGGGTTGGGATTGGGAGATCGGCAATGGCTGGGCAACCGGGATTTTTTGCCGGCGAGGAGCGGTTGAAAGCCTTGTCGGCAGCGGGCGATCGACTGGAGCGGCTCGCCACTGTGGTCGATTTTGAGGTGCTTCGCAGAGATCTGGAGGCGGCGCTGTCGCGCTCGGATCTTGCCAAGGGCGGGCGGTCGCCCGACGGCGCGGTATTGATGTTCAAGGTTGTGGTGTTGCACACCTGTATACATTGTCGGACGAGCAGACCGAATATCAGCTGAAGGACCAGCTGTCGTTCATGCGGTTTGTCGGGTTGGCGTTGCACGACCCGGCGCCGGATGCCAAGACGATCTAGCTCTATCGCGCACGTCGTTGAGGGGGCGCGGGCGGCGTTTCTTCTGAGCGACTCGGGCGGCGGCTTTCGCACGCGGTGGTCGGCGGTTATGCTGGCGCGCGAGGCAACCGAACCGGCAAAGGATCAGCGAAATGGCCTTTTACGAATTGCGCCAATACAAGGTTTTGCCAGGCAAGATGGATGAATGGGTCAAGATCATGGAAGAGGAGATCATCCCCTTCCAGGTATCGAAGGGCATGGTCATCACCGGCAGCTATCGCGGCGAGACCGACGATTCCTGCTATGTCTGGATGCGCCGCTTCGAGAGCGAGGCCGAGCGCGAGGCGCTCTACAAGGCGGTCTACGACAGCGATTTCTGGAAGACCAAGATCGCGCCGCGCGTGCCGGCTTGCCTCGACCGTACCGCGATGGTCGTGACCCGCATCGTGCCGACGCCGAAATCGACGACGCAGTAACACGGGGGCGAAGGCTCGATTTCGACCGCAGTTTGATGAGCTCGGAATACGCCGTGCTCGCTCGTCGGCCGCTTGGCCGCGAGGCGATGACGCACTTTACCGATTCTGCCTGATCTGCCACGATCGGCGGCAACCGAACATGGAGGAGGATCATGCGCAAATTCATCATCGAACGCGAGTTGCCGGCGATCGGCAGCGCCGAGCGGCAGGCCTTGCGCGAGGCTGCGCAGAAATCGAACGCGACGCTCAGAGAGCTCGGCCCGGACATCCAGTGGGTCGAAAGCTATGTCGCTGGCGACAAGACCTTTTGCGTCTACCTCGCCAAAGACGAGGCGATCATCCATGAGCATGCACGCAAGAGTGGCTTCCCGGCCAACAAGGTCACGGAAATCCGCCGCATGATCGACCCGACGACGGCGGAAGCCTGACCGGTCCGATCGCGGAAATGTGCTCCCGGCACCGTCGTCGCCAAATTCCCGTTTGGCGCGGCTGGTCATGACCGGTGATCGTGGTCGGGAAGAAGCACCGCGGCGTCGATGCGGAATGGGCGCGGGCGCAGGTTAGGCGCGGCGCGAAGGCGTTGCGGTGCGGCGCGGGATGGCGCAGGCTGTGGGCCGGCGTCGGCGCGTAACGGAAGGAACCAGCGATGAGCGACATCTCTCAGGACTTCAATTTCCTGCAAGGCGTCAAAGTGGTGGATTTCACCCAGTTCGAGGCGGGCACCACCTCGACCGAGGTCTTGGCGTGGTTTGGCGCCGAGGTGGTCAAGATCGAGAACCCGGGGCGGGGCGATCCCGGCCGCAGGCTGCGTCCCGGCAAGCCCGACGACGACCCGTGGTACTTCCACCAATTCAACGTCAACAAGAAGTCGCTGACGATCAATCTGAAATCGCCCAAGGGGCTCGACATCGTAAAGGAGATGCTGAAACAGGCCGACGTCACGGTTGAAAATATGGCGCCCGGCACGATCGAGCGCCTCGGTCTTGATTACGAAGCGGTAAAGAAGATCAACCCGCGCATTATCTATTGCCAGATCAAGGGATTCGGCAGTGGCAGCCCGCATGAGAAGGGCCTCGCCTTTGACATGATCGCGCAGGCGGCAGGCGGCCCGATCAGCGTCACTGGCTACCCCGACTTGCCGCCGGTCAAGCCCGGCCTCTCCTTTGGCGACACCGGCACCGGGATGCTGATGGCGGCCACGATCCTCGGCGCCTTGCACGAGCGCAACCGCACGGGCCACGGGCGACGGCTGCAATTGGCGATGCAGGACGCGATGGTCCACTATATGCGCACCTGCTTTTGCACAATGGCGCGCACTGGCAAGCCCGCGCCGCGCAACGGCGCCAAGTCCGGCGGCGGCAACAACGCGCCGTCAGGGCTCTACCCGGCGAAGGGCGGCGGCCCCAACGACTATGTCTACCTGACCACCAGCAGGGCCAACCCCGAGCATTGGTCGCGACTGATGAAACTGATCGGGCGCGAGGAGTTGATCGACGATCCGCGAATTCGCGACCGGCGATCTCCGCGTCAAGAACGAAAAAGAACTCGACGCGATCATCGGCGAGTGGACCCGCCAGCACGAGAAGCGCGAGGCAATGGAGAAGCTGATTGCCGTCGGAGTGCCGTCCGGCGCGGTGTTTGACACGATGGAATTGCAGAACGAGCCGAGCTTTGAGGAGCGCGGCATCATGCAGGTCGTGCACCACCGTCAGGGCGACTACAAGATGGCGACTTGGCCGGTGCGGATCGACGGCAAGACGGTCCGGCTGAAGCCCTCGCCAGCGCTCGGCGGCGACAGCGCCGAGGTCTTGCAGAACTGGCTCGGCATCGGCGCCAGCGAGGTCGGGGGCCTGCGCCGCGACGGCGTGCTCTGAGCAATTGCCCGCGGCCCCTCACCCTAACCCTCTCCCCGCTCGCGACCGCTTGCGGGGAGAGGGAGGCCCTGCGCAGCAGGAGGGTGAGGGGAACGCCGCCAGCGCAGTCGTTGAGGGCCAATGCGCCTGCGGCTTTATGAGAATTATCGCTTCGTGCTGTATGCGCCATTCTATGCGGCGCATGCGACCGGGGCCTATGCGGCCGAAGGGATCGAGGTCGAGCTGTCGCCGTCGCCGGGGACGGGGCGAGCCGAGCGGGCGTTGATCGACGGTGCTGTCGACGTGTTGTGGGCCGGTCCGATGCGGGTCATGAAGCACCATGACGAGCATGCCGGCTCCCCGCTCGTCTGCTTTGCCGAAATCGTCTGCCGCGACCCGTTTTCGATTGTCGGCCGCTACCCCAACCCCGACTTTCGTCTCGCCGATCTGGCGCAGATGCGGTTTGCGACGGTCAATGAAGTGCCGACTCCTTGGCTCTGCCTGCAGGAAGATTTGCGGCAGGCCGGGATCGACCCCGATCGGCTCGACCGCGTCGCAGAGTGCAGCATGGCGGAGAACCTCGCGGCATTGCGCCTGGGTCAAATCGACGCCGCGCAATTCTTCGAGCCCTTCGTAGAAGAGGCGCTGGCAACCGGCGCCGGGTATTTATGGCATCCCGCCAGTAGCCGCGGTCGCACCACCTATACTGCTTTTGTGACGACCCGCGACCGGCTGTTGCGCGACCCCGAGCCGTTGTTGCGCATGACCCGTGCAATCTACCGCACCCAGCAATGGATCAAGGACAGTCCGGCGGATGAGATCGCCGCCGCGATCGCCTCGTTCTTTCCGGCGCTCGCTCGGGACGTATTGGCTGGCGCCCTCGCCCGCTACCGAACGCAGCGAGTATGGGGAGATGACCCGGTTCTGCCCGAGGACGGTTTCGACCGGCTGCGCCGAGGACTGGTCTCCAGCGGTTTTATCCGCCGGCCAATCGCCTTTCAGGCCTGCGTCGACAATCGCCTTGCACTGCAAGTCGTGGCCGGGTGAAGCGCCCGATAAGGTAAGTGGCTCTTTGCGGAACCCGGATCGAAATGCTGCGCAAGCCGGCGGCGCCGGCTACCAGCGCTCGAAAACCAGGCGGTTGCCGACGCCTGCTGCATCGAGCAGCGCCACTTCATGTTGCCGAGCGCCTCGCCGTATCATAATATAATTGCAATAATCGGCCTGGGCGGTCTTTTTTCTGTGCTCGCGTATTCCATCTATCCGGGAACGCGGCGCAGTGGGATGCAGGGACAGCGGAGGAATTGCGAAGATGGCCACAGTGGAAGAAATAGGACAGGAAAAGCAGCGGATTGCCGAACGGCTGGCTCGGCTCGATGCCGAGCGGGGAAAATTGGCGGAGCAGCTGAACGAGCTGGAAATCGCCGAGCGCGTGCTGTCCCGGTTCGGCGGGGGCACCACCGCGGCGGTGCGTGGCCGCAGGGGACGCCCGGCGCGGGCCGCCGCTCCGCCTGCCGCCGCCGAACGCCGGGCTCGCGGCGCTCAGCCGGCGCCAGGGCTATCGTTGAGCGATGCAACCCTTAAGGCAGTCCAGGCGCATGGGGCAGGCGCCACGGCCGCGGAAGTTTTGACTTACTTGTCGCGCGAGTTCGGCATGGCGGTCAGGCCGAATCATCTCGGTATTGCGCTGCAGCGCCATCGCCGCGCCGGCCGCCTCGAAAGCCGCGATTCGCGCTGGCACCTACCGCATCCCGCGCACGGGGAAACATCGCAAGCAGCAATGCAATGAGCGGCTAACGATCGGACCGGCCTTGGTCGTGCCGCCCGCGGTCAGGGGAAGGAGGATCCAAGATGTCCGAACCTGTCCGCAAACGAGCCGAGGAGCTTGGCGGCGACGAACTGATCTGCGTTGGCACCTTGGACGAACTGAAAGCCAAGGGGATGATGGTCGTCGGCGGCGGCGCGTGCCCGATGCTCGTCGTGCATGATCGGGGCAGTGTCTTCGCGGTCGACAATCGCTGTCCCCATCTCGGCTTCCCATTGCACCGCGGCTCGGTCGAAGACGGCGTTCTGACTTGCCACTGGCATCACGCCCGCTTTGACCTGTGCACCCGGCGGCACGTTCGATCTGTGGGCCGACGACGTCCCGACCGCAGCCGTAGAGCTGCGCAAGGACGGTACTGTATGGGTCGGCCGGCAGACCCGCTATGGCGACGGCGAGGCGCATTGGCGCAACCGGCTGCATGAAGGTTTGCAGCACGATATTGGCCTCGTCATCGCGAAGGCGGTTCTAGGTCTCGCCGCCGACGGCGTTGACCATCGCCCGCTGGTGCGCGACGCCGTATTGCATGGTGCCCACCACCGCGACGGTTGGGGCACCGGTCTGACCATCCTGACCGCGCTCGCTAATCTGGTTCCGTCACTGCCGCCGGAAGAGACCTATCTCGCCCTCTTTCAGGGTATGTCGAGGCTCTCCCGCGACTGCGACGGGGCGCCGCCGCGGCGCGACCGCCAGCCACTCTCTGGGGATGGCGTGCGCCCACTGCCCCAACTGGGCCGCTGGCTGCGTCATTGGACATCGGTGCGCCATCGGGATGGCGCCGAGCGCACCCTGCTAACCGCCATCGCCGGCGGAGCCACTTCAGCCGAGCTGGCGACCCTATTGCTCGCGACAGTCACCGACCGCGCTTTTGCCGGGCAGCCACGCGCTCGACTTCATCAACAAATCGTTTGAATGCGTCGACCTGATCGGCTGGGAACATGCTTCTGCGGTGCTGCCAACGACCGTCGCCCAACTCGTCGAGGCGCGGGGCGGCGAAGAGACGAACGCCTGGCGCCACCCGGTTGATTTGATCGCCTTGTGCGAAGCGGCCTTCGCCGAATTGCCTGCGCTGTTAGCTAAGGTCCGGCCACGCATCGGCCGCTGGGATTCGCCACACAGTATTGGCCCGGCAGCTTTTGGCTGATGACCCGGCAGCGATCATCGAAGCGCTGAACGCCGCGATCTGCGCCGGCGCCGCCCCCGCCGATCTCGATCGCTCGATTGCCTATGCGGCCGCGCGACGCGTCGCCTGGTTCGGCACCGCCAACGAGCATTCCGATTGGGAGGCAGCGCATCACGCTTTCACCTATTGCAATGCGCTGCACCAGCTGCTGCTGCGCGCAACCACCGGCGCCCGTATCACCCAGCCGGACAGCTGGGAGCTGTTGCGCGGCGTTTTCTACGGAGCGATGCGGCTCTATCTGATCCGTTTTCTTAACGTGCCGCCGGCGCGGCTCCCCGGCGAGGGCGGTGACCGCCTCGACGACCTGGCCACTGATGCAGCCCTATCGCGGGAGGCGTTTCTAACGGCGCTTGACCGCCAGGGTTCGGTGCGTGAGGCCGGCCGCATCGTTGCCCGCTATCTGATCCTCGGCCACCCGGCCGATGCGCTGATCGTCACCATGGCCCGTGCGGTGCTGCGTGAGGATGCGGATTTCCACACCTTTCAGATGCTCGAAGCCGGCGTTCGCCAATACCGCGAATGGGGCGGCGACGAGGGGCGCCATATTCTGATCGCCGTCGCGCGCTATCTGGCGGCCCATTCGCCGACCGAGCGGGCGCGGCTGCAATCGGCGATGGTCGCGCGCCGCCTCAGCCTCGGACAAGCGTTGCACGAGGGCGAGGCCACCGCCGCGTAATCGCGAGCGCGGTTACAGTTTCAACAGCCGCTTGGCGTTGCCGCTCAGCAATTTGACCTGGTCCTCGGCGCATAATGGTAAGGTTTCGAGCCATTTTGTCCCGGGCGGATTGTCGACGAACGGGTAATCGACCGAGAACATGATCCGGTCGATGCCCATCTCCATCATGCAATGCAATAGCGCCGGGTCTGAAAAGAAGCCGCTGGTCGTCACATAGAAATGCTCGCAGAACACGTCGCGAAAGTTCTTGCTGCCGGTGCGGTCGCGCTCGAACCCCATATTGATGCGCCATAGGAGAAACGGTAGGCCTTCGCCGAGGTGGCCGATGATGATCTTGAGGCCGGGATAGGCGTCGAACACGCCGCTCAATACGAGACGAACGCCCTGGGTCGCGGTCTCAACGGTGAACCCCCAGGCGGCGCGCAGCAACGACGGATATTGCTCGACATAATCCTTGTAATAGGCTTCGACGACCGCGGGATGGGGGATTGCCGGATGCATGTAGAGCGGCACGTCGAGTGCGGCCGCCCGCTCGAAGATCGGCCAGAACCGCTTGTCGTCCAGAAAGAGCCCGTTGGTCAGGCCGTTAACCAAGGCGCCTTTGAAGCCGAGCTTGGTAACGGCGCGCTCGAGCTCGTCGGCCGCGGCCTTCGGATCGGGCGTCGGGATCGCGGCGAAAGCAGCAAAGCGGTCGGGATGGGCGCGGACGGTTTCCTGGAGGCGGTCGTTGGCGCCGCGCGCCAGCCGCACCGCCGTCTCGGCGTCCATCTTTTGCATGCCCGGATTGGCGTGCGAAAGCACCTGCATATCGATGCCGGCGGCATCCATCTCGGCGATGCGGCCCTGACCGACATCGTCGAGGCGTTCGGTGACCCGCGGCGCATGCTGCGCGTCAGTACCGGTATAATGCCGCTTTACCTCGGCATCGAGGTAATGCTCCTCCAACGCGATGATATAAGGCTTCGCCGCCATCTTTCGCCTCCCACTGACACCGGTTTGTACCTGCGGTTTCTAGCAGGCGAAGGCAAAGCTGTCATCGTGCGGAAAAATGGCCGAAGGGGAGGGCCATTCCAGGAACCCGCCTACAAGCTCGTTGACCCGTTTGGGCTCTTCGACCTCAGGCAAGTGGCCGCAGCCCGCCAACGCGACGAGCCTCGCCTGTGCCACCGCCTTCGCGAGTATCCGGGCATTGGCGGCTGCCGGGGTGACGCGATCCTCGTCGCCTTGGATCATCAGCAGCGGCATCGTCAGCCCGGCGCCGAGCGGCGGCATGCCGCCGCTCGCGATAAACCGCGCCGCCTGCATAAAGCCGCGCGGGTTGGTCGCGCGTAGCGTGTGCCGCACCAGCCTCAGCGTGTCGGCCGACGCCCGTGATCCGAGCAGCGCCTCGGCGCGCGCTCCAAAGGCGTAGCCGCCCTGGCCGATCATCTTTGCGCGGCCCTCGGCAATGCGGGCTCGCTCCTCGGGTGCGGTACCTTGCGCAATGCTCGTTCCGGTGAAGACGGCGCGCCCGATCCGGTCGGGATCACGGTAGGCAAAGCATTGCGCCACTCGCGTGCCGAACGAATTGGCTAGGAGATCGAACCGGCCGACGCCGAGCGTGGTCAGAAAGTCGTCGAGCGCTGCGGCGTAATCGACCCAGTCAGGCGTCTCGACCCGCAAATTGTCGCTCAGCATGTAGCCGGGCGCGTTCTAGGCGATCGCCCGGAATTGGTCGGCGAATGCTGCGAACTGAAAGCGCCAGTGCATCGAGTTCGCGCCGACGCCATGCAGCAGAATCAATGGCGGGGCCTCGGTTCGGCCCGCCGCCATATAGCTGAACCGGTCACCGTCGTACCGAACCCGTGATGCCGCGGGGATCTCCGCGAACTGCAATTCCGGCAATAAGGGGATATCCATGGTTCACACCTATAGCTTCAGCAGCCACCATTCGGGCTGGTCCCGGCTCACCTGAAGATCAGATAAAGCAGCGCCAGACCGCCCGCCAGCCAACTGTAATAGGCGAACGGATCGAGCGCCGGGCTTTCCTCGCGGCTGCGGAAATACCGCATCAAAAACGCCGTGCTGGCATAGGCGGTGATGCCGGCGACCAATCCGGCGACCCATAGCACCCCGCCGCCGATCGCGGCACCGCCGGATCCAGCGGGAGCGTGGAGCAATTTCGGGATTTCGAGGACAGCCGCACCCAGGATGATCGGCGTCGCCAGCAGAAACGAGAACCGCGCCGCATCCTCGTGCCGCAAGCCGACCAGCAGGCCGCCGACGATGGTGACGCCGGAGCGCGAGATCCCCGGGAAGAACGCCGTCGTCTGACAGAGGCCGACGATAATCGCGTCGCCCAAGCTCGCCTGCGCCAGGCCCTTTCTGTCGCGCGCGGTATTGGCGCGACGGCGCAGACGCTCGCCGGCGAACAGCAATATGCCGTTGAGGATCAGGAAGGATGCGGCAGCGACCGGCGATCCGAACAGGTGGCGGAGCCATTTCTCGAAAACGAAACCCAGCACGACCGCCGGCAAGGTGCCAAGCACCAGGAGCACGATCAGGTGGCGGTGCTCGGCGATCGTCCGGCTCGTCATGCCGCCGCGCCCCAGAGCCGCCATCGCCAGGCTCAGCCAGTCGCGCCAGAAATAGACCAGAAGCGCCGTCGCGGTGCCGACATGCAGCACGACAAGGAACGGCAAAAACCGGGGCGAATCTTGGTCGATATGCCAACCAAGCACCGCCGGCAGGACGACCGCATGGCCGAGACTGCTGACCGGAAACAGCTCGGTGACGCCTTGCACAATCGCAAAGAAAATTGCCTGGAGAAAAGTCATGTCGGACCGCTCCGCTCGAACGGAGCGTTGATCCTGACACCCAAACGCCTCCCATTCCCAGCATGAAGTGAGGGTCTAAAACGAAACGGAGCGGCTGAAGCCGCTCCGTTCGCGTGACACTCGATGGCTGGATCACCAGTACGGGTCAACTCCGTAGTAAGTGTGGACCTTGCGCTCCCAATCCCGACTGACAATGCCGGTGTCCCACCCCTGGGCGACGGCAGGGGCACCGTGGAGCTGGTCCTCGGTAATGTTCAACTCATAGGCGTCGAGATTCTCGTTGTAGCGCAGCATGTGCCAAGGCAGCGCAACGTAATCCTGGCCCATCCCGAGAAACCCGCCAAAGCTCATCACCGCGTAGGCGACCTTGCCGGCCCGTTTGTCGATCATGACCCGCTCGATCGTGCCGACCTTGTCACCGCTGACGTTGCGCACCGCTGTCCCTTCGACTTTATCGCTGGAGATCAGGCGAGCAGTTTCTCGCACCGCAGCGTCCGTTCCGACCGTATCCATACTCGACCTCCGTTCAGTTAGTCGAGTTACAAAACAGTACGGAGAAAGGATCGGTTCCGAAATCCTCCCTATTCCCTTCTCAACCCCCGTGTCGACCATCCACGGAACTTAATCCGGGCTGTTTCGTTTCGCGATCGGGCACTAAGTATGTCAAGCGGAGGAGGTTCGGATGCCGCGGGGCGACAAAGCGAAATACACCGACAAGCAGAAGCGCCAAGCCGAACATATCGAAGAGGGCTACAAGGAGCGCGGCGTGAGCGAGGCCGAAGCCGAGCGGCGGGCATGGGCGACCGTTAACAAGATGACCGGCGGCGGTAAGAAATCGGGTTCGGGACGCGGCCATGCGGTCAACAACGAGCCCGCGCGCAAGGTCGGTCGGCTCGGCGGCGCGGCTGCCGCGGCGCGGCCCAAGAGTGCCCGCTCCGCCTCGGCAAAGAAGGCAGCGAGGACGCGAGCGCGCCAAGGTTGATCAACTCGAAGGCCCCGCCACGGTCTCAGCTCCGTGGACAGACGCCGTCAAAGGCAGATCTGGAACCCGATTGCGTCTCGTATCGTTTCCGATTCGGGGTTCGACCTGTGGTTTCGGAGGTTCATATGAAGAGTGAGAAACGCAATGGCACCGCCGGCCTGTTGCTGGCAGCGCTGGTGCTAATGGGAATGGGCTCGCTGCTGTCCGCCTGCAACACGGTTGCCGGCGCCGGGCAAGACGTGTCGGCGATCGGTCATACGGTCACCAGCGGTGCCTCTCAGACGCAGCGCGCGACCGGCGTACCGTAACGCCATTACCGGCACCCTCGCCCACACGACTACTTTTACCTGCATAGGCGAGGACCGGGCTCGGGACTTTGGGTGGCAATCGGCGACGTCGGACTTCACATTCTTCCCTTGCCGAATGTTCGACCGCCGCCGAGGCGTCCGCCATCGACCGAGCGGTTGATCGGCTTATATTGATTGGTGAATCCGCCGACGGATCGCCGCTTGCTGCGATTGCCACAGGCCACGATTAGCCCGCCGGAGTATGACGATGTTTGCCGTGATCTTCGAGGTTCAGCCGAAGAAGGAGCGCTGGAACGACTATCTCGATCTGGCCGGAATGCTCAGGCCCGAACTGGAGAAAATCGACGGCTTCATCGACAACGAGCGCTTTACCAGCTAACATCGATCGACGGACGGGTGCTGTCGTTGTCGACCTGGCGCGACGAAAAGGCGCTGATCCGCTGGCGGACACTCGGCCTCCATCATCGATGCTCAGGAAAAGGGGCGATCGAGCATCTTCGCGGATTACCATCTCCGCGTCGGCGAAGTCGTCGCCGACACCCATGTTCCCAGAGGTCACGGCCTGCCGCAGCAACGCTTCGACGAGACCGAAACCGGCGCCGCCAAACTGGTCACGATCACCGAATTTCGAGCGCCCGGCGATAGCGGCGCGGACAGTGACGCGCTCGCAGCCGACCTCGGCCTGCCGCCGGTGGAAACCAGTAGCGTCGTGTCGCACGAGGCCTTTACCGGCATCACCGATCCCGCCAAATCGCTGCTGCTGGTTTCCTGGGGTGATCGCACGGCCGGGGAGCGGTGGCGGCCGAGATACGCCGGACGGCATCGATATCCGCCACTGGCTCGGTACGCGTCATCCGCGACTACGGCATGCACGATCGCCGCGAGGCCCCGCAATATTACCGCGCGGTCGCGAGCGACGAGTGACCGGGCATCACCTCTGCTCGGACCTCTCGAAATCGGTGCGTTCGGTGACCGGGAGACCTTGCAGGTAGCGGCGTAGGCAGTCGAGGCCGAGTTCGACGGCGCCGAGGCGCACCCAGTCACGGCCGCCATAGATGCGCGAGCGGCGGGATTCGATCCTCTCTCCATCGGTGATCGCGAGGTGGATGCTGCCGCCGAAATCGATCCGGTCGGGGCCGTCATCGACCTCGATCAGCACCGCGAGTGCATGGCTGGCGCCGGTCTCGTGCGCGCGCTGCCCGGGCGACGGCCTCGGCTGTTTCGCGGCTGAGTTCGCCGGCGATCAGCGCGCCGTCAAGGCCAAGGGCGGCGGCGATCTCGGCCGGGTCGCGGGCGACGAGGCCGCGGCGGAATACCTTTTCGGCACCCGGCAGATGGGCGATCCGGGCGGCGATCTGGCCGCCGGTATAGGTTTCGACCACCGCCAGCGAGCCGTCTCGGGCCGCGAGCGCGCGCAGCACGACGCCTTCCAGGGTCTGGTCGTCCTCGGCAAGGATGAAGTTGCCGAGCCGCTTGCGCACTTCCGCCACGACCGGCGCCAATTTGCGGTCGATGTCGTTCTGGTCGACGCCGCGCACGGTCAGCTTGGTCTCGATTTGCGGATAGTGAGTGCGGAAGCCGAGCTTGACGCTATGGTCGGGAACCAGATCCTCGACCCCGGCCAGCAATTGGTCGACATGCGATTCGCCGAGCCCGTAAGAGTGGAACCGCTTCAAATGGATCACGCCCGGGGTTCCACCGCGCGTCAGCAAGCGCGGGATGATCTGCTCCTCCAGCATGCGGAACAGCTCGCGCGGCACCCCGGGGGTGAAGAAAAACCGCGCCTTGCCAATGTCGAGGGCAAAGCCGCAGGCGGTGCCGACCGGGTTGTCCAGAATCTCGGCGCCGATCGGCAGCATCGCCTGCTTGCGATTGTTCTCCGACATGACCCGGTTACGCCGGCGAAAGAAGTCTTCCATGCGAACGAGCCAGTCCTCGTTCAATACGAGGTCGACGCCGGCGGCGCGCGCCGCGATCTCCTGCGACAGATCGTCGACGGTGGGCCCGAGTCCTCCATTGACGATGACCGCGTCGGCGCGCTCCCCGGCCATGCGAAACGCCGCCAGCAATTCGTCGCGGTCATCGCCGACGATCGTCCCCCAGGCCACCGACAGCCCGAAATCCTCGAGCTTCTGGGTCATATAGCTGAAGTTGGTGTTGACGATCTTGCCGGTCAGGACTTCGTCGCCGGTGCAGATGATCTCGATGCGCATGCGCTACCCTCGTCTTTTTAGTCAACCGTGCGCTTAATACGCGCCCGCTCTTCGAGTGCCCGTACCTCGCCGGGCGCGCGATTACGATGTCCTTCCAGCCGATCTCGCGCAAGCCTCGGGGAAATCCCCACGATTCGGAGCCGGGCAGGAAATCAGAGGTGACTTCTCGACGCGACGAGCTCTCCGCTCAAGAACCCTTTACGCCCTCCGCCCGGCTGATCGCCTCGACCACTCCCGGCCGGTGGCTTTCCTGCGCCCAGCCCAGGGCGTCCCGGCCCGGTATAGTCGGTCTTGGTCGGGCTGGCGCCTTTGGCGAGCAATGCCCGAACCAGCTCGAGATTGCCGCGGTTCGCCGCGATCATCAGCGGGGTCATTCCATCCTTGTTCTGCGGATCGACCTCGGCCCCAACATCGAGCAACAGCTTGCCTGCCTCGGTCTGGTTATGATCCGCCGCCAGATGCAGCGGCGTGTTCCCAAGCGGATCCTCGACGTTCAGCTTTGCGTTGGCCTTGATCAGGATCGCGAGGATCTCGAGATTGCCGTTCATCGCCGCGTAATGGAGTCCGGTGCGCGAATTCTCGTCGACCATGTTCGGATTGCCTTCACCGCCGCCGACGAGCTGTCTGACCGTCTCGGCATCGTTTTGGGCCGCGGCGCGGGCCACATTCGAGTAATAGTCGCCGAACAGATTGAGGTCCGCCCGTGATGCGGATCCCCAGAGGACGACGGCGATTAACGCCAGCCCGAGGACCGCCGTCCGACGCGCAGTCATTAACCCCTCCCTAGCATCCGAAACGGCGCAGCAATGTTCTAGCCCTACCATTTGCCCGATCTTAGCAAAACCGGCCAGGATGACTACTTTCGGGCCTTTCGCCCTTCCGCTTTTGGGGACGTCTTTTGATCGACAGCGCGCGTCTCGAT
Source organism: uncultured Alphaproteobacteria bacterium (assembly GCA_963750195.1). Lineage (GTDB taxonomy): Bacteria > Pseudomonadota > Alphaproteobacteria > ATCC43930 > CGMCC-115725 > AP-15. Next base: position 328,554 of record CAVVPS010000005.1, read on the forward strand.
CTGCCAGACTTTCAGCCCGGCCAGGTTTGGCTCGTCGGCGCCGGCCCCGGGGAACCCGGACTTTTGTCCGTGCTGGCATTGCACGCGCTCGCCAATGCCGATGTCGTCGTCTACGACGCGCTGGTCGATCCGCGCATCCTGCGCCTGGCGCGGCCTGACGCGGCGCTCGACTACGCCGGCAAGCGGGGTGGCCGCGCCTCGCCGAGCCAGCCCGACATCTCGGCCCGGCTCGTTCGACTGGCCGAGGCCGAAAACCGCGTCCTGCGACTCAAAGGCGGTGACCCCTGCGTCTTCGGGCGCGGCGCCGAGGAAGCGCTGGCGCTGGTCGCGGCTGGCATCCCGTTTCGCATCGTCCCCGGGATCACCGCCGGCATCGGCGGGCTCGCCTATGCCGGCATTCCGGTCACCCATCGCGAGACCAATTCGGCCGTGACCTTCATTACCGGCCACAATAGCGACGGCACCGTTCCCGACGGGCTCGATTGGGGCGCGATCGCACGCGGCGCGCCGGTCCTCGTGCTATACATGGCGCTGAAGCATTTGCCGAACATTGTCGACCGCCTGATCGCCGGGGGCCGCAGACCCGATGAGCCGGTCGCGATCGTCAGTCGAGCGACCACACCCGCACAGCAGGTGCTGACGTCGACATTGGGCGATGCCGTTGCCGCTGCCGCCAGCAGCGAAACCCCCGCGATTATCGTCGTTGGCGAGGTTGTTCGGTTGCGCGCCGGCCTCGACTGGATGGGCGCTCTCGACGGAAAGAGGCTCGACCCGGACCCGCTCAATCGCCGCAAGCAGCGCTAACCTCCCCGCGCACCGGTCACGCGCGTCGCCGAACGATCGGGAGCAGCCGACGGATCGGAGCGATCCGCACGCGGCAAACCGTCCATCGACCACCATCGGGCGGGCATCGTATAACCGCGGGCATCGTATGACCAAGGCGGATACGGCGGCAGGCCGTAATGGCGGCCCCGTGGCGGGCGGCTATATTTCAGCCTGTTTGCCGAACGTCTGCGGCATCCGCGGGAGATCGACCTTTGCTGTTTGCGGCCGACATGGTTCCAACATCTCGCCGACGAAGCAATCGCCCCGCTCGCCAATGCGATGCTTAACCCGCTGACCCGCCTGCGCCGGCCGCCAGGCGCCGAGCACCTGATCACTCGAGCGCAGCGACGCGTCGGGCTGACCGATTTCGGCGATGTCCCGTTCGAGCGACCGTTGCAGATGTTTCTTAGCGTCTGCCGCGAGCAAGCCGATCTGAGCCTGTTCGGGAGCGCCGCGGTTCGGTGGGATACTGTACGCTTTCTGTCAAATCTGTTGCGGCTGAAGGAGGAGGAAAAACGCGCGCCGGAAATTCTCGGCCAACCGGTCGAGCGGCCGCTGGTCGTTGCCGGTCTGCCGCGTTCTGGCACCACTTTTCTACACAGTCTGCTGGCAGAAGATCGGACTAATCTTGTTCCTCGCGTATGGCAGCTAATCCATCCCTACCCGGCTCAGCGGTCCGGCGCCGGTCCCGATCGGCGACAGCGGCAGGTTGCCCGGCAGCTGCGCCTATTCCAGCTGCTCGCGCCGCAATTCCGCCGCCTGCACCCGATCAAGGCGGATTCGCCGCAGGAATGTTCGGAGATCACGGCGCATCTGTTCGCTAGCCTGCGCTTCGACACGACCTACCGCATTCCACGCTATCGGCGCTGGCTCGACGAAACCGGGCATCTCGACGCCTATCGCTTTCACAAGCGCTTCTTGCAGCATCTCCAGCATCAGGGGGGTGGTCGGGGGCGCTGGGTACTGAAATGCCCCGACCATATCTTCGCGCTCGGCGCGATCCGCACTGTCTATCCCGATGCCGATCTGGTGTTCGTACATCGTGACCCGGTAGCGGTGCTCGCCTCCGTCGCGCGACTGACCGAAGTACTTCGGCGTCCCTTCAGCCGTCGAATCGACCGGCTCGAAATCGGCCGCGAGGATAGCGAGCGCTGGCTTACAGCGGCCGAGCTGATGATCGCCGCCGCAGACGAAGAGGGCTTTGCCAAGCCCATATTTCACGTTCATTACGGCGACTTGGTACACGACCCGGTGGGAACTGTGGCGGGGCTCTACCGACATTTCGGGCAGATTCTCGATCCCGACGCGGCGGCCCGCATTGGTCGCCGGGTGGCGGCGAATCCCAATGGCGGCTATCGTGGGCGGCGTGCCCGTCTCGAGGATTACGGGCTCGATCCGGCCCGCGAGCATGAACGCTTTGCCCATTATGTGACCCGTTTCGGCATTCGGCCCGAACAAAACAGAAGATTGTCTGGCCGAGTCCGATCCTGGGGAACGCCAACCACGTCCTAATCAATGGCCCGCGAACAGCTGATCGCCACGGCACTGTCATCTGCCGTCGGGCGGACCGCTATCATGGTGGTCGATGGTTGACGGTCTTGCCGGCGTGGATCTTGGCCTTGGTACTGACGCCAGCAGCGCCGGAATGAAGACAAGGCTGGCAACGAGGGTGCAGCCGAGGCTGATCAGCAGCAATGTGCCCATGCTCGCCGTCCCCGGATGCTGCGACAGCGCGAGCGTGCCGAATGCGGTGCCTGTGGTCAGCGCCGAGAACAAGATCGCGCGAGCGGTCGCTGAGCCAAGCACCGCGACCCGCCCAGCGCGCCAGTTCATCACGAAGTAGATGTTGAACGAGACGCCGACACCCAGCAGCAAGGGCAGCGCGATGATGTTTGCGTAGTTCAGCGGCAGCGGTGGCAAGACCATGACGATCACCGTCATCAGCGACGACAGAAGCAACGGCGCCAGAACCAGCGATACGTCGAGGACGCGGCGCAATGCCACGAACAATATGATCGCAATCGCGACCACAGCGGACAGCGCGGCCGAGCGGAACGACCCGACGATCGTGGCGCTGCTCGCCTCGATGGTTACTGCCGGGCCACCCGCATTCGGAGCGACCGTTCTGACTTGAGCGACGAAATCCCTCAATCCGCGGCTGTCGTTCGCCTCGGACTTGGGCAAGACCTGGATGCGGGCCCGACCGTCGGGCAGAACCCAGTCGCGGGCCAACGCCGGCGGAATGTTCTGCAAGGTCACCGGTTCGGCCGAGAGCGCAGTGCGCAGCTGATCGAGCTGCGCTGGCAAAAAGCGGGTCAGTGCCCGGTTCATGGCCAGCACCACCGGATCGGGCGCGACCGCCACCCTGCGCAGATCGCCGGCGATAGCGCCCAGCAGCGGATCGGTCGATGATTTGGTCAATGCCGGCGCGATCGCCTCGTACGACTTCTTGGCCGCCGTGCGGATCTCTTGCGCCGTCGGCGGCGGGACCGGCGCCTGCGGGCTGAGGGTTGGGCCCAGCAACGTTGCCGCATCTTCGATCTGTGCGAGCTTCGCCTTCTGGTCTTTGGGCAGAAAGCTGTCGATCGACAACACTCCCGAAACCAGCGGCAACTCCCGCAGGCGCTCCGACAATGGCGCGGCGGCAGCAGCGTTCGCAGTCAGGAGGTCGATAGTAAACGGGTTGGTGACCGGCGAATCCATCAAGTCGGAAAGGGTCCGCATCGCTTCGGTGTGCGGGTTCTTGGTATGCAGGGGATTAGAGTCGAAGCGCAGCTGTGGCAGCAGAGCGACGCCGAGCACGGCCAGCGCGGCAAACAACACCAAGAGAGGCCGGCGGTGTCGGCGCACAATCTCATCGAGCGGCGCCGCCCAGCCAAAGCCGACCGAGGCGCTTTCGGCGCGCGGGCGGAACAAGCTGATGGCCGCGGGGAGAAAGGTGATGGTGCATAAGAAGGCGATTAGCATCCCCACCCCGGCAATCAGCCCAAGCTCGGCGACGCCGCGAAATTCGGTCGGGACGAAGGCGAGAAAACCCGCCGATGTGGCCGCTGCCGCGACCAGGATCTGCCCGCCGACGCGCCGACCCGTCTCGGCCATGGCGGCTCCGCGGTCTGGGTTTTCCCAGCGCATCTCGCGATAGCGGACACAGAATTGGATCGCGAAATCGACCGCGATGCCGACAAACAGGATGCCGAAGCCGACCGATACTAAGTTGAGGGTGCCGACCGCCGCCGCGGCGAACAACAGGGTCAGCATCAGCCCGAGTCCCAGCGTCAACAGGATCGGCACGATCAACCGCCATGTGCGAACCGCCAGGAACAGCCACAGCGAGATCAGCACGACGCTGCCGATCATGCCTGCGACCGCACCTTTCGCTACACTGGCGAACTCCTCGTCGGAAAGGGCCACATTCCCGGTAATGCGCACGCGGGCGGCGCCCGATTTGACGAATTCGAGCTTGTTTGCGGCGGCGCGTATCGCCACCGTGGCCGCGCCGCCGGGCTCGAGCACGCCGTTATCGAGCCTCGGCTGGGCCAGCACGAATTTATACGGCCCGCCCAAATCGGCGATCTTGCCGCCGATGAGCCGGGTCCACGACAACGGATGGGGATGGCCGGCGATCGCATCGGCGATCGCCTGATGGAATGCGGACAGCGCAGTTTGATACGGGGACAAATCGACCTGACCCTGCTGCACCCCCTTGCCCAACAACGCGAGGGCCGCGAACAGCCCGCGGGCGCTCGGGTCCTTGGCCAGCTGGCCAAGAAAGGGCTGCGCGTCGATGGTTTGTTCGAGCAGCGCCGCAAGCTGTTTCGTATCGAGGAACAGCAACCCTTCCCGGTTCAGGAAAGGCGAGGAATCGGGACGGCTGACGGCGCGAAAATGCACATGGTCTTCGGCCAGGGCGGCGGCCAGCCCGGCAGCGGTAGCCTCCGCCTGCTCCGGCTCCTTGGCGTTGATAACCGCCACCAGCAGATCAGAAAACTGGGGAAACTCCGCCTTGAACGCCAGAGCCCGCTGACGCCAGGGTAGACTCCGGGCGAACATTTCATCGGTATCGGTGCTGATCCCGAGGTGATGGGCCGCGTAGACACCGGCGAAGCCGGCAAGAGCAAGGCCGCCCAGAACGACGAGCAACCCATGGCGTCGGCAATAATCAACCAGGCCGACAAGCAAGCGCTGAAATAACATCGGAAACCGGCTTCGTATCCTGTCTCGGCGGTCGATGCCCGGCAGTCGCCGCGCGCACAGCCGGGGTCACGCGGTTTCCGAGTGATCTGTCTCGGGGATCGACCGCGCAAAGGTGATAGTCGGTTCACGCCGGGGCCGCTATCGCAAAACGCTGTCATCGAGCTCGGCAGACCTGCGTTGTGGGCCGCCGGGACCGGGCGAGCGTCGGCGTCAACGGTGCGCGGTGACCGAGCGAAACGGCTTCAGCCTGCCCGGCCAAGGATGAGGATCCCGGTAACATGGACTGTCTCTTGTCGTTTCTCATTTGTTCATGCACGGCGGGACTCACCCTTTCGGGGGGTATCCCGACCACCCGACTGTTCAAAAAAATGTCAAATCGCGGCCGCCGACGGAATAAAACTAGCGTCCAGGATGTCGTACAAATGCCGGCCTGCGCGTACTGCCGTCAGACGCTGACGGAACGGTTCGCGCCGGGGCGGTCGCCGAGCCCGATAATCGTTTATGAGAAGCGCAACAATGTCGCTGCAGCCGTTCTCGTCTCCTTCCGACATAGCTCTGCCGCCTGCCGATACAAAACGGTGGTCCCCTAGTCGCAAGGCGGCTGTCGTCGCCGCCGCCCGGGTTGGATTGATTAGTCGGGAGGAGGCTTGCGCGCGCTATATGCTCTCAGCTGAGGAGCTGGCTTCTTGGGAAAAGGCTCTCGATCAGAACGGCGTCCCCGGCCTCCGAACGACGCGCCAGCAGAGCTATCGCTATGCGCAGCTCCATGCGTCCGCCCAGATGCGATACAGGTAGAGAAGGGTTGATCGATCAGCCCCAGGGCCAGCGCCGAGCGCGTATCGACCGCGAGCGCCGCGGCAAATGAATCTGTTCTCGTTTCCCGATGATGCCCGATGGAACGATGCGGCCGGCGCCGTGGAGTTCGGAGTCGAATTCGGCGAGTATCGCGGGATCGTCCGAGTCCGGCGGCAGGTCTTTCAGAACCTCCTCGAGCAGCGCCCGACGCCCGAGCGCTGCATCGAGGCGTATCACCTGTGCCGCAGCGAATTCGAGCGCGCCGCCGAGGCCAAGTTGCGCGCCCGCGCGCTCAGCGGCGATGGGAACATTGACCTGACCTTGCGCGATCTCCGGCACGAGCCCAGACCGGCCGGGTTCGGTTAGCCCCCGCCCGCCCGGCGGCTCAGGCGGGGATGCCGGCCATTTGGCACACGACAGCCCATTCCCGGTCTGTGACCGGACAGACCGAGAGCCGAGACTGGCGTAATAGCGCCATTCCAGCCAGCTCGGGATTGGCCTTCATCGCAGCGAGAGTTACTGGCTTCGCCACCGGCCTGACCGGCGCGATATCGACCATCCCAAGCTTTCCGGACTTGTCGGCCGGGTCGGCGTAAAAGCCTTTAACCACCTCGGCGATGCCGACAATGTCCTTTCCCTCGTTCGAGTGATAGACGAACACGCGCTCGCCGGGTTTCATCCCCCGCAGATTGTTCAGCGCCTGCGCATTCCGCACCCCGTCCCAATTGGTGCGGCCGTCGGCCACGAGTCGCGCCCACGAATACGCTGACGGTTCCGATTTTAACAGCCAATGAGCCATCGTGCTTCTCCTCCCGGCCGGATTAGGGACCCAGCGGATAGTGGGCCTGATCCTCATAGACCGAACCGGACTTTGTTTGAAAGCTCGCGATCAGGCTGAAGGCGTCGACCGGGAGCGGTTCGGCACGAAACCCGACATGGGCCGCGAGAAACTCGCCGAGTTGGTCGATCGGCGGATTGTTCAGCCGCGCCAAGGTTACGTGCGGGGCAAATTTGCGCGGCTCCGGCGTCAGCCCGGCGCGGATCAGCGCCTGCTCGATTTTGTCGCGCAGGGCGAGGAGCTCAGGACCGCGCTCGATCCCAACCCACAGGCTGCGCGGCTTGTCGCCGCCGCCGAACACCCCTGTCCCCGAGAGCTGCAAGGCGAAGCGGCGCGCGCGCAGGCGCACCAGCGCGTCGTCGACATCTGCGGCTCGGTCCTCGGCGATTTCCCCGATAAAGCGCAAGGTCAAATGGAAATTGCCGGGATCGACCCATTTCGCCCCTGATACCCCAGAGCACAGCAGCGAGAGACGCAGCTTCAGCTCGGGCGGAAACCCGATGCCAACAAACAGGCGCAGCATGCCGTCACGTGAACAGGGTCAAGACGCCGGTGTGCCCGTAAAGCCGGTCGCGCGAGATTTCGCCGTTGGCGAAAAACCCGATCAGCGGAAAATCTCCGAGACACTCGCGAATGATCTGAGTCTCGATCCCCGGCTCGCCAAACAACGCGGCGCCGCGCGCGACACAGCTGACGTAGATCCCTGCCTTGGGCGGCCCGGCGAGCCGGCCGGCGAGCTGCCGCGCCATTCTCACCATGTCGCGGCGTGCGCTTTCCGGGTCGCGACGACAGAACAAGATCGGGTCGCCGGCGTCAATTTCAGCGCCGAGCACGACCCAGCCGCGGCCGGGGTCGATCGCCAATATGTTGCGCACCAAATAGTCCCCGGTGTCCGAACCGGGCACCGGCAGCCCGGCAAAGATTACCCCGCCGAGGCGCCGCAGGTCCTGTGCCAGTTCCGGTCCGATATCCTCGAAAAAAACGCTCAACGCCGGACGGCCATCCACGACCATCACGACATTGTCGCGCGCCTCGTCGATCCGATGTACCGGCCCGATCGGCATGCATCCCTGGGTCAGCGCGGTTGCCACCGCGACCTCCGGCGCCAGCATCAGTCCGGCCATGCCGTTCGCGCCGAGACCGTCTTCGCCCGAAATGCGCGCGACCAATGGAGTTTCGCAGCGATGCGAGACGAGCCCGCCGACGAGAAAAGCGCCGCTCGCCGTCGCGACGTCGACCGCTGCCTTGGTCAGATCGGGGCAGCGCGGATCGGCGTGGACGAGCGCCAGGGCGGGCCCCGATTTCTCGATCCAACCAGTGTGCTGCCGCGGCAGGTCCGAACCCGGGTCAGGGGTCGCCGCGAAGATGCGGAAGTCGTCCGGCGGCAACGCCGCTGTCATCACGACAGCGGCAGGCTCCTCGAAAATTTCGCTCGCTGCCGAGCAGACCCCGAGCCCGACCCCGCCGACCCATGAATTGACGCCGGTATGCTCGGAGAGACGCCGCAGCAGCTGCGGCAGAGCCGACGCTGCCGGCTCGGTCACATAGACGAACCCGATCGTGGCTCCATCCACCGGCGCCAGGCCGGCGATGCAGCGCGCGGCCAGACCGGCCGGATCCCCGGTCGCCGCCGCCGCCGCGAACCGCGCAGACATCACGCGCCTCCAGGGCGCTGGGCAACGAGCCCGGCGACGATGGGCCCGATATGGTCGACGAGCACCTCGACCCCGCGCGCGTTGGGGTGGAGACCATCCGGCTGGTTTAGGTCGGGTTTCATCGCAACACCTTCCAAAAAAAACGGATAGAGCGTCGCCTGCCGGGCGTGCGCCAGATCGGGAAATATCCGGTCGAAGTCGCGGTCATAGGCTGCTCCCCAGTTCGGCGGCGCGAGCATCCCGAGGAGCAGCACTTTGGCGCCGGTCGCTTCGATCTTCTGGACCATTTTGTCGAGATTGTCCCGCACCGTGATGGGATCGATGCCACGCAGCGCATCGTTGGCGCCCAGGGCGAGGATGACCAAATCCGGCTTGTCGGCGAGCGCCCAATCGAGCCGGGCGAGGCCACCCGCGGTGGTATCTCCGGAAACCCCGGCATTGACGACCTGCGCGGCGATCCCATGCTCGCGCAACCACGCTTCGAGGCGCGCCGGGAAGGCTTGTTCGGGCATCAGCCCGTATCCCGCCGTCAGGCTGTCGCCGAAATCGAGGATCACCGGCGCCCGCGCTGCGGCTGGCAGAGCGGCACACAGAACCGGCAACGCCGCGACGAGAACTCGCATTGCGTTGAAAAACCGGCGCCGGACGCCATATGGTCCGGGATTCCGTCGCCCCTCGCCGAGCGTTGCATCAAGCGAGCCGGCCTGCCGCGCCGCCCTCCCTGGCCCGGACGATACATGACTAGCTCGCTTCATCCCGGCGGCCCGCTCGTGGTGGTGGAAGACGTTCATCTGACTCTGGGCAGCCCCGCCGGGCCCGTCAACATTCTGCGCGGGATTTCGCTGGAAATCGCCGCTGGCGAGACCGTCAGCCTGGTCGGCCCGTCGGGCTCAGGCAAATCGAGCCTGATGATGGTGCTGGGCGGGCTCGAGCGGCCTACCGCCGGGTGCGTGCGTATCGGCGGACGAGATCTCGGCAGGCTCGGTGAAGATGCTCTGGCCCGGCTGCGGGGCGGCGCAATCGGCATCGTGTTTCAGGCCTTTCATTTGATCCCGACGATGACGGCGCTCGAAAACGTCGCACTGCCGCTTGAACTCGGCGGTCATGCCGACGCCTTTGCCGACGCCGCACAGGGCCTCGCCGCAGTCGGGCTCGGCCACCGCTTAGGTCATTATCCGGCGCAGCTCTCGGGCGGCGAGCAGCAGCGCGTGGCGATCGCCCGCGCCTTCATCGCCGGCCCCAAACTGCTGCTGGCCGACGAGCCGACCGGAAATCTCGATGGCGCCACCGGCCGGCTCGTCATTGAATGCCTGTTCGAGCACCAGGCTCGCCATGGCACGACGCTTTTGCTGATCACACATGATGCGAGCCTGGCCGAGCGCTGCGAGCGCCAGATCCAGCTGGCGGATGGACAAATCGTCGAAGACCGCGCCACGGCCCCGATGCGTCTCGGCGCTGCAAGACGAGCCCTGTGACGGCATCCTCATGGCGCTGCGCGTTTCGGCTTGCGCGCCGCGAGCTGCGCGGCGGCCTCCGCGGTTTGCGCGTCTTTCTCGGCTGCATCGTGCTGGGCGTGGCCGCAATCGCCGGGATTGGTTCACTCGCCGCCTCGCTGACCGCCGGCATCACCGGGAACGCGCGCGAGCTGCTCGGCGGCGACATCGAAGCGCGACTCGCCTATCGTCCGGCCGATGCCGCCGAACATGCCTTTCTGGCGCAAAGCGGGACCTTGTCCGAGACCGCCAGCTTGCGGGCGATGGCGCGCACCCCGGACGGCGGCCGGCGGAGCTTGATCGAGCTGAAAGCGGTCGATGCCGGCTACCCGCTATACGGCCGCGTCGTTCTAGCGCCGCCGCAGGCTTTGGCCGCTGCGCTCGGCCCTAGCAAGGGCGTCTTCGGTGCCGTCGTAGATCGCGCGATCCTCGATCGGCTTGGCGTAAAGCTCGGCGATACGATCAGGATCGGCGAAGCGGCGCTGCAATTGCGCGGCACGATCGTGCGCGAGCCCGACGCCGCCGCGAGCGGGCTGATCCTCGGCCCGCGGGTCATGATAGCGGCGGCTGCGCTGCCGGAAACCAAACTGATCCAGCCGGGCGCGCTGGTCACTTACGATTACCGGTTGCGATTTGCTCCCGGGGCCGACGCCGTTACTTGGGCCTCATCGGCGCGAGCCGCCTTTCCGCAAGCAGGCTGGCAGATCCGCAGCTTTCGTGAAGCAGCGCGCCCGTTACAGGGATTGATCGACCAAATCGCGCAGTTCCTGTCGCTGGTCGGGCTGACCGCGCTGCTCGTCGGTGGGGTCGGAATCGCCAATGCGATCCGTGGCCATATCGCCGCAAGGACGGCGACGATTGCCACCCTGAAGTGCCTCGGCGCTTCGACCCGGCTGGTCTTCGCCGTCTATCTGATTGAGGTGATGGCGCTGGCGTTGCTCGGCATCGGCGGCGCCTTGGGGCTGGGCGCCCTGTTCCCGATAGCAGCGCAACCGCTGCTTGCCGGCGTGCTGCCGGTCTCCGCTCGGCTCGGCCTCTATCCCACGCCGCTGGCTTTGGCGGCGCTTTATGGCCTGTTGACGACGCTGCTCTTTGCGCTGTGGCCGCTCGCCGGGATTGGCCGGATCCCGGCTGGCGCATTGTTTCGAGACGTCGTCGACCGGGCGCGTCGTCGCGTTCCGCCGTTGGTGCTAGCAGCAACTATATTGCTGGCTCTCGGGCTAGCCGCACTGGCCGTCGCCGGGGCGCCGGACCGCCGGGTCGCGCTGTGGTTTATTGCGGGGGCAACCGGCGCCTTCGCCATCTTCCGGGCCGCCGGCGCGGCCGTGGTCCTCGCTGCCGGCCAGCTCCGCCGCCCGCGGCGCCCGATTTTGCGCTTGGCGCTCGCCAATCTGCACCGGCCGGGAGCGCCCACGGCCCAGATCGTGCTTTCGCTCGGCATCGGGCTGACCGTTCTGATCGCGGTGGCGCTGGTGGAAGCCAACCTTTCCCGCGAGATCGAAACCCGGCTGCCCGCTGCGGCGCCCGCGTTTTTCTTTATCGACATCCAGCCGGACCAGCTCGCCGGGTTCGAGGAGATCGTGCGCGGAATCCGCGGCGCCCGGCTTGACCAGGTGCCGATGATGCGCGGCCGCATCACCCGGCTGAACGGGGTTCCGGTCGAAAAGACGGCGGTGATGCCCGAGGCGCAATGGGCATTGCGCAGCGATCGCGGGCTGACCTATGCCGCGACTTTGCCGGAAGGCTCGCGGCTCGTCGCCGGATCGTGGTGGTCGCCCGGGTATCATGGCCCGGCGCTCGTCTCATTCGACGCGGATCTTGCCCACGGCATGGGGCTCAAGGTCGGCGACAGTCTGACCATCAACCTGCTTGGGCGCGAGATCACGGCGCGTATAGCCAATCTGCGCGCGATCGATTGGCAGCGGCTCGGCATCAACTTCGCTCTGGTCTTTGCTCCCGGCACGCTGGAGCACGCCCCGCAGACCCATCTCGCGGCCGTCTATCTGCCCGAAGCCAAGGAGGAAGCGCTGGTGCGCCAAGTGACCGAGCGGTTTCCCAACATCTCGGCGATCCCGGTCCGCGAGGCGCTTGCCGCGGTCGACCGTGTCGTCGGCATGATCGGCGAGGCGGTCCGGCTGACTGCGCTCGCCACACTCGCCGCCGGCGTGCTGGTGCTTGGCGGGGCGATCGCGGCCAGCCATCGGCGGCGCGTCTACGATGTAGTGGTGCTGAAGGTGCTGGGCGCGACCCGCAGCGCGATCGCCAGCGCGTATCTGATCGAGTACGGCACGCTGGGGGTACTCGCCGCGCTCTTCGCCGGCGCGCTCGGCGCCCTTGCGGCCTATTTCGCGGTCACCCGGCTGATGCGGACCGACTGGGTGTTCCTGCCGGCGCCGCTGTTGTGGACCGCGGCGCTGGCCGTCTTGGTGACCTTGGCGCTGGGCTTTGCCGGCACGTGGCGCGCGCTTGGCGCCAAGCCAGCGCCTTATCTACGCAACGAATAGCCCGCCGCTCGTGGAAGCGGTGGGTTGCGCCACCGCTAGCGGGTCATTGCAAAGATCAGGTTTTGTGCCAATATCCGCGGTGCGAGGAATTTCCCTCGTGCTGCTTCTCTCTCTGGAGGGGATCTATGGCTTTGGGTTCGCAGCCCCGCTGGACGGTGCGGCCGGCGGACACCGCCGTCGGCATCGATGTCGGCCTGCGGGAGTATATGCTTCGCGTCTACAACTACATGGCGTCGGGGCTCGCACTGACCGGCATCGTGGCCTATGTCGCGGCTGCTTCCGGCTTCTACGAATCGATCGCACGCACTCCGCTGATCTGGCTCGTCATCCTAGCGCCGCTCGGGCTTGTCATGCTGATGAGCTTCGGCGTGCAGCGCATGCAAGCCAGCACCCTGCAGCTCGTCTTCTGGGGCTATTCGGCGCTGATGGGCTTGTCGATGGCGATGGTGTTCATCGTCTTCACTCATGAAAGCATCGCCCGGGTGTTCTTCATCACCGCCGGCACTTTCGGGGCGATGAGCCTCTACGGTTACACTACCAGGCGCGACCTGTCCCAATTCGGGTCATTTCTGTTCATGGGGCTGATCGGCATCATCATCGCCTCGCTGGTTAACATGTTCATCGGCTCGACCGCGCTACAGTTCGCCATCTCGGTGATCGGCGTCCTCGTCTTCACCGGCCTGACCGCGTATGACACGCAGCAGATCAAGGAGATGTATTACGCGGGCGACAGTTCCGAAATCGCCGGCAAAAAGTCGATCATGGGTGCATTGCGGCTCTATCTCGACTTCATCAACCTGTTCATGTTGCTGATGCAATTGCTCGGCACCCGCCGCAACTGATCAGCATTCGGCCTTCCGGCAGGGAGAATGGCGGCGTCGGCCGGGCTTCACGCCCGGCCGATTGCGTTTTTGGCTGCAATAAATCTTGACCCAATCGCGTTTTGAGGGCATTCGTTAGGAACGAAAAGAGAACCTGAGGATGGATGCGCTCCAACCCGCACAAGACCTACGAAATCCGCTGTCCTGTGTACGGTTTCATTACATATTCCGACTGGGAACGGGAAATCATCTCGCAACCTGCGTTCCAACGATTGCGGCGGATTCGTCAGCTCGCATGGGCAGATGACGTCTACCCGGGTGCGATGCATACTCGCTTCGAGCACTCGCTTGGCGTAATGCACATGGCAACGATGCTCTATCGAGGCATCGCACAGCGGTCGCGGGATATACTTCAGGCTGAACTGGGCTATAACGAAGATGGCTTGCGCCGGCACGAAGTCTTGATCCGCCTCGCAGCCCTCTTTCACGATATTGGCCACAGCCCATTTTCGCACGGGGCGGAGGAGCTTTTTCCATTTGATGAAGCCGACCCCCCGCGGCCATATCGGCACGAGATATATTCGGCCAACATCGTAAGGCACTGCTTCGCAGACGTGATCAGTAGCCACCCGGCGAATACCAACTACGGATTTACCGCTACGGAGGTCGCAAATCTCCTCGAAGGAAACCCAGATGCCGGCAAAGCTCTGTTCTGGCGAGAGCTAATCGACGGCCAAACGGATGCCGATCGGATGGATTACCTTCTCCGAGATTCGCTGCATACAGGAGTGGAATACGGGCGGTACGATTGGCGCCGCCTGGTGCAAACGGTTGTCGCAGCCTCGGAGCCAGGTGGCAGCGCTCCGCGCATCGGTGTAACCGAGGGCGGCTGGCATGCTGCGGAGGGGCTAATCCTCGCGCGGTACTTCATGTTTACACAGGTGTATTTCCACAAAACTCGCGTAATTTATGACTTCCACTTACAACAGGCTCTAGCAGAGATATTGTCGAACGGACGTTTCCCGAAACCAATTGGCGAGGATTTGGATGCCTATCTCGGCTGGGACGATTGGAGAAGTCCTTGGGGCCCTGGCTGCAGGAAACGGCGGCGAGCATGGGCGTCGTCTCGCAAATCGTGACCACTACCGCGTTGTGAGGGAGACGCCCGAGGTCCCGAGCGCCGATGACTTGGAGCAACTTGAGCGTTGGCGGGAAGCGCTCGGGGATCTACTACGAGCAGAAATCCCCGCGGAGAAATCTTGGTATCGGATCGGAAATGCAGATATACCGGTGATTTCGGAGGATGGGATAGGAAGAATTAGCCCTCTTTCGAGACACTCCTCAGTTGTGCGGGGGATTGAGGCTGTAAATCAGACGCGTCTATATGTTCGCATGGAAGACCGACAAAAGGCCAATAACCGCTTGCAAGCATCGGGGGGATGACGATGCCCAATTCAGACAATCTACTTCAACGCGTTGCCGTCATCGCAAATCTTGTCGAAAAAGTGCCGACCGGCTTCGGCCGGACCGCATTGATAAAGTGCCTCTATTTTCTTCAGACCATTAAGAAGGTTCCTCTCGGTTACCATTTCAGGCTCTATACCTACGGTCCTTTCGACCCGAATGTGCTCAACGATTTGAGCTTAGCTGAGCGGCTGGGTGCAGTCCGGAGCGATTTAGAAGGCTTCGATAGGGGATACCGGTATGAGCTCAGTGCGGGAACTGACGCGCCAAGACTTCTGGGGCGGGCGACGGAGTTTCTCCACTCTTATGAAGCTGATATCGCTTGGGTAGCGCGCACTTTCGGGGGACGAGCCGCTCGCGAGCTGGAGAACGCGAGCACGATCATTTTCGTGGATCGGGCGGCGGAGCAGCGGGGATCGGTGATTTCTGTCGACGAGTTGGTCAGGAAGGTTCATGAAATCAAACCGCACTTGCCACCTGATTTCATCGCAGCCGAAGCTCGCGCTCTTAAAGAACATGGACTAATTTCGGCTATGCCCTAACTCTCGCCCCTGGGGCGGGCGCTGGATTGGATTAATGCGCCTCGTCCCAACTGTGGGCCCAGCCGGTTTCGACGACCAGCGGCACCGATAGCTCGCAATGCGGCGCGCAGGCGCCTTCCATGACCATCCCTACGACGCTCGCGGTCGCTTCGACCTCGGCTTCGGGCACCTCAAACAGCAGCTCGTCATGGACCTGCAGGAGCATGCGGGCCCGAAGGCCCTCGCTGGTCAGCGCGGCAGGAATGCGGATCATCGCGCGCTTAATGATGTCGGCGGCCGAGCCCTGCAATGGCGCGTTGATCGCCTGGCGTTCGGCGCCGGCGCGGCGCGCCGGGTTGGCGTCGCGAATCCCCGCGATCCAGCATTTGCGGCCAAAGATCGTCTCGACATAGCCGGTGTTGCGGCAATCGGTCTTGGTTCGCTCCATATAGGCGCGAATGGCCGGGAAGCGCTCGAAATACGCGCGGATATAGGCCGCGGCTTCGGCCTGCGGCACGCCGATCTGCGCGCCGAGGCCAAACGCGCTGATGCCATAGATGATGCCGAAATTGATCGCTTTCGCCCGCCGGCGGGTGGACGCGTCCATCTCTGCGAGCGGCACGCCGAACACCTGGCTCGCGGTCAGCGCGTGAATGTCGACCCCGTCGAGGAACGCCTGCTTCAGCTCCGGCACCTCTGCCACATGGGCGGCGAGCCGAAGCTCGATCTGGCTGTAGTCGGCCGACAGCAGCAGGTTGACCGGGCTCGGCGATAAAGGCGCGGCGGATGCGCCGTCCCTCCTCGGTGCGGATCGGGATGTTCTGGAGATTGGGATTGTTCGACGAGAAGCGGCCTGTTGCCGCTACAGCAAGCGCATAGGAGGTGTGGACCCGGCCCGTTTCGCGTCGATCTCGTCGGCCAGCGCGTCGGCATAGGTCGATTTGAGCTTGGTCAGCTGGCGCCATTCGAGAACCTGCGCCGGCACCGGATGCAAGGGCGCCAGTACTTCAAGGATCGAGGCATCGGTGCCGTAGGCGCCGGTCTTGCCCTTCTTGCCGCCCGGCAGGCCCAGCTTTTCGAACAGCACGTCGCCCAATTGCTTCGTCGAGCCGATGTTGAAATCGTTGCCGATCGCGCGGTAGATCGCCGCCTTCGATCTCGGCGATACGCCTTCCGAAATCCTCCGACAGCAGGGCGAGGGCTTCGCGGTCGACCTTGATCCCTTCCCGCTCCATCGCCGCGACAACCGGGGCCAGCGGCCGCTCGATCGTCTCGTAGAATGCGGTCATCTTGTCGCGCAGCAGCCGCGCCTTGAGCAGCATGTGAAGCCGCAGCGCCGCGTCGGCCCGTTCGGCGGCGAAATCACGCACTCGATCGGAAGGCACCTCGGCAAAGGCGATCAGGCTCTTGCCGGTGCCGATCAGTTGCTTGAGCGGGGTCAGCTCGTGCTCGAAAGAGCGCCGCACCAGACTCTCGATGCCGTGATCGAACTGCCCGCCGTCGAGCACATAGGCCATCAGCATCGTGCAGTCGTAGGGCGCCAGCGTGACGTTCCAGCGCGACAGCAGGTGCGCAACGGCCTTCACGTCGTGGCTGATTTTCAGGACGCCCGGATCTTCCAGTAGCGGCCGCAAGCGGTCCATTGCCGCTTCGAGCGAAAGCTCGGACGGCGCGGCGAGATCGAGCTCCGCCGCCGGGCGATGGGCGAGCGGAACATAGGCGGCCTGCCCTGGCGAGAGGGCCAGCGCAATACCGGCCAGCGCCGGCCTGGCGCCGTCGACCGCGCTCGCGATCGGCCAGATCGCGACCAACCCGGCCTCGTATGCCGCCTCGATCCAATGGTCGAGACCTTCGAGCGTGTCGACCAACGCGTAGGTGTGGGGCCTCGTGAAGGGCGGCACCTCCGGTATGACCGGCTCGCACGGACCTGTTGGCGGGGGCGCCATGATGTCGAGACGGCGCTCGATCCGCGACTTGAGAGCCCGCAGCTCCATCGCATCGAGGAACGGATACAGCTTTTCCGAGTTGTAGGGCTGCACTCTAAGCGCCGACAGCGGGCAGGGTAGCGGCACGTCCTCGTCCAGTTTGACTAATTCCTTGGACAGCCGTGCCTTTGCCTCATTCTCGATCAACGCCTCGCGTCGCTTCGGCTGCTTGATCTCATGGGCATGCGCGAGCAGGGTTTCGAGGTCGCCATAGGTGTTGATTAGCTCGGCCGCGGTCTTGACGCCGACGCCCGGCACGCCTGGCACGTTGTCGGTACTGTCGCCGCACAGGGCTTGCACCTCGATAACCTTATTCGGACCAACGCCGAACTTTTCACGAACCTCCACCTCCCCGATCGGCCGGTCGGTCATGGGGTCCCGCATTTTCACGTTGTCGCTGACAAGCTGCATCAAATCCTTGTCGGAGGACAAAATCGTCACCTTCGCCCCGGCCTCGACCGCGTGGCGCGCATAGGTCGCGATCAGGTCATCCGCCTCGAAGTCCTGCAGCTCGATCTGGCAAATATCAAACGCTGCCGCCGCTTGCCGCACATGCTCCAATTGCGGCCGCAGGTCGTCGGGCATTTCCCGGCGGTTTGCCTTATAGGCATCGTAAATTCGGTTGCGAAAACTCGCGCCCGATGCATCGAAAATCACCGCCATGTGGTCGGCGTCGGTCTCACGTCGATATTTATCCAGCATGTTGCTGAACAAGGTCACGACTTCGGTGACCATGCCGTCCGACTTTCGCTGAAATACCGGTTCGCTGCTGCGCGCACGGGCGAAATACGCGCGGAAAATGAAGCCGGATCCGTCGATCAGAAACACGTGGCGGGGCGCCGCCACCGGGTGGTGGGCCACGACGGCGGGCGATGGTTCCGAAACGACCGCGCTTTCCGGATTAAGCGCGAGGGCTGGCTCTTTGATTTCGTCCACGCGTACCTGCTTTCAGACGTTGCGCCCTTCCTGCTCGCCCTGCTGCGGGCTTCCGCCGACCGCGTCCGCAATCCCACGGTGGATAAAGATGCGGGAACAATAGGGGCACTCGGCCCGACCGGCGGGGGCGAGGTTCAGGTATACCCTGGGGTGGCCGAGCGGGCCGCCGCCGCCGTTACAAGCCGCGACCATCTCGTCGATGTAGATGGTTTCTGAAGGTCCCATTGCCTAGCCGGAAGCTTGGTGCTCCCGCGCGGTGCGCGCGCGGTCGACCCCTTGATGGCTACAATGATACGCATTGCCGCGGCACAATCAATGACCGGCGCTGCTTCCCCGGTCATCGGCTGATGTCGGCGGCCGGTTGTTGATAAGGGTTAACCCGTACCGACGCGAACCCGCGCTTTCTACGCCGCCTGGGGCGGAGTTGGGCTGGCCGGGTTTGGCTGGTCAGCTTTCCGTCACCAGGCTTTTGACGGTGTGGAACAACGCCTGGGCGCCGCACAAATAGGCCTCGAACGCGGCCTCGGAAACCAGACGGCCGTCGAGAAACCGGCGCAGCCGATAGGGGTTGGCGCCCGGCGGGTTTATCCCGCTCTCGACCAGGGTCGCCGAACCGACCCCGGCAGCTTCGAGAACCGCAACCGCGGAGGAATGAGCCAGCCCGCTGGGATAGCAGAAATGCCTAAAGCTTTGCTCCGGCCGGCCGCACGCTCTGGCCAATGCCGCCCGGTTGTCGGCGATCTCGCGTTCGAGATGGTCGGAGGCCACATCGGACGAGCGGTGGCGATGGGTGTGCAATTGGATGTCCAGGCCGCGCCGATCGGCCGCGCCGATCTCGGCCGCGCTCATCAGATGAAACTGGCGGCTCTCCCACCACTCATCCGTGGTCACGCCAAATCGGGTGGCGCACGCGCGCAGCGCCTGTTCGCGTTGCGCCAGCGAGGGCAGCTTCACGATCTCGGCGATGATCGCGAACCGCTCGCTCGGCGACCGGCCGACGCGTCTCAAGATGTAATCGACGACGACATTGACCACCGGGATTTGGTGGTCGGCGTACCACGTCGTCACATAGACGGTCGCCGGCAGGCCCAGTCCTTCGAGGATCGGCAGCATATGGCTGTAGGTCGAGCTCCAGCCGTCATCGATGGTGATCACCACCGCGTGGTCCGGCAAACTGCCGTCCTCAAGCCGCTGCACCGCCTCGGCCAGCGGCAGTACCGGATAGCGCGAATTCCGCAACCAGCTCATCCGCCGCTCGAATTGTTCCGGCCGCATGAATAAATGATTGCCGTACTGATATCCCGGCGTCGTCCACAACCCATGATAGGCCAGGATCCGCAGGCTTTTGCGCGACACCCGCCGCGACAGGGCGAACAGAAGCCCCTCTTTCATCAAGCTACACCAAGAATGGTATGTCTAGAGGAGAGACCGTCCTCTACCTGCAAGAGCCTTAATTATCGGTTACTGATATCTCCATAAGGACCAAAAATTGACCACTGGTCGTGGCATAGGTTGCGCGAGTGACGGCATCGCCCCGGTGGGCCATCGGTCAATGTGTGCGCGGTCGAGTCCCGCCGGATCGAGGGGCCGCCCTTCTTTGCCGACCGCTGAAGCGTCCGTCGACGGACCGACGAACTGCTGCTTGCGCGAAAGCAACATCTGCGGAAGTGGGACCGGCGTGAGCTGCGTTCGAGCGCCAGACGCGCCCCGTTTCTGGGGCGCATGGCTCGTTATCGCGCTGCTGGCGGTGACTGCTTGTGCGCCAAAGCTGGACCAGACCGCCGATCCCCCCAACACCCGCGCGGTTCTCATCCCAACGGTCGCGCGGCTTACCGACGACAAATTCGTCACTGCAGACGGCCAGCTTCTGCCGCTGCGCAAATGGTTGCCCCAGGGCCAGGCCAAAGCAGTGATCCTGGCGCTCCACGGGTTCAACGATTACAGCAACGCGCTGGATGGGCCTGGAACGATTTGGGCCAAGCTCGGGATCGCCACCTATGCCTATGACCAGCGCGGCTTTGGCGCCGCCCCGGAGCGCGGACGGTGGCCGGGGCGCGCCACCCTCGCCGCCGATGCCGCGAGCGCGAGCCGGATCTTGCGCCGCCTTTATCCCGGGGTGCCGCTGTACCTTCTCGGCGAGAGCATGGGTGGAGCTGTGGCGATCATCGCGATGACCGGTGAGAGCGGCACCCCGATCCCCGATGTCGATGGCGTTATCCTGATAGCGCCGGCGGTATGGGGCCGGCCGACGATGGACCTGTTGCCCCGTGTGGCGCTATGGATCGGGGTACGCGTGGCGCCGGGGCTCACCTTGACCGGCCGCGGGCTCCACATTCAGGCTTCGAACAATATTCCGATGCTGCGCGCGCTAGGGCGCGACCCGCTGGTGATCAAGGATACCCGCATCGACACGATCTGGGGCCTAGTCAATCTGATGGACGCCGCTCTCGCCTCAGCCCCGCGGCTGCGTGCGCCGTTGCTGCTGATGTACGGAGCCGAAGATGAGATCATACCGAAACGGCCAATCCGCCGCTTTGTCCGGGCACTCCCACCTGACTCGCGCGGTCGCCGCATTTTCGCCTATTACGTGCATGGCTACCACATGCTGCTGCGCGACCTTGAGGGCCCGGCAGTAATCGCCGATGTCGCCGGCTGGGTGCTCGCGCCCGGAGCGCCGCTGCTTTCGGGTGGGGATCGGAACGTCTTCGAAGCCGCTTTGGGTGAGTCCACGCAAGCCTCGCTCGGCGAGCGCTGAGGCGATGCCGTCCCCGATCGTCCTGCGGCTTCTGCTGTTGCTGTTCCTGGCTAACGGAACGCCGGTGGTGGTTAAGAAGCTTCTCGGTAACCGTTGGTCCTACCCTCTCGACGGCGACCGAGAATTCGTAGACGGCAGGCCGCTGTTCGGACGCTCAAAGACGATACGCGGCGTGGCCCTCGCGATACTGTCGACGACGGCAGGGGGAGCTCTGCTAAATCTCGGCTGGAGAATCGGGGTGTTGGTCGGCACCCTGGCGATGGTCGGCGACCTATCCTCGAGCTTTCTGAAGCGCCGCCTCGGCCGGCCGTCGAGCAGCCCGGCGGTCGGGCTCGATCAGATACCGGAGTCGCTATTTCCGCTGCTCGGCTGCGTCGGTCCGCTGTCATTGACCGTGGCCGACGTTGCTATCGGGGTGGCGATTTTTTTCGTCGCCGAGTTGCTGGTCTCTCGTGTGCTCTACGCATTCGACCTGCGCGACCGCCCCTATTAGCGCTCAGCCGCGCCTCAGGCGGTGCAAGGTGATTTCCGGAGGGCAATTCAGCCGCACCGCAACCATACATGATCCGACCCCGACCGAGGTGTATCCGACCATGTGGCGATAGCGCCATGGTCCCGACCCCATGCGCCTCGGGAGAGTCGCGTCCAAGGTGATCGGGATGGCGCCAGGCAAGCAGATTTGCCCGCCATGCGTGTGCCCACTTAGCATCACATCGAAATCAGCATGCGCCGCCTGACGATAGATCTCCGGCGTGTGCGACAGCAGGATCGAAAATTCGTGGTCGGGGATCTGCAAGGCAGCCTTTTCGATATTATCGACCCGGTAGTAATGGGCGTCATCGATCCCGGCCAGATGGATGCGCTGAGCCCCGCGAACAAGCGGCTCGGCTTCGTTGAGCAACATGCGGATTCCCATCGCCTCCAAGGCCGGAACCATGCGGATCGAGTCGTGATTTCCCAAGACGCCGTATACCGGTCCGGCGAGGTGAGTGCGCATGCGAGCCATGCCTTCGATGGTCGCGTCATATGGTCCGAACGTTTTCCCGCGATAATCGCCGGTCAGAACACAAAGGTCGTAATGCAGCTCGGGCAGCAGTTCGATCAGGCGCAGCATCGCGCCTTGGTTCATGTCGACGTGCAGATCGCTGATCTGAAGGATCGTGAAACCGTCGAATGCCGACGGCAGCTCGGGCATGACCATGTCGTGACGCCGGATTTGCACATTTTCGGCATTCCTGCGGGCCCGTCCGTACAATCCGCTGAGCTTAAGCGCCCCGCAAATCACCGCGGAACTCAAATACCAATTCTCGGGGTGAAAGAAGTTGAGGCCCTGGCCAAAGACCCGCCCCTCATGGTCGTCCTCGATGCCGAGCCGAAGCTTTGCATGCAGCCGCCCGAGGCGCTGCTCCAGCTTGACGATTATGTCCTGGTCCATCGAGGCCTTGATACAAACACGCAAGCACTCTCCAGCCGAGAGTCGACGATTAGCACCAGTATTCATTAAAGGTTAATTTAGATCTAAACTAGCAGATTTATTCGCGATTTGCAAAGCCTAATCGACGATCATTAAATCTGCCCACGGACTCGGTGGGTGACGCGGAGCCACACGGCCCCTCGCTTCCTTCTGCCGCCGGGATTGCTCCGGCCTGACTGCTGTGCGATTGACAGCCCCTACCATCCCAGTGCGTAGGCCGCGCGGCGGGGATCGGCCCCGGCTTCCATGACGCCGCGCTTCTTGTCTACATCGATGGCGCAGACCGCGCCCGCAGTCCAGATCCAGTCGGGCCAGCGCTGTATTTCGTGGCCGCGCCGCGCCAGCTCGGCGATGACCGGCTCGGGGATGCGCGCTTCGATCGCCAAGCGGCCGGGGTAGTAGTCGTAGGGCGCGAAAGAGGACGGATAGCTGTAGCTCGCGAAGCGCGGGCTCTCGATCGCCGTCTGAACGTCCTGGCCAAACACGAAATGGTTCAGCAGCACCTGCAGCATCGCCTGGCTCTGCACGTCGCCGCCGGGTGTGCCGAACGGCAGAAAGCGGTCGCCGCCCTTGATCGCCAAGGCCGGGTTCGGGGTCAGCCGCGGTCTTTTGCCCGGGCCCGCGCCGGCGGGATGGCGCGGATCGGGGCGCGATTGCGAGCCGCGGTTGGAGGGGATCAGACCGGTTCCCGGCACCACCGGCGAGCCGTAGGAGCCATCGCTCGGCGTCGCCGAGAACAGATTGCCGTGGCGGTCGGCAACGCAGACATAGGAGGTGTCGGGTTCGGGATTCGGTTCGCCCGCGGTTGGGGCAAACCTACCGGTGCTGCGGCCGAGCTCGCCGGCTGGCGGCATTTCCGGCCAGGCGTGGTCGGAGCGGATCAGTTTTCGCCGCTCGGCCGCGTATTCCGGGGAGATCAGGGTCGCCAGCGGCACCTCGACAACCGCCGGGTCGCCGTAATAGGCCTCACGGTCGGCAAAGGCGAGCTTCAGCGCCTCGGTGAGGTGATGCACGTAGTCGGCGCTGTTGTGGCCGAGGGCGGCAAGATTGGTCCCCTCGAGCAAGGCCAAGGTCTGCAATAGCACCGGGCCCTGGCACCACGCCCCGCAAGTGAAGACTTCGAGATCGCCGAAGCGGCGGCGCTCCGGCCGGGTAATGGGCGAGCGGTATTCGGCCAGATCCTCGGCCGACAACAGTCCGCCTTCCTGTTTCATGAAAGCGACGATCTTGTTGGCGATGTCGCCGCGATAGAAGGCATCGCGCGCCGCTTCGAGCCCGGCCTCTCGGCCCCGCGCGGCAGCGGCGCGCTCCTCGTCGGCCATGTATTGCAACGAACCGGCGAGATCGGTCTGACGGAACACCTCTCCCGTCTCCGGTACGCATCCGTTGGGCAGAAAGATCGCCGCCGAGGACGGCCAGGCGCGATGGTCGGCCTCATGCCGCTTCAGGCTTTCAGCCATCAGCGGGTACATCGGAAAACCCTCGCCGGCGAGCCGGGTCGCCGCCGCCGCGACCTCGCCAAAGCTCATCGTGCCGTAGCGCCTGAGCGCGGTGATCCAGGCATCGGGCGCGGCGGGGACGACGGTGCGCAATACACCCTTGGGGATCTTGCCGCCGTGCTCGCGCATGAACAGCTCGGGGTCGAGCGCTTTTGGCCAGGCGCCGAGCCCGGCGATGGTCAAGACCTCTTTTTTTTCGGCAAGATAGATCATGATCGGCGCGACGCCGGCGACATCGACGAGATCGCTCTGCAGCACGCCGAGTGCGATCCCGGCGGCGCACCCCGCATCGATCGCGTTGCCTCCCGCCTCGAGGATCGCGAACCCGGCGGTGGCGGCGAGATAGTGGCCGGCCGCGATCGCATGTCGGGTCACGGCGATGGTCGGACGGTGCGCCGCTGGTGCGGTCATGGCGAGCCCCTTGCGCGATGTTAAGTGTGCGCCACAGTAGCGCTTGACCCGCCGCGGGATAGAAGAGGCGTTGTCCAGCGACGGGGGATTGCGATGAAACCTCTCTTGCGCTGCGGGCGAAGCAATTGCATCGGGTGAGATGGCGGCGGGAGCGCCGCGCCGAGCCGGCCGAGGGCGGCCTGCCGGCGCTGGCGGCATTGGCGCTGGTCGCGGGCGCCGGATCGGGGCTGATCGTCGCAATCTTTCGCTTGGCGCTGACCGAGGCCGATCGCCGGCGCGACGAACTGATCGCCCATGCCCACCATCAACCGTTCGTCGGGTTTGTGCTGGTCGTCGCGGGCAGCGCCGCAGCGGTCGCGCTCGCCGCCTGGCTGGTGCGGCGGTTCTCGCCGTATGCTTCGGGAAGCGGTATCCCTCAGGTCGAGGCGGCATTGACCGGCGATTTGCCGCCGGCCCCGCCGCGCCTGATACTCGGTCAAATTCTTCGGCGGTTTGCTGGCGATCGGCGCCGGCATGGCGTTGGGCCGCGAGGGCCCGAGCGTGCAGATGGGGGCGGTCGTCGCCGATCTCGTCGGCAAATGGTTCCGCCGCTCTTGGCCGGACTCGCGAACCCTGCTGGCGGCCGGCGCCGGCGCCGGGCTCGCCGTGGCCTTCAACGCGCCGATCGCGGGCGCGATTTTCGTGCTCGAAGAGCTGGTGCGACGGCTAGAGACCCGGATCGCGATCGTTGCCCTCGGCGCGTCATCGACGGCGATCCTGATCTCGCGTCTGTTTCTCGGCGACGCACCAGATTTTCAGGTCGCGGTCTCGGCCCAGGCGGCGACTGCGACCGGCCCCTTGCCCTACGCCGTAGCCGCGACCTGGCCGCTCTACCTCGCCCTCGGAGTGGTCACCGGGATTGCCGCCGGCCTCTACAATCGCGCGATCCTCAGCGCGATCAGGCTGGCCGCGCGGCTCGACGAGCGCTGCCCGGCAGAAATCCAGGCGGCGGCGATCGGTGCGCTGGTCGGAACCATCGGCTGGTTTGGGCCGGGGCTGATCGGCGGCGGCGACGACATCACCCAGCGTGTGCTGGCCGCCAGCACGGCACTCGGCGCGATCCCGCTCGCCTTTGTCGTGCGCTTCGGGCTCGGGGCGGCGTGCTACGCCGCACGCACGCCGGGCGGACTGTTCGCGCCGTTGCTCGTGCTGGGCGCCCAGTTGGGGCTCCTCTTCGGGGCGCTGTGCCAAGCGGCATTCCCCGGTCTCGGCATCGAGCCGGAAGCGTTCGCCGTCGTCGGTATGGCAGCGTTTTTCACCGGAGTCGTGCAGGCGCCGGTGACCGGGATCGTGCTGGTCACCGAGATGACTGCGGCGTTTACGACCCTGCTGCCGATGCTGGCGGCGTGCTTCGCGGCAATGGTCGCCGCTAATCTTTTGCGCAGCGTGCCGATTTACGACTCGCTTCGCGAACGCGTCATCGGACAAGCCCGTTCGTCGCCGTAAACAATCCTCAGGCGGGATAAACCTGAATGCTGCTGGCCACAGAGTCGGCGACGTGCTCCTTGGTGATCACCCCGGCGACGTCCCCCGGCCGCGGCACGCCGTGACCGCGCACGACGAGAGCCATCCCCGCTTGCCTGCGCCAAATCCGCTGGATCACATCGAAAATGATATCGTCCTCGCGCACGATGGTAAAATCGCGGCTCGCAAGGTCCCGCAGCGTGGCGCCGGATCGGGTGTCTTCCGAGGCGGTTCTGAGTGCGGTATTGACGCGCAACACGCCAAAGATCCGATTATCCTCGATAATCACGACATGGCGCATTCGGCCGCCATGATCGGAACGACCAAGAAAGCTGTTGAAGCTGAGCTCGCTCGGCGCCAGCACCACGTCGGTGTCCATCACCTCTTTGGCGCGGCGGACGAGGAACATGTTTGCGTGTAGGGCTTTGGGTATGACGTGCCCGCGACGGTAGAGTTTCAAGGTGTAAATATTCTCGCGCGACAGCACGCGCCGCACACCGACACTGAAGGCAACCGCCAGGATCATCGGCAGGACGATGTCGTAGTCGCGCGTCATTTCGAAAATCATGGCGACGGCGGTCATCACCGCGCCAGTGCCGCCGCCTACCATCGCTCCCATGCCCACCATGGCAAAGGACGGGACGTTGATAGCGAACGGCAGATGGAGGGCGGAGAGCGCAGCCGCAAACGCGCCCCCGATCGTCGCTCCCATAAATAGAGAGGGCGAGAAGATCCCACCCGACGAACCGGATCCGAGGCTGAGCGTGGTGGCCAGCAGCTTGCAGAGAAAAAGCAGGAATAGCAGCCCAGCCCCCGCCAATTGGCCGAGGAGGATCACCTGGATCGTCGCGTAGCCGACGCCCTCGACGTAGTATTGGCCGAAGCGCTGCATCAGCGCATACATCAACAAGCCGACCAGCAGCATGCCCAATGCATGGCGCGTGTAGCGCTCTGTGATCTTGTCAAAAAGATCTTCCAACAAGTGCAGCCCGCGGACAAAGCCAGCGGCGGCGACGCCGGTGACCACCCCGAGCAATGCATAAAGGCAGAGTATGATGCCCGAGGTGGCGTCGACGCTCAAAGGGGCGAGATGCGGGACGGCGAACGCCGGCTGGGGACCGAAAAAGAACCGCCCGATGAACGTCGCCGTGCCGGTCGCGAGCGCAACCGGCAAGAACGTGCGGGAGCTGACCTCGGGCATCATCAGCTCGATCGCGAACAGGACGCCGCCGATCGGCGTATTGAAGGTCGCGGCGATACCGCTCCCCGCACCGGCGGCAACCAGAATTATCCGCTCCCCCTGGGACATTCGCACTACCTGGCCCAAGGTCGATCCGAGGGCCGACCCGATCTGGATGATCGGACCCTCGCGCCCGACGGCCGCACCGCTGCCAATCGCGATCGCCGAGGCCAGCGACTTCACGACCGCGACAATGGGCCGGATCACGCCGCCGCCATAGTAGATCGCGTCCATCACCTCGGGCACGCCATGGCCGCGGGCCTCGGGAGCGAAGGTGTTGACGAGGAACGTCACCGCCACGGAGCCCAACACCGGCACCAGAATGACGAACGGCCCCCATGGGCTCGCGGGCGTGAACAGGTTGGCGTCGTAGCGAAACGCCCACTTGCCGAGAAACAGGACGTTGTGGATCA
Source organism: uncultured Alphaproteobacteria bacterium (assembly GCA_963750195.1). Lineage (GTDB taxonomy): Bacteria > Pseudomonadota > Alphaproteobacteria > ATCC43930 > CGMCC-115725 > AP-15. The sequence continues at coordinate 355,880 of CAVVPS010000005.1, forward strand.
GCCCGATCAGATCGCGGAAACCAACCGCGCCAAACCCGGTCACGACGCCGACGACCAAGGCCAGAATCGAAAGATAGACCAGCCCGATCCGGCGGATCTCGCTATCGATCTTAGCCCGCGCGGCGTTAGCGGTTTCGGCCGGGGACAGGGCGGCTTCCGGGATCGTCGAGCCGCCAATTGAGGGAAGCGGTCGTGGCTCTCCTGCCATCGAGTTTCTCCGCTAAGATCGCGGGTCCGACCAAAAGCCGGAGGAATCGCGGTTTACCTCACCAGGGACAAACGGTCGAGCTTGCGCGGTGTCATGTGGCAACATGGCGCTCAGCCCCCAGCGGATGCGCCTCGGTGACATCATAGCGGGCAAGCAGGTCGCCGGGGCATATAGCTACTGACCTTCATCGCGAGGGAGACATGAGCGACTACGATCTGGTGATCCGCAACGGCACGGTGGCAACCGCGGCCGATACAATGCAATGCGATGTCGGCATCAAGGACGGAATCGTCGGCACCCTCGGCCGCAATCTCGGGCCGGGAACGCGTGAAATCGACGCTGCCGGCAAGCTGGTGCTGCCGGGCGGGATAGACAGCCATTGCCATATCGAGCAACGCTCGTCGGCCGGGGTTGTCTGCGCCGACGATTTCTACAGCGCGACCGTGTCGGCTGCGTTCGGCGGCACTACCACGGTAATCCCGTTCGCCGCTCAGCACCGGGGCCAGTCCTTGCGCCAGGTCGTCGAGGAATATCACGAGGCGGCGCAGCCAAAGGCGGTCATCGACTATGCGTTTCACCTGATTATTTCAGACCCCACCGAGCAGGTCATGGGTCAGGAACTCCCGGCCTTGATCCGCGACGGCTACACCTCGTTCAAGGTTTACATGACCTACGATCTGTTGCAGCTGAACGACGGGCAGATGCTCGACATCCTGGCGTTGGCCCGGCGCGAGGGCGCGCTAGTCATGGTCCATGCCGAGAATTACGACATGATCAGATGGCTGACCGCGCGCCTGCTGGAGCGCGGGCTCGGCGCGCCGCGCTATCACGCGGTCAGCCATGCACGGCTTGCCGAGGGCGAGGCAACCAACCGTGCGGTGACCCTGTCGCAACTGCTCGACGTGCCGATCCTGCTGGTCCATGTCTCGGCCGCCGAAGCAATCGAGGTCATCCGAAGCGCCCAGACCAAGGGCCTCAAGATCTATGGCGAGACCTGCCCGCAATATTTGTTCCTGACCGCCGACGACATCGCCAAACCCGGCCTCGAAGGCGCCAAGTTCTGTTGCAGCCCACCGCCGCGCGATCGTCAGGCGCAGGAGGCGGTCTGGGCCGGCCTGAAGAACGGCACTTTCCAGGTGTTTTCCTCCGATCACGCGCCCTACCGCTACGACGCCTCCGGCAAGCTGCCGCATGGCGACCGAACAACCTTCAAGGACATTGCCAACGGCGTACCGGGCATCGAACTGCGCCTGCCATTGCTGTTTTCAGAGGGCGTGCAGGAGGGCCGGCTCGACCTCAACGCCTTTGTAGCCTTAACCGCAACCAACCACGCCAAGCTCTACGGGCTTCACCCACGGAAAGGCACGATCGCAGTCGGCAGCGACGCCGACATCGCGATCTGGGACCCCGAGCGCGAGACCACGGTCACCGCTGGCCTGCTGCACGACAATGTCGGCTACACCCCATATGAAGGCCGCAAATTACGCGGCTGGCCGGTCACCGTGCTAAGTCGTGGCCGGATAATCGTCGAAGATGGCGCCCTCGCCGCCCCCCGCGGCAGCGGCGTCTTCCTTCCCTGCGCCCTCTCCGCCGCCGCCAAACCCGCTGGCACTCCGGTCCCGGAATTGGCTTTCACCGCCGAACAAGGCGCGGGGCTTGTCTAGGCGCGCCCCACCGACCGGCTGCATTGCCAGCCGAGCCAGCGCCCTTAGCGGCGCAGCCGAGGGATGATTTCAGAGGCGACGATCTCGACCTGGTCGGGCTGGTAGCGGTAGGGAATCAAGATCAGTTTCTGGACGCCGGCGGCGAGCTGGGCACCCAGTTGGGCGACGCACTCATCGATGGTGCCGATGATCGCCGCATTCTTGGTCAACTCGCTCCAGGCGGCATAATCCCATTCCTGGCCGAGCCATTCGAGCATCGCCGGCTCGACCGCTGCACGCGACGGGCCGACGTAGATCGGCAATTGGTTGGCATTGAGCAGGCTCGCCGGGTCCTTGCCCGCCGCCTCGGCAAAGGCCCGGACCTTGGCCCAGGATCGCGCGAAACTCTCGGGCGTGTAGAAATAGGTCAGCCAGCCTCCGTTTAGCGCCGCGCGTTTCAAGACGCGATCGACGTAGCCGCCGATCAGCATCGGTGGCAGGCGCTGAGGCTTTGGCGATAGGTTCGAACCGCGAAAGACATGCGGCGGGTATTCGCCGTTGACTTGCTCCTCGGTCCACAGACGACGCAGGATTTCGAGGCTGCGGTCCATGATCCGGCCGCGCTCATGAAACGGCACGCCGACCGCGTCGAATTCGCGCTTGTACCAGCCCGAGGCCATGCCGAGTAGCAGCCGGCCCCGGGCGATCGAGTCGAGGCTGGATAATTCCTTGGCCAGCACGGCCGGGTTGCGCAATGGCAGCACGAGAACGCCGGTGCCCAGCTTGATCCTGCTGGTGCGAGCCGCGACGGCGCTCAGCAGGGTCAATGAGTCGATGACCGGGAATGGCGGATCGACCCCAAGAAAAATATGGTCCCAGACCCAGACCGAATCGAACCCCAGCGCCTCGGCCGTGGCCGCGTAGTCGATCAGCGCCTGCGGGTCCGGCAGCTCCGGCCAAGTGGTAAAATTCCGCATCGCGACGCCGAAGGTGTTCGAAAAGATCGTCATCGTGACCAGTCTTTCACGCGGTGTAGAGCCGTTCGGGGTCGAGGTGCCGGAGAACCGCGAGTTCGGCTTCAGTCGGAGGATCGGTGGCCTGCAGGTCGGCGGCGATCAGCATCTCAAAACCGGTATTTTCCTGCACCTGCGCGACCGTCGCGCCGGGGTGCAATGCCAACAATGTCATCCGCTTTGAATGATCCTCGAAGCCGAAGAGGCCGAGATCGGTCACCACCCGAGACATGCCGCCGGCGATCAGCCCGCTGTCGCGCCGGCTCTCGCCGCCAGCAAGAAACCCCGGGCTGGTGATGAAATCGACGCGTTCGACGAAGCGGCGCTTCTCATGCTTCATCGCCACAATCATCTGCGTCAGACTGGCGATGTCGTTGCCGCCGCCGGTCCCGGGTAAGCGCGTCGCTGGCCGCTCCGGGCTGCCGATCAACGAGCTGTTCAAATTTCCATATTGGTCGATCTGGGCGCCGCCCATAAACCCCACATCGACATAACCGCGTTGCAGCAGCAGCAAAACATCGGTGCTGCCCAGCACCATATTAGCGCGCCTCGTGCAGCGCTGCTCGTTGGTCGAAGGCGGCAATTGGCCTGGCTCGACGAATGCGCCGATGGTGCCGCCCTCAAATAGGATGGTCAGGCCTGGCCCGTGCAGCCGCTGGGCCAGTGTCGCCGCCAACAACGGAATACCGACGCCGGCGAACACGACCTGCCCGTCGCGCAAGAGCCGCGCGCTCATCACCGCGAGCAGCTCGCTTGCGGTATAGGTTGCCGTATCAATCGTCATAAATGCTTTTCCCGCGGCGGCCGGCATCGAGCAATTCTGCGAGGCCAAGAAGATCAAGGTACTCGGTCCAGGATTTGGGGCGGTAGAAATAGCGATCGAGGTAATCCCGCATTCCCGCCTCGGGGCCCTGCTTCAACTGCGCCGCGTAGCCGTCGAGATGTGAAAACAGCGGCTCATAAAGCCCATAGCATTCGTGCGGGGCTGAGCCGAACGGTGCCTCGACGACGGCGTCGACCGCGAAGAACGGGATTTTAGTCCAGTCGGGCCGGCGGCGGATCTGGTCGTTCGAGACGATCCGTTCGGTGGTCAGGATTACCCGGTTCGCAGCCATTGCGATATCGAGATCCATAAACGGCAGTCCGTCGATTTGGGCGTTGCCGTAGGGGTCGCAACGTTGGACGTGGATCAGCGCGACATCCGGGTTCAGCGCCGGCACCAGCACCAGCTTCTCGCCGGTGAACGGGCAGTCGATGACCCTAGTATCGGGCAATTGGGCGATCACGTCAGAGCCCAGCATCGAGCGCATCGGCAGAAACGGCACGCCCATCGCCCCGGCGCGAAACCGCAGCCCCATCGCCAGATGGCTCCACTCCTCGAATTGGGCGCGATTGCTTTCGGTGTACGCACGCATGATGCGGGAGACGCCCCAAACGATGCCGAGGCTGAACCAGCTGGTTACCAGGTGGCGACTGGCGCCCGCGGCGAACAACAATTCGCCCTCGCTCGAGCTAATGCCGCGCGCGCAAACGAGATCCCGGCGGCCGGCACGGATCAAGGCCCAGACCATCGCCATCGGCGTGCGCGACAGGGTGCTGCCGCCGATCCCGACGGATGCGCCGTCGGGCACCAGCGCCGCCGCCTCTTCAAGCGACATGACTTTCTCGCGCAGGCTGCGGTCGCGCTCTTGCGTGCGCCGGCGCAATTCGCTGTAGCCCAGGGTCAACAGCCACCTCCGATGCTGGCGTTGAACTCGGCGATCAGCGCATCCCAGGCGGGTAGGGTTTCGCGCAGCTCCGCCCAGAAGCTCTGCCCACGGCGGCGCTCGAACGCGTCGAGCGTCACGCCCTGCTGCTCGACCCAGGTATAATAGCCGAGGTTGAAAATTCGCGTCCGCTCGTGATGGGTCAATTCCAGCACATCGCTGTCGGCGGCGCCGAGCAGATGCTGGGCGAAGGTTTCGCCCGCATTGACCGCGTCGAACCCGTCGGGATAGTGCGCCGCGAGGTATTTCCGGCGCTCGCTGCCGTAGAGCGCGGCGCTGTCAGTGGCGACGGTGACGAGCAGGTCTTCTTCGCCGAGCTCCAGACGCTTGGCGGTTTTGATCGCCGCGACCAGATTGGCGATGCCAGACAGCCCCAGAAACGTCAGTTCTGAGACGATTTCCGGATCGATTTGGCGCCGGGCCGACAGATAGGACCGGCCGGCCTCGCTGTTGAACAACAGATCGAGCCCCCCGGTGCTGAGATCGGAGACGCCGACTACGATGTCGGTGTTCATGACGTTGTGGATCAGCGGCACATGCTTGTCACCGATACCCTGAATGTTGTGCTCGCCAAAGCCGTTGCGCAGCAGGGTCGGGCATTCGCTCGCTTCGACCGCGACGATGCGGGCGCCGTGCCGCTCTTTCAGGTAGTCGCCCGCGGCCAAGGTCCCGGCCGACCCCGAGGCGGCGACAAAACCGGCCAGCCGCAACCCGGGCCGCATGGCCCGAAGCGTCTCGAAGACACGCGCCAGCGCCGGCCCGGTGCAGGCGTAATGCGCGAGGTAATTGCCGAATTCGGCGAACTGGTTGAGGATAATGTTGCTGGGATCGCGCGCCAGCTCGGCGCATTTATCATAGATTTCCTTGACGTTGCTCTCCGAGCCTGGAGTGCGAATGATGTCTTCGGGCCGGCTGACCCACCCCCGCAACCAATCGAACCGCTCTTCGCTCATGCCCTCGGGCAAGACCGCGACGCCGCGGCAATCGAGGATGCGCGATATCGCGATCCCGCCGCGGCAGAAGTTCCCGGTCGACGGCCACACCGCCCGGTGATGCTCGGGGTCGAACCGGCCCGTCACCAGGCGCGGGATCAGACAGCCATAGGCCGCCAGCACCTTATGCGCGCCGATCAATGGGAAGAGGGCGCCCAGCGCCACGACGATCGGGGCGCGCACCCCGGTCAACTCCGGCGGTAGCAGCAGATATGCCGGCGTCTCAGCAAGACCGGAGCGAGCGCGATCGTTGTACCAATGCAGGCGAAACAGGTTGGCCGGATCGGGCCGATCTGAGTCGACCGAATTAAGGGCCGCAGCCCGCGCGGCAGGGATGCTCGAAGGGTGGGCGAGCTCGGCGAAACGCGGCAATGTTACGCCCGCTCGGCCGAGCCACCGCGCAGCGCGGTCGCGGATAGCGGGCGCGACGATCGTCGTCGTTATCTCATCATCGTCCATCTGTCGCCCGAAACCCAGGCCATCGCGCAGTTTGGCGCACCCGCCTTGCGCCAGGCAATAGGCGGCCGTGGCCCGATCAAGGGCTCGGTGGTGTCAGAGAAGGCTCGGGCTTGCCGCTGTTGCGCCAGCCGGGTCGAAAAGCGTCTACTGCATCCCGAGCCGCGCGCCAGCGAGGCCGCAGCTGACGCAATTTGCTAGGGTAAAAGTAACCTTGCCGCTGTCGTCGTCGGCGACGAACATGACCGGCACACCCTGGCTGTCGAGCCAAACGGCATAGCTGGTGTCGCCGGTTATCTCGTATTTCTGGGCGCGAACCGGTCTGCCGTCAATGTCGACGACCGTCTGTTCGCCGCCGCTAACGCGCACGCGCTCAATCTTGCCGTTATCCGGCCGCATCATCGTGCTGGAGGCGAGGAAGTTGGCCGACCACGGGTTTGCCGGATGTACCGTCGCCGGCGCGGTGATCGTGCCTTGCGGCGAATTGATCACAAAGCTGTTGCCACGCGCCTCGCCCCTGACGACCGTCGATTGGCTGCCTTTGTTGGTGACGCCGTTAAATGAGATCAGGCGGTTGCCCTGCCAGCGCTCGGTCCGCTGGGCATCCTCGTTGTAGAGCTTGATGCCGAGCATTTTGACTTCGAAATGCGCACGCGTCAGGACTGTGGTACCGCCGTTGGCGGGCTCGACCGTATTGATATAACTGCCTATATTGCCGTAAACCGAATGCGTCACCCGGTAGGTCAACTGAAACGGCGTCGCCGCTGCGGCCGGGATGACAACGACTGCAATCAAGGAGAGGACGGCGACAACCGCGGCAAATCCAGACATCACGGCCTGGCGCGGCGACCGTTTTTGCGAGCCCGCATTGTCCTGGGTCATGGTTTCTCCCCCGAACCAAATGCCCCCGCCGCACCGCGGATCGGCACGGTTAAAGATAGCGCAAAAGAGCACTGCCGCTCAAGAAGATATTATTACAAGCACCGGTCGGAGCAGGCGCTGGGGATTTTGTCGGCATACCCATTCCATTTCGTTCGCGTTCAAGGTGATGGCGTGTAGACCTGGAGCGACAACTGACAAGTCGACGAACTATGCTGTCGAGTGTTCGGCGATCACCGACAGGGACGATGAAGCACTGCAAATTCGACGTTTTTGTCACAAATCTTCAGCCCCATCCTGGCGTTCGACGCCGACACTCGTGCATCCGCGGCACGTTTCTTCGCGCGCCAGGTTAGCGCTCGGCCTCGGGCTCCTCGCGGATATTCTTGGCGATCTCTTTCTGACGGTCGAATTCCTGTCGCCGGCGCTGCAGTTCTTCCGTCGACAGGCGCTCGATGTTGCAGTAGTCGAGCTTCCACGACGAGTCCTCGCTCCAGCGCAGCGGCGATTGCACGGTATTTCGCGATGCCGGCGCACTCTCGAGCACGTGCAGTGCCAATCCCAAGGTAAACGCTTGCGAGTTCGGGATCGTTCGGGCGCCCTGCCGCGTTGCCCAGCGGAAAATCGCTAAACAGAAAGCGCGGCACGCCGACGTGCTCGACAATGTCCTTGGCGCAGCCCATCACGATTGTGGCGATGCCGTTCGTCTCCAAATGCCGGGCGGCCAGACACAGGGTCTGGTGGCAGACCGGGCAATTGGGGACCAAGATCGCGGCATCCGTGCCATCGGCGCGGCAGCGCGCGAGCAATTCCGGGCAATCCTGGTCGAGCGTGGTACGCTGACTGCGGTTGGTCGGCGCGCCGTGGAAGCGTCTAGTCACCGCACCGATGCGGCCCGACGCCGCCATATGCCGCAATTGCCGCAACGGGAACCAAGTGTTGCTATCTTCGGCGGTCGTATGCTCACGGTCATAGGCGACATGGGAAATCCGCAGATCGTGGTCAATCGCGGCGTCGCCGGAATAGACCTGGTAGAACTTGGCGGCGGCATTGTAGGAGGCGCCCGGCCCCTGGTCGCCCTTATCGGGCTGGTAAGGGGCCGCGGTGGTGATCAGCGCAACGCGGCATTCGGCCAGCGGTTTGCCGAGCCGTTGGAACGGCACTTCGGCATAATGCGCCCAGCGATACGGGGCGCCGTACCCAAGTCCCTGATAATAGTCGCGGATCCGTTGCAAGTAGGGTATCGGCGCGTCGTAATCCGCGGCGAAGCCCAAATCGGCGTCCGATCCGCTCATCGATGGCTTCCTCGCGAAACTAGTGGGAAAAGCCGAACAGCCGGTGAGCGTTGTGGTGAAGGATTTTGTCGAGCGTGGCCTGGGGTAGGCCGAGCCGGCTGATATAGCCGAAGGTCTCCTTGTACGCCTCGTAATCCTGCAACACCGGATAGTCGCTGCCGGTCACCAGATGGTCGGCGCCAAAAGCTTCGAGCGCGCAGGTGAAGGCCGCTTTGGAACCGTAGCACACGGTGTCGTAATAGAATTTTTTGGCGGTGACGCTCGGCGCCTCGGCAAGGTTGGGATGGCCGCTTTGGCTCTGACCCTGCTGGTCGAGACGGTTCAACAGCATCGGAATCGGCCCGCCCAGATGCGGAACGATGAATTTGATGTTCGGGTAGCGGTGCGGGATTTGCTTGGCGATCATGTGCAACACAAAGGTCGCGTCCTCGAGCGAGGTGCCGACCGACCCCCGGTAATTGTAATCGACGATGAACGGCGAACAGATGCCGGTGCCGGCCGGGTGCACGAACAACACCGCCCTGCGCCGGTTCATCTCAGCATAGATCGGCTCGAACTCGGTTTCAGCGATCGAGCGGTTCAGGCAAATGATGTTCATGTTGACGCCGACGCAGCCCAACTGGTCGAAGCCGCGCTCCATCTCGCGCAAGGCCGCGTCGATATGCGGCAGGGGCAGCATCACGTAAGAGGCAATGCGCTGCGGGTAGCGATGCGCCAGATCGGCATAGCCGTCGTTCAGCATCTGCACCGCTTTGACGCATTCGGCCTCGTCCGGCAGATAAGGCGGATGGTTCGGCGACAGCACTTGCTTTTCGACCCCGGCCGCCTCCATCAGCTCGAACCGCCCTTGAATGTCCTCGGGCGAATCCGAGAACGGATGGCGCGCCATTCCGCGCTTGACCGGCAGATGGACCGGCGATGCAAAGCGGTCACCCATGAACTCGCTGAAATTCCTCGGCGTGTAGTGCGCATGGACATCGACGATCATCGAATGGCTCCGTCCGAGTGGCTGCTGTCGCTGAGGCCAGCGTAAGCCGACCCGGAGCACACAGGCAAGACACGGCTGGCCCGCCATATCGCAGCAGCATGGAAGGAAACGCTCAGAACAGGCTCAGCTGATCGCCTCTTTGCGGCGGCGGCCGAAAGCGGGTGGTGTCGAGGGGGCTCGTCGTCCGCTGGTTAAAGCCGAGTTGGCGGCAGGCGCGGTCGAACCTCAGGCGCAACATCTCGGCATGCGGGCCGGTGCCGGTCATCCGCTTCGACCAGGCCGAGTCGTACAGCCGGCCGCCATGGGCCTGCGCCACCAGCGACAACACATGCGCCGCCCTGTTCGGGAAATGGGCCTCGAGCCATTCCCGAAACAGCCCCTTCAATTCGAGCGGCAAGCGAAGCAAGGTATAGCCAGCCGAAGTCGCGCCGGCGGCGCGCGCCCGATCGAGAATCTGCTCCATCTCGGCGTCGTTGAGCGCCGGGATCATCGGTGCGCCGAGCACGCCAGTCGGGACGCCTGCCGCAACGAGCGCCGCGATCGTTTCGAGCCGGCGTTCGGGGGTGGCGGCCCGCGGCTCCATCACCCGCGCCAGAGTGCGGTCGAGTGTGGTCACCGAGATCGTGACGATCGCCAGCCTGTCCTTGGCCATCTCGGAGAGGATGTCGAGGTCGCGCTGGATCAACGCGGATTTGCTGACGATAGTGACCGGATGGTGAAAGTCCCGCAGCACTTCGAGGATCGAGCGGGTGATCTCGAGCCGCCGCTCGGCCGGCTGATACGGATCGGTGTTGCTGCCCAGCGCGATCGGTCGGCAGGCATATCCCTTTTTGGCCAATTCCGCCGCGAGCAGGCTCGCCGCTTGCGGCTTGTAGAACAGCCGGCTTTCGAAATCGAGGCCGGGCGACAGGCCGAGATAGGCGTGGCTTGGCCGCGCATAACAATAGATGCAGCCGTGTTCGCAGCCCCGATAGGGGTTGATCGAGCGGTCAAAGCCGATGTCGGGCGAGTCGTTGCGGGCGATGATCGTCCGCGTAGAGTCGACCGTCAGGGTCGTGGTCAGCGGTAGCGGCTCTTCGTCGGCCGTGCCCCAGCCATCGTCGAAGCCCACGCGCCTTTCGGCTTCGAAGCGGCCGCTGCCATTGCTGGCCGCACCACGTCCCTTGCGCGGTCCGATCGTGCCCGGCATATCCATGCCGGACAGAATGGCGCAGATTTGAGAACATATCAAGAACTAACTTGGGTATCGGTCATTATACCGACCCTGAACGCAGCCGAGACGCTGCCATCCTTGCTAAGCGCCCTGAGCTCAACGCCGCGGGTCCGCGAGATCATCATCGCCGATGGCGGATCAGTCGACCGGACGATCGCCCTCGCCGAAGCCGCCAAAGCGAGGGTCGTAACCGCACCGCGCGGCCGCGGCAGCCAGCTCGCGGCCGGCGGCGCCGTGGCAGCGGGCGCGTGGCTGCTTTTCCTCCATGCCGATTGCCGACCGGCGCCAGGGTGGCCGGAAGCAGTTGCGGCCTTTCTCGAGACACCGCCGGCGCAGGGCCGCGCCGGCTATTTCGATTTCGCGCTCGACGATACGGCGTCCGCTGCGCGACGGTTGGAGCGGATCGTCGCCTGGCGCTGCCAGGTTCTGGCGCTCCCCTATGGCGATCAGGGGCTGTTGATCAGCCGCGCGCTCTACGATGCTGTCGGCGGCTTCGCAACGCTGCCGCTGATGGAGGATGTCGATCTAGTGCGAAGGCTCAGCCGCCGCCGGCTTGCCCGCATTGGGGTCTGCTGCGTTGCCTCGGCACGCCGCTACCGGCGGGAAGGGTATTGGCGCCGGTGCTTGCGCAATCTGTTTTGCCTCTCGCTCTATTTTGCTGGAATGCCGCCCGAACGGATCGCGCGGCTCTACGGCTGATGCGCTGTCATCTCGTGCTGTTCTTGCGCGCGCCGGCGCTGGGGCACGGCAAGCGCAGGCTCGCAAAGGACGTCGGCGAGCTCGCAGCATTGCGGTTCGAGCGGCGGATGATCGCGCTGTTGCTGCGTCGTCTGGGCGCCGACCGGCGCTGGGATTTGCGGATTGCGGTGACGCCGGACCGGGCCTCCCGCCGCATCCGGCATTGGCGCAGAGGGACGGCGGTGTCCCGGCAGGGCGGCGGCGATCTAGGCCGGCGCATGCGCCGCGTCATCGCCGGCGCGCCGCGCGGCCCGGTGGTGCTTGTTGGCACCGACATACCGGCAATCGAGACCCGCCACATCGCCGCCGCGTTTCGCCTGCTCGGCGCGCATGATTTGGTTTTTGGCCCGGCCGCCGATGGCGGGTTCTGGCTCGTCGGCGCGCTGCGCCGCCCGCGATTGCCGCCCCTGTTCGAGAAGGTGCGGTGGTCGAGCCCGCATGCGCTCGCCGATACGCTCGCCCGCGTGCCGGGCAGTGTCACAGTCGGCTTCGCCGAGAGCCTGGAGGATGTCGACGACGGCGATAGTTATCGCCGCCTGAATCCACGGCGCGGGTTCTAATCTGCTTTACGACTCGCCCTCCAAAGCTTGCGCACGAAGCGCAATCGGATTTAATCGCAGGGCTCATGGCACATGGTGGGTGGAACAAGTTGCCGTCTTCGGGGCAGTTCAGGGTCAAGGTCCCGATCGGCCCGTCTTCCACATAGAGGATGGTTTCGTAAGTCGTCGCGAGGCTCCTCTCGCGGCGGCAATTTCGGCTCAGGAACGGAGGTGGAGAGATGTTACAAGATCTGCTGCCCCAGGCGGAACGGATCGCGGCAAAGCTCAAGTCGCGCAACGAGACGATATCGATCGCCAAATCCTCGACCGCGGGCATGATCTCGGCGGCATTGCTGGCGATTGCCGGCGCTTCGGCCTATTTCATGGGCGGCGCGGTCGTCTACACGCGGCAATCGCGGAGCGCCTTGCTCGCGGTGACCGATCAGGAGCTGACCGGGATCACCCCCTCGACCGAGCCCTATGCGCTGCTGTTCGCCCGCAAGATCCGCGGCAAGCTCGCCACCAGCTGGTCACTCGGCGAGACCGGCACCGCCGGGCCGACGGGCAGCCGCTACGGCCATGCCGCGGGGCATTCCTGTATCGCGGTGATCGGCCCCAATGGCGAGCGTTCGCTGACCGTCGAGACCGGCAACGCCGACCGCCTCGACAACATGCGCGCGTTCTCGATTGCCGCACTCGACCTGCTGGAAAAGGCCCTCGGCTGACGTTGCGAGTCTCGGACCGCCGATCGCCCTGGTTCAAAAAGCGACGGCTCGCCACGAACGTGGCTATACGTCGAATATTTTATGGAATTGCCGCTTGCGTTCCGGGCGGAACGGCGTATCTATCGAGGCCTCGACGCACTCGCACGTGCCTATGGCCCATGGTGGTTATGCAACGACGTAACGCGTCCTTTTTGGTCGTCCGGCCGCGAGGCCGGTCCCGAGAGGGAGGTCGATATGGTTGCTACCCGACTGAGGGGCGTGGTGCCCTGCCCTGACGCAAACCTTCGCGGGACGCGCCTACGTGGGCGGGGTAACCGGGTCATCGACCCGAGTAGTTTAAGCTAAGCATCAAAGACCAACCGGGCCGGGCATAAAGACCGGCTTGGCTTTCGTCGTTTGCACTCGGTTCAAAACCTGAGGCCGCGGCAGCGTGATTTTTCATGTTGTCGGGGGCCCCGGATTGAACTCGGCGCATTTGCTTCGCTCAGCCGACTCGCGGGAAGGATGACCCCCAATAATGAATGAGAGGATTTCGCGCTTCCTCGCCGAAAATTCGCCCGAGACCCCATGCCTCGTCGTCGATCTCAAGGCGATCGCCGAGGCTTACGATACGTTGTGCCGGCATCTGCCGCTCGCCCGTGTCTATTATGCGGTCAAGGCCAACCCGGCCCCCGCAATCGTCGCCATGCTCGAGGGCAAGGGCGCCAATTTCGACGTCGCCAGCCGCGGGGAAATCGAGCTCTGCGTCGACAACGGCGTCACCGCGGATCGGCTCTCCTATGGCAACACGATCAAAAAGGAAAAGGACATAGCCTTCGCCTATGGCACTGGGTTGCGGCTCTTTGCCTTCGACAGCGCGCACGAACTCGACAAATTGGCGCGGTCCGCCCCAGGAGCACAGGTCTTCTGCCGCATCCTGGTCGACTGCGAGGGGGCCGAGTGGCCGCTGTCGCGCAAGTTCGGCTGCGCCCCCGACATGGCAGTCGGGCTGCTCCGCCGAGCGCGAGAACTCGGTCTCGACCCATATGGCGTGTCGTTTCATGTCGGCTCGCAGCAGACCGATCTCGGGCAATGGGACGGCGCCATCGGCGCCGCGGCGCGCATGTTTTCGCTGCTCGCCGAGGCCGATATCGATCTACGCATGGTCAATATCGGCGGAGGATTTCCGGCGCACTACACAGGGGAGGTGCCGGCGGTCGAGCGCTATGCCCGGGCGGTCATGGCGGCGGTTACCCGATATTTCGGCAACCACCTGCCGGAGATCGTCATCGAGCCCGGGCGCTCGCTGGTCGGCGACGCCGGGGTGATCCAGAGCGAGGTGGTGCTGATCTCGGAAAAGGGCGGCAGCGACAAACGACGCTGGGTCTATCTCGATGTCGGCAAGTTCAACGGGCTCGCCGAGACCATGGACGAGAGCATCAAATACCGGATCGCTACCCCGGGCCGTGGCGGGCGATGCGGTCCCGTGGTCCTCGCCGGGCCGACCTGCGACAGCGCCGACATCCTCTATGAACGGACCGAGTACCGATTGCCGCTCGGGCTCGAAGTCGGCGACAAGGTCGAGATCCTGTCGGCCGGCGCCTATACCGCAAGCTATGCCTCGGTCGGGTTCAACGGCTTCGCCCCGATCCGCACCTATTGCATCTGAGCCAGCGCGGGCGCTCCGGCGCCCGCGACTTCATGCACCAGCTTTCGCAACATCGCCTCGGCGAAGCTGCGGAAATCGCGCGCGGCGAGAATAAAGGCCCCCGCGCCGCCGATTACATTGTCGCGGTAATAGTCTTCGAGCCAGGGCTCCTCGGTCAGAATCGCGAGCCCGTTGATCGTGATTCCGGCCGCCACAAGGCGGTCGCGGACCCCGGCCGGAGGTGGACCGAAATCAGCCATTCCGTCGCCGGAAATGTCGATCACCCGCCGTGACGCCGGCGTCGGCAGCCGGTCAAATTGCGCTGCGGCGGCGGCGAGCGCCGGGCCGATCGCGGTCAGGCCGCTCGAACTGCGCCCGGTGGCCCGCACTGCCGCAGCGAAAGCGCCGGCGCTGCGCCTGTCGGTAACCGCGGTCCAGTCGACGGTAACCTTGATCTTGTCGGGGTCCGACCATTCGAGCACCAGAACCTCGATCCCGCCCGGGGCGGCGGCGATCGCCTGCAATAGCCGCGGATCCTCGAAGGCCCGAGCGATGCCGTCATGTTGCAGCACGTAGGAATCGGGGGTGACGCTGGCGGAAACATCGACCGCCAGCACGACGCCAAGGGGTGCGGCCTTTGCCGGAATCGCGGCGAGCCCGATCATGACGGCAAGCACAAGTAGTCGGCGCATGGCAATGCCGTTTCGACGCTAGCTGGAGAAAGCGATCTTCGATTGCAAGAGAGAGCGGCAGAGCCTACTGCCAGCGCCATTGCGACGCTATAAGCTGAGGTCCCAGCAAACCGGGGAGGGAGAGGGATGAGGACGAATGATTTCGGCATGCGCCGGGCTTGCGCTCGGCATGATGGCAGTCGGCGCCTTCGCGGCGACAAAACACCCGGCGGCAAAGGGAGAAAAGGGGCCGCCGGCCTGCGGTGCGCTCACGTTCCGCGCGGTGGCTTCAGGCGCGAGCGATGGCGAGCAGCAGGCCGGGTTCTACCGATCGCGCTATGGCACACTTGCGCTGCATGCCGATGTCAAGGGTGGCCAAGCGACCGATTATTTCGTGCTCGCCGACGGCAAACGGCTCGGCGCTGCGCCGGCAACCCTGCCCGATTGGGCCGCGAGCTGCGCGGTGGCAAAGAAATTGCCAAACCGGCCGCTGCCGGAGCGTCGCCTTGCACCGGTCAACGGTTCAAGGTCGTTCTCGCTCATGCCGGCAACGAGCGCCTGGGGTTGCTCTACGGGTTCGACGGCTCGGCCTGGCATTTTTGCAGCGCCGGCGCCTATTGACGGGATATCGTGGCCGGCTCCGAATGTCATCGGCCGCTGTTGCGCTTCACCGCCATTGCCACCGCGAAATCGTCATGTAATGTTGTAGTCATGAATAGCCGCGGGTGACGCAGCTCCAGTGAGCAGCAATCTCACCGCTCAAGAAGGTTGAAGAAACCGGAAAACCGTTCCGTCGTGCTGTTTTGGCGTGGGGTAGAGGGAGAGAACGCAATGCTCGAGTTGTTGGAGCAGCAAACCAAGCTGACGGCGAATCAGTGGAAGATCGCAGGCGCCGCGACGCTTGGCGACATGCTCGATTTCTTCGACTTTTTCCTGATCGGTTTCGTTTTGGCCTTTGTCGTAAAGGAATGGCATCTGACCTATGGGCAATCGGGCGCGATCCTGCTCGCCTCCGGGGTCAGCGCGCCGTTCGGCTCGCTGTTGTATGGCTGGATGGCCGACAAGATCGGCCGGCGCTCGGCGCTGATCACCGCCGTGCTGAATGTCTCGATCGCGACAGGTGCGATGGCGCTGACGCCGGAGGGAGGGTGGATCTACCTGGTCATCTGCCGCTTTTTCGTCGGGTTCGGCGTGACCGGCCTGTATTCGGTCGACATCACCCTGATGCAGGAGTTTTCGCCGGCCCATAAGCGCGGCTGGTTCACCGGGATCACCACGACGATGCTGCCGGCCGGCGGACTGCTCGCCGCGTTGCTGGGGGCGTTTGCCGCACCCTATATCGGCTGGCGCGGGATGGTCGCCGTCGGGTTGCTGCCGGCCTTCCTGTGCCTGTACATCCGCGCATTCGTCCCCGAATCGCCGCACTGGCTGCTGCGCCAGGGCCGGGTGGAAGAGGCGCGGCGGTCGCTCGCCTGGGCGCTTGAAGATGGATCCCGCGAAAATAGCGCTGCCGGCGGTGCTCCCTGCGATCGAGCACACGCGTTGGCTCGAGATCTTCAAATACCCGCGCAGCATCATCGCCGGCTGCCTGACCGGGCTGACCCAGACCGGCGGCGTGGCACTCGCTCTGTGGCAGGTGACCTTGTTCGTCATGGTGTTGAAGATTACCCCGCCCGAGGCCTCCAAACTGGTGATCTGGCTCAGCCTGTCGGCGATCGCCGGCCGGTTTCTCTGCTCGTGGATCTCCGACGCGTGGGGACGCCGCGCCTCTGGCATCTTCGCCTGCTTGATCGCGGCGTTCTTCATGGCGATGGCCGGTTATCTGCACAATGTGTTCATCGGCGGCGCGTCGATGTTCTTTGTCATGATCCTGCTGCAAAACTTCTTCGGCAGCGGCAACTATTCGATCGTCGGGCCTTATATGGGCGAGATGTGGCCGTCGCGTCTGCGCGGCAGCGGCATGGGATTTGTCTATGGCGTCGGCAATCTCGGCAAGTTCATCGGCCCGCCGGGCTGGCATTGATCGCCGGTTCGTCCAATTACGTGAAGCCGGCGGTGACCCTCGATGCGCTGGTCCCGGGGTTCATCTATTTCGCGTTCTGGTACGTGCTGGGCGCTGTCGCCTTCTGGCTGATCGGCATGGAGACGCGCGGCCGCACCATCGACGAGATCGACAGCGCGCTCGAGCGGCCGCGGCCGGTCCCTCGGGCGGCGGCGGAGCGCGCGGCCGGGGATTAGGCAGCTCAGCCAGGGGCGAAGTGAAGGCTCGGCGGGTGCCGCGCGCTCAGCGGTTCTGGGTCCAGTCGTCGCGCCACAGGAAATCGGGGCCGAGCTGGTCGAGGCTCGGGCAGCCGATCTGGGCCATGACCAGGTCGATTTCGTTGCGGAAGATGTCGACCACCTTCTTGACCCCGGGGACCCCGCCAACGACGGCGCCATAAAGCGTCGGCCGGCCAAAAAAGACGAATTGCGCGCCGAGGCACCAGGCGATCAGGATATCGGCGCCGCGGCGCACCCCGCTGTCGAGCATGATCGTCAGCTTGTCGCCGACCGCCGCCTTGATCGCCGGCAAGGCATCGAGCGAGGCCGGGGCCTGGTCGAGCTGGCGGCCGCCATGGTTCGAGACGATGATCCCGTCGACGCCGATCTCGGCGGCGCGGATCGCATCGGCCGGGTTCAAGATCCCCTTGACCACGAGCGGGCGCGGGAACAGCCGTCGATAGCGTTCGAGATCGCGCCAGGTCTGCGCCGCGGCCGGGGTCTGGCTGCGGCCGAGCGCAATCGAATCCGCCTTGCTCGCCCCTGGGCCGGCATGCGGCAACCAATTCCCCAAGCCAGGCGCGCCGCCATGCTTGACATAGTCGATGACCCAAGCGGGATGGGTCATCGCCTCCAGCAGGACTGACGGCTTCAGCTGCAACGCCTCCATGACGCCGCCGTTGCGGACGCGGCCAAAGCCGCTGCGGTAGTTGCGTTCCCGCTTCGGATGCACCGGCACGTCGACGGTCAGCACCAGGGCGCCGACCCCGGCGTCGCGGGCCCGCCCGATCAGCGCATCCGAGAGGTTGCCATCCTTGGCCGCATAGAGTTGAAACCAGACATTGTTCGGAGCGACCCGCGCCGCCTCTTCCATAGAGGCGTTGCTGCCGCCCGACATGATGTAGGGGATGTTCTCAGCCGCCGCCGCTTCGGCCAGCATCACCTCGCCTTCTCGCCGGTAGAGACCGACGCCACCGGTCGGCGAGATGCCGAACGGGCTCGAATAGGTATGGCCGAACACCGTCGCGGACTGGTCACGCTTGGAAACGTCGACCAGGTAGCGCGGCAGCAGCCGATGCCTATGAAACGCTGCTTCGTTGCGCGCGAGGCCGCGCTCGTCCTCGACCCCGCCCTCGATATAGTCAAAGATGATCTTCGGCAGCTTGCGCTTCGCCATCCGGTGCAGGTCTTCGACGTTGATCGCTTGATCGAGTTTCATAGTGCGATGACCTCCGACAGATGGCGTGTTCTCAGCAGTGACTGTTAGCAGCCGGCCCGACCCGATCAGGCGTTGCGCCGCCAATCGTCCTGCCACAGGAAATCGGGGCCGAGCTGGTCGAGGCTCGGGCAGCCGATCTGGCCCATGACCAGATCGATCTCGCCGCTCAAGATCGAAATCGCCTTGTTGACCCCGGGAATACCGCCGGCGGCGGCGCCGTAGAGGGTCGGCCGGCCCATAAAGACGAATTTCGCGCCGAGGCACAGCGCGATCAGGATGTCGGCGCCGCGCCGCACACCGCTGTCCAGCATCACGGCCAGCTTGTCGCCCACCGCCTCCTTGATCGCCGGCAACACGTCGAGCGAGGCCGGCGCCTGGTCGAGCTGGCGGCCGCCATGGTTGGAGACGATAATTCCATCGCAGCCGATCTCGGCGGCGCGCAGCGCATCGGCCGGGTTCATGACGCCCTTGACGACCAGGGCGCGCGGAAACAGCCGCCGGTAAGTCTCGAGATCGCGCCAGGTCTGCGCGTTGAACGGCATCAGCGAGCGCGAGAAGTTGTAGACCGCTTCGGCATTGGCGCCGTTCGGCGCGTAGGGTTGCCAATTCTGCAGCATCGGCGTGCCGCCGCCGTGGCGAAGATATTCGACGATCCAGCCGGGATGGGTCAGCGCCTCGGCCAGGATCGACGGCTTCAGGCTGAGCGCTTGAAACAAGCCGCCGCGAACATTGGCAAAGCCATTCCTGATATTGCGCTCGCGTTTCGAGCCGACCGGCACGTCGACGGTCAGCACCAGGGCGCCGAGGCCGGCATCGGCGGTGCGGCGAATCAGATCCTCGCGGACTGTGGCCTCGCGCGGGGCATAGAGCTGATACCAGGCGTTATTGGGCGCTACCCTGGCCGCCGCCTCGATCGAATCGTTGCTGGCGCCCGGACATGATGTAGGGGATATTCGCGTCGCGCCGCGGCCTCGGCCAGCATCAGATCGGCGCCGCGGCGGAAAAGGCCGGCGCCGCCGGTCGGCGAAATGCCGAACGGACTCGAGTAAATGTGGCCGAACAAGGTCGCTGCCTGGTTTCGTACGGATACGTCGACCAGATAGCGCGGCAGTAGCTGGTGCTTGTGAAAGGCCGAGGTGTTGCGTTCGAGCCCGCGCTCGTCCTCCAGGCCGCCTTCGATGAAATCGAACGCGATCTTCGGCAACCGCCGCTTCGCCATCCGATGCAGGTCTTCGATGTTGATCGCGTCGTTCAGTCTCATCGCCACAGCGTCCCGCCGAAAGTGCTCGATGGAGCAACAATGCTAATTTCGCGTGCAGCCGACAACCCGTCAGGGTATCGCAGCCGCCATGCCGAGCGCGCGGGCAACAGCGGCCATGCCACGGTCGAACGTGACGAGCTTCGTATCGAGGCGCCGGGCGATGGCGACGTGCAGCGCATCAGGGGTGCACCAAAGTGAACATCGAGCCGCCGCAGAAGGCGGTGGCCGCTCCGATATCGCAGGGATCGCAGGTCGGCCCGCTCGGTTGAACGCGCGACCAAACCTCAAAGTCGGCGAGGTCTCCCCGCGCGTCCTCGATGGTAGTTTACCGGGTACGGACGCGTCCGGGATAGCGCCGATACAAATTCGGCGGCGGCGAAATCGCTGACGATGAAGCGCTCCGGGTTGCTATGCAGGAAGTCAACCGCCTGCCCACTCAACGGCTCAGGGGTCAACAGCGCAACAAGGATGTTGGCATCGAGGTAAAGGCTCACTTCTCGCCCTCATCGCGCATTTCGCGAATAAGGGTGCCTGCATCGGTTTTGGCCGGGGCACGGCCGATCAGCCTGGCGCGCAACCATTCGATGTCCGCCTCGGTAATCGGACCCGGCACCGGTCGCACCGGTTTCAACTCCACGACGGGCTCGCTGCGGCGAGTGATGACGATGCCCTCTCCCTTGAGGGCGCGATCGATCAGCTTCGACAGCTGGTTCTTGGCTTCAGCGACACTGTGAGTGCTCATCAGCCCAAGATAGCCATCTGATGGCCATCAGGCGAGTTGGCCCACCGAGGCGGGAGACGGGTCAGCGGTTGCGCTGCCAATCGTCCTGCCACAGGAAATCAGGGCCGAGTTGATCGAGGCTAGGACAGCCGATCTGGCCCATGACCAGATCGATCTCGTTGACGAAGATGTCGATCGCCTTTTTGACCCCGGGTAATCCGCCGGCAGCCGCACCATAGAGTGTCGGGCGCCCGAAGAAGCAGAAATCGGCGCCAAGGCACAGCGCGATAAGGATGTCGGCGCCGCGCCGCACCCCGCTGTCGAGCAGCAAGGTCAGCTTGTCGCCGACCGCGGCCTTGATCGCCGGCAATACGTCGAGCGAGCCGGGCGCCTGGTCGAGCTGGCGGCCGCCATGGTTCGACACCAGGATGCCGTCGCAGCCGACCTCGACGCAGCGCAGCGCGTCGGCGGGGCTCATGATGCCTTTGACAACGAGCGCGCGCGGGAACAGCTTGCGGTAGGTCTCCAGATCGCGCCAAGTCTGGGCGTTGAACGGTCGCAGCGAGCTGGAGTGCTTGTACACCGCCTCGGCGTCCGATCCGGCCGGCGCATAAAGCTGCCAATTCTGCAACATCGGGGTCCCGCCGCCCCGCCGCAGATATTCTACGATCCAGCCGGGATGGGTCATCGCTTCCAGCAGGATCGACGGCTTCAAGCTCAATGCCTGGAACAGCCCGCCGCGGATATTGGCGAAGCCGTTCCTGATGTTGCGCTCGCGCTTCGAACCGGCCGGGGTGTCGACGGTCAAGACCAACGCGCCAAGCCCGGCATCGGCGGTGCGCCGGATCAGGTCGGCGTTGATCGCGGGATCGCGCGCGGCATAGAGCTGATACCAGTGGTTCTTCGGCGCGATCTTGGCCGCCGCTTCGATCGAATCGTTGCTGGCGCCGGACATGATGTAGGGGATATTCGCGTCGCGAGCAGCCTCGGCCAGCATTAGGTCGGCATGGTAGCGGAATAACCCGGCCCCGCCTGTCGGCGAGATCCCGAACGGGCTGGCAAAGGTCTGCCCGAATATCGTTTTCGACTGGTCGCGCGTCGAGACGTCGACGAGATAGCGCGGCAATAGCTGGTGCTTGTGAAACGCCGAAGTGTTGGTTTCGAGGCCGCGCTCGTCCTCGAGACCGCCTTCGATGAAATCAAACGCGATCTTCGGCAGCCGCCGCTTGGCCATCCGGTGCAGGTCCTCGATGTTGACGGCCTTATCGATGTTCATTGGCGTCCGATCTCCCGAGCCGCGGCAAAGCAGCGCAACTTTGCGTATTTTCACAGCGTTGGACAATCCCCAGCGGAGCGGGGCAGGCCTGTGCCGGGCGTCGGTTTGGCGGCACTTGCACAGCTTCAGAGAGCCAATTTTCCTCGTTCGACGACCCGTCGCTTTCTGCCATCCCGATGCAGGCCGGGGCCAATTTCGACTATGGACGCCGAGTTCGTCGTGCGACGGGTACGACCTGCGGCGTCAGTTGCCGCCGGTCACGTCGATTGTGACGCCGGTGACGAAATCGGCGTCGCTCGAGGCTAGGAAACAGATCACCTTTGCTTGGTCGGGGGCTTCGGCGATACGCCGCAGCGGCGTGCGCTCGATTTCGGCCGCCTGGTCTTCGGGACTCTGCTGTTCCCAGCGCGGGCGGATGCGCTCGGTTAGGGTGCGGCTCGGGGCAATCGCGTTAACGTTGATACCGAAGGGTCCGAGCTCGAAGGCAATCTTGCGGGTAAAGGCGATGATCCCGCCCTTAGCCGCGGCGTAAGCGGCACTGCTCAACTCGCTGAGACCGCGTCCGGCGATGGAGGAAAGGTTGACGATCTTGCCGCGGCGCTGGCTCTTCATGATCGGCGCCACCGCGTGGCAGAACAGAAATGTGCCGTCGAGGTTAAAAGCAATCAGCCGCTGCCAGTCGTCAAAGGTTAGCTGATCCATCGTCGCGCCGGGATGCGGGATGATCGTGCTGCCGCCGACCGCGTTGACCAGGATGTCGATGGCGCCGAACTCCTGCGTAACGGAGGCGACAAGCGCATCGACCTGGGCGGGGTCAAGCACGTCTAAGCGTCGCCCGTGCGCCCGCCCGCCAGCCGCGCGCAACGCCGCAACCGTCGCGTCGAGCCGGCCCTCGTCGATGTCGACGGCGACCACGACCGCCCCCTCTCGGGCCATGATGTCGGCGGTGGCGCGGCCGATGCCGCTCGCCGCCGCGGTGATGATTGCGACCCGGTCGGTAAAGCGCATGGTTTCCTCATCTCGTTTGCTTGTTTTGCTCGTCATTCCGGCTGAATTCACCCTCTCCCCCTAAGGGCGGAGAGGGGATGCTTGCATGTTGCCGATGGCTGCGGCGAGCTTCGCACTATCGGGGGGCAGCGGCAAAGGGGCCAGCGATCGGGCTTGGCTTTGGCGGCGCAGCTTGGCAAGGTTGAACATCGTCTTACGCAAGGGAAAGAGAGACCGGTCATGGAATTCGGCATGTTCCACGAGTTTCCGTCGCTCCCCGGCCGGTCCGAGAGCGAGGCCTTCGACGAGGCCATGGAACAGGTCGACGCCGCCGAGCGGCTCGGGCTCGACGTGATGTGGCTGGCCGAACTCCATTTCGAGCCGCGCCGGTCATTGCTGTCGGCGCCGCTCAACATCGCCAGCGCTATCGCCGCGCGTACCCGGCGGATCAAGATCGGTATTGCCGTGCAAGTCTTGCCGTTGTGCCATCCATTGCGGCTCGCGGAGGAGGCTGCGACGGTCGACCAGCTGAGCCACGGCAGGCTGATCTTTGGGGTCGGACGCAGCGGTGTGGCGCAAACTTACGAGGCCTATGGCGTCTCTTATGCCGAGAGCCAAGCCCGCTTTCGCGAGATCCTCGACGTCGTCGAACGGGCCTGGACCGAGCCGAGTTTTTCGTACGAGGGCACCTATCACCATTTCAAGGATGTCAGCCTCGTGCCGAAACCGTACCAGAAGCCGATGCCGCCGATCCGCATCGCCGCCAGCACCCCCGATACCTTTCCGGCGATTGGCCGCCGCGGCGTGCCGGTCTTTGCCTCCGTGCGCCATACCAGCTGGTCCGATCTCGCCGCGCAGATCCGCACCTACCACGACGCCTGGGAGGCGGCCGGCCATCCGGGCCGCGGCCAGGTCTTCGTCTCGGCCCCGACCTATATCGCCGAGACCGAGGAGCGCGCCCGCAGCGAGCCCAAAGAAAGCATCATGCATTTTTATCATGAGCAGGCGAATTTGCTCGAAGGGGCCGCAAAACTGGTCGATCCGGTGACCGCCGCGCGGCGTATGCGGCGGGTTCACGATTTGCGTGCTCGCAGCTATGAGGACGCGTTGGGCGCCAATGTGCTGATCGGCACGCCTGATACGATCGCCGATAAGCTCAAGATTTTGCAGGCGGAGATCGGGTTGAGCGGCATCCTCGCCGAACTGAATTGCGGCGGGCTGATCCCCCACCGGCACGTGGTGAGCGCGATGCAGCTGTTGTGCGAAGAGGTCATGCCGCAGTTCGCTTTGACCAACGGGGCGAGCTGCTGACTATTTGAACCAAGCGAAGGGGGAATTCCGATGCTGACCTTGTATCTGTCGCCAGGATCGAGTGCCATGGCGACGCATATCGCCTTGCACGAGATCGGAGTGCCGTTCGAAAGTCGGCCGCTGTCGTTTGCCAAGCGCGAGCAGCACGCGCCCGGATACCTGGCGATCAATCCCGAAGGCAAGGTCCCGACCTTGCTGATTGATGGGCTCCCGCTGACCGAGGTCGCGGCGACCCTCTACTATCTCGCCAAGCGCTATCCCGAGGCGGGCCTATGGCCGCAGGGCGGCATCGAAGCCGAGGCGCAGGCGATCTCGTGGATGTCGTTTATCGCCGCCACGGTGCATCCGGCGCGCCGGATCGGTCTCGAACGGTGGAAGGAGGTGTTCAAAATCGCCAACCCGCGGCTGGGATCGAAGGAATGGGCGGTCGGCGGCCATTATTCGATCGCCGACATCCACCTGTTCCGTCTCTATTGGCGGTTCAAGACCTCGACTTCACCCGCACCTGGCGAATATCCGAGCCTCGACGCCCATTTTGAGCGGATGATGGCGCGCCCGGCGGTAAAGAAGACGATCGAGATCGAGAGTGCCATCGGCTACAACCTGCCGTAGTCAGACTGTCACCTTGTTTTTTTTCGCAAGATCGTCAGGTCTGCTTGTAGAAGCGAGCAGCGTTGTCCCAGAACAATTTCTTCTGCGTCTCGGGCTTTAGGGTCTGCCAGGAGAGGATGTTTTCGATAGAATCCGGGAACTGGCATTCCGAATGCGGGTAGTCGGACGCATACATCAGCAAATCGTCGCCGAGGAACTGGGTGACATGGGTAAACATGTCCTCGCCTTCCTGGCGCTCGATGCTACAGAAGAAGCGGCCGCTCGTTATGTATTCGCTTGGCTTCCGCTTGAGCGGGGCGACGCCGCCGACATAGACCGCCTGCTCGTCCATGCGCCGCGCCCAGAACGGCAGCCAGCCAAAGCCGCATTCGAGCACGCCCATGCGCAAGCTCGGATACCGGTCGAAGATCCCGCCGCCGATGAATGAGGCAACGAACCGCATCGCGCCCCACGGGTGGGAGGCCATGCGGCCGAGAAAGATGTTGTCCCAGACGTCCTGGTAGCCGGGATAGTGCGGCGGGTTCCAGGTCGAGCTGTGATGCGCGATCGGCAAATCGTGGTCGGCTGCAGCCCGCCAGATCGGATCGAGATCGGGGTGATCGGGCGGCATATCGGTCGGCAGCAGCGGCTTGACCGCCACCGCCCATTTCGAGTTCCCCCATTCACGGATCTCATGCACCGCCGCCTCGACATCGCGCGTCGAGGCGACGATCAGGCTCTTCAGCCGGTCGGGAAATTGACTGCAGAAATCGGCGATATGGCGGTGATAGGCCCGGATCAGCCCGACTTCGAACGCAGGGTCGTCGAGCCCGACGAGGCTCATGAACGATCCGGGGATCAGGAAATGGACGTCCGTCCCCTCGTCGTCCATGTCCTTGACGCGGTTCTCGGCCTGATCGTCCTGCACCCCAGGCCGGGGCAATTTGCCGCCCCGCCATTGCCCCCCGCGGCCGGAGAAATCCGCGCGCCGCTCCGCCTCCCCCAGCACCCGCCGGTAGAATTTTCTGCCGAAGGAGTAGGAGTGGCGGCCCTCGCCGCTAGGCTGACGATATTGCGCCAATTCGGCGAGCCGCGGCCGAAAACTCGGATCGACGTATTGCTCCAGCACCTCGGCGGCGGGATTGACATGAGTATCGGCATCATAAACCCGAAAGCCGTTCTTCATGCTGCTGCCTCTCCTTCGTTATGCCCTCCTCAGGACGCCGCGATCGGGTCGGTCTGGCCGGTGATCTCAGGTCTGCTTGAAGAAGCGGGCGGCGTTGCCCCACAGCAGCTTTTTCTTGGTGTCGTCCTTCAGGCTTTGCCAGGCGAGGATGTTATCGACCGAATTCGGAAACTGGCATTCCGAATGCGGGTAATCGGAGGCGTACATCAGCACGCCGTCGCCCAAGAAACTGGTGACATGGGTGAACATGTCCTCGCCTTCATGGTGCTCGATGCTGCAGAAGAAGCGACCGCTCGCCATGTATTCGCTGGGCTTGTGCTTCAACGGTGCGGTGCCGCCGACATAGACCGCCTGCTCGTCGAGACGCCTGGCCCAGAACGGCAGCCAGCCGAAGCCGCCTTCGAGCACGCCCATGCGCAGGGTTGGGAACCGGTCAAAGAGCCCGCCGCCGACGAACGAGGCGACGAACCGCATCGCCCCCCAGGGGTGGGCGGCAGCACGACCGATAAAGATGTTCTCCCACAGATCCAGATAGCCCGGATAATAAGGTGGGTTCCAAGTGAAGCTGTGATTTGCGATCGGCAGATCGTGATCGGCGGCCGCTTGCCAGATCGGATACAGATCTGGGTGGTCGGCCGGCATGTCTTTAGCGAGCAACGGCAGCACCGCCACCGCCCATTTCGACTTGCCCCATTCACGGATCTCGCGCACCGCCTCGGGCACGTTGCGCGACGAGGCGACGATCAGGCTCTTCAGCCGGTCGGGATAATCAGCGCAGAAATCGGACATGTGGCGGTGGTAGGCGCGGATCATGCCGATTTCGAGCGCCGAGTCGATCGAGTCCGACGACGCTAAGCCACGAGGTTGGTATCAGGAAGTGGGTGTCAACGCCCTCCTCGTCCATGTCGGCGACGCGGTTGCCGGGCTGATCATCCTGGATGCCGGGCCGCGGCATCTTTGTGCCCCGCCACTGCGTTTCGCGTCCGGTAAACGTATCTGCCGGCGCCTTTTCGCCCAGGACGCGGCGGTAGTACTTGGTCCCGACCCGATATTGGTGCATCGGGGCGCCGCCCCCCACTCCCTGACCGCTCGGCAGGCGATACGGCTCCAGCTCCGGGAGCCGCGCGCGAAAGCTCGGATCGACATAGCGATCCAGCACTTCGGCGGCCGGGATTGACATGGGTGTCGGAATCGTAAGCGCGGTAACCGTTTCTCATCCTAGCCTCTCCTCCGCTCGGCGCTCGCGGGCCGCGGCCTTTGTTCACCACAGTGATCATAGGATCGCCAACAGGGCTTGTCGACCACTGGCATCGCCTGGCTTTGGCAGGATTTGTATCAGGGCAGCGACCGATAGCCGGAGTTGTCCCGCCTCGCTCCCGGATCCCCTGTTCCGGCTATTTCACCAGGTCGAAGAGGACTGGCCGGGCCTATTCGAAGGCCCTCAAGAGACGCGGTAGCGCTCGACCGCCGCGCGATCGAGTTCGATGCCGAGGCCGGGCCGTTCTGGCAGCCGGATCATGCCGTCGCCGTCGGTCCGCAGCGGCTCCTTCAGCAATTCGTCGCGCAATCCGTTCGGGTTCTGATCGAATTCCAGCACCAGCACGTTCGGGATCGATGCGGCGAAATGCAGCGACGCAGCGAGCAATACCGCCCCGCCAAAGGCATGCGGCGCCACCATCAGGTGATGGGCCTGGGCCAGCGCGGCGATGCGACGGCCCTCGGAAAAGCCGCCGGTCCAGGCGATGTCGGGCTGGACGATGTCGACCGCGCCGCGGGTAATCAGCTCGCGAAAGCCGTAGAGCCCGATTTCCGTCTCATAGCCGGCGATCGGCGTGGCCAGCGCATCGGCGACCCGCGCGCTGCCTTCGATGTCGTCGGTCGCGACCGGCTCCTCGATCCAGTAGAGCTTATAGGGTTCGAGCGCGCGGCCCATCTCGATCGCGAAGGCCGGGCTCCACGCGCAGTTGACGTCGACCATCAGTTTCGCCTGCGGTCCGAGGGCGCGGCGCACCGCTGCGACCCTGGCGATGTCCTCTTCGGGCTCGACCTCGCAGGTCCGCGCATTGGCCGCGAGACGGCGCAGATGGGTCTGCGTCGACGGGTTGCGCCCGATCTTCATCTTCATGCCGTGAAAACCGCGGGCGCGGTAGCCCTCGGCCTCGCCCGCCAGGTCGTCGATCGACTTCCCTTCCTGGTAGAAGCCGCCGCTGGCATAGGCCTCGACCCGGTCGCGGCAAGCGCCGAGCAGATGGTAGACCGGCAATTTCGCGACCTTGCCGGCGATGTCCCACAGCGCGATGTCGATGCCGCTGATCGCGTTCATGACGATGCCGCGCCGGCCGAACTGCCGGGTGCGAGCGAACATCTTCTGCCACAACCCTTCAATCAGCAGCGGGTCCTCGCCAATCAGCATCAGTCGTAGCTGGTTTTCGATCACATGCCGCGTGCTGCCGCCGCCGACCCCGGCTTCGCCGATGCCGGTGATGCCATCGTCGGTTTCGATCTCGACCAACAGCCCGCCGCGGCTCGACTGCATGCCACCGGCGCTGCCATAGGGCGGGTCGCAGCGATAGGAGAGCGGGATCGCGCGAATGTCGATGATCTTCATCGCCTCAGCCCGCGCTCAGCACGGCCATGATGTCGCATTGGATCTGCATCGGCGGCGCAAAATCGTGCGAGGTCATCGTGTGGCGCGCGGGCCGCGAATGCGGGTCGGGAAAGATCTCCACCCAATGCGTATTTAGGATTGGGCGCAGCGAGCGGTCGCTGATCCACACCGTCATTTTGACGATATCCTCCGGCGTGCCGCCGGCGGCTTCCATCACCCGGCGGACATTCGCGAACATCGCTCGGCATTGTGCATCGAGCTCGGCCGGCACCTTGCCGGTTTCGGGGTCGGTGCCGGAAATCGCCCCGGTCACGACAAACGGGCCGCGCCGGCAGGCGCTCGGGATCGGATTGACGTGGCTCGCGCCCGGCACGTTGATGCTTTGCCGCTTTTCCATAATCGCCCTCCAAGACCAGGTTAGCCCGATAGCCCACGACCCCTGCAAGGCCGCCGTGTATGATCGTAGCATCGTTTGTCGTGCCGGGGGCTCATGCTTACGGAGCCACAGCGCCTCTTTTTGAACAGAACCAGGGTCGGCCATTTGGCGACCGCCGATGCCCGCGCCGCGCCGCATGTCGTGCCGGTGTGCTTCGCCATCGGCGACGACGCGCTCTACATCACCATCGATCAAAAGCCCAAGGGGAATCCGCGGGCGCTGAAACGGCTCCGCAACATCGCCGACAATCCTGCCGCCACCTTCGTTGCCGACCACTACGACGAGGATTGGAGTCGTCTCGGCTGGGTCATGATCCGAGGGCGCGCCGAGATCCTGGAAGCCGGCGCAGAGCACGACGATGCACAAGAGCTGCTGCGAACGCGCTATCGTCAATACCAGATGATGGCGATCGATGACCTGCCGGTCATTGCCATCCGCATCGAACGGGTGACGAGCTGGGGGACCTTGTCGGCCGAGGCATAGACCCGCTCTGGCGTCGCGGCGGCGCCGTCGGTGGGCAAGTTGGTGCCGTCCGGAAAGCCTCGGCCAAGGCCGGTTTGTGTTGCGCGGGGTGCCGGGCGGGCGTATGGTCCGCGCCACGCCAACTCGCTTGGGGTTGGCCCTTGCTCACGGCGGCGCTCGGTCCATGACGGTATCACGTGCTCTGTTCGAACGCCCTCAGGCGGCTCAACTCAGGGGAGAATCACGGTCAATCGCAACCACCGGCGGTGCGGTCGACTGGGAGCAGAAGCAGGAGCCCGCCGAATATTACCGGGCCGCCGCGGCGCGCGCGCGGGCGCTCGAACGGGATGCTACGACGCCGCGGGTCAAGCGGCATTTGCGCGATCTGATCGACCGCTACGACCGTCTCGCCGGAGAGGTCGAACGCACCGCCGAGAGCGAGCCGGGCGCGACCGCGATCCGCTTTCGCTAGCATCCGCGAAGAGGCGAGTAAGCGTCTCGCCCTCGGTTGCTCATTACCCCCGGCTCGAATCAGGAACCGCCGGAAGTCATTGCTCAGCCCGCACAGATGCGCAGCGCGTCCTTGGCGCCGTAGAACCTGCTTGCGCCCCGCCCTCGGATTGCGCCCCGCGCAGTCGCCGCTCAGCTAGCCGGTTTTCAGGCTCTCAATTACGGCCCACAATTCGCCCGGTTCCCTGCGGCGGCGGAGCCGGGTAGAAAAGGGGACGCCGTTTTCCGGTGCTTCGTTGCCGCCCGTCCCGAGGTCTTCATGTCAGACGATGACATCAACGCATTCGTTCCCGGTCCGCGCGTCCACATCGATGGCCGGGCGGGCGGGCCGCTCTCTGGGCTCACCTTTGCGGCTAAGGATCTGTTCGATGTCGCCGGCCATCCTACCGGGGGCGGAAATCCCGATTGGGCGAAATACAACCTGATCCCGACGCGGCATTCCTGGGCAGTGCAGCGGCTGCTCGATGCCGGGGCAACCTTGGTCGGCAAAACCATCACCGACGAGGTTTCGCTCGGCATCGTCGGCGAGAACGCGTTTTACGGCACGCCGGTCAACGTTCGTGCGCCGGGCCGGGTGCCGGGCGGCTCGTCCTCGGGCTCGGCCGCGGCGGTCGCCGCCGGGCTGTGCGACACCGCGCTCGGCACCGACACCGGCGGCTCGGTGCGGGTCCCGTCCAGCTTTTGCGGCCTCTACGGCATTCGGCCGACGCATGGCCGCATCGACGTGTCCGGCATGCTACCGCAGGCGCCGAGTTCGGACACGACCGGCTGGTTTGCCCGCGATGCCGCGACATTCGCCCGGGTTTCCAGCGTCATGCTCGACGAGGCGATCCCGTCTTCCCTGCCCGATCGTCTGATCATCGCAGTCGACGCCTTTGCCTTTGCCGATCCGGAGGTCGGCGACGCCGTGCAGCCGATGGTCGAGCGGCTGAAGGCGCTGATCGGGAACACCCGCGAGGAGGTCATGGCGCCCGCCGGCATCGTGCAATGGGCCCGCGCCCAGCGCACCTTGCAGCCCTCCGAGGCCTGGCTGACCTTCAAGGACTGGATCGAGCGCGACAACCCGCGCCTCGCCTACAGCGTCGCGCGCAACATCTATACTGGGTCGCAGATCCCGGAGACCGAGCGCCAATGGGCCAATTTGGTGCGGCAGGAGGCGCGCGGGCGCATGCGCCACTTGCTGCCGCCCGGAACGATCCTGTGCCTGCCGACCACCCCGTTTCCCGCGCCAAAGCGTGGCGAACCGCTGTCGGTCGCCAGCGTCCAACGTGATCGCATCCTATGTCTGTGCGCTCATGGCGGGCTGGCCGGCATGCCGCAGCTCAACATTCCCGGCAGCACGGTCGATGGCTTCCCAGTCGGCCTGTCGATTATCGGCGGTCGCGATACGGATACGACGCTGATCGCCGTGGCAAAGGCGCTCGGGGCCGACTGACTGACCTGGAGCGCGGCGGTCAAGTCTCCGATACGAAATAATCCATCGCCGCGTTGACGCCGCCCTCGCCGTGCGGCACGCCGGTGAGCTCCAGCGCCATTTCGACCGCTGCTAGTGAGCCGAGGATCATCGGCTCGTTCAGATCGCCGAGATGGCCGATGCGGAAGACGCGGCCCTGCAACGGCCCAAGCCCGCCGCCCAGCGACACGTTGAACCGGTTGAGGCAAATCTCGCGCACCTTGTTGGCATCGTAGCCTTCCGGGGTCAGCACCGCCGTGACCGACTCCGATTGCGCACGCGGGTCGACGGCAAAGATCTCGGGCCCGTCATTCTGGCGCCAGACGCGCACCGCGCGCCGCGTCGCCTCGGCAAGGCGATGGTGGCGCACGAACACATTGTCGAGCCCTTCTTCTTCGAGCATGCGCAGCGCTTCTTGCAGCCCGTAGAAGAAATGCACCGGCGCGGTGCCGTTCCACACCGCCTGCGAGCTGCCCTCGACCAGACGGCGCCAGTCCCAATAGACCCGCGGCAGCTTGGCATCCGCCGCCGCTGCCAGCGCCTTTGCGCTGACCCCGGTAAAGGCCATGCCGGTCGGCAGCATCAGTCCCTTCTGTGAGCCGGCGACGACCACATCCACGTTCCATTCGTCCATGCGGAAATCCATGGAGGCCAGAGACGAGATCACATCGACGAGGAACAAAGCAGGATGCCGGGCGGCGTCGATCGCGCGGCGCAACGCAGCGATGTCGTGGACGACTCCGGTCGAGGTTTCGTTGTGCACGACCAGCACCGCCTTGAGCACGTGCTCGCGGTCCTCGCGCAGGCGGTTTTCGAGCGCGGCCGGGTCGGCTGCGCCGCGCCAGTCATTAGCGAGCGTCTCGACTTCGAGCCCGAACGACTCGCAGCGCATGACCCCAGTTCAGCGAGAAATAGCCGGTCTCGACGACCAGCACCTTGTCACCGGGCGAGAACAGATTGACCAGCGCCGCTTCCCACGCGCCATGCCCGGACGCAGCATAGCCAAGGATTGTCTGTTTGGTCTTGAACACCCGCTTGAGACCGGCAAAACATTCTTCGGCGATAGCTTTGAATTGCGCGCCGGTAAAGTCGATCGTCCCACGGTCCATCGCTCGCAGGATGCGGTCGGGGATATTGGTCGGACCGGGATTCTGGAAAAAATGATACCCACGACTGACGGCCATATACGCTCTCCGGTCCGAACTCGAGTTTGGTGAAATCCCGCGCTTAGCGAGGATTACATCATAACCGGATTAACGTGAGATGTCTGTGACATGCGAAAAGGCGGGGTTATAACCCCGCCTTTTCATCCTCACGTCACCCACACGGCCGAACGGCGTTCGGTTGTCGTGTCCTCCCTAAACTCGGGTCGGTGCGCTTACCTGCGCCGTTCGATCGATTTCCCAGTTTAGACATGGCTGCGACCGATTGTCACGCGAAACTTAAAAGAATTTTGGAGGGCCACGAATCGCCCCTCGACCGCGTCAGCTGCTGCCCTAAATTTGCCGCGGACCGGGGTTCGGTGGACAGGGTTTGGCAGGTTGCCTAGAGTGCGCCGCTACCCCGTCGCGCGAGGTCAGATGCGACTTACCGAATATTTTCTGCCGCTGTTGCGCGAGAACCCGAACGAGGCGCAGATCGTCTCGCACCGGCTGATGCTGCGCGCCGGCATGATCCGCCAGTCGAGCGCCGGGATCTATTCCTGGCTGCCATTGGGCCTGCGCGTGCTCAAAAAGGTCGAGCGCATCGTGCGCGAGGAGCAGGACCGCACCGGGGCGCAGGAAATCCTGATGCCGACGATCCAGCCGGCCGAGCTATGGCGCGAGAGTGGCCGTTACGACGATTACGGCAAGGAGATGCTGCGCCTCCGCGATCGGCACGAGCGCGAGATGCTCTATGGGCCTACCAACGAGGAGCAGGTCACCGAGATCGTCCGCGCCGCGGTCAAGAGCTATCGCGACCTGCCGAAGCTCCTCTACCACATCCAGTGGAAGTTCCGCGACGAGGTGCGGCCGCGCTTCGGCGTGATGCGGGGGCGCGAGTTCCTGATGAAGGACGCCTACAGCTTCGATCTCGATGCCGCCAGCGCGCGGCATTCCTACAACAAGATGTTCGTCGCCTATCTGCGCACCTTCGACCGCATGGGGCTGAAGGCGATCCCGATGCGCGCCGAGACCGGGCCGATCGGCGGCAACCTCAGCCACGAATTCATCATCCTCGCTGACACCGGCGAGAGCGGCGTTCACGTCCACAGCGATTTCCTCGAATTCGACTGGGGGCGCTTTGCCGTCGACAGTTGGGAGGCGCCGACGCTGCAGCGGGTGGTCGACCACTGCACCGCGCTCTATGCCGCCACCGACGACGTGCACGATCCCGTGGCAGCGTCCAGCTATGGCGACCAGATTGTCAGCCGACGGGGTATCGAGGTCGGCCAGGTGTTCTATTTCGGTGACAAATATTCGCGGCCGATGGGGGCCGTCGTCGCTGGCCCGAATGGCGAGCCGATCGCGCTCGAAATGGGCTCCTACGGCATCGGGGTATCGCGCCTGGTCGGCGCACTGATCGAAGCCAACCACGACGAGGCCGGCATCGTCTGGCCGGAAAGCGTGGCGCCGTTCCGCGTCGGGCTGATCAATCTGCGCGCGTCAGACGCCGGCTGCCGCACCGCCGCCGACGACCTCTACGGTAAATTGCTGAACGCCGGGGTCGAGGTGCTCTATGACGACCGCGATGAGTTTCCCGGTGCCAAATTCGCGGCGATGGATCTAATCGGCTTGCCCGAGCAATTGGTCATCGGCCCGCGCGGCATCGCCGCCGGCACGATCGAGCTCAAGCATCGGCGCTCCGGCGAGCGGCAAGAGCTTTCCGTCGATGGTGTGCTGGCGTGGTTGGCAAGTGTCTGAGCAGCGAAGGTGCCCAAGGTGAAGCTCAAAGAGGTCGCTACTGAGGAGATCGCCGCTGAAGAAATTGCGGGGCAGGCGCTGTTCGAAATGGCCAATCTTCGTCCCGAGCGCACAGGCCTGCCCGTTGTCGTGTTCATCTCGCAGAAAGGAGGGGCGCGGCACGACGTTCGGGTGAAGCTCGCCCGCGGTGCAAAGGTGCACCCGTCGGACATGATTACAGTCGCGGTACGTCCGACGCCACGGATTGTACGAGGTAGACTGAACACGCAAGAATTTGATCTCGTCAGGCGATGGATCGAACTAAATATGGATGTATTGGTGGATTATTGGAACGGCGATATCGAATATACTGAAGACGCTCTCGACGCCATCAAACCGGTCGGCGACTTGTAGGCCGCATAATAATCCGGGATCGAACCGTGATCTTCGACGCGTTCGAGCGGATGGTCGCGTTCCGCTATTTGCGGGCGCGGCGGGCGGAGGGGTTCGTCTCGGTCATCGCGATCTTTTCGCTGCTGGGGATCGCCCTCGGCGTCGCCACCCTGATCATCGTCATGTCGGTCATGAACGGGTTTCGCGCCGATCTGCTGGGCCGCATCCTCGGCCTCAACGGCGATCTCGGCGTTTACGCCGCCGCCGGTTCGCTCAGCGATTTCGATACTGCCCAGCAAAAAGTGTGGCAGGTTCCGGGGGTCACTGGGGTGATCCCGATCGTCGAAGGCCAGGTGATGGCGACCACTGACGCCGGCGCGTCGGGCGCGCTCGTGCGCGGCATCCGCCCCGAGGATCTACGTGCGCTGCGGCTCGTCTCGGCCCGAATTATCGCGGGTTCGCTGGCCGAGTTTGGCGATGACGGGGTCGCCATCGGCTATCGCCTGGCGCAGCGGCTCGGCGTCGGCGTCGGCGGCCGGGTCACGGTGATTTCGCCGCAGGGGACCGCGACCGTCTTTGGCACGATGCCGCGAATCAAGACCTACCACGTGGTGGCGCTGTTCGATGTCGGCATGTACGAGTACGACAACAGCTTTATCTTTGCCCCGCTTGACGCGGCGCAGCTCTTCTTTCGCCTGCCGCATGAAGTGACCGATCTGCAGGTCTTCGTCACCGATCCCGACCGGGTGAACGAGGAGGCCCGGCTGATTACCGCCGCGCTCGGCGGTCAGGCGCGGATTGTCGGCTGGCAGCAGGCCAACTCCAGCCTGTTCAACGCGGTCGAGATTGAGCGCAACGTCATGTTCCTGATCCTGACCCTAATCATCGTCGTCGCCGCCTTCAACATCATCTCCAGCATGATCATGATGGTGAAGGACAAGGGCCGCGACATCGCGATCCTGCGCACGATGGGCGCTTCGCGTGGCATGATCCTGCGCATCTTCATGCTATCAGGGGCCAGCATCGGCGTCGTCGGCACCGCGGCCGGCTTTGGGCTCGGTCTTCTGATCACCAAGAATCTCGAAGCGATTCGGCAGTTCCTGCAACACATGCTCCACGTCGATCTGTTCTCGGCCGAGATTTACTTCTTCACCCGTATCCCGGCGCGGATCGACGCGGGCGAGGTCGCAACCGTCGTGATCATGGCGCTGGCCTTGTCGTTTCTCGCCACCCTTTATCCGTCCTGGCGCGCGGCGCGGCTCGATCCGGTCGAGGCGCTGCGTTACGAATGACTGCAACGCCACCGGCCGGGCCGGTGCTAGAGCTGCGCGGCGTTCACCGGGTCTTCAAAACCGGCGAGGCCAAAATCGCGGTTTTAACAGGGATCGACCTGGCGCTGCTGCCGGGCGAGGTCGTTGCCTTGGTCGGTCCCTCCGGCGCCGGGAAGTCGACCCTGCTGCATGTCGCCGGGCTGCTCGAACGTCCGGATGATGGTGTGGTGCTGATCGGCGGCGCGGATTGCGGCAGCCTGTCCGACCCGCAGCGCACTCTGCTGCGCCGCTCCGAACTGGGCTTCGTCTATCAGTTCCACCATCTGCTGCCCGAATTCTCGGCGCTCGAAAATGTCATGCTGCCGCAGATGATCGCTGGCGTCCCGCGCAGCCGTGCGCGGCACAAGGCGGCGGCATTGTTGGCCGGGGTCGGCCTCGCGCCGCGCGCCGGGCACCGGCCAGCGCGGCTTTCGGGAGGCGAGCAGCAGCGGGTCGCGATCGTCCGCGCATTGGCCAACGATCCTAAAATCCTGCTCGGCGACGAGCCCACCGGCAACCTCGATCACGCTACCGGTGACGGCGTGCTGGCGACCTTGCTCGACCTCGTCCGGCATACCGGTATGGCCGCGCTGATTGCCACCCACAATCTCGATCTCGCCCGCCGTCTCGACCGCATCGTCGCACTCGAAGACGGCCGCCTCAAACCAATCGGCTAGCCTGCATTTCTAACGGCCTGGCGGTTCGCACCTTTGATCATTCGAGCGCCAGGCGCAGAGCCGCGGCGCTCGCCCACGGGCACAGCGCCAGGGCCGTCAAGGTCAAAGCGCCAAGGATCAACAGATCGGCTCGCGGCCCGGCTCCGGTAGCGCTCGCCTCCACCGCGCCCGCGCCGAACACCAGTGGCGGCACGTAAAGCGGCAGCACGAGCACGGACAGTAGAACGCCCTGACGCCGCGCGCCGAGGGTCAGGGCGGCGGCGACACTGCCGATCAGACTTAGGGCTGGCGTCCCCGTCAGCAGACTCAGCACAAGGGTCGGGAACGCTGCCGGGTCGAGATCGACGACGAGGGCAAGCAGAGGGCTCAGCAATGCCAGCGGAAGCCCGGTCGCGACCCAGTGCGCGGCGCATTTCGCCAGCACTGCCAGTTCGAGTGGAACCGGCGAGAGGACGATCAGATCGAGCCCGCCATCCTCGTAGTCCGTCTGGAACAGCCGATCCAGCGACAG
This sequence comes from uncultured Alphaproteobacteria bacterium, assembly GCA_963750195.1. GTDB lineage: Bacteria > Pseudomonadota > Alphaproteobacteria > ATCC43930 > CGMCC-115725 > AP-15. The sequence goes on from CAVVPS010000005.1 coordinate 392,686, forward strand.
CAAGGCCGCGAGCAGCGCCGCCACCCACACGATCCCGGCCGCGATGCGCCTCAACACTTCCGGCTCGGGTCCGACGCCAAACGGGAACAGGACAACGGCAAGGATGAAGAAGCCAAGCACCAGAGCGGTATCGCCGCCTTGGCGCAAGGCTAGGCGGAAGTCGCGCCGGAAGAGGCCGAGAAGCGCCGTCATGTCAGGCGCCAAGATCGAGATCGAAGCGCGGCGCGAAGGCGTCGAGCTCGAGAATTTCCGCGCCGTCGAGGGCGATCGCCGCATGCGTTGCCAGCAGCACGCGCCCATCGGCCACCCGATGCGCCGCAATCGCCCGTTCGAGCCGGGCTTGGCTGTCGTCGTCGAGAGCGCTCGTCGGCTCGTCGAGGAGCCAAAGTGCGGCGGGGACCACCATCAGGCGCGCGAGCGCCAAGCGCCGCCGCAGCCCGGCGGAAAGCCACCGGCACGGCCAGTCGGCCACTGCATCGAGCCCGAAGGCGGCCAGAGCGTCATGGAGAGCCGGCGCTGCGGCCCGCGCGTCGATGCCACGCAGCGTCGCCCAGAAGCTCAGGATTTCGCGTGGCGTCATGACCTGCTTAACCGCGTCCTGATGGCCGACATAGTGGAGGCGGGAATGGTGCCTGGCGATGTCAGCCGCGACCGGCGCCCCGCCCCATAACAGACGGCCTGCCGCTGGAGCGAGCAAGCCGCCGACAAGTCGCAACAAGCTCGATTTGCCGCTGCCGTTGGCCCCCGTCAGCACCAGCGCACCGCCCGCGGGCAGGCGGAACGAAACCCCGGCGAACACCAGCCTTGCGCCGCGCCGGCATGCCAGATTCTCGGCGATCAGCTCGGAAACAGGCACGGCCATGCCGCTCGCATGCGCAGAAGACAGCCGCAAAAAAGGCGGCTCCGGAGGGGGAATCCGGAGCCGCTTTGGTCATCGGCCGATAATATCGACCGATTACGAGGTTTGGGGGACAAACCTGTAAGGCTGGACCTTACGCTTAACATATGGGGAGCGGATTGGGACTTCTGTTTGAAAAAAGTGTGACGTTTTAGTGAATTTCAACCGAGATCTCGACGGTCCTCGATCAGCTTGCCATCCCGCGGCAGGCTGCCGTTGGCCACCGGGCTGATCGTCCCGCGCAACCGCGTCAGCGCCTGCACGGTCTCGGCAATCCGCGCCAGATCGTCCGCCGGCTCGCCGATTTCGACGAACAAGGTCATCTCGTCCGCGCCGTTCGGTCGCTCGACCACCAGACGCGCGCGGGTGATCGATTTGTGACGCCGCAGGACATCGGCGATCTGCTCGGGATGGACGAACATGCCGCGCACCTTGGTGGTCTGATCGGCGCGGCCGAGCCAGCCCTTGATCCGATGATTTGTCCGGGCGCTGCGGCCGGGTCCGGGCAGCATCGCTGAAAGATCGCCCGTGGCGAAGCGAATCAGCGGGTATTCGGGCGTCAAGGTCGTCACCGCGACCTCGCCGATCTCGCCCGGACCAACCGGCTCGCCGGTCCCAGGTCGGACAAGCTCGACGATGATCTCCTCATCGAGCACCATCCCTTCCTCGACCTCGTCATCGGGGCCGACGCTCTCATAGGCGATGACCCCGATATCGGCGGTCCCGTAGCACTGCAGAACCCTCATCCCGCGGCTGCAAATGTCTTGACGCAGCGCCGCCGGCATGGATTCGGCCGAGACCAGCGCCTTTTTCAGCGACGAGACGTCGATGTCCTGGCTCCTCGCCCGGTCGAGCAGGATTTTTAGAAACGACGGCGTGCCGACGTAGCCTGTCGGCCGTAGATCGGCGATCGCGCGCAGTTGCAATTCGGTCTGACCGGTGCCGGCGGGAATAACCGGGCAGCCGAGCGCTTCGGCCGCACTCTCCACCATCGCCCCGGCCGGGGTGAAGTGGTAGGAGAACGTGTTGTGGACGAGGTCGCCGGCGCGAAACCCGGCAGCAAACAGCGCCCGGGCGAACCGGCCATAGTCCGGACGCCTTGCTTCGGGCTCGTAAATCGGACCAGGCGAGACAAAGACCCGGCGAAGCGACGAAACCGGCACTGCGGCAAACCCGCCGAACGGCAGATTGCGCCGCTGCAGCTCAATGAGCTCGGATTTGCGCGTCAACGGCAATTCTGCCAAGGCTTGCCGACCGGTCACCTGCTCGGGCCGCACCCCGGCGAGCAGGTCGCGATAGGCGGGACAGCGCTCTTTCGCTGCGGAAATGATGCCCGGCAGCGCAGCCATCAACGCCGCCTCCCGGAGCGCAGGATCGCGCGCCTCGAGCGCGTCATAGAGCGGGGTCTCCACGCGACTGACTCCTTCCGTCGGTCCCACCCGTCGTCCGCAACAGGCTCGGCCGAGTTCTTTTCGCAGTGTGCGCCCGATCGAACCGCGTCAGCAAGCACGCGCCACGGCGCGGCAGCATAGCCCAAACAACTTCGGGTCGCGGACCGGCTAATCGCAAACAGCCGTCCTTTCGGACGCGCATGCAGACTTGCGATCGAGCCCGGCATTCTCCTAAACTCGTTCTGGTTGGGAAATCAAAGTGCGGTGTAGAGGCAATCGGGGAAAAGCGGGGGTGAGCGCCTTGGAAGAGAATAACGGCGTGGCCGTGCGATTCGTCGCATTGGTAAAACTTGTCTACGGAATTATCGCTCTCGCCGTTATTTTCGCCGCCCCGGCGGCTCGCGCACAGCCGATCTCCGACGCGGAGCGGACGCGGCTCGAAGCGCAAAAGGAAGCTCTGTTCCAGCAGATGCTGCGCAACCCGGCCAATCTCGACGTCACCTTTTCCTATGCCGATGTTTCAGCCCGGCTGGGGGATTACGAGGCGGCGGTATCGGCACTCGAAAGAATGCTGCTGTTCAACCCAAATCTACCGCGGGTACAGCTCGAGCTCGGCGCGCTGTACTTTCGCATGGGGTCGTTCGACCTCGCGCGCGACTATTTCGAAAGGGCTGCCGCCAACAAGCCGCCGCCAGAGGTCCGCGCCCGCATCGACGAATATATGGCCCAGATCGAAAAGGCCCAGTCGCGCCATCACCTGTCCGGCTATGTCTTTCTGGGCGGCCAGTATCAAACCGACGCCAATGTCGCACCGGGCTCGCCATTTATTTTGTCGCCGATCGGCCCGGTGCTGCTCAACAACCAATTCCTGAAACAAGCGTCGGGCAGTATCTTCGCCAGCGGGTCGCTGCTGTACAGCTACGATTTGGAAACACAGAACCGCGATACGCTTGACGTCACCAGCGTCGGATACGTCAATCATTATTATAATACCGACGTCAACCGGCTCGATCTCGCACTGGTCGAAGTAACCGCCGGCCCGCGTTTCAATTTTCCCAATGGGGTTCTGGTCGCCAACACCCTAGCGTCGGTCAAGCCCTATGCCATCTTTGACGAGGTGGGGTTGGGAGAGGCGCAATACTTCGACGCCTATGGAACCGGCGTGGAATTCGATGAAACGATCTGGCATGATTTGTTACTCAAATCGGTCTTCGAATTCCGACAGAAGAACTTCACCGACACGGCTGACCGCCCGCTGTCGCGCGGCCTCAACGGCAGCGACAAGCTGGTTTCTTTGTCGGCTACCAAGCCGATCTCGACAAATGCCGAGTTGAACCTGGAATTCGACTACCTCGACCAGACAACGCGGCTGGCCTATTACACGAATGACAGCTACGCCGTGATCGGATCCTATCGCATTCACTACAATGTCCCATTCCGGATTTTACCCTATCCATGGGAAAGTTCGGTTTTTCTTGGCCGCGCCTGGAGCATTTATGCCGCGCCGGACCCGTGCTGTAACACCAGCGGCGATCCGCTGGTTTTTTCGCCGAGTAGCCAGTTGACGCAACGCTGGCGCTTCGGCTTTACCCAGACTGTACCGATAACGGCAAGGGTTGCGGTAGTTTTGCAACTTGAGCGAGATATTATATCGTCAAATCTGCCGATTTACGCTTATACCAACAATTCGATCTTGCTTGGACCGCAGGTTCGCTTCTAGACAGATGCTGTTTCATAGAGGGTTCGATGACAGAGATCGTCCGGTGTCCGTTGCGCACTATCGCGCTCGTCTCCCTATTGCTCGGCATCGGCCTGGCGAGCCTGTCCGCGCGCGCCGATCAGCGCGTCGGCATCGACAGCGCGGTCAACCCCAACGCGCTGGGCATCCCGCCGGGCGCGCTGCCGCGACGGTTGGTGCTGGGACAGGATGTCGTCTTTAACGAGCGAATCACCACCGAAGCGGGGGGTCAGACGCAGATCCTGTTCGTCGATGAATCGACGCTGTCGGTCGGGCCCAACGCAAACATGGTCATCGATCAGTTCGTCTACGATCCGAACACCGGCGCCGGCAAGTTCGCGGCCAGCCTGACCCGCGGCGTCTTCCGCTTCGTCGGCGGCAAGCTCAGCAAACTGGACAAAGCGGTCACGATGCGCACGCCGACGGCAACGATCGGCATCCGCGGCGGGGTGATGCTGGTCGATCTCGCTGCGGACGGAAGGCTTACGGTCCACAAAGTCTACGGCAAAAGCGTGACCATTACCGGGCTTAACGGCGTATCGCAAACGATCACCGGAAATGGGTTCGAGGTCACCGTGTCGGGGCCGGGCGCTTCCCCGTCCGACCCCGCCAAGTCCCCGCCGGGAGCCACGGCAGCCCTGAACAACCAGCTCGATGGCCGGGCCAGCGGTAATGGCGGGGCGACGACCATCCCAACCGAGGTCATGGTCACGAACAGCGGCATCGCCAACGTGATTTCGACCAACCTCGCGGCCAGTATCCAAGCCGCGGCGCACACCCAGCCGCCGCCGCCTCAGCCGCAAAACGTCAGCCCGACGGTTCAGTTGACCCAATTGAACAATCAGAATGTCTCGGTGCCGGGCGCCACTGTCACCCCAATCACCGGCGGGCCCAGCGTGAGCATTGCGCAATTGCCCACCCTCCCACCGGGAACGCCGCTTGCAGCCCCGATCGTTACCCCTCCTCCAACGGTAACCCCAGCCACAACCCCGCCGGTCATCACCCCGCCCGTCATCGCCACGCCGGTCGTCTCCCCACCGGTGATCCCAATCGTAACCCCGCCGGTCGTAACCCCGCCGGTGATCCCAATCGTAACCCCGCCGGTGATTACCCCGCCGGTTGTCACCCCGCCGGTCGTCACCCCGCCGGTTGTCACCCCTCTCGTCAGCATCGCCGGTGTCACGGGCAACCTCTTCATGAACGGGCGTTTGACGCCCTACACCAAGGGCAACGTCGCCAACGGGGTGTTCAGCGCCAACACCGCGTCCGGCCCGATAAGCTTCCCAGTGACGGCCGGGTCAGGATATACCTCCCCTGACAACACGTTCTTCTACGCCAATTTGACAACAGGCAACCAGCCCGCCCAGCGCGCGTTCGCCTATGGTGGACAGCCGGTCAAGGCTAGCTTCTACCAGGCGACGTCGACCTCTCCCAGCGTCCTCGCATTCACGCTTCCAGCTGTCTCGGTGTCATCTTTCCTTACCGCCTTGCCGGTAGGATTGCAGGCCGGCGCTTCCAGTTCGCCGTTATACTTGGCGACGCCGGCAAACAGCACGTTTTCGAATGCATTCGCCGGAACCAAGGCTTTGCAGGCGAGCCTGGCGGTCAGCGGAACGGGACCGAACCAGGTTTCGGCCATTATCGTGCTGGTCGGCAATGTCTTTGACGCGTCCCTCAACGGCACCAGCCAGCCGCAGCCGATCCTCAACGGCATCATCCACGGCAGCCTTCTAGCGAGTGCCACCAGCCAGCCAGCGAATGCCGCTAACCAGCCGATCCGCATCTATTCTCCCTATGTGACGCCCGCCGACGGCAAGGGCAACAGCTTTTACGGCGGGAGCGGCGTCTCCGGCTTTGTCCTTAGCAACGGTAATTGCTGCGCACCGGGCGAGGTGCCGTCCAACGCCTTCGCCACCGATACCGCCACCGGAACCGCGGTCCAATATCAGTTCGTTGTGCCGGCGATCGTCCCGGCCACGGCGTCGGTGGTGCCGGCCGGCGCCAACACGCCGCAGCAGAATTTGACCGGCTATTTCGGCGGCATCATGACCAAGGAGCCAGGGGCCACAACCGGCAGCCCGATCCCCTATGCGTTGACCGGAACCGCCAAAATCACGACCACGGCCGCGAACGGGCAGGTCGCGGCCACCCTCACCGGTTCCGATCCGCTGACCGCGGGTACGAGCGGGGTCAATACGATGACCTTAGGTTTCGGCTCGACCTCAACGGGCGCGACTAACGCCCGCATCGCCTACGTCAACGACAATCTGTTCGCGGTCATGGAGAACCCCGGCGCGCCCTCGTCGGTCAACAATGTCTCCGTCCCGGTCACCGACGGAAACTCCGGCTCGAACATCTATCTCGTCACCCAGACCGCAGCGCCGCTACCGGCCTCGTTCCTGCCAGGCGGTCTGTGCAGCGCTTGCACATATCTCCAGTGGGGCTATTGGGGCGGCGAGCTGGATAGTGGCGCAGGCAGCTCCGCGCGTATTGATGTCGGGCACATCAACTTTTGGGTTGCCGGGCAACCGACCGTGAATATGCCGACCGGGACTGGCGTGTATACCGGAAACGCGATCGGCTCGGTTGCGAACGGCAGCGCGAACTATATCGCCTCAGGCGGCTTCACCAACACATACAATTTCGCGAGAAACACCGGAAACGTCGCCATCAACAATTTCGATGGCAACCACAACCTGTCCGGTCTGGCCATGGGCTCCGGTAACACCTACTCCGCAAGCCTGGGCGGAACGAACGGAGCCAAGCTCGCCGGGTCGCTTAACGGCTCCTTCTACGGGCCGACAGCGAACGAAACCGGCGGCAACTTCGCGTTTCAGTCGACCGCGGGGACGCGCTATCTTGCCTCCGGGATCTTCGCGGCGCCGAAAATCCCCTGACGACCGAGCCATCTGCCGCGATAAAAAACCCGCCGGCCTAGGCCGGCGGGTCATGAGGAGGGGAGGTTGTTACGCAGCGTTGTTGGGCCGCCGCGCCAAATCCGTTTAGTTGGGCTTCGGACCCGCCATGGCCTTATCGACCGACGCCGAATACGGGTGTTCCGCCGGGTTCGACGCATAAGGCGCTGGCGACTGATAGTGGGGCGCCGTCGGCGTCGAGGTGGCGCCAGGGCTCAGGCCAACGCTCGGCGGCGAGGCAGGGGGCTGGGCCGGAGCACTCGCCATCGGAGCGGAGCCGTTGGGCGGCAGTGACGAGACTGACTGCGCTTGCGCAGCAAAGGCGGTGCCCGCCAGTAACGCGACACCGAAGACCGTCGATTTCAGCATATTCGGCATATCAAGGAACTCCAGCTCACCCGATGAATTCGGTGCTAAAAACGTAGGCATGTCTTATGATACGTACAAATGATAATATTGCATCGCACCCATGAATCAGGTTCATTTTAACGCGCTCGATCTCAATCTGCTGCGGGTTTTCGACGCCCTGGTCGAGGAGCGCAGCGTTACCCGCGCCGGCGATCGGCTAGGCCTCACTCAGTCGGCGATCAGCCATGCGCTGAACCGGCTGCGCTATGTACTCGAAGACGAGCTGTTCGTACGTGGTCCCGATGGAATGCAGCCGACCCCGCGCGCTACCGAGATGGCGCCGCGGCTGCGTCAAGGTCTGCTCCATCTCCAGCTTGCACTGACGCCGGCCGACTTCGTCCCCGCACAAACCGATCGCCGGTTCACCATGATCTGCGGCGAATATGTCGGCACCGTTCTGGTGCCTAGCCTGATCGCCCGGCTGAGGGCGGCGGCGCCAAATGCCGAGTTCCGGATCCGGCCGAGCAATATGGGCGTGGCTGAAGCGCTTCTGGCGGGGCGCGCTGATCTCGCGATCGGCAGCTTCCGCCGGGTCCCGGAATGGTTCGACAGCGAGCCGCTGTTCAGCGAGACGCGGGTCTGGGTCGTCGGAGCCGACCATCCCGGCGCGTGGCAGGAGATGACGCTCGAACGGCTCGCCGCGGTTCCCCATTTGCTCATTTCCGCGACCGGTGAAGATGAACATGCGGTTGCCGGCTACGTCGTCGATCACGGGCTCGAGCGCCTGGTCATGCGCAGCGAGGTCGGTTTGCTGCAAGGCGCACTGGCGGCCCGCGGGTTGAGCCGGATCGTCGGGCTGACCACGCCCCACTTCCTCGCGGCGCTGGCCGTTGTCAGCCGCTCGGATATGGCGGCGCCGTTGCCGCGGCGGCTCGCCACTGCGTTTGCCGAGGCCTATCGCCTGAAGATATTTGAGCCGCCCTACCCCTCGCCGTCCTTCGAGATCACGGCGCTGTGGCATCGAGAGCACGGCAGCGAGCCCGCTATCCTCTGGCTGCGCGACGTGGTGCGGGAGGTCGCTGTCCAGCTGTGATCGACCGTTTCCGTCGCGCGGACGAGGGCCATCGATGATCTAGCGGCGGACTGCGCCTTCGATTAGGCGAAGCCCTCGCCGACGATCCGCCGGATCTGCGGCAGGTCCATGCCGGCAAGGCCGAGGCGGTCGAGGGTACGGGCCTCGGCGGCAAAAGTCTTGCCGGTCATGTTGCGGACGGTCTCGATCAGCGCGTCGATCGCGGGGGTCGGCACACCTGCCGCCGCCCCTAGCGCGCTCATCGGGATCAAGCCCACCGGCACGTCCTCGGTGATGTATTTGTGGTCGAGCGAGGCGGGTGTGCCGGTTGCTTGATAGGGGCCGTCGGCGTCGTAGGTCAGCCGCCGGCAGGTGTCGACCAGACCGGCCTCGCGCACACCATAGGCGCGCTCGAACCAGTCGGCGAGGTCAGGGACGGCGGCGCCCAGCGCGGCGGCAACCGCGACGCGTTCGGCGTTGATCGCCTCGTAGAGGCGGGCAACCGCCGGGGTCACCCCCTCGGCATAGAATTTATATCCGCCGCCACTCTCGATCTGTGCGGCATTGGCGACGCAGTTGGCAACGTGCAGCATTGCATTCGCGTTGGTGAAGCCGGTGGAGACGATGTCGCGCACAGCGACGGCCTGCGGAAACAATGGCGACAGCCGCGTGAACACGGCGCCGATGCGGTTGCCCGGGAAGGACGCGATCTGCAGCCAGCGCTTGGCGACGATCGGGCGGATTCGCGTCGGCGCCAATCGGCGGCACGAATAAGGGTAGTTATCCATCTCGGCGATATCGACGGCGGTATGGCAGTCGCTTGCGTCTAACGCGCGGCGGACGACCAAGGAGCCGCCGGTATTGCCCTGGATCAGCAGGATCAGCTGACCCTCGCGCAACAGCGGGGCGAGCAGACGCGCCGCGCCCTCCTGCGCGTTGCCGCCGGTCACGATAATGATGATGTCGGCTCCGTCGACGGCGGCGCGGAGATTTTGTGTCGCCTGGTCGACCGCGGCAAAGCCGCCGGCATCGCCCTCGACCGTGATCCCGCCCATCGCGCGGATGTCGGCGAGACGAGTATCGTCGAGGTCGTGCAACCGCAACTTAAAGCCGGCGACGCCCAGATGGGCGGCGAGATAGACCCCGCCGATCCCCGCACCGATGATTGCGACCGTGGTTGCGCTGTTAGCGTCCGGCAAATCTACCCCCTCTTCGAAGCTCGATCGCGCGTTACCCGCGGTTGAAGGCGGGCATCACATCGCGCGCGAACCAGCGCAGCTGGTCCTTGAACTCGTCGGGCGGCAGGCCTTCGGCCCAGTGGATCATAAAATCCTCGAGACCGGGATATTTGGCCTCGATCGATTTGATGCCGTCGATAACCTGCGCCGGCGTACCGCAGAACCATGCCTTCTGCGCCACGCCGTCGGCGAGCGACGGCACCCGTACCGGCGCCCCCGGCGTGCCCCAGGTGCGGCCCTCTTCGTCGGCGTAGCGGACGAAACCGAACGGTGCGAACCATTTGTAGCGCTCGTCATGCGACGGCTCGACCCGGCGCATCGCCTCCTCGCGGCTGTCGGCGAGATAGAGGCCGGCGCCCCAGATCATGTCTTGCCCGAGCGCCACGTTGCGGCCATGCCGATGGCAGGCGGCGTGAAAAGCGCGCACCACGTCGTCGAGGATCTTCTCGCCGTTCAACGTCACCATCGCTTTGATGCCGTATTGCGCCATCATGTCGATGGTTCTGCCGCTGGCAATCGGCATCCAGATCTCAACGGGCAGATATTTCGGCCGCGGCACCATCGTGATCTCTTCGAGCTGGTAGCCGCGATAAGGCACCTTTGGCGGGCACTCGAAATACTTGCCCTTGTGCCGGAACGACTCCTCGTTGAAGCACTTGAGCAGCAGCTGCAGCCCTTCCTCGAAGATCTCGCGGTTGGCTTCGGCATCGAGCAACGGCGCGCCAAACGTCTCGACCTCGCGGGTGTGGTAGCCGCGGCCGACTCCCATGATTACCCGGCCATCGGTCACGATGTCGGCCATCGCGTAGTCTTCGGCGAGCCGGATCGGGTGCCACATCGGCAGGATATTGAACGCGCAGCCCAATTTGAGCCGCTTGGTCTGGGTCGCCAGCCAAAGGCCGAGCTGGATCAGATTTGGCAGGCACTCGTAGCCTTCGCGCTGGAAATGGTGCTCGGCGGTCCACAGCGCGTAATAGCCGTCCTCGTCCATGACCCGCGCCACGTCGCGCACCGTCGCAAAGACCTCGGACAGGCGCTCGTTCGAGTACCGGCGATCGTTCGCCGGCGTTCCGTTGAGCCCGATATTGTCGAGCGCGATCTGCCCGACATAAAGGGCATGAAACCGCTTGATCATGGTGCTGTCCTATCTTCGTCAAGGGGGGCTAATGTTGAGAGGTATATCACATCGCCGTGGTCCCGGCGAAAGCGGCGGAGGCAGCTTCGCCAGGCCCTTTTCTCGTGCACCGCGCCCGCAATCACGGCGAACGTGCGGCGCCAGCTAGGACCGAACCCCTGCGCGACGAGCGAGCGCCGGCTGGCCATGGCGAATTCAGCCGAGTGCTGCTAGGGAATTTTGCCACGGCGCGTCAACTTGCGTTATGCTGGTTTAGCCTGCCCGCGCCGGCGTAGGGCACATTAAGGAGGGTCGTTGATGGGCTATAGTCTCGAGCAGTTCTCCACCGAATGCCACCATATCCTCAAGGCGGACCCGGGTGTCGAAGGGCGGAAAAAGGTCTGCGCGCTCGTTCAGGAGGTGCTGAAGGACGAGGATTTCGTAAAGACGCACCTCGGCGACGACGTGCCTGACCGCAAGGTGCTATACGAGGATCCGGAACTCGGCTTCTGTATTCTTGGTCACGTCAACCATGGCGCCAAGGACAGCCACCCGCACGACCACGGTCCGTCCTGGGCGATCTACGGTCAGGCGCGCGGCGAGACGATCATGACCGACTATTTCCCGGTCGCCCGCCCGGGCGAGGGCAATCCCGGCAAGGCGCGGCCCGTCAAGGATTATACGCTAAAGCCCGGCATGGCCTATCTCTACAACGAGGGCGATCTGCATTCGCCGCGGCGCGAGGGACCGACCCGGCTGATCCGCATCGAAGGCAAGAACATGGAGAAGGTGAAGCGCTTCCCGTACGAGCGCGTCTCGTAGGCAGCCGCGCTGCAGCGATCGACTAGCCGGCGATTTCTGCGTCGCCGGCTAGGTCCGGGCCGCGTCAGCCTTCGCCGATGGCGCGGCTGCGGGCGCGGCGATGCGAGGCGAGGCCGAGATGGTCGCGCAACGTCGTCCCCTGGTACTCGCGGCGGAACAGGCCGCGGCGCTGCAATTCGGGCACGACGAGATCGACGAAATCGGCAAACCCGCCGGGGAAATAGGGCGGCAGAATGTTGAACCCGTCGGCCGCCCCGTCGACGAACCATTCTTCGAGCGTATCCGCAATCCGCTGCGGGGTGCCGCACACGACCCAGTGGCCGCGCGCCGCGGCGGTCAAATTGTAGAGGTCGCGCAAGGTCATGTTCTCGCGCCGCGCGGTCTCGAACAGCACCCGCGAAAAGGTGCGGCCGCCCTCGCTCGGCGGCGGCGCGGGCACCGGCCCGTCGAGCGGATAGCCCGAGACGTCGTAGCCGATCCGGCCACTGACCAGGACCGCTGCGTTGGCGGGGGTCAGCCAGCTCTGCAACAGCGACAGCTTGTCCTTCGCCGCGGCATCGGTATCGCCGATGATCGGCATCACTCCCGGCAGAACCGCTAGCGCTTCGGGTGCGCGCCCGTATTTACCGAGCCGGCCCTTCAGATCGGCATAGGCCGCCTTCGCGCTCTCAAGTTCCTGCACCACCGAAAAGACGACATCGGCGGTCCGCGCCGCGAGTTCGAGCCCCGACGGCGACCCGCCGGCCTGGATGATGACCGGATGGCCCTGCGGGCAGCGGGCGATGTTCATCGGCCCTCGGACCTGAAAGAACTGCCCCCTGTGGTTCAACGGCCGGACCCGCTCGGCGTCGATATAGACGCCCGAATTCCTTGTCAGCGACGATCGCATCGTCGTCCCAGCAATCCCATAGCCCCTTGACGACATCGACGAATTCGTTGGCGACCTCGTAGCGCAGATTGTGGTCCATCTGCCGCTCACGACTGAAATTGAGCGCGGCTTTGGGCTGTGCGCTGGTGACCACGTTCCACGCGGCGCGGCCATTGCTGATATGGTCGATCGAGGCAAAGGTGCGGGCGACGTGATAAGGCTCGCCATAGCTGGTCGAGACCGTGGCGCCGAGCCCGATATGCCGGGTCGCGGCGCTGAGCACCGAGATCAGGGTGGTTGGCTCGAAGCGGCATAGAAACGAAGGGTGGTCTCCGGCGTCCATGACCAACCCGTCGGAGATGAACAACAGGTCGAATTTGCCGCGCTCGGCAATGCGGGCGATTTCGGTTGTGACCGACAGATCGTTGTTGCTGACCGCGGCCCCCTCGTAGCGCCAGCCGGCCGAATGGTTGCCGGTGCCGAGCACAAACACGCCGAGGTGCATCTGACGAGTGGCGTCCACGCATGCCGCTTATCCTCCCGCGCTCGACCGGCCGTGGCGAACATCTATGCGAGCTGAACGAGATTGCGTCGTCGCTCCGCTCCTCGCAATGATGGCTGTTACAGGTGTCATTGCGAGTAGGGTGTCATTGCGAGCGTAGCGAAGCAATCTCGATGGCAGAACCCTCCACTGGCGCTAGCGCTGTTCCGCCCGCGGCATAGCATCGAGCCCGATGGTGCCTTCGATGTTCTTCCACTGCGGGCGCTGAACGTTAACCAATGCGCCAAGTGTGGCGTAACCCGAGCCGGAGAGGCGGCAGACCGGGTCGAGCAATTTGGGATCGACCCGCCCGTTCTTCCACACCGACGGATCGACATGCGCATGCACGACGCGGCCGAGCACGATGTTGGTGTTGCGGTCGGTCACGATCTGCGCGACCTCGCATTCCAGGTGCGCCTTGGCTTCGGCAACCCGGAACGGGCGCACCTTCGCCGACGGCGCCGGCGTTAAAGCGGCCCAGTCGAATTCGTCCTCGTCGCGCGGGAAGTCCCCCGCGGTGAAGTTCATTCTCTCCAAGAGGTGCATCGTGACGATGTTCGCGACGAACTCCGGCACTTCACGAAGGTTCTTCAGGCTATCCTTGACGCCAGACGAGCCGAACGCGACGTAGGGCGGATCGCTCCCCATAAGGTTGAAGTACGAATACGGCGCCACGTTGCGCAGGCCGCTCGCCGAGATCGTCGAAATCCAGCCGACAGGCCGCGGCACAACCAAAGCCGTCATCAGTTGATAAAAGCCGGGCGCCTGCCAGTCGTCCGAGCCAACCTCGAGAGCGCGGTCCAGGGTGACGGGTGGGGCGTCGTGAGAGCTGGGCATGTAGTCGATCTATCCCGCGGTTTAATGGCGGGCCCACGATAGCAGCCTTTCGTGCTGACGCGGCGGATATTGCGGTGTTCGCGGCAACCGATCCATGATGGGGTAAGACGACGCACGGGGCAGCGATGGCAGCAACGCGACAATTACGTCTGGGCGCGTTTATGCGACCGGTCGGCATCCACACCGCATGGTGGCGCTATCCCGGCGCTTATCCCGACGCCAATTTCAACCTCAAGCACCTGATACGCTTTGCGCAGACCCTGGAGCGCGGCCGGTTCGACGCCTGGTTCATGGCGGACCATCTCGGGGTCCTGAACATGCCGATGGCGGCGTTGAAGCGCAGCGCCACGGTCACTTCGTTCGACCCGCTGACCCTGTTGCCGGCATTGGCGATGGTGACCGAGCATCTGGGGCTGATCGCCACCGCCTCGACCACCTTCGAGCCGCCCTATCTGATCGCGCGGCGTTTTGCGTCGCTCGACCACATCAGCGGCGGACGCGCCGCGTGGAATCTTGGTCACGACCTCGAACCCCAATTCAGCACTCAATTTCGGCATGACCGAGCATATGGAGCATGGCGAGCGCTATCGGCGCGCCCGCGAATTCTTCGATGTCGTGACCGGGTTGTGGGACAGCTGGGCCGAGGACGCCTTTATCCGCGATGTCGAAAACGGCGTCTATTTCGATCCCGAGCGGCTGCACATCCTCGACCACAAGGGCGAATTCCTGTCGGTGCGCGGCCCGTTGAACATCGCGCGGCCGATCCAGGGCTGGCCGGTCATCGTCCAGGCCGGCGCGTCGGACGCCGGGCGCCAGCTCGCCGCCGAGACTGCCGAGGTGATCTTTGCCAGCGGCGGCAATCTCGCCGACGCGCAGGCGTTTTATGCCGATGTCAGAGGACGGATGCAGCGGTTTGGGCGCGACCCCGAGCATATGAAGATCATGCCCGGGGCACTCGTCGTCGTCGGCGACACCGCCGCCGAGGCGCGCGAGAAGCGGGCTTTGCTCGACAGCCTCGTCCATCCCGACAGCGGTCTCGCCTCGCTGTCGATCGCGCTTGGCCATGACGCCTCGAAATTCGATCTCGACGGGCCGTTGCCCGACATCCCGGAAATCGAACGCCAGCAAGAGCGGTCGGGAGCGGGTCATCGCCCGCGCCCGGCGCGACAATCTGACGGTGCGCGACCTGGCGCGCATCGCCGGCAGTTATGGGGGACTGGCCTTGGTCGGCACACCCTCGATGATCGCCGACCAGATGGAGGAATGGCTCTTCGGCGACGCCTGCGACGGGTTCAACATCATGTTCCCGTGGGTGCCGGGCGGGCTCGACGAGTTCGTCGACCGCGTCGTCCCCGAACTGCAGCGCCGCAGGCCTCTTCCGCCGCGAATACGAAGGCAAGACCCTGCGCGAAAACCTCGGCCTCCCCCGCCCCGAAAACCGCTTTTTCGGGAAGCGCGGGTTCTGACCGCTAGCGTCGTCGGGCTTGGGGGCCGCTTCCGCGAGGCAACGAACAGGTTCCTCGGCCTCAACCTCGAACCAGGCGGGCTCCGCCGGTGACGCGAAGCTAACGAAGGCGCAAGCGAATTTCCGCGAGCTGCCACAACATTCTTTAAAGTCCGTCTTTCTCAAAAATCCGCGTCAAAAATCTGGCGCTTAAATTTATGTGGGGAATTCTCTAACAGCAAATCTGATAACCAGAGAAGCTAACTGTGACAAGCTAACTGTGACAAGCTAACTGTGACAAGCTAACTGTGACAAGCTAACTGTGACAAGCTAACTGTGACAAGCTAACTGTGACAAGCTAACTGTGACAAGCTAACTGTGACAAGCTAACTGTGACAAGCTAACTGTGACAAGCTAACTGTGACAAGCTAACTGTGACAAGCTAACTGTAATAGGTAAGTGTATAGAGATAATTGAGCCCATGAAATAAAGAATTCCAGCGCTTAAACGGGCCGAAAATCGACTGATGTTCCCTCTATGTTCCATAATTTGGCGCTTCAGTTGTTGACAAGGCGAGGGATCCGTGCTCCACTGCTTCACCAAGCTAGAGAGAGCGTCATCGTCAAAGCAGCGGGCGACCGTCCCGCAGCAAGCACACGTGCGACTCCGATGCTTGGTGACCAATATCTAAAGGAGAAAATCAAATGGCCCGCAAATATGAGCCTGTCCCCGGCTCCGGTTTCTATTGTTGGAGTTTGGAGAAGTGTGAGGAAGAAATCGTCATCGCCGCGTCGGTTGAAATTTCAGGCCTGATCCAACCCGGTCAGAAGTGGCAGCGGACGCTAGAATGCCATTTCTTTGAACTCGGCAAGGGCTTTGCCGATGAGTGCCTTAATGAAATGAACGGAGCTCGTCAGCGCCACGGCCTGGAGCCGATTCTAATTAGAGAGACTGCGGTCGGCGATTACGTCCGCAACCGGGACGAGGCGATGAAATCGGGACGTCGACGGCAAACTCGCGAGGAGTTATCTCAGGCCGGCCCCCAGGTGCTGGCTGAGCGGCTCGCACAGGCGAAGGCTGAAGAAAAGCATTTGCTCGCTCCCCATTACACATACGAAGAGTTTATGTTACGGAAGCTGCATCAAAATGCCGCTGCTCCGCTTAGGCAGGAAGCCGCTGCTCCGCTTAGGCAGGAAAAGGTAGCAAAGCGAGCTTCCGTTTGCGGCATCGCCGACGTTCCTCGAGTGATTCCTATTGGCATCGGAATGCACCCAATATCTGAAAGGCACGCCAACTTTCGACGCCTCGCCACCGCGCGAACCGACCGTGTGCTAGAGGACATTCGCAAATTGGAGAATCTCGCGTCGTCAAACTACGAGTCCGAAGAGGCAGAGGAGGAGAAAATTTTTGATACCATTCGGGATTGTCTCGACAAGGCACGGGACACCTTTCGCCGCAAGCGGATGAAGCGATCTCGCTTCACTCTCTAAAGGACTAAATCCATGTCAACCGAAAAGCGTATTCTAGTAATCACGCCGAATAATATTGCAATCTCGGTAATAAACCCAGATCGCCAGGTTTGCATTCGTCTGGACCTTGATCCTGTTCACACCGGGTTGTTAATTGATGCTGTGATTCGCATGACACCCACTGAAGCGCGACAAATTGGAAATATATTGCTTCAGCAGGCAGAGAAGGCCGAAGCTGGATTACCGCCCGCATAGGGATGGGTGACGTGCGCGACGGTCTCCCAGCAACGCAGTAACGTAGGATGGCCGAGCAAGGAGAAACCCATCGCGTCATCGGAGAGACCGGGATAAAGCGCCGAGGCCTCTTCCGCCGCGAATACGAAGGCAAAACCCTGCGCGAAAACCTCGGCCTCCCCCGCCCCGAAAACCGCTTCTTCGAGAAGCGCGGGTTCTGACCACCAGGACGATAGCGGCCGCCGGCCCTAATTTCGAGGACCCTGTCGCATGCTCTGTCGGGCCCCATCGGTCATCGGAGTCTGTGCCAAGCGGCGGCGACCGAACTATCACAGATCAACAAGAGGGTCTCGGCACCGAAGATCCCCGTCCTCAGCCCCGTATTGTCCTCGTCTGCCGCTTAAAGCCCAGCCTTTCAAGCCACCCGACTCGAAGAGGAGTGGAAGCAACATGAGCGGCTCGCAGAAGCCGAGGCTGTTGCGGCTAATGGAGCTTTACCGTGGGTTAGCCCGCAACCGCGCGGCGGGGTTTACCACGGCCATTGGCGAAATGCTCGGCGAGACGCAGAGCGACGCGCGGGCTGACAAAATGGGAGACGTCCCCACCTAAGGCGCCGATCTCCTTGACAAAGCGTGACGAAATAAACTGAAAGCGGTCCGAGGCCATCAGAAAGACGGTCTCGATCTGTGGGTTGAGCCGGGCGTTCATGCCCGCCATCTGAAACTCGTACTCGAAATCGGACACGGCCCGCAGCCCGCGGATGATCACGCCAGCGCCGACCGATTGGGCAAAATGCATCAACAGGGTGTCGAAGGCGCGGACCTCGATGCGCTCAGCATCGCCGTTCTCGAGATGGGTCACTTCGTCGCGCACGATCTCGACCCGCTTGTCGGTAGGGAACAGCGGCCCCTTGCCGTCGTTCCGGGCGACGCCGATGACCAGCCGGTCGACGATCTTGATCGCCCGTCGGATGATGTCCGAATGGCCGTTGGTGATCGGGTCGAAGGTGCCGGGATAGATCCCGACGCGCGGCTGGATCATGGGTCCCCCGTATCGGTCTGCCGACCGTCATTGGTTTGTTGATCGTTGGTAGTTTGGTCGTCGGCCGAATCCTCGGCCGCACCGTCGCCGTTCTCGTCGGCGACCTCCGGCAGACGCGCCACCGAGACGACGCGCTCGCCCTCGCCAACCTTGAAGATCACCACGCCCTGGCTGCGCCGCCGGGCGATGCGGATGTCGTGAACCGGGCAGCGGATCACCATCCCGCCATCGGTCACCAGCATGATCTGGTCGTTGCTCCCGACCGGAAATACGGCGACGACGGCGTCGTCGCGGCGCCGCAGATCCATATTGTCGATCCCCTGCCCGCCGCGCCCGGTTATACGGTAGTCGTAGGCCGAGGTCCTGACCCCAAACCCCTTCTCGGTCACGCTCAGCACGCACTCCTCGCGCTGCGCGAGATCGGCGTAAGTCTCCTCGGTGATCGCGCCCTCTTCCTCGCCCGGCTCTGCTTCGGCCTCCTCGGGCTCGGGCGGCAGTTCCGGCGCCGTCTCACCCTCTTCGTCGATCGGCCGCCGGCGCCGCGCGGCGAGGCTTAGATAGGCGTTGCGCACATCGGGGGCGACCTCCTCGTGGCGCAGGATCGACATCGAGATGACTAAGTCGTCGCCGAGAAGCCGGATACCTCGCACCCCGACCGAACTGCGCCCGGAGAACACCCGCACATCCCCGGCCGGAAAGCGGATTGCCTTGCCGTTGCGCGTGGCAAGCAGCACATCGTTCGCATCGGTGCAAGTGGCGACGGCGATCAGCCGGTCGTCGGCATCTTCACCCTCGAACTTCATCGCGATCTTGCCGTTGGCGCGGACATCCCCGAAATCACTCAAGGCATTGCGGCGGACATAGCCGTTCACGGTCGCAAACATGACGGTCAGATCCGCCCAGCCTTCCTCGTCTTCGGGCAACGGCATCACGGTCGAGATCGTCTCGCCGGGGATCAGATTGGGCAGCAGGTTGACCATCGGCCGGCCGCGCGCCTGCGGCGTGCCGAGCGGCAGCCGATAGACCTTGAGCTTGTAGACCCGGCCCGAGGAGGTGAAGAACAGCACCGGCGCGAGGGTCGACGCGACAAAGACCTCGTTTAGGAAGTCCTCGTCGCGGATCGCCATGCCGGCGCGACCGCGGCCGCCGCGGCGTTGGGCTCGGTAGGTCGATAGCGGCACCCGCTTGATATAGCCGGCGTGGCTGACCGTCACGACCATTGCCTCGCGCTGGATCAGCGCCTCGACATCGGCCTCGAACTCGACATCCTCGATCTGGGTCCGCCGCGGGTTCGCAAATCTTTCGCGGATTGCTATCAGCTCGTTGCGCAAAACCTCGATCAGCCGCGCCCGTGAGCGCAGGATTTCGAGATACCCGCCGATCTCGGCGATCAGCCCGCGCAATTCCTCGGCAATCTTGTCGCGTTCGAGCCCGGTCAGCCGCTGCAGCCGTAGGTCGAGGATCGCCCGCGCCTGCTCGTCCGAAAGCTGATAGGTGCCATCCGCAGCGACCTCGCGGCCCGGCTCGCCAACCAGTGCCACCAAGGGCGCCACATCGGCGGCCGGCCAGGCCCGGCCGGTTAGACCCTCGCGCGCCGTCGCTGGATCGGGAGCGGCGCGGATCAACGCGATGATCTCATCGAGATTGGCGACCGCGATCAATAGGCCGAGCAGGGTGTGCGCGCGCTCGCGCGCCTTGCCCAGCAAATGGCTGGTGCGGCGAGTGATGACCTCTTCACGAAACGCGACAAAGGCGACGATCACGTCGCGCAGGGTCATCAGCTCTGGCCGGCCGCCGTTAAGGGCCAGCATGTTGACGCCAAAGCTGGTCTGGAGCGCGGTGTGGCGGTGGAGCTGGTTGAGGACGATGTCGGGCTCGGCGTCGCGCTTCAATTCGACGACGACCCGTACCCCGTCGCGATCGCTCTCGTCACGCAGTTCGGCGATCCCGTCGATCAGCTTTTCCCGCACGCACTCGGCGATGCGCTCGATCAGCTTCGCCTTGTTGACCTGATAAGGCATCTCGGTGAAGACGAGCGCATCACGATCCTTGCGGATTTCCTCGACATGGTTCTTCGCCCGCAGGATCACGGCGCCGCGGCCGGTCTTGTAGGCGGAGTGCGCGCCGGCCCGGCCCATGATGATCCCGCCGGTCGGAAAATCCGGCGCCGGGACATGTTCCATCAGCTCTTCAACGGTGATCGCACCGTTGTCGAGATACGCGCAGCAGGCGTCGATGACCTCGCCAAGATTGTGCGGTGGGATGTTGGTCGCCATCCCAACCGCGATGCCCTGGGCGCCGTTGACCAACAGGTTCGGTAAGCCCGCCGGCAACACCTTGGGCTCGTGCTCGGTCTCGTCGTAATTCGGCTGAAAATCGACGGTCTCGTTGTCGAGATCATCGAGCAATGAATCAGAAACGCGGGCGAGCCGCGCTTCGGTATAGCGATAGGCCGCCGGCGAATCGCCGTCCATCGACCCGAAATTGCCCTGCCCGTCGATCAGCGGCAGGCGCATCGCAAAATCCTGCGCCATCCGCACCATCGCATCGTAGATCGCCAGCTCGCCATGCGGGTGGTATTTGCCGATCACGTCGCCGACGATGCGCGCCGATTTGCGGTAGCCGCGGTTCCACTCGTTGCCGTTCACCTTCATCGAATAGAGGATGCGGCGATGCACGGGCTTGAGCCCGTCACGGACATCGGGGAGTGCGCGCGCCACGATCACGCTCATCGCATAATCGAGGTACGAGCGCCTCATCTCGTCCTCAATCGTGACGCTGGTGATGTCGGGGGCGGAGGGCGGTGCGGCGGAGGATGAGACGGCCAAAAGCTGCTCGATCGGATAGTGGGGGCTCAGATTAAAATCGCGGCCGAGCCGCTCGGGCACCGCCGCGAGTTACTTATATGGGTAGCCGCCGCCAGATTACCGCATTGCGCCCTGCATACAAACGCTTGGAGCGGCGTTTCCCAGCAGTGAACCATGTGGCTGAGGGCGCCGGCCGCGGGTCAGCCCGTTCCGACAATCGCGCGGTAGATCGCCAGGATCAGCACCGCCCCGACGATCGCGCCGATAAACCCGGCGCTGCGGCCCGGCGGGTACCAGCCGATGCGCTGCCCGAGCCAAGAAGCGAAGATCGCGCCGACGATGCCGAGCAAGGTGGTGACGATGAACCCGCCCGGCCCGTGGATGAAAATCTTGGCGATCGCCCCCGCCAGAAACCCGATGATGATGACCCACAGCCAATGCAGCATTCCGTTCCTCCCGGCTGCCCGGCGGCGAACCTCAAATTCGCCGGCTTCGTTGCAGCGTTTGGTCTACCCGTCCGCGTTGTCGGCCGCAACAGGCTGGCGTCGCGGCGGGTACGGACCGATGGGCAGGACGCGCCGCTGTGCTCACCGGCAGGCGAAGCTTTCAGTGGAACGAACTAGGCCGTCAGCCCCAAATCTCGCGGGCCGTTTCGACGACGAGGCGCAATTTGGCGAATTGCTCGGCTTGGGTCAGCGCGTTGCCGTCAACCGTCGACGAGAAACCGCATTGTGGGCTGAGACACAGCTGCTCCAACGGCACATATTTCGCCGCCTCGTCGATGCGGCGCTTTAGATCGTCTTTGCTTTCGAGCGCGGCGCGTTTGCTGGTGACGAGGCCCAGCACCACCCGCTTGTTCCCCCTGGGCACAAAGCGCAACGGCTCGAACCCGCCGGAGCGCGCGTCGTCGTATTCGAGAAAGAAACCGTCGACCGCGAGTTCGCCGAACAAGGCCTCGGCGACATGGTCGTAGCCGCCTTCGGCCACCCAGGACGAGCGGAAATTGCCGCGGCACAAATGGGTACACACGGTCATGCCTTCGGGCTTGCCGGCGAGCGCCTGGTTGATCAGGCGGATATTGATCAAATGTTGCTTGTCGCCATCGCCTCCAATGCCCGTGACGTAGGCGCGCTGGGCCGTGTCGTTCAGATAGGCGAGGCTGGTGTCGTCGAGCTGAAGATAGGAGCAGCCGAGCCCGGCGAGGCCAGCGATCTCCTTTTTGTAGACTTCGGCGAGATCGTGCCAGAAGGCGTCCATATCAGGATAGGTTGCCGCGTCGATCACCGCCCGGCCGCCGCGGTAATGCAGCATCGACGGCGACGGGATCGTCAGCTTCGGCACCGTCCCGGCCGGGGCGACCGATTTCAGGTAGGCGAAATCCTCGGCGAAGATCGTGCTGTCGAGCATCAGCTTACCGCCGATCCGAAACGCTCCCAACGCGGCCTCGACTGGGCCGCCCTCATTCCGGAACTGGATGCGCAGCAACTGGTCGGTCTTCGCGACCCCGCCGATCCGGTAGAGAAAATCCATATGCCACGAGCCGCGCCGAAACTCGCCATCGGTCACGCCGGCCAGCCCGACCTCCTGCTGCATCCGCACGACATCGCGAATCGCCGCATCCTCGGCCCACCGCAATTCCTCGGTCGAGATCCGCCCGGCCTGAAGCTCACCCCGCGTCCGCAGCACCTCCGGCGGCCGTAGCAAACTCCCGACATGATCCGCCCGAAACGGCGGCCCTGACAGATCGCTCATAGATACCTCCCTGTTCTCCGTCACTCTTGCGCCTCATCGGGCTCGGATGCTCGCCAAATACGCTATTTCCCCACAGATGATTTCAGCGCTTGGAAGCGCGCTCTTGCTGCATCTTGCAGGGCTTCAAGAACCTTCGCCTCGTTTATGAGCTGATCCACGTTAGGCAGCTCGGGTTTAGTGTCTGACTACGAATCGGAATGGTTGTGTCCGGAGTATGCCACTCTCCTCATGAGGAGCTGAACCGAGGCGATGATCAGCCAGGCTTTAGCGCTGGCGATCGATGCTTCGAAGTCTTTGGCCAGGCGCCGGTTACGATTGAGCCAGGCAAGGGTCCGTTCGACTACCCAGCGGCGGGGGAGGGGTTCGAAGCCGACGGCGTGGGCCGAGCGCTTGACGATTTCGACAGTCCACTGACCGAAATTCCTCAAGGCGTCGAGCAGCTTTTGCCCGGTATAGGCGCCATCGGCAAACAGATGGCGCAGCCACGGAAAGAGGTCGTGGATCGCTTCGATCACCAGCACCGCGCCGTCGCGATCTTGCACATCAGCGGGATGGACATCGGCCCCGATCAGCAGGCCGGTGGTATCGGTGACGATGTGGCGTTTACGCCCTTTGACCTTCTTGCCGGCATCATAACCGCGCGGCCCGCCGCTCTCGGTGGTCTTGACCGACTGGCTGTCGATCACTCCGGCGGTCGGGCTCGCCTCCCGGCCCGCCGCCTCGCGCGCTCGCAGCAGAAGCTCGAAGTTGATGCGC
Source organism: uncultured Alphaproteobacteria bacterium (assembly GCA_963750195.1). Lineage (GTDB taxonomy): Bacteria > Pseudomonadota > Alphaproteobacteria > ATCC43930 > CGMCC-115725 > AP-15. The sequence continues at coordinate 415,971 of CAVVPS010000005.1, forward strand.
TCCAAGATGCCGTCGTCCCGCCACGCGTAGAAGTATCGCTGAACCGTCGAATAGTGTGGAAACTCGCGCAGCAGCATCCGCCATTGGCACCCGGTTCTGGCGATGTAGAACAATGCATTGACGACCGCGATCAATTCGGTTTTCCGGGGGCGTCCCAACAGTTTGGGGGCCGGCAGCTGGGGCTCGATCACGTTCCACTCGGCCTCGGTGACATCGCTTGCGTAACGTAGCCCCTTGCGCAGATACTGCGGGCGAGTGATTTCGGTCCACATGTTGTGCCTCGATGCCTGCTTGTCACAACCATCTAACCATAACTTACTGGAATCACTCAACTCATTTCAGGTCAGACACTTAGCGGTCGACATCGTCCGCAACGTTGATCGAGCAAGTATCATGTCATCCAAAGCGCGTTTTCCACCGAATTCAATAGTGTAAGCAACGGTTGCTGCTGAGCACGCGTGACGCGCGGTTGCGTCCTCGGTATCATCACATTCGGAAAGGTAATGGGCGAAGGACCGAAGTTCGGGCTCTCGCATTTGAGCAATATCTGCAATGGCCTTATGAAGAACTATGTCGCTATAAAAAATTGTCCTCGCGTCGAATGGCTTTCCTATTACGTTACTGACCAACCCGGTCAAGAGCACAAAAATAATAAGTAACAGACGTAGCAGCATGCTTTGATCAAAATATATTGTTACTCTTGTAAACAAGTATTGTTCTTAAGTCGTGTAAGCCAATACCAAGCCCCCGCGCTTGTTCAACCAGAATATAGTGGTCGCTGGGCTGGCTGCCGGTCACTTCCGTCGTGAACGCTAAGCCGAGTTTCGACCCGTAATTCGAGTTGAAATGCAAGATTGCGGTTTCAGGATCTGGCTGGGGCCCGCAGGGATATGGGATATCCAAATCGGGTTCATATCGCACCTCGTAGAAATACATGGCAAGGATGTCTCCTGGGGTCAAAACGGGATATCGTCGTCGAGGTCATTAACCGGGGTGCGGCCGCGAGCCGCGGTCGCGGGGCGAGACGCCGGCATCTCGTCGCCGTAACCTTCGTCGTAGCCGCCCTCGCTCGGCGGGCCGCCGGCGGCGCCGCCGCGGGCGCCATCGAGCATCGTCAGCTCGCCGCGAAAGCGCTGCAAGACGACCTCGGTCGAGTAGCGCTCCTGGCCGCCCTGGTCGGTCCATTTGCGGGTCTGCAAGGCGCCCTCGACATAAACCTTCGAACCCTTCTTCAGGTATTTCTCGGCGATCTCGGCCAGCCGCTCGTTGAAGATCACGACGCGGTGCCATTCGGTCCGCTCCTTGCGTTCGCCCGACACCCGGTCGCGCCAGCTTTCCGAGGTGGCGACCGCCAGATTGGCGATCCGCGTGCCGTCCTGGGTCGAGCGCAGCTCGGGGTCGCGGCCGAGATTGCCGATCAGGATCACCTTGTTGACGCTGCCTGCCATGGGGTCACCCACTTCAAATGGTCGCCGGAGGCGCCATCTTATCAAACCCTGCCAATGTTCCCACTTTATTCTTATCCACAGGGAACCACGAACATGTCGTTTCTATCGGAGATCAACACCCCAACTGACAACGATCTCGCCAGCGAGGTCCAATCAGTATCATCCGCCGCCGCCGGCGATTTCGCCTTGCTCGATGCCTATTCGCGCGCCGTCACCGGCGCCGTCGACAAGGTCGGCCCGGCGGTCCTTCATCTCCAAGTCAGCGGGCTCAAGGACGGCGCCGGCGGCGCCGGCTCGGGCGTCGTTTTCACCCCCGACGCCTATGTACTGACCAACAGCCACGTCGTATCAGGCGCGCGCAAGATCGAGGCCGCCTTCCCCGATGGGCGCAGCCTCGCGGCCACCTTGGTCGGCGACGATCCCGACACGGATCTTGCCGTATTGCGGCTCGACGGCGAGGTGCCTGCCTTTGCCCAGCTCGGCGATTCGCGCCGGCTGCGTGTCGGCCAGCTGGTCGTCGCGATCGGCAACCCGTTCGGCTTTCAGTGCACGGTGACGGCCGGCGTCGTCAGCGCGCTTGGCCGCTCGCTGCGCACTCGCTCGGGCCGGCTGATCGACAGCGTGATCCAGACCGACGCGGCGCTGAACCCGGGCAATTCCGGCGGGCCATTGGTCACCGCCTCGGGCGAGGTCGTCGGCATCAACACCGCGATTATCGGAATGGCTCAGGGCATCTGCTTTTCGATCTCGGCCGCCACGGTCGAGTTCGTCGCCGCGCGGCTGATACGCGATGGCAGGGTGCGGCGCTGCTACATCGGGGTCGCCGGGCAAAACGCACCCTTGTCGCGCCGAGTCGTGCGCTTTCATGAGCTTGCCCGCGAGACCGGGGTTCGCATCCAATCGACCGCCCCCGACGGCGCCGCGCGCGCTGCGGGGCTTTTGAGCGGCGACATCATCGTAGCCGCCGACGGCATCCCGGTCGCTGATATCGACGAACTGCACCGGCTGATGACCGAGGAGCGGGTCGGGAAACCGATGCCGATCACGGTACTGCGCCTGTTGCAAAAGCTCGATGTCGCCGTCACCCCGCGCGAAACCTCGCCGCGCCCGAGCGCGTAACCGCAATCTGACAATAGTAACACGAAGAGCGCGCGGGCCGCCGGGGCCGCGCGCGCTCCCCGCCTTCCGCCGGGCCTTCTGCGGAGAGTCAGCGACGTTACCGGCTGACATCAGCATCGATTTATCATATTTCGTGGAACCCGTAGAACGGCTGGGAGTTCGGCCTCACAGTAGGCTTCGAGGTGCGCCGGCCTGGCCGATGTGCCCGACTCGCGCCCGGCAATTGGAGGGGGATCCCGATGCGGCTGTTCTGCGTCCATCCTGGTCCTTTGACCTATTCGCAGATTTTTCTGCGGCTCGAACCGATCGGCCTGGAACTGGTCGCCGCCGCGGCGCGGCAGGCCGGCTATTCGGTTCGACTGCTCGACCTCCAAGTCGAAGACCAGCGCGCCTATTTCCGCACGATCGAGCGCTGGCAGCCGGACGTCGTCGCCTTTGGTTGCAACTATCTGGCGAACGTCCCCGAGATCGTCGATCTCGCTAAAGCGACCAAGGCGCGCTTCCCCGGCATCTTCATCTGCGTCGGCGGGCACAGCGCATCCTTCATCGCGAAGCGCGCTGATCGAGCACGGCGCGGGCGCCGTCGACTGCGTGCTCAAGGGTGAGGGCGAAGCGTCGATGCCGCTGTTGCTGGCGGCGATCGAGGCCGGGCGCAACCCGTCCACCGTCCCCGGCGCGGTCACCGCCGCCGGCGAAGGGCCGCCGCCGGGCTTCGTCCATTCGCTCGACGAGGTCATGCCGGCGCGCGATCTGTTGCGCCATCGCCGCAAGTATTTTGTCGGCATCCTCGATCCTTGCGCCTCGGTCGAATTTTCCCGCGGCTGCCCGTGGGATTGCTCGTTTTGCAGCGCCTGGACCTTTTACGGCCGCAGCTATCGGCTGGTCAGCCCGGAGCGGGTCGTCGAGGATCTGCGCCGCATCCGCGAACCCGGGATCTTTGTCGTCGACGACGTTGCCTTTGTCCATGAGCGCCATGCGATGGAGCTCGGCGAGGCGGTCGCCCGCGCCCGCATCAAAAAGCGCTACTACCTCGAAACCCGCGGCGACGTATTGCTGCGCAACAAGGAGGTATTCCGCTTTTGGAAGACCCTCGGCCTGCAATACATCTTTCATCGGCCTCGAGGCGATCGACGAGGAAGGGCTCAACGCGATACCGCAAGCGCGTGTCGCTCGGCCGCAGTTTCGAGGCGCTGGAATTCGCCCGCTCGCTCGGCCTGATCGTGGCAATCAATCTGATCGCCGATCCCGACTGGGACCACGAGCGCTTTCGCATCGTGCGCGAATGGGGTCTCGAAATCCCCGAGGTCGTTAACCTCAGCGTCAACACGCCCTATCCGGGCACGGAAAGCTGGCTCACCGAGGAGCGCGTGCTGACCAGCCGCGATTATCGGCTTTACGACATCGCGCATGCCGTGATGCCAACCCAGCTGCCCCTCGCCGAATTCTACGAAGAGCTGGTAACGACACAGCGGGCGTTCTACCGCAAATTCGCCGGCTGGCGACAGGCCTATGCCGCGGCCGGGATCGTCGCCCGGCAATTGCTGCGCGGCCACCCCAATTTCTTGAAGAGCCTCTATCTGCTGGATAAGGTCTATCGGCCGGAGCTGATGCTCGCCGATCACGCCGCGCCGGTCGCCTATGAGATCCCGCTACCCACTGCGCGCGAGCCTCGCGGACCCTCGCTCTACATCCATCCGCCGCGCGGCCGCAAAGGGCGCGCGATTGACGCCGCGACCGAGAATTTTGTCGAGGAAACCCGGATAGGCAGCGCGTCCTGAAGCGTCGTTCGCGAATCCGCCGCTGGGCCGGTGCCGATCGGCTTGCCCCGAAACTGCCGCGAACGTCTATGATGCGGCGCGGCGATCGGTGAGAGGGAATGTCCGATGCGGTTTCTCGGGGTTCATCCGGGGCCTCTGCTCTACACGAAAGTCTTTCTACGACTTGAGCCGCTCGGGCTCGAACTCGTCGCCGCGGCCGCGCGGCAGGCCGGCCACCAGGTCCGACTGATCGATCTTCAGGTCGAGGACCACCGTGCATATTTCCGAATGCATCGAGCGCTGGCGGCCGGATATCGTCGCGTTTTCCTGCAACTACCTGGCGAACGTCCCCGAGATCGTCGATCTCGCCAAAGGCGACGAAAGCGCGCTTCCCCAGCATCTTTATCTGCGTCGGCGGTCACAGCGCCTCCTTCACCGCGGCCGCCATCATCGCCCATGGGGCGGGCGCGATCGATTGCGTGCTCAAGGGCGAGGGCGAGGCGGCGATGCCGCTTCTGCTCGCCGCAATCGAGGCCGGCCGCGACGCCGATCACGGTTCCGGGAGCCGTCACCGCTGCCGGCGAGGGTCCGCCACCCGGCTTTGTCCACTCGCTCGACGAGCTGAGCCCGGCCCGCGACCTGCTGCGTCATCGCCGCAAATATTTCATCGGTACGCTCGACCCCTGCGCCTCGATCGAGTTCTCGCGCGGCTGCCCGTGGGATTGCTCGTTTTGCAGCGCCTGGACCTTTTACGGCCGCAGCTATCGGCTGGTCAGCACCGAGCGGGTCGTCGAGGATCTGCGCTCGATCCGCGAGCCCGGCATCTTCATCGTCGACGACGTCGCCTTTATCCACGAGCGCCACGGGCTCGAAATCGGCGAGGCGATCGCGCGCGCCGGCATCAAGAAGACGCTATTACCTCGAAACCCGCGGCGACGTGCTGTTGCGCAACAAGGAGGCGTTTCGACTGTGGGCGCAGCTCGGGTTAGTGACGATGTTTCTCGGCCTCGAAGCGATCGACGAGGAGGGGCTCAAGAAATACCGCAAGCGGGTCGACGCTCGACCGCAATTTCGAGGCGGTCGAATTCGCCCGCTCGCTCGGCGTCAATGTCGCGGTCAACCTGATCGCCGATCCCGATTGGGACCACGAGCGCTTTCGCATCGTCCGCGAATGGTGCCTGGAGATGCCCGATGTTATCAACATCAGCGTCAACACCCCCTATCCCGGCACCGAGAGTTGGGTCACCGACGGGCGCCGACTGGAAACCCGCGATTATCGCCTGTTCGACATCCAGCATGCGGTGTTGCCGACGCGACTGCCGCTCGCCGAATTCTACCAGGAGCTGGTGACGACGCAGCGCGCGATCATGCGCAAGCACCTTGACTGGCATCAGCTGTGGGACGCTGGCGGCATCGTCGCCGCGGCTGTTGCTGCGCGGCCAGACCAATTTCGTCCGCAGCCTGTTCCAGATTGAACAAGGTCTATCGGCCGGAACTGCTGCTCGCCGACCACATGGCGCCGGTGTCCTACGAGATCCCGCTGCCGCCATCCGCGCCCGACAAGCGGGTGCCACCCCGCTTCGCTTTATATTCACGCTCCGCGCGGCCGGCGGGGGCGCGCGATCGACGCCGCGACCGAGCAATTTGTCGAAGAGACCCGCATGGGGAGCGCGCCATGACCGCAACCCCGCAATCCGTCGATGTCGCGAAAGTCAGGGAATGGCTGGCCGACGGCGGCGAGATCGCCTTCGTCGATGTCCGCGAGGAGGGACAGCACGGCGAAGGCCATCCGCTGCTCGCGGTCAACCTGCCCTACAGCCGGCTCGAAATCGATGTCGGCCGATTGGTGCCGCGGCTCACTTGCCGGATCGTCCTCGTCGACGACGGCGACGGCGTCTCGGAAAAGGCGGCGCGCCGCCTTGCCAGCCTCGGCTATAGCGACATCCGTGTGCTGGCTGGCGGCGCCGGGGCATGGGATGCCGCCGGCTATCGCCTGTTCCCGAGCAGCAACGTTCCGAGCAAGGCCTTTGCCGAGATCATCGAACACGAATGCGCGACGCCGGCGATTTCGGCCGAAGAACTCGACCGGCTGCGGCGCTCGGGGCAAAGGGTCATCGTCCTCGACAGCCGCCCGCTCGAAGAATATGCCCGGTTTCATGTACCGGGAGCAGTGCCGTGCCCCGGCGCCGAACTCGTCCACCGCTTTGCCGACGCCGTCCCGTCGCCCGATACCCTGGTGGTGGTTTCTTGCGCCGGGCGCACCCGCGGCATCATCGGCGCGCAATCCCTGATCAACGCCGGGGTTCCGAACCAGGTGATGTCGCTCGCTGGCGGCACGCAGGGCTGGCGTCTCGCCGGGTACGAGCTCGCGAACGGACTTGGTGACGGGCTGCGTCCGGTCAGCGCGGGTGCTGCAGCGGCGGCGCGCCGACGGATGGCAGCGGTAAGGGCCCGCTTTGGCATTCGCCGTATCGATCGCGCGACCCTTTCCGAATGGCAGGCCGAGGCCGACCGCCGCACGACCCATGTTCTCGACGTGCGCACACCCGAGGAATTCGCCGCCGGCCACCTGCCCGGCTCGGTTTCGGCGCCGGGCGGCCAATTGGTCCAGGCGATCGACCGATGGGTCGGGACTCGCGGCGCGCGCCTCGTCCTCGTCGATGATGACGGGACGCGCGCGATCATGACCGCGCATTGGCTAAAGCAGCTGGGCTGGGACGTACAGGTGCTCGACCGTGCGCTGGATGGCGTGGCGCTCGAGACCGGATCGGCCGTGCCGGGTGTTTCATCGTCCCCGTCCGTGCCGGCGATCCAACCGGCGGAGGCGGCACGGCTTCTCGCCGAGGGCGCCGCTGGCATTTGCCTCGAACCCAGTGCAGCCTATCGGCAGGCGCATCCGCAAGGAGCCGTCTGGAGCGTCCGCCCGCGCCTCGATCGGCTCCCCGCGGCGACCCTGAAGGCGACCGGCATCGTCATGTTGTCCGCCGACGAAGCGGCGGCGCGGCTTGCCGCCGTCGACCTCGCCGAACTGGGCGGAGCACGGATCATGCTCGCTTCTGGCGGCACTCAAGCGTGGGCCAGCGCCGGGCTTCCCGTCGTAGCGTCGCCGGGCGATCCTCCCGATGCGGAGCGCATCGACTACCTGTTCTGGAACCACGATCGCCACACCGGCAATCGCGACGCGATGCAGGCCTATCTGCGCTGGGAAACCGAATTGCCCGATCAGATCGCCGCCGAAGGCCTCGCCGGCTTCAATCTCGGCCCCTATTAAGTTCCTCTGCGGGGGGTAAAGCCGATCGACGGCGTCATCGCCGATGCATCAAGCCCGGAGGACGGCCTCCACTTTCCTTGGCCTGGCCCCAGCAGGAGAAAGACGCCATGTCTCGACCGCGAGCCCTTGAAAACATTCGCGTTGTGGACTTCAGCTGGGTGCGGGCCGGCCCCTGGGCGACGCGCTGGCTCGGGGCTTTTGGGGCCGAAATCATCAAGATCGAGTGGCCGGAGAACGAGCGCGGCAGGCTGCCGAGCACCACCACGCCGCAGAATCTCGAGGTCAATCTCAACACCTCGGGAAACTTCAACGACACCAACGTCAACAAGAAGAGCCTCAGTCTGAACGTCCGAAGCGCCAAAGGCCTGGAGATCGTGAAGCGGCTGATCGCCATCTCCGACATCGTGATCGAGAATTTCAGCTCCCGGGTGCTGCAGAACTGGGGCCTCGGCTATGACGAGCTGTGCAAGATCAAGCCGGATATCGTCTATGTGTCGATGTCAGGTTACGGCCATACCGGTCGGCATCACCACTACACGACATTCGGTCCGGTCGCTCAGGCGGTCTCTGGGCTGACCCATCATCTCCGGCTTGCCCGACAAGCCGCCGGCCGGCTGGGGCTGGTCGTATATGGACGATACCGGCGGCATGTACGGGGCAATGTGCGCGCTGACCGGCCTCTACCATCGCAACATGACCGGACAAGGCCAGCATATCGACCTGTCGCAGATGGTGGCGAGCGTCCCCCTCAACGGTCCGGCGCTGCTGGACTTTACGGTGAACGGGCGCGGGTCGCGACGGCGCCGGCTATCCTCCCGGCAACCGGGCGCACTGGCCCGGCACGCCGCTGGTCAACAACTACCGCGGGCCAACGGTGGCGCCGCATAATGCCTATCGCACCCATCCTGGCGAATACAACGACTGGTGCGTGATCGTCTGCCACTCCGACGAGGAATGGCAGCGACTGGTGCAGGTGATGGGCGCTCCGTCCTGGGCCGCCTCGCCGAAGTTCGCCACGGTCAGCCGGACGCCTGCAGCACCAGGAGGAATTGGACGACAAGATCGAGGCGTGGAGCATGACACTCGGAAAATACGAGCTGACCGAGCGCTGCCAGGCCGCCGGGGTTCGCGCCCTTCCCGTGCAAAGCGCCGAGGACCGGGTCGAGCATGACCCACAGTTGCGCCACCGCGAGATGTATCTTGAGATCGAGCACCCGGCGCTCGGCCGACACAAGGTGCAGAACGCCCCGTTCAAACTTTCGGAAACCCCGGCGTCGAATCACCTGCCGAGCCCGCTGATCGGTCAACACACGCAGGAGATCGTCGAAGGCTTGCTGGGCTACAGCCACGAGGAGCTGCGCGCCGGCTTCGACGACGGCACGTTCTGGCCGACGAAGCGGCCGCGCTTTCCGTACATGGAGGAGATGCTCCGGTGAGCGATGTCCGAGGGACCGATGCCGCTCTGCCGGGCCCGCTGGCGGGCCTGAGAGTCCTGGAGCTCGCGGACGAAAAGGGCCAGTTCTGCGGCAAGCTTCTCGGCGATCTCGGCGCCGATGTGGTCAAGATCGAACCCCCCGGCGGCGAGCCCAACCGCCAGGTCGGGCCGTTCCTCGACGACATCCCCCACCCGGAGCGCAGCCTGTCGTTCTGGTACTACAACACGTCCAAACGCGGCATTACCCTCAATCTGGAAACTGCCGACGGCCGCGAGCTTTTCCGGCGCTTGGCGGCGACCGCGGACGTCATTCTGGAAACCTTCCGGCCAGGCTTCCTGGCGTCGCTGGGCCTCGATTACGAGTCCCTGCGCAAACAAAACCCAGGGCTGATCATGTGCGCCCTGACCCCGTTCGGCCAGACCGGCCCGTGGCGGGATTACCTCTCCAGCGACCTGCTGCACATGGCGGCGGGCGGCGAGATGGCCTCCATGCGGCTATGACGAGGCCGACGTCCCGAATGCGCCGCCGATCGCTCCCGGCGGCGGCAACGCCTGGCACATGGGCTGTCATTTCGCCTACATGGCCATCATGGCGGCGCTGGTCCACCGCACGGTTTCGGGGCAGGGGCAATATATCGACGCCTCGATCCACGAGGCCTGCGCCCTGACGACCGAGGCGGCAATCGCCAACTACATCTACCGGGGCGAGGTGGTGCGGCGTCAGACCGGTCGCCACCACGCCGCCGGCCCGACGCCCCGCACCCAGTTCCGCGCCAAGGACGGCACCTATGTCTGCGCGCTGGTGGCGCGGCCGGCTGAACCCCAGGTACGTCAGGGAACTGGCGGACCTGCTGGACAGCTACGGCATGGCGGGCGATCTCAAGGATCCGAAATACCAGGACCCGGCGGTCATCGCGGCGAACACATCTCACATCATCGATGATCTTGTCGCCAATTTCATTGCCAGCCTGCCGGCAGAGGAGGTTTACCACGCCGCCCAGGAACGCGGCTTCACCTGGGGGGCGGTGCGCGCCCCGGAGGCGCTGCTCGACGACGCCCACCTGCACGATCGCGGTTTCTGGAAAGAGGTGGAGCACCCGGAACTCGGCCGCAGCTTCGTCTATCCAGGCGAGGCGGCCATCTATAACGGCTCGCCATGGCGGATCTCCAGACGGGCGCCGCTGATCGGCGAGCACAACACGGAAATCTTCTGCGACGAACTGGGACTGTCTCGCGGGGAGCTCTGCGGTTCTGGCGGAAAGTCGTGTGATCTGACCGAAATTCTGGCGCGACGCAGTTGACCACCGCCTCAAAACCCCCACGGCAGCTCCGGGATCGACTACGTCAGCTGGGAAGTGGTCATCTGGCTGGCGGTCAACTGTGCCCTATTCTGCCGTGCTCGCGTCAAGCTAAGTTCTATACTACTCTGGGTCGAAGGCCGCCTTGCGAGACCGGCCAAGAGTGGGGAGAGGGTCGAGCGCCGGCTTTAGGTTATCCTGGCGGCCTAAGGCGCGGGCTGGGCGCAACCCGCGCGGTAAAAGGCATAAAAAGGGGAGAGCGAAGAACATGACGCATGATCCAAAGCTAATCAAACAGGAGGACGCAATCGAGGATTTGAAACCGGCCATTCCGGACTGGATCAAGAACCTCAAGCGGCCGGCGACGCCGTGCGTCGTCCCTGCCTTCGGACCGCTCGAAGGGATTCGGGTGGTGGGCACTGGGCAATTGGTCGCGCAGCCTTTTATCGGCACGAAGATGGCCGAATTCGGCGCCGAGGTGATTCATGTCGAACGTCCCGGCGGGGATGTGTTCCGCTTTACCGCCCCGCAATTGACCCGCGGCCCGCGTCCCCATGGCTGCGACGAGGCCGAGGTCACCAAGAACAAGCTGTCGATGGGCCTCGACCTCAAGCACGCCCGTGGCATCGAGCTCTTGATGGCGTTGTGGAAGATCTCGGACGTTTGGATGGAATCGTCGATGCCCGGCACGCTCGAACGCAACGGGATCACCAATGAGCTGGCGCTGGCGGTCAACCCGAGCCTCGTCATCGTGCGGGTCAGCACTTACGGGCAATACGGCAAAGAAGAATACCTCGGGCGGCCTGGCTATGACGCGATTGCGCAGGCCTATGGCGGCATGATGAACCTCACTGGCGACCCGGCCGGGCCACCACAGCGGGCCAAGACCTACACCGGCGACTACGTCACCGCGCTGACCGGATGGGCGGCAACGATGATGGCGCTGTGGGAAGTGAAGAAGAGCGGGCGCGGTCAGGTGGTCGACCTCGCGCAATTCGAAGCGGTGGCACAGACCAATGGCAACACCCTGCCGCTCTATACCGGCGAAGGTGCGGTTTACGGACATACCGGAAACCCGCCGGCCGGGTTCCAGCCTTACGACACGTTTAAATGCAGCAACGGATGGGTCTATATCGCCGCGCTCGGCGGGCCGATTTATGACCGGGTGCCCGCCTTCCTCGGACTCGACCCGGTCGAGTACAGTTATGACGCCTGCTCGAAAGATGCGGCGGCGGTCTATTCCCCGAAGGGCCGGGAGCTCGACCGGCGGCTGCGCGAGTACTGCGCGGCGCGCACGGCGCTCGAGGTCGAAACCGAGTTGAATGCGGCCAAGATCGGCTGCGCGCGGGTGTTCAACACGCGCGACCAATATGAGGACGCCCATTATGCGGCGCGCGAGATGACGGTACCGGTGCTGGACCGGCAGTCAGGCGTACCGATCCGCGTCTACGGCGTGGTGCCGAAAATGTCGTTGACACCAGGCCGGATTTGGCGTGGCGCACCGTCGATCGGGGATGATACGACCGACATTCTCGCGCGCATGCTGCGCCTGTCCGAGGCGGCCATCGACAAATTATACGCTGACGGGGTCGTGCACCGCACCGAGCCGTTCACCGAACCGCAGGTCGCGGCCATCAACCCCTAGGCGTTCTCGAACCGCCGAGAATGGGTCGGCAGCCGGCGGTCAGATCTCGATGCGTGATCGGCGGTGCGGGCCAAGCATCTATGAAGGTAGCTGCCGGCAGCGATAACGACTTTCTGGTCGGTCATGGTCTCGGTGCGGCATGGGGTTGACCACAAACCCCGGCCGGAGATTGGTTGTCGCCCTTGTCGGCTTCCAAGAAGGCCCGGCGGCATGCAGTTGACCAGCGTCTGGGGCGCCGAGCCCACCGCCATGCCGCGCGACAGGTGGATTGGCCCCGCCTTGCGCATGGGATAGTGTGCTGAAGGTTCAGCAATAAGACGGGCCGCTTGGGCGGTCATGGCATGCTGGTGATGTCTGACGTCACCGACCCGTGAAGGGTGCACATCATGACCAAGGGCGAGGGTAAGGCGGAAGTAATCGACCTGAAAGGATTGCTGGCGCGGGACGAGGATTTCGTGCGTGCAGCGGTGGAGGCGCTGGTGCAGGCCGCGCTCGAGGCGGAGATGACGGAGGCGATCGGCGCCGAGAAGGGGGAGCGGAGCGAGACGCGTGTTTCCTACCGCAGCGGCTATTACGGCCGCTCGCTGATCACCCGGGTAGGGACCCTGAATTGCGCGTGCCGCAGGATCGGCTGGGGCGATTTTCGAGAGCCTGTGGCTAACGGACCGCGATCAGCGCGATCAACATCGTCGACGAGGGTCTGCGGGCGTTTGCCGAGCGGCGGCTGAGCGAGATAGATCCCGATCCTCATCACGCTAGAAAGGTGGCGAAGGCCGGGGTCATCGTCAGCCAGGCGGTGCTGGTCGCGGTGGCGGTCGACGAAGACGGCCGGCGCCAGATCCTGGCATCGAGTCGCAATGCGAGAGCCGATCAGCTGGCGCGATCTCTTGGCCGCTCAAATTTCGCCCGCGGGCTCCGTCAGCGTCAGTTTGTCGTCAGCGACGACCATCCCGGTCTCAAGGCGGCGATCCGGGTTCGAGTCTTGTCGTGCCGGAGGCCGGCCACGCCCTTGTGCATTTTAAACCGCTCTGACTAGTGCCGCGCAAGGTCGACGAGACTCCTCGGGAGCTGCGCATGGTTTTACGACGCGCCGCGATCTCGCCGGAGAAGTGCGCCGCGACATCGCCGCCTGGCTGGCCAAATGGCGGCCAAGTACCCGCGGCTGTGCAACTGGGTCGAGGACAACATCGAGGAGACGCTGAGCTATTACCGGCTGCCCTTGCCGCACCACAAACACATGAAGTCGACCAACATGCTCGAACGCTTGAACCAGGAGCTGAAGCGCCGCACCCATGTCGTGCGCATCTTTCAGAACGCCGAGAGTTGTTTGCGGCTGGTGCGGGCGCTGGCGGTCGAGATGCACGAGAACTGGCTCGAAGCGACGCGCTATCTCAACATGGAGCATCTGAAGGAATACAAGAAAGAGGCCCTGCGGGCCTTGGCCGCCTGACGGCGGCCGGGCGTGGTCGGCGCTGCGCTACACGGGGGCTCCGCGCCGCCCACGCCCTACATCACCAGCCTGCTTTTGCAGAACTTGACGCACACGCCTTGCGCATGGCATGGGCGATCGACGAGCCGGTCGGCCCAACCGCGGCCACGGAACGGGCTCGCCTTAACTCGAGACCATGATCCTAAGAGTCTGAAGCAAAAATGTATTCCCATGCACTTGGTTTTGTGATTCAGGATGCTGGCTGGGGTTGGGGGCCAGCATCGAATGGCAAGACCCTATTCACAGGACCTGCGCGATCAATTGGTTGCGGCGGTGGCCAGCGGCCGCACCCGCCGGGTGACGGCGGCGCTGTTTGGGGTGAGTGCGGCCAGCGTGGTGAAGTGGTCGCAGCGCTGGCGCGCGAGCGGCAGCGCGGCGGCCAAACCGATGGGCGGCTGGCGGCCGCTGCGGTTGCAGCGCGAGGGCCAGTGGCTGTGGCTGTTGGCGCGGGTCACCGAGAAGCCGGACCTGACCCTTGCAGGCCGTGGTGGCCGAACTGGCCGAGCGCGGCACCCCGGCGTGAGCTATCGGGCGGTGTGGCGCTTCTCGCTCCAGCCTAACAGGATCCCGCTCTAGTCGGCAGAGCTATTGCCGAGAAACGCGGCGAGCAACACCCGGGCGGCGGCGCTTGGGGTTTGCGTGCCAGCGATCACTGCTTTTTCGACCGCGGCTAGACGGCGCGCCACGGCGGGTGCGGTGCGGAAGCGCTCGATGAGGCTGTCGTCGATTTCGGACCATAGCGCTGCTCTTGCCTGTTCGTGGCGCCGCTGCGACCAGATGCCCGCCGCTTCGAGGGCTGCGCGGAACCGCGCGACATCATCCCAGGTTTCGGCGACGCCGATCCCTTCGAGTGCCGAGACCGCGCGCACCGGCGCCGCCCATTCGGGCAGTGCCGGCCGGATCAGCCGCAGCGCGCTCGCATAATCGGCGGCCGTGCGCCGCGCCGCCTCGGCGAGGTCGCCGTCGGCCTTGTTGACGAGGACGAGATCGGCGAGCTCGACGACCCCGCGCTTGATCCCTTGCAACTCGTCCCCCGCCGCCGGCGGCAGGATCAGCACGAACATGTCGACGATCTCGGCGACCGCAGTCTCGGCCTGGCCGACTCCGATGGTCTCGACGATGATCGCATCGAACCCGGCCGCCTCGCACAACAGCATAGCCTCACGGGTCCGCCGAGCGACGCCGCCGCGCCCGGCGCCAGCCGAAGACGGCCGGATAAAGGCCTCGGGCCTTCGCCCCAATTCGGCCATGCGGGTCTTGTCGGCGAGGATCGCGCCGCCGCCGCGCTTCGACGCCGGATCGACGGCGAGCACCGCCACCCGTCGGCCGCGGGCAATGCCGTCGAGGCCGAAGCGCTCGATAAAGGTCGATTTCCCGGCGCCCGGCGGGCCCGATATGCCGATGCGAATACTGTCGCTGGTTTGCGCGAGGATGCTGTTGAGGAGTTCCTCGGCTTCGCTCCGATGGTCCGGCCGGGTCAATTCGACAAGGGTAATCGCCCGGGCGAGCGCGCGCCGATCGCCGCTGCGCAGAGCCGCGATCAGCGCCGCCGTCACTCCGCGGCCAGCGCCGCCTCGCGCCGCGCCGCCTCCTGCTGGCGCGCCCACATCGCCGCATAGGCGCCCTGATGCCGCAACAGCTCGCGGTGATCGCCACGCTCGACGATCCGCCCGCGGTCGAGCACCAGGATCTCGTCGGCGTCGACCACTGTCGACAGCCTGTGCGCGATGACGAGCGTCGTGCGTTCGGCCGACACCTCGGCGAGGCTTGCCTGGATCTCGCGCTCGGTCTTGGTGTCGAGGGCCGAGGTCGCCTCGTCGAACACCATGATCTTCGGCGCCTTCAGGATGACTCTTGCAATCGCCACCCGCTGCTTTTCGCCGCCCGATAGTTTGAGGCCGCGCTCGCCAACCATTGTCTGATAGCCGTCCGGCAACCCCGCGACGAAATCATGGATATGGGCGAGGCGGGCCGCCTCTTCGACCGCCTCGCGCGGCGCTCCCGGCCGACCATAGGCGATGTTGTAGTAGATCGTGTCGTTGAACAGCACCGTGTCCTGTGGTACCACGCCGATCGCCCGCCTGAGGCTGTCCTGGGTCACCTCGCGGATGTCTTGGCGATCGATCTCGATCGCGCCGGCACCGACATCCCAAAAGCGAAATAGCAGACGCGCGATCGTCGATTTGCCGGCACCGCTCGCGCCGACGATCGCAACTGTCGTGCCGGGAGGCACCCGGAAGTCGACATCGAACAGGATCGGGCGCCGAAAATCATAGCGAAAATCGACATGGCGAAAGGCAAGGGAGCCCGCCCCGACCAGCAGTGCCGGCGCCGCCGGCCGATCCTCGATCTCGGGCTTGACCGCCATCAGCTCCGTCATCTGCTCGAGATCGGTCAAAGACTGCTTGAGGTTGCGGTAGACCACACCGAGGAAGCTGAGCGGGGTGTAGAGCTGGATCAGATAGGCGTTGACCAAGACGAAATCGCCGACCGTCATCGCCTTCGCGGCCACGCCCTGCGCGGCGAGGACCATGACTCCGACGAGGCCGACGCCGATGATCGTACCCTGGCCAATATTGAGCATCGATAGGGTGGACTCGCTCTTGACCGCGGCCTGCTCATAAGCCCGCAGGGCCGCGTCATAGCGCTGCGCCTCATGCTCCTCATTGGCGAAATATTTGACGGTTTCAAAATTCAGCAGACTGTCGATCGCCTTGGTATTGGCCTCGCTGTTGCGCTCGTTCATGTCGCGGCGAAAGCGCACCCGCCAATCGGTCACCAAAAACGTAAAGCCGATATAGAGCAGGATCGTCGTGAAAGTGACGGCGGCGAACTTCCAGTTGTAGAGCCGCCACAGGATCCCGGACACCAGCAGGATCTCGACAATTGTAGGGATGACGTTGAACAGCATGAACGACAGCAGGAAATCGATGCCGGCCGTGCCGCGCTCGATCGCCCGCGCTAATCCGCCGGTGCGGCGCTCCAGATGAAAGCGCAGCGCCAGCGCGTGGACATGGCGAAACGCCGACAATGACAGCCGGCGCACGGCGCGCTGGGTGACCGGGGCGAAAACCGCGTTGCGCAGCTCGTTGAAACCTTGCGACATCACCCGCGCGAACCCGTAGGCGATGATCAGCGCCACCGGCACGGCGACGACAGCCTTGGCTCGGCGCCAGGATGTCGACCGCGTGCTTGTAGAGGAAGGGAACGGTGATGTTGGCCAGCCGGCCGGCGACCAGAAAGGCAACCGCGAGCACGACCCGCACCCGGAACACGGCTGATTCGCGCGGCCACAAATAAGGGGCGAGCGAGCGGAGCGCGCGCAACTCGTCCTTGAGCCGGCCCTTCTGCCGCAGCGGACCCGGCGTTACCGGCCGCCCGCGCCGGCTCATTCCGCGTGGCTCGTCGTATCGGGCTCCGGTAGCGGCGCCCCGCCGAACCCGCGAAACAGGTTGAACGCCAGCAGAAAGGCGACGGCGATCAGCCCCGCTCCCCACTCGAAGGGGCTGTTGCGGCCCAGATCGGAAAACAGGATGCCAGCCAGGGCGGGTCCGACGACGCGGGCAAGGCTGCCGACCGATTGTGAGACGCCCAGCACCTCGCCCTGTTCGGCCCGCCCGGCGCGGCGTGAGATCAAGCTGTTTAGCGACGGCTGTGTGAGACCCATGCCGAGCGCCAACCCGCTGACGCCTAGGCCAAGCACCGGCAGGTTACGAGCAAACGGCAGCACCAAAAGCCCGACGCAGATCAGCACGAGGCCGCACAAAAGCAGGCACTCTTCGCCAAAGCGCTGGGCTAAGCGGCCGATCAGACCGCCCTGCAGGATTGCCGACAGCACGCCGACATAAGCAAAGACATAGCCAACCTGCTCAGGGCCCCAGCGAAATTGGCGCAACGCCCACAGGGCAAAGGTGCTTTCCATTCCGGCGAAGGCGAGGATGACCAGAAAAAAGATCAGGATCAGGCGGGAAAGGATCGGGCGGCGCAAGGTCGCTAGGATCGCGCCCATCCGGCCGCGGCGCAACGCCTGCCCGCGCTGCGCCGGCGTCAGGCTCTCTGGCAGGAGGGTGAGGACGCCGCTCAGGGCGACGAGCGACAGCGCGGCCGCGAGCCACGCCGGCCTCGCAAGATCGGCAGTCGCCGGATCGTTCCCGGCGAGAAACCCGCCAAGCGCTGGTCCGAAGATGAAGCCCAGGCCAAAGGCGGCGCCAATCAGCCCCATCCCCCTCGCCCGATTCTCTGGCGTGGTGACGTCGGCGATATAGGCCTGTGCCGCGGCAATATTGCCGGCGCACGCGCCGGCCAGCGCACGCGCGGCGAACAGCATCCATAGCGCGGAGGCACTACCGAACCACAAATAGGCGAGCGCCGACGCGGCCATGCTGGTCATCAGCACCGGCCGGCGTCCGATCCGGTCGCTTAGCGCACCCCACATCGGGGCTGCGAACAGCTGAAACAGCGAATAGGTCGCCAGCAGCAAGGTTACCTGCTGCGGCGAGGCTCCGAACCGCACCGCGTAGAACGGCAGCAACGGGATGACGAGGCCGAACCCGATCAGGTCGACAAAGACAATGAGGAACAGAATCGGCATAACGCCGGCCTGATATCGCGCACCGGCCGCCGCAGAGCAAGGGGCTCGTCACCACGGGCCGGATATCGGTTCCGAGTCGGAAAACTTTACACGCACAGGTCCGACGAGTCGCTTAAAACGGCCGCCGTTCGGTATTTTAACGGGTATAAAATCATCATTATACTACTTATGAATTAAAAATAACCCTCACGGTACTGTGATGGAATATTTCGGCCGGCAACGGTATTCGTCAATGTCGTCAACGATCGGCATCTGTGTCGGAACTTTTTACATCTAGTGCCAGGTCTCTGCCGTAAGCCATTGGCTACACTCGTCTGTCATCTCTGGCACAGATTTTGCGCATTAACGTTAGCAAACTGGCTAACGCACCACCACGGAACGAGGAGAACAAGATGCGACTTCACGGAACCTTTTTGGGGCTCGGGCTATGGGTTGCGTTCACGGCAGCCGCGCAGGCGGCACCCATCGGCACGATCTGGGTCAACCACGCCGGTGGGGGAGTGGTCCTGCAGGAATATGACCTTAGCGGCAACCTGCTCGCACGATCAACGCGCCCCATGGCTCCAACGGGCGCGGCGTCGTTCAGGTCGGTGATATCCTCAATTACACGAGCGCCAGCACCAACGGGGTCTATGCATATAATTTCATGACGAACATGGATCTGGGCACGGTGTTCACCGTTCCTGGCGCGAGCGGCCTCGCCACCATGGCCTATGACGGAAGCCACTTCTTCATCGGTGACTATTCCGGCACACCGAACGTCTATGAATACACGCTGACCGGAACGCCTGTGGCCACGATACCTTTGTCTGAATGCGCGATCTTTCACGTGGGGACGACGGGTATTGCGACGGGCTGGAATATGCCAACGGCAATCTGGTCTCCAACGAATACGATGGCGGCTTTGGCGGCTGCAACACCCTATGACGTCTACAGTCTGACCGGCACCTTACTGACGCATCCGTTCATCACTGGCCACGATTGCAGCGGCAACACCGGCATCGCGTTCGATGGCACCGACTATTACGTCGACAACGTGTTTTCGCATTCGATCGATGTGTTCGATGGCTCCGGAACCTATCCGGACGATTCGTGGCGGGATGTCGGCAGCGGCGAGGATATAGCGGAAAATTACGCCGTGGTGCTAAAGACATCCGAGCCTGCTTCACTTGCGCTGCTCGGTATGGCTCTCGCCGGGCTGGGTTGGGTTCGCCGAAAGCGAGTGCAATAACAGCTGTCGGGATTTTTCACAGGGGTGGCGCCCGCACGACGTCGCCTCTTTCGACGCTGGTAGAAAGTGGGCAAGAGCCACCGCCTCTCCCGTCTTAATAGGGCGAGGCGAAGCCCTTGTACCGCGCCGGTCGCCCCGGTATTAGACAAACAGGGCATCAGCCGACAGCCACGCGTCGGTGTCGAAGACGAGACTGTGCCCCTTCAGTCCAAACACTGCGGGCAACGGCAACCATTCCGCCGCAAGTATCGACCAAGGGCCCATGGCGATTACGACCGCATCGCCGTCGATCTTCTCGCCATCGACTAACACGCCCTCCACCCTGCCCGTATTCCCTTGCTGCACCACGCCGGTAACGCGGCCTATCCGCAATTCTGCGCCCCGCGCCTGTGCGGCCTTCATGATGGCCTGGGTAAACTTTCCCGGATGAACCTGCGCAGTCGTTTTGGTCGAACCCAGACGTTGATGCACTTTCACGGCGGCCGACAGCCAGCCGATGCCGTGATCGTTGTCACGATGACGAAAGCCCTTTTGATGGCCGGCGGAGCCGCCATGGGTGGTCAGGCGGCGATAGCCCCAATCGCCGCTCATCTCCTCGGCAAGCCGCGCATGTAGCGCAAAACTCCGCCGCGCGAGGGGTTCGAGCGGGGTTCCATCGCACCAGTCGAGGGCAAGAAATCCGCCCGACTTCCCGGAAGCCGCACATGCTAAACCCGTCCTCTCGATGACGGTCGCCTCGACCCCGCGGCAGCTTAGGAAATAAGCGATCGAGGCGCCGATCACGCCGCCGCCGCAAATCAGCACCCGCATCGTCTCGCCTATTGTTTGTTCATCGCATGATGCGCCATGCTCATGTGCCACAGTGAGATGATTTCAAACACCTGTCGGTGAGACAACGATGCAATCGACCCGCCTGATCGTGAATGGAAGCACCGTCAGCGTAACCGCTGATGGGGATACGCCGCTGCTCGATATTCTTCGCAATCATCTCGGCCTGACCGGGACAAAATTCGGCTGCGGTCAGGAGCAATGCGGCTGCTGCATGGTCCTGGTCGACGGCAGACCCGAGAAGTCGTGTGGAAAGGCGCTGTCGACGATCGCCGGCAGGGAGATCGTCACGATCGAAGGGTTGGGCACCCGGGACCGGCCGCACCCGCTCCAAGCAGCCTTTCTCGACGAGCAGGCCGGCCAATGCGGCTACTGCCTCGCCGGTATTTTGATCTCCGCCAAGGCGCTGCTCGACCGTAATCCGGCCCCGTCGCGCGTACAGATTGCCGAGGCGCTGGATGACAACATCTGCCGATGCGGGAGCCATACCCGTATTCTGCGGGCCGTCGAACGCGGGGCCGCACGGATGCGCGAGGGAGCTTCCCGATGAGTGCGGCCGCACCACCGACACTACCGCCGCTGCTGGCGGCCAATCCGCGCCTCGATCAGTGGGTCGGGTTCCCCGAGCCCGGTCGAGTTACGGTCTCGACCGGTAGGGTCGAGATCGGCCAGGGCGTGCTGACAGCGATGCGACAGATCGCTGCCGAGGAACTCGATATCGCATCCGACCGCATCCTGCTGCAGACCGGCGACACCGATCTGACCCCCAACGAGGGCTACACCGCAGGCAGCCAATCGATCCAATTCGGCGGCGTCGCCCTGCGCATGGCTTGCGCAGAGGTGCGCGCCCTTGTTCCTCGACCATGCCGCGGCGAGCTTCGGCTATTCCCGCTCAGGACCTGGCGGTACGCGACGGAATCATAACCCACCGCGGCGAGGCAACCGGTCACGATTATTGGTCGCTGGCCGCCGCCGTCGACCTCGGCCGTCACGCCCTTGGGCGGTCGCCAACCAAGGATGTTCGGGACTACCACGTCGTCGGGCAGAACGCGCCACGCGTCGACCTCGCCGCGAAAGTGTTCGGCGATCCTGCCTTTGTCCACGACATGGCGCTCGACGGCATGGTGCATGCCCGCGTCGTGCGACAGCCGCGCCGCGACGCAACGATCAAATCTATCGACGAGGCCGCCCTCCATCGCGCCGCAAAAAGCCCGATCGAGATCATCCGCGACGGCAACTTCCTGGCCATCGTCGGGACTGACGAGACGGCTGTCGAAGCGGTCGCCGCGGCGGCGCCAAACCACGTCGCCTGGGACGGTGTCGATGCGATCAATCCCCTCCAGGAAGAGGCGCGGTGGCTGTTGCAACAGCCCTCGATCGATCGGACCCTCGGCGCCCCTCCGCCATCAGATCCAGCGCCTGGTATGAGGAGGCACGAGGCGACCTATACGAGGATGCACATCGCCCATGCCTCAGTCGCACCGTCCTGCGCGCTAGCCGTCTACCGCGATGGGCGGCTGCAGGTGTGGACGCATTCGCAAGGGGTTTATCCGTTGCGGGATGCGCTGGCCCGGACCCTGAAGCTCGATCCCGCGGCGATCTCAGTCAAACACGTGCAGGGACCGGGCTGCTATGGCCATAACGGCGCCGACGACGCGGCGGCCGATGCGGCGGTCATCGCGTCTCGCATGCCGGGGAAGCCGGTCAGGGTGCGGTGGCGGCGCGAGGAGGAATTCGGCTTCGAGCCGGTCAGCCCGGCGATGGTAGTAACGGCGCATGCCGCGCTCGATGAAGCGGGGCGCCCGGCCGACTGGACCACCGAGATCTGGAGCGGCCGGCACGGTAGTCGTCCCGGCAGCGGCGGCAACCTCCTCGCGGCCGAAGCCTTGCCCGACCCGCCCCCGCCCCCACCGGCAGCCGAGTCGCCGGGCCCTCCTGGCGCCGGCACCCGCAACGGCGAGCCGCTCTACGATTTTCCGGCGAAGCGCATCGTCCATCACCTGATCGCCGAAACCCCGGTGCGGACGTCATCATTGCGCGGGCTCGGTGCAACGCTCAACGTCTTCGCGATCGAGTCGTTCATGGACGAGCTGGCCGAGCGGGCCGGCAAGGACCCGCTCGCCTATCGGCTATCGGTGCTTTCCGACTCGCGCGCGCGTGCGGTCGTGGAGCGCGCCGCTCGCATGTCCGCCTGGGATTCGGGAATGCCGCCGGGCACGGGACGCGGTCGCGGGATCGGCTTCGCCCGTTACAAGAACATGGCCGCTTATGCCGCCGTTGTCGCTGAAGTCGAGGTCGACGAAAATGTCCGCCTGCTGCGCGTGTGGTGCGCCGCGGATGCCGGCCTCGTCATCAACCCGGATGGCGCCGTAAATCAGCTCGAAGGCGGCATCATCCAGGCTGCGAGTTGGGCTCTCAAGGAAGGGGTACGTCTCGACAGCAGCGGCATAAGCTCGCGCGACTGGGAGAGCTACCCGGTGCTGCGCTTCAGCGAGGTCCCAGAAGTAACGGTCGAACTCGTCGACCCCGCGGCGGATCGGCCGCCTCTCGGTGTCGGCGAAGCATCGGGCGGCCCGACCGTCGCCGCAATCGGCAACGCCGTTGCGGACGCGCTAGGCGCCCGGCTTCGCGACCTCCCGCTGACCCGCGATCGCGTGATGGCGGCCTTGCTGAAAGCGTAATGTCACAGACGTGACATCGTCATTGAGGGGAGATGGTGAATGGCCAACGACATAGCCGGCGCGGACCTGAGGCTTTCACCGGTCGTCGAGATCGCTTCGGGCAGACTGCGCGGCGTGCATGCCGCCAGGGTTTACGCGTTCAAGGGCGTGCCCTACGGCGCGTCGACCGCGGGACGCAACCGGTTCCTGCCGCCGCAGCCGCCGCCTCCCTGGTCGGGTGTGCGGGACGCACACGACTATGCCGGCCATGCACCACAATCGCCAAACCGGCCTAAGCGCCGGCCGGAACTCGAAACCATCCTTGGCCCGGCAGACGCAACGCCGGAGGGCGAAGACTGCCTGACCTTGAATTTATGGACGCCCGGCCTCGGGGATGGAGCCAAACGGCCGGTCATGGTGTGGCTGCATGGCGGCGGCTTTGCCTATGGCTCCGGGAACCGCGCCGTCACCGACGGAGCCAACCTGGCGCGGCGCGGTGATGTCGTCGTGGTCAGCCTCAACCACCGGCTCAACATTCTTGGCTTTCTGCATTTGGCCGATATCGGTGGTTCGGGTTGGGCGCATTCGGGCAATGCCGGGGTGCTCGACCTCGTCGCCGGGCTGCACTGGGTGCGCGAGAACATAGAGCATTTTGGCGGCGACCCCGGCAATGTCACGATCTTTGGTGAGTCGGGCGGCGGCGGCAAGGTCAGCGTGCTGCTCGCGATGCCCGCGGCGCAGGGTTTGTTTCACCGTGCGATCATCCAAAGCGGTGCCGCGATCCGGGTGTCGACGCGCGAGCGCGCCAATGCCCTTGCCGAAGCGGTGCTGAAGGAAGTCGGTCTCATTCGCGGCGCGTGCGAGCAGCTGCAATCCCTGCCGGTCGAGCGGCTGCTGGCGGCGATGGCACCTGCCTCGCGTGCAGTCGGGCGGACCGAACGGCCGCTGCTCGACCGTTATGATTTCGGCCCGGCGGTCGACGGCAGCGATCTGCCGCATCATCCGTGCGAGCCGGGCGCGCCCGCCATCGCCGACGACATTCCGCTGATGATTGGCGGTACGCGGGAGGAAAGCGCCTTCTTTCTCGCCAACGACGATGCAGTGTGGAACGGCGCCCTGAGCGAGGAGGATTTGCGCCAGCGTGTCGCGGCGGTGGCGGGCGCGCAGACCGACGATCTGATCGCTGCCTATCGCGCCGCCATGCCGCAAGCGAGCCCTGGCGACCGGCTGATCGCGGCTTTGACCGGCTCGAATTTCTGGATCCGCTCGGTCTTGTTGGCGGAGCGCTACACGGCGCGGCGCCGAGCCTCGGTCTATATGTACTCGCTCGACTGGCAGAGCCCGGCGCATGCTGGTCGCCTGAAGGCGCACCACGCGATGGATTTGCCGTTTGTCTTCGACAATGTCGATGTGCCGGATACGACCGCCGGCGCTCCAGGCGCGCATGATCTGGCCGCACGCATTTCCGCGACGTGGATCGCCTTTGCCCGGAGCGGAAGGCCGGACAATCCGACAATCCCGGACTGGCCGCCCTACACGAGCCGCGACCGCGCCACGATGGTCCTCGACACAGATTGCCGCGTCGCGCACGATCCGGACCGCGAGATGCGGCTGCTGTGGAGCCGTGTTGTTGCAGGCAGCAGTTGAGGGCTCGGACGCGACAGAACCGCGATACGAGACGTCCGAAAAACCGAAGAGGGAGCGATCCGATGGCAACCAACGGGAAGAATGGCAAAAAATCTCATATCTATCTGGGTTTGGCCGGGGAGACTGGGCGCGGCCGCGTGGTGCACTCCGGTCTGTTTCGCATGGCCGATGGCAGCGACGAATGGGAAGCGCTACACCGAGGCTTGCCGGAGGCGCCGGCTGTGCGCGCCCTGGCGGTGCACCCGCTGAACCCCGAAATCGTCTATGCCGGTACACAATCCGGGCCCTATCGCAGCGCAGATCGCGGCAAGCATTGGGAAAAGGTCGACCTGCCCGACCACGGGCTGCCGGTCTGGTCGATCCTGTTCCATCCGCACAATCCCGACGTGATCCTGGTCGGCTATGAGAACTGTGAGATCTATCGCAGTGACGATGCGGGCGAACATTGGAAGCGGCTGCCGGTCAGTGTGCACTTTCCCGAAATCACGACGGCGCCGGGCGCCAATCCCGCGAAGCGGGTACTCCGGCTGGACGCCAGCGCTGGCGAGCCCGATTTGCTCTATGCCGCAATCGAGGTTGGTGGCACCCTCCGCTCCACTGATGGCGGCGAGCATTGGGAGAATCTGAGCCACGGCCAGTATGTGAACGACGATGCCGTCGATATGCACGCTGTATTGGCCAGCCGCTGGAGGCCCGGCACTGTCTTCGGCATCGGGCGGGCAGGGATGTTTCAGAGCGCCGACGGCGGCGACCATTGGCGGCATGTCCCATTGGATCCGCTCAACGCCAAAGGGCAGATTTATTGCCGCGACATCCGAGAGGTGCCAGGAAATCCGCGCAAACTGTGGGTCGCGGCAGGTGGCAGCTTCCAGAGCGAGGTCGGAGTATTGCTGCACAGTCCTGATGGCGGGGACAGCTGGGCCCGGGTCGAGATGGGTTTGCAACCGGCACACACGATGTTCGCTCTGGCCTTTGACGAGCGCCAGCCAGCGCGGATGTCTTGCGCCACCAATGGCGGCGAAGTCTTCAACAGCGTGGACGGCGGCGAGAGCTGGACCACGCTCCCCTCACCGCCGGAGGGCACACAAATCTATGCCCTGGCGCGCGGCTGAGCGCGGCGAAACGGTCGGTGGGAGTTCCGGCTGGGGACCCCCGGCCGACCGACGAGCAAGGGCGACGTAGCCGATTTGCCGGTCGAGGGCAGTCCAGCCGCAAGCTGTGTTGCCGACCGAGGTGAGGGCGATCTTATTCTTTGAAAATCAGATGACGCCCTCTTCGGCGAGCCGCTCGACTTCGCTGGGGCTTCTGCCGAGTAGCTCGGTCAGTACCCACAGATTGTCTTCGCCATAGCACGGCGCGCCGCGGTTGATCGGCCCGCCGATATAGGCCGGCGTCTTCGAGAGCTTCATCGGGATCTCGTATATCGGCCAGGTACCGATCTTGGTGCCGGTGACCTCGGTCAACCATTTGAGGTGGCGGAGCTGCGGGTCGGTGTCGATGCGGTCCTCGGCGTTCTGGCAGACACCGGCCGACACACCAGCCTTCTGCAATTTCATCATGCAGTCGAAGCGGTCCTGGGTTTCGGTCCAGGATTCGACCGCGGCGTCGAGCGCGTCCTGATGCTGCAGCCTGGTTTCGAGCGTGGCGAAGCGGCGGTCGTCGAGCCAGTCGCCGCGCTCGGCGACGCGCGCCAGCGCCTGCCACTCGGCGTCGGTAAAGCAGGCGATCGCGATCCAGCGGTCCTTGCCCTCGCAACGATAGGCGCCGTGCGGCGCCGCCGGCTTGTAAGGCGAACGGTTGCCGTAGCGGCGGAACACGCGCTCGTTGGCCGCCCAGTCGAGGATTGTCGCGCCGGTGAGGAAAATGCCGCTCTCGCATTGTGAGGCGTCGATCCACTGGCCCTCGCCGGTGCGCTCGCGATGGTAGATCGCGCAGAGCAGCGCCAGCGCATAACCGTAGGCACCCATCCAGTCGAGAAAGGAATAGCCCCAGCTTACTGGCATCGCCGGTTCGGGCAGCCCCGACATCTCGGCCTGGCCGCCAAAAGCTGCCGCCACCGGCCCGACCGTGCGCATACGGCCATAGGTGCCGTGCGCCC
This sequence comes from uncultured Alphaproteobacteria bacterium, assembly GCA_963750195.1. Classification (GTDB taxonomy): domain Bacteria; phylum Pseudomonadota; class Alphaproteobacteria; order ATCC43930; family CGMCC-115725; genus AP-15. The sequence continues at coordinate 442,488 of CAVVPS010000005.1, forward strand.
CCATCCCGGATTGCTGGATGTAGATGATGTCCGGGCGTATCGACTTCATCACGTCGTAGCCGAGGCCCAGGCGCTGCAAAACACCCGGCGAGAACCCCTCGGCCACCACGTCGCAGATGCGGATCATGTCCTTGGCGATCTGCAAGCCTTTCGGGTGGCGGATGTTGAGCGAGATGCCGCGCTTGCCCGAATTCTTGTTGAGGAAATTGCCGCCCATGTCGGGATCCTTGACCCCGGGTAGCGGCCCCGTCGCGGCGTCGCGCGCGGCGCGCCCGCCGACCGGCGCCATCCCCGCCAGGCGCGTGTCGGGATTGTCCTTCCACTCGACCTTGTAGCTCTCCGCGCCCATCGCGGCGAGAAACCGCGTACCGCCGGCCGAGGCGAGAAACCATGCGAAATCGAAGATCTTGATGCCCTGCAGCGGGAACGGCTTGTTGTGCAGCGCCGAGAGGCGCGGGTTCTCGACCTTGCGTGGGCTTGCCGGCACGCTCGGCCGGCGCGCGGCCTCTTCGAGCACCCCCTTGGTGTCCTCGCCGAGCAATGGCGCGCGGCGGCCGACCTGCCAGCTCGTCTTGTTGGTGAGCCATTTGCTGGTCGGATAGCGGAACGAGCGGCCGAGCTCTGGATGCTCGATCTCGGCGAAGGTCTTGCGCGCCTGCCAGTGCTCGTCGAGCGCGTTCTCGTGCGGCTTCCTTAGCGGTGCCCATAGCAGCCCGGCATTCTGCGCCTCGAACCACGGCATGTCCTTGTAGGCCCAAGCGCGAACAAAGCGTTGCACGACGTCGAGCATGTGCGAGCGCGCCTCGTCAGCGCCGGCTGTGCCGGGCACCTGGCGTCCCCGCAGATCGGTGTCGGGCGGTGGCGGCTGCAAGTCCGCCTGCGCATTGTACTTGCTCAGCAGCGGCACGAGGTTCTTCAGATCGCGCGCGCCCATCCCGTGGGTGATGAACCAGCGCCCGTCCTTGGTGTGGCAAATGCTCGGGCTGTGGTTCGGGCCCTCGGACGCGTGGCGGCAGGTCAGCCGCCATAGCGGCACCCGCCGCATGACCCAGTACATCAGGTCCTGCTCGGGGTTCTTCGACACCGCCTCATGCACGGCGACCGAGACGTCCTGTCCTTCGCCGCTCCGCTCGCGATGGATCAGCGCGGCGATGATCCCGGTCGCCAATTGCTCGCCGGCGATGTGATAGGCATGCCAGATCTGCGGCGCGATCGGCGGCGTGTCGTATTCGAGGTTGGGGTCGGGATCATAACCGCAATTCATCATCACCCCGCCGAGGGCGAGATGGATTAGGTCCGAACTCTTGAAATCGCGCCACGGCCCGTCGTCGCCAAACGGCGTCATCCGCGCCGTCACGAGCTCCGGGAACCTGGCGTTGAGCGCAGCGCGGGCAAGTCTCAGCGCTTCGTTGAGCGCGCCACAGCTCGCATCGAGCAGGATGTCGGCGCCCTCCAGCAGGCGTAACAGGTGCTCACGCCCGGCTGGCGTCTGCAGATCCAAAACGACGGATTTCTTGTTGCGGTTATAGTTCCAGAAAAACAGCGAGCGTTCGAGACCGGGCTGGTCTTCGAGGAACGGGCCGATCCGCCGCGTCGCGTTCCCTTCCGGCGGCTCGATCTTGACTACCTCGGCGCCGAGCCCGGCCAGCAACAGCCCGGTATATTCGGCGCGTTCGTCGGCAATCTCGATCACCCGCAGGCCGGCCAGCATCCCCGGTCCGGCATTCCCCATCATCTCGCCCGGTCCGGGCGCGACCGCGCCGACCTCCGCCTCCGACATGGCGCTTCTTCCTCTCAGCGGTTTGCCCGGGCTCGCCCCGCGCCTCTTTTGGAGCAACGGGACCGCCGATGATGGCAAGTCAGCCGACGGCTCTTAATTCAGATTGTGGTTGACGTAGCGACGTTGTCAACTTGGCGGCTGCTTACCAGGCGCGCAGTCGCCAGGAAATCCCCGCTGGCGCAGGGGACGATGTGCGTGACCTGGTGGTCGCCGACTACCACGCAAACGGTTGCGCCTTTCGTTGCGAACGGGCTAAGACCGAAGCCGAGACGTCAGTGAGGGAGAAACGGCGTGGCCCGCGGAGCAGACCAGCACAGAAACCCGAAATCAAATATCGAGATCGCGCAGGAAGCGGTGATGCTGCCGATCAGCGAGATCGCCGGCGAAAGGCTTGCTATCCCCGAGGAGGCGATATCACCCTACGGTAAATACAAGGCGAAAATCGCGCTCGATTACGTGCGCTCGCTGCCCGATCGGCCGGAAGCTAAGCTAATTCTGGTCACTGCGATCACGCCGACCCCGGCCGGCGAAGGGAAGACGACGACGACAGTCGGCCTCGGCGACGCGCTCAATCTGATCGGCAAAAAGGCGATGTTGTGCCTGCGCGAGGCAAGCATGGGCCCGTGCTTTGGCGTCAAGGGCGGGGCGGCCGGTGGCGGGTACGCCCAGGTGGTGCCGATGGAAGACATCAACCTCCATTTCACCGGCGATATCCATGCGATCGGCGCCGCCAATAACCTGCTCGCAGCGATGGTTGACAACCACGTTTATTATGGCCTCGACCCGCGCCTCGACCCGCGCCGAGTCAGCTGGCGCCGCGCCATGGACATGAACGATCGAGCTTTGCGCTCGACCATTTCCTCACTCGGGGGTGTCGCCAACGGCTATCCGCGCGAGGACGGGTTCGACATCACCGCCGCCTCCCAGGTCATGGCGACGTTCTGCTTGGCTACCAGTCTGCAAGATTTGCAGCGGCGGTTGGGGAATATCCACGTCGGCCAGACGCGAGAGCGCAAGCCGGTGACGGCCGCTGAGGTCAAAGCCGCGGGGTCGATGACCGCCCTGCTGAAGGACGCGCTCGCTCCCAATCTGGTGCAGACAATCGAGCACAACCCGGTCTTTATTCATGGCGGCCCGTTCGCTAATATTGCCCACGGCTGCAATTCGGTAATCGCGACCACATCGGCGCTCAAGCTCGCCGATTACGTGGTTACCGAGGCCGGCTTCGGCGCCGATCTCGGGGCCGAGAAATTCTTTGACATCAAATGCCGAAAAGCGGGCCTCAGCCCGGCGGCGGCCGTGGTGGTAACGACGGTACGCGCGCTCAAGATGCATGGCGGCGTGGCTCTTAATGCGTTGCGTGAAGAGAACGTCGAGGCCCTCGAAAAGGGCTTCGCCAATCTCTCCCGCCACCTTGCCAACATCCGCCAGTTCGGCGTGCCGGCGGTTGTCTCGGTCAACCGCTTCAGCGCTGACACCGTCCGCGAACACAAAAGACTTCAGGAGCTGTGCGCCGCCGAAGGCGTGAAGGCGGTCATCGCCGACCATTGGGCTGAAGGAGGTCAGGGGGCTGTCGAACTCGCTCACGCGGTCGTCGACCTCGCCGAGAGCGGGGCCGCAAAGCTCAAATTTCTCTATCCCGACGAGATGCCGCTGCTTGAAAAGGTTCGCACCATCGCTCAACGCATTTACGGCGCCGAAGACATCGAGACCAGCAAACCGGTGCAGGACCAGTTAACCCAGTTGCAGGATCAGGGCTTCGGCCATTTCCCGGTGTGCATCGCCAAGACCCAGTTCAGCTTTACGACCGACCCCAACGCCAAGGGGGCGCCGAGCGGCCACACGGTGGCGGTTCGCGAGGTGCGGCTGTCGGCCGGGGCGGAGTTCGTCGTCGCGATCTGCGGTGACATCATGACGATGCCGGGTCTCCCGCGCGTGCCCGCGGCGAACACGATCGAGGTGGACGCCGAGGGGCGCATCACCGGCCTGTTCTGAGCCGGCCTGTTCCGAGGTGGATCCCGCCGCGGTCAAAGCGTGGCGCCGATCGGAGCGGCAGCGGCTGTTGGCGCTGCGCACCGGTGCGCCGCCGGCGCTGCGCCGGAAGTGGAGCCGCGAGATCGAGGGCCGGCTGCGTGTGCTGCTGGCTGAGCGACGGGGGATCACGCTCGGCGTCTATTGGCCCTTTCGGGCGGAGTTCGACCCACGCCCACTCGTCGACTGGCTGATCGCCGCAGGTTCGGCCGTGGCCTTGCCAGCGGTGGTCGATAAAAAGGGGCCGCTCGAATACCGGAGCTGGCGGCCGGGTGACCCCCTCATCGACGGGGTGTGGGGAATCCCGATACCGGAAAAGCACGAGATTACGCTGCCACTGGCGGTGCTGGCGCCGCTCGTGGGCTTCGACCGGCAATGCTATCGCCTGGGCTATGGCGGCGGCTATTTCGACCGCACCCTGGCCGCCCTCGCGCCGCGGCCACTGGCGATCGGCGTTGGCTTCGAGTTGTCGCTACTCGAGACGATCCACCCCCAGGATTTCGACATTCCGATGGATCTGATCGTAACCGAGGCCGGGCTTCGCCGGCGTTAGCTTGGCTCAGCGATCAGGCCACCGATAGTTCGGCGACGAGCTGCCTGCCGCGTGTCTCGGGTCCGACCCAAACCGCCATGGCGACACTAAGGGCGGCAAAGATAGTGCCGAGCATCATCGGGATTGCAAATCCCGAATGCCAGTTGATCGCGAAATAGGTGATAACCGGCGCCGTCAAGCCGCCGAAGATGGCGCCCTGATGATAGACGAAACCGGACGCCGTCGCGCGCACCTCAGTCGGGAATCGCTCGGCGAGATAGGCTGGGTACAGCGTGTGCATGCCGCCGCCGCCGAATGCCCCCTGCAATGTGAAAAACACGACGATCATCGCGTAATCGTGGGTCAGCAGATAAAGTGGCGCGACCGGGATCGTCAGCAGCGCCGGGATGATGATTGCCCAGCGGCGTCCGAAGCGATCCGCGAGCCAGCCGTAGACAGAACCGGACAAGAAAAACACTGTGCTTTGAAGCATCACCGGCAAGGCCACCAGCCCCGGGCTAAGATGCAGATCCTTTTGCAGATAGGTCGGGAACAGCCCGCCGACGGAGTAGCCGACGACAAAGGCGCTGGCCATCCACCAGCACGCAGTCAACGTGTTACCGAGCAGGCCGCGCTTGAAGATCTTGAGCAGCGGCACCTTGACCTCGCGCTGCTGAGTGCGCTGCAGCCTTCGGTTCTCGACCCAGACCGGCGGCTCCTGCACGAACTTGCGGATATAAACGATCCACAGCGCCGGTAGGACGCCGATCATCAACAGACCGCGCCACCCGATTGACGTGTAGAGTAAGCCATAGGCTGCGCTAGACAGCAATGCCCCGAGCCCCCACGAGGCTTGCAGGACGCCGGCCATAAAACCGCGCGAGCGGATCGGCCAGCTTTCCATTGCCAACGCTGCGCCACAGGGCCATTCCGCTCCCATGCCGATGCCGAGCAATGCCCGGAACAGAAACAGGAACCAGAAGGTCGGCGAGAATGCGGCGATGAAGTTGCACGCCGAATACCAGGCGATCGAGATCATCAGCGGTTTTTTGCGCCCGATCCGGTCGGCGAGCCAACCTGAGGCGGTGGCGCCGACCAGGCGCATCCACAGGGTCAGGGTGAAGACCGCCGTCACCGCTGTCAGCGGCACGTGGAACTCCTGGGAGATCGGCAGCATGATCAGCAGGAAGACCGTGAAATCAAACGCGTCTAGGGTCCAACCGAGCCAAGCGGCGACCCAGGCCAGCCATTGCTCCTTGGTTGGCTCCTTGTACCACGGTATGGGCTTGCGGGCGTCGATGGCGATTGTCATAGAGGACCTCCCACTTATGTGGCCCCGTTGACCGGGACCCTGCAGAAATCGTTAGGCGGGGCCGATTAGCGTTGTCGCCGGGCGCATCTCACCTAATCCGGCGGGACCGGGTGCCCCGAAGCAAAACGGCTTCTCCGACTGTCGCCGGAAGAAGCCGTTCCAGGTTCACACGCGGCCGTTCAGGCGATGACGAGATCGGCCACCATTTCGGTTCCTTTGGTCTCCGGACCGAGAAGCAACGCAACAACGAAATTGACCAACCCGAACATCGCGCCGATCAACATCGGGATCGCGAAGCCGAGGTTCCAGCCTGGGCTGGTCGCGAAGAAGGTCAGGATCGGTGGCACCAACCCACCGGCGATAGCGCCGACATGGTAGCTAAAGGCGCTCGCAGTGGCGCGGACCTCGGTCGGATAGCGCTCGTTGAGGAAGGCCGGGATCTGACCGTACATCCCACCACCGGCGAACAAGCCGATCAAGACGAAGCCACCGACGATCAGCAACGTATCCTGGGACAATAGATAGACCGGAACGATCGCCATCGAGATCAGAGCCGGAAGGATCATGGCCCAGCGCCGGCCGAACCAATCCGAGAAAACTCCCCAGCTCGAACTGGCAAGGAACACCAGCAAATTCGCCAGCATAATCGGGGTAGCGATCAGCGCGGTCGACAGGCCTAGATCCTTTTGAAGATGGGTCGCGAACAGCGCGTTGATCGAATAATAGGTGACAAAGCCGGCGCACTGGAACCAGCACGCGTTGAGCACATTGCCGATGATCCCTCGGCGGAAGATCGCGGCGAGGGGCGCCTTGACCACCCGGTTTTCTACCTTCTGCAAGCGGTTGTTCTCGACCCAAACCTCCGGTTCCTTGACGAAGAAGCGGACATAGACGATCGCGAATGCCGGCAAAATGCCGATCCACAGCATGCCGCGCCAGCCGAACCGGTCGAAGAGAAGCCAATAGCAGGCACTCGACAAGAGGAAACCGAGACCCCACGAGCCCTGCAACACGCCGCTCATAAAGCCACGCGAGCGGGTTGGCCAGGCTTCCATCGCCAGCGCCGCGCCGCACGGCCATTCGGCGCCCATGCCGATGCCGAGGAGGGTGCGGAACAGTAAGAGGAACCAGAAGGTCGGGCTAAACCCGGCGATGAAATTGCACACCGAGAACCAGATGATCGAGATCATCAGCGGTGTCTTGCGGCCCATCCGGTCCGCCATCCAGCCCGCCGCCGTCGCGCCGACAAGGCGCATCCACAACGTTAACGTGAAGACGATCGCAACGTCGGTCAGCGGGACCTTGAACTCTTTGGCGATCGGCACCATGATCAGCAAAAATACTGTAAAATCAAAGGCATCCAGAACCCAGCCGAGCCAGGCAGCGCCAAAGGCGTACCATTGGTCCTTGGTCGGCTCTTTCCACCAGGGAATGTTCTTTACGGTCTCGACCGCCGTCGCCATCGCTAACACCTCTCCGTTTGACGCGGCCCCCGTAGCGGAGCCTTGCGTGCAGTGTAGGTCAGCGATGCGAAAATGTCCTCGCTTTTTTTCAAAAGTTTTATTGCACATGATTCGTGCAACTTTGCCCGATGACGCGTCGTCCTCGGCCGCGCAAAGCCCGAAAACACAAGCCTGATCAACCTGCCGACTAGCCGACCGCTCCACCGCTTGCGCTAGATCGTCGCCGCGGCCCGAGGCCGACAATCGCGCCGCGCCGGCGGAGCCCCCACAGAGCCGTCAGCGCGATGAGCGCGCCGCCGTCCCGCTCCCCGCTCGCACGGTTATTGCAGCGGAGCCATCACATTCACCCGGACCGCGATTGCGTAAAGCCGGTGCCGACAACCTGGCCTTCGGTTACAAAGTTCGGGACGGTAACGCGCTGCGGCCCGAGCCGAGCGGAGCGGGGATATGGGCGAGGAGCGCGTCGAGGCAATCAAGGACCTCAGCCTGCAAGAGCCCGAGGCGCAATGGCAGCGCACCTTGTGGGCGATGGTCGGCATCCAGTTCGTCATGACCATGGCGTTCTCGATGCTGAGCCCGATCATGCCGCTGTTTCTACCGGTGCTCGGGGTCAAGTCGGCAAGCGCGGTCGCTATGTGGGCCGGCGTCCTCGCCGGGGTGACGTCTTTCGTTGCGGCCTTCGCCTCGCCCTTGTGGGGCCGCCTTGCCGACCGCCACGGGCGAAAATTGATGCTGTTGCGGTCGAGCCTCGCGGTCGGCCTATTCGCCGGGTTAATGGGGGCCGCGGGCAATGTCTGGCAGGTTTTCGCCTTTCGCGCGCTGATGGGCGTCTTTGCCGGCTTTTCGAGCACGGCGATCGCTCTGGTCGCGAGCCAAGCCCCTGAAGAGCGGCTCGGCTTTGCCCTGGGCTGGCTCAGCACCGGCCAGCTCGTCGGCTCGCTGGTCGGGCCACTGCTCGGCGGGGCGCTGGCCGATGCGACCGGCAGCTACCGGATCCCGTTCTACTGCACCGCGGCGACGATCCTGGTGTCGACGGGTTTCGTCTGGTTCGGCGTGCGTGAGCGCTTTGCCGCCGCGCCTCAAGCGCGCGGCCGGCGCGCTGTGCTCAACAGTTTGATCGCGGTAGCGCGCTCGCCGGGGCTGATGGCGCTGTTCTTTGTGCTGCTGATGGCGCAGTTCGGGGTGCGCACGGTGCAGCCGGTGGTGACCTTATTCGTCAAACAGCTGCTGGGCGACCAACCCAATCTTGCGACCCTGAGCGGCATCGCTTTCTCGATAACCGGCCTTTCCAATGTCGTGGCCGCACCGTTCTTGGGCAATAAGAGCGACAAGATCGGCTACCGCCGAGTGCTGCTGATCGCGCTGCTAGGGGCGACCTTGACCACCTTGCCGCAGGCCTTCGCCGGCAGCTATTTGACGTTTACCGCCCTGCGCTTTGCCCTCGGGCTGTTCATCGGCGGCATATTGCCGACCGCCAATGCGCTCGTCGGCCGGCTCGTTCCACGTTCGCAGCGCGGCACGGTCTACGGCATTACCGCCTCAGCCATGTTTCTCGGCAACTCGCTCGGCCCGCTGAGCGGCGGCGCGGTGGCCGCCGTGTTCGGGTTGCGCTGGGTGTTCCTGATTACCGGCATGGTATTGCTGGCGAATTTGGTCTGGGTTTATTTTCAGGTTCCCGAATATGTCGACAACGCTAAAGATCTAGAGGCGGTATGAGAGCCGTCCGGTACGAGTTCCGGATATGGGTTCATGGCTGCCTGGTTTTCGGTTTATGATCCGGCGCCCGAATTCGATGAACAAGGAGGACCGAACAATGGACCAGGACGCCAAAAAGACTACGTTGCGGATGATTCCCTATGGGATCTATGTGCTGACCGCGGATGACGGGAAGGGCAACGTAGCTGCCGCCACAGTCAATTGGGTTACGCAAACCGCCTTCAACCCGCCGCTCGTGGTGGTCGGGGTCAAAACCAATTCCGGCGCCTATCCGCTGATCAAGAGCACCAAGAACTTCGCCCTGAACATGCTGGGGAAGGACCACAAGGGCGTGGCGTTCGCCTTCTTTAAGCCGACCAAGCTCGAAGACGGCAAGCTCTCCGGTCAGGCCATCCATAAGGGCGGTAACGGTGCCCCGATCCTCGATGCGGCGCTGGCGGCGGTTGAGTGCAAGGTCACCAGTATCGTCGAGCAGGGCGACCACCACATCGTCGTGGGCGAGGTCGTCGAGGCGCATCTGCCCAAGCCGATTACCGGCCGCCCCGACGCCGCAATCCTCGAGATGAAGGAACTCGGCGACAACGTCTTTTACGGTGGCTGAGGCTTGGCGGCGGCGCGCGAAACTCGCCCCGGCGCGACCTAATGATTAGTTCGAGAATGAGGGCACCGTGATGGAACAGCAACCTGCGCTTCAATGGCCGACCGAGGGCAATGCCCGCGTTCCCTACCGGGTGTTTTCCGATCCGGAGGTCTATCGAGAGGAACTGGTGCGGATCTTTCTAGGGCCGACCTGGCAATTTCTGACGCTTGCCGGCGAGTTACCCGATCCGGGCGACTACACGACGACCTTTCTTGGCGAGACTCCGATCATTGTCACCCGCGGACATGACGGCGAGATCCATGCGATGCTCAACCGCTGTGCCCACCGCGGCAACCTCGTCTGTCTGAAGCGACGCGGCCACGCCGACAATCTGACCTGCGTCTATCATGCCTGGCGCTACGATCTCGAAGGCAACCTCGACAGCGTTGCCTTCCGGCGCGGCATTGCCGGGAAGGGCGGAATGCCGGAGAGCTTCCGCCTCGACCAGCACGGGTTGCGCAAATTGCGCGTCGATCACTTTGGCGATCTTGTTTTTGGCACATTGTCGCCCGACGCGCTGCCATTGGGCGACTACATCGGCAATTTGATCGGCACGCGCATTCATCGCGTTATGCACGGGACACCGAAGATCCTGGGGACGACCTCGCAGATCCTGCACAACAACTGGAAGCTCTACTTCGAAAACGTGCGCGACACCTATCACGCGACCCTGCTCCACTCGTTCTTCACGACCTTCCGGATTTCGCGCCTGACGGCGGAAGGCGGGGTCGACATCGCCGAGAGCGGCGCCCATCACGCAAGCTACACGCGCAACAAGGTCGACCGTGTCAACTCCGCTACCTCGGACAATCTCTATGCTGGCATGCCGTCGATGCACGAGAATTTCCGGCTTGCCGAGCCTGGCTTCTTGTCCATGACCGAGGAATTCGGCGACGACACCACGACCCAGATCTTGTCGTTGTTCCCAAATTTCGTGTTGCAGCAGATCCAGAACTGCATCGCCTTGCGCCTAGTCCTGCCAAAGGGACCGGACAAGACCGAGCTGCAATGGATCTATCTCGGCTTTGAAGAGGACAGCGCCGATCTGGCCACGCTCCGCCTGGCGCAGGCCAATCTCGTCGGGCCCGCCGGCTATGTCTCGATGGAGGACGGTGCGGTCGGAAATTTCATTCAGCGCGCGATCCACGGCTCCGAGAGGGATTGTTCGGTGCTGGAAATGGGCGGTTTCGATCATGTCTCCGAAGCCAATCGGACGACCGAGGCCTCGGTCCGCGGCTTTTGGCATGCCTATCGGCCGCTGATGGGGTTCTGAGACGATGGAACTGACGGCATTGGTGCGGCGCTTGGAGCTGGACCAGCTTTATGCCGACTATGTCCACTGCCTGGATGCGGATGAACTCGAGCGCTGGCCCGATTTCTTTACCGAGGACTGCTCCTACCGGATCACCTCGGCGGAAAACCATGAGGCAGGCCTGCCGCTGGGACTAATCTACGCAACCTCGCGCAACATGCTAAAGGATCGGGTCAGCGCTTTGCGCGAGGCCAACATTTTCGAGCCGCAGCGCTACCGGCATTTGGTCTCGTCGATTAGGATCGTCGGGGAAGTTGCGGAGGTGCTCGATCTGGTCGCCAATTTCCTGGTCGTACGCACCATGCAGGACGGCGAGATGACGATCTTCGGCGCCGGGTACTATGTCGATCAGGTCCAACGTGACGGCGACAACTGGAAATTCACCCGCAAGATCGTCGTCCTCGACAGCCGCCAGATCGACACATTGCTGGCGATCCCGATCTGAAAATATGCCTCGGTGAGCGATCAGGCCCACTTCAGCCCGCGGTTCACCTCTTCCGACGCAGCCGTCGCGCGTTCGCGGTGGCGCGTTTGTGCCACGGCGCCAGAACCGCCGTTTGCCCGCGCCCCGACATCACAGCCATCGCCGACTGCCGCAGCGCGGCAGCCTTTTCAATCGCCATGCGCCGGTATTCAGCGGGCGAGCAAGTACCCTGCACCATCATCAGGCTGCGGCGCGAGATCGTCTCCCACGACGCCATCATAAATTCGGCCATCACCAGCGGAAGCGGGCGTGAGCGTCGCGACGAGAGTTTTTTCATGATGCAGCGCACAAAAAGCGATAAGCCTTGCGCTGTCAAGCGGATGCTGCCCGCGAGCCGGGCTCCGTTGCGGTAATCCGCCCTGCCTTAATCGCGTCGAGAAAAGTCCGCCAATCTCGATCGCTCTGGTCGGCGTAAGCCATCGCGAATGCCGCGATCGCTCTGTCGAATTCGTTTTCGTCGCCGATGTACACCGATATCGCTACCGCATCGCCGGCGCGGGCGTGGGCACGCGCAAGGGCCTGGCCGCACAACGCAGCGTAAAACGGCAGAGCCGTTTCAAGACGGGCCCCGACATCGGCGAGACGGTAGTCCTTGAGCCGCCGGATGTAGAAATATCGGCCGTTGACCAGATCCTCGGTCCACCCGAGAAAGATGTCGGTGGCCGCCTGCAGCATGCGCTGGCCGACCACAACGCGCTGGCCATGATTGGGGTAGTCGGAAGCCCCGGCGTAAGGGGCCAGCACCAATTCCTGCGCTTCCTTGATCTGGAGCAGCAACGGCGCCTCGTCGTCCGACATCAACAGGCCGATGGCGCAGAACGTGCCGACGCTGCCGATCCCGACGACTTTGAACGCGACATCACGCAGATGGTAGCGCCGCAGCAAGACCCTCCGGTCTTCCTGCAATGTTTCGGCGTAAGAAGCGAAGGCTCTGCGCGCATGCAGCTCGTGCTGGCTCAGATGATGCACCAGCGGCGGTTTGTCCTTGATACGCCAGGCCCCAGCATACTTTTCGACCAAGCCGAAATGTTCTTCGGCGCTCTCCAAGGTGGTGGTCAGGCGTGTCCGCAGATTGCTGCGGATCTTGTCAGAGTCGATATTGACGATCGCGGCGGCAAGATCGATGCGCGTGCCCCAAGCTTCGAGCGGCGCCAGCCGCGCCAACCGCGCAATGTGCCGGCGATAATTGCGCGCGGCCAACCGAGCAGGGCGGCGGCAGTCCTTATCTGGCATGTGAGCGACCCGACCGGCGACGGCGAGGCTCGCTCCAAGACGCTTGACGTCCCATTCGAACGGTGCCGGCAAGGTTTCATCGAAATCGTTGATATCAAAGACCGGGGTGCCCTCGGGGGAAGCATAGGCGCCGAAATTGTTCAGGTGACAGTCGCCGCATGATTGGACGCGCAACCCCGTCGCCGGCATCGAGGCGAGATCGGCCGCCATCATCGCCGCCGCACCGCGTAGGAAAGTAAACGGGTCGGTCTGCATCTGTGCATAGCGCACCGGCAGGAGCTCCTCGATCCGGTTCTTACCCTAGTCGATCAGGATTTCGACCGGATCGCGCCGGTGCGCCGGCGGCTGCCATGCGCCTTGCGCTGCGAGCGGGACCTGCTGCCGCCATTCGAGACCAAGCTGGCGGCGCTTTTCCAGGGTTTCTACAGCGGGGCCGTGCTTGCCAACAGAGGGTGCATCCATGACGTCACCTTGCGGCGTCGCATGCAAGCCCAATGGCAGGCCGGGCGCCGACGACCTGTGCTAGTCCCGAGCGATGGCTATCGCCAGACAATTCGCGGCGCGTCGCCTAACTTGGCCGGCCCGAGATACATTTTTCCGTTCTGGATGGTGAACGAGGTCTCGATCTGCGGCTTACCGTCGGGTCCGCGCTTGGCCAACGCCGAGAGCGCGATTTGCGCCAGCGCGGCCTCCTCGGTGTCCAAGCGGCCCGCTTCGACGAGCGCGGATAGGATTGCGCCAAACCCCTCGATCCCCCCGGAAAAGGCGCCGATCGGCTGCAGATCCTGGTCAAGGGCCATCGTCCCGGTCGCCGTAGCACCGAGCCCGCCCCAATTTAGCTGCAGACGATCGAGCTCGATCGCGCCACCGGCGTCGCGCCAGGCGGCGATCGCCTGCACGAGGGGTCCGTCCGGCACAGCGCCTTTGACCGTGATGCCAAACGCCAAGTTGTCAATCATGTCGCTGAAGCTCGGGGGCGGCGCCGACAGATGCACTTGGCGTAGATCGAGAGCCAGCTGGAGGAGCGGCTCGGTGTGCGTCCGTGGCGGGTTTGCCGGCAGGCTAATCCAGGCCTGAGCCGACTTGATCGGAACCTGGCCGCCCGCCTCGGCGGTGGCGTCCTGGAAGTTGAACCACATCGAGGTGGCGCCTTCGCTGCCGAGCGACACCGTGCCTTCGGCGGTTTGGGCCGCGAGCTTGACAGGGGGCCGGCTTCCGGCGGCGGCGAGGTCGGCCGCGAGCCCTCGGGGCGCATCGAGGCGCCAATCGGCGAAATCCCAGGGACGGGCGCTGCCGGTCAATTCGGCTAAACGGACTTCCGGCGCCGGAGTCAGTGCTCGGTCACGCAGCGCCGCGGTCGAGAGTGCAATCCGGAAATGGAACGGGAAACCGACGACGCGGAACGTCTGCCAAGAGGCATCGATCTTTTGCACCCGCATTGATTGCTGCCAGGCGAGGAGGTGGTCCTCGATTTGGCCCGCTACGATCCACCAGTAGAGGGTGTAGGCGCCGCCCAAGACCAGCAACCCAACAACGGCGGCGAGACCGAGACGCGTCGAGTGGCGCATGGGCGCTATATAGCGGCCGGACCCGGCCGCCGCCAGCCTCTGCTCTGGGGTCGCTGCCGCTTAAACCTTCAGCACCTCGGCGCCGGGCGCCGCCTCCAATTCGCACGCGTTTACCGTCATCGACAGCATGCTGTAGTAGCCGATCGCCCCGGTAAGCTGGATAAAGCCGTCGTCGCCAAAACGCGCCCGCAACGCGCTGGCGGTGGCATCGTCAATGCGATGCCGGCGCAACAGCTGCCGGGTGACCTCGACGATCTGCGCGTCTTCAGGCGGGATGCCGCGCGAGTGGTTCTCGCGGATCGCGGTGATCGTTGCCTCCGGCACGCCGAGCCGCCGAGCGCCACCGGTCTGCGCTCCCCAGACATAAACCGCCTCGAATTCGCGTGCCACGGTCATCGCCGCCAGAACACGGACCCGCATGTCGAGCGAGCCTTCAAAGCGTACGAACGCCCCCAAATGCGCAAGTCGGCCGGCGAGTTCAGGGCAGTGCAAGAACATCGTGAACGGACCCTGCAACGCGCCGCGGCTCGCCACGATCGAGTCGACGATCGCACGGTCCTTTTCGGCCATCTGGTCGTTGCTGGTAATCAGCGGAAGTCTTGCCATGATCAGTCCTTTCGCTCGCAGGTAAGTCGATTCAGAAGTGCAGCCACTCTTCGAGCGCGCTTCCGCCGAAGCGATGATCGGCGAAACCGCCGGACGCGCGCTGCGATAACCTCGCCGTCCGGCATTCTGAGAAATACCCGTTTTCCCCGATAAAGACTACGGCGCACGAGACGGCGGGGCGCTGTTGCCGGCCGCGAACATGCGCGCCGCTGCGGATCGGCGCAGATGGGCAAACAGCTTGTCGCCCCGAGAGTACCGCCTCGGTCAAGCGCCTCCAAAGCCGGAACCGGTCGCTGGCAGAACCCGCATCGGAAAGAAGGTCCCCGATCCGCTGCCGACCGGTATGCTGTGGCGTTCCCGGTCTGCGGGAGACGGCGGGAGGGTCTGGTGTCCGGTGTGCTCGACGGCATTCGCGTCCTCGATTTTGGGCGCTACATTGCAGGGCCGTTCTGCGCGGCCCTGCTCGCCGATCTCGGCGCCGAGGTAATCCGCATCGAGCGGATCGGCGGCGGCGAAGACCGTGGCTTCATCCCGGTGGGCGCGGGGCCGGATGGCGGCGGCGCGATGTTTCTGGCGATGAACCGCAACAAGCTCGGCATGACCTTGGACCCGGCCACCCCAAAGGGCCGCGAGATCGTCAAAAAGCTGGTAGCGACCGCCGATGTTGTCGTGGCCAATCTACCGCCGCAGGTGCTGCGCGCGCTGGCGCTCGACCTCGCCAGCCTGCGCCTGGTCAAGTCCGATATCATCCTGACCACGGTCACCGGATTTGGAGCCGGCGGGCCGTTGAGCCGCAAACATGGCTTCGACGGCATCGGCCAGGCGATGAGCGGCGCGGCGTATCTCTCCGGCACGCCCGAGCAGCCGATCGCGATCAAATTGCCCTGGGTCGATTTCGGCACGGCCTGCCTATCGGCCTTCGGGACCCTGGCGGCCTTGATCGAGCGGGGCAAGACCGGGCGCGGGCAAAACGTCGAGGGCGCGCTGCTGCGAACCGCGATTGCCTTTGCCAATGCGATCCTGATCGAGCAGGCATTGACCGGTGCCGACCGCGTCGCGACCCTCAACCGCGGCTTCAACTCGGCTCCGGCCGACATCTATCGCTGCAAGGATGGCTGGATCGTCGCGACCGTGATCGGCCCGGCGATGTTCCAGCGCTGGACCCGGATGATCGGCGAGGAGCATTGGCTTAGCGACCCGCGCTTTGCCGACGACCAGTCGCGCGCCGATAACGGCGCGGTCATCGCTGCTCGTATGAGCGAATGGTGCGGGCAGAGGAGTTGCGCCGAGGCCTTGGCCGCGCTCGAAGAGGCCAGCATCGTCGCCGGCCAAGTCTACTCGCCGCAGCAGGCGCTTGACGACCCGCACATCCGCGCCGCCCATCTGCTCGAAGAGGTGCCCTATCCGACGCTCGCCGGCACCCTGCCTTTGGCGCCGACCCCGATCGAGCTTTCCGAGACCCCCGGCAGCTACCGCCGCCCCGCGCCGCTGCTCGGCGAGCACACCGTTGAGATCCTGGCTAGCCTCGGCTATGGCGCGGCTGAGATTGCCGCGTTGCGCCAGGAGGGGGTGATCGGATGAGCAAAGCCTTCATCAAGGAAGCGGAAGACGACGCCGATCTGCCCGACGAGGCGCCGGCAATCCCGACCGGGGTCAAGAACTACATGACGCCGCAGGGTCACCGACAGCTGCAGGACGAACTGCGCCAGCTCTTGCGGGTGGAGCGCCCGAAAGTTGTCGAAACCGTCGCCTGGGCGGCCGGCAACGGCGACCGGTCGGAAAACGGCGACTACATCTATGGCAAGCGCCGCCTGCGCGAAATCGACCGCCGCGTCCGCTTTCTGTCGAAACGGCTGGAGAGCGCCGAGGTGGTCGATCCGGCGCTGCAGAAAAACCGCAACCAGGTATTTTTCGGCGCGACCGTTACCTACGCCAACGACCGAAGTATCGAAACTACAATCACAATCGTCGGCATCGACGAAGCCGATTTTGCCCGCGGCCAAGTCAGCTGGATTTCGCCGGTCGCCCGCGCGCTGATGAAGGCGTGCGAAGGCGACATCGTCGAACTGCGCGCGCCGGCCGGCATCGAACAGATCGAGGTCCTCGCCATAAGCTACGACGACCGCGCTAACAAGATGTGTTGAATACGGGCGCCCGAACCCTTGGCGATGATGGATGCGTCGAAACGGCCCCACGGGATCGTGGTCAGGGGGCGTGGTACAATGACTACTGCGGCGCAGGCAGAGGGCGTGGCCGCAATCGGCATGGCGGAACATCGGAGATCCTTCGACATGACAGCACCCCATGGTCCACTCCACGGCGTCAAGGTTGTCGCTTGCTCCACCGCGCAGGCCGGGACCGTGCCCTACATGCTGATGGCCGATCTCGGCGCGGAGGTCATCAAGATCGAGGTGCCCGAAGTTGGCGACAATTCGCGCGGTTCGAGCGTGATGCCGGGTTTCCCCAGCACCTATTTCGAGACCAACAATCGCGGTGTGAAGAGCGTCACCTTGAACCTGAAAACCCCGGAAGGCCGAGAAATCCTCCGTAAGCTTGTCGCGAAAGCAGACATCTTCGGCCAGAATTTCCGGCCCGGCGCGGCGGAAAAGAACGGCTTTGGCTATGAAGAGCTGCGGAAGGTGAACCCGAAACTCGTCTACATGTCGGTTTCGGGCTATGGCCCCAAGGGACCGCATGCCGACCTGCCGGGGACCGATTCGATGGCTCAGGCGCTCGGCGGCATCGCTGAAGCTTACTCAACCCCGGGCCAGCCGTTGAAGACTGGCATCGTATCCGTCGCCGACGAAACCTGCGCCATCCTCGCCTTTGGCGGAGCGTTAGCAGCACTGACCTACGCGCGCAGCACCGGGATCGGGCAGAAGGTCGATTGCTCGCTGCTCGGCGGCCAGATCCGTCTGATGGGCTGGACCCTGACGACGGCGATGTGGCGCAACTGCGATCCGGTCACCGGTCAGGCCCGCGTAACCGGTACCCCACAGCGACCCGGCCTCAGCGCCAGTTTTAACGACCGGGACGGCAAGCCGCTGGTGTTCCAGCTGAATGGCGCCCGCAAGTGGCGCGACGCGATGACCGCGCTCGGCTTCTACCAGACGCTCGAAGAGGCCGGCTTTGGCGATCTCGGCGTAATCATCTCATCCGACGAGAGGCGCGCAACATTGCTGCGGAAGTTGGACGAGTTGTTCGCGACCGGGTTGCGGGACGATTGGGTGGCGCGGCTGCGTAGCGCCGACATTGTCTCCGCCCCGATCAACACCTTGCTCGAAGCCTCCAACGACCCCGACGTGCTGGCCAACGGTTACGTAACCGAAATCGCCTATCCGGAACATGGCAAGACCCTGAAGGTCCATGGGTCGCCATGGCATTTCTCCGAAACGCCGGCGCGCATCGGAGTCGCCCCGGAACTCGGCGGTCACAACGACGCCGCTCTCGCCGAACTCTGCTACACCCCGGCGCAGATCGAGGATTTGCGGGAACGGAAGATCATCTAACGCTGAAAAAGCGCACAGGCTTCGTAGCACGGATCCTCAGGCCACCCCCGGACGCCGGCTGGTCTGATCCATCTGAAGCGGAGCGCCTTTTCATCGGCGGCGTGCGGTGCAATTCTAATCCCATGGTCCCGCTCTCGGTTCTCGATCTTTCGCCGATCGTCGAAGGCGGCGATGCCGGTCAGTCGCTGCGCAACTCGCTCGATTTGGCCCGGCATGTCGAGGCGCTCGGTTACGAGCGCTTCTGGATGGCCGAGCACCACAACCTTCCTGGAATTGCGAGTGCCGCGACCGCGGTCGCCCTCGCTCATGTCGCGGCCGGAACGAACAGCATCCGGATCGGCGCCGGCGGCATCATGCTGCCGAACCACGCGCCGCTCTTGATCGCCGAGCAGTTCGGAACCCTGGCCGCGTTGCATCCGGGGCGGGTCGAACTGGGTCTCGGCCGCGCGCCGGGGTCGGATCAGATCACCGCCCGCGCCGTGCGCCGAGCCTTGCTCGGCGGCGCCGAGAACTTTCCCCAGGAAGTCGTCGAACTGATGGGTTACTTCCAACCCGCCGAACCGGACCAGGCGGTGCAGGCGATCCCCGGCGCCGGGTTGAACGTGCCGATCTGGATCTTGGGGTCCAGCACGTATGGCGCGCAGGTTGCCGCTTATCTGGGGCTGCCTTTCGCCTTCGCCTCCCATTTCGCGCCGGCGATGATGATGCAGGCGATGGCAATCTACCGCGAGCGCTTTCGCCCGTCCGCGCAGCTTTCCGCCCCTAACATTATGCTTGGGATCACCGTCGTCGCGGCGGAATCGGATGACGAAGCACGGTTCCTGTTCTCGTCATTGCAGAAGTCGACCTTGAACAACAGGACCGGGCGTCGCGGCCGAGTGCCGCCGCCGGTCGAGGATTTCGAGGCGCGGCTCGATCCCTACGCCCGCGCGATCCTGGATGACGCCCAGTCCTGCGCTGTCGTCGGTGGGCCGGAAACGGTCCGGCGCGGCCTCGACGATTTCATCCGCCGGACCGGCGCCGACGAATTGATGGTGACCGCGAACATCTTCGACCACGGCAAGCGCAAGCGATCGTTCGAGATCGTGGCCGCCGTTCACGGCGCGATGAAAGAAACCACGCCAGCTGCCTTGTAGACGCCAATCACTCGAAGACGAAAATACCGTCGTCGAGGTCGGCGGCGGGGAACTGGTCCTTCTCGCTCCAATAGTCCTGGGTATGCTGCCATTCGGGCTTGTCGCCGCGCTTGGGTAGCATGTGCATTCCGCGCATCAGATAGCCGGGATTAAAGTTTTCGGGATCTATCCAGGGCAGTAACCGCATGTCGCGGTCCTCCAGCCGTAAAGTCGGCGTGACCTTGCGGGCGCCCTTTTCCTTCATGTGATTGAGCATCCGGCACACGAAGTCGGCAACCAGGTCTGCGCGCAAGGTCCAGCTGGCTCGGAAATACCCAAAGACCCAGGCCATATTGGGCACGCCGGTAAACATCATGCCCCGATAGGTGACCGTGTCTGAGAAGACGAGCGGTTTGCCGTCGACGGCGAAATCGATATCGCCGAGTACGTTGAGATTGAAGCCGGTGGCGGTGATGATGATGTCGGCTTCGAGACGCTTGCCGGACTTCAGAAGGATGCCGGTCTCCGTAAACGCTTCGATCTCATCGGTGACGACCGAGGCCTTGCTGGCGCGGATCGCCTCCAGGAAGTCGCCGTCGGGAATGAAGGCTATCCGTTGCCGCCACGGCCGATACCTCGGCATGAAGTGGGTTTCCAAATCGTAATCGGGCCCTAGGTGGGCACGAACTCCGGCGAGCAACTCCTGCTTGACAACCTCTGGTTCAGTGAACGAACGGCTGGTGAACATGGCTTGTTCGAGCAGGATTTTCCTGCGCACGATCTCGTGGATCCAAGCCTCGTCTATGCCCAGCTCGCGCAACTCGTCCGCAATCGCAACGGCATTGCGGCCGGTCCGGAAATAGGTCGGCGAGCGCTGCAGCATTGTGATGTGGTCGCAATCAGCCGCGATCGCCGGAATGAGCGTCGCCGCGGTGGCGCCTGAACCGATGACGATTACCCTCTTGCCCGCGTAGTCGAGATCCTCCGGCCACTCCTGCGGGTGGACGATCTGGCCCTTGTAATCCGCCATCCCAACCCATTCGGGCGTGTAGCCCTGCGAGTGCCGGTAGTACCCTTGGCACATCCATAGGAAATTGGCGGCAAACCGAAGGTGTTCGCCGGTGTCCGTGCGGATGGCTTCGAGGATCCAGAGGTTTTCACGGCTCGACCAACTTGCCGACGTAATCTTATGCCGGTAGCGAATGTGGCGGCCGAGATCGTTCTCATCGATAACCTCGCCCATGTAGCGGAGGATCTCCGCGGCTGTCGCGATCGGCGCACTGGTCCATGGCTTGAAGCGATAGCCAAAGGTATAAAGATCGCTGTCGGACCGGATGCCCGGATAGCGGTGGGTGACCCAGGTGCCGCCGAAGCTTTCCTGCGTTTCGAGCACGACGAACGTCGTTCCGGGGCACTGCTTGGTGAGGTGATAGGCGCCGCCGACCCCGGAGATCCCGGCCCCGATGATCGCGACGTCGAAGTACTCGATTTTCGAATGTGTCCTGGTCTCGGCGGGTTTTGCTGCCTTCGTCATAGGTTCAGGCCTTCCATGTCGCTTTGCAACTTACCCCGTCCTTTCGCCGAGCGCATCCGGCGAAAGCCGCGGCGGAGGTTGTCAATCCCGGACACGCGTGGAACACTCCCTGTCACACGATAAGCGGAGGGAAGCCATGGATGTCGGCATGATGATGGTGTTCGCCAGCTATGGCTGGGAGAACATCGGCGACGATCAGGTTTGGGATGAAGAAATTCGCCTGGCGCGATTGGCCGCAGATTCAGGCTTCGACGTGCTGTGGTCGGCCGAGCATCACTTCTTCGATTATTCCTTCTGCCCCGACAATCTGCAGCTGATGACTTATCTCGCGGCGGCTTGCCCGGGTGTGGGACTGGGCACCGCGGCGGTCATTGTGCCGTGGCATGACCCGCTGCGCGTCGCCGAGCAGGCGACGGTGCTGGACTTGTTGTGCAAAGGGCGCCTGCGGCTGGGGTTGGGACGCGGCCTCGCTCGGCGCGAGTTCGCGGCATTTCGCGGGACGATGGACGAATCCCGCGAGCGCTTCGACGAAGCCGCCCCAATGATTGTCGATGCGCTTCGCACCGGCTTTATCGAAGGCGACGGCAAATATTACAAACAGCCGCGGATCGAAATCAGACCGCGCCCCAAATACGATTTCGCCGGCCGGATTTATGCCGTGGCCGCGAGCGAGGAGTTAGTTGAGGCCGCCGCCAAGCTCGGCGCGCATATGGTCATGTTTTCCGACCGGCCCTGGCACATGCGACTGCCCGCGATCGAGCGCAACCGCGAGCTACACCAGAAATTCCACGGCCGGCCCGCGCCGCACATGATGATCACCGATTTCTGCATGTGCGCGCCGAAACTGACGCAAGCCGAGGACAACGCCCGGAAATACATGGGCAAGTTCGTTGAGAGCAATTTCTACCATTATGAATTTCTCGGCGAGCACTTCAACACCGTGAAGGGCTACGACGCCTACGTGCAGAAGGTGGCGATCGCCCGCCAGGGCGGTCTGGAAGGTGCGGTCAAGGGGTTCATGCAGGCGGCGATCTGGGGCACGCCTGACCGTGTCCTGCGCGAATTGGAATCGCGGCGCGGCGTGCTCGGTGATTTCGAGCTGAACGCGGCGTTCCGCTTTGGCGGCGTGCCTTACGAGATCGCCGAAAAGGGGCTCAAATTGTTCGCGAAAGAAGTGCTCCCGGTTTTGAAATCTTGGCAAGCGCAGAGCACCGCGCTTGCAGCAGAGTGAGGAAGAAATGATCACGAAATTCGACAGCTCCTACTACGGCACCGCCGACATGGAGAACCTCGGCTATGCCGGGACGCCGATCAACGACCGCTGCTACTCGAAGGAGGAACTGGCGAAGGCGATGCACAAGGTCGTGGCCTACGCCAAGTGCATGGACGAGCGGGGTTACAACACCTTCTGGATGGCCGAGCATCATTTTCAGCCCGAAGGGACGGAATTGATCCCGAACCTGCTGATGATGGCGATGCACCTCGTCAATGTGACCAAGAACCTGAAGATCGGCTGCGGCTTCAACGTCGTACCGATGTGGCATCCGCTGCGCCTTGCCGAAGACTATGCGATGGCCGACGTTCTCAGCGGCGGCCGGGTGATCTTCGGCGTCGCCCGCGGCTATCACACGCGCGAGGTTGAAACCTTTGGCTCGCCGCTGATGGATCAAGACGCTAATCGCGAGATCTTCGAAGAGGGCGTCGACATCCTGTTCAAGGCGTTCGAGGGCAAGCCGTTCTCACACAAGGGCAAGTTTTACACGATCCCGCCGGAGGTGCCGTATCGCGGCTACACGCTAAAGGAGATCACCTTGGTGCCGGCGCCCGAGCGGCTGCCGGTCGAATGCTGGCAGCCGATCCAGAGCGGATCGGACCGCGCCTTCGACTTCATGGCCAAGCACGGCATCTGCGGGGTGATCGGCGGCGGCTCGGCCGAAGGCGGCGCCGTCGAGCGGCACATGCTCGGGTTCCAGGCCGCCTATGCGCGCCGTGGCATCAAGCTCGAACTCGGCGAGAAGCTGGCGCTCGGCTTCCAGTTTCACATCGCCAAGAGCCGCGAAGACGGCATGCGGGAGGCGGCGAAACACTATGAGGAGAACATGAAGATGTTCGGTGAGCTGCGCTTGGTGCGCGCGCTTTCGGACGAGCAGATCGCGGCGATGCGCGATCCCAGGCTCGCCGCCGCGACCAAATTGCCGCGCATCGAGGACGCGGTGAAGGCCGGCGGCTTCCTGACCGGTACGCCCGACGACATTGTCGAGCAGCTGAAGGCGGTCGAAAAGCGCTATCCGGGAGTCGACCGGGTGATTTGCGCCACGCCGCTGGGCACCCCGATCGAGATCCAGCTGGAAGACCTGGACCGGTTTGCGACGGAAGTGATGCCAGCGTTTCAGGGCGCAAAGCCCATCGCACGGGCGGCCGCCGATTAGCCGACGGGCCGCAGACGACGCGAGCATAAACAAACGGAGGAAGCGCAAATATGCCTCAGATTGGCGACGCGAAGGGCGAATACCGCGGCACGGGTTACCGCGATGATGCCGAGCTGAGGGCGTGGCTGGCCAAGCGGCCGCGCGAAGCGGCGCTGGAGCCGGATCTGCCGATCATCGATCCGCACCATCATTTCTGGGACACGCCGCAGCGCGGGCGTTACCTGCTGCCCGAACTGCTCGAAGACATCGGTGGCGGCCACAACATCGTCTCGACTGTCTTTCTTGAGTGCCGCTCGATGTACCGCAAGGAGGGCCCGGCCGAGATGGCGCCGGTCGGCGAGGTCGAGTTCGTCAACGGCATATCGGCGATGAGCGCGTCGGGCGGTTATGGCTCGTGCCGCGTCGCCGAGGCGATTATCGGCCACGCCGACCTGACCCTCGGCGCGCGCGTGCGCGAGGTGCTGGAGGCCGAGCTCAGGGTTGGCGGCGGACGTTTCCGAGGCATCCGCCACGGCGTCTCATGGGACCCCAACGACGCGATCCAGAAATTCGCCACGCGGTCGGTTCCGCCGCATCTGGCGCGCGACCCCAAATTCCGCGAGGGCTTCGCCCAGCTCGCCGCGCTCGGTCTCAGTTTCGAATCCTGGCAGTATCATCCGCAATTGCCGGACGCGATCGATCTCGCCCGCACCTTTCCCGGCACGACAATCATCCTCAATCATGTCGGCGGGGTGCTCGGCGTCGGCCCCTATTCCGGGCATCGGCAGGAGATCCTTGCCGGTTGGAAGAAGGATATCGCCGAACTGGCCAAGTGCCCGAACGTCAATGTGAAGCTCGGCGGCGTCGGCATGATTTCGTTCGGCTTTGACTTCCACGAGCGCGACCTGCCGCCTTCGTCTGAAGACCTCGCTGCCGCGTGGCGCCAGTATATCGAGCCCTGCATCGAAGCCTTTGGCGTCAACCGCTGCATGTTCGAGAGCAACTTCCCGCCGGACAAGCAGTCGGGCGGCTATACCGAGCTGTGGAACGCGTTCAAGCGCATTTCCGCCGGCGCCTCTGCGGCCGAGAAGACGGCGCTCTACAGCGGCACCGCGGCGCGGGTGTACCGCATCACCGCTCCCTGATCGGCCGGCTCGATTTCGCAAGAAAGCGCGAGGAGCGAAGGAAACATCCATGCCTGCATCGTACGAGACCCATCGCGCACAACTCAAAGCCATCCTGTCGGCCTGGGGCATGCCGGAAGACAACGCCGAAGCGACCGCCGACGTCCTGTCCTGGGCGGACCTGCACGGCGTCGACAGCCACGGCATCTCGATGATCCCCGGCTACGACCGGATGCGCCGCAGCGGACGCGCGAACATGAAAGCCCGGCCGCGCATCATCAAGGAAACGCCGGTCTCGGCGCTGGTCGACGGCGAAGGCGGGCTTGGCCACGTACCGGCGCGTTTTGCCATGCAGGTGGCGATCGACAAGGCCAAGCACTCCGGCATCGCGATCACGGCGGTGCGCAACTCCAGCCATTTCGGCGCTACCGGCTACTACAGCTTGATGGCGGCGAAGGAAGGCCTGATCGGAATGGCGTGCACCAGCAATTCCGTCGCTCAGGCAGCGCCCACCTTTGGCAAGGAAGCAAAGCTCGGCACCGATCCTTGGTCGTTCGCCGCGCCCAGCGCCGACGGGCGGCCGTTTCTGCTCGACATGGCGACCACGACGGTGGCCGCCGGGCGCATCCGCAATAAGGCCAATGAGGGATTGCCCTGCCCGCCCGGCTGGGTATTGGACAAAAACGGGCAACCCAGCACCGACCCCGCGGAAGCGCGCGAGAAAGGCGGTTTCCTGACCTCGCTTGGCGGCTCGCCGGAAGGCTCCAGCTACAAGGGCTACGGGCTGGCGGCGATGGTGAACATTCTCGCCTCGTGCCTATCGGGTTCGACCTTGATCACCGACCCGATGGCCGGGAAGAAGCCGCAGGGCAACGATATCGGCCACTGCTTCATCGCGATCGACCCGGGCCTGTTCCGTGACCGCTACGAATTCACCGCCGATGTGAATCGCTTCTGCAACGATCTGCGGGCGACCAAGCCGATCGATCCTGGGCAGCCGGTCATGGTGGCCGGCGATCCGCAGTGGAACTACGCAGCGACGCGGATGCGGGAAGGAATCCCGGTTGGCGCGGGCCTGATGAGCCAGATCCGCCAGGTCGCCCAAGCCTGCGCCGCCCCCTGGCTGTTGGATTGAGTCGCGGCGAGCGGCTGGATCAGGTCAAGCCGGGCGGCGAGCGGCGACCAGAAAGATGGTCGCGGGCAGGCGGATCGGGCCGGAGCCGGCTTCGGCGGCGAACGCGGCCTCGATCTCGCGGGCGATTGTTTGGCGGGTCGCCTCGGCGGGCTTTTTCTCCTCGATCAGTCTCGCGGTGGGTCCCATGGCCAGCGCCTGGCGCGCTTCCTCCTCGGGGCTGCCGCAGATGATCGTCGGGTGGGCGCGCTCGAGGGTGATCTCGGCAAAGCTGGCTGCCGCAAGAACCCCGCGGATATAATCGGGGTCGGCGAAGGCGAGCGGGCTCGGCTCGCGAGCAGGCTGCGGCGCTGGCGGTCCCAAATGGCGCAGCGCTACGTCGTAGGAGATCAGCCAGTGCCGGTTCTCCGCGAGCGGTCCCCAGCAGGCGAAGACGAGCCGCCCGCCCGGCTTTAGCGCGCCATCGATGTTGCGGAATGCAGCCGCCGGATCGGCGAAGAACATGACGCCCATGCGCGAGGTCGCGAGATCGAAGGCGGCCGGTTCGAGCTCGAACACCTGCGCGTCCCCAAGCAGCAACGTGACATTGTGCAGATCGCGCTCGTCGACCTTTTGACGCGCCGCCCCGAGCATCGGCTCGGAGATATCGACTGCGACGACTCGGCCGTGCTCGCCGACCGCCGCGGCCAGTGGCAAGGTCAAGGCGCCGGTCCCGCAGCCGATTTCGAGCACGCTCTCGCCGCCCGTCAAGCCCAGGCGCCCCAGCAACAATGCGAGGCTTTCCTGGTTGCGCCGCTCTCTGAACCCCGGGGTAGCGACCCAGCGCGGCCCGGCGACCGTATTCCAATAGCGGCGCTGCGCCGCGTTCACGTCGAGAGCTTCTCCGGCCATCTCGCAATCCTCCCGTTTCAGCCTAAATTTTCCCGCTCGTAGCGCAGCCGCGGAGGACGCGGCCAGCGTATTGCTCCACATCACCACCGGAAGCCTCCGCCGGAGCGATCACTCGATCATTTTGCAACCGGTCGGGGCGCGGAGCCGGCGGCGGCGAGGCGGCGCTTGGCTTCCTCGTAGAGGTCCGGCGGCAACGGACCTTGTGCCAAGATGTCGAGATTGGTCTGCAGATGCGCCGGGTTGATCGTGCCGACGATGGTCGTGTCCAAATCCGGGTTGGTGAACGTGAAGCGGAGAATGAACTCCATCGGCGTCATGCCGTCGAGCAGGTCGTCGAGATGTGCCTGGCGCCAGCGTTCCCATTGCAGCCCGGCCTGCTTCCCTTCGGTCGGCGCACCCTTTGCCGCACCCCCGCGAATGACGATGCCGGCGCCCTTTTGAGCGGCGGCGGCGATTGCCGCCTCGTGTTCGCGCTCGACCGCCGAGTACGGGATCTGAAAGACCTCGAAAACACCCATGGCGATGTGCTCTGTCAGGTGGGGCAATGTGCCGGACATGCCGACAAACCGCACCTTGCCGGCCGCTCTTGAGCTCCAGCAGTGCGTCGAGCGCACCGTGCTCCTCCAGGGTCTGCCGGGACGGCGAGGAATGGAACTGGACCACGTCGAGATAGTCTGTCTTCATCCGCACCAGACTTTGTTCGACCCCGGCCACGACATTGTCGCGGGTGAAGACGTGCGCGTTTCGTTGGCCGCGCGGCGCCGGTGGCGCGCCGACCAGACAGCCGCATTTGCTCGCCAGATAATATTCGTCGCGCCGGTGCGAGATATAGCGGCCGATCCGCTCCTCGCTGAGCCCGTAATCGATCGAGGTGTCGATGTAATTGATGCCGGCATCGATCACCTTGTTGAGAATGGTTTCTGCCTGCGCCTCTGTGATGTCGCGGGCGCGGGGGGCTCCGCGTAGCTCCATCGCGCCGTAGCCCAAGGCCGTGACCTCCAATCCAGTGCGCCCCAGCTGTCTTTTTGCTACGGCCATTCTCGTCCTCCATTCGCAACGTCGAATCGATGTTAGACCGTCGAAGCCAATCGGTCGAATGCCGGTGTAGTCGAGGCGCTTGACAGCGGCCGCGCAAGCGGGCTGAGACTGGCCGCGGGTCAACTTTGGCCGCGTGACGAACGCGATGGCCGGGTGGGGAGGTAAGCGGCGATGACACGGAAGACCATGTTCTGGAACTCGAGTCGGCGCGAGGTCATCAAAGGGGGGGCGGCGGCGGTGGCTGCCGTGATGCTCCCGGGGACCATCGCCGAGGCGCAGACCGCCGATATTCCCCGCGATCAAACCATGATCCTGATCGGCATCAACAGTCGAGACGGCCGCTGGGTCGATTACGAGCTGTGGAACCCGTATGCGATCGGGGCGAACCACCAGAACGGACCGAACCTGATCTACGAGCCGCTGGCTTATTACAGCGCCTTTGCCGACAAATGGTACATGTGGCTGGCACAGAGCTATGAGTTCACGGAGGACTTCAAGCAGCTCACGATCAAGACGCGCCCGGACATCAAATGGAGCGACGGCACGCCATTCAGCGCCGAGGATGTCGCCTATACGATGAATACGTTACGCGACCTCGGCCCCAAGGTGAAATGGGGTGTCGACGTCAATCAGGCGCTCGACGAGGCGACCGTCACCGACCCCAACACGGTGGTGCTGAAGTTCAAGATCCCCTCCCCCCGGTTTTTCTTCTTCGCTACCTACAAATACGACATCGGCATCTACATTGTGCCGAAGCATATTTTCCAGGGCCAGGACTGGACCACTTTCAAGCATTTCGACATTGCCAAGGGTTGGCCGGTCACGACCGGGCCGTGGAAAGTCGTGGAATCCTCGCTGCAGCAGAAGGTGTTCGAGCGCCGGGATATTGGTGGGCGGCTGAGCAGAAGCTGGCGCCGATGCCGCCGCCCAAACATCATATCTGGCTGCCGATGGTCAACGAGCAGGACACGGCGCAGGCCCAGATCACCAATCACTCGGATTTCGGCGGCTCCCTTGCAGCCCGCGACCTTCCCCACGGTGATCCGGCAGAACCCCAAGATCACCTCGTATTCCGGGCAGAAGCCGCCTTGGGGCTATGTCGATTGGTGGCCGATCTCGCTTTACGTCAACAACGAGGTCAAACCGTTCGACGACAAGGACTGTGCGCTGGGCGCTCAGCCACTACATCGACCGCCAGCAAGTCATCGCAGTCGCCTATCTCGGCGCCGACACGGTCTCCGCCTTGCCGATGCCGCCCTACAAGCCGCTGCTGCCGTATTTCGACGCGGTCAAGGACCTGCTCGCGAAATATGACACGCTGGAATTCAATCCCAAGAAGGGCGACGCCCTGCTGGAGGCCAAGGGCTTCAAGAAGAACGGCAGCATGTGGGAGATGCCGGACGGCAAGCCGTTCACCCTCGACATCATCGGCTTCGGCGCCTCCGGCTCGGCCATGGGCCCGGTGCTCTCGGAGATCCTGCGGCGTCATGGCGTGGCGGCAAGCTTGACCTTGCCGCCCGACTTCAATAGCCGCTTCCAGAAGGGCCAGTATGCCGGTTCGATCTACGGCCATGGCGGCAGCATCCGCGAGCCGTACGACACCCTGCGCCTTTATCAGAGCCAAAGCATCGCCGTGCCGGGCGCGCATGCGGTGAATTTCAGCCGCTGGAAGAACCCAGACTATCGACAAGATCGTCGACGAAGTTTACGTCACCGATCCCAAGGACGTCGAGAAGCTGAAACAGCTGTTCCGCGCGGCGATGGAGATCTGGCTGCCCGATCTGCCCGACATCCAGCTGGTGCAGAACTATCATCGCATCCCGATCAACACGACCTATTGGCAGAACTGGCCAACCGAGGACAATTCCTATGTCAACGGCGCTTCGTGGCACCTGACGTTCCCGATCGTGCTGTGGAACCTGCAATCCGCGTGAGGCGAAGTGCACGCGGTCTATATCGTCAAACGCTTCGGGGTCTTTCTGTTGATCGTCTGGCTGGCGGCGACGCTCAACTTTTTCCTGCCCAAGTTGTCGGGGCAGGACCCGGTCCGCACCAAACTGCTCGAGGAGGCCTCGCTCGGCGGCTATGTGCATGCCGGCATCGAGGACATGGTAAAGGAGTACCAGAAACGGTTTGGCCTGGATCAGCCACTGTGGCGCCAATACCTGACCTATCTCGGTGCGGTATCGCGCGGTGACCTCAACTATTCCATTGCCAACTACCCGCGCACCGTCGTCGGCATGATCCGGGAAGCCCTGCCCTGGACCATCGGGCTGCTCGGGGTAACCACGCTGTTCTCTTTCGCTGCCGGCACGATCCTCGGCGCCCTGCTCGCCTGGCCGCGGGCGCCGCGCTGGATGCGATGGCTGATGCCGCCATTATGGGCCTTGCACGCTATACCGTTCTTTTTGCTCGGGCTCGTTCTGAGCTGGCTGTTTGCCTTCAGGTTCCAGTGGCTGCCGATCTTCGGCGGCTATAGTGCCGGCGCCAATCCGGGGTGGGACTGGGCCTTCACCCTTGATGTGTTGCGTCATGCCGTCCTGCCGGCGCTTTCCATCGTGCTCGTCTCGGTCGGCGGCTGGGCGCTCGCCATGCGCGGCATGATGGTCACGACCATGGGCGAGGATTACGTCACCTTCGCCGAGGCAAAGGGCCTGCGCAGCGCCACGATCTTCACCCGCTATTGCATGCGCAACGCGATCCTGCCGCAAACGACCGGGCTTGCTTTGGCCTTGGGCCAGATCCTGTCCGGCGCGGTGCTGGTCGAGGCGATCTTCGGCTACCCTGGGATCGGGGCGTTGCTGTTCCAGGCCATCGAGGAGAATGACTTTTTCCTGATCCAGGGGATCGTGTTCACCGTCATCGTCGCGCTCGGCTTTGCGACGTTCGTGCTGGACGTGGTCTATCCCTGGCTCGACCCCCGCATCTCCTATCGCCGGAGCTAGGCCGAGTGCTCGGCTATCTTCGCCGCAACGTGTCGCTGGTGGTCGGGCTGGCTGTTCCTTGGCATTCTGGCGGTGTTCATCGTCGTCGGCGCGCTGACGGTCGATACCGGCAACGCCCAACCGCTGTCGGCGCCGGCGCTCCAGCCACCTTCCTGGGACTATCCGTTCGGCACGGACCGCAACGGGCGCGACTTGTTGGCGGTGATGGTGGCGGGCACGCCGCTGACATTACGCATCGGCTTTATTGCCGGGTTCATCGGCGTCGGCGTCGGCGCAATACTGGCTTTTACCGCCGCCTATTACCGCGGACGGGTCGACACCGTCATTCGCAGCATTGCCGATATCGGCCTGACGGTGCCGCAGTTGCTTGTGCTGATCATTATCGCAGTCTCGCTGAAGGGCAGCCTCACGGTAAACCAGATGGCGATCATCATCGCCTCCCTGGCGTGGCTCAGCCCGACCCGCACCATCCGCTCGCAAGTCCTGACGTTGCGCGAACGGGGTTATGTGGAGATCGCCCGGCTCAACGGTATGACCGGGCCGGAGATCATCTTCCGCGAGCTGATGCCCAATCTGCTGCCCTATCTCGCCGCCACCTTGGTCAGCAGCGTCTCGGCCGCGATCCTGGCCTCGGTCGGGCTGGAAGTTTTGGGGCTCGGGCCGGTCGAGGCTCCGACCCTCGGCATGACGCTCTACTGGGTCAATTTCAACGCCGCGATCATCAATGGCTGGTGGTGGTGGTGGACCGCTCCGCTGGTCGTCATCGTGATGGTGTTCCTCGGCCTGTTTTTTCTGACCGCGGGCCTCGACGAGATCGCCAACCCCCGGCTGCGGCGATCGGTATGAACGCCAGCATTCTGCGCGTCGAGCGGCTCCGCGTCGCCTACGACCATCCGCTCGGCCCCGTGCGCGCCGTCGACGAGGTCAGCTTTACTCTGCTCCCGCGCGAACGCTTCGGCTTGGCCGGCGAGTCCGGATCCGGCAAATCGACCATGGCGCTGGCCATCCTGCGCATGATCAAGCCGCCGGGCCGGATCGAGGGCGGCGCGGTCTGGCTCGAGGACACCGCCTTGTCCGGCCTGACCGACGACGCAGATGCGCCGGCTGCGGCTGGCCGGCATCGCGATGGTCCCGCAAGGTTCGATGAATTCGCTCAATCCGGTGGCGCGCATCCGCGAGCAGATCCGCGACGCGCTGGCCGATCATGGCGAACGCCTCTCCAAACGCGAGATCGATACCCGTGTACGGGACGCTGTTGGCCCAGGTGGGGCTATTGCCGGAAATTGCCGACCGATACCCGCACGAACTCTCCGGCGGCATGAAGCAGCGCGCCTGTATCGCCATCGCGATCTGTCTGCGCCCGAAAGTGATCATTGCCGACGAGCCGACCAGCGCGCTCGACGTGGTCGTACAGCGACAGGTGATGGAAACGCTGGGCCGGGTGCAAGCCGAGCTCGGCGCCGCGGTGATCCTGATCGGCCACGATATGGGCCTGATGGCGCAGTTCGTCGACCGCCTGGGCATCATGTATGCGGGGCGGCTGGTCGAAGCGGCGCCGATCCGCGACATCATCACCGCGCCGCGGCATCCCTATACGCGCATGCTGATCGAGAGCCTGCCGTCGCTGGAGCGTAAAGGCGGACTGCGCGGCATTCCCGGTCTGGCGCCTGTCCTGCGCGAGCTGCCCCCAGGCTGCGCCTTTCATCCCCGCTGCCCGATCGCGGAAGCGCGCTGCCGCACCGAGAAGCCTGCCGTGCGAGCCGTCAGCGAGGACGCCAGCGTGGCCTGCCATTTCGCATGACGCCGCTGCTCGAACTGCGCGACGTCTCGAAACACTTCGCCGGCGGCATGCTCGGGCGCGAGCGCAAAGTTGCGCTCGAACATTTCTCGTTCGCCATCGACCCGGCGCTGCCGGGGATCACCGCGGTCGTCGGCGAAAGCGGCAGTGGCAAAACCACGTTGGCGCGGCTGCTGCTGGGTCTGATCGAACCGTCCGAGGGTGAGGTCCGATACGAGGGGCGCCCATTGCCCAGACTTGTCGGCGGCGCAGCGGCGGCAATTCCGCCGCGAGGTGCAGGCGATCTTCCAGGACCCGTACGAGGTCTACAACCCGTTCTACCGGGTGGACCACGTGCTGACGACGCCGGTGCGGAAATTCCGTCTGGCGCCGACACGGGCGGAGCGACGGGGGCTGGTCGAGGAGGCATTGCGCGCCGTCGGCCTGCGTCCGGAGGAAATCCTCGGCCGCTACCCGCACCAGCTTTCCGGCGGGCAGCGGCAACGCATCATGGTGGCGCGCGCGCTGTTGCTCCGCCCGCGGCTGATTGTCGCCGACGAGCCGGTGTCGATGGTGGACGCCTCGCTGCGCGCCACCATTCTCGGCAGCCTGCGCCAGCTGAACGAGGAGCTGGGAATCTCGATCCTGTACATCACCCACGACCTCGCCACGGCCTATCAGGTCGCCGACACGATCCTGGTGCTCTACCGCGCCTCGGTTGTGGAAGCCGGCGATGTGGAGCTGGTGGTGAAAGCGCCGCAGCACCCCTATACACAATTGCTGATCGGCGCGATCCCACGCGTCAGCACGGCGCGAGACTGGGGGGCGGAGGAACGCAAATCGGAGGGCGCCCCAGCGGCGTACGGTTGCAAATTCGCCGATCGCTGCCCGGTCGCGATGCCCCAATGCTTGACCGCCCCACCGCCGCTCTATCGCACCGATCCGCGCCGCGCCGCAGCCTGCTTCCGGTTCAGCGAATGGCCGACCCTGCCCCACAGGAGATCGGGAAAGTTCTGGCGCCGGACCGGATGGCCCAGCCGCAGCTCGTCGCCGCGTCATCGGCCTGAGCGAGCCGGACAGTCTCTATTCACGCTACTTGGCGGCTTCCCGGTTTGTCTGGCCTGCTCAGCGGCGAAGTGACGCTCGACGGCGCTGGCGGCGGCGGCCTTGCGTTTAGCGCTGAAGGTTTCGCGATTGGCGCGCATCCAGTCCATCGATTGCGAGCGCCAGGCGCTGCGCTCCTCGAAGCGCGGCAATACGTAGCGCGCGAACAATTCGTACGAGCGCTTGGTCGCCTCCCAATCGGCCCAGTCATGGGCGAGCATCAGGATGCAGCCGAAGCCGCCGGTCTTGGCCCAGTAATTCTCCAAGACGCGCAGCGCGTCGTCGGGCGTGCCGATCGCGCCGCGCCCGCCTGCATTGATCTCCTCGATGCTCGGCATGCCGATCGCGGCGCCGCCTTCGGGGTTTACCGAATACGAGTAGAGCTGCCACTTCTCGAAGCCGGCGCGCACATTCTCGATCGCCTTCTCCCGCGTCTCGGCGATGTGGAACAGGGCCATCACGCGATAGTTGGCGCGATCCATGACGCGGCCTTGCGCCGCTGCCTCGGCGTTGGCGAGTTCCCAGTTGTAGTCGAGCGTGTCGTAGCCGTTCGGGCTGCCCGCCATCACGCACAGCATGCCGAGATCGTAACGCCCGGCGAGCTTGCCGCCATACGGCGTGACCGCGCTGGCGATCGCCAGATGCGGCCGCGGCTTCGAATATGGGCGCAGCTGCAGCCGGGCCTCGCGCATCGTGTACCATTCGCTTTGCTGGGTGATGGTCTCGCCGTCGAGCAGGCGGGTGATGACGTCGATGGCGTCGGCCATGCGGTCGCGCTGGGTCTCGGGGTCGATGCCGAGCATCATCGCGTCCGAGGGCAACAGTCCGGGGCCAAAGCCGAACATCGCCCGCCCACGCGTCTGATAGTCGAGCTGAACGATGCGGTCGGCAACCATGAACGGATGATGGTAGGGCAGCGAGATCACTCCGGTGCCGAGGCGGATCTGCCGGGTGCGCTCGGCGGCGGTGGCAATAAACAATTCCGGCTGGCCGTAGATCTCGTAACCACCGGAATGGTGCTCGCCGATCCACGCCTCGGCATAGTCGTGCGCGTCGAGCCACTGCATCAGCTGGAAGTCGCGCTCCATGCAGAGCAGCGGATCTTCGTCATTGGGGTGAAACGGCGGCAGGAACACCCCGGCGCGCAGCGTACGGTACTCAGCCATCGGTTATTCCTCCATACACTGGTGGCGCTACGCTCAAGTGGTGGTCTGCGCGAGATTGCTTAGCGGCGGTCGCGATCAACTTCGAACGACAGTCGTTATGGCCGGATCTAGCGCTGGTTGAAGCGGCCTAGGGGTTGATGACGGTCGGGGTGCGGCTGATTACGAAGGCCTCGTGGCGCTCGATGAAATCGACCGCGACTTCGGTGAAGGCTTCCGGCCGATCGGTGCTGATCGCGTGGCCGGCGTCGTAGACAAACACCAAATGGCTGTTGGGCATCAGCTCCTTGTAGAAATGCCCCATCTCCGGCGGGATGACCGCGTCGAGCGTGCCGAACAATACCAGTGTCGGGGTGGCCAGCTCGCGCAGCCGGCCTTCGAGATCGGCATCGCGGTCGGGGCCGCGCAGACGTTGCGTCAGGCGGGCCACCTTGGCGCGTATTTCCGGGTCTTGCGGGGGCATCGGCGCGACCCGCTCGGGGTGGGCGAAGAGCCGGCGCGCCATCTCCTCAGGCGAGCCCGAAGGTGCCTGCGCGCCCTTGGGACGGATCGCCGCCGGAGCTTCGAGCACCAATGCCAGAACCCGCTCCGGGTGCTGCACGGCGAGCCACAGCGCCGTCTTGCCGCCGAACGAGGTGCCCATCAGGTTGAACCGGTCGATGCCGAGATTGGCGACCGCCTTGGCCATCGTCGCCGCCAGCGCAGGCATATCCTGCGAACGGGTATTCTCGGCCGAGTTGCCGAAGCCCGGCATCTCGAAGGCGATAACGCGGAACTGGCGACTCAAGAGATCGTGCCCCGGCGACAGACGCAGCCCGCCGGCGCCGTGCAGATGAACCAGGACCGGCCCCTGTCCGGCTTCGAGATAGCGGATGCGAAACCCGTCCGCATCGACATGGTGCTCGTGAAACGCCGCGCCGGGTGTTGCCCGCGCCGATTGGTCTGCCACGATCGTTCTTCCTCCTAACCCATCAGGTCCTGACCAGCGGGATCAATTTCGCCCAGCGGTCCAGCAACGGCAGGATCTCGTCGGCCTTGGCCGGCGGCAGGCGCACGGTCATGCGGGCGATGCCGAGATCGCGGTTGCGCTTCAGCAGGTCCGGGTCCTCCGGCGCGCCGCCCAACGTCACTGAGAGGGATTGCGGATCACGGCCGGCCTCTTTGGCCATCTCGCGCAAACGCGGCATGAACTCCTCGGGGCCGCCGGAGCCGGCGCTTGCTGCTGCCGGGATCAACCCGTCGCCGTAGCGGATCGCGCGCCGCGCGGCGAGCCGGAAGGCGCCGCCGACGATGATCGGCGGGTGCGGCTTCTGCACCGGCTTGGGCCAGGTCTGCATCGGCGGGAAGTCGACGATTTTGCCGTGATATTCCGGTTTGTCGTTGCTCCAGATCTCTTTCATCGCCTCGATCTGCTCGCGCATCTTCAACGTGCGGGTCTCATAGACAGTGCCGTGGTCCTCCATCTCCTCGGCATTCCAGCCGCAGCCGATGCCGAACAGGAAGCGGCCTTTCGACACCTGATCGAGTGAGGCGACGGATTTTGCCGTCTGGATCGTGTCGCGCTGGATCACCAGACAGACGCCGGTGCCGAGCTTGAGGCGTGTGGTGACCGCAGCCGCGGCGCTCAACGTGACGAACGGGTCCATCACATCGTAGTACTGCTTGGTCAGCTCCATGTTGCCCGGCAGGCCGAAGCGCCGGGTGACCGGAATGTGCGAGTGTTCGGCCACCCATAGCGAGTCGAAGCCGCGTTGTTCGAGCGCCACCGCCAATTCCGTCGGCGCCATCGAATAGTCGGTGAAGAAGATTGCCGCGCCGATTTCCATGGTCTTGCTCCTCCCCGCCTGATCTCAAACCTCGCGAATGCGCGG
The DNA here is from genome assembly GCA_963750195.1 of uncultured Alphaproteobacteria bacterium. Lineage (GTDB taxonomy): Bacteria > Pseudomonadota > Alphaproteobacteria > ATCC43930 > CGMCC-115725 > AP-15. Next base: position 478,776 of record CAVVPS010000005.1, read on the forward strand.
CAGCACCTTTTTGCCGAACAGTTCGAGCGAGTGCATCAGATCGCCGAGATCGGTGGCGCCGGGGTTCTGGAAGGCGAGGTCGAGCACGCCGGCCCCCATTTCCTCGCGACAGCGTTTGACTTGCTCGACGACCGTGTCCGGACTGCCGATGAAAGTCGTCGGCAAGACGCCGCCGACATTGGGTGCCCGCGGCTCGCCGGCGATATTGCGCATATCCGCCTTGAACAGCGCCTCGCGCACGCCCGGGCGCATCGGGAACGCCGCCGCGCCGCCGCTGCGCTGCTTTTGCAGCAGCTCGTCGGCCTCGTCGTCGGTATCGGCGATGATGATGTTGGCGCGATAGAGGACTTGTTCCAAGGTCGGCTGCCAGCCGTAGCGCGTACACTGCTCGCGGTAATACTGGGTCGATTTGCGCATCACCTCGAATGGCGCGAACGAGACGCCGAGGCCGACGTGGTGGCGCGCGGCGAACTCGCAGGCCTCGCGGCTGGTGCCGAGCGCATAGGTCGGCGGGTGCGGCTGCTGCCAGGGGCGAGGCCACACCGAGACACTGCGGAACTGGTAGTGGCGACCTTGCCAGCCGAACGGCTGCGGTTCGGTCCACGCCTTGAGGATCAGCTCCATGCCCTCGTCGGTGCGCTCGCGCGCCTCGGCGGGATTGAGATCGAAGGTCAGGTATTCGTTCGGCGTCCCGCGCAACAATCCGACGACAAGTCGGCCCTCGGCGACGTTGTCGAGCGTGGCAATTTCCTCGGCGAGGCGCACCGGGTTGCTCTGCGGCACGATCGGCCCCAACAGCGCGACCTTTATCTTCTTCAGGCGTGCGGCGATGTACGCTCCCGAGACGGCTGGGGCCGGGGTCAGGATCCGCGGCGAATAGTGGTGCTCGGACACGCTGACCCAGTCGAAACCGAGGTCTTCGACAAATTCGACCCGCTCGATCATGTCGTGAAAAGCCTTTGCGCCCGCCTCCGGGTCATAGGCCCCCGCCGGCACGGGCCATTGCGCCGGCACGGGTTGCGGCGCGGTGTAGCGGCCGGTTTCGAAATACGAGACCTTCATCGCACGACCTCCGACGCGTTAGGGCAGACGAGCGGCTGCCCTCGGTGAGCCTTCACCCTGCACCCGGACCAATAAATCCCGTTCGCTAGCCCCGCCGCAAGCGTCAGGAGATAAGGGTCGCCGCTACACGTCGCGAATATGCGGCAGGACCTTCTTGCCAAACAGCTCGAGCGTGCCCATCAAGGTTCCCGGATCGGCATCGCGGGTCTGGAAGAACAGGTCGAGCACGCCGATCCCCGCCTGATCATAACAGCGCTTGACCTGGTCGATGACCGTATCCGGGCCGCCGAAGAAGTTTGTCGGCAAGGTCCCGCCGACATTCGGCGTCCTGGTTTCGCCCGCGACGTTGCGCGAATCGAGTTTGATCAGCGCGTCGCGCACTCTCGCGGGCATCGGCAATGGCGAATGGGCCAGAGGGTTCTTCAACGCTGCCTCGGCCTCCGCGTCGGTCTCGGCGAGCAGAATATTGGCCCGGTAGATGATCTGGTCCGGCGCCGGCTGCCAATCGTGGCGCGCGCAGGCTTCGCGATAGTAGCGCGTCGCCTTGGCGCAGACCTCGAACGGCGCGTAGGAGAGCCCGAGCCCGAGGCGATGGCGGGCGGCAAATTCGCAGGATTCTCGGCTTGTTCCGAGCGCGTAGGTCGGCGGATAGGGTTGCTGCAATGGGCGCGGCCAAACCGCGACGGTGCGGAACTGGAAATGGCGCCCCTGCCAGCCGAATGGTTGCGGCTCGGTCCACGCCTTCAGGATCAGCTCCATGCCTTCGGTGGTGCGTTCCCGCGCCTCCTCAGGGTTGAGGCCGTAACTCAGATATTCCCCGGTCGTCCCCCGCAACAGCCCGCATACCAGGCGGCCCGGCATCAGATTGTCCAGCAGCGCCAATTCCTCGGCGATCCGCACCGGATTGCCCTGCGAGACGATCGGGCCGAGAACGGCGATCTTTATTCGCGGCGCATGCGCCGCCAGGTGCGAGGCAGCGATAATCGGGGCGGGCGTCAGACGGCGCGGAGAATAGTGGTGCTCCGAAACGCTGACCCAGTCGAAGCCCAAGCGCTCGACGTGCTGCGCCCGCTCGACCATGCCGCGATAGGCCTCGGAACCGGCGGCGAAATCATAGACCGCGGGCGGGACCGGCCATTCGGGTGGTAGTTTCCCCGGCGCCCGATAGCGAGCGGTTTCGAAATACGAGACCTTCATGGCTCTGGAACCAAGCTGCTACCTCGCTGCTCTAACCCTCGCGGCTCGGCCCGTTTCGAGCTTCGCGTCAAGTCACCGCTCGCTGTTGCGGCAATGTGACCGGAATCTTGTACAAATTCACAGCGTTTTCGAAGACCAGTTGGTTGAGCGCCTCTTTGCCTAAGGCCGCCTCAGCCGGAACATGCCCCATCGCCCTGGAGTGGGGCCACGGACTGTCCATGCCCGGGAAGTCGCTGGCCCACAGGAAATTACCCAGACCGACTTCGGGCGCGCGCCGAAAACCGCCCTCTTCCTCGACCTCGAAGGTAAAGAAGACCTGCCGCCTGACGAACTCGGTGGGCTTGTCGGAAAGCGGGAAATCCGGCTTGAACACGCGCGTGGCGGGCCCGCCGAAATCGTATTCGCGGTCGAAGCGCCAGAACAGGAACGGGACCCACCCGACGCCGGCCTCTTCGAGCACAAAGCGCACCTTGGGGTGCCTATCGCAGATACCCGAGAAGACGACGGCGCTCATCAGTTCCGCCATCAGCCCCATCGGGAAGTTGGCGACCCGCATCAAGGATTGGTTGCGCGGTTCGAGGCCTGAGACCCCGACCCCGATCTGGCGCGACCCGCCGGCGGGGTTGGCGTGCAGGTTGACCGGCAGGCGGGTCTCCGCCGCCGCCGCCCACACCGGCTCCCACATCTGATGAATGACGGGCTCGGGTGCGTTCGCCCAGTCGAAGATGACACCGGTCGGCAGGCCAAATTCCGCCACCCGCATCAGCTCCGCGACCGCTTCCTCAGGCGTCTGGCAGGGAAGCGGCAGAAGCAGGATGAACCGGCCGTTCGAGTCCTCGTACAATTCCCGGGCCCAGTCGTTGACCGCCCGAACGCAGGCGGCGCGCAGTTCCGGATTCTTGATCTGCCAGATCTGCTCGTAGGGGCCGTTTACGAGCTCGGCATCCACCCCGTCCCGGTCCATGTCTTCGCAGCGATACTTGGCGTTTGCCGCGCGGAAGATCCCGGGCTCGGGCTCCTCAGGCAAACCCGCCCGGGTATAACAGTTGACGGGCCCCCGGCCCACTCCGGCCCAGCCCACTCCGCTCCACGGGCGTCCCTCGACGACCCATTGTCGGGCGCCGTCCGTCCCCTGCACAACTCTCGGCCCATCATCTTGGAATTTTCGCGGCAGACGCTTCGTCCATAGGTCGAAGGGAAGGTGCATCAGCCGGCAATGTCCGTCTGCGGATACCACGCCAAATCTCTTTTCCATTGCGCATTTGCCCTGTCAAAGGGTTGGCGGGGAGAGGGCAATCATGCGGCCTCCCCCAGCACATGACCACGTACGCTCCAAAAGCCTTAGTCGCCTAGACGCGCGGCTAACACCGCACCCGGTCGCTGGCCGGCGGCATAGGTCGTCAGCGGCGTCAGCGCGCCGGTTTCCTGATTGATCCGGTACGAAGCCAACCGGCCCGACGCTGTGCCGGCAGCAAAGATGAAATGGCCGGCTGGGTCCAGAGCGAAGGCGCTGGGGACAGCTTCAGTCGACGCCCGCCCGATCGCCGTCAACCCCCCGGCGCTGTCGACCGCGAAGCCGGCGATGCTGTTGTGGCCGCGATTGCCGACGTACAGGAAATGCCCTGATGGGGTGAGGTGGATTTGCGAGCAGGTATTGCGGGCGGTGTACCCGTCGGGGAGGGTCGAGATCGTCTGCACCGCGGTCAAGGTGCCGGACGTCGGGTCAAGGCGATAGCCGGTGACGCTGCAGCCCTGCTCGTTGGAGAAATAGACGAGATCTAAGGTGGGATGAAAGCAATAGTGGCGTGGGCCGAGGCGTTCCGCCGGCTCGACCCGGAACGGCGAATTCGCAGTCAGGCGGCCGGTGCCGGCATCAAAGCGGAACTGCATGATCACGTTTGGGCCGGGATTATCCTTTGGCGGTTCCAAAACATTATCTTGAATGCGAGCGATGTGCGGCACAAAGGCGAACCGGTTTGAGCGATCAGTCTGTATGGCGTGGGCCCCGGTGGCCGTCGCCAACCAGTCCTGCGACGGAGCGCCAACCGCGCCGTCCGCGCCGAGGTGGTAGACCGCGGCGCCCCCGCCTTGGTAATAGGCCGATAGCAGATACCGGCCCGTGCGGTCCGGGGCGAGAAACGTCGGCGCGTGCGCCTGCGGGATAGACCCCAATAGTGTCAGCCCCCCGGTGCCCGGGTCGATTCGAAAACTCGATATCGCCTGCCCAGTGCGCTGGCCAACATAGAGGGTGCGCCGATCGGGGCTGATTGCCATCACCGACGGCCCGCCCGCGGAGGGCACCTCGGCCCGCGGCGTAAGCTGGCCGGTGTCGGCATCCATGGCGAAGGCTATGATCTTGTTGTCGTCTTGCGCGCAAACGTAGAGGGCGTATGGCATCTTTGTCCTCCCTTGGCGACCGCCGCAGGCGGTACTGCTCCCGCATTCTAGGACAATGCCAACAAAAACCAAACGGCCACCCCGCAAAGTGGCCGGTGCGGAGCGCGCCCTAGAACCGGTTTCGCTCAGGTTGAGATCGTATCCCTTTTCGTCATGGCCGGACTTGTTCCGGCCATCCACGTGGATCCCCGGGACCAGCCCGGACCAGCCCGAGGATGACGAATTGGAAAGGTGCTCGACCTCATCGAAATTTACTCTGGTGTCCCTGGCATGCCGCCTGCTTTCCGGCCGGCGAATGTCGGCGTGGCGGCTCCCGCTGGGCCGTGGCAGGCTGGGCGATATAAGATTGCCGCGCCGAGATCATCATTAATGGACGAGTTTGGATTGCCGCGATGCGCTTTTCCGCTCTGACCGAACGGCTCGCTCGAACCGGGCAGCGTGGTTGGGTCATTCACCAGGAGGCCATGCGCCTGCGCGACGCCGGCGCCGACGTGATCTTTCTGACCATCGGCGACCCCGATCAGGCGCCCTCGGAGACGTTGATCGAAGCGACCGTCGCGGCGTTGCGCGATCATCATACCGGGTACTCGCCAACCATCGGTTATCCCGCGCTGCGCGAGGCGATCGCGGCCCGTCACGCGCGGCGGACCGGCCGCCCGTGCACCTCCGACAATGTCGTCGCGGTCCCGGGCGCGCAGGGCGGGGTTTATTGCGCGCTGCAGTGCCTCGCCGGACCCGGTGACGAGGTCATCATCCCCGAACCGATCTACGCTACCTACGAGGGCGTCGTCGGCGCCAGCGGCGCGCGGATGGTGACCGTCCCGCTCAGCGCCGAGCGGGGGTTTCACCCGGATCTCGAAGCGCTCTCCGCCGCCATCACACCGCGCACCCGCGTGATCTGGATCAACTCGCCGCACAACCCGACTGGGGCCGTATTCACGGGAGGTGAGATCGAGGCCATCGCCGCACTGTGCCGCCACCGCGATCTATGGCTGTTGTCGGACGAGGTCTACGAGGATCTGGCCTTTGCCCGGCCGCATGTTAGCCCATGGTCGTTGCCGGATATGGCGGATCGCACCGTTGTGGTCTCCAGCCTGTCGAAATCCCACGCTGTTCCTGCCTTTCGCCTCGGTTGGATCATCGGGCCGCCACCACTCTGCCGTCACCTGTTCAACCTGTTGCTCTCCATGACCTATGGCAGTCCGGCCTTTATCCAGATCGGCGCCTTGGCCGCGCTGCGCGACGATCTTCCCGAGGGGGCCGCATTGCGCGCGGCCTACCAAGTCCGCGCGGTTCATTTGTGCGATCTGCTAGCCGCGGCGCCGAATTGCCGGGCCATCCCGCCTGAAGGCGGCATGTTCGTGCTGCTGGATATCCGGCCCAGCGGGCTGAATGCCCAGCAGTTCGCGCAACAGCTGCTTGAGCGCGAGCATGTGGCGGTGCTGCCCTGCGACAACTTTGGCCCGAGCGCGGTTGGACATCTGCGCATCGCGTTGTCCGCGCCCGACGCGCGTCTCGCCGAAGCCGGCCGGCGGATCGTCCGCTTCGCGCGCCAGCTCGCTTGAGCGCCTAGTCTAGGTCACGCCTGGCTTGAGGAGCGGGCGGCTCAGCGGACCTGGTCGGCGATACGCGAGAGGTGGTGGGCAGTGTCGCCGAACAAATGCTCAATGACCATGCACCGGCGAAAATAATGGCCGACCGCGTATTCCTCGGTCATGCCGATGCCGCCATGCAATTGGATCGCGTTTTGTGAGACGAACCGGGCCGACTGACCGACGCCGACCTTGGCCATCGAAATATTGTGCGCCCGTTCATGCGCATCGGCCTCGTCGACCATCATCGCCGCCAGCATCGCCATGCTGCGGCCCTGCTCCAACGCGATCAGCATCTCCGCCGAGCGATGCTGCAAGGCCTGGTTCTGCCCGATCGGCTTGCCGAATTGCTGGCGCGTCTTCAAATATTCGAGGGTCAAGACATGCATCGCTTCCATCGCCCCAACGGCTTCCGCCGTTACGGCGGCGATGCCCGCCTCGACAACGCGCTCGATGACCGGCAACGCCCGGCCGGGTTCACCGAGCAGGTCATCCGCATCGACTTCAACCCCGCTCAGTGAAATCTCGGCCGCCCGTGTGCCGTCGCGCATCGGATAGGAGCGGCGCGCCACGCCGTTCGCGTTGGCGTCGACGAGGAACAAACCGATGCCGTCGGGATCGTCGCGCTCGCCCGAGATGCGGGCGCTGACGATCAGTCGATCCGCATTATCGCCATGCACCACCACGCTCTTGGCGCCGTCGAGTACCCACCCGCCGCTAACCCTAGCCTTTGCCGTCGTCAGTACATCGGTTAGATCGTAGCGCGCTTGCCGCTCGCCATGGGCGAAGGCGAGGGTTGTTCGCCCTTCGGCGATTTGCGGCAGGATTGCGGACTGCTGCGCCTCGCTGCCGGCGAGCCGCAATGCTGTCCCGCTTAACACCACCGTTGCCAGATAGGGTTCGAGCGCCAAGACCCGGCCGAACGCCTCCATTGCCAGCATAGTTTCGATGGCGCCGCCGCCGAAGCCGCCATATTCCTCGACAAACGGCAGGCCGAGCAGACCAAGCTCGGCGTACCGCTCCCACATCGCCCTGCTGTGACCTCCGGGCTCGGCGAGGTAGCCGCGCCGCGCAGCAAAGCCGTAATGGTCGGCCAGCAGGCGATCGACGCTGTCACGTAACAGGCGCTGCTCTTCTGTCAGGTCAAAATCCATCGATCGATGGTCCTCCCGTGAGCGACAACCCGCCGCTCTAAGCGAAAAACCGCATTACCTTGGCATGTTCCACCCTGTCACCCCCGAAAATGTCTCGGAGCGATCGCCTAGACGCGCCAATCACATGATCTTGCAACGTGCCGAGAAGAAGAATACCGAGAACATCCAGGGGTAAGTGACGGTTTTCGTCTATGACATCGAGGCCGAGCGGATCGATGATGAATAAGCCAAAATTCCCGCGACTGGTAGCCCCCATGATAGCCTGATTGATGTGGGCATCTCCAAAGCTATAACCAATTACCATTAGGCGCGTATCGGGGCGCGACAGGTAATCCCGGAATTGACCGTGATTCCATTTTAATATTGGATATTGAGCAATAATAACTTCTTTATTGCCGCCCATCACCATCAGCTGCTGGCCGCTCGCGTCCGTCCAGTTGCTGGAACCATGAAGCTTGATGAAGGGCTGCAAACTTCCTTGCAGGACCGGCGTTGATGGTTCGGGGGTCCATTTGCCCGTGTTGATCTCTGCCTCATCCGTGGCATCGGTCGGAGCGGCCTTCATGCCGGGGATGTAGACTCTAGTCCAACGACCAGAGGGTGCTCCCTTCCGCAGATAATGACGCTCCATCAATAAATCTTGGTTTAGGGTAAAGATGGCATCGAACTGAATTAAAAAGCTTCTGACCATGAACTGGACTTGAGCTTGAAACTCGAAACGAACATCGGAGAATGCTTTGTCCATATCACCGAACATTGCCACTATCGGGGCTTGCAGCCTGCTGAGGTTCTGTGACGATATAGCATCCTTCCGGCGGAAATATTCTTCTTGCAAATCGGCAAGCGCGGCCTCGAACCCGCCGGACCTGCGGTGTTTCCACAACAGTTGCCTGATGCCCGCGTCAATTTGCGGGCAGCCCAAGAGGTATTCAAAGCATTCATTTGCAAGCCAACCGCCCCAATTACGGCTGAACCCGGCTCCCAACAATAGGACGTTATTCATCGGCGATCCGGATCAGGGATGGTCCATGCTCTACATCCCGCTTTCGCAGGGGTGATGGAGGGTCGTTGCTTCCGGCGCATATCGCGCCCGGCATCACAACCCCAATACGGCTTTGGTCAGGATGTTCTTCTGGATTTCGTTGGTGCCGCCATAGATCGAAGCCGCGCGCAGGAACAGGTAACTCTTCGTCGCCTCCACCGCCCAGGCCGGCCCGAGCTCGGGCTCGTTGCTGAGCGCCTCCAATTCCTGCGCCCAGTCGGGCATCGCCAGCGGGCCGCCGACATCCATCGCCAGCTCAGTCGTCGCCTGCAACAATTCGGTGCCTTTGATCTTTAATGCCGAGGATAGTGGATCTGGCTTGCCGGCCTCGCTCTTCTCATAGGCGGAGACGACGCGAAACTGGGTAATTTCGAGAGCCTTCAGGTCGACCTCGAGCTGGGCCACGCGCTGGCGGAACGCCGCGTCGTCGATCAGCGGCCGGCCGTTGGCGCGCATCTCATGCGCCATTTCCTTGGCGAACTTGACCCGCTCCTTCGATTTGCCGAGCCGGGCGATGCCGGTGCGCTCGTGGCCGAGCAGATATTTGGCGACGTCCCAGCCGCGATGCTCCTCGCCGACCAAATTCTCGACCGGCACCGCGACGTCGTCAAAGAACACCTCGTTCAGATGATGGCTGCCATCGATCGAGATGATCGGCCGGACCGTGATGCCCGGCGTCTTCATGTCGATCAGCAGGAACGAGATGCCCTCCTGCCGCTTCTTCGCCGCGGGATCGGTGCGCACCAGGCAAAAGCACCAATCGGCATGGTGCGCGGTCGAGGTCCAGATTTTCTGGCCGTTGACGACGTAATGGTCGCCGTCGCGCTTGGCCGCGGTCTTCAGCGAGGCGAGGTCCGAACCGGCTCCCGGCTCGGAAAAGCCCTGGCACCACCAATCGTCGATATTGGCGGCGCGCGGCAGAAAGCGGCGCTTTTGTTCCTCGGTGCCGAACTGGATCAACACCGGGCCGATCATTGTAATGTTGAACGAGGAGACCTCGGGCGCTGGGGCCAGCTGGTTCTCCTCGAGAAAGATCATGCGCTGCACCGGCGTCCAGCCGGGGCCGCAATATTCCTTGGGCCAGTTGAACGCCGCCCAACCGCGCCGGTTCAGAATGCGCTGCCAGCGCACGGTGTCTTCTTTGCGCGGCGCGTAGCCGAGCCGCATGCGCTCGCGGATATCGTCGGGCAGTTCGTTTCGGATAAAGCCGCGCAGCTCATCGCGAAACGCCGTCTCGTCCGCGGAGAAGCGAAGATCCATCGCCATTTCCTCCCTTGTTCTCGGCTATCCGAACCGTCGCCGACCAAGCGCGACTATATCGGCGATGGCGTCGGATATTCCATGGGAAAGCAGCAGGATTTCACCGGCTGCTGCTGCCGTTTTGCGTTGCCGACGATGCTGGAGCAGCCCATCCTGTCGCAGACAATCGCGGTCTTACGCGCCCGTCGGCCTCAGCTAAGCTCGGAGGGACTAACGTGAACCGACCGTTGCTCGTGGTTGACGGCGACTCGTTCGCACACCGGGCCTATCACGGTTTACCGAAATCGATCAGGCGGCGTGGCAACAAGGGCGGCGGCGCGATCGTTGGCTTCGTAAATTTTCTGTTGCGGTTGTACGAGGGGGAGCAGCCCCGTGCCGTGCTCGTCGGCTGGGATACATTGGACGCGCCGACCTACCGGCACCGGGCGCTCGCAACCTATCAGAGCGGGCGCGAGTTTGACGCCGAGCTGTTGGATCAACTCGACATCCTGCCGCAATTCGTCGCTTCGTGCGGCTTCGCCTATGCGAAGGCGCCGGGATATGAAGCGGACGACTTCCTGGCGGCTGCGGTGGCTCAGGAAGAGCGGCGTGGCGGGACCGCGGTTGTGGCGAGCGGCGACCGCGACGCCTTCCAGCTCGCATCCGACGCGACGACGATTCTACACCCGGTCCGAGCTGGCGAGATGGCGCGGATCGGGCCTGCCGAAGTGCGCGAGCGTTATGGTGTCGAGCCCGGGCAGGTGCCCGATTTCATCGCCATCCGCGGCGACCCGTCAGACAAGATACCCGGTGCGCCGGGCATGGGGCCGAAAGGTGCGGCCAGCCTGCTGCGCCGATACGGGTCGCTCGAAGTGGCGCTCGCCGATGGCAGGTTCACGGCCCAGGCAGACCAGCTGCGGCTCTACCGATCGATCGCGACAATGGATGCCGCCGCACCCCTCCCGGATCTACTCGACCAGACCCCGACCTGGGACGTGGCAGCGAGCTTAGCGCGGGAATGGGAACTGAACCGGCTGGCCGACCGCCTCGCCGAACTCGCGCAGTCAGCCTCGCTCCCAGGGCTGAAGGGTAGGGGCGGTTTAGCGCCGGATAACGTTCGTCGGCCTGGCGGCCCGGATCCTATCCTAACCCATCCCCTCCGCTGCCGGGGACGCAAGGCCATCGGGTGGCCACACCGCTATCCCCTCCGCCAGCGGAATGCGCAGGTTTCGGAACAACATCGAAAACATGATCCAGTTGCCCATGGCGATGATGAATTCCACCTGCTGTCCAGGGTCGGTGACATGTTTTACCACCTCCGCCCAGGCGCCATCCGAGATGGATTTGCCGGCGAGGCATTCGTCGGTGGCCGCCAAGATCGCCTTGTCCGCCGGCGTCAACCGCTCGGAGATTCCGCCAGTCGCGCACCGCCAGAATATCCTGTGGCGGAATTCCCGCGGTCGTCGCCACCCGCCAGTGCTGCGTCCACTCGTAAGCCGAACCGGTAACCCAGCCGATCCGCATGATCATCAGTTCGCGCAACCGAGTGTCGAATTTGTTGTTCTCCAGCAGCTGGATCAATTGGCCATACGCTACCCTCGCCACACCGGGATTGTTGGCCAACACCCGGAATGCCTCGCTCTGCGTGCGCCGAGTGGGCAAATCCATCGCCTCGCCGAGTTCGCGGGCGCGTTCGAGCGACACCATTGGCACACGTGACGTCATCGTCGCTCTCCGCTGGTTGTCGCCCCGCCCTCATGGTCTCGCTGACCGTGCTACAGGGCGAGCCGGCCTGGCCCTACGCCTTGCGCAAAAACCGTGCGCTTTCCTCGATCTCGGCCGCCGCGATCGCCCGGGCAAGCGCGCCGCTAAGCTCCTTGGCCGCCTCCAGGGTCAGTTCGACGGCGACGCGCGCGCCCGGCCCGAGTGTCGAGTTCACGAAATCGATGGTGATGGCCTCTTCCAACAGGGCGTGGTGCGGGTGGTCGTAGGACACCACCGAATGGGTCAGATCAAACCACCCGTCACCGCCCTTGCCGGCGCCGTCGGCGCCGACGATCTCGACGATCGAGGTGCACATGCCGGCGTTATTTGGCCAAGTGCTTGTGCAAGAACCCGAACACCTTCTGCCAGCCATCCAATGCCTGCTCGATGCGGTAAGCCGGACGGTCGTAGTAGAAGAAGCCGTGCCCGGCGCCGTCGTAGCGGTGAAACTCGTACTGTTTGCCGTGCTTCTTGAGCTCGGCCTCGTGCTGATCCACCTGCTCCGGGGTCGGCGCCCGATCCTCATTGCCGAACAGACCGAGCAGAGGGCACGAAAGGTTCTTGGTGAATTCGATCGGCGCGGTCGGCTGCTTCGGGTTCAGCTCCTCCTTGCTCATCACCACCCGGCCGCCCCATAGCTCGCACGCGGCGTTGATGCTCTTGGTATGGCAGGCGAACAGAAAGGTCTGCCGTCCGCCCGAGCAGGTGCCGAATACGCCGACCTTGCCATTGAGCCAGGGCTGGGCGCGCAACCATGCCACCGCACCCTCGGTGTCGCCAATGACCTGCGCGTCGGGAACGCCACCCTCGGCCCGCACCTTGGCGGCGACATCATCGGCTTTGCCTTCGCCGGCGCGGTGATAGAGGTTATGGCTGATCGTCGCGTAGCCGTGATGAGCGAACTTACGGGTCGCCTCGCGGTACCATTCGTCCCAGCCGGGCGCGTGATGCAGCAGCACCATGCCGGGGAACGGGCCCGGGCCCAACGGCCGCGCCACATAGGCCGAGATCGGCTGATGCTTGTCGCCGTTGATCGCAATCGTCTCCGCAATCATGCCTTCGTAAGCCATCGTCGCTCCCCTTCTGTTGCAGGCAGGCCGCCCGGTCGGCGGTCATTTCACGCCGTAATGGTTAGCGCAGCTGCGAGCCTCGGTCCATCCCCAGATACACAGAGCCACCGAGAGGAGTATCATTCCGGCAGGTGAAGATTGCCTGGATCTCGAACGCCGTGCCATTACTCGCCGGTACGATGGCAACAGGAAGAGGCCGGGCGCGTTTTCCCAACGTACCGGTCTCACGCGAGGATGACGATCATGGCCAATGACAGGATGATGGCGCAAATCTCCCGGAAGGGCGGCTTCATCGCCGCGCTCGACCAGAGCGGCGGATCGACGCCCGGCGCCCTGCGCCTCTACGGCATCGCGGACAGCGCCTATAGCGGCGATGCCGAGATGTTCCGGCTCATGCACGAGATGCGCGTGCGCATCATGACCGCACCGGCCTTTACCGGAGCCAAGGTCATCGCGACGATCCTTTTCGAAGGCACGATGGACGGCGAAGTGAAGGGAAAATCTGCTCCGGCTTTCCTGTGGGAGGAACGGGGCGTCATCCCCTTCGTGAAGGTCGATAAGGGGCTCGAGGCCGAGAAAGACGGCGTCCAGCTGATGAGGCCGATGCCGGAACTCGATGTTCTGCTGACCCGCGCGGTTAAGCTCGGTGTCTTCGGCACCAAGATGCGCTCGGTCATTAACTTGGCCTCGAAAGACGGGATCGCCGCCATCGTGGCGCAGCAGTTCGACGTCGGCGCGCAGATCGCTAAGCATGGGCTGATCCCGATCCTCGAACCGGAAGTTTCGATCAAGAGCCCAGATAAAGCCGGTGCGGAAGCGATCCTTTTCGCGGAATTGACCAGGAACCTCAACGCCGCGCCGGACGGCCCCCCGCTCATGTTCAAGCTGACGCTCCCGGATGTTCCGGATCTCTATCTGCCGCTGGTAAATCACAAGCGCGTGGCGAGGGTCGTGGCACTCTCAGGCGGCTATACCCGAGCCGTCGCCTGTCAGCGCCTTTCCGCCAATCACGGCATGATCGCGAGCTTTTCGCGCGCCCTCGTCGAAGAGCTCAAGCACTCGATGAGCGATGCCGAATTCGAAGCGGCTTTGGCAAAATCAATCGACGAGATTTACCAGGCCTCGACCGTCAAGGTTTGATCCCCAGGGTAGCGGCCGGCGAGCCAACGGAGTTGAGCAGGGGGTTGGCATGCCTGTGGAGATAATCGGCTGGATCGCGCCCCGGGTCTCGTCGGAGTTGATCCCGCCATCCGGACCGCCTTTCGATGCCAACGTGATTGCCGAGACGGCGCGGATTCATGAGCGGGCTGGCTTCGACCGCGTCCTGATCGGTTATTTCTCGGATGCGCCAGACGGGTTCCTGGTCGGGGCGCGCGCCGCGGCGGTGACCGAGCGGCTGAGTTTCCTCTTGGCGCACCGCCCAGGGTTCGTGGCGCCGCCGGTAGCTGCCCGCAAGCTGGCGACTCTGGACCAGCTGAGCGATGGCCGTCTGGCGGCGCACATCATCGCCGGCGGCAGCGACGTCGAGCAGGCCAAGGACGGCGACTGGACCGATCATGACGCCCGCTATCGTCGCTCCGAGGAATATGTCTCCCTGTTGCGCCGGACCTGGACCGAACGGGCGCCGTTCGACCACGAGGGCGAGTTCTACCGGACTCGAGGAACCTATTCGGAGATCCACTGTCGCCAGCAGCCGCACATTCCGATCTACGGCGGTGGCGGCTCCGACGCTGCGATCCGCGCGCTAGCCCCGCATGTCGATGTCTTCATGCTATGGGGCGAACCGTTGAAGGACACGGCCTTGTTCATGGATCGCGTGCGACGGGAGGCGGCACTCTCCGGCCGCAACCCAACCTTCAGCCTGTCTACCCGTCCGATCCTGGCGGCAACCGAGGGCGCAGCCTGGGACCGGGCCAGGGCCATCCTCGACCGGGTGCTAGTCAATCGCGGCGGTGCGCCGCCGCCCAAGCGCCAGAATGTCGGCTCCGACCGGCTGTTGCAGGCCGCCGCCGCAGCCGAAGTGCACGACACATGCCTATGGACGTCGCTCGCCGTCGCGACCGGCGCTTCAGGCAACTCGACGGCGCTGGTCGGCACCCCTGAAACAGTCGCTGAGGCGCTGCTCAAATACTATAAGCTTGGTGCCACCAGCCTCTTGATCCGCGGCTACGATCCCCGGCCGGACGCTGTTCAGTATGGCGAGGAACTGATCCCGCGCGTCCGCGCGCTGGTAGCGGACTACGACGCCGCGAGCGGCCCCGGATAATCCGGGGCGACTTCGAGCCGGGAAGCCGCTGCGGCAGCGTTTCCGGCGATGTAGCCCTGACAGACGGCCCGGGCCAAGCCGTGCTGGCTGAACCCCCCGGCCGATTCGCCGCCACAATAGAGCCCCGGGATGATTTCGCCGTTCAGGTCTATCACCCGACATTGTGCATTGATGCGGAGTCCGGCGCGGGTGTCATGCACAACCGGCGTGGCCCAGGCGGCGTAGAACGGGGGCTTGGCGATCGTGTACATCGGCCTGGGCTTGCCAAAATCCTCGTCGACGCCGGAAGCGACAAATGAATTATAGCGCGCGACGGTTTCCTCCAGGTTCGCCGGCGGCATCGGCACGCGCTGGTATTTCATGACGATCTTCTCGGCTAGATCGGCCAATCTATTGGCGCTGAAAAAGAAGCCGGCCGCGATATCGACATGGGGCGGGTTTGGCGTCCATCCTTCGCGTGCGACAGCTTCGCTATCAAAAATGGCCCAAATCGGACCGCCGCCATTGTGTCCGTCGTCAATTCCAGCGAGCGCTGCATTCAAAAAATTGTTGGGATTCCAATTGAGGTTTTTGGCATTGAGATAGCTGCCTTGCACGTAGGGATCGAGCGAGTTGTAGTTGTTCGCGATATATTGTCCCCCGGTTTCGTCATAGAAGCGCTTGCCCAGCATGTTGACCAGGATGACGTCCTGCCAATCCGCCACCCTGAGGCCGGTCGCGCGAGCGCGGTCGAATATGGGACTGCCCGGCATCCACTGGAGATGTCGATAATTGTACTGGCACCCGATAGAACCCGGCTTGGTGACGTTCGAACCGAGTTCGCCGATCTGGTTGTAAAAACCCCACAAAGAGGCACCGATCGCCATGGCCGCGAGCTCGCCGCTCGCGTCCTGGTCGGACCACGGCATGCCGGCGAGACCGCAATATTCCTCGGTCAGGCGCGGGTCGAACATGCGGCGGAAGTTGACATTGCCGGTCGAGCCGCCGGTGCCGATGATGACTGCCTGACGCGCGCGGATGTTCAACGCCGCACCCTTATGGTCGGCCGCGATGCCGAGCACCGGGCCGAAATTCGCGGCCTGCCGGTAGACCCGGGTCATTCGGTGTTCGAGGAGGATCTGCACGCCGGCCTTTCTGGCCACGACTTCAAGCGATCGCATCAAACCATTGCCCGAAGACCGGGTCTTTTGGACCATCGGATCCGCCGGCTCTCCGCTGTACACCATCGGCCAGTGCATCACGGCGCAATGCATTTCGCGCGGCACCGAATTTCCGACCGAGTTGCCGCCAATGGCATCCGGGGCCTTGTCGACAAAAACGACGCCGTGGTTGAGCAACCATTCAAAGGCAGGAGCGCTGTTGTCCGCGAACGCGCGAATAATTTCGCGATCGTTGTACCGGTAATCCGGAAAGCCGTTGGGCCCAACCACTGACCAGTCGGTCAGATCGCGGAACAGCAGGTCTGGGGAATCCTCGATGCCATATTGTTTCTGCACCCTGGTCCCGCCGCCGAGCGGAACATTGCCGCCGCTGATGATGGCATGACCGCCGATATCCTTTTCCGCCTCGACCAGGATCACCGTGCAGCCGGCCTCCCGCGCGACAATGGCGGCGGGAAGTCCGGTTGCCCCCGCACCGATCACGACGATATCGCACTCGCGATCCCAGCTGGCGGGAGGCCGCGAATCTTCTGCCGCGCCCGTTGTTCGGTTCACCACGGTTTTATTCCCCCTCGTCGTTTCACACGCGTGCCCTAGCGCTCATCAAACCGATGTCAGGCTCGGTGAGATTTAGAATGCACAAAACGGTACGTAATCACCACGCAAACCAACCGAACGAGGTGGCGGATGGCGCTGCGCTTACCTGCCCTACGCTTGCTGATCCAGCGAAACTTTCACTGGCGCGGTCTTTCCACTCCACTGATTTGGGCTAAGTGATAGATTTACCTGGAGGGAAGTATGCAGGAACCCGTCACAGACGCCAAGGGCGCGGCGGATCGCCGAGGCTTATCGACGACTTGGGACGAGGGTGCATGCACCCGGCAGCCCTCAATTCGTTGGGTGCTTCGCCCATGTGGTGGCGGCGGGTGAATGCGCTTGCGCCTGCTCTACGTCGGCGGTGATTGCGTGAAAATTGAAAACTGCTGGAGAGAACCCCATGGCATACGACATCCCGCCTCCCGAACAACGGCCTGAACCGGGATATTACTACCATTACAAACACGATCCGAACGGACCACTAAACAACTATGCCTATTACATTTATGGTATTGGCCACCACACCGAGGACGATTGCCGGCCCGAAGATGCCTTCATGCAAGTATACCGGCCGTTATACGAGGCCTATGCGTACCGGAATGGCGGGATGTTCGATCTGCGTCCGTTGCACATGTTCTATGAACCGGCCAAGTTGAACGGCAAAGAGGTGCAACGGTTCACCAAGATCACCGACCCGGTAGTGATCGCACAACTGCAGGCAATCAAGGCCCGCATGTATCCAAACTCCTAACAACCCATGGCTGGGCAGAACAGCGCGGCTCCGTCCGCCTGCAACCATTGCTGCCTGGCGCTCTTCGCAGTCCAGTTGCCGCTCAGGCCAACGGGCTATATCCCCGAGGATGTTGGGCGGAAAAGGGTGACCGTCGCTAACGCATCGTCGGCATGACGTATTCGGCGCCGGCGCGAATGCCGGTGGGCCAGCGCGCGGTCATCGTCTTGAGGCGCGTGTAAAAGCGCACGCCTTCAAGGCCATAGACCGCCATGTCGCCGAACAGCGACCGCTTCCAGCCGCCGAAACTGTGAAACGCCATCGGCACCGGGATCGGCACGTTGATCCCCACCATGCCGATCTGAACGCGGTTCGAAAATTCGCGCGCGGCGTCGCCGTCGCGGGTGAAGATCGCGGTGCCGTTGCCGTATTCGTGGTCGCTGACGAGCTTAGTCGCGCTGTCGAAATCGGGGCTGCGCACGACCGACAATACCGGGCCGAAGATCTCCTCCTGGTAGATCCGCATCTCGGGCTTGACCTCGTCGAACACGCAGCCGCCGATGAAAAAGCCGTTCTCGTAGCCCTGCAATTTGAGGCCGCGGCCGTCGACCACGAGTTTTGCCCCCTCCTTGATGCCGAGATCGACATAGGAGCTGACCTTGTCGAGATGCTGCCGGGTGACGAGCGGTCCCATCTCTGCTTCGGGATCGGTGCCGGGCCCGATCTTCAGCGCGCGCACCCGCGGCACCAGCTTGTCGAGCAGCTTGTCGCCGACCCCGCCGACCGCGACCGCGACCGACACTGCCATGCAGCGCTCGCCGGCCGCGCCATAGGCCGCCCCCATCAGCGCGTCGGTCGCCTGGTCGAGATCGGCGTCGGGCATCACCACCATGTGATTTTTGGCGCCGCCTAGTGCTTGCACCCGCTTACCGGCCGCCGCGGCATTGGTGTAGATGTACTCGGCGATCGCAGTGGAGCCGACAAAGCTGACCGCCGCGATCCCGGAATGGTGCAGGATCGCGTCGACCGCCACCTTGTCGCCGTTGACGACGTTGAACACCCCGGGCGGCAATCCTGCCTCGGTCAGCAATTCGGCGATGCGCAGGCCGGCCGACGGGTCGCGCTCCGACGGCTTCAGGATAAAAGTGTTGCCGGTCGCTAGCGCCATTGGAAACATCCACATCGGCACCATTGCCGGGAAATTGAACGGGGTGATGCCGGCGCACATGCCGAGCGGCTGGCGCACCGACCAGCTGTCGATGCCGCGGCCGACCTGCTCGGTGAATTCGCCCTTCAACAGATGCGGGATGCCGCAGGCGAACTCGACGACTTCGGTGCCGCGCGTGATCTCGCCCTGCGCGTCGGAAAAGACCTTGCCGTGCTCCTCGGTGATGACCCCGGCGATCGCATCGCCCTCCCGGCCAAGGAGTTCGAGAAACTTGAACAGGATGCGCGCGCGGGTCAAAGGCGGGGTCGCCGCCCAGCTTGGGAAAGCCGCGGCCGCGGCTTGCACCGCCCGGTCGACCTCGCCAGCCGTGGCAAGGGCGACGCGGCGGATCTTCTCGCCGGTCGCCGGGTTAAATACGTCGCCCCAGCGTCCGCTCGATCCGTCTACTCGTTTGCCGCCGATGTAATGCTGAATGTCGCTCATCAGGATGCACCTGCCCGCTGATCTGTCCAGATACCCTATCATAGGCTTGGCGCGGCGTCGGCGGCAGCCGATTTTCGTTGATTACGCGGATTGCGCGGTCCTCAAATCCAGCCGAACTCTCGCCGGCGGCCAGCACGAACGGTGCCGATCGGGCCCGGAGGAGGACCCTCAGATCCCGGTGATTGCGGTATAAGCCGATAACACGGTCCAGACGACCAGCAGGGTTATCCCGCTCCAATAGACCCACCGATACATCGCAAACTCCCCCCTTCGCCGAAGATCGTGGACCCGGCCACATCTTAGGCGTGCTCCTACTATAGGCAATGTGAGGAACCTCACTTCCCCGCTCTCACAGCATCAAGGAAGGATTCGATCGCAATGCGGCGGTGGCATGGCGAACTGGTGGAATTGTCGGTCGAGCGCATCGGCGGCGCCGGGGATGGCGTCGCGCGCTGGCGGGACGAGCCCGTCTTTCTCCCGTTCACCGTGCCCGGCGACCATGTCCGCGCCCGGCTCAGCTCCCGCCGCGGTGGCGGAGTGGAAGCCCATGTCGTTGAGCTTATGGGTGCAGGCCCCGGGCGCGCCCCGGCACCCTGTCGCCACTTCGGGGCTTGCGGCGGCTGCGCGCTGCAGCACCTCGATGCCGATCTCTACCGGGAGGTCAAGCTCGGAAGGCTGCTGAACGCGCTGGAGAGGGCCGGGATCGACCCCGTGGTCGTCGAGCCGCTGCGGATGGTTCCGCCGGTGCGGCGGCGGACACGACTCGGTCTTGCGCGCCCTCGTGACCCGCGCCAGCCGGTGCGTGTCGGGTTTCGAAAGGCCTTCTCGCACGATCTGGTCGATCTGCGCGAATGCCTGGTGCTGGAGCCGGCATTGTTTGCGCTCGTCGGCGAGTTGCGGCGTGTCGTGCCCGATCTGCTGCCGCCAGGCGGCATGGCCGAGGCGACCCTGAGCCGCACCGACAGCGGCATCGATTTGCTGCTCGAAGCCACGGAGGCGCCTGGGCTTGGCGCGCTCGAAGCCCTGGCGCGGCTCGGCGACGAACTCGATCTCGCCCGCATCGTCTGGCGGTCACCCGAAGGGGAAATCCCGGTGGTCGAGCGCCGCCCGGTCCGCGTGTTTCTGTCGGAGATCGCCGTTCCATTCCCGCCAGGCGCTTTTCTACAGGCGAGCGAAGCGGCCGAGAGCATCCTCGTCGAAGAGGTTCTCGCCGGGGTCGGTCCGCATCGCCCAGTGCTCGACCTTTTCGCCGGGCTCGGCACCTTTGCCTTTGCGCTGGCCTGCAGCGGACCGGTGCATGCTGTCGAGGGCGATCAGCGCAGTGCCGCCGCACTGGCCCACGCCGCCACCGATGCACCCGGTGTCACTGTCGAGCGCCGCGATCTCGTGCGCGATCCGCTACAGGCCGAAGTCCTGGCCAGTTTTGCCGCCGCGGTGTTCGACCCGCCGCGCGCCGGTGCCGCGCGGCAGGCAGCAGAACTCGCCGCCTCGCCACTCGACACAGTGGTCGCCGTTTCCTGCAACCCCGCCACCTTCGCCCGCGACGCCGCTCGATTGCTCGCTGGCGGCTTCCGCATCGAACGGGTGGTGCCGATCGACCAGTTCGTATGGTCGCCGCATCTCGAACTCGTCGCCGTCTTCCGGCGATAACTAGGACGCGTCAGAACGCCGAATACGCTCGCGCCCGCAACCAGGCGGTATGGTCGAACGCGCGCACCGCCAGCGGATCGAACCTCATTTCAGATGGCGCCGCTCTCCTTCAGCTTCGCAATCTCGGCCGCCGAAAGGCCGAGCCAGCCGCGATAGATTTCGTCGTTGTGCTGCCCGATGGTCGGGCTCGGCAGCGTTTCGACCTTGTCGGTCCCGTGCAGGCGCAGCGGCGTCATCGGCACGACGATCTCGCCGAGTTCAGGGTGGTCGATGCGTTCGAGCATACCGCGCTCGTGCATATGCGGGTCGTTCATGACCTCGGGGGCATTGCGCACCGGCGCACAAGGGATGCGGTATTCCTTGGTGGCGGCAAACACCTCCATCTTGCCGAGCGTCTGCGTCCATTCGGCGACGAGGGCATCGGTCTCGTCCATATGGGCGACGCGGCCGGCATTGGTCGCAAACCGCGGGTCGTCGGCGAGGTCCTCGCGGCCCATTGCCTTCAGCAAATTCTGAAAATGCGCCTCGGTGACGATGTGGATCGCGACATGACCGTCATTTGTCGGGAACACGTTGTAGGGCGCGCTGTTGAGCCCCGACTGGCGGTTGCCGGTACGCGGCGGGACCTGGCCGGTGCGGTAGTAGAAATCGTAGCTCGCTGCTAGGGTCGGATACACCGTCTCCTGCATCGACACTTCGACAAGGCGGCCGGCCCCGCTGCGGTCGCGGTCGTAGAGTGCCGTAACGACGCCGGCATAGAGATGAATGCCGCCCATGAAGTCTACCAGCGTCGGGCCAGCCTTGACCGGCGGTCCATCCGGAAAGCCGGTGACGCTCATGATCCCCGAGGCCGCCTGGATCGTCATATCCATCGCCAGATTGTCACGGTCGGGGCCGCTGAGCCCGAAGCCGGTGCCCGAGGCGTAGATCAGGCGCGGGTTGATCTCGCGCAGCCGACTGTAGCCGACGCCGAGGCCGTCCATCGTACCGGGCGAGAAATTTTCCAGCAGCACGTCGGCGCGTTCGACCATGCGAGACAGCAATTCGCGGCCACCAGCCTCCTTCAGATTTAAGGTTACCGCGTGCTTATTCTGGTTCAGCATCGCGAAGGGCAGGGTCGCACTCTTGCCGGGATCGGCGCGGCGGCGGCCCGGCTCACCGCGCGGCGGCTCGATCTTGATTACAAAGGCGCCGGCCTTGGCCATCAGGAGGGTCGCATAGGGGCCCTGAAAGATCTGGCCGAAATCGATCACCGTCACGTCCGAGAGAGGCATGTTCGCCCGCGTCTGGTTCATCGGCTGTTTCCGCCCGCTTATTGGAGATTTCAGTCGCACACCGCCGCCGTGCTGAGTCATGCTAACGCTGCGCCCGCATGGAGGATAGCCGATGAAATACGATGTCATCTCTGCCGACAGTCACATCGATTTGATCTGGCTGCCGCCCGATCTGTTCACCGCCAATGCCCCGGCCGCGATGAAGGACCGCATGCCCTACGTGACCGACGGGCCGCGCGGCAAGGAATGGGTGACCAAGAATGGTGCCTCGTTCGGGCTGATGAACGGCATGGGCTCAGGCGGCCGGCTCTATGAGCCCGGCAAGATCCATCGCTCGGACCGGATGGCGTCGGAAGGAATCTACGACGACGGCAAAAAGGGCATCCGCCGCATGACCGATCCCGAGCTGCGGATCAAGGACCAGGACCGAGACGGGGTTCAGGCCGAGGTGTTGTACGGTGTCCTCGGCGCTTCGATTCGGATCAACGACGACGAGGCCGCCGGCGAGGTGCTGCGCATCTACAACGACTGGCTCGCCCAATTCTGCAACACCCATCCCGACCGCTTTGCCGGGCTCGCCTGCATCCCGAACCACGACATCGACGCCGCGGTCGGCGAGATCGAGCGGGTAGCGCGTCGTGGTGGCGTGCGCGGCGTCGAAATCTCGCGACGGCACGACATGGCTAGGCTGTGGGACCCGTGGTGGGAGCCGGTGTGGAGCGCCGTCGCGGCCAGCGGCTTGCCGTTGCATTTCCACACGATCGGCGGCGGTAACCGGCCGGACCTCTCGAAGCTCGCGCCAAAGACGGCGCTAGCCGCCCGCGCCGCCGGGATCACCAATTTCCAGATGGTGATGTCCGACGTACTGCTGTCGATGATTTTCTCAGGCGTCATGGATCGTCATCCGACACTCAAGGTCATCATCGGCGAGGCCGGCATCGGCTGGATTCCCTATGTCCTCAACCGCATGGACGCCGAATGGGAAGAACAGTTCAAGGAACTCGATCTGAAGATGAGGCCCAGCGAATACTGGCGGCGCCAATGCTATGCCACCTATCAGACCGACCCGATCGGGACCAAGCTGGTCGACGACATCGGCGAGGACAACATCATGTGGGCCTCGGACTTTCCGCACCCAGACGGGATCTGGCCCGACTCGCAGGAATACATCCAGCGCGAGCTCGGCCACCTGCCCGCGGCGACGCAACACAAGATCGTCTGCGACAACGCCGCCAAGCTCTACCGCTTCGTCAACTAGCCCCTGAGGCTGACTTTATAACCATCGCTTGACTTAGCACCGTCGCGCCCGCGCAAGCGGGGGTCCAGGGGTCTACTCACCAGGCGGCTGCCTCGGATGGCCGCTTTTCGCGGCGTGATGCCGGCCGGACCTACTGCGCGGCGGCCCTGACCGGCCCCCGCCGCACCAGCGCGGCGTCCAACTCTTCGATCGTGCGGCCGCGCGTCTCGATGCCGATGAACAGAAAGCTGACAATGGCGAGCAGGAACCAGACAGCAAAATAGTTGAAGCCCGGCACCAGCGCGTCGAGCGTCGCCTTGGGCGCGACGTAGTTGGAGGCGCCGGCGATCACCGCAAGGCCGGCCGGGCCGATAAACTTGGCGAGGTTTGAGCAGCCGTAGACGAGACCGAAGCCGCTGGCCCGCAATTGCGCGGGCCACAGCTCGGCCATGTAAGGAAAGACGACCGAGAAGCTGGCGTTCGCGAAAAAGCTGGTCAACATCAGGAGCAGGAAAAACATCGACAGGCTGCCGAGAAAGACGCCGTGCAGGTAGCCGGCGAGCGCCATCGCACTACCCGACGCAACCGAGAGCAGAACCCCGGCCGGCCGGCGTCCCAGCGCATCCGACAGCCAGGCGCCGAGTTCCCGACCGGGGATGCCGACCAGCGCGATCCATACCGAAAGGTACGCGGCCTCGACGGGCGTCACCTTCAGCACCAGCACCAGCAAAGTGGCTTGCCACAGCGCCACGCCGACGGCGCCCGTCGAACTCAGCCCGACCATGATCCCCGCGGCGATACTGCGCGGATATTTGAACAGCTCGAGCCACGACACATGCGGCTGCTCGGGCAGCGACGCCGGCAGCTGGATCTCGCCAGGATCGAGCTTGAGCGCCCAGGCGAGCGAGCGGCGCGCCTCCTCGAACCGTCCCTGGCCGAACAGCCAGCGCGGCGATTTGGGGACCCACAGGCGGATCACAAAGGCAAACGCCGCGGGCACCAGCCCGATCGCGAACAGGCCGCGCCAGCCGATGATCGCGCCGAGCGAAGCGCTAAATAACGCGGCCAGCAACGGCCCCAGTGGCAACAAGCCGATCGACAGGCCGCTGACCCATCCCCGCTTCGAGGCCGGTACGAACTCCTGCAGCAATGGCAAGTCGACAGCCGCGAGCCCGCCCACTCCCAACCCGACGATGAACCGCATCGCCGCGATGAAGATCCACCCGTTCTCCGGCGCCAGCGCCATCACGCCGGTGGCGAACGAGAGGATCAGGATCATCATCATGAACACCTTGCGTCGGCCGATCTTGTCACCGAGCCAGCCAAAGAAAATCCCGCCCGGTATAGCCGCTATCCCCGAGGCAAACAGGATCGCCCCCGATTGCCCGAACGTCAGATGCCAGTCCTTAACAAAGAACGCCAGAACAAATCCTATCAAGGCAAAATCAAAGAAGTCAATAACTATCGAGAATAGGCAAGCCGTGAAGATTTTCCACTGATTGATGGTCAGCGTCTTTTGCTGATCAAGAAGCTCCAGCATGAGTTCCTCCTGTTCTGGTCTTATATGTTGATAGGCTCGCTTTCTGTGAGCGAGGCAGCATCGATTGCCTTGATTAGTACTCGAACGGGAGCCCGCGGTTCAAGTGGGTTTGCGAGAACCGAACTCAGCAGAGGCACCCGCGAGACGACCAGTATGGGATCCCGCGACCGTGTCGGAAAAGTTTACAGGGTGGTTCAGCGGCGCGTAAGGAATTTCCGCGGGATTTTGTTTATGTTCCGTGAAAGGCCGTCGGGATTTTTTACAAGCTTCCAAATGCTCTCCGCTCCCTTCTGGTTAACATATTAAGATTAAGCTGTTATTCATTATGGTGCGATTTTTGCTCGGGTAAGGTTACGGTAAGCATTTCCGTTGCCACCGGTCTCCGATCGGTCTTTGCACGCAATCTTAGGAGGGAAGCGACGCTGGGGCATACCACCATGGCGTCAACCTATGCGGTACTGATCGGACTGCTCACCACAATGCCCGCCGCAGCCACCCCGTTTTTCTTCAGCACCGGCAGCCCTGACGGAAAGATGGCGACAGCCTCCCGCCCCGCCAGTGCAGGCAAGTTCGAAATCGAATTGGCCGACGACTTCGTACTCACCCAATCGACCTCCCTAACAAATGCGACCTTCACCGGTCTGCTGACGGGTGCCGCGCCAGTAGCGGATATCCGCCAGGTTGTAGTCGAGATCTACCGCGTATTTCCCAAGGACTCGGATGTTGGGCGTACCAGCGGGCCGCCAACTTTCTCCACATCCAATGTACCTACCCGCGTGAACTCGCCGTCGGATAACGAATTTCACGACCCCGACATACGGAACATTAATGCAACGGTCCTGGCACAAACCTTTACTTCGGCCAAGTCGGTTCAGCCCAGCGGCATCCCTATACCCGGCTTGACCCCGACAGGCGGCGATGGACCGGTAGTTGGTGAGGAGGTCGAGTTCGACGTGGACTTTACCGCGCCCTTCCTTCTTCTGCCCGACCATTACTTCTTCGTGCCGCAAGTCGAGATTACTACTGCGGATGGCGAATTTCTGTGGCTATCGGCGCCGAGGCCGATCGTTTCGCCGGGTACATCGTTCCTGCAGGCTTCACGGACCTGCAGAGTTGGACCCGCGATCAATTCCCTGACCCCGATTGGTTACGGGTCGGCACCGACATCGTCGGTGGCAGTCCGGCGCCGACATTCAACGCCGCATTTTCGCTCTCCGGTGACGTCCCGGAACCTGCCAGCTGGTCTCTGCTCGCGGCAGCGCTTGCGGGATTGGGGCTAATTCAGCTGCGGCGGGGTCGCGCGCGGCCGTAATGCGTCCGCCGCTGTTTGCCACGATCGTAAAATTGCCAGATTGACATGGCAAGTTCCATCCTACGCGGCGCTGCCTCAAACCATCGTCGACGTGGAGTAGGGCCGGACCTTGACCGATCATGTTTGTCCCCCGGAAGCCAGTTGCCGGCACCTGGGACTTCAACTCTAAGACAAAGCTTTGCTGCTGATTTGCTGCAGAAGCAGCCGGCAGTCGCGGTCCTCGCAATCGCTGCTTGTAGTTGGCCTGCCAAACGGGTGCACGCCGCGGCAGGGGTCAGGCTCCGAGTGTTGAGCCAAGCGTTACGACAACGCCCCGACCCCGACCCTCCCCCGCTCACAGAGGAGGGCGTCGGAGGCGGTAGAGGCTCTGCAACCGTCAGTGCAGCGGCGAGAAGGCGGCGGGGACGACCAGCATGTTCTCTTGCTTGATCATCTTGTTCGGCCCTCCGCCCGAGGGTGGCGGCCAGATGCCCTTGACGCGGGCTTCTTCGCGGATGCGGAAGCGGTCGGCGGCGTCTTTATAGGCCCAGATATGGCACCATTTGTTGAGCCCGCCGAGCTCCGAATGCCAGGCGCCGACCAATGGCGAGAGTTCCATGCGCCTCGCGATGTGGGTGCTCCAGCGGTCGATCACGCCGGGGATCCCGCCGGGCTTGAAGGTGTAGATGCGGATCTCGTAGAGATTGCCGAGCTGGCGCGGCTCGAGCTTCGGCGAAAACGGCGCCGGAATGTAGATGTCGCTCTGCAGCTCGACTTCGAGCTCTCGAACATTGGGCGGCCAGCTCTGCAGCTTGGTCGCCTCTTCGCGCAGGCGGGTGCGCGCCGCGAGGTCGTCATAAGGCCAGACATGGATCACCCGATTGAGCGGGCCGACCTCGGTGTGCCAGAAGGCGGCGAGCGGCGAGACCTTGGTTCGCGCCGGCAATGCCTGCCCAAAGCGTTCTTCGAACGTGGCAACCGTGCCCGGCTGCAAAGTGTAGGTGCGCATCTCGATGATCATCGGATTTCCTCCGTTTCGAGAGTCAGTGCGCGGACGCTAGAGCGCGGCGCTCCGGTGTCAAGCGCGGCGTTGCCGATCGCCTCACTGCACGGCTTGGTCGTGTTCGACGTTGCCGCCCATCAAATAAACGAGGTATTCGATCGCGTCCCGTTGCCGGATGAAAGGCACGGTTTCGGTGGTAATGCTGTTGGCGATCCACGTGTTCTCGAGCATGTTCGGATAGCCGATCTTGTAGGCGCATTGCGGGACGGCGAGCCGGCACCACAAGCGAACCTGGTTGATGTAGCTGATATTGTTTTCGATCGCCTCGACCCGCCCGACGGCGAACGGGCTCATGCACCAGAAATTTGCTGCGATGTATTCGGGCGTTACCTCTGGGGTGACGACCGCCCGAAAGCACAAATCGCCGGCGACGGAGACGTAAAAATCGGAGTTCGGCAGAATATAGTGCAGTCCGTCACCGATATATTTTATGGTCTCGAGATATCCCGGCTGGCCCGGCAGGGGTGGTCGCTTTTGGAAGGCGAGCGAATTGATCGGCGGCGTCGGCGGCGGCACGCATGCTGCCAAACTTGCCACGACGCCGATAATTGCAAATAGCGATATCGCTCGCATGCGGCCAGTCCCGCGATGATCGTGTAACGCGCTGTTCGGCAGGTAAACTACCTCAAATCGGAGATTTGTCGCCAGAATTTCTCGATATTTGCATTCTCTGGATCATCGACGGTAATAAATTGCAAGCTGTCCGTCGAACAGGGAGAGGTCGATGCCGGTCATCGCCGAGGTCCGCGACTATCAGAACGAGCTGATGGCGATCCGCCGGGATATCCACGCCCACCCCGAATTGGCCTTCGCCGAGCGGCGCACGGCTGATCTGGTCGCCGCAAAGCTCATCGAGTTCGGTTGCGAGGTCCATCGTGGGCTCGCCGGGACCGGGGTGGTCGGCACGATCCGGTGCGGCAATTCGCCGGCGGCGATCGGGCTGCGCGCCGATATGGATGCGTTGCCGATTCACGAGATGAACGATTTCGCCCACCGCTCGACCGAAGACGGCAAAATGCACGCCTGCGGCCATGACGGCCACACGACGATGCTGCTCGGCGCCGCCAGATACCTCGCCGCGACTCGAAACTTCAACGGCGCCGTGCATCTGATCTTTCAGCCGGCCGAAGAAGGCGGAGGCGGCGGCCGGGTCATGGTAGAGCAGGGGCTGTTCGACAAATTTCCGTGCGATGCGGTTTTTGCGATCCACAATAAGCCCGGGATCGCGGTCGGGCAGATCGCGGCAAAGCCGGGACCGCTGCTTGCCGCCTCCGATCGCTGGGACATCCGGATCAAGGGCCACGGCACCCACGCCGCGCACCCGCATCTCGGCATCGATCCGTTCGTAATCGGCGCGGAGATCGTGCTGGCGTTACAGACGATTGCTAGCCGCAGCGTTGATCCGCTCGATTCGGCGGTGGTCAGTATCGGGTTCATTAATGGCGGATCGGCCTACAACGCGATCCCCGATTCGCTGCATATCGGCGGCACCGCGCGCAGCTTCCGCCCGCAAGTGCAAGATTTGATCGAGCGCCGCATCGGCGAGATCGCCCGCGGTGCCGCCGCCGTCCATGGCGCGGTCGCCGAAGCGGATTACCGCCGCTCCTATCCGCCGACGATCAACCACCCCGCCGAAACCGAATTCGCCGCCCAGGTGGCGGCCGAAATCTGCGGCGCCGATGCGGTGTTGCGCGATATCGCCCCGTCGATGGGCGGCGAGGATTTTTCGTTCATGCTGAACGCGCGCCCCGGCGCGATGCTGTGGCTCGGCAACGGCCCGGGCGAGGGCGACTGCTTCCTGCACAATGCCCGCTACGACTTCAACGACGCGGCGTTACCGGTCGGCGTCAGCTTTTTCGTGCGCCTTGCCGAGCGATTTTTAGAAATGGCGGAGCGCTGAGCTGCTCGATCCTATCCGGCGCCGAGGCCGAGCAGCCGGCGGGCGACGGTCAGATGCGGGCGGTCGATCATTGTGCCGTCAAGCGCGATCGTGCCGGCATCGGAGTTCTCGGCGAACAGGGCGACGACCTTGCGCGCCCAAGCGAGTTCGTCGTCGCTGACCGTGAACGCCCCGTTGATCACCGGTATTTGCGCCGGATGGATCGCCATCTTCGCGGTGAAACCCGAGCGCCGCGCCGCCGTACACTCGGCGGCGAGTTCCTGCTTCGTCCTTGAAATCGGTATAGATCGTATCGATTGGCGTAACTCCGGCTGCGGCCGCAGCCACCAGGCACAGCGAGCGCGCCAGGCGATAGACGTCGTCGTAAATCCCGTCGAGCCGCCGGTTATTGCCACCGATGCAAGCCGCCAGGTCCTCGGCGCCCCAGGTGATGCCTTCCAGCCGCGGCGACACCCCGGCGTAATTGCCGAGAGCGAACATCGCGGCCGGCGTTTCGGTTGCGATCGCGATGATCCGGATGCCGCCCGGCGGCAATGCTCCGGCAGTCTCGAACGCCGACAGATAATGATCGAGCGTGCGCAGATCGTCCGGCACGCATTTTGGCAACAGGATGCCCTCGGGCTTTCCGGGCACGGTCGCAGCGAGGTCGTCGAGCGCGGCGCCGCTCGCCAGCGGGTTGATTCGCACCCAGCGGCGAAAGACGGCCGAACCGGTCGCGTCGAGAAAGGCGCGCGCGAGGCGTCGTGCCACTGGCCGGTTCGCCTGGACGACCGAATCCTCGAGGTCGAGGATCAGCGCGTCGGCCCCCGATTCGGGCCCGCGCGCCAGCTTGCGCTCGCTATCGGCCGGAACGAATAGAAAGGACCGCATTCACCTCTCCCCCTTATCCGAGGGCCGGCATTTCATCAGACCAGCGCGCCGGCAGATCGCGACGGTCTCGCCCCGCTGGTTGACGCCCTGATGTTCGAACTCGACGATGCCGGCGTCGGGGCGGGATTGGCTCTTGCGCTTCGAGAGCACGATTGTGCGCGCCCGCAATGTGTCGCCGTGGAACACCGGCTTTGGGAAGCGCACGTCGCTCATGCCAAGATTGGCGACGGTAGTGCCGAGCGTCGTCTCGCCGACGCTGATGCCGATAACCAGGCCGAGAGTGAACAGGCTGTTGACCAAGCGTTGGCCGAACTCGGTCGTTTTGGCGAATTCAGCATCGAGATGAAGCGGTTGCGGGTTCATTGTCAGAGTACTGAACAGCACGTTGTCCATCTCGGTGACGGTCCGGCTGATCGCATGCTCGAAGACCTGTCCCGCCCCGAACTCCTCGAAATACAATCCTCCCATTGTCCCTCCGGATCTCTGGTCCAGCCGCTCCAGCGCAGCATCCCGCAGGCTGATCCCGATGCGACAGGCCGTCAACGCGATCCTGGCGGCCTTTCATAGCTCGATACGCGGGCTCAAACCCTATCCTAACATTGGGGAGTTTTTGCTACTCCACGATCGGTGGTCGATCATTCCTCTGTAGTCAGGGATTAATACCGACCTGACTAATTAGCGACCCGTTGGAACCAGGGATAGGAGCACAGCGAACGGATGCGGCCGGTCTCGGCGAGCAGCCAATTCCAGGCGTCGCAACAGCTGTCGATGATTTCGTCAGTGGTGCGAAAGACGCGGTGCGAGAGGCGATTGTCTCGAAGATGCAGCCACAGCCGCTCGGCACACCGCCGGCGATCTGGTGGCGCCAGACAACTGGCCATCTGACCTTCGCTGAGCTTGGGTATGCGCCCCGGCTTCGGCCGGTCGCACAGACCGGCGATCCCCTCGGCGTTGTAGCGGTGCACCCAGTCGCGCAGGGTCTGCCGATCCATCCCCGCCAGCCGCACCGCACTCACCCGATCCATCCCGTCAAGCGCGTTGGCGATCGCGATCAGCTGGGCGCTGACGCGGCCGTCATTCTTCCGCCGGGCCGGGCGGCGCAGCTCCTCCGAGCTGATGTCATCCCGGATCTTCAGAGCAGGCATTGCGGTTCTCCCTCCCCCAACCACAACATCTGCTACTCGCCAGCCGGCGCCGACGCAATTCCTTTGGCGAGTCAGGATCAATTCAGGTCGGTATAAGATATTGTGACGCCGGCAATTTCGCTCGACCGCCATCGCTGAAAAACTTAGCATGGCGCGCGTCGAAGGGGGACCGCGCCGCTTGCGCCAACGGAAACCGGTAGGGGAATGGAAATAAATCGGCTGATCGCCGAACACGGCGCGTGGTTTTACCTTATTGCTTTCATCTGGACTTTTCTCGAGGGCGAGACGGTCGTGCTTTTTGCCGGTTTTGCCGCGGCTCAGGGGATGCTCAATCCTTTTCTGCTGCTGGTCGCAACCGGGCTTGGCAGCTTCGCCGGGGACCAGAGCTGTTTCTGGGTTGGTCGCCATTTCGGCTCGAGATTGCTCGACCGGTTCCCCCGCTGGCGGTTTGGCGTCGAGGCGGCGCTGCGCTGGCTCGAGCGCTACAACACCGGCTTCATTCTGTCGTTTCGTTTCATTTATGGGGTGCGCAATTTCTCGTCTTTCGCCATGGGGATGAGCGCCATCCGCGGCAAGCGGTTCCTGGCGCTGAATTTTCTCGCGGCCGCACTGTGGGCGGCGACCTTCATTGCTGTCGGCTATTTTCTCGGCCACGCATTTCGCGCGGTTCTCGGCGATCTTGCCCGCTCGTTCAGCTTAGCGATGCTGGGCGTGTTTGTCGCCATCGCCTGCGGGGTCGGGCTTGTTCATCGGGCGCAGCGCCGACGTCAGCTCAGGGTCCCGCCGGGGATCAAGGTCGCCGCGCCGCCGTCGTGACGACGAGGCCATAGCGCCGATCATGGCACCACCGAGACCGGAGTACCGATGGCAAGGCTCAGCACGCTGTCGGCGCGGCCCGCATTGACCGCGATCTCGGCAAGCCCGTTCGAATTCTCGTACCAAAAGGCCGCGCCCGGCGGCGCGTCGGAAAAGGTGCGGGCCCGGGTCAGCGCTCGTCCATTGACGGCAAGCTCGGTCTTTTCGGTCAGAATCGCGGCGCGTAGCCCGGTCACGGCATTTCCATAGCCGTCGATATAGACGATCTCAGCCAAGTCGTCCGGCCAGTCGGAGAGGCGGCTGATCCCTGCGTGGCGTAGGGCGTCCGTGGGCAATGTGCCGGCGGCAAGCCGTGCCGCAACCGGAGCGAACAGATCGCGTGCGTGAAAGCTCGCCGACAGCCTGTCGGGCCGCCACAGGATCTCGGAGGTTTCGAGGGCGCCGGCGCGGCGCAGGACGATCTCGAACAAGCCATTATCGGGACCGACGTACGAGCGCCCGTCCGCCTCAACGACAACCGCGGCGCGGGCGCCGCCAACCCCAGGATCGACAACCGCAATCAGCACTGTCCCAGGAGGGAACCACGGGCCGTAGGCGGCCAGCAGATAAGCCGCGGGTTTGGGCTTTGCGGCCGGCAGGTCGGCAAACAGATCGACGACCCGAACCTTGGCAGAGAGCTGATGCAGCACCGCCTTGACCTGGCCCGTGTAGGGTCCCGAGAGCCCGAAATCGGTGAATAGCACAATCATCGGCGGCTCCATCGCTTGGCGCCAGATCATGAGATTGCCAACAGTTTATAAACAGAAATTCGCGGCGGACTTTTGAGATCACGCTGCCACCGGCCCCGAGCGTCGTGCGAGGCACGTCTTGATCAATCAAAGGTTGGAGGATGACGTTGCGTTACCCTGGATTACGGCGGGTTCTGCTGCTGATCGAGCGGCGGAAAGACGCCAGCGCGAATGGTTCCTCTTGAACATGCTAGCCGACTGCGTATCCTATGGTGGTTCTAGGGGAATATTTGGGGGAATGCGATGAGAAAAGCCGTCCTGGCCGCCGCGATCTTTGCGGCGGCGTCGCTTCAGGGTGCGTCGGCTGCCGACAGGCATTGCTATTCGCCGGCAGATTTGGAGGCAGAGCAGGCGATTAGGTTCCAGACCAATCTGATGGTGATCAGCTCGGCCTGCCGTGACACCGTGTATGGCGAGTTTCGTGCGCGCAACACAGCCGCGATCATCCGCTACCAGAAAATCATGATCGCTCATTTTCGACGTGAGGGGGCGCGCAACGCCCAGGGCGAGTTTGATGCCTGGAACACCAGCCTAGCCAACGAGCTCTCGCTGCAGCAAGGCGTGCAGTCGACGGCAGTCATATGTCAGAAGGCGGTCGATCTCGAAAAAATGGCCAGCACTCTCGATTCCAAAGGATTGCACGACTACGCGGTCGCCCAGGCGGCAAGCCCGGCGGTAGCGCATCCAAAATGCGACAGGTAGGGTGATCTGATCGCTGCGGGCGTCTTTCACGAAAAGGCGGTCTCGACGCTGCATGAGGCAGTGCCTATGTGGCGAGGGTGCTGATCGAGGTTAATCAACTCGGCGCGCTGCTGTCGGTCGTCATCATCGACGTCGTGCTCGCCGGCGACAACGCGGTCGTCGTCGGAATGGCAGCCTCCGGCCTGCCGGTCGAGCAGCGCCGGCGGGTCATCCTGTTCGGCATCGCTATCGCTACCGCTCTTCGTATCCTGTTTGCGTATTTTGCCGCGCAGCTGCTCGTAATCATCGGGCTGACCTTGGCCGGTGGCATCCTGTTGCTGTGGGTGTCGTGGAAAACGTACCGCGAGATACGCGCGACGCCTACTAACGATCAGCCACTCACGGTCAGAAAGGAGTGTCGGCCACTGGTCCGAAAAAAGGGCGCTGCGCAGGCATTAGGGCGAATCGTTCTGGCTGATGTGTCGATGTCGCTCGACAACGTGCTCGCGGTGGCGGGAACCGCACGCGACCATTTTTGGGTATTGGCCTTTGGGCTGGCACTCTCCGTCGCACTGATGGGCATCGCCTCTAACTACATCGCGCGCTTACTTGAACGCCATTTCTGGATTTCATGGATCGGACTCGGCATCATCGCGTTTGTGGCGTTGCGCATGATTTGGGACGGCTCGACCGAGGTGATCCAGCATAGTTCGGCAGTGGGTCTGTCGCGCCTTTAGGTAGGGTCCCTGGTCAAAGCGCCAATTCCCAAGTCTCGCCGATCAACTCGCGGCCGAAGCTGCAATGCGGCTCCGCCTCAATAAGGCGAAATCCCGCCCTTTCATAAAGGCGTCGGGCCGCGACCAGCACGCTGTTAGTCCACAACCGGACAGTCTGATAACAGGCCTGCCGGGCAAAGCGCAGGCACTCCTGTACCAGCCGTGCCCCGATCCCCAAACCCCGTGCTTCAGGCTCGACCAGCAGCAACCGCAATTTCGCTGCGTTCTCAGTCTCTTCGACGAGAACCACCGAACCGACATTCTCGCCATCTTTCTCGGCGATCCAGCAGCATTCCCGCCGCGGATCAAAGGTCCGGATAAATTTTGCCACGATCTCGGCGACGAGGGCCTCGAACTGGAGGTCCCATCCGTATTCCTGCGCATAGAGCGCGCCATGGCGCTGGGTGATCCAACCCATGTCTCCGGGCCTGTGCGGCCGCAATAGATAGGGCGCTGGGTGTCCAGAAGCAGGATTGAGCAGCCGCTCGATCATCCCAGTTGCGGCCACCAGACGGATTTGCTCGCCTTCCGACAGATCGTGCAGCATGGTGCCGATTTGCTCATGCGAACTCGCGTCGAGCATAGCGAAGGCTGCCCATCCCTGTGCCGTCAGCGACAACAGCCGGAGCCGCCGATCGGACTGCGACGGGGTCCGGCGAATCAACCTGCGCCGCTCGAAACTGCGCAGGATCCGGCTCAGATATCCGGGATCCAGCCCCAATTGTGTGCCGAGACGCGTGGCCGTCAGCGGCTCGTCGCAGGCGAGTTCGTAGAGCACTCGAGCCTCGGACAGCGAAAACGGGCTCTTCAGCAACCCTTCCGCCAGGACACCGATCTTCTGAGTGTAAAAACGGTTGAACCGGCGTAGATCGGCAATGCGCCGATCGAATGCGGTCTCGACCATGTTCACTGCCTCGCACACGATTCGAGTCGACGGATACGATCGTCAACCACTTTATTGACTAAGTCAACTAATGGAGGTGGACCATTCAGCCGCCGCCGAGCACGCAGAGGCGCACCGCGCCGCTCGCCGCCGCCAAACTCGGGCCGAGTTCGAAGCGCTCGTCATAGGAGAGGAGTGTGCAGGCGAGGACTGTCGGGTGGGCGGCGGCCTTGCGTTTGACGACTATGCGCGCGGTCGCGCACATCACGCGTTCGGGCGATCTGCCGAGGAAGCCCCAGCACGCCTCGGTGATCTCCGGCATCTCGGCGGCGGCGTCCATCTCGGGAAAGGCCATCAGCCGCACGGGATCGTCTGAGTTGATCACTACCTCGTAGCCGGGCAAAGCCGGCGCGCATCTCCGCTTCGTGCCGC
The DNA here is from genome assembly GCA_963750195.1 of uncultured Alphaproteobacteria bacterium. GTDB lineage: Bacteria > Pseudomonadota > Alphaproteobacteria > ATCC43930 > CGMCC-115725 > AP-15. The sequence goes on from CAVVPS010000005.1 coordinate 514,043, forward strand.
CGGACCGCCGCCGGCTCGCGCGCGAGCCTCGGAGGCCGTCGATCGTCGGTTGCCACCTGCGCCGGCCGCATTCCGCTTCGTAAGACACGGCGGCCATAATGGTCGATCGAACCCGGATCGTATCGGGGTTCATAAACGGCTCGCCGCCGGTGCAGCCGATCTGCCAGGTCAGCAGCCCACTGCTTTCGATTTCATCGTGGTGCTCGACGACTTCGGCCGCAGTCCGGTAGACGCGCCGGTCGTATTCGGCGACGATTCGATACAGCAATGTCCGCAGGTCAGGTTGCAGAGCGTGCCTGAACCACAGGGCCTCGAGCCCCTCAAGCGCTAATGTGCGCGCTTCTCGCCTCTGGCAGTGAGAACGGGATTCAGGAACTTGCGCGAATCCGTGGCGACCTACTTGCGAAGACCGATATTCGACCGCGCAAGCTTACTCCAGTGCGGTCGATACAGTGGTCGGTTTCCCCGATCACCTCCCCGTGAGGCAGCGAGTTGCGGTACCCGTTCATCGGCCCTACGTTATGTCTTTGGCCGCCGCCGCTAAAAACATCATGGAGCACTCGATCCCGCGCCACATCCGGCTCACCTCCCATCCGGGGAGCTCGGGACAAGGAGCGATCCCGCTGCGTTGGGGTACCGCTGACTCGGCAGAACGCGGACCAATAGTCGCCAGCCCGGCCGAACCCGGTCAGCGAAATGCGATCGGTTCCTACTCCGGCGCCTATGGGCTCTATCGTGCGCTGGCAGTGGCGACTAGAGCGCTGGCGCGGGACCATCGCCCCGATCTGACTGACACCGCACCCGCAACCGTGATCGCACCCAGCCCGCAATGGGCCGACCCGAACAAGATCGTGTCGCTCGATCCCTGGGGCCATCTGGTCGGCGAAGTGTTCGCCGCCGAGATCCGCGCCGGTGTCGATGTGCGCCCGACGATCGCGATCACCAAGGCGCGGATCGCAATGCCGGAGATTCGCCAGCTGATCGCCGAGGGCGGGCTCAAGCCGGACGGACGGGTGCTCCTCGCCAAGGGCGAGATCCACGTGACTAAGGTGGCGATCGACCCTGTATGGTATTTGCCCGGTCTCGCCGCCCGCTTCGGTGTTGCCGAGGCGGATTTGCGGCGTAGCCTGTTCGAGGAAACCGGCGGCATGTTCCCCGAACTCGTCACCCGGCCAGACCTCGAGATCCTGCTGCCGCCGATCGGCGGCACGACGGTCTATCTGTTCGGCGAGGTCGAGCGGATCGCCGCGCCGGACACCGTCATCGCCTGCCGCGTCCACGACGAGTGCAACGGCTCCGACGTGTTCGGCTCGGACATCTGCACCTGCCGGCCCTATCTGGTGCACGGTATCGAGGTCTGCGTCGCGACCGCGCAACAGGGCGGGGTCGGGGTCATCGTCTACAACCGCAAGGAGGGCCGCGCGCTGGGTGAAGTCACCAAATTCCTGGTCTACAACGCGCGCAAGCGGCAGCCCGGCGGCGACCGTGCTGACACCTACTTCCATCGCACAGAATGCATCGCCGGGGTGCAGGATCTGCGGTTTCAGGAATTGATGCCGGACGTGATCCACTGGCTCGGCATTCGCCACGTCGACCGCTGGGTGTCGATGTCGAACCTGAAGAGAGCGGCGCTCGAAGCCCAGGGGATTGAGGTGGTCGAGCAGGTCGCGATCCCGGGTCGGCTCGTACCCCTCGATGCGACAGTCGAAATCGAGGCCAAGAAGGCCGCCGGATATTTCGCGCCGTCGGGCATGCCGGACGCGGAGGAATTGCACAACGTCAAGGGCCGTGCTCTCGGCGAGTGACGATGCGGCGCGGGCGACGGCCCTTCTGAGCGCAGCAGCGGTCCGCAAGCGCTGCGAGATCGTCTTCGCTGCGGCCGAGTGCAACGCAAACCGCCATTTCCGCCTCGTGTCATCTCAGCTGGACGCGACCGCCGACCGCGTCGTCGCGGTCATCGGCCGGTGCTATCCTGATCTCACTGTCCCCTATCACAGCCGCTGGCGCCACTTTTCTGCTGGCGGAATCGACCGCGCCGCACTGGTCGCACCTGAAGCGGATATCGCCGAGCAAGCGCGAGCGCGGATCGATCTCGCATTCGTCTCGGTGCTGCTCGATGCCGGAGCGGGAGCAAGGTGGCGTTACTGCGAGGCGGAGACCGGCCAAGTGCTGTCCCGTTCAGAGGGGCTAGCGGCAGCGAGCCTGCGCGCGATGCAGCAAGGGCTGTTCTCGGCCGATCCTGTGGCCCGATGGCGCGCCGATGCCGGGGCGCTGGCGCGGCTCACGCCGCAACGTCTTGCACGCGCGTTCCAGCACGGCGCAGGCAACGAACTCCTCGGGCTCGACGCCCGGGTCGCGCTGCTGCGCCGATTGGGCGAGCTGTGCGGCGCTGATCCGGCGCGGTTCGGAACGCCGGGGCGACCGGGAAATCTCTACGATTACTGGCGCGGGCTCGGGGGAGTCGTGTGCGCAGCCGAAATACTGCGTGTCCTGCTCTATGCGCTCGGGCCGATCTGGCCCGGCCGGATCAGTCTCGGCGGCGTGTCCCTTGGTGATTGCGGCCGGCACGCCGCGATTCCGGGCGACGGGCTCGTGCCGTTTCACAAGCTCTCGCAGTGGCTCACCTATTCGCTTGTGGAGCCGCTGGAGGCCGGGGGCGTGGGAGTTGCGGGGCTCGACGCGTTGACGGGTCTCGCCGAATATCGCAATGGCGGCCTGTTTATCGACTGCGGTGTCATCGAGCCGCGTAACCCCGCCCTCTTGCGACGTCCCCTCGATCCGCTGAGCGAGCCGGTCGTCGAATGGCGAGCCTTGACCGTGGCGTTGCTCGATCGTCTGGCGTCGCGTGTCCGCGAGCGGCTCGGCAAGAATGCGCGAGACTTTCCGCTCACCTGTTTGCTCGAAGGCGGTAGTTGGGCAGCGGGGCGTGAAATTGCCTTCGAGCGCCGGCTGGATGGCAGCGCTCCGATCCTAATCACTAGCGATGGCACTTTGTTCTAGGAGCGGAGCAGATGCAGCAGCCACGGCCGGGATTGACCGTCGTCGATCATCCTCTGGTCCAGCACAAGCTGTCGTTGATGCGCGACCGCGATACCCCGACCGCCGAGTTCCGCCGACTGCTACGCGAGATCAGCCTGCTCTTGGCCTATGAGGCGACCCGGGAATTGCCGGTCGAAGCCACCCAGATCGACACCCCGCTCGAACGCGGCACCTTCCCGCTGCTGTCAGGTAAGAAGCTCTGCCTCGTATCGATCCTGCGCGCCGGCAACGGTATTCTCGATGGGATGCTCGACCTTTTGCCGTCAGCCCGGGTCGGTCATATCGGCATCTACCGCGAACCACAGACTTTGCAGGCGATCGAATACTATCTGAAACTGCCGGACGATCTGGCCGAGCGCGATGTGATCCTAGTCGACCCGATGCTGGCTACGGGCAACTCGGCGGTGGCGGCGGTCTCTCGTCTGGTCGAGCTCAAAGCGCGGTCGATCAAATTCGTCTGCCTAGTCGCCGCCCCGGAGGGGGCCGACAAGGTGTTATCGATTTTCCCTGAGGTGACGATCGTCGCCGCGGCGCTTGACCGCTGCCTCGACAGTCACGGCTATATCCTGCCCGGTCTCGGCGATGCCGGCGACCGGCTCTTCGGCACCAAATAGCGCCTATTTCCCGCCGTGCGGATCGCCCCGAAGCGCTCGGTGTACAGCAGAAAATTCCCGCGCCAGCTGCGGCTCGGGAAGATGCTGTTTCACTTCCAGCAGCCCCAGGTTTGGTTGGCACATCAGCTGCCCTTGGAATTGATCGTCGCCTTGAGTAGCTGGACATCGAGCCGCCATTTCTTCTATAAGCGCCGCTCGCCGGAGCGCCCAGGTAGCTCAGTTGGTAGAGCAACGGACTGAAAATCCGTGTGTCGGTGGTTCAATTCCTCCCCTGGGCACCATCATCGCCTGAGCTACGGAAAGTATCGGGCAGCTTGACCTTACAGACCTGACCTTGGCAGCAATGGGCGGGCCAGGCTCTCATCTGGAGCAGATCGGGGATACTTGGTGTTACAAGCCGTGCCGCCCGATGCGCGGGACGGCTTCGGCAAGCGCATTGTCAGGGTATCGCTGAAGACGATCAGTCTGAACCGGCGCAGTGTGGCTGAACGGAAGGACATCGACATCGAGACGCAGCCCCGCTGTGCTTACGCAACGGTCACGTGCGCAACTCCCCGCGGCGAGTTTTCCAGACCACACCGTACAGATCGCAAGTTTCCAGGCCTATCGGGTGCGGAGCAGCACGTCGCGGGCGCGGTTGATCTTGGTCGCCAGATAATCCGAGCCGCCGTGGTCGGGGTGCAATTTGACCATCAGCCGGCGATGGGCCTCCTTGATCTGGTCCGCAGTGGCTCCAGGCTTCACGCCGAGGATCGCATAAGCTTCTTCAACGCTGACATCGCCGCTCGTAGGTCGCGTGCCGCCGCCTTTGGCCCCGGCGCTGCTGTTGCGTCCGCCGGCGAGCTCGTCCCGCCAGTCGGGGTGGAGCCGATCAAGATAGGCTTCGAGCAAACGCGCGCCTTCCTCGTCTTCGGCTCGACATTCTCGCAACAGCGCCAGCAGATCCCCGACGCCGAGTTCTTCGACCCGCAACCCGGCAAATTGGCCGCGCAAGACCGTGCCGCTCATGCTGCCGGTATCGTGATCGAGGCTCATGCGCATAAAGGCGGTGGTCACCGTCGAAGTCTGGCCGCCCGCCGGAGCTCGGTGACGGTCGATGAAGCTGCGGATTCGAGACAAGAGCGGCATCGACATGGCGAGCGGAAACAGCAATGCCGCGAACTCTCGCGCCGGCGGGAGGAGCACCAGCGCCAGTACGGCGACGCCCGCGATCGCGATGCCCGACCATTTGAGATTGCGCGCCAGCCTTGCCGGATCGGCATTGGCGAACAGATAGACCAGCAGCAGGAAGCCGCCGAGGACCGCGAATCCGCCAAGCAGGAACAGCATCGCCGCGCGTCAGTTGCGCAGCTGCGCGGTCAGCCGCAACACCTCGCCTCCCTTGCCCTCGCCATAGGCGGCAAGCGCGCGGTATCCCCCGGCAGCGTAGACGGCGACGGCTGCCAACAGCTCTTTGAGGCGCTCGGCGCTGGCGAGATCGAAACTTAGATAGGCGCCGTGCGACAGACCGGCCATCTGTTTGAACGCCGCCGCAGCAGTGCGGTCGCGGCCTTCGTGAAAGATAAAGATCGGCACACCGAGCAGGCCGAGCTCACCGGCCAGCCGGCACAGCCGGTCGACTTTTTCCTCCATCGCATCGCCGACGAAGACGAGGGCGTTGACCCGGCGCTTCCCAGTCTCACGGATGGCGTGGGTGAGCACCCGCTCGATCTGGGTCTCGCCGCCGACGCAAAAGACCGAGCGCATGACCCGATGCAATTCGCCTGCCGTCGTCATCCATCGGCTGGCCTTACACTCCGAGAAGCCGCGATAGAAGACCAGCTGGATCTCAAGCCCGCCCAATGCGGCGGTCGCCTCGAACATCTCGCCTTGGATCTTGCAGGCGCGGTCCCAGGTCGGCTCGCGACTGGCTGTGGCGTCGAGCGCGAAGATCAGCCGCCCGCGCCCGCCGCCCCCTCGAGCCGGTGCGCTCCTCAGTTTTTCGAGAAACTCCGCGACTTCAGCCGAGCGCGATTCGGTCGGAAGCCCCTTCTTGCTATCGCTCATCCTTGCCCCTCACGCCGGGCGCAGCCACACCGAGGTATCATGGAAAACGGCGCCGCCATGGGATAATCCCGGATCGGCGCTGGTCAGCAAATTGATCCCGCTCCCCTCCTCGAAGGCATGATTGGGCCAGATCCCTTCGACGTTAACGACTCGCGGTTGCAAGCCGTCGAAGGCGCGGGCATGGTCAGGGCCGAGTGCCGCCCAGTCGGCGCGGAAATGAAACTTTTTGTCGGCGTGGCCGAAGCCGTCGAGGGAATGGCCGACCTCGAAACCGGGCCAGCAATCGAGCCAAGGCTCGTCGCCAAACGCATCGGTTCCGGGCAGACTGCTGGCGCGCAGGGTACGGTCGTTCAATTCGAGCGGGCTCATCTCGAAGCCGGGATGCCTCGCGCCGAGGCGATGGGCGAGCGCGCAGATCACATCATGGTTTGAACCGCATTCGGCATGGGGCGGCAGGATCGCTCGCGCGAGTTGCAGGTAGGTGTGCGCGCCGGCGGTGTAGAGATCGTCGTGTTCGAGAAAGGTCGTCGCCGGCAAGACGATGTCGGCCATCGTCGCGGTTTCGGTCATGAACTGCTCGTGGACGCAGACGAACAAATCGTCGCGCGCGAAGCCCTGTTGCACGAGCCCCGAGTCCGGGGAGACCACCATCGGATTGGTGTTCTGGATCAAAAGGGCCGTCACCGGCGGCCCGTCGCCGAGATCGCGGCAGTCGCCGGCGAGGATTGGACCGACCCGCGATTGATCGAGGATGCGGGTCGCTGGATCGAGGACATCGAGCCCTTCGATCAGGGTGCGGTCGAGCCGGACCAGATCGTGGTTCGACAACAGCGCGCCGCCGCCCTCATATTGCCATGCACCGGTCACCGCCGGCAGACAAGTCACTGCGAAGACCTGCGCGGCGCCGTTCCGCGAGCGCGAAAAGCCATAGCCGAGCCGGATGAAGCTGCGCCGGGTGCGGCCGTAGAGCCGGGCAAAATCGATGATTTGATCTTCGGACAGCCCGGTGATTCGCGCACCCCACGCGGGATCGCGCGAGGCGAGATGCGCTTCGAGCCCACGGGGATTGTCGGTGTAGCGCGCCATATAGGCGCGATCGGCATAGCCCTCCTCGAACAGGACATGCATGACGACGCAGGCGAGGGCGCCGTCGGTGCCGGGCAGCAATGCGAGATGCCGGTCAGCGGCCTCGGCGCTGGCGGTGCGGTAAGGGTCGATGTCGACGAGCTTGGCGCCGCGCACTTTGCGCGCCTGCGCGCTATGGTTCATCGCATTGATCTGGGTCGAGACCGGGTTACCGCCCCATACGACGATCAGGTCGGATTTGGCCATTTCGCGCCCGTCGCCGCCACGCTTGAACCCGCATCCGGCATGCCAGCCGGCATCGGTCAATGCGCTGCAGATCGTCGAATGCTGCCGCGAATAGTGCATCGCGTGGCTCAGCCGCTGCAGCCCGTCGTGCTGCACCAGTCCCATCGTGCCGCCGTAGAAATGCGGCCACACCGTCTCGGACCCGTGGCGCTGCGCCGCCCGCGTCAGCTGCTCGGCGACTTCGTCGAGCGCGACGTCCCAGGGGATCGGCACGAAAGCGGCGCGGCCGACGCCTTTGCTCCCAAAACGCCGCATTGGCTGGGACAGCCGGTCCGGGTGGTGCTGGCGCTCGGCGTAGCGGGCCACCTTGGCGCAAACAACGCCCCGTGTATAAGTCTGGGAGATGGCCCCGCGAACCCGCCCGACGCGCGTTCCATCGATCCGCTCGACCTCCAGCGCGCAGGCGCTCGGGCAGTCATGCGGGCAGACGCTGGGCAGAATATCGAGAGGCAAGGTTGCGCTCCGCCGTGGGCTTTGAAACAGAATATAAGGTCGGTATCACCCGGTCGATACGCGGCAAGATAGCGAGGAGAGAGCGATGGACTTTGCGCTGACTGCCGAACAGCGGGAGAGCCGCGCGGCGGTCGCGCGGCTCTGTCAGGACTTCGGCGACGATTATTGGCTGAAAAAGGACGAGGAGGGCGGCTTTCCGCACGAATTTCACCGGGCGATGGCCGAGGCCGGCTGGCTCGGCATCGCCATGCCGGAAGCCTATGGCGGCAGCGGGCTCGGCATCACCGAGGCGGCGGTGCTGATGCAGGCCGTCGCCGAGTCGGGCGCCGGGTTCAGCGGCGCTTCGGCGATCCACATGAACATTTTCGGCCTGCATCCGGTCGTGGTCTTCGGCACCGACGAGCAGAAGCGGCGGTTTCTCCCGCCGCTGATCGCGGGCCGGGAAAAGACCTGCTTTGCGGTAACCGAGCCCGATGCCGGGCTCGACACGACGCGGCTGAAAACAAGGGCCGAGCGCCGCGGCGACCATTACGTGCTGTCGGGCCGCAAGATCTGGATCTCGACCGCGCAAGTCGCCGAAAAGATGCTGATCCTGGCGCGCACGACGCCATTCGAGGAGGCAGCCCGGCCGTCGCTCGGCATGACCCTGTTTTACACCGATCTCGATCGCAGCAAGGTCGAGGTCCGTGAGATCCCGAAGATGGGTAGGAAGGCGGTTGAACTCGAACCTCCTGTTCATCGACGGGCTCGAAGTCCCGGTCGCGGACCGCGTCGGCGAGGAGGGCAGGGGATTCCACTATATCCTGCATGGCATGAACCCCGAGCGCATCCTGATCGCCGCCGAGGCGGTCGGGCTCGGCCGCGCCGCGCTCAGCCGGGCCGCCCGTTATGCCGGCGAGCGGGTCGTGTTCGGCCGGCCGATCGGCCAGAACCAGGCGATCCAGCACCCGCTGGCCGAACGGTGGATCGAATTGGAAGCGGCCGAGTTGATGGTGTTGCGCGCGGCCGCCGCCTATGATCGCGGCGAGGAGGCGGGCCAGGTCGGCGCCTATGCCAACGCTGCCAAATACTGCGCCGCCGAGGCCGGGTTCCGCGCCTGCGAGACTGCGATCATGACCCATGGCGGCATGGGCTACGCTCGCGAATACCATGTCGAGCGCTATTTCCGCGAAATCCAGATCGCCCGCATCGCGCCCGTCAGCCCGCAACTGATCCTCAGCCATATCGCCGAGCGGGTGCTAGGCCTTCCGAAATCGTATTGAGCCGCGGGCCCGGCGGCCCGGGTGGCGGTCGCGCCGCGGCCAGACCCCTAACGCCAGCCTGGCTGCGTCGCCATTGTTGCCGGCTCCATCCCTGTTTGATCCTTATAACGAATTATGGTGTCCTATTATAGCGATCGGCGGGAGGAGGCTCGCTTGACCCGCAGTAGCAGCGGCGCCCACCGACATCGGGACCTATCGTCAGCATTTTCGGATGCCGCCGCCGGCGGCCGTCTCGCCTCAGGATGATGAATTAGGAATCTCAACAGCTTGCCTCACGCTGAGGAGGCCCGTAGGGCCGTCTCGAAGGGTGCTCGCGGAGGCAATCGGATTTTTCAGCATGCTGCTAGGCCCTCCGCAAGGATTTGCCTTGCGGCATGCGCCGCGCTTTTTCTTTCCTCCTGCGCTTGGCTTCGCGACGAGGCCGATCCGACGACGGTCAGCATTCGCGGCGTTCCGTCCACCCTCGAGCAGCTCAACGTCGCCGCCACCACTGACGCCGAAGATCAGTTAGCGAACATCTGATCCACATAGCTGGCTATCCGCCGGGCAGCCAACTGGTCAGCAGCGACTGGGCTCTCATCACGAAGGCGGGGGTCTACGAAATCGGCCGGCAATGCGATAAGTATCTTGACGTGCTGTTCCGCTTCAACCGCGTGCAGCGCGCGGGCCGGCAGGATCTGGAGGCAGCCGCCGCGGCGACCGCCGCAGTCATGGGCATCTCGGGAGTCGGCGCCAAGGCCATCGCGATCACGGCGGCGGCTTTCGGCTTGGCAACCAGCCTGTTCGACGCGAGCGTCAATTCGGTGCTCTTCACGATCGAGCCCTCGGCGCGTGAGCGCTCGGTGAAGGGCGCCTGCCGTTGATCGTCGCTTGGGGCGATGATCGGGGGATGGCAGAGACCGTAACGGAAGTGTCCACCAACGGCGTAGTGGACACTAAGCGAAGCTCCAATGGCTCCAAGCGTCGCCAATGGACCCGGGCATTGAAACGCCGGATCGTGGCCGAGACGCTGGAGCCTGGCGCGTCGGTTTCGATCGTGGCGCGGCGGCATGATGTAAACGCGAACCAGGTTTTTAAATGGCGGCGCGAGATGGCGCCGAAGCCGCGGGCCGCGGCGAAGCAAAGCGTCACCATGCTGCCGGTGGAGATCGTGCCGGAAGCGAACGAGCCGCGCCCGCGAGCACGGCGCAGCGGCGTGATCGAGATCACGTTCGGGTGCGGCACGCGCGTGTGTCTTCGCGGCGCGGTGTCGCCTGAGATGCTGCGGCAGGTGATCGAGCTATTGCAATGATCGGTCTGCCGGCAGGCACGCGCGTGTGGCTGGCGGTCGGTCGCACCGACATGCGAAAGGGCTTTGACGGGCTTGCCGCCGCGGTCCAGGAGCGAATGGCGCAGGATCCGTTCTGCGGCCATCTGTTTGTGTTTCGCGGTCGGCGCGGCGATCTGATCAAGGTGCTGTGGTGGGACGGGCAGGGTCTGTGCCTGTTCGCCAAGCGACTGGAGAAGGGCCGGTTTGTGTGGCCCTCGCCGGCCGACGGTAAGGTCGTGATCACGTCGGCGCAGCTGGGCATGCTGCTGGAGGGGATCGATTGGCGGATGCCGCGGCGGACCTGGCAGCCGGAGCTAGCTGGCTGACTGCGGCCGATTGACTCACCCTATGGTTGAGCAGCGATTGAACCTTGGCGACGTGAGATAATCGCGCTCGTGCCGACCCCGGAAGCCCTGCCCGACGACATCGCGGCATTGAAGCGGATCATCGCCGAGATGGCGCGCGATGCGGTGTCGGCGCGGGCCGAGATCGCCCGGCTGAAGTTCCAATTGGCGCGCTACCGCCGCGCCGAGTTCGGCCGGTCCTCGGAGAAGCTGGCACGCGAGACCGAACAGCTCGAGCTGGCGATCGAAGCCCTGGAAACCGACCAAGCCGAGCGGCTGGCGAGCGCCGCGCACGAGGCGGCCGCCATCGTCGAAAGCGTGGCCGAGGGGCAAAAGCCAGCCCGCCGGCCGTTGCCCGAGCACCTGCCGCGCGAGGAGGTGATGCATCGCGCCGGCCCAGCTTGCCCGAGCTGCGGCGGCGCGCTGCGGCGGATTGGCGAGGACGCGACCGAGACCCTCGATTACGTGCCCGGCCGCTTCAAGGTGGTCCGGCACGTCCGCGAGAAGCTCTCCTGCCGGACTTGCGACACGGTGGTGGCGGCGCCGGCGCCGGATCACGCGATCGCCCGCGGTCGCGCCGGCGCGGGGTTGCTGGCGCACATCCTGGTCTCGAAGTACGACGACCATCTGCCGCTCTATCGCCAGGCCGAGATCTTCGCCCGCGAGGGCGTCGGCCTGGAAACCTCGACCCTGTCCGGCTGGGTCGGCGCGACGGCGGCGGCGCTGAAGCCGCTGGTCGACGCGCTCGCCGCCGAGATCATGGCTTCGGACACCCTGCACGTTGACGATACGCCGGTGCCGGTTCTGGCGCCGGGCACCGGCAAGACCAAGACCGGGCGGCTGTGGGTCTATGTCCGCGACGAGCGGCCATTTGCCGGGGCGCGACCGCCGGCGGCGCTGTTCCGCTACTCGGCCGACCGCAAGGGCGAGCACCCGCGGACCCATCTGAAGGCGTTCACCGGCGTCATCCACGCCGACGGCTATGCCGGCTTTAACGAGCTGTTCGCTGGCAACCGGATCACCGAGGCCGCCTGCTGGGCGCACGTCAGGCGCAAGTTCTTCGACGTCCATGCCGCCACCGGCTCGCCGATCGCCAAGCAGGCGCTCGACCGCATCGGCGACCTCTACAAGATCGACAAGACGATCGCCGGTTTGCCGCCCGATGTTCGGCGAGGGGAACGTCAGCAGCGGTCCAAGCCGATCGCCGAGGCGCTGGCCGCCTGGGCGGAGACGACACTGCGCCGGCTGTCCCGCAAATCCGAACTCGCCAAGGCCTTCCGCTACATGCGCTCGCGCTGGAAGGCACTGCTGCGATGCTTCGACGACGGCCGCCTCGCCCTCGACAACAACCCCGCCGAGCGGGCGCTGCGCTGTGTCGCGATCGGCCGCAAGAACTATCTGTTCGCCGGTTCCGACGCCGGCGGCCACCGCGCCGCGGCGATCTACTCCCTGATCGAGACCGCCAAGCTCAACCGCCGCAACCCGCAGCACTACCTCGCCGACGTGCTGGCCCGCATCGCCGATCACCCGGCCCGGAAAATCGCCGATCTCCTCCCCTGGAACTGGACGCCCGCCGACCTTCAGCGCGCCGCCGCCTGACCCAGCGCCCTCACCGAGCGCTTACCTCGGCGCTGCGTAACGTCGCTCTGAAAGGACGTACGTATTATCTGAAAGCGCTGGACCTAGACAAAATCAACTCACGTCCTGGCATGTTGATGCCGTACAGGGTATCTGACGCAATGCTCCCCTGGGGCAATAGAGGCGAACATCAACAACGCCGCGAGCGGCTCTCCCTCAGTCTCCGAGCCCGACGAAACTAAGGCTTAAGCGGCAGCCGTATTGACAGCGCCCGTCACCACTCTGCTGCCACCCGCTGTCACTGCCCCGGTGCCCGAGAAGCCGCAACAGCAGGTCCAGCGTCGAATTACGGTGGTGCCTCCAGTCGCGGCGAACTATCGCCCGTTCCTCCTAGACCCGAGTGCACCGTACAGCCTACCTCAATTACGAAGAGTCTTTGCGGCATTGTGTGTCCTGGAGACTGAAATAAGCCACGCTGGGGCCTTAAATACGACCGCACACACAAGGGCCTTCCGGCAAGCGCGGAATTACCGCCCCGGGCAACCAATGCCCTTGGCCACAGGCTTGCTCACCACTGGGGAAATCGGGATTCTAACGGGTTGTCCAAAATGCGATCGGGGACGCTTCCAAAATGTCTTCGAATCCTATTATCTCTAGGGACAACAGGCACCCCCAGAAGGCGCTAAGATCAACTCTGGGGATGTGATCAAAAAGATCAACCAGCAGATTGACATTGCCGAGCCAGGGAGAAAGTTGGCCGAAGACGGAACCGCGAGCCTAGAGGAGGTGAGAAACCGAATCCCAAACGTCCGTAAGGGGCTAGCAAAACAGTTGACTCTGACTGACGCCGCCCTTTCGGAGCAACTCACCATGGATTTGTGGAACATTCTTTCAGGGATTAAGTAAATGGCCTTTGAACTCAATCTCAATGATTCCACAGACGTTAAGGCGACACCAAACGTCGACGCCCCGACACTCTTTTCCTTCTTGGGCGGCACATTTTTTAGTACGGGTAAGAGATTCACCGACGATCACCAAGTAGAGTGGGTCAATGTATATCTGCCACCGGATCAAACCCTTGACGGGTGGGTAAAAAGCACGGACTCAAGCCGGTGCCCGATCCGGCGCCCGCTCCGCTCGACCCGGAGATGTTCGTCCGGCAATGTCCGCTGGTTGACCGGCAGCTTAATGCCGACCCTGCTGTCACGCCCAATTTCGTCACCGCCGATTTCTTGATCGCCCGCGCGATTATCGAGACCGGCGTGACGCAGAGCATCTTTTCCGATCCGTTCTGCACGGGGCCGTTCCGGTTATCCTGGACGGAGTGGATCGACTTTCTCAACAGCGAATTACAAACCCACAGCCTGTACCAGCTTCCGGATGTGATCTACCCGATGGCTCAGGTCTACGCCGCGGGATTGTCGATGCACGCCGCCGGTAAAGCGTTCGCGGATACGTGGGCAGCCGGCGACGCTCCGGACGGTGATGCCGAACCTTTTGTCCCCAGCTATCTTGACCTATTCCACGCGTATTTGACCGATGTCGCAACGGCCGTGGCCATCCGCAAAAACGAGACGGATACAAACAAGCTACTGTCGGATATTGCCAGCCTGGCGTCGATCGCGCCGATTGCCAGTCGCGCCCAGCTAAGCCAAGTTAACGGCTCGATGACGATCACCGCATTCGTCGCCGCCACGGAAGCGGTGCTGGCCGCGACGCTCGACGCAGCGTTCGACAAAATCAAAACTCTGGCGCCCGACGAGCTGCCGTCCGGCGGCAATGCCGGCACCGCGCCTTGGTTTCAAGTTGCTCAGGCGGAGCAGGCCGCCGGGGTTAGCGAGGCAACCGCACCGGATAGAATCAGGTCTTATTTTGCCGCCGTTCCACAAAGTGTCGGGGCTACGATACCGGCATGGTGCGGTGCTTTCGCGGCTTTCTGCATGAGAACGAGCAACAATCCCGTGCCGGCAGGCGCAGCGCGAGCCGCCAACTGGACGGTCTGGGGCTCGCAAACCGTTCCTCTAGGGTCACATAACATACCCATCGGGGCGGTCATCGTTCTGACGGAGGTGCCCGGGACGACCGGTACGCACGGACATGTGGGGTTTTTTCCGCCTTCGACGCAAGCAGCGGAAACGTGCAACTGCTCGGCGGGAATCAGTCCAACGCCGTTAAGATCAGCTCATTTCCCGCCGCCATACGTGTCCTGCAGACCGAAGCCGACGCGACCGGCGCCGCCGATCATTGCGGCCTCACGGCCGCAGGGGTCCTGAAAGGACTACAAAAGTGGGGCGACGTGATAGTCGACCGCTTTCAGAGGGCAGGCTTTACCCAGGGCCAACACCTCCGGACGGCGCTCGCCAACGCCATCGCCGAATCCGGTCTGGATCCGAGTAAGAAAGCGGCCGGCTCAGAAGAGAGCTATGGCCTCTTCCAATGCAACCTCGAACATGGGGAGGGAGTAGGCTTTACCCCTGACGAACTGAGGGATCCAGAGACCAACATCGCGATCATTTTGCGTGCAGCGCGCCGTACCAAGAGTTTCTGTTCGGCCTCCTCCTGCAGGCAGCGATGGAAGCGTTTGTTAAGTTCGTAGAACGCCCGAAGGATACAGCCGCAGCTATTAATACGCGTATGCACTTCGCTAGCCTGCTTTGATGTGGCCGTCGCAGGTGGCAGCCCTGCAGAAACTCACCGGGCGTGGCGCTCGAAGAGTTCTGGCAGTTCCCGCATCCGGTGATCGAAATCGGTGAGACGGTTTCGAAATGATGTTAACCCGGACGATAACAGCTCGATGAATACAGCTGCGAACCTCTCTGGGAGTTTAGGAAATGCCGCTATCAGTGGCGATTGGCGGGTTTGGCGCGATCGGTAAGGTGGTCGCCGAGCGGCTCGATCGCGGCATCGAAGGGCTGATCTTGGCTGCGGTTGCGGCGCGCGACACGTCGCGGGCCGAGGCGGCGATGGCCGGCTTTGCGAGGCCAGTTCCGGTGCTGCCGCTCTCCGAACTCGGCGCCTGCGCGGACATCGTCATCGAATGCGCGCCGGCTCACCTTTTGCGGGAAGTCGTCGAGTCCGCGCTTCGCAGCGGCCGTTTGGTGATGGTGCTCAGCTGCGGCGCGCTGCTCGATAATTTCGATCTAGTCGAGTTGGCGCGCCGGCACGGCGGACGCATCCTGGTGCCGACGGGTGCATTGCTCGGCCTCGATGCGGTCGGGGCGGCGGCCGAGGGCCAGATATCGAGCGTACACATGATCACGCGAAAGCCGCCCGGCGGCCTGATCGGCGCGCCTTATCTCATGGCGCACGGCATCGGCATCGACAGCTTGTCGGAGGCCAAGCGCGTGTTCACCGGCAATGCCCGCGAAGCTGCCCGCGGTTTTCCGGCCAACGTCAACGTCGTCGCGGCATTGGCGCTGGCCGGGATCGGCCCTGAGCGCACGACGATCGAGATCTGGGCCGACCCGGCGGTAACCCGCAACATCCACAGAATCGAAATCGAGGGCGACGCTGCGCGCTTTTCGATGCAGATCGAGAATGTGCCCTCAGCGGAAAATCCGAAGACCGGGCGTCTGACGCCGCTTTCAGTTGTCGCCGCGCTCAAAAAGCTTACGAGCCCGCTCGCGGTAGGGACCTGACCGGCAGCTTTACTCCGCGACGAGCAGCAGATTGTGCGCGTCGCCCGGGCGGAACGGCGGGTCAGCTGCGACATACGCCGGCCAACCGGCCTCGGCCATCCCGAAATCGAGCAGCAGGCCCAGCATGCGATAACCGAGACCGCCGAGCAGGTCACGGACCGCCTGGCGATCGTCTCCCGCCTCATGCCCGGTTTCCAAGGCGAGCACCGGGCGAAAGCGCGTGAGTGTCGCGCGGGCGCCGTCGAGCACCTGCCGTTCGCCGCCCTCGCCATCGATCTTTATCAAATCGATCCGGTCGAGGCGGTGCTCGGCGGCGAGCGAATCGAGGCTGCGCAACACTACCTTCAGGGCTTCCTGTCCGCCAGCGGCGGGTCCGATGCAGGCAGTCCCGGTGTCGACTCGTACCGAAGTCACGATCGGCACGGCAAATTCCACCGTTCCATCGTGGTCGCCGATGGCGCAGCGAATGACCTCCGCCTGAGAGAGGGCGTTGGCGAAGAGCGTCTTGTTGAGGGCAGCGGCAGCGCGCGGCGCCGGCTCGATCGCGAGCACCCGCCCAGACGAACCGACCCTGCCGGCGAGCGGCAATGCCCATTCGCTGAGATTGGCGCCGACGTCGATCGCAACCCCACCGGGGTTCAGAAAGGTGAGTACCGAAGGATGGACTGTCGGCGGATGCAGCAGCGCGCGCCGTCCGCGCGCATCGAGCGGGTGCGGCACATAGATGAGGTCGCCGTTGCGATGGAGCGCAAAACCGCCGGGCCACTGCCGCTCCAGCCGCCCCAGTAGACGCTTTTCGCGCCAGCGCCGCATCAGCCGAGCGCCGGTTGGTTCGGGTCCGCCGGGCGGGCGCAACTTCCACAGCGCCTTCAACGGGCGAAGATCGCCGGTATCAGTGGCGCGTACGATCCTCTCCCGCTTGCGCAATCGAGTGCCGATATGAGTGTTATCGGTGGGACGAGAGATCCGCGAGGGACAAATGAACCGAAACTCGGGCGCTCGGACAGCGGGCGATCGCGACGTTCTGGTGATCGCCGATGTGCAGAACGATTTCTGCCCCGGTGGGGCGCTGGCGGTGCCGGAGGGCGATGCGGTTATTCCGGCGATCAACCGGCTCGCCGTTGAGTTCGCCCATGTTGTCCTGACTCAGGACTGGCATCCGCCGGGACACACGTCCTTTGCCAGCTCGCATGTCGGCAAGCGGCCCTTTGAGACAATCGAGGCGGCGTACGGCGAGCAGGTCCTGTGGCCGGACCATTGCGTGCAGGGGACCGAGGGAGCGGCCTTTCACCCCGGGCTGGCGGTTACGTATGCCGAACTGGTTTTGCGCAAAGGCTTTCGGCCGGCGATCAATTCCTATTCGGCATTTCGCGAAAACGACCGGCGTACGCCTACTGGGCTCGCCGCCTATTTGCGCGAACGCGGCTTCGAACGTCTGACCATATGCGGGCTCGCGACCGACTATTGCGTGCTGTTTTCGGCGCTCGATGCTCGCGAGGCCGGTTTCGCGGTCCAACTTGCGACCGCTGCTTGCCGCGGGATTGACCTCGACGGCTCGCTCGCCCAGGCGATGCAAGCGATGGCCGAGGCCGGGGTGACGTTTTGTGATTAGAACCGGCGTGGCAGAGATCGACGTTCGACCTGGAAGGTAGGCTGCCGCCTCGGTGTCACGCGCGGGGCGAAGGCACCGTCCGAAACGTAATCCTCGGTGTTATCGCGCGGGGCTGATAGCGGCGCCCGACGAGCGGCGAGGCGGGGCTTGGGCGGCTTCTTCGCCGAGCTCGGGTGCTCGCTGATCCGCACGTCGAGATTATGTCCATCGATTGCGGTCCCGTTCATCGTCGCGACCGCGAGCTTGGCAGCGCGCTCGGTCGCGATGTCGACAAAGCCGTAGCGCAGCCGCTTTCCGGTCGCCGGGTCGCGGGCGACGAAAGCGCTCAACACCATCCCAAACGGATCGAAGGCCTCGGCCAACTGATCGTCGGTGAAATCCGGTGGCAGGTTCGCGACGAACACGTTTCCCCGGAAATACTGCAACCTCATCGGCGCCACCCCTCGGCTCAGCCATCCGCCCCGCAAACGCGGGCGGAGGATGGATGGCGTCATCGCGGCGCCGGAACGTTGACTTTGCAGTGCTGCATTGCACAAAGAGCGTTCCCGGCGTCGTCGACCGGCGGCGGCGACTAGGGCTTGCCGGACGAGAAATGCGGGGCGAGATTGTGGCGTCATTTCTGTGTCATGATTGGAGATCGAATGCTCCCCCGCAAACGCAGCACCTTCTCGGCGATCGTCGACCGGCCACCGCTCAAACTGCCGGACCGCTCCCGGATCGTCGTGTGGACGATCGTCAATCTCGAATTCTGGTCGATCTCGCGACCGATGGCACGGCAGGTGCTGCCGGCACCGACCCGCCAGTTGCTGCTGCCCGACGTGCCCAACTGGACTTGGCATGAATATGGGATGCGGGTCGGGGTTTGGCGCTTTTTCGATTTTTTCAGGCGCCTCGGCATTCGCCCCACCCTGTCGATCAATGCGCGGGTGTGCGAGGAATACGAGCGCGTGGCGCATGCGGCGCGCGAGGCGGGCTGGGAATTTATGGGCCACGCCTGGGAACAGATGCCGATCCACAAAGTCGGCGACCAGGCGGCGATGATCGCCAAATCCTTGGATGTGCTCGGACGTTTCGCCGGCGTCAGACCCAAGGGATGGCTCGGGCCAGGGCTGACCGAAACCTACGAAACACCCGAGCTGCTGGCCGCAGCTGGCATCCAATATATCGGCGACTGGGTCTATGACGACGAACCGACCGAGATCCGCACCAAGCGCGGCCCGCTCGTCACCCTGCCTTACTCGGTCGAGCTGAACGACATCCCGATGATGCTCGTACAGCACCACGAGTCGGGATATTTCACCCAGCGCTGCATCGATAGCTTCGAGCGGCTCTATGAGGAAGGCGCGGAGCGGGCCAAGATCATGGCGATCGCGATTCATCCCTATATCAGCGGCCAGCCGCACCGCATCAACTACCTCGAAGCCGTGTACGACCACATCTCCCACTACGCCGGGGTGCTGCACTGGAATGGGATCGAGATCCTCGACTGGTATAGACGGGCGCGGGCCGGCGGATGACTGAGCTAGAGAAGGCGAGCGAGACGAAGCCCGGTCCGCTTGCCGGGATTAACGTCATCGATCTGACAACGGTTGTGTTGGGGCCTCTGGCAACGCAGATCCTCGGCGATCTCGGCGCCGAGGTGATCAAGATCGAACCGCCGGACGGCGACATCATGCGCTATGCCGGCCCCGGGCGCCACCGCGAGATGGGCCATGTTTTTTTGAATCTCAATCGTAATAAGCGCTCTCTCTGCCTTGATTTGAAACGCGGCGAGGCGGCCGACGTATTGCTGGCGCTGGTGCGGCAGAGCGATGTCTTCATGCACAACATGCGCCCGCAGGCTATGGCGCGGCTGGGCTTTGCTTACGAACGACTGCGTGGCGTCAATCCACGGCTGGTCTATTGCTCGGCGCACGGCTACGGGCAAGTCGGGCCGCTGGCCGACCGGCCGGCCTTCGACGACATCATCCAGGGTGCCAGCGGATTTGTTGCATTGGAACAGGCGACTGGCGGCGAGGCGCGCTTTGTCCCGACTCTGGTCGGCGACAAGACCGTCGGGTTGACTATGGTCTATGCGGTCATGGCGGCGCTGGTGCAGCGCGAGCGCACCGGGGAGGGCCAGGCGGTCGAGGTGCCGATGCTCGAAACTATGACCGCCTTCGTCATGGCCGAGCATATGGGCGGACTGACCTTCGACCCGCCGATGGGACCGCCCGGCTATTCGCGCATGCTGGCGCCCGACAGGCGTCCGCACCGCACCGCCGACGGGCACATCTGCATCCTGCCGTACAGCGACCGGCATTGGCGGGATTTCTTCAGCATCGCCGGGCGGCCCGAACTTGCCGATGATCCGCGTCTTGCCGATGCGCAAAGCCGCAGCAGTCACGTCGCCGACCTCTATGCACTGATCGCCGAATGCGTACGCGGCAAGACAACTGGATATTGGCTTGCCAAACTCAAATCCGTCGATATTCCATGCGGGCCGGTCAACCAGTTGACCGAGTTGGCTGATGACGAACAGCTCGCTGCCGTCGATTTTTTCCCGCTGACCGACCATCCTTCGGAAGGCCGCATCCGGACGGTTCGGCCGCCGGTCCGGTTCGGCGATGCTGATTGCACCTTGCGTTATCACGCGCCGCGCCTCGGCGAGCACTCGCGCGAGATCCTGCGCGAGGCGGGGCTTGGCGCGAGGGAGGTCGAGGACCTGATCTCCCGTGGGATTGCGATTGCCGGGCCAAAGTAACACGCGATGCGGCTGACTGACGAGGAGCGGGCGATGCTGGCCGGCGAGCTTGGCGAACCGAGGCGCTGGGCGATCGCACACCAGATCGCCGTTGGCGAGTTCTTCGACGCCGCTGACTTCGTCCCGGTCTCGCAAGCGCACATCATGGCCGACACCGAATCCCTGGGCGAGGCCGGAGTGCGGTTTCTCGAAGGCCTCGCGGGAGCCCCCAAAAACGAGTGGCGCGTGCGGGTCCCGACGATCACCGATCCGCGCGGCATCGACTTCAGGATCTATCGCCGGCTCGGGCAGAGCGAATGGATGGTGGCGCTCGAGCGGCGGGCGATCGACGCCCTCGCGCGCGTTCGGCGTGCTGATGACCGATACCTGCATCAACTATCAGACCGTCATGGCGCCCGTGCGTGGTGACCATGTGGCCTATGGCGACACCGGGGTCGTGATCTATTCGAACAGCGTCTTTGGCGCGCGCAGCAATTTTGAGGGCGGGCCTTCGGCGCTGGCCGCGGCGTTAACCGGCCGCACCCCCCGCTACGGCTATCACCTCGGTAAATGCCGCCGCTCCACGAGGCGGTTCCGGCTGACCGACAGGCCACGCGATTTCAGCGAATGGGGGGCTGTCGGTGGCATCGTCGGCGAGGCCTGCGGCTCGTATTGGCAAGTGCCGGTCATCGACGGTATCGCCGAAATCCCGAGCTCCGACGACTTGAAGCATTTCGGCACCGCGCTAGCGAGCTTCGGCTCGGTGGCGTTGTTTCACATGCCCGGCATCACCGCCGAGGACGCCGCCTTTGCCGGGCCGATGACCGAAGCCGTGGCCATCGGCCGTGTCGAGATCGACGCCTTTGTCGCTCGCTATGCCGCAGCGGGCGACAAGCTCGATGTCGTCGTGTTCGGCGCGCCGCAATTATCGTTGTTCGAGATCGAGGCTGTGGCGCAGACGCTCGACGGACGCCAGGTCCACCCAGAAACGACAATGCTCATCACCACTTCGCCCGAGATCAAGCATGCCGCGGACCGGATGGGCCTGACCCAGCGGATCGAGGCGGCGGGCGCCGTCGTCGCGCAAGGCATCTGCTTTTACCAGAGCTATGCCCGTGAGATGGCCGAGGCCAATGGTTGGACCCGGCTGATGACCAATTCGGCCAAGCTCGTCAACATCATCGGCGGTTATGGCTATCAGCCGAGCCTGGCCAGCCTCGAGCGCTGCGTCGACGCGGCTGTGGCCGGCCGGATCCTGTGATGCCGATCCTGTTGCGCTGTCACAAGGGCGTCGGCCCGGCGGTCGTGGGCATCGCGCTCGTCGCTCCCGACAATTTCAGTGCGCGCTACGATCTCGACCGCGCCCGAGGGGTATTCTCGCGGCCGAGCCACAAGTTGGCCGGCGAGAGCTATGTCGACCGGATCCTGGTTCTCGACAACGCCAAGGCGGGGTCGCTACCGCCTGGATGCTGCACGAAATGGCGGCGCGCACGATTGTGCCGCGGGCATTGATCTTCAACCACGTCAACCCGATTCTGGCGCAGGGTGCCGCTTTCGCCAACGTCGCGCTGGTCGACCGCTTCGCCGACGGCGACGTGACTAGGCTGTTCCGCACCGGCGACGAAGTGCGCGTCGATCCTGCTACCGGCATCGTTGAAATCCTGAACCGCGACGAGTGAGGATTTTTGCTTCGAAGCCCCATATTTGACCGGATGGCGTGAGCCTGGAGGCAGCACGATGTCGACGACGTACCGCTACACACTTCCGGTCGAGCAGACCGAGTGGAAGTTCGACGGCAATACCGAAACCTGCTTTACCTGGGAATACGACGCGCCGCGTGAGGCGCTGCTCCAGCTTTATTCCAAGGGCAAAAAGCAGCAATGGGACGCGGCCGAGCGGATCGACTGGTCACAGGACCTCGATCCGGAAAACCCAATGATGCTCGACGACCGGGTCGTCCACATCTTCGGCACCGACCTTTGGGACCGGATGACCGATAAAGAACGCAGTCGGGTTCGCCACCATCTGCAGGCATCGCAGATCTCGCAATTCATGCACGGCGAGCAGGGCGCGCTGATCGCGACAGCGAAGATCGTGCAAACGGTTCCCGATCTCGATGCGAAATTCTATGCCGCGACCCAGGTGATGGACGAGGCGCGGCATGTCGAAGCCTATTCGCGACTACTCCACGAAAAATTCGAGCTCGCGTATCCGATCACCCCGGGGTTGAAGGCGTTGCTCGATGACGGGCTGACCGACAGCCGCTGGGACATGACCTATCTGACGATGCAGATCCTGATCGAAGGTTTGGCGTTAGCGGCGTTCCAGCGCATCCGCGACCAGTCGAAGAATCCGCTCGCGGCTGCGGTCAACGCCTATGTGATGCAGGACGAGGCGCGGCACGTCGCGTTCGGCCGGCTCGCCTTGCGTGACTTCTACCCGCAACTCAGCGAGGCCGAGCGCAAGGAACGCGAAGATTTCGTTGTCGCTGCGTGCTGGCACATGCGCGACCGGTTTAATCAGCGGGAGGTTTGGCAACAGCTTGGCCTGCCGGTCGAGGAATGCCTGCGGATCGTCGATCAATCCGAGTCAATGAAAGTGTTTCGTAGCCGCATCTTTAGCCGCATCGTCCCAACAGTTAAGGATATCGGGCTGTGGGGCCCGCAAGTGCAGGAGGCATTCGCGGCGATGGGGGCAATCGAGTTCGCCAAGGTCGATGCCGGCGCGTTATTGGAGAACGATGCCCGAGTGGCAGAGGATTTCGACGCGGGCCTGCGGATGCGTGACGCCGCGCCGCCTTAGCGAGGCAGGGGAGGGTTAATCCGGCAGCCCGAAGACCTCCTCCGGCTGGTAGAGGCCGCGGACCGGCTGGAAGCCCAGCGAGACCAGTGGGCGCGGGCAGATCTCGGCGAAGGCGGAAGAGGTCAACAACGGGCGTGAGAGGCGCTTGGTCAGGCCCTCGATGCGCGATGCTAAGTTGACCGCCGGCCCGATCACAGTGAAGTCGAGGCGGTCGGCCGAGCCGACATTGCCGTAGATGACCTCGCCCAAATGCAGCCCGATGCCGGCGCGCACCTCGCTCCGCGCGCTTTCCCGGCGTTCCCGATTGATCGCGGCGAGACGTTCGAGCCCTTGGGTGGCGGCGTCGAGCGCACGCAAGCTCGAAGGCGTGAAATCCTCGTCGTCGTCGGCCGGGAAGATCGCGAGCACCCCATCGCCCATGAATTTCAGGATTTCGCCTTTGTTTTCTTGGATCGGAGATCCGATCGCGTCGAAATAATCGTCGAGCAGTTCGATAACCGCATCGCCCGGCAAGCGGTCCGACAAACCAGTGAAGTTGCGCATATCGGTCATCATGATGACCGCGCGCATCCGCTCGCCCTGCGCCCGCAGGATCTGGCCGGCGAGGATGCGCCGCCCAGCCTGCGGCCCAAGATAGGTATCGAGGAGACTGGTGCTGATCCGGCGCTCCGCGCGCGTCTCGGCGATCGCGGCCAAAGCCGGATTAATGTCCTCGAGTGCCGCGATGTCGGCGTCCCCGAACCCGTCCGGCCGCTCGGTCGCCCAGGTCACCACCGGGAAGCGGCGAAAGGTGCGGTTCAACGGCAGCGCAAAATAATCGGTCCCACCGGCCTTGCGAATTCTCTCCAGCAGCGGGAATTCCGGAACCGGGTGGTTGAGCCGCCGGCGGAACGGCGTCCCGCGTTCGATCGTGGCCCGGATCGGGCTCAGACGATATTCGTCGGTGTCGTCAGAGCCATGCAGAATGCTGTATTGCTCGACGATCTTGCGGTCCCGCAACCAGCGCACGCCGATGCCGCGAATTTGCGGGTGCAGTACGCCCACATGATATGTGGCACGCCACAGCGGCACACCGTCGCCAAGGAGCCGCCAGCACAGCTCGTCAAATAGTTCGACTCCGCTGTCGATGTGCGGCCCCTCCACAAGCAACCAGCGCGTAATCTGTCCACCCTGGATCGGTGCGCCCAGGCCGGTATAAGCGCCCTCGGTGCGGAAGAACTCTTCCCCGCTGGTCCGCGGTGTCGGCTCGGCGGGTTCGGCGAGGGAAAGCGTCGCGGACAGTTTTGTGTCCCTTCGTCTGTTGAAAGGCAATCGGCATACGCCGTGGGAGGCAGAACCGCCGATAGATAGGCGCGCCATTGACCGATTGCGATGGGCGGACGTTTCGCTGACGGGCAACGTGCTCTACCCTGAGCGAAGCGACAACGCGGAGGAAGCGATGGCGGCCTTTACCACTCGACCCGAGATCCGAGGCACTTTTGGCGCCGTCGCCTCGACGCATTGGCTGGCCTCTGCGGTCGGCATGAGCATCCTGGAAAAGGGCGGCAACGCTTTTGATGCCGCGGCTGCCGCCGGTTTCATGTTGCAAGTGGTCGAGCCGCATCTGAACGGCCCCCTGGGCGAGGCGCCGATCCTAGTGTGGAACGAGGCCGGCCGCCGCTGCGACATGATCTGCGGTCAGGGAGTGGCGCCCGCTGCTGCGACGATAGGTCATTTCCGCGGGCTCGGTCTCGACCTGATCCCTGGGACCGGGCTGCTCGCCGCCCCGGTCCCCGGCGCATTCGGCGGCTGGATGCGGCTGCTGCGCGATTGGGGGACGCTGCCGCTCAGCGAAATCCTGGCGCCGGCGATCGGCTATGCCGAGAATGGCTACCCGGTGGTCGACCGCGTCAGCGAGTTCGATCGCGGTGATGGCCGAGATGTTCCATCGCGAATGGCCGAGCTCGGCCTCGGTCTATTTGCCGCACGGTAAGCCGCCGGTACCGGGGCGTCTGTTTTGCAATCCAGCTCTCGCCGCGACTTATCGCCGGGTTCTCGCCGAAGCCGGCGCCGGGAGTCGCGAAGGCCAGATCGAGCACGCCCGCGCCGCGTGGTATCGCGGATTTGTCGCCGAGGCGATCGATCGGTTTTGCCGGCACGAAAAGGTGCTCGATTCCTCGGGCCGGCGCCATGGCGGGCTGTTGACCGGCGATGACCTTGCACACTGGGAGGCCCCGGTCGAGGCGCCGGTCGGCTTCGATTACCGTGACTGGACCGTGATGAAGGGCGGGCCGTGGAGCCAGGGGCCGGTTCTGCTGCAGACCTTGGCGCTGCTTCAGGGGTTCGATCTCGATGATCTCGATCCGCTCGGACCGGATTTCGTCCACATCGTTGCCGAATGCTGGAAACTTGCCTTTGCCGATCGCGAGGCTTGGTACGGCGATCCCGACTTCGTCGACGTGCCGATGCGCACCTTGCTTAGTGCCGCTTACAACGATGCCCGGCGCAAACTGATCGGCGACCGCGCCTCGTTGGAGCTGTGCCCCGGGCGTCCGGACGACCGCGTGCCGCGGATGCTGGTCGGGGGCCGCGAAGCCGCGATTTCGGGCACCGTCATCGGAGAGCCCACGATTGGCGGGATCGGCGAGCCGACGATGACTCGGCAAGGCGTCGTGGTCGGCGACACCTGCCATGTCGATGTCGTCGACCGCTGGGGCAACATGGTCTCGGCGACGCCGTCGGGTGGCTGGCTGCAAAGCTCGCCGGTTATCCCCGAGCTGGGTTTTTGCCTAGGCACGCGGATGCAGATGTTCTGGTTAGAGGAGGGGCTGCCGGCGAGCTTGATGCCCGGCAAGCGCCCACGCAGCACCTTGTCGCCGTCGATGGCGTTCAAGGACGGTGCCCCCGCTCTCGCCTTCGGGACCCCGGTGGCGATCAGCAGGACCAGTGGTCGGCCCTGATGTTCGTGCACCACGTCGATCACCGCATGAATTTGCAGGAGGCGATCGAGTGCCCGGCCTTTCACACCGAGCACATGCCCAGCTCGTTCTACCCGCGCGCTGCGAAGCCGGGTCTCTTGGCGCTCGAAGGACGCTTTCCCGAAGAGACGCGCGCCTACCTCGCCCAGCGCGGCCACCGCCTGACAGTCGGCGCGCCGTGGTCGGAGGGCCGGCTGTCCGCCTGCGCCCGGGAAGAAACCCCCGAAGGGCGAGTGCTCAAGGCCGCTGCCAATCCGCGCGGCATGCAGGGCTATGCGGTCGGGCGTTAATCGGAAAAGCGAGGTTCTGGCAAGCTCTCGGGGGCAATGAATACGGTCAAATCCGTGGGCTGCACGCCTGAGAGCTGGATCCGGCCATAGCGGCACGCTACGGCTTCAGCCGGTCATCCGCCAACCGTGCCCTGGGTTTCGACGTATAGCGAATAGATCGACTGGCTCGCAGCCATGAACAGGCGGTTGCGCTTAATCCCGCCGAAACAGACATTGGCGCAGCGCTCGGGGAGCATGATGCGGCCGATTAGGGCGCCATCTGGAGCAAAGACGGCGACACCGTCCTCGGCCTCTCCGCCGGAGAAGGCGCACCAGACATTGCCGTGGACATCGACGCGGATGCCATCGGTGCCGCCGGGCTCGGCATTAAAAAACAGGCGCCCGTTAACGGCTCTCGTGCCGTTGTCTACAATGTCGTAGACTTGGACCGTTCGCGGTCCCAGCGCTCCCGGCGTGTCAACGACATAAAGCAATTTCTCGTCGGGAGAAAAAGCGAGACCATTCGGCCGCTTCATGTCGCCGATCGCAACCGTCATTTCGCCAGTGGCGGGATCGAGGCGGTAGACGCGCAGCGGCAATTCCCATGGCGCGGTATGGCCGAGATAATTGCCGCGCGTGCCGGCGCCGTTGTCGCTGAACCAGATCGAGCCATCGGACTTGACGGCGACGTCGTTCGGCGCGGTTAGCCGCTTGCCGTCGAAGGCATCGGCCAGCACCGTGATCGTGCCATCATATTCGGTGCGGGTCAGTCGTTGCGCGTCCATCTCGCAGGTCACCAGCCGGCCCTGGCGGTCGCGGGTATTGCCGTTGGCATAGTGCGACGGCTTGCGGAAGAGGCTGACCGCGCTGGTTTCCTCCTCCCATTTCATGATCCGGTCGTTGGGGATGTCGCTCCACAACAAAAACCGGCCGTCGCCGAACCACACGGGGTCCTCGTTGAAGCGGCAACCGGTGGCGATCCGCTCGACCGCCGCATTGCCGAGCACCAGCGACGAAAAGCGCGGGTCGAGGATTTTGATGCTGGGATCGGGATAGCGCACGATTTCCAAATCCATCATCTCGCCATCCTCCCTTAGCTCAGGAATTCGGGCCGCGCTCCATCGACACCGGCTGCCAGCGCTTGAGGCCGCTATCCGCGAGCACCGACGGGTTGACGCACGACATCGGCCACTTGCCGGAAAGCGCCAGCGACAATTCAAGACCGACCCGCCGGCGGCGCGCGGGGTCGAACCGGGCCGTGGCCGAGGCGACATGCGCGGTCAGGATCACATTGTCCATACGCAGCAGCGGGTTGTTGCCTCCCGGAGGCTCCTGCTCGAGCACGTCGAGCCCGGCAGCGGCGATCATTCCCTCGTCGAGTGCCTTGATCAGCGCTGCCTCGTCGGTGGTCGGCCCGCGCCCGGTGCTGACATAGATCGCCGTTTTCTTCATCTGGCGGAAATGCTCTTCACGTATCAGCCGATTGGCGCTCTCCGTCGCCGGCGTGTGCATCGAGAGGATGTCGGCGCGGGCCAGCAGTTCCGCCAGGCTGACCGGTTCAACCCCGCGCTCGACCATGACGATCTCTTCGATATACGGGTCGTAGGCGATGACGTGGAGGCCGAATGGCTTGGCCCTTTCGGCGACCGCACGGGCGACGTGACCGAACGCGATAAGGCCGAGGGTCATGCCGCGAAGGCGCGGGATCTTGAGCAGCGCCGGCCGCCCCTCGGCCCAGCGCCCATCGCGGACCATCCGGTCCTGTTCGATCAGGCGGCGATGGGTCGCGAGGATCAGGGTCATCGCGTGATCAGCGACCTCTTCGATAAAGGTGTCGGGACAATTGGTGACGGGTATGCCCTTCATCGTTGCCGCGTCGACATCGACGCTGTCGACCCCGACGCTGCCCAGCGAGATGATTTTGCAGCGCTGCAGCCCGTCGATCATCTTCTTGGTAATGCGCCGGCCCTTGGCGTAGAGCGCGTCGGCATCTTTCGCGGCCGCGACGAATTCGTCCTCAGATCCGGCCGGGACCTCATAGATCTCGGCATCGATCGGCGTCAGTGCCTCCATCTCGTAGCCATAGCCGCCGCCGGCGACGGTGAAACTTGCCCCGGCCGGAGTCGCGATCCTGAACTTGGCCAATGCGCCCTCCCATTTCCCCGCAAACTCGCAGGCGCGATCAGACCGTTGCCGAGGCGCCTTGTCAATCGCTGGCGGCGAGAGCCGGAGCGGGGGGTGACAGCGGGATCAGCGACAAGGCCAGGGTAACGACGAACAAAATCGATAGCCCGCCCATGACCCCGACCAGACGATTGAAGCCGGGGGCGATCGTATCCGGCGGGCCCTGCCCTTGAAGCATGCTCATCAGATACGCAAACATTGCTTGCGTCCCGATGTAGCTGATTCCAGTTGTGCCCGTCTGGATCTGCGAGCACAGCCAAATGCCGGGAGGAATCAGCGCTATCCAAAGCACAAAATCGTCCCCGATAAAGGCAAGACAGGCGAGGCCGACGAGCGCGCCAATCAGGCAACCGATGAGGCGATGCGCCGCTCGCTCGATGATAGTGCGGCTGTCGGAGTGGAGAATAGCGGTCGTCGGGATCGACATAACCATGACCACGGTGACGCCCATCGTGACCGGGCTCTCCGGAGCCAGCCACTCCGCCAGCGCCGGCATCAGCATCACGGTCAGCCCGCCGCGGCAGGCATGCACTACCAATGGCCCGTTGCCCGGGAGCCAGCGCATCAGCTCGTCGCCGTAGCGGCGCCGCCAGAAGGCCAGTGGCGGCGGTTTCAGTAGGCCGGCGGGCGGCGCAACTCCACCAGGCGGAACCGGGCTCAGCGCGCAAACCGCTAAAGACGCCGCGGTTCCAATCATCACGTCGATGACACGATTGACAGCGGTGTTGAATGCCGCGTCGGGCTGGTCGAACGACATCAGCATGATGAGGCATGCGGTCACTGTGCCGACTAGCCAGGCATAGCCGAAGCGCGAGCCCACGAAGCCGAACAAGCCGACGCACGACAATAGGAAAAGGCTCAGCAAAAATGGTAGCGACTGGTAAACAAACAACCGCAGCACGATAAGCGCGACGAGCGCGCCAAAGATGCTGCCGGCAACGCGCATGGCGCCGCGTAAGACCGCTTCCGCCGGCGAGGCCCGGGTTACCATGAAGGCTGTGATCGCCGCCCACCAAGGCGCGTCGGAATGCAGCACCAGCGCGGCGACTACCGCCAAAGTCACCGCTGCCGCCGCTTCCGCTGCCTCCAACCCGCGCCGGCCACGCCACTCGAGCGAGCGTAGTTCGGCGGCGAGCGCATCGGGTATCTCGCGCAGCACCGGGCGCGCTCAGTAGAACATCAAAGTGCGCGCGTCGGACCCCATATGCAGGATGACCTCGGTATTCGGATTTTGCAGGAGGAGAGTTACTGGAAAGCGCCGCTCCAAGCGGATCCAGTCGGTCGTCGGCTCGACATAGGGGAGCAAAGTGTTAGGGGTCTTTCGGCGGCTGATACCTCTAGCGATGCCCTGAATTACCGCCCGGTGGACATGCCAAGGGTAGGCATCGAGCCACACCCATGCGGGACGCCCGATCTGCATATGGCGGATTACGCTTTCCTTGTAATTTGCCAGGATCCGCCAGGCATGGGCGTCGACCAAGCCGAGCAGCGGCTGGTTCGCCACCGCTTGGTCGCCGATACGCAAGGTCAGATTGGTAATCGTCCCGTCGGTCGGCGCCAGCACCGTGGTCTGGTCCAGCTGCCATTGCAGATAGGCGATCTCGGCGGTGATCGACCTGATCGTTGCATCATGCAATGTCTCCATCTGGCGCTGTTTGGCGACCGCCGTCTCGGCGCTGGCAAGTGCCGCAGCGGCTTCCTGCACCGTAGCCGTCGCGGTGTCGAGCGCCTGACGCGATAGGAACCCCGCGGCGGCGATCGGTTGATCACGCTGCAGATTGTCGCTCGCGAGCCGCGCCTTTGCGGCGGCCTCGTCGCGCGCCGCCTTGGCCGATTTGACTAAGTCGTGATCGACGGCAAGCTGGGCCTCGGCTTCGCTCCGCTTGGCGACTTGCTTTGCAAGCTCCAGCCGAAAGGGCGTCGGATCGATCTCGGCGAGCAAGGTGCCCTTGGCCACCGTCTCGTTGTCGACGACCGGCACAGCGACAATGCGGCCGGTGATCTGCGGGGCGACGCCGACGAGATCCGAGGTGACGTAGGCGTCGTCAGTATAGGCAAAGACGTAGCTCGACCCCCAATAGAGGCCGAACGCCACCACCAAGCCGGCCAGAACCAGCAGCACACGCCATCGATAGCGCGCCGCAGCCGCAGCCTTCGGGTCGGATACGACTTCGACCGGTACGGCGCGCAATACCGCCGGCGAAGGTCCGGGCAGCCGTGCCTGAACAGCGGCGCCACCATCGCTAACGGGTAGGTTCGGCTGGTTGGCGTCCGGCATCCGGCGCACTCAATCCAAATTATCAGTTGGCGAGAAGATGTCGCCTGTCGCACCGGACTATATCACCGGCGCGGACCTCTTGCAGCGGTAAGGGCAGAGAGCCGGAAGCCCACGAACTTACGGTGCCGAACTGGGCCGTTCGTTTGTTGGATAACGCGGCAAGTAGTCGCCGGTTTCGAACCACGCGATCCGGCTCTCGGTCCAGATATGCAGGCTCGGCTCTACCGCGGCAGGATCATCGAGCGTGGCGATCCCGACATCGATCAGACCGGGATTGTCGATCGCTTGCCAAGTCAACGGCGTGCCGCATCGACCGCAAAAACAGCGGATCGCCTTTGCCGAGGAGTTGTAGGCGACGGGATCGCCCGCGGTGACGGAAAAGCCGCTGCGCGACACGGTCAGCCACGCGACAACCGGGGCGCCATGCGCGCTCCGGCACATTTTGCAATGGCAATAGAGTGCCTCGACGGGAGTAGAGTTGATACGATAGCGTATGTCGCCACACAGGCAGCCTCCGGTCACAATCTCGTCCATTCTTTCCTCTCCGCTTTGGCACCGAAACTCACGGTGCAAGCCACGCGTCTCTTCGACATAGTCGCCAACAGAAAGCCTGCCCAATGACGATCGACATTGTTGCGATCCAACCGCTCGTCGCACTGATAGCTGGCATTCTGATCTTGCTGGTGCCCCGAATACTCAATTACGTCGTCGCGATTTACCTAATACTGATCGGTCTTATCGGGCTTTGGCCACATATATTTCTTCACGCTCCCCATTAAAGGCCAGCGTGCGTCTCTAAATGAGAAAGCTGTTTTCCGCTTACTCACCAGA
Source organism: uncultured Alphaproteobacteria bacterium (assembly GCA_963750195.1). Taxonomy (GTDB): domain Bacteria; phylum Pseudomonadota; class Alphaproteobacteria; order ATCC43930; family CGMCC-115725; genus AP-15. Next base: position 545,352 of record CAVVPS010000005.1, read on the forward strand.
AGTAGGCTGAAAAAGGCCGTGACGCGGAAATTCTGAATCCCATCCGCAGCTGAGGGCGTTGCGCACAGGATGGACACCCCGTCGCGTCGGAGGACGGCGCCGGTCACCCGCCACCTGCGATTATTCGCTCCAGCTCGACTTCAGCGCCGAGGCTGTCGAGGTCGCATCCGATAGTCAGCGCCGCGAGCTTTCGGCCGCCCTGCCAATAACTAACCGTCGCGTCGCGGTCGCCGATGCTGCCGTCGATATCGATCCGGCCCCATTGTCGCGCATGGCCGACATAGGACAGGGTCAAATCGTGCTGCTGTGTCCAAAAGAACGGAACCGCGTCAAACCTTTCGCGCCTGCCCAGGATGTTGCGTGCCGCCGTCTGGCCCTGCCGTTCGGCAACAACCCAATGCTCGATCCGCACAGCCTCACCGGTCAGCGGGTCGGGCCAGCGGGCGATATCGCCGGCGGCCCAGATGCCGGGAACGCTAGTGTCCAAATATGCGTCGACAGTAACACCCCAGTCGACGGCGATGCCGGCCGTTTCGGCGAGCGCGGTCAGCGGACGCACCCCGACGCCGACGACGACGAGATCGGTGTGGAACCGCTCGCCGCTATGTAGGCTGACGCTCCGTGCGTCAATAGCCGCGGCGGTCGTACCGAGATGGAACCGGACGCCGTGCTGCTCGTGGACCTGGCGCACGAGGTCGCCGATTTCGGCCCCGAACGCGGCTTCCATCGGGCGTGTCTCGGGCGCCACGACATCGACCTCGAGCCCGCGTGTCCGCAGCGACGCCGCAACTTCGAGCCCGATAAAGCTGGCGCCAAGCACGACGGCGCGCCGCGCTGCCCGCGCCTCTGCGATCAATGCGCGGCAATCGTTGGCGCTGCGCAGAGTGTGGACGTGCGGGAACTCGGCCCCGGGGATACCGAGGCGGATCGGCTCGACGCCGGTGGCGAGCAGCAGCGCGCCCCAAGGATGCCGGGTTCCGTCGGCGAGCTGTACTTCGCGGGCCTTGGCATCGAGGGCCACAGCGCGCGCGCCGAGGGCGAGCACAATCTCGTGTTCGGGGTAAAATTCGGTCGGGCGCAGCGGCAGCCATTCCTCGGGTGCGTTGCCGGCGAGATAATCCTTTGACAGATTGGTCGGTCACTTCGCGCCGCAGCATCTCGGCTGCGGCTTGCCCTGCCGCCCCGCCGCCGATGATAACCACCGACTCCGGCTGTCCGCGCGTTGCCGCCCGCGCTGCGCCCCGTGCCGGCGCGAACTTGTCGTGCACAAAGACCGTCCCCCCGCGCTGCTCGACCCGCCAGCACGCGATCGGATCAAGCGCCGGCGCCCGTAGCGCCTCGCCCGTGCGCAGGCTGAAACAGGCGTGGTGCCAGGGGCGGCGCATTCGGCGCCGATAGCGAACACTTCCCGGCCGCTGCGGGCGAGCAATACCGACTCGCCCGCGGCGTGCCCGAGTAGCATGCCACCTTCCGTGATATCCGTGAGAGGCACCCCTTGCAAAAAGTCGGGTCCTGCCAGGTTGGTTTCCTCGCTCATCGCATCCTTCTGTTGTCACTTCGCCGCCCGCAAGAGGGAAACGCAAGCGGGGTCGACGAGTTTCGCCGTTCGCGTGATTGCGGTCGTGCGCCTATGGAAAAGCGCGGAGTCAGCGCGGCACCACCCGCCGATAGAGGTGCCACGTGGCGTGGCCGAGGACAGGCATGACGATGATCAGACCGAGCAGAAACGGCAGCGACCCGATCACCAGCCCGGCGGCGACGATTAGCCCCCACAGCGCCATCCGGCCCGGATTGGCGACGACAGCGCGCGCCGATGTCAGAATCGCCGTGTCAAGACCCGCCTCTCGGTCGAGAAGAAGCGGAAACGACACGACGCTGGTCGTCAAAACTAATAACGCGAACAGGAACCCGACGCCCACGCCGACTTCGATCAGAGTCCAGCCGGTGCCGGTCGCGAACACGTCGTGGAAGAAAGCGGCGAGAGAGGCCGGCTGACTCTGGACCGAGGGTCCAGGCGTAGATCTTCAGTGCCGCGGCGAGCCAAAACAGAAAAATCGCCATCAGCAGCAAGCCCAACAGCACGATCGCCGGGAAGGACGGCGAACGGAACACGCCGAAGGCATCCGGCCAGCCGGTCTCGGCGCCTGCTTCGCGGCGCCGGCTCATTTCGTAAAGACCGACCGCTGCGAATGGACCTACGAGCGCGAAGCCCGAGGCTAGCGGAAACAGCAGGGGCAGCATCTGATAGCCGAAGGCGAGCCGGACCAGGATCAGGCCAGCCACCGGGTAGAGGAGACAGAGAAAGATGACATCGCTCCGAAACGCCGCGAAGTCCCGAAGTCCGCTGGCTAGGACTTGTCCGAGATCGCCAACGCCGATATGGGCGACCGCCGGGACCGGGGAGTGCAAGTTCTCGCGCATGTGGCGGCCGGCGCGTCCTGCCGCTTCGACCGCTTCGGCGGCATGCTTGAGCTGATCGACGCCCCATTCGACGGGGTTGCGGATGGTCAACATCTGCGTTCCTCCCGAACCATGTTGTTCGGGGGCCGCGGGCAGCCCGTGACGGCATCCCCATTCGGCCGTCAGTCACGAGCAAACTCGCGACCCGCCAAGGCCCAGGACATGGGTATTGTTAGGTGTCGGTGCCAGACGGTCATCAATTCCTTATGCACCGCCCGCCTGCCGGGTCAATGCGACCAGTCGAATTCCGCATCGGCCGCGGCCAACAGGTCGGGGCCACAACGCTGCGCTATTTGCGCATGCTGCACCGCCGACGGCTCGACCCGATAGCGGCGGCCCAGGCCCGCAGCCAAGGCCGGCTCCGCCGCCGCAAGACGCTGCGATATCAGCGCTCCTACCCGCCGAGAAAACGGGCCGGTCTGCTGCTCGATATAGACAACGCGCAGCGCGCCCTTGCGCCCGGGCTCGCGCGCCAGCCGCTCGCCGAGCCAGCGATCGATCGTCTCCAGGCCGCGCATTGGGTCGCCGGTCGCTGGATCACGTCCATAGAGCCCATCGAATACATGCAGTTCGTCGGGCGGCTGCCGCGCATCGGCGATCGCATCGACCGCAGGCATGCCGCCTCCCGAATGTGCCGTCAGGATAAGGCGGTCCATCTCTGGGGCCGCCGCAGTTGGCAATGATGCGGCGAACCCCGCCAAACCATACTCGATCAGCCGATCGATCCCGCCCGCGAGCAGCGCCCGATGGTCGTACCAGCTGTAGCGCAGCCAGTTACCGCGCGGCAGCATCGCTACGGTCGGCCGCGACCGGCGCGACAGGTCAAGCCCGCTGCGCGGGACTTTCTCGGCGAGCGGCATGGCGCCGCCCGCGCGCGAGAACCCGTGCAGATGGACGACGACATCTACCGCCGCCGCGTCGAGCAGCACCTCGTTCCAGCGCAGAAACAGATCCGGCTGGGTCCCGGCATGCGACCGCAACACCGGCGTGTCGTGCAAATAAGCCTCGCCTGCGGCGACGATCCCGCCCGACACGGTAATAGGAAGATCCGCCATCGCTTTATTCCTACCGTCGAGAGCGGTGACGCGCGCCTGGCAGGGTCCACGCGTCAGCGCTAACCGCCGAGCCTCTTGCGGAAAAACACACGCTGATAACCGGCGTGCTCCGCCCTGCCACACTCCTTCCAGCCGAGCTTCGCGTACATGACAAGGTTCTCGTGCATCGCGGCGTTGGTATAAAGGCGAAGCTCGTCAAAACCGCGTTGCAGCGCCTCGCTCTCCGCCGCGGCGAGCAAACGCCGGCCGATACCCTCACCCTGCCGTTCGGGCGCGACGACGATGTTATCCAACAATAGGTGGCCGGGTTGCGGCAGTAACACGAGGATGCCGACAAGCCCGCGCGCATCCTCCAGCACCAGCATACTGCCCTCCGCCACCCGTGCGGCATAGTCGTCCAGCATCGGTCCAGGCGGCTTGCCAATTCTATCGACGTATTTGGCATAGGCCGTCTGTACGACGTGCTTGATCGCCGCCACGTCGGCCGGTGTCGCCGGTCGGATCGTCTGCCCCTGCCCATGTTGCGCTTCTCTTGGTCGATCCGACATGGCTCATGACCCGTACTGGTGGTAGCTCATCAGGCCGGCGCCGGTTTTAGGCGGGTGGGCGCGGACCGCCTCTTCGTTTGGCTCGGTGCCCCAGCCCGGGATGTCTGGCACGACGATGTGCCCACTTTCGAATTGCGGAAGCGAGGTGAACAGTTCGCGGTCCCAGGCGAGCCGGTCGATATCGACCTCCATGATGCGAAGGTTCGGAGTCGCCGCGGCGAAGTGCACGTTCATCATCGTAGCCAAGTGGCCGTAGAAATTGTGCGGTGCGATAGTCACCTCGAACGCATCGGCGGCTGCGGCGATCTTGATCGATTGCCACACCCCATTCCATACCGCGTCAATGATCGCGACATCCATCGCCTGCTGGCGAAAATAGGGCAGGAAATCGAGCAGGCCGAGCAAGGTTTCGCACGAGCTGATCGGGTGCGGGCTTGAGCGCCGGATATGCGCCAGCGCCTGCGGGTTGCGGCTGTCGATCTCGACCCAGAACATATCGAAATCCCCGATCGCCTTGACGAGCTTAACGTAGCCCTCGGTCTTGGCGTTGAAATTGAGATCGAGGAGCAGGTCCACATCCGGACGCATTTCCAGGGCCGTCGCGGATCGCTTCGAGATGGGCGCGCAGATTGCGCAGTACCCGTCTTGTCGACATTGAGCTCTGGGGCGAACGGTACGCCAAAGCCCGGGCGCCAGCCCTGCGGCGCCCCGCCCCCGTAGATAAAGACGTTGGTCTTGAGAGCGCCGAAGCCCCGGTCGCGGGCCTCGGCGCCGATCGCCCGGACTCCATCGAGACTGGTGATCGCCGGCTTGTAAAGATTTGGGTGGTTGATGCGCCAAGTCGCGCAATGCGACCAGTAAACCCGCACACGGTCCTGCAATTTGCCGCCCAGGAGCACGTGGCACGGGACCTCTAGCGCCGTGGCTTTGGCGTCGAGCAAAGCGTTCTCGATGGCGTCCAGCCCCTCGCCGACGACCCCGCCGGCGGCTGGCCGAGTCAGGCAATAGAGTTCGGCGTAGATTCGCTCGTGATCGAAAACCCGCTCGCCGACGACCTGCGGCGCCAATCGCTCGATGACCGTGCCGACCCCCGGCGAGCCGAAGCCCTCGTCGAACTCGCTCCACCCGACGATGCCTTCGTCGGTCGTCAACTTGAGGAAATGATAATTCCGCCAGCCTGCGTCGCAGCGCAGGATCTCGAGACCGGCGACCTTCATCGCGTACTCCCTTTCCTGGTGAATGAGCCAGCATACTGAACCTCGATTACCGGCGCACCGAGCGGCCCATACATTTCTAACTGCCTCATCATCGCGTGCTGCTCGCCTATGCGGTTTGGCGGCGGCTTGACACGCGCGCAGACTGTAAGCATTGCTCTTTGTCGGGCTCGGAACGTTAGTAATGAGCCTCAGGTATTCTTAACCATAATGGTCGGGGGAGGAAGTTATGAGAACATTGCTTCTAGGGACGACCCTGATTGCGTCGCTGGTGTTCTCCGCGGTGAGCCCGGCAAGCGCCTGGGATCGTGGCCAGACCCAAACATTTGCGGTGTTGCCGAACTTGCCGGGAAACGCGCCGGTTGCCATCGAAGGACTGACTGTCGGCCCGGACGGCACGGTTTATACGCCGACCTTTGGCATCAACGCCAAAGGCGCGGTGGCCGCGCCGCCACACTTGTTCTCGTTCAGGTCCGATGGCTCTCTGCTCTACAACGTTGCTCTGGTCAACCCGGCGGCAAGTCCGGCGCCACAGCCGAGCATCACGCTGCTTGGGCTCGTCTACCAGGAATCTTCAAAGACCTTGCTGATCTGCGATCTTGGCCAGGGGATCGTCTGGCAGGCCGATCCCAAGACCGGCAAGTCGAGCGTTTTCATGAACACCGGGCTCGGCTCGGCTTCCGGCCTTAACGCGCTGACGTTCGACAAAGCCGGCAATGTCTACGTCTCCGACTCGTTCCAAGGGGTCATCTGGAAGACCGGACCTGATGGCGGGGCGCCGATGAAGTTTGTCGAACTCGCAAACTCTGTCGCCGGAGGCAGCTTCGGGGGTGACTCTGGTCCCGCCGTTTGGCGCCAACGGCGTCGAATTCAACAACGAGTACACCGAGATGTACGTCGCCAATACCGCCTATCATTCGATTGTCGAGGTGCCGACGATCTTGAATGTCGACGGGTCCGTCTCGGTCGCCGGGCCCGCGGCGGTTTTGACCACCGGCGTCAATGCGCCCGACGGCATCGCGGTCGATCGGCACGACAATCTCTGGGTTGTCGCTAACCAGGAAGACGAGATCGACGTGATCGATCCGAACGCGATCACTACGCAAGGGGCGCTTGCGAAGGTTATCGCCAAACGCGGCGATTTCGAGGGCCTCAGCCCGAACGGCACGGTTGAAGGGCTGCTGTTCCCGGCTAGCCCGGCCTTCAGCCCCGATGGGAAGATCCTTTATGTGTCGAACCTGGCTTTGTACCTACCCTATGCCGGGGTGCCGGAACCGGCGATCGATTCACCTTGGACGCTAAAGGTCGAGCACTACACGATCGCCGCGGTCGGCGCCGAAATCCCGCCATTCCCGAGAGACGTCGACAGCGGCTATCGCTGATCTCCTGGCAGACGTTGTCCACACGGTGCCGGCGAATGACCGGTTGGGTTCAGACCGCCGGTTTCAACACCCCGTAGCCGACGGATAATCCCGCTGGACCCTTACAATCGGATTGACCTGACCGACCTATGATCGGCGATCATATAACCTTGCAGCTGCGCCGGCCGAAGCCCGTATAGATCGGCCGGAGCCGGCGGATCACTCCCGTAGCGAGGGTTGGGGTCATGCCGATGCCCCAAATGCGTGATTCCCAGCAGGTCGGCCAGCCGTGACGATTTCGCTCGCCTGGCGGATCCTGACTCATCAAAAGGGGCGGACAGCGCTCGCGCTCGTCGGGATCTTCATGGCGATCCTACTAGTCTTTATCCAGCTGGGCCTGTTTTTTGCGGTGCCGCAGGGAGGAATGCTGCTGTACGACAATATGCGCTTTGATCTGCTGTTGGTTTCGGACCAGTACGAATATCAGGCGCAGCCGGGCGCCTTCGCGCTGAGCCGGCTCGATCGGGTCCGCGCGTCGCCCGATGTCGCGGCTGTGACGCCGATCTATTTTGCGGTGGGGAAATGGAAAGGTGGCCAGGGCGGCGTATGGCCGGATGTCTTCGTGATCGGTTTCGACCCGGCCAGTCACGTCTTTCTGCCCGAAAGCATCGACCGGCAGAGCGCGGTACTCGAGCGACCCGACACGATCCTTGTCGACAGTGCGACGCGGCCGATCTTCGGTCCGCTTACTCCTGGCCGGGTCGTCGACATCGGTGATCGCGCAGTGAAGCTTGGCGAGCAATACCTGCTGGGAACCGGTTTTATGGGCCTTGGCGTCGCCCTGGCGAATGAGCCGAACTTCGCTCGTCTCTTCCCCGGCCGCCGGCTCGGCGAAGTCAATCTCGGTTCGATCCGACTAAAGCCGGGCGCCGATCCCGACCGCGCCGCGGTTAATTTGCGCAAGCTGCTCGGCGCTGGGGCGAAGATTTTCACCCGCCGCGAACTGGCCGCCCACGAAACCTCGTACTGGACGACCCGAACTTCGGTCGGGTTGATTTTCGGCTCCGGGTTGCTGATCTCGGTCGTGGTCGGGATCATGGTGGTCTACCAGATCGTTTCGACCCAGGTAAGCCGGCAACTGCCGCAATTCGCCACCTTGAAGGCGATCGGCTATAACGACAGCGCGCTCGCGGCTACAGTCGCCGCGATGTCGCTGTTGATCGTCGCCGCCGCCTTTGTCCCCGCGCTGGCGGCAGCCGTTTGGGTTTATGAGGTTATCCGCCAACAGACCCTGCTGCCGGTGACGATGACGCCGGGCCACGCCGCCGCAGTGCTTGCCGCCGCGCTCGCGATGGCGGCGATCGCGGCGCTGTTGGCGCTCGGCGGCCTGCGGCGCGCCGATCCCGCCGACGTGTTCTGAGGGAGGGGCTGCCGTTCTTGTCGACCGCCTCTGCCAGTCCCAGCCGCGGACGACTGCGCCCGGTCCCGCTCGCATGGCGCAATCTTACGGCGAACAAGCGCCGGTTGGCGCGTTCCGGCGCCGGGATCGGCTTCGCGGTCCTGCTGATGCTGATGCAGCTCGGCTTCGAGCAGGCCTTTTTCGACAGCTCGCTGCAAGTCATCCGGGGCCTCGACGGCGACCTCTTTTTGCAGAGCGCCCACAAGTACCAGTTCGCGACACAGGACCCGTTTCCCGCCGCCGCCCTGGACACCCCTAGGCGGGTGCCCGGGATCGCGACCGCGCGACCGCTTTATGCCGACTGGTACGACGTATTCTGGAAGAATCCTTTCGACGGCAAGGTGTTCTTGGTCCGCGCCATGGCTTTTGATCCCGAGGAGCCGGTCTTTTCGTTCGCCGATGTTAACGCCGAGCGCCAACAGCTGAATTCGTCCGACACGATCCTCGTCGACCGTCGCGCCCGTCGTTTTCTCGGTATGAACCCGCCGGCTGCGAAATCGGAATTGAATGGCGCCACGGTCAGGATTGTCGGCAGCTTTGCCCTCGGTCCCGACTTTCAGAACGACGGGACGGTGATCATGAGCACGCGTACGTTCGCCGGCCTGTTGCGCGGCACCGCCGGAAACCCGCCCGGGATCGAGGTCGGGGTAATTAAGCTGGCACCCGGAGCCGACCCGGTCACGGTTCAATCGGCGCTCGAGCGAGCGATACCGCGCACGATCGCTGTCATGACCAAGCCTGAGCTGATCGCGTTCGAGCGCCGGTTTCAGGCGGCGGTTTCTTCGGCCGGACCGATCTTCGCGATCGGGACCGTAGTCGGCTTTGTCGTCGGCATGCTGATCTCGTATCAGGTTACCTACACCGATGTGTCCGACCAATTGCCGCAATATGCGACGTTGAAGGCAATTGGATACCCGACCCGGTTTCTCCTGCGGGTAGTGCTCGAGCAGGCGGCGCTGAACGCGCTGGCGGGCTGGATTCCCGCCTGGTTCGCAGGCATTCTGCTGTACAAGGTGATCGCCGAGGTGGCATTGCTACCAATGCGAATGAGCCCCAAAATCACCCTTTTGAGCCTCGCATTGACCCTCGCCATGTGTCTGATCTCGGCGGCAATAGCGGTGCGTCGGGTGATCGCGGCCGACCCTGCTCAGGTGTTCTGATGTGTGCCGCCATGGTCGCCGAAGCGCCCGCGCCGACCCCGGTCGAAGCTCTGTCCGCACCACCACCTGCGGTTAGCGTCGAGCGGCTGGACCACCATTACGGAGAAGGCGCGGCGCGCAACCAAGTCTTGTTCAACAATTGCATCACGATCCCGCCGGGTCAACTCGTGGTGATGACCGGCCCATCGGGCGCGGGTAAAACCACGCTGTTAACTTTAATCGGTGCCTTGCGTTCGCTGCAGGAGGGGCGGATCGAAGTACTGGGTCGCGATCTCTCACGCCTCGCCGCCCGCGACCTTGTCGCGGTGCGGCGCGAGATCGGGTTCATTTTTCAAATGCACAATTTGTTCGACGCGCTGACCGCCTTCGAGAACGTCAAGATGGCGATGCAGCTCGGCCATGATTCCCTTGAAGCGGGGCGCGGTCACTGCATTGAGCTGCTCGAGCAGCTCGGCCTTGGCCATCGGATTGACTACAAGCCGAGGTTGCTGTCCGGCGGCGAGCGGCAGCGGGTCGCGATTGCGCGGGCATTGGTCAACCGCCCCCGCCTCGTCCTCGCCGACGAGCCAACCGCCGCGCTCGACAAGGATGCGACGCGCATCGTCATCGAGTTGCTCAAGCAGTCAACGGTCGAGTACGACGCCGCGGTGATCATGGTCACCCACGATTTTCGGGTCATCGAATGCGCCGACCGGCTGGTCCACATGGTCGATGGCCGGATCGTGTCCGACGTGGTGCTGCACGATGCAGTACGGATCTGCGAATTCCTGCGCGCGGTCGATCTGTTCCGGGCATTGACCCCCGCCCAGCTGACTGCCGTCGCGGAGAAGATGAAAAAGCGCCATTTTGCGCCCGGCGAGACGATCATTCGCGAGGGTGAAGCGGGTGAGGAGTTTTTCCTGATTGCAGATGGAGAAGTTGACGTGGTCCGCGCCGATCACGAGGTCGCGCGTCTGGGGCGCGGCGAATTTTTCGGCGAGGTGGCGCTGATCAGCGGCGAGCCTCGCAACGCCACAATCGTCGCCACCGAACCGCTCGACACCTTCGTCCTCGGCAAGTCCGATTTTCAGGCGGCTGTAGTCTCGAGCCCGTCTTTCCGCGAGCAGCTCTACCGCGTTTATTTCGTGCGTCATTGACCGCGCGCCCGGTTGCGCAAAATGGTCGCATGGACTCGCGATAGCAATCCTTCGGCTAGCTTGGTCTCAGGGCCCTCTTGCCAGGTGCGGCCAACTCGCCTATGCGCTGGCGCGTGGCCGAGATCGCACCCGCCGAGGGTAACGAGGAGATCGAGTCCGCAGCCCCCGGTAGCCGGCGCGCCGAGGCGCGGCTGCGCGACAGCGAGCTGTTTTTGCTCGTGCTCGCGCTGGGCGCAGGGGTCGCCGCCGGCCTCGGCGTCGTCCTCACCGACCTGCTGCTCGACTTCGTCCGGCACTTTGCCTTCGCCGTCCCGGACGAGGGCCACCTCAGCGAAGCCAACGCCATCGTGGAGCCGGCCCGCCTGATGCTGATGCCCGTTCTGGGCGGTATCTTGGTCGGCCTCTCCTCCCTCCTGTTGCGCCGGTGGCGCCCGCGCGAGGTGGTCGACGCGATCGAGGCGAACGCTCTGTTCGGCGGCCGGATGTCGCTCAGCGACAGTCTCGGCCTGGTCTGGGTGACGATTCTATCTGGCGGGTTCGGCGCATCGGTCGGGCTCGAAGCAGCCTATACCCAGCTCGGCGCCGCTCTCGCCTCGCGGCTCGGGCGCAGCGTCGATCTGCGTCGCGACGACGTGCGCACGCTCGTCGGATGTGGTGCCGCCGGAGCAATCGCGGCGGCGTTTAACGCGCCGTTGACCGGCGCCTTCTATGCCTTTGAGCTGATTATCGGCAGTTACACGTTGCAGGCGCTGGCGCCGGTCGGGATCGCCGCCTTAACCGGGGCCTTAGTTGTGCGCGGGCTCGTCGGCTCAAATCCGATCTTTGTCGTCTGGCACGACATCGCTTTGTCGCCATCGGATTATCTTGCTTTTTTCGGCCTCGGGCTGGCTTCGGCCGGGCTCGGTATCCTGACCATGAAAGGGGTGACCTCGACCGAGAGCCTGTTCCGTTCGCAAGCTGTGCCGCGTTGGGCGCGCCCGGCGCTGGGCGGGCTGATTGTCGGTCTGATCGCGCTGCCCTTTCCGCAGGTTCTCGGCAGTGGCCACGGCGGCATCCTGAGCGCGCTGCATTCGGGCTTCGCTCTTCCGTTTCTCGCTGGGTTGATCGTGGCCAAGATCATCGCCTCGGCGATATCGATTGGCTCGGGGTTTCGCGGTGGGCTGTTCAGCTCCTCGCTGTTTCTAGGTAGCCTGTTCGGCAGCCTGATCGGCGACCTGCTGACGCAACTCGGCCCGGGGCTCGCCGCTGACCCGCTGATCTATGCATTGGTCGGTATGGGGGCAGTCGCCGCCGCGATCGTCGGGGCGCCGATGACGATGATCATGCTGGTGCTCGAAACGACCGGCGATTTCTCGGCTACGATCGGCGTCATGGTCGGAGTCGTCACCGCCGCGATCGCAGTGCGCCATTGGTTCGGCTATTCGTTTGCCACTTGGCGGTTTCATCTGCGCGGGCTGGCAATCCGCAGCCCCGAGGATGTTGGCTGGATTAACGAGCTGCTGATCGGCCCGATGATGCGGCGCGACCCGGCTGTTATTTCCGCCGACCTGCCGCTCGACGAGCTGCGCCGGCGGTTTCCGGCGGGCAGCACCAAGCAGGTATTCGTTGTCGACAGTGACGGCCGTCTGTCCGGCATCATCGATCCCACCGAGGCAAACAGTGGCGAAGAGGCTAAGACTGTCGGCACCCTCGTTTCCGAACCCGCGCCGTATCTGTTGCCGGGCGATGATTTGCGCACCGCCCTAGATCGCTTCAGCCAGGCGGCGCAGGAGACGCTGCCGGTCATCGATAACCCCGATGGTCGCCGGATTCTCGGCTATCTGAGCGAAGCCTACGCACTGCGCCGGTATGCCCACGAGCTCGAACGCCACCGCGGTGCGCAGCAAGACGACGCTGGGATCTTCAGCCCCACCGCCGGAGATTCGACGGTCATGCCGCCAGCGCAAAAATAGCCGCGGCAAATCCGCATCGCTGCGTTATCTGCGACATTATGCCGTGACGGCTGCACACGGCGTCGGGTTCGCTTTGCCGGGCGGCAAGCGCAAATTTAATGGCACAATTACGCATGGCTGCGCTACAGTACGGGCAATACTGAAGCCGTCCAGACCGTAAGCTGGCCGTGAGATGACGATCCCGCCGGCGAGCGGGAGGCGACACCTATACGTTCCTGATAGACTACCGCGTCGCCGCTCTGACCGTCGGCGCAACCTAAGGCTGAGAGGAAAGGCCCACAGTATGGCGCAAGTGGCGCTTCGCAATATCGTCAAGACCTTCGACAAGACCCCAGCGGTGCGGGGGATCGATCTCGACATCGCGGACCGTGAGTTCATCGTGCTCGTCGGACCATCGGGATGCGGAAAAAGCACAACCTTGCGGATGATCGCCGGGCTCGAGGAATGCACCGAGGGCGAGATCTATATTGGCGACCAACTGGTCAATGATGTGCCGCCCAAGGATCGGGACATCGCGATGGTGTTCCAAAACTACGCGCTCTACCCGCACATGACCGTGTTCGAAAACATGTCGTTCGGTCTACGGCTGAAGAAATTCCCGAAGCTGGAGATCAAGGAACGCGTCGAGGCTGCCGCCCGCATCCTTGACATCACAGACCTATTAGACCGCCGGCCAAAGGCGTTGTCAGGCGGGCAGCGACAGCGAGTGGCGATGGGCCGCGCGATTGTGCGCAATCCCAAGGTCTTTCTCTTCGACGAGCCGCTGTCTAACCTCGATGCCAAGCTGCGCGTGCAGATGCGCACTGAGATCAAAAAAGTGCATCAAAAGGTCACGACGACGACGGTCTATGTGACCCACGACCAGGTCGAAGCGATGACCCTGGCCGATCGGGTCGTCGTCATGAATGCCGGACGGATTGATCAGATCGGCACGCCGTACGAGGTCTACCACAATCCAAGGACCCGCTTTGTCGCGGGATTCATTGGCTCCCCGATGATGAATTTGCTGCCTTGCCGCCTGGTCGAGAATGGCAGTGGGTTGACCGTCCGTCTGTCTGACTGGCTCTCCTTTCCGGTTCCGCCGTCGCGCGAGGCGCATTATCGTCCGCGGGCCGGCAGCGAGCTGTTGTTCGGATTGCGCCCCGAGCACATTACCGAGGCGCGCGGGGAGGCTGCTCCCGGCGTTGTGCCGTTCTCGGCGCGGCTCGACGTCGTCGAGCCGATGGGTATGGAGACGATGGTCTATTTCATCGTCGACGGGGTCGAGGTGTGCGGCCGAGTCAACCCGACCTCGGCTGGTCTCGTCGGCGAGTCGATGCCGCTCGCCGCCGACCTCAATCGCATGCATCTGATCGATCCGCGGACCGAACTGGTCGTCTGATCTCGCCTCGGGCGCTCGCGGCCGGCCGAAGCATCGATCAAAATGTGCCGTACCCGCAGTCCGGTGACGACTGAGAGGGATGCGGAATGACGCTCACTGGAAGGGTGGCGCTGGTCAGCGGCGCGGCGGGCGGCATCGGGCGGGCGATTTCGATCGCCTTCGCCGAGGCCGGGGCGGCGGTCGCCTGTTGCGATATCGATATGGCCGGTGCAACGGAGACGGTCCGGCTGGTCGAAGAGGCAGGTGGGCAGGCGTTTGCCCGGGATTGCGACGTCGCCGTCGAAATTGAGACGCGCGAGGCTGCGGCTGCAACCCGCGACGCGTTTGGGAAGCTCGACATCCTAGTGAGCGGTGCTGCCCCGCATGATGCCGGGGGCACGGTACTCGAGACTGCTCTCGCCGAGTGGGAACGGGTGTTGGCGGTCAACCTGACCGGGTCGTTTTTGCTCTGCCGCGCCGTGCTGCCCTTGATGATCGCCGGCGGTGGGGGATCGATTATCCTGATCGCTTCGCAGCTCGGGCGCGTCGGCAGCGCCAGCCGTGCAGCCTATTGCGCGACCAAAGGCGCGCTGATCCAGCTCGCCAAGGTTATGGCGATCGACCACGCCGGCCAGAACATTCGGGTCAACACGTTGTCGCCTGGAGCGGTCGAAACCGAGCGGCTGCTGCGCCGCTACGGCAGCATCGCGGCGGCGAGCGAAGCCCTCGGCCCCAAACATCTGCAAGGGCGTCTTGGTCGCCCGTCCGAGATTGCCGCGGCTGCGGTCTTTCTTGCCGGCGATGCCGCGAGCTTTGTCACCGGAAGCGACCTCCTCGTCGACGGCGGCTACACCGCGGTCTGAGCCTTTGGCACTCAGACCGCGACTTCGACAAGAAACGGGCCGGGCGCGGCGATCCCTTCGGCCAGGCGGTGGTTGAATTCCTCCATCGTCGTGACTCGCGCCCCAGGGACGCCCATTCCCTTGGCCAGGGTCACGAAGTCGAGATCCGGACTGCCCAAATCGAGCATGTCCAGCGCCTTGCGCCCGGGATTCCCGGCGCCAACATTCGCTAGCTCGCCGCGCAGGATCGCGTAGCTTCGGTTCGAGAACAGCAGCGTGGTGACGTCGAGCCCTTCGCGGGCTTGGGTCCACAGGGCCTGTAACGTGTACATCGCACTGCCGTCGCCCTCCAAGGTGATCACCTTGCGGTCGGGACAGGCGACCGCCGCTCCGGTCGCGAGCGGCATTCCCAAGCCGATCGATCCACCCATATTCGACAGCCAGTCGTGCGGCGCCGCCGAGCGGGTCGGAGCGAAAAAGCCGCGCCCGGTCGTCACCGCCTCATCGACAACGATCGCATTCTCCGGCAGTAGCGCGCCGAGCGAGGCGCCGAGCGCCTCGGGCGTGATTCTTCCAGTCGCCTTTGTCGGCGGCGGATCGTTGACGACCGGGGCGGGGGTCGAACGGGCCCCGACCTCTTCGGCCAAGGCGTCGAGAGCGCCGACCATATCCTCGTCGAGCCGAGCGAGCACATGGCCCCGCGCATCGGGCGGCGCCAGCAGGCTCGGCTTGTCGGGATAGGCGAAGAACGCCACCGGCATCTTAGCGCCGACAAGGATGATGTGCTTCACCCCCGCCAGCACCTTGGTCGCCTGATCGACGACATACGGCACGCGCTCTAGAAACACTCGCCCGCGACCGCGCTGAGTTCGCGCATTCGAGCCCTGCGCAATCAACCGCACCCCGGTCTTCGCGGCAATCTTGCCGGCAAGATCGAGCCCGTGCTGACACAAAGCCCGCCCGGTGACCAGGATCAGGCATGGCTCGCCCGAGCGCAGCGCCTGCGCCGCCTCGGCGACCGCCTCCTGTGACACCGGATTTGGTGGCGCCGGCGTCGCTACTTCGGCTGGGCCGGACCCTTCGTTCCAGGCGGTGTCGGCCGGCAGGATCAGGGTTGCGATCTGTCCTGGCAATTTGCGCGCCGCGGCGATTGCGGCGGCTCCATCGGCCGCGATCGACTTCGCGTCGGGCGAGGTCTTGACCCAATGCGAAGACGGCCTCGCCAGCCCCTCGATGTCGGAGGTCAGCGGGGCATCGTATTTACGGTGGTAGGTCGCGTGGTCGCCGACGATATTGACCATCGGCGACGACGCCTTGTTGGCGTTATGGATGTTGGCGAGCCCGTTAGCGAGGCCGGGCCCAAGATGCAACAGGGTGGCCGCTGGCCGTTCACTCATTCGGGCATAGCCGTCGGCGGCGCCGGTAACAACTCCCTCGAAGAGGCCGAGTATACAGCGCATACCCTCGACCCGGTCGAGTGCGGCGACAAAATGCATCTCCGAGGTGCCGGGATTGGCAAAGCACACATCGACCCCGCCCCCTACCAAAGTACGCACTAAGCTTTCCGCGCCGTTCATCGACCCTCTCCCCTCGACTGCCGCCGTATTGCTCGCATATTGGGCTCGGCGCAGCATGCCCGCCGCCCGGCGCTGCCGCAAGCCGGGAGGTCTGCTGCAGTGGCCGGCACGGGAGTCGTGCACCGCGCCTTCGAGCTTCTAATGATCAAGGAGTATTTTGGCTCGCTGGGCGGAACTTCACATCTCCGTGCGCAGGGAATTATCCGCGGCGGGGCGGTGTCATATTCGGTGTCGGGATGGTCCCGGACAGGAGGATCCTTTCGATGCTTGCAGCCCCGCGCCTCCTGAGCATCGCGACCGCGGTTCCGCCCTATCCGCTCCACCAGGACAACGTGATCGAACGGGTCAAGCTGTTATTTGGCGGCGCTCAGGCACTTGACCGGCTGCTACCGGTGTTCGCCAATACCGGTATTCGCACGCGCTATTCCTGCGTTCCGATCGAATGGTACGACCGCCCCCATGGCTGGGCCGAACGCAACCGTATCTACCTCGCGGCAGCGCTCGACCTGCTCGAAGCGACGACGGTCCAACTGCTCGACCGCGCCGGCCGTGCTAAGCTGGATATTGATGCCGTCATTGTCGTTTCGACGACCGGGATCGCCACGCCTAGCCTGGATGCGCTGCTGATCGACCGCATGGGGCTCCGCGCTACCGTGCGGCGACTGCCGATTTTCGGCCTCGGCTGCGCCGGGAGGCGTCATCGGCCTCGCCCGCGCCGCGAGCCAGGCAATATCGTCGCCAGGCGAGACCGTGCTGTTCCTTGTCGTCGAATTGTGCGCGCTGTCGTTTCGCCGCGATGATTTCTCAAAAAGCAACATCGTCGCAACCGCGCTGTTCGGCGACGGCGCTGCAGGGGCGCTGCTGTCAACGGAAGGAGGCGGGCCGGCGATTGTCGCCGCGGGGGAGTACACTTGGCCTAACAGCCTCGATGTGATGGGCTGGGAGGTCACTGATGACGGGCTTAGCGCGGTGTTCTCCCGCGACATTCCGCAACTCGTAGATGCAAAGTTTCGGTGAGATAACAGCCGAATTCCTCACCCGTCACAATCTTGCGATCAACGACATCGACCGGTTCGTCTGCCATCCCGGCGGCGCCAAGGTGGTGGCCGCACTCGAAAACGCCTTCGGGCTCGCGCAAGGCGCGCTCGTCAGCGCGCGCGGGGTGCTGCGTGACTTTGGTAATATGTCAGCTGCCACCGTAATATTCGTGCTCGAACGCGTGCTCGCCGATCCACGGCCCTGGAACCGGGCGCTGATGAACGCGCTGGGACCGGGCTTTTCCGTTGGGTTTATGGTGCTCGACAACCGGTGACAGTGCTTTACTGGACGGTTTGCCTTGTCGCCCTGCAGCGACTGGTTGAACTCGCTTGGGCGCGCCGCAACACCGCGCGGCTGCGCCGATTGGGCGCGATCGAGGTGGATGCCATCGGCTATCCGCTGTTCGCGTTGCTGCATGCCGCCTGGCTCGCCAGCCTCGCTTTGTCGGCGCCAGCCGCTATCCGGCCCTGCTGGCCAATCCTCGGCTTGTTCGCGCTTCTCCAGCTCGGCCGGCTCTGGGTCATCCTCAGCCTGGGCCGTTGGTGGACGGCGCGGATCCTGACCCTTCCCGGCGCGCCGCTAGTGCAGACCGGTCCATTCCGTTGGTTGCAGCATCCGAACTATCTGTTGGTCGTCGCCGAGTTCGCGGTCTTGCCGTTGGCCTTTGGCGCCGTTGCAATCGCCGCGATATTCTCGGCGCTCAACCTGATGCTGATGATCAGGCGCATCCGCCTTGAGGACGATGCGTTGGCGCCGCGCCGAGGGCTGTGACCATCGCCGCCGTATCCCACGCCGCCGGAGCCAAGACGTGGATCGGATTTGTCGCCATGGCCGTCGGCATGTTCATGGCGATCCTCGACATTCAGATCGTCGCCAGCTCATTACCCGAGATCCAGGCCGGGCTCGGGCTCGCGCTCGATCAGTTGAGCTGGGTGCAGACGGCCTATCTGATGGCCGAGATCGTCGCAATCCCGCTGACCGGCTGGCTGACCGCAATGCTGTCGATGCGCGGCGCCTTTCTCGCCTGCGTTTGCGGCTTTACTGCCGCCAGCCTCGCCTGCGCCGGTTCGACCGGGTTCTGGTCGCTGATCCCGGCGCGGGTAGTGCAGGGCTTTTGCGGCGGAGCGCTGATCCCGCTGGTCTTTTCGGCGATCTTCCTGATGTTCGACTGGTCGGCCCGGAGCCGGGCGACACTGGTCGCCGGCCTCCTGGCGATGCTGGCGCCGACCCTCGGACCGAGCATCGGCGGATTCGTCACCGACCGGCTTTCCTGGCACTGGCTGTTCCTGATTAACGTACCGGCGGGGATCGTCGTGGCGTTGCTTGTCGCCCAGACCGTCGAAGTCGATCGGGCCGATCGACGCGGCTTCGGCGCGGTCGATCTTTGGGCCCTGCCGCTGCTCGCGGTTTTTCTCGCTGGGCTCGAACTCTTGCTAAAAGAGGCGCCGAAGCGCGGCTGGGGCAGCGCTCCCATGCTGCTGCTGGCGGCCCTTTGCCTCACCTGCGGCGTCGGCCTCGCGCGGCGCTCTCTACGGCATCCGGCTCCCTTGATCGACCTCGCCGCATTTCGCGACCGTAATTTCGCGCTCGGCTGCTGGTTCAGCTTTGTGCTCGGCATCGGGCTCTACGGGGCGAGCTATCTGCTGCCGGTGTTTCTAGGCTTGGTGCGAAACTACGACGCGCTGCCGATCGGCAAGATCATGATGGTCACCGGAGCGGCCCAGCTGGCGGTGGCGCCGATCGCCATCCTGCTCGAACGTCGCACCGACGCGCGGTTCTTGACCGCCGCGGGTTATGCGCTGCTGGCGCTCGGCTGGCTCGGCAACGGGTTTATGACCTACGAGACCGATTTCTGGGGGCTATTCTGGCAGCAAACCGCGCGCGGGGCGGCGGTGATGCTGTGCCTGTTGCCGACGACCGCGTTGGCGCTCGGCAGCTTCGAGCCCGCCGACATCCCGAACGCGAGCGGTCTGTTCAACTTGATGCGCAATCTCGGGGGAGCGATAGGGCTGGCGGTGATCGACACGGTGATCGGACAGCGCGCGCCAACCCATGTCGCCGCCCTCGTTAGCCGTCTCCAGGCCGGTGATGCGGCGGCCGCACGCCTCGTCGGGCTGCCGACCGAGCGCTTCACCGGGGTGGCGATCGGCCCGGTCGACGCGGCGACGCGCGACCTTGTCGCCCCGTTGGTCGAGCGCGCTGGGCTTGTCGCCGCCTTCAACGACGCCTGGCTCTGGATAGGCGGCGCGATGCTGCTGTCCTTGCTACTGCTGCCGCTACTGCGAGCTGCTCCGGCCCGCGACTAGGCGGTATAAAATCGGGTCTTCGCCTGAAACCGCTGCGTAACGACAAAGGTGGCGAAAGATGACCGAAGCACAGTTCCCGGTCGACCCAGCCCATAGCATTGCGAGCCAACCCCCCTCGTCGCGCGGCTTCGCCCGCTCGTTGCGCGACAACGCCATCGGCATATTTCCGCCGCAGGCCTTCGACGAAGAAGTCGTCTTTCGCAAAGCGTTCGGCCGCCGGCAGATTATTAGGAACCAGCCTGCGGGGATCCAGCACATCCTCGTCGACAATCCCGGTAATTACCGCCGCACCGCCGTCGGCATCCGCATCCTGCGCCCGCTGCTGGGTAAAGGGCTGCTGCTGAGCACCGGCGAGGATTGGCGGCATCAGCGCCGCACCGTGGCCCCGGCTTTTGCTCCGCGCACGATGCCGATCCTGGCGCGTCATGTCGCCAAGGCCGCTGGCACTGTGGCTGGTCTCAAAGCGTCGTGCGCGGACCCGGTCGATCTGCTCGCAGCGATGCAATTCCTGGCGCTGGAGATTGCCGGCGCATCGATGTTCTCGCTCGAGATCGAGCGGTACGGCGCAGAATTACGCGATCTGATCCAGCGTTACGCCGCCCATCTCGGCCGGCCGAGCCTCTTGGACTTTCTGCTGCCGCCATCGGTCCCGACCCCGCGGGATGTGTTCCGCTGGCGCTTCCGGCGCCGCTGGCTGAACGTGGTCGGCCGGATCATTGCCGCGCGCCGCGAGCAATGCTCGGCCGAAGCGGCTGATTTTTGGGAACTCCAGGCCGGCCACGGGGTTTCGATCTAACGAGATTTCTCGACGAAAACGAATTTGTCCTGCGGCAGACGGTGAAGAGCGACCGCCGACCCGCAGCGCCTTCGCGCCCAACCCAGCACTGGAGATTCGATGCCCGACGCCACCGTCAAGACTGACAAGCCGTTCCTCACCGATGTGAAGACGCTCAGGGATCGGGCACGAAAAACATCGCCGAGGGCGCGATGACCTGGACCTATAATGGCGATCCCAAACGCTCGATCGAGATTCTTCAATCGGTGCTGGCCACCGAAATCGTCTGCGTACTGCGCTATACTATGCATGCCGTCAGCGCTACGGGCATATCAAGCGACAGCATCAAAGCCGAGTTTGCCAAGCACGCCAAGGAGGAGCAGGCGCACATGATGGCGGTAGCCGAGCGGATCACCCAGCTCGGTGGCGAGCCGAACTTCAATCCTGAGGGGCTTGCCGGTCGCTCGGCCTCGCAATATTCCACCGGACCGAGCCTGGTCGACATGATCCGGGAAAACCTGATTGCCGAACGCATCGCCGTTGATCACTACCGAGAGCTGATCCGCTTTTTCGGCGAGGATGATCCGAGCACGAAACGTATGCTGGAGTGGATTTTGTCGGTCGAGGAGGAGCACGCGGACGACATGCATAACCTCCTCGTCGCCCACGAGGGCCGGCCGATGCTGCGGAAGTAGGCCGCCAAAAGAGCGGGCGGTGATCGCTATCGTCACCGTCACCGTCTTGCCAGATTGAAACGACACTCCCGGTGGATTTACGACGTTACATGTCCCGGCAGCTGCCGCATCTGAGCAGCTCTGGCTCTCGACGATACGGTGCCGCATGCGCCACAGACACGGTCTTCGTCATAACGTTGCAGACCATCAGGAGACCGGCAAGACCAATCGATCTCGGGTCCGGCCTAACCACGCCATGACCAACTCGACCAAAGCGTAGGCCGATTTTGGCGTGGACAGACCCAGCCGTCGCGAACATTGACCGGATAAGGCGTCACGTAAATCAGTTCGAAGGCAAATCTACGGTGGAAGGCTAGTCGGGGCCGCGCGCCGCTCCAGCTCGGCGTTGAGCTTGGCTCCGACAAGAACGACGATGATTGACACCCACATCCAGGTCATGAAGCCGATGATCGCGCCGAGCGAGCCGTAGGTCTTGTTGTAGCTGCCGAAATTCGCGACGTACCAGGAGAAGAGGGCGGAGGCGGCGAGCCACGCGATGGCGGCAAAAGCGCTGCCCCAAGTGATCCAGCGCCACCGCGGCGCGCTGCGGCTGGGGCCAAATCTGTAGATGACGGAGAGCGCCAACACGATGAGCACGAACAAGATCGGCCATCTGATTATCTTGAGCGGCAGGGGCGGCACGCTAGGATCCGCGATATGGTCGAGGACAAGCGGCAGCGCGATCAGGACGGCGAGCGACAGTAGCACGAGGATGACAGCCCCGACTGTAAACGCCAGCGTAATGGCATAATATTTGACGGTGCTGCGCTTTTCTTTCTCTTCATAGACAGCGGTAATGGCAGCGAAGAGCCCCGAGACGCCGGCATTGGCGCTCCACAGCGAAATCCCCATGCTGATGGCGAAGCTAAAACCGAGCGCCGCTCGATCTTGGTGGGCGAGACGGGTTAGCTCCTCCCGCAAAACGTCAACGGCGCCGCTCGGCGCAAAGCCCGATAAAGTATCGAGATGAGCGACGATCCGGCTCGGATCGGCAAATAGGCCGTATATGGAAACAATCGCTGCAATGCCCGGGAACAGCGCGAGGATCGCGTAAAAGGTGACGCCGGCTGCGACCAAGAAGATGCGGTCTTCTGAAATACCGTGGTAGACGCCCTGAAGAACGTCTTTCCATCCCCGGCCGGGGACCTGCGATGCCTTCTGGATTTGCTCGCTGCGCTCAACTACGCCGGTCGCACGGTCGCCGTTGGCAAGAACAGGTGCGGGAGGCTGCCGCCCGAGAACACCGACAGCAACCAGCAACGCGCTCGACAAGATGACCCATGAGGGTGGACGATCGCACGACGTACCGGTGGCAGCCCGCACACGTCCCTTATCACCGCCGCCAATCGGCGTAATTTTCTCGAGCATGGTCGCTTCCGTGCGGCAACCGGCGTGCTGCCGCATTTGCGGGAGCGAGAACGATCACGTGAGCCGCTTACTGCTGCGAACCCAACGCCTCGCAACTGGTTCCGCCAAATCTTTGGCTGCTATCTAACCGTTCTTATCCATGACAGCGCTGAATTTCGCCCCAAAGTTTCTGGCAAGCCGATCATTTGAATGGTAATTCGAGTTCTAATTGGGAGGGCTGGCTCTCCCACGACTTGCCACGCCACCGAACATGGGAACACTCGTTCCACGATACGAATGTGAGGTTGAGCTCGTGGAAGGCCCGGGGCATCGCTGCCCCGGGAAGCTAAGGATTATTTCTTGGTCCGGTGTTCGCCGCTCTTCCCGTGAACCTCGGTTGAGTGGCGATGAGCTTGGGCGGAATGTTCGTGAGCCTTTGTCGACGCCTCGTGGCCCTTATCGTGGTCGCCCTTCCCATGATGCTCCGCCGCGGTACGATGCGCCTTTGCGGCGCTCTCGTGATGCTCGGCAGCTCTCGTGTGAGTTTCCTTCGGCATTTTTGCTCCATTGCATTGATCACCGCTCGCTTTGAACGAGGCAATAAGCAAACGTCGCCCGTCGTGGTAGAGTTGCCTATAGCTGTTAGAATTCCCTTGCCCATTCCGACGGTTGTGACCATCAAGGCTCATCCGCTGGATTTAGGGCCCCTTCACGGGCCCAAGAGCAAATCGCCGTCGCGCCGCGATCCAGCCCCGCTGGAACGGATTGCCGGCGGCCTACGTTCGCGCCCTCGGCCAGGTTGAGAGCTAGAATGCTGACAATTGAGCAGGCAAAGAAGCGAACCGAAGCCTTTCTGGTTGGCCAGATGCTCGAGGCGCTGCGCGCCGTCGACTACGAGGTGCCGAGCTTTGACGCGGAGCCGCGCGACGTGGAGCTTTCCGACATGGCGTGCGCGGGGGTCGAAATCCGCCATGTCCGCGGCGCTTCCGACGCGATCTATCTCGTGAAAGCGTTCGATGACGAATTATTGATGCAGTTGCAGCTCAACGTGCATCGGCTGGTCGTCGTCTATCGCGTGCCGGCACTGGACGCACTCGATGCCGCCACCTTGGCGGTACGTCTCGATCGTTGGCGCATCGGCGCCGAGCACGCCGGCTGGAAGTTCGGCTGGCGCGACACCCCGATCGCAGGCGATGTTAGTCGGCACTATGTCGAGACTTATTGCTACGCTTTTGCCGGTACCGATTTTCTCGAAGACGACCAGCAGCAGCTCTATTGGCTCACCGACATCGTCCAGATGACACGCTATTACATGCTAGAGGCCACCCGATGCGGCATCCGCCTATCGCCGCGCCGCGCCGGGTTTCCAGTTTAGAATTCATCAGCCCGGTGTTGACACGCAATGGTTGTCACTGGCTAGGCCAAGCTAGCTGGGAATCTGGCGAAGAGAGACGTGCGCGTGCGAGTCCGGCGAAATGGCCGTTGGGATGTTGCTCGAGGTAGGCCTCCAGCTCCTCGCGCCGGTTGCTGTCCTTGACGGAATTCCAGAAGGCAAGGTCGAGAGCATCAGCGGCGACTTCCTCGGGCGTCGGCGGCGCGGGGTAAGCGTCAGCTGAGGGTCGTCTTGCACTCGGCGTGTTGAGCTGGATGCTGCCGCTCTTTTGCGGGCAGCGGTGCAATGGATGACGCGGAGCTGGTCGATAAGGAGGACCTTGGGAGTACTCATACGAGGGCTCGCGAGGTCCGCGGCGAGGTTCTCACCGGTCCGGAGCGCCGGCGACGCTGGAGCCTCGAAGAGAAGCTTCGGATATTGGCGCAGAGCGTGGCGCCAGGATCCTCGCCCTCGCTGGTTTGCCGACTGCACGCGATCAGCAGCGGCCAGCTTTACACCTGGCGCCGGCAGTTCCGTACCGGCGAGCTGACCGGGTTTGCGCCGGTGAGATTGGCCCCGCCGGTCGAGGAGCTTCCACGGGCCGCTGCGTCGGTTGATCCGGTGCCGATACTGCCCGAAACCGATCGGCCGGCGGACGGGATCATCGAGGTGGAGCTGGCCTCGGGGGTGAAGCTGCGCCTGACCGGCGCGGTCGACGAGGTGGCATTGCGCCGGGTCTTGTCGGCGCTGTCGTGATCGGCATTCCGGGCAATGTCCGCGTCTATCTGGCGTGCGGCGTCACCGACATGAGGAAAGGCTTTGACGGGCTGGCGGCGCGGGTTCAGACCACCTTGCGCCTCGACCCGCATGGTGGTGCCTTGTTCGTGTTCCGTGGTCGCCGCGGCGATCTGATCAAGGTGCTGTGGTGGGACGGGCAAGGTTTGTGCCTGTTTGCTAAGCGGCTGGAGCGCGGCCGGTTTTTGTGGCCGCAGGCGAAGGACGGATCGGTGGTGCTGACGGCAGCACAATTGTCGATGCTGCTGGAGGGCATCGATTGGCGTGCGCCACGCCGCAGCTGGACCCCGGAAGTGGCTAGTTGAACAGCGCGACATCGTGACTCAGGCGGGTACGATGTCGATACTGCTCAATGCAAGCGGGAGTAAACTGATGGTTGATGCCGGACGCTGCTGACCCCGTTCAAGAGATCGCCGAGCTGCGCCTCCTGCTGGCCGAACGCGAGGCGGAATTGGCGGAAGCGCGGGCCGAGCTGACCGGCGCCCGGCTGCGGATCGAACAGTACAAGGCTCAGCTTGCCCAGCTGCGGCGCATGCAGTTCGGGCGCTCGTCGGAAAAACTCGATACTCAGATCGCGCAACTCGAGCTGATGCTCGAAGATTTGGAAGAGAGCGAAGCGGCGCGCACAGCGCCGGCGGCACAGCGCGTCCCCGATCAGCCGCGCCGCGAACGTCGCCAGCCGGTGCGACGGCCGCTGCCCGATCATTTGCCGCGCGAGGAGATCGTGCACGATCCGGGGTCGGTGTGCCCGGGCTGCGGCGGCACCCGGTTTAGCAAACTCGGCGAGGACGTGACCGAGGTCTTGGAGAAGATCCCGGCCCGCCTCAAAGTGATCCGCCATATTCGGCCCAAACTCAGCTGTCGCTGCTGCGAGCGCATCCTGCAGGCGCCAATGCCCGATCTGCCGATCGAGAAGGGTCGGCCCGGACCGGGCCTGGTCGCCAATGTCGTGGTCAGCAAATACCTCGACGGGCTGCCGCTCTACCGTCAATCGGCGATCCTGGCGCGCGAAGGCATCGCGATCGAGCGCGCCACCCTGGCCGACTGGGTCGGGCACGCTGCTTGGTGGGTGACGCCGTTGGCCGCGCTGATCGGCGCGCATGTCATGGCAGCGCCGATCATCCACACCGACGACACGCCGATCGCGGTGCTGGCCCCCGGCAACGGCAAGACCAGGACCGGACGGCTGTGGACCTATGTAGTTGACGAGCGACCCTGGCAGGGTGGGCGGGCACCGGCAGCATATTATCGTTTCAGCCCCGACCGCCGCGGCGAGCGACCGCGCGATCATCTGGCCCTCTTTCGCGGCGCGATCCAGGCCGACGCCTTCAGCGGCTACGCCGCCCTGACGCGACCGCCATCCGCCAAAGACCAGGTCGGCCGAGGGCCGCCGCTGATCCACGCAGCGTGTTGGGCCCATGCGCGGCGCAAGTTTTACGACGTGTTCGCATCGACCAAGTCGCCGATCGCCGAGGAAGCACTGAAACGGATCGGCGAGCTCTATCGGATCGAAGCCGAGATCACCGGCCAGCCGGCCGAAACCCGGCTAGCGGCGCGCCAGAACCGTGCCGTGGCGATCCTCGATGCCTTGCGCGACTGGCTGACAGCGCAGCGCCGCCGGCTGTCATCGAAGAACGCACTCGCAAAAGCGATCCAGTACGCGCTGAGCCGCTGGGAGGCGCTGGCCCGCTATGCCGGCGATGGCCGGCTCGCGATTGACAATAATGTCGCCGAGCGTGCCCTGCGCGGCATTGCCATTACCCGTAAAAATTTCTTGTTCCTCGGATCCGATGCCGGCGGCGAGCGCGCCGCAATCCTCTACACCGTGCTGGAAAGCGCCAAACTCAACGGCCTCGATCCGCAGACTTGGCTCGCCGATGTGATCGATCGCACGGCCAAGGGTCACCCGATCAACCGGCTCGGCGAACTGCTCCCATGGAACTGGCATGGGCAGCCTGCCAAACTGGCGGCATGAGCGCCGACGATAGCCCCCCTTCCGATATGATTGCGACGCTGCGCATCGATCTCCTCGGCAGCGATCCGCCGATCTGGCGCGAGATCGAGGTGCCGACCTCGATGACGCTCAAACAGCTTCATGCGGTCGTCCAAGCCGCCATGGGATGGGAGGACGCTCATCTCTGGGAGTTCGCCGTCGGTCGCGAGCACATCGGCAGCGGTCGAGCCGCCAAGCTGACCCTCCAGGCGCTGCTTCGGCCACGCACAACCAAGCTTTCCTACATCTACGACTTCGGCGATTGCTGGGAACATCAGCTCACCCTGACCAAACCTCGCGCTGCCGGTCCAGGATCGGCCTATCCGCGCTACCTCGCCGGCGAGCAGGCGGCACCTCCCGAGGATTGCGGCGGAATCCCTGGCTTCTATACCCAGCTCGAAATTCTCGCCGATCCCAAGCACCCGGAGCATCACGACGTCAAAGATTGGTTCGGCGACTTCGATCCAAACGCCTTCGACGAACAGCACGTCAAGGCCCGGATCGCCCGTATCGCAAACCGTCGCCGCCCAACGCCGACCAAAACCAAGCCGCGGTAATCAGCCGACGCTTACGGCGCGGGCGCCTGCGAAAGCGTCGCTGCCTCAAGTCGTGTTTGGGCGAGCGAGGTGAAGGTACCCTCCGGATACTGCTCGAGATAGGATTCGAGCTCGGCTCGACTGCAGTCCTTGACGCTGTCCCAAAGTGCCAACTCCAGGGCGACATCATTGTCGGGCGACAATTCAGACATTGCCGCCGCAGCTGCAGGCAATTCGGATGGAAGTCTTCATTCGAGTCCGGAGCCTGTTGTTCGGATGACCCCTCGCCGATGCGGAGCCGAAAAGCTCGGATCGGATGGGCGATGTTTTTGACCAGCTGCTCGCCCAGATCCTCGAAAAGAAAGCCACCGCGGTGTCGCAAATGATCACGTACACCTCGTGACACGCAGATCTCACCGCCCCTGACCAGCCCCTCGAGCCGAGCAGTGACATTGACGCCGTTGCCGAAGATGTCGCCTTCCTTGGCCATGACGTCGCCGACATTGACGTCGATCCGAAAGCTCATCTGTCGCTCTTCCGGCTCGCCTTCATTCGCCCTCTGGAGTGCCCCTTGGATCTCGATTGCGCAGTGAATCGCATCGAGCACGCTGATGAATTCCGCGAGCACGCTATCCCCGGCAGTGTTCGCAATTCGCCCACGATGCCGCCCGATGAGCTGGTCGACTAAGGCGCGACGGGCGAACAAAGTCGCCATCGTCGCCTCTTCGTCGCCATGCATCAGACGGCTATATCCCTCGACATCGGCGGCGAGAATCGCCACAAGCCGCCTCTCGACCGGTGGAGCCTCCATCCTCGACAGCCCCTATCCTTCGGGAGCCGGCCAAATCAGATGCCCAATTGCGACTTCGAGCTGGTCGATAATCGCGATCAGCTCATCTGCTGCGAGACAGATTGTTGTCCCGCACGGACAGGTGACTTCATGATTTTCTCTAAACCAGGTAATGGGCTTCTGTATGTGTGCGGCACATTTCGGGCAAATCACCGGCAGCACATAGTCATCGATAACACTGGACACGTATTATTCCTCCATAATGCATAGGTTTGACTCATCTTACATCGCTATGCAGTCCGCTCTAAATCCAAGGCGTATTTACGGCAATGTGCAAGATACGCCGCCTCATGACTGCCAACCAGCTCGACGATGCTCGACCACAACCAATTGGGCGCGTCCAGATCCGCAGAGCGATTGCGGCCGAGCTCGTCACGCCATTTCGCCCGCGCCACGACGTCCATCTGACGGGCACGCGCCTTCCCGACCACCATCGCCAAGTACCGGGCGGCCTTCATTGCCTCTTCACGACCGATCTGGTCGATCTCGACTTTGAGGTCCTCGAGGAGAAGCTCGCGCATGAAGATGCCGCGGTCGAGGAAAGTCGCGCCCAGCATGCGGTCGCCGAGCGCCGGCGACAATCCGAGGCGGATCAGATCGTGCGCCGGATTGCCGATCACGGTCTGATCGAGATCGCGGATCTTGATATCGATCTGCCCGCCGGTATCGGCCAGCGGACCCAGATTACCGACATGGCAATCTCCGCAAATCCAGATCGGTGGGCCTTGTGGCACTTTGCTGCTGTCCGAGGCGGCGAGCCACTCGTAGAACTTATGGGTATTTCCCCGGACATAAGCATGCGCAGAGCCAGCCATCTTCAGATTGCGGACCTGTCCAAGCGAAGAGGCTCGCTCGGAAAACGACTTTATCTGAGATGAAGCCTTCGCCACGAATCCTCCCAAGCCTCAAAAGGCAGTACCGTTGGGAAACTTGCCGCCACCTAACGCCACGCCTCAGAAAGCGACATACCCCCGCCGCGAAGCAGCCAGACAATAAGTAGAGCGATAACGACAACCCCGAGTATCCCACCGATGCCGTAACCGCCGCCGCGGCTATAATAGCCGCCGCGATAATATCCGAAGCCTCCACCAAACAGGATTATCAGCAATATGATTATGAGGATCAGTTCAACGACGACCTCCCGGTGTCAGAAATCCTGTTGCTGTGTCAGACGACCGCCGACATCCCAAACCGTTGGTTGCGAGCGAGTTGCTCGGCAAATTTCTCATCGGTATTCGACTCGAATATCCGTGCGCCAGGGCTCGTCTCGATGCTGACCCCCGAGCGCCGCCGCGGTTCCCGCGATAAATGCCCCGATCAACATCGACAAGGCAGTGAAGATCGAAAAGTAAGCAGCTGCCTTGCGGGCTGCGTCGGCGTCAGTCTTGGCACGTGCCGTCACCTCGTCGACCCGCTTCTCGGCCTCGGCTTGTGACAGACCGGTTCGCGCCAAAACGAGCTGAGCAAGATAGGCCCTGTCAGCCGGAACGTAGTCCTTCCTCACCCCAATCGTAAAAATGCGCGCAGCCTCGGCTCGCACCTCCGGAGCGGATGCATTCGTGGTCGGATGGTTCGAGCGGAACAGCATGTCGATGTAATAGGCGGATGGATTTACGCCAGCCGCCGCTTGGTTTGCACCCCCGATGGCTCCCGATGTCGTCGTACCTACTTCGTGATTCCTACCGCTCACTAGCGATGAGGCGGCGGAGGCAAGAACCGCAGCACCTATGACGGCAGCAACAGCCCAAGCTAAAAAGCCGTTGGCAGTGTCGCGAAAGAAAACCTCATGGGTATGTACGCCGACCCATTTTGTCCGCAGCCGGCCAGTCAGATAACCGCCCAGAGCGGAAGAGACCCATTGAACGATGATCAGCCATATTGCGGCCATTATGGTGAAGGTTGTCGCCGAGGCTCCGGAGTTGGGCCACGGCGACACCGAAGCCAGACCAAAACCGGAGCCAAGAGCGATAAGGACCAAAGCCAGAGCGGCAGCTGCAAACGCGCCTCCCAGGATCGCGGGCCACACAATACCTGAGATCGCAGTCTCCAGGGGGCGGCCCGCCTCGCCGGGACCTAAGGTTTCGGCGCGACTGTTTACCGAAGCGCTTACCATTTCCGTTCTCCCCTCGTGAGCCCGGTCAGTGCCAGATCAGAGCGAGCAGGATGATGATCGGAATGGGTACACCTAACAGCCAAAGCAGGATTCCTCGTCCCATAGGTTCCTCCCAAGAAGGGGCATAACCGCGCCTTTGAATGTTCGCCAAGGCACTCGTCCGATCCTTCGGCAGCAGGGTTAGCGGCCGGAGGGATCCGATGATTACTTTTTCGCTGCGTCGCGGATGGCGTCCTTGGCGCCGCCCACAGCGTTTTGAACTTTCCCCGCCGCTTTCTCCACGGCCCCTTCGGCCTGCGTCTTAGCGTCGCCGGTTACCTTTCCGACGGTCTCCTTGACGGCGCCTTTGACCTGGTGAGCGGCGCCGACAACTCTATCTTTGTCCATGACAGTTTCTCCTGGTAAGTGTCACTATCAACACTTCTGCGCTCAAAAAGTTCGGAGAGCCCAGTTATTTTCGGTTGATAATTTTTTAGAGCAACGTGATGCGGTTATTATTTCTACAAATTCATCTCAGATGGACACTTCCGAGCGAAGGGCAAACAAAAGAACCGATCGGCCGGTCGCGCCGTATTGATCACCGGTCGCGAAACTTTCCGGTTCTGCATCACGGCGAGATTGGTGTCGACCAGCAACAACCACTCGCGACCGCCCACAGTTTCTCGGAGAGAGAACTCCACCAGATCATGGTGGGCGTTCAATACCAGCAGCAATGTCGCATCCTCTCCGCGGCGCCGGATGCCGGTCGGCTGCGCCCAGCCATCCATTAGCATGCCGAAACAATGCATGTTGTCGTCGTCCCACTCTTCGGCCCGCATCTCAGTGTCTGCGGCAATGATCCAGGCTCACGTATTTGACGGCTAGTGTCCTGAACCAGAAATTCGTGGTATTATCTCATGTTTTTGTCGGAGCATTGTGGAGGCAGAAGCGCTCGATCGAGGCGAGAATATCGTCGGCTGATTTGGTCCAGCGGAAGGGTTTTGGATCGGCATTGTGCCGCTCGATGAAGTCGGCGATGGCGGCTTGCAGGGCATCGATGCTGCGATGGACCCCGCGTCTAATCTGACGCTCGGTGAGCAGGGCGAAGAACCGCTCGACCTGATTGAGCCAGGAGGAGCTGGTCGGGGTCAGATGCACATGCCATCGGGGGCGCTTCGCTAGCCAGCCGCGGATCAGCGGTGTCTTGTGCGTGGCGTAGTTGTCGATGACGAGATGCACGTCGAGATCATGCGGCACATTGGCCTCGATCTCGTCGAGGAATTTGCGGAACTCGGTGGCGCGATGACGCGCGAAGCACTTGCCGATCACCCGGCCCGTGGCGATGTCGAGGGCAGCGAACAGCGAGGTGGTGCCATGGCGGGTGTAGTCATGGCTGCGCCGCGCCGCTTGGCCGGGGCGCATCGGCAACATCGGCTGACTGCGGTCGAGCGCCTGGATTTGCGACTTTTCGTCGACGCATAGGACGACGGCTTGGGCCGGCGGGGCGAGGTAGAGACCAACCACATCGCGTACCTTGGCCACGAAGTCAGGGTCGGTGGAGAGCTTGAACGTCTCCAGGCGATGCGGCTGCAAGCCGAAGGCACGCCAGATCCGCTGTACGGTTGAAACCGACAGGCCGCAGGCCCGCGACATGCCGCGCGAACTCCAATGCGTGGCCTCGGGAGGCAGGCTCTCCAGCGTGCGCACGATCACCGCCTCGATCCGGGCGTCCTCGATGGTGCGTGGCGCCCCCGATCGCGGCTCGTCCCGCAGACCATCGAGACGCCGCTCGACAAAGCGCCCTCGCCACTTGCCGACCGTTGCCGGATCGAGGTGAAGCTGCGCTGCCACCGTCTTGTTCTGCGCCCCCGCGGCACAGGCCAGCACAATCCGCGCTCGCAGCGCCAGGGCCTGCGCCGTGTTGCGGCGAACCGCCAATGATCTCAACTCGACGCGTTCATCCTCGCTCAGCTCCAAGGCTGCCAGCCGCCAACTCGCCATCGATCCCCCCAGATCAAAGACCCGCGAAGTCTCGCATTCCTTCACCAATCGGCGATACCGCGAACTTCAAATTCGGGACACTAGCTCCTCGTCATATTCGCCCGTCAGAAAGCGACTGCGGCGAAGGATCGGATAACGCTCGCGCAACTCGGTAAGTTGCTGGACGAACCTGGTTAGCGCCCGGCCTTTCTCCTCAATGCCCCAAATCGCTCGCGTCGACGAGTTTAGCCGCACCCAACGCGGCAATAACCAGCCGTTGGAACCGCTGCCGCGCTGCCCGCCGCAAGCCGAGATCACCAAGTCTCCTGCCGGGCATCGGCATCCTCTCGGGGAGCTTCGCCGGCTCGCGCCAGGTCGGTTCGGCAGCGGACCCGAGCATCGCCGAAGATGTACTTCTCGGGATCGACCCGATCGTCGTCAGCGTGATGTTTGGTGCAGCCCTTGTCAGGTGGCGGGAACCCAGGCCGTCTTCTGCTTGTCGAAGGTAAGGCCGGGCGCCGACTTGAGCGCGTCCTTGGTAGTATCGAGGGTCAGGTACCAGGCGCCGTCCTTCATTTCCGCATGCACGGCGTTGAATGCCACGGCGACGTCTTTCTCCCCTACACCGAGAAAGCCGCCGACGCCGATGATCAGACCGCTGATCTGGCCGCGGTCGTTGACGATGACGTCGTCGACGGTGCCGATCTTGTCCTTCGCGGGATCATAGACGCTCTGCTTGTAGAATATCATTACCGTTTTACCTGGCGGCGGCGAAGACATAAGGGAGGCCGGCATCGTCTGGGCGACAGCGAATCCGGCCGCTCCGAGAAGAATGACGGCTGCTAGTGGTACGACGCAATCATAGGATTCCATAAGGACTGGATCTGTGCGATCATGCGCGATGCGCGAGGGGATCGATATCGAGGTGAGTGCCGCCGACCGCGAACGACTGGCCGCGGTGGTAGCGGATCGCAACAGCCGGCAAAAGCATGTGTGGCGGGCGCGGATCATTCTGGCCACGGGCGAGGGCTGCGGCACCGCCGAAATCATGCGCCGCGCCGGGGTTTCGAAGCCCTGTGTGTGGCGCTGGCAAGAGCGGTTCATGCACGAGGGCGTGGCCGGCCTGCTGCACGACAAGACGCGAAAACCCGGTCTGCCGCCATTGCCGTCAGCGCGGGTCGACGATGTCGTCGCGCTGACCCTGGCGGAGCCGCCGGGCGAGACAACCCATTGGACCGGCCGGGCGATGGCGGCAGCGAGCGGCATCTCGCTGCGCTCGGTGCAGCGCATCTGGGCGGCGCACGGTCTGCAGCCGCACCGGGTGCGGCGCTTCAAGCTGTCGCAGGACCCGGCGTTTGCCGCCAAATTGCGCGATGTGGTCGGGCTCTATCTCGACCCGCCGGCGCACAGCCTGGTGCTCTCGGTCGACGAGAAGAGCCAGATCCAGGCCCTCGACCGCACCCAGCCGGGCCTGCCGATCAAGAAGGGCCGGGCCGGAACGATGACCCATGATTACATCCGCAACGGCACGACCACGCTGTTCGCGGCGCTCAATGTCTTCGACGGCACCGTCATCGGCCAGTGCATGGCGCGCCATCGCCATCAGGAATTCATCCGTTTCCTCAACCGGATCGAAGCGGCGGTCCCGGCCGGCAAGCTGATCCACGCGATCCTCGACAATTATGCCGCCCACAAGCATCCCAAAGTGCGCGCCTGGCTCGCGCGGCATCCCAGGTGGGTGTTCCATTTCACCCCCACCTCGTGCTCCTGGGCTAATGCGGTCGAAGGCTTTTTTGCCACGCTGACCCGCCGGCGCTTACAGCGCGGTGTCTTCCATTCGCTCGTCGACCTGCAAGCTGCGATCAACCGCTATCTCGGCGAGCACAACCGCAAATCCAAACCGTTTGTCTGGACCGCCGACCCCGATCGCATTATCGAAAAGGTCAATCGTGGGCACCAAGCGATCGCGTCAGACCACTAGTAGGGTTTTCTTCATGGTCTTCCTCTGATGAGTTCTCGAGGAGTAAACGCACTAAACGGCTAGAGGTTCCATAGTCATTGGCTGCGCGAGCACAATGGTCGCAAAAAGCACAAGGGCAGGGTGAAATTCCGTTGGTTTGTGAGGTGGCTGTCTCAGCAGGCGTTTCTAAAACACCCGCAAGCTAACTCGCATACGGATCGCCGCGAGTTAACGCTTGGATCGCGGCTTCACTCTCATCGCGATCGGGCCGCATGACGCCGCGACCTATGTCGAGGAGCTGCAGGCTGCGGTGCAGGCGCCCTCGGTCCTCGCACCAGCGAAGAACTGGTACCGGCTTTGCCGCGGGCGGCCTACTTGATCTCGTGCCCGGGCTTGCTGCGATGCTTGGCGCCAATGTCGGTACGACCTTGATTGTACGAGTACTTTGTTTCGATTTTCGCGGCTGCCGACGCTCTTCATCCTGATCGGGATGATGATGTTCCGCCGCGGCGGGATCACTCCCACGCGCGATCTTGGGCCCGTCGGAACCCGGCCTCAAGCTGATAGTGATCGCTCTCACTCAGCGTACACACGGGTTTCCTGACCGTCGAGGGCGACCTGGTCGTGCTGTGCGGTGTGGTCGGGCGCAACACCGACATTTTCCGTAAGCAGAGCTCACTCCGCACATTGCGTTCGAATAAGGTAAGCGGTACTTACAGTCATGCCACGCGCGAAATTGCTCCATCGCGTGTTTGCGGGCCATCTCCCGAGCGGCGCCTGCACAGCAAATTATGCGGGCTATTGGGGCGCCCGCGTGGTCGTCGAGTGAGTCGTTGTAGTCCCGGCAGCCGGGTCGGTCTCCGTCGTCGTGTTCGTCTGTGTGCTGCCCGTGACACCCTGCTGGTAAGTGTTCTTCTGGGTGATCGGATTACCGTAGACGTCGACACCGTTTGTAGTTGTGGTCGTCGTCGCCGTACCGGGGCCGGGAATAGGGGCAGGCCCAACGGTCGTTGTCGTCGTCGTGCTCGGCGGCGGCGCTGGTGGAACTCCGGTGATCGGTGGCGGCGCTAATGGTGGAGGCGGCGCGGGCGGATAGGCCTGCGCGAACGCGGCGCTCGACATCAAAACGATCGCAGCCACGCCGGCCAGGAGATGCTTCGTCATTGGTGCTCTTCCACTGTTGCAGTATGTGCGTAAACGGCCGGTGCTTTGCGGCGGTTCCGCCCCATCGCTGTTCCCGTAATCTCGATCTGGTGGGGGATGCAATAGACGCTGTCCCGCCCTGCCCAGTACAAAGCTTTGGCATTCCTGTGGGCTTGCTCTCCGGTCGGGCGCCGGCTCGGCGATCAATAGCCCACGTGATCACTCACCCGCGGCCCAGCGCTGTCTGAGTACGGCCGCGCGTACACATAGGGGTCCGAGTAGGCCGGTGCTGCCCGGTAGGTTGGTGCCGGGTATAGTACGAGTAATAGGCCCGACCCGTAGTGCCGCGGCCGCCGAAGACCGTCGTGCTCGACATGGATTCGAGCCAAAGCCCGACCTACGGTGAGCAGAAGGGCAGCGCCCACAATGGCCATTTCGGCTGTACCTGTTTTCACCCGCTGTTGCTGTTCAACCAGTTTGGCGATGTCGAGCGCTGCGCCCTGCGCTCAGGCAACGTGCACAGCGCCGATGGCTGGCGCGCGGTGCTGGAACCGGCGGTTGCCCGCTACCGGAGCGTGAAGTGGCTCTATTTTCGCGGCGACGCGGCTTTCGCCAATCCGAGATGTACGAGTTCCTCGAAGCCGAGGGCATCGGCTACACGATCCGGCTCCCGGCCAACAGCATTTTGCAGGACAGGATCGGATACCTGCTTAAGCGCCCGGTCGGCCGACCGCCGCATGAGGTACGCCGCTACTACGCCAGGGTTAGCTATAAGTCGAAGAGCTGGAAGAAAGCCGCGACGAGTGGTGGCCAAGGTCGAGTGGCACCCCGGCGAGCTTTGTCCGCGCGTCGGCTTCATCGTCACCAACCTGGCGCGGCCGGCTGAGCGCGTCGTTGCCTTCTACAACCACCGCGGCACCTGCGAGCAGTACATCAAAGAAGGCAATGGCGCGATCAAGTGGACCCGCCTGTCGTGCCGCTCCTTCGCTGCCAACGCCGTCCGCCTCCAGCTCCACGCGTTGGCTTACAATCTCGGCAACTTCATGCGGACGCTGGCGATGCCGAAGACCGCGGAGGCGTGGTCGTCGATCAGCCTGCCGAGAAGCTGATCAAGATCGGCGCCAAGGTAGTCAGCCACGGTCGCTACGTCACGTTCCAGATGGCCGCGGTCGCGGTGCCGCGGCAGATGTTTGCGGAAATCTTGTTGCTCATCGCCCGGCTACAGGCGCCGCCCGCTCCGGCATACAGCGGCGGGGTCAGATGAGACAGATGACGAAGGCAGAGGGTGCCTGGAATAAAGCAAAGCCACGAGTTCCGGACCCGCGAGGCGAGCAACCCGAACGATTGGGTGCGAAAGAGGCTGGTTGCGCCCGAATTTCATTGCGGGGTACTTAGATGAGACGGAAGATCGCGCTCAACAGCCCCGGAATCTGGGGAATGTCGGCTAAGACGGCTCCCCAGTTGGTGTCTCGTGTGTCTCCTGGGCTCCAGGCGTGAGGACCGGGTGCCAACGAGACGAGGCAAAACGATGGCGGCTACGCTTCACTGAGGAGACGGAAACATGGCACAAAAAGGTCGCGGGATTTTTATGGTGTACGTTGATATCGACGCCCAGCACGTGCAGGAATTCAACGAGTGGTATAACAAGGAACATCTACCGGAATTGCTGTCGGTGCCCGGCATTCTGTCAGCGGCCCGCTACGAGGCGGTCAAGGGTGGCCCGCAGTACCTGGCATGCTATGAACTGGATAGCGTGGCGGTGATGCAGACGCCGGCGTTTACTAACCGGCCGCGGACGCCGTGGGGACAGAAAGTCTCGCCGTCCGTGATTGGGAAGAATTTGACACGCATTGTCGGGGAACAGATTTACCCGGACGGCATAGAAATGCCGGAGCGTGGCATGGCGCCGGTGTTGCAGATTGGCCGCATGTCCGTCCCCGCCGAGGTCGATGCGGAGTGGAACGCCTGGTACAGCGGGGAATATGTGCCAGGCTACCGCAAGGTGCCGGGAGTGATCTACGCCCGCCGCTATCGGGTTCTTGAGGGTACTAGTGGTCTGACGCGATCGCTTGGTGCCCACGATTGACCTTTTCGATAATGCGATCGGGGTCGGCGGTCCAGACAAACGGTTTGGATTTGCGGTTGTGCTCGCCGAGATAGCGGTTGATCGCAGCTTGCAGGTCGACGAGCGAATGGAAGACACCGCGCTGTAAGCGCCGGCGGGTCAGCGTGGCAAAAAAGCCTTCGACCGCATTAGCCCAGGAGCACGAGGTGGGGGTGAAATGGAACACCCACCTGGGATGCCGCGCGAGCCAGGCGCGCACTTTGGGATGCTTGTGGGCGGCATAATTGTCGAGGATCGCGTGGATCAGCTTGCCGGCCGGGACCGCCGCTTCGATCCGGTTGAGGAAACGGATGAATTCCTGATGGCGATGGCGCGCCATGCACTGGCCGATGACGGTGCCGTCGAAGACATTGAGCGCCGCGAACAGCGTGGTCGTGCCGTTGCGGATGTAATCATGGGTCATCGTTCCGGCCCGGCCCTTCTTGATCGGCAGGCCCGGCTGGGTGCGGTCGAGGGCCTGGATCTGGCTCTTCTCGTCGACCGAGAGCACCAGGCTGTGCGCCGGCGGGTCGAGATAGAGCCCGACCACATCGCGCAATTTGGCGGCAAACGCCGGGTCCTGCGACAGCTTGAAGCGCCGCACCCGATGCGGCTGCAGACCGTGCGCCGCCCAGATGCGCTGCACCGAGCGCAGCGAGATGCCGCTCGCTGCCGCCATCGCCCGGCCGGTCCAATGGGTTGTCTCGCCCGGCGGCTCCGCCCCAGGGTCAGCGCGACGACATCGTCGACCCGCGCTGACGGCAATGGCGGCAGACCGGGTTTTCGTGTCTTGTCGTGCAGCAGGCCGGCCACGCCCTCGTGCATGAACCGCTCTTGCCAGCGCCACACACAGGGCTTCGAAACCCCGGCGCGGCGCATGATTTCGGCGGTGCCGCAGCCCTCGCCCGTGGCCAGAATGATCCGCGCCCGCCACACATGCTTTTGCCGGCTGTTGCGATCCGCTACCACCGCGGCCAGTCGTTCGCGGTCGGCGGCACTCACCTCGATATCGATCCCCTCGCGCATCGCGCATGATCGCACAGATCCAGTCCTTATGGAATCCTATGATTGCGTCGTACCACTAGAACTCGGGCGACGGGCCAAGATGGCGGACAGCGCGAATTGCGGCGTCGGCACGCGGCACGCGGCTTCCCCGTGCGAAGAATGTCTCCGATTCGGGTTACCGGAGAGCGCATTGGCCGAGCGATCAGGGGCTGTTTCATGAACTCCTCGCCGGAGAACCTCGCTGGGACGGGTGCAGGTGCGCTCATTGCCTCAATCCCACAGTGGAATCGAGAATCTCGACCAACTCGGCGCCCCGTTGCATCAGACGAAGTAAATGCGCCACCGATCCCGCCAGGGTGCTTGGGAGCTACTCTCTCCGCCGCTCCGGCAAGATTATCGCGACGCGCCGAGTGGCGTCACGTTTGTCGGCTCGACAAGGCCGAGTGAACCGAAGGCGGCGCGTACCGTGTCGGCGACGTAGGACGGCGACAGGTGACCATAGTGCCTCTCGACCATCCGGGTGTCGCTATGGCCGAGTTGCGCAGCGATTACTGCGAGCGGAACGCTGCGCATCGCGAGCCGGCTGGCATAGGTGTGGCGCAGCCCGTGGAAATTGACCGCTGGCCCGATCCGGGCAGCCGCGCACGCCGCGGCGAGCGGGCGCTGTTGCTCGGACTTGGCCCAAGGCTTCCCGTTGGCGCGCAAGAATAGGCGGGCGCTGCCGGATTTCCCCACGGCGAGCCTGAACACGAAATCCCGGCCTTCTTGCGTCAGCACGACGTGGCGCGACTTACCGCTCTTGCTGGTGCGCACCCGTACCGTGCCGGCATCGGGGTTGAAATCGTCCACGGTCATTGCAGTAAGTTCGCCATAGCGACAGCCCGTCAGGAGCGCGGCCGTCACCAGCGCACGGAAGTCCACCGGACAGGCATTCGTCAGTCGGCGCGCTTCATCGTCTGAGAGATAGCGGAGCTTGGCCGCATCGGCTTCGCGGAAGCCGCGCACCGTGCGCCATGCGTCATCGCTCGCGCACCGGCCTTCGCGGTGCGCATGGTTGAGCACGGCCTTTAGGATCGTCAGCACCCGATTCGCAGTCGAGCGGCGCCGGCGGACAGCTTCGGCGCTGGCATCTGCTTCCCGGTGCCTCTGAGCCGCGCCCGGTTTCGTGCGCAGCCGCGGTGGCGTCTCAGCCATCTTCTGATGCCAGCCGACAATCCGCCCTTTCGTCAACCGGTCGAGCGACACCGTTCCGAGTTCCGGCCCGATCCATGC
Organism: uncultured Alphaproteobacteria bacterium; assembly: GCA_963750195.1. GTDB lineage: Bacteria > Pseudomonadota > Alphaproteobacteria > ATCC43930 > CGMCC-115725 > AP-15. The sequence goes on from CAVVPS010000005.1 coordinate 584,778, forward strand.
CGCTACCGAAGCGTCGAGGCGATCGGTCGCCTTGCCGCTGCGGCGTTGGTAATCGACACGATAGTCGACGAGGGCGTCGGCTACGGTGTAGGGGCGATCGAGCGGCACGAAATCGCCCGCTTGTTCCCTCGCCTTGCGCTGGAACCAAGCGCGCGCCCGCTCTTGCGCCTGCGCGAAGCTGAACACGCTAAGCCCGTCCGCGTCGCGGACATCGTCGGCGGCGCCGAGCGCTTCGAGATGCCGCTTGCCTTCCTCGTCGCGGAACTTGGCAATCCAGGTGCCCCCCTTGGCACCGCGTCGATATCCGAGCGCGTTTCCGGCCGAGATCACCGTCCAATAGGGCTCGCGCCGCTCGGGCAACCTCGCGCGGGCGGAACGGGTGTCGATCTTTGGGTTGCGAACCGTGCGGGCCATGCCGAAGCCTAAGCCTAAGCCAAAACGTACGGCAAATATACGGCAGGGATGTAGGAGAACAAGGGCGGATCGCGGTGGACGGTGTTTTTATAAAACACAATTGGATAGGCCGTCCACCGTCGTCCACGATTGACCGAAAAAGGGCTCTTTGCCCCTCTTTCACGGCGGCAACAGGGGTTCGAATCCCCTTGGGGACGCCATATGAGGCTTTCGCATCAATAAAATCAGTAAGTCGGGGGGAGAATTTGCCAAACTGGTGCGAAAGTTTGGCAATCGCCATTCGTTTTTGGCCTGCGCCGCGCGGGCAAGCGCGCGTTGGTAAACCCCTGAGTCTAACGCTCAACGTAAGCAAGAATAATTTGTTGGCTGATAGCGGCGATCTTGTGCAACAAACAACCAAGCCGAAGTCTCGCGCGGCGAGATCGCGAGCTCTTGGTCTTCCTCCGCGTCGGAGTCGAAGACCGCTTACGGGAAGGGTTTCGGATGCCGGCCGGGCGCGAGCGATCGAGCCGGGTAAGAGGTCCGGCGTCCGAAAGCCTCCGATGAAGGAACCCGCGGGAAGGCGGTGAAAGCTTGGCCGTCTATGGGGATTTGGCGCCGGAGCGGCTGTGGCCGGGGGTAGTTTTGCGAAGCTCGCCGTGAGCTGAGCGGCGCCGATGACGGCGGACTGGCCGCTGCTGCTGCCCACGATGGCCTGATTGAGGCCTGGTTGGCGATGTCGTGTTGGCGTTCGCAGGCACGAGGGTAAAATGGCCGGGACGCCGGGAACGGAATGTTCTGGCGAACAGATGCTGCCAGCTGACGAGAAGGAAAGTCATCGGATCACGTCCTGATGTCGGCGGCGGCGGGCGGGCCGCGCGGTGCGGCGCCGCGCGCGAAGGCCTCGACAATGATCATGCGGCCGCCACAGCACGGGCATAGCGGGCGATGATCGGGCGTGGCGTCGTGATAGGCTGTGTCGTGCGTTGCCGGCGGCTCGGCCAGCGGCATTGGGGCGGCCATTAGCTCCCTGGCGCGCGCGATGTTGGCTTTGCAGCTGGCGCTCGCCAGCAGCCCGTAGTGGCGGATGCGATGAAAGCCCTTCGGCAGAACGTGGAGCAAGAAGCGCCTGATAAACTCGTCGGTGCCGAGCGTCATTGTGCGATACCGCGCCTGCCCGTTGCGGCGATAATCCTTGTAGCGGAAGGTCACGCCGTGCTCGTCGAACGCGACGAGCCGGCTGTTCGCGATGGCGACGCGGTGCGTGTAGCGGGCAAGATAGGCAAGCACCGCTTCCGGCCCGGCGAAGGGCGGCTTGGCGTAGACAAACCAGTTCTTCTGCCGCAGCGGCGCGAGATGCCCGGCGAAGGCCTCGCGACGACAGAGACCGGCGATCTCGCCAAAGAACGCCAGCCGGCCCGCTGCGTGGGCGTCGGCGAGCGCGGCCAGGAAGAGCCGCCGGAACAGACGGGAGAGCACCCGCACCGGCAGCAGAAAGCCGGGCTTGCAGCGCACCCAGCGCGTACCGTCGAGCGATATGCCGCCGCCCGGCACGATCATGTGGACGTGCGGGTGGTGGGTCATTGCCGAGCCCCAGCTGTGGAGCACGGCGGTCGCGCCGATGCGCGCGCCGAGGTGCTTGGGATCGACGGCGATCGTCAGCAGCGTCTCGGCGGCCGTGCGGAACAGCAGGTCGTAGACGACGGCCTTGTTCTGGTAGGCGATCGGGGCGATCTCGGCCGGCAGCGTAAAGACGACATGGAAATAGCCGACCGGCAGCAGATCGGCCTCGCGCGCCGCGAGCCAATCCTGCGCCGCCGCCCCCTGACACTTGGGGCAGTGGCGATTGCGGCACGAGTTGTAGGCGATGCGGCTGTGGCCGCAATCTTCGCAGCGCTCGACATGCCCGCTGAGCGCGGCCGAACGGCACTGCTCGATCGCCGCCATGACCTGGAGCTGCTCCAGGCTCACATGTCCGGCATTGGCCCGGCGCCAGTCGGCCCCATGGCGATGAAAGATATCTGCAACCTCCAGCCTCGGGCGGCGCACGGCCGCCGGCTAGGCCTCGGGTCGCTGCCTCTTGTCGATCAATGGTGCGAGCCGGTCGAGCGGGCTGGTGACGGCCCGGATCGTGGTATTGGCAACGCGGGTGTAAAGTGCCGTGGTGTCGAGCTTGGCGTGGCCGAGGAGCGTCTGGATCACGCGGACATCGACGCCTTGCTCGAGCAGGTGGGTGGCAAAGCTGTGCCGCAGCGTGTGCGGCGACACACGCTTGTTGATCCCTGCCGCCTAGGCGGCGGCGCGGACAACGCGGCAGAGCTGGCGGGCCGACAGCGGCTCGACCGGGTTGCGGCCGGGAAACAGCCAGCCTCCCGGCAGCAACAGGCTGCGCCGTCGTCCTGCGCGCCACCAGGCACGCAACAATTCGAGCAGCTGCGGCGACAGCATCGCGTGGCGGTCCTTGCCTCCCTTGCCGCGCTCGACGCGCAACAGCATGCGCTCGGAATCGATGTCGCCGACCTTCAACGCGACGACTTCCGAGACGCGCAGCCCGGCGCCGTAGGCAGTGGCGAACGCCGCCTTGTACTTCGGCGCCGATGCCGCCTGCAGCAGCAGCGTCACCTCCTCGACGCTGAGCACCACCGGGATGCGTCGCGGCTGCGGCACGACGGTGAGCCGCCGCGCCAGATCCGGTCGGTCGAGCGTCACCGTGAAGAAAAAGCGCAAGGCCGAGACCGCGCTGTTGATGCTTGGCGGCTGCATGCCGCTTTGCGTTTGGTGCAGTTGGTAGAGACGCAGATCCTCCGCTGTCGCCGTGTCGGGCGACCGGCCAATAAAGGCCGCGAATGCTCGGACGTTTCGCACATAGTCGCGGCGCGTGTCCTCCTTGAAGCCGCGCACGGTCATGTCTTCGATCATGCGCGCCCGCAGTGGGCTGATGGGCAGAGGTGCAGTATCGGAGCTCATCGGGCTCTCCCGAGCTGAAGGTTGCTGGCCCTTCAATGCTCCGGGATCGGATGCCCCGATCGTCACGCCCTTCCGGTCACCACGCGCTCAAAAACGCGCCGCCGATCACGCCAACCCCTCCCGCGAAAGCGGGTTCGTTCTTCGGCGCATCCCGCCCGTTGCGGCGCATTCCGGCGGACGTCTCCTCCCAACCGGCCAGTAATATGAGATAGCTACGCCCATGCTACTTAGCGTAGTCCACCAATTATGCTACTACCCGAAGTTCACTCGTATTTGTAGTCTCTGAGGACGCCGGCGGCGATTGCCGCCTCTCGGGTCGAGCGGAACTCGCCCCGGGCGAGCGCCTTGGCGATGGCAGGATTGTCTCTTTTCATCCGCCCGATCAGATAAACCATGCTTCCGCTGCTGCTGATCTCAGCCTTGGTGCCGGCCGCGTGCTGAAGACCAGCGCGTCGAATCATTCTCCAAGTGCCTCTAGGTAGGTGCGGCGAAGGTCGACCGCGGGCACGCCTTCAACTCTTTCAAGGACGACGACAAAACTGGAATTTCCCCGATCTGAATTACGACTGTTGGTCGGATAGTATTGGCGCAGGCGATAGGGAAGAAGCCCGTCACCAGCCAATTGGGCCATGACGAGCAGGAACGACGGAGGAGTGAATACCCAAGCATGAACGTCAAGATATTCGCCTTTCCTGGCTCTCTCGACGAAGGCAAGATGTGCATCGGTCGCGAGTTGTGGCTTGACTGCGCCGCGGGCGCCAATGACATCGTCCGGGTACACCGAGGCCGGAGTTGCCCAATGCATATTGACGAAGCTCGCTAACGAATGGTGGTCGTAGACGCTTCGAACATCTGGCGTATCAATACCTGCCAGGTAGGCCGAAACGATATCCGCGGCCCGTGTTTCCTCGCGCATCAGGTCAAATGTCAGCCTGCGATCGGGTAGGGAAAGACTGAGCAGTCCGCCCTCGCACAACACAGCGGCAATTTCTAGCAGCCACCGGATTGGGTTGGCGACATGCTCGAATACCTGAGACGCTACAATATAGTCGAGCGGGGCGTCGTCCCGCAGTGTGTCTGCTAGACTATTGTTTAATATAGGCCGGTCGATATCGAATATCCCGGACACGTCGGGATATTTGGCCCTGAGCCCATCTGTATCCAAGTGATCCACATAAAGAACATTGCTGGCTGATTTCGATACGATAGAAATATTGAGCGGTCCAAGTTCGACACCTCTGCCCGCCGAAATCTCCAGCATTCCGGTTAATTTCTGTTCGTACGGAATATCATTGTCTGGGCTTGGCCAGGATCGGGCCGTCGGCAACGCAAGGCCAGGAGCAATCTCGTTTCTAATTTCGAAATGGGCCTGTCGATATTGCAATGTGAAGCCCAGGACCCCGATATAACTTGCGTATTGTTCGCGCTCTGCAGCTAGCGCATCCCGTTCGACGACTAGCGCATCCCGTTCGCGGGATATTGCATCCCGCTCCGCAGCCACGCGGTCTCGTTGAAGCATCGCCTGATCGCGCTGGTAGAATGGACGCCGCACGAACGGAATCCGGCGATGTAGTTGGAACGGAATCAAAAGCACACCCTATTGCTGACATTTCTCGGATGACAGCCGATTTCGAAGGGCCACCGCGAACGATAGACATCGTTTGGCAGCCTGGCAATGATTTCGCCAATTTGGAGCGATGCCGGGGAGCACCGTCACGGTTCGGTGCCCTCCAGGACGGCGAGGGTTCGCCCCGCGCGGCACCATCAACCCCGCCATGCCTGTCGCCTAATGAGATCAAAGGTGGGTACCTATTCCGGCCACGGCCCGCGAACCGATCAACAGATACCATGAGGGCAAAGCGGCGGCGGGTGTATAGCGTCCGGTGGTGAGCAACCTTAGGAGGATTTGTGTAGTCGTCTTGTTCGTTACCAACTGCCCTGGACCACGAGAATACTCTGGTGCTCGCGATCGAGCTGAGCAGCGCGAATTGCGTATTGGCGGCACAGGTGCCGGGGGCGCTGCGGGTCAAGGCGGAACAAACCATTGAGCCAAGGACCGAGGCGCTGGTGGCGGCCATTGACAGCTATTGCAAGCGGTCAAGCGCAGCAGGGCGAACAGTCGAGCGCGCGGTCGCTGTTACAAGGCCGCCTGGTCGGGATTCTGGCTGGCGCGCTGGTTGGACAGCATGGTGTGGAGGGCACATCGTCCAGCCCTGCAGTATTCCGATTGACCGGCGAGCGCGACGCGCAAAATCCGACGGGATCGACGCAGAATTGCTGTTGCGGACCCTGCTGGCCTGGTTCGGGCGAGCCGCGTGTGTGCTCGATGGTACCGATTCCCATAGAAGCCGATGAGAGCCCGACCAATCTTAGCTTCGTGACAGACGGCGGCCATTGTTGCCCCAAGCCGGTCGGCGGGCTGGTCCGAGCGAAAGGCTAAATCCGACCTATGGCGAATTTGGATGCCTCTTCGCGCCTACGATCGATGATCGGCTACCCGGTCGACGGAACGCGCCCGGACGCCGTCCGCCGGCTCCAGAGATAGGGCGCAATGCCGATTGCGATGCTGCCGGCGCCGAGGATGTTGGTGGTCAGGTCGAAGTTCGGCACACTGTAGATGACGATAGCGAAACAGAAGCCAACGCCGAGCAAGGGCCAGACAAACAGAAAAGCAAGTTTGCCGATGCCCGTTAGCGCCTCCGTCCGGAAATACCAGGCGCAGGCAAGCCCGGTCAGTCCGTAATAAAAGGCGACCTGAAAGCCCACGGCGTTGATCGAAGCGTCAATGACGGTCTTGATGCCGTGCAGGTACGAGGACCCGAAGAGCAGGACGAGGCCGAGGCCGGTGATTAACAGCGTGGCGACCCACGGGGTGCGGTAGACCGGGTGTAGCCGCCCATAGCGCGGATGCAGCGCTTTGTCGCGGCTCATCGAGAACAGCGTACGGGTGAATTGCAGGATCGAGGTCTCGAGCGTGCCGATGGTGCTCAGCATGACTGCGACCACGGCAAGATAATCCCAGGGATGCGGCAACAGCTTCTGCGCTACGACGGAGACGATGTTGATGCCGGCGCGGCTGATTTCCGCGTCGCTCAACAGCCAAAGCGCCAGGACATTGAAGCCGACGAGCAAAAGGGCGACGATCACGACCGCGACAATACTGCCGGCGCCGGCAATGCGGGCGCCGTCGCGGGTTTCCTCGTTCAGGTTGGCGGTGACGTCCCAGCCGCTCAAGGCGAAGAGCGCGGTCGCGGCGCCGCTTGCAAAGAGCGCTGGAGTGAAACCCGCTCCGGTCAACCAGGCGGCGGCAAATGCATGCGCGGGCGGTTGAGCGAAGCCCATCGTCGCAACGGCAAAGAAGAGCGCCAGGACGCCCACCTCCACGAGCGTAAATCCGATCTGCATATAGCTGCTGAGCTTGATCCCTTTGGCGACGATGGCGCCAATCGACACAAGCCAAAGCGCGGCCATCAGGGTGACGGCGGCCTGACTGTCGACGAAACCAGGCGCCAGCAGCTTCAGCGTCGCGGCGGCGGCGGGAAGGGTGCCGGAAACCATGAAGACGACGGAACTGATGATCAACGCCCACCCGGCGAAAAACCCGAGCATCGGCGAGAAGATCGCCGCGACCCACGCATAGGAGGCACCAGCGTTGACCGCCACGCGGTTCAAATGGCGGAAGGCGAACACAATGCCGAACATGATGAGACCGCAATAGAGGACACTAGCCGGCGCCAAAACACCGACGGCGCTGACGAGGGTGGCCGTGCTCGCCGCGACGCTATAAGCGGGGCCGCTGCCGGCGACACCCATGATGACCGACTCGGCAAAACCCAGCGCGTCGACGCGAAGCCCTGGATTTCTGTCGCTTCCCGCGCCCGATCTCATTCGGCCGGTTCCTCGTCCTCGACCCAACATGCGGGGGTACCTTATCCGGAACGAGGACCGGAAAGAGGGACGGAGAACGAGGTGGTCATTCAACGTAGGTAGCTACAGTGCCTAAGGCAGGGGCTCGTGGTTTATCGTCGAATTCAGCTGTTCCTGCTGTCCGGCCCTCCTTTGTGCAACAATTGTCCGTTCTCGGGCGCAACCAGCGCGACACCAATGGCCGTCATCACCGAGAACAATGAGTTCTTGGTCCTCATCGCTCGATCCCTCCCTGTTTGCGAGCATTCTCGCCCCCGAACGGGCGGGCTGCAAGAACGCGCCGTAAGCGTGTGCTGCCGGCGGCTGCTCGGCTGTGCGGCCGAGCTCGAACGGTTGGGTTTGGCGGAGCAGGTGGCATTGGGCTGCCGAAACCTGACGCCGAACAACAAACAGACGTCGCAGGAGCTCGGCATACGCAGCGCCATCATCAAGACGATGTAGCGGCTGCGTTTCGTCCTCGATCAATTGCCGCCGCATCAAGCCGCCTGTGTGGTGGTGTCGCAGCCTTAGGCATTCCTCGACGCCTAGCGTATCGTGATCGCGACATAAACAGCCTGGTGGGTACGACTTTGGAGCCCGATATTGGAAATGGTCAACGGGCGGCGATGGGGAGTTCCAATCGCCTCAAGCTGGGCCTGTTCGGCGCCAACTGCTCCTCCGGCCGCGCGGTCACGACGGTGCCGGAGCGCTGGTCCGGGAGCTGGCCCGATTGCGTCAGGCTGGCGCAGATGGCCGACCGGGCCGGCATCGAGTTCATGCTGCCGATCGGACGCTGGAAGGGGTATGGCGG
>CAVVPS010000006.1:0-98574 GCA_963750195.1 uncultured Alphaproteobacteria bacterium
AAAGCAGTGCTCTACCAGGCTGAGCTACACTCCGCTGACCGGACGGGGTCTATAGCGCCAACGCGGCTGCCGCGCAAGGCGACGGAGACCTGACCCAGCGCCCTCAGAAGCTGCGGTCGCCGGCGAAGGCGGCGGCGTCAGTCAGGGCGCGGCGTTCGGGTCCGTCGCGAAACAGCGAGAGCGCTTCGATCGCGGCAGCGGCGTAGCTCCGGGCGCGGGACAGGGTTTCGGCGAGGGCGCCGCGGCGCTCGACCAGCAGGATTGCGCGCTCAAGATCACCGGGTTGCTGATCCATGTCTTCGAGCGTGCGGCGCCAGAACGCGCGCTCTTCCTGATCGCCGCGGGCAAGGGCGACGAGGATCGGGAGGGTGACCTTGCCGTCGCGGAAATCATCGCCGACGCTCTTGCCGAGCTCGGCCTGATGCGCTGAAAAATCGAGCATGTCGTCAACCAGCTGAAACGCGGTCCCAAGATTGCGGCCGAAACAATCGAGCGCTTCTTCTTCGGCCGGCGGGCGCTCAGCCAACACCGCGCCAATGCGGCTAGCCGCGGCGAACAATTCCGCGGTTTTTGCTTGGATGACGGAGAGATAAGCGGCTTCGGTGGTTGTGGTGTCGCTCGTCGTCATCAGCTGCATGACTTCGCCCTCGGCGATGATCGCGGAGGCGCCCGACAGGATCTCGAGGATCCGCAGCGAGCCGTCCGCCACCATCAGCTGAAATGCTCGGCTGAACAGAAAATCGCCGACGAGGATCGCGGGCTTGTTGCCCCAGAGCGCATTTGCTGTGTCGCGGCCCCGTCGCAGATCGCTTGCATCGACGACGTCGTCGTGCAGCAGGGTCGCGGTGTGAATGAACTCGACCGCGGCGGCGAGTGCTACATGGCGGTCTCCGCGATAGCCACACAGCCGCGCACAACCCAAGGTGAGCATCGGCCGCAACCGCTTGCCGCCGCCGGCAACGATATGGCCGGCAAGTTGGGGGATCAGCCCGACCGGGCTGTGCATGCGCTGCACGATCAGCCGGTTGACGCGTTCGAGGTCGTTTTTTAATAGGCGTGACAACGGATCGAGCGACGGCCTTCGGCCCGCGTGCACTCGATCGACACCCGCCATCAGCGCCACTCGATACTCCCACGTGTCCACCGCGCTGCCCGATCGGCTTGACGCGCCCGAACGCGAATGAGCATAGATTGCAGCCAAGACCGGTCAAGAGCCGCACTGCCCAGTCCCTATCGATCCGCTGCGAATAGTTGACGCGATGAAGGAGCTGTTGCGCACCAATAACGCCGTCCGTCTCTCCTGGGTGCAGGCGCTGCTCAGGGATTCGGGGATCGACAGCCTGGTGCTCGACCATCACACCAGCCTGGTCGAAGGCAGCATCGGCGCGATCCCGCGTCGCCTGATGGTGGCGGAGCGCGACTTTGGGCGGGCTCGCGCGCTGCTTACTGCCACTGGTGAGGACGCAAAGTGAGCGGCACCGCTGCCGCCGAGCCGGCCTTTACCGAGGATCGGCTGCTCGGCGGCCGGATCCGTCTGCGGCAGCCGGCGGGCGGCTACCGGGTCGCGATCGACCCGGTTTTTCTCGCCGCCTCAATACCGGCCGAACCGCATCAACTAGTGCTCGACGTTGGTTGCGGCGCCGGCGCGGCGATGCTTTGCCTGGCGGCGCGGATACCGCATGTCCGTGTGGTCGGGCTCGAAATGCAGCGCGATCTGGTTCGGCTGGCCGGCGACAACGCGATCCTGAACGCAATGGAGGCTCGCGTCTCGGTGATGATCGGCGATCTGTTGCATGCGCCACCGCGGCTGTCGCCTGGCGCCTTCGATCATGTCATGGCGAACCCGCCCTTTCACGAGCGCGGCCGTGTCACGCCGACGGCGACGCCTGGCAGGGCCGCCGCGACGGTCGAAGGTGAGGCGGACCTCGCCGCCTGGGTGCGCTTTTGTCTGACGATGGTGCGGCCAAAGGGTACCGTGACCTTCATTCACCGCGCCGACCGTCTCGACGCGCTGATTGGCGAAATCGCCGGCCGGGCGGGCGAGATCGTCGTCTATCCCCTGTGGCCCGCAGAAGACCGGCCGGCTAGCCGTATCCTGGTGCGAGCCCGCAAGCAGATCGCGGCTTCGGCGCGGCTTGCCCCCGGGCTGGTGTTGCACCGCGGGGACGGGCGGCCAACGGAACTTGCCGACGGCATATTACGGGAGGGCAGAGGGCTCGAACTCTGAACGCTCGACGCAGGCCTACGCTGTGGTTTCGGCGGGTCCGACTTCCCATTTGAGACGGCATGACCATTCGCGACTATCTCGATATCGAGCGGCTGTGGCAGCGCGGGCCGGTCGTCTCGGTCCTGCGCTTCGAGGGCGTCATCATGCCGCGGGCGCGTCGCAACGGCATCTCGCTGGCAAGTCACGCCCGGGCAATCGAGCGGGCGTTTAGCCTTCGAGGCGTCGTTGCCGTCGCCATCGTCGTCAATTCGCCTGGCGGCTCGCCGGTGCAGTCGGCGCTGCTGTTTCGCCGCATCCGCCAGCTCGCCGAGGAAAAGGGGATACCGGTCATCGCCTTTGCCGAGGACGTCGCGGCCTCGGGCGGCTATTGGCTGGCGCTTGCCGGTGACGAGATTTTCGGGGAGGAGACCTCGCTGGTCGGTTCGATCGGCGTTATCAGCGCAGGGTTCGGGCTCACCGAGGCGATACAACAACTCGGCATCGAGCGACGCCTCTACACCGCCGGCACGCACAAATCGCTGCTCGATCCGTTTCTGCCGGTAGATCCTGCCGATGTCGAACGGTTGAGCGGGCTGCAACAAGATATCCACCGGGCGTTCAAAGAGCATGTGCGACAGCGTCGTGCAGGTAAGATCGACGGCGCCGACGAAAGCCTGTTCGATGGCGACGTGCTGACCGGGCATATGGCGGCAGCGCGCGGCCTGATCGACGGCATCGGCGAATTGCGCGCCGTCATGCGCGCGCGCTACGGCGACAAGGTCAGATTGCGCCCGGTGACGGTCGAGCGGCGCCGGCCGATCTGGGCGCGCCTGCCGTTTGGCGCGCGCGAGCCCTTTGCCGCGATCACCGATGTCGTCGACTGGGCCGAGGCGCGGCTGCTCTGGGCACGGTTCGGGCTGTGACGAGAATTTTCGCTCGGCAAGGGCATTCCTTGACCCGGCTTACGGAGCCCCGGTAAACCTCCTCGATGTTCGAGTTCCCGAAACTCGTCGTAATGATCCTGGTATTCGCGGCGGTGTGGATTGGTTACCGCTGGCTGGCCGGACTCCGCGCGCGAGCTACCCCGCCGGCGCTCGCCGCCGCCGCGCCGGGCGATCCAGGCGGAGGATCTCGTCGCCTGCGGCGTCTTGCGGCGCCTATGTCGCGGCGCGAGCCCCCGGCTGCGGCCGGCCCGACTGCCCGCAACCGCGCTGACTGCACTGCATCCGAGACGGTGCCGTGAGTTTTCAATCGGTAATTTTCGAGCTGCAGGGCTTTTGGGCGCGGCAAGGTTGCGTGATCCTACAACCCTACGATGTCGAAGTTGGCGCCGGCACCTTTCACCCGGCGACGGCGCTGCGCGCGCTCGGACCCGAGCCGTGGCGCGCCTGTTATGTTCAACCCTCGCGTCGCCCGACCGACGGTCGCTATGGTGAAAACCCCAACCGGTTGCAGCAATATTATCAGCTGCAGGTCATCCTGAAGCCGGCGCCGGCCGACAGCCAGGACCTCTATCTTGCGAGTCTAGCGGCGATTGGCATCGACGCGCGGCGGCACGATATCCGTTTTGTCGAGGACGATTGGGAAAGCCCGACCTTGGGCGCCTGGGGGCTTGGCTGGGAAGTCTGGCTCGACGGCATGGAGGTCAGCCAGTTCACCTATTTCCAGCAGGTTGGCGGCATCGAATGCGACCCGGTCTCGACCGAGCTGACCTATGGGCTCGAACGGCTGGCGATGTACGTCGAGGGTGTCAAAAGCGTCTTCGATCTCGATTACAACGGCGTTCCTGGCGCGGGCCAGGTCACTTATGGCGACGTGTTCCAGCGGGCGGAGCGCGAGTTCTCGACCTACAATTTCGAGATCGCCGACACTGCGACGCTGGTCCGGCATTTCGCCGACGCCGAAGCCGAATGCCGTGCCGTGCTCGAACACGGCTTGGCATTGCCGGCCTATGACCAATGCTTGAAGGCGAGCCATCTGTTCAACCTGCTCGATGCGCGCGGCGCTATCAGCGTGACCGAGCGGGCCGCCTATATCCTGCGGGTGCGCGCGCTGGCCAAGGGCTGTTGCGAGGCGTGGCTGGCTGATGGTGCGGGTCCCGGCATCTGATATGGCCGAACTGCTGCTCGAATTGTTGTCGGAGGAGATCCCGGCGCGGATGCAGCGCCGCGCGATCGAGGATCTGACGGGGCTGTTGCGCGACAAGCTTGTGGCGGCCGAGATCCCGGCGGCGGAGTTGCGCGGCTATGTGACGCCGCGCCGGCTCGCCGTCATTGCGGAGGGAATCCCGTCGACGCAGCCCGACCGGAGCGAGGAGCGGCGCGGGCCTCGGGTCGGCGCGCCGCCGCAGGCGATCGACGGTTTTTTGCGGTCTACCGGGCTTTCCTCAGTCGAGGCCTGCGAGATCCGCGACACCGGCCGCGGAGAATTCTATTTCGCGGTGATCAAGCGATCGGGCCGGCCGGCCGCAGAGGTCTTACCCGATCTAATCAAGACCGCGATCGCCGAATTGCCCTGGCCGAAATCGATGCGCTGGCCGGGTTCGCCGCTGCGCTGGGTACGGCCGCTGACGTCGGTCCTGTGCCTCTACGACGGCGAGGTGCTGCCATTGGCGCTCGACGGGGTATCGGTTGGCCGCACTACCCGCGGCCACCGGTTTCTTGCGCCGGACGAGATCTGCGTCGGCGGCGCTGCGGAGTATGTCGACAAGCTTCAACGCGCCTACGTAATTGCCGACCAAGACCAGCGCCGGGAGCTGATTCGCGCCGATCTGGACGGCCGCGCGGCGGAGTTGGGGCTCGCGGTCAAACCCGATCCCGGCCTGCTCGACGAAGTCACAGGGCTTGCCGAGTTTCCGGTCGTGCTCGCGGGCGCGATCGACGCCGGTTTCATGACGTTGCCGCCCGAGGTCTTGCAGACGGCAATGCGCGTCCATCAGAAATATTTTTCTTGTGCTTATCTCGACTGGAGGCCGGCGCCACATTTTCTATTTGTCGCCAACAATCTGGCGGAGGACAGCGGTGAGGCCATCATCGCCGGGAACGAGCGCGTGTTGCGCGCCCGTCTCGCCGACGCCCGCTTCTTCTGGGACCAGGACCGCAAGGTCCGCCTCGAAGACCGAAGTCGAGGCGTTGAAAGACCGTGTCTATCACGACAAGCTCCGCAGCGTTTACCACAAGGTCGAGCGGATGGAGGGGCTCGCGGTCTTCCTCGTGCAACAGCTTTACCCCGCGCCCCGTGCTGCCTCCGCGCAAGCGGTGGCCCAGGGCAGCCGCTCTGAGCTTGTAGCTCTGGATTCCCCCTTTCGCGGGAATGACAACGGAGAATTGAACCGACTGGCGAGGCGAGCAGTGCACCTCGCAAAGGCCGATCTGTCTACTGGCATGGTCGGCGAGTTCCCCGAATTGCAAGGGATCATGGGCCGCTATTACGCGTTACATGATCGGGAGAGCGAGCGGGTCGCCGACGCGATCGCCGAACATTACCGGCCGCTTGGCCCCAGTGATGATTGCCCAACCAAGCCGGTGAGCGTGGTCGCCGCCCTTTCCGACAAGATCGATACTTTGGTCGCCTTTTTTGCCATCCGTGAAAGACCGACTGGATCTAGGGACCCGTATGCATTGCGCCGAGCGGCTCAGGGGGTAATCCGAATCATTCTCGAAAATCGGCTCCGCGTGCCGCTGGCGGAGGCATTTGCTCGAGCCAGAAGCGGGCCGGGTATCCCTGCGGCAGTCGATCTGACCGAAATACAGGTCGTTGTCGACGAACTCCTCGCCTTCATCGCGGATCGGCTCAAGGTGCATCTGCGGGACCAGGGAGTACGGCACGATTTAATTGCCGCGGCCTTTGCCCAGTTGGGAACCGGGGCAATCCTGTACACCGGTCGCTATGAGGATGATCTGGTCCGTGTGATGGCTCGCGTCTGCGCGCTGGATGGCTTTCTCGGCTCGGATGATGGGGCGAGTTTGCTATTGGCCTATCGCCGAGCTTCAAACATCGTTCGGATCGAGGACCGGAAGGACGGCTACGTCCGCAACAGTGACGTGAATAATTCGCTGTTACGGCAGGCCGAGGAGACTGCGCTTGCGGACTGCCTGGACGAGATTTGGAAGCGCGCCAGCCCCTGTCTGAAAAATGAGCGGTTCGAAGAGGCGATGGCCGAGTTGGCGCGGTTGCGGGGGCCGGTTGACGAATTTTTCGCCAAGGTTACTGTTAACACTGAAGAACCTGAGCTTCGCGAGAATCGGCTGCGGCTGCTCGCGCGCGTCCGCGCGACCATGAACCAGGTCGCCGACTTTTCCCAGATCGAAGGGTAGCCCCGGGCATGACGAAATGGGTCTACGGCTTTGGCGGCGGCGCCGCCGAGCGGCGTGTCGGGATGCGCGAGCTGCTCGGTGGGAAAGGCGCCGGGCTGGCCGAGATGAGCGGCCTCGGACTGCCGGTGCCGCCCGGCTTTACGATCACCACCGAGGTCTGCACCTGGTTCTATGCCAACGGCAAATCCTATCCGCACGACCTTAAGGCGCAGGTCGCCGACGGGCTCGCGGGAATCGAGCGGGCGCTTGGCGCGCGGTTTGGCGACGCCGACAATCCGCTTCTGGTCTCGGTCCGTTCGGGAGCCCGAGTGTCGATGCCTGGGATGATGGACACGGTCCTAAACCTCGGGCTCAACGACCGGGCGGTCGAGGGCTTGGCCTGCAAGAGCGGCGACGAGCGCTTTGCCTATGACAGCTATCGCCGCTTCATCCAGATGTACGGGCAGGTCGTACTCGGCATCGAGCACCATCATTTCGAGGAGCTTCTGGAAAACCACAAGCTCGACAGCGGGCAGACATTAGACACCGATCTGACCGCCGAGGACTGGAAGATCGTCGTCGCCGGGTTCAAGGATTTGATCGTACAAGAAACCGGCCGCCCGTTCCCCCAGCAGCCGCGCGACCAGCTGTGGGGGGCGATCGGCGCGGTCTTCGGCTCCTGGATGAACCCTCGCGCAGTCACTTATCGCCGGCTGCACGAGATCCCCGCCGATTGGGGCACCGCGGTCAATGTCCAGGCGATGGTATTCGGCAATATGGGCGCGGATTGCGCGACCGGCGTCGCGTTTACCCGAAACCCGTCGACCGGGGACAATGAGTTTTACGGCGAATACTTGATCAACGCACAGGGCGAGGATGTTGTCGCCGGTATCCGTACCCCGCAGCACCTGACAATTGCCGGCAAAGAGGCGACTAAATCGGCCCTGCCGGCGATGGAAGAGGTCATGCCCGAGGTGCTGGGCGAGCTCTACCGCGTGCGGCGGGTGCTCGAGGACCATTACCGCGACATGCAGGACATCGAGTTCACGGTGCAGCGCGGTAAGCTGTGGATGCTGCAGACGCGATCGGGTAAGCGCACAACCCAGGCGGCGCTGAAGATCGCGGTGTCATTGGTCGAAGAGGGGGTCATTGACCGTGACGAGGCGATCCGCCGCATCGAGCCCTCATCGCTCGACCAGCTGCTGCACCCGACCCTCGATCCAAAGGCCAAGACCACGATCCTGACCCGCGGCCTGCCGGCCTCGCCCGGCGCCGCCTGCGGCAAGGTCGTGTTTTCGGCCGAGGAGGCCGAAGCGCTGGCCACACATGGCGAAGCGGTGATTCTGGTGCGCATCGAGACGAGCCCCGAGGACATCCACGGGATGCACGCCGCCCGCGGCATCCTGACGGCCCGCGGCGGCATGACCAGCCACGCCGCGGTGGTTGCGCGCGGCATGGGGCGGCCCTGCGTCTGCGGCGCCCAGGATCTGCACGTCGATCAGGCGGCCCGCACAATGTCGACACGCACGACCTTGGTCAAAGCCGGTGAGATCATCACGATCGACGGCTCGACGGGCGAAGTCATGCTGGGCGAGGTACCGACGATCCAGCCCGAGCTGTCCGGAGATTTTGCGACGCTGATGGGGTGGGCCAACTCGATCCGCAAAATGGGGGTGCGCGCCAATGCCGAGACCCCGCTCGACGTGCGCACGGCCCGCCGCTTCGGCGCCGAGGGCATCGGGCTCAGCCGCACCGAGCATATGTTCTTCGAAGCTGATCGCATCGGCCCGATCCGCCGGGTGATCATGGCCGACGACGAAAAGGGGCGGCGCGCCGGCCTCGCCGAGCTGCTGCCGATGCAGCGCGCGGACTTTGCCGAGATCTTTCGCATCATGAAGGGGTTGCCGGTCACGATCCGGCTGCTCGATCCGCCATTCCACGAATTCCTGCCCAAGACCGCCGCCGAATTCGACGAGATGGCGCGTTTGACCGGCTCGTGACGTCGCCCAGATCCGCCAGCGCGCACTCGCCCTGCACGAGGTGAATCCGATGCTGGGCCATCGCGGCTGCCGCCTCGGCATCACCTATCCCGAGATCTACGAGATGCAGGCCACGGCGATCTTCGAGGCGGCGGCGGCGGTAATCAAAGAGACCGGCGCCAATCGTCGAGCCCGAGATCATGGTGCCGTTGATCGCGACGCGAAAGGAGTTCGACATCCTGAAGACGATGATCGACCGCGTCGGCAAGAGTGTCATGGAACGAGCTGGGGTCGAGGTGCCCTATCTGGTGGGAACGATGATCGAACTGCCGCGTGCGGCTCTGCGCGCTGCCGAAATCGCCGAGACGGCGGAGTTTTTCAGCTTCGGCACCAACGATCTGACGCAGACCGTGTTCGGTCTGTCGCGCGATGATTCGGCCAGTTTTCTCGGGGTCTATCAGCGGCTTGGCATCTTCGATCACGATCCGTTCGTGACCATCGACACCGAAGGCGTCGGCGAGCTGGTGCGCGTTGCCGCGGAGCGCGGCCGCGCTGCTCGACCCGGGCTGAAGCTCGGCATCTGCGGCGAGCATGGCGGCGATCCCGCCTCGATCCGGTTTTTCCAGGCGGTCGGGCTCGATTACGTCTCCTGCTCGCCCTACCGGGTGCCGATCGCTCGCCTGGCTGCGGCGCAGGCTGTACTCTCGGGCGAGAGCCAGGACGCGACGGCTTGACCTCGCTGACGGGCGGCCTACTGATCGCCTCTTTTGCGGTGCTCAGTGCCGCCGCTGCTTTGGCGGCGGAACTAGGACCGCCAACTCAGCTGCTGCCGCAATCGCTTCCCGCCGTTGCGCCTCCACCACCGGCGCCGCTGGCGCCGCCGATCAATCCGGGCTTTGCCCCGACAGCGCCAAACGGCCTGTCGCCGTCGCTGACGCAATCCGGCCCGGTATTCGAATTGCCCGCGCCAGCGAGCCCGTCCTATCCGCCGCAGCAACTTCCCGGCCCGATCGATCAGCAGAAATTACAGGCGTACCGCAATAACCTATCCAGCCAGCAATGGCTGCTTCAGGGGCAGGGCGTCAGCCCCAGTAGCCAATACAGCCGCGAGATCCAGCAACAGCTCAACGCGCCTGATCCGCAGTGACCGCGGAACAAAGGCGCCGCCACCTTCCTCTAGGACGGGCCATCGCCGTCGAAGCGCATCCACGCTGGCTATTCTCGGGACGATTACGGCGTCCCCGGCTACCAGCCGTTTGTTGCCCAGCACGGCTTCGATCCGGAGCAAGGCCAGACCGGCTTCGTCGTTGCTCGATCGCATCTCGCCGACATCGCGCCCATCGGCGGTGACGATCGTTCCCGGCGCGGGCGCTGGGCCGTCGATTGCGACCGGCACCAGCCGGCGCTTGACAAGGCCGCGATATTTGGTGCGGGCGGTCAATTCCTGGCCGATATAGCAGCCCTTCTTCCAGTCAACGCCGTTCAGTTCGTCGAACCCGGCTTCGAGCAAGATCGACTTTTCGAGCACCAAGTCGCGGCTGCCGTCGGGAACCCCGAGGCGCAGGCGCAAATGGTCGTATGCGGTGAACCTGGCTTCGGTAAGGCCGGCTCCGATCAGCGCCGATCGCGCACTCTCGCGCGGAAGGATGCAGCGTGCGCCGAGCGCCGCCAGCCGTGGATCGACAAAGGCGGTTCCCGCCGCAAAAGCCCGCGCGATTCCCGGTTCGGCGGGGAGACCGACAGCTTCGAGCGCGCGGTCGCCAAAAACCGCGGCCACTGCCAGGTCGGGCCGGTCATCGATGGCAACCTTGGCGCGCAGCCGGTAAATCAAGAGCCGGCGTTTGAGATCCGCGAGGCGCTGGGCTTCGGCATCGAGGAGTACCGTCTCTGACGCCTCGACCATTAGGAAGTCGTGCAGATATTTTCCCTGCGCGGTCAGCAGTGCCGCATAACGCGCCTCGTCGGGGCCGACCTTGTCGACATCGTTGGAAACGAGCCCTTGGAGGAATGCGCGGCGATCGGGCCCGCTGACCGCGAGGACGCTCCGATCTTCGAGCAGTACAAAGCAGGCGTCGGCCATGGTTCGGCAAGCGGTTGCGGTAGGCTAGACGTAGGCGATGACCGCCGGCTTGGCAAGCAACGGGATCGCGAGATATAAGGCCTGCCGGATCGGCGAGATGGACATTCTGTTTGTCACTGCGACGCGCATCGGCGACGCCGTACTGTCGACCGGTCTCATTTCCTATCTGATCGACCGTTATCCGAAAGCGCGGCTGACCATCGCAGCTGGGCCTATCGCCGCGCCGCTGTTTGACGCTGTCCCCGGACTCGAGCGGCTCGTCGTCGTAGAGAAGCAGCGCTGGTCACTACATTGGTTGCCCCTCTATGCCGCGGTCGCAGCACGGCCCTGGGACCTGGTCGTCGATCTGCGCGGCTCGGCGCTCGCCTGGCTGCTGCGAGCGAGCGAGCGTAAGGTGATGGCCAAGGGCGCTGCGGGCGAACATCGGGTGCGACAGCTGGGCCGCCTATTCGATCTCGATCCACCGCCGGGACCGCGGCTGTGGACGGCACCCGGGCACGAACACGCCGCTGTCGAGCTGGTTCCTGCTGGTGGTCCGGTACTGGCGATTGGCCCGACTGCAAACTGGCGCGGCAAACAGTGGCGCGCGGAACGCTTTGCCGAGCTGGCGCGGAGGCTGACCGCCAGCGGCGGCTTGCTGCCGGGAGCGCGCGTCGTCGTCCTGGCTGCCGGGCATGAGCATGGGCAGACCCAGCCGCTGCTCGAGGCCATTCCACAGAGTCGCCTGATCGACTTGATTGGTCGGGTCGATCTGCTGACCGCGGCGGCGGTGCTGGGACGCTGCGCGCTTTTTATTGGCAACGACACGGGCTTGATGCATATCGCCGCTGCTTGCGGTACGCCGACGTTGGGCCTGTTTGGGCCGAGCCCGAGCTGCCAATACGCGCCCTGGGGACCGCGCGCCGCTTTCGTGTGCTCAAGCAACTCGCCCGAGACGATGTTTGGCCCCGGCTTTGATCATCGCACGACGGACACGCTGATGGACGGGCTCTCCGTCGCGGCCGCCGAGGCTGCCTCATGCCGATTATGGGACCGAGTCGCGAGCGCCGCGACGTGAACCGAGTGCGGCTCTCTGCCGTTGTCGTTGTCCGGGACGAAGAGCGTCAGCTTGCCGATTGCCTTTCCTGTATCGACTTTGCCGACGAAATCGTCGTCGTGCTCGATCGCTGTCGTGACCGCTCGCGGGAGATAGCGGGGGGCTTTACCGATCGCTTGATCGAGGGCGCCTGGGAACGCGAGGGGCCTCGCCGGCACGCGGGGATCGACGCCTGCTGCGGCGACTGGATTCTCGAAATCGATGCCGACGAGCGGGTGCCCCTGCGGCTTGCCGAAGAAATTCGGGAAGTCGTCTCCACCTCGCCTGCGGCGTGGCACCTCGTGCGTGTCGACAATTTCATCGGCGAGCGTCTGGTGCGCTGGGGTTGGGGGGCGTCTTTCGGCCGGTCGGCGCATGCTGCGCTGTATCGCAAGGGCGCCAAAAAATGGGGGGATCAGCGGGTCCATCCTGCCGTGTCGTTGTCGGGAGAGCAGGGCTCTACGCTGTCGTCGCCTATCCATCATTATGTCGACCGCGATATCTCGGAGATGTTGCGACGTCTCGACCGCTATTCGAGCGCGCGGGCGCAGGATCTCCGCGATAGCGGCGACATCGGCAGCTATGGACGCAATATCAGGCGCATCCCGTCGCGCTTTTGGAAATGTTACGTGAGCCGCAAAGGCTATCGGGAGAGGGAGTGGGGCTTTCTGATCGCGCTGTGTGCGGCGCTCTATCCGATCCTGTCGTATCTGAAGGCGCGAACTCGATACCCCTCCACCCTCCGAAGTTACCCTTGACCGCGGCCTCATCCCCGCTCGCGAGGAACGGGAGAGGCCCTCCGCTCAAGGCAAACGAAAGTGAGGCGCGGTCGGCGGCGGGAGTCGACGCACCGTCGGTCGTGGGAGACTGATGGCTAACGTGGTAATGGCCGATGACGGCATCGCCTTTGACGGCGCGATGGCTGATGCGGCGCCGCTCGGTGGCGCCGAAACTGCCTTTGTCGCGCTTGCCGAGGCGCTTGCCGGGCGTGGCCACGAGGTGGAGGTGCGCAATCGCTGCCATGCCGAGTTGATCCACAATGGCGTGCGCTGGGCGCCGCTATCGGGTGCTACCCCCGAGGCATGCGATCTTTACATCGGCAGTCGTGGACATCGAGTGATCGGGCTCGTGCGCCGGGTGCAGCGGCGGCTGTTCTGGCTGCACAATCCGGCGCGTTATCTGCGAAAGCCGCGGAATTTGGTTTGCCTCGCTTGGTATCATCCGACCCTCGTCGTGACCGGCGCCTATCACGCGGAAACGGTGCCGGCGTGGCTGCCCTGCGGCGGCTGCGAAATCATTCCCTATGGGGTGGTCGAGCGCTTTCGCAGCGCGGTCCCCCGCGATCCGCCGGCGCCGCGCGCAATCTTTACCTCAAACCCGCTGCGCGGGCTCGATTGGCTGCTCGATCTGTGGGTGGCACGGATTGCGCCTGCGGTGCCGGGGGCCGAGCTGCACATCTACGGCGGGCCGGCTGTCTATCGCGAGCTGGGCACAGCGCGGGTAGCTGAGATGGAGGCGATTCTCGCGCGTGCAGACACGCTCGCTGCCTCCGGCGTACGCCGCTTCGTCCCGGTTGGGCGAGAAGCGCTGGCGGCGGCCCTGATTGACGCCCGGGTCATGCTCTACCGCGGAGACCCGGGCGAAACCTTCTGCCTCTCCCTGGCCGAGGCGCAGGCGATGGGCGTGCCGGCGGTAGTCACGCGGTTGGGCGCGGTTGGCGAACGGGTCGCCGACGGCGTCAGCGGGCGAGTGGCCTGCAGTGACGACGACTTTGCCGCGGCAGCAATCGCGGTGCTGCGCGAGGACGAGTTGTGGCGGCGCTGGCACCTGGCCGCACTCGAACGTCAGCGCGGGTTGAGCTGGGATATGGTCGCAGCCCGCTACGAGGCGCTGATCCCGTGACCCGTCGGTTGTTGCAGGCGATCGCCGGGGCGCGCCATGGCGGGGCGGAATCCTTTTTCGTGCGGTTGGCGACGGGGCTGAACCGCGCCGGAGAGACGCAGCGGGTGCTGATCCGCCGTGATCCCGCACGCTCTCAGATCTTGCGCGCCGCCGGCGTCGGAGTCGCCGAACTTGCCTTTGGCGGACCGTTTGATTTGACAACTCGTCGCGCGTTTCGCCACGAGCTCGCAGTCTGGCGGCCGGATATCGTGCTGACCTGGATGAGTCGGGCGACCCGGCTTTGCCCGCGCGGCGATTTCGTGCATGTTGCGCGGCTCGGGGGGTACTATGATTTGAAGTATTATCGGCGCTGCGATCGTCTGATCGGCAACACCCGCGCCATAGTCGATTACGCGGTAACCAAAGGTTGGCCGCGCGATCGGATCGACTACTTGCCGAATTTTGTGACCGACGCGCGTGCCGTTGGTGCGCGCGGCGGTCTTTCTCTTATGGCGCCGGGGAACGCGCCGCTGGGGCTGGCGCTTGGTCGCCTCCATCCGAACAAGGGGTTCGCTTTGCTGCTTGAGGCGCTTGCCGAGACGCGCGAGGTTCGGCTGGCGATCGCCGGTGACGGGCCGTTGCGTGCAGCGCTCGAGCAATTGGCGGGTGGTCTCGGGATTGCCGACCGGGTCAGCTTTCTCGGCTGGCGCGAGGATGTGCCGGAACTGCTGGCGAATGCCGATTTTCTCGTCTGTCCGTCACTGCACGAGCCGTTGGGGAATGTCGTGATCGAGGCGTGGTCGGCGGGATTGCCGGTCGTTGCAACCGCTAGCGACGGCCCGGCCGGGCTGATCGAGGATGAGGTGAGCGGGCTTTTGGTGCCGCTTCCCGACCAGCCGGGCGGCGGTCCCCGGGCGCTGGCCAAAGCCATCGAGCGCTTATGTCGAGACCACGTTTTGCGCGCGAGGCTTGGGCAAACCGGCCGCCGAGTCTACGAAGCCGAATTTACTGAGAAGGCAGTGATCGCCCGCTATCGCAGTTTTTTTGAAGAATTGGCTCCGGGATGTGTGGCATCGCCGGACTGATGACCCTCGATGGCGCGGCTCCACCCGCGGCCCCTTTGCGGGTGATGGGAGCGGCGTTGCGCCATCGCGGCCCCGACGGCGATGGACAATACCGCTCGGGCGATGTCGGCATGGTGCAAACCCGGCTCGCGATCATCGATCTCGCGACCGGAGACCAGCCCCTTTACGAGCCCGGCGGTGCCGCGCTGATCGCCAATGGAGAGATCTACAATTACGTTGAGCTGCGCGAAGAGCTGCGGGGCGCGCGCCCGATCGCGTTTTCCACCCAGTCGGATTGCGAGCTGCCGCTGCATCTCTACCGTCGTCACGGGCTCGACTTTACTCTGCATCTGCGCGGTATGTACGCCTTGGCATTGCACGACCCGGGCGCCGGGCGCCTGGTCCTCGCCCGCGACCCGTTCGGGATCAAGCCGCTCTATTACGCCGAGACGTTGCGCGGCTTCGCCTTTGCCTCCGAGCCGGGTGCGCTGATCGAGGCTGGCATCCTCGCCCCGGCGCTTAATCGCAGGGCGCGCAACGAGCTCGTGCAGATGCAGTTCACCACCGGGCGCGAGACGATTTTTGCCGGCGTCAGCCGGGTATTGCCAGGCGAGACCGTAGTCGTGAGGCAAGGTAGGATCGTCGAGCGGCGGCGGCGTGCGGCATTGCCCGAGCATGGCCCGTTCGCGCTCGACGAGGAAGAGGCGCTGGCCCGGTTGGACGCCGCATTTGCCGACAGCGTGCGCATCCACCAGCGCTCGGACGTGCCGTTTGGCATGTTTCTCTCCGGGGGCATCGACTCAACTGCGGTGTTGACGATGATGGCCCGGCTGGCCGCGCGCCCGGTCAAGGCATTCACGATCGGGTTTGCCGAGAGCGATGTGGACGACGAGCGCCCGGCCGCGCGTGCCGCGGCGGAGGCGGTCGGCGCCGAGCATGTCGAGATCCTGTTTTCCGAGGCGGATTTCTGGCGATTGCTGCCGCAAATCGTATCCGCCGCCGACGATCCGGCCGCCGATTATGCGATGCTGCCGACCTGGGCCTTGGCCCGGGCCGCGCGCGAAGCCGGGCTCAAGGTCATATTGTCGGGCGAGGGCGGAGACGAGCTGTTTGGCGGCTACGGCCGCTATCGCAGCGTGTTGCGCCCATGGTGGGCGGGTGGCCGCCGTCCGCGCGCGCGCGGCGTGCTCGATGATTTGGGTGTTTTGCGCGCTGAGATTGCCGGCTGGCGCGACGGGATCGCCGCGGCCGAAGTGCACGCCGCCAGCCGCGGCCGAACCCCGCTGCAGGCCGCGCAGGCGGTGGATTGCACCGACTGGCTGCCGAATGACCTGTTGACCAAGCTCGATCGGTGCCTGATGGCGCACGGCGCCGAAGGCCGCACCCCTTTTCTCGACAGCGAAGTCTCGGCGCTCGCCTTTCGCCTACCGGACGGGCTCAAGGTGCAGCATGGTCTCGGCAAGTGGCTGCTGCGCCGCTGGCTGGCCGGACAACTGCCTCAATCGCAGCCGCTCGCCCGCAAGCGTGGCTTTACCGTGCCGGTGGCGCGCTGGATCGCGCGCCGCGCCGAGACGATCGGCCCGCTCGTCGCCCGCTCGCCCGCGGTGCGCGAGATCTGCCGGCCCGACGCCGTCGAGGCCCTGTTTGCCGCCGCCGGGCAAAAGCGCGCCGGCCGCGCCGCCTGGAACCTCTTGTTCTACGCGCTTTGGCACCGACGCCACATCGAGCGTGCAACCCTGCCGCCCGATACCGCGGTAGCGCTCGCCGGGGATCACTGATCCCCGTCGGTTTAGCGCGCCAATAACTCGCGGACGGCGTCGTCGAGGAATTTGGCGTCTGTCGGGTTTTGCGCGGGGTTGCCGGCGCGGTGGCCCCAGATCGACGGGATCGGGCGCAATTCGGCGCGCGGCATGCGGGCGACCTCGCGGCGGTTGTCCTCGACCGTGAAATAGAGGTCGGTTTCGCAGGGCATGACCATCGCGTCGGCGGTGATCGCACCCAGCGCCTTGCCGAGATCGCCGCCGTAGAGCTCGTTGGCGCTGATATCGGCGTGCTGCCAAGTCCACAGCATCGCCAACAAATCATTGGCGTCGCGGCGGCGAAAGCCGGCCTCCCAATTGCCGACCAGAAAATCTTCGAGTGACGAAAAGCCCAGCTTGCGCCATTCCTCCTCGCGATAGAATGCCTGGCTCAGCCCCCAGCCGGCATAGACCCGGCCCATCGCCTGAAAGCCGCGGGTCGGTGCGGTGGCAAACCAGCCGTCCTGCCAGGCGGGATCGGCGGTCAATGCCGCCTTAACCCCTTCGAGAAAGACGAAGTTGTGTGGCGAGGTCTTCGCCGAGCCGCAGACCGCGGCGATGCGCTCGACGCGGTCGGGGAACAGCGCGCCCCAGTGGAACGCCTGCTGTGCGCCCATCGAGAACCCGTAGACGAGCTTGACCCGCTCGATGCCGAAGACTTCGTGCAGCAAACGCTGCTGGACCCGGACGTTGTCGGCCATCGTGAAATGCGGCCAGCGCGCACGGTCAAACGGCGGCGGCGTATTGCTCGGCGACGAGGACAGGCCGTTTCCAAATTTGTTCATGATGACGATGAAGTACTTGGTCGGGTCGAGGGCCTTGCCCGATGCGATCGCCCATTCGAGATCGTAATGCTGCGCGCCATAGGAAGTCGGGTAGACGATGGCGTTCGATTTGGCGGCGTCGAGTGTGCCGTAAGTCTTGTAAGCAAGGCGCGCTTTGCGATAGGTCAGCCCCGATTGAAGGACCACATCGCCCGCCTCGAAGATTTCGTAATCCAGCATCGCTGCGCCTGGGTCAGCTGGCTGCTCGCTGGCGTTTGAAGGTCAGCTTGATCCCGCCGGTGCCGCTGATCTTGCCGCCGCTGCCAAGTATGCTGATCTGCCCTTCCGAGCTGATCTCGATCGACAGCTCGACATCTTCCAACGAGAGCCCCGCCTCAGGCCGAGCCTGGTCGAAAACCTCGCCGACCACGGCGAGCAGATTGCCGATCTCACGCTTCAGATCTTCGGCGCTGATCTGCACCCGCTGGGTCAAGCTCTTGCGGGTCTGTTGAACCAGGCTCGACCCGAAGCCGCCGCCGACATCCTCGGAACTGCGGGCGCCTTCGACGACCTCGACGGTCTCGGCCGCCTCGACCCCGGTGACAAACCACAGAGATCCTTGTTCGCCGCTCATGCGATAACTCCTTGCCGCACTCTGATGCGCCTTTATCCGCAAACCACCCGCAAGCCAATGCGGCCCTGCCAGCCTGGGTTGTCAGGCGAGATCGCGTCGCGATAGGCCGAGCGGCAAATCGCCGGGTTGTGCGACCACGACCCGCCGCGCAGGATCCGGTTGCCGCCCGGCGGCCCTGCCAAATTGGCGCTGCCGTCGAGCGGCGCATCGTCATAGGTGTCGCTGGCGATGTCGCGGCAGAACTCCCAGACATTGCCGTGCATGTCGTACAGGCCGAACCGGTTGCGCGGGAATGTCCCGGCGCGGGTTGTCGTGCCCCGGAAAATCCCGACGGGACCTTGGCCATAGGCGCCCGAGGCGTATTTCACGCCGTCGTAGTAATCGGAGGCGATGCTCTTGCCGTCACTGTCTCCACACACGGCCCCGCCTGCGCCGCAATAATTCGCCAGATTGGTGGTGATTGTAGGCCCTACATGGAAAGGACCGGTGCTGCCGGCGCGACAGGCATATTCCCATTCGGCCTCGCTCGGCAGCCGGTAGTCGCGGCCTGTAATCCGGGAGAGACGCTGGCAATACTCAACCGCCTCGACCCAACTGATGCTCTCGACCGGCAGATCGATCCCTCGGAAAAATGATGGGCGTGGATCGATATCGTGCTCCAATCGGGTTGGATGCGCCATAACCACCGCCAGCCATTGCGACTGTGTGATCTGTGTCGCACCAATAAAGAACGACGCCAAAGTGACGTGATGCTGCGGGCTCTCGTTGGGCCGGCGCTCGGGTTCGTCGGCGGGCGAGCCCATCGTGAACTCGCCGCCTGGGATTTTCACCATATCCACGCTGTTGCCCGACCCGAGGTCTTCGGTGAAGACCACGGCAGTGCTGCGCTGGGACGGTTTCTTCATTCCTTTCTCATCGACACTCGCAAAGTCGAAGTGGATGGTGCGCAAGGACGGCCGGGACAGCTTTCGGCGCACGAACGGCACGGCCACAATTGCACTCGCTCCGGCTGCGGCAAGCACACCGGCCACCAGCACCCGGCGCCGGGTCAGCCTCCGAGACAGCGGCACCGCTGCGCCCGCGCGGGCCGAGGGGGAAACCTCCGAAATTGGCTCTGGAGATGCCTGCGCTGAGGCCGCCGCTTCCGTTGCCGCCTGTTTGAGCGCGATCCGCTTAACCGCTTCGTGCGCCTGTGCATCGACCGGCGAGACGGCGATGACCCGCCACCACAGCTGTTCGGCGGTTTCGAGATCGCCCGCTGTCTCGGCCTGCAGCGCATCGAGCCTGATCGGGTCGAGATCGGCCAGAGTTGCATGTTTGGGCAACAGAATTAGATGCCGCTTCTCGATCGGCTCGGCTTGGGTATAGGGGGTCTGGCGCGGCTTTTTATAGCGGCCGCACAATTCGGGCACACGGAACCGCAAATGCTGATCCAACCGCTCGACGGTGGCGCAATTTCCAGCCCCCTCCAGCCGCAGTCCTTCGAGAAGGCTGTAGGTAAAGGCGCCGTGCTCCAGTTCGTCGATCTCGTAGGACCGCTCGTTGGGGCTGCAGGACGCTATCGAGACGACGCCGGACTGCGTTTCGCCGCCGATGCCCTGGCCGTCGCGGGCACCTTCGTTGCGGCAGGCGTCGAGCAGCAGGATCACGTTTTCGGCGCCGGAGCGGCGAAGCCGCTCGGTGACGTGGCTGACCGGGATCGCCGTCTCTTCGACGTTGCCGGGGTCCGCGTCGCTCGGCATCAGATAGTCGCGGTCTCTTTCCCGCCGGCCATGTCCGGCAAAGAAGAACCAGAAATTGTCGCTCGGCTTCAGGAATTTCTGTTCGAAATCTGATCCGCAGGAACCGGCGTAAGGTGCCGCCGGTCGGCGTTGATCGCATCGGCTCGCCAAAATCCGTCGGGATCGGCGGCGCGTCCTCGGCAAAGAAATAGACCTTTTCAAAGGCCACCTCCTTCTCGAAGAAGTCGCGCAGCGCTTCGGCATCGCGTTTCGGGTAGTTCAGCGATTGAAGATTGTCATAGCGGTCGATGCCGATGCAGATCGCCCAGTTCTGGCTCATTTTTCGCGCACCCGACGCCGTGCCACCACCGCGTCCGATTGTAGCTCTCGTCGCCGGTTCCCGAGTATTCTCCCAGTTAACCTTAGCTGTGGGGGGCGTTCATGCACAAGCTGGGTGCACTCGGCGCGCTCTGTGTAACGGCGCAGATTAGCTTTTCCATCGCGGCGGCCGCGGCAGCGGGCGTTAGCCCATTATCTGGGGTTCCCGGTCCTGGCGCTCCCGGTCCGGATCGTGCGGTCGTATTGGTAGGGGGGATGGGCGGCGGCGGCGCTGGGATGGGCGGAGGCGGCGCCGGGATGGGCGGCGCAGGCATGGGTGGCGGGTTCGGTGGCATGGGCGGCGCGGGTATGCGCGGTGCCCAATCCGGCTTCGGAGACTCGATCCTCGGTCCTAGCCAGGACTCCGGGCGGGCGACCGAGAACGCGTCGGGCGATTACACTTATCAGTGCATTACGCCTGCGCGTCGCTGCCCGTTTGTCGCCCCGGCCTCACTGCGATCAAACTCGCTGCGCAGCGGCGCGGATTGCGTATGCCCCGACGGGCAGAGCAAGGGCCGGATCGAATAGCCGAGGCGCCGAGCCGAAGAAATCGCCGCCGCTCGCGCAGCCTCGCTGCGCGGTCGGTCAATCGACAAACGTTATCTTGCCCGCCCCATTGACCTGGGTGCTGCGCTCTTTGGGATCGCCATAGACGACGATGGAACCGGCGCCCGAGATTTCGGCGACAATCCGCTGGCTGGCGTGGACTGCGGCATCGCCCGACCCATTGAGCGTGACATTGGCCAAACCAGCCGTGAGCTGCTGCGCGGCAAGGTGATTGGCGCCGCTCATGACGCAGGTCAGCGTCTCTACCTTGCCGGCTAAGGCGGCTCTGTTGGACCCGTTTAGCGATACCGTGAGCGGGCCTCCGGCTAGGCCCTCGGCTTCGATGTGGTTGCTGCCGGAGACGGAGATCTCGGTTATGTTGGGCGATGAGACGGTGACTTTGATCCGACCGTCGAGCGAGTAGGACCGGTCGGAGTAGATATCCAAGCGACCGTTCGACACGTCCGTCTTGATGATCGGCAGGATGTTCTTGTCGGTTTCGATGGTCAGCTTGGGCGCTGGTCCGATTTTTACTGTCAGCGCAAAGGCGCCGTCGCTGTGGATCGCAGTGACCGGGCCGATCGGCCGGTCCTCCGATGCCGGCTCTCCGTCGCCGACAACCCGGCCGCCCCCGGTTGTCGTGGTCTCGACCGAAATCGATCGGCCGCTGACGGTGACGCTGCTGCCCTCGCCATTTACGTTGACGCTGTTTTGCTGGATCCCGCTCGTCTGCGATGAGACGTTGCTCTGTTGGATCACGCTGGTCTGCGACCAGGCGGAACTTACCGCCAGCGATACTGTTCCGACCACGACCGCCGCGCACATTTTGTATCTCATTTGCCCCGATGCTTCGATAGCCGGGCCGTGCTGCGATAGCACACAGCTTGCGGGGGACAACCGATCAGGGGCGCGGCAAACGTACGATCTCAAGAACCAGGCAGCCCTGCGGTGATCGGCGCCAGTCACCTGCCGCGACGATCGAAGCTGAAGGGTCCGGGGCCGGCGGCAAAGAGGTATAGAAATCCGCCCATGATGGCCAAATTCTTCATGAATTGGATATGCTGCGCCGTGCGCGCGGCCCCTTCGAGTTGCCAGAACTGATGGGCGATCAGCGCCGCGATCGCCGTGAAAACCGCCATCACTAACGCTGCATAACGGGTCTTCAGCCCGAGAACGACGCAAAGTGCGCCGAAAAACTCGACGCAGGCGCCGATGACGGCCAACAGCCCCGATGCGGGCACGCCCCTGGCCGCCAAGGATTGCGCGAATGCGTCGAGCCGGGTCAGCTTGCCGAAGCCGCTCGGCACAAAGATCGCCGCCAGCGCCAGCCTGCCGAGCAACAGGATCACGCCGCCATAGGCGGCGGCGACGCGGTCGAGATATCCCCCCATAATTTTCCCCCGTGTGGCTTCGCTTCTGCTTAACCTCCAAGCAATGACGGGCTGATTGTGATCAGTCTAGATTGCGCCGCATAGTAGAAATTCCCTATAGGGCACAGGGTCGCGCAAATCCCGCGCCGCCGAAGATTGAGCCGCATCAACATAGGTCCTGGGTGCTCGATATCTCAT
Source organism: uncultured Alphaproteobacteria bacterium (assembly GCA_963750195.1). Taxonomy (GTDB): domain Bacteria; phylum Pseudomonadota; class Alphaproteobacteria; order ATCC43930; family CGMCC-115725; genus AP-15. The sequence goes on from CAVVPS010000006.1 coordinate 21,991, forward strand.
TTGACCTGCGTGATGGCGCATTCTACGTTCGCTCGACAGTTCGGATGAAAAAGCCACACGCGGAGGACATCATGGACGGCTTGGCATCGGTGGATCTGAAAAGCGTCGTAGCGCCCCTCAATTTCTTGGCTCCGATGGCGGAGAGGCCGGTCGCCTACAATTACGAGCCGCCGCCGGGGACGCCTCAGCGGACCGGCCGAAATGTCCAATACCAAGTGCCGATCCGCGATGCGCGCCCGATGGTCGATCAGCTATCCTTGGACAAGGAAGGCTTCGTGCTGTTGCACCACCAGACCGCGGCGTCGAATTTCTACGACGAGGAGCAGATCAAGTCAGTCTACTACCCGGAATGCGAGCGGGTCATGAAGGAGGCGACTGGCGCTATACGGGTCGTCGCGTTCGACCATATCGTGCGCAACGCCGCAATGTCGGCCAAGGACAAGACCATCAAGATCCCAGCCAAACGCGTCCATAACGACTACACGGCCTGGTCGGCGCCGCAGCGGGTGCGCGATCTGATGGGCGACGAGGCCGAAGAGCTGCTGAAACATCGTTTTGCCGTCAACAATCTGTGGCGGCCGATCAGCGGGCCGGTGCTCGAATCGCCGCTGACCTTATGCGACGCGCAGAGCCTCAGCGAGGAAAACCTGATTGCCAGCGATCTCAAATACCCGGACCGCACCGGCGAGACCTATTCGATCACCTACAATCCGAACCAGCGTTATTACTATTTCCCGAAGATGCAGGCCGACGAGGCGGTGCTGATCCGCTGCTTCGACTCGGCGCAGCGAGGGGCGGCGCGGTTTTCCGCCCACACCGGCTTCGATGACCCGACCTCGCCGCCCGATGCGCCGCCGCGCGAGAGCCTCGAAGTCCGCATGCTGGTGTTCTACCCGCCCGCGCCTAAGGGGCCTCGCCCCGCTTCGTTTGTACTCGGACCCTCTCGCGCAGTTCGGGAGAGGAAGGGGCCAACGCCGAGGCGACAGAAAGGGTAAGGGTGCGCTCCGCTCTCAGCCCGCTGGCGTTAGCCGGCGAGACTAGCGCGGCGCAACGCCGGCAAGAGCTCATCGCTGATCAGCCGCATGCTGGAGAGCGCGTGGCCGACCGGCATGCCGCTCCAATGGGTGCGGAAGATCAGAAAGTTCGCCCCTGCTTCCTCCCAGCACGGGCGCAGTTGCTCCCAGCACTCCTCGGGGCTGCCGAGCACAAAACGGTCCTGCAATAACGCGTCGAGCGACTGGCGGAACGAGTCATTGCCGGGCAAGCACCTGATCCTGCCCCCATTGGGCGTAGGTACGGTATTTCTCGGCGAGGTAGGGACCAGCCATTTCGACCGCGCGGCGCTTGTCCTTAGCGCAGAAGATCTCGCGCAGATAGGGCAGCACTGTCGGAAACGGCTTACCATGACGCGCGAGCTCGGCGCGGTAGAGTGCCATCTGCCCGGTGATGACCGGCATCGTGGCATGCGGATTGATGAACAGGCTGTCGCCAATGCGGGCTGCGCGGCGTACCGCGGCGTCGCTGTTGGCCGCGATCCAGATCGGCGGGTATGGCTGTTGCACCGGCCGGCAGGTCGCGGTGACGTTCGACAATTTGCAGATGTCGTTTTGAAAGATGACGCCGTCTTCGGTCCATAGCCGCTTGACGATTTCGAGACATTGCTCGAAGCGGCGCACGCGCTGGCCGCGCGGCACGCCAAACGCATCGAATTCGACCTCGCGATAGCCGAGACCGACGCCAAATACGAAATTGCCGCGCCAGATCGCATCGAGCGAGGCGATGCATTCGGCGGTTTCGACCGGGTTGTGCAGGGTCGCCAGCAATACTCCGGCGATGCCGGTCATCTCGCCCGCCTCGGCTGCGAGCCGCGCCAGAAACGGGATCAGCTGCAATTGCCGCACGCCCTCGCTCAGATAGTGCTGGCCGGTGGCGACGGCGTCCCAGCCGCGGTCGCGCGCCAACCGGGTCATCGCGTACTGGCCTTCGAGCTCGGCGACAATGTCGCTGCCGGGCGGGTGCTGGCCGGTCAAAAAAATCCCAACTTTCATGACTTCTCCGATGCAGATGCGCCGATCCCGGGCTTCGCTCGATTGACGGCGCGGATGCTCAAGCAGCCTGCGGTACCGCGAGCGGGGGCGACGCATCCATCTGCTCGATCATCCGGTGAATGTGATAATGCATCGCGCATTTGATGGCGCAGCTCTGGATGATCTCCGGATTGTCGCGGCGCCGCCGGGCAACCCGCAGGATCCAATGCCGGTATTCGCGCCGCAATGCCTTATCCGGTACACCCCACATCAACAGCGTCAGGATCCCGGCCGATTCGAACAGCAGCCGCGTGTTGAGCCGCAGGCGGCGCAGCGGATGGCGGCGCATATAGGCGGCCCGAGTTCGTCCGACTTGCAGACGGGCGTCGATATAGAGCGCCTCGACCCGCCCAAAAAACGCCGCCGGCGCGTTGAGGTCGCGCATCAGCTCGACATATCCGGATCGCAACTCGTCTCGGCTGAGCCGCAGCGGCAGGACATTGGTGCCAAACGCCCCGAAATCCGCCGGGTCGCCCGCGGCGTCCAGCCGGCCTTCGGCGGCGAGCCGCTTGTAAAGTGGAGTCCGCGGGATCGCCACCAGCATGTTCACGATTGCGTTGATGATCCGCGCGTTCTGCACGAATTGCCTCTGCGCCTGGAAAATGCTGGGGTCGTCGTTGTCGAAACCGACAATGATCCCGCACCACACCTCCATTCCGACGTCCTGGATGCGATGCACCTTGTCGAGCATCGTGCCGCCGCGGTCGCGCAGATTTTGCGTCTTTTTGGTTTCGCGCAGTGACGCCTCGTTCGGGCTCTCGATACCGACGAAGACATCGCTGAAATTGGCGTCTACCATCAGCTGCATCAGCTCTGGCTCGTCCGCCAGATCGACCGACGCCTCGGTCGCGAACATCAGCGGATAGCCTTTTGCCTGCTGCCATGCGACGATCTCGCGCAGCACCGCCTTGATCGCCCGTTTATTGCCGATCAGGTTGTCGTCGACGACAAAGGCGAAATTCATGCCTGCCGCGACGATCGCGTCGAGTTCGGCCAATACCTGGGCGGAAGTCTTGATCCGCGGCCGCCGGCCAAAGGTCACGATGATGTCGCAGAACTCGCACGAAAACGGGCAGCCACGGGAAAACTGCACACTGGCAAAAGCATATTTCTTCATCTTCAACAGGTCGAGGCGGGGCGCCGGGACCGTCGCCATGTCGGTCCGTTCGGCCTGCTCGTAGCGGCGCTGATGGCGACCCTCGTGCCATTCGGCGAGAAAACGTGGCCAGGTCTCCTCGGCCTCGCCAATGAAGATTACATCCGCGAGATCAGCGATATCCCCTTCCTGGACGGTGACGTACGAGCCGCCGACCACGGTGAACACACCACGGGATTTCAGCTCGGCCAGGATCTCGCGCATCCGCCGGCGCTGCACGTTCATGCCGGTAATCCCGACAATGTCCGCTCGCGCGCATCGGTCGAAATCGATCGGTTCGATATTCTCGTCGACGAGCGTGACGCGGTGCTCGGCCGGGGTCAACGCCGCCACCAGCGGCAAACAGGCGACCGGCAGCACCGCCTTGACGCCCAGAAACGGCACTGCGTGCTCCAGCCCCCAGTACGAAACGTCAAAGCGAGGGTTTATCAGAACAATATCGGCCATACGGTCATCCCGGCGGCTCGCCGGCCCCATTCGCAGCGATCGCGAGAAACGACCCTAGCGTCGCTTCGCCAGTTTGGCGAGCGGTGGCGCACTGCCCGCGAGGGTACCGCGCCTCACATGGCGGCACGCCGACGCTCCACCGTGACGTGCAGGCCGCCATAAGGGTGCAGGCTGATGCGGCCGACCGGCACCACCGGGTGGTCAGCCGCGAGGCGAAAGCGGAAGCGCCGCGCCAGCGCGGCGACAACGATCGTCATCTGCGTCATGGCAAAGCCGGCGCCGACGCACACCCGCGGGCCGGCGGAGAACGGAAGGTAAGCGAAACGATGGCGCGCGGCTCGCCGCTCCGGGCTGAAATTGTCAGGATCGAACCGGTCAGGGTCGATCCACAGCCGACGGTGGCGATGCACGACCCAAGGCAGGACCACGACGATCGACCGGCGGGGCACGGGGTGGCCGCACAGCACATCATCGGCCGCCGCCTGACGCGGGATCGCCGGGATCGGCGGATAGAGCCGCATCGTCTCCTCGATCACCTGGCGCAGATAGGCGAGCTGCGGCAGATGGTCCGGGGTAAGCGGCCCGCCCTGCACGACCCGATCGAGCTCGGCATGCAGGCGGGTTTCGACACCCGGGTCGAGGGCCAGCAGGTACCAGACCCAAGTCAGGGCCCGCACCGTCGGCGACACGCCGCCAGCGATCAGGCTCGCGGCCTCGTCGCGTACCTCCTCCCTCGGTAAGATCGCGCCAGTCTTGCGGTCTGGCGTGTTGAGTAATCGCCAGATCAGATCGTAGGGACCGGTGTAACCCGGTGCCGACCGTTCGGCGATCAACGCCTGAAGCCGATCGTCGAACTCCAGCCGCCGGCGACCGCGTCGCTCGCGCGGGCGGAGAGGCTCCAGGAGCCGCGCGACGCCGGTGACGTCGGAGAGGCGCGGCTTGCGCGGAACCTTCGAAAGGGCATTCAGCATCGATGTGGCGCCGGGGTCCTGGCCGGTGACCACCTGGTTCCACAAGCCAATCAGCAAGCGGACGATCAAGAGCTCAATATCGAGGATCTTGTCACGCGCACGAAGCTCGATTTCGTCGGCGGTCGCTTCGCTCAGCCGGATCAGCGCCGGGATCTCGGGGGCGATCGCCCGCCGGTCGACGGTCGGCGCAGCGACCCGGCGGTGGCGCCACCATGTCTCGCCTTCGCTGGCCAGCGAGCCGGTGCCCAGTTCCGCCGCGAAGAGACGGCGAATGCGAGCGACGCGCGGGTAATTCTCGACATTGTCGAGGAAGACCCGCTTGATACCCTCCGGATCGCTGACAAAAAACACGCGCTGGTGCAAATAGCGGCGCGCGACGAACAACGTGTCGAACAGCTCCTCGTCGCAGACGGCGATGGTGTTGGTCGCGGCGGTCTTGAGAAACTGCAACAGCGGCAGCGCGCGTGCCGGCCGCGGCGGCATCACCGGAATCGGCGCCGTGGGAAGAGAGAGCCGCTGCAAGCGCCCGCAAACTCCTTATGTTGGTCCAGCCCACCGGAAGCGAAGCCCATGCGGGCGGAATAGAGGAGGTACCCCGTGGCAAGCTTTACCACAACCGACGGCTTGCGCCTTGCTTATATAATCGACGATTTCACCGACCCATGGAAGCAGGCGCCGACCCTATTACTGCTGCATGCGGCGATGGGCAGCGCCAAGCGCTATTACGCCTGGGTCCCCGCACTCGCCCGCTATTATCGCGTGGTGCGGATGGATCTGCGTGGGCATGGCGCTTCGGAGATTCCAGCTGCCGATCAGCCGTTGACCCTTGAACGATTGGTCGGCGACGTCGCCGAGCTGATGGACCGTCTCGGCTGCCCGAGCGCCCATATCGTCGGCAACTCGGCCGGCGGCTACCTCGCCCAGCAATTGGCTATGAACCAAGGTGAGCGGGTGCGCAGCCTGATGCTATTCGGCTCGACCCCGGGGCTCAAGAACAGTCAGGCGCCGACCTGGATCCCGCAGATCGAGGCCAAGGGCCTACGCGGCTTTCTCGCCGAGACGATTGCCGAAAGGCTGCCGCTCGACAGGGTCGATCCCGGGCTCGTCGAATGGTTTCTCGACGAGGCGGCCAAGAACGACCCTGCCGATATCGGCAAGTTCGTGTTGCTGATGGCGAGCTACGATTGGAGCGATCAGCTCGGCCGCATCCAATGTCCGACGCTCGTTGTCGTCCCCGGCGCCGAGCCGATCGGCTCGACAGCGAATTACGAGCCGTTCCGCCGGCTCGTCTCGGATGTCGAGATGCGGGTCTATGACGGCGCGCCGCACAACATCTGCGACGCCTTCCCCGACCGCTGCGCGGGTGACGTGCTCGAATTCCTTACCCGCCGCTTCGGGCTGGGAGTGTGAACGATCAGTCGAGGCCCGGCGGCCGACGATCATGCCAGTCGGTCGCCTGCTGGTAGGCCCAGCCGATGCGCAAGGCGGTGGCCTCGTCATAGCCACGGCAGACGATCTGCAACGACAATGGTAGGCCGGTCACGGTAAAGCCGTCAGGGACCGCCAGCGCGCACAATTCGAGCGCGTTGACGAAGCGGGTGAAATGCGCCGGCGTCGAACCCTGGTCCACAGCGTCGAGCGGGATCGCGGCTGTCGTCGTCGTCGGGGTCAACAGTGCGTCGACGTCGCCAAGCGCAGCGGCGAATTCGGCCTTTGCCTCGGCCTGCTCACGGAGCGCACCAAGATAATCGCGCGCGGTGACGCCTCTGCCAGACGCGATGCGCGGCCGCACCGCCTCGTCGATCGGCAGGTTCATATCGTCGATCAGATCGCCGACCAGGAAATAGGATTCGGCGCCGATTATCCGGCCAGTCAATTGGGTGTAGTCGGCAAACCGACGCGGCAATTTGACGGCGACGATCTCGGCGCCGAGCCGCGCCAGGGTGTCGAGCGCGGCATCATAGGCGGCGAGCACCTCGGCGGCGACCCAGTCGCGCTCATTCTCGGGCATTCGCGCCAGGCGTAACCCGCGCACGCCACGTTTCATCATCGGCATCGGGCCGGCAGGAGGCCGTCCGAGGGTACGCGGATCGCTGGGATCCGGCCCCTCTATCGCTTGATAGAGCAACGCCGCATCCTCGACCGAGCGGGCCATCGGTCCGGGCGTGTCGAGCGATGGGCTCAACGGCAAAATCCCGTAGGTGCTGACGCGGCCGATCGTGGTCTTGAGGCCGCTAAGTCCACACCACGACGCTGGCAGCCGCACCGAACCCCCGGTATCGGTGCCAATTCCCCAAGGCGCCATTCCGGCGGCCACCGCCACCCCGGTGCCACTGCTTGATCCGCCGGGCGTGCGCGCGACCGCCGGGTCCCACGGGTTCCATGGTGTGCCGCGGTGCTGATTGGTGCCCCAGCCGCCCATAGCAAACTCGACCGTGTGAGTCTTGCCGATCACGATCATTCCGGCGGCAATCAGGAGCTGTGCGATCGTCGCGGTGTAAGTCGAGCGCCGATCGCGCCAGACCTGCGAACCGCCGGTCGTCACCCGTCCCTCGATCTCGATCAGATCCTTGAGTGCGATCGGAATACCGTGCAGCGGACCGATCCTATGCCCTGACCGGATCGCCTTGTCGGCGGCCTCGGCGGCGAGCCGCGCCTCGTCAGCGTAGACCTCGACAAACGCGTGCAGTTTTTGATCCTGCGCGCGGATCCGCACGAGCAGCGCGTCGACGAGATCGACCGGCGACAGCCTCCGGGCACCGAATTCGGCGGAGAGGGCATGGGCCGGCAGGTACGCCGGATCGGTATTGGCTGACGGCATGGCTTTCCTCGCGAGGCGGATCGGTCAGGATAGGCCTGCTCAGACCATGTCTTCAACCGGCCGGCCCTGGCGCGGTTCAGAAAGCTACGCGCGATGGAGTTCCCTTTGCTTCTGCCCGGCGGGCCCTGGCGGTGAGGGCATGATCAGGGGCCTGCGCGGCATGGATCGCGAAGCCGTCGACGTGAAAGGTTGACTGAACGCCGCCGGCGGCCCGGCCGTGAGCGTGAGTGAGTGAGGTAAGGTGTACCCGGTACGCCGGCGCGCCGCGTCGATGCGTTTCGTGTCCCGCGGTTCGGTGGTGGCGAGAACCGCCGTGTCGATAGCTGGCGGCGACAGCGAAATGGAAAAGGCCGCTGCGCCGGCTTGGCTCGTAGGATGCCCGGGTGGCGCCAAGGTAGGGATCGTAGCCAACCATGCTGGAACTCGCGACGAGCTCGTGCGGCCCACTCCCAGGGTAGACAAAGCCGTAGGTCGGGTTATCCCGCCCGTATTTCCCGGTGCCCAGATCCATGACCGCGACCGCGCTCCAGTCGTTATTAGGCGAGTCGTCAATCACCGTGACACCTCGCGTGACCATCCCGCGATACCAATTGGCGTGGTCGACGACGATCTCGCGGGAGTTAACGACCTGGGCAACGACTGCGACGTGGCCTGAGGGAATATAGCCCGTTCGCCTGAAGACAAGAATCGAGCCCACAGCCGGGACGTGGCCACGCTGATAGCGGCCAGCTGCCTCGTCCCACCAGCCGCCGGCGGCCCCGAATAGGTCGACGCCGGTTTGAGCGCGCGCATAAAGCGCGCAATTGCCGGCCGATGCCCGGCGGGTCGGAGTGGCGAAAGACGTCATCAGAACGGCGCCCCAGACGAGGCCCCAGCCGAACTTCGCTCGCATTGATTGCCCCCCGGCTTATGATGGCGCGAGATCCTTTAGATCCCCGATCCCGCGCCGTTAATAAGTGTTAACAGAAACCATAAAACCTCAGGTCGGAGGTAGAAATCACTATAATTCTTAACCGGAGAGGCAAAAAACTGCCGGATTATTACAGTTACGCGCAAGTCAACCGAAGATATTCGCGCTTAACGCGCCATCTATCACAAATCCCAGTGCGCTCAGCTCTGCGCGCACTGAGCTGTCATCGAGCGCGGCACGGAATCGACGCACCGGCATTCGCTCCAGCCGCTTTTTCGGGATGACGAAATCGTACTGCTCATCCTGCGCCGGAATGAAGCCCAACCCGTATTGCCGCGCCACGCTTTCGATTGCGACGCCCCAATCGGCTCGGTTCTGAGCGACGGCGACGGCGACGGCATTATGCGATTTCGGCTGGGACCAATAGCCGGCTGGCTTCGCGCCGTTCAGCAACCGGTCGGTCAGAATGCGGGTGCCGCTACCGGCGTTGCGGTTGACCATCAGGCAATCGGAAGCTGACAACATCATCGCAATGGCACTTTCGACTGAACAGCCCTCGAAACGAGAATCGGCCTTGCGATAGACGATACCCTGACGGCGGCGGTAACCGGGCACTAGCTCGAGCGCCGGCGTCAGAAACGGGCGGTTGTATTCGCCGGTCTCGGGGTCCATCAAGTGAATGGCGGCAATGTCGCATTCGCCTCGCTTGGCGGCGGCGAGCCCGCCCATGCTGCCGACATTGAGCGCCTTGACCACAATCCCCTCGGCGTGCAGACGGTCGATCAAGATGTCGAGCCCGACACAGTGGCTGCCGATGATCACCAGATCGGAGAGGCGGGCGCGGCCGACCAGCTGCACCGCGACCGGCGTCCCAGCGGCCACGCTCTCGACCTGCGGACCGATCGCGATAAAGCCGTCGGCTTGGCTGAACGCGGTGACTGCACCCGAGCCCTTGGCGTTCGGATAAGCGGCGAGGGCGCCGTCGTCGCCGCGCGCCAGGGACACCATCAGATACTCTGTGCGCCCGCGCTCGGACGGGACGCGCAATGGCAACGTCGCTGGCACCCGATCGGCCGCCTCGTTAGGAAGTCCGGCGAAGGCGCGAATCACCGGCGCGATGAATTCGTGGAAGGTAAAGATCGCCGAGGTCGGAAAGCCCGGCAGTACGACAATCGGCTTGCCGCCGGTCACCGCCAGGCACAGCGGCTTGCCCGGCTTCAGCGCTACGCCGTGCACGACAATGCCGGGGTCGCCAAAGCGGGCGACAGCGCGGTAGCACAGATCGCCTGCGCCTTTCGACGTGCCGCCCGAAAGGATCACCATATCGCAGGACGCCAGGCCTTCCTCGACAAGGCGTGTCAGGACCGCATCGTTGTCGGCGCCGATGCCGAGCGGATGGGGGATGCCGCCTGCTTCCTGGACCGCGGCGGCAAGAATCGCAGCGTTCGAAATCATAGACCGCACCCGGATGCATCGGCGCGCCGGGCGCGATGATCTCGTCACCGGTAGAGACAATCGCGACACGCGGCCGGCGCCACACCTCGACCGTGGCCCAGCCAACTGCGGCAAGCATGCCGATCTCGCGCGAGGTCAGGACCTGCCCAGCACGAAGCACGGTTTCGCCGCGGGCGAGATCGCTGCCGGCGAAGGCGATGAACTGGCCGGCGGATGCGGGCCGGCGAATTTCGATCAGGGTTTGGCCGCTATCGTCGACCGCCTCGGTGTGCTCGACCATGACGACGGCGTCGGCGCCGCGCGGCACCATCCCGCCGGTCGCGATCAGAGCGGCCGTGCCTGGACCGACCGGGAGCACCGGCACCCTGCCCGGGGTCAGGATTTCGGGGATCAGGGTTAACCGGCACGGCACGCGCTCGCTGGCGCCGAGCGTGTCGTCGGCACGGACCGCGAACCCGTCGACACTGGCGCGGTCAAAGCCAGGAACATCGACCTCGGCGACGACTGCGCTTGCCAGGACTCGCCCCAACCCCTGCGACAGCGGCACCGTCTCGCGTCTCAGCGGGCGCAGATCGAGATGACCGCGAAAGCGACGTTCGGCCTCGTCGCGCTCGACGACTTCGAGGAATTGCTCTTGTCGAGCCAGTCTCCACAGGGTCGCGGGGATATCATTCATGATGCCGGCTCCGCGCGCAGTTCACCACTCGGCATAGAGATAGGCTGTCACCGAGGCTCCCGACGGATAACCCTCGCTCGCCTCGGGAATGATTATAAAACCGTCCGCTTGGACGGCGGCCATCAGCCCGATCTCGGCGAAGGAAACGATCGGCTCGATTCGCTCGTCGGACCGCAGGCGCACCGGGCAGATCTCGGTCGCGCCGATCGACGAGACGATCTTGCGGGCCGTCGTCACCATGCGCGAGCGATAGGGAAGCTCCGGATCCCGCCCTCCGAGCCGGCGAATAGCGCGTCCGGCAAACAGCTCGTAGTTTAGGAGGCACGCCGCGGCTGCGCTCGGCAGCAAAACTACCGACACCCCAGCCGCGGTACGGCCGAATCCAGTGGTCTCGCCTGATACCAGCGTCACGCCATGGATGTCGAGCGCGCCTCCTGCGCCCAATGCGGCAGCCGATCTGTCCTCGCGCCCGAACCCGGTGCCGCCGGCGACGACAACGATATCGGCCTCGGTGGCAGAGAAGGCCCCGGCGAGCGGCGCTTCGAAGATGACGCCGCCGTCGCGCTCGATCGCCGCGTGCAGCATCGGGCCATCGCCATCCGCTGCCGCGCCCGACCGCACAGCGCCGGCGATCGCCACGTGGACGCGCGGCCGACGGATCAACGGCAAGTGCGCGAAACCGGCGATGGCAAGCAGCCCGACGTGACGGGGCATCAGGTGTGTCCCTGCAGCCGCGAGCAGCCCGCCCGCGGCGGCAACGGCGCCCTGCCGGTCGACATTGGCACCCGGAGCCGCCAACTCGACCAAAACGACATCGCCGCGCTTCACGGATTCCACATGGTCGAGCGGCACCACGGCGTCGGTTCCTGCCGGCAACGCCTCACCCGCTTCCACCGGGACCGACGGCACCACCAGCGGGTTGTAGGCGCCGGCGCCGATGCTTTCAATTGCGCGGACTGCGAACCCGTCGATCGCGGCGCAATCAACAGGCGGGATCGGCGCGGCGGCACGGATATCCTCGCCGAGCACGCGGCCGAAGGCTCGGCTCAGAGCGACCTCATCCGTCTCGAGGCAACGCGTCGCGCCATCGATCCAAGCGAGTGCCGCCTCGACCGAGACAGGGCTGAATTCAGTCACGATATTACCGCCAGAGGTTGATTGACGTCGGCGATCGTTTCGCCGGCATCTTCGAAGCCGATCGACCAGCGGATCACACTGTCGCCAATGCCGTTCGGATCGCCTAGCGCCGCCGGCGCTGAGGCATACGTCAGGATCGCCGGTTGGTCGTCACCGAACCGGCCACCGATCGAACCGGCTTCTTTAAATCGGCAAGCGATCCCGCCCCGAGCGCCAACCCAAACGTTATCGGTCAATTCGACGCCGGTTCGCGCGTCCCCGAAGCAGCGGCGCGCCGTATGTTACTCCAAAATACGTTCTTCCAGATGATTTCCGCTCAGGCGCGGACGGGGACGCCTTTTTTCTCGAGGACCTGCTGCAATTCGCCGGTCTCGTACATCTCGCGGATAATGTCGCAACCGCCCAGAAACTCGCCCTGGACGTAGAGCTGCGGGATTGTCGGCCAGCTCGAGAACTCCTTGATCCCCTGGCGGATCTGCGGATCGGCGAGGACGTCGACGCCTTTGAACTTGACGCCCAGATGGCCGAGGATCTGCACTACCGCAGCGGAGAACCCGCATTGCGGGAAAACCGGCGAACCTTTCATGTAGAGAACCACCGGCGTGTCGGTGATCTCTTGGCGGATGCGTTCTTGAACGGTAACGTCCATGGTTTCGGTCCTCGGTTTTAGGAAGCTGGGGTGATGACGCTCGGTCTCAATCCTGGCTCAAAGCTTGGGGTTAGTCGTCTGGCGCGCCGGTCTGCAGCGCGAGCGCGTGCAGTTCGTTGCCCATCCGGCCGCGCAATGCCTGGTACACCATCTGATGCTGCTGGACCCGGGTTTTGCCGCGGAAGGCGCCGGAGACGACATGGGCCGCGTAGTGATCGCCGTCGCCGCGCAGATCCTCGATTGAGACCTGCGCGTCGGGCAGGCTCTCTTTAATCAGCCGCTCGATCATCGCCGCATCCATTGCCATCGCCCGATCCCTCGCTCACGCCCGCGCCATATAGCCCGGCAGCCAAGCCTCGTTCGCGGCCTTCAGTGCGTTAACGGATATGGCACCGGCATTGGGTAGTGTCAACGCAACCCCGCCGACCACGCCGATGAGGCGAGCCGGCACCTCCTTGGCTCGCGCCGCCGCGAGCATGATAGCGGGGTCGGCCGTCTCGATCAGATAGCGTCCCTGGTCCTCGCCGAACAGCCAGGCGTGACGTGGCAGGTCGGCCGGGAGCGGATCGAGCGCGACACCGCGGCCGCCGGCCATCGCCATCTCGGCGATGGCAACAAGGAGCCCGCCATCGGCAAGGTCGTGACACGCGGCGGCATGCCCGGCGCGAATCTCGGCGCGCACAAAATCGCCGTTGCGCCTTTCAGCTGGCAGGTCGACTAGAGGTGGCTGGCCTGCTTCGCGGCCCTCAATCTCGCGCAGATAAAGCGACGAGCCGAGATGACCGCGCGTCTCGCCGATCAGAATCAGCGAGTCGCCGTCGCTTTTCAGTGCGAGATCGGTTGCTTGCCGCGCGTCTGCGATCAAGCCGACGCCGCCGATCACCGGGGTCGGTAGGATCGCGTTGCCGCTCGTCTCGTTGTAGAGCGACACGTTTCCTGAGACGACCGGATAGTCGAGCGCGAGGCAGGCTTCGCGGATCCCCGCGGTCACGCTGACGAACTGGCCCATGATCTCGGGTCGCTCCGGATTACCGAAATTCATGTTGTCGGTCAGCGCCAAAGGCTCGGCGCCGACGGCGGTCAGGTTGCGCCAACTTTCGGCGACGGCCTGCGCCCCGCCGCGCACCGGGTCGGCCCGGCAATAGCGCGGCGTGCAATCGGTGGCGAGAGCCAGCGCCTTCCCTTCATCGATCCGGATCACCGCGGCGTCGCCGCCGGGGCGTTTGACGGTGTTACCCATGACGAGGTGGTCGTACTGCTCCCAGATCCAGCGCTTTGAGGCGATCGCGGGCGAGGCTACGAGCCGTTCGAGGCATTGGAGCGGGTCCCGATCGGGGAGGCTGGCCGGGTCGATCTCCGGCTCGGGGTCGGCGGGCTGCCACGGGCGCTCGTAGACCGGCGCCTCGGTGACCAGCGGCCCGACCGGTATGTCGGCAGCGGTGTCGCCGTTGATCCGCAGCACCAGACGCCCGGTATCGGTGACGTGGCCGATCACCGCAAAATCAAGCTCCCATTTCTCGAAGATTCGGCGGGCCGTGGTCTCGCTGCCCGGGCGCAACACCATCAGCATCCGCTCCTGGCTCTCGCTGAGCATGATCTCGTAGGCGGTCATGCCGGACTCACGCAGCGGCACTTGGTCGAGGTCGAGCTCTATGCCGAGGCCGCCCTTGCCGGCCATCTCGACCGAAGACGAGGTCAGACCGGCAGCGCCCAGATCCTGGATTGCAACGATGGCGTCGCCCTGCATCAGTTCGAGGCAGGCCTCGATCAGCAATTTCTCAGTAAACGGGTCGCCGATCTGCACCGTCGGCCGCTTTTCGCCGGCATCGCTGCCGAACTCGGCCGAGGCCATCGTCGCGCCATGGATGCCGTCGCGCCCGGTCTTGGCGCCGACATAGACCACCGCGTTGCCCGGCCCGGCCGCCGCCGAATAAAAGATTCGGTCGGCACGGGCGAGCCCGACGCACATCGCGTTGACCAGGATGTTGCCGTTATAGGACGGGTCGAACTCGCACTCGCCGCCGACGGTCGGTACGCCGACGCAGTTGCCGTAGCCGCCGATCCCGGCGACCACTCCGGCGAGGAGGTGCCGGGTGCGCGGATGGTTTGGACTGCCGAAACGCAGCGAATCGAGGATCGCGATCGGCCGTGCTCCCATCGTGAACACATCGCGAAGGATGCCGCCGACCCCAGTCGCCGCTCCCTGATAGGGCTCGATGAAAGAAGGATGATTGTGGCTCTCGATTTTGAACACGACCGCGTCGCCGTCGCCGATATCGACGACTCCGGCGTTCTCGCCCGGTCCGCAGATCACTCGCGGCCCGCTGGTCGGCAAGGTTTTGAGCCAGATCTTCGACGATTTATACGAGCAGTGCTCGCTCCACATAACCGAAAAGATGCCGAGCTCGGTCAGGTTCGGGGTGCGGCCAAGGATCGCGACGGCGCGCTCGAACTCCTCCTCGGTCAGCCCTTGTTCGGCTGCCAGCGCCGTGGTGACGTTGCTCCCGCGGTTCACTTAAGCGCGCTCACCAGCCCGGTGAACAAAGCTTGACCGTCCGTGCCGCCGAGCAATGGGTCGGTGGCATTTTCAGGATGTGGCATCAAGCCGAGCACGGTTCGGCTCTTGTTGAAGATGCCGGCGATCGCGTGGGCGGAGCCGTTGAAGTTTTCCTCGTCGGAAAGGGTGCCATCGGCGCCGCAATAGCGGAACGCAACCAGCCCCTCGCCCTCAAGTCGGTCGAGCGTGTCGGGATCGGCGGTGTAGTTGCCGTCATGATGCGCCACCGGCACCCCGATGGTCTGACCGGCATCGTACCCGCAGGTGAAAATCGTCTGGTTGTTCTCGACCCGCATATGAATGTCGCGGCAGGTAAAGCGCAAAGACCGGTTCGGCAATAGCGCGCCAGGCAGCATGCCGGCCTCGGTCAGTATCTGAAAGCCGTTGCAGATGCCGAGTACCGGCGTGCCTCTGTCGGCCTGGGCACGCACCTCGCGCATGAGCGGCGAATGCGCCGCCATTGCCCCGCAGCGCAGGTAATCACCGTATGCGAAGCCGCCGGGCAATACGATCAGGTCGGCGGGCGGCAAAGTGCTGTCGCGGTGCCAGACGTGAATTGGCTCATGCCCGGTGGCGCGGTACAGCGCGGCGCAAACATCGCGCTCCCGGTTCGAACCGGGGAAGATGACGACGGCGGCTCTCATCGACATGCCTCGGCGAGACTGGCTGTCAAATACGCCCCGCCGCCGCAGCGCACAAGCCGGTGAATGGAACCTTACGGCTTGGCGCATGTTGACCAAGCTGAGCCGCTGGGTCTGTACCGGACGGGGTCAGTGCGCGTGCGCCCAGGGTGTATAATGGGATCGTTTTCCGCGGCTTAAGCAGAGGTTGGCAGTGGATTTACTCGCAACCGGCCGGTCCTCCCCGGTTGATTACTCGCCACTTGATTGGAGATTTCGGCAGCTCCTCGAGGCATTGCCCGCCGCGGTTTATACGACCGACGCAGAAGGCCGCATCACGTTCTACAATCAAGCCGCGATCGAGTTGGCGGGGCGAACGCCAGAATTAGGCAAGGATCGATGGTGCATCAGTTCGCGGCTCCATTGGCCTGACGGCAGCCCGATGCGCCATGATGAATGCCCAATGGCGGTAGCGCTTAAGGACGACCGGCCGGTCCGCGGCGTTGAGGCGATCATGGAGCGGCCGGATGGCGCCCGCGTCCATTTCATGCCGTTTCCGACGCCGCTCCACGACGCGTCGGGTGTGTTGATTGGCGCGGTCAACATGCTGATTGACATCACCGACCGAAAAAAAGCCGAGGAAGCCAAGCAGCAGCTCAACCAGACTCTCGAGCAGCGGGTCGAAGAGCGCACGCGGGAAATGGCAGAAGCCTTCGACCGGCTGCGGGTCAGCGAAGAGCGGTTCCGGTTACTGGTTCAGGGCGTGACCGATTACGCGATCTTCATGCTCGACCCCGACGGCTCTGTGACCAATTGGAACCTCGGCGCCGAGCGGATCTATGGCTATTCCGCCGTGGAAATCGTCGGCTCTCGTTTCTCGCGCTTCCATAACGAAAAAGATCGACAGAGGCGACTTCCTGAAATCGCGCTCGACACCGCCAGGCGCACCGGCAGGTATGAGGGCGAAGGTTGGCGCGTGCGCAAGGATGGGACGACTCTCTGGGTCAGCGCGATAATTGACGCGATCCACGACGACGCCGGAAAGTTGGTCGGTTTCGCTAAGATCATCCGCGATCTGACCGAGAGGCGGGCGGCCGACGACCAGCTGCGGCAGGCGCAGAAGATGGAGGCCGTTGGCCAACTGACCGGCGGTGTCGCACATGATTTCAATAATCTGCTGACCGCGATTATCGGCAATCTCGAGATGCTGGCAACTTCGATGCCTGAGCGCAGCGCGGCCAAGCGCTATGCCGAGGCGGCGTTGCGCGCGGCGGCGCGCGGCGGACGATTGACGGAACACCTGCTGGCCTTTTCGCGCCGCCAGGAGATTCGGCCGCTGACCGTCAGCGTCAACGACATCCTGAGCGAGACCTTGATCTTGTGCCAGAAGACGGTCGGCGAAGGGGTCGAGCTCGAGGTCCGTCTCCAACCCGGGATATGGGCCTGCCATATCGATCCGGCCCAGTTCGAGGCGGCCATACTCAACCTCGCAGCCAATGCCCGCGATGCCATGTGCCGGTCGGGCCGGCTGACGATAGCCACCGAGAACGTCACTGCCGGCGACAGCGAGGGCATCGATCTGATCGCGGGCGAGTATGTGGTTGTCTCGGTCACCGACGCCGGCTGCGGGATGACCGCCGATGAACTGGCGCGAGCTTTCGAGCCGTTCTTCACGACGAAGGAAATCGGCAAGGGCACCGGGCTCGGCCTCAGCCAGGTCTACGGCTTCGCTAAGCAATCTGGTGGCACCGCGCGCATCGAGAGCAGAAGGGGCGTCGGCACCACTGTCCGCATCTACATGCCGCGAGATAATGGTCCTCTGGTCCCAAATGCTACGCCAGCGGACGGGCGCTCTGGTGCGGCAACAGGCCGTAAGACGATTCTGGTCGTCGAAGACGACCCGGACGTCCGCGAAATGATCGTCGGCATGCTTTCGGATCTCGGTTATCGGACGTTGGTCGCGCGAACCGGTCCCGAGGCTTTGGCCATCCTCGATCAGGAGGGCTCTGTTGACCTGCTGTTCACCGATGTCGTCATGCCGGCCGGCATCAGTGGCATCGATCTGGCGCGCGCTGCGGCCCGATCGCGGCCCGATCTGAAAATCCTGTTGACCTCGGGCTATGCCGGCTCCGAGCCTGAAGCGCAAACGGCACGGCGCGAATTCCCGTTTATCGCAAAACCATACCGGACCCCGGCGCTGGCCAGAAAGCTTAGGGAGGTCCTAACCGGGCCGCCGTTTCGCTAACGGTGGCCGTGATCTCGATCGTGTAATCCTCGATTACCGGATTGGCGAGCAATCCGCGACACATTGCCTCGACCTGTTGGCGAGCGGCGGCGGTATCGGTCTCTGCGAGATCGAGCTCTATCAGTTTGCCCTGGCGCACCCCTCCGATCCCGGCGAAGCCCAAGGAGGCGAGCGCGTTGCCGATCGCCGCGCCTTGTGGATCGAGCACGCTGGGCTTGAGGGTGACATAAACGCGCGCCTTCATGGCGATTGCCGTCCCTGCGATAATCTTACGTGCAATATATGATAAGCCCAGCCTGAGGAGACCATTCCGGCAGGCGTATTGTCACCCCGGGCCCACATTCTGCCATGGCGTCAATTGCGGTTGCCATCCGGCAAAGCGGAAATGCGCGTGGCGGCCAGGCTCGTTGCGGGCCGGAAGCGCGATCAGCGCGCTCGACACCGTACCGTAGCCATCCGTGCAAAAACGCATCGCCGCCGTCGCCGGCTCACCCGGCGGGGCCCGGGTGCTGCCGAGAAGCTCCTGCCAGGCGGCCCAATCGTCGCGATCGGGCTCCGGCGCCGGCCACTCGCGAAAAGCCGGCAACGCCAGTTCAAAGCGCCGCGTGCCGAGATCGTCGACATCGCCGGCGGCGACAATCGACAGGCCCTCTTTCAGCGGGCGAACCTCGATGCGAGGGCCGCCAGCATGGCGTAGCCAGAACGCGTCGCGCTCGTCGGCGACGACCAGGTTAAAGGTGCGGTAGGAATTGGGGTCGAGGTCAGCTAGGGCATAGGCGGCTGCGATGGCGTCAGCGTGGTCCAGCGCTTCGAGCACTAGTTCGCCGCGCGATCGCCGGCCCGGCGCGGGACCGAGCGAGCCTGTCCGGTTGAGCACCGCGGCAGCGACGCCCCAATCATTGATCCCGAGCCATGATCCGCCGGCGAGGACGTCTAGCCCGGCCATCACCTCCGGCCGATCGGGCCAATGCCGGCCGGGTGGCTTCCATGGCCGGTCGATCATCTCGTCGCGATTGGCGCCGATCAGAACCGGCCAGCGGTGGTCCGGCCGGCGCAAAATCACCACGGTGCACATTCAGTCTCTGACATTCCTGGCTTGCCGCCGTAAAATCGTCGCGCCATATCACGGGAAGCGACGACCGCGCCGCGCCGCATTGCTCAAGGTGAGCCGACCATGCCTATCTTTCCCGACCGTGAGAAGGAATTCGAGAACCGCTTCAAGCACGACGAGGAGCTTCGGTTCAAGGCCACGGCGCGACGCAATTGGATGCTGGGGCTGTGGGCGGCGAAGCTTCTTGGTCTCGCCGGCGAGGCTGCCGAGGCGTACGCCAAAGAGGTCGTTGCCGCGCAGTTCGAGCCGCACGGCAATCAGCGCGTCGTCGACAAGCTCGCGGCCGACCTTGCCGCCAAGGACCCCGGCATCACCCCGGCCCGCATCACCTTCGAACTCCAGCACTTCACCGAGCAGGCAAAGCAGCAGCTGCTGAAAGAGTAGGGGATCACACCGGCCGGTCGCCCTTGACCGTGACCCGGTTGCCCGAGCGGGTGTGCGGCCAATAATCCCACATCGCGTGGTGCTGGACGCAGCGATTATCCCAGAAGGCGATCGAATTTTCTTGCCAGCGGAAGCGGCATTGGAACAGCGGGTTCGCCATGTGCTCGTATAGATAGTTTAGGATGCCCTCGCTCTCGTCGATTGGAATGCCGAGGATGCGCCGGGTGAAGCCCTTGTTGACATAGAGCGCCTTCCGCCGCGTAACCGGGTGCGTGCGTACGACCGGATGCTCGGCGCGCGGGTATTCCGGCTTGTCGGCGACGCCGTAATTCGCATATTGGCCGCGATAGTGCTCGCCGCTGTGCTCGGCGGTCAGCCCGTCGAGATAGGTCTTCATCCGGTCCGACAGCGCATCGTAGGCGGCATACATGCTGGCGAACAGAGTATCGCCGCCATGCGGCGGGCATTTGCGGATATAGAGGATGCTCCCCATCGGAGGCTCGAGGTCGCACGAAACGTCGCTGTGCCATCCCTCGCCATTGGCGCGGGGCGAATCCTTGTCGGCATGAATGATCATCAATTCGGGTTTGCCCGGTGCGGAAGGCGCCGCCGGGTGGATGTGCAGATCGCCGAACAGTCGGCCGAAAGCGAGGTGTTGATCTTCGGTCAGATGTTGGTCGCGGAAGAAGATCACCAAATTCTCCGCGAGGGCGCGATGGAGCTCGTCGAGGGTCCGATTGCCGAGCGGCTTCGACAGATCGACGCCAGCGATTTCGCCGCCGATGATCGGCGTCAGCTTGTCGATGGTGATCGTGTCATACGGGCCAGCATCATCGGCGGTATACTTGATGCGGGGTCCGTCGCGGCGTCGTAACGAGCTCATTTCGTTCCTCCTTTTTGTTGGCTATTCGCCGAAGACGCTGCAAGAGATCGAATCAGCACACTTCAGATGATAGGCGGTATCGGACAAGCCGTCGATTCATGCCGCCGCAACCACGGTGGGGATGTCAAGGGCACCTGCTCTAACGTTAGTGTCCTAGTTTGACCGGAAACCTGAAAGGATCCATGGCAGGCCGAGGATCGCAGCGACTACGAGAACGATCTCCGTCGGCAACGAGAGCGCCGGGGGCAGAGATGGCGCATTTTCCGACGCGGGCGCTCGGATTATGTAGGCGCACGTCCAGAACACGAACCACAGTACCGCCAAGCCCATTCCAAGCCGTAGGAATCCGCGGCGTAGAGTCACTTCTCTGCACGCCACAGCAAAGTCGCAATATTGCCGCGGTCATCCTCAGTGCCGGCGTCAGCTGCCCGAACACCCAGCATTAGCCGGAGCGCTTGGGGACGGTGCACAGCGGCATTATTTGCCGAAGACTCGGCGGAAAATTGTATCGACATGCTTGAAATGATAACCGGTGTCGAACAGACCGTCGATCGTCTGCGGGTTGAGAAATCGGGCGATTTCCGGATCGCGCTTCAACAAATCGGCAAAGCGACCCTCGCCGTGCCAGGCGGCCATCGCGTGGCGCTGAACGGCGGCGTAGGCGTCCTCGCGGCTCATCCCGGCTTGGGTCAGCGCCAGCAGCACGCGCTGGGAATCGACAAGGCCGCCGAGTGATTCGAGGTTCTTGTGCATCCGTTCGGGATAGACCACCAGCCGGTCGATCAGCCCAGTCAGCCGCGCCAGCGCGAAATCGAGTGCCACCGTCGCGTCGGGAGCGATGACCCGTTCGACCGAGGAATGGGAAATATCGCGCTCGTGCCACAACGCGACATTTTCGAGCGCGGGGATCACCGTCGAACGGATCAGCCGAGAGAGCCCGGTCAGGTTCTCCGCCAGCACCGGGTTGCGTTTGTGCGGCATAGCCGAGGAGCCCTTTTGCCCGGGCGCGAAATACTCCTCGGCCTCGCGCAATTCGGTGCGCTGAAGATGGCGAATCTCGGTGGCTAGCCGTTCGATCCCGGCGGCGATCAATGCCAGGGTCATGAAATACTGCGCGTGGCGGTCACGCGGGATCACCTGGGTCGAAATCGGCTCGGGTTCGAGCCCCAGCTGTTTGGCGACATGGGCCTCGACCGCCGGATCGATATTGGCGAAGGTCCCGACTGCCCCCGAGATCGCGCAGGTCGCCACCTCTTTGCGCGCGGCGAGGAGCCGATCACGATTTCGGGCGAATTCGGCATAGTGTCCGGCGAGCTTCAGGCCAAAGGTCGTCGGCTCGGCGTGGATGCCATGGCTGCGTCCGACCGTCGGCGTGTATTTGTGCTCGAAGGCGCGCCGTTTCAGCGCCGCTAACAGTCCGTCGAGATCGGCGAGGAGTAGGTCCGCCGCCTCTTTCAGCTGGACCGCAAAGCAGGTGTCGAGCACATCGCTCGAAGTCATCCCCTGATGCACAAAGCGCGCCTCGGGGCCGATGTGCTCGGCCAGGTTGGTCAGAAAGGCGATCGTCTCGTGATGAACCTCGCGCTCGATCTCGCGGATGCGATCGACCTCGAAGGCGCCGCGTTCGCGAACCGCCTTCGCCACGCCCTCCGGGATGACACCGAGCTGCTCCTGCGCCTCGCAGGCGTAGATCTCGATATCGAGCTGGATGCGGAAATAGTTCTCTGGCGCCCAGATACGGGTCATCTCTGGCCGGCTATAGCGTGGGATCATGATCGCGCCGCCTCGGCCGGAATAGCGGTTTCGCCATCAACACCTCATCCCAATAACGTCCATCTTGCTTCAGAGAATTCTTCTCGATCCCATACTCGATGAAGCCGAGGCTGTCATATAGGCGCCGCGCCGGTTTATTGCCGCTGACCACGGTCAGCTGGATCAATTCAACATGCTGACGCGCGTGGTCGATTACCGCCTCGGCGAGCTGTTTTCCGACGCCGGCCTTTCTCGCCTCCGGTCGAACATACATTCCCCAGAGAACCCCTTTGTGGGCTTCTTTTCGGCCTTGTGTGATAAAAAAACCGGCGGTCCCGACTAGATCGGTGCCATCGAAAGCGCCGAACACAGCAGAGCTTTCGAGCCGGTCCGCGAACCACGTCGGGGCCTCGGCATGTTCTGCCTCGAAGGTGCTGCCAAATGCTTCCGGGCTGAGCCTCAGTGCCGCGAGTCGGATATCTCGATACAAGGCGGCATCCACCGGCAACAATCGCCGCACCTCGATCCCGGCGACTCGCACGTCACAAGGGCTCCATCGAATTTTCGCCGGCCAGGATCATAGCCGAGGCGGACCAAGGCGGCGAGCATGTGCGGGGGCACCGCTGCGGTGACCTCGATCGGAGGCTTCCCGGGATAAAGCGGCAATGCGATCGAGCGGGCGTGGAGCAACAAAGACTCTACTGCGCCTTCTCGGCCGTAGATGGGATCGCCGACGACGGGGCAAGCCAGTGCCGCGCAATGTACGCGGATCTGGTGGGTGCGGCCGGTGCGCGGGCGCAATTCCAGCCAGGCGCGTTCGTCGGCAGCGCCCAAGACACGGTAATCGGTGACGGCCCGTTGTCCCTCGGGATCGGTCGCCATCCGCCATCCGCTGCCGCGAGCGAGCTTTCTGAGCGCGCTGTCGATCCGGCCCTGGGCTTGGGGCGGCCGGCCCTCGACGACGGCCCAATAGACTTTCTCGAGCTTGCCTTCGGCGAACAACGCGCCAACGCGCCGCAACGCCTTGGGATGACGGCCGAGGACGAGACAGCCGCTAGTGTCGCGGTCGAGCCGGTGGGCGAGGGCAGGAGGGTGTGGGAGGCCGAAACGCAGCGCATCAAAGCCGCTTTCGAGATTGGGACCGCCCCCGGGACCGGGATGCACCGCGATCCCGGCCGGCTTGTCGATGACCAGGATCAGCCCGTCGCGATAGAGAACCCGACCGACCAGCGGCGGCCCCTCACTCCGGCCCTTTCCCCGCAAGCGGGGTGAGGGAGCGAGGGCGGGCCGCGATCGCACCATCCGGCCTCGGCGGTGAACTTCCGCTATTCCGCAGCGTTGCGGGCGGGTGCGGCGGGACGGAACAGAGTGCGCCGCGCGTCCCACTCGTCCGCGCCGACGCGCTGAAACATCTCGCGCACGGTCATTTCCTTCGGCGGGACGGGATGGCGATGGATTGCCTTCAGCTCGGCGAGCTTTTCTTCGCAAATGCCGACGACGCATTTGATCAGCAGGCCGGGCAGGATCGCGAGCTTGTAGCCCATGGCCTCGGCCTCGCGAAGATCGAGGTCCGGCGTCTTGCCGCCATAGACGACGTTGAGCAGACACGGACCTTTGACCAGGCGCGGGACTGCGGCAACTTCGTCGATGGTCTGCGGCGCCTCGACAAAGGCCATGTCGGCGCCGGCGGCGAGCGCCGCGTTCGCTCGTGCGATCGCCTCGTCGAACCCGGCGACGGCGCGCGAATCGGTGCGCGCGATAATCACGAAATCGAGGTCGCGGCGGGCCGCGGCAGCGGCGCGGATCTTCGCGAGCCAATCCTCGCGCGGCACGATCTCCTTGTCGTCGAGATGGCCGCATTTCTTCGGAAAGCCCTGGTCTTCGATATGGATGCCGGCGACCCCCGCGGTCTCGTATTCGCGCAACGTGCGAAAAACGTTGAGCTCGTTGCCATAGCCGGTGTCGGCATCGGCAATCACCGGCAGATCGACAGCCGCGGCGATACGCCGGGCGTTGCCGACCATCTCCGACATCGTCACCAAGCCAAAATCGGGATAGCCGAGCGTCGCCGCGGTGCCGGCGCCAGTCATGTAGACGGCGTCGAACCCGGCCTGCTCAATCAGTTTCGCCGTGATGCAGTCATAGGCGCCGGGCGCCACCACCATGCCATCCCGGTGCAGCAATGCGCGAAAGCGGCTCGCCTGGCTCATTCTCTTCCCTCCGCTTCGTCGGCGCCGGAAAGCTATGGCTCAAGCACACCTATCGTCCAGCCCAATCCGCAGCCGTTCGCTCGATCAGTGCCCGAGCGCGGTTTTCCACCCGATGGGCGCCGCCATCTCGGAGCGTCACTGATGGCCGTTCGTAGCGGGTCAGTTGTAAATCGGCGGAGCTTACACACGGTCTAATTTCTCGTCTGAAAGGTATAATTGCAACTCGGAGATACGATAGAGGCGGTAAGATTATTCCCTTGGATATGCCCCGTCATCCGTGCATATCCCCGCCGCAGACGGGCAGAGGCCTTGAAAACCCCATTTTCATTGATCCTCCCGTTTAATGTGGTGTCGAATCGCGGGACATATTGAAATCGAACTATACCGTTAGATATTGTCAGAGGGTAAATCGCCCCCAGCGGAGGCGGAGTGCAATCACCATTGATTACTTTCGTGAGGGTCAGTTCCCCCATGTACTGGCCATCGAACTTAGCCGAACCCTGCGCCCAGGCGACGCTCTCCAAGCCCCGTGCCGAGCAGGAGGCCCAGTCCCAGCCATCTCAACATTCCGATTCCCCCGTTCAGGTTTCGCGTCCAGCTTACGACGAGCAAAGCTCGATGACGACCGACCTGGTCCCGCAGCCGGGTGCGGAGGGGGAACAGTAATCCCGCGCCCGCTGCGACAAATGCGTGGGGTAGGTTTCACGCGCAGCGCTGGCAGCATCCCTGACGACGGATCGTGCTCGACCTGCCGGGCTCGACCGGGCAGAGCGGCAAACGGCTCAAGCAATCGATTCCGCCAAAATCGGAGCGACAGGCGCAGGACGCGAGATACGAATGATCAGCTTCTCCGCCTCGACGACAAGGAAGAACACGAAGCCACCGACGAATAGCCACGGCCAAACCCAGACCGGGATCGCCTCGGTCTCGAAGAGAGTTTGGAACGGCGGCGCGTAGGTGAACAGGAGCTGCAGGATCACGACCGCGCCAATCCCCATCGCCAGATACTTGTTGCCGAGATGGGCTTTGAGAGACAGAGACGACTCCAGCTTGTACCGGCTATTGAGCAGGTAGAAGATTTGACCGATCACCAGCGCATTCACAGCGACCGCCCGGGCAAGCTCGTCGGACGCACCTTTCGACTTCATCCAGAAGAACGCCCACAAGGTCAGCGCGAGCAATGCCAGTCCGACGAAGATGACGCGCCAGACTCCAAAGCCGTCCAATATTGGTCGGTCCACCGCACGCGGGAGGCGCTGCATGACGTCGAGCTCGTGCGGTTCGAACGAGATTACCAGCCCGAGCGCCACCGATGTCACCATGTTCACCCAGAGGATTTGCGGCGCCGTGATCGGCGCAGTGAAGCCGACGAAGATGGCCACCATGATGACCAGCGCCTGGGCGACGTTCGTCGGCAGCATGAAGAGCATGGCCTTTTCGATGTTGTTGTAGACTGTGCGCCCTTCCTTGACCGCGGCGGTGATGGAGGCGAAGTTGTCGTCGGCCAGCACCATCTCGGCCGCTTCCTTGGTAACCTCGGTACCCTTGATCCCCATCGCGACGCCAACGTCCGCCTTTTTAAGGGACGGCGCATCGTTGACCCCGTCGCCGGTCATCGCCACGATCTGCCTATTTGCCTGGATGGCCTTGACGAGACGGAGTTTGTGCTCCGGGCTCGCACGCGCGAAGACGTCGACGTCGCGGACCCGCTCCTGCAGTGTCGCAGTATCCATCTCCTCGATCTCCGCCCCGGTGATCGCCGTTTTCCCGTCGCCTATTCCGAGCATCCTGGCGATGGCGGCCGCGGTGATCTTGTGATCCCCGGTGATCATCGTCACCCGGATGCCGCCGGTATGGCACTCGGTCACGGCCTCTATCGCTTCCGTCCGCGGTGGATCGAGCAACCCGATCAGGCCGAGCAAAACCAGGTTCTTCGGCAGATCCGCCGGACCAAGGTTTCCGGCGTCGACCCTCGGATCTTCTAGCCATGCCAAGGCCAGCACGCGCTCGCCCTGAGCCGCGAGCTCGTCCGACGCCGCCTCGAAATGCTGGCGGTCGATGGGCGCCGGCTGCCCCCCACCGGTTGCCTGCCGGTCGCAGTGCTCGAGGATTACCTCGGGCGCCCCCTTTACCAAGAGAAACTGCTTACCGGCATCATCTTTGTGCAATGTCGCCATGAAGCGGTGTTCCGATTCGAACGGGATCGCATCGAGCCGAGGATAGGCTGTCTGCTCGACTTGCCGTTCGAGACCAAGCTTGTTGCCAAACGGGTAGAGGGCCCCTTCGGTCGGATCGCCTTCAACCTTCCACGCTCCTTCTTCCTGGTGGATTTCCGCATCGTTGCAGAGCATGGAGACGCGCCCCATGAGCCCGAGGACCCTATCCTCTCCAGCCGGCACCCCGTCCTTCAGCACCTCGCCTTCGGGTGCGTAGCCTTGGCCGGTGACCTTGTAGACTGAGTCGGCAGTGACAGCCGACACCACCATCATCTCCATCAAGGTCAGCGTGCCCGTCTTGTCGGAGCAGATCCGCGAGACCGAGCCCAGGGTTTCCACGGCAGGCAGCCGCCGGATGATGGCGTTGCGCTGGGCCATGCGCTGTACGCCGATCGCCAGAGTGACGGTGATCAGCGCCGGCAGCCCTTCTGGGATCACTGACACGGCGATGCTGACCACCGCCTGGAAAATAGCAATGAAGTCCATGCCCCGGACCCATCTGCCATAGACAAACACGATCGCCGCCACCACGGCGATGACGGCGGTGATCGCGTAGCCAAACTTCTTGATCTGGCGCAGCAACGGCGTATCGAGCGCGCTGACTCCAGCCATTAGCTGGTTGATTCGTCCCAGCTCGGTCTGGCTTCCGGTGGCAACGACAACACCCCTGCCGCGCCCGGACGAGACCAGGGTTCCGGAGAAAGCCATCCCTTCGCGATCTCCCACCGTCGCCCTCTCCGCCACGGCGGCAGTGGTCTTGTCGATGGGCACCAACTCGCCCGTCAGTGCCGCCTCTTCGGTCCGCAAGTTCTTCACATCGACGAGGCGGAGATCGGCGGGGATCCGGTCTCCTGATTCGAGCAGCACAACGTCACCGGGCACGAGCTCCTCTGCCGGGATCAGGCGGGTCTCGCGGCTACGGATGGTCCTCGCCTCCGCCGAAAGCATATTGCGGATCGAATCCAACGCCTTCTCGGCCTTCCCCTCCTGGAAGAAACCGAGCAGAGCGTTGATAATCACGACACCCAGGATGACTGCAGCGTCGAGCCACAGTCCCACCATCAGCTTTACAAAGCCGGCACCGAGTAGGACATAGACCAGCACGTTGTTGAGCTGGGCGAAGAACCGCGTCAACGGGCCCCGCTGTTTTCCCTCCGGCAGGCGGTTGGGACCGTATTGGGAGAGTCGCCGAGACGCCTCGCTCGCATCCAGTCCCGTAGCCGGGTCAGTTTTCAACCCTCCGATTACTTTATCTGCCGGGACAGCGTGCCAGGCTATGGCTTCAGAGCCGGGACTGCCGCGGACTGCCTCAGACATAATGCATCCTCCCTCACTTTCCGCCCTGCCTCACTCGTTCTCCACGACAAACTCTATGCCTTTGAGAGTCGCCAGATCGTCGTAGGCGTCGTCCATCACGCGGTCGGGCAGCTTCACCTTCTTCTGCGGTACCTTTTCATAGGGTATGAGACCGAGAAGGTGGCGAATGCAATTGAGGCGCGCCCGCCGCTTGTCGTCAGAGCGGACAATGTACCACGGCGCAAACTTCGTGTTGGTAGCCGCGAACATCATGTCGCGCGCCCGCGAATACTCGAACCATTTGGTTCGCGAGCACAAATCCGTCGGGCTCAGCTTCCATTGGCGCAGCGGATCATTGATGCGCGCCTCGAACCGCCGCTTCTGTTCCTCATCGCCCACCTCCAGCCAGTATTTGATCAACAGGATGCCATCGTCGACAATGAATAGTTCGAATTCAGGGCAGACCTTGAGGAAGCGGCGATGCTGCGACTTCGTGCAGAAGCCCATGACGTGCTCGACGCCGGCCCGGTTGTACCAACTGCGGTCAAAGATCACGATTTCACCCGCCGTTGGGAGGTGTGCTACGTAGCGCTGCAAATACAATTGTCCCTTCTCTCGATCCGACGGCGCCGGCAGCGCGACGACGCGGAACACACGGGGACTGACCCGCTCGGTGATGGCCTTGATCGTCCCGCCCTTGCCGGCCGCGTCGCGGCCCTCGAAGACCACGACGACGCGCAAACCCTCGTGTTTGACCCAGTCCTGCAGCGCGCAGAGATCTACCTGCAGCTTGCGCAGCTGCTTTTCGTATTCCTTGCGCTTAATCGGCTTTTTGATTGTGCTCATCGATCTTCCTCCCCGCTAAGATGCGCTTTATCGACGGGCAGTCGCCTGTTGCCGGAGGCAATTTTCAGCGACTCGGCTAGACGCCATGCGTGGTGGAGGGCGCCATCCGCCCAGAGGATGGGCGACGGCAAACTCAGCGCCCTTTCCAGAGATCCTGACGATGAGACCCCCACATTGTAGATAATGTGCGCCAGCGCCGCTCGCCGCACCGCCAGCCCGGCGCCGATCGCCACCAACGCGCTCGTCGCCGCGGTCCCAACACTCTGTCCAACGATCATCGCGCAAGCTTGGTCAAACGTCAGCGAACCCGCGTGCAGTGCTACGAGCGTGGTCGCCGCGGCAGCACTCGAGCTCTGCATCACAATCGACATCTGGATCCCGATTCCGGCGAGAATCCACCGCCAGCCGAAAACGCTTCCACCAACGGCATCGAGGTTCCACGAAATGCCCTCCGTTCCGGTCTGGAGATATTCGATCCCGAAGAAAAGCAGTCCGAAGCCGGCGAGGATCGCTCCTGGCGATCGCGTTCGGCCTTTGGCGATCAGCCAGAGAAAGGCGCCGATGCCGAGCATCGGCATAGCAAAGGCAGAAACGCTCACGCGGAAACCAAAGATCGCAACCAGCCACGGCGTCGAGGTCGTGCCGAAAGTCGCGCCGACGATGACCCCTACCGCCTGCGAGAAGGTGACCAATCCGGCGCTGAGGAAACCGATGATGGTGAGCGTCGTTGCGGTCGAGGATTGGGTCGCTACCGTGAACAGCGCGCCAGACACAACCGCGCTCAAGCGGCCGCTGACGAGCGTCTGTAGCGCCCGGCGCAGCGAGTCGCCCGCGAGGCCCCTCAGACCCTCCGTGAGGTGGTGGATCCCGAGCAGAACCAAGCCAAGCCGACCCGCCAGCGCGACAGCGGAGGAAGGGTTCATCGGCTATTTTTACTATGGCGCGTTCTTGAACACATCTGAGCCCGGCGCGCCGGTCAGCTCTCGCGCTCTTAAAGATTCCAGAAGGTGCGTGGTTCAGCCGCCTCTCACTTGTCGAGCGGCTACGCCGCAGCGGAGGCCGAGGACTGGTGCCGCCCGCACGCTATGCTGTTGGCTATCGCGCGATGCCCCGTTTAATGGTTCGGTCCTCCCGAGGTGGCCTTTCCGCCGACCGACATCCGGTTCATCGTGGTTGGGTTGGTGCCCTGTAATTGGGACAACTCCTGGCGGTTCAGCTGGTCGGCTTGACTACCGGCAGACGACTTCCCTGCCGACTGGACAGCGTGGCGCCGGTGATGCGCGCGCGCCCCTGAGCCCCTCTCCGAGGTCGCACTCCCTCCGGCTGGCATACGGTTCATGGATTGCACTGGCGCAGGGGCCGGGGTTGGAGCCGGATTTTGCGCCCACACTGGCGCCGCAATCGCGAGCGCGGCAGCGACCGCAACGCCGGTCAACAAATGCTTCATTGGTGTAGTCCTCCCCGTAGGTTTCGCCCGCAACACGGACACGCCGTATTATCTATCCTAACGGTAAAATGCGACCGTCGCAACCCGACTATTTACGTGCATCGCCACCGACGCCGCTCAGCCGCTCCGTAACGGCCTCTTGGTAATCTCGGACAACGCCTTGGATAATCTGTAGCGCCCTCCAGGCTTACGCCACCGGGTTCAAGCCGCCGCGGTTTTGCGTAGGGCGTGGAAGCCGCAGTCGAGGTCTTCGATCAGGTCTTGCGGGTCTTCGAGGCCGATATGGAGGCGAAGGGTCGGACCTTCGGGCTCCCAGCGCGTCGCGCTGCGGATGCGCGCGGGCGTGGTCGGCTGGATCAGGCTCTCGAACCCGCCCCAACTGGCGCCGATGCCGAACAGGTCTAGGGCGTCGATCAGTGCATAGACCGCTTCTTTGGGCGCCGGCTTGAGCACCACGCCGAACAGCCCGCTGGCGCCCAGGAAATCGCGTTTCCACAAGGCATGGCCGGGGTCTTCAGGCAGGGCCGGGTAGAGCACACGCGACACCTCGGGCCGGGTCTGCAGCCAGCGCGCCACTTCGAGCGCGTTCTTCTGGTGCCGTTCGAGCCGCACGCTCAAGGTGCGCAAGCCTCGCAATGCGTAATAGGCGTCGTCCGGCCCGGCGCAGTGGCCGAGATCGGCCGCCATCGTGCGCACCGGCAGGTACATCTCCTCGGTGGTGATAACCGCCCCCAGCAGCACGTCGGAATGGCCGACGATGTATTTGGTCGCGGCATGAATCGACACGTCGACGCCGCGTTCGAACGACGGGAACAGCCACGGCGAGGCCCAGGTGTTGTCCATGAGTACTTTGGCCCCGGCGGCGTGCGTCGCCTCGGCGATCGCCGGCACATCCTGCACCTCGAAGGTCAGTGAGCCCGGCGATTCGACATAGACGACCTTGGTGTTGGGACGCATCAGCCGGGCGATGCCCTCGCCGATCAGCGGGTTATAATAGGTCGTGGCGACGCCGCAGCGGGTCAGCACCTTCTCGCAGAAATTTCGCGCTGGCCCGTAGACCGAATCGACCATCAGCACATGGTCGCCGCATTTGAGGCAGGCCTGCAGCGGTGCGGTGACCGCGGCGAGACCCGAGGACATCAGCATCGCGCGGTAGCCGCCTTCGATCGCCGCTACCGCTTCCTCGAGGGCAAAGGTGGTCGGCGTGCCGAGCAGGCCGTAGCGGACCACGTCGAAGCGCTGGCCCGGGGCGCGCTTGGCCTCCCACTCCGCCATATTCGCCGAGAGAATGGTCGAGGCGTGATAGACCGGCGGATTGACCGCCCCATGATGCGCCTCGGGATGGCGCCCGAGATGGGTCAGCAACGTATCCTTGCGATAATGTCGCGGCCTGTTGTCGTTCTTCATAAGGCTTCACTCCGCCAACCCAGCCGGCCTCGGGACAGATGGGTCACTCTACATCGCCTGACCGGCCGTCACAAAAGCGTCCCTTTCGGAAGATGGCGTGCGGGATCGACTGCCTTGAAATTGCCGCACCTTGGACCGAGAGTTCATGCCGCTGCCGCGAGCGTGGACCAGGCGGAACGCGGCGTCCCCGGCAGGGCTGGTCTCGATGCGTCGGAGGCGCGCCGATGAGGTTGGCAATCGCGGCTCTGATCGCCGTCGTTCTGAGCGCGTGCTCCGACTCGACCCCGGTCGCGCCGGCGGATGCTACCGAATCTGCCGCGATGGTCCAGAAGAACTGCGCGGATCCGCACTGGAAGGATCAGAATCTCGGTCTGTGGTATTCGGTTTGTCGGACGCCGATGCGCTGGTAAGCAGGCCGGCAGTACTCAAAACTTCTTGAAACATTCCTTCCCGGTGCCGTTTAGCACGCTACAGTCGGCTACGATCATTGGGCTTTTGACGTTGGGTGGGATCTGGACGACGTAGCTCTTCCCGTTCTTGCAGCGAACACTCCAATAGGCATAGCCCTTAGCGCGGCCGCTCGCCGTAACGCCCATTGGGAAAGCTTCGAGCCCAACGCAGCCTCGGTGGAAGCTGTTGCCGAGCGCCTGCGCCCGCTGTGCTTCTGGAGCCGCCAGTAGTCGATCGTTTCTTGAGTTGCCTGAACCCGCCGCGTGAAGATCAGCCCGGCCGGCCCCGGCGGTGAACAGCGCCGCCGCCAGCAACAGCACTATTCGGCCCCGCATCGCCCGCCTCTCAAATTCAATCCGGCGAGAGTATCGATACGGCGGCGCCATCGCAACTGGCGCCGAACTTCGCCCCGCGCGGGCGGCCGACGGGATGATCGGCAGCACGATGTCCGAGGGGCGCTGCGAAGCGACGAAGATGGGGGTTTCGGCGATGCGCGAGTGATCCGCTTTGCTTTCGGACTCGCCTGAATTTGGGTTGACGTCGAAGTGAGGGAAGTCGCGCCGATCGGTAACGGCAATCCCGATAAACGGCAGCATAGCCGTGCGCACAAAGTACAACGATCTCGCCGCCCGACGGCATTTCGATGCCGCCTCCTCTCCGATCGACCAGCCGTCGACGCTTGCCTCGATCCGGCATTTTCGCTACACACCCGCCTTCCCGGAGATGGCGAGGGCGCGTAGCTCAGCGGGAGAGCACTACGTTGACATCGTAGGGGTCACTGGTTCAATCCCAGTCGCGCCCACCACCCCTAAGAAACGGCACCCGCGAGGCCCTAGCTGACAGTGTCGCGGTGGGTCGGCTCCCTTGTCGGCGCAAGCGCGAGGCGCGCGGTTGACGCCGCGCCGCGCTTCCGCCAAATCTTCGGCGCGGGCTGCGGCGGCCGACCTCCGCGCGCGGCCGTCCGTGTTAGCAAGGAGTTCCCGCATGAGCGTGGCTGCAATGAACCACTTTACGGTGTTGAGCGATGACCTCGAGGCCACTCGCCACTTCTATTGCGACTTGTTCGGATTCAGGGTTGGGTGGCGCCCACCCTTCCAGTTTCCTGGGTGGTGGCTCTATGCCGACGGCGACACGCCGATCCTGCATGTGATCCATCGCGATCCGCTGCCGACGGAGCGCGCGGGGGTGCTTGACCACATGGCGTACAGCGCCAAGGACCTGCCCGGGACCGTCGCGATCCTGAAGCGCGAGGGCATTGAGTACGAGTTGCGCCGCCTTCCGGGTGGTGGCATCTGGCAGCTATTCTTCAACGACCCGCACGGCGCCAAGGTCGAATTCGATTTCGACAAGGATGAGCCGGCGCCTGCGGATCACGCCGCGGCCTGAATCGGTCCGATCGGCTCCACCCGCGGCGCGCGCTCCCGCATGGTTGTGATTGCCGGAAAGCGGGTCGCCGGGGCCCGGATCGCGAGCCGGCCACTCTAGCCGGTGGGGCCCGGCGGCGGATTGGGTTCTGCCGCCGGCGGAGAAGGCGGAAGACCGTGCCCAAGCTTGCGGATCGCCGGCAGCTTGCGCAAATTGCGGTAAAGCCACAAGAATATTACCACTTCAAAGATCCCAATCAGACCGTGGCTCAGCCGCCCGGCCCCGACGAACACGATCGTGGCCCAATCCAGTATCGGCAGGCACATCACTGTGATCGAAATGGACACCCACAACGAGTGAAGCCGCTGGGTTATGGTTCCGTTGTGATAGAGCAGATCCGCGGCGCCGATACTGATCATGCCGATCAGTAGGGTGACGATTTCTGTCGGCAAAATATCCGGCATCGCGGGCTCCCGACCGGCTGCTGGCGAGGTACGCCGTCGGATTCTGTCGTGGCTATGTTGCGGAAGTGTTTAATCGGGGCCGAGGCGAGCCCATTCGCGCGATCGATGCGATGTGTCGGAGAACTTTACAACGGCCTCGACACCGTGAGAAAAAACCACGGAGATACAGTCAATTAGGTGGATGGCATAAATGTTGCCGTGGTTAGCTTTTGCTGGTCGCCGTCGACCGGCTATGGGCGAGAGACGCAGGAGAACACCTTATGCCGCGGGCGATCCTCCTAGCCGAGCAGAAGCTGCCGCTGTCGACGGCAATATTGTCCAACGTCGCGCTGGTATTGCTGATGTGGAACCTGGCACTGCGCTTGGCGCTAGTCGTCGGCAACTGGGCGAGCGTCTCCCTGTGACGCGCTGATCGGCGCCACGTCTATTGGATTCGCGCATTCCGCACAGCAAGCGCCATGGCATTGTCGAGCCGGGAGTAAAAGCGTTTTGTCGCAACTGTCGACAGAATCGGAAGATCGCCCATGACTTCCTTCCAGGCCCCGAGAGCGGAGCAGTCGGAAGGTGCGGACGCCCTCGCTCGCGTTGGCGTGGCCGAGAGGCCCGCGCACATTCCACTGTCGTGCAGGACGCGGTCCAGATAGAACGCGACGCCCGACACGGATCCGTTGGCGGGCCGACCCGCCTTGACCCAGGATTCGAGATTGCCGATACCCCAATTATAGGCGGCGATTGCGTCGGGCCAATCTCCATATCGGTGGTAGAGCAGCGCCAGATAAGCGCGACCCATCGCGCGATTTTGTTCGGCATCGAACCGGTCGCCGCCGCCGACATCGATCGCTGCAGCCAAACTGACCTGCATCGGTCCTTGCGGGCCGATCGGGTCTGCGCGCCACATTCCCTCGTCGGCGCCATGGCTTGACTCGGCGCCGTCGACCGCAAAGGCGACACGATCGAGCGGGTTGCCCGGAACTGGTTTTGCGGCGTGGGGCGGCTTCCGCTCGCCCGCGAAGGTCGATGCGGCGATAAACTGGCTCAGCAAAAGGAGGATTGCCGCCGCTCGCGAACAGCGCATGTCGAGATCCGTAAAGGCTTGGCGAGGGCAGGATAGCTTGCGTCAGCAGATGGTCAACGCAACATTCGGTAAATTTGTGATAATATTGGGTTAACGAAATGCAGATCAATATATAGTAGTCAGATCGGATTGATTCCGCCTATATTTAGGGTAAGATAAACCAGCACGACAATGCTGGAACTCCGAGAAGCGTCGTTTTACAGCACCTCGAACAGTCCGGCCGCACCCATCCCGCCGCCAATGCACATGGTGACGACGACATAGCGTACGCCGCGCCGTTTGCCCTCGATCAGCGCGTGGCCGACCATGCGCGCTCCGGACATGCCGTAAGGATGGCCAATCGAGATGGCGCCGCCGTCGACATTGTAGCGCGCGGGATCGATGCCGAGCCGGTCGCGGCAATAGAGGGCCTGGACCGCAAACGCCTCGTTCAACTCCCACAGACCGATGTCCTCGATCTTGAGCCCGTGCTGCTGCAACAGCTTCGGTACGGCAAAGACCGGGCCGATCCCCATCTCGTCGGGGGCGCAGCCGGCAACCGTGATTCCGCGATAGGCACCCAGCGGCTGCAGCCCGCGGCGCTCGGCCTCTTTCGCCTCCATCAACACCGAGGCCGAGGCGCCGTCGGAGAGCTGCGAGGCATTGCCAGCGGTAACAAAGCGGCCCTCCTTGACCGTCTGCCCATCGCGGAAGACAGGCTTGAGCGCGGCGAGTCCGGCGAGAGTGGTCGATGGCCGGTTGCCTTCGTCCTTGTCGAGGGTCACCGCGACCGAAGTCGTTTCGCCGGTCTCGCGGTTGTCGATCCGCATCGTCGAGGGGAGGGGCGCGATCTCCTTGTCGAGGCGGCCTTCGGCCTGCGCCGCCGCGGTGCGCTGTTGCGAAGAGAGCGCGTATTCATCCTGCGCCTCCCGGGTCACCTGATAGCGCTCGGCGACGATCTCGGCGGTTTCGATCATGGTCATGTAGAGATCGGGCCGGTGCTCGACGAGCCACGGGTCCTGCGCACGGTACTCGTTGCGCTTGTCGTTCTGCACCAGCGAGATCGACTCGACGCCGCCACCGACGGCGATCGTCATGCCGTCATGAACGATCTGTTTCGCCGCGGTCGCGATCGCCATCAGCCCCGAGGCGCATTGCCGGTCGACCGTCATGCCGGCGACCGTGACCGGCAATCCGGCGCGGACCGCCGCCTGGCGAGCGATGTTGTAGCCGGACGAACCCTGCTGCAGTGCAGCGCCCAGCACGATATCCTCGATTTCCGCCGGATCAACGCCGGCGCGGTGCACCGCTTGGGCGACGACGTGGCCTGCCAGCGCCTGCGCCTGCGTGTCGTTGAAGGCGCCGCGATAGGCCCGCCCGATCGGGGTGCGGGCGGTCGAGACGATGACGGCTTCGCGCATGTTATCCTCCTTGGGCAGTGCCCGAGCGCTGCTCGCGATAGATAGTAGAAATCTTTCGGTGTCATGTAGCATCGCCTCTCGTGACTCTTTTGGGGAGATCGCCATGCCCGACGCTTATCCGCTGACCGAAGCCGATCCGGCCAAGCTCGGCTTTGCCGCCAAGCCGCTGCAGCATCTCGACTGGCTGATCCGCCAGCATATCGAGGAAGGCCGCTATCCCGGCGCGCAGATCGCGCTGGCCCGGCACGGGCAATTGGCGCTGTTCCGCAGCTACGGCGATGCCAAGACCGAGCCGGAGAAGCAGCCGGCGACCGGCGAGACCCTGTTCTTGCTGTTCAGCCAGACCAAGGTGCTGACCAGCTCCGCGGTATGGGCGTTGATCGAGGAGGGACGGCTCTCCTTCATGGACAAGATCGCCGATCACCTGCCGGAATTCGCCAAGCGCGGCAAAGGCGAGATCACCCTGCACCAGGTGATGACGCACCAAGGTGGGTTCCCCTCAGGCGACGTGACCCAGGCGACCTGGACCGACCATGCCCGGATGCGCGCCGAAGTGTGCGACTTCTCGCTCGACTGGACGCCGGGGACGCGGCTGCAATATCACCCGCGCGCGGCGCATCTGACCCAGGCGATGGTGATCGAGGCGGTCACCGGCCAGGACTACCGCGACGTGATCCGGGAAAAGGTCCTGGCGCCGCTCGGGCTCGCCAATGACATCTTCGTCGGCGTGCCGGCGAAGGAGCAGGGGCGCTGCGCCGACACCTACGCGGCCGGAGCCGCGCGACAACTCGCCCGAGTTCAAAGCCGCCGGGATGCCGAGCGGCGGCGGCTATGCGACGGCGCGCGGCATGGCGGCGTTCTACCAGATGCTGCTGGGCGGCGGCCGCCTCGGCGATGTGCGAATGTTTTCGCCGCGGCTAATCAGCTACGTCACCCGCAGCCACACCGGCGAGCGCGGCGACGACGCGATGGGCGGCATCCCGATGCATCGCGGCCTCGGGCCCCATGTGCGCGGCGATAGCGACCGCATCCGCGGTCTCGGCGCAATCGCGGCACCGCAGACCTTTGGCCATGGCGGCGCCGGGACCTCTTACTCGTGGGCCGACCCGACGAGCGGGGTGTCGTTCACCTATATCACCAACTTCGTGGCGCCCGACCCGTTTCATTCGGCCCGGCTCGACCGGGTCGCCAACCTCGTCCACGCCGCAATCGACTGAGCGTGAAACCGGAAAGATCCGCTATGTTTCGTCGTTCTCGCGCGAGCGGGAGCCCAGGGCGGGGGCTCCGTCAGGCGGCCTCTGGACCCCCGCTTTCGCGGGGGCGACGAAAAGACACGCTTCGGTTTTTCATTAGCTAATCGAGCCATGGCGCCGCGCGTCGATCCGGTTCGTTCTGATGAGGCGCTACCGGCGCGCGTCGATGTTGTGATCATCGGCGGCGGCATCATCGGCGCCAGCGCGGCGCTGTTTCTCGCCGAAAAGGGCGTCTCGGTCGCGCTGTGCGAGAAGGGGCACATCGCCGGCGAACAGTCGAGCCGTAATTGGGGCTGGTGCCGCAAGATGGGCCGCGATCCGCGCGAAATTCCGCTGATCATCGAGAGCCTGCGGCTATGGCAGGGCATGAACCAGCGGGTCGAGGCCGAAACCGGCTTTCGCCAGTGCGGCATCATGTATCTCGCCGAAAACCCGGCCGAGCTCGCACAGCTCGAGGGTTGGCTCGATCACGCCCGGCAATACCAGCTCGACACCCGCCTCTTGACCCGCACTGAAGCTGGGGAGCTGATGCCGGGCCTGACCGGCGACTGGGCCGGCGCGCTCTACACCGCCAGCGACGGCAAGGCCGAGCCGCAGCGGGGGGCGCCGGCGATCGCCGAGGCGGCGCGGCGACGCGGTGCGGCAATCGTGACCCAATGCGCGGCGCGCGGCATCGAAACCGCCGGCGGACGGGTCTCGGCTGTGGTCACCGAGAAAGGCCGCATCGCCTGTGCCTCGGTCGTGCTCGCTGGCGGCGCTTGGTCGCGGCTGTTCTGCGGCAATCTCGGAATCGAATTGCCCCAGCTTAAAGTGCTGGCCTCGGTGATGCGCACCGCGCCCATCGCGGGCGGCCCCGAAATCTCGGCGTCGGGCGGCTTGTTCGGGTTTCGCAAGCGGATGGACGGCGGCTATACCGTGGCGACCCTCGGGGTGCGCACAATCGACCTCGTCCCCGACAACTTTCGGCTGTTTCGCGAATATCTGCCGGCAGCACGGCTGCATTGGAAGAAATTGCGGTTCCGGGTCGGCCGGCGCTGGGTCGAAGAGTGGCGGATGCCGCGGCGCTGGGCGTTGGATCAGGTCACGCCGTTCGAGGCGCTGCGCACACTCGACCCCGAGCCCGACGAATTCGTCCTCGATCGCGCCAAGGCCGCTGTGGCCCAGGCCTTTCCGCTATTCCGCGACATGGTCGTGGCGGAGAGCTGGGGCGGGATGATCGACGTCATGCCCGACGCGATCCCGGTGATCTCGCCGGTGGCGAGCCTGCCCGGATTCTTCATCGCGACCGGCTTTTCCGGACACGGTTTCGGGATCGGTCCCGGCGCTGGAAGGCTCGTGGCCGACATGGTCGCGGGCGACCCGACCCTGGTCGATCCGGCGCCGTTCCGCCTCAGCCGCTTCACCGACGGCTCGAACCCGCTCCCCCACCCGCTGGCCAGCTAACGACCAGCGGTTGCGTGCTACCCGCCGAGAATCG
This sequence comes from uncultured Alphaproteobacteria bacterium, assembly GCA_963750195.1. GTDB lineage: Bacteria > Pseudomonadota > Alphaproteobacteria > ATCC43930 > CGMCC-115725 > AP-15. Next base: position 60,758 of record CAVVPS010000006.1, read on the forward strand.
TTCCGGCGGCAATGCCGGCTTCGCTCGAGGCGATCTTGGGGCCGGCGTCGAGGCGCACCCGCGAGACTTCGACACAGCCGCCTTGGGCCAGTATGCGCAGCCCCTCGGGACCGGCCGAGACGATCTCGCCGATCTTCTTGCCGCGCACCGAGCCAAAGGTCGGGGCGGTGATCTTCTTCGCGTCGAACAGATAGAGCTTTTGCTCGCCGAGCGTGGTCCAGGCACCGGGCGCTGGATTGCAGCCGCGGATCAAGTCGTAGATGAAATCGACATGGTTCGCCCAGTTGATCTTTGACTCGGCGTCGCGCACCCAGCCCTCGTAAGTGGCGCGGCTCTCGTCCTGGGTGGTTTCGGTCGCCCGGCCTTTGACAACCAGATCCGCCGCCTCGACCAAAGCCTCGACCCCGAGCGGAAAAATTTTGTCGAAATATAGCGAGCCTGCGGTGTCGTCGGGGCCGATCGGGATGCGCCTTTGCAGGATGACCGGCCCTTCGTCGAGGCCGGGGGTCGGGCGGAAGATCGACAGCCCGGTCTCGTTGCGCCCGCGAATGATTGCCCACGGGATCGAGGACGGCCCCCTGTGCAACGGTAGCAACGAGGGATGGAACTGGATCATGCCGTGCTTGGGGATGGCGCAGAATTCGGGAGGCGCGAACAGCAGCACATAGGCCATGACGCCGAGATCGGCCTTGAGGTCAGTCAGCGCCGCTTGCGCCTCGTCGCTCGAATATCGGGCGAAACGGTGGACCGTCAGCTTGCGCTCCTCGGCGGCGACGACGAGCGGATCGGGTCTGGCGCCCGGCCTGTCCGGCGCCGCGAAGACGCCGGCGACCTCGTCGCCGCGCGCAATGAAGGCGTCGAGCACGGCCTTGCCAAAGGCCTGCTGGCCGACGATGACGATGCGCATCTCGCTCCCTCCGACTTGCAATACTTCGATCGTGTGGCACCGCTCCGGCCTCGGGCGGCGACACCATCGTCGAGGGCGTAGAGTTTCATGCCGGGCCACCTGCGGGCAAGCCTGTCGCGTCTTCCGTGGCGCGCTGCTCGCGGCTGCGGCGCAGACGCAAGGTCACGGTAGTGCCTTGGCCGAGCTCGCTACGGATCGTCGCCGTGCCGTTTGCTTGCCGAGCAAATCCGTAGATCATGCTGAGCCCGAGCCCGGTGCCTTTGCCAGGCTTCTTTGTCGTAAAAAACGGCTCGAACGCGCGCGCGGCCACCTCTGGCGGCATCCCGGTCCCGGTGTCGGATATTTCGAGAACGACGAACTCGTCCCCCTCGCCCCCAGCCACGCTTTGCGATAGCGCGCTTTTTGCCGTTCCGATACGCAGCCGACCGCCGCCGGGCATCGCGTCGCGCGCATTGATCGCAAGGTTGATGACGGCAAGCTCGAGCTGTATCGGATCGACATCGACCGGCCACAGATCGGGTGCGAGATCGGTTTCGATCGTGATGCCGCTGCCGACGGTGCGGGCCAGCAGTTCGTTCATGCGGCGGAGCTGGACGTTGATGTCGACTCGGGCCACGGCAGGCGGCTGCCGCCGCGCGAAAGCGAGAAGCTGCGCGGTCAGTTTTTCGCCGCGCTCGACGGTCTGCAGCGCCAGCGCAACTCGGGCTTGCAACCTGTCGTCCGATTGCCGCCCGCTCAGCATCTCCAGGCAGCCCTGCAACACCGCCAGGAGATTATTGAAATCGTGCGCGATCCCCCCGGTCATTTGACCGAGCGCCTCGATCTTTTGTGCCTGAAGCAACTCGGCCTCTGCCTGCGCGCGCCGATCCATCTCGCGCCTCAGCCGCCGCGCTGTGGTGTGCCAGCGCCAACTCGCGATCTTTTGCCGCTGGATCTGTCGCGCTGCGAGAAAGGTCATGCCGAACAGCGCGAGTGAAGCCGGTACGGCAAACAGCAGATAGTTGATCAGGTTAGCGCGCCATGAGGGAATGACGTTGCTGGTCGGCACGCCGAAGACGACATCGGCCGGATAGCCCGAGATACTACGAAAGGCATAGACGCGCTCGATCCCGTCCGCCAGCGATTTGGCCTGGAACATTCCGCTCTCCGATCCCGATGCGACCGTCTTTAGGAACGCGCTGTCTGGTCCGGAGGCAGGCTTCGGCTGCACCGGATAACTGGCCAGGATCGACCCGTCGGTGCGCACTAGGAAGACCTCGAACGCCCTCTCATCGGCAATCGTGCTGTAGAAATCGCTGAAATATCGGGCTTTGGCGGAGACGATGATGACCCCGTCAAAGCTTCCGTCCGCTGTCGACCGGCGTCGTGAAACATTGAATTCGTGATGGTGGGTAAGCTGATCGATGTCCTCGCGCCCAATCAATATCCCATTGTCACTTTGTTTTTGGGCGACAAAACTCTTTTCGACAGAGCCGTCGGGAGCGGTCGGAGCGGGGAAGAACCGCCCACTTGCGCGAACCCGGCCGGCGGCGTCGACCACCCATACCGCATCGATCTGCGGCAATGTCTCGAGATTAGCCAGGAGCTGGTGAAGTTCCTGATCGTGCTCGATGCGATCCCAATCCTGCCCGCGAATCCGCTCGTCGATCCATGCAAGCGCTAACGGGTACGTCTTGAACGCGGTGAGGTCATGCTCGTCGAGCTCGCCGGCTTCGATCGCCACCCGCTCTTCGGCTTGGCGCTGAACGAGCCGATAATTTTGCCAGGCGGCGATCGCCAGCAGCAACAGAGGGACCGCCAGGGATGCCGCGAGAAGCCCGCGCAACGGCCAGGTCAGCCCGCGCCTCGGCCGTTGCGGGATCGCGGACCGAGGTCGGAACGCGGCTCCGCTGAGCCAGCCAAGCCTGGGGGCCGCAGCCGGTGGGTTAGCCGGATTGGAATTCATTTTATGCAGTATGGTCCGCGGAGCAGCCGTCGAGAGTTACCGGCCGCGCCGCGCAGTCACCGCCCAGCCACAATCGACGCGCGTGATCACGAAGTCGCCTCCTAGTCGCATCTTCGAGCCTCGGCAGCGAGCTAATGGGCAAGTCGCGGCGAGGCAAACCCCGCGGCAATCGAAATAACCGTCTGGATGTTTTATGCAGGTCCGCTTACCCCGGCTTCCGCAAACGTCGCCATCCCATTGTGGCAGGCGGCAGCCGCTTTTAGAAGGGCAAGCGCGAGCGTCGCCCCCGAGGCCTCGCCGAGCCGCATGCCCAGATCGAAAAGGGGCCGCTGGTCCAACCGCTCGAGCAGAACGCGATGGCCGGGCTCGGCCGAGCGGTGCGCGACGATGCAATGATCGAGCGCGTGCGGGTCGGCGGCGAACAGGACCGCGGCGGCGGCGGTCGAGGTGAAGCCGTCAAGGGCGACCGGGATCCGCCCGAGCCGCGCTGCCATGACCGCGCCGGTGATCGCGGCGAGCTCGAGACCGCCCAGCCGGCGCAGCAGGTCGAACGGGTCGTGGGCCACCGGACGGTGCAGCGCCACAGCCGCCGCGACGGCACGGCGCTTGCTCTCGAGCGCTGCCCCGGCGACCCCGGTCCCCGGGCCGGTCCACAGCTCGGCCTCGCCCCCGAACAGCCCCGCGCACAAGGCCGCCGCGGCAGTCGTGTTGCCGATCCCCATCTCGCCGACCGCCAGCGCATCGATACCGGGCTCGACTGCCATCATCCCGTAGGCGATCGCCTTGGCGCATTCTTCCTCGTTCATCGCCGGCTCGACGACGATGTCGCCGGTCGGCGTGTCGAGGTTCATCTCGTAGACCCTGAGGTCGGCGTCGACGACCCGGCACAGCTGGTTCACCGCGGCGCCGCCGCCGACAAAATTCTGCACCATCTGCGCCGTGACCGAAGCGGGGTAGGCCGAGACGCCACGCGCCGCGACGCCGTGGTTCCCGGCAAAGACGATGGTGCGCGGATGATCGAAACGGGGGGGGTGCCGCGCCTGCCAGGTCGCGAGCCAGATCGCCAGCTCCTCTAGCCGGCCCAGCGATCCCGCCGGCTTGGTCAGCTGCCTCTGGCGCAAGGTGGCGGCGGTCCTGGATTCGAGATCGGGACCGGGTAGATGGCCCAATAACGCCCGGATCTCATCCAAATTCGTGATCGGCTCAGGCATGGGGCAATCTCCTTTCCCGAAGATCGTTATCGAAGCCGATCGTGAACCCAAGTGAAAAGGGCCCCGACCGGAGCCGGCTTCGGTTATCGTCGCCGTGATGACCGATCCCGATCGTTTCTCGCGCCGGCGAGCTGGCTTTGCCGAGGCTGTCGCATTCTTGACTCGGATCCCCGTCGGGCAGCATTCCGAGGGCGATCGGCAGCTCGCGGATTCGGCTTGGGCCTTCCCGCTTGTCGGCGCCGGGATTGGCGCCGTCGCCGCCTTCGTGCTTCTGGTCGCCCAGCTGATCGGCCTTGGGGATTGGCTGTCGGCGTTGCTGGCCGTGCTAGCTGGCCTGCTGCTGACCGGGGCGATTCACGAGGACGGTCTCGCCGATACCGCCGACGGGGCCCTCGGCGGTCATGATCGTGACAGCAAGCTCGCGATCATGCGTGACAGCCGGCACGGCACCTACGGCGTGCTGGCGATCGTGCTCAGCGTGGGCTTGCGGGCGGCGGCTTTGGCGCAGATTGGCGAAGCGGTCCATGCCGGCCTGGCGCTGGTCGCGGCGCACGCCGCCTCCCGGGCCGTACTGCCCGTTGCGATGTTGGTACTGCCGCCGGCGCGCAGCGACGGGCTCGGCGCCACGGCCGGGAGGCCACGTCCGGCAGCGGTGTTTACGGCGGCGGCGATAGCGGTCGTGATCGGATTGACGTCACTTGGGCCTTTGCACGGCGCGGCCGCCCTCGCTCTCGCGGCGTCAGCGGTTTACGCCGCGGCGGAGTTTGCCCGCCGTCAGGTCGGCGGCTACACGGGTGACGTTCTGGGCGCCTTTCAGCAGATTGCCGAGACCGTGATGTTGCTCGCGGCGGCTGCGAGATGAGCGAAACCGCGACCCGCTTCTGGTGGGTGCGCCATGCGCCGGTGCCGCATGGCGGGCGCATCTACGGTCAGCTCGATCTGTCCTGCGACTGTTCGAATAGTTCGCTGTTCGCCGGGCTCGCAGGGCAATTGCCTCGCGGGGCAATCTGGGTGACCAGCAACCTGCGCCGCACCCACGAGACGGCCGCGGCGATCATCCGCGCCGGACTACCCGGGCCTCAGGCGATCCCGGGTCCTGATGCATTGTCGGTCGCCGATCTCGCCGAGCAGAATTTTGGCGAGTGGCAGAGCTTGACCTATGAGGAGCTGAGCCAGTCGCGCAACGGCGACTTCCATCGCTTCTGGCACGCGCCGGCGCATGAGGCCCCGCCGGGCGGCGAGAGTTTCCTGGCGGTCGTCGAGCGGGTAAGCCGGGCCATTCACCAGCTGGCCCAAACATGTGCCGGACACGACGTCATCGCGGTGGCCCATGGCGGCACGATCCGTGCTGCATTGGGGCTGGCGCTCGGTCTCGATCCTGAGGCGGCCCTTGCGATTTCGATCGACAACTGCTCGATCACCCGCATCGATAGGATCGACGGCCCCGGTCTAGGCCACGGCTGGCGGGTGGTGACCGTCAACCGCCCGCCGCGGTGACCCGCTATCCTTGGGTAGGCATCCCGGGGAATCGCTGCATGTCGCCTTCGAGCTTTACCCAAGGTTGCGCGCTGTCGCAGTAGATTTGCATCGTGGGCTTCACCCAGCTCGTATCATCGAGGGTGCCCGCGGGGATCATGACAACGTCCGGCATCACCTCGGCCTCGGACGCAATCGGCGAAGCACACATCGGACAAAACTTTCGGTACGTCGCTTTGCCGCTGTCGCCACGGCCTTCGAATGTCGCTAGCGTACCCTGCACGCTGACCGCCGGTTTCGGTAGCGCCACCACGATGTTGAACGCGCTTCCCGAACCCCTTTGGCAACTGCTGCAGTGGCACATGCCAACAAAAATCGGTTCGGCGTCGGCCGAATAGCGTACCTTGCCGCACAGGCATCCGCCCTCGATCTTCATCAACCCCTCCTGCTCCCGACGGCGCAGATCACGTCGAAGCCCTAACATAATCGAACTTTGAAGACGAACCTGTGACAACGAGTGCTACCGGCGTGGTAGCATATCTCTGCGATGCGACAGGGAAGTCCGGTGCGATACCGGTGCTGCCCCCGCAACTGTGAGCGGCGAGACCGCGGCAAATGCCACTGGCTCGGGCGACAGCTCGCCGGGAAGGCGCCGCGGGCGACGACCCCGAGCCAGGAGACCTCCGCATCGCGCGAACTGGGACGATTCCTCGGGCGGAGGAGGGACCAATGCCATTGCCGAACGTCGAGCGGGTGCACGCCGGACTTCCTCCGGTGACCCTGGTGTTGGGGGGCGCCCGCTCGGGCAAGAGCCGCTATGCCGAGTGTGTGGTCGAAGACGCCGCAGCCTGCGGCACCTATTGTGCGACCGCTGAAGCTGGGGATGCCGAGATGGCGCAGCGCATCGCCGCGCACCGGGCCCGCCGCGGATCTTTTTGGCACACGATCGAGGAGCCGCTGGCTCTGGCCCCGGTGATCGCTGCCGAGTCGTCGCTCGACCGGCCGCTTCTGATCGATTGCCTAACCTTGTGGCTCTCGAACCTGCTGCTCACCGACCGTCCGATCGAAGGCGAGACCCCGGCGCTGTGCGCGGCATTGCGCCTCGCCGTCGGCCCGGTCGTGCTGGTCGCCAACGAGGTCGGGATGGGCCTGGTGCCCGAAACGCCGCTCGGCCGCCGCTTTCGCGACGCCGCCGGCCGTCTCAATCAACAGGTTGCCGCCGTGGCCGACCGCGTTGTCTTTGTCGCCGCCGGACTGCCTCTAGTGTTGAAGGGCGGCTGATCAGATGCGGCGGGTTCCGGCCACGGTGATCACCGGCTTTCTCGGCGCCGGCAAGACCAGCCTCGTGCGGCACCTGCTGGCGCGGGCACAAGGGCGACGACTCGCCGTAATCGTCAACGAATTCGGCGAACTCGGCATCGATCGCGAGCTGCTGCTCGGCTGCGGTGACGAGGCTTGCACCGACGACGATATCGTCGAGCTGGCCAATGGCTGCCTATGCTGCACCGTCGCCGATGATTTTCTGCCAACTCTGACCCGGCTTCTCGACCGCCCGGCGCCGCCCGAACACATCCTGATCGAGACTTCGGGCCTGGCTTTGCCGAAGCCGCTGGTGCAAGCCTTTGCCTGGCCCGAGATCCGCACCCGCACAACCGTCGACGGGGTGCTGACGGTGATCGATGCCGCTGCCGTCGCTGGCGGCCGGTTCGCCGACGACCCCGAGGCGGTGGCGCGTGCCCGTGCGGCGGACCCGGCGCTCGCCCATGACAATCCGCTCGAAGAAGTGTTTGCCGACCAGCTCGCCTGCGCCGATCTCGCGATCTTGAATAAGAGCGATCTGGTCGCCCCCGATCGCTTTGCCGCGCTGTGGGGCGAGATCGAGCAACGACTGCGCCCAGGGGTCAAGCTCGTCGCCGCGCGCGACGGCGCGGTGGCGCCCGAGGTGGCGCTCGGCCTTGACGCGACGGCCGAGGACGATCTTGTCACGCGGCCGTCCATCCATGATCTCGAAATGACGCATGATCACGATGATTTCGAGAGTTTTGTCGTGAGTTTGGGCGCGGTGGCGGACAGCGAGGCATTCTTTGCGCGCCTGCGCGCTACGATCCCCCAGTATGGCGTGCTGCGGCTGAAGGGCTTTGTCAATCTGCCCGGTCGCGACCGGCGACTCGTGATACAGGCGGTCGGCGATAGGTTGCAGCAATATTTCGATCGGCCGTGGCGGATCGAAGAACGGCGTGACACGCGGCTTGTCGTGATCGGCGAGAAAGGCCTCGCTCGAGCGGCCATCGCCGCGGCGCTGACGGGCTGAATGCACCTTCTCGCTACCTTGCCGGGAGTGATTGCCGACGGCTCGGCCGCAGTCGATCTCGCCCAAGCACCCGGCGACATCGTGGTGCTGTCGAGCGCCGATACCGAGTTGGCGTTGCTCGCTGCGGCAGCGGCGCGGCGACGCGCCCAGGACCCGACCGCGCCAAGCCTGCGCCTGGCGCCGATCCTGCGCCTTGGCCATAACTTCTCGGTCGACCTGTACATGGAGACGATCGCCCGCGCCCGCCTAGTGATTGCGCGGGTGCTCGGCGGCAGCGCCTATTGGCCTTATGGAGTCGAGCGCCTGGTCGAGACCTGCCGCGCCAATCGTATCCCGCTGGCCCTGCTGCCCGGCGACGACAAGCCCGACTCGGAACTCGCCGACCTCTCGACCTTGATGCCCGACAGCACCCTCCGGCTGTGGCGCTATCTCGCCGAGGGCGGCCAAGGCAATGCCCAGAATTTGCTGCGCTACGCCGCCTCGCTGATCGGGCATCCAGCGGCTTGGGCCGAGCCGGCGCCATTGCTGCGCGCCGGTCTCTATTGGCCCGATTGCGCATTGCCGAGCCTCGGCGACATCGCCTCCGATTGGCGCGGAGCCGGTGGCGTCGTGCCGATCGTGTTCTACCGCGCGCTGGTTCAATCCGGTAACACGGCGCCGGTCGATGCGCTGGTACGCGCGCTGTCGGCAAGGCGGCTGCGCCCGTTGCCGATCTTCGCGCAGAGCCTCAAAGAGGGTGAGGCCGCGGCGCTGCTCGGCGCGGTGTTCAGCGCCTATCCGCCCGCGGTGATCCTCAACGCCACCGGTTTTTCGGTCCGGGCAGGTGCGGGCGACGATCCGCTGGCCGCCGCCGACTGCCCGGTACTGCAGGTCGTCTTCTCCGGCGGTGACGAGCAAAGCTGGCGCGATGGAAGCCGCGGCCTGCACCCGCGCGACCTGGCGATGAACGTGGCGTTGCCGGAGATCGACGGCCGCATCTTGTCGCGTGCGGTCTCGTTCAAGGCGCCGCTCGGCCACGACCCCGAGACCGAGATCGATCTCGTCGGCTATCAGCCGATCCCCGACCGGGTCGCCTTTGTCGCCGATCTCGCCCGCAATTGGGCGCGGCTGCGCGAGCGACCCGTGGCCGAGCGCCGCGTCGCGTTGATCCTCGCCAACTATCCGAACCGCGACGGCCGCATCGGCAACGGTGTCGGTCTTGACACGCCGGCCTCGGCGCTCGCGATCCTGCGGGCGCTAGCCAATGCCGGTTACCGGGTCGCAAGTATTCCCGACGATCCCAAGGCGCTGATTTCGCGTCTCGCTGCCGGGCCGACCAATGTGCACCCGGCCGCGCCCGCCGAGGAGACATTCTCTTTCGCCGACTACTCGTCGTTCTTCGGGACCCTGCCGCCATCTGTCCAGGGGGCCGATCTCCGGCCGGTGGGGTCCGGCCGAGCGTGACCCGTTTTTCCGGGAGGGACGGCTCGATTGCGGGCGGTTCGCGATCCCGGGCTTCCGCGCCGGCAATGTCGCGGTGCTGATACAGCCGGCGCGTGGCTATGGCATCGATCCGAAATCGACCTATCACGACCCGGCATTGGTCCCGCCGCATGCCTATCTCGCGGTCTATGCCTGGCTGGCGCAGGATTTCCGCGCCGATGCCGTGATCCATCTTGGTAAGCACGGCACCCTTGAATGGCTGCCGGGGAAGGCGCTGGCACTTTCTGCCGAATGCTTCCCAGAGGCCGTGCTGCCGCCATTGCCCCATCTCTATCCGTTCATCGTCAACGATCCCGGCGAGGGAATCCAGGCTAAGCGGCGCGCCCAGGCGGTAATCGTCGACCATCTGACCCCGCCGCTGACCCGCGCCGGCAGCTATGGCCTGATGGCGGAACTCGAGCGCCTGATCGACGAGTATTATGAGGCTGCCCACGGCGATTCACGGCGAGTCGAGGTACTCGCGGCGGCGATCCTCGAACAGGCGCGGTCGGCCGGGCTCGACGACGATTGCGGCATCATCGCCGGCGAGGACGTGGCAACGGCGTTGCGCAAGCTCGACGGCCTACTGTGCGAGATCAAGGAATTGCAGATCCGCGACGGGCTCCACGTGTTTGGCCAGAGCCCCGAGGGTCCGCGGCTCGATGAATTGCTGGTCGCGTTCGCCCGCCCCGGCCGCGGCGCCGCCCCCGAGGACTTCTCGTTGCTGCGCGCCTTGGCCGCCGATCTCGAACTCGGCGAGGATCCACTCGCTCTTGACATGGCCAAACCATGGCATCGCCCGCGTCCTACGGTGCTCATCGGTCCCGGGCCATGGCGCAATGCCGGCGACACGGTCGAACGCCTGGAGGCGCTGGCGCTGCGTCTCATTTCTCGCGAGGTCGGCGCCGAGGATTGCTGGCATCGCAGTCGCGCCGTGCTGACCTGGGTGGAGCAGTATTTGCGCCCGGCTGTCACGCAATGCGGCGCGGCCGAAATAGCGGGGCTTCTCGCCGGGCTCGACGGCCGTCTGGTGATGCCCGGACCCTCCGGCGCGCCGAGCCGCGGCCGCCCCGAAGTCTTGCCGACCGGGCGCAATTTCTACTCTGTCGACACCCGTGCGGTGCCGACTCAGGCCGCCTGGCAGCTCGGTTGGAAATCGGCGGCATTGCTGGTCGAGCGCCATGCCCAGGAACACGGCAGCTATCCGGCGCGGGTGGCATTGGCGGCCTGGGGCACGGCGAACATGCGCACCGGCGGCGACGATGTAGCACAGGCCTTGGCGTTGCTCGGCGTGCAGCCGGTTTGGGAGCGGGCGAGCGGAAGGGTGACTGGGTTCGACATCATGCCGGCTTCGGTGCTCGACCGGCCGCGGGTCGATGTCACCTTGCGCGTCTCAGGGTTTTTCCGCGACGCTTTTCCGGGCTTGATCGACCTCGTCGACTCGGCGGTGCGCGCCGTCGCGGCACTCGACGAGCCGGCCTCGGTCAACCCGCTAGCAGCTCGGGTCCACGCCGATCGACAGGCCTTGGAAGCGCAGGGTGTTGATCCGGCCGAGGCGGCCCAGCGCTCCGGCTACCGCATTTTTGGGTCGACGCCCGGGGGCTATGGAGCCGGGCTAGAACATTTGCTCGACGAAGGTGTCTGGGACGACGACGCCGATCTTGCCGAGGCCTGGCTTGGCGTCGGCTGCTATGCCTACGGTGCGGGCGGCGAGGCCAGCCCGGATCGAGCGATGCTCGAAGCCAGGCTCGCCAGCGCTGACGCCGTGCTGCACAACCAGGACAATCACGAGCATGATTTGCTCGACAGCGGCGACTACTTTCAGTTTGAAGGCGGGCTGGCTCTCGTCGTGCGCCAGCTTTCGGGGCGCGCTCCGGCGGTTTATCACAACGACCATTCGCGGCCCGAGGCGCCGCGCATCCGCACCCTGCGCGAAGAAATCGGGCGGGTCGTCCGCGGCCGGGCCGCGAACCCGCGCTGGATCGTCGGGGTAATGCGCCACGGCTATAAGGGCGCGGCCGAGATCGCCGCCACCGTCGATTACCTGTTTGCCTTCGCCGCGACCGCGCAGGCGGTCGATGATGCGCATTTTGAGGCGCTATACGACGCCTATCTCGCCGACGAGACCGTGCGCGGCTTTATGGCCGAGCACAACCCGGCTGCACTCACCGACACCAGCCGCCGCTTTCTCGAAGCGATCGACCGCGGGTTGTGGCGTCCGCGCCGCAACAGCGCCCGCCAGGCGCTAACACAATGGGCTGTGCCGTGAGCGGTCCGCTTCAGACCGAAGAGGAAGTCAACCGCCTCCATAACGAGAAAATGGCCAGGCGTAAGGCGGCGCGCGAGCGCATGCTGGCGACCAAGACCGAAGAGCGCGGGCTCCTGATCGTCCATACCGGCACCGGCAAGGGAAAATCGACCGCCGCCTTCGGCATGGTATTGCGGTGTCTCGGCCACGGCATGCGGGTCGGCATCGTCCAGTTCGTCAAGGGCGTGTGGGGGACCGGCGAGCGGGTGGCGCTTGAACGCTTCGGCGACCTCGTGACCTGCCGAGCGATGGGCGAGGGCTTTACCTGGGAAACCCAGGACCGGGCCCGTGACATCGCCGCAGCACGCAATGCCTGGGAAGCCGCAAAGGCGATGGTCGCCGACCCGTCCTACCGGCTGGTATTGCTCGACGAGCTCAACATCGTGCTGCGCTACGACTATCTCCCGCTCGCCGAGGTTGTGGCGGCGCTGAGGGCGAAACCGCGCGTGCTGCACGTAGTCGTCACCGGGCGCAATGCCAAGTCCGAGCTGATCGAGGCCGCCGATCTCGTGACTGAGATGACCCTCGTCAAACACCCGTTTCGCAGCGGCGTCAAAGCTCAGCAAGGTATCGAATTCTGACCGCTCGGGCGCTAATGCTGCAAGGCGCCGGCTCGGACGTCGGCAAGTCGCTGCTATTGACCGGGATCGCGCGGGCCTTCACCCGGCGCGGGCTCAGTGTGCGCCCGTTCAAGCCCCAGAACATGGCCAACAACGCCGCGGTGACCGCCGATGGCGGCGAGATCGGACGAGCGCAGGCGTTGCAGGCGCGCGCCTGCGGCGTCGAGCCTTTGGCCGACATGAACCCGGTGCTGCTAAAGCCGCAATCGGAGCGCGGCGCGCAGATCGTGCTCGATGGCCGGGTCTGGGGCAACGCCTCGGCCGGGGAGTATCGCCGGCTTGCGCCGACCTTGCTGCCATTGGTGCTCGCTGCGTTCACGCGGCTCGCCGAGGCGGCCGATCTCGTCCTCGTCGAGGGAGCCGGCAGCCCGGCCGAAATCAATCTGCGCGCGGGTGACATCGCCAATATGGGCTTTGCCGAAGCGGCGGACGTGCCGGTCGTGCTGATCGGCGATATCGAGCGTGGCGGCGTGATCGCGCAACTCATCGGCACCTGGGCACTTTTGTCCGATCGCGAACGGGCGTTGCTCGCCGGCTACATCGTCAACAAATTTCGCGGCGATATCCGACTCTTCGACGGCGGCCTTATTGCAATTGGCGAGCGCACGGGGCTGCGCTCATTCGGTACGGTGCCGTTCTTTCCAGCTGCCTCATTCCTGCCAGCAGAAGATTCGCTGGCACTCCAAGCCTCCATCACAGACCCTCTCCCCCCGCCGGGGGGAGAGGGAAGGGTGAGGAGGGCTGCGCCGCAGCCAGCCGTAGGCGTCACCCGCATTGCCGTGCCGGTGCTGCCGCGCATCGCCAATTTCGATGATCTCGACCCGCTTCGCGCCGAGCCCGGGGTCGAGCTGGTCATGGTCCAGCCCGGACGGCCGCTGCCGCGCGACGCAACTATGGTGATTCTACCGGGCTCGAAGGCGACGCTGGCGGACCTCGACTTCCTGCGATGCGAGGGCTGGGACATCGACATCCTCGCTCATCGCCGCCACGGCGGGCACATCCTCGGCCTCTGCGGCGGTTATCAGATGCTCGGGCGGTCGATCGCCGATCCGCTGGGCATTGAGGGGCGCGCGGCGACCGTGCCGGGGCTCGGGCTGCTCGATGTCGACACGACGCTGGGTGTCGAAAAACGGCTGCAATCCGTGACGGGGTTCGAACTAGCCAGCGGGCTGCCGGTCAATGGCTACGAGATGCATCTCGGGACAACGACCGGGCCGGGGCTGGAGCGGCCGATGCTGCGACTGGAGGGGCGAAGCGACGGTGCGGTCAGCGCCGATGGCCTCGTCGCCGGCTGCTATCTGCACCGGCTCTTTGCCGGCGATACGTTCCGCCGCCGCTTTCTCGCCCAGCTCGGCGCCGCCGCCGGCGATTTCGCTTATGAGCATCAAGTCGAGGTCACGCTCGACGCTCTGGCCGATCATCTCGAAAGCCACCTCGATCTTTCCGCGCTGCTCGCGGCGGCGCGTCCGCCCGGTGTCAGGCCAGCAGGCTGAGATGGGTGGCGAGCCAGGCGCCCAGTACCAGGCTCCCTTCGATCAGGCAGGCGAGCTTGTAGAGGCTCAGGGCTCGGGCGATATCCGAGGTCGCCGCGCGCGCCGTGCCGTCGCCGACCCATGGATCGACAACCGCGCCCTCAGGGTAATGCCGTGGTCCCGCCAACGCCAGACCGAGCGCGCCCGCCATCGCGGCTTCGGGCCAGCCGGCATTCGGCGAGCGAGGCTTGCGGGCGTCGCGCAGCATGATCGCCAACGCCCGGCCGGGTCGGCCCTTTCTAGCAAACAGCGCCGCCCCCGTAATCAGCAGCCCGCTGATTCGCGCCGGCGCCAGGTTTGCGAGATCGTCGAAGCGCGCCGCCGCCCAGCCAAAGCTGCGGTAGTGCTGCGTCTTGTGCCCGATCATGCTGTCGAGCGTGTTGGCCATCTTGTAGGCGAGGAGTCCCGGCAAACCGAGCAGCAGATACCAGAACACCGGCGCCACGACGCCGTCACTGAAATTCTCCGCCAGGCTTTCGATCGCGGCCCGGGCGACGCCGTAAGCATCGAGGGTCATCGGGTCGCGTCCGACAATGTGCCGCACCGCGTCGCGCCCGGCCGACAGTCCGCCCTGATCGAGCGCCCGGGCGACCTCGGCGACATGCTCGAACAGGCTGCGCTGGGCGACGAGCACCGCGATCAGCAGGATCTCGACTGCCGCGCCGACAAGGCTGGCGCGGCAGGCTTGCTGGATCGCGAGCCCGATTGCTGCGCCCAGACCCACCAGCACAATGACGCTGACGACGCCACGGAAGCATCGCGACGCCTCGCTGCGGTTCTCCCGGTTGAGCTTGCGGTCGAAGAAGGCGATGGCGCGACCGGCCAGGACGACCGGGTGGGGGACGCGGCTGAACAGCGCCGACATTTCGCCGAACCATGCATCGATGGCGAGACCGGCGACGAGCAGCAGCAACGGATTGGCGTCAACGGCCGGCATCATCCCGGCGACAGTCTCGGTTGCGACCGAGGGAGGGTCAACCAATCACCAGACCCAGCGCGGATTAGCGGATGCGGCAGCGGCGATCCCGAAATGATCGGCCGATGCAGACCCGCGTAGCCGGAGGATGAGGGACGGCGGGAGACCGAATGTTCGACACCTTTGTCATGGTGGATTGGAGCGCGGCGAATCAGCGGAAGAACGGGCGTGACAGCATCTGGATCGCCTGGCTGCGGCCGAGCATGGCGAGCGGCCAGCAGAGAATCCGCGGACTAGCCATGAAGCGAAAGCGCTGCTCGCCGATTGGCTCGATGGCAGCACGGGGGAACGGCGAAAGGGTGCTCGTCGGTTTCGACTTTCCCGCTCGGCTATCCTGCCGGCTTCGCTGCCCGGCTCGGCCTTGCCGGCCCGCCCTGGCGCGCGGTCTGGGATGAAATCGCAGGCTGATCGAGGACGGACGAGCGCAACAGAAACAACCGCTTCCAAGTCGGCGCCGCGCTAAACCGCCGCGTCTCCGGGGCGCGGTTTCCGTTCTGGGGCTGCCCGCGGCGCCGGCCGGAACCGTATCTCGCTCCGAAGCATCACCGCCGGCACGATAGCGAAGGGTTGGCCGAGCGTCGGCTGGTGGATCATCTAGATCCCGAGCGCGCAGCCGTGCTGGAAGCTGTTGGGCACGGATCGGTCGGCGGTCAGGCACTGACCGGCATCCCGGTGGTGCGCGCGTTGCGCGATGACCCGCGCTGGGCCGGCGACGCAGGTCTGGCCATTCGAAACCGGACTTGGCGTGGCGACGACGCCGGAATCGTCTTCGCGGAGATTTGGCCATCTTGGTGGGCAGGTCCCGAAGCGAACCGGATGCCGCCAAGGACAAGGCCCAGGTTCGCACCGTCGCCCAATTCCTTGCGGCCCGCGACCGCGCCGGGGAACTCGCGGCGCTTGTTCACCGGCGCTCCGGGTCTGACGCGGAGCAGCGCCACCGAGTCGAGACCGAGGAAGCCTGGACCCTGGGTGTGACCGCCGCCCGGCAGCGGCCGATGCAGGTTCAGCGAGCGACAAACATGGTGAGGGACGTGGGAGTGTTGCCGACCATCCCCGCTTGACGGAAATAATCATCCAAGATCACCCGGAGAGCCGTTGTGCAGCAAGGTCGCGCCGATCAGCGCATTCTGTTCGTATTCCGTCACGGCGAAACCGATTGGAACCGCGAGGGGCGGCTGCAAGGGCACACCGATACCCCACTCAACGCAACGGGCCTGGCTCAGGCCGAGGCGCTGGCTCTGCGTCTACGAACGCACCGCCTCGACGCCATCTTGTCCAGCGATTTGGCGCGGGCGCTGACCACCGCGCAGATCGTCGTCGACGCTCTGGGCGTGCCGTTGGCGACCGATCTCGGTCTGCGCGAGACCAATGTCGGCGCCGCCGAAGGGATGATCTGGGCCGACGCCAAAGCCCGCTTTGGCGAGGAGCTGACCGAGCGCTGGTACAGCGACAACGATGTGGCCTTCCCCGGCGGCGAGACCGGCCTCGCCACCTTGACCCGCGGGCTGGCGGCGTTGCGCCGATTCGCCGTCGCGCACCCTTATCGGCGGATCGGCGTGTCGACCCATGGCGCGATGGTGCGCCAGTTGGTCAAACACGCGCTGCCGCCGGGCAGCCCGCCGGCCAGGGCGCCCAACACAGCGCTCTTTGTCCTGCATTATGAGCCGGCTGACGACCGCCTCGTCTCCATTGATGAAAACGAGATCGAGTGATCTTCAGAACGGCCGGTCGCCCTTGATCTGCGAGCGGTGCATCAGCCGGCGGCTCGCTGGGTCGAACTCGTCGCGGCGGTGCATGACGCAGCGATTGTCCCACAGCACGAGATCACCGACCCGCCATTGCTGATACCAGGTTAGCTGCGGCCTGGTCGCATGCTCCCACAGCGCGTCGAGCAGCTGCTCGCTGTCGTTGAGCGCCAAGCCCTGGATATACGCGTTGCGTCGTCGGCCGAGAAACAACGCCTTCCGCCGGGTCACCGGATGGGTGCGGACGAGCGGGTGGTCGGTGCCGGGCGCCTGCCGTGGATCGGTCACGTCGGTGTAGCCGCGGCGTAGTTCGCCGGCGCTGTTGCGGCTCGAATCATGCCGGCACAGGCGGCCCTCGACCCGCCGCCGCAGCTCCTCGGGCAAGGTCTCGTATGCGAGGTACATGTTGGCAAAGCCGGTGTCCCCACCCGCGGGCGGAACTTCGAGCGCATAGAGCGCGCTGCCGGTCGGCGGCTCCGGATTGTAGGACATGTCGGTGTGCCAGATCGCCTCATAGGCGCCAAGCGCGCCGATCGCGATGCCGTTCTCGACGATGTTGGAAATGATCGAGATGTAGCGGTGGCCTTCCTCGGCCGAGTTGACGTACCGGTCCTCGCCGCGGATTTGAACCCGCGAGGCGGCGATAACCGGGGCAAGATCGAGTTCGCCGAACAGCGCGCTGAAGCGCATCAGCTGATCGTCGTCGAGATGCTGGCCACGAAAGCGCAGCACCAAATGGTCGGACCAAGCCTGGTTGATCGCATCGATTGTCGACGGCGACAGCTCTTGCCCCAGGTCGACGCCGTCGACGTCGGCGCCGAGCGCCGCACCGGTCGGCCGCACAATCACCGAGCGCCGCTCCAATACCGCTGCCATCGATCGTGACTCCTTATTCGAACTGCATGCTGATGGTTTCGGCGACGAGAGCCGGGCGCGCCGCACCCTCGACCTCCATCGTGCTTTCCGAGGTGATGCGCACGCCGCCGCCCTCGACCGGTTCGACCGCTTTGATCTTCTGTCGCAGCCGGACGCGCGAGCCGGCCGGCACTTGCCCGGTAAAGCGCACCCGGTTCGATCCGTAATTGAGGCCGCGCGAGCGCTTCTTGACCCGAAGGAGGGTCGCAGCCAGCCGCGGCACCAAGGACAGGGTCAGATAGCCGTGGGCGATCGTCTTGCCGCCCGGCATCTCGCGCTTGGCCCGCTCGACATCGACATGGATCCATTGATGGTCGCCGGTCGCGTCGGCGAATTTGTCGATAATCGCTTGGTCGACGGTGAACCAGTCGCTGACCCCGATCTCCTTGCCGATATATTGAGCGAGATCGGCCGGCCGCTCGACCTCTATCATCCCCTTTCCCTTTCTGGCATTTGCGCTGAGCGTCGATGACGCCGTCTCTATAACGCGCTTTATAACGCGCGCCACTTTAAGAGCCCGGTCCCGTCGCCGCAACCGATGTACTATACCAAGATCGCTCTGCTGACCTTTGGCGCCGGCCTCGTGCTGGGGCTGACCGTCGTCGTGGTCGAGATCGATTGGCTCAGCCGCGTCGCCAGCGGTCTGATGGCGCTCGGTCTGATGACAATCCCGATCGGCATGATCGTCGACTGGCGGCTGGCGACGAAGTCGGCGCGGCGGCCGCCGAAAGCACGCGCCGCGACGCGGGCTCGTCCCAAGGCTGCGCAGCCGAGCCGCAATCCCCGGCCGCGCAAACCCGCTCCACCGAAGCCGAAGCGATAGGTCGAAGCGATGGGATGGCGGCAGCGCGGTCACCGTACTAGGATCGCGAGCGGAGCGCGCGGCGCGCTGGGCCGCGAGACTGATGCGGAGGAAGACGGAATGCCGAAGAACAAGATAGCGATCGTCGGCGCGGGGGCGGTCGGCGGTTATGCCGGCGCCCATATGGTGCAGGCCGGCGAAGACGTCACCTACATCGATCCGTGGCCCGAAAACGTCGAAGCCATCCGCAAGGACGGTCTGAGGATCACCCATATTCGTGACGTCGAGCCGTTCACGGTCAAGCCCCGCGCGCTGCATCTGACCGAGGCGCAGCAACTGAGCAAAGAAGCCCCGATCGACATCGCTTTCGTCTGCATGAAATCCTACGATACCGCCTGGGCCACGACCATGATCAAGCAGTACTTGGCGCCCGGCGGCTATATCGTCTCGCTGCAGAATTGCATGAACGAGGAAACCATCGCCGGCATTGTCGGTTGGGGCAAGACACTGGGATCGATCGCCAGCTCGATCACCGTTGAGCTTCACGCGCCGGGCCAAGTGCGCCGGGCCGCCGGCAAATCGGGCTCGCGCCATACTGTGTTCCGCGTCGGCGAGGTGCACGGCCGGATCACCGACCGCGCCAAGGAAGTCTGCCGGCTCGTCAGCTATGCCGACAGTGCGATGGTGACCGAGAATCTGTGGGGCGAGCGCTGGTCGAAACTCGTCACCAACGTCATGGGCAACGGGTTGTCGGCCTGCACCGGCCTGATCTCTCGCGACATGATCAAGAATGACGCGATCCGGAATTTCTCGACCCAACTCGGCAGCGAGGCGATCCGCGTCGGCCAGGCGCTCGGCTATATCTTCGACGAAGTCAGCCACATGGACCCGGAAACGATCGCTCGAGCCGGCGAAGGCGATGCGGCTGCGACCAAGGAAATCGACGAGCATCGCCTCGCCGAAGCCAACCGGGCCGGCGGCGGTGAGCATCGCCCCTCGACCGGTCAGGACATGTTCAAGGGGCGCCGCACCGAGATCCAGTTTCTGAACGGGTTTATCGTGCGCAAGGGCGAAGAGGTCGGAATTCCCACCCCGACCAACGTTATCCTGACCGACATCGTCTCCAGGGTCGAAAAGGGCGAGTTGAAGCCCGACCCCAAACACATCGTAGATCTGCGCCTGAACTGACGATGATGCACTGATCATCGTAATACCCGGCCATCCACGACCTCTAGCCGAACCGAAGACGTGGATGGCCGGAAAATCGGACTAAGACGGTGGTGTTGAGGCCCTAAGCAGGGACCACTTGTTATGCTCGCTCTCGTCAACACGCCAAACGGCATGGCGCCGGTCGAGCTGTGCGAGGTGCCCGAGCCCGCCCCGGCAGCCAACGAGGCGGTGGTCGAAGTGCACGCCTTTTCGCTGAACCGTGGCGAATTGCGGCTGATGCAGGTGCGCCCCGAGGGCTGGCGGCCGGGCCAGGACATCGGCGGAGTGGTCTCACGCCCGGCGGCCGACGGGAGCGGGCCCAAAACCGGCATCCGCGTCGTCGCGCTGACCGACAATGGCGGCTGGGCGCAACGCGTTGCTGCGCCGACCCACCGCCTCGCAGCATTGCCCGAAAATGTCCGCTTCGAAGAGGCGGCCGCTCTTCCGGTCGCCGGGCTTACGGCGCTGCGCACCCTGCGCTCCGGTGCCCCTCTGCTCGGCAAGCGAGTGCTGGTCACCGGCGCCGCCGGCGGGGTCGGTCATATGGCGGTGCAAATCGCGGCGCGTTCGGGCGCTCATGTCACCGCCATCGTCGGTAGCCCCGAGCGCGGCCGGCATGTACGCGGCGCCGAGGCTGTCGTCACTGGCATCGACCAGGCGCAGGGACAATTCGGCCTGATCCTCGAAGCCGCCGGCGGCGCCTCGCTTGCCGCTGCGATCGCGCGGATCGAGGCCAAGGGGACCATCGTGATTTTCGGCAACTCCTCGGGCGAGCCGACCGCGATCAATTTCCGCGAATTTGCCGAGCATCCGAACGCGCGCATCCAAAGCTTCTCCTATTTCACCTCTGAGGCCGAGGAGCGGTTCGCCCCTGATCTCGCCTTGCTGGCGTCGCTAGTCTCCGAGGGCTCGTTGAAGCTCTCGCTAGTCGAAAGCAGCTGGCGCGATCTGGCGCGCGTTGGTCCTGAATTGCGAGACCGGCACATCGCCGGCAAAGCCGTGTTCCGAGTTCGAGCAGAGTTGAGCCACCGGCTGGCGGAGGGCGGAGAATGGCCGACCGCATTCATTTGAGCGTCGCCGCAGCGCGCGAGCATGCCGAGCGCGCGCTCCGCGGCATCGGCTACGATGCCGAGGAATCCCGCATCCTCGCCGACCACATGATCGATGCAGCTCTGTGCGGCTACGAATATTCGGGGATGGCCAAAATCTTGAACATCCCCGAGCATCGCCGTTTCAAGCGGCCGCGCCAACCGATGCGGGTGGTGCGCGAGACGGAGGTTTCAGCGCTGTACGATGGCGGCAACAATGTCGGCATGTTGGCGATGTATCACGGCGCCCGCGCCGCGATCGCCAAGGCCGCGGCGCACGGCTTTTCTGTCGTTGGCGTCACCAACAGCTGGATGAGCGGGCGCAGCGCCTATTATGTCGAGATGATCGCCAACGCCGACCTCGTTGGCATCCACACCGCCAGTTCGTCGCGCAGCGTCGCACCATTCGGCGGGGCGCGCGCCGCGCTCGGCACCAACCCGATCGCCTTTGGCATGCCGTCCGACAACGGGCCGGTGGTTCTGGACATGGGAACCTCTGCGTTCATGGGGACCGAGCTGGCGCTGCGCGAGCGGCTCGGACAGCTATTGCCGGAAGGTGTGGCGATCGATTTGCAAGGCCAGCCGACCCGCGACCCAACAGCGGCGAGGCTCGGGGCGCTGCTGCCCTTTGGTGGGTACAAAGGCTATGGGCTCGGCTTCATCGTTCAGGCTCTGGGCGTTCTCGCCGGCTCGGGCATGGACCCCGACAAGGATGACGGCTATCTGGTCGTTGTGTTCAAGCCCGATCTCCTGATTCCGCTCGACCAGTTCAAGCGCGAGGTCAGCGGGCTGGTCGACCGCATCAAGAGCATTCCACGCCAGCCCGGGGTTGACGAGATCCGCATCCCGGGCGAGCGCTCGTTTCGCAGCCGCGAGCGGCTACTGCGGGAGGGCATTGAGATCGATCGCCTGGTCTACGACGCGCTCGCCGCGCTGTACGTTTGACCGCCTCCGAGGGACCCTGAGGATTGCACCGAAGGCGCGACATGAGATCACGGCGGCGCTCCTGGCTGATGGCGCCCATTCATGTCGCGGCACTCGCGACCGGCGCGAAGTCGTTCCGCGACAATCCGATCATCGGCAGCCCAACCCTGAACCGGGCGGGACTGCACGTCTCCCGAATGCGCCTGGCTTATCGCATGGCCGAACGGCGCCGGGAAAGACTGGCGCCGCTGATCTCGAATGAAGATCGAGCCGCCTTTGCGCGCGACGGCTTCGTCATCAAACGCGACTTTTTGCCGTCTGCCGCCTTTGATGCGCTCAAGCACCAAGTGCTTTCGTTCGCGGCGCCGGCGCGGCAGCAGTCGCAGGGTGACGCGATCACCCGGCGGATTGCCCTGGACCGGCGGGCGATGATGCGCCTGCCGACCGTGCGCGCCTTGGTCGAGAGCCCTGAATGGCTCGGCCTCGTGCGCTATATCGGCTCGTATCGGCTCGAACCGTTTCTTTACGTTCAAACGATCTTCGCCCACGCGCGCGAGGCGGCGCCCGATCCCCAGACCCGGCTGCACGCCGACACCTTTCATCCGACCGTCAAGGCGTGGTTTTTTCTGACCGATGTTGGCGAGGACCATGGGCCTTTGATCTATGTCCCAGGCTCTCACCAGCCGACGCGGCGGCGTCTGGCATGGGAGCGGCGCGCTTCATTGACCGCTGGGGAAAGCGCCGATTTTCAATCGTCTCGCGGCTCGCTACGAATCAGCGCGCCAATGCTGCGGCGCCTGGGGTTCGCAGCGCCCAAAGTGTTCGCCGTACCGCAGAATACGCTTGTGGTTGCCGACACGATGGGGTTTCACGCGCGCGGCATCTCGACGCGTCCGGCTGTCCGCAGCGAGATTTGGGCTTATGGCCGCCGCAATCCATTCTTGCCGTGGCTGGGGCTGGACGCGTCCGGTTTGCCCATGATAAAGGGCCGTGCCGTACCGCTTTATTGGTCGGCGATGGACCTTTGTGAGAGGTTGCGGCTGGCCCGCAACCCGTGGCGGCCAGCCGGGACCGTGGCCCCGCTCAGCCCGCCGCATCCATCCTTTGGGGTGGAATGAACCTCGGTGTGCGGACCAGCTTCCACCTTCGGCGACGGCGTCCGATGAACCCAAATTGTCACGTCAGCAGCACTTTCGGTTGTCCTCGCGGCGGTTGACATTAACGCCGTCATCGACGACGACAATTAAGAGTAGGATTAATAGGTAGTCGAAAGCCGAAGGCCTGGGCGACGGCTTCGATCGCGAGGGGGCAAATGGGGAAAGCTGGTGCTCCGGGGCGACCGTCCGGCTGCTATGAGTGACGGATCGATCGCAATCGTCGGAGCATCCTGCCGATTTCCCGGGGGTGACGGCCTGGAGGGGTTTTGGCAGCTGCTCGCCTCCGGCGGAGATGCAGTCTCGGAGGTTGATCCGGAGCGATGGTCGACCCGATTTTTCTATCATCCAGATCGTGGTGAACCAGGCAAAAGCTACACTTGGTCGGCCGGCCTGATTAGTGGCGTCGACCAATTCGAGCCGTCGTTTTTCGGGATCTCTCCGCGCGAGGCGGTGCAGATGGACCCGCAACAGCGGCTGTTGCTTGAACTCGTTTGGCACGCGCTCGAAGATGCCGGAATCCGGCCGAGCCAGCTCGCCGGCGCCCAAGCCGGGGTCTATATCGGCGCATCGGCCACCGATTACTCCGATTTGCGCCTCGGCGATCCGGCCGGGGCTGACTCGTATTTCATGACGGGGAATGCGCTGAGCATCCTCGCCAACCGTATTTCCTATGTCTTCGATTTGCGCGGCCCGAGCCTCGCTGTCGATACCGCTTGTTCGTCGTCGCTGGTCGCTCTGCATCAGGCCTGTGAGGCGATCCGCGCCGGGCGGATCGGCAGCGCCGTCGTCGGCGGCGTCAATCTGCTATTGACGCCTTATCCCTTTATCGGCTTCTGCCGCGCCTCGATGCTGTCACGGCTCGGCCGCTGCTTCGCCTTTGACGACCGGGCCGACGGATATGTCCGCGGCGAAGGCGGTGGCGTGGTAATCCTGAAGCCGCTCGCCGACGCGCTCCTCTGCGGTGATCCGATTCGCGGGGTGATCCGCGCTACCGGTACCAATTCGGACGGTCGAACCATCGGATTGTCATTGCCGAGCGAGGCGGCGCAGGCATTGCTCCTGCGCTCGGTATACGCGCAGGCGGAGATTGATCCGGACTTGCTGGCGTTTCTTGAGATGCACGGTACCGGGACGCCGGTTGGCGATCCGGTTGAAGCGGCGGCGGTCGGACACGCTCTCGGGCAAAGACGGAGGGAGCCGCTGCCGATCGGGTCGGTCAAGACCAATATCGGTCATCTGGAGCCGGCGTCGGGCATGGCCGGGCTGCTGAAAGCAACACTCGCGCTCGATCGCGGTGTCATGCCGCAGACCCTGCACTGCGCCAGCCCGAACCGGAATATTGCATTCGATACGCTCAACCTGCGCCTGCTGCGCAAGGCTGAGCCGCTGACGACTGCCAGACACCAACGCTACGCCGGGGTCAACTCGTTCGGTTTTGGCGGGACCAACGTGCACGTCGTTCTCGCCGGGCCGCCGCACAGGGAGGAGAGCCCGCAGCATCCTGGACCGACCCCGCCGCTGTTGGTCTCGGCCGCCGCAGAGGCCTCGCTTCGCGAGATCGTCCGCGGCTGGTGCGGCACCCTCGCCGCCCTGCCGGACCGCGAGATCTCCGGGGCAGTGCGTGCTGCCGCCCGCGGGCGCGATCACTACCCGCATCGGTTGGTTGCCCTCGGCGATGATCGGACCGCCAATGCCATCCTGCTCGAGAGTTTTCTCGACAACCGACCGGCGGCGGATCTTGTCGCCGGAACTGCCGTTAGCGGCGCAAAGCTCGCCTTCGTTTTCTCCGGCAATGGCGCGCAGTTCCCCGAAATGGGACGGGCCGCCTTGCGTGCCAACCCGACCTTCCGCAGCGCGATCGAGAACGTCGACGGCATATTGCGCCCGCAACTGGGCTGGTCGGTCGCAGAGTTGATCGCCCGCGGGGTTGACCGCGAGCGGGTAGCGCGCACCGACATTGCCCAACCGCTGCTATTCGCCATCCAGGTTGGTGTCGTCGAGGCGCTGCGCGAGCGCGGTATCACCGCCTCAGGATATCTTGGGCACAGCGTCGGAGAGATCGCGGCCGCCTGGGGCGCCGGCGCACTCTCGCTTGCAGATGCCGGGCGCATCGTCGTCGCCCGCAGCCGCAGCCAGCAGCGAACGCAAGGGGCCGGGCGGATGGCGGCGCTGGCGCTCGACGGCGATGCGGCGCGCAGCTTCCTCTCCGATCTCGATAGCACCGCGGAGATCGCGGCGCTCAACGCCACCCGTTCGGTCACAATTTCGGGTTCGGGCGTGGAAATTGAGCGCCTGGCCGACGAGGCGCGCAGGCGCAATCTTGGGTGCCGCCCGCTCGATCTCGATTTCGCCTTTCATTCCGAATGGATGGACCCAATCCAGGACGAGCTGCTGATAAGCCTAGCGGATTTATCCTCGCTTCCCCCGACAGCGCGTCTGATATCCAGCGTCACCGGCGCCGCCATCCAAGACGCTGTGCTTGACGCCCATCATTGGTGGCGAAACATTAGAAATCCGGTGCGCTTCTCCGATGCGGTCGCGGCGCTGATCGGCGACGACTTTCGTATCTTTGTCGAAATCGGGCCCGGCGCGATCCTCCACGCCTATTTGGCGGATGGGCTGCGCGCGGCGGAGGTCGAAGGCCGCGTCCTCCCCAGCCTTTCGCGAAACGACGGCGATGGCGATCCGTTTCCGAGGATCGCCGCTCGCTGCTATGTCGCTGGGTACGACCTGCCCGCGGCGACGTTGTTCGATGGCCCTGCCAACTCGCGGAGCGTTCCGCTGTATCCATGGCAACGCCAGCAATTCTGGCTCGACAAGACAGTCGAAGCCAGCGACCCGGAAAATCCGCCCTTCGACCACCCGCTGCTTGGCTTCCGTCAGCATGGTCCGGCGCCGCACTGGCTTAATCATCTGGACCAGCAGGTGCTGCCCTGGATCGCTGACCACGGGGTCGAAGGAATCCCGGTCTTCCCGGCCGCCGCGACCCTCGAAATCGCGCTTGCGGCGGGACGATGGCGGTGGCCCGAGGCCACGGTGCTGGAAGCCTTTGATGTCGAAATCCGGCGCCCGCTGCCGTTCGACAAAGAGCGCATGCGCGAGCTGCGCACGACGCTCGTCTCCGAAGACGGTGACTGGGACCTGGCGAGTCGTCCGCGGCTGTCGAGCGAGCCGTTCACAGTTCATGCGGTGGGCCGGATCTCGGCGGCAAGCGACGCCGGGCCGGTTCTGCGCTGGGCCGACTGCGCGCCTGGCGGGCGTCGCATTGACGCCGAGGCCCTTTATCGTTTGGCACAGCGCGCCGGGCTCGATTACGGCCCCCGGTTCAGAACAGTCGATCATGTTGAGGTCACTGCGAACGACGCCGCGATCGTTCATCTCGATCCTGCGCCGATTGACGAGCCCCTCGACGCTTATCTGCTCCATCCCGCTTTGCTCGATGGAGCGTTGCAGGGACTGCTCGGCCTGCTGGAGGGGCATCCTCGGGAGCGGCCGGGTACAGGTTTTTTGCCGTGGCGCTTCAGTAGAGTGCGGCTGGCGGCGCCGTTTGGGCGGGTTGCGCGCCAAGCGCGGCTTCGCTTGACGCGGAGCGGGGTCAGATCCGTGTCCGCGGACATCGCGCTCTACGACGAGGCCGACTCGGTTGTCGCCGAACTCGAGGATTGCTGGTTGCGCCGCGTCGAGCTGGGCCGGCGGGTATCTCCCGACGGGCGTTTGTTTCACGTCAATCTCGTTCCGGCGCCGCTTGCAGAGCTCGACACTCCGGGTGTGCTGACCCGAGCCGGCGCCGCTTTGGCGCGGATTGCAGCAAGCCGAGAACCTGATATCGGGCAACGCGACCAGGCCCTGTTGCTCAACGCCCTGATCGGCGCGAGCGCATTTCCCTGCTTGAACGAACTGGTCGCACCCGGCCGGCCCTTCACGGTCGGGGAGCTGACCGATGCCGGACGGGTTGCTCTGGCTTCGCGCGGGTTCGTCGAATGTCTGTTGACAGCGCTAGAACAGCTTGGCGCCGCGACTGAGACCGAGGGGAAGTGGCGGATCGATCCGGCAAGCGATCTGCCTAATGCAGCGGAAATCTGGCGCCTGTTGCTCGCCGATGCCCCCGATTTGGTCGCTGAGTTGGCGCTTGCCGCGAACGCTTTCGAAGATCTGCCGAAAATTCTCGCTGACGGTCCGGGGCATGCGACGCCGTGGCTATCACCGATGGTCGAGCAACTGCTACAGGCGTCGCCGGCAAGCGTCGCTAGCCTGGACTTACTGTGCGATGCGCTGGACGACCTCGGGGCTGCGTGGCCACAGAACCGGCCCTTGCGGATTCTTGAGGTCGGTGCGGTCAGCGGGACCACTCGCCGCTTGCTGGAGCGCCTGTCCTCGTCCGGGGTGGCGTTGGCCTATCTGGCGACGAGCGCCGACGCCGGGCAGATCGATAGGCTCTCTGCGGTGACGCATTCCTTTGTCGGCGCTGATACGCAAACCTGGTCCCCCCGGGATGGGGCGGATGCGCTGGGCGAGGCTCGGTTCGATATTGTGTTGGCCGTAAATGCCTGCGCCCGTTTGCAGCTCGACGCCACGGCGCTCGCCGTTATGCGTGATCTCCTCGTCCCGGGCGGGCTGTTGGCCGCGGTCGATCCCGAGCCAAACGCCTTTTGGGATTTCGTCTTCGGGCAGGCTGTCGGATGGTGGCCGATCTCGTCAATGGCCGGCGCAGTATCGCCGATGCGCTCGAGCGAGGAGTGGCGGGCCGAGCTCGCGGTCGCAGGTTTCCACGCCGTCGGCGCTGCCGGTGTGGTTGCGTCGCCGTGGCCCTGCGCCCTGTTCTGGGGCAGCGCCCCGGCGCGCGCAGAGCCGGTCGTCGCGGAACCGCCACCGTCGCACCGAATTACCCTCGTCGGCGGTGATAAATCCTTTAGGGCGGCGCTGCTGGATCGATTGGCGGTAGCGGGTCATCGCGTCGAAACAGTGCATAATCTCGATCTTCTGGACGTTGCCGGGGCCGGCGCGCGTCTTGAGCGGGACCCTGGTGCGGGCGAAATCGTTCTCTTTTTGTTGGATCAATCGGACGCAGATGATCGCAGCTCAGCGCACCAGATCGCGGCGCTGGCGCCGGTCGCGCTCGAGGCGGAGCGGAGGCGCGCCGCGCTCTGGGTCGTTACCTGCGATGCCCAGCAAGCCGCAATCGCCGGCGCCGAGACGGCGGCGGGTCCATCGGGTGCGGCGCTCTGGGGCCTGGCGCGGGTGCTCGTTAATGAATTGCCGCGGCTGTCGGTTCATCTCGTCGATCTCGCCGGCGCTACAACTCCGGGCGAACGCGCCCGGCAAATCGCCACCGAACTAGCGGCTGCTTCGGAGGAACCCGAGATCGTCTGGACGCGGCATGGGCGTCATGTTCCGCGGTTGCGGCTCGGCCTGCCGCCCCGCCGGGCGGCGGGATCGGAAGTGTTGACCCTGACGAGTCGCGAGCCCGGCGGGCTCAATTCGCTGAGTTGGAAAGACCGCCCGCTACGCCCCCTTTCCCCGGGCGAGGTCGAGATTGAGGTGCATGCCGCCGGTCTCAACTTTCGCGACGTGATGTGGGCGATGGGGCTGCTCCCGGAAGAAGCGCTGATCGACGGCTTTGCCGGTCCAACTTTCGGGCTTGAATGCGCGGGAATCGTGCGTTCCATGGGGTCGGGCGTCCAAGGTTTGGCCGCCGGCGACCGGGTCATGGCCTTTGCCCCAGCGGCACTGAGTACGCGCGTCGTCACGCCGGCTGATGCGGTCGTTGCAATTCCGCCCGAAGTGAGCTTCTCCGCCGCGGCGACGCTGCCCGTCACCTTCGTTACCGCGATATACGCCTTGGGCCATTTGGCACAGCTCGCACCGGGCGAGCATGTCCTGATCCACGCAGCTGCCGGCGGCGTCGGGCTCGCCGCTATCCAATTCGCCAAACATCGCGGCGCAATTGTCATCGCCACCGCCGGTTCCCAAACGAAACGAGCGTTCTTGCGCCTCGCCGGTGCCGACCACGTCCTCGATTCGCGCGACCTCGCCTTTACCGACGGGGTGCGCGAGATTACCGAAGGGCGGGGAGTCGATGTCGTACTGAACTCGCTGAGCGGCGAGGCTATGGAGCGCAGCCTCGAGTTACTAAAGCCATTCGGGCGCTTTCTCGAACTCGGCAAACGCGACTTCTACTTCAACCGCCGCCTACATCTGCGCCCATTGCGCCAAAACGTCTCGTATTTCGCAATCGATGTCGACCAGTTGCCGCTGCGCCGACCGGCGCTCGCACGGCGGCTGCTTGCCGAAATCTCGACCCTGCTAGCTGAGGGCGCTATTCGGCCGCTTGCGCACCGGCTCTTTCGCTTTTCCGAGATCGACGATGCCCTTCGCCTGATGCAGGCGTCAGGTCACATCGGCAAGCTGGTTCTAGTTCCTGACGAGAAGGTCGGAGCCATATTGTGCGAGCCGCCCGACTTTGCGGCGCACGGTGACGGCACCTATCTGGTCACCGGCGGGATCGATGGGTTTGGCTACGAAGCGGCGTGCTGGCTTGTTGCGCACGGCGCCGGCTCGATTGCGCTCCTCGGCCGTCGCGGGTGGGAAACGCCGGGGTGCGCGGCGCGGGTAGCAGCGCTTGAGGCGGCGGGCGCCGAGGTCCGCGTTTATCGCGGAGACGTCGCCGACCGGGCTTGCCTGGCTGAGATTCTTGAGCAGATCCGCGCGGTGCAACCGCCGCTGCGCGGTGTCGTGCATGCCGCCTCGGCGATCGACGACGGGCTTGTCGGCGGAATCGATCTCGCCGCGATTGAGCCGATCCTGCGCCCAAAGCTCGATGGCGCCCTTGCCCTCGACGCGCTGACGCACGCCGATCCGATAGAGCTGTTTTGGTTATTTTCCTCGGCGACAACTTTGCTCGGTGCCCCGGGGCAGGGCGTCTATGTGGCGGCGAACATGGCGCTGGAGGCGCTGGCCCGCCGTCGGCGCGCCGACGGCAAGCCGGCGCTCGCGATCGCCTGGGGTCCGATCGAGGATGCCGGATATTTGGCCCAGCGGCCCGAGATTCGCACCGCACTGGCGCGTCGGCTTGGCGCAAAACCGATACCCGCGGCCCAGGCCCTGGCAGGCCTCCCCGCGATGATCGCAAGCGGGCTGCCGGTGGTCGGCTTGGCCGAAGCTAGCTGGACCGAGGCGGGCCGCTTTCTACCAGTGCTGGCGACCCCCCTATTCTCGGAGATCCGCGTCAAGGCTGGCCCTGCGGCGAATGACGAGGCGCTGGCCGGTCGGCTGGCCGAGATGGATCCGGACGCGGCGCTAGCTCTGCTGAAAACGGTAGTAGCCGAAGAGGCAGCGCGGATCCTGCGTCTCCCAGCCGGGGGCTTCGATCCGCGACGGCCGCTCTCGGAGATGGGAATGGACTCGTTGATGGCGGTCGAGCTTCGTCTCGCCCTCGAAAGCCGGCTGCGGATCGATCTGCCGCTGGTGTCTCTAACCGAGGGAACGAGCGTGACCTCGATCGCCGCTCGTCTTGGCGGCGCGTTGGGCGCGGGTGCAAAGAACGCCGAAATCGTCGCGCTGGCGGCCCGCTACGAGGGTATCGGCGAAACATCTATCGCGGCAGAGGAGGGCAGCGCCGCCGCGAGGATGTCGGAACTCAAATCGGTGGCGGCGGAGTAGTTCGTTGGCGGCGGGGCGAAGCCTCTTTGGGTTGTCGCCGCAGGCAAAGGCGCGGCTGCTGGAGAAGGTCGCGGCGGCCTCCCCATTGCGGGGGGTGGCTCGCCCTGGTCAGCACGGACCGCAAACGGGCGCCGACCCGGTCGCACGGCTGTCGGTGGCGGAGCTCGAAGGGTTTAGAGAAATCCGCATGATCCGTGAGGCTGCGGAGTTCCTCGGGATCGCCGATCCGTTCTTCCGTGTGCATCAGGGCATTGCCGGCGCGGAGACGGTGATCGACGGCAAGAACTACGTCAACTTCGCCTCCTACAACTATGTCGGGCTCAACGGCCACCCCGAGATCACGGCGGCGGCAAAGGCGGCGATCGACCGCTACGGCACCTCGGTCTCGGCGAGCCGTCCGGTCTCCGGCGAACGCCCGGTTCATCGCGAACTCGAACAGGCTTTGGCGCGACTGCACGGCGCCGAAGATAGCGTCGTCTTTGTTGGCGGCCATTCGACCAACGTCACGGTGATCGGGCATTTGCTTGGGCGTAACGATCTCATCGTTCACGACGCGCTGATCCACAACAGCATCGTCCAAGGCGCGATCCTCTCCGGTGCCCGCCGCGTGCCGTTCGCCCATCTCGACCACGCAGCCGCCGACCGGCTGCTCGGCCAGCTGCGCCCGCGCAATGGGCATACCCTGCTCGTCATCGAAGGTCATTACAGTATGGATGGCGACGTCCCCGATCTGCCGGCGTTCATCGCCATCGCCCAGCGCCATCGAGCCTGGCTGATGGTCGACGAGGCGCATGCCCTAGGTGTGCTGGGACCGCGCGGTTTCGGTACCGCCGACCGGTTCGGCGTCGATCCGAGCGAGGTCGACATCTGGATGGGGACGCTCAGCAAGAGCCTGGTATCCTGCGGCGGCTATATCGCCGGACGAGCCGAGTTAATAGACTATCTGAAGCTGGTGGCGCCCGGCTTCGTATTCTCGGTCGGGATGGCCCCGCCGGCCGCGGCGGCGGCGCTCGCCGCTATCGAATTGCTGGAGCGCGAGCCGGATCGGGTCCGCCGCGTCAATGACCGAGCGGCGTTATTTTTGCGCTTGGCGCGTGAAGGAGGCCTCGATGTCGGCGGCTCGATCGGTGCCGCGATCGTGCCGATCATCACCGGCGGCTCGATCCGCGCCGGGCGACTGGCGCAAGCTATGTTTCGGCGGGGGGTCAATGTCCAGCCGATCCTCTACCCGGCGGTGCCGGAGCGCGCGGCGAGGCTGAGATTTTTTATGACTGCGGCGCATAGCGAAGAACAAGTTCGCGACACCGTGCGGATCTTGCTGGAGGAGAGTCGCCGGGTAGCCTCTGAGCCGAGCGATTTGGCTGCGGTCGCTCGCCATCTCGGCAGGATGGCGTTGTCGCCGCGCTAGCCCCGGCGATGCCCGCGGCGGTCGCGTTCGGCGAGCGGTTATCCGGTTCTGTCGGCGAGAGCGCAGATCTGTGCGATCAGCGCATCGACCGCGGCGAAATGGTCCTGCCATCCGGTCATCTTCCAGCCTGCGAGGCGTCCGAGTTGCGCCTGCCGCCGCGGCGAGGTTTCCGATGAATAATCGATAATCGCATCTCGCCAGCCACGACTGTCGAGCGGGTCGAGAAATTCCGGAACGTCGCCGCCGTTCTCCCGTAACGCTGCGAGATCGCTGCACAGCACGGGTACGCCGAGACCCAAAGCCTCGACCATCGGAAACCCGAAACCCTCGGCGAAGGACGGCAACAACAGCGCGCGTGATCCTTTGAGCAAGTACGCCATCTCGGCGTCGGGGACGTGGTTGCGCTCGAGGACGACCCCGCGTAATGCCGGGCAACGGTCGAGCATCTCGACCGCGTTTCCGGTCTCCCATCCGCGATGCCCGATCAGCACGAGGCGGGGAGACCGCGGTCCGCACTCCGCGGCCAGTCGGCGCCAGAGATTGAGCAGCAGCAGATGGTTCTTGCGCGGCTCGATCGTGCCGACGCAGACGAAATAGGGCGCCTCCGGCAGTGGCGGTCCGCCCGCCGTGACCTTCGGCGGGTCGATGCCGAACGGCGAGACCAACACAGTGGGGGTATGGCCGCCGCGGTCGAGGTGCGGTTGGAGAGCGTCGCGGGTCGCGGCCGAGCCGACAATCACTGCGTCGGCTAGCGAAGCCGCGGTCTCGATCCGCCGGCGGTGCCGCAAATCCTGGCCGGGTCGAGCGTATTCGGGAAACTCGATCGGGATCAGATCGTGTATCAGGCAGACAAAGCTTGTCCTGCCTCGTCGCTTGAGCCGGCCGATCAGCCGACGCCGTTCGAGATGGTGATGCGACACCAGTATATAGACCGGCCGGTCGACAGCGGCCGGCAATCGTGCGTGGAAGGCGCGAGGTCCATGCCGCAGCGGTTCGAGCCGCAACCGCCGCGCCAGCCGCCGCACCCGCCGTCGACGAGACGGTGATGTCGCCGCTTCCCGCCATACGGACGCAAGCGCCGCGACGTAGTTATCGGCGGTCGGCCGTGGCAATAGCCCCAATCCTCCCCAGGGGGTGAGTGCAGCGAAGCATAGCGGCGCACCTCCGCCGATTAGATGTTCCGCATAGGCGAGTTCAACCCGGTCTATCCCGGTGGGAGTCCCACGCCCCGAGCGCGACAGCAAGCGCGAAATATCAAAGACGATCACCCATGCCTCGTGCTGACTACGCCGGGCGACGCCAGTGCGGCGCCAATCAGGGTTGGTGCTCAAGATAGTCTTTAATGCCCTCTTCGAGGGAGTGGAAGGCACCGGGGAAACCGGCTGCGCCCAATTTGGCCATATCCGCCTGCGTAAAATATTGATATTGCGCGCGCAAACTCTCTGGGGTGTCGACAAAGCGGATCTCGGGCCGGCGGCCCAATTGGGCGCCCAGCGCAATGACGAGATCGAGAAAACTATGGGCCGTCCCGCTACCGACATTGAACAGACCGTTGATCGTCGGGTTTTCCAGAAGCCATCGGACCACGGCGACGCAATCCTTGACGTAGACGAAATCGCGAAGCTGCCCGCCATCGGGGTAGGCTGGATGGTGCGAGCGGAACAGCGTTATCGGTTCGCCGTCATTTAATAACGGGCGAAGCTTGCTGACCATCGACTGCATCGGGCCCTTATGGCTTTCATTCGAACCGTAAACGTTGAAGAATTTGAGACCGGCCCATTGCGGCGGTGTCGGCAGGCCGCGCGCGACGTCGCTGATCAATCGACGGTCGACGAGGTGCTTGCTCCAGCCATACGGGTTGAGCGGGCGCAGCGTGGCGAGTGCTGCTGGACTTTCGTCGTCGGCAAAGCCGGATCTGCCGTCGCCATAGGTCGCCGCCGATGAGGCGTAAATGAAACGCACCTGATTAGCTGTGCACCAGTCCCATAAATCAAGGGTCAGGCGAACATTGCTGGCGACATAGCGGTCGATATCAGTCTCGGTCGTGGTTGCGATCGCCGCCATGTGGATGACCGCGGTAATCTTTCCGCCGTTGCGGCCGAGCCAGTCGAACAGCACCTCGGGGCGAACCAGGTCATGGAGTTGCGCTGCCTCGATGTGCCGCCACTTTTCATCCGACCGCAGCAAATCTGAAACGACTACGCGCAAGCTCGCCGAGGTCAGATCGAGGACGATATGCGACCCGATGAACCCCGCCCCCCCGGTCACCACGATCACATCATCACTCCGAGATCCTCGATTATCGGCATCAACCCTCAGCACGATGGACCGATGCTGCGACCGGCGAGAGCGGCCGAGGCCGCTCAGTTGGCGAACCCGATTCTATCCCCTGGGCGAGTCTGGGACAAAACTGGTCTGCGGGCCCATCCGGCTGCGCCATTGCGGCGGGCAGCGCGATCGGCGTTGCGCCCGCCACCCGCCGCGCCGCAGCTAAACAATCTGCAGCTGCGCGGCGATTAGACGCGACGCATAAACGCCCATCCATCCGGCCCGGTCCAGCCAACCCTTTTCGTTGCGCGGGGGGCGAATCGCGCGAATATGCGCGTTGGTGATTTCGGACAGATCTTCGATCGGATGCGGCGGATCGAACTCGGTTGACCAGAAGAAGCGCGCACGGCCTGCGACCTCGTGCTTGGCGACCAAGCAATTCGGAGCGCCGCCGGCCCGATTATAGAGGCCGACCGCCGAATAGCTCTCCTGGTGGCTCACGATCATCACGCCCTCCGTCCCCGGGAAGGCGTATTTCATTGCCGAGAACCACCTGCACAACGCCGCGAGCTCTACCTCGGTGAACTCGTATCGGCTCGGCGTGATATAGCATGATCCATCCGCCGGTGCTGGCACGCCCTGCACCGCCAGAGGAAATGCCACGACGTTGGTGCGTTCGGACGCCTGTTCCACTTTCCCCCCGCTTCTCAGGCTACGCCACTGCAGCTAAGTCCCCGCTCATGCACCCGTATGTTCGCTGCTAACCGCATAGCAGCGAACCGAAGAGGCGCAGTTTCACTGACTACTTATCCATCGGCGATGGATACAGCTCTCTGAACAAATTCAACTGCGACAAGTACTATCGGGCCTGATTCCAAGTCAATTGAGCCAAGGCCATCCTATGTTTTTTCAGCGTCTCTGTGACCGATCGGCAACAGTGGCAGAAAAGCGACACCCTGTTAAACCTATGGTTTCGCACACACGCGCGGGACGGACGGCTGCCCGACGCCGGGATCGCCTCCTGCTGAGGCCAGGGATTACGCTTGACCGGTATTACTGTGCTCTGCTAACGCTGTCTCCGTGATCTACGATCGAGACGAGCTGCGACTTACCCTCTCGGCGTCCTAAGGGCTGCCGACACAGGTTGCATTCGTTCCCGGCTAGGGAACCCGTTCTGCTCGGTCTCCGCAATGTCCTCTAGTCTCCTTATCGACCGTCTGGCCATTTCTGCCATGTTGTGGGCGCCTGGTTCGCGGACTGTGCTCCGGCGACTTATCGGCGGCCGGCGGCGCTGATCGATTTCTGCCGGCCGTGAAACCTCTCCACCCCGATTGCGGCGACTGCCGCAGTGGCTAGTCCGCACCAGGAGTTTCCAATGTCCGAAATGCCAATTCACAAATACCGCCGGTTTGCTCCCGTTCATTTGCCCGATCGCCGTTGGCCGGGGCAAGTCGTCGACCACGCGCCCGTGTGGTGCAGCGTTGATTTACGTGATGGTAACCAGGCTTTGGTCGAGCCGATGGGACCAGACCGCAAGCGCCGCATGTTCGACCTTCTGGTCAAGCTCGGTTTCAAGGAGATCGAAGTCGGCTTTCCGGCCGCGTCCGAGACCGACTTCGCCTTTATCCGCGGGCTGATTGATCAGGATCTCGTGCCCGAGGATGTCACCATTCAGGTGCTCACCCAAGCGCGCTCCGAGCTGATCGAACGCAGCTTCGAAGCGATCCGCGGCGCCCGGCGTGCCATCATGCACCTTTACAACTCGACCTCGACTTTGCAGCGTCGCGTCGTCTTCGGGCTAGACAAAGGCGGCATCGTCGACATCGCCGTCAACGGGGCGCGGTTGATCCGCGATCTCGCCGAGGCCATGCCGGAGACCGAAGTGCTCTACCAATATTCGCCGGAAAGCTTCACCGGTACCGAGCTCGATTTCGCGGTCGAGATCTGCGAGGCGGTAATGGATGTCTGGCAGCCAACCCCGGCCAAAAAAACGATTCTGAACCTGCCCGCGACTGTCGAGATGGCGACGCCTAACGTCTATGCCGACCAGATCGAATGGTTCGGCCGCAACATCCGTGACCGCGACAGCATCGTGTTGAGCCTGCATCCGCACAATGACCGCGGCACCGCGGTAGCGGCGACCGAGCTCGGGGTCATGGCGGGCGCCGATCGCGTCGAAGGCACCTTGTTCGGCAATGGCGAGCGGACCGGCAATGTCGACATCATGACCCTGGCGTTGAACCTGTTCAGCCAGGGGATCGACCCCGGGCTGGTGATCAACGATATCGACGACATCGTGCGTACGGTCGAGCACTGCAATCAGCTGCCGGTCCATCCGCGCCACCCCTATGCCGGCGAACTTGTCTACACGGCCTTTTCCGGCTCGCACCAGGATGCGATCAAGAAAGGCTTCGAGGCATTGGCCAAGCGCAATGATTCGCTGTGGGAGGTGCCCTATCTGCCGATCGACCCCAAGGATCTCGGCCGCACCTATGAGGCGGTGATCCGGGTCAACAGCCAGTCGGGCAAGGGCGGGGTCGCCTATGTGCTCCAGGCCGATCACGGGCTTGATCTGCCGCGCGGGCTGCAGATCGAGTTCAGCAAGATCGTGCAGGAAGTCGCCGACCGCACCGGCAAGGAATTGACCAGCGCCGACATCTGGTCGCTGTTCGGGGAGACTTATCTGCGCCACGACGGGATCGTTCTCGGCGACTACAGCATCTTTCCCGAGCCGCGCTCGGCGGAGCGACGGCGGATTGCCGCGACAATCGTTATCGACGGTGCCGAGAAGCGGATCGAGGGAGTGGGCAACGGCCCGATCGCCGCCTTCGTCGACGCGCTGCGCGGCCAATGCGGGATCGAGTTGACCGTCGCCGATTATCGCGAGCACGCGATCGGCGCCGGCGCCGACGCCCAGGCCACCGCTTATGTCCAGATCCGTGACGCCGGCGAGGCAACACTCTACGGCGTGGGCATCGACGCCAACATCGTCACCGCCTCATTAAAGGCAGTCGCCAGCGCCGCCAGTCGCACCCGCAGAGCTTAATGGTGCAGACGCTCGGCATCCGCGAATGCGCAAATCCCCCTCCGCTTTTGCGGGCGGTGGGGGTCGGGGGTGACGGACCGGCCGTGACGGGTTTGCGCCTCTGCGCTTGCTCACCGATCCGACCGCCTGCTCGATCCTAGCGGTGCGATTGCGGAACCCGCCGACAGGGCAGCAAGCGTCTCGTTTGATGCTAGTGGTACGACGCAATCATAGGATACCATATTGGGGCGGCGCACGCGATCATGCGCGATGCGCGAGGGGATCGATATCGAGGTGAGTGCCGCCGACCGCGAACGACTGGCCGCGGTGGTAGCGGATCGCAACAGCCGGCAAAAGCATGTGTGGCGGGCGAGGATCATTCTGGCCACGGGCGAGGGCTGCGGCACCGCCGAAATCATGCGCCACGCCGGGGTTTCGAAGCCCTGTGTGTGGCGCTGGCAAGAGCGGTTCATGCACGAGGGCGTGGCCGGCTTGCTGCACGACAAGACGCGAAAACCCGGTCTGCCGCCATTGCCGTCAGCGCGGGTCGACGATGTCGTCGCGCTGACCCTGGCGGAGCCGCCGGGCGAGACAACCCATTGGACCGGCCGGGCGATGGCGGCAGCGAGCGGCATCTCGCTGCGCTCGGTGCAACGCATCTGGGCGGCGCACGGTCTGCAGCCGCACCGGGTGCGGCGCTTCAAGCTGTCGCAGGACCCGGCGTTTGCCGCCAAATTGCGCGATGTGGTCGGGCTCTATCTCGACCCGCCGGCGCACAGCCTGGTGCTCTCGGTCGACGAGAAGAGCCAGATCCAGGCCCTCGACCGCACCCAGCCGGGCCTGCCGATCAAGAAGGGCCGGGCCGGAACG
>CAVVPS010000007.1:0-96287 GCA_963750195.1 uncultured Alphaproteobacteria bacterium
TGGGGTCGAGGGTTCAAATCCCTTCGCCCGCTCCAAATTGTTTCAACGGCTTAGGCCGAGGCTCAGCGAGGGCGGTGACGGCGGCGGGCCTGCTCGCCTCGGTGACGGCTTTGCCCTGGTGGCGCCGCATACTCTCGGCTAAGGACACCGGATTGCTGCACCAGCTTTCGTGATTTTGTACCCGGGTCGATGAAATCGTCGATGACCGCCCCGAAACGATCCCTCGGAGGCCGCGAGGTTGCGGGGCCGGCGCGTTTTCGCTACAAGCCGATCCGACCTATGAGATTGGGGGCGAAGATGACGTTGCCGGCTACGGACGCGGCTACACGAGCTGCCGCGAGCGCCGACGATGTTCGGGCCTATTGGGATCGTCGCCCGTGCAACATCCGGCATTCTCAGTTGACCGTGGGCAGCAGAGAGTATTTCGACGAGGTCGAAGCCCGCAAATATATGGTCGAACCACATATCCCGGGATTTGCCCAATTTCCGAGGTGGAGAGGTAAGCGCGTGCTCGAGATCGGCTGCGGGATCGGCACGGACGCGGTCAATTTCGCTCGCGCCGGCGCCCTCTACACCGGCGTCGAATTGTCGGAAGTCAGTCTCGCCTTGACCAAGCAGCGGTTCGCGGTATTCGGTTTGGACGGCCAATTCTACAACTGCAACGCTGAGCATTTGACCGCGACAGTCGGTCTGCACGGCTGCGACCTCGTCTACTCATTCGGCGTGATCCACCACACGCCAAACCAGCGCGCCGTTATCGAACAGGCGCGACAGGTAATTCGCGACGACGGCGAGTTGCGGATCATGCTCTATTCCGAGCATTCGTGGAAGGCGATCATGATCGAAGCGGGTTTTGATCAACCCGAAGCCCAGGCTGGCTGTCCGATCGCGACCCCCTATACGCACGGTATGATCGAGGGGCTGATGGCTGGGCTCTTTACGATCGAGTTCGGCTGAACAGGCTCACATCTTTCCCTACAAAATCGAAAAGTACGTGCGATACGAATACGAGATCGAACCCTGGTTCAAGGCCATGCCGCCAGCCATGTTCGCCGCGCTCGAACGGCGCCTCGGCTGGCATTATCTGGTCGTGGCAAGACCGGTTTGAGCCGGTCCGGGCGCTGTCGCCGAATTGTCCCGAACCCAGTCCCTCCGGTATCCAGCGCTGCGAACCTGTTTGCAACCGCTTCCAGCCTGCGCCGTACTCCGGAGAGGCTAGATGCTGTCAATCGTCGTCTACGGGCGCAACGACAACCACGGCTACAATCTTCATAAGCGCGCGGCCGTCAGCATCAATTGCATGGCCGAAATGTTGCTCGACCCGGCTGATGAGCTGATCTTCGTCGACTACAACTCGCCCGACGATTTGCCGACTTTCCCCGAGGCGATCCGCGATACCCTGACCTCGCGAGCGAAAGCGGTGCTACGCATTTTGCGGGTCAGACCCGAGGTTCACCGCCGGTATCAGCAACGCACCCACCTCTCGGTGCTGGAGCCGGTGGCCCGGAACGTCGGCATCCGTGCCTCCAACCCGGCAAATCGCTGGATACTTTCGACCAACACTGACATCATTCTGGTACCCCGGAAGGTGCCCCGCCTCTCCAAATTGGTTGCGGAGTTGTCACCCGGCTTCTACCATACCGCGCGCTTCGAAATTCCCGAAAGCCTTTGGGAGACGTTCGACCGTGCCGATCCCATCCGCACAATAGAGGACGTTCGCGCCCTCGGCGTCTCGGCGCGCCTCAACGAAGTGGTCTACGGCTCCGACCCGATTCTCTACGACGGACCGGGCGATTTCCAGCTGGTCGAGAGGTCGGATCTGCTTGAGATCGACGGCTTCGACGAGAGAATGATTTTGGGATGGCACGTCGATTCAAACCTCGCCAAGCGTCTGTCGCTGAGGCACGGGCGGGTGACGTCGCTGCTCGATCACGTATTTTGCTATCACTGCGACCATACGCGGCAAGCGACCCTCATCCACAGCCGCGACCGCCTGGAGAACGATCCGAGCTTCTTTGTAGACCAAGTCACTCGCTCTGATCTGCCCGAGCAGAGAACGCGT
Source organism: uncultured Alphaproteobacteria bacterium (assembly GCA_963750195.1). GTDB lineage: Bacteria > Pseudomonadota > Alphaproteobacteria > ATCC43930 > CGMCC-115725 > AP-15. The sequence continues at coordinate 2,063 of CAVVPS010000007.1, forward strand.
TGGGGTTGCGTCGATGATGTAATAGAGGAGATCAACCTGCCGCAAGACGGTGCCGGCGGGTATCGTAACATGTTGCGATCGGTGGTCGCGCCGCTCGATGCTGCATTCAGCGAAAGCTGCTATACTACAGCGAGTTATAATAATTACGGTTACGATGCACGGCATGTACTGACGTTCCTCGCCGACCTGTTGAGTTGTTATCCGCGCGGGATTCGCCTGGGCTGGTGCGGGGTACGCCGTGACATGTTCGAGCTCGCTAGGCAGGCCTGGCGCCATCTCGGCTTCTGCTGCCCGATCGCGGTCGACGCGGCGAGTGCATCCTGCCTAATGACCGGACCGCCAGACCCGGTTCAGGTGCGGATCTTGTGCCGGAGCGCCTGGCTGGACAGCGCTGATTTGTATGCATTTGAATTCGGGAGGGCGAGCGACGGCGAGTTCGCGGCCAATTTGAAGTCCCGCCCGCTGGAGCTGAGCCCGGAGGATGCCGATGCCCTCTCGATCGTCCGCTCAGGCTTTCTCGCAACGGTAATGCACGAACATACCCGGCTCGCCGCGGACCCCAACGCCGGGCTGCGCCGATTCGTCGGGATAAACTGTATCCACAACGACAGTGAGCCGCTCTTCGCCACCCATATCGGCGTTGCGGCGACCCCGTTCAGCTCACGGCTGCGGCACGGTTTTGTCGTCTCGGCAACGCCGGAACTTGCATCTCAGACATCGGCCCGCCTGTTGATCGGGGCGGCGCTCGGGCGCGACGCGCCGATCAGTCGGAACGAGTTCACGCAGGCCGGTAATCTCTTCGGTCCGCTGCTGGACGGTGGGCGGGCCGCACTGCACCTGGCGCATCGCGCGGCCATCAACGCCGCGATCGGCCGGGCTTACATCACGGTGGTCGGGAATCCGTCCCATGATCGGCGGTTGCCTGATCCGGCGCGGCGCGCCCTGGCTCGGCTGGAAGAATTGCGGCCATCCGCCGTACTCGCCCCGCGACTGGGGGTCACCGTAGATGACGAGCCGCTGGAAAAACCGGGCGATCGTCCGCTCAGCCGGTTCGCGGCGTATGAAGACTGGGACGATCGGGTGTGGTCGACCTTTGCCATTCCCTATGCAGTCGATCCGCGCACCGAGGATGCCTTCAGCCGCTGCGCCGCGCGGTGGGAGCAGGTGCATTTGCTTTATGGGCTCGACCGTGTGGATAAGCTCACCGGCGCAGCACGAGTGCTGGTCGTCGCAACAATGCCAGACCCGGCCATTGCCGCGATCAGCTGGCGGGTTGGGCGGCTCGAGATCGCAGGCGCCGGCGAGTGCGGCGGCACCGGGGCCTTGAGCCCCGCCTTTTGGTGCGCGGGTGCGCCGTATCGCCCCGTCGAACTGAACATCCTCGCTGCCGGAACTCGTTTGCAGCAGCTGGAACCGCGCGCCTATGATGCCGTTGTGTTCCCTCATGGCTCGATGTTCGCAGCGGGGTTCGATGGAGCCCTCGAGGCGATGGCAACCGCCGAGCGCCTGTTGCGACGGGACGGGGTTCTGGTGTTCAAGGCCGAAATCGCAGCGGGCGCGTCGCCGCATCCGAAGTACTTTGATACGGGCCTGCTCGGTAAAGACGGGCTGACCGCGCGTCTCACGGCCTTTACCGAGCTCATTGCGGATGGCGGCTTCGACCCGAGGCTGTCGCGAGCCACGGTCGACCGGACATGGCCGCAAGATGGACCGCGCTCAGGCGAAGCCTATTTTTTGACACTCGAGGACGGCCGCATCTTGATCCCGAGCTTGTGGTTCCTGCGGCGGCGCGAAACGGCAGGGCAGACGCAATGGGGAAACTTGCGCAGCTGGCTGTTCGAGCGTCGGCTCGGCGAACAGATCGAACACCTGCATGTGGGCGTCGCCGGTCGACGCGACGCCGAGGGCCGTATCGAAACCGTCCTTGGTCGCGAAGGGCATGTGTTTTTCGGTCCCTACCTCGCTATGCCGAGCGGCCGGTACCGCGTCAGCGTGAGCATGCGGATAAGTCCGGGAGTGCGGTACCGAGACGCTTCGGGCGCCGTGCTCGAGGTGGCTGCCGGGAGGGCAATTCTCGCCAACCAGGCGTTCGATCGCGACAGCGTGAAATCCGGCGTGCTGACGATTGAGTTCGCGGTATCGCCCGGGCAGGCGGAGCGGGGTGAGGTCCTGGAGTTCAGAGTCTATAGCCCGTCGAATTTTGCGGCCACCTTCACCAGCGTCGATCTGCGAGCTTCCGCCGCAATTCCCGCCGACCCGCCATGAGCGGTGAAATACGAGCCGGCGGCACAATGCCCAGGCCGAGCGGCGGACCGGCCGACGTTGCAGGAGCCTGGACTGAGTGGGGCATCCCGATTTCCGAACTGCCCCCGGCTAACCGGCGGCTTAGCCGCACGATTGCCTGTGAGGATTGGGACGATGCGTCGTGGTCGCGGTTTCTCGATTCGTCATTGGATGGGGCGACCGCCAACGATGTGATTTATGATGCTGGCCTGTGGGAGCGCACGCATCTCATCTACGGCCTCGACCGCATGGGCAAACTGACGCCCACGGCGCGCGTGCTGGTGATCGCGACCTTGCCAGACACTGTGATCGCCGCCCTCAGCGAATGTGTTGGACGTGTAGACGTGCTCGATCTGGCGCAAGCATCGGCGCGACGCGGCGCTGAGGCGCGTCTTTATTGGTCGAACGGCGCGCTCTATGCGCGCGACCGCCTCTTCGTTCACGAGCCCGGGACCCAGCTCGACGATCTGGATGATCCGGCCTACGATGCGGTCGTCTGCCCGCATGGTTCGCTGTTCATTCGGGGGTCGGTTGGGATCGCTGGTCTGATGGCCGGGGTCGACCGGGTGACCGCGAACGACGGCGGCGTCGTCTTTAAGGCCGAAATTGCCACGGGCATGGAGCCGCACCTCGATTTTCTTGATGCGGGCCTGGTCAGCGATGGCGACCTCGCCGCCCAGATCGAGGCATCGACCGCCCTTGCGATCGAGGGCGGGTTCGATCCGCGCCTATCTTTGCGGACCGCGAGGAGTCTTCCTCCCGAGGATCAGCCCGCATCTGGCCCAGGATACCTGTTATGGCGCGATCACGGGCGGGTCGTGATCCCCAGCCTGTGGTTTCTACGCAAGCGCGGCAGTACGCCAGCCGGGGGGTGGGGGCGGGTCGAGCAGTGGCTCGCCTCGCGCGCGCTCGGCGACCAAACGCAGCACGTGCAGCTCGGCCCGGCCGGTCGTCGGGACGAAGATGGCAGGATCGTCGCGATGCCCGGACGCAAGGGGCGGGTCTTCTTCGGCCCCTACATTGCGCTGCCGGAGGGCGATTACGAGGCGTTTATCGGCATTGCGGCGCCAGCAAAGCCGATCCGAAGAAAGCTGGCGATCGATGTCGTCACAGGCGAGCGAAACCTCGAGTATGATCGAGCTTGGCTCAAAGGCAGCGGCGGTACCGTAGTGCGAATTCGATTTAAGGTTCCGCCAATCCAGGGCGGCAAAGATCGAGATAGGGTCGAAATCCGGGCCTCATCATCGGGTATGGCGGTCGCCTTTACCGAAATTCGGCTGACCCGTGTCGGCTCTTAACGAGGAGACACCGAACAGGAGTTCGACATAAAATCTGAGACCGCGACCATTCGGCGCCGGGACAGCATCGGCCCGATGTCTCATTCGTCGGAATCATGCGCCGGTCTCATTGTTCCTTCCGCTCAGGTGAGGTGAGGATGTCGATAAAGACAGCGTTGGTGTGTGGAGCCGGGGGCTTCATCGGCGGACACTTGGTCAAGCGGCTCAAGCGTGACGGCTTTTGGGTACGCGGCGTCGACTTGAAATTCCATGAATATGCGGAGAGCGAAGCAGACGACTTTGTCGTCGGCGATCTGCGCGACCCCTATTTCTGCCGTCAGATGATCGATCGGCGGTTCGATGAGACCTATCAGCTGGCCGCCGATATGGGCGGCGCCGGGTTTATTTTCACCGGCGAGAATGACGCCGACATCATGCACAATTCGGCGACGATCAATCTCAACATTCTCGACGCCTGCCATAAGCGTATGATCAAACGAATCTTTTACTCTTCCTCCGCTTGCATGTATCCAGCCTACAACCAAGAGAACCCGGACTCGCCCAATTGTGAGGAAGGTTCGGCCTATCCAGCGGCCCCCGACAGCGAATACGGCTGGGAAAAGCTGTTCAGCGAGCGCCTATATTTGACTTACGGCCGTTGCTATGGGATGGAGCCGCGGATTGCCCGGTACCACAACATTTTCGGCCCCGAGGGGACCTGGAGCGGCGGTCGCGAGAAGGCGCCCGCCGCACTCTGCCGCAAGATCGCAGCCGCCGACAACGGCGAGTTCGAGATCTGGGGCGACGGCCAGCAGACACGCTCGTTCCTCTACGTCTCGGAATGCGTTGAGGGCACGGTTCTACTGATGCGTTCGGGTTTCACCGGGCCCGTGAACATTGGTTCCGAGGAAATGGTGACCATCGATCATCTCGCTGACCTGATCATGGGCATCGCCGGAAAGCGGCTCGATAAGCGCCATATCCCGGGCCCACTGGGCGTCAGAGGCCGCAATTCTGATAACCGCCTGATCCGGACTAAGCTCGGCTGGGCGCCATCGCAGCGGCTAGTCACCGGTCTCGAGCCGACCTACGCCTGGATCGAGCGCCAGGTTCACGCCAATCGGCCGCACTGAGCGAGGTTTCTTCGGCTGCTTACTGTGCCTTCGGGTGTGGATTTCGTGCGCTGCCGAGACCGACCCTACTGGGCGAACGCTTTGACCAACATCGTCTCACCGTGATCTCGCTGGCGGTCGGGTTGACCTCGGCCCGCGGCGTCTGATATCCCGGCTGCTGATAGGCGTTGACTATAAAATGCTACTGCCCGAGGAGCGTGAAATCCGCTATCGGGGCCACACGACTTGCTTGTTCGGGGGATTGCATGAAGGTTTCGGTTGTAGGTTTAGGCAAGCTCGGGGCGCCGCTGGTCGCAGTTCTCGCTTCCAAGGGCTTATCGGTTTACGGAATCGATGTGAACCCGGACACCGTCGCCCAAGTCAATGCCGGTCGTGCACCCGTGGAGGAGCCTCGTCTCCAAGAATTCTTGACCGCCAACCGCCCGCGCATCCGTGCAACCACGGATTGGGCCACGGTGATCGGCGAGACCGAGGTCACCTATGTCATCGTGCCTACTCCAAGCGGTGCAGACGGTGCCTTCAAAAACGATCACGTACTGGCTGCGATCGAGGAAATCGGCCGAGTTCTTGCCCATAAGCAGGGCTATCATCTCGTCGTCATAAACTCGACAACGATGCCGGGATCGGTTGGCGGGCCAATTCGCGATCGGCTCGAAGTCATTTCGGGCAAGCGTGTCGGCCACGACATCGGTCTATGCTACAATCCAGAGTTTATTGCCCTTGGCAATGTCATCGAGGGATTGCTGCGACCTGACTTCGTGCTGATCGGCGAAAGCGATGCCCGTGCCGGCGGATTACTCGAGGAGATCTGCCGTTGCATTGTCGGCCCATCGGTTCCGGTGTGTCGGATGAATTTCGTCAACGCGGAACTGACCAAGATCTCGGTCAATACCTATGTGACTACGAAAATTTCCTTTGCCAATATGCTCAGCGAAATCTGCGATAAACTTTCGGGGGCGGACGCTGACGTAATTACCGGGGCCATAGGCAGAGATGGGCGGATTGGCCTCAAATATCTGCGTGGGGCGACAGGATATGGCGGTCCATGTTTCCCCAGAGACACGATCGCATTCTCGACGATGGCAAAGCGTCTCGGCATCGACGCCAGTTTGGCGGCCGCCACCCACGTCATCAACGAGCGCCAAGTCGAGCGGCTCGTCACCATCATCGCCGAACATACCGAGCCGGGCGATCGGGTTGCGGTCCTTGGTCTTGCGTACAAACCCGATACCGATGTCGTCGAGCGCTCGCAAGGCGTCATGCTGGCGGCAGCGTTGGGAAGAAACGGTCGTGCGGTCGTCGCGCACGATCCCTTGGCGATAGAGCCGGCGCGCGCGGCGCTCGGGTCTGGCGCATCCTTCGCCGCCTCGCCGGAGGAGGCCGTAGCCTCGGCCGCGGCTGTCGTCGTCATGGTGCCATGGCCTGAATACAGGAATTTTTTCACCTTGTGGCCGGGGAACGAGCACACAAATCTGGTCGTCGACTGCTGGCGGCTGCTCACCGATGCGCCCTGCTGTTCGCGGGTTCGGGTGGTACAGCTAGGCAACAACGACTCATTTACCGCCGCTGGGACGGCCGCCGCTGTGGACGCGGCAGAGTAATCAGTCGCCCTGGGATCCCGATACATTTTGGATATCGAGGCCGTCCTTGAGACGGCCCCCTTAAAGGCTGAGACGTGCAGTTAGCGCCGTCAGCGCGAGTCAGTAGCGAGCCCGCCGCGGAGGATGTCCGCTCGGGCCCGGATCATTCTGTACGGTCGGTAAGCCCTCGAGGCTGATCCAAATTCGGAAACAGCCGCTCCTCTACGAGCCCGCAGATAATGTGGCCGGCGGTGATATGCAGTTGCTGGATCAGCGGCGTCGTGTCAGCGGGCGCATAAAGGCAGAGATGGCAACGCGCGGCCATCTCGCCCCCGCCCCTACCGGTGAGGCCGACGACGACCAAACCCGTGGACCGCGCCGCCTCGATCGCGCGCAGAATGTTTGGCGAGCGCCCCGAGGTCGAGATCGCGATCAGCACATCGCCGGCAACTCCAAGACCCCGCACCTGCCGCTCGAACACACGGTCATAGCCGTAATCATTGCCGATCGCGGTCAGCACCGAGCTGTCGGTGGTGAGCGCGATGGCGGGGAGCGGAGCGCGGTCGTAATTGAGCCGGGAGAGGAACTCGCCAGCGAGGTGCTGGGCATCTCCGGCGCTGCCGCCATTGCCGGCAAACAGTACCTTCCTGCCCGCCGCGATCGCCTCGACTAGCCGATCGACAATTGCCTCGGCCGTCGCCAGAAAGGCGGCGTTGTCGATCGCTGCCTGGACCGCGTCGCGAGACTGCAGGAGATAATCGACGATCGAGGCTGTTACTTCACTCGTCATAAGCTTACCTGGTTTGCGTCTCACCGCTGACTCGGTTCAACCCATCGGTCAGTCCCAAGCGGCCCCTCAGTCCTCGGGATGCACGATCAACATGAGAACGCCGCCACCCGCCAGGCTGAGCCCGGGGATCGGAACTATGAGCCGCAGGCGGTTGAAAACCAAGCGTCTCGACGCTGGACCTCCTGAGCGCACATCCTGTTATTCATCTTTATTCATTTCTCTGAGATCGTTAACATCGCCGGTAAAAGAAGCTTCGACCGCCTCGGCGTACCGGACGGTCAATAAACAAGCGGCTGTGCGGCCGCTCGTTAGCTGGGAGGGTTCGATGATGACAACCGGTATCGCTGCGGGTTCACTTTCCGAGGCCGAGCACAGTCGGCAACTGCGTCGTGCGATTGTCGCCAGCACCGTCGGAACGATCATCGAGGCATACGATTTTCTGCTCTACGTGATCGTTGCCCCGCTGGTCTTCGCGAAATTGTTCTTCCCGGCATCCGCCCCACTGGTCGGCATACTGCAAGCCTTTGGCATCTACGCCGTAGGCTTTATCGCCCGCCCGGTCGGCGCGGCGCTGTTCGGCCATTACGGCGACCGCATCGGGCGTAAGGTGACGCTGATCGCTACCTTGCTGCTGACCGGGTTATCGACGTTTGCCGTCGGCTTTATCCCCGGCTATCAGACGATCGGCATCTGGGGCGCGGTCATCCTCACCGCCGTCCGCTTTATTCAGGGGCTCGGCATCGGCGGCGAATGGGGCGGCGCGACATTGATGTCGATGGAATGGGCGAGAACCAACGCCCATCGTGGCTTCATCACCGCCTGGCCGCAATGGGGCGGCCCGGCAGGTTTGTTCTTCGCCAACCTTGCCGTGCTGGCGTTCAGTGCGATCTCAGGCGATCAGTTTCTCACATGGGGCTGGCGCGTCCCGTTCTGGCTCTCAATCGTCATGGTCGGGGTTGGGCTCTATATTCGCCTCGGCATACTCGAGACGCCAATCTTCTCGCGAATTCTGGAAGAACGCCGCATCGAACGCACGCCGGTGATTGAAGTCATCAAGAGACAACCGAAGCAGATTATATTGACCGCGCTGGCGCGGATGGCGGAGCAAGGTCCTTTCTATGTCTATGCGGCTTTCGTCTTCGTCTATGGAACAAAAGTCTCAGGTGCTTCGCGCGACTTCCTACTTACCGCTATTCTCGTCGCAACCGCCCTGTCTGGCGTGTCGACCCCGCTGGCCGGGCACATTTCGGATCGCATCGGTCGCAAGCGGATGTACTTGATCGGCGCGGTTACCACCGGCGTGTTCGCCTTTATCTATTTCGCGATGATGAACACCATGGTTCCCGGTCTGATTTTTCTAGCGATTGTGCTGTCCTTCATTCCGCACGACATGATGTACGGGCCCCAAGCGGCGCTGATTGCCGAATGCTTCACCCCACGGCTGCGTTACAGCGGCTCTTCCCTCGGGTTTCACCTCTCCTCGGTCATCGCCGGAGGCCCAGCGCCGCTGATCGCAACGGCGCTGTTCGCGGCGACCGAATCGGGCTATGCGGTTGCGCTCTACATTCTGTTCTGCGCTATTGTCAGCATCAGCGCTACGGCTTTCCTGCCGGACTACACTAACCGCGACATCTCCCAAGAACACGACGCTCCTGCGGATGTGCCACAGACCGCTGCGTCGTGAGATCACCGTCGATCGCTTAGCGATCCCGCAGCCCCGACCGATCGGACCGATCCTGCGGGCAACCGAGCGCGAATTGCGGATTACGCCGCCGTGAGGCTTTAATGCTCCGGGTAGCAGAGGGAGGGCGATGATGCGGGTGCTGACCGGCGGCAGGCTGATCGACGGGACCGGCGCAGGGCCGGTCGAAGCGACGGTCGTCGTCAAGGACCAGCGGATCGCGGCTGTCGAGACCCGCGCTCACGGCGATTGGCCGGCCGATGCCGAAATCATCGACATTTCCGGCATGACCGTCCTGCCGGGGCTGATCGATACCCATGATCACCTGGCGATGCACGGCTACGACCTGGCCCGGCGCTGGGGTATAGACGAGCCACAGACGACTCGCACCCTGCGCACTGCAAAAGTTCTCGCCGACACCTTGGCCGCCGGCTATACGACGGTTCGCGACGCCGGGGGGCTCGATGCCGGTTTCAAGCGGGCGATCGAGGAGGGCTTGATCGCCGGGCCGAGGCTGGTCCTTTCGCTTGTCATCATCTCGCCGATCGGCGGCATCGGCGACCGGGTCAGCCCTTCTGGATTTTCCTGCTGCGTACCGAACGATCCACTGCTGCCCGACGGCGTGGTCAACAGCGTGGCCGATGTCCGACCGGTGGTGCGGCGCGTCGTGCGCGCCGGGGCCGACGTGATCAAATGCGCCACCACCGGCGGTGCGAGCTCGCGACCGGGCCATGGACCGCATGACGGTGCCTTCAATCTCGACGAGATGCAGGCCCTGGTCGAGGAGGCGCATGCGCTCGATCGCCGCGTCATCTGCCACGCGCTGGGCGGACGCGGCTTGCGCGTCGCGGTCGAGGCCGGCGTCAACTCGATCGACCATGGCTGCTACCTCGACCAGGAACCCGAGCTGCTGGAGATGATGGCCCAGCGCGGCATCTTTTTTGTGCCGACCTTCGCGGTCTACGATTACCACCGCAAATCGCCGCTGCCGCATGTCCGTGAGCGGGCGGAGCACCTCGAAGAGCACCATACCGCGAGTTTGCGCAGTGCGCTCGCCGCCGGGGTCAAGATCGCCGCGGGGACCGATGCGGGGGGCCACGGCCATCCGCCGAATGCGATCGAGATCGCCTGCCTCGTCCGGGCTGGGATGACGCCGCTCCAGGCCTTGCATGCGGCGACCGGCTGGGCTGCCGAATGCATCGGGCGGCGGCAGGATCTAGGCACCATCGAGAGCGGGAAGCTCGCCGATCTCGCCGTAGTCGCTGGCGATCTGCTAGCCGATGTGACGATATTGCAGAACCCTGAGAATATCGCCCTGGTGATCAAAAGCGGCCAGATCGCCGTGAACCGCCTGGGGCGGATCGAAGGGCAGCGCCGCGCAAAGAGCTGACCGGCCGGCGAAAGTGAGCGCCATGGTAGCGAATGCCTAAAGTTTGATCGCCTTCGATTGACATATTTGCCCCGGGACGGTGTTTTTGGATTGGCGCAAAATATGCGTCACGCTGCTGTCGGTGGTTGTCTTGGATAGGTGCATGGGTCGCTCGATACTCGACGGGTACGATCCGAATGGGTTTTATTGCGAGATGCTCGGCAGCCCGGCGAGCATAGCCGTCAGGGAGCGCCTGTCTGGCCTGTCGATCGATGCGCTAAAGGAGCGTGCCGCCGCCGCCAATGCCGAGCTGTACAATCTCGGGATCACCTTCACGGTCTATTCCGACGCCAAGACGATCGACCGGATTCTGCCGTTCGATGTGTTGCCGCGGGTGCTTTCAGCAGAGGAATGGCGGCATCTGGAAACGGGTATCGTCCAGCGCATCACCGCGCTGAACCTGCTGCTCGACGATATCTACCACGACCAGCTTGTGCTGGGCGACGGCATCGTTCCGCGCGATCTGATCCTTGGCAACCACAACTACCGCCCGCTGATGCGTGGCATCGACGTGCCGCACAAGGCTTATGTCAACATTTGCGGCACCGACATCGTGCGCGACGAAAGGGGCGGCTTTCTCGTGCTCGAGGACAACGCGCGCACCCCGTCGGGCGTCAGCTACGTCGTCGAAAACCGGCACATGATGCTGCGCGCCTTTCCCGACCTGCTCGACGACATCAGCCTGCGCCCGATCGACAATTACGGCGCCAAGCTGATCGCGGCATTGCAGGAGCTTGCGCCCGCAGCTGTCGCCGACCCGCAAGTCGTACTGCTGTCGCCCGGCACCTACAATTCGGCCTATTTCGAACATGTCTTTCTCGCACGAGAGATGGGCGTCCCTTTGGTCGAGGGGCCGGACCTGGTGGTCGAGGAGGAGCGCGTGTGGATGCGCACGACCGGCGGGCTCGCGCGGGTCGATGTGATCTATCGCCGCATCAACGATGATTACCTCGACCCAGAAGCGTTCCTTCCGGACAGTATGCTGGGCGTGCGCGGGCTGATGCGGGCCTATCGCGCCGGCACGGTCGCGCTTGCCAATGCGATCGGCACCGGAGTGGCCGACGACAAGGCGGTTTATGCCTATATGCCTCGGATCATCCGCTATTATCTCGGCGAGGAACCGATTCTGCATAACGTCGAGACCCATATCTGCCGCGAGCCGGCAGCCTTGCGCTATACGCTCGACCATTTGCCGGAGCTGGTGGTCAAGCCGGTCGGCGAAGCCGGCGGCTACGGCATCACGGTCGGGCCCAAGGCGAGCCGAGCCGAGCTCGACGATTGCCGGGCGAAGCTGGTCGCCGATCCGGCTAATTACATCAGCCAACCCTGCATAAACCTGTCGGTGGCGCCAACCTTGGTCGATGGTCGTATCGAGGCGCGCCACGTTGATTTACGGCCGTTCGCCGTAACCGGGTCGAGCACCTGGGTCTTACCGGGTGGATTGACCCGAGTGGCGCTGCGCCGCGGCTCGCTCGTCGTCAATTCCTCGCAGGGTGGCGGTTCGAAGGATACCTGGGTCCTTGGTTGACGTTCTGCTCGCCCGTTACGCGGACTGCATCTTTTGGCTCGCGCGCTACGTCGAACGTGCCGAAAATTTGGCGCGTATCCTCGACGTCAACGAAACCTTCTCACGCGACAGCCGGGGCGGCCAGAACTGGCGCTCGATCATCCAGTTGAATTCGGACGAGGAGAAGTTCTTCGCCGATGACCGCGAGGTCTCGGCGCAAAGCGTGCTTGAGTTCTACGTCGTCGATGCCGACAATCCGACCTCGATCGTCAGCACCATCCGCGGCGCACGCGAGAACGCCCGCACCTTGCGGCCATTGATCTCGACCGAGATGTGGGTACAGCTCAATGTCTTCTACAACCGCCTCGCCGAACTCAGAGTCGCCGACCTCTCTCCCGGCAGGCTGGCGGCGTTGTTCGCGACGGTAAAGGAAGCCTGCCAGACCCACACCGGCATCACAGAGGGCACCTTCTTCCGTGACCAGGGATGGTACTTCTATCAGCTCGGCCGCTATATCGAGCGCGCCGACCAGACGACGCGACTGCTCGACATCAAATACCACCTGCTATTGCCCGACGTTGCCGATGTCGGCTCGCCCACCGATGCCAGCCAATGGAATGCGTTGTTGCGCTCCGCTGCCGGCTATCACGCCTATCGCCGACTACACGCGGCCAGCACGACCCCGGCGCGGGTTGCCGGCTTTCTGCTGCTCAACCAAGCCTTTCCACGTTCGGTTCATCATTGCGTGCGCGAAGTCGGGCGACTTCTCGGCGACGTCAAGTCGCGCTATTCGCTGCGGGGGGGCAATGACGCCGCCGAGGAGCTCGATCGCTTGCGCGCCGTTCTCGGCACGCTGACGATCACGGCGATCCTGAGCGAGGGTCTGCACGAATTTCTCGATCTAATCCAACAGCAGCTAATCGCCGTCAGCCGCGACCTGTCGATCGCCTTTTTCGGCTACACGCCCGAGGCCTCACAGACGCAGACCGCGGGCGCGCAATAGGCCGGTGCAATGCATATCATTACCGTGCGTCATGTCACGACCTACCGCTACAAGCAACCGGTTGCTTTTGGCGAGCATCGCATGATGCTGCGGCCGCGCGACAGCTACGACCAAAGGTTGCTCGACAGCAAGCTGGTGATCACGCCGCAACCCGCCGATGTTCGCTGGGTCCATGATGTCTTCGGTAATTGCGTTGCGATCGCCCGCTTCGCCGGCCGCGCGGCAGAGCTGCGCTTTGAAAGCGTGATCCGGCTCGATCACTCGGCGACCAATGCGCTCGATTTCCGGATCGAAGAGTATGCGACGCGCTACCCGTTCGCCTATGGCGCCGAGGATATGCCGGATCTGTTGCGGCTGATCGAGCGCCAGTATCTGGATCCCGAGCACGAAATCGACCGCTGGGCATGGCAGTTTTTGCGCCATGACGGACGCAGCGACACGACTGAGCTATTGGCCGCGATGACTCACGCTATCCGGCGCGATCTGACCTATGAGGCGCGCGAAGAGAGCGGCATTCAAGATCCGGTCAAGACGTTGCGAATTGGCAGCGGCAGTTGCCGCGATTTTGCGGTGCTGATGATGGAGGCAGTGCGCTCGCTCGGGCTCGCGGCTCGTTTTGTCAGCGGCTATCTCTATGTTCCCGAGGGCCGGGTCGGCAGCCGGGTCGGCGGCGGCGCCACCCATGCCTGGCTTGAGGTCTATCTGCCAGGCGCCGGCTGGATCGAGTTCGATCCCACGAACGGCAACGTCGGTAATCACGATTTGGTCCGTGTCGCTGTTGTTCGCGATCCGCGCCAAGCGGTGCCAATTTCCGGTAGTTGGACCGGTTTCCCCTCGGACCATCTCGGCATGACCGTCGAGGTCGAGGTCACGGCTGAGGCCGGTGCCGCAGCCGAGGCCGCGTCACAGCAGCGCCGGTCGTTAGCCGGCGGCTGATCTTGGCTGCAGCGAGCCCTGACACCGGCTGCGCCTAGACATCACCGAGACCGGACTTCTATCATCGGCTCTCCGAGTCTCGCGAGCAGATCGCGCGCCGGGAGGATGGAAGGCCGTGACCAATCCGCAAAACTATCCACGGAAGCGGCCCGAGAACCTCCTTGGCTCCGGCGAGGGCCGGCGCTGGCCGACCTATCTCGGGATTACCGGCCTCCTCTTGTTCATTCTGGTGGCGCTGGCCGGTGGGATCATTTGGTACAATTCGAAGAAGTCGAGCGAGTTGGCGATTGCTGCTGCACAGCGGCTGATGCAGGAAGCAGAAGATAAAATCACCGATCGGATCAGACTGCTTTACGACCCGATGTATGCGATCGTCGGGATCTCTTCGCTGGTGCCGGAATTGACCACTCCGGGAATCAAGGACGATCCCAACGCACTGGCCGTGCTGTTGCGGGCGTTGCGCATCTATCCCCAAATATTATCGCTCTATGTCGGGTTCGATGATGGCGAGTTCTTCATGGTGACGCATATCGCCGGAGAAAAGGTGGCCGCGTTGCGCAAGGCGCTGCAAGCACCCCCCGAGGCGGTCTTTGCCAACGAGATCGTCACCGACGATGCCGCCGGCCGGCGCACCGTGCGCTGGGTCTTTCTCGCCGAGGACAGCACGATCGTTGGCCGCCGCGATAAAGCGCCGCCCTTCGATCCCCGCGAACGACCTTGGTACGCGACCGCCAAGCGCAGCGATATAGTCGAGCACAGCGAACTTTACATGTTTGCTTCAAGCGACGAGCCTGGTTTCACCCTGAGCCGCCGCTTCGGGGGGCCGACGCCGGGTGTGATGGGAGCCGATTTGGCCGCGGTGGATTTGGCGAGTTTTTTGGGAAAGCAGCGAATCACACCGGGCAGCACGGCTTTCATCTTCACCAAAGCGGGCGAGCTGGTAGCGTTGCCCGACCAGAACCGGATCGCCAAAGCGGTGCGCGCCAACGGCGAAATCAAGACGATGCTGCCTAAGATCGCCGATATGAACGATCCGGTGATTAACGGCCTCGTCGCGGCCTATCAGAACCAGCAGATGGCCGGCACCCGCGTCTACGACGTGGCCGGCCGGACCTATATCGGCCGGGTGACCGACATCCCGCCGCGCTATGGGCGCGACCAGTTGCTGGCGATCACCGTGCCCGTCGACGAGATCGAGCAGCCGATCATCGACATCCGCAACGACACTCTGCTTTATTCAGTCGCGTTTCTGATCTTCGCGCTGCCTCTCTTCGTGACATTGGTCGTGTTCTGGATCGATCGGCGGCTCGAACGCCGCGCGCCTTGGCTGCAATTCCGCGACGATGAATGAGGCGGTGACAACCCACTTGGCTTCCTTAGCCGATGCGCTGTTCCTCGACAACAACGGTGCCCACCGTCACAAGCTCGTCCTGATATAGCCAGCGGGTGAAGAAGCCGGCTAGCGCGGCGCCGATGATCGGGGCCAGCCAGAACAGCCATAGCTGCGATATATAGTGCCCGCCGGCGAACAGCGCGGGACCGGTGCTGCGCGCCGGGTTGACCGAGGTATTGGTGACCGGGATCATGATCAGGTGGATCAGGGTCAAACACAGCCCGATCGGGATGCCGGCAAAGCCGACCGCAGCGCCCCGCGAGGTTGAGCCGATGATTACGAAAAGAAAGAAGAAGGTAGCAACCACCTCACCGATAAAGCAGGCGCCCAACCCGTATTTGCCGGGGCTTAGATCGCCATAGCCATTGGAGGCGAAACCATCTGCAACCCAGCCCGGTTTGCCAGACGCAATCGCGTAAAGGATTGCCGCAGCCACAATCGCGCCGATCACCTGGGCTATGATGTAGGGTAGCACGTCTGCGGCCTTGAACCGCCCGCCGGCCCACAGCCCGATCGTCACCGCCGGGTTGAAATGGCCGCCCGAGATATGTCCGACGGCATAAGCCATCGTCAGCACAGTCAGCCCGAAGGCGAAGGCTACTCCGAGAAAGCCGATCCCGAGGACCGGGAAGGCGGCGGCGAGCACGGCGGCGCCGCACCCACCAAAAACCAACCAGAGCGTGCCGAAGAATTCCGCAGTGGCACGACGCGTCATGTCCATAGTAACTCTCCAATTCGATGCGGCTGATCGGGCTCAACGAGCCTGACCCGCCGGTTGGCTTAACAGGCTGCACAAAATTGCATCAGGTGCAACAGCTCTCTCGATTTCCATACTAAAGGGCGATGAGTTGCACTTTTGGAGAGGTGGGCGATCCACTGCGGCCACGGGCCAATTCGGCTTTAATCCGGCCAGCGTCGATGCACCCAGAGCCACAACTCGGGTCGGTCGCGAATCCACGCCTCTAAGGTCGCATTGACCGCCGTCATCAGGGCGGCGGCGTCGGCCTGACGATCACCGCTTCGAGGCAAGGGCAACGGCGGTGAGACCGTGACCCGGAAGCGCGCCCCCGCGAGCCGCTCGACCCGAAGCGGAAACACGTCGCAGTCGAAGCGGAGCGCCAGAAAAGCGAGGGCAGAGCTGGTCATCGCGGGGCGACCGAAGAAGGGAACCGGGATTCCGTCATTCATCTTCTGGTCAGCGAGCAAGCCCAGATGCACGCCACGATTTAGCGCCAAAATCGCGCGCCGCGCCGCAACGGCGCCCTTCGGGATGAACTCCTCGCGATCGCCGCGCAACTTCGCGATCAAGCGATCGATCAACGGATTGTTGGCGGCTCGATAGATCTGGGCGACCGAGATCCCGTACTGGACGCCGGCGAGCGACCCGATCTCCCAATTGGCGATATGTCCGGAAAAGACGATCATCCGCCGCCCGGCGGCAACCGCCTGGTCGATATGCTCGAATCCGTGGGTCTCGACCCGTCCGCCCGGCTCGAATACGCGGAAACTCCGTAGGTGCGGGAACTCAGCCGCGACGCGGCCGAGATTGCTCCACATGCCGACGACGATCTGTTCAATCTCAGCGTCGGGGAGCTCGGGAAACGCGCGGCGAAGATTAAGCCGCGCCCGTTTGGAGATGCCGAGAAACGGGCCGATCCCCCGGCCCAGCGCACTGCCGAGGGCGGAGGCAAAATCGATCGGCAACAATCCGAACACACCGAAGAAGGCCGCTGCTCCCCAAGCCTCTAGGCGATGGCCGAACCGGGGCGCCTTAACAACGGTATTCGCCTGCACCGTATCCATTGCCCTGAGCGGATAGCACATCGGGGCCGAGAAGGCCATCGAGGGCGGCAAGATCGGGCCAACGGACTTCGACCTCGAGTACCTCGATCCCGGCCCGCGCCGCGGGCGGCACCCTGACATAGTCCTTTGCCGTCGTCACTAGCCGCGCATTCTCGTGTGTCGCCGTCTGGCGCAGTTCAGCGATCTCATCGAAGCGGAACGGGTGGTGATCGGGAAAGGGGCGCGCGGCGACGAGTTCGACGCCGAGCCTGCGCAAGGTTGCAAAGAATTTTTCCGGCCGCCCGATCCCGGCAAAGGCGACGGCGCGGCTTCCCGCGAGCTGGGCACCGTCCACTGCCGTCAGCACCGCAGGTACGATCGGCCGACTGGCATCGGCAGCGATTGGCCGGTGCGGGCGCGTTTCGCCCTCGGTCGCGAGCACCACTACGCCATCGGCGCGGGCGAGACCGCGGCGCAAACTCTCACGTAATGGGCCGCCGGGCATCACCCGCCGATTGCCAAAGCCATAAACGGCGTCGACGACGATCAGCGCCAGGGTTGCGGCGACGGTCGGATTCTGAAATCCGTCATCGAGCAGGATAGCTTTGGCTCCGGCTGCGACCGCGGCGCCGACCCCCGCGCCCCGGGCGCGGGCGACCCAACACGGCGCGCGTGAAGCCAGCAACAATGCTTCGTCGCCGACTGCAGCGGCGTCGTGCCGCGCCGGATCGACGCGAACCGGGCCAGCGAGCCGGCCACCATAACCGCGCGTCACCACATGAACAGCGATGCCATGCGCCGAGAGGTATGCGGCGAGCGCCAGCGCGACCGGGGTCTTACCGGCGCCGCCGGCCACCAGATTGCCGACGCAGATGACCGGGACCGGCGGACGATACGGCCGTGCCAAGGCGCGGCGGAGCCGGCCTGCAGCATCCCAGGCTGCGCCGATCGGCAGCAGCAGATCGGCTGCAAGCCCCGGCTCCCTCCCCCAAAAATCCGGGGCGGTTCGCATCAGGCCCGCAGCGAATGCGGCGCCCCGGCGCGGCCTTCGATCAGTGCGCTTTCCGCCGGCCCGTCTTGCACCGGCGCGAGCCCGTCGAGCCATGGGGCAAGACGGGCGAGGATGGCGTCGAGAATGCCCTGGCCGGCCGCGGCGGCCCGTGCAGCGGCCGCGCAACGTGTCGCACGGAGCCTGCGATCAGTGAGGAGCGCTGCCACGGCCCGAGCCAGCTCGTCGGCGCCGGTCACAACCTCTGCCGCCCCGGCCGCCGCCAGCGCCGAGGCCATCCCGACGCAATTGCTCATGTCCGGCCCGTGCAACACGGCGCAGTCGAGGCGCGCCGCCTCGAATGGGTTGTGCCCGCCGTTTCGCGTCAGCGATCCCCCGATAAAGGCAATCCCGGCGAGACGGTAAAACAGGCCGAGTTCGCCAATCGTATCCGCAAGGTAGACCGCGGTCTCGTCACTGATCGGCTCACTATGGCTGCGTCGGGCGACCCGCAGCCCGTGCTCGGCCAGCATCGTGGCGATGGCGTCGCCGCGCACCGGATGGCGGGGGGCGATGATCGTCAACAGGCCGGGCTGGTCAGCAGCGAGACATCGATGGGCGGCGGCGGCGATCTCCTCCTCGCCCGCGTGAGTGCTGGCGGCGAGCCATAGCGGGCGGGGGCCAATCTGTCGACGCAGCCGCCACAGCTGCGCCTGGTCGACCGGCAGGGTGGCGCCTGCAGCCTTGAGGTCGCCGACTGCGGCGACATCGCGGGCGCCAAGTCGGTGCAGCCGCTCGGCCTGGTCCGCATCCTGAGCGAGGCATTGCGCGAAAGCTCCGAGCATCGGGCCGATTAGCCCCGGCCACCGGCGCCAGCGCCGGTATGAGCGCGCCGATAGCCGGCCACTGACCAACATCATCGGAATCTCGCGCGCATGCGTCGTCAGCACCAAGTTCGGCCACAATTCGGATTCGACCCAAAGCGCCAGGTCCGGTCGCCAGTGATCGAGAAAACGCCCGATCCAGCCCGGTAGGTCGACCGGTACGAATTGATGGCGCGTCCGCGGCGGCAGCCGCCCTTCGAGCAGCCGGGCCGAAGCGACCGTGCCGGTAGTGACGAGGATTTCGAGCGCGGGCCGCATCTCGGTCAGCCGCTCGATCAGCCGCAGCGTCGCCGTCGCCTCGCCGACGCTCGCGGCGTGAACCCACACCAAAGGCCCCGGCGGTCGGGCGCCGCATGCAAAACCCTGGCGTTCTCTCAGGCGCCGCCCGTCCTCCTTGCCGCGCCGCCGCCGCCGCTCCAGATATAGCAATACCAGCGGCGCCAACGGCCGTGTCAGCACGCGATAGACGAGCGGCAACATCAGCGCGGCTTTTCCGGTTGAATGGCATGGCGCCGTGAGGGCGTTTCGCCCTGGCCACTTCCCCGTGTACGGGGAGAGGAAGACAGCCTCGCGTCGGGTGGCTGAAGAGCGCTTACCCCATGCCCGACGCGGCGGTCGGCCTCGTCGACCATTTCGATCATACGCGCCTCGATCAGGGATCGGGCATGCTCGAGCCCAGCCTCGTCAAGCTCTGTAGCGATTTCGATCGGCTGGCCCCACAAAAAGAGACCGCGCCCGAACGGCAGTCCGACGTGGAAATGGTCCCAACTAGGGAACATCCACCGCCGGCTCGTGGCATAGGTGATCGGCACGATCGGCACCTGTGCCAGCCTCGCGGCATTGACGATGCCAATGCTGACGCTCATCGCCGGGCCGCGCGGGCCATCCGGAGTGATCGCCACACAATCCCCTTCCTTTAACTTTTTCAGCATGTTGCGCAATGCCGCCGACCCCCCGCGGCGGGTCGAGCCGGCGATCGCCTGGATACCGAAATACGACACGGCATCGGCAATGATCCGACCGTCGCGGTGCGCCGAAATCAGCATATGCATTGGCGCCATGCGCTGCCACGCCATCGGGATCATCATCATGCGCCCGTGCCAGAATGCGCCGATGAAAGCTCGACCCTCGGCAATCAGCCGGCGTGGCGCCTCGCCGCCCTCCACGGTCCAGTGGTTGGTGCGATAGACGAGGCGAATGTAGCAGTGCATCGCCCAGCATGCTGCCCGCCGCAGCCGAGCATTGCGCATGAGGCGCCGCCATGTGCCGCGCCTGGTAAAGATCAATGCCACCCGCTATTGCGCAGGAGCGGCAGCGGCGACGTCTCGCTCATCGGCGAACTGCATCGCATAGAGCCGCGCATAGAGACCGCCGCGGGCGAGCAGCTCGGTGTGCCGGCCGCTCTCGGCGATACGCCCGCGATCGACGACACAGATCAGATCCGCGCCCTGGACCGTCGACAGCCGGTGAGCGATGACCAGAGTCGTGCGCCCGCGGATCAACGTGCGCAACGCAGCCTGCACCTGGCGTTCGGACTCACTGTCGAGGGCCGAGGTCGCTTCGTCGAGCAGCAAGATCGGAGCGTCCTTGAGCATCGCCCGGGCGATCGCCAGGCGCTGGCGCTGCCCGCCGGAGAGGCGCACACCGTGCTCTCCGACCTGCGTGTCGTAGCCGTTCGGCAGCTCGCGGATAAACTCGTCAGCGCCGGCGGCGCGCGCCGCCGCCTCGATTTCGGCCGCTGCGGCGCCGAACCGCCCATAGGCGATGTTGGCCCGCAGGGTGTCGTCGAACAGCGTTACCTCCTGGGCGACGAGCGCCACCGCACCGCGCAACGAGGCCAAGGTCACGCTGCGGATATCCTGCCCGTCGATCGCAATGCTGCCTTCCTCGACATCGAAAAAGCGGGGGATCAGGTTGAGGATGGTCGATTTGCCAGCCCCCGATGCGCCGACCAGCGCGACCGTCCGCCCGGCCGGGACGGTCAGCGAGACATCGTCGAGAGCAACTGCTCCGGGGGCATAACCAAAGCGTACCCGGTCGAAGCGGATTTCGCCGCCGGCAACGCATAGCGGCCGAGCCGCGGGTGTATCGCGAATTGTCGGCTCGACGTCGAGCACCTGAAAGATCCGTTGGGCCGCGGCGAGGCCTTCCTGCAGCGAGGCGTTCAGATTGGCGAGGCTCTTCAACGGCTGATAGGCGAGCAGCAGCGCGGTGATGAACGAGAAGAACGCGCCCGGCGTCCGGGTCCCGACGATGACCTGATGACCGCCATAAAGGATGACGATCGCGATTGCCGCGCCGCCCAATGTCTCCATCATCGGCGAGGCGCGTGAGCGCGTCCGTGTTGCCCTATCGATCAGCGCGAACAGCCGTTCGAACAGGCCGGTGGCGCGCCGCTCCTCGTAATCCTCCATGCCATAGGCCTTGACCAGGCGGGCGCCCTGAAAGGTCTGAACTCAGCAGCGTCGTCAGTTGGCCAATTTCTGCTTGCGTGTTAGTCGAAACCCGGCGCATGCGGCGGCCGATGCCGACGATCGGACGGATCGCCACCGGGAAGAGGAAGAACGCGACCAATGCCAAGAGCCAGTCCTGATAGAACATGACCCCGACCAGGAACACTACGGTCAACGCATCCTTGCCGATCGCACCGAGGATGTTCGCCGCGGCGTTGCGCAGCAGCACGGCGTCGCTGGTAAACCGCGAGATCAGGGTCCCGCTCGGATGCGCGTGAAAATAGGCGAGATCGGCACGCATCAGTCGCGCGAACAGCGCTATCTGCACATCGGCGATGACCCGCTGGCCGACGCGGTTCATCAGCACCGCCTCGCCGTAATCGGCGAGACCCTTGACGACGGCGATAGCCAGAGCGCCGCCAGCGATCAGCAGCAGAAGCGAGCCGTCACGCCCAACAAAGATGCGGTCGAGAACAGGTTGCATCAGCCACGCGCGCAACGCCGTGCTGCCGGCCGCCAGCCCCATCAGCAAGAACGCGAGTGCGACCCGTGGCAAATGCGGGCGCATGAAATCGCGCGCCAAGCGCCATACCAGCGCGGCAGTGCGCGCGCCCTCCTCAAGGATCGGCGGCTTTCCGAACATGGGTCCCCGCCGGCAGTGTTAAAGGCGGGGACCGCCCTTGGCAAGGGCGGCGGCATCCGTCAGAGCTTGTCCGCCGGGCCGCCGCCTCGCGGCCTTACGCCGGGTAGGAGACGAAGCACTTATCCGACGCAAAGATGTGCGTCTCGATGTAATCGTGCACGACCGGTTTCCGGTCGAGCTTTTCCATCGCCCCCATCAGCGCGCACCAGTTCAGCATTTCGTGCTGCCCGGCCTGCTCCATCGCCTTCAACGGGCGCTTGCGCCAGGTGTCGTAATCGCGCTGTGACAGCGCGTCGAACAGCAGCCGGTCAGCCTTTTGGTCGGGCCACATATAGCCGTTGGTCGGCGACAGGAAGCAATGGGACCAGCTCGACGAGGCGATCACCGCCACCCGCCACGGCGAATCCGCAAAGGTCTCAGCCACCGCCTTGCCGACCTCCATGCAGCGCCAGGGATGCGGCGAGGGCGGATCGCCGGCGATAGACGGATCGCGCGGCGGCATAAACAACGCCGCGGTACCGCCCTTGGCGTGCAGAAGGTTGCTGCCGTAGCAATTGATTGCGAACGGCACGACCGGGTAGGGAAAGCCCTTCCGGTCCCAATCGAGGTAAAGGAAGGTGTTGGTGAAGGCGTGCGCCAGCGGATGGTGCAGCGGCTTATAGGCATAGGCCATGTCGACGCCGCGCTCGATCAGCCCGGTGGCGAGATGTTTGGCAGCCTCGCGGTGGCCGTGCAGCTTTAACGCCCAGTCGCCGGGCTCGCCCCAACGATTGGTGCGGCCGCCATTGCCGTTTTTCCATGGCTGGACCGCGAAATCGTCGTCATAGCCGAGCAGACAAAAGGCGGGGATGATGTCCTCGCGGAAATTCTCGTACTGGTCGTCGCCCCACACCAGCACGACGTCCGGGTTGAACGCGTCGAGCGACTTGCGCACCGCGCGGAAGCCCTCGGCCATCCGGGCGCTGTAGCGCTGGGCCGACGAAAAACCTTCGTCATTGCCGAGTTCGGCCACGAGTTCGGCCGGCCAATTAGCCGGGTTCTTGTAATGCTCGGGCACGTTGGGTGCGGTCAGCAGCCGATGAAACAGCGACGGCAACTGCTCGTCGGGGACCGTCAACCCCGGATAGTGGGTGCAGCCAAGTCCAAGAATCTCGCCCATTTCCCCGCTCCTTTCTCAGAGCACCGCGCCGGAACCGGCGCAGCCATTTTGAGACCGGCACCCATCCTAACTGATTTCGTGCTCGCCCGGCAGCGATATTAGGGTCGCTCTAAGCGCCGGCGACGGTCAGGTCGTCGACGCGCAGGGTCGGCGCGTCCATGCCCGCCTTGAATTCGAGATCGTCGGCGGCGATCAGGCGCGAAAAAATGTCCTTGAGGTTGCCGGCGACGGTCATCTCGCTGACCGGAAAGGCGATCTCGCCCTTGTCGATCCAAAAGCCGGCCGCGCCCCGGCTGTAGTCGCCGGTCACGCCGTTGACCCCCATCCCCATCATCTCGGTCACGTAAAAGCCGCTCTCGATGTCTGATATCAGCGCCTGCGGGCTGACCGCGCCGGGCTCGATCCACACGTTGGTGGCGGACGGTCCGGGCGGCGAGGAAGTACCGCGTGCGGCGTGTCCGGTGGTCTTGAGGCCCAATTGGCGTGCGGAACGAAGATCGAGGAGCCAAGTGGTCAGCACCCCCTTGTCGACGATCGCGCGGCGATGGTTGGCGATGCCTTCGCCGTCGAACGGCTTGGAGCGCAGACCGCGATGGCGGTGCGGGTCGTCGACGATGGTGATCGCCTGCAGGAAAGATGCGCTCATCAAGGCGGTCCTTCAAAAAGCTGGTGCCGCGGGCGATTGACGGGCCCGAGATCGCGCCCAGCAAATGCGAGATGAAGCTGCGCGCGACCCGCGGATCGAACACCACCGGGCACCGGCAGGTCGGCATCTTCCTGGCGCCAAGCCGTTTGACCGCGCGTTCGCCGGCGGTCTTGCCGATTTCGGCCGGGTCGCGCAGATCCGCGGCATAGACTGCGCTGGAATAATCATAGTCGCGCTCCATGCCGGTGCCGGTGCCGCCGATGACCGAGGCGCTGACCCCGTGGCTCGAACCCCGGTACGTCCCTGCGAACCCGTTCGAAGCGACTAGCACCATCTCGGAGCGGCCCCAGCCGGCCTCGGCGCCCTCGGAATTGGTCACACCTTCGACCGCTAGGGCCGCCTCCTCGGCGGCGCGCGCCCGTTCGATCAATACCTCGGCGCTGGGCTCTTGCGCGTCGAACATGTCGAGCGCGGGCCAATTGCGGGCGATCTCCTCGGGCTCGGCGATGCCGCAATACGGGTCTTCGGGCACGGTCTTGGCCATCGCCACGGCGCGCTCGACGAGTTCACCGAGCGCCCTTGGCGATCGGTCACTCGACGATACGATCGCCTGCTGCCGGCCGATGAAAACCCGCAGGCCGAGATCCTGGCCTTCGGAGCGCTCGAGCTTTTCGGTCTTGCCGAGGCGGCGTCCATGCGACAGCGAGGTGCCCTCGAACAGCACCGCATCGGCAGCGTCGGCGCCGGTGCGGCGAGCGCGCCCGATCAGATCGTGCAGCAGGTCGATTGCGTTTTGACTTTGCCTATCGGCCGAATGGGCCATCACACCACCTCTGAAGAGCGTCATCCCCGGGCTTGTCCCGGGGATCCACGCGGATGGCCGGGTCAAGCCCGGCCATGACAAAAATTATTGGGAACCGGGGGAATTTCTTGCGGACAACTAAGGGTGTTACCGCCTTATCGATGCTGCGAGCTCCGCGATTATCTCCGCGCATTCGGCGGCCGATAATTCATCGTGCTGTGCTGCGAAAGTCAGCATAGGAGCGAGGGATGCCATCGGCACCTCGCTAGAACTGCGTGGACTGAATCCGCCAGTGCTAGTAGGCCACCGATCTCGGATCGAACGCGCGTTCTGAGGATCCCAGGTGGATTCGCCGATTTCGATAAGATGGCCGTCGCTGAGATTTAGGGTGTGTTCTACGTTCATCTCGTGCCCCTTTCGGGATATTCTGCCAAGAGAAAACCTCATTTCCATATCGGCTTGCCCGATCCGGGCAGCCCGTAACTCGCCCATTTGCTCGTCACCTCCGCGACAACCGCCTCGGCCATGCGGATCGGCCGGCCCCATTCGCGCCGGGTCTCGGGCGGCAATTTGCCGGTAGCGTCGAGGCCGATTTTGCCGCCGAGACCCGATTCGGGCGAGGCGAAGTCGAGGTAGTCGATCGGGGTGTTGTCGATCAGGGTCACATCGCGCACCGGATCCATGCGGGTCGAGATCGCCCACATCACATCCTTCCAGTCGCGCGCGTCGATGTCGTCGTCGACGACGATGACGAATTTCGTGTACATGAATTGGCGCAGGAACGACCAGATCCCCATCATCACGCGCTTGGCGTGGCCGGGGTAGGACTTTCGGATCGCCACCACCGCGATGCGATAAGAGCAGCCCTCGGGCGGCAGCCAGAAATCGACGATTTCCGGGAATTGCTGCTGTAACAGACGGGATGAAGACTTCGTTCAAGGCCTCGCCGAGGATCGAGGGTTCGTCGGGTGGGCGGCCGGTAAAGGTCGACAGATAGATCGGGTTCTGCCGCATCGTGATCGCCGACAGGCGGAAGACTGGAAAGCGCTCGACCGCGTTGTAATAGCCGGTGTGATCGCCATAGGGGCCTTCGTTGGCGTATTCGTCGAGCGAAACGTGGCCTTCGAGCACAATTTCGGCCTGCGCCGGCACCTTCAACGGCACGGTCTTGCAGTCAACCAATTCGACCTTTCGGCCGCGCAACAGTCCGGCGAACTGGTATTCCGACAATGTGTCCGGCACCGGCGTCACCGCGGCAAGGATCGTGCCCGGATCGGCGCCGATGACCGCCGCCGCCGGCAATGGTTCGCGGCGCTCAGCGCTCCAGCGCTGATGGTGCTGCGCCCCGCCGCGATGCTTGAGCCAGCGCATCAACGTAGTGTCGCGGCCGGTCACCTGCATGCGATAGATGCCCAGATTGAAGCCGTCTTCGCGTCGCTCGCCCGGCCCCTTGGTCACCACCAACGGCCAGGTGATCAGCGGTGCCGGCTCGCCCGGCCAGCAGGTCTGGACCGGCAGCGCGCCGAGGTCGATCTCGGCCCCGCGCAATACGATCTCCTGGCACGGCGCGGCGCCTACGGTGCGTGGGCGCATCGCCATGACCGTGCGCAATAGCGGCAGCAGCTCGAGCGCCTCGCGCCAGCCGCCGGGCGGCTCCGGCTGCTTCAGAAAGGCAAGCGTTCGGCCGATCTCGCGCAGGCCGCCGGGCTCGCGGTCCATGCCCCAGGCGACGCGCTCGATGGTGCCGAACAAATTGACCAAGACCGGCATCGAATATTTCTTGCCGTCTTCGCCTGTCACGTTCTCGAACAGCACCGCCGGTCCGCCCTCGGCTAACAGACGCGTCTGGATCTCGGTCATTTCGAGATGCGGGGACACCGGCGCCGCGACCCGCGCCAGCCGCCCGCTGGTTTCGAGCCGGTCGATAAAGTCGCGCAGGCTGGCATAGGGCATGCCGCGCTATATGGGTGCAGCGGAGCCGGTTGACGAGCATGCTTCAGGGCGGCGGGACTCGCCAAACGACACCGTCGCGGGTCGCGCTGTCTTCGAGCTCTCGGCTTGTCGGCACGGTATAGGAGGCAAGCTGGAGCAGGCCCTCCGTTAGCAGATAGGCGCGCCCGGGATCACCGAGCAGCACAACACAACCACCCCCCGCCAGCGCCCGCAGCCACGGTATGACGCGGTCCGCCATATCGCGCTCGTAGCAGACATCGCCGGCGGTAACGACCTCCCAGCACGGGTCGACGGTGTCGATCACGTCGGCAGTCGTTACTTCCACCACGACATCGTTCAGCGCAGCGTTGGCGGCGATGGCGGCCGCGGCGAAATGGTCGATCTCGGCGGCGTACACAGAGCGGGCGCCGGCTTTGGCCGCGGCGATCGCGACCAGCCCCGAACCGGAGCCGAAATCGAGTACAGAGCGCCCGGCTACCGTCTCGGGACGATCGAGTAGGTAGCGGGCGAGTGCCTGGCCACCGGCCCAGGCGAATGCCCAAAACGGCGGGGGCACGCCGCCGCGTGCCAGGCTTTCTTCCGTCGCCTGCCAGATCGGGGTAACCTCAGTCGCCAGATGGAGCCGGATCTCGGGTACCAGCGGCGGCGCTGCGACCGCGGTGTTACGGCGGACGAAAAGGGCCGGATCCAAGGGCGAGCTCAGATCACGTGACCGGCAACGATCCCGGCGAGCATCAGCCAGCCGAGCACGCGGTTCGAGCGGAATTTGGCAAGGCAATCGGCCGGGCGGTCGATATCGACGCGCGCCGCCTGCCAGAGAAGCTGCACCGTCGCGGCGGCGAGCCCGACCCAGAACCATCCGCCGAGCCCGACTACCCAGCCTGTCATGCCCCACAGCAGCAGGGCAGCGGAATAGAAGACGAAGAGCCATGGCCGGGTGCGAGATCCGAGCGCCAAGGCCGAGGATTTGACGCCGATCAGCGCGTCATCCTCCTTGTCCTGATGCGCGTAGATCGTGTCGTAGCCGATCGTCCAGAATATACCGCCGAGATAGAGCAGCAGCGCCGGCCGGCCGAGCGTCCCGGCAACCGCGGTCCAGCCGACCAGCGCCCCCCAATTGAAGTTAAGGCCAAGGAACACCTGCGGCCAATAAGTAACCCGCTTCATGAACGGATAGCTGCCGATCAGGCCCAACACGGCTATGCCGAGGATGATGCTGGCGCGATTGAGGCTGAACAGCACCGCCGCTCCGATCCCCAATTGCAGCAGCAGAAACCCCATCGCCTGACGCACGGTCACGGCACCGCTCGGCAATGGCCGCAATCGGGTGCGCGCCACCTGTCCGTCATAGTGGCGGTCGGCGATGTCATTCAGGGTGCAGCCGGCGCCGCGCATGACCACGGCGCCGAGCGCGAACAGCGCCAACTGCGCCGGATCCGGCCAGCGAGGCGCGGCGAGCGCGATCCCCCACCACCCTGGAAAGAGCAACAGCCATGTTCCGATCGGACGGTCGAGGCGAGCCAGACGGGCATAAGGCCGGGCGCCCGTCGGCAAATAGCGCTCCACCCAATCGTCTGGGCGAATATCGCTCGGATGAGCACCTATCGCCGGCCGCCCCTCGCCCTCGCGCTGCGCGGGTCCGACATCTCGTCCGCCGCTTCGCGGCTCCGTCGATTGCGGACCTCCGGGTCCCTCCCTCTCCCCGCCGGCGGGGAGAGGGTCGGGGTGAGGGGCAACCGCACCTGGGGGAGACGAGTACGTGATCATTTTCTTGACCCGGAACCTAATCTAGCTGTCGAAGCGACGTGATTCGAGGATCCCGGCATGAATGAGCACCCTAAAGCGCGGCTTTACGTTGCAGAGCCATTCGCATCCGGCGGGTCAATCGAGCTCGCGCCGGGACAGGCACATCACCTGCGCACGGTGCTGCGGCTCGGTGCCGGCGCGGCGGTGGCGGCGTTCAATGCGACGGACGGCGAATGGGTCTGCCGGGTCATCGAGACTGGCCGAAGCCGCGTGGTGCTCACGGTCGAACGGCGGACGCGGCCGGCCGAAGCCGAAGCGGATCTGTGGCTCGTGTTTGCACCGATCAAGCGGGCCCGTCTCGATTGGCTGATCGAGAAAGCGACCGAACTCGGCGTCCGGGCGTTACTGCCCGTGTGGACGCAGCGAACCCAAACCGAGCGCCTCAATCTCGAACGTCTGCGCGCCCATGCGGTCGCGGCTGCCGAGCAGAGCGAGCGGCTCTCGGTACCTGAATTGCACGAACCGCAAGCGCTCGATCGCGTGCTGGCCAGTTGGTCAGCCGAACGTCATCTGATCGTCTGCGACGAAACCGGCGCC
Organism: uncultured Alphaproteobacteria bacterium; assembly: GCA_963750195.1. Classification (GTDB taxonomy): domain Bacteria; phylum Pseudomonadota; class Alphaproteobacteria; order ATCC43930; family CGMCC-115725; genus AP-15. The sequence goes on from CAVVPS010000007.1 coordinate 30,728, forward strand.
GGTGAACCGATCGGCGCGGCCGTTGCGCGGCTCGGTGTTGGGCCGACAGCGATGCTGACCGGTCCGGAAGGCGGCTTCGCCGAGACGGAGCTTGACGCTTTGGGGAAACTCTCCTTTGTTACTCGCGTCGGGCTCGGGCCCAGGGTGTTGCGCGCCGATACGGCTGCCCTCGCGGCGTTGGCGGTGTTGCAGGCGATCACGGGCGATTGGCGCCGCGCCCGCGGCAAGTGAGCGGCTGCCGCTTGGCGCAACGAGCTGCTGCCAATCCCTCCGGCCCAACTGTCCAGGAGTTCCGCCGAGAATGACAACCACGCCGAGCACGCCCGGAGAACCGATCATCGACAAGCGGCAGCTCGTCGAATACCTCGATTCCGGATCGAAGCCGCCCGCGGCATGGCGGGTCGGGACCGAGCACGAGAAATTCGTCTTCCGCCGCTCCGATCTGCGCCGGGTGCCGTATGAAGGACCGGACGGCATCGCCGCACTGCTTCAGGGAATGACCCGCTTCGGCTGGAAGCCGGTCATCGAAAACGGCAACACGATCGCGCTGTCTAACGATGCCCAATGTTCGATCACCCTCGAACCCGGCGGCCAGTTCGAATTGAGTGGTGCGCCGCTCGAAACCGTGCATCAGACCTGCGACGAGGTACATGAGCATTTGCGCCAGGTGCGCGAGGTCTGCGACGAACTCGGCCTCGGCATGCTCGGGCTCGGCTTCGATCCCAAATGGCGCCGCGAAGACATTTCGTGGATGCCCAAGGCGCGCTACCGCATCATGCGCGACTACATGCCGAAAAAGGGGCGGCTCGGCCTCGATATGATGCTGCGCACCTGCACGGTGCAGACCAACCTCGACTATCAGTCCGAAGCCGACATGGTCAAAAAGTTCCGGGTAAGCTTGGCATTGCAGCCGGTGGCCGTGGCGCTGTTCGCCAACTCGCCGTTTGTCGAGGGGAAGTCGTCGGGTCTGCTGAGCCATCGCAGCTATATCTGGACTGACACAGACCCCGACCGTTGCGGCACCCTGCCGTTTGTTTTCGAGCCAGGTTTCGGGTTCGAGCGCTACGTCGACTACATGCTCGACGTGCCGATGTATTTCGTCTACCGCGACGGCCGTTACATCGATGCAAGCGGTCAGTCGTTCCACGATTTCATCGCCGGGCGCCTGCCGGCCCTGCCCGGCGAAATCCCGCGATTGGGAGACTGGATCGACCATCTGACGACTGCCTTCCCTGAGGTCCGACTCAAGACTTTTCTCGAGATGCGCGGCGCCGATGGCGGGCCGTGGCGGCGTCTGTGCGCGCTGCCGGCGTTGTGGGTCGGGGTTCTGTACAATTCGACCTCGCTCAACGCCGCCCACGACCTCGTCGCCGACTGGACCGCGGAGGAGCGCGAGGCGATGCGCCGCGACGTGCCGCGGCGGGCATTAGCGACCCCCCTGCGCACCCGCACCTTGCGCGATGTGGCGCTCGAAGTGCTGGACATCGCTCGCGAGGGGTTGCATCGCCGCGCTCGCCGCAGCGCTTTCGGCGAGGACGAAACGCATTATCTCGACCCGCTGTTCGCGATCGCCGGTTCCGGCCGCACCCCGGCCGAAGAATTGCTCGAAGATTTCCGCACCCGCTGGCACGGCGAGATCGACCCGGTTTTCACCGATTACGCGTATTAGGAACTTAATCCTACTCCCGTTCCAGGCCGGCTCCCCCGGCGAGCTCGGCGTAGAAGTGGAAAGAATCCTTGGGCCGGCGTTCAAGCGTCTCATAATCAACATGGACCAGGCCGAAGCGTTTGCTGTAGCCGAGTGTCCACTCGAAATTGTCCATCAACGACCACACGAAATAACCGCGCACCGGCACTCCGGCTCCGATCGCGTCGAGCACGGCGCCCAAATAGCCCCGCAAATAGCTGACGCGCTGATGGTCGCGGATGCGCCCGTCCCGCTCCACCTGATCGGGAAAGGCGGCACCGTTTTCGAGGATATAGATCGGCAGGTCTCCGCTATAGCGCTCCTTGACCTCGATCAGCACCGCGCGAAAGGCATCGGGTGCGATCTCCCAGCCCATCTCGGTGACCGGCGTACCGGACAGCGGCGGCAGGGTGCCGACCTCGAACGGATGGTCGGGGTCGCGGCGCACCCGCGATCGCGTGTAGTGGTTGAAGGCGAAATAATCGAGCTTTTGCTGAATGATCTCAAGGTCGCCGGGCTGGACCAACGGCTCGACCATCTCAGCGGCGAGGGGCTCCGGATAATGTCCGAGCATCTGAGGGTCAGGAAACGAGCGGTTCCATAGGGCGTCGAGCATCAGGGTTGCGATCTCGTCTTCCTCGCGATCGCTCGCCGGCTCGCGCGGATGAAAATTGTAGATGTTGCCGAGCAACAGATCGGTGCGCTCCGAACGCATAGCCGCAACGCCCAACCCGTGCGCAATATTCATGACGTGAATTGCGGTCAGCGCGCTGACGCGGCCGCGAATGCCCGGCGCGTGCTCGCCGTCGCCATAGCCCTTCACGCAAGCACAGTTGGGCTCGTTGAACGTTGCCCAGTGCTTGACTCGATCGCCCAGCCGCCGCACCGTCAGATGCGCGTAATCGGCAAACCAGGACGCCGTGTCACGGTTTTGCCAGCCGCCGTGATCTTCAAGCGCCTGTGGCAAGTCCCAATGGTAGAGGCAGATCCAGGGCTCGATGCCGGCTCCGAGCACGCCGTCGACGAGCCGATCGTAGAATTCCAGTCCCTTGGCGCTGGTTCCGCCGCGACCCTGGGGCAGGATGCGCGGCCAAGACAGCGACAGCCGATAGGCGCCCAGTCCGAGTTCGCGCATCAGCGCTACATCCTGCGGCCAGCGATGGTAATGGTCGCAGGCAATATCGCCGCTGTCGCCGCCGAGAATCTTCCCCGGCAGATGGCTGAACGTATCCCAGATCGACGGCCCGCGCCCGTCCTCCGTGACTGCGCCCTCGATTTGGTAAGCCGCCGTCGAGGCGCCCCACAGAAACCCGTCGGGGAAATGCGTCGCCATTGCTCGGCCTCATCGCTGCTTGCGCGGCACCGAAACGATACCCGCGACTGGGCGTGGAGATCATGCGGGCCGCGGATCCGCCAGCGCATCATCCATGTGCCCGCACTGGTAGCGTTGGCGCGCTCTCGATAGTCTGCGGGCCGTCGCCGAGGCGCGCTCGTCGCCAGCCGGCGGGATCGCGCATCGCCGTCGCGGGATCGCGCCCCGACAGCGACATCCAGCGGTCGCGGTCCCACGAGGTGACGGCAATCTCGACTCGCAGCGGCGCCCCCGCGCCCGGCGACGCCAGCCCTAGCGCCGACCACGGGATCAGCGCCTCGGCAGTGATGCGCGGCTGGTCGGCGCCAAAATAGACGGCCTTGGCGCCGGGTACGGGGGTGCAACCCTGGCCGATCGCCCCAATTGCGGCTCCGTCGCAGAGCTCAGCGGCCATCTCCGGATAATCATGGATCTTGGTGCGCGGCGGGATAAAAAACAACGTGAAGCGCCGCGGCCCGTCGCCGAGATCGATGCCCAATTCGACCCGATAGGCTTCGCTAAGCGGGAACTGACCGTCATAGGCCAACAGATCGATGTCGAAATAGTCCTGGCCGATCGTCGCCAGCTGGAGGCCGCGCTGGCTCCACGACAGATAGGCCTCGCCGAATTCGACGGCCCCCGGCGAAGCTGTCAACCTCGGGAGCAGGCTTGCCGGCTTCGGCCAATCCGAGAGCGAACGGTTGCGCAGCTGAACCTCGGCTCGCGGAATAGTGAACACCCCCATCCCGGGCGTCCGCATCGTCGCTTCGCTATGAATTTCGTAGGCGCGGCGATTGGCGATCGCCAGCGCCGTGGTTAGCCGCCGATAGGGTTCATCGTTGATGTCGACCAGCCCGAAATCGTAGTCTTCGCCATCGGGGCGTCCGCCCTTTGGATGGTCGTAATACTGGAACCAATGGGCGCCGACGACTTCCGGGATTGCCGCAAGGTTCTCGGTCGCTGCCGCCGCACCTGCGGCTCGCTCGGCCTGGGTGTCGACGGTCATCAGATGGCCGTTGTTGAGGTTGCCGGTGCGATTATTCTTTGCCGCGAAAAACCACTCGGAGACCAGCACCGGCTTGCCTCTCGACAATTTGCGCAGCCCATCGAAAAAGTAGTCGGCGATCCAGCCGTCGCTGCTGTCGACATTGTAGTTGGTCGCGATCGCATCGACATAGGGCGCCATCGCCCGCACCGCCGCCGGGTCGTAGTAGATCGGCAGTCGGTCGCCAAAATAGAGCGCGTCGGGATCGGCGGCCCGGATCGCGCGCGCCGCCATCGCATAGTAATGGCGCGCGACGATGCCGCACCACTGGCGCACGACATGGATCCCAGCGCCGCCGGGCCGCATCCGCGTCATCTCGGTCGCGGCGAGCAGCTTCGCCCACGAGTCGACGCCCGGCGGCGGCATAAAATCGACGATAAAGCGAGCCCAGTCGCCGCCATAGTAGTGCTGCAGTGTTTCGACCCACCGCTGCTTCGTTACCGAATCGGCCGGTTTCATTGAATAGAAAACGAACAGCGCCCCGGCCCACCAGCCAACCTCGTTGTCGGAGAAATAGCCGATGCGAAATGGGGTGTTGCGGTAGGGGGCGACGAGTTCGCGGGCGAGCGCCACCATCCGCGTCTCGGTCTCGGGCGCGAACGGGTCGAACCAGTGAAAGCGCGCGTTGCGGCCTAGTTCGAGATTGACGATGGTCGGCAGGCGCAGCTGCGGCGGCGGCAAGGCCCAGCCCCCTGCACTGTTGAACCCCCAGGCGGAGAGGCGTTGCCGGGTCGCCTCGACCCACGCTTCTTGACTTGGAGCGAACGCCGTCCAGCTATAATAGACTTTGCCGTTCCGTTCGCGATAAGAGTAACCGCTGTCGAGCGCGTTGACGCCGAGGCTGAAAAAAGCGTGGCCGCAAGGCGTCACCAGCCAGGAAACGCCGTGCTCGGTTGCCAGCGACCAACGTGTCGAGCGCGCAGTGTTGAGATCGCTGCAAGCGCGAGCGCGGGCGCACGGAAGCGCCGCGACGAGCACAATGAGCGCGAGCGCCCACCGACGGTCGCGAAACCACATGATCCCCCCGGATGCCGCCGTGGCCCGACGGCCGGCCTTACGCGCTGGTGCCGCCGACCGTCAAGCCATCCATTCGCAAGGTCGGCTGGCCGACGCCGACCGGGACGCTCTGGCCGTCCTTGCCGCAGGTGCCGATCCCGTGGTCGAGGCCAAGGTCGTTGCCGATCATCGTGACTTTGGTCAGAGCGTCGGGTCCGTTGCCGATCAGGGTGGCGCCTTTGACAGCGGCGCCGACTTTGCCGTCCTCGATCAGATAGGCCTCGGAGGCGGAAAACACGAATTTGCCCGAGGTAATGTCGACCTGACCGCCGCCGAAATTGACCGCATAGAGACCGCGCGGGACCGAGGCGATGATCTCCTGTGGGTCCTGGTTTCCGGCCAGCATGTAGGTGTTCGTCATCCGCGGCATCGGGGCATGAGCAAAGCTCTGGCGTCTGCCGTTACCGGTCGGCGCGGCGCCAAGCAGGCGGGCATTCATCCGGTCCTGCATGTACCCTTTGAGAATGCCGTCCTCGATCAGGGTGGTGCAGTTGGTCGCTGTCCCCTCATCGTCGACGGTCAAAGAGCCGCGCCGATCAGGCAAGGTCCCGTCATCGACCACCGTCACTCCCTTGGTGGCGACGCGCTGGCCGATCATCCCGGAAAAAGCTGAGGTCTTCTTGCGATTGAAATCCCCTTCGAGCCCATGCCCGATCGCCTCGTGCAGCATTACCCCTGGCCAGCCCGGTCCGAGAACGACGGTCATCTCTCCCGCCGGCGCCGGCACGGCGCCGAGATTTACCAATGCCTGCCGCAGAGCCTCGTCGACCTGTTCCTTCCAGTGTAGGGGATCGAGATAGCGCTCATAGGCGAGACGGCCTCCGGCGCCGGAAGAGCCGGTCTCCATGCGGTCGCCATCACCGACGACGACGGCGACGCCCAAGCGCACCAGCGGGCGGATATCGGCAACGCGGCGGCCATCGGCGCGGATGATCTGAACCGCCTGCCACATGCCGCTCAACGACGCCATGACCTGTTTCACTCGCGGGTCGCGGCTGCGCGCATAAGCGTCGATTTCGGCCAACACGCGGGTCTTGGCGCCGAGCTCAACGAGGCCGAGCGGGTTCACATCGGTATAGAGGGTGCGATTGGTGCCCGGCGGCGGCCCCTCCATTACCCCTGAATAACCGCTGGCTACCGCCCGCACCGTCGCCGCGGCGCGGCGGATCGCAGCTTCGGAGAGGTCGGAGGCGTGGGCGTATCCGGCGGCTTCACCGGCCACCGCGCGCAGCCCGAACCCCTGGGTCGTATCAAAACTCGCACTCTTGATCCGGCCATCGTCGAGCGAGAGACTTTCGGATTGGCTGTATTCGAGAAACAGCTCGCCGTCGTCCATGCCGGCCAGCGCTTGGGCGACGATCGCCTCTACCCGGTCGGGATTCATGCCGGTGCGCTCGAAAAACAATTCGTCGGTGACGGCGAGATCGGTCATTCGCTGCTCCTTAGCTGCCAATCCACAATATGGTCGCCGTCAGCCGCGAACGGAAGTCGCGATCGGCGTATCGGCAGGGCCACATTGGGGGCGGCGGGCGTTGATCGCAAACGCCTGCGGCGGCTTGACGCAATGGGTTGGGCCGGTTGTGACGCGCGCGGGCGATGGTGTAGGTTTGTTGTCGTGCGTGGCCGCGGCCCGCCCGCTGCGGCAAGATAGAGGGTACGAGGCCGAATGGCGCCGCTCGGACCGTCCTTTGCGGAACAAGCCGCTGCGGGCCGCCCGATCGGCCGAATGGGACGGATCAGAGGCGGCATGGCATGGTGCGGTGGCGGTTGTCGAGGTTGCTGACGAAAAAGCGGGCGGCCCGGGTATTGGTTGTGCTGGTCCTTGCGGTGGTCGCCGCCGGATCGCTCGCCGCGATTGCTAGGGCCGCGCAGCCACGGCCCTGGCAAATGGGCATGCAGCCCCCGGCCACCCCGGTCAAGGACCGGCTCAACGCGTTTCACAACGAATTGCTGGTGATCATCTTTTTGATTTCCGGGTTCGTCATGGCGCTGCTGCTCTATGTGATCGTTCGCTTCAACCACCGGCGCAATCCGGTGCCCTCGCGCACCTCGCACAACACCGTAATCGAGATGCTGTGGACCATCATCCCGGTGCTGATTCTGGTCATGATCGCGATCCCGTCCTTCAAGCTGATGTATTATATGGATCGGGTCCCGAACCCGGACATGACGATCAAGGTCACCGGACATCAGTGGTACTGGTCCTACGAGTATCCCGACCAGAAGGGATTGGCCTTCGACAGCAACATCATCCAGCAAGCCGATCTGAAGCCGGGCCAACTGCGGTTACTCGATGTCAACAACCCGCTCGTCGTGCCGATCCACACAAGCATCCGCGTCCTGATAACCAGCACCGACGTTATCCACAGCTGGTTCATTCCGTCCTTCGGCGTCCAGGAATATGCGGTCATCGGTCGGGTCAACGAGAGCTGGTTCAATGTTGAGCGCGAGGGCACCTATTACGGTGAATGCAACCAGATCTGCGGCGTCAACCACGCCTTCATGCCGATCAAAATCGTCGCTATGTCAAAGGATGCGTTCCAGCGCTGGCTGGGCGAGGCTCAGAAAAAGTTTGCACATAATCAGCCGGCCGAGGATGCGATGCGCGTCGCCGCCGTCTCGGCGCCAGCCGGCAACTGACAGCGAGAGGGTCCCGGGATGACTTACGAGCGCGAGGCGCACATTGCCGACACTCACGGGTACGGCGCGCATGCTCACGACGACCACCGGCCGGGGTTCTTCACCCGATGGCTGTTCTCGACCAACCATAAGGACATCGGAACCCTCTATCTGCTGTTCGCCATTATTGCCGGCGTGATCGGCGGCACCTTGTCGGTGATGATGCGCTTCCAGCTGATGCACCCTGACAACCACTTTATCGAGAATCATCAGATCTACAACGTCATCATCACCGCGCACGGCCTGATCATGATCTTCTTCACGGTCATGCCGGCGATGATCGGCGGCTTTGGCAACTGGCTCGTGCCGTTGATGATCGGTTCGCCCGACATGGCCTTTCCGCGCATGAACAACATCAGCTTCTGGCTGCTGGTGCCGTCCTTTGCGCTGTTGATCGGGTCGACCATGGTCGGCGAGGGTGCCGGTGTCGGCTGGACGCTCTACCCGCCGCTGTCGGGGCCAACCGGCTCGCCCGGACCGGCGATGGACATGCTGATCTTTTCGATCCATCTGGCCGGCGCATCGTCGATCATGGGAGCGATCAACTTCATCACCACGATTTTCAACATGCGCGCCCCCGGCATGACGATGCACAAAATGCCACTGTTCGTGTGGTCGATCCTGGTCACCGCGTTCCTATTGCTGTTGTCGCTGCCGGTGCTGGCGGGAGCGATCACGATGCTGCTGACCGACCGCAATTTCGGCACCAGCTTTTTCAACCCGGCGGGCGGCGGTGATCCATTATTGTTCTTGAACCTGTTCTGGTTCTTCGGCCATCCCGAGGTCTACATCCTGATACTGCCCGGCTTCGGCATGATTAGCCAAGTGGTGTCGACCTTTTCGAAAAAGCCGATCTTCGGCTATCTCGGCATGGTCTACGCCATGGTCTCGATCGGCGTGGTCGGGTTTGTCGTGTGGGCGCATCACATGTTCACCACCGGGATCTCGATCGACACGCGCGCCTATTTTACTGCGGCGACGATGGTCATCGCAGTGCCGACCGGGGTCAAGATCTTCTCGTGGATTGCGACGATGTGGGGCGGGTCCATCGAGTTCAAGACCCCGATGCTGTGGGCGATGGGCTTCATCTTTTTATTCACGATCGGTGGCGTGACCGGCGTGGTGCTGGCCAATGCGGGCGTCGATTTCGCCTTACACAACACTTATTACGTTGTTGCTCATTTTCATTACGTGCTGTCGCTCGGCGCAGTTTTCTCAATCTTTGCCGGTTTCTATTACTGGATTGGGAAGATGTCCGGCCGCCAATACAATGAGACTTTTGGTAAGATCCACTTTTGGACCACCTTCATCGGGGTCAATTTGACTTTCTTCCCGCAGCACTTCCTCGGGCTCGCCGGGATGCCGCGGCGGATCGCCGACTACCCGGACGCGTTCGCCGGCTGGAACATGGTCTCCTCGATCGGCGCCTTCATTTCCTATGCCTCGACTTTGTTCTTTGTCTTCATTGTGCTGCACACGCTGTTCTTGGGCCGCCGGGTCGGGGCCAATTACTGGGGCGAGGGCGCCACAACGCTCGAGTGGAAGCTGCCGTCGCCCCCGCCGTTCCACAGCTATGACGAGCTGCCGGTGGTCTCGTAAGGAGCGCCGCCTTCGTGACCGAATTGTCCGAAACCCGGCCGACTGCCGGCCCGCGCCTTTTGGGGGCGTCCGCGGCGGGGGTGGGCGACTATCTCGAGATTCTGAAGCCTCGGGTCATGTCGCTGGTGGTGTTTACCGGGTTGGTCGGGCTGGCCATGGCACCTGGGTATCTCCACCCGGTGCTCGCCGCGGTGGCGGTGCTGTGCATCGCTGTTGGCGCTGGCGCTGCTGGCGCGATCAACATGTGGTATGAGTGCGACATCGACGCGATCATGCGCCGCACTGCCAGCCGGCCGCTGCCGGCGGGCAGGATGATGCCCGGCGAGGCGCTCGGCTTCGGCGTCGTGTTGGCGGTCGGATCGGTGCTGATGATGGCGTTGGCGGTCAACTCGGTGGCAGCCGGGCTGCTGGCGACGACAATCGGCTTTTACGTCTTCGTTTATACGATCTGGCTCAAGCGGCGAACCCCTCAGAACATCGTCATCGGCGGCGCGGCCGGTGCCTTTCCGCCGCTGATCGGCTGGGCCGCGGTCACCGGCGACATCGGCTGGGGAGCGGTTGCGCTGTTCGCCATCATTTTTTTCTGGACCCCACCGCATTTCTGGGCGCTGTCGCTTTATCGCACCGAAGACTACGCCAAGGCCGGCGTGCCGATGCTGCCGGTGGTGGCCGGCGCGGACGAGACCAAGCGCCAGATGCTGCTATACACTCTGGTGCTGTGGCCGGTCAGTGCAGCGCCGTGGCTGCTGGGTATCGCCGGCGCAATCTACGGTGTCTCCGCACTGGCGTTGAGCGCGTTTTTCAGCGCTTCCGCGGTCCGCGTATGGCGCGACGAGGGTGACCGCAGCGCTCGGCAGATGTTCGCTTTTTCGCTGCTTTATCTGCTGCTGATCTTCAGCCTGCTGCTCGTCGACCGTAGCGGCGCTGGCTGGCTGAAGGGGGGTTGGCCGTGACCGCGATGGACGACGCGGAGCGCGCGCGGACGATCCGCGCGCGCAATCGCGCTCTCGTCGCCGTGCTGCTGGCCCTGGTAGCCTTGTTCTACGTCATTACGCTCGTGCGGATCCGGGGCTAGCGCATGAAAGGAGGCGGAGCTTCCGGTCGGCGTCGCCACGGCGCGACCGCACTGATCCTGGCAGCGGTGGTCGCCGGCATGGTCGGGTTGTCCTTCGCTTCCGTGCCGCTCTACCGCATCTTCTGCGGCGCGACTGGCCTCGGAGGGACAACTCAGCGAGCCCAGGCGGCGCCAGACCAAATTTCCCCCGCGCTGGTGACCATCAGCTTCGACGCGCAGACGGCGCCGGGGCTTGATTGGGAGTTCCGCCCCCTTACCAAGGCGGTCGCGGTGCATCCCGGGGCGGAAACCCGGGTGTTTTTCCACGCCGTCAATCACGGCGCCAAGTCGGTTACTGCCCGTGCGGTGTATAACGTCAGCCCGGCCAAAATCGGGATCTACTTTGATAAGCTCCAATGTTTTTGCTTCAGCAATCAGACGCTGGGACCCGGTGAAAGCGTCAATATGGGGGTGGTATTCTTCGTCGATCCCGATCTGTTGACCGATCCGGATACGCGCGAGGTGCGGGCGATCACTTTGTCCTACACGATGTTCCGGGCAGCGGAGGTGGCAAGTCCAAACGCTCAGGCCGCACCGGGCCCGCCAGTAGCGCCGCGTTCTGTAAATTGATCCATCGAGGCCGGAGCCCATGAGCGAAATGCACGCGGCGCATGCCGCACCAAAGCACCCCTACCATCTGGTCGATCCTAGCCCGTGGCCGATCCTCGGCGCGATCGCCGCGGGCCTGCTCTTCGGCGGCGCCGTTCTCTACATGCACGGCCATGGCTGGACGCTGATGATCATCGGCGTTCTGTGCGTATTGGGGATCATGGCCGTGTGGTGGCGCGACGTGATCCGCGAGGCGACCTTCCAGGGCTACCATACCCCAATTGTGCAACTCGGCATGCGCTATGGCATGGCGTTGTTCATCGCCTCCGAGGTGATGTTCTTTGTGGGCTTTTTCTGGGCGTTTTTTGCCTCGAGCCTGTTTCCGGTCGGCGGGGTGTGGCCGCCCAAGGGCATCCACCCCTTCGATCCGTTCGAGTTTCCGTTTCTCAACACCCTGATCCTGCTGCTGTCGGGCACGACCGTGACCTGGGCGCACCATTCGCTGCTCGCCGGCGACCGCAACGGCATGTTGCGCGGCCTGGCGCTCACCATCTTGCTCGGCCTGTGCTTCACCTCCGTCCAGGCCTACGAGTACAGTCACGCCGCCTTCCATTTTACCGGCGGCATCTTTCCGTCCACTTTCTTCATGGCGACCGGCTTTCACGGCTTTCATGTTATCGTCGGCACGACCTTTCTGATCGTCTGCCTAGTCCGGGCATGGCTCGGGCATTTCAAACCGGACCACCATTTCGGCTTCGAGGCGGCCGCTTGGTATTGGCATTTCGTCGACGTCGTCTGGCTGTTCCTGTTCGTCTGCATCTATTGGTGGGGCGGCGGTAGCGCATACGAAGGGGCTGCCGGCTGATCGCGGCAGCGGCGGCGCAGTCGATGGGGACCAACGAGAGCGGCGCCGATAGACTCCCAGCCGTCTCGATGGCGCGCGCGGCACTCGGCTGCCGCTGCCCGCGCTGCGGCGAAGGCCCGCTCTTTGCCGGCCTGTTGCGGGTGCGTCCCACATGCACAATCTGCGGCCTTGATCTGTCGACGCAGGATGCCGGCGACGGGCCGGCGGTGTTCGTGATCCTGTTTCTCGGCCTGATCGTCGTCGGCCTGGCCGGGTTCGTCGAGATCCGGTTTTCGCCCCCGATCTGGGTACACCTGCTGCTGTGGACGCCGCTGATCTTCGGTGGAGCGGTGGGCATGCTGCGCCCGTTCAAGGCCGGCCTGATCGCGCTGCAGTATCGCCATCATCTGCTCGGCGTGCCACCGCCCACCTAAGCCGCGGGCCCGCGATGACCGGGTTTCGCCCGCAATTCTGGCCGACCCTAGTTGCGGTGCCGATTGTCCTTCTGTGTCTGGGGCTCGGCGCCTGGCAGATTCAGCGATTGTTCTGGAAAGAGGGTCTGATCGCGGCGCGCGCCGCGGCGGTGGCGGCGCCACCGGTTCCGGCATCCGGCATTGCCGCCCTGCCGCGCAACATGGAGTTTCACCATGTCACCGATGAGGGCGTCTTTCTGAACGACAAGGAGATCTTTCTCGGCGCCACCTCGGAGGGCGGACGGAACGGCTATCAAGTGTTGACCCCCCTCAAGGAGCCCGGCGGCCGCATCGTTTTTGTCAATCGCGGGTTTATCCCGTCCGAGCTCAAGGACCGAACCAAACGGATGGCCGGCGAGCCATCCAGCTCCGTTCGGATCGAGGGATTGCTACGGCTGCCGCCGGACGGCCGGCCGAACTGGTTTCTCCCGGACAACCGCCCCGACCTAAATTATTGGTTCTGGGTCGATCTGCCGGCGATGGCTGCGGCGGATAAGCTTGACGATGTGGCGCCTTTCTACATCGATGCCGATGCGACTCCCAATCCCGGCGACTGGCCCAAAGGCGGGGTCACCCGATTGGCCCTGCCGAACGATCACCTACAATACGCGATCACGTGGTTTTCCCTGGCGGTTGCGATGATCGTCATCTATGTCCTGTTTCATCGCCGCAATGCAGAGCCCCGATGACCGCCTATCAGCAGTTGGAAGCGCGTTTTCGCCGTCTGGGCGCGATCGAGGAAGCGATCGGCGTGCTCAATTGGGACAGCGCGACGATGATGCCGGCGGGGGGTGCGGCGACCCGGGCTGAGCAGCTGGCGACACTGAGCCTGCTCGCCCACCAGCAGCTGACCGCCGCCGAGATCGACGACCTTCTGGCCGAGGCCGAGAGCGTGAGCGACGCATTCGATCCATGGCAACGCGGCAATTTGCGCGAGATGCGTCGCCGGCGGAGCAACGCGACGGCGGTGCCCGGCGCGCTGGTCGAAGCAGTCTCGCGCGTGTCGTCCGAATGTGAGACGGTGTGGCGCAAGGCCCGCCCGGCGAACGATTTTGCCGCCGTTCTGCCGTCACTTGACGAGATGCTGCGGGTGCAGCGCGAGGTTGCGGCGGCCAAGGCGGAGGGGCTCGGGGTGAGCCCGTATGAAGCCCTGCTCGACCGCTACGAGCCCGGCGCTTCTGTCGCCACGATCGATCGCCTATTCGGCGAGATCAGCGATTTTCTGCCTGATCTGATCGAGGCGGTGCTGACCCGGCAGGCGGCGCAACCGCCACTCCCGCAGCCGCCCGGCCCATTCCCGGTCGCGGCACAGCGCCAGGCGGCGGTGCGCCTGATGGAAGCGGTTGGGTTTGATTTCGCGCATGGCCGGCTCGATGTCAGCGCCCACCCGTTCTGCAGCGGCGCCCCCGATGACGTGCGGATCACGACGCGTTACGACGAGAGCGACTTCACCAAGGCGCTGATGGGCGTCCTGCACGAGACCGGGCACGCGCTCTACAAGCGCAACCTGCCCGCGCAATGGCGCTTGCAGCCGGTCGGGGCTGCCCGCGGCATGGCGATCCATGAGAGTCAATCCCTGCTACTCGAGATGCAGGCCTGCCGCAGCCCGGCCTTCACCCGTTTCGCTGCGCCGATCCTCCGCGAGGTCTTCGCCGGCGACGGGCCAGGGTGGGAGGCCGAGGCGCTCCACCGCCGGCAGATCCGGGTCAGCCGCAGCCTTATTCGGGTCGAGGCCGACGAGGTCACCTATCCCGCCCATGTGATCCTGCGCCACCGCCTCGAACAGGCGATGATCGCCGGCGATCTGGCGCCGAAGGATCTGCCCGGCGCCTGGGCCGAAGGGTTGCGCGCGCTGCTCGGCGTCGCACCCGACAACGATCGCGATGGATGCCTGCAAGACATCCATTGGTATGACGGCTCGTGGGGCTATTTCCCGACCTATACGCTTGGCGCGCTGATCGCGGCGCAGCTGTTCGAGACGGCGCGCGACACGATCCCTGATCTTATGCCGGCGATCGCCGAAGGTGACTTCACACCGCTTTTCGCATGGTTGGGCGAGAGAGTACATAGCCAAGCATCATTGTGGTCGACGGCGGAGCTGGTCGAGTGCGCCACCGGCCGCCCGCTCGGCACGGCGAGCTTCGAGCGCCATTTGCGCGACCGGTATCTCGGCGGGCGCAACGAACCGGCTGTCGGAGTGTTAACCGAGACAACGAAATAGACTGGGGGGCCCCGTGTCGGAGAGTGCCGCGCAACCACAAACCTGCAGCGCGGATCGCCAGGTCATGCTCGATCGGTTCACAACCGTGCGTAGCGACAGCGAAGCGCTGGCGGTCAACCTGACGCCCGAAGACCAGGCGATTCAATCGATGCCGGATGCAAGTCCGACAAAATGGCATCTGGCGCATACGACCTGGTTCTTTGAGACTTTCATCCTGAACCGGCTCGACCCCGACTATCGGGTTTTCGATCCGGCGTTCGCATATCTGTTCAACTCCTATTACGAAGCGGTCGGCCCGCGTCACCCGCGGCCCGAGCGCGGTTTGTTGTCGCGCCCGACCGTCGACATCATCGGCGCTTATCGCGACCATGTCGGCGCTGCAATCGCCCGCTTCATCGAACGGGCGCGCGAGCCGGTGTGGCATCAGGCCGCACCGCTGTTCGAACTCGGTCTGCACCACGAACAGCAGCATCAGGAACTGATCCTGATGGATATCAAGCACGTCTTCTCGATTAACCCGCTGTTGCCCGCCTATCAGGCGCCGCACCCGCAGATCGCGGCCCCTGTAGCACCGCTCGATTGGATCGAGGTTGCCGGCGGCCTGGTCGAGATCGGACACCGCGGCTTCGGCTTCGCCTTCGACAACGAAACGCCCCGGCATAAGGTCTGGCTAGACCCCTTCCGCCTCGCCACGCGGCCGGTGACTTGCGGCGAGTTCCTCGAATTCATCGAGGCCGGCGGCTATCGGAGCCCGGAATTCTGGCTATCGGATGGGTGGGCGACGGTGCGCGAGCAGGGCTGGGAGGCGCCTTTCTATTGGCTGCGCGACGGCAGCGATTGGTCGCTGTTCACGCTCAGCGGCCTGCGTCGCCTGAACCCAGCCGAACCTGTCTGCCACGTTAGTTTTTTTGAGGCCGACGCCTTTGCCAAATGGGCCGGAAAGCGGCTGCCGACCGAAGCGGAGTGGGAGACTGCCGCCGAGGGCGTGCCGGTGTCGGGCAATTTTGCCGACCGCAGGCTATTTCACCCCGGCGCCGAGGGCGCTGTGGCGGCGGCGAACGACCGGTCGATCCTGCGCCAGATGTTTGGTGACGTTTGGGAATGGACTGCGAGCCCCTATATCCCCTACCCGCGCTTTCGCGCGGCAGCGGGCGCCGTCGGCGAGTACAACGGTAAATTCATGTGCAATCAGATGGTGCTGCGGGGCGGCGCCGCAGTCACCTCGGCCGGACACGTGCGGGCGAGCTATCGCAACTTTTTTCCGCCCTCGGCGCGGTGGGCCTTCGCCGGGTTGCGGCTCGCGGAGGACTGTTGATGATGGACGGCTCGCATTTCGCCTTTCACGACCTGGCCCCGGGCGAAGAGAGCTTTCGCGACGCCGTGCTGAAGGGACTCAGCCGGGCCCGCAAGGCGATTCCCTGCAAGTTTTTCTATGATGCTCGCGGCTCGGCATTGTTCGAAGAGATCTGCCGCCTGCCCGAATATTACCCAACCCGCACCGAGATCGCGATCCTCGAGGAGAATGCGGGTGAGATTGCGGCGCAGATGGGCTCGCGTGCTCGGATCATCGAGTTCGGCAGCGGGGCGAGCCACAAGGCACGCATCTTGCTCCAGGCGCTCGATCGCCCGGCCGCCTATGTGCCGGTCGACATTTCGCGCGATCACCTGCGCGACGCTGCCGCCTCGCTCGCCGAGGATTTTCCCGAACTGCCGGTGATTGCCGTCTGCGCCGACTACACCCACCCGTTCGGGCTGCCGCCCTTGCCCGGGCCGAGCGGCAAGCGGGTCGGGTTTTTCCCAGGCTCGACGATCGGCAATTTCGAGCCCGGTGCCGCGGAGGATTTTCTTGTCAACTGCGCCGGCATTCTCGGCTCGGGCGGCGAGATGCTAATCGGCGTCGATCTGAAAAAGGACGGCTCGGTCCTCGACGCCGCTTACAACGATCGGGCAGGGGTGACCGCCGCCTTTAACCTCAATCTTCTCGGGCGGATCAACCGTGAGCTGGACGGCGATCTCGATCTCGATTTTTTTGAGCATTTCGCCTTTTATAACGGAGCCGAGGGGCGGGTCGAAATCTATGTCCGCAGCCTCGCAGACCAGGAAGCGGCCATCGCCGGCCGACGCTTCGCGTTTGCCGCAGACGAATTGATCCATACCGAATATTCGTACAAATACGCGGTGCCGGAGTTTCGCGCATTAGCCGCGCGCGCGGGATTCCGCCCCGTCGACACCTGGACAGATCCGGCCGAATTATTCAGCGTACACTATTTCCGGCTCCGCTGAACCGCTTGTCACGTTTTGGGCTCTCGGCCCTCATTGGAGACGGCGGCGAGAAAGCCCGGCAAGTCGCGCCAACCATAAGCGATCGCTTCGACCAGGCTGCCGCCGATGGGGATCGCCTTGCGGCTCGCTTGATGACCGCCGAGCCGTTCGTAAAAGAATCGGCTCGGATTATCGCGCAGCACCCAGACGATCGCGGCATCGAGGCCGGATGCAACCAAGCGCCGAAACACTGCGATCAACAGTCGGCGGCCGATTCCCTGGTTCTGCTGGTCGGGCGCCACGTAGAGCGTGAATACCTCGCCGGGAAAGTGCCGCTCGCTGCGGCTCGGTCCGCAACTGCCGAAGCCCAAGATCATGCCCGCGGCATCGAGCGCAACGCGCACGTCGCGGGGCTCGCGCAGGATCGCCATGCGCCAGCCGATCTCGCGCCGGCGCTCGGATAGCCCGACGAGATACGAGGCCGACAGCACACCCGCGTAGGTCGTGCGCCAGGTCTCGACATCGAGCTGGGCGATACCGCGTGCGTCTCCAGGACGCGCCGGGCGGATCGTGATCTCGTCCATCGCCCCGCATTTTGCCTTGTTTCGCCGGCCGGGGGGAGAGCCATGTGTGTGGGCGCTCTATCTGCTAGTATTGAGAAGATACCGTTGCATCGAGAGCGCCATAGTGCCCAGCGATTATTTCCTGACCCTCTCGCGCTATGATGCATGGGCCAACCGACGCCTCTATCGAGCCTGTGGGCGGTTGAGCGAGAGCGAATATCTGCGCGACCGGCGTCTCGGCCTTCGGCTCGCTTCATGCCACGTCGAACCACATCCTGGTTGCTGACCGGGTCTGGCTCGCGCGGATCGGGCATATGTTCAACCGTCAGGCGCATTGTCGCGGCAAGGCAAGCGCGTTGCTAGCACAGACCGAGGTACCGCCGCCACCGCTCGACCTAATCCGCTTCGTCCGGCAAGAAGAAGGCGCAGCCGCCTGCTAACGTTTTGGAGTTTGTTCGACGAAATGTTTATGATGCGACCTATGACGAGATCTTGGCGAACCCGGGTCAGCCTGCTGATTATAGTGATGCTTTCGCTCGCGCCGCCGGCGCGCGCGCAAACCGAGAAGAAGCACCCAGCGACGAAGCATCCGCCCGCCACAACCCCGGCGCATCGGATCGGTGGCGTCGGAGCGTGGAATGCCTATTTCTACAAGGGGAAATCCGGGCGGGTTTGCTATCTCGCCGGTGCGCCGCAGAAAATCGAACCGGCAAAGATTAAGCATAATCCGCCGGCGGCGACGGTTACCCATCGTCCGGAGGAGAACGTCTTCAATGTCGTGAACTTTGACGAGGGCTATCTGCTGAAGGAGGGCAGCGCCGCGTCGGTCGATGTCGACGGCACTACTTTCGATCTGTTCACCAAGGGCGATGGCGCTTGGTCGCGCACCTCCGATCTCGATAAGGCGATTGTCGAAGCAATGGCGAAGGGCAAGCAGGCGATCGTCAAGAGCATCTCGCAAAAGGGATCGCCAACAACTCAAACCTATTCTCTCGCCGGCTTTGCTCAGACCTTGGCCTTGATCGACAAGGCCTGCGACGTCAAGCGCTAGTGATCTGGCGTCCCAGCTACTGCCTACATTTGCGGATGATGTCGAGCGAGATCCCGATTACCAATCAGCGCCGCAACCTCGTCGGGGTCGGGCGCGAAGGCTTGGCGGCCGAGATGGTCGAGTTCGGCGCTGAACCGTTTCGTGCGCGTCAGCTGTGGCACTGGATCTATCATCGCGGCGCCACCGATTTTGCGCAGATGACCTCGCTGTCGAAGGTGTTTCGCGACCGCCTCGCCGAGCGTTACGAACTGCGCCGGCCGGCGGTGTCGCACGCTCTCGCCTCGGTCGATGGCACGCGCAAATGGCTGCTGCGCTTTGCCGACGGGCAGGAGGTCGAGACCGTCCACATTCCTGAGGAGGATCGCGGTACGCTTGTGCGTTTCCTCGCAGGTCGGCTGCACCTTGAACTGCACCTTCTGCCACACCGGGACCCAGCTGCTGGTGCGTAATCTCGGGGCGGCGGAGATCGTCGGGCAGGTCATGGTCGCGCGCGATGCGCTGGGCGAATGGCCGTCGCCGCGGGACGATCGGCAACTCACCAACATCGTCCTGATGGGCATGGGCGAGCCGCTCTACAATTATGATGCTGTCGCAGCGGCGATGAAGATCGTCATGGATGCCGAGGGCCTATCGATCTCGCGCCGCAAGATCACCCTGTCGACCGCCGGGGTGGTGCCGATGATCCGAAGCTGTGGCGCCGAACTCGCGGTCAACCTCGCCATTTCGCTGCACGCGGTGCGCGACGACGTTCGCGACCAACTCGTGCCGCTCAACCGTAAATATCCCATCGCCGAATTGCTCGAGGCGTGCCGCACCTATCCGGGCAGCAGCAACGCGCGGCGAATCACCTTTGAGTACGTGATGCTGAAGGGCGTCAACGATAGCCCGGCCGAGGCGCGCGAGCTGGTGCGGCTATTGGCCGGCATCCCCGCCAAAGTCAATCTGATCCCGTTCAATCCCTGGCCCGGCGCTCCTTACGAGTGCTCGACCGACGCGGCGATCGCGGCGTTTTCCGAGATTGTTTTCGCCGCCGGCTATTCCGCCCCTGTGCGCACCCCGCGCGGCCGCGACATTCTCGCCGCCTGCGGCCAGCTCAAATCGGCGAGCGTCAGGTTCCGCCGCAGCGAGCGCGAGCGCATGGCGCTGCCCGCCGCCTGACCTCTCGCTAATTCAGCCTGCGCGCGTGTTCTATTCGTTCCTCGGATGTGCGCTTGCCGCCTATGGCGGCATCGTCGGCGGGCTTTATCAATTCCAGCGCCGGCTTCTCTTTCGCCCCAACAGGACCCGACCCAGGCTTGAGGATCTGGAGCTGTTAGGCGTGCGTGAGGTGGTGCTGACGACCTCCGACGGCCTCTCGCTCTTTTCATGGTATCTACCGCCCGGCAGTGGCCGCCCAGTGATCGCCTATTTTCACGGCAATGGCGGGCATATCGGTTATCGCGCCGAGCGCTTGCGTCGTTTTGCGCGCGATGGCTACGGGGTGCTTTTAGCGGAGTATCGCGGCTATGCCGGCAACCCTGGAACGCCCTGCGAAGCCGGATTATACGCCGATGCCGAGGCGGCTATTGATTTCCTCGGCCGTCAAGCGATCACGCCGAATCGGATCATGCTGTGGGGCGAGTCGCTCGGATCCGGTCTCGCCGTTTATCTGGCCACACGCCACGCAGTCGCGGGGGTGATCCTCGAAGCCGCCTTCACCAGCATCGCCGCTGCCGCACAGCGCCGCTATCCCTTTGTACCCGTCCGCCGTCTGGTCCGCGACCGGTTCGACTCGCTGTCGCGGATCGGTCGGGTAAGGGCGCCGCTGCTGGTCCTGCATGGCGAGCGCGACATGATTGTTCCGGTCCGCCACGGCCGCGTACTGCTGGAGGCGGCATCGGCGCCGAAAGAGGGCTGGTTTGCACCCCGCGCCGGGCACCAAAACCTCGCGCAGTTCGGCGCGCTCGACGCTGCCATCGCCTTTATCGAGCGGCGGACTTCCCGGACCGCCGGAACTCGTTGCCGCAGACGAGAATTTCGTCGATTAGTGTGCGGCGTGGTCGATGGAGTGGGGACAGGGCGATGTCCGATGCGGTAAAAAAAGTCGTGCTCGCCTATTCGGGCGGGCTCGATACCTCGGTGATCCTGCGCTGGCTGCAGGAAACCTATCGCTGCGAGGTCGTGACCTTCACCGCCGATCTCGGCCAGGGCGAGGAGCTGGAGCCGGCGCGCAAAAAGGCCGAGTTGCTCGGCGCCGCGAAAATCTTCGTCGACGATTTGCGCGAGGAGTTCGTCCGCGATTTTGTTTTCCCGATGTTTCGCGCCAACGCGCTCTACGAGGGCGCCTATCTGCTCGGCACCTCCATCGCCCGGCCGTTGATCGCCAAACGCCAGATCGAGATTGCTCGCGAGGTCGGCGCCGACGCCGTCGCCCACGGCGCCACCGGCAAAGGTAACGACCAGGTCCGCTTCGAACTCGGCTATTACGCGCTGGCCCCGGACATCAAGGTCATTGCCCCATGGCGCGAATGGGACCTGACCTCGCGCACGCGCCTCCTCGACTATGCCGATCGGCACCAGATCCCAATCGCCCGCGACAAGCGCGGCGAGGCGCCGTTTTCGGTCGACGCCAACCTGTTGCACGTCTCGGCCGAGGGCAAGGCGCTCGAAGATCCTTGGGCCGAGCCCGAGGAATTCGTTTATAGCCGCACGGCGGCTCCCGAGGCCGCGCCCGGCACGCCCCAATATGTCGAGATCACTTTTGAACGCGGCGATCCGGTCGCGGTCGACGGCGAGCGGCTCTCGCCCGCGGGGTTGCTCACACGCTTGAACGCGCTCGGAGGTCGGCACGGGATCGGCCGGCTCGATCTGGTCGAGAACCGGTTTGTCGGCATGAAGTCGCGCGGGGTCTACGAAACGCCCGGCGGCACGATCCTGTTGGCGGCGCATCGCGGCATCGAAAGCCTGACTCTCGATCGTGGCGCGGCGCATCTGAAGGACGAGCTGATGCCGCGCTACGCCGAGCTGATCTACAACGGTTTCTGGTTCTCGCCCGAGCGCCAGATGCTGCAGGCGCTGATCGACAAGAGCCAGGAACATGTCGAGGGCGTCGTGCGCCTGAGACTTTACAAGGGCTCGGTCAGCGTCGTCGGTCGAAAATCGCCGAAGAGCCTCTACAGCCAAGCCCATGTGACCTTTGAAGAAGACGCGGTCTACGACCAGCGCGACGCCGAAGGCTTTATCAAATTGAACGCGTTGCGCCTGCGCCTTGCCGCCCGCCGCGGTCGCTGACCGCTTAGGACCGCCCAAGGTTTAGGCAAATAGTGTTCAGCTGAGGCGGCGCTGGGCGTCGAGCCAGCCGAGCATGATCCGGTTGAAGGCGTCGGGGGCCTCGACATTGGGGAAATGGCGCATCCCGGCGATCTCCTCATAGCGGGCGCCGGGGACGAGGCCGGCGAGGCGGCGGTTTTCGGCTGCGGGCGTGCCGGCGTCGTGCTCGCCGCAGACGACCAGCACCGGGAGCGTCAGCGAGGGCAGCCGCGCCTCAAAATCGAAATCGAGGATTGCGGCCGAGCAGCCGAGATAGCCGGCCGGGGTCGTGCCGACGACGGTGTCTCGCAATTGCTTCCAACGGCCGGGGTTCTTAGCCTGGAAGGCGGGGCTCAAATAGCGGTCCATGCTGGCCTCGGCGATCGGCTCCAATGAGTGCGCCTCCCGCACCGCTTTGATGCGCGGCGCCCAGATGTCGGCCGCACCGGGCGGGCTCGCCGGCAGAGTGTCGCACCACAGCGCCGAAATCAGCTTTTGTCGGTACTCCAGCGCGAAGGCCTGGCCGATCATCCCGCCGATCGACAGCCCGATGTAATGCACCCGCGCGAAGCCGAGCGCGTCCAGTACGCTCGCGACGTCGCCGGCGAGCTGGCTCATCGTATAGTCGCCGGCTACCGGGTCGCTGCCGCCATGCCCGCGCATGTCGAGCCGAAGCACGCGGAACCCCGCCTGCAACAGGGCCGGCACTTGCTCGGCCCAGCTGCCGCCGTCGGAAGCTAAAGAATGGGTAATGCAGACGACCGGGGCATCTTCGGGGCCGGCGAGATCGTAGTAGAGGCGGCGCCCTGCGAGCGGCAGTAGCATGACAAATCCTCCATATCAAAGGCGAATGGGCGGTAGTACTCTAACCGTGTAGAGGCCAGGGAACCATCACCGGCACCCCGGCAAAGATCGGGTGAGCGAGATAGAGGACGACGTAGAGCAATAGCGCTGCGACGGGCCGCAACACCCCGATGTCGCGCCAGCGCAGTTGCGTCCGCCCGGCGACGAGAGCGGCAAAGGGAATGTTCGAGGTGACATCGGCGAGTCGCTGCCAATGGCTGCCGAGGGCGAGCCGTTTTTTGCGGTCGATCAGGACCGTGCCGCCGAAGGCCAAGGCGGCAATCAAGCCGAAGAACCACACCGAGGTGAGATCGCCGTTCGCAACCAGATGGCTCAGCGCCCACAGCCCGACCGCCCACATTACAGGATGGCGAGTTACTCGCAAGACACCGGGAGCCGGATCATCCGCTCTTGCCCACCGCTCCATGCCGACCGCGGTCGGATTGGCGGTCGTGTAGCCGGCGACCAACAGCAATGTCGCCAATGGCATGATCAGCACCGGGACAAACGCCGTCCACCGGGGCAGCACCCACAGCACGATGGCCGGCGCCCGCGCATAGGCCATCACGAACCAGGCGAAGGTCACTACTGCGGTCAGCGAGTAGACAAATAGAAACCCTTGCTCGCCAAGCTGATCGCGCAACGATCCGCGCAATCGCGTACTCGACAGCAGGGTGTGCGATCCGCAAAAGGCGACGCCGGCGACAGCGAGAGAGACCAGGGCATGGTCCATCCCCCCTCCCGCCGTCTCAGAGACCTGGCAAGGCCGCGATTAAAGCGCCGAGTTTGCCGGAGAGCTGCCGAGGATCGCCGGCGACGCTTACGATCTTGTGCCGGCTACTCGTGCCGGCGACGATTGCCAGGTCGCGGCGGGAAAGCTGCCAAACCCGGGCCAACAGCTGCAGCAACGCCTCGTTGGCGCGCCCGTCCTCGGGCGGCGCGGTGACCGAGGCTTTTACCACGCGCTTCCCCTCTGCCGTCGCGGCGACGCCAAGCACGCGGTCGGCCTTGGCCCGCGGCGTCAGGCGGACCGCCAGCTTAAGACCGTCGCGCGTCGGGGTCAGCGGACCATCAGGCAAGGTATTCGAACATCAGGTTGCGGACGAAATACAGCAGCAGGATCAGGATCACTGGCGAGATGTCGATCCCCCCGAGATCAGGCAGTACGCGGCGGATCGGCCGCAGCACGGGCTCGGTGACGCGCCACAGAAAATCCCCGACCATCGCGACGACGCGGTTATGCCGGTTGACGACGCCAAACGCGACGAGCCAGCTCAGCACCGCCTGGATAATCAAGAGCCAGATGTAGATCGTGATCACGGTGTCGACGAGGTTCAGCAACGCATACATCCGAACAAAACCTCGGCGGCAAATGACGCCGCGACCGTAGCGTTAGGCGTCGGGGTCCGCAAGCAGAGCAACGCGGCGCTCCTGGCCGAGAGGGCGGCCCAAGTGGGGCCGCGCTTGACAGGGAGGACCGCGCTCACCATAGTCCGCCGCGCCCGGCAGACTGTCCAAATCGCGCGATGGGGCCGTAGCTCAGCTGGGAGAGCGTCGCGTTCGCAATGCGAAGGTCAGGGGTTCGATCCCCCTCGGCTCCACCAATCCGCGGGGCAATCGCAAGTGCGGGATAACGGAGTCCCTCATCCCCACCGCCGCCATGGCGATGCCCGGAGCGAAGTCCGCGCCGCGGACGAACCAGGCCGAAATCGCCTTGGCATAGCCGAGCGGCATTCGGACTGCGTTAGTTGCCTCGGCGAGCACAAGAGCCTCTTGCCAGGCAGTCTGCCGAGATGGAAATCGCCCGCCGGCTCGGTTGTATACCTTTACCGATGCGCTCGCGCCGGCTGCGTTCAAGTGCTTTCCAGATCAAAGCTTCCAGGACATCGCGTCTGTAAGGCTTCTCTACTAACACGAACCCCTCGCCCGCCGCCGGCGACACGTACTGGCTGTAGCCGGTCGCCAGCAGAATAGGCAACTCCGGGCGGCGCTTGCGCAGGATCCGCGCCAGTTCGAGACCGCTCATTCGACCCGGCATGACGATGTCCGACAACACCAGCGCGATCTGCGGATCCCGCTCGAGAGCGGCCAAGGCACTATCGCCGTCGCGCGCTTCGACTGGCCGATACCCGATATCCTCCAATAGCTCGGCGGTTACCTCGGCAACTTCAGCGTCGTCCTCGACAAACAGAATGTGCGCCGATGCCGTCTCCGCTGCAGGTTCGACTTCCGGGAGTGGAATTGGGAAGCCCGCGGTTGCAGTCGCCCGCGGCAACAGTAGCTTAACAGCGGTGCCTTTGCCGCGCGTGCTCTCGATCGTTGCCGTACCGCCGCTCTGCTTAGCAAAGCCATAGACCTGGGAGAGGCCGAGACCCGATCCGAGGCCCGCCTCCTTCGTCGTAAAATAAGGTTCGAACGCTTGGGCCAGCACATCGGGCGACATTCCGGTGCCAGTGTCCGACAAGGTCACCGCGACGAAATCTCCTGTCAGCCCGTCACTCTCCAAAGTACCGGACCGATAGGTGACGTTGCTTGCAGTGACCCGGAGGCGACCGCCCTCCGGCATCGCGTCGCGCGCATTCACCCCGATGTTCAGCAGCGCCAGTTCGAACTCCGCAGGGTCGATCGCGACCGGCCAGAGTTGCTCCGGCATGTCCACGGTCACCTCGATATCCGTTCGAAGTGACCGGGACAGCATGTCAGCAATTTCGCGCGTTCGCTGCCGCAGATCGACCGGCTCGGGGCGTAGAGTCTGGCGCCGCGAAAAGGCCAGCAGCTGCCGGGTCAGTCTCTTGCCGCGCTCGGCGGCGCGCACGATCGCCGAGGCGCGCCGGAGCACTGCGTCATTGGGAGCATTGTCACACAACAGCTCGGCGTTGCCGCTCACCACCGTCAGCAAATTGTTAAAGTCGTGCGCGACGCCGCCGGTGAGCTGGCCGATCGCCTCCATTCTCTGCGCCTGATGCAGTGCTGCCTCCGCTTGCTCGCGCTCTTTGACCTCGATCTGCAGGCGCCGGTTGGTCGCTTCGAGATCGTGCATGCGTTGATCCACCACGGTCTCGATCCGCCTGGTGTAGCCGGTGCCGAGCATCAAGAGCGCGCCCAACAAGCCGGTGCTGAAAACGCCGACGACGAGCACGCCCCAGCTCTGCCATCTGCGGTGCCGCGCCAGATAGGATGCGGTTGGCGTCGTCTGGACGTCGTAGCGGCGTCCACCAAAGGTGAATTTTTCGTCGTAAGAAGTCTCGCCGGGTATCGAGGGAGTGCTGACGAAGAGCGGCAGTTTCCTGTCAAGATCGACCAGCTTGACTCCGATCATCGCGTTTACGGGGGCAAGCAGCTCTTCCATAAACGTGCCCATCTGCAGGGCGACGATCAGCACCCCCGGTCCGTTGGGCCCGTCACGCACTGCGAAGACCAGCAATATGCCGGTCTGCTGCCCGTGTTTTTCGGCGACGCGGATCGGCGCTGTTGCCGCCACGGCCCCGGTCTCAACTGCTGCATCGGTGGCAGTTGCGCGATCGCGGTCGCATGCGAGATCGAACCCTAGGGCCGCCTCGTTGCCCGCGATCGGCTCGACATAGGTTATGGGGTAGTAATGCGCCCGCCCTCCAGCACGATGCGAGCGCCCCATGGAATCGACCTCTCGAATTTCGAACCCCGGCAGATCAGCCTGCTGCGCCGCCTCGAAGGCGGCGCGGTGAGCGAGATCGATCCGGGGCGCCCACTTGACTGCCTGAATCGTCGGGACGCGCTGTAACAAATTTAGCGCGAGATGATGAAAGTCCGACCGTGACAGCGGTGCCGGCCCTGCCGGCCCAGTGAATGATCGTTCCAATTGTTCCAGGAAGACATCTTCTTCTTCCAATCCGGTATGAACCTCGTCGACCACCTGGCGAGAGAGGAGCCGGAAATCCAGCAAGCCTTCGTCGTGCTCCCATTTGCTGACGCGAACAAAAATTGCCGTAAACAGCGCGCAGAACAACAGCATTGGCACTGCTACTGGCAGCGCGCGGCTGCGCCATAACGTGCGCGGCTCGCCAGCAACCACGAGCATCAAGGGCAGCACGACCAGAACGCCAAGCGTGTCGCCGATCCACCATGAAATCCAACTCGTTGCCAAATCGGGACGAGCGACAACACCAAGGACCGACAAGCCGGCCAGTGACAGGGTTGCGCTGGTCAGACAGCTGACCGGGGAGAGCAGCAGAAAACGCGAGATGTCGCGGCCATTATCGAGGGGTGCCGGATAGCCGATTGCGCGCCGCAATATCGCTCCTCCGATGGCCGCCTGCAGGGTCGAGGCGGCGGCGATGATGATTGCTGCGGTAACACAAGTTGCGCCGAGCTCCGGATCGATTAAGTACCCAGCCCACAGATTGAGCAGTAATGAGCCGAGAAAGATCCAGGGCAGCGTTGCCCGGCCTCGGATCAACGCGGCGGTGACGGCAATTCCGGCCGCAGGAAAGATCGGGGATGCATAGCCGGGCGGGACGGCCAGCATCAAACCGAGCTTGCCGCTGAGCGTATAGACCACAGTCAACAGCGGGTAGGCGAAGACGGACTTCACAATTTGGGCAGATGGAGACCGGCGTTGGGTCCGGAGCATTTGGCGATCGCCCGCGCTCACTGGGGAAAGCGGAGGCTACATGAATTCTCCCGCGAGTAGAACGACTCGCCGAGCTACCTGGTGCTGTGAGCCCGTTCTCCCTATCTTCCCCGCTTACGCGGAGGTTCGGGAGTGTCGCTGCCTCGCGCTCTCTTTTGGGCGAGTGCTGCCGATCCGCCGGCGCCGTTGCCGCGCCCTAGCTCAAATTGACGGCAAATCCCTGCTGCCGGCCGGGGCGCGCGCCACCTATCGGAGGATGAACTGGGGCGATTATCTTGGTCCGGAGCCGCATGATTTCCCCGATCTCGGGTTTGGCTTCGGGGCGAAGCAGCCGACTGTAGCGCGGATGCGCCCCTGTATGCCCGAGGGCCGCAACCTGATGGATCGAGCCCGGCCGTGACACGAGGGTGAAGCTCATGTTAGCGTCTCCACATCAGCCGCACCGGGGCGCGCTGATCACGCCGATCATCGTGCCGACGGGCGGAGCCAGCAGCTTGTTACGGCGGAAGCTGCAAAAACCCGAGGATCGCGCCCCTCAACTCGGAGCGAGTGATGATCCCCGTGAGAACCGGCAAACGGAGAAGCCGATGGTCGATTTCGTTTCCAACGACGTGTCCGTTTCGCATGCGCCGACCCCTCAAGCGACGATCGACATTCTCGACGGCTGGGTTTCCATCCTTCCGGCGGAACTCGAAGCCGCAACCGGAGGTTTCGCGCCGCTCCTTGCCGACGACCGTGCCATCTGGGCGATAGATCGGCTCGACGGCGTCCGGGAGCGCCACAATTCTTGAACTCGGCCCGTTGGAAGGCGGGCATACCTCGACCGCGCCGGGGCAAAAAGCATCATCGCCATCGAGGGCAACAAGCGTTGCTACCTGAAATGCCTGATTCCAAAGCATTGCTCGGTGTTCATTCGGCCCATTTGTTGCTCGGCGATTTCGTTTCGTGGCTCGAGCAGGATCGGCGTAGGTTCGACGTGATCTGGGCGACGGGCGTGCTCTATCACATGACCGAACCACTACCGTTACTGCGACTTCTGGCCGACCGTACCGACAGGCTGTATATATGGACGATGACTATTCGCCAAACCGCTGCAACCGCCGCTTATTTCGATTGAGGATCGCGAGTTTGAAGGCGAGAAAGTCAGACATTATCTGCGGTCTTACATGGGTGCCGAATGCACGCCTGCCTATTGTGGCGGCGTGTACTCTGGATCGGCATGGCTGCGTCGTTCGGACATCTTGAGAGCGCTGGAGAAATTCGGGTTGTCAAATATAGAAATAGCTTTTGAAACGCCATTTACCGGCAATGGCCCGTCTTTCGCGTTGGTGGCGAAGCGAGATTGAGCCCGCGCGCCTCGTCGGGCTGGGCGGGCTCACGGATCGAGGGGTGAGAGATCGGTCTCGGTCCCGGCACCCACGCCTCCCTTTTGCCTCGGTCGCGGCGGAATCGCAGACGCGGATCCCCGGAACAAGTCCGGGCGAGGGGTGTCGGAAGTTGACTCGAGCATTCGCGACAACCGCTCAGACACATTCACATGATTCAGTCGGTCCGCGGAAGGTCGAAGCGTTCTGCGGCCTCGACTCGGTCGCAGGTGAATCATGTGTTTGCCTCTGAGCGCCAGCTTGGCAGCGTTTTCGAAACCGGATAGCCATGCCGGCAAATCGGGCATGACGGTCAACATTTCGTCCGCCATGGCGGAATACGATGAAGGACAAGCATCCTTTTAGCTTATTTTGCGAAGGACAGCGATGGTAACCCAATGACCGACCCAGTATCCGACGAACTCTACGGGCCGGAATATTATGCAAAACATTGCGGACCGATGGCCTACCAGCGTTCCTGCCCGCACTGGTCGGTGTTTTTCGGTTCGATCGCCGAGCAGCTAATTCGCAGCTTCCGGCCCGGCCGGGTGTTCGATGCCGGCTGCGCCCACGGCTTTCTGGTCGAGGCGTTCTGGGACCGCGGGGTCGAAGCCTGGGGCCGCGACATCTCCAGCTACGCGATTTCGCAAGTACGCCCCGATATGCGGCCCTATTGCGCGGCCGGTTCGATCGCCGAACCGATCGAGGGCCGGTTCGACCTAGTCACCTGCATTGAGGTCCTGGAGCATATCAGCGAGGACCAGGCAGCGCAGGCCGTCGCCATGATGACGGCGATCACCGACCGGATCCTGTTCTCGTCCTCGCCCACCGATTTCGACGAACCGACCCACATCAATGTACGGCCTCCGCTCTATTGGCTCAGATCATTTGCCGAGCATGGATTCGCGCCGGTGCTTTCGTATGACGCGACCTATCTGACCCCGCAGGCGCTGGTGCTGGAGCGGACCCCCGGAGGCCCGACCGAGCAGACCTTGAGCGCGTGTGCCGAGCTTGTCAGGGTGCGGCTGCTGGGCGTGGAGCGGGACCGGCGGATCGCCGACCTGAATGCCCAGCAAGCCGAGAGAGACCGACTGCTCGAAGCGGCGGCCAGTCGCGAGGCGGCCGCCGCAGCACGCATCGCCCAACTGGAAGAGGCTCGGGACCGGCGGGTCGCCGACCAGAATGCCCAGCAAGCCGAGAGA
Source organism: uncultured Alphaproteobacteria bacterium (assembly GCA_963750195.1). Taxonomy (GTDB): domain Bacteria; phylum Pseudomonadota; class Alphaproteobacteria; order ATCC43930; family CGMCC-115725; genus AP-15. The sequence continues at coordinate 60,528 of CAVVPS010000007.1, forward strand.
GACCGACTGCTCGAAGCGGCGGCCAGTCGCGAGGCGGCCGCCGCGGCACGCATCGCCCAACTGGAGGAGGCTCGCGTCGAGGCCGTGGCGCAGGCGGCGGCTCAGATCGCGCGGCTGGAAGAGGCTCGCGCCGAGGCGGAGGCGGAGGCAGCGATCCACGCCCGCAATGACGCAGGCATTGCCGCCGCACAGCTGACGCAGGCGCGCTCCGATCTCCGATCGGCACAAGACGAGCTGGCGCGGGTATCGGCCGAGTACCAGGCGATCGCGGGGTCGACCGCATGGCGGATGACCAAGCCGCTACGAGGCTTGGCCGAGCGCATGTCGCCGGGCAATCGCCGCCGCTTGCGGCGCCTCATGGGGGTGCTGTGGCGAAGCGAGACATTCCCGATCGCGTCGGCGCAACCGTCCGCCTCCTATGACGCCTTTGTCGAGGCCGACCGACAGCGGTTGGAGGGGGAGCGGCCCGAGCTGCCGCCGATACCCGCCGCGGCGGCACAACCGCCCGCATCCTTTGACGCCTTTGTCGAGACCGACCGACAGCGGTTGGAGGGGGAGCGGCTCGACCTGCTGCGGCATGCCGGGCTGATGCCCTATCGGCCGAACTTTGCGGTGATCATCGACGGCGCGGACGAAGTGCTTGTCCGCCAGACCAATGCGTCACTGCGCGAGCAGATCTGGCTGCACTGGCAAAGCCTGGAGACCGGCGGCTTTCCCGATATCTCGGCAGCCGGGATCGACGGCGATTTCATCGTGCTGATGCACGCCGGCGATACCCTGGCGCAGGATGCGCTCTACGAATTCGCCAGTGCTCTGAACGCCGATCCACAGCTCGACATGATCTACGCCGACGAAGATTCGATCGACGCCACCGGGCGGCGCAGCCGACCGTTTTTCAAGCCGGGATGGAGCCCGGATTATCTCGAAAGCTTCAACTACATCGGCAATGCCGCGTGCTTTCGCACCGGCCCGGCACGCGCGCATCTCGCGGCAAACGGGTTATACGATTTCATTCTGCGGTTCACCGAGGCGAACCCGCGTCTGCTGCACCTGCGCAAAGTGCTCTACCATCGCCGCGTGGCAACCGATGTGTCGCCCGCCGACCAGAGCGGGGCGGAAATTGCCGCGCTGCAGGGCCGCCTCGAGCGCAGCGGACGGCGCGGAACGGTGAGCACAGGCATCTACGGCCGGGGCTACTGGGACATCAGCCTCTCGCTTGCGCACGAGCCGCTGGTGTCGATCGTGATCCCGACGGCCGGCAAGATCGTGCAGTGGGGGGGACGTGACTGGGACCTGCTGCAACATTGCGTCGGCAGCATTCTGACCTGCTCCACTTACCGCAATTTCGAGATCGTGTTGGTCGACAACGGCGATCTTGGACCGACCCGCAAGACCGCGCTGGAGAGCGCCGGCTGCCGCTTTGTCACCTACCGCGAGGCCGGGTTTAATCTCCCGAGAAAGCTCAATCTCGGCGTTCGCTATGCGCGGGGCGAGCTGTTGCTGCTGATGAACGACGACATGGAGCTGATCGCGGCGGACTGGATCGAGCGGATGCTGGAGCATTTCGAAAAACCCCATGTCGGCGTTGTTGGCGCCAAGCTGCTCTATCCCGACGGGACCATCCAACACGCCGGTGTCGTGCACAATTACGGAAACCCCGATCACGTCAGACGGGGCTGGCCGCGCACCGATCCAGGCTATTTTTTCAGCACCTGCGCGGTGCACAATTTCGGTGCCGTGACGGGCGCGTGCATGATGACCCGACGCGAGGTGTATCAGCGCGTCAGCGGCTATACGGAAGATCTGTCGATCAGCTTCAACGACGTCGATTATTGTCAAAAGGTGCGCGATCTCGGCCTCACCGTCGTATACGCGCCGCGCGCCGAGTTGTTTCATTTCAAATCCCAGTCGCGCGCGGCGGAGCTCGATCACGCCGAGTGGCTCTTTTATCATCAGCGATGGGCGCAGCAGGTGACCTTGGACGAATTCTATAACGAGAGGCAGCTGACCGTGGCGCCACCGACTTTCGAAATCTGCACGAACCCGCGTATCCTATGAAAGCGCCGCCGGCCCGCTTTCACCTTCGCCCGGCACGTCGGTTGCGGTCGATCGCGGGATGACGGAGCAGTGGAGCCAACCGGCCGTCGTCTATTTGCTGCGCGGTGCGGACCAGCAATGGGACGACAGCTGCACCCGGTTCATCCGGGGATACCAGCGATATTCCGCCGGCGTCGAGCACCAGCTCTACGTGATCTGCAAGGGTTTTTTTTCGGAGGGCGATCTGGCCAGGGCACGCCGGGCGTTGGCAGCGGTGCCGCATCGGGAGATTCAGCTCGCCGATGATGGGTTCGATCTGGGCGCCTATCTGGCGATCGCCGGCCAAATCGCCGAAGGCGAGGTGTGCTTTCTCAATACCCACAGCGAGATACTGGGAGCGGCTTGGCTGGAAAAGCTGGCGGTTAACCTGCGATCTCCCGGCGTCGGCCTGGTCGGAGCGACTGGTTCCTACGAGAGCCTGTCGGAGATGGACCCGCTGTTTCCGCCGTTTCCCAACATCCATGTGCGCTCTAACGCCTTCATGATGGCGCGGGATTTGCTGCTGAAGCACACCGGTCGGCTAGCGATCGGCGAAAAGCTCGACGCCTATCTGCTCGAAAGCGGCCCCGATAGCCTGACCCGCCTGGTGCAACGCGACGGCTTCGAGACCTTGGTCGTCGGCCGTAACGCCCGCGGTTACGCGCCACGGTGGTGGCCTGTCAGCGACACCTTTCGTCAAGGCGCGCAGACCAACCTGCTGGTGGCCGACAACCAGACCCGCGCCTATGCCGCCGCTATGTTCGAGGACAAGCGGCGTATGGTGCAACACACCTGGGGGCCGTACCTGCAAGCGAATTTGCTATAGGGTTGCGAGCGGGGGAGCCCGGCAGGTTTGTCGGTCCAGGGGTGTAAGCCGCCCTGGGTGGCGATGAAATCGACAATCGTGTCCACCCCGTCGCCCCATTTGAGGTTAGAGAAGAGAAAGAGCCGTTTGCCGCATTCGCCGCGCGTTGCAATTTTACGGGTTTGACGCATACGCGCAGGTATGCGTGACATGGCAGGTTGATCGAGTTTCTGGTATGTTCGCGCGACCGTCGCAAAGCCGGCCGGGATGGCGGTGAGTGGATGAAGGCACTGAAGTTCACCAAAAACCGCCGGGAGACGTTCCTGGCGGTGCTGGCCGATATCAGCATCGTCAGCGTCGCTGCCAGCATCGCTGGAATCACCCGGGTACGAGCATATCAGGTGCCCAAGCGAGATCCCGATTTGCCTCGGCTGGGGACGAAGCAGAAGAACGGGATGCCGGCGCGCTTGAGGCGGAGGCTGGCGGCGTCCGGTCAATGGCGTGCGGAGCCTATCGACAGCAGCGCTAGTCGTGCGCGGCGAAGACGGACCCGGCGATTTGGGCAGATAGAGGCCGGCGTTGGGTCCGGAGCATTTGGCGATCGCCCGCGCTCACTGGGGAAAGCAGAGGCTACACGAATTCTCCTGCGGGTAGAACAACTCGCCGAGCTATGGCGGTGCTTCGAGTTCGTTCTCCCCGTCTTCCTCGCTCGGGCGAAGGTTCGGGGGTCTCGTTGCCTCGCGCTCTATTTTTTGGGCGAGGGCTGCCGATCCACCGGCCGTCACCGCGCCCTAGCTCAAATTGACGGCAAATCCACGCTGTACGCCAGGGCGGGCCATGATTGTCTCGTACCAGCGCTTGACATTGGGAAAGTCGTCGAGATCGACCTGATGACGCTCGTGCCGCCAAGCCCAGCCAAGGATCGCGAAATCCGCAATCGAGATATCCCCGCCGACGAATTTGACCTCGCCGAGCCGCTTGTCGAGCACGCCATAAAGTCGGCGGGTCTCCTTCGAGTACCGCTCGAGACCGTAGCGCCGGTCCTGCTCGTCCTTGACCTGCAGGAAATGATGCACCTGCCCAGGCATCGGGCCAAAGCCGCCCATCTGCCACATCAGCCACTCCAGCACCGGCACCTGCCCTCGCAAATCGGCGGGCCAGAATTTGCCGGTCTTTTCGCCGAGATAGATCAGGATCGCGCCTGACTCGAAGACGCTGATCGGCTGGCCCCCCGGTCCCTCGGGATCGACGATCGCCGGGATCCGGTTGTTCGGGCTGATCTTTAGAAATTCGGGGGCGAATTGCTCGCCCTTGGAGATGTTGATCGGGTGCACCGTATAGGGCAACCCCATCTCTTCGAGCGCGACGCTGATCTTGCGACCGTTTGGAGTGTTCCAAGTGTGGAGTTCGATCGTCATCGAGGGCTCGCCTTTCCTATCATCGGTATCTTGGGCGCAATGCCCGCTTGGGATCAATGGCAGCACCGGAGGGACTGCCGACAACCGTCAGGCGCATATTGGTCCTCGCTTAAGCCACAGCACGACGAGGCGCAACGGCGATGAGGAGGCACACTTGTCCCGGATCCACTGTCTTTTGCCGCCGATCGACCAGACCGCAGAGCGCTATGGGGGCTCGCAGGCGAAATACGCGACGTTTTCTTGCGCGTTCAAAAAACGCGGCACCCGCTCATACCGGGCGCACGCGTCTTTTGCCACGGCAGTAGCGACCGCCGGGTCGTTGCCGCTATAGCCAACCGCGGCAGAGTTCGCGTCTCCGCTCGACAGGTAAGGCTTCCCGGCGCAGCTGGCTGCCGTCCCGCCGACCAGGATCACACAGAGCATCCGTATCGCCGGGCCCGGGCACTGAAGCAGACCGCGATCCTGGTCTCATCACGCACCTCCGTCCGCCCGACGCCGCCCCGATTTTGGCGGCAAAGTCGCGGCCTCGCTCGGCGAAGTCCCGATAGTAGCCATAGCTGGGGGCTGCCGGCGACAGCAGCACCACGCCGCCCGCTGGCGTCACCTGCTTGGCATAGGCAACCGCCTCTTCCATTGATTGTGCCCGGTAGCTGGTGAACGCCTCGGGCCGTTCTACCGCAGCGGCCCGCAACCCGGCATGGATCCGTTCGCCGCTGGCGCCGAGGCAGATGACAGCGCGAGCCGCGCCTTGCGCCAAGGTCGCGACCAGCTTTCCGTAATTGATACCGCGGTCATGGCCGCCGACGATCACGGTGATGTTTCGGCCGGCATAGACCGAAATCGCCGCGATCGTAAATTCAGGTGCGGTCGAGATACTGTCGTCGACAAACAGCACCCCGCCGATTTCGCCGAGCTCCTGCTGGCGATGAGGCAATGCCGCAAAGTCGTCCATGGCATCGAGGGCGGCGGCGAGGTCGATGTCGAGCAATTTCGCGACGGTCAGCGCTGCGCATACATTCGAGGCGTTGTGCGGCCTGGCGAGGTAGCGATTGCGGATTTCGCCGATCCGTCCTCGGGGGTCGAAGATATCGGGGCCGCGGAAACGGACGCCGCGCTCGTCGTTGAAGAAACACGCCCGTTGCAGTGACGTTTGGGCGAGTTCGCTGATTGTAGACGCCGCCTCACAGTTAACGACCGCCTGTTCGCTGTGGCGCAACAGGTTGAGTTTGTCGCGGTAATAGGCGTCGAGCAGTGCTGTGCCAGTCGATATGTTCCGGAAACAGCGAGGTCAATACCGCTACATCGCAGACCCCGTCAAAATCCGCCGCCTGATAGCTCGACACCTCGACGACCGCGTAATCGGCCGTCGCCGGGTCGATCTCGGTGATCGGAACGCCGATATTGCCGACCAGCGCTGCCCTGCGGCCGAGCTTGCCCAGTATATGCGCGACCAATGATGCGGTCGTGCTCTTGCCCTTGGTTCCGGTGATGCAGATTGTCGTCACATCGATGCGTTCGGCGAACCACAGGTTCAGTAAAGAGGTGATTCTGACGCCGTGGTGGCGCGCGGTCTCGATTTCGGGGCGATAGAGGCTGACCCCGGGCGATTTGACGATCACGTCGACATCATCGAGCACGCGGGCGATACGCTCGGCGCCAAAGGCGCAGTTGATGCCGTCGAACCCCCGCGGCGCCTCGGCATCGGCGGCGTCGTCGAGCAGCAACAAGGGCAGTTTCGGGTGCCGCGCGCGCAAGAGCCGGATCGCCGCCCGGCCTTCGCGCCCGACCCCCCAGATCGCGACCCGCGCCGCGCCCAGCTCAGCCGCACGCATCGAGCATGGCCATGAAATCTTTGCGGAACCCGGTGCGGATGCCGCACCTCGAATAGAGCTCGATAACTGGCCGGGTCGGCCTTCTGCAGTGACGGGAATAAGGCATGCAGCCGCCGCACGACGGCGTCCTCTCGCCAATCGGAATGGTCTCCCAGATGCGCCATTACCGCGGCGCTCTCGGCGATCTCGCCGACGCATTCGAACGGCTTGTGCTCGCGCACGCCGCACAGCGCCGCAAAGCCGTCGCATTGGGCTTCGTCATCGAGCATGTCGTGGCCAAAGATCGCGATCAGCTCAAATTTGGCGATGAACGGCGCCAAAGCCAGGAACACGAAGCGGCATTTTGGGCAATCGCAGCACCAGTGCTGGCCGCGCTCGGCCGGCAATTGCCGAAACGCAGTATTACAGCTGCGGAAGCATCTGAAATATTGCGGGTGGCAAGAGAAACGTCGGGCGATCTCGATTTCCGACAATGGCCGCAGCAGCGAGAAATAGGCGATGTCCCTCGAAATGTGGTTTGCGATGTAATCAGCGAAATCCCGCTCAAACCCCAGCGACTTGCTGAACTGATGGTTGATCCCGACCCCGTCGACCGTCAGGTTCGGCGCACTGGCCGAATGTTCGTTCGACATCGCGATCGTGTCGAAACCCGACAGCACCGCGCAGGCCAAGACGATCGCGCTCAAGATCCCGGTGACCGGCACGTGACCGTTCAGCGCACCGCCATCGTTGAGCTTCAGCACGCCGGCATCGAGCCGGCGGCTAACCCGGATGAACGGCAGCCCGGCCCCGGCGATGCAGGCGGCAATCGGCTGAGCGTCGCCCAACGAGAACAGCACGAGGTCTTCGCCGCTGGCCTTTAGGCATTCGAGGGTGACGACAGAATCCTTGCCGCCGCCGACGGGCACGCAGGTTCGCCGCGGCAGTTCAAGCGCAATCGGCGCCGGCGGTGCGACCTGATCGAAATCAAATTTGCAATGGCCTTGCAGCGATATCCGGTTTCTCCAGGCGAATTCCGCGAGGCCATTTTCATAAAAATCTTGCAGAAATTCGGCAGTGTGCCGATCGAGCGGAAAAGCTCGGCAAACCAGCCTCGGCGGCACGAATGTCTTGTAATAGCTGACGCCGGAGAACAGGAAGATCAGTCGAAAGATGCGGTCGAGCGCCGCATCGGCGTCAGGCGACAGCGGCCGCGACGGAAAATCGAAGATCAGCTGTTCTTCAAACCGCGGCCCGTCGGCAAAGCGATAGCGCAGCGACAGTAAAGCGCGCGCCGGGTCGTATGCGTAGCTTTCGAATACAAACTCGCTATACCGCATGCCCGCTCTCAGCGAGCGCACGGATCGCGCGCAATTTTTCGTTATGGGCGGCGAGATCGAGATTGTCGATCGTCGGCGTCTGCCGCCGCGAGACGCCGTCGACCGCCGGCCCGTTCACCAGCGTGGCCTCGAGCACCCGCCGCTCGAGTCCCTCGTCGAGGCAATCCATCAAGCGTGAACGCCAATCCGTATGTAGAACCGCGAGCGCCCCGAGCAGCGCATAGGCCCCCCAATGCGAGACGCTGGCCACTATCAGATGCTGGGCCGGGGTGACGCAGGCGATCGTCTCGCCATGCGCGATACATTGGGCGATCAGGGCACGCGGCAACGCGCCCATGCCGATCTCGTTGCCGCCGTCGCCGACCGCGATCGTCTGCCACGGCCCGGCCGTGAACAGGTCGTCGAGCGCCGCTGTATGGGCGCCGATGTCGAGACCGCGCATGTTGCGTGGCGCGCCGTCAGCGCTGCGCCCGCAGCGCTCGATCGAGATCGCATGGGTGATTCCCGAGGCTCGCCAGGTCTCCATCGGGGCGGCGAGTGGCGCGCCAACGGCAATTGCATCTACCGGTACATCGAGCGCAACAGCAGCGGCCAAGGCGGCTGCGCATGCGCTGCGGCACGGTTCGTCGGTTGCGAGCCGACACGGCACCCCCACCGCGGCGAGCCCCCGAGCCAAAAGGGCGGCGCCGACCGGCCCGTCGGTTTCCGCGGCCGGCGGCGAGCCGGTCGGAACGTAGAACCCGGTGATCAGCCCGACCCGGCAAGGCTTCGCCGCCGCCAAGGCCGAGGCTGCACCCCACAACCCACCGCTCGCGGCATCGCATAACGGGCCAATATTGCGCCCGACATCGGTTTGGATCAGCCGCTCGATCCGATCGACGAGTACCCGATGGTCCGCGCGTCCCGCCATCGGCGCCGCCGGTTACAGGTTCGCCAACTTCGTATTGAGCAGATCGGTGATCAGCATCGATCCGGGCGCATGAGTGATGCAGAATTCGGGTTTGGCCTCGGCGATCACCGCCTGCGGTGTGACCCCGCAAGCCCAGAACACCGGCAATTCGCCTTCTCGCATCGGAACACTATCCCCGTAATCTGGCGTTGCCAGATCCTCAATGCCGATCGCCTCGGGTAGGCCGATATGCACCGGCGCGCCATGCACCGAGGGAAAACGCGAGGTGATCTGGATCGCCCGGATCGCGTCGGCGGGAGCTAACGGCCGCATCGAAACAACCAGCGGGCCGGCGAAGCGGCCGGCCGGCATGCATCGGATATTGGTCCGGTACATCGGCACGTTCGACCCGCAGGTCATATGACGCAGCTCGATCCCTTCCTCGACCAATGCCTGCTCGAACGAAAACGAACAGCCAAGGGCGAAACTGACCAGATCGTCGCTGCCAGACATGGCGGATATCGAGTGGTTCTTCGACGCAGTTCGCCATGGCGCCAAACCCGATATTTCGGCAGATCAGTGCGAATGTCGAGATCCTCGCCGAGGCTCGGCAGGCCGGGATCGCCCGGTTCGGAAACCGCCAGCACCGGGCAAGGCTTGGGGTTGGCCTGTGCGAAACGTAGAAAATCGTGCGCCAGCGCCTTGGGCAGGATCACCAGATTGCCTGGACGTTGCCGGCCGCAAGCCCCGCCGTCGGGCCGGAAAAGTCCCCAGAGCGAATGCGCCAACGTTCACGCGTGCCGGCTTGGATAGCTCGATCTGTTGCTGCGCTCATCACCTGATCCTAATCGGAAGGCGCTTGATCGTATCGCCGATCGAACGGGAGCCGTCAAAGCGTCCTATCGTCCGATCCCGTCAGCTCGCCAGCACAGCGGCGCAGCCGAGAAAAGCGGGCAACTGGTGGGTCACGACATGGGTAGGGATCGCCGCGAGATAAGGCTCGAACCGGCCCATCGCCTGGAAGCGAGCACGAAACGGCGAATCGACAAAGAATCTGCCGAGTCGCGGCACGATGCCGCCGCCAATATAGACGCCGCCGCGCGCACCCAAAGTCAGCGCGAGATTGCCCGCCATGGTGCCGAGCATCGCGCAGAACATCGTTGTGGTCTCGGCACACACCGGGTCCTCGCCGCGCATCGCAAGGTCGGTGATCTGCGCCGCCGTGTAGCCGTGCGACGGGACCCCATTGATCTCGGACAAAGTGTTGTAGAGGTTGACCAGACCCGGGCCGGACAGCACCCGTTCGGCTGAGACATGGTCGAAATGCCGGCGCATATGGTCGAGCGCAGAGCTTTCGCGATCGGTCGCGGGCGCCATCGTCGCGTGCCCGCCTTCGCCGTTGAGCGGCACCCATCCGGCGCCGCAGGGGATGAGGCCTGAAACCCCGAGCCCCGATCCTGGACCCAGCACCGCCAGCGGCATGTCCGGCACCGCTACGCCGCCACCGACTGTCATCCGATCGTCCGGCCCGAGGCGAGGCAGGGCCAGCGCCAGGGCAGTGAAGTCGTTGATCACCTCAAGCCGTTCAAAGCCGAACCGCGCCTTCAGCGCCGCGATCGAAAAGCGCCATGGATGGTTGGTCATCGCCACCCAGTCGCCGGTGACCGGCGACGCAACGGCGATCGCCGCCTGGCGCGGCATCGGCAGACCCGCTCGCTCGCCGAGATATTGGGCCAGTGCGTCATCGATCGTTGGATAGTGTTCACAAGCGTAACTGTGCCAGTGCAGCAAGTTTTCCTCTTGGGGATACGAGGCCGAAGCGGGCGTTGGTGGCGCCGATGTCGCCGACCAGCCAGGTCTCGCCCTCGGCGTTCGAATCCCCCGCTGCCATCACGACTGGGCGCCGCTCGCCGAGAGAGCGTCGATAAAGCTTTCACGCCAGGCGTTGACGTCTTTGCGCTCGATAGTCGTCATCATCGACATCCACCGCTCCTTGCGTTCACCGAGCGACATGGTCAAGCCTTGCCGGATGGCCTCGGCCATGCCCTCGATATCGTGGGGGTTGACCAGCACCGCCTCTCCCAGTTCCTGCGCCGCGCCGGCAAAGCACGACAACACCAACACTCCCGGATCGGTCGCGGGTTGCGAGGCAACATATTCCTTGGCCACCAGGTTCATGCCGTCCCTCAACGGCGTTACTAACCCGATCCGGCTCGCGCGAAAAATCCGGTCAGGATCCTGTGATTGAAGCTCTTATTGATGTAGCGCAGCGGCGTCCAGTCGAATTCGCCATAGCGACTGTTGATGTGGCCGGCCGAGGCGGCAAGGGTGCGGCGGATCTCCTGATACTCTGGAACCTCGGAGCGCGATGGTGGCGCGATCTGCATGAAGACGATCCGACCGCGCGTCTCGGGGCAGGTTTCGAGCAGTTGCCCGAAGGCCTGGAATCGCGCAGGCAAGCCCTTGGAATAGTCGAGCCGATCGACCCCGATCATCAATGTCCGCTCACCCAGGCTCTGCCTCAGTCGCAGAATCTGACGGGTTCCATCGGCGGCAGACGCCTGTGCCGCGATGGTGGTCGCGTCGATGCCGATCGGAAAAACCTGGGCGCGCAAGGTCCGGCCGAACGCTCGCAGCACCCCGCGTCCGAGGTCTTCGGCGCCGGCGAGCCGAAGAAGATAGTCCCTAAAGCCGTGGAGATCCGACGTGGTCTGAAAGCCAACGAGGTCATAGGCACACAATGCCTCGACGAGATCGCGATGGTTTGGCAACACCCGCAACAGCTCGGCCGGGGGAAACGGCGTGTGCAGAAAAAACCCGATCGGTTGGCTGCAGTCGAGGCGACGCAGCTCGCGCCCGAGCGGGATCAGGTGATAGTCGTGGACCCAGACCAGGTCCTGCGGCGACAGCATCGGCGCCAATGAGCGTGCAAACCTGCGGTTGAACTCGTAGATAGCCAGCAAAATCTTGCCGGGAATAGTCGACGAGCGAGCCCCGAAAATGAAACAACGGCCAAAGCACGCGGTTCGCAAAACCGAGATAGTATTCGTTATAGTCGCGGCGCGACAAGTTTAGGGTCGCGTAGGTGAGCGGGCCGCGCTCGACGCGTGCGGGCGCATTGCCAGCCTCATCCTCGACTTCTCCACTCCAGCCGAACCACATGCCACCGTGGTTTTCGAGGGCAGCGCGGATGGCGACCGCGAGACCACCCAAATCAGGATTGCCGCTGTCAGCCGCTACTCGATTGGAGACAATGACCAGCCGACGGTCCGCTCCCGGAACGGACCTTACCGCCTGCGCCGCCCAGGGTTGTGCGATCGCGTTCGATGGGCCGGTGGCAACGATATCGCCCTCCGCCATATTTCGCCCCCTTTTCTGCTCCCTTTCAAACGCCGCCGACATCGTGAGTGTTCCCGCAAGACGCTTGTTTCTCAGCCCGGGTGCGGGTCTCCGGCGAGCCAGGCGAGCACAGCCGCAACCGAGGGCAAGGCGTAGCTCGCGCGTGTTTTCGCCGGCTCACCGACCCGGATCGCAACCCCGCCGCGTCGGGCGATTTCGGCAAAGCCGTCCTCGTCGGTCGCATCGTCGCCCAAAAAAATGGGGCGGCGTCCGAGAAATGGCGACTCGCTCAGAAAGGCGGCGATCGCCGTGCCCTTGTTAGCGCCGCGTGGCTGGAACTCGACGACCATCTTGCCGACGATAAGGCGCAGCGCTGATCCCGCCTGCCGGGACAGCGTCTCCGCCAAAGCCCGAACTTCTGCGGCGCGTTCCGGCGCGGCGCGGTAATGAAGCGCTAAAGCGCTGCGCTTGTCTTCGAGAAGGAGTCCGCTCCGGGCGCAGGCGAAGGCTGTCAGCCGCGGCCGGATTTGGTCTATCGCAACAGCCGCGGCGAGATCGGTATGGCGGGCGAAAGTACCGTCGACGCGCCGCCGCTCGAGGCCATGCACCCCAGCAGCGGCCCCGCACCACGGCCGGAAGAGCCGATCGAGTTCGGCGAGCGGGCGGCCGCTGATCAGCGCCAAGGCGCCGCCGCGCTGGGCGCCTAAATCACCGAGCAATGCTGGTAGCTTCCGCGGCGTTCGGACAAGGTCCGAGCGGGTGGCAATTTCGAGCAGAGTGCCGTCGACATCGAGAAACAGAGCCGCGAGCCGGTCCAATTTCGGCGGCGGGTCAACGAACGAAGAAGCCGGTAAATCGCCCATCGTCAAAATCACGTCCTTGTGCGCTGCACATTATTTTGCCGCCGGGTGTGGTCTAACTCCCTGATCTGCCCTGGAATCGCCAACGATGCCAGACGTTTCGAAAAAGCCGCTTGACATTTCGGCGCAACACATTAGATTGTGCGTTGCGGTAACGATCGCCGGTTGTGGTCTTACCGTACGTCTTCTAGGCGTTTCCTCCCTAAACTTGGGTCGCGCTTTGAGCTGCGGCCCATTTTTTTGTGCTCGAAGCGGTGCCGAATCGGCGGTCGCACTCCAGCACCGCATCGGGATCGAGATCAGGCAAGACGGCGATCTCGCGATAAATCGGCGTAAAATCGGGGCGGGTTGCCGCGAACAACTGCGCGAAATCATCGATCACGAAGTAGGTTTCCTGGAACCGGTCGATGCGATAACGCGTGCGCATGACCCGACGCAGATCGAAGCCCAACCGATGCGGCCGCGGGTCGTCAAGGCAATAGATCGATTCGCCGGCCGACGAGAGGATTCCCGAGCCGTAGATGCGCAGGCCCGCCGGGGTCGCGATCAGACCGAATTCGACCGTGTACCAATAGAGCCGCGCCAAGTGCTGCAGATGCCCGAGGCCCTGCGCCTTGAGTCCGCCCTCCCCGTAGGCCTGCATGTAGTCGGCGAAGACCGGGTTCATCAGCAGCGGCACGTGGCCGCAGATGTCGTGGAAAACGTCAGGTTCCTGGAGATAGTCGAGCTGGTCGGGGCGGCGGATGAAGCAGGTCGACGGAAAACGGCGCCGCGCGAGATGGCCGAAGAACACCGCATCGGGGACAAGACCCGACACCGCCACGATCCGCCATCCGGTGGTCCGCTCGAGAACATCGCTGAGCCGACGAAAATCGGGAATGCCGCCCGCGGCGACGCCTAGCGCGCCGAGCCCGTCGAGATATTCGCCGCAGGCGCGCCCGATCAGCAATTTCTGCTGGCGCTCGAACAGCAGCCGCCAGACCGCGTGCTCCTCCTCGCTGTAGCCCTGCCAGTTCTGCTCGATCGTAAAATCCGAGACCGCCCGCGGCCCGTTCCTGCTCATCAACCTCTCCCCGCCCTCTTCTCATGAAGTGAGAATGCTGGCGCTTCTGGTCAATTACGGCGGCGTTGCGGATATTCTACCGCAGGTGTCGGCCAAGCACTCCTGCGCGGCCAGGCTCAGCCGGCGGATAAGTTCGCTCATCTCCGCGGCAAGTTGAGCAAAGCGGGCCTTTCGTCGAAAATTGCGCTCATCCATGTAGAGCGCACGGTTGATCTCGATCTGCAGGGCATGACGGCGACGGCGCGGATCGCCGTAATGATCGGTAGTGAACCCGCCGGCATAGGGTGCGTTGACTGCAACGGCAAAGCCGCGCTCAGCGAGGAACTGGCAGGCGGCTTCGAGGATTGTGGGGGCACAGGCGGCGCCGTGGCAATCGCCGAGCACAATGTCGGCCCCGTTGGGCCCGCAGCCCACGCCGGCGGCCGACGGCATCGAGTGGCAATCGATCAGCAGATAACCGCCGAATAATGCCTCGGTCTCATCGACCAGCCGGCTCAGAGCCTGGTGATAGGGATGATAGAGGCCTTCGATGCGCCGCCGCGCGTCGGCGAAATAGAGCTTGCCGGAATAGATCTCTTCGCCATTGGCGACGATGCGGGCAATCGTGCCCAAACCCATGCGCACCCGCGGCGAGCCGGCATTGACGAATTCCGGCAGCGCGTCGGAGAACATCGTTGGATCGAGCTCGTAGGCCTCACGGTTGACGTCGAGGTAAGCGCGCGGGAAACACGCGGACAACAACGGAGCGCCGAGGCTTGGGGCCGCGCCGAATAATTCGTCGACAAAACTGTCCTCGGATCGTCTCAAGGCCAGCGGATCTAGCCGCGAGGCAGCGACGAATTCGGCCGGATAGTCGGAGCCACTATGCGGCGAGGCAAGAATTAGTGGCAGCCGATCCGATACCGGCCGTTGCAGATCGATAACCCCGCAGGAAAGCTCGCCATCCATGTCGCCAGCTTAGTGTTCCGGTGCAAAGCTGTCACCATTGGCCGCGCGGCAAAGACAGCCGCGGCATCTTTCTTGAAATTTCCAAGTCGCGTTAGGATGAGGCTCTATCGACCCACGCGACCTCATGGGAATTGGCGCCAGATGCAACGCCGCAAGCTCGGTCAATTGGAAGTTTCCGCGATCGGCCTCGGCTGCGCGACGATGACCCCGTTCTACGGCGAGCCTGATCCGGCCGCGGCGCTCGCGACCCTGGAGCTCGCGGCCGAGATCGGAGTCGGCTTTCTCGACAGTTCCGATGCCTATGGCCAGGGCCGCAACGAGGAGCTGATCGCTCGTGTTTTGAAGGGACGCCGCGACAGGTATGTAATCGCGACCAAATTCGGCAATATGGGGCGCAATCCCGACGGGTCGGCGGCGGGAGAGGGTAGGCCGGAATATGTACGGCTCGCCTGCGAGAGGAGTCTCGCGCGCCTCGGCACCGAAATCATCGACCTCTATTACATACACCGCGTCGATCCGAGGGTGCCGATCGAGGACACAGTCGGCGCGATGGGCGAACTCGTGCAAGAGGGCAAGGTCCGATTTCTCGGCATTTCGGAGGCCGGGGAGGAGACAATCCGTCGCGCGCATGCGACCCACCCGCTGTCAGCTGTCCAAATCGAATATTCGCTGTGGTCGCGAGAGGTCGAGGATAGCATCCTCCCGCTATGCCAGCAGCTCGGCATCGGCTTTGTCGCCTACAGTCCGCTCGGCCGCGGCTTTCTGACCGGCACGGTCTCCGCGCAGGACGATCTTGGCGCCAACGACGCGCGCCGGCATATGCCGCGTTTCGAACCGGGAAATCTGGCGCACAACCTCGACCTCGTCGCTGAATTGCGACGGCTTGCGGCAACCAAGGGATGCTCGCCGGCGCAACTTGCGATCGCCTGGGTATTGTCGCGCGGCAATTACATCGTGCCGATCCCGGGAACCAGTCACCGGCAACGGCTGGAGGAGAACGCCGCCGCGGCGGAGATTACGCTGTCAGCGACGACGTTGGCGGCGCTCGACGAGATATTCGGGCCGGACGCCGCCGCCGGCCCGCGCTATCCCGAGGCCTATGCCCGGACGCTGGGGATCTGAGGCAGCACCGCCGCACCTAGGAGTATCCATCATGCGTTTCGGATTGTTCGGCGGCGCGCGCACCGAGATCGGGGAGCAAGCCAGCGACAGCCAGATCTACACCGATTACATCGACTACATCTGCGAGGCCGAGGCGCTCGGTTTTCACAGCGTGTTTCTGGTTGAGCATCATTTCACCGGGTTCGGCCAGATTTCGGCGACGCTGAGCTTTCTGACCTATCTGGCGGCGAAGACCTCCCGGATCCGGCTCGGCACCGCGGTGCTGGTGTTGCCGTGGCATAACCCGGCGTTGCTTGCCGAACAGGCGGCGACATTGGACCTGCTGTCCAACGGCCGTCTCGATTTGGGTATCGGCAAGGGCTATCGCTGGGGCGAGTTTCACGGCTTTTGCATGCCGATGGAGGAAGCCAGCGATCGCTACGAAGAGGCGGTTGAATTCCTGCGGAACGCGTGGACCACCAAGGGCCGCTTCTCGCATCACGGCAGGCGCTGGCATTACGAAGACGTCGTCATCGAGCCGGCGCCGGTGCAAAAGCCGCATCCTCCGTTGTGGATCGGCGCCCAGAGCGCGCCGTCGATCCGCAAGGCCGCCG
This sequence comes from uncultured Alphaproteobacteria bacterium, assembly GCA_963750195.1. GTDB lineage: Bacteria > Pseudomonadota > Alphaproteobacteria > ATCC43930 > CGMCC-115725 > AP-15. Next base: position 76,792 of record CAVVPS010000007.1, read on the forward strand.
AAGACGGGTTCAACCTGCTGCTCGGCCAGGCCGGAAGCCCAGAACTCGTCGCCGAGAATATCGGGATCTACCGCAAAACGGTCGAAGCACAGGGCCGCCGGTTCGATCCGATGAGCGTCGGGCTGACCCGGGCATTGCACATTGCGGTGACCCCGGAAGAACGCGAGGCGGCCCATGAATTGCGCATGACCTTTTTGCGCAATGTCCAGCAATTGTCGCTGTCACCGACCGGAGAAGCGCCAACTCTCGGCAGGCCACGCCGGGCGATGTCGGCGGAAGACATGCACCGGGCCACCGAAACCGACGCGCTGATCGGTACTCCGGACGAGATCGTCGGCCGCCTCAAGCGGCTCCAGGCGGGTGGAGTCGAATATGTGATGGTCATCGATGTCGGCGGCTCGCTTTCCGCGCTGAGAACCTTCGCCCGCGAGATCATGCCGGAATTTGCCCACTCCTAGAGAGGCGCTGGCTCTACCGTGCCAATCGTGCGAATGACCAACAGACCGGCGCGCTTATCGCTTGCTTGGAATATGGGCGTCGCCGCATGATCGCCCTTAGGTTTCTATAGAACAGGTCATGAAGATGAAGCGTATCGATCCGCGAGCGGCCGGCGCCCTGGCGCTGTTGGTTTCCTTGGCGGCTTGCGTGGCGCCTCCAATGGGGCCGACGATCCCGGTTGCACCCGGGCCCGGCAAAACGTTCGACGCGTTTACCTCCGATCAACAGGTCTGCTCGCAATTCGCCTATAATCAGACCGCGGCAGGCGCTGCCGCCGCCAACAACCAGGCGGTCGGCACAGCGCTCTTCACCACCGCCCTAGGTGCCGCCATTGGAGGGGCAGTGGGCGGTGGCCGGGGCGCTGCGATCGGAGCCGCCTCGGGAGCGGGCCTCGGCACCGTGGCGGGCGCCAGTAACTCGGCCTATGCCCAGATGTCGCTGCAGCAGCAATACGACGTGATGTTCGGCGAGTGCATGGCGGCCCACGGCAACCAGGTGCCCGGCTTCGCACCGCCACCTGGGGCGCCGATGTATCCGGGCTACGGCCCGCCGTCCGGCTATGGCCCGCCCTCCGGCTACGGCCCGCCGCCGGGTTACGGTCCGCCGCCGGGTTACCGGCCGTATTGACGCCGATCGCCGACCCTCACGCTCACTGTCGGGCGGCTTTTCGGTTGTCGGTGAGAAAGACCTGGCCAAGCCCGCGGCGACGCGCCAGCGACCGCGCCCAGACAATCGCCTCCTCATCCGAGTCGAAATGGCGGGCCATTGGCGCCATCTTAGCCGTCCCGCTGATCTCCTCCCATTCTTCAACCAAGCTCGCACACACGCCGGTGGGCGCCGCATCGAAAATCAGGGTCAGCTTCATTGGGCCGCCTTTGCGCCATTCTTTCCGGTCGCCGATAATGCCGATCCAGGCTACACCCATGCGGGAAGGCTGATCCACTAGGGCGGAGGACGATATGCTGGATTTGCGCATTCGCGGCCGTAAGGCCATCGTCTGTGCGGCGAGCAAGGGGCTGGGGCGGGCTTGCGCCACGGCGCTTGCGCGCGCCGGGGTCGAGCTGGTGATCACCGCGCGCACCAAGGAGACTCTGGAGCAGACCGCCGAGGAAATCCGCAACGAGACTGGCGCCAAGGTGACCGCGGTTGCCGGTGACATCTCGACCGAAGCCGGCCGCGCCGCGGCACTCGCCGCCTGCCCCGCCCCAGACATCCTCGTCAACAATTGCGGCGGTCCGCCGCATGGCGATTTTCGTGAATGGACGGTCGAGGACTGGCAAAAGGCGCTCAACGCCAACATGCTGACCCCAATCATGCTGATCAAGTCAACGGTCGACGGCATGTGCGAGCGCCGCTTTGGCCGCATCGTCAACATCACCTCGGGCTCGGTCAAATCGCCGATCGCCAATCTCGGCATGAGCAACGGCGCGCGCACTGGACTGACCGCGTTCTGTGCGGGCATCGCGCGGCAGGTGGCGAAATACAACGTGACGATCAACGGCCTGCTGCCAGGACCGTTTCTGACCGACCGGCTGCGTTCAGGCATCGAATACGAGGCGCGGCGGCAAAACATCTCGTTCGAGGAGCTACTTGCCAAGCGCGGCCAGGCAAACCCGGCCGGACGCGTCGGCGACCCGGCGGAATTCGGCGACGCCTGCGCCTTTTTGTGCGCCGCGTCCTCCGGCTTTATTGTCGGCCAGAACCTGCTGCTCGACGGCGGCGCCTTCAACTCGACAATGGGCTGATCCCGAGCCTGTCGGCGAGCGGCGGTGCTCAATCGGCCGCCGCCGCCTCGGGCCGCCGATCGGCTTCCTCGCGCAGCCATTGTCGGAATGCCCGCACTTTGGGGCGTTCGAGCGCCCCCGGCGCGGTGACGATGTAGTAGGCGAACAGGTCGGGCAGCGCCAAGGAGAACAGCCGCACCAGCCGGCCGGCGGCGAGATCGGCGGCGGCGATCGTGCTGTGCGCCAGCACCACGCCATGCCCGGCTATCGCCGCGTCGAGCGCCAGGCTCATATTGTTGAAGCTGAGTCCGGCCGTCGCCGCGACATCCTTGACCCCCGCGGCTTTCAGCCACATCGGCCAGGTCGGCGCCAGCGGATCGCGCTCGATCGCCTGATCGTGGATCAGCGCATGATGCCGCAAATCATCAGGCGTGTGCAAAGGCGGCCCGGCCGCGAGCAGCTGCGGGCTGCAGGCGGGAAAGACCTCGTTCGTAAACAGCAATTCGACGTCGAGCCCCGGGTAATGCCCGGTGCCATAACGGATGGCGATGTCGAAATCGCCCTTGCTCAGATCGACGACCTCGTCGGTCGCCGAAATTCGCACATCGACCTCGGGGCATTGTTCCTGGAACCGGTGCAGGCGCAACACCAGCCACTTGGCGGCGAAGGAGGGTGACGCGGTCACGGTCAACGACCCGGTGTCGTTGTGCGCTCGTAAGCGCCTGACCGAGGCCTGGATCCCGGAGAACGCCTGTGACAGTCCGGGCAATAGCACCTGCGCCGACGCAGTCAGCGCGATTGACCGGTTGAGGCGGTGAAACAGCCTGACCCCAAGGTCCTGCTCCAGGGCATGAATCTGATGGCTGATTGCGGCCGGGGTCACGAACAGCTCTTCGGCCGCTTTGCTGAAACTCATGTGGCGGGCGGCTGCTTCGAAGGCGCGCAGCGCGCTGAGCGGCGGCATATGGTTATTCATCAGACATGAGGAATTCTAATTCGGGCCTGAAAAACTCTCGTTTGCGGATCGATACCATCGCTCGCATTTAACGGGCAGGAAAGTTGTTTGCAAGCGCAGTCATGCGCTGGCACGGTTTAGAGGCTTTCACATGAGTGCAATCAGGTTCGAGGATGTGGGCGGGCGTGTTGCCAGGGCGCGCCGCTCTGCGCATGCCGCAGACAATGCTGCCTCTCGGCTGTTCGGGGAGTTGCGAGAATGGCGGCGGCGTTCAAAGGGTCGCGCCCAGCTCGCCACGCTCGACGATCTGATGCTCAAGGATATCGGCATCAGCCGCGCTGACGCCGAGTTTTTGGCTAACAAGCCTTTCTGGAGGGAATGATGATCATGCGAACACATACCGACGAGCGCAAATCGCTGCGCATCGGGACTTTGCGCCGTGCCGCGCGCGCCATCGGCGCGCTGTTGGCTCGGGTCCCGCTGCCAGCCGCCAGGCCGGAACAGAAGCCCTGGACGGAAACGTTGCGGTTCCCGCCCTTTTGAGTGACCCTTTGAAACACCAACGAGGACCAGGCTATGAGCAATTTTGCCACTCTTCCCTATGTCGAGGCTGAGCTGAATTATCTGGCGCCGATGGCCGAGCGGCCGCGCTATTACGCCTATGACGCCGGCGAGGTCAGCTCGAACATGACGCCCGAGCCGCACCGGGTGCCTATCCGCGACATGCGGCCGATCGCTGCGGAAATCGAACTCGACCGCCAGGGCTTCGCCCTGGTCGAACAGCAGACCGCGGTCCGCGACTTCTGGGATGATGAAGAGGTGCGCCGGGTCTATTACCCCGAGGCCGAGCGGTTTATCGCCGAGAAAACCGGCGCCAGCCGCGTTTTCATTTTCGACCATCTGCAGCGCCGCCGCGTACTGGGGGCGACCAGGCGCGCGCCGGGCGTGCCGCCGCAGCCGGCGACCCGGGTCCATGTCGACCACACCGCGCGGTCCGGCCCGCAGCGCGTGCGCGATCTGCTGCCTGACGAGGCCGAGGAATTGCTCAAAGGTCGTGTCCAGGTGATCAATCTGTGGCGCCCGATCCGCGGGCCGCTGCAGGATTCGCCGCTCGCAGTGTGCGACGCGCGCACCGTCGATCTGGCCGATCTGGTGCCGTCGGATCTGATCTATCGCGAGCGCGTCGGCGAGACCTACTCGGTTACCTATAACCCGGCCCACGAATGGTATTACGTGCCGGAGATGCGGCGCGAACAGGCGCTTCTGCTGAAGATCGCCGACACCAAGACGGACGGGCGCGCCCGCTTTATGCCACATACCTCGTTCACCGACCCGACAACTCCGCCCGACGCCTTCCCGCGCGAAAGCATCGAGCTGCGCACCCTCGTCTTCCACCCAAACTGAGTCGGCATCCTTCGCCCCCGGCCTGGCAATCCCCGGGCCGGGGAAACTGCCTCCGTCCCCACAATTTTCGGCGACGGGCGATCGCACCAGCCGGTTAGCCGCCGAGAGTGACTGCTTCGGATCCGCCCGGATGGCGCCCGGCGCGTTGCGGCAAAACAACTACGCAGGTGACAATAAACGCGGCGATCACGGCCGAAGCCAGCGGGCGGCTGAGCGCCAGCCCGCCATGGTTCAGCGGCTTATCGAGAAAATCGCCGACGGTGGCGCCCAGCGGCCGAGTCAGGATGAAGGCCGCCCAGAACAGCAGCACTCGCGACAGGCTCGTCCAGAAGTATAATCCGGCGATCACGGCGAGCCCCGCGGCAAACACAAGCGCGCCGTCGCCATAGCCCAGCCCGCCAGTATCGGCCATCCAGTCGCCGAGTGCTGTGCCAAGCGTTTGCGAGACGGTAATGGCCGCCCAATAGAACGCTTCAACTCTCGGCGTGCTGACCGTGTTCACCGAGATGGTGCCCTCGGACCAGTACCAGAGGCCCAGCACCGCTATCAGGCTGACGAACAGCAAGGTCGCGCCGCCAGTGTAACCGATGCCAAGCGAGCGGTCGGCGAAGTCCGCCATGGTGGTGCCGAAGGTGGTAGAGGCGACGATTGTGGCCCAGTACAGGAAAGGATGAAATTTTTTGGCGAGGATCTGCGCGATCACCAGCGCGATGAGCAGGGCGAGGAAGAGGGCGGTGCCGGCGAGATAACCCCAGTTGAAGGTCATCGTGACCGAGTCGCCGCCGGTCTCGCCCAAGGTCGTCGCCGCGATCTTGATGATCCAGAAGACGAGAGTGACTTCGGGGACCTTGCTCAGAGCCCCCGGTTCAGACGTGTCGTTCATCGCTTTGGCGTCCACTCGGTTGAAATCGGAACCCTACTTCTTCATCGACTAAACCGTGGCGATGGCGTTGGCGGGGGAGCCTACGGCGCCGGGCAGGCGCAGCGGTGGGGCGGTCAGCAAAAAGCGGGAGCGGCCGTGGGCGCGCAGCCAGTCGGCGAGTTCGGACAACCACCAGATCTCGCCGAGATAGACGCCGAGCTTGAACAGGCAGTGCGCGTGCAACGGCAGGGAGGCGCAGTGATCCTCCTCGCAGGGCCGCGACGGTGAGGCCTCGACCGCGCGGTTGTCGGAGATCAATGCCACCACGCCCGATCGGGTGATCCAGTTCAAGATCCGCTCGTCGCGGCCGTCGAGCGCCGCACATGGATATTGTTCGAGCGTTGCCGCGTCGGGAGTCTTGTTCATGCCGAGGATGACCCGGTCGTAGCCGGTGCGGAAGCAGACCAGGTCGCCCTCCTCGACCGTGACCTTGTCCTGATCCATGATCCGCATCAGCTCGTCAAAGCTGACGAATTTGCCGCCGCGGCCGAAATGGGCCTCGAGATCGATCATCACGGCGCGGCCCTGGATCGGATGCGCGGCCATGTTGTCGACCCCGAGCGCCGTGGCGCCGACATGGTCGCCGGTTGCGACCGCCCGGCCCTGGCGGTAATCCATCGGCCCGACGATATGTTCGCCGGCGCGATAACCGTTATAGAAGACGATCTCGGGCTCGCCGTCGCTGTCGGCGTCGAACAATTGCCCGACATGGGCGAGGCTGTCCCACTGCGTCGAATATTGCAGCGTCATCTCGACGATGTCGTCGCAGATCACATCGATGAGACGCGGGTCTTCGCGGCTGAGCGGGTAGGTCATATAGGGCATGCCGTTGCGCTGGTTCGCGATCAGCCGCGGCGGATGGCGGCGCGGGTTGACCACGGTGCCGCCCGGATAGTCGAGCGGCAGGCTCAGGCAAAAGGTCTTGCCCTCCTTCACCTCGGCGATGCCCTTGAGCACCTTGTCCGCGGTCAGCAGGTTGAGCCGACCGAGTTGATCGTCGCGACCCCAGTCGCCCCAAGTCGAACCCGGTGGGCGGCGCTTCCAGCGCGGATTCTCGGGCATCATCAAGCTCCCCTAATTTTGCTGCCTCTGCAGCAAATCAGCAGCAAATTCCCAGTCTCGCGCTATCTGCCGACCTCGATCTGTCCATCATGCATCGCGATAGCGGCATTTTTTGGGGTGATTGTCCGACCCCGATCGCCCTGAGGGCGAACGCGACGCATCGCGTTCCCAGCGCGGCTAGTCGGGCGTTTTCAAACCCTTTTGTCGAAATGTTATAGTCCGTCGTCATCCTGAGGAGCGGCCCGGAGGGCCGCGTCTCGAAGGACGAACTGCTGTTGCACCGCGGCGCGCCAGAAACGGCAGAACGGCGAGGTCACCGCGTATCAAAGCCTCCTTCTTATCGCGGCGCCAGCCTTTGACTTGCCGTTCGGCGGTAGCAGCATCTTCGAGGCGGTCAAAATGTTGATGGAACACCAGTTCGACGGGTCGGCGCAGAGCGGTGTATCCGTCGAAATCGCCGGCTTGATGCTCGGCCAACCGCCGTTCCAATCCAGCGGTCGTGGTCCCGGCATAGTACGAGCCGTCGGCGCAGCGGAGTATGTAGAGATAGGCGCCCATGGTCCCTCGAATAAATGATGGCGCCGCTGTGCGTCCTTCGAGACGCCCGCTGCGCTGGCTCCTCAGGATGACGGGGAGTTGCGATGGCTAGACAACTTTCGCCAGTTTTTGCAGGCTCCGAAGGCCGGGCGGAATGGGCTCGCCCTTGGCACGGACGCGGCGGCCCCAATTGGTGAACGAGACCTCACCGACATAAATATCGCCGCGCAAATCGACGGAAATCCCGTGCGGCGAGATGAATTGCCCGGATTCAAGGCCGGCATGCGCAGCGCCGAGCCGCGCCAGCAATTCGCCTTTAGCGGTATAGATGCTGACCCGCGGCCCACAATTCGGCAGATCGATATTGACCGCCATGTCCGGCCCGATTTCGCCGACGAAGAAGCGCGGCGTTTTGGTGCCGGTTTCCATGTAAAGACCCGACGGGCGATGCATGTTGTTCCATTGCGCCTCGTATTTTCCGTTGCCGTCGAACACCTGAACGCGATGGTTCTCGCGGTCGGCGACATAGACCCAGCCATCCGGGTCGCAGCAGATGTTGTGGGCGATGTTGAACTGCCCGGGATCGGTGCCGGGCTCGCCCCACGACATGACTCGCTTACCGTCGGGCGTGTATTTGTGCACCCGCGAATTGCCGTAGCCGTCGGAGATGTAGAGATAGTCGGCCTGCGGCGATAGCGCGGTATGGGTGCAGCGGTGGAACGGCTCGCCGCTCATATACGGCGCGGGCTTGCCGGGGATGCCGATCGTCAGCAATACCTTGCCGTCGAGCGTGCACTGGCGGACCGTGTGATCGCCGTCATCGGTCAGCCAGATCGTGTCGTCAGGCGCCATGTGGACGCCATGCGGGCGCAGGAACACGCCTTCGCCCCATGAACGCAGGAAGTTACCGTTGCGGTCGAACACACACATCGGGTGCTTGCCGCGGTTGAAGGCATAGACATTGTCGTTTTTGTCGACGCCGACGGCAGCGACGTCGGCGTTGAACTCATAGCCGGGCGGCAATTTCGCCCAACCGTCGACGACTTCGTATCGGTAGCCGTCCGTTCCGATAATGACCGCCATTGCGTTTTCCTCCGTCGCTGGATTTGAGGGATTATAGGGCCGTACCGTGCCCGCTCAACTCACGCGGCGCCACGCAAGGCGGCATAACGAAGATCTGCGAGCGCAGCGATTACCTTACATGCTCCTGGGGTCGGGGTTGCCACCTGCATCCCGATGGCGGACCATGAGCGCCGATCTGCCAGGGAGGGGGCGGCGATGAAATACGATCTTCTGCTCAGCGGTGGCGAAATTGTCGACCCTGCCGCAGGGTTGCATGGCCTGATGGATATCGGCATTGCCGGTGGAAAGATCGTTGCGGTGGCGCCATCGCTGCCGGCATCGGAGGCGCGCCGCACGATCAGCGCCAAGGGCCGGCTGGTGACGCCGGGCTTGGTCGACCTCCATGCCCATATCTTCGTCAATGCCCATGATATGGCCGGGGACACCGATCGCTTCTGCCGGGCGAGCGGGGTCACAACCTTGTGCGATGCCGGCAGCGCCGGCTCGGCCACCTTTGCCGGGCTGCGCCAGGTGATCGACCGGGAAGTGCGCACCCGCACCCGCGCCTTCGTCAACTTGTCGGCGATCGGCATCGTCGGCACCTCGCGCGGCGGTGAGCTGTCGCATTTCCCCTACGCCGATCCCGAAGGCTGCGCCCGCACGATCAGCGAAAACCCGGACCTCGCGATCGGCGTCAAGCTGCGTTACGGAGCGGGGCTGGTCTGGGAATATACCCCAGAGCCGGTCAAGCTAGCGCGCAAGACCGCGGATATGGCCGGCGGCGTTCCAATGATGATGCACATCACCGATTCGCCGATCCCGCTGCCCGAACTGCTCGCTCACATGAAGGCGGGCGACATCGTCACCCACTGCTATCACGGCCGCGCGCACGGCATCATGGGCCAGGAAAAGCAGCTGGTCCTCAAAGAAGTCGTCGAGGCGCAGCGCCACGGCATCATCTTCGACTGTGCGCATGGCCGAAGCCATTTCAGCTTTCCGATGATCGAGAAGGCGCTCGACCAAGGCTTTCTGCCCGACACGATCTCGACCGATTTGACCTTTACCAGTGCCACCAACGGGCCGGTATGGGATCTGCCGACGACGATGTCGAAATTGCTGCATTTCGGCATGTCGCTCGATGATCTCGTCACGCGCTCCACCGCAACGCCGGCCAAGATCCTCGGCTACGAGGGCACGGTCGGAACCCTCATGCCTGGCGCCAACGCCGACATCGCCGCATTCGAACTGCGCGACGGCAATTTCCAATTGCGCGATAGCGACGGCAACACCGTTACCGCCAAGCGCCGCCTGATCGCCCAAATGACGATCAAGGACGGGCGTGTGTGGTACGAGCGACCGACCGAATAAACCACGCGTCATCGCAGTGGGCGCGGAAGCTGTCCAGGGCCCAAAGAATGAGTGCGACCGGGCAGACTGCCGAGCTTTCCGAGGTAACCGCGGAGCGAGCGCAGAGATGGCGGCCGGCGCTCGCTGCGGTCGGCGGCAGCGTGATGGTGGGCTTCATGCCGATCGTCACCTTGCAGCTCTTCAAGGCCGGGATCAGCGCGCCGTCGATGCTGGTCTGGCGCTATGGTTTGGCGCTGGTTCCGCTGGCTGCGGCCTCGGCGATGGCGGGCTACAATTTCCGCGCCGCGCTGCAAGGCGGCGCTTGGCGAATTGCTGTGGTCGGGGCGACGCTCGGAGCCGGGCAGACGCTGTGTTTCTGGGAAAGCCTGCACACCCTCGACACCAGCATCGCGATCCTGTTGTTCTACACCTATCCGGCGCTGACGCTGGCGCTCGACCGGCTGATCTTCAAGCGGCCGATCCGACTGCCGGCGGCGCTTTGCGTTACGATCATCCTGATCGGCGCGGGACTGATTACCGTTCCGGGGTTGCGCGGCGGCGGTCTCGACGCGCGCGGGCTGATGTGGATATTGCCGTCGCCGGTGATCTACGCGCTCTACCTCGCCGCGAATTCGGTGCTGATGCGCCCTCATCCGCCGCTGATCGGCGCGGTCTTTCTTTATCTCGGGCTGATCACGACGTTTGGGGCCGCCAGCCTCATTCTCGGTCTCGACATTCCGGCCTCGCCCAACACTTGGCTGCTGTTGGTGATGGTCGCGTTGGGGCCAGGCGCGCTGACCGTCGCGCTGTTCTGCTACAGCGTGCCGCGGCTCGGACCCGCCAGCTATGCGGTCATCGCCAATTGCGAGCTGGTGACCGTGATCCTGGTCGGCGTGGTGGCCTTGGGCGAAAGACTGACCGCGGCGCGGGCGACCGGCGCCGGCCTGATCCTTTGCGGCATCCTGCTGCACGCGATTTTTCCGCAGGCCAAACCCGCGCTGAACCAACGGTGTGTCCGCCATGCCGACGCATCGAGAGCGATCGAATTACACTCTATTTGATAGCGTCAGAAATTTTTATCGATCTAGGAGAGAATTTTTAGAGACACCGTGGCCACGACGCGTTATAACAGCTTTCCATTAGGGTAAACGACCGCTTAATGCCCTTTTAGCGCGCCCCGCAGGGTGCCTTTGGCCGGAAAGGAAACAGCATGGCCCGCTGCCCGAATTTCGTCCAAATCGTTCTCGTTATGTGCTTGTTGGCGGTCCCGGCGCACGGCACCGGTCCCTGCTCGGCGGCTCGGTGTTCAGCCGATCTTCCTCCCCGCTGGGCCTGAGTTCTCCGCTGGGCCGCTCGTCCCGGTCCGGACGGCCGGGGGTCTTCGGCGGGCCTGCGTCGCTCGGCCGATCCTCATCGCTCCGGCACCGCGGCAACCTGATGCGTTCGGCGGGCGGCGGGCTGGCCGGACCGAAGTCACCGGGCCGGGGCTGGCTGCGCGGCGCATCCTCGCGTAGCCAAGCAGGGACCCGTAGCTCACTGGGCCATAATTCCCTGGGGCGCGGCGCGTTCGGCCGGCGGCGGATGGGCCAGGGTTTCCGGGGCTTGCGGGGTTTCCGGGGCTGGCCCGGCACAGGGCCGCCCCGGCTGAAGGCGGGACCCCGAGCCCGGCTGCGCATGCCGCACCCGAAGGTGAAGCGGAGATGGCGGACAGGAGGTTACCGATGAACACGGCGTCGCGGCGCCGGCTGCTGGTGCTCTACGTGATCGCGGCCGCCATGCTGATCTCGCTGGGTGGCCGGCTCTGGTACCTGCAGGTGATGAACAACACCGCCTTCACCAAGCTCGCCGCCGCGAACCAGACCAGGAACGTCATCGTGCCCGCGGTCCGCGGCCAGATCCTGGACGACGTAGGCAACCGGCTGGTCACCAACCAGACGGCCCTGGTCGTCTCGGTGGACATGATGAACCTGTCCCAGCAGCCCGGCGGCGCCGCACCGGTGCTGCACCGGCTGGCCCCGCTGCTCGGCATGTCCTACAAGCTGCTGACCTCCAAGACCCGGCTGTGCACCGCCGGCGTCCCGCAGCCCTGCTGGGCCGGCTCGCCCTACCAGCCCATCCCGGTGGATCAGCACGTCTCCGCCCGGGTGGCACTGCAGGTGATGGAGGAGCAGAAGCAGTTCCCCGGGGTAACCGCACAGGTCCAGCCGGTAATCGACTACCCGCAGCCGGACGGGGCCAATCCGGCTCAGGTGCTCGGCTACCTGCAGCCGATCACTCCGCAGGAGATCAAGAGCCGGCACCTGCCGGTGACCGGCTTCTCCGGCGTGGACCTGGTGGGTCAGGCCGGCCTGGAGGCCCAGTACGACAGCCAGCTCCGCGGTAAGGCCGGGACTCAGGTGGTGTCGGTCAACGCCGCGGGGGACGTCACGGGCACCGTCAGCCAGGCCCAGCCGGTCAACGGCGATGACCTCGTGACCAGCCTCAACGCGCAGATCCAGGCCGACGCCCAGAAGGCCCTGGGCGGCGCCATCTCCCGGTCGCGGGCGTCCGGGAACGCCGCCAACCAGGGCGCCGCGATCGTGATGACGACCACCGGCCGGGTGGTGGCGATGGCCAGCTACCCGGACTACGACCCAAGCGTGTGGACCGGCGGCATCTCCCAGCAGGAGTTCAACGCGCTGTTCGGCACCGCCGGCGGCCAGCCGATCATCAACTGGACCACCCAGGGCCAGTACGCCCCGGGCTCCACCTTCAAGGTCACCTCGACGGCCGCCGCGGTGGCCGACGGGTACCCGCTGAACGGCCTGTATAACTGTCCCGGCTCGGTCAGCATCGCCGGCCATACCTTCAGCAACGACGGCGAGCCGAGCCTCGGCGACATGACGTTCTCCGAGGCGCTCATCCAGTCCTGCGACACCGTGTATTACAACCTCGGCTACGACATGTACCTCAGCGTACAACGCCAAGGCCAACGCGATGAGGTCGCCGAACGCTCCGGTGCAGAAGATGCAGAAGATGGAGCTGGACTGGGGCTTCGGGAAGGACACCGGATCGACCTGCCCGCCGAGTCGACCGGGACCATCCCGACCAGGCAGTGGCTGTACTACCTGTGGAAGGACAACGCCCACACCGGCCAGAACTGGTGCAAGAACGGCCGGCAGTTCGGCTCTTACGTGCAGCAGATCGAGTGGCAGGACTGCCAGAGCGGCTGGGTGTGGGAACCGGGCCAGGCGGCCATCGCCGCGATCGGCCAGGGCTACGTGACCGTCACGCCCGCTGCAGCTCGCCAACGCCTACGTCGCGCTGGCCAACGGCGGGACGCTGTACAGCCCGCGGATCGGCGAGGCGCTGGTGTCGCCGATCACCGGCCAGGTGGTGCAGCGGATCAACCCGCCTGTGGTCCGGCACCTGCCGGTCTCTGGCGGGACGCTCGCGTACATCCGCAACGCGCTGGCCGGCGTGGTGACCCAGGGCACCGCGGCCGGCGCCTTCGGCGGCTTCCCGCTCAATCAGGTCTGCGTGGCGGGCAAGACAGGTACCGCCCAGCTGTTCGGCAAGAACGCGACCTCGGTCTTCGCCTCGTTCGCGCCGTGCCAGGACCCGAAGTACGTGGTCCTGGTCATGGTGCCGGACTCCGGCTATGGCGCCGACGTGGCGGCGCCCGCGGTCCGGCAGATCTGGGACAGCATCTACGGCCTGGAGGGGCACAAGGCCGCCGTGCCCGGCGGCCGGGTCCCTCCTCGCCGCCGCAGATCACTTCAGCCGGGCGATCACCGCGCCGTCCGGCTACGCCCCTCCGCTCCCTCTCCCTCTCACCACGGGGGGACGTGATGCTGGGCCGGTCGACGAGCTACACCGCGCGCGGTCTACCACGCCGCGGCCCGGGGTGTTCTTCGGCCGCCGTCCGCGGTCCCTGCTGGCCCGGGCGTTCGCCAGGAACTCCCCGCTCAGGCACATGGACTGGCTCCTGATCGTGGTGGTGCTCGGGCTGAGCGCGATCGGTATCCTGCTCGTCTGGTCGGCCACCCAGCCCAGCCTGCTCGCGGCCGGCCAGGACCCGCGCACCTATCTGAAGAAGCAGCTGCTCAACGTGATGATCGGGCTGGTCCTGATGGCCGGGGTCAGCTTCGTCGATACCAGGCAGCTGCGGACGCTGGGCGCCGGTCTTCTACGTCGCGACCGTGCTCGGCCTGCTGGCCGTGCTCACCCCGGTCGGCTCCGAGATCAACGGCGCGCACGCGTGGATCTCGCTGCCCGGCGGCTTCCAGGTCGAGCCGTCGGAGTTCGCCAAGGTCGCGCTCGATCGTGATGATGGCGACGATGTTCAGCCGGGTCCGGTCCCGGCCCCGGGACCCCGGCGGGCCTGGCGTCCGCTCGCTGCTGATCGCGCTGGCCGTGCCGCGCCGCTGATCGGCCTGGTGGTGATCGAGCCGGCGTTGGGCGTGACCCTGGTGCTCGTCGTGATGACCGCTACCATGGTCGTGCTGTCCGGCCTGCGGCTGCGCATCATCGCCGGGCTCGCGGCCCTGGTGGCCGTGACCATCGCCGCGGCCGGCGGCCTGCACCTGCTGAAGTCCTACCAGCTCACCAGGTTCACCTCCTTCCTGCATCCGTACGCCGACCTGGCCGGGCCGGCTACAACGCGGCCCAGGCCAAGATCGCGGTCGGCTCCGGCGGGATGTTCGGTCAGGGCCTGTTCCACGGCCAGCTGGTGGCGGGCAACTTCGTCCCGTCCCAGCAGACCGACTTCATCTTCACCGTGGCCGGCGAGGAGCTCGGCTTCGTCGGCACCATCATGATCGTCTTCCTGCTCGGCGTGGTGATCGTCCGGGCGCTGCGCATCGCCACTCGCGCGGACGACCTGTTCGGCATGCTGGTCGCGTCCGGCATCGCGATGTGGTTCGCGTTCCAGTCGTTCGTGAACATCGGCATGACGATCGGCATCATGCCGATCACTGGCCTGCCGCTGCCTTTCGTCTCTTACGGCGGCTCCGCCGTCTTCGCCGACATGATCGCGATCGGCCTCCTCCAGTCGGTCCACCGCCGCCGCACCGTATTCGAGTGACAGCGTCTTCGAGCGGCAGCCGTTTTGAGTGCAGCGTCTTGGGCGGAGCGGCTCACCCGCGTCTGCCGCCCGTTTGCAGCGGTGTCACCACGGCCCGTTCGGATAACTCTGTTTGGATGCCTGTCGAATCGCTGTACTCAGCGCTTGAGCCGCTGCTGCCGCGCGTGCACAAGCCGATCCAGTACGTCGGCGGCGAGGTGGGCTCGGTCACCAGGGACTGGGACGCCGCCGACGTCCGGTGGGCGCTGTGCTACCCGGATGCCTACGAGGTCGGGCTGCCCAACCAGGGCATCCAGATCCTCTACGAGGTGCTGAACGAGCGCGAGGGCGTGCTCGCCGAGCGCACCTACACCGTGTGGCCCGACCTCGAGGCGCTGATGCGCGAGAACGGCGTGCCCCAGTTCACCGTGGACGCGCACCGGCCGGTCGGCGCCTTCGACGTGCTCGGGGTCAGCTTCGCCACCGAGATGGCGTACACGAACCTCCTCACCGTGCTCGACCTGGCGGGCATTCCTCTTTTTTCTTCCGAACGGACCCTGGCGCATCCCCTCGTGATCGCCGGGGGCCACGCCGCGTTCAACCCCGAACCGGTGGCCGACTTCCTCGACGTGGTGGTCCTCGGCGACGGTGAGCAGGCCGTGCTCGCGATCACGGACCTGATTCGCGACTGGAAGCGGGCCGGGCAGCCAGGCGGGCGGGACGGTTTGCTGCTCCGGCTCTCGACGGCGGCGTACGTGCCTCGTTTCTACGACGTAGAGTACTACCCCGATGGCTGTATATCAAAAGTAATTCCGAACCGTCCAGGCGTTCCGCCCACAGTTTCGAAATATACCGTGATGGACCTGGACGCCTGGCCGTATCCGCGCCAGCCCATCGTCCCGGTGGCGGAGACCGTGCACGAGCGGTACAGCGTCGAGATCTTCCGCGGCTGCACCCGCGGCTGCCGGTTCTGCCAGGCCGGAATGATCACCCGGCCGGTGCGGGAGCGGTCGATCACCACGATCGGCTCGATGGTCGCCGACGGCGTGGCGGCCAGCGGGTTCGACGAGGTCGGACTGCTCTCGCTGTCCAGCGCGGACCATAGCGAGATCAACGAGATCGCCGTCGACCTGGCCGACTGCTACGAGGGGACCAACGTCGGCCTGTCGCTGCCATCCACCCGGGTGGATGCCTTCAACGTGACCCTCGCCGACGAGCTGAGCAGGAACGGGCGCAGGTCCGGGCTGACGTTCGCCCCGGAGGGCGGGTCCGAGCGGATGCGCAAGGTGATCAACAAGATGGTCACGGAAGAGGATCTGCTGCGCACCGTCACGACCGCCTACGCCAGCGGCTGGCGGCAGGTGAAGCTGTACTTCATGTGCGGGCTGCCGACCGAGACGGATGCCGACGTCATGGCGATCGCGGGGCTGGCGCGCCGGGTGATCGCGGCCGGCCGGGAGGCGACCGGGCGGCGCGACATCAGGTGCACGGTGTCGATCGGCGGCTTCGTGCCCAAGCCGCATACGCCGTTCCAGTGGGCGGCGCAGTGCGCGCCCGAGGTGGTGGACGCCCGGCTGCACGCGCTCGGCGGCGCGCTGCGCGCGGACCGCGGCTACGGCAAGTCGATCGGGTATCGCTATCACGACGGGCAGCCCGGCCTCATCGAGGGCCTGCTTTCCCGCGGCGATCGCCGGGTGGGCGGCGTGATCCTGGCGGCGTGGCGGGACGGCGCACGATTCGACGGGTGGGGCGAGCACTTCTCGTTCGAGCGCTGGCAGCGGTGCGCCGAGACGGCGCTGGCCGGGGAGCCGGTGGATCTTGCATGGTATACTACGCGCGAACGTGATTACAGCGAGGTGCTTCCCTGGGATCACCTGGACGCGGGTCTTGACCGCGACTGGCTGTGGCAGGACTGGCAGGACTCCATCGCTCCCGAGGGTTCGGGGACGCAACCGAGGTGGAAGATTGCCGCTGGACCCCGTGTTATGAATGTGGGGTTTGTCCTGCCATGGGTACCGAGATCCAGGTGGGTCCGACCGGGGAGCGCCTTGACGGGAGGCGACTGCTTCCCGTGGTTGGCGGGAGGTAGCGTGGCGGAGCCGGCAGCCCAGAGGCCTGCGGTGCAGCATCTGGTGGTCCGGTATGCTAAGCGTGGAAAGATGCGCTTTGCCAGCCACAGGGACGTGGCGCGCGCTTTCGAGCGGGGAGTGCGCAGGGCAGGGTTGCCGATTGCTTATTCTGCCGGGTTCACGCCGCATCCGAAGATTTCCTATGCGGGCGGTGCTCCGACCGGTGTGGCGAGCGAGGCTGAGTACCTGAGCATCGCGCTGACCGCCCGGCAGGCCGAGACGCAGGTGGGCCAGCGGCTAGATGCGGCGCTGCCTGATGGGATTGATGTGATCGACGTTACGGAAGATGCTCCAGGGGGCTCCGGGAGGTCCTCCCCCCGGGCCAGTACCGTCTTCGGCCACCTGGAGGCATCTGAGTGGCGAGTGGTTCTACCGGGCGTGGGACCGGCGGCGGCAGAGCAGGCCGTCGCGGGCTTTCTCACCCTGGACGAGGCGCCGGTGGAGCGCCTCACCGACAAGGGCGTCCGGCGTCTGGATGCCCGTGCGGCCGTGATCGAGATGAACGTAGTTCGGATGGAACCGATCACGACCGATCCTGACGGCGGCCAGCGTGCTGCCGCGACAGGCCAAGAAGATTGTGCCATTCTTCGAATGGTTGTTCTACATACGGCACCTGCCGTGCGGCCCGAGGATATCTTGACCGCGCTGCGCGAACAGGAAGGCTTCGTCCGTCGTCGCCGCCTATGACCACCCGGCTGGCGCAGGGCCCGCGGGCCCTGCTGACCGGGGAGGGTGTGTCATGACGGCGATGCGGCGATGCCAGGGAGCCGTACCCAACAAGACAGAGATAGGTTACGAGGTTCGGTGTTATCGGGCTCGCGCGGTAGCCGCGCGGGCTCAGGGCCGCCAGTGCGGCTCCGCCTGGGCCTTCGTTTACAACGTGCTCCCGTGCGGTGTGCGGGTACGTCGCGGAACGCCGCCAGCTGGCGGAACGCCGCGGTACCGCGCGCCCGGGAGCCTGACTGGAGATTGCCCGAATGCTCGAGAACGAGCTGTACGACAGAGAATTCAATGACAACGCGACGGGCGGGCGTGAGGCCAGCGAGCTGAACCCGGCCGTACCCGCGGCGGTGTTCCAGCCGCCGCAGGTGGTGTTCCAGCCGCCGCCGCGGCCCCGGCCCGAACCCGCGCCCGGCCCAGGCGGCCGGTTCCCGGCGCCGCGGCAGTACGCCGGGACCAGTACTGAGCCAAGTGCCGGGAAAGGTGGAGCGCCGAGGGGGCCGGGAGTTCCGGCGACGATGACGACGCCGCCGGCCCTGGCCGCCGCCGCAGGCGACGGCCAAGCCGCGGCCGGGGCAGGACCGGCGACCAGGACGCCGCGGCGGAAGCCGGCGATGGTCAGCCGGAGCCCCAGAGCGCCCAGGGTGGCGAAGGGACCCAGGCGGGGCCGCCGGACACCGCTGACGGCGGCGGCCAGCCGGAGCCGCAGGGCGCCAGGCGGCCGTCCTCCCGCACCCGCAGCCGCCGGACCAGCACCAGCACGGCCAGGGACGGCGACGCCTCCGACGGGACGGCCGGCCCGGACGCGGCACCGGGAAGTGGCAGCGCGAACGACAATGGGGACGGCGACGCCAGCGGTTCGGCCGAGGATGACGCCGAGGCCACGGGCGGTAGCGCACGCCGGCGCCGGCGCAAGCGCCGCCGCGGTTCGGCCGACAGCCTGGCCGGGCCGGACTCGGTGGGCTCCGACGATCCGCCGGACACCGTCGTGCACGTCCGCGAGCCGAACGGCAACGATGACGTGCGGTCGGTCAAGGGGTCGACCAGGCTCGAGGCCAAGAAGCAGCGGCGGCGCGAAGGCCGGGAGACCGGCAGGCGCCGCCCGCCGATCGTTACCGAGTCGGAGTTCCTCGCCCGCCGCGAGTCGGTCGAGCGGACCATGGTGGTCCGCCAGCGCAAGGACCGCACCCAGATCGCGGTACTCGAAGACGGCGTGCTGGTCGAGCACTACGTGAACCGGTCCAGCCACCAGTCCTATGTCGGCAACGTCTACCTGGGCAAGGTGCAGAACGTCCTGCCGTCGATGGAGGCCGCCTTCGTCGACGTCGGCAAGGGCCGCAATGCGGTGCTCTACGCCGGCGAGGTGAACTTCGACGTCAGCGGGCTGGAGGGCCAGTCCAAGCGGATCGAGTCGGCGCTCAAGGCGGGTCAGTCGGTGATCGTGCAGGTCACCAAGGATCCGGTCGGGCACAAGGGGGCCCGGCTGACCAGCCAGGTCAGCCTGCCCGGCCGCTACCTGGTCTACGTGCCCGGCGCGTCCATGACCGGCATCAGCCGCAAGCTACCGGACACCGAACGGAACCGGCTCAAGCAGATCCTGAAGAAGGTCATGCCCGAGAACGCCGGCGTCATCGTCCGCACCGCGGCCGAGGGGGCGGCCGAGGAAGAGTTGTCCCAGGACGTCGCCCGGCTCGCCGCCCAGTGGGAGGCGATCGAGAAGAAGGCCAAGACGGCCAGCGCGCCCGCGCTGCTCTACGGCGAGCCTGACCTGACCATCCGGGTGATCAGGGACGTGTTCAACGAGGACTTCAGCAAGCTCGTCGTGTCAGGCGACGAGGCCTGGGACGTGGTGGACAAGTACGTCAGGTACGTCGCCCCGCACCTCGCCGAACGGCCCCCGCTGGCAGGGCAACCGGGACGCGTTCGCCGAGTACCGCATCGATGAGCAGCTGGCCAAGGCGCTGGAGCGCAAGGTCTGGCTGCCCAGCGGCGGGTCGCTGGTCATCGACAAGACCGAGGCCATGACGGTCGTCGACGTGAACACCGGCAAGTTCACCGGCCAGGCGGAACCTGGAGGAGACCGTCACCCGGA
>CAVVPS010000008.1:0-132426 GCA_963750195.1 uncultured Alphaproteobacteria bacterium
ATGCCGCGTTCGCCGCGACCGCTCATCAGGGCCGATCGCGGTTCACAAACGGGCAAAGACTTCGCGAACGAGATTTTAATTTAAATTAAACCAGCCTGGCCGGATCGGCGGCCGCCGTATTTCCGAAGTGAACTGCATGCTAAAATTCGAGAGGATCACACGCCGCGGAAATGGGCCAGAATAGATCCGCCGAAATCATCCCGTTTGGGTCGACGATTGCTGCGCCGGACGCATGTGCAAAGCCATCCGCGGCTGTTCGGCGCTGGGGCGGCGGCCGTCCTCCTCTATTCCTCGTCCCGGGTTGGACCGAAACCGCCACGCGCTTGCTAATCGCCTTCGATGGCGGCGCACGGTATTTCTGGCGGCGGTGTGGATGATGATGACGTCAGCGACGCCAGATGGGATGCGGCGGCGGGCAGAATTCGAAGATGAAGGCCGGTACACGGTTCTGATACTCAGCGCGGCGGTCGCAACCGCGATTTTGCTCACCATCGTGTTCGAGCTCACGGCCTGAAAAATCTACCCTCGTACTTGGCTGGCCTCCACACCGCGCTGGCTGCCGGAACAATCCTGCTGTCCTGGTTCTTTATGAACACTATATTCGCGCTGCATTACGCCCACGGCTATTACGGCGACGCCGATCCTTCAAGCAATTACAAGCCCACAGGAGGGCTTGTCTTTCCCGGACGGCCCGGCCCCGATTATTGGGATTTTCTGTATTTCTCGTTTGTCGTCGGCATGACCTTCCAGGTGTCAGACGTACAAATCGAGGATCACAGCTTGCGGCGCGACGTGCTCATTCATGGCGTGCTGGCCTTCTTCTTCAATGTCATCATCGTGGCCCTGACCATCAACATCGTTGCCGGGCTGATTTGACTCTCTATTTCGCCCGCTTCCAAACCATGACCGATCGGCGGCCGCTGGTGGTCCGGGGGATCGTGCTCGTCCACTCGTCGCCAACGAGGCTGACGGTGCTTTTCATATCGGTGCTGGCCTGGTTCGGGAAGGTGCTGCCGAGAATATGGTAGGTCAGCGTCTTGTCGGCCTCATCGACCGTCCAGGTGCCGAAATTCGCCACGCTGCCCCGGACCGTCGCGGCGTGCTCCTCCGGCGTGCCTTGCGTGCGGTCGTTGGATCTGTATTTCGGCAAGTCAGGACGCACCAAAATCTGAGTGTAGTTGCCGGTGGCATCGAGGATCATCATTCCATTCGGGTTGGCCCCAAACTGCTGGCGCTTGCCGCCATCCTGAAAGGTCGTCTCGTGCGCCGTCGGGACCCACACCCCCACCAACTGGTCCCGCAGGGATTTCTGCGCGCCGAAGGTGTCGGCCGGCAGCACGGCAATGACGGTCAACACGATGGCACAACAATAGCTGATACGACAGAACGTCATCGCAACCTCCATAGAGAGCGCCGCCGCTTCAGGCCTCTGCCCACACCCACTTCGCCATCTCGCCCCAAGAATTGCGAGCGTCTTTCCATTTTCCTCGTTCGGCACAGGTTCGCTTGAGCTGGTCCGCGACCTTGTCGAGCCCGGCCTGAACGCACAGTTTGTCGCGTACCACCGGTGGTCCGAATTTTACGCTTGTCACCCGCGGTGTCCTTCGGCCGTCTTCCCGGCAAAGGCCGGGATCCATGGTGCGATGGGCGCCGGCGTTCGCCGATGTGACCAAGGTTTTTGGTCCTAATCCGTCAGAATTGGTTCCCCTACGGGGTGTCGCGGAGCAGCCATCCCGGCAGGTTGTCGGAGAGACGCGCATTGGGGCCGCCCTCCCTGGGCGACGTGGTCGTGCACACCACCCCGATCGCCGTCCCGGCCTCCGCAACGATCGGCGAGCCCGACATTCCGCCCTGGACGCGCTCGGCAGCGTGGGTGATCCACAGCGGCCCGCCAAAGTGGCGGATGGTGCAGGAGAACCAGCGGCCGTCGAGCGACAGTAGCCGGGCCGGCGCCCAGAAATTTACTGGGTGGCGAAAGGGTGCCGACATCAGCGCCGTCGCCGTCCCCATCAGCGCCTTGTAGTCATCGGCGTGTGGATTGTCGGGCGAACCGAGCACCGCGATGTCGGCGATCGGATCGACAAAGCGGCACACCGCCCACACGCAGGGCTCCTCCCCACGCAGGGCGAGGAGCGGCCCGTAGGTGCGCGCCTCGAGCCCAAAAGAGGACAGGGCCGGCGGCAGCGACGGCAGGCAGTGCGCGGCCGTGATGACGAGGCGCTCGCCCGCACCCTCGACGACAAAGCCGCGTCCGTGACCAACGGTGATGACGCCTGATTTCAGCCTCTCGATAATCATGGTTTTGTGCTCCTCCGGCGCGAGGCAAAGCGTTCCCAAATGCCCTCGCGGAGTGCGTCACCACGTAAACTTGTATCCTCCAGCGCAAAGCCGATCTGGTTTCTTTTGGGGCGAGTCTGCGCTTTACACCTTCACGTGGTGCGCCGAAGACCCCCATCCAAGAGACATTCGGGCCGGTGTGCGGAGCGGGGCACTGATCTGGCGTTGGGGATCGGGTTTTGCACCAAACTGCCCGCTATTCGGCGGCCGCAAGCAAACTGCCGGGCTCTTGCGAAGCGGTCACCGGATGCCCGTCGCGACGCCACCAATCGAGCCCGCCCAGTAATTCCTTGGTGCGAAATCCCAGCTGCGCGAGCTTATACGCACCTTTGGTCGATGCATTGCAGCCGATCCCATCGCAATAGACGATATAGACCTTGCTGCGGTTCAAAGCGGGCGGCGGTCTCAGCGTTCATCTCGCGATGTGGGAAACTGACTGCGCCGGGGATGTGGCCTGCGATATATGCATCGCGAGAGCGAGCGTCGATCACGACGATGTCGGCGAGGGCAGCCTTGAGATCGACCGACAAATCCCATGAATCGGTGTGGAACCGCAGCTTGTCTTCCATCATCATCGCGGTTTCACCGGGCTCGGGCGCGCCAAATTCAAGAACCGACGAAATCTCGTTTGTCATGATCGACCTCCCGTTGCCGAGAAAGGTCTTGATCTTCGATCAACCGGGCCTGAGCCTCAACCGAGGCGCCCAAGGCCGCCCGAGGCCGGAAATCCGCTCTCCAAGACGAACTCCACAGACTGCTCTCACTCCGTCCCCACCCTGCAAAAGTTGAGACTTCGAGCGCAATCTCATCCGAACCCGCAACGGCGAGGCCGCAGTCGGGCGCAGAAGT
The DNA here is from genome assembly GCA_963750195.1 of uncultured Alphaproteobacteria bacterium. Taxonomy (GTDB): domain Bacteria; phylum Pseudomonadota; class Alphaproteobacteria; order ATCC43930; family CGMCC-115725; genus AP-15. Next base: position 3,187 of record CAVVPS010000008.1, read on the forward strand.
GCGGGCAGCATATGGGCCGACCCTCGAAACTTACCGACGCGCGGAAGACAGAAGCACCGCGGCGGGGGCAGCAGGTGCAGCCCTTGTCGAAATCGCACCGCGCGGCATCCCGCCTTCATAGATATTGTGTCTCGCATCGGTCAAGTAACGGCCCGGCCGGCAAAATCTATCGCTGCGCCATCCTGACCCGTTTTCGCACGTTTAGACTACGCCCCGCAGTGCTTTCGCTTACCGTCCTCCACGAGTATTTTGCAGCCACTTCGCCGGGCTTTCCGTAAAGTACATTATGCGACTTTCGACGAGGCCCGCCCGACGCGCAAAACCACAACATATAGGCAACGGCCCAGGGGGTGAGGTTGCGCCATCTCCACCGGCTACGGCTCGACGTTTCCGACCCAACCGGCAGGTGTCCGAACGCGCCAAAAGCGCTTGTTGTGGAACTCGGTAACTCGCTCACCGCACTGGACGCAGACATGCCCGGTACCATCGGGCGCAGGCTCAGGCGGTTCTATCGAAAATGGTGGAGAATTCCCGCGTCGGGATTGTTCAAAGACAATCGGGGTTTCGGGTGCCACATCGATTAGGAGAGTTCCGCAGATATGCCCATTCGCGCAAATGATTGAGTCGCCTTTTCGAGCCATCACTAACCGTCCTCTAATCCACGCGAACCGCATGTGGTTTGTACATAGGGAGGCTTCAAGAGGTGAGATGCAGCAGGATTTGCCGCGAGAAAGTGACGGCGCGCGGGGCCGACTGTCGCGAGCTTCTCAAAATGCTCGGAATCACAATGCCCGTAGCGCCCGAATCCCTTGGCGTATAACTACCACTACCCCGAAGAGAAACACAGCCGTAACAATGCCTAGGATGAAAGCGGGAAGAAAGTCGGCACCTTTCTCTAGATTTGATTCACCAAATCTTACAGGAAGGACGACCAACAGCAAGAGCGCCAACCAGTTCAACCATTTGTTTTTTGCTATTGCTCCCGTGCGCTTTAACATGGCAAATCGGGCACCCTGCCAAATGCCGAGTACCCCACCAAGAAAGCCGTAGCTCAATTCTGCTTGAGTTCGGTTTGCTAATAATGTGATGGACACTCCGAGAGCGGAGTCAACGGCCAAGGTTACAACAAACGACGCCAGTGTCGCCAATAACCATCCGATTGCGCATGCTACAATCACCCACTCGCGCCCCTCTCGGGTGCGTAAGAGAAGGTAACTTGGTGTGTAGGCGAGCACGAAGAACACCGCAACATCCAATGTTCCCATGCACTCCAGCTTTCAGCCCTTAGTCTGAACGAGCGTACCCTGTGAAGCGATCTAACGCTACGCGCCTCGGTTGGTGGCTCCCAACCTTTTGCGGGGCGGCCCTCAAAAGGCACAGGCCGACCTACTGTTGCGATAGCAACCGACGCGACGCGCATAACTGCTTGATGTCCTCAAATGAGTAACATTCACCGTTCGGCCCCTCGATGCGAATAACCTCTGCGTGCAGAAGGTCACGGCATATCCACGTTAACGTTCTATCCAAGTCTGTAGATGTTTGGGAAAATTCCCGTCCCGGCTGCTGCCGATCATGAGAAAAGATTGTCCAAATCGCGATGTCTTTGCCAGTCATAGATTTCGCCCTGTTAGGTTAAAAATTACGCGCGATTGTTTTCACGTTCTAGATGGCGAGACGACCCTAGCACACACACCCTGCCCGGTCATTTCCGCCGATTTTCCAGAACACCGATTTCGCGCTAAACGCCCCGATTTTTCCATAACCTGTCATATGCGGCTTAGGCTGTAGGCGCCGGATCAAAATGTCACCCGTGTGCCGGTTAGAGATGACACTCGCCGCGGATTTCGCGGGGGGCGGGTGACGGTTCGGCTGGTTAGCGATCGGGAGCTGGGGCAGATTGAGATTCTGTGGGATTGGGCGTTTTGCATAAAGGCGGTTAACTGACGCCGCAAAAAAGCCGGTGCGGGGTGCGCAGATCGGTCCATTCTTGCCGGGACCGGGGGTCGAAATGGGTTCTACATTGGGATGGCAGGTATGAGCAGCACGCAGGCTCTCGCGGGCGGAATGCCTGTTCCGGTGAATCGTCGCCAGCCACCCTGGCGCGGCCGCCGGCTCGGCTCGGAATTCCGGTGGGGGATCGCCTTTGTCTTGCCTTATGCGGCGGTGTTCCTAGCTTTCGTCGTCTATCCGGCGTCGGCATCGCGCCACGGATTGAGAACCGGGACGCGGGCCTTGGTGAAATCGCTGGTGTCGCGCGAGACGACCGTCAGGCCGTGGTGCAGCGCCGTCGCGGCGATAATGAGATCGGGTTGCGAGTAGGTGTGTCCGGCCTTGCGCCCGTCGTCGACCAGTAGCCGCCACTTGAACATGACATCTTCGCTCACCGGAAGGGCGCGTTGCTCGAACATGGGCCGTACCTTTTGCGTCAGCCACTCGTTTAGCTCCGCGCGATGCGTGGCATCGGAAACGCGTTCAATGCCGAACCGGATTTCGGCAAAGGTCACGATGCTGACGAACAGCAGATCGAGAGACTTGGACGCGACGAAGCTAACAACTTTAGGGTTTGGTTTGGGCCGCCGCAGTTCGGAGAGAATATTGGTGTCGAGCAACCACCCCGTCACAGTTTCACATCGCGCACGGGAAGCCGTTCGCGCCGGGGTTCGAGATCGAAGTCGCGATAGGGCGATTCTTGGAGAGCGGCAATCAGCGCTGCGCCGCTGCGATCACCTTTGAGCCGGCGAAATTCCTCCGCCGCCACAACGACGACCTCTTCGCGCCCATGCACGGTGACGTGTTGCGGCCCGTCGCTGCGGGCGCGCCGCACCAATTCGCTGAAACGCGCCTTGGCATCTTGCAGGGGCCAGCGGCACGGCAGGTTCTTTATCTCTCTAGTCATACGGACTAGAATAGCAGATCGGAGGCGAGTTTCAAGACACGTGGGAAATCAACCGGAGCGAGCTACAGCCTCAGCCTGAAGATTCTGCGGGATTGGGCGTTTTGCATAAAGGCGGTTAACTGATGCCATAAAAAAGCCGGTGCGGGTTGCGCAAATCGGTCCACTCTTGCCCGGGACCGGGCTCGAAAGGGGTTCTACTTTGGGAGGGCGGGTATGAGCAGCACGCAGGCTCTCGCGGGCGGAATGCCTGTTCCGGTGAATCGAGGCGCCGCCCGCCCTGGCGCGGCCGCCGGCACGGCTCGGAATTCCGGTGGGCGGTCGCCTTTGTCCTGCCTTATGCGGCGGTGTTCCTCGCCTTTGTCGTCTATCCCTTCGGCTATGCGCTGTGGATGGCCGGCAAGCCCTCGCTTTACGCCGAGCTGTTCGCCGATCCGCTTTACCTGCCGACCGTGGTCAATACGCTCCTTTTCGTCGGCCTCGGCGTGAACCTGAAGATGTTCCTGGCGTTGCTGCTGTCCGGCTTCTTCCTGCGCCGCCGCTGGTGGATCAGGGCCTTGCTCGCCGTCTATATCCTGCCCTGGGCTATCGCGGCGGCCCAAGCCTGCGTCTCGTTCCACTGGATGCTGATCACCCCGCTGGGTTTGGTCGACGAAATTTTGTTCGCGCTGTTCGGCATCAACGGCCCGAACTGGTTTGGCGACCGCTGGTTGGCGCTCGGATCGGACATCGTCGCCTATACCTGGAAGTGGATGCCGTTCTGGACCGTGATCTTCCTCGCCGCCCGGATGACGATCCCCCAGGACGTCTACGATGCGGCGGAGGTCGACGGAGCGACCGGCGTTCCGCCGCTTCGTCCATGTCACCTTCCCGCTGTTGGCGAACCTCTATCTCGTCTGCACCTTGCTCTCGACCCTGTGGACGCTCGGCGACTTTACCACCGTCTATCTGGTCTCGGGCGGGGCGTGGTCCACGCGATGTGCTGGCGACGCTCGGCTACCGCTACGCCTTTGATACCGCGAGGCCGGCGCTCGGCGTCGCCGCGGTGATGTCGGCCCTCCCGGTGCTGATCCCGCTGGTGATCCTGTTGATGCGCAGGCTCCGAACGAGCGAGGTGCAGCTGTGAGCATCGCCCTGGCTTCCGGCCAGGCGGCGCGCCGGCGCTACCGACTCCGGCGGGTTGTCACCGAAGCGGGCTCGGTGATGCTCGGCGTGGTCCTGCTGATCTGGTCGCTGGCGCCGGTCTACAACATGCTGATGATCGCGCTCGATCCCGAAGAAGGTGAAATCGAGTTCGACGGCAATATCTGGCCGCCCTCGCCGTCACTTGAGGGCTTCCGCGCGGTCGTGACGCAGGAGGCCCGGTATCTCGAGGATTTCTGGCATCAGTTCGCCAACAGCCTGTACATCGGTCTGCTGACCATGGTTCTGACCGTGCTGATCGGGTCGCTGGCGAGCTTCGCCGTAAGTCGGCTGCGGCTGGGCAAAGCTTCGCTGCTCACCAACGCCGCACTGCTCACCTACGCGATCCCGGCATCCTTTCTGATCGTCCCGTACTATTCCATCATGCATAGCTACGGGCTCGCCGACGGCCCCTGGGCGGTTATCGCGGCGCAGACGACGTTCGCCACGCCGTTTGCGATCCTGATCCTGCAGCTCTACGGGAGCTTGATACCGTTCGAACTGGACGACGCCGCCCGTCTCGACGGCGCCTCTCCGGTTCAACTCTATCTGCGAATCTATCTGCCGTTGATGACGCCGGCGCTGGCGATCGTCGCCATCTACGCGCTGTTGCTTGCCTGGAACGAATATTTGTACCAGGCCGTACTGCTCTCGGTGCGAAATATGACGGTGTCGGTGACGCAGGGCCAGCTGTTCGAGGATGTCGACGCACCCTATAACGCGATGATGGCCGCCGGGATCATCTACGTGCTGCCGCCGATAGCGCTGTTGTTTGTGCTGCGCCGCTACGTCGCGGCGAGCCTCACGATGGGTGGCGCCAACGGTTGACCGGCGCGAGGCGCCGATAAAATTGCCGGATTTGCCTATTACGTTGCGGCGGTCGGCGGCGGCGAGACCCGGCCGCCTTGCTCGAAAGGAGAAACGCGCGCCGGCAAGTCAAAGGCCGAAACAGGTCGTGGGTGTCGATTTGCGCCGGGTTGGCCGATCTCGATTTCCCGTCATTCCCGGTTCGGCCGATTTCTTTCCCGGTTCGGGCGAAAAAATTCCCGGTTCCAGCGCAACGGGAATTTCCAATAAGCCTGTCACCAGCCTGATTTTTTTGCGCCGGGTTGGGTCCTTCGGGACGGGAATCGGCGAGATTCCCGGTTATCTTCCCGGTTCACGGGAATTTGCCAGGCTGGTTCGGCGCCGGGCCGCGGTCTATTCTCGCCGCCGGTTCTCCACCGGGGATGCCAGGAACGATCGAGATGCTAGCAGCCAATCGCGATGACTGAGGCGCGGCTCAAATATTTCGGCTGGGGTCGCGAAGGCGAGGGACTGACCGACGCCGAGGAAGCGGCGGCACTCGACCGCTACCGCCGGCTCTTTCGGGTGGACCGATTCGACGAAGTGGCGCCGCCGGCATTCTCGCAGATCCGGCTGCGGTCGCCGCGCGTCGACCCGCCCGCGTCCCTGGCGCGCTTCTGCTCGGCCGAGGCGTACGATCGAACCGCCCACACCTATGGCAAGTCGTTTTCCGACTACGCGCGCGGTCTGGTCGGCCGCTATGACGCGGCCCCAGATGTCGTGGCCTATCCGCGGAGCGAGGCCGACATCGCCGCGGTCATCGATTGGGCGGGCGGGGCCCAGGCGGCGCTGATCCCGTTCGGCGCCGGCAGCAGCGTCGTCGGCGGGGTCGAAGCGCGGATTGAGGGCACCGGCTGCAAGGCCGCGGTCAACCTCGACCTGCGGCATCTTGACCGGGTGCTCGAGGTCGACCGCAGATCGCGCGCCGCGCGCATCCAAGGCGGCGTCTTCGGTCCGGCGCTCGAAGCCCAGCTCAAGCCGCACGGGCTGACCCTGCGGCATTTTCCGCAGAGCTTCGAATATTCGACCTTGGGCGGCTGGATCGCGACTCGCTCCGGCGGCCATTTCGCCAGCCTCTACACCCATATCGACGATCTTGTCGAAAGCCTGCGCATGCTCACGCCCAAGGGTCCGATCGAGACCCGCCGGCTGCCCGGATCGGGGGCCGGACCCAGCCCCGACCGTCTGCTAATCGGCTCGGAAGGCATCCTCGGCGTCATCACCGAGGCGTGGATGCGGCTCCAGGACCGGCCACGCTTTCGCGCCGGCGGCGCTGTCCGCTTTGCCGATTTCTTCACCGCCGCGCACGCGGTCAAGGCGATCGCCCAGGCCGGCCTCTACCCGGCGAACTGCCGCATCCTCGACCCGCAGGAGGCGCACAACACCGGCGCCGGCGATGGCAGCGCCGCGATCATGGTGCTGGCCTTCGAATTGGGTGACCACCCGCTCGACGCCTGGATCGCCCGCGCGCTCGAATGCTGCGCCGACCATGGCGGGACGCCGGAACGCCCGGGCGAAGCCGACGCCCACCGCGAGGGCGCCGCCGAGGCATGGCGCAACGCCTTCATCCGCATGCCCTTTGCCCGCGAGCGCATGGTCCGGCGCGCGATCATCGCCGACACCTTCGAAACCGCGATCACCTGGGACCGGTTCGAGGAGTTCCACGACCGGGTCAAGGACGCGACCGAGACGGCCATCCGGCGGGCGACCGGTCGGCCGGGACAGGTCACTTGCCGCTTCACCCATGTCTATCCCGATGGCCCGGCGCCGTATTTCTCGTTCCACGCGCTCGGGCGGCACGGCGATCTCGAAGAGCAATGGCGGGAGATCAAAACCGCCGCCGGCGACGCGCTGATCGAGGCGGGCGGGACCATCACTCACCATCATGCGGTTGGCCGCGATCACCGTCCGTGGTACGATCGGCAACGTCCCGATCTGTTCGCGGCTGCGTTGCGGGCGACAAAGCACGCACTCGATCCGCAGGGGCTGCTCAATCCCGGCGTGTTGATCGACCCCTGAATAACCTCGACTTTACCGGACGTTGAATTAGGTCGGGAGCGTCGGGTCGGAATCGGAAGAGGAGCCGCGTAACACCCAACCAACTCCGCGAGTTCCGCACCAAGCCGTTCGAGCGATTGATCTCCCGGATGGTGTTGCCAAAAAGCCGCAGTGCGGTGATGGGTTTTGGCCGGGTTATAGGCAAACTGTTGCAGGAATGTCGCGTCGCATCACCTTTTGCAGGGATTTTTCAGCCAACGGCGCGGTAGCCGCAAAAACCCATTGCCATCGGCCGGGATGATAGTGAAGATAGGCGAACGGTGGCGCGACGACCATCGTCACACGCGTATTTGCGGCCGGAGGTATGAGATGAGAAATGGCTGTCTGCTAGGCGCCGGCGTAGCGCTTGCCGTGGCGTTCGGGTGCGCTCAGGCACAGGCCCAAGTCATGGGCCAATCATTTTTTGGGCCCTATCCGCCAGGCGCCTTCTACCTGGGACCTGAAGGTGGGTGGACCTCGTTGACCAGCGAGAATCCCACGCTCGTTGCGATAGATCCTCACGGAAATATCGCTGGCCGCAGCGCGCATATAAGCTTCGATAGCGGCTTCAACGCCGGTGTTCGCGCCGGTTACATGTGGGGTCCGTGGCGTTTTGAGGGTGAATACAGCTACCGGGAAAACGGCGTATCCACCATTGGCGCGCTAACGAACTCAAGCGGCAACAGCCATTCCAATGCCATCATGGCCAACGCGATTTACGATTTCACGTTCGGTTGGCCGATCACTCCACATGTCGGGGGCGGAGTCGGCGCCGTGAATCTCGACCGTGGGTTCAGTGGCACCGGCGATTTGAATATACCTAAGCTCGGTGAGCTAGCCGTCAATCCTAATTTCAACGGCAACCAGTGGGTGTTCGGCTATCAAGCGATCGCCGGCATCCGCTATCTGATTAACCCGGCATTAGCCCTCGACGTCGACTATCGTTACTTCTCCACCCCGAGTCGGACGATCGACGCCGCTAACCTTGCGCCAGTGACCAAGACTTGCTGCATCTTTTCCAGCTTCAAGACGGGCTACAACACGCAAAATATAGTGGCCAGCTTGACGATGATGTTCGGGGCGCCGCCGCCGGCAGCGCCACCGCCGGCACCGCCGGCCCCACCGCCGCCACCGGCGCATCAGGTCTACCTGGTGTTCTTCGACTGGGATAAGTACAACATCACGCCGGAGGGCACGCAGATCCTCGAAGCCGCGGCAGCGCATTTCAAAGCCGGTGGTGCGGTGCAGATCCAGGTCACCGGTTACACCGATCTGACGGGCTCGGCGGGCTACAATCAGCGACTCTCAGAGCGGCGCGCAAACGCCGTGGCGGTCGCCCTCGAAGGAATGGGCGTGCCACGCAACGATATGGTCGTCGCCGGTCGCGGCATGAACGATCCTCGGGTTCCCACGCCGCTCGGCGTGCGCGAGCCGCAAAACCGGCGCGTCGAGATCGTCTTCCCGTAACGCGCGCTTTTCACCGGCCGAAACCCCGGAACCCCGTTACAAGGGTTCCGGGAATCCGCCGCGGATACCCGCGGCGGATTTTTTGTGGGCGCCGCCCTTGCGCATTGTTTGCAATGGGATCCTGAGCCCGATTCGGGCGGCGGCGCGCGTCGCCTGTTCGAGAGCCGCAGGCGATCTCGAGGACAAACGGCGGTTCTTCGGCAGGGACGTAAGGCAAGCACAGGCAGTGCTGGTATCTTTTACAATTCTTACCTGCGCCTTCCTAATTTGTGATAGGATAAGTTCGTCGTTTCGCGGATGCAACTGAAGCGGCGTAAACCGCTATCCGTACTCTTTACAGGTGCGAGAAAAACCGCAAATCGTTATTTCGACCCAGGAGCTCCTCATGAAGACGTTTGTATCCGCGTTCGCACTGCTCGCCTTCCTCGCCGCCAACATCGTGCCCTCCGTGGTTTACGCTCAGCCCGCCCCCGGTGCGACGACCCCGGCTCCGGCTCCGGAGAGCACCGCTCCGGCGCCAGCGACGAAGCACCCCACCCACAAGACTACTAAGCATACGGCGAAGAAGAAGACCACGACCAAACCAGTGAAATCCTCGACGAACAAGCACTCTGCCAAGAAACCGACCCAAAGCTTCCTCGTTGCGCCCCGAATAGACGGGTAGGCCGATCGGCCATTCGCAAATCAATACGACGGCAGAGGAGGCCGCGAGCAATCGGCCCAGATTGTCGCCGCAGCCTCCGCATGGAAACTCGAAGCCCGTCATGTTCAGACTCGAGAGCGTGATGTGCGAATTGATTCATCACTAGCAGACTCTCGTAAACATGCGGTTGGGCATCGGTGTTGATATTCGGGCTGGGGTGGAGCGGTTAGTGCCTGTCGTGGTCGCGGCGCGCCAAAGTCTCGAACCCGCTCACATGCTCCCTCGCCGGGAAGACAAGAGCGGGGATGGCGCGTTGCGAGCGCTAGGTGCGCACGTTGCCGGGAAGATACAGCGTTCGGTGCATTTGACAGGACCGTCAATACTCCTCCTGCAGCGAGAGCAGGGTGGCGTTGCCGCCGGCGGCGGTAGTGTCGGTCGAGACCGTGCGTTCGGTGGCGAAGCGCTGGAGATAATGCGGGCCGCCGGCTTTGGGACCGGTGCCGGAGAGGCGCTCGCCGCCGAAAGGCTGCACGCCAACGACGGCGCCAATCATGTTGCGGTTGACGTAATTGTTGCCCGATCGCAGACGACCGAGGATGTGGCGGACGTTCTCGTCGATACGGCTGTGGATGCCCGACGTCAGGCCGTAGCCGGTGGCCTCGATCTCGTCCAGCACCTGATCGAGGCCACCAGCGGACCAGCGCACGACATGGAGGATTGGGCCGAAAACCTCTCGGTCGAGCCGGTCGGCTCTGTCGATCTCGAAGGCGCGGGGCGCGAAAAAGGTGCCGTGCTCGGTTCCGGCCGGCAGCGCGCACTGGTAGAGCAGCCGACCCTCGCGGCCCATCCGGGCGGCATGGCGTTCCAGCGGTTCGCGGGCAGGCTCGTCGATAACCGGTCCGACATCGGTCGAAATCAATGCCGGATCGCCGATCGTCAGCTCCGCCATCGCGCCAGTCAGCATCGCCAGCAGCCGATCGGCGATATCGGCCTGAACATAGAGAAGGCGCAGCGACGAGCAGCGCTGTCCGGCGCTCTCGAAGGCGGAGGTTAGGACGTCGACGACAACCTGCTCGGCCAATGCCGAGGAATCGACGATCATCGCGTTCTGCCCGCCGGTCTCGGCGATCAACGGCACGATCGGGCCCGGACGGCGGGCGAGTTCGAGGTTGATCAACCGCGCGGTTTCGGTCGATCCGGTAAAGGCGACGCCGGCGACCCTGGGATCGGCGACCAAGGGAGAACCGACCGCCTCGCCGGTTCCGGGCAGCAGATGGAGTACGTCGCCCGGGATGCCGGCCTGGTGCAACAGCCGCACCGCGGCGGCGGCAGTTAACGGAGTTTGCTCGGCGGGCTTGGCGACAACCGCGTTGCCGGCGGCGAGCGCGGCCGCGATCTGGCCGGTAAAGATCGCCAGCGGGAAATTCCACGGCGAGATGCAGGCAAAGACGCCACGTCCATGGAGCGCTAGCTCGTTGCGCTCGCCGGTCGGGCCGGGCAGCCTTTCAGGAGCAGTGAAATCGGTGCGTGCACGCTCGGCGTAGTAGCGCAGATAGTCGGCCGCCTCCCTCACTTCCGATAGGGCTGCCGGGATCATCCGCCCGCCCTCGCGGATGATCTGCGCCATCAGCTCGGCCCGGTGATTTTCGAACAGATCGGCGGCGCGCTCAAGGATGGCGGCGCGTTCGCCGGCCGGCATGCGCTCCCAACTGGGGGCGCTCGACACGGCGCGGGCGAGCGCTTGGTTGACTTGTTCCGGACCGGTCATGACGACCGAGCCGACCTGACGCCGGCGATCGCTGGGGTCGAGCACCGGCTCGCTTTCTCCCGGCTGCTCGACCCCGCCAATGATCGGGGCGGCATGCCCCGGTTGGCGAAACGCCCCGATAAGCTCGTCGCGCAACGCGGTTAGCACCGACGGATGGTTGAGATCGATCCCGCGCGAGTTTTGCCGTGCCGGCCGAAAGAGATCTGATGGCAGCGGGATGCGCGGGTGCGCCTTGACCGGCAGCCGGGCCAGGCCCGCGACCGGATCGGCGATGATCTCGTCGATCGGCTGCCGCTCGTCGACAATTCGGTTGACGAAAGAAGCGTTGGCGCCGTTTTCGAGCAGACGGCGCACCAGATAGGCAAGCAATTCTTCGTGGCTGCCTACCGGGGCGTAGACCCGGCAGGGCCGACCGAGACGCTCCGGGCCGACGATCTCCTCGTAAAGCGCCTCGCCCATGCCGTGCAGGCGCTGGAATTCCCAGTCGCGGCGTTCGCCGGCGAGTTCGAGGACCGCCGCTGCGGTGTGTGCGTTGTGGGTCGCGAATTGCGGATAGAAGGCCGCGCCACCATCGAGCAAACGCCGGGCGCAGGCGAGATAGCAGACGTCGGTGGCGAGCTTGCGCGTGTAGACTGGGTAGCCGTCGAGCCCGCGCTCCTGGCCGCGTTTAATCTCGCTGTCCCAGTAGGCGCCCTTGACCAGGCGGACCATCAGCCGCCGCCTGCCGCGCCGGGCGAGATCGGCCAGCCAGTCGATAAGTGGCAAGGCGCGCTTCTGGTAGGCCTGGACGGCAAGGCCAAGCCCGTCCCAGCCGGAAAGGCCGGGGGCAAGCGCCAATACCTCGACCAGATCGAGCGACAGATCGAGGCGATCGGCCTCCTCGGCGTCGATCGTAAAGCCGATGCCGGCATCTCGCGCACGGCACGCCAGCGCCAACAGACGCGGCCCCATCTCGGCCAGAACGCGATCGCGCTGCGCCATTTCGTAGCGCGGGTGCAAGGCCGAGAGCTTAACCGAAATGCCCGGCGCTTCGACGATCGGCCGGGCTGCGGCGGAGCGCCCGATCGCGGCGATGGCGTGATCGTAAGCCGCGAGATAGCGCGCCGCATCGGTCGCGGTATGCGCGGCCTCGCCGAGCATATCGTAGGAATGTCGGTAGCCGTGATGCTCGGCCGCGCGGGCGCGCTCGAGCGCTTCCTCGATTGTGCGCCCCATGACGAACTGGCGGGCGAGGATGCGCATCGCCGCCGTCACCGCCTGGCGCACCACCGGCTCGCCCGAGCGAGCCGCGAAGCGGCGCAGGGCGGCACGCAGATCATGCGCCTCGGGTTGCGAATGCAGCAGCCTCCCGGTCAGCATCAACGCCCAGGTCGAGGCGTTGACGAACATCGATTCCGAATGGCCGAGATGGCGCGCCCAGTCGGCCTCGCCTAGCTTGTCGCGGATCAGCTGGTCAACGGTTTCCGAATCGGGGATGCGCAGCAGCGCCTCGGCGAGACAGAGAAGCGCCACGCCTTCCTGCGAGGAGAGCGCGTATTCGTGCAGAAATGCGTCGATGCCGCCCTTGGCGCGCCGCTCGCGACGGACCGCCGTCACTAGGCGGCGGGCTGTCTTGGCGATACGGTCAAGGGCGGCCGGTGGCATCTCGGCGGCGGCGAGGATCCGCGCCACCGCCAGGGTCTCGTCGATCCCAGTGCTGTCACGGACGGCGGCGCGCAACGGCGACGCCGGCGGCAAGGGTGCGGTGAACACAATATCCATCTCGGCCTTCTCTCGCATGCCCCTTTTTGCTGACCCGATTCGGCAGATCATTCTGTTAACGCCGGCAGCGGGGCGGGGATGCCTAATGTGGTGCGCCGGCCGTGGGTCGGGCAGCCCGGCCCCGCGGGTTCGGCTCGGGAAAAGAGGATGGGTGAGCCTTGCGCCGCGGGCGCCAAATCCGCATACAATCGCCAGCATCAAGCTTTGTGCGGTTGTAGCGGGGGATATGAATGAGTTCTGTACTCGGCAGATTTTGCCTGTTGCTGCTGTTGGCGGCGAGCCTCGCGGTTCCGGTCGGCGCGCGCGCCCAAACGAGCCCGCCCGCGGCAACCAAGACTATTCCTCGGTATCTGGTGTATTTCGACGAATTCAGCGCCTACCTATCGCCGGGATCAAAGAAGAAGATCGCTCTCGTGGCCAAGCAGGCGAAAGCGGAGGGCATCAAGTCGATCACCGTCCAGGCGCGGGCGAGCGCCACCGGGACGGTCCAAACCAACAAATACCTGGCAATGACGCGGGCCTCGATCGTCGCCGACGAATTGGCGGCGGACGGCATCGCGCCGGCGATAATCCAGCAGGAGCCGATCGGCCAGACCGGGTCGAGCGATCCCTCGGTGTTCAACCGCCGCGTCGACATCATCCTCCACCCTTGAACTTGGGTGCGATGCCTGCGCCCTCGCTGGTCGTCGCCTGCGATCCGAGTCCGCAGGGGCCGGGCGATCGTCGATGAAGAGCTGGGCGCCGGCGACGCAGCCTATCTGCGCTCAGCCGACGAGGGCGGACACCCCACTGTGCGGCGCGGGCGGGGGTGGTTCTCGCCTACATCACCGCCGTGGAGCTGGGTGCCGTCGTTGATCCCGAAGCGGCCAGGTGACCGGGTCAAGCCGGACCAACCCGATGCCCCCCTGTCTGCTTCGGATTTTGATCGGAGGGTTTCCGCAGCGGATATTCAATTATTAGATGTGAATTGACATCAACAACACTAAATGAGAGAGTTCGAAGTTAATCTCGCCACCCGCTCGGCCTACGCGGTCGTTTCTGGTTCTCTCTGGCGAGCTGGCGAGCGGGTCGGCGCATTCGCAGAGCTGCGCTCGGGAGAGCGGGAATCATGAGGATCGGGATACTCGGTGGAGGACTGGTGGGCCTGGTGGTCGGCAGCCGCTGCACGGCACATCAATGCGAAATTCTCGAACTCGAAGGGAAGGTTGGCGGTCACTGCCAAAGCCTCGTCGTCGACGGATACACCTTCGATCTTGGCGGCCCCCACATTCTGTTTTCAAGCAACAAGGAAATCCTTGCTCTTCTCCACCGGCAGCTCGGCGACAACATCGCCCAACGTCGCCGTAACAATAAGATTTGGTACGACGGACGATATGTTAAATATCCGTTCGAAAATGGGCTTTACGATCTAGTCCCGGAAGATCGTTTCGAATGTCTGTACTACTATCTGAAAAATGATTACCCGCAGCCGACCAATTTTAAAGAATGGATCTACCACGTTTTTGGCAAGGGTATCGCTGAGAAGTACCTAATCCCTTACAATGAAAAGATATGGAACGTGCCGGCGGAAGAGATGGCCTTTGATTGGGTCGAGGGGCGGGTGCCGCGCCCGCCGATCGCCGATGTCGTCAAGTCGGCGGTCGGCGTGGAGACCGAGGGCTATACCCATCAATTGAATTTTGGTTACCCCAAGACCGGCGGTATCGAGGCGGTGCCGCGTTCGTTCGCCAAGGATTGTCCCAACATCACCTTGAATTATCGGGTACGAAAGGTGTGTCGCGACGGCCGAAAATGGCAGGTCAGCGACGGTCGCGCGATCAAGAGCTACGACAAGATCGTCTCCACCATCCCGATCGAGGATCTCATCGACGCGCTGCCCGAGGTCCCGGAGCAGGTGCGGCGGTGCGTGCGCGGACTGCGTTACAACTCGCTGGTGACGGTCATGATCGGCGCGGCCTCAACCGCGCCGCTGCCCTACACCGCGCTTTACGTGCCGGACATGCGCTTCCCGTTTCATCGGCTGTCGTTTCCGCTCAATTTCACCGAGGAGGGAGCGCCTCCCGGTCATATGGCGATTACCGCGGAGATCACCACCAACCCGGGCGATGGCGTTCACGAAGCGAGCGATGCTGAGATCAGCCGGCGTGTTGTGGACGGGATTGTGGAGATGGGGCTGATTGATCCGGGCGATGTGCGTTTCTGCAAGGTGCATCGCACCAAGCACGCCTATGTCGTCCGCAGCTTCGATTATCGCCAGAACCTTACCACGGCGCTCGACTACCTGAACGGTCTGGGGGTCGTCAGCGTCGGACGCAACGCAGAATTTGAATACATCAACATGGACGAGGCGGTGCGCCGCGCTCTCGCCGCAGTGGAAGCCCTGTAGAGGGTGAAAAGATGTTCGACCTTGCCGCGAATTATTATGCCTTTGATGACCTCAACTACACCGTAATCGACATCCTGAAACGGCTGCGCCCCTCTCTGCCCGATGCGCCGGCGCTGCTCGACATCGGCTGTGGCCGCGGACAGCTCGCGAGCGCGGCCCGAGGTTTGAGCTATCGGGTGACCGGCGTCGAATCCCATCCCGCCGCATTGGCCGTCGCACAAGACAGGGTGGACAAGCTCTTGCCCGTGGATCTCACCGATCAAAACAGTATCGCAGCGGCGCTGGACGGCCAAAATTTTGATATCATTCTTTTTGCCGACGTCTTAGAACATACGCTCGATCCCTTATCTGTGTTGCTGTTTTACCTACGTTTCCTAAAGCCCGAGGGGAGAATAGTGGTCTCTCTGCCCAATATTGCTTGCTGGGATCGACGACTGGCACTGCTCTTCGGGCATTTCGACTATACGGATTCCGGGATAATGGACCGCACCCATCTGAGATTCTTCACCTTCCGCACGGCGCAAACGTTGCTCAGGGAAGCCGGTTTGGCCATATGCCTGGTTAGACACGCACCTGGCATCACACGCGCCTTTCTGCCTTTTATAAAGCAATTCTTCTTCAAGAGTAGCTCTGGCCCTCTGGACCCGGGCGAGATCCTGAACTCCCCTTCCTATCGCTTGTATGAGCGCTGGGTGCTCCCCGCCGAAACATCGGTCACCGGGCTGTGGCGAGGATTGCTGTCGTTTCGAATTGTGCTCGTCGGGGCAGTTCGCGAGATCAGCTGAAGCGAGCTCGAAGGATCCGCTTGGCGGTCCAGTATGCGCTCCGCATCGGCTGCATCGTGCTCTGCCCAATTCGCTCGCGATAAGGGATGAATATGCTTTTGACCTTGTAGTCCTTGCGCACGGTTCGCAAAATCAAATCTACAGGCAATGCCGGACCAGTCGCATCGCAGCCCAAATCCGCTATGAGTCCGCTACGGTAGGCGCGCATCCCGCTGTGCAGATCAGTAAGACGGTGGGCGAACAATGCCGACGCGATCAGGGCGAAGCCCCAATTGGCCAAGTAATTAATCCACGGCATCGCCGCCGGTCTACATTCGAGGCGCGAACCGTCGACGAGGTCGTAACCCTGGTCTAAAACCATCCGGGCCATCGGTTCGATGAAGTCGACCGGATAGGTGTCGTCGCAATCCATCGTCACCGCAACCGGCCGCGTGTAGGAGCGCAGAGCTAGGTCCATCGCCCGCCCGTAGCCTTGCGGTGGAAACTGCCTGATCACTGTGGCCCCGAGGGCGGCGGCGATCTCGGGCGTGGCGTCTCGGCTCGAATCGATGATGACGATTTCAGCGGCCGGCAACAGCCTCTGAATATCGCCGATCACTTTGCCGACCGCCTTTTCCTCGTTCATCGTGATCATCACGATGGAGATGTCGGCACCGGGTGTGCCCGGCGCCGGCGCCGGGGCGGCACGGGCAGAGGACGCAACGTCTTCAATCATAGCCGCAGCTCTTGGTTCGATGCACGACCGCCTGTCTGGTCGGGAACACGATCGGGAATTATCGAACTGTCCGCGAAGCTCATCCGATCGCCTTGCGCGCGCCCCGGGTCGTCTGATCGCGCAATGTCCCAATCGGCGAGCCAGATCAGGCCGCCGGGCAAGCCGACGATGATGAGGCACAGTCCTAACAACACCGAGGTCGCCAGCGCCGCCTCGGCGGGGATCCCGAAGGAAGCAAGCGCGACCACCAGCACCACTTCGCGCACTCCCCAACCGGCCAAGGATACCGGCAGCAACTGGATCAAGGAGACCGGGGGCACGATCATGACCCAGCTTTCCAGAGAAAGGCGGCTGCCGACAGCATCGCCAACAAGCTTGAAGCCGAGGATGGTGAACCCAATCGTGAAGACGGAGAGGCCGAGAACGGCGCCGCAACGTCGGGGATGCGTAAACAGACGCCGGCTTGCCCGCGACAGCTCCGCCAGCGGGGCAATCGCCCGGTGACGCAACATGCGGCGCGGCAGTTGATCGAGCAACACAAGCCCGAGCAGGCCGAATAGAGCGGCGGCGAACACCGCCACGACGCCGTCGCGCTGCCGCGCGTCCGGCAGCACTTGCAACAGGGTCGGCAAACTCGCCGCGTAAAGGGCGACCAGCACCATATATCCGCAGGCGCGGTCGAGCAGAATACTCCTGACCGCCGCCCCCAAGCCGATGCCAAGCTTACGGCAACGCCAAGCCCGAACGGCGTCGCCGCCGATACCGGTTGGCAGGACCTGGTTGAAGAACAGCCCGACAAGGACGATCTTGAGCAACGCGCCGGACCCCGGCGAAGGCGCCTCGGCCGACAGGATGATGTGCCAGCGGAACCCGGTGACCAGGCTCCCCGCCAACAGTGCGACGAGCGCCGCCGCCAGCAGCGGCAGGGAGGCATGGCCCATGATCTGCGCTGCCCGGCTCAAATCCACCCGCGCCGCCAAAGCCCACAACAACCCGGCCGTGGCAAGGAGCCGAAGGCTCGTGATCAGGAATTTACGGATGGGGCTAACCTGGTTGCCGGCTGGGCCGTGGCGATAGATGCGGGCTTGGCCGGACCCTGTCAAGACTTGTGGGGTCCGCCGGCCCGGGGCGCACGAAGAGAGGAGATTCGACTTTCTGGCGTTCCATCTCGATGCGGCTGATCTGAACCTCCGGCAGGGGCGCGAAGCCCGTCAAGCCACGTATCCGCAGCATTGCCCTGAATCTCTAAAACTGTGATTAACATTCAATTCGCCCGCTGCCGATCGCCGTGACCAACCTCCAGCCGGGCGATGAAATGAAACGACCGCTCGAATACCCAGTTGCCCGGAAACGGATATAGTCCAAACCGACCCGATACTCCGACATTTTGAAACCGAGTACGCCAAACGCCTAGCGTCATTGCCCGCTTGACCAGTAGTTATACGGCAGGATAGCTCCATGTGGTGCATTGCATACCCAGTCCATAATAAACATCCCAAGGCTCGGTATGCAGATTTAGACCATCACACCGCTGGCTTTGCGGGGTTCGATTTCGACGCGGCCAATCTCCACGGTGGCGTCACGCCGATCAGGTAGTGGGGCGAAGCCCGCCACGCCATGCATCAGCAGCATCGCCGTGAAGATCTGAAACGCCGCGATAATCATAAACAAACCGAATACGGCCCGATGATTGGCCGCCGTTTCGTGCGGCAGCATCGCATAGCCGGCGCCGACGAATTTTGCGACGAAATTGCCTGTCAGCCACAGTCCCCCGATGAACATCACAAGCGACGAGAGAGCCGTTCGCGTGTATGAAAACGCTTGCAGCCAGCGGCTCCGGTGCCGCCCGAGAAGGTCGTACAGCGAGCGCGCCACGCCGCCCAGCAGGCATGCCTGAAGCCCCACTACCGAGACGGTCAGCGCCAGCACCATTGCGTTCAAAGAGAGAGTGACCCTCCCGATCGCGATCGGTCCGCCGATCAGCGCGAGCATCAGCCCAAGGCCCACGGCAAGCAGCACCAGGCCGGGCTTGATCAGGAAGAAGTCGGCGCCGCCAACCAGCATCGCCTTTAGATTGGTCCAGCCGGCCGCCCAAGGAGAAAGCCATCCCGCGCGCCGATGATGACTTACACGGTCAGGGCGGTCGCGCAGGTAATTTACCGGCGTCTCGGCCGTTCGCAGGCCCAGACGCACCGCCTTAATCAGCATCTCCGAGGCATATTCCCATCCCTGGGACTGCAGCCGCATCGCGCGCAGCGCCGCCAGCGTCGCGCCGCGCATCCCGCAATGGATATCGGAAAAATGGGTGCCGTAAATCAGATTCAGAATCGCGCCCGTTAGGGGTGTGCCGAAGTACCGATGCAGCGCCGGCATCGCGCCGGGTTCGATAGCGCCGGCAAAGCGCGATCCCATGATGAACTCGCAGCCTTGCTCAAACTTTTCGACAAATCCGCTCAGTTCGCGGAAATCATAGGTGCAATCGGCGTCGCCCATCAGCACATACCGGCCGCGCACGAAGGGAATCGCGTCGATATAGGCCCGTCCGAGCCCGCGCCTGGGCGTCCTAAGCACGCGTGCGCCCCTGGCAAGAGCGATGTCCCCGGTGCGATCGCTCGAGCTGTCGACAATAATGATTTCGGCGGCGATCCTCGCCTTGTCGATTCCCACGCGGCACCAGTCGAGAAATTCCCCAACCACGGCCGCTTCGTCCATTGCGGGGATCACCACTGAAAGAAGCGGTTCAGAGGCCGCTTCGCCCGCCGGCACGCGCAAGACAATCTGATTGTCGTACGGAACTCGGATTTCACGCATGCCCGGAACTTTTGAAACATCCATTGTGCTTGCCCCCCGCCGGAATAGCCGCGCTTCAGCGCCACTCTTCACTTGCCGTCGGCCCACCGGTCGCCTGTTTGCGACAAATCGCGAACGTATTCAGGCCGGCTTTATGTTTGAACAACTTGATATCCTTCGGCCGAAAACCGCTTCTGACGAGCAAGGGCCATAAATCGGAGGGGTCATAGTACATCTTGTGATCGTTCATTTCGGCCTCCGGTGCAACCCCGAGACGGAAAGCAGCGAGTTCCAGAAACCATTTCCCACGCCACGTCGGCACATTGATTAGAGCCACGCCGTCCCCCGCGCAGATGCGGGCGAGATGCGACAGGGTATCGAGCGGTTCGAAAAGATGCTCGATAACGGAATTGCAGATCACGACATCCTGCGATCCATCCTCGATCGGCGCCAATGAATCCGGCAATCGGCCCTCGAGCGCCGTGATCTTTGGGTCCTTCTTGAGATCCTCCGCTATCGCCAAATCCGCCAACGCCAGTGACCGCACCTGGGGCAGCAGCGTGCGCGCGAAGTGGGCGTTATAGCCGCAGCCGATATCGGCGACCCGCAATTGACGGAAATCGCGCACCGCCGCCCTGATCTGACGACTCGAAAGCCAAAGCCCGAAGCGATCGACGAAGGTCGGCGAATAGCCAAATCCGAACGGTCGGGTGCGGTTCATTGCTTCGCCGCTGCTGATGCTCAATTGCCGGTGTTATTGCGGACCGAATTTCTTGCCGAACCGTCAGCGCGGATCGCCAGAGGTGCCAACACGCCGTCGGACTCGGCGGTCTTCCGCGAAAAGAGATAAAAAGCGCGGCCGGGAAACATTTTCCTGAGTTCGCTCATGCGACCCGGGATATCCAGTGCGTAGATAACATCCTGGTCCCCAATGGCGATGCCGTTTCTGGTGAGGTCCTTAGGCTTAAAGGGCAGATATGCGCCGCCGCCCGAATGCACGATAACCACCGCATTGTGTAGCATTTGCGCAGCTACTTGATCGTACATGTTCATGCGTGCGTTCACCACGTCTCGAAAAAAAAACGCAAAAGCGATTGTCACTGCTATGCAAGTCGCGAAATGGGCACTCAAAAGTGTGCCGGCGAACACAGCCCGTTTCGGCTCGCTTTTATTTCCTAGCACCGGCGCCAGCACCGAGACGATGGTCAACACAAAAAATGGATATCCGATCAAGTACATTCGCGGCCCGTACCGGTTACCGCCTAAGCCGACATATAGCAGATAGGCCACGACGACCCAGGGAAAGATAAAATCCATAAGGCAAAGTTGCCGCGTTCGATATTTCCAAATAAAAGCGGCAATATACCCGATCACCAGCATCCAAGAAGTCCAGCGCGCTAGGTCGGCCATATTGAAGACCGCAAAGGACAATTGCATTAACGGCGTGGTCTGTTCGCCATTTTCATAGCTCGGATAAAGACCCAGCTTGAACTTTGGATAGCCCCAGGTGGTTACCGGGGTCAATGCCGAGCCGGTGATGGCGAGCTGGGACAGCAGCAGGACGGCAAGAAACGGGAGGCCGGCCGCGATGATACACGGCGCGAGTCCGTAATGCCGGTGGCGGGCGACGCGCAGAAACTGGATCGCAAAGGGAATGGCGAACACGATCGCGTCGTAACTGCGGATGAGTCCGACCATCCCCAGCGCTGCTCCGGCACAGAGCGCGTTCGAAACATTCGGGCCGTCCAAGAATTCCAGCATCGCCCAGGAAAAAAGGATGCCCATTGTCGCACTCGGAGCCGCGCTGAAATACGAAGCGGCGTTGAACAGGAAGAAAGGCGAAATGCCGACCAGCGAAACTGCCAAAATTCCTCCGAGAGGTCCGTACTGCCGCCGGCCAAGTTTCCATACTGCGAAAAGCAGCACGGCTCCGACGATAGGACAGGCCAGCCAGAAAGGCAGATATAACAATCGGCTGGCGACGAGAATAATCGGCCAACCCGGAGGGTATTCGCTGACCCATTTGCCGTCTTTTTCGAAAACATGGAGAAACGAGAAGAATTCATGGTGCGGCGGAAGCGGGTTCCACAGCCGCCCGGCAAGGAAAGTTTCTGCCTCGTAGATATATCCGTACTCATCGGCGGAGTTGGGAAAGGCTCTAAGCACCCAGACGAGTACAAGGCTTGCCGCGAATGAAGCCCCGATAATGAGGAACGCGGCGGTTTGTCCCCTGACGGCCAGAATCTGAAGCCATGAGAGGAACCGCGACTTCGTGTCCGGGTCACGCATCCGGAGCACAGCTGCACCCGTCCAACAGAGCGCAATCCCCCAGATCACCAGCAGCGCTGCATTCCGCCAGAAATGTACTCCGGCATTCGCCATATGAACGACCAAATCAGCCATTCTTCCACCGGCATTCCTTAGATTACCAATAAAGATAACACTCCCCTGCGACGCGGAAGCCAAAAGGCTTGAAACGCTATGTTTGGTTCAACATCCACCATCTCATCACTAGAAAGTAGTACGCTTATTGCCTTCGAGTACAATATAGTAACGCATCTTGAAGCAAAGCGGAACCGACTTGATGCGGCGGCGAGCTTTCGCCACAGACGAGAGATTGCGATATTAGCAGTTCTCTTGATATTTTCGCATGTCGTGTGACGCGTTGGACAGTAGAAGCGTTGGGCAGTATACGTGACGGATCGTGGATCGAGATACGATTTGGCAATTATTTGCATCGTCGGTAGTGCGCCATGCCGGCGGCGAGCCGCCATGCCGCCCGGTTGCGGATTGCGAATTGCGACGCGGGCAACCTATGCGCCGAGGGCCGGTTCGGCTCTTCCCTGGGCGCCGTGAGTTCCGGCCGGGATCTCCAGGGCCGCGTTTGTATTACGTTGCCGAGCCGTCGGTGGGGAGTTGCTAGAGCTGCGCTGTTCCCCCAGCGCGATCCGCAAACGGCCGCTGTTGGCCTGTTCGATGCTTGCCCTGGTGGCGGCGACCGGTCGCGGCCGCCTGAAATTCCGGGAATTTGGGAGGGGTCGGTGACGGAACGCTCCGCTCAGTACGATCTCGCCATGCCGGGCTCGCTTGCAACCCGCGTAGCGGTGCGGATGCTCACGATGAGCGCGATCGATGCGCTCGGTCGTGATCTCCCGACTTCCTTCATCGTCACGGACCGTCCACGGGCTCGATGCCCGATGGTGTGCTGTCCGCGGTTAGCTCCGGGTGATCACGACCGAACCGTCGAAGTCGAAGCTAAAATCCATCTCATGAACGCCGGCTTCGGTCATCACCGAGCGCAACCTTCGGCGGTCATGCGTGTGAAACAGCAGGAAGCCGCTGCCGCCGGCGCCCACCAGCTTACCCCCGGTTGCGCCACCGCGACCGAGCGCAAGCTCATATAGTTGATCGATCCGGCCGCTGCTCATACCCGACGAACGCGTCCGCTTACGCAGCCAGTGCTGATGCATCAGTTCGCCAAAGCGGGAGGTGTCGCCCGCCTCCAACGCACCTTTGATCTGAAAACCGAGCTCCTTGACGAAATGCAGACCCTCCAGCATCTCGGCATCGCCTTGCAAGGATTTCTGTTGCTGGTCCTGCAGCAGCACATTGGCCTGTCGCGTATAGCCGACGAAGAACAGCATCAGCGAGTCGCGCAGTTCGTGAAGCTTGGCTTCGCTGATCCGCAGCGGCGTCACCACAGCAGCATCATCAGGCCGATATTCCTGGCAAGTCAGCCCACCGTAGGCGGCAATATAATGATCCTGCTTGCCGACCGGCTCGCCGAGGCGGTTCATCTCGATCTCGATCGCCTCGCAGGCCAGGGTCTCAGCGTCTACCGGCTGCCGCTTATAGGCATGCATCGCGTGCATCAACCCGACAAGAAAACTGCCGGAGGAGCCAAGGCCAGTCCCGGCAGGCACGTCGGCGACGCTGACGATTTCAATTCCACGCTCTATTTTGTGAAAACGCAGAGCCTCGCGCATCAGCGGGTGGCGAATGCCATCGTAACTCTCGGCGTGCTCAAATTCGGAGTACTTCAAAAAATAGCCGTCGAAGAAACTGCGATTAACCGTGATGTAGACATATTTATCGATCGCGGCAGAGATCACGAACCCGCCGAACTCGCGGTAATAGGACGGCAGGTCAGTGCCGCCCCCGCCGATCGAAATGCGCAGTGGGGTGCGGGTGATGATCATGACCGTCCTCCGCGCGATTGCTGCCGAAGAAACATGTCGGTTTCGCGGATTCCGGCGGGTGACCCGATTTCGTAGAAGCGCTCGTGAACTTCGAAGCCGGCGAGAAGACCGCGTCGCACCATGTCTCGATAGAGATCAGCCAGGTCGAAAGTGCGGTTCGCCGTCCAATCATGCACGACGCTCGCAGCAAGAATACCCAGACCATAATCGATATGGAGCATCGCCGGCGTTCTATCGACTTTGTCGTAACTACGGATCACGCCGTCGATGAATTCGACGTTGCTGGTATCCCACCGCCCGGCGTTGCGAAACACTGTCATCAGCGCGGGCAACCCGGCGCGTTCGAACACTTGCTGGATCGGGGAAAATGGCGTCGGCAAGTAGCTGTCGCCATACATCACGAAGAACCGGTCACCCAGCAACGGCAATGCTTTCCGGAGCGCGCCGCCGGTGCCCAGCAGCCTGTCTCCGTCGAAGGAATACCGCACATTGCACCCGAAGGTTCCACCATCGCCGACATATGCCTCGATTTGCTCACCCAAATAGCCTGCGCAGATGACGATTTCGCTAATGCCTTGGTCAACCAGAAGCCGCAGCTGGTGAGCAACGAACGGCTCGCCTGCGACCTCGATCATCGATTTCGGTGTGGTAATCGTGGCCGGCCGAAGCCGCGTCGCCAACCCGCCCGCCAGCAGGGCCAATGCCGGGCGGCGCTCAGATCCGGCCAGCTCTAGCATCCTCGATCAGTGCCAGCAGCGAGACCCGCAACGCGTCGCGGCTTCCACGACGGCAGGTCCAGCCGAGGCGGTGAATCCGATCGGTGTTGAGCCGCACCACAGGGACGTCACCCTTCCAGCCGCGATCTCCGCCCGAATACTCGAAGCGCGGCGGCGCCGACAAGCCCAGGCACTCGATCGCAAGGTCGGCAATTTCGGTCACGGTGATGTAGTCGCCGGTCGCGACGTTGTAGGTGTCGAAAATGGCCGGCGAATAACGCGCGGCATGCAGGACCGCGGCGACGATGTCTGAGACGTGGATATACGACTTGCTCTGGCTGCCGTCGCCCATGATGGTAAGACGGCTCGGGTCGGCAAGCAGCCGCCGGACAAAGTCGTAGCCGACGCCATGGGTCTGCCGCGGCCCGACCACATTGGCAAAGCGAAAAGCGCAGCCGGTAAGACCGAACATCGCGCAGTAAGCGGCGATCAACGCTTCGCCGGCCAACTTGCTCGCCCCGTAGGTGGAGATCGGTAGCAACGGCCCGTGATCCTCGTGTACCTCGTGTAGGCCGAGATCGCCATAGACCCCGCTGCCCGACGCATACAAAATCCGGCGAGCGCCGGTCAGGCGCATCGCCTCGACCACGTTGTTGGTCAACACGGTTCCCTGATAGAAATCGACCTCAGGTTCGGTGGCGGCGCGGGCGATATCCGGGTTCGACGCGAGGTGAATGACAACGTCGTGCCCTGCCATGGCAGCCGAGAGACGGCCCAGATCGCCGACATCGCCGCGCACCACCCGCAGGCGACGATCTCCCGGGTGGCAATCGATGTGCCAATCCCGGCCCGATGAGAAATTATCGAACAACGTAACCGCCGCGACGCCCTGGTCAGCCAGCAGCTGATCAGTGAAGTGGCTGCCGATAAAGCCGGCACCCCCGGCGATAAAATATCGATTGCCGAGATCAGAGCGCTTAATTAATTCAGTCATAAGTTTCGACTAGAGGCGCCGGACATTGGCGTAGTCTTTACATTTTCCAAGATAACGCAAGTGACCCTCTCTCGGAAATGTGCCCGTCCGTCATTCTGACCATCCGGTCACGGCCTGAATGCAAACGGCGCGAAAACGGAGAGTGTCCGGCGGATTTCCATCGGCTCGCCGATGCTCCACACCTTGTGGATAAGGAGCACATAGTGGCTGACGAGAATGCCGAGCACGCACAAGCCCACAGCCGCGATGTGCAGTCGCTTGCGCCACGCTTCGGACAACTCGGACGCGGTGAGAGAAATGGAACGATACCCGACGAATGCGGCCAATGTCATGAACGGCGCCAAGTCGAAGCGATAGCGCATGGCAAGACCACTCGCCATAAATATCAGCACGACGGCCGAGGCGTTACCGATCAGCGCGAGGCGCAGGATCGCCGCCCCGTCGGCCGGCAGCTGCGGTCTTGACCATAGACGGTAGAGACCGATGCCGGCCAGAAGGATGGTTAGCGGGTTGGTGAGGAGCGGAATGATCGGCGGCAACTCGATGTCAACGTACCGGGCGCGCAAATATTCGTTGAACGGCGGTACATCCCTAATCACACGGGGGATGCCGGTCGCATAATAGAGCGCCCCGATCCACATGCGGCCGGGATTGATCTCCCCGTAATTCTCAAGCGCTGCAAGGCGGTCGGGGCTGTGATGTATCCAGTAATTGACACGGAAATCCGCGAAAGTCAGCGGATTGCCCCAGCGCTCGAAATTGACCACTCCAACCACAACACCCATCAGCCCGAGCACGGCGATCGGCAGCAGGATGCGCGGATCGTGCAGCAGCGCTCCTATTGCGGTGCGAAGAGGTCTCGTCCTCGCCGACAATCTCCGCTCGCCGAAATGCCGGCGCCACGCAGTCCACATGACCAGTAGAACCGTGCCGAGATAAAGCGCCACGCCAATCGTCGGGCGCGTATTGATCGCCAACCCGGCAAGAACAGCCAGCAATACCAGATCTCGGGTGCCAAGGTCACCATCGCCGCCAAGAGCAGTTCGCAGCACGACCCAGTTGAACACGGCAGCCATGGCCGCTGACCACAGGACCGGCTCCAGCCAGACGTAGGCTGCCCCAAGGATATAGAGCTGCGGCCCGCTGAGCACCGTTGCTGCCGCCATCACGGTGAGAAGCCAGGGTATTCGCCTCGCGAGTGGGAGGCTGTTGTGGACGATCAGCAGCATCCGCAATTGCAGGGCAACAAAGATGACCACTGCCGTTAGGCAGGAGAGGCGTGCGAGTTCAACTCGCGCAACGTCGGTGAACGGCATTGCCACCACACGCAACAGCGCCGGAAACACACCGAAATAAGTGTAGGTTTTGCCGTTTCGCGTAAAACTCTCGAAATCGATTGCACGGGGGTCGACCGTGAACTCACCGTGGAGCAGGTGCACCAGCATGCTGTCAAAGACCCGATCCAGCATCTCTGGTGCAAATAGCTTGAAAGTGCCGTTGCTGAACAGAAACAGGTAATAGACAGCGATAACCACCAGCAGGCCGGCAAAAACCGTTGGACGAGACAGCAGTAAACCAACTCGCTCCCCTTTATCGACCCGGGCAGCATGGACATCAAATCTCACCATTCTCCCATCCCTATACGGGTTTGATTGACAAACCGGAAATGGCAGGTCGACGGAATGATGCCGCGCCTGGACACAGGCTTATGAAGTCCCCGGATTTTTGCCGCTCCGGACCGCCGAGCGCCGCTGCCTTCGGCCGGGGATGTTGACCGGGCGGGATACCGGCGGACGTTGCGCCAACACGGTGCGAGCGAGCCACCCTAAGGCGTGTGCTTCGACAGGAACTCCTTGACCCGGGCCTTTGCCGGCGTCAGCGCCGGTTCGGTCTTCCACTCCGGAATGAACTCGCAGTTCGGCAGCAGCTTCGAGAGCTCTTCGGAAATCGGCCAAGGATGCGCCTCGTCGTTGCCTGCCAAAACCATGCACGGCGTTCGCACCGTCTTTACGAAGTCGCGGTCAGTGCAATAGACGAAACCCGGGGCGTAAAGGTTCCGGCAGAACGCGTCGAGCACCGGCTGGGTGGCTTCCGGGTGGTCGGTCAGCGTTTCGGCCCAGCCGTCGAACCGGGCGGGGCGGCCGGGCGCCATCGCGCCGACGCGTCCGATCGGCTGCGCCAAAACCGCGCTGGCGATGCGCTCGGGTCGCTTTTTGAGCATGTTGATGATGAACGACCCGCCGATGCACTGGCCGTAGAGATGGCATTTGCCGATGCCGAGGTGGTCGAGGAGGGCAATGTGATCGGCGGTGTAACTATCCCAACCGTCCTGTGCGGTAATCGGAGCACGAGACTGGCCGCCGGCGTTGCGCTGGTCCATCGCGACTACGCGAAAATTGGCCGCGAACTCTGTGGTGGGATTGATCGGCGCAGAAGGCTGGCCCCAAACCGCGATCACCGACTGCAGGCCGGCGGGGGCGAAGGTGAGGATCGGGAACCCGCGGCCGAATTCCTCGTAATAGAGGTGAGCGCCGTGATGGTCAAAACTCGGCATATCGGTGTCCTTTCATGATGGAAAGCAAATTCGCCCAACCCCATTTCCCGGCAAGACAGCCGGTATTCGCACGGCGGTCAATGCTGAACGCAGTACCGGACACTCCGGGATCAGGCTGGCGTCGGCGCCTCCGGGTGAAGCAATCCGGCGTCGCGAAGGTCCGCCCACAATCGGGACGGGATCGGGTGGCGCAGCAACTCCAGATTGGCGTGAAATTCGTCGACATTGCGCGGACCTGGAATGATCGCGGCCACCACGGGATGAGCGAGCGGGAATTGCAACGCCGCCGCCGCAAGTGGCACCCGATGGCTGTCGCAGACTGCTTTGATGGCGTCGACCCGCGCGACGATCTCGGGCGGCGCGGCCCGGTAATTCCAGGTGTCGCGCCCGACGAGGATGCCGGAGTTCAACGGGCCGCCGACCACGATCGATGTGCCGGCCTTGAGGCATTTCGGCAGCAGATCCTCAAGCGGCGCCTGTTCGAGCAAGGTATAGCGGCCGGCGAGGAGGAACACGTCCCAGGCGCCCCATTGCATGGCCTCGATCAACACCTCGCGTTCGTTGACCCCGATACCGATCGCCCGCACCGCGCCGCCGCTTCGCAAACTCTCGAGGGCGCGATAGCCGCTGTCGCGCAATGTATGCATCAGCCGTGGATGAGCCTCGTTGCCGTGCGTCATTGTGCCGATGTCATGCACATAGAGAATGTCGATCCGCGCCAGACCGAGCCGCTGCAGACTGTCCTCGAACGAGCGCATGATCCCATCGTACGAATAGTCGTAAATCGGCTCGAATGGCATCGGGGGTCCATGTTTCCCGGCCTCGGTAGGCATCGGGTGAGGACGGAGCAGACGTCCAACCTTCGTCGACAACACCCATTCGTCGCGTGGTTCCCCGCGCATCGCATCGCCGACGCAACGCTCGGCCCGGCCAAAACCGTAATAGGGTGCGGTGTCGATATAGCGCACCCCGGCCGCCCAGGCAGCGCGCACGACGGCTTCGGCTTCGCGGCGGCTGACCTCGACGCGACTACCCCCGAGGGTCGCGCAGCCGAGACCCAGCGCCGTGACTTCGAGCGAG
Organism: uncultured Alphaproteobacteria bacterium; assembly: GCA_963750195.1. Lineage (GTDB taxonomy): Bacteria > Pseudomonadota > Alphaproteobacteria > ATCC43930 > CGMCC-115725 > AP-15. The sequence goes on from CAVVPS010000008.1 coordinate 32,003, forward strand.
GTCTGTCCAATCCTGCGCTTCTCGAATACAGGCATCGTGCTATCTCCCATTCTCCGCATATGTCCTGTAGCGCCGATCATACTCTACGGTATGAGAAGCTACGATTAACCCCGCCCTTATCATTGTTCGGAAGGAGCGAAGCTCTCCCCGGCCCATGTATGATTGCGCGCGGCCTGGTATTCCCGGTATCTGAATATTCAAATCCGTTAGACGATGACGAACATTTACGTCGATGCCGATGCGTGTCCGGTGCGAGAGGAGGTCTATCGCGTGGCGGCACGCCTTCGGCTCGAGGTTTTTGTCGTTTCCAACGGCTCGCGTCCGATCCGGCCGCCGGCCGCCCCAAATGTGAGCATGGTTCTGGTCGGCGACAACGCGGACGCGGCCGACGACTGGATAGCGGAGCGCATCACCGCTGAGGACGTCTGCGTCACCTCCGACATTCCGTTAGCGTCACGTTGCCTCAAGAAAGGGGCGCGGGTCGTCTCCTCTACCGGCACGCACTGGACGCTGGCGAATATCGGCAATGCGCTCGCCGGTCGTGAAATATCTCGGCACCTACGGGAACTTGGAACGAACACCCGCGGGCCAGCCCCGTTTACCAAGCGGGACAGGTCCCGGTTTCTCGGCGCGCTCGACACGGCCTTACAGGCCGCGCTGCGAGAGGCGGTCCGCTGACCGTCGCCATCGCGATCGGCCCAACCTAGCCAGGGCCTCAAACCGCCTGCGCAATCTGTTTCATCCCGGTCTCCGAGGCGCGCTCGATCATATCGAGCAGCCGATGGCGGGCAACAGCCGCATCGAACCCGGGTCTGATAGGTGTGCCGTTGCGGATGCTTTCGGCCAGTCTGAGGTAAAGCTGCGCGACATTGTATGGAGAACCCGGGGGCACCCGGTCCGGCACCCAGCGGTATTTGCTAGGAACCGGCAGATCGGCGAGTGCAGCGCCCTCGCCCTGCGCTCCTTTCACGGTCAGCTCCTGGCGCTGCATCGAGGTGCGCGATGTGGCGGCGAGTACGAGATCGCCCGCTTCCCCGTGAATTTCGAACAGGAAGTCGGTCCCGCGCGCCATGCCGCCGCGGATCTGGAATGACACGACTGCGCCATCCCCGATGATGCCATTGACGACGAGCTGGTCAGGCGCGGTCTTCGCGACGATCTCGCCGGTTGCTTCGATCGGGATGTGGTCGCGCTGACTGACGACGAAAGCGGTAAGTTGGCGAAATTCGCCGAGGCAATGACACAGCGCATCAATCGTGTGGCCCCCGGTAATCGTCAGTAGATTGGCGCCATTGGCCCGGTCGGCTTGGTAGGCCCGGTCGATCGTGGCTCCCCAATTCGGCGCGCATGCGATCATTGTCGCCGTCAGAACCCGCCCGACATAGCCCTGGGCGACCAAATCCTTGACGTAATTGATCGCCGGAGACACTTGGCCCTGAAGTCCGACCGCATGCCGGATCCTCCGGCGGTCGGCGGCGTCGAGCATCCGCACCGCTTCGGCGGTATTGCGGCCGAGCGGCCACTCGCAATGGACGTGCTTTCCGGCCTCGATCGCGGCCATGACCGGCCGGTAATGATCAGGCACCTTCACGCTGACCGTGACCAGATCGACATCGGGGTGTTGCGCCAGTTTTTCGGGATCGGAGAAGGCCATCGGAATCCGGAAATGCCTGGCAGCGGCCTCGGCCAACTCCTGCCGGGTCGTGCAGACCGCAACGATCTCAAATTCCGGAAGGGCGTACAGAGCAGGGATATGCGCGATCGAGGCAAATCCACGGTTCGGACTGACCCCGACGATGCCCACGCGGATCTTGCCGTTCCTCGCCATGAGGTTTCTCCCTGAATCCCCGAGTGCTCGCCCAGCATCTGGATCGGACGATCCGGCGTAACGGGCTCGCAGGTCAAGTGCGTCGAACCGACATTTGGGGCGGTCCGGCGAATTGCGCCACGCCTTACGCCAGCTGTTAGACTAGGCTGCTGCCGGCGTCCCCTCGTTTCGTCATTTAAGCCAAAGACGAGAAATGACACTGCCCGCATCAAGCCGCCTTCGGTTTACCGCCGATCTGAACATCTGCCGCATCCTCAGTGGGATGTGGCAGGTTTCGGGAGCCCATGGCGCCATCGACCCGGCCCGGGCAGTCGAAGAGATGTTCACCTATCACGACGCCGGATTTACCAGCTGGGACCTCGCCGATCATTACGGCCCGGCCGAGGATTTGATCGGCGAGTTCCGGCGCCGCTTCGCCACGAGTTGCAGGAGCCGAGCGGCTGGCGGAGATCCAGGCTTTCACCAAATGGGTGCCTTATCCCGGCCGGATGACAAGGCGCGCCGTCGAGGACGCGGTCGGCGTATCGCGGCGCCGAATGGGTGTCGACTGTCTCGATCTGCTCCAGTTCCATTGGTGGGACTACGGCGACGCGGGCTACCTCGACGCGCTCAAGCATCTCGCCGATTTGCGTGACGAAGGCCAAATTCGCCACCTCGCCTTGACCAATTTCGACACCGAGCGACTGCGCGTGATCGCAGATCACGGCATCGACGTCGTCTCGAACCAGGTCCAATACTCGCTGGTCGATCGCCGGCCCGAAACGCGGATGGCCCCGTTCTGTCACGATCACGGGATTACATTTCTGGCCTATGGCACCTTGCTCGGCGGGCTGCTGTCGGAGAAATATCTGGGGCGCGCCGAACCGCAGCGGACCGAGCTCAACACGGCCTCCCTGCAGAAATACAAGAACATGATCGACGCCTGGGGCGGCTGGACCTTGTTTCAGGAACTCCTCGCAGTACTGAAAGACATCGCCGACAAGCACCAGGTGAGCGTCGCCAATGTCGGCGTCCGCTATGTCCTCGATCGCCCGGCAGTCGCCGGTGTAATCGTCGGCGCCAGGCTCGGCGTCGCCCAGCATCTGGCCGACAATGCGCGCGTCTTCGGCTTTGCGCTCGATGATGGCGATCTGGCGCTGATCGAGACGGTTCTCGCCAAATCGCGCGACCTGATGACGGTGATCGGCGATTGCGGCGACGAATACCGCTAGCCCTTGGGAGCCGATGGCCGCGATCGAATAGGGCAGGGATGAGGTGAGCGTCATTCCGTTCGAGCAACCCGGCATTCGCGGTTTTCTGCATCGGCCGGACCGCTCGGGCGGGCGCGGATTGGTGCTGACCCACGGCGCCGGCGGCAATTGCCGCTCGCCGTTATTGATCGCGGCCGCCGAGGCCTTTTGCTCCGAGGGTGTGGCGGTGTTGCGCTGCGATCTGCCGTTTCGCCAGCGGCGGGCGACGGGGCCGCCGTCTCCGTCGACGGCCGCCGCCGACCGCGACGGCCTGCGACGCGCTGTCGAGGCGATGCACGAGCTGGTGCCGGGGCAGATAATTCTCGGCGGGCAGTCCTATGGCGGACGGCAAGCCACGATGCTTACCGCAGAAGAACCCAAGATGGCGGCGGTGCTGCTGATGTTCTCCTACCCCCTGCATCCGCCGGGTAAGCCAGACCGGTTGCGCATCGAGCACTTTCCCCGGCTGCGCGTGCCGGCGGTATTCGTGCACGGCACCAGCGACCCGTTCGGCGCGCCCCAAGAGTTACGCTCGGCGGTGGCGCTGATCCCGGCCCACACCGAGATCATTCCGATAGCGGGCGCCGGTCATGATCTGAAGCGCGGGCGTTTCGACTTTGGTCCGGTTGTCACCGCGATAATGGCGCAACCCGCAGTTTGAGGATCGAAATTCAGGCCTTCCGTCGCCGCTCGGTCTCGGCCGGCGCAGCCGGGGTTTCCGACCTGGGTTTACGGCGTTTCGCGGGAGTTGGCACCGCCAGCTGAGCCTCGGGCTCGGCCTTCGCACCCCGCCCGCCTGATACCGGCAGCAACAGCGGCGGCTGCCGCCGGTCGGCAGCGGGCCGCAGCCGTTTGGCCGATGATGCAGCGGCGGTTCTTTGCGGGGCGGAGGCCTCCTCGCGGGCGAGGCTGCGCTTCAGCGCGTCCATCAAATTGACCACCTTGGGCGGCTCCTCGATCGATGGCGACGATGCTGCCACCTCTCCCTTTAGCTTGCTGTCGACCAATGCGCGCAACGCGTCCTGATAGCGGTCGTGAAACGCAGCCGGCTCGAACGTGCCGGATTTGCGCTCGATGATGGTCTCGGCGAGGGCCACCAGATCCGGGTCGATCTGCTCTTCCTGTTTGTGGGCAAATTCCGCCGGGCGAACTTCGTCGCTGCTGCGCAGTTGCGACATCAACAGCCCTTCGCCGCGCGGTTCGACCAGGACAGGACGCTCGCGGCCCGACATCGTGATGCGGCCGAGCCCGACCTTGTTGGTGTGCGCCATCGCCTCGCCGATCACCCGGAAGGTTTCGGCCGCGAGTTCGCCCTCCGGATAGACGTAATAGGGGGCATCGAGATAAAGCGGATCGACCTCGTCGCGGCTGACGAAGCGGTTGAGATCGATGATCTTTGACGACTCGACCTGCAATTCCTTCAACTCGTCGTCATCGATCGTAACGTAGCGGTCGCGATCGAATTCGTAACCTTTAACGATCTGGTCGCGGCCGACTTCTTCACCCGTCTTGGAGTCGACAAGACGCTGCGAAAGCCGGTTTCCGGTCTTTGAATTGAGCTGATTGAGCCTGATCCGCTTCGCTTCGGTCGTCGCCGGGGTCAAATAGACTGGGCAGGTGACGAGAGAAAGACGCAAAAACCCGCTCCAACTCGCGCGCGGCATGCTGAACTCCTATATTGCCGCCTTAGAATGCACATTATGTAGCGCTCCGCAACGTCGCGGCCAACGTCAACCAAACGTCAACGCTTCCACCGATCGATCGCTCCCATGGCGCTCACCGAGTACAGACGGAAACGCGATTTCGCGAAGACGCCCGAGCCGGCAGGCGTCGTGGCGCGCAAGACCGCAGCGCGGCCGCTGTCGTTTGTGATCCAGAAGCATGCCGCGCGCCGGCTGCATTACGATTTCCGGCTCGAGCTCGACGGTGTGCTGAAGAGCTGGGCTGTGCCGAAGGGTCCGAGCCTTGATCCTGCCGAAAAGCGCCTGGCGGTCCATGTCGAAGACCACCCGCTCGAATATGGTGGGTTCGAGGGGGTCATTCCCGAGAGGCAATACGGCGCTGGGACCGCGCTGATCTGGGATCGCGGGACCTGGACTCCGCTCGATCCCGACCCGGAAACGGCCTATGCGAAGGGCAATCTCAAATTCGTGCTCGACGGCGAAAAATTGCACGGTAAGTGGGCGTTGGTGCGGATGGGCGGAAAACATGCCGGCCGGCACAACGAGAACTGGCTCTTGATCAAGGAGCGCGACGCCGCGGCGGTGCCGCAGAGCGGCGATGCGGTCGTTGCCGACAATCCGCGCAGCGTCGCCACCGGCCGCGCGCTTGAAGAGATCGCCGCCGATCGCGATCGGGTCTGGGGACCTAACGGCGAAGAACCGGGCCCCACGGCAGCCGGACCGAAGCTCCGCAAGCCCGCCTCGCGCGCGTTCCCGGCGCCAAAAAAGGGAGGATGGAGGCCGATCCCAAGCCGCAACTAGCAACCGCGGTCGATCAGGCGCCGGACGGGCTCCAATGGTTTCACGAGATCAAATATGACGGCTATCGGCTGCTCGCCCGGGTCCGCGACCAGCAGGCGCAGCTCTTGACCCGCAACACCCTCGATTGGACGGAAAAGTTTCCGGCGCTCGTCGGGAGGCTCGCCAAGCTGCCTGTTACCGCCGCGCTGATCGACGGCGAGATCGTCCATCTCGATCCGGGCGGCACGACCGATTTCGGCCATCTGCAGGACGCGATCTCCAATGAACGTACTGACTCGCTGGTCTTCTATGCGTTCGACCTTGCTCCACCTCGACGGCTACGACCTGACCGGGGCCGCGCTCGAAGACCGCAAAGCGCTGCTGGCCGAACTGGTGCCGCCCCACTCCACCGGCATGCTGCGCTACAGCGATCACCAGGTCGGCCGCGGTCCCGAGCTTTTTCCGCCACGCCTGCGGCTACAGCCTGGAAGGTATCGTTTCCAAGCGCCGCGACCGGCCCTACCGGCCGGGACGCAGCAACGATTGGGTCAAGGTCAAATGCGCCAATCGCGACGAGTTCATCGTGATCGGCTTCACCGAGCCCGCCGGCGGGCGGCAGCGGCTTGGGCGCCCTGTTGCTCGGCTATTATGACCCGCGGGGGCGGTCTGCAATATGCCGGCCGCGTCGGTACCGGCTTCGGCGACGCCCAACTGGCGTCGCTCAGGGCGCAGCTCGAACCGCTCAAGAGCGCCAACGCCCCGGTCGCGGCATTGCCCAAGGGCGCTTCGCTCAAGGGGGTGCATTGGACCGAACCCACGGTGGTCGCTGAGGTGCGCTATGGCAACTGGACGACCGACAAGGTGTTGCGGCACGCGACGTTCCTCGGGTTGCGCGAGGACAAGACCGCAGCCGAAATTGTGCGCGACATCGATATACCGGCGCCGACCGTCCCCGCAGCGGCGGCAAAGCCGGTGACTGCGCGGCGTACTGCCCGCGACGGCAGCACCGAATTCGAAGGGGTGAGGCTAAGCAATCCCGATCGCGTCCTCTATCCGGAAGAGAGCGATCACCAAACTCGATCTGGCACGCTATTACGCTGAAATCGCTAACTGGGCATTGCCGCAGCTGGCGCATCGGCCGTTGAGCGTGGTGCGCTGCCCGACCGGCCTCGGCGGCGAGACCTTTTTCCAGAAGCACGCCGGCGCTGGCACGCCCAAGGCGGTAGTCCCCGTGGAGATCGATGGCGAGACCCACCTAGCGATCAAGGATTTGGCCGGGCTGATCTCGCTGGTCCAGATCGGCGTGCTCGAAATCCACCCCTGGGGCTCGACCGTCGACAATGTCGAGCAGCCCGACCGGATCACCTTTGATCTCGACCCGGATATCGGCCTGCCCTGGTCGCAGGTTACCGCCGCCGCGCTCGAAATCCATGATGTGCTCAAGGATTTCGGCTTGCAGAGCTTTGCCAAGACGACGGGCGGCAAGGGGCTGCATGTGGTCGTGCCGCTGACCCCGGAACTCGACTGGGATCAGGCCAAGAGCTTTACCAGGGCGGTGGCCGATCATATCGCGGCGCAACACCCCCAACGCTACACCACCAACCAGTCGAAGCGGGCGCGGCAAGGCCGGATCTACATCGATTATCTTCGCAATGCCCGAGGCGCCACCGCGATCGGCGCCTTTTCCACCCGCGCGCGGCCGGGCGCGCCAATTGCGACCCCGCTGTTCTGGCGCGAGGTCGAGGAGGGGGTCCGGCCCGAAGGATTTACCGTCGCGACCGTCCCCGTTCGCCTCACCGCGCTGAAGTCGGACCCCTGGGCCGAGATCGGCACGGTTCGGCAGACGATCTCTCGCGCGGTGCGGCGTAAGTTCGGCTTGTGAGCCCCGCTTTGCTCGAAGGTTGCTGCTACGCGCCAACCCAGCTCAGGTAATCCTTAGTCAGCGCCGCGACCGCCGCGTCGTAAAGCCGCTTTCCTGCTTCGGGAGTCGCCAGCGCCGAGTTGGAGCCGATGCGGCCGTCCGGAAAGTTGCGGCGATAGTCCGCCGCGTCGGAGAAGTCGCCGCGCAGCGCGATGACCGGGTCGAGCGGCGCCGATTTGATCGCCTCGGGATACGCGAACTGGGTAACCGCTACCTCACTCGGCGTCGCGTGGCTGCCTTCCGCATCGCCGTAAAGTTCCTTGGCTATCCGTCCGACGCCCTCGCCCTGCCACCAGTTTCTGAGCCGGCACTTGACCGGCGCGACGCTCCCCGCCGGCGACAAGCTGCGGGTCGCGTAGATCTCGGAAAATGCGGCGGTAACGGTGGCAATGTTCCCGCCATGCCCGTTGATGAAATAAAAGCTCTCAAAGCCGTGCCCGGCCAGGGATTCGACCATGTCGCCCAACACTGCAATCAGGGTGCTCGGCCGCAGGGTGATCGAACCGGGGAAGCCGAGATGGTGCTGCGCCATGCCGACCCCGATTGTGGGGCCGACCAACGCTGGTGCCGCCTCGCCGACGCCGCGGGCAATAACTTCGGCGCAGATCGCATCAGTGCCGATCACCCCCACCGGGCCATGCTGCTCGGTCGAGCCGATCGGCAGGATGATGCTATGGCTGGTCTGGAGATAGGCTTCGACTTCCGGCCAGGTCTGCAAGTGCAGCTGCATTCGTCCGTCTCCTTCGGCATCGACTAAAATTCGTCCGCGGGCACTTGTCATCCCGGCGCAGGCCGGACCCACATGAGCCATGAGCACCGGCCTTCGCCGGTGTAACAAAAAAGATGGCCTCGCTAGTCAGACATTTCCCTTGCGGTCGGGCTCACCGAGTTCTGTCGTCCCGCTGCGCTCGCGCGGGCCGGCAAAAGCGGTGACGACCCCGTGTAAGGTGCGCAATTCCTGCTCGGTGCACCGTGCGCGCTGAAACAGGCTGCGCAGATTGCGCACCATGCTCGGGCGGCTTTCGCGGTTGCGCAGAAAACCGTTGCGTATCAGCTCCTCTTCGAGATGCTCGAAGAAATTCAGCAATTCCTCCTTTGTCGCCGGGCGGCTCAGCCCGGTGTGAAGGATCTCGGGCGCCGCCTCGGCATCAGCAGTAAACCATTCGTAACCGACGATCATCACCGCCTGGGCGAGGTTCAGCGACGAAAAGCCGGGGTTGAGCGGCACGGTCAGCACCGTGTCGGCGAGCGTTATATCGTCATTCAGGAGCCCGGTGCGCTCAGGCCCGAACAACACGCCGCACGCTTCGCCGGCCGCCAGCCGCGCGCGCATTTCGCCCGCCGCGTGGCGCGGCGTGACCTCGCGCCGGACCATGCCGCGGTCGCGCGCGGTCGCCGCATAGACATGGACGAGATCGGCAATCGCGGCCCGTATGCTCGGATAGAGCCGCGCCCGGTCGAGCACGACATCGGCGCCGCTCGCCGCAGCGATCGCTCTGTCCGACGGCCAGCCGTCGCGCGGCCGCACCAGCCGCAAATCGTTGAGTGCGCAGTTCATCATCGCCCGCGCCGTAGTGCCGATATTCTCGCCGAGCTGCGGCTCGACCAGGATGATCGCGGGACCACCGGCCACCGCTCGGCGGCGATGATCGGTCCCGGCCATGGTCAGTCCTTGCGCCACCAGGTCGTGGTGCCGTCCGGCTTGTCTTCGAGCAGTATGCCCTCGGCCGCGAGTGTGGCGCGGATGCGATCGGCTTCGGCGAAGCGACGCTGGCGGCGCGCCGCCGCACGCAGCGCGATCTGTTCCTCGATCCGCTTGGCATCGGCCTGGGCGCTGCCGCGCAGCCAGTCGAATGGGTTGTGTTCGAGCAAGCCCATCAGACGGCCGCCTCGCCCGAGAGCCCGCTGCAAAGCCGAGCGCTCGGCATCCGAACTCGTCCGGTTGATCGCGCCGGTCAACTCGTACAGCCGGGCCAGCGCGAGCGGTGTGTTCAGATCGTCGTCAAGCGCATCCTGCACCGGCTGGAATGCCGCATCTGCTTCGCCGAAGCGCTCGAACACCGAATCCCATGACAGGGTCAGCGCCCGATAAAAGCGGTCGAGGCTCTGCCGCGCTTGATGCAATTTCTGATCGGTCCAATCGAGCGGGTCGCGGTAATGGCTGCCGAGCAAGGCGAGGCGGATGATCTCGCCGGGCAATTCAGCGAGCGCGTCGCGGACGGTGATGAAATTGCCCTCGGACTTCGCCATCTTGGCGCCGCCGACAGTCAGCATTCCGTTGTGCAGCCAGTAACGGGAAAAGGGGTGTCCGGCATGGGCGCACACACTCTGTGCGATCTCGTTCTCGTGGTGCGGAAAGATCAGATCAAGCCCGCCGCCGTGGATATCGAAGGTCTCGCCCAGGGTATTCTCGCTCATCGCCGAGCATTCGATATGCCAGCCCGGCCGGCCGCGGCCCCACGGGCTGTCCCAGCCGGGCTGGTCCGCAGTCGACGGCTTCCACAGCACGAAATCGCCGGGGTCCTCCTTGTACGGAGCGACCTCGATCCGCGCGCCGGCGATCATGTCCGCCCGGCTTCGTCGCGACAGCGCGCCGTATTCGGCGTAGGAGGCGACCCGGAACAGCGCATGGCCCTCGGCCGCATAGGCGTGGCCCGAGGCGATCAGCCGCTGGATCATCGCGATCATCTGCGGGATGTATTCGGTCGCGCGCGGCTCGATGTCGGGCGACAGGTTGTTGAGCGCCGCCATGTCATCGTGAAAGATCGCTGTCGTGCGGCGGGTCAGCGCTTCGATCGGCTCGCCGCTCTCGCGGGCTGCGGTGATGATCTTGTCCTCGACATCGGTGATGTTGCGGACATAGCGCACGTGTCCGGCCCCGTAAGTGTGGCGCAGGACCCGGTACAGTAGATCGAACGCGACCACGGCGCGGGCATTGCCGATATGAGCAAAGTCGTAGACCGTCGGGCCGCAGACATACATGCGGACGTTGTTCGGATCGAGCGGTTCGAACGCCTCCTTGCGGCGCGTGAGCGAATTATAGAGAACGAGCGGCATAGGAAGCGGGTTAGCAGATTGCGCGCCGCCGGTCCATGCGGTCCGGCATCCGAATTCGACGGGACTTTTCCGCCGCCATCATTGACCGCCGCGGACGGCAATTCCCGCCCAAATCCCTGGAGTGAGACGGGCTTGTCAGTTGTCGGGTTCTGGTCTATTTATCCGACCAATTCGTAGTCCGGGGCCAAAGAGCGATGATCACGGTTGGCACATTCGAGGCGAAGACGCATTTGTCGGCATTGCTTGACCGCGTAATGGCGGGCGAGGAAGTGGTCATCACCAAACACGGCAAGCCGATCGCTCGGCTCGTTGCAGCGCACCGCATCGACGAGGCTCGGGCGAACGATGCCTTCGCAAAGCTGAAAGCGCTGCGTAAACGCACAACACTTGGCGGCCTCTCGTGGAAAGAGCTGCGCGACGAAGGGCGTCCGTGACTGCCGGTGTCGTTGATTCCTCAATTGCGCTGACTTGGTGTTTTGAGGACGAAGCGTCGCCTGAAACCGACCGGCTGTTCGAGCGCGTCCGTGACGATGGCGCCGTCGTTCCGGGGCTTTGGTATCTGGAAGTCGCCAACGTCCTCCTCCAGGCCGAACGGCGCGGCCGGATTGGCCGGGCGGATGTTGCGCGGCGGCTCATGCTGATCTCAGACTTGCCAATTGCGACCGACCAGGAGACGCCGCGCCGCGCTTGGCGCGAGACCCTGTCGTTGGCGCGAGCCGAAAATTTGACCGCTTACGATGCGGCGTATCTCGAACTCGCCGAGCGTCGCGGTCTGCCGCTGATGACGAGAGACAACGACCTGGGCGCTGCTGCGAAGCGATTGGGCGTTACCGTGTTCCCGTGATCCCCATCGGGTGTACATGATGCGACAAGGCCAACAGGATCAGGCGCGGCAAGGAGGAAACCATGAAGTTCGGCATTTTCTACGAGCTGCAATTGCCGCGTCCGTGGGAAGCGGGTGGCGAGTTGCGCCTCTACCAGAACGCGCTCGACCAGGTCGAGCTGGCCGACCGGCTCGGCTACGACTATGCCTGGGAGGTCGAGCATCATTTTCTCGAAGAATATTCGCATTCACCGGCTCCCGAGGTGTTTCTCGGCGCCGCGAGCCAGCGCACCAAGCAGATCCGTCTCGCCCACGGCATTATGCAGCTGACGACGAGCCCCCCGGCGCGGGTCGCCGAGCGGATCGCCGCGCTCGACCTGGTCAGCCGCGGCCGGGTCGAGTTCGGCATGGGCGAGAGCGCCAGCAGCACCGAGCTCGAACCCTTCGGCCGCGCCTTCGAAGAGAAACGCGCGGTCTGGGAAGACGCGGTGCGCGCGATCATCCCGATGTTCAAAGACGGCGGCTGCGAATACCACGGGACCTATTTCGATTTCCCATTGCGCAACGTCGTGCCGAAGCCGATGCAAAACCGCACCCGCCGTTGTGGTGCGCCTGCTCGCAATTGGAGACGATCGAGATGGCCGGCCGCCGCGGTCTGGGCGCGCTCGCCTTCCAGTTCCTCAGCGCCGAGGCAGCGCACGCTTGGGTCCACGCCTATTACAACGCCTTCACCAAGCGCCAGGAGAAGCTCACCGATTACGTGACCAACCCGAATTTGGCGCTGACCAGCTATTTCATGTGCGCCGAGACCGACGAGGAAGCGCGCCGCCGCGCCGACGGCATCCCGTTCTTCCAGTTCGCCTTGCGTTTTTACGGACTCAGCCCGACCCGCGAGCGGCCCAAGCCGGGCGAGGTCAATCTGTGGGACGAATACGAAAAGTGGAAGCGCGCCAATCCCGAAGGCCTTGCCCGCGCGCTGTCGGGCGGGCTGATCGGCTCGCCCGAGACGATCCGGCGCAAATTGCGGCGGTTCGAGACCTCGCATATCGACCAGGTCATCTTCCTGAACCAGGCCGGCAAGAACACGCACGAGCACATCTGCGAGAGCCTCGAACTGTTCGCCCGCGAGGTAATGCCCGAATTCCACGCCCACGAATCCGAGCAGCAGGCCTGGAAGCAGCAAGTGCTGAACCGCGAGATCGAGCTGGAAGAGATCGACACCGCCCCCTACCGCGACCGCTACGGCCCCAATTCGGTGCAAGTCACCCGCGCAGGCGGCGGAGTAGTTTCGGAAGGGGCTGATCCTGTGCCCAGGAGCGCACGTTACTTTTTTGCCGCATCTGAAAGCGCTCACGATCAGTTCACATCGATTTTTGATTTTGTTTCGCCGACGTTGGCCGCCGCCTGGAATTTGCGATGGCAAGTACGGGGCTTCCTCGAGTACCAATCCGACCGCCTCTACAGAGACGCTTGAAAAGAGGTTTGTCTTAGGAAGTGGCGTTCATGGCGTCAACATCCGTCGAGCATGCGTTGATTTCACGTGGGAACAGCAGCAAGAGCAAATGGCTGCATTTGTTTTAGTAAATGCTCTCGCGATATACGACGACTACGCAAATCAGATTGGGTTGTTAGCAAAAGCTTCAAAAGAGAAGATTGCGAAGCAGCTTCGTTTTCCAACGTCAGCTAACGGGAAAAAGGGGTGGGGATGGGCGATTTCGGAATTTGCCTCCAGCCCGTCGAATGGGCTCCGGGGAGCGTTCCAAATTGGATGCCGTTCTAAGCCGACCTACTCACGCTGCCTAATCGAAAATCTTTTGCGTTGCTACCGTTATTTCGCAGAAATACGCAATTGTAATATGCACGGCGGAGGTATATGTAATAAGGCAGCAGAAGACGCCTACAAGGAATTTTCGGCCGTCGCATCTATTGCGGATCTCGGGCTAAACGAGGTTCCGCATCATGACCTGTTAACGAGGGGAGCCCGTTGTCGACTTAAGTTACGAGGTGTAATCGGCCTCTGCGATGTGATCCTGCGAATGATTGCGACAACGGATGCTGAGCTTTGCGAGTGTGAAAATGCGGAACGTCCGTTCATTCTACGCGCGAAATCTAACGCTCAGCCCGGGCGTATGCTTCCGGCTGACCAAACAAGAAAGGATGCACGGATATCATTACTTTTATTGCGATGTAATTTGCCAAAACCGGTGGTTACGGCCAACCTAATCACGATGCTGGCTGATAACAACATAATATCTCGAATATAGTGCATTGGATCGTCGGAGAGGTTATTGGGGCAGACGCGATTACTTGGGGTGCCGGCGCGGGCTATGTCCGACGTTCTACCGCGCTGGAAGCGCCAGGTGTTGGCTCGCGAGATCGAGCTCGAAGAGACCGACACGGCCCCTTCCGCGACCGCTACGGCCCCAATTCGGTACAGGTCACCCGCGCCCAGGCCGCGGATTGAACGCGAGCGTCAAATGTTCAAGCGGATCGACCATGTCGAGATCGTCACCGATCGGCCCGAAGCAGACGGTCGACGTTCTACACCGACGTGCTCGGGTTCAGGGTGAAAACGCGCGATCGGATCGAGCGCTCCGGGCTCGGCGTGCCGATCGATCTCGTTTATCTGGAGCTCGGCGGAACCATCATCGAGCTGATCTCGTACGACGGCGTCGCAGTCGATCCCGCGCCGCAACACGAGCATCTTGGCTATCGCATGATCGCGCTCGAAGTCGACGACATGCAGCGGGCCGCCGACTATCTGAAGCAAAAGGGGATCGAATCGTCTGGGGCCCGAGAATTACCGAAACCTATGCGCGGGCTGAGATCTGCGATCCCAACGGGTTCCATATCGAGCTCAGGCAATGGTTCCGCTGAGCCGGATTATATTGTGCGAAGAAGCCGAATACTTCTGGCGGCGGAACACCATCGTGGCCGAACTCCTCATGTCGAGGAGGTCGGTCGACCCACTACCGCCGCATCGACCGATTCGAGCAGGGCGTTCAGCAACACGTCGCAGCCGGCGGTCAGGTCTGCGGGTTTGGCGTCCTCGATCTCGTTGTGGCTGATGCCGCCGACGCAGGGAACGAAGACCATCGCCGTCGGCGCGACGCGGGCCATGTAGACCGCGTCGTGGCCGGCGCCGCTGATGATGTCCTGGTGCGGTTGGCCTAGCGCGGCGGCGGCATCGCGCACCGCGGCGACCAGCGCCGGATCGAACGGGGTCGGCGGGAAATACCAGAATTCCTTGACCACGACTTCGAGCCCGCCGCTGGCTCGCCGCGGCATCGTCGCAGGCTTGCCGCAGCTCGCGGTCCATCAGGCTCAGCACCGCGTCCTCGGGATGGCGGAAATCGACGGTAAGGAAAACCCGGCCGGGGATCGTGTTGCGCGAATTCGGGCTGACCTGGACAAAACCGACCGTGGCGCAGGCATAAGGCGCGTGCGCATGGCCGATCCGGTTCACTGCATCGATCATCCGTGCGGCGCCGACCAGCGCGTCGCGCCGCCGCGGCATCGGCGTCGGCCCGGCATGCGCTTCCTGGCCGGTGACGGTGATCTCGTACCAGCGCTGGCCTTGCGCGCCGGTGACGACGCCGATCGGTTTGTGCGCCGCTTCGAGGATCGGCCCCTGCTCGATATGCGCCTCGAAATAGGCGGCGACCTTATGCCCGCCGACCGGCTCGCGGCCCGGCAAAGCCGATCCGTTCGAGCTCCGCGCCGAGTGTCACTCCGGTGACATTGTCCGGCCGCTCGAGCCCGTAGGCGAGATCGAACACCCCGGCGAACACCCCCGAGCCGACCATCGCCGGCGAAAACCGCGAGCCTTCCTCGTTGGTCCAGGCGACGATCTCGATCGGCGCCTCGGTCTCGTAGCCGAGATCGTTAAGGGTGCGGACGATTTCGAGCCCGGCCATCACCCCATAGGCGCCGTCGAACCGGCCGCCGGTCGGCTGGGTGTCGAGATGGCTGCCGGTCATGACCGGAGCCAGCTTCGGGTTGCGGCCGCGCCGGCGGGCAAAGATGTTGCCGATCCGGTCGACCGTGACGGTACAGCCGGCTTCTTCGCACCAACGGATGAACAGCCGTCGCGCCTCACCGTCGAGATCGCTGGCGGCGAGCCGGCACACTCCGCCCTTTGCCGTGGCGCCGATCTGCGCCAATTCCATCAGACTCGCCCACAGCCGCTCGCCATTGACCTGAAGGTTGCGCATCCCGCCCTCTCACCGTGCGCCCGGACTGACCGAAACGGGAAAACCTGCGTGCCGTGCCAGCCCGCAAGGCTGACGATAACCCGCCGCCGTTCTCGTCACCAGCGGTGGCGGCGTAGTTAGGGGGACATGGGGTCTAGCGCCGGAGCGGCCAGGCGAAGCTGAGTTCGTGCCCGTCGGGGTCGGTCACGTGGAAGAAGCGCTCGCCCCATTCGGCGTCGCGCGGTGCGGTGTCGGGCCGGCAGCCGGCGGCTAGGAGACGGGCGTGGAGCGCGTCGACATCGGAATCGTAAAAGATGATCCGCCCCCACCATGACCAGCGCCGTTCTGCCGGCTGGGCGATCAGGTTAAGAAATTCGCCGCCGGCCTTGAAGCTGGTGAAGCCGGCATCCTCGCCGCCGTAAAGCATCTCGAACCCCAACAGCCGATAGAAGCGAACGGCTCGCCGCATGTCGTGGGTGGCAAGGGTTATGGCGCTGATGCCGGTGATCATTACAGATCTCCGTGGCGAGCCGGGGGTGTATCCTGGCCGAGGCGAAAGTGGAGAAACAGTCATGTATGTGGGGACGCAGATCAGGCCGCGGGACGATTCCGACTACAAGGTCTGGGCGCAGCTCGGCGTCACTCATGTCTGCGTCGACCCGCCGGGCAATCCGCATCATTGGAGCCTCGACGATCTGCGGCGCCACCGCGAGCACGTCGAATCGTTCGGCCTATCGCTCGACATGGTCCAATTGCCGATGTCGTCGCGGCCGATCGAGGAGCAGGAGAGCCCGCACATCCTGTTGGCGAAGGAACCGGAGCGGCAGCGCGAACTCGACAGCATCTGCAGCCTGATCGAACGGCTCGCGGCGGCCGGCATCCCGGCAGCGAAATACAATCTGACCATCGTCGGCATCCCCCGAACCGAGAGGGAGCCCGGCCGCGGCGGTTCCCGCAATGCCGCCTTCCGCTGGAGCTGCGCCGACCAGACCGCACTGCCGGGTAAGGCCGGCGTGGTCACGGAGGACGCGTATTGGGAGCGGATCGACCACTTCCTCGCCGCTGTCGTGCCGGTTGCGACCGCGGCAAAAGTCCGCCTCGCCTGCCATCCGCAGGACCCCTACACGCCGCCCGGCTATCGCGGCGTGACCGGCGTGCTCGGCACGGTCGAGGGGCTGAAGCGGTTCGTGACGATGCATGAGAGCCCCTATCACGGGCTCAATTTCTGCCAGGGCACCGTCGCCGAGATGCTCGACGACCCGGGGCGCGAGATCTTCGACGCGATCCGCTGGTTCGGCGAGCGCGGCAAATTGTTCAACGTGCATTTCCGCAACATCAAGGGCAGGAAGCTCGATTTCATGGAGGCGTTCCCCGACGAGGGCGACATGGACATGGCTCGCGCGATTGCCTGCTATCGCGATGTCGGCTATCCCTACATGCTGATGCCGGACCACGTGCCGCAGATCGACGGCCGCGACCCCTCCGGCGTCGCCTTCGCCTATTGCTACGGTTACATCCAGGCCCTCCTCGACGCGCTGATGCCGCAGGAGAGCGGCTCGGGCGGTTGACTGGCTAATCAGTACCCTCGCACGGCATCACGCTTGCCAATCCTCGAGCCGCAGGCCCGGCACTCGTCCAAATTCTCTCGTATTGTGCGTAACGAGGATCAGGTTTCGCTCCACAGCCTGCCCAGCGATTAGCACATCATAG
The DNA here is from genome assembly GCA_963750195.1 of uncultured Alphaproteobacteria bacterium. Lineage (GTDB taxonomy): Bacteria > Pseudomonadota > Alphaproteobacteria > ATCC43930 > CGMCC-115725 > AP-15. The sequence goes on from CAVVPS010000008.1 coordinate 49,226, forward strand.
GCGCCGATCGGCGTCCCCCTGGAGGCGAGCAAGGCTCGAACCTCACCGGCTTGCCGAGCGTCCTCCTTGTCGAAATCGAGCACCACAAATTGCAGGGCATCGATCAGAGCTGCATTTTGGGCAGCCCGGCGGCTCCTGAACGCACCATAGTACAGCTCGTGCGTGACAATTACCGAAATTGCCACATCGCCAGGATTTTCTCTCCGTGCGCGGCGCGCTGCCTTCGAGGCAGTGTCGTTCAATAGGGCGATGACTGCATTCGTATCGAGGAGATAAGCCATTATTGAAACAATTCATCGAGCTCCGGGCGCTCCTGCGGCTCCGGGGGCTCGTTGACAGCTTCGACAAAATCGTCGTCGAGCTTCCCGACGATCGCATCCAGCCAAGTCCAATCATCCGCCGTCGGCTCGAGAATGACGGCATTGCCCCGTCGCCGAATGTGCACCTCATTGCCTTGAAAACGAAATTCCTTGGGAAGTCGCACGGCTTGCGATCGCCCCGACCAGAAAAGCTTCGCGGTTGCCATGACCGGGTTCCTTTGTCCGATACCAATGATATATAGCATCACGGTCATATCGTCCGCAATGGCCTGGCACAGTGCATTGGTGCTAGCCTCTGCCTTTATCCTCGCCTGTTGCTGCGGCTACACCCAAGCCTTGCTCTACGCCCTGGTGCGGCGGAAGCGGTAGAATGTTAGTCAGGACAGAGCGATGAGCGAGGTCGGCACCGCGCCGCGCAGCAGGGCCTTACGGGCCTGCCATTGCTCGCCGCCTTCGAGGGTCTCGAGGAATTGGACCTCGCCGCCGGTGAATAGGGCGATCGGCACGCCGTCGCGGTAGAGGAGCCGGTTGCCGGTAAGAGCCGCGAGCTTTGGTCCGGGGGTCAGGATGCCGGCAAGGTTCAGCGGATCGGCGCCGGAAACCGAGACCCAGGCATCCGAAGCCGGTTTGCGTCTGGTTTCGCGCAGCATGCCGATCGCCTCGGGCAGTGCGAATTGTTCCCCGGAGAAGCCGGCGATAAACCGGCCGCCGCGGATCTCGCCGCGCGCTTCGAGCCGGCGATAGACCCGCAGCAGATCGCGCCATGGCGGCAGCCAGGCGGCCTCGCGCTCGAGCAGACGCCAAAACACCACCCCGTAGCGGCGCAGCAAAGCTGCGCGCTCCGTGCTCGATCGCCTCGCCCTGCGTCATGCCTTGCACCGGTCGGGCGCGGTGGGCGAGCACCCACCGACCGGCGTCTTCCATACCGAAAACCGCGCCGCGACGCCGCCGTCCGCTGCCTGAGGGTCGGCGGCTGTCGGACGGCATCAGCAGCGCGCGCAGCCCGCCAAAACTGTCCGAATTGACGAGGCCCAGGGCGACCAGCCCGGCCAGAGCCTCTTCGAGCTGCGGACGCAGCAGGCCCGTGTCTTCCAGCAACTCGTCGAAGAATGACGCGCCCCGCTCCCGAATGGACGCGACGACCCGTTGCGCTTGGGAATTCGGTTGGATCGCGTCGTCGACCACCGAGAACGCTGCCCACAGTCGCGCTTGACGCCGCGGCAGAAGCGCAATCGGCGTCGTCCGTACCGGCGTTGCAGCTCGGCCGTTGCCGTTCGGCCGCCCAGTGACAGGCCGCAGGCGCGCCCACGCGATCCGTCCGGCGAGGCAGAGATCATCGAGCCAGGCTGGTTCGTACTCGGCAATACGCGCCGGCAGGATCTCGGTTTCCCAGGCGCCAGCCGGCGCCTCGAACCCTTCGAGTTGGCCGACAATTGCTTCGACGGCGTCTGGCCCTTCCATTTGGGTGTCGGGCGCGACCCGTTGCCAGCCGAACAGGAAGCGTAGGAAGTCGCGCGCGGCTACCGGCTCGATCTCCGCGCGCAATCGCTTGACCGTGTAGCGGTGGATGCGTGCGAGGAGCCGGCGCTCGCACCATTCGTCCGCCATCACACCCGGCGTGAAGCGGCCGCGCATGGCGAAACCTTCGGCTTCTAGCGCGAGGAGCGGTATTGCGATTTCGTCCGGATCGAGCCCGAGCGGAGCCGCGAGCACATTTTCGGCGACCGGCCCCAGGCCTTCTAACCGACCACGCAGGATTTCCGTAAGCGACTCGTCGCGCGACCAGCTTCTTTCGGCATAGGGGGCCGGAACACTAATAGTGGGGTCGACGCTAGCCGTGGGCCAGAGTGCCTGGAACTGCGGTAATCGCTCGACCGCGATCCAGACCGTCGCCGCCGGCAGTTGCAGCCGCGTGACCCGTCGCTCCTGTGCCAGACCTGCCAGCCATTCTCCCCAGCTGGGTTGCACCTCGTCGGTGCCGAGGAAGCCGAGCCACGCCAGCGCATCGTGCAACTCGTCCGTGTTCGCGGGGTCGGGCCAGGCTTCCTCCCGCACCCGCACGATCGCCTCGGGATCGAGACGGCCGAGATCGGCAGCGGTTTCCGGGGCGAGCCAGCGCCGGCTGATCACCGCCTGAGTTCGGCGCTCCTCCAGTGGCGCGTCGTCGAGATAGGCGTAGGGCCGGGCCGACAGAACTTCGAGGGCAAGCGGCGAGGGTTCGGTCAGATCGCGGGCCACGACCCGGATCTCGCCCGATGCGAGCCGGGCCAGCAGCTGCTGCAGGCCATCGAGGTCCATCGCATCGCCAAGGCAATCGGCGATCGTCTGGCGGACCAGTAAATGGTCGGGGATCTCGCGTTCGCCGACCAAATTCTCGGCGCATGCGAGCTGGTCGGGAAAGATCGCCGCGATCAGATCTTCCGCCTCCATGCGGGCGAGTTGGGGCGGCACCTTTTTCCCACCGCGGAAACGCGGCAGCGCTAGCGCCACGCCGGCAACCCAGCGCCACCGCGTCATGAACATCGGCGCGTCGAGCAGGGCCTGAATCAACAGCGGCCGGATGCTGGCCGGATGCAAGTAACGTTGCACCTCGCCTAGATCGAAGCTGTGCGCGGTGGTCAGCGACAGCACAATGTTGTCCTCGGTCGCCGCTGCCTGCAGCTCGAAATTGAACTTGGTGCAAAAGCGCTTGCGCAGCGACAGCCCCCAGGCGCGGTTGATCCGGCTGCCATAGGGCGAATGGATGACCAGCTGCATGCCGCCGACCGCGTCGAAGAACCGCTCGAAGACCAGCGTGTCGCGAGTAGGCAGAACCCCCAGCGCTGCGTAGGCCGAAGCCAAATATTCGACAAGCTGGCGTGCGGCAGGCTCGGCGGTGGCGACTTCTTCGATCAGCCAACTCAAAGCGGTTTCGCCGGCCGGGTCGCCCGCCATATATGCCGCAATCTCGCCGCGCAACCTCGACACTGACTGCGACAGCTCGTCGGTGCGGCCCGGCGCCTCGCCCAGCCAGAATGGAATGGTCGGCGCCATGCCGTGCGCATCCTCGACCCGGACGGTGCCGCGCTCGACACGCATGATGCGATAGGCGTTGTTGCCGAGCTGGAAGACGTCGCCGGCCATGCTCTCGACCGCGAAATCTTCGTTGACCGTGCCGATGATCTGGTTTTCCGGTTCGAGCAATACCTGATAGTCGGCGGTGTCCGGGATCGTGCCGCCAGAGGTCAGCGCGGTCAGCCGCGCCCCGCGCCGGCCGCGGAGCACATGGTTGACGGCGTCGTGGTGGATCAGCCCGCCCCTCCGCCCTCGGCGGGTGCTGAACCCCTCGGCCAGCATCGCGACGACCGCGGCAAAATCCTCGCGGACAAGCTGCCGGTACGGCCAGGCGCGGCGGAACAGCTCATAAAGCCGGTCCTCGTTCCATTCCTGCGCCGCGACCTCGGCGACGATCTGCTGCGCCAGCACGTCGAGCGGCTGCTCGGGAACCGTCAGCCGATCGAGCTCGCCGCGGCGGACGCTGTCGAGCAGTGCGGCGCATTCGACGAGCTCGTCGCGCGATAACGGGAACAACCGGCCCTTGGGCGTCCCCGCCACCGCATGCCCCGAGCGGCCGACGCGTTGCAAGAACGTCGCGATCGAGCGCGGCGAACCGAGCTGGCAGACCAGGTCGACTTCGCCGATATCGATGCCGAGCTCGAGCGAAGCGGTCGCCACCAACGCCTTCAGCTTTCCCGCCTTGAGGCGCTGTTCGGCGTCCAGCCGCTGCTCCTTGGCCAGACTGCCGTGATGCGCGGTCACTTGATCTTCGCCGAGCCGCTCGGACAGCTGACGGGTTACCCGTTCGGCCATCCGCCTGGTATTGGTGAAGATCAAGGTGGTCTGATGCCCCTCGATCAGTTGGGCCAATCGGTCGTAAACCTGCTGCCAGACTTCACCTGACATGACGGCTTCGAGCGGGGACGACGGCATTTCGAGGGCGAGGTCGCGCCCCCGGCGATGGCCGGTGTCGATGATCCGGCATTCGGCAGTTGGCCCGACCAGAAAGCGCGCGACTGCTTCGATCGGTTTCTGGGTCGCCGACAGGCCGACGCGCAGCAGCCGATCGCCGCACAGAGCGGACAAGCGTTCGAGCGATAGCGCCAGATGGGAACCGCGCTTGTTCGGCGCCAGAGCGTGGATCTCGTCGACGATCACGGATCGCGTTGTCGCCAGCATCTTCCGCCCGGATTCGGAGCCGAGCAGGATGTAGAGCGATTCCGGCGTGGTGACGACGATGTGCGGCGGGCGGCGCCGCATGCGCTCGCGTTCGCCTGGCGGCGTATCGCCGGTCCGCACCCAGCTGCGGATGTCCACATCGGGCAGTCCTTGCGCCTGCAAGGCCTCGCGGATGCCGGCGAGGGGCGCATCCAGATTTCGCCGAATGTCGTTCGACAGCGCCTTCAACGGTGAGACGTAGACGATTTGCGTTTCGTCCCTGAGCTCGCCGGTGAGCCCTTGCCGTACCAGCCCGTCGATCGCCGTAAGAAAGGCGGCGAGGGTTTTCCCGGATCCGGTCGGGGCGGCGATCAGAACGTGCCGTGCCGCCTGAATGGCCGGCCAAGCCTGTGCCTGCGCCGCGGTGGGCGCGGTAAAGCAATGCGCGAACCACCCGACGACGGCCGGATGAAACAACGACGTCAGTTCGTTCGATGGGGTCGAGACGGACAGCGTATCGATGACGGCGCACTCGCAGCAGAACCAGCGCCGGCAGCTATAACCCGCGCTCCCCGGCGCCAACAGGATGAAGGGTTGATTTGCACGAAATCAACCCCTGAAGCTATGTGCGCTCACCGCTCGGCCACAATCACCCAGACGGGGCCAGTAAGCGGTGGCGTCGACGCGCCTCAGCCGGCGACCAGCAGGTAGACGCCGAAGCCCAACATCGCCGCCCCGCCGGCGCGCGCGAGCCAGGTCCCCGTGGGAAGCAGCTTCTCGAGCAGGACGAAGACGGCAATCACCGCCATCCACAAGAGGCTCATGATCCCGGCCGCGAACATCAGCGCCATCAGAAACCAGCAGCAGCCGAGGCAATAGAGTCCGTGCTCCAGCCCCATGCGTAGCGCGCCCGAGGCGCCATCGCGCCAGTGGTTCAGGACAAAGTCGAAAGGCGACCGGCAGTGCCTCAGGCATACGGATTTCAGCGGCGTCAATTGATAGATGCCGGCGGCGATGACCACGATCGCGCCCAGTATGGGGGGCAACCTTCCCGTCATCGGTGAGATCAGCGCGGCGCGCTCGAGGGCCCAGTCGGCCAAGGTGGCAAAGACGCCGAACAACCCCCAGGCGACCAGGTAGCCCGCCGTGAACACCATTGTTGGGACAAAGGGCTGGCCCCGCTCCCGCTTGCGCCGGTTGACCGTGGCGAAAGTCAGGATCATCGGGGCGGCCGAGGGCAGCATCATGCCCGGCATCATCACCCACCAGATCGCCAGGTTGAGCGCGAAATCGGCCGGCGTCCAAGGCGCGAACATGGCCGGCGCCATGTCGGCCATGTCCGCCATCGGCTGCATCTGCAGGTAAAGATAAAGCCACGACAGCGCGGTGACGGCGCCGAGCGCTGCGGCGATGACAACGCGCTCGCGCCGCGGCAAGCGAGCGGTAGTCCGATCCGCGCCTAAGCCGACCACGAGAACGGCGCGAAGTGACCATTATTGCCTTTGCCGACGAGATCGAGATCTAGGCCAAAGCCGTGCACATGGGTTTCCTTCGACCGCGCCAAAGCGAGCCGACGGTTCGCCGGATGCCCCACGTTATCGATGTAATAGGGATCGCCGGTACGGTTACGCGAGGCAACGCCTTCGATCGCGAAGGCGGCGACATCGGGGATCACCGCCTTACGCGCTAGCCCCGCCATCGAAAACTCGATTGGCTTGTATTCCACGCCGCGGAAATCGCTGACCAGATTTTGCCGGATGAAGGAAGGTGGGCCGCCTGCATCGCCGCCAACGATCGCTGCGAGACCCTGACGCTGGGCCGCGTCCGCAGTTTCGTCGACGACGCCGGCGAATACCCAGTTGCCGTCGGCCATGACTTTGCCCGAGCGGATCACCAGCGCGAATTTGAGCCCGTCGAGCCTCGTGCTGCCATGCCGGCCTTCGTCGATGCGGAACACCATCACCGCAGTGCAGTGATCATAGGTTACCGGGCCTTGCGGGTTTGTATAGATGCACGGGCAAAGATAATCGCAGTTGCAGCTTTCCATGTATTCGCCGCGCATCGTCCATTGCGGTTCGGGCACGACGTTACTCTCCGATTCTGTCCATCACCCACACGGTCAGCCACGCCTATTGGTTGGACCAGCTTATCGGTGCATAATGACCGTTGTTGCCGGAATTGTCCCAGCGCATCCCGTGATCGGCAAAGGTGCTACCCGCTGTGCCGACCGCGAGAGCCAACTTGTCGGGCGCGACCGGATGGCCAGCCGCCACCCACGTTTCCCCGGTTTGGTGCATGCTCGGCAACGGTTCGACAGACATATGCATGATCCCCGGAATTTCGGTCGAGCGCGTCTTGCCGGTTATTCGATAGGTTATCGGCACCTTCTTGACGCCGAGGTTCGTGGCAATTAGCGGGGCAAAGTTAGCCATCGGACCACCTTCCGCACCGCTGAAGATGGCGCCCAGCGCCTCGGCCTGCTGATCGTTGGCGCGCTCGTCGATATAGACAGCAACGGCCCAATTGCCGTCCGCCATTGGCCCAGGGGTATGTGCGATCAGCGCCAGATTGAGCCCGTCGAGCGCGACTTGGCCGTAGCTGCCCCGATCGATGTGAAAGGCCAGCGCAACATCGCAAACCCCTTGGGTGGGCTGCGAGGTCAGCGGCGGAGCCGGCGAGATCAGGCAGGGGCAGACGACATTGCAATTGCAGTTTTCGAAATAGTCTCCCGAAAGCTGCCAGCCGGTTCCTACAGCCATGTATTCCTCCCTTTCAACTCACGCCGGAGCGAGGCGGCTGATTTCATCGGCATCGAAGGTATAGCGGCGGCTGCAAAACTCGCAGGTCACCGTCGTGACCCGCTCCTTGGCCATGTCGTCGATCTCGTCGGCCGGAAAGGCGCGCAGGATGGTCTCGATCCGTTCGCGCGAACAGCGGCAACGCGCTTCGAGCGGGTGCGTGTCGTAGACACGCACGCCATCCTCGTGAAACAGCCGGAACAGCAGCCGGTGTGGCGTCAACTCGGGATCGACCAATTCGTCGGTCGTCGCCGAACTCATCAGCACCATCGAGCGGCGCCAGCCATCCTCGACATCGTCGGCGATGACGCCATAACCGCCCTCCGGCGGCACTCGCTGCAGCATCAGTCCACCGGCGCGCCAAGCTCGATCCGGCCCGGCGCGAGCGACCGCGAGCTTGATCCCAGCCTGGATTTGCTCCGATTGGCGGAAATAATGCTGCGCGCAGTCGGCCAAGGTCGCTCCCGACAATTCGACGATCGCCTGGTATCGGTCGGTGTCCTCGCCCTGGTCGACGGTAAAGGCGATATAGCCGGCGCCGAGCAGGCGCGGCACCGAGAGGCGCGCCGGGGTTACGTCATTGGCCGCGGCCTCGAGCTTTGCCTCGTCGTATTGGGCATAGCCGCGCACCGCGCCATCGGTCGACACATCCGCCACGATCAAGCGGATCGGGCCATCGCCCTTGGTCTGTAAGGTGAAGACGCCGTCATATTTGAGCGCGCCGGCCAGCAGCACAGCGAGCGTGATCGCTTCGCCCAGCATTGCCGCGACCGGTTCGGGATAGGCGTGCTGCGACAGGATATGGTCAATCGTCGGACCCAGCCGCACGAGGCGGCCGCGCAAGGCAAATGGGTCGATCCGAAACGGCTGGACGAGATCGTCGGGGTTGGTGTCTGAGGGTGTAGTGCCAAGCGACAGTGTCAAGGTTGCGGGCTCCGGGGTGGAGGCTTTTACCAATTCCGGCCGGACCGTCATACCGGGCAAGCGAAGTCTACCTACGCCCCGGAACGACGGTTAGCCGCTGCACATACTACCCGAGGCACCAAGTGAGGATCCCCTTTTGTGCGTGCAGTCGGTTTTCGGCTTCGTCCCAGACGACCGATTGTGGGCCGTCGACGACGCCGGCGGTGACCTCCTCGCCGCGCTTGACCGGCAGGCAATGCATAAAGATGGCGTCGGGCTTGGCGTGCGTCATTAGATGCTCGTCGACCCGGTAGGGGGCGAGCAAATTGTGACGATTGGCGCTCGTGTCGTTGCCCATCGAGATCCAGGTATCGGTGACGACGCAATCGGCGCCGGCGACGGCGTCGCGCGGTTCTGTCGTCAGACTGACACGACCGCCCTCGCGCCGCGCCCAATCGAGCAGCCTCGGCGGCAGGCTGAGCTCTTCAGGGCAGGCGAGCCGTAACACAAAGCCAAAACGGACGGCGGCATGAACCCAGCTCGCCGCTACGTTGTTGCCGTCGCCGCTCCAGGCGACGGTCTTATTGGCAACCGGCCCCTTTTTTTCTTGCAGGGTCATCACGTCCGCCATGATCTGGCACGGGTGCGACGCGTCGGTCAGACCATTGATGACCGGAACGGTCGCATGGCGTGCCAGCTCGTCGAGCTTCTGCGGCAGGTTGGTGCGGATCATAATCGCGTCGACATATCGCGACAGCACGCGCGCCGTATCGGCAACGGTCTCGCCGCGGCCGAGCTGACTGTCGGCCGTGTTCAGGAAGATCGTATCGCCGCCGAGTTGGCGCGTCGCCACCTCGAACGAGACGCGGGTCCGCGTCGACGGCTTCTCGAAAATCATCGCCAAGGTCTTGCCGGCCAATGGCCGATCGCGCCGGCCGCGTTTGTAGGCGAGACCGATATCGAGGATGCCGCGTAGCTCGGCGCTGTCGAACTGATCGATATCGAGAAAGTGGCGCGGTGCGGGCAGCGTCAGCCGCCCGTCGACCAGTGCCGTCGCGCCGGTGGTGCGTCTTACGCCGGCCATTCCCGAGCGACCTTGTGCAGGGTGTCCATCGCTTCGCCGATCTCTGCCTCGCCGACGACCAGCGGCGGCAACAGCCGTAGCACGTTGTCGCCTGCGGTCAGTGCCAAGAGGCCATTCTGGCGCAGCCGGTTGACGACGTCGCCGGCAGGCACCACGCAGCGGATGCCAAGCAAAAGCCCCGAGCCGCGCAATTCGGCGAAAAGTTTAGGATAGGCTTTGACCAATTCCTCGAGCTCGCCGCGCAAAACCCGTGCCCTGGCCTGCACCCGATCGAAGAAATCCGCCTCGAGCATCACATCGAGGACCGCGTTGCCCGCCGCCACCGCCAGCGGGTTGCCGCCAAAGGTCGAGCCGTGGGTGCCGGGTCCCATGCCCGTCGCGGCGCGCTCGGTGGCGAGGCACGCGCCGATCGGGAAGCCGCCGCCCAGAGCCTTGGCGATTGCCATCACGTCGGGAGTTACACCCGACCATTCATGGGCGAACAGCTTGCCGGTCCGCCCCATCCCGCACTGCACTTCGTCGAAGACCAGCAGCAGGCCGAACTCGTCAGCGATTGCCCGCAACCCGCGCAAATATTCATCCGAGCCCGGGCGCACACCGCCCTCGCCTTGTACCGGCTCGATCAGGATCGCGGCGGTCTCGCCGCCGATCGCGGCGCGCATCTCGTTCAGATTGCCAAAGGCGACGTGGTCGAAGCCGTCCATCGGCGGGCCAAACCCTTCGAGATATTTCTCGTTTCCGGCGGCTGCGAGGGTGGCGAGGGTGCGCCCGTGGAACGAGCCTTCGCAGCCGATGATCCGATAACGCTCAGGGTGGCCGGTGTCGTGCTGGTATTTGCGGGCAATTTTGATCGCTAACTCGCAGGCCTCGGCCCCCGAATTGCCGAAGAACACGGTGTCGGCAAACGTGTTGTCGACCAGGCGCTGGGCCAGTCGTTCCTGCCCCGGGATCCGGAACAGGTTTGAGACGTGCCATAGGTGCTTGGCTTGCTCGGTTACGGCAGCGACCAGGTGCGGGTGGCAGTGACCAAGTCCGGTCACCGCGATACCGCTGGTAAAGTCGAGGAATTTGCGGCCGTCGGTGGCGTAGAGCCAGCAGCCTTCGCCATGATCGACGGCGACGTCCCACCGGCCGTAGGTCGGCATAACAGGTGTAATCACGGAATATCTCCTGCGCGAGGGGGGTTGGGAACTTGAGTCGGCGACACAGAATTATCGTCGTCGCCCGAACCCTACCGGCCCGGTCCTGTGGACCCGCCGCCAATACCGGCGCAAATTGCCGGGATCGCGCATCATTGGCACTCTCCTCGTCACGGCGGGCCGATCTGGCGACCCGCCATCGAGCAGGAAAGCGGCGGAGTATGGGGATGGTGCACACCCCTGTCAATTCGCCCCGCTTGGGCTTGCAACGCACGCGCAACGGTTTCGACCGCGCGGTTTTCGCTGTATAGCGTCGTCGATGACGGTCATTACCGAGACCCAGGCGTTGGCGGAATTCTGTGCGCGGCAGCACGGTGCGGATTTCGTCGCGGTCGACACCGAGTTCATGCGCGAGCGAACCTATTGGCCGATCCTGTGTCTGGTGCAGGTGGCCGGCCCGGATGAAGCCGCGGCGATCGACGCGCTGGCGCCGGGGATCGATCTGGCGCCGCTGTTGGCCCTAATCGCGGACGAGAACACGCTGAAGGTGTTTCACGCGGCACGCCAGGACGTCGAAATTTTCTTCAATCTGTCGGGTTCAGTCCCGGCGCCGCTGTTTGATACCCAGATCGCCGCGATGGTCTGCGGTTTCGGCGACGCTGCAAGCTATGAAACCCTGGTCGGCAAGCTCGCGCGCGCCCCGCTCGACAAATCCTCGCGCTTTACAGACTGGTCGCATCGGCCGCTGACCGAGCGGCAAATCCGCTATGCGCTGGCCGATGTCGTCCATTTGCGCACCGTCTACGACAAGCTGCAGCAGCTCTTGGCGGCGAACGGCCGCGCCGCATGGTTCGCCGAAGAGATGGCGGTGCTATGCGAGCCGGCGACCTATCGCACCGATCCGGCCGAGGCGTGGCGGCGCTTTCGGCTGCGCGGGCGCATAGACCCTCGTTTTTTTGGCGTTCTGCGCGAGGTCGCGGCTTGGCGCGAAGCCGCGGCGCAGCAGCGCAATCTGCCGCGCGGTCGCATCGTCAAAGACGAAGCCGTGTTGGAGGTCGCCGCCCACCTGCCAAAGACGATCGAGGCGCTGTCACGCACGCGCAGCCTCGGCAAAGGAGTGGCCGAGGGCAGGTTCGGCGGCGAGATCCTCGACGCGGTCCGGCGAGGACTCGTCCAGTCGGCCGCGATCGAGCCGCCGGCGCCGCCGCGCCCCGATACGCCACCGGGTCTCGGGCCGCTAATCGAACTGTTTCGGGTCCTGTTGAAGCATCGTTGCGAGGCGCATCAGGTCGCCCAGAAACTGGTCGCTTCGGCCGACGACATCGAGGCGATCGCTGCCGATGATCATGCGCCGGTGCCGGCACTGTCCGGATGGCGTTATGAAGTCTTTGGCAAGGACGCCATCGCCTTGAAACACGGTCGGCTCGCGCTCAGCGTTCGTGACAACCGAATAGCACTGGTAGAGCCGGCAGCACAGCCGTGACCGCTGCGGCCGCAGTCCTCGGCCCCGCTAGTCGCCGGCCAGACGTCTCGGCTCGCGCCGGCGCAGCACCGACGTTACACCGAGCGAGCGGGCGACGGCGTCGAGGCGCCGCTGCACTGTTTCGCCCATAAACAAGCCGTCGGCCGGGGGAACTTCGAGGACTAGGCCCGCGCCGTCGCGCCCGAGCCAGGTCTCGGACAACAGCTCGATCCTGCCGCCGCACAATGTATAGGCGAGGCGCAGCGCGAGGCCGAGCGTGCGCACTGCGGCGGCGGCTTGCGGATCCAGCAACGCCCGGGTCGGGTCTCTGACCGGGTCGTCGGTTGCCCCGCCGTACCGGGTATGGAGCACCGCGGCGACAAACACCCGGTCGGGGTGGGTGATCGCGGCGATCGGCATTCTCAAGCTGCGCGCGAAAGCTTGCTCAGGGCGATAGTCAGGATGTTCGATCCAGGCTATGTCGCCGAGCCAGCACGCGGCTCGATGCAGCCGCCGCATTCGATCGGACAGGGCGGGAAAAAGCGGCGCCGTCCATTCCTGTAACCAGTCCCCGTTCGGCGCAAACCGGCTCTCGGTGCGGCCAATCGCCATGCACGCGGCAAGCAGCGGATCGGGGCTGCGCTCGGCGGGTGGAATGAGACCGTAGGCGTAGCCTTCGCGCAAGCCGAAGGCCGAGAAGATGACGCGTTGCGGACCGGCGACGGCGACCAGCTTGCGCAGCATCACCGCCGCCAGGGGCACCATTTCGAGGCGCTTGCGCGAAATCGTGGTGATCCGCTCGAGCGATTTACGCGACAGCCGGCCGATGATCTCGAAGAAGGCCTCCGCTTCGGCGCGAGCGATCGTGTAATGGTGGACGATGTGGAGCGGGTAGTGCGTATGATCCATGTGCAGCCGGGCCAGCGCGCGCGACGCGCCACCGACCAGGTACAGGTTTTGCCCGATCCCCCCGCGCGCGACGGGCGCGGCGGCAAGCGACCGCTCGACCGCTTCCGAGACGGCCTTTGCGTTGTCGCCAAACTCTGCCAGGCGTAACGGCCCTAACGGCAGGGTGATCCCATGGCCGATCCGCCCGCCCTCAGCGGCAAGGCCCGGCCCTACCCGGACTAGCTCGACGCTGCCGCCGCCGAGATCGCAGACGATCCCTTCCGCCTCGGGGATGCCGGCAAGCACGCCCGCGGCCGACAACCGCGCCTCCTCGGCGCCGTCGATGATGGCGACGGGCACGCGGCACTCGCGCGCGACCTCGTCGGCAAAGACCTGGCCGTCGCTGGCATCGCGAACTGCGGCGGTCGCCAGCACCGCCAGGTGATCGACGCCGATCGCGTGTGCGAGGGCGACAAAGCGCCTCAGATTCACCATGGCCATGGTCATGCCGTCGCGGTTCAGCCGGCCGCTGGTCGAAAGTCCGCGCGCCAGCCCGCACATGACCTTTTCGTTGATCATCGGAAACAGTACGCCGCCGTGACGTTCGAAGACTGCAAGGCGCAGAGAATTGGAGCCGAGATCGATGATGCCGATGCGGCTGGTTGCCGAATTCGTCTGCCGCTCGGACATCGGATCAGCGAACGACGAGCTTGGGCTGAGCGCGCTTCAGCGCCTTGCCGCGGCCTGACAGGCTAGGATTGGTCATGAAATAGGTGTGAGCGGAGAACGGCTCCTCGTCGGACTGCACCCGCTGATACGTCCCGTCTGGCGCCAAGCTCCAGCTCTGCAACGTATCGCGCAGGTTCGCCACCATGATTTCATCCAAGACTTGGCGATGCACCGTTGGATTTTCGATAGGCACCAGCGCTTCGACGCGCCCGTCGAAATTGCGCGGCATCCAATCGGCCGAGCTGATGAACACCTTGGCACGATCCGATGGCAGCTTATTGCCGTTGCCGAAGCAGACGACGCGGCCGTGCTCGAGAAAGCGGCCGATTATGCTCTTGACCCGGATATTGTCCGAGAGACCCGGCACGCCCGGCCGCAGGCAGCAGATGCCGCGTACGACGAGATCGATACCGACCCCTGCCTGCGACGCCCGATACAGAAGATCAATGATCGCCGGGTCGACAAGGGCGTTCATCTTGGCCCAGATTTGAGCTGGCTTGCCCGATTTTGCATTGGCGATTTCGGCCTCGATCAGCTCGAACAAGCGAGCCCGCAAATTGATCGGCGCAACCGATATCTTTTCGAGACTGGCGGGGGTTGCGTAGCCGGTCATGAAGTTGAACAAGCGGGCGGCGTCCCGGCACAGCGCCGGATCACAAGTAAAAAACGACAGGTCGGTGTAAACCTTGGCCGTGTAGGGATGATAGTTGCCAGTCCCGAAATGAACATAGGAGCAGAGCTGGCCCGCTTCGCGACGGATGACAAGCGAGACCTTGGCGTGAGTTTTCAACTGCAAAAATCCGTAAACCACCTGTACCCCGGCGCGTTCGAGATCGCGGGCCCATCGGATATTCGCCTCCTCGTCAAAGCGCGCCTTGAGCTCAATCAACGCCGTCACCGACTTTCCGGCCTCGGCGGCCTCGGCCAGTTCCCGCACGATCGGGCTGTCTTCGCTGGTGCGGTAGAGCGTCTGCTTGATTGCTGCGACGGCAGGGTCGCGGGCAGCCTGCCGCAGAAACTGAACGACGACGTCGAAGCTCTCATAGGGATGGTGGACGATGATGTCTTTTTGCCGGATTGCCGCGAAGCAATCCCCGCCGAAATCGCGAATCCGCTCAGGGAACCGCGCATTATAGGGAGTGAAGACCAGATCCGGGCGCTCGTCGACGATCAGCTGCGCGGTATCGTTGAGACCGAGGATACCATCGGTGGCAAAGACGTCGGCCGGGGCGGCGTCGAGCTTTTCCATCAGAAAGCGGCGCAGCTCCATTGGCATCGTCGAATTGACGGCAAGCAGAATGGCGTGACCGCGCCGGCGGCGTTTGAGCGCCGTCTCGTAATGGCTGACGAGGTCCTCCGCTTCCTCTTCCACCTCGACCTCGCTGTCGCGGAGCACGCGGAAGACGCCCAGAGCGACGACGGCAAAGCCAGGGAACAGATGGTCGAGGAACAGCGCGATCGTTTGTTCGATCGGCAGGAAGCGGATTCGGTCTCCCGGCAGGCGGATAAATCGGGAGACCGAGGATGGGATCAGGGTGAGCGCTTGCAAACGCTCTCCGTCGCTGACCCGTTCGAGCTCCAGCGCCAAGCCGAAACCGCGATTGGCGACAAAAGGAAAGGGATGGGCCGGGTCGATAGCCAGCGGGGTCAGGACCGGAAACACATCCGCCATGAACCGGTCTTCGAGCCAGGCGCGGTCGCCGGGTTCGAGATCGGTCGGGTCGACCACTGACACGCCCGCTTCGGCGAGCAGGCGGCGCAGCGCCAGCCAGGTGACCTGCTGGTCCCCCATTAGTTTACCTGTCCGCTGGCGAATCGCGTCCAGCTGCTGGGCCGGGGTCAGTCCGTCCTGGCTCGGCGTCTTGATCCCGGCGAGAAACTGACCTTTGAGCCCGGCGACGCGCACCATGTAGAACTCGTCGAGATTGTTTGCCGAGATCGACAGAAAGCGCAGGCGTTCGAGCAGTGGATGGCGCAGATTGTCGGCCTCGGCCAGGACGCGCTCATTGAAAGCGAGCCAGGATAGTTCCCGATTGATGAAGCGGGTCGCGGATCGGGAGTCGAAGGGTTGGATCTGGATCGCCTGGACGCTGCTGTTCACCCTGGTCTCCTCTTGCGTTCGCACGCGACGCCTGATTGAACAGCGATCCTATCGCGCGGAGGCGGGCCTGTCATGTCGCCACGGCAAGGCGAGGGGCGAGCCTGCCTGGGAGGAAACCGACGATGCATTTGTTGCACCTGTTGCGCCATGCCAAATCGAGCTGGAAGGACGATGTCGAGGATCGCGAGCGCCCGCTGAACCGGCGCGGCCGCGAGGCGGCGCGGCTGGTCGGCCAGCATCTCCCGGCGACCGCGGGAGATATCGATCTGGTTCTGTGCTCTAGCGCGGTGCGCACCCGCGAAACTCTCGATCTGGTTCTAGCCGGGTTCCAGCCGCGGCCGCGCTGCGTGATCGAGGATGGGCTTTACCTCGCCGATCGCGACGAACTGATCGAACGATTGCAACAACTTGCCGAAAGCCAGTGCAACGTGCTGGTGATCGGCCATAACCCCGGACTTCACGAACTCGCGGTCGCGCTCGCCGAGCCCGACAGCCCGCGAGTGCGGGCCTTGACCTCGGGAAAGTTTCCGACCGCGGCGCGCGTCAGCCTGTGCGTGGCGACGCGCTGGGCGGCGCTGGGCGGCGCCCGCCACCGGCTCGTCGACTACGTCACCGCCGCGTCGCTGCCGGGCGGCAAGGGTTGATCGCTCCGTTCGTTCAGCAACCGGCGCGCAAGCGACACAGTGATTGCGCCGCCACCGCTCAGCGCTAGCTGATCGAGGGCGGCTGCGACTTCGGCCGCGGCGGCGAGCGAGCGCTCCATGTGTCCGACGAGATAGGCGATTACCTCCGACGCCACGCGCACCTGGCGATCCGCGAAATGTTTGGCGAGGACGGCGCCGAGCAGCGCGTCGTCGGGAAGGCCGATCCCGACGGCAGATGCGGCGCGCAGCCGCGAGCCGAGGTCGGGAAGTTTGAATGGCCACCGCGCTGGCGCGACACGCGCCGTCAGCAATAGCCCGCCGCCGCCTTCCTGGCAGGCGTTGAATAAGTGCAGCAACAGGCCTTCCTCGGCGCGATCGGCATCGTCGATCGCGACCCGATGATCGCCATAGTCGAGCAGATGCCGCAGCCCGGCCTCGTCCAGCGCGTCTCCCGAGACGAGAGCGGCCGGCGCGCGCGCGCACCACAAATGGGATAGGTGGGTCTTGCCGGAGCCTTGCGGGCCATGTAACAGCAGCGCCGGCGCAGGCCAATCGGGCCAGCGGTCGAGCCAGGCGAGGGCTGCCGCATTGCTGCCGGAGACAACAAAATCCGCCCGCCCGAACGCCGCTCCACCCGCAAGCTGGAAGGTCAGTTGGATCACGCCGCCAGATCCGCTAACGTGCGGCGCGTCGCGTAGAGTTCGAGCCGATCTACCGCTGCCCGAAGCAAGTAGCCGATCGTAAATGCGGCCACGAACGTCGCCGGAACCTCTTGCAGCAGTGCCGGGCCGACGATGCCCCCGGGCGCCATGCCGAACCACAACAGCACTCGGTAAAGGCGCGGGTTCACAACACCTGCTCCGAGCGCGCGAGGATGCGCGCCCAGCGCACGAAATAGGACAGTCCCGACAGCACGGTCGTCGCGGCGACGGCGAGGCTCAGCAGGACGTCGACCATGCTGCTTGCGGTGCCGAAACCGAGCCGCGCCAGTACGAAAGCAACCAGCGCGATCTGCAGACCGGTGTTGATCTTGCTGATGTACAACGGATCATAGTGTTTTGGCGCAGCGATTGCTTGGATCAGTAGAAACCCTCCGACGATCATCACGTCACGAAAGACGACGAGTATCACCAGCGACGTCCATAGCTGGTGCGCTAGACCCAAGGTGACATAGACGCTAACGAGCAGCGCCTTGTCGGCAACGGGGTCCAACAGAGCGCCGAGCCGCGTGCGCCGATCGAAGCGTTTGGCAATGAACCCGTCGAGTGCGTCGGACACGCCGGCGGCAACAAAGACCCAAAACGCGACGCCGTAACGACCGCCCAGAATCAGCCAGATCGCAAGCGGCACCAACAGCAAGCGCCCCAGCGAGATCAGATTAGGGAGGTTGACCCCGAGCCGGCTCATCGTTGCGGTTCGAATGCGTCCCCGACATTGCCGGTCCGACGGAATTAGCGGCCGAGGGCGAAAGCCGCCACTCGGGGTCGCCGCCACCGAGATCGAGGTCGGCGCCGGCGAGGCTGGATTTCAACTGATCGGGACTGCCAACGTATTTGATTTCGATTTTCGCCTGTTGTCGGCTAAGCGACAAGAGGTCGACTTTGTGAATTTCCGGTATAGCGGCAAGGCGCTGCTGCATCGCCACCCAATCGCCGAGGCTGGCGATTGGAACGATCGCGTCGATGCTCGCCTCCTTGTTGCTGCTCGGCGGGATACCATGCTCGATGTCGGCGGCGACCGCGGCCACAGCGCGTTTCATGAAGTCGGCCTCGCTCTCGCCGGGATTGGCGGTGATGGACGTCGTTTGGCTATTGATAAGCTGTCCCAAGCGATATCGCTTTAGGCTGACGGCGAGGCCGGTGAGCTTGTCGCCTTGCCGTTGGGCGGTCGCCGCGGCGACCAGCGCCTCGTCCGCATCATTGCCCTGAGCAATGGCTGTAAGCGCCTGAGAATCGCCCGCGCGGGCTTGGTCGGCATCGATCGCGCTGACATCGCCGAGGCCGCCGAGCGGCACGTTAAGCCGGGTGGGACCCGACGTGGCCGGCAATTGCTCCCAGGCCTGGCGCCACGGGTTGGGGTCATCCCACAGCACGGCTTTGTCTCCGTCCTGAAACACCGGCACGACGATTGCCGGTTTTGCGGGGCTCGATGAAATGGCGATGCCGGCATTGCGCAGCAGTTGGCGAACCTTCGCCTTCCGAAAATGAAAAGTGTAGTCGGCAAGATAACGGACCGACGACATCTTTTCGTTCGCCACTTCGAAACTGCCGACCATGTCGGTAATTGCCTTATCATCGAGCTTTGGCAGCTTGCTCTCGTCGGTCGAGCCGGTAAGGTGTTCGATCACCTCCATCAGGGCGCGCTGCTGCCCGTCATGGCGAGCGAGGGTCCGCGCTGCGGCGGCATTGTCGGCGGTAGCGTCGACCTTGACCGTCGCCGAATAGGGGTCGTCCGGGTCAGCGGCCCGGGCGGGCCCGAGCCAGATCAGCACTCCCAGCAGCAGCAAGCCGGCGCCGGCGGCGCAGCGGCCGGTCCGGTCTCCGGCGATCGCGGATACCAGCCGCGGGGTCATTGCAAAGCGCCTCCGATCCCCTATTTTGGCATTTGCCCGATTGTCCGGGTCATAGCGCAGTTTTCGCGGCAACGCCATCGACAGCCGGACGGACACGTCGGGTGGGTGCCCGGGATTGCAGTTGTTGCTGCCGAGGTGCCGATGCGGCTGGGCGTCTTGATCTCGGGCCGCGGATCTAACTTACAGGCGCTTATCGACGCCCGCGCCGACCCCGCCTATCGCGCCGAGATCGCCATCGTCGTCAGCGACCGGGCGGATGCCGCGGGTCTGGTAAGAGCCGCCACGTCCGGTATCCCCAGCGCGGTGATTGCGGATCATGATCGCGTCAGTTTTGCGGCGGAGGCCGACGCGCGTCTGCGCGAGTACGGGGTCGAGCTGGTTTGCCTCGCCGGCTTCATGCGCATCCTCGACACCGGTTTTGTCGAGGCTTGGCGCGATCGAATGATTAACATCCATCCCTCGCTGCTGCCGGCGTTCCCCGGACTTGACCCGCAGCGCCAGGCGCTGGCGGCAGGCGTGCGCTTTACCGGCTGCACGGTGCATTTCGTGCGTCCCGAGATCGATACCGGGCCGATAATCGCCCAGGCCGTCGTTCCAGTGCATCCGGATGATGACGAGATGAGCCTGGCGACGCGCATCCTTGCAGCCGAGCATCGGCTCTATCCGCTCGCGGTGAGGCTGATCGCCGAAGGTCGCACCCGGATCGTCGCCGGCAAGGTCGAAATCGACGGCTGGCAAGTCGAGGAGCTGGCGGCGCTGAACCCGCGCGAGCCGCCGCCCGATCCCTTTGTCTCGAAACGCGGTTAGGCTATACCAGAGCAGAGCTTCTGCAACGCACGAGGGTGCTATGGCGGCGTCGACTATGGATCCCCAGTACATCGAGCATTATCAGACGTGGCTCGGCTTCACTCGGCTGATCAAATACGTACTGGTCTTCCTGGTGATCCTGCTTGCCGGCATGGGATATTTCCTGACTTCAGAATCCGCTTGAGGGACCGTCATGAATCTGTTCGACCTGTCCGGAAAAGTCGCGATTGTGACCGGCTCCAGCCGAGGGATCGGCCGTGCGATCGCCGAAGCGTTTGCCGAAGCCGGCGGACGGGTGGTGATCTCGGCGCGCAACGCCGCACCCTGCGAGGAAGTTGCCGCGGCGATCCGAGCGAAGGGCGGCGAGGCAATCGCGGTGACGGCGCGGATCTCGGACAAGGCCCAGCTCGAAAACCTCGTCGCCAAGACGCATGAGGCCTGGGGCCGCGTCGACGTCCTGGTCTGCAACGCCGCGGTCAATCCGCATTACGGCTCGCTCGAAAAGCTGACCGACGAGGTCTTCGAGCGGATGATGGTCAACAACGTCTTGAGTAACCTCTGGCTGTCGCGGATGGTAGCACCCGAGATGCGCGAACGGCGTGACGGCTCGATCATCTACATCGTGTCGACGGCGGCGTTGCGGGCCAGCACGATGCTGGGCATGTACGGCGTTACCAAAGCTGCCGATTATGCATTATGCCGCAATCTCGCCGCCGAATGGGGACCCGACAATGTGCGCGTCAACTGCATCGCGCCGAGCGTCGTGACGACCCAGTTCGCCCGCGTCCTTTACGAAGACCCGCAGCGCCGTGCTGCCCGCGAGGCCGGGACATTGCTGAAGCGTCTGGCCGAGCCGGAAGACATCGCCGGGGTCGCGCTAATGCTCGCCGCGCGCGCCGGCAATTACATCACCGGTCAGACGATCGTCGTTGACGGCGGCACGACGATCGCACCTAGCTGATCCGCGGTTTACCTGGCAGCAGCCTCCCGGGGGAAGGTGCCCTGGCCGTTGACGTCGAGGTTCTCAACCATCACCGCTGTCGCTTTTTGATCTGGCGCGATCGTGAAGGTGACGGCACTGCGGCCGGCGGCGTTTTCGCCGATGGGCTGATAGGTAAACACGTCGCGGTCGAAATGCTGCATCGGGTAAGGCTGCTGCTGCGGCCCGAGCTTTACCCAAAGCCCTTGATCGCCCGTGATAATCTCGATCGGACCGAACAGATCGTTGCGATAGCGGCCGATATAGGCAGCGGCGGGCAATGCCGGGGATGGTTGCGCCGGCGCCTTCGTGTAGTCTATGGCGGTTCCATAATTGGGGGCGAGCGCCGTCGCCATCAGCTGCCCGTAAAGCGCGAGCCAATCCTTTTCGACCTTTCCGCTGAGCACCAGGTCGAGAAAGCTGCGGTTCACCGCCTCCGGCACCCCAATCGGTTGCGTATTGGTCAGCGCGACGATGCCGAGCTGTTGGGCCGGCAGCAGATTGACGCAAGTCGCCGCGCCCAGGTCGAAACCGCCGGAATGGCCCCAATGAACGCGGCCCTCGCGGTCGTAGTCGATATTCCAGCCAAGCCCGTAGAAACCGGCGTGGTCGACTGCCGGATTTTTTGGCGGGGTCCGAACGATTTGCGGACGATGGGTCTCGGCAAGCGCCTCGGCCGCGACGATCTGCTTGCCGCCGAACTTGCCGCCGCCCAGTTGTAGGCGCAGCCACATCGCCATATCGCGCGCCGAAGCGCTGACACCACCGGCCGGGGATTGCGCATCGGGATCGCGCGTGTATTTGGCGACCCACTTGCCGTCCTCCCGCACATGGCCGTGCGCCCGGCTTGCCGAAGCGGCGAAATCGGCAAAGCGTGAGCTGGCATGTGTCATGCCCAACGGCCGATAAAGCCGCTCGGCCGACAAATCTTCCCACGACTTGCCGCTCGCCATCGCCGCCGCCACGGCAGCCTCGGTCAAGCCGAAATTGGTGTAGGCGTAGTGCGATCGGAAGCTGCTGTCCGGCTTTTGATAGCGCAGCCGTCGCAGGATTTCAGCGCGGTCGTAGCCGATATCTTCGAGCAGGTCGCCGGCATGGTCGGGCAACCCGCTGCGATGGGCGAACATGTCGCGCAAGGTGACCTGGCGCGTCACCCATGGATCATACATCTCGAACCCGCGATCGTGCTGGATGATCGGATCGTCCCAGGCGACCACGCCGTCCCCAACCAGCGTGGCCACGACCGTCGCAGCGATCGGCTTTGACAAGGAAGCGAGCTGAAAGACTGTGTCGGGACCGACCGCTGCGGGCGTGCCCTCCTCGCGCACCCCGAACCCCTTGAGATAGATAACCTCATCCATATACACGACGGCGATCGCCATCCCGGGAATGCCGCTGCGCTGCAAAGCGTCCTCCGCCAGCTTTTGCAACTGCGGGAGCGCAGCTTCGACCTGCTGTCTCGGCATAACCGGAGAAGGCGAGGCCAGGGTCGGGGGCGCGGCCAGGGCGGGGAGCGGGGCGAGCATGCCGGCGGTCGCCGCGGACAGCACTGCCCGTCGCGACGGTTTGACGAGAAGCGGCGATTGCTCCATGGGACGGCTCCCTGGGCGTTTTCAAGCGTGTCCCCACTCGACCGCACACTAATTCGATGACGGGCCCACCTTAAGACAGGCCCACGTAACCATCCTGTATAAATCCCGGCGTTATTCTGCTGCTGCGCGGCGCGGGGGGTCGGGGCGCCAGCGCAGGACAGGCTTGCGGGCGGCGGCGGTTTCGTCGAGCCGGCGGCGCGGGGTGAGGACTGGAGCGGCATGGAACCGGCCTGTATCGCCCGTTCGCGCGGCGGCGGCCAGCGCCGTTACGACCGTGGCGAATTCGTCAAGCGTGGCTTTACTCTCGGTTTCGGTCGGCTCGATCAGTAAGGCCCCATGTACGACCAAGGGGAAATACATCGTCATCGGATGATAGCCCTCGTCGATCAGCGCCTTGGCGAAGTCGAGGGTGGTGACGCCGGTGTCCCTCAAAAACTGGTCGTCAAATAGAACCTCGTGCATGCACGGGCCGGGGAAGGACAGGCTGAGGTCGTCTTCGAGCAGCACCCGCAGATAATTGGCGTTGAGCACCGCGTCCTCGGCGACTTGGCGCAGCCCGTCGGCGCCGTGGCTCATCATGTAGGCGAGCGCGCGCACGAACATGCCCATTTGACCGTGAAACCCCTTGAGCCGCCCGATCGCGTGCTCGGCTGGGCCGCTCCGGTGCTCGAGAAGTTCGAGCCCGTGCGCGCTATGCACCAGCCACGGCAATGGCGCATAAGGAGCGAGTTCCGCGGCCAGGGCCACCGGACCGCTGCCCGGACCGCCGCCGCCATGCGGCGTCGAGAAGGTCTTGTGCAGGTTCAGATGCATGCAGTCGATGCCGAGATCGGCGGGCCGCACGCGTCCGACGATGGCGTTGAAGTTGGCTCCGTCGCAATAGAAATAGGCGCCGGCGCGATGCACCGCTGCGGCGATCTCGATGATCTCGTCCTCGAACAGCCCGCAAGTGCTGGGGTTGGTCAGCATCAGTGCCGCGACATCGGAACCGAGCTTGGTTTCGAGCGCTGTCCGGTCGACCCGGCCGCGCGCGTTGGCCGGGATTGCATCGACCTGATAGCCGCAGGCCGTCGCGGTCGCCGGGTTGGTGCCGTGCGCCAATTCCGGAACCAGCACCCGCTGGCGCGCATCGCCGCGGGTTTCGAGTGCCGCGCGAATGGTCATCATGCCGCACAGCTCGCCATGCGCTCCCGCGCCGGGTGACAAAGCGATCGCCGGGAATCCGGTGAGGATCTTGAGCCAATGCGCCAGGGTGTCGATCAGTTCGAGCGCCCCTGGGACGGTCGAGAGCGGCTGTAGCGGGTGGATGTCGGCGAGGCCGGGCAGCCGCGCCAATTTCTCGTTAAGGCGCGGATTGTGCTTCATCGTGCACGAACCGAGCGGGTAGAGCCCGCCGTCGATCGCGTAGTTCTTTTGCGACAGCCGGGTGAAGTGGCGCACCACCTGAGGCTCGCTGAGCCCCGGCAGGCCGATCGGGCCGACGCGCTCGAGCCCGGCGAGGCGGGAGACAAACGGCGCCGGCTCGGGCAGATCGACGCCGCACATTCCCGGCGAATCCTGCTCGAAGATCAGTTTCTCCTCGATCTGTAATCCGCGATTGCCGCTGAAGGTCTTCGGCGGCGCCACGTCCTCAGTCGCCCGCACGCTCAGCGCCCGGCTCCACTCGCTCACGACAGCGCCTCCGCCAATCCCTGCGCCAGCCGGTCGATGTCCGCTTCGGTCACGGTCTCGGTTGCCGCCACCAGCAGCAGATCGGCCAATTCAGTTCGGTCCGGATAAAGCCGGCTGACCGGAATGCCCGCGAGAATGCCCCTCGCCGCGAGCACCTCGACGACCGGCGCGGCTGGGCAAGGCAGGCGCACGCGCGAATTCGTTAAAAAAGGCGCCGTTGACCAGCCGCACGCCGGGAATGTCTTCGAGCCGCTCCGCCAAGGCGACGGTTGCGGCATGGTTGAGGCGCGCGAGCCGGGTCAGGCCGGCCTCGCCGAGCAACGCCAGGTGGATCGTAAAGGCCAGCGCGCACAGGCCCGAATTGGTGCAGATGTTGCTCGTCGCCCGCTCGCGCCGGATATGCTGCTCGCGCGTCGACAGGGTCAATACCCAGCCGCGCTTGCCATCCGCATCGACGGTCTGGCCGACGAGCCGGCCCGGCATCTGGCGGACGAATTTGTCACGGCTGGCAAGCAAACCGAGATAGGGGCCGCCGAAGCTGAGCGCGTTGCCGAGCGACTGGCCTTCGGCGGCGACGATGTCGGCCCCCATCTCGCTGGGTGGGCGAACCGCCCCCAGGGAGACGATCTCGGTCACGACGACGATCAGCAGCGCGCCGCGATCGTGACAGGTCCGCCCCAACGCCGACCAGTCGCGCAACTCGCCCCAGAAATCGGGGTTCTGCACGACGACGCATGACGTGCCGTCATCGACTAGTCGGCCCAAATCCTCGGCTTCGCCCGGTGCAGGCTCCTGGGCTGACAGCTCGAAGCCGACAAAGCGGGCGTAAGTTTCGGCACACCTCGCGGTAATGCGGATGCAGCCCGCCCGACAGCACCGCCTTGTTCCGGCCGGTAAGCCGGTTGGCCATCATCACCGCTTCGGCGCAGGCCGTGGCCCCGTCATACATCGAGGCGTTGGCGACCTCCATGCCGGTAAGCAGCGCCACCTGGGTCTGAAATTCGAACAGATATTGCAGCGTTCCCTGTGACACCTCCGGCTGATAAGGGGTGTAGGAGGTCAGGAACTCGCCACGCTGGATCAGATGGTCGACCGCGGCCGGGACGTGGTGGCGATAGGCCCCGCCGCCGATAAAAAACGGCGCCGACCCCGCCGCCAGGTTGCGCGCCGCGATGCTCGCGATCACGCGCTCGACCTCGATCTCGCCCATCGCCCGCGGCAGGTCGACAAGCCCGTCGAGCCGTGCCGCCTCAGGCACTTCGGCGAACAGCGCATCGATCGACGGGACCCCGATCCGAGCCAGCATCTCGCCGCGGTCGCGCGGGGTCAGCGGCAGATAGCGCATCTAATCCTGCTCCTCGACAAAGCGCTGATAGGCCGCCTCGTCCATCAGCCCGTCGAGCTGCTTGGGGTCGTCCAGGCGCAACTTCATGAACCAGCCTTCGCCCAGCGGATCGGCGTTGACCTTGGCCGGGTCGGCGGCGAGCGTCTCGTTGACCTCGGCGACCTCGCCGGAGACCGGGGCATAGACCTCGCTCGCCGCCTTGACCAATTCGACGACCGCGGCCTCCTTCCCCTGCTCGACCCGATGACCCGGTTCCGGCAACTCGACATAAACCACGTCGCCGAGCTGCGACTGGGCGTAGTCGGTGATGCCGATCACGGCGAGATCGCCGTCGAGACGAACCCATTCGTGGTCTTTGGTAAAGCGAAGCGCGGTCATCGGCGGGTTCCTTCTGCGGCGTCAGCCGCGGTGGTAGCGGTGCGGGACAAAGGGCAGCGGCGCGACGCGAGCCGGTCGGGGGGAGCCGCGCACCAGCAGGGACAGGGCAGCGCCATTGGCGGCGTGAGCGGCGTCGACATAACCCATCGCGATTGGACCGTTGACCGAGGGGCCAAAGCCGCCGCTGGTGACGCGTCCGATCGGATTGCCGGCGGCATCGACGATCGGCGTCGATTCGCGCGCCGGGGCGCGGCCGTCGGGGAGGATGCCGACCCGCTTGCGCGACGCCCCTTCGACGAGCTGGCGCAGAATGATCGCGTCGCCGGGGAAGCCGCCCTCGACCTTTCGACGCCGGCCGATGGTCCAGGCGAGATCGGCCTCGACCGGGGTTGTGGTTTCGTCGATGTCGTGCCCGTACAGGCAGAGCCCAGCTTCCAGACGCAGCAAATCGCGGGCGCCAAGGCCGACCGGCATTACTTCCGTTTCGGCGAGCAACCTCTCGGCCAAACCAAGCGCGTAGGCGGCCGGCAGCGAGATCTCGAACCCGTCCTCGCCGGTATAACCCGAGCGCGTGACCAGGCATTGCCGCCCGTCGAGCATCAGTTCGGCCGCGGTCATGAACGGCATTGCTGCGACGCCAGCGGCGAGGCGCGACAGGACTGCGGCAGCGGACGGCCCCTGCAATGCCAGCAAGGCCCGATCTTCGAGCGGCTCGATAATTGCCTCGCCGAGACGTTCGTGCAGATGCGCGAGGTCAGCGTCCTTGGTCGCAGCATTGACGACGACGAACAACCTGTCGCCGAATCGGGTCACCATCAGATCGTCGAGGATGCCGCCCGAACCGTTAAGCAGCAGCGTGTAGCGCATCCGCAGCGGCCCGAGCACGCGAATATCGCCTGGAACCAGCGTTTCCAGCGCCGCGGCCGGGTCGGAGCCGCCGAGGCGCAACTGGCCCATATGCGAGACGTCGAACAGACCCAGCCTGGGCGCGGGTGTGCAAATGCTCGGCGAGGATGCCGGCCGGGATACTGCACCGGCATCTCATAGCCGGCGAACGGCACCATCCGGGCGCCGAGCGATTGGTGGAGCGAGTAGAGTGGCGTCTGCTTGAGACGGCGACGCAGCGTCACCAGGGGGCACCCATACCTCCGACAGAGCGGACGCCAAGCGTCCGGCGATGCCCCCTCTGTCGTGGACCCTGAGAGATTCACCTGCACCCGCCCAATTCGTCTTCACCCCTCCCCGCTTGCGGGGGAGGGCAGGGTGGGTGCGGGCTTACTCCTTCGGTGAGCGGATGGGTGTGCTATCCCGCCCGCTGCTTTCCAGAGCGCCCTTCGGCCCGCAGTCCTTTTGCCTGAGAGTTTCCGGGGCGGTTGCTCCTTCGGCGCCGCGCCCCCTATTCCGGCCGGGGCGCGGCCTCTCCTGCGGGCGTGCAATCAGCGCCCCGTGTGTAGCACCCCCCGTGGCCGAAGACCAGCCGGATGCAGGCTGCCTTGGCTCGAAAGTCTATGGTGCCGGAAGGCGTCATTTCCGGTCCGGGGACCATTGTGCCTTCCGAGGGATATTGTTGCAAAACGGTATGGCGAACGCAGTATAATCTCCCATTACGCGGCTGGGGGATAGTCGATGATGGGGGATTAGTAAGTCTTGAAGCCGGCAACGTGGTAGGCCAACAGTTCGATCGGGATCGCGTAGAACCGGCGTGCGGCCGCGGCGGGGTAGGCGCCGGTGAGCCCGCCGACTAGCCCGAAAATTCCCGTGAACCGGGAAAGTAACCGGGAATTTATTCAATTCGCCCGCCAGAGCGGTCGGATCCACCCGAAAACCAGGTTTCGGATCAGAGAGTTACACGCAAATTCCCGTGCCGGCCGAACCGAGAATTATTTCCGCATAACCGGGAATTAAATCGCCGTAACCGGGAATACACGAGAATTGCCAAAAACAACGATGAACCACGACCTTTTGCTGCCATCAAGGTAAGCCCGGACATGTACTCGCCTAATTTGACGACAGGATGGCGAAGTCCCGGTCGGCGCCACCCGGCTACGCCTGCGGATCGTCGGGTCGGCAGAAAGCGGGCGTTCGCACATGGGACCCTGACCCTAAAAGCCCATCTAGGCGTGACCGCGCAGAGTCGCCTCGGAATAGCTAGCGCAACCGCTGAGTTGTACTTACTCACTCTCTGCAGCAATCGCCGGTTCAGTGAGTTCGTCGAGCAGCGTGCGGCGGCCTGCAGATCGGCGGTGTCGACGCCTTCCTCCAACCAACTAAGGACCAAGGCGAGGAGGGCGACCGCCTCTTGCCGCCTGCCGCCGCGTCCGGTACTCGCTAGCCGATAGGACAAATCTGCCAGGAAACGCATGATACACACCCTGCTCTTGTCGGCAAGATCGCGGGGCAGCCGAGCGTTGCATCCTGATGTGATCGGATCCCTGCTAGGATGCCAAAAAATGGAAATCGAAACGGGTGGGTCGGAATGTCGGCTGCATCAGGTTTCGGGGGGGTGACGTTGATGGCTGGGACCAGCAGATGGCGTCGGGCCGGCCGGCGCTGCTGCGCTCCGCTAGGCTCGTGGCGGGTCGCGATCGCGCTGCCGGTCGCCGCATGCAATTACTCGCCGACGATGGATCTGTTCGGCTCCTACTTTCCGGCCTGGATGCTGTGCGCGGCAGCCGGCATCGTCGCCACCGTCATCATCCGGCAAATCCTCGCGGTGGCCGGCATCAACGACTACGTTGTCGCTCCGCTGCTGACCTACGCGGGCCTCGCGGTGTCAGCTACGCTGCTCGCCTGGCTGATCTGGTTCGGTCACTGAGGGATGGCGCCGCTCCGCAAGGCGCTCGGCGTCCTGGTCAGCCTCGTCGCGCTGGCCGGCGTCCTGGTGACCGGGGTGCTCGCAATCCGCCGGATCGACCAACGGCCGCGTACCGATGACGCCTATCTGCAGGCCGACCTCGTCCACATGGCGCCGGATGTCAGCGGCCGGATCGTCGAGCTCGATGTGCGCGACAACCAGGCAGTGCACAAGGGCGAGGTGCTGTTCCGGATCGACGCGGAGCCTTACCGATTGCGCGTTGGCCAGGCGCGCGCGGCGGTACTCGGCCTGGAGGCCAAGGTCGCCCTGACCGCCGACCAGGTCGCGGCGCAGACCTCCGGGGCGGGCGCCGCCGCGCGCGGCGTCGGCAGCGCCGAAGCGCAGCGGGTGCTCGCTTCGAGCACGCTGGCGCGGTTAGAGCCTCTGCTCGGGCACGGCTTCGTCACCGCACAGCAGGTCGACCAGGCGCGCACCGCGCAGCGCACCGCGCAAATCGCGCTGCAACAAGCGCAGCTGCAGGCGGACGAGGCGCGCCAGGCCATCACCAACACCAAGCCCACCGAGGCGGAGCTGGAAGGCGCGCGCGCCACGCTCGCTCTCGCTGAGCGCGACCTGAACAAGACGGTCGTGCGAGCGCCTTGCGATGGCCGGATCACCGCGCTCGACATTGCTGCCGGGGAGTTCGCGGCCGTCGGCGTGCCGCTGTTCACGATCATCGACACCGAGCACTGGTATGCGATCGGCAATTTTCGCGAGACCGACCTCGCGGGAATGAGGCCGGGGCAGCGGGCGACCGTCTACGTCATGGCGCAACCACGCCGTCCGCTGCGCGGCGAGATCGACAGCCTCGGCTGGGGCGTGGCGTCGGATGTGAGCGCCACGTTCGGCGGACTCCCGCATGTCGAGCGCACGCTCAACTGGGTGCGGATCGCCGCCCGCTTTCCGGTTCGCGTCCTGCTCGACGCGCCACCCGACAACCTGATGCGCTTTGGCGCCTCAGCGGTGATTGTGATCGAAAAATGAACGCGCCGGCCGCGAGTCGAGGCCGGGCGCCGGATGTCGACGAGGGTGACGCGCGCGACTTCGTTGCAGTGCTGCGCCGCGAGCTGCGTCCAACCCCCGGCCGGCTCGCCGATTCGGTTCGTATTGTCATCGTGCTGCTGATCGTAGTCGCCATCGCGGAGACGTTCCGCCTCTCCGAGATTGCCCTCTCGGGCTATATTGTTCTGTTCCTATCGGGTCGCGAGGCGGTCACGACGATCCTGACGGCGCTGCTCGCAGGTATCGCCGTCATCCTAGCGATTTTCGTGACGATCGCGGTCTTCATGCTCAGCCTGTCGGAACCGGCGCTGCGGATTCCGCTGATGGCAGTGATGACTTTCGTCGCGATGTTTCTGTCGCGGACCGCGACGCCGGGACCGGTGTTCTTCGTCGCCGGTTTCATTGTTGCCTACGGCCTAACCTTGGGCGACGAGGTGCTCGGCCTTGCGCTGCAGCCGGCGACCGCGGGCAATGCGGAGCAGTTCGCGTTGCCGGAGATCGTCTTCGGCCCGCCGGAAGAAGCGCTGGTGCGTTTTCTCCTCTGGCTGAGCCTGGCCGTCACGCTGCCGGTCGCGCTGTTGATCGCCGCCAACTTGCTGACCGGGCGGGACCCGGCGCTTCTCCTCCGGCGTGCGCTCGGCGATCGGCTGGCGACGGCAGCACGCTTTTGCGCGGGCGAGAGCGGATCGGAGGGCCGCCTCGAAGCCCAGGCCTTCGAAGGCACGGCGGAGCTGCGCAAGTTGCACCATCTCGCCGGCATGCTGAACCGCGGCCGACGCCGCGTCGTCTGGGGCGCGACGCTGATCGACGAGATCGGCCGGCTCGGCCTGCTGCTGCTCGCCTGGCTGCGCGTCGCGGGGGGCGCGCGCAAGCCCTTGGCCCCGGCGGCGAGCTTCTGCCGTGCGGCGGAACCTGCGCTGCAGGACCGCGCGGCCCCGATCCCCGAGCCGGTCACCATCACCGCGACCGGCGCCGCCCAACCGGTGGCCGACCGGATCTCGCGCACGCTGCGAGCGATCCGCGAGACACTGGCTGAAACGGCCGCGAGCAAGGAGGCGGAAGACGCCGCGCGATCGCCGCGACGGCTGCTGGCGGCGGATGCGTTCACCAACCCGGAATACGCCCGCTTCGCCCTCAAAGTCACGCTGGCGGTGATGATCAGCTATTTCGCCATGAGCCTCGCCGACTGGCCGGGCATTCATACCTCTGTGATCACCTGCTTCTTTGTCGCGCTCGGCACCGTCGGCGAGACGCTGCATAAGGCGGCGCTGCAATTCACCGGCTGCCTAATCGGCGCCGGGCTCGGCCTCGGTGCGATCCTGCTGCTGATGCCTGACATGACCGATCTTGGCGACCTGCTCCTGCTGCTGGCGCCGGTGACCTTGCTCGCCGCCTGGGTCGCCAGCGGCAGCGAGCGCATCTCCTATGCCGGCCTGCAGATCAGCCTCGCCTTTTATCTTATCGTGCTGCAGGGCTACGGCCCGACGATCGACATGTATACCGCGAGGGACCGCACTATCGGCATCCTGTTCGGCAATATCGTGGTCTTCGTGATATTCACGACGATCTGGCCGGTGAGCGTGGCCAATGTGGTGCGCACGAACCTCGCCAACGCATTGGAGCAACTGGCGGCGCTGGTGGGATTGGCTGCCCGCGCCGATGGCGAGGTTTCGCAGGCCGCTCGGTCCGCGGCCGACATGGCGTTCGGGCAGGCTATCGGTCAGGCCCGCGACGGTCCTGGTCAAGGATCGGTTCGAAACGAGCGAGGTGCGGCGCGTCGCCGGGCGGCGGATCGACGCGACCATTGTGGAGCAGGTGGGTTGGCTGTTCATCCCCGTCTCGGCGGTTCTCGACCTGAGCGCAGATCTGGATTGGCGCGAACTGCCGGATGCGATGCGCGACGCGATCTGCGCGCATCACAGGGCGCTCGCAGCATGGTTCCAGGCGGCAGCGTCATGGGTGCGCAGCGGCGCGGGAGCGGGCGAGGTGGTGGGCGGCCTGCCCGAACCGCCGGCCCTATCCGGCCCGGATGATCACCTCACGGCGCTCGCGACATGGTACGGCGTGCTGCACCAGGACATCCGCAAAATTCTCGACGAGGTGGGTCCGCAACCGCAGCCGGTGATCGCGCCGGCGGTCGGAGATGCATTCCATGCTGCCGGCTAGGTTCCGGCGCATTGCCTTGGCCGGGTGCGCGATGCTCGGCGCCTGCAACGATACGAGAGACCTCGCGCCGGCGTCGCCCGACACCCCCTGGCATGTCCAGTTATCCGAAGAGGCGCCGGCGGCGCCCGCATCCGCCAGCGGCGGACCCCGGCGCTTCACGGTGCCACCGAACACGGCAGTCCAGTTGCCGTCGCCCGCCGACATCGACCCCAACCATATGTATTCGCTCGTCGAACTGATCGATATCGCCCAGCGCCGCAACCCGGCAACGCGCGTCGCGTGGGAGCAGGCGCGACAGGCCGCGATCAATGTCGGCATCGCGCGGGCCGCTTATCTTCCGGCGCTGACGGCAAGCGCGGTCGCCGGCTGGGAGCACGTCGTAACCCCGTTCCCCAGCAACCTCGCTCCCCAAGGATTCATCACTTTCAACGCTCAGGAAGCGCTCCCGCAACTCACCGTAGACTATCTGTTGCTCGATTTCGGCGGCCGCGCAGCCGCGGTCGAAGCGGCGGGCCAACTCTCGATCGCCGGGAACGTGGCGTTTACAGCGGCGCATCAGCAACTGATCTTTAACGTGGCCCGCGCGTATTTCACGTTGGACGGCGCTGATGCCGCCTTGCGCGCGGCGCGGCAAGGCTTGGCCGATGCCAAGGTGGTGCAGCAATCCGCCGAGGCGCTGTTCGGGCGCGGCCTCGACACAATCGTTGACGTGCAGCTCGCCCGCCGCGGGACGGCCCAGGCGCAGTACGATCTCGCGCAGGCCGACGCCGGTCAGCACGACGCGATGTACACCTTGCTTGCGGCGATGGACTTGCCGCCGATCACCAAGCTGAGGGTGGCGGGCGCGTCAGAGCGCCCACTGCCGCCGCGTACTGCGCGCACCGTCGACGACATGCTCAGTGAGGCGCTGCGGCGGCGGCCCGACCTGCTGGCTGGGGTGGCGCAGCTGCGCGCGACCGATGCTGAAATCGCGGCCGCACGCTCCGCTCTACTTCCGAAAATTTCGCTGAGCACCAACGTGCAAGGCAATTTCGGCCGTCTCAGCGTAGACAACTCGGCCTATTTACCGGTCGCCAAGCCGCAGGGCGCTGCGTTGCTAAAGCTCGAATGGCCACTCTACGAAGGCGGATTGCTACAGAACAAGTTGAGCATCGCCGAGTCAAAGCGTGAAGAGGCTTCGGCCGCGCTGAAGGAACGCACCGACCAGGCTTTGCGCGAGGTGGCGCTCGCCTACGACCAGGTCGATACGGGGCTGCAGCAATACGATGCTGCCATCGCCCTGCAGAATGCATCCGAGGCCGCCTTCCACAGCGCCAGTGATTCCTACGCGCACGGCGTCGGTACATTGACCGACGCGACCTCCGCGCAGACGGGGCTTGCCACGGCGCGCGCCGCGGTCACCCGGGCCCACGCACAGTCGCTGATAAACGCGGCAGCGCTTGCCTTCGCGACCGGCCAACTGACGTCAAGCGCGGATTTTGCCGCCCCGACACCGCGATAATACTTTTTGGTAAAACGCGTAAAGCCGATCTCATGAATTGACCACCGAACGAAGTGCCCGATTTGTCGGTTTGCTAGCGGGCCAATATCTGCGACGCGGCAATTCACAGCTAGATTTGGATCGTTCCAACGGGAATTCCCCGAGGCCAAGCCCGGCCTGAGCGGAACGCCCGACGATGGCTGGATTGACCCCGGCCATGACGAAAAAGAAAATTTGCTTTCGCGTCTGAGTGCCAGTTCCGGCCGTTGGCAATTTAGCGGGTGACTTGACGGCGGGTCATGAGCGGATCGGAGAGCATCGACCAGTACACCTGCATGACCGCGAAAATGTAGGCAGTGCTGATACCGAACAGCAGCATGCCGTTGGCAGCCTCCAGGGCGCCCATCATCTGCCAGTGTTGTTCCAGCATCAGCCCCGAAGCGCCTCGCGTGGTCATAGAGTCGACAGAATAGAGGATCGCATCTTTAGGCAAGTTGAACGCGCCGAGCCATACATATGCCGCCGCCCAGATCGCGGCCTCTATCCCGTGTAGCACAGCCAGCAGCAGTCCGGCCGTTCCGACCACGCCAATCACTATTAGGATCGCGTGCCAGAAGCCAAGGTTCCGGGTCTCCAGCCGGGCTCTGATCCGCAACCCCGCGACCGCCATCAGCACCACACCCATCGTGTGGATTGCTAAGGTCAGCGCGGTGAGCGACAGACCCCACGCCCAGTTTACGCTCTGCAAGAGATCTCTCCTTTAAATTGAGATGGATCAATCTCTCACCTTATGGGTGTGTCGTTAAATGCGAACATCCGAGATCGGCCCGAGGGCCGCGACAACTACACGATCGCGAACGCCCGCAAACCACCCACCGCGGAAATTCACATGCGACGCCCTTTCTCAGCACGACCTCGGTGATGCGCGCTATGCTGGGCGATCGGTTCGGCTGATCGGCCGGCGGGAATGGGAGGATCGCAGATATGTCCAACTCGCAGCGCTTCCTGAATGAGGCTCAACAGCTGTTGCCTGCCGCGGTGGCGTTGCGCCGCCAAATTCATGCCAGGCCGGAGCTCGGGCTCGATCTGCCGCTGACGACCGACGCGGTGCTCGACGGGCTGCGCGGGCTCGATGTCGATATTGCCCGCGGGAGGTCGACCTCGGGCCTTGTCGTCTCATTGCACGGCACTCAACCCGGATTTCAATCCGGCCGCACGATCCTGTTGCGCGGCGACATGGACGCCCTGCCGATGCCTGAGGATACCGGTCTCGACTACGCCAGCGAGATATCGGGCCGCATGCATGCCTGCGGCCACGATGCACATACGGCGATGCTGGTCCAGGCGGTGCACCTGCTGCACCGGCATCGTGACGAGCTCGCCGGCACCGTCAAATTCATGTTCCAGCCGGGCGAGGAGGGCTATGGCGGCGCCCGTCTAATGATCGCGGACGGGCTGATCGACGCCGATCCCAAGCCCGACGGCGCGTTCGCGTTGCATATCGCGCCCCATATCAAGGCCGGCGCAATTCTCGGCAAGCCCGGCACGATGTTGGCCTCGGCTGATACCTGGACCATCCAAGTCAAGGGACGCGGCGGTCACGCATCGATGCCGCACCACGCCGTCGATCCGATCCCGGTCGCTTTCGAGATCGGGCTGGCATTGCACGCCATGGTGACCCGGCGGATCGACGCTTTCGATCCGGTCGTGCTGACCTGCGCCAAGGTCACCGCCGGCACGGCTAACAATGTCATTCCCGAAACGGTCGAGATGACGGGCACGTTCCGGGCGACTTCCGAGACCGCGCGAGAAACAGCGCAGGAAGGGATCAGGCGGATCGCCTCGAATATCGCCGCGGCGCATTTGTGCCAGGCCGAGATCACGATCCGGCGCGGCTATCCGGTCACCATCAACGATGATGGCTTTGTCGGTTTCGCGCGCGCCGTCGCGACCGACCTCGTCGGCGCCGATAACTATCTCGAACTCGCAGGCGCCGATCATGGGGGCCGAAGACTTTTCCTATGTATTGCAGCGCATCCCCGGCTGCATGATGTTTCTCGGCGTGATGCCGGAGGGGCGCGATCCAAGCGAGCCGCTCGCTCCGTGCCACTCCAACCGCATGATCCTGAACGAGGCCTCCATGGCCGTCGGCATCGCCATGCACGCCTCCATCGCGCACCGGTTTCTGGCGCAGGGAACAGCTGCCAATGACCGCGGACAGCCGGGATTTGGCGAGGACCCTTCCTTGCGCAGGGCCGTCGCACGACCTCGCGCTCATGCCGAGCCAGTTGCCCGCATCAGACACGTGGGAAGAGGGTCTACAAGGGGGGATTTGAATGTCCGCGCCAATAGACCGTGTGAGGCATGTCAGCTCGCGGGGCAGCGTTAGCCGAAAACGCCGGGGCGCTCGGGGTCGCTGTTACATGCGAGCGCTGCGGTACGTTCACATGGAACCCTATGCTGCCCAGGGATAAAGAGATCACGCCCGAGCGACGGGTTCGGCTCTCTGCGTTGATCCGGCGGCTCGAATAAGGCAGGGGTTACTCCGTCGCTAAATGACGACCTGATCGAGCAAATTGACCGATTGCCTATTCCGCCTCTTCGTGAGCGAGCTCTTCGGGCGCTGGCGGCGATGGTCGACGGAGGTGGGGATTTTCGACGCGCAGAGCTGCGCATTCTTTTCAGCGATAATTTGAAAGTGCAAGCTCTTTCCTATTCGGCCAATGGCGATCAACTCTGGTTGCTGCTGCGGGTCCTTGGGGATGATGGGCTCGTCGATCTTAGATCCTCGCCAAGAATCCACATAACGGTCCGAGGTCTCCTTCGAGCCGAAGAGTTGTCACGACCAGGGGGTGCTTATTTGCAAGGCTTCGTTGCGATGTCCTTTGAACGATCCATGGATGAGGCCTATACACTGGGCTTCTATCCTGCCATCAAGGCCGCAGGCTACGAGCCATTTCGCATAGATCGGAAGGAGCACGTCAATGGTATTAGCGACGAGATTTTGATGGAAGATTCGACGCTCGCGATTTTTAATAGCCGACTATACTCTGAACAATAACGGCGTTTATTTTGAGGCGGGTTTTGCCATAGGCTTAGGCCTTCAAGTAATCCCGACCTGCCGTGCTGATGACATGGACAAGCGCCATTTCGACATCCGACATATAAACACGCTTAAATGGGAAAATCCTGCCCACCTATCAAAAGACCTGACCAGACGGATCTCCGCAGTTATGGGTGAGGGCCCGGGCCGGCGCACCTAGAGACACAAGATAGAAAAAGGGCCCGGATATCCGGGCAATTCTCAACAAGATTTGATGTATTTTCAGCGGCGAAAAAAGATAAGGGAAACTGCCGGTTGTAACCGAGCGGTTGCGTTCCGCGCCCTCTGCTTTCCCTAGCGAATGCGGCGGGCGGCAGAGGGACGGTTGCCGCGCGGGCCGGCCGAGAGCCGGTGCAGCAGTCCAACTTGGAATTCGGTTGAACCGGTGTCGGGCGGGCCATAGGCTGGCGCGCGGAGAGGTGAGCGCATGAAAGTCTTTGTCTTCGATCTGCTGGCCTATGGCGAGCAGCTGGACCATCTGAAAATCGGCAGAGAACTGCCCTATCCCCTCGCGAAAAAGCACTTCAAACCGGAGGTCGCGGCGCGCACCTACACCGAGCATCTCGAAGCCTGGGAGGAGCTCGACCGGCTCGGCTATGACGGGGTCGGGTTCAACGAGCACCACTGCTCGCCTTATGGGCTGATGAACTCGCCGAACCTGCTGGCCGCAGCGGCGGCGCAGCGCACCAAGAACCTCAAATTACTGATCTATGGCAATCTGTTGCCATTGCACGAGCCATTGCGCCTGGCCGAAGAGCTGGCGATGCTCGACTGCATGTCGAACGGACGGCTGATCTCAGGCTTCGCCCGCGGCATTCCGCGCGAATACCAGGTTCACAACGTACCGCTTGCCAACTCGCGCGCCCGTTTTGAAGAAGCGTTCGACATCATCACCCGGGCGTGGCGCGAAGAGGTGTTTTCGTACAAAGGCCGGTATTGGAGCTACGAGGACGCCGCACTTTGGCCGCGGCCGTTGCAGCAACCACGCCCGCCGATCTGGATGCCGATCGTCGGCAGCAAGGAATCGATCGAATTCGCCGCCGCGCACGATCTGCCGATCACCCCCGGCCTCGGCCGCTCGCGTGGTCTGCGCGATGACATCATCCGCCATTACGCGCGCTGCCTGGAACGCGCCGGCCACCATATCACCCCCGACCATCTCTCGCTCGGCATCAGCGCCTATGTCGCCTCCAGCAAGGCCGACGCGGTCCGCGAAATGGGCCCCCACCATCTCTATTTCAACCGCACCCTGTTCAGCCACGGCAACTTCACCGAGACCAGCCGCCAGCGCGAGACCGGGTATTCGAGCGCCGCGTCGACCGACTATGTGCGTCCGGAAAACCTGCGCGCCGCGCAATTCGCCCGCGAGGATTTCCGCAACCTGACGATGGACGATGTCGAGCGCCAGGCCGAGGAGATGCCGTGGGGCACGGCCGAGGAAGTGACCCGGCGGATTATCGACGCGGCCGACAGCGCCGGCGCCGACAATGTGCAGGTCAGCCTCAATCGCGGGGTGCTGCCGCACGAGTTGTTCATCGAGCAGATCAGGCGCTTCGCGCGAGACGTGCTGCCGGTGTTGCAAGCCCACCGCGTGGCCCGCGTCCCATTGGCCGAAGAGGTTGCCGCCTGATCGCGGCGAGCAGCGGCGCGTCTGCCGGTGCCGGGCAATATCGCGGACCAGGGAGACCGGATCATCAGTTCGGGCACCGTGCCCCTTCTGGTCACGTAAAGATGCCGGAGCAATCGGGTCGCAGCGACGCGGAACCAGTTTACTTTCTGCTGCATATTCCGAAGACCGCTGGGCAAACCATCCAGCAGCATTTCGCCCAGCATTGTGCGCCAGGGGTATTCTGGCAATCGAGCCGCAGGGTGAACTTCGCACGCGGCGACCGTTCCGATGATCTCCCCGATCCGAGCCGTGCTCGTATCATTGCCGGACACCATATCAGCCGATCATTCCAAAATCTATTCCCCGATCGCGAGATTCGTCCGATACTATTGCTGCGCGATCCTCTTGAATTACAAATCTCCTTCTACAATTGGCAAATGATGAACAACATTGCCATTGGGGCCGGGACTTATGGGTTTGATCTACATTTGCGTGCACTACCTCTGAATTTTATGACTGATTTTTTGCTTTGGTCTTGGCTGGAAATCCCCCGAGGAGCACTGCGGGTAATGGCGGAAGGGAAGAAATACGATATCCTCAAGCGGATGATGGCGGAGTTCTGGTTTGTGGCCGCTCACACCGATTGCGATCGCCTGATTGCGGAGATCGGACCTGATCTGGGTGTGCCGCCCACCGCACGGCGGCGCAATACTTCTGCGGCATTGCAGTCTCAAACCGGGTGGCGGCTATTGACTTCGGCTTCGCTGCCAGCCGCCATGCGCTGCGCGATGCGGGCCCGAAATCGGGTTGACCAAGCGCTGTGGGAGAATTGGCGTGCGGCTGGATTTAACTCGGCCGCGATCCACCCGCCCCTCCTGGAAGCAGGTAGGAAGCGCGGTCTTTCCGCCCATGAAATCGTCCGCCCCTGGTTCAGGCTCCGTCGGTTGGCCGCGCGACAACGGGGTTCTTGGCCGCGCGCCACCAAGGCCGGCGAGGCTAAGCTCACGGAAGCCGATCGGGCGCGCGACGCCGGCCAATGGGAACTCGCCGCCCGGTGCTATCGTGAAGCACTGCGAAGCCTGCCGAAAGGCCCCGCGATTTGGGTTCAGTACGGGCACGCCTTGAAGGCGATCGGCAAGGTTGCAGAAGCGGAAGGAGCTTACCGGGAAGCGCTCCGCCTGAACCCCGCCTCAGCCGACACCCATCTGCAACTTGGCCATGTGCTGAAGCTGCAGGGAAGGGTCAACAAGGCAGAGGAGGCTTACCGGCGCTCGGTCCTGCTCGATCCGACGGGCCGCCATGCTCGCGACGAGTTGATCGGGCTCGGCTGGACGATAGAACGGCTCGAGCAGACCATCGCCGATACCCGTAGAGAGGTACCGATATCTAACCCGCAGCCGTCTAGCTGACATCAGAGAGTTAAGATCGCCACGTGATGGCCATTTGGAGCCACGCGCTCAGCGAGCGGTCCGGGGTCAGCCCTGTTTTTTGAACCCTTTGGCGCGCATGCAGCTGTTGAAGGCCTGGCCGGCGTCGGCGACGGCCTGCTCGCGCATGTTCTGATCCTGGAGGCCCGTCGTCTGGCTCATCTGCCAATTGCGGCCGAGCGTGGCGCTGATATCCTGATTTATTCCTTGCTGCCTGGCGAGCGCGACGTTTGCCTGGGCGCGGCAGTCATTGATCTCATGCTGCGTCGTGGGGTCGTCGGCGCCTGCCTTGACCCAATTCGTCGTGGGCGGAGGGCCGGCGCATACGGTCAGCAGCAAGCAGGCGACAACTATAGCAGTGTCACGCCTCGCGATACCCCTGCCGCGGTCGAAAAAGCCCGCAATCATTCCGGATCCTCCGACGCTCTTGCCTGGTCGAGCCAACGGCGCTCGGCCAGCCGCGCCAGGATCGTGCGCTTCTCGGCTGCGCTCGCGTCGTACCAGATGACGATTTCGTCGATGTCGCGCAAGCAGCCGCGGCAGCGGCGGGTCGCCGGGTCGATCAGACAGATCCCGATGCAGGGTGAGGCCGGCGCCGGCTCGGACGCGACCCTCTGATCAGCCATCCCCACCCCTGCCGCCTCCTCAGGAGCCCTTTGGGGGTTCGAGCAAGTCGGCGAGCTTGGTCTGCATCATCTTGGCCTTGTAGGACGGGATCGCATAGATCCAGTGTGACGCCCGGTCGCTGATTTTCTTTGCCTCGGGCGCGGCCTTACCGGAGCCGGCGGCAGTTAAAGCGATCCAATCCTTGTTGTCGTGCTGCAACAGCTTCAGATCGACGGTCAGCCCGTCGAAGGTCGTGTAGGACGCGGCGGTGACACCCTTGTCCGGGACCGGAAGTTTCGCGGCCGGCTGCACATCGTCGAGGTCGAGGGTTTCGAGCGCCATCGCCGGCTCGCCCAACGCCGTGTCGCTCTTGTATTTGGCGTTCGCCGGCGCCCCCGTGACCACGAATTTTTTGTCCGGCGCGGTCCGGCTGAGGATCAGGCTCGTGCCGTCGGGCTGGGTCAGGCTGACCTTGGCGACGCGGCTGTCGGGGAGGTCGACAATACGGCGATCGAGCCAGCTTGCCGAGTCATCGGAAAAATCGAGAGCGCCGCGGGCGAGCCAAGACTGCGGGTCGCCGGGTTTTCTGACGTAGACGCCGTCATTGCCGGCGCCGAGCCGATCGTAACGCCGCTTGCCGACGATCAACCGGGCGAGCGCCGCCCCGGATTTGTCCTCAAGGGTAATCAGGGTCGATTTGCCGTTGCCCGGATCTTCGACCTCGAGACGCGGGTAGAGATCGGGCTTTCGCGTCTTGGGCTCGACCAGAAGTCATGTCGGCCATGGCGAGCACAATCCGGCGAACCTTGCCCGAGTCGGCCGGATAATCTCCTTTTTGCGTGACTAGCCACCGGTCGCCGTCGCGCACGAAGGTCAGGTTCAAGCCCGTACGCTCGACCGCGACGGAGGCGACCTGGCCGAGCTTGTCCTCCAGACCGGGGAACGCGGTTTGGTCCGACCCGGCACGGCTGACGCCGGGGCCGCCGGTGGCGAGCGCCACGATGGCCAGCGCCGCGAGCACGACGGTCGCGGCGAGCAACAGGATCAGACTTCGTTTCTGCATGGCACGCCTTGGCGGGTTGCAGGATGGGTGCTGCTCATGCCTCGACCACGCGACGGCGGCGCCGCTTGAGACGGATTGCTCCGACGACAATCGCGACCACGGCGACAATGATCGGAATCAACGCGATATCGAGAAATTCCAGCCCATCCTTCAGCTCCTGGATATTGCTGCGCAACGCCGCCTGCACGTCGCGCAGCTGGCGGCGGGTCTGCACCATGTCGCCGCGGAACTGCTCGATGGCCTTGGTCTGTTCCGGCGACAAGGTCGCCGGGGTGTCGGTCTGGTCTTTTCCGGTCAGATCGGCGAGCTTGGCTTCGGTGGCCTTCAGTTTCTGCTGCAAGGCCCGCTCTTCGGCGCTGTAGCGCGTCTGGGCCTCGCGCTGGATCCGGTCGACGACCTCAAAAGGCCGGGCCGCGGTGCCCCGGCTGCGCAGCCCGACCAGATCCTCGCCGCCGGCCAGCACGTCGATCGCGTTGGCGACAAAATCCCCGTTGTTGGCGATTGGCGCGATGACCCGCTGGCCAAAGAAATCCTGGCTCTGCACCCAGAGGCGGTCGTCGAGCAGATCGGTGTCGGCGACGACGACGACGTCGATCGGATGCGCCGACTGTTTGAGCCACGTGGCGGCGACGGGCGGCTTTGCACCGCCCGGCTTGGCGGTCTCGGGCTTGGTCGTCGTCGACTTCGCCGGCTCGGCCGGCTGTGGCGGACCGTCGGGAAAGGCGGTCTGGGCCGAGCCGGTAACTTTGGCGGCGAGAATGTAGCGCTTGTCGTCGGACCTGAAATCGGCAAGGAGGCCGGCAACGTCGGGCATCCCTTCGAGCTTGTCGACTGGGATCTTGGTCGAGTCGGGCGAGGTTACGATCAGCGGCTCGATCGTCGTCTTGGCTCCGGGCAGCGGCTCGATAATGCCGGCAGAGGCCATTGTCAGGTGGCTCAGATCAGCGGTGATCATCTCGTTGCGATTGAGGTTCCTCGAATGCAGGTCGAGCCAAGCGATGTAGTCGAGCGGCTCCTCGCCATGCCCGGGGATCGGTACGCTGACCCGCTGGGCATCGCGGCGGTCGCCGGCCACGACCCCCGGCAGCATCTGGAAGCCCCAGGATTTGAACAGCGGTGCGAGATTGCTGGCGGTCGGAGAACCCGGCGGGTTCATCTGGTTCGCTTGCGCCGCCTGCAATTCGGAGTGGGGATCGACAAAGATCAGCGCCTTGCCGCCCTTCAGCACGAACTGGTCGATCGCGAACAATGTCTTTGGCGGCAGGTTCTGTGGATGCACCAGCATCAGCACATCGACGTCCGCCGGGATCGCATCGAGGCTTGCCGATAACGGCTCGATCTTGTCGAGCTGTTGCAATTGCTCGATCACCGCCATCGGCTGGCTCGGCCGGCCCTGCATCATCGCCGCCATGTCGCCTTCGAGCGGCAAGCTGCTGATCAAGCCGACGACGGTCTTCTTCGGAAAGGCCAGGCTGTGGATGAGCTTGGTCAGATCGTATTCGAGAAAGCGCTCGCGCTCGGGCGAAAAGAACGCGATGACCTGCTGATCGTCGGTCGAGTTGGTCGCGGCGAGGCCGAAATAGACCTGGTCGCCCTCGCTGTCGAGCGGCACCGCCTGCAGGCCGAAGGCGACCGCCTGGTCCTCGACATCGGAAAACGGCTGGGGGTTGAAGATTTCGAGGCGCAGCTTGCCGTGCGCCGCGGCAACGTATTGCTCGAGCAATTCGCGCACGCGCTGGGCATAGACGCCGTAGGCCGGGACCTCGTCGCCGAGACGGTTGGAATAGTAAAAGCGCAGGGTAATCGGCTCGTCGATCTGCGCCAGGGTGTGCACGGTACCAGGCGAGAGGGTGTAGAGATGCTCGGCGGTCAGATCGAGCCGGGCAGAAAAGAAACGGGCAATGATGATGTTGGCCGAGACCAGCATCAGCGCGATGCACACGAGCGCCGTGATCGCGATCGCGCGGCGCGAGCCGAAGAGACCGGAAGAGCGGGTGGAAGACAGCATCTCATTCGGCCTTTTCGAGATCGACCAGGATGGCGTTCGCGAACAGAAACGCGATCATGATCAACACGAAATAGACGAGGTCGCGGATATCGAGAACGCCGCGGGTGATGGCGCTGAAATGGTCGAGAAAGCTGATCTGGGTGACGGCGCCGATCAACCATTCGGGCGCCCAGCCCTGCAGCAGTCCCAGCACCACCGGCGAGCCCGCGACGGTGAAGATGAAGGCGATGGCCGCGGTCACGACAAAGGCGATCACCTGGTTCTTGGTCGCCGCCGACACGCAGGCGCCGATCGCCAGCAGCGCGCCGGCCATCAGCCAGCTGCCGATGTAGCTCGCCACGATCACCCCGTTGTCGGGCCGGCCGAGCAGGTTGACCGTGATCCAGAACGGAAATGTCAGAGCCAGCGCGATTCCGGCGAAACACCAGGCGGCGAGGAATTTTCCGACGACTGCCTCGGTCATACGGATCGGCAGGGTCAGGAACAGCTCGATCGTCCCGCTCTTGCGCTCTTCGGCCCACAGCCGCATCGACAATGCCGGGATCAGCACGAGGTAGAGCCAGGGATGAAAGGCAAAGAAGGGTTGCAGATCGGCCTGCCCGCGATCGAAGAAATTGCCGATGAAAAAAGTCAGCATCCCCGCCATTACCAGGAAAATGACGATGAACACGTAGGCGAGCGGCGTCGTGAAATAGCTGACGAACTCGCGGCGAAAAATGGTCAGGACGTTGCGCATCGCGGGTCAGGCCGCATCGGCGAGCGGGGCGGGTTCCACCGGCGCCGTGGTAATCGTGCGGAAGACGTCGTCGAGCCTGCCGTGCTCGACCCGCAACAGAGTGACCTGCCAGCGGTGGGCGCGGGCAAGATCGGCGACATCGGCGACGACATCCTGGCCGTCCCGCGGGAAGACCAGCAGCCCCGCGCCCTCGCCGTCCTCAACCGTTTCGGCTGCAGCCACCGCGGGCAGGCGCAGCAGCTCGGCCTGGATTTGGGCCAGATCGCCGCCGGCGACGGCGAGGCGCACTGCATTATGGTGACGCGAGCGCGCGGGCGAGCTCGGCCGGCGTCGCATCGGCGAGAAGGCGGCCATGAGCGATGATGATCGCCCGGCTGCACACCGCCTCTACCTCCTCGAGCAGATGGGTCGAAATCACGATCGCCTTGTCGGGCCGCATCGCGGCGATGATCTTGCGCATCTCGTATTTCTGGTTGGGGTCGAGCCCGTCGGTCGGCTCGTCGAGGATCAGCACCTGAGGATCGTGCAGCAGCGCCTGCGCGACCCCAACGCGGCGCCGGTAGCCCTTCGACAAGGTTTCGATCGGCTGGTGCAGAACTTCGGCGATGTGGATCATCTCGACCACCCGGCCGATGCGCAGCTGGGCTTCACGTCCGGCAAAGCCCCGGATTCGGGCGATAAAGCCGAGAAACTCGGCGGGCGTCATGTCGGGATAGGCGGGCGCGCCCTCGGGCAGGTAGCCGATGCAGCGCTTGGCCGCGATCGGCTCCTTGGCGATGTCATGGCCGCAGATGATTGCCGTACCTGATGTCGGGGCGACAAAGCCGGTGATCATCTTCATCGTCGTCGATTTGCCGGCGCCGTTCGGCCCGAGAAAGCCCAACACTTCGCCGCGCGGGACGACGAACGAGACGTCGTCGACCGCAACCAGCGGGCCGAAATGTTTGACCAGATGACGGATCTCCAGCATAGAGCAAACCCCTAGCATGGCAGCGCGGTTTTGCCACTCTCCGGCGGTTCGCGCATTGCGGCGCAAGCGCGCAGCAGCGCCGGCCCGTGGCGTGCCGCTCCATAGCGGGGTGCCGCCGATCGAG
Source organism: uncultured Alphaproteobacteria bacterium (assembly GCA_963750195.1). Lineage (GTDB taxonomy): Bacteria > Pseudomonadota > Alphaproteobacteria > ATCC43930 > CGMCC-115725 > AP-15. The sequence continues at coordinate 93,980 of CAVVPS010000008.1, forward strand.
GTTGCGACCCGGCGGCACCCGCTTCAGGCAACTCAATGATCCGCAGACTGCGGCTTTTTTCGGGCCTGGTGATGCTCGCCTATGTAACGATGCATCTGCTCAACCACGCTGTGGGCCTGGTATCGCTGCCGGCGATGGAAGAGGTCCTGGCCGATGTCTTTCTGATCTGGTCGAACCCGCCGGCGCAGGCGCTGCTCTATGGCAGCTTTCTGGTCCATTACATTCTGGCGCTGTGGGCGCTGTGGGAGCGGCGCACGTTGCGTCTGCAAGCCGGCGAGCTGATCCAGGTGGTGCTCGGCTTCGCGATCCCGATCCTGCTCGCCCATCACGTCGCCGCGACTCGAATTTCCGAAGATTTTTTCGGCGCCAACATCGGTTATTACACTTTCATCTTGTGGGTCTATTTCGTTCGTTCGCCCGAGCAGGGTGTGCTGCAGATGGTGACCCTAGTGGTCGCCTGGACGCATGCGATGTTCGGCCTGCATTTCTGGCTGCGGGTCAGGCCGTGGTATGCGCGGGTGCATCCCGCTGCCATGGCCGTTGCCACGCTGGTGCCGGTGCTGTCGGTGCTCGGCGCGATCGAAGCCGGAAGGCAGGTCGCCGCACTCGCGGCCGATCCGGCCTGGACCCGCGAGGTCTTCGCCCATATGCAGTTGCCGACGCCAGCAGTCGTGCATGAACTCGATCTGATCAGCACGATCCTGGGTTGGTTCTTCGCCGGCACGGTCGCCGCGGTGCTGCTGGCGCGCTTGGTGCGCCGATTGTGGCAGCGCCGCCAGGGTCTGATCCGTATCGGCTATCCCGACGGCCGTTTTATCGACGTAGTCCGCGGCACCAGCGTGCTCGAGGCGAGCCGGCTCGCCGGCATCCCGCACGCCCATGTATGCGGCGGCCGCGGGCGCTGCTCGACCTGCCGGGTGCGGGTGCGCGGCGAAATCGGCAGCATCGACCCTCCCGGCGACGCCGAGCAGCGGGTGCTCCGCCGCATCGGGGCCATCGCCAATGTGCGCCTGGCCTGCCAGTTGCGGCCGAAGGGCAGGGTTGACGTGACGCCGTTGCTGCCGCCCTTCGCCTACGCCATGGACGGGCGGCGGCGGGTCGATTTCGCGCAGGGCAGCGAGCGCGAGATCGCGATCCTGTTCGCCGACATCCGCGGCTTTACCGCGCTTTCGGAGGGCCGTCTCCCCTACGACGTGGTGTTCATCCTCAACCGTTATTTCGCTGCGGTCGGGCGCGCGGTCGAGAGCGCCGGTGGGCGCGTCGACAAATTCCTCGGCGATGGGGTGATGGCGCTGTTCGGCATCGAGAGCGGCGCGCAACAGGGCTGCCGCGAGGCATTGACCGCGGCCCGGCTGATGTCCGAGCGCATGGGCGAGCTGAACGCTTCGTTGCGGGGCGAGATCGAGCGCCCGCTGCGGATCGGCATCGGCATCCACGCCGGGCCGATCATCATTGGCGAGATGGGTTATGGCGGGGCGACGGCAATGACCGCGATCGGCGACGCGGTCAATACCGCGAGCCGGCTCGAAGAGCTGACCAAGGAATACACAGTCGAACTCGTCGTTTCGGAGGCGGTGGTGTCGCGCGCCGGGTTCGATCTGTCCGGGTTTCCACGCCAGGAGGTCGAGATCCGCGGCAAAACCGAGACGCTGGCGGTCAGAACCCTCACCAGCGCCGCCGAGCTGCCGGCATCGGCCGCCGCGCCGGCTCCCCGCACCCTGACTGCAAGTGCTTAATCTTTCTCGGAACCTCAGTTGGAACGTACGTTGAGGCGACCCCCAGGTTGGACAGCTTTCGTGTTCGTGAGGGCGCTTTTCTTCGGAAGCTAAACGGAGGTCTGTGGCAGCATCTTGTCGATTTCCGTGATGATCCGAGGGTCGGTGGGCGGGACCTGGGCCGGCCAGGCGCCAGCTAATTCGCCGCCGGGCGCGATCAGGAATTTGTGAAAGTTCCAGCGCGGGGTTCCGGCTTCGCCGAAGGTTTCGGCGATCCAGCGGTAGAACGGATGGGCCTGGGCGCCTATAACTCGGCATTTCTGCGCCAGCGGGAAGTCGACGGCGTAATTGGTCTGGCAGAATTGCTTGATCTCCGCCGTAGATCCCGGCTCCTGCTGGCCGAAATCATTGGATGGCACGCCGAGCACGACAAGCCCCCGGTCGCGGTAGCTTTGCCAGAGCGATTCGAGACCGCGGTATTGCGGCGTGTATCCGCAGAACGACGCAGTGTTGACGACCAGCACCGGCCGGCCTCGCCAAGCGTCGAGCGGCAGCTTTTCGCCGTCGATCGAAACAAATTCGAATTGGTGGGCGTTTTCGGCGGCGGTCATCGGCTACCTCCGTTCGGCAGGGGTTCGGTCTGGCCGCCAGCATAGCGCGAGTTGCGCCGCGGGAAAGCCGCCGCATTTCGCATTGCGTCGCCTCGGCCGTTCCCGGAGACTGAGCCCGGTTTCTGCCCGGGCAGCTCGGCGATGCTTTTGGTGTTTTTTTTGAAGGGCATCGTGGTCGGCGCGGTGATCGCGGTTCCGGTCGGCCCGGTCGGCATCTTGTGTTTGCGCCGCACGATTTTCGATGGCCGGCTGTCGGGATTGGTATCGGGGCTCGGCGCAGCAACCGCCGACGCGCTGTTCGGGGCGATCGCCGCCTTTGGCCTCACTTTCGTTTCCGATTGGCTTTTCGGCTACGAAACTTGGCTGCGCGCCGCCGGTGGCGTTTATCTGCTCTATATCGGCGGCTCCGCCCTGGCGACCGAGGTGCGTGACAAGATCGCCGAGCAATCCAGCCCGGAGACCCTGTTCCGCGACTTTGCCTCCGCTTTTGCGCTGACCATCACCAATCCGGTAACGATCCTCATATTCCTCGCAATTTTTGCCGCGCTCGCGCTCGGCGGCTCGCAGGCGACGCTGGTCCGCGCGGGGTTCCTGGTGCTCGGGGTGTGGGTCGGGTCGTTCGTGTGGTGGCTGGGGCTGAGCCTGGGCATCGGATTATTTCGCCGCTCGATCGAGCCGCGCCATCTGGGCTGGATCAGCCGGGCCTCGGGCATCATCCTGTTTGCGACCGGGGCAGCCTTGTTGGCCACGGTCGTGCTAGAGCATCTTCGCTGACCGCAAAGAGAAGGTGGTTTCGTGGTTTATCTGCCCCCGGCTTTTACCGAGGCGCGCCCCGAGGTGCTGATCGCGCATATCGAGCGCCATGATTTCGGTCTTCTGATCAGCCACGGCCCGGCGGGGCTGGTGGCAAGCCATATCCCGTTTCTTGTCGAGCGCGAGGACGACGGGCTGCACCTCGTCGGCCACCTCGCCCGCCCGAACCCGCAGGTCGCAGAGCTGTCTGACGGCGGCGCGGTGCTGGCGATCTTCAGCGGCCCGCATGCCTATATCTCGCCCGGATGGTATGCGAGCGGCCCGGCGGTGCCGACCTGGAACTATGTCGATGTCCACGCCTATGGAACCTTGCGCCTGATCGATGACGTTGACTGGCTACGGATGGTGTTGCGCCGGCTGTCCGACCGGCACGAGGCGCGCAGCACAGAACCCTGGAAGATGCAGGACCTGCCCGAGCCCTATGTGAGCGGAATGGTGAAGGGGATCATTGGGCTCGATATCGCGGTTGGACGGCTCGAGGGCAAATATAAGCTTAGCCAGAACCGCCCGGCGGCCGACCGGCCGCGCATCGCCGCCGCGCTCGAAGCGCGGGGCGACGCCGATGCCGTCGGAGTCGCCCGGCTGATGCGGGAGCGCGAGCCCGGCGCGGACTGAGGCGGGGGATGGTCGGCACCGGCGCTCTCCAGACGCGAGGCTCAGCCTCGAAGTGCCGAAGAGGACAAAGACAGAGAGCGGGTTGGCTGGCTCTGTTTTGCGTTGTCGTGGCCCTTTCGTCGGCGGCTCACGCCGCAACACCTGCCGCGCCGGCCGCACCGAAACCGGCAACGCAGCCAGCACCGGTTTCGGTCGACGAGCTGCAGCGGCTCGTCGATACGCTTCAGGACGGCACGGAGCGGGCAAGGCTCGTAAACGAATTGCGCGCGCTGATCGCTGCCCAGCGCCATACCGAGCCGAAGAAGCCCGAGGGCATGGAGCTGCTCGGCCGGCTGTCACGCCAGATCGACGCCCTCACCGGCGATATCCTGACCGGCGCTGCTATCGTCATCGACGCTCCGCGGCTGATCCGCTGGGCGCGCGAACAGGTCTACGACCCAGCCGCCCGCCAGCTCTGGATCGACGCGGCCACCGCTTTTGTCCTCGTCTTTGGCGCTGCCGGCGTGACCGAGTGGGCATTGCGCTGGATTATCGCCCGAGCGCGACCCAAATTTCCGGTGCGGCAGCGCGACACGCGGGCGGTCAGAGCCTTGTTCGCCCTGCTGGGGTTGGTCTTCGACCTGGTGCCGTTGCTGGTGTTCGCCGCGATCGCCTATGGCGCGGTGGCGATGGCGCTCGACCCGCTGGCCCCCACGCGGATCACGCTCTCGGTGCTGGCGGTGGCGACGATCGAAGCGCGTCTGATTTTGTGCCTGGCCAGGGCCGTGCTGCTCCCGGTCGATGAGGGCGCGCTGTTCCTGCCGATCGCCGCCGAGACCCGCAACTATCTCTACATATGGGTCAGGCGGTTCACGTTTTGGGGAATCTACGGCTATGCCGTGCCCGAAGCGGCGTGGTGGCTCGGCATACCCGGCCCGCTCTACACCTTGATGCTGAACCTAGTGGGGCTGGTGCTCGCGCTGCTCGCGATCATCTTTCTGTTGCAGAATCGGTCGGCGATTGCCGACTGGATCGGCGGCGACGGTTTGACGACGTCGGGCTGGGGCCGGGTCCGCCGGTCACTTGCCGATATATGGCAGTTGCTGGCGATCTTCTACATCGTTGGCCTCTATGCGATTTACGCACTGCGCATCGAGGGCGGGTTCGTCTATGTGGCCCGCGCCACCACGCTGAGCGTCGTCGTGATTGTCGCGGCACGGGTTATCGCGCGCTTTATCCGCGGCCTTAGCCAGCGCGGCTTTGCGGTCTCGCCGCATCTCAAGGCGCAGTTTCCAACATTGGAGCAGCGCGCCAATCGTTACGTCCCGATCCTGAGCGGGCTTGCCAGCGGCGCGCTTTATATCCTGGCGGCGCTGACGGTGCTGCAGGCCTGGGAAATCAGCGCCTTCGCTTGGCTCGATTCGGGGTTCGCCCGGAGATTGGGCGGCGATTTGTTATCGATCGGCATGATCGTGCTGGCCGCACTAGCAGTTTGGGAGATCTTCGCCTCGGCAATCGAGCGCTATCTCGGCAAGATCGACGCCGGCGGCGTGCCGCGGCGTACCCGCATCCGCACCCTATTGCCGTTGTTGCGCACATCGATGCTGTCGCTGATCGTGGTCATGAGTGCGCTGATCATCCTGTCGCATCTCGGCATCGACATCGCGCCGTTGCTGGCCGGGGCCGGCGTGGTCGGCGTCGCCATCGGGTTCGGCAGCCAGGCATTGGTCAGGGACGTGATCACCGGCCTGTTCATCCTGGCCGAGGATCAGCTCGCGGTCGGCGACATCGTCGATGTCGGCAAGGACCATGCGGGCGTGGTCGAGGCAATATCGGTGCGCACGATCCGCCTGCGCGACCAAGCGGGCACCGTGCACACGGTGCCGTTCAGCGAGGTTACCACCGTCAAGAACATGACCCGCGACTTCGCCTTTGTCGTCGCCCGGGTCACGATCTCCTATGGCGAAGACATCGACCGGGTGGTCGAGATCCTGCGTGGTGTCAGCGCCGAATTGATGGAGGACGAGACGCTGCGGGAGGTGATCCTCGACCCGTTCGAATATCTCGGCGTCGACAAGCTCGACGAGTTTTCGGTCGTCCTGCTGGTCCGCATCCGCACCCTGCCGTCGCAGCAGTTTGCCGTCGGCCGCGCCTTCAATCGCCTGGTCACGATTGCCTTTGCCAAACACGGCGTCGCCACCCGCGACCCAGCCCCGATGCTGATGATGACGCCGCCAGCCGCGCCCGCCGAAACCGAGCCGGCGACAGCCGGCGAGCGGCGGCGGGCGTAAACTGACGCCTCAATCGGGCTCGGCGCGGGCCAGCGCCTCAACGGCGTCGATATCGGCGCAGGCGAGCACCCGCTCGGCCACGCGGCGGGCGAAACCGGCGCGGGCGAAGATGCCGAGCTCGCGCGACGGGTTGGCGGCAGCCCGGCGATAGGGTCCGAGCCGGCGGCGCCGGGCAAAAGCGCAGGCGGCGGCGAGATCGGGGTCGGCGGCTTCGGCGCGCAGCGTCTGCACCGCCTCCGCGGCAACCGAATTCTCGACGCCCTTGGCTGCAAGCCGGGCGCGAATCCTGGTCGTGGACTCGCCTCGCCGGTGCGAGGATTGCGCACGCGCGATGGCGTAAGCCGCGTCGTCGAGCAGGCCCGACAGCCGGTAGCGCTCGACCAGCGCATCGACCATTCCCGCTAGCTGCTGCGCCGCCTCCGGCGATGCCGGGGCACGGCTCCGGGCGCGCCGCAGCAGTACCCGCCGCAGATTCTCGGACGAACTGGCGTACCGTCCGAGATAGGCCAGTGCCCAGCGTTCGAGAAGCTCGGGCCGGATTTCGCCGTGGTCCACCTTTGCCGCCCCACCGACGGTTCATGATCGGCTATGGTCCGGCACGCGAGCGGTGTCAACGGATAGAGCGGGCGCGCGGATGAGCCATTGCTACCCGGACCATGGGGCCGGAAATGCTCGATCAACCTCGGCCGAGCCCCAGTCGGGACCGCGGCGCCATTGAGCGAGACCGGCCTCTCTTCCAACGCGGCCCGGCAGTCGCGGCGGGCTATCGTCATCGCGCTGATCGTCGGTTGCGCATTTTTCATGGAGGGGCTGGAACTCGACGATGATCGCCGTGTCGATCCCGGCGATGGCCAAGAGCCTCGGGCAGAACCCGCTGCGGCTCAGTCTAGTGATCACGACTTATTTGCTGAGCCTCGCCGTGTTCATTCCGGTCAGCGGCTGGATCGCCGACCGACTGGGGACGCGCATTGTGTTCTGTTCGGCGATCGCGATTTTCACGGCCGGATCGGCGCTGTGCGGCCTGGCGACAAACCTGCCGATGCTGTTGGCGACGCGGGTGATCCAGGGTTTCGGCGGGGCGATGATGACGCCGGTCGGCCGGCTGATTCTGCTGCGGAGCTTTCCGCGGAGCGAGCTGGTCACGGCGATGAACTGGATGACCATACCGGCGATGATCGGCCCCACCGTCGGCCCGATCGTCGGCGGTTTCATGACCAGCTGGATTTCCTGGCGGGGAATATTTTTTCTGAACCTGCCGATCGGCGTGCTCGGCTTGGTCTTAGCGCTCCGCCTGTTCGAGAATTTTCGCGCGCCGGCGCCGACCCGTTTCGATCTACGCGGGTTCTTTCTCTGCGGGCTCGGGCTGGCGCTGCTGCAGCTGGCCATTGAAAACCTCGGGCGGCCGATCTTTCCGGGTGTGCTGGACGCGGTGTTTTTCCCGGCGGCGCTGGCCATCCTCGCAGTTTACGGCTGGCATGCGCGGCAGCGCGAAGATCCGGTCCTCGATCTTCGCCTGTTGCGCATTCGGACCTTCCGGATCGGCACCGTGACCGGCGGATTTTGCCGGGTCGGGCTCGATGCGGCGCCGTTTTTGCTGCCATTGCTGTTTCAGGTCGGGTTCGGGCTGAGCCCGATTCGATCGGGCCTCTTGTCCTTTTCATCGAGCGTCGGGGCGATGTTGGTGCGCACCCTCGCCGGATCGCTGCTGCGCTTATTTGGTTTTCGCCGGTTGCTGGTCAGCACGGCGTGTCTTGCCGCTGCGGTGACCGCGGGCTGCGGGTTGCTGGAGGCAGATACCCCGGCGTGGGTGATCGTGTTGCTGGTGCTATTGTCGGGCTGCGTGCGCAGCGTTCAGTATCTGGCACTCAACGCGGTCAGCTATGCCGACATGCCGGGACCGCTCCTCAGTAAAGGCACCAGCGTCGCCGGAGTAGCGCAACAGGTGGCGCGCGGCTTTGGCGTCGCGATCGGTGCGGCGTTACTGGCGGTCATCGCCGGGCCGATGAAGGTCACCGTCGCGGATTTTCGGCTTGCTTTTTCCCTGGTCGGGCTGATCCCGTTGCTCGCCGCTGTCGGCTTCCTCCGGCTGACGCCCGAGGATGGCTCCACCGTCAGCGGGCATGTCCAGCCGCAGAGGCGCGCCGCATAATAGAAATTTGGGGGTTGGCATTCCTGACGGGAAACGTTGAGACCCGATGCTTCCGGCGCGAAATTGGCGTCCGACGCCAACTGCGCGAAGCCGTGCCTCTCGTCCGCGAGCGCACCGGCCCGCGGTCCATTCACAAACGAGACACTTGATACATCTTAAACGAGACGGTACGAGACGATATGAGACAGATGAGACAGCTGGAGCGTCACGGCGAGCCATTACATGCGGGGTTAACCTATTTATAAAGCGCACATTTCTGCGTGTGGGATATGGTTGGCACGCAGATTGCTCGTGCCCTCTCGAGGCAGAGAAACGGTCGGTAAGACGGATTACGCGGCTGATGCGTGATCGGTTGCCGCCTCGAGTGCGCTCGAGATTCACGCGTCTCAAGAGCGGGTATGGAGGCTGGAGGATTACATGCTGGTGCTTATTGCGACTTCTAATGACTTCATGTCCGCCAGCATCAAGGTGATGCTGAGGAAGGAAAATTTTATCTGCGACACGACTGATCTCGGTGAGGACGGGCTGGAGATCGGCAAGCTCTACAACTACGACATCATCCTCCTCGATCTGATGCTCTCGGACATCAGCGGGTTCGAGGTGCTGCGGCGGTTGCGCGCGGCGCGGGTGCACACGCCCATCCTGATCCTTTCCGGCCTGGCCGAGCTCGATCACAAGCTCAAGGGCCTGGGCTTCGGCGCCGACGACTTCCTGACCAAGCCGTTCGACCGCCGCGAGCTGGTGGCGCGCATCCATGCCATCGTCCGGCGCTCCAAGGGTCATGCCGAGTCGGTCATCCGCACCGGCGAGCTGGTCGTCAATCTCGACGCCCGGGTTGTCGAAGTCGACAACCGCCCGCTGCATTTGACCGGCAAGGAATACGGCATCCTCGAGCTGCTCAGCCTGCGCAAGGGAACCACCCTGACCAAGGAAATGCTTCTCTTTCATCTTTACGGCGGGGTGGACGAGCCAGGACATAAAATCATCGACGTCTTTATTTGCAAGTTGCGCAAAAAGCTGGCTGAGGCCACCGGCGGCAAACACTATATCGAGTCGGTGTGGGGACGGGGCTATGTGCTGCGCGACGCGCCGGAGCCGCTGGGCGCTGCCACAGCCTTGGCTCCGGGGGCAACCCAGGACCGCATCGAGCCGAGCCACGACAGCGCGGCGGCTTAGGAGCGATTTGTCAAGTATGGGGAATCGGGGGAGGACCTTGCCGGGCGGGCGGCGGGCTGACCGCGGGTTTCGCCCTGTTCGGCCCCCGCTTCACATATCCTAGTCTAGGTCTCGAGCACGCCGCTTTCCGCTTCGTTGCCGACGATCTCATCCGCGATCGGCATTTTCGCCCGAGCTTTACCGACTGCTTCTTCCAGTTCCTCGAGCGTGCATAGCCCCAGCCCGACCGGGTGCCGCGGTTTGATATTCGGGCTGTTCCAGTGGGTGCGGTCGCGCACCGCGGCGATCGTCGGCTTGGTGGTGCCGATCAACTTCGAGATTTGGCCGTCGGACAATTCCGGATAGGTTTTGAGCAGGAAGCTGATCGCATCGGGTTTGTCCTGGCGCTTGGCGATCGGCGTATAGCGCGGGCCTTTGTGCCGAAACATCTGGGGTGCAATAGCCTGCGGCGAGAGCGCGAGCCGCGCATTGGGGTCGGCTTGGCAGCGCGCGATCTCCTCGGCGGTGGTCTGGCCGTTCGCCACCGGATCGAGGCCCTGCATCTGTGTTGCCACCTCGCCGTCGGCGATCGCCTGGATCTCGAGCGGATGCAGCGCGCAGAAATCGGCAATCTGCTCGAAGGTAAGAGAGGTATTTTCGACCAGCCATACGGCGGTCGCCTTTGGCATCAACGGAGCTGGCATGACGGAATCCTGGTTTCGGCGACGCCCCGCCGCCAGAGACAATCGGCGCGCGGGCGAGCGCAAAAAAGCTGATCATTATATAGTCTGGCGGCCAATCGAGGGAAGACAGCTGCGGGGAGCGGAGGATCGATGGACGAATTGGAGCTTGAACCGCGATACAAGCCGGCGGCGTCGAGGGATCTCAGCCCGATGGGGATCGCCGAGCTCGAGGCCTATATCGCCGAACTCGAAGGTGAAATCGCCCGCGTCCGGGTCGAGATCGCGGCGAAGCTCGGGCAGCGTCAAGGAGCGGAGGCATTATTCAAGCGCTGATCCCACAGCGACAGCAGGGCCCGCCCTGCGCGGGGGTAGGATCACTCGCGGGAGTCGGACATGGCTGAAATGCGCGTGGGTCCTGTCTGTCGGGCACCGAGAACCGATCGGGCGAGGAGAGCATACGAGGTTGTCTGCACAGCCTCGACGGTCATTTGCGAGATGATCGGGAAACTCACAGCCGCCAAGTACACCGAGGAACAGGTGCTCGGCGACTGGTTCCCAGGGATAACGCTCACCCCAGCCCCTCTCCCCGCAACCGGGGAAAGGGAGGAGCAGAAATAGCGAGCGGTGAGCCGCGCCTTTACCCGAGGTGTTTTTTGAAGAAGGCGGTAATCGGGTCGTACGAAGCGTTCGACTGCCGCTTTTCGTTGTCGATATAGACGATCTCGATGTCGCCGCCGGCGTTGCGGTAATTCGAGATGAAGCGCTCGGGCTCGTTGCCCGGGAAGCTCGAAATCATCGTCATGGTAGTCGTGGACGATGTCCGGCCTGCCTTGAACCCATAGCGCCGGCGGCATCGTTACCTTTTCGCCGCGTTCGAGCATCAGCATCGGGTTGCCCTCGGCCATCGCGGCCTCGGTCTTCCAGTAGAGGTCGTGCTTTTCCTTCATGCCGATCGAAAAGGCCGGGGGGTTCGGGGTCTTCGCCGCCTTTTGCGCATTGCGATAGCGCGACAGCGGGTTGATCACCGGCCATGACATCGCGACCGCGCGCACCGTCGCGTCGACTGCCGGCGAGCCGGCCGGCAAGGGCGCCGAGGCGTAACGCCGGTCATTGGGCCGCATCGCCGCCAGCATCGCCAGATGGCCGCCGCTCGACGCGCCGCCGATGCCGATCCTATTGGGATCGACCTTGAGATCGCGGGCATGGGCCTTGATCCAGCGGATCGCGTGGTTGATGTCGATCAGCGATGTCGGATAGCCGTCGGCGTTATGACGGAATTCGAGCGAGGCGACGACAAAGCCGTTCTTGGCGAGGGTTTCGTCGAGGCCCTGGGTCCCGGTCAAATCACCGCTGGTCCAGGCGCCGCCATGCAGGTCGACCACCGCCGGAAACGGCCCGTCGCCCTTCGGCTTGTAGAGGCGGGCGATCAGCTTCTTGTCGCCGTGGCGGAGATACTCGACATCTTCGGTCGTGATTTCATAGGTTGGCATCGTCACTCCCTCCCGGAGTTTGCATGCTGTTACGGCGCATCGGCGATCCTTCGGGAACCCCGAGGCCGGCGCGTCAGCGTACTCGCTCTTCGCACCAAGCGAAAGACAGCGAGATACCGGGTGCTGGCCGAATTAGGCTTCAGATAGCCGCTGAGTCGCCGATCCGCATTCGCCATGCCGCCGAGTGCTACATCAGCACCCCCATCGGAGTCATCAGCTCGTCGGCGGTCTTCTTCTGCTCGTCACTGAGCGCCGCATAAAGCGGGTCGACCGCAGCTTTTAAATTGCGCAAGGCGTCCAGACGGGCGATCAGGAACTTTTCGCGCGTCGCCAGCCTGTCCGGAAGGGTTGCGGATTGACCACCACTCGCCGCGCTGCCCTGCACGACCTTTCCCACTGTCTTGGCATTGTTGCGTAGCGCATCGGCGAATTTGCTCCAAAGCGGGAGCTGCGCGTCGGTGATCTTGAGTTCGGTCTTCAAGAACGCAAGCCGGCCTTCCACATGTCCGGCCATGGCCGACATCATCTCCATGCCGCCGGCCGCCATCATGCGCTGCCAGCCACCGGCGCCCATCATGGGCATGCCGCCGGCGCCCATCATCGAACCGCCCGCCCCCATCATTGCGCTGCCGGGATGGTGCTCGGGTTGCGCCGCCTGCTGCGCCAGCGCAGGGGCTGTGAGCAGCCCCAGAGCAAGCATCAGAGAAACACATGATTTGCGCTCGAACATCACAATGCTCCCGAAGTTCTGAGGGAATTGCTATCGTGTCCGGTCGCGATCATCTCTGATCTGGATCAAGTCTGACCGAGGGCCCCAAAGGTATAATTTGCGTCTGCCGCCGCCGGTCAGGGGATCGTTTTTGCTGCGGCAGGGAATTTCGGTCTCGTCGACCTCGATCAGACCGGCGCGCGCGCCGCGGCCGGGTGCGACCATGCTGCGGCGCAGCTTGCCGCACAGCAGCCAGGCACTGCGATACGACCCCAAGCCGAGCTGGCGTTGCAGTTGCAGGGCCGAGATGCCGTTGGAATGGGTGGCCATCAGGTAGGCGGCCAGAACCAGGTGGTCAGCGCCAGCTTGGAATGGTGCATGATGGTCCCGGCGGTCACCGAGGTCTGTCTGCCGCAACCGGCGCACTCCCAGGTCCACGCTTTGGTTTGCAGTTCCCAGGCTTTGCCGGCGCCGCAGCCGGGGCAGACAAACCCCTCGGGCCAGCGCGCCGCGAAGAGATACTCGACACAGGCTGCCTCGTCCGGGAAGCGCTGCTGAAACTCTATCAGGGAACGCGGGAAATCGGTCATGGCAGGTTACCTGAAGCGGCTTATGTTCTTTCTTTGTTCTATCACACCACTGCGCCCGCCACCACAACAGATTGTGTCACCGGACGCACAGGCATAAGCCGCTGATTGCAAAAGGATGGGCATGCCATGAGCGCGGTCGAACGCCTCTCTCACGGAGAGGACCACCATAGCGACGCTCGGGCGCCGCCAGGCGGCGAGCGCGATCCGGTCTGCGGCATGACCGTAGATCCGGCTGCGGCCCAGCACCACAGCCGGCATGCGGAACATACCTACCATTTCTGCAGCAGCCGGTGCCGCGAGCGGTTCGATACCGACCCTGCGCGTTATCTGAGCCCTAACCCTTCAGGCCAAGCAGTGGGGCCCGGTAAGGTCCAGTGGACCTGCCCGATGCATCCGCAGATTGTGCGCAGCGGGCCGGGCAGCTGCCCGATCTGCGGCATGGCGTTGGAGCCGCTGACGCCGGCCGCCGGCGAAGGCGCCAACCCCGAATTGCGCGACATGACGCGGCGGTTTTGGGTCGGGGTGGCGCTGGCGGTCCCACTGGTAGCGATCGTCATGGGCGAACACGTTGCTCACTTGCTCGCGTTTCGCGGAATAGTGTGGGTCCAGCTCGCGCTCGCGACACCGGTCGTGCTGTGGTGCGGAGGGCCGTTCTTCCGCCGCGGCTGGGCCTCGGTGATAAACCGCCGGCTCAACATGTTCAGCCTGATCGCGCTCGGCACCGGGATCGCCTATGGCTACAGTCTGATCGCGGCGCTGCTGCCGGGGATATTCCCCGCCTCGTTCCGCATGCCGGACGGAGCGGTGCCGGTCTATTTCGAGCCGGCGGCGGTCATCGTCACCCTGGTATTGCTCGGGCAGGTTCTGGAACTGCGCGCCCGCGCCCAGACCGGCGGTGCGATCCGGGCATTGCTCGACCTCGCGCCCAAAGCCGCGCGCGTCATCGGCGACGAAGGCCGCGAAGGCGATATCGCGCTCGAACAGGTGGTCCCCGGCAACCGCCTGCGCGTACGCCCTGGCGAGAAAGTGCCGGTTGACGGCGTCGTGCTCGAAGGGAGGAGCGCCGTTGATGAGGCGATGATCACCGGGGAACCCGTTCCGGTCGAAAAGGCTCCGGGCGACAAGGTCACCGGCGGCACCGTCAACGGCACCGGCTCATTTGTCATGCGCGCCGAGCGCGTCGGCAGCGACACCTTGCTGGCTCGGATCGTCCACATGGTTGCCGAGGCCCAGCGCTCACGCGCGCCGATCCAGAGCCTGGCCGACACCGTTTCCGGATGGTTCGTGCCAGGAGTCATCGCCGCCGCTGTGGTGACGTTTATCGTCTGGTCGATATTCGGCCCGGCGCCGGCGATGGGCTTCGCGCTGGTCAACGCGGTTGCGGTGCTGATCATCGCCTGTCCCTGCGCGCTCGGATTGGCGACGCCGATGTCGATCATGGTCGGCACCGGGCGAGGCGCACACGCGGGGGTCCTCGTCAAGAACGCCGAAGCGCTAGAGCTGATGGAGAAGGTCGACACCCTGGTCGTCGACAAGACCGGGACTCTGACCGAGGGCAAGCCGCGCCTCGCTAGCGTCGTTGCGATTGGCGCCATCGATGAGAACGAGCTGTTGCGGCTGGCCGCCAGCCTCGAACGGGGCAGCGAGCATCCGTTGGCCGCTGCGATTGTCAAAGGCGCCGCGGAACGCGGTTTGCAGCTCGCCGAGGCAGCGGATTTCACATCCGAAACCGGAAAGGGGGTGATCGGCGCCGTCGACGGCAAGCGCGTTGCCGTCGGCAACCAGGCGCTCTTTGCCTCGCTCGGGATCGATCCGGGCGATTTGCCCGAGCGCGCGGATGCGCTGCGCAGGGATGGGGAAGGGGCGATGCTGATCGCGGTTGACGGCAGGGCGGCCGGGCTGGTCACGGTCGCCGATCCGATCAAGGACAGCGCGGTCGGCGCGCTGAAGGCTCTCCACGACGAGCGCATTCGAGTGGTGATGCTGACCGGCGACAGCCGCATTACCGCGCAAGCGGTTGGCCGCAAGCTCGGCATCGATGACGTGGTGGCCGAGGTATTGCCGGATCAGAAGGCCGCGGCCGTCAAGAAATTCCAGGATCAGCACCATTTCGTCGCGATGGCCGGCGACGGCATCAACGACGCCCCGGCCCTGGCCCAGGCGCAGGTCGGCATCGCCATGGGAACCGGCGCCGACGTGGCGATGGAGAGCGCTGCCGTCACGCTCGTCAAAGGCGATCTGCAGGGGATCGTGCGGGCGCGCCGGCTGTCGCGTGCGGTCATGCGCAACATCCGGCAGAATTTGTTTTTCGCCTTCGTCTTTAACGGGCTGGCGATACCGATCGCGGCCGGTGCGCTCTATCCGGCCTTCGGGCTGTTGCTCAATCCGATGATCGCCAGCGCGGCGATGAGCATGAGTTCGGTGCTGGTCATTGGCAACGCGCTAAGGCTGCGCGCGACCCATCTGTGACCGGCATCGAGTGGCGCAAATCTGACCGATAATTCCCCAGCCCGAACCTCCGCCCGGGTAGCGAGCCAACCCTATGCGCTGTTTTTGTCGCATGACGCCTTCGCGCCGTTTCCGGCCATTGACACCGGCGCCCGCATTACAACCGAGGAAAATTGCTTGACAGCTTTTTCTGATCGTGAGGTGATGTTTTTGTGGTTCAAGTGCGCCGACCATCCCAGTTACGTCAAGTACAAATCGAGGGAGAGAAATGAACATGTGCCCGAAGACAAACAGGATGTTTCGGTATCTCATATCGGCTTTCGGGCTCGGTGCAGTGATTGGCTGGAGTTCGCCGAGTTATGCCTACATCCAACAGATCGTCATCGATCAGACAGCCACCGTCGACTTTAAGCCGATCATTTTGGGAACTTCGACTGCCAGCACCGAGACAGTACCCTATATGATCTATACGGGCCGGATATTTGGTGAACTCAAGCCAAACGATCCTGACAACAACAAGATCATCACAGATATCAACCTTGCGCCCAAGAATAAGGGCAGGGTTCAATACATTGCCGACTTTGAGATCATCACACCGAGCGATCCAACACAGCGCAGCGGACTAATGATCCACGAGGTACCAAACCGTGGAGGCAACGCGATCAACACAAATGCGCTGATAGAGGGTGCGACTTATGTTCAGAGTGGTTGGCAAGGCGATCTTCTGACGCAATGCTCGCCGTTCCCGGCGATCCCATATCCCTGCTTTGACCTGAGCTCTGGACCTTATGGCACCCTGAACACCACGACTGGGGTCTTTACTCCTCCTCAGGTATCTGATGTGGCGGCGGGCCTCAAGAGGCTGGCGAGTTATGTCGTACAGGTCCCGGTGGCAACCAATTCAAACGGAAAGGATCCAATTACTGGTCAGGTGTACAGTCACGTGTGCACTGGCACTAATGGATGCGGCTTAGCAGTCGGAAGTGCGCTTACAAGCACGGCGCAGTTGGAAATTCAGGGCCCGGCATTTTCCCCTTACCAGCCGGCAAGCATGGACACGAAGCGGGCTGAGTTCTGGACCGTATCGTCTCAAACCTTTGAAGGCGTGGATGGCAAAAAGACGCCTATCCCGAGCCACCAGTGGGCCTGGGCATACTGCCCGAATGGTTGGCCCGGCACGCCAAATCCTAATTGGATTTGCTTAAAAAACGCCACGTTCAACCCAAGCCTCCTGTATGAAATGGCCTACACGGCAAAGAACCCCTTAGTGCTTGGGGTCGGATTTGCCGCGTTTCGAGACCTTGGCTCTTTCCTCCGCTACGAGCAGGTTGCCCCAGGTGGGGGTTCAAACCCGATCTTCGGCACCGTCAAGAGAACATACACCGTTGGTGCGTCGCAGTCGGGCGCATTCATCCATGGCTTCATCTTCTGGGGCTTCAACAAGGACGAAAAAGGCCGCATTGTCTTTGACGGTGCCTGGCCGCAGATCGACGGGCGGATGATGGTTATGAACATCCGTTGGGGTCAGCCGAATAACCTCATGTACCTGTACATGGGCGGTGACGAAGCACCGGTCTGGTGGGCGGACTATCCCAACAAGGCGCGTCACCTCCCGCCAAATGGCATGCTCCACCGCTGCGCGAAGAGCAATACATGTCCGCAGATCCTGGAAACCTTCGCTTCAGCGGAGCTCTATTCTGAAAAGATGTCGGTGAGTCTGTGCGGCTTCACTTGCATTGCCGATATTCCGCTGCCTTCGAACGTCCATCGGTACTACTCGCCAGGTGCGACGCATGGCGGTGGCAGTGGCAGCTTCACCTGGGTCGCCCCAGGTACGGCCCCAC
This sequence comes from uncultured Alphaproteobacteria bacterium, assembly GCA_963750195.1. Lineage (GTDB taxonomy): Bacteria > Pseudomonadota > Alphaproteobacteria > ATCC43930 > CGMCC-115725 > AP-15. Next base: position 111,072 of record CAVVPS010000008.1, read on the forward strand.
CGGCCGGTCAGTCGCTTCTCCAAGATCCAATTCCGGAGACGTTTACCAACAATGCGTTGACGTATGCTTTCATCCAGTTGCTGATGTGGGGCACGCCGATGCCGCCAAGCGTCTATCCCACGCTCGCGCGCGGAGAACTCGTGCCGAACACCGCGGCGGCCGAGGGATTTCCCAATAATATCCCTAATCTTCAGTATCACGGGGACCAGGCTTGGCCGCCGTTTGTCTACGACTTCGGCCCCGGAGAGAACTACGACCAAGAGAGTGGCGTGCCAACTATCCAGCCACCCTTCATCAAGGCTGTGCTGCCCGTCTATGCGACGAAAGTGAATGCGGACGGCAACGAAGACGTCACCGGCTTGCCAACCGTGCTGGGAGAGGCCCCTTTGGGTACTTATGTGGGTTGGAACTTGGCCACAACCGGCTGGTATGGGCCCAATGCTAGTAACGGCCCGGGAAGCGTCGGCCAGGTCTTTGCCGGGGCCGGCAACAGCGGAGGCTATTGGCCGTTCTGGGATACCCAGGCTGACCGTGCAGCAGCCGGTGATCCGCGTCCATCACTCGAGGAGCGCTACGGTACCCATGCCGGCTACGTCTGCGTTGTAACGGCTGCTGCGAATGAGGCTGTCCAGCAGCAATTCCTTCTCGCGTCGGACGCAACAAGGCTGATTTCTAATGCGACTGCATCGAACGTGCTCGGGCCGCCCTACGTGCCGACGCCGGCAGATGTGACTCTAGCTAATTCCTTGTGCTCGCATTGAGGTAAGTTTCCTCAGCGACAGAATACTGGATGACGGATCAGGGCAACCTGATCCGTCATTTATTTGCGGCTTCAAGGTTAGATTGCCCAATAGCAGGTCTGACCCAGATGTTTGGCGAACACGATGAAAGGCTCCCGGTGGGAGAATTCCAGTTCGGTGCTGGGGTTCGACAACCACCAGCCCGTGGGGATCGAGATCGGAAGGCCAAGCTCCGTCCGCACGCGGCGGCGGATTGCCTTCGCTAATTCGGCAGGCGGGCCAAAGAGACGGGAGCAGCCCGCGACGTCGGCAAAGGCCTCGTCGAGGGAAATCCGCTCGACGAGGGGTGTGAAATCATCGACCGCCTTGATGCCGGTATCGCCTAGCCGTTGGTAGCCCTTGAAATGGCCATTGACAAAAAATGAGTTCGGACAGAGTCCGCGCGCCTGCCAAGCACAACCCCGCCACCGACCGCGATGGGCTCTTGCGCTGAGGAGCCGACACGGCGGAGCCGCTCGCAATGAACATCCATCCGTTGCACCCAGCAGGCCGCGAAGTCAAAGCTGTCCGCCATCCGCCCGAGGCGCCCGGAGCGGCTCGGGTTAATCGCCGGAGCGGGGCAGAACCGGTTGATCTTTTTGCGAGGCCTCGACGAGCTTTGGGTCGAAAGTGGATACCCTTTGGTGGGCAGAACACGGTCCCGAGCGCCTGAGGCGATCCGTTAACGCATGTTGCCGGTGTGGCCGAGCGAGTAGCGGCCGGGCTGCGGCCAGACCGTCAGGCCGTGCGGCTCTTTCCCGACCGGGATTTTCGTCACCGCGCCCGTATTCGTGTCGATGTCGTAGACGACATTGTCGTAGCGCCCGGACAGCCACAGCTGTTTGCCGTCGGCGCTGACATTGCCCATATCGGGGCTGCCGCCGCCGGGGATCGGCCAGGTCTTTTCGACCGTCCGGGTGGCAAAATCCATGACCGCGATGCTGCCGGGGCCGTGCGGCGATCCGTGGACCTTGTGAGAGCCGCGGTTGGCGACATAGAGCCTGGTGCCATCGCGGCTCGGATAGAGCCCGTGGGTGCCGATGCCGGTGTGGATGAAGCCAACCTTGGTGAAGCTGTCGCCGTCGACCACAAACACCCCGTCGGCGCGCATGTCGGCGATGAAAAAGACCTTGCCGTCGGGCGAGATGCGGATGTCCTGGGGCATGCCCGACGCGTCGAGCTTTAGGTAGCCAACGACTTTGCGGTTGACCATGTCGACCTTGACCAGGCCGCCGCCGCGGAACTCGCAGGTGAAGATCGCGTAGCTTCCGTCGATCGAGAAATCGGCGTGGTTGACGCCCGAGCACCCCGGCGTCGGCAGCGACTGCTCCAGCTTCATCGTATGAGGGTCGCGGAAATCGAGCCGTTTCAACCGCTCGGCGACGACGATCGCCGCGGTTCCATCGGGCGTGAAATACATATTGTAGGGGTCGGCCACGAAAATGTGGGAGCCAGGTAAGCCGGTCTTCGGGTCGATCGGCGTCAGGCTGCCGTCGGAGCGGCGGCGGCCGTTATTGGCGACCCACAAGGTCTGCAGGTCCCAGGACGGGATCACGTGCTGCGGCAGGAACCCCACCGGAAAACGATCGACCACCTTGCGGGTTGACGGATCGATCACGTAGACGTCGTTGGATTGCAAATTCGGCACATAGACGCGCGGCAGGGCTCCGGCCACTGCCGGGCTCAGCATGTTGGCCCCGGCTGCACTGTAGAGGTTGGCAGGGTTCAGGACCGGCGGCATTCCCGGTACGGTTTCGATCGACGCGGGGGCTGATGCCGGCGGCGGGCCCACTGCCGCAGCCGCCGGCACCAAGCGCGGCGCAGCCGCAGGGGCCGCGGCGGACTGCGATACGTGCACAAACGCCGCGGCAGCCGAGCACAGACGCTCGAATCCGTCCGCTACGCCGCTTACAGGCCATATCGGCAATGCACAAACTCCAGCGCCCAGCGCCAGAAATGGGGCGATCCACAGGGCGATGCGGAACCAGCGGCGGATCGGCTGGTGCAAGACAACCTCCGAATAAAAGCTACGGAAGAAGAAGACGGCCGTGGTCGCCGCACGGGCGGCTCGATTCACCGGTGGGCTAGGTCATTTCTGATCGCGGCGACGGTTTGCGACACGATCAAATCGACGCCGAGCTGGCCGAGTGCCACGCTCGCATGGCGCGGGTCGCCGTGGGTGCCGTCGCCGGCCTTGGTTTCGCCCAGCAGGTCGGTGCGCACCAGGCTAGGATCCGTCCCCATCATCAGCGAAGTGTCGAGGAGCCCGGCATGAGTCCCTATCTCGGCCTCGCTGAAGCCTTTGCTCTTCAGCAACTCGCCGAATTCGACCTCGCTCGCACGGTAGTATTCCCCGCTCGCCCAGGCCCGGACCGGACTCGCGGCCCATTCCCGATCGAGCCGCTCAGCCACTGCCTTTTCGACCCGTTGGTAGCCGCCGTGGTCGCCCAAAAAGACAATGTCGCGGAAGCCGGCGAGCTTGAAGCTCTTGGCGGCATATTCGAGGGTTTGCTCGAAAGCCCCCACCGGGACAGTGATCGTGCCGGGAAATTTCAGATGCCCCTCGGGGTGCTCGACGTCGCCCTCGGGGACATAGGCGATTACCGGCGCCACCAGCGCGTTGCCGAGCGCATGAGCGATTTTGCCCGACAGCACATGCACCCGCACGTTGTGCTTGCCGAGCGCCATCTGCGGGCCGTTCTGCTCGGTCCCGCCGATCGGCACGAGTATCGTTGTCTTGCCTGCCTGGATGTCCGCCCGCAGCTCGGGCCAGGTCAGCTCTTCGAGGTAGACGCTCGCAGCCGGCGCGGCGGCCTGCGCCCCGGCCGCCGCGATCATCAGAAAGCACAGAATAAGAAACCCCCTCGCCATCGCCGAATCCCCCCGGTGCCGGCACATTGCGCCTCGTCGCTTAACCCGATCCCGGGATCCAAGCAACGATCGTTGCCGCCAATGCTCCGATCCGCTTTCGCAATCTCCGCCAAAACGGCAACGCTGCATCAGCGTTAGGAATGACGGCAGGAAAATGGCAGCGAGACAAACGAGCCGACCTGCGGCGGCAGCCCTCGGAACCGCGTCCGTGTTAGGCGTAGAGAGCGGGCGAATCGGGCTCAGGCCATCGCCGTCGGGGAGGTCCGCGAGCGTCAGCGAACCAAAGCCGATATCAGCGCCGCGCCGACGCAAAAGATCACGATGGCGAGCGGCGGGACCCGCCAGCGCTCGAGCAGCAGGAAGCCCGCCAGAGCAATCGCGACATCGCGGCCGTTACTAACGGCGCTTAGCCAGATCGGGTTGTAGAGTGCCGCTCCAAGAACGCCGACGACGGCAGCGTTGACGCCGGCCAGCGCCGCCCGAGCGGCCGGGTGATGCCCGAGCCATAGCCACACCGGCAGACCGGCCAGCGCGATCAGCAAGCCCGGCAGAAAGATGAATTCAGCGCAACGCTCGACCACAGCAACGCCGCGCCGGCGCCGGCGGGCGCCACAATCGCGCCGAGATAGGCGGAGAAGGTGAATAGAGGCCCCGGTATCGCCTGGGCCACGCCGTAGCCGGCGAGGAAGGCGCTGTCCGACAACCAGCCTTGCGGCACCAGGGCATCGCGCAGCAGCGGCAGCACGACGTGGCCGCCGCCGAATACCAGCGCGCCCGCCTTGTAGAAGATGCCCGCCAGCGCCAGCAGGCTGTGCGGCGCCGCGGCGCCGGCGAGCGGCAATGCTGCCAGCAGGATCAGAAACAGCGCCAGCGCCACCCCGCCTGTCCGCAAGGTGATCGGCATCGCCGGCAGCGCTGGAGGTGCAGGAAGGTCGCGGCACAACACTGCCCCGCCCGACCGCGCCGATCAGCAGCGCCACGATCTGGACGAAGGAGCCGCTTACGACCAGCAGAAGCGCCGCCGCCAAGAGCGCCAGAGCCGCTCGCGCCCGGTCCGGGCACAGATTGCGCGCCATGCTCCACACGGCCTGCGCGACAACCGCCACCGCGACCAGCTTCAAGCCGTGCAACACCGCGTCTGTGGTGCGCCCTTCGAGCCGCGGCGCCAACAGCGCGAAGCCGAACATCACGATCGCCGAGGGCAACGGTAAAGCCGGCCCATGCGGCAAACGCGCCGGCCCAGCCGGCGCGGCGCAGCCCGATCAGGTAGCCGACCTGGCTGCTGGCCGGACCCGGCACCATCTGGCACAATGCGACGAGCCCGGCATATTCGTCCGGCGACAACCATTGCCGCTGTCGGACATAGGTCCGCTCGTAATAGCCGAGATGGGCGATCGGCCCGCCGAACGAGGTCAGCCCGAGCTCAGCGCTACCGAAAACACCTCGCCGGCGCTGCCGCGAGGATGCCGCGCTTCGGCTTCGCCAGTGACGCGGTCGAGTTCCGCCATCGGTGTCGTCACATCCTGGGTTGGGGCGGCCGTGCCTGCTCGCAGCGCTCCATTACCTCAGTCCAGTGAGAAACTCATCTTCACCCGAAGGTCACGGACCCCCGACCTTACGTTCTTGGGGGCGGCGGCGCTCCGCGGATTGAGGCTCTGGATGTGCCCGCTCTCGGTGCCCGGCCGTCGGGTCGATGACGGCATTGATCAGTGCCGGCTTGCCTGACGCGAGCGCCTCGGTCAGCGCCTTCGTTAGGCTCGGCGTGTCGGTGCAGTGATAGCCGCGCCCGCCGAACGCCTCGATGATTTTCTCGTAGCGCGCGTCACGGAGGAGGCCGGTCGGCGAATAAGGCCGGTCGGCTGGGTCGCCACGGTAGACGCCGTTATTGTTGAAGATGACCGTCGTCACCGGCAGTTCGTAGCGGCAGATCGTCTCGATCTCCATGCCGCTGAAGCCGAAGGCGCTGTCGCCCTCGATCGCGACCACGGGCTTGCCGGTTACCGCGGCAGCGCCGATCGCATAACCCATGCCGATGCCCATGACGCCCCAGGTGCCGCTGTCGAGCCGGTGGCGGGGCTTATCCATGTCGATGATGTTGCGGCCGAAATCGAGCGTGTTGGCGCCTTCATTGACGATATAGACATCCGGCTGGGTGGCGAGCGCGTTGCGGACGGCGCGCAATGCGGAGGAAAAATTCATCGGGCTCGGATCGGCGTTGAGGCGCGCCGCCATGCGTTCGACGTTCTGCTGCTTGCGCTTGCCGATCTCGTCGGCCCAGACCGCCTGCCGCTTGATCTCTCCCATCTGCGGCCAATTCTCTCTCGCCTTCTGCGAGCGGCTCATTGCCAAGGTCGCGTTCAGCGCCGAGAAAACAGACTTGATGTCGCCGACGACGGGTGCGGCGATCGCCCGATTGCTGTCGATCTCCGTTGGCGAGATATCCACCTGGATAAACTGTGTGTCCTCGGACCACAGCGGTGGCCGGCCGTGCGACAGCAGCCAGTTCAGTCGCGCTCCCACCAGCATCACGACATCGGCATTGCCGATCGCATAGGAACGGGCAGCGGCCGCCGATTGCGGATGGTCGTCGGGCAGGATCCCCTTGGCCATCGACATCGGCAGAAACGGCATGTCCGTTTTCTCGATGAACTCGCGGATCCACTTGTCCGCCTGCGCATAGGCGGCGCCCTTGCCGAGGATTACGAGCGGGCGCTGGGCCTTCGCCAGCAATTCGAAGGCGCGCCTAACCGCCTCTATTGCTGGGGGCTGCGGCGGCGCTGGATCGACAACCTTGACCAGCGATTTCTTCGCGGCCTCGACGTCGAGCGCGGAGCCCAGCACCTCGGCCGTCAGGTCGAGATAGACGCCGCCCGGGCGCCCGGACACCGCGGCGCGGATCGCCCGCGCGATGCCGATGCCGATGTCCTGCGGGCGGTTGATGCGATAGGCCGCCTTGGCGTAGGGCCGTGCGGCGCTGAGCTGATCCATCTCCTCGTAATCTCCCTGCTCGAGATCGACAATCGACCGGTCGCTCGACCCGCTGATCATGATCATCGGGAAGCAGTTGGTCGTGGCGTTGGCGAGGGCGACCATCCCGTTCAGGAAGCCAGGGGCCGAGACGGTCATGCAGATGCCCGGCTTTTGGGTCAGGTACCCGGCGATCGCCGCCGCGTTCCCGGCCGATTGCTCATGCCGGAAGCCGAGGTAGCGGATCCCCTCATTCTGCGCCAGGCGCAGCAAATCGGTGATCGGGATCCCCGCCACCCCAAAGATCGTGTCGACCCCGTTCAGCTTCAGCGCCTCCACCACCAGGTGAAAGCCGTCGGTCATATCTGACGTTGTCGCCGCATCGCTCATGTCGCCCACCCTTCCGAGAGTGGAGCAGGTAATGACAGTCGGCCGCGCCCGTCAACCGAGCCGTTTTGCCCGGCGCCCGCGCCGCGGATCGGCGGCGCAGCGGTTCAGTGGAAGTCTCTGCCGGCGACGCGGGCCGGTTTGGCGACATGCTGATTGTCACAATGTCGGCAGACATCGAGATTGTCCCGGCCCCGCAGCATCAGATCTTGCACAGTTCGGCGCCGGCTGTCGTTCCAGGCCTCGCTGATACTCTGTACCGACAGATCGCCAAGCGTCTCCTGGCCCAGCGCGTCGTTGCAGCAGAGGCTGAGCTTGCCGTCTGGCCTCACCACCATCTGAAAAAAGGGATAGGCGCAGCGGCTGCGATAGGTCGCGGGAAAACGCTTGCGGTTCGGAGCATTGCCGCCACGGCTGCTGTTAATTTCGGTCAACAGCCGCCGGTACACTTGGACTTTGGGGGCTAGGTCGGGCCGCTCGGCGTCGAGGTGTTCGACGATCCGGGCGATGTTCGGATGCAGCTTCGGGGTGCGCCCGTAATTGTTGATCCGCAGCACGTCGAGGTTCGGCAGAATTCGATTGACCTTGGCGATGTCGAGCGCTTGGCCGTTGGTAAAAATGCTGATCGTCGCCCGCGGCAACGCCTGCCGCGCATAAGCGGCGAAGTCGAAGATGCGCTTGTCGAGAAACGGCTCGTTGTTGCTGTAGAGAGCGAGAAAGCCGGAAAAACGGTGCGATGCCAGATCGTCCACGATTTTGCGGAACAGTTGCTCCGGCATCCGGGCGAGCGGGCGCGGATCGGAAAACCGGTTCACCGGGCAGAAGCCGCAGGTGCTATTGCACTTGTTGATCGTTTCGATCTCGATCGCGCGCGGCAGCGGATAATCCTCGCGCAGCCCGGAAAAGCTACGGCCCTGCTTGTAATAGAAGTACCGGCGGTCCTTCAGCACCATCCGTAGCGTCTGACGCAACTCGGATAGGCGCGGGAAACGGCCGCGGAATCCCTGGTTCAGCTCTTTCCGCGGCAACGGGACGATGGTGACCGGCATAGGCCGCGTATTAGCATCAAAGTCGCCGACGCCGCACGAGTGTTCTGAGCAGAGCTTGTGGTGATCGGGCGAGCCGGCGGCAATAATTGCGCGGCAAGTGGCCGCAACGGGTATGGCTTGCGGTCGAACAGGTTTGACAGCGCGTGCGCGCTCGGCGACCGGGCGACAAGTTCGGGCACGCACCGCTTGGGATTGGGGATGCCCGGCGGCCGCACGCGTGGGTTCCCGGAGCTTCCCTTGGCAAACCGCCCATGCGCGCCGCGCAACCCGTTGGCGGTTGCGTGCGCGGTAAGGCGGGTTTTACCTGCCCTACGCCCGCTAGCTTTTGATGAACGCCAACAGGTCGGAATTGATCGTGTCTGCTTCGGTGGTGGGCATGCCGTGTGGGAAGCCTTTGTAGGTTTTCAGGGTTGCGTTCTTCAGCAGCTTAGCGGAGTGCGGCCCGGCGGCGACATAGGGCACGATCTGGTCGTCTTCGCTGTGCATGACCAACACCGGGACCGTGACCTTCTTGAGGTCTTCGGTGAAATCGGTCTGGGAAAAGGCGACGATGCCGTCGTAATGCGCCTTGGCGCCGCCCATCATGCCTTGGCGCCACCAATTCTGGATGACCGCCTCCGAGGCTTTGGCGCCCGGCCGGTTGTAGCCGTAGAAAGGCCCCGCCGCCACGTCGCGATAGAATTGCGAACGATTGGCGGCGAGTTGCGCCTGCAGGCCGTCGAACACCTCCTTGGCAAGGCCGAGCGGATTGGCCGCCGTTTTTAGCATCAGCGGCGGCACCGCGCTGATCAGCGCTGCCTTGACCACCCGGCTTTCGCCATGCCGTCCCAGATAGTGCGCGACCTCGCCGCCGCCAGTGGAATGGCCCACATGGATGGCGTTTTTTAGGTCGAGATGTGCCGTCAGAGCGGCCAAATCGTCGGCATAATGGTCCATATCGTGGCCGTCGCCGGTCTGGGTCGAGCGACCGTGGCCGCGGCGGTCATGGGCGATGACGCGATAGCCACGATGCAGAAAGAACAGCAGCTGCGTGTCCCAATCATCGGCCGACAGCGGCCAGCCGTGACTGAACACGATCGGCTGGCCCGAGCCCCAGTCCTTGTAGAAGATTTCCGTGCCGTCCTGGGTAGTAATGGTGGGCATGTTAACTCCTGCGAAAGGGATGGCTGGCGTTCCGATTAGAGCACATCCAAGCTGTCGCCGCCGAGTTCCGGGCGCTGGCGGAGCAAGCCGCCGCCATTTATGCTCATTCCGCCACAGGCAAGGACACCAACATGACCGCAGCAAAGGGCCTTGTCGTACCCGCTGGCGGCGGGAAGCATTTCGCCTCGCCGACGCCCGGCCGCTCGTTTGCCCTGAAGCTCCTGGGGCGCGAGACCGGCGAGAGCATCATGATGTTCGAGGAAACCCTGCCAGCCGGCACCGCGAGCCTCTTTCATCTGCACCATGACAGCGACGAGGTCGCCTGGGTGCTCGCCGGCGAGTTCACCTTCAAGATCGGCGACGAGGTCATCGCCGGCGGGCCCGGGACTTGCGCGTTCATGCCGCGCGACGTCCCACATGCCTGGAAGAACACCGGCAGCGAAACCGGCCGCGTCTTGTTTCTCTACACCCCGGCCGCCGCCGGCGGATTGATCGAAGATCTCGCGGAGCACCGCCCGAGCAGCGCCGATGAACACGAAAAACTCTTTCAGCGCCATCACTGGGAAGTCGTCGGCCCAAACCCGCTTTGAGGCGAGCGCCTTTCCGCGGGGCCTCTCCGAGTATCGGGCGATCACCGCTATGGGGATCTACGTCCACGCGCAAGAGGTTCAGCTTGACGCGCGGCTGCTCTCGGGCGAGAGGCAACGCCAAATTGGCGCACAGCGCGTGCGCGACGGCCGACCTGTCGTGTAAGATGAGGCGATGCGCGCAGCGTCCGTGCGCCCCCTATCACCCCTGGAGCATCGAGAATGACCGATACGCCCGAATACACGCCGCCCAAGGTCTGGGTCGCCAAGCCGGCACTTGGCCGGTTCGCCAACATCAACCGCCCGACCGCGGGCGCCCAGTATGAGAAAGAGCTGCCGATCGGCCGCCACCCGTTGCAGCTCTATTCGCTGGGGACACCGAACGGGGTCAAGGTCACGATCATGCTCGAAGAACTGCTGGCGCGCGGCCATAAGGGCGCCGAATATGATGCCTGGCTGATCAAGATCGGCGACGGCGACCAGTTCGGCAGCGGTTTTGTAGCGATCAACCCGAATTCCAAAATCCCGGCGCTAGTGGACCGCAGCGGCCCCAAGCCGATCCGGGTCTTCGAGACCGGGGCGATCCTGGTGTACTTGGCCGAGAAGTTCGGCGAGTTGCTGCCGACGGAAGTGAGTGCGCGGGCGGAATGCCTGTCGTGGCTGTTCTGGCAGATGGGCAGCACGCCCTATGTCGGCGGCGGCTTTGGCCATTTCTACGCCTACGCGCCGGTCAAGATCGAATACGCGATCGACCGCTTCACGATGGAGACGAAGCGCTTGCTCGACGTGCTCGATCGCCGGCTGGCGGAGAGCGAATATGTCGCGGGCCCTGCCTACACGATCGCCGACATCGCGATTTTCCCGTGGTATGGCGGGCTGGCGAAGTTCAACCAATATGGGGCGGCCGAATTCCTCGCGGTCCACGAGTACAAGAATGTCCAGCGCTGGGCCGATGCGCTCCTCGAACGGCCGGCGGTGAGGCGCGGGCGCATGGTCAACCGGCTTTCGGGCGAACCCTCGGAGCCAGCTGCACGAGCGCCACGACGCCAGCGACTTCGACACGAAGACGCAGGACAAGCTGGCCGCGAACTGAACAAGGTTTGCTTGGCGGGACCGCGTCGATACAGCGATAGCGGTCCCGGCGGCGACGGCCCCCTATTCGTAGGGCGGGCGGAGCGTTGGCGAAGCCCACCGTCGGTTGCATGGGTGCCACCGCGGGTTAGACCCGCCTGCCGCTCCGCCGGGTCGCCGCCTCTTGCGTTATTGGGCGGCCAGGTTCGGGGTCATCTCTAATGGCAGCCCCGGATGACCGGTCAATCGCTCGCCTTCCGCCTGCATCTCGCGGGCCTTCTTTTTGACGATCGGGAGAAGGGCGGCGATTTTGTCCAGGTCGAGATCGGCCGCGACCCCCGGATAGCCAGCCCGCTCGATCATGGCTCCCAATTTTCGATTCTCGAACTGTTCAAAGACCCAGCCGAGCGGGTCCTCGACCAATGTCTTGTCCCAAAAGATGCGATGGTTCTTGTTGCGCGGGCCATAGTGGTAATGCGGGAATTGCCAGAAACAATCGAAGGCGAGGATCTCGGTCTCTTCGACATACGCCCTTCCCGTCGACCCGCCGATATCGGTCAAGACATGAACCGCCAAGCCGCCATCTCCGCCCGCCTGCCGCCGCATCTCGAGCCCAAACCTGATATTCCCGGCGTCGAAGATGTCGGTGCCCCGATTATGTTTGACCGTGTTCCGCTTGGCGGCAAACAGCGCCCTGGCGCAGCTTTCCACCTCAGGGAGAACGCGCCTGACCTCGGTGAGATCGGTCACCGCGGCGACCTCCTTGTAGCCGGCTCTCTCCAGCATCTTCGGGAGCTTCTTTTCCAGGGTCCTGACCGTCCAACCGATCGGATTGCCGTCGGCGATCGGGTCCATCCGGTAGAGATGGCACGAGCCGCTTAGGGTTTGCGGAAGGTCATCGGACATCGTCGGCCCTGCGTTCGGCGGATTGGGATTTTCCGGCCCGTAGACGTAGCTTTTTTCCTGGTCGAAGCAGTTGAACAGCAGCAGGGTTGTTTCTTTGCCGGCGACATCCCCCGTCACGGCGATCGAGACGCCCTGGTCGGCATGATCATGGATGTTGCCGTCCCACAATTCATGTCTGACGACGAAGGTCAGCGGGCCTGCCGTGAATCTGGTCTTCTGCGATGCTTGCGCCATGCTTGGACACTCCTTTTTTGAGGCGTTGATGAAGGCATATACATGCGATCATAGCGCCATGGAAGGGTTACAGGACAGGCGATGCGAGCTATCATGTGTCGGGCATTGCGCACCCTCCTACCTGTTTCGCCGCGACGAAGCCGTCCAATACCTGCGCGCCGGCTAATTCCCGTGAACCGGGAATATAACTGCGAATTTCGTCGAATTCGGCCATCCGACCACTAATTTTTCTATCGCGTTTTCATATGGTTGAATAGCAATTCCCGTGTCACCGAACCGGGAATTTTTTCGGCCTAACCGGGAATTAATTTTCGCTAACCGGGAATTGACGGGAATGCTCGATCACAGAGGTGGCCATCGATCGGGGAAATCGTCGATCGCGAGTGTACGGCACATTTGTGGCGAAATTCGCGGGGCGTCTCCGGTACAGGTGACGTTGCAGTAAGCGACGCGAAGCAGAGAAGCGAGGAGCGCAGCGTCCGCTTCGCGCCGCAGAACGAACCCGCTTTCGCGGGAGGGGTTGGCGTGATCGGCGGCGCGTTTTTGAGCGCGTGGTGACCGGAAGGGCGTGACGATCGGGGCATCCGATCCCGGAGCATTGAAGGGCCAGCAACCTTCAGCTCGGGAGAGCCCGATGAGCTCCGATACTGCACCTCTGCCCATCAGCCCACTGCGGGCGCGCATGATCGAAGACATGACCGTGCGCGGCTTCAAGGAGGACACGCGCCGCGACTATGTGCGAAACGTCCGAGCATTCGCGGCCTTTATTGGCCGGTCGCCCGACACGGCGACAGCGGAGGATCTGCGTCTCTACCAACTGCACCAAACGCAAAGCGGCATGCAGCCGCCAAGCATCAACAGCGCGGTCTCGGCCTTGCGCTTTTTCTTCACGGTGACGCTCGACCGACCGGATCTGGCGCGGCGGCTCACCGTCGTGCCGCAGCCGCGACGCATCCCGGTGGTGCTCAGCGTCGAGGAGGTGACGCTGCTGCTGCAGGCGGCATCGGCGCCGAAGTACAAGGCGGCGTTCGCCACTGCCTACGGCGCCGGGCTGCGCGTCTCGGAAGTCGTCGCGTTGAAGGTCGGCGACATCGATTCCGAGCGCATGCTGTTGCGCGTCGAGCGCGGCAAGGGAGGCAAGGACCGCCACGCGATGCTGTCGCCGCAGCTGCTCGAATTGTTGCGTGCCTGGTGGCGCGCAGGACGACGGCGCAGCCTGTTGCTGCCGGGAGGCTGGCTGTTTCCCGGCCGCAACCCGGTCGAGCCGCTGTCGGCCCGCCAGCTCTGCCGCGTTGTCCGCGCCGCCGCCCAGGCGGCAGGGATCAACAAGCGTGTGTCGCCGCACACGCTGCGGCACAGCTTTGCCACCCACCTGCTCGAGCAAGGCGTCGATGTCCGCGTGATCCAGACGCTCCTCGGCCACGCCAAGCTCGACACCACGGCACTTTACACCCGCGTTGCCAATACCACGATCCGGGCCGTCACCAGCCCGCTCGACCGGCTCGCACCATTGATCGACAAGAGGCAGCGACCCGAGGCCTAGCCGGCGGCCGTGCGCCGCCCGAGGCTGGAGGTTGCAGATATCTTTCATCGCCATGGGGCCGACTGGCGCCGGGCCAATGCCGGACATGTGAGCCTGGAGCAGCTCCAGGTCATGGCGGCGATCGAGCAGTGCCGTTCGGCCGCGCTCGGCGGGCATGTCGAGCGCTGCGAAGATTGCGGCCACAGCCGCATCGCCTACAACTCGTGCCGCAATCGCCACTGCCCCAAGTGTCAGGGGGCGGCGGCGCAGGATTGGCTCGCGGCGCGCGAGGCCGATCTGCTGCCGGTCGGCTATTTCCATGTCGTCTTTACGCTGCCGGCCGAGATCGCCCCGATCGCCTACCAGAACAAGGCCGTCGTCTACGACCTGCTGTTCCGCACGGCCGCCGAGACGCTGCTGACGATCGCCGTCGATCCCAAGCACCTCGGCGCGCGCATCGGCGCGACCGCCGTGCTCCACAGCTGGGGCTCGGCAATGACCCACCACCCGCACGTCCACATGATCGTGCCGGGCGGCGGCATATCGCTCGACGGTACGCGCTGGGTGCGCTGCAAGCCCGGCTTTCTGCTGCCGGTGCGGGTGCTCTCCCGTCTGTTCCGGCGGCTCTTCCTGGCCGCGCTCGCCGACGCCCACGCAGCGGGCCGGCTGGCGTTCTTTGGCGAGATCGCCGGTCTCTGTCGTCGCGAGGCCTTCGCCGGGCATCTCGCGCCGCTGCGGCAGAAGAACTGGTTTGTCTACGCCAAGCCGCCCTTCGCCGGGCCGGAAGCGGTGCTTGCCTATCTTGCCCGCTACACGCACCGCGTCGCCATCGCGAACAGCCGGCTCGTCGCGTTCGACGAGCACGGCGTGACCTTCCGCTACAAGGATTATCGCCGCAACGGGCAGGCGCGGTATCGCACAATGACGCTCGGCACCGACGAGTTTATCAGGCGCTTCTTGCTCCACGTTCTGCCGAAGGGCTTTCATCGCATCCGCCACTACGGGCTGCTGGCGAGCGCCAGCTGCAAAGCCAACATCGCGCGCGCCAGGGAGCTAATGGCCGCCCCAATGCCGCTGGCCGAGCCGCCGGCAACGCACGACACAGCCTATCACGACGCCACGCCCGATCATCGCCCGCTATGCCCGTGCTGTGGCGGCCGCATGATCATTGTCGAGGCCTTCGCGCGCGGCGCCGCACCGCGCGGCCCGCCCGCCGCCGCCGACATCAGGACGTGATCCGATGACTTTCCTTCTCGTCAGCTGGCAGCATCCGTTCGCCAGAACATTCCGTTCCCGGCGTCCCGGCCATTTTACCCTCGTGCCTGCGAACGCCAACACGACATCGCCAACCAGGCCTCAATCAGGCCATCGTGGGCAGCAGCAGCGGCCAGTCCGCCGTCATCGGCGCCGCTCAGCTCACGGCGAGCTTCGCAAAACTACCCCCGGCCACAGCCGCTCCGGCGCCAAATCCCCATAGACGGCCAAGCTTTCACCGCCTTCCCGCGGGTTCCTTCATCGGAGGCTTTCGGACGCCGGACCTCTTACCCGGCTCGATCGCTCGCGCCCGGCCGGCATCCGAAACCCTTCCCGAAAGCGGCCAACTTTTCCCCCGGCATGTGTTCAAACCACGGAATGCGCGTTGTACACCGAGCACCAAGTGGAGACGGCCGGCGATTTGCCTGCTCCGTCCAGACATCCCTAGACCGGATGCCAACGGCTCAGCGCCGGAGCCGATCATCAGCGCAGGGTGAACATGGCAGGACGAAGCCGACCCGCTTTCGGATCCGTCCTTGAGCGATCAAGCTCGGCGAGGGCGCCGTCCCGGTTCTTGATGAGGCGGCACTTGCTCATTCGGAATGGTCGGTGGAGGCAGCCGGAAAGCCCGCGCCCGGGCCAATTCCGATGCGTATATTGTTTGCGGTAAAGGTGGAACGTCAAACAGGGGCGGGGAGCCGAAGCCGAAGGCGGCGGTTAGGTCGCCGCATACTGACCGTCGCCACCCCGACAGGTAAGGGATCTCAACCCCAAAACGTGCTTCAATCAAACGAAGTGTCGAGGTGTGATCGAACGTGATCCCGCAGACGTATCCCCCCGGCTAAACGGCGATATGACCAGGCACGGCACCCGAAACCCCAACCCTATCGGCTCTCCGGCCACAAATTCGCCCGGCGTTCCCGGCTTGGGCGTAGGCGGAGCAACATGGTCGAACTGGCCATCATTTTCATCGTAGTTCAGGATCAATGCCGTCGTGGCCCAGAGCGCTGGATTGGACCACAACGCTTCTAGGATTTGGTTAGTGTGATCCTCTCCGGCCGCGGGCAGAAAATCGGGGTGCTCGGTTACCGTCGATGACGGGACAATCCATGTTACCTGAGGGATATTCCCCGTCCGCAGATCCGATAGGAGTTCGGCAAACGACCGGTCCCTCATGGCGTTCTCGTAGAGTGGCGACATATGAGGGAGATTTTGATATTGGCAAAAATACTTGCAGACATTGCAATTAAAGTCGTCGCTCTCGTGGTAGATTTGCCATGAAATGCCCGCCCGCTCCAACCGCTCAGGGTATGTTTCCCAACTATATCCACGACCACGGTTGTCGATCGCTGGACCTCCATAAAGGCCCGCGGGATCGATTGTCCCGCTCATCAGGTAAAGACGATTGGGATGGGTCGGGCCGAAGACCGAACAATGATATCCGTCGCAGATTGTGAAGGCGTCGGCGAGCGCGTAGTAGAACGGCAGATCTTGACGTGTCAGAAAACCCATGGTCAACGGGCCGTTCGGCCAGTCAACGGCACGGTGGGCCGAGATCCAGTTATTTATCGCACCACCATTCCACGTGGCGTGCTGGACAGCCCAATCGTGACAAAGGTCAGGCAGTCGCTGGGCGCTGGTGTGGACCGTGTCGAGCCGGAAAGGCAGCAAATACCCTTCGGCGCGATCTAGATCAGCCTGATAGAACGCCGAGGCCGCACCCGAGCGGAACGCCACCGGATCATCGAAACCGCGCACTCCGCTCAGGCTGCCGAAATAGTGATCGAAAGAGCGGTTCTCCTTCGTCAAGATAACAAAATGGTCGATGTCACTGAGTTTGGAAAGTCTTCTACTCTGTGCTCGCGTCAATCCCGGTCCTAAAACGGCACCCACCAACGCTGTAGCACTCCGAATTATAAAACCGCGGCGACTAACCTGGGTCATTTCATCCATCATCATGGCGCCGCGTTTGAGCCGATTTCCTATCTTGAGTGCGGCAATGGTTCGGCCGACCGTATCACCGAAGCGCTGCGTTGCCTGATCACGACGCTGTATGGAGATCAGCGGAGATGCTGCCGACTTCAGCGCAGCGGCGCTAGCACAATCGTGTGACGTCCCGCCCGTACGCCATGTAAGTTTCCATCATCTCCAAGTTCATACTCATGCAAAGCAGTAGTGGTGAACATGATCTTACCATTGATCACTCTCGCCACCAAAAGGTTGCATGATCCTGAATATTCTGGTGTTCTATTGTCACAATAAAGCACGTGACCGTTACCGAGCCCATTTACGCCCAGGAAAATCAAAATTTCTTTATTTTGAAGGCCACTTTTCCACACGCCAGGTCCCCAAGGACCGAGTAGTAATCGGTCGTCCGGTGCTGTTGTAGCCTCGTCGAAAACCAGTGAAGGAGGGACCGCGATTCCTTCCTGCTGTGCGACCTGCTGAACGCGAGCGGTTATTACGTCCGCCGGTGGCAACTTTGGAATCACGGCAGCAGATCGAGGCACCCATGGCGGCGTGGTGTGTGGCTGCGAAGCGGTGTTTGGCCAGAACCAAATATCCGAGGTCAACGATGATGATTCCCAAGGGATTTGGCTCCCGCCGGATAGCGCAATTACACCGAGCCGGGTTTCCTTGAAGATGCTCTCGATGCTGGCCGCTGGCATGCTAATGGCGCGAATTAGTTCTCTGGCATAAAGCCCTTGCTCTCGGCCGCTGTCGACGGCGACCTTTCCCGGAGCCGCCGGAAAAGCTATCAGAACACCGGCTGGTGCAGGGATCGAAGCGAGACCCGCGGAAACACTGCGAAACGCCGCGTCGACGGCAGTTCCGTTCGGGCGCCTCGGCACATCCGTCGCGAATTCAGTTGGGGCAGCGAAGGGATTAGCCCGACAGGCGTCCAGAATAACGATGTTGTTGCTAGCATGCGTCCGACTGATTTGACCCACGATCTCGTCGACGTCGACTGCCTCGCTGCTCAGCGATGCCGGGGTGGTGACCTTTGCATTGACCGGAAGCAAGTAGTCCCGCCCGCCAATACTAATTCCGTAGCCGGCATAGTAGACAAGGCTCGTCTCCCCAGGTTTCAATTGACCTGTCAACTCTGAGAAGCTCGCCATCATCTGCTCTTTTGTGGCATTCTCGGTTCGAATTACCCGAAAGCCTGCAGCAGTTAGCGCCCGGTCCATCGCCTGCGCGTCGTTGACTGGACTGCGCAGGCCTGGGAGTGACTCGTAGGCGCTATTGGCAATGATCAGGGCGACACGTGTCTCAACTTCGGAGCGCGCCACCTGACCTGCGCCAATTACGAAAATCGCGCCAACGATCACCGATAACCAACTTCGCATGACGCAACTCACGCAACAGTGGTCGCTTCATATTGGCTTAGCTTCGAAACAGTCAATGGGCGATCCCGCTCCCCCAAGGCAAGCGGCGGGCCGTCAGCGGAACGAAAAATCCGTCGTCAATGACGATGATTCCCACGGGATCTGGGTGCCACCTGATTTGGCGACTACAGCCATCCGGGTCTTTTTGAAGACGGTTTCGAGGCTGGCACCAGAAGTGTTGATAGCGCGAATTAACTCGGAGGTGTACAGGCCATTCTCCCCACCACCGTCGGCTGCGACCTTTCCGGGAGCGGTCGAAAAGGCGATCAGGGTGTCAGCCGGCGCATCGATCAAAGCGAGACCTCCCGATATGTCCCGAAACAGTGAGGTACTCGACCCGTTACCTAGCACAAACGGATTGTCGCGGCACGCATCGAGAATGATAATATTCATACGGGCACGTGTTCGCATTACCTGGCTCATAAGGTCGTCAACATTCACACCCTCGGCGGGTACCGTCATCGCAGTGCCGATTTTCACGTCGACCGGAAGCAAATAGTTACGTCCGTTCATCTGTATGCCATGACCGGCATAATAGACGAGACTTATTGCCTGTGGAATGAGCCGTCGGCTCAACTCGTTCAGGCCCGCCTCGATCTGCGCCTTGGTGGCGTTTTCAAGGCGAATGACCCGAAATCCGACTGCGCTCAACGCATCGTCCATTGCTCGCGCGTCGTTGACCGGGTTGCGCAGGATTGGGATTGACTGATATGCGCTATTACCAATGACCAAAGCGACGCGAAGTCTCAGCTTCCGCATTCGGCTCTCTAAGAACCCCGGAAACCGACAAAAGCAGCACTCCAATCAGCAACATGCGAAAGCGACGTGGCATGGTTACTCCGGGGCATTTTTCTTGACGGCGCAAAACTTTATCGTTGAGGTACAGGAGTCCGTATTTAATTGCGTCAAACATTGCATTATTTCCGCGTCATCTTTTAAGGGCAAGAAGCCGGGATTCAACTCGCGTTGGACGCAGGAATAATCTGAAACAAATTGCTTGCGGCCGAAAGTACAGCTGCCCAGGATGGTTTAGCACGATGTATTTCGGGAAGACTGTCAGCACTCCAACCGCCCTCGATTTTCGATATCTCGTCGAGAATCCAATCTCGAACCACGTCCGAGGGCAAACCGGCCAAGTTATACGCCCGCGCTCGTCTCGGATTGAGCGGAATTGGTCGATCAACTTCCACAACGAAGATACCTCTTACATCGGGCACCGCGTTTGACCAACGTCCCACATCCCAAATCAATTGATTCGCTGTGTCGTAATCGTACCCGTCGGTGCTAAGCTCTTGGAACAGCTTGCTTCGATCATATTCGTCAAGCTTAGCGCCCGCTATAGCCCTCCCAGGCACGAGGAAAACGGCTTTATTGGACTGAGGCGGACGAGTTCCGGGAGATGGAACATAACAGGCGTAAGCGCGCAATGCTTCTGTCCGTTTGTCTTCGTCAGCAGCCGGTCGAATTAGCAAATAGATGAAGAGTACGTCCCCGCCTTGTTGGTCTGGCTGGTCGCTCTCGATTTGCCCTGGGTAAAGCACGGCCCGTTCGACGAATAGTGAGTCGCCAATCCGGTTGCCGCTGGGCGGACCGATGCCTCTGAAGCCCTGAGGAGCGCCTCCGAGCGGGCTATTTTGAGAAGGAACGGGTGACGAATATTGTGCGCACCCAACCAGGCTCGATAGCGCCAAACAACCTGAAAGAGCGATTGCGATCGAAAGGTCGAGCCTCATCATTGGTTGCTTTTCCGAGCGGGCGCCGCCGCTTTTGAATGTGTGCTAAGTCGATCGGCGTAATTTTGCGTCCCCGCAATCAGACGTTGTACCAGCCAAAAAACAGAGATGACGGTAACCCAGATCCCAAGGAGTTCAAGGCCCCCTAAGAAGACCCCGAAGGCTTTGGCGGTTAGCACGTAAGTGACAACCACTAGCGCGAGCGCCAAGAGCGCCCGGGCGAAGAAGGGGCGGGCGGTGCCGGCTGCGCCGCGGTCGATCTTCGGCTTGTGCACAGAACCCCCGGGAGCTGAGGTCGTGCGGATCGGGCCGGCTGTCGAGTTAACGTGAAAGAGGCGAATAGGACGCGGAATATTCTTTAACGTTTGTAGACCGAGATCATCGAAGACGAGATCTAACCGACCTGCCGTGTCCTCCTGAACCCGCTCAGAAACACAAATCCCTCCCGGCCTAGCGAGCGCCTCGAGCCGGGCGGCTACATTGACCCCGTCGCCAAAAATGTCACCGTCCTCAGCGATAATATCACCCTGATGGATGCCGATCCGGAACTCCATGCGCCTCTCTTTCGCTACCTGCTCGTTACGCTCGGCCATTTCGCGCTGCATCTCGACGGCGCATCGCAGCGCGTCCACAACACTCTGAAACTCGACCAGAAGCCCATCACCGGTGGTCTTGACAATGCGACCGCGATACTCAGCGATTTTGGGATCGATCAAGTCGCGGCGTCGTACGCGAAGCCCTGCAAGGGTGCCTTCCTCATCGTTGGCCATCAGCTTTGAATAACCAACGGCGTCTACGGCCACGATGGCCGCCAATTTTCGCTCAGCCCGCCCCTCGCCCATGTGGCCCGCGCAGAAACATAAAATCTCAGATTATTACGGAACGCGAGCTGACGCCACCATTGGTCGCTCCGCGGGACTCAGCCATCAGCGGACACCGTCTTGGTAGCAATTCTTCGTTCCATCTCCGGTCGAGTTCGTGAGGGTTGGCCTAGCTCGCAGCTTAATGCAGGTGGCTTCGACGGCCGCTCTGACACGCCCCAAACGGTTTGCTCAACGTCCGCGTAGGGGCACAAAACAGCGACATGGCCGTGGCGCTGAAATGAGGCCTTATGTCATCCGCCACCCGAAGAGTGCATCGGTGGCCGCGGGTACGGTTGTGGCCGCCCGCATCTACGAGCGGGCCCGGTAAGGCCCGGCTCGGTAGATCGCAGCACTAGCGGATTGACGGCTGCACTGGTCGTGGTGGTACGATTTTGGCGTTTGATAGCCGCAGCTTTTTCCGTCGTGCCAGCCAAAGTGGGCACCCGGAGGGCCAATTCCATGCCCGCAGCCGTGGACCCCCGCTTCCCCCTCGGAACAAGTCCGCGGGCTGAAGGCGCACGGGGCGACGAGGAGAAAGAAGAAATGGGAACCATTCGTCTGGTTCGCACCACTAAGCCAACAGAGCGTTATGATGCGCTT
>CAVVPS010000009.1:0-183633 GCA_963750195.1 uncultured Alphaproteobacteria bacterium
GAGGTCATGATGCCACTTTCTTCGAAGGGTTTGTTTGTCGTACCTGTGTTCTCAACTCCGCGATCTGCGGGTTTGACAGCGTGATCTGCCAAGGCATGCCTTTGGCCAGTTGGCGGCCCAATAATCGCCCTTCCTGAAGCCATTTGAACACCGTCTGGGTAGAAACCGAGAGCGCCGCAGCTGCTCCTTGAACGGAATATGTCCCGTCAGGCCACCGCGGCGGATTGGGAGCTGTGCCGTTGATCTTCACCGTCGGGATCTGCCAACGCTTGCGCAGTATATGAACCTCGCCGCCGCTGAACGGGCGGCCGTGCGCCGATAACAGCCCCTCCGCCGTGAGCGTTGTTGCAATTTCGCGATCGATCCTTTGCGCAGCGGCAAGATCGCGGACCCGGGCTTCGAGCGTCCCGATGTCGGCGTAGTTGCGGTAGCTGTTCACTGTACGGCGGACCTTGTGCTCGCTGACGGCGCCAGTCTGCCAGACAACGCGCATCCAGACCTGGCCGCTCGCGGGCCGCTGATCGAGGATCACCTCCTTGATGACCAGCCGGAGGATGTGCTTGCGCTCGACGGCACTTGCCGCGCCCCATAGCTTGGGAAGATCTTCGCCCAACGAGAGGATCTGACCCCGTTCCGTCGCGGCTAGCGATACCGGCTGCTGCCGACGCCAACTCTCGTATTCGGCGTCGATCTGCTCCACTTGCCGCAGCCTGTCCTCCCAGACTCGCTCCAACGAGCGGGCCACCAGCCGGTTCTCGGGCTCGACGGCATCGTATTGCCGGCGCGCCCGCTCCGCCTCATAGCGCGCCCGCTCACGCTTCAATGACCATTGATGCTCGAGCGTACGGGCCTCGTTCTCAAGCTCGCCGAGGGCGGCAATCGCGAGAGCAAGCCGATCCGCGTCAGCGCTTCAAGCAACAACCTTTCGACCGCGGCGTCGATCCCGAGGGCACGCACCTCCTGGCAGCGCGGCCCGCCATGCTGATGCTGGTCGGCGCGACAAACATAGACCGGATAGCTGCCGTGCGGCCCGGAGTAATGCAGCCCCATACGGCGGCTGCAGCGGCCGCAGATGGCAATGCCTTGCAACAAAGCACTGCCCCGCCGCGGCACCCCATGGCGGTTTACGTCGTACCGATTGAGGTTGTCCGCGAGCCGCCGCTGGTTCGCCATGAACTCCTCCCAATCGATATATCCTGGAAAGGCGTCCTTCAGGCAAACCGGCCAATCCTGGATCGCCACCGCCTCGGTTCGCATCCTGGCAAACCGGAACGCCGGCCGATCGGCGTGCGCCGGCGCCGACCGTAAACATAAGCGCCCGCATAAGCCGGGTTCTTCAGAACCTGAAGGATGCGGGCACTGCTCGCCGGCCGCCAGACGACATCGTGCGGTGACGGTCCGTCGAGCGGCCGCACTGGCAACAGCAGATTGGCTTCCTGAAAGTGGCGCATGACCGCCTTGGCGCTGCGAAGCTCGCGAAATTTCGCAAACAGGTGATGCAGCCGCGCCTGCACCTCTTCGTCGAGATTGAAGCCGATCCGGCCATCCCGGCCGTACGCCAGACCCGCCGGCAGGGGCAATCTCAGCTCGCCTCGCGCCGCCTTCTGTCGTTCGCCCTGGTGCAGCCGAAGCTTGATCTGATGCAGTTCGGCCTCGCTCATGATCCCGGACAAGCCGAGCAGCAGCCGGTCATGATAGACACAAGGGTCGTAGAGGCGCTCGCCATCGGCGATCAGCACGCCGAACAGCGAGCACAATTCCAAGAGCTGATGCCAATCACGGTTGTTGCGCGCCAGCCGCGAGGCATCGAGGCTCAGCACCAACCCTGCCTTGCCGAGGCCGATCTCGGCGATCAGCCGCTGGAAGCCGCCTCGGCTGTCGCTTGAGGTGCCGGACTCCCCAGGTCGTCATCGATGACCTCAATCCGTTCCTTGGGCCAACCAAACGCCGCCGCCGGTCGACTAGACGGTACTGCAGCTCCGTGCTCTCCTGGTGCTGGCGAACCTGGCCGGCGGTGAATGCCGCACGTAAATGTACGCCAGCTTGGCGCGGTGTAACGTCGTTACCGGACTTTCCAAATTGAGCAGCATGTTCATCCCGGCATCCCCCGCGCAACGCGCCGGCGTCAGCTGCGGTCAGAACCGACCGCAGCACCCGCGCCAATCCCTGCGCCAACTGCTGCTGCGCCTGCAGCGTCATCATCGGCCACACCCTGGGGGCGAGGGTCAGCGAGCGACCCGGCAATGCCGGTTCGACGCAGGATCAGCTGCCGGGCCCGATGTTCCATTGACCTCCTCTCGCGCAGAGGAAAGTCTTGCCCGCACGTATTCCGCCAAGGGGAGCAGGGTACGTACCGATACCGGCGGCAGATCACGATTCGGCCCGGTCTCACAAGCCGCGTCGTCGAGATCTGTGGCCTTCCGCGCGATCCAGCGGAGCCGGCCGTCGGGAAGAACGACCGGATCCACCCGATCCGCCGAGTCGCCCCGCCCGCGCTGGTCGCGAGCCGCTGACCGAACAGAGGGTGAGCCGCATCGATGACCCGGATGCGGGGCGCCAGCCGCTCCGATATTGTGGTGTTCAGTCGTGTTCGGCGAGCCCACGCTCGCCGACGCCATCCTCGACAGGATCATTCACAACGCCCATCGCCTCCAACTCCACGGCGACAGCCTGCGCAAAAAGGCTCTGAAAATCTCCGCCGCTTGACCCGGCACAACCGATTGTGGAGAGATCACATCAAACCAGCGGGCGACCCGCCACCCCGGCCGACTTCAATCGGAACGGCCGGCCGGCTTCGATCGGAACAGGTGGCCGACATCAATCGGAATGCCCGGCCGACATCATCGGAATCCGCGTTGCGCCCGGCGAGCTGACCGGGTTTGCGCCGGTGAGATTGGCCCCGCCGGTCGAGGAGCTTCCACGGGCCGCTGCGTCGGTTGATCCGGTGCCGATACTGCCCGAAACCGATCGGCCGGCGGACGGGATCATCGAGGTGGAGCTGGCCTCGGGGGTGAAGCTGCGCCTGACCGGCGCGGTCGACGAGGTGGCATTGCGCCGGGTCTTGTCGGCGCTGTCGTGATCGGCATTCCGGGCAATGTCCGCGTCTATCTGGCGTGCGGCGTCACCGACATGAGGAAAGGCTTTGACGGGCTGGCGGCGCGGGTTCAGACCACCTTGCGCCTCGACCCGCATGGCGGCGCGCTGTTCGTGTTCCGTGGTCGCCGCGGCGATCTGATCAAGGTGCTGTGGTGGGACGGGCAAGGTTTGTGCCTGTTTGCTAAGCGGCTGGAGCGCGGCCGGTTTTTGTGGCCGCAGGCGAAGGACGGATCGGCGGTGCTGACGGCAGCACAATTGTCGATGCTGCTGGAGGGCATCGATTGGCGTGCGCCACGCCGCAGCTGGCACCCGGAAGTGGCTAGTTGAACAGCGCGACATAGTGATTCAGGCGGGTAGGATGTCGATACTGCTCAATGCAAGCGGGAGTAAACTGATGGTTGATGCCGGACGCTGCTGACCCCGTTCAAGAGATCGCCGAGCTGCCCCTCCTGCTGGCCGAACGCGAGGCGGAATTGGCGGAAGCGCAGGCCGAGCCGACCGGCCCCCGGTTGATGCCCGGGCTGGGGTGGGTGAATTCTAATGTTAGCGACTCGGAGTTTTGGCCTATGAGTTGCGGCGAATTCACGGTTGCCAAGATCAATCGCGTCTCGCGTCAACCTCGCTTGTTTGGTGGTGGCACGCCAAAGAGTGGCGGTGAACCCAGCAATAAACACTGTGGCAATGGCGGCGATTGCGGCGGCGTAATAGTAAGAAATTCTCCGATATGCCAGAGATCGACAAACACAAGGTTATAGGTGGCGCAATATTTCTGATAGGTCTCTGGGTCGGAGTAACATATTTCGCCGCGCTGTTGGCTGATCCTACCCAGGAGGCTTGACCCTCATCCCAACCCTCTCCCCGCAAGCGGGCGAGGGAGTAACTAGGGCCTGCAAAGCCGGGCGGTCGTTTCGGCCACTGTGTCCAGCACCGGCTGCACATCAGAGGTCGAGCGGCTGATGACGTCGAGCACGTCGCTGGTCGCGGTCTGGTATTCGAGCGCCTCATCGCGCTCGGCTCTGCATCCGGCAAGCTGATGCCGCAGATCGGCTACGAGCTGTTCGCAATCGGCTAATGTGCTGTCGGGCGTCGCGCTCATGTGCGGACCTCGTCGGGACCGGCCTCCCAACGCGATCATACCGTAAACGACGCGGACCACCACAGGTTGTCGACGGGGACTGTCAGAGCAGCTCCGGCGGATATCCGCGTCTCCCGGTCGGCCGTGTCGGCAAGCCCGAGGACATTGTTTCGGCCGTTCAACGAGCTCAGACGCCCTCGAACCGGGCTTGACGTGTCGGGCTGAGCCGCGTCGGCAGGGCCAGCGCTAAAAACGAACTCACTACCGCGACGAGCCCGGCGATTACGTAAACGACGTGCACCGAGCTCGCGATCGCCTCGGTCAGCCTGATGGCTTGGCGAGCGGCATCCCGGTGCTCTACGGCGCGATGTGCCACCTTAGAAGACCTTGCTGGCGGGACCGGCGGCTGAGGTGCTCCTCTGCTCGCTGCCCCGCGGTTTTAGCGACCGATCCCGTCGAGCGTGTAGTCGTGGTCATGAAAGACGGTGCGGCGCGAGAAGCGCCATTCACCACTCTCGTCTTTGTGATCAGCTCGCACGCGTAGCGGCCGGGTGGAAGGCTACGGTGGTTGCCGTCCTTCGAGATGAGCACTAGCAGATAGGCACTGGCGGCCCCCCGTTTTCCGGTGATCGTCACGGCGATGTTGCTGACCATATGACGAAATTGCGTGCCCGCGGCGCGTTGCACCGCGAAGCTGTTGCTGGTCGCCGGTCATTGACGCCTCCTCAGATTGCCAGATAGCCGCCGTCCACGGTCACCGTGCTGCCGGTCACCCAGCGCGAACTCGTCGGACGCAAGAAACAGCACCGCCCCGACGAGATCGTCGGGCTCGCCGAGCCGGCCGAGCGGGATCATCGCCTCTGTCGCACGCCGTGCTTCGGGGTCGGTATAGCTCGCGCGCGTCAGCCCGGTCAGCGTTGGGCCGGGCGCGATCGCGTTGACGCGGATGCCGTGCGCCGCCAGATCGACGGCCATCGCATGCGTCAGCGAGCGCGCACCGCCCTTCGAGGCGACATAGGCGGCGCGCTCGGGCCGCGCTACCTCGGCGAGCTGCGAGGTCACGTTGATGATGCTGCCGCCGCCCTCTTTGACCATTTGTCGCGCCGCCGCCTGCCCGACGTGAAACATGCCGGTCAGGTTGACCGCGATGGTGCGGTCCCAAGTCTCGGCATCGACATCCAAGAAATTGAGGCGGTGGCTGATCCCGGCCAATTCGAGCACGATGTCGAGCCGGCCGAATTCGCGCACCACAGCGGCGACTGCCGCCTCGACCGCCACACGGTCGCACACGTCGAGAGCCGACGCGGCTGCCTGCCCGCCCGCAATACGAATCCGCGCAGCAGTAGCGTCGGCGGCCGCGCCCTCGCGGTCGGTACAAAAAACCGCCGCGCCCTCGCGTGCCAGCGCCTCGGCCCCGGCGCCTCCGATGCCACCTCCTGCCCCAGCAACCAGCGCCACTTTGCCCGCGACCCGCCCCATGCCGCCCTCCTGTTATGCCGTGCTCCCGTTTCTACCATGAGGCCCGGAAGCTGGCGCGACACACGCGCCGGAGGTCATGCAGGAATTGATCGGGTTTGCGCTTCTGACGCCTCAGCGAACGCAGGAGATCGGTGCGTGCGGTGGCGGCGCTCGACCGCGCGGCGTCCACCAGACGATTTTGACCTTCCCGACCAAAAAGGCGGCGTGGCGAAGCTTCACGCCCAGTCTGTTCGCCCGAGGAACTCGTCGATCCGCAGAGCGGTCGGCTCTTCAATCAGAGACGGTCAGCCGCGCCACGTCAAAATGGTAGACGCGGGCGGTGTTGCCGCCCACGATCTTGGCTTGTTCATGGTCCGCCACCCCGGCCAGGATCTCCGCTAGGATTTTCTGCGATTGGGGAAACGTCAACTCGCTGTGCGGATAGTCCGAGCCCCACATCATATTGTCGACGCCGATGACGTCGCGCAGGCGAATGCCGATGGCGTCCTCTTGGAAGCTTAAGACGACATTGCGGCGGAAGAAGTCGCTCGGGAGCAGGCCGTCCTTGAACCGGTAAATCGCCTCGCCGTGGCGCTCGCGATACGTGTAGTCCATCGAGGTGACCACATTCGGCGCCCAAGACAGCTCGAACTCTACGATGGCCAGGGTCAGGCGCGGATGGCGCTCGAAGACGCCGGAGAAGATCAGATCGCACATCGACAGCGCCGGATAGAACGCCTTCGTCGCGCGGCTGCTGGCGTCGCGCAGCGTTCCGGGACCGGCTCCGCGGATCTTGCCCTGCCGTCGCGTGGCCGTGTGCAGGCTTAAGGGCAGGTCGAGTGCGGCGGCAGCGGCCCAGAACGGCTCGTATTCGGGTTCGTCGTAGCGCCGGTCCTCGGCCGGATACTCGGTGATCATCGCGCCGGAGAGGCCAAGGCGGGCGGCGCGCTCCAGCTCCTTGATCCCGTCCCGGACGTCATCGAGGTTGATCATCGCGATGCCCTTCAATCGCGCGGGGTCGGCGCGGCAGAACTCGGCGAGCCAGTCGTTGTAGGCGCGAAAGATCGCGGACATCAGCAGCGGGTCCGCCACCTTGAAGTAAAACAGGCCTTGCGAGGGATAGAGGACTTCACCCGCCACCCCGTCGAGCTCCATGTCCTTGAGGTGTTGCTCGGGGTCGTACCCGCCGCGGTGCACGTCCTCGAAGCGCCCTTGGGCGGAGATCGTCTCGGGCGCCTCGAACCGCGCGCCGGCGTTCGAAATCAGACCGATCCCGGAGAGGATCTGATCCGCCTCGACCACGACGTGGTCGCCGCCATTGATCCGCTCGATCCGCGGCGCCCGATCTCGAAACACCCTATCGATGCGGGTCTGCCACAGATCGGGCGGTTCGAACACGTGAGAGTCAGACGAGAGAATAAGGGGCAGCATCGGCATCCCTTTGTCACTTGATCGCGGGCAACACCTTTGGCAACCGGCCCATCGCCGTCAAGATGAGTGCGGTTGGTCACACGGGCCCGACTACCGTCAAGGTTGGTTTAGGGCCCACACCTGGGTCGAGCCTGATTGTCATGCGAACGACCAGAATTCGGCGCGACTCCGCCGCTTGCCCGGGCGCTAGGAGAGGTCCCTTCACCCGTCCTTTGCAGACCTCCGTCATCGTGCAACGCAAACCGGTGATCTGTTGAGTTCCCGGCCTACGCTCCGGCAAGCCGCGTGAGGGCCAGCTGGATGCCGGCGAGGGTAACGAAGCAGCTGGCCAGCGCTGCAAGAATCCTTGGCGAGATGCCGGTTTCGTCCTAGCCAGGAAAAGGCGCGCTCCACCATCCAGCGGCGAAGCCCCGTCATGTCGTGGCGGTGCTTGACGATCGACATGCGGGGTAGCGGTACTTTTGCTGCGGCAGCTTCAACTTGCCAGGCGTTTTAGCCACCGTCGGCTCAGATCGGTTCGAGCCAGGGAGAGCGCTTGCGTATCTTGTCGAGGACAAGTCCAGCCCCGTCGCGGTCCTGGATTGCGGTGGAGTTGACGACGACAGGCATCGGCAACCCGTTCGCTGTCGACCAGGGCGTGGATTTTGCGGCCCTTCACCTGTCTGCCGGCTTCGTAACCACTTGTTGCCGGTACTGCAGTCGTTTCCGCCGATTTCCCCGATTTGACTATCTAAAACCGCCGCCGAGGGGCCGGCGTCCCGGCCCATCCGCTCGCGCAACGTCATATGCAGCCCCGGCCCAGATGCCTCCCAGACGCCATCACGCTGGAACTTGCACGATAGTTGGCGCGGCGGCACAGAGATTCCCGACAAGACGGATGACGACTGGAAAGGCGACCTGCTCCATACGACCATTCTGGCCGAGAGCGACGATCTCCTCGTCGCTGCTAATCAAGCCGACGTCCTGTCGAGCAGTTCGGACAAGGTTATCGCGCGCCTTCGTCTCGACGACAGCCCCGAGGAGCGCGTTTCGGCACTCTATCTCGATCGCTGGCGTCGGTGGCTTGGGCTCGGCAATCTCCTGCAATTCTCTGGCAATAACCGGTCATTCACGACGTCTGAGGTAGCTCTTGGATCAGCTCCCGATCTCGATCTGACGGTCAAAGATGACGTCCCGGAGGAATGGGAACGCATCTTGGAAGGTCTTCTTCCGTCACTGGTTGCCCTGGCCAAGAAAATGGCGACTGACGGCGTCCCGGTGCCCGAGGGCGAGCACTATCTCGAAGACGCTTCGGACGACTGTTTCGCGGAAATGGCCTGGCCGTCCGCTAGCCCTCATGCGTGTCTGCTTGTCGGCGACCAATTGCATTTCCAGAAGGAATGGGAGGACGCCGGCTGGTACGTAGTCTCGCTGGACGACGTCCACGGGAAGGGCACGCGTTGGTTGGCGAATCTGCTTGTCCGTGCCGGGGAGAACGCCTGAGATGGCTTCGCTTATGCTGCATCGGGATGTGCTGACCAATTTCGGCCGTCTTCCCGCCAAGGTCCAAAAGAGGGTCAGCGAACTCATTCGCAAGTTCGAAGAGGACAGCACTCAAAGCAGCATTCATCTTGAGAAGATTGAGCAAGCGATCGACGGTAAGGTTCGGAGCGCAAGGGTCGGCGATGATTGGCGCGCCATCGTAATTGCGCCGCAGCAGGGGGAAACCTTTCTGTTGACGCATGTCGATCACCACGACGAGGCCTATCGGTGGTGTGCTAACAAGCGTTTTGAGGCCCATGGCTCCCTGGGGATACTTCAAGTTTTCGATGTGCAAGAGGTCGAAGAGGCGGCCCAGCGTAGTGGAGACGGCAAGAGCTCACAGACTGATCATAGCCAAGCCTACCCGTTGGATAGTCTGACCAACGACGAACTTTTTCAGGCAGGTGTTCCTCGCCCGCTCATCCCGGCAGTTCGCGCGATCCGCACAGATGAAGCATTCGAGGAAGTCGCCCCCTATCTGCCTCCCGAGGCCGTGCAAGTCCTATTCTGGGTCGCCGCAGGCCGGTCGCTCGAGGAGGCACTGGAGGAGACATTGGGGACGCTGGACGCTGGCGATGCGCGTCCCGAAGGCCCCGGCGACTTCTCGAAACTCGATCAGGTCACCAGCCTCATCCTCGTCCTCGTCGAGGGCGAAGAACATCTAAAAGAGATCCTTGCCGAAGACATTGAGGAGTGGCGTGTCTTCCTTCACCCGTATCAGCGAAAGATCGTCGAATCCGAAACAACCGGTCCGGTGAAGATAAGCGGCGCCGCCGGTACCGGAAAGACGGTTGCACTCATGCACCGTGCCGTGCACCTCGCCAATAAATTGATCGAGCCTAAGTACAAAATTCTCGTAACCACCTACACCACTAATCTATCGATTACGATCGAACAGCCGATCAAGAAGTTATCTCCCGCGGCTTCCAAGCGCATCGAGGTGACCAACCTCCATCAGCTAGCCCGAACCATCTGTCTCCGTTCTGATTGGCGAGGTCGGATCGCCGACGACCAAGATCAAGATGAACTTTGGGCCGCCGTGCTCCCCGGAGCCGAGATCGGCGAGTTCGAATCCGGCTTCGTCAAGGACGAATACGACAGCGTGATCGACGCGATGGGAATCGAGTCCGAGGAAGAATACCTCACCGTCGTCAGAACCGGCCGTCCAAGGCTGTCCCGACAACAACGTCGAAGACTCTGGCCCACCTTTCTCGAGTTCAATCGTCTACTTCGAAAGAAGGGCCTGTTGACCTTCGAGGGAACGGTCCATCAGGCACGGATGATCGTCGAAAATGGAGGGTTCCCGACCTACCGACACGTCCTTGTCGACGAACTTCAAGATTTCAGCCTCGAAGGACTGCGGTTGATCGCAGCTTTGAGCCGACAGACTAACTCGCCGTGCAACCCGTTATATATTATTTGTCGTTGGCGATGGCCACCAAAGGACCAATCGGAGAATCCCGATTTCGCTGTCACGGGCCGGTATCAATGTAGTCGGACGCTCGCGACGCCTGAAAATCAACTATCGGACGGGCGAGCAGATCCGCGAGTGGGCGCATTCCCTGCTCAAGGGGATGGACATCGATGATCTCGATGGCGGCAAGGCCGACACGACGGGCGATCGATCCGTCTTCAAGGGCCCCGAGCCGAGCGCCAGGAAGGTGGACAGCATAGAAGAAGCCGGCGAATTGATCGCGGCCTGGGCGGACGAACTCATCAGGAAAGAGAGTATCGGCTCTCACGAAATCTGCGTGACACCGGTTCATGATGTCGTGAGGACCGTACTAGCGGCGAGGGGAATTGGGTATCTTGAGCTCCAGGCGAGGCGTGTTGATCCTGGCAAGGCAGAACCCGGGGTCAGACTGGGTTCAATGCGCCGAATCAAAGGGCTTGAATTCAAAGCCGTTGCGATGCTTGTCGGCAGCTCGGAAGACGGAGCGAAGAGGCTGGAGCAATACGTTGCCGCAACGCGGGCGCGCCAATGGCTTCTTATCGTTGAAGTTCGCTGAACGCCGGCGAGCGTCGAGGAGTTTGATCGAGCTACGCCGCGCGGTGCAGATTATTGCCGAGGTGCAACGTCGACGCCAAGACCTCACCGCCGCCGACCGCAAGCCGCTCGGATCGCCCGAAATCGACAAGCCGTGTACAATAAATTCGCGATTTTCTCTAAATTTCTGAAATCATTGTTCTAATCCGGCTGTTCCGCAAGCCTTTTATCAGTAGGTCCCGGGTTCGAATCCCGGCGGGCTCACCAACGAAATCAATGCGATATTACTTGGTTGGTGGAGTCGGCAAGGGGCGCTCACTCAAGCATTGCCTGATAGTCGGGCCGCCTCGAGCGATCCGGGTTCGCCCGCGATAACCCAGCCCGGCGCCGGCCCCGCCGGGGCGTGAGCGTCGTATCCCCGGTGCTGACTACCGCCAGCTAGCCAGCTGCTCGGTCGAGGTCCCGGGACGCAGGAACGTGGCAATCGTCCCGGCGTCACGGCCGATCATTGTTTGCCCGGCGGCGACCAACGCATCGACCTGCTCGCGCGGCAGGGTGAGCCCGGTACGGATTGCCACGAGCCGCGCCCGCATCTCGGGATCGGGATAGTCGGACAGGCTGACGCGCAGCACCTTCGCAGCCACATCGCCACAGGCATAGCCGTCGATAACAGCCCCTTGACGGCAGCGCAGTGCACGCAGCTTCTCGGCGAGATCGTCAACCGTGCTCTCGACGGCGATCAGGGTCTCGATGTTGTAAGCTCCGATTTGCGTGGTCGTTACTGCCGAAATGATCTGCCCGAGCCCGCTGACGATGCGCTGGTGCGGCCAGTTCGGGTTTGGCGCCGACTGGCCGTCGACGCTGATCACGAGAATGCGGCGAACTGGCAGCAGCAGGGCCGCGAACCGATCCATTCTGGTGTTCAACAGCAACATGTCATTGAGCAGCACCCGCAGTGCGAGATTATCCGAGATTCCGCCGTCCATCAGATGGATCCACTGGACCTGCTGGCCGTTGGAATAGCGATCGAGGTTTTCAAGCAGCGCCCGAGTACGCAAATCGGGTTGGTTGCCTTCCTCCGTTCGCGGCCGCGCTGCGGGGGGAAGCGGACAATCGGGCCCACGGTAATTGCGCAGAGTCACGGGGCCGAACAGCACCGGAAATCCGTTGGAGGCAGCGACCGCCCGCGCGATTGGCAGGGTCGCGAGATCGGAGCAGATCACGTCAAAGGTCTGCGGCAGAAAGCCGAACGGGCTACCAAAACTGATATCGGTGGCATTTATGCTGACCTGAGGGCGGCCGTGTCGAAAGAGATCGGCAAAGGTCGCGCCATGGAACATCAGCCGGTCGTAGACTTGGGTCATCCGGTCGTTGGTGCCGACCAGCGGATTGAATATCCAATCCCAGTTCCACGGCAGCAGGAACGTGCCCCAAATATAGGCTTCAATGTCAGGATAAAGGAACTCGTCGGGGAAGGTTTCGAACGACTTCTCGCCATAGAGGCCGAAGTGAGCCGCCGGGAAGGACCCGCCGGAGACGCCGGCCAACAGGTCTACCTCGTCGAGCAAGGTGCTATCCTTGCCTTCAGGCTGCACGTGGATATCCCGCATCCCGCGCAACACGCCGAAACCGAAAGCGGCAGAGCGCTTGCCGCCGCCGGACAGGGCGACTAATACCAGTGCACTTTCGGCGCCGCCGCTGCGGTTCACGTCGACCAGGCGATATTCGGAGTTTCCGGCCGCCGAGCGCAGCGGCTCATTCATCGGCACGGACAGCGAGCCGCAGCCGCCGAGCAGCAATGTCACGAGGAACCCAAGCGCCTGCCATCTGCGCATGCGCCGAACCGGGGCTTAAATCCGAATCGCCCGCAGCCGATGGTCAGCGCGCATTCGCTCTTCTGAGTGCTGATGGCTGTACAGCAGGCCAGCTGAGAATGGGGCCGTGAAACGCATTTTGATGTCGGCGCCGGGACTTTCCCAAATTACCACGGCCGCCTGTTGCTGGCCGTCCGGGGCCGGGGGGGCACCGCGGCATTCAAGCCCAACGTGGCTCCCCAGCTTTCCAATATTCGTCAGAGACAACAACGGCGAGTACAAGTCAGAGGATGCGCTGCCGGAGCATGCAGGCATAATCCCGGCAGCGTAAGACTATCCCCAGGTAGCTTGACCGCCGACGGCCGTGATCGTGATATGCCCCATTGTCGTGTCAGCCTTGGCGCCGTGCCAATGGCGCTCGCCGGCCTTGATATGCACGACATCACCCACATTGATTTCGCGCTGGTCATGCTCCGTCGCGACCATGCCGGAGCCGGAGGTCACGACCAGGATCTGGTCGCAGTTGTGGGTATGCCATCCCGTGGTGCAACCTTGGCTGAAATTCACCACGCTGCAGTTGTAGTTCGCGGAGTCCCCAGGCTCGATGATGGTCTGCCGCGACCGGGAAACCGGCCCTGTCCACCCTTCGATCCGCTCGGCGCCTTCCACTGGAACGTTCGGTATGCTCTTAAGCGTGACCACCTTCATGACGACTCCCTCCTCGTGTTGACAGCTGTTCACGGTATCTGAAAACTCGCAACGTGTCCCCCCTGTATCACCGCCGAATGTGTGGGCAGATCACAGGGGTCACGGTAATAAGCCGCTGATCCTACCGGAAATTATCGGGAACGCCCTGAGGCCGGCGAATTTCAATAGCCGATCGCGGCGCCATTAGGGCGGCGGGGATCGTTGGCGCCCCACAGCCGGCCACCGGTGATTTCGATCAGCCCCACTGCGCCCCACGGCTTCTGCTCGACGAGGATGTAGCCTTTGCCGCGGAGTGTCGCAATCGTGTCGGGCGAAAGACCGGAGGGCTCGTAGAATACTTTGTCCGGCAGCCCTTGGTAATGAAAGCGCGGCGCCTCGACCGCTGCTAGCGGGGCCAAGCTGTAATCGACAATGTTCATGATGGTTTCGAGCACCGTCGTGATGATGCGCGAGCCGCCTGGGCTACCGAGGACGAGTAAGACGCGGCCGTCTTTCTCAACCAGGGTCGGCGCCATCGAGGAGAGCGGCCGTTTTCCGGGCGCGATTGCATTGGCTGCGCCCTGAACCAGACCGTACAGGTTCGGGGTGCCGGGCTTCGCGGCAAAATCGTCCATCTCGTTGTTCAGGAAAAAGCCGGTGCCGGGTGCGATCACCTCGGCGCCGAAATAGCCGTTGATCGTATAGGTCACGGCGACTGCATTGCCGGCGCCGTCGACGACCGAATAATGGGTGGTCTCCGCCTTCTCGTGCGGGGCAGCGAGCGGTGCGGAGGATGGCGCCTCGTCCGCCCCCATTGCGGCACGGATCCCAGCCGCATAGCCCTTTGACAGCAACCGGTCGAGTGGGTTCGTTACAAAGGCCGGGTCGCCGAGAAAGGCGTTACGGTCAGTGTAGGCGCGGCGCATCGCCTCGACCATCAGTTCTACCGAACGCGCCGAGCGAAGACCCAGCGCCTTCATGTCGTAGCCTTCCAGGATCTGCAGGATTTGGCAGATCGTGGCACCGCCGGAACTCGGCGGCGGCGCCGACACGATCGCATGGGAGCGGTAGGTGCAAGAGAGCGGCGGCCCCTCGCTCGTCGTGTAATCGGCAAAATCGCGGGCGGTCAGGGTTCCGCCATTGGCCCGGCTCGCCTTGTCGACGGCAGCTGCGGCGGGCCCCTTGTAAAATGCGACCGGCCCCTTTTTTGCGATCGCCGCGAGCGTTTCCGCGAGATCTTTTTGCACGAGATGGTCGCCGGGCATGAACCGGCTGCCGTCGGGGCGCAGAAAAATCTTGGCTGCCGCCGGATCGTGGGCAAAACGGTCGGCCTTGGCGTCGAGCAATTCGGTGTCGTCGCGGCTCAACACAAAGCCGTCGCCCGCCAGCGCAATAGCCGGCGCCATTACTGCCGCGCGCGGCAGGCTGCCGTATTCTTTGAGCGCACGGTCGAGCCCCATCACCGTCCCCGGCACGCCGGCCGCGCGCCAGCCATGGCGGCTGAGGTCGGGTACGGGCTTGCCGGTGGGGTCGAGATACATCCCGGCGGTCGCTGCCGCCGGCGCGGTCTCGCGGAAATTGATAAAGGTGTCGCGCCCGCCGGCGAGGTGGACGATCATGAACCCGCCGCCGCCGATATTGCCGCAGCACGGCTCGACGACCGCAAGCGCGTAGCCGACCGCGACCGCCGCGTCGATCGCGTTGCCGCCGGCCGCGAGGATGCCGGCACCGACCTCGGAGGCAATGTGCTGCGAGGTCACAACCATGCCATGCCGAGCCTCGGATGCTTGCGGCGTGGCGGCAGCCGCAGCTGATCCGGCAAAGGCGAGCGCCAGCGTCAATGCCGCCGATAGAGCTGCGACAAACACCGCCTGCAAACTGTCATTTCGGGGCGCGGCACGCGAGCTCGGAACCCAAGAACTCAGTCCTACAAAGCTTAAGTACTGCCGGTGTTCGTGGATTCTGGATCTAGCCCTTCGTGTTGCGCCGGAATGACGAACCATTTCTGTCAGCTCGTTCTTCACCGGTCGTTCGACGCCGTCGCTCATCGGTTGCTGCGGCTTCATTCGCGGGCGGCGAGCGTGTCGTGGTCGTAGCCGGCGACTCGCTTGTAACTGTCCGATATCGCCGCCAGTTCGTCGCGGCTGATCACCGCGTCGATATCGTCGAACGGCCGGTCGCCGGTGCGCAGGTACACCTCGCGCAGGATCGCGTCGGGCGGGTTGGTGCGGTTGGTGCGCACGATGTTGGCGGTGGCTTCTCGCCGTATTTCTTCATAAGCGCGCAACGCCGCGACAGGGTCTTCGGTCGCGCAGAGGCAGTCGGCGAGCGCCCGCGCGTCGACGATTGCCTGGCCGGCGCCGTTCGAGCCCCGCGGCACCATCGGGTGCGCCGCGTCGCCCAGCAGACTGACCCGGCCAAAGCTCCAGCGCGGCAGCGGATCTTGATCGACCATCGGGAATTCGAGAATGACTTCAGCCGCGCCGATCATCGCCGGCACGTCGAGCCAGTCGAAGCACCAGTCCTTGAACGCGCCAACGAAATCGGCCAGCGCGCCCGGACGGTTCCAATCGCGCGCCTCGTGCTGGGGGGTCTCGATCTCGGCCACCCAATTGACCAGCTGGCTGCCCGCGCCGTCGATATCGTTGCGGATCGGATAGATCACCATCTTACCGGTGGCGAGCCAGCCGGCACGCACCATGCTCGCCCCAGACAGAAACCGCGGCCAGCGCGTTACGCCGCGCCACATGTTGTAGCCCGAATAGATCGGCTCGCCCTCGTCGGGGTAAAGCTGCTTGCGGATCGTCGAATGGATGCCGTCGCCGGCGATCGCGATTGCGCCATGCTGCGGCGGCAGTCTGGCGCCGGTCGCGACGCTCTCAAAATGGACGGTGACCCGGTCCGTCTCCTGTTCGAAGGCAACGCAGCGCCGGCCGGTGATCAGATGATCGGCGCCAGCGCGACGAACAAAGGCGTCGGCCAGCACCTGCTGTAGATCGCCGCGGTGCAGCGAGAATTGCGGCCAGGCATATCCCGCGTCGCGACCCAATGGCTCGCGATAGATCAGCTGACCAAAGCGGTTGAAAAAGCAGGCTTCGGCAGTGGTGACCCCAACTCGGGTCAGGGCCGGCTCCAGTCCGAGCTCGGCCAGCTCGCGGGTCGCATGCGGCAGCACGTTGATGCCGACCCCGATCGGCTCGATCGCCGACGCCGCCTCGTAGATACGGCAGGGAATGCCAGCGCGGTGCAAGGCCAAGCCGAGGGTCAGCCCGCCGATGCCGGCACCGACGATAATCACATCCATCGCGCGCTCCCGGCAGCGCGGCGGCGGCCGTCAGGCGTTGCCGCGCTGCTCGCGGAAGAGGCCGAGCTTTTCCTGAACCGGCCGGTCGGAATAACTGAACAGCACGGCTTCTTCCTCGGCATGATGGCTGACCATTGTCCAGCTCGGTGCGACAAAGATGTCGTGCGGCTGCCAATACAAGCACCTGATCGCCGATCCGGGTTTCGCCAGCGCCCTCGACCGCGACAAAGACCGTGCCGTCGGTCGAGCGGTAGGGGCGGGTGGCAAAACCTTTCGGCAACAGCTGGATAAAGGCGCCGATCGTCGGCATCGCGAAATCGCCGCTCGCCGGGTTGACATACCGCAACTTGTAGCCGTGGCAGGGATCGGGGTCCTCGTTGCGGCTCAAAACCTCGAGCAATTCGCGCGAGCGGGCATAGGGGTAATTGAACACCGGCGAGGTCTTGGCCGCGGGCTTCCAGTCGACCGGCACCAAATTGTTGGCAAACCGCGCGGCGTTGTCGCCCTCGGGCCGGGTGACGGTCTGCACATCGCTAGCGCCCGGCTCGGCGAAGCTCGCGTCGAGCAGGCGCACGATCGGGATGTCGAGCCCGTCGAGCCAGACCATCGGCTCGTCGGTCTCGTTGCCATGGTCGTGCCAGGTCCAGGAAGGTGTGATCACGAAATCGCCGGGCAGCATCGTCGTGCGCTCGCCATCGACCGCGGTATAGGCGCCCTTTCCCTCGATAATGAAGCGCAATGCCGATTGGGTGTGGCGGTGCGCCGGCGCCACTTCGCCCGGCAGGATCAATTGCAACCCGGCGAACAACGAATGGGTGATCGAGGTCTGGCCCTTGAGCCCGGGGTTTTCGAGGATCAGCACCCGGCGCGTCGCCTCCTCGGCGCTGATCAGCCCGCCTGACTCCATCAAGTGCGGCCGGACATCGCGGTAATGCCAGATCGCGGGCAGGCACGGCGTCACCGGCTGGGCGGTGACAAGCCCGTGCAGCCGCTCCCATAGCGGCGCCAGATTGGAGACAGCGATGCGCTCGTAAAACGCCTCGCGCTCCGGTGTCCGGGCGGCCGCGTGCTCCGTCGCCATGGCCGTTCCTCCGAGGTCTGCGTCAAGCCGCCTTCTGCCGACGTTCCCCGAGGCTAAAGCCGATCTTGGCGAGGTCGGCGATCAATGCCGCCGATTGCGTCTGATCGAGCGGCAGCATCGGCGGACGCACCGAAGCCCAAGCCGGGTCGCCGTGGAAATGCGCGACGACGCGTTTGAGCGCCGGGACCATCGGATAGCGCTGCAAGGTATTGCGCACGGTCGTGACTTCGGCCTGCAAGGCGTCGGCCTGCGGTCCCTGCCAGTTGGCGTAGAGCTTGGCGATGCCCGGCACGTTGACATTGCCCGAGGCGGTGATGCAGCCGGCCCCGCCCTTGCGCAGCGCGGCGAGCAGAAACACCTCGGAGCCCGGGAATATGGCAAAGCCCGGATACCGGTCGAGCAGCGCCGCGGTGTTGTTCCAGTCGCCGGAACTGTCCTTCAGCCCGACCACGGTCTGCGGATAAGCCTTGATGAAACGACCGACCAGATCGAGCGAGTAACCGACCACCGCGACCGGTGGAATATGATAGAGATAAACCTTCAGCGCCGACGAGCCGACCTTGTCGATGACCCCGGAAATAAAGGCGAAGATACCGTTGTCGCTGACAGGCTTGTAATAGAACGGCGGCAGCATCAAAACGCCGCCGCAGCCATGGCCGACGGCGTGCCGCACCAGCGCGGCCGCATCGGTCATCGCGCAAGCGCCGGTCCCGGGCATCAGCTTTTCGGCCGGAATGCCGGCCTCGACCAAATGGTTAAGCAAGTCCATCCGCTCGGCCGGCGACATCGAATTTGCTTCGCTGGTGGTGCCGAAGATCGCCAGCCCGCCGGCGCCTTGATCGAGCAACCAGCGGCAAAAGGCGGTGAACCGCCCGACATCGGGTTCGCCGCTCGCCGTGAACGGGGTCAGTACCGGGACCAGCACTCCACTAAATGGCTGCGCGGTCATCCTTACGGCTCCTCTGAATAGACTTGGCCCATCGCGGCAATAAGCGCGGCGCCGCAGCCGGCGTCAACTGCCGTTTGCAATTCGTCGCAGGGACGGTGTCCTCGGGTTCCGGACCCGCGGGAGCAGCCGGGGCCTAGGAATGATGACGTTACAGCACGCTCAGCATGTCAGCGACGAGCGGGTGGCGGACGATGTCGGCATCGCCGAGCCGTACCACCGCGACATCAGCGATCGCCTCAAGGCGGCGCGCGATCTCGGCGAAACCGGACAGCCCATCGAGCAGGTCGCTCTGCTCGGGATCGCCGGTCACCACCATCGTCGCGTGCCAGCCCAACCGGGTCAGCAGCATCTTGATCTGGCCATAGGTGCAGTTCTGCGTCCATCGACGATCTTGATCTGGCCTGGGTCCAGGTCCGCCTCATCGATAACGATGAAAGCGTTGTTCAAGGTGCGCCCGCGCATAAAGCCGATTGGCGCGATCTCGATCGCTCCTTCGGTCACAAGCTGCTTGACCCGCTTCCTCCGAGCCGTTCGTTCAAGGCGTCGTTGAGCGGGCGCAGATAGGGCGCAAGCTTGTCGCCGATATCGCCGGGGAGATAGCCCAGGCGCTCGCCGGCCTCGAGCGGGACGGGTCAGCACGATGCGCCCGACCTCTCCGGCGTCCAACGCCGCCACCGCGGCACTGACCGCGAGATAGGTTTTGCCGGTCCCGGCCGGACCCTTACGCCGATACGCCAGGGAGATAGCCAGGCGCTGGCCGGCCTCGACCGGGGACGGCAGCACGATGCGTCCGATTTTCCGGTGTCGATCGCCGCCACCGCGGCGTTGGCCCTATCGCTCCTTGCGGACGGATCTTGCTGGCGGCATAGATTTAATCATTTGCTGCCAGTTAAATCCATTAAATTGACAAGCCGTAGCGGCGTCATCCAGACCCATAGGAAGGCCGTTTGTCTTCATCGGGGTAAATGTCGCGTTCATCGTTGTGGGTTGGCCGTCAAGGCTGTACGGCGCTCCGGTATAAGGGCTGATGGTGAAATTAAGCTGACAAGGCATGACGACCAGCGTGAGCGGCTGCGTTGCGAGATTGCCTGCAGGTCCGTGACCTGAACCGTGAAGTCGTAGAACCTGCCGGGCTGGCGCGCTGACTTCGGACTAGGTCGATGTCGGTGCAGGCATGCGGAGCTACCGGCGCGAACGTAAAGCGGATGGAAGCGATCCGGATGTAATCGTCCAATTGTAGCCGCGGCCGCTCCCGCCGGTGGCCGTGATTGGGGTGGGGGCGTACGGCATGCCGCTCCCGGTGCCTGGCACGCTGGTGGTGGTGATTTGGAGAGGCGGCGTCCCTCCCGTTTGGATCGAGACAGTAGACCACGTGCCGAGTGAGGTAGACACCCCGTACTGCTCCACGCTACCGCTATCGGAGTACGCAATTTGTTCGCCATCCTCCAGATAGAAGGCGGAATTAGCACAGCCAACGTACAGATTCGCTTCTACGATGGCGCCGTTGACTAAATCTAAATTCGAGGGTCCACTAGCAATTGCGAAAGATTGGCAGTTCGGCGACGCCGACGAAACTGTGACACCAACAGCAGTAAAGGACCACGCTGCGGAAGAAAATTGTGGGTAGTACCCTTCGGAATTCGGGAGATAACCGGATCCGGTGTATTTCGGATACGGAAGGCTAAGAGTCAGGGATCCTGAGATATCTCCTGCGACGCAGTCCACCGTGTAGGGGTAGAAATAATTAGGGGTATACTGTAGGCATAAGGGGACATTGAATCCACCCCCGACGTAAGCATAGGTAATAATCGTGTTCTGGGCTACTGCTTGTGGAGCGCAAAGTGCGAGGCTCGCCAACATCAACAAGAGCGCCCCGGCGATGCTTTTACCAAATGTGCGCGCGTGCGCACATTGCCCGTTCGTTCCGACGCCGGTGACGAGTATCATCGCCAAGGCGAGCCGCAGTGCCGCCGCGATTTCTGCCAATTTAAATGTGGGTCGCATGCTCGCCCCCTACTTTTCAGAGGGATAATACCAAGTTCGTGCCTTTTGGGGAAATACGAGATTGATCAATCGCTTGGCTCAGTTCAACCGGACATATTCGTAGGCGGCCGGCAGATTGTTGATGCCGCCTTCGGGCGGGGCAAGCCAGGCCGCCATCTTGCCGGGCTCGTCACTCGCTGCATCAGCGATTTGACAAAGGCGCGGTCCGCTTCGCTCGGCAGCCATGGTGGTGCGGCGCCGCGCATTCACGCCTCGTCGCTTATCGGGTTGCCCTGCGGGTCGGTGTGGACGCCGGCCCAGACGCCGACGGCGCGGCGGAAGCGCGGGCTCGGCAGCGCCAGGCGAAATTTATAACCGACCTCGGCAATCAGCCGGTTCCAGCGCTGCACCCCGATGTCGCAATCCTTGATATATGCGCCGCGCGTCACCTCGTTCATCGCGTTGCGCATCGGCACTTCCTCCGAAACAACGCCGCCTTTCCGGTCGGGCATGTCGAGCGGCAAATGCTGGCCCAGCGCCACGTGATCCTCGAACCGCGCCTCGTCAGGTCGGCCTTTGATGCCGGTTGCGAAATAGGTGGCCGCATTCGACGAGTTCTCTGCCCCAAACAGATCCAATGAAGAGCTGAACCAGAAGTTGATATAGCGCTGCAGGGTGGGCAGATCGATCGCGCCGGCGCGGCGCAGATCGGCCGGTTCTTCGTTGCCGAGCGTCTTCATGACTTCGAGCGTGCGCTTGACCACGCGGGTGATCCCGGTACGGCCGACGAACATGTGGTAGGCCTCTTCGGTCAGCATGAACCGGCAGGTCCGCGACAATGGATCGAACCCGCTTTCGGCCAGGCTTTTGAGCTGATAGCGGCCGTCGCGGTCGGTGAAATAGGTGAACATGAAGAAGCTCAGCCAGTCCTCGATCGGCTCGTTGAAAGTGCCGAGGATGCGCGGCCGGTCTGGGTCGCCGGAGTGGCGCGTCAGCAATTCCTCGGCTTCCTCGCGGCCATCGCGGCCGAAGAAGGCGTGCAGCAGGTAGACCATCGCCCACAGATGGCGGCCTTCCTCGACATTGATCTGGAACAGGTTGCGCAGATCGTAGAGGGATGGGCAGCTCAGGCCGAGCAGGCGCTGCTGCTCGACCGAGGCCGGCTCGGTGTCGCCCTGGGTCACGATCAGCCGGCGCAAGGTCGAGCGATGCTCGCCCGGCACCTGCTGCCATACCTTGTCACCAAGGGCGTCGCCGAAGCCGATCCGGCGATCGGGCACCGGGTCGGCGAGAAAAATGCCCCAGCGGTATTCGGGCATCTTGACCATGCCGTATTCGGCCCAGCCTTCGGCATCGACCGTCGTGGCGGTGCGCAGATAGACATCGAGGCTTTGCGAGGCGCTCGGCCCCATCTCGCGCCACCAATCGAGAAAGTGCGGCTGCCAATGTTCGAGCGCGCGCTGCAGGGCGCGGTTGTCGCCAGAGCCCGACATTGTTCGGGATCCGCTGCTGGTAATCGATCGCCATCTGCCGTCCTCGCGTTACACCCGCTCCCAGTCGAAGCGCGGCTTGGCGCCGCTGCCGTAGCTTTTCAGAGCACTGTGCTCGCCGACCGCGTTCGGTCGCGAAAAAATCCAGTTCTGCCACGCTGACAGCCGGGCAAAGATCTTGGTCGCGACGGTCTCGGCCCCGGGAAAGCGCAGGCTCGCCTCCATTCCGGTCAGCGCATCCGGCGACAGGCTCGCGCGCTCTTCGAGGGCAAGGCGGATCTCATCCTCCCAGTCGAGCTCGTCGGGGGCAAAAGTCACCAGCCCCTGGTCGAGCGCCGCGGCTGAATCGAGTGGGGTGCCGGACAGTCGCCTTAGTGCCTCGGCCGTTTCTTCGTCGTTGAAACGCGTCGCCAGTCGGGTGCGGCCGTTGACCATTTCGAGATCGCCGAAATTGTGCGCAAGCCGACTGCGGCAGTCCGACCCGCGGGCCGTCCGCCAGCATGTAGCTGCGATCCGCGGCGAGCGCCAATTCGAACAGG
Organism: uncultured Alphaproteobacteria bacterium; assembly: GCA_963750195.1. Lineage (GTDB taxonomy): Bacteria > Pseudomonadota > Alphaproteobacteria > ATCC43930 > CGMCC-115725 > AP-15. Next base: position 22,416 of record CAVVPS010000009.1, read on the forward strand.
CTGCCGGCAAAGCAAGAACCCTCGTCGATTACCGCGAAGAGGCTGCGCGACGAGACATCGAGGCGCTGTAAGGTCCGGCGCATCACGCCGATCGTCTCGCGCACGAACCAATGGTCGCTGTGGGCGCCGATGATCGCGTCCGAGGCCAATACCGTCCCCACTTCGCCGCGGGTCTTCAGCACCAGTGTCCCGATTTCGGGTTCATTGGCGCGCAGCATCAGCAGCGCGTCGTCCAACTCGCGCGCCATCGCCAGTGGCCACCAGCCGGCATCGGCGGCGACGATGCCGGCCAGATCGCCGGGCACGTCTTCGGCACGGGGTCCGCTGACAGTCACGGTCGCCGCCCGGTCGGTACGGGCGATGTCGACCTCGACCCAGCGATAGTGATAGCCGCGCTGGTCGACCCGGCGCTCAATCGGGGTAAGCGCCACACCTTCGGCATTGGCCGGACGGTCACTCAGCGCCGCGAGCGCCTGGGCGCGCTCGGCGACCAGCTGATGGAACCCGGCCGGCGGGGCGATCCGATCGACCAGCTTCCACGCCTTGGCCCGGTCGGCACGCACCCCCTCGGCGGTGGTGCAGAACACATCAGCGAGGTCACGCCGCACTTTGCGCTTGTCCACGAGACGGGTCAGCCCGCCGGTGCCGGGCAAGACGCCGAGCAGCGCCACCTCGGGCAGGCTGACCGTGCTCGAGCGCGCGCTGCAGGGCGCGGTTGTCGGCGAGCCCGACATTGTTCGGGATCCGCTGCTGGTAATCGATCGCCATTTGCCGTCCTCGCGCTACACCCGCTCCCAGTCGAAGCGCGGCTTGGCGCCGCTGCCGTAGCTTTTCAGAGCACTATGCTCGCCGACGACGTTCGGGCGCGAAAAAATCCAGTTCTGCCACGCTGACAGCCGGGCGAAGATCTTGGTCGCGACGGTCTCTGCCCCGGCAAAGCGCAGGCTCGCCTCCATTCCGGTCAGCGCATCGGGCGACAGGCTCGCGCGCTCTTCGAGGGCGAGGCGGATCTCATCCTCCCAGTCGAGCTCGTCTGGGGCGAAGGTCACCAGGCCCCGGTCGAGCGCCGCGCTGAATCGAGTGGGGTGCCGGACAGTCGCCGTAGTGCCTCGGCCGTTTCTTCGTCGTTGAAACGCGTCGCCAGTCGGGTGCGGCCGTTGACCATTTCGAGATCGCCGAAATTGTGGGCGCTTAGTCCGACCTCGCGGGCCGTCCGCCAGCATGTAGCTGCGATCCGCGGCGAGCGCCAATTCGAACAGGCTGCCGGCAAAGCACGAACCCTCGTCGATCACCGCAAAGAGGCTGCGCGACGAGACATCGAGGCGCTGTAAGGTCCGGCGCATCACGCCGATCGTCTCGCGCACGAACCAATAGTTCCGATGCGCGGCGATGATCGCGTCGGAGGCCAATACCGGCCCCACTTCGCCGCGGGTCTTCAGCACCAGTGTCCCGATTTCGGGCTCGTTGGCGCGCAACATCAGCAGCGCGTCGTCCAACTCGCGCGCCATCGCCAGTGGCCACCAGCCGGCACCGGCGGCGACGATGCCAGCCAGATCGCCGGGCACGTCTTCGGCGCGGGGTCCGCTGACGGTCACGGTCGCTACCCGGTCGGCGCGTGCGATGTCGACCTCGACCCAGCGATAGTGATAGCCGCGCTCGTCGATCCGGCGCTCGATCGGGGTAAGCGCCACACCTTCGGCATCGGCCGGGCGGTCACTCAGCGCCGCGAGCGCCCGGGCGCGCTCGGCGACCAGCTGACGGAACCCGGCCGGCGGCGCGATCCGATCGACCAGCTTCCACGCCTTGGCCCGGTCGGCGCGCACCCCCTCGGCGGTGGTGCAGAATACATCGGCGAGGTCGCGCCGCACTTTGCGCTTGTCGACGAGACGGGTCAGCCCGCCGGTGCCGGGCAAGACACCGAGCAATGCCACCTCGGGTAGGCTGACCGTGCTCGACCGGTCGTCAATCATGACGATCTCGTCGCAGGCGAGCGCCAGCTCATAGCCGCCGCCGGCGCAGGCGCCGTTGACCGCGGCGATGAATTTGAGCCCCGAAATGGGCGCTCGAATCCTCGATGCCGTTGCGGGTCTCGTTGGTGAATTTGCAGAAATTGACCTTCTGCGCGTGGCTCGCCTGCCCCAGCATGTAGATGTTGGCGCCCGAGCAGAAGACTCCGCTCCTTGCCGCTCGTCAGCACGACGACCCGCACCTCGGGATGCTCGAAGCGGATCCGATTCAGCGCGTCGTGCAATTCGATGTCGACGCCGAGATCATAGGAATTGAGCTTGAGCCGGTAGCCGGGATCGAGCCCGCCCTCTTCCGCGACATCAAGGGTCAGGGTCGCGACCGGCCCCGTCGCAGGCAAGGCGCCAATGCCGATAGCGGGCGGGCTCAGTATCGAAGGCGATCATTGCAGCATGATAGCCGGGCGCCGGCAGAAACGCTATTATTTCGGTTCGACCATAACCCACGCAGTCGGAAATGGGAGGAGGGTTGCGGATGGACGGCGCGCCTTACAATGCGGCCGCGGATCTGATCGAGCGCAACCTCGACGTCGGACGCGGCGCCAAGATCGCCTTCATCGACGATCGCGGGCAGTACAGCTATGCGGAGCTGGCCGGGCGGGTTGGCCGGTTCGCCAATCTTATGCGGCGGCTCGGCCTTCACCCGGAACAGCGGGTCTTGCTCTGCCTTAACGACGGGATCGATTTCGCGACCGCGTTCCTCGGGGCGATCAAGGCCGGGATCGTGCCGGTCGCGGTTAATACCCAGCTGAGCCCCGGCGAGTTCGCCTTTATGCTGGCCGACAGCCGAGCGCGCGTCGTGGTGGTGTCGGCACCGATACTGCCCGCCATCACCGTGGCCCTGGCGATGCTGCCGGGACCGATGCCCGAACTGCTCGTCTCGGGAGCCGATACGGACGCGCGTTCGCTGGCCGCCCGGCTCGCCGATATGTCGGGCGACGCCGAAACCGCGTCGACTCATCCTGATGAGCCCTGCTTCTGGCTCTATTCCTCGGGCTCAACCGGCCGGCCGAAAGGAACGGTCCATGTCCATGCGAGCCCGATTCGGACAGCGGACTGTTACGCGGTCCCGGTGCTCGGGATGGAGGAGAGTGACGTCGTGTTCTCCGCAGCGAAGCTGTTCTTCGCCTATGGGCTCGGCAACGCCTTGACCTTTCCGCTGGCGGTCGGGGCGACGAGCGTGCTGACCGCCGAGCGCCCGTCGCCGGCCTCGGTCGCGCGCGTATTGCGCAGGCACCAGCCGACGATTTTTTGCGGGGTGCCGACGCTCTACAATGCGATGCTGGCCGACCCCGATCTGCCGCGGCCGGAAGAGCTGGCCTTGCGACGCTGCGTTTCGGCCGGCGAGCCATTGCCGCGGGAAATCGGCCGCCGCTGGTCGCAGCGGATCGGCGTCGACATTCTCGACGGCATCGGCTCGACCGAGATGCTGCACATCTTTCTCAGCAACCGGCCCGACGATCTCCGCTACGGCACCACCGGCAAGCCGGTCCCCGGTTACGCGGTCAAGATCGTCGACGAAGCGGGTCAGCCGGTCAGGCGCGGCGAGGTCGGCGATTTGCTGGTCAGCGGCCCGAGCAGCGCGGCCGGCTATTGGAACAATCGCGAACGCAGCCGTGCGACGTTTCATCGGCACATGGACCCGCACCGGCGACAAATATTATGAGGACGAGGACGGCTACTACGTCTATTGCGGCCGCAGCGACGACATGATGAAGGTCAACGGGATGTGGGTCTCGCCGGCCGAGGTCGAGGCGGCGCTGATCGCGCACGACAATGTCCTCGAAGCCGCGGTGGTTGGCGCGCCGGACGCGGACGGGCTGATCAAGCCGAAGGCGTTTGTCGTGGCGAAACCCGGCGTCGCCGCTGATCTGGAATTCGTCGGTGCGCTCGAAGCGCATGCCCGGACCCTGCTGGCGCCGTTCAAGTGCCCGCGATGGATCGACTTTCTCGATGAATTGCCGAAGACCGCCACGGGCAAAATCCAGCGCTTCAAACTGCGTGGCGAGATTGCTGGCCAGCTATAGCGTTGCTCCCATCCTAGTCGCAGTCGCGATGGATGAATCGTGATACTGACACCCCCGACAGACCACTAGCAGGCGAGCGTCACAATGCTCAGCGTAACACCGCCAACCTCGACCAGTGTGCATCTGGCAGTCCGGCCGGAGTGGCTCGAACGCCGCCACGAGGAAATCATCGAGCCCGAGCTGCCAATCGTCGATCCGCATCATCACTTGGTCGAGCGGCCCGAGACCGGCCGCTATTTGTTGTCCGATCTGCTCGCCGACATCAGCAGCGGCCATAACATTACCGCCACCGTCTACCTCGAATGGCTGTCGATGTATCGGCGATCCGGTCCGATCGAGATGCGTCCAGTCGGCGAAATCGAGTTCGCCAATGGTGTGGCGGCGATGAGCGCCAGCGGCGGCTACGGGAAAACGCGCGTGTGCGCGGGGATCGTCGGTTATGCCGATCTGGCATTGGGGGCGGCGGTCGAGAAGATGCTGGAGGCGCAGATTACCTCCGGCGGCGGACGTTTCCGCGGCATCCGCTTTATCACGGCGACGCATCCGGATCAGGCGGCGTGGGGCTCTGCGGTGCTGCGTCCCGCCGGGCTGCTGATGGACCGGCGAGTGCGCGAGGGCTTCGCCCGGCTCGCGCCGCTCGGCCTCAGCTTTGACGCGTGGATGTACCACACTCAGCTCGGCGAACTCGCCGATCTGGCGCGCGCCTTCCCCGCGACGCCGATCGTGCTAGACCATGTCGGCGGCCCGATCGGCCTCGGCCGTTACGCCGGCAAGCGCGACGATGTCTTTGCGGAATGGAGCGCCCGCATCCGCGAATTGGCGCAGTGCCCCAACGTGCATGTCAAACTTGGCGGTCTTGGCATGCGCATGTTCGGGTTCACTGTACACGCCCAGGAATTGCCGCCGAGTTCGGAAGAGCTGGCGGCGCTCTGGCGGCCTTACATAGAGACCTGCATCGCCGCCTTTGGTCCGCAGCGCGCGATGTTCGAGAGCAATTTCCCGGTCGACAAAGGCAGCTGCGGCTGCGCCGCGCTGTGGAACGCGTTCAAGCGGATCGCCGCCGGATGCTCCGCCGCCGAAAAGCAAGCCCTTTTCTCCGGCACCGCGAGGCGATTTTACCGGCTCATGGGACCGATTTGCTGACGACCACACCGCTGATCACCGGTCCGGTGACCGTGTTGATCAGGGTGAAGAACTTCTGCAGTTCAGTCAGTGGCGCATTGGCGACGTAGATTACGTCCTTGTCTTCCATCGGGAAGCGCTCCGCGTAGAAATAGTTGTTGGCGTCACGGAGATTGAGGCGGTAGACGACCGGAGACGTTCCATCGGGCCCGGTGGCCAGCGCCGGGGCGTTGAGGGCGCCGACGACCGAAGCAGGTTCGAAGCGGAACAGGAATATCCCTCGCGGATCGGCGCGTAGATCCTGCAACCCGCCGGCCTTGGCCAGCGCCTGGGCCAGAGTTCAGCTTTTCGGCGCCAAACGGTACCTCGGTGTTCTGAGCAGTCGCGCCGAACACCGAGAAGGTTTGCGGCACCTGGACCAAGGTGAGCACATCTCCCGGCCATGCATAGATGTTTTCGCCCGGGTTCGAGACCAGCTTAGCCATCGGGATCGTTACCGTGACTCCGCCGCGGGACAGCCGCACGAAAGTATTGAATACCGGCGCTTTCGCCCCGCCCGCGGCGGCAATCACATCGAGCAGATGATCGCCGCCGACAGAGAGCGGCACCCGGGCGCCGCTGACGACCTCTCCTGACACGGTCGCGGTGTTGGTGATGCTCTTGGTCACGGTGACGATCGCTTGCGGCTCGATCGCCTTGTCGGCCAGGCGCTGCTGGATTTCGTCTTGCGCTTGAAGCGGCGTGTGTCCGGCGACCGCAATGCGGCCGGCAAACGGCACGCTGATCGCGCCGTCGGGCGTTACGACCTGGTCGGGGATTTCGGTTCTCGATCCCCCGCCACCAGCCCCAGCCGTCGGCGGCGCGCTGAAGAGACCTCCCCCGGCCGCCTCCCAAATCGACACCGAGACCGTATCGCCGATCCCGATTGTCGGGCCCGGGGGCTTGCCGTATTTTTGAAACTTGGAGCGAAAGCTCTCCGTCGGTTGCGCCAACAGCGTCGCCACGACATGGTTATCGACCTCGACAAGATCGAAGTGCCGCTGCCCGTCTGTTACCGCCTGATCAAAGACTTGCGCGACGGTCGGCCCTGCGGTGGGGAGCGTGGCGCATCCGGCCAACAAAATACCGCCGAGACAGACAGCAGGGATGGGAACCTTCATCGGGTGCGGAACAGTTGCTAAACTCGACCGTATGTTCTACTCGTCGACGATTAAAATCAAGCGGCCGCCACCCTACTAGCAAGTCAAGTCGCGCGGATCATTGGATAAGACCATTGGGGACTTTCGTCCCGCGGGCTCAATTTTTGGAGTAAACTCGCTTTGTTATGATCGATAAAGCGGCGAACTGCACAGACGCAGCTAAGGATCGACGCGCATCAAAGGCGAGGGCTGGTAGGGGCGTTTTGGGACCCCCCTGCCCGGCAATTTCGGGAGCTCGCCGCGCGGGCGAGAAGTTCTGGCGATATGGCCCGGGAATGTTGTTACGACCGCCCCCGAAACGTCGTCAGCATGTCGTCCCCGACCCGCGCAACCGACAACCGCTCGAAACCGGGTGCATCGGCGAGCTGTTCCAGGCAAAGGCCGGCGACTGCGGGAGTGCCGTCGCCGCCGATCAGCAGCGGCGCGTGAAACCAGGCGAGGCGGTCGACGAGACGCGCGCGTAAGAGCGCGGCGGCGAGCTGGGCGCCACCCTCGATCAGAAGCCGGGTGACGCCGCGTTCGCCAAGGACCGCAAGCGCCGCGACGAGATCGACCCGATTCTCGGTGTCGGGATCGACATCGATCAGGGTAACGCCGGCGGCGAGCAGCGGCGCACGCCGGGCCGCATCAGCCGAGCGCAGAGTCAAAATCCAGGTGGGGGTTTGACGGGCTTCGGCGATCACTGCGGCCGAGCGCGGAATACGCAGCTGGTGATCGAGGACGATCCGCACCGGAGAGCGCTGGCCGAGCCCGGGGAGGCGGCAAGTCAGCTGCGGATCATCGGCAAGTACGGTCGCGGTGCCGACCATGATCGCGTCGTGTGCGGCTCGCAGCGCGTGCCCCCGCTCACGCGCCGGTGACCCGGTGATCCACTGGCTTTCGCCGCCGCTGGTGGCGATGCGGCCGTCGAGTGAAGTCGCGAGCTTCAGGGTGACCAGCGGCCGGCCGAGCGCGAGGCGAGTGAGGAAACCGGCGTTGATCTCGGTCGCCTCCTCGGCGCCGAGCCCGGCATCGACCGCGATCCCGGCCGCTCGCAATCGGGCGATTCCGTTGCCGGCAACGCGCGGGTCGGGATCTTCGACAGCGACCACGACCCGCCGCACCCCGGCATCGATCAGCGCATCAGCGCAGGGCGGGGTGCGTCCCCAATGGCAGCAAGGTTCAAGGCTGACATAGGCGGTAGCGCCGCGCGCTGCTTGCCCGGCTCGGCGCAGGGCCTCGGTCTCGGCATGCGGACGCCCGCCGGCCTGGGTCCACCCTCGGCCGACGGCGCAGCCCTGATTGATAATGACGCAACCAACCGCCGGGTTCGGCCACACCGCGCCGAGCCCGCGGCGGGCCAGCGCCAACGCCGTCCGCATCCAGCGGACATCGATGTGCCTCACGCCGGTTGGGCTCGGGCCCGATACCTCATCTTCATTCGCCATCCGCTGCGATCCGCCCGACAAAATCGCCGAAATCCTTCGCTTCGCGGAAATTGCGATAGACCGAGGCGAAACGGATGTAGGCGACCTGGTCGAGGCTCGCCAGCGCCTCCATGACGAGGCCGCCGATCATGTCGCTCGGGATGTCGGTCTCGCCTGAGCTCTCGAGCTGGCGGACCAACGAGTTGATGATGCGCTCGACCCGCTCGGGTTCGACCGGGCGCTTGCGCAGGGCGATGTAGATCGAGCGCGCCAGCTTGTCGCGGTCAAAGGGCTCGCGCTGTCCGTTTTTTTTGACCACGGTCAGGTCGCGCAATTGCACCCGCTCGAAGGTCGTAAACCGGGCAGCGCAATTCGGGCAAAACCGCCGCCTCCGGATGGCGCCGCGATCATCGGTCGGTCGCGAATCTTTGACCTGGGTATCGTCTGTGCCGCAAAACGGACAGCGCATTTTCTCCTCCCCCCTGCTCGCGTCAGGCCCCTGCTTGCCCGTAAATTGGAAATCGGCGGCAGAGTTCGCGGACCTCCTCACGCACCCGCGCCTCGGCCGCGCCGTTGTCGTCCCGACCGCGTGCCCGTGCGCGCAACACCTCGACGATAAGCCGGCCCACTGCGCGGAATTCGTCTGCACCGAAGCCGCGGGTCGTTGCCGCCGGCGAACCGAGGCGGATCCCCGAGGTTACCGTCGGCTTCTCCGGGTCGAATGGGATGCCATTCTTGTTGCAGGTGATGCCAGCGTGCTCAAGGCTCACCTCGGCGTCGCGGCCGGTCAAGCCCAGCGGGCACAGATCGACCAGCATCAGATGTGTGTCGGTGCCGCCCGAGACGATCGCCAGCCCCGCTTGCGCCAATGTCCCAGCCAGGATCCGGGCGTTTTCCACGACGGCAGCGGCATAAACGGCAAAAGCCGGTTGCAGCGCCTCGCCGAGCGCCACTGCCTTGGCGGCGATGACATGCATCAACGGGCCGCCCTGCAGCCCGGGAAAGACGGCGGCGTTGATCCGCCGGCCGATCTCTTCATCCGCGGCCAGGATCAGTCCGCCGCGCGGCCCGCGCAAGGTTTTGTGCGTCGTCGTGGTAACGACATGGGCGTGCGGCAATGGGCTCGGATGGACGCCGCCGGCGACCAGACCGGCAAAATGCGCCATGTCGACCATCAGATAGGCGCCAACTTCGTCGGCGATCGCGCGAAAGCGGGCGAAATCGATGATCCGTGGATAGGCACTGCCGCCCGCGATAATCAGCTTGGGACGGTGGGTGCGCGCCAACCGCTCGACCTCATCGAGATCGATGCGAGCATCCTCGCGTCGGACGCCGTAGGAGACCGCGTTGAACCATTTGCCTGACAGGTTCGGCCGCGCGCCGTGGGTCAGATGGCCGCCGGCGGCGAGCGACATGCCAAGGATGGTGTCGCCGGGGGTCAGCAATGCCAGAAAGACGGCCTGGTTCGCTTGGGCGCCGGAATGCGGCTGGACATTGGCAAAGGCGCAGCCGAAGAGCCGCTTGGCGCGGTCGATCGCCAGAACTCTCGGCGAGATCGACGAACTCGCAGCCGCCGTAGTAGCGGCGCCCCGGATAGCCCTCGGCATATTTATTGGTCAAGACCGAACCCTGCGCCTCCAGAACCGCGCGAGAGACGATGTTCTCGCTGGCTATCAGCTCGATCTGTGACTGCTGGCGGCCGAGTTCATGCCCGATAACCGCCGCCACCTCTGGGTCGGCCGCGGCCAGAGGATCGGAAAAGAAATCGTCGGCGGTAGCGATGCGGAGCGGGACCGAACCTGAAACCATCAACAAATCACTCGCTGAGCAGCGGTTGAGCGCGCCGCGACCAAGAGGCGTTGCCGAGGCCGCCACGCAAACCGGCGCGGCGTTACCGCCGGGCCGGCGGTAACGAACTTCGTCAACGGTTGATGAGCTACCATATCTCGCTAGAGAATGCCAATCATCCACCATAAATCGCGGTCAGCGCCAGTACGGCGCCCGCACTGCGTCGCGCTACCGTCTCGAGCGGCGGGTCAATTCAGTCGCTTTATTTCGGCCGGGCGATCCCGCCACGGGTTGTGCTGCCGGAGACCAGCGTCGAACGGAAGCACAAAGCGCGCCGGCAAGTCGTTGCGCTTGCGTACAAATGACGATTACTCTTCTCTCTCATAAGTTTCCGTTGACACAAGAAATTCGTGCGCCAATTATGGCATTGGCGTGAACATTCCAGGCTTAGTCGGGGCGAGAAAATGGCAGAAACCACAGTGCCGAAGATGGCGGAGGAAGAGTTGTTGCGGATGACCGCGGATGTGGTCGCCGCCTATGTCAGCAACAATACGTTGGCCACGGCGCAGCTGGCTGAGGTAATTAATGCGGTATATGGCTCATTGAAGGGTCTGGAGGGCCAAGTCGCGGAACCGCCGCCGGAACCTGTGAAACCGGCGGTGCCGATCCGCAAGTCGATCACCCCGGATTATTTGATCTGTCTCGAAGACGGCAAAAAGCTGAAGATGCTGAAGCGGCATCTTCGCTCGACTTACAATATGACCCCTGACGAATATCGCGCGCGCTGGGGCTTGGCGCCGGATTATCCAATGGTGGCTCCCAACTACGCCGAACAGCGCTCCGCCTTCGCCAAGAAGATCGGTCTGGGTCGCGGCGCCACCCGCGTGTCGGCAACCGTCGGGGCCAAAAAATAGCCGGTTGCGCGCGACGCGAGGGGAAAATTGACGGATTTCTGACGCAGCGGCGAGCCGGCGCGGTATAAGCGGCCGCTATCGCCGCCGCAGAGGTCATCGATGCCCGCCGACACTGAACTCGCCTCCGTTTCCGCTACCACCTCGCGCCACGCTGAATCCGACGCTCGCTTCGACTGGGCCGATCCGCTCCTCCTCGATCACGAACTGAGCGAGGAGGAGCGAATGGTGCGCGACAGCGCTCGCGCCTATTGTCAGGAAAAGCTTTTTCCGCGGGTGCTCGAAGCCAACCGCCACGAGCGGTTCGACCGTGAAATCATGAACGAGATGGGTGAGCTGGGCTTTCTCGGCTCGACCATCGAGGGTTACGGCTGCGCCGGCGTCAATTACGTGTGTTACGGGCTGATCGCGCGCGAGGTCGAGCGGGTCGACAGCGGCTATCGCTCGGCGATGAGCGTGCAGTCGAGCCTCGTGATGTATCCGATCTACGATTTCGGCACCGAGGCGCAGCGCCGCAGATATCTGCCCAAGCTCGCCTCCGGCGAATGGGTTGGCTGCTTCGGCCTGACCGAGCCCGATCACGGGTCAGACCCGGGTAGCATGACGACGCGGGCCGCTGCGGCGCCGGGCGGCTACCGACTGGCCGGCGCCAAGATGTGGATCTCCAACGCGCCGATCGCCGATGTATTTGTCGTCTGGGCCAAGACCGAAGACGGTGTGATCCGCGGCTTTATTCTCGAAAAGGGCATGAAGGGTTTGAGCACGCCAAAGATCGAGGGCAAGTTCAGCCTGCGCGCCTCGGCCACCGGCGAGGTCGTTATGGACGATGTGTTCGTACCCGAGGAGAATTTGCTGCCGGGAGTGAAGGGATTGCGGGGCCCGTTCTCCTGCCTCAACAACGCCCGCTACGGCATCGCCTGGGGCGCCATGGGGGCTGCCGAGTTCTGCTGGCATGCGGCTCGCAGCTATACCCTCGACCGCCGGCAGTTCGGCCGCCCGCTCGCCGCCAACCAGCTGATCCAGAAAAAGCTCGTCGACATGCAGACCGAGATCACCCTCGGCCTCACCGCCTGCCTGCGCCTCGGCCGGCTGAAGGATCAGGGCCGCGCCGCGCCCGAGATGGTTTCGCTCTTAAAGCGCAACAATGCGGGCAAGGCGCTCGACATCGCCCGCGTTGCCCGAGACATGCATGGCGGCAATGGCATCTCCGACGAATACCATGTGATCCGGCACGTGATGAACCTGGAAGCCGTCAATACTTACGAGGGTACCCACGACGTCCACGCATTGATTCTGGGCCGCGCCCAGACCGGCATCGCCGCCTTCGCCAATTGAGTTTGCGCGGCCCGCGACCAAAGGCAATAGCGGCCCCACTCGACACATTGCAGATCGTCAAGCAGCTCGAGGAGGCGGGCTTCGATGAGCCGCAGGCCAAGGCAACGACTATCGTCCTCCGCGATCTGCGGGAGACCGATTGTCATCCCTCGCGACCTATAGCGAAAGACTTGTAGACCCGATTGCCGACTTGCCGAATACTTCAAGATCGCTTTCCATAATGGGGCTTATGCGACTTTTGCTTGTAGGCGCCTGATCAAAATGTCACCCGTGTGCCAGTTAGAGATGACACTCCCCGGAGGATTTCTGGGGGGTGTTTGGGGTGACGGTTCGGCTGATGAGCGATCGGGAGCTGCGGCGGCTCGAGGTGCTGCAGGATTTGGATCGGCGGCGATTGACGACCGTGGCGGCGAGTCAGCTGCTCGGGCTCGAGCGCCGTCAGGTGTTTCGGTTGCTGAAGGCCTACAGGATCGAAGGTCCGACCGGCCTGATCTCGAAGCGACGCGGTCGCCGCGGCAACCGGCGCAAGCCCGAGGCGGTGCGGCGCGCGGTTCTGGCGATGATCCGCGAGTGGTATTGGGATTTTGGCCCGACCTTGGCGGCCGAGAAGCTGCGCGAGGCTCATGGGATAACGGTTGGTCGTGAGACCTTGCGCCAGTGGATGATCGCCGACGGGCTGTGGCGCGATCGTAAGCAGCGCAAGCGCATCCACCAGCCGCGGCCGCGGCGCGATTGCGTTGGCGAACTGGTGCAGGTCGACGGCAGCGAGCATTGGTGGTTTGAGGATCGCGGACCGCAATGCACCTTGCTGGTGTTTGTCGACGACGCGACCAGCCGACTGATGCATCTGCAATTTGTCGAGAGCAAGTCGACCTTTGCCTATTTTCACGCGGCGCGCGCCTATCTGGAGGCGTGGGGCAAGCCGGTGGCGTTTTACAGCGACAAGCACGGGGTGTTCCGGGTCAACCATCCGGGTGCCTTGGGCGGCGATGGGATGACCCAGTTTGGCCGCGCCCTGCATGCTCTGAACATCGACATTATCTGCGCCAATTCGAGCCCGGCCAAGGGTCGGGTCGAGCGTGCGAACAAGACCTTACAGGATCGGCTGGTCAAGGAATTGCGGCTGGCCGGCGCGGCCACCCTGGCGGAAGGCAACGCCCTGCTCCCAGCGTTCATCGCCGACTACAACGCGCGCTTCGCCAAGCCACCAGTGAACAAGAAGGACCTGCATCGGCCGCTGCGCGCCAGCGACGATCTCGAGGATGCGTTTGCCTGGAAGGAGGAGCGCACCCTCTCACAGGCGCTGACCCTGCAATACGACAAGATCCTCTTCATCTTGGAACCGACCGACCAGGCCAAGGCGGCGATCGGCAAGCGGGTCACCGTGGTCGATTATCCCGACGGCCGCCTGGCAATCCGCTATCAGGGCGTCGAACTCGCCTACCGTACCTTTGACAAGGTCCAACAGGTCGACCAAGGGGCGATTGTCGAGAACAAGCGGCTCGGCGCTGCGCTCGCTTTCATCCGCGAGCAGCAGCTCCGCCGTGGACTGGAGCGGCGCCGTACGAAAGCACCGCACCGACGCGATCAGCACAACCCTCGTCTGTTTAAAGTCGGCTAAGTCGTTCTACGAGCCGAGCGTGCTGCGCCCGCTCGGTACAAACGCGGGAGCAGTTTCGCCCGTCCGCGTTACCGGCGCCGGTCGGGCGCTGCGCGACGCCGGGGGCTCCGCGCCCGCCCGCCGCCCGACCCCGACGACAGTGACATTTCTAAATGGCACACACGGTGACATCTCTATTCGGTGGACACATTGCTCCCGTCAAAAGCCTCTCGCACTTAGGATGTGCCACGCAAATTCCTGGAAAAACAAGGCAGGAGCCGTGGGAGCCTCGTTGATCCGAAACTCGATGTCGTGTGCGTCAAGTTCTGCAAAAGCAGGCTGGTGATGTAGGGCGTGGGCGGCGCGGAGCCCCCGTGTAGCGCAGCGCCGACGACGCCCGGCCGCCGTCAGGCGGCCAAGGCCCGCAGGGCCTCTTTCTTGTATTCCTTCAGATGCTCCATGTTGAGATAGCGCGTCGCTTCGAGCCAGTTCTCGTGCATCTCGACCGCCAGCGCCCGCACCAGCCGCAAACAACTCTCGGCGTTGGGAAAGATGCGCACGACATGGGTGCGGCGCTTCAGCTCCTGGTTCAAGCGTTCGAGCATGTTGGTCGACTTCATGTGTTTGTGGTGCGGCAAGGGCAGCCGGTAATAGCTCAGCGTCTCCTCGATGTTGTCCTCGACCCAGTTGCACAGCCGCGGGTACTTGGCCTGCCATTTGGCCAGCCAGGCGGCGATGTCGCGGCGCACTTCGGCGAGATCGCGGCGGTCGTAAAACCAGCGCAGCTCCCGCAGGCAGTCGTCGTCGACCTTGCGCGGCACATAGTCGAGCGCGTTTCTGAGAAAATGCACATAGCAGCGCTGCCACGCCGCCTCCGGCAGCACCTCGCGGATCGCCGCCTTGAGACCGGGATGGTCGTCGCTGACGACAAACTCGACGCCGACGAGCCCGCGGGCTTTGAGCGCCAAGAGAAAGTCGCGCCAGCTCGATCGGCTCTCGCGATTGGCGAGCTCGACTGCCAGGATCTGGCGCCGGCCGTCTTCGTCGACCGCCACCGCGACCAGCACCGCCTGGCTGACGATGACCCCGGCCTCGCGCACCTTCTCGTAGCGTGCATCGAGGATCAGATAGGGATAGTTCTCGCTCAGCCGCCGCTCGGCAAACGCCCGCAGACCCTCGTCGAGCGATTTGTTGATCGCGCTGATCGCGGATGCGGAAAAACTGTGGCCGCACAGCGCCTCGGTCACCGCCTTGACCTTGCGCGTCGAAACGCCCTGCACGTACATCTCGGCCAGGGTGCCGACCAGCGCTTTCTCCGAACGCTGGTAGCGTTCGAACAGCTCAGTCGAAAATCGCCCCAGCCGATCCTGCGGCACGCGCAATTCCAGGGTCCCTACCCGGGTGATCAGCGAGCGGCCGTAATAGCCGCTGCGGTAGGAAACACGCGTCTCGCTCCGCTCCCCCTTCTCGGCGCCGATCGCCTCCGTCATCTCCGCCTCGAGCGCGGCCTGCACCAGCGCCTCCACCGCTGCACGCACGAAATCCTCGTCCCGCGCCAGCAATCCTTTCAGGTCGATTACTTCCGCCTTACCCTCGCCCTTGGTCATGATGTGCACCCTTCACGGGTCGGTGACGTCAGACATCACCAGCATGCCATGACCGCCCAAGCGGCCCGTCTTATTGCTGAACCTTCAGCACACTATCAAACTCGAAATTCTTCGTTTCTCCGGGTCGAATCATATGACCAACCAAGGGATCTCCTATGGGCACGCCGGCGATGGCCCCCGGCGGGAGATAATCTGGCAGCGAGTAGAAATCTCTAACCTCATATTGTGTTGAATGAGAGTCATTTTTTTGCTCTATCGAAAATGTTATTGAGGTAATGGTCAGTGAAGTGTTGTTAGCCAAAGTAACGTAAATTGAGTTGTGATCAGGACGGTATCCGCCGCGCATGCCGTCATACATGCGAATAATAGTGGCAAGGGGAAATTCGGAAGAAGAGATTTCGAGGCACGATTGCCGCACTGCCAACGCTGCGGCATCGCTACTCACGCCTCGCATGTGATCAAGAACGCACTCCTCGAATGGGTGCGCAGAGTGGTTATCGGCTGCGAACGCTGTAGTCCAAGCTAGCAGCAAAAGCGGTATAGCAAGGTCCCACCTAGCCATCTCTCTCCAGCACCTCGCCGTTGTTGCAGACGAGACGGCTATGCGCAATCCTGCTAAATCAGCGGCGTATATTTCTCGCGGAAAACATCCATGCGCCGACGGTGGTACTTCAAATACGCAATGCTATCGAGCCACTCAGCTTCAGATTGGGCAGAGTAGAATCGGGCGGTAAGTAAGTCCTCTTGATGGCATAGTCTCTGCCATATTGCGTGTATATAGTCAGTCATCTTCGCGTAACCCGTTAGAAGAACGTGCTTTCTATGATGCGAGAGGTGGGGAGATGATCGAGCAGGTTTCAAGGCGCGGGGGCGCTCAGCATTGTGTTTGCAAAAATCAAGACTTCTGCAAGGCTCCAGTAAGCTAACGTATTCAATGAGTTGTGCGTTGCGTAACATATGACCGAAACCAACTCGCAATCCCGCCTCGGATATGCCGCGTCAGCCCCTATGGGCAGACAGTGAGCGCGCAACTCGACCAACTCGGCGCCGCCGCGGAGGGCCGGGTTACCCAACAGCGCCGTCGGGTGTACGCCTCAGATACCATTCCCGGGAGCGCGCCGGTATGGCGCGCCTCGTCGACGACGACCACCCCATTGACGAGCACCGTGGTGCTGCGTCCGGTCGGGTATTGATGGGGCTCGAGCGTAGGTTGCGCGATCTTTGAAATCGGCCGGATCGAAGATCGTCGATGTCGGCTCGATAGCCTTCCTTCATCAGCCCGCGATCGCGCAGCCGCAAAGCCGCCGCCGTGGCTCCGGTCATCTTGTGCACTGCCTGTTCGAGCGGCAGCAGGCGCTGTTCGTGCACGTAATGGCCAATAATCCGCGGGAAGGTTCCGTAAAAGCGCGGATGCGGCATCCCTTGGGCGACGATCCCGTAATCGGCAACGCAATTGCCGTCCGAGCCGACCAAGCGCCGACGGCGAGCGAAGGATCTCGCGAATGTCTTCCTCGGCAATCGAGGTGATCAGCACGCGTGTGGCGCCCTTGTCCTCGATCAGATAATCGCACAAGCAGTCGATCGGATCCAGCCGCGCGCTGTCGCGATCGCGGCGATGGTCTCGCCGGCGTGCTGCGGCAGATACGGCGAGATCGAGATCTGCACGCAGTCCCAGGACGGGATGCGGCCCCAATTGTTGAGCCCGTCGCGCTCGATCTCGGCGCGAATGCGTCGCGCGTGTTTCGGAGAGCGCGAGGCGCGCCAGCATCGCCTCCAGCCCGCCCGACTGGACCCATTGCGGCAGCAAATTCTTCAGCGGGTTGCTGCCGGCGGCATAGGGGTAGGCGTCGCAGTCGATCGCCGAGGCCCTCGGCCCGCGCCGCCTCGATCATCGCCAGAATGCGTGCGGCCTTGCCCCAATTGTCGAGCCCCGAGCATTTCAAATGCACGATCTCGACATGCACCCCGCAGGTCCTGGCGATGTCGATCGCCTCCTCGACCGATTCGATTACCTTGTTCGATTCGTCCCGGATATGGGTGAAATAGGCGGCGTTATGGCCCCT
Source organism: uncultured Alphaproteobacteria bacterium (assembly GCA_963750195.1). Classification (GTDB taxonomy): domain Bacteria; phylum Pseudomonadota; class Alphaproteobacteria; order ATCC43930; family CGMCC-115725; genus AP-15. The sequence continues at coordinate 39,498 of CAVVPS010000009.1, forward strand.
CAATACAGTGCCTAGCGCCAGGATCTCGGCCCGGTCGGCGTAACTGCTCGGCGGGGTGAATAGTCCGGTGGAAAGCCCGAGCGCACCGGCGTCTAGCGCATCCTCGAGCAGCGCGATCATTTGCGCCAGCTCGGACCGGGTCGGCGGCCGCGCCGCCATGCCCATTACATTCAGCCGCAAGGTGTGATGGCCGACCAGCATGCCGGCGTTGACCGCGATCGCCGGAAAGCTGTCGAGATATTCGGGAAAGCCCATCTCGCGGAACGGCAGCCAAGGGGCGCTGGCGCTGAGATAATCCCTGATCAGCTCGAGTTTGCCGGGCAGCACCGGCGCCACCGAGAACCCGCAATGGCCGATGATCTCGGTCGTGACGCCCTGGCGCACCTTGCTTTCGGCCTTGGGGTTGATCGGCAAGGTAAAGTCGGAATGGGTCTTGATGTCGATAAAGCCGGGGGTGACCGCGAGCCCCTCGGCATCGATCACTCTCGCCGAACCCGCCGCCAGAAATCGTCCGAGCGCCGAGATCCGACCGTCGCGAACGGCAACGTCGCCGACCTCGCCGGGCCGCCCGCTGCCGTCGATGACGAGCCCCCCGCGGATCAGGATGTCGCCGCTCATGGCTTTCGCGCGGCGTGCGCCTTCAGATCGAAACTCTCGTCGGCTGCTTGATCGGGCAGGAGGCGCGGGTCGCCTGCCAAAAGCCGGCGCGCGACGATATGGTCCCCCGCCCGATTCACCGAACTCGACGCCGATCAGCCGGCCATCGCGAAAGCAGAACACCGAGAAGCTGCCGCTGTCGGGCTCGCCGCGGACGACCGACAAGTCGTGACCCGCGGTGATCCCAGCGATCTGCAATTTGAGATCGGCCTGATCGCTCCAGAACCACGGCACCTTGTCGTACAGCGCGGGCTTTCCGGCGAGCCGGGCCGCAACCAGTCGCGCCTGGTCGACGCCGTTCTGCACGGATTCGAGGCGCACCCGGCCGACAGCAAATCGGGTCGGGAAATTGGCGCAATCGCCGATCGCGGCAATCTCCGCGGCTCCGGTCGCCAAATACTCATCGACGACGATGCCGTTCTCGACCGCAAGCCCGGCGTCGCCGGCGAGTTCGGCATTAGGCACGACCCCGATGCAGACAAGGACGAGGTCGGCGGGCAGCACCCGGCCGTCGCTGGTCTCGACCGCCGCGACCCGGCCATTGGCTCCAAGGATGCGAGCAACCCCGGTCCCGAGCGAGATTGTTGTCCCCCAGCCGATATGCGCCGCAGTGAAAAAGCGCGAGGTCTGCGCCGATACCACCCGGCCCATTGGGTGGTGCGTCACCTCGACAATGTGCACGGCGACACCGGCAGCCCGCGCCACCGCGGCGAACTCGAGGCCGATAAAGCCGGCCCCGATCACGACCACCTCGCATGCCTCGGCCAACCGCTCGCGCAATATGTCGGCGTCGGCCAAAGTGCGCAGCGGCAGCACGCCGTCGAGTTCGGCGCCCGGCACGGCGAGCGGCCGAAAGCGCGATCCAGTGGCGAGGACGAGATGGTCGCAGGAGATCTCGCCGCCGGAAGCCAGTCGCAGACGACGCCCGGGCCGGTCAATCGCCGTAACGGTTTCGCCGGTCACGAGGTCGATCTCCTGCTTCTCGTAGAACGCCTCGGGTCGCAGCAACAGCTCGTTAAACCCACTTTCACCGGCGAGATAGGATTTCGACAAGGGCGGGCGCTGGTATGGCAACACCGGCTCGTCGCCGATCAGCACGATGCGGCCGCCGAAACCCTCCTGGCGCAGAGACGACGCCGTCTGGAAACCGGCCTGGCCCGCGCCGACGACAGCGACGACGTCGGCGACCATTCAGACCTGCGTCTCGGGCAGATGGACAACCAGGCCGTCCATCTCGGGGGTGACCACCAGCTGGCAGCTCAAGCGGCTGTTCGGCCGGCGCTCGCTGGCGGTGAATTCGAGCATCGCCCTCTCATCGTCCGACTGCGACGGCGTCCGGTTGAGATACGGCTCCTCGACATAAACATGGCAGGTGGCGCACATCATCTCACCGCCGCATTCGGCGACGATGCCGTCAACGCCGTGGAGAATCGCCGCCCGCATGACGCTGGTGCCGACCGGGACATCGAGCTCCTCGCGCGCCCCGTCGGGATGAACATAGGTAATGCTGGGCATTTTCTTCCTATCGGTTGGAGACGCGACCCGCGGCGAACGGATCTAAATCCGACAGCGGCTCCCTGGCGTCAAGCCTGCAGCTTGATCGAGACCTGATTGCCCTGCGCAACGAGCGTGGCGCCAAAACCGGCGCTCTCCCGGGCGATCTCGTCGAACGCCGCGCCTTCATCCCCGAGCGCGCGCGCCACCGTCCGGTTGCGCGCGTCATGGCGGACGAATTGGAAGGCGGCGCTCTCGATCCCCCGGTCGCCCCAAGATATCCGCGCCATCATGCCAAGCCAGTCGCCGTGCTGGACCCCGCCATGCCCGGTATGAAACGAAAAGCTGCCCAGCCCGTAAAAGATCGGCTTGCCGCGGTAAACTTCGACCGGCAGCGAATAATGCGGCCCGTGGCCGACGACCAGGTCGGCGCCGGCATCGATCGCCGCATGGCCGATCTCGGTCATGTATTGCAGCACTTCGCGGTGCAGCCCCCAATGAAACGAGGCGATGACGACATCCGCCCGCTGGCGCAGCGCAACGAGGTCGTCGGCGAGCCATTGCAGATAGTGCTTGTCCGCCCAGGTGACGATCTGCGGCGGAACCCCCGGCCGATTGGCCGGCGGGCGCGAACCGTGGGTTGGAACCTGATAAGCGGTATGCCCGCGGATCACCGCGATGCCGGGGGCATTCTCACCGGCTTCGTGGTTGGTCGGCCAATAAACCGAGCTGCGTTGCAAAAAACCAAATCGCACGCTGCCGCATTCGACGATGGCCGGCGCGCGCGCCGCTTTTCGGTCCGCTCCGGCGCCGGTGTGCGTGATGCCGAGTTGGTCGAGCCGGGCAATCGACCCCAGGATCGCAGCCTCGCCGTAATTGACGTTGTTGGCGATCCCGACCGCGGCGATGCCGGCCGTAGTCAGTGCCTCGCCCGCCACCGACGGGTCGGCGAAGAACCCCTCCCGTTCGAGGGAATGCCCGCCAGGCGGCGTATAGAGGCAGCATTCGAGGTTGCTGAAGACGATGGGGGTCGCGCGAAATTCGTCCCGCACCAGGGCGAATGGAACCGTCGGATCGGTAACGTTGATCAGGTTTACGTCACCGGTCAGGATCATCTTTGTCGCCATCTCCCCCAACCTTTTATAGCGTTTCGCTCTGATCACGATAATCGCGCCGCCGGGGAGGCGCCATGCCTAATGGCTCTCGGGCTTACCACCCGGCGCACGGCTCAGGGCTGCCGCCAGCGGCCCCGCCGTCGCAAAAGCAGGTACCACCACCCCATCGCCACGAGCAAAATAAGTCCCCCGATCACCACAGCGGGCGGGACGCGGGACTGCTGCTGAGGCGCCCCGGCGCCGACGCGGATCATCACCCGGGCGACCTCGGCGCTCGTGTGTGCTTCGGCGGTCCACATCCCGTCGCTATCGGCATCAAAGACGAATTTGCCTTGGGAGTCGGTGTGGCCGGTCTCGACCGGCGTCTTCAGATCACCCGGCGCGAAAACTCGTACCGCGGCATCAGACATCGGCTTGCCGTCCGCGGTCGCGAACTGGGCCGTGACCTCATGCGTGGTAAAGAGGTCGAAAGCGCAAGCCGGCGATTTCGGCAAGCAGGCACGTCGCCGCGGCCGACAGCAACAATATCGTCGCTCGGCACGCAAGCATGGCATGTCCGAGAAATCGGCGGCCAAGCTGGAACATGCGATCAACATAGCGATGTTTCGCGCCCGCGCCACGGTGGGACAGACACTTTCCTTGCTCGGCTCCGCGCGCGCATGGCAAAAGCCGCTCGTCGGAGGGGCGATGCCGAATTTCGCGATTGAACGGCGCTGCGAAGGGATCGTCTGCGGCATCGACGAGGCGGGGCGCGGGCCGCTCGCCGGGCCGGTCGTCGCCGCTGCGGTGATCCTCGACCCACGCCGCTTCCCCCGATCCTTGCACCAGCGGCTCGACGATTCGAAGGTGCTGACCGGGGGGGAGCGTGACGCCTGCTGGCGGGCGCTCGGGCGCTGCGTCGATCGCGGCGTCGCGCAGATCGGAGTCGGCGCGGCGAGCGCGCGCGAAATCGACAGCATCAACATTCTGCGCGCCGCTCTGTTGGCGATGGCCCGGGCCGTCGCCGCCCTCGGGGTTCGCCCGGACGTGGCGCTCGTCGACGGTAATATCGCGCCGCCCCTCGCATGCCCCGTGCGAACAATCGTCAAGGGAGACGCGCTCAGCTTCTCGATCGCAGCGGCCTCGGTCGTCGCCAAAGTCACGCGCGACCGCATTATGCGCGCGCTCGCCCAACGCTATCGTGGGTATGGCTGGGAGACCAATGTCGGCTACGCGACCCGCGAGCACGGTGACGCGATTCTCAAGCTCGGCCCCACCCCGCATCATCGCCGCTCCTTCGCCCCGGTGCGCCTCGCCCTCGCCGGCGAGCTGTCGCTGTTCGCCGCGCTTTCGTCGGCTCCTGTCGCGATCGCCGAAAGCGCGTGACGGGCGACCTTTTTCATCAGGGTCGGCAGCGCATGTTCGCCGAGCTTGTCGATCGGGCTCCACAGCCCATCGGCCGTCCCCTTGCCGGCGACCACCGTGAGTTCGAGCTGGAAATGAGTAAAGCCGTGGCGAACGATTTCCGGCAACGCCGACCATTCGGCCGCTGCGGGCGCCGCGCCGATGGCTTCGGCGAAGGTCCATGGGGTCGCACGCCACGCGGTGGAGGGGACTTCGATCATGCCGCCAAGCAGACCCTTTTCGGGGCGGCGGCGCAGTAGCACTGCTCCGTCAGCGCCCGTGAGCCAGAACGCGACGCCGTAACGCAGCGGCCGTTCTGGCTTCTCAGCCGGCGCCGGCAGCCCTTCCGCGAGCCTGCCCGCCTCCGCGAGGCAGACGCCGCGCCAGGGACAGAGCACACAGCGCGGCCGGCGCGGCGTGCAGATCGTTGCACCGAGATCCATCATTGCCTGGGCGAAGTCGCCCGCCCGCTGCTCGGGGACCAATGCCGCAGCGAGTTCTCTCAGTCGCGGCTTCGCCGCTGGCAACGGCTCGATGACGGCGTAGAGGCGGGCGACGACGCGCTCGACATTGCCGTCGACGGCGGCGTGGCGCCGGTCGAAGGCGATGGCGGCGATCGCCGCCGCCGTGTAGTCGCCGATCCCGGGGAGAGCGCGCAATGCGGCCCACTCGCTGGGGAATGCGCCGCCGTGTTGCTCCACGACGACGCGGGCGCAGGCATGCAGATTGCGGGCCCGCGCGTAATAGCCGAGCCCTTGCCACATGTGCAGGATCTCGTCGAGCGAGGCCGCCGCGAGGGCCGAAATGTCAGGCCAGCGCGCCATGAATCGGTCAAAATACGGTCCGACAGTCGCCACCGTCGTCTGCTGCAGCATGATCTCGCTGAGCCAGACACGGTAGGGATCGGGGGCCGTGCCCAGCGGCGCCCGCCACGGCAGGGATCGGCGCTGACGGTCGTACCAGGCGAGCAGATCGGCCGGGTCGGGCCGGCTCGCGGGCAAAGGCAACTCGGATTGGGGCAAATCGAATCGGACCGGCAACATGAACGCAGCGAAATGGCCGCACACCCTAATCGGCCCGGAGCCCGCAAGCGAGCGGGGCCACGGATTTCGCGCCGTCGGCGTCGCCGTCTCGACGCTCGGAGCGCCAATTGTCGGCAAGCGTGGCGGCGGACTTCTTGTCCGGCTCAAGAGCGATTGGCCCGCGATCGTCGGTGCTGATTGGGCCGCGGTGAGCTGGCCAACAGCAGTGGCCCGTGACGGCTGTTTAAAGCTGCGCACGACGCCCGCTGCCGCCCTCGAATTGCAGCATCGAGCGCCGCTGTTGATCGAGCGCGTCAACGTCTTCCTCGGCCGTCCAGCCGTGACCCGCCTGATCCTCGTGCAGGGGCCTTTGCCGCTTCCGGCGGCGCCGAGCAGCCCGTCTCTACCACCACTTGCCTGCGGCGAGGCGGCAGCGCTCGACGAGCGGGTTTCCAATATCGCCGATCCCGGGCTGCGCGCGGCCTTGGCTCGGCTTGGCCGGGCGGTGATCGCCGTGCGGCGTTGAGCCCGGGCCAGCGGCGTTGCGCCAGGCTTTGGAAGACGCTATTCTCAATATATTGTAGTCAGGACGCTTGAGATGCGGAAAATATGGGTGGTTTTGTTAGCGACATTCGCCGCAGCGACGTTTTTTCCGGCTCTTGCCCCGGCGGCCGATTCGGGTCCCGGCGCCAGCGACGCGGCGAGCCTGCTGGCGATCAGCAAGGACGATCGCATTCTTGGCAGTCCCACGGCGCCGATCACCATCGTCGAATACGCTTCGCTGACCTGTCCGCATTGCGCCCATTTCACCGACGAGGTCTTGCCCGAGATCAAGAAGAAGTGGATCGACACCGGCAAGGTAAAATTGGTGCTGCGCGACTTTCCGCTCGACGACGAAGCGGTGCATGCCTCGATGATCGCACGTTGCGCGCCGCATGACCGGTTTTACGCGTTCATCGACACCTTCTTCGCGGACCAGGCGAATTGGGCGGCGGCGCCCGACTACCAGGCTGCCCTGTCCCGCCTGGCGGAGCTGGGTGGGATGAGCAAGGACCAAGTCGACGCCTGCCTCAAAGACGAGACGCTACAAAACCAGGTCCTCGCCAGCCGCCTGACCGCCGCGAACCAGCTCGGCGTCAATGCGACCCCGACATTCTTCGTCAACGGCACCAAGTTCACCGGCGCCCCGACGGTCGAGGAGTTCGACAAGCTGCTATCGGGCCTGTCGGCAAAATCGTGATCGTCTGCGGGAAGGCGAATGCAGATCGACCGGCTTCGCGTCGTCGGGTTCAAATCATTCGCTGACGCCGCCGAGGTGGCGATCGGGCCTGGGCTGACCGGCATCGTCGGACCGAACGGCTGCGGTAAGTCCAATCTGGCCGAGGCGCTGCGCTGGGTGATGGGCGAGAATTCAGCCCGGCGACTGCGCGGCGGCGCGATGGACGACGTCATTTTCGGCGGCGCCGCCGGCCGGTCGGCGCGCAACGTGGCCGAGGTTTTGCTGAGCCTCGACAACCGCGCTCGCGACGCGCCCTTTGCATTTAACGACCGAGAAGAAATCGAGATTGTGCGCCGCATCGAGCGCGGCGTCGGCTCGCTCTGGCAGATCAATGGCCGCGAGGTCCGAGCGCGCGACGTGCAGCTTTTATTCGCCGATGCTGCGACTGGCGGGCCGTCCGGGGCGATCGTCAGTCAAGGACGCGTCGGCGCGCTGATCGAGGCCAAGCCGGCCGAACGCCGGTTCCTGCTCGAAGAGGCCGCCGGCACCGCCGGACTTCACGCCCGCCGCCGTGAGACCGAACTCAAGCTCGCCGCCGCCGAAAACAATCTAACGCGGCTCGACGACGTGGCCGCTTCCTTGACGACGCGGCTCACGGCTTTGCAGAAGCAGGCGCGTCAGGCGCAGCGCTATCGCCGCCTCAGCGAACAGATTCGCCGCCACGAGGCGTTGCTGTTTCACGCCCGCTGGCTCGCGGCCGAAAGCGAGGCCGAAAACCGCGCCACCGAGCTTTCCGCTGCCGAGCGCAACGTGGCCGAGGCAGCGGCGCGCGCCCTGGCCGAACGGCGCGCTCACGAGATCGCCGAAGCGGCGCTGCCGCCGCTGCGTCGCGCCGGGACTGAGGCCGAGGCCGAATTGCAGCGACTGACCCGGCGCCGCGACACTCTTGAGCACGAGCTCGCCCAGGTTATCGCGGCGCGCAGGGAGGCCGAGCGGAGGCTGGCCGAGCTGTTGGCCGATCTCGGCCGCGAGGATGCGAACCTGATCGATGCCGAGGCCGCGCTCGCGCGGCTGGGGGAGGAGCGTCGAGCCTTCGCCGCCGCCGGGGCCGAAAACGAGCCGGCGCTCATGATGGCTAGGAGTTGGCTGCGCGAAATCGCCTCGAATGTCGCCGTGGCGGAAACGGGATTGCAGCGCGCAACCGAAGCTGCGGCTGCCGCTGCGGCGCGGCGCGGCGCGATCGCCCACCGGCGCCGGGAACTCGCCGAGCGCCATACCCGTCTCGAAGCTCGCTTCGCCGAAGCGGAGGGGCGGCGCACCGCCGTAGCCGCCACGACAGTGCCGCCAGATGCGATGGCGGCAGCCGTTGCGGCAGTGGCCGAGGCCGAAATCCGGGCGGAGAGTAGCCGCGCCGCGCCGGAGACAGCCCAGCGTGAGATCGCGGCGCGGCATCGGCAGGAAGCCGTAGCGTTCGAAGCGACGCGCCGGACGGCGGGCCGGCTCTCCCAACTCGAGGCGGAGGCAGCGGCTCTCAACGCTTTGGTCGGGTCCGCCCCGGACGCCGGCGATGGCCTGCCGGTGCTGAGCATGCTGCGCGTCGCCGAAGGCTTTGAGGCGGCGGTCGGCGCCGCCTTCGAGGACGAGCTTTCCGCGCCGCTCGTCGAGGACGACGGCGACGCCTTACAATTCTGGGTGAATCTCGGAGGGATCGACAGGCTCTGCGCGTTGCCCCACGGTGCGCATGCGCTGACCGAAGTGGTGAACGCACCGGCGGCGCTCGCTCGCAGCTTCGCGCAGATCGGCTGGGTCGAGGATTCGGCAGCGGGGCGCAGCTTGCAGCGGAACTTGGCCCCTGGCCAACGGCTCGTCAGCCGCGACGGGTGCCTGTGGCGCTGGGACGGTTTCACCCGCCTTGCCGCCCGCCCCTCTGCCGCGGCCCAGCATTTGCGCCACAAAAACCGCCTGCTCATGCTTGCCGAGGAAATCGGAGCGGCGGAGGAGGAGGCCCGATCGGCCGAGACCGAGGCCACCGCGGCGACCGTGGCGCGTCAGGCTGCGGCCGAAGCCGACCGGCTCGCACGCTTGGAGCTACGAGAGGCGGAGGCGACGCTCGCCCACGCCCGCAAGATGGAGGCCGGACTCGCACACCAAGCGTTGACCGCTGAAACCCGGTTGGCCGCTGCTGCCGCCGACGTCGACAAGCTCGCCGCCGAATTGGCCGAAACGCTGGCGCAGGCCGAGAGGACCCAGCAGGAGTTGGCAGCGCTGCCCGAGCCGGGGCCGGCGCGCGCAGCTCTCGGCGCCGCACACGTGGCGGTGTCGCAGGCGCGCCGCGACGAGGTCGAAGCGCAAGGCACGATCGATCGACTGACCCAGGAAAACCAGTCCCGGCGCGACCGCCTAGGGTCGATTGAGCTGGAGGAGCGGTCGTGGCGCGGCCGCGCCGATGGCTCGATACGGCAGCGCGCGACCCTAATCGAACGGCGGCTCGCGCTCGAAGCAGAGATCACTGAGATCGCTCGGCGCCCGGCGGCGATCGCGGAGCAAAGCGAGTCCCTAGGCAACGAGGTTTCAGCCGCGGCAGAGACCTGCCGGCGCGCCGTCGACGAGATGGCAATCGGAGAGAGCCGGCTGCGCGCCGCTGTCGACAGTGCGCGGCGCGCCGATCAGGCGCTGGCAGAGGCCCGCGAGAGCCGCGCTCGGCTGGAAGTACAGTGCGACGGCGCCAGACAGGCCGTGACCGGGCTCGCCCGTGAGATCCGCGAGCGGATCGATGCTGCTCCCGATGCCCTGCGCGATCTCACCGGCCTCGCCCCGAATGACGCGCCCGCCGATGCTGCTGCGACCGCGGCGCGGCTGGCACGGCTGACACATGAGCGCGACGGCATCGGACCGATAAATCTGGTGGCCGAGAGCGAGGCGGCCGAGCTCGGCGAGCAGGCCGACGCCCTGGCGCGCGAGCGCGCCGATCTTACCGGGGCGATTGCCAAGCTGCGCCGCGCCGCCGCCGCGCTCGACCAGGAAGGGCGGCAGCTGCTCGCGGCCGCCTTCGAGCGGGTCAACGGGCATTTCGCCGCCCTGTTCGCCAGGCTGTTCGGCGGCGGCACGGCGCAGCTGGCGCTGACCGACGACGGCGATCCGCTCGCCGCCGGGCTGGAGATCATGGCGAGCCCGACCGGCAAGCGGCTGCAGACCCTGTCCCTGCTGTCGGGCGGCGAGCAGGCGCTGACGGCGTTGGCGCTGCTGTTTGCCGTGTTCCTGACCAAGCCGGCGCCGATTTGCGTCCTCGACGAGGTCGACGCCCCGCTCGACGACGCCAATGTCGACCGTCTGTGCAGTCTCGCCGCCGAGATCGCCGACACCACCGGCACACGCTTCCTGTTGATCACCCATCACCGCATCACGATGGCGCGCGCCGATCGGCTGTTCGGGGTTACGATGGCAGAGCCCGGCGTCTCGCAACTGGTCTCGGTCGATCTCGCGCGAGCTGCCCGGTTGCGCCGAACGGCCTGATCCGCGTCACCGCCGATGATTTATAATATATTGGCAAATATAGAGTTTCTAGCCTCGCTGTGGCTGCGGGGCGATCTTGACAGGCATCGGGCACGCCACTATGGTGCGCCGCGTTTCGGCAGTTATACAGCCGAAGCGGGTATCGGATTGGGTCAGCCTCCGCGAATGAGCGAAGATCCGCCGCCGGACCCCTTGGCGCGGCTAGGCGAGCAAATCGACCGGGCGCGCGCGGAACGGCTCGGGCAGGAGGCCAGCGGCCGCGGCGGGGCCCCACGGGGCGCCATGGGCCTTGGGCTTCGGATGGCGACCGAGCTGGCGGCGGCGCTCATTGTCGGACTGGCGCTGGGCTGGGTCGTCGATCGCGTCTTCGGAACGCGTCCTTGGGGGTTGATTATCTTCTTCTTTCTGGGAGTGGCGGCGGGCATGGTCAATGTCTTCCGCGCGGCAAGGGGCGTCGGATATCCGAGCACGCCGCGGCCGACGCGCAATGACGATCGGTCCGGCCAGGATTAGGCGGCTGCGCAGTTAGAATTCGGTTGGGGAAGAAATTGGCGGCTCCACATTCACCTCTCGAGCAATTCACGATAGAGCGGCTGATCCCTATCCACATCGGCTCGATCGACGTTTCGTATACGAACTCCGCTCTGCTGATGACGATCGCCGTGGTGTTCGCCACAGTGTTGCTAGTCGGCGCGACGGCCCGCGCCGCCCTGGTCCCCGGCCGGCTGCAGTCGATCGCCGAACTCACCTACGAGTTCGTGGCCGGGATGGTGCAAGACAATGTCGGATCGGAGGGTCGCCAGTATTTTCCGCTGGTTTTCTCGATCTTTATATTCATTCTGTTCGGCAACCTTCTCGGACTGATACCTTACAGTTTCACCTTTACGGGTCAGATCGTCGTCACCTTCGCGCTGGCGCTGTTTGTGTTTGCTTTGGTGACCATCATTGCCTTCGTCCGCCACGGGATCCGTTTTTTCACGTTCTTCTTTCCGCCCGGCGCCCCGATCGTGATGGCGCCGCTGCTTGTCCCGATCGAGATCATCTCCTACTTGACGCGCCCGGTGAGCCTAAGCCTCCGGCTGTTCGCCAATATGCTGGCCGGACACACGATGATCGCGGTATTTGCCGGGTTCACCGTCGCGCTCGGCCTGTTCGGTTTCCTGCCGCTCTCCTTCAACGTGGCGCTGATTGCGCTGGAAGTGGTGATCAACGTCTTGCAGGCTTACGTGTTCGCGATCCTGACGTGCCTCTATCTGAGCGACGCCGTCCATCTGCATTAACCGGCCGGGCCCGTCGCGACCCCCGCCGCCCCAGTACAAACCCTCTCACGGAAAGGAAGATATGATGGACCCTACTTCTGCCAAGATGATCGGCGCCGGCCTCGCCGCTATTGCGCTGGCCGGCGTCGGGGTCGGTATCGGCAACGTCTTCAGCGCGTTGGTCACCTCGATTGCGCGCAATCCGGCCGCTCGCGATCAGGTCTTCGGCATCGGCATGCTCGGCTTTGCGCTGACCGAGGCGGTGGCTTTCTATGCCTTGATCATCTCGCTGTTGCTGCTTTTCGTCCTCTGAGCGTCATCATCAGTTAGGGCGGCGCACCGATGCCGCAGCTTGATGTCACGACTTTTATTCCGCAGCTGTTTTGGCTGGCGGTTAGTTTCCTTGTCCTTTACCTGCTGATGCGGCTGGTTGCGCTGCCGCGAGTTGGAGCGGCAATCGCGTCGCGCCGCAGCCGGCTCGACGAGGATCTTGCTCGCGCCGCGGAAATTCGGACGCAGGCACAGGCGGTGCTGAGCGAATATGAAGCGGGTTTGGCGGCGGCGCGCGCGCAGGCCCATGAAATGATCAGACAAACCGCCGAGCGTGCTGCCGCCGAGGCCGCCGAACGGCAGCACCAGGTCGCCGAAGCACTGAGTGAGCAGATAAAGGCGGCGGAGCGACAAATCTCGATGGCAAAAGAGCAAGCATTTTCCGAGATCCGCGGCATCGCCATCGACGTCGCCCGCTCGCTTACCGAAAAGCTGATTGGCGCCGAAGCCGACGAGCCGAGCGTAGCCGCTGCGGTCGATCGCGCGGTTGCGGAGAGGGCCGGCTGATGCCGCGTCTTTTTGCCGATCCGGAGTTCTGGGTGCTCGTCGCGTTCGTCGTCCTGATCGCCGCATTGTGGAGGCCGGTGAAGCCTTTTTTGATCGGCTCACTCGACAATCGCGCGACACGCATTCGCGAAGAGCTTGATGCAGCGCGCAACCTTCGCGAGGAAGCCGAGCGTCTTCTCGCCTCTTATCAGCTCAAGCAAGGCGAAGGTGCGGGGGAGGCCGCGGCGATCATCGCCCATGCCAAGACCGAGGCGGAGCGCCTTGCCGCGCAGTCGGCCCACGATCTGGAAGAGATGCTGCGGCGCCGCCATCGCCTCGCCGAGGAGCGGATCGCCCAGGAAGAGGCCAAGGCTCTCGCCGAAATCCGCGGGGTCACCGTCGATATCGCGATCTCCGCGGCGCGTCAGGTCATTGCCGCCGAGCTCGACGAACGGCGCGCCGGCGCCTTGATCGACACCGGGATCGCCGCTTTGCCGCACCAGCTGCAATAGGATCGGGCGCCGCTGTTGTCGGCCCGGTCAGCCGCTCGCAACAAGTCGGTCCAGCGGAAGAAGAGGCGGTCCCATGGCGTTGAAGATTTACGGTGTCGCCCGTTCGCGCGCGTTTCGCACCCTGTGGATGGCGGCCGAGCTCGGGCTCCCTTACGAGCACGTCAAGGTCGATTTCGCCGATGGCGGCACGCGCCAGCCGGCGTATCTCGCGATCAACCCGAATGGCCACGTTCCGGCGATCGATGACGGCGGCTTCACCTTGTGGGAATCGATGGCGATCAATCTTTATCTCGCCAAGAGATACGGCGGCGGCCCCCAAGGGCTTTATCCCCAGCGCCTCGAAGACGAGGCGCGGGCGTGGCAATGGAGCTTTTGGGGCATGACCGAGGTCGAACGGCCGGCGCTGACCGCGCTGTTGAATCGGATCGGTCCCGAGAGCGAGCGCGGTGCGGGCGCCGCGGACGAGGCCGAACGCGTGCTCGCCGCCCCGCTCCGCGTGCTCGACGCGGCCGTCGCCGCGCAGCCGTACCTGCTCGGCGAGCATTTCACCGTTGCCGATCTGAACGTTGCCAGCATTCTTTCATGGGCGCGCCAGGCGCGGGTCGACTTGTCTGCGTTTCCGAGGGCGGCAGCGTGGCTCAAAACTTGCCATGACCGACCTGCCGCTCAAGCCGCCCGGCAGTTGCAGCGGGAATAAGCGGCAGCGTTGTGGACTTGGCGCGTTGCTCCTAACCTCGGTCGGGTCAAATACGGCTCGATGGGGAGGAAACGATGGCGGCAACGCGGCTGACGCGGCGCGCAACGCTGGCTCTTGGCTTGGCCGGCGCTCTGGTCCCGAAACCCTTTATCAGGGTCAGAACAGCCATGGCCGATGATCTGCCCGATACGGTCGTCTACGTCTCCAATGCCGGCAACCCGGCAATCGGGGTTTTCGCGATCAACCGCGAAAGCGGCGATCTGACGATGATCGCCAATGTTCCGGTTCCCGGCACCGACAAACCGTCGCCGACCAGCATGCCGATGGCGGTCAGCCCCAACCATCGCTTCTTGTACGCCGCGTTGCGTAGCGAGCCCTATACGGTGGCAAGCTTTACGATCGACCGGGCGACCGGTCGGCTGACCCATCTGGCCAACGCGCCGCTGGCCGCCAGCATGGCCTATATCATGACGGATCGAAGCGGCCGGTTTTTGTTGTGCGCCTCTTATCCGGGCTCGATGCTGGCGATCAACCCGATCGATGTGGAGGGCCGGGTTCAGGGTCAGCCGACGCAAATCATCCCGACCAAACCCAAAGCGCACTGCATCTTGGTCGATCCCACCAACAAGTACTGCTACGCCACGAGCCTCGGCGGCGACATCGTTATGGAATGGAAATTCAACCCCGCAACCGGCCGGTTGTCGCCGAACTCGCCTGACGCGATCGCGCTTAAGCCCGGCAATGGACCGCGGCACCTGGCGTTCCATCCCAATCACCGGTTTCTCTATCTGATTACTGAGACCACTGCGCGCATTATTGCCTTTGCCATCGATCCCGGGACCGGGACTCTTCGAGAGATCGAAATCGTCGACACCTTGCCAGCCGATTTCCATGAGCAGCCCGCCGCCGCGGACCTCCACGTCACTCCCAATGGGCGCTTCATCTACCGCAGCGAGCGCAAATCGAGCACGCTCGCCGGTTTCACGATCGATGAAGCAACCGGCAAATTGTCCCTGATCGGCCGCTGGCCGACCGAAAAGACCCCGCGCGGCTTCAATATCGACCCGCGCGGGCCGTTTCCTGCTCGCGGCCGGCCTCGATTCGAACGCGATGACCGTCCATCGCATCGACCCGCAATCCGGCGCGCTGTCGGTCGTCCACCAGTACCCAATGGGCAAGATGCCGAACTGGGTCGAAATCGTCGATCTGCGGTGATGCCGTGGGGCGTTTCCCTCACCCGCTGCCACTGCGCTCGGCACCTCTCCCGGCATGCAGGAAAGGGAAGGGGCCGATCACGAAAGCGATAGGAAGGCCGAGGGTCGCCCGTCTCAGATATACACCCCGCGCATGCCGCCTTCGGGGTAGCGGGTGCCGGCGGCGGCGCCAATCGGTATCGCTGCCGAGATGCGGTCGATGTCGGCTGCGGCTCAGGCGGACATTGAGCGCGCCGAGATTTTCTTCCAGCCGGGCGATGTGCTTGGTGCCGGGGATCGGGATCACGTCGGGTCCCTGCGCCAACAGCCAAGCGAGCACCAGCTGCGCCGGGGTGCATTCCTTCTCCCGCGCGATCGCCTCGATATGTTCGACGAGCGCCCGGTTCTTGGCGAAATTATCACCCATGAAGCGCGGGTGACGCCCGCGGGTGTCGCCCTCGGCGAGATTGTCGAAATCGGGGATGTCGCCGGTCAGCAATCCGCGGCCGAGCGGCGCGTAGGCGAAAAAGGCGATGCCGAGGTCGCGGGTGAGTTCGCGCGTCTCGGTCGCCTCCTGGCGGTAAAGCAGCGAGAATTCGCTTTGCACCGCGGCGATCGGGTGGGTCGCATGGGCGCGGCGGATGCGCTCGGGCCGCGCCTCGCACAGTCCCAGAAAGCGCACCTTGCCTTGCTCGACGAGCCGCGCCATCGCGCCTACCGTGTCCTCGACCGGCACCCCCAGATCGACCCGATGCTGGTAATAGAGATCGATGACATCAACCCCGAGCCGTTTCAGGCTCGCCTCGCAGGCCTGGGCGATATAGGCGGGGCTCCCGTCGACGCCGTTGGCGCCACCCGGCCGCCGGGTCTGCCCGAATTTGCTTGCGACCAGCACCTGGTCGCGGCGGCCTTTCAGCGCCCTACCAAAAAGTTCCTCGTTCTGGCCCCAGCCATACATGTCGGAGCTGTCGAAATGATCGACGCCGAGCTCGATCGCGCGATGAATAAGTGCAATCCCGGCCGCGTCATCGCACTTGCCGTAAACCCCGGACAACGACATGCAGCCGAGGCCGATCGCCGAAATCTCCGGCCCGCCTTTGCCGAGCCGACGTCGCTCCGTCACCACCGTAGCGTTCATCAATTCTTCCTCTCTATCTCGCCAAAACACTCATTCGTCGCTCATATCGGCTGACCGGCTCTCACTTATCGAAGATGTCGAGCGGCAGGAAAGCGCTGACGACGATATTCGGCACGTCGACCAATTCGCTGAGCTTGAGGTCGACCGCGACCGAGCATATCGCATAGGCTTGCTGGCGGCTCCAGCCGCGCTCGACCAAGAGGTCGATCATCGACAACAGCGCGTTCTTTGCGCTCAAGGTCGCATCCTCGCTCTCGTTGACGCCGTCGGCGTGGATCGACATCCCGGTGGTGGCGAGGAAGCGCTTTGGTGCGGCCAGTTCGGGCGGAAAATAATAATCGTCGCGGGCAAAGCGCGGAAAGCGGATGCCACGGCGCTGAGCCTCGCCCTTGTGCAGCGAAAAGCGGACCAGGATCGACCCGCACATCTCGATCGCGGTGCCGCAGGCCTCGCCATCGCCCTGCGCGAAATGCGCGTCGCCGACCGAGAACAACGCGCCATCGACAAATACCGGCAACAACAGGCGAGCCCCTTTGCTCAGTTGCTTGATGTCGAGGTTGCCGCCGTTTTCGCGGGGCGGGATCGTGCGCAGCGCCTCCGAGGCGATTGCCCCGCCTGGAACCGCCCCCTGCGCCTCAGGCGGCAGCGCTATGCCGCCGCGCGCAGGCGAGATTGGCTTCGCGGCGCTGCACGGTCTCGCGCAAGGTCTTCGATGGGGCGACGCCGATGACCCCGACAAACGAACCATCGGGGATGCGCACGCCGGGCAAATCGGCGGATTCGGCAAAGCCGTCCTTGATTGTCCATTTGGCGATATAGGGCTCGGGGAACGCGTCGCGCAGAAAGCCGAAGCCCGGCACCTGGACTGTGTAGGCGAATTGGGCGGGTTTCATGTCGCGGATCTCGACCTCGAGCAGATCGCCCGGAGCGGCGCCGGCGACAAAGACCGGACCGGTCAGCGGGTGGACGAGGTTGAGGTCGCAACGCCGCAGATCCTCTGCCGTCGTCGCCGCGGTGATCTGGCCGTCGAAGGCGTCGCGAGTCTGGATCTCGACCTCTTCGCCGAGAGCTACTTCGACCACTGGCGCGATCGCCTCGTGCCAGCGATTGTGGCCCTTCTCCGGCTCCTGGGCGAGGCGTTTGCCGTAATCGACCGTGATGCTTTTCATCGCCGCCCCTCCTGCCCAAACACGCTAAGGCTATGCACAAGCTATCGACGTGGCAAGCGAGGCCGAACGCCGAGGGCGGCTGTCTCTCTAGCCGGAACAGATCGTCTACGAAGTCGCGAACGCGGCTGCGATCATCGGCCAAGCGCCGCCGCGGCGCGGGCGACGCGCTCGGCGCGATCGCGCTGGCGCGCGACGGCGTGGGCGAGTACCTCCGCCACAATGGCGGGGTCGGCAGCTTCGGGCGAGCCAGAGGAGAACGGCGGGGCCGGATCGTATTCGATCGCGAGCTGGATCGCCTCCGCCGCCGCCCGGCCAGCGATCTCGGCGGCGACGCTGAGCGCGACGTCGATGCCGGCGGTGACGCCGCCGCCGGTGAACACATTGCCGTCGACAACGACGCGTTCGGCAATCGGCGCTGCGCCGAAGGCGGGCAACATCTCGCGCGACATCCAGTGGGTCGCCGCCCGCCGGCCGCGCAACAGACCGGCCGCGCCCAACACCAGCGCGCCGGTGCAAACGCTAACGACATAGCGGGCCGACGCCGCGGCACGGCGCAGGAAGGCCAGTACCTCCTGATCTTCGAGCAATGGGTTGATCCCAGGCCCTCCCGGCACGAAAACAAGATCGAGCGGCGGACAATCCGCCAAGGTCGCCATCGGCAGGATCGCCAGCCCGTGCTCGGTGCGCACCGGCGCCAAATTCTTCCACAACAAAAGCGTCTCGGCGCCCGGCAGCCGGGAGAGCACCTCATAGGGGCCGGTCAGATCGAGTTGGGTCAGATTCGGAAACACCAGCATCCCGCTGCGGAAATTTGGGTCGCTCATTGCCTCTGTCTCTCGAGAGCCAGCCCCGCTGGAGCCGCTATCTGTTTATCGGTAGAGTTCGACTCCGGCAACAGGGAGACGGCTATGCCTCTGCTGCTCGCCAGCCCGGTTTTTCGCTCGGGGGCGCAATCCCGTCGGAATTTACCTGCGACGGCGCCGACATCTCGCCGCCCGTAAATTGGTCCGGCGTGCCGGAGGCGACCCAGAGCCTCGTGCTGATCGTCGACGACCCGGATGCGCCGTCAGGCGTCTTCTCCGCCATCGGGCCGCCTTCGATATCCCGCCCAGCGCGCCCGGGCTCACAGCAGGCTACGGCCCGAACCAGCCAGCGGTCGGGTTTCGCGTAGCGCGCAATGATTTCGGTGCACCTGATTATGGCGGTCCCTGCCCGCCTAAAGGGCATGGCGTTCATCATTATCACTTCCGCCTGTTTGCAATCAGTCGGCCGACACTCGATCTGACCCCGTCGGCTTCGGCTTTCGATGTGCTCCAGGCGGCCCAGTCCTATGTCATTCAGCAGACCGAGCTGATCGGCACCTACCAGCGCTAAGTTTCGCTCTGCCGGCGCGCGGCGTTTGCGGTCCATTGCGGCAAGAGGCTCCACCGAGATCGCGGCAAGGACAGCCGGCAAGCCGGTATCATACCCGCCAAGGCGACGGCGCTTACCAGTCCTGGGCAGGAGGAGGGTAAATCATCCTTCCAAAGCGCTATTGATTTGCTGGTGCGTCGACGAAAATTCTGCATATAACCCGCGCCCGGTTCCCCTCGGCGCGGTGCACGAACCGAAGGGTGAGTAGTCCCGGACGCTTTGGACCGACGCGCACTAACGTGCGTCAAGGGTTGAGCTTGGTTCCTCGAACTCTAGCGTCGGCGCATAGATGCCCGATACCGCGGTCGTTGACACGGAAGCTCGTGGGAGGATCGGCCAGAACCTGGCGGTCGCGGCGCTCGGCATCGTCTATGGCGACATCGGCACCTCGCCGCTCTACACCGTCAAACAATGCTTTGAGAACGCGAGCGTTAACGAGTCCCGCGTGTTCGGAGTGCTCTCGCTGATCGCCTGGTCGCTGACGTTGGTCGTCACGGTCAAATACGTTCTCGTCATGATGCGGGCGGACAATCGCGGCGAGGGCGGCATCCTCGCGCTGATGGTCCTGGCGCTGCGCGCTGCCGCCGGCGGACGCGGCCGTTGGATTATGTGGGCCGGGCTGATCGGCGCCGCGCTGTTTTACGGCGACGGCGTCATCACGCCATCGATTTCCGTGCTCAGCGCGGTTGAGGGGCTGAAAGTCGCAACCCCGGCGCTTGAGTCTTATGTGGTACCCCTGACTTTGCTGCTGCTGATTGCCCTGTTCATCGTCCAGCGGCGCGGCACGGAACTCGTCGGCGGCTATTTCGGTCCGATTATGATCCTCTGGTTCGGCGTGATCGGGGTTCTCGGCGGGCTGGAGATCGCGCGCAACCCTTCGATCTTGTTGGCTGTCGACCCGCGCTATGCCGTCGACCTGCTGTTGAACCATCCCTGGCACGGCTTCGTTTTGCTCGGCTCGGTCGTGTTGGCGGTGACCGGCGCCGAGGCGCTTTATGCCGATATGGGGCATTTCGGGCCCTCGCCGGTGCGTCGCGCTTGGCTGCGCTTTGTATTCCCGGCACTGCTGTTGAATTATTTCGGTCAAGGGGCACTGCTGCTCGCAAAACCAGATGCGATCGCGAACCCCTTTTATCTTTTAGCACCGGGGTGGGCGCTTTATCCGCTTGTGGCGCTTGCCTCGACCGCCACCGTTATCGCCTCGCAGGCGGTGATATCCGGAGCATTCTCGATCACCCATCAGGCAGTCCAGCTGGGTTATTTGCCGCGGATGCTGGTTCGCCACACCTCCGAGCAGGAAATCGGTCAGGTCTATGTGCCGGCGATCAACGGGATGCTGTTGGTCGCCGTCGTCGCGACGGTGTTGAGCTTTCGCTCCTCCGACGCGCTTGGCGGCGCGTACGGCATCGCCGTCACCGGCACGATGACGGTCACCACCATACTCGCCTTTGTCTATTTCTATCGGGGGGTGGGATGGCCGCTGTGGCGGTTGATCCCGCTGTTCGGGTTGTTTCTGCTCGTCGACCTGTCGTTTTTTGGCGCCAACCTGTTGAAAATCGTCGACGGCGGCTGGTTTCCGCTGGCCATCGCCGGAACGATCTACGCGGTCATGATGACCTGGCTGTGGGGCCGGGAGCGCGTCGCGATCCAGCGCGCTAGCGGCGCCTTGCCGCTCGTTAGCTTGATCGAGCATTTGAAGCCCGACCACCCGGCTCGCGTTCCGGGCACCGCGATCTACATGACCGCGCGCGTCGACAACGTGCCCGCGGCCCTACTGCACAACATGAAACACAACAAAATATTACACGAACGCAACGTGTTGATGACCGTACGCACCGAGGACGTGCCGCGTCTACCCGAAGCCGAGCGGCTGCAGATCGACCATCTGAGCCAGAATTTCCATACCGTCACTATCCACTACGGCTTTCTCGAAGAGCCCGACATCCCGCGCGCGCTGGCGCTTTGCCGGGTCGGCGGCTTTCGCTTCAACCTGATGGAGACATCGTTTTTTGTTGGCCGCGAGAAGATCGTCGCCAAGCGCCCATCCGGGATCATGCTGCCGTTCAAAAAGCTGTTCATCTTGCTGACTGATGTTGCGCTCGACGCCACCGAGTTCTTCCGCATCCCGGTCAACCGCATCGTCGAGCTCGGCGGCCAGGCCGAACTCTGACCGGGGGTGACTAGCGCCTGCTGTTGGGCGCCTTAGTGGATGTCTTCTTGCTCGTCGAAGGCTTGTCGCAGGCGGGCGACCGAAAAGCCGGGGGCGCGTGCCGCGTCGATGATGACCTTTTCGCGGCGCGTCAGCAGGTCGACCGCGGCCGGCAGTTCTTTGACCGCCTCGTGCGGGACGACGACGGCGCCATGGCGGTCGGCGTGGATTATGTCATTGGGTGAGACCAGCATCCCGGCGACGCTGACCGTGCCGCCGAAATCGACCAGATGGACATGCGCGTGTGACGGCATGATCGAGCCGGCGAGCACAAAGAAGCCCGGCGCCATCGCGTCAAGATCGCGCACCGAGCCGTCGGTAACGACGCCGACGCAGCCGAGCCCCTTGTGGACATTGGTCTGCACCTCACCCCAGAACGCGCCGAAGCCTTGGTCGGGGGCGTCGATGTCTTGAAGTACCGCGATGCTCGGCAATGGTTCCGCGGCGATATGCGCGTAATAGCCGAGCCGCACCTCTTTCGCCTCGTCGCGGCCGCGCGGATGGGGTTCACGCGAGCGGATATGGGCAGTACGAGCAAAGGCAACGACCGGCTTCATCTCCGGAAAGGCCGCGATTAGCGGCCGGCGGATAAAGCCCATCGCGCGGCGCGCCGGGGCGACGAGCTCGAGGGCGTTGCAGATCGTCGGCGTGTCGAACGCCTTCAAAGCCTCGAGGTCGGCGGGGTCTGGCAGGCGCGGCATAGCGGCTTTCCTCCGGAGGATTGTCGGTGTCCAGGCTTTATTGGAGAATGCCCGGCGCCAGCAAGATTTTTTCGCCGCTGGCTGAAATGCGAGGAGAACGGGGATGGTTGATTACGATCCCGACAGGGTCAGGAAAATGAAGCGACCGCTCGGCCTGCCGTTCAGCATCGGCAAGATCGGCCATGTCGTCCTCAATGTGCAGGATGTCGAGCGTTCGACGCAGTTCTATACCCAGGTGTTGGGGTTCCAAATCTCCGACGTCTATCCCGAGGAGATGGTGCCGGGCGGCATGGTGTTTTTGCGTTGCAACTCGGACCATCACGGCATCGCTCTGGTCGGCTCGACGAATGCGCCGGCGGAGAATGTCGAGCTGAATCACATTGCGTTCGAGGTCGCGACCCTCGACGAGGTGCTGCGGGCTCGCGATCATCTGCGCCAGTACGGGGTCAAGATCGATTTCGAGGGTCGCCGCCGCGCCGGCTGCCAGCTCGCGGTAGAGTTCCGCGACCCCGACAATCACCGACTCGAAATCTATTGGGGCATCGACCAGATCGGCAGCGATGGTGCTGTTCGCCCGGCTGCCGAGTGGAAGGGCGCGCGCAGCCTCGAAGACGCACTCGCCGATCCGGTTCGCGGACAAGACACGACTCTACATGATCCCTCGCTCTCAAAGGCTGAGCGATTAGCGTGACTGGCGCCGCTTGCGGTCGCTCGACCACAGCGCGATCAGGATGGCGGCGAGCAGCAGACCCCAGCCCAATGCCGGGCCACGGCGACGAACCCGATCAGGATCAGAACCGCCAGGATCAGCGGCAGCGCGACGACGACGACGAACGCCAGGGCCACGCCAAGCACCGCGATGAACAGCGGCAGGACGATCAGCAGCAAGGCCGACGATAACGCCGATCACGAAATAAAGAAGGCCCATAACTCGGCCACCCCAGGCGCTCCATCGGCATAGCATGCAAGCGGTGCGAAGCCATTGCGGCGATCGGGTGGGCTCGGGCATGGTGGGGGAATGATCGAGCATTGCTTAGAGCCGCTTGCCGAAGCCGCCGCCTACACCGTCACGGTGCGCGGCCTCGTGCTGATGTGCAGCATCGGCATCCGCCGGCGGGAGCGCGAGCACAAGCAGCGGGTGCGGGTGTCGGTCGACCTGACATCGGCAGCCGCCGTTCCCGGCGAAGACCGGCGCCGCATCATCAATTACGAAAAGGTCGTTGCAGCGATCCGCGAGATAGCCGGATCCGGCCATATCGACCTGTGCGAAGGCTTCGCCGAGCGGGTCTGCACGGCGTGCTTCGTCGATCCGCGGGTCGCTCGGGTCCGTGTCTGGGTCGAAAAGCTCGACGCGTTTCCCGATTCGGACGGCGTTGGGGCCATCCTGGAACGCATCCGCCCGGCGCAACCCAGCCCTGGCTGAGCCGTGCCAGCGCCCGCCATCTTCGGCATCGTCAACGTCACCGAGGATTCGTTTTCCGACGGCGGCCGCTTTCTCGACGCCGCCGCCGCGCTCGCCCATGCCCGCGCGCTCGTCGCAGCTGGGGCCGCGATTATCGATCTCGGCGCTGCCGCCAGCAATGTCGACGCCAAGCCGGTGGCTGCCGCCGAGGAGATCCGCCGCCTCGATCCACTGATCGCCGCGCTCGCGGCCGACGCTACGCCGGTTTCAGTGGACAGCTTCGCGCCCGAGGTCCAGCGCTTCGCGATCGCGCGCGAGGTGGCGTTCCTGAACGATATCCAGGGTTTTCCCGACCCGTCCCTCTACCCCGAGTTGGCCGCCGCCAGCTGCCGGCTCGTCGTCATGCACGCCGTGCACGCTCGCGGCCGGGCACAGCGAGTCGAACTGTCCGCCGACGAGGTATGGGACCGCATCTACGCCTTTTTTGCCGACCGCGTGCAGGCCCTCGAACAGGCTGGTGTCGCGCGGAAGCGGCTTATCCTCGACCCCGGCATGGGCTTTTTCCTGAGCAGCCGGCCGGAGGCATCGTTGCGCGTTCTTGCCGACCTCGAGCGGCTGAAGCAGGCTTTTGGCCTACCGGTGCTGATCTCAGTGTCGCGCAAGTCCTTTCTACGGGCGATTACTGACCGGGCCGGAGCATCCGAGCTCGGGGCCGCGACCTTGGCAGCCGAGCTCTACGCGGCTTCAAAGAGCGCCGACTACATCCGCACGCACGACCCGGGATCGCTCGCCGACGCCCTCAAAGTCATGGCGGCGCTGCGCCGGGAAGAGACACAGTTAGCCCAGTAGCAGTTCACGTGGTACTTGCCACACTAGGGTTTCGGGTGGGATGTATCTTCTATTCTGGATAAGAAAGGCTACACTATGAAGCATCTGTTGACCGGCGTTGCAGTCGGCGCCGCGCTCGCGATTGCCGCGCCAGTGTGGGCGCAAAATCCAGCTCCAACCCCGGCCCCTGCGCCAGTGCAATCGATGAACCGTATGCCAGCCGGAGGGAGCGCGACGTCGGAGAGGGGCTCAGGGTCGCGCGCGCATCACCGACGCCACGCTGTGCAGTCGGCGGGGAAGTCGTCTGCCGGTAGTCAAGCTGACCAGCTGAACCGCCAGGAGCTGTCCCAACTACAAGGCGCCAATCCAACCACGATGAACCGGATGTCGGTGGGCGGAAAGGCGACCTCGGGGGGACCAAACCAGTAAGCATCGTGCTGATTGGGGCACCGCTAATCCAGCAAACAGCGGGAGGTCGCTGGTAATGCTCGCGCAAGGCGCGTGCGGTATCGGTAATCGGAAAGGCTGACATGTTTTCAAGATCGCCGCACTTCCTTTTTGTCGGGATATGGGCGTCGCTTGCGGCGGTCTCGTCAGCAGGTGCGCAATCGCCCGCCACTCTCGCCAATGGCACTTGGACCATCCAGGGACGGGAGATCCCCGGCACCCGATGCGGTCATTGGCTCGTCCGCTTGACCAATACGCAAGGTAGTTTGTCAGGTGTCGTCTCGCTGGCGCGAGGAAGCGTGCCGATACAGAATCTGGCACTTGCGCCGGACGGCAGCTTCTCCGGAGCGACGCAGGCCGGGGTCGTCGGATCGACGCACGCACGGGCCTACCAAGTCACCGGGAGATTTGTCGGGGACACCGTCCACGTTACCCTCGAAACTAATTTATGCCCGGCTCGCCACGGCGTAGCCACGCGACAACCTTGATGGGCGCCGGCGTGTCCGTAGTAAACTGGTCACGCGGAACCCTCGAGAAGGGCGCTTCGCTCTATTGCGGCGGCGGTAACGGCATTTGCTGGAATGGCGCGTTTGGGTTCCCCGGTGGCGGCGGACCGGGGTAGGGGTAGGGATAAGGCGGGCGGTAAGGATAAGGGTAGGGATAGGGCGGATAGGGATAGTAGCCGCCCGTGTAGGGATCGTAATAGCACCCGGACAACCCGCCCGCGCTGGCCAGCACGATCAGCACCACTGCCCAAAATCGACACCGTCGCATCAGCCACCTCGTCACCGGCCGGTAAAACTTGGGCGGCGCTTTTCGAGAAAGGCACGAACCCCTTCGACAAAGTCGTCGGTCGCGGCGCAGGCGGCAAAATTTACGGCCTCGCGCCGCAATTGCGCCTCGAATGCGTCGCCCACCGTCGCTTGGAGCAGCGCCTTGGTGCGGGCATAGGCTTCGGTCGGGCCGGCAGCGAGCCGAGCGGCCAATGACTCGGCCTCGGGGTGGAGCTGTTCCGGCGCGACGATGCGGTTGACGAGACCGAGCGCCAGGGCGCGGTGCGCGTCAAAGCGTTCGCCGAGGAGGGTCAGTTCGCTCGCCAGCTTGAGCCCGACGATCCCCGGCAGCAGCGCGGTCATGCCGCCATCGGGGCTGGTGCCGAGATGAATATAGCCGCAGGTGAAGACCGCATCCTCGGCGGCGACCGCGAGATCGGCGGCGAGGACGAGGCTGAGACCGAACCCGGCCGCGGCCCCCTGCACCGCGGCGACGACTGGCTTTGGCATATGCCGCAGCCGGATCAAAAGCGGGTGCAGTGCATCGACAGTTTGATAGAGCGTTTTTCGTCGGTCCGCGGGCGAGAGTTGGATCAGCTTACCGAACATCCCAATGTCGCCACCCGCGCTGAAATGGGTACCTGCGCCGCGCAGGAGCACAGCCCGAGCCGCGCGATCCTCGGCGGCTTCGGCGGCGGCAGCGGCGAGTGCGGCGATCGTCTCCTGGTCGACAGCGTTGAGCACGTCCGGCCGGTTCAGGGTGATCTCGAACACCCCACCCCGTCGCTCGACGATAACGTTCGGCATGGCTCAGCTCCCAGCCCGCTCGGGCGTATCATGTTGTGTGCTTTGCGGAGACGATAGCATGACTCACACGATCCTGCGCGGCGGCCGGGTGCTCGATATCGCAGCCGGCACCGCCGAATTCGCCGACGTTCTGATCGAGGGCGACACGATCCGCCAGATCGGGCCGCCCGGCTGCCCCGCGCCCGAGGGGGCAACGGAAATCCGGGCCGCGCGCCGGCTGCTCCATCCGGGCCTGGTCAATGCCCATACCCATGGTCACGGTAATCTTGCCAAGGGAATGGGCGACCGCTGGACGCTCGAACTGTTGCTGACCGCGGCGCCCTGGATCACCGGCAACCGCAGCCTCGACGATCGTTATCTGTCGACCCAGCTGGGTGCCGTCGAGATGGCCATGAAAGGCTGCACCGCCTGCTATGACCTTTCGTTCGAATGGCCGCTGCCGACCCCCGAAGGGCTGGCGCTCGCCGCCCAGGCCTATGCCGATGTCGGCATGCGC
Source organism: uncultured Alphaproteobacteria bacterium (assembly GCA_963750195.1). Taxonomy (GTDB): domain Bacteria; phylum Pseudomonadota; class Alphaproteobacteria; order ATCC43930; family CGMCC-115725; genus AP-15. The sequence continues at coordinate 65,761 of CAVVPS010000009.1, forward strand.
GCGGTGGTGGCCCCGATGGTCGCCGACCGCAGTTTCTACGAGGCGATCCCCGGCCTGATCGAGGCGATGCCGCCGGCGCTGCAAGCGCGGGTGGCCGAATTGCGCCTGCCGCCGGCCGAGTCGACTTTGGTGGCGATCCGCACCGCGCTCGCCGGCTGGCCGCTCAACCGCGACCTGGTGCGCCCGGCAGTCGCCCCGACGATCCCGCACCATTGCTCGGACGAGTTCATCCTCGGCTGCGCCGATTTGGCGCGCGAGTTCGGTGTCGGGCTGCACAGCCATGTGGCCGAGTCGAAGGTGCAGGCAGTGACCGGTATCCGCCTTTACGGCCGCACCCAGACAGCGCATCTCGATGCGCTCGGCGTGCTCGGCCCGCATTTCACGGTGGCGCATGGGGTGTGGCTCGATAATGACGACATGACCCGCCTTGGCGATCATGGCGCCTCGGTTGCGCACAATCCCGGCAGCAACATGCGGCTTGGCGGCGGTCTCGCCGACAGCCGTGCGATGCTCGATCGCCGGATCAATCTTGGGATCGGCACCGACGGTGCCAACTGCTCGGACAATCAAAATATGTACGAGGCGATGCGGCTCGCTTCTTTCGTATCGAAAGTGCGGGGATCGGATTGGCGGCGGTGGCTTTCGACCCGCGAGGCGGCGTTGGCGGCGACCGAGGGCAGCGCCCGCGCCCTGGGCTTCGACGGCCACATCGGCCGGTTGAGGCCCGGTTACAAGGCCGACATCGTCTTGCTCGACCTTGACCACCCGAATTGGCTGCCACTAAACGACCCGGTCAACCAGCTAGTCCACACCGAGGACGGCAGCGCGGTCGCGAGCGTCATGATCGGCGGCCGTCTGGTAATCGACAACCGACGGGTCGTGACCGTCGATCTGAACGGGCTGCGCAATCGCGTCGAAGCGGCGCGCGATCGGCTCGCCGCCGCCAATGCAGATAACCGGCGCCTCTACCAGGCCTTGGAGCCGGTGGTTGGCAGCCATTGCCCCGGCCTCGCCGGAGCTCCCTACCACATCGACCGCTATGGCGCGCGGAGCTGCTTAGGGGGAGGCCGCAGGATCGGCGATCCAGGATCAGCCCGAGGCGTGGCGATTGAACACGACGAGCCCCCGCAGGATATCCAACGCCTGGGTCAACTGTTCGTCGTTCGCCCCGCCGATTTCCTTGGTCGCGACCGATGGCGCGGTCTTTTGCGGCGTTGCGGCTGCACCCGGAGGAGTCGCGGTCGGGTTCGGTTTGGCTGTCGGCGCCGGTTTGCCGCCAAGCGCGGGCGTTCCCTCGGCAGGTGATGTCGTAGGCGCCGGCTGATCCGGGTTTTTGAGGGCTCCCGGCAGATCGGCCTCGTGAAGGCCCTCGTCCTGAGCCAGCTTCTGAAGTTTCAACGGCGTCACAGTAAGATCGGGTTCCAACCCTTTGCCGTCGATTTCCCGCCCCTCGGGCGTTGTGAAACGGGTGGTGGTCAAGCGGACGGCGCCTCCGTCGGCGAGCGGGATCAAGCTCTCAACCCCGCTCTCGCCATAAGTCTTGGTGCCGAGCAGCATGGCGCGGTGGTTATCTTGCAGCGCGCCGGCCACAAGCTCGGCCTCACGCGCCGTGCCGCCATTCACCAGCGCGACAATCGGCAGCCCTTTGACGAGATCGCCCGGAGGGGCGGTGATGTGTTTTAGGCTCTCCGGTTGGCGACCCTTGACCAGGGCGATGTCGCCCTTGTCGAGGAAGGCGGCGGCCGCAGCGACGGCATCCTGGAAATTGCCGCCCGGATTATTGCGCAGATCGAGGACGAGGCCGGGGAGCTTGCCGCCGGTCTTTTGCCGCAATTCCTGCACGGCAGAAGCCAGCGCGGCCGGAGTGCCATCGTCGAAACCGGCCAGCCGCAGATAGCCGATATCGCCTTTTTCGACCCGCGCGGTGACGGTTTGAAGATTATCGGCGGCTCGCTTGACCGTGACCTTGATCGGAGGAGCCTCGCCGCGCTGCAAGACCAGCGCCACCATGCTGCCGGGGGGCCCGTCCAGCTTGCGCTGGCCTTCGGCCAAGGTGAGCTCGTAGATCGGTTGTTTGTCGATCGAAAAGATCAAATCGCCGGGCTCCATCCCAGCCGCAGCCGCCGGCGAGCCGTCGCGTGGCGAGATCACCTTAAGCTCCCCTTTGTCGAGCGCGAGCACCACGCCGATACCGACCTCGTTGTTGGTGGCTGGCGCACGCAAGGCCTGGTATTCAGCCGGGTCGAGATAGGCGGCGCGCGGATCGAGCCCCGACAGCATGCCGCTGATCGCCGCGCCGATCAGCTTGGGGTCGGCGACCGGATCGACCGCGTCCTGACGAACGCGCTCGAAGGCTTCGTCGAATAAATTTAGCTCCTCGTAGACGGCATCCTTGCCGCCCGGCTGCTGCGCGACGGCGCCGCCGGCTGCGGCAGCCAAAACCGTCCCCAGGATCAACCAAGACAGATTACGCACGCCCGACACCCTCCGGTTAATCGCGACCGCCCTTCCCGACGCCCTCGGGGCGGGGCCAGAGGCCAAGGTGGGGCTCGGTCAATAAATCCGGACCCTATCCGACCAATGATGGCATTACCATGGTTGTGGCGGCCTGCGCCGGGACTCGTCACAGAAAAGGACGATCGGATGGATCTGCTCGCTCGGATCAAGGAGGAGATGCTGCCCCTCGCGGCCTTGCTCGGCATCGAGTTCACCAGCGCCTCGACCGATAGGATCGTCGCGCGAATGACCGTGCGCGAGGATCTTTGCACCCGCCCTGCCGTCCTACACGGCGGCGCCGTCATGGCTTTTGCCGACACGCTCGGCGCCACCGGCACCATCGTCAACCTGCCCGCCGGTGCGACGACGACGACGATCGAGAGCAAGACGAACTTCATCGCGCCAGCGCCGGTCGGGACACAGGTGATCGGCGAGGCGACACCCGTTCACCGTGGCCGGCGGACCATGATCTGGCAGACACGAGTCACGAACCCCGAGGGCCGGCTGGTCGCACTCGTCACCCAGACTCAGCTCGTCCTCTAAACCGCGCCGGCTGGAGAAACTCGCGCACGTTCAGCTTACTCCGGCGCGAAACAGGATTGTTCCGCCGACCGATGGCGGCAACGGCACCGCTGTCCCATCGGCGATCGCCTGATGGGCGAGACCGGTGTCGTCGAGGCGCCGGTGCAGCCGATCGAGGCTGGCGACCTCGATCTCGCTGGCGGCGAGATAGGGGAGCGGCGGTCCGGGCGCTATGCCGAACTCGCCGGCGAGGAGTTCCGGAGTGGCAAAGCGCAAGGCGCCGCGTTCGAGCGCAATTGTCATAATCGCGCCGTCGCGCCTCGCCGGACGACCGGTAAATTGGGCAAGGCGCTCCGCAGGTTCGGCCGGATCGGCGGCGGCGATCCATACCGCCGCGAGCGCCTGCGCCCCATTCGGATGGTCGAGATAGGGCTCGGGCCAGACCAGATGCTTTGTATAGTGGGTCAGAAACTGTATACGCCCCTCGGGCATCGAACCGGGGGCGATGCGGGCGATCGTAAACCGAGCCTCCTCCTCGCCGTTATCGGTTGCGACCGGTCGGCGCATGTCGACCAGCGGCAGCACCGGGAATCCTGCGGCAGCCAGCCGGTGATGCTCGGCCGCGGCATCGGCGCTGCTGAATGCTGCGAGATGCAGTCCGACATGACGAGCCAAGCGCTCGTTCAGTTGCCGCGCCAGCGGCGTATCGGCGACGGCGGCGAGGATTTCGACATAGCCCCGTCGGAACATTGCGCAGCGGTTGCCAGTGCCCGACGCGACCGGCTTGCCATCGACCCGGTTGGTTTGGGGCGTGAACGGGGTCAGGCGGAAGCCGCATCGCTCCAGGGCTGCAGCCGCCGGATCCATATCCGGCACGAAGTGGGCGACATGGTCCAGAAACACTGCGCCCGCTTCGGGCAATTGGGCCGACATCGCTATTCTCCAATCAGGCCGCGTTAACGCCGGCATCAAACCCGTCCCTCCTACGTTTGCCAAGTGGACGGCTCGAATTACCCGGTTTTGGGATGATTTTCGGCGCATCAGCAGGCTGATGGCTCCGATCGGCGGGCCGATCAGTACTGCGGCGAACGGGTGTGGTTTGTCGCTGGTCGATCTCGGTGGGGTATGCGTCACGCCGGCACGGTTCGTCCCTGAAGCCAGGCCAGGCGGGTGAAATTGTAGACGAGATTGGCCATGCCGATCTTGGCTCGGGCGCGGACCATGCCGACGGTCCGCACGATCAGCCCGAAGCGGCATTTCTGGGCGGCGAAGACATGCTCGACCCGGGATCGCACCCGGGCGCGGGTGGCATTGCCGCGAGCGATATGCGCCGGCATCTTGCGTCCGCGCGGCTTCTTGCGCTGAAACTGCGGCTTGAGGCCGCGGCGGTCGAGCAAGGCCAGGTTCGCTGCCGAGCGGTAGGCGGTATCGGCCCACACATCGCTGGCGGTGTTGTCGCGATCGAGCACCGCGCCGAGTTGACTGCCGTCATATCTTGCCGCGTGGGTGACGACATAGCGCCGCAGGAGACCGTGCTCGCGGTCGACGCCGACGTGGTTCTTGTACCCGAACATCGGCACCGCGATCTCCGGCTGGCGCTTGTGGCCGGGAGCTTGATCGGCCGGGGTCTGCGCTGGCGCCCGCGCTTCAATGTCCAGCGTCCGTCGCGATCGATCTGCGCACGCCGCGCCGGTTTCCACTCGGACGGCACCGCGCCGCCCTTGATGGTGTCCTTCTCCGCTTGGGTCAGCCGCGGCCGGCGCGCCTCGATCACCGTCGCGGAGGTCCCCGGACTTGATCCGGGGATCTGACCGCCCATCGCCAGCCAGCCCTTCGCCCGCAGTATCGCGTCAAACCGTGCGAAGAGACGCTCGACCGCGCCGACCCGCGCCAGCTGCTCGCGATAGAGCCAGATCGTCTTGGCATCGGGCGCCGGGTCGTGCAGCGCCAAGCCGACAAACCGCATAAACGACAGCCGATCCCTGAGCTGATATTCGGTCTGATCGTCCGACAGCGTGTACAGCGTTTGCAGCACCAGGATTTTAAACATCACCACCGGGTCATAGGGCGGGCGGCCTCCCCTCGATCGATCCGAGCGCGACAGCGCCGCTTCAAGCTCGACACGAAAAACCTCAAAATCTACCACCAGCACCAGCCGTTCCAACGGATCGCCGGCCGCAGATAGCGCCCTCAGCCGCTCGTCGCTGTCGAAAAAACCCGGTTGCCCCGCCATTGCCGATCCCCCGCATCCCTGGCAATACGGAGTTAGCAATTCGCCGCAAAAGGCCAGCGGTTTTTAGAGGGATCCAAGTGCTCAGTGCGGGAGTGGTCTACTCGCCCTTGTTCTCAACAACCGATCCCCCAAATGAACCAGTCATTGACGCGATCAGGCAGCTATCTCGACTGGCTGGATTTCGTTTCTGAACCATCAGCGGCAATTTGACCATGGCATTGGCGTTTGCTCGGATCTCCATTTCCACTCGCAGGAAACTGACTTCGATCCTGTTGGCCGTCGCGATTTTCGCGCTGCTTGCCGGGTTGGCGACCCTCGCCCAAGGGCGCCCGGTAGTGTTTGGTGTTCTAAATGCAATATTTGTCGGCACTGGGGTCGGCCTGTTCGAACAGTATTACGTGCAAAGTTTGCGTGGGCGTTGGATCCGCAACATTCACCCTCTTCTTTCAATATTCATCTACACGTTCGTCGTCGCAATCCTGTTCGTGATCGCGGTCAATATCTCGCATTTCCTTCTTCATCCCTGGTATCCGACACCAGTTCCGTATGGCAGGTTGCCGTTCATTCTGCCGGTCATAATTGCGTTTTCGGTCATCGGGATCGTGGTAATGCGCGCGGTTCATTTCATCGGAATAGAGACGTTATTCCATTTGATGATCGGTACTTATCACCGCCCGGTAGTCGAGCAGAAGGTTTTGGTGTTCGTCGACATCAACAACTCGACGGGGCTGGCCGAGCGGCTCGGCGCGTTGAAGATCAAGTCGCTGGTCGGCAAGTTCCTGTTCGATATTTCAAAGCCGATCACCGATTACGGCGGTGAAATTTATCTTTACAAAGGCGACGGCTTGATCGCGATCTGGGATTGGCAGGAAGCGGTCCGCAACGACAAAATACTACAGGCAATCGACGCGGTGTTCGCGGCGGTCAGCCGGGAGCGAGGACGGTATCTGGCGCAGTTCGGCGTGGCCCCGACCTTCCGGATCGGTGTCCACGGCGGCGACGTTGTGGTCAGCGAGCAGGGCGACACCAAGCGATCGATCGGAATTTACGGCAGCACGATAAACATTGCTTCCCGGATGGAAGAAGCGGCCAAAGCCCACGGCGTGGTCTGCGCCATATCGGGAGATGTCGCCGAGGCGCTATCTCAGTCTGCGGCCCGGCTGCATCCGATCGGATACGAGAAAATCAAGGGCATATCCACTGAGATCCCGATCTTCGAGTACCGGGACGATGGCAAGGCAGCCTTGGCGGCGGTCGAGGGAGGCCGGAGGGCTGCCCGAGCTCGAGCGGAGGCGTAGTCGCCCAGCTCAAACCAGTTTAACCGCTCGCCGCAGCGATTTTCGGCGGTTGCGGGACGCATGTTTTCACGGCCCGCGTGAGGATGGCGGTCAGCGGAAAGGTCAATGCGCCTTGCGAAACGTCAAATTGATCCGGCTGCGGCCGGTCAACGGATGCTCGCCTTCGGCAAGGATTGCGACGCCGTGATAGACGAGGCGGGCGGGGCCGCCCCACACGACGACGTCGCCGCTTTCCAGCCGGATGCGTCGCTGCCGATCGCCTCGGCTAAGGCCGCCCCAGAGGAAAGTTGCCGGCAATCCGAGCGAAACGGATACCACCGGCGCGGCCAGGTCGCGCTCGTCTTCGTCGCGGTGCAATGACAGTTTTGTGCCGGGCTCGTAGCGGTTGATTAGGCAGGCGTCGGGAGCAAATCCATAGAAGCCGCCGGCACCTGCCGCTCGGCCCGCCAGTGACCGGAAAATCGGCGGCATCGGCGGCCAAGGTCGCCCGCTCGTCGGATCATGCTGCGAATAGCGGTATCCGCTGCGATCGGTCACCCAACCGGTCTCGCCGCAGCTGGTCATCGCCACCGACATGCGGAACCCGCCGGGCGTGACCATGTGGCGAAACGGTGCGGCCGCGGCGATCTCGTCCACCGTCGCGAACAAAGCGGCGGTCTCGGTTTGCGCAAAGCCACGCAGGATGACCGCGCCTTCGGCGAGCTGCTCGTCACTCTTGCTCGGCGCTGCGCCAGCGAAGAGGTCACCGATCAACGAACCCCCTCGCCTCCCGCGCCTCCCTCCCCCCAAGAAGGGAGAGGGAGGCGGAGGCCGATCTCCGGATTTCTTAGCCGCAGGCGACCGCGTAGACGTCGCGCACGCCGTCCGGCAGGCGATGCTCGTTCCAGCTACGCCCGCCATCCTGGGTGCCGAACACCTGGCCAAAGCGAGATACGCCGTAAACCTGATTGGCGTCGTGCGGGTGCACCGCGACGCCCATCATCGTCGCCTCGGCCTTGACCCCATGGTCGAAGCGCTTCCAGGTCTGACCGACATCGTCGCTGCGATAGATCGCCCCGTCGGTGCTGCGCGCGGCCGGGCTGAGGCAGGCGTACATGACCTTTGGGTCATGTGGCGAGACCCGGATATCGCGCCCATAGGTCAGCGGCGAGAAGCGGCCGATCTCCATGTCCTGCCAGCTCTGGCCCTTGTCGTTGCTGCGGAACAGGCCCATCCGGTTGGCGAGGAATACTGTGCCGGGCGCCGCGGCGCTGCAGGCCAGCGCGTGACCATCGAGCATGCCTTCGATCTCGGTCTGGCTGCCGATCCGGCTGCGATATTTCGGCTGTTCGCAGAAGCGGATCAGATCGGCGGTGCAATCTTCCCAGCTCTCTCCTCCGTTGCGGCTGCGCATCGCCCCGTTGGCTTCAAGGGTCGCGTAGACGTCGTCGGGCGAGTTGGGATCGACATCGAGGCGCATGACCCGACAGGCAAACGCCATGATGACGCGATCCGGCAGGCCGGGATCAGCCATTTTGCGCCAGGTGTCCCCGCCATCGTCACTGCGGTAGACCCCGGGCGGGGTGGCGCCGGCATAGATGACTCGCGGGTTCTTCGGATGGATGCAGATCGACCAGATATCCGCCTCCGGGTCGGGCAGGCTGAGCCGCTGCCAAGGTCGCCGCGATTGGTGCTGCGAAAACTGCCCTTGGTGGTCCCGATATAGACGGTATCCGGATGGTCGGGATGTACCGTGATCGCGTGGACCTCTGCCCCGTCGGGCAGACCGCCCGTCAGGTATTGCCAGCCGGTGTCGCCGGCCGCCTGGCGATAGATACCGCCGCGCGTCCCCTCCATCGTAGCCGCCGCGCCGGCGTAAACATGTGTAGCCGCCATGATCTCCTCCCTTGGCTGAAACCTGCCGCCGATCATACGCTTCCGCCGCGACTTGTCGCAAAGCTTTCCCGCGAGACCTTGCGCCGCCGATCGCGCCCGAGCGGCGCATTGGAACGACCGAGTCGCGCGTCGGCTCGAGCTGGGTCGGGCGGCGGGCGAGCGCGGAGCCTCGGGGTAGCGCAGCGCTCGACCGATGCCGGCGCCAATTCCCGTGAACCGGGAAAATAACCGGGAATCTTGTCGATTCGGCCTTTCCGCGGCTGGTCTTCCTCGAAAATAGTGTTGTTTTGTCAATGTGTTGCGGGCGAATTCCCGTAGAGGCATAACCGGGAATTTTTTGCGCCCGAACCGGGAAATTATTTGGCGAAACCAGGAAATAGACGGGAACGGAAGATCGCGGCTGCATCCTCGACCAACGGCTGTGTTTCTGGTCTGTTCGCACTTGAATATAGGGCGTGCCCTCAACGTGCAAAGAGGATCGACCGGCAGGCGCAGGTAATCCGCCATCTTGGCTATTGCCGCTGCCGAGCTATCTCATCAGGGAGGCGGCGCGAACGGAGGAGCTTCATCATCAAACTGCGCGGCAGACGCGCGAAGGAGGCGGATTGCATCCGCCCTACCAACCTGCTTGCGGCATAGCTTTAGCCCGTCGGTGCTCCGGTCCCGAACACGTCTGCGGCAGGCCTCGCTTTTTTCACTTGCATCGACCAAATGCGCATACCCTGAATCAAGAGCTTTTTGCCAAATATCGGCAGCGCGGGAGGGTGCAGCCATGGATTTCGCCGACAGTCCGGAGGACGCGGCCTTCCGCGCCGAATTCCGCGATTGGGTGGAAGCCAATCTACCGGCCGAGATCAAGGTCGACGATGCTGCCGACCAACGGGTGGCGCCCGATCGCGATATTCTCGAAAAGCGCATTGCCTGGCAAAAGAAGATGCATGCGGCCGGCTGGGTCGGCATCTCCTGGCCCAAGGAGTACGGCGGCCGCGGTTCCAGTTTTATGCAGCAGGTCATTTTCGACGAGGAGTATTTCCGCGCCCGCGCCCCGATCCTGCCGGGGGCGAGTGCCATCAACCTGCTCGGTCCGACCCTGATCCAGTGCGGCACCGAGGCGCAGAAAAAGCGCCATTTGCCGCGCATCCTTGCCGGAGAGGAGCGCTGGTGCCAAGGCTTTTCCGAACCCGGCGCCGGGGGTGACCTCGCCAGCCTCAGGACACGGGCCGTCGATGCTGGCGACCATTTCGTCGTCAATGGCCAAAAGGTGTGGACCTCGGGCGCCCATTTCGCTGACTGGTGCTTCCTGCTGGTGCGCACCGATCCCGAAGCGCCCAAGCATCACGGCATCAGCTACCTGTTGGTCGATATGAAGACGCCGGGAGTCACCGTGCGCCCGCTCGTGCTGTTGAACGGCCACCGCCATTTCAACGAGGTGTTTTTTGAAGATGTGAAAGTCCCGAAGGAGAATTTGGTCGGCGAGCTTAACGAAGGTTGGAAAGTCGCGATCACGACCCTGATGTTCGAGAGGAGCGGCGCTGGCGGGCGCGACCATGCCGCCCAGATTGCCCGCCTCACCGAGCTCGCCAAACAGTTCCCTAACCGCCAGGAGCCGGCCTGGAACGAGAGCCACATCCGCCAGCAGCTGGCCCAGCTGGCGATCGACGTCAAGGCATTGCAGATGACGCGGTTGCGCGGGCTGACGCGCCGGCTGCGCGGCGAGCCGCCGGGACCCGAAGGCTCGATCTTGAAACTGTTCGGCTCGGAGCTGGCCCTGCGCATCGCCGATTTCTCGTCGACCCTCCTCGGCCCCTATGCGACGGTCGACGCCGCGACCGAGGCGGTGCCCGACGCCGCGCGCTGGCACCACCGCGTGCTCGGCGCCCGCCAATACACGATCGCCGGCGGGACCAGCGAGATCCAGCGCAACATCATCGGCGAGCGTGTCCTCGGTTTGCCGAGGGGGTAAGCGATGGATATCGGTTTTACGGAAGAGCAGGATTTGCTGCGCGAGACCGCGCGCAAATTCCTCGACAGCGAATGCGATAGCCGCTTTGTGCGAGCGCGGATGGCCGAGCCGGCGGCGGTCACCGACGAATTTTGGAAAAAACTCGCCGACCAGGGCTGGCTCGGGATTGTCTATCCCGAGGCAGACGGCGGCAGTGGGCTCGGGCTCGTCGATCTCGTCGTGTTGATGGAGGAAATGGGGCGGCGGATCATGCCCGGCCCGTTTTTGTCGACGGTTTTGCTCGGAGGTGCGGCGATCGCCGAGGCCGACGCCTCGGCGCAGCGCCGGGAATGGCTGCCGCGGATCGCTGCCGGCGACGCCAAGGCAGCGCTCGCCTGGACCGAGCCCGCGCTGCGCTGGGACGCTGCCGGCGTCACCCTGCCGGCACGCGAGGCGGCTGGCGGCTTTACCCTCTCAGGTACCAAGCTCTTTGTCGGGGACGCGCATCTCGCCGACATTCTCGTCCTCGCCGCGCGCACCCGCGACGGCAGCACGATGGAGGACGGCGTCAGCCTGTTCCTGGTGCCGCAGGACACGCTCGGCCTGACCGTCGCCTTGATGCCGACGATCGATGAGACCCGAAAATTGTGCGAGGTCCGGCTCGACAACGTCGCGCTGCCGGCTTCGGCGCTGCTCGGCGAGAAACACGGGGGCTGGGCGCCGCTGTCGCGGGTCGCGGCGCGGGCGACCGTGGCGCTTTGCGCCGAGATGTGCGGGGGCGCGCAGCAGGTGCTCGATATGACCGTCGACTACGCGAAATTGCGCGTCGCCTTTGGCAAACCGATCGGCAGCTATCAGGGCGTCAAGCACCAGGCCGCCGACATGCTGGTGGCGATCGAAAACGCCAAATCCTTGACTTATTACGCCGCCTGGGCGTTCGATCAGGCGACGGAGGAGGCGCCGCTCGCCGTGTCGATGGCCAAGGCCGCAGCTTCCGACATGGCCCGCAAAGTTGCCGGCACAGGCATTCAATTGCATGGCGGTATCGGCATGACCTGGGAGCATGATCTGCAGCTCTATTTCAAGCGCGCCAAAGCCTCTGAGGTCGCGTTCGGCGACGCCACCTGGCACCGCGAGCGCGTCGCCCGCCTGATCAACGGCTAGTGGCGCGACGACGGCCGGAGATGTCGAGACGCAACAACTTCGACGCGCTGCGCCTGTTGGCGGCGATTTCGGTGATCTTTTCGCATTCCTTTCTGATCGCCGAGGGCACCCAAAAGCACGAATGGCTGATCCGGCTGACCGGCAATCAGTCGATCCTTGGCCTAACAGGGGTGTTCGTATTCTTTGCGATCAGCGGCTTTCTGGTGACTCAGAGCTTCGAGGAAACCGGAGATCCCCTGCGCTTCCTCGCCAAGCGGGCCCTGCGCATCTTTCCCGGCCTGTTCGTCGCCGCCTTGCTGTCGGCTTTCGTGCTCGCGCCATTCGTCACCACCCTGGAGCCGGGCGCCTACTTCAGCCGGCCTGAGCCGTACCGATACGTCATCGGCAACACCTTGCTCGATCCGACCGTGCACGAATTGCCGGGGGTCATGTTCGTCAACAACCCGGTCGGGCTGGAGATAAATGGGTCGATGTGGACCTTGCGCATCGAATTCATGATGTACCTGATGGTCCTCGGGCTTGGCGTGACCGCGGCTGCTGACTTTGCCCATGGCGGTGCTCCTGCTGGCGCTCGGTCATCGCCTGCTTGCATTTCGACAGGCGCTCGACTTCCTTGGCGTCATGGGGTTGGCTCCTCGGCTTTTTCGCCGCCGGCATGGTCCTCTACAAACTGCGCGCGACCCGCATCTTCGACGGTCGCGTAGCACTCCTGGCGCTGGCCGGCCTCGTCCTCAGCATGCCATTGCGCGAGTTCATTCCGTTGTTCCCGCTGTTCGGCTGCTATCTGGCGCTGTGGCTCGCCCTCAACCCCGCGCTTGCCGGTGATCCCGGCGGCGCGTTTCGGCGATCTCTCGTATGGCCTCTACATCTATGGCTGGCCGGTCGAGGCGGCGGTGGTCTGGTTGCTCGGCGGCCGCGCCCTATGGTGGCAGGTGTTCGCAATCGCCTTGCCCGTGACCGCTGCAATCGCCTTTCTGTCCTGGCACCTGATCGAGCGGCCGGCATTGCGGCTGAAGCCGGGTGCGCGACGGCCCGCAGTATTCCGCTCTTCCGCCGCGCCGCAACGGGCATGATCAGGACGCGCCGGCTCGTCGAGAGGCTGGCGTCGGGGATCAGTCCGCCGCTAGTATGCCCGCCATCAACAACCGATTGCCTGGGAGGGGCAGCGATGCGGGTGCACAACCTCTATGCCGACGCGAACGGTCAGTCGCATTGGCGCGACGTCGAGATCGAATGGGTCGAGGTGACCCCCGGAGGCAAGCTGTCGAAACGACTGCCGGCGACCGGCATCATCTTCCGCGAGGTGCCGCCTACCTACGATCTCGACTGGCACCCCGCTCCCCGACGGCAATACATCATCAACCTCGACGCCGGTGTCCAAATCACGGCGAGCGACGGTGAGGCGCGCAAGATCGGCGCCGGCGAGGTGGTGCTGGTCGAGGACACGACCGGCAAAGGACATCTGTCGAAGGCGCTGGACGGTAAGATACGCAACTGCATCTTTGTCCCTGTCGAATAACGGAGGCTCAAATGAAGCTCGTATACTTCGATGACTTTAAGTTGGGCGTGGTCAAGGGCGATCGCGTCGTCGATGTGTCATCGGTCGTGCGCGACATCCCGCACACCGGTCCCGGCGATTTGATGAGCGGGCTGATCGCACGTTTCGACCAGTATAAGGGCAAACTCGCAGACGCAGCAGCAAGCGGACAGGGCGTGGCGTTGTCCTCGGTCAAGCTGCGCGCTCCGCTGCCGAAGCCGGACAATATCGACTGTATGGCGGTCAACTACATGGAGGACGGCACCCGCAGCGCGCCGGCGCCGATCAACGCGTTCCAAAAGACAGCGAACGCGATCTGCGGACCAGGCGACACGATGGTATTGCCCGATGCGCCGGCGACGATCTTCGAGGGCGAGGCCGAATTGGCGCTCGTAATCGGCAAAAAGGCGAGCAACGTCAAAGCCGCCGACGCGATGGACTACGTCTTTGGCTATACCTGCTTTATCGACGGCTCGGCTCGCGGCCTACCGGCCCCCGGCTTTTTTGCCATGAAGTCGCGCGATACTTTCGCCCCGATCGGGCCCTGTATCGTGACCAAGGACGAAATTCCGGACCCGCAGAAATTGCAGATCCGGCTCTACAACAACGGCACTTTGATGCAGAACTTCAACACCAGCGACATGGCGCACAAGATCCCCCGCTGCATCGAATGGCTGAGCTCGATCCACGCTCTTGAGCCGGGCGATATCGTCGCGACCGGCACCAATCATCGCGGTCTCAACCCGTTCATGGACGGCGACAAGATCGAGCTCGATATCGAGGGCGTCGGCAAGCTCGCCTTTAACGTCAAGGACGAGCTGAAGCGGAAGTGGGAACGGCGCACGCGGCTGCAGATGCACGAGCAGGCGGCGCAAAAAACCGCCGGCGCCTATCCCGACATCACGCCGCAAGTTTCGGGCAAATACGCGCCATCCGCGCGCTGACGCAAGAGCAGCTCCTTTCTGTGGCCTTCATGGCCGGATTTGTTCCGGCCATCCACGCCTTCCAACGCCAGCGAAGGAGGACGTGGTTCACCGGGTCAAGCCCGGTGATGACGGTCGGGGACTGCATGAAACGGAGGATAACGCCATGGCCGCCACCGGTTTCGCCTACAGCCACCTGTTCACCAAGGACCTACCGCCGGCGGCGCCGCGCTGGACCGGCTTTCCCAAATACAATTTTATCGGCGGCCACAACGATCCGGAGCATGTCCCGGCTGCGGCGTTGGCCGCTGCAGCCGCGGCGGTGCTGCGGCGCGACGGCGCCGACCTCGCGCTCTACAACCCGCATGGCCCGCAAGGTTTCCATGGCATCCGTGAATTCGTCGTCGGCAAAGTCGCGGGGCGGGGCATCCATTGCTCGCCCGACGAAGTGCTGATCACCTCCGGCTCGGGCCAGGGCCTCGACCTGGTCAATCGGGTACTGCTCGAGCGCGGCGACACCGTGATCCTCGAGGAATTCACCTATGGCGGGGCGCTGACCAAGCTCCAGCGTTGCGGGGTCAAGGTGGTCGGCGCGCCGCTCGACGACGACGGGCTGCGCATCGATGCATTGGCGCAGATCCTCGATGATCTGAAGCGCAAGGGCACCGTGCCGAAATACATCTACACGATCCCGACTGTGCAGAACCCGACTGGCTCTATCCTGCCGCCGGACCGCCGCCGGGATCTGCTCGGCCTTGCCAAGAAATACGGCGTGCCGATCTTCGAGGACGAGTGCTATGCCGACCTGACCTGGAGCGACGGTAAGCCGGCAGCGATCTATTCGATGGACCCGAGCCAAGTGATCCATGTCGGCTCGTTCTCGAAGACATTGTCGCCGGCATTGCGCCTCGGCTACGTCGTCGCCGATTGGGAGGTCATGAGCCGGCTCGTCGGCTGCAAGCGCGAGACAGACAGCGGCACCGGCGCGCTCGAGCAGATGGTCGTCGCCGAATATTTCTCGCAGAACTTCACCGAGCATGTCGACGAGTTGACCGGTGTGCTGAAGGAAAAGCTCGACACGATGGTCGACGCTCTCGAACGCGAATTCGGCACCACGGTCGAAAAAATGTGGCGGCCGAAGGGCGGCATCTTTTTGTGGATCAAGCTCCCCGACCGGATCGATGTGACCAAGCTGGTGGCGCCCGCCGCCAAAGAAGGGCTGGTCTTCAACCCCGGTCCCGAATGGTCGTGCAACCCGGCGGAGACTAAGGCGCACATGCGGCTTTGCTTCGCGCTGCCGTCGAAAGACGTGATCCGCAACGGCGTCGCTACCCTGGCGCGCGTTTGCTACGAGCAGACCGGCCTCCCCGAGCAAAGCGCCAACGTCCGCCGCACCTCTTAAACCGCACAGCAGCATCTACGACTTCTCCGTTGAAGCACTTGGCGAGCCGCGCCATTTGATTGATGCGCTTTGCCGGACGGTCCACGACCGTGGACGTGGAAGTGAAAAGGGGCGGAGGATGATGTGTCTGCCAGAATAGGCATTACAGTCGCAGCCCTGCTATTTGCGCTGATTGCGTTTTTGGGTGGGGGCCCGACGCCCGGCGGCTTTTTGAATCCGTTCGGAATCTTATTCTTGTTGTTGGCTATGTTGACGTGGTTCGCGTGGGACAAGATTGTTGGAGGCTATTCGAGCAGTTCCGGCGGGGACGGCGCGGAATTACCGCTTCTTGCTCGCTTCGGGCCGGTATTCATAAAGGGTATAACGAGTATGAAACATACTAACCTGCCACGTCCGCCGAACTCGACTTCAGCGGGACAGTCTCATCCGGCCCGTTGACCAGCCTTCGCCTCCGGGCGAGCCGACCTTGGGCCTTAGGATGCCTCCGGGTTTCGCGGAAATCCGCCTGACGACGGACAGCCAGCGCCGGTCAGTGCAGGGAGAGGCCGGGCATGTAGGTGGGCGGGTCGAGGCCAACGCCGACCAGATGGCCGAAAAGCTTGGCGAGGATGCGGCGGTCGGTTTCTGGGAGTGGCGGCTTTAGGATCGAGGCGATGTTGGTCCGCAAATGCTCGGGGTCGCCAGTGCCGAAGAGCACCACATCGACCCCCGGCTCGTGCCGTACAAATCGGTAGGCGGCCTCGGTGAGGGTCGCGGCGCCGCCGTCTTGTTCGTGGATCAGGAAGCCGAGCGGGTTCGGCGCGTCGGCAAGCCAGCGCGGCAATTGCCTGGCGGCGGTAAGCTCGCGCAGCGCGGTTTTCAGCCGCTCCGGCTTTGAGAAGATGTTGCGCACCGCGAACATGAGTAGGGTGCCGACGCGATTTGCGATAGTACGCGGAAAGACATTCGTCCGCGCGTTCTGGTGCATCATGTGGAAACCGAGCATGACGACGTCCCACAGCCCGTCCTCGACCGCCCGTTGCAGCATTCTGTGCTCGGCGTCGCTGGAGCCGGTTTCAGTGACGCCGAGGTGGCGGATCTTGCCTTTCTCCTTCTCCTTCAGCAGCGCGGGGGCGATCACATCGCGGGCCCGGTCATAAGCCTCGGGCGAAACGCCGTGGAGCTGGAAGATGTCAATGCAGTCGATGCCGAGCAGCTTCAGCGAATTGTCGAGGCTAGCCACCGCATGGTCGGCAGGTGACCGGCCTCCACTGCGCGGGATCCACGCCTTGGTGGCGATAACCACCTGGTCGCGCGGCATCGACTTCAGGGCTTTGCCAAGGACCGCTTCGGTGCCGTAGACGGCAGCGGTGTCGAAGAGATTGACCCCGAGGTCGAACGCCTGGCGCACCAGGCCGACCGCCTCACTCTCGCTTTTGCCCGTGCCGAGCCCGAGCCGGCTAAACCCGCCGCAGCCGAGCCCGGCGACGCTGACTTTGAGACCAGTCCGGCCAAGTGTCGTGTGTTGCATTCGTCGCTCTACGGGCGCCTCGCGCCCCGTTGATGCAGAAAGCCGATCTCTAAATCTACCCGTTACCGAGATCCTGTGGTACTGCTCGCGCCCTCCGCGCCGGCAAGCCAAGCCTTCGCCACGGCCAAGTCGGATAGACGGAACAACCGGATCTCGTGAGGGAAGAACGGCTTGAACATGCTGACGGCGGCGCGCAACCAGGCATGATCGGCAACCACTGCGATGCGGCTGAAATCGTGCCAGTGCTTCACGCCGAAGGCACCGTCGTCCCAAAGCGCCTCGATCTCGTAGCCGGTGAAATTGTCGCCAATCACGTAAAGCATCTTGATCGGACCCTTGGCCATCATCGCTTCAGCGTTCGGGATCAGGATGTTCAGGTAATCCTCGTGGGTAACCTTACCGCTAGCCTCGACTCCCAGCACCGTCGGCGGCAAATTTTCAATCAGAGTCAACACCGTCTTTCTCCGATCTTGAGGGCGAGACGCCTTGCTCCGCCGAGGCCAAATCCTCGGTATCGCCAATAGCCTGGGGTTGCCGCAGCGCCTCATTGCTCATGCCAGTGGGCCAACGTATTGCTCGAGCAAAGCCCATGCCTGATCGCCGGATTCCCTCTTCATGTCGGCGTAGAAGCCGGATTTCCGCAGCTCATCCTGAAAAGATTTGATATCGGGACTGTTGAACACCATCCCCTTATTCTCGAGGGCCTTGGTTTCGTTCCTGGTCATGATCTGCCAATCAGCCCGTTCCAGTAGCGCCTTCGCATTGAACTCCCTGTCGGCGAGCTGTTGCAAATCGGGCGGCAGCCGGCGCCACGCTGCGTTGCCGAAGGTAACGTGGATGCCGGCCCAGGTGTGCTTGGTCATACTGCAATATTTCTGGACCTCGTAGAGTTTGGCGGTGTCGATCAGCACCAGCGGGTTTTCCTGGCCGTCGACTACGCCCGTCTGCAAGGCGCTGTAGACTTCGGCGAAACTGATCGGGATCGGCGCCGCGCCGAGATGCTGGAAGAGCGCGATCAGATAGGGCGCCACGGGCACGCGGATCCTGAGCCCCTTCAAATCGGCCGGAGTTTGGATCGGCTTGGTTCGGGTTGTGATCTGGCGGAAACCGTGGTCATAGCAGTTGTGAACCGTCTGGAAGCCGATCTGGCGGGCGAGAGAACGCAGATGGTTGCCGAGGTCGCCATCCATTGCTTTCCAAATGTTATCGTAGCCGAGAAAGGCGTAGCCGACGCCAAAGATGCCAAAGGCCGGGTTTCTTGTCGCGAGCAGGTCCATTGGCAGGAAGTACATCTGGGCGATTGTCTGCGACAGCATCGCCGTATCCTGGCCGAGCACACTGTTGGTGTAGAGGGTGATGTCGAGGCGGCCGCCACTCTGTTCCTTGATCGCCTTCATGGCTTCGCGGCCCCGGATGCACATCGGATGCGCATCCGGGAGGGCCGTGCCGCATTTATAGGTGAATTCCGCGGCGCTGGCTGGCCAGTGCAGGATCGCCGGCGTGACGACGCCGGTTGCGGCCACCGCGGCGCTGGACAGCAGTGTTCGGCGCGACACTCTCATCGGCATTCCCTCCGAGCAGCATTCGGAGAATGTGCTCCAGCCAATTTTCGGCAGGTTGCCGAGCTTCGCGAAAGGGTGTCAAGGAGCGCCGGCACAAGGCGGCTAGGTGTGGCGCTTGCTGGTAAAGCGTGCGAAATTGAGCGTTGCTGAGTTTGTGGCATCGCCGCCGAACCGCCGCGGCAGCCGATCCGGAGGACAAAGCATGATCACGAAATTCACCACGGTCTATGCCGGCCACGTCGATCTTCCCGACCGCGGGCAGGACACCACCCCGGCCAACGAGAGGCGCTATTCGAACCAGCATCTGGCCAGCGTGTTCGAGAAGACCGAGGCGATCGCCAAAAAGATGGACGCGCTCGGTTATGAGACCCTGTGGCTCGCCGAACACCATTTCCAGCACGAAGGCTACGAGTGCATCCCCAATATCCTGATGCTGGCGGTGCATCTGGCGCATGTGACCAAGCGGCTTAAGGTCGGTTGCGGCTTCAACATCGTCCCGATGTGGCACCCGCTGCGTCTGGCCGAAGATTTCGCTACCGCCGACATCCTGACCGGTGGCCGCGTCGTATTCGGCGTCGGCCGCGGTTACCACACTCGCGAAGTCGAAACCTTTGGCGGACCGATGCTCGACGGCGAAGCCAACCGCGAGGTGTTCGAGGAAGGGGTCGAGGTAATTTTCAAGGCGTTCAACGAAGAGTCGTTCTCACACAAGGGCGCGCACTACACCCTGCCGCCGCGTGTTCCCTACCGCGGTTATGAGCTGAAGGAACTGACCCTGGTGCCCCGCCCGATCCACCGCCCGGTCGAATGCTGGCAGCCGATCGTCAGCGCCAGCGCGCGGGGGCTCGATTTCATGGTCAAGCATGGCATTAAAGGGGCGGTCGGCGGCGGTGCGGCGACGATGCAGGCCGGGCCAATCACCGCATATCGCGATGCCGCGGCGCGCGCCGGCAAGGAGCTAAAGCTCGGCGAGGATCTCCAGATCGGGCTGCATTTCCACCTCGCCCGAAGTCGCGAGCAGGCGATCCGCGAGATCAAGCCGATCTACGAAGAGCATGTGAAGATGTTCGCGCCGCTGGGCTTTGTGCCGGGGCTGACGCCGGCGCAGGCCGACGCGGTGGCGCATCGCGGCGGCTGGGACGCGGCCGGGGTGCCGACGGTCGAGCATTACATGAAACTGGGCTCGTGGTTCGCGGGCACCCCGGCCGAGCTGATCGAACTGCTCAAGGGCATCGAAGAGCGCTATCCCGGTATGCAGCATATCAGCCTATCGAGCCCGATCGGAACGCCCCAGGCGACAATGCTCGAACAGTTCCAATGGGTCGCCGAGGAGGTCATGCCGGCGTTTCGGACCAGTCGGACCTGAGCTTCCGTCGCAGCGCGCTGTACTCGCCCGGCGAACCTGTCGACGCTCGGCGCTGCCCCGCCGCGGCCGGCAGCCAGCGCATCAGCGCTCGGCCGTGTCCGCGGCCAGCCCCGGAATTGGCGAAAATCCTCGTCGAACGTCTCGAGCAATGCCAGCACCGCAGGCAGCGAATGCGGCGGATCCGGTTAGCCGCCGGCATCGGTCGCGTTGAGATCGGCTCTCACAGCGGCAGGCCGCGGACGAGGCGGGGGAGGTCGCCGGTGATGCCCATCGCGTCGCGCATCAGAAAGCGCTTCAAGGGGGGTAGACGGTCGACGGCGGCGAGACCAAGATCGCGGACCAGGCGCAGCGGTGCGATCGAATTCGAGAACAGGCGGTTGAGGCCGTCGGTCACGGCGGCCAGCAACAACGCGTCGAGGCGGCGCCACTGCTGATAGCGGCGCAGTAGTAGGTCCTCGCCGATGTCGAGGCCCAGACGGCGGGCGTCTATGATGATTTCGGCGAGTGTCGCTACGTCGCGGATGCCGAGATTGAGCCCTTGCCCTGCGATCGGGTGGATCACATGCGCCGCTTCGCCGATCAATGCCAACCGCTGGTCGACATAACGCTCGGCTAGCATCAGCTGGAGCGGATAGGTCCAGCGCGGCCCGATCGGCTCGACCGCGCCGAGGAAGTCGCCGAAGCGCGCCGCGAGCTCGGCGGTGAAGGCGGCATCGGGCAGGGCGACCAGGCTAGCGGCGAGCCCGGCCCGCTCGGTCCACACGATCGAGGCGCGGTTGCCGGTCATCGGCAGGATCGCGAACGGCCCCGCCGGTAGAAAATGCTCGACCGCGATGCCGGCATGCGGGCGTTCGTGCCGCACCGTCGTGACGATCGCGGTCTGCGGGTAGCGCCATTCGACGGTGCGGATGCCGGCGGCGCGGCGCAGCGGCGATCGGGCGCCGTCGGCCGCGGCGACCAGGCGGGAGGTGAGCCGCCGCCCGTCGGAAAGGGCGGCCTCGGCGGCGAACGGCGATGTATCGACGCCGCCAATCTCGAGCGGGGCGAGGAAGGCGAGGGTCGGGAGCGACCGCGCGTGCTCGATCAGGGCGCGGCGCAGCACCCGGTTCTCAACGATCCAGCCCAGCGGCGCGTCGGCGCCCAGTTCGCGATGATCGTAATGCAGAAAGAGCAGCGCGTTGTCGTCGGCGACGCGAATTTCGAGGATCGGCTCGGCCTCGGCAGCGATGAATGGCCACAGGCCGAGCGCGCTCAACACCTGCTGCGAGCCATAGGCGATCGCCGAGCTGCGCCCGTCAAAGCCCTGATCGAGCATCGCCGCCGGGTCTTCGCGGTCGACGAGTGCGACGGCGAGCCCGGCGCCGGCGCAGGCGATGCCGAGCAGCAGCCCATTGAGACCGCCCCCGGCGATCAGCAGCTCCGCATCGTCGCTCATCGCCAAAAGATGAAGCGCGATCGGCGCACTGTCCAGATTGCTTCCGCCACACGGCGTGATTGCTGTCGGCCTAGACCTCGGCAACGAGCGGTTTCGTGTCGAACGGAGATGTCGTAGAGTGCCGGGATATCCCGCCCAGCGGACGGCGCGGGTTTTTGGGGGAAGGCCGGCATCGGGGGAAGCATGGCCAGATCGATGGGTTTTTCGGTTGGTGCGCGCGGACGTCATTTGCGCGCCTGGACGGAGACGCTCGCTGCGCTGAAGCGGCGCGTCTGCGAGACCTTGGGCTTTGGGCTGCTGCTCGGCGCACTCCTCGTAGCTGCGGCGCTGTTTTCCTATGATCCGCGGGACCCCTCGCTGGACACGGCGGTCGATTCCGGGGCGCACAACTTCCTCGGCTATGACGGCGCCGTGCTCGCCGACATCTTGCGCCAGAGTCTGGGGCTCGCCGCCTTCGTGATCCCGATCGTGCTGTTCGGCTGGTCATTGCGGCTGATGCTCGACCGTCCGCTGCGATCCTTGTGGCGCAAGCTCGGCCTGCTGCCGGTCGCGCTGGTTGTAGCGGCGCTGGCGCTGTCGATCCTCGATCAATCGGCGCTTTGCGCCGCGCCGGGCTGTGGTGGCGCCGTCGGCTGGGGGCTGCAGCGGTTGTTGGCTCTGGCCGGGCTCGGAACCGCGGCATTGCCGATCGCGATGATGGCGGCGGCCGGCTTCGGCCTTTCGCTGTTGCTGATACTCGGACTTTCCTGGCGTGACTGGCGCGACCTCGGCGCCGGCGCGGGGAGCGGCGCCGGCCGTGTCGCGGTCTTGTCAGGTCGCGGAACAGTGGCGGCGGCCGGGTTGGGGGGAAGGCTGCTTAGGCGCTGGTGGCAGGCCCGATCGGGCCGCGCGAGCCACCCCTCCGCCGCGTCAGAGCCGCGCCCGGGGGAGGTCGTAGCACGGCTGCCGGGCCGGCGCGAGCCGCGTATCGACCGTGGTGGACCACCGCAACCAAGCGACAAGGAACGCGAACGAACCGGCCTGATCCGGTTTATCGCCCCGCAGCCGAGGCCGCCGACGCCAGGCAGGCGCGGCGAAGAAGACCGTCAGCCGAGGCTCGACCTGGTGCCCGACGAAGAGCCGGTTCTGCCCTCGCTCGAGCTGTTGGAAAAGCCGCCCGCCGCCAAGGCCGCTGCCGTCGACGAAGACGCACTCGCCAAGAACGCCCGGATGCTCGAAACGGTGCTCGAGGATTACGGTGTGCGCGGCCAGATCGTCCAGGTGCGCCCCGGTCCGGTGGTGACGCTGTACGAGCTCGAACCGGCGCCAGGCATCAAGGCGTCACGGATCATCGGTCTTGCCGACGATATCGCCCGCTCGATGAGCGCCATCTCGGTCCGCGTCGCGGTCGTGCCGGGGCGGACGGTGATCGGTATCGAGTTGCCGAACCGCAAGGCCGAAACGGTGTTTCTGCGCGAGTTGCTCGATTCGCCCACCTATGAAAAGCACCCGGGCCGTCTCGCGCTGATTCTCGGCAAGGATATTTCGGGCGAGCCGATCCTCGCGGACCTCGCCCGGATGCCGCATCTGCTGATCGCCGGCACGACCGGGTCTGGAAAGTCGGTCGGCATCAACACGATGATCCTCTCAATTCTGTATCGGATGCCACCCGACCGCTGCAAATTCATCATGGTCGATCCGAAAATGCTGGAGCTATCGGTTTATGACGGCATCCCGCACCTGCTCGCTCCGGTCGTCACCGATCCGCGCAAGGCCGTTCTGGCGCTGAAATGGACCGTGCGCGAGATGGAGAACCGATATCGCAAGATGTCGAAGCTCGGGGTGCGCAATATCGACGGCTTCAACGCCCGGCTCGCCGAGGCGGCGGCCAAGGGCGAAAGCCTGGTCCGCAAGGTGCAGACCGGCTTTGACCCCGAGACCGGCGAGCCGATCTTCGAGCCGCAACCCTTCGACACCAGCGAATTGCCGCTGATCATCGTCGTCGTGGACGAAATGGCCGATCTGATGCTGGTCGCCGGCAAGGACATCGAGGCGGCGATCCAACGCTTGGCGCAGATGGCGCGCGCAGCCGGCATTCACATCATCATGGCCACCCAGCGTCCGTCGGTCGACGTGATCACCGGCACGATCAAGGCGAATTTCCCGACCCGGATCAGCTTTCAGGTCACCTCGAAGATCGACAGCCGCACAATTCTCGGCGAAGGCGGCGCCGAGCAACTCCTCGGCCGCGGCGACATGCTCTACATGGCGGGCGGCGGGCGCGTCACCCGCGTTCATGGCCCGTTTGTCTCGGACGAGGAGGTCGAGCGCGTCGTCTCGTTCCTCAAGGAGCGCGGCGAGCCTGACTACATCGACGAGATCACCGAGGACGACGAGGCTTCGTTCGATCCGCTCGCCGGCGAGGATGATGGCGAATCCGGCGACATGCTGTATCGGCAGGCGGTCGCGGTTGTTTGCCACGAGCGCAAGGCGTCGACCAGCTTTGTGCAGCGCCATCTGCAGATCGGCTACAACCGGGCGGCGCGGATCATCGAACGGATGGAGGCCGAAGGCGTCGTCAGCGCCGCCAATCATGTCGGCAAGCGGGAGGTTCTGGCGCGCGGCGGCGATTGAGCGCAATTGACGCGGGCGGCTGCCGCTCTCATCTCCCCGGAACCGTGGTTGGAGCCAGGAAAAGGGCAATATGGCCGGGATCGGGAAAGGTCGGGGGCCGGGGGGTGTTTCACCAGAGCGTCGAGGTCTCCTCCGCGGCGTATTGTTGGCCGCGGGCTTGGCGTTTGCGCTGCTCCTGCTGCCGGAGGTTTCCGCGTGGGCCGATGCGCCGCCGCAGCCAGCGGCATTGACCGCGCAGGACCAGGCCGATTTGCAGCGAATTGCCGCGTATTTGAACGGGATCGGCACAATGACCGCCCGATTCCACCAATATTCGGCCAATGGCGGCACCGCCGAAGGCTGGGTGTGGATGGAACGGCCGGGCCGGATGCGCTTCCAATACGACCCGCCGACCCCGATTGTGCTGATCGCCGACCGTTTTTATGTCTACTACGTCGATACCCAGCTGGCCGAGATGTCCAAGGTCGGGTTGAAATTCACTCCGGCATGGTTTTTGCTGCGCGTTCCGATCAGCTTCGATGACCTCGTCGTCACCCGCTTCGAGCGCGGCGCCAATTCGCTGCGGATCACGGTCGTCGATCCCAAGGCGCCGGACAACGGCAATTTGACGATGGAGTTCAGCGACCAGCCGTTGTCTTTGAGGCAATGGACGATCGTGGATCAGCAGCATCACACAACGACGGTATCGCTGTCGGAAGAGCAATTCGGTATGGCGCTCGACCCCAAGCTGTTTGTATACCAGGATCCCTACGCCAACAGCCGCCGCTACAACGATAATTGAGTCAGCCTGATGCCAGCCCGTCCTTCGCCGATCGTCGGTATCCCCGCCTGTATGCGCACTATCAAGGAGCGGGTATTTCATACAGTCACCGACAAATATCCGAACGCGATCATCGCTGCGACCGGATGTCTACCGGTGCTGATCCCGGCGATCGGGTCCAAGGTCGATATGTGCGGCGTGCTCGACGCGCTCGACGGCTTGCTGCTGACCGGCAGCCCCTCCAATGTCCATCCGAGCGAGTATGGAGACGAGCCGCTCGACGCCGAAATCCTGCATGATCCCGAGCGCGACGCGACGACCCTGCCGTTGATCCGCGAAGCGGTGCGGCGCGACCTGCCGGTGTTGGCAATTTGCCGCGGCATTCAGGAGCTTAACGTCGCTCTGGGCGGCACTTTGCATCAACGGGTGCACGAGGTTCCGGGACAACTCAATCATCGCCACCGAAAGGAATCGCCGGACGGCGCCTATGGGCCCGCGCACCCGGTGACCTTGACCGCTGGAGGGATGCTCGCCGGGCTCGCCGGCAGCCTCGAGGTCATGGTCAATTCGCTGCATTCGCAAGGGATCGACTGCCCGGCTCCACGGCTTCGCGTCGAGGCGGTAGCGCCCGACGGCCAGATCGAAGGGGTGAGCCTGCCCGAAGCGCGGTTCGTCGTCGGCGTGCAGTGGCATCCCGAGTTCAAGGCGCTGGAAAACCCGTTCTCGGCGGCGCTATTCGCCGCCTTTGCGCGGAGTTGTCATGCAGCCGCTGCGGGTGTCGCCGCGGCCAGTCGCGCGGCGTGAGCGAGCCGGGATTGGTTCCGCCGCACTGCATGCGTTTTTTTTGTTTCGGGCATGCACGAATCGGGGTTTGTTTTCCCTTGAGCGGATCCCATTTTCTGTATCCAGAAGCGGGGAGAGCATGATGCTCTCTCAAAAACGGCCCCGTCTCCCCTACGGGACCGATTTCCCCCAAACGCTTCTGACATGCAGGCGCCCGGTCTTCCCCCCCGACCGGGCGCCGTTGTGTTTGTGGGGTCCTGGTCTTCCGCAGATTGCCGGGTGATGAGCCTACGGCTTGCTACCTGGAACATCAATTCGGTGCGGCTGCGCATCGACAATGTCTGCCGATTGATCGCGGAGTGGGCGCCCGACGTCTTGTGCCTTCAGGAGACGAAGACACCGGACGAGTTCTTCCCGCACGAAGCGATGGAAGCGCTCGGCTATCGCCACCAGCTGGTGCACGGTATGAAGGGCTATAACGGGGTCGCGATCGTCTCGCGTCTCCCGTTCGACATGTCCGAGACGCGAAGCTGGTGCGCCCGCGCGGATTGTCGGCACGCGACCGCGGTGCTGCCTGGCGGCATCGAGCTGCACAACATCTACGTTCCGGCCGGCGGCGACATAGCCGACCCGGAGGCTAACCCGAAATTCGCCCACAAACTTCAATTTCTCGATGAGGTTACCGCCTGGTTTGCCGCAGAGCGGGCTGGCGGCCGCGCGATGGTCGCGGTCGGAGACTTCAACATTGCCCCGCTCGAGTCCGATGTCTGGTCGCACAAGCAATTGTTGAGCGTCGTCAGTCATACCCCGGTCGAGGTCGAGCGCCTCGCCCGCTTGCAGCAGGCCGGCGGCTTTGTCGACGCGGTACGGCATTTTGTTCCACCGCCGGAGCGGCTCTATACTTGGTGGAGCTATCGCGCCCGCGACTGGGCGGCCTCGGACCGGGGCCGCCGCCTCGACCACATCTGGGCGACCCCCGCGCTCGTCGGTGCCCTGTCTGAGACCCGGATCTATCGCGACAGCCGCAGCTGGGACAAAGCCTCCGACCACGTCCCGGTCATGCTGACGATCGGCAAGTGATGCGGCGATAGAGGTTGTACCGGCCGGCGGCGACCCCTTCCGGCGGCTCCAGCCGAGCCAGCTCAGGAGCGGCGATCGACGGTTCGCTGACGAGGACCGCGCCCTGGCGCAGCAGCGGAACGATAAGCGGCACTAATTCCACGGCGAGCGCTCGGCTCGCGGCAACGTCGCCGCTTGCCGGGTCGAGATGGGCCAGCGCGATCCGGCCTTCGAGCCATTCGCGCGCGGCTCGCAACGTGTCGCGCATGTCGCCGAGGAGCAAAAATTCGGGCGGCGGCACGCAATCCGGATGGGCGGCGACGCTGCGCTCGCAGACGTAGATTTGCCGGTCCGGACAGAGCTCGCGCAGATGATCGTAGGTGCGGCCGTTGCCGAGCCCGAGCTCAAGCGCCGGCCCGTCGAGACCGCCGACCAGTTCGGCCGCCATGTCGAGGCAGGCGCGCTGCGCCTCGAGCCGGCGGATGAAGCTGTCGAGCCGGCTCACCGCGAATTAGGCGGACGGATCAGGCGGCAATCCCGGTCTTCTCACGCAGCCGCTTGACCTCGGCGAGCGAGGTGCGCAGCTGATTGTTGGCGGCTTCGAGCCGGTGCGCCAGTTCCTGCATGATCGAGACCGAAATATTGGGGAATTCGCGCACCATGCGCATGAACGGCTCCTTCGAGATACGCAGGGCGATAAGTCGATCCTTGGCGCGGACCGTCGCATTACGCGGCATGTTGCACAATATGCCCATCTCGCCCACGGTCTCGTTGGCGCCGAGCGGTCGCCAGGATCACCGGCCCGGCGGGCGTCTCGGCGAAGACCTCGGCGTGCCCCTCGATGATCAGATAGGCGGCATCGGCGGGATCGCCCTGGCGCATGATCAGCTTGCCCGGATCGAACCCGACCCGCTCGCTCATGAACGCCAGGAGCTTCAGCCTGGACGGCTCGACCTCGGCGAACAGCGGCACCCGCCGCAACAATTCGAATTCCTGCTTCAGGCTCATTTACCTCCCTCCATTCTCTTGCCGTCTCGGTTCGGTCATTCGGCTGCGAGGAGAAAGGACATCAGCGAACCCTTTGGCTCGAGTTCGGCAGGGGTCCCCTGCTCCTGCAGCTTGCCGTTGCTCATGACGAGCACCCGGTCGAAGTTGCGGGCCAGGCTTGCGCGGTGCAGCACCCAGATGAGGCCACGACCGACGAATTCATCCATCAATCCCTTGGTCACTTTCGCCTGGGCCTGCCCGTCAAGCGCCGAGGTCGCTTCGTTGAGGATCAAGAGATCTGGCCGCTTGAGCACGGCGCGGGCGATCGCCGTCTTTTGCCGCTCCGCCAAGGACAGACGCGATCCGCCGGTTCCGACATTGTAGTCGAGCCCGACTTCGATGACGGTCTGGCGAAGCGCCAGAGTATCGATGATCTCAGCCAGCAATTTGGGGATGCGCAACGGCGCATCCGCCTCGCCATAGGCGATCTTGCCGAATAGGATGTTGTCCTGCACCGAGGCGGCGGCGTTGTATCGCTCGACGTCGAAGAACTCGATCTGGCGCCGCCCCTCGGGCGGAAGATCGGCGCGAAACACCCGGCGCGCCTCAAGCAAACGATTTTGCATCGTCTCGTCGAGGACATCGAGCCGGTGCCGCGCGGGGATCAGCTTGAACGGCAGCGAAAGCAGCCGCGCGCGATCCTCCTTGCCGAGCGCCGCCGTTCCGCCCTTGCCGATCCGCGCTGAGGATCGCGGCGAATTCGGGCAAGTCATTGGCGCCGATGAAGCTGAATTGCTCAAAAAAGGCGTGGTCCGGAGGCAAGTCGGCGAACAGCTCGACCATGGTTTCGGCGACTTCCTTGCCGGCGTCGACGAGGTCGTCGATCAGCCCAACCTTGGTTAGAACCTGCAGCACATAATTGTTGTTGGCGAGCGCCTCGAACTCGAAGGCGGGACCGATCGGTGTTCCGAACAGCAGGTTCTCCGCGACCGAGGCATTGGTGTTGAACCGTTCCGGATCATAAGTTTCGACGAGGTTGGCGATCTCGTCTTCGACCAGTCGGCGGGCCAGCGCCTTACGCGCTTCAAGCAGCCGCGCGGCCGTCTCCGGTTCGCTTTCGGGATCGAGGCGCCAGCGCAGCCCAAGGCTGTAGACGTCGCTGTCCGAATCGAGCTTTGCGAGCACCTCGGTGATGCGCCGCGACAGCGCCTCGCGATCGGCGACACCGGCGGCTTCGTAGTCGATCCAGTCGGCATGGATGTCAAAATCGATGTTGCCGGATCTTCGTGCCTCAAATAACTGCCTGGCCCGGCGGCGGGCTTCCGCGCCGTCGTACTCTGCCGAGCGCACTGGCGCGTGGCGCAGCGATAGCAGCAGATTGTCGCGCAAGGTGCCGGCGAATAGATAGGGCATCGCGCCGACATAGCCGATCCGCCGCCCGGTGACCGCGACCGGCAGGGTAGCGAGGTCGGCGCCGCCGATCGTGATCCGGCCGCTCGTCGGCGGAACCATGCGGGCAAGCATCAAGGCGAGCTCGTTTTTGCCGCTGCCACCCTGACCGATAATCGCGACGTGTTGAGCGAGGGGGAGGCTGAAGCTGACGGCGTCGACAACGCGGCTGCCGTCATCCTCGGCGAGCGACAGATTGGCGGCGACAAGATCGCCGGTAAACGGCGGCACCGTTTCGGGTTCGTCGCGTTGCAGCCGAGCGTCCATCATGCCGGCGGGTTGGAATTGCTCGACGATCTGCTCGTACTTGATTTTGGAATCCTGGAAGGACTGATAGAACGTGAGCAGTTCATTCCACGGCGCGCCTAGCTCCTTCTGGGCGATCAGCACCGCCACCAGCGAGCCCACCGACAGACTGCCGTGGATCACCAGATAACCGCCGATCAAAAAGAAGAAAAACGGCGTCAGCTGCCCCATGAAGTTGTTTAGGAATTTGACGAAGAATTTGCGCTGATAAATCTCGAACCGGATGTCGTAGATCGTACCGAGCAGATGAGCGAAACCAGTCAGCTGAAGCCTGATCGCGTCGTTGGCGAGAATGTCGGTCATCCCGGTCGCCAATTCCTGGACGCGGTCGGCAACCTGGCGGACGGTGCGGACCCGGCGTCGGTTCAGCTGGTTGACCTTGCGCTGCAACTTCGGGATGACGTAGCCCTGCACCGGATAGAGCGCCACCGCGGCCAGTCCAAGAACCGGATCCTGCATGAACATGAACAGGATGTTGGTCAGCAACGTACCGCCCTGGAACGCTGGGGTCGCCACCGCATCGCCGACGAAGCCTCCGAGGGACTCGCACTCGGCGGTGATCATCGGAATGATCTGGGCAGACGAGTTTTTGTTGAAATAGGATAGCGGGAATAGCAGCATCCGCTGATACAGCTGATAGCGGAAGCGCCGCAGCATCCGCTCGCCAAGCCGGCCTTTATAAGTATTCATAAAATACTTAAACCCACCATTAATCAATACCACCACCAAGAATGCGACGCACAGCACCAAGAGATAGTGAATTTGATCGAACTGGATACCAAAGTATGTCTGCGGGACATATTTTGGCTTGATCGCCTTGTTGGTGATTATTTTTGGCAGCTGGAGCTGATAATAAAGGAACGGGAAGGACGCCAGGGTCAAAAACAGCAGGAAAATCTGTTGGCGCAGGCTGAAGCGCAAAATGAACCTGTAGATCGACGGCTCGAGCGCAGTCGGGTCCTTGGTCGAGATTTCCGGCGGCGGTGGCGGCGACGGCGCGGCCGCTGGTTCGACCCAGTCGGGAAGAACCCGACGACGCTCCTGGGCCGGTCGCATCACGTCCTCGGCCGTGCTGAGGACGGCGGCCGCCCCTTTCATCGCGACGAGCTTCATAAAAAGATCATTTCCCCACCCGTGCCCCTATGCAATAGTCATACTCCAGGCATGCGCGAGGGGACGTTAAGTGGCCGGTAGGCGTCATCAGCGGCGTGTGCTGATTTACAGCCACGACAGTTTTGGGCTCGGTCATTTGCGTCGCTGTCGCGCGATAGCCCATTCTCTGGTTGAGGTGGATCCCGCGCTGTCCATCTTGATCCTGTCGGGGTCGCCGATCATCGGCAGCTTCGATTTTCGTGCCCGTGTTGATTTTGTGCGCGTACCCGGCGTCATCAAGCTGCGCAACGGCGAGTACGTCTCGCTTGGCCTCCATATCGACATCGAGGAGACGCTGGCGATGCGCTCTTCGATCATCCGCCATACCGCCGATATTTTCGACCCTGACCTGTTGATCGTCGACAAGGAGCCCTTGGGGCTGCGCGGCGAGGTGCGCGACACATTGCAGCTGATGCAGCGCCGGCGGGCGACGGTGGTCCTTGGGCTGCGCGACGTGATGGACGATCCTGAAGCGCTCGAGAACGAATGGGAGCGCAAGAATGCGGTCCCGGCGCTGTCCGAATACTACGACGAGATCTGGGTTTATGGCCTGCCGCAGATCTGCGACCCGCTCGCCGGGCTCCCGGTGCCGGCCAGCGTTCGCCGGCGTATGATCTATACCGGCTACCTGCAGCGCACCGCGACCGATCTGGCGGTGACGCCGGACCTGCAGGAGTTCGTCGAGAATGAGTTTTTGCTGATCACCCCGGGCGGTGGCGGCGACGGCGATGTGCTCGTTGATCTGGTGCTGTCGGCCTATGAGCACGATCGCGAACTGCCGTTTCCGGCGCTGGTTGTCTTCGGCCCGTTCATGTTGCCCGAGCAACGGGCGGCTTTTGCGGCCCGAGCCGCGCGGTTGCCGAACGTCCACGCCATTACCTTCAATGCCCGGCTCGAAGCGCTCATGGCGCGCGCTGCCGGTGTCGTCGCGATGGGCGGCTATAACACCTTTTGCGAGATCCTGTCCTTCGATAAGCCGGCGCTGATCATGCCGCGGACCGCACCGCGGCTCGAACAGTTTATCCGCACTGAGCGCGCCGCCGAACTTGGCCTCGTCGCCATGCTGTCGGAGCAGCAGGGCCGCGACCCACGTGTCATGTCCGCGGCGCTGCGTCGATTGACCAGCCAGCCGCCGCCCTCGAATGCGGTGATCCCGGGTCTGCTCGACGGGATGCCGAGCGTCAATCGGCTGGCGAAAAAATGGCTCGACCGGGGCCGGACCGGGCGCGTCTCGGTGCGGGCGCGTCTCGGGGCCTGATCCGTGCTGCCTCCATCGGCCGCCTCCAGGAGGCGTGTTGCCTTTGTCCTCAAAGGCTATCCGCGGTTGTCCGAGACTTTCATCGCGCAGGAGATCCTGGCGCTCGAACAGCGCGGACTCGGCATCCTGATCGTCTCGTTGCGTCACCCAACCGATCGCACCGTTCATCCGGTGCACGACGCGATCGGCGCGGACCGGCTCTACCTTCCGGAATATTTGTACCAGGAGCCGTCGCGTGTCTGGCGCGGCTGGCGGCGCGCCCGCCGGCAACCGGGCTATGGCCGGGCACTGCGCGCCTGGCTCGCCGATCTGCGGCGCGACCCGACACCAAACCGGGTGCGCCGGTTCGCCCAGGCGCTGGTGCTTGCGGCCGAGTTGCCGGGCGAAGTCGATCATCTTCACGCCCATTTTCTGCACACGCCGGCATCGGTCGCGCGGTACGCCGCGCTGATCTCGGACCTCGACTGGACGGTGTCCGCTCATGCCAAGGACATTTGGACAATCCCCGACTGGGAAAAACGAGAGAAGCTCGGCGAAGCGCGCTGGGCGGTGACCTGCACAGCGGCTGGCCGCGCCCATCTCGCGAGCTTGGCGCCGCGGCCGGAGCGGGTCGCGCTGTGCTATCACGGGCTCGATCTCGAACGCTTTTCATCTCCGCCGCAGCGGCCGCCTGGCAGCGACGGCAGCGACCCGCTATGCCCGGTCGTGCTGCTTTCGGTCGGCCGGGCGGTACCGAAAAAGGGCTACGACGACCTCTTTGCTGCACTGGCGTTGCTGCCGGCGGGTCTCGCCTGGCGCTTTGAGCATATCGGCGGCGGCGGCCTTACGGCAACGTTGCGCGGCCTGGCCAAGAGGCTCGGCCTCGCGCGGCGGGTCGAGTGGCGCGGCGCCCTGGCCCAGCCCGAGGTGCTCGACGCCTATCGCCGGGCCGATTTGTTTGTGCTCGCCGCTAAAGTGACCGAGGACGGCGACCGCGACGGGCTGCCCAACGTTCTGATGGAAGCACAGAGCCAGCGCCTTGCCTGTATCGCCACCCGGGTGTCGGGGATCCCCGAGCTGATCGAGGACGGGGCGACGGGTGTGCTAGTGCGGCCGGGCGACCCTCAGGCACTGGCCCGGGCACTTACCGCGCTGATCCGCGACCCGGTGCGGCGCATGGCGCTCGGTAGTGCTGGCGAGCGGCGGGTCCGCAGCGCCTTTGCGATGGATGCAGGGATTGATCTGCTCGCCCGGCGCTTTGGCCTCGAACCGGTGGACGCCCCGGACCTGCCCGTCGATACCCCGGAACTCGCCGAGGCGCGCTGATCCGCCCTGCCATGCGCATCGCCTTTTATGCGCCGCTGAAACCACCCGATCATCCGGTCCCGTCGGGGGATCGGCGGGTGGCGCAGCTGTTTCTCGCCGCGCTGCGCCGCGTCGGGCACGAGCCGGCGCTCGCCTCTCGTTTTCGCAGCTTCGAAGGGCGCGGCGACCAGCGCCGCCAAGCGCGGCTCGCGGCGCTCGGGCAAAAGCTCGCCGAGCGGATTGTGCGCCACTGCCGAATGGCTCCGGGGAGCGCCCCGGACCTATGGTTCACCTACCACCTCTACCACAAGGCGCCCGATTGGCTGGGACCGCGCGTCGCCGGCGCGCTTGGCATTCCTTATGTCGTCGCCGAGGCCTCATACGCGCCTAAGCGGGCAGGCGGCGCCTGGGACGCCGGCCACCGCGCCGCCGAGCATGCGATCCGCCGCGCCGACGCGGTGATCGGCCTCAATCCGGCCGATCGCGATTGCGTGCTGCCGCTGCTGGCGGACCCCGCGCGATGGATCGCCATCAAGCCGTTTCTCGACGCCGCTTGCTACGAGCTGCGGGTGCCGGCCGAGGGCGGGCCGGTGCGGCTGATCGTGGTGGCGATGATGCGCCCGGGCGACAAGCTCGCCTCATACCGGGTTCTCGGCGACGCCCTGTCGCGGTTGGGCGATCTCGATTGGTTCCTGGAGGTGGTGGGTGACGGCGCCGCCCGGGCAGAAGTCGCACGCGCTCTCGCCCCGCTGGGCGACCGCGTGGTGTGGGCCGGGGCGCTTGGCGCCGCGGCGCTCGCCCGGCATCTCGCCGCCGCCGATCTTTGCGTATGGCCAGCGGTCAACGAGGCCTTCGGCATGGCCCTGCTCGAAGCCCAGGCGAGCGGTCTGCCAGTCGTCGCCGGAGCGAGCGGCGGCGTGGCCCAAATCGTCATGCCGGGGGTCAGCGGTCTGCTAGTCCCGCCTGGCGATGCGGCAGGATTTGCCGCTGCGGTGCGGCAGCTGATCGTCGATCGTGGCCTGCGCGCCCGCTTTGCCGCAGCGGCTCGGCAACGCGTCCTTGCCGAGCATGATCTGTCGACTGCCGCACGCCGTCTTGCGGCGGTGTTCGAGGCGCTTCGGCCGGCGCATGCGGCGTAAGTCGTTCCTGCCACGGCCACACGTGCCCGCATGACCGGCGCCGTCCTGTTCCATGTCCAGCACTTGCTCGGGATCGGGCATCTGCGCCGCGCGCTCCGTCTCGTCGAGGCGCTGACGAAGGAGGGCGTCCGAGTGACTCTGGTCTCGGGCGGCGACAAGCTGCCGGAGCTGGGCGGCGCGGCCGCCGAGCGCGTCGTTCAGCTGGCGCCGATCCGGACGCGTGACGCCGGCTTCAAGGACCTCGTCGATGACGATGGCCGGCCGATCGACGACGCCCTACGCGCTGTGCGCCGCGAGACGCTACTCGACGCCTTTGACGCAGCGCATCCGGATGCCGTCATCATTGAGGCGTTTCCGTTTGGCCGGCGGGCATTCCGGTTCGAGCTCGAACCTCTGATCGCGGCGGCGCGCGCACGCCGGCCGCCGGCGCTGGTGCTGTGTTCGCTGCGCGACATCGTGGTAGCGCCCGAGGATGCCCAGCGCCGGCGCGCCATCGTCGCTCGCGTGCGCGATGATTTCGCCGCCGTGCTGGTCCATGGCGACCCCTCGCTGATCCCCCTCGAAGCGAGCTTTCCCGAGGCCCCCGAGATCGCTGACCGGCTCGTCTATACCGGCTATGTTGGTGCCTCCGATGAGCCGGCCGGCGCCGACAATGATGCGGGCGCTGATGAAGTATTGGTCTCGGCCGGTGGCGGCGCGGTCGGCGGCGCACTCTTGGCGACGGCGCTCGCGGCGCGGCGCGGCGGCTGCCTGGCCGATCTCGGCTGGCGGCTGCTCGCTGGACCCAATTTGCCCCCTGCGCAATTTGCGACGCTCTCGGCGAAACTGCCCGACGGCGTCGTCCTTGAGCGCTACCGGGCCGATTTTCCGCAGATGCTGCGGCGCTGCCGGGTGTCGGTAAGCCAGGCCGGCTATAATACCGTGCTCGACATCCTCGCCGCGCGGGCCAACGCCGTCCTGGTGCCGTTCGCCGATCTGCGCGAGACCGAGCAGGCCCTGCGCGCGGAGCGACTGGCGGATCGCGGCGTCGTCGAGATTGTGGCGCCGAGTGCACTATCACCAGAGCGGCTCGCCGAAGCGATCGAGCGGGCGGTGCGGGGCCGGCCGGCGCCGCTTGCAGTCGACACGACCGGGGCGCGCCGTAGCGCGCAGCTGATAGCCGGCATGATCGGCAACGTGACCGCCGCCGCGCCGCTTTTCAGAGTTTCGTAACGCTGCTGGGTGACTATACGATCGGCAAATGATAACTCTTCGCCACGCCTCCCCAGTCGCTACGGCGCGATGGCCCGATCTGGCGAACGAGCTCGACTGCTGGGGAGCAGAAGGGAGGACCGCTACCTTGTGGTGGCGCGACGACGACGCTGCGGCGCCGTGTGACCGCCTCGACCGCTTACTGGCAATCGCCGGGGAGGCGCCGTTGGCGCTCGCGGTCATCCCGATGGCCGCGCGCCCCGCGCTCGCGAAGTGGCTGGACGGTGCCGCTCGGCGATCGGGTGGCGCCTCGTCGATCGCGATCCTTCAGCACGGTTGGCGGCATGCTGACCACGCGATTCAATCAAAGAAAAGCGAGTTTCCGGTGGAGCGCTCAGGCGGATCCGTCGCCGCCGATCTTGCTGCCGGCCGGGAGCGGCTGCGCGAGCTGTTCGGCGCCCGCGCCCTCGCGGTCCTCGCTCCGCCCTGGAACCGCTTCGCCGAGGCTTTCCTTCCGCTTCTCGGCGGCTGCGGGATCGGCGCAATCTCCCAGGTCAACCCGCGCGGCGCGGCGTGGCCGGCGCTGGGTGTGTTCGCAGCCAATGTTCACGTCGACCTCGTTGCCTGGAAGGCGGACCGCGGATTCATCGGCGAAGCCGCGGCGCTCGGCGGCCTCGTCGGGCATTTGCGGGCGCGCCGATGCGGCGAAGTCGATGGCGACGAGCCGACCGGGATCCTGACCCATCACCTCGTTCAGGACGACGCCACGGGCGATTTCCTGCTCCGGCTGGTGGCGCTGACCGCTGCTCATCCAGCGGCGTGCTGGCTCGACGCCGGTGCGGTCTTTGCCCCGGGTCTGGAAACCGCGGCGACATTCGCCTCGGGAGATGCGGCTCCGACATGACGCAGCACGCTTACCCGAGCTCGGCTATGATCGGCGACTATTTGCGGGCCGTTGCGGGCTTCGTGCCGATCGCGGTGATCCTGGCGATCGCCCCCGTCGGGACCGGCGCCGACCTCATATTGGGCGGCCTCGCGGCGCTGTTTTCGTTATTCGGCATCCGCACTGCGCTGCGCCACGGGACCCGGGTCGAGATGACCGAAACCGGATTATCAGCTTCCGGGCCGCTGGGCGCCTCGATCCGTTGGGCCGAGCTCGACGGCATCAAGCTCGCCTATTATTCGACCCGGCGCGATCGCCGCGACGGATGGATGCAACTGGGGCTGCGCGCCGGGGCTGCGCGGCTTCGCCTCGACAGCCGGATCGAGGGCTTTCCCAAACTGGTCGAGCGGGCGGCGCGAGCGGCCGAAATGCGCGGGCTCGAGCTGAGCACGGCGACGGCCGCCAATCTGGAGGCGCTTGGGATCGGATCTCCCGGCGTCGCCCCACATATGGGTGCGGCTGGAGGCATGGCGTGACCGATCTATTGAGGATCCGCGACCTGCATGTTCGCTTTGCCGCTCCCGGCGGTTTCATCCGCGCTGTCACCGGGGCATCGTTCCGGGTGCGCCCGCGCTCGACGGTGGCGTTGGTCGGCGAATCGGGTTCGGGCAAATCGGTCGTCAGTCAGTCCATCATGCGCATCCTGCCGCGCAATGGCGAAATCACCCGAGGCGAGATCCTGTTCGCCGATCCGCGCGGCGACGGCGCCGTCGTCGATCTTGCCAATTTGCCAAAGGACAGTGCGGCGATGCGGACGATCCGCGGCGGTCGCATCTCGATCATCTTTCAAGAGCCGATGACCTCGCTGTCGCCACTCCACACCGTTGGCAATCAAGTCGGCGAGGCCCTGCGGCTGCATCGTCCGGTCGGCGCCGCGGAAGCCACCGAGCTGACGCTCGAGACATTGCGCCTCGTGGGCTTTCCCGATCCGGTGCGGGCATTGCGCAGCTACCCGTTCGAGCTGTCGGGCGGATTGCGGCAACGGGCGATGATCGCGATGGCGCTGGTCTGCCGCCCGGCATTGTTGATTGCCGACGAGCCGACGACGGCGCTCGACGTGACGATTCAGGCGCAGATCCTGAAGCTCGTGCTCGAGCTGCAGCAGGAGCTCGGCATGGCGGTGCTGCTGATCACCCATGATCTCGGGGTGGTCGCCAACGTTGCCGAAGAAATTGTCGTCATGTACCGCGGCGAGGTGGTTGAGAGCGGTACGCTCGAGGATATTTTCCGACGGCCTGAGCACCCCTATCTGCGGGCGCTGCTGCGCGCGGTGCCGCGCTTTGACATGAAACCGGGTGAGCGGCTAATTCCGATCCGAGAGATAGCGGCGGGCGACGCGCCGCATCTGATGTCGGAAAGGGTGAATTGGCCGTCCGGGCCTTCGGCGCCGCTGCTCGAATGCGTCGGCTTGCGCAAGGCCTATGCGATCCGCAAAAGCGGCTGGTTCAGCGGCGGCGCCTCCGCAAGGGTGCTTGCGGTCGACGGGGTCAGCCTGAAGATCGAGCGCGGCGAGTGCCTCGGTCTCGTCGGCGAAAGCGGCTGCGGAAAGACTACCTTGGCCAAGGTGCTGCTGCGTGCGGTGACCCCGGATTCGGGATCGGTCGCCTTCAACGATCACGGCAAGCGGATCGATGTGCTGGCGCTCGAAGGCGACAGCCTGAAGCAATTTCGCCGCCAGGTGCAGTTCATCTTTCAGGATCCCTTCGGGTCGCTGAACCCACGCATGACGGTGTTCGATATTATCGAGGAGCCGCTGGCGATCCACGGCATCGGCGATGGTCGCTCGCGGCGCGAGATGGTCACCGAGTTAGTAGCCCTCGTCGGCCTCGACCGGCACCATCTGAGACGCTACCCGCACAGCTTCTCCGGGGGCCAGCGCCAGCGCATCGGAATTGCCCGCGCACTTGCCTTGCGCCCGGACTTGGTGATCTGCGACGAACCGACCTCGGCGCTCGACGTCTCGATCCAGGCGCAAATCCTGAACCTCTTGATGGACCTCAAGAAAAAGTTGGGGCTGACCTATCTGTTCATTTCCCACAATCTGGCCGTCGTCGACTACATCGCCGACCGGATCGCGGTTATGTGCGCCGGCCGCATCGTCGAGATTGCCGACCGCGCGACGTTGTTCCGCGCCCCGGTGCACCCTTATACCCAGGCGTTGCTGGCGGCTGTGCCGGCGCCCGATCTGGCGCATCTGCTCGACTTCGCCCAATTGATGGAGGACAGGGCCTCCAACCCGGCGGCCTGGCCGGAACCCTTCCGCCGCAAGCCGGCCGATCCGCCGCAACTGATCGAAATCGCCCCTGGCCACGCTGTCGACGCGCGGGCGGCGCCGACATTGCCAGCCTTGACGGCCGGTTTGGCTCGAGCGTGACGGAGCGCGCGCCCGAATGAGTCGAAAGCGGTCTGTTCGCCGGGGAGGCGTGAGGTGGTGTTCCGCCGCCGTGCTGCTCTTGCTGGCGGCGCTGCTAACCGCAATGCCCGGTGGGGCCTGGGCGGCATTGCAGGAGACGCCGTTTTTTCAACAGGCGGTGGCGAGCGGAACCTTGCCCAAGGTCGAAGATCGGGTGCCAAGCGAGCCGGCCGTGGTCGACGCGACCGGGAAGCCCGGGGGTCAGTTACGCATGCTGATGGCGACCCCCAAGGATACCCGCATGATGGTCGTCTACGGCTATGCGCGGTTGGTCGGCGATACGCCGGCGTTCGAGATCGAGCCTGACATCCTCAAATCGATCGATGTCGAGCAGGGCCGCGTCTTTACCCTGCACCTGCGCAAGGGAATGAAATGGTCGGACGGTCATCCCTTTACCGCCGAGGATTTCCGCTATTGGTTCGAGGATGTGGCAAAGAACCCCAAATTGGCGCCCTCGGGACTGCCGGTGGAGCTTTTGCCAAAAGGCCAGCCGCCGCGCTTCGAAGTGCTCGACGAGACGACGGTCCGCTATAGTTGGGCGCAGCCGAACCCGCTGTTCCTGCCCGCCCTCGCTGGGCCGGACCCGCTGTTCATTTATTGTCCCTCCCATTATTTGAAGCAATTCAACGCGAAATATGCCGACAAGGAAATACTTGTCACTCTTGTAAAGAAAGCGAGAGTGCATAATTGGGCTGCCCTCCACAACAAAAAGAATGCCATGTATCGGGACGACAACCCGGAACTGCCAACTCTCGAACCTTGGGTTCTGAAAACCAAGCCCCCGGCATTGCGATATGTTTTCGAGCGAAATCCGTATTATTTTCGTGTGGATACGACAGGGCGTCAGTTGCCCTATATCGACCAGGTTATCCTGTCGCTCGCCGACGGCAAGATCATCCCGGCCAAAACCGCCGCCGGTGAAAGTGATCTCCAGGCCCGTTATTTGAGCTTCGACGATTACACATTCCTGCGGCAGAGCGAAGATCGTAGCCACTTCAATGTGCGACTGTGGCGCACCGGCCCGGGTAGCCAGTTTGCCCTTTACCCCAATCTCAACGTCAACGATCCGGTCTGGCGCAGCCTGCTGCGCGACCTCCGCTTTCGTCGAGCGCTGTCGCTGGCCATCAATCGCCACGAGATCAATCAGGTGCTTTATTTCGGGCTGGCGGTCGAGGGGCAGAATACGGTGCTGCCGACAAGCCCACTCTACGAACCCGGCTATCGCTCGGCCTGGGCCCAGTACGATCTGGGTGAGGCCAATCGCCTGCTCGACGTGGTTGGGCTGAGCAAGCGCGACAGCGACGGTGTGCGTCTGTTGCCCGATGGCCGGCCGATGGAGATCATTGTCGAGGATTCGGGCGAATGGCCCGGAACCTCGGACGTGCTCGAGCTGATCCGCGATTCGTGGCGTCACATCGGCATCCGGCTGTTCGCCAAGCCGCTGCAGCTGACCTTGTTCAGAAGGCGGGTCTTCTCGGGGGAGACCCTGATGTCGATCGACAAGGGGATCGAAAACGGTCTTGCCAACGCGCTGTCCTCGCCTTGGGAATTCGCTCCAACCAGCCAACAGCAGCTCGAATGGCCCAAATGGGGCCAGTATTACGAGACTAAAGGGGCGGGCGGCGAAGCCCCCGACCTGCCGTCTGCGGTCCGCTTGAGGGCGCTCTACGAAACCTGGCTTGGCGCGACATCGCGGCCAACACAGACACAGGCCTGGCGCGACATCCTGCAAGTCTGGGCCGACGAAGTGTTTTCGATCGGGACTGTCGGCGGGGTATTGCAGCCGGTCGTGGTCAGCAACAATCTGCGCGGCATTCCCGAGGAGGGGATCTACAACTGGGAGCCCGGCGCCTTTTTCGGCATCTACAAGCCGGATCATTTCTGGTTTGGCCCCCCGGCGTCGGCAAAATCGGCGTCTGCCGCCGTGACGCCGCCACCGCACCCTTGAGCAGCCCGGTGATGCAATGCTTGCCCTTTGGTTGCAGCGTGCCGACATCGGGCCTGCGCGGCTTTGCATTCGGAGGGTTTCTCTGGGAAACCGATTTTTCGGCACGCGAGCGATTGCGACCGCGCTGCTGATCGGCATGTGAGAAGTTGACGACGATGCGCTGCTTTTGCGTCACCGATTGACCGGCCCCTCCCCATGCTCGCCTACATCATCCATCGGCTGCTGATCATGATCCC
Organism: uncultured Alphaproteobacteria bacterium; assembly: GCA_963750195.1. Classification (GTDB taxonomy): domain Bacteria; phylum Pseudomonadota; class Alphaproteobacteria; order ATCC43930; family CGMCC-115725; genus AP-15. The sequence continues at coordinate 106,547 of CAVVPS010000009.1, forward strand.
GACCATGATCGCGATCAGCATCGTGATTTTCACGATCATCAACCTCCCCCCCGGCAATTACTTTACCACCTACGTCGCCGAGCTGCAGAGCTCGGGCGAGGCGACGGATCTGGCCAAGGTGAAATTTCTCGAGCACGAATACGGTTTCGACCGCCCGCTCTGGCAGCAATACCTCTATTGGGTTGGCGGACTTCTTCACGGTGATATGGGATATTCGTTTTCCTACGATCTTCCGGTAAACAAAGTGGTCGGCGACCGTATGCTTTTGACTGCGATCGTCTCGATCACAACCATCGTCTTTACCTATCTCGTCGCGTTTCCGATCGGGGTCTATTCGGCGACGCATCAATACAGCTGGGCCGATCACCTGTTGACCTTGGTGGGTTTTCTCGGCTTGGCGACGCCGAGTTTCCTGCTGGCGCTGGTGCTGCTATATTTGGCTAACGTCTATTTCGGCGTGTCGATCGGCGGCTTGATGGATCCGAAATACGTCGATCAGCCATGGAGCTGGGCGAAAGTCTTGTCGCTGTTCGCTCATATTTGGATCCCGGTCATCGTTATTGGCTCGGCTGGGACCGCGAGCATGATCCGGCGACTGCGCGCCAACCTCCTCGACGAATTGCAAAAGCAATATGTCGTGACGGCCCGAGCCAAGGGTCTGCATCCGTTCAAGGCGCTGTTCAAATACCCGCTGCGCATGGCCTTGAACCCGTTCATTTCCGATATCGGCTCGCTGCTGCCGCAGGTCATCTCGGGGGCGGCGATCGTTTCGGTGGTGATGTCGCTGCCGACGACCGGTCCGATGCTGCTCGACTCGCTGCGCAGCCAGGACATGTACCTGGCCGGCTCCTTTCTGATATTTATGTCGTTTCTAACGGTGATCGGGGTCTTCGTATCGGATATGGCGCTCGCCCTGCTCGATCCGCGGATCAGACTGCAGGCGGGACGGCGTCAATGAGCGATCTGACCTTTCCGCCCGGCGCTCCGCGAGCCCCGGCAGGGGGAGACACGTCTGCCGCTGCCGCATCACGTCTCGACCGCACCCTATGATCCCTATGCTGTCGAGCGCATGACGCCGGCGCAAGAGCGCTTCTATGTGGCCTCGCAGTGGCGGATGATGTGGTGGAAGCTGCGCCGCCACCGCGTCGCCGTCGTGTCCGGGGCAATCCTGCTGGCGATGTATCTGGGAATATTGGTCTGCGAGTTTCTCGCCCCCTACGGTGTCGATTCACGCAATACGGACTTCATCTATGCACCGCCGCAGACGGTGCATATCTTTGCCGACGGCCGGCTCGTCGCGCCGTTCGTCTATGGCTTCGACTACCACCTCGACATGCGCCGGCTCGAACGGATCTACACGCCCAATCCGAACAAGCGGCAGACCTTGCGGTTTTTCTGTCGTGGCGACGGCTACAAGTTCTGGGGCTTGTTTCCGGGCGATCTGCATCTCGTCTGCCCGGCCGAGAGCGGGCAATTGTTCCTGCTCGGGACCGACCGGCTCGGTCGCGATCTGATGTCGCGGATGATCTACGGTGCGCGCATCTCGCTGACCGTCGGATTGGTTGGCGTCGCCGTCAGCTTGACCCTCGGCATCGTCATCGGCGGCATCGCCGGCTATTACGGCGGCTGGAGCGATATCATGATCCAGCGCGGCATGGAGGTTGTCCAATCCTTCCCGCATTTGCCGCTGTGGATGGCGTTGTCGGCAATATTGCCGGTGAGCTGGAGCCCGATCCTCGTTTATTTCGGAATTACGTTGATCCTCGGGATGATCGATTGGACCCATCTCGCCCGCGCCGTTCGATCAAAGCTGCTGGCGCTGCGCGAAGAGGATTTCTGCACCGCGGCGGTGCTGATGGGCGCGCGCCCGGCGCGCATCATCGCTCGCCATCTGCTGCCGAGCTTCACCAGCCATCTGATCGCCTCGGCGACCTTGATGATCCCCGGCATGATCCTCGGCGAGACCGCGCTCTCCTTTCTCGGCCTCGGTGTAAGGCCGCCCATGACCAGCTGGGGCGTATTGCTCAGCGAGGCCCAGAATATCAACGTCGTCGTCCTGTACCCTTGGTTGATGACGCCGGTGCTTGTGGTGATCGTCGCCGTTCTCGCCTTCAACTTCTTCGGCGATGGGCTGCGCGACGCCGCCGATCCCTATCACTGAGTTCCGGGATCATCAGCCACGGAGCGGTCGGGCGGTGCAGCTACTCACGGTCGCAGCACCAGCCCCTCCTGGGCGACGATCGTCCCCGGCCGCGCATCGGCAGCGTCGGCGGCGACCTGATCCATGAAAGCATCGTCGTGACCGGGGTCGTGATGGAAGATCACCAAGGTGCGCACATGCGCGGCATTGGCCAGGCGGACGCCTTCTTCCCAGGTCGAATGACCCCAATCCTTGTGGCTCGGATATTCGGCGTCGGTGTAGGTGGCGTCGTAAATCATCACATCGGCGCCTTCGACCAGCCCCAATATGTTGACGTCGAGCCCGTCGGGCCGATGTTCGGTATCGGTGATGTAGGCGACAGCCCGGCCCGCATATTCGATGCGGTAGCCGGTAGCGCCGTTGGGATGATTGAGCGGCGCTGTCGCCAGGCGAATCCCGCGATGCGGCGCCAGCTTCGCGCCGCAGCGGAAATCGACGAAATCGAGCCTGGCGGTAAAGATGCCCATCGGGATCGGAAACAGCGGCGCGATCATCATGTTGTTGAGCACGGCTTCGATACCGATGCCGTTCAAATGGCCAGCCCAGATGCGGATATGGCTGCGGGCGTCATAGCACGGCGCAAAAAATGGCAAGCCGCAGATGTGGTCGAAATGCGTGTGGCTGTAGAATAGGTCCAGTTCAGCCGGCCGTCCTTTACCCATCAGCTCGTTGCCCAGCAAGCGCAACCCAGTGCCGCCGTCGAAAATCATTAACCGGTCGCCGCACCTGATTTCGACACAGGAAGTGTTGCCACCATAGCGCACGGTATCGGGTCCCGGGCAGGCGATGCTGCCGCGCACACCCCAAAATCGCACGCTATAATCCGGCTGCACCAAAGCTCGAATCCTAATCCATTCGTCTCCCTGGTCGCATAATATCGTTTGAATCTGCACGAAAAGCTATATCGCCCGGTAATTTCGCGCGCAGTCCCGTGGTTTTTCGGGATGTTCATCTAAACCTGTCGTTAACCAGGTTGGTTTATCAGGGTGATACCCCCCACCAAACGGAGCATCGGTCATGTCACAGACCGATTACGAAACCGCCATTGCCCATTTTCTGCGCACCAAAAACGTCACGCGCTGCCCGACGGTTTGCGCGGTTCCGACGCAAGCGACCGTGGCGGAGGCCGACCGCGCCGCCTACCGTGACTATGTTGCGGCGAAAGAGGCCGCTCGGCTCGAGCGGCTGAAGTTGCTGCGGCACCCGGTCCATTACTGGTCGCCGCTGCCGATGTGAGGTAGAACCCGGCCCGGCGAGTGGGCAATCGACCAGGTAACGTCAATGGCGAACAGTGAGGTTTCGGTCCGCTGCTGCATCGCCGGAGGCGGTCCCGCCGGCATGATGCTGGCCCTGCTGCTGGCCCGCGCCGGGATCCCCGTGCTAGTCCTCGAAAAGCATGCAGACTTTCTGCGCGATTTCCGGGGCGACACGATCCATCCGTCGACCCTCCAAATCATGCACGAACTAGGGATATTGGAAGAGTTCCTACGCCGTCCGCATCAGGAAGCCCGTACCCTCGGCGCGCAGATCGGCGATGAATTCATCGAGGTCGCCGATTTTACCCATCTTCCGACGCATTGCCGCTTCATCGCCCTGATGCCGCAATGGGATTTTCTCGATTTTGTCGCGCAGCAGGCGCGCCGCTATCCGACGTTTCAGCTTGAGATGCAAGCCGAGGTCACTGGCTTGATCGAAGAAGGCGGACGGGTGGTCGGGGTGCGGGCCGAAAAGCCTTCGGGGCCACTTACAGTGCGCGCCGATCTCGTTGTTGGCGCCGATGGCCGCCATTCGACGGTGCGCGAGAAGGCCGGTCTCGTGGTTGACGACCTCGGGGCTCCGATGGACGTGCTGTGGATGAGAATGTCGCGCCGTCCGGACGATCCGGGGCAGACCTTGGGTCGTGTCGACACCGGCCGTATACTTGTGCTGCTGAATCGCGAGGACTACTGGCAATGCGCCTTTGTCATCGCCAAGGGCGGCTTTGATGATATCCGGCGGCTGGGCTTGCCGGCCTTCCGCGCGGAGATTTCTCGCCTCGTCCCTTATTTGGGCCACCGGACCGCCGAGCTGCGCGACTGGTCCGACATCAAACTGCTGACCGTCGCGGTCGATCGTCTGCGGGTGTGGCACCGGCCCGGCCTCCTGTGCATTGGCGACGCCGCTCACGCGATGTCGCCGATCGGCGGCGTCGGCATCAACCTGGCGATCCAGGACGCGGTGGCCGCAGCCAACATCCTCGCCCCACGCATTCTCCGGGGTGGTGTCTTTGATGACGATCTGTGTGCGGTGCAGCGCCGCCGCGAGTTTCCGACGCGTGCGATGCAGCGGTTGCAGGTGATTGTGCAAAATCGGGTCATCGGCCGCGTGCTCACGAGTACCGCAAAACTGTCGCCACCCTTGCTTTTGCGGCTCTTCGGCAAGTGGGCGTTTCTGCGGCGGCTGCCGGCGCGCCTAATCGGTCTCGGCTTTCGCCCCGAACACGTGAGGGCGCCGGCGCGGGCGTGATCCCCAGGTCGGATTTGCTGCCGAGCGCCGCGAGGACAACCGATCCCGGCGGTTCCGAGCCGGTCATCCGCCGACCGCTAGGATGCTCATACCCGGCGCGCCCGCCAGAACCATGGCGAGCTTGTCGAACGACCCAGACCACCCGTGATCGTGATTGTTACGCGCTTCTTTGTCCTCAAACCCCGGCGGCTTGAAAAGCTCGCCGGGCAATTAGGGCGGCCGATCGTCGCCTCCGGGGAGTTCGCACGCCATTGTCCAGGCGAATTCGCCGCGCTCGGCGAGTTCGCTAAACGCGGCTTCGCCGCCACGCAACCGGCGTTCGGCCTTGGGGACGACGCGCCGTAGCCGCAAACTTTAGTTGTGATCCTTTTCGCTCTTACGAACCTGGCCGCGGATCTCGCCGGCCGGAAAGTTCTTCGTGTGGACATTGGCATAGGCGGTGTTGGAAGTGAGGGCGTCGGTGAGCGCGTCAAAGTTGCCGGCCGTCACGTTCTGTCCGGCTATAGCGACGACACTCGATGCCGTCCACGTCCCAGTTACGGTTCCGCCCTTGCCGGGCAAGGCGGCGTCCCCGCCGGGCCGTTGCCTAAATTCGTGCAGAAAAAGACCATGATGCCGCCCGGCGTATGCACTTTGCCGAAGTGAATGTGAGCCTGCGTTACGTCCGAGCTCAGGCTCGAAAAGGTCAGCGTATAGGTCGCCATTGGAGGGTGGGATTTTTTATCGAGATCGAGTTGAAGCGTGCCGGTGCCCTCGGTCAGGATCGCTCCTGTTTCGGCTCCCGGATTTCCCGCTGTCGGCAATCCACCGGTCACATTGAACCCGTTCAAGCGCGCAGAGAACTCCTCGGTATTCGCTCCACCGCCGTCCGCGTGCGCTACGCCGCCCCACAAGGCGGCAACACCGACCGCTACGGTCGCAATCATTTTTCCGCGAAGCATGACATCCCTCCCGTTCCGTTTGGGGTCTCGGTATCACTGGTTCGAGGTCCAACGACCCCACGAAAACCTGCCATAGTTGGTTCGGAGACCCCGAATACGGATGCGTGCACCTACGAGAGTCAAGACACTGCCGGCGGCGGCTTATTCCTCAACACTAAGTTAACAAAATCGTGAGCAAGCACGGACTCACTTCAACATCTCGGCGCACACGAACCGACGCGCCAATCGGGGACGGTCGTCTCAGCGCCGTAGCCCTGGCCATATCGCAAGGGCCGGACATGTCAGCGGCGGCGGATGATGCCGGTCACGTGGTCGGCGGCGGCGAAGTATGCCGGCGACGGATCGAGGGCGTACCGGCTGAGGCACGCTTCGGTGAATTTGATGACGTGCTCGTCGCCATTGGCGACAGCGCGATCGATCAGCCCCTCCTCGGTTTCGTCAGACGGTTCGAGATCGTCGGGCATCGCGGTGCCCGTGCCATAACAGGCGTAGAGCGCGCATCCGGTCTGCCAGGCGTAGCGGAGCGCCGAGCGCGCAGATGCATCATTGACGTGTGGAGCGATGTTGCCGAGTGCCGCGTGGCTAGTCACGCCATGGATGAAGGCGATCACCGTCGGGATGTTCCGGGCGTTGGCAAGATAGACCCGCGCGAACACATCGGTAAGTTCCGCGACCAAGGCGGGGATCTCGCCGCCGGTGTCGATCAGGCCGATCACGGGGACGAATTCCGCAAAGCCGTCCAGTGCGCCCAGCGCCGCCACGATGTTTCCGGCAAGCCGCTTTTCGGGCGGAACGATCGGCACTCGAGCGATTGCGTGACGCGGCCGCATCGTGCCGTTTGCGGATAAATCGCCTGCCGGCAGCTCCTGCCAAGTCGCCGCCCAGCCGGCCAGCGCGTCGGCGAGTTCGCGCATCCGCTGCGGGGTCTCGCCTGCGCTAAGGCCGCGTGCCGCGTGCCCGACGCGGATCACGCCGTGGGTCGCCGCGCCGCAGAAGCCGGACGCAAGGTTGCCTACCCAATGGTCGAGCACGTCATGCCACGGCACCTCTTCCAGCTCATCGCGAAAGAATGCGGCCCAATCGGCGAAACGCTCGCGTCGGCCGAGCGCAATGCGCCACGCGTCGCGGCGGATGCGGTCACGCGCCGGAGGCCGGGGCGACATCCTATCCCGATAGCGCTCGAGCCACGGCATCACCGCCTCGGGCCGGCCAATCGCACACAGCGCTTCCGCAACCATCGGCGCGTGGTTGCTGTTGCCGTTCTTGAGTTCGATCCCATGGGGCGAGATCGTGTCGAGAGCATCGTCCAACGTGGTATAGAGCGATCGACCCATCGCGCTTCTCCCTTTGCCAACAAACTATAATCATTCTAATCAAACGACGTCTAGCCAGTCAGTGGCGGCGTGATCCCCAACGCGGATCGGCGTCGTCCTGGAGACCCAGCATGGCCGACTATCAGTGGATGGGCAGCGAATTGCCCACATTTGTCACTCATCTCGAATGCAGTTTGACCGGGGAGCACTATCCCGCCGACACCTTGCAGGCCCTGTCGCGAGCCGGGAGGCCGCTGCTCGTGCGGTACGATCTCGACGGCGTGCGCCGAGCCCTCAGCCGAGACGCGCTCTCCGGTCGGCCGCAGAGTTTGTGGCGCTATCGCGAGCTGTTGCCGGTACGCCGGCCGGAAAATGTGCTGTCTCTCGGCGAGGTGACAACCCCGCTCGTCCCATTGCCACGGCTGGCCAAGGGCGGAGAAATCCTGGTCAAGGACGAAGGCCGGTTACCCACGGGATCGTTCAAGGCGCGCGGACTGGCGCTTGCCGTGTCGATGGCCAAGGAGCTGGGGATCAAGACCATGGCGATGCCGACCAACGGCAATGCCGGGGCGGCGATGGCGGCCTATTGCGCGCGCGCCGGGATCAAATCCTATATCTTCTGCCCCGACGACACCCCGGCGGTGAATATCCGCGAGATCGCGATGCAGGGCGCCGAGGTGTTTCTGGTCGACGGACTGATCGACGATTGCGGAAGGCTGGTCGCCGAGGGCGAGAAGGCAGTCGGCTGGTTCAACTGCTCGACCTTGCGCGAGCCCTATCGCATCGAGGGCAAGAAGACGATGGGCATCGAATTGGCCGAGCAGCTCGGCTGGGAATTGCCCGACGTGATCTTCTACCCGACCGGCGGCGGCACCGGCATCATCGGCATGTGGAAGGCATTCGACGAGCTCGAAAAAATCGGCTGGATCGGGCCGAAACGGCCGCGCATGGTAGTGGTGCAGGCGGCGGGTTGCGCGCCGATGGTCAAGGCCTGGCAGGACGGCGCCGAGCACGCCACCCGCTGGGAGAACGCGCACACTTTTGCCGCCGGCATCCGCGTGCCGCAAGGGATCGGTGACTTTCTGATCCTGCGGGCGGTGCGCGAGAGCGGCGGGTTCGCGGTCGCCGTCGAGGACGATGCGATCGCCTGTGCCTGGCGGCACGTGGCGAAGGAGGAGGGGCTGCTGCTGTGCCCGGAGGGTGCCGCGACCTATGCCGCCTACGAACAGGCGTTGGCCGACGGGCGCGTGCGCGCGGACGAACAGGTCGTGCTGTTCAACTGCGCCAGCGGGCTCAAATACCCGATGCCCGAAGCCGGCCGCCGACTGAAGCTCGGCAATGCCGTCGATTGGCAGGGACTGATCGGGGCAACTCTGCGGGGACGTCCGAGGTTCCCTCTGCCGGTCGGCTTCCGTCGGGATTGCGGTCGCGCCTCGAGGGCGTGTGACGCAGCTCAGGACCGGCTCACTAAGCCGATCGTAAGCGAGAGAGCGCCCACCAATATGAGGCTGAAGGCCCAAGTCGCATCCAGATTGAACCAGCTCCGCGACATGAACTTGAGACCCAGGTAACGGTAAACCAGCCACGCCAAGCTGCCGCCGGCCGCGATCATCGCGACAGCGTGGACGATGGAGACCAGGACGGCCATGCCGAGATCGGCATTGATGAGAGCACCTGCCGCCTTATGGCCGCTGTTGAGGTCGGCGGCGCGGCAAAGACCGAGATAGATCGGTACCAGCATCAATCCCGCGCCATGTGCGATCGCCACGGCAAAGGACCAGAGCCCGAGTTGCGTCGGGCGTATGCGGGCGAGCACCCGCGGATGGCGCCGGTTGACGAACCGGAAGATGCCGAACCCGATGACCAGCAGGCTGGCGCCGATCTGGATCTGTCGCTGCCATTGGACGAGGGCGACCAATAAAGAGAAGGGAAGGATCACCACGAGCATTGCCAGCAGATGGCCAATCGTTAGCGGCCAAAGTGCTGCCACGAGGGCGCGCGAACTCCTGTCCATCAGCCCGGCTGAAACGGCAAGCGGCCATCCCATCCCCGGGTTTACCCCGTGATAGAGGCCACTCGCGACGACAGCCAGCCAAAGTGCGGCAGGTGTCCAGCCCAGTCCTGTCTACCTAGGTTCAAACCGAAGGATAGCAGAACGAATCCGTCGAGCAGTCGCCACCCTCGAGCCGGATCTGGTGCGCCCGGTACCCGTCAGGGAAGCTCACCCAATAGTCGTTTGCCAGCTCAATGCCGCCACTTTCGTTCGCATTGGCCATGACCTCCGCACCCGGCACCCCGTCGGGATAGAACTGGTCGTCCCAAGTCGAGTAGAGCGAGTTGGTCCAGTAGACCCGCTTGCCGTCGCGGCTGATCTCGACCATCTGCGGACCGCCTGCATACGCCTTGCCGCTCGGATGGGGTGTCCGGCGAGCAATGCCGCCGACATGGACCGAGCCTGCGAGCTTGGGCGTTCTCGGGTCAGTAACATCGTATTGACGCATCTCGCCGGTTCCCCAGCAGGCGACGTAGAGAAACCGGTCGTCCATCGAGAGGTCGATGTCGGTCACCAGCGGCGGCACCGCGCCAAATCCCTGCAGGAGCGGTGGCAGCTGATCTTTGGATGCCGGCTCGGGCGGGATTGTCGCCGTCTTCTCGATGTGGAATTTGCCGCCCTCCCGCCACCAGGTCCAGATCGAGCCTTCGAGGTTCGTGGTGTCGACCACGACGCCTAGGAACCCGTACTCGCGTATGGGATCGTGCGCGGGCCGCACCTCAAGCGCCATCTGGTGATTGGCGCCAAGATCGATCGTCTGGACGTTGCGTCGGGCCCGGAGTTCCCAGAAGTGAATCCGATGGCCATATTTGTTCGAGAGCAGGTCCTCGGGCACGATGCCGTTCTCGAACTGCGGCGGCAGCCCCCACTCGCTCGAAACCATGTAGTCGCGCGGCAGGTTCCACCAGAAATCATAATGCAGGTTCTGGGGTCCGCGGTCGATCTCCCAGCGGCCCAGGATATCGAACGTCTCGCAGTCCATGATAAAGATGCCCGGGGGCCCGTCTGTGCCGTCCTTGCCGCCGCCGCCGAGCGTGCTGACGTATATGCCTTCCGGACCGCAATGGACCGTGTGAGGGCGGGAGTAGCCGGTTTTCTTGAAGACCTCCTCCGGCTCGATAATTTTGTGGATCCTCGCCTCCGCGGGATTTGGCTGCGTATCCACCACATAGATGCGCGAGGAGCGGATCCCGGGGATGATCAGGTAGCGCCGCTCGAGAAACGCGTGGCCGGTGAGCGGAGATAATGCCGACGAGCAGGCGTTCCAGCCGAAATGGTGGAACTCGTCGCCCTTGTACGGCATCGTCACCGTATGGACGATCTGGCTGAATGTGGGCGAGCCGGGCTTTACATCGATCACCGCGAGGGCGTCGGGCTTTGAGAAGTCCGGGCTGAGCAGCAGCGTGTAGGCGAAGTTCTCTTGTGGGGCCTCCATCGCAAGCTTCGGCGACGCGTGGAAGGTCGGGTCAGGCCTTATCGGCATCGGATTACCTCCCTGTTGTTTATCGAGTATCCAAAGTCAGGACACTGCCCAATACCTCCGGCAGGATCCAATGCTCCGCTTACCCTAGAGGCCCGCGCCCGACTGAAGCTCGGCGCCGCGATTGATTGCCAAAACCGCAAAGGGCAGAGGATCGAACGGGCCGCTCAGCACAGATATGGTTCATGCGGCCGCGCCAATCGAGCTGCGGCTAGGCGCCACTCGCGCGGCCATATCCGCCACCGACATTACATGCGCCGTCGAGGCAGCGAGTATGACCAGGGTCGCATGGTGAACGTCGGCGTTCGGCATGGGTCCAAAGCCTCGATCCGGATAGTCGTATGTCGCCGTCGCATCCGAAAGGAACACCACCCGGTAGTTGCGGAACATTGCATCGCGCGCGGTTGCATGACAGCAATTCTCGGTCGACGTTCCCGAAATGACGACCGTATCGACGCCCCATTCGCGCAAGATGATGTCGAGATCCGTACCGAAGAAGCCGCTGTAGCGATGCTTCTTGATCACGTGCTCACCCGGCGCCGGCGCGAGCTCGGGATAAATGTCCACTCCCGGCGTGCCGTCCACCAATGCCTCGCGATTGGCGATCGGCGGGTGCAAGTCGTCGAACAGACCCATATCGCAGCCGTCCCGGCGATGCACGTGCGCCGTATAGATCACCCGGATCCCGGCATTGCGGCAAATCTTCAGAGCTTCGGCCAGCTTCGGCGCCATGGCGCGCGCGGCGGATACTTCTATCGGAGCACCAGCGGCCACGAAGTCGTTTTGCATGTCTACCACTATCATGGCCGTCTTGGCCGGATCGATCGCATCGATTTGCATTGCCAGGTGTCCTCTCGATGGTAAGCGAAGTGCGTCCGGCGATGAGGGATTTAGCGGCGAACGTGTCCTGCTATCGGCCGGAGACACGCTCCTATGGACGTTATCGGCGCGGCTGCGCTATGCGCGACCGGATGTTTTGCGGCCGAGTTCCAGCGCCGCAAACGAATAGACCGCGGCCGGCATCAGATAGCGGAAGCCCTTTTCGAGCAATGTCTCGATGTTCTTGGCGTCGACATGCGGGTGGCCGCACGGGACGTTGTGCGCCTTGCAGATCGCGAGGATTTCGTCGATCGCGGACGCCACAGTCGGGTGGTCGTATTGCCGCGGATAGCCCAGATCCTGCGACAGGTCGCCTTCGCCGATGATGACGACGCCGATGCCGGGCACCTCTTCGAGCATTTTCGGCAGATTGCGGATCGCGCGCACCTCCTCGCACATGATCGCAACCAATACCTCGCCCTTCGGGTTGAGCGGCCACACATCTGCGCGGTCGTAATATTCCTGCTGCGAGAGACCCCAATAACGCGCCGCAGCGGCGGGAGCATCGCCGCGCTGACCGGCAGGCTCGTAATAGGCGGCCGTGCGCGGGCGCGGATAGCGGCATGAGACGACCGCGTTGCGCGCCTCGTCGACGGTGCTGACATGCGGCCAGACGATGCCGTAGACCCCATGGTCGAGCACCTGCTTGGCGATCCACTGGCTGGTCTCGCCGCCGTTAGGCGGAATCCGCACGAATGGGGTCACCGCGGGCGCCAGGCTGGCGCTGCGCACGATCTGGCGTCGGTCCAACATGTATTGCAGGCAATCGCGCAAGGCGCGGATATCATAGGCGCGATGCTCCATCTCGAACACGACGCCGTCATAGGCGGCGGCACCGACAGCTTGTGCGACACTGACCTCGGCCGCGGCGAAGGTGGTGAAGGCGGGCTTGCCCTCTTCCAGGGCCCGGATCACGCCGTTCAGGCGGGGTGTATCGGCCATTGCCGCGCTCCTCTACCGGAAAACGCAATGGTAGGACCAGGCTGCGCGCCGGGTCAACCCGAGGGCCGGATCGATCCTGCGGGCAAGCCTCGCCGAGTTGGCTCAGCGCTCAAACTCTGCCGAGCCGCACACGGCCGATCGCCATCGTGACCGCGGCCTGGGTCGGCTCGACCACCGGGATCCGCACTGCCTCTTCGAGATCGGCGCGGTAGCGCGCCATGCCGGCGCACCCCATCACCAGCACGTCGGCGCCATGCTGGGCCCGCAAGGTGTGGCCGACCTCGATCATGCGCGCCAACGCGGTGCGCCGGTCGGCGAGTTCGGTGACCCCCAGGCCCACCGGCAGATCGCCGGCGAGGCGCTGCGTCACCCCCATCGCGCCGATATAGCGCAGGTGGCGAGCCACCGATCGCGCGAGGATGGAAATCACGCCAAAGCGATGACCGAGGGTTAGCGCCGCCAGGATTCCGCATTCGGCGATGCCGAGGACCGGCTTAGCCGTGCTCTCGCGCGCCGAAAACAGGCCAGGGTCGCTGAAGCAGGCGATGACAAAGGCGGCGGCATCAGCCTCATGCTCGCGGATCATTCGACACATCGGCAGGATGACCGCGTCCGCATCAAGCTGGCTTTCGATGCCGGGCGGCCCCTCTTCGAGCGTCAGGCACAGAATCTCGGGTCCGCCGGGAAAGCGCAGCGGCGCCATCGCCTCGTCGATCGCGCAGGTGACGGCCACGGTCGAGTTCGGGTTGATCACCAGAATGCGGTCAGGCATGGGGCCTCTCCATTGGACCTTCTTCAGCAATTATCTCATCTTTTCGTCTGCGGTCGACTGCACTTGCCAAATACGCGGGTGCAGCTTGCGGGCGCCGACTTGCGCCGAGCGACAAACTTGGGCTCCATGAGATAGAGTTTGAGACGATCCGATTCAGAGAGGCGAGAATGCTGAAGATTTGGGGCAGAGCGACCTCATCAAACGTGCAGAAAGTGCTGTGGTGCTGCGGCGAGATCGGCATTCCCTTCGAGCGGGTCGACATCGGCGGGCCGTTCGGCGGCAACCAAGATCCCGAATATCTTGCCCTGAACCCGAACGGGTTGGTGCCGACGGTTCAGGACGGCGAACTGGTATTATGGGAATCGAACACGATCTGCCGCTATCTCGCGACTACCCATCGGGCCGAGCGGCTGTATCCGGCGGCGCCGGCAGGCCGCGCGCTCGTCGAGCGGTGGATGGATTGGCAGCTTTCGACCCTCGGGGCGCCGATGGGCGCACTGCTTTATGGGCTGATCCGCTCCAAGCCCGAAGGTCGTGACCATGCCACGATCGAGGCGGCGCGGCGCAAGGCGATCGTCGCCTGGACCATTGTCGAAGACGCGCTCGAAGGCCGTTCCTTTCTTGCGGGCGACGCTCTGAGCCTGGCCGAAATCGCCATGGGAACGCTGGTTTACCGCTGGCACGCCTTTCCGCTCGAGCGGCCACCGCTGAAAAACCTCAAATCGTGGTACGAACGCATGCGCGAGCGGCCTGCGTTCAAGACCTACATCGAAATCCCGATCACGTGATGGTGAGGGACGGGCATCGCGGTTGCTTTACAGGCGCGTCGCTATAATCTGCGTCAACCGTGAGCAGAACCGGGAAGAAGCGGGAAGAGGGGGTCATGCGATCATACTTGAAGTTGCTGGCGCTCGGAGCGGCGGTCGCGTTTGTCGCGGCCTATTCGACGGCTGTGTTGGCCGCCGACAAGGAGCAGGTCATCAAGGATCGTCAAGCCTTTATGAAGGATCAAGGCCGGCAATGGCTGGTCGTCAGAAACTATATCCAGGGAACAGCTGATCAGGCGGCGGCAACATCTGCTGTCAGAGTCCTTGACCAAATCCGTTCCGAAGGTTCTGGATTATTTTCCGCCGGACACCGGGGGACCGGCTCCCGACGGCAAATTTGGGACGAAGCCCGAGATTTGGAGCGAGCACGACAAATTTCTGGAGGCCGACAAGAAAGTGGCTGACCAGGTCGCGGCGCTCGGCGCAGCGGTGAAGAGTGGCGACAAAGACAAGGTCGCGGCGGCGTTCAAGGATCTCAAATTCTGCAACGCGTGCCACGACACCTTCCGCGCAAAGCTGCAGTAACAGCTCCCGCCGCCGCCGTCCTATTTTTCGCGGCGGCCGCGGCTGCCGCCGAGTCCGATTTGGTCGCACGCGGTGCCTATCTCGCCGATGCGGCCGACTGCCTTTCCTGTCATACCGACAGCAAGCATGGCGGCAAGCCCTATGCCGGCGGGCGGGCGATCGCGACGCCGTTCGGCACCTTCTACAGCCCGAACATCACGCCCGATCGCGATACCGGTATCGGGCGCTGGAGCGAGGCCCAATTCGCGCGCGCATTGCGCGACGGCGTCCGCCCCGACGGCGCCAACCTCTTCCCAGTCTTCCCGTATCCGAGCTTTACCAAGATCGTCGACGCGGACGCGCGGGCGATCAAGGCCTATCTCTTCTCGCTGCCGCCAGTGCGGCACAGCAACCGGGCGCATGACGTGCCCTTTCCGTTCTTCTGGCGCTTTTTGCAGAGGGGGTGGAAATTGCTGTTCTTCGATCGCGGGCCATTCCAGCCGAACCCGGATCGCAGCGCTGCCGACAACCGCGGTGCCTACCTCGTCACCGCGCTGGCCCATTGCGGCGAATGCCATACGCCGCGAAACTTGCTAGGCGCGACCGAACCGAGCCGCTTTCTCGCCGGTACGGAGCACGGGCCGGATGGCAAGGCGGTGCCGAACATCACGCCGGACCGCGAGACCGGCATCGGCAATTGGAGCGAGGAGGACATCGTCGGCGTGTTGACCGATGGCCACACTCCCGATTCCGACTTTGTCGGCGGCGCGATGGCCGAGGTCGTCAAAAGTACCGCGCGGCTGACCGACGCCGACCGGCGCGCGATCGCCGTCTACCTCAAATCGCTGCCGCCGATCGGCTCGCCAAAGAAAGACTGAACGGCGCAGCGTTTCGACACTGGACGCTCGGTCGAGACTTCTTATGATGGCGGGCGTTCCGACAGGGCGCAGTGGGGGCCAAGCCCCGGCATCGCTGCCGGAGCGCGGTCGAAACGTGGACCGGGCCTGCCGCGGCCGCTCGTCGGCAGTTCGGTTGGCGGCTGGCTAAGGAGCGGATTTTGGCGCGAGGGCGACCGGATAAGAGCTTGGCCCGTTTCGAGCGAATAGCATTGGTGCTGTCGGGCGGCGAGGCGCTCGGCGCCTATCAGGCCGGCGCTTACGCCGCGCTCGAAAAAAGCGGGGTGCGGCCGAATTGGATCGCCGGTACCGCGATCGGCGCGGTCAACGCCGCGATCATCGCCGGCAACCTACCGCACGAGCGGGTATTGCGGATGCGCCAATTCTGGCACGAAGTCAGCAGGCGGGCGGCGCAGCGCTCTCCCCGCAGGCTCGGACGGTGGGCGCAGAAAACAGCGGGCCGCTTTATCTCCCTTTTGCGCCGCGGCGCAGGGTTCACGCGGCCTGCGGCGGTAGTCTCGGCCTCCGAGCTGCGTGAATTAATCGCCCAGGCCGTCGATTTCGAGCGCGTCAATTCCGGCGCCGTGCGCGTCGTTCTCGGCGCGGTCAACCTGGCGACCGGGGCAGAGACGTTCTTCGACAATGACCGGCACGTGCTCGGCCTTGACCACGTGCTGGCCGGCACCCCGCTACCTGGGCTGCCGCCAGTCGCCATCGGCCGGCAGCTTTTTGGCGGCAGCGCAGTCCCGGTTTCGGCGTTGGACGAAGCCCGTCCGGCCGACACCCTGTGCTTTGCGGTCGACGGCTACGATCCCGCGCCCGGCGGTCACGGCGGGATTAGCCGCACCGCCCGCGAAATCGCCGCGTTGCGGCGCACCCACGATCTGCGCCGGATGATCGGGCTGCTCGGCGAGCGTCTGCCGCCAACGATGCGCGGCGAGATCGACGTCAGCCGCTGCCTCGCCGAGGCCAGCGACGCGACGATGACGATCCTGCATCTCGTTCACGAAGGGAACGTCGCCGATCTCGCGGCGAAGATGGCCGACTTTTCGCCCGGCGCGGTGACGCGGCGCTGGAAGGCGGGGGAACGCGATGTGGCGACAAGCTTGGCCCATCCGCGCTGGCTCGCGCCGCCACCCCGGCTCTCGGGGGTTGTTGTCCATGAAGTTCGCGATGGCGTCGTCGCCCCGCCGCGCTGAACCTGCTACGCGTAAGAAATAAGCAACGTCGCGGCCACTGCCCGCAGAAGCGGCAGTCTTTGGCATCAGCCAAGAAACGTTAGACGAACTTTCGACGGGCTTGCCGTCGCTGCCAGGCGATCGTCCGCCCTCTTGCCTAAACCCTGGTCAAGACAAATATAAGGTTGAATTAAAAGGGCTTTTGAGATGGGATGCTTTAGCCTAATAATCGAACGAAACGGCGAGCCGTTTCGCTACTTCGGACGTTTTCACGATCGAGAGCGGCCGGCATCTACGAGGGTACATGCTTTACGACGCCTACCAGGTACAAAACGACATTTTCGGGCCTGTGCGGCTGATGGCCGAGACAGCCCACGACTGGCTGCGCCGTCCATGGCCGCCGATCGGCGACATGCCTTGCGTGCGCAACGCCGCTGCGGCGATGGAGCTGCTGTCCCACTTTGGCATGTCGCATGAGCGGCCCGATTTCGGCATCAAATCGGTAACGATCGATAACAAAGAGATCGCCGTCATCGAGGAGGTTGTCGCCGCGCACCCCTTTTGCGAACTCCTCCATTTCCGCAAGGATACCACGCGCGAAGAACCAACGGTGCTCGTCGTGGCGCCGCTGTCAGGGCATTTCCCGACCCTGCTGCGCGGCACCGTCGAAACCATGCTGGCCGATCACAACGTCTATCTGACCGACTGGGCCAACGCCCGTGACGTCCCGCTGCTGCACGGAAGGTTCGATCTCGACGATTTCATCGAGCTGGTGATCCGCTTTACCCGGCTTCTGGGGCCGCGCATCCATGTCATGGCGGTGTGCCAACCATCGGTCCCGGTGCTGGCGGCGGTGTCCTTGATGGCGGCCGGAGGCGACCCCTGCCAGCCCGCTTCGATGATCCTTATGGGCGGGCCGATCGACACCAGGGTCAATCCAACAGCGGTCAACAGGTTTGCCGAGGCGCACACGCTCGATTGGTTTGACCGCACCGTCATCACCGCGGTGCCGGCGAGATATCCCGGCCGTTTCCGACGCGTCTACCCAGGGTTCCTGCAGCTCGCCGGGTTTCTCAGCATGAATTTCGATCGCCACGTCTCGGCACATTGGACGATGTTCCGCGACCTGGCCGACGGCAAAGGCGACAGTGCGGCAGCAACCCGCGCCTTTTACAACGAATACAGTGCAGTCATGGATCTGCC
Source organism: uncultured Alphaproteobacteria bacterium (assembly GCA_963750195.1). Classification (GTDB taxonomy): domain Bacteria; phylum Pseudomonadota; class Alphaproteobacteria; order ATCC43930; family CGMCC-115725; genus AP-15. The sequence continues at coordinate 124,240 of CAVVPS010000009.1, forward strand.
GGCGGATTTTTATCTGCAGACCATCGAGCGGGTGTTTCATTGCCACAACCTGCCTCAGGGCCGCTTCCGGGTTCGCCGCGATCTGGTCGTCCCGGCGGCGATCGAGCGCACCGCGCTGATGACGGTCGAGGGTGAGCGCGACGATGTCTGCGGGCCTGGCCAGACTGTCGCCGCGCACGCTCTGTGCACCGGCATCGTGCCGGTAAAAAAGACCCACCACCTCCAGCTCAAAGTCGGCCATTATGGCGTCTTCCACGGCCGCCGGTGGCAGACGGAGACCTATCCCAAGGTCAAGTCGTTCATCCGGGCGCAGGGCTAGAGTTCCCTCTCCTGCCCTCCTGAGGGCAGGTTCGCTAGGGTGGGAGCCAAGCCCGCAGGCCGAGCGAGCCTGACGGGAGGAAGAGCATGGCTATGACTGGCAAGGTCATCATCACCTGCGCGGTGACCGGCGGGATACATACCCCGACGATGAGCCCCTATCTGCCGATCACGCCGGACGAGATTGCCCGCGACGCGATCGCCGCCGCCGAGGCTGGAGCGGCAATCCTGCACCTCCATGCCCGCGATCCGAAGGATGGGCGGCCGACCCCAGATCCCGCCGTGTTCATGCAATTCCTGCCGCGGATCAAGCAGGCGACGAAAGCCGTCGTCAACATCACCACCGGCGGCGGTCTCGGTATGACCCTCGAGGAGCGCCTCGCCGCCCCGCTTCGCGCCCAGCCCGAGATGTGCTCGATGAACATGGGCTCGATGAATTTCGGGCTCTATCCGATGCTCGACCGCTACAAGGTCTGGAAATACGAGTGGGAACCCCAGTATCTCGATTCGACGCGGGATTTCATCTTCAAGAACACTTACAAAGACATAGAGCGCAGCCTCAAGGAGCTTGGCGAGGGTTGCGGCACGCGCTTCGAGTTTGAATGCTACGATGTCGGGCATCTTTACAACTTGGCTCATTTCGTCGAACGCGGCTTGGTCAAGCCGCCGCTGTTCGTCCAGACGATCTTCGGCATTTTTGGCGGCATCGGCGCCGATCCGGAAGAATCTCGCGCATATGAAGCGCATCGCCGACAAGCTGTTCGGCGATACCTACGCCTGGTCGATCCTCGCCGCCGGCCGCCACCAGTTGCCGCTAGTGACGATGGGCGCGATTATGGGCGGCAATGTCCGGGTCGGACTCGAGGATTCGCTTTGGATCGGCCGCGGCAAGCTTGCCACCAGCAATGCCGACCAGGTCAGCCGCATCCGCACGATCGTCGAGAATTTGTCGCTCGAAATCGCCACCCCGGACGAGGCGCGGGCAATGCTGGCGCTGAAGGGCGGCGACGCCGTCGCGTTCTAATCGGGAGCCGGCCATCGATGATCGACAAACGCGTGCGAACCCTTGCCGAGGCGGTGGCGGGCATAAAGGATGGGTCGGTCGTGTTGTGCGCCGGGTTCGGCGGTGCAGGGCTGCCCGATGCATTGTGCGAAGCGGTGATCGAGCAGGGTGCGCGCGATCTGACCGTCGTCGCCAACAACGCCGGCACTGGCCGCACCGGGCTCGCGGCGTTGATGGCTGCTGGCCGGGTGCGCAAGATCGTGTGCTCGTTTCCGCGCAGCTCGGGCTCGGTTGTGTTCGAAGAACTCTATTCCGCCGGCAAGATTGAGCTGGAATTGCTACCTCAGGGAACGCTCAGCGAGCGCATGCGCTGCGCCGCCGCCGGACTCGGGGGTTTCTATTCGCCGGTATCAGTTGGGACTAGGCTCGCCGAGGGCAAGGAGCACCGCGAGATCGACGGCCGCATGTACGTATTGGAAAAACCCCTGAAGGGCGACGTCGCCTTGCTCGCTGCCGATCGAGCCGACCGTTGGGGCAACCTGACCTATCGGAAATCGCAGCGCAACTTCAACCCAACAATGGCGATGGCCGCCGATATGGCGGTCGCTCAGGTCCGCCATATCGTCGAATTGGGCGAGCTCGATCCGGAGATGATCGTTTCTCCCGGCATCTTTATCGACCGCGTCGTCCAGGTTTCATTTTGACTCAGCCGCGAGACAATAAGGCGCCGATTAGATAACCGAGGAGAAAGTCGATGCCGCTCAAACGTCGCCAAATCGCCTGGCGGGCTGCCCAGGATCTCGCCGACGGGGCCTATGTGAACCTCGGGATCGGCCTGCCGACCTTGGTTTCCGATTTCATCCCGGAGGGTCGCGAGATTGTCTTGCATAGCGAGAACGGCATTTTGGGCGTCGGCCCGGCGCCTGGCGCAAACGAGGTCGATCCCGACTTGATCAACGCCGGCAAGCAACCGATCACGCTCGTCACCGGCGGCAGCTATGTCCACCACACGGACTCGTTCCTGATGATCCGCGGCGGCCATCTCGATCTGGCCTTGCTCGGCGCCTTCGAGGTCGCCGAGAACGGCGATCTTGCCAATTGGACAACTGACGATCCGGGCTTTCCGCCCGGGGTCGGCGGCGCGATGGATTTGGCGGTCGGCGCCAAGGAAATCCGCGTCCTGGTCGAGCACACTACTAAATCGGGCGCGCCACGCGTCCGCAGGCGGTGCGAATATCCGCTGACAGCCGCCGGCGCGGTGAGCAGGATCTATACCGATCTCGCCGTCATCGACGTGACCCCCGATGGCCTCATCGTCCGCGAAATTGCCGAAGACATCGACTTCGCTGCGCTGCAGGCCAAAACCGAAGCTACCCTTCGCCCCGCCCCCGACCTCAAGCCGCTGCGCGCCCCATCGGTCTGAAGCCGCGCCACCGACAGCTCTCACGGTCCTTGGTAGGGAATTTCAGTCTCACTTTCGTGAGGCGGATGATGGGGACGCCGAGTACTGTCCGCGTTCACCAAGGGGAGGCGTAAAATGAAAGCATCGCGTCACTGGGTTGTCGCGAGCGGTATGGCGTTGCTGGCCGCGGCATGCGCGAACTCCGAGGCGCCGAATAACGGTGACCTGCTCGTCGCGGCAGGCTTCGTGCAGAGGAAAGCCGACACCCCTGAGCGGATCGCAGCCCTGAAGTCGCTGCCGCCCCACCAGTTCGTGATGCGAAATTCGAATGGCAGCGTGAAGTACATGTACGCCGACCCGATTGCCTGCAACTGCATCTATGTCGGCGGTCAGCTGGCATATAATCAATACCGCCAGAAGATGGCCGGGCAGGTTTCCGACGATCAGATCCGAGCTATTTTGAGCAATACGCCCTTGCCCGGAGAATCCGGGCTTTAGTTTCCAACCGCTCCGGGGCCCCGCTTCGTTGAGGTGAGATCAAGAACAAAAGCCCGACCGAAGCTATGCGGCGGTTCGGTTGATGCAACACTACCGCGAGTTCGGCCCCCTCAAAACCGCCCAGCCCAAGTTGGCGGCGACTCAGCGCGCGTTCCGAAGGCAGATTTTCCCTCAGAACAGGGCACTCAACGATGGTGCCGGCTCAGACCAGCGCCTTCAGCATCGCCTCGGCGCTCGAGGCGTCGACCTGACCAGGCTGAGCCTCGACGTTGAGCGACTTGACGACGCCGTTGTCGACCAGCATCGAATAGCGCTTCGAGCGCACGCCGAGCCCGCCCTTGCTGAGGTCGAGCTCGAGCCCGAGGGCGCGGACGAAATCGCCACTCCCGTCGGCCAGCATGGTCACCTTGCCTTCGGTCTTCTGGTCCTTGCCCCAAGCGCCCATGACCGCGGCATCGTTGACCGCGACGCAGGCGACCTCGTCAATCCCCTTCGCCTTGATATCGCCCGCCTTGTCGACATAGCCCGGCAGATGGCGCTGCGAGCAGGCCGGAGTAAAGGCGCCCGGCACCGCGAACAGCACGACTTTCCTGCCACGGAAGAACTCGTCGGCGGCGACCTCCTTTGGCCCTTCCGGGGTTACCTGCCTGAGCATCACCGACGGCACCTTGTCGCCGACCTTGATCGTCATGGGAAGTCCCTCCAATGCGGTACAGATCCTGAGCGTGAGCGATAGCACAGCGCCGACCGCTCGGCAAACGGGCCGGCTGCCGGTTTTTTGTGCGCAGACGCGCAGTGCAACCGTTATGATGAGCGCACAAGGCGCGGGAGCGGAGAGGAAATGGGCACGATGGTCGACGGAGCGCAACGGGGAGCATGGTGAGTTCGCTCGCGGGCCAGCTTCTGGTGGCGATGCCGCAAATGGGCGATCCGCGCTTTGCCCGGTCGGTCATTTACATGTGCGCGCATAGTGGCGACGCTGGAGCAATGGGTCTGGTGATCAACAAAGTTATAGGCTCGCTGACCATGGCCGAGCTACTCGCCAAGTTGGAGATCGCGCCCGGCAGCCTCAGCAAAACACGCCCGGTGCATTTCGGCGGCCCGGTCGAACCCGGGCGCGGCTTTGTGCTGCATACCGACGATTATCGCGAGGAAGCGACCTTGCCGGTCGCCGACAACATCTCGATGACCGCCACCCTGGAAATCCTGCGCGCCATCGGTAAGGGCCACGGGCCACGCCTCAGCCTGTTCGCGCTGGGATATGCCGGATGGGCGCCCGGCCAGCTCGACGCCGAGATCCAAGCCAATGGCTGGCTGTCCGTCGCCGCGGATCAGGCGATCGTGTTTGACCCCGATCACGATGGGAAATGGCACCGCGCATTGGCCAAGCTCGGGATCGACCTGTCGTCCCTGTCGAGTGACGCCGGCCACGCCTAGCCGGCACGATCGCTAAGCGCGAGGCTCCCGCCGATCATCGTACAGCATGGCGAACAGCAGGTGGTCCTGCCATTTGCCTTCGATGCACAAATACTGGCGGGCATAGCCCTCCTGGTGGAACCCGGCTCGGGTCAGCAACGACCGGCTGGGAATGTTGGTCGGCAGACAGGCGGCTTCGACCCGATGCAGCCGCAACCGGGCAAACGAGAAATCGAGGATCAGCGGCAGCGCCGCGGTCATGTGCCCCTGGCGGGCAAACGGCTCGCCGACCCAATAGCCGAGGCTCGCCGTCTCCGACACGCCGCGGCGTACATTGGATAGGCCGATCCCGCCGACCAGCGTGTCGTCATGGATGAAAATGAAAAAATTGTATGCCTGGTCGGTGCGCCAATCCTCGGCATAACGAGCGACGCGCGAACGAAAGCTCAACCGGGAGAGTGCGTCGGGCGGCCAGCTCGGCTCCCACGGTTCGAGGAACCCGCGGGAGCGGGCGCGCAGGCTCGCCCAGGCTTCCCAATCGCCGCGTTCGGGCGCGCGCAGGAAAACGCGGTCGCCGGTCAGCCGGAAAGGGTCTGAGCGCGAAAGAAAAAGCCGGGGAAAGGATTTGCGCTGCGGCGCCATCGCTATCGTGGCATCAGGCGGCGAGCCGCGCCTGCACGCGGCCAAAATCTTCGAGCCGGCTGAGGGGCCCGAGCGCGGTGAGTGTCGGCGGGCCCGACCGCCAGCGCGCGACGATGCGCCGGATCGCGGCGGCGTCGACCGCTTCGATGCGCCGCACGATTTCGGGCGGATCGAACGGCGTGCCGTGGATCAAGAGATGCTGGGCCAGCTGCTCGCAGCGCGCGGACGTGCTTTCGAGCGACATCAACAGACCCGCCTTCATTTGGGTCTTGGCGCGAGCCAGCTCGACTTCGCTCAGGCCATCGTCGAGTTTTCTTGCCTCTTCGCACAATGCCGGCACCAGCTCGGCCGCCTCTTCCTCACCGGTGCCGGCGTAGATCCCGAACAGTCCGCCGTCGCGATAGCTGTGGGCAAAACAATGGATCGTATAGACCAGCCCGCGCTTCTCGCGGATCTCCTGAAACAGCCGAGACGACATGCCGCCGCCAAACGCGGTCGCCAGCACCGATGCCGCATAAAAATCGGGGTCGTCCAGGGTTAGTCCGGGGAATCCCAAGACCAGGTGGAGCTGCTCCAGATCGCGTTGTTCGCGTCGGTCGCCGCCGGCGTAGCGCGCCGGCTCGGTCGTGACCGGGCGTTCGGCGGGGAGATCCGAGAGCGTCTTTTCGGCCAGGCCGGCTATCCGGTCATGGTCGAGGTTACCGGCCGCGGCCAACACCATCCGCCGCGCGCCGTAATGGTCGCGCAGATAAGCCGTGACCTCGTCGCGCCCGAGCCGGCGGATAATTTCGGGCCGGCCCAGAACTGGCCGGCCCATCGCCTGGTCGGGGTAGGCGCATTCCTGAAAGTGATCGAAGATGATGTCGTCGGGGGTGTCGTTGGCCTGGCCGATCTCCTGCAGGATAACGGTGCGCTCGCGCTCCATCTCCTCGGGCTCGAAGGTCGAGTGCTGCAGGATGTCGGAAAGGATGTCGAGCGCAAGCGGCACATCCTCCTTCAGTACCTTGGCGTAGAAGGCGGTGCTCTCGCGCGAGGTGTAGGCGTTGAGGTGGCCGCCCACCGCCTCGATCTCCTCGGCGATGGCGAGCGCGCTGCGCCGCTTGGTCCCCTTAAACGCCATATGCTCGAGAAAGTGCGCGACACCGTTGATTTCTGCCGGCTCGTGTCGGGTCCCGACATCGACCCAGATGCCAAGCGAGACCGTGTCGACGGTGTCGATCTGGTCGGTGGCGATCTGCAACCCGTTCGCTAGGGGGGAGACCCGTACCGTCATGCTGCTGCTCCTGCGCGCCGTGCACGGGCGCGAATGAACCGTTTCACGGTGTCGAAATCATTTGCCAGCACCGTCATCCGCTCGCGCTTCTCGAACAGCGCGCCGAGCGCCGGCGGCTGCATCGGACGGATCCCGGTCGCGCGCTCGACCGCGTCGGGAAACTTGGCCGGATGAGCGGTGGCGAGCGCCACCATCGGCGCCTCACCCGGCTGCGCGCCGAGTTCGGCGCGGGCGGCGGCTACCGCGACCGCGGTATGGGGATCGATCAAAATTCCCGATCGAGCATAAGTGTCGGCGATTGTCTGCATCGTCAGAGTGTCGTCGACCTTATGGGCCGAAAACAAGCCGCTGCACCACTCGCAATGCCTGATCGTCGCGCCGGCAGGCTGCCAGATTGGCGAAACATCTTCATGGCCTCGGCGACAGCCGCGCCGTTTCTGCCTTTCAGATCGAACAGCAGCCGCTCGAAATTGCTCGACACCTGAATGTCCATGCTCGGGCTCAGGCTCGGCTCGACCGGGGCGATCGTCATATCGCCGGTCGAGATATAGCGGGCGAGGATGTCGTTGCGGTTGGTGCCGATCACCAGTCGCTCGATCGGCAGCCCCATCAGGCGGGCGACGTGCCCGGCATAGACGTTGCCGAAATTGCCGGTCGGCACACTGAACGACAGCGGCCGTTGCGGAGCACCGAGCGCCGCGCCCGCGGCAAAATAGTACACGGTCTGGGCCGCGATTCGCGCCCAGTTGATCGAATTGACCGCCGCGAGGTTCAGCGCACGCCGCAGCCCGTCGTCGGCGAACAGTCCTTTGACCAGATCCTGGCAGTCGTCGAACGTGCCCTCGATCGCGATGGAATGGGCGTTCACCGCTTCGACCGTTGTCATCTGCCGCCGCTGCACCTCGGAAATGCGCCCGTGCGGGTAGAGCATGAAGATGTCGATGGCGTCGCGATCGCGGCAGGCGGCGAGTGCGGCCGACCCGGTATCGCCCGATGTGGCGCCGATGATCGTCACATGCTCGCGGCGCCGAGCCAGTGCCGCGTCGAACAGCAGGCCGACGAGCTGTAATGCCAGATCCTTGAAGGCGAGTGTCGGGCCGTGAAACAGCTCCATCAGCCACAAGCGCTCGTCGAGCTGCACCAGCGGCGCCACCGCGGCGTGGCGGAACCCGCGATAGGCCCGCTCGGCGATTGGCTGCAGCTCGGCCGCCGAAAACGCCGTCGCCGGCGAACAACGCCAGGATGTGAGCCGCAAGTTCAGCATAGGGCTGCCCGGCAAATCCGCGCAAATCCTCGGCGGTGAGTGCGGGCAAATCGCTCCGGGACGTAGAGCCCGCCATCTTCGGCAAGACCGGCTAGAAGCACATCCTCAAACGAGAGAGTACGCGGAGCGGGCCGAGGGTCGCGCGTGCTGAGGTAACGCACAAATCTGGGTGCCGCCGGCATGCGTCAAGCCTATCGCCGCTGCCGCGGCGCTGCAACCAGCGGCCGATCTGCCTGGCTATGCGGGAATTCGTACTGGCATCGAGCGCATGCCGTGGATGAAGTTGGAGTAGGTGCGGCGCGGCGGCGCCAAGACCTCGATGACAGGATGGCGCGGCAGCAATTCCTCCCACAGGATGCGGAGTTGCAATTCGGCGAGGCGATTGCCAACGCAGCGATGGATGCCGAAGCCGAATGATAGGTGCTGGCGCGGCCGCGGCCGATCGATGATGAAATTGTCGGGATCCTCGATCGCGTCCGAGTCGCGGTTGCCCGAGACGTACCACATCACCACCTTGTCGCCGGCGCGGATGTGCTGGCCGCCGAGCTCCGCGTCCTGGGTCGCCGTGCGCCGCATATGGATGACCGGGGTCACATACCGGATGATTTCGGGGACCAGGCTCGCCACCAGCGCCGGATCGTCGCGCAATTTTTGGTATTCGCGCGGATGCTGGCTCAGCGCGTAGAGGCCTCCGGTCATCGAGTTGCGCGTGGTGTCGTTGCCGCCGACGATCAGCAGCGACAGATTGCCCATGAATTCGCGCAACGGCATGTCCTGCGTCGCCCGCCCATGCGCGAGCATCGACAACAGGTCGAATTTGGGCGGCTGCGCGGCGCGCTCGTTGTAAAGCTCAGCCATGCGCTCGGCCATTTTCTTCAATTCGTCGAACTTCTCCTGTTCCGAGTGCACCGGCGATTCCGGGGCATGGACATTGCAGATCACGACGTCGGACCAGTAGGTCAGTTTGCGCCGCTCCTCCCACGGGAAGTCGAACAACGTGGCGAGCATCATCGTCGTGAGCTCGACCGATACCCGCTCGACCCAGTCGAAGGTCTCGTTCCGCGGCAGACCTTCGAGCACCCGGATCGTCCGCTCGCGGATCGTCGCTTCCATCTCGGCAAGATTGGCCGGCGCCACGATCGGGCCGACCACCTTGCGCTGCTCGTCGTGCTTGGGCGGGTCCATGCGGATGAAGCTCTCGCGCTCCAGTCCCTTCGGCTGGTCCTCGACGGCGATGCCGCCGAGCTCGGACGAGTAGACGCCGTGGTTGACCTCGATCTGCATGATGTCCTTGTATTTGCATACCGACCAATAGGGGCCGTAGCGGCTTTCCCGGCACCAATGAACCGGGGCCTCGCGGCGCAGCCGCTCGAAATAGGGATAGTAAGTGTCGTCCTGATAGAGCTGCGGATCGCTGACATCGATCGCCTCTAGCGGGATCGAATAGGCGTCATGGAGTTCGGTGTTCATCCCTGCTGCTCCGTTCTTCTCAATGCTGCCCCTGCGGCATGCGGACGATCAATCCATCGAGCTCCTCGCGCATCGCAATCTGGCACGACAGGCGCGAATTGAATTCGCCTTCGGCGGCAAAGCTCAGCATGCTCGCCTCCTGCGACCCAGGCACCGGGGTTCCGGTCTTGGCGAGCCAGGCCGGATCGACATAGACATGGCAGGTCGCGCACGCGCATTCGCCGCCGCAATCGGCGTCGATGCCGGGGACGTTGTTGTTGACGGCGCCGCGCATGACGGAAAGGCCGAGCGGCACTTCGACCTGATGCTCGGCGCCATTGAACTCTACATACGTGACCCTCGGCATGCTCCGCCCTTCGATCCCGGAAGCCGGAACCGAGGATAGCGTGCTTCACGACATTCCGCCAGAACGGCGGTCGGCGCTTGGCAACGGCGGGGCAAAGCTCAATCCTCGGCAGGAGGAGGAGGGTAATGGACGCCAATATGCTCGGACGCTCTGTCCGACGGCTCGAAGACTTCCGGTTTTTGACTGGGCGCGGCCGGTACGTCGACGATGTCGCCGTTCCCGGGGCGGCCTACCTCCATGTTTTGCGCTCGCCCCACGCCCATGCCGCGATCGAAAGGATCGACACCTCCGCGGCGCGGGCAGCCCTAGGCGTGCTCGGCGTCTTTGCCGAGGCTGATCTTCGCGCCGAGGGTTTGGGCCCGCTCCCGTGCGTTGCGCAAGTCGCCACCGTCGACCCACTGATCGTGCCACCACGCTATGCGCTGGCGCGCGGGCGGGTCCGGCATGTGGGTGATCCGGTCGCGTTCGTTGTCGCCGAGACCCGCGAACTGGCGCGCACTGCGTCCGAGCTGATCACGGTCGAATACCGCCCTCTCGACGCGGTGACCGACGCGCCGGCGGCTTTGCGCCCGGAGCACCGGCGATCTGGGACGAGGCGCCCGGCAATCTCTGCTTTCGCTTTCGGCGCGGCGACAAAGAAGCGGTCGACGCCGCCTTCGCCAGAGCGGCGCAGATCGCAGAGATTGTGCTCGTCAACAACCGGCTTGCGCCGACGCCGATCGAGCCGCGGGCTGCGATCGGCCGCTATGACGCGGCCACCGGCGGCCTCGATCTGCTGCTGACCGGCCAAGGCGTCCACGGCATCCGCAGCCAGCTTGCGCAATCGGTGTTTCACCTCCCTGACGAGCGAATCCGCCTAGCCGCACCCGACGTCGGCGGCGGCTTCGGCATGAAGAATTTTCTTTACCCGGAATGGGTGCTCGTGTTGTGGGCCGCACGGCGGCTCGGTCGGCCGGTCAGATGGGTCGCCGAGCGCACCGAGGAATTCATGAGCGCCGCCCAAGGCCGTGACAACCACACGCGGGCGCGTCTGGCGCTCGACCAGGACGGCCGGTTTTTGGCGCTCGACGTCTCCACGGTGGCCAATCTTGGCGCCTATCTGTCTGCAAATGGTCCCGGCAGCTCGACCAATTCGCCGGCGACGGCGATGGGCGGCGTCTACGCGATCCCGGCAGTGTTCATGGAGGTGCGTGGCGCCTTTACCAATACGGTGCCGATCGATGCTTACCGCGGCGCCGGCAAGCCCGAGGCCAATTACCTGATCGAAAGGCTCGTCGACCTCGCCGCCCACCAGATCGGGAGCGACCCGGTAAGCTTGCGCCGACGCAATCTGATCAGTGAGTTCCCCCACCGCAGCGCGTTGGGCATGACGATCGATTGCGGACGCTTCACCGCCAATCTCGACGACGCCGTGGCGCTGACGGCCGGCTTCGCAGAGCGTCGGACGGAGGCCGCGGCGCGTGGCCGGCTGCGCGGACTCGGGATCGGCTGCTTCCTCGAAACCGCACGCGGCGCCGCCAACGAGGGCGCCGAAATTCGCTTCGAGTCCGACGGGCGCGTAGCGCTGATCCTCGGCACCCAATCGAATGGCCAGGGCCACGAGACCAGCTTCCCGCAAATCGCCGCTTCTCTGCTTGGGCTGCCGCTCGAGACGTTTCGCTATGTCCAGGCCGATACGCAGACGGTGCGAGGGGGTGCGGGACATGGTGGCGCGCGCTCGATGCATCAGGGGGGCGCGGCGTTGGTGAAAGCGGCCGAGGCGGTCATCGAAAAGGGCCGGGCGATCGCCGCCGGCCTGCTCCAAGCCGATGTCGCCGAGGTAGCGTTTTCAGCCGGCCGTTTCACTGTCCCCGGATCCGAGCGGGCGATCGACCTGATGACGATCGCCCGTGCCGCGACCGACCCGGCAAATCTGCCGGACGGGATGGCGCTGGGGCTCGACAGCTATGTGTTCAATCAATGCAACGCCGTTACCTTCCCAAGCGGGTGCCATGTGGCCGAGGTCGAAATCGACCCGGAGACCGGCGCGGTCAGCCTCGAACGCTATCTCGCGGTCGATGATTATGGGCGGCTGATCAATCCGTTGCTGACTAAGGGCCAAGTGCAGGGCGGGGTCGCGCAAGGAGTTGGCCAGGCGCTGCTCGAACATACCGTCTATGATCTCGAGTCGGGCCAGCCGCTGAGCGCTTCGTTATTGGATTATGCAGTTCCGCGCGCCGACAATCTGCCGCCGCTCGAGATCATGCTCAACGAACTGCCGACCACCGCCAACCCGCTCGGCGTCAAGGGCTCGGGCCAGGCGGGCGCCATCGCGGCGCCGCAGACCATTGTCAACGCGATCCTCGACGCGCTCGCTCCGTTTGGCGTCGAGCATGTCGACATGCCGGCGACAGCCGAGCGCGTCTGGTGCGCAATCCGCGCGGCACGCAGCATCAGGACCGCCAACCCAACTTAAGGATTGCATCGGGCGGCGGGAACCTGTTCCGTGGCGCTAGCGGCAGCGGCGGACGCGCCGCTACTTGGTCTTTAGCCTGCTTCGCAGAGAGAACCATGCGAGTGTTGGTCGGGTTCTACCTCGTCATCGGGATCGTGCTGCTGGCGATCGGGTTTCTGCTTTCCGGCCCGTGCCCGAACCGGAACACCGACATCGTCAACAATGTTGTCTTTGTGCTGACCTGGCCCGTCGGGCTCTACGCCGAAGTCTATCGCGGGCATTTGTCGGCGCAGGAATGGCTCCACGCGCAAACCTGTGAAGGTGGCGACGGCCTTGGCACGAAAAAGATCTGAGGGTCCGGCCCTAAACAAATAAGTTATCGTGGTTACGCTCCGAGGCCGGTGGCATTTCAGTGCGAATCGAGCGCGGCCGGGCGATTCGCCCGAATTCCATCCCGATGCCGTCGCCGCACGCCGTCGTGCGAGCAATAACGCCGCTCTGCATCCAGAGTGCCCACTTGCTATATCATCCCCGTATGCCCGATCCCGCCGTCCTTACCCGTCCTCCGACCGGGGAAGCGCACTACCTCGCCGCGCTCAACGAGGCGCAGCGGCGCGCCGTCGAAGCAGTCGACGGCCCGGTCCTGGTTCTCGCCGGCGCGGGCACCGGCAAGACCCGGGTGCTGACGGCGCGGCTCGCCCATATCCTCGCCACCCGCCGCGCTTTTCCGTCCGAATTGCTGGCCGTCACCTTCACCAACAAGGCGGCGCGCGAGATGCGCGAACGGCTCGAAGCGATGATCGGCCGTGCCGCCGACGGCGTTTGGCTCGGCACCTTTCATGCGATCGCCGCGCGCATCCTGCGCCGCCATGCCGAAGCGGTCGGGCTCAAATCGGGCTTTACGATTCTCGATACCGACGACCAGATTCGCCTGCTCAAGCAGATCCTGCAGGCGGAGGACATCGACGAGCGGCGCTGGCCCGCCCGGGTGCTGCTGTCCGTCATCCAGCGCTGGAAGGATCGTGGCCTCGGCCCCGACAAGGTCGCGCGCGCCGATGCCGACAGCTTTGCCGACGGGCGGGCGATCATGCTTTACGAGCGCTATCAAGAGCGGCTGGCGACCGTCAACGCGGTCGATTTCGGCGACCTGTTGTTGCACAATTTGTCGATCTTCACCGGCAATCCCGACATTCTCGCCGAATATCATCGCCGCTTTCGGTATGTACTGGTCGACGAGTACCAGGACACCAATGTCGCGCAGTATCTGTGGCTGCGCCTGTTGGCTCAGGCGCGGCGCAATTTGTGCTGCGTCGGCGACGACGACCAGTCGATCTACAGCTGGCGCGGCGCCGAGATCGGCAACATCCTGCGCTTCGAAAGCGATTTTCCGGGCGCCACGATCATCCGGCTCGAAGAGAATTACCGCTCGACCTCGCGCATCCTCGGCGCCGCGGCCGGGATGATCGCACATAACCGCGGCCGGCTCGGCAAGACCTTGTGGACCCAGGCCGGCGAGGGCGACAAGATTCTGGTGCGCGCATTGTGGGACGCCGAGGAGGAGGCGCGCTGGGTCGGCGACGAGATCGAGGCGTTGCAGCGCAAGGGGCACGCGCTGAGCGAGATCGCGATCCTGGTCCGCGCCGGGTTTCAGACCCGCGAGTTCGAAGAGCGCTTTATCGCATTGGCCCTGCCCTATCGCGTCATCGGCGGTCCGCGTTTTTACGAGCGTCAGGAGATCCGAGACGCGTTGGCCTATCTGCGGCTGGTCAACCAGCCGGCGGATGACCTCGCTTTCGAGCGCATCCTGAATACGCCGCGACGCGGCATCGGCAGCGCCACCCTGCAGCAACTCCATACCTTGGCGCGCAACGACCGCTTGCCATTGGTCGAGGCTGGGCGGGTGTTGATATCAGGCGATCGGCTGCGGCCCGCCGGGCGCAATGCCTTGGCCAGCTTTATCACGGCGCTCGATCGCTGGCGCGAGCAGGCCGGGCGGGTCTCGCATACCGATCTGGTGCAGATCGTGCTCGACGAGTCTGGTTACACCGCGATGTGGCAGGCCGAACGCTCGCCCGACGCCGCCGGCCGCCTCGAAAACCTCAAGGAGCTGGTGGTCGCCATGGCCGAGTTCGAGAACCTCGGCGGTTTTCTCGAACATGTCAGCCTGGTCATGGACAACGCCGCCGATTCGGGCGGCGACATGGTCAATCTGATGACCCTGCACAGCGCCAAGGGGCTCGAATTCGACACCGTGTTTCTGCCGGGCTGGGAGGACGGGCTGTTTCCGAACCAGCGCGCGATGGAGGAGAACGGGCTCGCCGCACTCGAAGAAGAGCGGCGGCTCGCTTATGTCGGACTGACCCGGGCGCGCCATCGCGGTTATGTCTCGTTCGCCGCCAACCGACGCATCCACGGCCAATGGCAGAGTGCGATGCGCTCGCGCTTCGTCGACGAACTGCCGTCCGAGCATATCGAGATCGTGGCCGAGCCCGGGCTGCAGCCGGGCGCCGCCCGGGCCGCCACGTTTGCGACGGGTGGCTGGGGGGCCGCAATCGACCTGCCGACCGCTGCCGCGACGAGCCCGTGGGCCGAACGCCGCCGGCCGGTGCTGATCGAAGCCGGCCCGGTCCCGCGCCGCGGCGCGGAGATCCGCCGGGTCGGCGGGTTTAAGGTCGGCGACCGTGTCTTCCACCAGAAATTCGGTTACGGCATGATAACCGCGGTCGAGGATAACAAACTCGCAATTCATTTCGACCACGCCGGCGACAAAAAGGTCATGGACGCCTACGTCGAGCGCACCTGACGGAGCCAATTCTATTACTCCATTAGGTTCGTATTCCTTGTCAACCCGCCGAAGGTGGGCGTGAGACATTCTCGCACCCTGAAATTTTATCTTACGTTGCCCGTCGGACCAGGTGATAAACAACGAGCACAATGATAGCGCCGACGATCGCCACGAACATGCTGTAGAGATTAAAACCGGTCACACCGGTAGCGCCGAAAAATCCAAACAACCAGCCGCCGACTACCGCTCCGACCACCCCGAGGACGATGTCAAGGAGGAGACCTTCCCCTTGCTTATTCACGATCTTGCTGGCGATGAAGCCGGCGATCAGCCCAAGGATGATCCAGCCGATAATTGACATTTCCTTCCCCTCCAGTGTGGCAATTTGGATTTAGTTGACATTTCCCGGATTTCCCGAGTTGTAAACAGCATCATCCGCCATTTTGGCTACCAAAACAACACGTTTCGAGCCGAAAGACGCTGTGGGTGGCCAAAACGGCGGGCCGGTCCCGCCAACCGCAACTTCGTTGCCTTTGCCTTGATCAAGAGGCTGCGCGTTTTTTGACGGTCTTTTCATAGCTGGGTCACAACTCATTCGACACGGGAGCGAGCTAGTGGTACGACGCAATCATAGGATTCCATAAAGACTGGATCTGTGCGATCATGCGCGATGCGCGAGGGGATCGCTATCGAGGTGAGTGCCGCCGACCGCGAACGACTGGCCGCGGTGGTAGCGGATCGCAACAGCCGGCAAAAGCATGTGTGGCGGGCGCGGATCATTCTGGCCACGGGCGAGGGCTGCGGCACCGCCGAAATCATGCGCCGCGCCGGGGTTTCGAAGCCCTGTGTGTGGCGCTGGCAAGAGCGGTTTATGCGCGAGGGCGTGGCCGGCCTGCTGCACGACAAGACGCGCAAACCCGGTCTGCCGCCATTGCCGTCAGCGCTGGTCGACGATGTCGTCGCGCTGACCCTGGCGGAGCCGCCGGGCGAGACAACCCATTGGACCGGCCGGGCGATGGCGGCAGCGAGCGGCATCTCGCTGCGCTCGGTGCAGCGCATCTGGGCGGCGCACGGTCTGCAGCCGCACCGGGTGCGGCGCTTCAAGCTGTCGCAGGACCCGGCGTTTGCCGCCAAATTGCGCGATGTGGTCGGGCTCTATCTCGACCCGCCGGCGCACAGCCTGGTGCTCTCGGTCGACGAGAAGAGCCAGATCCAGGCCCTCGACCGCACCCAGCCGGGCCTGCCGATCAAAAAGGGCCGGGCCGGAACGATGACCCATGATTACATCCGCAACGGCACGACGACGCTGTTCGCGGCGCTCAATGTCTTCGACGGCACCGTCATCGGCCAGTGCATGGCGCGCCATCGCCATCAGGAATTCATCCGCTTCCTCAACCGGATCGAGGCCGCGGTGCCGGCCGGCAAGCTGATCCACGCGATCCTCGACAATTATGCCGCCCACAAGCATCCCAAAGTGCGCGCCTGGCTCGCGCGGCATCCCAGGTGGGTGTTCCATTTCACCCCGACCTCGTGCTCCTGGGCCAATGCGGTCGAAGGGTTCTTCGCCACGCTGACCCGTCGGCGCTTACAGCGCGGTGTCTTCCATTCGCTCGTCGACCTGCAAGCTGCGATCAACCGCTATCTCGGCGAGCACAACCGCAAACCCAGACCATTCGTCTGGACCGCCGACCCCGATCGCATCATCGAAAAGGTCAACCGTGGGCACCAAGCGATCGCGTCAGACCACTAGCGCCTCGCCGGCGGCGATCCCGCCTCGCGCCACGGTGCGCGTCCCGGCCGCCCCGCTACTTTTGCTGTTTTTTGCAGCGAAATATCAGCTATGGCTTTGACCATTATTCCTTCGTCCGGCGCAAAAAAGCCGCCCTGGACGGGCTCGGCGCCAGACGACGAGTATAATAAGATTATGGCAATTCTATCGTCGCTGAGTTAGCAACGAAGCCACCTGCATCAATTATGGGGCGCGCGGATTTCGGCGATGTCCTGGGCGAAGATCATGTCCTCGCTGCCGACCACCGACGGGTCGGTGGGCGAGGACAGATAGCGGGCGAAGACCCACACCCCATCCAACGGGTTCGACACCACCTCGGCGACGGCGCCGTCGACCAAGGTAATCTGCATGCCGGGAGTCAGATAGCCGGGTGTTGACGATTTCGCTCATTCGGCGGCCCGGACGATGCCAGGGTCTTCTCGGCGCCAGGTCGCGAGTTCGTCCCAGCTGTCGGCTTCCATGAATTCCGCCCAGCGGCGGTACAGATTGCGCAGATTGTGTTCGCTCGACTTGGCCTCGGTGATGTCCATCACCGTGCCGGGGATGCGCAGTCCCTGAATTCGTAATCCGCGATCTCGTAGCCCTGCCCCTGTTCGTAGCTGTAGGGATGGCGGCGGGCGATCGTGCCCCGGCTGGCGGCATGGGCGTAGTTCCAATTTTCCATATCGTCCTGCTCGGTCATGCCGGCCGGACCGGAATAGCGGATGTAGTAGTCACGTAAAAAATCCTTAACCTGTTGCGGTGCAGCCTTGTCGACAAAATACCAGCGCCAGCACTCGGTCTGGTGGGCGCCGCGCGGATGCCACACCGCGATCGTGCGCGGCTGGCGCGGATGCAGCGCGATATTGGGAAAGACCTCGCCGGGGCTGCCGATTACTCTCCCCCATTCGCCTTTGCGCCGGCGCCGCTGCTCTTCGCAATGCGCGAAATATTCGGAGACGACCGGCGAATGGGCGTAGGCCGGCGGGGTCGGCTGACCCTGCGGCAAGACATAGACTCCGGTCTGGTGGCCGCGTTCGTAGAGCGATACCTGCAGCCGGCGCGCCATCTGCCGCTCCTGCATGTCGCGCCGCCCGCTGCCCGATGGCCCAATGCCGACCAGATCGACCGAGCGGTGGCTGATGTTGTGGTAGCTGTCGCCGCAGAAGTTTTCGGCCGGAAATTTCCAGTTGCACGGGATCAGCCATTTCTGCACGCCGCCGAGGACTTCGACGCCGCTTTCGCCGCCCTCCCAGGTTTCCAAGGTCAGGTCGAGATAGCGCGCGAACTCGCCGAGATATTCGCTGAAGGAGGGGGCAGCCGGGTCCCAGGTGGCACAGATGGCACCCTTGTAGTTGCACAATTGTGCCACCTCGACCAAACCCCATTGCGAGCGGTCGAGCTGGGAGTGATAGGCTTCGCGGAAATAGGGGACGCCGACCAGCTTGCCGTCGGCGCCGTAGCTCCAGCCGTGATAGGGGCAGGTGAAAATCGGTGTGTTGCCTTCGTCATAGCGGCACACCTTCATGCCGCGATGCCGGCACGAATTCAGAAAGACGTGGATCTGGCCGGCGCGGTCGCGGCACAGGATCACCGATTCCTCGCCCATGCCCGAGACGAAGAAATCGCCGGGGTTCGGGATCTGGCTTTCGTGACCGACGAACAGCCAGGCGCGGGCAAATAGCCGCTCCTGCTCCTCGCGGTAGATCTCCTCATTGACAAAGATCTCGCGGCTGACCTGCCCGTTGCTCAGATCCACCAGACCCTTGCGATACCCTGATTCCGCTGTCACCGACATGGCCACCTCCCAGCCGTTCCTGCATGTTATTGCCGCCGTACCGCCAGCGCCAGCCCGCATGCGCGTCCCGTCGTGCCGCGCAAGTCAAGACATTTGATCCGATTTCGGCTTTTTCGATGAAGATTTATGATGCACAATGAAACCATGATTTACGCTGTCATGGCGGGGGAGAAAAATGTCGGAACCGCGCTACAGACAGAACCTAAAGTGCAATCATTGCCATAACACGGTGACAATGCAGATTGTCAGCGGTTATTCCCAAGTAGAGGATCATGAAGCCAACGACGGTCGTGTGGTATGGGCTGCTGGAAATGTATATGAGATATTGCGATGTCCGGCGTGTAACAGGGTTACATTTCAGCGCGGTTACTTCCACGATCAATTCCCAGAAGAGTGGAACCCTGTTGTTCTGTACCCGACAGAGGCCCAGAAAGTGAATGGCCTTCCGTCCGCGATCGAGCGGACTTACGCCGCAGCCTTGGCGGTTAAAGGCATAGAAGCACACGCGTTCGCTGTATTGGTCGGTCGTCTACTAGAGATGATATGTCAGGACAAGGGCGCACAAGGGAGGAGCTTATTTGAACAACTGAATTCGTTGGCACAAAATGGGGTAATTCCGCAGCAGCTTATCGACATAGCGAATGGTATTCGCAATTTTCGTAATATTGGTGCTCACGCCGCAGGGGTACAGTTATCAGAAAATGAAGTGCCCGTTATTGATGCCCTTTGTCGTGCAATCCTTGAGTATGTTTATGGTGCTCCGCATCTCGTTGGCTTGGCTCAAGAGATTCTCGACAAGCTGAACGGCGCGGCCAAGCCAAACGAACCCTTAAGGGGTGCAAGCGGACACCTCTAAGAACTGGTTGTGTTTTGGGCCGAATCGCCGGCTCTTGAGATTGGGGATGCGGGGGATCGGCGATGGCGGGACAGCCGGGATTTTTTGATGGCGAGGAGCGGCTGAAAGCATTGTCCGCGGCGGGCGACCCGTTGGAGCGGCTGGCCCAGGTGATCGATTTCGAAGGGTTTCGCGACGATCTGGAAGCAGCACTGTCGCGTTCGGACCGGGCTAAAGGTGGGCGACCGCCTTATGATGCGGTGCTGATGTTTAAAGCGCTGGTATTGCAGACGCTCTACACGCTGTCGGATGACCAGACCGAATATCAGCTGAGGGATCGGCTGTCGTTTATGCGGTTTGTCGGGCTGGCCTTGCACGATCCCGTCCCGGACGCCAAGACGATCTGGCTGTATCGCGAGCAGTTGGCGCGTGCCGGCGCGGCGGAGCGGCTGTTTGCTCGGTTCGACGCGCTACTGCGGGCCAAGGGCTGGTTGGCGATGGGCGGGCAGATTGTCGACGCCACGGTGATCCAAGCGCGCCGGCCGCGGCTGACCCAGGCCGAGAAGGACACGCTCAAGGGCGGCGGCGCCCCGGCCGAATGGACGCCGGCCCGGCGCGCCCAGATCGACCGCGACGGGCGTTGGACGATCAAGCGCGGCAGAAAGCGCGAGGCCAGGCCAGGCCAAGGCAACCAGCGGCAGGTCGAGATCGCGGTGCCGGTGTTCGGCTACAAGAACCATGTCGGTATCGACCGTGAGCACGGCTTTGTGCGGCGCTACAGCGTGACCCATGCGGCGGCACATGACGGCGGCCAGCTCGCCGCGGTGCTCGACCATGACAACACCGCCAGCGATGTGTGGGCCGACACCGCGTATCGCTCGGCGGCCAATCTGGCTGTGCTCGAGCGCCGCGGCCTGAAGCCGCAATTCCAGCGCAAAAAGCCCCGAGGTCGGAAGATGCCGGCGCATATCGCCCGCGGCAACGCCACCCGCGCCCGCGTGCGCTCGCGCGTCGAGCACGTCTTCGCCGCCCAGAAATGCCGGCTCCGGCTCGTCGTCCGCACCGTCGGCATGGTCCGCGCCCGCGTCAAGATCGGCCTGGCCAATCTCACTTACAACTTCACCCGGATGGCCTGGCTCAATGGCCGAACTGCGCCCGCATGACGGAAAGGTGCGTCACCACCGACCCAAGCCCGCGAACATCGCCTGGCCGCCGACCCATTCAATCCGACCACAGCCACCGTTGACCCAAACACCCACCATTGACCAAATTGGCACCCAAAACATCCCACAAAATCGGGTTATTCGAGCTGTCCAAGCGCGTAGGATGGCTGAGCAAGCGCGAAGCCCATCATCTCACCGGATAAGGTGGGTTACGCTGCGCTAACCCACCCTACGAGTGATCGCAAGTACCGCCACGAAGCGATCGGCTCGGGATTCGCGCTTCTGCGGGACTAACAAAACAAAGAGAAACGGTCACCAAAGGCCGACAACCCGACCGCTGCATGGTCGTTGCGAGCCCCGCGCTCAAAAGAAAAAGGTCAGGTTCTTGGTCAGCAACACGTTCTGGTCGAGGATGATCTTGCGGCTCGCGATCTGCCAGCCGTCGCCGACCCGGCGCAGCCGGTCTTCGCGCTTGCCGACCAGGATGTCGGTCTCGGTCTCGACCCGGTTGCGGTAGATCAGAAAGCGGCATTTGACCGCGACCTCGGCGGCATCGCCGATCGACGGCGTCGCCTCGAGCAATTGCACATTGGAGACGATGTGGGTGATGCGCGACACCGGCTCCTCGGCCCAATGGATGCCGGTCATGATCTGCCTGACCCGGCGGTCCAAAGTCTCCTTGCCTTCGTCGAACCAGTTGATGTCGTGATCGGCGCGGGTGAATTCGCGCTCGTGCTCGCCGACCTTGACGTTGCGCCGCATCGGCATCCAGTAGCGCACGTCGTCGGCAACCAGTGCCAACCAGTCTTCGTAGCGCCGCTCGTCGAGGAGTTCCGCCTCGCGATAAAGGAAATCTTCGATTTCCTGCTTCAGGAGCAGACGAGTTATTTTATCGGTCGTGTTCATTTCTATACCGCCGTCATGCCCGGACTTGATCCGGGCATCCACGTGCCGCGGACAGTCGTTGCCGACCGAGTCGAAGGCGTGGATGGCCGGGACGAGCCCGGCCATGACGCATTACTCGCACGAGCCGACGGGAGAGACGTGAGACGCTATGGGCGCCGTTATTGGGCGGCGGCGCGCTGAGCGGAGAGTTCCGCATCCCACGGGCCGGGGAAGCGGCCGTTGCCCATCAGTTCGCGGGTGAACACGTGCTCTTCATGCGGCCATTCAGAGCGCGGCATCTCGTAATAAACCTCGACGCCGTTGCCATCGGGATCGCGCAGATAGATGCCGAGCGAGATGCCGTGATCGGCGATGTGATCGATCGGGATCTGCTTCTCTTTGATCTGCCGATACATTTCTTTCAGATCGTCGAGGCTGTCGAGGCGCCAGGCCATATGATTGAGGCCGACCTGGCCTTTCTGCTGCAACGGCGCATCCGGCCCCAGTTGCATCAGCGCCACCTCGTGCGACTGCTCGCGATCGGCCGACAGAAAGGCGGCCCAGCCCGGCCGGTATTCATAGGTGTGCAAGCCCAGCAGATCTTCATACCATTTCTTCGAGCGCTCGGCGTCGCGCACATAAAGATTGACGTGTCCCAGGTATTTCGGCTTGACGCTCATCTTTGATCCTCCTTCACACGGTATCGTCGTCGCGTCCCAGGAAATCGAGGACGCGGTCCATCACTTCCTTCTTTGGATAGATCGTGGCGATGGCGCGCGCCCGCGTCAACGGGTCGCTGGCAAAGAACCGCTCGTAGAGCACTTGGCGGCTGCCAAAGGCGCTGCCGGCGAGGTCCCAGGCGAGCCGGAACAGCTTCACCCGGTCCTTCGCCGGCGTGTTGTCGGTCGCCAGATACTGCTCGATGTCGGCGGCGAGCGGGCCTTTGAAATCGGCTTCGCTCGGGGTCAACAGAAAACTGCTCGATCCCAACAACTGCAGGATCTCGATCATTCGCGGATACGCGGTCATGAACAGGTTGCGCGGACTTTCGACCATCAACGGGTCGGGGCACATGACGCCCCACTCATCGAGTTTGGCGTCGGCCTCGGCGGCGCGCATGCAGGCTCGGGTCAGTTGGGTGGTCAGCATCAGCTCGCCGATGCGCTCCTCGACGTTCGGCAGGTGAGCGTTGCCGATGGCCTGGGTCATCAGCAATGCCACACCGAGCACGAATTCGCATTTGGCGAGGTTCTTCGCCGCTCCCTGATGTGCCGAATGCGCCGAGGAATGGGTCGCGGTGGCGGTCGCGTTGAGCCGGTCGACATCGCCCAACAGGAACACCCGCTCCCACGGCACCATCACGTCGTCGAAGAAGACGATGCAATCCATCTCCTCGAAGCGCGAGGCGAGCGGGTGATCGAAATGCGAACGCCCGAGATCGAAGCTGTCGCGGCACAGGAATTTGAGCCCCGGCGCGCCGCAGGGGATCGCAAAGCTCAGCGCGAACGGGCTGTGGCTTTCGGTATGGCGCCCCATGCGCGGCGAATAGACGCCGATCTCGTCGGCGAGTGGCCCGAGGGTCGCGAGAATGCGCGCGCCGCGCACGACGATGCCGGCATCGGTCTCGCGCACCACCTGGAGCGCTGTTCCCTCCTGCAGGTTGAACACGCCCGAGACGGTGCGGCTGCGCTGCAGATTGATCAGGGAATGAGTCAGGGTCAGGTCGTTTTCGCGGATGTATTCGTAATAGCGGCGCATGTTTTCGCCGAATTCGGGTCGGCCTTGCGCGAAAAACGCTTCGGCGCCGGCCCAGGCGGCGTAGGTGACATTCATGAAATCAGGCGAACGGCCCATCATGCCGCAAGTGGTGCGCGCCCAATTCAGCATCATGACGCGGCGCTTTTCGAGATCCTCGCGGCTGCGCGGAATGAGGAAGGACAGCCCGACCCGGTCGCCTGATGTCGGCGAGACATAGGTCATCTCGTCGCGCAATTTGGGGTCGAGCTGCATGTCGTAGAGCGATGCGATCGCCTGGGCACCGCCCTTCAGCCCGGGATGGGTGGTGACGTCGCGCACCCGTTCGCCGCCGAGCCAGACCTCCCGCTCCTGCTCTCGGAGACCGGCGAGGTATTGTCTTCCGGTACGCGCTGGCATCGGTCCACACTCCTTGTCGAATGTAGAAGATTACGACAGCGTTCGGCGAAAGGCCAGAGGCCGCCAATCGCCTCAAGGCGCGCGGGTCGACAGCAACCTGTGGCTGCTGCAGGATGCGGCGCCATTTCCACCTGGGAAGGAAGCCCGAAATGCCCGAGACGCCGACCTTTGGCCGCTACGCCGAGATCCCCTATGACCAGATGACGCCGGAGCAGCAGGAAGGCTATCGCTCGCTGATCGAGAGCCGTGGCGCGCTCGGCGGGCCGAACAAGATCCTGGTGCACAACCCCAAGCTGGCGAAGGTGGCGGGCCCGTTCGGCGGGCATTTTCGCACCGGCTATTCGCTGAGCGAGCGCGAGCGTGAGATCGCGGTCGTGATCATCAACAGCAAATGGCATTCGGCCTATCCGACCAACGCGCATGAGCGCGCCGCCAAGGCGGCCGGGCTGCCGGCCGACAAGGTCGAGGCGATGCTCTCGGGCCTGCCGACCTCGTTCTCCGACAAGCGCGAGCAAATCGTCTACGAGATGGCGACGTGCCTCGCCAATTCGCGCTGGGTCGCCAAGGGGCTTTACGACCGTGCGGTCGAGGCGCTCGGCCATGTCGGCATCACCGACGTCATCTGCCTGATGGGCCATTACACCAGCGTGTCGATGACCCTGGCCTTCTACGACGTCCCCGCCGGCGCCGAGGGCATCAAGCGCTGAGCTGAGCAGAGCGAGGGCGAAGATGGCCCAAGCGCCTTCGCCCACGGTGCGCGGTCGACAGTGCCGCGCCGCTGCTGCAGGATGCGCCGCCAATTTCACCCTTCGGGAAGGAACCCGAAATGCCTGAGACGCCGACTTTTGGCCGCTACGCCGAGATCCCCTATGACCAGATGACGCCGGAGCAGCAGGAAGGCTACCGGACGTTGATCGAGACCCGCGGCCGGCTTCCCGGCCCGAACAAGATCTATGTGCACAACCCCAAGCTGGCGAAGGTGATGGGGCCGCTCGGCGCTTATTTTAGAACCGGCTATTCCTTGAGCGAGCGGGAGCGAGAAATCGCCGTCGTCATCATCAACAGCAAGTTTCATTCCGCCTACCCGACCAACGCGCATGAGCGCGCCGGCAAGGCCGCCGGGCTGCCGGCCGACAAGGTCGAGGCGATGCTTTCGGGCCTGCCGACCTCGTTCTCCGACAAGCGCGAGCAGGTGATCTACGAGATGGCGACGTGCCTGGCCAATTCGCGCTGGGTCGCCAAGGGGCTTTACGACCGCGCGGTCGAGGCGCTCGGCCACGAGGGCATCACCGACGTGATCACCTTGATGGGCTTCTACAGCAGCGTGTCGATGACCCTCGCTTTCTACGACGTGCCCGCCGGCGCCGAAGGCTTGGCACGCTGAACAGACGGTCGTTACGAGGAGCTAACGACAAAGCAGTCTAACCCTCGGCACGAGATTGCTTCGCTTCGCTCGCAATGACGGGCGGATAGAGACGAAACATTGAGGAGCTTGATCGCCATGTTGATCGTCGACGCACAGGTTCACATCTGGTCGGCGGGGCCGCCGACCAATCAGGCTCACCGCCAGGTCAATTCTTATTCGGCGGAAGAATGCATTCGCGACATGGACGCCGCGGGTGTCAGTGCCTGCTTGTTGCATCCGCCGGGCTGGGACCCGAACTCGGGCAAGATTTCCGAGGAGGCAGCAGCCAAATACCCGAACCGCTTTGCGATCCTCGGCAACTTCCCGCTCGACAAGCCGGAGAGCCGCTCCTTGATCGACGGCTGGAAGCGGCGGCCGGGAATGCTCGGACTGCGCTATGCCTTCACCCAGCCGCACCAAGCCAGTTGGATGACCGACGGCACGATGGACTGGCTGTGGCCGGCCGCCGAAAAGGCCGGAATCCCGATCGCGCTGATGGCCTCGAACTATCTGCCCCAGGTGGGCCAGATCGCCGAGCGCCACCCCGGCCTCAAACTGTTGATCGACCATTACGCCCGGGTGCGTGACGGCAAGGACGATGCCGCGCACGGCAATCAGCCGGCGTTGCTGGCACTCGCCAAGCATCCCAACGTCGCGGTCAAATGCACTGGTGCGCCGGGCAATTCGAGCCAGCCCTACCCCTATCGCAACATCCACAAATATACGCAGCAGATCGTCGAAGCCTTTGGCCCCGAGCGCAGCTTCTGGGGTACCGACATCACCCGCATGCCGTGCTCATGGAAGCAATGCGTGACGATGTTCACCGAGGAAATGCCGTGGCTCAAGGGCCGCGACCTTGAACTGGTCATGGGCCGCGCCGTCTGCGACTGGGTTGGCTGGAAACTGCCGGGCTGAACCTTCAACCGCCGCGCGCAGTCTGCGCCAGCGCCAGCATCGCCTGCCGGCACAGGGTCTCGGCGGGCAAGCCGGTCGTCTTCATGTTGATTTCGGCCTGTGCGATGCGGTCGAGTTCGGGCCGCAGCCGCGCCTCGCTCCACGACGCGAGCTGCCGTTTGAAGCTGTCCTCGTGCTTGTAGAATATCGGCGGACGGGCGCTCCGCAGCGCCTCACCGGCCGGCGTCCCGGCAGATACCAGCGCGGCGAGCGCGTGCAGCCGATGAAGATGGCGCAGTACCGCCCGAATGACCGACACCGGCGATTCCCCTTCCTGAAAGACCCGGCCTAGAACGCGCTCGAGCCGAGCGGTGTCACCCTCGGCCGCCGCCATTACCGCGTCGTCGAGCTCGAGCGCCGCGCTATCGCCGACCGAGAGCAGCGCGTCCTCAAGTTCGACCCGGCCGCCCTCGCCGGCATAGAGCGCCAGCTTGTCGAGCTCGGAGCGGGTCAGCAACCGGTCGCCGCCGAGGTGGTCGACCAGATATTGCACGGCATCGCGGCTCGCGGTGACACGGTGCGCCGCCAAACTGTCACGGATCACGGCGACACGGTCGCGCGGCGCGTCCGGGTAACAACCGATCGCCGCCGCGCGGGGCGAGCCCTCGAACGCCCGGCGCAGCGCCGACCCGGCCGATAATTCGCCAGCCTCGGCCACGACCAACGCCTCGCCCGGCAGATCGCCGAGAAAGCCGGCGAACAGCCGCGCCACCCCATCCGAAGCGGCGCGCACCCGTACCACCCGGCGACCGCCGGCAAGGCTCAGCTGAGCCGCCTCGTCGGCGAGGCGCGCCGGATCGGCGCCAAGCCCACCCGCATTCAGATCGGCAATGCGGAATGGGTCGCGCAAATCGGGACAGACGGTGCGCACAAGGGTGTCGGCGCGCTCGCGCACCAGACCCGAATCCGGACCGTAGAGGAGCACGGCGCGGATGGCCGGATCGGGGCGCTGCAGAAACGCGGCGAGGCGTGCCGGAGCAATCTTCACGGGGTGTTAGCTCGTCTTCGGCGCGTTTTGCGCAGCGCGGTGCTCCATGAACAGCGTAAGCCGCGTCATGATCTCCTGGTTTAGCTCAGCGACGCTTCGAACCCGCGCATCATCCTCACCAACAACGGTCGAATACTGGTTGGGATTGAGCGTAAACGAATTCTGCACGTGCACCGAATTGGCCAGCAGGGTGCTGCCATTGTGATTGTCGACCAAGACAAACGAGGCAGATACATCGATCCTGCCCAAAGTTGCCGTGCCTTGTGATTGAATTCCGAGGGCACTCAGCGAGATGGTAAGCGTCGTGTGCAGCGCATAAAGGAACTTGGTCGGCTCGCCGGTCGGGTTGAGGGAATTGCGCAGCGCCATCTCGAGCTGCTGGCCGATCCGTTCAGAAATCGGCAATACCTGGATCGACCGCAAATCTTCGCTCGCCGGGCCGCTCTGGGGATCGGCGTAGAGTCGCTCCCAGCCACAGCCCGACAACGGCAATACCAGAACGACAGCCAGGGCCAACAGCTCGCGACGTCGAGCCATGTCAGGCGACGATACTGACGACCCGGTTCGGCACGACGATGATCTTTCGCGGCGAGCGGCCGTCGAGCCAGCGCGCCACCTGCGGCAATCCAAGAGCGGCGCTCTCGACAGCGCTGCTTTCCGCATCGCGGGGAAATTCGAGCGTACCGCGCAGCTTGCCATTGACCTGGACGGCGATCGTCACCTGCTCTTCTCGGGCTAGGTCCGGATCGGCGACCGGCCAGGGCTGTTCGGCGAGCAACCCAGCGCCGCCGAGGGTCAGCCACATCTCCTCGGCCAGATGCGGCATCATCGGGCACAACAACCGGGCCAAGATTTCGAGACCCTCGCGCAGCACCGCGGGTGCCCCCGGTTCCGACCGCAGGGTCCCCTCGGGCAGCTCCTCGATCGCATTGGTCAATTCACGGATGCGCGCGACGGCGCGGTTGAAGCGGAATTTGTCGAGATCGTCGGTCACCGCGGCGATAGTCTGGTGGATTGTGCGACGCAGGGCCGTCACGGGCAGCGACAACCCGGCGGTCGCTTGGGTCCCCGGCGGAGGCAGCGGCACTGGGGGTTCGCTCACCATCCGCCACAGGCGGTTGACATAGCGCCAGATGCCCTCGATCCCGGTTTCGGTCCATTCAAGATCGCGCTCGGGCGGGCTGTCCGACAACACATAGAGCCGCGCTGTATCTGCACCGTACGTTTCGACGATCGCGTCGAGGCCCACGATGTTTTTCTTCGATTTGCTCATTTTTTCGTGACGCCCGGCAGTCACCGGCCGCCCGGCGGCGTCGACGAAGGCGCCCGCGCCATCGGTCTCGACCTCCTCCGGAAACAGCCACTCGCCGGTCTCGCTCTGATAGGTCTGGTGACAGACCATTCCTTGCGTGAACAACCCGGCGAACGGCTCTTCGAGATCGAGGTAGCCGCATTGCTTGAGCGCTCGGGTGAAGAACCGTGAGTAGAGGAGATGGAGTACGGCGTGTTCGACCCCGCCGATATACTGGTCGACCGGCATCCAGTAATCGACCGCCTGCCGCTCGAAGGCGATGGGCGCACGCGCCGAACAGAAGCGCAGGAAATACCATGACGAGTCGACGAACGTATCGAGTGTATCCGTCTCACGCCGGGCAGGCCCATGGCAGCGCGGACACCCGACATATTGCCAGGTCGGGTGATGGGCCAGCGGATTGCCCGGCACCGCAAAGCTGACATCCTCCGGCAGGGTGACCGGCAGATCGCTCTCCGGCACCGGCACGATGCCGCAATCGGGGCAATGGACGACCGGGATCGGACAACCCCAATAGCGCTGTCTTGATACGCCCCAATCGCGCAGGCGGTAGGCGATCGTGCGTTCGCCACGCCCCAGCGCTTCGAGCCGCTCACCGGCGACGCGCTTGGCCTCGGCCACCGGCAGGCCGTCGAGGAAATCCGAATTGAATAAGACGCCATCCTCGACGTAGGCCGCTTCGCCGATCGCGAAACGCGCCGGCTCCGTGCCCGGCGGCAAGACCACCGGGATGACAGGCAGCCCGTATTTGCGGGCGAATTCGAGGTCGCGCTGGTCGTGCGCCGGGCAGCCGAAGATCGCACCGGTGCCGTATTCCATCAGCACGAAATTGGCGACCCAAACCGGGACTCGCCGCTCCGGGTCGAACGGATGCATCGCTTCGAGGACGGTCGCATAGCCGCGCTTTTCGGCAGTCTCGATCACCGCCTCGCTCGTTCCCATGCGGTTGCACTCGGCGATAAAAGCGGCGAGCGCGGCGTCGTTCTCGGCCAGCCGCTGGGCCAACGGGTGGTTCGGCGACAGCGCGACAAACGACGCGCCGAACAGCGTGTCCTGGCGCGTCGTGAACACCTCGATGCGCTCGTCCCGTCCGGCGATATCGAAATAGACGCGGGCGCCTACCGAGCGGCCGATCCAGTTCTCCTGCATCAGCCGGACGCGCTCGGGCCAACGCTCCAACCCGTGGATCGCTTCGAGCAACTCCTCGGTGAAAGCCGTAATCCGCAGATTCCATTGCGCCAACAGACGCTTCTCGACGATCGCATTGGAGCGCCAGCCGCGCCCGTCGACGACCTGTTCGTTGGCAAGAACGGTGTTTTCGACCGGGTCCCAATTGACCCAAAGATTCCTTGCGATAGGCAAGCCCGGCCGCGAGGAAGTCGAGAAACATCTTCTGCTCGTGCCGGTAATATTCCGGGTGACAGGCTGCGATCTCGCGCGACCAGTCGTAGGCGAACCCCATGCGTTCGAGCTGCTCCCGCATCGTCGCGATATTCTCGCGGGTCCACACTGCCGGGTGGATCCCCTCGGCGATGGCTGCATTCTCAGCCGGGAGCCCGAAGGCGTCCCAGCCCATTGGGTGCAGCACGTTGTATCCTTGTGCGCGCCGATAACGGGTGACGAGGTCACCCATCGTGTAGTTGCGGAGGTGGCCGACATGCAGTTTACCAGAAGGGTAAGGGAACATTTCGAGCACGTAATATTTCGGCCGGCTGGGGTCGGCGGCCACCTCGAATAGCTGCCGCTCGCACCAGACCTGCTGCCATTTCGTTTCGGTTTCTCGGAAATTGTATCGCGACATCGGAGTTATGTTTTGTTCGAGGGTTGGGCCGGCGCAAAATCCAAACACCCGCATTCAGCGATGTCAGGCATCAGGCTTCGGCCCGTGACAGAGATAGTGCGCAGGCGACCGCCAAGCCGGAGAAATCTGCACCCGACAGCAACGGGTTTCAACCCGACTTCCACTCCTTAAGCCAGGTCCGTTTAAGCTGACCAGCCCGCAGCAGGATTGCGGTTTCGAGGTCGTCCTCGACCTTTCGGGCGATTGTCGTGGCCTCCCATTGGCCAGTCGCCGAGCGCACCTGCCGATCTACCGTCACTGCGAGGGAATCGGATCTGAGCTCCCGGGACAGGATGAACACATTGATCTTGTAGCGCTCATCGGGCTTGCCTGTGGGCGAATACCACTCACTCACGAGCAGACCGGTCAGCGGATCCGACGAGCTGAACTTGACGAAGTTTAAGGTGTCGTGCGCCGCTTGCCACAAAATCGGGCTGACCGTACTCCCGGTTTGCGGTCCCGGTTCGTGCTCCGACGGCTTCTTGGCAAGACCCAGCACTGTCCAGATCGTCGCCTCGGTGTCCATCTCGCCCGGCGGGTCCTTGGCGACAGGCTGGGCATTGGCTGCGCTGGGCGCCCCGCTGGCCGCGCCCGCCGATGTGATGGGCGGACTCGAACCACACCCGGCCAAAGCCAACGAAAGACTTGCGGCGAGCGCTGCCGACAGGCGGTAATGAGCAACAAACATCCGGCGATCCCCGGCGAAATAGCCCTGCTCGCAGCCGGAGCGAGCAAGGCAGATTTGTGCCAGGAATGGAGCTGATATGGAAGGGGTCATCGCGGCCAATTTGGCAGCCGTGCGCGGCAGGATAGCGGCGGCGGCGCGGACAGCCGGACGGCCGGGCGAGAGTGTCGCTCTGGTCGCCGTCAGCAAAACCCACCCAGCTTCGGCGGTGCGCGAAGCGCTCGTGGCCGGCCATCGTGTCTTCGGCGAGAATCGAGTGCAGGAGGCGCAGGCGAAATATCCGGCGCTGCGCGAGGCCTTTCCTGCCCTGACCCTTCATTTGATCGGGCCATTGCAGACCAACAAGGTCAGGGACGCGGTGGCGTTGTTCGACGTAATCGAGAGCGTCGACCGGCCGCGCCTCGCCGAGGCGCTGGCCCGGGAAATGGAGCGCAGCGATCGGCGCCCGCCCTGCCTGATCGAGGTCAACACCGGCGAGGAGGCGCAGAAATCGGGCGTCATGCCGGCCGCCGCCGACGACTTTATCGTCGAGTGCCGCGACCGGCTCGGCCTACCGATTGTCGGCTTGATGTGTGTCCCGCCGCTCGACGAGGAGCCATCGCCGCATTTCGCGCTGCTGCGCGAAATCGCCCGGCGCACCGGCCTCGACCTCCTCAGCATGGGGATGAGCGCCGATTTCGAAACCGCGATCCGCTTTGGCGCCACCCACGTGCGGGTTGGCACCGCGATCTTCGGCGCCCGCGGCACCATAGGCACATAGGGAGGAGGCGATGCGCGTATTTTCGACATTGCCGCAGGAGGATCTGCGCAGGGTCGCCGCAGCCGCCCGCGCGGTTGAGGCGGAAGGCTATGACGGTGTCGTCGCGATGGAGAACAAGCACGACCCGTTCCTGGCCCTGGCAATCGCCGGGACCGCGACCGAGCGTATCGAATTGCACACCGGAGTGGCGATCGCCTTTGCCCGCACGCCGATGGCGGTCGCCAATGTCGGTTGGGACCTCGCCGGAGCCACCGGCGGGCGCTTCGTTGTCGGTTTGGGCTCGCAGGTCAGGGCGCATAACGAACGGCGGTTTTCGGTGCGGTGGACACCGCCGGCGCCGCGCATGCGCGAGTATGTACAGGCGCTGCGCGCGATCTGGCATTGCTGGAAGACCGGCGAGAAGCCCGCCTTCGAAGGCGAGCACTATCGGTTCACGTTGATGACCCCGAACTTTGCGCCCGAGCCTATCGACGCGCCCCCGCCGGCGGTGATGATCGCCGCGGTCGGTCCGGCGATGCTCAAGGTCGCGGCCGAGGAATGCGACGGCGTCAAGCTGCACGGCTTTTGCACCCGGAAATATCTGACAGACCAGATCATGCCGCGGATCGACGCCGGTCTCACCAGAGCCGGCCGCATGCGCTCTCAATATGAAATTTCCGGAGGTGGCTTTCTCGCCACCGGGCCGGATGACGAGACCGTCGCCCGCCGCTTCGAATGGGTGCGCCAGCGGGTCGCGTTCTACGGCTCGACCCCGGCCTATTATCCGGTGCTGGCAGTGCACGGGCTCGAAGACCTCGGCCACAAGCTCAACGCGCTGGTTCGGCAGGGAAAGTGGAGCGAAATGGCGAAGGAAGTGCCGGATGGCGTCGCCCGCCTCTTTGCCGCCGTTGGCCGCCACGACCAGATTGTCCGGGCGATCGGCGAGCGCTTTGGCGGGCTGGTCGACGCCCTGACCCTGCGCGCGGACGGCGCCGGCGAGATGCCGCTTGACCTCGTCCAGGACATCCGTCGCCTGCCGCACGGCTTCCGCGGGTTCGCGCCGCAGGGTTAACGGCGTGAACCGGGGACGGCCCCGCCGCATAAAAAATCACGTCGACAGCAAAAAATCACTTGACAACGTTGATCATGGTTTGTTCTATAAGAACAAGTCATGAACTAGCTCGGGAGACTCTCGATGAGACGATGGACGCTTGCAGCCGCCGCTTCCGCCCTTCTCGCGGCAGCGCTGTGGCACCTGCCCGCGATTGCACAACGCGTCGCCGCACCCGCATCTACTCCTGCAGCCGCAACGAACACGGCCGCGACGCCCATGGCGACCCCCCTTGCTGCCCGGTCCGCAGCACCGCAGCTGATCACCTTCGACGAGTATCGAGATTTCCGTATGCAGAATATCGGGCAACGCCAGGTCAGGCTCGCAGAGCAGCTGGCGGCTCCCAATCTCTCCGCGGCGGAAAAGGCGGGTCTCGAACAGCGCAAGGCCTATTACGATCGGCTGGCGGCGATGCCGGCCGGGGAACGCGATGCGATCTTTCGCGCCCGCTTCGACCAGATCGACACGAACCACGACGGCACGATCGATGCTCAGGAACGGGCGGCGTGGCGCGAGAAGCAGAGGGAACACTATCGCCAGGTGGCGGCCGACCGCGCTCAATCACCGACCGCCCTACATTAGCCCTCCATAAACACTAGCGGGGCGGCCGGAGCGACGCGGCCGCCTTGCCGTTCGCGCCATTCAACGCCGCGCGGAACGCAGCTTCGCCGATAGCTGCGGCTATCACGGACACCCGCCGGAGAACGTTCGTCGGCGGCGCCGCGCACCTCCTTCGCCGCTTCAGGGCTGCTCCGGCGACGGCTGCCGGTAAGTCTGGCCGGGTTTGGCGGCGCCGTGCTACGGTTGGCGCGGAAGGAAACTGCTGGTTCCAATATAAGGAGAAAACCATGGCGCAATCACGACCCTCGGCAGCCCGCGACCAAGTCCGCCACGTCGTGCCAAAACTGATCGATCTCAGTGAAAAAGTGCTGTTCGGCGATGTATGGGAACGCCCGCAGCTATCCAAGCGGGACCGTAGCCTGATCACCTGCGCCACGTTGATCGCGCTCGGCCGCGAAAAACAGCTCGTCGGTCATCTGCAGCGCGCGCTCGATAATGGCGTGACCAAGGATGAGATCGGCGAGATCATCACTCACCTCGCGTTTTACGCAGGCTGGCCGGCGGCGATGACCGCGGCGCTGGTAGCCAAGGACGTCCTATAGCTCCACAAACTCCAAGACGCGCGGGAGGGCGAGATGAAAATCGGATTTATCGGTTTGGGCATGATGGGTTCAGGCATGGCGGCCAATCTGCAAAAGGCCGGGCACGAGTTGGTCGTCCACGACCTGCGCCGTGCCGCGGCCGAGCCCTATCTCGCCGCCGGCGCCGTTTGGGCCGATACGCCGCGCGCTACCGCCGAGGCCTCGGAAATCGTCTTCACCTCACTCCCCGGCCCGCCCGAAGTCGAAGCGGTAGCGCTCGGCGAAAACGGCATCCTCAGCGGCATGAGTTGCGGTAAAGCTTATTTCGACCTGTCGACCAACTCGCCGACCGTCGTGCGCAAGATCAACGCCGCCTTTGCCGAGCGCGACGCTTACATGCTCGACTCGCCGGTGAGCGGCGGGCCGCGCGGCGCGCGCACCGGCAAGCTCGCGCTGTGGGTCGGCGGCGACGAGCAGATCTTCAACCGCCACAAGGCCGTGCTCGACACTATGGGCGACAAGGCGCGTTATGTCGGCCCGATCGGCGCCGGTTCGGTCGCCAAGCTCGTGCACAATGGCGCCGGCTATTGCATCCAAACCGCACTCGCTGAGATGTTCACGGTCGGGGTCAAGGCCGGGGTCGAGCCGCTGGCGTTATGGGAGGCGGTGCGCGACGGCGCGACCGGCCGGCGGCGTACCTTCGACGGGCTGATCGACCAGTTCCTGCCGGGCACCTACGACCCGGCCGCCTTTGCGCTACGCCTGGCGCACAAGGATGTGACGCTGGCCACCCAACTCGGCCGCGATTTCAACGTACCGATGCGGGTCGCCAATCTGGCGCTGGCGGAATTGTCCGAGGCGCTGAACCGCGGATGGGGCCAACGCGACTCGCGCTCGCCAATGCTGCTACAGCAGGAACGCGCCGGGGTCGAGATCCGCGTCGACCCCAAGCGCCTTGCCGAAGCCCTTGACCGCGATCCGCCATAAAACGAACCCAAGAACACCTAGCCCGCGAACCGCCTGCGTCCACGGCGCACCCACACCGCGGGCGCGCCCCGGCGTCAGCGACCGATGAACTTCGGCGCGCGCTTCTCGCGAAACGCAGCCACGCCCTCAGCGTTGTCGGCGGTCATATGCAGCTGCGGCTGCACCAGGCTCTCGATATCGAGATATTCGTCGAGGCTGGGGCCGACCGCAGCGTGAAACAGCTTTTTCGCCAGGCCGAGCGCAAAAGTCGGCGCTTGGGCGAGGTCGGCCGCTAGCGCTTCGGTCTTGACCATCAGCTGGTCATCTTCGACGACATGGTTGACAAGGCCCAGGGCCAGCGCTTCCTCGGCCTCGACAAAGCGGGCTGAAAACACGAGCTCCTTGGCTTTCGCCATGCCCAGCCGGCGGGTCAAAAACCAGATGGCGCCGCCGTCGGGCGCCAAGCCGATGCGCCGGAAAATCTGCGAAAACCGCGCGGTCTTCGACGCTACGACGAGGTCGCAGGCGAGCGCGATGCTCCAGCCGATGCCTACCGCCGGGCCGCGCACTGCGGCGATCACCGGCTTCTCGATCGCGTGCAACGCGCGAATGAAGGTGTGGCCGCCCTGCTGCAGCCGTTGCCGCCCGCCGCGCAGATCATGATGCTGCCCGGCCATACGGCCGACATCGGCGCCCGAGCAGAACCCTCTGCCCGCACCGGTCACGATCACCACCCGTACCGCATCGTCGTAGCGCAATCGGGCGAAGTGCTCGCACAGGCTCTCGCGCATCTCGACGTTGAGCGCATTCAGCTTTTCCGGACAATTCAGCACGACTTTGGCGACCGCTCCCTCGACGGTCAGATCAACCGACATTCCCGACCCCCCAATCAAATTCCACGCGAATTATACCGTCTCAACCTGGCGGTCCAACCCAGGCCACCCCGCGGTCTCACTCATTCCCGCTCCTCGGCCGTCTCGCCACGGGGTTCTTTGACGACTCGCGGCCGGCGCGTTCGCTCCTTGGGCACCGTGGTTCGGGTTGCTTTCACCCGAGCCAGCCGGCGCGCGCCCATCTCGGCTTCGACCGCCGGCAGCAAGGCAGTGGCATCGGTCCGCTGGGCCGGCGTCCCGGATTGCTGGAGCCGTTTGGCGTTCGTCCGAAGATTGGTGAGCGCGTCGTCAGACATCTCCGGCAGCTTGGTAATCAGGTCCATTATGGCTTTCCTAGACGCCCGTATTGGGTGCCCGCGTCAAAACGGCGCCCTTTAAGCCAGGCGAGGGGCAAATTTCGCCTCGAAAAGGCCGACCCCCGCACCTTTCAGACCGGCTCAAGCCGCCCAACCGACATCGACCCCAGGATATTAATTCCAATATAGTGACTGTGCGCCGCAGCGACCAGGAGGAAGCAAGCAATGACCGCGACCAGCCAACCCGATACTGGCCATGCCGACACCCGCAAGCCGCGTCTCGTCGGCATCAACCACATCGCGCTCGAGGTCGGCGATATCGATCAGGCCCTTGCCTTTTACGGCAAGATTTTCGACTTCACCCTGCGCGCAAAACGGCCGGGGAACGCCTTTATCGAGCTCGGCGATCAGTTCATCAATCTGATGCAGAGCGGCACCGAGCATCGCGACTGGCGGCGCCATTTCGGCCTCGTCGTCAACGATCGCTCGCGGGTGCGCGCTCTCGTCGAGGCGGCCGGTGGCGAGTTGTTGCCGGGGCCTTTTCTCGACTTCCTCGACCCCTGGGGCAACCGAGTAGAAATCGTCGAATACCGTGATATACAGTTCACCAAGGCGCCGCACATCATGAATGCGATGGGGCTCGATGCCGGCAAGAGCGAAAAGGCTCTACGCGAGCTGGCCGACAAGGGCATGGCACCCTAGGGGCATGGCACCCAAGCCGCGCCGCCAAATCTTTTCCGAGGGATCATGCAGATCGCCCAGATTGCGGCTGCAGCGGTGATCTCGGCAGCAATCACTTGCGCCGACGGCTAAAGCTTTGCGCGGCCCGGCATTCCCGGCATAGCATCTCGGGGTTTTCGACCACCGGAGGAAACGACCATGTCAAAGGGTCAATTGATTGCGGCATTCGACTTCTCGAACGTCGCCGAGGACGAGTTCAACGACTGGTACGACCTCGAGCACATTCCAGAACGGCAGCGGGTGCCGGGGTTCCTGACCCTCCAGCGATGGATCAGCGCGGATAACGCCAAGCAATCGGTTGCCACCTACGATCTCGACAGCCTCGCGGTGCTGCAGAGCCCGGCCTACCGCGCGATCGGCGGCGAGAATTTGTCGGTCTGGTCAAAGCGGGTCACGGCAAAATGCCAGCGGCTGTTGCGCTTCGAAGGCGAGCAAATCCTGCCCGGCGACGCAGCCGCGCCGCAGAACGCGGGCGGCCTGCTGTTGGTCGGGATGACCCCGGCTCCGCAATATGAGACCGAGTTCAACGCCTGGTACGACACCGAGCACGTCCCGGCATTGTCCCGCGTCCCGGGCGTGCTGAGCGCACGGCGCTTTCGCGCGGCCGGGAACCCCAAATATGTCGCGCTCTACCATCTGACTTCGCCCGACGTGGTCAGCGGCCCCGACTGGAAGCGCGCCAGCGAGTCGACCCCGATGCCTGAGCATGTGCGGCCGCACATCACCGACCGCGCTTCGCCTCGTCTGCCGCAAATACCAGCGCAAAGGGCTGACGCGAGCCGCGGGCATGGCGGGGGCGAGATGCGGTACGAGCTGTATTATTGGTCGTCGATCCAGGGACGAGGGGAATTCGTTCGGTTAATGCTGGAAGAGGCCGGCGCCGACTATGTCGATGTCGCCCGCCAGCCGGGCGGCGAAGCCGAGATGATGCGCCTGCTCGATGGCGAAGAGATCACCCGTCCGTCCTTTGCTCCACCCTTTCTGAAGGCGGGGGCGCTGCTGATCGGGCAAACCGCTAACATCCTGTTCTATCTCGGGGGTCAGCTTGGCTTGGCGCCCGCGGCCGAAGCCGGCCGGCTGTGGGCGCATCAGCTACAGTTGACGATCGCCGATCTCGTGGACGAGGCGCACGATACTCACCACCCGATCGCCGGCAGTATCTATTATGAGGATCAGCGCGAGGAGGCCCTGGCTCGCGCCGCCGATTTTCGGCGATCGCGGATGCCGAAATATTTCGGTTATTTCGAGCGGGTGCTCTTGCGCAACAATTCGCGCGGCGGGCATCTTGTCGGGGCGCGGCTGAGTTATTCCGACCTATCGCTGTTCCAGATCGTGGCAGGGCTGCGCTACGCCTTCCCCCGTGCGATGGCCGGGCTCGAACCGAATTACCCGCACGTCGTCGCTCTGCACGACCGGGTCGCCGCCCGACCGCGCATCGCCGCCTATCTCGCCTCGGACCGCCGCATCCCGTTCAACCGGCACGGCATCTTCCGCCACTACCCCGAACTCGACGGCGACTCTTAACTTCGCCGCCGCTCCTGACGCGCCATCAGCCAAAGGGCCAGCGCCACCAGCATGAAGACCACGGCCAGAAACAATGTGGCGAGCGCGTTGACCTCGAGGCTGACGCCGAGGCGAACGCTTGAAAACACCGCCATCGGCAGGGTCGTCGCCGACGGGCCGGTGACAAAGCTGGCGACGACGAGGTCGTCGAGCGACAAAGTGAAGGCGAGCAGCCACCCTGAGGCAAGCCCGGGCGGATCCCGGGCAATACGATCCACGCTAGCACCGCCTACGGACGCGCGCCGAGATCAAGCGCAGCCTCCTCGTCAACGGGCCGGAAAGCGGCGTGCCCGGCCGGGCGATCGAATGTTAGAACTCGGCTCTTTGCGGGATCGAGAGGTCGGCGGCGATGACGGTGTTTCATCTGGTGCGGCACGGCGAGCACGTCCTGGCCGGTCGGGTGCTTGCCGGGCGTACGCCCGGGGTCGGACTGTCCGAGCGGGGCCGCGGCGAAATCGCCGCGGTCGCTGAACGTTTCGCCGGCGACGCCATCGCGGCGCTCTATTCGAGCCCGCTGCAGCGAACCAAGGAAACGGCCGAGATCCTGTCCGCCCGGCTCGCTCTGCCGGTCTGCTATCGCGAAGACGTGTTGGAGCTGGATTTCGGCGAGTGGACCGGGCTTACCTTCGACCAGGTCCGCGCGGACGAGCGCTGGGAATTGTGGCGAGCCTGCCGCAGCATCGCCGCCGTACCCGGAGGTGAAAGCATGCGGCAAGTCCAGGACCGGGCTGTCGGCGCCCTGCTCGATCTGCACCGCATTCACCGCGACGGGACGCTGATCATCGTCAGCCACGGCGACGTGATCCGCGCGGCGGCGCTGTTCGCGCTCGGCATGCCCATCGATTCCTATTCCCGGATCGAAATCGCCCTTGCTTCAGTCAGCACGATCCGCATCGACGATACCGGGATCCGTGTGTCAGTGCTCAACGAGCGACCCCGGCTCTCCGCGCTTACCTAGGCGCGGGCCAGACTGGCGATAGCGGCATCGGCGGCGGAGACCCCGCTGATAAAAGCACCGTGTACGGTCGAGAAAAAATTCGGTGAGGTGGCCTCGCCGGCGAAAAGCAGGCGGTCGTCGACCGAGGCGGCCAGCACAGCGCGATCGCCGGAGTGACCGGGGACGGCGTAGGAATAGGAGCCGCGCGACCAAGGGTCGGTTAGCCAGCCGGTGGCCGCAAGCAGCGAGACGTGCTTGCGGATGCCGTTGCCGAGGATGCCCGCGAGCTCGTCAGCGGCAAAGGCGAACATCGCCGCCTCCCCCTCGCGCTCCATCGCCGCAGCAAAGCGTCCGCCGAAAAAACAGTAGATCGCCGGCCGGCCGAGCGGCCGAATTTGATAGCTCATGGTCTCGCGCCGCACGGTCGAGCCGACCAGAAACCCGTCGCGGACGATGTCTGGAGCGGGTCCATCGAGCGCGATAAACAATTTATCGTCCACCCCCAGCGGCAACCCGGCTGCCGCGGCAACCTTATCGGGCAGCGGCGGGTCGAAGCGCATGATCTCGGCGGCCAGGATCGAGGTCGGCACGGTGACAATGATCCGCGCGGCGGTCACGGCGCCGCGGGCGGTGTCGAGCCGGATCGCGCGCCCACCATGGTCGATCCGCGTCACCGGCGTTTCCAGCGCCACCGGCAAGCCCTCGGCCAATTTCTCGAACAGCCGGCCGTAACCCTCACCCAGCCGCCAGTTAACATTGGTGCTGCTCTCATCGTAGCGGACGTAGTCCTTGACCGAGACCCGTTCCAGCTCGGCTCCGTTTCCCCAGGTGCTGCTGGCATCGAGTAGTTGGTTCCAGCGGCCGCCGGGTGGGAGCAGGCTCGCCAGGGATCGGTCCTCCGGCTCCAAGGCTGCCTGTCGGCGCGCCCGGCCTTGTGCTTCGCGGGTGGCCAGCCAGTCGGCTTCGGCCTCGGCGCTCTGGCCGCTACGCGACAGCCGGCTCGTCCACTCTGGCGGGCGGCGATGGACCGAGAATCCGAGGCTTTGCGCGATCGGCGACAGCGGGTTGCGATCGGCGGAGTGGAGCCACTCGGCACCGTGATCGAGCGGAAACCCGGCCGGGGTAATAGTGTGGACCCGGCCGCCAGCCCGCTCGCGCGCTTCAAGCACCAACACTCGCCGCGCACCGGCTTCGGCCAAACGCCGCGCTGCGCCGATGCCAGCAGCTCCAGCGCCAATCACCGCGATGTCAACCTCCGACGGAAACCCTGTCATCTACACCCCCGACGCCTGCCGCGATATCGGCGAGCATAGCGGGATGAGCCGCCCTCAGGGAACCAGCACGGCGGCGCCTTGCAGCGCGCCATGGCGCAGATCAGCGAGCGCGTCGTTGGCGCGGGCGAGCGGGTAGGTCACTGTCTCGGTCTTGACGCCGGCCTGCGGGGCCAGGGCGAGGAATTCCTCGGCGTCGCGCCGTGTCAGATTGGCGACCGAGCGCAATACCCGTTCCTCCCATAGGAGGTTGTACGGAAAGCTCGGGATGTTGCTCATATGGATGCCCCCGCAGACGACGATGCCGCCTTTCTTCGTGGCGGCGAGGGCGGCCGGCACCAATGCGCCGACCGGCGCGAAGATCAGCGCCGCGTCGAGCGGCTCGGGTGGCGCGGCTGTCGAATTCCCGGCCCATTCGGCGCCGAGACCACGCGCGAAATCCTGCGCCAGCTGGTCGCCCGGCCGGGTGAAAGCGAAAATCCGGCGGCCCTGGTGGCGAGCGATTTGGGCGACAATATGGGCGGCGGCGCCGAAACCGTAGATCCCGATGGCGCGCGCGTCACCGGCCATGCGCAACGTGCGATAGCCGATCAGCCCGGCGCACATCAGCGGCGCCGCCTCGACATCGCCGTAGACCGGGTCGATCGCAAAGCAATAGCGCTGGTCGGCAACAGTCAGCTCGGCATAACCACCGTCGATCTGATAGCCGGTGAAGCGGGCGCGGTCGCACAGATTCTCACGTCCGCTGCGGCAATACTCGCAGACCCCGCAGGTCCAGCCGAGCCACGGTACCCCGACCCGGTCGCCGATCGCGAAGCGGTCGACCTCCGCCCCCTTCTCGACGACCGAACCGATGATCTCGTGGCCGAGCACCAGCGGCAGCTTGGGATCCGCAAGCTCACCGTCGACAACATGCAAATCGGTGCGGCACACCGCGCAGGCGCGCACCGCAATCAGCACCTGCTGCGGTCCCGGACGCGGTGCGGACAATTCCGCCGCGATCAGAGGCCGTCCCGCTGCCGTCAACATCTGCGCATGCATCGCCTTGATCTCGCTACGCCCGGTTTGAAATCCAACGTCCCGCCGCGCACTATCGTGCCATGCGCTGCGTTTCCGCTCGATGGGCTTCCGCTCCACTGGCCGCCGGTCTGCTCTCACTCGTCGCCGGGTGCCATCTCGTCCCGTCGGGCGGTATGGCCGACCGTTGCGCCGACATCATGCAGCAGGCCTATCCCGGCGTAGACATCGACATCACCAAGCGTGAGGCTGCGGCGACCAGCATCACGACGATCGTCGCCCATGTCGAGGGCGTGCGCAGCGATATACCCCCCCACGGGCCGTTGCCGCGCAATCTGGCGGTGGAATGCCGGTTTGACGACAGCATTTTGACCGGATTTCGTTGGACGGCAGGGCCCTTGCAAGCCGTCGGGAAATAGATGCTACGGGGATCGACGCCCGATCGGCGGCCGAAGTGGCGATTACCAAGCAAGTATTTGTAATCATGTGTGATTCTCAAGCCCGGTTGCAAATGGTTAAGTCCGGTCGTAGACCCCCCGCTCGGGAGGAGCGAACATGGACCAACGATCGATTGAGAAACACCTGCGCAGATGGCAACGCCGCGACAAGGGAAATGGCGATCCCGTGGTGATCAATCACGATAAGGAGAGGGCCCCGGGCGGACGTGTGCACAGTCCGACGACAGGCAGTGGCTTGCCGGTGCAGGATCAGCTCCGCAAGCAATGGGATCCGACCAGAGGCGGCGGGCTGCCGGTTTTCCTGCGCCGCGTCGGCTAGGTTTAGTACGCGGGCGGCGCCCAGGGGCGGCACACGACGATCTCAGCCCGGAGGGCAGCAGCATGAAACTCGCGAGCTTCAGCGCGTCGGGACGGAACTCGTACGGTGCCGTCGTTGAAGGCGGTATCGTCGATCTGGGGCGCCGGCTCGGCGAGCGCTATCCGACCTTGCGCGCCGCTATCGCCGGCGGCGCACTCGGCCGTTTTGCCGGCGAAGTGAAGACCGCCAAACCTGATTTCACCGTAGCGCAGGTAACCTTGCTGCCGCCGATCACCGATCCGGACAAGATCATCTGCGCCGGGCGTAATTATCGCGCCCATGCCGCCGAGGCGGGAGGCGCCCCGCCTGAAAATCCGCAGGTGTTTCTGCGGCTCGTCAACACCCTGGTCGCGCACGATCAGCCGATGGTCTGCCCGAAAATCTCCGGCGATTTCGATTACGAGGGCGAGCTGGCCTTGATCATCGGCAAGCCCGGCCGCCATATCGCCAAGGCGGACGCGCTGTCGCACATCTTCGGCTATACCTTGTTCAACGACGGCTCGATCCGGGATATCCAGTTCAAACATTCGATCGCGGCCGGCAAGAATTTTCACAAGACCGGCGGCTTTGGCCCGTGGATCGTCACTGCCGATGAGATCCCCGACCCGACCCGGCTGCAGCTGGCGACGAGGCTCAACGGGCGCGAGGTGCAGCACACCGGGATCGACGACCTGATCTTCGACATCCCGACCCTGATCTCGTATTGCTCGGACTGGACACCGCTGGTCGCCGGCGACGTGATCTCGACCGGCACGCCCGAAGGCGTTGGCTTCGCCCGCAAGCCGCCGCTATGGATGAAGCCGGGCGACGTCGTCGAGGTCGAGATCGGCGGCATCGGCGTGCTGCGCAACCCGATCATCGCCGAAAGCTGAGCGCCGGCCGCGGGGTATGAAGGCGATCCTGCTGCGCCAGCCCGGCGGCCCCACAGCGCTCGAATATGTCGAGCTGCCGACGCCGGTTCCGGGGGACGGCGAGGTTCTCGTTCAGGCCGATACGATCGGCGTCAGCATGCCCGAGGTGCTGGTGCGCAAGGGCGTCTACAATTGGATGCCGCCGCTGCCGGCGATCCCCGGGATCGAGATGAGCGGGACCGTCGTTTCGCATGGGCGCAACGTTGCCGCGCCGGCCATCGGGCAACCGGTCTTTGTCAGCGCCCGCGACCTGCCGGTGCGTGCGGGATGCTATGCCGAATACATTGCGGTGCCGGCGCGGGCGGCCCACCCGCTGCCGCCCGGGTGCGCGCTGGAGGCGGCGGCCTGCCTGTCGAACTACCAGGTGGCCTATCATGTGCTGCACTCTGCGGCGCGCGGGGTCGCGGCCGAGACGGCGCTCGTCCACAACGCGGCAGGCGGCGTCGGCAGCGCCGCGGTGCAACTCGCGCTGATTGCCGGACGCAGCGTCATCGGGGTTGCCGGGAGTGACGCCAAAACCCGCGCGGTGATCGGCCTCGGCGCCGGCCAGGCCGTCAATTACCGCACCGAGGACGTCACCGCCCGGGTGTTGGAAATTACCGAAGGGCGCGGCGTCGACCTGATCCTCGACCCGATCGGCGGCAAAGGCTTCGCACGCAACTTTGCGATGCTGGCGCCGCTCGGGATGGTGGTCTCCTATGGCCGGCTCGACGGCCCCCCGGATACCGATTTGGTGGAAGGGATGCGCGCCCATTCCGCCGCGAGTCCGGCACTGCGTTTCTTTACGATCCATAGCTTCGACGACCGGCCCGACATCCGTGCCGCGACGATGAAAACCCTGCTCGGCCATTTCTCCGCCGGCGAGATCCAGCCGCTGATTCACGAACGGCTGCGACTCGCCGAGGCCGCGCGCGCCCACCAGCTCCTCGAAGCGGGCGCTGTGATAGGCAAACTACTGCTGAAGCCGTGAGCCGGCTGATCCCGACGGCCAG
The DNA here is from genome assembly GCA_963750195.1 of uncultured Alphaproteobacteria bacterium. Classification (GTDB taxonomy): domain Bacteria; phylum Pseudomonadota; class Alphaproteobacteria; order ATCC43930; family CGMCC-115725; genus AP-15. Next base: position 168,273 of record CAVVPS010000009.1, read on the forward strand.
GAACCGCCACTAAGTGCCGGTGGCGCGCCGCCCCCTGCGCATCGGCACCCGCGGCAGCCCGATGGCGCTGATCCAGACGGGCTTGGTGCGCGACCGGTTGGTCGCCGCTCACCCCGATCTCGCAGCGGCCGGCGCCGTCGAGATCGTGACCATCCGCACCACCGGCGACCGGGTGCAGGATCGGCGCCTCGCCGATATCGGTGGCAAGGGCGTATTCAGCAAAGAGATCGAGGAGGCGCTGACCGCCGGCTCGATCGATCTGGCCGTGCATTCGCTTAAGGATATGGAGACCTGGCTCCCGGACGGGCTCGAGATCGCTTGTGTGCTGGCCCGCGAGGACCCGCGCGATGCGCTGCTGTCGACCAGATCGACGAGCCTTGGCGGCCTGCCGAAAGGTGCTAGGGTTGGGACCGCCTCGCTGCGGCGCGAGGCTCAATTGCTGCGGCTCCGTCCCGACCTGTCGATCATGCCGATCCGCGGCAATGTCAACACGCGCATCGACAAGCTGGCGGCCGGTGAGTTCGATGCGATCGTGGTCGCGCTGTGCGGTCTCGAACGGCTCGGCAAGGCCGATCTCGCGACCGAAATCCTGATGCCCGATGTCATGCTGCCGGCGGTCGGCCAGGGCGCGCTCGCGATCGAATGCCGGGCCGGGGACGATGCTCTGCGCCAGCTGCTCCACCCGCTCCATGACCCTATTACCGCGGCTTGCGTTGGTGCCGAGCGCGCCATGCTCGCCGCACTTGACGGTTCGTGCCGCACGCCGATCGCCGGGCTGGCCGAATGCGACGGTGACCAGCTGACCCTCGAAGGATTGCTGCTGAAGCCGGACGGCAGCGCCGAAATTCGCGCGCGGTGCACCAGCGACATTGGCGACGCTACGACTCTCGGCACTGAACTCGGCGGCGAATTGCGGTCGCGGGCGGGTCCCGGCTTCGGGCTCGCGTGACCGCATCGCGCTCTGTCAATGCGCGCTGGCGGCCGGTTGCTGGCCGGCGATCTGCGCGCTGGCCCACTCAACAATGCTACGGGTGTCGCTGGCACCGGCCCGCCGCGCGATCTCGCGGCCACCGCTAAACAGCATCAGTGTCGGAATGCTGCGGATGTTGTAGCGCTCGGCGATGGCCGGCTCCTCCTCGGTGTTGAGCTTCAGCAGGCGAAAACGCGGCTCAAGCTCAGCAGCGGCGCGTTCGTAAGCCGGCGCCATGGCAAGGCAGGGCCCGCACCACGGAGCCCAGAAATCGACCAGCACCGGAGTGTCGTCGCGGGTCATGTGGCGCTCGAATGCCGCGGCATCGGCGGTGACCGGCTTTCCTTGGAACAGCGGATAATGGCAGGTTCCACACTTGGCCTGCGCCGCTGGCCGGTCCGGCGGGATGCGGTTGATTGCGCTGCACGAAGGACAAACCACGTGAACGGACGATCCGGCCATTGTCAGTCCTCCATCTTTCGCCTTGGAAATGGCCTTTGGCTGGATGAGCTTCAACCGCAAACCCCGGGAGCCGCGCCGGGACTGTGGGGCGAAAACCGGGTTCGCTTATACTGACGATCCGACCATTGAGCGGGTTAGGGGCATTCGATGGATCTGATTATCCGCAATGTCAGGCTGGCCGATCGTCCGTCCCCGGCCGAGGCGACGGATATCGGCGTCGTCGCCGGCAAGATCATCGCGATTGGGCATGGGCTGGGCGACGCCGCCGACAGCTATGACGGGCAGGGCCGGCTTGCCTGCGCCGGTCTCGTTGAGACCCATATCCATCTCGACAAGTCACGCCTGATCGACCGCCTTCCGCCCGAGACCGGCCGGCGCATCAATCCGATGGCCCAGGTCGCGGCGATCAAGCAGGACCTGACCGTCGAGGATGTCCGCCGACGCGCGGCACAAACCCTGGAAAACTGCATCGTTAACGGCGCCACCCGCATGCGCACCCAGGTCGAGGTCGACCCGGCGATCGGCATGCGCGGCTTCGACGGCGTGCAGTCGCTGGTCGCCGACTACAAATGGGCGATAGACATCGAGATCTGTGTTTTCCCGCAGGACGGGTTGACCAATTACCCCGGCACCGATGAACTGCTGGTCGAGGCGCTCAAACGCGGCGCCAAGGCGATCGGCGGCGCCCCGCGCTATGACCCCGATCATGCCGGACAGATCCGCCGGATCTTCGAGCTGGCGCGCGAGTTCGACGCCGATATCGATATTCATCTCGATGTCGGCGACACGCCGGACGAGCTCGACGTGCCATTGGTTTGCGATCTGACCGAGCAATACCGCAGGGGCGGCCGGGTCACGGTCGGCCACATGGCCAAATTGTCGACGATGCCGCCCGAACGGCTGGCGGCGGTCGCCCGGCGCATGGCCAATGCCGGCGTCGCCGTCACGGTGTTGCCGCTGACCGATCTGTTCGTGATGGGCCGCGACCAGGACCACAACATCCGCCGCGGTGTCGCCGATGCCAATTTTTTGGTCGAGCACGGAGTCAATTGCTCGCTATCGACCAACAATGTGCTGAACCCGGTCACGCCCTTTGGCGATTGCTCGCTCATCCGCATGGCGAACCTGCACGCCAATGTGCTGCAGATCGGCCGCGCCGAGCAATTGCGCGAGTGCTTCGCGATGCTGACCGAGCGCTCGGCCCGATTGCTAAACCTGAAGGATTACGGGCTCACCGTCGGCAATCCCGCCGACATCGTCATTATCGACGCCGACACCCCTGAACAGGCGATCGCCGAAATCCGCCAGCCGCTCGCCGTTTTCAAACGCGGCCGCCACACGGTTATCCGCCACGCGCCGGAGCTGCTTCGGTTCGATAAGGACTAAGTTACCCTCTAGTCGTGCCCAGATCGCGCCTCAGTAGTAGCCGGCACCGCCGTTGACGTGGATGGTCTGGCCGGTGATGAAGCCGCCGTCGTCGCTGACCAAAAACAGGCAGGTGGCGGCGATCTCGTCGGACTTGCCCTGGCGGCCGAGCGGGATGCCGCCGGCGTCGGGCACCCGGCCGTGATACCATTCCGGATTGTCGCGCCTGGTGTCGATGCTGCCGGGCGACACCACGTTGACGCGGATGTTGTGCGGCGCGAATTCAGAGGCGAGACCGCGCGCTAGCCCGATCAATCCCATCTTGGCGGCGGAGATATGCGCCCGCCCAGCGCCTCGGCCGGAATAGGCGCCGTCGCCGACAAAGAACAGGATCTGGCCCCACTTGTTCTTGACCATTGGCTCGATCAGCGCTTGCGTCAGGTAGAAGCCGCCGTCGAGCACGACGCCGCGAACGTGTTCCCAGTCTTCCTGCGTCACCTCCGTAAAGGCCTTGTGCGGGCGGATCGCGGCGTTGTTGATCAGGATATCGACGCGGCCGTATTCCGACAGCGCCTGCGCCGCCATCGCGTCGACCTGATCCTTTTTGCCGACATCGGCGATGATCGCAGTGGATTTGACGCCGAGATCGCGCACCTCGCGGGCGACCGACTCGGCCTCCTGCTTGTTGCTGCGGGCGTTGACGACAATGTGCGCGCCTTCCCCGGCCAGCTTCAGCGCCGTAGCGCGGCCGATATTGCGGCCGGAGCCGGTTATCAGAGCGACTTTCCCATCGAGCTTACCCATGACGGCATCCCCATGACGTTGTTCGAAGACGTGGACGAAATTGGAACCTATCACGCGGTGCGCACGGATCCGGGGATCCGGTCGGCGCCCCAGGACATAGGCCGTTCACTCGGCGAGTTCGATGACGGTGTCGTCGGGAAGCCGGCCCTGCGCGCGGTATTGGCCGATCTTTTCAAGCAATGGCATGTCGGACACGGCATAGATGATCGCGTCGGTTTTGCTGCGATTGACGTGCCGCCGCCAAGTGAAGCCCGGAACGACGAAGATGTCGTTCTTTTGCCAGTCGAGCCGGCCGCCAGCGATCTCGGTGGCGCCGCTGCCTTCGATGACCTGATAGAGGGTACCGGCGGTTTCGCGCTTGAACCGGGTCTCTTCGCCCGGTCGCAGCAAGACCGCTCGATAATCCAAGGTCGGAAAGACCGATGCACCGGTCGCCGGATTCACGAACCGCACGGTGATCCCCTCGTAGGGGTCGCCGTCTTCGTCGCGCAGCCCGTCGAGCGACGCCCGCACATCGGCGCCGCGGTAGTGGAACATTGGCGACGTGTCATGCCCGAAACCCCGACGATGCGAGGCAAAGCCTGGGACCAGCCCGCCCCTCCCGTAGAGGCGTTGCGAATAACCGGGGTCATCGGTTACCGCCTGAGCGCGGGCATTGCCGGCGGTCTCGCCCGGAAATTCCTCGTCGAGCCAGACGCAATCGAGAAATTCCATCAGCGGGAAGTCGAGGACATCGATCCATACTACCGGCTCGGCGCTGTCATTGCCGTGGTCGTGCCATGTACCGTTGGGGGTGAGGATCAGATCGCCGCGGGCCGCTTGGCAACGCTCGCCCTCGATCGTCGTGTAGCCGCCGCTGTCGGACAGGATCGTGCGGCTGGCGTTTGGGGTGTGGATATGAACCGGGGCGACATCGCCCGGGTTATAGATCGACACCGCGCAACGCATGGTCGAGGTGACTTGCAGCCGACCGCCGAGCCCCGGATTGGTCAGTAAAAACTGCTGACGTTCAGCGAATTCGATCGGCGACACGTCGGCATTGCGGGCGATTTCGGCGATGCGGTCGAGGTAGGGCGCAATTTCGCGCCAGCGCCAGTGATGGGCGACGGGTTTGAGCTGGGCTGCGCCGACCCGGCCGGCAGCGATCCGCCCGCTGGCCGCCAACCCCGTCTCGCGAAACCAAGGGCGTTGCGCCGGCGCATTCGCCTGAGTGCGCAGCCAGATATTGTGCGGCGCGGCCTCGGCGTTGAGCCGCTCCATCGCTTCCCGTGCGTCGATGGAGGGCGCGCTCGCCGCTGTTGCCATCGGTATCTCCCCACTATGACAATTCCATTGCCCGCATGAAAAGTACAAGGTCGCCAACCAGCCCTTCGTCGCGCTCGATGGCGTACTCGCTGCGCCCCGCCAAATCCCTTTCGAGAACCATCAGCATAGCCGGCTCGGCGGTCTCGAAAACTCGCAAATTGCGGCCGTCGCCGTCGAGTTCCGCGAGCTTCGCCTTAATCGGCATTGGCGGCAGTCGATCGCAGACGTCGATCAACTCGATAAGCCCGGCGACGGTGATCCCAGCATCGACGACCGCCTTGCGGATCTGGTCGGCGGCTGCTTGCTTAGCCTGCCGCTCGCTGGCGAGCACCCGTGCCCGCTCCTCGGACTTTTTGCGGTATTCGGCATAATGCGGCGCGATGCGTTGCAGGAACACCGGGGTCGGCAGATCGCGGGTGTCGACCCAGCTCTTCGCTTTGGTCCACGTCGTGCCGAGCCAATCGCGAATGCCCGCATCTCGAATCTCCCGCACCCGTTCGGCGCGCAACGCCGCGGCCCACCTGATCTGCGTCGGCTCGCCGGTCAGCTCGGCCCAATTGGTCGGGTCAGGCGGCGGCGCGGCATGCGCGCCCGCATCCGGTGCAGCGGGGTGGGTCAAGGCAAGGCGCTTTTTTGCCAGCTCGAACTGGCGGCGGTACTCCTCTTCGAACTCCTCGCTGTCCGGGTCGGGCACGAACCCGTGTTTATCCCAGAAAGCGCGGTTGGTCCCTTCGATCGCCTCCTCTCTGACCAGCTTCAGATCCATCGGGTTGGTCCTTGCTTTTTTGCCCTCACCTCCGAACGTATCATGATCGACGCCCGCGATACGAGCGGTGCGGTTTGTCGGTCGACGGCCGAGAGGGAGCGGAAAGTGATAAAGAGCATCGGGCTGCTGACGCGCAAGGCCGGCCTCAGTCACGAGGACTTCGTCAAGCACTGGTTCGAGGTGCACGGCCCCCTGGCCCACGCCGTACCGGGGGTGCGGCGCTATGTGCAGTCGCATATCCTCGAAGAGCGGACCCGCCCGGAGATCCCGACGACCGAGGTCGAAATCGATGGCATCGCCGAACTCTGGTACGATGATCGGGCGACGATGGAGCGCGCCAACGCCACCGCCGAGGCCAAGCGGCTGCACGATGACGGCGCGTTGTTCATCGGCCGGATCAAGAGCTTTGTCGTCGAGGAACGGGTGATCATTCCCGTGTCCCCGAGCTGACGACCATGACCCGCTACCTTTCCGGCTTCGGCAACCAGCAGGCGAGCGAGGCATTGGCCGGCGCGTTGCCTGAAGGCCAGAACGCGCCGCAGCGTCACCCACTGGGCCTTTACACTGAGCAGATCTCCGGGACGCCGTTCACCGCGCCGCGCGCCGACAACCGGCGATCCTGGCTTTATCGCATCCGGCCTTCGGCAGAACACCTGCCTTTTCACCGGATCGACAACGGCCTGTTGCGCGGCGCGCCGTTCGACGAGGTAGAGCCGCCGCCGAACCGGTTACGCTGGGACCCGCTACCGTTCCCCGACGCCCCTACGGATTTCGTCGATGGACTGGTCACGATCGGCGGTAACGGCGAGGCGGGCCTGCACCAGGGCATCGCCGTACATATCTACCGCGCGACGAAGCCGATGGAGCGGCGGGCCTTCTCTGACGCCGATGGCGAGCTACTGATCGTGCCACAGCACGGCCGGCTGTTGCTGAGCACCGAATTCGGCGTGATCGGGGCTGACCCCGGCGAAATTGCGGTCATTCCACGTGGCGTCAAATTCCGCGTCGAATTGCCCGACAGCCGTGCCCGCGGCTACATCTGCGAAAATTACGGGCAGCTGTTCCGTCTACCGGAATTGGGGCCGATCGGCGCCAACGGGCTCGCGAATCCGCGTGACTTCATGACCCCGGCTGCGGCCTTCGAGGATCGAGATGAAAAGTGCGAGATCGTCGTCAAATTCGCCGGCAATCTTTGGGCCACGGAACTCGGCCACTCGCCGTTCGACGTCGTCGCCTGGCATGGTAATTACGCACCCTACAAATACGATCTGGCGCGTTTCAACGTGCTAGGCACGGTCAGCTTCGACCATCCCGATCCGTCGATCTTCACGGTGCTGACCGCGCCCTCCGAAGTCCCTGGCACTGCAAATTGCGACTTCGTAATCTTTCCCCCGCGTTGGCTGGTGGCCGAGCACACCTTTCGCCCGCCTTGGTTCCACCGGAACGTGATGAACGAGTTCATGGGCCTGGTCTGCGGCGCCTACGACGCCAAGGCCGAAGGCTTTGCGCCGGGCGGCATGTCCTTGCACAATTGCATGGCCGCACACGGCCCCGATGCCGCGACCTTTGAGAAGGCGAGCGCAGCCGAATTGAAGCCGCAGAAAATCGAGGACACGCTTGCCTTTATGTTCGAGGCGCGCTTCGGGATCCGCCCAACTCGCTTCGCGCTCGAAACTCCGGCCCTGCAACGCGACTATGATGCCTGTTGGCAGGGTCTGCCAAAGCTGTTCAAGGGATAGTTGGTGGCCTCAGCACTTACTCGGTAATCGGCGCGATCGTGTCGAGGGCAAGGCCCTGCGTTTCCTCCCCGATCTTCGTCACCGCGTAAGCGGCGATCGCCATCATTATCGCGATGCCGCCCATCACATAGCCGAGGCCATAGACGCTGACGATCCCGATCAACGGGAACGAGACCGCCGAACCGATGCGACCACCCGCCTGCGCCAGCCCAAAGCCCGAAGCGCGGGCGTTCGACGGGAACACCTCGGAGGTGAAGATCTGCATCGAATTGCCGGCGAGCTGGATAAAGAAGGTCATACAGAAGCCAACGATCAGCACCATCTTGTCCGACTGCGAGAAATAAAACAGAATCGCCAGGATGGTAGCGAGGATAAACGCAGTGACCGAAGTCCTGATCCGGCCAAATTTTTCGAGCGAATACATCATAAAGAGGCTGGCAATAGGGAAGGCCAAGGTGATGCCGAATTGGAAGGTCAGCGATTTGGTGATCGTAAAGCCGCGCTGGGCGAGGATGTTGGGCAGCCAGCCGCCGATCCCCAAGGCCGCGCCGAAGAACGCGAAAAAGCAGATCATCGCCGCGATGATCCGGCCGCGGTAGCGGCGGAAGACGACACCGATCGGATCGCTGCGGATGTCCGCGAGCCTATCGGCGACCAGCTCTTCGCCTGCGGGCGGCCGACCCAGCCCCATCCGCTCGAGCATATCCAGTGCGCGCTTACCCTGGCCGTGAGTGACCAGCCAGCGCGGCGATTCGGGCAAGGCGAAGCTGAGCAGGAACAGCACCAAGCCGCAAACGCCGATTACGATCCACACCCCACGCCAGCCGATCGTGCCCCTGAGACTAAGCGCCAGCAGGGTTCCGAGTGGCCAGACGCAGGCGCCCCCGACGAACTGCATAAACGCGGTCACCCGGCCTCGGATCTGCTTGGGGGAATACTCGGCGGCATAGGAGAAACACAGCGGCTGCGCCGCGCCGAGCCCGATCCCGGTGATGAAACGCCCAACCGCCAGCCAGCCGACGGTCGGCGCCAGGGCCGCCGCGATCGTAGCCACGCCGTAGAGAAAAATAGCGAACTGGAAGACGGCCTTGCGGCCGAAGCGGTCGGTGAACTCGCCTTGTCCGACCGAACCGAGAAACAATCCGAGCAAGGTGGCGCTGCCGACCGTACCGATGCCGGCCGGTGTCGCAAAATGCGTAGCCACCATGTCCGGCACCAGCGAGCCGAGGATGATGAAGTCAATGACATCGAAAAAATACCCGGCGGTGATCAGCGCCAAGACGCGACGGTGAATCGGACCCATGCGCGCGTTGTCGAGCGTCGCATCGACCCAGGCTACGATAGATTGTGCCATCGGCGGTCCCTTCCCCCCTTAATGTTCGCGTTACGGCAGCGTGTTACTGCCTTCCTAGCTCAATTCTGGATGGGGGCACAACTTCTTGTGCGATAGGCCGCACGATTTCCGGGATGCGGCAATCAGAAGGGTTGATCAACCTGCATCGGAGCCCTGCGCTTATCGGCATAGGATGCGCCGTGAACCGTCGATAAAGTTGCGTGGGGGCAACCTTTTCCTCGATACCGGGCCCGGTTCAACTTGAGCGGAGGTTACATCATGCAGCAGTACCGGCGAATTTCGGCCGATTGTCATCTCGACATGATCTGGCTGCCGCCTGACTTGTTCACCTCGCAAGCGGCCCGAGCCTTGAAGGAGGAGATGCCTTACGTCAAGGAGCAGCCGGACGGCACCAAGCGCTGGATCGACAACAACGGGGCCGATTACGGCAAGGCGGGCGGGGTCGGCGCCGTTGGATCGGAATACGTCCCCGGCAAGCAACTGCGCGTCGACAAGATGCACGAGGCCGGGCTCTACGATGACTACACGAAGAAGGGCCAACGCCGGCCCGGCGACCCGCACCTTCGGGTCAAAGAGCTCGATCGCGACGGCGTCGATGCCGAAGTCATCTACGGCATTCTCGCGGCGTGCGCGAAGATGAAGAACCCCGCGGCGGCAAACGAGATGCTGCGCGTCTACAACGACTTCATGAATGACTTCTGCAGATACTATCCCGAACGCGAGATCGGCCTCGCCTGCCTGCCCTATAGCGACATCGATGCGGCGGCGGCCGAGGTTCATCGCGTCGCCAAGCTCGGCATGAAGGGGGTCGAGCTGTCCTGCTCGTGGCACATGACGCCGATGTGGCACCCGATGTGGGATCCGCTGTGGCAAGCGGTCAACGAAACGCAGCTACCGCTGCACTTTCATACCTTCCCGGCGACCGACCCGGAATTGCGCAAGTCGCTGGAGCCGACAATTGCGCGGCGGATGACCTACAGCGGGCTGTGCCGCTTCCAGATGACCCTGGCGACGATCCTGACCGACCTGATGGGGGCGGCGGTGTTCGAGCGCTTCCCCAACATTCGGATGGTTCTGGGCGAGAGCGGCATCGGCTGGATCCCCTACGTGCTCGACCGCATGGATTTCGAGTTCGAGGACCAGTACCAGGACCTCAAGCTCAAGCTCAAGCCGAGCGAATATTGGCGCCGCCAGTGCAGGGCGACGTTCCAGTATGACCGCGTCGGTACGAAATTGATCGATGAGATGGGGGTTGAGACCCTGATGTGGGGTTCGGATTATCCGCATCCCGACGGTGTTTGGCCGGAATCGAAGAAATACATCGATGAGCAGTTCAGCCACCTGCCGGCCGACGTCACCTTCAAGATGACCTGCGAGAATGCCGGCAAGTTCTACGGCCTGATCAACTAGCGCGGTTTTCGGTCAGGAGCGCTGGGATCAGCGCCTCGACCTGAGCCAAAGCCGATTCGAGACGACAAGCATGAGGGGTGGCGCGAGCCGCCCCTCTTTTCGTTACGGCTGCGCCAAGCATGGCCCGGTCAGCAAGTGTGGTTGACGGGTTCCAATCGAGTTCGCACCGACAAAAGAAAAATGGCCCCGGCAGTGCCGGGGCCAAGTTTGAACAGGGAGGCTTCACGTCTGGGAGACGTAAGGGTCCAAAGACCCTCTTCCCGGGACTAAATCCCGGGAACCCTAATCGGCGGAAAAACCACCGAAAACTCTATGCGACGTCACATCGCGTGTTCAGAAGATGGACGATCGAGCACAGTTTCACCACCGGGAATTTGTTCTAGCTCGTCTGCAAAAAGCGCAATCCTCTGATTGCCGGCGAATCGATTTGCCCGAGCCGCAGATCTGCTCGGCTCAGCTGAGCCGAGTCTCGGCCACCTTGCGCAGCAGAAAATCGCGGAACACGCTGATACGCTTCGAGGCCCGCAATTCTTCGGGGTAGACGAAATAGGCTTCAATTGCCGGCCCGGTCAGCTCCGGCAGCACCCGGACCAGATCACTGTGCTCGGTCGCGATGAAGTCCGACAACGCGGCGATCCCGAGCCCGCTGATTACCGCGCGCAGCATCGCGTAAAAATTGTTGACGGCAAGGATCGGTTTTCGCTCCTGACCCGCCTTGACGCCGGCGTCAAGCAGCCAGTTGACGTTTTGCACCGGCGGTCGAGCGTCCTCGCCGTAGACGATCAGCCGGTGCTTGTCGAGATCCTCGGCCTGCCGCGGCAGACCGTGCTTTTTGATGTAATCGGGCGCGGCATAGACATGGGTCGGTACGCTGACGAGATGTCGCTGGATCAGATCCGGCTGGCGTGGCGGCGACATGCGAATCGCCACATCGGCCTCGCGCATCGACAGATCGAGCTCGGTATCGTCGATCACCATCGTGACCTGGATATCAGGATAGAGATCGAGGAACTCGCGAATCCGCGGGGTCAGCCAGGTCGAGCCAAAAGCGACCGTCGTCGGTGATCTTGAGCGGCCCCTTGGGCCGGTCTTTCGAATTCGGATATCAGCCCTTCGGCCATCGACAGCTTGGCAAATACCTCGCGCGCGGTGTGGAACAACAGCTCGCCCTGCTCGGTCAGGATCAGCCCGCGGGCATGGCGATGGAACAACGGCACGCTGAGGCTCTCCTCAAGCGCGCTGATCTGACGGCTGACCGCCGATTGGCTCAGGTTCAGCGATTCGCCTGCATGGGTAAAGCTGCCCGCCTCGGCAACCGCGTGAAAGACCCGCAATTTGTCCCAATCCATCCCACTTCCCCCGACAACGGCCTCACAGCGCCGGCGGGCTAGCTTGTTATTCGGCCGCCCGCATGGTCGCGGTTTCCTCCTGCGCCGCGAGAAATTTCTCCGCTTCGAGCGCCGCCATGCAGCCCATACCGGCGGCGGTGACCGCCTGACGAAATATTTTGTCCTTTACATCACCCGCGGCAAAGACCCCAGGAACCCCGGTTTCGGTCGAATCGGCGCGGGCGATTACGTACCCCTCCGGGTCGAGCGGCAGCTGGCCCGCGACCAGACCGGTGACCGGAGTGTGGCCAATCGCGATAAACACACCCTCGCAAGTGTGATCCAACAGAGCGCCGGTGCGCAGGTTGCGCAACCGCACTCCGGTCACCTGGGGCGGTTCAGGCTCGCCGAGTATTTCCTCGACCACAGTGTCCCAAATGACGTCGATCTTCGGATGGCGGAACAGCCGGTCCTGCAATATCTTTTCCGCCCTTAGCGCATCGCGGCGATGGACCAAGGTAACGCGTCGCGCGTGGTTTGTCAGATACAGCGCTTCTTCGACCGCGGTGTTGCCGCCGCCGACGACGACGACTTCCTTGCCGCGAAAGAAAAACCCGTCGCAGGTGGCGCAGGCCGAGACCCCGAAGCCGCGAAACATCTCTTCGCTCGGCAAGCCGAGCCAGCGCGCCTGCGCGCCGGTGGCGAGGACCAAGGTGTCGCCGACGTATATATCTCCCAAATCGCCGGTCGCGACAAATGGCCGGCGCCCGAGATCGACCAATTCGATCATGTCGAGAACGACCCTGGTCCCGACGTGCTCGGCTTGCCGCTGCATCTGCTCCATCAGCCACGGGCCCTGAATGACTTCGGCAAATCCGGGAAAATTCTCGACATCAGTGGTGATCGTCAGCTGACCGCCCGGCTGCAACCCGGTGACGAGAAGTGGATCGAGATTGGCGCGCGCGGCGTAGATGGCCGCGGTGTAGCCGGCCGGCCCAGCGCCGATTATCAAGACCTTGCTGTGGTAGCGTTCGGACATATCGCGAGAATCCAGTCGATGACGCTTACTATATTATTTCACACGCCAGCAACTTTAAGGTATCGAAGGCACGCTAAAATCCGAACATGTGATCGAGGCTGAAAGCGCCGTCGGCGCGGAGAAGCCCGTGATAGCCGAAAAGCCGACAGGTCGTATCGCGGATGATGGCATAAGCGCCGGCACCCGCGCGGGCGCGCGCAGCGGTGTCGAACAGTGTGTGGTACCGCCATAGCTGCGAGCCCGAGCATGGGATCGCCATGCTGGCGCTGGCGATTTCTCCGCCGTCTTGGTCATAAAGAATGATCTCGGTGGCGCTCTGGGGTCGCCACGGCCGAGAGGCTGGATAGATCAGGTGACACATCGTGTCGTAGCCGCTCTCGCCGAGCCGCAAAAACAGCCGGGTGGATAAACCCGGTGGTCGGCCGCTGTAGGATTGGGGCTCGTCGCGATAGGTCAAAAGCGTGTTGAAAACATGAGCGCCAAAGCTGGTTTCGGCGGCGTGGCCACTCGCGCGGTGGCGGTAGCGAAAGATCGCGTGCAGCCAACCGTCGGCTTCCCCCCCCTCAGAAAAGTCGTAAGCAAGCTCGACATGGCCATAGCCGTCGCCCAAGGCGTCGATCCCCGCCTCCTCGTCGAGATCAAGCGCGGTCGCGTGCCCACGCGGTAAGCGCCCAAGTCGCCGACGAAAAACCTCGTTCCCCACCCGGTCACAGACGATAGCCATGATCGGCAGCTCCGCTTGGCTGATCGTCATTGGCGTCGGCAGCACGAGGGTAGCCCAAGATGCGCGCGGTAGGACCGGGGCCGGCAGGAGATAACCCTTGCCGAGCACGCCGGCGAGGGTCGGCAAGTCGGGGTCGGGCATCAAGTCGGTGCGCTCGACGTTGACGTGGGCGATCCTGCGGCGCCCCTGGTCGATCACCTCGTAGCGCGGGCGCACCATATGCTTGCCGGCGCGCAGCTCTATCTGCGCCGGCCAGGCAAGATCGGGCAACAACGCCGCGACGTCGACGGCCCGGCTCGCAAAGGGCGCAATCGGCTCAGCAAACGGCACTACCCGATTGTCGCCCATCCGGTTCAAGCCGATCGCGCCTGGCGGGATCGGTATCGGATGGCTGTTCTGAACCCAGAGCACGACTTGTTCGCCGGGTGCCGGCGCCGGGAGGCCCGCATAGCGATCCGCCGGCCACGCATTGGCGTCGTGCGTCGCGGAAAGTGACCGATCGCCGCCGTCTGCCGGGTCGGCGCCGCCATCGCCGAAGATGTCGAGAGCGTACTTGACGACATCGTGCCCGGCCGCTCCGACCGCATGGAGAAACAGCTGGCCGCAGAATTCGGGCAACCGGAAGCGCGCGCGAATCTCGCGGCTGTCGAGAATGATTGCGCCGGCTCCTGGCCCGCGCTTCGCGCACCACTCGGCAAGGGTTGCACCGTCGGCGCCAAACAACGTCATCCAGCAGGTGACCGCGTCGGCGCCGTAGCTCGACCAATAATTTGCCGTGACGAGGCGCGTATGAAGCGCGTCCGTGTCGCGGAAAAAGGCAAAATTGGTCGCAAAGTTCAGCGGGTCGAGATAGGCGCGACGGTTGGTCAGGCGGTCGGGCGGGATGCGCATCATGTCGAGGCTGAAGACGCGCGCGCCTCGCGGCAAATAGGGTTCTAGCTGCGCGATCAACCGCTCGGCATCGAAAGCGACGACGAACACCGAGTGCCCGCCCAAATCGGACAGCTTGGGCACTGGCTCTGCTGCGCGGCCTAGAATTTTGCTACCGAAACGCTCGACCTGCGGGACATAGACGCCGGCGATTTCGATTTCGAAGAGACTGAACAGTTCGGTGAAGGCTGAAATCGCGCCGCCCGGATCGTAAATCGCCACCGGAGCATTGTCGGCGAGCGCCGCAAGTAATGCTTGGCCGGGCTGAGCTGCCCGCGGATGCGTCAGCGCTTTGTAGAGGGTATTTCCCCCCGTCGCATTGTCAAAGGTCCCGATCCGCAGCGCCATGATGAGGAGCCGATACTACACCCATTGCTGCCGGCGCAAGCGAGGCCCATTGCCCAAATCTGCACCCTGCGCAACCTTGCCCCGTTGCCAAAAAGATCACCCCGCGTCTCGTTGGTCAGCAATCGGGCACTGCTACCGTTCGAGACCCGCCAGATCGACGACGCGCGGCTGGTGCCCACAGGCGGCGATAAAGCGCAACAGATCGGCCGGCGCGATCGCGGTGGTGCGGTCGTTCGCCAGCGGGTGGTAGCTGAGCGGGTCGTGGTCAAGCATCGCGCGGTCGAGTACCGGAGTGACCCGATGCGCGCCATCGTTGACCAGCGCAAAGGGCGTCACGCTGCCTGGCCGCACCCCCAACAGCACCTCGAGGTCGGCGGCTGCGCCAAACGAAAACCGCGGCGCCGCAAGGCGGATGGCCAGCTTGTTGAGATCGATGCGGCGCTCTTCGAGCATGATAACCAGCCAAAACCCGCGCTTTTTGTCCCTGAAAAATAGGCTCTTGCAATGGCCGCCCGGCGATTGCCCGCGGACTGCCGCCGCCTCGGCGACGGTAAAGACCGGCGGATGGGAGACGGTCTGATGCGTGATATTGAGCACATCGAGGCGCCTGAACAGTTGTTCAGGGGTGAGCGGCACAGCAGGCATGGTCGTCACGATGCCGATAGGCGCCTGCGCAGGCAAGCCCCCCAACGCAACAGCTGGGGACGCAAGCCTTGCAAACTCGCCGCGCCCGATTATCATGGGCGCCGGACGAACGCGGTCAGATCGGTCGCGGCGCGGGCGTAGCTCAGGGGTAGAGCACAACCTTGCCAAGGTT
>CAVVPS010000010.1:0-504918 GCA_963750195.1 uncultured Alphaproteobacteria bacterium
TCGTGCGGTCAAGAGAAAACGACCGCCGGAGTTTCCGTAAGACTGCTTATGCGCCACGCGCCAGGGGCGGCAACTACCCCCTTCGTTCCGTCGCAAGCCTAATTTAACCGACCACGTCGCACCGCCTGTAGCGCCTCGATCGCCCGCCTAATCCGTGACCACATGAGCCGGCCGTCATCATCGCCGCGATCGAGCATCAGGTCGGCACGCTTCGGGGGGCTCGGGCGGAAGTTCCTCGACCGCATCGATATTGACCTCGTCGACCCCGTCAAAGGGCTGGCGCGGGGCTCGACCAAATCGCCATGCGACAAAGCCGCAAGCCAACGCCGACGCCAAGAGCGTGCCACCGATCAGGATCACCGGATTTTTGTACCTGGGCAACTTCGTTCCGTCGCAAGCCTAATTTAACCGACCACGTCGCACCGCCTGTAGGTCCTCAATCGCCCGACTGATCCGAATCCACAAGAGCCGGCCGTCATCATCGCCACGGTCAAGCATCAGGTCGGCGCGTTTTGCTGCTTCAAGCTCTGCATCGGCCCCATGCCGGCGGATCAGCAAGTTGGCGGCGCGCCAAATGGCGATTTCAGGAACCATGACCGGCCGATGGAAGCCTATTTTGACGCCATTATGACGCTCGACCTCACCGATGACGAGAAGTTTGCGCCACCGGAGGCAACTCAGTTTGGCGAAGCGCCAGCTCTCGCTTGTCTTACTCTTCTCGGCGACCGGGCGCTTACCGGAATAGCGGCCAGCAGACGACCCCGACGGCGAAAATAATCCCGCAGGTCCAGAAGAGCCTCTTTTTCATCGTCGATCACTCATAAAAGGGGCCGAGCGGAGCCGGGGGCGGTTCCACCCGGCCAGTACCCCCGAGCCATAATTGGGGGAGACATCTCGGGGACAGTCCGTTGATATTCCGGCCAGCCTTCAGAAACTACTCATGCATGTGCGGGTGTGTTCGCATCGGCGAGGGCGCCCGCTATATCTTGCCGATCATGGTTCTCGACCTGACCGATGACGAGGCTCGTGCCCTCGCTGCACACCTCCGGCACGCGCTCGACCATGACCCTTTCCCGTATGCGCCCCGGTTCGACCCGCTGAAAGCAATCCTGGCGAAACTGGATCCGCCAACGCCGCAGCCCGAACCGTTGCCGCCGATTAAGGCTGGTATGACGCCGCGCCGGGAGGGAGACGGTGGAGAAGTTAGACGGCCGCATTGGAGACGATCAAGGCCATCCTCAACGATGCCAGCGCCGCGGCGATCACGCGGCTCTATGCCCGCTCCGACCCGCTTCCTCGGGATTGGGTCGGCAAACTGCGCCAACCTCCGGTGAAGAGCGCAGGCCTGCTGGTTCGCGAGCATCCGTGGTAAAATCGCCTGGTCAAAACAAGGTGTGATCGATGCCCACAGCGGCAATGATGACTTTCGAGCAACCGCAGGTGGCGATTGTAAAGCTTGATGCGTGTGTCCAGGATGTGATGGCTGTCGATCCGAAGACGACCCGCTCATTTTCATCCGAGGGGGAACGGCTCGCTGCAGAGCTCAGACGCACACTTGATAGCGTCTTTGGTCATAATTCCCCCGAATATCGCCGCTCCTTGGTCGGTCCATCGGCCTTTGCACCGCCACAGCCGCAATATCAAGCAGCACCTTTACCCGAGCAGGCCGCCGCGCTCGCTGCGGGCCGAGTTTTTGCGGTTAGGAACCTGCATGCCGAAATCGATAGGCTGAAGGAGCTTATCTCCACGCGCTGGGGGCTACCATCGGCCGGCGTGCCCGAACCGGGGCCAGGCTCGATATTTGTCGTGACGCCCGGGGGGTTTGAACTGGAGCCGCGACTGCCTGGGGAGGCAGAGCGCAATGACCCGGACCAAGAGGCTCTGCATATTCGCCTTGTGCGCCGCGTCGAACGGCTGCGGGGGCTATGGACCGGATCGGCAACACACATCCAGCATTGGCCGCCGAGTTCGGCGACTACGTCGTGTTTGTCAGTCCCGACTCGCGGGAGCTCGACGTTGCCAGTCTGTGGTCAGCGGGGAGCGGGCTCTCCGAGTTCGTTCGCGCCTTCGACACGGAGAGCTTAGCCAGTACGATCACGCCCCCGCTCGAACCTGAAACTCTGGCCGAATTTCGGGCACTGCTTCGCGATCATACGGCCTTCATCATTGGTTTCGATACGGGCCGCAAGTTGACGGCGCGTGCAGCAGCGCTCCACGCAGTCGAGCGCCGCCCGGAAGAGATGAAAGATGCGGCCCTCGCCATCTTGCGTCCGATGTTGAAGACGTGGCGGTTGCGCTCGGCCATCTCAGCGGGGTCGGGTTCGACCTGATGCTGGCAGGGTTCAAGTAAGCATCCCTTGTCGCTCTGGCTCCATCGTCCGCTATACGGGGGAGCGCTCGATCAAGAAGGTCTTAAATGGGGTCGATTTGACTCATTCAATCGATGTCGGCCGAACGGCGGGAACCGGCGCGCACCCCAGCCGTTCGCCACGAATTTGGCGAAGGTCGGCAATCCATCCGAAACGGGCACCGGACAAGTCTTCGTATGCGGCTCGAAGCCCCTCGTTTTTCTGTCCGTCGCGCCGGTACCGATCCGTCTCACCGAGCGGGAGCCGGCGCTGATGAGTGCAAGCCCGTTTCAACCCGCATTCCCCGGATGAAGCTGCTATTTTGAACGAACTTGGGTCGGTTCTGGGCTAAAATTCAGTGGTTTGCGGGGGATCGAACGGGGCAGCAATGGGGGACCCGCCGGGTGAAGCGAATCGGGGTGCGCTGAGGCTCGATTTTGACCCCCGCTTGATGCTTCAATTTCGCGGCTCCGCGATCACCTCCGATGCCGGTGCCGGCTTGCTTGCATATCGCGAGTTGGACGACACGCTGGGACTGACCGATAACGGTGCCGACGCTTGCTGCTGCAATTGTGGCGGCGATCCTGCGTCAGCTGCTTCGAGAGGGGTTGCGCGGCGGGACGTGCTTGGAAGCACGTCACGCCATTCGGTAAAGTGCCAGCGATCTCTACGACGCTCTGGCCAGCAGGCCAACGCCGGCCCGCCGCGGGGTCATAATACCGGCCTTGCTTACACGGTCGGCTGTGGTCTTAGCCCGCCGCCTAGTCGGGGAATTACGGCGGCGGCTTTGCCGAAGGCGGCCGCGTCGCGGCTCGCAATTTCGGCCGCGACGATACGGCGCGCCGCTGCGGCGATAATCACTACGGCGTAGAAGCCGTCGAACATCGCCTGGGTCGCGAACGACCCGCCGGCACAATATCCGATCAATGACGCCTGGAGCATTCGCCCGAGAGTGTTCGCCCATTCGAGATCTGGATTTCCGCGCGAATGTCGGACGAGCCAACTTGCATCGAGCGCGGTGCTGATCAAGATGGCGATAAAGATCGCAAGCCCGACAAAACCATGATCGCCAAGCATCTCGAACCAGTTGCTGTGCGCTGCGCGCGCCTTCGTCAACCACAGGCCGCTGTCCGAAAGCTGTTGGTTCACAGAAGCCGGATTGTAGGACCAGTGGAAACCGCCGCCGGTGATCGGCCGCTTTAACGCCATCGCCCAGGCTAGATGCCACATATAGAGCCGGGACTCCGCAGACGCGTCCGTTTGATAGGTTTCGATTGTCCCCATCCGCGCGAACCATTCCTCGGGGGCGAAACTCCAAACTCCGAAGGCGGCAACCGCGATCAGCAGCGCCATCGAGACTTTCCGCCGTGAGCGCCACCATAGCATAGCCCCCATGGCGAAGAGCGCGAGCAACGCGCCGCGCGAGTAGGTAAAGACATCGCCCAAAAAGGTGAGGCCGATCAGCGCCAGGAACGGCAATTTGAGGAAGGGCTGTCGATACCTGTCCCGCATGTAGAACAGCAACGGCAAGACCATCGTCAGCGCGACCCCCAAATCGTTGTTGTCGCCGATCATCGTCCCGTCGGGACCGTAGATGCGGGCTGTGCCGCCGGAAAATAACAGTGAGAACAAGCCGCCCTTGAAGCCAAAAAACGCGATTGACAGCGTACACACGACGATCAGCTGTTCGAGCCGTGGACGCGTCGTCGTCAGCGTATAAGCGACGATCGACATCAACAACATTTTCTCGGCGAGCTGCCATTTTTGATAAATCTGGTCGGCGGGCCCGGTGCCGAGGATCGAGGTGACCGAGATCCAGACCGCCAGCATGACGACTATCGCGCCGATAGTAGCGGATTGGCAAGCGTGCGTGCCGTGCATGGCGCGGAGCGCCTGACCGTCTCAGCGTTGCGAGAATGGTGGTAACAATGCCGCCGCGCTCGAAGGATCATTCGCGGCATGTACCGATAGAAGTTAGCGGCCAAGATTGCCTCAGGAAATGATGCGTTATTTGTTGCGCCACGTTGTGGTCACCGTTCTCTTGGTAATTCTAGTGGTACGAAAGCGACATTTGGTACCCGCTCTTTTCCATCTTGCCCGGGGAGTTGGTCCCATTGCCGCAATTTCTAAGGGCGATCCGTGGATCTGGGATGATCCGCATCAGCCGAGTGCATGGTTCCCGCAATACATCCTGACCGGCGACCCGTGGTACCTCGACATGATGTATGCGTGGGCCGGAATAACCGTGGCGACTACTGACGGCGATGGCGGCAACGAGCCGCGTTTTCGCGGACCGAGCGGGGCCTATGGTGGCATCGCCCGCGCCAGTGTGAGGAGCGCCGGGGTCAGATGCATGAGCCGAGGATGGCAGAAGTGCGCCTTGATCCCGGTACACCGGGCATTTCAGCGCCTTCGCGCAGTTAGTTGGCGGTTTCGACCGCTGCCGCGGGCGCAGCGCACAATTTTGCCGTTGCACAAGACGCCTGAAGGGGCGACGCTGGCTCACTACCACCGGGGATGGAGAATGTCGGTTGATACCCGTTTGTCAATCAACCCCATCTAAGGCGACAGGGCATGGCGAGATTTGATATCGACCCTGCTCGGGTCGATAACGGGGAGCGAGGCGGTGAACTGCTGTCTCGTCGGACGGTTTTTGCCGGCTTGCTCGTGGTTATCGCCGTCTATTACCTGTTTCTGCTCAGCAACGGTACCTTCAAGCTTTTTGCGCCGGAGATGTTTGGCCGAGTTTTTGACAACATGTTGGTGCATCTGCTGCACGGCGAATTCACCGTCGATCGCAGCGTTATTGATTACGAAGCGTTCACCCGGAACGGAAAGACATATTCGTATTTCGGCATATTTCCCGCGCTCCTACGACTTGTGGCAATGCCCTTCACCGATGTTGCGACGGTCGAGCTCGCCCGGGTTTCCTGCCTAACGGCAGTGGTCATCTTTGTTGCCCTGCAATTGCGGATGCTGCTGATCGCCCACAACAGCCTCCCGCTCGCGAGGCGAATACCCTGGCTTCTCACCGTGATGGCGGCAGCAACAGTGCTCAGCGGGCCGCAGCTCTATATCCTTGGGACGGCCTCTATCTATCAGGAGCCGATCTTGTGGTCGGCGGCCATGGCTGCCGCGTTCAACTTGATCGTCCTGCGGGCTGCCCTTGGCGGGGGCGGACTTCGCAGCCGCGATCTGGTGTCGCTGGCGGTTCTTGCCGGGCTGGCGATCAATACGCGGCCAACAATCGGCGCGGCGCTGTATCTTGGCACGGTGCTTTTGGTCATATGGACAGCGTGGCGCCGGCATGAAGGCGAGCAGCGATTGTCGGCGAACCCGAGAGGCATTGGGACGGCGATAGCAGCGCTGCTGCGTGACCGGTCGTTCTCATGGCCGGTTGTCGTGCTCGGGCTCCTTGGTATTGCGGTCAGCGTGGTCAATTTCGAACGCTGGGGCAATCCGCTGACTTTTGGCGACTTCCGTCTCAATTACTGGATACATCACAGCCCCGGCCGCCTTGCAGCGCTTGAGAATTACGGGAACTTTAACCTCGGTCGGATGTGGGTCGGAGCGCTCTATTATGCGACCGGCATCCCGCGTGTGCTTAGGGATGTCCCGCCGTTCGACGCCTATCTTAGCGCCCGGTTCATCGGCATCGAGTCGCCGCCGATCATTCCGCTCTTTACCAACCCGCTCACTATCCTCCTCGCCGGCATCGGCCTTTTCCGCCTCTGGATGAGGCCGCAGCTGCCGGTCGACAGCGTACCGATCCTGCGCCTTGCGCTGATCGGTAACGCCTCGGCTGTCGCGATGATATTTATGGCGAGTGGTCTTGCCATGCGCTATCGCTTCGACTTGGCGCCGTTCATGACATTGGCCGCATTCGTCGGGTATCGTTCCATTTCTCTCACCGCGGCCGAGTTGTCCGAAGCGTGGCGCAAGCGACTGCACATCGCGGCTGTGGGCCTCTGCGTGCTCGGCATTCTTGTCAGCCACTATGTGCTTTTGATCCACAAGGTGTGGAGCATGGGCTCGCCGATGGAAGTCCGCAAGGCGCTCTCCGTTTTCGCCCCCTTTGCATTCAAGCCATAACGAGCGGTCGAAATCTGCGGTCGGAACCAGCCGCCTCGCTGTTGCTTGTGCCGCCGTCGCAAGCGATATAAAATATATCAAGTTACTTGGTGACCGGCCTTCGTAATCGACGCCGATATCCGAGTTAGTTAAACGCCCCGACCTCGGCGATCCAGCAGATTCCACCCGATACGGCCGCCCGAAACCCGGTTCATTTCAGCATTTTCCTCAGGCGGTCGAAATGGCCGCGGTGTGCCGGGAGGCAAGGTGCGAGCGGTCATGCGCAAATTGTCTCGTCCACGATCGCTCGCACCTGCCGCCATAGCCGCTCACAGCAAGGCCCCAACCCCGGAATATCGAACGCATCATCGGGTCGTGGCGCCGAGCATCGACGCCCGCACTTATCGCCCCTATTGGTCGCAGCGCACGCGCTTGACGATGCTGCTCGAGGAGGGCGCGATCGACCGCGACGCGTTCGCCGCCGGCGTCACGTTGCGCGGCTGGTGCGAGACGTTGTTCCGCGGGCTGAAGACGCAGAGCTGGGACGTCCCGATCGATCACAACAGCTGGCCTGGCGCGGCCAACGATGTCGAGCTCATAGCCGCCCGCCGGCTGCAGGCCGTAGCGTCGAATCTTGGCCGCGAGTGGTTTGCCGTCCTCCAAATGACGGTGATCGACGATCTGCCATGGGCGCGCATCGGCACCGCACTCGGCCTGACGCCCAAGCGGCAAAGACCCGCGCGATCACCGCCCTGCAGATGCTGGCCGGGTGGTTCCGCAAGAAGCCTGCGCCCCCGGGCGCGATCAGGGCCCGGCAGTGATCGACGACGGCGGGATTAAGGCTCGGCGCGGGAGGAGAGACCAGCGCCGTTGCCGGGCGCCGCGACGAAAGCCCGTAGGCGCGCGACCGCCTGAACCCTTCCACGGGGTACCGGCGAGGGCGACCCGCGCACCAGTACCCGCCTCCGGCCGTCGCTCGCCGCCACCGGCGGCGGCATTCTCGTTGAACCCGACACAGACGAGGTCCTGCTCATCGAAGGCAATTCCGAGATGGCGACGATCGTCGCGTAGCCGACCTGATCCGTTGGCCCGGTAATGATCACGGTCCTCAAGCTCGGTGGGAATGCGGACGCCCCCTTCGTCAAATGGGGGGGGAATTCAAAAAAATCGTGACCCTCGCCAAAACCGGACCCGCAGTCAATTTTTTGCGGGGGAAGCTACGTAAAAAAATCTGTAGAAATCGCCGCGTGTCCGACGCGCCTAAACGAACCAGCGGCAGGACCGGGCGGCGCCGGCTCAGCCCGGCGGAGCTGGCGTTGCTCGACCCCAAAGAGCGGGAGAAACACGCCAGGCGTTACGGGGCCGCCGCCACCACGTCGTCGTCATCGCCTCTGCCCGACCCGCCGGTGTGGTTCACCCCGGAGCTGCGCGCAACTTGGGTGCGGATTATCGAGGCCGCACCGATCGGGATGTTGACCGCTGCCGATCACCCGGCAGTTGTCGCTTATGCGCTCGCCATCCTCGAGCATGACCGCCTCGCGCGACGCATCGCGGCGCGCAAGACCCCGACCCCGGCACCGCTTGCGCGGCAATTGCGGTTGCTCGCGTCAGAGGTTCGCGCCGCAGCCACGCATCTCGGACTATCGATCTATCAGCGAACCCGGATCGCCTTGCCGCCACCACCCCCGGAGATCCCGGATAATCCACACCTAAGATCGGTCACCCTAGTCGAGGCTGGCCAGGTCAAAGGCATCTTTAGGGTGGGTCGCAAGTAATCGCATACCAAGCTCACCCGCGACATGTTCGGCCGCGTCGAGGACCGGGGCGAGAACGTCTTCACGGACACGCTCACCGCGCGCTGCTCGCTGCAGGATCCGCATCGTATGCGGCGCCAATGTCGGCACGGCCCAGCCCCGGCGGGCCCAGTCGGCCGAACCGTCGCGCAACTGGCCGAGCACGTCGAAGGCTCGGGCGCAATCCACTCCGGCCCGCTGCGCGCGTTCTTGCGCCGTGACCGTCGCCGGCGGGTCGCCCGGAGGGTCGCGCTCGGCCAGGTTGCCCAGGACAAAGCACGCATAGGCCAGGGCGTCGGCTTCGCGGTCGGTCACCGGGTTCATGTCGGTGATGCGCAGGCTGTAGTCGACGCCGATTCGCACCGCGCGCGGCCAGGACGGCACCGGTGTTGCCGGGTCGAGCCGGGCCAACGCGGCTTCCAGGCGCCGGGACAGCGGTGGTGCTGGTTTCGGCATGCGGGGCTGGGGCATTGAGAAACTCCGCAAATGACGCCCGCGCGCGGTGAGTCGGGTTGCGGCTCGTCGACGTGCGGCGCGACTGAGAACCTGAACCAAAAGCCTACGTCGCCTGGTCATCGAAAACTACTGACTGCTACGTCGCCCGGTTATCGACAGCCACTGACTGCTTCGAAACCCACAACGGCCGCTCAACCTTCGCCGCTGGAACCGCTCTTCATGCCCCATTTGCGTCGTTCCCGACCGCCGCGCGTCCGTCTCACGCGGTGCAGGGTTTCGGATGCCGGCCGATCGCGACCTTTCCAACCGAACTGACGGTCGGCTTCCGAAAGCCTCCCAGGAAGGAACCCGCGGGGGCTGGGTGAGCAGTCTGGCGTCTATGGGAGATTTGCCGGGGGCAGCGTCTGTGGGTCGGGGCTGCGCTGGACGGGGTAATCGGCGACGGATCGCCGATCGCGGTAGAGAGTTTGTCGCGGCGTCGGCTGTTGACGGGCGATTTTGGCATGATCGCCGGCGTCGCGCGCGTCCTGGGAAGCTCCGGGGCAATAGTGCTGCGATGCGGGAAGCGATGCTTCCCGGCAGGCGGTTGGCGCGATGAGGCGCTGACGGGTGTCATGGCGTCGCGGACCTGACCCCGGCATTGGGCGACGGCGGGCCTCGAGGTGCGCCAGCACGCTCGAAGGTCTCGACGATGATCATGCGGCCACCGCAACAAGGGCATGGCGGGCGATGGTCTTGCACGATGCCGGCGGTGACCGGGTCTGCGTCGTCATGCTCTACCGGCGGATCGGTCACCGGCGGGGGCGCGGCGATCAGTTCTCTGGCGCGTGCGATATTGGTCTTGCAGGTGGCGCTGGCGATCAGCCCGTAGTGTCGGATGCGGTGAAGCCCTTGGGCAGGAGGTGGAGCAGGAAGCGCCTGATGAACTCGTCGGGTGCCAGCGTCATCGTGCGAAACCGCTCCCGGCCGTTACGACGGTAGTCCTTGTAGCGGAAGGTGACGCCGCGCTCGTGGAGGCTGAGCAGGCGGCTGTTCGAGATGGCGACACGGTGAGTGTAGCGAGCGAGATAGGTGAGCACCGCTTCGGGCCCGGTGCCGGGCGGTGGCTTGACGTAGAGGAACCATTTCTTCCTGCTGAGCGGGGCAAGATGTGCAGCAAAGGCCTCCCGGCGACGCAGGCCTTCGAGCTCGCCGAAGAAGGCCAGCGTGCCCGCCGCGTGGGCCTCGGCGAGGCTGGCCAGGAAGAGCCGCCGGAACAGGCGGGAGAGTACCCGCCCCGGCAAGAAATAGCCGGGTCGGCAGGGCACCCAGCGCGTGCCATCGAATGACATCCCGCCGCCCGGCACGATCATGTGGAGATGCAGATGATGGGTCATCGCCGAGCCCCAGCTGTGGAGCACGGCGGTGAAGCCGATGCGGGCGCCGAGATGTTTTGGATCAGCGCCGATGATGAGCAGCGTCTCGGCCGCCGTACGGAACCGCAGATCGTAGACCACCGTCTTGTTCTGATAGGCGATCGGGGCGATCTCGGCCGGCAATGTGAAGATCACGTGGAAGTAGTCGACCGGCAGCAAATCGGCCTGGCGGGCGGCGAGCCAATCCTGCGCCGCCGCGCCCTGGCACTTGGGACAATGGCGGTTGCGGCACGAGTTGTAGGCGATCCGGCTGTGGCCGCAATCCTCGCAGCGCTCGACATGACCACCGAGGGCGGCCGAGCGGCAGCGCTCGATAGCCGACATCACCTGGAGTTGGCCCAGGCTCACATGCCCGGCATTGGTCCTGCGCCAAGCCGCTCCGTGGTGATGAAAGACGTCGGCGACCTCCAGCCCGAGGCGGCTCACTGCTGCGGGGCTAGGCTCCCGGTCTGGGCCTGGTCGCGGGCAGCGGCGCGAGCCGATCGAGCGGGCTGGTCACACTGCGGATCGTGGTGGTGGCGACGCGGGTGTAAAGCGCTGTGGTCTCCAGCTTGGCGTGTCCGAGCAGCACCTGAATGACGCGAATGTCGGTGTTCTGTTCCAATAGGTGGGTGGCGAAACTGTGCCGTAGCGTGTGCATCGACACCCGCTTCTTGATCCCAGCGACCTCGGCGGCGGCGTGGATGGCACGGTTGAGCTGACGGGTCGAGAGCGGCTCGATCGGGTTGCGGGGGAGTGTCCGAATCTTTGTGTAAGGCGAGCCGTGTCTGATGGTTTTGAGCCTTCAGCGCGCTGAAGGCTCAAAACGGTCGCCGAACAGGATGGCAAACTGCCCCATCGCCGCCGTCCATTCAACCCGCCGGCGCCATTTAACCCCGGCGTTTCGGATCGCCAGAAACAGCAGTTTTAGTGCCGCCTCGTCGGTCGGGAAGCTGCCGCGGGTCTTGATGATCTTGCGCAGACTGCGATGCAGGCTTTCGACCGCGTTTGTTGTGTAAATCATCTTGCGGATCGCCGACGGGAACGCGAACAGCGGCACCACGTATTCCCAGGCCCGGCGCCAGGCCTGGCCGATCGCCGGGTAGCGCTTGCCCCATTGGGCCTCGAAATTGTCGAGTTCGGCGGCGCCGGCCTCGGCCGTTTCCGCCCGGTAGATCGCTTTCAGATCGGGCATGATCAGTTTGCGGTCCTTCCAGGAGACAAACGCCAGCGAGTTGCGGATCAGGTGGATGATGCAGGTCTGCACCGTGGTTAGCGGAAACACCGTGGCGATCGCCTCGGGAAAGCCCTTGAGCCCGTCGACGACCGCGATCAAGACATCGTTCAGGCCACGATTCTTCAGCTCGTTCATGACCTTGAGCCAGAATTTGGCGCCTTCGGTCTGCTCGATCCACAGCCCCAGCACCTCCTTCTCGCCGTCGCTGTTGAGGGCGAGGGCAACGTAAACGGCCTTGTTGCGCACCAGCCCCTCATCGCGGATCTTGACCCGCAGCGCATCGAAGAAAATCACCGGATAAACCGGGTCGAGCGGCCGGTTCTGCCATTCCCGGACCTCCTCGAGCACCGCATCGGTGACCCGGCTGATCAGGTCGGGCGAGACCTTGACCCCATAAAGTTCCTGCAGATGGGCCTGAATCTCGTGAACCGACAACCCGCGGGCATAGAGGCTGATGATGCGATCGTCGAAGCCGTCCAGACGGGTCTGGCCCTTGGCGACGATTTGCGGCTCGAAGCTTCCCTGGCGGTCGCGCGGCACCGCGATCTCGATCGCCCCGTCATCACCGAGCACGGTTTTGCTCGAATAGCCGTTGCGGCTGTTGCCGCTGCCGCGGCCGGCCGGATCGCCCCTCTCATATCCCAGATGCTCGGTCAACTCGGCACCGAGCGCCCGTTCCAGCAGCCGCTTCCTGAGTTCCTTGAACAGTCCTTCCTCGCCAAGCAGATCCTGCGGCGAGCTATAGCCTTGCAGCAGCTCCTCGATAACCTCGTCCCTGATCGCTTGTGCCATGATCCGTGATCCCCTCTACAACATAGAGTGTCTCACGGCTCTCACTTACACAAGATATCTGACACCCTCGGTTGCGGCTCGGAAACAGCCAGCCGCGCGGCAGCAACACGCCGCGCCGCCGGCCCTCTGCCCACCACTCACGCAGCAGCTCAAGCAGCTGCGGCGACAGCATGGCGTGGCGGTCTTTGCGGCCTTTGCCCTGCTCGACCCGTAGCAGCATGCGCTCGGAGTTGATGTCGCCGACCTTGAGCGCCACGACCTCGGAGACACGCAACCCGGCGCCGTAGGCGGTGCCCAACGCCGCCTTGTACTTCGCACCCGGCGCCGACTGGAGCAGAAGCGTGATCTCCTCCACGCCCGTAACCACTCGGTGAGGGCGCCGGGTCAGGCGGCGGCGCGCTGAAGGTCGGCGGGCGTCCAGTTCCAGGGCAGGAGATCGGCGATTTGCCGGGCCGGGTGATCGGCGATGCGGGCTAGCACGTCGGCGAGGTAGTGCTGTGGGTTGCGGCGGTTGAGCTTGGCGGTCTCGATCAGGGAGTAGATCGCCGCGGCGCGGTGGCCGCCGGCGTCGGAACCGGCGAACAGATAGTTCTTGCGGCCGATCGCGACACAGCGCAGCGCCCGCTCGGCGGGGTTGTTATCGAGGCCGAGGCGGCCATCGTCGAAGCATCGCAGCAGCGCCTTCCAGCGCGACCGCATGTAGCGGAAGGCCTTGGCGAGTTCGGATTTGCGGGACAGCCGGCGCAGTGTCGTCTCCGCCCAGGCGGCCAGCGCCTCGGCGATCGGCTTGGACCGCTGCTGACGTTCCCCTCGCCGAACATCGGGCGGCAAACCGGCGATCGTCTTGTCGATCTTGTAGAGGTCGCCAATGCGGTCGAGCGCCTCCTTGGCGATCGGCGAGCCGGTGGCGGCATGGACTTCGAAGAACTTGCGCCTGACGTGCGCCCAGCAGGCGGCCTCGGTGATCCGGTTGCCAGCGAACAGCTCGTTAAAGCCGGCATAGCCGTCGGCGTGGATGACGCCCGCGGAAGTTCCGCAGACGCCGTTGCGGGTGCTCGCCCTTGCGGTCGGGCGAGTAGCAGAACAGCGCCGCCGGCGGTCGTGAGCCGGCGAACGGCCGCTCGTCGCGGACATAGGTCCATAGCCGCCCGGTCTTGGTTTTGCCGGTGCCCGGCGCCAGGACCGGCACCGGCGTGTCGTCGACATGCAGCGTGTCCGAGGCCATCACCTCGGCGGCCAGCGTGTCAACCAGCGGCTTGAGCGCCGCGGCCGTGGCTCCGACCCAGCCGGACAGGGTCGAGGTCTCCAGGCCGACGCCCTCGCGGGCGAAGATCTCGGCCTGGCGATAGAGCGGCAGATGGTCGTCGTACTTCGAGACCAGGATGTGCGCCAGCAACCCCGCGCCGGCGCGACCGCGGGCGATCGCGTGATCCGGCACCGGCGCCGCCACCACCGTGTCGCAAGTCCGGCAGGAGAGCTTCTCGCGGACATGCCGGATCACCTTGAAGCGGCCGGGCACGTAATCGAGGGTCTCGGTCACGTCCTCGCCAATCCGCCGCAGCGCGCCGCCGCAGCTCGGGCAGGCTGGGCCGGCGTGATGCATCACCTCCTCGCGCGGCAGGTGCTCGGGCAACGGCCGGCGGGCTGGCTTTTGCGCCTCGGCCACGCTTTCGACGATGGCGGCCGCCTCGGGCGCGGCGCTGGCCAGCCGCTCGGCTTGGTCGGTTTCCAGGGCCTCGATCGCCAGCTCGAGCTGTTCGGTCTCGCGTGCCAGCTTCTCCGAGGACCGGCCGAACTCGGCGCGGCGGTAACGGGCCAACTGGAACTTCAGCCGGGCGATCTCGGCGCGCGCCGTCACCGCATCACGCGCCATCTCGGCGATGATCCGCTTCAGCGCGGCGATGTCATCAGGCAGGTCTTCCGGGCTCGGCACGGGCCCGATTATCGCACGGGTCTAGGTTTCGACCTTCGTCTCAACCAGAGAGTGAGTCAATCCGCCGCAGTTCAGCCAGCCAGCTCCGGCCGCCAGGTTCGCCGTGGCATTCGCCAATCGATGCCTTCCAGCAGCATCCCGAGTTGGGCAGGTGTGATCACGACCTTGCCGTCGGCCGGCGAGGGCCAGACAAAGCGGCCCTTCTCCAACCGCTTGGCGAACAGGCACAGACCTTGCCCGTCCCACCACAGCACCTTGATCAGGTCGCCGCGCCGGCCGCGGAACACGAACAGGTGGCCGCAAAACGGGTCCTGCGCCATCCGCTCCTGCACCGCCGCGGCGAGCCCGTCAAAGCCTTTGCGCATCTCGGTGCGGCCGACTGCCAGCCACACCCGCGTGCCCGCCGGCAGACCCATCATCGCAGCAGCTCGATCACCTGCCGCAGGGTCTCGGGCGCGACCTCACCGCGAAGGCACACGCGCGTGCCGCACCCGAACGTGATCTCGATCACGCCGCTGCGCCGTGCTCGCGGGCGCGGCTCGTTGGCTTCCGGCACGATCTCCACCGGCAGCATGGTGATGCTTTGCTTCGCCGCGGCCCGCGGCTTCGCCGCCAGCTCGCGCCGCCATTTGAAAACCTGGTTGGCGTTTACATCATGACGCCGCGCCACGATCGAAACCGACGCGCCAGGCTCTAGCGTCTCGGCCACGATCCGGCGTTTCAATGCCCGGGTCCATTGGCGACGCGTGGAGCCATTGGAGCTTCGCTTAGTGTCCACTACGCCATTGGTGGACACCTCCGTGACAGTCTCTGCCATCCCCCGATCATCGTCCCGCAAGCGATGATCAGCGGCAGGCGCTCTTCGCCGAGCGCTCACCCACGCCCAGCACGACGGCAGCCGGAGCGGCTCGCGCACCACCGTGAGCCGCTGGGCAAGGTCCGGCCGGTCAAGCGTCACCTGAAGAAGAAGCGCAGGGCCGAGACCGAGTTGTTGATGCTCGGCGGCTGCATGCCGCTTTGCCTCTGGTGCAGCTGGAAGCGGCGCAGATCCTCCGCCGTCGCCGTGTCAGGAGGCCGGCGGATGAAGGCCGCAAACGCCCGCACGCGCCGAACGTAGTCGTGGCGCGTCTCCTCGGTGAAGCCGCGCACCGTCATTCCTCGATCATGCGGGCACGCATCACGGTCCCGGGCCGGCGGGAATGATGCGAGGTCTTCGGGGGTTCCTTCGAGCTCGGTTGCTGGACCTTCAATGCTCGGGACCGGATGCCCCGATCGTCACCCCTCACCGCTCCCCCTGAGCGCCACCGTCAAAAATGCACCGGCCCCGACGCCGCCCTCCCGCGAGAGCGGGTTCGTTCTCGGCGGATTCTGCCGTTCGCCGCACGGCCGCCAATGGCGAGGTCGCGCCAAAACCTGCCGTTAGGCTAATTAACTCGGTGCTTGATTACGGCAGTATACCCGTTGCTAAACCGCTCTCGCCATTCACCCTACCACCTCTCCTCCTCAAGGCGCTGGCCGAATCGTTCGATTCCGGGCTGTAGGCGGTCCTTCGCTGCGACGCAGCTAGTGGTACGACGCAATCATAGGATTCCATAAGGACTGGATCTGTGCGATCATGCGCGATGCGCGAGGGGATCGATATCGAGGTGAGTGCCGCCGACCGCGAACGACTGGCCGCGGTGGTAGCGGATCGCAACAGCCGGCAAAAGCATGTGTGGCGGGCGCGGATCATTCTGGCCACGGGCGAGGGCTGCGGCACCGCCGAAATCATGCGCCGCGCCGGGGTTTCGAAGCCCTGTGTGTGGCGCTGGCAAGAGCGGTTCATGCACGAGGGCGTGGCCGGCCTGCTGCACGACAAGACGCGAAAACCCGGTCTGCCGCCATTGCCGTCAGCGCTGGTCGACGATGTCGTCGCGCTGACCCTGGCGGAGCCGCCGGGCGAGACAACCCATTGGACCGGCCGGGCGATGGCGGCAGCGAGCGGCATCTCGCTGCGCTCGGTGCAGCGCATCTGGGCGGCGCACGGTCTGCAGCCGCACCGGGTGCGGCGCTTCAAGCTGTCGCAGGACCCGGCGTTTGCCGCCAAATTGCGCGATGTGGTCGGGCTCTATCTCGACCCGCCGGCGCACAGCCTGGTGCTCTCGGTCGACGAGAAGAGCCAGATCCAGGCCCTCGACCGCACCCAGCCGGGCCTGCCGATCAAAAAGGGCCGGGCCGGAACGATGACCCATGATTACATCCGCAACGGCACGACCACGCTGTTCGCGGCGCTCAATGTCTTCGACGGCACCGTCATCGGCCAGTGCATGGCGCGCCATCGCCATCAGGAATTCATCCGCTTCCTCAACCGGATCGAAGCCGCGGTGCCGGCCGGCAAGCTGATCCACGCGATCCTCGACAATTATGCCGCCCACAAGCATCCCAAAGTGCGCGCCTGGCTCGCGCGGCATCCCAGGTGGGTGTTCCATTTCACCCCCACCTCGTGCTCCTGGGCTAATGCGGTCGAAGGGTTTTTCGCCACGCTGACCCGCCGGCGCTTACAGCGCGGTGTCTTCCATTCGCTCGTCGACCTGCAAGCTGCGATCAACCGCTATCTCGGCGAGCACAACCGCAAATCCAAACCGTTTGTCTGGACCGCCGACCCCGATCGCATTATCGAAAAGGTCAATCGTGGGCACCAAGCGATCGCGTCAGACCACTAGATGGGCAAGCCCCCGTTGCATCCCCGTTTCAGAGAACGATCAGGATGAGGCCACTCACAGCTAACGCCCCGCCAAATGCAACTCCAAGTGATCGTTCAAGGAGAGCAATTGGCAGGAGTGCTGAAATCACCCATAGGATCAGTCCTGAGGAGACAAGGATTGTTCCAATCACTCTGCGAGATCGCGTGGTTCTCTGCAGCCACGCAGCTACGGAGCGACGGCTTCGCATTCCGGAAACTTAAACGCTAGCCTTGCTTGCTCGGTTGCCAAGCTCCCTGAAATTCTCCCCTCATCTTCATTTGGACGCCGCGATGTAGTATTGGGCACCGAATGGCAACCACGTTATCCAGGGCTCAAGTCGGCGCAGGCCTCGAACAACGGATGGAAAGAAGACACGGTAACGAATATACGGATTGGTAAAACCGGCTTCTTCGAAACTGCGTCGCATGCTCCGCGCCGAAATTAGATGCGCATTCTCGTCGAACGGGCAGGTGTTTACCACATGACGGGTTAGCGGATTGTAGGGGTTGTGCTCATATATCAAAGCAACGCCACCGGGCACCAGCACGCGACGTAGCTCGCTGAGCAGCCCCTCATGCTCTCGGTGATCGATATGGTGAAATACGCAGGCCGCAAAGACGATGTTGAAACTCCCATCCGGGAACGGTAGGCGAGGCCCGTTGAACAAGGTAAATTCCGCTTCTTCCCCGAACCGCGCTCGACCGATCTCGAGGCTTTTCGACGAGACATCGACGCACGTCAATCGCGCCTCAGGCATGAAACGGCGCATGAACGGGACTGAAGTTCCCACACCTGCACCGAAATCGAGCACATACGGCGCATCACCGTATTCGTGCGACGCATAGTAAATACGGCGAGATCTCGAACTTTGTATTCTGCAAAATATTCCGGCCCCTCGCCAGACATGGCGATGTTTTCAGCATGCAGCTCTCGGTACTCGTCTGAAACTTATCGAATTCAGCTTGGTCCATAGACAAACTCCATGTTCCTGCGATCGCGATCAACCTTCATCTATTTTTGAATAGTACGAGGATTAGACCTCGGACGGCGCGTCTTCTGATATTATGATCTGTTCCATCTCTTTCGACATGATAGTCTGTTCAGTGATATAGCGCGGCCTAGCCTTCACCTCTGCATAGGTCCTGCCAATGTACTCGCCGAGCACACACGCTGGCTCGGGCAACGAGCCCGTCGGACTTAGGGCATCGTCGTCGATTGCGGCGGCAGGGTGTTGTTGTCGGTGCGCGGCACGATCGCCCATTTCGGATCTTTGCCGAAATCGGGAACTTTGGAATAGACGTTTGTCTTCCACCAATTCCATGCAGTCACTGCGCCTGGGGCATTCTGATCGACCAGCATCGCCAAGCCAGGAGTGAGCCATGTCACACGCCCATCGGTCCCCAAATTCCCCCGGAAATAGGCAGGCAAGCCGCCAGTCGGAAAGCACGGTGAATTACATGGTCCATTGATCCAATCAGACGTTAAAGCCTTGATCACGGCCGGCCATGTCGGGAAGAAGCCACCTCCCCTTTGCTCGACCGGCATCTCATACTGCGTAACCAGGATCGGCAGACCAGAGTTATTGATCATCCTGATCGGGTATTGGCCGCTCCATAGAGAAAGCGGTTCGGCAGCAAAACCTAGCTCGACGACCCGACCCAAGGCATAATGCAGATACCACTGGTTCCAGGGGGCGGAGTATGTGCCGACCGCACCTGGAACATATTGTCCCTCGGTCTCATTGTTTATGATGGTGGCGCAAGGAGTAGCCGCCTTGGGGTCGCAAGTGTCTTCCCAATTGCGGAGCGGCGGGGGCTGTTTCCTAAAACTCATCCCCCACACTTTTATCGTCGAACCATCATATGATGTGCCAGTAATTCCGAAGATCCTTCCCAAAGAGCTAGCATGTCATTGGTAAGATAGGTGAAGAAGGCTTTTTCCGGGGCGGCGTCCGGCGCGGCAAAGGCGGCCTCGGCGCGATTGCGTGCGGTCCACGCCTCTGCGCGAACAGAGCCCGAGAAGCCACCGTAAGCCCCGGTTGGGCCGCGGCCCCCCGAGTAATTGGGAGTTGCCGCAGCCACCGCAACCCACGTGAACATTTCATCAAGATACCACGGGTCGCCGGTCAAGATGTACGCCGGATAAAATGGGCTCGGGGTGTGGTCGGTGTCCCAACTCCAGGCCGGCTTATCGTTGGGTGGCCAGTTGATCGCACCCACTTGCGTCAAATGATCCGAACCGAAATTCACCGTATGAGGGCCGCCGATGAGGAGATTTTTACGGTCGGCAGTCGAGACAACTCGGCCCGAGTCCTGTTTGCGGGTTTAGGCCGGTCGGATCGCCGCGCGACAATCGCCGGGTGGGACTACTCTCGCGCAAATTGGCGGGATAGGCCCCGGCAAGGTCGGCCATGCCGAGCGACATCTGCCTCATGCGCCAATCGCCGGTGTAGAGCCACATCGCTACCCATTGCGGATAGGGTGCAATATAATCATGCGCCCCGGCGACGCCCATCCCGCACGACCATTGACCTTGCCGGCCGTCGCAATTTCCATCGTAAATATCGTTTGGTTTTCCGGCCCACAGCGAATATTCGGCGGCAATCGAGGTCTGTGGGATGATGATCGAGGTGTCGAAATTGGGCAGGTACCGGGTGCTTTCGAGATAGGCCAGATTGTTGTCGATGTTGACCCGGGCCGAGGGCGTGCCGCCGATCCAGAATTCGCGGGTCCATCGGCTCAGCACATTGTGCTTCTTGGGATAGGGCGTCTGCGTACCCGTGAGGTCGGCCGAATAGACCGCCGTCCCGTTCGAGGTGATGGACAGCTTGTAGGCCAGGTCTTCGAGCTCGGTGGTCAGCCCGCTCTCGCCGACGGCGCGCACATAGACCTGGTGCGTCGCCGGCCAGAAGGTCGCGTAAAAGCGTGGCCGGAACGGATGGTAGCCGTCGCCAAAACCGATGTCGTATTTGCGCGCGGCGCTATCGTCGCCGAGCATGATGGTCTGCGCCACCGGCCCCGAGGTCCACAGCTGGTAATCGCCGTTCTGCAGCATGGTGCGCGCGGAGGCGGCCTGTGCGGTTCCGCCGACCGGCGTCAGCGCCATCGACGCATCGAAATTATAGGTCGATGCGAGCATCTGCGCCTGGGTCAGCGGCGTGTTGCTGCCGGCACTCTGGTTTTGGAAGGTCAGGGTCAGCGAGCCCGATGCCGGGATCGCCGGGATCACCGCGGCGATCACCGCGAATTCGACCGAGCCGTCGGGATAGCGGTTCTTGACGTCGGCCTGGGTGGCAACCGGCCGGCCGTTGACCAGCATCTGCGGCTGGTTGGCGATCGCGCCATCGACAAAAGGCCGGCCAAATTGATAGGGATAGTTGCTGATGGCGCCGCCGCTCGCGTTGCTGAGGGTGATCGAATTTGCGACGTGCTCAATGTGAAGCCGTCGCCGCTTTCGCGGCCCCCGTCATCCCGTTGCCAAGGCTGAACCCGTGCAGGATGGTCGAGAAAAACGCGAGCAGCGAAAGGGCCGGGAAGATGCCATATCGCCCCATCATTCCAATCCTCGTGCCAAAATCCGCCATTACCGTTAGCCTACACATTCCGAATCCGGACCGTGAGCAAACGGGTTGGGTCGCGGCCGGCACCGATCGAGCGGCGATCCGCGCGGTATCGGTTAATTCTGGATGCGCCGGATGCCGTTCGACGGCAACGTAGGCCTGTCCGGCATCGGCGCCTATGAGACAGAAGAGGCAGGTTGAGGAAGGGAGGATTTCCGGCCCATCGTAGCCATTGAGGGAGCGAAGATGGGACAGAAATCCGGGCCGGTGAAGGAACCGGCAGAACGGGTTGTGAAGGAAATCCGCCGCGCCACCCGGCGGCAGTTTTCGGCGGAGGAGAAGATCCGCATTGTGCTGACCGGTCTGCGCGGCGAGGACAGCATCGCCGAGCTATGCCGCCGCGAAGGGATCGTCCAGAACCTTGTATGGGGATTTTTCTGTCAAGCTCAATGTCGCGTGCGCCTACCTCTTACTTCAAGCATTCGGTGGCAGCATCCGGACGACCCGAGAGGAGCCCGCCGTTGGGCGCAAAAGCATCGCGCCGCAACCTTGTATTCGGTTGGGTCCAAGTTGGATCCGGACCATGAAGCAGTCATTCGCTTCGGCGGCGAGGCTCCGAGGGGCGGCCCCATCCTCCATACGGCATCGAAGCCAGGTTTCTGTTCGGGTCACCGCCACCTCGGATCATCATCAGCGGCCCGACGCGACAGCGCGATCGGCCGCCGAAACTAAGCACTTCCGCCCTCGAAACGCCGCTCAGGCCGCTTGGCGCAACGCGACGCCTGCTGGGATTTCGCCAGTCGTGACCATGCGCCAGAGCGCGATGAGCAGCTTCCGTGCAAGCGCCACAATCATTGTCGTCTTGCGCGCGCCCTTCGTACCCGCGGTCCGCGCCCGGTACCATTGCGCCAGGGCGCTGTCCTTCTGGAACCTTAGAAACCGCCAAGCAAGTTGCATCAGGCCCCGGCGCACTCGGGCATTACCCGCCTTGGCCAGTCCCTTCTCGCGCCGCTTGGAGCCACTCTCGTCGGGTGAGCCCGTAAGGCCAGCATAGCGGGCCACCGCCCGTCGGTCTCGAAGTCTTCGGGAGAGCACCTCCTGAACCAGCATGTCTGCCGTCTCGACGCCGATTCCGATAACAGAGGCCAACAGGCGCACCTTCGCATGTGGCCCTGCCGCCGGCGCCTGTTCTAGACGCACGAGCCGGGTCCGTTCGATCGCGTCGACCTGCTCTCGGACCATGGCCAGCCGAGCCATATCGCGCCGCATCTCGTCGAGCATATTCGCCGGAACCGGCATCCCTTCCGGCGTGCGCAGGGCCTCGAGCCGTTGCCTCGCCTTGCGCAGTTCCGGTTTGAAGCCTCGGATGCCGATCCGGGTTAGCGCCGACTTCATACGGTTGATGATCCGGGTGCGCTCGCCCACCAGATTCTCACGTTCACGGCTCGGACGCTTGGCATCCTCTTCCTCAAGCGTCGGGATTGCAACCATCCCGCAGTGCCCCCGCTCACCGCGCAACCAACCGAGGAACACACGCATGAGCATCGCCGTGTCGAGCCGGTCGGTCTTCGCCCGTCGATGCTCGCGCGACACGGCGACGCTCGTCGAATGGATGACGTACACCTCAATACCGCGTGCTTGCAGCCAGCGCGCCAGCCAAAACCCATCGCGTCCAGCCTCAAAGGCAAGGGCAATCCGTCCAACCGTTCGACCAGTCTTCACCGACTCTGTCCGCCAGCGTTCTAACAGCCGCAGCAACGCTGCTGGATCAGGCGCCAGCTTCTTCAAGGGATGGCGATCAATACCGGGAACCAATCCGGCGATCAGCCAGTTCGCCTCACTCAGTTCAACGACCACCGTCACAGTGGTATTTTGATCAAAGGCGGCGAGGGAACGGCTCAGGTCATTGACTTGGGGCATCGGGCACATCCATCGGTTTCATCCAACGACGATGGTGCCATGCCCTCGCCGCTGCCCGCATAGCTTCTCTATTACCGCTGGTCGAAGGAATTTCTGGAGGTCGGCAGCACACTGGCAGGTGAGACCGACGGTTTCCACCCGTGTCGACGATGCGTCGGAATGGTGCCGGCGATGACCGCACCCGCCTCGGGTCCTGTGATCACCACGGCGTCTACGACGTGATTACTTGACATAAAGGACCAGGATAAGTGCTGCGGCTATCGCGACGCCGAACCAAATCATGGCGCTGGCAGTGTTCATGCTGGCCGCCTCCCCGCGGAGGCGCAGAAAATAATCAGCCAAGCGTCAAAACTCCGTCCCGGCAGAGCGCACCTTGGCCGCATCGGCTCCGAAGGTATAAATTGCATTCGAGCCTGGACGCGGGAACACGCCGCGTTCCCGCACCCGGACGACGGGTCGCGAGATCGGCTGTTGTGTTGCCCGTACGCCGGAGCGCTACGTCTGTCTCATATCCCCAGTGAGACAGACGCCTCATTTGATTTCGTCTATGAGCCTAGCCCGAATTAAACTCTAACCCACTTAAAGACATCATATTTTTTGTTGGCATCGGCCATCCCACGAGATGGTATGGAAATTGCTACATCCGAAAGTATTAAATCGGGGACAGGCCGGTTTTGTGCTTCAGGCGACGCTACCGCCTCCCGACGTCAAACGATGGACGTTCCGACGCAAAGCGGCGGTCGTGACCGCCGTGGCAGATGGCGTGCTGACCCGTGAGCAAGCCTGCCGCCGCTACAAGCTGACGGAGGACGAGTTGCTGAGCTGGGAGGAGGCCTTTGAGGCTCACGGACTGCCCGGCCTGCGCGTGACCCGACTTCAGCAATATCGTCGCGGCGACGAACCACGTTGAAAACGAGCGCCCGGCTTCGTCGGCTGATCTATTCGGCCTTCGACAACACCGCTCACCAGCTGATGTTCGCGCGCCTGCGGCTGGACGACTGGCTTGCCGGCCCCACGGAGACGCCAACAGATCAAGCTATCCAAGAGGAAGGAGAGCAATTGCGTGGCGGGTATTCTCCGAGGTGATTTCGAAGATCCGACGCCGCAACGCCCCCTCGTGAGGTGAGACAACCGTCACCGACTACCGGCGCTCGGTTCCGCTGACTACCGTATCCACCCGCCGGTTGCCGCACTCGCCGCGCACGCAGATGATACATTCGAGACACTTGTTTAACTGCAACTGTTACAGTTGGACTGCGGCGGCTAACCACTAAGATATTGGAATCTATTGGTCTCCTAGTTGGTACGAAATTTGCCTCGGGGCCCTAGGTGTAAATAATGCGAAACGCCGCGCGTAAAAGTCCGCTGGCAATGGGATCCAGGATTGAGGGGCGGCCCAACATGCATTCTCCGACTAGGAAGGCCATTTATGGAATGGCGGCCGGAGCGGGACTGGCGCTGACGGTACATGCCGCCCAAGCAGCCCCCTGCATCAACACGACGACTATTTTGCCGCCAGCTTTCGGCCAAGGTGCCGGGGCCGGCTGCGCTCTCGTTGCAACCAACACTACCGTCAATGCTGTGTTTGCCTTTCAGAGCGCCCTTGACACGGACACGCTGCTCTTTGACGGAGCGGCTAGTAACCCCATCATCAGCAACAAAACGACGGCTCTCGGGACTGAGATTGTTCTCAATACCACGATTGGCCAGACGTTGAGGTTCATTTTCAATGATATCTCTTCGAGCGCCTTTGCTAACACCGCAAATGGAGGCCCGGCCGGGTTCACCGGTGCGGTTACTGCCGCACCTGCGGCACCAGGCGGGGCTGCTGCAAGCGAGGGCTATCTGAATGCTGACCCAGCCTCGGCAGCGGACGCAATTGCCCACACCGCCTACGCTAATTTGACGACCGGGACGGGCCCGGTTACGAGCGCCTCCGCCTCTCTGTTTTGTGACGATCCCGGCACTGGCAGTGGGGGTTGTGCTGCTGCATCGCCACCGCGGCCGGATGCGGTACTTAGTTCTGCGGTCGTGAGCGCCATGAACGGCATTGATAGCAATTCGGCGGACTGGCTGTTGGTCGGCTTCGAGGATCGGCTCAACATGATCTCAGGTTTCCCACAAACCGACGAGGATTTCAACGACCTGATCTTTGCATTTCGCAACACCGCCGCCGTCTTAGTGCCAGAGCCGGCTTCATTGCCGCTGATCGGCTCCGCTATCGTAGGGTTCGGAGTGATCCGCCGGCGCCGCAACGCCTCGTAAAGCACAACCTACCCGAATGGCGCCGCGAGGCGCCGCTCGTCTGTGAGCGAACTTGAAGTGTGGCGCGCCGCCAATCCGTTGATCCGAAAGAATGGTGCCGATGGCGGCCTGAAGCGGCGAGGCGCGCTGACTTGATGCTCGACCGCGGCGACGATGACGGCCGGCTCTTGTGGCGGATCAGGCGGGCAATCGAAACGCTACAGGCGCGGCCCTCCGGCCGGCTGAATTAGGGTTGCGACGGAACGAAGGGAGTAGCTGCCCCCACAGGCGCTGTGTCCACCGAATAGAGATGTCACCGTCTCTGCCATTTGGAAATGTCACTCTGGTTGGGGTCGGGCGGCGGGCGGGCGCGAAGCCCCCGGCGTAGCGCAGCGCCCGACCGATGCCCGCAACGCGGATGGATTAAGCCTGCAACTTCTAGCTAGTACCGTCGCTGTCGGCACCGGCCTCGCGGGCCTCCCGCGCGTCAATGGCCTCCAGGCGGGCCGAGGCCAGCTCCGCAATCGCATTCAACTCACGCTCGGTGAGCTTCTCGGCCTCCAGCGCCGCTTGCAACTTGAGATCGCGGAGCGGCTCCTCGCCGTCTTTTGCTGAGTTCGAACGGCTGCGCCCGGCCCCAGGCGCGCTCGAGGAGCTTGTCGCCGCCATCAGCCTGACCCGATCGTCGTCCGACTTCAGCAACTCGATCATGGGGCGGGCTGCCTCAGGCGAGGCTTCCCGGCAAATTCGCTGACACTCTGCGAATTCCTTAGTCCGGCCGCCTGGGTTTCCCGATTGTCCCGGTTTGTATGGGATCAGGTTCAGAGTACCCCGGTGCCGTGGTCTTGGCCTCTCAACCACCTCTGCTTTCAAAGATTTCCCCGCCTCCCGCCACGAATTTACTAGGCACTCTCTAGTGGATCGAATCTAACACTTGGTACCCGCGGTTGGCGGCGGCGATGATGCGATCGGGGTCGGCGGTCCAGGTGAAGGGTTTTGGGCTGTGGTTGTGTTCGGCCAGGTATCGGTTGATCGCCGCCTGCAGGTCGACGAGCGAATGAAAGACGCCGCGTTTGAGCCGGCGGCGGGTGAGTTTGGCAAAGAACCCCTCGACCGCGTTGAGCCAGGACGCCGAAGTCGGGGTGAAATGAAAGGTCCAGCGCGGATGGCGGGCCAGCCACGCTCGGACTTTGGGGTGCTTGTGGCTGCCGTAATTATCCAGGATCACACGGATCAGCCGGCCGGCTGGGATGTCGCGCTCGAGACGGTTCAAAAAACGCAGGAATTCCTGGTGCCGGTGGCGCTGCATGCACTGGCCGACGATGCTCCCGTCGAGCAGGTTGAGGGCGGCAAACAAGGTCGTCGTGCCGTTGCGGATATAGTCGTGGGTCATCGTCCCGGCGCGGCCGCGCTTCATCGGCAGACCCGGCTGGGTGCGATCGAGCGCCTGGATTTGGCTCTTCTCGTCGACCGAGAGCACCAAACTATGCGCCGGCGGGTCGAGGTAAAGTCCGACCACGTCGTTCACCTTGGCGGCAAATTGCGGATCGCGGCTGAGTTTGAAAGTCCGCAACCGGTGTGGGGCGAGACCATGGGCGCGCCAGATCTTTTGCACCGTGCTGATCGCCAGCCCCATGACATCGGCCATCGCCCGGCTGGTCCAGTGCGTGGTTTCACCTGGCGGCGCACCCAGCGTGCGCTCGACCAGTTGCGCGACGATCGACTCGGGCACCGGCGCTTTGCCGGCCTTGCGCGTCTTGTCGTGCAACAGCGCGTCGACCCCGGCTTCCATAAAGCGGCGCTGCCAGCGCCACACGCAGGGTTTGGAGACGCCAGCCCGGCGCATGATCTCCGCCGTGCCGCAGCCCGCGGCCGTCGCCAGGATAATCTGCGCCCGCCACACATGCTTTTGCGCGCGGTTGCGATCGGCCACGACCGCCTCCAGCCGTTCGCGATCCCCCCGGTCCGAGCCGCACTTTGACATCTCGTTGCATGCCCGGACTTTAACACAAGCTCCAAACACTGGGAATCTTCTGTATCGTTCATACCACTAGCTGGCTCTACCGGATAAAACCAATGTTATTTATATGGCGGTTAACGCCCAGGATCGGACCGCAATCCAGTGATGTGCGTTAGGCGGGAAAGACCGACCTTCTCTAACCCACGCGGATGAATACAAACACAACTCATCAGGGAAGCGGGGATGCGGGTCGCTGAGGGACCAGCTCTCCGGGGACTTCTGGGCTGCCGCGCTTATAGACGAAAAATTGCCGAGCCGAAAACAGCCGCTGGAGTTCCCCGATCCGTCCTGGCAGATTAATCGCGTAAATCACGTCCCCGTCACGATCGAGGCCGTTCCGAGCGAAGATGTCGCGACGATCGAGAATGACTAGCGCATTGTGCAACCCTGCTTGCCGCACCTGGTCGTAAACATCGAAACGCTCGTTGACAACTGCACGCATATATACAAGTAGGACCGCTAAACTAACGAGGCAGGTCAGGACGTGGGCAGTTGTCAGCCCTATCACTGCATTTCCTAGCGCGCCATCCCTCTTCTGAATCAAAGCAATGATCGTTGAACCGATTGTTACTGGCAGCAGCATGAAACCTTCGAAGTAATAGCGTGGGCCATGTTGGTCGCCGCCGATGTCAGGAAAGAATAGGTACGCAATAATCGCCGCAGGAAAAATGAAATCGTAAAATCGGCTCCGGCACTTAAAAATCTTCCACGCCAATGCCGGCAGGTATGCCAAAACAAGTACTGGTGAGGTCCACTCTGCGAGCATCCAGATTCGTGTTTTTACCATGAGCACTTCTTGGAGCATCGACACCGGAGCGCCGCCCTCCATTTTCACAGCGTTAACTCCAATCGCTTTCACGGGGTACGCCCATATAGGGACCGGCAAAAAAGCGCTTCCGGTAATAGCATGAGTGTAGAGGAGCAGGCCTGCTAGACATGGCAGCCCAGCGAGCACCATGGCGGCCATGCCGCCAAAGTGCCGCCGCCTTGCTCTGACCACCAACTCAAGCGCGAAGGGGATCGCAAAAATCAACGTGTCAAAGGGCCGTATCAGGCCGACCATTCCCAGGGCTAGGCCAGCTACAGCGGCCGATCGCCAATCCGGCGTATCGACAAATTTTGCCCCGAAATAGCAAAACATCAACCCAAATGCTGCGGTCGGCACGTGACTGTAGAATGATCCTGCATTGAACACGAAGAACGGCGAGAACACGACCAGTGCCAATGCCATCACGGCACCCGCTGGTCCATCTTCGCGCCAGGCTAGCTTGGCGAGAAAGACGAGCCCCGTGGTGGCGAGCAGCGGGCAAACCGTCCAGAACGGCAGCCCGAGCAACCGTCCACTGGCAAGCAGAAGCGGCCAGCCCGGTGGGAAACTGCTCAGCCATTTCCCGCCCTTTTCTACGATCCAATAAAA
This sequence comes from uncultured Alphaproteobacteria bacterium, assembly GCA_963750195.1. Lineage (GTDB taxonomy): Bacteria > Pseudomonadota > Alphaproteobacteria > ATCC43930 > CGMCC-115725 > AP-15. The sequence continues at coordinate 27,908 of CAVVPS010000010.1, forward strand.
TGCAAAGAACTCGTGCCCGGGTAACAACGGGTTCCACAGGCGGCCTTGGAGAAATGTCTTGGCCTGGAATACGTAATCGTATTCGTCCGCGGAGAACGGAATTGCACGGAGCGACAAAACCGCCAACAAGGATGCCGCGACGCCACCTAATACGAGCGCCGCAGAAAAGACCCGCAGGATTTTTGCCGATGACGCGGCGGGCACGGTTCGGAACTGAACCTCTTGCGTCACAAATACCGCTGTTAGCGCAAGCGAAAAACTCACAAGCGTAACAATCGGCCACAGTCGTTGGAGGAAATTCGTTTCAAAGTAACTCATTCCATAAATCAGTCCATGAGATTGACCGAAGCCAACCCAAGTCACCGCTGCAGTTGCGGCCCCAAATGTAATCGTCGTTATCACCAATATGAGGATCTTATTGTCAATTTTTGGGAGGTTGCTATTCATCTTCTTTACCCGTAACTTGAGACATAAAATAAACGCGAACAACAATTTCCGTGGCGATAATCCGAAAGGCCGGCGAACACATAACCCGCCTCTAGCCCATTCAATTCATCGCGTGCCGCGGAGGGGTTCGCGGCCGCATCATGAGCATCTTATATGACGCAGATATTGGCGTTCGCCTCGACATCTGAGGCTATTATCCCATTGTGACCGAAGTCAGTTGTAGCACTTCGTCCGTGTAATCGTCAAGCGAACGAATATTACTGACGTCACCAATGAATGTGAAGCATCTTGCGACTGCTGTCGTGTCATCATAGCGTTGACGCGTTCGCGCGATGGACGCCACAAATGGCAACCGAGACGGAAGCGCTCGCCGCATTCTTCCCGAGTTCCGGATCCAGATAAGCCCGATTAGGGCGTGAGGTCGACCGGTTTCACAGCGGAAACCTGCTCGGTTGCTCCGACGAGTTTTGCATAATTACGGCACAGTCAATTCCCTTCCATAAAGTGCTCGAATATGATTACGCCCGATGTATGTTCTATATTTCTTTGGGACGTAAAGCGCCAAATGCCTCTCCCACTTGCTGAATTCATTGGGATGGATTACCAAAAGGCCCGGCGCGGCGAGCTCTTCCTCACCGTAGCGATCGGCTACGTGAAGACGTCGCACGATCGCATCGAGAAAGATCCTGATCGTCGCGTCCAGGAAGCGATCATGCTCGCCTTCAACAAATTTGCCGAGCTGCAGACCGTCCGCAGGTGCATCTCTGGATGCGTCAAGAGCGGCTGCCCTTGCCGGCGACTGAATACGGTCCGGAGGGCCGCAAGGTGATCTGGAAGCTGCCAGTCTACAACACGCTACACCACCTGCTGACCAACCCGATCTATGCCGGCGCCTACGTCTTTGGCCGCACCGGCAGCCGCATCACCATCGAGGCCGGGAGGAAACGGATCGTGCGCGGCTTCCGCCGGGACCGCAGCAGCTCTCATATCCGCCTTTCCAAGTAGCAGGCGAGTGAATCTGTGGCTTTCTTTCAAGCGCTGGTTTCGGGCTATGCCGGGCAGGGCGGGAGGCACGGTCGTCGAAACGACGGTTGATCATACTCTGATGCGCGGGTCGGAACCGCATGACCGTTGATGCGTCGCGGAGCTGCCTCGGTCTAGTGCGCGACGACGATTATGGTGGCCGCTCGTATTGCCTCACCGAAGAATGTTACCCAGCATGCGACCGTTGCCTCATCTATAATGCTCCTGTTGCCTCACCGGCGGGGAGCGTCCGAAAGTCTTCTTTCCCCCCTGAAAGAGCTTGCGTTGTTGTGGTGGACCCGGTGGAGTTGTGGGCGACGCGCAAGGGTCGTCCAAGCGCAGCGGCAAATCCACCGGGTACTGCGGCCACCTACGCGGCCGCCGGGCATTCTTTCTTGCTGTCTAAACCAATGGCGTCGACCGTCGCGGTCCCGAATACCAATCGAAGGGCAGCCTCTCGCCGCCATTCTTTGAGACGCCTCTGGCATGTTCGCAGCTGCCCGTCCGGATACACGCCGGGATGCTCCGCCTGCAGCCGCTCGAACAATTCGCGCGATGTGCGCCACGGTTCCGCCTCGAACCATTCCCGCAGCATGATCGTGACCGCCACAAACGGATCGGGCCGGCGCCGCCAGCGCTTCGGCTTCGGCTTTGACACGCTGGTCGGACGAATCTCACCGCCTTTCCACGCGGTGCGCAGCCCTGAGAGAAATTGCTCCAGCGTTGGCTCGGTTGGCGGGGTCGCCTCACTGAGGACCGGGGCGTCGGCAAGCACGACGAGCTGCTGCTGGGCGGCACGGATCTCCTGGAGCAGACGAACCGGATCCAACGTCGTGCACAGCGTTTCCAGGCGGTGCCGGACTTCCGCGTTTGTCCGGGCATCCGCGATCAGCCGCTGACAGGGCGTGGCTGGCGGATGATAGCGTTTCGTCACCTTCGCCCCATCGCGCGCCTTCGCCTCGAGCTTGAACGAGGGTTGGAAGAAATTCACGAACAGCCGCAGAGCCGCATACAAGCGTGCCAGCACCGCCGCGGCTTCCAGCCCCTCAAAGCGTCGGTAGCCAACCGTCCGCCGGACCACGGACCCGTTCTTCTGCTCGACCCAGGCCTGGTCGTTCTTGCGATAGGGGCGGCAGCGCGTGAACTCGACCCCCGCGCCGAGGCAATAATCCCGCACCGTCTCGTTCATGAACACACTGTCATTGTCCGTGTCCAATCCCAGCAGGGTGAATGGCAGCAGCTTGCGCAATTCGCTTAGCACCTCGGTCAGCAGCCGCTGTTCGCGCACCAGCAGCGGCGCGCACTCCGTCCATCCCGTGGCGATGTCGGTCAGCACCAAGGTTTGCACGAAGCTCCCCTTCGCCACCGGCCCGCTGTGCGAGACCAGATCCGCCTCGACGAAGCCAGGCGGCGGGTCGTCCCAGCCGTCGAACGTGCGAACCGGCACGCTACGCCGGATCGCCACCGAAGGCGGCGCCTTGCGGCGTGTCGATCGTCCCGCCTGCCGCCGGACGTCTCGCAAGGCCCGGTCGATCGTCGCCGAACTCATCGCCAGTAGGCTGATGCGAACCTCTGGCGCGAGCTGGAGATGGCCATGGCGCTCCATCGCCTCGACCAGAACCGGCACCAGCGGCCGCAACCGCTTGCCGCAGATCCGGTCCGACGCCTCCCAAATCAGGGTCAGCGCCTCCCGTACAGCGTCGTCGTAGACCCTGCGCCCAGGTCTCGGGCCAGAACGCCGGTTCGGTCGGCCAGCCCGAAAAAGGCGCATCGCGTGCTTGCGGTGAAAGCCAGTAACCGCCGTGAACTCGTCGAGGATGCGGCTCCGCTCCATCCTGTCCGCCCGCAAGTACCGCTCCGCTATCGCTGCCACCAGTTCGTCTCGCGCCACCATGCTAATCCGCCTCATCCTCGACCCCGCCGATGAACATCGGTCGGGAGCAAATCAGATGAGGCAATGGTTCAGCTTCGGGGAGCATTTCAGGCGAGGCAATGCGATCGGACAGCACAATTGTCGTTGCACAGTCTAGGAACCTGCGTCGGATCGGCGATCCGGCAGATAGTGGATGCGAGGGTTCACCTGACCGCGACCATGCCCCCCGCCTTGCCCGGAAAGAGCGTGTCGGATGGTTTGCTGGCGCCTCCTGCTGTGGCTGCGATCATGCGGTTTCTCTGCTCAGCCTGCTGCCGGCGGCACGCTGCGGGCGATGGCCCAGACAAACCTCGCCAGTTCGCGGGCGATCGCGGTGGTAACGATATTGGCCGGCTTGCCGGCGCGGGTGAGGCGGCGATAACGCGCGCACAACCGTGTTTGCCCCTTCCAGGCGATCTCGCGGATCGGCTTGGGTTGTTCCTCCTGGCGCAGCCGCAACTCGCGGCTGACCCGCGCCGGGAAGCGATAGCTCCACGCCGCTTCGATCATCAGCCGGCGGGCGGCGCCGCTGCCCGCCTTGCTAATGCCGCCGCGTCTGACGCTGGCGCCGCTCGAATGTTCGGCACCAACCCGAGATAAGCCATCAGCTGGCGCGGATTGGCAAAGCGCGAGAGATCGCCCAGTTCGGCGATCAAGGTCGCGGCATTGACCAGCGCCATGCCACGCATCGTTTGCAGTGCCGCCACCACCGGGGCCAGCGTCCAGTCGGGCAGCATCGCTGCGATCTGCGCCGTCAGTCGATCACGCCGCGCCTCGGCGGCCTCGACTGCCTCGATGTAATCCTCGAGCACGAGGTGGTGCGCCGCCTGCTCGAAGCGCAAACCCGCGAGCCATCGGCGATGCAGCCTGGTCCAAACCGGCCGCCCATAATGGCAGCGCTGGCGCAACAAAAACCCCGAGAGCTGCTGACGGGCGCGCGGCGCAACGCATGCACGGCATCAAGACGTGCTCTCACCAGATCACGCATTGCTTCGTGCCCGGCATCGGGAACCCACACCGCGGTGAGCTCGCCCGCCCGATGCAGCCGTGCCAGGCTGGCGGCGTCGCGCCGGTCGGTCTTGACTCGGTCGCCCGCCCGCTTAGGGATCAGCGAGGGCGCCACGACGACGCATTCATGCCCGGCCGCCGACAATTGACGCTGGATGCATCACACGATCCAAGGCCGTCGGTGTGTTAGCAATCCGGCCGTACTCCCGGATCTCGCCGCGGATGCCACCCTCGGCTACCGCGACAACAATGGTTTCCTTGTGAACGTCAAGCCCGACATACGTGATACGGTTTCCCTTGACCCGTCTCTCCTATGCATGAGGCTCGGCACCGGCTGATCCGATGCAATCCTCGCTACCTGCATACTGTGAGACGGATCGCCCCGCCCTCAGGCGGACATCTGGTCTAGCCTGGATCATTCACGAGAGGGTCGCAACCGTGGTTCCGGAGCGGGACCGGCGCGTGGTTTTCGGTGGCGTCGGTGACGCGGTGATCGAGGTTTGAGGTTGAGCCGAAGGGTTCGATCTGGGGCGACCGCCCCGTTGCCTACGGCGGCAGCTTGGCGATTTGGCCCGCGAGCGTGGCAAAGCCGGTCCGGTAAGGAAAGCAGGCCGGCAGGGCGACTTTAATGCGGGTGACCATCTCGGTCACCCGGGCGGCGACCTTGATCAGGCGCAGTCGGATCGTGTCGAACTGGGCATCGCGCCAGAAGGAGTTGCGCGGTGCCAGGCCGCGAAGGGTCAGCATCAGCCAATAGGCGGCGGTGTGGATCAGAAGACGGAACTGGTTGGCGGTGGCCTTGCTGCACGAGGTGCGGTCGGAGGCGAGGTGCAGCTTGTCCGCCTTGATCAGGTTCTCGGCCTGGCCTCTGGCACAATAGAGCTTCTCGTAGAGCGATTTCGGCAGGCTCGGCAGATTCGTGACGATGAACCGGCTGTCGGCCCCCTGCGAGCCGGCCTCGACGCGGGCGATGACGCGGCGCTCGACGTTCCAGCTCTTGGCGGCGTAGCGGAAATCACCCCAGCGGCGGACCTTGTCGCCTTCGCCGTCGAGGCGGCCGAGGGCGGCGTCCTCGGCGAGCGGGCCGACCTGGCGCAGCAGCAGTCGGTTGCCGGCCAGACCGAAGATGTAGCCGACGCGCTGGCGCTCGCACCACGCCATCGCCTCGGGCCGACCATAATGGCTGTCGCCGCGCACCACGATCTCGACCGCCGGCCAGTGGGCCCGGATGCGGCCAATGACATGGCGCAGCACCATTGCCACCTCGGCCCCGTCAGGCGTCTTGCCGGGGCGCAAGATGACGGCGACAGGCTTGCCGGTGGTCGCCTCGTAGATGTGGATCGGCAGAAAGCAGCGGCTGTCGTAATGTGCGTTCCACAGTGACAGTTGCTGGCCGCCGTGCACCCGGTCCTCGGTGTCGTCGATGTCCAGCAGGATGCGCCGCGGCACCGCTTCGAAACTGTCGCAGAACAGCTCCACCATCGCCGCCATCATGCGTTTGAGCGCGATCGCGCGGGGCAGGTTTTCGAGCCGGCTGATCGTCGGCTGCGAGCACAAATCCTCGCCGCTTTCCGGCAGCCGCCCGACCGCCATCTTGAAGGCGCGATCGGATTTGAGCGCGTCACAGTCGTTGCCGTCGGGATAGCCGGCCGCGATCAGCAGCGCGCGGTAGCGGATCATCTCGGTAAGCCCGTGCAGCACCCGGTCCGGGTCGCGCGGGTCGTCGATGCAGGCGGCCAACCGTTCGGCAATCTTGAGCCGCTGCTCGATGGCCGCCAGCAGCAATATGCCGGCATCTGAGGTGAGCTGGCCGCCGTCAAATCCGACATGCACCGGCTTGCCCGCGATGGCTGGCAAGCCCGGCAAAATCCCCGTAGTCTCATCCATGGCGGGCGCGAAACTCCGTGGCTTCGGTGTGATCGGCCTTAGCAACCAAACCATACACGAAACCAAGGGTTTATACCGCTCCCGCCAGCCCCTTCAGCCGACGTGGTAAATTTTTTGGGCTAGGATTTGTTGGATTTTCGCCAATTAATAATGTAGACCGCACTTGATGCATTAAGCTTTGCAACTCTCTTGCCTGCGCGCACGGCCGGTGCAAACTCTTGATATCGATATTACACGAAACACTGTCTCCTTTTCGGGGTCCGCCTCAGGGTCCCTATCCGACGCTGATCACCCCTAAACCGTGTCATTCTTCCACGCTGTTCTCCAACCTAACGTTCGATGTGTTTGACAAATTGTCCGTCAAGTAGGGCCGTGGGGACATCCAGAACATTATTGCAACTGCGCAACCGACTTGAAGTCCAGGAAGCGTTTCGACGATATACCGAATTTCCATGGTGGGCACCAGACCACTTGCCAAAAGGGCCGTTCGGACAACTGCATAAGCACCAAACAATATTAAAAGCTCGCGCATTTGGCGAGGTAAATTGGCGTGCCGTAATAACAATGCCAAGATAAAAATTAAAATCACAAGAAATTTGTAGCCGCTAAGCAGGATCTTTCCTGTGACCTGCAAAGGGTATTTCGTTATCATTGCCACCCATCCTCGTGCGCCACCATGGGTGATTGCGTCAGCAATTTTAACCGATTGGCTCGTGCGGAAACCGATTGGCCAACCGTAGCTGGAATAGACGTCACCCCATAGGGAGATCACTCGCATAATCGGTTTGTATACAAAGACAGTCAGGGGATACGAGCGCCTCCGAGCTATCGCAAGCGCCGCGAAAGCGTTCTCGATTTCCGAAGGCACTGGCTTCAATCTTCGTCTCGAAAGTGCAGCTAGTAGACGTTCAACTTCTTCCCGTTCGGCTTTGGTGACATAAGCAGAGGGCGGCACTCTCATCGAACTGTAAGAGCCTCCGAGCAACGGCCAGCCGAATCTGGCCATTTGCTCAGGCGTGTCGATCCAAGTCATGCCCCATTGCATAATATGAGACGCATATGGCAATTCTTCACGTGTGGTCGCGGGGGAAGGAAAGTAGGAAAGGCCCACTGCGACGCTCCGGTACATCCACCCCGTAAGCGGCAGCGTTACGATTAGCGCTACGACAGCGCCGCGTCTAACGGCGGTACCGAAGCGATGAAGGTGGAATCCAACTCCCGCAGTCAACAGGCATAACAGAATAGCGTCATATCGAATAAAAATCGCGGCGACGAGCGCGAGCCCGAGAGGGACTAGGCGAAGGCGCCGTTCGGCCAACGACAGAATTAACTCCGCAAGAACCCACTCGGTAGTTCCAATCGCGAGAGTCTCTGTAAGTACGGCTCGCGAAAATCCTACGTCTAGCGGTGACAGAGATAGCAACATTCCCGCTAAAAGTGCTACGTCGTGTCTCTGCGTATGAACAAGTATTGCATATGTAAGTCGGCAAATCGCTAGAACTCGCTAACAAAGACTGGAATATCAGAATGGACAGTGTTGATTTTCCTATAAGAGACCACGTTAATGCGATTAGGACTGGATAGCCAGGTAATTGGTTGCCTCCCCAACTAGGAACGCACTCCCTGCTTTGAGGTTCGGATCCTGATATGCAGAAATTTTGATAAATATTATTTGCTACAGTCAAATAATTTGATGAATCTGGCGTCAAATACGGGTCGGTCAATAGAACGAATAGGATTCGAGCAAACAGTGCGATACCAAGTATCATAATAAAATACTTGGATGGTAGCGCAGGTGTATCGCGAGTTTTCATTAAATTATTCTGCTTGCTCGCCTGTATGAGTGAAAGAAATTTACGCCATTCAAGGTCATTCCGTGACACCAGAAGCATCCGCAGGGCGCCGTTTCGGGACAACGAGATGCATTTCGCACGAAATACCCGAGGTAGTTTTCTCGATCAAGTATCGTGGTCGTCTTTTAACCTCTGCGTAGATTTTGCCAAGATACTCGCCAAGTACACCGATGCAAAAAATCTGCACCCCACCCAAAAAGTATATAGGCAAGACAACAGACGTCCAGCCAGGCACAGCTGAGTTGCTGAAGAAGCGTACCCAGAGCGCCCACAAGCTGATGAGCATCGTGCTAATGAAAACTGCAAAGCCAAGAAACGTGATTAGCCGGAGCGGCACCATAGAGAAGGACGTTATCGCCTCAACCGCGAGCGCAACCATTTTGCGCAAGGGGTATTTCGATTGGCCGGCAAACCGCTTCGCACGATTGTAGTAGACGATCTCAGAGCGGAAGCCGAGCAACGGGATGATACCTCGCAGGTACAGATTAACTTCGCGGTATTGTTTCAGGCTTTCCACCGCGCGGCAACTCATCAAGCGATAATCTGCGTGGTTGTGAATCAACTCGGCGCCTAACGACCGGATCAGACCGTAGAAGCCGGCGGCTGTCTTGCGTTTGAACAGTGAGTCACCGTCGCGTTGATTCCGGACGCCGTAAACGATTTCGGCGCCGGTGCGGAACCGGTCGACCATCTCTCTGATCGCACCAATGTCGTCCTGCAGGTCGGCGTCGATGCTGACGACCGCGTCGCCTTTGGCGGAGAACAGACCGGCGATAAGCGCGTTCTGGTGGCCGCGGTTGCGCGACAGCTTGATACCTGCGACGTGCCGGTCATTGGTGGCGAATTGCTCAATCAGCGTCCAAGTCTGGTCCCAGCTTCCGTCGTCGACGAAATAGACCGTGCTGTCGTGAGAAATCTTTCCCTGGTCTGCGAGCTCACCGACAAGAGCAACCATTCGGTGGCAGGTTTCCGGGAGGACATCTTCCTCATTGTAACAGGGGATCACGATCGCGAGGCAGGGGGCACCAGCCATCCCGATTTTGTCCTTTGAGTAGCACAAAATGCGAACTCTAAACCGACATTCCCCAGATTCTGGGTGGTTGCGAGGCCAAGATCGGCCCTTGTGGCGTTTTCGGCAAGGGTAAATGGCGCCCCCGTGGGCACGAGGCGCTCGAAACCTTTAGGGCTTGGCGTCGCCAGTGCTCGGCGCGTCCCTCGGCCGATTCGGCGCCCTGTTCGGCACCGGTGACGCCGCTCTCGAAGCTGGCTTCACGGCAGCGGCTCAAACCTACCCCGGCCGGGTCCGCGTCGCGCTCGGGGCCCTCCCTGTTCGCTACCGGGACAAGCCTGTCCCGCCGCCCGTCGGGGGTCAATTTTGCACGCCGATCTGGAGTGCGCCCCTGGGGCCGGAGAGTTTCAGGCGGCATATTGTGTGGCGCTCCGCCGCCATGGAAACGACCTCACCCCCCAGATCGTCTGACTGATGCGCCATCGGCGGCGGTGTGATAACCGTTTGCTTGCGACCGATAGCCTCGACATTCATCTGGGCGACTGTACCATGTTTGGTGACGTAGAGCCGCGATTGCGGGCTCGAGGTTCTTTCCTCACTCCAAATATTTGGAGTGAGGGATGGCAGCACGGAGCTGCCCGACCAGGCCGTCCGACCAGGCCGTCCGAGACCCTGCAACGGAGCGCGATTTCGGCATTACTTCGTTTCCCGACCGCCAGCCTCTTGTCGGCGTTGGTTCGGCGATGCCCATGCGTCGCATTGACGCTTGCCGAGAGCAGGATTGCGGCTCGAAGGTCGCCCTGGCGCACCTCACAGGGCAGCGTCGCAAGCTGTAATAGCTGTGCAGCTTCGACCCGGAGGTAGCCGTCAACGAGCAGAAAGCCGTGGCCATCGGAAAACACGATCAGCGGGGGGAATTGGTCGCCAGCTGCTGCTATGCGCTCCGCGTATTCGGCGACGACGGCGTCGTCTAGCCGCGCGAGGTTGCAAATGCTGGTGGCGTGCGATCCCGGCATTAGCAAGCTCTTGAACCCGCGACGGGGATTTATCGTAAGCGGAGCCGCCGCCCCACGTTGCGGCGGGTAGCGGTTATGGGGTGAACCTGCCTGGTCTGATCGAGGCAGGGGATGGTGTGCCAAGTCATTTGCCAATTGATGGGCACAGTTTTCGTCGCGTGGAAGTCCTGACGGGGACACCGCGGCGGCGCCGCTGGAGCGTGGCGGAGAAGGTGGCGATTGTCGCGCAGAGCCAGGCGCCGGGAGCGCAGGCGAGCGAGATCGCGCTGCGCTACGGGCTGCATCGCAACCAACTCTACGGGTGGCGGCGGGAGTTTGGATCGGGCGCGGTTACCCATGCGATGGCCGAGGCCAGCATGCAAGGACCCGACTTCGTTCCGGTGGTGGCGGATGCCGGTTCTGGCGCGGCGGCGATCGAGATCGAGATCGGCTGCGCGAGCGTGCGCGTTAGGGCGGGGGTCGATCTGGCCTTGCTCGGCAGGGTGCTGCGGCTGTTGAAGGCGATGAAATGATCCCCGCCCTGTCCGGCACACCGCCGGCGGGGGTGCGTGTGCTGATCGCGACGCGCCCGGTCGGATCAGACGGCCGCAGGTGGCCGGTTGAGCGCCCGCCCCTGTCTTGATCAGAGGCCTGCGTCACGTTGACTTACCTTGCGGTTGAGGATCAGCATAGCGCTGACGACATGAGATAATTCCAGCCGTGACGAGGCCCGACACCCTTCCCGACGACCTTGCTGCGCTACGCGCCCTGGTGCTGACGGCATGGGCGGAGCGCGACGCCGAGCGGGCCGAGAAGGGGCGACTGATCGAAGAGCGCGATCAGCTCGCCGGCCAGAACGACCGGCTGCGCCACCTGCTTCGCCAACTTGCAGCGAATGCAGTTCGGTCAGCGCTCGGAAAGGCTCGATCCAGACCAGTTCAATCTGGGCTTGGAAGACCTCGAACAGGCGATCCGTTCGGGGAAGCGGCGCGCCGGACGCGGACCGCTGCCGGAGCACCTGCCGCGGGTCGAAATCGTCATCGAACCGGAAGACACCGCCTGCCCGTGCTGCGGCGGCACGATGCATGTGATCGGCGAAGATCGCTCGCAGCGGCTCGACGTCATCCCCGCGCAATACCAGGTGATCGTCACGCGTCGGCCGAAATACGCCTGCCGCGCCTGCCAGGAAGCGGTGGTGCAGGCGGCGGCGCCAGCGCGGCTGATCGAAGGTGGCCTGCCGACCGAGCGGCTGGTTGCCCATGTCGTCGTGGCCAAGTACGCCGATCACTGCCCGCTCTATCGCCAGGCCCAGATCCTGGCTCGGCAAGGCATCGCGATCGATCGGGCGACGCTGGCCTTCTGGGCCGGCTACGCAGCAGCCGAGGTAAAACCCGTGTGGCGGCTGATGCGCGGGGAACTGCTGTCCTCGACCAAGCTATTCGTCGATGAGACGATGAACCGCGCCGGGTTTCCCGGAGGCTCCAACTCTTGAGAGGATGGAGCGATGACGAAGCAAGTTCCCTCGAAGCGAGTTCCCCCGTACTCCCCTGAGGTCCGTGCCCGCGCGGTTCGGATGGTCCTGGACCACCAAGGCGAGCACGCCTCGCAATGGGCAGCGATCCACTCGATTGCCGAGAAGATCGGCTGCTCGGGCGAAACACTGCGCCACTGGGTGCGGCAGACCGAACGTGACCACGGCGTTCGGCCGGGTCCGACAACCGAGGAGCGCGAGCGGATCAAGGGGCTCGAGCGCGAAAACCGTGAGCTGCGCCAGGCGAACGAGATCCTGCGAAAGGCGTCGGCATATTTTGCCCAGGCGGAGCTCGACCGCCGGTTCAAGCCATGATCGACTTCATCGCCGAGCATCGCGCCATCTACGGGGTCGAGCCGATCTGCCGCGTCTTGCCGATCGCCCCGTCGACGTATCATGCCCATGCCGCCCGGCGCGCCGATCCGGGCAAGCTGCCGGCACGGGCCCAGCGCGATGCCGCTCTGAAGATCGAGATCGGTCGCGTGTACGACGAGAACTACCAAGTCTATGGCGTCCGGAAGGTCTGGCGACAGCTCGGCCGGGAAGGGATCGCGGTCGCCCGCTGCACCGTGGCGCGGCTGATGCGAATGATTGGCCTGCAGGGCGTCGTGCGGGGCAAGACGGTCCGGACCACAATCAGCAATGCGGCGGCCCCGTGTCCGCTCGATCGCGTCAATCGGCAGTTCAGGGCACTGCGCCCGAATGCCCTGTGGGTGTCCGACTTCACCTACGTCGCGACGTGGGCCGGCTTCGTCTATGTCGCCTTCGTCATCGACGCCTTTGCGAGGCGCATCGTCGGCTGGCGTGTCTCTCGTACGGCTCACGCCGGCTTTGTGCTGGACGCGCTGGAGCAGGCCCTGCACGAACGCCGGCCCATCCGCGGCGGCGGCCTCGTTCACCACAGCGATCGCGGTGTGCAGTACGTCTCGATCAAGTATACCGAGCGGCTTGCCGGGGCGGGCATCGAGCCCTCGGTCGGCAGCGTCGGCGACAGCTACGACAATGCTCTCGCCGAGACCATCAACGGCCTCTACAAAGCCGAGGTGATCCATCGGCGCGGCCCCTGGCGCAGTTTCGAGGCGGTCGAGTTCGCCACTCTCGAATGGGTCGACTGGTTCAACAACCGGCGCCTACTCGAGCCGATCGGAAACCTCCCTCCTGCCGAGGCCGAGGCCGCCTATGCCCAGCTTGAGCTGACCTGTATTGCCGCGTAGGTCTCAAACCAAACGGCCTCCAAGAAACCCGGCGCGGTTCACAACGGCGCCAGTGCTCGACCCGGGACGGGGGCGCACCAAGAGGGGGGTACTTCTGGGTGCTCGCCCGCGACGACCGACCGTGGCGAGGCGGGGCGCCGCCGGCGGTGGTGTACAGCTATGCGCCGGGGCGCGGCGGCGATCACGCCGCGGCATTGCTGCAGGGCTATACCGGCGTGCTGCAAACCGACGGCTATGCCGCCTATCTCAATCTTGCCGATCCCAAGCGCGTCGGCGGGCCGGCCACGCTCGCGTTCTGTTAGGCATATTGGCGCCGCCAGTGGTTCGACCTTGCCAAATCGCCACCGGCGCCGATCGCCACGGAGGCGCTGAAGCGGATCGCCGAACTCTACCAGATCGAAGCCGAGATCCGCGGCAAGAGCGCCGACGAGCGCCGGGCGGTGCGACAGCGGAAGACCAAGCCGCTCGCCGAAGCGCTGAAGACCTGGCTCGAGAAGACGCTGGCCCAGGTTGCCGGCGGCTCATGAATGGCCAACGCGATCCGCTATGCGTTCAACCGATGGGACGGGCTGCTGCGGTTCCTCGATGACGGCCGCATCGAGATCAACTCCAACACCGTCGAGCGCGCAATGCGCCCGATTGCTCTGAACCGAAAAAACGCGTTATTCGCCGGCAGCGACGAGGGCGCTTCATGCTGCTCATCTCATCATACGATTGATAAGTTTAGTAGATTTTGCTGGCGCTCGTCGGGCGGCGGACGTCGCGACCGGCGCAAATCAGCTTGGCAGCGTACCTCTGCTCGGACCAGATCGGCTTGCCGAATAATCCAAGGTGCCCCTTTACAATGCTGCTTCGCCGGAAGGACGGCATTGCCAATAAGGCGGCGGATGGTGGAGGTGCTGACGGCCAGGACTGTGGCCGCCTCATCGATTCATCAACGAACCCGAACTTCATCGGGAGGCCGATCCGAGGATGAGCGCGGCTTTTTTTAGGATATCGCGCTCCATCCGCAGCCGTTCGTTCTCGCGCCGCAGACGGGTCACCTCGGAGATCAGGTCAGACGGCGACGGGACCGGTGCTTGCGTTATGGGGCGCCTCACCGTCCCCGTCGCCTGCGGCGAGAACTGCTTCACCCATCGCCGCAACACCGTCTCGTGCAAACCCAGCTCGGTGGCGACCTTTTCTACCGACAGGCCGCTGCTGGCGACCCGATCAACCGCCTCGCGCTTAAACCCTTCTGGAAATATCCGGCGCGTCACACTCATCTGACACCGTCCTCCTGGCTCGAAAGCCTAGCATCGGTGTCCACCAAACCGGGGGAGGATCAGATTCGCTTTAAGCGATTGAGGTTGAGGATCGAGGCTCGACTTTGGCTGGCTCTGGCCGCTGGCCCCGATTGGTGGGCGCGGGTCGCTCTTTGAGCGGCTGGTGCGAGATTACCGCTCGCTCGATCCGGGCCAAAGATATTCGACCTAAAGGCCGCTAGCAACCCTGACCGCATCCACGGTGATGTACGGAGATTTGTGTCAGGACGGTGAGAGAGGGTACTCGGCGGATTGCTGAAGTCCGCAAGAAGAGCATCCCCGATGTCACAATCTGTGACGATTCGCAGTTTACCGAGGGCTTTCGAGCTGGTGAAGGGCATGCAGGCGCAAGGGCTGGAATGGGGCGAGGCTCTGTGAAAACACTAGATCTGGTATTTTGCCGGGGGATGTCCGGGGGGGACGAGGGTGAAGCGTTTTGTCGAGGGCCAGGACCGAGGCCAGCTGATACTGCTGCCTGAATGTTTGGACGACTACGTCGGGGAGAACAATCCGGTTCGGGTTGTCGACGCCTTCATTGACGAGTTGGATTTGGCGGTATTGGGGTTTGCCGGCGTCGTGCCGGAGGCGACCAGGCGCCCCTCGTACCACCCGGCGACGCTGCTGAAGATTTACCTCTACGGCTATCTCAACCGGGTGCAGTCGAGCCGGCGGCTCGAACGGGAAGCGCAGCGCAATATCGAGCTGATGTGGCTGACCGGGCGGCTGGCGCCCGACTTCAAGACGATCGCCGACTTCCGCCGGGACAATGGCGCGGCGATCCGGGCGGTGTGCTCCCAGTTTGTGGTGTTGTGCCGCCAGCTGGGCCTGTTCACCCGCGCCGTTGTTGCGATCGACGGCAGCAAGTTCAAAGCGGTGAACAATCGCGACAAAAACTACACGGTGGCCAAGGTCACCGGGCGGATGGAGCAGGTCGAGGCCAGCATCGCGCGTTACCTGAGGGCATTGGACCGGGCCGACCGCGAAGACAGCGATATCGCCGAGGTCAAGTCGGTCCGGCTGAAAGAGAAGATTGCCGGCCTGCGCCAACAGATGCAGGCCTTGAAGGTGATGGAGCAGACGGTTCGGGACGCACCTGACCAGCAGGTCTCGCTGACCGATCCCGACGCCCGATCGATGGCTACCAGCGGCAAAGGCACCGCCGCTGTCGGCTACAATGTGCAGATCGCGGTCGACGCCGAGCACCATCTGATCGTGTGTAGAAGTAGCAACTTAATCTGACGGTTGTGGGAGATCGGTGGGGAAGCTCAAGCTGGGATGTCCCCAGCCTGACGCGAATTGAGGACCCCCGATGACGCAAGCGCAGAAGGTGATCCGGGCCAGGTCGGCCTGTTGGAACTGGCCAAGCAGCTTGGTAACGTGAGCCAGGCCTGCAAGATGATGGGTTATAGCCGGGACAGCTTTTACCGGTTCAAGGAGCTATACGATAAAGGCGGCGAGCTGGCGCTGCAGGAGATCAGCCGCTCGAAACCGATCCTGGCCAACCGGGTGGATCCGGCAATCGAGGCGGCGGTGGTCGAGCTAGCGATCGAGCACCCAAGCTGGGGGCAGCTGCGGGTCTCGAATGAGCTGAAGAAGCGCGGCCAGTCGATCTCGGCCTTCGGCGTGCGTGGCGTCTGGCAGCGTCACGACCTCGAAAACATCAAGAAACGGCTCAAGGCGCTCGAGGCCAAGATGGCGCAAGAGGGGCTGGTGCTCACCGAGGCCCAACTCACCGCGTTGGAGAAAGCCAAGGCCGAGAAGGAAACCCACGGTGAATTCGACAGCGAATGCCCCGGCTATTGTGGCGCCCAAGACACCTTCTACGTCGGCATGCTGAAGGGGGTTGGGCGGGTTTACCAGCAGACCTTCATCGACACTTACGTGTATTAGCTGAGACTTGATCTGACGGACGGTGTTGGAAGTTTCAGCCGGTGTGGCTGTCGTCCGTGGTCAAGCGGCCATGAGTTTCTCCTTTGCTATGGGGAGTGCGTCGAGGAAGGTCTGCATCGGGGTCTTGCCAAAGCACCAGCGGCCTTGATGCGATCTGACCTCGTTGTAGTCGACCAGCCAGGCATCGAGATCGGCCTGCAGCTCGTCGATCATACGATAGATCTTTTTGCGGAACGCGATCCGATAGAACTCGTCCAAGACGGTGCGGTGAAAGCGCTCGCAGATTCCATTCGTCTGTGGGCTCTTGGCCTTAGTGCGGCTGTGGTCGATGTCCTCGACCGCGAGATAGAGCTCGTATTCGTGGCTCTGGGTGCCGCAAAACTCGGTGCCGCGATCGGTCAGCATGCGCGACAACCGGATGCCATGCTCGTCGTAGAACGGCACCACTCGGTCATTGAGGATCTCGGCGGCGGTGATCGGGGTCTTGCGATCATAAAGCTTGGCGAAGGCGACCTTGGCATAGGTGTCGATCACGGTCTGCTGATAGACCCGGCCCACGCGGGAGTGTCCGGAATTTTGTGTAAGGCGAGCCGTGTCTGATGGTTTTGAGCCTTCAGCGCGCTGAAGGCTCAAAACGGTCGCCGAACAGGATGGCAAACTGCCCGATCGCCGCCGTCCATTCAACCCGCCGGCGCCATTTAACCCCGGCGTTTCGGATCGCCAGAAACAGCAGTTTTAGTGCCGCCTCGTCGGTCGGGAAGCTGCCGCGGGTCTTGATGATCTTGCGCAGACTGCGATGCAGGCTTTCGACCGCGTTTGTTGTGTAAATCATCTTGCGGATCGCCGACGGGAACGCGAACAGCGGCACCACGTATTCCCAGGCCCGGCGCCAGGCCTGGCCGATCGCCGGGTAGCGCTTGCCCCATTGGGCCTCGAAATTGTCGAGTTCGGCGGCGCCGGCCTCGGCCGTTTCCGCCCGGTAGATCGCTTTCAGATCGGGCATGATCAGTTTGCGGTCCTTCCAGGAGACAAACGCCAGCGAGTTGCGGATCAGGTGGATGATGCAGGTCTGCACCGTGGTTAGCGGAAACACCGTGGCGATCGCCTCGGGAAAGCCCTTGAGCCCGTCGACGACCGCGATCAAGACATCGTTCAGGCCACAATTCTTCAGCTCGTTCATGACCTTGAGCCAGAATTTGGCGCCTTCGGTCTGCTCGATCCACAGCCCCAGCACCTCCTTCTCGCCGTCGCTGTTGAGGGCGAGGGCAACGTAAACGGCCTTGTTGCGCACCAGCCCCTCATCGCGGATCTTGACCCGCAGCGCGTCGAAGAAAATCACCGGATAAAGCGGGTCGAGCGGCCGGTTCTGCCATTCCCGGACCTCCTCGAGCACCGCATCGGTGACCCGGCTGATCAGATCGGGCGAAACCTCGACCCCGTACAGCTCCTGCAGGTGAGCCTGGATCTCGCGGACCGACAACCCGCGGGCATAGAGGCTGATGATCCGGTCATCAAAACCGTCGAGGCGGGTCTGCCCTTTGGCCACGATCTGCGGCTCGAAGCTGCTGTTGCGGTCGCGCGGAACCGCAATCTCGATCGCACCGTCGTCGCCAATCACCGTCTTGCTCGAATAGCCGTTGCGGCTGTTGCCGTTGCCCCGACCGGCAGGGTCGCCTTTTTCGTACCCAAGATGCGCGGTCAACTCGGCGCCCAGCGCCCGCTCCAGCAGGCGCTTCTTCAACTCCTTGAAAAGCCCCTCTTCGCCCAACAAATCGTCCGGGCTGCTATAGCCTTGCAGCAGCTCCTCGATAACCTCGTCCCTGATTGCTTGTGCCATGATCCGTGATCCCCTCTACTACATGGAGTGTCTCACGGCTCCTCCCTACACAAAATACCTGACACCCTCACCCACGCCCTTCAGGGTTCCGACATAGAAGGTATCCTGGGCGCCGCAGTAGCCGGGGCATTCGCTCTCGAACTCGCCATGGGCTTCCTTGTCGGCCTTGGCCTTCTCGAGCGCGACGATCTGCCCCTCGGTCAACAAAACCCCATCTTGTGCCACCTTGGCTTCGAGCGCCTTCAGGCGGAGTTTCATCGAGGTGAGATCATGGCGCTGCCATACGCAGCGCACCCCGGCGGGCGAAATCGACAGCCCGCGCCGCTTCAGGGCGTCTGAAACGCGCACCTGGCCCCAGGCCGGCTGCTCGATCGCCATCTCGACCGCCGCCTGTTCGATGTCGACCGGGGTGCGGTTCTTCAGGATCGGCTTCTTGCGGCTGATCTCCTGCAGCGCCAACTCGCCGCCTTTATCGTACAGCTCCTTGAACCGGTAAAAGCTGTCGCGGCTGTACCCCATCATTTTGCAGGCTTGGCTGACATTACCGAGCTGCTTGGCCAGTTCGAGCAGCCCAACCTTCGCTCGGATAATCTTCTGGTCCTGGGTCATAGGTCGTGATCTCCGTCCCGCCGGGAGGGCGGGTCGCGGTCCCAACTCCGGGTGAGAACCGCGCCCCGCCCTCCGGCTCCGTCTCGGAAACCAACAACGACTGTCAGCTTAAGTTCGAGCTAATACAACTTACGCCAAGGTGGCGTTCGCCAAGCTCTACGACCGCAAGACCCCGATCACCGCCGCCGAGTTGCTGAACGACCGGGTGATCCCGTTCTTTGATGAACACGAGATCCGGCTCTGCCGAGTGCTGACCGATCGCGGCACCGAATTTTGCGGCAACCCTGAGCACCACGAATACGAGCTCTACTTGGCGATCGAGGACATCGACCACACCCGCACCAAGGTG
This sequence comes from uncultured Alphaproteobacteria bacterium, assembly GCA_963750195.1. GTDB lineage: Bacteria > Pseudomonadota > Alphaproteobacteria > ATCC43930 > CGMCC-115725 > AP-15. The sequence goes on from CAVVPS010000010.1 coordinate 46,776, forward strand.
CGGAGCCCGCAGACCAACGGTATCTGCGAGCGCTTTCATAAAACCGTGCTCGATGAGTTCTATCGCATCGCCTTCCGCAAGCGGATCTATGCGACGATCGAGCAGTTGCAGGGCGACCTCGATGCCTGGATGACCGAGTACAATCAGGTGCGATCCCATCAAGGCCGCTGGTGCTACGGCAAAACCCCGATGCAGACCTTCCTTGACACCCTCCCGATCGCCAAGGAGAAGAGCATCAGGGCCGCGTGACGACTGACAATCTCCTCTTGTCGGACACCCACCACGACGAGAGAACCGCCTGTCAGGTCAAGTCCATACTTCTACAGATCGTGGCCCACGAGGTGATCAACCAGGGATACGATCGCCACCAGCTCGCACCCATGGCGTTCAAGGCACAGGAGGCCACGGGCTGCCAGCAGGTCACTGCCGTGGCCGACCGCGGCTACTTCAGCGGCGACCAGGTTTTGTCGTGCGAAGGCACCGGGGTGGCGCCGATCGTGCCCAAGGTCCTGACGTCAAGCGGGACCAAACGCGGCCTCTTTGCCCGGCAGGACTTCATCTACGACGCCGAGCACGATCACTACACCTGCCCGGCGGGCGCAAAACTCACCAAGGCCAGGCGCCGGGCGGATCACACCGAAGACTTCGATTTTTACCGCCACCTGAGCCCCTGCTTCACCTGTCCGCTCAGACCCCGGTGCACGCCGACCAAGCTGCGGCGCATCAAACGCTGGGTGAATGAGGACGTGCTCGACAGGATGCAGGATCGGCTCGACCGCATGCCCGAGGCCATGGGGGTGCGACGTCAGACCGTCGAACACCCGTTCGGGACCCTCAAGGCCTGGATGGGCGCGACCCACTTCCTGACCCGGACCCTCGACAAGGTCCGAACCGAGATGAGCCTCCACGTCCTGGCCTACAACCTCAAGCGAATGACCACGATCTTCGGTGTGGAACCGCTGATGGCGGCGATCAGGACCTGATCGCCTGGCGCAAACCGCGCGTCAGTCGATCCACCAGCATCCCAGGTGTCATGCTGGGGAAACACAGCGCGCCGGCCAACCTCATCTCACGCGTTTTTCCACAGCCTCGGGTGATGGTTATCGTGCGTTCGGCCGCGACGCGATCAGCGCCATCCCTGGAATGGCAGTACGCCGGCAACAAGCTGCATCCGACGCAGAAGCCGCTCGGCAGCCTCAAACCGCTCATTGAGGCGTTCTGCTCCGCCGGCGGCCTGGTGTTCGACCCGTTCTGCGGCTCCGGTTCCATACTCGTCGCGGCATGGGAAACCGGGCGGTCGTTTATCGGGATCGAGCTTGCCATGAAGGCTTGTTCGTTTCCCATCACGCGGCCTCCCTGACTTCGGTGAAATCGCTCTTGCGACAATGCCTCTGCAAGTATTGCAGCAGAAATAGACCCCCAAAACCTTGCTTAGCTTATCTTTCGCCTTTGAGCAGTGCGCCGCAGCGAAAGCAAGCATTTTTGCATCGTTCGGCAGGCTTCGACATTGCGGGCTTGATTGTAGTGCTTCTCGGTGGTCGAAAGGGTACGATCGCCGAGGAGCTTCGCATCGATCCGGACATGGCCCGGATCGTCGAGCGCAATCGTGGTTGCAGCGCAATCGCGAAAAAGGTGAGGGTTGATCGGTTTGCCGAGGCCCTGTCAACGGCGGCGGAAAACCGGGAGGCTCTAGAGATGAAGATCTTCATCTCTACCAAATCGCCGCCCGTGAAGCAGGCTCAGGGAGGCCGTTTTCCGGCCCGCTTGCGCGCGAAGAGCCGGGCGCGGCCTTCCCCCCCCAGCCCGGCTCGGCTCACCGCAATAGGAGATTCCCCTATTTGCCGTTGGGAACGTTCAACGGCTCGGGGACGATCTCGACGACGGTGATTGCGCCGCTCAGCGGATCACCGACGATCTGTAGCGACGCGTCACCCTCGGGGCGGACGGTGATCGAGCCGTCCGAATCGCTGGCGACGGCCATGCGCTCGACCACCCGGCCATAGAGCCCGCGGCTCCTCCCCTCGGTCGGGGTCGACGGGGGTGCCGGGGTCTGAGTCGGCGCCTCAGGGGCTGGCGGAGGCGTCGGCGGAGCGGTGGGCTCGGACACCTCGTCCCCGGGGCTCGCCACGCTGACGGTTGCCACGCCATCTTCGCCGATTTCGATGGTCAGGCGGTCGCCGGGATCGAGGGTGACCGTGCCGTCGTCTCCGACTGTGAAGCGCTGGCGGATGTCGGGATTAACGCGGCCGCCACCGAAGTCGCGGTTGCGAAGGGGTGGGGCGATCCGGCCAAAACCGTGACCGTGAAAGCGCGGGCCGAAGCCATGCCCGCCATGCTGCCGCGAAGTGAGTGGACCTGGTGACATAGGACCTCCAATTCTGCCGCGAGATTGCGGCAAACGGATCGTATCATGCCGCTGACGCATTGCGGAGAACCCAGCCATGCCGATCACGATGCCGTCCGATCTCGGCGCCGAGCTGTCGGAAGCCGCACGCTGGTACGCAGACGAGCCGGAGATGGAGGCATTTCTTGCTCACATCCGGGGCGGGCAAGCGTGGTCGGAGCGCCGACCGCGGCAGCTGCTGCGGTGGGCGGATCGGTACGCGATCCCGGTCTTTGGTGCGCGGCGCTTTGTGCCGGTGCTGAACGCCGGCTTTGCTTGCCCGCAGCAGTGGCGCCTGTGGCGGGCGGCGAAGGTCGAGCTGCGCCGGGCCCGCGCCGCGATCGCCCGCGGCGAGGAAAGTGCGATGGCCTACGCCGGTGATCGTGGGCTGCTGGCGTTCGCCGAAAGCGGGCCGCGCCGCTGGGGCGCGCCTGACAGCGTGCTGTGGCCGTCGCTGCACGCCTCGTTGGTCGCGCCACCACCGGAAACGTCCGAGACAACATCGTCCTCTCCGCCGGGCCCGCAATTACCACGCGGGCAGTGGATAACGCGGGCTTAAGCCAAGCGGCGCTCAGTGAGGTTTCGGCATTTACCTCCGCGGAGACAGGGGCCGTAGTCGCGATCGGTTGTTCAGCTGGCGCCTGTCCCCTGCCTGTCCGAAAAGTCCAGCGGCCCTAACAACTCTGCTCTAAATCTTTGAAAAAAATTGGCGTCCCCTACCGGATTCGAACCGGTGTTGCCGCCGTGAGAGGGCGGTGTCCTAGGCCTCTAGACGAAGGGGACGAGGCGCGCCCAGTTAAATAGCGGTTGACGCCGAGGCGAGCAAGCGCTGGGGAGCCTGCCCCGATCCAGCTATTCGCGAAAATTGATATACTGCAGCGGCTGCTCGCTCTTGATCCCGCGCAGCACTGCGATCGCACCTTGTAGATCATCACGTTTTTTACCGGTGACGCGCAGTTCGTCGCCGTGGATCGACACTTGCACCTTGAGCTTGCTGTCCTTGATCTCGCGGATCAGCTGGCGAGCCAGGTCGGCGCCCACCCCTTGGCGCAGCGCGATCGTCTGCCGCAGCGTGTTGCCCGACGCTTTTTCCGGGGCCTTGAAGTCGAGCGCTCCAGGCTCGACCTTGCGTCGCGTCATATGCACCTTCAGAAGTTCATGCATCTGCTTCAGCTTGAGATCATCATCAGCGAGAATGCTCAGCGCGCCCTCCTTCCGCTCGATCGAGCATTTGCTGCCTTTGAAATCGAACCGGGTTGCAATCTCGCGGCTCATGCCGGCCAGGGCGTTGTCGACCTCGGCGAGGTCGATCCGCGAAACGATGTCAAAGCTCGGCAACGCACCCTCCCGGAACCACTCGACCTCTTGGTCAGCCAATCTAGCGCGAATTTCCGCTTGGATCAGCCGGGAAACTAACCTTTTCGCGGGAGAACTAGCGGCGCCACGTTTGCACTGCCGCTCGCGCTCGTATGCGCGCGCCGTTGCTGCGAGCCCGGCTTCGGTGGGGACCGTCGGCGACCAACCGAGCGTCCGCCGGGTTTCGTCATCCTCAATCTGCAACGACGATGTGAGAATCGAGACCGCCGCCCCGACCATCGGGAGGAAGGAAAGTGTGGCGTGGGCGGCTGGGGGGACAGAGAAGAGGCGTGCAGGACGCTGGAATCCGGCCGCCAGTGCGCAGATCAGCCCGGGCGTCGACAGATCGGCGCTGTCACGCGCCAGCAGCACCCGCCCGCTGGCGGCGGGATGAAAGCAAGCATTCGCGACCAGATCGACGAGATTGCCAAGAAATATCAGGCTGCGGCGATTATCGATTCCGGCGAAGGGCAACGGCAGCCCGCTCGCAATGAGCCGGATCAACGCCCGGAGATTGCCTTTGGCGCCTGGCCCATGGACGAGCGGCGGGCGCAGGATAACGAGGTCGAGCCCGGACCGCTTGGCCGCCGCGACAACGGCACCCTCGATCGCAAGCTTGGTGCGGCCATAGAGATCGTCGGGGCGGGGCGGATCGTCGGCGCGAAACGGCGCTCCTGGCCGTGTCGCCGCACCCATCGCCCGGATCGAGCTCATTAGGACGATCCGCCTTACCCGAGCCGCCGCGGCGGCCCGCGCCAACGCCGCTGCGGCTTCGACCTCGACCTCGCCGGCCGCGAGGTTGACCGGCCGATGCGCCCGAGCGGCGAGATGGACAACAATTTCAATTCCGGCGAGATGATCCGACCAGGCGGTGTGCGGTCCGATATCGCCAACCGGGCGCAACTCGATGCCGGCGACCGGCTGTGTCGGCCTGCGCGTGGCGCCGAGGACGGCATGGCCGCGCTTCGCGAGCTCCTGGCATAGTTCTCGGCCGATAAAGCCGGCAGCGCCGGTCACCAGAATGCGTGCCAGAGTGGCCCTCCCGCTGCCACGCCCGCCCCCGATTGTGCAAGCGATCCGTGGCCCAAATGCATTAGAGAGGGAGTGATCTCGAGACAAGACCGACGGACCCGCCTTTCGCCCTCGACCCGGTTGTCGCCGAATGGACGCTTGCGATTCGATCCTTCCCGCCACTTTGCCGCCCGCCCGGCGGCGCCCGAAACTCCTCTTTTTGGTCACCGAGGATTGGTATTTCTGCTCGCATCGGCTCCCGGTTGCACGGGCAGCGCGAGACGCCGGGTTCGAGGTCGTCGTCGCTACCCGCGTGCAGGCGCATGGCCGGGAGATCTGCAAAGAGGGCTTCACCTTATGCCCGATCGCTTGGCGGCGGCGTGGCGATGGGTTGGTCGGTGCGGTGCGGGCGTTGGCCGCGATTATCCGGCTCTACCGTAGCGAGCGGCCCGACATCCTCCATCATGTGGCCCTGAAACCGGTTCTGTTTGGCGGGCTCGCCCGCGCGCTGGCGTTTCGGCATGCGGCCGAGGCGCCGGCATCGATTGATTCGGTCATGGGCCTCGGTTCGGGCTTTTCCGCGACAACTCTCGCCGCGCGCCTGCGCCGGCCGCCGCTTGGCGTTGCCCTGCGCCTTGCTGCCGCGAGCGGTCTGGGCCGGGTCGTCGTGCAGAACCCGGAAGACGGCAACGCCCTTGCCGCGCTCGGGATCGACCCCCATCGGATCGCGCTGATCCGGGGATCTGGGGTAGATATCCGCCATTTTTCATCGCTGCCGATGCCGGAGGGGAAGACCGTTACCGTCGCCCTCGTCTCGCGTATGCTGCGCGGCAAGGGCGTGCTCGATGCGGTGGCCGCGATCCGACGCCTGCGAGAGCGCGGCCTCGCGATCGAGCTCGTCCTGGCCGGTCCGACCGACGCCGACAATCCAGGATCGCTGTCGGCCGCATCCTTGTCCGCCCTTGCCGACGAGCCAGGGATCACTTGGCTCGGCGCCGTCGCCGATGTGCGCTCGGTTTGGCGCCGCGCGGCGATCGCGGTGCTTCCGTCGACCTACGGGGAAGGGGTGCCCAAGGCCTTGCTCGAGGCCGCGGCCTGCGCCCGCCCGATCGTCGCCAGCGATGTTCCAGGATGCCGTGAGGCTGTTCGCCCGGGAAAGAACGGGATCCTAGTGCCGCCGCGCGACATCGACGCGCTGGCCGAGGCCATCGCTGAATTAGCCGCCGATCCGGCGCGGCGCGAAGCCATGGGACGTGCCGGGCGGGCGCTGGCCGAGCGCTGCTTTGCCGAGGAAATCGTCGCCCGCGAGACCTTGGCCCTTTACCGCGCCGCTCTTGCGGAGAAAACTGCGCGGAGATGACCCGCGCCTGGCTCGCCGCCGCGTCACTGTGCGGATTTCTGTCGGTCGGGGCCGGCGCCATCGCCGCGCACCTCACTAGCACCGATCCGCGCGCTGCAGAGCTATTGCGCACCGGCGCGCTCTACGGCATGGTCCATGCCGCCGCGCTGACCGCAGTCGTGGCGATGGCCGGATATCGCGACCAACCGGACCTGGTGCTGAGCGTCGCCGGGTGGTGCTTCGTTACAGGCATTTTTCTGTTCAGCTTCAGCCTCTTCGCGCTGGCGCTGACGGGGATCGCTCTGTTTGGCCGGATCACGCCCTTTGGCGGCGCGAGTTTGCTGCTCGGCTGGGCAGCGCTCGGGCTCGCTGCACGCCGGCAATGACTTACGCTCGGTGAGTGGCGCCAAAGTGGCGATTCCGATTATGGCGACGGCGCGAGTGTGCGACACTTGACGCACTCCGCTTGCGAGGTCTCGCGATGACAACCCTCCTCTATACCCATTCCAGCTGTCTCGATCACGATCCCGGCAGTCATCACCCCGAGGCTCCTGCACGTCTGCGCACGGTACTCGCCGCGCTTTCCGGTCCGCAATACACGCGACTGGAGCGGCGCGAAGCGCCGGAGGCAGCCCTTGACGACATCTTGCGCGTTCATTCGCGACATCACGTCGAGTACGTCCTTGGCGCCGTTCCCAAAGCCGGACACGCTGCAATCGACGCCGACACCGTTCTATCGCCAGCCTCGGGAACGGCCGCCCTCCATGCTGCGGGAGCGGTTGCCGCGGCGGTCGACGCGGTGGTGGCGAAGGAGGCCGAAAACGCCTTTTGCGCGGTGCGTCCACCCGGGCACCATGCCGAACCAGATCGGGCGATGGGTTTCTGCCTGTTCAACAACGCCGCCATCGGCGCATTGCGGGCGCGCGAGGTGCACGGTTTCGAACGGGTGGCAGTCGTTGATTTCGACGTCCATCACGGCAACGGCACACAGGCGGCGTTCGAAGCGGACGACAATCTATTCTACGCCTCCACCCATCAGTCCCCGCTCTATCCCGGCACCGGCGCGGCGAGCGAGACCGGAGTTGGCAACATCGTCAATGTGCCATTGCGCCCGATGTCGGGCTCGGGTCCGTTCCGCGTCGCAATGACCGGGCGCGTCCTGCCAGCGCTCGACGCCTTCCGTCCGGACCTCCTGTTGATATCCGCCGGGTTCGACGCCCATCGCAGCGACCCGCTGGCGCAGCTTATGCTGGAGGAAGCCGACTACACCTGGATTACCGAGAGGCTGGTCGAGATCGCCTTTCGCCATGCCGATGGCCGGCTCGTCTCGACCCTCGAAGGCGGGTATGATCTGACGGCGCTCGGCGCCAGCGTTGCCGCTCATGTCCGCGTGCTGATGTCGGTCTAGTTGTTGCTGATCCGCAACGGACGCAGTATTTGCATTCCCGCTTTCGGCTAGGACGCCCTGAGATCCTCGCGTATCTTATCAAGAATAGCAGATGGCCGAACCGACAGAGGCTGCCGATATCGCGACGATGAGTTTCGAGGAAGCGCTCGTCGAGCTTGAGCAGATCGTGCGGCGGCTCGAAGGTGGGCAAGTCAAGCTCGACGAGGCAATCCTATCCTACGAGAGGGGCGCACAGCTGAAACAGCATTGTGAAAGGAAGCTCAACGAGGCTCAGCAGCGGGTCGATCGCATCGTGATTGGCCCCGACGGCGCTATATCGTCGGAGCCCGCGAAACTTGACTGATACGTTGTGGTCGGATTCGGTACCCTTTCCGGAGGCCCTGGCGCAGGCGGCATCCTTGACCGATTCGGCGCTGGATCAGCTGTTGGTTGTCCCGCCGGACCTCGAAGCACGGGTTTACGAGGCGATGCGCTACTCGGCGCTGGCTCCGGGGAAGCGGCTACGGCCGTTCCTAGTGCTGGCCGGCGCGCGCCTGTTCGGCATCGCCCGACCGTGCGCATTGCAGGTGGCGGCGGCGATCGAAATGGTCCATGCCTATTCGCTGGTTCATGATGACTTGCCGCCGATGGATGACAGCGACCTGCGGCGTGGCCGCCCGACCTGCCACAAGGAATTTGACGAGGCGACCGCAGTCCTCGCCGGCGATGGATTGCTGACCGCGGCTTTCGAGGTGCTGGCGCACCCGGACACGCACATCGATCCGGCGGTGCGTTGCGAGCTGGTGGCGGCACTTGCTGTCGCGGCCGGCGCCGCCGGCATGGTCGGCGGTCAGATGATCGACCTGATCGCCGAGCGGCAGGCGCTAGACATCGGTGCGATTACCCGGCTGCAGCGAATGAAGACCGGCGCCCTCATCGCATTCGCGTGCGAGGCCGGAGCGATTCTCGCCAAGGCGTCGGCCGAGTCGCGAATTGCGCTGCGCGGCTATGCACATGACCTGGGATTGGCCTTTCAGATTGCCGATGATCTTCTCGACGTCGAGGGCTCTAAAGCCGAGACCGGAAAGCCGGTCGGCGCCGACGCCGCCGCGGGCAAGGCGACCTTTGTGTCCATCCTCGGCGTCCGGCGCGCCCGCGCTCAGGCCGAGCTGCTGATCCGCCAAGCAGTCGCGCACCTTGATTTGTTCGGGGGAAGAGCGGAACTTTTAAGAGAGGCGGCGCGATTTGTGATCAGCCGCCGCACGTGAGGAGCGCACCATTGGATTCGAAACCGAATCGCCCGATCTCCAATCGGACGCCGATGCTCGACCGGATTGATTTTCCGGCCGATCTGCGCCGGCTGCCGGAGCAGGATCTGCGGCAGCTCGCCGACGAGCTGCGCACCGAGCTCATCGACGCGGTGTCGATCACCGGCGGTCATTTCGGTGCAAGCCTCGGCGTCGTGGAGCTGACTGTGGCCCTACACTACGTCTTCGACACGCCGCACGACCGGCTGATCTGGGATGTCGGTCATCAGGCCTACCCCCACAAAATTCTGACCGGCCGCCGCGACCGCATCCGCACCATTCGCCAGGGCGGCGGCCTGTCCGGTTTTACCAAGCGCTCGGAAAGCGAATACGATCCCTTCGGCGCCGCACACGCTTCGACCTCGATCTCGTCGGGGTTGGGCATGGCGGTTGCTCGCGATTTACGCGGCGAGCGCCGCAACGTCATTGCGGTGATCGGTGACAGCGCGATGAGCGGGGGGATGGCCTATGAGGCGATGAACAACGCCGGTGCGATGGATTCGCGGCTGATCGTCATCCTCAACGACAACGACATGTCTATCGCCCCCGCAGTTGGCGCGATGAGCGCCTACCTGTCGCGTCTGCTGTCCTCGAAATCCTTCATGTCGTTGCGCCATATCGCCAAGGAGGTGGCGCGCCATTTCCCGCGGCGGCTCGAAGATGCGGCGCGGCGGGCCGAGGAATTGGCCCGTAGCTTCATCACCGGCGGGACGATGTTCGAAGAGCTTGGCTTTTATTATGTCGGCCCAATCGATGGTCACAACATCGATCATCTGCTGCCGGTCTTGAAGAATATCCGTGAGAGCAAGGAACCAGGACCGGTGCTGGTCCACGCCGTGACCGAGAAGGGCCACGGATATCTGTCGGCCGAGCAGGCCGAGGACAAGTGGCACAGCGTCGCCAAGTTCGATGTCGTTACCGGCGCGCAGGTCAAGTCGTCGTCGAAGGCACCCTCTTATACTTCGGTCTTCGCGAAGGCGCTGATCAAGGAGGCCGAAGCTGACGACCGCATCGTTGCGATCACCGCTGCAATGCCGTCCGGCACCGGGCTCAACCTTTTCGGCGATAAGTTCCCAAAGCGGTGCTTCGATGTCGGGATCGCTGAGCAGCACGCGGTGACTTTTGCCGCCGGCCTTGCCGCCGAGGGCATGAAGCCTTTCGCAGCAATCTATTCGACCTTCCTACAACGCGCCTACGACCAAGTCGTCCACGACGTCGCGATCCAGAAATTGCCGGTGCGCTTCGCGATCGACCGCGCGGGTCTTGTCGGTCAAGACGGCCAGACTCACGCCGGCTCGTTTGACATCACCTATCTTGGCTGCCTGCCCGGGTTCGTGATTATGGCCGCCGCCGACGAAGCGGAGCTCGTGCATATGGTCTCCACCTGCGGCGCGATCGACGATGGGCCCTCGGCGGTGCGCTTTCCGCGCGGCGACGGGGTTGGAGTGGCCTTGCCAGAAAAGGGACTGCCCCTCGAGATCGGGCGCGGCCGAATCATCCGCGAAGGCAACACGATTGCGCTGTTGAGCCTTGGCGCGCGGCTCGGCGAGTGTATGAAGGCGGCGCAGGAACTCGCCGCCTATGGATTGTCGACGTCGGTTGCCGATGCGCGCTTTGCCAAACCGCTCGACACCGATCTCGTTGCTCGGTTGGCGCGCGAACATGAGGTTGTGATCACGATTGAGGAAGGGGCGATCGGCGGCTTCGGCAGTCACGTGTTGCATCATCTGGCGATGAACGGCCTGCTCGACCACGGGCTCAAGATCCGCACCATGGTGCTGCCCGACGTCTTCCTCGACCACGACAGCCCGCAGGCGCAATATGATCAGGCCGGGCTCAACGCCCGCCACATTGTGGCGATGGCCTTGTCGGCGCTCGGCCGCGAAACTGCCGAGCAACCGGCCCGGGCATAGCTTGTTTCGGATTGTTGGCGAAGCAGCGGGTTGATCAGTTGCTGATCGAGCGCGGGCTGGCGGAGAGCCGGACCAAGGCGCAGGCGCTGATCCTTGCCGGTCTCGTCTACGCCGGCGACCGGCGGATCGACAAGGCGGGCGATCGGCTTGCCGCCGAAGCCGCACTGGCGGTCAAAGGTCGCGACCATCCCTGGGTCTCACGCGGTGGGGTCAAGCTCGCACATGCGCTCGATCATTTCGGCATCGACGTAGCCGGTCGGATTGGACTTGATATCGGCGCCTCGACCGGCGGCTTTACCGATGTGTTGCTGGCGCGCGGCGCGCGGCAGGTTTACGCGGTCGACGTTGGCCACGGCCAGCTCGCCTGGAAATTGCGCCAGGACCCGCGCGTCGTTGTGCGCGAGCGGGTGAACGCGCGTGTGCTGACGCGCGAGCAGATTCCCGAGGCCGTCGAAATCATAACTTGCGATGTTAGTTTTATCGGTCTGACGACGGTGCTGCCGGCGCCACTCGCGCTCGCTGCGGCGCACGCCGCACTGGTCGCGCTGGTCAAGCCGCAATTCGAAGCCGGCCGCGAGTTTGTCGGCAAGGGAGGAGTGGTCCGCGATCCGGCGGTCCACAGTTCGGTCTGCGACCGCGCCGCTGCCTGGCTCGGCGCGCAGCCCGGCTGGGCGGTAGAAGGCGTCGTCGAAAGCCCGATCCTTGGAGCCGAAGGCAACCGCGAATTCCTGCTTTGCGCGCGACATCACGGCTGATAAGCCCGACGCGCCGGTTGGTCGGCGCCGCCTAAGGGAGGAGGTAAGGCGATGATGATAGCCGCTGCGGCGTTTGCCGGTTTCCCGCCGGCGGCGTTCGCATTTCTCAGCGAATTGCGCGACAACAACGACCCGGCCTGGTTTAAGCCGCGCAAGGCAGCCTATGAGGCCGATGTGCTCACACCGTTCCGCGACCTGATCACTGCCCTCGGGGCGGCGTTCAGGCGAGTCCGGGTGCCGTTGGTCGGCGATCCCGGTCACGGTATTTTCCGTATCTACCGCGATGTCCGTTTCTCGCCCGACAAACGGCTGTACAAGACCCATGCGGGGGCGGTGCTGACGCGATCAGGCGGCAAACGCGACCCTGGCTTGCTCTACCTCCACGTCGCTCCGGGTAAATCGATGGTGGCGGCCGGTTTTTGGCATCCCGAGCCTGATCTCCTGACCCGGTTGCGGCGCGCCGTCCTCGACGATCCGGACGGCTTTCTGGCGATTGCCCGCGGGTTGGAAGCGGCGGGTTATCCGATGTCCAGCGCCGAGCGGCTGAGCCGCCCGCCGCGCGGTTTTGAAGCGGCCAAGGGGACAGCCGTGGCCGAATATGTCGGCTGGAAATCGTTCACTGCCCATGCCGCCCTGAGCGATGCCGAGATGCAATCGCCGGCGTTGATCGAGCGCATCCTCGCCTTCGCCCACGCCGCCATGCCGCTGCTCGAATGGGGTTGGGCAGCGGCGGACGAGGAGGGGCCTGCGTCCGTGCCGATCCGTGCATTGGTCCGGCCGCTGGCGAAACCAGACTTCTAGCCGGAGCAGATCATCCCACGGCGACCGCTCGAGCCGCGCTGTTCGCGACAGAACGCGAATGAACCGCCACAGCGTCGAGCACGGATTGCAGGTCCGCAAAGCGGAACGGTTTTTCGAGCAATATTGGCGGCCGCTTGGCCGCCGCTTGATCGGGACGAAATTCGCAGCCGGTCAGGGTGATCGTCGGAATCCCGAGCGCCGCGCAATTTTGCCGGAGGGCGTTACCTTGGCCAAGACAAAGCACCAGATCGGTCACGACGACATCGGCCCCTTTGGTGGTCAGTGACTCGGCTGCCTCGATGCCATCGGCGCATACCTCGACGGCATGGCCGCAATCAATGAGGATGCCGGCAATAAAATCGCGAATTCGGCGGTCCAATTCAGCCAGTAGCACGCGCGCCATAGCGCTTACCTCCAAGGGATACCCTGGTCCTTCGGGATGGAATCCCCTATTCCTCTAAGAAAGCGTCAAAGGACGCTTTGGAAACCTGATCGGTGTGGCGTTCACGATAGCTGGGGGATCGCGTCGCACTATGGCGTGTTGCTTCTATGCCCTGTCACCCACGTAGCTTCTATGTGGAATATGAAACCGCAGAAATTCGTGGACATCGGCCGGCGAGGTGATTGAAAGTAGCGGTATCGGGAGCGACGGTCTCAGCGTTCGCCCGGAACGCGATGGGAACTCGGTTCGGGGGATGGCAATGCATCGCGACCTGACCGACGAGATAGTTACGGTGCAACGTATCGGCAGGCGATAATGATGGCGCCGTCACCCGATCGCGCCTTTCTGTTCCTGCAAGGGATGGCGACGAGATTTTTCGAACGTCTGGGGAAGGCGCTCGCGGCGCGGGGCAACGCCGTGTACCGGGTTAATTTCAATGGCGGCGACCAAGCATTCTGGCGACTTCCGGGTGCAGTCGACTTTTGCGGCCGCGAGCATGAATGGCCGGAATTTCTCGATCGTCTGATCGTCGACAAAGCAATCAGCGATCTCATTCTGTTCGGCGACTGCCGGCCGCTGCATCGCGCGGCCATTCGCGTCGCCGAAGTGCGGGCGATCCGCGTGCACGTCGTCGAAGAAGGATATATGCGCCCTGACTGGGTCACCTTCGAGGAAGGTGGCGTCAACGGCCATTCGTCATTGCCGCGGAACCCTGACTGGTATCGCGAAAAGGGGCGTGGGCTGCCAGAGCCGGCGACGCCGCCCGCAGTGCCGGGCAGCTTCCGCCGCCGGGCATTCGAAGACGTCCTTTACAATTTATCATCGATGGCGGGGGTGTGGCGTTTCCCGCATTACGCCACGCATCGGCCCTACCATCAGATGATCGAATATGCGGGCTGGTTGCGCCGCCTCGCGCTGATGCGGCGGGCAAAGCGGCGGGCAGAGGCGGCGATCGAGACGCTGACCGGCGACCCGATCTTTTTCTTCCCGCTGCAACTCGACTGCGACTATCAGATGCGTGTCCACTCGCCGTTTCGGGCGATGCATCTCGCCATCGAGCATGTCCTGAGCTCTTTCGCCCGATGTGCGCCGCCCGAGGCACGGCTGGTCGTCAAACTGCATCCTTTGGACAGCGGGCTGGTGGATTGGGCCGGAATGGTCGGCCACATGGGCGTCGAATATATGATTGCCAAACGGGTAACTGTGCTCGACGGTGGTCAGCTTGGCAAAGTGCTCGATCGCAGCCAGGCGGTGGTCACGGTAAACAGCACTGTGGGTAGCGAAGCGCTGGCCAGGGGCCTGCCGATCATCACTCTCGGCAAGGCCATATACGACATTCCCGGATTGACGTTTCAGGGTGAGCTGGACGATTTCTGGCACGCCGCGACGCCGCCCGATGCAGCGCTGTGGGATGCCTTCCGGCGGGTGCTGATCGATCGCTGCCTGATCCCAGGATCGTTCTTTAATGAAGCCGGGCTGCGGCTCGCGGTCGAAGCCGCGGTCGATCGACTGGAAGCCGCCTATGCCCGACCGGCCAGCGGCCGCGCCCTCGAGCGGGCTGGCGGTTCGGCCAGTTTGGCGACACCGATGGCGGTCGCTGGTCGCATTTGATGGCGTTCACCGGGCCGCTCGCAGCTGCTGTTTCCGCAGAGACGCTCGTTGTGTCGCGATTTCGCGACGCGATCATGACCCCTTGGTGGTTTGCCCAGCTCTTCACCGGAGCCAAGTCGTTCGAGAGGAATCGCTTGATCGGCAGCCGGCTGTTCAATCGATGGGGCCTGCACGCCCTCAGGGTCGCTGTCGCTCACCGACTGGCGAGCGCACGCCGCCGCAGGCTCGCCCGCCTGATTTCAGCTGCCGACCGGGACGCGTTCGACCGGGACGGATTTGTCCTGCGGCGAAATTTTCTGCCGCAGGGCGAGTTCGCTGCCCTCGTCACCGAAATCAAAGCTTATCGCGGTCCGCTGCGTGAGATCACCGAGGGCGACACGATCGTCCGCAAGATTGCGCTCAGCCGGAGCACCCTCGCCCGGCTTCCCGCGCTCGGCGCATCGTTACGATCGCGGGAGTGGCGGGGGCTCGTGCGTTACGCCGGCAGCCGCAACGCCGAACCTGTAGTATGGGTGCAGAGCATTTTGCGCCACGCCTGCGCCGGACCGTCCGATCCGCAAACCCTGCTGCATGCCGATACCTTTCACCCGACCGTCAAGGCGTGGCTGTTTCTGACCGACGTCGCCGAAGACGCCGGCCCCTTTACCTATGTTCCCGGCTCGCACCGGCTGACCGGGCAGCGCCTCGCTTGGGAACGGCGGATGAGCCTTGCTGCTCGCAGGTCGGCGAACCCCGAGACGCGGCAGGGCTCGTTTCGCATCGAGCCGGCCGAACTGACAGCGTTGGGTCTTGCCCCGCCACGCGCCTTTGCGGTTACAGCAAATACCCTCGTCGTCGCCGATACCTTCGGCTTCCACGCGAGGGGACCGAGCACGCGCCCCTCCTTGCGCGTCGAGATCTGGGCTTATGGGCGGCGCAGCCCGTTTTTCCCGTGGACGGGACTGCTGCCGTGGACCACCGCCGCGCTCGGCGGCCGCAGCGTGCTGGCGTGGAAGATCGGCGATCTGCTGGAATTGTCAGGTCTCAAGAAACATCGGTGGCGAGCACGAATTGGACTTTCGCCATTTGACCCACCCGCGGCCGCGCCCGCCGAACCCCAACCTACCCGTTCCGCGGCCATTGTCGTCTAACCGCGGCGATCGCGCAGCAAATCCGCGCCGGCGGCCAGCGCTCGGAGTTTGCCGATTGCGGACGCACGACCCATCGGCGCCATGCCGCAATTGCTGCAGGGGAAGAGGCGGTCAATAGGAACGAAGCGCAGCGCCCGTTCGATCGTTGCGGCGACCTGTTGCGGGCTCTCGATCTCTTCGCGTGCGACGTCGACTGCTCCGAGCAGAACGTCTTTGCCCGCCAATAGCCCCAGCAGCTCGACCGGCACCTTGCTGCCGGCACATTCGACCGATACCTGGTCGATGCAGCTCGTCGCCAGCGCCGGAAATATTGTCTCATATTGCCGCCACTCGGCGCCGAGGCCCACTTTCCAGTCGATATTCGCCTTGATCCCGTAGCCATAGCAGATATGGACGGCGGTCTTGCAGGTGAGCCCGGCGGCGGCGCGTTCGAGGGCCGCGATCCCCCACTGCGTCACCGCCTCCATATAAACATTGAAGGCTGGCTCATCGAACTGGATCACGTCGACGCCGATTGCCGCCAGCTCGCGCGCCTCTTCATTGAGCAAATCCGCGAACGCCATGGCCAGGGCCGCCCGATCGCCGTAATGGGCATCGGCTAAGGTATCGACAATCGTCATCGGGCCTGGCAGGGTGAATTTGAGCTGCCGCTGGGTATGTTTGCGGGCGATTGCCGCCTCGAAGCCATGGACGCTTCCTTGGCGCCGTAGCGGCCCGGTGACGGTCGGCACTTGCGCCTCGTACCGGTTGTTGCGAATGCCCATCGTGACGCAGCGGGTGAAATCGACGCCTTCGATGTGTTCGAGAAACCCGTGCACGAAATGCTGCCGCGCCTGCTCGCCATCGGTCACGATGTCGATCCCGGCGTCCTCTTGCAGCTTCACCATCAATATCGTAGCGTCGCGCTTTGCTTCCAACAAGGCTTCGCCGGCAAGTCTCCAGGGCGCCCACAGCACCTGTGGCGTGGCGAGCCAGGAAGGTTTTGGCAGACTGCCGGCGATTGTCGTTTCGAGCATCGGGACGCTTCCTTTCTCGCATCATTTGTACCGCGCTGCCGCCATGATCGAGATCAGACGGCGGGTGCCGAGAAAGCTACTCCGCGCGTGGAAATCGAAAGCGGAACGGGCCAGGCCAACGCAATGGCGCAGCGATTGCACCGCTCGTGCAATAGAATTGCATCGGGATAGCCTTGGTGAAGCCCGCCCTTAGCGGCCGAAGGCGACCGCAACGGCCCCGAGCACGGCAATAGCAAGAGACCCCGTCCCGGCCCATCTCAGCCTATGCTCTCCCCCTGGCCGGCAGGGGGAGAACGACGGAGTCAGCCTATCGCCGCCTGTGCGTCCGATTAGTTCGGGGTCCAGGTCAAGGCGCGGATTTCGGTGAACTCGCGGGGCAATTTGCTCCACGAAATCGCCAGCATTGTGGCTGGCGTAGAGCTCGCCGTAGTGACTGCAGGCGAGGATCAGGCCGGGATCGGCCGGATTGGTCGCGAACGCCCAGATCGGCGAGTTCGGTTCAACCGGCAGTTCCGCCCGCTGC
The DNA here is from genome assembly GCA_963750195.1 of uncultured Alphaproteobacteria bacterium. Lineage (GTDB taxonomy): Bacteria > Pseudomonadota > Alphaproteobacteria > ATCC43930 > CGMCC-115725 > AP-15. The sequence goes on from CAVVPS010000010.1 coordinate 63,750, forward strand.
CAACTCTGCCCGCCATCCTTGGAGCGCTGGATCGCGCCGGTGCTGCCCGCGGCACCATCGCCGGTGGCGACGAAGACGGTGTTCGGATCGTCCGCCTTCAAGGCCAGGCTGCGGCAGTAGGGCAGCCCGAACTGCTTCCCGACGCCAAGTCCTTGCCAGCTCTCACCTTTGTCCGTGGAGGCAAAGATTTCGCGCGGCGTGCTGGTCAGCACTGTGTTGCGGTTACCGGCAGTGCGAACCGCCACGTCGTGAATGTCGGGGTCGTTGAGCCCGCCGGCGATCCGCGTCCAGGTCTCTCCGCCATCGAGGCTGCGGCGCACGCCGTCGACCTCCACCCCGGCCCAGATGACATGATGATCAGAGGGATCGACAGTCAGCGCGGTCACCCGCGGCACCCCGACATTCGGGCATTCCTCGACCATCTCCACGCGCAGCTTGTCCCAGTGCCGCCCGCCATCGGTCGAGCGGAACAGCGCCGCCGGGCGGGTGCCGGCAAACATCGTGTCCGGGTCCGAGGGATCGAACGCTATCTTCCACACATCCATCTTGTTCATCGGCGAATCGAGGCGCTCGAAGCTCCGCCCGCCGTCGCCGCTCTTGTAGAGGCCATCATCGGCGCCGGCGAAAAGAGTGCGCGGTTCGCGCGGATGCACCGCGAGGCCGTAGACCCGGCTTTCGCCCCACAGCCCGCTGCGGACCCGCTGCCAGCTTTCACCGCCGTCCGGGCTGGTCCAGGCGCCGCTGCCGACGGTGCCGACGCACAGTGTGAAATCGCCGCTCATGTTCCGTTGTCCCAGCCGGTGTGCGAGATGTCGAGAACGACCCCGTCGGGGCCGGCCCATTTCATCTCGAAATTGCGGTGGGTGCCGGCCGCCATTTCCATATCGAGGCCGTCTTTCTCGGTCAGCTGTTGGCCCTCGGCCTTCTCCAGCTTCTCCGCCGCCTGGTCGAGATCCTCGACCTCGAAGCCGAAATGATGGATGCCACTGAAATTGGCGCCGTGCGCGCCGACATCGGCGTCCTTTTCTGTCTTGAAATTAAGGATGGCGAGGTTGATGTAGCCGTCGGTCAGAAACACCGCGCCGCGCGGATTGCGGCGGATCTCGCGCATTCCGAATGCCTCCTTGTAAAAGGCCGCGGTCTTTGCCGGATCCTTGGTGGTTAGTGCGATGTGTTTGATTCTAGGCATGTCTTCCTCCTCGATGCTAAGAGGACATAGCCGCCTTGGCTAATTTCAACAGAGTAGTACAAGCAAGTGGGCCATGCAATTGGCGGGAAATCAGCCATCTCGCCCGATAAGGAGGGTCGCATGCGCATCGCAATCATCGGCACCGGCGGCATCGGCGGGCCATACGGCGCTGCCCTCGCCAATGCCGGGGCGGATGTCATTTTCGTCGCGCGCGGCGCGCATCTCGCGGCGATGCGTAAGAACGGGCTGCGCATCGAAGGGGACCGCGGCGATACCTATATTCGGCCGGCGCAAGCCACCGACGATATCGCGAGCATCGGCCCCGTCGATTGCGCGCTGTTCTGCGTCAAGCTGTGGGACGTCGAACGCGTCGGCGAGCAGCTTCGACCGTTGATCGGGCCGCGGACCGCGGTGATTCCGCTGCAGAACGGCATCGACGCGGCGGAGCGGCTGATCGCGATCCTCGGACCCGACCCGGTGATGGGCGGCACCGCTTTTGTCACCGGGGCGATCGTCGCGCCGGGCGTGATCCGCCAGACCGGCGCCTATCAGCGGATGACCTTCGGCGAACTCGACGGCAGGATCAGCGCGCGCGGCGAGCACCTACGCGATTTATGCACGGCGGCCGGTTTCGAGGGCGTGCTGAGCCCCGACATCAGGGTCCCGGTCTGGGACAAATTTGTTTTGTTGGTGCCGCTCAGCGGCCTCAACGCGCTGACCCGGTTGCCGCTCGGCAAGTGGCGCGCCGACCCCGATCTCCTGGCCCTTTACGAGGCCTCGTTGCATGAGACAGTGGCCGTCGGCCTCGCCGAGGGCGTTCCGCTGCCGCCTGGCAGCGTCGACCAGGCGCGCGCAGCGATGCGCTCGATGCCGGACTATCACATGACTTCGATGGGGAACGATCTGATCCGGGGCAACCGCCTAGAACTGCCATGGTTCGCCGGCAAGGTGGTCGAGCTTGGCCGCCGTCACGCGATCTCGACTCCGGCCAACGCCTTCATCTATACGGCGTTGAAGCTCTACGCGGACGGCCCGCCCGGTTAGTTGTTCAGAAATACCGCGCGAGATTGGCGCGGATGCGGCTGAGGATCGGCGTGGTGGGGTCAGGGAAGTCGAAGGGCTGCCCGGTGATGGTCTTGAACACCTCGACGTAGCGGCGGGCGGCTTCCGCGACGATCTCGCGCGGTATTTCGGGGATCCGGTCGCGATAGGGGTCGCAGCGCGCGGCCACCCAGCGCCGCACGAAATCCTTGTCCAGGCTTTCCGGTGGCTCGGCGGCGGCAAAGCGGCGCTGATAGCTCTCCGCGAGCCAATATCGGCTGCTGTCCGGGGTGTGGATCTCGTCTGCCAAGACGATGTCGCCGGCGGGATCGAAGCCAAATTCGTATTTGGTATCGACCAGGATCAGGCCGTGCTCGCGGGCCATCTCTCGCCCGCGGGCGAACAACGCCAGCGCCAGCTCCGAAACTGTTTGCCATTGCTCGGGCGCCAGCAAGTTAAGTGCGATGATCTGATCGGCGGTCAGCGGCTCGTCATGCCCGCCGTCGAACGCCTTGGTCGTCGGTGTGATGATCGTCGAAGGCAGCTTTTGATTTTCGCGCAACCCATCAGGAAGGCGGATGCCGTAAATCTCCCGCCGACCAGCCCTGTACATCGGCCAGATCGAGGTCGCCGTCGTGCCGGTCAGGTAATCGCGGACGACGATCTCGACCGGCAAGATCCTCAGCCGGCGGCAGACAAGGACATTGGGGTCGGGATATTCGATGACATGGTTCGGGCAGATGTTGCGTGTCGCGTCGAACCAGAACCGGGCGATCTGAGTCAGCACCTGGCCCTTGAGCGGGATCGCGGTGATGATCCGATCGAACGCACTCAACCGATCGGTGGCGATGATGATCCGCCTGCCGTCGGCGAGATCATAATTGTCGCGAACCTTGCCCCGGTAATGGTTCGGCAGCTCGGGGATCGTTGCGTCGGCCAGAACCTGGCTGAAATGCGCCTCGAACGCCGCCTTTTCAATCATTCGCGGATCGGACCGCGCTGAGGTCTAACGGTGGCCACCACCGCCATGACCGCCGCCACCCCAACCGCCATGACCGCCGCCACCCCAACCGCCATGACCGCCGCCACCCACCAGAGCCGCCGCCGTGGAAGCCGACAAATCCGGCGCGCGCGAATCCGCCGCGAAACCCGCAATTCCAGCAGCCGCGACCCCAACCCCCGCCGCCCCAACCCCAACCCCAACCGCCCCACCAGCCGGGCCACCAAGCGGTACTCCATCCGGGCCAGCCCCACCAGCCGGCGGACCACCACGGCCATCCCCAGGAAGCTGAATAATAAGGTGACCAAGCGGAATAATTCGGCCAACCAGAATAACCAGACCAGTAAGGATTATAGGAATAGCCCCCCTGATAAGCTGGAGCCTGGGTGGGATAACTTGGATAGCTCGAACTACCGTAGGGCTGCTGATTGGAGTAGCCGGGGGTCTGTGTCGTCGGTTGCTGGTAGGAGTAATTCGGCGCTGTCTGTTGCGGATAGTAAGAGGTTTGCGCCCAGGCGGAGACCGTCGACTCTTCAGCAACCCCCGCCGTTGCCAATAGTGCAATCCCGGCGACGGCGAAACTACGGAACCGACTGGACTTTCCGTGAACCGACATTGTTTCCTCCACTCAGCCCGGGGCGGGGCGCAACGACAACGTGCTATATGGATAGGGCATTCCGATTGTCATCCTCCCCGAGGGGCGGTCTACGGTCAAAGGACATACGGGCGCGTCACAGCCTTTTATGCGGTCTTTTATGCGGTGGGCCGGAAGGTAATGAATTCGACCAGCGAAAGCGCGCGACAACGATCGCCGCTCGAATTGCCGGCGGCGGCGCCACTGGTCCGGGTGATGGCGATGCCGGCCGACGCCAACCCGAACGGCGACATCTTCGGCGGTTGGCTGTTGGCGCAAATGGATCTTGCCGGCGGCAATCTCGCGATGCAGCGGGCGCGCGGGCGCTGCGCAACCGTGGCGGTCGACGGCATGGTGTTTCATCAGCCGGTCTTTGTCGGCGACGAAGTCAGCTGTTACGGTGAACTGGTCCGCACCGGCCGCAGCTCGATGACGATCCGCATCGAAGCGTGGCGCCGCAATCTCGCCTCGGGCGAGGTGCGTAAGGTCACTCAGGCGATCTTCACCTATGTGGCACTCGGCGAGGACCGGCGCCCGCGCCCGTTGCCGCCCTAACCTGGGATCGGCTTAGTGGGCGAGCGCGATCGGTTCGATCAGCGACGGATCGTTGTTCTTGACGTTGCCGACGCGTCGGTCGACCGGCCAGACGACCATGTCGCCGGCCGGATAGGGAACCAGCAGCGCTTTAAGCTGCGCGGGGTTGGCGGGCGCCTCGCCCAACCATAGGGGCCAATTCTCGGGTCCGAGAATGACCGGCATGCGGTCGTGCACCGGCGCCAGCAACTCATTGGCCGCGGTAGTGACGATCGCAAAACTGTGCAGCCTCTCGCCTGCGGGTGACCGCCAGCTTTCCCACAAGCCCGCCATTGCCATCAGCCGGCGGTCGGCGAGCGCCACTGCATAGGGCTGACGGTCCTTGTCGAGCTTTTTCCATTCGTAAAAGTTGTCGAGTGGAACGAGGCAGCGCCGCCGCTGAAACGCCTCGCGAAAGGCGGGCCGTATGTCGACGCCCTCGGCTTTGGCGTTGATGTTCGAAAAGCCGACCTTGATGTCCTTGGCCCAGAACGGCACCAGCCCCCAGCGCATCACGTCTAGGCTGCGCGCGCCGGCCCTAATATCGTAGCGCACGACCGGCAGGCTATCGGTGGGCGCAACGTTCCAACTGGCGGCGAAATTGGGCGGCGGCCGCTCGGGCGGAATCGAAAACACCAGCTTGATCTCGCTGACATCGGAGGACAGACGGGCGCGGCCGCACATGATGCTAAGGTGGCGCGCGGCGCAAAGCTGGGCAATGCCTTATCCTTCTTCACCCGGTCGGAGGGTTTCGCTATCGTTCGATCCAGTCGAAAGCGGGGAACCGATAATGACGACAGCCGACGAAACCTACGATTTTATCGTGACCGGAGCCGGCTCGGCGGGCTGCGCCGTCGCCGGGCGGCTCAGCGAATCTGGCAAATATCGCGTGCTGTTGCTCGAAGCAGGCGGGCGCGACACCAACCCGTGGATCCACATCCCGCTCGGCTATACCAAGACATTCACCAACCCTAACGTGAATTGGATGTTCGAGAGCGAGCCCGAAAAGGAGCTCAACGGCCGCACGCTCTATCAGCCGCGCGGCAAGGTCTTGGGCGGCACCAGCTCGATCAACGGCATGGTCTATATGCGCGGCACATCAACCGATTACGATGGTTGGCGCCAACGCGGCTGCGAGGGTTGGGATTGGGATTCGGTCTTGCCGTTCTTCAAAAAGGCCGAGGACCAGGAGCGCGGCGGCAACGAGTTCCACGGCGTCGGCGGGCCGTTGCACGTGTCGAACCCGGTCCGCTCGGCACTCGGCGATGCTATGGTCGCGGCCTCGATCGAGGCCGGAATCCCCGCCAATGACGATTTCAACGGCATCCGGCAGGAAGGCGTGGGCTACTACCAGACGACGACCACCAACCGACGGCGCTGGAGTTCGGCGCGGGCCTATCTGGGCCCGGCGCGCGGCCGCCAGAACCTGACGATCGCGACCAATGCGCACGCTACCCGTATCCTGTTTGAGGACGGCCGCGCCAGGGGCGTCGAGTACCACACGCCTGACGGCCGCATGACCGCCCGGGCGCGCGGGGAAATTGTCGTCTCCGGCGGGGTCTACGGTTCGCCGCAGCTCTTGCAGCTTTCGGGGCTCGGCCCCGCCGATCTGTTGGCCGAGTTCGGCATTCCCGTCGTGCGCTCCATGCCCGGCGTGGGCGGACATCTGCACGACCACTTCAACACCTACCTGGTATGGCGCTGCACCCAAAAGATAACCGTCAACGACATGGCGATGAGCCCGACGCTCAAGCTCAAGGCGGCGATGCAATACGCGACGAGCCGCTCCGGCCATCTGTCGAATGCTGGAATTTATGCCGGCGCGCTGGTACGCACCGACCCGCGGCTCGAACAGCCGGATTTGCAGATCAACATGTCAGGCTGGAGCGCCCTCGAGCGGCTGCGTACCGGGATCAAGCCACACCCATTCTCGGCCTTTACCTTCAGCCCGGTGCATCTGCGCCCGGATGGTCGCGGCACGGTGCGGATCAAGAGCCCCGACCCGCTGGCGCCGCCGGCGATCCAGTTCAATTTTCTGGCCAGCGATTACGATTTCCAGGCGTTGATCTATGGCATGCGATTAAGCCGCAAAATCGCGGCCCAGCCAGCGCTGAGGCCGTTTGTGGTCGAGGAGGTGCTGCCTGGCCCGGCGGTGGAGAGCGAAGCCGACATGATCGAGGAGATCCGCGTCCGCGGCGTCTCCAACCTCCATCCGGTCGGTACTTGCCGGATGGGCCGCGAGGTCGACGCGGTCGTCGATCCGAGGTTGCGAGTCCACGGGGTCGAAGGGTTGCGGGTTGCCGATGCCTCGATCATGCCGCTGGTTCCCGGCGGCAACACCAATGCGCCGTCGATCATGATCGGCGAGAAATGCGCCGCAATGGTCTTAGAAGACGCACTGGCGGCTTAGCTCCCCGGCACGTCCCAGATGTCGCGGGCGTATTCGCTGATCGTGCGGTCGGAGGAGAACCACGCCATCCCAGCGATATTCAGAATGGCGCTCCGTCCCCAGTCGGCCGGCGAGCGCCACAGCGCATCGATTTGTCCCTGTGCTGCGCAATAGGCCGCGAAATCCGCCGCTACCATAAAGCGGTCGCCATTTCTGAGCCGGTCGGTCAGACGGTCGAAGCGGCGCGGGTCGTCTGACGAGAACGCACCCAACTCCACAGCCGCGATGACTTCAGCGAGCTCGGGCGACGCGGCGATCGCATCCGTGGCATCGAGCCCGCCCCGCCACCGTTCCGCCACCTCCTCGGCGCGCAGGCCGAAGATGAAGATGTTGTCCTCGCCTACCCGATCACGGATTTCGATGTTGGCGCCATCGAACGTTCCGATTGTCAACGCGCCGTTCAGCGCCAATTTCATGTTTCCGGTACCCGAGGCTTCCATACCGGCAGTCGAGATCTGCTCCGACAAATCGGCGGCCGGAATGATGATTTCAGCCAAGCTGACATTGTAGTTCGGCATAAAGACGACCTTGAGTCGATCTTCGATCAGTGGATCGTTGTTGATGACTTCGGCCACCTCATTGGCGAGCTTGATGATCAGCTTTGCTTGCAAATAGCTGGGCGCCGCCTTCCCGGCAAAAATTTTTACCCGTGACACCCAGTCTCGCTCCGGGTTGGCTCTGATCGCCTGGTATCGGGCCAGCGTTTCCAGCAAGTTCAGCAATTGCCGCTTGTATTCATGGATCCGCTTGATCTGCACGTCGAACAGCGCGGCGGGATCGATGCGCAGCCCGAGGCGATCACGGACCAGGCGGGCGAGCGCCCGCTTGTTGGCGTGTTTGACCGTCGTCAGGCGCTCTTGCAGGGCGTGGTCGCCGGCCTGACCGGCGAGGCGATCGAGGACCGCGGGATCGTCGAGGATTTCGGCACCGCATACCTCGCACAGCAGTCTCGTCAGTCGCGGGTTTGCCTGGTGCAGCCAGCGGCGGAAGGTGATGCCGTTGGTCTTGTCGACAATGCGGTCCGGATAAAGGCGGTGAAATTCCTTGAATACAGTGGTGCGCATCAATTCGGTGTGCAGAACCGAGACGCCGTTAACTCGATGTGAGCCCAAAAACGCTAGGTGTCCCATCCGCACCCGCCCGCCATCAGCGTCGTCGATCAGTGAAACTGCGGCGAGAGAAGTCGAATGGGCGGGCTCTCGCTGCGCCAGCGCCTTCAAATGATCACCGTTCAGCACGTAGATGATTTCGAGATGGCGCGGCAGCACCCGTTCGAACAGCGCGACCGGCCAGCTTTCGAGCGCCTCAGGCAGCAGCGAGTGGTTGGTATACGAGCAGGTCGCCTGGGTGATGCGCCAGGCGTGGTCCCAGGGGATGCGATAGAGATCCACTAGGACGCGCATCAGTTCGGCGACGGCGATGCTCGGATGGGTGTCGTTGAGCTGGATCGCGGCGTGCTGCGGCAACGTAGAGACGCTGCCATAGGCTCGAACATGCCGGTGCACGAGATCCTGAACCGATGCCGACACGAAAAAATACTCCTGGCGCAGGCGCAGTTCGCGGCCCGACGGCGTGTCGTCGCTCGGGTAGAGAATCTTAGATATCGCCTCGGCGCGGGCCTGCTGAGACAGCGCCGCTATGTGATCGCCTTCGTTGAACATGTCGAGGCGTAACGGATCGACCGCGCGGGCGGACCACAGCCGCAGCAGATTGACGTGCCGCCCGCGCCAACCGACGATCGGAGTATCATAGGCGACCGCCTGCACGGTTTCGTCGGGATGCCAGACCGAGCGCGGCCGGCCCGAGGCTGAGACGATGCGATCGACGCGGCCGCCGTAGTGGACGTCGTAGACCACCTCCGGCCGCTCGAATTCCCAAGGATTGCCGAAAGACAGCCAATGCTCCGGATATTCGTGCTGCCAGCCATCCTTGATGACTTGACGAAACAAGCCGTGATCGTAGCGGATGCCATAGCCGCAAGCCGGAATTCCAAGTGCCGCCATGCTGTCCATAAAGCAGGCCGCGAGCCGGCCGAGACCGCCATTCCCGAGCGCCGCATCGGGCTCCGCGGCGCGCATCCGATCGAGGTCAACCCCGATGTCGCCGAGCGCCGCGCGGACGATTTCGGTCAGCCGCAGATTTTCGACGACGTCGCTGAACAGCCGGCCGATCAGGAACTCGAGCGACAGGTAATAGACACGTTTGCGGCCCTTCGCCTGGTTCGCTCGGTCGACAGCTAGCCAACGATGGATGATGCGGTCGCGCAAAGCGAGCGCGGCGGCGACAAACCAATCGCGATCGGTCGCCGCTCCCGCGTCCTTGCCGACGGCCAGGGTCAATTTGGCGAGAACCGTCGCTCCGAATTCGCGAATATCCGCCTCGGTTGCCGGCGCGTCGACAACCGCCGGCGGTATGCCGTCCTCGGCAAAACCCTCTTCCGAAATGTTCCTCTGCATCGATATCGAACCTTGCAGACCATTCAGGCCACGAATGCAATCGTGCTGGCCACCTAGGGCGGGTGACCCAGAGTTACGCCGCCGCCGACGGCATGCGCAACCGGCTTACTGAGACCGGCGGCGCGACGGCAAAAACCTGCGGCGGCGGAAGTATTCGAGGCAGTGGCGGCTAGAATCGCCGATGGCAGCATGATCACCCGCAGAAGAGGAAATGCTGATGGATACAAGAGAACTTTCGCGAATTGTCTCCTCGATCTGCTGTGGCTGCCTCCGCAGCTGTTCGTAGCCGAAGTGAAGCGCGAAGAGCGCGGGCCTTATGTCGTGGGCGGTTCGGATTGGCGGACCAAGGCCGGGGTCGATATGGGTCTTCACGGCGTCATCGGTCCGGTCGCAGACCTTGCGGTGGCGGATGTAGCTCGCCGATCCAGGGCACTTCGCGGCGCTAGCGATGACTCAGCCGAACTCGGGGGTCAGAGCGGTATGTATTCGCGCGTCTGCGGTGTCAAACTGGCAGGGCGACCGACGAAATCGGCCGAGCGCGCCACGACCCGGTTGCGTCCTTCCGCCTTTGCGCAATAGAGAGCATCGTCGGCGCGTTTGAGTAGTCGATCGCGATCGTCGCCACACGCGATGGCGCTGGTTATGCCGATACTGACGGTTATCGGAAGGCGTTCGTCGCTCGCTCGAATGGTGAAGGGCTCGTTCGCTATCGCCAGTCGCAGCCGCTCGCCCACCGCAACGGCGATGGCCGGGCCGGTTTCGGGCATCACCACGACGAACTCCTCGCCGCCCAGGCGGGCGACGAGGTCGACGCTGCGCACCGTGTTCGTCGCACGGGCTGCGAGCTCGCGCAGAACGTCGTCGCCGGCAGCATGGCCGTAGGTGTCGTTTACCTGCTTGAAATGATCGATATCGACCAGCAGAACCGCTGCGTCGAGTCCGTCGCGGGTGACCCGCGCGAGAAGCTCGTCAAGATGGGCAAGAAGGTAGCGGCGGTTGTAGAGCCCGGTCAGCTCATCAGTCAGCGCGAGCGAAAGACTGCGCTGGTAGTTGTCATTCAAGCGGTCCTGCAGCCGCTTCCGCCGGATCTGGGTGTTCGTGCGCGCCAACAGCTCGTTGCGATCGACGGGGCGGATCAGGTAGTCGTTCGCGCCAAGATCCAGTCCTTTCGCGAGGCGGGGTAGATCTCGTTCCGCCGCAATCAGCAAGATCGGCAGCTGGCGGAAAAGTTCATTTCCCCGGCACTGCGACACCAACCGCAACGGGTCGCCGTCCGGCGTGGTCAGGCTTGCGATAATCAGCTCGGTCTGACCGTCAAGTCGCGACTGCCCTTCGGTGCAGCTGCCGACGACGGTCACCCGGTGAGCAAGCGCCAAGGTTTCCGACATCCTGGCGGCGGCGAACGCATCCTCTTCGATAATCAGAACGCGTGCCGGCCCACCCTCTTCGGCAACGGATTGGGAACCGCCAAAGCGACCGCAGATCTCGTCGCGCAGCCGCCATTCTTCCATCATGCGCTTTAGCCGAGCCAGGGAGCGCACCCGCGCGAACAACGCAATGTCATTGACCGGCTTCGTCAAAAAATCATCCGCCCCGGCCTCCAACCCACGCAGCCGGTTGGCGGCATCGGATAAGGCGGTCACCATAACCACCGGCAGATCGGCGGTCCGCGGGTTGGCTTTCAAGCGGCGGCAGACCTCGAAACCATCCATACGCGGCATCATCACGTCGAGCAGGATGACATCCGGCAGCTCAGCGTCGGCAATTTCCAGCGCGGCGCTGCCGCTTGAGGCGGACAGTACGTCGAAATATTCGCTGGATAGCTTGGCCTGAAGGAGTTTGACGTTGATTGCGATGTCGTCGACGACCAGAACTCGTGCGGACATCGGTCGCTCCGACGCTAACGGGTGTAAATAAGTCGCACTTTCAGGAAAGAAAGCGCTCGACGGTTTGTAGAAAGCTAGCCACGGAAATCGGCTTCGCAATGTAATCTTCGCAGCCACCGTCGCGCATTTTTTCCCTGTCTCCTTTCATGGCGAAGGCAGTCACCGCTATGATCGGGATCATGCTAAGGCTCTTGTCTTCCTTAATCCATTTGGTGACTTCAAGGCCTGAGACTTCTGGAAGCTGAATATCCATCAGAATAAGATCGGGCCGATGCTGCCGGGCCAGAGCCAGCGCTTCGACGCCATCTTTCGTCTGCAGCGTATCATAACCATGTGCCACGAGCAGATCGTTGAAGAGTTTCATATTGAGGTCATTGTCCTCGACGATCAGAGACTCTCTGCCGCAGCGGCCGAATGCCGGTCCTACCGGGTTTCACGCATTCGATGGTCATGCTTCGCGGCCTTGTTAACAGATGCTCAAATAACGGCTCGGCCGGTGATTGCCATCAGCACGCTGTGACGCCCGTGGTTACGCGGATCCTCCGATTGGTTTTTATCGGTCTGGGTTTAATAATTGATGAGCGCCGTTGCCGCGTCATGACCTCCGAAGCAGAAAGATCGGTCCAATGACGACCCGCCTTCGCATCGGCATCGATGTCGGCGGCACCAAGATAGAGGGTGCGGTCATCGACGAGTCTGGGACGGTGCGGCTGCGGCGCAGGATCTCATCCCCGGCCGGAGATTACCGGGCCACGATTGCCGCCATCGTCGCCATCATTGGCGACATCGAACGCGATCTCGGCGTTACCGCCTTAGTCGGGATTGGCATTCCGGGGGCGATCTCGCCGGCGACCGGCTTGGTAAAAAACGCGAACTCGACCTGGTTGATCGGGCGTCCGCTGCAACGCGACCTGGAAACGGCACTGGCGCGGCCGGTTCGGCTGGCCAATGACGCCAATTGCTTTGCGCTCTCTGAAGCCACCGACGGCGCCGCAGCCGGGGCCGAGACGGTGTTCGGCGTCATCCTCGGAACCGGCGTCGGCGGGGGCATCGCGGTAAACGGCCGGATCCAGGTCGGCGCCAATGCGATCGCCGGCGAGTGGGGTCACAACTCACTGCCCTGGCCGGGGCCGGACGAGATGCCGGGGCCGCCATGCTGGTGCGGCCGGTCAGGCTGCATCGAGACCTTTTTATCCGGGCCAGGATTGGCAGCGGATCACCGCCGCCGTACAGGTCGAAGCCTGACCGCCCGCGAGATCGCCCACACTGCCGAGATCGGTGATCCTGACTGCCGAGCGACCTTGGCGCGCTACAGCGACCGACTGGCGCGCGGCCTGGCTTTGGTCATCAACGTGATCGACCCCGACGCGATCGTGCTGGGCGGCGGTCTCTCCGCGATCGGCATGCTGTATGACGAGGTCCCGCGGCGGTGGCAGCGTTATATATTTTCCGATCAAGTCCTTACCCGGCTGCTAGCCCCTACCCATGGCGATTCGAGCGGGGTGAGGGGCGCGGCCTGGTTGTGGCTGGCGGAGCCCGCGGGGTGAGCACGCTATGCCGCGACTGCGCAACGCTTTGCCCGTCTGCTCCGCCGGACCGCCGATGCGCCCGGTGCGGATCGCCGCGGCTCGTCGATCACGATGCACTCGGTACATTGTCGATCGCTCATGTCGATTGCGACGCGTTTTATGCCACCGTCGAGAAGCGCGAGCGGCCGGAACTCGCCGACCGACCGGTCATCGTCGGCGGCGGCGCGCGCGGAGTCGTTCTTGCCTGCTGCTATGTGTCGCGACTCTACGGCGTGCGGTCGGCGATGCCGATGTTCAAGGCGCTGGCCGCTTGCCCCGCTGCGGTTGTGATCCGCCCGGACATGGCCAAATATCGCGAGGTCGGACGCGCCGTACGCGCTGAGCTGCGGCGGCTCACGCCGTTGGTCGAACCGGTGTCGATCGACGAGGCGTTCCTCGATCTCTCGGGCACCGAAAAACTGTACGGTGCAGTACCTGCCCAGCTTCTCGCCACGCTCGCCCAAAAGGTCGAAGCGACGCTGAAAATCACCCTGTCGATCGGGTTAAGTGATAGCAAGTTTCTCGCCAAGATTGCCTCCGATCTCGACAAGCCGCGTGGCTTTGCGGTTCTCAGCCGCGGCGATGCGCCGACGTTCTTCGCCGACAAGCCGGTATCACTGCTGTGGGGGGTCGGCGCCGCGCTGCAGCGCCGGCTCGCCACCGATGGCATTACCCTGGTAGGCCAGCTTGCCGCGATCGGTGAGCGCGAGCTTGCGGCGCGCTATGGCCGGCTCGGAACGCAACTCGCCTACCTCGCCCGGGGTGTCGACGATCGCGCCGTCCTTGCTCATGCCCCCGCTCGCTCGATCTCGGCGGAAACCACCTTGGCGCAGGATGAAGCCGATGCGGAGGTCCTAGCGCACGCCCTTTGGCCGCTGTGCGATCGGGTTTCGGGGCATTTGAAAGAAGCCTCCCTGGCCGCCCGGTCGGTTACTTTAAAGCTCAAGACCGGCGATTTTCGTTTGCGTACGCGGTCGCGTCGCCTCGCCGATCCCACTCAGCTCGCCGAAACTCTGTTTTGCATCGCCTCGGCGCTGCTCGCGTCCGAAGCAGACGGCGTCACTCCCTATCGGCTAATCGGCGTCGGCGCCGACCTGCTTGTAGACGGTAGCGAAGCCGATCTGCCGACCCTGTTCGATGATGAGCTCGGCCGGTCGCGGCGGCTCGAGCAGACGATCGACGAGATCCGCGGGCGTCTTGGCGACAACTCGGTGCGCCGCGGGCGCGACCTGGCGCGTCCCGGTGTGCGCTCAGCCGCAGAGGCTGCGCCGCATCCGGTCCCGCAGGAGCGGGAGTAGCGCCTGAAAGGCCAGGCGTCGATCAGCATCGAGGCTTGTTCAGCGCCTCTATGTCGTCGAGCTTGGCGCGGATCGAATAATCGCCATAATCGATCATCATGTCGCGTGAGACGCCATTGTCGAGAAGGTGCATCCCGAGCTCGTAATCAGGCTCTTCGGCATGGGCATCGACCGGAAAGAAGGCCAGCCGAATATACCAGCCAAGCCGCTCTAGCAGCGGGCTCAGCTTCGCCGAAGCGGGGTCGGCGGTGACCCTGGTCCCAATCACGGCCGAAACCTGAACGGCGTTTTCATCGGCGGCGCCATCAAACACCTGACGTGAGACGAAAGTTTTGCCCTCGCGAGCCGCGTCGATTAGCAAGATCGTGTGAGCGCTGGGAAACAACACGCCGGGCGCGAGCTTTAGCGTGTGCGGTTGCGGCTTGGTGAACTCGGCGACGCCGCCTTTACCAGGCCCGTCGAGCCGTGCCTCGCCGCGGATCTCCTGATCGCGTTCGCCGTTTCGGGTCTGCAGCTGATTAAAGCGGTAGCGAAGCCCATCTTTAAATTCCCAGGTAACAAAGCTCGAAGCGATATCGACGTCGCGGCTTTCTGCGTAGTGCATCTTGAGGCGATAACGCTGCTCGATCGTCCAACCGTCGCAAGTCTCGCCCCACTCATAGTCCATCGTGCCGTTCGCGTCGATCACACCCGAATCGGTGCGCGCCGATCCCAGGGTCATCGAATAGAGAGCACGATGCGGTGCGATCTCGGCGCCGGGCGCCGCGGGAGCCGCAGTGATCAGGACGACGACACCCGCCGCAACGAGAGACGGTTTCAGGCGCCGCGCGATCTTAAGCAAAATGCTCTCCCGCCAATGCCGACGCCGCAGCCCGCAATACCGACCGTTAACCACTTTCTGCTCCCTGCGGGGTGCTCGCGTCAATTCGGGCCCGGCAGGTGCGGGTTCGGCGCAACAGCAGCACCGCTCGGCAAATACCGCTCAAGAATTCTTCTTTTCCGACGGCGGAACGAGGCGCAAATGCAGCTCGCTGAGCCGCTCGGGCGGAATTGGCGCCGGCGCCTGCATCATCAGGTCGCGCGCCTGCTGGTTCATCGGGAAGGCAATAACCTCGCGGATATTGGGTGTATCCGCCAGCAGCATGACGATGCGGTCGATCCCCGGCGCCAGCCCGCCATGCGGCGGCGCACCGTATTTGAATGCGTTAAGCACGCCGGCGAAGCGGGCCTCGACATCGGCAGCGGGATAGCCGGCAATCGCAAAGGCCTTGTACATGATCTCGCGGCTGTGATTGCGGATCGCGCCGGAGGCTAGCTCGACGCCATTGCAAACGATGTCGTACTGATGGGCGGCGATATCGAGTGGATGTTGCTCTTCAAGCGCCGCGAGCCCGCCTTGCGGCATCGAGAACGGGTTGTGGCTGAACTCGATTTTACCCGTCTCCTCGTCCAGTTCATACATCGGAAAATCGACGATCCAGCAGAACTCGAAGACCCCGTCCTTGGTCAGGCCGAGATCGCGCCCGACCTTTAGCCGCGCGGCTGCGGCGAACGGCGCAAACTGCTGCGGCTTGCCGCAAACAAAAAAGACTGCGTCGCCATCGCTGAGCCCCAGTTCGCCGCGCAAAGCTTCGGTCGGCTCGGGCGCGAGATTCCGAGCGACCGGGCCGGCGCCCTCGCCATTGCGGAAGAAAATGTAGGCAAGCCCCGGCTGGCCCTCTGATTGGGCCCAAGCATTCATCTGGTCGCAAAAAGCGCGGCTGCCGCCCGTCGGCGCCGGGATCGCGAAGACACAAATGTCGGGGTCGGACGCGATCAGATCGGCGAATATCCTGAACCCCGAACCATGGAAGTGCGCGGTAACGTCGCAGATCTCGATCGGGTTACGCAGATCGGGTTTGTCGGTCGCGTAGCGCTGCATCGCATCCCGATAGGTGACGCGCGGGAACGGCGGTGGTGTAGCTGGCCGGCCGCCGCCGAATTCGACGAAGATGCCGTGCAAGACCGGCTCGATCGCGGCAAAGACGTCCTCTTGGGTGACAAAGGACATCTCGAAATCAAGCTGGTAGAACTCACCCGGCGCCCGGTCGGCGCGCCCCGCCTCGTCGCGAAAGCACGGCGCGATTTGGAAATAGCGATCGAAGCCGGCGACCATCAGCAATTGCTTAAATTGCTGAGGCGCTTGGGGCAGCGCATAGAACTCGCCGGGATGCAACCGGCTGGGCACGTAATAGGGCCGCGCGCCTTCGGGAGAATCCGCGGTCAGGATCGGCGTCTGAAACTCGCTGAAGCCCTGTTCGATCATCCGACGGCGGATCGAGGCGATGACCTGTGCGCGCAGCATGATGTTGGCGTGGGCACGCTCGCGCCGCAGGTCCAGAAAGCGGTAGGCGAGGCGCATCTCCTCGGGGTATTCGGCCTCGGCATTGACCGGGAACGGCAGCGGATCTGCCTCAGACCGGACCTCCATCTCGGCAATCGCGAGCTCGACCTCGCCAGTGTCGAGCTTGGGGTTGACGGTATCGGGCGAGCGGGCCTCGACGGTACCGGTCAAGGTTAGGACGCTTTCGAGCCTTAGCGCGTCGGCAGCGGCAAATAGCGGCGAGGACGCATCGATCACGCACTGGGTAACGCCATAGTGATCGCGAAGGTCGATAAACAGCAGGTGGCCGTGATCGCGTTTGCGGTGGACCCAACCCGACAGCCGGGCCGGCCGCCCGGCATCGGCAAGACGCAGCGCTCCGCAGGTATGGGTACGATAGGCGTGCATTGGACAGGTCCGGCGCGGCGTTGCAGGCGAGCGGTAATCGGCACGGAACGGCGCGCTTGTCAAGGCGACCCCGGGATCGGAAAGCGCCATCCGCCCTTGACGGTGCGATTTGCCTCCCCTCGCACGAGCGGATGTGGTACCCGCTGGTGCAGTTGAGGGCCGGCCGGGGCTTGCGTGAGCGACATCTTCCGCGAAATCGACGAGGAGCTTCGTCGCGACAATCTGCTCAAGCTGTGGTCGCGCTACGGACGTTATGTGGTGGCCGTGGCGGTGGTCGCGCTGATCATCGCCGGCTGCGTGGTTGCTTGGCAGGCGCACCAGCTCTCCGAGCGCCGCGCACAATCGGCCCGTTACGCCGGGGCTCTGGCGTTGGCCCGTGCGGGAAAGACTGCCGACGCCGCCACGGTGTTCGCATCTATCGCTCGTGAGGGCGGCGGCTATTCGATTCTCGCGTCCTTTGAGGACGCGGCGCTGCTGGCGATGGCGGGCGACCATAAGGGTGCCGTCGCGGTCTACGACTCGATTGCTGATGCGAGCGGCGTCGATCCCGCGTTTCGGGATCTAGCGTTGGTGCTTTCGGTCATGCAGAGAACGCCCGAGGCCAATCCGCAGGCGACGATTACCCGTTTGGCGCCGCTGACCGCTCGCGGCAATCCGTGGCGCCCGACGGCGGTGGAGCTAACTGCAGCAGCAAAGCTCAAGCTCGGCGAAGCCAAGGCTGCGCTGGCCCTTTATAAGAGTCTCGCCGATGATCTCACCGCGCCGCGGAGTTTGCGCGCCCGGGCTGCGGAAATGGCGGCGGCGCTTGCCCTGTAGGCGCGGTTCCCGCCTCCAGATGGTCCGATCTGCCGTTGCTTTATTGTTGTCGGTCGGCTTGATACTTGCCGGATGTAGCTGGTTCGGAAGCAAGAAACAGCCGCTGCCGGGCGAGCGGATTTCGGTATTGAGCCTCGATCGCCAGCTCAAACCAGACCCTGGTCTCGCCAAGATCGCGATCACTTTGCCCAAGCCGGTGGTCAATCCGGACTGGCCGCAGCCCGGCGGATATCCGAATCACGCCATGCAGCATCTGGCGCTGCCCGCAACTCTTACCCAGGTCTGGAAGACCAGCATCGGAGAAGGCTCGTCGCGATATACGCAGGTCCTGTCCCAACCAATCGTGGTTAACGGACGGGTTTTCGCGATGGACGGCGGCTCCCAGGTCGGCGCCTATGATACCGCAACCGGGAATCAAATCTGGCGAATGGATGTCAGACCTGCCGAGAGTTCGGGCAACTCTTTCGGCGGCGGCGTCGCTTTTTGGAAGGGTCGCCTCTACGTATCGACTGGCTACGCACAGGTTTTGGCGCTCGATCCGACAAGCGGCAAGGTCGTCTGGAGAGTCGGCGTCGGCGACCCGGTGCGCAGCGGCCCGACAGTCACGGATGGGCGCATCTACGTCGTGACCGTCGAAAACGAGCTGGTCGCCCTAGCGACGGATGACGGGCGGCGGTTATGGAGCCACAACGGCATCCCGGAGACGGCAGGACTGGTCGGCAGCTCCAGCCCGGCGGTTGAGGGAGAGGTGGTCGTTGTGGGCTATTCGTCGGGCGAACTTTACGCCCTTACCGTCGAGAATGGTCGGGCGTTGTGGTCCGACAATCTCGCGGCCACGCGCAGCGCCGATGCGGTTTCAGCTCTCGCCGATATTCGCGGTCGGCCGGTAATCGACCGCGGGCGAGTGTTCGCCGTCAGCCACAGCGGGCGTATGGTGTCGATCGATATACGAAGCGGGGAGCGCAATTGGGAGCAGGATATCGGGTCCACTCACGGCCCGTGGGCGGCCGGCGACTATCTCTATGTCCTGTCGAATGACAGCGAACTCATCTGTCTGACGCGAAATGATGGCAAAGTGCGATGGGTGCGTCAGCTCCCCGCCTACGAGGACGAGAAGGCAAAGGAAGATCCAATCCAATGGGCCGGTCCGGTGCTGGGCGGCGACCGGCTGATCCTGCTGTCCTCGAATGGCTGGGCGCTTTCGGTCTCGCCCTATACCGGCGAGCCGCTCGGCCGGGAGGAGATTTCGGCCGGCGCCTTTGTCGATCCGGTTATCGCGAACAATACCCTTTACGTGCTGACCGACAACGCCGAGCTTTCCGCCTATCGCTGATCCTGATTGACGTCGGCGGCGCCTCCCAATGAGCCTTGTAGTCGCTATTCTCGGACGCCCGAATGTCGGCAAGTCGACATTGTTCAACCGGCTCGTCGGCGGCCGGCTCGCTCTCGTCGACAACACCCCCGGGGTGACCCGCGACCGCCGCGAAGGCGACGGACGGATCGCCGATCTTGAATTTCGGACGATTGACACCGCTGGCCTTGAAGAGGCGGTCCCCGCGTCGCTCGCCGCCCGTGCTCAGGCGCAGACCGAGCGCGCGCTAGACGCCGCCGATGTGGCGCTCTTGGTGATCGATGCGCGAGCGGGCGTTACCGAAGCCGACCGGCACTTCGCGGATTGGCTGCGGCGCAGCGGCAAGCCGGTCGTTTTGGTCGCCAACAAGACCGAAGGCCGCGCGACACTTCCCGGCGTCGGCGAAACTTATCGCCTTGGCCTCGGCGATCCGGTACCGATTTCGGCCGAGCACGGCGAGGGGCTGGCCGAGCTCTACGAGCGGCTGGCGCCGTTCGCCGCGGAGCGTTCGCGGCCGAAAGGGATGGCGGCGGATACGCCGATAAAGCCGTTGCAACTCGCGATCGTTGGTCGTCCAAACGTCGGCAAATCGACCCTCGTCAACCGTCTGGTCGGCGAAGAGCGCCTGCTGACCGGTCCCGAAGCCGGGATCACCCGCGATGCAATCGCCATTGACTGGACCTGGCGGGAACGGCCGATCCGCCTGGTCGACACCGCCGGCATGCGCCGCCGGTCGCGAGCCGAAGGCAAGATCGAGCATCTCTCAGTAGGCGACGCATTGCGCGCGGTCGGATTTGCCGAGACCGTGGTTCTGGTGCTCGACGCATTGCAGCCGCTCGAGCGGCAGGACCTGACGATCGCGCGAATGGTCGCCGACGAGGGTCGGGCATTAGTGCTCGCCGTGACTAAATGGGACGCCATCGCGAATGCCGGGGCGGCCTTGAAAGGGCTGTGCGATCGGATGTCAATTTCGCTGCCGCAGCTGCACGGCGTCGCCCTTGTTCCGGTATCGGGACTTACTGGCTATGGGCTCGAAGCGTTGATGGCCGCGGTCATCGCGGCCGACAAGGTGTGGAACCGGCGTGTCCCGACCGCCGACCTCAATCGCTGGCTAGCCGGAACCCAGCAGCGTCACCCGCCGCCGCTGGTGGCCGGGCGGCGGCTTCGTTTGCGCTACATCACCCAGGTCAACACGCGGCCGCCGAGCTTCGCACTCTTTGCCTCCAAGCCGAGCGAGTTGCCAGATTCGTACCGGCGCTACCTGGTCAACGCGCTGCGCGAGGCGTTCGACCTGCCCGGCACGCCGATCCGGCTGATGCTGCGGCAGGGCAAGAACCCCTACGACACTCGCTGAGGCGTATCGGGCGCGACGCGACTGCAGCAAGGCGAGAGATCAAGAGAGAAACCGCGAGGGCTATGGTTAAGCCGGTCCGCACGGATTTCGTAGATCCCATCTGAAAGGAAAAATTGACCACCTTCGTAACGGATCTTGGTCTGTTGCGGTCCGGGGCAAGTAACCCGTTTTCGACCGAATAAGTTGGGCTAGGTCCCGTAACGCCTTTCTGGTAAGTTTGAGCTTCGTCAAAGTACGTTGGGCGACGCTGCTCGCTTTGCGGCAGGCGATCTAAGTATCGAACAGCGCTCGCGTTATCCCAGCTGCATCGAGCGGTCTGCTGATTCTCGCGAAAGCGCAATCGAGGGAGGAAATCGAAATGTGGGGTGGCATCATCGGTCTGATTATCCAACTTATAGCCGGTGGCGTCGGCGGCAACGTCGCCGGCTCGCTGCTGAAGCAGTACAACCTCGGCACCGTCGGCAACACGATCGCTGGAGTTGTCGGAGGCGGCGTCGGGGCTCAAATTATCGGCGCGCTGTTCGGTGGCGGAGCAGGGGGAGCGGTCGCTGGGGCGGGAGGCCTTGATATCGGCTCGATCATTGGTCAGATCGCCTCCGGAGGGGTCGGCGGCGGAGTACTGATGGTGATCGTGGGGCTGATCAAGCAGGCGGTGGGCGGCCAAAAACCGGTCTAAGCGCCCCGGTAATTGATCGCCTGCATTGCGGCTTCTGCTGCATCCGTCATCAAGCGCGGGATCGAGGCTTGCTGGTTTTTTGCGAACCCGCCAAAGCCGATTAGCCCAGCCGGTTGCAGGCGGGGCGCGCGTGGGTTAAGTTAGCCGGCGTTTTGGTAACCTGCACGGTATAAACTTCGGCAGGATCGGACACTTACTTGCAAGTAACGGCGTTCCGCAATCATTTGAACACGAGGGTTGGCATGAAGGGCGTCGTGGCAACTGTTTGCGCATCGGTGCTGATGCTGGGCGTTTGCGGGCATGATGCGGCTTATTCCCAAAGCTCGCAACAGGAACTCATGAAAACTTGCAACGCCCAGGCCGGCGATCAAAAGCTTGCCGGCGATGCGCGCAAGAGTTTTATGAGTAAGTGCTTAAGCGGCAAGCCGGCGGCGACATTGACCCCGCAGCAACAAAAAATGAAGACATGTAACGCACAGGCCGGCTCTCAAAAGTTGTCAGGGGACGCTCGTAAGAAATTCATGAGCACGTGCCTGAAGGGCTAATTTCTCTGTGGAGAGAGCACATGTTGAGAACGATAGCGATCTGTTCCGTCCTGCTTTTCGCCGCAACCGTCCCCGTTCGGGCTCAACCCGCTCCGGCGCATCCGGCTCCGGCTGCCCACGGCCACGCTGCCACGGCGCAGCCGAGCGCTACCTCCGGGCTCGCTGCGAATCAGTTTTCGTCGGAGCAGGCGGCAAAAGGCCATTGCCCGGGCGATGCTGTCGTTTGGGTTAATCTTGGCGGCTCAAAGGCGTATCACATGAGCGGCAACAAATTCTACGGCAAGACAAAGCACGGCGCCTTCATGTGCCAAAAAGAAGCCGATCAGTCGGGCTTTCACGCGGCCGGTGGTCGCGCGAACCGCACCGCCTCGAAAAGCACCAATGCTAAGACGACCAAATGAGGAGGCGAGATGAGTTTATTCGATACGATCGGATCGCTGCTCGGCAAGAGTGATGGCTCTTCGACCAGCGTTCCCGAAGCGCTGGTTGCCGCGCTGGGCGGCCAAGAAGGCGGCCTCGGTGGCCTGGTCGAGAAATTCCAAGCCGCTGGATTGGGCAACGTAATCTCGTCCTGGGTCGGCACCGGGACGAACCAGCCGGTAGCACCGGACGCGCTGCACGGCATTCTAGGTAGCGAGCTGGTCCAGCAGATCGCCAGCAAGACCGGCCTGCCGGTCGAGCAGATGCTGCCCCTGATCGCCCAACATCTGCCCCAGCTGATTGACGGGATGACCCCCAACGGCCAGGCGCCGTCGGGTGGGAACCTTCTCGACGCCGGCCTGGCTTTTCTAAAGAGCCGGATGGCTTGAGCAGCCGAGCCGAACTCTATTTCAGATTTCGCCCTGCGATCACGAGTTCACCATTGAGGGTGCATTCCGGCAAGGCGAGGTCGAGGAACGGGTCGGTAACGCTTTCGGGCGTCGGCAGGAGGCTCGGGTCCTCGCCGGGGAAGGCGCGGGTCCGCAGCCGGGTGCGCACGACGCCGGGATCGATCAGATTCGCGCGCACCTTGGTCCTGGCGACCTCGGCGGCATAGATCCTGACCAGCATTTCGAGGCCGGCCTTGCTGACTGCGTAGGGGCCCCAATAGGCGTAGGTGATGCGTGCCGCCCCGCTGGTGACGAAGATCGCGCGCCCGGCCGGGGCAGCGCGCAGCAACGGGTCCATTGCCCGAATCAAGCGCCAGTTCGCGGTCAAGTTCAAATCCATGACCTCGGCCCACATGGCTGGCGGGATTTGGGCAAGCGGCGAGAACATGCCGAGCTCGCCGGCATTGCCGACCAGGATGTCGAGCCGCCGGTAGCGTTCGTAGAGGGCCGCCGCAAGTTCGTCGATTTTGGCGAAATCGCGCAGGTCGAAGGGCACGAGCGTGGCGCTGCCGCCACGGGTGCGAATGGCGTCGTCGAGCTCTTCGAGGCCGCCGACCGTGCGCGCAGTTAGCACGACATGCGCGCCTTCGCCGGCAAATCGCAACGCGGCCGCAGCGCCGATACCTCGCGAGGCTCCGGTGATCAGCGCGATCTTGCCGGCAAGCCGCGCAGTGACGGCTGCGGCCACGCCAAGTTCCGATGTCACGGCCGCGCCGGCGTCAGACCGCGCAAATACCGGTATTCATGCCAAGTCAATCCAATCACCACGACATCTACTGCCGTGATCAGCAGCAGAGATAGAGAATGGGTAAAGCTGAACCGGTAAAGCTGGTACAGGATGAACAATCCGAACACGATGAGGGCAATCGGATAATACCATAAGCGTTCGCGCAGCAGACCGATGATCAGCCACAGTTTGATGATACCGTGGCTCAGCAGATACCATGTGACGAAGCGCTGGGTGCTTACCGACAAGTGCTGTGCCCAGTCGACGAGATAATTGCCGATAAAATCTCGCGGGTCCTCCGCCAGCTCGGCACGCGTAATCGATGCGATAAGGCGCAATTCTAAGCCTGGGGTAGCGAGATAGGCGGCAAACCCTGCAAGTATCTCCCCGGCCGCAAAAATCGCCTTGACCAGCAGGCTGATCTGAAAAAAGCGGTGAAGGTATTTCTCGTCGAATAGCGATTTTGCGCCGGACATATCTCGTCAATGCCATTCTGCCGCGGCAGAGACAATCACGCGGGCTCGGCGAGCAATGACAATTGCACCGAGACCTTGCCATTATCGGCGTCAATCAGCGGGATCGGGTAATCGCCGGTGAAGCAGGCGTCACAAAAACGCGGCGCCTGCGGGTTGCGGCCGGGCTCCCCCATCGCCCGGTAGAGGCCTTCGATCGACAAAAAGGCGAGGCTGTCGACGCCGATATAGTCGGCCATCGCCGCTACGTCGTAACGCGCGGCGAGAAGCTGGTCGCGCTCGGGCGTCGCGATCCCGTAATAGCAGGAATGGGTGGTCGGCGGGCTGGAGATCCGCATGTGGACTTCGCGCGCTCCGGCACGCCGCACCATCTCGACAATCTTGATAGAGGTGGTGCCGCGCACGATCGAATCGTCGACCAGGATAACGCGCTTTCCCACCAGATTGGCGCGGCTCGCGTTGTGCTTCAGCCGCACGCCTAGGTGGCGGATCTGATCGGTCGGCTCGATAAAGGTACGCCCGACATAATGGTTGCGGATGATCCCCAATTCGAACGGCAGCCCCAATTCCTGGGAATATCCCAGCGCCGCCGGAACGCCGGAATCGGGCACCGGCACGACGATGTCGGCGTCGACATGGCTCTCGCGGGCAAGCTCCCGACCGATGCGCTTGCGCGTCTCGTACACACTGGCGCCCTCAACGACGCTGTCGGGGCGAGCGAAATAGATGTGCTCGAAAACGCAGAACCGGCTCTCGCGGCGGCCAAACGGCAGCATGCTTTCGATCCCTTTCGCGCCGATGATGACGATCTCGCCGGCGGCGATGTCACGTATGAAATCGGCGCCGATGATGTCGAGCGCACAGGTCTCCGACGACAGAATCCAGGCATCCCCGAGCCGGCCCAGCACTAGCGGCCGCACCCCCAGCGGGTCGCGCACGCCGATAATCACGTCTTGTGATAGCGCCGCCAGCGAATAAGCGCCCTGGACCTGGCGCAACGCGTCGGTCAGGCGGTCGACGACCGTCTCCTTGAGGCTAGTGGCGATCAGGTGAACGATGACCTCGGTGTCGCTTGTCGATTGGAACAGGCTGCCGCGATGAACCAGCCGGCGGCGTAGCTGGTAGGAGTTTGTCAGATTGCCGTTGTGGCAGATGGCGAGCCCGCCGAACTCGAAATCGGCGAATAGCGGCTGAACGTTGCGCAGCGCCACCTCGCCGGTCGTCGCGTAACGCACATGGCCGATCGCGGCCTGCCCGGGCAGCCGTGCGATCACCTCCTTCGAGCTGAAGTTGTCACTGACTTGCCCCATGCCGCGGTGGACGCTGAACTGCTCCCCGTCATAGGCGACGATGCCGGCCGCCTCCTGACCGCGGTGCTGCAGCGCGTGCAGGCCGAGCGCAACGAGCGCCGCCGCATCGGGATGGCCATACACCCCGAACACGCCGCACTCTTCATGGAGATGATCCCCGTCGATGGGATCGGCGGTCGGCGCATCCGCACTGTCGGGATGGTCTGCGGGCATCGGCGATCCTGGGTTCGGCTCTCCAAAAATGGTTGCCCGATCGGCCGAATGCGAGTGGGGCGCCATACTGCAACCTCGCTATCGCGCGTTGTCGATCAGCCGGTCCAGGTCGCGCCGCTCGGCGGGCTTGTAGCCCGGCGCCGGAGCTTCCGCGGGTTTTGGCGGTAAGGCCGCGGCGGGGTTCGAAAGCGCTCTCATCGCGTCATGTGCGGCCTGGGCCTGGCCGAGCGCGCGCTGAGCATCGTCAATCGCTGACGCGCTCTTGATCTGCAGTGATTCGGGCAGCATGCCGCGCAGCAGGCCTGCGCCCTGGGCAAGTAGCGGTTCGCTTTTGGCATCCCGAAGCCAACCGGGGCGATCGGTTTGCGGCACGCTGATGTCGAGCACCAAATAGGCGAGGGAAACCAAAACGGCGCCACGCACGACGCCGAAAATCAGCCCTAAGGTCCGGTCGATCGGCGACAGCGCGCTCGAATGAACGAAGCGCGCCAGGAAACCCGTCAGGATCGTCAACCCGATCAGCGAAATCAGGAACAGCCCTACGCCGGCGACGAGGTCGGCCAGCAATGGCGTCGTCACGAAACGCACCACAACGGCGTAGGCGAAACTGAACCCGTAAAGTGTAATCAGTGCCGCCCCGACCCAGGCGGCGATCGACAACGCCTCGCGCACGAAGCCGCGCGCGAACGCGAACACCGCCGAAAGCGCGATGACCACGAGAACGGCGAGATCAACGGCGTTCATGAGACCACCCCGACCCGTCCCCTGACGCGCGTGGGCAGCAACGGCGCGCGCTTTGGTGATAGGCGCGCGATTAGATCGTTCAGATGACCTATCGCCACCGTGGCAAGTCCCGCCCCGCTACCAGCCTCACGCCGCATCACCCCGCCGCTCGGCACCCACGCTTTGGCAAAGCCAAGCTTGGCGGCCTCTTTGAGCCGGGCTTCGCTATGGCCGACCGGACGAACCTCGCCCGACAGCGCGATTTCGCCAAAGACGACGGTGTCAGCGGGAACCGGCGTCTCGCGTAGAGCCGAGACCAGCGCCGCCGCCACCGCCAGGTCTGCCGCCGGCTCCGCGATACGCAAGCCACCAGCAATGTTGAGATAAATGTCGTTGGCGCCGACCGAGAGCCCGCAGCGCGCATCGAGCACCGCGGTGATCATGGCGAGCCTCGTGCCGTCCCAGCCGACAACCGCCCGCCGCGGGGTCCCGAGCAGAGCCGGCGCGACCAGCGCCTGAACCTCGACCAGCACTGGTCGCGTCCCTTCGATGCCGGCGAACACCGCCGAGCCGCTGAGCTGCCCGGCGTCGGACGGATCGGGTGCATCATCGCCTTCTGCTGCCGCTGGCTCCGAGCCCGCGCCTTGACGCCCGCCGAGGAACAATGCCGAGGGGTTTGGCACCTCGACCAGCCCGTGGTCGCTCATCTCGAACACCCCGATCTCGTCGGTGGCGCCAAAGCGATTCTTGACCGCGCGCAGGATGCGAAAGCGGTGGCCGCGCTCGCCTTCGAAATAGAGCACGGTGTCGACCATGTGTTCGAGCACCCGCGGCCCGGCGATGACCCCCTCCTTGGTCACATGGCCAACAAGGATCAGCACGAACCCGCGGTGCTTGGCGACGCGGATCAGTTCCTGCGCCGCCCCGCGCACCTGGCTGACGGTGCCGGGCGCGCTGTCGAGCGTGTCCAGATACATCGTCTGGATCGAATCGACGACCACCAGGCCGGGCGCGTCGACACGGTCGAGTGAGGCCAGGATATCGCGCACATTGCTTGCCGCGGCCAGCTGCACCGGGCTCGATCCGACGCCGAGCCGCTCGGCGCGCAGGCGTACCTGATCGATCGCCTCCTCGCCGGTAATGTAGGCGGCACCTGCCGGCTTTCCCGACGCCGAGGCGATCGCCGCAGCGGCCTGCAGCAGCAGGGTTGATTTGCCGATCCCCGGATCGCCGCCGACGAGGATCGCCGAGCCCGAGACGAACCCGCCACCGCACACCCGGTCTAGTTCGGCGATGCCGGTCTGCCGACGCGGCGGCAGCAGGCTCGGCCCGGTCAAGCCGACAAAATCCAGGGCGCGGCCCCCCTGACGATCGAGGCCTTTGGGAACACCCTCGCGCGGCAATTCTTCGATCAGGCTGTTCCAGGCGCCGCAGCCGTCGCAGCGGCCGGTCCATTTACTGTGAACCGTGCCGCATTCCTGACAGACATATCTTACTTGAACCCGCGCCATCGGCTTAGCTTAGGATTCGATTTGAGGCCCGGGCTGCAATCATGCAGCGCGCACTTCCATCTGGATCGGACCTTCGGCACGGCCGTTAACGAACTGGTCGACAAACGGGTTGCCGGAGCGGTCGATCTCGGCAGCAGGTCCGTGCCACACGATCCGCCCCTTGTGCAGCATCGCGATCCGATCGGCGATCTTGCGCGCACTGACCATGTCGTGGGTGATCGAAATGGCGGTGGCCCCCAGTTCCCGCACGCATTTCAGGATCAGATCGTTGATCACATCGGCCATGATCGGATCGAGGCCGGTGGTCGGCTCGTCGAAGAAGATGACTTCCGGATCGGCGGCGACCGCTCGCGCCAGCGCCACTCGCTTTTGCATGCCGCCTGAAAGCTCGGCCGGTCGCAACTCGCCGACGTCGCGACCGAGCCCGACCGCGGCGAGCTTTGCCAGCGCGATCTCCCTAGCCGCCTGCCGTTCCATGCCACGCCCGTGAATCAGCCCGAATGCTACATTTTCCCACACCGGCAGCGAATCGAACAGGGCGCTGCCTTGAAACAGCACGCCGAATTTCTGCAGCAGGCGCTCGCGGTCGGCGCGCCGCAGGCGCATAGTTTCGGTGCCGTCGATCGCGACGGATCCCGCTTCGGGGTGCAGCAGGCCCAGAACGCATTTGATCAGCACGGATTTACCGGTGCCCGAGCCGCCGATGATCACGATGCTTTCGCCGCGCGCGCAGTCGATATCGATGCCGTCGAGCACGCGGTTGCGGCCAAACGACTTTCGCAGCCCGCGCACGGAGATCTTCGGCGTCCCCGCGGCGGTCATCGTGTCGATCTGCTCATCGGGCAAACAATGCCTGTGTGATCGCATAATCGAAGAAGAGGATCAATATCGAGGCCGAGACTACTGCAGCGGTCGTCGCCTGACCCACGCCTTGCGCCCCTCCTCTCGAATAATAACCGTGATAGCAACCCATCAGCGCCACGATAAATCCAAACGCAGCGGCTTTGATTAAGCCAGATATAACATCGCTGGTTTCGAGATATTGTTGGGTGCGAGCGAGGTAGGCCGATGGATTAAAGCCGAACCTGTATACCCCGACAAGATACCCACCAAAGACACCGATGATATCGGCGACGACGACCAGAAGCGGCAAGGTCACCAGGCCCGCAATCAAGCGCGGCAGCACCAGATAGCGCAATGGGTTGGTTGACAATGTTGTCAGCGCATCAATCTGGTCGGTGACGCGCATCGTACCGATCTCGGCCGCCATCGCCGCGCCGACCCGGCCTGCGACCATCAGCCCGGCGATCACCGGTCCTAGCTCGCGAGTCACCGACAAGACCACAACCGTTGCCACCGCGCCTTCGGCGGCGAATCGGCTAAAGCCGGTGTAGGACTGGAGCGCCAGCACCATGCCGGTAAAGATCGCCGTCAACCCGACAACCGGCAGCGAGAAATAGCCAATATCGACCATCTGGCGCAGCATTGAGCGCGGATAAAAGGGCGGTGAAAAAGCCGTCGCCAGTGCCATCCCGGCAAAGATGACGAGCCGCCCGGCCGCTGCGACGAAGCCAAGAAAGGCAGCTCCGATCGAAGCAAGAAGCTTGATCATTCGGCCGACACGCTCGCCGCGCTACGATAAACGCGATGATAGCGCCGGCCGAGCGCAGTCAGAATTTCATAGCCTATGGTGCGGCCGTCGGCGGCGGCTGCGTCGACGCCGTAATCCTCTCCCAACAGCTCGATGAAGCGACCGGGCCGCGCCACCCGGGGATCGACCGCTGTCACGTCAAATACGGCGAGATCCATCGACACCCGGCCGACCAAGGGGACGCGGACCCCGCCGATGCGGCCCGATCCGCGATGGCTCAGCGAACGCAGCCACCCATCCGCGTAGCCGACCGCGACGGTCGCCAAGCGCCCGTTCGCCGCCATCAGATGCGATGCACCGTAACCAACCGGTTGACCTGCGTCAACCTCGCGGACTTGCAGGATTCTTGCCCTCGAGGCGGACAACCTGCCGCATCGGATTGGGCGCTCCGGCGAGGGGGTTGACGCCGTAGAGGGCCGCCCCCGGGCGAACGAAATCGAAATGAAACTCGCGCCCAAGAAAGATCCCCGACGATGCCGCGAGACTGGCGGGCATATCGCCGAACCGGCCTCGCACCGAAGCGAAACGCGAACGCTGCTGCGAGTTCATCGGGTGAGCCGGCTCGTCGGCACAGGCGAGATGGCTGATCACAGCGCGCCAGCAGATCGCGCTGAAGCAGCGGAGACCGTCCGCCAGCCGCTCGAATTCGCGGAGTGTCAAGCCGAGCCTGGCCATTCCGGTGTCGACATGGAGCATCGCCGGCAGCGGCCCTTGCCTCGTGCCGGCGCGTCCCCAATCTTCGACCTGGCCCGGATCGTTAAGCACCGGAACGAGCGCGTGTTCGACGAATTCCGGAGCCGACCCGGGCGGTGGGCCGTTAAACACCGCGATCTCGAGTGGATCGGCGATCGCTGTGCGCAACGCCAACGCCTCGTCGAGCGTGGCGACGAAAAAGCGCCGGCATCCCCCCGCGGCGAGGGCGGTCGCGACCGCTGGAGCGCCCAGCCCATACGCGTCGGCCTTAACCACGGCCGCACAGGCCGCTGGGGCGACCTGCCGCGCCAAATAGCGCCAATTCGCGACGATGCCCGCGAGGTCGATTTCGAGGACGCCGCCAGCGCACTCGGCGCGACCGATGGCCATAGGCCTAGCCCCCACCACCAGTCGGCGAAACAGACAAGGATTCAATTGCCGTCCGCCGCGATCTGTCGGTACAGGATCATGATTCGCGCTCGTCTGCCAGTTTCTTAGCTAGGCGCGAACAAGCAAAGTTTCGCCTTACGAACTGTCGAGCCTGCGAAGCAGCGATTGAACACGCTGCCCTACCGAGCAGACACAGGAGGATGCGATGGCAATGGTTAGCTCCGGCATCGGCGACCGACCCAAACGGCGGGAGGATGTGCGCTTCCTGACGGGCCGGGGCGCCTATCTAGATGATCTCGCCTTCGATAGCCTGGCCCATGCGATCGTGCTCCGCTCGCCGCATGCCCATGCGCGAATCGACGGTATCGACACGCGGGCAGCGCAGGCGATTCCGGGGGTGCTTGCTGTCCTGGTCGCCGCGGACGCCCGCGCAGAAGGGCTGCAACCGTTGCGGCCGACAGCAGAAGCCAATGTTCAGACCGGCGAGAAATTCGCCTTCGCGGCGCAGCCCGTCTTGGCTGCGGACAAGGTTCGCTATGTTGGCGAGCCAGTGGCGCTGATCGTCGCAGAGACCCGCGCGCAGGCCCTCGACGCCGCCGAGCTGGTCGCAGTGGATTACGCTGCATTGCCGGCAGTCGCCACCGCCGCTGCCGCTCGCGCACCGAGGGCGCCGCAGATTGCGGCCGAGGTGCCGGACAATGTTTGCTTCGACTGGCTGACCGGCGACACGGCGAGGGTCGACACGGCCTTTGCCGCGGCGGCTCATGTGGTCGAGCTCAACCTGGACAATCACCGCATCGTCACAAACCCGATGGAGCCGCGTGGCGTGATCGGAATCTGGGATGCGGATCATAGGCGCTATACGGCGTATGTTTCGAGCCAGAGCATCCACGCCACCCGCGACAATACGGCCCGTGCCCTCGGGGTGCCTCCGGCGGCGGTTAGGTTCATCGCCCCGGATGTCGGCGGCGGCTTCGGCGCCAAGAATTTCATCTATCCCGAGCACGTGCTGACATTGTGGGCGGCCAAGCGGGTCGGCCGTCCGGTCAAATGGATCGCCACCCGCAGCGAGGTTTTCATCGCCGACCATCAGGCGCGGGACCAGTGCGCCGCGGCGGCTCTCGCGCTCGACGCCAGCGGCCGTTTTCTGGCGCTGCGGGTCAACAGCACCGCCAATGTCGGGGCGTATTTGGTCAGCTCCGGCGGGGTACAGACGTTTCAGTATGTGCATCTGCCGGGCACGGTCTATCGCATCCCGGCGGTAGCATTGCAGGTCGCTGGGGTGCTCACCAATACCGCACCAATCGGGGTCACTCGGGGCCCGGGCTTTGCGGAGGCGGTCAACATCATCGAGCGCTTGATCGACCGGGCAGCGCGGCAGTGCGGCTTCGACCGTGGTGAACTGCGGCGCATCAACCTGGTTCCGGCGGAGGCGATGCCTGTCACTAATGCCCTTGGCAACAAGATCGACAGTGGTGACTTCCCCGACACTTTCGATTGCGCCTTGGCACGCGCAGACGTCGCCGGATTTGCCGCGCGCCGCAGGGATAGCGAGGCGCGGGGATTGCTGCGCGGTCTCGGCTTTGCCTATCACATCAAGGCGACCGGCGGTTCGCCGAGCGAAAACGTGGACATCCGCTTCGAAGCCGACGGCACAGTGTCGTTGATCACCGGGACCCAAACCATCGGGCAGGGTCACGAGACGACCTTTCCGCAAATCCTGGCCGATCGCCTCGGATTGCCGAATGAGCGCATTCGGCTTGTTCAGGGCGACACCGATCTGATCCCCGCAGGCGGCGGGCACGGCAGCTCGCGTGCGACCTATATGGGCGGCACTGCGATCTGGCGTGCTTCCGACGAGATCATCGCCAAGGGGATCCGCATCGCCGCCGAGGCGCTGGAAGTGGCCGAGGCCGACATCCGTTTCGCGGACGGCAGTTTCGTTGTCACGGGGACGGATCGCGGGTTGCCGTTGCTCGATGTCGCCGCGATCGGGCGCGACAAGGGCATGCCGCTCGACACCTATCATTATTGGACGCGGGAATGGATGACTTTTCCCAACGGCGCCCATGTCGTCGAGGTCGAGATCGACCGCGATACCGGTCAAATCGTGCTGGCGCGCTATACCGCGGTCGACGATTACGGTGTGTTGGTCAACCCGATGATCGCCACCGGCCAGGCACATGGCGCCATCGCCCAGGGCGCCGGCCAAGCGCTGCTCGAACAGGCAGTCTACGATCCCGGGTTCGGGCCAGGTGATCGCCGGCTCGTTGATGGATTACGCCATGCCGCGCGCCGGCGATCTGCCGTCATACGATGTTGGCTTCAACCCGACGCGCTGCACAACCAACCCGCTCGGCGTGAAAGGCTGCGGCGAAGCCGGTGCCGTCGCCGCCTTTCCGGCTATCGCCAACGCCATTCTCGACGCGCTCGCCCCCTTCGGGGCCGACGATCTCGCCGGCCCCGCCACCCCGGCAAATATATGGCGGCTGATCAACGAGCGAAGCGGCTGATCAACGGTTCGCGGTTTCTGCCGTTGTCAGAAAGCCCGACGGGGGCAGCAAGGTTGAAAAGCGGATTGCCGCCAGGCCTTGCGCGAGAGCGGTGCGGTCGACCGTTGACAGACTGGCGGGTGCGGTGACGTCAAGATCAGTCATCGCAAAGAGGGTCAGGACGCTGTCGCGCCTCAGGCTCACTACGTAAATTAGCGCATGGTCGCCGTTCGCGCGGGTCCCGTTGCTCAGCCATCCGGCGGCATGACCATTTGGCGGGATCATCGCGTGGAAACGCGACCTCGGATCGGGCTGTGCCGAAATCCCGGCCGCCAACGCCAAATCGTGCAAGAAGGCTCGCTGATCATTCCCGGTCTCTTGGGGCGTGGCCACGTGCACCACGCGCAAAACATAGTTGACGGATGCGGACGTGGAAGGGATGCGGCAGACCGTCTCGTCGGCGGCCGGTTTCAGGCCATGCGGCAGCAAGACGATGGCGCCCTTTACCGGCTGAGCCCAAAGATCGAACCGGCGATCGGCAATTTGCTCGGTCCCGATGCCGGCTCGCGCCTGCACCAGGGATTGGAGATCGGCGGGAAGGGACGCCGCGCCCGCCAGATCGGCGAGCGTGCGCGGCTGCGAGAGCCGGATCAGACCGGCCTCGCCGCAGCGGATTCGGGGATAGTCCCGCGGCCCGGGCAGGACCACATCTGTCAGCTCGGCCGCGCTCGCGGCAGAGGCCTTTCCCGGCGCTGTGGTTTCGGGAAGCGGCGGCAGCGCTGTCAAGTTGACCGCGAGCAATCCGAGCGTCCAAGCATGCTTTTCCGGCCCGGTCATAAGCTCCGGCGCAGCTTTGGCATCACGATTGACCACCAGGATCGAGGCGAACGCCCCACGGCCGGCCAGATCATTGAAGGAGATCCGGACCGCGTTTCCGTCTCTGCTTTGGCCCGTATCCATGAAGCGGTCGACGATTCCGCCGTTCTCGAACCGGAGTGGCGTTCTGTATTTTCGGTCGCCGCGGATGATCGGCGAATCCGCTAGTTGGAGGGCGCGATGGATGGCGAGCCATTTTTCCCGGTTGGCCGCCAGCTCCCATTCTGGGGTGCTGGCGTTCATGGGTAGCGGCTTGAGGGTGATCAGATAGGTGATGGTCGGCACGGCTGTGTGAACCGTGCAATATTCAGGACCCGATTCGATCTTTAGTCCGCGCGGCACCGCGATCCCGGCACCCGATTTCGGCTCGGTCCAGATCGAGAAATGCTCGCCGTCAAACTGCTCGACCGGCGCCCCGGTCAGACCCTGCAGCAAATGGCCTAGCTTGACCGGGTCGTCCGAGGTCTTGATCAGCGCTGCGAGCCGGGTCCCGCGGCGGCGGGTCAGGCTTAGCGCGCCGCATTTGACCGTGCGGTCGTCCTTGCCGGTGCTGGGAATGGTGGCGGCAAAGGCGACCGCGGCGATCCCACTTGCGGCACTGGGCGGACCCTCATCGGAATTTAATAGTTGGTCGACATATTGCGGCCGGGTCGCCCAGCCGATGCCGACCGTGCCGCGTTCCAAACCGCCATCGCCGATGCCGGCTACTTTTCCCTGGTAATCGATCAGCGGCGCCCCGGAATCGCCCGGCAGGAGATTACCGTCGACGCGAACCACCTGGGTGTCGAGCGTTGGAGATCCGACCGATTTCAGCTCATCGAGCGTCTGCGGATCCAGCCCATCGCGCAGCGCCGGGGTGAGTTGGGTCGCCAGGGTGACGTGCAGCCCGGCGTCGTCATAGGCAGGCAGGCCAAGCGGAAACCCGATCACGTCGAGCTCTTCCTTGACCTGCGGCGGCATCGCAGCGAGCTGAAGCCCGGGAACAGCAGGCGGGTGGTCGACCTTCAACAGCGCGAGATCGCGCGCCGTCAGCACGTGCGCGACAGTCGCCGGTAGTTCGTCGATCCCCGGGTATTTGACCTGATAGCTCGCACAACCCGCGATGACATGCAGGTCGGTGACGATTAGGCCGCCCTCTCCGAGTACGAAGCCCGATCCGGCGCGGTCGCCCTCCTCGCCGGGACATCCTGATGAGATCACCTGCACGACGGATTTCGCCGCCTGGATTAGTGTCGCCCCATCTGGCCCGTCTTGCGGCCCGGCTGCATGCGCCGCCGTTGCCCAAGTCAGCAATATCGCCAGGATTAGCCGCATATCGCCTTCAGCCCCGCGTCCAGAGCCTGCCCGGCATTGCCGGACGCCTCAGCGGTCGCGGCGACGCCGGCCCAAACACCGCCCTCTCGCCGCAAAACCCTAAGCTGCGCCTGATAGGGCAGGGTTTGTAGCTGGTTGCACACCGAGGTCTGGCCGGCGAAGAGGGCACTTGATCCTGCGGTGGCTGCGGGAGGGGCTGAGACCGTCATTGCATCCGGCTTCACCCCGAGGCGCTGAAAAGCGACGTAGGCACGTGCTTGATCGGCGGGATAGCCGGCGGCGGTCCATTTTCCGACATCGCCAGCCACGCTAGGCGACAGGAGCCCGCCGGCGCGTACTGTCAAACCGAGCGCCACCCCCGCTGCGCACAAAAAGCCGAAAGCGCCGATGCGCAAAGCCCGATCGGAGGTCTGGGCGCCGGACAGCCCGAGAAAGGCGCCAAGTAGAGCTGCCAATGAGGCAACGACGCCGCCCACAACCTGAGCGACCGACAGCCCGAGCAGGAAGCCGACCAGCATGCCAAGGCCGCCCCCCGCCGCCATTTCGTTCAGGACCGGCGCCCGCTGCTCCTTATGAGCCGCCGGCGGATAGCTAGCTGCGGGTACCTCCCTGCGGCCCTGCGAAGCTGCCGCTTCGAGGACGTTGCCCCCATTCACATCATCGGGTGGCACGCTTAAGCCCTCCGGCGCGATTAGCCCGCGTTGGCGTCACGGCGCTATGTTGAGCGCGGGCCGGCCGAGGTGCAAGGGGATCGGACACACTTTTGCCCAACTATGAATCCCCACCTCGCGATCGGTCCCAACCATGCTCTGCTGGGTGCGAGCAACAACATTCGCGGATAGACAGTTCAGTTAAACCCATTGCGGGAGGGGCGGTTTGCGGTTAACCCCAATTCTGCGGCAATGCGACAGGCGGCGGTTCTCGGATGGCGGGCAATCTCGTGCAGGGCGCGGTATTCACCGTCATGGTGGTGCGCGCCGGATTGTTGCGTGACGCCGCCTTCGAGCAGGATCTCGCCGAGCAGATCCGGCGCAGCCCGCGCTTTTTTCTGAATGCGCCAGTAGTGCTCGACCTCAAGGATGCCGACGGATTCTCGGGCGCCGCGGGATTGGTCGAGGCGAAGGAGGTGCTCCGCCGCCACACCTTGACCTTGGTCGGGGTGCAGAACGCATCGCCTGCGCAGGTCGAGGCCGCGTCGCTGGTTGGGCTAGCTAGCTTCGCACCGAATTCGGCACAGCCGAATCGGCGGCGCCCGCCCGAGCCGGCCGCAGCTCTCGCCCAGCCCGGCCGCGAGGCCGCGGCAAAGACGCGCCTGGTGACCCAGCCGGTGCGCTCGGGGACGCAGATCTACGCGCGCGGCGCCGATCTGGTCGTCATCGCCGCGGTCAGCCCTGGCGCCGAGATCATGGCCGACGGCAATATCCATGTGTATGGCGCTCTGCGCGGCCGAGCGCTCGCCGGCGCCGGCGGCGATACCGAGGCACGAATTTTTTGCAACCGATTCGAGGCCGAGCTCGTCAGCATCGCCGGGCATTATCTGGTGAGCGAACAAATGCCTGCGGCGGAACGGGGCTTTCCGGTGCAGATCACGCTCGTTGACGACCGGTTGACCATCACGCGAAATTGACGCTGATCTTTAGGTGGGCGTCGTTAGGCGGACGGGGACCTAGCGCCGCTGCTGGGGCCGCCGCCAAAATCAGTTCGGCGCCAAAATCGGTTCGACGCCAGCGGGCAGGGGAGAGGGGAGGTCTGTTTGGCAGCAAAAGTCATTGTGCTCACTTCCGGGAAGGGCGGCGTCGGCAAGACCACCAGTGCCGCCGCCGTGGCCGCCGGGTTGGCTCTGCGCGGCCATCGCACGGTCGTCATCGATTTTGATGTGGGCCTTCGCAACCTCGACCTGATCATGGGTTGCGAGCGCCGGGTGGTCTTTGATTTCATCAATGTCATCAACGGCGACGCCAAACTCAACCAGGCGCTGATCAGGGACAGGCGCAACGACAGCCTCTATGTCTTTCCGACCTCGCAGACGCGCGACAAGGATGCGTTGAAGCGCGAGGGGGTAGAGCGGGTACTCGATGAACTCAAAGAAAGCTTCGACTACATCGTCTGCGACAGCCCGGCCGGGATCGAGCATGGCGCGATCACCGCGCTCTATTTCGCCGACGAGGCGATTATCGTCACTAACCCCGAGGTCTCCTCGGTCCGCGACAGCGACCGCATCATCGGTATCCTCGCCTCGAAGTCGCGGCGCGCCGAGCACAACATGGATCCGGTCGCGATCCATCTGCTGTTGACCCGCTATTCGCCCGAACGGGTCGCGAAGGGGGAGATGCTGGCGATCGACGACGTCAAGGAAATCCTGTCGATCCCGTTGCTCGGCGTGATCCCGGAATCGGAATTGGTGCTGCGCGCCTCGAACACCGGGACCCCGGTGGTGTTCGACGATCAGAGCCCAGCTGGCCAAGCCTATCATGACGCCGTCGCCCGGCTGCTCGGCGAGCAGCGTGAGCTGCGCTTCTTAAAGCCCGAGCGCCGCAGCTTTTTCCGCAGCCTGTTCGGTAGGGCGTGATGGGCCTCCTCGGTTTTCTGTTCCCGGAGCGCCGAAACACGGCCGTCATCGCCCGCGACCGGCTGAAAATCGTGCTTGCCCATGAGCGGGCGAGCCGCGCAGCGCCGGATTTTCTGCCGGCGCTGCAAAAAGATCTGCTCGACGTCGTGGGCCGCTATGTCGAGATCCGCGATGAGATGCTGCGCGTCAATGTCGGACGATCGGGCGAGACTTCCCTGCTCGAAATCAACGTCGAAATCGACGGCGCCAAGGTCAGGCCGGTCAAGAACGGCGCCGCTGCCGATGAGAAGCCGAAGTTTGTGCCGGGCCCGAGGCCTGATCCCGGCTCGCACCCGCCCTGGGTCAAGCCCAGCTGAACCGTGTCGGCACAGAGAAACATGCCGGCGTCAAACCCGGCAGAGGAGAGTGAAACATGGCAACATTCGTGCTGATCCACGGCGCGTATCAGGGCGGTTGGATCTGGAAACCGACAGCAACCCGGCTGAGGGAAGCGCGGCACCTCGTCTATACCCCGTCGCTCGACGGCTGCGCCGACCGGCGGCATCAGTTGCGGCCGGGGATCACCGTCGAGACGCACGCCGCCGAGATAGCCGAACTGCTCTTCTATGAAGATTTGAACGATGTCGTGCTGGCCGGCACCAGCTCCGGCGGCATGGTATTGTGCCGAGCTGCCGAGCTGGCGCGCGAGCGAATTGGGCGGCTGATTCTTGTCGACGCGCTGGCACTGCTCGACGGCGAGCGGATCGCCCAGATCGTGAACCGTCCGACACCGCGGGTCACCACCGCTCTTGCGGTCGGACCGTCACGCGAAGATGCCGAAAACCGCAGCTTCGCCGACCTCGACCCGGCGACGCGCGCCTTTGCCCTCGCCCGCTATACGCCGCACCCGATCGCCGCGATGGAGGAGCCGGTCTCGCTAACAAGCTTCTGGTCACAGCCGTGGAAGGCAACAGTGATCCGCTGCCGTCGCGCCGCCAATCCGGGGGAAGCGCACCAGCGCCGCACCGCCGAAAAGCTCGGCGCCAAATATCTCGAGATCGACACCGGCCACTACCCGATGCTGTCCGATCCCGACGTCCTCGCGCCGCTGTTGATGACTGGATGACGGGGTTGGCAGGAGATTGCGGCAGGATTTGCCGTTTAATCACAGGCGTCTTCTGGGTGCTCGGACCGATGGTCGCCGAGCGCTATATTGCGAACCTCAAAGACCTCTTGGACCTCCTAATGGCCGCAAGGCGTTTTGACGATCGCCTAGATTCGGCTAACTAATGGCCGCAGGCCCTGCTTAGGCCGCCCGACGGCCACCGTTGCTGGTGCGGACGGCGGGAACTCGAACCCGCACCCCCTTTCGAGGAGCAGATTTTCGTACCACTTCGGCTTTCGCCGCCGCCTCATCGGCGTTCGTGGTCTGGACTATCCCTTCGCCCTAGCTTGATGGCCGTAGGCGCCGCCCGTCTAGTCTCTACACCTTCCCTCGAGGAGGGCTTGGCTCGGGATTGGCTTAGATTGACCCCTTAGCTTTCCCCGATTTTGAGCGGTTCTGCTCCACGAGTTTCCCCGTGGGCACTCCGATTGAAGTCTGCTGCGTCTACCGATTTCGCCACGTCCGCGTTCCCTCAGATCTCCTTGTCAGCATATCCGCCCGATATCCGCCCGCGGGGGACAATCTAGCCCTCGCTGAGGCCCTCTTGCGGGTCGCCGCCGAGCGTTTGGATTAGTGTCTTGAGCTCTTCGGTTGCGGCGCCAAGCCGAGTGCGATTGGTGCCGCGTAGCACCAGAGTCACCCCGAAGTCGCCGCGCCGGAAATAGGGGTAGGAGCCGATTTCAACATCCGGGTAACGATCCTGCAGCGCCGACAGATCCTGCGCCAACGTGCCTTCACCGAGGCGGCAGCTGACGCTGCGGCTCAGCATCTTTTCGCCCCCGGCGAGGCGGTGCTTCAGCTGCTCGAAGATCCCCTGCATGATGCTGGGCACCCCAGGGAG
Source organism: uncultured Alphaproteobacteria bacterium (assembly GCA_963750195.1). Classification (GTDB taxonomy): domain Bacteria; phylum Pseudomonadota; class Alphaproteobacteria; order ATCC43930; family CGMCC-115725; genus AP-15. Next base: position 103,152 of record CAVVPS010000010.1, read on the forward strand.
GACAAAGACATTGCCGATCTGGAAGCCCGGCGCTCGGGAGATCGGGTTGGGCAGCAATACGGCGCCATCGGGAACCCGCGCCATGCGCAGCCGCGCTTCGTTCAGATGGCCTGCCGGATAATGGGTTTCCAGCAGCCGCTTGGCATCCGGATGGAGAATCAGAGGCACCGCAAACGCGTCTGCCATGCATTGGGCGGTGATGTCGTCATGGGTCGGGCCGATCCCGCCGGTGGTGAAAACGTAATCGAATCGCCTGCGTACATTGTTGACCGTAGCGACGATGACATCAGCGTCGTCGGGGATGACCTGCGCCTCGCGCACTCGGATGCCGATCTCATTTAGGCCCCGAGCGAGGAAGCTCAGGTTCTCATCCTGGGTGCGTCCAGAAAGGATTTCGTTGCCGATTATCAATACGCAGGCGGTGACGATTTTGGGTTCGGCAGCCGCGGTGCCGCGATCGGGGTTGCTCGTCGTCATTCTCTCTTCGGCCTCTTCCGCCGCCGCTTCTCTTTCATAGGCGAATGAATGGCGCGGCACAATCGCGGGCAAGGTTGCCCAGCCGCGCGGGAATCCCTACGTTCAATCTCATGCGAGAAGGGTCGCGGCGTGACCCACCAACGACGATGCGAATGCGCGGCATGCAGCAGGATCTGATGAGAGGTCTCGCGGTCGGCGAGGCACGCGACGGACGGATAAAGATCCACGGGCCCGAGGCGTTCGAGGGTATGCGGCGCGCCGGCGCGTTGGCGGCAGCGACGCTCGACTTCATCATCCCTTTTGTTCGCCCCGGAGTCGCCACCGGCGAACTCGATCGGCTGTGCCACGATTTCGTGGCCGACCATAATGCGATTTCGGCGCCGCTTAACTATCGCGGTTTTCCGAAGTCCATCTGCACCTCGATCAACCATGTCGTCTGTCACGGCATTCCGGGCGAGCGGCGACTGATCGAGGGCGACATACTCAACATCGACGTGACCCCGATTCTCGACGGCTGGCACGGCGACACCAGCCGGATGTTTTTCGTTGGCGAGCGCGTCCCGATCAAGGCGCGACGCCTCGTCGATGTGACCTATGAGGCGATGATGCGTGGCATCGCCGTGGTACGTCCCGGTACTCGCATCGGCGCCATCGGCAACGCGATCCAGCGCTACGCCGAGGGCCACCGCTTTTCGGTGGTGCGCGACTTTTGCGGCCACGGCGTGGGCCGCATCTTCCACGATGCGCCGTCCATCCTGCATTACGGCAGCCCCGACGAGGGGCCGGTCATGCACGAGGGGATGATCTTCACCGTCGAGCCGATGATCAACGCCGGACGCTGGGAGGTGAAGATTCTGGGCGATGGCTGGACCGCAGTGACCAAGGACCGCTCTCTGTCAGCGCAGTTCGAGCACACTGTCGGAGTGACCGCCACCGGCTATGAGATCTTCACGATCTCTCCGACTGGCCTGCACCGCCCTCCTTACCCGCTTGGCTTGCGGGAAGAAAACCCCGTTGTCGGACCGCATCCGGCCTCACCTACCCAGCCGGCTACTGGGGGCGAATTGTAGCGGCGGCAGGGTTCGAGCGGACCCGTGCAGTGCCTTCGACCTCCAAGCCAGTGCTGGGCCGTCACCGGCTGGAGCCCACCATGATTTCTCGTGCCGTCGCACCTTTTTCCCTGATCCTGCTGACCGCTGCCACGGCGCTGGCCCAGGCCCCGACTTCGCCTATCGGCGAGCCGCCTGCCGCGGCACAGCAAACCAGCGGCACGCAGCCGGGCCGCGTTTTCTGCGAGCAGAATGTCAGCTTTCAGCTTTCCGACCGATCGACCATTCCCGAAAACCTACGGCGTTTTGTCGGCGTGTGGAGCGATGCGGCGTGGGACGCGCGTACCTGTGCTGCGCTGATCGTGCAGGACGTCAAAGGGGACGGCACCGCATCGATTATCTATGTTTTCGGACCGCAAGGTACGAGCACGCCGGTGCCCGGCGGCGTGCTGCACGGCACCGGAGTGATCCGCGCAGGCGAATTGAGGTTTCAGAACTCCGACGGTAGCCAGTTCGCCTTTCGCCCAGGGATCGTAGATATGGTCGGGCATCTGATCGATCCGAAAGGCCAGAGTTTCGAAGCGACGTTCAAGCAGACACCATAGCCGCCCGGCCGCCCCGAGTTGACGTTGTTGGCCTCCGTTACCAAATCACGCCAACGCCGGAGTCGATCGCCGACCGGCTAGATCGCCGCTGCACGCGAGGCTTTTCGGCGGAAACCGGGCTATTGCATCTGACTGTCGCAACCTTCACATGCCTCGACCCATCACCCCCTCGCCAATTAACGAGCTGAACGAGCGCAGCCGGGAGATCTTTCGCCTGATTGTCGACGGCTACGTCGCCACCGGCGAGCCGATCGGCTCTCGCACCTTGTCGCGACTGTTGGGCCAGAATTTGTCGCCGGCGACGATCCGTAACGTCATGGCCGATCTTGAGGAAGCGGGGCTGCTTTATGCGCCCCACACTTCGGCCGGGCGGCTGCCAACCGAGGCGGGGTTGCGGCTGTTTGTTCACGGCCTGCTCGAAGTCGGGCGTCTTGCCGAGGACGAGCGCCGCAGTATCGAAAGCCTTTGCGTTGCTCGCGGCAAGAGTTTGCCGCAGGCGCTCGAGGAGGCAATCAGCGCGCTTTCGGGTCTGGCGCATTGCGCCGGGGTGGTCATAGCTCCAAAGCAGGACCGGCCCCTGAAACATGTCGAGTTTGTCCATCTCGGCCCCGGCCGCGCGCTTGTCGTTCTGGTCACCGAGGATGGGCTTGTCGAAAACCGAGTCATCGAGGTGCCGCTGGGCCTGCCGCCCGCGGCATTGGTCTCCGCCGGCAATTATCTGAACGCCCGGTTGGTCGGCCGGACTCTCGAGGAGGCCAGAGACGAAATCCAGCAGGAGATTGAATCGCACCAGGCTCAGCTCGACGTACTGACCTCGAAACTCGTTGCCGCGGGGCTGGCGGACTGGGCTGGGGGAGAAGCCGGCAGCGCGCTGATCGTTCGCGGCCAGGCAAACTTGCTCGACGACGTGACCGCGCTGGCCGACCTTGAAAGGCTGCGGACGCTTTTCGAGATGTTGGAGACCCGCGAAACCATATTGCGCTTGCTCGATGCTAGCAAACAGGGCGACGGCGTGCAGATCTTCATTGGCGCCGAAAGCCACTTGTTCGGGGTGGCTGGCTGTTCGATGGTGATCGCTCCCTACCAAAACAGCCGCGAGCAGATCGTCGGCGCGATCGGGGTGATCGGCCCAACCCGAATCAACTACGCCCGGATCATCCCGATGGTGGATTTTACGGCCAAGGTGATTGGGCGCCTTATCGGATAGGACGGATGATGGACGACACCAGAAATCACCAGGAGACGACGTCCGATGAGGCGTCGGTCGCCGCCAACAACAATTTCGATGAGGCCGCCGAGCTCTCGCCAGAAGCGCGGGTGGCGGCGCTCGAGGCCGAACTTGCCGAGCACAAGGACCGGTTGCTGCGTGCCTTGGCCGAGGCCGAGAACACCCGCCGCCGGGCCCAGCGCGAGCGCGACGACGCCACGAAATATGCGATCTCCGGCTTTGCAAAGGAGCTGCTGTCAGCCGCGGACAATCTGCGCCGCGCCCTCGGTAGCCTGCCCGAGGCGGAGGTCGGGGATGAGCGCACCCGCAGCCTGCTCGCGGGGGTCGCCGCAACCGAACGCGAGCTCTTGTCGGTGTTCGAGCGGCACGGTATCCGTCGTATCGATCCGATGGGCGAGCGCTTCGACCACAATCTCCATCAGGCGATCTTTGAGGTCGAGCACGGCGGCCAGCCGCCCGGCACGATCGTCGAGGTGCTGCAGCCGGGCTACCTGCTGCACGACCGCTTGCTGCGGCCGGCCATGGTTGGCGTCGCCAAGCCGCCGGCGAAACCGGCCGAGCCGTTGTAGCGCCTCAAACGCTGACTTATATAACTTTCAAAGTAAGGGGATGACTGTACAACCACTTCCTGGGGGATCGGGACGGTGCTTCCCCAGGCCGCCCGGTTCTGCTTTTGAAATGAGGTGTCCATGAGCAAGGTCATCGGTATCGATCTCGGCACGACCAATTCCTGCGTGGCCGTGATGGAAGGCAGGAATGCCAAGGTAATCGAGAACAGCGAGGGCATGCGGACGACGCCCTCGATGGTGGCGTTCACCGAATCGGGCGAACGGCTCGTCGGCCAGGCGGCGAAACGCCAGGCTGTGACCAATCCCGAAAACACGTTCTTTGCGATCAAGCGGCTGATCGGCCGGCGCTTCACCGACCCGATGGTCAAAAAGGACGTCGATCTCGTCCCGTACAAGATCATTTCGGGCGACAATGGCGACGCCTGGGTCGAGAGCCGTGGCAAGAAGTACGCGCCTTCGCAGATCAGCGCCTTCATCCTGCAAAAGATGAAGGAAACCGCCGAGGCCTATCTCGGCGAGACGGTGACGCAGGCCGTCATTACCGTACCGGCTTATTTTAACGACAGTCAGCGTCAGGCGACCAAGGATGCAGGCAAGATCGCCGGGCTCGAGGTTTTGCGCATCATTAACGAGCCGACTGCGGCCGCGCTCGCCTATGGGATGGAGCGCAAGGGCAGCGGAACGATCGCGGTTTACGATCTGGGCGGCGGCACCTTCGACATCTCGGTGCTTGAGATCGGCGATGGCGTCTTTGAAGTCAAATCGACCAACGGCGACACGTTTCTCGGCGGCGAAGACTTTGACAAGAATATCATCGATTACCTTGCAGATGAATTCAGGAAAGAGCAGGGGATCGATCTGCGCAATGACCGTCTCGCACTGCAGCGGCTGAAGGAGGCTGCGGAGAAAGCCAAGATCGAGCTCAGCTCGTCAATGCAGACCGATGTCAATTTGCCGTTCATCACCGCCGACCAACACGGGCCCAAGCACCTCAACATCAAATTGACGCGGGCCAAGCTCGAAGCGCTGGTGGATGATTTGATCCAGCGCACGATCGGGCCGTGCCGCAATGCGTTGAAGGACGCCGGGCTAAAGGCCTCCGAGATCAACGAGGTGATCCTTGTCGGCGGGATGACCCGGATGCCGAAGGTTATCGAGGCGGTCAAGCAGTTCTTCGGCAAAGAGCCCAATCGCAGCGTCAACCCAGACGAGGTCGTGGCCATCGGCGCGGCGATCCAGGCCGGTGTATTGCAGGGCGAGGTCAAGGATGTCCTGCTGCTCGATGTGACGCCCTTGTCGCTCGGCATCGAGACCCTGGGTGGTGTCTTCACCCGGCTGATCGACCGGAACACAACCATCCCGACCAAAAAGAGCCAGACCTTCTCGACCGCAGAGGACAACCAGACTGCGGTAACGATCCGCGTCTTCCAGGGTGAGCGCGAGATGGCGGCGGACAATAAATTGCTCGGCCAGTTCGATCTGGTCGGCATTCCCTCGGCGCCGCGCGGCATGCCGCAAGTCGAAGTCACTTTCGATATCGACGCCAACGGCATTGTCCAAGTCTCAGCCAAGGACAAAGCTACCGGTAAGGAGCAGCAGATCCGCATCCAGGCTTCGGGTGGTCTCTCGGAAGGCGATATCGACCGGATGGTCAAGGACGCCGAGGCCCACGCCGAAGAAGACAAGCGGCGTCGCGAACTGGTTGAGGCCAAGAACAATGCCGATGCGCTGATCCACACGACCGAGCGTACCTTGAGCGAAAGCGGCGACAAGGTTGCCCAGGGCGACCGCGACGCGGTGCAGCAGGCGGTTCAAGCCTTAAAGGACGTGCTCGGGAGCGACGATGCCGTGCAGATCAAGGCCAAGACCGAGGCCCTCGGCCAAGTCTCGATGAAGCTAGGCGAGGCGCTGTACAAGGCCCAGCAGGCACAAGAGGCCGGGGCGGGCGAGGGCGGTTCGGGCTCGGGTGGGGCGTCGCAGGGCGGCCCCGGCGGCGATGACAAGGTCGTCGATGCCGATTTCGAGGAAGTCGACGATCAGAAAAAGCGCGGTTCAGCGTAGACGACGCTACCGCGTAAATTCGGATCGAATGCGCTCTCCCCGGCGGATTATCGCCGGGGGAGAGCGCGGCGGCTAACCCCTCTCTAGCGAACGCCCGTCGATCATGGCAAAGCAAGATTTTTACGAGGTACTCGGCGTCACCAAATCCGCCAGCGCGGATGATCTTAAAAAAGCGTATCGCAAGCTGGCGATGCAATATCACCCGGACCGAAATTCGGGCGATAAGGGCGCCGAGCAGAGATTCAAGGACATTAGCGAGGCCTATGATGTCCTCAAGGACGATCAGAAGCGCGCCGCCTATGACCGGTTCGGCCACGCCGCCTTTGAGCAAGCCGGCGCCCGCGGCCCTGGCGATTTCGGCTTTTCCGGCGGGTTTGCCGACATCTTCGACGAAATGTTCGGCGAGTTCATGGGCGGTGGACGGCGTGGCCAAGCGGGGTCGAGCCGCGGCAGCGATATCCGCTACAACCTCGAAATCTCGCTCGAGGAAAGTTTTCGCGGCAAGCAGACGACTATCCGTGTTCCCAACCTCGTCGCCTGCGACCAATGCAACGGCAGCGGCGCCGAGGCGGGGTCCAAACCGGTCTCTTGTCCGACCTGTCACGGGCGCGGACGCGTTCGCACCCAGCAAGGTTTCTTTTCGGTCGAGCGCACTTGCCCCGGCTGTCAGGGCGCGGGACGGGTCATCGAGAAGCCGTGCAAAGGCTGCGGCGGCCAGGGCCGAGTACGGCGCGAGAAAACTTTGTCGGTCAACATTCCGCCCGGGATTGAGGACGGCACCCGCATTCGCCTAGCTGGCGAGGGCGAGTTCGGGGTGCGCGGTGCCGCGCCCGGCGACCTCTACATGTTCGTCAGCGTGGCGCCGCACTCTCTCTTTCAGCGCGACGGCGCCAACATCCATTGTCGGGTACCTATTCCGATGACCACGGCGGCGCTTGGCGGCAACATTGAGGTTCCGACCGTCGACGGCAGTCGGGCGCGCGTCACGGTGCCGGCTGGGACCCAGTCAGGACATCAATTCCGGCTCAAAGCAAAGGGCATGACGGTGCTGCGCTCGGCCGCGCGCGGCGACATGTTCATCGAAGCGACTGTCGAGACGCCGGTCAACCTGACCAAGCGCCAGCAGGAACTGCTGCGCGAATTCGATAAGGAAGGCGAGAACAACCGCACCCACCCCGAGAGCGAAGGTTTTTTCGCCCGGGTCAAGGAGTTCTTCGAGGATCTCCGCGAATAGCGCCTAGGGTTCGCTCCCGTCGGACAAGCGCCGAAGGTCAGTAGCAGACCGGCGATGGACCGGCGTAGGCAACTCTTGGTGAGGTTGCGGCACCCCCGACCGCCCCGGCCAATCCACCGACCAAAGCCAGCGAGCGACTGTTGCTCACCCGCTGAACATCGATAGGTCTGGGCGAGTTCCGACCGCGGGGCGGCGTTACTCTGCTGCGGTGGTCTCGCGTTGGTCTGCGGGGACGGGCGGATTTCCCTTGGCCAATACCGCCTCGAGCGTAGTGCGGACCTCGGCGAGCTTAATCGGGTGCTCGATCTTATGGCCGAACAAATTCTTGACATAGAAGACGTCGACGACCTTTTCCCCGTAGGTCGAGATCTTCGCGCTCGACACCTGGAGACTGAGGCGGGTTAGTTCGCGGGTCACCTCGAATAGCAGGCCCGGCCGGTCGCGCCCGTTGACCTCGATCACGGTGTGCGAGGCGCTGGCGTTGTTGTCGACAAGAACGCGAGGCGCCACGGTAAATACCTGCGTTCGGCTGGGAAACGCGGGCGGGCGGGCAAGCTCGCGATGCGGTTTCAAGTCGCCGGTCAAGACGTTCTCGAAGACCACTGCGAGCTTGGCGAGCTTGTCCGGACGATCGAACGCCCGGCCAGCCAGATCCTGAACCCAGAAGGTATCGAGGGCCATCCCGTTCGACATCGTCATGATCCGGGCATCGACGATATTGGCGCCGCTGACCGCGAGGGCTCCAGCGATGCGTGAAAACAATCCGGGATGGTCGGCCGTATAAAGAGTGATCTCGGTTACAGCGCGCTGGGTATCGACTTGCTTTTCGACAGTGAGCGGCGCGCCGCTCACCTCCGCCTCGCGCATCAGTCGCGCATGCCGGGCATGGGTATCGGGATCGAAAGATAGCCAATAGAAGGGATAACCGCTTTTGGCGAACGCCGCGAAATCCTCGTCGCTGAAATCCGGCAACCGCTCCCGCACCGCGGTCAGTGCGGCCGCAACCCGCGAATCCTGTGCTCCTACCGTCAACCCGCCCGACATCATCTCGACGGCGCGCTGAAAGAGGTCGCGTAACAACGCCGCCTTCCAGCCGTTCCACACATGCGGGCCGACCGCCCGGATATCGGCGACGGTCAAGATCAGCAGCAGCTTCAACCGCTCTGGCGATTGTACATGCTCGACAAAGTCGCCGATCGTCTGCGGGTCGCTGATGTCGCGCTTGAACGCTGTGCCGCTCATCAGCAGATGCCAGCGTACCAGCCAAGCCACCGTCTCCGTCTCCTCGGCGGAGAGGCCGAGCCGCGGCCCGAGCTTCAGGGCGACGCGTTCGCCGAGCACCGAATGGTCGCCGCCCCTGCCCTTGGCGATGTCATGCAGCAAAACTGCGAGGTAGAGCGCGCGGCGCGATACGATCGTCGCCGCCAGCGCTGTCGCCATCGGCAACTCGTCCTTGAGCAGTCCGGTCTCGATCTGGTGAAGAATGCCGATCGCAAACAGCGTGTGCTCGTCGACCGTATAGTGGTGATACATGTCGTATTGCATCTGCGCCACGACGCGCCCGAAATCGGGGATGAACCGGCCAAAGACGCCGGCTTCATTCATTCGGCGCAGCGCCGTCTCGGGATCCTTGCGCGAGGTCAGGATTTCGAGGAACAGGCGATTAGCCTCGGGATTTTCGCGCAGCCGCCCGTCGATCAGCCGCAGGGATTGACCGGCCCGGCGCAGCGCGCGCGGATGAATGTCGAGCTCGTGCTGCTGGGCGACATGAAACAGGCGGAGCAGCGCCACCGGGTCCTTCTTGAAGAAATCCTCGGACGGGATCGTCAGCCGCTCGCCGTCGAGCACGAACCCGTCGAGCGCGCGCTTGCCTACCCCCCAGCGTACCCAGGAGAGCCGTCGCTTGCGCTTCTGATCAGCTTCGAGGATCGCGCAGAAAATCCGGGTCAGGTCGCCGACATCCTTTGCGACCAGAAAGTAATGCTTCATGAAGCGCTCGACCCCACGGCTGCCCGTGTGGTCGGTATATCCCATCCGCTGTCCGATCTCGCTCTGCAGGTCGAAAGTCAGCCGCTCCTCGGCGCGTCCGGCGAGATAATGGAGATGGCAGCGCACCGTCCACAGAAAGCTCTGGGCTCGGGCGAAGCGGCGCGATTCCTCGTCCGACAACACGCCGAGATCGACGAGTTTGGCGACATCGTCGATGCGGTAAATATATTTTGCGATCCAGAACAAGGTATGCAGGTCTCTGAGCCCGCCCTTGCCCTCCTTGACGTTTGGCTCGAGTTGGTAACGGCTGTCGCCGACTCGGCGGTGGCGCTCATCCCGCTCGGCGAGCTTGGCCTCGACGAATTGCGGGGCAGTGCCGCGGACAATCTCGCTGTCGAAGCGCTTTTTGAGCTCGCGGAATAATGCCTCGTCGCCCCATAAATAACGCGCTTCCAGCAGGCTGGTGCGGATGGTCAAATCGGATTTGGCCTGGCGCAGACACTCCTCGACCGAGCGCGTCGACTGTCCGACCTTGAGCCCGAGATCCCACAACAAATAGAGCAGCAACTCGATGACTTGCTCGGTGTGGGGGGTCTGCTTGTAGGGCAGTAGAAACAGCATGTCGATGTCGGAGAACGGCGCCAGCTCGCTGCGCCCATAGCCGCCGACCGCGACGAGAGTCAGCCGCTCGCCCGAGGTCGGATTGGGCAGCGGATAAATTTCTCCGGTGACCACGTCGAACAGAGCGCGGATCAACTGATCCATCAAAAAGCATTGCTCGCGCACGACCGCAGTGCCGTCGCCGGTGGCTTCAAAGCGGCGGCGAATCTCGGTGCGTCCCGCGGTCAAGCCCTCTTTCAGCGGTCTCACTAACGGAGCGCGGTCAAAGCTCGGCGATTTGACGGAGCGCGAAGCGGCCGACAATTCTTCGGCCAGCACCCGTCGGTCGATGATCTCGCGTTGCCGCGCGATGCTCGCCATGGTCTTCCGTCTCGGCTGCGAGGCGCTAGCGGCCCCGACAGGTTTCCTCCCGCGGTGGCCAAGAGCGACCGCCGAGCGAGATATATAGGGATGAAAACCGAAATCCACCCGTTAGCTCCAAAATACGGTCATCACAGATGACGGCCAGCGTCGACGGTGACGATGGACCCGGTGGTGTGCCTCAGATGGGTAATGGAGGCCATGACTGCGAGTGCCACGTCATGTGCCTCGATCGCGCGTTTCAGCGGCGTCGCCATTGCCGCGGCCGCCATCATCTCTTCTGTGCGGCCGGGGACGAAGCCGGTATGGACCATCCCCGGCGCGACGATCACGACGCGGATCTCGGGGCCTAGCACGCGCGCTAACGCCATGCTCATGGTGTTGAGAGCAGCCTTCGAGGCCCCGTAGATGATCGAGCTGCCGGTACCATGCTGTGCAGCCCCCGAAGAAATATTGACGATCACCCCGTCACCCAACTCGCGCAGCAACGGGACAAAAGCCCGGATCGTCGCGAAAGGCCCGCGCACATTGGCAGTCAACACGGCGTCGATCAGATCGTCGTCGAGCGCTTCGAGATCGTGGTGTGGGACCATCCGGGTAAAGCCGGCGGAATTGACCAGGATGTCGGCTCGGCCGAACTCCTCTCTGACCTCGGCCGCCACCTTGCGGATCTGGGCAGTGTCCTCCAACGGCAGATGCATCGCCTTGTGGCCGTTGCCGGGTAGCTCGGCGATCAGCGCCGCCGCCCGCTCAGCACCCCTGTTGTACCCGACGACGACCTGTGCCCCCGCCGCAGCGAGCAGCCGCACGCTCGCGGCACCGATGCCGCTGCTGCCGCCGGTTACCACGGCGACCTTGCCGGCGAGCGAGGAGAGGTTTTCGGTAGTCATGGCGATACACCCAGGCGCTGCGAGACGATCTCGGCGAGAAGCGGGTTGAAGCGGTCGGCCGCTTCGTACTGCACCCAATGCCCGGCCTCTTCTATTACCTCGAAGCGGGCACCGGGCTGGAACGAGCGCAGGGTTTGGGCACGCTCGTCGAGATGGGGATAGGCGGTGGCGTCGCGCCCGCCCCAGATCCCGTCGAGCCGCGCTTTGATCAGCGGCAATGCGCGGACTAGAGTGTCGGCGCGCGAGAAGCGGCGGCTTTTGACCCGGCCGCGCGGCGCGTTCGTCGACTGGATACAGACCGCGAGTTCGTCGATCTTCGCCGGGTCGGCGATCATCAGAGCGCCAAGATTGTGGCGGTGAGTGGCGAGGGCTTCCTCGGTCTCTGCGCCGGGGGGCACGCGCCTGAGATCGGTTGGCTGGCGGACCAGCCCCAGCCCGTTCGAGCCGACGACGGAAAAGGCGCGCACTCTGTCACCGAGCTGGGCAGCGACATGCCCTCCCAAGACACCACCGAACGAAAATCCGGCGAGATGGAACTGCTCGTGTCCCGGGAACACGGTATCGAGCCCATCGACCAGGATGCGCGCCAGCCCTTCGGCGGTATGCGGTTCGGGTGGCGTTGCCGACTCGCCGAGCCCGGGCAGGTCAGGGGCGACGACGGTAAACATGCGCGACAATGGCAGCACGTTGCGGATCCAATGCGTCCACGAGCCATAGCCGCCGTGGAACAGGACCAAAGGCGGTCCGGCGCCCCATATGCGCCACACCATCCGACCACCTCCGCAGGGGGTCTCGACACATTCCGCCTCGGCCGCAATGCCGGCGACAAAAGCTCTGGTCTCTGCGCTGATCTCAGCCACCGGTCGCCTCTGAAAGTGGTTTCGACAAGGCTGATAGCCGGTTTCGCATGGCAGGCCTAGTCCGGTATGCCTGTAGCTGCCAGCCACCAAATGCGTAATTCGCTCTCCCCGACCGTGGGAGTGTGACTATATCAACCAGATTAGGCGTCGCCGGGGTCGAACCGGGCGGGGCCGCCCCGTTCGGAGCCGATAATGCCGGAACGACCGCTCGAAGCGTTGATGTGGGCGAAAGCCTGTGAGGCGATGGAACGTGCAGACCGTCTGCACCGTCAATTCTTTCATCGCGGTCATGAGCCGGCCTACTGGGAAGCACCATGCGACATCTTCGAGAGCGACCACGCCTTGAACATCCTGATTGCCCTGCCCGGTGTCGCACCCGAAGAGATCAAGGTGACTCTGAGCGCCGGGGTGCTGATCGTCAGCGGCGAGCGCCCGCTGCCGCCCGAGCTGGCGCAGGCCCGAATTCATCGGCTGGAGATCCCGCACGGGCATTTTCAGCGGCGGATCGAGCTGCCGCCCTTCCGCTTCGAGATTTCCGGCCGGCACCTCGCCAATGGCTGCCTGATGGTGCAGCTGCACAAGCTGTGATGAACGCGCAGCGCCCGCCAGCGAGCTCCTTTCCAAGGACTTCTGCAGATGTCCCTCGAGGAACATGAATTGCGCACGGCGGAACCCGCCCCGCCCCCGGCGCCCGGTGCCATTGAAAGGCGCTGGCCGGGATTCCGGCGCTTCCCGCCGATGCGCTGATCCTGATCCCGACGCGCAGTCTCGTAATGTTTCCCGGCACGGTGCTGCCGGTCACGCTCGGTCGCCAGCGCTCGATCGCGGCGGCGCAGGCTGCGATTCGTCTCAACCGGCCAATCGGGCTGGTCTTGCAGCGTGATCCGGCGACCGACGACCCGATCCCGGTGGATCTGCACCGGATGGGCACCGAGGCCAACATACTGCGCTATGTGACCAGCCCCGACGGCCAGCATCATGTGATCAGCCAGGGCGAACGGCGCTTTCGCATCCTCGAATTTCTCGACGGCTACCCGTTTCTTGTGGCGCGGATCGAGCGCGTGGCCGAAGTCGAGACCAGCAGCAAAGACATCGAAGCGCGGATGCTCAATCTGCGCAACCAGGCGATCGAGGTGCTGCAATTGCTGCCGCAAACCCCGGTCGAGCTGGTCAACGCCGTGCAATCGGCCACCTCGGCCGCGGCCCTCGCAGATCTGATTGCCGGGTTCATGGACATCACCCCAGCCGAGAAACAGGAGATTCTAGAAACCGTCGATATCGAAACGCCGACTCGCGAGGGTGTCGGCGATGCTGGCCTACCGCACCGAGGTGTTGCGGCTGTCCGCGCCAGATCAGCGAACAAACTAAGGAGAAGATCGACGACCGCCAGCGCGAGTTCCTGCTGCGCGAGCAAATGAAGACAATACAAAAGGAACTGGGCGAAGGCGACGATGCCAAGAGCGCAGAGATCGCCGAGCTGGCGAAAAAGATCGCCGAGGCCAAAATGCCGCCCGAGGTCGAGGAGCATGCCAAGCGCGAGCTGGCCCGGCTCGAGCGAATGCCCGAGGCGGCCGGCGAATATTCGATGGCGCGCACCTACCTCGAATGGCTGATCGAATTGCCGTGGTCGATCGAATCGGGTAAGCCGATCGACATCGCCGAGGCCCGCCGCATTCTCGACGCCGATCATTACGGCCTGGCCAAGGTCAAGCGGCGCATCCTCGAAAACCTGGCGATCCACCAACTCAATCCGGAGGGTCGCAGCCCGATTCTATGCTTTGTCGGCCCGCCCGGCGTCGGCAAGACCTCGCTTGGACAGAGCATCGCTCGCGCGACGGGCCGGAAATTCGTCCGGGTCAGTCTCGGCGGCACGCATGACGAAGCCGAGATCCGCGGCCATCGCCGCACCTATATCGGGGCGCTCCCCGGAAACATCATCCAGGGCATCCGGCGGGCCGGCAGCCGCGACTGCGTGATGATGCTGGACGAGATCGACAAACTCGGCCGCGGCATCCAGGGTGATCCGTCTTCGGCATTGCTCGAAGTGCTTGACCCGGAGCAGAACTCGACCTTCCGCGACAATTATCTGGGGGTGCCGTTCGATCTGTCGCGGGTCATGTTCATCACCACAGCGAACGTGCTCGACAGCATCCCCGGCCCGCTGCGCGACCGCATGGAGATCATCGACCTTCCTGGCTATGTCGAGGACGAAAAATTCGAGATCGCGCGGCGCTACCTGGTTGCGCGCCAGCTCAAGGCCAACGGCTTGACCGCCGAACAGGCCGAGATCAGCGACGATACCTTGCGCTCGATCATCCGTGACTATACCCGCGAGGCCGGCGTGCGCCAGCTCGAACGCGAAATCGGCGCAGCCCTGCGCAGCGCCGCGATGCACATCGCCGAGGGCGACGGCAGGTCACGTCGCCATCGCGCCGGAGGATCTGGCGGAAATACTCGGGCCGCCGCGCTTCGAGGGCGAGGTGGCGATGCGCACCAGCGTCCCCGGCGTCGCCACCGGCCTCGCCTGGACCCCGGTCGGCGGCGACATCCTGTTTATCGAGGCGACTCGCTTCCCCGGCAGCGGCCGGCTGATCCTGACCGGCCAGCTCGGCGAGGTCATGCGCGAAAGCGCCCAGGCGGCGCTGAGTCTGGTCAAAGCCCGGGCGTCGACGCTCGGGCTCGAACTCGGCGATGTTCGAGAAGAGCGACATCCATGTCCACGTCCCGGCAGGCGCAATTCCCAAGGACGGGCCGAGCGCCGGGGTGGCGATGTACACTGCCCTGGTCTCGCTGTTGACCAACCGCACCGTGCGCAGCGACACCGCGATGACCGGCGAGATCAGCCTGCGCGGGCTGGTGCTGCCGGTCGGCGGTATCAAGGAAAAGGTGGTCGCTGCCGCTCGCGCCGGGCTTTCGACCGTCATCCTGCCGGCGCGCAACCGCAAGGATTACGACGACATCCCTGAAAGCGCGCGCGACAGCCTGCGCTTTCTATGGGCCGAGCGGGCCGAGCAGGTGACCGAAGCTGCGCTCGAAGGGTAGCGACAACCCTCGAAGCTACCGTGCACAGGCCCGCGACTGCGAAGACCTTCAGGGTTTCGCGGCTTGACCCTTACTTGCCGATTTGTCGGCGCCCTTTTTCTTCTGCTTGGGCTTTTTGGCTTCTCGGCTCGACCGTTTCTGCTCCTTGTTAGCCATCGGAACCTCCCGTCATCGTAGGTAGGGCGAATATGCTGCAGATGCGCACCGATGCAATCGCAGATTTTCAACGTCACGGACGCGGCGTCCACCGCTTCCCTTCGACCCCCGCGTCGCCGGCGGACGCTATCCGGGTGAGACTGGCGGCGAGTTCCGGGCTCGGCCAGACGGGGCCGGCCGCTGCCTCGTAGGCGCGGCAAGCGCGCAACACCCCTAGATCATCGTAGAGCGGGCCGGTCACCATCAGACCGACCGGCAGCCCATCGACAACGCCGCACGGGATCGAGCAGGAGGGGTTCTTGGTCAGGTTGAAGACGTAGGTATAGGTGACCCAGCTCCACGAGTTGTTCGGGTTCGGCATATTGTCGGCGCGAGCGTCGGCATAGGCGGCCGGGATCGGCATGGTCGGCGACAACAGCAGGTCAAAGCGGTCGAAGAAGCGCCGCAGCCTTTGGCCGAGCGCCACCCGCTGGGCCACGGCGTCGACATATTGTGTCTGCGTCACCGCCTCGCCACGGCGGCACATCTCGACGAGACCCGGGTCCATCACCGCAATCGCCTCGGGTGTCTGCGCGCGCAACAACGCCCAGAACCCGCCAAGGGCAAGCGTCTCGAAGATCGGCATCGGCGATTCGGAAAACGGGTCGGCGCGCTCGACTACGGCGCCCAAGCGCGCAAACACGTCCGCCGCGCGCTCGACCGTGGCGCGCACCGCCGGCGACGGCTCGGCGAAGCCGAGAGTGGGCGACAGTGCCACCCGCTTGCCGTCGAGCGAGCCTTCGCCCAGGCGGTCACGATAATCGATGCCGTCGTCCGGCAGGCTGTGCCAGTCGCGCGAATCCGGCCCCTTGATCGCATCGAGCATCAGCGCCGCGTCTGCGACCGTTCGCGCCATCGGGCCGACATGGGCGACGTCGCCGAACGCCCCGGGCGGATACGCCGCCACCCGGCCGAAGGTCGGCTTCAGGCCGACAATCCCGCAAAATGAAGCCGGAATCCGGATCGAGCCGCCGGCGTCCGTGCCGACCGCGAGCGGGCAAATCCCGGAAGTTACCGCGGCGGCGCTGCCGCCGCTGCTGCCGCCGGGGGTGCGCTCGAGGTTCCACGGGTTGCGCGTGACGCCCGTGAGCGGCGAGTCGGTGACCCCCTTCCAGCCGAATTCGGGCGTCGTCGTCTTGCCGAAGAACACGGCGCCTTCGGCCCGCAACCGCGCGGGAACCGGTGCATCTTCGTCCCACGCCTGGTTGGGATCAATCGTGCGCGAGCCCATCAGCCGCGGCCAACCCAATGTCAGCAGCGTATCCTTGATCGCTACCGGCACCCCGTCGAGCAGACCCTGCGGCTCGCCCTTTTGCCAACGCGCCTCCGACGCGCGCGCCTGTGACGCCGCCGCCTCGGGGTCGTACAGCACGAAGGCGTTCAGCGCCCCCTCGTACCGTTCGAGCCTGCGCAGGGTCTCAGCCATGACCTCGACGGGCGACAGCGCCTTCTGACGATAGCGCGCCAGCAGCTCCGTCGCAGACATAAACGCGAGATCGTCGGTCATCCAATTTCCCTCAGGTCACGGCCACGACATTTTCGAGCGGCTCGCCGCGAACGAACCGGTCGATGTTGCGGGCGATATCGCGCGAGCGGCGTTCGATCGTCCCGTCGGTCCGGGGAGAGCAATGCGGCGTCATGATTACGTTCGGAAATTCGTGGAACGGGTGCCGCGACGGCCGCGGCTGCGGTTCCGAGGCGCTCGGATAGCGCCACCAAGTGTCGAGCGCGGCGCCGCCGATCACGCCATCGCGCAAGGCCCGATAGAGCGCGTCCTCGTCGGCGATCGGCCCGCGCGCCAGATTGATCAAAAAGGCGCTTGGTTTCATCGCGGCAAGGCGGCGCTCGCCGAAGAGCCCCGTGGTCTCGGGCGTCAGTGCGCAGCTCAGGACGACGATGTCGCATTCGCCGAGCATCCGGTCGAGTTCGGACATCGGAAAAATCCGCTCGACCGAGGGCGGCTGTTCCCGCGCCGTGCGGTTGGCGGCCAGCACCCGGCAGCCGAGTGCGGCGGCGCGCCAAGCGACCTCCCTCCCAATATGGCCGAGCCCGACGATACCGACGGTCTGGCCGCCGATCTCGCCGCGCACCGGGCCGCCGACCGTCGGGCTCCAGTACCACGACCCGGCGCGGAACGAGGTAGCGATGTCGAACAGGCGATGCCTCCAGGCCAGCATCATCATGATCGCGAATTCGCCAAGCGCCGGCTCGTGCCCATAGGCGTTGCACAGGGTGACGCCTTTGGGCAGGGCGGCGACCTCGATGCCGTCGGTGCCGGCCAGCGGCACTTGCAGCAGCCGCAGCTTCGGCGTCGGCGGGTATCCCGCGCGCCAGGCCCCGGTCAGCACGATGTCGGCATCGACGAGCGCCTCAGCGAGGCGAGGCGGGTCGCCACTGTCGAGGATTTCCGTGCGGATGTCCTCGGTTATGAAGCTGGTGATCGGCGCCGCTTGTGAGGTGGCGAGCGCACCCAGAAACAGCGCCTTCATCGCCGCGCCTCGGGATAGCAGAAACAAATTCATGATGCCTCCCAACCGGCGGTGACGATGTTGATCAACTTCTCGCCGCGCACGAAGCGACCCAGATTTTCGGCGATCTCGTTCCAGCGCCGTCGGACCATCCCAGCGGTCCAGCCGGAATTGTGCGGCGTCACGATGACGTTCGGCAATTCGTGAAACGGATGGCGCGAGCCGCGGCGATTAGGATCGGCGGCATTCGGGTAATCCCACCACACATCGAGTGCCGCGCCGGCGATCGTCCGGTCGCGCAAGGCGGCGTAGAGTGCGTCCTCCTCCGCCACCTGGCCGCGGGCGATGTTGATAAGGAACGCGGTCGGCTTCATCAGCGCGAGGCGTCTTGCGTCGATCAATCCGGTGGTCTCCGGACCGAGCGCGGTGCACAGCGCCACGGTGTCGCAATCGGGCAGCATCTGATCAAGCTCGGCAAGTGGATAGACGCGTTCGAACTCGGCTGCCGGTTCGGGCGCCGAGCGGTTGGCCGCAAGGATACGGCAGCCGAACGGTGCCGCGCGGCGCGCCACCTCGCGCCCGACCCGGCCATATCCGACAATCCCCAAGGTCGAACCGCGCAATTCGCCATGCGGTGCGCCGCCTTCGACCCAACTCGTGCGCCATGAGGCATGGTCGCGGAACTCGCCGGAAATCTCGAACAGACGATGGTGCAATGCCAGCATCGTCATCAGGACATATTCGGCGATCGCGGTCTCATGGCCAAAGGCATTGCATACAATGACCCCTTTGGGCAGCGCCGCGATGTCGAACAGGTCGACGCCGGTCGCGACCGATTGTACGAGCCGCACCTTCGGCGCCGGCGGATAATCGGCGCGCCAATGATTGCTGACGAGGATGTCGGCCTCGGCGGCTGCGGTGGGCAACAGGGCAAGGTCAACCGGATCGTCGAGGATTTCGACGGCGAGCGAGGGGGGCAGCTGTGCCTTGATCCCTTCGCCCGTGTCGGCGGCGACTCCGACCGAGAAACAGCGCTTTCACAACATCACCACACCAGCTGAGCCAGAGGCCAATATGCAAGGCTAAGGCATTTTCGGGAATAAATGACACTTTATTGAGTTGTAGACAGTACGCCGCAGCGAGCGGCCGCTTTCGGAGCGTGGATAGAGAAATTGCAAGACCTGGCCCGAAAGGAGGTGTAAAGTTAACAGGAATGTGATCACCGGTGAGCGCAATTGCTTCGATAGTAGAATTTGCGGCTGCACCGGGTCTGGCGTCTGGATCCGCGCTACCACTGGCAGGGCGGACGCGGGTGCTGTGGAACGCGAAGTTTTCGTCCGCAGGGGAGGCTATGCCGGCAGATGCCGCCCTGATCGAAGCGCACATTCCGGGCCTTCGCCGCTTCGCCTCGGCGCTGCTGCGCGGCGACCGGGAGCGTGCCGACGACCTGGTGCAGGATTGCCTCGAACGGGCGCTGTCGCGATGGCACCTGCGCCGCCCCGAGGGCGATCTGCGCGGCTGGCTTTATACAATCCTCTACAACCGGTTCCTTAGTGAGCAACAGCGCCAGAAGCGGCGAGGGGCGCACGACGCGTTGACCGAAGCCATTGAAGCCGAGTTGCCGCAGATCGGGGGCGGTCAGGACGAGGCGCTCCAGCATCGTGACCTGTTGCGGGCCTTTTCGGCGCTGCCCGAGGAGCAACGATCGGTTCTCCTGCTCGTCGGGGTCGAGGCTCTGTCCTACGACGCGACGTCGCGCGTGCTGGGGGTGCCGATTGGCACGGTGATGTCGCGTCTGTCGCGCGGCCGCGAGCGCTTGCGCCAAATTCTCGATGGAGATTCCAGCGGGGGGGATTCCACCGAGCGGGGCAGGGGGCTGAGGAGGAGCCAATGAGCGCGATCCCCGGCGCGGTCGAAGAACATGAATTGCACGCCCGCCTCGACGGCCGCCTGTCGCCCGAGCGCGCCGCCGAGGTCGACGCCTACCTCGCGACACAACCCGAGGTGCGGACCCGCCTGCAGCGATATGTCGAGCAGCAGGGATTGCTGCGCACGGCCTTTGCCGAGGAGACGGCAACGCCGATCCCAGCGCGTTTACGGGTCGGCAGGCTACTCGCCGAGCAGCGCCGACGTCGCTATCAGCGCTTTGCTCGTATCGCTGCGGCCGTGGTCCTGGTCGTAGCAGGTGGCATCGGCGGCTGGGCCGCCCGCGACTTAGCGACGGTGCTCGTCCCCTCGACTAACCCGGTCGTTTCCAACGCCCGCACGATCACCGCCGATGCGATCGCGGCGTATAAAGTCTTCTCAGTCGAGGTTCGCCATCCGGTCGAGGTCGACGTTGCCCAGGAGGCCCATCTCGTGCAGTGGCTGTCCAAGCGCCTCGGGCAGCCGCTCGTCGTGCCTGATTTGACCGCGGCCGGTTTCCGGCTGATGGGGGGACGGCTTCTGCCTGCCGAAAACGGGCCTGCCGCGCAGTTCATGTACGAGAACGGCAAGGAACGCGTGACCTTGTATCTGCGCACCGGCATCGGAGGCGAGACCGCATTCCGCTACAGCGAAAAAAACGGGGTCGGCGCGTTTTACTGGTCGGATCAAGGTTTCGGCTACGCGCTGGCGGCCAAGGCTGACCGAGACCTCCTGCTGCGGCTCTCAGAGATCGTCTATCAACAGATGTCCACCGACGGCGCCAAAGCGAAGATCCCGCCAAAGCCGGGCAAAGCTGGTTAGCTCAAGGCGAACCGGCGCCATCGCCTTCGACGTTGCCCAGTCAAAGGCCGCAAGCCAATGATTTTGACGCCCATATGTCCCGACGATCTGGCCGGGGTGCTCGATCGCTTTTGCATCGGTCTGGACGATGCCGCGTCTCGCCGCGTGTTCCATCAGATCCGGGCGACCTCACCCGATCGCGCCGAGGGGCCGGAGGCGGAAAGGCATCGCCTGACAGCATTGGCGCTGGCCCGGAATTGCGGCATGGCGGTGCATCCCCCAGGGGCGCGATGCGTTTTTAACTGGGACGGGGCGGCGCTTAATGGGGCGACCGAGGCCTACGTCATTTTGCATGAGATCGCCCATTTCATGCTGGCCCCGCCCGAACGCCGCGGGCTCGTCGATTTCGGCTTAGGTCCCGGACCAGACACGATCGACCGCGATACGGCCGAGCGTGCTGCGCTGCTGCCGCCGTTGGCTCGCGCGGAGGAAGAGGCGGAGGCCTCGCTCCTGGGCATCGTCTGGGAAGCCAGGCTCGACCAGCCGGCCTTGGCGTCGTTTCTCGATCAGAACTGGCTCGAGGGTCTCGAGTGCTCGGCCGCCGGCCATTTCAACAACGTTGTCGCGGGTCTTCGGCGGCGCGAACTGCTCGGGCCTCCATGGTCGGCGGCCGGCGTCAGCGGTATATCGGCTACGTTGCTCTCGCGGGCAAATCGGGGACAGCTCCGATGGAGGCTGGGCACCGGGCTGGATCGCGCCGTACCGATCGGAGCGGGCGGGCGCGGTCATCGCTGCAGTCCACGCTAAAGCTTTATCGGGCCTCGCCGATAAAGCTGTTATGCAGTGTTCCCAGGCGATCGAGTGCGGCGGTGGGCAGCGGTCCCTTATTGGCTGCGGCGGCAGCGTATTCGAGCTGTTCCAGTGTCGAGTAGCCGACGAGCGCCGTCGAGACCGCGTCGTTGGCGATCGCGAAGCGGACCGCCGCCTCGACCAGACTGTCGGCGAACCCCTCACGCACCAGCGGTTCGAGCCGCCGGGCGCGCTCGACATCGATCCGGTAATCGCGGCCCGAGCCGATCGGCTCGACACTGCGCGAACCCAGCGGATGGCGGTCCTCGACCCCGCTCAGGGCGCCGGCGGCGAGTACGCGGATCGCGATCACGCCCATGTTGGCAGCCCGGGTGTGCACCAAAAGATTGTCGAAATCATGCGCCGGATAGCCCGGCGCCACCGTCGTTCCGGCGCTGGGGTTCAGCAGGTTGTAGCTCACCTGAGCGGTGTCGAAGGTGCGGGCATCAGCCACCCGGTGAAGCGCCGCGGTGTCGCCGACCGCGGTGATGCCGTAGAAGCGGGTCTTGCCCTGCTCGCGCAGCCGCTCGAAAGCCGGCACGACCTCACCGAGCACGATCTCAGGCGTCAGGTCAGCATCTCGGCCGTCGAGCATGATGTGGTTGTGCAGTTGGAATAGATCGACATGGTCGAGCTGGAGCCGCTGCAGACTCGCCTCCAACGAGGCGGTCACGGCTGCCGCGATATTGCGTCGGTCGGCGGCCGGGATGCGCACCTTGGTGCCAAGGTATAACTCGGGTTTCAGGTTTTGCAGCACGCGGCCGAGATTGCGCTCGGACTCGCCGTTGCCGTACATCGCGGCGGTATCGAAGTAATTGATCCCGAGTTCGAGGGCGCGGGCCACCGCCCGCTCCTGGTCGGCGGCGTTGCCCTTGATCATCAACCCGCCGACCGCGCCGCAGCCAAAGCCCAGAACCGAAACCTCAAGTCCGGTGCGTCCGAGCGTCCGTGTTTGCATGTGTCTTCTCCGTCGTTTCGAGCGCCTCCCGGTCTCTAGAGTTTCAGACCGATCTTTCGAGCTCGCGCAGAATTGTGTCGCCCATCACCCGGGTCGAGACGCGGGTGGTATTGGGCTGGATAATGTCGTTCGTGCGGACCCCGGCGGCCAGCGCGCGGCGCACTGCGTTTTCGACGAGATCGGCCTCCTCGCCCAGGTCGAACGAATAGCGCAGCATCATCGCGAAGGAGAGTATGCAAGCCAGCGGGTTCGCCACGTCCTTGCCGGCGATGTCCGGAGCGCTGCCGTGGACAGGTTCATAAAGCGCCTTACGCCGCCCGGCCGTGTCTGCCGCGCCGAGCGAGGCCGAGGGCAACATGCCGAGCGAGCCGGTCAGCATCGCTGCGCAATCCGACAGGATGTCGCCGAACAGATTGCTGGTGACGATGACGTCGAATTGCTTCGGGTTGCGGACCAGCTGCATCGCGCAATTATCGGCGTACATGAACGACAGCTGTATCCCCGGATATTCCGTGTCGCACACCCGCTGCGCCACCTCGCGCCACAGCCCGCCCGACTCCATGACGTTGGCCTTGTCGACCTCGCAGACCCGGCCCCGGCGCTTTGTCGCCAGCTCGCAAGCGACACGGACGACGCGCTCAATTTCGGCTTCGGAATAAACTTCCGTGTTGATGCCTCGCCGGCTGCCGTCAGGCAGGGTCTCGATTCCGCGCGGATCGCCGAAATAGATACCGCCGGTCAACTCGCGAACGATCATCAGATCGAGATCGGCCACCAGCTCCCGTTTCAGACTCGAAGCGTCGGCGAGTGCGTCGAACACCACCGCCGGGCGCAGATTGGCGAACAGATCCATCTCCTTGCGCAGCCGCAGCAACCCGCGTTCCGGGCGCAGCTCGAACGCCAGGCTCTCCCATTTCGGGCCGCCGACCGAGCCGAACAGCACGGCATCGCTGGCCAACGCCTGAGCTAACGTCGCATCGGTGAGCGGTGTGCAGTCGGCGTCATAGGCAGCGCCACCGACCAATCCCTCGGCGATCTCGAAGCTGGCAATTTGGCGGCGATCGAAAAAATCGACGACACGCAGCACCTGGCGCATGATCTCCGGGCCGATGCCGTCGCCCGGCAGCACCAGAACTTTGCGCGCGGATCGCATGCTCAGGCTCCGGCGTGGGTCAAACCCCATTTCCACGGCTCAGCCAGCCGACTCTTTTCTTCATAAGTGTCGATCGCCCTGGCCTTCTTTTGGGTGAGCCCGATGTCGTCGAGCCCGTTCAGGAGGCAATCCTTGCGAAACGGATCGAGCTCGAAATGGACCTCCTCGCCGTCGGGACGGGTTATCGTCTGCGCTTCAAGGTCGATCGTCATCACCGCGTTCGCGCCTTTCCTCGCGTCTTCCATCAGCTCGTCGCAGATCTCCTTGGGCAGGGCGATCGGCAGGATGCCGTTCTTGAAGCAGTTGTTGTAGAAGATGTCGGCAAAGCTCGGGGCGATGACGCAACGGATGCCGAAATCAAGCAATGCCCAGGGCGCGTGCTCGCGGCTCGAGCCGCAGCCGAAATTCTCGGCGCCGATCAGGATCTGCGCCTTGCGGTAGGGCGCCTGATTGAGCACGAAATCCGGGTTCTCCGACCCGTCCGGGCGGAAGCGGATCTCCTGAAACAGCCATTGCGACAACCCGGTTCGCTTGATCGTCTTCAGGTAGATCGCCGGGAAGATCTTGTCGGTGTCGAGATTGACGATCGGCAGCGGCGCCGCGACGCCGGTCAGCTGAGTGAACTTTTCCACGAGGTGTCCTTTCGAATAGTACGGCCTCACAGGTTGGCGGCCGGGCTCGCGAACCGCGCGGTTACTCTCCTAAACGGCTTTGCGCATCCGCCGCGGCAATCCCGCTGGACGCGGAGCTTGGTCAGGCCAATTGGCGGACGTCGGCGAGGTGGCCAGTGATCGCGGCGGCGGCGGCCATCGCCGGTCCCATCAGGTGGGTCTTGGCGTTCTTGCCCTGGCGGCCCTCAAAATTGCGGTTCGACGTCGAGGCCACCCGCTCGCCGTTCATCGCCTTGTCGTCGTTCATCGACATGCACATCGAGCAGCCGGCTTCGCGCCACTGGAACCCGGCTTCGAGGAAGACGCGGTCGAGCCCTTCCTCTTCGGCCTGATGCTTGACATGGCCCGAACCTGGGACGACCAGCGCGATTACCCCGTCGGCGACCTTCCGGCCCTTGGCGATCTCGGCCGCGGCGCGCAGATCTTCGATGCGGCTGTTGGTGCACGAGCCGATGAACACGCGCTGCACCGGCACGTCGGTTAGCAAGGTGTTCGGCTTGAGTTGCATGTACTGCAGCGCGCGCTCGATTGCCGCCCGCTTCAACGGGTCGTCGATCTGCGCCGGATCGGGCACCCGACCGGTGACTGGTGCCGCCTGTTCGGGGTTTGTGCCCCAGGTGACGTGCGGGGCGATATCGGCGGCGGCGAGGTGGGCTTCCTTGTCGAATTTCGCGCCGGAGTCCGAGGGCAGGGTGCGCCAATAGGCGACCGCCCGCTCCCAGGCGGCGCCCTTCGGCGCATAGGGCCGGCCCATGACGTAGGCGATGGTCTTCTCGTCGGGGGCGACAAGCCCGGCCCGCGCGCCGGCCTCGATCGACATGTTGCAGACGGTCATCCGCCCTTCCATTGACATGTCGCGGAAGGTGCTGCCGGCATATTCGAAGACGTGCCCGGTACCGCCGGCGGTGCCGATCTTGGCAATGATCGCCAGGATCACGTCCTTTGGGCTGACCCCGGCGCCGAGCGAGCCCTCGACGTTTATCAGCATGTTCTTGGCCGGAGCCTGGATCAACGTTTGGGTGGCGAGCACGTGCTCGACCTCCGATGTGCCGATGCCGAAGGCGAGCGCGCCCATCGCCCCATGCGTCGCGGTGTGACTGTCGCCGCAGACGATGGTCATGCCCGGCTGGCTCAGGCCCTGCTCCGGGCCGATGATATGGACGATGCCTTGGTCGATGCTGGTGATCGGGAAGTACGGAACCGCGAATTCCTTGACGTTGCGTTCGAGCGTGTCGACCTGGAGCTTCGACTCGGGTTCGTGGATGCCGGCGGCGCCGGTGCTGCGGTTGGTCGTCGGGATGTTGTGGTCGGCGACCGCCATCGTCGCGTCGGGGCGGCGAACCTTGCGTCCGGCGAGCTTCAGCCCTTCGAAGGCCTGCGGGCTCGTCACCTCGTGAACCAGATGGAGGTCGATATAGATCAGGCAGGTGCCATCGTCCTGCCGGTCGACGACGTGGCTTTCCCAGATTTTGTCAAAGAGCGTGCGCGGCGCGGCCATAGTTTCCATCCCTTCTATCGATTATGCGTCGCCGCTATTGGATTTCGCCGGTGGCGGTGCGGTTTCGGGGCGCACGCTGTCGCGGCCGCGCTCGACAATACGCGCGGCTTTACCGGTAAGACCCCGCAAATAATAGAGCTTCGCTCGCCGCACGACCCCGCGGCGCACCACCTCGATCGCGGTAATCCGCGGCGAGTACAGCGGAAAGATGCGCTCGACCCCTTCGCCATAGGAGATCTTTCGTAAAGTGAAGTTCGAGTTCACCCCGGCGTTTTTGCGCCCGATGCACACGCCTTCGAAGGCTTGGATGCGCTCGCGTTCGCCCTCGACGACGCGCAGGCTGACGCGCACGGTATCCCCTGGCTCGAATTTCGGCACAGGTCGGGCGGCGGCGAGCTTCTCGACCTGCTCGCGCTCCAATTTCTGCAGAAGATTCATAACTCGACCTCTCGATCCGTTCTGGCTTCGCGCCCCGCGGCATGGCCAGACCCAGCCAGATAGCGTTCCCACAAATCACTGCGCCGTTCACGAGTCAGCCGCTCGGATTCCCCCCGGCGCCAGTCGCGGATGCGACGATGGTCACCCGACACCAGCACCGGAGGCACCGCGCGTCCCTGCCACATCTGCGGTCGCGTGTATTGCGGATATTCGAGTAGACCGTCGGCGAAGCTCTCCTCGGCGAATGCGTCAGCAGTGCCGACCACTCCAGGGAGGAGGCGCACGCAGGCATCTATCACCGCAATTGCTGCAGGCTCACCGCCGGATAACACGAAATCGCCGAGGCTCAACTCTTCGATCGCGCGGGCCTCGAGAAGACGCTCGTCGACCCCTTCGAAACGGCCGCAAATCAGCGTGACCCCACTCACTGCCGCTAGCGCCGCGACCCGTCGCTGGTCGAGCCGGCGACCGCGCGGCGATAACAGGATCGCAGGCCCAACTCCGCCAGAGCCCCCAATCGCGGAGTCTAGAACATCCGGCCGCATGACCATTCCCGGCCCGCCGCCAAACGGCGCGTCATCGACAGAACGGTGCTTATCGCGCGCAAACTCGCGTATGTCCACCGTTTCGAGCCGCCACAGTCCCGCGTTAAGTGCCTTCCCAGCGAGCGAATAAGCCAGCGGGCCGGGCAACATCTCCGGGAAGATCGTCAATACCGTCGCCCGCCAGGTCATGCGTGTTCCCTCATCGCGGGGCCATCGGTCGCCTCACTATCGGAGAGCAGACCGGGCGGCGGCTCGATGACCAGCCGGCCTGCCTCGATTTCGACGACCGGGACGACAGCCCGGGTGAAGGGCACCATCGCCGCTGGCGCAGTCGGGCGCTCGATTTCGAGGGTGTCGCCGGCGCCAAAATCGTGGACCGCGCGCACTCGTCCAACCGGCGTCCCGTCGCCGAGCACCACTTCAAGCCCGATCAGATCAGCGTGATAATATTCTTCCGGGTCGGGTTGCGGCAGGGCCGAACGCGGCAAATAGAGGCGCAAGCCACGCAGCGCCTCCGCGCGGCTCCGATCCTCGACCCCTGTCAGGCGTGCGATCAGCACGCCCTTTGCCGCGCCGATAACGCGCATTTCCAGGCTCCGCCGACCGGTTTCGTCGCTAAGCGGCCCATAGGCAGCGATATTCTCCGGGCACGCGGTAAAGCTCTTGATCCGCACCGCGCCCTTGACCCCGTGTGGGCCGGTAACGACCCCCACGCAGACCTGCTTTGTCGACGCCGTCATGGCTTTGCCGGAAGAGGCTTGACGGGCTCGGCTCTCAGCCGCGGCCGGCGGCGGCTGCAGCCGCTTCGGCGGCGATCTTCAGCCGTTCTTGCGCCTTGGCCTTTGGCGCCGACTTGACCGGCGTCTCGCGCATCGCCGGCTTGTCGATTAGGCCGGCATCGCCCAGAAAGCGCGCGACCCGGTCGGTCGGCAATGCGCCAACCCCGAGCCAGTGCTGGATCCGCTCCGGCTTCAGGGTGACCCGGTCGGCATGCGAGCGATCGAGCATCGGGTTGTAGGTCCCGACCCGTTCGATAAAGCGGCCGTCGCGCGGACTGCGCGAGTCGGCGACGACGATGCTGTAATAGGGTCTCTTTTTTGCGCCCCCGCGTGCGAGGCGGATCTTCAGCGACATCCTGTTACCCTGTCTCAATGGCGAAAGCCAGCACCGGGCATCAGTCCGGCGAGGCCATGGCGCGCGACGCCCTTGGGACCGAGCTTCTTCATCTTTTTCATCATGTCGGCCATGTCCTGATACTGTTTGAGGAGCCGGTTGATCTCCTGGACCGAGGTTCCCGAGCCATAGGCGATCCGCCGTCGGCGCGAGCCGTTCAACAGCTTGGGGTTGCGCCGCTCGCTCTTGGTCATAGACGAAATTATCGCTTCCTGGCGCTTGACGATGCCCTCATCGACATTTGCCTCGGCAAGCTGTTTCTTCAGCTTGCCGATCCCCGGCAGCATTGACAGCATTCCGCCCATCCCGCCCATCCGCCGGATCTGGCGCAGCTGACCCGCAAGGTCGTCGAGGTCGAAATTGCCCTTCGCCATCTTGGCGGCGAGTTTTTCAGCTTCGTCATGGTCGACTGTCTCGGCCGCCTTCTCGACCAGGCTGACGACATCCCCCATACCAAGGATACGCCCGGCGATCCGTTCAGGGTGGAACGGTTCGAGCGCCGCAATCCGCTCGCCTGTGCCCATGAACACGATTGGCTTGCCGGTGATGGCGCGCATCGACAAAGCGGCCCCGCCGCGGGCATCACCATCGACTCGCGTCAACACGATCCCTGTGATGCCGGCGCGCTCGCCAAAGGCTTTGGCGAGGTTGACCGCGTCTTGCCCGGTCATCGCATCGGCAACAAGCAATGTCTGGTGCGGTGCCGCCACTTCGCGCACCGCCGCCACTTCGAGCATCAGCTCTTCGTTGACATGGAGCCGCCCGGCGGTGTCGAGGATGACAACGTCGTAGCCTTGGGTCCGCCCGGTCTCGATTGCCCGCCGTGTGATGGCCACCGGCATTTCCCCGGGCACGACCGGCAGGCTGGCGATCCCGATCTGGCGGCCGAGCACGGCGAGTTGTTCCTGCGCCGCCGGGCGCTGCACGTCGAGCGAAGCGAGCAGCACCTTTTTGCGGTTGCGCTGCTTCAGCCGGTTGGCGATCTTTCCTGCAGTCGTGGTCTTGCCCGAGCCCTGCAACCCGACCAGCATGATCCCGACCGGCGACGGGGCACTGAGATCGAGCCCGTCGATCTCGGCGGTGTCCCCGCCGCCGCCCAGCACCTCGATCAAGTGGTCGTGGACGATCTTGACCACCATTTGCGCCGGCGTCACCGAGCGCAATACCTCTTGGCCCAGCGCCTTTTCGCGCACTGCGGCGACAAAATCCCGGACCACCGGCAGCGCCACGTCGGCTTCAAGCAATGCGACGCGAATCTCCCTTAGAGCGGCCCCGACATCATCCTCACTTAGTGCACCGTGTCGGCGCAAACGGTCGAAAACATCGCCGAGGCGATCGGTCAGACTGTCGAACATACAATTTCTCGCAATATCGTCCCGAAGGCACAACGCGCCAGTGCGCGACACTCGCGGGCTGGCGAGCCCCTAAACGGGGGTGATAGTTCGCTCCTTTGGGAAGCGCTCCGAAAGCTAGCGCCGGGACGATTTGCTGTCAATTGCGTGGTCGATGGCAGAATTTGCGCTATTCTCGAGCTTAGGAGGCTGTGGAAGATTGGGGAAAAGTTACCTTTCGATCTGGAACGGATCCGGCCAACGGATTCCTAGAAGTTATTGATTTCGACGCTAGTATCGCGGCCACATCCGCGATGGTGTCATAGACCCGGCGTAGACGTTTGTGAGCACCGGGAAGATGCGTCTGATTGGCCGCGCGCACGGTCGCGGCTGGTAGGCGCGCGCCAGCGATACGCTTCTGATAAAGGTTGCGCATAAGAAGCGCCTCGGCGAAGTCGGGTCTCGGATCGTGTTTGCCTCGGCCCGCCGATGATATGATCTTCGAACGCGTACTATGATCTCTGCCCTCAACACGCTGCCGACCGCCAAACGTCTCAAAGAGGCGGGCGTCGACTATGCCCAGGCGGATGCCTTAACCGGTGTCCTGCGTGAGGCACGCGAGGCTGAAATCAGCCAGCTCGCAACCAGGGCCGACGTCGAATCGCTGAGAGCTGAAATGAAGGCGGAGTTCGCGCCGATTCGGTCAGAGATGGAGGTCCAGAGGAGGATGTAACGCTTCGGATGGCCGCATGATCGGCGTTGCTACGGGGGTGGTGCTGGCGGCCAAGTTTTTCGGCTAATTTCTCGAACAGGGACGGCAAAGGGGGATCTGATGCCGGTCAAGCTGACAAAAATCTGGTTTGCAGCCATGGTGGCCTTGGCCAGCCTGCCGGCGCTCGCTGCCGACATGCCGGGGTCGGGCACCAAAAACTTCATCCCGGGCGGCGATGCGCCGTCTTACTTTACCAATGAGAATGGCGCGGTCTCCGGCGTGGCGGCTGTAGACGAAACACCGTCGGATGACGGGGTTGATCAGACTCTCGGCTCGCCGCGATCCGAGACCGGGCCGATGTATTCAGCCAGAACGATGACGCGGCGGCACGGCGGGCTAGCCGCGCCCCATCGGCGAGAAAAGTACAGCGCGGCGAATTTCGCCGCTAGGGGGCGCTCGGCGCATGTCACGAGCGCGAACAAAACTAGGATCGCGTCAGTCGGCGCACCCGTCAGACCGACCCGGACCACGGGAAGGACCGCAAATCCACCAAAAGCAAAATCTGACGGAGCCGCAATTGCAAGACCGGCCAAGTCGAGTGCTCGACACGCAGCAGCGAAATTGGCCGCCAGAAAGGGATAACGCGGGACACGGGTTGCCCGGTCCCGCTGCGGAAGTTGGACAGAGCCGGCGGGGCCGCCATATAAGCGGCGCTATGGGAAAGGTGCCGTTTCTGAAGATGCACGGCCTGGGTAACGACTTTGTCGTGCTCGATGCCCGCGGCAGCGGGCTTGCGATCGGGGCCGAGGGCGCGCGCGCATTAGCGGATCGGCATACCGGTATCGGCTGTGACCAGTTGATCGTGTTGCAGCCGCCGCGTCATCCGGGGGCGCAGCTGTTGATGCGTATCCACAACCCCGACGGCAGCGAGGCCGAGGCTTGCGGCAACGCCACGCGCTGCGTCGCCTGGATGTTAGGCCGAGAGACCGGAGATTCACGGGTGCAGATAGAGACCGTGGCCGGGCTGCTCGAAGCCGAGATCGCGGCCGACGGGCGGATCGCCGTCGATATGGGGCCGGCTCGCACCCATTGGCGCGACATTCCGCTCGCACGCGCTGCCGACACCGATTGCGTTGACTTGGCGTTGGGACCTCTGTCCGCGCCTGTGTGCACCAATATCGGGAACCCGCACGCGACCTTTTTCGTCGATGATGTCGAGGCGGTCGATTTGGCGGCGCTGGGCCCTGGGCTCGAGCATCACGCGCTATTTCCGCAGCGCGCCAATATCGGCATCGCCGCGATCCGCGACCGCGACAATATCCGGCTGCGAGTCTGGGAGCGGGGCGCCGGGATCACTCGCGCCTGCGGCAGTGGCGCCTGCGCCGCGCTAGTCGCCGCGTATCGCCGCGGCCTCGCCGAACGCCGCGCCGTCGTGATGCTCGACGGCGGAAGCCTCGACATCAAATGGCGCGAAGACGGGCACGTGATCATGATCGGTCCGGCGGCGTTGAGCTTCGAGGGAAGCTTCGATCCCGCACTCCTCGCCGGAAGTTGACGGGAGCCATGGAGGGGAACGAGATCGTCACCTTCGGCTGTCGGCTGAACGCATTCGAATCCGAAGTCATTCGCTTGGCTGCGGCCGAAGCCGGGCTAAAGGGCGCCATTATCCTCAATACCTGCGCCGTCACCGCCGAAGCTGAGCGGCAGGCGCGACAAGCGATCCGCCGGGCTCGGCGCCGGTATCCTGAGGCGGAGATCATCGTCACCGGCTGCGCCGCCGAGATCGCCCCACAGCGCTACGCTGCACTCGCGGAGGTCGACCGGGTACTCGGCAACCGCGCAAAACTGCAGGCGCAAAGCTATCACTCGCCGAGGGTCGAGGCGCCGAACCTCGATGAGTCCGCCGCCCATCTGATCGACGGCTTCGAGGGCAGGGTCCGCGCCTTTCTGCAAGTCCAGCAGGGCTGCGACCACCGCTGCACCTTTTGCATCATCCCCTACGCGCGCGGGCCGAGCCGATCGGTACCGATGGGCGCCATCGCCGAACAGGCGCGCCGGCTTGTCGCCGCCGGCTATCGCGAGATCGTGCTGACCGGGGTCGATCTGACCGCCTACGGCGCCGATCTGCCAGGGACGCCAAGCCTCGGTCAAATGGCCCGCCGATTGCTCTCCGCGGTGCCCGAGACTGGAACGGCTGCGCCTCTCCTCGCTCGATCCGATCGAGATCGATGCCGAGCTGTGGCGGCTCGTCGCCGAGGAGAAGCGGTTGATGCCGCATCTGCATTTATCGTTGCAGTCCGGCGACGATCTGATCCTGAAGCGTATGAAGCGGCGGCATTTGCGCGCCGATGCAATTGAGGTCGCGCACAGGGCCCGCGCGCTGCGCCCGGAGCTGGCGCTCGGCGCCGACCTGATCGCGGGTTTTCCGACCGAAACAGAGGACATGTTTCGCCGCAGCCTCGATCTGATTGAGGAATGCGGGCTCGCCTTTGTTCATGTGTTTCCGTACAGCTCCCGGCCCGGCACCGCGGCCGCGCGCATGCCGCCGGTTGCCAATGCTGTCGTCAAGGAGCGGGCGGCGCGATTGCGGGCGGCAGGAGAGGCCTCTCTCGCCGCCGAGCTTAGGTCGCGCGTCGGCAGTGAGACCGACGTCTTGATAGAGCGCCCGGGGATCGGCCGCGCCGCCTTTTACGCCACGGTCGATTTTAGCGGTTCGGGCGCCGTAGGATCGGTGCAGCGTATGCGACTTAGCGACTGCAATGGGCGAAGCCTCGTCGGAGTCCCTGTCGGATGAGGTTCTGGCGGCGCAATGTTCCGGCCGAATCGGCGCAGGATGTCGAGGCGGCGCCGGAGCCTGAGCTCGAAGAAGAGGCAACGCTTCGCCACCCCACCTCCGTGCTCGAGGAAACCTTTCGAGCCGCCGCAGGCGGAGCCGGCTTCGGCCGACGAGGCTACCGCTCCCGCCGAAGTTGCAGAGGGCACCGACCAGCGAGGCTGGTTCGGCCGATTGCGCGCCGGGCTGGCGCGCAGTTCGGCGCGGCTCAACGAGGGCATCAGCGCGATCTTCAATCGCCGCCGGCTCGACGATGAGGCGCTGCTCGAACTCGAAGAGCTGCTGATATCAAGCGATATGGGGGTCGGGGTCGCGGGCGAGGTAACCGAAGCGTTGCGCCGCAACCGCTTCAACCAAGAGGTCACGCCCGAAGAAGTCCGCTCTGCGCTCGCCGAACAGGTCATCCGGCTGGTCGAGCCGGTGACCCGGCCATTGCGCATCGACCGCGAGCGCCGGCCCTTTGTCATTCTCGTCATCGGCGTCAACGGCAGCGGCAAGACGACGACGATCGCCAAGCTCGCCAAACAATATCGCGACCAGGGGCTGAGGGTTGTGTTAGCCGCCGGCGACACCTTCCGCGCAGCCGCGGTCGAGCAGCTGCAGATCTGGGGCGAGCGCATCGGCGCTCCCGTGGTGGCTCGGGCGGCCGGTTCGGATGCGGCCGGGCTCGCCTATGACGCGCTAGCCCAGGCACGCGCCGAGGATGCCGACATCCTGCTGATCGACACTGCCGGGCGGTTGCACAACAAGGCCGACCTGATGGGCGAATTACAAAAGATTGTCCGCGTGCTAAAGAAGATCGACCCTCAGGCGCCGCACTCGGTGTTGCTCGTGCTTGATGCGACGACCGGCCAGAATGCCCACGCTCAGGCCGAAATCTTCCGCGAAATGGTCGGCGTCACCGGCATCGTCATGACCAAGCTCGACGGCACCGCTCGCGGCGGCGTGCTGGTCTCCTTGGCTGAAAAATACGGCATCCCAATCCATGCGATCGGGGTCGGCGAAACCGCCGAAGATTTGCGGCCGTTCGAGGCCCGCGCCTATGCCCGTAGCCTGGTCGGGCTCGAACCCTGACCACGCGTTAGACCAAGTCTGTCAGAAGCCGGGAGGGTTGATGCGGGCGGTGAAATCGCGGGTCGCGCGCGCTTCTTGATCGTGCTGCAATGCCCAGCGGTTCGAAGGGAAAGCAAGATCGGGCCACGGGATTTCGTCCCAGCCGAAGAGGCGGACCTCCAGGCTCTCCGGGCCCGCCGAAACAGCGGCGTCCAATAGCCGTGCCCGATAGATCAGCTGCACCTGGCTGATGCGCGGGATGTCATAGATCGCCAGCAATCCCTCAATCTCGATCCGGGCGCGCGCTTCCTCCCAAGCTTCGCGCTCGGCGCCGGCGCTCGCGGATTCGTTCAATTCGAGATAGCCGGCCGGCAAGGTCCAAAAGCCGTGGCGCGGCTCGATCGAACGCCGGCACAACAGGATGCGCTCGCCCCATCGGGCGACCGAGCCGACCACTACCTTCGGGTTGTCGTAAAGAATATAACCGCAATCGGCGCAGATCATGCGCTCGCGGTTGTCCCCTTCGGGAACCCCGCGAACCGACGGGCCACGCGATTCAAGGCTCGTTCGCCATCGCCGATCCGATCGCCTGCCGCTGCTCGGTCAGCGCGGACCCCGCCGCGAGCGGCGGAGGTTGGGGACGCAGCGGCGAAGCATACCGGTTGGCTTTGTTCCGTTCGACGCGCCGATAATAGGCGGCGGGTCGAACGGTGGCAAGCGAGCCTGTTCTCTCACATCTGGACGACCGCCATCATCCGTAAGATAGCGGCAGGTCACTTCAACGATACGGGCACCACGGTAAGCTCATAAGTAACATCCTGCAAAAATGTTCCGGATTTGGCGTGAAAATGTAGAGTATATGATCCCGGCTTTAATGGCGGGATTGAAGCATAATATCCGTCATCTACAGATGGCGAATAGATCCCCGCCGGAAGCGCTTGTCCCGGGGCGCACGCATCTGGACCGAAGAAGTTCTCCTGTGGGAAAGCAGCTGCAAAGGGTTCTGACTGGACCCGTCTAAGTAGAGTCCCTTTGATCTTCGTGCCGTCTGCCTCTACAACTTTGACAGAGAGATTGGTTGCATCATCGATCAGCGACTTGACCATTTGCCTTAATTCTTTAACGGTGAAGCTTTGACCACCTTGCCCGCAGGCGGGAGTGTGAAAGAAGACCGAATTTATGACCGGGAAAAAGATTGTGGTGCCCTCGGGCACAGAGCACGCTCGGACAACCGTTCCACCCGGACCAAAAGCGCCCAAGCCCGCCAGGAACCAGATGGAGCCGCGTTGCCCCACCATGCAGCTTGCGCCCGTCGTATCCGATGTCGGGTTTGGAGCATCCGGTACATCTGGTATCGAGGCAGCCCATTGCCACCACTCGGCAGGCAACTCAGACAATGGGCCGGGGGCGGCATCGCCATCCGCAAACGCCAGCTGTATTGGCAAGATAAGTCCGATGAGCGCTCCAACAATGGCGGCAGTAGTCTTCGTCATTGGGCTTCCTCCTTGGGTTGAAAAGCGGTGTCTTCTGTTATTGAGGTGGTTTGGCTCCCACTCTTATTGAAACAGGCGCACGTCGCCCGGGCAGTTCTTCGAGGTCTCCCCGGTTTGGGCGATGCCGTCGCCGCATTGGGGCATACATTCGGGGCTGTTCACGGAACTTTCGCCGCGGCTGACCTCGCACACCCGGTCATCGGGGGAAGGCAGAAAGAATGGCGGCGTGTTCGGCCATAAGGAGGGCTCGCCGCGGTCGCCCAGGGCAAACGGGAACCAGATGGTCAGGGCCCATTGGGTGCGGTCGAAAATCCGTTTCCAGCCCTGGTCGTCGAAGATGTCACCGAGCGCAGGTGCGTCGGCGAGGGCGCCGAGGCTGGCAAAATCCGGCTGGCGGGGATCGCTGGGGCCGAGCCTTCCCCCAAAATAGACGAGCGAGGCGAGCGCCTCCTCCTCGTCGTAGAGCAGCCACACGCTGGTCAGCCTGCGCGCCTGCGCCGCGGTCAGGATGGCGTCGAACCTCTCCTTCAGCACCCTTGCCGGCTGGCGGGCGTTGCGCAGCGACCAGCGTTCGGTCCGCAGCACGATCTGCGAGCTGTGGATGTCGGCGAAATCGTGCGCCCCGATCACGGTCCAGGCATGGCAGTCGGGGCTGAGAAAGTAGGGCCGCTTAAGGAACAGCACACCGTCGAGCACGTAGCTGTGGAAGACCCAATCCCGATACTCGCGGGCGTGCGCGGCGGTATCGAACAGATACCGTCCTCCGGAAAATACATTGCCCGTGGCGTCGAAGCTGATCGGGATATGCTTGTGGAGCAGGCCGGGACGGGCCGCCATGTACATCCGGTCGCGCTCGATCGACGGCGCGATTTCATTTTGCGGTAAGTCGGATGAAAGGTTGAAATCGCAGGTGAACGCACCTGCGGGCTGCGCATCGCTGGGCTCGCCTGCGGCGGCACCTGTCGCCGCTGCCAACAACAGGCCGAGCACCGCCGCGAACGTACGGGCGCCGTGGGGCACGGCAGAACTATATCTCGGCTTCGTTTTAGGCGATGTAAGTGTTGACATCGAAAATCTCCATAGTCATGTGTTATGATCACGTCTATCTTCTTAACATATCTTGCTATGACTTATATAAGCTGAGGAAGTCCGCAAAACTCAGCGTGCCGATTAGCTTCTAGTGGTACGACGCAATCATAGGATTCCATAAGGACTGGATCTGTGCGATCATGCGCGATGCGCGAGGGGATCGATATCGAGGTGAGTGCCGCCGACCGCGAACGACTGGCCGCGGTGGTAGCGGATCGCAACAGCCGGCAAAAGCATGTGTGGCGGGCGCGGATCATTCTGGCCACGGGCGAGGGCTGCGGCACCGCCGAAATCATGCGCCGCGCCGGGGTTTCGAAGCCCTGTGTGTGGCGCTGGCAAGAGCGGTTCATGCACGAGGGCGTGGCCGGCCTGCTGCACGACAAGACGCGAAAACCCGGTCTGCCGCCATTGCCGTCAGCGCGGGTCGACGATGTCGTCGCGCTGACCCTGGCGGAGCCGCCGGGCGAGACAACCCATTGGACCGGCCGGGCGATGGCGGCAGCGAGCGGCATCTCGCTGCGCTCGGTGCAGCGCATCTGGGCGGCGCACGGTCTGCAGCCGCACCGGGTGCGGCGCTTCAAGCTGTCGCAGGACCCGGCGTTTGCCGCCAAATTGCGCGATGTGGTCGGGCTCTATCTCGACCCGCCGGCGCACAGCCTGGTGCTCTCGGTCGACGAGAAGAGCCAGATCCAGGCCCTCGACCGCACCCAGCCGGGCCTGCCGATCAAGAAGGGCCGGGCCGGAACGATGACCCATGATTACATCCGCAACGGCACGACCACGCTGTTCGCGGCGCTCAATGTCTTCGACGGCACCGTCATCGGCCAGTGCATGGCGCGCCATCGCCATCAGGAATTCATCCGTTTCCTCAACCGGATCGAAGCGGCGGTCCCGGCCGGCAAGCTGATCCACGCGATCCTCGACAATTATGCCGCCCACAAGCATCCCAAAGTGCGCGCCTGGCTCGCGCGGCATCCCAGGTGGGTGTTCCATTTCACCCCCACCTCGTGCTCCTGGGCTAATGCGGTCGAAGGCTTTTTTGCCACGCTGACCCGCCGGCGCTTACAGCGCGGTGTCTTCCATTCGCTCGTCGACCTGCAAGCTGCGATCAACCGCTATCTCGGCGAGCACAACCGCAAATCCAAACCGTTTGTCTGGACCGCCGACCCCGATCGCATCATCGAAAAGGTCAATCGTGGGCACCAAGCGATCGCGTCAGACCACTAGTGGTCACGACGCAATCATAGGATTCCATAAGGACTGGATCTGTGCGATCATGCGCGATGCGCGAGGGGATCGATATCGAGGTGAGTGCCGCCGACCGCGAACGACTGGCCGCGGTGGTAGCGGATCGCAACAGCCGGCAAAAGCATGTGTGGCGGGCGCGGATCATTCTGGCCACGGGCGAGGGCTGCGGCACCGCCGAAATCATGCGCCGCGCCGGGGTTTCGAAGCCCTGTGTGTGGCGCTGGCAAGAGCGGTTCATGCACGAGGGCGTGGCCGGCCTGCTGCACGACAAGACGCGAAAACCCGGTCTGCCGCCATTGCCGTCAGCGCGGGTCGACGATGTCGTCGCGCTGACCCTGGCGGAGCCGCCGGGCGAGACAACCCATTGGACCGGCCGGGCGATGGCGGCAGCGAGCGGCATCTCGCTGCGCTCGGTGCAGCGCATCTGGGCGGCGCACGGTCTGCAGCCGCACCGGGTGCGGCGCTTCAAGCTGTCGCAGGACCCGGCGTTCGCCGCCAAAGTGCGCGATGTGGTCGGGCTCTATCTCGACCCGCCGGCGCACAGCCTGGTGCTCTCGGTCGACGAGAAGAGCCAGATCCAGGCCCTCGACCGCACCCAGCCGGGCCTGCCGATCAAGAAGGGCCGGGCCGGAACGATGACCCATGATTACATCCGCAACGGCACGACCACGCTGTTCGCGGCGCTCAATGTCTTCGACGGCACCGTCATCGGCCAGTGCATGGCGCGCCATCGCCATCAGGAATTCATCCGTTTCCTCAACCGGATCGAAGCGGCGGTCCCGGCCGGCAAGCTGATCCACGCGATCCTCGACAATTATGCCGCCCACAAGCATCCCAAAGTGCGCGCTTGGCTCGCGCGGCATCCGAGATGGGTGTTCCATTTCACCCCCACCTCGTGCTCCTGGGCTAATGCGGTCGAAGGCTTTTTTGCCACGCTGACCCGCCGGCGCTTACAGCGCGGTGTCTTCCATTCGCTCGTCGACCTGCAAGCTGCGATCAACCGCTATCTCGGCGAGCACAACCGCAAATCCAAACCGTTTGTCTGGACCGCCGACCCCGATCGCATTATCGAAAAGGTCAATCGTGGGCACCAAGCGATCGCGTCAGACCACTAGTCGTCGTCGAGCAGTTCGTACAACACGCCATCGCGTCCACGAATGTTGAAAAACACGATAACGTCCTGATCAAAACCTCCACCTTCCCGATGCACGTCTCCTGGCGGGCTGGACTTGTAGCGCCAACGGCGCAATTTCCTTGATATCGCCATTGGGTTCATAAAGGCGATGCTCGCCCTGCACAACAAATGTATTATTGTGCACCACGTGTCGATGAAGAATGATCTTTTCATTAGCATCAAATTTGAAGAGCACGTCGACAATGTAATTTTTCTCGTCAATATTCAGTATAGAATATTTTAAGTGCTCCAAATCTGGGTGCGTGTTCCATTTAATATTCTGATCATCAAAGCTGTGCGCTGCCATCGCCTCACCCTCCCAGCTGGACAAATCTTTCGAGGACCTGAACGCACCCTTTCGAGCACCTAGACCATTAAGGCCTGGACGCGGGGCCGTGTCGTCATGCGTTCGGATGACGAGAGCCATTTTCGTGTTTTTTTGCGAAAGTGTGAGGAACCTCACACAACAAGGGGTAGGCGACGTCATATGGCTGTAAGCGCACGGGCTAGCGCGCCTTCCGGGCCGGTGCGTTGCGCGCATGGGGGGGGCGGCGATGCACTTTCGAGCACTTTCGGAATTGATCGGATCGATCTACGACACGGTGGTGGACCCGAGCGCCTGTCCAACCATGCTCAACGGTCTCGCCGACCTTCTCGGGGCAACGGCGGAGCGCAAGTCGGCGCCTATAACTCGAAAGCCCACAGCGCCAAGATGCTGGCCCCGCGCGTCGACCCCAAAGAATTACCCAGGTTCTCGCAATATTGGGCCAATGTTTGGCGGCAGTGCGACAAGCATCCGATCGGCGACGTCATCGTCCCGGATATGCGCATTTCTCACCCCGATCGTTGCGGCACCGAAATTTTCAGCGGGTCGTCAAAGCCGCAAGGTCCGGAGAGGATGATGGGAGCAACCCTGTTGACGGAAGGTTTTGTTTCGACGGTGGTGTCGGTGTCGCGGCCGTATTCCGATGGCGAGTTCGACGCGGCTCAGACCCGGCTGTTCGCCGCCTTGATCCCGCATCTGCAACGCGCCGTGCAACTTGGGCTACGGTTGGCCGCTCTGGACGGGCCGCCGACGAGCTCGGCCGAAATGTTGAACCGGCTGCCGCACGCCGTGCTGCTGGTCGACGCGGGGGCGGAGGTGATTTTCGCGAACCAAGTCGCCGCGAGGTTGCTCGGCGCGGGCAACGGCCTCTCCCTGGGCCGCGACGGCCTAAGAGCTGAAACAACCGAAGACACGCGCCGGCTGCGCCAAACCATCGCCGATTGCGCGGAGCCGGCAGGCGAACTCGGCGGCGCGGGCGGCCGCCTCCAGCTTTCCCGCCGGGACCGAAGGCCGTTGACGATGCTGGTGATACCGCATCGGACCCAGCTCACTTGGATCGACATCCTCCGTCCGACCGCGATCCTGTTTATCACCGAAGCGGAGCAAGCCGCCGTGCTCCGCAGCGAATGGTTCAGCCAGGATTTTGGGCTGACCCGGGCAGAAGCCGTATTCGCGGTCGAGATATCGAAAGGAGATGGGCTGCAAGCCACCGCCAGCCGCCTCGGGGTCTCGTTGACAACGGTGCGGACACACCTCGCTCATGTGTTGACAAGACAGGCACGCGGCGCCAAGCCGAGCTTGTTCGGCTGATACTGCAAGGCCAGCCGGCAACAGGCGACGACTAAAAGCGGCGGCGCGGACAAGAGATCGGCCTCCCGGCGCAGGTGGCCGCTCCAGGGACCAACGTGAGAGCGAGGAGGCCCTCCAGCCTCTCAGAGAGCAGATCGCTTACCGCAACGAGCCAGCCGTCAATTTCCGTAGAGTTAGCACACGCCGCCTGGGTTGTGTCACAATCGCCTGATCATCGCCGAGCATCGAGGAGCGCCTCCATGAAAGTCGCCAACGTCGTTGCTGAAATCCTGAAGCGCGAGGGGATCGAGTTTCTGATCGGTTATCCGGTCAATCCGATCATCGAGGCCGCCGCCGAGGCCGACATTCGCACGATCATGGTGCGCCAAGAGCGGATCGGCCTGCATATGTGCGACGCGATCGCCAAGGTCACCTCGGGCGACCGCATCGGCGTCTTTGCCATGCAGCACGGCCCCGGCACCGAGAACGCCTTTGGCGGGGTGGCGCAGTCCTTTGGCGACTCGACCCCGGTCGTCGTGTTGCCGGCCGGCTATGCCCGCAACATCAACCAGGTGCACCCGAACTTCAACGCCGCGCTCAATTACCGCAACGTCACTAAATTGTGCGAGCAGGTGACGGTCGCCAACGCGACAGTCGAGGCGCTGCGCCGCGCCTTTACGACGGTCAAGAACGGCCGCCCCGGCCCGGTATTGGTCGAGTTCCCAAGCGACCTCCTGCGCGAGGAGGTGCCGGACGCCCTTGTCGCCGAATACCAGAAGACGCCAAAGCTCAAGAGCGCGCCCGACCCACAATCGGTCGCAAAGATTGCCGAGGCGCTGGTCACGGCACAGCGCCCGGTCATCGTCGCCGGCCAGGGCGTTCATTACGGCAAGGCGTGGCCGCAGCTGAAAGCGCTCGCGGAACTGCTTGAAGCCCCGGTCATGACGACGCTCGGCGGCAAAAGCAGCTTCCCGGAAAACAATCCGTTGTCCCTCGGCTCGGGCGGCATCGGCATCGGCGAGCATCTCTGGCACATGCTGCAGAACGCCGATTTGATCTTTGGCATCGGCTGCAGCTTTACCCGCACCTCCTTTGGCACGGCGATGCCAAAGGGGAAGAAGATTGCGCACGCAACGCTTGACCCATACGCAATCAACAAGGACGTGCCGGTCGATCTCGCCGCGGTGGGCGATGCCGGGCTAACGCTCGACGCGCTGCTCGCAGAGGTCAAGGACCGGCTGCATGGCAAGACCCGCGACCGGCTGCCGGGGGTGACGCGCGAGATCCGCGGGCACAGGGAAGAATGGATGGGCCAGTGGATGCCCCGGCTGACCCAGAACACCAAGCCGCTGTCGCCCTATCGCGTGATCTGGGAATTGCTGCACACGGTCGATGTCAAGAACACCATCATCACCCACGATGCCGGCAGCCCGCGTGACCAGCTGTCGCCGTTCTGGGTTAGCGAGGTGCCGCTCTCGTATCTCGGCTGGGGCAAGACGACCCAGCTCGGCTATGGGCTGGGGCTGGCAATGGGCGCCAAATTGGCACAGCCCGACAAGCTGTGCATCAATGTGTGGGGCGATGCCGCAATCGGCTTTACCGGCATGGATTTCGAGACCGCGGTGCGCGAGCGGATCCCGATTCTGTCGATCCTGATGAACAATTTCTCGATGGCGATCGAGCTCAAGGTAATGCCGGTCGCGACCGAGAAATATCGCTCGACCGACATCAGCGGCCACTATGCCGATTTCGCCAAGGCACTCGGCGGCTATGGCGAGCGCGTCACCGAACCCGGCGAAATCCAGGCAGCGATCCGCCGCGGCATCGAGAAGACCCGCGAAGGCACGCCGGCGCTGCTCGAGTTCATCACCGAAAAAGCCGTCGACGTCTCGCGCTTCGGCTAAACAAAGCCGCGTCAATGAGCGAGCCCTCCGCTGTGCGGAGGGCTCCTGCGGGCGGCCAGGCCAGCGGCATCCAGCGCATGTCGGCGCTCCGGCTGCTTTCGATCACATCTTATGCAAGCCGCCAACCCATTGATCGGCCGGGCTCAAGGGAAATTCGCCAAGAAACCATCAGCGCAGTCGGTCGGTCGGCTGCACCTGCGCCGGCAACAGCCCGTGTCGGCGCGGGTTTCGCTGTCGGAGGCCGATCGCGCCTCGCGCGGTAGTTCCCGAACACACAATGCTGGATGGTCGGCTTGCTTGCCGCCCTATAGCTACGTGCTTACAAATGTGGACGGCGGAGCTTTCAATAAGCTCCGCTCGGGGCTTTCATCGGTTGGGCAAAACGATTAGCCAAGGGGCAAGCCGCCGCGTGAGACCCGACCGGTTTCAGGCCGGTATGTAGCCCGCCCTTTTGTGGCGGTTTTTGCTGTTGCCGGGCTTGTTTCTCCGATAGCGTCGCCAGAGCTGGAAGTCCGGAGAGACCAATGGCAGGCCTAGAGATTAAGCTTGAAGCAGAGCGGCTATCGGGCATCGGGAATCGGTTGCTCGAAGTTGCGAGGCGCCTAGCTCCGATTGCCGCGGACAATCCGAGCAGCCCCCAAATAGTGCAAGACCTTGTCGGCATAGCAGAGGATATATCCAGATCCGCTTACGGGCTGGTGGCGGGCACAGAGATTAATCTGAAAATTGAAGCAGAGCGGCTATCGGGTATCGGGAATCGGTTGCTCGAAGTTGCGAGGCGCCTAGCTCCGATTGCCGCGGACAATCCGAGCAGCCCCCAAATAGTGCAAGACCTTGTCGGCATAGCAGAGGATATATCCAGATCCGCTTACGGGCTGGTGGGCATGTGAAATGTCCGGATCTCAGGAAGATCCAGCGGATCTGCGTGCACTCAATGATCTCATTAACAAGGCGCAACAGAATCTCGCTACTCAGACGCAGCAAGTGCGAGAGGCGCGCGATCCTATCGCACGGCAGCGTGACTGGATAGGCAAGGTCATTATCGGCGTATTTGCAGCCGCATTATTTCTTGGGTTTGTGACGTTGGTTCTAGAAGGGCTTAAATCATCGCCCACCGAAACAGCATGGAAAGATGTCGCCGGTCAGGCCACTGACCTGATCAAGTCGGCTGTGCTCCCGGTAGTCACGCTGGTGCTCGGCTACTATTTTGGTCAATCGACCCGAACCTAGGAGTCCATTCCGAGCCAATGTCCGCGTGCTGAGGGCACCTTCGCCTCGATCTGACGTGATGAACGGCACCAGGACGGCCCAGACGGCAACCAGACCTAAATAACATTCCGCCCGTCCCACCTAATCTGGCACAGTCCGTGTTGAGAGGCCATTTTTGATCCGCCGAACGAATGAAAGTCGCAAAACGCTCCACTATGTAAAGCAATGCCGAAATATTCAAAAGTCGTCAATCGCGGCGCCAAACCTACAGCTCGGCTCCGGTTTGCCGCCGCCAGCGGCACGATCCGCGGCCCCGACCGGCTATCGGGCTGCGTTCGTAAGGGATCGCTAGGTGGCGGGGATCGGTTTCGCGTATAGAGATAGCTCGATTCCTCAAGGCCGAAGCTGATGCGTTCCTTCCCTCGCCCGCGTCCGGTTGTGCTGTGCATTCTCGACGGCTGGGGTGAGCGGCGTGAGGCTCGGGACAACGCCATCGAGAGTGCACGCCTTCCGGTCTGGCACTTGCTGACGGCGCGATGGCCGCACGCGCATCTGCAGGCCAGCGAGCACTATGTCGGACTTCCCGATGGGCAGATGGGCAATTCCGAGGTCGGGCATACCAATCTCGGCGCCGGCCGGCTGGTCATGCAGGATCTGCCGCGGATCGACGCGGCGATCGCCTCGGGCGAACTCGCCGCATGCCGGCGCTGCGCGATTTTATCGGCAGCATTGAAGAAGACCGGGGGCACCGCCCATTTGCTGGGGCTGCTGTCGCCGGGCGGCGTGCACTCGCATCAGCACCAGATCGCGGCACTCGGCCGGATCCTCGCCGAGGCCGGAGTGCCGGTCGCGGTCCACGCTTTTCTCGACGGCCGCGACACCCCGCCCAAGGCCGCGGTGTCGTACATCAAGAGCGTTCGAAAGGGAGGTCGGCGGGCTCGCGGGGCTGCGGATCGCGACCGTCAGCGGCCGCTATTATGCGATGGATCGCGACCAGCGTTGGGACCGGGTCGAGAAGGCGTATCGCGTCGATCGTGGAGGGCGAGGGAGATGCTGCCGCGAGTGCGGCTGATGCGGTCGAGGCGGCCTATGCTCGCGGCGAGACCGACGAGTTTGTGCGACCGACTTCGATCGGCGGATATC
Source organism: uncultured Alphaproteobacteria bacterium (assembly GCA_963750195.1). Lineage (GTDB taxonomy): Bacteria > Pseudomonadota > Alphaproteobacteria > ATCC43930 > CGMCC-115725 > AP-15. The sequence continues at coordinate 147,595 of CAVVPS010000010.1, forward strand.
GGGGCATGCACGACGGCGATGGCGTGTTGATCGCCAATTTCCGCGCCGATCGGGTGCGCGAGATCGCTGCGGCTTTGGTTGATCCGGACTTTTCCGGTTTCGGGCGCGCCAAACGCGTCAACTTTGCCAGTGCGCTCGGGCTCGTCGAGTATTCGGCCGAGCTCAACAACTTTCTGGCGACCCTTTTCCCACCCGAGAACCTCAACGACACCTTTGGCGAGGTCGTGTCAAACGCCGGGCTGACCCAATTGCGCATCGCCGAGACCGAGAAATACGCGCACGTCACGTTCTTTTTCAATGGCGGGCGAGAGATGGTCTTCCCCGGCGAGGAACGCATCCTGGTGCCCTCGCCCAAGGTCGCGACCTACGATCAGCAGCCGGAGATGTCGGCGCTGGAGGTCACGGACAAGGTGGTCGAGGCGATTGCCGCACATCGGTTCGACGTCATCGTGCTGAACTATGCCAACGCCGACATGGTCGGGCATACCGGCCGTCTCGACGCCGCGATCAAGGCGGTCGAGACGATCGACCGGTGCCTGGGGCGGCTCGCGAGCGCGGTCGAAGAGGCCGGCGGAACCCTTGTCATCACCGCTGATCACGGCAATGCCGAGATGATGCGCGACCCGGAAACGGGTCGAACCCCATACCGCGCACACCCTGAACCCGGTGCCGTTCCTCGTGGTCAATCCGCCCAGGACAGTCGAGCATCTCGAAGATGGTCGTCTTGCCGATGTCGCTCCGACCTTGCTCGACCTCCTCGGCCTCGAAAAGCCCGCGGCGATGACTGGTCACTCTTTGGTCTCGCGGCAGCAAATGCGGCGCAGCACCGGCTGATCGCTTTTGCTCCGACCTTGATCATCGAGGATGGTGGCGGATATCATCGGGGCTCGCCGATCGGAGCGATTAACGGGTGCGTGAATGAAACGGGTAGGGTTGATCGCGGCAGTTGCGGCAACAGTTCTGGTGTTTTCGTTGCGCCAGGACATCAGCGCGGCTACTTCTAACTCCTCGGACACGTATAAAGAACTGAATTTGTTTGGTGAAGTGTTTGAGGTCGTGCGCGCCGACTATGTCGGCAAAGTAGACGACGATTCGCTGATCGAATCAGCGATCAACGGGATGCTGACCTCGCTCGATCCGCACTCGAACTATCTGAACACCAAGAACTTCGACGATATGAAGGTTCAGACCCGCGGCGAGTTTGGCGGGCTTGGAATCGAAGTGTCGATGGAAAGTGGCCTCGTCAAAGTAATTTCGCCGATTGATGACACCCCGGCCGCGCGGGCCGGGCTGAAACCCGGCGATCTGATTACGCAGCTCGACGGCCAGCCGGTCCAGGGGATGACCCTTCCGCAAGCGGTCGAAAAGATGCGTGGACCGGTCAACAGCGACGTCAAGCTGACGATCCGGCGAAAGGGACGGGACCCGTTCGACGTTAAGCTGACCCGGGCAACGATTCGCATCCAGTCGGTTCGCTCGCATCTGATCGGCGATGATATCGGCTATATCCGGATCACCTCTTTCAACGAGCAGACCGATGTCGGGCTCAACAACGCGATCAAGAACATCAAGCAGCAAGCCGGCGACAAACTGCGCGGGGTGATCCTGGATTTGCGCAACAATCCGGGCGGCCTTCTCGATCAAGCAGTTGCAGTCTCGGACGCGTTCCTCGAGAAGGGCGAGATTGTCTCGACCCGCGGCCGGCGCTCGGATGACGCGCAGCGCTACAATGCGCGACCCGGCGATGTTGCCGCCGGGCTGCCGCTCGCCGTGCTGATCAACGGTGGATCGGCCTCGGCTAGCGAGATCGTCGCCGGCGCATTGCAGGATCACCACCGGGCGGTCCTGGTCGGCACCCGGTCGTTCGGCAAAGGATCGGTCCAGACGATCATTCCGTTGACCGGTCACGGTGCAATGCGGCTAACGACGGCGCGCTATTACACCCCTTCGGGCCGTTCGATCCAGGCCAAGGGGATCGAGCCCGACATCGTCGTCGAAGCCGCCAAGATCGAGCCTCCCCCCGGCAAAAAAGAGGCGAAGGTCGCCGACGCATCCGGGGGGAAGTCCGATGATTCCGGCGGCGACCCCGACGCGTTCAGCTCGGTCGATCCGTCGATCATGGGAACTGACCGAGACTACCAGTTGACGCGCGCTGTCGACATGCTGCGCGGCATGTCGCTGTTCAACGGGCGTATGATCAACTGAGGCGCACAGCGGAGCGGTCGAGGCATAGGCGGTCGCAATGACGCATCACGATGGCAAGATTGCGGGATACCGGCCTGCGGTCGGCATCATGCTGCTCAATAGGCTGGGACAGGTTCTTGTCGCCCGGCGCACCGACATGCCGGCGATGCCAGCCTGGCAGATGCCGCAGGGCGGGATCGACCCGGGCGAAACCCCGCGCCAGGCGGCGTTGCGCGAGCTTGCAGAGGAGATCGGCACCTGCAACGCCGAGATCATCGCCGAGAGCCGGGAATGGATGGTCTACGACCTGCCCGTCGGACTCGCCAGGAGCAGATGGGGTGGCCGCTATCGCGGCCAGCGACAGAAATGGTTCGTCATGCGCTTTGCCGGCAGCGACGCAGATATAGACGTCGCGACCAAACATCCCGAATTTGACGCTTGGCGCTGGGTTGCGCCCGAACAGCTGCCGGAACTGATCGTTTCGTTCAAGCGCCAGCTCTATATCGATATCTTGGCCGAGTTCCACGAACATTGCTGTTGCGCGGACCGAGGCGGCTGACCCATCGCCTACACTGTCGGCAGCCGCGCCGTTGCCGCATCGATCGCCGCGGCATCCGGCATCGCCGTCTGCGCCCCCCGCGCGAGACAGGCGAGGCCGGCGGCCGCGCTCGCCCGCCGTAGCGCGGTTTCGAGTGGCGCGTTGCCGTCGAGCGCCGCCGCCAGCACGCCCACGAACGTATCGCCGGCGCCGGTCGTATCGACCGGGACGATCGGCAGCGCCGGTACGGCAAACGCAGCGCCGCCGGCAGGATAGGCCATCGCACCCGCCGCGCCGCGGGTGACGACGAGCCCCCGCCGCAACCGAGCCGCGATCGACGCCGGATCCGCGCCCAGCGCCGCCGCCTCTCCCTCGTTCGCGACGACAAAATCGACGTCGTGCAGCAGATCGAGTCTGATCGGCAGGGCGGGCGCGAAATTAAGCAGGCTGCGCCCACCGCGGTCGCGCACTCGGCGGATCACGGCCATGGTCTCGCTTGCGGGCACTTCCATCTGCAGGACGAGAAGCGTGCCCGGACCAAGCAACTCGTCCGGCACCTGGTCGGAACGCACGCTCGCATTGGCGCCCGAGGCGACCGCGATTGCGTTCTCGCCGGCGGCGGAAACCATGATCGCGGCGCAGCCCGTGGGTTCGGCAACGCTTTGCACCAGCCGGAGATCGATCCCCGCACGCCGCAGCGGATCGAGTGCGGGGTCGGCAAAGGAATCCGCCCCAACGGCGCCGATCAGATGGACCTCGGCTCCGGCACGGCGCGCGGCCAGCGCCTGATTGGCGCCCTTGCCCCCGGGAAGAAGCGCGTAGTCGCCGCCGAGCACGGTCTCGCCCGGCCCCGGCAAATGCGGAACCGGAAAGATCAGGTCGACATTGATCGAACCGAAGACGACAATCATCGAACTATGTCCGGTTTCCGGCAGGCAGGCGGTCTCGCTGCATTCGTCAGGCCCGGCCTTGTGCCCGGGCATCCACGGCAACGGCAGTTGGGCGGTGCGTCGTGGATGGCCGGGGCAAGCCCGGCCATGACAGTCTAAAGTAATCTTATGTCTGCAGCTGAGCACTAGATCTGTTGTCAGCCGGTGCATGCCTGTTGCCAGTGAATTGAGGAGGCCATCGCGATGAAACTGAAGGGCGCGACCATTCCCGATGCAATCGTCGAGCGGGTGACTGCGCGGCGCGGCGCCGAGCATTGCTTTGCCGATCTCGACCCGGCGCGCACGGCGCTTGTGGTGATCGATCTGCAGCATGCCTTCATGACCGACGGGGTGGGGCATGCGGTGTGCCCGGCGGCGCGCGATATCGTGCCGGCGGTCAACCGTCTGGCGGCGGCGGTGCGGGAGTCGGGCGGCGTCGTCTTTTGGATCCAGATGACCCACGACGCGCGTTGCCTCGACGAATGGTCGGTGGCGCACGAGATGGCCTCGCCTGAAATGCGCGAGAAACGCATCGCCGCTCTTTCCGAAGGAACGCTCGGTCATCAGCTGTGGCCCGATCTCGACGTGCGGCCGGAGGACGAAATCGTCAACAAATATCGCTACAGCGCCTTTATGCCCGGGACTTCGGAATTGCCCGGGCGGCTGCGGGCGCGCGGCTTCGACACGGTGCTGATCACCGGCACCGTCACCAATGTCTGCTGCGAAAGCTCGGCGCGCGACGCCAATATGACGAACTTTCGCACGATCATGGTCAGCGACGGCAATGCCGCGAGCACCCAGGAGGAGCATGAGGCCTCGCTCAGCGCCTTCTACAACGTCTTCGGCGACGTCATGGACACCGATATGATCATCGCCAATCTCCGGCGCGTGAAATCGGCGCGGGCGGCTTAGCCTCGTCATCGGAGCGCGAAGGGAGGGCAACATGAGAGAAAACCGGGTAAAGCGCATCTTGCGCGAGGGCGGTCTGGCCTTGGGAACCCATGTCGGCGGCATTCCCGACCCGCAGATCGTCGAGATCATCGGGCTGGCCGGCTTTGACGCCGCCTTTATCGACATGGAGCATACCAGCTTCGATCTGCACGACGTCCAGGCGATGGTCATGGCGGCAGAGCGGGTCGGGATCACCCCGATCGTGCGTACGCCGGGTTTCGACCCGGCCTTTATCCTGCGCCTCCTCGACATGGGCGTGCAGGGCGTCCAGGTGCCGCATGTCGGCAGCGCCGAGATGGCGCGCGCGGCGGTGCAGGCGGTGCGCTATCCGCCGCAGGGCGAGCGCGGCATGGCGGCGGGCAGCCGCGCCGCCGAATACGGCCGCATTCCGCTGATCGAGCACATGGCGCAGTCGAATCGCGAGATCCTGCTCGCCTGCATGATCGAGGACATGGCGGCGGTCGAGCGCATCGACGAGATCGCCGCGGTTGAAGGCGTCGATCTGTTGGCGGTCGGGCCGTCAGATCTGTCGCGCTCGCTCGGGGTCAGCGGAACGCCCGATCATCCAAGGTTGGTGGCGGCGATCGACCGGGTGCGGGAAGCAGCGAAAAGGAGCGCCGGCGCCAAGCTCGCACTGCCGCTCAACCACGCGGCTTTTCCGCGCAACGCCGCACAGCTCAAGGAACTCGGCGCTGGCTATACCAATTGTGCACCGACACCGGAAGCGCGCCTGCTGCATTCGATGCGCGAGCAGGCGGCTGAAGCCCGCCGGCTCCTCGGCTAAACCGAGCTGCCGCCGGCCCGACCAAGAGCAGCGGCGTATGCTGAAATTCCCGTGAATCGGGAAATTTAACGGGAATTTTCCATTTTTCATCGCCCACACTTCGAATAATATTAGCAATTTCAAGATCATAGGGAAATTCACGCATCCTCGAACCGGGAATTCAAAATTCGCTAACCGGGAACTCGAATCGGGTAACCGGGAATTCACGGGAAATCGGACCATCGAGTGAGAGTAGGCCGGCAGGGGCCCCTGGGCGTCGCCCTTGAGATCGACCTGGACATCCCCACCGGTTGCTTCGCAGGAAATCTGCACCAAAAACCCCTCTCTTTGGCAAAGTCGCGCCGACCGTCTCGGGAGCGTCACCGATACGATGCGATTATGGCAATTTTGCCCTCGACGAGTTTCGAGAGCCCGCGTGCCCGGGGAAGGAGCCACGCTTTGCCTCTAACCTCGCTCCGTTTCTAACGCCCGATCAACCGGTTGCTCTGCGAGCGAGGAGATCGATTTCGACGAGCGCGCCGCGGGCGAGAGCGGTTACACCGATGCAGGTTCGCGCCGGCAGCCTTCCGGTTGCAAAATAGGATTGATAGACGGCGTTCATCGCCGCGTAATCCCGCTCGAACTCGGTCAAGTAAACCCGAGCGAATACCACCTGCTCGAGGGCGCTGCCGGCGCCGGCAAGTACGCGCCGCAGATTTTCGATGACCTGGCGGGTCTGCGCTTCGACCCCTTGAGGTAATGGGGCGCTGTCGTCTTCAGGATCGGTCGGCATTTGGCCGGTCACGAACAGCCAGCCATCGACTGCGGTGGCATGGCTGAACGGCGCAACCGGTGTCGGTGCGCCGGGAACCATCAGGAATTCGATCATCCTCTCATTCTCACGGCAAATGGGGGCCGAAAGGTGCAATAGACTGGGTACTGGGGCGTATGATCCGCGATGATCAGGACTTTGCCACGCATATGGACTCCACGCAGTTCAACCCGGTGAAACGTGGTCTGTGGAACATCCGGACGGCGCATTCGCGTTTCGCCGGTGCTTGGCCAACGGGCTCTATCCGGCAGGATGAATGGGCGGTTGTGATGAACCCCGGAGACAGGCGAGCAGTGGTGAGTCCGAAACGGAAAGCGAGCGGAGCGCAACCGGGGCGGTTCACGGCGGAATACGCTGTCGCTGTTCCGCCCTACGCTTGCTGAACTCGCGCAGCTACGGCGTCGGCAAGAGCACCATTTCGAGGCTGACGGGATATAGCCGGGAGGGCTTTGTCCGATGACCAGACAAACAGAAGGTGAGAATGTTGGGCATGCGCTCCCGAGTGACGATAAAATACTCGCTGCCATCGGCACCATAGCTCTACGCCACGGCCAACTTGATAACGCTCTCAGAATGACAATTAAAGACTTAACCGGAGTAGAAAAGACAGAAGCTTTGGACGCAACAGTGAGAGACGGATCGCGCGAGCTTAGAGATCGTGTCCGTAGACTTGCACGGCAATGCCTTGGCGAAGGGGCGCCTCTCGTGCGTCTCCAAGCCATCTTGGAGAGGGCCGCGCGTGCAACCTACAAGCGCAACGAATTATTGCACGCGGTATGGGGAACGGAACTGGATGGTGACCCGATGATGCGTGGCGATGATCACAAATTCCGACCGATACCGAGCATACAAGAGCTGAAAGGCTTGGACGAGGAAATCGCTAATATAATCGTCAACTTAATCGACGCCCGGTTTAACGGTTTTCTTTTTGAGGCACTTAAAAACCAAGCGTACTCCTGACCCGATTTCCGAAAGGGTGAGGCGATTGGATACATCATCAACATCAGCATGGGATTGGATTTCAATTGTATTTAATGGTCTAGCAATATTTTTTTTTGCCATTGTCATTTACTCCCTTCTTCCGTCGAAGTCCAAAGCATCCAAACGAAGTGCGGTGAGTGCGGTGATTTTGGCCATGTTTTGTGCTGTTTTGGGAAACCCAGACAGAATCGCATCACTGAAATTCTTGGGCTTCGAGACACAGACGCGAGAGCTCACGAAAACAATCGATGACGCCAAAGAGGCAATACGCCAAATCAGGGAACTCGCTGTTGTCACCGCCGAGGAGTTAATCGATCTGCGTGAGAACTCAAACGCATTGTTGGCCGGGGGGCCAGGACGAGACGAATTCAGAGAGCAGGACAAATTCACAGCAAAAATACTTGAAGTGTTACAAAAAATGAGGCTCCCGCGGGATCAGTTGGCCGCAGTTGGGCAGTCGGATAAGAACGTCATCATGAACTTCTATGCCTACGCCGCCTATCGCTTCGGCAGAGATGCCCTCCCGCAAAGCAAATGGAAAGACATCGATAATGCTTATAATACGCAAGCCGCGAAACATCCACCTGTCGCCAGATCAATGCCAAGCGCTTCTCGACACCTTCCACATCGATAGCGCGAAGTTCGCTGAGTACATGGAGGACTATCGGTACTATGTGAAGACAGGTGAGCAGCGGCGGCCAGAAGTGTGGACACATCGGAAAGATTGGGGTTTTGGATTGCGAAAGTGAGTCGTGCGATGGGCGCCCGATTAAAATGTCACCCCGATGCCAGCAAGCGTAGGGCGGAACAGCGTAGCGCATTCCGCCTCGAACCGCCCCGACTGCGCTTCGCTCGCTTGCCGTTTTCGAATTCACCGCTGCTCGCCTGTCTCCCGCGGATCATCAGCACCGCCCATCCATCCTGCCGGATAGAGCCCGTCCGCCACACATGGGCGAAACGAAGAATGCGGTCTATCCGCCCGATGCGCCCCCTCCCTAACCCTCCCCCGCCCGCGGGGGAGGGAAGGGTGGGGGCCGGGTTGAAATCAATGTGTCCAAGTGAGCCGCGCAGTCCTGATCATGGCCGGATCGTATGTTCCCAGTACCGTCGCTGCCAAATGCCGCGTTCGCCTCAGCTGGCCATGACGGGTGATCGCGGTTCACCGGTGGGCGCAGATTTCGAGAACGCGATCTTGATCGCGCGCCATCGGCTGGGGAAGTCGGGGTCGCCTTCGGGCAAGGTCCACAGACAGTGAATGTGGTTCGGAAGGACAACCCAGCCGTCGATGTGAAACGGAGTGCGGATGCGCGCCTGACGGATTGCGTCGCGCAATACGATGATACGCGTCACGCATAGGTCCGACCGGCGGTTGAGCAGGGTGACCGTGAAGAAGAACGTTCCGCCCGGGACCTAATTTCGGCGATACTCCGGCATGAGGGGAGTATGCCCGGCCTTGGAGAATAGCGGAATGCGCTAAGCTTCCCCGCGCTAGGCTTGCTGGCGGTCGGATCGGGCGAATCGGAATTCGGGCGCCGTATGGGCGAGACGAAGGAAGGCGTGGATGGCCGGGTCAAGCCCGGCCAAGACGGCTATTACTGAAGGTTGCCACCCGAAATCCGGACGCGCTTCGTGCTCTATTATTCAGCACGGGGGCGGCGTCGAGAAATGTCTCACCTTGATGGTGTCCGATCGTTGCTGGGCTTGCCACAGATCGTATTGCAGCTGCAGCTGCAGCCAGCTTTCCGGTGAACGCCCGAACGCCTTGGACAATCGGATTGCCATGTCGGGGGAAATCCCGGCATGGCCGTTGAGCAGCGCGGAGAGCGTACGTCGCGAAATGCTGAGCCCCTCAGCGGCAGCCGTGACGGTCAGCCCCAAAGGGTCGAGGCACAGCTCCTTGATGACTTCGCCCGGATGCGGCGGGTTGTGCATTCGCGACATTGTGTTCTTACTCTCCTTCGCATCGTTCAGTGGTAATCGACTAAATCGACATTGGTCACGTCATGACCCTCAAACTCGAAAATCACCCGCCAGTTGCCGGAGATCGAAACAGACCATTGGCCCGCCCGGGCGCCAAGAAGGGGATGCAGCCGGGCACCGGGCAGAGCCATGTCGGATGGCACCGAGGCTGTTGCAAGAGCCGCCAGCACCGCGCGCAGCCGCTTCAAGTGTTGAGGAGAGACGCCACTCGTGTCGCCGCGTAAATACAATCGCTCCAACCCTCTATGGCGAAAGCGGAGGATCATGGTGAGAAGCGTAACTTCTCACATCACACAGCGTCAAGGATGTATGTCACACGCCCTGCGCTCGCCAGGTTTGGCGCGGTCGAAACGGTGGAGGCGGGCGTTCAGATCTGGAGGTCGTCGGCTTTTTTGTTCAGCGAAGCGATCAGGCCGTCGATGCCGGTGGTGCGCAGGATGGCGGCGAATTCCGATCGCCGCGTCGCCAGCTCGCTGATCGTCCCGGATAGGTAGACGTCGCGAATTTGCCAAGCGGTGTCGTTGTCGTGCACCACGTAATTGATCGAAACTGGTTCGCCGTCCGCTTTGATGATTTGAGTTCGGACCAACGTGCCGTGCTTGATCTGCTGTTCGCCGAGGACCTGGAACCGTTCGCCGGCGTAATCATCGAACCGGGTGGCGTAGACGGCGCCGATGTAGCGGCCATAGGCGGCCGCGGCGCGCCGCTTTTGGTCGGTCGTCAGCCGGTACCATAACGGCCCGATCGACAGCCGCGCCATGAACGGTATGTCAAACGAGGCGAGCAGGACCGGCTCCAATTTCTGGTAGCGGCCCTTGGCCCCCAAGGTCGCGGCGTGCTGCATCGTATCGAGCAGCTGAGCATAGAACTGCTGGACCGTCTCCGTCGGGCCCGGCGCCGCCGCCGCCGGGACGGGCGACCAGAATACCAGCCAACCGACCAAGACCAGGCAGAAGCCGGAGAGCTTGCGCATTGGGGGCGATCGGCGTTGCAGCATGGTCACCCTCCAGTTTCACTCGGTCGCTACATGGTCCACGACGCCCCTCCGAGCGAGGATGGGCATCCCTTAGCCGCAGCCCACACGATAGTCGAGAGGTTCGGCTTGGCGCGTTCCGGCCTGGGGTATATGTCGGTCTTCGACAAACCGTAGGGCTTGGGGTCGTCGAGATTGCTTCGTCGCTGCGCTCCTCGCAATGACGAACCGCGCGGACGGAGGTGGGGATTTTCATGGAGGCTGCGCGGGGTTAGGGTGGGCGATCCGAATCCCGAATGCGGTAGGGCAGTATGCTCGACCTTTCTCCCGATATCGCGCCGCCGCAGCCGGTCCGGCTGGCGGATTACCGGCCACCCGAATTTCTGGTCGATACCGTGGACCTGGTTTTCGACCTCGACGGCGCGAACACGTGGGTCAAGGCGCGGCTCGGCATTCGCCGCAACCCGGCGGGGGCGGACCCTAAGGGTGCGCTGCAGCTCGACGGCGAGGAGTTGGAGCTGGTCTCGGTGGCGCTCGATGGCGAGGCGCTGGGGACGAACCGCTATCGGCTGCCGGCCGAAGGCGGGCTGGTCATCGACGACGTACCGGATGCCTTCACCCTCGACATCGAAACCCTCATTGCGCCCGACAAAAACACCGCGCTGTCCGGGCTCTATATGTCGGGCGGCAATTTCTGCACCCAATGCGAGCCCGAGGGCTTTCGCCGGATCACCTATTTCGTCGACCGGCCGGATGTAATGGCGCGCTATTCGACGACGATCGTCGCCGACAAGGCGCAGTTTCCGGTGCTGCTGTCGAACGGTAACCCGGCCGGGTCGGGCGAGGCCGAGGGCGGGGAAGCAGGGAGGGGCCGGCACTGGGCGAAATGGGTCGACCCGCACCCCAAGCCCTCTTATCTGTTCGCGCTGGTCGCCGGCGATCTGGTCGCGGTCCGCGACCGGTTCACCACCCGCTCGGGCCGGGAGGTAGCGCTTGGGATCTGGGTGCGCCGCGGCGACGAGGACAAATGCGCCCATGCGATGGCCTCCTTAAAAAAGGCGATGCACTGGGACGAGGAGGTGTTCGGCCTCGAATACGATCTCGATGTGTTCAACATCGTCGCGGTCAGCGACTTCAATATGGGGGCGATGGAGAACAAAGGGCTCAACATCTTCAACACCCGCTATGTACTGGCCAAGCCGGAAACCGCGACCGACACCGATTACCAGAGCATCGAGGCGGTGATTGCCCACGAATACTTTCATAATTGGACCGGCAACCGGGTCACCTGCCGCGACTGGTTCCAATTGTCGCTGAAGGAGGGGCTGACCGTCTTCCGCGACCAGGAATTCTCGGCCGATCAGGGGAGCCGCGCGGTGCGCCGCATTGGCGAGGTGCGCACCCTGCGCGCGATCCAGTTTCCCGAGGATGACGGGCCGCTGGCTCACCCGGTGCGGCCCGAGAGCTATCTGCGCATCGACAATTTCTACACGCCGACGGTCTACAACAAGGGTGCGGAATTGGTGCGGATGATCCACACCCTGATCGGCAAGGACGGGTTCCGCCGCGGCATGGACCTCTACATCCGCCGGCACGACAACCATGCGGCGACGATCGAGGATTTCGTCGCGGCGATGCAGGATGCGAGCGGGGTCGACCTCAGCCGGTTCAAGCGGTGGTACGCGCAGGCCGGGACGCCCGAAATTACCGTCGAAGACCGCTGGGACGCGGCGACGAGCAGCTATGAGCTGACGGTCGCGCAAAAAGTGCCGCCGACGCCCGGACAGCCCGACAAATTGCCGATGCTGATCCCGCTGGCGATGGGATTGCTGGCCGCTGACGGCGCTGAGTTGGCGACCCGGATCGAGGGCGAGAGCGAGAGCCGGGCGGGGACGCGGATCCTTGCGCTTGCCGAGGAGCGAGAGCGGTTTCGCTTTGTCGATTTGCCGGCAGCACCGGTGCCGTCGCTGCTGCGCGGCTTTTCGGCCCCGGTCAAGCTGAAGGGCATGCCGCTCGACCGGCTGAAATTTCTCGCCGTGCACGATCCCGAGCCGTTCGCGCGCTGGGAAGCAGGTCAGGAGGTCGCGACCCGCGCCCTACTCGACCGGATCGAGGCGTTGCGGCGTGGGGCAGAGCCGGCGGCGCTCGATCCCGACCTCGTGGCGGCGATGCGGCAAACCCTCGCCGATGCTGGGAAAGATCCGGCCTTCGCAGCTGAGGCGCTGATCCTGCCGACCGAGTCGTTCCTCGCCGACCAGATGGCGATCGTCGATGTCGATGCCGTTCATACGGCGCGCGAAACCGCCCGCGCCGAGATCGGCCGGGCGCTGACGGCCGCGTTCGTCGCCGCATACGAGACGTTCGCCGATCCCGGCGCTTACCGGATCGACGGCGCCGCGATCGGCCGCCGGGCGTTGCGCAACGTCTGCCTCGCCTATGTCGCCGGCGCCGATCCCGCGAAAGGAGCGGCGCTTGCCGAGGCCCAGTTCGACGCCGCGGGCAACATGACCGACGCGCTGGCGGCACTGGCGGTGCTGAGCGATCTCGACCGCCCCGAGCGCGAGGCGGCGTTGGCCCGCTTTTACGCCATGTGGGAGTCCGATCCGCTGGTGATCGACAAATGGTTCAGCCTGCAGGCGCGTTCGTCGCTGGCGGAAACGCCGCAGCGGGTTCGCGAACTCGCCGCGCACCCGGCCTTTGAGCGCAAGAACCCGAACCGAGTGCGCGCCCTCGTCGGCGCCTTCGCCCAGGGCAATCAGGTGCGGTTTCACGATCCGAGCGGCGCCGGCTACGCCTTTCTTGCCGACGAGGTCATCGCCATCGACCCGAGCAACCCGACAACGGCGGCGCGCCTGGTTCAGGCGCTCGGCGCCTGGCGTCGGCAGGACCCGGCACGCCAGGCGCTGATGCAGCGCGAGCTCGAACGCGTGCTCGCCGCCCCCGGCCTCAGCAAGAACACCTACGAGATGGTGTCGAAGAGCCTCGTCTAGTCCGCCAGTGGGGTGACGCCACCGCTTTCGGCAAGCTGTCTTAGATGGGCCAGGGTCGCCTCGCGGTCTGCGGCGAAGTCGCCTGCTTCCCACCAGCGCTCGACGGCGTCGAGCAATGCGCCGACGCGAGGGCCGGGCGGGATCCCGAGGGCGGTCACATCGTGTCCGGAAATTGGGAATTCCGGCGCCGTCCAATCGCGGGCGAGGGCGAGGAGGCTTGCCAACGGCTCCGTGCTCATGCCACTGTCTGACGCGAGCAGTAATGCGGTGTCGCGATAGCGCTCGGCACCCAGCCGGTACAGCGCGCGCCGCTGTGCTGCAGGACCCCCAAGTGGGTCGAGGAGCCAGGGTGGGGTGAGACCGCGCAGACGCTCGCGCCAGGCATTGGGGAAATGCAGCCGCTCGGCCAACGCGGCGGCGCCGTCGGCATCGGCCTCGATCAGCGCGGCGAGGCGCCGCAGCGCGTCGGGTTCCGGCTCGATCGCGATCATCCGGTGCAGGCGGTCGAGGTGCTGTGCCTCCGGTAGCACCACTGCCAGCGCCCCGTCTTCGGCCATCATTTGCAGTGCGCGGCCAGGGTCCGGGGATTCGAGCAGGCGAATCAGCTCCTGCGCGACGCGCTCGACCGACAGGGTCGGCAGCAGATGGGCGGCGGCACGGCAGGCGGCGCGCGCCGGTTCATCGCCATCGCCGCTACCAAAGCGCGCCTCGAAACGGTAATAACGCAGCAGCCGCAGCATGTCTTCGGCGATGCGGGTGGCGGGATCGCCTACAAAGCGGACGCGGCCAGCCTGCAGATCCGCGAGGCCGCCGACCGGGTCATAGACCGCGCCGTCGGGAGCCAGGAAGATCGCGTTCATCGTAAAGTCGCGGCGCGCCGCATCGGCGGCCCAATCGGCGTCGAAGGCGACGCGTGCGCGCCGGCCATAAGTCTCGACGTCGCGGCGCAATGTCGTGATCTCGAAATGCCGCGGCGGGACCACGGCGGTCACGGTGCCATGGGCGAGACCGGTCGGCACCACCCGGATACCGGCTTTTTCCAACAGCTTGGTGACCCGCTCAGGTGGTGTCGGGGTGGCGATGTCGATGTCGCCGATCGGAAGCCCGAGCAGTGCGTCGCGCACCGCGCCGCCGACAAATCGCGCGTCCACCCCGCCCGCGGCGAGCGCATCGAGAACCGCCCGGGTCGCCGGCTCCGTCATCCATTCCTGGGGGGTCGATCTGGAGCCGATGCCCGGGCTCTGTCATTGGGGAGCCTTAGGTTCGATGTGCCCGGGGATGATGTGCCCATTCTGCCAGCGTGGCGCCACATAGACCCCTTGCTGCGATGTGCCAAAGCCGACGGCCACGACAAACAGCACGACCGCCAACAGCACCGCGCCGAAGCCCGCAAGCCACACCCACGGCACCGAGGCCCATGGCATCGTCCCGCCTTCATGCGGCGCCCCGAGGGTGCTGACCCATAGCAGGTAAAGCGCGGTCGGCAGCAGCAGCGGCAGGACGATGGTGATGAAGACCCGCACATTGCCTCCTCAGCCGGCGAGCACCTCGGCCAGGTTCACCAGCATCCCCGCCGTTGCCCCCCAGATGTTTCGGTTCTCGTACGGCAGCACGAAAGAAACTCGCCGGCGCTCTTCGAAGATCGCGCTCGGTGCGGCGGTGGTTGCTCGGGTCGAGGATGTAAGAGAGCGGTACCTCGAAGACCTCGGCCACCTCAAACGGGTCGGCGACGAGCGGAAAGGGGGGCGCCACGATGCCGACGATCGGGGTGATTTCAAACCCGGTTCCGGTCACGTAAGTGTCGAGCCGGCCGATCACGGTTACGTGATCCCGCGGCAAACCGACCTCCTCCTCGGTCTCGCGCAGCGCGGCGGCCACCGGGTCGGGATCGCCCGCCTCGATGCGGCCGCCGGGAAATGCGATCTGGCCGGCATGGGCGCTCAGATGCGGGGTCCGCTAGGGTCAGAAGCACCGACATGCCCTCGGCGCGGTCGATCAGCGGAACCAGCACCGCCGCTGGCCGCAGCGCGGTGCTGGGCGGCGTCATCCCCGGATTGAGGTCGTGGTCGCCGCGCGTGGCCCGCCTGAGCGCCGCCGCTTCGTCAGGGTCCGCGGTCCCGCCAAAACCCCGCCTTCCGGGCTGGCCCAGCCGCGCAAAACGCGCAATTGCCCAATCTTTTGACAGCCAATCGGCTCGTACGCCCCGCCCATGCGTCACTGACCCGTCCCCCGATCCCTCGCTGCGCGCTGGTGCTGCGGCGGCTATTACCAGTCCGGTCCCGGATCGCCCAGGCTGAAGAAAGCGCCGTTGCTCCAAACCCCGAACTGGCTGGCGCCGGCGATCTCCACTTCGGCGCCGAGATCGACCAGATCATAAAAAACCGATCGCACCAGCCTCGCCTCGAGCGCGCCGCGCACGAGTATATAGGGTGCGGGCTCGCCGCTCGCTGCGGTCTCGACGCGCAGCCGATTGTCCGGCCCCGCCGTCACAATGTCGTCCAGATTGGTCCGGAAGATCAGCCGCCGGTCGCGGCCTTCACCCATCGACAGTCAGTTCCACGGCAAGAAACGGAACGTCCTCGACCTCGATACGACCGCGCTCGGCCGGGGTTACGAGCCAATAGGATCCATCTGCTTCGCGACGCAGGACGGAGGCGAAGAGCTTGACAAGCGGCAGGCGGCCGATTGGAGATCCACGATAAAACCAAGTGCCGTCGCGGGCGATGCGGATGTCGAGATCGCCGCAATCGATCGGCAACGGCCGGCCTGGTACTAGGAGTACTTTGTGGGGAATTGCCGGAGCCGGTATTTTCCATCAGGCTCGCACCCGCCGAACAGCTTGAAAGAGGGATCTTAACTTTTGTCCTCTCCTCCGCACGTCAACACTGCCTCCGCCGATCTCGTCGCCGAGGTCGAAGCGCTGGGGCGAAGCCTCAGCCTGGCCCGGGCGCGAATCGGTGAAATCATCTTTGGCCAGCAGGAGGTCGTCGAGCAAGCCCTGATCACCTTGCTGTGCGGCGGTCACGCGTTGTTGATCGGCGTTCCGGGCCTTGCCAAGACCCGGCTCGTCGAGACCTTGGGGGCGATCCTCGGGCTCGACGAGAAGCGCATTCAATGCACGCCCGATCTGATGCCGGCCGACATTCTGGGCTCCGAGGTGCTCGAGGAAAGCGACGCCGGGCGGCGCTCTTTCCGCTTCATCCCTGGGCCGGTTTTTTGCCAGCTGCTGATGGCCGACGAGATCAACCGGGCAAGCCCGCGCACGCAATCGGCGCTGCTGCAGGCGATGCAGGAAGGCCGCGTCTCGATCGCCGGCCAATATCATCAGCTGCCGCGGCCGTTTCACGTGCTGGCGACGCAAAATCCGCTCGAGCAGGAAGGCACCTATCCGCTGCCCGAAGCGCAGCTCGACCGCTTTCTGCTGCAGATCGACGTCGATTATCCCGATCGCGAGGCGGAGCGCGAAATGCTGATCGCGACGACCGGCATCGCCGAGGACCGGCCAAGGCCGGCGATGAATGTCGCCGAGCTGACGGCGGCGCAACGCCTGGTGCGCCGCATACCCGGTGGGTGAAAGCGTCGTCGAGGCAATCCTGGAGCTGGTCCGCTCCGGCCGGCCAAATGGCGCCGCGGCCGAGGGGATCACGCGCTTTGTCTCGTGGGGACCGGGTCCGCGCGCCAGCCAGGCCTTGATGCTCGCCTGCCGCGCGCGCGCGCTGATTGACGGCCGGTTCAGCCCGTCGGTTGACGATGTCGTGGCCTTGGCGCCGCCGGTGCTGCGGCATCGCATGGCGGTCAGCTTTGCCGGGCGGGCCGAGGGGGTCACGGTGGCTCGGGTCATCGAGCGAATATCGGCGCCGTTCCGGTGAATTCTACCCCCTCGCGACCGCTCGCTTCCCTGCTCACGCGCCAGAGGACGCCCGTGGCCGCTTTGCGCGACCGCGCCGAGCAGGCTGCAGCGGGATTGCCGCCACTGCTGGTCGCGGCGGAACGCGTCGCCGCCAACGTTGCGCAGGGCGTGCACGGGCGTCGCCGTGTCGGGCAAGGGGAGACCTTCTGGCAGTTCCGGCAATATGCGCCGGGTGACGCTGCGAGTCGCATCGATTGGCGCCAGAGCGCCAAGTCCCAGCGCCTCTACGTCCGTGAAACCGAATGGGAAGCCGCGCAGAGCGTCTGGCTCTGGCGTGACGCGTCGGCCTCGATGGATTACAGCTCGGCTCAGTATATTCCCGGCGCTGATTGGCCGACCAAGCGCGATCGCGCCGAATTGCTGCTCGTCGCACTTGCGAGCCTGTTGGTGCGCGGCGGCGAGCGGCTGACGTCGCTCGGAAGCGGCGTAGCCCCGATCAGCGGACGCGCTGCGCTGTCGCGGATCGTCGAGCTGATCGCCCAGCGGGCCGGGGCCGGAAGCCTCCCCGCCTTCGAGCCGCTGCCGCGCGCCGGCCAGTTGGTTCTGATCGGCGATTTTCTGTCTCCGCTCGACACGGTCAATGCCGCGCTCGCCCGCTTTGCCGGCGCCGGCCTCAAAGGGCATCTGCTTCAGATCGTGGACCCGGCCGAAGAGGACTTGCCGTTCGATGGGCGGGTGCGGTTCGCAGGGATAGAGGAGCGTGACGAGGTCGTCATCAGCCGCGTCGAGAGCATCCGCGACGATTACGCGAGCCGCTTTCTCGATCACCGCGCCGGTCTCGGCGCGATCGCCGGGCGGCTCGGTTGGACGTTCGGAGTTCATCGTACTGATCGCTCGCCCGGGCTGGCGCTACTGGCGCTCTTTGAAGCGTTGTCGGGTGAACAGCGGCGATGAGAAATTGCCAGGGTCTATCGACCCGCCTCGGCACGCTCGGCAGCCCAGGACTCTCTCCGGGGACGCGAGAGAAAGGGACCCAGACCATTGGCTGGGTGGGTGAGGGTGCCGTCGGCAAGTTCGCGGTGAGTTGAGCGATGTTGGCGCTGGGCCCTCTCGCTTTCGCCTCGCCTTGGCTGCTGGTAGCGCTGGCGGGGCTGCCGATTATCTGGTGGCTGCTGCGGGTGACGCCGCCAGCGGCGCGCCGCATCGATTTCCCGGCTATCCGGCTATTGCTGGGGCTGGCGCCGCGCGACGAAACGCCGGCGCGGACCCCGCTCTGGCTGATTCTTCTGCGTATGGCGCTAGCCGCGCTGGTCATTGTCGCGGCGGCTCACCCGCTCCTGAACCCGCAGGCACTCCTTGCCGGAACCGGACCAATCATCCTGGTCATCGATGATGGTTGGGCAGCGGCGCGCGATTGGCCGGTCCGGCAGGCGGCGCTCGACGATCTGCTGGCCGAAGCCGCACGCGAAAGCCGCCAGGTCGTCCTCGTCACCACCGCCCCGCCCGCCGGCGACACCGCATTGCCGCCGCTGGCGCCGGTCCGTGCCGCCGATGCCCGCGCCGCGATCGACGTATTGCAGCCAAAGCCGTGGCCGGTCGATCGGCAGGCCGCGCTCGCCCGGCTGAAAGCGCTGTCTGTGCCCGATATAAACGCCTCGATCTGGCTCAGCGACGGCATTGCCGACAGCGGTGCAACCGCGTTGGCAGCGTATCTCGACGATTTGGGCAGCTTGCGCTACCTCGACGCGGGGACGGGCGAGGCTCCGGCGCTGCTCGCCGCAGGCGATCGGGAGGCCAAGGATCTCAACGTCGTGCTGCGTTCGCTGCCGGCGGCAAAACCGCGACTCTATGCGGTGCGCGCGAGCGGTGCGGACGGCCGTTTGCTGACCCGCCGGGACGCGACTTTCGAGGCCGGCGCAAAATCGGTCAAGGTCGAGCTGGCAATGCCGAGTGAACTCGGAAACCAGACGACCCGCGTCGAGGTCGAGGACGGCCAATCGGCCGGCACCGTGCTTTTGCTTGACGAACGTTGGCGCCGCCGTCCGGTCGGGATCGTCGGGCCGCCAAACGGCAGCGCACAGCCGCTGCTCAGCGAGAATTTTTATCTGGAGCGGGCGCTGGGGCCGTTTGCCGAAACCCGCCGGGGGCCGGTTACCGATTTGCTGAAGCGCCAGCTGGCAGTGCTAATCTACTCGGATTCGGGACCGGATTCTCCGGCGGAGGCGGCGGCGGTCGACAACTGGATCAAGGCCGGCGGATTGTTGCTGCGCTTTGCCGGGCCCCACCTCGCCGAGCAGGACGACACGCTGTTGCCGGTGCGACTGCGCCGTGGTGGTCGCACGATAGGTGGCGCGATGTCGTGGGAGCAACCGGCAAAGCTCGCCCCCTTTGCCGCCGACAGCCCATTTGCCGGACTGGCGATTCCGACCGATGTGACAGTTTCGCGCCAGGTGCTGGCCGAGCCTGATATCGACCTCGCGGGCAAGACCTGGGCGCGGCTAGCCGACGGCACCCCGCTGGTAACCGCGGAAAAGCGTGGCCGCGGCTGGATCGTGTTGATGCACACGACGGCAAACGCCGATTGGTCCAATCTCGCGCTCTCCGGCTTGTTCGTCGAGATGCTGCGGCGGATCGTGGCGACCAGCCAAGGGGTGACCGCGGCGAGCGAGGACAGGTTGCCTCCGATCGAGACACTCGACGGGTTTGGCCGGCTGCAGCGCCCCCCGGCGACCGCGCGGCCGATCCCCGGCAAAGATATCGCCGCCGCAGTCGTCTCGCCGCAACACCCGCCGGGCTTCTACGGAACGCGAAGATTCGCGCCGCGCGCTCAATCTTTCGGCCGGGATCGGCGAATTAAAGCCGATTGCCGGCCTGCCCGGCGAAACGCGGCAAGCGAGAACTTTGCCCGCGGCCGTGAAACCGATTTGCGCGCGCCGTTATTGACCGCCGCGATGTTGCTGGCGCTCGCCGATCTGCTGATCGCCTACGCGCTGCGTGGCCTGTTGCGGCGGCGCCCGGCGCAAGTCGCGGGCATCTTTATCCTCGCGGTGCTCGTCTTCCCCGGCGCGCCGCACGCCGACGACGCGTTCGTCGTCCGCGCCACCGCCGAGCTGCGCCTTGCTTATGTGCGCACCGGGGACGACGCAGTCGACGCGGAGAGCCGCGCCGGGCTCGTCGGCCTCAGTGATGTGCTCAATCGGCGGACTGCGGTCGAGACTGCCGACCCCCTCGCGATCGACATCGAAACCGACGAGCTGATCTTTTTCCCGCTACTCTATTGGCCCGTGACCGTCGACCAGCCGCCACCGTCACCGAGCGCGATCGAACGCATCAACCGATATATCGACACCGGCGGCACGATCCTGTTCGACACCCGCAACGGCGACGAGGAGACGCCCGGCCCGTTCGGCGGCGCGGCGATTGCGGCGGAGCGGCTGCGCCGGCTGACAGCGGGGATCAAGATGCCGTCATTGGTGCCGATACCGCCCGACCATGTGCTGACCAAATCCTTTTATCTGATGCATGAGTTTCCCGGCCGCTGGGATGTCGGGACTCTTTGGGTCGAACCGGTCGAGAACCATGTCAATGACGGGGTTTCCAGCGTCATCGTCGGCGCCGATGATTGGGCCGGCGCCTGGGCGATCGATAAGGATGGCCGGCCGCTCTATGCGGCGGTGCCGGGCGGCGAGGAACAGCGCGAAATGGCGCTGCGCTTCGGCATCAATCTCGTCATGTACGTGCTGACCGGCAACTATAAAGCCGATCAGGTGCACGTGCCGGCGATCCTGGAGCGCCTCGGCCAGTGAGCGGCGGCGGCTTTACGCTCGCCGCCGCGCCGCTGTTGCCGTGGCTGTTGCTGGCCCTGCTCGCTATCGCCGGCGCGCTCTGCCTCGGTTTCGGCATTCTGCGGCGGGCCCCGGGGCTGGGCTGGCGGGCCATCGCGATCGTTGCGCTGCTGGCCGCCCTCGTCAACCCGTCTCTGATCGAGGAGCAACGCGCGCCGCGGCGGGACGTCGCCATCGTCATCGTCGACGAATTCGCCGAGCCAGAGTATTGGCGATCGGCGGCAGGCGACCGAGACGGCGCTGGCGGCGGTCAAGAAGCGCCTTGCCCGGGAGCCCGATCTCGATGTGCGGGTCATCCGGGCGGGCGCGCCGCAGCCGGGCGCCGGCGACGAGGGAACCCGGTTGTTTGCGGCACTCGATCGGGCAATGTCGGATGTGCCGCGCCAACGCCTCGCCGGGGTGGTCATGATCACCGACGGTGAGGTGCACGATGTGCCGGCCGGTGATTCGAAAACGCTGGCACAAGCGGTCGGCGCGCCGCTGCATGTTCTGCTGTCCGGGCGGCCGGATGAGGGTGACCGGCGACTCGTCGTGGCCCAGGCGCCGAGCTTTGGCCTCGTCGGCAAGCAGGTGCAGCTGACCGTCCGGGTCGAGGACCTGCCCGAAACCGCTGCTGAGAAAGCCGGCGACGATCAGAACGAGGCGAGGGTGACCTGGCGCAAGGACGGCGGCGCCCGACAGCAACTGATGGTCCCGATCGGCCGCGACGTCCCGCTGACGCTCCCGATCGACCACGGTGGTCCCAATGTGCTGGAGCTCGAGGTTGCGCCCGGCCCGCGCGAGCTGACGCTCGTCAACAACCGCGCCGTCGTCGTGGTCAACGGCGTGCGCGACCGCTTGCGGGTGCTGCTGGTTTCCGGCGAACCGCATGCCGGCGAGCGCGTCTGGCGCAATATCCTCAAATCGGATCCGTCCGTCGATCTCGTTCACTTCACGATCCTGCGCCCTCCCGAGAAGCAGGACGGGACCCCGATCCGCGAGCTGTCTCTGATTGCCTTTCCGATTCGGGAGCTCTTCGACACCAAGCTCGACGATTTCGACCTGATCATCTTCGATCGATATTCGCGGCCCGGGGTCATCCCGCAGGCCTATCTCGAAAACGTCGTGCGCTATGTGCGTAACGGCGGCGCCTTCCTCGAAGCCGCCGGCCCCAATTACGGCACGCCAATGAGCTTGTCGCGGACCCCACTCGGGTCGATTTTGCCAGCCGACCCAACCGGCGACGTATATGAGGAAGGGTTCAAACCGCAACTGACCGATCTCGGCCGGCGCGATCCGGTAACCGAAGAACTGCCAGGGGCGGGCCCGCGGGGCGGGTCGCCAAGCTGGGGACGCTGGTTCCGCCAAGTTGATTCGCGGGTCCGTAACGGCGTTACAGTGATGACTGGCGACCGCGGCGACCCGCTGTTGGTTCTCGATCGTGTCGGCAAGGGACGGGTGGCGCAGCTCCTGTCCGACGAGATGTGGTTCTGGGCGCGCGGCTTCGAAGGCGGCGGCCCGCAGGCGGAGCTGTTGCGCCGGCTCGCCTATTGGCTGATGAAAGAGCCTGACCTCGAGGAAAACGATCTGCGCGCGGCGGTCGAAGGCGACAGGCTGATCGTCACCCGCCAATCGCTGGAGCCCAACGACCATCCGGTCACAGTGACCGCCCCCGACGGGTCGAGCCGCAGCCTGAAGTTGACGCCGGAGCATGGCGGGCGCAGCGGTGGCAGTCTGGCGATAGATCAGATGGGGCTCTACCGGGTGACCGATGGCACCCGCACCGCGCTCGCCGCGGCAGGCCCGCTCAATCCGATCGAGTTCGCCGACGTCCTCACGACGCCGGCAAAGCTGGCACCGGTCGTCGCCGCGACCGGCGGCGGAATCTTCTGGGTCGGCTCGGGTAAGATCCCGGAGGTCCGCCGGGTTTCACCGGACCGGACCGCGGCTGGGAATAACTGGATGGGCTTCCGCGCGAATGGGGACTATACCGTGACCGGGCTCAGCGAGATCCCTCTGCTGCCGGCGGTCGCGGCCTTGCTGCTGATCGTCGGCGGGCTCGTCGCGGCATGGCGCCGTGAGGGAAGCTGAGCCGCCACTGCCGGCCTCCCAGGTGGATCTTCGTGTTGAGAAGGGTTCTGGCGCCGCTGCATCCGGACGGTTTCAAATTTGTCCTCGCGGCGGCGCTCGCCACGGTGCTGCTATTTCTGCTTTGGACCCCCGCCGGGTGGGCGGCCGCGGTAGTTACGTTGTGGATGGTCTATTTTTTCCGCGACCCGTGGCGCGTCACCCCGACCCGAGAGGGGCTGCTGGTCAGCCCGGCCGATGGCATCATTACGTCCGTGACCCCGGCTCGCCCGCCGCCCGAGCTCGAGATGGGCGACGCCGAGGTTGCCCGGATCGGCATTTTTTTGAACATTTTCGACGTACACGTGACCCGCGCCCCGGTCGGCGGCCGAGTTGTAGCGTTGCGCTATACCAAAGGCCGCTTTGTCAATGCGAGCCACGAAGAGGCGAGCCTCAATAACGAGCGGATGGCGATTCGCGTCGCTCCGCCCGAGGGTCCCGAAATCGCGTATGTGCAAATCGCCGGGCTCGTCGCCCGCCGCATCGTCTGCGACCTGCGCGAGGGCCAGCGTATTGCGACCGGCCAGCGCATGGGCATCATCCGTTTTGGCTCACGGGTCGATGTTTATTGCCCACCACCTTATGTAACAATGGTGGTCGCCGGGCAGCGGATGGTGGGTGGGGAAACCATTCTCGCCGACCGCCTGGCGCAGGAGCCGTCGCGACAGGGGGTCGCGCATTGAACGGGAGAGGGCGCGGTGCGGGGAGCGGGGCAGTGAGAAGGCGATCGGGCCGAGTCCGGCGGCAGCGGGTGCATCGGCTCTCGGACCTGTCGTTTAACCGCATGGTCCCAAACATCCTGACCTTGCTGGCATTGTGCGCCGGGATGACGGCGATGCGCTTCGCGATGAGCGGTAATTTCGTCGGTGCCGTTTTTGCGATCATCGTCGCCGGTATCTTTGACGGTCTCGACGGACGAATCGCGCGGTTGCTCAAATCGACCTCGAGCTTCGGCGCCGAACTCGACAGCCTGTCGGATTTCGTCAGCTTCGGCGTGGCCCCGGCCGCGGTGCTCTACCTGTGGACAATGTCGACCTTGCACGGCCTCGGCTGGGCGATCGTCTTGTTCTATGCCGTCTGCTGCGCCCTGCGCCTTGCCCGCTTCAACGCTGAGGCGGACGGCGATCGGCCGGCCTATGCTGTGCCGTTTTTCAGCGGCGTGCCGGCCCCGGGCGGAGCCGGGCTCGTCATGGTGCCGATGTTCCTGAGCTTCGAATGGGGCGATTGGCTGTTCCGCTCACCTTATCTGAGCGCGCTGACAGTAACCGGCGTGGCGCTGTTGATGGTCAGCAAGGTGCCGACCGTGTCGCTGAAACGGATCCGCGTTCCCCATGACCTTGTGGTGCCGACCTTGCTTGGCATCGGCGTTTTGGCCGCCTTTGTTACGACGGCGCCATGGGCGACCTTGACCGCAATCGGCGTTGTTTATATCGGCTCGATCCCGCTAACGATACGCGCTTACTACCGACTGCGCCGCGCCGCAGGGGCACGCCGGAGCGAACCGGCCGAGACCGCCGCGCTGGTGTTGCCGCCCGCCACTGGCTACCCGTTGAGCGAAGACGAGGCGCGCGCAAATCAGTGGCGGCACTGACTGCCGCTCGCCGGCCGGACGAGCGGTTGCTTCGCGGCCGCTCACCCCTTAATTTCGGGTGGTCGCGGGACTGCCGTCACTAGGAGGAGGGCACATCATGCCAGTAAAAGCCGAAGTCATTCGCGCTGGAGCGCGCACTACGAGGCGAGGCGCCGCCGAGACCTTCACCGGGGTCGTGTTCCAGGATCCGGTCATCACCGCCGAAGCGCCGTCGCGCCTTGGTGGTTCGGTCGTGACGTTCACGCCGGGCGCACGCACCGCTTGGCACTCCCACCCGGTTGGCCAAACTCTCTTCTGTTTGTCCGGCGTCGGCCGCATCTGCTTCCAGGGCGAAAAGCCGCAAGTGCTGAACCCGGGCGACACGGTCAATATCCCGCCTGATACGATGCATTGGCACGGCGCCTCGCCCGATCGCCTGTTCTCTCATCTGGCGTTGTCGGAAGCCGGCGAGCAAGGCCAGGGCACCAAGTGGGGCGAGCACGTCAGCGACCCTGAGTACACGGCGTCGGCGACCGGGGGCTGAAGCAGGAGGCCGAGAAGCCCCTTCACCCCTCGCGCCGCGCGGGCGCCTCCCTCTCCCGGCGGGCTGGGAGAGGGTCGGGTGAGGGGCAGTCGCTACCGGTCGGTGATCAGGGGCAGGCCTTCTTCGCGGCGCACCTCGTTGATGATCTGCAATACGCGTTCGCGATAGGGGCGGTACTGGACGCCGAACTCCTGGACGAGGCGGGTGTTGTCGATCAGGTAGTTGCCCGACAACTCCTTGCCCCCGGTTTCCTTGTCGAAGGTGATCTTGGCATCGGGCAGGAACTCGCGCACCATGTCGGCGATTTCGCCAAGGCTGATCGCGACGCCGCCGGTGTTATAGACCCAGTTTTTCGGCTTGTCGGTCATGATCACCCGCGCAAAGATTTCCGCGATCTCGTCGACATGGACCGGGCAGCGCATCGCATCCTTGTAAGGAAACGAGACCGCCTTGCCGCGTGCCGGATCGGTAATGCAAAAGACATGGTCGACCGAGCCGACGATCTTGTCGTTGCCGGTGACGTTAGCCGGGCGGATCGCGGTGATCTCCATCCCGTGCTTCTCGCGGTAATCCTGCGCCTGCCATTCGTTGAAGATCTTGTGCATCGCGTATTGGACGTGACCGTGACGGAAATCGTCCTCGGTGACCATGCGGTCGCCGTAATGCTTCTGCTCACCGCTGACCGCCAATGAGCTGGCATAGGCGACGCGATTGACGCCGCACAAATGCGCTGCCTCAAAGCAATTATCCATGCCGAGGATGTTGAGCTTGAACGCGGCATGCGGCGGATGCTCACTGCCGAGGTAATAGGCGAGGTTGACGACCCGCGTCGGCTTCGCCGTCGCCATCACCGACATCACGTCGTCGAACTGCGCGACATCGCCGCGCACAACGCGGACCTGTTTCCCGAGATGGCCGTACGAGGCGGTGCCCGGGTTAATGTCCATGCAGGTGATTTCTTCGCCCCGGGCCGCCAATAGCGGGATGAGCCGGCGGCCGATGAAACCGGTGCCGCCGATGATCAGTGTCGACATAGCTTTTCCTCCCAAGGGATGCCTGTCGCGACGTTAGTCGCCGCCCGGCGGTTGGGCAAGGAGCCGGCTTCCGCATATCTGGTATCCGACCTAAGCTGGGTGCGGGCAACGAGGGGATAGTCGGTCGATGACGGCGATCATTTTCGCTAACTGCGCGGTTCTCGACGGCACTCGACGGGAACGGCGCGAGGATCATCACGTTCTGGTCGAGCGCGGCCAGATCCGCGAGGTCTCGGACCGGCCGATCAGTAGCGCCACCGCCGAGACTGTCGATCTCAAAGGGCGCACCTTGATGCCCGGATTGATCGACGCGCATGTGCACGTGGTCGCCGTCGACCAGGTGCTGGCGCGGCTATCGGAGCGGCCGGTCAGTCTGGTGACATTGCAGGCCGCCCGCGTGCTCGAGGGGATGCTGCAGCGCGGCTTCACCACCATCCGCGATGCCGGCGGGGCCGATGGCGGACTCGCCGAGGCGGTCGAGGAAGGGCTGGTGCGCGGCCCGCGGATTTTCCCCTCGGGACAGGCGTTGAGCCAGACCGGCGGACATGGCGATCTGCGGCCACGCACGCGCTCGGTGTCGGTCGTAGCCTGCGCCTGCTGCGAGGGCGGGGCCGGGCTCGCCCGCATCGCCGACGGTGTTGCGGAATGCCGCCGCGCGGCGCGTGACGAGCTGCGCAAAGGGGCAACCCAGATAAAGATCATGGCTTCGGGCGGCGTCGCCTCGCCCTATGACCCGGTGTGGAACCTGCAATACAGCGAAGACGAGGTGCGCGCGATCGTCGAGGAAGCGCGCGGCTGGCACACCTATGTGATGGCGCACGCCTATTCGCCGGAGGCGATCCGCCGCTCGACCGATTTCGGCGTGCGCTCGATCGAGCACGGCAATCTGATCGACCGCGCCACCGCCGAGCATGTCGCCGGCGCCGACGCCTTTGTTGTCCCGACCCTGGTTACCTTCGATGCGATGCACCGCTTTGGCAGGGAACTGGGTTTTCCCGAGGTGAGCCTCTCCAAGCTCGGCGACGTGCGCGAGGCCGGGTTGCGCTCGCTCGAAATATTGCAGGCGGCGGGGGTCAGGATCGGCTTCGGCACCGATCTGTTGGGCCCGATGCACCGCCACCAGTCGCGCGAGTTCGTGATCCGCGCCGAGGCGATGGCGCCGTTCGACATCATTCGCTCGGCGACGACCGTCAATGCCGAACTGCTGCACCGATCCGGCGAGATCGGCGTCATCGCCCCCGGCGCCCGCGCCGACCTGATCGCAGTCGACGGCAACCCGCTCGCCGAATTCCCTCTTCGACGGCCAAGGCGAGCACCTGACCCACATCATGAAGGACGGGGTGTTTTATAAGCGGGGGTGACAATCACCCTCCTCGAAACATCCGGTGCTCCTAATTAGATGGGTAGGCCGCCGCGGCAACTCGACATCAAGAGTTCCGCGCCGCAGCTCAGGCCATATGGGCGCTGTTCCCATCGGGAGCTGAAGCTCACACGCCGGCCTCTCGCCAAAGAAGACGACGATACAGCCGAAGCATTGCTGACGCGCTCAATCCGCGAGCCCCATGACGAATGCCAATGCCACATTGAGCCGCGCCATGTCCGCGGCCCCAAGTCGACCAATCTGTTCGCCGATCCGCTCGCGCCGTACAGTAACTGGTTTGTCGGCCATCACCTGCGATCGAACGCGCAATCCGGTCTCCGGACCGGGTTCGATCGCGATGCGAAAATCTATCTCCACCACGTCGGAGGTCATCTGACAGATCACGACCGAAGCATGGCTATCCGGGATCGCATTCGATTGGACGATAACAGCCGGCCGCGGCTTACCGTAATCGCCTGGCGCGGCGACGATAACCACGTCACCGCGGTTCATCGTCATCGAATTCAGATACCGCTTCTATCCACAGAAGTGCGTCGCGTTCGCTATCGGGGTTCAGCTTTGCAACCTGCGTCTCAATCCGGTTGCGCACAGCTTCCAATCGCGCGTCGGGCACCGCAAGACGCAATTCGCGCAAGCCTTGGCGGCGGCGCCGTTGGCGCATCAATTTCATCCGCTCGGCAGCTTCGGTCATCGGACTCACAGCGTTCCACATGAGAGTGTAACGCGTTACAACGTAGCGGGCAAGCGTGCATCGCTCGCCTTACTCCGCGGCGTTTTTGCGGCCGTAGCGGCGGACGCGGAGGTCGGCTTGCTCCTTGTGGCCCCAGAAGCGCTCGATCGCGCAAAGGCGGCTGCAATATTCGCCGATCATCGCGCTCGCCTCGGGGGTCTTGACCTCCTGATAGGTGCAGGTCTTCAGGAACTTGCCGACCCACAGGCCGCCGGTGTAGCGCGCGGCGCCCCGGGTCGGCAATGTGTGGTTGGTGCCGATCACCTTGTCGCCATAAGCGACGTTGGTTTCGGGGCCGAGAAACAGCGCGCCGTAATTCTTGAGGCGATCGAGCCAATCACGCTGTTGGCGGGTCAGGACCTCAACATGCTCGGCGGCGATACGGTCGGCCTCTGCCGCCATCTCATCGTCGTCGGCGCAGAGGATGATTTCGCCGTAGTCGCGCCAAGCGATCCCGGCGACATCGGCGGTCGGCAGTACGCCCAGCTGGCGGTCGACCTCGGCGATCGTCGCATGGGCGAGCTTTTCCGAGGTGGTCAGCAGGGTCGCCGGCGAGGTCGGCCCGTGCTCGGCCTGACCCAACAAATCGGTCGCGCACATTTCGGCGTCGGCGGTGTCGTCGGCGATGACCAGGATCTCGGTTGGACCGGCGAACAGGTCGATGCCGACCTTGCCGTAAAGCTGGCGTTTGGCTTCGGCGACATAGGCATTGCCGGGGCCGACCAGCATGTCCACCGGCTTGAATGTATCGGTGCCAAGAGCCATCGCCGCTACTGCCTGGACGCCACCCAGCACATGGATCTCGTCGGCGCCGCCCAGATGCATCGCCGCGATCGTCTCGGGATGCGGCCCGCCCTGGTTCGGCGGGGTGCAGGCGGTGATGTGCCCGACACCGGCCACCTTGGCTGTGACGATCGACATATGTGCTGAGGCGACCATCGGATAACGCCCACCCGGTACATAGCAGCCGACCCTGGCGACCGGTATGTGGCGATGGCCGAGCACGACGCCCGGCAGGGTCTCGATTTCGACGTCCTTCAGGGAGGCACGCTGGATCTCGGCGAAGTTGCGGATCTGGGCTTGGGCGAATTTGATGTCGTCGATCGTCTGCGGCGAAACGTTGGCGACGAGCGCCGTGATTTCGTCGTCGGAGAGCCGAAAACTCGGCGGCGACCATTTGTCGAAGCGCTCAGACAGCTCGCGCACCGCCGCATCGCCGCGCCTGGCCACATCGGCGATGATCGCTTCGACGGTGCTGCGGATCTTCGCGTCGGCCTCTTCGTGCTGGCCTTCCAGCGCTGCCAATTTGATGTGTCGCGGCATCTGCATCCCTCCTGTGGCTGTGACCCGCTTGCCCTTGGGACAAGAAGTTATCACCGGACAAGCCTGGCTGCGCCTCGTTTGAGCCAGTCTGGACGCTAGGTCGACGATATCGTATCTTCATATACAGATTTTTTCTACCAAGGTACCCGATGGGCCTGAACATCAAGGATCCGGCGACAGAAAAATTCGTCCGCGAACTCGCCGCAGCGGCCGGAGAATCGGTTACAACCGCGGTGCGCCGGGCGGCCGAAGAACGTTTGCAGCGGGTTCGCCTGCGGCATGGTGGCCGCCGCCTCGCCGCCGAAATCCTTGAGATCGGCAAGCGTTGCGCGGCCTTGCCGGATCTCGATACCCGCTCGGCGGACGAAATTCTCGGCTATGACGAGCACGGGCTGCCGCGCTGATGGTCATCGACAGCTCGGCAATCGTCGCGGTACTGCTGAACGAGAAAAACGCCGCCCAAATTGCCCAGGCGATCGAAGCCGCCTCGCAGCGCCTGCTGTCGGCGGCAAACCTGCTGGAGGCCTCGATCGTGATCGAGGGCCGTAAGGGCGAAGCCGGTGGCCGCGAGCTCGATTTGCTGCTCTATCGCGCCGCGATCGAGATTGTCGCGGTCGATCAAGACCTGGCCGAAACCGCGCGCATCGCCTGGCGGCGTTTTGGCAGAGGCCGGCATTCTGCCGGGCTGAATTATGGCGACTGCTTTGCCTATGCTCTGGCAAAGAGCAGGGGCTTGCCGTTGCTGTTTCAGGGCGACGATTTCTCGCAAACCGACATCGATGTGGTTCCACTGCAGCCCGCGCCGGCGTAGCCGGAAACTGGAGCCGGCTGAGCGGGTGTGTCCTCATTCGGTGCCTCTTCGGCCTGCGCCAAAAACCAGGACGGCGCGCGGAGGCCGTGCGCCTTAGCTTACCACGCGGTCCAGCCGCCGTCGGCGAGGAGGCTCGATCCGGTGACTAGCGCGGCGGCGGGTGAGGCGAGGAACACGACCGCGGACGCGACTTCCTCGACCGTGCCGAGCCGGCCCATTGGGATGCGGTCGAGCACCCATTTTCGGAACGTCGGGTCGTCGAAAAACGGCCGGACCAGCGGCGTGTCGATAAAGGTCGGGGCGATCGAGACGACGCGTACGCCCTTCGGCGCCAGTTCGACCGCCATCGCTTTGGTCAGCCCTTCGATGGCGTGCTTGGTCATGACGTACACGGTGCGGTCGCGCTCGGAGCCGACATGGCCCATCTGCGAGGACATGTTGATGATGACGCCCTCGCCCTGGGCGACCATCCGCCGCGCCGATGCCTGCCCCACTAGAAACGCCGCGCGCACATTGAGGGCCAGCAGCCGGTCGAGGGTGTCCTCGTCGACTTCGAGAAAGGGCTGCGGGCGGTTGAGTCCGGCATTGTTGACCAAAATATCGAGGGCGCCGAGACCGGCGACGGCGTGGCGCACTGCGGCGCTGTCGGTCACGTCGAGCGGCAGCACCTGCGCGCGTCCGCCGTTCTCCTGGATTTCACGTGCGACCTCTTCAAGTTGGCCAAGCGTTCGGCTGACCAGCACCAGCTTTGCGCCGGCGCCGGCGAGCGCCAGGGCTACGGCGCGACCGATCCCACGCCCGGCGCCGGTGACGAGCGCGGTCTTGCCGTCGAGACGAAACGGCCGCTCGACCTCCATCCGCGTTAGCCTTTGATCTCACCCGCATAGGATTCGAGCAGCCGCCATCCTTCCGGGCCGGCCTTTTCACGCCAGCGCGCGTAAAACGGGCCGAGCGCACGCCGGAAACTGTCGATGTCGGCGGAGTCGACGGTCATGCCGCGGCGCGCCAATTCCTCCGCGCCGGCGGCATTGATCGCTTCGGTGTCCTGACGTTGCAGCAGCGCAAATTTTCCGGCGTTGCGTTCGACGATTTCTTGGATGTCGCGCGGCAGGGCGGCCCAGGCATTGGCATTGGCTAGGAGGGTGAAGCCCGACCACCAATGGCAGGTCAGGCTCAGATAATTCTGCACCTCGTAGAGCTTCAACGATAATACGACCCCGAGCGGGTCGCTCTGGCCGTCGAACCGGCGCTCCTTCAGCGCATCGTACATCTGGCTGAACGGGACATACCCCGCCTCGGCGCCGAATGTCGCAAAGAAATCTTGCGCGATTTCACCCCCCGGGCTGCGGATCTTTACCCCGGCGAGATCGGTGGCTGAATGGATCGGGCGTGTGCTCGTCGTCAGATGGTGAAAGCCGTTTTGCATCGAAAGGCGGAAGGCGTGGAGGCCGTTCTGCGCCAGCTCGCTGCGGATCTTGTCGCCGAGGGCGCCGTCGAGCGCGGCGAACACCGCCGCCGAATCCTTGAACGCGAACGGTAGCAACGGCAACGCGCTGGTCGGCGCGACGCCGCCCAGGGTTGCCCCGGCGACCATGAATTCGAGCACGCCGGCGCGTAGGTCGGCGAACATCTGAGGGTCCGGGCCGAGTTTGCTTTCCGGATACACATCGATCCGAAACTGCCCGTTGGTCTCGCGGCCGATCGCCTCGGCCATCTCGGTCAGCCGTTTTTGGGTCGGGCTCCCGATTGGTTGGTTCAGGCCAAGCCTCTGGTGAAAAGATGCTGCGCTCATGATTGAAACCTTCCCTCTGCCGCGAGGCGGCCTGCGGCTGATATTGAACCTTTCCGCGCCGGTGTGCCATCAGGTGACGAGCGTCCCCCGCCGGCGTTGCCGAAGGACTGAACCGGCGCCACAGCGCGAGCGACAAAGGAGCAAATGATGCCCGATCCTGCGATCGACCAACCGACCGTGCCGACGCTGAGCGTGGCGCAAGGTCGCGCGATCGTGCGGCTCAACCGGCCGCGCCAGCACAATCGCCTCGAGCCGCAGGATCTGGGGGTGCTCGAAGAGGTGTTCGCGCGGGCCGACGCAGACCCGTCGATCCGAGTTCTAGTGCTGACTGGCACCGGGAAAAGCTTCAGCTCGGGTTTTCATATCGGCGCGCTCGCCGACCGCCTTGCGGGGAATGAGGGCAGGGCGGAGGATCGCGATGCGTTCGAGCGCACCGTCGACCGGCTCGAAAGCCTGCGTGTGCCTACGATTGCCGCGCTCAACGGCAGCGTTTATGGCGGGGCTACCGATTTGGCGCTCGCCTGTGATTTTCGTATCGGCGTTAAAGGCATGCGGCTGTTGATGCCGGCGGCTCGAACTCGGCATCGTCTATTACGGGAGCGGTATCCGGCGCTATGTGACGCGGCTCGGTGTTGCCGCAGCGAAAAAGCTGTTCATGACCGCGCAACCGATCGATGCCGACGAGATGCTGCGGATCGGCTATCTCGACGAAGCGGTCCCGGCCGAGAGCCTGATGGCCCGTGCCGAGGCGCTCGCCGCCACTCTCGCGGCCAACGCGCCGCTGGCGGTTGCCGGTCTGAAGCGGGCGATCAACGAGACCGCCGCGGGCAATCTCGACCGCGACGCGCTCGCCGCCATTCGTGCGCTGTGCTCCCAATCCGAGGACCATGCCGAGGGGGTGAGAGCCTGGACCGAGAAACGCGCGCCGACATTTGTCGGACAGTGAGCGACCGCGCTATAGCCGCGATCCAGAAGGACTGATGGCCGGAGCGTCGCTACCTGGCTCGGGGTCGGCGAGCAGCGGCGTCCACACCGGGGCCGGTTCGGAGAGACGGACCGGCGCGGCCGATTCCTCGTATAGCTGGCGCGCCTCGATGGCTGGGCCACGGCGGGTGCCGAGCGCCAAGACCCGCACCGTGCGCCGAAATGGGCCTTGCGGCACGATGACGATGTCGCCAATCCGGATTGAGTGGTTAGGCTTGCGAACGGCGGCTTGATTGACGCTTACCGTCCCCTCTGCGCACAACCGGCCGGCGAGCGAGCGGCTTTTGACCAGACGTGCGAACCACAGCCACTGATCGAGCCGCCGGCTGGAGGTTTCGGTCGAGCGATCGCCGGCGATCAAGCGAGCTTGAGCTCCTGCAGTTTGGCGAATGGATGGCCCTCCCTCGCCGGACGCGGGCGGCCGCGATCGATTGCTTCGCGCCGGCGGCGCGGGCGGGCGATAAAGATCTCGGCGCCGGCGTCGATCACCGCGCGATAGCCGAGCGCGGTGAGCAGCGCGCGCAGCGCGTCCGGCTCGACACCGGCAATCGATGCGAGCCGCTCGTCGGCCGTAAATGCACCCTGGCGGGCGAGGCGTCGCGCGGCGGCGGCAACCCGCTCGACCCGATCGGGACGCAAGGCGAGCTGGTCGGCGACGACGAAACCGAGCGCTGCGTAGAACGACGGCGGAAGGGCTGGATCGATATCGATGGCCTTGGCGAGCCGACGAGCCGGCGGCAGGGTCGGCACCGCGCACCCGTGCCGCACGGCCCAAAGCAATGCGCGAAAGCGCAGCGCCTCAGGGCCGCAGCAGCGGCTCGACATAGACGGTTTCGGTGCCGAAGCGCACTCCATTTCGGCTCAGGGCTGCGCGATCCGCCGGGGCAAGCGCCGCGATTTGGCTCGCTACCTCGCGCGCCGGAAGGGTGCCGAGCGCGTCGGCGAGCTGAAAGGCGAGACCTCGTCCGACACCGCCAAGCGGCAAGGCGGAAGCGGCAAACAGCGACGCCATGCGGCACTCGATCTCGCTGCGGACGAATGCCGAGAGCCGTTGGCGGATTTTTTCGCGGGCATCACCTTCGACGAAATCCCCGGCGAGCGGCTCGGCCCTCGGGGTCAGCATCCGCTCGCCGGCGACGAGGCGGCCGACGGGTCCGCCACGCCAGCGCAACATACCGCCGGCGTCGATCGCAAAGGCGGCGTCGGAATCGGCGGCGAGAAGCTGCGCGCGGGCGGCCACCTCGCTGCGCAACACGCGGTTGGCGGCGACCGTTAGCGTCCGCATCTCGACCCCGTCGATCGCATCGGGGACAAAGCGCAAACCGTCGAGCCGGCCGACATAGGCGCCCTCGACCCGAACCTCACCCGCAGCAGACACCGACGCGATCAATTCGTCGTCGGAAGCGAGCCGGCGCACCAGAAAGGCGGAGCGGCGGTCAACAAAGCGCTGGGTGATGCGGTCGTGCAACGCGTCGGAGAGCCGGTCCTCGATACCACGAGCGCGCTCTTGCCAAGCCGTCGCCCCTTCGACCCAGTCGCCGCGATGGGTGATGTAGGTCCAGGTGCGGGTGTGGGCGATGCGCACCATCAAAGTGTCGATGTCACCATCGACGCGGTCGAGATTGGCCATTTGCCCGGCGATCCAGGCGGTCGGCAGCCGTTCTTCGGGGCCGGCAAGATGAGTGAAGATATGGGCGAGCAGCCGCGCATGGCTGTCGCTCATAACCTTGCGGAAATCTGGGATCTGGCAAACTTCCCAAAGGAGCCTAACGGCGCCGCGGTGGCGGGCGAGTTCAGCGACTTCGCGATTGCGGGCGAGCGCCTGCAAGGCGCGGTGGTCGTCGGCTTCACGCGCCTGGACCAACCCGGGCAGCGAGGGGCGCTCGTCGAGGCTTTTGAGCAGCGCGCCAACCGAATCGAAGCGCAGCCGGGTATTGCGCCAATTGAGCCGGGTCAGCGGATCGAAGCGATGCGATTCAACTGCCTCGACGATCTCGGGATCGAGCGGCCCCTGTTCGGCAGTGGTGCCAAAGGTGCCGTCGCTCATGTGCCGCCCGGCGCGGCCGGCAATCTGGGCGATTTCGGCGGCGGTGAGCCGGCGCGGGCCGCGGCCGTCGAACTTACCGATGCGGGCGAAGGCGACATGGTCGAGATCCATGTTGAGACCCATGCCGATCGCATCGGTGGCGACCAGATAGTCGACCTCGCCCGCCTGGAACATCCCGACCTGGGCGTTGCGTGCCCGCGGGCTCAACGCGCCGAGCACGACCGCCGTCCCGCCGCGCTGCCGTCGGATCAGCTCGGCCAACGAGAACACATCGGCCACGGCAAAGGCGACGACGGCGCTGCGCGGCGGCAGGCGAGTTACCTTTTTTTGGCCGGTATAGGAGAGTGTCGAAAAGCGCGGACGGCTGACGTGTTCGAATTCAGGGACCAAACGGCGCATCAACGGCTTGATCGTGTCGGCGCCGAGAAACATCGTCTCCGAGAGACCGCGGGCATGCAACAAGCGCGCGGTAAAGACGTGGCCGCGCTCGGGATCGGCGCAGAGCTGAATCTCGTCGACGGCGAGGAAATCGACGGGCCGATCGAGCGGCATCAATTCGACGGTGCACACGAAATAAGACGGGTTGGGCGGCAGGATCTTTTCTTCGCCGGTGATCAGCGCCACCGATCGCGCGCCGCGCAATTTGACGATGCGGTCGTAGTTCTCGCGTGCCAGCAGCCTCAGCGGAAACCCGATCATCCCGCTTCTGTGGCCGAGCATGCGCTCGATCGCGAGATGGGTCTTGCCGGTATTGGTCGGCCCGAGGACCGCGACAAGTCGCGGAGCGGGGCTGAACATGGCCATGAATGAAGGTATCGGGCGACGGCGGCGGCAAGGCAAGAGCAAACCGACCATATAAGCGACGTTGCGACGCCGTGGCTGCGATTTCTCGCGACGACGGCGACGCATGGATCGTGCTGCTGGCGACGCTGTCGATCTTGCGGCGGCGCGGATTTCGCCACATATCCTCGAAGCGTTAATGCTCATCGCGACGGCAGAAAATGACCCAGGAAACCAGAAGCTTCCAGGCTGAAGTCAGCCGCCTTCTCGAAATCGTCGCGCACTCGCTCTACAGCGAGAAAGAAATTTTCTTGCGCGAACTGATCTCCAACGCCTCGGACGCCTGCGACAGGCTGCGCTACGCCGCCTTGACCGAGCCGGGATTGGCCGAGGGCGACACCGACTATCGTGTTGTGCTGGCTCCCGATAAGAGCGCGCGCACCTTGACGCTCGCCGATAACGGCATCGGGATGAACAGGGACGAGCTGATCGAGAATCTCGGCACGATCGCGCGTTCCGGGACCGCCGCCTTTGTCAACCAATTGTCGGGCGACGCGCGCAAGGATATGAGCCTGATCGGCCAATTCGGCGTCGGCTTCTACTCGGCTTTTATGGTCGCCGATAAGGTCGAGGTGCTGGCTCGCAAGGCCGGCGACGACGAGGGCTGGCGCTGGGTTTCAGAAGGCAAGGGTGAGTTTACGATCGAGCTCGCGCCCGAGGCTGCGCGCGGGGCGGCGATCGTCGTTCACTTGCGCGAGGGCGAGGACGAATATCTCGATCCGAATCGGCTGCGCCAAATCGTCCGCACCTATTCCGATCATATCGGGCTGCCGATCGTGCTGAAAGACGGTGGCAAGGAAGAGACGATCAACACTGCCTCGGCGCTGTGGACACGGCCAAGGTCCGAGATTACCGACGAGCAGTATAAGGAATTCTACCATCATGTCGGCCACAGCTTCGACGATCCGTGGCTGACTTTGCACACCAAGGCTGAGGGCGTAATCGAATACACGAACCTGCTGTTCGTGCCTTCGACCAAGCCGTTCGACCTGTTCGACCCGGACCGCAAGAGCCGGGTCAAACTCTATGTCCGGCGGGTGTTCATTACTGACGAGGGGACCAACCTGCTGCCGGCCTATCTGCGCTTTCTGCGCGGCATTGTCGACAGCGAGGATTTGCCGCTCAACGTCAGCCGCGAGATGCTGCAATCGAACCCGACAGTGGCAAGAATCCGCCAGCAGCTAACCCGGCGCGTGCTGACCGACCTCAATAAGAAGGCGGCCGAGGCGCCTGAGGAATACGCGAAGTTCTGGGACAATTTCGGGGCGGTGCTTAAAGAGGGGCTGTACGAGGATCGCGACCAACGCGACACGTTGCTGGAACTTGCCCGCTTCCGATCGACTACCCGCGACGGGCTCGTATCGCTCGACGATTATTTCGCCGGGATGCGGCCGGGGCAGGAGGCAATCTTTACGATCACCGGCGATAATCTCGACGTCGTCAAGCGCAGCCCTCAGCTCGAAGGGTTTCGTGCGCGCGGCGTCGAAGTGCTGCTGCTGACCGATCCGATCGATGAGTTCTGGGTGCCGGCAATCGGCGCCTACAAGGAGAAGCCGTTCAAATCGGCGACGCGAGGGGGTGTCGATCTCGATAAGATTGCGGCGCCCGAAGAGCAGCCGCAAGAGAAGCCGGCGCCGCCGGCCAAGCTCGCCAGCCTGATCGCGATCTTCAAGCTGGCGCTCGGCGACGCGGTGAAAGACGTGCGCGGCTCTGAGCGGCTGACCGATAGCGCTGTCTGTCTGGTCGCCGACGAGGGCGATATGGACATGCATTTCGAGCGGCTGCTCAAGCAGCATCGCCAGCTCGATACCACGGCCAAGCGGATCCTCGAACTCAATCCGCGCCACAAACTGATCGAGCGCCTCGCCGCGACGGTGGGCGAAACCGGCGCCTCTGACCAGCTGGCGGAATTCGCTTGGCTGCTCCTCGACCAGGCGCGGATTGTCGAAGGCGAACAGCTGCCCGACCCGCCGGCCTTTGCCCGCCGTCTGGCCCAATTGCTCGAGCGCGGCCTGCCCCAGGCGGCGTAGACCAGGCAGTCCGCGGCTCGCCCTACTCCGGGAAGGGCTGTGGGGCGCCGGCGGGTACCGCGACCTCGAAGACGTTGAGCGCGTTCCCGATCGCCGTGTAGTAGCCGATGATGGTGCCGAGTTCGACCACGCCCTGTTCGCCGAATGCCGCAATCGCCTCGGCGAAGGTGGCGTCGGAAAGCCGCTTGGTGTTGATAAGCTCGGTGACGATCCAATAGACGAGCGCCTGCTCCTTGACCGCGAAATTCGGCGAAGCATCGGTGCGGATCGCTTCTATCGCGGCCGCCGGCACCCCGGCCTCGACGGCAAGCGGGGCATGTGCGTGCCACTCGTAATTTGCCCGGATGCTGCGCGCGGTTAAGCAGATCGCCAGTTCAGACAGCGCCGGCGGCAGCGAGCTGCCCCAGCGCAAATACTCGCCGAGCCGCGACAGATGCCGACAAACTTCGGGCGCACGGACCAGCAGCTGGAATGGCCCGCCGAACCGGCCGCGCTTGCCGGCGACGATCTCGTCATGAACTTGCTTTTGCGCCGAGGTCATCTCGGCGGGGCTGATCTCGCGGTAACGGCTCATCTGAGGCTCCCTCTTTGTTGCTGGTGCACATGATAGGGAATTTCGCTCGGTTGCTGGCGGCGGTTCGGCGCACGTAGACCATCCCTGCGATAAGGCTTCGGGGAGGAGGTTACAGCGAATTAATCCGGGCGAAAGGCGGGTGTCACATGGTCGGGCCAAATCTGCGGCGATCCCGCTCTCGCACATTGCGCTCTTTGCGGCAGGCGTGAGCACCCACTGCTCGGCAAGAGGAAAAAATGGCAGACCTATCCAAAACCCGCCTTCCGCGATTGACCCGCGGCCGCGCCGCCGCAGCCGCCTTTGGGCTAGGCGCAACACTCGCGCTGACACCCATGGTGTGGGCCGAAAATCCGACGGCAGCGTCGCCCGCGGCGCCGCAGACGATGACATCACCGGTGGCGTTGATCCAGCAGCAAAGCTTCGCCCCGCTGGTCAAAAAGGTGTTGCCCGCGGTTGTCAACATCTCGGTCACCCAGAAGGCCGGCGCGGATCAGATGGCCGATGAACAAGACCAAGGCGGGCCATTTCAGGGTTTCCCCAACTCTCCGTTCGACGAGATGCTGCGCCGCTTCTTTGACCAGCAAAACCCTGGCAGCGGCCATCCCTTTCCCCAGATGCCCGACGGCCAGGCCCGGCGGATTGCGCTCGGCTCGGGTTTCATCGTCGATCCCTCCGGCTACATCGTGACCAACAACCACGTGGTCGGCGATGCCGCAAAGGTGCAGGTCATCCTTCAGGACAAAACCAAATATACGGCCAGGATCGTCGGTCGCGACCCCAAGACCGACCTCGCAGTTCTGAAGATCAAGGCCGATCAACCGCTGCCCTATGTCACCTTCGGCGACAGCAACGCCGCCCAGGTTGGCGACTGGGTGATGGCGGTGGGCAATCCGTTCGGGCTCGGCGGTACGGTGACGACCGGGATCATCTCGGCGCGCGGCCGTGACATAAACGAAGGCCCGTACGACGATTTCTTGCAGATCGATGCGCCGATCAACCGCGGCAATTCGGGCGGCCCGACCTTTAACCTCAATGGCCAGGTGATCGGCATCAATACCGCGATCTATTCGCCCAATGGCGGCAGCGTCGGCATCGGCTTTGCGGTGCCCTCAAACGTTGCCAAGTCGATCGTTGCCCAGCTTGAGGAGCACGGCAAGATCAACCGCGGGTGGCTCGGCGTACAGATTCAAGAGTTGACGCCCGCGATTGCTGCAAGCCTCGGTCTTCACAGCGAGCACGGTGCTCTCGTTGCCGTTGTCACCCCGGACGGCCCGGCCGCGAAGGCCGGCCTCAAGCAGGGCGATGTGATTCTGGCATTCGACGGCAGCAGGGTGAGCGAACTGCATGATCTGCCGCGTCTCGTCGCCGCGGTAGCCCCCAATACGCCAGCGACGGTGGCAGTCTGGCGAAATGGGCGAGAAATCGAGCTGCAGGCCAAGCTCGGTGAACTCCCGGACAACAGCCAAGTCGCCTCGGCGAATAGCGGGCCAGTAGAGGAGGGGTCGGCACAGGCAACGGCGTTGGGGATGCGCTTCGCGCCATTGACCAACGAGCTGCGCCAGGAGTTGCACGTCGCCAAGAGTGTTGACGGCGTGGTGGTCACCCGGGTCGAGAACGGCAGTGCTGCCGAGGATGTCGGGCTTGCTCAGGGGGATGTCGTGGTCGCGATCAACCAGCAGCCGGTCCACACCCCGCAAGAGGCAGCGGCCAGATTAAACGAGGCTGTCCATTCGCCTAAAAAGACTGTGTTACTGCTGCTGAACCGCCATGGCGTCACCGAATATGTCGGCATGAGCCTCGGCGCCAATCAAGGATAAGCATAAAAACGGTCACCGGCTGCCCTGCTCCCCGCGCACGGGAAAGCGGGGCAGCCGACTCTTAAATTAAACGAGCACCTCAGCGATGCCGGAATAAGGGTGCTGTTTGCCCGATCTTGTCCCGCGTCGGCAGCGGTGCGCGCGCCTCGAGGCGTTCCAACTCGATTCGCGTACGGGCCCCGGCCCGCAGCAGCCGATCGGTTGCTTCGCGCAGTTCGGTGCGAGTCTCGGGGGTGTCGCGATCGAGGGCGGCGTCGAAAGCTGCGAGAAAGACCGCGATATCGCCATCGACCCGTTCTCGTAGCGCCCTATCGATAAACGCACCACCTTCCCTGCCGCGCTGCCCCTCGCCGGAGGGGCGATTTGGAGCCGCATCGCGCGCCCCATCGGGCTGATGCATCGGCGCAGCAACGGCCCGCGCGGAAACGTCCGGAGAGTCCGGCATGGGACGATGATCGATCGGACCCTGCCGTGGAGGTTGGCCAACGGCCGATTGCGCGGTCGGATGCGGATTGAAACGGTCTCCGGAGCCGGCATTGGCGTTGTTTGGGGTGCTCTGGTGCAGCGAATCGGGCGGGCCGCCGTTTCCGTGAGGCAGCGACAGGTGCAGGGTTCGTCGCGAATCGCCGTTCTGCGGCTGCCCCCCGGCAGGACCCGATGCACGCTGCGCGTTGCCGTTGCCGGCTGGGCTTGGGTCGCCGCGCGGGATATGACCGTAGCGCGGAATTGGCCCATTGCCTGCAGACGACCCGGGATTCGCGGGCAAATTCGGTGCTTGCGGCGGTTCGTCGGGGAACAGCCCCGGTTCTCTCGGTTGCGGCGCGCCGGCAGGCTGCTCGATCAGGCGCGGCTCTGTGACCGGAAGGTCCAATGGGCTGGCTGCGGCCGTTACCGCCGTGCCATGCAACATTGCAGCGGCAGGTATGTTGCTTGTGGGGACCTCCGATGACGGCCCCTTCAGCAACTGCGGTTCTGCGGCTGGTCGCCGGCGTGGTCTGCACAGCTGCCTCGGCGGCCGCGCTGCGCGCCTTGGTCCTACTAACTATGTAGCTAATCGCCGGCGGGGAGCAGTCATAGGTGCGGGCGATGCTCGCCAGCGTTTCGCCCGCCTCGTATCGCGCGATGATTGATGGCCAATCCTGCTGGGGAATTTTCCCTCTTTTACTAGATTTTTCCATGCAAGGGACCTTTGGCTGTAACTCTTGTGTGCTGTCTTCTAGGACCTCCAGCGCGCACCATTGGCGGTGCGGCGCCCAACTAGCATCGCCAACAAACGCGCGGTAAGAAATCGAAGGGCAGCACGATGCTCCCGCCAGTCGGCTTACTGAGGCCTACCCGGAGCGTCGAAGCCCGAGCCCATTCTCTCCAGATGTCGTATAATACCAATCGATAAGTAAACAGTGAAGCAGTTTATTGGTTCGACCCCGTCTGCTGCGATGCAATCAGACCCGCACGATTTTTCCCGGATTCATGATGTTGAGCGGATCGAGCGCTTTCTTGATCATGCGCATGACGCTGATCGCCTCGCCGTGCTCGGCAATCAGAAAGTCGATCTTGCCGTATCCGACCCCGTGCTCGCCGGTGCTGGTGCCGTCCATCGATAGCGCGCGGGCCACCATCCGGTCATTGAGCCGATTGGCCTCGGCGATTTCTTCGGGTTGATTCGGATCGATCATGAAGACAAGGTGAAAATTGCCGTCACCAACATGCCCGACCAAAGCCGAAGGAAGCGGCGACTGCGCGAGGTCTTGTTTTGTTTCGCGGATACATTCGGCAAGTCGCGAGATCGGGACGCACACGTCTGTTGCCCAGCCTTTTGATCCTGGCCGCAACGCCAGTGCAGCATAATAGGCGTCATGCCGCGCTTGCCACAGTTTCGAGCGCTCCTCCGGCGTCGTCGCCCAGCGAAAATCGTCCCCGCCATGCTCCGCGGCGATTGCCTTGACCGTTTCGGCCTGCTCGGCAACACCGGCCGGGCTGCCGTGAAATTCGAAAAAAAGGGTCGGGGCGACTTTGTGGTCGAGCTTTGAATATTTATTGATCGCGTCCATCTGCGATTCGTCGAGCAATTCGATGCGCGCGACCGTGACGGCGCTTTGGATCGTCAGGATCACGCTGTCGACGGCTGCTTCCAATGTTGGGAAGGCGCAGACCGCCGCCGAGATCGCTTCCGGAATGCCGTAGAGCCGGACAGTCAGCTCGGTAATGATGCCGAGAGTGCCTTCCGAGCCGACGAAAAGCCGGGTCAGATCGTATCCAGCAGCCGATTTGCGGGCGCGACGCGCCGTGCGGATGGTTCGGCCGTCGGCCAGCACCACAGTCAGCGACAGCACATTCTCGCGCATTGTGCCATAGCGTACCGCATTCGTGCCGGAGGCACGGGTCGCCGCCATGCCGCCGAGCGAGGCGTCGGCGCCCGGGTCGATCGGAAAAAACAACCCGGTGTCGCGCAGATGCTCGTTGAGTTGCTTGCGGGTCACCCCGGCCTCGACGGTGGCGTCGAGATCCTCGCCATTGACGCGCACGATGCGGTTCATCTGCGTCATGTCGATCGAGACGCCCCCCGCCAGCGCCGCTACGTGACCTTCCAGAGAGGTGCCGGTGCCGAAAGCAATGACCGGCGTGGTATGTGCCGCGCACAGCTTGACGATCGCGGCGACCTCCTCGCTCGTTTGCGGGAACGCGACTGCGTCCGGCGAATGAGCGGGATGATAGGATTCGTCCTTGCCGTGCTGCGCACAGACCGCCGCTGAGGTGGAAAGGCGTTCGCCCAAAAGCTGGCGCAGCCCGGCGAGCAGCAATGGGGCGATCGGTTCGCGACGAAGGGCGGATGCAAGCATGCCAGAGACCAAAAATGTACGGCGGGCGTGACGCGCGAGCATTACTCCCGCCTTGGCGTCGCCGCAATGCGCATTGCGGGAGTTCTGTTGCCGGACATGTCGCGGATCGGGGCCGGTATATTGTTTCACGCCGGAAAACCCAACTGCGGCGGCAGTTCGTTGCATTTTCTCGATTCGGTCCCGGTTGTCATTGAGCAACCACCGGAGAAACACCACGTTTTGGGAAATTCGCGCGGCGGGTTCGGGAGATCGCGATGGCGCTTAGGGCGGTCACACTCGACGATAAATACGTACTCGACAGGGGCCGCGTCTATCTGACCGGGACGCAGGCCTTGGTGCGTCTGCCGATGATGCAGCGCCAGCGCGACGTTGCCGCCGGGCTCAATACCGGCTGTTTTATCTCAGGGTATCGTGGATCGCCGCTGGGCGGCCTCGATCAGGCGTTGTGGGGAGCGCGCCGGTTTCTCGAACGCAATCACATCCGTTTTCAGCCGGCGATCAACGAAGAGCTGGGCGCCACGGCGATTTGGGGAAGTCAGCAGCTGGGTCTGTTTGCCGGCGCAAAATACGACGGCGTCTTTGCCATGTGGTACGCCAAGGGACCCGGTGTTGATCGCAGCGGCGACGCGCTAAAGCACGGCAATTCCGCCGGCTCAGCGCCGCATGGTGGCGTATTGTTGCTGGCCGGCGACGATCACACCTGCAAATCCTCGACCCTCGCGCACCAATCCGAATACGCGTTCATGGACGCCTGTATCCCGGTTCTTAATCCGTCGGGCGTACAGGAGATCCTCGATCTCGGCCTTTATGGCTGGGCGATGTCGCGTTACTCCGGCTGCTGGATCGCGTTCAAGACGATCGCCGAGACAGTTGACAGCTCGGCCTCGGTAGACATCGCCCCGGAACGAACCCGGATCGTGTCGCCCGAGGACTTCGAGATGCCGCTGGGCGGGCTCAATATCCGCTGGCCAGATCAGCCGCTCGAACAGGAATACCGGTTGCACAAGTACAAGCTCTACGCCGCTCTTGCTTTTGCTCGCGCCAACCGGCTCGACCGCATCGTCATCGACAGCCCATCTCCGCGCTTCGGCATCGTAACGACCGGCAAATCCTATCTCGACGTGCGCCAGGCATTAGACGACCTCGGCATCGACGAGGCACATGCCGCCGAAATCGGCATCCGCCTCTACAAAGTAGCGATGTCGTGGCCGCTCGAACGCGAGGGCATCCGCCATTTCGCCGAGGGGCTCGAAGAGATCCTGGTCGTCGAAGAAAAACGGGCGGTCATCGAAAATCAATTTAAAGAACAGCTTTACAATTGGCGCGAGGACGTGCGCCCGCGGGTCATCGGCAAATTCGACGAGAACCGAAATTGGATCCTCCCGTCCAATGGAGAACTGACGCCGGCCCAGATCGCGCGGGTGATCGCCGAGCGCATCGGCCGCTTTTATACGTCGCCGCGCATCGTCGAGCGGCTCGCCTTCCTCGAGGCGAAGGAGCGTCAGCTCGGCGGTAATGTCGTGCCGTTCGCCCGCACGCCCTACTTCTGCTCGGGTTGCCCGCACAACACTTCGACCAAAGTGCCCGAGGGCAGCCGTGCAGTTGCCGGCATCGGCTGCCACTATCTGGCGCAGTTCATGGACCGCTCGACTGCGACCTTTACCCAGATGGGCGGTGAGGGGACGCCGTGGATAGGCCAGG
The DNA here is from genome assembly GCA_963750195.1 of uncultured Alphaproteobacteria bacterium. Lineage (GTDB taxonomy): Bacteria > Pseudomonadota > Alphaproteobacteria > ATCC43930 > CGMCC-115725 > AP-15. The sequence goes on from CAVVPS010000010.1 coordinate 192,535, forward strand.
CGCCGTTTACCGAAACCCCGCACATCTTCGCGAATCTCGGCGACGGCACCTATACCCACTCGGGCGTGCTTGCGATCCGCGCCGCGGTCGCCGCCAAGGTCAACATCACCTACAAATTGCTGTTCAACGATGCCGTGGCGATGACCGGCGGCCAGCCTCTCGACGGCGGCCTAAGCGTGCCGGTATTGACCCGCCAGCTTGCCGCGGAAGGGGTCGGGCCCATCGTCGTCGTCACCGACGAGCCGGACAAATATCCGCTGGGTGTCGATTTTGCGGCCGGCGTGACTGTGCGCCATCGCGACGATCTCGATATGGTGCAGCGCGATTTGCGCGTGATGCCCGGCGTCAGCGCCATCGTCTACGATCAGACCTGTGCCGCTGAAAAGCGCCGCCGCCGCAAGCGCGGCCGCTTCCCCGACCCGGCCAAGCGGGTTTTTATCAACGATCTGGTGTGCGAGGGCTGCGGCGATTGCTCGAAAACGTCGAACTGCTTGTCGGTGGTTCCGGTCGAGACCGAATTCGGGCGCAAGCGGGCAATCGACCAGTCGAGCTGCAACAAGGACTATTCTTGCGTTGAAGGCTTCTGCCCGAGCTTTGTGACCGTCCACGGCGGCGGGCTTAAAAAGGGCCGGGCCGGCGATCTCGGCGAGGACGGCCTGCCGGCATTGCCCGAGCCCGCCCATCCCGCGCTCGACGAGCCTTACGGCATCCTGGTTACCGGCGTCGGCGGAACCGGCGTGGTCACGATCGGGGCATTGCTCGGGATGGCCGCGCATCTTGAAAGCAAAGGGTGCACGATCCTCGACATGACCGGGCTCGCGCAGAAGGGCGGGGCGGTCTACAGCCATGTCCGGATAGCCCGCCAGCCCGACGAAATCCATGCGGTGCGTATCGCCGCCGGCGGCGCCAAATTGCTGCTCGGCTGCGATCTCGTGGTTTCGGCCAGCGCCGACGCGTTGTCGAAGCTCGAACCCGGCCACAGCCGCGCCATCATCAACAGCCACGAAATCATCACCGGCGATTTCACTCGAAATCCGGATCTGGTCTTTCCGACCAGCGCGCTGGAACGCAGCATCGCCGAGGCGACCGGTCCGGCAAACGCCGAGTTTGTCGATGCGACGCGACTGGCGACCGGCCTTTTCGGCGATTCGATCGCGAGCAATTTGTTCATGCTCGGCTATGCCTATCAGCGCGGGCTGGTCCCATTGTCGGCCGAGGCCATCGAGCGCGCGATCGCCTTGAACGGCGTCGCCGTCGAATTCAATCAAGGCGCGTTCCGCTGGGGACGGCGCGCCGCGTCCGATCCGAAGCTTGTCGAGGCCCGCGCAACCCCGGCGGCGGCGACCCCGCCGAGCCACCGCCTATCTGAAACCCTCGATCAGGTGATCGAGCGCCGGGTCGAGTTTTTGACCGGCTATCAGGGTGCCGCCTATGCCGCCCGCTACGCGACCCGCGTCAGCCGCGTACGCGAAGCCGAGACGGCCTGCATCCCGGGCATCGCGGCGTTGACCGAAGCGGTCGCCAAGGCCCTGTTCAAACTGATGGCGTACAAAGACGAATACGAAGTCGCCCGGCTCTACACCGAGAGCGACTTCCTGAAGCGGGTCGCCGATCGCTTCGAGGGTGCCTACGAGCTACGCTTCCACCTTGCCCCGCCTATTCTCGGCGATCGCGATCCTCAGACCGGGCATCTGCGCAAGCGCGAGTTCGGCCCGTGGATGCTAACCGTCTTTCGGATTCTGGCCAAGCTGCGCCGGCTGCGCGGAACGCCGTTCGACATCTTCGCTCGCAGCGAGGAACGACGCACCGAGCGCCGGCTGATCGGCGAATACGAGGCGGTAATCGACGAGATCCTCGCCCGTTTGACGCCTGCCAATCACGCGATCGCGGTCGAGCTGGCATCATTGCCGTTCGAGATCCGCGGCTTCGGCCATGTTAAGGAGGCGAACCTCGCCCGCGCCAAGACAAAGGAAGCGGCACTGCTCGCCCGCTTCCGGCTACCGTCGCCGGCGTCGGCGCTGGCGGCCGAATAGAGCAATTGTAACAGCTTACCCGCCCGCCGCAGGCAGTGCCACGAATCGGGTGTTGCCGTCGCGCTCGACGCGGACTAGGAGATCTTTGCTTCCCGTCTTGGTCGAGACCGTCGCTTTCTGCTGTACCTCCTCCAGTGTCGCGACCGGCGCGCGGCCGATCGCGACGACGAGATCGCCTGGGCGCAACCCCTGTGTCGCGGCCGCGCTATTCGCCGGCACATCGATGATGACTATCCCCTTTGCCGCCTCCGGCAGGGAAAACTGCTTGCGCAGGTCCTCGGTCAACTTGGCGACCTTGAGACCAAGCGCATCGACCGTCGGTGGCGGTTTCGGCTTTTCCGGTTCCGGCGGGGGTGGCGGCGGACGATTCGGGTCGAGGGCTGCGACCTTGAGCGTGACGTCGTGCTCCTTGCGGTCGCGCCAGATCGTCATCTTGACTGCTGCGTTGGGCGGCGTGCCGGCGACGAGGAGAGGCAGTTGCCGGCTGCGGTCGATCGGCTTACCGTCATAGGTCAGGATTACGTCACCGGGTTCCAGTTTTGCCTGGGCCGCGGGGCTCGCTTGGTCGATCGTCGCGACCATTGCGCCACGGCTTTTGTCCAGACCGACAGCTTCGGCCAGTGCATCGGTGACCGGCTGAATGCGCGCCCCGATCCAACCGCGCTCGACTTTGCCAGTTGCCTTGAGCTGATCGATGATCGGCCGCGCAAAAGCAGAAGGCACCGCAAATCCAATGCCGATCGACCCTCCGGATGGCGAGTAGATCGCGGTGTTTATTCCGATCACCTGCCCAGCAAGGTCGAACATCGGGCCGCCCGAATTGCCGCGGTTAATCGATGCATCAGTCTGCAGGAAGTCGTCGTAGGGTCCCGAATGAATGTCGCGTGCCGTAGCCGAGATGATGCCTGAGGTGACCGTACCACCGAGGCCGAAAGGATTGCCGATCGCGAGCACCCAATCTCCGACCCGGGCCTTGGTTGAATCGCCCCAAATTGCCGCAGGCAGCGGTTTCGCCGCGTCGATCTTCAACAGGGCCAGATCGCTGACCGGGTCGCGCCCGACCACCCGCGCCTGTAAGGCCGTGTTGTCGGACAATGTGACGGTAATCTGATCGGCATTGGCTATCACGTGGTTGTTGGTGACGATCAGACCCGAAGGATCGATGATGAACCCCGACCCGAGCGACGCGACCGGCGGCGCCAAACCGTTCGGGCTGCCCGGCGCCCCGTTATCGCCGAGAAAGTCGTGGAAAAACTGGTCGAGCGGCGAGCCCGGCGCGGGGGCCTGACCTTGGGGGGCATCCTTCGGCAGTCCTGCGACGCCGGCCTGGGTGGTCGAGATGTTGACCACCACCCCGAGGAGCCTTGCGGCGAGATCAGCGAAGACTTCGGAAAACGGCATGTTTGCCGGCGGGTCGGCGCGGCCCGGCGCCGCCGCGATCACCAACGCAATCGACAATGCCGCCCGCAACGCGCCTCGGCGGCCTACCACTTTCACGAGACCTGTCCCTTCCCCCGGACTATGCCATGCTTTACCGCAGGGGATCTAGCGCTGGCGTTCCTGCGGCGCTCGATATGAAATGGCGGCGGGGAGCTTGGCAAGACGGAAGCACGACGTGACGATACTCGATGATCGGGCGGCCGGGGAGTTTTTGCGGGCCCTGTTCGATGCTGCTCTCGCCGCGGCCGATCCTGATCGGGCGCTGGGCGGTCGGATCCCCGCGGCGGTCCGCGGACGCACCGTCGTGGCTGGCGCAGGCAAGGCGGCGGCGGCGATGGCGCGCGCCTTCGAGACGAGGTGGCCCGGTCCACTGGAAGGCCTCGTCTTGACCCGCTACGGTCATGCTGTTCCCTGTGACCGGATCGAAATCCTCGAAGCGAGCCATCCTGTGCCCGACGCTGCGGGAGAGCGCGCGGCCCGGCGGATCCTCGAGCTCGCCCATGGGCTTGGGCCCGACGACCAGTTCGTGTTTCTGGCTTCGGGAGGCGGCTCGGCGCTGCTTGCCTTGCCGGCTCCGGGCCTTACTCTGGGCGACAAGCAGGCGGTGACGCGTGCGCTGTTGCGCTCGGGCGCGACCATTACCGAGATCAACACGGTGCGCAAGCATCTCTCGGCAATCAAGGGGGGCCGGCTTGCCGCCGCCGCGGCGCCGACACGGATTGTTACCCTGGCCATTTCCGATGTTCCCGGCGATGACCCCGCAGTGATTGCCTCGGGGCCGACGGTGCCCGACGCGACGACTTTTGCTGATGCCCGAGCGGTGCTGGCGAAATATGGCATCAGCGAGCCTGCGGCTGTCATCGCGCACCTCGCGGCGCAGCGGAGCGAGACCCCGAAACCCGATGACCCGATCTTCGCGCGGACGCGCTTCGAGCTGATCGCGAGCCCACAGGAATTGCTGCGCGCCGCCGCCGCCGTCGCGCTGCGGCAAAACATCACGCCGATCGTGTTGAGCGATCGGATCGAGGGCGAAGCCCGCGACGTCGCCCTCGTTCACGCCGCGATCGCCCATCAGCTGCGCGCCGGAGAGTTCCGCGTAGGGGACCGGACGGTGCCGCTTCCCGCTGTGTTGTTGTCGGGCGGCGAGACCACCGTAACCGTCAGGGGCCACGGCCGCGGCGGGCGCAACGTCGAGTTCCTGCTGGCGCTTGCCGTGGCGCTCGACGGGGCCGAAGGAATTTCGGCGATCGCCTGTGACACAGACGGCATCGACGGAACTGAAGACAATGCCGGGGCGATCGTCTATCCGGGCAGTATCGCGCGTGCCGTGGCCCGCGGGATCGGGGCAACCGCTGCTCTCGCCGACAATGACGGGTACGGGTTTTTCGCTGCCCTCGGCGATCTCATCGTAACCGGCCCGACACTGACCAATGTCAACGATTTCCGGGCGATCCTGGTCGATGGCTGAAAGGGCTTGCTGAGGAGACGGAGATGCGGCGGCAGCGCAGCGCAAAGATCGTCGCAACCCTCGGCCCGTCGAGTTCGACGCTCGAGCAGATTCGCGCGTTGTTCGAGGCCGGCGTCGACGTCTTTCGCCTCAATTTCAGCCACGGGACGCATCGCGAGCATCTCGCTCGATTTGAGGCGATCCGGCAGGTCGAGCACGAGACCGGGCGGCCGATCGGCATTCTCGCCGATCTGCAAGGGCCAAAGCTGCGCCTCGGCACCTTCGAGGCAGGTCGAATCGAGCTCACCGCCGGCGCTCGTCTACGCCTCGACCTCGATCCGTGCCCCGGCGACCAGACCCGCGTGCCGCTGCCCCACCCCGAGATCTTCGCGGCGTTGCAGCCGGGTACCCAATTGCTGCTCGACGACGGCAAGGTGCGGCTCGAGACCGAGACCTGCGGCGCCGGGTTTGCCGAGACCTTGTGCCGGGTCGGCGGACCGCTCTCGGACCGCAAGGGGGTCAATGTCCCGAACGCGGTGCTGCCAATGTCGGCAATCACCGAAAAGGACCGCGCCGATCTCGCCTTCGCCCTCGATCACGGCGCCGACTGGATCGCATTCTCGTTTGTTCAACGCCCCGACGACGTGGCGGAGGGCCGCAAGCTGGTGGGCGGGCATGCCGGCGTCATGGTAAAGCTCGAAAAGCCCGCGGCGATCCAGCGTTTGTCGGAAATCATCGAGCTTGCCGACGGACTGATGGTGGCGCGTGGGGACCTCGGGGTCGAGATGCCACCGGAGGATGTGCCCAGCGTGCAAAAACAGGTCGTGCACGCCTGCCGAGTCGCCGGCAAGCCGGTGGTCGTCGCGACCCAGATGCTTGAATCGATGATTACGTCGCCGACGCCAACCCGCGCCGAAGCCTCCGATGTGGCCACCGCGGTCTATGAGGGCGCCGACGCGGTCATGCTGTCCGCCGAGACCGCCGCCGGGCGCTATCCGGTCGAATCCGTGGCGATGATGAACCGGATCGCCTGTCGGGTGCAGCAGGATCCGCTCTATTTCTCGATGCTCGAGGGGACCCTGATCGAGCATGAGCATACCGCCCCGGACGCGATCAGCGCCGCCGCCCGCCAGGTCGCCAGCACGATCGGCGCCGCGGCCATCGTTTCCTACACGACGTCGGGCGCCACCGCGTTGCGCGCCGCGCGCGAGCGCCCGGAAGTGCCGATCCTTGTGCTCACTTCGAAGCTCGGCACCGCTCGACGCCTCGCGGTGTTATGGGGGGCGCACTGCGTTCACACGAGCGACATCAAGAACTTCAACGACATGGTTCAGAAGGCGGTGCGGATCGCCCACCGTGAAGAAATCGCTCAACCCGGGCAGCGCGTCGTCGTCACCGCCGGAGTTCCGTTCGGCACCCCCGGCGCCACCAACGTGCTGCGGATCGCCTGGGTCGACCGCTGATCGCCGCCATGCTGTTTACGTGTTGGGTCGATTGCGGTCCTCACGAGGGCGTCGACCCAGCGGCTAGCCCGATTTGTCGCATCTGCGGAACATGCTACATGCGCCGCCCGTTGTGACAGAGCCTAGCCGGCCTTTGCCCACCCCCGTCGGCTCACGCTCGTGCACGTCGAAGTCATGGAATTATCCGTCGTTATCCCTGTAAGAAACGAGGCCACGAACATCGCGCCTCTGGTCGGCGAAGTCCGCGCCGCCCTCGATGGGCTGTGCTCTTATGAGATCGTTTACGTCGACGACGGCAGCACCGATGGAACCGCCGCCGAAATCTTGCGACTGACGCCACAGGCGCCGCAGTTGCGATTGCTCCGCCATGCGCAAAGCTGCGGGCAGAGCGCGGCGATTCGTACCGGCGTCAGGGCAGCGCAGGCAGCCTGGATCGCGACGCTCGACGGCGACGGCCAAAATGATCCGGCCGACATTCCCGAATTGTGGAAGCTGGCCCGCGCGGCGCCGCCGGCTTCGCCGCTCTTGGTCACCGGCTATCGTCGAATTCGGCGGGACAGCTGGTCGAAGCGAGCGGCGTCGCGGATTGCCAACCGGATCCGCCGCCGGCTTCTCGTCGACGATACCCCGGACACCGGGTGCGGGCTGAAGCTGTTTTCTCGCTCACTGTTTCTCGACCTGCCGGATTTCGACCACATGCACCGATTTCTTCCGGCATTGGTGCTGCGTGCCGGTGGCAACGTGCGCTCGGTGCCGGTCAATCATCGGCGGCGCCGGGGCGGCGTCTCGAAGTACGGTGTGTTCGATCGCCTGGGCGTCGGAATCGTCGATCTATTTGGGGTGATGTGGCTGCAACGGCGAGCGACCCGTCCACACCTCCTGGTCGAGCCGTCGCCGGAGGAGCCCGCCGCAGCGTCGACGCCTGCCGTGCCGGTGCTCCGGTGATGCAAAAGGAGACGGGACCTGCGACGCTCGAGGTTCCCGCGACCTGGTTTCACCGCATGGCGCGCTTGCTCCTTCTGGGCCTGCTGCTGGTTGGGGCCGTCACCGCCTGGCGCTGGCGGGCATTGTTCAGCCCGGCCGAGCTCGGCGCCATTATCGGGCGATATCCATTAGCGCCGCTGGTGTTTCTCGCCGTGCACGTTGTCGGCAGCCTGTTGTTCGTCCCGCGCACCGTGCTGGCGCTTGCTGCGGGGCTGTTGTTCGGCGTTGGATGGGGCATTGTTTGGGCCGCGATCGGTAGCGTCGCCGGCGCGGCGGCAGGATTTCTCGTCGCTCGCCATCTCAATGCCGGTCTATTCGACCTCTATCGCAGCGATACCATCCGCTCGATCCTCGAGCGCGTGGAGCAGGGGGGCTGGCGTGCCGTTGCGGGACTGCGGCTGATCCCGGTCATTCCCCACTCTCTCTCGAATTATGGGTTGGGACTGACGCGGCTGCCGCTCGGGGGCTATGCATTTGGCTCGCTGCTCGGCCAGTTGCCGTTGACGATCGCCTATGTCGACTTCGGCGCCGCCGGCGAGCGGGCAATGCTTGGCGCCGCCGGATGGCTGGCACCTACCCTGATTGGCCTAGCCGCGCTCGCCGTGTCGCTGGCAGTACCTGCTATCGCCCGCAAACGCCTGCGTTAGCGGCCATCGAGAGCCCGCGGCATCGGCCCGCCGGTAGCCCAATCGAGCAGCTCGACGGTATGCACGACCGGCGCAGCGCAGCCGGGGGCGAGTTGGGTGATGCAGCCGATATTGCCGGTGGCGACGATATCGGGCCGGGTCAAGGCGATATTAGCTAGCTTGCGCTCGCGCAGTTTCCCCGCGATCTCCGGCTGCAACAAATTGTAGGTCCCGGCCGAGCCGCAGCAGAGGTGCCCCTCGGGCACGTCGAGCGCTTCGAACCCGGCCGCCGCCAACAACGCCCTTGGTCCGTCGTGAATTCGCTGGCCGTGCTGCATCGAGCATGCGGAATGATAGGCGACGCGCCGGCTGGTGGCCGCGACCTCGGGCGAGGGTGGGCGCAGCCCGATCGTCTCGATAATTTCGGTGACGTCGCGGGTGATGGCGGCGATCCGCGCCGCCTTCTCGGCATAGACTGGATCTTCCCGCAGCATGAAGCCGTAATCCTTGACCGTCGTGCCACAGCCTGAGGCATTGATCACGATCGCATCGAGCCCGCCGGCGATGCGTTCGCGCTCCCAGGCGTCGATGTCGGTGCGCGCGAAGGCCAGTGCCTCGGCCTCTTGACCCAGATGATGGACCAGCGAGCCGCAGCATCCACTGCCTCGCGGAACGACGACTTCGCAGCCGTGGCGGGTCAACAGCCGGATCGTCGCCTCGTTGATCGCGGGGGAAAGCACCCGCTGGGCGCAGCCGGTCAGCAATGCCACCCGCATCCGCCGTTCTCCTTCGGCGGGAAAGACGCGCTGCCGATCGGTTGGCGAGGCCTTCGGGACGGAGGCTGGGGCCAGCGCGAGCAACGGCGTGAGCTGCCTTGGCAGGAATCGCGCGAACCGCTTGGCGACAACGGCGCCGCGCAACGCCAGGCGGAATCGCGCGGGCCGGGTCAACACATTGCCGAGCAGCCGTCGCAATGCCCGCTCGGTCCAAGGTCTCTGGTATCTCTGCTCGATCCAGCGTCGGCCGTGATCGACGAGGTGCATGTAGTTCACCCCCGACGGGCAAGTCGTCATGCAGGACAGGCAAGAGAGACAGCGGTCAATGTGTTTGACCGTGTCCGCGGTGATGCTCCCGTCTCCGGCCAGCATGTCCTTGATTAGGTAGATGCGCCCCCGTGGCCCGTCCAACTCGTCGCCGAACAGCAGATAGGTCGGGCAAGTCGCGGTGCAGAACCCGCAATGGGTGCAGTTGCGCAGGATCTTTTCGGACTGGGCAGTGTCGGGATCGGCCAGCTGCTCGGCCGAGAAATCGGTGCGCACGGGCTCAGCTCCCCTCGACCATGCGCCCGGGGTTGAGGATGTGGCGAGGGTCGAAGCTGTCCTTGACCCGGGCCGCGAGCGCGGCGAGGGCAGGTGGCTGCGGCTCGAACACCGGGACAGCGCGGCGCAATGCCGCCGAGCCTTTGACCAACGTGGCGTGCCCGGTGCCATGCCCATCCGCGCCACGGATCGCCGTGCGGATCAACGCGGCGGCGCCATCCTCGGCCCCGTCTTTGCCCGCGGCGACCGCTATCCACAACAGTCCTCCGCCCCAGTCGACAAACCATGTCGCGTCGACGGCGCAAGCAACCGCCTCGCCGAGCTCCGCGCCACGGCTTGGCGCCACCGAAACGCGCCAGACGGTGCGATCGGCAAGACCGGCAAGCGGCTCGACATCGCGGATCGCCCCCCAGAATGTCATCGAGGCGGCGTCATCGAGCACCGTCGAATCGCAATCCGTGGCCAGCTCAGCCAGCAATCGCTCGCGCCGGAAGGTGACGGAGGGCGGCGGCCCTTCGAGGCGAAGGGCGGCTATCCCGGGGAGATCCACCAGCGAAGTCAGCGCCGCAGTCGCGCCAGGCGGCAGATAGGCAGCACCCGAGACCTCGTGCGGCGAGGCGAGCGCCCGGCTCATCGCCCGCACCGCGGCCGCCGGATCGAGACCGCACAGCGCGACGGTCTCGGTATGCTCCGGCCGCGGCAGCACCTTGACCGTTACCTCTTCGAACGCGGCCAAGGTCCCATAAGAGCCGGCCATTAGTTTTGAGAGATCGTATCCGGTCACGTTCTTTACGACCTTGCCGCCGGATTTGAACACCTCGCCCCGACCACTGACGCCGCGGAAGCCAAGGAAATGGTCGCGCGCCGCCCCCGCCTTGATCCGCCGCGGTCCGCTCAAATTACAAGCAAGCATCCCGCCCAAGGTCGGGCGCCCCTCTGGCGTCCCCAGCAGCGCCCGCCAATCAGGCGGCTCGAAGGCAAGCATCTGACGTGCCGGAGCCAGCGCCGCCTCGATTTCATCGAGCGGGGTTGCCGCCGCAGCGGTCAGAACCAGCTCATTCGGCTGATAATCGCGGATCCCGGAGAGTTCGGATAAATCGATCGTGCGCGGCACTTGCAATGGCCGGCCGAGCCCGCGTTTGCTGCCGCCGGCTACGAGTTCGCCCGGCTCTCCGGCCGCCAATGCCTCCGCCACCGCATCGCGCAGTTCATTGATCGAGGTCGGCAGGAGCCGGGTCATAATGGGACTTAACGCCTTAAAGCTGGGCGTGCAAAGGAGATGTGCGATGCCGACAGTCCGCGGAAGCTGCCTATGCGGCGGCGTGAAGTTCGAGATCGACGGTGTCCTGCAGCGGCCGCTGAATTGCCATTGTTCGCGCTGCCGCAAGCAGCACGGCGCCGCGTTTCGCGGCCGGGTGCGTGTCCGTGTCGCGGATTTCAAATGGATCCAGGGCGAGGATTTGGTGAGCTACTATGAAATCCTCTCCCGGTTTTCGCCGCGGTTTCTGCCGCGTTTGCGGCTCGCCAGTGGTCAACCGGCCGAGTCCCACCTACAAACCGGCCCTGGAAAATCCGGCGATTGCCTCGGAGCTGGGCATCCCGCTGGGCATTTTGGATGATGATCCGCGCGTCCGCCCCGAGTGCCATGGCTTTGTTGCGAGCAAGGCGCCCTGGTTCGAAATCACCGACGACCTGCCGCAATACCCGGATTATCCTCCGGCCGGCTAAAACCGCGGCAAGTCGGGGAAGGGGACTCGGCCGGCGTGGATGTGAAGACGGCCGAGTTCGGCGCAGCGATGCAGCTCAGGGAACACCTTGCCTGGGTTCAGCAATCCGTCGGGATCGAAGGCGCATTTGACCCGCTGCTGGTGGGCCAGGTCGGTTTCGTCGAACATGGTTCCCATCAAGTCGCGCTTTTCGACGCCGACCCCGTGCTCGCCGGTCAGAACGCCGCCGACCTCGACGCACAGCCGCAGGATGTCCGAACCGAACGCTTCGGCGCGCTCGGTCTCGCCGGGCTTATTGGCGTCGTAAAGAACCAGCGGGTGCAAGTTGCCGTCGCCGGCGTGAAAGACATTGGCGACGCCGAGCCCATACCGCTTCGAGAGCGCCCTGATGCCGGTCAGCACCTGCGCCAGCCGGCCGCGCGGGATCGTGCCGTCCATGCAGTAGTAGTCCGGCGAGATCCGCCCGACCGCGGGAAAGGCGGCCTTGCGCCCGGACCAGAAGGCCAGCCGCTCGGCATCGTCGCCGCTGATTCTGACCGAAGCGGCGCGGTGCTCGCGGGCAATCGCCTCGACCTGGGCGATTAGATGCTCGATTTCGGCCGGCGCGCCATCGAGCTCGACGATCAGCAAAGCCTCGACATCGAGCGGGTAGCCGACATTGACGAAAGCCTCGGCGGCGTGGATCGCCGGCCGGTCCATCATCTCCATCCCGCCCGGAATGATGCCGGCAGCGATCACCGCGGCAACGCAATTGCCGGCATCCTCGGTCGTGACGAACCCGATCAGCAGCGCGCGCGCCGCCGTCGGCTTGGGCAGGATACGCACCGTGACCTCGGTCACGACCCCCAGCAAACCCTCGGAACCGGTCACCACGCCCAACAGATCATAGCCTTCGGCGTCGAAATGCTTGCCGCCGAGCCGGACGATCTCGCCATCCATCAGCACCAGCTCGACGCCGAGGATGTTGTTGGTGGTCAACCCGTATTTGAGGCAATGCACGCCGCCGGAATTTTCGGCGACGTTGCCGCCGATCGTGCAGGCGATCTGGCTCGACGGATCGGGCGCGTAATAAAAGCCGGCATGCTCGACCGCCTGGGTCAATGCCAGATTAGTCACCCCGGGCTGAGCCACCACGCAGCGATTGCCGTAATCGATCTCGAGGATGCGGTTGAACTTGGCCATGCCGAGCAATACGCCATCGGCCAACGGCAATGCCCCGCCCGAAAGCGAAGTGCCGGCGCCGCGCGGCACCACCTTGACGCCGATCTCCTTGCAATAGCGCAACACCGCCGCGACCTCTTCGACCCGCGACGGGAGCACCACGACCAATGGCAGCTGGCGATAAGCGGTCAGCCCGTCGCTCTCATAGGCGCGCCGCTCGGGCTCCGAGACGATGACGCCTTCGCCGGGTACGATCTGGCGCAGCGCCTCGATGATCTCGACGCGGCGTTGCAGCACCGCAGCATCGGGCGTCGGCATCTTCATCGGATTCGTCCGCCGGTCGCGGCGGGTTAGCGGTTAGCCCTGGCGCGCCTTGTAGCGCGGGTTGGTCTTGTTGATCACATAGACGCGACCCTTGCGCCTGACGATGCGGCAGTTCTTGTCGCGCTTCTTAAGCGATTTCAGCGAGTTGACAATCTTCATCGGTAATATCCTTGAGCTGAACCCGAACATAGGGAGCGACCGTGTCGCTGTCAAATCCGGGAAAGCTCTGGCAATCGTGGTCGGCGTTGGAGCTGGTGCGGTCGAGAAGACTCGAACTTCCACGGAGTTTCCCCCACAGCGACCTCAACGCTGCGCGTCTACCAATTCCGCCACGACCGCACGGCAGGGGGAACAGCCTCGCATCTCGCCGCGAGGCGGCGTGATTAGCAAATCCGCGCTACCATATCAAGCAGCATGGGGCTTGAGACCGTAACCGAAGGCGCTGCGGTGGAATGGCGATCAAGCGCGATCGCCGTCCCCTACGCGCACGCCGTCGAAGAAATGGAGGGCCGGGTAGCCGCGATCCGCGCCGGCACGATGCCCGAACTCGTCTGGCTATTGGAGCATCCACCGCTTTACACCGCCGGGACTAGCGCCCGTGACGAGGACCTCCTCGCGCCCGGGCGCTTTCCGGTACATCGCACCGGGCGCGGCGGGCAGTACACCTATCACGGGCCGGGGCAGCGCGTCGCCTACGTCATGCTCGATCTTGCCCGCCGTGGTGAGGACGTGCACTGCTACGTCCACCACCTCGAAGAATGGGTGATTCGCGCGCTCGCACGCTTCGAAGTCAATGGCGAGCGGCGCGAGGGCCGGGTCGGTATCTGGGTCAAGCATGGCGCCGGCGAGGCCAAGATCGCCGCGATCGGCGTGCGGGTGCGGCGCTGGGTGACCTATCACGGCATGGCGCTCAACATCGATCCCGACCTCGAGCATTACCGCGGCATCATTCCCTGCGGCATCGTCGAGCACGGCGTCACCTCGCTCGCCGATCTCGGCTTGGCCGCGACGATGGCCGATGTCGACGCCGCGTTGCGCGCGACGTTCGCCGAAGTCTTTGACGAGCCGCCCGCCTGCCGATGAGCACGTTGTTCGAGAACCAGACGCCGCGGCCGCTCGCCGACCGGCTGCGGCCGAAAAGCCTCGCCGAGGTCGTCGGGCAGGATCATCTGCTCGGTCCGGACGGCCCGATCGGACGCATGGTGGCGAGCCGGCAGCTGTCCTCGATGATCCTGTGGGGACCGCCTGGCTGCGGCAAGACCACGATCGCGCGGCTGTTGGCGCATGGCACCGACCTCCATTTCGAACCGTTGTCGGCGGTCTTTTCCGGGGTTGCCGACCTGCGCAAGGTGTTCGATGCGGCCAGGAAACGGCGCGAGATGGGCCACGGCACGCTCCTCTTCGTCGACGAGATCCACCGCTTCAACCGCGCCCAGCAGGACGCCTTTCTGCCGGTGGTCGAGGACGGCACCGTGGTGCTGGTCGGGGCCACGACCGAGAACCCGTCTTTCGAGCTGATCGGGGCGCTGCTGTCGCGGGCCCAGGTTCTGGTCTTGCGCCGGCTCGGCGACGACGACCTCGAAACCCTGCTGCGGCGGGCCGAGGACGCCCTCGGCTGTAAGCTGCCGCTGACCGACGACGCCCGCACTGCGCTGCGCGCGATGGCCGATGGCGACGGCCGCTTTCTGCTCAACCTCCTCGAGGAGGTCGCCCGCCTGCCTCCAGGCGCCATGCTGGGAGCAACAGAGCTCGCGCGCCTCGTCCAGCAGCGCGCCCCGCTTTACGACAAGGCGCAGGAAGGCCATTACAATCTGATCAGCGCGTTGCACAAATCCCTGCGCGGCTCGGACACAGATGCGGCGCTTTATTGGCTCGCGCGCATGCTGGCCGGTGGCGAAGACCCGATCTACATCTTGCGCCGGCTGACCCGCGCCGCGGTCGAGGATATCGGGCTCGCCGATCCGCAGGCGGTGGTGCAGGCGCTGGCGGCATGGGACACATACGATCGGCTGGGCTTACCTGAAGGCGAGTTGGCGATCGCTCAATGCGTGATCTATCTGGCGACCGCGCCGAAATCGAATGCGGCCTATACGGCCTTTGGTGAAGCCCAACAGATGGCGCGCGAGACCGGCTCGTTGATGCCGCCGATGCACATTCTGAACGCCCCGACACGGCTGATGCGCAATCTCGGCTACGGCAAGGGCTATGTCTACGACCACGCCATCGAGGAAGGCTTCTCGGGCCAGAACTACTTCCCGGACGGGACTGTACGCCGGACGTTCTACCGGCCGGGCGAGCGCGGTTTCGAGCGCGAGGTCAAAAGGCGGCTCGATTATTGGGGCAAGCTGCGCGAGCGTGCAGCCGGACCGCCACCATGATCAACCCGGTCGAGACCGTAACCGTCGAGGGCGAGGACGGGCCGGTTCGCATTGATCGCTGGTTCAAGCGCCATTATCCGGCGCTGGCCCATGGCCGGCTCGAAAAGCTGCTGCGCACTGGACAGATTCGGGTCGACGGCAAACGCGCCAAATCGAGCGACCGGTTGGTGCCCGGCCAGGCGATCCGAATTCCGCCGCTAGATGCGGCGCCATCCTTGGCATCCACGGCACCACGCCAGTTGCTCCCCGCCGACGAAGCGATGCTGCGGAACGCGATCCTGCACCAAGACGAGTTG
Source organism: uncultured Alphaproteobacteria bacterium (assembly GCA_963750195.1). GTDB lineage: Bacteria > Pseudomonadota > Alphaproteobacteria > ATCC43930 > CGMCC-115725 > AP-15. Next base: position 207,733 of record CAVVPS010000010.1, read on the forward strand.
GTCATCGTGATCAACAAGCCGCCTGGTCTGGCGGTTCAGGGCGGGACCCGGTCCGAGCGCCATCTCGATGGTTTGTTGGATGCGCTCCGCTTTGGCCATGCCGAGCGGCCGAAGCTTGTTCATCGGCTCGACAAGGATACCAGCGGCGTTCTCGTGATCGCCCGCAGCGCCGTGGCGGCGGCGTTTCTGACCCGGGCCTTTCGCGATAGGACGACGCGAAAGATCTATTGGGCGCTGGCGGTCGGTGTCCCGAAACCGCCGCAAGGGCGTATCGCTCTGGCGCTCGCCAAGCGCTCCGGCCAGGGTGGCGAACGCGCCCGCGCCGACCCCGACGAGGGCAAGCACGCGGTCACCTATTACCGCGTCGTTGACAGCGTCGGCGGGCGGGTGAGCTGGCTCGCCCTGCTGCCGGTTACCGGGCGCACGCACCAGCTGCGCGCCCATTGCGCCACAATCGGCGCCCCGCTCCTCGGCGACGGCAAATACGGAGGCGCCGCCACGCACATTGCCGGGCCGCCGGGCGCGCGGCGGCTTCATCTGCATGCGCGCACGCTCTCGATCCCGCACCCGCATGGCGGAATTCTGAAGATAGCCGCACCGCTGCCGTCGCACATGCGGCAGAGCTGGGAATTCTTTGGCTTTTCCGCCGATGCCCCGGATCCATTTTCCGGACTGGATCTGCCGGAATGAAGCGCTTCTATCAGCAGACCGGGATCGTGCCGGCGGCAGGCGGTTATGGGGTCGCTCTCGACGGCAAACCTATCAAGACCCAGGGAAAGCAGCCACTGGTCGTCCCGAGCGCCGCACTCGCCGGCGCGGTCGCTGCCGAATGGGAGGCCCAGCAAGGGGAGATTCGTCCGGCTCAAATGCCGCTGACCCGATTGGCCAGCACCGCGATCGATCGCGTGGCGCCGCAGCGCGAAGCAATCGTGCAGCAGATCGCCGATTACGCCGGGACCGATCTGGTCTGCTACCGGGCGGTACATCCGCCGGAGCTGGCGATACGCCAGCATGCGGTGTGGCAGCCGCTGGCCGATTGGGCGGCGCTGCGCTACGACGCTTCGCTCGAGATCACCGCGGGAGTCATCCCGAAACCCCAGCCGCAGGCGAGCCTGCGCGCCTTTGCCGCCGCGGTCGCCGAACAGAATGATTTCGCGCTTGCCGCGTTGCATCTGGTCGACCGGCGCCTGCGGGTCACTGGTCATCGCACTGGCGCTGATCGAGGGCCGTCTCGACGCAGCCGAGGCCTTCGCGGCCTCGCAGCTCGACGAAAGCTTTCAGATCGAAGCCTGGGGCGAGGATCCGGAGGAGGCCGGGCGTCGGGCAGCCCTGGCCGAAGACATCGCAGCTGCGGCGCGGTTTCTGTCGCTGTTGCGTGCGCCAACCTGCGGGTAGCTGATCACTTCGCTTCGAGCAGGTGAAAGACCGACCGGCAATGCTCGGTAAAGTCTCGCGTGATGATCGACCAGCCACAGCTGTCGAGCCGGTCCTCCCAGGCCCGCAGCGGATAATTCCGGTATCCGACTTCCCACTGGTGTCCACCCGGCGGTTCCACCGCGAACTGCTTTCGCCACAGCAATTTCTTCATCGAGAAATATTGACGAAATGTGGTCCGGTTCAGATAGACGTCGAGGGATACTTGGAACGCCATATAGGGAACCGAGACGATCAGGTATCTGGCGCCGCTCGCTCGGAAGATCGACAGGACCGGCCCGACGCACTGCCAATCGATGTGTTCGAGCGTTTCGCAGCACAGGATCGCGTCATAGCCGGCGATCTCGTCGCTGCGCAAATCGCAGATGTCTCTTTCAAGATGCGGCACGTCGGGATAAGCGAACGCGCGCGGCGTCCGGTCGAGAGTGTGAACATCGTATCCGACATTGACCAAAAGGCTAGTGACCAGCCCGAGGGCCGGTCCGACTTCCAGGACCTTTTGGCAATCGATCGTGCCGAGCAAATGAAGTTGCATCCATTGCTGCACGATTCGCTTGCGCGAGTAGTAGGCGTTCCAATCCTGCCGGGAAAAGAGATTGGCCGTTTCCTTTTCCCGATGTTGGAGATCGATCGTCGTCATCGTTCAAGCACCGATGCCTGCACGCAGCTCAGCCCTTGGCTTACGCACTCACCGGTTTTTCGGTGCCCTGTTCAGCCCGAAACTCCGCAAACACTTTGCTCGCCACCATCAGCGACTCTCGGATGATCGGCACGCCGACATAGCCGGACAGGTGGAGCAATGCCTCGGTCAATTCCTCCTCGGTCCAACCCTGGCGCAACGCCATGCGCAGATGCAGCGCAAGTTCGGGCTCGCGCCCGGTGGTCGTGTCCGAAATCACGCAGATCAGCGCGCGGGTCTTCAGATCGAGCCCGGGCCGGGTCCACAGCGCGCCGAACACGGTTTCGGTGGCGACGTCTATGAACTTCTTCATGACCGGATCGCTGTAGATCTCGCGGGCAGAACGCTCGACCGCCGCATCCCCCATCAGCCGGCGACGCATCGCCGCCCCTTTTTGATAAAGCTCGCTCTCCGCCATCGTCCTGACCTCGATCCGTTGGTTCTCGACCTGCCGGCAATTCTGCGCTTGATCGCCGGCCCCGAACAAGCTGCGCAAAAGCCGAACCAACCGCAGGTCTGGTCGCAGCGCACCGGTTGATGTTATCTCGCCGGTTCATTGTCGCGAGGCGCCATGGACAACATACTCGACCGCCTGGAAGAAAAGCGGATAGCGGCGCGGGCGGGCGGCGGCGCCCAACGGGTCGAAGCCCAGCACCGCCGCGGCAAGCTGACCGCGCGCGAGCGGCTTGAGCTTCTGCTCGACGCCAATTCGTTCGAGGAATGGGACATGTTTGTCGAGCACCGCAGCCATGATTTTGGCATCGACCAGCACAAGGTCCCGGGCGACGGAGTCGTCACCGGCTACGGCACGGTCAACGGACGCCTGGTCTTTGTGTTCAGTCAGGATTTCACCGTGTTCGGCGGCTCGCTGAGCGAGGCGCATGCCGAAAAGATCTGCAAAGTCATGGACCAGGCGATGAACGTCGGGGCGCCGGTGATCGGGCTCAACGATTCGGGCGGAGCGCGCATCCAGGACGGCGTGGCCTCGCTTGCCGGCTACGCCGAAGTGTTCGAACGCAACGTGCTGGCCTCGGGCGTCGTGCCACAGGTGTCGATGATCATGGGGCCATGCGCCGGGGGTGCGGTCTATTCGCCGGCGATGACCGATTTCATCTTCATGGTCAAGGACACGTCCTACTTGTTCGTGACGGGGCCGGAGGTGGTCAGGACCGTCACGCACGAGACGGTGACGCAGGAGGAATTGGGCGGCGCCGTCACCCATACGACGCGCTCGGGGGTCGCCGACCTCGCCTTTGAGAATGATGTCGAGGCGCTGATCGAGCTGCGCCGGTTCATCGATTTTCTGCCGGCCTCGAACCGCGTCCAACCGCCATTGCGGCCGACTGCAGACCCGCGCGACCGGATCGAGCCTTCGCTCGACACGCTGGTTCCGAGCAATCCGAACAGGCCTTACGACATCAAGGAGCTGATCCTCAAGACCGTCGACGAAGGCGATTTCTTTGAAATCCAGCCGAATTTCGCTCGCAACATCATCGTTGGGTTCGCGCGGATGGAAGGATCCACGATCGGTATCGTCGCCAATCAGCCGATGGTGCTGGCCGGCTGTCTCGACATCGACAGCGCCCGTAAGGCGGCGCGCTTTGTGCGTTTTTGCGACTGCTTCAACACCCCGATCGTGACCTTTGTCGATGTCCCCGGATTTTTGCCGGGAACCGCCCAGGAATATGGCGGCATCATCAAGCATGGCGCCAAGCTGTTGTTCGCGTTCGCCGAGGCGACCGTGCCTAAGGTGACCCTGATCACCCGTAAGGCCTATGGCGGCGCCTATGACGTGATGAGCTCAAAGCATCTGCGCGGCGATCTCAATTTTGCCTGGCCCTCGGCTGAGATCGCGGTGATGGGGCCGAAAGGCGCGGTCGAGATCATTTTTCGCGCCGATCTCGGCGATGCCGCAGCGATCGAGGCGCGCACCGAGGAATATCGCGAGAAATTCGCCAACCCGTTCGTCGCCGCGAGCCGCGGCTTTATCGACGACGTGATCCAGCCGCGCGACACCCGGCGCCGGCTTTGCCGCGCGCTCGCCATGCTGCGCGGCAAGCAGCTGACCAACCCACCTAAAAAACACGATAACATCCCGCTGTGAGAAAATTGCCCGATAATTCGGCGAGATTGCTTCGTTGCTCCGCTCCTCGCAATGACGGCTCCGTTCTTGCTGTCATTGCGAGCCAAGCGAAGCGATCTCGTGCCGCAGCTTGGACCTCATGTTCCGCAAAATCCTGATCGCTAATCGCGGCGAGATCGCCTGCCGCGTCATCCGCACCGCGCGGCGGGTGGGGATCGCCACGGTCGCGGTCTATTCGGATGCCGACGCCGACGCGCTTCACGTACGCATGGCCGACGAAGCGATCAGGATCGGGCCGGCGCCGTCTGCTGAAAGCTATTTGCGGATCGACCGGATCGTCGAAGCCTGCCGCGCGAGCGGCGCCGAGGCGGTTCATCCGGGGTACGGGTTTCTGTCGGAGAACGTGGCGTTCGCGAGCGCGCTCGCCGAGGCCGGTATTGTGTTTGTCGGGCCCGGACCCAAAGCGATCGCGGCGATGGGCGACAAGATCGAATCGAAAAAACTCGCCCGCGCCGCCGGAGTCTCGACCGTGCCCGGGCACCTCGACATCGTTTCCGATGCCGAGAGCGCGGTCAGCATCGCGCGCAACATCGGCTATCCGGTCATGATCAAGGCGTCGGCTGGCGGTGGCGGCAAGGGGATGCGCATCGCCGCCTCGGACGAGGAGGCGCGCGACGGGTTTCGCGCCGCCACGGGCGAGGCGAAATCCAGCTTCGCCGACGACCGCATCTTTATCGAAAAATATATCGAGGAGCCGCGGCATATCGAGATCCAGGTTTTGGGCGATGCGCACGGCAACATCGTTTATCTCGGCGAGCGCGAATGCTCGATCCAGCGGCGGCATCAAAAAGTCATCGAGGAGGCGCCGAGCCCGTTCCTCGACGATTTAACACGCAAGGCGATGGGCCGGCAGGCGGTGGCGCTGGCCAGCGCCGTCGATTACCGCTCGGCCGGCACGGTCGAGTTCATCGTCGATCGCCAGCGCAATTTCTATTTTCTTGAAATGAATACACGATTGCAGGTCGAGCATCCGGTGACCGAGCTGGTGACCGGGCTCGACCTCGTCGAGCTGATGCTGCGCATCGCCGACGGCGAGAAGCTGCCCTTTGTTCAGGCAGACATCCGGCTCAACGGTTGGGCGATCGAGGCCCGCATCTACGCCGAGGACCCGACGCGCGGCTTTCTGCCCTCGACCGGCCGTCTCGTCCGTTATCTGCCGCCATCAGGGGACGGGCTGCGGCTCGATGACGGCGTCTTCGAGGGTGCCGATATCAGCGTCTACTACGATCCGATGATCGCCAAGCTCTCGGCTTATGGTGCCGACCGCGACGCTGCGCTCGACCGTCTGCGCGCCGCCCTCGACGGCTTCTATATCAGCGGCGTGCAAAACAACGCGGCCTTCTTAGCCGCGATCGCGGCTAAACCGCGTTTTCGCGCGGGGGCGCTGTCGACAAACTTCATCACCGAGGAATTCCCCGGCGGGTTCGCACCTCCCGCCGATTTTGTCGAGCCCGACCGAATTATCCTGCTTGCTGCCGCCCTCGCGGGACGCCGCGTCCGCGAGGGCGAGACCGCGATCGACGGCAAACTCGCCGGGGGCGGCGAAATCCCCGAGCGATGGACGATCCTGCTCGACGGCGCGGCGCACTCGGCGTTGGTGCGGCGAGAAGGCAGTGATTACGCGGTCGAGTTCGGCGAGACGCGCCAGATCGCAAGCACCGATTGGCAGCCGGGCCAAGCCTTGTTGCATGTGTGGATCGAGAGGCATATCGCGACCGTGCAGATCGAGCGGCTGCCGGGTGCGGAGTTTCGCCTCGTGCATAGCGGCGTCATCCGCCGGGCGCAGGTGCTGTCGCCGCGCGCCGCCGAGCTTTCGGCGCTGATGCCGCGGAGGAAGGCTGCGGATACCTCCCGGCTGCTGCTGTCGCCGATGCCGGGTCTGCTTTCTTCGGTCGCGGTGGCGCCGGGTCAGGAGGTCAAGGCCGGCGAGCCACTCGCGATCGTCGAGGCGATGAAGATGGAGAACGTGCTGCGCGCCGACCGCGATGGGCGCATCGCCCAGATTCGCGCCAAACCCGGAGACAGCCTTGCCGTCGACGAGGTGATCCTCGAATTCGAGTAGACGACGCCGGGCTACGGTGATGCGTGCTCCGCGTTACAGCATCGGCAGGCTGCCCTGCTGGCGAGGGCGCGGGAAGACAGCGTCGATCCGGGCGAGTTCCTGGTCGGAGAGGTGCAGAATGCCGGCGCCGGCATTCTCCTCGACATGATCAAGATTTGCGGCTTTGGGGATCGCGAACACTAACGGCCGGTGGGCCAGAAAGGCGAGCGCTACCTGGCGCGGCGTCGCATTGTGCGCGGCGGCGATGTCGGTCAGGACCCGCCCGCCGGCTGTGTGGGGGCCGGGAAAGCGGCTATGTCCGAACGGGCTATACGCGACAACAGCAACGCTGTGCTGCTCGCACCACGGGATCACCGAAGACTCGATGGCGCGCTCGAGCAGATGATAGAGCACCTGATTACAGGTGAGATGTCCTTCGCCGGCTATTGCCAAAACCTCGTCGAGGTCGCGGACGTCGAAATTGCTGACACCCCAGCTGAGAATTTTGCCCTCCTCGCGCAGCTCCTCGAAGGCGGCGATCGTCTCGGCCAGCGGGTGGGGACCGCGCCAATGTAAGAGGTAACAATCGAGCCGATCGGTGCGCAGACGCGCGAGCGAGCGCTCGCATGCGATCCGCGTGCCCGCGCGGGAGGCGTTATGCGGCAGCACCTTGGAAACCACGAAGACCTCGTCGCGGCGGCCGGCGATGGCCTCCCTGATCACCTCTTCCGCGACCCCCGAGCCGTACATTTCGGCGGTGTCGATATGGTTCATACCGAGATCGAGGCCGCGCTGCAGAGAGGCGATCGCTGTGCGGCGATCGGCCTGCTCGAAATACCAGGTGCCCATGCCGATCAACGCCACCTCGCGCCCGGTCGGGCCGAACATTCGTCGCTGCATGGGTGTCCTCTGTGCTCACAGTCGAGCTCCCGCGAATACCGGGCCCAGGGGTGGAGCGAATTCGGCCTGGGTGGATGGGCGTTCGCCGGCTATTTTGGCACCGATGAAAACCGTTCGGCTACTGATCGCTGGTAAGGTTCAGGGTGTCGGCTATCGAGCTTGGGCGACACGCGTCGCGGTTTCTCTCGGGCTGCGCGGCTGGCTGCGCAACCGCGCAGACGGAACGGTCGAGCTGTTGGCAACCGGCGAGGAAGATGCTGTTGCAGCAATGACCGAAGCTTGTCGCCGCGGCCCCTCCGAAGCTCGCGTCAACTCGATCGACATACTCGAAGCCGAGGATCCCGACAACGCTGGCTTTACGGTGAGGGAGACAGCTTAAGACCCTCCAAGACGACCGCTATGCAGCCTCCTGAAAAGATACCCCGGTGGTCGGTCAAACTGCGGGTTAGGCAGCGTCGGCTTCTTCCTGTTCCTCGGTCCCGGTCGGACCCGAGTCCTTGCCCTTGGCTGCCGGGTCGCGATCGACGAGCTCGATCACCGCCATTGCCGCATTGTCGCCATACCGGAAACCCGCCTTGATGATGCGGGTATATCCGCCGGCGCGGCCCGCATACCGCTCGGCCAGGGTCGTCATCAGTTTGTTGGCGAGAGGTGCGTCTTGCAGCCGGGCGATTGCCCTCCGCCGGTTGGCGAGCCCGCCATGCTTGCCGAGGGTGATCAGCCGCTCGACGATCGGCCGCAGATCCTTGGCCTTGGGTAGGGTCGTGGTGATCTGCTCGTGCTTGATCAGCGCGGCGGCGAGATTCTCGAACATCGCCTTGCGATGCTCGGACCGGCGGCTGAAACTGTGGCCTTTCAGGCGGTGACGCATCGGACCCTCAATAAGGTTCGTCGAGTCGCTTGGCCAGCTCCTCGATATTTTCGGGTGGCCAGTTGGGGATTTCCATCCCCAGATGCAGGCCCATCTGAGCCAGCACTTCCTTAATCTCGTTCAAAGATTTACGCCCGAAATTCGGAGTCCGCAGCATCTCGGCCTCGGATTTCTGCACGAGGTCGCCAATATAGACGATATTATCGTTCTTGAGGCAATTGGCCGAGCGCACCGACAATTCGAGTTCGTCGACCTTGCGCAGCAAGTTCTTGTTGAAGGGAAGCTCGCTCGGCCGCGTCTCGTCGGAGGGGTGGCGCGGCTCCTCGAAATTGATGAACAGTTGGAGCTGATCCTGCAGAATGCGCGCAGCCAGCGCCACCGCGTCTTCGGGCGTCACGGCGCCGTTGGTTTCGAGCCGCATCGCCAGCCTGTCGTAGTCGGTGACCTGGCCAACCCGCGTGTTCTCGACGCGGTAGGAGACTTTGCGGACCGGACTGAACAGCGCATCGACGGGGATCAGCCCGATCGGCGCGTCTTCCGCCCGGTTCTGCGTCCCTGGCATATAGCCCTTGCCGCTCTCCACGGTTAGTTCCACCGTGATCCTGGCGCCGCTGTCGAGGGTGCAGATCACCAGTTCGGGGTTCATAATGTCGATGTCGTGGCCGGTTTCAATGGCGCCGGCGCGGATCTCGCCTGGGCCGACGGCGCGCAAACGCATTCGCTTGGGTCCTTCGCCGTACATTCTCAAATCGATGGCCTTGACGTTGAGGACGATGTCGGTCACGTCTTCGAGGACGCCAGGGATAGACGAGAACTCGTGCAACACCCCCTCGATCTGGATCGAGGTCACAGCGGCCCCTTGCAGCGATGAAAGCAATACGCGGCGCAACGCGTTGCCCAAGGTTAGTCCAAAACCGCGTTCCAGCGGCTCGGCAACCACCGTGGCGACGCGCTTGGGATCATCGCCCGGCTCCACCGAAAGCTGTTTCGGCTTGATAAGGGTTTGCCAATTCTTTTGAATCACAATTTGCACCTCAGTCGGTGGAGGCGGAGGCCATCCGCAGTATCAGCCGGTGGCAGCGCAGCCGGCATTTCTCGATAACAGCCCCGGTCGGGGCCGATCTTTTGGTCAGACGCGGCGCCGTTTGGGCGGCCGGCAACCATTGTGCGGGATCGGCGTCACATCGCGGATCGAGGTGACGGCGAACCCCACCGACTGCAGCGCGCGCAGGGCCAATTCGCGCCCCGAACCCGGTCCTTTGACCTCGATCTCGAGGGTGCGCATGCCGTGCTCCATGGCCTTGCGGCCGGCATCCTCGGCGGCGACCTGCGCCGCGTAAGGGGTTGATTTGCGCGAGCCCTTGAACCCCTGGCTGCCCGACGACGACCAGGCAATGGTGTTTCCCTGCGCGTCGGTGATCGTGATCATCGTGTTGTTGAAGGTGGCGTTCACATGCGCCGTGCCCGACGTTATGTTCTTGCGTTCGCGCCGCCGAAGACGCGGCGCGGGCGCCGCCGTTCTGGCCATCTATCTGTGTCCGCAGTTGTAGCTGGGTGTCGGGCTTTATTTCTTTTTCCCGGCGATCGGACGGGCCGGACCCTTGCGTGTACGCGCGTTGGTATGCGTTCGCTGGCCGCGTACCGGCAGCCCCTTGCGGTGGCGCAGCCCGCGATAACAACCGAGATCCATCAGCCGCTTGATGTTCATCGCCACGAGCCGGCGCAGATCCCCCTCAACGGTAAATTCGCGGTCGATCACTTCGCGCATGCGCAAGACTTCGTCATCGGTCAGCTCGTGGACCCGCCGTTCGGGCGGAATGCCGATCCGGTTACAGATCTGAAGGGCGGTGCTTCGCCCGATCCCATGAATATAAGCGAGCCCAATGGGTACTCGCTTTTGGTTCGGGATATTGACGCCAGCTATACGCGCCACTTGCGCTTCTCCTCAACAGATTCAAAAATGATAGCGGGTGGGGCTCGTCACAAGGGCGGGCATTATATCGGCGCCGGAGCCCACGTCAATCCCGGTTGCGGCATTATAACGCTATCGATGTGTCGGTCGGCCGATCATCCCAGGATCGTTTCGATCTGCCGCGTCACCTCTTCAATGCCGCTCATCCCTTCGACGCAGTGCAAAATGCCGCGATCGCGATAATACGGCAGGATCGGCGCCGTTTGCCGGCGATAGACCTCAAAACGCGCATGTACTGCCTCTGGCCGGTCATCCGGCCGTTGCGTGAATTCGCCGCCGCCGCAGACGTCGCAGACCCCCTCGGTCTGCGGCCGGTGATAGCGTTCGTGATAGCTGGCTCCGCACCCAGCGCAAGAAAACCGCGCGGCGAGCCGGTCGATCAGCACCGCCTCATCGACCTTTATCAGAATGACGCGGTCGAGGCCGAGGTCGCGTTTCGCCAACATATCGTCAAGAGCTTGCGCCTGCGGCACCGTTCGCGGGAAGCCGTCGAGGACAAAGCCAGCGCGGCAATCCGGCTCGTCGATGCGTGCGGCGATCATATCGATCATAATCCCGTCGGGAACCAGCTGTCCGGAATCCATGATGCCTTTGACCCGCGTCCCGAGTTCGCTTCCGGAGGCGGTCGCCGCGCGGAGCATGTCGCCGGTAGCCAAGTGACAAATGCCGCGGCTCTGTTCGATCCGCTTCGCCTGGGTCCCCTTTCCCGAACCCGGCGGTCCGAGCAGGACGAGGTTCATCCGCGTCGACCCCTCAGTTTCGACTTCCTGATCAGGCCCTCATACTGGTGGGCCAGCAGATGCGAGTGGATCTGTGCGACCGTGTCCATCGTGACGCTGACGACGATCAACAGGCTCGTCCCGCCGAAATAGAACGGTACCGAATATTCGGAAATCAGAATCTCGGGCAGGATGCAGACCGCGGCCAAATAGGCGGCGCCGATAACGGTCAATCGGGTCAGCACGTAATCGAGATAGTCGGCTGTGTTTTTGCCCGGCCTGATTCCGGGGATGAACCCGCCGTATTTGCGTAAATTATCCGCGGTCTCGGTCGGATTGAATACAATTGCAGTATAGAAAAAGCAGAAGAAAACGATCAACACGACATAGAGCGCCATGTAGAGTGGTCGGCCGTGTGCGAGATAGGTGGTGATCTGGCCGAGCCAGCCATAGCTGCTCCCGCCTACCTCGAAATTCGCCACCGTTGCCGGTAGGAGCAACAGCGAGGAGGCGAATATCGGCGGAATGACCCCAGATGTGTTGATCTTGAGCGGCAGGTGCGAGGCGTCGCCGCCGAACATTTTGTTGCCGACCTGACGTTTGGGGTATTGCACCAAAAGGCGGCGCTGAGCGCGCTCCATGAACACAATGAACCCAACCACAAGGATCGACATCACCAGGAACAGGATGATGAAGAAGCTCGAGATCGCCCCGGTGCGCCCGAGTTCGAGGGTGGAGGCGAGGGCATGCGGCAGGTTGGCGACAATGCCGGCAAAGATGATCAGCGAGATGCCGTTACCGACCCCGCGCGCGGTGATCTGTTCGCCGAGCCACATCAGAAACACCGTTCCCCCGACCAGGGTTACGACCGTCACCAGTCGGAAAAACAGACCCGGGTTCAGCACCGCCGTTTCAGCCCCGGCGCGCATGCCCTCGATCCCGACCGCGATCCCGTAGGCTTGGACCGCCGCCAGCAACACGGTGCCATAACGGGTATATTGGTTCAGCTTTTTGCGTCCGCTTTCGCCCTCTTTTTTCAGCGCCTCGAGAGTAGGCGAAACCGCGGTCAGAAGCTGGATGATGATCGATGCCGAAATGTACGGCATGATGTTCAGAGCAAAGATCGTCATCCGCCCGAGCGCGCCGCCCGAGAACATGTCGAACATGCCGAGGATGCCACCGGCGTTGCGCGAGAAAATGTCGTGCAGAATCGCCGGGTCGATCCCGGGGATCGGGATGTAGGTGCCGAGCCGGTAGATCACCAGCGCCCCAAGCGTGAACCAGATGCGGCTCTTGAGCTCGGTCGCCTTGGTAAAGGCGGAGAGGTTGATGCTGGAGGCGAGTTGCTCGGCGACTGACGCCATTTGATTTCATCCCTACCTAAAAGCCCGGCCCCTCGACAGCCGGCTCGACCAAGGACAGCCCCGAGCTCGAGGCCGGCCGCGGCGAGCTGCCGCGCTCAGGCAGAGGCGGTTACCTCCGCCTTCGGCTTCCTCTTACTGGCGAGCAGGATCACCTTACCCCCGGCTTGCTCGACGGCCGCGATCGCCGCCTTGGAGGCGCCCGCGACCTCGATCGTCAAAGCCGCGCGCAACGCTCCCTTGGCGAGTAGGCGAACCCCGTCGCCCTGCCGCCGCAGCACTCCCGAAGCTACCAGTGCCGCGCCGTCGAGCGTGCCCTCGGCGTTGAGTTTACCCGCGTCGAGTGCCTGTTGCAGCCGGCCGAGATTCACCGCCTTGAAATTCGGACGGAACATCTTGTTATTGAAGCCGCGCTTGGGCAAACGGCGGTGCAGCGGCGTCTGGCCGCCTTCGAAACCATTGAGGGCCACCCCGGTGCGCGCGGTCTGACCCTTACCGCCCCTTCCCGAAGTCTTACCCTTGCCCGATCCGATGCCGCGCCCGACGCGTTTCGCCCGATAGTGCGCTCCCGGATTATCCTTGATCTCGTTGAGTTTCATCGTCTCGTTCGTCCGCGGTTGCGCCCCGCATAAAGGGCAATCGATTCCGGCTGGGCCCCGTACCCGCAACGTTGCCGCGGGCAGAGGCCTCCCGAACCGTAGCACGGGTTCTGTCTAGCCTTCCTCAACGATCCGCACCAGATGCCCGACTTTACGGATCATGCCGCGCACGGCCGGCGTATCTTCGAGGACCCGGCGCCGGTGGAGCTTGTTCAAGCCTAGCCCCTTGAGAGTTGCTTCCTGGTCATGCCTTCGCCCGATCGGGCTTCCGATCTGCTCGATCGTGACCGACTTCGCGCCTTGCATTTACGCTGGCTCCCGAGCTTCGGCGTCGCCGCGACCAAGGATCTCGCCAACTTTCTTCCCGCGCCGGGCCGCCACCGCGCGGGGGCTCGTCGCTCGGCCGAGCGCCACAAAGGTCGCTTTGATCATATTGTGCGGATTGGCGCTGCCGATCGACTTGGCGACGACATCGTGCACACCGAGCGCCTCGAAGATCGCGCGCATCGGACCGCCGGCGATGATCCCGGTGCCGGGCTTGGCGGCGCGCACGATGACCCGTCCGGCCCCATAGCTGCTGACAATGTCGTGATGCAAGGTCCGCCCTTCCCGCAGCGGCACTCGGATCATGTTGCGCCGCGCTTGTTCGGTGGCTTTGCGGATGGCTTCCGGCACCTCTCGCGCCTTGCCAGCGCCATAGCCGACCCGGCCTTTTTTGTCGCCGACGACAACGAGAGCGGCAAAACCGAAGCGTCGACCACCTTTGACCACCTTGGCAACGCGATTGATGTTGACGAGCTTTTCGGCAAATTCGCTCTCTTCGCGGTCGCGCGGCTGACGGTCGCCATCGCCCCGTCCGCGCCGCTCGCCCTGGTTGCGTGCCATTGTTCGCGCCATGACCGGCCCCTTTAAAAATCCAGCCCGCCTTCGCGGGCGGCGTCTGCCAGGGCTTTGACCCGGCCATGAAACAGATAGGCGCCGCGGTCGAACACGACGCGCTCGACCCCCGCCGCCTTCGCCCGCTCGGCGATCAGTTTGCCGACCGCACCAGCGGCAGCGATGTCGGCGCCGGTCTTGACGCTCGCCTTCAGCCCTGGATCGAGGCTCGATGCCGCCGCCAAGGTTCGCCCGACCGCGTCGTCGATTACCTGTGCATAAATATGCTTCGACGAGCGGAATACCGAGAGGCGAGGCCGATTACGGGCCAGGCGGCGCAAGTTCGCTCGTACCCGCTGTCGCCGGCGGAGGAACAGAGCTTTGGCTTTTTGTGGCATCGCGGTTACTTCTTTTTGCCTTCCTTGCGGCGGACGAACTCTCCAGCATATTTGATTCCCTTGCCTTTGTAAGGCTCGGGTGGACGAAATGCGCGGATCTCGGCGGCGACCTGACCGACGCGCTGGCGGTCGGCGCCGCTGACGGTGATGATGGTCGGCCGCTCGCAGGCGATCCTGACATCCTCGGGTATCGGAAATGGGATGTCGTGGCTATAGCCGAGTTGCAGGTTCAATATATTGCCCTGGACAGCGGCACGATAGCCGACCCCGTTGATTTCAAGACCGACCGAGAAGCCTTTCGACACCCCGGTGACCATGTTGCTGACCAAAGCGCGGGTGGTGCCCCACATCGCGCGTGATTGCTTGGTATCGTCGGCCGGCGCAATGGTGATCGCGCCATCGGAGATCGAAGCCGTGACCGCGTTGCTGACGACCAATCTCAACGTGCCGAGCCCGCCTTGCGCAGTCAGAGTGCGGTCCGAGAGTCGGACTTCGACCCCGCTCGGGACCGGCACCGGGTTCTTGCCGATACGTGACATTCCGGTTACCTCAAAAGACGCGGCATAGCACCTCGCCGCCGACCTTTGCGGCGCGGGCCTCGTTGTCGGACAACACGCCGCGCGGGGTCGAAAGGATGGCGATGCCGAGCCCGTTGTAGCTGCGCGGCAGATCGGCGATACGCGAGTAGATCCGCCGGCCAGGCTTCGATATTCGGCTGATTTCGCGGATAACCGGCTCGCCATCGACGTATTTGAGCTCGATTTTGAGCTCGGCGACGCCCGGGCGCAAATCCTCGCGGGTAAAGCCGCGGATATAGCCCTCGCGCTTTAGCACCTCGAGCACGTTGGCGCGGATCTTCGAGGCGGGCGAGGCGACGACGGCCTGGCGCGCGCGCTGCCCGTTGCGAATTCGGGTCAACATGTCTCCCAACGGGTCGCTCATCGTCATCGCCGGCGCTCTCCTACCAGCTCGACTTGAGCATGCCTGGGATCTGCCCCGAGGAGGCAAACTCGCGCAAAGCAATGCGCGACAGCTTGAATTTACGGTAAAAGCCGCGCGGCCGGCCGGTCAAGGCGCAGCGGTTGCGCACCCGCGTCGGCGAGCTGTTGCGCGGCAACAGGGCGAGCTTGAGCTGCGCTGCAAAACGCTCCTCGGGCGGCGCGGTTCGGTCGATCGCGATCTGCTTGAGCCGAGTGCGTCGGGGGGCGATCTGCTTGGCGAGTTTGATCCGCCGGGCATTCTTCTCGATCGAGCTCTTTTTCGCCATTTGGTTAAATTCCTCGCTCCGTCAATTCGCGAATGGCATGTCGAAACCCTTGAGCAGCGCCTTGGCCTCCGCATCGGTTCGCGCCGTGGTCGTAACCACGACGTTCATCCCGCGCACCGCATCGACGCGGTCGTAGTCGATCTCGGGAAAGACGATTTGCTCCTTGAGGCCGAGCGCGAAATTACCACGCCCATCGAAGCTCTTGCCCGAAATGCCGCGAAAGTCGCGCACCCGCGGTAGCGCCACGTTGATCAACCGGTCGAGAAACTCGTACATGCGCTGCCGGCGCAGGGTCACCTTGCAACCGATCGGCATGCCCTCGCGCAGCTTGAAGGTCGCAATCGACCGTTTGGCGCGGGTGATGACAGGATGCTGGCCGGTGATCGCGGTCAGCTCGCTCGCCGCGGCCTCGACCTTTTTGCTGTCCTGCACCGCCTCGCCGACGCCCATGTTGACCACGATCTTATCGAGCCGCGGAACCTGCATCGGGTTGGTGTAGCCGAACTCCTGCATCAGCGCCGGGCGCAATGTGGTCTCATAATGATCCTGCAACCGCGGCTTGCTCATTTTCTCACCTGTCGATGACTTCGCCCGAGCGGCGGGCGACGCGGACCTTGCGCCCGTCGTCGAGCACCTTGTAGCCGATCCGGGTCGGCTTTGCCGATGCCGGATCGACATGGGCGACATTGGAGATGTGAAGCGCCAATTCTTTCTCGACGATCCCACCGGGATCGCCCATCCGCGGCTTGGTGTGCCGTTTGACGAGATTGACCCCCTGCACGACAATTCGCCGCTCGGCGGGAAAGACGCGCAAGACCTCGCCGGTCCTACCCTTGTCGCGTCCGGCGATGACGACGACGTTGTCGCCCTTCTTGATCTTTAGCTTTGGCATGACCTCGACCTGCGCGAGCGGATCACAGCACTTCAGGGGCGAGCGACACGATCTTCATGAACCGGCGCGCCCGTAGCTCGCGGGTGACCGGTCCGAAGATCCGGGTTCCGATCGGCTCGCCCTGCTGGGTGATCAGCACTGCGGCGTTGCGATCGAAGCGGATCGCGCTGCCGTCGATGCGGCGGATCTCCTTGGCGGTGCGGACGATGACGGCGCGATGCACGTCGCCTTTTTTCACCCGGCCGCGCGGAATGGCCTCCTTTACCGAGACGATGATTACATCACCAACGGTTGCGGTCCGGCGTTTGGAGCCGCCCAGCACCTTGATGCATTGGACTCGACGCGCGCCGGAATTGTCGGCGACGTCCAGGTTCGTCTGCATTTGGATCATGCCGCACCTCCCGCCGGCGCGACGGCGTCGCCGCCCAACTCGGCTGCAGCCCGGTCGGCATCGGCGACCCGAGAACGGCGCCCGCCGCGGCCTTTCTCTATAGCTCCCAGCACGACCCAGTGCTTACGCTTCGAGATCGGGCGGCTTTCCTCGATGCGGACGGCGTCGCCAGCGTGCCAGCGGTTGTCTTCGTCGTGCGCCGCGTATTTTTTCGAATGGGTGACGAATTTCTTGTAGACGGGGTGCATTACTCGGCGCTCGACGCGGACGATGACCGTCTTGTCGCAAGCGTCGCTGACGACAACTCCTTGGAGTACGCGTTTCGACATTCTGGTTCTTCCCTAGGGCGCCTGACGGCGCCGTTCGCCGAGAATAGTCTTTATACGAGCGATATCGCGCCGCACCTGGCGAAATCGGGCAGTATTTTCGAGCTGCCCGTTGGCCCGCTGAAAGCGCAAGTTGAAAATCTCCTTGCCGAGCAGATCAAGCTGTCCGGCCAGCTCGTCATCGGTCTTGGCTCTGACGTCGCCCGCTTTCATCACACGACTTCTTCGCCCGGGCGCGTGACGAACCGGGTGCTGAGCGGCAATTTCGCGGCGGCGAGGGCAAACGCCTCGCGTGCCGTCTCGGCCGGCACGCCATCGAGTTCGAACATGATCCTCCCTGGCTTGACCCGGCATATCCAAAATTCGGGCGATCCCTTACCGCTGCCCATGCGTACTTCGGCCGGTTTGTGCGAGACCGGCACGTCGGGGAACACGCGGATCCAAATCCGGCCGGCGCGGCGGATGTGGCGGGTAATGGCGCGCCGCGCCGCCTCGATCTGGCGCGCCGTGATCCGGCCGGGATCGGCCGCCTTGAGCCCATAGGCGCCGAAGTTCAACGTCGTCCCGCCTTTGGCGAGACCATGAACGCGGCCTTTATGCGCTTTGCGGTATTTGCTCCGCTTCGGACTGAGCATGGATCGTCACCCCAACGCTTCGCGCCGGCCGCGCTCGTGGCTTGCCGGCGGGCCTTGTCCTTCGGCTGCCCGCTTCTCTTGTGCCATCGGGTCATGCGCCAGGATCTCGCCCTTAAACACCCATACCTTAACGCCACAGATGCCGTAGGTCGTTTTGGCGGTGCCGTAGCCGAAATCGACATCGGCGCGCAGCGTATGCAGCGGCACCCGGCCTTCGCGATACCATTCCATGCGGGCGATCTCGGCCCCGCCGAGCCGGCCCGAACAGTTGATCCGGATCCCTTGCGCGCCTAATCGCATCGCGGATTGCACGGCACGCTTCATCGCCCGGCGGAAGGCCACGCGCCGCTCGAGCTGTTGCGCGATGCTGTCGGCAACCAGCTTCGCGTCGATCTCGGGTTTGCGGATTTCGACGATGTTGAGGCTGACCTCGCTCGCCGTGATCTTGGCGATGTCGGTGCGCAGTTTCTCGATATCGGCGCCCTTTTTGCCGATGATCACGCCTGGGCGTGCAGAATGCAGGGTGATCCGGCTCTTTTTGGCGGCGCGTTCGATGACGATGCGCGACACGCCGGCCTGCCCGAGCCGCCGATTGAGAAAGCGGCGCAGCCCGAGATCGTCGAGCAGCAGGCGGGCATAGTCCTTGCGCGCAAACCAGCGCGAATCCCAGGTTCGATTGATGCCGAGCCGCAGCCCGATCGGGTTGACTTTCTGACCCATCAGGTCGTCTCCATCTCAGGCCGTTTCCTCGGGGCGTTCGCGCACGATCACCGTCAGATGCGCGAAATGTTTTTCGACCCGCGCCGAGCGGCCGCGGCCGCGGGTGTGAAAGCGCTTCAAAACAAAGGCTCGGCCGACTGTGGCTTCCTTGACATAGAGCCGGTCGACATCAAGCTGATGATTGTTCTCGGCGTTGGCGATCGCCGCCTGCAGCACCTTTTTGACGTCGCCGGCGATGCGGCGCCGCGAAAACGTCAATTCGGCCAGTGCCGACGCGGCGGTTTTGCCGCGGATTGCCCGGGCGACGAGGTTGAGCTTGCGCGCACTGACCCGCAGCCCGCGCAGGCTGGCCAAGGCCTCGCTGTCGTCGAGTCGGCGCTCGGCTGCCGGCTTGCTCATCTCAGGCTCTCCTGGCCTTCTTGTCGCCGGCGTGGCCGTAGAAGGTTCGTGTCGGGGCGAACTCGCCAAGTTTGTGGCCGATCATGTTCTCGGTCACCAGCACCGGGATGAACTTGTGCCCATTGTAGACGCCGAACGTCAGCCCGACGAATTGCGGAAAGATCGTCGAGCGGCGCGACCACGTCCTGATTACCTGGTTACGCCCGGACCGCCGCGCGTCTTCCGCCTTCTTCAACAGATAGCCATCGACGAAGGGGCCCTTCCAAACCGATCGGGTCAAGCTGTGTCTCCGTGCTCGAATGGGGGCTAGCGTTGATGGCGCCGGCGGACTATCAGCCGATCCGCCGCCTTGTTGTGACGCGTCTTTTTGCCCTTGGTCGGCTTGCCCCAGGGGGTAACCGGATGGCGGCCGCCCGAGGTGCGGCCTTCGCCGCCGCCATGCGGATGATCGATCGGGTTCATCGCCACGCCTCGAACCGAGGGCCGACGGCCGAGCCATCGGTTGCGCCCCGCTTTGGCGATGACGATGTTCTGCTGGTCCGGGTTCGACACCGCGCCTATCGTCGCTCGGCACTCGGCGCGCACCATGCGCAATTCACCCGATGACAGGCGCAGCAGCGCGTAGCCCTGATCGCGGCCAACGAGCTGGACGTAGGTTCCGGCGGAGCGCGCGATCTGACCGCCCTTGCCGGCTTTCATCTCGACATTGTGGATGATTGTTCCGACCGGCATGCTGCGCAACGGCATCGCATTGCCGGGCTTGACGTCCACCTTCTCACCCGAGACGACCATGTCTCCAGCTTTAAGTCGTTGCGGCGCCAGGATGTAGGCGAGTTCGCCGTCCTGGTAGCGGATCAGGGCAATAAAGGCGGTCCGGTTTGGATCGTACTCGAGCCGCTCGACAGTGGCCGGCATATCCATTTTGCCGCGCTTGAAGTCGACGATGCGGTAGCGTCTTTTGGCTCCGCCGCCGCGCCAGCGCACGGTGATGCGGCCGGTGTTGTTGCGTCCGCCTTTGCCGCGCAAACCCTCGCTTAAGGCTTTGACCGGCTTCCCCTTCCACAGTTCGCTGCGGTCGACGATGACCAGCTCGCGGCGCGATGGGGTGGTTGGGTTGAAGGTCTTTAGCGCCATTGCCCCGGCTCCGTCTCAGATCCCCGTGGTCACGTCGATCCTCTGGCCTTCGCCGAGGGTGACGATCGCTTTCTTGGTGTCGGACCGGCGCCCGAGACGCCCGCGGAAGCGCTTGATCTTGCCCATGACGCGGATCGTGTTGACCGCGGTCACCTTGACATTGAACAGCCCCTCGACCGCGGCTTTGACTTCGCGCTTGGTCGCCGTCAGCGACACGCGAAAGATCACTTGGTTGTGTTCCGAGGCATTCGTCGCCTTTTCGGTGATCACCGGGGTCCGAATGATCTCGAACATCTGCTCGCGCGTCAGTCTTGTCTCGGCGCGCGGAATGACGCGAAACCGGCTCATTTGAGGCGGGCCTCTAGATGCTGCACCGCGTCGCGGGTGAGGACGAGCATGTCGCGCCGCAGGATGTCGTAAACATTGGCGCCCTGCTGCGGCAGCACGTCGACTCGCGGCAAATTTCGCGCGGCCCGCGCGAAATTCTCGTCGACCGCCGGACCGTCGATGATGAGGACCGATTCCCAGCCAAGCAGCGCCAGTTGGGCCCGCAGCGCCTTAGTTTTGGGTTCTTCGGACCGGGCGGCGTCGATGACCACGAGCTTGCCCTCGCCGTGCTTCGCCGACAGCGCGGTCTTGAGACCGAGCCGGCGCACTTTCTTTTGTAGGTTGAAGGCGTGGCTGCGCACCACCGGGCCAAAAATCCGGGCGCCGCCGCGAAACTGCGGCGAGCGCAGGCTGCCCTGACGGGCGCGGCCCGTACCCTTTTGCTTATAGGGCTTTTTGGTCGTGCCCTGGATGTCGCTGATGCCTTTGGTCTTGTGCGTGCCGGCGCGGCGTTTGGCGAGCTGCCAATTGACGACCCGGGCGAGGATGTCGCTGCGGATCGGAAGCCCGAACACGGCGTCGTCGAGCTCGATGTCGCCGACCTCCTGATTGTCGAGATTGCGCACGACGAGCTTGCTCACGCGGGCTCTCCCGGCGGGGCTTCGACCGTTTCCGGCGCGCCACGCACCGCGGCAGGGAAGGGGAGCCCCTCCGGCGCCGCGCGCTTGGCTGCGTCTTTGACCAGGACAAAGCCGCCCTTGCTGCCCGGGACCGCACCCTTGATCATCAGCACACCGCGCTCGGCATCGGCCGAAATCACCTCAAGGCTCTGGACCGTCACCCGGGCGGCCCCGAGATGCCCAGCCATCTTCTTGTTTTTGAATGTTTTGCCCGGGGATTGGCGTTGGCCGGTGGAGCCGTGGCTGCGGTGCGATACCGAGACCCCGTGACTGGCGCGCAGCCCGCTGAAATTGTGCCGCTTCATCGCGCCGGCAAAACCTTTGCCGATGCTGATACCGACGACGTCGACCCGCTGTCCCGGGACGAAATGCGCGGTGCTGATCTCGGCGCCGACCTCGACCAGCGCATCCGCGGAAACGCGAAACTCGGCGAGCCGGGCCTTTGGCTCGACCTCCGCCTTGGCAAAGTGGCCGCGCTGCGCCTTCGAGACGTTTTTGACCTTGGCCGTGCCGACGCCGAGCTGCAGCGCGCAATAGCCATCCTTTTCCGGGGTCCGCACCGCGACGACCTGGCAATTGTCGACTGCAAGCACGGTTACCGGCACGTGATTGCCGTCATCGGTGAAGATCCGGGTCATGCCGAGCTTGCGTGCGAGAAGGCCGGTGCGCATCGCACGACCCTCAGAGCTTGATTTCGACGTCGACGCCGGCCGCGAGATCGAGCTTCATCAGCGCGTCGACGGTCTGCGGCGTCGGATCGACGATGTCGAGCACGCGCTTATGGGTGCGGATCTCGAATTGCTCGCGCGACTTTTTATCGATATGCGGCGAGCGCAGCACCGTAAACTTCTCGATCTTGGTCGGCAGTGGGATCGGGCCGCGTATCCGCGCGCCGGTCCGCTTTGCGGTATTGACGATCTCGCTCGTCGACTGGTCGAGGACGCGATGATCGTAGGCCCGCAATCGTATGCGGATGTTCTGATTGTCCATTTGGCGTTTTCGTCCCCCAATAGGGCCTTTCTGGTTCAGCTTGGTTACTTGATGATTTTGGCGACGACGCCGGCGCCGACGGTTCGGCCGCCTTCGCGGATGGCGAAGCGCAGGCCTTCATCCATGGCGATCGGCGCGATCAATTCGATCTCCATCGAGATGTTGTCGCCGGGCATGACCATCTCGGTGCCCTCGGGCAGGTGCACGGTGCCGGTCACATCGGTGGTGCGGAAGTAGAATTGCGGCCGGTAATTGCCAAAAAACGGGGTGTGGCGGCCGCCTTCCTCCTTGGTCAGGATATAAGCTTCGCACTGAAAGCGGGTGTGCGGGGTGATCGAGCCCGGGGCGGCCAGCACCTGGCCGCGCTCGACCTCCTCGCGCTTGGTGCCGCGCAACAAGGCGCCGATATTGTCGCCGGCCTCACCCTGATCCAAGAGTTTGCGAAACATCTCGACCCCGGTGACCACCGTCTTGGCGGTCGGCCGCAACCCGACGATCTCGACTTCGTCGCCGACCTTGACGATGCCGCGCTCGACCCGTCCGGTGACCACCGTGCCGCGCCCGGAGATCGTGAACACATCCTCGATCGGCATCAGAAACGGCCGGTCCTTGGCCCGCTCCGGCTGCGGAATGAACGAATCCACCGCCTGCATCAGTTCGAGGATCGAGGCGTGGCCCTGCTCCGGGTTCTTGCCTTCCAGCGCAAACAGCGCCGAGCCGCGCACCACCGGCAGATCATCCCCGGGAAACCCGTAGGACGACAACAGCTCGCGCATCTCCAGCTCGACCAGATCCAACAGTTCCGGGTCGTCGACCATATCGACCTTGTTCATGTACACCACCAGCGCCGGCACCCCGACCTGGCGCGCCAACAAGATGTGCTCGCGGGTCTGCGGCATCGGCCCGTCCGCCGACGACACCACCAGGATCGCCCCGTCCATCTGCGCCGCCCCGGTGATCATGTTCTTGATGTAATCGGCATGACCCGGGCAGTCGACATGCGCATAGTGCCGGTTGGCGGTCTCGTATTCGACATGCGCGGTGGCGATCGTGATCCCCCGCGCCCGCTCCTCCGGCGCCTTGTCGATCTGGTCAAACGGCACAAACGTCGCCCCGCCAGTCTCCGCCAACACCTTGGTGATCGCCGCCGTCAACGTCGTCTTGCCATGGTCGATGTGACCAATCGTCCCAATGTTGCAGTGCGGCTTGGTCCGCTGAAATTTCGCCTTCGACATCGTCTTGTTCTCCGCTCAAACCCGCTCGGCGCCGCGTTCAGGCCATCTTGGCGCGGACTTCATCCGCGACTGCCTGCGGCACCTGTTCATAGTGATCGAAATGCATCGTGTATTGGGCGCGGCCCTGGCTCATCGAGCGCAACGTATTGACATACCCGAACATGTTGGCGAGCGGCACCATCGCATCGATGACCCGTGCATTGCCGCGGGTGTCCATGCCGGTGATCTGGCCGCGCCTGCTGTTCAGATCGCCGATCACATCGCCGAGATACTCATCAGGCGTCACTACCTCGACCCGCATGATCGGCTCGAGCAGCTTTGGCGCGGCCTTCATGACGCCTTCCTTGAAGGCGGCGCGGGCGGCGATCTCGAATGCCAGAACGCTCGAATCGACATCGTGATAGGCGCCGTCGAACAAGGTCACTTTCAGATCGATGACCGGAAAGCCGGCGAGCACGCCGGTTTCGGTCGACGCCTTTAGCCCCTTTTCAACACCGGGCACATATTCTTTGGGCACGGCGCCGCCGATGACCTCGTTCTCGAAGGCAAAGCCCTCGCCCGGCGACAACGGCTCGAAACGCAGCTTGACCCGGGCGAACTGGCCGGCGCCGCCGGTTTGCTTCTTGTGCGTGTAGTCGACCTCGGCGGGGCGCGTGATGGTCTCGCGATAAGCGACTTGCGGCGCGCCGACATTGGCGTCGACCTTGAATTCGCGCTTCATCCGGTCGACGATGATCTCGAGGTGCAGTTCACCCATCCCCTTGATCACGGTCTGGCCGCTCTCGTGATCGACGGCGACCCGGAATGACGGATCCTCGGTCGCAAGTCGGGCCAATGCCTGGCCCATCTTCTCCTGGTCGCCCTTGGTCTTGGGTTCGACCGCGATCTCGATGACCGGCTCCGGGAACTCCATTCGTTCGAGCACCACCGGGGCGGCCGGATCGGAGAGCGTGTCACCGGTCGTCGTACTCTTGAGCCCGGCAAACGCGACGATGTCGCCGGCGCGCGCCTCCTTGATGTCCTCGCGGTGGTTCGCGTGCATCTGCAGCATGCGGCCGACCCGCTCGCGGCTGTTTTTGACTGTATTCAGCATCTGGCTGCCGCTGGTCACCACACCGGAATAGATGCGCACGAAGGTCAGCGAGCCGACAAAGGGGTCGCTCATGATCTTGAAGGCAAGCCCCGCGAACGGCTCGTCGTCGGAGGAGCCGCGCACAACCTGCTGATCTGTGCCCATCCTGACGCCCTTGATCGCGGCGACGTCGGTCGGAGCCGGCAGATAGGCAACGACTGCGTCGAGCAGCGGCTGTACCCCCTTGTTCTTGAACGCCGAGCCGCACAGTACCGGGACGAACCCGGCGCTGATCGTGCCGCTGCGGATGCAGCGTTGCAGGGTCGACTCGTCGGGCTCTTCGCCGGCGAGATAGGCTTCGAGTGCCGCATCGTCCTGCTCGACCGCGGCTTCAACCAATCTGCTGCGGAAGACCTTCGCCTCAGCCATCATCTCTGGCGGGATCTCGACGATGTCGAACTGGGCGCCCAGGGTCTCTTCACGCCACTTGATCGCCCGCATGCCGACGAGATCGACGACTCCGACAAAATCGCTCTCGACGCCCAACGGCAATTGCACGACCAGCGGGCGCGCCCCGAGCCTGTCGGCGATCATCGCAACGCAGCGCGGGAAATCGGCGCCGGTCCGATCCATCTTGTTGACGAAGCATATTCGCGGCACGCCGTACTTGTCTGCTTGGCGCCACACGGTCTCGGATTGCGGCTCGACCCCCGCGACCGAATCAAAGACGGCGACGGCGCCGTCGAGCACGCGCAGGCTGCGCTCGACCTCGATCGTGAAATCGACATGGCCGGGCGTGTCGATGATGTTGATGCGGTAATCGTCCCAAAAGCAGGTCGTCGCGGCCGAGGTGATCGTAATGCCGCGCTCCTGCTCCTGCGCCATCCAATCCATCGTGGCGGTGCCCTCGTGCACTTCGCCGATTTTGTAGGACCGCCCAGTGTAATAGAGAATCCGCTCGGTCGTCGTGGTCTTGCCGGCATCGATATGCGCCATGATGCCGATATTGCGGTATCGCTCGAGGGGTGTCTGTCGTGTCATGAAAGAAGCTCCGAGGTGCGGCGGTAACGCGCGGCCGACCAATGTTGTAGTGACCGTCCTCTGCGGCCCGGCTGCCCCGCTTCCTCGCTACCAACGATAGTGCGAGAAGGCCTTGTTTGCATCGGCCATCCGATGCGTGTCCTCCCGTCTTTTGACCGCGACACCGCGATTATTGGCGGCGTCGAGCAGTTCCCCCGATAGCCGCTCCTCCATCGTGTTTTCGCCGCGCCCGCGCGAGCTCGATATCAGCCAGCGGATCGCCAGCGCCTGGCTGCGGTCGGGGCGAACCTCGACCGGCACCTGATAGGTGGCGCCGCCGACCCGTCGCGAACGCACCTCGACGGCGGGCCGCACATTGCCGAGGGCGTCGTGGAAGACGCGCAGGGCATCCTGCCCGCTGCGCTTGGAAATGCGGTCGAGGGCGCCGTATACGATCCGTTCGGCGACCGATTTCTTGCCCTCGTACATCAGGCAGTTCATGAACTTGGTCAGCACGGGGTCGCCGAATTTGGCGTCCGGCAGGACCTCGCGTTTGACCGCGGCGCGACGGCGCGACATGGTCTTCTCCTATCTCGGGCGCTTGGCGCCGTATTTCGAGCGGCGTTGCCGGCGATCCTTGACGCCCTGAGTGTCGAGCGTACCGCGAATGATGTGATAACGCACCCCAGGCAGATCCTTGACCCGACCGCCGCGAATCAGGACCACAGAATGTTCCTGTAGATTGTGTCCTTCGCCGGGGATATAGCTCGTCACTTCAAAGCCGTTGGTCAGACGCACGCGCGCCACTTTGCGCAGCGCCGAGTTGGGCTTTTTGGGGGTCGTCGTGTAGACGCGGGTGCATACCCCGCGCTTTTGCGGGCAGGCCTCCATCGCCGGCACCTTGTCGCGCGCGACCTGGGGCCGTCGCGGATTTCGGATCAGCTGGTTTATCGTCGGCATTCTCACACCCTCAAGCACGAAAACCGCCCGACGCCGTTGTCGCGTCGGTGCGATAAAGCACCTCCACCAGGAATAATATCGCACCCGCTCGCAAGGGCGCAGAGCCACGCCGTAGTGATCAGGCTGCGTCTAGGTGGCTTCCTACGGCCAGCCCCGAAAGAACGCTCATATAATTGCCCGGGGCCCCGTGGGTCAAGCCCCTTGGCTCGAAAGCAGGCGAGAGAGGGAGGCAGGCTCGCCTGCCTCCCTCGACGCTACGCAGTCTGCTTGTCGGCCTCGACGAGCTGAGCCGGCTCTTCGTTGGCCGCATTGGCGGCGATCGCGGCGAGCTCCCGGTCGCGCTCGGCCGCCACCTCGCGCAGCCGGGCGATGACGCTGCCGGTGCCGGCTGGGATCAGCCGGCCGACGATCACGTTCTCCTTGAGCCCGGTCAAGGTGTCGATCCGCCCGGACACGGCGGCTTCGGTCAGCACCCGGGTCGTCTCCTGGAACGACGCGGCCGAGATGAACGAGTTCGTCTGCAGGCTGGCCTTGGTGATGCCCTGCAGCACCGGATGTGCGACCGCCGGACGCAGTCCCTCCCGCTCGACCTTGACGTTCTCATACTCGAACTCGGTCCGGTCGACCTGCTCGCCGGCGAGCAAGGTGGTCTCCCCGGGATCCTCGATCTCCACCTTCTGCAACATCTGGCGCACAATCACTTCGATGTGCTTGTCGTTGATGCGCACGCCTTGCAGTCGATAGACCTCCTGGATCTCGTTGATCAGGTAGCTGGCAAGCGCCTCGACCCCGAGGATCCGCAGAATGTCGTGCGGAACCCGGTTGCCATCCATCAACAGATCGCCCTTTTGGACGTAATCGCCCTCCTGAACGCTGATGTGCTTACCCTTGGGGATCAAGTACTCGACCGGCTCCTGGTTCTCCTCGCTCGGGACCACGATGATCCGCCGCTTGGTCTTGTAGTCCTTGCCGAATTCGACGCGACCGTCGCTTTCGCTGATGATCGCGAAATCCTTGGGCTTGCGCGCCTCGAACAATTCGGCGACGCGCGGCAGACCGCCGGTAATGTCGCGGGTCTTGGAGGATTCACGCGGGATGCGGGCGAGGACATCGCCGGCCTTGACCTGTGCTCCGTTCTCGACCGACAGGATCGCGTCGACCGACATGAAATAGCGCGCCTCGAGCCCGTTGCCGAGCAACAGCACCTCACCGGTCTCGTCGCGCAAGGTGATCCGTGGCCGCAGCTCGCTGCCGCGCGGTTGCTGCTTCCAGTCGATCACCACCCTCGACGAGATGCCGGTCGCCTCGTCGAGGACCTCGCGCATCGACAGGCCTTCGATCAGGTCCACGTAATGAGCGATCCCATCCTTCTCGGTGACGATCGGGATCGTGTAGGGATCCCACTCGGCCAGACGCTCGCCACGCTGCACCCGGGCGCCGTCGTCGGCAAGCAGCCGCGCGCCATAGGGCACCCGGTGGCGCGCCTTCTCCCGTCCGGCTTCGTCGAGCAGGACGATCTCCAGATTTCGGCCCATGACCACCGGCACGCCGGCCGAATTCATCACCACATTGCGGTTCTTGACCTCAAGCGTGGCATCGAAGGCGGCCTCGACCGAGGATTGCTCGGCGCCGCGCTGCGCCGCACCGCCGATATGGAAGGTGCGCATCGTCAACTGGGTTCCAGGCTCGCCGATCGACTGTGCGGCGATGACGCCGACCGCCTCGCCGATGTTGACGACGGTGCCGCGCGCGAGATCGCGGCCATAGCATTTGCCGCATACGCCGATATGCGATTCGCAGGTCAGCACCGAGCGGATAGGCACCACGTCGATCCCGGCGCGCTCGATCTCGTCGACCGCGTCCTCGTCGATCAGCGCCGCCGCCGGCAGCACGACCTCCCCCGTCAGCGGATTGAGGATGTCGACCGCCGCGGTGCGCCCGAGGATGCGGTCAGCGAGCGGAGCTATGACCTCCCCGCCATCGACGACGGCACGGGTCATCAGCCCGCGGGTAGTGCCGCAATCCTCCTCGGTGATGATCGCATCCTGCGCGACATCGACCAGGCGGCGAGTCAGATACCCCGAATTCGCCGTCTTCAGCGCGGTGTCGGCCAGGCCCTTTCGCGCGCCGTGCGTCGAATTGAAGTATTCGAGCACGGTCAGCCCTTCCTTGAAGTTCGAGATGATCGGCGTCTCGATGATCTCGCCCGACGGCTTGGCCATCAACCCGCGCATGCCGGCCAGCTGCTTGATCTGCGCCGCCGAACCGCGCGCCCCGGAATCTGACATCATCCACACCGAGTTGATCGGCTCGCCCGGGGGCGCCGAGCGGATCATCTTCAGCATCTCCTCGGCGACCTTGTCGGTGCAGCGCGACCAGACGTCGACCACTTTGTTGTACTTCTCACCCTGGGTGATCAGACCGTCCTGGTATTGCTGCTCGTACTGCTTGACCTGGTCCTGCGCCTCGGCAACGAGATGCCGCTTCGCCTCCGGGACGATCAGATCGTCCTTGCCGAACGAGATGCCGGCCTTGCAGGCCTGGGTGAACCCGAGGGTCATCAGCCGGTCGCAGAAGATCACGGTCTCCTTCTGCCCACAGTGGCGATAGACCTGGTCGATGACGTTGCTGATCTCCTTCTTGGTCAACAGCGTGTTGACCAGATCGAAGCCGACCGCCGGGTTGCGCGGCAGGATCTCGGACAGCAGCATGCGGCCGGGGGTTGATTCGACGCGGCGCACCACCGGGTTATTGTCGGCATCGACCGTGTGGTAGCGCGCCCTAATGTGGGCATGCAGTGACACCGCCTTCGATTCGAGAGCCTGCTCGATCTCGCCGATGCTGCCGAACACCATGCCCTCGCCCGGCTCGCCGTCACGCTCCATCGTGATGTGATAGAGGCCGAGCACGATGTCCTGTGACGGCACGATGATCGGCTTGCCGTTGGCGGGCGACAGGATGTTGTTGGTCGACATCATCAAGACCCGCGCCTCGAGCTGCGCCTCCAATGACAGCGGCACGTGGACCGCCATCTGATCGCCGTCGAAATCGGCGTTGAAAGCGGTGCAGACGAGCGGGTGCAGCTGGATCGCCTTGCCCTCGATCAGCACCGGCTCGAAGGCTTGAATCCCGAGCCGGTGCAAAGTCGGAGCGCGGTTCAGCAGCACCGGGTGCTCGCGGATCACCTCTTCGAGGATGTCCCACACCTCCGGCCGCTCCTTCTCGACCATGCGCTTGGCGGCCTTGATCGTGCTGGCGAGACCGTAGAGCTCGAGCTTCGAGTAGATGAACGGCTTGTACAGCTCGAGCGCCATCTTCTTGGGCAGGCCGCACTGGTGTAATTTGAGCTCCGGGCCGACAACGATGACCGAACGGCCCGAATAGTCGACCCGCTTGCCCAAGAGGTTCTGGCGGAAGCGGCCCTGCTTGCCCTTCAGCATGTCGGAAAGCGACTTCAGCGGCCGCTTGTTGGCGCCGGTGATGATGCGCCCGCGCCGGCCATTGTCGAACAACGCGTCGACGGCCTCCTGAAGCATGCGCTTCTCGTTGCGCACGATGATGTCAGGCGCACGCAGCTCGATGAGCCGCTTCAACCGGTTGTTGCGGTTAATGACCCGGCGATAGAGGTCGTTCAGGTCCGAGGTCGCGAACCGGCCGCCATCGAGTGGCACCAGCGGGCGCAGCTCCGGCGGGATGACCGGAACGACTTCCAGGATCATCCATTCCGGCCGGCTGTTCGAGTCGATGAACGCCTCGACCAGCTTCAGCCGCTTGACGAGCTTCTTGCGGCGGGCCTCCGAGTTGGTCTCGCGCAACTCGACACGCAGCCTTTCCCGCTCCTCGCCGAGATCGATGGCCGAGAGGACCGTGCGGAGCGCCTCGGCGCCGATCGATGCGGTAAACTGGTCGTCGCCGTAATCGTCTTGCGCCTGCAGATACTCTTCCTCGCTTAGCAGTTGGTGCTGCTTCAGCGGGGTCAGTCCGGGCTCGATGACGACGTAATTCTCGAAATAGAGAATCCGCTCGAGATCCTTCAACGTCATGTCGAGCAGCAAGCCGATGCGGCTTGGCAACGACTTGAGGAACCAGATATGCGCGACCGGTGAGGCGAGTTCGATATGGCCCATGCGGTCGCGGCGAACCTTCGACAAGGTGACCTCGACGCCACACTTCTCGCAGATGATGCCGCGATACTTCATCCGCTTGTACTTACCGCACAGGCATTCGTAGTCTTTGATCGGGCCAAAAATTCGGGCGCAGAACAGACCGTCGCGCTCGGGCTTGAAGGTCCGGTAGTTGATCGTCTCCGGCTTTTTGATCTCGCCGTATGACCAGGAGTGGATGCGCTCCGGGCTGGCGATCGAGATGCGGATCTGGTCGAAGCTCTGCGTCCCGGTGACCTGTCCGAAGATGTTCATCAACTCGTTCATGAACGACCCCTTTTGGAAACTCTGTGATTGCGGCGGCCGGCGCGTGCGGGCTGTCTTACTTGAATCGGGTCCTGCTCAATAGTCGCGCTCCTCCAGCTCGACGTTGAGGCCGAGCGACCGCAGCTCCTTGACCAGCACATTGAAGGATTCGGGGATGCCGGCCTCGAAATTGTCGTCGCCGCGGACGATCGCCTCATAGACCTTGGTGCGGCCCGACACGTCATCGGACTTGACCGTCAGCATCTCTTGCAGAGTGTATGCCGCGCCGTAGGCCTCGAGCGCCCAAACCTCCATCTCACCAAACCGCTGGCCGCCGAACTGGGCCTTGCCGCCCAGCGGTTGCTGAGTGACGAGGCTATAGGGGCCGATCGAGCGCGCATGGATTTTGTCATCGACGAGGTGGTGCAGCTTCATCATATAGATATAGCCCACCGTAACCTTCCGATCGAACGCCTCGCCGGTGCGGCCATCGACGAGGGTCACCTGGCCCGAGGACGACAGCCCCGCCTTTTCCAGCATCGCCACGATATCGGCTTCGCTGGCGCCATCGAAAACCGGGCTCGCCATCGGTACGCCGTGCGTGAGGCTGCCGGCGAGCTCGATCAGCTCGTCCGGCGCAAGGCGGGCGATCTCGGCGCCATCCGGTCCTTGATACATCTCGCCAAGAACGCCGCGCAGCGTGCCGTCGCCAGCGCCGCGCCTGACCGCGGCCAACACATCGCCGATACGCCGGCCAAGACCGGCCGCGGCCCAGCCGAGATGGGTTTCGAGGATTTGGCCGACATTCATTCGGCTCGGGACGCCGAGCGGATTAAGGACGATATCGACCGGCGTGCCGTCCTCGAGATAAGGCATGTCCTCGCACGGCATGATGCGCGAGATCACGCCCTTGTTGCCGTGACGACCTGCCATCTTGTCCCCGGGCTGCAGCTTGCGCTTTACGGCAACGAAGGCCTTGACCATCTTCATCACGCCGGGGGGCAGCTCGTCGCCACGCTGCAACTTCTCGACCTTGTTCTCAAATCGAGCAGTGAGTTCGGCGACAGCATCCTCCATCTGCTTTTTCAGCGCTTCGATGTCGGCCATCCGGGCGTCGTCGCGAATCGAAATCTGCTTCCACAGCGCCGGCGCATACTCGGCCAGCACCGCTTCGGTGAGCTCGGTCCCCGATTTCATCCCCCTAGGACCGCCGACGGCGGTCTGACCCAGCATCAACTCCTTGAGCCGGGCGGCAAAGCTGCGCTCGAGGATCGCGCGCTCGTCGTCGCGGTCTTTGGCTAGCCGTTCGATTTCGGCGCGCTCGATCGCCAGCGCGCGCTCGTCCTTGTCGACGCCGCGCCGCGAGAAAACCCGCACTTCGACAATCGTGCCGGAGACGCCGGGTGGCAGGCGCAGCGACGTGTCGCGCACATCGGAGGCCTTTTCGCCAAAGATCGCGCGCAGCAGCTTTTCCTCGGGCGTCATCGGCAACTCGCCCTTGGGGGTGACCTTGCCGACCAGGATATCGCCCGGTTTGACCTCGGCGCCGATATAGATGATGCCGGCTTCGTCGAGGTTCTTCAGCGCCTCCTCCCCGACATTCGGGATGTCTCGGGTGATCTCCTCCTGACCGAGCTTGGTGTCGCGTGCCATCACCTCGAACTCCTCGATATGGATCGAGGTGAAAACGTCGTCGGAGACGATGCGCTCGGAAATCAGGATCGAATCCTCGAAATTGTAGCCGTTCCACGGCATGAAGGCGCACAACACGTTGCGCCCCAGCGCCAGCTCGCCGAGCTGGGTCGATGGGCCGTCCGCGATGATGTCGCCGGCGCCGACCTGGTCGCCGACATTGACCAGCGGCCGCTGGGTGATGCAGGTGTTCTGATTCGAGCGTTGGAACTTCAACAAATTGTAGATATCGACGCCCGAGGCGGCCGACGAAGTCTCGGCGGTGGCCCGAATCACCACTCGGGTTGCGTCCACCTGGTCGACCACGCCGGAGCGGCGAGCGATGATCGTGACCCCGGAATCGCGGGCTACCGTCTCCTCCATACCGGTGCCGACGAGCGGCGCCTCGGCGCGGATCAGCGGCACCGCCTGGCGCTGCATGTTCGAGCCCATCAGCGCGCGGTTGGCGTCGTCATTTTCGAGAAACGGGATCAACGCCGCGGCCACCGAAACCAGCTGCTTCGGCGACACGTCGATCAGGTCGATGTCTTGCGGCCGCTGCATGACGAAATCGCCGCCTTTGCGGCAATTCGTCAGGTCGGCTGTGATCCGGCCCTCGCCATCGATCTCGACATTGGCCTGGGCGATCGCGTAGCGGCCCTCGTCCATCGCCGACAGGTAGACGACGTCGTCGGTGACCCGGCCGTCAACGACCCGACGATAGGGGCTCTCGATGAAGCCGTACTGATTGACCCTGGCGTAGGTGGCCAAGCTATTGATCAAACCGATATTGGGACCTTCTGGCGTTTCGATCGGGCAGATCCGCCCGTAATGGGTCGGATGCACGTCTCGCACCTCAAAGCCGGCGCGTTCCCGGGTCAGACCTCCGGGGCCCAAAGCGGACAGCCGCCGCTTGTGGGTGATCTCGCTGAGCGGGTTGGTCTGATCCATGAATTGCGAAAGCTGTGAGGAACCGAAAAACTCGCGCACCGCCGCGGCCGCTGGTTTCGCATTGATCAGATCGTGCGGCATGACGGTGTCGATCTCGACCGAGCTCATGCGTTCGCGGATCGCCCGCTCCATGCGCAGCAGGCCGACGCGGTACTGGTTCTCCATCAGCTCGCCGACCGAGCGCACCCGGCGGTTGCCGAGATGATCGATATCGTCGATCTCGCCGCGGCCGTCCTTGAGCTCGACCAGTACTTTGAGGATTGCCAGAATATCGGCCTTGCGCAGGGTGCGCACGGTGTCGTCGGTGTCGAGCGCCAGCCGCGAATTCATCTTGACCCGACCGACTGCGGACAGATCATAGCGTTCGGGATCAAAAAACAGGCTGTTGAACAGCGTTTCCGCAGTCTCCAGGGTCGGCGGCTCGCCCGGGCGCATGACTCGATAGATGTCGATCAACGCGTCCTCGCGCGTCGCATTCTTGTCGATCGCCAGGGTGTTTCGAATGTAAGGGCCAACCGTCACGTGATCGATGTCCAGCACCGGCAATTCACCGATTCCCGCTTCGACCAGCTGGGCGAGTGCGACGGCGGTGATCTCGTCGCCGGCTTCGAAATAGACCTCGCCGGTCTCCTCGTTGATCAGATCTGAAGCGAAATAGCGGCCGATCAGTTCCTCGTCGCGCACAAGGATGTCGGTCAGGCCCGCCTCGCGCAGCCGGCGGGCGACGCGCGGCGTCACCCGCTCACCCGCCGGTAGCACTACCTCGCCGGTACGGGCGTCGCGCAAATCGTTGATCAGCTTGCCTTTGAAATGATCGGGGTCGAACGGCGCCATCCAGCCCTGTGGGCCATGGCCGAAGAGGATCGCCCGGTAGAACCACGAGAGGATTTCCTCCTTCGGCATCCCCACCGCCTCGCCGGGCTGCAGCGGCTTGCTCTCGCCCTTGCGCTCCGCACGCAGCTTCTCGGTTGCGGCATCGTCGAGCGCCATCAGCAATGTCGTGGCCGGCAATTTGCGGCGGCGATCGATGCGAACGTAAACGTGGTCTTTGGCGTCGAATTCGAAGTCGAGCCAAGAGCCACGGTAAGGGATCACCCGGGCAGCGAACAGATATTTCCCCGAAGAATGGGTCTTGCCCTTATCGTGATCGAAGAACACGCCCGGGCTGCGATGCATCTGCGAAACGATGACCCGCTCAGTGCCGTTGATAATGAAGGTGCCATTCTTCGTCATCAACGGCATATCGCCCATATAGACGTCCTGCTCCTTGATGTCGCGGATCGAGCGCGAGCCGGTATCCTCGTCTATGTCCCAGACCACGAGGCGCAAGGTAACCTTAAGGGGAGCGGCAAAGGTAATCCCGCGCTGCTGGCATTCGCCGACATCGTATTTCGGCGCTTCAAGCTCGTAGCGGACGAATTCCAGCTGGGCACGCTCTGAGAAATCTCGTATCGGGAAGACTGATTTGAGCACTTCTTGCAAGCCGGAATTAGCGCGCTCCTCTGGCGCTTCATCCATTTGCAGGAAGTGGTCGTACGAACTCTTCTGGACCTCGATCAAATTCGGCATCGGCGCCACCTCGGGCACGCGTCCAAAGCTCTTGCGGATACGCCTCTTGCCGGTAAGGGATATAGCCATGGATGCTCCTCGCTGTGGGTCGCCGCTGCCTGACCCGATCTCGGTATCTCGGCCGGTCATCGGTCTCATGCCGACGGCATCGCGGCATCGCTATGCCGATCGGTCGAGCCGACCACCAACCCTATTACTTTCTGCGGCCGTTTGGCCGGCCCGCACTCACGCTTTCTCCTCTCAGACGCCGAAACCCGGCGTGCGCGACCGATCGCGCCCCGGTTTCCAGGTTTCGGTGTCGGGCGCGGCGGCTACGAATGATCGGACGCCGGCCCCCGGTGGGAATAAGCTCGTAGCAGGCCTACTTTATTTCGACAGTCGCACCCGCATCTTCAAGCTGCTTTTTTATTTTCGCCGCTTCCTCCTTGTTGACGCCCTCCTTAACCGGCTTCGGCGCCGCCTCGACCAGATCCTTGGCTTCTTTCAGCCCAAGACTGGTGATAGCACGGACTTCCTTGATGACGTTGATCTTTTTCTCGCCGATCGCAGCGAGGATCACATCAAACTCGGTCTGCTCGACCGCCGCTTCGGCGGCCGGCGCCGCACTGGCCGCTGCCACGGCGACCGGCGCCGCCGCGGAGACACCCCATTTCTCCTCCAGCATTTTCGACAGCTGGGCCGCCTCGATCACGCTCAAGGCCGACAGATCGTCGACCAACCTCGCCAAATCCGGCATCTTCCACTCCCGATTTCAAAGATGAACCCTGACTATGACAAATAAACCGCGGCCCGCTATCCGGTCTCGCCCTGGCTCTCGGCGTGCGCGGCGAGGACCCGGGCGAGTTGCCCGGCGGGCGCCTGCAGCACCCGGGCGAGCCGTGTCGCCGGCGCGAGCAACAGGCCGATCAGCTTGCCGCGCAATTCGTCCAGCCCGGGCAGCAGGGCCAATTCCTTCACCCCGGCGGCATCGATGACCTGGCCGGCGAGCCCACCGCCGATGATCGTCAGCTTGTCGTTGCGGTTGGCATACTCGACCGCCACCTTTGCCGCGGCGACGGGATCGCGTGAGAAGGCAATCGCGGTCGGGCCGGTGAACAGCGGTGACAACGAGGCAAAAGGTGTTCCGCCTAGCGCGCGCCGCGCTAGGCGGTTCTTGGTCACCCGGAAGCGTGCCCCGGCGCTACGCATCTGACGGCGCAACTGGGTCGCCTCGGCGACGGTAAGCCCGGACTGGTGCGTCACCACGACGCAGACAGTGTCGGCTAGATCCTGCTGCAAGGTCTCGACCAGCTTTTGCTTTTGTACTCGGTCCACTCGCTTCTCTGACCCCGATCTATGGCCCCCTTCCGAAGAGAGCTCAAAGCGCTTACGTTACTGCCGCCGCGGCTATAGCAGATACCACCCCGGCTAAGCCCTGGCCTCCTCAGCCAAATCCGACAATTCGACTTTGACGCCCGGTCCCATCGTCGAGCTCAAACTGACCTTCTTGATGTAGGTGCCTCTGACGCCGCTCGGCTTGTTTCGGGTGATCGCGCCGACAAAGGCGCGGACATTATCCGCAAGCGCGTCGTCGGTAAAGCTCGCTTTGCCGACTCCGGCATGTACCAGCCCGGCCTTTTCGGCCCGGAACTCGACCTGCCCGCCCTTGGCCGCGCGCACCGCCTCGCCGACATTCTGCGTGACCGTGCCGAGGCGGGGGTTCGGCATCAGACCGCGCGGGCCGAGGATCTTGCCGAGCCGACCGACCAGCGCCATCAAGTCGGGGGTGGCGATCGCCCGGTCGAAATCGATGTTCCCGGCCTGAACCTTCTCGGCCAGATCTTCGGCCCCGACGACGTCGGCCCCGGCGGCCTCGGCTTCCTTGGCGCGGTCGCCGCGCGCAAAAACTGCGACCCGTACCGTCTTGCCGGTGCCGTGCGGCAGCATCACCGTACCACGCAGGTTCTGGTCCTGTTTGCGCGGATCGAGGTTGAGGTTCATCGCGATCTCGACGGTCTCGTCGAATTTGGCCGAGGCGCGCGATTTGATCAGATGCACCGCTTCGCCGAGGCGATGCGCCTCGGTCGGATCGATCCCGTCATACGCCTTTTTGAGTCGCTTGCCCATTTTCGCCATTTTTCTTCACTCCACCACGTCGAGGCCCATTGAACGCGCCGATCCGATCAGCATCCGGCAGGCGCCCTCGATATCGTTTGCATTGAGGTCCGGCATCTTCTTTTCTGCGATCTCGCGGATCTGCGCCATCGTCACCTGCCCCACCGTGTTGCCCTTGCCGGTGGTCTGCGAACCCTTCTCGATCCCCGCCGCCTTCTTGAGGAAATAGGTGTTGGGCGGGCTCTTGGTCACGAACGTGAAAGAGCGGTCGGCAAAAGCGGTGATCACGACCGGGATCGGCACGCCGGGTTCGAGGTTTTGGGTGGCGGCGTTGAACGCCTTGCAGAACTCCATGATGTTCAGCCCGCGTTGACCGAGCGCTGGGCCAATCGGCGGCGACGGGTTTGCCTTGCCGGCGGGAACTTGCAATTTGATGATGCCGACGACTTTCTTAGCCATTTGTTTTGCTCTCGTGAAACCGGCAGCCGCGGGGCGGGGCGGCCCTCAGACCTTTTCGACCTGCGAATATTCCAGCTCGACCGGGGTTGCACGGCCAAAGATCGATACCGCGACCTTGAGCCGCGCCCGTTCTTCGTCGACCTCCTCGACGAGGCCGTTGAATGAGGTGAAGGGACCGTCGCTGACCCGGACCTGCTCGCCAATCTCGAAGGTAATCGACGGTTTCGGCCGTTCGATCCCCTCCTGGACCTGGTATATGATGCGCGCCGCCTCGTTGTCGCTGATCGGCGACGGCCGCCCGCGCCCGCCAAGAAATCCCGTAACCTTGGCGGTGTTCTTGACCAGATGCCAAGTCTCGTCGCTCAAATCCATCTTGATTAGCACATAGCCCGGAAAAAACTTGCGCTCGGAGCTGACTTTGGCGCCGCGCTTGACTTCGACGACCTCCTCGGTCGGCACCAGGATCTCGTCGAACCTGTCCGACAGCCCCTTCTGCTCGGCCTGCTCGCGGATCGAGGACGCGACTTTCTTCTCGAAGCCGGAATAGACGTGGATTACATACCAGCGGCTCGTCATTGCCCGGCGTCCTGGCGCTTAATGTCCAAGGCCGAAGACAAGCCGCACCCCGGCCGAAAAGATCTGATCGACGACGAAGAAAAAGCCAGCTGCAATAAACACCATTACGAATACCATTGCCGTGGTGACGACCGTCTCCTTGCGGGTCGGCCAGGTAACGCGGGAGACTTCCTGGCGGACCTCTTCGATGAACTTGACTGGGCTCGTTTTCGCCATACCTAACCGCACTAGAACGACAGGGGTGCCACTACCCATATGGCATCGCGCCCGGCCGCGTTCCAGCGATGCGGCCGCCGGCTGGCAGGAGTGGAGGGGCTCGAACCCCCAACCCCCGGTTTTGGAGACCGGTGCTCTACCAGTTGAGCTACACTCCTAATCCAGTGCGACCCGATCCGGGGTTACTTGATGATTTTGGCGACGACGCCGGCGCCGACGGTTCGGCCGCCTTCGCGGATGGCGAAGCGCAGGCCTTCATCCATGGCGATCGGCGCGATCAATTCGATCTCCATCGAGATGTTGTCGCCGGGCATGACCATCTCGGTGCCCTCGGGCAGGTGCACGGTGCCGGTCACATCGGTGGTGCGGAAGTAGAATTGCGGCCGGTAATTGCCAAAAAACGGGGTGTGGCGGCCGCCTTCCTCCTTGGTCAGGATATAAGCTTCGCACTGAAAGCGGGTGTGCGGGGTGATCGAGCCCGGGGCGGCCAGCACCTGGCCGCGCTCGACCTCCTCGCGCTTGGTGCCGCGCAACAAGGCGCCGATATTGTCGCCGGCCTCACCCTGATCCAAGAGTTTGCGAAACATCTCGACCCCGGTGACCACCGTCTTGGCGGTCGGCCGCAACCCGACGATCTCGACTTCGTCGCCGACCTTGACGATGCCGCGCTCGACCCGTCCGGTGACCACCGTGCCGCGCCCGGAGATCGTGAACACATCCTCGATCGGCATCAGAAACGGCCGGTCCTTGGCCCGCTCCGGCTGCGGAATGAACGAATCCACCGCCTGCATCAGTTCGAGGATCGAGGCGTGGCCCTGCTCCGGGTTCTTGCCTTCCAGCGCAAACAGCGCCGAGCCGCGCACCACCGGCAGATCATCCCCGGGAAACCCGTAGGACGACAACAGCTCGCGCATCTCCAGCTCGACCAGATCCAACAGTTCCGGGTCGTCGACCATATCGACCTTGTTCATGTACACCACCAGCGCCGGCACCCCGACCTGGCGCGCCAACAAGATGTGCTCGCGGGTCTGCGGCATCGGCCCGTCCGCCGACGACACCACCAGGATCGCCCCGTCCATCTGCGCCGCCCCGGTGATCATGTTCTTGATGTAATCGGCATGACCCGGGCAGTCGACATGCGCATAGTGCCGGTTGGCGGTCTCGTATTCGACATGCGCGGTGGCGATCGTGATCCCCCGCGCCCGCTCCTCCGGCGCCTTGTCGATCTGGTCAAACGGCACAAACGTCGCCCCGCCAGTCTCCGCCAACACCTTGGTGATCGCCGCCGTCAACGTCGTCTTGCCATGGTCGATGTGACCAATCGTCCCAATGTTGCAGTGCGGCTTGGTCCGCTGAAATTTCGCCTTCGACATCGCTTCCGGCTTTCCGTCAGAAATGGAGCCACGATACCTACGCGCGGGCTGGAGCGGGTGATGGGAATCGAACCCACGTAGCCAGCTTGGAAGGCTGGTGCTCTACCATTGAGCTACACCCGCGCTCCGCCGCACCTGCCAATTCGATCCCTGCCGCTGTCCGCTTCTTCGCCCGATCCGCCTCGGCTACCTCGCTTGCGGGCGCAGGCCTGGCGCGTTGGTGGAGGGGGTAGGATTCGAACCTACGTAGACGTACGTCAACAGATTTACAGTCTGCCGCCTTTAACCACTCGGCCACCCCTCCAGGATCGCGTGCCGCCTGGCGCAGCGGAAACGGCGGCTCATAGGGCTTCGCCCTGATCTTGTCAATCCGGCTCCGTCGATCGACGCCCTGTCGACACGGCCCGCGCTCATGTTAGAGGCTGCGGGCCATAGATCGCGAGGCGGTCGGAGTGAAAATCATGAGTTGGATTCGGCCTTCCCGCCCGGATCGGGGTGCCTCCCGCCGCCGCAATCCCGCGGTCGTCGATCCGGCCGCGGTCCGAAGCAGCCCGTTATGCGGCCGACCGCGCCGCGCCGAGCCGCCGCGCGGTCGGCCGCGCAAGCCGGGGACCGTCGAACGCTGGATCTACGGGCGCCACGCCGTCGCCGCGGCGCTCGCCAATCCGGAACGAAGCTGGCGCCGTCTGGCTGCTCTCGCCGGACACGAAAGCGAGGCGCAGGCGCTCGCCGCCGGCGCGCGGGCGGTCTGGCGCGGCGACGGCGCGCCGGTGCGAGTGCTTGACCGCGCCACGATCGCCGCACTGCTGCCCGAGGGCGCCGTCCATCAGGGGCTTGCGCTCGAAGTCGAGCCGCTCGTCGGGCGCGACCTCGATGAGCTGCTGCGGCAGGCAGCGGTGACAGCAGGTCGGGCGGTAATCGTAGCGCTCGACCAGGTCAGCGACCCGCACAACGTCGGCGCGGTGCTACGCTCGGCCGCCGCCTTCGGCGCGCTCGCCGTCGTGCTTGCCGAGCATGGCAGGGTGCCGGTGACGGGCGCCTTGGCCAAATCCGCCTCGGGTGCGATCGAGCACGTGCCGCTGGTCAAAGTGGTCAACCTCGCCCGCGCCCTCGATCGGCTAAAGCAAGGCGGGTTCTGGATCTGCGGTCTCGACGAAACCGCGCCGGCGACCTTGGCGGCGCTCGATCTCGGCCAGCGCATCGCGATCGTGCTGGGCGGCGAAGGCGGCGGCATGCGTCGGCTGGTCCGCGAGCATTGCGATTATCTGGCGCGGCTGCCGACCTTGCCCGCACAGCCGACGCTCAACGTCTCCAACGCCGCTGCAATCGCGCTCTACGAACTCGCTCGCGACCGTCCGATCGGCTGACCCCCGACTCAGATGCCGCCGTCACCCGCGGGAGACGAGCGCGAGAAGCCATCCGCTGGGGCTGGGGCAATAGCGTTCACGGGGTCAATTGTTCGGCGAGGGCCTTGATCTCAAACGGGGTCGCTGCTCGGCCGCCGAGCTCGCCCATGAAAAAATCGAGGTACTCCTCGATGCGCCGCAAGAAGGCGCGTAGATCTGCCTCGCTGCGCACATAGGGGGTGTTCCCCGGGGCTAGCGATGGGCTGTGGTAAGTGAAGCTGAAGACGCGATGACCATGGCTCAAGAGCGCGCGCGTCAGTCGGCGCTGTTCGGCGAACGAGATGCCTTCGGGGGTCAGAGTGATGCGCTCGACGAGACCGAGACGGGCAAGGATGCCGGGTACGTGCAAGGCCTTTAACCGCTCGTTCATCGTGAGCACGTAGGCCGTCCTTCCGGACTGCGCCAATAAGCCGGTGTAGCCGATCGAGAGCGGGATCTCGAGCAACGCCGGACCGGCGCCGAACCAATAGGGGCGGGCGCCGCAATGCGAGAAATCAGGCCCAAATTTGCGGCTCAGATCCGTGCCCGGTACGACGCTGACATCGATCTCGTACCCGAACTCGGCCAGAAGCTGGGCCGTGGCGGGACCGACGCCATAGCGACCCGCCTTATAGATGCGCGGCCGTACTCCGATGTTTTCGCCGATGATCTGGGTCAGCTGCGTTAGTTTCTCGCGCTCGAGCTCGTATGGCAGGTTGCCCGGATAAGAGTTCTCGTCTGTCGCCTGTTCGACCAAAGGCGGCGTGTCCCAGGGTTGCAGGTGAGCGCCGATTTCACAGGCTCCCGAGCGGTGTAGGTCGCGGATGAATTCATATCCCTCGGGCGTGCTGCTCACCGGGTAGTCAAGCACGAAGGTCGGCCGCACGCCGTATCGGTCGAAGATCGGCTGGGTCTGCGCCTGGTGCCTGACCGAGGTCACACCCACGGCGCGTCGAGGCTGTTCACGCTCCCAGTCGAATTCGGCCTCGGTGTCGACGACCACGACGACCATCGGCGGCTGGTCTGCCGGCCAGTCGATCACCCTCCATGTTTTGGGATCGAG
Organism: uncultured Alphaproteobacteria bacterium; assembly: GCA_963750195.1. Lineage (GTDB taxonomy): Bacteria > Pseudomonadota > Alphaproteobacteria > ATCC43930 > CGMCC-115725 > AP-15. The sequence goes on from CAVVPS010000010.1 coordinate 249,540, forward strand.
CATGCCTTGAGTGATGGCGGCTAGCGTTTACGTTTGCTGCGGCGGCAACCGGTTTATGCCCGGCTGCCCCGAGCAGCAAGGGGAAGGCGAAGGGCGCTGGACTTGCATCTGTTCAGACCTAATATCTGCTCATGTAGCGTAACACAGTGAGGTTTAATATGCGAGGAATGAGGGCGTCGCCTGCCGAACTTGCACTATCATGTTACCAGGAGGTAAAGATTCTGGTAGCACATCCGCGCCGGCGGGCTTGACTGGAGAGTTCGCAGTCGATGGCGGGCTCTACGCCTGCAGCGCTTCGCACGATGGCTACTCCCGCCCAGAGCATCTCCGAATCTCGCGAGCGCCCGCACTTCGTGCACGTTTTTCCGAGCTTCGGGGTTGGCGGGGTACCGCTTCGGATGGCGCGGGTGATCAACCATTTTGGCGCACGGCTACGCCACACAGTGATCTCCCTCGATAACAATCTCGAAGCTGCACAAAGTTTTGCCGGCGATCTGGATGTGCGGCTGATGGCGGCTGGGCGAGACCGCCGTGGGCTCGTGCGCACCCTCGTCGAGAGCGCTGCTGCGCTGCGGCGGCTGCGTCCCGATCTGCTGATCACGTATAACTGGGGTGCTATCGAGTGGGCGATGGCCAACCGCTTGCGACCGGTCGCCCGCCACATGCATTTCGAGGCCGGCTTTGGCAAGGAGGAGGCCGACAGCCAGCTCCCGCACCGGGTAATGTTCCGCCGCTGGGCGTTGGCGCGCTGCGTCAAGGTCGTGGTGCCTTCGCGCGTGCTCGAGGAGTTTGCGCATAAGGCGTGGAAATTACCGGCAGAGCGAGTTGCCTATATTCCGAATGGCGTCGATGCCGGGCGATTTGCCGATCCGGCGCGCGATGGCATAGGGGGCTTCATCCGCCGGCCCGGCGAGTTGGTGGTCGGCACCGTGGCGCCGTTACGGCGCGAAAAGAATATTGGCCGGCTGCTGCGAGTATTCGCCAGCCTCGACCCGTCGCTTCCAGCCCGCTTGGTGATTGCGGGCGACGGGGCGGAGCGGCAGACGCTGACGCGGCTGGCCGATGAATTTGGGATTGCCGAACGGGTGATTTTCACCGGTCGGGTCGCACCCGAGGCAGTGCTCGGCACCTTCGATATCTTCGCACTATCCTCGGATACCGAGCAGATGCCGAACGCTTTGCTCGAGGCGATGGCCGCCAGCCGCGCCGTCGCCGCGGTTGATGTCGGCGACGTAAAAAACATCCTCTGCGAAGACAACCGCCATTTTGTCGCGGCGCGTGACGACGAGGCAGCGTTTGCAGCGGCGTTGTCTCGGCTGCTGCGCGATCCGGCCAAGCGCATCGAGCTCGGCCGTCGAAACCGCGAGCGGGTCGTCGCCGCGTTCTCGCAGGCTCGCATGTTTACCGCATATTCGCTCATTTTTGGCTTGAATGACGGTGGATGAGCCAGGCTGGGAGCTCAGGCGTCGAGCAGCCGCCGCCGCTCCGCACCAAGCGGCGCGCGAGCCCGGGCGGCCGATGACACGGAGCTGACGGGGTCGTCGCTATCGTGATCCAATTTATCGTATCCAAAGCATTCCGACACTTTCCGGTGCTACGATCGCGCTGCTTGGGCGATCCCGACAGCCTCCTGGAGATCGCCCGGCACTCCGAGGCGGCGACCGGTTTGCCGACTGCGGAATCCGATCGTTTCAGCCTGATCCTGCACGATCTGAGAATGGGCGGGGCGTGGAAACGCACAGAATCGGGGCAGGCTTCAGCAGACCGAACAAATGCTCTGTACCTACATTGCTCCTGAGCTGCGCTCGGGGCTCATTTTTCTCGACATTGGGGCCTCTGACGGCATCACCACGGTGGATGCGGTTCGGGCACTGCGCAAAGCGTTTGGCGATCGAGTGCAGGCCATATTGGCGGATCGAAATATATGGCTTATGCGCTACCGCCGCGGCTTAGTCGTCGAATACCGCGCGGCCGACGGTGAGCCGATCATGGCTCGCCTCGGCCGAATTGCCTGCCGCCTTTCCGAGCAACGGCGCGAAGTCCATCCGAACTCCAACCCGATGGCCCAACTCTATCTGAGATTAGGACGGTTTCGTGAGGCAATGCGCCGCGATGCCCAAATCTCGCTGGTGCATCCGACCGCGCATGACGAGCCTGGCGTTTCCATCATGGAACTCGATTGCCTGATCTGCCGAGAGTGCCTAAAAGACCGTATTGTCGCCATCCGTGCAAGCAACGTATTGAACCTCGGCTATTTTAGCTTGCCCCAAATTCGCCTGGCGGTCCAGCATCTGCATGGATATTTGCGCGTGGGCGGATGCCTCATCGTCTCACGAAACCACGACCAACCGGATGGCGAGTCTGAAAACGGTTCGGTCTGGCTGAAGGAGAGGTCCAGGTTTCGCTGGATCAGAGACTTCGGCGCCGGCTCAGAGATCAGACCGGTTGTCGATGACTTGCTGTTGGGCTGACAGTGCGGTTGCGCTCGCTGCGCAGAACCGGTGACGAGCCGGCGACGGAACAGTCTTGATGAGCGGTTTTTTTCTTGTGTGCAAGGGGCTGCACCGCGATCGGTCGGCTGAGCTGGCCGTGCTGCATCGCGCTTTCGCCGAACTTGACTTTGCTCCTCCCGAAATCATCGAGGATCGAGACTATGTCTTTGCCGGATTTCCTACCTTTGGGAATGGATCGATACCGCTAAAGCGCTATCCCAACGGCGATTTCGTCTTTGTCTGCGGCACCTGCGTGAGTAACACCGGGATCGGTGCGGCAGCGGCTGTCCGGTTACAGGACGGCGCTACGACGCCGCCGGCTGCTGACGATCCGACTATGGGTCATTACGCCGCCATTCTCAATCGCAATGGCCGCACCGAAATCAGGCTCGACCGGTTCGGGGGCTACCATCTCTTTTACAATCTCGCGGCCGGCATCGTCTCCTCGTCGTTTTATGCGATCTGCTCGGTCCTCGATGTCCTGACCTTGTCGCAGCAGAGCGCATGCGAATACGTATTCAATGGTGTTGTCTCCGGCAATGAAACCTTGTTCAGCGAGGTCGCCCTAGCCCCGATCGGCGCTACGATCCGCATCGGCCCCCACGGGCTTGATGTCGTCCGCCCGGCACTGCGGGTGACGCGAGATTTTACCCCGGAATCGCGCGAAACCTCGCTCGATCGCAGTATGGCGCTGCTCGACCGCTACTTCACGGCCATAGAGCGCAGCTTTGGCGATCGTGTTGGTTGTGCCCTTTCCGGTGGTTACGATTCACGCCTGATTCTGGCCTGTTTGCGCCGTCACGGCGCCCATCCGCGTGTCTTCGTCTATGGAAGCGCCCCGGAACGTGATGTCCGGCTTGCCAGTGAAATTGCCCAACAGGAGGGATTTGCCCTCGCGGTCATCGACAAGAACGACCAGCCTATCATCCCGCCGGCTCAGTTCGCCGCAACCGCACATCGCAACTTTCTTGCCGTGGACGGGTACGACTGGGGCGGTATCTTTCACAATGGTGCCGAGATCGCCGAGTCGGCGCGCCGCGTGCGCGACAACACGATCGCCTTCAACGGTGGCGGTGGCGAAATCTTTCGTAACTTCTTTTATCTTCTTGATGGCAAATATACTGTTCGTCAACTTTTATGGAGTTTTTATAGCCAGTTCGACCCGGTCACTTGTACCCCGGTCTTTGATAGTACAAATTATTACGCGGGCCTCGAGAGGAAGGTGATTGATCTGTTGGGTAGCGACGAGCGGCGGCTGGCGCGACCAACCGTCGAATGGCTTTATCACAGCTTTCGCTGCCGTGCCTGGGACGGCAAGGGCGACAGCATCGCCGGCCGATACGGATTTACCGCGATGCCCTACCTCGAACGCACGATCACCGAGCATGCGAGCGCGCTGCGCCTATCGTGGAAAAATCACGGCGCCTACGAGGCCGAACTGATCCGCCGCGCCGATCGCCGGCTTGCGCAATATCCTTCGATTTACGGGCACGATTTCGCGGGACCGCCGCCGCTGTCGCGGCAGGTCGCCGATTATGCGACCTATCTTCGGCCACCTTGGTTGCGACGCTACACCTATCGATTGAAACATGTCCGACCCCCGCCCGGAGATTGGCCTGGCTATCTGGCCAAATCGTATCGGGATGCGGTGCTGCCCGGCGGGGTCGAGGTCTTGATTCGGTTGTTTCGGCTCGACCGGATCAGTGACGAGGCGCAATTCGCGCGAATTTTGTCGCTGGAATATGCACTGCGCTGCTTTGGTATGCGTGTTAAGGTCGTTTTTTGAAGGTCGGGCGGTCTAGGTGCGGGATAGCCGGTATATTCGACTGCCACGGGTTCAGCGAATCCGACCGGCGTCTGTTGCGCCGGATGACCGGTCTGCTCGCCCCCGGGGCCCCGACGGCGACGGCTTCAATCATCGGCCCGGGACCGGGCTCGGTCACCGCCGTCTTGCGATCGTCCATCTGGCCGGAAGGGACCAGTCGCTGCAGATCAAGACGGCCAACCGAAAGCCCATTCGCTACGCGAGCCGGTGATATGACGGGATTTAGCTTCGAAACTCTGGGAAATGCAACAATTCAGCTGTTTAGGGGCTCCCAGCCGATCCTTGCGACTGATCCTTGGCTAATTGGCACGTGTTATTTCGGAAGTTGGGCCCTAGATCATCCACTATCAGAAACACAGAAACAGAATGTGATAAACTCTGAATTTATATGGATCTCACATGGCCATCCAGATCACCTGCATCAGGATTCTTTGCGCCTCTTACGCAGAAGTCAACATATTTTCATACCTAATTATTATAGCAAAGACATTCATACGTATCTTCGCAATGAGGGATTCGATGTCACCGTTATGCCGTATAAAACTTGGATCGTACTCGGAAATGAGCTCCGTATTATGTCAATCGATAACTTTAATCAAGACGCAATTTTAGTGATCGAGGCAGGAGATTCACTTTTGATAAATCAAAACGATTCTCCATTGAGCGGTGAGGGTTCGTTTTTACGTCGATTGGTTAGAGATCATCCCAATAACAAGACTTACATTCTCGCGTTGTGCTCTATCGACGCAGACATGCTTAATTTTGTCGATAGTGAGGATAATCGTGTCAGCTTGCTGCCGAGCGAACTAAAACCAGGGAAAATCCACGAGGTAGCAATTCGCGCCGCTAAGCTTGGAATAAGTAATTTTTGTTGCTCCTCTTCCCAACATATTTACATAAGAAGGGACTCAGCCTGGGCGAATAACTATCGCATGGATTATCATGATATGAAATTGCATTGGTGCCGGCCGAACGTTAATTTAATCGAACCGTTCGTTACAGTCGATCTTGAGACCGGCGGAATCATCCGGAACCACCCGTCGCAAACCTCCAATATATCGGCGATCACTGATGAGACAGGTGACGACGATTGGGGTGAACAGTTAAGCGAGGAGGAGTGGGCGCTTGTCGGGAAATTCGTTGCAAAGTTTGAATTAATTAGAAGCGGTATGCAGTTCGTCGAATTTTCGGTTGGTGGCGTGACAAGAAGATTTCTGTGTCAGGAAGGCCCCAATGGGATGGCCATTTCGCTGGAAACGTGGCTTGAGATTCGCTGTCCCCAGGGGATCGTTGCTCCAAGTGATCGAAAGCGGATATTTTGACGATCTTTTGATCGCCAATTTTATGAGGACAGAGCTCAAAGGAGCGCGCTTACACCCTCACTTTACGTCCCCTGTTGCAAAACTTGGGGGGAACGCGCGAGTCTTTACGAGAAAAGATTACCGGAGATTTCGCAGCTATTACTTTCGTAGGTCACCGTACACATACGTAACTGCTTGTGTTGAACGGGCTTGGCGACAAGTGGTCAGCCCATTCGCAATTAGCGTGCTTTCTCGCTTCGGAGTAAAGGAAGCCGCAAGGCAGGCGTTTCGTGCGCTGAAACGCGTACCCAATTGAAATGAAACCTCCCGCAGAATCGTAGTAGCTTCAACTCGGACAAAGGAAGATGAAAGATGGCTTGGTTGCCGTGAGTTGTTACGAGAGATCTGGGACATCTGGCTGGGGCTGGGCATGTGCGGCATAGCTGGGATTTTCGATTCCCGCGGAGGTGGCGACGCCGACCGGCGCCTGCTCCGTTGCATGACCAATATTCTCGCGCATCGTGGCCCCGACGGCGACGGGTTTTATTTTGCGCCGGGGATCGGGCTGGGGCATCGCCGGCTGGCCATCATTGATCTTGCGGGCGGTGACCAGCCGCTCTTCAACGAAGACCATACGGTCTGCGTCGTCTTCAACGGCGAGATCTACAATTTCCCGGAGCTGGTGACCGAACTGTCGGCGCTGGGACATGTCTTTCGCACTCGCTGCGACACGGAGGTCATCGTTCACGCTTGGGAGGAGTGGGGCGAGGCGTGCCTCGATCGCTTCAATGGGATGTTCGCCTTCGCCCTGTCGGACGAGCGGCGTCAGACGTTGTTCCTGGCGCGCGACCGGCTCGGCGAAAAGCCGCTCTATTACAGTTTTCTCTCGGACGGCAGGTTGCTCTTCGCTTCGGAACTGAAATCGCTGCTGTGCTGCCCGCAACTCGATCGCCGGCTCGATCCGCAAGCGGTCGAGGAGTTCTTTGCCCTCGGCTATATACCCGATCCACGCTCGATCTATAGCGGTGTGCATAAGCTCGCGCCGGCGCATTGTCTGCTCGTTCGACGCGGCGAAGACCCGCCGCAACCGCACGCCTATTGGCAGCTGCGATTTGTCGATGGCAGCGCAACTCGCAAGGAGGAGGCCGAGGAAGAGCTGATTTCTCGTCTGCACCAGTCGGTCCGCATGCGGATGATCGCCGACGTCCCGCTAGGCGCGTTTCTTTCGGGAGGCGTCGATTCGAGCGCCGTTGTGGCGATGATGGCGGGGCTACAGGCTAAGCCGGTCAGCACGTTCTCGATCTCGTTCGGGACGAAGGGGTTCGACGAATCCGCCCAGGCTGCAGCGGTTGCCCGGCGTTACGCCACAGATCATCACGTCAGGACCGTCGATCCCAACTCCTTCGATCTGCTCGATCGATTGGCGACAATCTATGACGAGCCGTTTGGCGACAGCTCGGCCTTGCCGACCTTGCGGGTCTGCGCCGTGGCGCGCGAGAACGTGACCGTGGCTCTGTCGGGAGATGGCGGGGATGAGGTCTTTGCCGGTTACCGGCGCTATCGCTGGCACTGCGTCGAGGAGCGGGTGCGCAGGGTCGTCCCGCAGGGCTTGCGCGGCCCCCTGTTCGGCGCCCTCGGCGCGGTCTATCCGAAGCTTGACTGGGCGCCACGCCCACTGCGCGCTAAAGCGACGCTGGAAGAGTTGGCGCGCGACACCGATGCGGCGTATTTCGCCTCGGTCTCGGTTTGCTCGGATGAGCTGCGCCGCCGACTGTTCAGTCCCGCGCTCACCGACGAGCTGCAGGGCTACAACGCTGTCGAAGTGCTGAAGGAGCACATGGCCCGATCCGGCAGTCAGGATCCGCTGTCTCGGGTTCAGTATGCGGATTTCAAGACTTACCTGCCCGGCGATATCTTAACCAAAGTGGATCGGGCGAGCATGGCGTCTTCGCTTGAAGTGCGCGTTCCATTGCTAGACCATACTTTGGTTGAATGGGCCGCGGGGCTGCCTTCGCAGCTGAAGCTCCGGGGGAGCCAGGGCAAGCATGTCTTCAAATCGGCCCTTGAACCTTATCTGCGCAAGGAACTCCTCTACCGCTCCAAGCAGGGCTTTGTCGTGCCGCTCGCCGCATGGTTTCGCGGTCCGCTGCGGCGGCGCGTCCGCGAAGCGCTGAATGGGCCGGTGCTGCGGCATTCGGGGCTTTTCGATATGAGGACGATTGGCCGGTTGCTCGACCAGCACGAGTCCGGCGCGCGCGACTACAGTGCTGCGCTGTGGATGCTCTCGATGTTCGAGTCGTTTCTGCGGCGGATCCATAGCGGCTCTTTCCAGGGTGAGCTGCGCGACGGCAGCGGCGGATTTGTCGCCTGACGGCGGGCTTATGTCGCCGGTTCCGGTCTGCGCCGTTCGGCGTTATGCGCGGGTTCCGCAGGGCCATTCGCCACCTGCATGCGGGCGGAGCCTCTTGCCATAGATGCCCGATAAACCAGACAATGGCGCTCGGTAGCAGCCGCCCCCGGAGGATTTCAAAGGATGGAGGCGCAGATTGCGGTTCTTTGAGACGATCGGCAACGCGATCGTGATTGCCTATGACGGTTAGCCCGTGCTTTGGATAAAGGGGGAGGGTTTTTGCGGCAGGTGCACGCGGTCTCTGAAATTGCCCAGGCCGAGCCCGACAAGCCGCTCGGGGTCGGCGTCCGACTGTTGCGACATTTTTTGCTGAGCACGCGCGCTTGCAATTGTGGCATATTAACCATCACCGACGCGCTGGGTTTTCAGATAGTGTGTACTTCCTGGCGGATCGAACAACTGATGCTCGGGCGATTGCGTGGCAGGTAGATACTCTGTGGCGGCGCGGGCAGAAGAGTTTGATCGTGAGGATGCCAGCAACGCCCGGACGCCGCGCGTCACGCGCGCGCAAAGGCCGCTCAAGGTCTTGATCATTTCCCATGCGTTTCCACCGGTCAACGTGATTGGCGCAGTCCGCGTCGGCAAGTTCGCGAAATACCTGCATGAGGGCGGGCACGACGTGCGGGTCGTTGCGGCGCCCAGGGAGGGGGACCAATCGCTCGCCCTGGAAATCCCGGCCGACCGCGTCGTCTACGAAGCCGGATGGGAGATCGACGGTATCTTTGACGGCTTAGTCAAGCCGCTGCGGCGCTGGTGGCGCGGCACTTTGCCAGCAGCGCCGCATCCTGACGAGCTCTCAACGCGGCCGACGACCGGCTTAACCGCCGCCTTGACAAGGCATTATTACGCGCTGCTCCGTGTACCCGATGCGCGTGCCGGTTGGATTGGGGCCGCGACGTTAGCCGGGTGCAGCATTGCGCGCGACTGGCGGCCGGATGTTGTCTTTGCGAGTGCACCGCCTAATTCCGCGCTGATCGCGGGACACCGCATTGCCCGGGCTTGCGGGGTGCCCTGGGTTGCGGAGCTGCGTGATTTGTGGGTCGACAACTCCTATTACAGCGAGCCGCTCTGGCGCCTCTGGGTCGATCGACTTCTCGAGCGGCGGGCGCTGAGCAGCGCCGCCGGCCTCGTTACGGTCACATTGGGGTGGGCGGAAGCATTGAGACGCCGTTATCGGCAGCCGATCAGCTGCATTTTCAATGGGTATGTGGCGGAGGATTTCCCGGCGCAGCCCTCGGGGCCGCCGCCCGGTGATGTCGTCTCAATCGTTTACACCGGGACGCTCTACTCGGGTGATCGTGATCCAAGCGCGTTGTTCAGCGCGATCAACCTGCTCGGCGCGGAACGGGATCGGGTAGTGGTCCATTTCTATGGGCCACCGCGGGAGCAGGTGCAGGGGTTCGCGATGGCACACGGTGTCGTCGATCGTGTCTTCGTCCATGATCCGGTCTCGTACAAAGCCTGCCTGGCGTTGCAAACGTCAGCGGATATCCTGTTATTGCTCCAGTGGAACCCCAAGCAAGATGAGGGGCACGTCCCAGCAAAGCTTTTCGAATATCTCGGTGCGAGACGGCCGATTCTGTTGCTCGGCTACGAGCACGGTGAGCCGGCCGAAATCATCCGAAAGCGAGGGGCCGGGTTCGTGGCCGATGACCCACCGACCATCGCACGACAGCTTCGGACATGGATCGCGCAGCGCCCGACAGGAATACCGCCAATCGATCCCAGAGCGCGGGAGGGACTGAGCCGCGCCGAGCAATTTTTCAAACTTGAGCAGTTCCTCACCGCGATCGTTGTCCCCGAATAGAGCCGCCTCAGGGCTCTCGCAACGCCCTTGTTTGGCGATCCTCCTGCCCACGGTAGATTTTATTAACGTGGCGTGGTCTAAATGGAAAATCCTGATTGGGACACGACGCAGCGGATGCTGGGACGGCGAGGGCGCAACAGGCGTGCCAAAACCCGCGCATGCCACGGCGAGGGTGGAATTCGCCTTCGAGAGGCGCCGAGTGCCACCAGGCGGGCGCTGCTGCGGGGTTCCTGGGTCCCGATAAGATATATACGCTGCGGCGCGCGAGCGACATGGAAGACGCCGGATCGTTAAAACAAAGCGTCCTCAGTGCGGTCGGCTGGGCCACTGCAACGCGGTTCGTCGGGCAGATCGCCAACTGGGCGATGACCTTAGCGACCGTCCGGTTTTTGCGTCCGCAGGATTACGGCCTGATGGCGGTGACCATGGCCATCGTCGGTTTTTTGCAGCCCTTGAGCTCTGCCGGCCTCGCCGCTGCCATCGTGCAAAACCGGCACATCGGCGACGACGGTTTGCGCAGTGTCTTCGGGCTTGTCCTGCTCGTCAACGGCGCCTTCTTTGTGTTGTTGTGCGCCCTCGCTTATCCAATGGCGTGGCTCTACGACGAGCCGCGACTCGTCGTCCTCGTGCAATTCGCCAGTCTCAGTTTTATAGCCAACGCGCTGCAGTCGATCCCCCGCGCCACCCTCGAAAAGAAGCTTGACTTGAAGACCGTTTCGCGTGTCGAGCTCGTTTCGAATACCTTCGGCGGGTCGTTCGTGCTGTTCCTCGCCTGGGCGGGGGCTGGGGTCTGGTCGCTGCTGTTGGGGATGTTGGTCACTACCGGGCTGCGCGTCGTCGGGTTCGGCATCGCGGCGCCCTACTTCCGCCGTCCTCGGTTCTCGCTGCGGGACATCCCGCAAGTCCTGCATTTTGGAGGCATCCGCACGCTCGAAACCCTGCTGTGGTCGATTTATTCGAACGCTGACGTTTTTATAATCGGCAAGCTGTTGGGCAAGGATATTCTGGGCGTGTACTCGATAAGCCGATATTTTGCCGCACTTCCAGTGGAAAAGCTCGCGGTCGTGGTCAGCCCGGTCGTCTTTCCGGCCTTTGCGAGGGTGCAGGATGATCGCGGCGAGGCCGTGCGTTATCTGGTCAAGGCAATGCGGATTCTCGCCTTTCTGTGCTTTCCCGTGTTGCTTGGCGTCGCCGCGACATCATCACAAATTGTCGCAGTCGCGCTCGGCCCGAAATGGACGCAGGCGGCGACGCCGGTAGCCATCCTGGCGATCGCAATGACCTTGCGCCCGGTCGGCCTGATCATCCCGTCGTTCCTGGCCGGAATCGGCGAGTACGTCGCCAGTTTCAAAAACACGCTCTTCGCAACAATACTTTTCGTGGTTGCCTTCGTTGTCGGCTGCCATTGGGGTCTGATCGGGGTCTGCGCCGCCTGGCTCGTTGCTTATCCGCTCCACCTCTTGAGTTTGCTGCGCCGCGCTGCGCTGGTCACGGAATCCTCGATCCTCGATCTAATTACGCCGCTGCTTTCACCACTTACCGGGTCTCTGATCATGTGTGCTGTGGTGCGCGCGATTGCCGCGGTGCTACCGGCAACCACCGGCGGGTGGAGCAATCTCGCCTTTCTCGTCGCGATCGGCGTACTCGTCTATGTCAGCTATGCCTTCCTATTCCTGCGTCCGATCTTGAACGAATTGACCACGCTCGTCAGACGATAAAGGGCGACACCCAGTTGTATCGTTTTGCAGTTGCTCCTCGTGGCAGGGGTAGAGAGCAAAGGCGACGTCAGCGCCGTCGTCCGACAAAAACGAACCAACCGCCATACCAGGCAAAGCTGTTGATCCCGAAAATCCCCAGCAGGCGGGTCGGCTGGTTTCGTGCCCACCTTATCCGCCTGAAATATTCGCTCCAGGTGAGATTGGCACTTGCCGAAGTGGTTACCCTTTCGAATCTCCAGATATCGAGCAACCCACCGTAACGGCGCCCGATCTCCTCCTCCGACCGAAAAAACCGGACATGGCTTTCGTAATCGAAGTTCGGGACGGAACAAACACAGATGGTCCCCGATTTCCAATGTTCGATGGCCGTCAAATCGCCGTCGATATGCTCCAACACTTCGCAGCAGACGAGGCCGTCGTAGGATAGCTGATAGGGCATAGGGTCTGCGGCATCGGCGACAAAAAATCGTCCCTCGGGATTGCGCCTCTGCGCTTTCCCTACGGCGATCGGGCTGAAGTCGAACCCGTCATAGCAAACACCATCCGCGATCAGCATTTCTGCGAGAACCCCACTGCCGCAGCCGACCTCGAGCACCGAGCTGAGCCGCTCCCTCCGGATCAGCTCGATCACCTTGCGGTACAAGCGGTAATAGGGGCTGGTAAGCGGCCGCTCGTAGGTTCGATCGCCGGTCAAGTAAAGCTGATCATAATACTCTGTACCAAGTTGCGTTTTCGGCATTATCGTTTCCACCGACATGGAGAAGCGTTCGGGCGCTAGCGCCCTCGCCGTTCCGCTACGCGGGACTGGCGGGATGACCTAAATAAGACATCCGGGAGATCGTAATTGCCGATGCTCCGCTCAAGCGCTACGACGTCGCCGAAGTGGAACTGTACCGGTGAATCGCCTGCATGTCCATGTCGATGAGAGCGCGGCAAGCCCGGTGGAGCTGTGTCCTATTCGGGAGGTAGGCAAATGCCGGGGTCAGCGCGCCATCAGCACCGGCAAATTCGCCTCCATGATGATGTGGCGCGTCGCGCCTCCGAAAATCATCTGGCGGATGCGGCTCTGCGTGTAGGCGCCCTTGAGTAACAGATCGGCCCCGGCGGCTAGCGCTTCCCTCAGGAACGATTCGCCTTGCGGCTTTTGCCGGCCAACGGCGGTACGCAGGCTGACATCGAGCCCGTGCCGTTCGAGCGTGCGGGCGAGTTCGTCGCCCTCCGGCCCCGGTTCGGGCATGTGCTGCGAGCCAACGGCGACAATGCAAACATGACGCGCCTGTTTGAGAAACGGCATACCGAGGGCGACGGTCAGCGCGGTCTCGGTGCTGCCGTTCCAGGCGATGGCGATGACTTCGCCCAATTTCGACGGAGCGCGCTGCGGCACCATCAGCACCGGTCGCCCGCTCTCGAACAGCGCATCCTCGAGCGTGGCTTCGGCGATCGATGCCAGCTTCTCCGGTTGCTCGACCACAATCAGGTCGAACACCCGCCCGATCAACCCGACAACCGCGTTTTGCCGGCCATCCTCCTCACGCCAGGATGCGCTCGGGCCATTGTGCCCTGGCGGCACCGGGCCGATCGGCACGCCGCGGGCGCTCATGAACTCGCGAAACAGTCGCCGCGCCTGATCGCGCCGCTCGTGACCTTCGCGCTCGAGGGTGCGGTCGACCTCGGACGAGATCGAAAAACCCATCTCGCCGCCAAACACCACGGCATACTCGGTGGTCAGGCTGTGAAGACCGACGATGTGGCTGTCGAAACGGCGCGCCGCCAGCATCGCAACTTCGAGAACCGGCGCCGCATTGCCGTCTCCGACTACGGTCAAGAAATTCTTCATCTTCCGATCCCTGCACGCGCTCGACCCCTTCGCCAAAGGAGGGGTCCGTTAACACATAATTACACCATCGCGCCTCCGTCTACGAGAATTAGCAATGTGGGTTGAAGCGGCGGGTGAAAGGTTCCATCCTGCGGGCAGCAAGCCAAGAGATACGCGCGCCCGGCGAACTAGGCGGGGAGACGAGCCGGCGCGGCATTGACGAGAAGTAGGGGATGTCCAGGGGGTCCAAGGCTCACATTGCGCGCGCGCGGTTGTTGCCGGCGCATAGCTGCCGCCCTGCTGGCGGTGCTGCCGCTCACGTCGAAGGCGCAGACTGCAGCGGGCGATAAGCTGCCGCGATTCGCCAGCCTGCGCTCCGATGAGGTCAATTTGCGCGTCGGCCCGGGCGAAAATTATCCGATCGAATGGGTCTACAAACGCAAGGACATGCCGGTCGAAATTATCGAGGAGTTCCAGAACTGGCGGAAGATCCAGGATTGGCAGGGCGCCAACGGCTGGGTCTTGGACCGCATGGTCACCGGCAAGCGTGCCGTCATCGTGGCGGGCACGACGCGGCTGCTCTACCGTCGGCCCGACCCCGCTTCGCAGGTAGCCGCTCGCGCCGAGCCTGGCGTCATCGCCCGGCTGGTCGAATGCCAGGGCCCCTGGTGCCGAATCGAAGCCGGCGGCTACAGCGGTTGGGTGCAGCGTAGCGAGGTCTGGGGCGTCCTCCCCGACGAAACGGTGCAATAGCAGGATCCGGAGCTTTCAAGATCGGACGGTGGCGGATGAACTCGCTGAATGCCGCCGCCAACGCCGCCAGCTGGCGCGCCGATTGGGCCTGGAGCCTGCCGCTGATCGTGCTGACCGTAGTCATCCATGTCTTCGGGCTCGGCTTTCTGCACGAGCGAGTAGTGCGCGCGGTGGGACGCATTGTCGACCGGCGAGACTTCACGTTGCTGTTCGGTGCGGTCATGGGCATTGCAGTGTTGCTGATGACGGTTCTGCATGCGGTGGAGGGATTGGTTTGGGCGGCAGCATATTGGCTGCTCGGCGCGCTCCCCGATGCCCGATCGTCGGTTCTGTTTTCGTTTGGCGCGATGACGACGTATGGCGGTAGCGATCTCGATCTACAGGGCCACTGGCGGCTGATGGGCGCGCTCGAAGCGCTGAATGGGATAATTTTGTTCGGCCTCACCACCGCGTTCTTGTTCTCGATGATCCAGGAAGTGTGGCTGGCCGGCGGCAGAGAGAGGCGACGACGGCATTGATATAACCCCCTCGGCAACGCCTAATAGCGCCACAATCGAGGAGGAAGCCTGAGATGCTGTTTAAATGCCTGCCGCCCGGTGCGCCGATCCCCGGGCGGTTTCCCGGGCCCGCCCATGCGCGCGGTAAGTGGTTCACAGTCGACATTCACTGCCATGTGCTGACCCCTAAAGCGGCCGAGATGGTCGCCGGCAGCGCCGCCGCCACCCGCCACCCGCGTGAGGTCTACGCCAACGAGCGCACCCGCGAGGTCAACCGCCAGCAGGCCGAGCGCAACCGTATCCAGTTCACCTCAGTCGAAAACCGGCTCGCCGACATGGACCGGATGGGGATCGACATCCAGGCGATCTCGCCGTCGCCGAACCAGACCTATTACGGCGCCGACCCCGATCTCGGCATCGCTACGGCCCGCGTTGTCAACGACAACCTCGCCGACATCGCGGGACGCCACCCGGATCGGTTCGTGCCGCTCGGCACGGTGCCGTTCCAGGCGCCGGATCTCGCCGTCGCCGAGCTCGACCGGCTGCACAAATCCTTGGGCTTCCGCGGCATCGAGATCGCGACCAATGTCGGCGGCGAGGATCTGTCGGCCGAGCGGTTCCGCAAGATCTTCGCACGCATCGAGGAGCTGGGCCTGCTGGTGTTCATGCACCCGACCGGGTTTCCCGAGGCGCGGCGGTTTGGCGACCATTACCTGGTCAACGTCATCGGCAACCCGCTCGACACGACGGTCGCGGTGCATCACCTGATCTTTGGCGGCGTGCTCGACGACCACCCCAATCTGAAGCTCGTCCTGTCGCACGGCGGCGGCTATCTGCCAACCTATTCGGGTCGCATCGACCACGCCGCCTCGGCCCGCCCCGATGCCTGTGAGCAGATTCACCGGATGCCGACGACCTATCTTAAGCGGCTCTATTTCGACACGATCGTCTACACCCACCACCAGCTCGAATACCTCGTGGGTCAGTATGGCGCCGACCATGTGCTGATGGGCACCGATTATCCCGCCGATATGGGCGAGGTCGACCCGATCGGCTTTGTCGAGAGTGCGAGGGGCCTCGACGATCCCGAACGCCGCGCGATCCTCGGCCTCAACGGCGCCCGTCTGTTGAACATCGAAATCCCGGCCGGACAGGGCTGATTTGGGGAGAAGGCTGAAATGCTGTTCAAATGCCTGCCGGAGGGGGCGCCGATCCCCGGACGCTTTCCGGGACCGGCCCATGCCCGCGGTAAATGGTTCACGATCGATATCCATTGCCATGTCCGAAATGAACGGGCGACGCAGATGGTTGCCGGCAATCAGGATGTCTCCCGCTGGTTTCTCGAAACCCAGGCTAGCGAGCGCAGTCGCGGCGTCAACCGGGCGAACGGCGAACGCACCGCCGAGCAGAGCGTGTCGCCCGAAAAACGCATCGAAGACATGGACCGGATGGGGATCGACATTCAGGCGATCTCGCCGGCGCCGCGTCAGACCTACTATGGCGCCGACCCCGATCTCGGCCTCGCTACGTCACGCGCGATCAACGATTTCATCGCCGAGATATGCGGCCGGTTTCCCGATCGCTTCGTCGGGCTCGGCACAGTGCCGTTCCAGGCGCCCGAACTGGCCGTCGCCGAACTCGATCGCCTGCACAAATCGCTGGGCTTTCGCGGCATCGAGATCATGACCCACATCGCCGGCGAGGATCTATCGGCCGAACGCTTTCGCAAGATTTTCGCGCGCTGCGAAGAGCTGGGCTTCTTGGTGTTCATGCACTCGGACGGTTTCACCGAGGCCGGGCGTTTCGCCGGCCATTACTTCGCCAATGTGATCGGCAACCCGCTCGACACGACGGTCGCATTGCATCACTTGATTTTTGGCGGCGTGTTGCGCGATTACCCGAATTTGAAGCTGGTCGCCTCTCACGGTGGAGGTTATCTGCCGGCCTATTCGGGCCGCATCGACCATGCCGCCTCGGCGCGCCCCGATGCCTGCGAACAGATCGCACGGATGCCGACCACCTATCTGAAGCGATGCTATTTCGACGCGCTGGTCTACACCCACCACCAGCTCGAATATCTGGTCGAGGAATATGGCGCCGACCATATCTTGATGGGCACCGATTATCCGGCCGATATGGGCGAAATCGACCCGGTCGGCATGATCGAGGGCTGCCCCGGTCTCGACGACGACGAGCGCAAGGCAATCTTTGGCGGCAACGCGGCGCGGCTGTTGAACCTTGAAGTGCCGGATCGACCACGCTAGAGGCATGGCGCGATGCCCGGACCACCCCTGACGGGGCGGCGGATAAACATGGGTCTTAGGTTCCTGGGAGGATCACATGAAATTCCTTACTGACGAACAACTGAGCGAATTGCTGCCGGCCGAGACGTCATCGTTTCCGTCGCCCGTGCCAACTCAGATCGTGTCGAGCGACGAATACCTGCCGGTGCCGCAGACCGAAAAATAGCGCGAGGTCGAAGCCCGGCTCAAGGAAATCAGCGACCGGCTCGCCCGCCGGCAGGGCGTCTCGCGGCGCCGCTTTTTCCAGACCGCATCGGGGATGGCGGCTTCGTTCGTGGCGATGAACCAGGTATTCGGCCACATCTTCGACGCCAGC
Source organism: uncultured Alphaproteobacteria bacterium (assembly GCA_963750195.1). GTDB lineage: Bacteria > Pseudomonadota > Alphaproteobacteria > ATCC43930 > CGMCC-115725 > AP-15. The sequence continues at coordinate 266,778 of CAVVPS010000010.1, forward strand.
CTCGCCGAGGCGGCAACCCCCGACATGGCGGCCGACCGCGCCCAGGCCTTATCTGGCCAGTTCATCATTGACGGCCATACCCATTTCCTGCGCGACGACACCCGACTTACCGATTTTGTCAAAATGCGCAACGCCTTTGGCAAGCTCGGCTGGAACAAGGAGCTGACCGGCGATCAGACCCTCGACGACCTCAAATACGCCAATTATATCAAAGAGGTCTACATGGACAGCGACACCAAGGTGGCGCTGCTGTCGAACTCGCCCTCGGACGTGCCGCAGGACTGGTTCATCCCGCAGGCGCAGGTGTTCGAGACCCGCGCGAAGGTCAACAAACAAGCCGGCTCGCGGCGGATGATGGCGCATTTCACCTTCACCCCCGGGCAGCCCGGCTGGCTCGACCAGGTCGATCAGGCGATCGAAGTCTACAAGCCTGATTCGTGGAAGGGCTACACTGTCGGCGACAACACCCACAAAGAACTCGCCCATTATCCGTGGCATGCCGACGACGAAAAGCTGATGTATCCGTTCTACGAGAAGATATCGAAATCGGCATCAAGAACGTCTGCATCCACAAGGGGCTGTTCGCTCCCGGTGTCGAAAAGCAGTTCCCGCGGCTGCGGCCCTATGCCGATGTCAGCGATATCGGCAAGGCGGCCAAGGACTGGCCGCAATTGAATTTCCTGGTCTACCATTCGGCCTATCGCTGGGTCGGCGGCACGCCGGCCGACGGCATGGCCGAGTTCGACCAGACCGGCCGCAGCTCGTGGACCAGCGATCTCGCCGAGATCCCGCAGAAATACGGCGTCACCAACGTCTATGGCGACCTTGGGCAGATCTTCGCCTGGACCGCGGTCGCCGAGCCGCGCCTCGCCGCGGCCTTGATGGGCATGCTGCTCAAGGGGCTCGGCCCCGACCACGTCGTCTGGGGCACCGATGCGGTATGGACCGGTGCGCCGCAATGGCAGATCGAAGGGCTACGCCGCCTCGAAATCCCCGAGGACATGCAAAAGAAATACGGCTTCCAGCCATTGGGCCCGGCCAACGGCCCGATCAAGACCGGAATCTTCAGTGGGAACTCGGCGCGCCTCTACAATTTCGAGCAGCACGCTTTCCTCGGCCAGCCCGACCATTTCGCCGAACTAAAGGCCGACTACCTCAAAAACGGCCCTGGCCGCAGCAACCTGCGCTACGGCTACGTCCGCAACCCAAGCTGAGAATCGGGGATCGCCAGCTTTACCGTCGTCCCCGCGGAAGCGGGGAACCAGAGCTGCCGCCGACGCATACGTATGCCCGGATTTGATTTACAGCTGTCCAGTTCTGCAAATTTGGTTGTGGACAGGAAATGATGCATCTTCAAGCCACTGTGGCCGGGCTTGACCCGGCCATCCACGCCCTCATTGGGCGCGCGCCCCATGGTTTCCAAGACGTGGATGCCCCGGATCAAGGTAAGCGTCAGCTGAGGGTCGTCTTGCACTCGGCGTGTTGAGCTGGATGCTGCCGCTCTTTTGCGGGCAGCGGTGCAATGGATGACGCGGAGCTGGTCGATAAGGAGGACCTTGGGAGTACTCATACGAGGGCTCGCGAGGTCCGCGGCGAGGTTCTCACCGGTCCGGAGGTAAGCACTCGGTGAGGGCGCCGGGTCAGGCGGCGGCGCGCTGAAGGTCGGCGGGCGTCCAGTTCCAGGGGAGGAGATCGGCGATTTTCCGGGCCGGGTGATCGGCGATGCGGGCCAGCACGTCGGCGAGGTAGTGCTGCGGGTTGCGGCGGTTGAGCTTGGCGGTCTCGATCAGGGAGTAGATCGCCGCGGCGCGGTGGCCGCCGGCGTCGGAACCGGCGAACAGATAGTTCTTGCGGCCGATCGCGACACAGCGCAGCGCCCGCTCGGCGGGGTTGTTGTCGAGGGCGAGGCGGCCGTCGTCGAAGCATCGCAGCAGCGCCTTCCAGCGCGAGCGCATGTAGCGGAAGGCCTTGGCGAGTTCGGATTTGCGGGACAGCCGGCGCAGTGTCGTCTCCGCCCAGGCGGCCAGCGCCTCGGCGATCGGCTTGGACCGCTGCTGACGTTCCCCTCGCCGAACATCGGGCGGCAAACCGGCGATCGTCTTGTCGATCTTGTAGAGGTCGCCGATGCGGTCGAGCGCCTGCTTGGCGATCGGCGAGCCGGTGGCGGCATGGACGTCGAAGAACTTGCGCCTGACGTGCGCCCAGCAGGCGGCCTCGGTGATCCGGTTGCCAGCGAACAGCTCGTTAAAGCCGGCATAGCCGTCGGCGTGGATGACGCCGGCGAACGCCTTCAAATGGGTCCGCGGGTGCTCGCCCTTGCGGTCGGCCGAGTAGCGGAACAGCGCCGCCGGCGGTCGCGCCCCGGCAAATGGCCGCTCGTCGCGGACATAGACCCACAGCCGCCCGGTCTTGGTCTTACCGGTGCCCGGCGCCAGAACCGGCACCGGCGTATCGTCAACGTGCAGGGTCTCCGAAGCCATGATCTCGGCGGCGAGCGCGTCGACCAGCGGCTTCAGCGCCGCCGCCGTCGCGCCGACCCAGCCGGACAGGGTCGAGGTTTCCAGGCCGACGCCCTCGCGGGCGAAGATCTCGGCCTGGCGATAGAGCGGCAGATGGTCGTCGTACTTCGAGACCAGGATGTGCGCCAGCAACCCCGCGCCGGCGCGACCGCGGGCGATCGCGTGATCCGGCGCCGGCGCCGCCACCACCGTGTCGCAAGTCCGGCAGGAGAGCTTCTCGCGGACGTGCCGGATCACCTTGAAGCGGCCGGGGACGTAATCCAGGGTCTCGGTCGCGTCCTCGCCAATCCGCCGCAGCGCACCGCCGCAGCTCGGGCAGGCTGGGCCGGCGCGATGCATCACCTCCTCGCGCGGCAGGTGCTCGGGCAACGGCCGGCGGGCGGGCTTCTGCGCCTCGGCCACGCTTTCGACGATGGCGGCCGCCTCGGGCGCGGCACTCGCCAGCCGCTCGGCTTGGTCGGTTTCCAGGGCCTCGATCGCCAGTCTCGAGCTGTTCGGTCTCGCGCGCCAGCTTCTCCGAGGACCGGCCGAACTCGGCGCGGCGGTAGCGCGCCAATTGGAACTTCAGCCTGGCGATCTCGGCCCGCGCCGACACCGCATCGCGCGCCATTTCGGCGATGATCCGCTTCAGCGCGGCGATGTCGTCAGGCAGTTCTTCCGGGCTCGGCACGGGCCCGATTATCGCACGGGTCTGGGCTTCGACTTCGTCTCAACCAGCAGGTGAGTCAATCCGCCGCAGCTCAGCCGGCCAGCTCCGGCCGCCAGGTTCGCCGCGGCATTCGCCAATCGATGCCTTCCAGCAGCATCCCGAGCTGCGCCGACGTGATCACGACCTTACCGTCGGCCGGCGAGGGCCACACAAACCGGCCCTTCTCCAGTCGCTTGGCGAACAGGCACAGACCCTGCCCGTCCCACCACAGCACCTTGATCAGATCGCCGCGCCGACCGCGAAACACAAACAGATGGCCGCAGAACGGATCCTGCGCCATTCGCTCCTGGACCGCGGCGGCAAGCCCGTCAAAGCCCTTTCGCATGTCGGTGCGACCGACCGCCAGCCACACGCGCGTGCCTGCCGGCAGACCGATCATTGCAATAGCTCGATCACCTGCCGCAGCATCTCAGGCGACACCGCGCCGCGAAGACACACGCGCGTGCCGCACCCGAACGTGATCTCGATCATGCCGCTGCGCCGGGCTCGCGGGCGCGGCTCGTTCGCTTCCGGCACGATCTCCACCGGCAGCATGGTGACGCTTTGCTTCGCCGCGGCCCGCGGCTTCGGCGCCATCTCGCGCCGCCATTTAAAAACCTGGTTCGCGTTTACATCATGACGCCGCGCCACGATCGAAACCGACGCGCCAGGCTCCAGCGTCTCGGCCACGATCCGGCGTTTCAATGCCCGGGTCCATTGGCGACGCTTGGAGCCATTGGAGCTTCGCTTAGTGTCCACTACGCCGTTGGTGGACACTTCCGTTACGGTCTCTGCCATCCCCCGATCATCGCCCCAAGCGACGATCAACGGCAGGCGCCCTTCACCGAGCGCTTACGTCCGGAGCGCCGGCGACGCTGGAGCCTCGAAGAGAAGCTTCGGATATTGGCGCAGAGCGTGGCGCCAGGATCCTCGCCCTCGCTGGTTTGCCGACTGCACGCGATCAGCAGCGGCCAGCTTTACACCTGGCGCCGGCAGTTCCGTACCGGCGAGCTGACCGGGTTTGCGCCGGTGAGATTGGCCCCGCCGGTCGAGGAGCTTCCACGGGCCGCTGCGTCGGTTGATCCGGTGCCGATACTGCCCGAAACCGATCGGCCGGCGGACGGGATCATCGAGGTGGAGCTGGCCTCGGGGGTGAAGCTGCGCCTGACCGGCGCGGTCGACGAGGTGGCATTGCGCCGGGTCTTGTCGGCGCTGTCGTGATCGGCATTCCGGGCAATGTCCGCGTCTATCTGGCGTGCGGCGTCACCGACATGAGGAAAGGCTTTGACGGGCTGGCGGCGCGGGTTCAGACCACCTTGCGCCTCGACCCGCATGGTGGTGCCTTGTTCGTGTTCCGTGGTCGCCGCGGCGATCTGATCAAGGTGCTGTGGTGGGACGGGCAAGGTTTGTGCCTGTTTGCTAAGCGGCTGGAGCGCGGCCGGTTTTTGTGGCCGCAGGCGAAGGACGGATCGGTGGTGCTGACGGCAGCACAATTGTCGATGCTGCTGGAGGGCATCGATTGGCGTGCGCCACGCCGCAGCTGGACCCCGGAAGTGGCTAGTTGAACAGCGCGACATAGTGACTCAGGCGGGTACGATGTCGATACTGCTCAATGCAAGCGGGAGTAAACTGATGGTTGATGCCGGACGCTGCTGACCCCGTTCAAGAGATCGCCGAGCTGCGCCTCCTGCTGGCCGAACGCGAGGCGGAATTGGCGGAAGCGCGGGCCGAGCTGACCGGCGCCCGGCTGCGGATCGAACAGTACAAGGCTCAGCTTGCCCAGCTGCGGCGCATGCAGTTCGGGCGCTCGTCGGAAAAACTCGATACTCAGATCGCGCAACTCGAGCTGATGCTCGAAGATTTGGAAGAGAGCGAAGCGGCGCGCACAGCGCCGGCGGCACAGCGCGTCCCCGATCAGCCGCGCCGCGAACGTCGCCAGCCGGTGCGACGGCCGCTGCCCGATCATTTGCCGCGCGAGGAGATCGTGCACGATCCGGGGTCGGTGTGCCCGGGCTGCGGCGGCACCCGGTTTAGCAAACTCGGCGAGGACGTGACCGAGGTCTTGGAGAAGATCCCGGCCCGCCTCAAAGTGATCCGCCATATTCGGCCCAAACTCAGCTGTCGCTGCTGCGAGCGCATCCTGCAGGCGCCAATGCCCGATCTGCCGATCGAGAAGGGTCGGCCCGGACCGGGCCTGGTCGCCAATGTCGTGGTCAGCAAATACCTCGACGGGCTGCCGCTCTACCGTCAATCGGCGATCCTGGCGCGCGAAGGCATCGCGATCGAGCGCGCCACCCTGGCCGACTGGGTCGGGCACGCTGCTTGGTGGGTGACGCCGTTGGCCGCGCTGATCGGCGCGCATGTCATGGCAGCGCCGATCATCCACACCGACGACACGCCGATCGCGGTGCTGGCCCCCGGCAACGGCAAGACCAGGACCGGACGGCTGTGGACCTATGTAGTTGACGAGCGACCCTGGCAGGGTGGGCGGGCACCGGCAGCATATTATCGTTTCAGCCCCGACCGCCGCGGCGAGCGACCGCGCGATCATCTGGCCCTCTTTCGCGGCGCGATCCAGGCCGACGCCTTCAGCGGCTACGCCGCCCTGACGCGACCGCCATCCGCCAAAGACCAGGTCGGCCGAGGGCCGCCGCTGATCCACGCAGCGTGTTGGGCCCATGCGCGGCGCAAGTTTTACGACGTGTTCGCATCGACCAAGTCGCCGATCGCCGAAGAGGCACTGAAACGGATCGGCGAGCTCTATCGGATCGAAGCCCCGGTCACCGGCCAGCCGGCCGATATCCGCCTGGCGGCGCGCCAGAACCGTGCCGTGGCGATCCTCGATGCCTTGCGCGACTGGCTGACAGCGCAGCGCCGCCGGCTGTCATCGAAGAACGCGCTCGCTAAAGCGATCCAGTACGCGCTGAGCCGCTGGGAGGCGCTGGCCCGCTATGCCGGCGATGGCCGGCTCGCGATTGACAATAACGTCGCCGAGCGTGCCCTGCGCGGCATTGCCATTACCCGTAAAAATTTCTTGTTCCTCGGATCCGATGCCGGCGGCGAGCGCGCCGCAATCCTCTACACCGTGCTGGAAAGCGCCAAACTCAATGGCCTCGATCCGCAGACTTGGCTCGCCGATGTGATCGATCGCACGGCCAAGGGTCACCCGATCAACCGGCTCGGCGAACTGCTCCCATGGAACTGGAACAACCAAACCGCCAGCCTCGCCGCCTGACCGGTGTTGTGGTCCTCAGCTGACGCTTACGGATCAAGTCTGGCTAAGGTAATTCCGGAGTCCAGGTTTGTGGGATTTTCCTCTCACCGGGCAAGGCGCTGGCTACCCCTCTTGCCTACCCGACTCCAGGGTTGATCCGGCCGAGGCGTTTCCGGTCGGTGCCAATGCTGTTGCGACGAACGCAGTGGCACCATATCGCGGCAGGAATATCCAGATAGCCGCCTAATATGTCGAAGGACCACTATGTCGCCCAGACCTATCTCCGGCATTTCGCTGATGCCGAGGGGATGTTGCACGTCTACTGGAAGGCCGATGGGAAGTACCGGCGGCGGAGCCCGAATAGCATCTGCCACGAATGGGATGGCGATCTCATCCGCGACTTCGTTAAGGACGAGAAGATGCTCGGCACGTTCCGGGCGATCTTCGAGCCCCGGTGGAACGCCGCGGTTACCGACCTCGAAAACGGGATTTGCGATGCGGCGGTGAAGATGGCCATCGCCGGTTATTGGGCCAACCTGTTGGTCTGCACACCGGCATGGACCCGCATCGGCATCAAGATGCACGACTACAATCTCATGCATAGGGTCAGGGCTGAAGATGCTCTGCGCACGAAGGCCGGGAAACCGGACCCGAAGCTCAAGGAGATGCTCGCGGCGTTCGACGCCGGCCACTTTCGGGTCGAGACGAAGCCCGACGCCATTCGGGCGATGGCGGCGAGAGCACTCATGAAGTTTGCGTGGGGACTCTACAACGCCCATTGGACGGTGATCAGGAACAACACCGGGACGGGGTTCCTCACCAGCGATAATCCGGTCGCCTTCAATGACCCTGGTCCCTGGCGCGGCGGACAGCCCGGCCTGCCGAGGTATTTGACGTTGTCGCCGCGCCTTTGCCTCTATGGGTTCATGGACCCGAAGGGGCCTCGCGATGAACCCGATTTCACCCGCGCGCCGCTCGGCGAGGTGCAGTGGGGCTTGGCCCCACTGCACGGGGTGGAGCGTGTCAACCGGGCGGTCGTCGAGTGCGCAGAGGACATCGTCATCTCTTCAGGCAAGCTGGATTCCGTTCAGACCGTTGTTGCCGAGTGCACACGTCACCGGATCGACATGGAGTTCGTGAACTTGCGTAGGCCGGATGGATTCATCCTAGTCAATCACACGAGGGTGCGCGAGCAATTGTAGGACCTTGATAGAGGGGCTGCATATTGCGGTAAACTGGAGGATCGCCTTCACTCGGTTCTCGAAGCAACCGAGCGGGTCGTCCCCCATCATGTATTCGAAGAACCGGACGCTACCGCCGACCTCGTAATACGCCCGCCACGCCTGCTCGTACGCCTCCTGACGCTTCGGTTTGACGAAAAATCGGTATTCCTCGACAGCCTGAGCATGTAGCGGGAACGCTTCTCTCAAGGGTCGATCTGCGTCGAATTTCCCCTGGGTCCGGTCGAACCTCATGGCGACCAATTCGGGGACGAAGGCGGCGCGCAATTTTCCAGCAGCCGCCGCTCGCGCATTTCGGCTTGTCGTAAACCGCGCGGTGAGAAACCCGATGCCACCCCTGCGATCGCCCCGACGAGCGCCGACACGACCGGAAGGACCGTACTGAACGAGCAGTCGGTCGCCTCTCACTCGGGTTAGTCGATCTGTGCACTCCGATGCAGAATACCAGCGGGCTCTCTATGTGCCTAAAGGCACCGAACCGTCAGTCGCAGCACAAGATCGCCGTTACGACGATCATCGGTCCGGTCGATTTCGCTATAGCCGTTTGGGCACCGCTTGCCGGCCCGCTCCAACATGAGATCCAAAGAAGCACCGTTGTTGCGGGACCGCCCGTTGCGAGGGTTAGGGGGCCGGGTGCAGAGGGGTGACCGAGGAATATTGCAGCCACGCGCGATCCTGTCGATGAAAAGTGTTGTCGGATACTCTTCCAAGCGCAGCGCGCCAAAGACCGCCTTAAGAGCGTGGAGACCTCATAACAGTGGGTGCGTTTTTACATCTTGTGTCTTCGTAATACGAGCCGAGTAAGATTGTGGTTGTACAATCTCCAGTGGTAAATCTTTTAAAATCTTCGTGAAGTTACGCGGCTGACTATTAACAAGTCTAGTAGGTCCAATCTAAGTATTCGATGAAAAAACGGTGAGGACCATCCGCTCCCTTGATTCGGGGGCTGTCTGGGTTCAATCCCTGTTAGGGCTCGACTGTCGTGCTCATGCATTGGTCGACCCCGGCGCAGGACGTTGCCGCAAAATTGTCCTATTCGCATGGCATTCTCGGAACGAGAAGCGCTGCGTGGAATAGCGGCACCGGAAAACGCAAGGAAATAGCGACAGGCAATGTGTTTTTGCAAAAGCCGACGGGGTTGGTGCGCGGGCGGCCGTTTGCCAAGGGGCGGTCGGGGAACCCCGCTGGGAGCCGGCTTGGTAGCCGCAATATGACGAACATTGCCGCCGAGATGCTGCTCGATGGCGAGGCGGACGCGCTGACCCGCAAAGCCTCCGAGCTAGTTTTCAGCGGCGATCCGACAGCATCCCGGTCGGGATCGCCCAGGTGGTCGCTACTTTCGTCCGGGCGATCGAGACCGGCGATTTCGAACGGCGCGCCTGCAGGAGGTTGAAGCCGCTCATGTCGCTCGTTCGCCGGAGTGGTGGCAAACTTAGAGGCGAGTTCTTGCTGCTGATTTGCTGCTGGTACAACAACACCGAGACTCGTTGCTCAATTACAGATTGTAATCAGTGGGGACCGCGGCTGCCCGGTCTCGCTGGTCTCCGGTGGCGTTGATACGCTGCTTTAAGCGTGAGGTTGTGGAGGGTTTTTGCTACGATAAGGCCAAAGTCGAAGGTCGGCGGAGGTCCGCGCGGAGCCGTCCATGCGGCGGCCGGCGCTCAAACCGGCCGCTCGAGCCGATCGGTCAGAGGAGGCTTTTCATGGCGACCAGAGCCCCGTTTTTGAAGACGCGGTATGGCGGCTACTTCCACCGCGATGTTCCGGAAGAAGACGCGGAACTCACCCGTGTCGGTCCTGGCACGCTGGGCGGCGAATATCTGCGCCGCTTTTGGCAGCCGGTCTGTTTCTCGGACGAACTGAAGGGTCTACCGCTCCGGCTCAAGATCATGTGTTCCGGAGGAAGATGCGGAACTCACCCGTGTCGGCCCTGGCACGCCGGGCGGCGAATATCTGCGCCGCTTTTGGCAGCCGGTCTGCTTTTCCGACGAACTGAGCGACCTGCCATATCGGGTCAAGATCCTCGGCGAGGATCTGGTTGCGTTCCGTGACCAAAGCGGCGCCGCGGGCCTGCTGGAATTGCATTGTCCGCATCGCGGGACGTCGCTGGAATTCGGGTTGATCGGCGAACCGGGGAATCCGCTGCTGCTACCATGGCTGGCTGTTCGGCGTCGACGGCGAGGATCCTGGAGACGCCCGGCGAGCCGGCGGACAGCACCCTGAAAGACCGGCTGTTTCACGGGGCTTATCCGATCCACGAGGCCAACGGCATCGTCTTTGCCTATATGGGCCCGCCCGAGAAGCAAGCCGGCTTTCCCAGTCTATGACAGCTTTATCCGGCCGGGCTAGCGGATGATCCCGGGCCGCAAATACTTCTTTCCGTGCGAATTGGCTGCAGATCCATGGAAAATACGATGGATCCGGTCCATACTGCGTTTTTCCACACGATCATTAGCGGCGCCGATGTTTACGGAAGAGTTCGGCGTATTGCCGGAGTTGGATTTCGTCGAGACCCCGATCGGCATGGTCTATGTCGCAACCCGCCGGGTCGGCGACAACGTCTGGACGCGGATGGTTGAAGTCGTGCTGCCCAATCTGCAGCAGGTTGCGCCGATCTGGGAGGACGGCCGCGTCGAGCACTCATTCAGCGGGCCGATGATGAGCCGGTGGGCCGTTCCGCTCGACGATACCAACACGATGTTGATCGAATTCCGCCATGTCTGCGAGACCGAAGCACGATGACACCGGAATGGTGGGCCGATCGCAACATCATGCTGCCCGGCCAACTCGCCGCCGATTCCTACGAGGAGGGCCAGCTGCACCCCGGCGATTACGAGGCCCAAGTCTCGCAGCGCCCGATAGCTATCCACGGCCTGGAGCATCTCGGCGCCACCGACCGCGGGGTCAGCATGTTCCGCCGCCAGCTCCGGCGCGGCATCCGGGCCGTCAAAGCCGGCGACGACCCAGCCGGTCTGTGTCGCGATGCAGGCTCGGTGATCCCGACCTATTGCAACAACACGGTCGTACGCCTTCCGCCCGCGGGGGACCAGGCGAGGGACAAGCAATTGATGCGAGAGACCGGGCGGCGGCTGGCCGAAGGCTATCTCGCGAACCCGCCATTATCGAACGGCGGCTGACGGGCGGGGGCGGGGACCTGCTGAGGCGCAGCTTGCTGCGCGCCGCGGTGTCGGCAGCGGCTTTCGGGGCGGCGATCGCGCCGGCCGCGGCGCAGCGGAAGATGTCGGCGGCAGAAGCGCAGTATCAGAACCGCCCGAAGAACGGCTTCAGTTGCGCTGCCTGCGCGCTATTCCGCCCGCCCGCCGCCTGCGTTGTCGTCGCGGGGGCGATCAGCCCCAATGGCTGGTGCCGGTTTTTCGATTTGCCCGATTGATCCGCGTGCCCCATCATTTGGGGGAAATTCAACATCGGGAGGTCAATATGGCGTCGTCCGTTCACCCGCAGCTTTCGCATTGCGGCGTCTATGCCCGCGACGTGTCAAAGATGGTCGATTTCTATACCAATGTCGTCGGCCTCGTCGTCTCGGATCGCGGCATCGGCAGCCGTGGCGGCGAGCTGGCCTTTATGACCGCGGCGCCCGGTCATCACCATCAGTTCGTCATCGTCTCGGGCCGCGCGCCGGAAGGGGTCAGCACGGTCAACCAGCTGTCGTTCAAGGTTCCCGATCTCGATGCGCTGAAAACCCTCTATCGCCGCGCCCGCGAGGCCGGGATCGAAACCATCCGGCAGACCAGCCACGGCAACGCGCTGTCCTGCTATTTCCCCGATCCCGAGGGCAACCAGATCGAGATTTATATGGACACGCCCTGGTACGTGCCGCAGCCGCACGGCGTGCCGATCGACCTGTCCCTGCCGAACGACGAGATCATGGCGCAGACCGAACACCATTGCCGCGAGACCCCCGGCTTCATGCCGCTCGATCAATGGCAGGCCGAGGTCGCCAACCGCCTGAGCCGGGCCTGATCGGCGATAGCCCTCTCCCCGCTTGCGTCGCTCGCGGAGAGAGGGGCCCGATATCGACTACAAAGCCTTGGTCGGGCGGATCAGGGTGCGCCACATATGCGCGACCGGGCTGTTGTCGTAGCCGAGCCCTTCCTTCGGCTGTTTGAAGTTGCGGCCGATCACGTCGGTGAAATCCTCGAGGTTGACCACCACGTCCGGTTCGAACGAATAGATGTCATGGACGGTGATCATCCGCGCGGTCATGTACCATTTGTGATTGCGGGCGCGGTTATATTCATCCTCGATATAGGGGTCGGGCTTATAGTCGGCGCCGAAATTCTTGACGTAGGATTCGGGATAAGAATAGCCGACCAATTCGTCGGGGTAAAAGCGCAGCGCCTGATGGGCGCGGATCGCCCAGGTCACCTCTGGTTCGACATAGGGTTCGACCAGCTGGGCACCCCAATAGCCGTGGTCGGCGCGGATGAAGCCGATGACCCCGATGTCGTGCAACAGGCAGGCGAGGACGACCTTCTCGTCCATGCCGGCGCGGACCGCGTGCCGGGCGCTTTGCAGCAGATGGTTCGCCGGGCCGAACCGATATTTGAAGAAATCGACCAATGTCGGCTGCGGCGGCATTTTCGGCAGGCGCGGGTCGTCGCCCATCAGCATGTGGCTGCCTGGGCGCTGCGCCATCAAGGCGGCACCGTTGGGCATGCTCATATCGCCATCGGCAAGGTTGAACAGGCGGGACTTGACGATAATGGCGTCGTCGAGCTCGCGGATCATCTTGTGTTCAAGTGCGTCGGCGCGCTCGGCCAACGTCATCGCCTCATTCATTTCCCGGTCCTTTCTGATTGGCGGGGATAGGTCAACTTAGCAGAACGGCGCTGCGGGGTCGACAGGATCGCCAGACGATAAGTAGGATCATTCGGTGAATTTCATAGAAAGGTCCGCGATATGCCGCGTCATTTCGGCGTCTTGATCCCCTCGACGAATACGACCGTCGAGATGGAAGCCCGGCTATTGCCGCCAACCTATCAGGCGCATATCGGGCGGCTGATGACCAGCGCGCCGGGCCAGACCTTTTCGCCACCAAGAGATGACGATGTTGACTATCAGTCGCGGCTTCTGGGGACGGCAAAGGTGGAACTGGTGATCCTGGCGCAGACCTCGGCGAGCGTCTTCGCCGACGATTACGACGAGGTTACTACGCGCAGGATGAGCGCCGGGGCCGGCGTGCCGGCGGTGACCTCGGCGCAGGCCGTTGGCCGCGCGGTGAAGGCATTGGGGGCGCGGCGCATCGCCCTGGTCTCGCCCTATTCGCAGGCGGTCAACCAACGCGCGGCGCATTTGTTCGCGACCAAGCACGGGCTCGAAACCGTCGCGTTCGAAGGTTTTGGCGCCACCAATTCCTATGCGATCGGCAATCTCGGCCCGGAGAATGCGCGCGACGCCTTTGCTCGCATCGACCGCCCAGAGATCGAGGTGTTTGTCGTCCCCGGCGGCAACTTCCCGACGATGGCCTCGATTGCGGGGTGGGAGCGCGAGTTCGGCAAACCTGTCGTTACCACCAACCAAGCCTCGATCTGGGCGATGCTGACGATGCTGAGAACCGGCGAGAAAATCCCCGGCTACGGCCGCCTCCTCGCCGAAGCCCCGGCGGGGTAGGGGACGGGCCGCTACGGCAGGTAATAAGCGAACACGACCGGGGAGACGAAGGCCCAAGTCTCGATGAAGGTGGAGCGGTCGGGCTTGCGGCCGAGTTCTTCCATCGCGCCCAACAGGCAAAACCAGTTCAGTACCTCGTGCTGGCCACTGTCCTCGATCTGGTCGGTCGTATAGCCATGCCAAGTCGCGTAATCGCCCTTTTCCAAGGCTTCGTACAGGCGGCGGTCGGCCGGCACGTCGGGCCATAGCTGGTAGTTCTTTTCGGTCAGGAAGGAGTGCGACCAGCTCGACGAGGCGACGATCGCGGTGCGCCACGGGCTTTGGGCCATGACCCGCGCCGCGGCGGCCCCGACCTCCATGCAGCGCGCAGGGTTGGGCGAGGGCGGGTCGAGGTTGCGGATATCGTCGCGCATCGCCAACGGCAGGCGCAGCCCGCGCGCCGCGTTGACCCGGCGACCATAGCAATTCACGGATACTGGCAATAGCGGGTAGTCGAACCCGGTCCGCTCGTCGTCGAGCAATAGGATCGTGTTCTCGAAGGCGTGGCCCAGCGAGTGATGCAGCGGCTTATAGGCATAAGCCATGTCGATCCCGCTCTCGATCAGACCGGTCGCGAGATATTTGCCGGCCTCGCGATGGCCCTTCAGGCGGAAGGTCGTGTCGGCGGGCTCGCCCCATGGGTTGTCGGGCGAGCGGCGATGCTTCCACGGCTGGATGTCGCGATCCTCATAAGCGAGCACGGCAAAGGGCGGGACGATATCCTCCTTGAAATTTTCGTACTGATCGTCGCCGAACATGACGATCACGTCCGGCTTGAACTCGTCGAGCGCGCGGCGCGCCTCGGCGAAATGGCGGCGGTAGACTTCGCGCGCCCGCCCGGCCGCCGACGTGCCCCAATCGTTGCCGAGTTCCTCGCGCAATTGCGGCGGCCAGTTCGCCGGGTCCTTTGCCGCTTCGGGCATGTCCGGGTCGTCGAGGGATGTCCGCATCATAAACGTCCAGTCCTCGTCTCGACGCAGCATCACCGGCCGGTGCGTGCACCCCAATCCCAGGATCTCGGCCATTTCCTCGCCTCCCTGCGACGATTACTTTGCCTTGTCTTCTGGCGCGATCGGGCGGAGGCGGCTCAGCCGCGCTCCGCGAGCGACACATAATGGCGCTGATCCGAGCCCGTGAACAGCTGGCGCGGGCGCATCAGCTTGGCGTCGGTATCCTCGATCATCTCGGTCCATTGCGCGACCCAGCCGACGGTGCGGGCGATCGCGAACAGCACGGTGAACATCGAGACCGGAAAGCCCATCGCTTTCAGGATGATTCCCGAGTAGAAGTCGACGTTCGGATACAGCCGCCGCTTTATAAAATAATCATCGCTCAGCGCGATTTTCTCAAGTTCCTTTGCCAGGTCGAGCAATGGGTCGTTTGTTATTCCAAGCTCGTCGAGCACCTCATGAAAGCTGTCGCGCAGCACGTGGGCGCGTGGGTCGTAGTTCTTGTAGACGCGGTGGCCAAAGCCGAACAGCAGCTCGTTGTCTTCCTTGGATTTGACGTGATCGAGGAATTCCTTGATGTGCGATTTGTCGCCGATGCGATCGAGCATCTTCAACACCGCCTCGTTGGCCCCGCCATGCGCCGGGCCCCAAAGCGAGGCGATGCCGGCGGCGATACAGGCAAACGGATTGGCGCCGCTCGACCCGGCATTGCGAACCGTCGCCGTCGAGGCGTTCTGCTCATGGTCCGCATGCAGGATAAAAATCCGGTCCATCGCCCGCGCCAGGATCGGGTTGACCTTGTAGTCCTCGCACGGGACGGCAAAGGTCATGTGCAGGAAGTTCTCGGCGTAGCCCAGCGAATTCTGCGGGTAAATGAAAGGCTGACCATTCGAATATTTGTAAGCCATCGCCGCGATCGTCGGCATCTTGGCGATCAGCCGGTAGGATGCGACCATCCGCTGATAGGGATCATGGATGTCGGTCGAGTTGTGGTAGAATGCCGACAACGCGCCAACCACCCCGCACATGACCGCCATCGGGTGAGCGTCGCGGCGAAACCCCCGGAAAAAGGTCGTCAGTTGCTCGTGCACCATCGTGTGGTGAGTGATGTCATGGACGAATTGCGCCTTTTCTTTCGCGTTCGGCAATTCGCCGTTGAGCAGCAGGTAGGCGACTTCGAGAAAATCGCTTTTGTCCGCCAGCTCCTGGATCGGATAGCCGCGGTACATCAGGATGCCTTCGTCACCGTCGATATAGGTGATGCTCGAACGGCAGGCGGCGGTGGCCATAAAGCCCGGATCGTAGGTAAAGTGCCCGGTCAGGCCGTAGAGCTTGCGGATGTCGATTACCTTGGGCCCGATCGTTCCGCCCAGCACCGGAAGATCAACCGATTTGCCGGTTTCGTTGTCGGTCAACGTCACCGTGCCGGTCGTCATATTGTTCCCGTCCATCGCTGCACCTCTGGTTGCCGCGCCCGCTGGCGATTGCCGAATCAACCGGGAAAATAGTCTTCCTCGCGCCGATTGGCAAACCGTTCGCAGGTGCGAGATGGCGGTTTTCAGCGGTGAACGCCAGCCGCGTCGGCGATGCGGCCCAAGCTTTCTTCGCGGCCGAGATATTCCATGACTGCGAAGATGCCGGGCGAGGCGACCGACCCGGTCAAGGCGGCGCGCAACGGCTGGGCGACGGCGCCGAGCGTCACGCCGTTCGCCTCGGCGAAGAAGCGCACAGATCCTTCCAGCGCGTCCGCTCGCCACTCTGCGCGGCCAAGAGTGGGGAGGAGCGCCGCCAGCTGCCGACGGGCTTGCGACGTCAACAGCCTCGCGGCCTTGTCGTCCGGATGAATTGGCCGCTTCGCAATCAGAAAGCGGGCATTGGCCGCCAGTTCGGCCAGGGTCTTCGGGCGTAACTTCAGCTCAGGCATCGCGCGCAGCAGGCGGTCTCGGTCGGCTTCGATAATTGGATGGTCGAGGGTGTGCTGCAGCCGCTCGGTCACCAACGCGACGAGGCGCGGGTCATCGGCGGCGCGGATGTAGTGCCCGTTCAGACTGTCGAGCTTGGCGAAATCAAAACGCGCCGGGGCGCGGCCGACGGCGTCGAGGTCGAACCATCGGATCGCTTGTTCGGTCGAGATGATCTCGTCGTCACCGTGGCTCCAGCCGAGCCGGACCAGGTAGTTGCGCAGCGCCTCGGGCAGATAGCCCTGCTCGCGATAGGCCTCGACCCCGAGCGCGCCGTGGCGCTTCGACAATTTGGCGCCGTCAGGGCCGTGGATTAGCGACAGATGGGCAAATTCGGGGACCGGCCAGTCTAGCGCCTTGTAGATCTGGGTCTGGCGAAACGCGTTGTTGAGATGATCGTCGCCGCGGATCACGTGGGTCACGCCCATGTCATGGTCATCGACCACGACCGAGTGGTTGTAGGTCGGGGTGCCGTCGGCGCGCAGGATTATTAGGTCGTCGAGTTCGGCATTGGCGACCGTGACCTCACCCTGGACCCGGTCGTGGATCGTCGTCTCGCCCTGCTGGGGCACCTTGAGGCGGATCACCGGCGGCACACCCGGTGGGGCCTCGGCGGGGTCGCGGTCGCGCCAGATGCCGTCATAGCGCACCGAGCGCTTTTCGGCGCGCGCCTTGTCGCGCATCGCTGCGAGCTGGGCCGGGGTGCAATAGCAGTAATAGGCGCGGCCGGCAGCCAGCAATCGCCGAGCGACCTCGGCGTGCCGCTCGGCGCGGGCGGATTGATGGACGATCTCGCCGTCCCAGCCGAGACCGAGCCAGTCGAGGCCGTAGATGATCGCCGCCACCGCTTCCGGGGTCGAGCGCACCCGGTCAGTATCTTCGATGCGCAGCCGAAAGCTGCCGCCGTGATGGCGCGCGAACAACCAGTTGAATAGCGCCGTGCGCGCGCCGCCGATATGTAAAAACCCGGTCGGCGAGGGTGCGAAGCGGACGACGGGTGTCATTCCCGAAGGATGGGGAAGGCGAGGCCTGATATCAACGATCGGGCGGGGTGCGGGGGCAGAACATCTCGCGCAGCCGGGTCTTCATGATCTTGCCGGTCGCGGTATGGGGCAGCTCGTCGATCGTCGCGACGTCGTCGGGCAGCATCCAGCGCGGAAACTGCTCACCGAGAAATGCGATCAGCTTATCGCGCTCGGGCCGGCAACCGGGCCGCGGCGCCACGATCAGCAAGGGTCGCTCGCCCCAACGCGGGTCGGGCACGGCGATAACCGCAGCCTCGGCTACGTCGTCATGAGCGATCGCGGCGTTTTCGAGATCGATCGAGCTGATCCATTCACCGCCCGATTTGATTACGTCCTTGCGCCGGTCGGTGATCTGCATATAGCCGTCGGTGTCGATCGTCGCCATGTCGCCGGTATGGAACCAGCCATCGGGCTCGACCGCGGCGGCGCTGGCCTCGGCATCCTCGAAATAGCCGCTGACGATCCACGGGCCGCGCACGAGCAGTTCACCCATCGACTTGCCGTCATGCGGCTGGGCCTGTCCCTCATCATCGACGATCTTCATCTCGACGCCGAAGACCGGCCGGCCCTGCTTGGTTTTGACTCCGAGCTGCGCTTGAGGATCGCGGCTGCGGTGCTTTGCTTTCAGAGCAGCAGTCGTGCCGAGCGGGCTCATTTCCGTCATGCCCCAGCCCTGGCGCATATCGATGCCGTGGCGCGCGAACGCCTCGATCATCGACGGTGGTACCGCCGAGCCGCCCGATAAGACCCGGTGTAGGGTGGAGCAGCGCACGCCGCTCGCGGACAGATATGCCTCAAAGGCCAGCCATACGGTCGGCACCCCTAGGGCATAAGTGACGCCTTCGGCTTCGAACAGCTCGTGGAGGCTGGCCCCATCGAGACGCGGTCCGGGCAATACTAACTTTGCGCCGTTCATCGGCACCGCATGCGGGATGCCCCAACCGCAGGCGTGAAACAGCGGCACGACCGGGCAGACAACGTCAGCTGCCGAGATCGATATCGCATCGGGCAACGAGATGCCGAAGGCGTGCAACACCGTCGAGCGGTGGCTGTACAGGGCACCCTTGGGATGGCCGGTCGTGCCGGAGGTGTAGCAGAGCGACGCGGCGGTGCGCTCGTCAAACTCGAGCCAGGTGAAATCCTTGTCTTCGGCCGCGATCAGCTGCTCGTAGCACGGCAGGACCGGTAATTTGGTTGCGGGCATATTCTCCGTATCGGTCATCAGCACGATCCGGCAGTCGGACGGAAGGCGCGGCGCCAGGCGTTCGATCAGCGGCAGGAAGGTCGTGTCGACGAACAGGAGGCGGTCGGACGCATGGTTGACGATGTAGACGATCTGATCGTCGAAGAGCCGCGGATTGATCGTGTGGCAAACCGCACCAATGCCGGAGATCGCGTAGTAAAGCTCGACGTGGCGAAAGGTGTTCCAGGCGAGCGTGGCGACTCGGTCGCCGGGCTCAATACCGAGCCGCAATAACGCCTGGGCGAGTTGCTTGGAGCGGCGCTCGGCGTCGCGATAGGTGTAGCGGTGGATCGGGCCTTCGACCGTGCGCGAGACGATCTCGACATCGCCGTGATAGGTCGCCGCATGCGTGATGATCGAAGAGATCAGCAGCGGCCGCTCCGACATCAATCCCAGCATCGTTTCCTCCCGCGCCCACCTCGATTTGGTGTGTGAAGATTTGGTAGGGCATATTCGATGTCAGGTAAACGGCGTCCTGCGTTCGGTGCGGACCACTTGCGGTCGATTTCGACGGGGTTGGGCCGGCTCGGCGCCAGCCGAATGGACGCGTTGCCGCCCTCCTTCTATAACGGCTGTGTTCCGTTTGTGTTTTAGTGGACCGATGCACGATATCAGATGGATCCGCGAGCATCCGGCGGAGTTCGACCGCGGCCTCACCCGCCGAGGCCTTCCGCCGCTTGCCGCGGAGGTGCTGGCGCTGGACTATGCATGGCGTGCGGCGGAGACGGGCGTGCAGGAAGCCCAGGCGCGGCGCAATCGCATCGCCCGCGAGATCGGCGCCGCCAAAAAGCGCGGCGAGAACATCGAGCCCTTGCTGCGCCAGGTGGCTGAAGACAAGGACGCTGAGGCCAATTCCACGACCGAAGCGGCGCGGCTGCGTGCGCAAATCGATGAGATCCTGGCCGGATTGCCGAATTTGCCGGCCGAGGAAGTGCCGGACGGCCCGGACGAAAGCGCCAACCTGCTGGTGCGCCGCGAGGGCGAGCCGCCTCTATTCAATTTCGAGCCGGCTGCGCATGAGGTGCTCGGCGAGCGTCTTGGACTGATGGATTTTCGCCGCGCCGGAAGGCTCTCCGGATCGCGGTTTGTGGTGCTGCGGCAGGATCTGGCGCGGCTGGAGCGGGGGCTCGCCCAGTTCATGCTCGATCTGCATAGAAAGGAATTCGGCTATATCGAGGTGTCGCCGCCATTGCTGGTGCGCGACGAGGCGGTGTTCGGCACGGGGCAGCTGCCGAAATCTGCCGAAGACATGTTCCGCACTACCAACGGCCTGTGGCTGATCCCGACCGCCGAGGTGCCGCTGACCAATCTCGTCGCCGACGAGATTCTCGACGAGCGCGACCTGCCACTACGGTTTACCGCCTGTACCCCGTCTTTTCGGTCCGAGGCCGGGGCGGCCGGCAAGGATACCCGCGGCATGATCCGCCAGCACCAGTTCATGAAGATTGAACTGGTCTCGGTGACGACACCCGAACAGTCGGCGGCCGAGCACGAGCGCATGACCGCTTGCGCCGAGGAAGTGCTAAAGCGCCTCGGCCTAGCCTATCGGGTCACGCTGCTATCATCGGGCGATATGGGTTTCGCGGCGCTGAAGACCTACGACATCGAAGTCTGGCTACCGGGGCAGGGGACCTATCGCGAGATTTCGAGCTGCTCGAATTGCGGGGCGTTTCAGGCGCAGCGTATGAAGGCGCGCTATCGCCCGGCCGAGGGCAGAGGGACGCGGCCGGTGCATACCCTGAACGGTTCGGGCCTGGCCGTCGGCCGGACCCTGATCGCAATCCTCGAAAACTTCCAACACGAGGATGGTAGCGTGACGATCCCGCCGGTCTTGCAGCCCTATATGGGAGGCCAGAAGCTGATCGAACGCCATGGCTGAGCCCCTCATGGTTGAGCCCGGGGCCGAGCCCGGCCTTTTGCAGAAGAAGCTGCGACTGTTGATGGAATTGCGGCGCGCCGGGATTGGCGACCCACGGGTGCTGGGCGCAATCGAGAAGACGCCGCGCGAGAAATTTGTGCCGCCGTCCTTTGCCGACCAGGCCTATGAAAATGTTGCCCTGCCGATCGATGACGGGCAGACGATCAGTCAGCCCTACGTGGTCGCGCTGATGACCGAGGCCCTCCTGATCGGCGACCGGCACAATGTCATCGAGATCGGCACCGGCTCGGGCTATCAGACCGCGATCCTCGCGCGTCTCGCCCGCCGGGTATTTACGATCGAGCGTCATCGCGAGCTTCTGCGCGGAGCTGAGCGCCGCCTCGATGCGCTGGGTCTGCGCAACATTGTTTACCGATTCGGCGACGGCACCAAGGGTTGGCCCGAGCAGTCGCCCTATGACCGGGTTATCGTGACCGCCGCGGCTGCGCAGATTCCAGCGACCCTGGTCGACGGGTTGGCGCCGGGCGGGGTGCTGGTGGCGCCGGTTGGGGCCGATCATCACGACCAGCAGCTGATGCGCATCCGCCGGACCGAAAGCGGGCTTGTGAACGAGGATCTGGGTTCGGTGCGGTTCGTGCCGCTGGTCAGCGGGCTGCCGCGGCAGCATATAACTCCGCGGGGTTGACATGTTTTGATCATCGAGTACCAAGAGTAGGCAATGCTTGCACGCCGGGGGGCGGGCAAGGGGGGAAAGATGGGGGAAAGCAGTGTCGCACGGCGCGGTGCGAGGTTCGCGCGCTCAATAATTCCGCTCGCTTTGCTGCTCGCCGGGTGTGGGCCCCGAGAGCCGGCGCCCGTCATTAGCGGCAACGAATCGCCTCCGCCGCCGGCGCAGGTGATCGTAGAGCGCGGCCAGACCTTGTCGGGGATCGCCCAGGACTATCACGTCCCGATGCACGTCGTGGCCGAGGCGAACCACTTATCGCCGCCCTATCGCATCCTCGTCGGACAAGCCCTGATCATTCCCGGCGGTGGCCATCCGGGCTCGCTTGGTCCGTCGGTTGCCATGGCGACGCCGCCGACACCCTCAACTCAGGCGCCGATCGGTGCGCCGCTGACCCCGCCCGAACCGGCGTCGGTACAGCCGATCCCGCTCGACCGTCCGCCCCCGGCATCCTCGATAGCGCCACCGGCAACTGCCGCCCCGCCGGTAGCGGCGCTGACCCCGCCGGTTTCGGCCCCGCCGCCACCGACGACCGAGCCCCCCTCTTCGCCGAAAGGGTCAGCCCCGGAACCCACTTCATCGGCGGCCGGAGAGCCGGTGCACCAACCTTCGACTGCTCCCGGACCAATGGCCTCCGCCGAGCCGCCGCCGGCGTCCCACAGCGGTATCTTTCTCTGGCCGGTTCGGGGTCATGTATTAGAAAATTACGGCGCCGGCCCGGACGGCACCCACAATGACGGGATCAACATCGCCGCGGCGCGCGGCGCGCCGGTGCAGGCGGCCGACGCCGGGGTCGTCGCCTATGCCGGCAACGAGCTGCGCGGCTATGGCAACCTGATCTTGATCAAGCATCCGAACGGCTGGATTTCGGCCTACGCCCACTGCGATCTGATCCTGGTCAAGACTGGCCAAAAGGTTGCCCGCGGACAGGTTATCGCCCGGGTCGGCTCAACCGGCAATGTCAGCGAGCCGCAATTGCACTTTGAGCTCCGCCGCGGCAAACACCCGGTCGATCCGCGCGACTATTTGGCCCCATTGCCGACGGCGACGGCCGAACCGGCGCATGCGAGCTGAGCCCCTGCTCCGGGCCGGGGCCGGAGAGGTCAGGAAAGCGGTTTACCGAGGCGGCCGGCGAGATCTTGGATGAACTGCCAGGCGACACGGCCCGAGCGTGCACCGCGGGTGATCGACCATTCGTTGGCTTCGGCCGTGAGCCGCTCGACCGGTAGATCGAGCCGGTAACGGTCGGCATAGCCGCGCACGATGGCCTGATAGGTGTCCTGGTCGACATTGTGAAAGCCGAGCCACAGGCCGAAACGGTCCGACAGCGAGACCTGCTCCTCAACCGCCTCGGCCGGGTTGACTGCGGTCGAACGCTCATTGTCGATCATGTCGCGCGGCATCAGATGGCGGCGGTTCGAGGTGGCGTAGAGGACGACATTCGCGGGCCGGCCCTCGATGCCGCCTTCGAGCACCGCCTTTAAGGATTTGAAGCTGGTGTCGTGCCGGTCGAAGGAGAGGTCGTCGCAGAACAGCAGGCACCGACGCGCGGCCGGCCGCAGCAGAGACAGCAGCCGCGGCAGGCTCGGGATGTCCTCACGATGGATCTCGACCAGGGCGAGGGCATGCGGCCGCTCGCCATTGACCGCAGCGTGGGCGGCCTTGACCAGGGAGCTCTTACCGGTGCCGCGCGCGCCCCACAGCAGCACGTTGTTGGCGGGCAGCCCGGCGGCAAAACGCCGTGTATTGTCGAGCAAGATATCGCGTACCCGGTCGATCCCGCGCAACAGATCGATCTCGATGCGATTAACCTCGCGCACCGGCTCGATCCCGCAGCGATCGGAATGCCACACGAAGGCGTCGGCAGCGTCGAGATCGACGGGCGGCGTCAGTGCTGGGGCGAGACGTTCGAGAGCATCGGCAATCCGCTGAAGCAGAGGTAGCAAATCCGGGTTGGTCATCGGTCGATCAACGGCTCCGGCTCTAGCTGAAAAAGGGGCGTGGACGCTATCACAGGGCGTGCAGCGCAGGAAATGTGCGCAAAACCCGACCATTGCTCTTTAACCAGGCATCGCGTACCTATCCCGGTGCCGCGCGGGTCTATCATTTGCCGCCACCGGTAGGTGCGCCTGCCGGTGGCGGCGCGGCGCATGATCTCAAGGCTCGAGGCCGATGCTGATCTCCACCGCCTATGCCCAGGGAACCGGCCTGTCGGGTCTGTTCGACAATCAGAGCGCGCTGATTCAATTTCTGCCGCTGGTGCTGATCTTTGTCGTGTTCTATTTCCTGCTGATCCGCCCACAGCAGCGAAAGGCCAGGGATCACCGGATGACCCTCGACGCGCTGCGGCGCGGGGACCGGGTAGTGACCGGCGGCGGCATCATCGGTACCGTGGTCCGAGTCGACAGCTCGGACGAGGTCGTTGTCGATATCGCCGACGGGGTGCGTGTGCGCGTCGTGCGTAGCACGATCACCAGCGTCGTCTCCAAGCCCGACCCGGCCGCCGCGCGCGAGGCGGCCAAGCAGAAAGAGCAGCCGCGGGCTAAGGTGGACACCAAGGAGTGAAGGCGATCGACCGACAACGCGCGCGACGGCTTTCCCTGACGATTGAACGGAGGGCCCCGGCGCGAATGCACGTTATGGGCTGGCGGCGAACCAATCCCTCGCCGGAAGCGGAGTAGCTCAGTGCATAATCGACGGGTAATTCTGAGTGCCGCACTGGCGGCGTTGGCTTATCCGCTGCGCGCAAGGGCGCAGCCGGCATATCCGCCGGGTCCCCCGCCCGGGCCACCGCCATCCGCCGGTCCGCCGACGCCATATCACCATCGGCCGCCGCCACCGCCGGCCCCGCGGGAAACGCGGCCGCCCTATCCAGAAGGATATCATCACTGGCACTGGGTGTCGGGACATTGGCGATGGGAGGGCTATCGCTGGGTATGGGTCCCCGGGCATTGGCGGCGCTAAACCCCGGCGGGGAAGCTCGGCCGAGCAGCCGCCCCGGCTGCTAGCCTTTGGAATTTAGAGAATGCTCTATTTCGCCAATTGGAAGATCCTGTTGATCTGCGCGATCTGCGCACTCGGCGTCGTGCTGTCGGCGCCGAACCTGTTCAGCCCGGCATTCCTTGCCCGGCTGCCTGACATCGTACCGCGTAGACAGGTTGCGCTTGGGCTCGACCTGCGCGGAGGCTCGTATCTTTTGCTCGAGGTAGATGTTGCAGCGGCGCAGCGCGAGCGCCTCAACTCGATCATCGATAATGTCCGCAGCGCGCTGCTCGACGCCAATATCGGCTATACCGGTCTCGCCGTAAAAGGGGATGCGATCGTGTTCGCGATCCGCGAGCCGGGACGGATCGACGATGCGCGCCAGGCGCTGGCCAAGATCGATCCCGACCTGACCGTCACCATCGCGCCCGACGGAGCGGGGACGGTAGGCTTCAGTGCGGTCGCGACCGACCAGAGGCGGCGCCTCGCCGTCGACCAGTCGATTGAGATTATCCGCCGCCGAATCGACGAGACCGGGATCAAGGAGCCGACGATCGAGCGCGAGGGCGAAGACCGCATTCTGGTCCAATTACCTGGCATCTCCGATCCCGAGCACGTCAAGGCACTACTGGGGCGTACCGCGAAGCTGACCTTTCAGCTCGTCGACACTGGCGCTTCGCTGGAAGAGGCGCGGAGCGGCCGGCTGCCGCCCGGCGATGAGATCCTGCCCGCCGAAGAAGCGAAGGCCGTTCGAATCGGGCCCGAGAGCTATGTCGTACGCAGGCGGGTGATGGTCGGCGGCGACACGCTCGTCGACGCGCAGCCGAGCTTCCAGGGCAATGAGCCGGTTGTCAGCTTCCGCTTCGACGCCGACGGCGCCAAGCGGTTCGCCGAGGCGACCCGCGAGAACGTCGGCAAGCCCTTTGCGATCGTGCTCGACAACAAGGTGATCAGCGCACCGGTCATCCGTGAGCCGATCCTGGGCGGGTCTGGCATAATCTCGGGCAGCTTCACGGTCCAATCGGCGAGCGATCTTGCCCTATTGCTGCGGGCGGGCGCGCTGCCGGCGCCGATCACGATTCTCGAGGAGCGCACCGTCGGCCCGAGCCTCGGCGCCGATTCGATCCATGCGGGTGCAACGGCCTGCTTCGTCGGGGTGGCCTTGGTTGTGGTCTTCATGATTCTGTTTTATGGCCTGTTCGGCGTGTTTGCCGACATTGCCCTGTTTTTCAACCTGTGCCTGATGCTAGGCAGCCTGTCGCTGCTCGGCGCCACCTTGACCTTGCCGGGGATCGCCGGAATCGCGCTGACGATGGGCATGGCAGTCGACGCCAACGTGCTGATCTACGAGCGCATCCGCGAGGAGGTGCGGGCGGGGCGGACGATGCTGTCGTCGCTCGACGCCGGGTTCACGCGCGCGTTTGGCACTATAGTCGATAGCCACGTGACGACGCTGGTCGCAGGCGCGCTGATGTTCTGGCTCGGCTCGGGGCCGGTGAAAGGCTTTGCCGTGACCCTCAGCATCGGTGTGTTGACTTCGCTATTTTCTGCAATCCTTGTGACCCGGCTGCAGATCGTGACCTGGGTGCGCCGGTGGAAGCCGCGCGCGATACCGATTTGACCTGCCATTTTGCTGTGATCGCGCCATGTTGAGACCGCTGATCGTCATCCGGCGCACGCCGAAGATCGACTTTATGAAGTGGCACAAGCTTGGCTTTGCCTTATCCGCGCTGCTGACTTTGTCGTCGATCGTCCTGTTTCTGACCGTTGGGCTCAATTACGGGATCGATTTCGTCGGCGGCACCCAGATGGAGGTACGGGCGACGCCGGGGCCGGCAAACCTTGCCGAGATGCGGCAAAAGCTCGACGCGCTACATATCGGCGATGTCTCCCTGCAAGGCTTCGGTCCGCCGAGCGATGTGTTGATTCGGCTATCGCGCCAGCCAGGAGGCGACGCGGCCCAGGAGCGGGTGGTCGCGCTGGCGCGCCAGGCGCTGGGGTCAGGGATCGAGTATCGCCGGATCGAGGTGGTCGGCCCGACTGTGGGCGGCGAGTTGATCCGCGCCGGCGTGATAGCGACCATCCTCGCCCTGGTCGCTATCGCCTTTTATATCGCCTTTCGCTTCGAATGGCAGTTCGGCGTCGGCGGGATGATCTCGACCCTGCACGACGTAATTACAACGGTCGGGCTGTTCGCGCTGTTCCACCTCGAATTCAACCTGACGACATTGGCGGCGATCCTTACCGTCGCCGGTTATTCGGTCAACGATACCGTGGTGATCTACGACCGCATCCGCGAATCGATGCGCAAATACCGCACGATGCCGTTTGGCGAACTGATTAACCTCGCTCTGAACGAGACCTTGTCACGCACAATCCTGACCGTCAGCACCGTGGCGCTGGCGGTGCTGTCGCTGCTGTTCCTCGGCGGCGAGGTGCTCCGTGGGTTCAGCATCGCGATGCTGTGGGGGGTCGTGATCGGCACCTATTCGTCGCTGTTTATTGCCGCTCCTGTCATCTACTACGTGCGACCGAACCGAGCGGCGGTCGCGCGATCGAATGAGGGGGCCAAGGCTCCGGTGTCTCGGGCGCGGTAGCCGGCGCGTCAGCGATGGATCTGACCCCGATCGTCCCGGCCGGCCGGCAGGTCATCGAGCGGTACGGGCCGACCGGGTTTCGCGTGACCGGGGTGATCTGGCGCGGGCCCCTGCTGGTTTTTCCCGATCTGACCTTGCCGTGGACACCCCTCGACGCGGCAGCGGTCGATTGGGAGAGCTTGACCCCGGTCGTCGAGCACGGAGGCGTGCAGATCCTGCTGCTCGGGCTCGGCAGCAATATGGCGGCGGTCGCCGGGGAGCTGCGCGCCAAGCTGCGCGCGGCCGGAATTTCGCTCGAGCCGATGGACACCGGCGCTGCTTGCCGCACCTACAACGTGCTCGTCTCTGAGGACCGCCGCGTCGCCGCGGCGCTGATCCCGCCGCGCTGACGGCCGAACCGGGGCAGGGCACGAACCGCAGTCGGCATAACAGCGCGGCACGATATATCAGAGAGGTTATCGGGAACCACTCGTCTCTTGTGGCGGTTTTCAGCATAACCGTCACAAGCGAGTTGAGTATTGCCATGAATACCCGTATCCTGACCGCCGCCGCGGTTGCTGCAGCCCTCGCGTTAGCGCCCGCCGCTAATGCGGCCGACTGGCATCGCGGCTGGCATGGAAATTATCACCGCGGGGGCGGGAACGTCGCCGGCGCCGCAATCGTCGGCGGCATCGTCGGCCTCGGTGTCGGGGCGGCGATCGCCTCGGGAGGCTACAACCCTTATTACGCTCCACCGCCGCCGGTCTATTACGGTTACCCGTACAGCTATTACGCGCCACCACCGCCAGTCTACTACGGGTATTGATCGAACAGCACGGCCAAGAGGCCGGACCAACCCCACCCAGCCCGCCGCGCGGCCGACCACTTTTGCCGACCAGCGGGGAACATGACAGCGAGGTAACAGTCGATGAAATCGATCCGATCGAGTTATTTGGCTTCGGCAGCGATGGCCGCGTTGCTGGCATTGCCCGGGGCGGCGCTGGCGCAATCCACAACGACGCCCGCGCCGGTCACGCCGCCGCCCGCCACCACAGCTTCACCATTAGCAGCGCAGCCTGCACCGGGTAACAACGCCGAGCAACGCGTCGAGACCCACATCAGACAATTACACGCGCAACTGCGCATTACCCCGGCCGAGCAACCGCAATGGGATCAATTCGCCAAGGTCATGCGCGAAAATGCCCGCGACATGGATCAGGCGTTCATGCAGCGCGCTCAGCAGTACCCAACGATGAACGCGGTGCAGAACATGCAGTCCTACCAGCAGATTGCCGAGGCCCACGCCCATCATCTGCAAAAGCTGGTTCCGGCCTTCGATACCCTGTATAACGCGATGCCAGAGCAGCAAAAGCAGCTAACGGATCAGGTGTTCCGTGCAAACGCAGAGACAAACCAGCAGAAGCGGATGCAAACCGGCCAAAACGAGTAACCTTCCTCAGATTCTTTTGTTGAAGCCCCGCCACGCGCGGGGCTTCGTGTGTGCGGACCTCACGAAGGGTGAGGCCGATCCCAGGATTGGCGCGGCTCCCGCCGATAGCCGGTAATAGGGCTGCTCGGAGAGGCCGCGATGCCACCGGTCGATGCCGACGCGGCCTTTGTTTCTGCTGGCCTTGGCCATAATCGCGGGCCGCCGCTCGATCCGGGGGCTGACTGGCGGGAATTCTGTTGGAGAAAAGCTTATGCGCAGGCGTGGAAGACTCCGCCGCGCGAGATCGCGCTGGCTCGCCTCGCCCGAGCTCAGGCTCTTGGCATCAGTTACCGGCAATATACCGCGGTGCTGCTCGATCGCGGCGTTCACCTCTGATGTGCTACCGGCGACGCTGATTAATAAGATATAAGGTCGTATGCCCGAATAAAGTGGCGGCATCCAGCGGGCCCTCGACGGACGACGCCGATCGGCTTGCGGTGATCCGGCAATGCCTTTGGTCTGATGGCGACTTCGATGGCACGAATAGCTAACCGAGCACAGATCTGGCTTTTGAACGCCATTGCGTCTACATCGAGATATGTGGTGGAGCGAACATTGCCGGAGTCCGTACCATCCCTAATGAACCGTGCTGCGATCTTGGATTCCTTCGGTCATGCGAAGAAACACATGGCACACGCTTTCTCATTTCTGGATCGATTTGAGGGGCTGTCCCTTTCCATTCACGAAGCTTTGAGGAGGTACCCCGATCGAAACCTAGTATTGGAGTTCGGCGTATATAAGGGCGGCATGATAAATTATCAGGCGAAACGGTTTCGAAACTTAAAATTTGTCGGTTTTGATAGCTTTCAAGGATTGCAAGAACAGTGGCCCGGCATGCATCCGGTTCAGACATTCAGTCTCGGAGGAAAATTACCACGAGTTCGGCACAATGTCTCCCTTATCAAGGGGTGGTTCGCTGACGTCGTGCCGGAATGGAAGAAAACAATACCATCTCCCTGCATTCCCCTTTTGATACACGTCGACTGTGACACCTATAACGCGACAGCAGATGTTTTGAAACTGTGTGCGGAGTACGTTGCGCACGGCTTGATATTTCATTTTGATGATTACTTCGGATTTCCAAATTGGAGAAGTGGCGGATACAAGGCGCTAAACGAGATATCTCAGGAGCAAGGATGGTGTCTGACATATTTGTCATATGGCACCAAAGAAGTCGCGATTTTGGCTGAAATACCTGTGGTGCAGTCATGACAGATATATGGTCTGGAAACCGTTTCGGTGGCAAAGGCAAGAACTTATAGAAACCGCGTGATCGAGCTGATTTGCCGGCGACCGCGGCTTGCCTGAGATGAGCGATCCTAAGGTGATGGTCGTCATCCCGACCTACAATGAGCGAGAGAACATAGTCGATCTTATTGAGGAAATCTTCCGACTTCCGGTTCCACGGATCGAAGCCGTAGTCGTCGATGATCGAAGCCCCGACGGTACAGGCGAGGCCGTGCGTGGGTTGATTTCGAACCACCGAGGCCTTTTCCTGATCGAGCGCGATGGGCCGGCAGGTCGCGGCTTGGCGGGGCGCGACGGCTTTCTTTTCGCGCTGCAGTCCAGCGCGGATTTCGTCGTCGAGATGGACGGTGATTTTTCCCATCAGCCGAAACACATCCCCGAGCTTATCAGGGCCATGGCCGGTTGCGACGTGGCTATCGGTTCGCGACTAGTCCCGGGTGGCAGCGACGCCGACCGTCCCGGCTGGCGTTATTGGCTGACGAAAGCCGCCAATTTTTATGCCCGAACTCTGCTTCACTTACCGGTAGCGGATACTAACTCCGGCTTTCGGTGTTTCAGCCATGAGGCCTTGCGCGTGATCCATCCGGAATCGTTGCACTCCCCGGGTCCTTCCATCGTGCATGAAACGCTTTTTCGCGCTATCAACCAAAAGCTAAGGATTTGTGAAGTACCTATTCAGTTCATCGACCGAAAGCGAGGTGCGTCGAAGCTAAATCTATCGCGCTTGATCGCCGGTTTCTTCTGGGTACTGCGACTTAAATTTGACCAGAAAAACTGATAAAATATACCTACGTGCGTTCAGCGGAATGAGCTTCTTATTGTCGGGTCTCGGCCTCGGTGAGCTTCGCGGCGAATGTTGCAATGTTGCCACCAGGGAAAAGATGCCCGGCGATCCCGGCTGCCGCGGCGGCGGCGAGGTCACTTTCCCTGTCACCGATCATAAAGCTGCGAGCGCGGTCAACCGGCCAGTGTTTCAGGAGATCGAGAAGCATGCCGGGGGCTGGCTTTCGCCAGTCGCTCGCCCGGCGGTAGGCGGGATCGCTGGCGTCCGGGTGAAATGGGCAATAACGCAAATCGTCGATATGCGCACCAGCGGCGGCCAGTTCTGCGCTGACGTGGGCATGGACGATGCGAACATCCTCCTCGGAATAGAAACCACGCGCGACGCCGGCCTGATTTGTGACAACGAACACGAACAGCCCCGCGTCGTTAAGCGCCTTGACCGCAGATTTGGCGCCCTCGATCCAGCGGAACCGGGCGATCGAGCCGATGTATCCGTCGTCGTGGTTGAGTACCCCGTCGCGGTCGAGAAAGGCGGCCGGTCGGCGCCGCCGACTGGGGATTTCGCGTCTGGCCCGTGCCAGGTCAGCCGGCACCCCGATATCGATGAAGTAGCCGTCGTATTCGGCGCCGAGCAGGCGGCTGGCTCGGGCAAGCCGCGGAAAAACATCGTGCTCGAGCGAACAGCGCGGGCCAAGGAAATCGACCAGCGCGTTGCGGAAGGCATAAACACCACCGCTGACGAGCCCGGGGCCAGGCCCTCTCGGCCGCTCTGCGAAACTGGCAATCCAATCGCCCGCCAGTTCGACCGTCCCAAACCGTGCCGCATCGGCAAGAGACCGCAGCGCGATGACGCCGAGCGCGGGGCCGGCATCGGCGATTCGGCAACCAAGCTCCAGGAGATTGATATCAAACCAAGAATCTCCGTTGAGCAGGAGGAAGCTGTCGTCGAGCAGGTCGCGGGCATGCCATAGTGCGCCGCCGGTGCCCGCCGGCTCCGGCTCGATCATCACTTCGATATCGAGGCCGAACTGGCTCCTTAATACCGTCGATTGAGCATAGGTCGCGAGGTGGCTTGCCTCGAACCCAGCCAGTAGCACGATACGTTTCAAGCCATGGCGGCCAAGTTCGAATAGCAAGATTTCGAGAAACGGAGCTTCGTCGATCTGCAATAACGGTTTTGGCGCTCGCGCGGTCAGCGCGCCGAGCCGGGTACCGCGGCCGCCACAGAGTATGACCGCCTGACGGATCATCCGGCGCGGTCGGTAAGCCCTCGAGGCTGATCCAAATTCGGAAACAGCCGCTCCTCTACGAGCCCGCAGATAATGTGGCCGGCGGTGATATGCAGTTGCTGGATCAGCGGCGTCGTGTCAGCGGGCGCATAAAGGCAGAGATGGCAACGCGCGGCCATCTCGCCCCCGCCCCTACCGGTGAGGCCGACGACGACCAAACCCGTGGACCGCGCCGCCTCGATCGCGCGCAGAATGTTTGGCGAGCGCCCCGAGGTCGAGATCGCGATCAGCACATCGCCGGCAACTCCAAGACCCCGCACCTGCCGCTCGAACACACGGTCATAGCCGTAATCATTGCCGATCGCGGTCAGCACCGAGCTGTCGGTGGTGAGCGCGATGGCGGGAAGCGGAGCGCGGTCGTAATTGAGCCGGGAGAGGAACTCGCCAGCGAGGTGCTGGGCATCTCCGGCGCTGCCGCCATTGCCGGCAAACAGTACCTTCCTGCCCGCCGCGATCGCCTCGACTAGCCGATCGACAATTGCCTCGGCCGTCGCCAGAAAGGCGGCGTTGTCGATCGCTGCCTGGACCGCGTCGCGAGACTGCAGGAGATAATCGACGATCGAGGCTATCGCCGCACTTGCCATGTCGCGCAACCACGATCCGTCAGCTTCACGGGTCCGGCTTCGCCGCCGGCTTGATTCAATCCGGTGATCAGTGCCAAGCGGTCCTCAGGGGCCACGATGAACATGAGAAACCCGCCACCGCCGGCACCCGAAATCTTGCCCGCAAGCGCGCCGTTGGTAGACGCTACGGAGCACAAGCGGTCGATATGCTCGTTCGAGACGCTTGGAGCGGTTCGCTTTTTCGCTGCCCACGACTCATCGAGAATCCGAGCCATTGCTTTGATATCCCCTTCGAGCAGCGCGCGCTTCATGGCGATGGCGTCGGCTTTGAGTTGATCCGTCGCCTCGATGGTGGGGGCGCTATGATCAGCCAAGTGCGTCGTCTGTTGTTCAATGATCTCGGCCGAATCACGCGAGCTGCCTGAGAAGCAGATAACCAGCGAGGACTCGAACTCGTTTCGCGCATCCTCTGAAATTCGCAACGGATTAACAATTACCCGGTCGTTTGCGAGGAATTCGATGAAGTTCGTTCCGCCAAACGCCGCGGCATATTGGTCCTGCTTGCCGCCAGCAAGGGCGAGATCAATCCGTTCGATCTCAAAGGCCAGATGGGCGACATCGTACTGACCGAGCGGAAGGCCCAGGCAAGCCCTGAATGCGTCGACGAGCGCGACCGTCAACGCCGAGGACGAGCCGAGGCCCGAACCTACGGGCGCGTCGACGGTCGTGGTAATCGTCGCTGCGATCGGCCGCCCATTGTTGTAGTCGCGCACCATGCGCTCATAGACCCCGCGATGTAGTGGGAGCTTCGCTTCCGGCAGCAGCGGTTTCGCTGACAATACTTCCTGCCGGCCTAAATCCTTGGCGCAAAAGACCAACCGCCCATCGTCGCGAGGACTATAAAGGCGTATGCGAAACGGTCAATTGTTGTATTGAGAACCGCGCCGCCAAACTCGTCGCAATAGGGGGAAAGATCACTTCCACCACCGGCCAAACCGAGCCGGAGAGGCGCCCGCGCCCGGGTCGTAATCGAGTTCGCCATCGGGGAAGTTGACAATTCGCCTCCGGATTCGCGATGCTGCTCAAAGGTGCTCTGCCGATGCGGTATCGATAACATCGGCACCCTTCGGGCGTCGAGGACAAAAAAAGAGACCTTTCGACGGCAAACGGGCACGCCCGCAGATCATCCGCCAAGCGTCTCACTGTCTTATGGCTTTGTTGGATAATCCATAAGACGTTAAGATATAGTGTGAAAAATGGCACAGAATTGGCAAGGGCAGCAACGGACCCTCCGCCGGGCTATCGTATCGCTGCTCACATAGATTTAAGCCAGGGGGAGTTTAGTTCAGGACAAGCAGCTAGATATTCCGGCGCCCGATCGAACGTCCGACGTTGGCGAGGCGTCTGGGATTACAAAGCGCCACGATAAAGGCGTTGTTTGCGAGCCGAGGATGGTAAATGGTTCCTCCCTATTGTCATGACCCGTAGGTGCAATGCCAGCAGTCGAGCCTCATCATGCTCGATCGGCTGTTTGCCACTGGCCTCGACGCTCATAGAAATCGCCCGATGATGGCTCGACCCGTAGCGTTGTGGTTAGGAGCATCGGCGTTCTCCTGACGTCCGCTGTGGTCGTGCATGCCCCCGGTATCCTGTTCAACGTCGGCGTTCGCAACAACGACTTCGACGCCCACTATCACTGGGCGGTGCAGTTTGGCGAGGGGCTGCGCGGCGGTGATCTATATCCGCACTGGATGTGGCTGGGCAATTTCGGTCTTGGCGAGGTCGCGCTGCTCTATTATTCGCCGCTCTTCTACTACATCAGTGGCGCAGTTCGAACTCCTGACGTCCAACACGTGGGAGGCGATGCGGATCGTCTTCGTCATCTCGACATTACTCACTGGATTGTATGGCTGGCGATTGCTGCGGCTGTTTGCGAACGATGCTTATGCGCTTGTCGGCGCGGTGCTGTTGCAGTGGGTGCCAATGATCTTCATGCTGTTCTATTACTTCAATGGTTTCCCCTGGGCCGTGGGGTTCGCTGCGATCGTGGCGCTTACATATTATGCATTGCGTCCGGGCGCGTTTGAGCGCTGGGTCGACGCTGCCGCGAGCCTCGCCATTGCCGCGCTTGTATTGACCCACATCGTCTCGGCGCTGATGGCGCTGATCTGTTTCAGTTTCATGTGCTTGTGCTTCGTCCGGCGCTCGGAAAGTGGTGCGCGGGCGTGGCGGCGGGCGGTCTCGTGGTTCGTTTCCGCCGGATTTGGTCTCGCGCTGTCGGCGTTTTATCTGGTCCCCGCGATCGGCTCGATGGGTTTGATATCGCCCAAGGTTTGGACCACGGCCTACACGCCATGGAACGCTTTTGCCTTCCCTACCGTAACCAGCGTCCTCTTCGGCATGCGTTGGTTTTCCTTCCAATGGACGGTGCCGGCGGTGGCGCTGCTCGGCGTAGCTGCCGCAAGCTGGCATGCACATCGGCGCAAAGATATGTCGGATCGCCTGGGCGAGGCGTTGCTGCTGATGCTGGTCGTATCCTGGGCGTCGCTGGTGCTGGCGAGCGAGCTTTCCTATCCGTTGTGGTTACTGAATACGCCACTGCGCATGGTCCAGTTCCCGCACCGCTTCATTTACGTCACTTCGGCGACGGGCCTCGTGGCTAACCTCCTAGCGTTGTGGGATTCTCAGCGCATGGGGCAGCCCTGGCCGCGGAAACTGGTTCTGGTGCTGCCGCTGGCACTGGGTTTCGCGGCCACGGGGTTGCTGAGCGCGAAGATGCTGCTGATCGACGGGAAGCCGCTTCACCTATCCGTCGACGAGACCGCGCCGTATCGCGGGCAGGCCGAATATCGGCTCGCCGGCCAAGGAGAGCATTGGGAGGATTATTATCGCGCCGGTGGGCTTGTGACCGAGTGCCGAGAACAGATGTTGATCTGCCGCGCGAGCGAAGCGGGCAGCCGGTTGCAGGTCTGGAACATATCTGGTGCGCACCCGGCCCGTCTACGCTTTCCGCTGTTCGCCTTTCCGGCATGGCAGGTGACGATCGACGGTGCGGCTGTGCCGACTGTCTCCGACCCTGCGACGGGGCTGATCTCCGTCGACTTGCCGGCAGGCGCCCACCGTGTCGCGGCGACCTGGAAACGGCTCGGCGTGGAGCATGCGGGCCTTGTCATCACCGGTCTCGCGGTGCTTGCCCTCGCCATCCTCGCCTTGAGGCGGGGATCGTCGGTTTCGGCTCGGTCAACCCCGCGATCCGCCTGAATTCGGGGGCCGACCGGACGATCGGCGGCCAATTTTGAGGAGAGCCCCGCCGAAGCGGGGCGCCTCTGCGAAAATCGGCCTTGGTCAGCCCACCTTTGCCAGGTTCTGGGCGGCAAAATCCCAGTTCACCAAATGGTCGAGAAAGGCCTGGACAAAATCGGGCCGCCGGTTCTGATAGTCGAGGTAATAGGCGTGCTCCCACACGTCGCAGGTGAGGAGCGCAGTCTGGCCCTCGGCCAGCGGGGTGACCGCGTTTGGCGTGCCGATAATCTTGAGCTGACCCTTGTCGGCGACAAGCCAGGCCCACCCGCTGCCGAACTGGCCGACCGCCGTCGCCTTGAATTGTTCCTTGAACGTGTCGAGACCCCCGCAATCTCGGGTGATCGCCGCGGCCAGGTTGCCGGCGGGCGCGCCGCCGCCATGCGGCTTCATCGAGCTCCAGAAAAAGGTGTGGTTCCACACCTGGGCGGCGTTGTTGAACACGCCGGTCTTCGTCGTATCCTTGTAGCTCCCTTTGATCAGGTCTTCGAGCGACTGACGCTCGAGCGGTGAGTCTTTGATTAGATTATTCAGGTTGGTGACGTAGGCTTGGTGGTGCCTGCCGTGATGGAAATCGAAAGTCTGTTCCGACATGTGCGGTGCGAGCGCGTTTTTCGGATAGGGCAGGGGCGGCAGTTCGAAAGCCATGGCGACCATCCCAGGTTATGTTGAGAAAGCTTGGTGGAGAAACGTCCGTTCACAGCCAGCGTTCCAGCGATCCGCAGCAACTGTCGCCGGCCGCGGCGATCACCCGCCGTCACGACCGCGACCGGTTCCAGACCGCGCTGTTTGCGCCGGCCGCGCGCCGCGAGGCGCTGTTCGCGCTTTACGCCTTCAATTACCAGATTGCAAGGGTGCGCGAAGCCGTTACCCAGCCGATGCTGGGCCGCATCCGGCTGCAATGGTGGCGCGAAAACATCGCCGCCGCGTATGAAAACACCCCGCCCCGCCGCGGCGAGATCGTCGAAGCGCTGACCGCCGCGATCCGCGAGCGGAGGCTGACGCGCGTCCATTTCGACCGGCTGATCGACGCGCGCGAGGCCGATTTCGACGAAGACCCGCCGGCGAGTCTCGCCGCGCTCGAAGCCTATGCCAAGGGGACCTCGTCGCAGCTGGTGTATCTCGCGCTCGAGGCGCTGGGGGCGAGCGGTCAAGCCGCGAGCGAGGCCGGGCATCATATCGGGATCGCCTACGCGCTGGCCGGCCTGCTGCGGGCGGTGCCGTTGCTGATCGCGGCAGGGCGGCCGATCATTCCGGCCGACATTACCGCGCGCGCCGGGCTCGATTTGGGCGATCATCGGGTGCTGCGTAGTTCTGACGCGCTGCGCGCTGCGGTCGCCGAGATCGCGGCAGCCGCAGAGGGCCATTTGCGGGCGGCGCGCGAGTTGCGCCGCGCTGTCGCGCGCGCCGCCCTCCCCGCACTTTTGCCGGCGGTCGTCGCGGAGCGGTCGCTGACGCGGCTCAGGGGCACCGGGTACGATCCGTTTGACCCGGCGCTGGTACAGCGCGATCCGCTGCAGAGCTGGCGTCTCGCAGCAGCGGCGCTGCGCCATCGGTTCTGATGCCGGCGGTCAGCGGCCTCGGAAATCGGGGAGGCGGCGGTCGGCCATCGCCTTGATGCCCTCGGCGAAGTCCTCGGTGCGGCGCAGCCAATCCTGCTCGACCAGCTCGCGCTCGGTGGCGGCCTCGATCGCATCGATCAGCCCGCGGCGCACCGTTTCGCGCGTCGACATGACGGCGAGCGGCGCCGATTGCGCGATTTCGAGCGCCAGTGCCTGGGCGGCGCCGCGCACCTCGGCCTGCGGCACCAGCAGATCGGCGAGGCCGATGCGCACCGCTTCGTCGCCAGGGATGCGGCGGCCGGTGTAGAACAGCAACGCCGCCTGCTGGGCGCCGACGAGCCGCGGCAGGGTCGCGGTCAAGCCAAAGCCGGGATGGAAGCCGAGGCGATTGAAATTGGCGCTGAACCGCGCCTCCTGACAGGTGACGCGAAAGTCCGGAACGAGAGCGAGCCCAAGCCCGCCGCCGACCGCGGCGCCATGCACCGCGCCAACGATCGGTTTCCTGGTCCGGAACAGGCGGATCGCCTCTTTGTACAGGTGGCGGCCGGCGGCGCTGCGGGTCCCCTCCGAGACGGTGCCGGTATCCATGCGCTTCGAAAAGTCAGCGCCGGCGCAAAACGAGCGGCCTTCGGCGGCAAACACGATCGCGCGGACATCGGGGTCGGCGTCGAGCTGCTCGAAGGCATCGCCGATTTCGGCGATCAGCGCGCTGTCGAAGAAATTGTGGGGCGGCCGCCGCATCTCGACGGTGGCGACAAACCCGTCGCGGCTGACGCCGATCTCGCGGTAGGAGGGGGTGTCGGTCATATTGCAGGGTCCTCGTTTCGGCTCGGGTACAACGTAGGATTTAGTTGAATGTTACCGCGTTGCTGCTCCTGCAGAACAACAACAGCGAAATCTCTCGCATAGGTTGCCGTCGAACGTCAGCCACCGAATATGGTCGCCCGGGAGCGGGCCGCCGTTCAGCATCACCGGTCAAGATTGTCTCATACGCGCGGGCTGCAGCCAACGGATTCGCTCGTAGGTATCATAATCGCAATTTGTCTAAATATCAAGTTCAAGGCCGCGTTCCGAAAGCCGGTCCTTATCGATCACGACGTCAGCCGTATTTATGAGCGACCGCCGACGCCCGTCTGACCCTTATCGGGCCTGAAGCAAGAACGCCGATACCCCACTATGACTATGATAAGTTGTATGGTAATTACATAGTTCTCTAAGAGTGTCGTTGAGTTCGCGGGTTGAAGATCGGCAGAAAATGCCTCAAACGGGTCATTTCTGCGGTACGTTTGTCCATTGGGGGACTGTAGACTTCCCCGGGAGCGGGCCATTGCGCCGCAGAGATCGGAAACCCGAGCCAAAGGCACCTAAACCCATGACGACTGAAGTGACCGCGGTCGATCCGCGTTATAACAATCCGCGCCGATCGCCCCGGCCAGTCGATCCGACAAAACGTGTAACCATTGATCTTGGCCCGAGGTCGACGGGCGGCGGATCATTTTCTATAATGATAAATTGAGTTGTGTCGGACAACTCCAGAAGATAGCGGTAAAAGTATTCCTTCAGTGCCGACTTTACCACGAGCTCTTCGTCGCCCGACAGCGCTCCATGTCTCGAATTAATGGGATCGCGATAGCTTAAAAGCGGGCTATCGAGCGCCACTATCCCCGGGTGTGGCAGGCCCTTCGCACGGCAGTATACTAACACGCTAATCTTAAATGCGGCGTTCATCAACGCACGCACGCCCTTCCCATTTCCTCTACGGTTCTTGCCATCTATCAAGATGTCGTGCGTTTTATCATCGAATGAAACAGTAGGATCGCCGGGAAACCGCCATGCTCGAAGGACCGACTGCGCGATTTGTGCGAGCTCGAAGCCTATCTCGCCGCCTACGCCCACTGCTACCGACGCGCGACGCGTACCCTTCGCCTTGAAGGTCTCTAGCTCTTTCTTGCGGTTTTCTAAACTCTCGATGCGATCGAGCAGATTTAGGGCGTTCCGAAACCCTTGTCGGGCGATAT
Source organism: uncultured Alphaproteobacteria bacterium (assembly GCA_963750195.1). GTDB lineage: Bacteria > Pseudomonadota > Alphaproteobacteria > ATCC43930 > CGMCC-115725 > AP-15. The sequence goes on from CAVVPS010000010.1 coordinate 305,702, forward strand.
CCAGCGCCTCATAGGATTCACGGGTGCTGACTTCCAAGGGAAGCAACTCGTCGATAGTGCCCTCCATGTCGGCGATCTGTCCACTGAGCCGCGCGATCCGGGTAGCCAACCCCTCCCCTTCCGCCTTCAGGCTGGCTGTTGCCTTCCCCAAATCCGCTCGCTCGACCCGTATTTTCGATATCTCGGCGGCAACGGCCCGCCGCGAGCGCTCAACATGACCGAGCCCATGCACCTCATGCTGGTGTTCCGGCTCGGCGCCACATAGCGGACACGGCCGCCGCGCGCCGGCCATCAACGCCGCGGCTCCCTCCTCCAACGCTTCCAACCGCTCGACGTCGCTTTCATAAACGCTCGCAAGCAATCCGAAACGCCCCAGCGTTGAGGCTATCTCGCCGGCTCGTTCTTCAAATTCGTCGCGCATTTCCAAGCAGCGGCGCCGTTGTCGCCGCAGCCTGTCCAACTCGGTTTGATACTCCGCAAGTTTTGCGTGCTGTTCTTCCAAGGTGTTCGAGAGGATCGTCTCCTGGGCAACGATCTGCAATTTGTCTACAGCCTCATCCTCCGGAAACAACCGGTGCAGATCAGCTATCGCCGCTTCGATCAATTCCTCGACGATTTCAATCTTGCCTGCATTCGCAATCCGTTGCTCATTCGGATTTGGAGTTTCGACTATGCCGGAATCGTCGATCCCGGTTAGAATGAATTTCAGGACATTCTTGTCGAATGTATCAGTGCTCTGTGTATCTATTTTTATTGGACTCCACTCCGCCATCATCGGTGTTTCTTCAGTGAACACATAAGCGGCGAAATGACGGAAACTGAAACCCGCTTTCTTTCCGTTCAGGGTCGTTGCAATTTGCTTATCGTCTACGATGGCGAGCTCACCGAGCAAAAACCGCGACAAACTATTGGGATTCCCATGCGTTGCACTAAACGTTCTAGCGGGTTGCGTATGTCGAGTTCGATCGAACGGGTCGACAAATACCTCAAAGTCTCCTCCCCTCACCGCGCGCGACAGACTCACGCGTACCGTCATCGGCAAATCCTGCTCGAGCCAGCACGTCTCATAACCACGCAGTTCGGTGATTTCCGGCAGCGCCGACCGGGCGCCACACATAAAATCGAGTGCTTTGATCGTGTACGATTTTCCGGAATTCGAGGCGCCATATATCACGTTCACGCCATCGACAAAGTCGAGTTTACAGGTGGCTTTTGTCCCGCCTGTGAATGCGAGTTTCCGGAAGATGAAGCGCAAATCGGCCACTATCGGCGCTCGCCATAAGAGCTGAAGGCTTCACCCCAATGTCCGATCCTTCCTCGGACAAACTCCTCGAAGCCGGCCTTAGTCCGTTCCTGAACTTGCGTCGCTAGCCATGCGGCGCAGCTCTTAAGACGCATTGAGTATGGTGTTTCCAATAACTCAAGAAAGGACGCAGCTTCGTCGGAAGCGCGCCAGACAAGACCTTGCTCTTCCCCGATCTCCTCCAACAAATGACAACGCCGCATCATTTGCAGGCTCGTCTCAAGCAGCCGCCGCCGCACCAACAACTCGCCCTGCCGGCCTGGCACGTCGACGTGCAGCGAGGTCGGGCCGCCCAGATCACCGGTATGCACAACGACGTGGTCGAACAGCACCATCTCGGTCAGGTCTGCTGTCTCGGGCCTGAGCAATTCCAGCACTACGACCGCGCGGATGCCTGCTTCCACCCTCGAATTGAATAGATCCCCGAATTCGTCGCGCGTCACGGCGTCCATTTCAGGCGCCCGTCATTCACTAGGTGGTGGCACATTCCCTGCCGGACCGGAACGCGGGCCAACCGCCCGAGCAGCCCAATCGGAGCGACGCCGGCATGCAACATCACCGCTTCAACCCGCTTAAGCCGGGACGCATGTATTTGCGAGTAGACCTCGAAAACACTGTGGTACACATCCTCTCGGAACACGTCGACGGCACCGGTGGCCGTGTTATCGCGGTGAAATCGGCTAAAAGCGGCCGCCTCGAAAAATCGCGTGCGCTGAAGGCGCAAATGTTCCCCATGGTCTGGGTCGGCTAGGATTTCGTCTGCGGTCGAAAACACCCTACTGCAGGCCTCGCCGTAAACCTGCCGGAGCTGATCGATGTAGATCAGTTCTTCCTGTTGAATTTCCGCTGGCGTCTCGCCAGGCGGGGCCTCTCCCGGAGTCAGTTCGAACAAGGCCGACAAAGCTGGCCCCGCGTCCGGGTCCTTGGCGAGGTGCGAGGCCGCGTAATAATCGACCCGGCTAAAATCGTATCCTTCGATTGCAGCCCGGATATCCGGCGTCAGAGGCACCTACGTGCTGGTTATGTACTCAGCGCAATATTGGCCCCAATGATCGATCAGATAGGGCCCTATCTTTGACGGATTTAACAATAGATCTTGTAACGTTCCGACGATACCACGCGGCACAACAAAGAAATAAGCCGTCGGAAGCGTCGCATACGCGCCCTTGGCGTGATGATAACAAAGCTTGCCCAACTCCCCCATTGCCTCGGCAACGCCAAGTTTTTTGTCCCTCGTTTTCCGCTTGCACTGGTACAGTTCCCATGGTCCCTCGTGCCGGCGATCACTGAGAAACCCGATGACATCGCGGCCCTTGTCGTTCGCGGCGCCGATCCGCAGAACGTGGACGAATTTTCCGGCCTTGCGATCAAGCCACTGCTCGACGAATTCTTCGAGCTCTGCGTCTCCAATTTCCTGCAACCGAATGGCAAGGCCGACCACCGATTGACCTCCTGCACCGAGTTTCCGAGCGCGCACGGCTGCCCGAGAATCCTAGCCCTGACGCGCTCTCAAAACCACTCTGATATCTGCTTCGCAGGCTTAGGGCCGATCAGCGAAGACAATCAGCGCCGCATCGACGTCGGAAACAGCCCACTCCCTGCCGGCCAATTCGCACGGCCAGCAGGCAGCCGATTGCCAGCGGGGCGCGTTCTTCTATCGTGCGCAGCGGGACTGCGGTTAGGGGTTCGCGGGTTGGTGCTTGACGATCAGGGCGTCGACGATTGTCAGGCCTTGGCCTTGCGGGTGGACGATGACCGGGTTCAGGTCGATTTCGTCGATCTGGCCGGCGTGATCGGCGGCGAAGCGGGAGAGGGCGGCGATCAGCTCGGCGAGCGCAGCGCGGTCGGCGGGCGGTGCGCCGCGGACGCCATCGAGCAGGGCGGCGCCTTTCAGATCGCCGATGAGGGCGAGCGCTTCGTCCGGTCCGATCGGGACCGGTGAGAAAGCCACGTCGCGCAACACCTCGACATGGATGCCGCCGAGCCCGACCATCAGCATCGGGCCGAAAACCGGGTCGCGGGTAATGCCGAGGATGATCTCGACGCCGGGCGGCGCCATTTGCTGGATCAGCACGCCCTCGATCGCGGCGTCGGGATGGGCGGCCTTGGCATTGGCGAGGACCTGGCGATAGGCCTCGCGCACCGCGGCGTCGCCCTCGATGCCGAGCGCTACGGCGCCGGCCTCGGTCTTGTGGGTGATGTCCGGCGATTGCACTTTGAGCGCCACCGCGCCGCCGATCCGAGCGGCCGCGGCGACGGCTTGATCCGCGGAGGTCGCCAATGCCTCGGGCGGGCGCGGGATGCCGTAACCGGCGAGCAACGCCTTGGCGCTGTTCTCGGTCAGGACCCGGCCGGCGCCGGCGAGCGCGCGGGCGGTCTCGTCGCGGATCGATGGCGCGGTTACGGGCGGCGGCGAGGCGCGGTTCCGATGAGCCTGGAAACGGGCGTAATCGACCAATGCCCGGATCGCGCGGGCGCAGCTCGGCATCGAGGTGTAGCAGGGGATGCCGGCCTCGGCGAAGGCCGCCATCGCGCCCTCGGTCGCGGTCGTGTAGGTCGACAGGATGATCGGCTGCTCGGTCGAGCCGGTGACCGCGGCCAGTTCCTCGGCGCGGGTCTTTGCGGTCGCCTCGTTGGCGAGCGAGCCGATCAACAGGATCGTGTCGATATTTCGCGACTCGCGCACGATCTCGACGAGCTTGGCGTAGCCGACCTCGTGGATCGCCTGCGCGGTGCCGTCGACCGGGTTTTGCGCCGAGGCGTAGGACGGCAGCAGCGCCATCAGGCGCTGCTGCAGATGCTCTTCGAGCACGGGAAGTTCGAGCCCGTGGGCCGACAGAATGTCGGACATCCACACCGCGCTGCCGCCCGAGCCGGTGATCACCGCGACGCGGTTGCCTTTCGGCAATTTGCAGAAGGCAAAGGCGGCGGCGATGTCGAGCGCATGATCGAGGTCTTCGCCGCGGATGATCCCGTGATGGCGGAAGATCGCATCGTCGATCGCTCCGGAATGCGCCAAGGAGCCGGTATGCGAGGCCGCGGCTCGCCGGCCTGCCTCGGAGCGGCCGACCTTGGCGAGGATCATCGGCTTTCCGGCGTCCGCCGCCTTTTCGGCGACGGTGCGGAAGCGGGCCGGGTCCTGGATGCTTTCGAGATAGGCGATGAAGATGTCGGCGCCGCCAAAATCGATCAGCCAATCGAGGTAATCGTGCGCTTCCAGGCAAATCTGGTTACCGGCGCTGGCCTGGTAGGTAAAACGCAACTGCCGGGGCCGGCCACGGCTCAGAAATGCGAAGGTCAGGGCGCCGCTCTGACAGCTGACCGCGATCGACCGGCTCTTGCTGCTCGCCGGGAAGAGGCTCTGCTTCGGGTCGTGGAACACCGGGCTGAAGGTCGCGACGAGGGGCTTCAGCGGGTTGACGATGCCTTCGGAATTGGGGCCGCAGACGATAATTCCGTAGCGCTCGATGACCTGGCGCAGCGCCTCGTCGCGCGCCTGCGCCGCCTCGCCGCGCTCCTCGGCAAAGCCGGAGCTGATGATGACCGCGGCGCGCACGCCCCTCTTGCCGCATTCCTCGAGCGTCGGCGCGACATAGGCCGCCGGCACCACGACGACAGCGAGATCGGGCGCCTCGGGCAATTCGGCGACGGTCGCATAGCATCTCAGCCCGAACACTTCGGGCTGGCTGCGCGTCACCGGGTAGATGCGGCCAGGGTAGCCGTGCGCGATCAGGAACTCGGTGGTCCGGCCGCGCAAGGTGTGCGTATCGCCCGACGCGCCGATGATCGCGACACTGTCCGGAGAGAAAAGAGGACGAAGATCGGGCATCGGCCTAACGCAGGCCGAGGCCGCGGGCGATGATGCCGCGCAATACCTCGCGGGTGCCGCCCTGGATCGTCAGCTTGGGGGCGATCAGGGTGGTGTAGCGCAAGGCTTCCTCGAAGCGGTCGTCATTGGCGTCGGGCTGCGCATCGCTCGGCGGCGGCGCCAACAGGCGCACCTTGTCGGGCAAGGCCTGCTCGAAATTGGTGCCGAGGTCCTTGACGACGGCGGATTCGACAGCCGGCGTCTTGCCGGCCTGCAGCATGCCGGCGACCGACAATGACATCCGCCTGAGGGTGGCGAGGTGCGCCACCTGGCGGCCGATGCCTTCGGCCAGATGCGGTCGCTCGGTTCCTCGCCGGCGACGCGGACCAGTTCGACCAGGCACGAAAATGTCTCGATCCAGCGGTCGGGGCCGCTGCGCTCATAGGCGAGTTCGTCGGTCGCCTGCTTCCACGCCATGTCGACCTCGCCGATCAGATGCGAGTCGGGCAAGAACGCGTCGTCGAACACGACCTCGTTGAAATCGTGACCGCCGGTCAGGTTGATGATCGGGCGGATCGTGATGCCGGGGGTGTCCATCTTAACCAGGAACTGGGTCAGCCCGTGCCGGCGGTTTTCCTTGGTCGAGGGCGAAGTGCGCAGCAGCGCGATCATGTAGTCGGCTTCGTGCGCGTTCGAGGTCCAGATCTTGCGCCCATTGACCAGCCAGCCGCCATCGGTCTTGGTCGCGCGGGTCGAGGCGGCGAACACGTCGGAGCCCGAATTCGGCTCGCTGAGGCCGATGCAAAAGCACAATTCGCCGGCGGCAATGCTGGGGCAGGATCTTTTGCCGGATCTCCTCCTGGCCGTAGCGCAGGATGACTGGGCCGCTCTGACGGTCTGCGGTCGAATGAGCGCGGGTCGGCGCGTGCGCGGCCAGCATCTCCTCGGTCACGACATAACGCTCGAGCTGGGAGCGCTCATGCCCGCCATATTTCTTCGGCCAGGTCATGCCGATCCAGCCCCGGGCGCCCATCTTGCGGCTGAACTCGCGCGAGAACGAGCCCTTGCCGCTGTGCGGGGAAAAAGTGCCGGCTTCCTCCTCCTGGCGCAGAAAGGCGCGGACCTCTTGGCGCAGTTCCTTGGCCTCAGGCGGCAGCTCGACCGGGTCGAAGCGAAAGTTGGTGGTCATCGGGTCCTCACGATCGCAGGGGCTTTTAACGGGCGCTTATGAGTCTTGGGTGATGTAGGGCCACAGCTGGTCGGCGCCGGCGCGGCGACCATACGGCCGAGACGCTGGGCCCAGACCGCCTCGTTGCCGAACTCCTCGCGCCACGCCCATAGCCGGCGCGTCGCATGATGCAGGGAATGCTCGTAGGTGAAGCCCATCGCGCCGTGCACCTGATGGGCGATCGCCGCACCGGCGCCAGCCGCCTCGCCGGCGCGCACCTTGGCGATCGCCACATCGGCAATGCCGATTTCCTTGCCGGCACAGGCCTCGGCGGCGAGGTCGGCGGCGGCGCCCGCTGCGGCCACTTCGCCCGCCAAGGTGGCGAGGTTGTGCTGGACCGCCTGGAACTTGGCGATCGGCCGACCGAACTGCGAGCGGTCGAGCGCCCATTGGACCGACTGATCGAGGATCTTTTCGAGCGCGCCGGCCATCTGCTGCAGCCGTACCGCGGCGCCGAAAAGCTGGATCATGTCCTCGTCGATATCGGCGGGTTTTGCCGCATCCGGCATTGCGCCGTCGAAGGACACAGTATCGCGCGGCTCGCCGGCGAGGCTCTTGTCTTGGCTGATCGGCAGGCCCAGCGTCGCGACCAGCGCCACGATCCGCTCATTCCCGCGATGGGCGAGCACGGCGATATGCCCAGCATTGCGGGCAAAGGGCACCCGCCGCGCGCGGCCGCGGAGGCGGCCGTCGGCGTCAAGCGAGATACGGCCGTCGGCGTGGATCGGGGCGAGGGTCAGCGGCCCATCCGGCGTCGCGATGCCGGCGCGCGCCAGCATCCAGCCGGCCATCAGGGTCTCGGCGAGCGGCACCGGGACGGCGAAGCGGCCGGCTGCGCGCAATACCGCGAAGCCGTCGGCCATCGCCGCGCCGGCGCCGCCGAGATCGTCCGGGACCCAGGCGACGGTCAGCCCCAACTCTTCGAGCGCATCCCACAACGCCGTCGGCCACACACCCTTTTCGGCATCGTTGACGGTGGCGGGTTCGCACAGATCACGAAAGATCCGGGTCGCGGTATCGACGATGATGTTGTCGGTGTTTTCGCTCATCCCGATACCCGCTTCTGACTGGCCGTTGTCGTCGATCGTAAAGCAGGCGAGTGAGGACGGGAAGCGAGAGTGTCGCAACGCCGATCCGACTTGCCCGAGGCGGCACTCTTGTGGCCAGTATCGGAACCGGTCAGTCCTAAGCCAGAAAGCAAACCCATGTTCATCGCGATGAACCGGTTCAAGGTCGTTCCCGGCGCGCAGGCGGATTTCGAGCGAGTATGGACGACGCGCGACAGCCATCTCGGCGGCATTCCCGGCTTTATCGTGTTCCACCTGTTGCGCGGGCCGGAGCGCGAGGACCACGTGCTCTATTCCTCGCACACCCTGTGGCGCAGCCGCGCCGATTTCGAAGCATGGACCCGGTCGGAGGCGTTTCGTCTCGCCCATCGCGACGCCGGCTCGAACCGGCCGCTCTATCTCGGCCACCCCGAGTTCGAAGGCTTCGAGGTGATCCAAACGATGGAAGCGTGATCGGCGGCCTTCGAACTGAATGAAAGGCCGGCGTACCGGGGACTTTGGGTTCATCTCGGCGCGAAAAGCCAGTGCTGAGGCGCCGATGGCCGCTACCCGCCGTCTCGCCGCGATCGTTGCCGTTGAGGTGGCGGGGTATTTGGTCCTGGCCGCCGGGCGAGGTCGGGACGCTAGGGGCCGCGGCGCCTGATGTCTTCGTAGGGCGTTCCGTCCCGGTGGGTATAGATCGCGGGCTTGCCATCGGCCGGCGCGACCATGTCGATATCCGAGTAATAGCCGATGTCGCTGGCGACGCGGGTCCCGACCTCGAGGACCCGGGCGTGATGGTGCGAGCGGTTCTGCAAGCAGTGGCCGTTGGTGTCTCCGGCCGGGAAACCGGCGCAGTCGCCGGCGCGGAGAATCTCTTCACCGCTGTCGGTCACCAGCACCACCTCGCCGGACAGGACGTAGACGAACTCGTCGCCGGCGGTGTGCCAATGACGCTGGCTCGACCAGGCGCCCGGCGGGAGATGGAGCAGGTTAACGCCGAATTGCGACAGGCCCGCGGGGTCGCCGAGTTTGGTGCGCCCGCGGGCGCGGCAGGGCGTGTCAAAAGGCGGCGGGTAGAGAGTTCCGACCACCGGCGTCAGCGCGGCCATATCGATCCGCTTTGTCATGAGCAAGACTCCTCTGCAGGTTGCGCCCGGTCAGAGCGATCCGAACCAATCTATCGACTGGCCATGCGGGCCGGTCCAGGCCAGTGGCTTGCCGCCCACTGCCAACAGAAAACTCCCGACATTCGGCGCTGGGGGCGCCCTCTCGGCGAAGGACGGGAATACCGACGGCACCTCGTTGCTGATCCAGATCGCCTTGGTACGCCCTACGGCTTCGGCGAACCGATCGCGCGCGATGCGCGGCGCGACGTAGGCGAGCACCGCCGTGTGGAAGACGACCAATGTCGCATCTTGCGGAGCGGTGGCGGCAAGCGGCTCCAGATCGGTCAGCAGGTCGCCTTTGACGACCGTTGGCAATTCGCCGCGTGCGATCGCGATGGCGGCCCTCAGGCGCTGCGTCCGCTCCTGCTGGCCCGGCCAGACCAGATTCTCCAACCAGGCCGCCCCATCATCGGGGCGCAAATCGATCGGGTTCAAGTCGATCCCTCGGCGCCAAGCAATCCGAGGAACTGCCTCAGGGAGGGGAGCCTCACCCGTGACCTTGCAAGGGAAAACCGGCGCTCGTGCAATTGCCGGCTCTATCCGGTGCGCGCCGTAGTCGTACCCGTAACGGTCGGGCAGCAGGCACAAACCGGCCGATGCGCCGACCTCCAGCAGCGCCAGCGGCTGCGGAAGTTGCGCCAGCACTGGCAAGAGGACGCTGCACCGCGCGGGCTCGTTGGTTTGCGTCGTGCGGGACAGCATGACCTCACGGATGCGTTCGTGCTGTTGCCGAATGATGTGGAGGAGACGATCTGCGCTGTCGGGAACACCGCAAAGGCACCGCACCGCCGCGAGAAAGAGGTTCGGCTGGCGCCGGTCCACCGGCAAGCCCGCGAGGAACGCCAGCAACTCTTCGGAGCCGGCAACGGCGAGGGCAAGCTGTTCATAAATCTCGCATTCGCCGTGCGCCTCCGCGGCGGCAAACCGCGTGTACCGCTGCGCGATGCGGGCGAACTCGCCATCCGCGTCGGTCATCTCAGCGATCGCCCCGGATCAAGCCGCCGGGTCCACGCGTCAGGCGGACGCTTTGATTGCGAGCGAGACGTCGCTGACCGCGTGCCGTTGGCAACTCTGCGCTGGCTTACGCAATCACCTTCGCTTGCCGTAGCTCATCCAAGGTCGCGCGATCGTAGCCGAGGATGCCGGAGAGGAGTGCGTCGGTGTGCTGGCCGGGGGTTGGGACCGGGCCGATCCGACCGGGGGTTTTCGACATTTTGATCGTGGCGCCGGGCAGGTACATCTCGCCGGCGACCGGGTCCTCCATCTTGACCAGCATCTCACGCTCCCACAGATGCGGGTCTTCGGCGACCTGCGGGATGGTCTTGACCGGGGCGACCGGAATGTCGGCCTCGACAAGCGCGGTGACGATTTCGTCGACGGTGTGGCCGAGACACCAAGCCTCGACCTTTTTTCGCGGCGAATCGTCGAGGCTCATCCGCCCGGTAAAGGCGCCAGTATTGGCGACCGCATCGGGATCGCCAGTCGCGATCTGCAACAGCTTTGAGCCCATGACGCGCCCCGATGCGGAGATCACGACATGCCCGTCCTTGGCCTGGTAGGGCGGCCGGCCGCCCTCGCCGCCCTCCTGGCCGGTGGCGAGGAAGTATGAGGTCGGGATCTCGACCATGGTCAACGCCGAATCCATCAGGCACACATCGACCACCTGGCCTTCACCGGTGCGGTCGCGGTGATGGAGGGCGGCCAGCATGCCAATCGTTGCGTGGAGCGAGGTATAGCGGTCGACGATCGACGAGGCGGTGCCGAGCGGCCGGCCGATCGGCATGCCGGTTAGGGTCATCAGCCCGCTCATCGCCTGGCCCAACGGATCGAAAGCCGGCCGGTCGCGATAGGGGCCGTATTGGCCGAAGCCCGAGACCGAGCCGAGGATGATGTCGGGCTTCAACTGGCGCAGCCGGTCATAGCCAAAGCCCATCTTGTCCATGACCCCGGGGCGGAAATTCTGCAGCACGATATCAGCGGTCTTGACCAACTCGGCGAACACCTCTTTGCCGCGCGGATGGCGCAGATCGAGGCACAGGCTTTTCTTGCCGCGGTTGTAGACCGAGAAGTAGACGCTCTGGCCGCGCACCAGGGGCGGTGACTGGCGGGTTTCCTCGCCGCCGAGCTTCTCGATCTTGATCACCTCGGCGCCGAGGTCGGAGAGAATCATGCCGCCGCGCGGGCCGGCTTGATACCGCGCCAGTTCGAGCACCCTGATACCGTCGAGGGCTCCGCTCATCGCCGCCTCCCAATATCTGCGCCGTGCCCAAACCGGCACTGGGGTTGAGCTAACACCCGGTCCCGCGTAGTGTCAAACGATCGGGGATCCCCACCAGGAGTGCCAGAAATGGCCTATGAGTTCATTCTGACCGAGCGTCTCGACGGGGTGGCCGTGATCACGTTGAACCGTCCGGATAAGCTCAATGCGCTGAGCTTTGGCTTGGCGCGCGAGCTCGACGAGGCATTGACCGAATACGAGGCCGACGACGCGATCAAGGCGGTGATTTTGACCGGCTCCGGGGACCGCGCCTTTTCCGCCGGCGCCGACATCCATGAGATGGCTGGGCTGTCCAGCGAGGAGCTGGGCGCACGGCAGGCTTTTCGCAGCGAGGCGACCTGGCATATCGCGACCTTTTCGAAGCCATTGATCGGGGCGATCAACGGGCTCGCCTATGGCGGCGCGGCATTGCTGTCCTCGACGCTCGATCTGCGTATCGGCTGCGAGCGCACCCAGTTCCGGTTTCTCGCGGCAAGCTATGGCAGGGTCAACTCCACCTGGTCGCTGCCACTTTTGGTCGGTCTGCCGAAGGCGAAGGAGCTGCTGTACACCGGCCGTGTCGTCGCCGCCGAGGAAGCCGAGCGGATCGGCCTGTTGAACCAGATCGTACCGGCGGCGCGGCTGATCGAATCAGCCGTCGAGACGGCGCAAATGATCGCCAAAAACGATGCGCGCATGGTGCAGGGCATCAAGAGGCTGCTGCATGAGCAGCTCGGCATGAGCTGGCGCGACCGCTACGCTACCGAGGAGGATGCGCGCGCGACTTGGCTCGCCGCCGGCCATCCGCGCGAGGGCTTCAGGGATTTTCTTGCACGCAAGGGATCATGAACCGCAAGCCGGCAGCCCACCGAGCCGCGCGGTGCGCGCCTCCAAATCGAAGCGCACGGCGGAGCGTCGGGAGGGTTGTCGCTCGTCGCGGTCCGGCGTCGCCGAACCGTCCCTAATCAGTGGGCCATCGGATTTTGATGAAGAGGTCGTTCACCTTTCCGGTATTTATTGAAGCATTCGGGGCTACATCGTCCTAGGCATTGATGTTGTCGAGATTATTGCATGACGCCGCCTCCGGCGTGGCGGAGACCGAAACCGCGCCTCCGGAGATCAGCCGTTCGGCAATGAGTGCCGAACTCACCATCGTCGTGCCGACGTTCAACGAACGCGACAACGTCGAACTGTTGATCGCACGGCTCGACGCCGCGTTGCGCGGCATCGAGTGGGAGGTGTTGTATGTCGACGACGACTTTCCCGACGGCACAGCCGCTAAAGTTCGGGAGCTCGGCCAAACCGATCCTCGTATCCGCTGCCTTCAGCGAATCGGCCGCCGTGGGTTGTCCACCGCCGTGATCGAAGGAATGCTCGCGAGCAGCGCCCCGTATCTGGCGGTCATCGACGCCGATCTCCAGCACGACGAGAGCCTGCTGCCGCAGATGTTGGCCGCGATCAAGGCCGAAGACCTGGACGTCATCATTGGCAGCCGGCACGTCGCCGGCGGTGGCGTCGGCGATTGGGACCGGCGCCGGGTGACGATCAGCGGGTTTGCCGCCCGACTCGCCCGGCTGGTCATCGCCGCCGAGCTGACCGACCCGATGAGCGGGTTCTTCATGGTCTCCCGACCGGCATTCGAGCGCGCCGTCAGGCGACTTTCCGGGCAAGGTTTCAAGATCCTCCTCGATCTCTTTGCATCGACGCCCGTCGCCTATCGATTTAGGGAAATCCCCTACGTGTTTAGTCAACGCCAGCACGGCGAAAGCAAGCTCGACAGCTTAGCCATTTGGGAATACTTGATGCTGCTGCTGGACAAGCTGTTCGGCCGCTATGTCCCGGTGCGTTTCGTTTCCTTTGCCGCTATCGGCGGCTCGGGTGTCGTGGTCCACTTTCTCACGCTTTATTTCGCATTAAAGGCGGTCGAGTTCCCTGTGGCGCAAGCGATCGCAACCGTCGTCGCGATGACCAGCAATTTTCTTCTGAACAATATGCTGACTTATCGAGACCGCCGTCTCGTCGGCAGGCGCTTTCTTACCGGCCTTGGTTCATTCTATGCGGTGTGCAGCCTTGGCGCGGTAGCCAATGTCGGCATCGCCTCTGCGGCGTTTGCGCATCATTACACCTGGTGGTTATCCGGCCTTGCTGGGGCCGCGGTCGGCGTCGTGTGGAATTACGCCGTTTCCTCTATCTTCACATGGCGCCGCAAGTAAGCCGTCGCTCGGCGATAAGATCTCGGGAATATTGGATTGGGGCAACGCCGCAAATTATCCGGCTCTCGTAATCAGATGATCGGTCGCCGGCGCGGTAGCGGACGCGGCTCACGACACTTCGCGTGATTGGTCGGCGAAATCGGTCAGCACGACCTCCTCCGTGACGGTGTCGAGCACGGCGCAGCTCAATTGCCGGCCGTTGCTGCTGTCGCGCGCCTCGCCGGCCGAGCCGGGGTTGATCACCAGCACGCGGCCGAGGCGGCGCACCAGCTGGTGGTGGGTGTGGCCGTAGAGGACGAAATCCGCCCCTGAATCGGCGAAGCGCTCTAACAAAGAGCTGTGTGGGTAAACGTAAGTGCCGCGCGGCTCCCACGGCGTCGAGTGCACCGCGAGCAACTTTTTCCCGTTGATCGAGAACTCGACCCGATGCGGCCGTTCGGCGAGCCAATCGAGCAATGTTCGGTCGATCCAGTCTGCTTGGCGAGCAAGGGCGCCATGGGGTCCGAGGAAACCCTCTTCGTGATTGCCGAGGATTACATGCGCGCCGCGGTCTCTAAGAATGCGCACGACCTCGTTCGAGAAGCGGTACTCGTATATGCTGTCGCCGAGACAGAAGAGTTCGTCGACATTACCGATAATGTCCAATGCCCGCAGCAGACCGTGATGATTGCAGTGCAGATCCGAGACGATGCCGATCTTCACGCGCCCATCTCTCGACCGGCGAAACGACAGCGCAGCAAATTCATCGGCTTCAGGCTCATCACGATTTCGCCTTTCTGGTTCAGCACTTCGACCAGGGTGCGCACCATGCCGCGATCGGGCCGGGAGCGCGAGCGGGTCGCTTCGAGCACTGCCACGCGGATACGCAGCTCATCGCCCGGCCGCACCGGGCGGGTCCAGCGCAATTCGTCGATCCCAGGCGAGCCTAGGCTCGCGACTTTGGACAGAAACCGGTCGACGAGGAGCCGCATCATGATCGTCGCGGTTTGCCATCCGCTCGCGATCAACCCGCCGAAATTGCCGTGCGCCGCAGCTTCGGGGTCGACATGGATATCCTGCGGATCATAGCGGCGGGCAAAGTCGATGATTTCTGCCTCGGTCACGGTGATGCTGCCGTATTCGTAGACGGCGCCCGGCAGATAGTCCTCGAAATAGCGGTCTTCGATCGGCGCGGTGAAATCCATTGTGCTCAAAGCCACCTCTGGCAAAAGCGATGGCCGGGCTTGACCCGGCTGCCTGCGATTGCATTACATCATCGCTGCGGAAAAGTCGTGGCTCTGCCGGTAGCATCAGGTCGCACCCGGGCATGACGGAAGAGCACCAGAGAGGGAGGATATGACATACGATTACATTATCGTCGGCGGCGGGTCGGCCGGCTCGGTCATGGCTAACCGACTGTCGGCCAAGAGCGGCAACAAAGTATTGCTGTGCGAGGCGGGGCAGGACACGCCGCACGGCAAAGTACCGCCCGAAATCCTCGACAGCTATCCTGGCACCGCCTATTTCGACCCGCGCTTTCACTGGACCGAACTCAAGGTCCATACCGAGGTTGTCTCGCACAACCGGCCGGAGGAGAACCGCCCGCCACTGCGCAAATACGAACAGGCGCGCGTCCTCGGCGGCGGCTCGTCGATCAACGGCCAGCTCGCCAACCGCGGGGCGCCGAGCGATTACGACGAGTGGGAGGCGCGGGGGGCGACTGGGTGGAACTGGAACGCGGTGCTGCCCTATTTCAAAAAGGTCGAGCGCGACATGGATTTCGACGGGCCGTGGCACGGCAAGGATGGCCGCATCCCAGTCCGCCGCATCTTTCCCGATTTGTGGAACGGGCACGCGAAAGCGGTGGCGAAAGCCTTCGAGGCCGCCGGGTTCCCCTACATCCAGGACCAGAACGGCGAGTTCAAGGACGGCTATTTTCCGATCACGATTTCGAATTTGTACGACCGCCGCGTCTCGGCGGCGATCGGCTATCTCGATCCCGGTACGCGGCTGCGGGACAATCTGACAATCTCGGCCGAGACCCAGGTCAAGGAACTGCTGTTCGAGGGTGCGCGCTGCGTCGGGGTCAAGGCGCTGGTCCGGGGCAAGGAGACCGATTTTCGCGCAAACGAGTCCCGAGGCGAGGTCATCGTCTCGTCGGGGGCGATCCATTCGCCGGCGCATCTGTTGCGTGCAGGCATCGGCCCCGCCGGCGATCTGCGCGATCTCGGCATCGAGGTCGTGGCCAATGTGCCGGGGGTCGGCCAGCGGCTGATGGACCACCCGTCGATCTCGGTGTCGTCGTTCATCAAGCCAGAGGCGCGGCTCAACGACCTGACCCGCCGCCATATCCTGCTGGCATTGCGCTATTCCTCCGGGATCGGCGAGGCGCCCGCCGGGCGACATGTTCGTCGCCAGCGTCAGCAAATCGGCCTGGCATGCGGTCGGCGAGCAGATCGGCTCCTTGCTCGCCGCCGTCTACAAGACATTTTCGGAGACCGGCCAAGTCAAGCTCGCCTCGCGCGACTGGCGGGCCGAGCCGGTCGTCGAATTCAACCTGCTCTCCGACCGGCGCGACCTGGAACGGCTGATGGACGCGTTTCGCCGCCTGGGCGCGATGCAGATCAGCGCGGCCTTGCAGGAGGCGACGAGCGACCCGTTCCCGGCGAGCTACACCGAGCGGGTCCGCAAGATCGGCGTCGTCAACACCAAGAACAAGCGGATCACCGACGTGATCGCTAGATTGCTCGACGGCCCGGCCTGGCTGCGCCGCTATGTCATCGAAAAGGTCATCGTCGAGGGCTATCGGTTCGACCGAGCTAATGCGCGACGACGAGGCGCTCGAAGACTTCATCCGCAAAGCCGCGATCGGCGTCTGGCACGCTACCTGCACCTGCCGTATGGGCGCCGAAGACGATCCGATGGCGGTGACCGACAATCAGGGCCGGGTGCGCGGCGTCGGCGGGCTGCGCGTCGTCGACGCCTCGCTGTTCCCGGTGGTGCCGTGCGCCAATACCAACTTTCCGACCTTGATGACCGCCGAAAAGATCGCCGACGCGATGGTGGCGGCGTCGTGAGAATTCGGCAACGTCATTGCGAGGAGCAAAGCGACGAAGCAATCTGGACGGCCGGTCACGTGTATCGCGAGATTGCGTTGCTTCGCTCGGAATTACGGTTTTGCGCGCGGCGGGTGACAGAAGACAGAGAGAGGCAGCAACATGCGGTTTGGGATTTTCGACCATTTGGACGACAGCGGGCGTGCCGCTGAACCGGCATTTCGAGGATCGGCTGAAGCTGGTCGAGGCATATGATCGCGCCGGGTTCTACGCTACCATCTGGCCGAGCACCACAACACGCCGCTCGGTTATGCGCCGTCGCCAAGCGTGTTTCCTGGCCGCCGTGGCGCAGCGGACCCGGCAATTGCGCTTTGGGCCGATGGTCTATCTGCTGCCGCTCTATCATCCGCTGCGGCTGATCGACGAGATCTGCATGCTCGACCAGATGAGCGGCGGGCGCTTTATGTATGGGGTCGGGCGTGGCATCTCGCCGGTCGAGGTCGGGTTTTACGGCATCGATTTCGCCACCGGCGCGGCGCAATTCCGCGAAGCCTTCGATGCGATCCGCATCGGGCTGACCGAGGACGAGCTGACCTATCACGGGAAGTTCTACAATTTCGACCATGTGCCCGATGGCGATGAAACCATTCCAGACGCCTTATCCGGAGCTGTGGTACGGCCTGGGCAACCCGGCGAGCGTCGCTTGGGCGGCGGCCAACGCCGCCAATACCGTGACGCGGCGGCCGCCGGAGCAGGTTCGCGCGATCACCGACAGCTATCGCGCCGAGTGGAAGAAACTGGGCCGCGCCGATGCCGATTTGCCGCTGCTCGGCGTCAACCGGCACATCATCATCGCAGACACTGAGGCCGAGGCGCTCGACACCGCGCGGCGCGGCTATCCGGCGTGGCGGCATCATATGGGTCAGCTGTGGCACAAATATAATGTGCCGTTCCCGCTCGAAGCGGCCTTGCCCGAGGATTTTGCCGTATTACAGAAACATGGCGACGCAATCGCCGGCACGCCGGCCCAAGTGCGCGATTACATCGCGCGCGAGATCGAGGCGACCGGCGTCAATTACTATGTCTGCGACTTCGCCTTTGGCACGATCAGCCATGACGAGGCGATGCGCTCGATCTCGCTGTTTACGCGGGAGGTGATGCCGGCCTTTGCCGACGCCTGATCAGGAGGAATATCCCATGGGCACGATGATCGATTTCGCCCGCCCCGATGGGGGCGCGACCAAGGGCTATCTGGCGATGGCGGGGCAGGGACGGCCTGGCATCGTCGTGATCCAGGAGTGGTGGGGCCTCAACGACCAGATCTGCGGGGTTGCCGATCGTTTCGCGCGCGCCGGGTACAACGCGCTGGCGCCCGATCTATACAAAGGCCGCGTCACCACGACGCCGGATGAGGCCAATCATCTGATGACCGGCCTCGACTTCCCCGGCGCGACGCACCAGGATTTGCGCGGCGCGGCGCATCATCTTAAAGGCCAGAGCGGCAAGGTTGCGGTCATGGGCTTCTGCATGGGCGGGGCGCTGACAATCGCCGCGGCGGTGCATATCCCGGAGGTCAACACCGGCGTTTGCTTCTACGGTATTCCACCCAAGGATTTCGCCGACCCGGCCAAGATCCGGACGCCGTTCCAAGGCCATTTCGCCAATAAGGACGATTGGTGCACACCCGCCGCGGTCGACGACCTCGAAATGACCCTGAAGGCGGCGGGCGTCCGCCACGAGATCTACCGCTACGACGCCGCCCATGCCTTTGCCAACGAGCGCAGCGCCGCCTATGACGTCGCCTGCGCCAACCAGGCCTGGGACCGCATGTCTGCGTTTCTGAAAGCGCAACTCGGGGATTAGCCCGCGAGTTTCCCCCGCCATACCGAATGCCGCGGCCAGCCTTCGCCTCGCGCGCATCTGGGTCGGCGCGTTGGCGGCGCTTAATCGCGCTGCGTCTCGCGCCGAGAGCGTTATCGCCGGCCAGCTAACACCGCGATGTACCCTGGGCAACGTCAGCGGTCGCAACATCGCGGATGAAAGGATCCGGCCGCGGCCGAACTCGATGTCGCCTAATCGCCGACACAGTGTCGCGCTAGTCCTGAACGGGACATGTCGACGGACATTGAGCGAAGCTGTGACAGTCGGACCGGGTGCAGACATCGGGAATCGCGCAACCTCCCAGCAGGGCACCAATGAATAGCAAAACAAAGAATTTGATGTGCATGTGGTTTTCCTTTCATGGTGAAGTGTAGTCTATTCATTCACTGTACTGTCCTGCACTGGGATACGAATTTCTCGTCTTTTCGAGTGGATCATCGCCCCAATCCTCTCTCCACTTTTGAAAAATCGGCGAGAATGTATCTATTAAACCCCGGGCGTCCTGCTTGAGCTGAGAACAAGCGGACGGCTCGAATTACCCGGTTTTGGGATGATTTTCGGCGCATCAGCAGGCTGATGGCTCCGATCGGCGGGCCGACCGGTACTGCGGCGAACGGGTGTGGTTTGTCGCTGGTCGATCTCGGTGGGGTATGCGTCACGCCGGCGCGGTTCGTCCCTGAAGCCAGGCCAGGCGGGTGAAATTGTAGACGAGATTGGCCATGCCGATCTTGGCTCGGGCGCGGACCATGCCGACGGTCCGCACGATCAGCCCGAGGCGGCATTTCTGGGCGGCGAAGACATGCTCGACCCGGGATCGCACCCGGGCGCGGGTGGCATTGCCGCGAGCGATATGCGCCGGCATCTTGCGTCCGCGCGGCTTCTTGCGCTGAAACTGCGGCTTGAGGCCGCGGCGGTCGAGCAAGGCCAGGTTCGCTGCCGAGCGG
Organism: uncultured Alphaproteobacteria bacterium; assembly: GCA_963750195.1. GTDB lineage: Bacteria > Pseudomonadota > Alphaproteobacteria > ATCC43930 > CGMCC-115725 > AP-15. The sequence goes on from CAVVPS010000010.1 coordinate 324,586, forward strand.
TAGGCGGTATCGGCCCACACATCGCTGGCGGTGTTGTCGCGATCGAGCACCGCGCCGAGTTGGCTGCCGTCATATCTTGCCGCGTGGGTGACGACATAGCGCCGCAGGAGACCGTGCTCGCGGTCGACGCCGACGTGGTTCTTGTACCCGAACATCGGCACCGCGATCTCCGGCTGGCGCTTGTGGCCGGGAGCTTGATTGGCCGGGGTCTCGCGCTTGCGCCCGCGCTTCAATGTCCAGCGTCCGTCGCGATCGATCTGCGCACGCCGCCGCCGGTTTCCACTCGGACGGCACCGCGCCGCCCTTGATGGTGTCCTTCTCGGCCTTGGTCAATCGCGGCCGGCGCGCCTCGATCACCGTCGCATCGACGATCTGACCGCCCATCGCCAGCCAGCCCTTCGCCCGCAGTATCGCGTCAAACCGTGCGAAGAGACGCTCGACCGCGCCGACCCGCGCCAGCTGCTCGCGATAGAGCCAGATCGTCTTGGCATCGGGCGCCGGGTCGTGCAGCGCCAAGCCGACAAACCGCATAAACGACAGCCGATCCCTGAGCTGATATTCGGTCTGATCGTCCGACAGCGTGTACAGCGTTTGCAGCACCAGGATTTTAAACATCACCACCGGGTCATAGGGCGGACGGCCTCCCCTCGATCGATCCGAGCGCGACAGCGCCGCTTCAAGCTCGACACGAAAAACCTCAAAATCTACCACCAGCACCAGCCGTTCCAACGGATCGCCGGCCGCAGATAGCGCCCTCAGCCGCTCGTCGCTGTCGAAAAAACCCGGTTGCCCCGCCATTGCCGATCCCCCGCATCCCTGGCAATACGGAGTTGGCGATTTGCCGCAAAAGGCCAGCGGTTTTTAGAGGGATCCAAGCGATAATGCGATCGCACGCTCCGGCATCTATGCATGCCTCGACAAAATCGAAATAATCGACAAGTTTCATCAGATCATCTTCAATACCTATGTCTATGAGGTATTTTACAATCGTGTATTTATTATCGGGATTTTTAAGCATGTTAAGAAATTTATTGTCGTACGTTAACCGTTCAACAGACCGGCGCGCATCGGCTGTCGGCGGCTCATAATATCGCGCCAGGAACGTGAACATCCGCGCCTGCTCAGTCTTGATCTCCTGTTTGCGTTCAGCCACATTGTTCGTATAATATTGCCAAAAGAAACCTGCAGCCCCACCTATCAGAGCAAAAAGCGTCAGATAGTTGGCGACAGCTTCATGATTTTTAGTAAACCATGTGATAAACTGCCGTACAATACCTTTACGCTGCTTCTGAACCACTTTATCCATGCTCGGCTATTTAGTTTAGTGTTTAGAAGCCATGCTCCATTCCGTCCTCAGCTCCGGGATCAGGGTGCGCTTACCCCGCCCTGCGGCGGCGGGTCGGGCGGCGGGCGAGGTAGGGGCGGAGGTAATCGCCGGTGTAGCTCTCGCCGCTCGCGGCGATGTCCTCGGGGGTGCCTGACGCGACGATATGGCCGCCGGCGTCGCCGCCTTCGGGGCCGAGATCGATAATCCAGTCGGCGGTCTTGATGACTTCGAGATTGTGCTCGATGACCAAGACCGTGTTGCCAGTCTCCACCAATGCGTGCAGCACTTCGAGAAGCTTGCGCACATCGTCGAAATGCAACCCGGTTGTCGGCTCGTCGAGAATGTAGAGGGTGCGGCCGGTGGCGCGCCTCGACAATTCCTTGGCGAGTTTAACCCGCTGCGCCTCGCCGCCCGAGAGCGTCGTCGCCGGCTGTCCGATATGGATATAACCGAGCCCGACCTGCTGGAGGGTCAACAGCTTGTCGCGGATCGCCGGCACCGCGCGGAAGAAATCCACGCCCTCGTCGACGGTCATGTCGAGCACATCGGCGATGCTTTTGCCGCGAAACAGCACCTCCAGGGTCTCGCGGTTGTAGCGCCGGCCCTTGCACACATCGCACTGGACATAGACGTCGGGCAAGAAGTGCATCTCGATCTTGATGACGCCGTCGCCCTGGCAGGCCTCGCAACGCCCGCCCTTGACGTTGAACGAGAAACGGCCGGGCAGATAGCCGCGCGACTTGGCTTCCGGCAGTCCGGCGAACCAGTCGCGGATCGGGGTAAAGCAGCCGGTATAGGTCGCCGGGTTCGAACGCGGGGTGCGGCCGATCGGCGATTGGTCGATATCGACGATCTTGTCGAGAAATTCGACGCCTTCGAGCCCACCGTGCGGCGCCGGCTGCTCGCGCGCGTTGTTCAGCCGTTTGGCGAGCGCTTTATACAAAGTTTCGATGATCAGTGTGGATTTGCCGCCGCCCGAGACGCCGGTGACGACGCAGAATGTGCCGAGCGGGATCTCGGCGGTAATGTCCTTCAGATTGTTGCCGGTAGCACCGACGACGCGCAAGATTTGCCCCGGATGGCCCGCGCGGCGGACCATCGGCACCGGGATCTGGCGCATGCCGGTCAGGTATTGGCCGGTGATGCTGTCGGGGCTGGCCATGATGTCGTCTGGCGTGCCCTCGGCGACGACATGGCCGCCGTGAACCCCGGCGCCCGGCCCCATGTCGACGACCCAGTCGGCGGTGCAAATCGCCTCCTCGTCGTGCTCGACGACGATGACCGTGTTGCCGAGGTCGCGCAGCCGCCTCAATGTCGCCAACAGGCGGGCGTTGTCGCGTTGGTGCAGCCCAATCGACGGCTCGTCGAGCACATAGAGCACGCCTGTCAGCCCGGAGCCGATCTGCGAGGCAAGCCGGATGCGTTGGCTCTCGCCGCCCGACAACGTGCCTGAGGCCCGCGACAAGGTCAGGTATTCGAGCCCGACATTTTGCAAAAAGCCGAGACGCTCGTTGATCTCCTTGAGGATGCGCTGGGCGATCTCGCTTTGGCTCGGGGTTAGCTGCGCGTCGATACCGGAAAACCATTGCAGTGCTTCGGCGATCGACAGGCGCGCGACTTCGCTGATGTTGCGGCTGCCGATCTTGACCGCCAATGCCTCGGGTTTGAGCCGGTCGCCATGACAAATCTCGCAGGTTCGGGCGCTCTGATAGCGGCCGAGTTCTTCCTTGACCCAGGCGCTGTCGGTCTCGCGAAAGCGTCGCTCCATATTCGGCAAGACGCCCTCAAACGGCCGGTCGGTCGAGTATTTCCGCAGCCCGTCGTCGTAGGTCATCTTGATCGGCTCGCCGTCGGAGCCCTGGAGTATGGTTCGCCGCATCTTTTCCGGCAGGTCGTGCCACGGCGTGTGCATGCTCTGCCGGAAGTGCCGGGCGATGCACTCGAGCGTCTGCGCGTAATATTGCGACGAAGAAGTCGACCATGGGCTGACCGCACCCTCGGCGAGGCTGCGGCGCTCGTCATGGACGACGAGGCCGGAATCGAAATAGAGCTTGGTGCCGAGCCCGTCGCAGGCGGGGCAGGCGCCGAAGGGATTGTTGAACGAGAACAGCCGCGGCTCGATCTCAGGGATCGTGAAGCCCGAGACCGGGCAGGCGAATTTCGCCGAAAAGATCGTCTCCTCGCCCAAATCGGCGTTTTCGGCTGATCGCGATCCCGTGGGCAGATCGAGTGCGGTCTCGGACAAATCGGCAAGCCGGTTGCCGAGATCGGGCGAGACGACGATGCGGTCGACCACCACCGCGATGTCGTGTTTGAAGTTCTTGTTGAGAGGCCGGACCTCGTCGAGTTCGACCATCTTGCCGTCGATCTTGACCCGCTGAAAGCCGCGCTTTTTCAAGTCGATGAACTCTTTGCGGTACTCGCCCTTGCGCCCGCGCGCGATCGGAGCCAGAAGGTAAAGCCTTGTCCCCTCCGCCATGGCCAGAACGCGGTCGACCATCTGCGACACGGTCTGGCTGACGATCGGCAATCCGGTCGCCGGCGAATAGGGAATGCCGACCCGCGCCCATAACAGACGCATGTAATCGTAAATCTCGGTCACCGTGGCGACCGTCGAGCGCGGGTTGCGCGAGGTCGTCTTCTGCTCGATCGAGATCGCCGGCGACAATCCCTCGATCAATTCGACCTCGGGCTTCTGCATCAATTCGAGAAACTGGCGGGCATAGGCTGACAGGCTCTCGACATAGCGGCGCTGGCCTTCGGCATAGATCGTGTCGAAGGCGAGCGAGGACTGCCCGGAACCCGACAAGCCGGTCATCACCACCAGGCTGTCGCGCGGCAAATCGACATCGATGTTCTTCAGATTGTGCTCGCGCGCGCCGCGGATCCGGATGTGCTGCATGGCAGCTGAACTTAGCGCGGGACCGCCGCCGACGCTACCGCGGGCTTCCTCTTACCGTCTTTCCGCAAGGAGGGCGGGGGAGGGGCACGGCATGCAGGAGGATAGGGTAGTAAGCGGAGACTCACCGGCCGGCGGGGCAGGGTTTCGTGCAGAAGGTCATCGTTATGGCGGCGGAGGATTTGACGTGCGAGACGGGTTCGCTCAAGAATGCCGGCTCGGTCGCGCGCTAGGGAGGATAAGGCGATGCCTGACAATCAGAAATGGGTCGGCACCTGGACGATGGCGCCGGCGCCGGCGGAGACTGGCGCATTCAACAACCAGACCTTGCGCATGACCATGCGCGCCAGCCTCGGCGGCAATCAGGTGCGGGTGCGGATCTCGAACGCCTATGGCCGGCGTCCGCTGGACCTCGGCGGCGTGCATATCGCGCTGCGAGAGACGGGGGCGGCGATCGTCGCCGGCTCCGACCGCAAGCTGAGCTTTGGCGGTGCCGACAGTGACGATCGCTGCGGGGGCGGTGGGGTTCAGCGATCCGGTCGCGCTCGACCTAGCGCCGCTCGCCGATCTCGCGGTCAGCCTCTACCTGCCTGGCGAGGACCTGAACGATTTCCAGATCACCGGGCGCTATGCGCGGCAGACCAACTATATCTCGCCGCCGGGCGATTTCACCGCGGCGCAGGTGATGCCGGTCGCCAAAATGACCAGCGATTGGTACTTTGTCTCTGGCGTCGACGTGCTGCCTGCGCCGACGCCGCCGGCGTCGTCACGCTCGGCGACTCGCTGACCGACGGCAATATCTCGACGATGGAGGAGTTTTGCCGCTGGCCCGACCAGTTCTCCCGCCGGCTGAAGGCGCGCCCGCGCGGCCGTCCGATCGCGGTGATGAACCAGGGGCTCGGCGGCAACCGCATCCTGTTCGACATCCGCGGCGACAGCGGGTGCGCCGCTTCGACCGCGACGTGCTGGCCCAGCCGGGGGTCACCCACGTCATCGTCATGCTCGGCACCAACGATCTGCGTAATCGGTGGGCGAAGCCGGAAGAAGAACCCACCGCGGAGCAGATGATCGCTGGACTAAAACAGATGGCGGTGCGCGCCCACAGCCCCGGGATCAATATTCTCGGCGCCACGCTGACGGCGTTTGACAACGAGACCTATCTGGCCGGTGCCTGGAACCCGCGCCGCGAAGCGGTCCGCGGGCGGTCAACGACTGGATCCGCGACGGCGGCGCCTTCGACGGGGTCGCGGATTTCGACGGGCGTGCCCGACCCCGAACATCCGACCCAGATGCCGCCGAGCGACGATTGCGGCGACCACCTGCACCCGAGTGATCTCGGCTATTGCAAGATGGGCGACGCGATCGACCTGACGCTGTTCGAGTAGCGGACAGCGCGCGGCAGGCTCGGCCGGCGCCTGCTGCGCGCTGCGCTGGTCAGCGAGCCGCGAACTGGGTCGCGCCGAACGTGATTTCGCGCTCGGCTCGCTGATCGCGCGTCGCGCTGGGCATCAGACAGCACCGCCAGACCGCGCCGCACTGCCGGCCGTGCCGCGATCTCGTCATGCCAGCGCCTTACCGCGGGATATTCGGTAAGGTCGATATAGCCCCGCTCCGCGAAGCGAGAAGAGGCTCTGCGGCGGTGCAGATCCACGGAAAGGTGATGATGTCGGCCATGCTGTATTCGTCGCCGGCGAGTCGGGGCGTCGGCGAGCCTGCGCTCCAAGACCCGGGTCAGCCGCTTGACCTCGTTGGTGTAGCGCTCGATCGCGTACGGGATTTTCGCCCGGGCATAGGCGCCGAAATGGTTCCGTTGGGCGAAGATCGGGCCGACGCCGCCCATCTGGAACATCATCCATTCGAGGCATTTGTAGCGCCCGACCGGGTCTTTCGGGATCAGCTTGCCGCCGGTTTTTTCCGACAGATAAATCAGGATCGCAGCCGATTCGAAGAGGGTGAAGGGCTTGCCGCCGGGACCTTCGGGGTCGACGATCGCCGGGATGCGGTGATTCGGGGTGATCTTCAGAAACTCGGGTTTGAACTGGTCGCCGGCGCCGATATCGACCGGGATCACCTTATATTCCAGGCCCAGTTCTTCGAGTGCGATGTGCACCTTGTGGCCGTTCGGCGTCGGCCAGCTCCACAATTCCAACATTTGAGATCCCCTCGCAGGTAGCGCTTGCCGCACGATGTCATTGCGAGCGCAGCGAGGCAATCTCGTCGCGGTTCGCGCCGTGCCAAAATCGGGATTGCTTCGTCGCTGCGCTTCTCGCTATGCATGGCGACTCATGGCCCCACATCCTTAACGTCTTCTGTAGCGAGGCGTCGAAGCGCTGGTTCGTCGGCGCCGTAGCGCAGCCAACCGCTGAGATGTTGCATTCCGAGACGGTGATAGAAATTGCGCGCCGGGTTCCAGTCGAGCACCTGAAAATCGATCCGGCCCCAGCCGCGCTCGACCGCGATCGTGGCGAGGCGGGCCATCAGCCGCCGGCCGACGCCGAGCCCTCGCGCCTCTTTGGCGACGTAGAGGTCTTCGAGGTACATCCCCGGCTGGCCGAGCCAGTCGAGAATCTCGCGAATGGAACAGCGCCGAGGCCCACCGGGTCATCGTGGCCAAAGGCGAGGATCGCCTCAAACTGGCGGTCCGGTCCAAAGCCGTGGCGAACAAGGTCGGCTTCGGTCGCCACCACGGCTTCGGGCGCCTTTTCATAGACGGCGAGCGCCCGGATCGAGCCGGAGCACCAGGCCGGCGTCTTCGGGCGCGGCAAAGCGGATCGTGATCGCCAGGTCCATCGATATTTCCCTGAAAGGCATTCGCGAGCTACCTTAACGTTCTGCCATAGGGCCGGACAATCACGGCTCGGACCGGGAGCAACGCGCAAGGAGCGGACGATGGCGAACGAGACCGATTCGGTGGCGATCGAAGCGGCGGCGGCCCCGACGGCGGAGCCGGGGCGCAGCTATCCTGAGCCCTTCGCCACGCGGGTGGCGGGGCGGGTGCGCCGACCGCTCGGCGACTTTTTCGGCCTGACCAATTTCGGGGTCAACCTAACGCGCTTGCCGGTAGTGTCTCAGTTTGAATGTAACAGCCCGCCTATTGACAAATCAGGATTAATGTGGCATAAAATTGCTATACTGACACCACAACAAGAAAATTCGGCACCGTTAATCATGCGCCGCCCTTGACGGCCGCGATTTTATCGGGTCAGGCTCCTGATTCAGGGAACAAAGGTCCCATATATGGGTTCGACGATGGCAGGAGAGTATGGCGCGCTCTATCCCGTTGCCGGAGCAGCCGCCACGCGGATGTGCATGTACTTGCCGGGCTGACGCGGATGACAACGTGCCAGGGAACATACAACCAGGATATCTGCCTTACGCCTTGGCGACGGCTACCGCTTCCGATTGCGTGATAGCAAGCGGGCAAGCTAAGCGTGACGCAATCCATACCTTAGCCATGAAACCTAAACACGTCAAATGTAGATGCTCTGGGTAGAATGGAGTAAATCCTATGCCCGACCTTCGACCGGGTGATCTCGTAGTCCTAATCAGTGTACCGCCAACACTAATGTCTGGGTTACCAGAAGAGGATCAAACAGCGATAAGTTCCGTTATAGGGAAACCTGTGACATTCGCGGGTTTTTCCTACGGGCAAGCCGAGGTTGAATTCAAAGACGGGCATGGCGACGAGCATACGATTTGGGTTGATGCCGATCTCATAAAGCCCGCTTAATAGCTACTACCCAACCAGCGCCGCGCCGGAGCGGATTCCCTCGCGGCGCTCGACTAGCCGGGCCACATCCTCGATCGACCATAGCCGGGTCTCGATCCCAGCGGCCATCGCTGGACTGATCCGCAGAAGTTCTGGTGAACCCGAACGAAATTGTACCACAGCGCGTAGAGTGCGACCATGTGCGCATGGTTTTCGAGCTTCTTGCTGAACGCATTGGTCAACCTCGTAAACCTGCGCATTGCCATCCGCATCGTGAGGTTCGCGCGCTCGACGTAGGAGTGCTGATGTGCTCGGGTCTGGATTGCCGGTGATCCTCTATCCTTGCGAGCCCCCACGCATTCTGACGGGCTGTAGCGGCGCGCAGCTTCCGGCGAAGCTGGCGGTTCACCGTAGAGCTTGATCAGCATTGAGTAGTCGATATCGGCTCCAAAGGTTTCCTCTACCGCGCCGAGATAGGCGGAGTGCCCGTCTGTGGTCAGCTGCACCCGATTCGCAAGCCGGCCGCGAAGATCGTCCATCAGCATCAAAGCGAACTCGGCATCGCGACCGCCGACCAAATAGGAGATTAGCAACTTCGAGCTGGCCTCGATCGCCGTCCAGGTCCAGCAATCGCCGGCGGTCGGATCAGCAGCACGCCTTGCTCCGGCGCCGGTTCTTCTGCTTGACCGCGACAAAACTCCAGCACCTCGTCGCACTGCACACGCGTCGCCTTCACGCCCCGAATATGTTCGTCATGATAGGCGAGCGCGGTCTCGCCGGCATCGCGGAGCAGCTTATCAACCGTGTTGATCGAACACCCGACCGTGCGCTCGATCGACCGCATCGACATGCCCTCACAGAGAAGCGCGAGAACTTGGGCGCGTTTTGCGAGGGGCAGTTTGTTGATGCCCTCTGCATATATGAACTTTTATCCTTAGCGTCAAGGAGATTTTCAATATGCCAACCAACTAAATTGGCCACTTGACCAACTTGGCCGGTCAGTATACCAACTCGTCGGCTGAGTTGGAGAAATGAATGGCGCGAAACTCACGTCTTTCCGATGCCGACATTGCTGCCAAGCAATTCCATACGCGGGAACTCTAGTTCGACCACGTCGTCGACGGCGGAACCTATCCTGGTGACGAACGCCGGCGAGCACCGAGCTCCGCCCCGGCACGCGGCGCCGGATTCAAGGCGGGATTAGGTGATGGGGCACCATTCGCTGAACCGCACGATGCATGATGTGGTTCATCCCCACGTCGGCTAATCCGGCACACCCGGTGATACGGCGACTCAATCCCGACGACGACATCGGTCGGGCCTTATCACCCGCATGAAACCTGAATCTTTTCGTCCATAAGGACGGCCGTCCAGATCGAAGGGGACCGACCTCGTCGTGATCGCCGCGAGGGCTCCACGCGAACCGGCCAGGTGCGAACGGTGCGATGTCGATCGACGGCCGCCGGCCCGCGACAGATCGGCGACGACTTTGCGGGTCATTGGCGCCGAGGTCATGCCGACATGCCCATGGCCAAAGGCGTAGATTACATCCGGGGTGGCCCGCGACGGTCCGAGCGCCGGAAGCGAATAGGGCAGGCTCGGGCGATGGCCCATCCACATCGAGACGTTCTCCGGGTGGTCGGCAGCGAGCCCCGGCAACATCCGCCGGCCTTGGTCGAGCAGATCCGGGCGCGGCGCCAATCGGGCGGATCAGGGCGGCGAGTTCGACGGTGCCGGCAAAGCGCAACCCGGTATCCATCGGGGTGGCGACGAACTTGCCGTCGGCGTCGGCGGTCGGGATCCGCGGCATGATTTCGGGCTCACGGATCATCAGGTCGTAGCCCCGCTCGGTTTCGAGCGGGTACGGTCGCCGAGCGCTGCGGCGAGCGGTTTTGACCAGGCTCCGGCGCAGACGATTGCGGCGTCGGCCGCAAGCTCGCCGCGGTCGGTCCGGATCGCCGTCAGCCGGGGCCCGTCGAGCCGGAAACCCTCCGCCCGCCCCCGTTCAGCTCGCCCGCCCTGACGCAGAAAACGCGCCAGGAGCCGTTAGGACCAGTCCCAGCGGGTTCGAGGTGTGCCCGTTCTCGCGCACCAAGATGCCGCTCACGTTGTCGCGTGCTAGAGTTGGTTCGAGTTGACGCAGCTCATCGGCGTCGAATTCATCAATCTCGACCCCGTTCTCACGGCGCAATTGCCAGGCCAGCCGCTCTTTTTCCAGGCTTTGCGCGGAGCGGTAGACATAAAGATGGCCGAGCCGGTGCACGAGGTCCTCGGCGCCGGCGTCGCGCACCAGCGGCGCTAGCGCTTCGAGCGTCGCGCCGACCAACGGACGCAAGGCCCGCGCCTGGGCGTGGACTTTTTCACGGGTGCCGGCGCGAATAAAGCGAAGGAGCCACGGGGCGATCGCCGGCAAATAGGACCAGCGCAACGACAACGGCCCGAGCGGGTCGCGCAGCCAACGCGGCACGTTCCACAGACCCCCGGCATCGACACGGCGTCACCGAGGAGGCATTGAACGCGCCGGCATTGCCGAAGGACGCGCCATGACCGGGTTCGCCGGCCTCGACCAGAAAGACGCTATGGCCGTCGCGCTGCAACTAGCTCGCGGCGCATATACCGACCATGCCGGCGCCGATAACGCCGACCCGCCTCGCTACGCTTGCCGGCATCCGACGCGGCGAAGCGTCGCACCCTCAGATGGCGCGGGCGGGCCACACCGGCGGGGGGCGGCCGAGCGGGCAGAGGGAGGCGCCAACAGGGCGACGCCTCCGACATGCGCACGGTCGGGCCAAGATGGCGAGCCGGTCGACCGGCGTTCGCTCTCGATCGACAACGCGCGATCTCGCCCGGATAGAGCTCTTCGTCGACATCTTTGAGGGCAGCTGGCGGTACCTCGGCGCGATCGACGAGCCAGCGCCGGGTCTGCGCCAAGGAGATCCGCACCAGCCAGCTGCCGCCTTCGCGCGCCCGCCGCGCGAACGCCACCATCCACCGAACGCCATCAAATAGCCGGTCAAGTAGTCGATAGCCGATACCGGGTAGAATTGGGGGCCGGGGGAGGCGCCGGGGAACAGTTCGGCTTGGCGCGTCGTGATCCCGCTCACCGTCTGCACCACCGTGTCGAAGCCGCGGCGAGAAGCCCAAGGCCCGACGTGGCTGAACGCGCACATCGACACATAGACGAGGCCCGGCCGCAGCTGCGACAGCGCCTCGGGCGACAGGCCACGGTTGCCGAGCGTGCCCGGCCGGTAACCTTGGGTGAACACGTCGGCATCGCGCACCAGGCCCCGCAGCGTCTCGACATCCTGGGGTTGGCGTAGATCAAGATGAGCCTGCAATTTGCCGTGGCCGGTGTCGTATTCCTGATAGCCGATATTCGGTAGATGCGGCGCGGTGATCTTCATCACGTCGGCGCCATGCTCGGCCAAGGTGCGCGCCGAAGTCGGCCCGGCCAACACCCGGGTCAGGTCGAGCACGCGAATGCCGGACAGCGGGCGCTCGGCCTCGGGCAGTGGTTCGGCGGGGCTGTCGCCGATCTTCAGGATCTCCATCAATGGTAGCGAGGCGATTGCGGCTGCCTGCGGATGCTTCGCCCACTCGGCCATGCTGCGCACCATGCCGCCCGCACCCTTGGCGGCGAGGATCGCCTCTTCGAGTTCGAGCGCGTCCCATTTGGCCACGGCCTGCCGCACCGCATCGCGCTCTTCCGGCACCCGGAGCACGCGCATCGCGGCGGCGCGGTGGTTCGGAAAATTGGCGTGGATGTAGCTCCACCTGCCGTTCTTCGCCTGATAGACGCCCATGACCGGATTGCGGTCGGTCGAGACCGCGGCGCCATTGACCTGCATATAATGCCCGCTGCGCAGCGAGGCCACCGCTTGGCGCAGATCGACCGAGACTTCCTGGCGCCGGCCGCCACGCAATTCCCACAGATCGGCTGCGGCCAGCCCGGTGGCGGCGAGCGCCGCAGCGCCGGCGGCGCCGATACGGAACGGGGTCGGCAATACCGGGTCGGCGCCGCCGGTGATCTCGACCTCGCGGGCGCGCTCATCAGGCCAGCCGGCGATCGGCATAATCGTGCGCAGGGCGTCGTAAGCCATGGTTGAATCTCCCGCAAGTCTTGGAGCGCGCGCTTGCGTCGGCGCGGCAGTTGGCGCAATGATGCCCCAAAATCACGCAGAAAGGGAACGCCGATAAGTCAGGTCATGATCGTCGTCGAATTCGAGGTGAAACCAGCGCACCGTAGCCAGTTCCTCGAACTGATGCGCGGGCACGCGCAGCGCTCCCGCCGCGATGACGGCTGCCTGCAATTCGATTTGATGTTGCCAAAGGACGACGACAAGCATGTCTTTTTGGTCGAGAAGTGGCGCGACCAGGAGGCCCTCGATGCGCATTCCAAAGGGCCGATGCCGGGTAATACCTACAAAGACTGGATCGTCGGCCGCAAAGTCGCGCGCGGCGCACCGGCCGATTAGAGGAAGTACCGCTATCGGGTTTACGCTGCGCGCCGTTATCGTCGGGCTCGCGGCGCTGTTGATCGGCGCCGTGACCTCGTCGGCCGCTAACGCCGCCAGTGCGACGACCACCAAATCGGCGAAGGCCTCGGCCGAGACGGCAAGTCCCGCGGAAATCGATGCGCTCCTGAGCCTGCTGGCTGATGCCAAGGTGCAGGCCTGGCTAAAGCAGCAGCACGCAACCGAGGCTGGTGCCCCGGCGCCGGCCAAGCCCAAGGATGATTCCCCTGAGGATATGATGTCTGCCCGCGTCGACGCAGTGCGCGGGCACCTCGCCGATTTGACCGGTGCGATCCCGGGTCTGCCGGCGGAGTTCGCCCATGCCGCAGATGTCTTCCAAGACCGGTTGGGGGGCAAAAGGCCGGCCCGCATCCTGACCTTGCTCGCCGCTTTCGTCGGTCTCGGCTTTGGCGCCGAAGCGCTGTTTAGCCGGGCCACACGGCGGATGAGGCGGCATCTCGACGAGCATCCCGTGGAGACTGTCGGTGACCGTGTCCGCCTCGTCGCCGAGCGGGCAGCCTTCGCGCTGGGACTCGTTGTTGCCTATGCCGTCGGCAGCATCGGCGCCTTTCTCGTCTTTCACTGGCCAGGGCTGCTGCGCCAGATTGTTTTAGGCTATCTGATCGTTTTTCTGGCCATCCGCATTGCCGCCGTCCTCGGCCGGTTCTTGCTGGCGCCGGTTAATGACCGATTCCGCGTCTGCCCGATGGAAGCGGCGGCGGCGCGGTATTGGTATGTGCGGTTGAAGCTCATCGTCGGCTGGACGGTGCTCGCCTTGGTGACAAAGGGCGTGCTCGGCGAGCTCGAAATTTCAGCGCCGGCGCGCGACATTGTTGGTTATGGGTTCGGGCTCGGCACGCTGGCAATTCTGCTCGAAGCCATCTGGCGGCGGCCGCTCGAAAGCGCCGAGGCGGGGTTCGAGCCCGTGCGCGAAATCCGCCACTTGAGTCGCATCAAGATAAACGCACTGCTGACTGTGGGCTTGGTGTTGCTATGGGGGCTCCGCGTCGCTGGAATGATGCCCGCGTTCTGGTTGCTCACCGTCGTTATGGTCTGGCCGCTTGCCGACCGATTGACCCGGCGGGCGGTCGAGCATCTCCTGCGACCGCCTGGTACGACCGAAATTGCCGGTCCGCCGACCCTCACCGCAGTCTTTCTCGAGCGCGGGCTGCGGGCGGCGTTGATCATTGGTGCGCTGGCGCTGCTCGCCTGGGGCTGGGGGATTGATCTGGAGAGCCTGGCGGGGCGGGAGACGACGGTGACCCGTATCGCGCATGGTGCTTTGAGCGCCGTTGCCATTGCCCTGATCGCCGATTTCATCTGGCATATCGCAAAAGCCGCGATCGATATCAAGCTCGCTGAGACTACGGATCTCGGTCTGCCGAATACCCCCGATGCGCGACGGCGGGCGCGGCTGCGCACTTTGTTGCCGATTTTTCGCAATATCCTGTTCGTCGTGGTCGTTGCCTCCGCCGCACTGATGGCGCTGGCGGCAATGGGTGTTGAGATCGGCCCGCTGATCGCCGCTCTCAGCGTCCTTGGCGTTGCGATCGGCTTTGGCGCGCAGACCTTTGTCCGCGACATCATCGCCGGGATGTTTTATCTGCTCGACGATGCCTTCCGGATCGGCGAATACATCCAGAGCGGCAATTACAAGGGCACGGTCGAAGGCTTTAGCATCCGCTCGGTCCGCTTACGGCACCAGCGCGGCCCGGTCTATACCGTTCCATTCAGCTTATTGGGCGCCGTCCAAAACATGAGCCGCGACTGGGTCATCGACAAACTCACGGTTGGCATCACCTATGACAGCGATATCGAGCTCGCCCGAAAACTGATCAAGCAGATCGGGCTGGATCTGGCCAAGGACCCCGAATTCGCTCCGGTGATCCTCGAGCCGCTGAAAATGCAGGGCGTCGACGCCTTCGGTGATTACGCGGTCCAGATCCGGATGAAGATGATGACTTTGCCCGGCGAGAACTTTGTCGTTCGGCGTCAGGCTCTTTTCAGAATCAAAAAAGCTTTCGACGCCAACGGCATCAAATTCGCCTTCCCAACTGTCCAGCTCGCCGGCGAGGGCGAACAATCCACCGCCGCGAGCGCTGCCGTCGCCCAACAGGCGCTGCAGCTGACCCGTCCGGCGGCAGCCGCCGCGGAGTAGCCAGCAGAACCGACGCTGTCTAGGTTGCACCGCCTCGCCCGCGCCCTCTCCGAAGCACACCGCGACTGCCGAAGCATCGTGTCTTTTGGCGATCTAGGCGGCAACTTTCATTTGCTCGACGCCCCGCCAACGTCCGGAAACTGTGGGCCAGTAGGTGGCAAAGCGATCGGCGGCGCGCCACGCGCAAATGATCGACAGCGGCGGAGAGCCATATCGGCTTCCGCAGCGTCGTCAAAACCTGACGTCAGGGCGGAAGGGAGGAGTGCAATGACCGATGCTCCGCCACAAAAGCTGGGCCTCCTGGCGAAACTGGTCGTAGCGTTCATCCTCGCTATGATCGTCGCCGGCATAGTATGGCACGGCGTTTCGATCGAAACCTTCAAACGCATCTGGCACCAGCTCATCGAGCGGGCGGATGCGCCGATGAGGTTTCGTTTCATCCTGCAACCGTTGATGGCGGCAATCGCCGCGATCCTGGATGGTCTCAAGGACGCGCGGGCCGGCCGCTCGCCGTATTTTTGGACCCTGCTGCGCAACCCGCGCGAGCGCTTCGAACGGCTGGAGGAGGGATTGAACGCGACCGCCAGGATTATCCTTCTTGGCCTCGTGATGGACGCGATCTACCAGATCATCGTGCTGAAGCGGTTCTATCCGGCCGAGGCGGTTATTGTCGCTTTGCTGTTCGCGTTTATTCCGTATGTGATCATCCGCGGGCCGGTCTTGCGCATCGAGCGCTGGTGGCTGGGAGGCGCCTCTCCAAACCGGACCTCGTGAGGCCGCAGACATGAACCGTCGGCAAAAGGGCATTGAACATGACAAATTCACGTGCCGCCCCAAATGCGGTCAGGTTCGAAGTGAGGGCAACCGCGGCTGATCATTTCGCCTGGGTCCGCACGCGCCTCGCCCTCGAGCGCACGATGATGGCCTGGCAGCGCACCGCCGTCGCGCTGATCGGCTTCGGTTTCGCGATTGTGCAATATTTCAACCACTTGCAGCAGATCCCCGGCGCCCGCGCTGCTTATCTTCCAACCGCACCGGAATATTTGGGACTCGCGCTGATTTCGTGCGGCATTCTGGCGCTCGCCATCTCGCTCTGGCAATACCTTCGGACAGTCCGTTATCTGTGGAGCGGATCATTCTCGCTACTGGCCGGTATGGAAGCCGATCTGACCAAGGAAAAGATACACTCGCCGGTCTTGCCGGTCGCCATCCTACTGATCTTTATAGGCCTGTTTGCCTTCTTCGCTGTGCTGTTCCGCCTGACCTAGCCGCCGGGCGGAGCAGCGGAGACCAAAAGCAATTCTGGAACCATCTGACCAAGGAAAGGAGACTTCATGGCTCAATCGTCAGCCAAGCCGAACATCGTCGTCATCTGGGGCGATGATATCGGCATTACCAACCTCAGTTGCTACAGTGATGGGTTGATGGGCTACCGGACGCCCAACATCGACCGCATCGCCCAGGAGGGCATGCGTTTCATCGACTGCTACGGCGAGCAGAGCTGCACGGCCGGACGATCCTCGTTCATCACCGGTCAGCACGGGTTGCGCACCGGGTTGACCAAAGTCGGCCTGCCGGCCGCCCCCGTTGGTCTGAATAAGGAAGACCCGACGATCGCCGCGCTGCTCAAGCCGTTGGGCTACGCCACCGCGCAGATCGGCAAGAACCATCTCGGCGACCGCAACGAATATTTGCCGACCGTGCACGGCTTCGACGAGTTCTACGGGAATTTATACCATCTGAATGCGGAGGAAGAGCCGGAACTTCCTGATTACCCGAACGAAAAGGATTTTCCTCACTTTCGCGAGAGGTTCGGTCCGCGCGGCGTCATGGACTGCAAGGCCACCGACGCTGACGACGCGACGGTCGACCCACGTTTTGGCAGGGTCGGCAAACAGGCCATCCGCGACACCGGTCCGCTGACCAAGAAGCGCATGGAAACGATCGACGACGACATCGCCGCCCGGGCCGAGGAGTACATCAAGCGGCAGGCGGAGGCCGGCACACCCTTCTTCCTCTGGGTGAATTTCACACACATGCATCTGCGCACGCATGTAAAGCCAGAGAGCCGGGGTCAGGCGGGCCGCTGGCAGAGCGAATACCACGACGTGATGATCGATCACGACAAGAACGTCGGCGCCGTGCTCAAGGCGCTTGATGAAGCCGGCATCACCGACAACACGTTTGTCATGTACAGCACCGATAACGGCCCAAATATGTTTTCGTGGCCCGATGCGGCGATGACCCCGTTTCGGAACGAGAAGAACACCAACTGGGAGGGCGCCTACCGGGTGCCGTGCGTGGTCCGCTGGCCCGGCAAGATCAAGCCGGGCACGGTATCGAACGAGATGGTGGCCCATCACGACTGGCTGCCGACATTCCTGGCCATGGCCGGCGATACGGAGGTCACCGACAAGCTGCTGAAGGGCTACCCAATCGGGGACATGACCTACAAGGTCCACCTCGACGGCTATAATCTGGTGCCATACCTGACCGGCCAAGCGCAGAAGAGCCCGCGGATCTCGTTCATCTACTGCAACGACGACCAGCAGGTCGTGGCACTGCGCTACGACAATTGGAAGATCGTGTTCGCGGAACAGCGGGAGCCCGGCACGATGCGCGTCTGGTCCGAGCCGTTCGTCACGCTTCGCGTGCCGAAAATGTTTAATCTCCGCACGGATCCCTTCGAGCGTGCGGACATCACATCAATCACTTACTACGATTGGCTTGTCGATCACGTCTATTTGCTGGTGCCGGCGCAGGCCTATATCGGAGAGTTCCTGCAGACGTTCCGGGATTATCCACAGCGGCAGAAGGCCGCCAGCTTCAACCTCGACGACGTGCTCCGCAAGATGCAGGAGACCCCGCACCACTAACCTGGCCGAACTGGATCGGCGGGCGCCGGTCGGGATCCACGATCGGCGCCCAGTGCGGCTTCGGGGGGCGCTCGATGGAGGAATGGCTGCATCTGATCACGAAATTCCTCGAGCGGGACTTGGCTGTGCGTCGCGACAGCGACGCCGAACCGCCAAAGCTAATACCGCTGATCTGCGCTGAAGGGCGCGAACGGACGCACATGGCTCGGGAGGAGAGGAGAACGCCAGCGCCCACCGATCCGGCGGACGAGGTGCGGGCTTTTTACGAGAGCCATCCCTATCCGGCGCCGATCACCAACCTGGATCGGCACCGCAAGCTATACCGAAACCCGGATCGGCGTCGGGCATCGTCGCTTCTGATGTGGCCAACGGAGAAGCCCAGGGCAAATCGAGAGATCCTGGTCGCCGGCTGCGGCACGTCCCAGGCTGCCATCCATGCTCTGCGCGAGCCCGATGCTTGCGTGACGGCTATCGATATCAGCGAAACCAGCCTGCGTTATACGCGCGATCTTCAGCGACAATACGGCTTGCGAAACCTCCATCTCCATCGGCTGGCGATCGAGCAGGTCGGGGAGCTCGGTCAGATGTTTGACCAGATCGTCTGTACGGGGGTGCTCCATCACTTGCCCGACCCGGACACCGGCCTTGGGGCATTGCGCAGTGTCCTTTCGCCCGGCGGCGTGATGCATTTGATGGTCTATGCCGCATATGGGCGTGCCGGTATTTACATGATGCAGGAGTACTGCCGCCTGCTCGGGGTCAGCGCAGCGGCGGCAGAGCTGCGCGACCTCGGCGCGACGGTCGCGGCACTGCCCTCCGATCATCCGATCGCCGGTGTGGCAAGACGGGCGAAGGATTTCACCCAGCCGGACGCTTTGGCTGACGCACTGCTTCACCCTCAGGACCGCGCCTACACCGTGCCGCAGCTCTATGCATGGCTCGAAGGATGCGGCCTGTCGTTCGGGCGCTGGTTCGAGCAGGCTCCCTATCTCCCGCAATGCGGGGCAGTAGCGCGCACACCGCACGCCGAGCGTCTTCTCTCGCTTCCCCCGCGATCGCAGCACGCCGCGGTCGAACTATTGCGCGGGACCATGTCGAAACACAGCTTCATCGCCTATCGTGACGATCACGTCGGCGAGACCCAGCCGATCTCATTCGATGGTGACGCCTGGCGGGGGTACGTTCCTTTGCGTCTGCCATGGATCTTGTGCATCCGGGAGCGGGTGCCCCCCGGCTCCGTAGCCGTCCTGATCAATCGGGCACATACCTACCCTGACTTGGCGTTTCCCATCGATGCGGCACAGGAGCGGCTATTCGCGGCAATCGATGGTAACCGCTCTATCGATCAGATCCTGCGGACGGCCGCGCCGGTGGGTGGGGAGGCGCCTGCCTGCAGGTTTTTCGAGCAGCTGTGGCAGTACGATCAGATCGTCTTCGACGCGACAGCCGCGCGCGCAACCCACAACAAAGTAGACAAAGAATGATCGCTTTACCCCTGCCCCGCATTGCCGCCATCGCCGGCAGCGTTGCCTTAATTCTGTCGGCCTGCGTGCCGGCGCCGCAATACGACGCTCTCCAAAATGACTACAACCAGCTCAATCAGCAGCTCTCGAGCGAAATCGGTGCGCAGCAGGTGCACATCACGCGGCTGCAGGGAGCGATCAAAGTGGCGGTGAACAGCGAGCTGCTGTTCCCCTCGGGCGGCTGGCAGATGCCCCCGGCGGCGGCACAGACGATCGCGAAGATGGCCCCGATCCTCGCGCCGTTCCAGCAAACGACGATCGTCGTGACCGGCTACACGGACAATGTGCCGATAGGCCCCGAGCTGCGGCAGCAGGGGATCGACAGCAACCAGCAGCTTTCGCTGAAACGGGCGCAGACCGTTGCCAACTTCCTCGTTTCCCAGGGGGTCAACCCGAACCTGGTCTCGGCGCAAGGCCGCGGCGAGGCTGACCCGGTCGCCTCGAATGACACGCCGCAAGGACGGGCCCAGAACCGCCGCGTTGAACTTACCCTGGCCGGTTCCGGCACCTAACTGCGATGACCTCGATACAAGGAGGCCAGCACGGCTCGGGCCACGCTGTCGCGCTATACCGCGTTGTGCCGATTTGTGGGTCGCATCAACGAGGCGGAGTGACGAGGCTACCATGAGGCTGCATGCCCGCTTTCTTCTGGCTTTCGTGTTTGCGGCAGCCTTGGGCGGGCAGGCCCTCGCGCAGACCGATCCACTCCCCGCGTGGAACGGTGGTCCGGCGAAGCAGGCGATCATTAATTTTGTGCACGCGACCATCGACCAGTCGAGCCCCCAATTCGTGCCGCCCGCAGAACGAATTGCCACCTTCGACCAGGACGGCACGCTCTGGGTCGAGCACCCGATATACACGCAGGTGGTCTACTGCCTCGACCGGGTGCCGGCGCTCGTAAAGCAGAAGCCCGAGCTCGCGAAGGTCGAGCCGTTCAAGACCGTATTATCGGGCAATCGGGAGGCGATGGCGAAGCTCTCGATCGGCGATCTCGTCAAGATTGCCGCCGCCACGCTGACCGGCATGAGTGTCGACGAGTTCCAAGCCGAGGCGAAGAAGTGGCTCGACACCGCCCGGGATCCGCGCTGGAAGCGGCCCTACACCGAACTCACCTACCTGCCGATGATCGAATTGCTGAAGTACCTGCGCGCGAACGGTTATCGGACCTATATCGTCACCGGCGGCGGTCAGGATTTCGTGCGGGTTTATTCCGAGGAGGTGTACGGCAATCCCCCCCGAGCAGGTGGTCGGCACCGCCGGCGGAACACGTTACGGTTATGACAAGAACGGGCGGCCGGTTCTTACCAAGGAACCAAAGCTGCTCTTAAACGACAACCACGCCGGCAAGCCGGAAGGCATCCACCTGATGATCGGGCGCCGGCCTTATGCCGCGTTCGGCAACTCGACCGGCGACCGGCAGATGCTCGAATATACTAAGGCCGACAACGGCCCGCGGCTTGCGATGCTGGTGTTGCACGACGATGCGACACGCGAATACGCCTACGGTCCCGCGCAGGGGCTGCCTGACACCAAGGTCGGCAACTTTACCCAGGCACTGTACGACGAAGCAACGAAACAGGGTTGGGTCGTCATCAGCATGAACGACTGGAAACGCGTCTTCGCGTTTGATTGAGTGATAGCGCTCCCCATCCACGAGACCCGGTCTGTCAAAAACGTCGAATATAGCTGCCGCACTGCCGGCAATGGACTTATCGCGAAGTTTGTCCTAGCGATGGGCGGCGTTGAACTGGACGAGGGCGGCGGGGCCAGGACACAGCTCGGCTTCGCCGAGGCCGTTTAACGACGCGTCGACGGTGTCGAGGAATTCGTGCATGTCGCCGGACTCTGGCTCGACAAACAGCAGGCCGGTCACGACCTCGCCGGCGGCGTGCTGCTGTTGGAGATAGGTCAAGGCCGAGATCCGGTCATAAGGATCGTAGTCGGCGGCGAGCTTGCGCAGCCGCAGGATCGAGCCATCGTGCTGGACCACGGTCTCGACCGTGCCCGGAGCGTAATCGGCGGTGATTTCGTCGCGTTCGAGGATCACGTCCAATCGGTTGACCGCCTCGTTATGAGCGCGGACATAGTCGAAGCTCTTGGTCGATTCGGGATTGTTGTTGAACGCGACGCAGGGCGAGATCACGTCGATGAAGGCAGCACCCCGATGCTCGATCGCCGCCTTGATCAGCGGCACCAGCTGGGCCTTGTCGCCGGAAAAGCTGCGGCCGACGAAGGAGGCGCCGAGCTGCAATGCCAGAGCGACCAAATCGATCGGTGAATCGGTGTTGACGGCGCCGCGCCGCGCCTTCGAACCCTTGTCGGCGGTTGCCGAGAATTGCCCTTTGGTCAGCCCGTAGACGCCGTTGTTTTCGACGATGTAGACCATGTTGACAGCGCGTCGGATGCAATGGGCGAACTGGCCGAGCCCGATCGAGGCGGAATCGCCGTCGCCCGAGATGCCGAGATAGATCAGATCGCGATTGGCGAGGTTGGCGCCGGTCAACACCGAGGGCATGCGCCCATGCACGCTGTTGAAGCCGTGCGACTTACCGAGAAAATAGGTCGGTGTCTTCGACGAGCAGCCAATTCCCGACAACTTGGCGATGCGGTGCGGCGGCAGGCTGAGCTCGAAGCAAGCCTGGATAATCGCCGCACTGATCGAATCATGGCCGCAGCCGGCGCACAAGGTCGAGACCGCGCCTTCGTAGTCGCGATGAGTAAAGCCGAGCGCGTTGGTCGGCAGCTTCGGGTGATGCAGACGGGGCTTGGCGATGTAGGTCATGCGGACCTCAGGCGGGAAGGAAAGGATCTCGGCGCGGGAATGACGAGGAAGGGAGAGGTCACGGCAGCGCCTTACGCAACGGGGCGAGGGTGACGATTTCGAGCATGTCGCTGATCGCCTTGACGATGAAGCGGGCGGTAATCGGCGTTCCGTCATAGTGCAGGATCGGCACCAGACGGGCCGGATCGATATCGCCGTCGTTGATCAAGAGACTGCGCAGCTGGGCGTCCCGATTCTGCTCGACGAGGAAGATGCGGTCGTGGGCGGCGACGAAATCGAGCACGTCGTCATGGAACGGATAGGCGCGCACGCGCAGGGTGTCTAAGTGGATGCCCCGCTCTTCGAGCGCTTCGAGCGCCTCGATCATGGCGGGTGAGGTCGATCCGAAATAAACGGCGCCATACCGGGTCGGCTCACGCGCCGCGCGCCTGATCGGGGGCGGCACCAAGCGCTTGGCAGTCTCGAATTTGTGTAACAGGCGCTGCATGTTGTCGACGTAATCCGGCCCCTCCTCGGAGTAGCGCGCATAGCGGTCCTTGGTGGTCCCGCGGGTGAAAAAAGCGCCGCGCGTCGGATGGGCGCCGGGTAGGGTGCGGTAAGGGATGCCGTCGCCGTCGACATCGAGATAGCGGCCGAAATCGATGCCTGCTTCGAGCTGTTCGGCGGTCATGATTTTGCCGCGGTCGAAAGCGCGGTTCGCGTCCCAGGCGAGCGGTTCGACGAGCCAGTCATTCATGCCGATGTCGAGGTCGAGCATGACGAAGACCGGGGTCTGCAGCCGGTCGGCGAGATCGAACGCCTCGGCGGCAAAGGCAAAAGCTTCGTGCGGATCCTCGGGGAACAGCAGCACATGCTTGGTGTCGCCATGCGAGGCATGGGCGCAGGAGAGAATGTCCGCCTGTTGGGTGCGGGTCGGCATCCCGGTCGACGGGCTGCCGCGCTGAACGTCGAAGATCACCGCCGGGATCTCGGCGAAATAGGCGAGGCCGATGAATTCCTGCATCAGTGAAATGCCGGGGCCCGAGGTCGCGGTGAAGGCGCGCGCGCCATTCCAGGCAGCGCCGATGACCATGCCGATCGAGGAGAGCTCATCCTCGGCCTGGATGATCGCATAGCGTTTTTTCTTGGTCTCGGGATCGATGCGGTAGCGCCGGCAATGGTTAGCAAAAGCCTCGGCGAGCGAGGAGGAGGGAGTGATCGGATACCACGCGGCGACCGTCGCCCCACCATAGACGCAGCCCAGCGCGGCGGCGTCGTTGCCATTGATAAAGATGCGGTCGCCAACCTTGTCAGAGCGCTCCAGATGCAGCCCGATCGGGCATTCTTGCTCGGCCAACGCCCAGTCGCGACCGAAATTGAGCGCGCGCAGATTGGGTCGGATCAGGGTATCCTTGCCGCGGAACTGCTCGGCGATCAGCTTTTCGATCGCCGCCACGTCCATGTTCAGCAGTGCCGACAACGCGCCCAAATAAATGATGTTCTTGAACAGCTGGCGCTGGCGCGCATCATTGTATTCGCGGTTGGAGATCGCGGTCAGCGGCGCGCCGATGACGGTGATGTCCTCGCGGAATTTCCATGGCGGCAAGGGCTTGGTCGCGTCGTAGAACAGATAGCCGCCGGGCTCGATCTCGGCGATGTCCTGGTCCCAGGTCTCGGGGTTCATCGCGACCATCATATCGACCCCGCCGCGACGGCCGAGATGGCCCTTGTCGCTGATCCGCACCTCGAACCAAGTCGGCAGCCCCTGGATGTTCGAGGGGAAGATATTGCGCGAACTCGCCGGTATTCCCATGCGCAGGATTGACTTGGCGAACAGCGCATTGGCGCTGGCCGAGCCCGATCCGTTGACGTTGGCGAATTTGACAACGAAGTCGTTGACGCTTTCGATCTGGTGTCGGCTCGATCCGTCCACGTTCATTCCTCTGAAGGACTCTTCAGCACAGAGGACGCCGAGATCGCGCCGCGGACGCTGGGCTTCCAGTTCCTTCGCGTCCATCGCGCATCCATTGCGCTCTTCGCGTTGAAGCTTTGATTATTCAGCGGCTGCGGCATGCGGGTCCGGCCTGGGTTATCTCGAGCAGGAATTTGCGCATGTCCCATGCCCCGGTCGGGCAGCGCTCAGCGCACAGTCCGCAATGCAGGCAGACATCCTCGTCCTTGACCATGATCCGCCCGGTCTTCAGCGAATCGCCGATATAGAGATCCTGTTCGAGGTTGAGGGCCGGGGCCGTCAGCCGCCCGCGCAATTCATCTTCGCTGCCGTCGTCGGTGAAGGTGATGCAATCCATCGGGCAAATGTCGACGCAGGCGTCGCATTCGATACACAGCTGACCGGTGAACACGGTCTGCACGTCGCAGTTCAGGCAGCGCTCCGCCTCAAGATAGCCGAGCTTCTCGTCATAGCCGAGTTCGACCTCAACCCGGATGTCGGCGAGCGCCACCGCCTTGTCCCGGAGCGGCACCCGGTAACGCACGTCGTTCGAAATGTCGTTGTCATAGCTCCACTCGTGGATCCCCATCTTCTGGCTGACCAAGGTCACGCCCGGAGGCGGCCGGTCGCCGACATCCTCGCCGTGGCACAATTTGTCGATCGAAATCGCGGCATCGTGGCCGTGCGCGACCGCCCAGATGATGTTTTTGGGACCAAAGGCGGCGTCGCCGCCAAAGAACACTTCGGGCAAGGTCGACTGCATCGTCTTCGGGTCGACCTTGGGCATGTCCCAGCGGTCGAATTCAATGCCGATATCGCGCTCGATCCACGGAAACGCGTTCTCCTGGCCGACCGCGATCAGCACGTCGTCACACGCGATATGGACGTCGGGCTCGCCGGTCGGGACCAGGTTGCGGCGACCGCGGGCGTCGTATTCTGCCTTGACCTTTTCAAACAGAACCCCGGTCAGGTCACCGCGGTCGTGGGTGAACTCTTTCGGCACCAGCCAGTTTAGGATCGGGATGCCTTCATGCGTTGCATCCTCTTTTTCCCAGGGAGACGCCTTCATTTCGTCAAAGCCACTGCGCACGACGACGGTGACCTCCTCGCCGCCGAGCCGGCGCGACGAGCGGCAGCAATCCATCGCCGTATTGCCGCCGCCGAGGACGACGACGCGGCGCCCGATCTTGTTGATATGACCGAACGAGACGCTGGACAGCCAGTCGATGCCAATATGGACATTGGCTTCTGCCTCCTGGCGTCCGGGGATGTCGAGATCGCGCCCACGCGGCGCGCCGCAGCCGACGAATACCGCATCCCAATCCTCGGCGAGCAATGCTTTGAGGCTGCGGACGGGTTCCCCGAAACGCGCCTCGACGCCCATCTCGAGGATCAGATCGACCTCTTCGTCAGTCACCCGTTCGGGCAGGCGGAAGCGCGGGATCTGCGAGCGCATCATGCCGCCGCCCTTGGCATCGCCGTCGAACATTACACAGTGATAGCCGAGTGGCAGAAGGTCGCGGGCGACCGTCAAAGAGGCCGGGCCGGCGCCGACCAGGGCGATCCGCTTGCCGTTCTTCTCTCGGGGAATGGCCGGCAGATAGGGCGTGATGTCGCCCTTGTTGTCGGCGGCCACGCGCTTTAGCCGGCAGATCGCCACCGGCTGCTCGTCGGTCTCGACTCGGCCGCGCCTGCAGGCGGGTTCGCACGGGCGGTCGCAGGTGCGCCCGAGAATGCCCGGAAAGACATTCGAGTACCAATTAACCATAAACGCATCAGTATAGCGCCGGTCGGCAATCATGCGGATGTATTCCGGCACCGGCGTATGAGCCGGGCACGCCCATTGGCAATCGACGACTTTGTGAAAATAGTCGGGGACGCTGATATCGGTCGGCTGCACTAGGCTCCTCCTGGCGAACGGGGCGATGCCCGATCCGGCCTTATCCTTGTCGCGGCTGTCCGCCCGGTCTGAGTGCAAGTTGGCCCAACCATAGGCGCGGGCTTATAGTCGGGCTTAGACCCGTCGTCATCTTCCTTCTTGCTCGGTCAGCCTTGCGCATACGGAGTGGCATTGCGAGGCATTCACGTCCTTAGGCTGCGGCAGCTTGCCTCATCCCCACATGAGGCGCAACAACGGCGGCGCATAGGGGTCGATCGAGAGCGCAGCTTGACTTCGAGATGGGGGCGGCGCATCTGCCTTGTCAGAGCATCATGCTCAATTCACGGGAGAAATTGCAGCGGCCATTCCGGGCGGAACCCTTAAACCGCCGCAGAACGAGCGAAAGCTGCCCCGCGAAAAGCCCATCATCATCCCCCGACATCGCCGGCGCGACGCATCCGCAAGTTTGGATGCGCAGCCAATTTGGCCGGCCGTCGAACAAGAAAGAATTAAAATACGTGATCAAATTTCAAGACCTTGCGCTCATCGATCCGATTCGGCGGGCGCTTGCCGAGGAAGGCTATGCCGCGCCGACCCCGATCCAGGCGCAGGCAGTCCCACATCTCCTCGCCGGCCGCGACCTGCTGGGGATCGCCCAGACCGGGACCGGTAAGACCGCTGCCTTTGCGCTGCCGATCCTTCAGCGCCTCGTTGCCGGCCACCCGCCAGCGCTCGCGCGAAAGACCGCACGTTGCTTGGTGCTGACCCCGACGCGGGAGCTGGCGTTGCAGATTCGCGACAGCTTTAAGGCTTACGGGCGCCATCTCGGGCTGCGCGCGACAGTGATATTCGGCGGCGTCGGCCAGGAGCCGCAGGTCGCCGCGATGACGCGCGGCGTCGATATCCTGGTGGCGACGCCGGGGCGGCTGCTCGACCTGATCGGGCAAGGTCATATCAGGCTGGATCGTGTCGAAACATTCGTCCTCGACGAAGCTGACCGCATGCTCGACATGGGCTTCATTCGCGACGTCAAAAAGATCGTCGCGATGCTGCCGAGCCGGCGCCAGACCTTGCTGTTCTCGGCGACGATGCCGCCCGACATCGCCCGGCTTGCGGCCGCGATCCTCGACGCCCCGGTACGGGTCGAGGTCACCCCGGCGGCATCGACCGTCGAACGGACCGATCAGCTCGTCATGTTTGTCGAGCGCGCCGACAAGCGGGCATTGCTGTGCGCAGTCCTACGTGACCCGGCGCTCTCCCGCGTGCTGGTCTTCACCCGGACCAAGCACACCGCCAACCGACTCGCCGAGCAACTCGTCCGCGCCGGGTTCGGCGCCGAAGCGATCCACGGAAACAAGTCTCAAAGCGCCCGCCTGCGAGCGCTCGAGGATTTCCGCGCCGGCGCGGTGCGCGTGCTGGTCGCCACCGACATCGCGGCGCGCGGCATCGACATCGACGCGATTAGCCACGTTGTAAATTTTGAACTGCCGAATGTCCCGGAAACCTACGTTCACCGGATCGGCCGCACCGCGCGCGCCGGCGCCACTGGTGCAGCAATCTCGCTGTGCGATACCGAGGAGCGCGCCTATCTGAAGGACATCGAGCGTCTGATCGGACGCAAGGTGCCGGTCTCCGCCGAACATCCGTTCCGCGCCGCGAAGACCGCTCCCCTGCCACAGCGCAGACGCGCCGCCTGAGCTGCTACCCCAGAGATGACACGCTGAGGCGAAAAGCCTTACCGGGTGTAAGGGCTTCGACATCGGGTAGCCGCCGCGCGCGCCAAATTTGCCGTCCGGCGGACCGTCTTCGATGTAACCGGCGGCGCGGTAGAACCGGCGGGTCGGTCAGGGTACTGTGCAAGGTGCAGCGCTTGTTGCCGCGCTCGGCGGCCCGAACGGCAATCGGGATCAATCTGGTAATAAATGCGCGACCTTGGGTATTACTTCATGCGCGAGCAGCCGCATCAACTCGTGCCAAGCTTCGGGATTTCCGCTGTAGTCGAAGCAGAACAGCAGCAGCGAGCCGAACCCGCCGACCTCGTCGTACATCCGCTCGATCTTTTCGACCACGGTCGCGGGTGACCCGATCAGCCAGTTGTGTCGACCGCAATATTCCGGGGTGATGTCGCTGTCCGGCACGTCGGGATCGTGCTTGAGGAATTGGATGACGCCGACATCGGTCAACAGCGGCAGGAAATATTCGCGCATCATCCGGCCCATCATGCCTTCGACCGACAGCCGCCAAGCTTCGGCATCGGTATCGGCGACGAAGATTTCGCGGACCAGCCGCCAATCGGCGCGTCGCGGCGTGCGCCCGGTGCGGCGCGCGCCCTCTTCGACCAATTCCCAATGGCTGGCGACATAAGTCGGGTTGAGGTTCAGACTCATCGGCAGAAAGCCGCGCTCTCCTGCGAGCTTCAAGGTGTCCGAACCTTTGCTGACGCCAGCGACCCCAATCGGGGGATAAGGCTTTTGCAGCGGTTTGATGTGCGGGCGTAGGGTCCGCAGCATCAGATCGGTCTTGCTGACCTGCCAGTATTTGCCGGGATAGTCGAACGGCCCTTCCTCGGTCCACAGCCTGAGGATGATGTCGAGCGCCTCGCGGGTCATCTCGCGATGCTGACCGGCCATGCCGTCGACATTGAACATTGCCCAATCGCTCGGCAGCCCGCTGGCGGCGACGCCGAAATTCAGCCGGCCCTGTGCCATGTGATCGAGCATCGCAACGCGATTGGCCAGTTCGGCCGGGTGGTGGTAGGGCAACAGAAAGCCGCCGGGGGCAAGCCGGATCTTCTTGGTCTGCATCAGCGCCTGGGCGATCAGCAGGTCGGGTGCGGGATGCGGCTCCCACGGGGCGGTATGGTGCTCGCCGATCCACGCCTCGGAGAAGCCCGAGCTCGTCGGCCCAGCGCAAAGTATCGAGATCCCAGCGATGTCCGTCATAAAGACCGCGTTCCGGCGGGTGCGAGGGCATCGTAAACAGGCCGTACTCCATCGTGATCCTCCCGGCTGGCGGTTCGACAGCGTAGTCTAGCGTGGGCCTGCGCCGCAGGCGAGCCCACCCGGCACGTATCGACGAACAACCCGGGACGGTCGCTGGTCAGCCGAAGGCGATGGTCGACAGGTCGTGCGCAGGGGTGAGCAATCATCGGCGCTATTCTCGCTTGACGCGAGAATAAAGTCCTCTTAAAGGGAACTGTAAGCCGACGAACTGTCAGGTTCGAGGTGTCCGCGCCACCGAATTCGATAGCGATCCTTGTTGCGATTGACGCGGCGTTGGCGATCGCGGTTCTGGCCGCCCTGCTTCTCCGGGGAGCAAGCAGGCCGGTCGCGTTGCCTGCCGGCATCGCCGCCGTCCTGGGCATCGCCGTTGGCGCCTTGGCGATTGGCGACCAGTCTTCGGCCTTGGACCGCGTGGGCGCAATCGATGTCGATCGGCGAATTGGCAAACTCGAACAGAAGACAGGTGCGCTCGAGCACGGCATCGCTGCCAATAATGCCACGATTGCAGGCCTCATCGAGGCGGCCGGGAACCGAGAATCGAAATTGGCAACCAAGCGCGATCTGATAATCGCGATTAACAATCTCAAGACACAAGCGCAGCCCCCGGTTCCGCCAACACCACCGGCGCCGCCAACACCACCGGCGCCGCCGCAGCCCCCGACGCCGCCAACGCCACCGCGAATGGCGAGGCTGGTGATTGCCTCGGCTCGAAGAACGCCGCCACTAGTTTGGGTGAGACTGCAGAATCTCGGGGGAGCAGCAGCCAATATCACCGCCGGCGAGGCGAGCTTTTGCGCATCGACTGGGCCGGCGACGTCGCAGCTGGAGAATTGCGTACCCGCACCGGCTAACGGCTGGACGCTCCAATGGCACACTCGCCAACGGGTCTATTGTCGGCAAACGTTTGTGTGTCCGGCCGATGGCATGACGCTCGATCCCGGCCAGGTCAGTGGCGAGAAGTGGGCCACGATTTCAACCGCCTTATACGAAGGACGGACCATTTCGGATCGCGCTGCAATTGACATGCACGGACAGTGGGGGCCGCGATTGCAGCGTCAGGCTGGTGAGCGGACCGTTGCTGCCGGCTGCGCCCGGGCCAGGCCAATCCGGGACTAACGGCCGAGGTGGAAGAGCATCGTCGGCACGGCGGGTGCGCGGCTCCCTCGCCCTTCGCCACACCGGGAATAGCTGAGGGCAGGGGGGCGGCGATGTCGGCTTGGCTGCTCCTGGTGCTTCTGGCTATCCTGTTGGCGCTCGCTTCGGGCATCATCGTCGGCCGCCTTTGGTTGCCCAATGGTCCCAAGCAACCAAATATTCTCGAGCGTATTTGGGCTGCGCTTACGCCGGATTTCGACCAGTTCATCACCGATCGGGTCACGGCGCAAACGATCCGGCTGCTGGTTACTGCGATGTTGGTATTCGGATTGTTTGCCGTGGCATGGGCGGCGGCTGCCGGCGTCATGCGCACGGCGTGGCTGTTTGCGGTCAAGCCGGATGGCGTCGCCGACGGGTTAAATGAGCCATTATGGCAGCAATCGCAGTTGCTCTTCGCCGGGGTTTTGGTCTGGCAAATGGTGCGCGCGGTTGGCGGGGTGCTGCTGATCTGTTGCGCGGCCGGGCTCGCCGGCGCCTTCCTCGGCTTTATCTTTGGCATTCCGCGCCCGATCAGCGCCTCCGAAGCCCCCCCGGCCGCGGCCGGGGGGGCGGTACCGCCACCGGGTGTGGATCACCGCCAGGCGATAGAGGCGTGGAAGCTCAGCACCAATCTCACCGACATCTCCGACTGGCTATCGAAGGCGATTACCGGCGTCGGCCTGGTCGAAGCAAAAAACATGATGGGAGGGCTGGCCGTTGTCGCTTTCACCGCTGCCGATTGGCTGTTCGGCAACCGGCACGGCAGCCCGGCGCTGCTCGCAGCAGTCATCATCGGCGGTGCCGTGTTTGGCTTTCTGTTTGCCTATCTCTATGCAGAACTGGTCGTGTCGCGATTGATCGCCGCCGTTTCACAAATTCTTCATGCGACCCCGGTGGCTCGGCTGACAATGCGCAATCTGCCGCTCACCCACAGCCTTTGCGGCCGGCGTCGTCCGTGGTTAAGCCGGCATCGCGCGGCGCTGATGGGCGCGGCCGATGGTGGCGGTCTCCTCGCGGTGGCCGGCGATGACCCGCACCCCCTCGTCGAGCTTGGCGGCGATGTTCTCGGGCGAGCAGGTCTCGAGAAAGGCGATCCGGTTTTTCCGGCAAGCGGCAAAGACGCGCTGCCGCGCCTCGCGCATTTCGGCCGGATAGGGCTCGCGCGGGACCGCGACATAGCCTAGCGACAGACCCAGATCGCCCGGCCCCAATTCCGCAAAGCCAAGCCCCGGCACCGCAAGGATGGCTTCGCAATTGGCGATGCCCTCAGGCGATTCGAGCTTGACCCCGAGCAGCAACTCGCCCTGCGGATCGAGCGGCCAGGGGTCGCAGCGTTCGAGATATTCCTCGGCCGAAATGCCCCAGATCGGCGCCGCGGTCGCCTCGGAGCCGCGCCCGCGTGTGCCGATGCCAAGGCCATTCTTCGTCTCACGAACCGCGCCGTGAATGCGTTCGAGCGGCGAGGGGAGGGTGGGATCGACCCCCGCCGAATGGTGCGGATAGCGGCAGGATTCAACAAAGGCGCGGACGGCGTCGGTCGATTCGGCCTGGCACATCAGGATCCCGTGTACGCCGCGGCCGAGGATCTGACGGAACTGCCAGGCATTGAAGCGGACATTGGCGGCGTCGGTGCCGTTGACCGGGGCCTCGACGATGACAGTCGGGGTTCGATGCCCGGAGCGGGTCGGGCCGCCTGCAGCCAGCCCCTGCATATATTCGGCGAGCCCGGCCATATCGAACGAGCCGTGCTCCATCCCGACATTGATGTAATCGGCCCAGGTGCTGCGCGTCCTCGCGGCCTTGCGCGCGGGTCAGCACGTGCCCGCTGTGACCGCCGACGTAGTAGATCGCCTGACCCTCGGCCAACAGCTCGATCGCCCGATTGATCCGCTTGGTCATTGTCACCTCCTTACGCACGCCTCCAGTTACGCGCGGCCGTTGACCGTCCGCCCGCCGCCACTATAGTCGCGCTCCGGCTCGCGGGCGTGGCGGAACTGGTAGACGCGCTGGACTCAAAATCCAGTTCTGGTGACAGAGTGTCGGTTCGATTCCGACCGCCCGCACCAGCCTTGCGGGGTTCTTGACGAGCCGATGGCGATCTCCGCCTCAGCAGCGTCATCCGCGAAGGCGTGAGCGCAGTCGCTCGGCGATCACCGCGATCCGAGCAGGGTCCGCAGCCTTTTTGTCCGACCTTTCCCGGTCCCAATTGATCAAGAGATTGTCGTCAGCTTGCCGCGGCAGGACATGGACGTGAACATGCGGCGCAGTCTGTCCGGCAAGCGCGCCATTGGCTTGCAGCACACTGAGCCCGCCGGGCCGCAGCTCGTCGTTGACGGCGTTCGCTACCTTCACGACCGTTGACGCAACGGCGCCAAAAGCCTCGGGCGGCATCTCGAAGACCTTGCCGAAATGCGCCTTTGGAATGACCAGGCAATGCCCCTCATTGGCCGGATTGATGTCCATAAAGGCCAGGGTCGCGTCGTCGCTATAGATCTTATGGCACGGGGCCGCACCGGCCACGATGCTGCAGAATATGCATGGAGCGGCGGGCATGGCCGTCGACGCGGAGGCAGCCGCTAATGAAACCGTGGCATGACTTCCTCGCAAAGTAGGCGCAACGCAGTCATGACCTGGGCGTGCGGAATCAGGCCGCCGGTATTCAGCTCCGCCAGGATGCCGTCGATGCCGAGCTCGTCTTGCAGCATTCGCAGCCGCTCGCCCACCGATTGCGGCGTGCCGATCAGCACTTGGCCCGCCAACGCTTCGTCATAGGTCAGCTTTTCGAGGCGTTCGAGGCGCTCCGCCCTCCCTTCGATCGCCCGCGTGCCGCCGCGTGACATCGAGTCCCGGAGCCGTTCGGTCTGCTCACGGTAGAAATGCATCAGGCTTTCGCGAGGCTCTTCGCGCGCCCGGCCCTCGGTTTCGGCGAGATAGACGGGCACCCGCAGGTATACCTGACCTTGGCCCGGGTGGCCGGCGGCCTTATAGGCCTCGCGATACTCGCGGATCGCCGGGGCAAATTCGGAGAACGAGCCGTGGCGGGCGTTGATGAAGATCGGAAGACCCCGCTCGCCGACCGCGGGATAGGTGTCGGGGCTGGCGGCGGCGATGCGGATCGGCGGCAGCGGCTGCTGAAACGGCTTTGGCGTGACCGCAATATTTTTGAAGCTGTAATACCTGCCCTCGTAGCGGACGGCGGGCTGCGACCAAGCTTGCTCAACGATGTCGAGGACTTCGGCGAAGCGGTCGCGGCTCTCCGCGTAGGACACGCCGTAATCTTCATAGGTGCGTGGCAGGCCGCTGCGGCCGACGCCAAAAATCAGCCGACCGTGGCTGATCTGGTCGACCGTCGCAGCCTCCTCGGCGATCCGCAGCGGGTGGCACAGCGGCAGGACCTGAACCGCGATGCCGATCTTGATGCGCCGGGTGCGGGCGGCGATGGCGCTGGCGATGCTGAGCGGCGCCGATAATACCGAGCGCTGCGGGTCGAAATGGAGCTCGGCCAGCCACATGACATCGAGGCCCAATTGTTCGGCGGCATCGATTTGCTCGAATGCCTCGGCGAACGTCTCGGCATCGCTGCGGCCAGGCAGCGACGGAAACTGGTGAAACATGCCGAATTCCATGCGACGCACTCCTCTCCGCCGCCCGACCAGCGGACGGTGCATTGAACTAAAGCGGGTTATCGTGGACGTGGCAGGCGGGGCGCGCAAGAGGCACTGAGCGGCGGGATACCGCTCGATTTATTCGCCTCTGTTCGTCTCGCATCAGAGCCTATAGCGTATGGTTAGCGGGCCCGTCGCATCAGCGCGCAGGACGGAATTTTCAGGGGAGATGCCATGAAGGCGGCAATCATGGTGCCAAGGGCCGCGGGCGGCGTTTGGGACATCCGCGACGTGCAGAGGCCAGTCGTCTCGCCCGGCCATATCCTCGCCCGGGTTCACGCCTCGTCGCTGAACCGGGCGGAGATGCGGGCGATCCGCAATTTACGCCAAGAGCCGGGCAAACCCGCGCCTGCCGAGCGGCCGGGCGGCGGCGACGCTGCGGGCGAAGTCGTCGCGATCGGGGCCGGGGTCACCGGCTTCAGGCCCGGCGATCGGGTGATGGGGCGGTGCGCCGGCGGCTTTGCCGAATATGCGCTGATCGACGCGCGCGAGGCGATGTCGGCTCCCGAAAGCCTGTCATGGGAGCAGGCGGCATGTGTGCCGATCGTCTTTGTCGTGGTTCACGACGCGCTCTATGCGAGCGCCCAGCTGCATGCCGGCGAGACCGTGCTGATCACCGCGGCCGCGTCTGGGGTGGGTGTCGCGGCACTTGTTGTTGGCCAAGCTGATCGGCGCCAAGGCGATCGGCACCTCGCGCTCCGCCGAGAAGCTCGAAAAGCTTAAAGAGTACGGCCTCGACGACGGCGTCGTCACCGGCAGCGACGGGTTCGGCGCCGCGATTGCGCAAGTGATTGGTGAGGACGGCGTCGATATGATCGTCGACAATATCGGCGGCGACGTTTTCGCGCCGTGCCTCGATGCGCTCGCCGTGGGCGGGCGCTTCGTCACTATCGGGCGGATGAGCGGCGTGCTTGAAGGGCGAGCTCGATCTCGATCGCCTGGCATTGCGGCGCCTGCATCTCTACGGGGTCAGCAACCGGCTGCGCAAGCCGGCGCAGCGGGCGGAATCGACAAAGCGCTTTGTCGCCGATCTGATGCCGGCGCTGAGTGACGGCAGCCTGCGGCCGATCGTCGATCGCTCCTTCGCGCTGAGCGAGATCGCCGAGGCACAGGCCTATCTTGAAGCCGATAAGCACGTCGGCAAAGTCGTGGTCCGGATTTAGTCGATTGGAGGAAACGATGAGTTACGAGCATATCCTGGTCGATACGGAAGACGGCGTCGGCGTCGTCACCCTCAACCGCCCCGACAAGCTCAATGCAATGAATCGCAAGCTGTCGAGCGAGCTGCGCGAGGCGGTCAAACAGTTCGACGCCGATGCCGCGATCGGCTGCATCGTCATCACCGGCGCCGGGAACCGCGCTTTTTCCGCCGGCGGCGACATTCACGAGCAGCGCGAGGACGACCGCCGTTTCTCGCAGGAGGAACTGGATTCGCGCCGCGGCCGCGGCAGCTATGAAATCGCCGCCAGCGCCAAGCCGACGATCGGGATGTTGAACGGCCTTGCCTATGGCGGTGCCGCGGTGCTGGCCTCCTCGCTCGACATGCGGGTCGGCTGCGAGGACACCCGCTTCCGTTTTCTGGCCGCCGCCTATGGCCGGATCAACAGCACCTGGACCCTGCCCAACCAGGTCGGGTGGCCGATCGCCAAGGAATTGCTGTTCACCGCGCGGGTCGTCGAGGCTGACGAAGCTTACCGGATCGGCCTATTGAACCATCTGGTGCCGCGGGACCAGCTGCGGGCAAAGACCATGGAATTAGCCCGCATGATCGCCGGCAACAACCGCGCCGCGGTGATCGGCGTCAAGGAACTGCTGTTAAAGCAGAAAGGGCAGAACCTCGAGCAGCAATGGAGCGAGGAACGCGACTACACGACCCATGTCGTCAGAGGCGCCCGCGCCGAGGAGGCCTTTCCCGAATTCATCGCGCGCCACGGCCGGCCGCTGAATTAGCCGGGCAAGACTGCGCCGATGCCTGACTTCGACGCGATTGTGATCGGCGCCGGCCAGGCGGGGCCGTCTTTGGCGCTGCGCCTCGCGAGCACCGGAATGAAGGTCGCGGTGGTCGAACGCAAGGCCGTTGGCGGCACCTGCGTTAATACCGGCTGCACCCCGACCAAAACCTTGGTGGCGAGCGCCTACGCCGCGCATCTCGCCCGCCGCGCCTCCCAGTACGGTGTGGCGATCGCCGGCGAGATCAGCGTAGACATGAAATGGGTCAAAGCCCGCAAGGACGCGGTTGTCGCGCAATCGCGACTGGGCTTGACCGCCGCCCTGATGGAGACGGCGAACTGTACATTATACCGGGACCATGCGCGCTTTATCTCGTCGCGCGAGGTCGTTGTCGGGGACGAGCGGCTTCGCGCGGAGCGCATCTTCATCAATGTGGGCGGGCGAGCGTCTACGCCGGCCATGCCCGGTCTCGACCAGGTCGATTATCTGACCAATTCGACGATGATGGATCTCGATTTCCTGCCGCGGCATCTGGTCATCATCGGCGGCAGCTATGTCGGACTGGAATTCGCACAGATGTACCGGCGGTTCGGCAGCGAGGTCACAATCGTCGAAATGGCGCCACGGCTGATCTCGCGCGAAGACGACGACGTATCAAGGACGGTTCAGGAGATCGTCGAGCGCGAAGGCGTCACAATCCGGTTGAACGCCGAGTGCATCAGCCTCGCCAGGAAGGGCGGCGACATTGCAGCGAATGTCGCTTGCCGGGAGGGCGCGCCCGAAGTCGTCGGCTCTCACTTGCTGCTGGCGGTCGGCCGCCGCCCCAACACCGACGATCTCGGCCTCGACCGGGCCGGGGTCGAGTGCGACGGGCGCGGCTATATCGTCGTCGACGACCAGCTGCGCACGAATGTGCCGGGCATCTGGGCGCTCGGGGATTGCAATGGCAAGGGCGCCTTTACCCACACCGCCTACAATGACTACGAGATCGTCGTGGCGAATTTGCTCGACAGCGACCCGCGGCGGGTCAGCGACCGCATTACCGCCTACGCGCTCTATATCGACCCGCCATTGGGCCGGGCCGGCATGACCGAAGCGGAGGCGGGTAAGACGGGTCGGCGAGTGCTTGCTGGGCAGCGGCCAATGACGCGGGTCGCGCGCGCGGTCGAAAAGGGCGAGACCCAGGGCTTCATGCGGATCTTGGTCGACGGCGATACCAAGGAGATCCTGGGCGCTTCGATACTCGGCCCCGGCGGCGACGAGGCAATCCACTCGATCTTGGACATGATGTACGCCAAGGCGCCCTACACTGTTCTGCAGCGGGCGATGCACATCCATCCGACGGTGTCGGAACTGATTCCGACGATCCTAGGAGAGCTGCAACCGCTGGAATGACGAATCCCTGACCAGCGCCGCAAGCCAGTCAGAACCGATCGCTCTCCCATGCGGCTTTGACATAGACGGCGGCGTCGGCTGGCAATAGCAGACGGTCGGCGACGAGTGCGGCGGCTGCGGCTTCGACCCGGGCGACATAGGCTTCTCGGCTGCCATAACGCTCTTCGAGCGAGGGGCGAGGGTCGCCCGCAGCCTCGCGTTCGCCTTTCGTCGTGGCGAATGGGATTAGCGATCCGTCGCGGTCGGCGAGCTCGCTGGGCTGAGCCTTGTAGACGTTCCATCCCGTGTAGGTGCCGAGCGGCACGGCAATCGGCGGCAGTCGGATGCCCGCGACCTCGTTGCCGTCGGCGTCGACTGCGCACACACGCGTGCCGTAGAAATTGTCGAGCCGCGCCGGCGGGTCGACCCAATCGACCGGCGCCGCGATTTGGTTGGCGCCTGGGGCGAGGGCAAAGCCTGGCACTTGCGGCATTGCGACCGCTTCGGCCGCGACCGCGGTGCCTTGCGCTATGGATGGGACCCGACTCGGCGGCGGCGCCACTCCGGTTTTGACCCATTCCTCAAGTGCCACCAGCAAGGCCCGCAACGCCGGGCTGGCGCTGTGCGGGTTGCGCGGGTTGACGCAAGGGCCGGGACTCGGATCAGTTCCCGGGCCGCCGCCATGCTGTGTCCCGGCGATCAGGAAGGCCCGCGCCGTCGACGGCAGTTCAGCGTCGTGCCGGCCGGATGGATCGGTATGCACCAAGGAGGCGCCCTTTTGCCAATACTCAGTCGCAGTGTTGACCTCGATCATCAGAGGATCGGTCGGCTGGCCCTTCAAGATCGCGCCCCTGGTTCCCGAAAAGGGGTCGGTGGTCGCAGCGTTGCCGAACGGGAACCAGTTCTCCGGGTAAAGCCGGTCCTCGTGCTGGGTCGCGGTGCGGCCCGGCATCGCGAAACTATGGTTGGCGAACACCTTGCCGGCGCCCGCGACATGGGTCAGCACCCCATCGAAGACGCGCCTTCCGTGCCCATCGTCGTTCATTCCCAAGTCGAGGAAATGGCGTAGAAAACGACCCGGCCTGCGAGACGCCAAAGGCGAGGGCATGCGCAGACCCCGCTGCCGCCTCCGATCATCGGATTGGGCGTCCCGTGATGATCGGCGCGCTCGTAGCGCAGGAACGCGACGAGGTCACGGGTCGCCGCAAAGCCGACGCCCATTACCGTCGAGCCCGTCGCCTCGTACCAGATTTCGTAGATCTTGACCGGTGCGAAATTGGCGCCGAACGGCAGCAGCCGGATCGACCGATTGTCGACGAACTCCCAGGCATGTGTCGGAATCTCGGTGCGAGTGTCGCTTTCGCGTTCGCGCACGGTCAGACGTGCTTTGCGCGGGTCGGTCGAGACCGCGGGGTAGTTCAGGCGCACCACATCGCCCTTGCCGGGGGAGCGAGTGCCGATGTGAAACTCGTCGCGGATACGGCGGAGCATCGGCTCGCCGTTTTCGAGGGCCGGCGGTAGACGTGCGGTCATCCCGTTACTGACACGAGGCGCGCCCAAATCCCAACCCGACCAGACGAGGCTATAGCCGCGCCCAAGGGTGAAGCCCAATCCGGCGTCCTGAGCCGATTTGGGATCGTTGGTCTCGGCGTTGGCTCCAGCTTCGTCGAGCCGGCCGAGGATCACCTTCCGGCCCCGGTTGGTCACGTCGTAGACCAGCACGCCGCTCGTCCGCTGCGGCTCGGCCGGGCGCAGGATAAAAAAATCGGTCTCGTACTCGACCATGCCGCGCGCGTTTCTCGGCGCCTTGTCGAGGTCGACGATGACCTTGTTCTCCGGCGCGCCCGGATCGACCTCGCCCTTGGCGACGCCCTTTATTCGCAGGTAGGACCCGGCTTCCCCGAAACCCTGTCCCTCGGCGAAAGGCTCGACCGCATCGACCTTGATCTCGACAATGGCCATGGCTGAACTCCGATCCCGTGTGCGTCATCGGCTGCAGACGTTACGCGTATCATACCAATCCCCGTCGCGTCACATCACAGCAGAAGGTAGCGATGGCGACGGTCGCATATGGCGGCGGTGCTGCCGAACGGCCCCGAGGAATAACTTCATGCCGCACCACACGCCGTTGATCGCCACGATCGTTGGGGGCCTCGTCCTCGCCTTCATTCTTGGAGCGATGGCCCATCGGATCCGGGTTTCCCCGCTGGTGGGCTACCTTCTTGCCGGCGTATTGGTTGGCCCGTTCACCCCGGGATTCGTCGCCGATCCGGCACTGGCGGGGGACCTCGCCGAGATTGGCGTCATCCTTTTGATGTTTGGCGTCGGCCTCCACTTTTCTTTGAAGGATCTCCTCTCGGTCCGGGGCATCGCCGTTCCGGGCGCGCTTGTTCAGATTGCCTTCGCCACTGCGCTCGGAATGGGGCTGGGGTGGGGCCTCGGCTGGAAGCTCGGTGCAAGCTTGGTGTTTGGGCTTGCGCTTTCAGTCGCGAGCACGGTGGTGCTGCTGCGGGCCTTACAGGAACGTCGTCTCGTCGAGACCGAGCACGGGCGCATCGCCGTGGGCTGGCTTATCGTCGAGGATCTGGCGATGGTGCTGACCCTGGTGCTATTGCCGCCGATTGCGGGCCTACTCCGCGGAGCCGGAGGGATATCGAGCGCGGCCGAGGCAGGCCGGATCGCGGCGACGCTCGGGTTCACCTTTGCCAAAGTCGCCGTTTTCGTCGCGCTGATGCTCGTGGTCGGCCGCCAGGTGATCCCCCGAATCCTTCACTATGTGGCCCACACCGGCTCGCGCGAGTTGTTTCGGCTTGCGGTTTTGTCTCTGGCGCTGGGCGTCGCCTATGGCGCGGCCCAGCTGTTCGGCGTCTCCTTCGCCCTGGGCGCGTTCTTCGCCGGCATGGTCCTTGCGGAATCCGAACTCTGCCACCGGGCGGCCGAAGAATCGTTGCCGCTGCGCGATGCCTTCGCGGTCCTTTTCTTTGTTTCGGTCGGGATGCTGTTCGACCCGTCCATCATGGTGCGGGAACCGGGACTGCTGATCGCAACACTGCTGATCATCCTGTTTGGTAAATCGTTGGCAGCTTTACCGATAGTGCTCGGGTTCCGGCATCCGTTACCTACGGCGCTGACCATCGCCGCCAGCCTGGCGCAAATTGGGGAGTTCTCGTTCATCCTGGCGGGAACTCGGGGTAACGCTGGGACTGTTGCCGGAGCAAGGCCGGGATTTGATCCTCGCCGCTGCGATCTTCTCGATCCTGCTCAATCCGCTGTTCTTCGCCGCTCTTGATCGTCTCGGCCCCTGGTTGGAACGTCGCCGAGCCGAGGCTGGCGAATTGCAACCAGCCGCGCCAATGCCCAGCGATTTGCCGACGACTAACCTCAAAAAACATATGGTCCTGATCGGTTTCGGGCGAGTCGGCAGTCGCATCGGCGCGGATCTGGAACGTGAGAATGTGCCGTTCCTGGTCGTCGAGGACCAACAAGAGCTGGTCAACAAATTACGAGCGCGGGGTATCGAAGCGATCCAAGGTAACGCTGCCGCGCCGGAGATAATCGACGCGGCGAACCTGGCCGAAGCACGTTGCCTCCTGGTCGCGATTCCGGACGGGTTTGAGGCTGGCCAGATCGTCGAGCAAGGACGAGCGGTAAACCCAAGAATCGAAATAGTCGCGCGCGCTCATTCGGATGCTGAGGTCGAGTACCTGCAACGCTGCGGCGCCGATCTGATTATCATGGGTGAAAACGAGATCGCGCGGCGGATGGCAGAGCGTGCACTCGGCCTCCGAGCGCCTTCTCCCGGGGCGAACGAGGAGCCGGTATCGGAGTGATTGAGACGATGGAACATCGGCTTTACCGACCCGGAACCGGCACGACGAGCTTTATTTCGTCGTCGTCCCGTTGAATGGCTGTCCGAACCGCCGATCGCATTCGTCGAGAAAGGCAAGTTCGGCAGCGGTCGAACTCTCGGCCGAGGATGGCGTTGCGGTGCGGAAAGCGGCCGAAGCGCTCGATGATTTCGAGATGAAGACGCGACATGTGGCCGTCGCCGGGGCGCCCCTGGACCGGCGGCAATGCCTCCAGCAAGGCAATGCCGCGCTGCTGATCTGCGAGCACCTCGCTGTGCTCGAACGGCAGATAAAAGAACACCCGCCAGGCGGCGGGCACGGCAAGGTCGAAGCAGTGCGCCAGCGCCCGCTTGGTCGTTGCCAATGCCTGGGCATCGCTGGCAAAGGCTCGCGGCGTGCTGCGAAAGATGTTGCGCGGCACTTGATCGAGCAGCATCACCAACGCCAGCGCGCCTTCAGGGCTTCCTTCCCAATCCCGGAGGATGCCCGCGACAGCCTGGTCATGGTCGGCCGCGAAGCCATGGCGTACCGCAGCGTCGAACTCGGGCGTGCTACGAAACCAGATCTGACGGTGGTGCATCCGCGCGGGATCTTCGGGCGGCCCGAACCAGAAATCGAAAAGAGTCCGCGCGCGCTCAGGCAAGGCGCCGTTGGCGCTCACGGCAAGCCACGTTCGAGATTGGAGACAGACAGCATTTCCGCATCTTACCGGGTCCCGTCCTGGGTGCGAAGCATGAGATGTCATTGCGAGACGCGAAGCGACGAAGCAATCTCGTGCCGCGAGCGTGATTTTACTGCCGAGATTGCGTCATTTCGCTCGCAATGACAAAACAAGCGCGATCCGGCAACGCAAACCGCGACGGAGGCGGGTGTGACAAACCTGAGGACCGGTGGGTGCCTGTGCGGTGCGATCCGCTATGAAAGCACCGGAGAACCCGTTTTTTCGCTGCAATGCCATTGCCGGGATTGCCAGCGGCAAAGCGGCAGCGCCTTTGTCGCTGCGGTTCGGGTCCCATCCGCATCCTTTCGTATCATCAAGGGCAAGCCCCGACGTTACGTCGCTCGATCCGACGCCGGCAATGAAATCGCCCGCGTATTTTGCGGCGATTGCGGCGCACCGCTTTACGTTCAGGTTTCGACCCGGCCGGATCTGGTCGGCATCCGCGTCGCGAGCTTCGACGATCCGAGCTGGTTCCGGCCGGATGCGGATATCTTCGTCAAAAGCGCCCAGCCATGGGATTACATGAACCCGGACGTACCAAAATATCCGACCTATCCGGCGGGAAAGGCGTATTAGCCGGTCTCAAGAACCGACAGCGGGGGGGAAAGATGGCTTTGCGCACCAGGCTGACCGAGCGTCTCGGCATACGCCATCCGATTCTGCAGGCGCCAATGGGCGGTAGCGCCGGCGGTGCGCTGGCGGCCGCAGTCAGCGGCGCCGGCGGGTTGGGGCTGATTGGTGGCGGGATCGGTCTGCGCGAGTGGCTCGAGCCGCAGTTCGTCGCGGCCGGCAATCAGCGGGTCGGCTGCGGGTTCATCACTTGGCGGCTTGCCGAACGGCCGGACTCACTGGACCTTGCACTCGCGCATTCGCCGGCCGCGATCATGCTATCCTTCGGCGATGCGGCACCGTTCATCCCACGGATCAAGGAAGCCGGAATTCCAGTGATTTGCCAGGTCCAGACCGTTGCGATGGCGCATGAGGTGTTGCGGCTGGGTGCCGACATAATCGTTGCCCAGGGCGCCGAGGCCGGCGGCCACGGCAGCCGGCGAGGGACCCTACCGCTGGTGCCAGCGGTAGTCGATGCGGTCAAGGCATCAGGACGGGACGCTCTCGTTGTGGCGGCCGGTGGGATTGCCGACGGGCGCGGTCTGGCGGCGGCGCTGATGCTCGGTGCCGACGGAGGGCTGATCGGCACGCGCTTTCATGTCGCCGAGGAGTTGCTGGCCTCTGCCGCCACAAAGGCGAAAATCGTGCGGGCCAGCGGCGACGACACGGTACG
This sequence comes from uncultured Alphaproteobacteria bacterium, assembly GCA_963750195.1. Taxonomy (GTDB): domain Bacteria; phylum Pseudomonadota; class Alphaproteobacteria; order ATCC43930; family CGMCC-115725; genus AP-15. Next base: position 367,159 of record CAVVPS010000010.1, read on the forward strand.
TACCCACGTCTTCGACATCGGACGAGAGGCTCACTGGCCCTACGAATTTACCGGTCGTGGCCTGGCCAATCGCTTCACTCAGAATTGGCACGGGCGCGAAGCGGCATTGGCGGCTGATGCACTCGAAAAGGCGCGCTACAAGCAAGCGCTCGTGGCGGAAGATTTCGACACCGCCGTCGTATGGGCCAGTGAGGGCATCGACCTGATACGCGATGTCGAGCCGGCCGGAACAACGGTGGCCCGGATCGTCGCCGAGGCGGAGGCCGCTCTGGCGCAGCGTTTCGACTAACGCGGAGCCGAGGCCTCGTCGAGAAGGCGGACGAGGTGGCGCGCCTCTCGCCCGGCGCCGTCGGCAATTTGGTGGCGGCAGCTGGTGCCGCAGGCGGCGAGGAGGGTGGCGGGCGGCGCCGCCCGCATTTTCGGCAGAACGCCAAGTTCGCCGATCTTCAGCGACATTTCATAGTGCTCGGCCTCGTAGCCGAACGAGCCAGCCATGCCGCAGCAGGTCGAATCGAAGGTCTCGACCGTCAGGTCGGGGATCAGCTGCAATGCCTTGACCGCGGCGCCGATAGTGGCGAAGGCCTTCTGGTGGCAATGGCCGTGCAGCAGCACCGTTTCGTCCGGCATCGCCTTTAGCGATCAGCTTAAATCGTCCGGCCGCGCGCTCGGTATCGACGAATTCCTCGAGGAGCTGAGCTTGGCCGCCAGTGCCGTGGTCGCGTGCGCCTGGGAGCAGTGCCGGAAACTCGTCGCGCAGGGTCAGCAGACAGGAGGGCTCGAGGCCGACGATCGGGGTGCCAGCGGCGACATGCGATGCGAGTGCCTCGACCATGCGCTGCGCCTCGATCCGCGCCTCATCGACGAGGCCGGCGGCGAGAAAGGTCCGGCCGCAGCACAATGGTCGGCCACGTGCGGGGTCGTGGGTGACGACACTATATCCGGCGCGGTCTAGGACGCGCTCGGCGGCACGGACATTCTCAGGCTCGAAATACCGATTGAAGGTGTCGACCAGTAATACGACATCGCGGCCCGCTCCGGACGACACGCCGCGATAGGGGCGGGGGGACCACTCCGGCAATTTGCGGGTAGCGGCGAGCCCAAACAACCGTTCGCCCAGCTGCCCCAGAAACGGCAGCCGGTTGCGCAGATTGAGAAGCGGCGCAATACGCGCGGCGTAAGGTGCATAGCGCGGCAGATAGGCGATCAGCCGGTCGCGAAGCGTGAGTCCGTGGCGCTGGCGGTAATGGTGCAGGAACTCGATCTTCATCCGCGCCATGTCGACGCCGGTCGGGCATTCGCGCTTGCAGCCCTTGCACGAGATGCACAATGCCATGGTCTCGCGCATGTCTTCGGAGACGAGCGCGTCGGGTCCGAGCTGGCCCGACAAGGCCAGCCGCAACGTATTGGCGCGGCCGCGGGTCAGATGCTGCTCGTCGCCGGTGGCGCGAAACGACGGGCACATGACGGCGGCGTCGCGCGCACGGCAGGCGCCGTTGTTGTTGCACATCTCGACTGCACCGGCGAGACCGCCCCATTCCGACCAGTCGAGCCCAGTGGCGAGCGGCAGTGGCCGGTAATCCGGCTTGAAGCGGAACAGGCTGCGGTCGTCCATCCGAGAGGGCCGGACGATTTTGCCAGGGTTGAACAGGCCTTGCGGGTCGAAGGCGTCCTTGACCTCCTCGAAAGCGCGGACCATGCGCCCGCCGAACATCGCCTCGTGGAATTCGGAGCGCACCAGCCCGTCGCCATGCTCGCCCGAATGCGACCCCTTGTATTCGCGGACCATCGCGAACGCCTCCTCGGCGATCGCCCGCATCTTTCTGACCTCGAGCTCCTGCTTGACATTGAGCACCGGCCGCACATGCAGGCAGCCGACCGAGGCGTGGGCGTACCAGGTGCCATAAGTGCCGTGCTTTTCGAAGATACGGGTCAGGCGCTCGGTGTAGTCGGCGAGGTCTTCGAGGCGCACCGCGCAATCTTCGAGAAACGAGATCGGTTTGCCGTCGCCCTTCATCGACATCATGATATTGAGGCCTTGCGCGCGCACCTCCCACACCGCGGCCTGAAAAGCCGGGTCGGTGGCTTCAACCACGGCGCCGGGAAAGCCTAGATCGCCCATCAGCTCGCCGAGGGCCCTCAGCCGCCGCAGGTTTTCCGCGGGGTCGTCGCCCGCAAATTCGGTCAGCAGGATTGCCGCCGGCTCGTCCTGGACAAAACGGTCGACCACGGCGCGGAACATCGGGATGTCGCGCGACAATTCGATCATCGTGCGATCGACCAGTTCGACCGCGCTGGGACCCAGCTCAACGATCTGCCGGGTAGCATTCATCGCGCTGTAAAAAGTTGGGAAATGGCAGATGCCCAACACCCTGTGTGCCGGGATAGGCTGCAGATCGAGCTCGATTTCGTTGAAGAAAGCGAGGGTACCCTCAGAGCCGACCAGTAGCCGCGCCATGTTGTGGCCGCCCCCATCGCCACTGGGCTCGATCGAATCGATGTTGTAGCCACCGACCCGCCGCAGGACCTTTGGAAATCGCGCGTCGATCTCGTCGGCCTCGCGCCGGTGCAAAGCGCGCATCTGGCGTACGAGGTCGCGATACCGCTCGGATGCAGCTGCTCCGTCATCGAAATTGCCCGGGACCTCGCCAAACCAGGCAGTCGTGCCGTCGGCGAGCAGCGCGTCGATCCCGCGAACGTTGTGTACCATGTTGCCGTAGCGCAGGGAGCGCGAGCCGCAGCTGTTGTTGGCGGTCATGCCGCCCAGCGTCGCTCGGCTCGCCGTCGACGGGTCGACCGGAAAGAACAATTTGTCCGGCCTTAGCACGCGGTTGAGCCGGTCGAGGACAACCCCTGGCTCGACCCGGGCGCGGCGCGCTTCGACGTCGACCGAGATCACCTGGTCCATGTGCCTGCTGCAATCGAGTACAAGCGCGCGCGCCACCGTCTGCCCGCATTGCGAGGTGCCGGCCCCCCGCGGTAACACCGGCACGCCCTCTTCGCGGGCTATCGCAATCGCGACCGCGGCATCCTCTCGGCCGCGCGGCACAACAACCCCTAAGGGCTCGATCTGGTAGATCGACGCGTCGGTGCTGTAGCGCCCACGGCTGAACGCGTCGAACATTACCTCGCCGCGGATCTCGCGGCGCAGCCGTGCCTCCAGACCGGGTGGGGTATCGTCATCAAAAGGCATTGGAAGCCTTGGTGGCGGCGGGGAAGCCTCGCAGCCACCTTAGCGAGCTTGCGGACCGCCGAACAAGACTTCCGGCGAGAAGCGCCGACTAACGGTCTGGGAGGCTTACGGCCGACGGAACGGGTGGTCCATGATCGCCCGCTGCTCCGGGGTCAGCGCCTGGTAGAGCGCCTGCAGCGCCGGCTTTGCCGATTGTACAGCATCGAGCCTCGCCGACAGGAATTGTTGCGCACGATCCATGCGGTCGAGCGCGGTCGATTGCTCCCCGGGCTTGAGTTGCTGGCACCATTGCCGCTCTTTTTGCTGCTCGGCCTGCGCAATGCTCTGCAATTTGTCCCAGAGCGGGCGTTGCTCGGCAGTCAGGTCAAGCTCGGTTTCGAGATAGGCGCGATGAGCGGCGCGCCAAGCGAGCCGGTCGATACACCGTTGCTGCGGATCGCCGCGCATCGCCGCGCTGCGCCACATGCCGCGCCGCATCATCGGCCATCCACGCATTCCCCAGCCGCCCCGGCCACGCGTCCACTGCTGGCTGCCAGAATCTTGGTCTCCACCCGCTTGCTGGGTTGCCGGGGCGGCCTGATTTGTCTGGGTATCGGTATTACTGCCCTGTTGGGCGAAGACCGGTACGGCTATCGCCGCGGTGGCGGCCAAAGCTGCGGCGAGCAGCATCCTTCTCACAAAGACCTCCGTCGAGATGCGGCTCGAATGCCGAGCCGTGTTCGACGAAAGAATATGCAGCGGCCGACGAAACGATCCCCGCGACGCCGGCTCAGCCCTCGAGCCGCTGCAGATACTGTGCGACGAAATCGCAGCCGACCAATTCCTTGTACGCCTCGGTCAGCTTTTGGGTGATCGGCCCCGGCACCTTGCCGGCGGCGAAAGTGCGGCCGTTCATGCTACGCACCCCGCAGATACACAAGCTCGTCGAGGTCAAAAAGCATTCATCGGCGGTGTAGGCGTCGTAGAGATCGAGATCCTGTTCCCTGCAGCGGACGCCTAGCTGGTCGGCGAGGTCGATCACCGCCTGACGGCTGACGCCGGGCAGTACGAAGCGCTCCCTCGGCGTCAACAGGCCGCCGTCGCGAACCAGAAAGATGTTGCTGCCCTGGCCCTCGGCGAGATTGCCATTGACGTCGAGCAATACCGCCCAGGCGGCGGGGTTTTGAGCCCTGACCTCGCGGTCGGCGAGGACGAGGTTCAGATACTGGTGCATCTTGGCGCGCGGCGACAAAGAATCGGGCGGAGTGCGCCGCAAGGATGGCGTGATCACATCGATGCCGTCGCGGAAGTGCTTGGCCCGCTCGCGGAATGGCAACGGCACGCATTCGACAATGACATTCGGACCGTAGTGATCCCAATTGTCGCCGGCCACCGGGCTGATGCCGCGGCTGATACGTTGAGCCAGCCAATAATCCTCGCCAGGCCCCAGCAGGTGTCGATTGCGGGCCAACACGTCGGCGCTGATTGCGACCATCTCCGCCGGAGTCAGGCCCGGGTCGAGGTCCAGATATTTGAGCGAGCGGTAGAGCCGCGCCACATGTTCCTCGAGGCGAAAGGCGGCGCCGTTGAAACTGCGGGTCATGTCGAAGACCGCGTCGCCGCGCAGGAAACCCTGATCGCGAAACGGGATGAGCACCTCGCTCTCGCGCACAATCTTGCCGTTGAACCAGGCGACACGCTCGTTTGCCAGCGCCATCGGCGGACCCTCCATCAGGTGCCTCGCCGCAGTCTCGTCAAGCGGCCCTCAAAACGCAATTCCGCTGCCATCGCCGGGCACTGTCTCAGCCCCGCAATAGGCCTCCCGTCGCCTTTTCGACCTGGGCGACAAGGCGTTTCGAAAAGCCCTCGATCTCGGAATCGGTCAAGGTCCGTTCCTGCGGTTGCAGCACGACGGTGATGGCTAGCGACTTTTTGCCTTGCGGCAGACCGGCGCCCTCATAGACGTCGAACAGGCGGATTTCGGTCACCAGCTTACGATCGACGCTGCGAGCTGCCCTCAGCAGCGCCTCGGCCGGCAGTTCGCGGTCGACGATGAAGGCGAAATCGCGCTCGATCGGCTGGAACACCGGCAGCTGAAGCGGTGGCTTGGCGCGCCCCGCGCGCGGCTCGGGGACGCCGTCGAGAAAGACCTCGAACGCGACGAGCGGCGGTTTGGAGTCAATCGCCTCGATCACCGCCGGATGCAGTTCGCCAAAGGCGCCCAGCACCTTGGGCCCGAGCCGCAATGTCGCGGCCCGGCCGGGGTGGTACCAGGCGGGCGGGTCGGCGCTGACCTGCACGTTCTCGGCCGGTGCCCCCATCGCGGCGAGAGCGGCCAGCGCGTCGGCCTTGACCTGATAGAGGTCGACCGCCCGCGCCGGCTCGCGCCAATGCTTGGAACCGGTCCGCCCAGCGCGCAGCCCGGCCGCGGCCAGCCCTTGACCCTGCGGCGTGTCGTCGCGATAGAACGGTCCTAATTCGAACAGCGCTGAAATCGGCGAAGCCGCGATCGCTATTGCGGCGGACGGCGGCGGCGAGGCCCGGCAGCAAAGACGGCCGCATCGCATCGAGATCGGCGCTGATCGGGTTGACGACCCGGAGCTCGGGTTTAGCGCCGCCGAACAGCTCGGCCTCGCGCGCCGAGATGAACGAAGAAGCCCACAGCCTCGGTCAGACCCCGAGCGGCAAGGGCGCGCCGCACCAGTTCCGAGCGCCGTCGCGCCGGGATCAGCGCCGGTCGCGGCAATGGCGTCTCGCGCGGCAATGGCACGGCCGGAATTTGGTCATAGCCCTTGATCCGAAGAACCTCCTCGACGAGATCAGCCTCGCCCTCGATGTCGCCGCGCCAGGAGGGTGGCTCTACCGACAGATCGCCGCTGGCTAAACGCTCGACGGTACAGCCGAGTGCCTTCAGGATCGTGGCGCTCTCCTCAGGCGCTACATCGAGACCGCCGAGGCTCGCCGGCCTCCCCGCGCGCAGCACGTAACGGTGGCGCCAATCCGGAACAGCGCCGGCGGTGACGACCGCCGAGGCTTCGCCGCCGCACAATTCGAGCATCAGCCGGGTGGCGATTTCGAGCCCGTCCCCCACAAAGGCCGGATCGAGCCCACGCTCGAAGCGATAGCGCGCGTCGCTCGATATGCCGAGTTTCCGGCCGGTGGCGGCGGTGCGCACCGGATCGAACAGAGCCGCCTCGACAAAGACCTCCTTCGTCGATTCGGTGCACCCGGTCGTCTCGCCGCCGATGACTCCGCCGAGGCTGCGCACGCTCACCCGATCGGTGATCACGGTCATCTCCGGGTCGAGCGCATACTCTTGACCGTTCAACGCGAGCAGTGTCTCGCCCGGCCGCGCCAATCGAACCGACGAGATCGCCGTCGAGCCGACTGGCGTCGAACACATGCAGCGGCCGGTTGAGGTCGAAGGTCAGAAAATTGGTGATGTCGACCAACGCCGAGATCGGCCGCAGTCCGATCGCTTCCAGCCGGCGGCGCAGCCAGTCGGGGCTTGGCCCGTTGCGAACGCCGCGGAGGTGCCGGCCGAGAAAGAGCGGGCAGGCCGATCGGTCTTCGATGTGGACGCCGATAGGCGAGCGGAAATCGCCGGCAACCGGGGTCGTATCGAGCGGTTTCAGATGCCCGAGCCCGGATGCGGCAAGATCGCGCGCAATGCCGTGGACGCCGAGGCAGTCGGCACGGTTCGGCGTTACTTTGATGTCGATGACCGCATCGCCGAGACCGAGCAGATCGGCATATCTCGTGCCGATCGGCGCGTCCTGCGGCGCCTCGATAATGCCGTCATGGTCGTCGCCGAGGCCGAGCTCATAGGCCGAGCAAAGCATGCCGCGCGAGGCGACGCCGCGGATCACGCTTTCCTTGAGCATCGCGCCAGTGCGCGGGATTATTATGCCGGCAGAGGCAAAGACGCCCTTCATGCCCGCGCGGGCGTTAGGGGCGCCGCAAACCACCTGGACCTGCTCCTTGCCGGTGTCGACGACGCAGACCCGGAGCCGGTCGGCGTTTGGATGGCGCTCGGCCGAGACGACCGAGGCAACAGTGAAGGGTTCGAGCCCGGCGGCGCGGTTTTCGATCGCCTCGACATCGTGGCCGAGCATGATCAGGCGCTCGACGATCGCAGCCGGCGGCGCATCCGTATCGAGATGGGTCTTGAGCCAGGCGAGGGTCGTCTTCATGCCGGAGCACCTCCGCTGAGCGGGCCGCGCACCAGCGAGGGAATGTCGAGCGGCAGAAAGCCGTAGTGGCGCAGCCACCGCAGATCCGAATCGTAAAACGCCCGCAGATCGGGGATGCCGTATTTCAGCATCGCCATCCGCTCGATCCCCATCCCGAACGCGAAGCCCTGATACTCGGACGGGTCGATGCCGCAATTCGCCAGCACTTTGGGATGGACCATGCCGCTGCCGAGGATTTCGAGCCAGTCGCCGCCGGCACCGATTTCGAGCCGGCCGCCCTTGCGCGAGCAGCCGATATCGACCTCGGCCGAGGGCTCGGTGAACGGGAAGTAGCTCGGGCGGAAGCGGACCGGCAAATCGTCGATGCCAAAAAAGGCGCGGCAGAATTCGATCAGGCAGCCCTTGAGGTGGCCCATATGGGTCGTTCGGTCGATGACCAGCCCCTCGACCTGATGGAACATCGGCGAGTGCGTCGCGTCGTGGTCGCAGCGAAAGGTGCGGCCCGGCACGATGATCCGGATCGGCGGCTGCTGCGCCAGCATCGTGCGGATCTGCACTGGCGAGGTGTGCGTGCGCAGCACCAGCCGCGTGCCGTCGGCGCGCTCGGGCAGATAGAACGTGTCGTGCTCCTGGCGCGCCGGATGCTCCGGCGGGATGTTGAGCGCGGTAAAATTGTAGAAGTCTTCCTCGATATGCGGCCCGTCGGCGACGACGAAACCCATCTCGCCGAAGATCGCGACGATCTCGTCGATCGTCTGGCTGATCGGATGGATGCGGCCCTCTCCGGCGAAAGTCACCGGCAAGGTCACGTCGGCGCGCTCGTGCCGAGGCGCTGTTCGAGAGCGGCGCGCCCCAGCCGGCTTGCCGCCTCGGCAAGGGCCGCGGTGATCTGGTCTTTGGCGGCGTTCAACTCCGCGCCGGCGCGGCGGCGCGCGTCCGGATCGAGCCCGCCCAGCTCTCGCATCGCCAGGGTCAGCGATCCACGCCGTCCGAGGTATTTGATGCGGACTTCTTCGAGACCGTCCGGTGATGTCGCCGCTTCGACGTCCTGGGCGGCGGCGTTGATCAATTGGCTGGCATCTTCCATTCGCTTTACCCGTGACAGCATATTTGAAATAAAAAGGGGCCTCGCAGGCCCCTAAGCAATTCGCAATTGTTTCGCACGGGGCCTAGAGATGACTCCCGACAATAAATCGCCGCCGCTCATTGTCATATCGGCGAAGATCGGTACCCATGGCAGAAATGGGTCCCGACCTTCGTCGGGATGACGAGCAAGGGTGTTGCGGCGATCTCTTCATATCTCGTGTGGGATTCAAGCCGCTTGCGCCGCCGCCGGCGGCTCCGCGGCCAGCGCCGCGCGCGCGGTCGTGACCACCGCGGCGAACGCCTCGGGCTCGCGGATCGCTATATCGGACAGGACCTTACGGTCGAGATCCAGCCCGGCGAGTTTGATCCCGTGCATGAATTGCGAATAGGTCAGCCCGTGCTCGCGCGCGCCGGCATTGATCCGCTGGATCCACAGGGCGCGGAAATCGCGCTTGCGGTTGCGCCGGTCGCGATAGGCGTAACGCAGCGCCTTCTCGACCTTCTCGATCGCAATGCGATAGGCCGTGCTGCCCCGGCCGCGATAACCCTTGGCGAGTTCGAGGACCTTCTTGTGGCGGGCGTGGGTGGTGACCCCGCGTTTGACGCGCGCCACGGCTCAGCCCCGCAGATAAGGCATGTAGGTCAGGACGAGCTTGCTGTCGCCCTTCTCCAGGGTTTGCGTGCCGCGTGCCTTGCGCTTGGCTTGCGTGTCCTTGCTGATCAGCCGATGGCGCTTGTAGGCGTGCGCAACTTTGATCTTGCCGGTGCCGGTGCGGCCGAACCGCTTTTTGGCACCGCTCTTGGTCTTGAGCTTGGGCATTTCATAATCCGTGCCGACGTTGCGACGACGAGGCGAGCCATCGCGCTGCGCGCCGCCGCCCATTCGAGCCGCGCCTTATAGCGATGCCCCCCGGCGAAAGCAAGTCGGGGAGAGGATGACTATTTCGGTGAGATCACCATCGTCATCTGCCGGCCTTCCATGCGCGGCATCTGCTCGACCTTGGCGAGTTCCTGCAGATTGTCGCGGACGCGGATCAGGACGTCCATGCCTAGCTCCTGATGCGCCAACTCGCGCCCGCGGAACCGCATCGTCACCTTGACCTTATCGCCCTCCTCGAGAAATTTGATCATGCTGCGCATCTTTACGTCGTAATCGTGATCGTCGATGCTGGGGCGCAGCTTGATTTCCTTGACTTCGATAATTTTCTGCTTTTTGCGGGCCTCGTTTTTTTTCTTCTGTTCTTCGTATTTATACTTGCCAAAATCCAGCATCTTGCAGACCGGAGGATCGGCGTTGGGCGCTATCTCGACGAGGTCGAAACCGGCGTCCGCCGCCATAGTGAGCGCCTCGTTGCGCCCGACCACCCCCACCATATTGCCCCGGTCATCGACCAGGCGCACACGCGGTACTCCGATCTCGTCATTGATCCTGGGGCCCTCGCGGGTCGGGGTCAGGTTCATCGGTGGTCTGGGTATCTATATTCTCCTCTAATTGGTTGAGGCACGTCGATCCGACTTTGCCGATTACGTTAGGGCGACGACGGAACCGCCGCCTCCTGCTTCAATCTAGCAACGGCTTCGTCGAGCGCAAGAGCTTCCTGCGCATTACCGCCGAGCCGACGCAATGCCACTGCTCGCGTCGCAGCCTCACGCCCTCCGACGACGAGCATGATCGGCACCTTGGCGAGGCTGTGTTCGCGCACCTTGTACGAGATCTTTTCGTTGCCGGCGTCGAGGACGGCCCTGAGCCCGGCGGAGGAGCAGGCGCGGACGACTTCGGCGGCGTAATCGGCCGCTTCCTCGGTAATCGAGGCGACGACGATCTGCACCGGCGCCAGCCATGGCGGAAACCGACCGGCATAATGCTCGATCAGAATACCGATAAAGCGCTCCATCGAGCCGAGGATCGCGCGGTGCAGCATAACCGGAGTGTGGCGGCCGCCGTCCTCGCCGACATAAACGGCGCCGAGCCGTTCCGGCATCATGAAATCAAGCTGCAACGTGCCGCACTGCCATTGCCGGCCGAGCGCGTCGCGCAGATGGAATTCAAGCTTCGGGCCGTAGAAGGCGCCTTCGCCGGGACTGTAGGCATAGGCAAGCCCGGCCTGTTCGACCGCCGCCTTCAAGTCCCGCTCGGCGCGGTCCCAGACGGCGTCGCTGCCGATCCGTTGCGGCGGCCGGTCGGCGAATTTGATCTCGACATCCTCAAAACCGAAATCGCGGTAAATCGACAGCAACAACCCGCAAAACGCAATTGCTTCCCCGGTCACCTGGCTCTCAGCACAGAAGATGTGCGCGTCGTCCTGGGTAAAGCCGCGCACCCGCATGATGCCGTGCAGGGCGCCCGACGGCTCGTTGCGATGGCAGCTGCCGAATTCGGCAAGTCGCAGCGGCAATTCGCGATAGCTTCTGAGCCTGTTGGCGAAGATCAACACGTGGCCCGGGCAGTTCATCGGCTTGACCGCGAGCACCCGTTCGTCGCGGCTCTCGGCAACAAACATGTTCTCGCGAAAATTTTCCCAATGGCCGGTCGCCTCCCACAGGCTGCGGTCGAGCATCAGCGGACCCTTGACCTCGGAGTAGCCAGCGGCATCGAGGCGACGGCGCATATAAGCCTCGATGATGCGGAACAGCGTCCAGCCCTTCGGGTGCCAAAAGATGCTGCCGACCGCTTCCTCGCCCAGATGAAACAAATCGAGCTCGCGGCCAAGACGGCGATGGTCGCGGCGTTCGGCCTCCTCGATCCGGAACAGATACTGGTCGAGCTCCTTCTGGCTCGCCCAGGCGGTGCCGTAGACCCGTTGTAATTGCGCGTTGCGAGCGTCGCCGCGCCAATAAGCGCCTGCCACGTTGGTCAGCTTGAACGCCTGGCCGAGATGGCCGGTCGAAGGCAAATGCGGCCCTACACACAGATCGACAAAGCCGCCCTGACGATAGAGGCTGATCTCCTCACCTGCCGGGATCTCGCCAATATATTCGGCCTTGTAGCGCTCGCCGATGCCGGCGAAGAAGGCGATCGCGGCGTCGCGCTCCCAGATCTCGCGGCTGATCTTTTCGTCGCGGCGGACGATCGCACGCATCCGTTCTTCGATCTTCTCAAGGTCTTCAGGGGTGAAGGGGTCAGCGCGAGCGAAATCGTAATAAAAGCCGGTCTCGGTCGCGGGGCCAAAGGTGACCTGGGTGTCGGGATAAAGCTCCTTGACCGCCTCGGCCATCACGTGGGCGGCGTCATGGCGCAGGATCTCAAGCCCCTCGGGGGTTTCGCGGGTGATGATTGCGACCGCGGCGTCATGGTCAATCACGCTGGCAAGGTCGCGCGGCCGGCCGTCGACGCGGATGGCGATCGCCGCTTTGGCAAGCCCGGGTCCGATAGCGCTCGCGAGTTCGGCGCCGGTGACCGGCCCGCCAAACTCGCGGTGCTTACCGTCAGGCAAGGTCACGACGATCGGCGCCGATGGGCCTGGACGTCGTTCATCGTCGAGATTTTCAGCCATTTCACCGCCTGCAAACAAAAAACGAACCCGTCGCGCTGAGTGCAGGGCACGTTTTATCCGCCGGTTCCTCATCTTCTTGCGCTCCGTCGATTTGCCGCTCGGACGGGGCCCAGTGGTTACGAAAAGACCCCGTCCGTTTTCCGGCGGGGTCTATCAGGTCAAGGTCTTGGCGCTGAATCAGCGTACGCGACCTCTCGGCACCCCGCCACGAGGAGTGGCGGTAGTCGTGGTTACGTTCCAGCGGCTTCCACTCATGCCGGTAGTATCGTGAACCGACCGTGCGGCGTCAAGGTATCAGCGCCAACCAGTTGGATATCGACTGGTGGCGTCGGAGCCGCACACTGCCGCGTATCAGACGCGACTAACTCGCATTTGCGTTCTCATTACGAATAAGTCGCATTATCGTTCTGAAGTTGGAGTGTTGATGCCGAACGGGTGCAACTCGCCGAAACGGAACAGCGGATACCCTGATCGATGAGAACGCCAGAACCGAGCCCGGAGCAGCAATCATTCGGGCTCGGGCAGACCCGGCGCCGGCATTTCACCCATCCGATTAACTTCGGCCTTGCGGCCTCCTGCATATCGGCTTGGCTGTTCGCGGAACCCGCCGCTGCCGCGCCTCCGCCATTGCTGGTGCCGGGCGAGATCGAAGCCCTTCAGCCTAATCTGGCCGAGGGCGGCGTTGGCGAGGGACCATTCGGGTTTCTGACGGGGATCTCAAAGAGCGGCAATCTGCTCGGCGATATGTGGGGCTTGCGCCCGCTGCTCAGCAAATACGGTATCTCGTTGGCCGTATCGGAGACCAGCGAAGTGCTTGGCAACGTTACCGGCGGCGTCCGCCAAGGCTTCGAATATGACGGCCTGACCCAGATGGCGGTGCAGCTCGACACGCAGCAGGCGTTCGGCTGGTACGGCGGCACGTTCCGAGCAAGCGCGCTTCAAATCCACGGACGCAATCTGAGCGCGGACAATTTGCTGACGTTGCAGACTGCGAGCGGGATCGAGGCAGATCCGGGGGCGCGTCTGTGGGAGCTTTGGTATCAGCAGAAATTTCTCGATGAAGACCGGGCGGATGTGAGGATCGGGCAGATGAGCCTCGATCAGGAATTCATCGTCAGCCAGAACGCTCTGGTGTTCGTTAATACGATGTTCGGCTGGCCGTTGGTGCCGTCTGACGATCTTCCCGGCGGCGGTCCCGCCTATCCCCTTTCGGCCCTCGGCGTGCGGCTGCGGGCGCGTACGACCGACTCGCTGACGGCGCTGCTCGCGGTGACCAACGGCAATCCCGCGCCCAATAATCTGGGCGATCCGCAGCAGCAAAACCCGTCGGGCACCAGCTTTCCGCTCAATGGCGGGGCGCTGGTATTCGGTGAGCTGCAATATTCCTATCCGGTACTCGGTGCGATGGTCACATCGGAGCAGGGGCAGGTAAAACCCGGCACCGTCAAAGTCGGATTCTGGTACAACAGCGAAGAATTCGACGATCTGCTGTTCGACGACATGGGGCTGTCTTTGGCCAACCCGCTGAGCAGTGGCACGCCGCTTGAGCATCATGGAAACTACAGTCTGTACGGCGTGCTCGATCAGGGGGTCGCGCAGTCACCCGGGGGAGGCACGCTGAACTTTTTCACCCGGGTAATGGGAACTCCGCAGGGCAACCGCAACCCGGTGATCTTCAGCCTGAATGCTGGCTTCACCCTGCATGGTCCGATCCCAAGCCGTAACAACGACACTGCCGGGATCGGCATGGGCTATGGCCGGGTCACTGGTTCCACCACCGCGCTGGATCAACAGGCCGCTTTTTTCACCGGCACCTCCGTCCCGGTAAGGACCGGCGAGACCTTTATCGAGCTCACCTATCAGTATCAACTGACCCCTGCGGTGCAGCTTCAGCCCGACTTCCAATACGTGTTCAACCCGGGGGCCGGCGTCGCCAATCCGAACAGCCGAACCAAAGTATCAAGGACGAAGCGGTGCTCGGGTTCCGGGTGAACCTCACTTTTTGAGAAGGCGCGGCGGCCCTGGGCTCATGGACAGCGCGGGCATGCTATGCGCCGGTCGCTTGGGATCGCATCTTGACCGGGCTCGATCGACGGCGCAATGTGATTGCGAGTTATTCGCAATTCGGAGCTAGCGGGAGCAAGGACGATGACGCGTTGCTGGGAAAGAGGTGGATTGGGGGCGGGATTGGGCGCCGCTGCCATGCTGCTCGCGGCGACCCTGGCGCCGATCAGCGCTGCACGATCGGCCAACACGCCGGGCTTGCTCGACACGATCCACCGGCATGTCACCGTGACCACCACCATAATCAACAATGGCGATCTCAATCCTTACGCGGTTGTCGTCGCCCCTGCCACTGTCGGGAAAATCCAACAGGGCGATGTCCTTGTCGACAATTTCAACAACATGTCGAATTTGCAGGGTACCGGTACGACCATCATCAGCTATCGCCCTTCGACCAAGACCACGACGCTGTTTGCCAAATTGCCTCAGAACATAGCCCAGTGTCCTGGCGGCACCGGATTAACGACGGCGATGACGGCGCTGAAAAGCGGCTGGGTCATCGTCGGCAGCACACCGAGCACCGACGGGACCACCCGCACCAAGGGCAGTGGCTGCCTGCTGGTGCTCAACGCCAATGGTCAGCTGAATACGGTATGGGCCGGCCCCACGATCAATGGTCCGTGGGGCAATATGGCGACCGTCGACAATGGCTCGATCGCCACGCTGTTCATCAGCATGGCAGGGTTCGACGTGCCCGGTCCGGACGTGCACGATGCCACCGGCTCATCAGTGATCGTAAACAAGGCGACCGTCCTGCGCCTCCAGCTTTCGATCCCCCCGGGACAGCCGCCGGCGATCACCAACCAGACCGTGGTCGCGAATGGTTTCGGCCAGCGAGCGGATAAGGATGTGTTTCTGATCGGCCCGACTGGGTTGGCGCTGGGCTCGGATAACACGCTCTATGTGTCGGATGCGCTCGGTAATCAGATTGTTGCGATCCCTGACGCGACGACGCGCACCAGCAGCGCCGGCACCGGGCGCGTGGTGACCAAGGACGGGCTGTTGAAACGACCGCTGGCCCTGGCGATGACGGCGGACGGTCATCTTTTAACCTGCAACGGATTGAACGGTCAGGTCGTCGAGATCGATCCGGCCACCGGCAGGCAGCTCTATGCCCAATGGATCGACGCGAACCAGGCGCAATCCCCGCCCGGCAGTGGCGACCTCTTCGGCCTCGCGATGAGCCCCGACGGCAAGAGCTTTTATTATGTCGAAGACGACATGAACACCTTGGTCGAGGGGACGCGGTGAGCCGAGGAAACGGCGAAGGGTTGCGTCCGACCCGACGCGGTCTGGTTCGCGCCGCGGCGGGGCTGGCGGCCGTCGCCGGATCGGGTCTCGGCGTTGGCGGTGTTGCCGAAGCGCTAGTCGAGACAAAGAGCGGGGCCGCCGCCGTAAATGACGCCAAGAGTGCGGTCGAGCCGTTTTGGGGCGAGCACCAGGGCGGGATCACGACGCCGGTGCAGGGTCATACCTATCTTGCTGCACTCGATCTTCAGACGGCCAAGCGCGACGATCTGATCTGGCTGCTGCGCGGGTGGACCGCTGCCGCCGCCAGGATGGCCGCCGGTCATTCGGCCGAGCCGATCGGGCAAGACGCCGCGGTCCCCGGCCCCGACACCGGCGCGGCGCTGGGCTTGCCGCCGGCGCGGCTGACGGTGACTTTCGGGTTTGGCGCCGGATTGTTCGTCAAGGACGGAAAGGACCGCTACGGTCTCGCGGCCCACCGGCCGCCGGCGCTGGTCGATCTCCCCCGCTTCAACGGCGATCAGTTGCTCGATACGCGTACCGGCGGCGATTTATCGATCCAGGCTTGCGCCGACGATCCTCAGGTCGCCTTCCACGCCGTTCGCGAACTGGTGCGGCTGGCCTATGGCGCGGCCGAAATGCGCTGGGCGCAGACCGGCTTCACCGCCGATTTCGGCCCGAAGCAGACACCGCGCAATCTGATGGGTTTCAAGGACGGGACCAATAATCCATCGGTCGGCGATCCCGGCATGATGGAGAAATTCGTATGGGTCGGCGAGGAAGGCCCGGCGTGGATGCAGGGCGGGAGTTACGTGGTCTTTCGGCGAATCCGAATGGCGCTGGAGCATTGGGACCGCATGAAGGTCGATTTTCAGGAGCAGACCTTTGGCCGTCACAAATATTCGGGCGCGCCTTTGGGCCTGAAAAACGAGTTCGATCCGCTCGACTTGAATGCGACCGGCAAGGACGGGAACCCGGTCATTCCCGAAAGCGCCCATGTCCGTCTCGCCGCCGCGGCGAGTAACGACGGCGCGCAAATCCTGCGGCGGCCCTATTCATACAATGACGGCGTCAATTTCACCGCCGAGCGCTGGCCGCCCTGGCGGCAGGGAATGGAATATGACGCCGGTTTGTTCTTCGTCTGCTACCAGCGCGATCCGCGGACCGGGTTCATAAAGATCTTCGACAAGATGGCGAAATTCGACATGCTCAATCAATTCGTGACTCACACCGGCGGCGGTCTTTTCGCCTGTCCCGGCGGCGTCGCGCAAGGCGAATTCGTCGGTCAGCGACTGTTCGAATCAGGCTAAAAAGGCGCCGCCGAGCTTCGGCACACCGGCGAATTTTCAACTGCGGACATTCGATGTTTGCGTGCGCGGCTGAGGGCGGTCGGCCGAGCTGCGGCATTTCTTGGGCCGATGCCGCCCATCGCGCATTGCGTCCGAAACACGCAAAAAATTCACGCAGTCCGCGCGAGGCGCAGGTTGACAATGTCCGTTAAGGTTAATATCGGTGTGCATTCTGAAATCGGTAGTCGGATGCGATCATGACCAAGCTATTCGGCGGCCTCGTCGTACTGTTGGCGGCGTGCGGAATTTTACCGACGATCGCCGCGGCGCACAGCACTGCGTCCTGTCCGCGCCCTGCGGCGGGAAGTGTGGCCGCACAACCGCCGAGCCTGTACAGCAAAGGCGGCGTGCTGAATGTATACTTCAAGTATTACACTACAGTAGATGCGGCCGGGCGAACGTTGTTCTGCTTCGTTACACCGGACGGGCTCGAGTCGCCGACTTTGTATCTCCATCCCGGAGATACGCTCAACATGCTGGTGACCAACCTCAATCCGCCGCCGCCGGCAGGGTCGCCGACCGAGATCGTATCGAACGCGTCGGATGCTTGCGGCGATGTGACGATGACGATCACCTCGCTCAACGTGCACTTTCACGGCACCAACACTTCGCCGCGCTGCCATGGCGATCAGGTGATCCACACGCTGATCAACTCAGGTCAGACGTTCATCTACAGTCTGAAATTTCCGACCAGCGAGCCGCCCGGGCTCTACTGGTACCATCCGCACGTTCACGGGATTGCCGAAGCGGCAGTTCAGGGCGGTGCCTCTGGAGCAATTGTCGTCGAGGGGATCGAGAATATCCAACCCGCGGTCGCCGGATTGCCGGAACGCGTGCTGATCGTCCGTGACCAGACGATACCCAACGGCCCGATGCCTGGCGGAGGGGTGCCGTCATGGGACGTGTCGCTGAATTATGTCCCGATTTCTTAGTGCGATCCCAACTATCAGCCGGCCATCATCGAGATGAAGCCGGGTCAGCAAGAATTCTGGCGGGTGGCAAACGCCTCGGCCGACACGATCCTCGATTTGCAACTGCAATATGACGGGGTGCTGCAACCTTTGCAGGTGGTGGCGCTCGACGGCGTGCCGACCGGATCGCAGGACGGCACCAGGCAAGGCAAGCTAGTGACTCAGACCGATATTCTGGTGGCGCCCGCAGCGCGCGCCGAATTCATCGTCACCGGTCCATCGGCGACGGTCAATCAGGCGACATTTCAGACTTTCAAGATCGATACCGGCCCCGGCGGTGACAGCGATCCGACGCGCCCCCTGGCCAGCATCGGCACCACGGCGATGCCGCCGCCGCTGCCGGTGATCCCGGCACCCTCGCAGGCGCCCTACCCGCAGCTCTTCGAGGGCCTCGCCGCCGCCCCGGTCAGCGCGCGACGCACGCTCTACTTCTCCGAGGTGCTCTCGGACCCGACCAACCCGGCGAGCCCGACGAATTTTTTCATCACGGTCGACGGCGCGACACCGGTGCTGTTCGACCCCAACAACCCGCCGGCGATTAAGACGACGCAGGGCTCCGTCGAGGATTGGATCGTCCAAAACCGCACTATGGAAAATCACGAATTTCATATGCACCAGATTCATTTTTTGCTGCTCGAACAGAACGGGGTTCGGGTGCCGGCGCAGCAGCGCCAGTTCCTCGACATGATCCAGGTTCCCTATTGGACCGGGACCGGGCCTTATCCGAGCGTCAAGGTGCGGATGGATTTCCGCGGGCCGGACATCGGCGATTTCGTCTATCACTGTCACATCCTCGGCCATGAGGATAACGGCATGATGGCGATCATCCGGGTGCTTCCGAAAACGTGAGGATGCCCCGCGGGTGTGCTGCGACGAGCCGCCGCTTAATCGCCGGGATCATCGCAGCCCTCGGCACATTCGGCGCCGCAGCGTCGCCGGCGACGGCGCAGGCCGAACCACACAGGGTGACCGTGCCGTCGATTCCCGGCATGACCGACCGCTTCGCGCTCAAAACGACTGCCGGCCACGACGTCACCGAGGCGAGCTTTCCCGGCAAGTGGCTCGTCATCTATTTCGGCTACACGCTGTGCCCCGACGCCTGTCCGACCGCTTTGAACGCGATGGCGGGCGCGCTCGGCGAATTGGGGCCGCTTGCTGTCAAAGTCCAGCCGCTTTTCATTACGGTCGATCCGCAGCGCGACACGCCGCAGACCTTGACCGACTATGTCAAGGCCTTCGATCCGCGAATTCTCGGCCTCTCCGGAAACGACGCCCAGACCGCTGCTGCCGCCAAAGCCTTTCATGTCTACTATGCTGTGCGAAAGCTGGGTAACGACGAATACGCGATCGACCACAGCTCGTTTATCTATGTCGTCAACCCCGCCGGTCAGGTCGTCGAGTTGCTGACCGGGAACCTGCCCGCCCATTCGATAACGGCGGCGCTGCGCGACCTGATTAAATGAAGGTGCGCCGGAGGGTCTTCGGCGTCGCTGCCGCGATCGCATTGGCGCTGCTGGCGCGCCTCTCAGCCGGGCGGGCCAAGCCACCGATAATCATATCGCCGATGTCGATGACCGCGCCTCGGTTATTCTCGGCAAGCGGCTTTACCTCGGCCATTGCGCCGGCTGTCATGGCCGCAACCTGCAAGGCCAGCCATTGTGGCAAATCGTCGACGCCTATGCCGGCAGGCGAGCACCCGCTTTGGACGAGAGCGGCTACATCTGGCAGCATTCCGACGAAGATATTTTCCATGTGACCAAATACGGCAATTCGGCCGGGATGCCGCCTGCCGCCATCTCCGCCATGCCGGCGTTTAAGGACGCGTTGAACGATCGCCAGATCCTCGCGATTGTCGCCTTTATCAAGGCACGGTGGCCGCTCGGCCTGCGTGTTCTGCAGGCGATGCGCAACCCGGGTTTGGCCGGAATGCCGGTGAACGCGAATAGTGCCGCTTGGCAATTGCCGCCGAACTGCAACGCGGTTTTGCGGCGCAGCGAAGCCGCAGCGGCACAAGCGAAATAGCTGGAGACGGCACGACAATGAGACCTGCGCTGCCGGTCGCGGCCGCCAGCTCCGCCCTCTCAGTGTTCGCCCTGCGACCACTGACGGCGAATGCCGAGATGGACCGCCGCCCGATTAATGCGAGTAGCCAAAGTGCGAAATATCACGGGGAGAATCCCTGTCTTTCACGCCATCACCCGGGCGTCTTCGAGGATCATGTCGGAGGCTTTTTCGCCGATCATGATCGACGGCGCGTTGGTGTTGCCGGCCGGGACGGAAGGCATAACCGAAGCGTCGACGACGCGCAGATGCCCGATGCCGCGCACTCGTAGCCGCGGATCGAGCACCGCCGCCTCATCCGTCCCCATGCGGCAGGTGCCCACAGGGTGCAGGTTGGAGATGCCATTTTTGCGAATGGCGGCCTCGAATTCCGCGTCGGTGTTGACGTCCTTACCCGGGATCAGTTCAGCGGCGACATAATCGGAGAGCGCCGGTTGATTGACGATCTTGCGCGCCAGCCGCATCCCGGCGGTCAGCGCCTGCAAATCGTAATGGGTTTTCAGGAAGTTAAAGCGGATAGCCGGGGGCGAGAGCGGATCGGCGCTCTTTACCCGAACCTCGCCGCGCGCGTCGGGGCGCAGATGCACCGCACTGACCGTGAAGCCCGGGAAGGGATGCGGATAGACTCTTTCCGGGTTCGTTCGGCAAAGCTCCACAAGCGAAATTGAGCTGGATGCGGGTCGATCGAGACGCTGGTCGCTGCGCGCAAAGCCGCCGGCGCAGATCCCGTTGGTCGCCAACGGCCCGGTCCGGAACAGCATGTACTGGAGACCGGCCACCCCTTTGCGCAATGGGTTGTTGGCGACATCGTTCAGGGTGATCGGCTTGGTACAGCGAAAGGCCAGCCGAACGTAGAAGTGATCCTGCAGATCGGCGCCGACGGCCGGCATGTCGCGCACCACCGGAATGCCGAGACCGCGCAGCAGTTCGTCCGGCCCTAGCCCGGATAATTGCAATAGCTGCGGCGAATTGAAGACGCCGCCGCAGACGATCACCTCGCCCCGCGCCCAAGCGGTTTGACGGGCCCCGCTTCTTAAATACTCGACGCCGGTCGCCCGGCCGTTCTCGAACACCACTCGGGTAGCCAGCGCATTTGTCGCGACGGTCAGGTTCTTGCGATTGCGCGCCGGGCGCAGATAGGCCGCGGAAGTGCTCCAGCGTCGGCGGCGATTGGTCGTGGTCTGGAACGGCCCGGCGCCGTCTTGCTGTCCGTTATTGAAGTCGTTGTTGGCCGGCAATCCGGCCTCGATCGCCGCGGCGATCCAGTGTTCGGCCAGTTCGAAGCGCGATGGCTGATCGGAGACGCGTAACGGTCCGCCGGTTCCGTGGAATGCATCCGGCCCGCGCTCCTGATCCTCAGCCTTCTTGAAGTACGGCAATACGCTGTCCCAGTCCCATCCGGTGCAGCCACGCTGGCGCCATTCGTCGTAATCGGCGGGGTTGCCGCGCATATAGACCATGCCGTTGATCGAGCTGGTGCCGCCCAAGACCTTGCCGCGCGGCTGGTACATCGATCGGCCCTCGAGTTCGGGCTCTGGCTCGCTCTCGTACATCCAGTTGACGCGCGGATTGCTGAACAGCCGGCCATAGCCCATCGGCACATGGATCCAGGGGGTAGCGATCCTCGCCACCGGCTTCGAGCAGTAGCACGCGATAGCGACCGGGCTCGCTGAGCCGCGCGGCCACGACGCAGCCCGCCGACCCGGCTCCGGTCACAATGTAATCGTAGGTGTCGTCGGTTGTCATCTCCCCCCTCGCTGCTTTCGGCGCCTACGCCCGCAGGGCCACTGGCACGATTCCGGTTGTGGCTGGGTCCTTCTCGGGAAACAGCAATTCTTCATAAACCTCGATCGTGCGGGCGCACATCGCCTCATGGGTAAAGTTGGCCGCGATGTGCGAGATTGCGCGCTTGGCGAGCAGCAACCGCTCCCCCGGACCAAGCGACAGCGCGGCGCCGATCGCCGTGGCGAGGGCGGCGGGATCGCGCGCGGGCACCAGCCAGCCGGTTGCACCGGGCACGATCGTCTCGCGGGCGCCACCATGATCGGTGGCGACCACCGGCCGACCCATCGCCTGTGCTTCGACGATGGTCCGCCCGAAACCCTCGGGGTCGCTCGACGCCGAGACGACGACATCGGCCAGCATGTATGCGGCGGCCATATCCGGACAGTGCTCGACGATGCGGAACAGCCCGACGAGCTTGCGCCGCTCGATCGCCGTTTCCAGCTCGCGGCGAAAACCGCGCCGCTGTTCCGCGCCCACCAGCACGCAGCAGATGTCGCGGCGGCCCAGTGCAGCAACCGCAGCGATAAAATCGAGCCCGCCCTTCCATCTGGTCAGCCGACCCGGCAACATCACCGTCGGCACCCCATCAGGGAGCCGCCATTGCCGTGCGAGGCTGGCGATCCGCTGGCCGCCAACCCGTCTCGGATCGAAAATATCGAGATCGACGCCGCGCGGTATTGTGCGGAGGCGGTCCGGCTCGACGCCGTACACCTTGGCCGCATGGTCGGCGACAAAATCGGAGATAGCGATGACCCGCTCGCCGCGCGCCATGACCGAGTTGTACCAGCGCTTGAGAGCCGAGCCCGCGCCGTAGGCGTTGTGAAACGTCGTCACGAAATGCCGGCCCGTCGCGTGTGCCGCCGACCACGCGCTCCACGCGGGGGCGCGGCTCCTGGCATGGACGATGTCGATGCCGAGAGCGCGGATCGCGCGGGCCAGCGCTGCCCTGTTGCGGCGCAGGACCAGCGGATTCTTCGACGCGAGCGGCAGGGTCAGATGGGTTGCGCCAGCGCGGGCGATCTCGCGTTCGAGGGGGCCACCGGCCGAGGCGACATAGGCGTTCCAGCCGGCCGCGGTCAGCGCCGCCGCCAATTCGACCGTGCCGCGCTCGGCCCCGCCCGAAACAAGGCTTGGCAAAACCTGCAGAACCGCCGGCGGGCGGCCTTCCGGTAGCTGGGCTACTGGCGGTCGGGGCATGGTGTTATCGTCGCCGCCCATTTCCGCTGTGCCACGAGCTCCCGGTGAATCGGTCCCAGATCCTACCACGTCACGACGGTGCAACAATCGCCTACCACCGGCTCGCCGGCGAGGCCCCCGGGATCGTGTTCCTGGGCGGGTTACGCTCTGACATGACCGGCACCAAGGCGCGCTTTCTCGAGGAATACTGCCGGCGGCGCGGTCGCGCATTTGTGCGCTTCGATTATTTTGGCCACGGGGCATCGAGCGGTGACTTCGCCGTCGGCACGATCGGCCGCTGGGCCGAGGACGCGATCGCCGTTATCGACGAACTGTCCAAAGGCCCGCAGATCCTGATCGGGTCGAGCATGGGCGGCTGGATCATGCTGCTGGCGGCGCTCGCCCGAACCGAGCGGATCCATGCGCTCGTCGGGGTCGCCGCTGCCCCCGATTTCACCGAGGATCTGTTCTGGGAACGGCTCGACGCGGCGCAACAGACGGAGTTCCGGGAGCGGGGGATCATCACACTGCCCTCGGACTACGACCCAGCCGGCTATACCTATCGCATGAGCTTTTTCGAAGAGGCGCGGCAACATCTGGTGATGCGCGAGGAGATCGCGCTCGACTGCCCGGTGCGGCTGCTCCATGGCATACGCGATCAATCGGTGCCATGGCAGACGAGCTTGCGGCTCGCCGACCGGTTCCGCAGCCGCGACGTCGTGGTGACCCTGGTCAAGGACGGCGACCACCGGCTGTCGACCGGTCGCGACCTCGCCCGCCTTGGCGCCGCGCTCGATGAACTCGTCAGCCGGTAGGGGCTCGAAACTCGAGCCTCTGGCCGGTCAGAAAGGTCGATCAGCGGCCCAACCGCGATCGGCCCAATTCCCGTAGAACGGGAAATAACCGGGAATTTTTGCGATTTTGGCCCTGCAAGCCTCGATTCTGAACGAAAAGAACATGTAAAATCAATCGCTTGCCGGAGAATTCCCGTAGGCAAGTAACCGGGAATTTTTTTCGGCCGAACCGGGAATTGAATTCGACGGAACCGGGAATTAAATCGACGAAATCGGGAATTTCCGGAGCGGGCGAGATTTGCCGCCTGCGCAACCAGATTCCGGATGTCGAGGGGACCAAACCGCAGACAATGGAGGCTGCGGTCACCGGCAATCGTCGTAATCAAACCCCAGACCATGCCGAGGATCATACGCCCCTTTCACGGCCAAACCGTGGCGACCGGGCGGCAACGGCCGCACCACCGGCCGGTGATACGCCCAACTCTTACTTTAAGATATTGTGGACGAGCCCGTGCGAGGCTTGCGCCAACCGGTCGTCGTTCGTCCACAAGGAATCGCAGCCATGATGCTGCGCACAGGCGAGATGCAGCGCATCGGATGTCCTCAGGCCAAAGTGGCCGCGGAGTTCAGCGGCTTGCAGGTAGACCGGTTCGGGCATGTCCAATGCTGCGAACCGCTCGAACAGCGCCATATAGGCCCGCTGCAGTACCGGGTCGCCGCGCTTGATTGGCCCGACCAGACACTCGCATTTGACCAGCGGTGAGATGCCAAAGCGAGCTTCTGCGGCTTGGGCGATGGCGTCGGCGACGGGCTCGCCCCACCGCGCATGATGCTCGACGAGGTAAATCACCAGGCAGGCATCGAGGTAGATCAATCCCACGAGCTTCTCTCTAGTCGGATCGCGGCATCGATCTCCTCGGCCGAACGTCGCGCGTAGGCTGGCAGCGGATGGCCCCCGACCCAGTCGAGAATAACCCGGGCATTGCCCGTATCTGCGCTCGCTGCAGGCGCCGGTCCGGCGGGCACGAGTCGAACCACTGGTTCCCCGCGGTTGGCGATGATCACCTCCTCCCCGGCCTGAGCGGCTTTTATCAGCTGCGAGAGGCGGTTCTTGGCTTCCAAGATGTTTACCTGCAAGATCGCGACCTCCGCTTGTCCTAGCTATAAATAGCTATATTAGCCAGCTGTGCAAAGGCAATGTCCCGCGATCAGCGCCGTCAAGCCACCGCCTGGATTGACATGGACCAGAGATTGGTCCATGTAACAACTGATCGTCCGGCCAGAAGTGGGTGAGCGATGCGGATTGCGGTGACCAACGCCAAGGGGCAGCTGACGGAATTGATCCACCGCGCCGAAGCGGGAGAAGAGATCGTGCTGACCAGGCACGGCCGGGCGGTGGTGCGTCTGGTGCCGGTCGAAGCCGCGGTGGCACCCGCAGCCCGCAAGAAGCTGCTTGAAGCGGTACGGGCATCTGGGGCCGCCAGGGCATGCCCCGGAGAAAGTGCCGCCAGAAGCCAGGACTTCCTGTTTGGGCCGGATGGTCTGCCTCGATGATCGCCGTCGATACTTCGGCGCTGATGGCGATCGCGCTCGGCGAAACCGGAGCGGATGCCTGCATAAGGGTTCTGGAAACCGAGACCGAGGTCGCGATTTCCGCTGGAACCGTGGCGGAGGCCCTGATCGTCGCAGCCCGGCGCAATGTCGGCGAAGAAATTAGCCGCATGATCGACGGGCTAGGCTTTGAAATCGTGTCGGTGACGTCGGCCTCGGCCCGGCGCGTCGCCGCGGCCTATGCGTTATGGGGAAGGGGCGCGCATCCCGCAGGGCTGAACTTTGGCGACTGCTTTTCGTATGAAGTCGCCAAAGAACGCTCTTGCCCGTTGCTCTATGTCGGCGACGATTTCTCGCAAACCGACCTCGAAAGCGCCCTTTCAAACTAAAGCGCCGAGCCGGCCGAATGTCGCGGCTGTAAAAATCGGCGGCGAGCCCCCTCCCTTCCCTCCCCCGCGAGCGGGGAGGGGTTAGGGTGGGGGGTGTCGTTGGCCATCTTGACCGCGTCGGCTTCGGTCCTGAAGCGGTAGAGCGGGCGACGGGCCCGGAGGCCAACGGTTTGGGCAACACCTAGAGGGCCACAGGAGCTAAAAGCGATGACGACATAAGGGAGAACGGCAGTGGCGAAGTTCGATGCGGACATCCTGCGTGACTTGCGCGATCTCCGGGAAGTCTCGATCCGGACCGAGAAACACCCGGATAGTGCAGTGGTCATCTGGGTGGTGGTGGCTGACGACGAGGTCTTTGTGCGCTCGGTGCGCGGCAGCAAGGGGCGTTGGTACAGGGACATCGCGACGGGCGGGTCCGCCATATTGGAATTTGACGGCCGCCGGCTGGTGGTTCAGGCAGTGCCGGTGAGTGACGCCGATGCGATCGCGCGGGCCAGCCGCGAATATTTGCGAAAATACGAGACGAGTCCCTACGCACAGTCGGTGGTTCGCGCCGAGGTGCTGCCGACCACGTTGCGGCTGGAACCGCGCTGACCAGCGAAAGTGTGGTGAACGATGCCTGCCTCACACCTTCAGACCTTGCGCGCGATGGCGTACAACAACGCCTGGGCGAACCATCGCTTGCTCGCAGCCTGCGCCGGATTGACACAGGCGGAGTTCGAAGCGCCGCGAACGGGCTTTTTCCCGTCGATCCAGGCCACCTTGAACCACATCCTGATCATCGACCGGTTCTACATTGATGCGCTCGAGGGTGGCACGCTCGGCCCGGCCGCGTGGGCGGATCCAATTCCCTGTCCCACCGTCTCGGACCTGCGGCCCGCCCAAGCGGCGATCGATCGTCGATTGATCGCCTGGTGCGAGGCGCTGGACGAAGCCGGGCCAGACCGGGTCATCCGCGTGCACCGCAGCACGCGCGTGCAGACGGAGCGGGCTGACCGCCTTCTGCTGCACCTGTTCCAGCACCAGATCCACCATCGCGGCCAGGCGCACGCGATGCTCAGCGGCACCGCCGTACCGCCGCCGCAGCTCGACGAGTTCTTCTCGGTCGCAGAGGGCCCGCTGCGCGCCACCGAGTTCGACGACCTCGGCTGGACCGAGGCGACAATTTGGCAGGAGTAGGATCGCTGAACGGCATTTCGACGAGCCGTCAAAATCCGACGACCCTGGCCGGCCTGCCGATCTCATTAATTTCCACGAATTCCTCGATGCCGTAGTTGGCGCCCAGTGACCCCGCAGAATGGGGCGATGCTTTCCTTCATTCCCCGAGGGGGGCGACCGCGGTCGAGATGATGCCTTCGTTGATGCCCCCTCCCTAACCCTCCCCCGCGAGCGGGGGAGGGAAGGGTGGGGGCGTCGTTGGCCATCTTGACCCCTTCTTCTTCACTCTTGAAGCGGTAGAGCGGCGCGACCGGCCCGAAGGTCACCTCCTTGGTGATGACCATGTCGGTCATCACATCGGTCAGCACGGCGGCGCGCTTCCCGCCGGTGACCAGCTTGGCGCCTTTCTTGACGGCATCGGCATGTGCGCCTCGCCCCTCTCGACCGCATTAATGTCGATCAATGGCGCGACCACCGCACCCGGCGCGAACCCGTCGGCGGCCTTCATCGCACCCGCGGTCTCGGAGAGCTGTCAATTCAGGATCACCTTGTTCACAAGACCGGCAGCGGCACCAGCCTCTTCTCGCCCCAATGGGCACGTCACACCGCGTCACCGCCGCCGCAGCCCAACAACCTCACAACATTTTCCCGCTCGGTCCAAGGGGATGCTTGCTGCCTCCATCACTACATTTTATGCTTGCTATCGATCGAATGCGTCCATATATGGGAACTAAGAAACCTGAGTACGGCGGTTGCATCTTGAGTGAGAAATCTAAAGGCCAGCTTTCGCCCCAGGAGAGGGGCGGTCTTGCTCGCAGAGACCGACTTACCCCCGCCCGGCGGAGCGACATCGCCACGCGCGCCGCGCAGGCTAGATGGAACCGTGAGACACCAAACGCGAACCTAGCAAGCATCGAGGATTTTCAAATGAACGCTGACGCAATAGACGCCGCGGATATTTTGGTGACCGAGTTAAGTGAACAGGCGGCACTACTTTCGCAATCGGGCGTCAATGCGTTGTCGGGCGGACATCTCGGCGAAGCGAAGCTGATCATTAGTGCGATAGAAGAAACGCAGGCTCTGCGTAGTCGAGCGGAACAGTTGAAGATTGACATCGCGGCACTTCATGATGCTCTTGTACCAGCAACACGGCTAGACGATGGCGCTTCGCAAATAGTCCCCTCCGGGGATTTCGGGAACGTCGGGCGTAAACAAGATCGGACGGATCCTACGCTCATGAACGCCAAGAGATATAAGATACTTACTCGATTGGAGGAAAGACACAGTACTCGATTTCACCGACGATCCGCAGCGATTTATCGCAGCGACGACGATCAGATCGGAGTCGTGTGCACCATGTCAAAATGGCATGCAAAAAACGAAAACTATTGGTACGCGTACCATCCGCATCAGGACCAGTTTCTTGCGAGCGCCAAGCACGGTTATTTCATTCTCGGAATGATGGACCTAGACGTAGCGGTCGCGCTCCCGGTCGAGGTCATGCGCCAAAACCTGGGTAAGCTCTATACCACGACGACGCCAGACGGCCGGAGCTATTGGCATATTCACATCTCGCGCTCGGGAGTCGGAGGGCTCGTTCTGCAGCGGGCGAAAGGCGAACCTCCGGTGCCGCTTGATCGCTACACACTGCAACTCGCTTAGTTTGAACACTTGAATTTGCCAATGCCACCTTGGGGGGCGGGCGCCTTGCTGCTCGCCCAAACTCGTGAAGCCCAATGATAGTTCGGCTCGAAATTACCAACTTTAGAAAGCTCACCCGCTTTGGCCTGCGCCTGCGAAGTGGCAATATACTTGTTGACCCAAATAACAGCGGAAAGTCCTCTATTCTCGACGGGTTTAGAGCACTCGAGGCATGTCTCCGTAATGCACGAACTCGCAATCCGACACTAATCGAGATCCCTGGTGAAGGCGTATTCGACGGATATGAGGTACCCGACAGCGTTCTTCCGTTTAGCCTTGCGAATTCAGCGTATAATTATGGTGACGACGATGCAATATTAATATTCGAGAACACGAGAGGCGCGAAGGCTGTTTTAAGGCTTCATCCAGACCGGATCACCCAATTCTACATCGATATGGGCGGTGCTCGGTTGCCGACTAGTTCAAAGATTCCGCAGTGCCTTTGAGGTCGATTTGGTTATCGTTCCGACGCTTACTCCTCTGGAGATCGATGAGCAGTATGTGCAGGACGACACCGTGCGGCGGAATGCAGGGACGCGACTTGCGAGCCGGGTGCTTCGGAACATATGGCTTCGCAAGACCCAAGCGGAATTTTATGCTTTTAAGCAGGATGTCGAGGCTGCCTGGCCTTCAGTAGAGCTCCAAAAGCCGGAGATGCAATCAGGCAATTCCGCTGTTGTCCGCATGTTTTTCAGTGAGGCGCGGATAGATCGTGAGGTCCAATGGGCCGGCTTCGGGTTCCAAGTGTGGATGCAAATTCTTACCCATCTTGGGCGCGGCAACCAGTCATCCACTGTGGTGATTGATGAACCCGACATCTACTTGCATCCAGATCTACAGCGTCGTTTGCTTCGCATGGTACGCGAACGCTTCGGACAGTTCATCCTAGCGACGCATTCGGTAGAAATGATCAACGACGCGGAGCCGCACGAAGTGGTATCCGTCGACCCGAGCAATAGGTCAGGAAAGCGCATCAGGACGGAGGAGGAATATGCCTCGCTTTACCGGTATTTAGGTTCGAGCGACAACGCCGATCTTGCGCGAATTGCGCGCTCCCAGAAGGTAATTTTCGTTGAAGGCAAGGACGGACGACTAATCAGACGGCTGGCCGCTCGGTTTGGCCTAGACCGGC
Organism: uncultured Alphaproteobacteria bacterium; assembly: GCA_963750195.1. Taxonomy (GTDB): domain Bacteria; phylum Pseudomonadota; class Alphaproteobacteria; order ATCC43930; family CGMCC-115725; genus AP-15. The sequence goes on from CAVVPS010000010.1 coordinate 396,480, forward strand.
TTGCGGATTCGCATAGCGTGCCGATCGTTCAGCTGGGTGGTTTGTCCCAATGGCGGCGAGCGGCGCACGCAGCATGGGCGTTCCGTGAAGTACTTGACTTAGATGTCGCGGTGTTCTGCCTGTTTGACCGAGACTACAGATCTGATGAGGAGATAGCCGAGTTTCTGACATCGGCTTCCGCGGAGAGTCTCGTTTGCCGCGTGCTGGAACGCAAGGAGATTGAAAATTACCTCCTTGAGCCGCAAGCTATCCTACGGGCTGCTGTCAGGCGACTTCGGACCAGGGAGCCAAGCGCCGCTGAACCCTCTATCACGGAAGCGCAGCGATGGCTTGAGGCTGCCACCGCGCCCTTCAAAATGGTTGTGATGAGCCAACGAGCAGCGAGGTGCCTACAATTTGCCAAGGAACACGGAAGCTCCTTGGACCCGAGCACTATTATAGAGCGGGCCGCTGCGGAGTTTGAGGGTCGGTGGGCGGCATTGTCGGATCGCCTCCCCTTGGTACCGGGGAAGGAGGTGCTGTCTAGATTAAACGAGATCCTTCAGAGCACGCTGCGGATCTCACTCACCGACACAATGATCGTGGAGCAGCTCCAGCGTGGACATATCGACAAATCTTTCCTCGGAATCTTGGAAGAGCTTGAACGGTTTTCCGCTGCATAAGGTCCTTGGTAGCAGGCGAATGCTGCCTTGATCTCCTCCTTCGCTGGCAGCATCGCCGGCAAGCCCTTCAACGATCGCCGTCAGTTCATCCGGTGTCGCCTCGTAGGAGGCGCCGGCGAGTTCTGCATCTATTCAAGTGCAAGCTCGGCCAGCTCCTGCTGCCGGTCCGCCGGCCAGGTCGGAACAGGTTCCAATACTGCCCTGACCTGATCCTTGGTCATGTCGCGTTTTATCCGATCCTGGCCGGCGGGCCTCTACGATGCCGTGGTGCTCAGACCCACGTAAACGATCTGCTCGATCGTCATGGCTGGGCTTGGCCCCGGCTGTCCGGTTTGAATCTGCATACAAAGTGACCGCGTGGTAAGCGTCAGCTGAGGGTCGTCTTGCACTCGGCGTGTTGAGCTGGATGCTGCCGCTCTTTTGCGGGCAGCGGTGCAATGGATGACGCGGAGCTGGTCGATAAGGAGGACCTTGGGAGTACTCATACGAGGGCTCGCGAGGTCCGCGGCGAGGTTCTCACCGGTCCGGAGCGCCGGCGACGCTGGAGCCTCGAAGAGAAGCTTCGGATATTGGCGCAGAGCGTGGCGCCAGGATCCTCGCCCTCGCTGGTTTGCCGACTGCACGCGATCAGCAGCGGCCAGCTTTACACCTGGCGCCGGCAGTTCCGTACCGGCGAGCTGACCGGGTTTGCGCCGGTGAGATTGGCCCCGCCGGTCGAGGAGCTTCCACGGGCCGCTGCGTCGGTTGATCCGGTGCCGATACTGCCCGAAACCGATCGGCCGGCGGACGGGATCATCGAGGTGGAGCTGGCCTCGGGGGTGAAGCTGCGCCTGACCGGCGCGGTCGACCAGGTGGCATTGCGCCGGGTCTTGTCGGCGCTGTCGTGATCGGCATTCCGGGCAATGTCCGCGTCTATCTGGCGTGCGGCGTCACCGACATGAGGAAAGGCTTTGACGGGCTGGCGGCGCGGGTTCAGACCACCTTGCGCCTCGACCCGCATGGTGGTGCCTTGTTCGTGTTCCGTGGTCGCCGCGGCGATCTGATCAAGGTGCTGTGGTGGGACGGGCAAGGTTTGTGCCTGTTTGCTAAGCGGCTGGAGCGCGGCCGGTTTTTGTGGCCGCAGGCGAAGGACGGATCGGTGGTGCTGACGGCAGCACAATTGTCGATGCTGCTGGAGGGCATCGATTGGCGTGCGCCACGCCGCAGCTGGACCCCGGAAGTGGCTAGTTGAACAGCGCGACATAGTGACTCAGGCGGGTACGATGTCGATACTGCTCAATGCAAGCGGGAGTAAACTGATGGTTGATGCCGGACGCTGCTGACCCCGTTCAAGAGATCGCCGAGCTGCGCCTCCTGCTGGCCGAACGCGAGGCGGAATTGGCGGAAGCGCGGGCCGAGCTGACCGGCGCCCGGCTGCGGATCGAACAGTACAAGGCTCAGCTTGCCCAGCTGCGGCGCATGCAGTTCGGGCGCTCGTCGGAAAAACTCGATACTCAGATCGCGCAACTCGAGCTGATGCTCGAAGATTTGGAAGAGAGCGAAGCGGCGCGCACAGCGCCGGCGGCACAGCGCGTCCCCGATCAGCCGCGCCGCGAACGTCGCCAGCCGGTGCGACGGCCGCTGCCCGATCATTTGCCGCGCGAGGAGATCGTGCACGATCCGGGGTCGGTGTGCCCGGGCTGCGGCGGCACCCGGTTTAGCAAACTCGGCGAGGACGTGACCGAGGTCTTGGAGAAGATCCCGGCCCGCCTCAAAGTGATCCGCCATATTCGGCCCAAACTCAGCTGTCGCTGCTGCGAGCGCATCCTGCAGGCGCCGATGCCCGATCTGCCGATCGAGAAGGGTCGGCCCGGACCGGGCCTGGTCGCCAATGTCGTGGTCAGCAAATACCTCGACGGGCTGCCGCTCTACCGTCAATCGGCGATCCTGGCGCGCGAAGGCATCGCGATCGAGCGCGCCACCCTGGCCGACTGGGTCGGGCACGCTGCTTGGTGGGTGACGCCGTTGGCCGCGCTGATCGGCGCGCATGTCATGGCAGCGCCGATCATCCACACCGACGACACGCCGATCGCGGTGCTGGCCCCCGGCAACGGCAAGACCAGGACCGGACGGCTGTGGACCTATGTAGTTGACGAGCGACCCTGGCAGGGTGGGCGGGCACCGGCAGCATATTATCGTTTCAGCCCCGACCGCCGCGGCGAGCGACCGCGCGATCATCTGGCCCTCTTTCGCGGCGCGATCCAGGCCGACGCCTTCAGCGGCTACGCCGCCCTGACGCGACCGCCATCCGCCAAAGACCAGGTCGGCCGAGGGCCGCCGCTGATCCACGCAGCGTGTTGGGCCCATGCGCGGCGCAAGTTTTACGACGTGTTCGAAGCGACCAGATCGCCGATCGCCGAAGAGGCACTGAAACGGATCGGCGAGCTCTATCGGATCGAAGCCCCGGTCACCGGCCAGCCGGCCGATATCCGCCTGGCGGCGCGCCAGAACCGTGCCGTGGCGCTCCTCGACGCTTTGCGCGACTGGCTGACGGCACAGCGCCGCCGGCTGTCATCGAAGAACGCACTCGCAAAAGCGATCCAGTACGCGCTGAGCCGCTGGGAGGCGCTGGCCCGCTATGCCGGCGATGGCCGGCTCGCGATTGACAATAACGTCGCCGAGCGTGCCCTGCGCGGCATTGCCATTACCCGTAAAAATTTCTTGTTCCTCGGATCTGATGCCGGCGGCGAGCGCGCCGCAATCCTCTACACCGTGCTGGAAAGCGCCAAACTCAATGGCCTCGATCCGCAGACTTGGCTCGCCGATGTGATCGATCGCACGGCCAAGGGTCACCCGATCAACCGGCTCGGCGAACTGCTCCCATGGAACTGGAACAACCAAACCGCCAGCCTCGCCGCCTGACCGGTGTTGTGGTCCTCAGCTGACGCTTACACCGCGTGATGCGAAATATTTCCTCGCTTGCCAGTCGTCATGGCCGGACTTGTTCCGGCCATCCACGTGCCTCGGTCTGGCCGAAAAGGCGTGGATCACCGGGACGAGCCCGGTGATGACGACTGTGAGTAGAGGCTAAAGGCTATTGTACAACCAATCTCGCCAAACCGGACAGCCGTGGGCTTGGCCCGGCCATCTGCGAGCCGCGGCACACGCCTTGCCGGTGTCCCGTGGATGCCCGGCACAAGGCCGGGCAAGACGAGGGGCTGAGACCGAATCATGTGGGCGGGTCTAATCACTAGCGGTCGATGCCGCCCATGCAGAGGTATTTGACTTCGAGGAATTCCTCGATGCCGTATTTCGAGCCTTCGCGGCCGATGCCGCTTTCCTTCATGCCGCCGAAGGGGGCGATCTCGGTCGAGATGATGCCTTCGTTGATGCCGACGATGCCGTATTCGAGGGCCTCGGCGACGCGCCAGATGCGGCCGATGTCGCGGCTGTAGAAATAGGAGGCGAGGCCGAATTCGGTGTCGTTGGCCATCTTGACCGCCTCGTCTTCGCTCTTGAAGCGGTAGAGCGGGGCGACCGGGCCAAAGGTCTCCTCCTTGGTGATGACCATGTCGGTCGTCACATCGGTCAGCACGGTCGGCTCGAAGAAGCTGCCGCCCTGGGCGGCGCGCTTGCCGCCGGTGACCACCTTGGCGCCCTTTTTGACGGCGTCGGCGATGTGCGCCTCGACCTTCTCGACCGCCTTCATGTCGATCAGCGGGCCGATCACCGCACCCGGCTCGAACCCGTCGGCGACCTTCATCGCGCCGGCGGTCTCGGCGAGGCGCTTGGTGAAGGCGTCGTAGACGCCGTCCTGCACCAGGATGCGGTTGGCGCAGACGCAGGTCTGGCCGGCATTGCGATATTTCGAGGCGATCGCACCCTTGACCGCCATCTCGATATCGGCGTCGTCGAAGACGATGAACGGCGCGTTGCCGCCCAGTTCGAGCGACAGTTTTTTGACCGTGCCGGCGCATTGCTGCATCAGCAATTTGCCGATTTCGGTCGAGCCGGTGAAGGTCAGCTTGCGGACGGTCGGGTTCGAGGTCAGCTCGCCGCCGATCTCGTTCGACGGCCCGGTGACGCAGGAAAAGACACCCTTTGGCACGCCGGCGCGCTCGGCCAGCTCGCACAAGGCCAAGGCCGAAAACGGGGTCGCGGTCGCCGGCTTCAGCACCATCGTGCAGCCGGCGGCCAAGGCCGGGCCCGCCTTGCGGGTGATCATCGCCGCCGGGAAGTTCCACGGGGTGATCGCCGCACAGACGCCGATCGGCTCCTTGGTCACGACGATGCGCTTGTCGGAGGCGTGCGCCGGGATCGTGTCGCCGTAGACGCGCTTGCCCTCCTCGCCGAACCATTCGATGAAGGCGGCGGCATAGGCGATCTCGCCGCGCGACTCGGCCATCGGCTTGCCCTGCTCGGCGGTCATCAGGGTGGCGAGATCCTCCTGGTTCGCCATCATCAGGTCGAACCATTTGCGCAGGATCTGGGCGCGCTCCTTGGCGGTCTTGCCGCGCCAGCCGGGCAGCGCCTTGTCGGCGGCCTCGATCGCCTGGCGGGTCTCCTCCGCGCCCATCCGCGGGACGGTGCCGAGGGTCTCGCCGGTCGCCGGGTTGGTGACCGGGATCGTGCCGCGGTTCAACGCGCCGACCCACTCGCCATTGACGTAGCATTGCTGGCGGAACAGTTTTTCGTCTTTAAGCTGCATGGCGCGCCTCCCTCGCCTGGATGATTAAGGATAGGTACGGCCGGCCCCGATATTTGGCAAGATAGCCGGCCGGCACGAAACTGGAGGAGGCAGCCCCGATGACGACCTCGATGCAACCCGACAGCAAGACCCTGAGGGTCAACGATCTTACCCTGCATTACTTCGAATGGGGTAAGGCCGACGCCCCTGACATCGTCTGCGTCCACGGCTACACCGGCAGCGCCGACGCGTTCAACGCACTCGCCCGGCATCTCCAGGACCGCTTCCATATACTCGCCCCTGACGTCCGCGGGCACGGGGAGAGCGCCTGGTCGCCCGCTGGAGCCTATCAATACGCCGATCAAGCCGGCGATTTGGCGGCATTTGTCGACCGGCTGGGGCTCGACCGGTTTGTCCTGATCGGGACCTCGATGGGCGGGATCATCGCGATGGCCTATGCGGTGGCGCACCCGCAGCGGCTGCGGGGGCTGGTGATCAACGACATCGGGCCGGAGGCGGAAGCGGGCACCCAGCGCATCACCCAGATGGTCGGCAGCCGGCCGGAGGAGTTCGCACGCTGGAGGACGCCATGGCGTACCGCCGCGAAATGTCGCCGATCGTCGCCGGGCGGAGCGCCGAGGACCAGCGCGAACTGGCACTCGGCGTGCTGCGGCAGCGAGCGGACGGAAGATGGGGCTGGAAGATGGATCCCGCCTACGTCCGGCAGCGGGTCGAGCACGGCGCGCCTCGGCGGCCCGAATTGTGGAGCCGGCTGCCGGCCCTCTCCTGCCCGACCCTGGTGGTGTGGGGAACGGAGAGCGACGTGCTCTCCGGAGGCACAGGCGCGGCGGATGGTCGGCGCGCTGCCGCACGGCGAGTTGGTCGAGGTACCCGGCATCGGCCACGCTCCGACTTTGGTCGAACCGCAGTCCCTCGCCGCACTCGAACGGTTGCTCGCTGCCTTGTGAGGCGCCGCCGCGACTAGCCGCGAGCGCGCACGACCACGCCTTTCGCACAACTGACATAAAAGCGTGATATTCGCTGAGAAGCGCGCGCCCGCCGAGGGGGCCAAGCGCGCAGCGATCGGGGGACAACGATGACGATCCTAAGGCAAAGCCGCCGCCGCTTTCTCAAATCGGTCGCGGTGACCGGCGGCGCGGCGTTCCTCTCGTCGCGCCTGCCGATAGCGGTGCGCGCCGCGACGCCGACCGGGCCGGACTTGCCGGGACTGCGCGACAAGATCGACCATATCATCGTGATCTATCAGGAGAACCGCAGCTTCGACCATTATTTCGGAGCTTATCAGCGGCCCGGCGGCGGCGGGGTGGCAGGCCTTTTGGATCGGGAGGGGCGGGTCGATGCCCGCTTTACCGGGCTGCAAAAGAACGCGGCCGGCGTTCCCTACGGCTATCTGCCTCTTCCCTATGAACTTCCCGGCTTTGCCAACGCGCTGATCGAAAACCGGCCGTTTCACCTGACCCCATACATATCGCCCGAGGCCAACGTCCCGTGGGACCCGATGCACCATTTCTTCCGCATGTTCGCGCAGATCAATCAAGGGAAGATGGACCGCTTCGTGGCGCTGGCTCTGCTCGGTAAGCGCGTATTTTTCGATAAGGGGCCGGGCAGCGACCCGGCCGAGATGATGTTCGCCCAGTCGGTGCCATCTGGCGCGGTACTGGGCTTTTACACGCGCAAGGACCTACCCTTCTACCATCGCCTGGCCGACGAATATGTTCTGTTCGATCATTTCTTTCAGGCCATGTCGGGCGGCTCGACAGGTAATGCGCTTTACTTGGTGGCGGGACGCTCGGCCCAATGGTCGAAGCCTCCTGCGGCCAAGACCGGGAGCCTGACGCCTCCTGTCTTTGACCGGCCCTACGACAAGAATGGGATCCTGATCAACGATGTGGCGCCGGTAAACGGCCCGACCGAAGTGTTCATGGGGTCGATCGATTTGTCTCCGCCACCCGACGAACAGACCTATCCCAATATCGGCGAGCGGCTCGATGCGGCCTCCCTGGCATGGGCCTGGTACAATGAGGGCTGGAACGCGGTCAAACCCTGGGCGATGAAGACGGCGTTTGGCGCCGGCGACGGCTCGGTGGTGGTTGACACGCCGGCCCTGTACCTGCCGCATCATAACCCGTTCCAATACCTCCCGAGCTGGTTCAACAACGTAAAAGCCGGCCGTATGCGCGACAGCGAAGATTTCCTCAACGATCTGAAGTCAGGTCGGCTGCCGCGGGTCTCCTTTTTGAAGGCGACGGGTGGCCGCGACGAGCACCCCGCGAATTCGGCGCCGCGATGGGGCGAAGAATGGGTCGCAAGCCTGTTGAAAGCGCTCGGCGAAAGCCGGCTGTGGGAGAAGAGCGCGGTTGTGATTACCTATGACGAAGGCGGCGGGTTCTGGGACCATGTGGCGCCGCCGAACCCCGACGCTTATGGCTGCGGCACCCGCGTACCGGCGCTGTTGATCAGCCCGTGGGCGCGGCGCGGCTATATCGATCACCGCGTTGCCGACACGACTTCCGTTCTCGCCCTGATCGAGGCGCGATTCGGCCTGAAGCCGCTGCAGCAACGCGACGCCCAGGCCTACAATCTTCTCGACGGTTTCGACTTCACGCAAAAGCCGCGCCCACCAGCCTTCGGCTGACTTCTCCGCTGCCGCTCCTTATGGATACGCGGCTTCGCGCCACCTCGATCCTCTCGCCCTTGTCATCGAAGGGTAGCATAATGGCGGCGAATGGCGGCGGAGGGTCGAGGTGCTGCACGGCCGGCGCATCCTGTTGATCGTCTCGGGCGGGATCGCGGCCTATAAGAGCCTCGATCTGATCCGCCGGCTGCGCGAGCGCGGTACGGCGGTGCGCGCGATCATGACCGCGGCGTCGCAGCATTTTGTGACCCCGCTATCGATCGCCTCGCTGTGCGAGGACAAGGTTTACACCGACCTGTGGTCGCTGACCGACGAGAGCGAGATGGGGCACATCCGTCTGTCGCGCGAGGCCGATCTGGTCGTCGTCGCGCCCGCCAGCGCCGACCTGATCGCGCGCATGGCCGCGGGTCTGGCCGACGATCTGGCGACGACTGCATTGCTCGCCTCGGACAAGAGAGTGCTGATCGCGCCGACGATGAATTTGATGATGTGGGCGCATCCGGCGACCCAGGCCAATCTGGCCACTCTCGCGGCGCGCGGGGTGGTGCGCATCGGGCCGGGCTCCGGCGAGCTTGCTTGTGGCGAGGTCGGCTCGGGGAGGATGGCCGAGCCGCTGGAGATCGTCGCGGCGATAGAGACGATGCTCGCCAGCGACGCGCGGCTCGCCGGCCGGCGGGCATTGGTGACGAGCGGGCCGACGCGCGAGCCGATCGATCCGGTACGCTACATCTCGAACCACTCCTCAGGCAAGCAGGGGCATGCGATCGCGGCGGCGCTGAGCGCGCTGGGCGCCGAGACGGTGCTGGTTTCGGGGCCGACGCGGGAGCCGGCACCGGCCGGGGTTCGGGTCGTACCGGTCGAGACCGCTGCGGAAATGCTGGCCGCTTGCGAAGCCGCGCTCCCGGCCGATGTCGCGGTGATGGCCGCTGCCGTCGCCGATTGGCGGGTCGAGAGCGTCGCTGGGCACAAGCTGAAAAAGGACGGCAAGGGCCCGCCGCTGCTGCGCCTCGCCGAAAACCCGGATATCCTCGCGCATATCGCGCAGCGGGCGAACGACCGGCCGGCGCTGGTCATCGGCTTTGCCGCCGAGACTGACGACATTATCGCAAACGCGCGAGCCAAGCGCACCCGCAAGCGTTGCGATTGGATCCTCGCCAACGACGTGTCGCCCGGGACCGGCACCTTCGGCGGCGACCGCAACACGATCCACCTGGTCGACGGCGGGGGCGTCGAGGACTGGCCGGTCATGACCAAGCGCGAAGTCGCCGCCCGCCTCGCCGAGCGCATCGCTCTGCACCTGCTGCCGCAGTGAAGCGCCGGTGAAGATCGAGTTGCAGATTCTCGATGCCCGGCTTTCCGGCTGGGGGTTTCCGTCATGGGGGTCGAGCCTGTCGGCCGGGCTCGATTTGCACGCCTGCATCGACAATCCGCTGGTCCTCGAGCCGCAAGCGCCGGCCGTGTTGATCTCGGCCGGCGTTGCCTTTCGCATCGGCGAGCCCGATTGGTGTGCGCTGGTATTGCCGCGTTCCGGGCTCGGGCACCGCGACGGGCTGGTGCTCGGCAACGCGGTCGGCGTCATCGACGCCGATTACGAAGGACCGTGCCTGATCTCGGCGTGGAACCGCAACCCGCCACAGAGCCGGGCTGGGATTACGATCCGGCCTGGTGACCGCATTGCCCAGCTTGTCTTCACCCGCATTGCGCGGCCGGAATTCACGGTCGTGGCGGCGTTTTCCGCCGGCGGGAGCCGCGCTGCGAGTGGGTTCGGTTCGACCGGTGTCGAGGCCGCTTGCCGACAGCGTCCGGTGCGGCGAAACTCATTGTGAACTTTCGGCGGCGGGCCGCGTGACATGGTTCGGCTGACCAAGAAACTCCTGTTCGCGATCGAAGCGGTGCTGGACATTGCCTATAACGGCGGTCCGGTGCCGGTGCGCTCGGCCGAGATCACCGAGCGCCAAGGCATCCCGCGCCGCTACCTCGAGCCGGTGTTGCAGGAGTTGGTGCGTCACGGGATCCTGCTCGGCATTCGCGGGCCAAGCGGCGGCTATCGGTTGGCGCGCGAGCGGCGGCTGGTCAGCCTCGGCGACATCGTGCGCACCGTACGCGGGCTCGAGACCGCCGAGGATCCGATCAGCGATCCGGCTGGCAGCGCTCTCGGCCACGAGGTCGTCCGCCCGCTGTGGCTCGAGTTGCAGGAGGAGATGATGCAGCGGCTCGACTCGCTAACCCTCGACGATCTGTGCGGCCGCGCCCATCGCTCCGGGATCGCGGGCCGGGCGGCCGAATTCGGCGACTTCGAGATTTGAGTTGGCGGGCTGCTTTGTTGCAGTGCCCGCCGCCGAACCTACATAAATTACGAATGCCCTAGGGGAGATTAAGTTTGATGGACACCGCCGGCGCGACTAAGTCCCGGGACGCGGAGTTTCGCGGCCGCGTTTACGACAGCATAATCGAGACGATCGGCGCGACGCCGCTGGTCCGCCTCCACCGGCTGGCGCAGCAGGCCGGGGCCAAGGCCGACATTCTGGCCAAATGCGAATTCTTCAACCCGCTCGCCTCGGTGAAGGACCGCATCGGCGTGTCGATGATCGCGGCGGCCGAGGCTGCCGGGCGGATCAAACCCGGCACCGTGCTGGTCGAGCCGACTTCGGGCAACACCGGGATCGCGCTCGCCTTTGTCTGCGCCGCCAAGGGCTACCGCCTTATTCTGACCATGCCCGACAGCATGTCGATGGAGCGGCGCAAAATGCTGCTGCTATTGGGCGCCGAACTCGAACTTACCCCGGCCGCCCAGGGCATGCGCGGCGCCATCGCCAAAGCCGAGGAGATTGCCAAGACGTTGCCCGATGCCTTCATCCCGCAACAATTCCAGAACCCGGCAAACCCGGAGATCCATCGCCGCACCACTGCCGAGGAGATCTGGAAGGACACCGCTGGCGCGGTCGACGTGGTGGTCAGCGGGGTTGGCACCGGCGGCACTCTGACCGGGGTCGGCTCGGTTCTAAAGGCGCGCAAGCCCGGGCTCAAGATGATCGCGGTCGAGCCCGAGGACAGCGCGGTGCTTTCCGGCGGTCCGCCGGGGCCGCACCGGATCCAGGGGATTGGCGCCGGCTTTGTGCCCGAGATCCTTGACACCAAGCTGATCGACGAAATCGTCCGCATCGGCAACGACACCGCCATCCGCACGGCGCGGGAGGCCGCCCGGCTCGAAGCTCTGACCGTCGGGATCTCGTCGGGCGCGGCGCTCGCGGCGGCTCTCGAGGTCGGCAAGCGGGCGGAGATGGCTGGCAAGACAATGGTTGTGGTTCTGCCGGATTTTGCCGAGCGCTATCTCTCGACGGCGTTGTTCGAAGGTCTGTGAGAGGAGCACGTGTGGAGCTCAGCGAAGAGCAGTTTCAGCGTTATGCCCGCCACCTGATCCTGGATGAGGTTGGCGAGGAAGGGCAGGCGCGGTTACTGCAGTCGCGCGTGCTGGTGGTCGGCGCCGGCGGGCTTGGCTCGCCGATGCTGCTATATCTGGCGGCTGCCGGGGTCGGGACCATCGGAGTGGCTGATCCCGACCGGGTCGACATCACCAATCTGCAGCGCCAAATCGTTCATGCGACGCAAAGCGTCGGCGCCCTCAAGGTCGACAGCGCCCGTACCACGCTAGGCGCGATCAATCCCGAGATACGGGTCGAAGCCCACCCGCTACGGCTCGGGCCCGAAAACGCCGAGACGTTGATCGCGGAATACGACCTCGTCGCCGATGGCAGCGACAATTTTGCGACGCGCTACCTGCTGACCGAAGTCTGCTATCGCCTCCAAAAACCCCTGGTGGCTGCAGCGTTGTCGCCGTTCGAGGGCCAAATATCGACGTTTCGGCCTTATCTGGGCGCCGGCCATCCCTGTTACCGCTGCCTGTTTCGCGAGCCGCCGCCGCCCGATCTGGTGCCGCGCTGCGAGACCGCCGGCATTTTGGGTGCGGTCGCCGGCGTGCTCGGGACATTGCAGGCGGTCGAAGTGTTGAAAGAACTGTTGGGGCTCGGCGAAAGCCTCGACGGCACGTTGTTGATCTATGACGCAATGCGCGCCCGCTTTCATTCGATTCGGATCGCCAAAGATCCCGAATGCCCAACTTGCGGCACGCAGGGCATAATCGCGGCAGCTTAGAGATCGCAGCCTATTGTCGGCAGGGCGCGCAGGCTCCGTTTAGGGCCAATGACTCCTCATCCTGCCGGCCATCGCCCTTTACGCCGCTTTTATCTGCCGGGCCACCGATCGGCATCGCTTCTTTATCAGCGGCCACGATACCCTCCCCGAGCATAGGAGTTCACAGGGTGATGGCGATGCACAGAGGCACAGCCGAGGCACATCTTCGGGGCCGCCTTTGGGAACCTCGCTATAATCGGGGCGCGCCGGAGACTCGTGATCTGGCCGTCTATAGCGCACCAGGTCGCGCAGGCGGCAATGGATGTTGCCGGTCCGCTTTTCTGGGCTGTGCTGGTGGTGGGTTTCGTGGCCGGCGCGCTCGGCATCAGTTTTTGACCCTGATTGGCCGCAGGCGCCATGCCACACTGAGGATAGGCGAGCGTTCCAGAGTCCGACGCAATGGCCGCACCGCCAATTCCTATCGGCTTTCGCAACTGGCTCAAAAGATGGGCAGAGCTAATTTTCTGCCTAATCGCGGTCCCGACGCACTCACTCAGTGTGAGAAGTGCGGATTAACCCCGAGGCGGGCTCAATGTGCTTTTCGGGAAGCCGGGGAACCCCAGATCCGCGTCGCCGTCCGATCGGTGTTCCGCTAATTTATGCACCCTTTATAGAGAAAGCCTTAGTTCCGTCTCGAAAACTTATCGGGTGATTGCTTTCTTAGAGAGAGCGCCGCGCTCGGCGAGCTAGCGGGTTTGGATTATGGCCCTATTGGATTTAGCAAAGCGTAGACCCGCGGGCTTATTGCACGCACAACGTCGGCCGAACCGCACTGTTGGCACCAACCGACAACAAAGCCGAGGCGAGATTGCGGTCGAGGTCGGCAAAACAATGTTGATCCTGATGCTGGTCGCTCTCGGCATCGTGGCACTGCGATACATCCTCGTTCTGGCATATGGCGTCTTGCACTGAGCGGTGGCCGCTGTGACCTTGCGCCTGCAAATCTGCTATGACCTTGGCGGCAGCTGGAGCGTGCACGGCCTGTCGGCACAGCCGGCAACGCACCTGCCGAGCCTTTCGGCAAGCGTCGACTATGCACGTCGGGAATGTGCGGGGGCACCGGCGACGATCGAGCTTATGGTCGACGGCTTCTATGCGGTGGTCCATCAGGAGAATGGCTGGCCGCGGCAGCTCGTTGCTCCTGAAGCTGATCTGCCTAGTAGAGCGCCGGGATATGGCGGCGGAGACCGTTCCCACTTCGGCCGGTTCTGCGAGTGGGTAACGGGAAGGCGGTGAGAATGAGCGGCGTACTGTCAAGGAGGCCACCTCGGCGGCCCGATCGTGGTCATCTCGATTTATCGCGAGCCGCGCTTGCGCAACACGGTTGATGACGGCTCCGGCATCGGGATTCGCGGTAGCAGTCGGCAGTAGCTCAAAGCCACTACGTCGGCTTGGCGCGGTCGGCCTGTCAGCAAGGCCATTTCGCCGAAGAATTCGCCGGTTCCGAGCCGCACGTGCCGCACCGGCAGCCTAACCTCGACCGCCCCCGACACTATAAAAAAGACAACGTCGCGATCTCCGGCACGGACGACCCGTTCGTTCGGCACCGTAAAGCGAGGTCGAGCTTGGACATCAACACCGGAAAGCCGCCCAATACCACCCCGATTACCCGAAGAGAGCGGGAGGTGGCAGTTTCAGATATGCGGCAAGCGGCTGGCACAGGACGACGGCGACCAGCAACACGGCGATGACCAGCAAAACGAAGGCGGTGTCGAACATCGGCGGCGTGATAGGTAAAAGGCCGTCGATCTTATCCGACGATGACCAAGAGGAATTGCGCCAGATATTTGAGAGCGTAAAAGGCCAGCACCTCATCCCATCCGTTTAAGGTGGGCCCGGCGACCTGCTCCCGGCGAAATAAGGCCACTACGCCTGAGAAGAGGCCGTACCACAAGGCAAACGAAGATATCGTCTCAAACAGGGGTTGGCGATATCGCACCGCCAACAATGAGGCAATGGGAAATAACACAAAGAGCTTGAAGCTGAAGAGCGGAATGCGCGCTCGCGATGCCGGGTCAAGCGCACCCAGGAGCCTCAATTGCGATTTCGACGACATGTTTGCCATCACTACTCAAGCTGGGTCAGGTTGCCACCGGCACACTGAAATCGGAGACTTCCCAGCACCATAGGTTCTCTGTGCAGATGAACTCGATCCTGCCGACGACCCACACTAGCGCGCGGCAACCGAGGGCGTGGAGGGCGCAGCCCGGGCGAGCCCGGGCCGCAGCCGCTTCTCCCCCAGAAACAGCAAAATTGGCGAAGCGATAAAGATCGACGACGACGTGCCAACGACGATCCCGAACAGGATCGCCAGCGCAAAACCGCGCATGACCTCGCCGCCGATCACCGCGAGCGGCAAGATCGATAGGAACACCGTCAGCGACGTTACCACCGTACGGCCGAGGGTCTGGTTGATGCTGAGGTCGATCAACTGCCGCAGCGGCATGGTCCGATGCTTGGCGAGATTTTCCCGGATACGATCGTAGACAACGACCTTGTCGGTGACCGAATAGCCGATCAAGGTCAACAAGGCCGCGACCGAAGTGAGATCGAACTGGAACTGAGTGACCCCGAAAAAGCCGACTGTCTTGGTGACGTCGAGGATCAGGGTGGCGACGACGCCCACGCCGAACTGCCACTCGAAGCGAAACCAGATGTAGATCAGAACGGCGATCAAGGCCAAGCCGGTCGCTAGCAAGCCATTGCGAAACAGCTCGGCGCTGACCGTGGCGCCGACCACTTCGACGCGGCGGATTTGGACATCGGGCAGCGCCATGGCAACCTGAGCCGCGATCTTTTGTTGCGCGTCCTGGATTTGCGTCTTGTTTTCGAAGCGTACCAGAACATCTTGCGGCGAACCGAACTCCTGCACCCTGAGGTCGCCGAAGCCGAGCGGCGCGAAGGCGGCGCGGATCGCGCCGGTCTGCAGTGCTTGCGGCCCCCGCAGCTCAACCAGGATGCCGCCCCGGAAATCGACACCGAGATTGAGGCCAGGATAGAAAAACAGAATGATCGAAAGCGTGCTCAGCACCGCCGAGACGATGACCCCGGCGAAGCGGCCGCGCATGAACTGGATCCTGGTGTTGTCGGGGACGAGGCGAAGCGGCCGCAACGGGACCTCCTTTCGATAAAAGCTAGCAATCCACGGTCAGGATCGAGAGGGCTCTTCCGGGGATTGCCTCGGCGCGTCCCCTCTACGAAGCCTGTGGCTCAAAGCTTTGATCTTCATGACCAGGTAGGGCAGGACGACAAACACGAACGCGGCGATGTAGAACCAGCCGATGGCGTCCTGGTCCACCCATGAATAGCCTTGATGGCACCACGAGACCGCCTCGCTGCGGAGCACATGCCGTTGGATTGCCCGGCCTCCCCGATGTTGCGGGCCTCCTTCAGCAGGCTCGCGTCTACGGCCCAGCCGTGGACAGCAGCGCTTGCTCCGGAGACGGTAAAGGCCGGATCGGGCGGACCGTAATCACCGTGAAACAGGCAGACCATCGAGCACCGGAGGAACGTACGGCCGAATGCGACCGGTTATGCGGCGTCTATTCTCACCTCAAGGGCATCGCAGCCCGACGCGGCCATCGGCGCAGCGGGAACGAAGCCTCATATTTTGGGGGTCGTCGACCTCGATCGTCGGAGGGTCGATCGCCAGAACGGGAAACGGCCGGCGCAGTCGAGGGCTGCGGCGATGGTGCAACACCACGGCCAACCGACCGTTGTCGAGACAGGCGGTGCAGCCGACGATATTGGCCGGTAAGCGCGCCTTCCCGCGATCTGATGTGCGCTCGGTTGAGATACCGGGCCGGAGCTGCTCGTTCACGGAAGCCTCATCACTGCGCAACCGGTGTAGCGCCGCGTTCCAACGCAGGTCGTTCTCGATGCGCGTTCTCCACGATACGGGCAGAAATGCCCCAATCGCGAAGACACTCGACTGCGATCTCGGCTTCTTCGCGCGTTATCTGGCGAACCCGCGCGCCCGTGGTGATGCTGCGATGAACCTTGAGCCCCAGAGCCTCCGCGGCTGTTTGGCCGTTGGCGGGAATGACAATGTCGACGAGATCGGCCATGCGGATCTCACCATTCCGGATGTCGTTAGAGAACTCCCGTGCGCCATCGCATCGGCAGCAATGCCATTGCCGGCAACTGCGATCACGCCCGGTGATCCCTATATCGGAGGCACCCGCATAAAGAATCCATATGAATCGGAGCAGCCCGATCGCTTTTGCCGCGCCTGCGCGGCTGGCTAATAAAGGCGGGCGGTGTGCATCGCTAATTGCTCGGCGACGGGGCCCAAGGACAAGGCGGGAGGAAGGTCAGGCCGCCGACGATCACGATGACGCCAATCAGAAACAGCACAAAGAGGATGCGATTGGTCGGCAATGTCCCGGCCGAGCGGGGCACGATCTGCTTGGCGGCGAGCGATCCGGCGATCGCCAGGACCGGAACGATAACGAAGTAACGGCCGACGAACATCGCCAGCGCCAATGTCAGATTGTAGAACGGCGTGTTGGCGGTAAGCCCGGCAAAGGCGCTGCCGTTGGTCATCGCCCCCGAGGTGAAGGCGTAGAGCATCTCGGAAAAACCGTGCGGGCCGCTGTTGCCAAACCCGCGAGGCCCGGCGGAGACGACGCTCGCGGTCGCCGTCAGCGCGAGAATGACGAGCGGTATGCACAGGATCGCCAGGACATGGTCATCTTGACCTCGGCCGCGGCGATCTTCTTGCCGACATATTCGGGGGTGCGGCCGATCATCAGCCCGGCAATGAATACCGCGACGATCGCGAACAGCAGAATGCTGAACAGGCCCGAACCGGGCGCGCCGACGATGACCTCGTCGAGCATCATGTTTGCCATCAACACGCCGCCGCCGAGCGGCGTGAAACTGTCGAGCATCGCATTGACGGCGCCGTCCGACGAATCGGTGGCCACCGTGGCGAACAGCGACGACATCGTCGCGCCAAAGCGGACCTCTTTGCCTTCCATATTGCCGCCAGCCTGCAATTCGGTTGGCTGCTGGTCGATGCCGAGTGCCGCGAATGCCGGGTTGCCGTGGGCCTCGGCGGCATAAACGGCGACGACGCCCGCGATGTAGAGGATGCCCATCGCGGCGAGCAGTGCCCAGCCGTGGCCTTCATTGCCGACCATCCGGCCGAAGGTGTTGGTCAGGGCAGCGCCGACCACAAAGATCAGCAGCATTTCGACGAGATTGGCCGCGGCAGTCGGGTTCTCGAATGGATGCGCCGAATTGACGTTGAAAAAGCCGCCGCCGTCCCCGCTTAACAACTTGATCGCGATTTGCGAGGCGACCGGCCCGCGGGCGATCAATTGCTGGCCACCGTCGAGCGTAGCGGCCCCGATCGTGGCGCCTAAGGTCTGCGGGACTCCCTGCCAGACCAGGAACAGGGTCGCGACAAAGCAGATCGGCAACAGCACATAGAGCACGGCTCGGGTCATATCGACCCAGAAATTGCCGACCGTCGAGAACGCCGGCGGGCAAAGCCGCGGATCAAGGCGATCGCTACTGCGATGCCGGTGGCGGCGGATAAAAAGGACTGGACCGTGATGCCGGCCATCTGGCTCAGATAGCTGAGCGTGGTTTCCCCGCCATAGGATTGCCAGCTGGTGTTGGTGGTAAAGCTAACCGCCGTGTTCAGCGCCAGCGCGGGGTCGACCGCGCGAAATGCTGCGGGTTCAACGGCAACAGACCCTGGAGCCGCAGCAGCGCATAGAGCGCCACGACCCCATCGCATTGAAGACGAGCAGCGCCAGCGCATAGACGTACCATTCTTGTTCGGCTGTCGGATCGATTCCGGCAAGCCGATAGATGCCGCGCTCGACCGGGATTAAGAAACGTCCGAGCGCGGTCTCCTGTCCGGTAAAGACACGCATCATGTAGCCGCCAAGCGGCCGCACCGTGATCGCGACAACGACCGTGAACAGCGCGATCTGCAGCCAGCCGATCGAGGTCACCTGTCTTCCTCGCCGGGCATGTCGGGGCGGCGACCCAGCTGGTGGCAAAGTCGGGCATAAGCCAAAGCGGCTGCAAAAGCCGCAAGGACCAGCGCCAACATCAGCACATCCGACATCGTTTCCTCAACTCACTTGCTGCGCGCCCGGCCGTGCAGATGTCGAATGCGAGGCGAAGATTCGAGACGGATTTCTGCCGTTGTGTATAAAGATCGAATAAGCGACACCCCTTCGATTGCCCGGAGTGATGGCGCTGCGCTGCGTTCTGGTCACGGTTCACGGTCTTCTGCAGTGGACCCTCGAGCGGCGATCGCGGCTGGCGTCTCACCCGGGTCCGTGCCCGAGGCTGTGGTCACAAGCTCACTTCGAGCGCGCCCACTGTCGTCCCCGCCGCCGCTATCATCCCGGTTCATCGCCAGTCGCTCCCGCGCAACCCGCTCGATGACCGCGCCGGCATCGGGGTTGGCCGCGATAAAACGGTCAAAGTCGGCTTTGCGCAGCACCAAAAGCCGGCAGTAGCTCAACGCCAGCACGTCCGCTTGCCGCGGTTGACCCGTTACCAATG
Organism: uncultured Alphaproteobacteria bacterium; assembly: GCA_963750195.1. GTDB lineage: Bacteria > Pseudomonadota > Alphaproteobacteria > ATCC43930 > CGMCC-115725 > AP-15. The sequence goes on from CAVVPS010000010.1 coordinate 415,186, forward strand.
CCATCTCGCCAAAGAACTCGCCGCTGCCGAGCCGTACACGCCGCGCCGGCAGTCTGACCTCGACCGCGCCCGAGGCGATAAAATACACCGCGTCGCCGCGGGCCCCGGCGCGGATGATGCGTTCGTTCGGCACGGTAAAGCGAGGCCGCAACAGTTTCGCGACAAGATCCAGCTGAGCCGGGTCGAGCGCGGCGAGGAGATCGAGCCGTTCGATCAGACGGCGCGTGTCCAAGCCGATATCGAAGCGCGGTCGCGGTTCGGCGGCGTGCGCCACGGTAACGTCACGCCTCAGATCGTCGAACAGCTCTTGCGGGATCAGTCCGTCCTCGAACAGCGATTGATACCGCGCCACCTCCTGGCGAACGGCGGATTGGCGAAGAAACCGCAACTCGAGGGCCGCGAGATAATCCGGGTACTGGCGCCGCAGAGCGTCGAGCGCGCCACGCAGTTGTTCGCGGCGGCGGTCGATGATCCCGGCGATGAGATCGGTGATGCGCTGCGCGAAAATAGGGCGCAGACGCTCGGCATTGAATTCGAGGAGCCGGTCGACGACCAGGTACGTCATCAGCAGCAGTTCGACCCGATCGGCGAGCCGTTCAGCGAGGAGCCAGCGAATCCCGAGATAGCGGTAAAGGGTATAGCCGACGCGAAAGCTCGGTCGAAACGACAGCGCCTTCTCGGCGGCCCGCTGGTAGCCGATTCGGCCCTCGCCGCGCGCGCCGTCAACGAGCGTGCCGGCGTTGTGCAGCAGGGTCTGTATGGTCCCAGCCGGTGCGATCCGAGCGGAGCGGATCGCGAGCGCGAGCACGCGTTCCTGATTGGCCAGGGCGACAAGGGCAATGCCGAGCCGATCACGTTCCGAAAGGCCCTCGGCCGCGCCGCGGGTATCGGCGGCGGCAATCCAGGCCCGATATGGAGCGACAATCTGTTCGACGACCGCGGGCGCCAGTCCGTGATGCTGCGCCAGAGCCCGCACCGAATCGCAGACCTCGGCGTATGACAGCGCAAGAATGTGGTCGCGCAGGACCTCATCGCGCGGCGACAGGCGGTCGAGGCCGAGCAGCGAAATGACGAACCGCAACGTCGTGCCATTGACGAACAGCGTGTACAGCACAAAGCCGGTGGCGAGCACCGCGACAAACCGCTTGATCTGCGGGTCGAGCGCGCTGTTTTCGGTGACCGCCAGCGCCAGCACGAGGGTCAGTGCGCCGCGCAGCCCGCCCCACGCCATCGCGAGCTTGTAGGCGGCGCTGATCGGTTGGCTCACCCGGAAGTACTCCAGCGGCGGCATCAGCACAAATAGCACGAGAAGCCGGGCAGCAAATGCCGCCGCTATCAGCACCGCCAGCAAAACGAGATCATGCAGATCGACCCGGCCGAGCAGTCTCGGCACCAGGATCGAGGCGAGGACAAACACCAACGAAAGCGCCCAGAACGCGATCTGATCCCAGAGATCGGACAGGAAGGTCCAATTGCTGGGGGCGATGCGCGAACGCCCGAGAGCGCTGACCGTCATCCCCGAGCCGAGCACCGCAACGACGCCGGAGACGTGAAACAACCGATCGGCGATGATGAAGACCGCGTAAGCCAGCGCCAGGGTCAACGTGCCCTCGGCGCGGCGGTCTTCGCCCAACCACGGGATCACCGAGATCAATGTACGCCCGGCGAGCAACCCCAGCGCGCCGCCGCCAACAAAGGACCGCGTGAATTCACCGAGGCCAGCGCCGATGTCGGGCTCGCGGGCGGCAATGATCATGCCGAGCAAAACCGCAAACAACGCGATCGCGGCCGCGTCGTTGAGCAGCGCCTCACCTTCGACCAGCCGCGTTAGCCGGCCAGGTGCGCCGACATCGCGAAAGATAGAAATGACAGCGGCCGGGTCGGTGGTCGCCACTACCGAACCGAGCAGCAGGCAGACGACCAGCGGCATGCCGGAAATTGGCCAGAGTGCCAAACCGATGACCGCCGTCGTGACCAGGGTGGCAACGATCGCCAGCAGCAGGATCGGCGCTGCGTCCTCGATGACCCGGCGCACATCGGTCGCGATCCCGGCCTCGAACAGCAGAAGAGGTAAGAACACGTTGATAAAGACGGCCGAGCTGACCGGCAGCGCGACAAAGGCGTCGCCAAGGATATCGGGTCCGCCGGAAAACCCGAATTTGCCCAAGGCCAGCGGAAAGCCGCCGAGCGCCACCCCGACGACGCCAAGCAGGACCGGGGGCGGCAGCTTCAGATAAGCGGCAAGCGGCTGGCACATGCCGATGACCGCCAGCAGCACGGCGATGACCAGCAGAATAAGGCCGATGTCGAGCATGGATGCCTAAACCGACGTTCTCGCGCGGGCCGCCCAAGAGGCTATAGCGGAGGTCGTCCAGCGCGGCAAAGGACAACGGCTGTCGAACGAGACCGAATGGGCGGCCGCCTGACCAACCGCGGGCTGGCCAAATGCGCGTGAGCAGCGAGCCCGGATTTCTCGAAGACTATTTAATCTGGATCAAAGACGTCTCGCAGCAACACGGTCATGGTGACTCTGGTGAGACAGCCGGCCGGAGCTCGCTCGGAAAATCTTTATGGGCCGTTTATACCCGGCGGGACCGACGCGTCTCGAATCTTAATGCGATACCCTGCACTTGATACGCAGTCAGGCCCGCCGGGAACCTGTGGGGTCATTGCCATGCTCGATTTCCTGATGATCGCATACGGCGTCGGCTTCTTCGCCGTCGCGATCCTCTATGTGCTCGCCTGCGAGAAGATGTGAGGCGGAGATGCTGATCGATTATATTCTTGGCGCGATCGTGACGATCGTAATTACGGTCTATCTTGTTTACGCGCTGATCAATCCCGAGCGGTTCTAGGAGAAGTGCGGTGACAGCCAACGGATGGGTGCAGATCGCGCTATTCAGCGTGATCATCATCGCCATCACTCGGCCGCTCGGCGGCTACATGACCCGCGTCTTTGCCGGCGAGCGGACGTTTCTGTGGCCGGTGCTGAGGCCGGTCGAACGGGCGGTGTATTGGTGCTGCGGCGTCGACGAGAAAGAGGAGCAGCACTGGCTGACCTATGCGGTGGCGATGCTATTTTTCAGCGTCGTCGGCTTTGTGACCCTGTACGCGCTGCAGCGGTTGCAATGGTATCTGCCGTTTAATCCGCAAGGTCAGACCGCGGTCGAACAGAGTTCCGCTCTCAACACCTCGGTCAGCTTCGTCACGAACACGAACTGGCAGTCCTACGTGCCGGAAACCACGATGAGCTACCTCGCGCAGATGGCCGGGCTCGCCGTGCACAACTTCGTGTCGGCGGCGACCGGCATCGCAATGGCGTTGGCGCTGATCCGCGGGTTTGTGCGGCGCGAGGCTAAGACCATTGGCAATTTCTGGGTCGATCTGACCCGCTGCACGCTCTATATCCTGCTGCCGATCTCGATCGTGGTAGCGCTGGCGCTGGTCTGGCAGGGGGTGCCGCAGAACCTGGGCGCCTACACCGAGGCGACGACGCTCGAAGGGGTAAAACAGGTCATCGCGCAAGGCCCGGTCGCCTCACAGGAGATCATCAAGGAGCTTGGCACCAATGGCGGCGGGTTCTTCAACGCCAACTCGTCGCATCCCTTCGAGAACCCGAATGCGATTACGAACCTGATCGAGCTGGTCGCGATCTTCTCGATCGGCGCCGGGTTGACCAATGTCTTGGGCCGGATGGTCAAGGACGAGCGTCAGGGTTGGGCAATTTTTGCCGCGATGGGTGTGCTGTTCCTCGCCGGCGTGGCGACCGCTTATTGGTCCGAGTCGCATGGCAATCCCGCTTTTGCCGCCTTCCACGTCGATGCGGCGCCGAGCCCGGTGCAGACGGGCGGCAACATGGAGGGCAAGGAAGTCCGGTTCGGCCCGGCGCTCTCAGCCTTGTGGGCCACGGTGACGACCGACACCTCGTGCGGCGCCGTCAATTCGATGCATGACAGCTACCTGCCGATCGGCGGCATGGTGCCGCTCGTCAACATGCAGCTTGGCGAAGTGATTTTCGGCGGCGTCGGCTCGGGGCTCTACGGCATCCTCGCCTTTGCCATCGTTGCAATGTTCGTCGCCGGGCTGATGGTCGGGCGCACGCCCGAATATCTCGGCAAGAAGCTCGAGGCGAAGGAGGTCAAGATGAGCATCTCGGCACTCCTCAGCCTGCCCTTGTCGATCCTCGGCTGGACTGCATTGGCGGTAGTATTGTCGGCGGGACTGGCCGGCATCGCCAATCCCGGCCCGCACGGCTTCAGCGAAATCCTGTACGCCTACACCGAGGGCACCGAAAACAACGGCAGCGCCTTTGCCGGACTGTCGGCGAATACGCTGTTCTACAATACGACAATCGCGGCGGCGATGCTGATCGGACGCTTTCTCTTTGTCATCCCGATGCTGGCGGTGGCCGGTTCGCTGGCGCAGAAGAAATTGTTGGCGCCCTCAGCCGGCACCTTCCCGACGCACAGCCCGCAATTTGTCGGGTTGCTGGTCGGCGTCATTCTGATAATCGGCGGGCTTACTTTTTTCCCGGCTGTCTCGCTGGGGCCGGTGACGGAGCAGGTCGCGATGAACCAGGGCAAGCTCTTCGCCAGCCCGTGAGCAACTGAGTTCCCAAGGAATATCACGATGACCGATCTTTCTCCCATCATCGGCATTCCGCCGACCGGGCTCTACAAGCGCGATCGGCGGCCCATGGCGCTGTTCGACCGCTCGCTGATCGTGCCGGCGATCTGGGACTCGTTCCGCAAGCTCGACCCGCGCACCCTGGTCAAGAACCCGGTCATGTTCTGCGTCGAGATCGTCTCGGTACTGACGACCGTGTTCTTCCTGCGCGACCTTTTCGTAGGCGGCGGCAAGGTAGTCGGCAGCAGCGCGCTGTTTTCCGGCCAGATCACCGTTTGGCTGTGGTTCACGGTGCTGTTCGCCAATTTCGCCGAAGCCGTCGCCGAGGGTCGGGGCAAGGCGCAGGCGGACACGTTGCGCCGCACCCGGACCGAGACCAAGGCAAAGCGCATCGAGGCGGCCCAATCCCGCGCGTTCAATCTGGTCGACGCCGCGGCGCTCAAGCAAGGCGACCTGGTGCTGGTCGAGACCGGCGATCTGATCCCGAGCGACGGCGAAGTCATCGAGGGCGTCGCCTCAGTCGATGAATCGGCGATCACCGGGGAATCGGCGCCAGTCATCCGCGAGAGCGGCGGCGACCGCTCGGCAGTGACCGGCGGCACCCGGGTGACCTCGGACTGGCTCAAGGTGCGGATCACGGCGGCACAGGGCTCGACCTTTCTCGACCGGATGATCGCGCTGGTCGAAGGGGCGGTGCGGCAGAAGACTCCGAACGAGATCGCGCTGAACATCTTGCTCGCCGGCATGACCCTGATCTTTGTCTTTGCCACCGTGACGATCCCGAGCTTTGCCGCCTATGCCGGGGGGGCGGTGTCGGTCGTCGTGCTGATCGCACTGTTCGTCTGCCTGATTCCGACGACGATCGGCGCGCTGCTGTCGGCGATCGGCATCGCCGGCATGGACCGGCTGGTGCGGTTCAACGTGCTGGCGATGTCGGGCCGCGCGGTCGAGGCCGCGGGCGATGTCGATACCCTGTTGCTCGACAAGACTGGCACAATCACTCTCGGCAACCGGCAGGCGACCGAGTTCCTGGCGTTGCCGGGGATCGACGAAGCCGAGCTGGCCGATGCGGCGCAATTCGCCTCGCTGTCGGACGAGACTCCGGAGGGACGCTCGATCGTGGTCCTGGCCAAGGAGAAATACGGCCTGCGCGGGCGCGAAATGGCGCCCCTCGACGCCCGCTTCGTGCCGTTCTCGGCGCAGACCCGGATGAGCGGCATCGATGTCGACGGCGTGTCGATCCGCAAGGGAGCGGTCGAACTCGATTATTGCGTATGCCGAAGGCGGCAGCTCTGCACCGGTATGGCGCAACGCCGTCGCGGGCGCGCAGGCGGCCCTGCGCGCGGCGCCAGTCTCCGATGCGGTGCGCCAGACGACCTTGATCGCCGAGCGCATCTCCAAGGAAGGCGGCACACCGCTCGCCGTCGCCAAGGACCAGCGGCTGTTGGGCGTCATTCACCTCAAGGACATCGTCAAGGGCGGCATCCGCGAGCGCTTTGCCGAATTGCGGCGGATGGGCATCCGCACGGTCATGATCACCGGCGACAATCCGCTAACCGCGGCGGCGATCGCCGCCGAATTGGGGGTCGATGATTTTCTCGCCCAGGCGACGCCCGAGAACAAGCTCGCACTGATCCGTGAGGAGCAGGCCAAGGGCAAGCTGGTCGCGATGTGCGGCGACGGCACCAACGACGCGCCGGCATTGGCCCAGTCGGATGTCGGCGTGGCGATGAATACCGGCACAATGGCCGCGCGCGAGGCCGGCAATATGGTCGATCTCGACAGCGACCCGACAAAGCTGATCGAGATCGTCGCGATCGGCAAACAGCTGCTGATCACCCGCGGCGCATTGACCACGTTCTCGATCGCCAACGACGTGGCGAAATACTTCGCGATCATCCCGGCAATGTTCGCGGCGTTCTATCCGCAGCTCGGGGTGCTTAACATCATGCGCCTGCACAGCCCCGAGAGTGCGATCCTCGCGGCGATCATCTTTAATGCGTTGATCATCGTGGCGCTGATCCCGCTGGCGCTCAGAGGCGTCCAATATCGCCCGACAGGTGCGGCCAATCTGCTGCGCCGCAACCTGCTGATCTACGGCGTCGGGGGGCTGATCGTACCGTTCGTCGGCATCAAGCTGATCGACCTCGCCGTCACCGCCATTGGCCTAGCCTAAGGACCCATCCCATGCTGCGGCAAATTCGTCCCGCGATCATGATGATTATCGTCATGACGGTCATGACCGGCCTTGTCTATCCGCTCGGCATGACCGGGCTCGCGCAACTGATCTTTCCGCATCAGGCCAATGGCAGCCTGATCGAGAAAGACGGGAAGGTGATCGGCTCCTCGCTGATCGGCCAGAACTTCGCGTCCGACAAGTATTTTCACCCACGCCCGTCGGCGACGACCGAGCCCGATCCAAAGGACCCGACCAAGACGATTTCCGTGCCCTATGCCGCGGACAATTCAGGCGGCTCGAACCTCGGGCCGACCAACCAAGCATTGGTCGACCGGGTCAAGGGCGACGCCGCCAAGCTCGCCAAGGAGAATCCGTCGACGCCGATCCCGGTCGATCTGGTGACCACCTCGGCAAGCGGGCTCGATCCCGACATCACCCCGGCCGCCGCCTTGTTCCAGGTGCCGCGGGTGGCAAAGGCCCGCAATCTCGACCCCGACAAGCTGCGCGCGCTGGTCGACGAGCAAACCCACGACCGGGTTCTCGGCATTCTCGGCGAGAAGCGGGTCAACGTCCTCGCTCTCAACCTCGCGCTCGACCAACTGCGCTGACGGGCCGGCAGGCGTGATGGCGGGGATCCGCGTGCTCGCGGCTGTTTGAGCCGGCGGAGCAAAGACGTGGATGGCCGGGTCAAGCCCGGCCACAGCGATCTCAAATTTCAGTTGGGTATGCGTTCTGGGTACTCAGTACTCTTTGTACGGTAAAAATTTGCCGCTCAGGGTCAGCTTGACGCGATCGCCCTTTGGGTCGGGCTGGCGCTCGATCGCCATGTCGAAGTCGATCGCGCTCATGATGCCATCGCCGAATTCTTCCTGAATCAGCTCCTTCCAGGTCGTGCCGTAGACCTGGACCAACTCGTAAAACCGGTAGATCAACGGATCGGTCGGCACCGGGGTCGGCAACGAGCCGCGATAAGGGATCTCCTGAAGCAAGCCCTGCTCCTCGGCATCGAGCCCGAAAAGTTTTGCCGCACGCTCGGCCTGCTCGGGGTGCAATCTCATCTGCCCCATCAACGCCGCGGTCAGATAGACCGCCGTGCCGCCGCCAATCTCGGCAACGATCGTCTTCCAGGTCAGGCCCTTGGCGCGCTTGGCGGCGAGGATCTTGCGAGTCAGTTCGTCACGGGTCATTAGCCCCTCCTGAGGTCTGCAGCTTCATCGCATGCACGCAACGCGCGTGCCAATTGCGCCGCTCGCCGAGGCCGTGAAGCATGCGCGTATCCCCTACAGCGCGCGTCCGTAGGTCGCCCTGCAGCTGATCGACGACCTCGAGCGATTCGGGTGGTCGTCAAGGACCGTCGACGAGGGTATAGTCCACGCTTGCGATAATCTCGCACGCATGCGGGATACTTGTGATCGAGGAACCACATGAACGGTAGGACGATCTCGATTCTTCTCTTTGCAATAGCTTTTGGACTTTGGGCAAATTTCTTGTCCCCGCGAGTGACTCCTGCATTGTCACAAGAAACTCGTGGGTACACCTTGCAATCCGTATACGGTAGGCTACTCGCTATTCAAAGCGATCTGGCTGAATTGAAAAGAAAAACGGATGATATGAACAGAAGTCTTTCAGAAATTAGAAACGGAACATGCAGAAATCCTAAAATTTGTTGACGACACTTAAACAAGATAATGGGATCCGTCGACTGAAACGTACTGGGTTTTTGACGTTTACCAGGAATCATCGATCCGATTAAGTTGTATTTAACCAAGCCGGCTATTCAACCTGATCGGAAGCCTAATGGCGGCGATGCGGAACTGAGATGAAATCCAGGCTGCGATAGCTTAAAACACGAAAACACCTTGGCGGCGCGCGCGTTCTCACACAGCCTCGGTGGAAAGGGTATAATAACGCGACGGGCTCGCTTCCCCGGAGAAAGCGTAAGACACTGCTCGTCCAGATCGCCGACGCGCTCGCAGCGGCTGTTCTCGACAATCTCCATCGGCTGTAGAATTCGTCGAGCCGTTTCAGGAGGGTACGATGGCCGAAGATTTCTCGGGGAAGGTCGCTCTGGTTACGGGAGGGGGGAACGGGATCGGCGCTGCGACGTGCCGTGCCTTCACCGTCGCCGGCGCACGGGTGGTTGTCCTCGATCGCGATGCGGCGGCGGCCGAACGGGTTGCGGCCGAGATCACCGGGCGCAACGGCAAGGCCGAAGCATATGGGCTCGACGTCAGCGATCGCGAGGGCTTCGCCCGTCTTGCCGCGGGGATCACCGAGGCAGCGGGCGGCATCGACATTCTTGTCAACGGCGCCGGCGTGACCGTGCGCCGGATGATCGGCGAAATGGGCGCCGAGGATTGGGACCGCGTCATCGCCGTCAACCTGACCGGCGCGTTCAACGGCATTCGCGCGGTATTGCCCCATATGCGTGCGCGCGGCGGCGGCGCCATCGTCAACATCGCTTCGATTGCCGGGCAGCGGATTTCGTTTGGCGGGACCGCGAATTATTCGGCGTCGAAGGCGGGGCTCTTAGGGTTGACCCGCCATGCCGCCTACGAGCTTGCCCCCGATCATATCCGGGTCAATGCCGTCTGTCCCGGCGCGACGGCCACAGCGTTCGGCGGAACGATGCCAACCGCTGAAAGCAAGGCTGAGCGCGCGCGCAAGATTCCGCTAGGCCGCATGTGCGAACCTGAGGACATCGCCGACCCGATCCTGTTCCTGGCGAGCGACGCGGCTCGCATGATCACCGGCGTGGCATTGACCGTCGATGGCGGCCTGCTAATCAAGAACGACACCCCCTACGAGGAATATTTTCGTCCGCGATAGCGGTCGGCGAATTGCTTCCGATGGCGGCTCCTGCCGACCTCTCTGCTGCCTCGCAGGCCGAGCGATGCCTGCGTGCGGCGACGGCCTGGGCGAAAACGCCGGCGGGTGGCGTCACCTTATTGATATTGGGGACGCTCCTGGCGCGGTTGCTGTTCGCTGGCGCTCTCGGTCTCGGGATCGACGAGAGCTATATGGTGGCGGCCGGACGTCAGCTCCGGCTCGGCTACTTCGATCATCCGCCGATCGCTTGGTGGCTGGCCTGGGCGGCGGCGCACCTGGCCGGCAGCAACAGTCCGATCGTCGTCCGCTTGCCCTTCATCGGGCTGTTCGCGCTGACGACATGGTTGATGTACCGCGTCACCGCGGCGCTGTTCGGCGCATGGGCGGGGCTGTGGGCAGCGGTGCTGGCGAATTTATGCCCGGTCATCGGCGTCACCGCCGGTACCTGGGTGCTGCCCGATGGCCCGCTATTCACCGCCTTGCTCGGAGCGACCCTTTGCTTGATCGCGGCGTTACCCGCCGAGGGAAGGGCGGCCTGGGGTTGGTGGCTGGGCGCCGGCATCTGCGCCGGGTTGGCGCTGTCCTCCAAATATTCGGCGGCTCTGACGATCTTTGGCGCAATCGGCTTTCTGTTGACCGAGCGGGAAAGTCGCCGCTGGCTGTTGCGACCGCATCCCTATGTCGCCGGTCTCGCCGCGCTGGTGATGTTCACGCCGGTCCTGATCTGGAATGCGCGGCACGGCTGGGTGTCGTTTCTGTTCCAGGGCGGTCGGGCGGAGGGTCGCTTCAACCCGCTCGGGCCGGTTTTGACGCTCGCCGGCGGGGCGCTGTTCTTGCTGCCGTGGATATGGCTGCCGTTGGTCGTGTGCGGGTTCGACGCGCTGCGCCGAGGACCGGCCGACAAAGAGCGCTGGCTCCTGGCATGCCTGGCGGCGCCGCCGATCATCTTCTTCACGCTGATCTCGTTGTGGAGCCGAGTGCTGTTTCACTGGGCGGCGCCCGGCTATCTGATGCTGCTGCCGCTGCTCGGCGACGCGATCGCCCGTGGCCAGTGGAGCCGACGGTGGCTTGCGGCGACCGCGGCCGTTGTCGTCCTCGGTGCGGCGTTCGTCGGCAGCGAGGTACGGTTCAACTGGCTGCCGCTGACGATCGGGCGATTTCCGACTCGGCAAGGACCCCGGCCTCGCTGCGGTCGACTGGACCTCGCTGCGCCAAGAGCTCGACAAGCGGGGCCTGCTCGATCGGCCGGGAGTGGTGGTTGCAGCGACCCGATGGCTCGATGCCGGAAAGATCGATTATGCCTTAGGCGGCCGGGTGCCCGTCATCTGCCTCGGCAGCGATCCACGGGAATACGGGATCATCGCACCGGTTGTCGACTATGCCGGCGCGGATGTCCTGATCGTTGCCCCCGGTATCTCGCCGGCCGCAATCGCCGCCCGCTTTGGCAGCCTTTTCGATTCGATCGATACCCTGGCGCCGGCCACGGTGCTGCATGACGGGCGCCCGGCATTGACCCTGCCGCTTTATCTCGGACGCCGTCTGCGCGAGCCTGCCGATCGGTGAGAGTCGGATCATCCGATCGGAACGCGCCGCTTTGCGAGTTCCGTCTCGTTGATCCGCAGACCGAGGCCCGGTTCGGCCGGCAAGGGGAAGAGGCCATCGACCGGCTTTGGCGGATTTTCGAACACCGCGTGCTGGCGCGGCGAGGGATCGTTGAGCTCGCACGGTTTGGTTGCCTGCAATTGGCTCGCCGCCAGATGCAGACTGGCCATGTGGCCGATCATCGGCTGGGTCTGATGCGGGACCAGTTCGACGCCATGCGCCTGGGCGAGCGCCGCGCAGCGCATCAGCCCGGTGATGCCGCCCATCTTGACGATGTCGGGCTGGACCATGCGGACCCCCGCGTCGATCAAATCCGCTAAACCCGACAATGTATAGGTCTGCTCACCGGCCGAGACGGTAATGTCGAGCCGGCGCGCTACCTCGCCCATCGCTTTGACATGGTAATGCTGGACCGGCTCTTCGAACCACCAATAGCCGAGTTCTTCGAGCGCGCGCCCGACGCGGATCGCGCCGCCGACCGAGTAGCCATTATTGGCGTCGAAGGCGAGCGGTAAGCCATCTCCGACCAATTGCCGCACCGCGCGGGCCTTGGCGATGTCGCCGGGGATGTCATTGTCGGGCTTGGTGCGGTCGGCGTCGAAGCGGATCTTAACCGCCGCGGGCTGGTCCTTCAGCCGCGCCTCGACGACGCGCAGCACCTCGTCGACGGTTCGCTCGCCATTGCCGCCGATCGAGGCATAGAAAGGCAAGGCTGTGCGCCAGGCGCCGCCGAGCAGCTTGTAGATCGGCTGGCCGAAGAGCTTTCCCTTCAAATCCCAAAGCGCGATGTCGAGCGCGGCCAGCGCACCGGTCAGGGCGCCCTCAGGCCCGAGTTTGACGAATTCGTGCAGCAGAGAATCGAGCAGCACCGCATGGTCGAGCGGGTCCGCGCCGATCAGTCGCGGCGCCAGATTGCGGGCGACGATGCCGAGCGAGGCGAGCCCGCCTTGCATCGGCGACGCCTCGCCGATGCCGAAGAGCCCGTCATCGCACCGGATTCTGACCCAGGCGCTGCGCTGCTCCGGCTTGTCCGCCGGCGCCCAGGCGACCTGAAAGGCTTCGATATCGCGGATTTTCATGTGGTGCCTCCTCACCACGCCAGCGCCCAGCCGTCGCGGCGCGGGTCGGAACCGGCGAGCAGCATGCCGGTCGCCGGGTCGCGGCGAATGATCTCGACGCTGCACGGCCCGTCGAGGTCGCCGACGATATGGACCGGATGGCCGCGGCGCACGAGATCGTTGCGCACCGCCTCCGGAAAGCGCTGCTCGATCGTCAGAGCATCCTCGCCGTCATGCGGCCAGTTGGCGTATTGGCCGGGTACGTTCGAACTCCAGCGCGGCATCTCGGCCGCCTGCTGCGGGTCCAGCCCGAAATCGGTCATCGCCGTCAATACCTGCAGATTGACCTGCACCTGATTGTCGGCGCCGGGGGTGCCGAAGACGCACCACAATGCGCCGTCCTTGAGCACGATCGGCGGGTTCATCGTATGGCGCACCCGCCGCCCGGGGGCGAGCCGGTTTGGATGTCCCGGTTCGAGGTGCCAATAGGCCATACGGTTGTTGAGAAGGATGCCGGTATCGCCGGCGATGATGCCCGAGCCGAAGCCGCTGTTGATGCTCTGAATCCCCGATACCGCATTTCCCTCGCCGTCGGCGGTGCAGAAATATGTCGTGTCGCCCGCCGCCGCCTCGTGCGCGATGCACGGTCGGCGCGGCGCGGCGCATATCGATCCGGGCGGCGAGCCCGGCGGCGTACTCGGCGGACAGCAGCTCCGCGAAGGGCGGGTCGAGCGAGCGGGGATCGGCGCCCCAGCGCTCACGGTCGGCAAAGGCCAGCTTTTTGGCTTCGACCATGACGTGGACCGCATCCGCGGATAAGAGGCCCATCCGCGTCAGATCGAAATGCTCGAGGATCTTCAGCTCTTCGAGCAAAACGAAGCCGGTTGAATTTGGTGGCGCTTCGAGCACAGTATAGCCGCGATAATCGATCGCGATTGGCGCCTGCTCCTCAGCCGTGAAGGCTTCGAGGTCACCCGCACGGACCAGGGCCCCGGCCGCGCCGAGACCAGCCGCCAGCCGCCTCGCTAACCCGCCGCGATAGAAGGTCTCAGCCCCGTCGGCCGCGATCTCTTCGAGGGAGCGGGCGAGGTCGGGCTGAATGATCAGGGCGCCGAGCGCCGGCGCCTTGCCATCGGCGAGAAAGGTTGCGGCGCTGCGCGGGTCGATCGTCAGGGTCGCCTGGCATTCCGCGGCGAAATGGCTGTAGGCGCGGGTGGCGGCAAACCCGTCGCGGGCGAAGCCGATCGCCTCAGCGAACAGGTCGCGCCACGGTAGGCGGCCAAACCTTCGGTGCATCAGGTCGAGCCCGGCAACGGTGCCGGGAACCGAGACCGACAGCGGCCCGATCCGGGGAATGCCGCCGGCATAGCGCTCGGGGGTTGCGGCGGCGGGGGCTGGGCCGGTGCCGTTGAACACGACCGCTCGCCCGGTCGATTGCTGATAGACGTGATAGAAGCCATCGCCGCCGAGACCCGACATCATCGGCTCGACCACGGCGAGCGCCATCGCCGTCGCCACCGCCGCATCCACCGCGTTGCCGCCGGCCCGCAATGCCAGGAGGCCGGCTTGTGCCGCTAGCGGATGGTTCGCCGCGACGGCGCCGCGCCGTCCGATGGCGAGCGGCCGGTAGGAGCGCGTCTCAACAGCCACTTCCTGTCTCCTGCGTTGCCAAGCATGGCATACTATCGGAGAAACACGGGTTGGAGATGGGAAAGCGTTTGAGGATGAAGATCGCGGCGTGGTTCGCCCTCATAGGCCTGCTGCTGGTCGCCGGGTGCACCAACGGCAACAGCGGCAATAATTTGGACAATGCCAAAAACAGCGGTTTCTACACCGGTATGTCAGGTGGCTGGAGCCATCCGTGAACGCGGTGAAGACGAGCTGTGGGGTCATCGTCGGCGACGGGGAGCGCGTTCTGCTCGGACACGCCACCCGTTCGCCGCGCTGGGACATCCCCAAAGGCGAGGCCGAGCCCGGCGAGGGATTTCGCCGAAGCAGCCGCGCGCGAACTGCACGAGGAGACCGGCCTCACGGTTGCGCCGGGCGAGCTTACCGCACTCGGGGTGCATGCTTATCTGCGCGGCAAGAATTTGGCGCTGTTCGCCTGGATCCCGTCAGTTTTGCCAGATCCTAAGCGCCTGGTCTGCACCTCGCATTTCGCGCTGCCCGACGGCACGCTGTTGCCCGAATTCGACCGCTTTGGCCTGTTTTCGTGGGACGAAGCTCTAAGTCGGGTCGGCAAAAGCATGGCGCGGGTTTTATCGTCTATCTCACACGGCGCTTCGATATGACGTTGGGGTCGTGGTAGGGTAGCCCATCAGCAATCAGGAGGTCGCCAATGCCCAAGCTGCGCCATATCGCCATCGCCGCTGAAGACCCCGAAGCGATGGCCGAGTTCTACAAGAAGGCCTTTGACTTCGAGGAAGTCGGCCGGCCGAACGGCGTGCTCGCCGACGGCGTCTTTTTGAGCGACGGCACGCTCAACATGGCGATCCTCAAATTCAAGACCGACCAGCTCGGCAAGGGCATGGACTACCGCGGCATCCACCATTTCGGTGTGCTGGTCGAGGACGTCGACGAGTTCTCGAAGAAGCTCGAGAGCCTCGGCGCCAAGCACTACATCGATCAAGGCCAAGGTGGGCACCAGGCGGGCTATTTCGAGAAGAAGTTCTTCGGCCCGGAAGGCATCCTGTTCGACATCGCCGAGCACGGCTGGGCAGGGGCCGAGCCGCTCCCCGTCAAGATCAAAGAGGCGGCGGAGTAGATCAGGCGGCCGGCATCATTTCTTGCGAAATCAGCCCACCGACGACGCATCGAAAAGGGGGTAATCGAATCGCGGATTTGCCCATGTAATTCTCGCGATTTGTCATGATGGCCCCTAGGGGTCCCATCGAGGCCTTGGGCTGAGGCGCCACGGGGGCGACGATGGCTTATTTGGACGACTCGTTTCGTCGCGAGCCGGTCTTTGGGCGAAAGGCTTGATCCGATGAAAGTTACTGGCATCCACGCCAATATCGTGGCGCTCCCGGCCGACGAGCCGCTCGCCGGCGCCGCGGAAAACCCGAACGGCAAGCGTCCGATCGTCACCCTCGAAGTCCAGACGGACGACGGGGCGGTCGGGGTCGGGGCGACCTATTTTGGGGGCGCGCTGACCGGCACTCTCAAAAGCGCGGTCGAGGAGCTTGGCGCGCTGTGCGTCGGCGAGGACCCGGTGCGGGTCGAGATGGTCGCGGCAAAGTTACGGGCGGCGGCAGGCTCGGCCGGGCCGGGCGGCATCTTCAACCTGGCTCACTCCGCGCTCGACACGGCGTTGTGGGATTTGCGCGCCAAGGCGATGAACCTGCCGTTGTGGAAATTGCTCGGCGGTGCGCGGGATCGAGTGCCGACCTATGCCAGCGGCGCGTTGATGCGCGGCCTCACGCTCGACCGGGTGGTGCAAGCTGCAGCAACGCTCAAGGATCGCGGCTGGCGTGAGATGAAGACGCAAATGGCATTGCCCGGCGAGACCACGCCAGCGAAAGAGGTCGAGCGCATGCGCCGGGTGCGCGAGGCAATCGGCCCCGACATCAAATTGATGTGCGACATCAATCAGCGCTGGCGCCCGGAACAGGCGATCGATATCGGCAAGCGGGTCGAGGATGCCGGGGTCGGGCTGTTCTGGCTCGAGGACGTGACGACCGCCGATGATTTTGCCGGCCTCGCCCGCGTCACGGCTGCGCTGTTCGACTCCGGTCGCCGGCGGCGAATATGTCTGGGGGATCGTCCCGTTCCGTCATATGCTCGAGGCGCGCTCGGTTGATGTCGTGATGATCGATCTGGTGCGGGTCGGCGGCATCACCCAATGGCTCAAGGTCGCCGGCATGGCCGAGGCGTTCAACCTGCCGGTCGTCAGCCACCTGATCCCCGAGGTTCACGTTCATCTGATCGGCGCGATCCCGAACGGGCTGACGGTCGAATACATGCCGTGGCTGGCGCCACTGTTCGAAGAAGTCCCAGAGCAGCGGAACGGCGAGCTGGTGATGCCGACCGCGCCTGGCCTCGGGCTCAAATTCAACAAGGCCACGATCGACCGCTACCGCGTGGCTTGAAGGCTGGTGCCAACGGCCGGGGTGGACCCCGGCCTGCGCCGGGGAAGCAAAATGCGGCGGCGTTATGGTTGGGCTAAGAGGGATCGCGCGGCAAGATCACGAAGGGGGAGGGTAAGCGGATGCTGGACATCGTCGTCGCCAATGGGCTCGCGGTTCTTCCTTCGGGGCCGGAGCCGGCCGATCTCGGTGTCGCCGACGGTAAGATCGTAGCCATTGGCGCGCCCGGGAGTCTCGCCGCTCTCGGGGCCGGACGGGTCGTCGACGCGTCGGGGCAGATCGTCATTCCCGGCGGGATCGATCCGCATGTCCATTGTCGCTGGCCGATCGTGGTTCCGGGCACCACCCAGCATCAGATGACCGATGGGCCGGCGCGGGTCAGCCAGGCGGCGCTCCATGGCGGCACAACGACGATCCTCGATTTCGCGCTGGTCGGCGATGGCGACACCGTGCAGCAGGCGATCGAGCGGCGGCAGAAGGAATGGGCCGGCGATTGCCACTGCGACTATGCGTTTCACACGATGGTGCAGGGTAAGCTGCCGCACGAGTTGCTGCCGCAGTTAGCCGAGGCGGTCCAGGCCGGGCACCCAAGCGTCAAGATCTTCACGACCGACATTACCCCGAGCCGCAAGGGCCGGATGGTCGATTTCGGCGACATCTGGGAGGTGCTGAAGGTCTTGGCGCAGGCCGGCGGCATCGCCGCGATCCACGCCGAAGACAACGATCTGGTCATGCACATGTACGAAAAGCTGTTCCGCGAAGACCGGACCGGCTTCGAGAACATGGCCGAAGTGCACAACACCCTATCCGAGGATCTGGCGTTCAACCGGGTGATCCGGCTCGCCGCCAATATCGAGGGCGCGGCGCTCTATATGATGCACACCTCAGCCGCGACCGGCGTCGCCGCAATCGGGGCGGCGCGCGCCAAGGGCGTGCCGATCTACGGCGAGACGTTGCACCAGTATTTAATGTATAATTCCGATGACTACAAACGGCCGAACGGGCAGATCTACCATACCTATCCGTCACTGAAATTCCCGGCGGATCAGCAGGCGTTGTGGGCGGCGACCGATCACGGCGCGATCCAGACCGTCGCCACCGACGAGATCTGCTGTCCGCTGCGGATCAAATTGCAGGGGCGGCGGATCGACGACACTACCGGCGGCAATGCCGGGGTCGAGCCGCGGGTGTCGCTGATCTACACCGAGACAGTCGAAAAGCGCGGCCGCAGCCTTACCGATTTCGTCGACCTGGTTTCGGCCAACGCTGCCAAGATCATGGGGCTCTACCCGAAGAAGGGCGCGCTGGCGGTCGGCTCCGACGCCGATGTCGTCGTGCTCGACCCGCGCCGCCGCCACATCGTGCGCGCCGCCGAAATGCACGAGGCCGACTACAGCCCGTGGGAAGACCGCGACCTCGCCGCGTGGCCGTCGCTCGTCATGCTGCGCGGCAAGACCGTGGTCGATGGCGGCGCCTTTTCCGGCGATCTCAAAGACGGCCAATTTCTCCCCCGCAAGGTGCCGGAGGAGGTCCGGACGCGGCCGGCCGTCTGAACCTATTCCTCGGCGGCTTAGTTCCAGCTGCCGTCGATCCAAACCCAACCGTTGGGACCCTGTTGCCAATATCCCGGAGTCCAGCGCGCGACCGTCGTCGGCGGAACGACATAGCTGCCGGGCTTCCATACGTATTGCGTGCCGTCCCACCACCAGTGCCCTTGGGACCAGACATAGCTGGGGCCAGGCGCCGGGGGCGGGTTTTCGGCCTGTGGCGGCGGGGGCGCTGTCGGTGCGACGACGACCGTCGTCGATGCTGGATTCGCACTCGGCGTGGTCGTGATTGCAGATGGTTGTGAGCCAGGCGTGGTGACCACAGCAGCCGGCGGCGGGCTGGGTGTGGTGACGATGGTAGCCGACGGCGACGGTTGCGCTGCCGGCACCTGCACCTGAACTTGCGCGAGCTGGACCCTCGGCGCTGCAAGATCGGCGCTATTCGGCGAGATTGGGCTTGCGGCGAGGGCCGAGCCGCTGATTGCCAGCATGGAAATACCGGCCATGAGGATTGCGTGCCTCATCTGTTCCTCCAGGAGATACGGGCGTCCAGGCTTTCTCGGACGCCTTTCTCGTCGTCAACACCGCCGACTCCATGAAATTCCCATCCAAATTGTTCTCGCGTTAAAGGTCGCGCAGGATCGGCGTGATCCGGCGCGGGATCTGCGGACCGGCGCCCGATCCCCGTTAACCATCCCCAAAAAGGGTCATACTCTCGAAAATGTGATAGTTTTGCGAAAGACCGAAGGAGGTGCGATGTCTTTCGCTCGTATAGCGGCGATCGTCGCCGTGGCATCAGTGTTGTGGGGCGGCTCGGCGAGCGCAGCCGGGCCAATCCGAGCTTTTCAAGCCGGCCTTTGGATGGGCGGCGCCTACACCGACGACCGCACCGGAGACTTTACCCATTGTTCCGCCGGCGTTGCCTACGACAGCGGGATCAACATGTTCATCCTGGTCACCGGCGACCATCATTGGTGGCTCGGGTTCATCAATCCACGATGGTCGTTTGCTCCAAACGAGAAGATGCCGGTCGAGCTGCGATTCGACGGAGGACCTCGCCTGGCTATGACCGCTACGGTTCCCAGCCGTCTGATCGTGCTCGTCCCGTTGCCGAGCGACCCCCGGCTGATCGATAGGCTCGGCCGCAGCGCGGAGCTCGTTCTGGTCGCCGAGGGGCGATCCTTCTTTTTTCAGTTGAGCGGTACACCCGCGGTGACGGCCGAATTGAAAACTTGCGTGCAGAAATCGCTCGCGCTCCAGGCGACTGCACCGACCGCGCCAACGACCGCCACCGCGGCCGCACTCTCGACCGCTACAACTCCCGCGGCAGGGGCAAACCACAAGCTAGTGCCACCGGAGACCACACCGCCGCAGGCTGCGCCCCCGCCGGCCCTATCGCCGGCCAGCACCGAGCCTCAGGCTTCAAAAGTATCGCCACCATCCGCTGCGGCCCCAGTTGCGGATTTATCGGCTTCAGCGGCGCTCGATATGCCGAGACCGCCGGTCACCGCGCTCGCGCTGGCGCCTTCGACCGCCGAGGCGGTACCGCTCGCCGTGGGGCACGATCTCGAGGAGGTCAGGCTCGCGCAGGATTTCTTTACGACGGCGCAGCTGCCGAATGCGCGTCTCATCGTGACCGACAAGCCGGCGGCGCTTGCCAGCTTCACCGCCGTATGGCGCTCCGACGATGCAGCCGGCGCCGTCAAAATCATCGCGCCGGGTCCCGATGTCAGCGGCATCGGTATCGCATCCGATTTGATTGCTGTCGACCCGCGGATGTGCCACGGAAATTTCGCCTCGGCGCGAGCGAGCACCAATGTCGACGGCGACATGGTGCTAAGCGTCGTCTTGTCGTGCACCGAATCAAACGAGGAGCGCGCTGCAGAATATTTTATTGCCCCGCGCCGTAAAGGTGGATTTGTGGTATTTGCCGTGGTCGGGAGCAGCGCGGTCGACGCCAACGCCAGGTCCGAACGGCAACGGATCGACCTTATGACCAGGGCTGCGGCGCGGGCGGCCGGCAACGATAGCTGAGCCGGTCAGATTGTGGCAGAAGACCGCCTTGCCCGTCGCGATGCCGCAACGGCATGCCAGCTGCCGGGTAGGGTCGAGACCTTCTTGTGTGAATTAACTCACACCGCATCGCCCCGGGCGGGCCTATTTAGGTTCTGCTACACGGCGAGTTCCATCCACGTCCTTGACCTTTCGAGCGGAGACGCAAAATGTCGCAGGACACCCAATACACGGCCTTGGGTCCCGCAATAGTCGGCTTTCAGAGCGACGGCAGCGAGATCGAGCAGGGGGTAAATGTCCAGGGCAACAACGTCGGCGTCTATGCCGAGTCGCTGGCGCAAAGTCCCGGCACCAGAAGCTCACCCGCGAGCACCGGCGTTTTCGGCACAGGTGACGCGTTCGGCGTATACGCCGCGGCGGGCGACCTTGTTGCCTCGGTCAACGGCGACGCGTCGCAGCTGCCGGCGTTTCTGGACGTAGCCAACTCGATCGCCGTCGTCGGTGCGGGGCTGAGCACGCCGGGGATCATCGGCATCAGCGACAAGGCGAGGCCACCGCTTGCTTCGGAGATCCCGTTGGATCCGTTTGGGATTGTCGGGATCAGCGCTAGGAGCCCCGGTGTGGTGGGAATCAGCGACAATGCGCACCCCCTCACTCTGCCGACCCAAGATGCGGCCGGTGTAGTCGGGATTAGCCAGAATAGCCCCGGCGTTCGCGGCTACAGCTCCGGTGCCCAGGGCGGCGTCTTCGCCTCCGAAACGGTTGCCCCGATAAATCTTGTGCCGGCAGTGAATACCGCGCTGCCGGTCAGCGGCCAGATCGGCGATATGATCGTCACCCTCGTTGGCGATGATCCGACCAACAGCAACGGCACTGGCGATTTCAACTTTTGGCTATGCTTCGTCCCGGGTGACGGGACGGCGACGATCGCCCAGTGGGTGCCCGTGCAATTTGGTCCGGCGCAGGCAGGCGGGACCTTCCCCGTTTAACGTCCTCGCGGGCGGGATCTCTCTTCGGCTGAATCGCCGGATGCCCCCGTTTTGGGTCGTAGACCGGGTGCCGGGCCCAGCACCGGTGGCTCGGCAATTGCTGGGTCGGGTCGCGGTAGGGCCCCGCAAACCCTGGGACCTGGAGGTGCCGAGACTGCCAGGCAACGTCGACGCGTCGCGGCTGGTCAGATGGACGCTTGCCCGGCGACGCCAACACGCGGGGCTCGAGGGGCGTCCGGCTGAGGCCAGAGCCTTGTTGCGGCGAGAGTTGGCCGAAGCCGATACGGAACGCCGCGGCGATGCACCGAGACTCGATGCTGTCGAGGTGCCGATGCAGGACTCCCGCGTCGGGCATCTCATTCGCGTGCTCGGGGTCGCACGCCCACTGCCTGGGGGCAGGTTCGGAGTGGGCGACCCGGGCTCCAGCGATACGCTCGACGCCGGTTCAATAGAGATTGGGGTTCCGCGGGGGACGCCGGTCGAGGTCTCCGCCTGGTGGGACGGCGAAAAGCGGCGGCTCGACCGTTTGGGGCTCGTGATCGGCGGAATGGAATGCGATTTTGCGTTTCCCGCGCCGTCGGGCAAGAGCGAGGCCGGACGCACGACCGAAAACAGTCTGCCAGACGCGAGCCGACACGATGTCCGAACCATGACGGAGGTCGACCGTCGTCCGGAAGAAGCTGCCCTGATGCCGAGAATAACGGAGCTGCTCGAGGCGGACCACGATCGCGGGCGGCTGTCGCTCGATACGCTGCGCCGTGCAAACGAGATTTTGCTGGCGGGGGCGCGTTTCGGGATCGGGGGAAGGCTCCGCAGTGGTCCCGCGGTCGTGTGGCTCGACGGTTCGGCAACCTTCATTCCTCCGCCCGCAGGTGCGGCTCGCGCGGGCGCGGCGGGATTCGCGGAGACACTTGCACGCCATATTTGCGATGGCCGCGAGGAGGTGGGGGTAGCGGTGCTGGCCGCCGAGAGTGTTGCGCGCTTTACCGAGCTTCACCCTTTCGCCGACGGAAACGGCCGCGTTGCACGAGCGGTCGCCACGTGGCTGTTGCTACGCAAGGGTTATCGATCCAAAGACGATCTGACCTTGGGCCAATTCTTTCGCCTGTATGAAAGGGAACATTACTTTACTTTGCGGCACCATCAAGCCGATCCATGGAGTTGGCATCAGTTTTTCTTCGATGCGGTGCTCACCTGTTTCAATCCCCCGGGTTAACGATCCGATCGCCCCAACTCGGCCAACAACAGCGTCATTGTTAGTGGCGGTGGTCATTGCCGGCGCCGATCGGCTATGATCGTGTCACGGCCATCACCGACGAGCCGAGATCCTGCGAACGAGATGGAAGAGAGATGAGCAACCAGGCCCTCCCCGGTGTCGACGGGATCCAACGTCGGCTGGCCGCGGCAATCCATGCCCATTGGAAACTTTTCCTCGCCGAAGGCATCGTGATGATGGTGCTCGGGCTGCTGGCGATCGCCGTACCGGAAGTCGCGACCCTGGCAATAACCATTCTCATCGGCTGGCTGTTTTTTGTCGGAGGGATCTTTCGCACGATATCGGTGCTGCAGCATCGAGCGATGCCCGGCTTCGCCTGGTCATTGTTGATCGCCGTGCTGGCGATCCTGCTCGGCCTCATCCTGATTGTCCGGCCGATTGCCGGCGTGCTGACCCTGACGATCTGGCTGATCGCGTTTTTTATCATTGAAGGGATCGCCGCGATATTTCTGGCGATCGAGCACCGCCGCCATCTGCCGAGCTGGGGCTGGGTATTGCTCAGCGGCCTTGTCGACCTGTTGCTTGCCTACCTAATCTGGGATGGCTGGCCGAGTTCCGCCGGCTGGGCGATCGGATTGCTTGTCGGCATCAACATGGTGTTTGTCGGGCTGTCGCTGGTCATGACCGCGCTGGCGGCTCGCACGATGGCGCCCGAGAGCAAATAGGCCGGACGCCCTCAGCGTTTATCCGGCTGTGCGGCGCTTCAGCCAGAGATCGAGGCGGGCGAACAGCATATCAGTCAGAATCGCGAACAGGGCGACGAGCACAGCACCTTCGATGACGAAAGGCAGCTTGTCGGCGACCAAGCCGTCGAAAATCGGCGTGCCTAAGGTCAATGCACCGACCGTCGACCCGATCGTCGCGGTGCCGATGGCGATCGTGACCGAGACCCGGATTCCCGCCAGGATGACCGGCGCGGCCAGGGGTAGCTCCACCGTACGCAGCCGCTGCCACGGTGACAGGCCCATGCCCTCTGCGGCTTCGCGCACGGCTTGCGGCACGCCTTCCAAGCCGGCGACCGCATTTTCAATGATCGGTAGCAGGCCATAGATAAACAGCGCGATGACGGTCGGCCGGGCGCCAAAGCCGATCAGCGGCACCGCGATCGCTAGCACTGCGACCGGCGGAAAGGTTTGTCCGACCGCCGCGAGTGCATCGACCATCGTGTGAAAGTCGCGGCCGGCCGGGCGGGTGACGAAGACCGCGAGCGACACGCCGACCGCGGTGGCGGCGAGGCTCGCCGCCACAACCAACTCTAGATGCGACAAAAACAGCTCGACGAAGCTGGCACGGTCGTAGACGACCGGCTCGACCCCGGGAAAAGCCCAGCGCAAGAGCGGCCGCAACAATTCCATCCGCAACAACAGCGCGGCAAACAGCAGCGCGACCCAGAAAATCGGGCTCGCCAGGAACCTGCCGCTGCGCGCGCCGCTCACCGCACCAGGTCCGACAGGGTGATGACCCCGACCGCACGGCCCTCGGCATCAGCGACCGGTACGCGCTCGATGCGACGTGCGGTCATCGCCGAGAGGGCGTCGCGCAGCGGGGCGTCGACCAGCAGCGGTTCGCCCTCGGCGCTCTCGCCGCGGCGCATGCGGTCGCCGATCGTTCGCACCGAAAGCAGTTTCAGACCGAGACCCTGGCGGCCGATGAAATCGCTGACGAACTCGCTCGCCGGATGCTCGAGAAGATCGAGCGGGGCGCCGAGCTGGGCGATGCGGCCCTTGTCCATGATCGCGATGGAGGTCGCTAACCGTAGCGCTTCCTCGATGTCATGGGTCACGAAGACGATCGTCTTTTGCGTCGCCCGGTGGATCCGTGCCAGTTCGGCTTGCAGCGCGTCGCGGGTGATCGGGTCGACCGCGGCAAAGGGTTCGTCCATCAGCAGCAGCTCGGGATCCGCGGCGAGCGCGCGGGCTACCCCGACGCGTTGCTGCTCGCCGCCCGATAGTTGGTGCGGGAATTTGCTGCGGTAGCTGCCGGGATCAAGCCGAAACAGTTCGAGAAGCTCGCTCACTCGCGCACCGACGCGGGCTTCCGGCCATCTGAGCAGGCGGGGGACGGTGGCGATGTTGTCCTCGACATTCCAGTGCGGAAAGAGACCGGTCGACTGGATCGCGTAGCCGATGCGGCGCCGCAGCACTTCGGCCGGGATCCGCGTCACGTCCTCGCCGCCGACCCGGATCGTGCCGCCATCGGCCGCGACCAGCCGGTTGATCATGCGCAATGTCGTCGACTTGCCACAGCCCGAGGAGCCGAGCAATACGCAGAACGCGCCTGCGGGGACGTCGAGCGAGAGGTCATCGACGACCGCACGGTTATCGTAGCGCTTGGTGACGTGGCCGAGTTCGATCATCCGGGCATCAGTCGAGGCCGCATGGCGGCAAGGGTTTGCAGCACAAAATCGGCGGCGAGCGCGAGGAAGATCGCCGGCAACGCTCCGAGCAACACCAAATCGAGCGCATATTGGCCCAGCCCTTCGAAAACAAAGGTGCCGAGCCCGCCGGCGCCGATCAAAGCAGCGACGACGGCGAGTCCGATCGTCTGCACGACGACGATGCGTAGCCCGGCCAGCAATACCGGCAGCGCCAGCGGCAGCTCGATTTGCCAAAAAAGCTGATGCCTGGTCAGCCCCATCCCGCGCGCAGCGTCGATGACGGCCCGGTCAACGCCGGCGAGCCCCGCCGCGGTATTGCGCACGATCGGCAGGAGTGCGTAGAGCACCAGCGCGACGACTGCCGGCGCAGGGCCGATGCCGCCGACGCCGAGTGCGGCAAGCCACGGAACGGCTGTCGCCAGCGCGGAAAGCGGCATGATCAGAAGCCCAAAGAGCGCGATCGATGGGATCGTCTGCAACATGTTGAGCACCGCGAACAGTAGCCCTTGCACGCGCGGAACCCGGACCGCGGCGATCCCCAGCGGAAAGCCGATCGCCAACGCCGGTCCGACTGACCCGGCGACCAGGGCGACATGCCGCAACAGCGCCTCGGCAAAGAGCTGGCGGCGACCCGCGTATTCGCGCACGATCGACAACTCGTCAAAAACCCCGGCCACCGCCAAAACCGCGATGCCGCCGCCCATCGCGACGACAGCCAGCACCCGTCGGGCGGGACCGGCGCCGAGGCGCTGCAGCGCGTCGACGACGGCAAGCCCGGCGCAGCTGGCGATCAGCCAGAACGCCCCGCCGAGTGAGATCCGCGCCGCCGGGCCGGCGCCAGCGGCGAGCGCCCCCGCGGCATGTCCCGCCGCGGCCAATGTCAGCAGCAACAGCAGCCCGGCAATCAGCGCCACGCCGACGTGCAGCGTCCTCGCCGGCGGGGACAGCGAAGCGGCCAAAAGCAGCGCGCCCAGCACCGCGAATCCGATAGTCCAGCCGCCGCCGACGGCGGACCACAGCACAATCGGCCGCCCAGAGATCAACCGGTTTGGCGCCAATACGACAAACCCTGATGTCAATGCCGCGACCGCCGCAATGATCGCCAACACCAACAGCACCTGGTTGCGGACGATGATCGGGAAGGGAAGTGAAGGGCGCTGTGTGGCCGGAGCGGTGGGCGAGGTCACGGCAGAAAATGCTTCGACTTCAGATAGGATACTGCGACGGCGCCGGCATCCTTGCCGTCGATGGCGATCTCTGCGTTTAGCCGCTGCAACGTCGAGAGGGTCAAGCTGGCGAAGACCGGGTCGAGCAGGCCGGCGATCTGCGGAGATTGCCTGAGCACCGCTTCGCGAATTACCGGGGCGGGCGCGTAGACGATCTGTGCCCGCTTGTCGTCATCAAGTGCGACGAGGCCGAGGGCGGCGATGGCGCCGTCGGTGCCATAGGCCATCGCGGCGTTTACCCCGGACATCCCCTCTGCGGCTGCGCGCAAGGTGGCCGAAGTGTTGCCGCCCGACAGAGTCAGCAGTTGCCGGTCGGTCAGACGAAAGCCATAACTCGCCTCGAACGCCGGCAAGGCCGAAGGGCTTTCGACGAATTCGGCCGAGGCGGCGAGCTTGATATCGCCCCCGGCATTAACGTATCGGGCGAAATCGCTCATGGTCGCCAAGTGCTCGCGCCGGGCCAAATCTTTGCGCATTGCGATGACCCAGGTGTTGTTGGCCGGCGCCGGGGCGAGCCAAACGAGGTGGTTGCGCTCCCGGTCGAGTTTGGCGACCTCAGCATAGCCGCGCTCCCGGTTTTTCCACACCGGGTCGTTTTCCATATGAAAGAACAGTGAGCCGTTTCCGGTGTATTCGGGATAGATGTCGATCTGCCCGGCGAGAATTGCGGCGCGCACAATGTTAGTCGGCCCGAGCTGCAGCCGGTTGCGCACCGAGATATCCCGAGCCGCCAGTACGGACAGGATCATATTGCCCAGCAGTGCACCCTCGGTGTCGATCTTCGATGCTACCACAACGGGTGGAGCCGCCCCCGCAGGCGACGCCGCGACGATGAAGAGAGCCGCCGCGCAGATCGCAGAGATCAGGAACGACCGCATCTAAGTTGTCGCCGGGGAGAAGCAGGCGCGCGGCGCGCGTGTGCCGAAGTCGCCTCCTACGCTTGCTTTGCCTCGATGATCGAGCGGCGGATTGCCCGCGTGCGGGTGAAAAGCTCCTGCAAGGTATCGCCCTCGCCCCAGCGGATCGCACGTTGCAATGCCGTCAGATCCTCGCTGAAACGCTGCAGGATCTCGAGAACGGCCTCGCGATTGTTCAGAAAAATATCCCGCCACATGACCGGGTCGGAGGCGGCGATGCGGGTGAAGTCGCGAAAGCCGCTGGCCGAGAATGCTATGACCTCGGATTTGAGGCTCTCCTCGAGGTTGGTCGCGGTGCCGACGATCGTATAGGCGATCAGATGCGGCAGATGGGAGGTCATCGCCAGCACCCTGTCGTGATGCGCGGCGTTCATCGTCACGACGCGCATGCCGGCCTGCTCCCACATCCGGCCGACCTTGGCCACGGCTGCGTCATCGGTCTCGGGCAGCGGGATCAGGACACACCAGCGGTCGCGAAACAGCTCGGCAAAGCCTGATTCCGGACCGGAATGCTCGGTGCCCGCCACGGGATGACCGGGGACAAAATGGACGCCCGGCGGAACATGCGGGCCGAGGTCACGGATTACCGCTTCCTTGACCGATCCGACATCGGTCAGAATGGCGCCCTGCTTCAGCGCCGGACCGATCCGGCGCCCGATTTCCGCATAGGCAGAAATCGGGGTCGCTATCACCACCAGATCGGCGTCCGCTACCGCTTCCGCCGGGTCGTGCGTCGTTTCGTCCGCGAGTTCGAGGCGCTCGACCGCTGCCAAGGTTTCGACGCGGCGGGCGCAGGCGACAATGGTCGTGCCGGGGTAGTCGCGGCGCAGGACCCTGGCCAGCGACGAACCAATCAACCCAATCCCAATCAGCGCCACCCGATCGAACAGTTTCTCGCTCATCGCGTACCCATGAATTCACCGAGTGCCGCCGCCACTTTTTCCATCTCCTCTCCGGTGCCGATGGTTATTCTCAAATATTGAGGCAGCCCGTAGCCGCTCATCTTGCGGGTTAGAATGCCGTGGGATTGCAAAAAAGCGAAAGCCGCTTCGGCGTTACGGCCGGACTCGTCTGGAAAGCGCGGCAGCACGAAATTGCCGACGCTTGGCGTTAGCGGCAGTCCGAGTACGGCGAGTTGCTCTGAAAACCACGGCAGCCAGCGGTCGTTGTGGGCGCGGGCCCGGTCTAGGGAAACCGTGTCCTCGATCGCTGCGATGCCCGCTGCAACCGCCGGAGTCGATACGTTGAACGGCCCGCGCACGCGATTGAGGACGTCGGCAATAGTTGGCGGAAAATAACCCCAGCCGAGGCGCAGCCCGGCTAGCGCATAAATCTTCGAGAAGGTGCGCAGCATGACGACATTGTCGGCGCGGTCGACCAGCGCAGCCCCGGCTTCGTAATCATTGCGGTTGACGAATTCGGCATAGGCGGCGTCGATCACCAACGCAACCGAGGACGGCAATCCAGCATGCAACCGAGCCAATTCCTTCGCGCCGAGATAGGTGCCAGTCGGGTTGTTCGGATTGGCGATAAAAACCAACCGGGTGCGCGGGGTGACGCGGTCTAGGAGGGCATCGACATCGGCTGTCAAGCACCGCTCAGGGGCGGCGACCGGCGTTGCGCCAACCGACTGCGCGCCGATTGGGTACATCAGAAACCCGTGGCGGCTGTAAAGGACCTCATCGCCGAACCCGGCATAGCAGCGCAACAACAGCGCGATCAGCTCGTCCGATCCGGCGCCGCAGACAATTCGCGCCGGATCGAGACCGTGGCGCCGGCCGATCGCCTCGCGTAAAGCTTCGGCACTGCCTTCGGGGTAGCGATGGATCTCCTCGGCGAGTGCCCGAAAGGCGGCCATCGCCTTTGGGCTCGGTCCAAGTGCGCTTTCGTTTGAGGCGAGCCGGATCGGCCGTTCGACCCCGGCGATGGTCGCCTCGCCGCCGACATAGGGGGCGATGTCGAGGATGCCCGGGCGCGGGACCGGGCCGTTGGTAGAAGCCATCGGGAGTTCAGCCTTTCCCTGGGCCGGGCGCGAGCCGCGCCGCGGGGAGCGGAACGGCATAACCGCCAAACGGCAGTAGGCGATAAAGCGCCCTTCCAAGACGCGCGCGGAAGGCGGCAAGACGGGGATCGGAAGGCAGCACAAAGCCGTCGATCTCGACCAGATTGACAGCACCTTCGGCATGCTCCCAAGAGGCGAAAAATGTGCAGACGAGATCCAGCGACGACAGCATTCCGAGAAACCGCGCCCGGCTGATGTCGGCCGCCGACTCGGCGGCAAAGAAAGTGCGGTCGGCGCCGGTCTCCAACTGTTTGCCGGGGCCGATGGCCAGCGCGTCGGCGCCGTCGTTGCGCGCGTTGCCGCGCGCGCCGAACGGCAGGCGGGCAATGACTCGCGGGGCATTGTCGTCCTCCGACAGCAGATGGCGCCACCACGGGTCGCGGTCGCCCTCTTGCGGCATCGGCAGAATGCCCACCGAAGCTTGCCCCTTGGTCACGGCGCGGATTACCTGGCCGATCGAGCGATGGGCCGACATCGGCGTGTGGCTGCCGAAATGGTCGCGGGCGAGATCCCAGAAACCTTGCGCTTCGGCCGGGGCCAATACCGCGACCGCAAAGGGCGTCTCGATTCGGACGGTCGCCGCCAGCATCTCGCGCCAGATTCGCACGACGCTCGCAAACGGCAGCGCGCCGCGGTGCCGCGCCGCGAGCCGGCGAAGAATCTCGGCCTCGCGGGCGGGCTGGTAGAAAGCCACATCGCCGTTCTTCTTGCTAGCCGCGACCCTGCCGACGATCGCGGCCCGCTCGATCAGCAAATCGTGCAGCCGGTCGTCGATCTCGTCGATATGCCGGCGCAAATCTGCGAGATCGGACGGGATGAGGGACATGGTCTCGTTCATGGTCGGGGGGCGGTAGTAGTAGAAGCCCGGTCGAGCGAAATCAAAGAAAACGTTGACAGGCCCTATCTCCGCTCCCTAGCTAACGCCCCCAATTCGACAACCGCAGATGGCCCGCCTCGAATGCGGGTCGGAGCCGCGCAACCGGGTTGCTGAGAAATCTTGTGCCGACCATAACATCGCCCCGCCCGCGTTCGCGTTCGGATCAGGAATGGCCCGGCTACCGGTTTGATGTGCGCGACCCGCTGCGGCTCGATTGTGGGATCGACTTCGGCCCGTTTACGATCGCATACCAGACCTACGGCGCCCTCAATCCCGATCGGTCGAACGCGATCCTCGTCTGCCATGCGCTGACCGGCGACCAGTACGCCGCCGACCCGCACCCGATCACCGGCAAGCCCGGCTGGTGGGAGACCCTCATCGGCGCGGGCGGGGTGCTCGACACCGACCGCTATTTCCTGATTTGCGCCAATGTGCTGGGTGGTTGCATGGGGACGACCGGACCGCAGGATATCGATCCGGCGACCGGCGAGCCCTGGGCGTTGTCGTTTCCGGTGATCACCATTCGCGACATGGTGCGCGCGCAGAAACTGCTGCTCGATCATCTCGGCATCGATAGCCTGTTCTGCGTGATCGGCGGCTCGATGGGCGGCATGCAAGTATTGCAATGGGCGGCGAGCTATCCCGAACGCGTCTTTGCCGCGGTGCCGATCGCTGCCGCGTCGCGCCATTCGGCGCAGAACATCGCCTTTCACGAGGTCGGACGCCAGGCGATCATCGCCGATCCGGATTGGTGCGGCGGGCGCTATCTGAGCCTCGGTCGCAAACCGGCACGCGGCCTCGCCGTCGCCCGTATGGCGGCCCACATCACCTATCTTTCCGAAACGGCGCTCCACCACAAGTTCGGGCGTAATTTGCAAGACCGCCGCGCGGTTACTTACGGCTTCGACGCCGATTTTCAGGTTGAGAGCTATCTACGGCATCAAGGCAGCACTTTTGTCGACCGATTCGATGCCAATTCCTATCTCTACATCACCCGAGCGATGGATTATTTCGATCTTGCAGCCGAGCAAGGTGGCTCTCTGCCGAGTGCCTTCACCGGCACGCGCTCGCGCTTTTGCGTGATCTCGTTCACCAGCGATTGGCTGTTCCCGACCTCCGAGAGCCGCGAGCTGGTCCATGCGCTGAACGCAGTTGCGGCCAATGTCAGCTTTGTCGAGATCGCAACCGAAAACGGCCATGACGCCTTTCTGCTGCATGAACCCGAACTCTTCGAGACCTTGCGCGGCTTTTTAAACGGGTGCGCCGAGCATCGCGGCCTGACTCGCTAGTGGTGCCGGGCCAGCGGTAATGACGGAGCGATGGCGGCGTCTCTGAGCCTGGATGGAGCCGCGACGCGACCGGCCGCCGAAGCGGCGGCGGCCGGCGAATTGCGCCAGGATTTACGGCTGATCGCCGAGATGATCGAGCCCGGCGCGCGGGTGCTCGACATCGGCTGCGGCGACGGCGCGCTGCTCGCCTATCTGGCACGGCACAAGAGGGTCGACGGGCGCGGCATCGAGCTCAGCCAGTCCGGCGTCAATTCCTGCGTCGGCCACGGGCTGTCGGTCATTCAGGGCGACGCCGACCGCGATCTCGACGCCTATCCGACCGATGCCTTCGACGTCGTCGTGCTGAGCCAGACCCTGCAGGCAACGCGGGAGCCGCGCCGGGTGCTCGAGGCTCTAGTTCGCATCGGCCGGCGCGCGATCGTCTCGTTCCCGAATTTCGGGTTCTGGCGGATTCGCCTGCACCTGATGCTGCGCGGCCGGATGCCGATGTCGCATCTGCTCGCGCATCCCTGGTACGAAACCCCGAACATCCACCTCTGCACGATCCGCGACTTTGCAGCGCTGTGCGACGAGCTCGGCGTCACCGTCGAGCGCAGCGTCACCTTAGACCGGCACGGGCGGCCCTATGCGCTCCATCCACACGGCAGCCTCGCCAATCTGCTGGCCGAGCAGGGGGTCTTTGTCCTGTCCGGGGGGCGGTCCGAGTAGGGCGCTGTCTACAGTCCTTCGCGGTGCGACAGCCGGGGGGTCGCCGGGGCGTAGACGAGCCGGCGGGGAGCGCGCGCGGCCGCCGGCTTGGCGTAAATCTGCTTGGTCGCCTCGATCAGCACGACCCCGGCGAAGCGCGGGAACCAGCGCTTGCCAATCCGCTCCCAGGCCGGGGCCGAGCGCAGGATCATTCGCCTGCCGGCCGGTGGGATGAACAACGCGGTGTCGGTCTCGACCGGGGTGAACATCTCTTCGCGCAGCAGATGCGACAATTGCGACATCGTGTAGGGGCGCCCGGAACCGAAGGGCGTGCGGTCGAGCCGCGCCCAGATGCCGCGCCGATTGGGGGCGACGATCAACAGCCGGCCCCCGCCCGCCAGCACCCGCCAGATCTCCTTCATCATCGGTCCGGTGGGCTCGCTCAATTCAAGAGCATGCACCAGCAGCACCCGGTCGATCGAATAATCGGCGAAGGGCAATTCGCCCTCATCGGCCAGCGCGACAAGGTTGCGGCCGTCGAGCGACCAGCCGAGCACGCCCTGCGAGGCCGGCATCAACGCCACGGTGCGTTCGGTCTCGGCCGAAACCGCGGACAGAAACGGCGTCGCATAGCCGACGCCGAGCAGCCGCATGCCCCGCAAATCGGGCCAAATGCGGCGGATCGCGCGGCGGATCATGCGGCGCGCGACTTGCCCTAAGCCGGTCAGGTAGAAATCCCGCAGATCGATGACGTCGCTCGGCATCGGCGCAGTCTAGCATGATGCTGTGGCGCCAGCCCGGTTGGGCTAATCCCCTGCCTACGAGCGTGTTCGCGGGCGCAAGCTCTTCAAGACAGCGGGAGGAGCGGCGGGCGGCGTTCGGGTTGCGTCGCCTCAAACGCGCGGGCGGCGCGCAAGACCCGCGCATCGGCATAGGACGGGCCAACGATCTGCAAGCCGATCGGCAATCCGGCCGCGGTCAGCCCGCACGGTATGCTCGCCGCCGGCTGGCGCGTCATGTTGAACGGGTAGCTGAACGGCGACCAATCGATCCAGTGACGCTCGCCCGCCGGATCGTTCAAATCCTGTCCGGCCGGCAATGCCGGGATCGGCATCGTCGGGGTCAGCAGCAGATCATAGCGCTGGTGAAAGGCGCCCATCGTCCGGCCGAGGGCGTTGCGGGCGAGGTCGGCGCCGAGCCAGTCGACGGCGCTCAATGTCTCGCCTGCCGCCGCTGTGGTCAGGAGTCCCGGATCGGACGATCTCTTGCGCTCGTCCGGGAACGTTCGCATCAGGATGGCCAGTCCGGCCGCCCACAAGGTGAACAACGCATCGCGCGGAGACTCGAAGATTTTGTCGACCTGCTCGACGACAGCGCCAAGCGCTTCGAACTGGCGCGCCGCGGCGGCGACCGCGGCGGCGATCTCGCCATCGACCCGCGCGTAGCCGAGGTTTGGGCTGAAGGCGATACGCCAACCCCTTACGCCGCCGTCGAGCCCATCGCGCCAATTGCGGTCGTCGGACGGCAGCGCGTAGGTATCTCGGTGGTCGGGGCGACTGAGCACGCCGAGCAGCAATGCCGCATCGGCGACAGTTCGCGTCATCGGCCCCAAATGCGCCAGCAGGCCGAGCGAGGAGAGCGGATAGGCCGGTACCCGGCCAAAGCTCGGTTTGAGCCCGAAGATCCCGCAAAACGCCGACGGGGTGCGGATCGATCCGGCGCCGTCGCTGCCGAGATGCAACGGCGCGATCCCGGCCGCGGCCGCTGCGGCAGCCCCGGCGCTGCTGCCGCCGGAGGTGCGCGACAAATCCCACGGGTTGCGAGTGACGCCGGTCAGCGGGCTGTCGCCCAATGCCTTCCAGCCGAATTCGGGGGTTGTCGTCTTGCCGAGGATGACCGCGCCGGCCTCGCGCAGCCGGGCCACCGCCGGCGCGTCCTCAGACCAGTCCTGATCGCGATCAACGAGATGCGAGCCGCGCAAGGTCGGAAACCCGCGCATCAACATTAGATCCTTGACCGTCACCGGCACGCCGTCGAGCGGCCCCACGGGCTCGCCGCGCTGCCAGCGTTGCTCGGATTGGCGCGCTGCCGACAACGCGCCGGCGCGGTCGACGACGCAGAAGGCGTTGAGGCTGGGTTGCAACCTATCGAGACGATCGAGCAGCACCCGGGTCGTCTCTACCGGCGATAAGGCGCCAGCGCGATAGCGCTCGATCAGCGCAACCGCCGAGGCATAGGCGAGATCATCGTCGCTGGTCATGCTTCCTCCAGCTGCCGTTGGGATATTCGGCATATCTCGCGTCCGAAGCGGATCTCAGGACCGTGCCTAACCCACGATACCAGACGACGGCGAAAGGGCGTAGGCTCGGTATCGAGCTTGGCAGCAAGTAAGCGGAGGCAACGATGCGCGGCGTGGTCTTCACAGGCGAGCGGGAAATCGAGATGATGGAATTCCCGGACCCGACGCCGGGGCCGGACGAGGTGGTCGTCGAAATGAAGGCATCCGGCATGTGCGGCAGCGATCTGCACCAATACCGCCGACCGAAATCGGGCGGCGCTTCGATCGGCGGATTGCCGGTCAACCCGGACCCAGTCATCGGCGGGCACGAGCCCTGCGGCGATCGTCGCCGCGATCGGCTCCGGCGTCAGCGACAAGCAAGGCGAAGGTGGGCCAGCGGGTAATGGTGCACCATTACAAGGGCTGCACCGTTTGCGAACCATTGCCGTTCGGGCTGGTCGCAGTTGTGCCAGGAGGAGCCAGTCCTGGTTTACGGCAACAACGCGCATGGCGGGCACGCGCGATATCTGAAGGTGCCGGCTTTCACCCTGGTGCCATTGCATGACGAACTGTCGTTCACGGCCGGGGCGGCGATCTCATGCGGCACCGGCACCGCCTATGGCGCTTTGCGCCGGTTGAAGCTTTCCGGCAACGACACGATCGCGTTGTTCGGCCAAGGGCCGGTCGGGCTGTCGGCGACCCAGCTCGCCGCCGCAATGGGCGCGCGGGTCATCGCCCTCGATGTCAGCCCCGAGCGGCTGGAGCGCGCCAAGGAATTCGGCGCCTGGGAGACCGTCAACCCGCGCTCGAACGACCCGATCGGCGCGATCAAGGACTCTGACCCATGGCGGCGCCGATTACACGCTCGACACGTCGAGCCAGCCCGAGGGCCGGATCGCCGCGGTGCGCAGCGCTAAGGTATGGGGGACGGTGTGCTTTGTCGGCGAGCGCAACAATGTGACGATCGACGTCAGTCCCGACATGCTGCGCAAGCAGCTGACGATCGTCGCGTCATGGACCTTTTCGTGGCAGCGGCCAGGCCGAGTGCGCGCAAGTTCATGCGTCGAGCGCAAAGTCGATGTCGACCGCCTGTTTACCCATCAGTGGAAGCTCGACCAGGCCGAGGAGGCCTATCGCCTGTTCGATACGCAGACCACTGGCAAAGGCGTGTTCCTGATGTGAAGGATTTAGAGTGGAACCGGCGCTAACTCGATTAATCAAAGGGGATATATGAAGAGTTTGCAGCAATTTTGTCCGCCGCGCCGATTTCACCGAATTGAACCATAATGGCCAAACTGTCGTCACAAACGACGCTCAGCGTTCCTCTGCCCTGTAAAGTTCCAGCAGGGTATCGACATGTTAGAGAGCTTGGAACTTACTCTTCGCCTATAAAGCGATATCCAAGCTCTCGATTGTCCTAATCTTAGGAGGAACTACGATGATTTAGGCTTCGCAGATCAAGGACCACATGCAAATTGTCGGTTCTGACGGGCAGCAACTTGGCTCGGTCGAACGGGTCGACGGATCTTCGCGCATCAAGTTCGCTCCGAAAGGCATGGCGGACGGCAGGGATCATTTCGTTCCGCTCGATTGGGTCGCTTCGGTGGAAGGGCAAACGGTCCGGCTGAGCAAGTCGAGCCAGGATGTCCAGCAGGAGCTCGAACGAAGCGGGACCGCGCGGAGGAGATAACCTCCGTCATAAGACGAGCGCGTGGCCGAACGGGGCCGCGCCCTTTTCGCTGTCCGCGGCGGTCAGGGCTCCGATCGCCCCGCAAGGTAGCTGGAGGAAAACATGACCCAACCCTACGCAGCTGACGATTTTGCCATAATCCGTGCGCGCTTGGAAGAGCTGCGCCGCGAGCAAGCCGGGGTGTCGCCCGAAACGGGGCACCGTTCAGAGATGGGCCCGAGGCCGTATCGTGGTGTCAAGAGCGGCGAGGCGGAGCTTGAAGGTCATCGCGTCCCGCGCTCGGTTAGCGAAAAGCTCTTGGGATAAAACCTCATGCAAACACAACGCCCAAATCATCTCCAGCTTGACGCACCCTGACCAGTCCACACGTTAACTGCGGGTAGAGTCTGCCTTGGATGAGAAAACGGCGCCCACACGCCAGGGTTGCTGGCGGGCACTCCGATGAAAGAAAGGAGCGCTACGCCGCGCGCACGTAGCGGCGGCAGTCGAAGCGCAAGTGGTCGCGGAAATGCGGGCGCAGCTTCTGTGTCCAGGGGGTGTCGGCGGCTTTTCGCCATGCATCCGAGCGCACCACATCGGGCGCCTCCAGGTGATAGAGCGCGACATAACGCTGGGTCCCACCGGTGCCGCGATAGCGCCGGGCGCACATCACGCCCGGGACCGAGCCCAAGGCCGGGACGTGCTCGGTATTGTACCATTCGTTGAATTCGTGCTCGTGCTCGGGGGCGACGTTCATCCCGATCATCATCAACGCCGCGGTGTTAGGCGGCGCTGTGCGGTCGCCGGGAATCAATTGCTCGCCCTCGTAGCGCAGGATGCTCTTGCGGAACTTGGCCGTGCGTTTGGTCCAGGGCGATCCGTTCTCGCCGCCGACCGCGAGATAGGCGGGGCTGTGCAGGACGCCGACAATGTCGAGGTCGTAGGTCGCGATCGAGACCTTCGGATTCTCGATGCCGATCCAGCGGTCGGCGTTCAGAAATCCCGGCACCCGCAGCCGCTCCGGCACGTGCTCGAGATCGTACCAGTCGTGAAACTCGTCCTCTGGCGCCGCCGAGAAATCCATTGCCGCGATCAGGATGCCCTTTGCCATCGTTTCCTCCAGAAATCCCGCTGCATCATCGCCGAGACCACACGCGATTGCCAGGCTGGTCCGTGCGTCAGCGACGGGGCTGCCGCTTAGAGGCGGCGATCGCCGGCTGACGAAACAACGTGTCGGCGGCCCGTTTCTGGACGTCCGACAGGCTCGCGTAAAGGCTGTCGAAGGCGGTCGCGAGGTGCTCGGTGTTGTCGGCATAAGCGCGCGCGATCTGCGCGTAGGAATGCATGTTGTCGACCGCGTTCATCTCTGACACGTCGCCGGCGCGCCGGGCAAAGAGCGCATCCGTGCTTGCCGCGTTGTCGCGCATCGTCTGGGCGAAGGCGGACCACAGCGGCATCTGCGCCTCGGTAATGCCGAGCTGCGATTGCAGCGTGTGGATCCGCTGGTCGACAGCGGCTTTGGTCGCGGCGGACATTTCCGGTGGCGCCGATGGCGCAGCGGCTGGAGCGACGGCCCCGGCTGGAGGCGGAGCCGTCGGAGGCGTGGCCGCCGGGGCGGGCGGGATCGCGGCCGCCGTCGACCCCGCCTGGGCAAAGCCAATGGCCGGTGCCAGTAAAATCGCCAAGACGACGCCGTACGATACTGATGGCGAGAACATATCGACCTCTCGATTGGTTAGCGGCCGCGACCGTGCCAGCCGCCAAAACCGCGGCCCTGCCGCGCCTCGCGCCAACCACCAAAGCTAGCACCGCGCCAAGCTGGGTATGCGCCGCCATGCCAGCCGCCGGCCCCGTTCCAGCCGCCGCCACGCCAAGCTGCTCGCCCGCGCCAGCCTCCCTCCTGATGCCAACCACCGCCGCGCCAGCCAACTCCGTGCCAGCCGCCGCCGTGCCAGCCGACTTCGTGCCAGCCGCCACCGATGAAGCCAGGCTCCCGCCGGAAGGGTTCGATCGCTGCGAATGCCAGGACCGGAGGGGCAATCACGATAGCGAGGGCTGGCAGCGCAAAGATTACCGGTGGTGGTACGACTGCCGCGATGACGATAGGCGGCGGCAGGACCACGATCGGAGGCGGCTCCGCCGCACCTATCAGCGCTCCAGTCGATGGCGGTGGCGGGACCGCGGGCGCTGGAGCGGCAGCCACCACCGGTGGTGCGGCCGATACGATCCGCGCCGGAGCTATTGCCGGCAGTCCAAGGACGATCGGCGGTGGCGCCGCGTAAATCAGCGGCGGTGCGATGATCAGCGGCGGGGCAATAATTACGCCAAACGACGCACCGACCAGCAGACTGGGCCACGGCCAAAAGCCGGCGCCCCAACCCCAACCGCCCCAGCCCCAAGCGTGAAACCAATCCGCCCTGCTCCCGGCAACGAAGCCCGATCGATCCCATCCACCGTGCCAGACTCCAGCCGAAGCGACGGACCCGTGCCAGCTGCTGCCGTGCCAGCCTCCGGCCCGGCGCCAGCCACCGGCTCCGTGCCAGCCACCGGCTCCATGCCAGCCACCGGCTCCATGCCAGCCACCGGCTCCGTGCCAGCCACCGGCTCCATGCCAGCCGCCCGCTCCGTGCCAGCCGCCCGCCCCATGCCAGCCACCGGCCCCGTGCCAGCCACCAGCGCCGTGGCCGGCCCCGCCCCCTTCGCCGGGCTTTGCCTCGGCCAGGTGGGCCGACCCGATCGCCAGAGCCGCCGCCGCGGCGATCAGCAGCTTGGTGATTCCGCGGCTCATCGACTGTTGTGTTCGCGGCATCTCGTCCCTTGCCTGCTACTTTAAGTCCTCGTCTGCTATATTGGGCGAGTTCCGGCAGGGCGTCTGAATCGATAAAACGTCAAAGTATCGTTAATGTTCCGAGGCGCCCCTGAAACATTATTACGGAAACGCGCCGACCTGCCGAAATCGTTCTGTCTGCGATGCCCGCCGGGCCTTGTGCTATGATCAACTCTTATCCGGACCCAGGGAGCGACGATGACCGCCACCACACCCTTCCTAAAAAATGTAGACAAACTGGGGCCGCTGGCCTCGCGCTATGTCGAGGTCGAGGGCCTGCCGTGGAAGCCCACACCGTGCCCCGGCATCGACATGAAGGTGCTGATGGAGGAGCCCGAAACCGGCCTCTTAACCGCGCTGTTCCGCTGGCTGCCAGGCGCCGAACTGGCGCTCCATGAGCATGTCGAGATCGAGCAGACCTTTGTGCTCGAGGGCAGCCTTGTGGATGAGGAGGGCGAGGTGCGCGCCGGTGACTATGTCTGGCGACCCAAAGGCAACCGGCATATGGCGCGTTCGCCCAATGGCGCGCTGGTGCTGTCGTTCTTCTTGAAGCCGAATATCTTCCTCGCCGGCGACGCGGCAGGGCAAGATCTGCGCTGACGCCGTCGGCTAATTGGCGCTTTGCTGGACGCTGGCGACCTCTCGGCTGATCGAATATTCGCGCGGGTAGCGGCGGCGCTGCACAAAGACGAGCGCAATAATGCTGAGCGCCGCGGTGAACATGATCCAAAAGCTCGGCGACAGCCTGTTGCCGGTTATCGCGATCAGCGAGGTCGCAGCAAACGGCGTAAATCCGCCAAACATCGTTACCGCGACGGCGAAGCTCAATGACACGCCGATCCCGCGGACGGATGTCGGATACAGCTCGGCCAGCTGGGACGGCAATACCCCGCTGTAACCGGCCTTGACGAGGCTGAGCCAACCGGCGGCAAAGATAGCGGTCGCCAGCGACGGAAAAGCCACCATCAGAAAGAACACCGGATAGGTCGAGAGCATAAACAGCCAGGCGGTACCCTGCAGCAGCCCGCCGCGCCCGAACTTGTCGGAGAGGTGCCCGGCAAAGGGCGAAAAAATGCCGAGAATGACAGCGCCGACCAATGTCGCGGTAAATCCGGTTGCCTGCGGCAAGTGTAGTTCTTTGACTGCATAGGTCGGAATGTAGAGGATGATATAGGCCGAACTGTTCGAGATCGCCGAGGCGCCCATCGCCAGTATGAACTCGACCGGGTTGTGCCGCAGCATGTCGCGCACCGGCGTGCGGGTCGGCTTGATCTCGACATATTCGGGTGTCTCGTCGAGCCGGCGGCGAATGTAGAGACCGGCGGGGCCGACCAGGAGGCCGAACAGGAATGGGATGCGCCAGCCCCACCCGTTGAGCTGTGCCGGCGACAACGTGCTTGCCAGGATGAGCCCGAAACCCGACGCGAGAAAGTTCGTAATCCCGGTGCTGGCCCATTGCCAGCTCGCGACAAAGCCTTTGCGCGATTTAGTCTGTTCGGAGAGAAAGGTAACCGCACTACCAAACTCGCCGCCGACCGAAAACCCCTGCAGCAGGCGCGCGACCAGCATCAGGATCGGCGCCGCGAGCCCGATCGTCGCATAGCCCGGCGTCAACGCCGTCATCGTTGTACCGACGACCATCAACAGGATCGATAGGGTAAGCCCGGCTTTGCGGCCGGCGCGATCGGTATAAGAGCCGATCAGGATCGCGCCAAAGGGGCGCACCAGAAACGATACGCTGAACGTGCCAAAACTCAGCAGCAGCGATGCGGTTTCGTTGCCGGTCGGGAAGAACACCTTCGCGATCGTCACCGCGAAATAGCCGTAAAGCAGAAAATCGAACCATTCGAGCGCATTGCCGAGCGAGGCGGCGACGATGACCCGGGTCAGGGACGCTTTGGCGCGGACGAGGGTGGGGGCGGGGCTGTCGGTTGTCATGACGTCTCCAAATGCGCTTAAGCTGATTTCTCCATCATCCCTTCTGGCGAGGACGTTCACAGCCAGTCTCGCGGTTTTCCCTGCGTTAAGCCAGACTGAATTGATTGGCCTGGGTCTGACCAGCCGCCTTGGTGATACGGCATCCGACGCTATCCGGTTTGCCGGTGTTGCCGACCCGTTGCGCCTGCCGCATGATGGCCGCGGAAAAAACCGAGGCTGGGGGAATGAGCGCCAGGACCAAGATATTTCCGAGCTTTGCCGAGGCGGTTAGGGACATCCCTGACGGGGCGACGATCGGCTTTGGCGGGTTCGCGGTGGTCGGCGTGCCGATCAACCTCTACGGGGCGGTAGCGGCGCAGGGCGCCAATGGGCTGACCTGCGTGTCGAATTCGACGCGCGGCGGCGCCACCCTGCCGCCCGAGGCCCCCGATATGGGCCAGATGATCCAGAACGGCCAGGTCAAAAAGGTGGTCTGCGCCTTTACCGCGCCGACCCGCGCCTCGCAGCGGCTGATCCTGACGGAATATGTCGAGAAAGGCTTGATCGAGGCCGAGCTGACGCCGCAAGGGACATTGGCCGAGCGCATGCGCGCGGCCGGCGCCGGCATCCCGGCGTTTTACACGCCGGCTGCGGTCGGCACGGAACTCGCCGAGGGGCGTGAGACGCGAATGTTCAACGGCCGCGAATATCTGCTGGAGCACGCTCTGCCGCTCGACTACGCGATGATCCGCGCCTATCAGGCCGATGCCGCTGGCAATCTGCGGTTTCGCCGCTCTCAGCGCAATTTCAACCCGATCATGGCGATGGCGGCGCGGGTCACGGTCGTCGAAGTCGAGGAAGACATCCTACCGGTGGGCGCGATCGATCCCGACGACGTGCACACGCCGGGGATTTTCGTGCATCGCATCGTCAAGATCCCACCGCCGCCAGAGGGATGGTGGCCGCAACTGCCGCCTGGTCCTGGGGGGAGTACCGCACGATGAGCGAACGGGCGAAGGGACTGAGCCGCCAGCAGATGTGCGATCGGCTGGCGATGGAATTCGGCGACGGCTGGATCGTCAATCTCGGCATCGGCATCCCGACCTTGTGCTCGAATTTCGATTTCGGCGACAAGGAGATAATCTTTCATTCCGAGAACGGCGTGATCGGCTACGGCCCGCTGGCGCCGGCCGGGGAGGAGGATCTGCACTTGGTCAATGCGGGCGGTCAGCACGTGACGCTGCAGCCGGGAGCGGCGATCGTCCATCACGCCAATTCATTCGCGATGATCCGCGCCGGGCGGATCGATGTGACCGTGCTCGGCGCCTATGAGGTCGCCGAAAACGGCGATTTCGCCAATTGGAAGATGGCCGGACAGCAGGGCGGCGGCATCGGCGGGGCGATGGATCTCGCGGCTTGCGCCAAGCATGTGTTCGTCGCGATGGAGCACCAGACACGTAACGGCAGTCCGCGGCTCGTCGAACGCTGCGCGATCCCGGCGACCGCGCGCGGCGTCGTCAACCTCGTCGTCACCAATTTCGGATTGTTCGAAGTGACCAAGCAGGGAATGGCGCTAAAGGAGATCGCCCCCGGTGTCACCGTCGACGAGGTCAAAGCCGCCACTGGCTGTAAC
This sequence comes from uncultured Alphaproteobacteria bacterium, assembly GCA_963750195.1. Taxonomy (GTDB): domain Bacteria; phylum Pseudomonadota; class Alphaproteobacteria; order ATCC43930; family CGMCC-115725; genus AP-15. The sequence goes on from CAVVPS010000010.1 coordinate 457,149, forward strand.
CTGATCATCCCGCCTGAGGTGCCGCGAGTGCGGACAGTGCGTTAGCGGCGCGGTGGATTGGGGATTACCCTAACGAGCCGAGATCAACCGTGCTTGGGCCAAAACAGCAGCAAATTATGGATTTTTTTACACAGCCGCATTTTCAACCCAAATCTGCAGTCACCTCAAGCGTCTGAAAAGCTTAAGCAGGGCGTGCGAAACACCATTATGCGGCTGGAACAGCGCGACGCCGCGGGAATGATCCAATATTACTGGTCGGCAATTATTGGTACGGAGCGCAGCATCGGTTTTGCGGCCTTGATGCGTCAGGAAGGATTCGATCGGTTCGAGGAAGCACTGGAGGAATTTTGGGGTCGCTTCAACGACGCATTTCTGCGCCGGCGCCAAAGCGTTTCTTCATTCAGGGGATATCACGTCATGCTGCCGATCGTATCTCGTATGGTTGGACGAGCACATCGGTGGGGATGTGCAGCAAAGCGCTGAGCGCGCGCACCATCGGCAGGGTCAGCGGCCGTCTGCGGTTGAGGATCTCGGAGACGCGACCGCGGCTGCCGATCGCCGGTTCGAGGTCGCGGCGCGTCAGTCCCTTTTGTTCCATCATGAACATAACTGCGGCGATCGGGTCCGGCGCGAGGATCGGGTACTGCCGTGCTTCATACGCTTCTATCAGGGTTGCTAGCACCTCGACGCGGTCGCCGTCAGGCGTGCCGGGTTCGGCGGCCCACAGGCGCTCAGCCTCCTCTAAGGCAAAGCGGTAATCGGCATCTGTCCTGATTGGGTGGATATCCATTGCGTATGATCCTAGACAATCGCGGCATCGACTTTGTCATACTCCGCGTGGGTCCCGATAAAGCGGACGAAAACGCGCCTGCCGCGATAGTGCACCGCAACGATGAGCCGGTACTTGTTGCCGCCGATATTGAAAACGACACGATCGTTGGCAAGGATGTCAGCACTGCGGAACATCGCTTTGACGTCCGTTGGCCGCGACCAATCCGCTGCTCGGACCACGCTCACCCAGGTCCTCAACGGCTGTTCTGCATCGGATCGGCCGGGACGGTTCCAAAACTCTCGCAACGTACTCGCGGCGATGATCCGCAACGGCCCAGCCCGCCCCCGCGTCAGCCTCGGACCGTTCTCAGATCGGGAGCAATCGGTGGCTTGTCAACGGTCGCGCACACCTGCACGAATAGGGGTGTGGTGTAGCGCCGAGTTTGGCGCGAAGTCGTGCCAGGCGCTGTAGCGCCGGGAGGGAGGGACCATGCATCGGGTATTGATCACCGGGGCCGGCGGCGGGATTGGCCGGTCGCTGCGCGAGACGTTGCGCGGAGTTTATCCGGTGTTGCGGCTATCCGATCGGGTGGCGCTGGCGCCGGCGCGCGACGGCGAAGAGGTCGATCAGACCGAGATCTCCGACATGGCGGCGGTCGAGCGCATGGTCGAGGGGGTCGACGGCATCATCCATCTCGGCGGCAATTCCGGCGAGAACACCTGGGATGTGATCCTCCAATCGAACATCGTCGGTGTGTACAATGTATACGAGGCGGCGCGGCGCGCAGGCGTACAGCGCATCGTCATGGCGACCAGCAACCACGCGGTCGGCTTTTACCCGCGCGCGCAAACAATCGACCATCGGGTCGTGCCGCGGCCGGACAGCCGCTACGGGCTCAGCAAGGCCTTTTCGGAGGCGATCGCCAGCCTCTATTCCGATAAGCACGGGATCGGGTTTCTGTGTGTGCGGATCGGCAATTTCGGGACGCGCCCGATCGACAAGCGGCGGCTGTCGATCTGGATCAGCCCGCGCGATCTGACCCAGCTCGTGCGCATCGGGCTCGAACACCCGGAGGTCCGCTACGAGATCGTCTACGGCGTCTCGAACAACCGGCGCTCGTGGTACGACAATTCAAACGCCTATCGCCTCGGCTACAAGCCGCAGGACGATTCCGAGCCTTATGCCCAAGCGGTGCTGGCGGCCGAGGCCGGCCAGCCGGCCGACCCGATCGCCGAGCACTACCAGGGCGGCACCTTTCCCGCAGCCGAATACACGGCGAAGACGCGGCGCGATTAGCGGGGCGCTACAGCACCGAGAGCACCGCCTCGGGTGGGCGGCCGAGGGCGGCTTTGGCGCCCGAGACCACGATCGGCCGTTCGATGATGATCGGGTTCTTGACCATCGCCGCGATCAGCGCGTCTTCGGACAATGCCTTCGGGTCGATGCCGGCCGCCGCAGCCTCCTTTTTTCGCACGAGCTTGGCTGCGGGCATTTTCAGCTGGCTGAGGATCTTCTTCAGCTCAGGCGCCGAAGGCGGCGTCTTCAAATACTCGATGATGACCGGCTCGACCCCCTTTTCGCGCAGCAACGCCAGCGTCTTGCGTGAGGTGTTGCAGCGCGGGTTGTGATACATCGTCACTGCCATTTCGGTCCTCCATCGCTTTAGGTGTCGAAGCACCTTGACAGGATAGCGCGCTGATGGTCGGGCTGCAGGGCTTTAAATTCGGACTCGGCGGGACGAAGTAGACGCGCGGACGTTACCTCGGGATCAACGGGGGCGCACCCCAAAGGAGGACGCAGATGCCTGACCATGTGTACCGGATCATTGAAGTTGCCGGCTCCTCGGAGAAGAGCATCGAGGACGCCATCCAGAACGCCGTCGGCCGGGCATCGCGCACCTTGCGCCAAGTCGGCTGGTTCGAGGTATTGCAAACTCGCGGCCACGTCGAGGACGGAAAGGTCGCGCATTATCAGGTGATCTTGAAGGTCGGGTTTACGCTCGAAGACGAGTGATCCGCGGCAGCGTTCAACGGGCTCGGGCCGCCAGCGCCATTGCAACACCGGTCAACGCCGAACACAGGCCGGCGAGGCGAAAAGTCGTGCGAAAAGCATCGAGAAAAGCGTCGGCTGAGCTGCGCCCGCCGGCAAGCGCCGAGGTCTCGATGCCGTGGAAGACGAGCGTGAGCAGCGTTGCCCCCGAAACGATGCCGAGTGTGCGGGTCAGCATCGCCACGCTGCCGGCGACCCCGCGATGCTGCCGCGGGATCGTCGCAATCACCACGTCCATATAAGCGACCTGGAACAGGCCCACGCCGAACCCTTGGAGCGCCAGACCCGCCAGGATCACGGACAATAGCGGGGTGGCGTTCCAGTTGCCGATCAGAAATAGCCCGGCGCCGCCCAATACGGCGCCGAGCAGGGCAACGCGCTCGGCTGGAAGACGCTCGATCATCCGACCAGCCAGCGGTGATGCGGCGATGCTGCCCGCAAAAGAAACCGCCAGCACGGCCCCGGCCAGCGGCAACGACAGCCCCGTATAGCGGACAAGGTAATAGGGCGCGAACAGCAGCACGGAAAAGCTGACCAGGTAAATCAGCACGCTGGCGAGATTGACCATTACGAAGCCGCGGCTGCGAAAAAACTCCAGATTGATGACCGGCGTAGAAAAGCGGGCCTCCCGGCGCAGAAATGCGAAAAGACTGGCAAGGGCGAGCGCCAAGAGCGGAACCGCTAGGTAGTCGCCCTCGCCAATCCGCTGCAAGGCGTTGATCAGCAGCAGCAGCGTGCTGATCGCGAGCGCCAGCAAACCGGCCCCGATCAGGTCGAGCGGCTCGCGCGTACTGGCGCGCGATGGCGGCGGCAATCCTCTGACAAACAGCAGCGCGGCTAGAGCAATCGGTGCGCGAAACCAGAAAACCGCGGGCCAGCCCCAGATGCCGACCAGCGCTCCGCCGAGCAGCGGACCTGCCGCAGAACTCAGCGCGAAGATCATCGTGAACGCGGCGACCGCGCGGCTTCGCCGCTGCTCGGGAAACATGCCGGTCACCAGGGCGGGTGCTACGCTGATCACCAAGCCGGCGCCGATCCCTTGCAGAAAGCGAAAGAACAGCAGCCACCCATAGGCCGGCGCGGCAGCGCAGAGCAGGAATGCCGCGACGCTCCAAGCAAGGCCGGCGCGAAACACCCGGGCGTGGCCAAAAATGTCGCCGACCCGCCCGAAGGCCAGCATCAAACTCGCGTAGGTCAGGACGTAGCAGATCACGACCCACTGGATCATCCGGATCGGTAAGCCAAAACTCTGAGTGATGTCGGGAAAGCCGATATTGACGGCGGTATCGAGTGGAACGATCGAGGCGCCCAGCCCCACCAGCATTAAACGCAGCCATTGGCGAGCGGTCATTTGCGGCAAGGCCGGGTACCGGCGCCGTGACTGGCGGAGGGCGACTGGACGAAGGCGATCGGGTGGCGGCTACCGCCTCAGCTCTCGGCGAATGCCGCCTGCAATTCGGTGGCGATCGCGTCGAGCGCCGGCTCGGCGGCGCGAATGATCCTGCCCATCGTCAGAAAGCCATGGATCTGATCAGGAATATGCAGCTTCTTGACCGCGACCCCATCGTCCTGCAAGCGTCGGGCGTAGGCCTGCCCCTCATCGCACAGCGGGTCGTGACCCGCAGTCAACACGAAAGCCGGCGCGACCCGCGAGAGATCGGATGCGCGCAACGGCGAGGCGCGCCAGTCGGCGATGTCTTCGGTTCCGCGCAAGTAATGCCCGGCAAACCACCGCATCGTCGCCAAGGTCAATAGATGGCCTTCGGCAAACCGCTCTATGGAGGCCCGGTTCATTGCAAAATCGACCGCCGGGTAGAGCAGCAGCTGAGCCCGCAAGGTCGGCATGCCGCAATCGCGCGCCAACAGACTGACTACGGCCGCAAGGTTGCCTCCCGCGCTGTCACCACCAACCGCGAGCCGGTTGCTGTCGACGCCTATCGCGGCGCCCGTTTCGGCGACCCATCGGGTGGCGGCTAGGCAGTCGTCGACAGCGGTCGGGAACTTGTACTCGGGCGCCACGCGGTAATCGACCGCAACGACCGCGCAGCGTGCGGCGTTGGCGAGGTGCCGGCACAGGCTGTCATAGCAATCAAGGTCACCGACAACCCAGCCGCCGCCATGAAAATAGACGAGGACCGGTAATATTTCCTCCGACGCCGTACCCGCCCCGCGATATAGCCGCAACGGGACCATGTTGCCATCCAGTCCCGGCGCGGCGAGGTCGCGGATCTCGGCTACCGGTACCGGTGTTGGGCAGAGGACGTCGCGGGCCGCCCGAAACAGGGCCCGTGCCTCGGCAGGCGTCACCTGATCATAGGGCGGCCTGCCGGACTGACGCACCATTTCGAGAACCCGCTCGGCATCCGGATCGAGCGCCATTGTCAATTCCTTGTCTGACAAGATGTCGCCAGCCATTGTAGAGATCACCGAATGGTTGGCGCCAGAGAATGATGTCACGGGCGAGCACAGAAAAGCCCCGGTCGGGGGAGACCGGGGCTTCTGCTCGTCTGCCGGTTTGCCCTGCCGACAGGCGCGAATGCATCGTTGGGGGGACATAACGATGCCGCAAACATATTGCGGTGTTTCGATCCCCGTTGCAATTCATATTTGAGAACTTAACCACGAATAGGAGTGACACCCGTGCCGACCTCGGCGCTGGCGTGTTAGTCGGGTCCAATCTTCGCTCTGGCGTCGGTTAGTTCCATTTCGTCCCAGTAGCCGATCAGAATCCCGGATTTAACCTGCTGGCCATCGGCGTAGGCAGAGATTTTGTGATCCGGCATTGTGATCCGCGTGTGGTCGCGCAGGGCCCAATCGAACAGGGCCTCACGCAGTCGCGCGCTTTCTCTTGTGTGCCGCGGGTCGGCGCCGAGATCGTGAAATTCCCGCGGATCGGTAGCAAGATCGTAGAGCAGCGGCCTAAATCCGATCGCGTGGATGTATTTCCAGCGTCCGTCGAATACCATAAACAGCCGGCAGTCGCCGATCGGCTGATTCAAGGTCAGCCGCGCCTCCAGCATCGCGTAATCATATTCGGAAAACGCCCATTGCCGCCATTTGGCCGGCGTCTCGCCGCGCAGAAACGGCATCAGCGATCGTCCTTCAACGACATGCGGCTTTGCTTCATTCCCAAAATATTCGAGAAAGGTCGGGACCAGGTCGATCGCCTCGACCAATGCCTCGCACACCGTGCCGCGCGCAGCATTGCCCCGCGGGCGCGGGTCGGCAACGATCAGCGGAACCTTGACCGCACAATCGTGAAAGAAATCCTTCTCGCCCAGCCAATGATCGCCGAGATAGTCGCCGTGGTCGGAGGTGAAGACGATCATGGTCTCGTTGGTGAGGTCACGTTCGTCGAGAAAGCGGAACAGCACGCCCAACTGATCGTCGATCTGCTTGATAAGGCCCATATAGGTTGGGATCACCCGCGCGCGCACCTCAGCGCGAGAAAAGTTGCGCGACGGCCGCATCGCCATCAGGGCGCGGTAGACTGGATGGGGATCGGCGCGTTCGTCCTCTGTGCGCAGCGCAGGCAGAATGTCGCCGCCACGGTACATCGCGTGGTAGGGCGCCGGCGCGATGTAGGGCCAGTGGGGCTTGATGTAGGAGAGGTGCAGGCACCACGGCCGGCCGTCGCGCACTGCCTCGTCAATAAACGCCATCGCGCGCCGGGTGGTATAGGGCGTTTCTGAGTGCTCTTCGGGGATACGCGCCGGCTCGTCGGCATGGGCTAGCAGCCAGCCGTTTAGGATCGCCCCTTCGTCGCCCTGGCCAGAATTGGCCCATTCCTCCCACGGGTTGGGAGCCTCAAAGCCTTGTGCTCTCAGATAAGCCTCATACCGCGGCCGGGGACGGCCCGTGGGGTGCAAACCGTCGTCTCGCTCGTACGGCTCGAAGCCGCATTGCGCGAGGTGAACGCCGTTTGCCGAGAGGGGGTCGATCCCAAGCCGCGCCATGCCCTCGATGTCTGCGGCCATATGCGTTTTGCCGACCAGGACATTGCGCACGCCGATCTCGCTCAGATGATCTCCCAAGGTCGGCTCGCCGACACGCAAGGGAAAGCCGTTCCAGTTCGAGCCGTGCGAGCGCATGTAGCGGCCGGTGTAAAAGCTCATCCGCGATGGGCCGCAGATAGGCGACTGGACATAGGCATTGGTAAAGCGCACGCCACGCGCCGCCAGCGCGTCGATATTCGGAGTCGCGAGGCGTGGGTGGCCGTAGCAGCCCAAATAATCGAAGCGCAGCTGGTCGCACATGATGAACAGGATGTTTTTCGGCGCCGCCATCAACCCCCTCCCTTGCTGTCTCACAACGACAGCATACGCGGCAGCCACAGCGAAATCGCGGGAATGTAAGTGACCAGCATCAACACCACGAACATGACGGCATAAAACGGCCAGATCTCGCGCACGACCTGCTCGATCGTCACCCGCCCGACAGCGCAGCCGACAAACAGGATTGATCCGACCGGCGGGTGGCACAGCCCGATACCGAGATTCAAGAGTAGAATCATGCCGAAATGAACCGGATCAACGCCGAATTTCATGACCACAGGTAAGAGGATCGGAGTCACGATCAGGATCGACGGCGCCATGTCGAGCACGCAGCCGAGCACCAATAAGAGAATATTGATCAGGAACAGAATGATGTATTTGTCACTCGACAGCGTTAGTAGTAGGGCGGTGACCCGGGCTGGCACCTGCATCAGCGCCATCACATAGCCGACGCTGGCGGCAAAGGCGATCAGGGTCAGCACCATCGCCACCGTTCGCATCGTGCGCTCGACCAACAGCGGCAGTTCGCGCCAGCGGTAATCGCGATAGATGAACATCGTCACGAAAAAGGCCCATAGGCAGGCGACGGCGCCCGCCTCGACCGCGGTAAAGACGCCGCCGAGAATTCCGCCAAGAATGATCGCCAGGGTGACGAGGCCCCAGAACGCGTCGAGCGCAACCCTGGCCGCCTGCCGCCAGGCGATCCGTTCGCCGCGTGGGTGGCCGTTGCGGTAGGCCAGCACCAGGCACAGCACGATCAGCGAGGCGCCGAGCAACAGGCCCGGGACCACCCCGGCCATGAACAGGCTGATGATCGAGATTGTGCCCCCGGTCGCCAGTGAGTAGATCACGGCGTTGTGACTGGGCGGAACGAGAAGCGCCTGGACCGAGGCGCTGATCGTTACATTGGTGGCGAAAACCCGCGGGTAGCCGGTCTTTTCCATCTGCGGGATCATGACCGAGCCGATCGCCGAAGTGTCGGCCACCGCCGAGCCCGAGATCCCGCTCAAGAAAGTCGTGGCCAGGACGTTGACTGCCGACAATCCGCCGCGCACCCGCACCAGCCCGACCAGGACATTGGCGAAGGCGACCAGGCGGCGCGCCATTCCGCCTTCCGCCATGATCGCTCCGGCGAGCACAAAGAACGGGAATCGTCAGCATCGCGAATTTGCTGACGCCGCTCGAAACTTGCAGCATGACCGCCTCGAGCGGGATGCCGATCCACCACGCGCCGGCGAGTGCGGCCAGACCCAGTGCGTAAGCGATCGGCACGCCGATGGCGATACCCAACGCCAAGGCGCCGAGAACCACCAGCATTTCCATGTCAGTGCAGCAATTCGGCGGCGGCGCGGGCGGGCGGGGGCCCGATCAGCAGACGCTCGGCAACGAAGAGCAAGGTGATGGCGCCGCCGATCGGGATCGGCAGATAGGTCACCCCGACCGAAAGCTCGGGAAATTCGGCGATCGACTGGTGCCAGGTAGTCTCCACCAGGCCAATCCCCCAGATCACCATAAACAGGGCGAGGAGCCCGGTCAGCGCCTCGGCGGCGAGTTCCGCGGCTCGCTGCGACGGCTGCGGCAGCATCCGGACCAGGACCGCCATGCGCATATGCGCCTCGACGCGATAGCACGAGGCCGCACCTATGAAGGTCAATACGATGGTCAAAAGGATCGCCATCGGTTCGGGCCATGAAGCGGCGCGGTTCAGGACATAGCGGGTATAAACACCCCAGGGAATCACCGCCGAGATCAATACCAGCGCGGCGCTGGCGACAAACACGCACAGGCGGTAGAGTGCGTCCATCGACCGGCGCAGACCCCTTGTCGCTACGCTGTCGCGCCCGGTCTAGCACTGCATTGCGTACCACAAGCCCGTCATACCGGCGCGGGCCGGTATCCACCCCCACCGTGGATCCCGGCGCAGGAGCGTGTGAGGGAATTGAAGGATGGCTGGATCGGGACGGTGCGTCCTTCGAGACAGCCGCGTTGCGGCTTCCTCAGGATGAGGTGGTTTCTCAATGCTATCAATAACGTACGTCATGGTGAGGAGCGCCGAAGGCGCGTCTCGAACCACGCACGGCGGCCGTGCCGCACCCGGCCTTCGTTTCGAGACCAATTCCTTCACGCGCTCTTTCGCCGGAACGACGAAAGCGGCTGCCGACCGATCGATCTCTGGCATCGCCGTCACTCACCCCGCCTTAATTTACCGCCTGGATCTCCTTGATCAGCGCGGCGTAATTGGCGCCGTATTTGTCCCAAACAGGCTTGACCGCCTGTTGGAATGGCGTCTTGTCGGAGATTGCGATGATCTCGATGCCGGCAGCCTTCATCTTCTCCATCGCATCGGCTTCTTTCTTTTTCCATAGCTGCCGCTCGTCGGCTTGCGCCTCGCGCGCGAGCTTGGTTATCAGCGCCTGATCGTCCTTTGACAGTTTGTCCCAGCTCAGCCGCGAGAAGACCAGGATTTCCGGGACGATCAGATGCTCGGTCAGGGTGTAATATTTAGCGGCCTCGTAGTGATGGTCGAAATAGAAGCTCGGCGGATTGTTTTCGGCGCCGTCGACGACCCCGGTCTGCAAGGCGCTGAGCACCTGGTCATAGCCCATCGCGACGCCGTTGCCGCCGAGCGCGGTCATCATGTCGATGAACATCGGGTTGCCGATCACCCGGATCTTCAGGCCCTTCAAATCAGCGATGCTCTTGATCGGCTTCTTGGTGTCGTAAAAGTTGCGCGCGCCGGCATCCATCCAGGCGAGCCCGACGAGATGCGTGTTCGGGTTGTCGGTCACTTTGTCGAGCAGCGCCTGCCCGATCGAGCCGTCGATGACTTTCTCCATTTGCGCGGTGTTGCGGAACAGGAACGGTAGATTGAAGACGTTAAGGTCGGGGACAACCGGCCCGAGGGCGCCGACGCTGACGCGGGCGATTTGGATCGCACCGACCTGCGCCTGCTCGATCGCCTCCTTCTCACCGCCGAGCTGCATCGACGCGTACATCTGGATGCTCAGCCGCCCGCCGGTTGCGTCCGATAGCTTTTTGCCCATGTCCTCGACCGCTTGGACGGTCGGATAGCCTTCGGGATGCACGTCGGACGCCTTCAAGACCATCTTGTCTCCGGCTGCCGATGCGATGCGGCCCCCGAAGAGGCCGAGCAGCGGCGCGGCGATCCCGAGGCGCAGCGCCAAGCGTCTGTCGATCATGTCGGCCTCCCCTTGTCCCATTATCTGCGATCGTGATAGTTGTCTGGTGATATGATAACTAGGCGACCATAGCGTTGCCCGATCGGCCCGACAAGCCCTCGCTGCTCCATCCGATCGGCCCAGCGCGAAAATTGACCCATGAGATCGCCGAGCGCATCGCCGCCGAGATCTTGAGCGGCAAACTCTCGCCCGGCGCCAGGCTTCCGACCGAGCAAGAAATGGTGTCGGCGATGGGGGTCAGTAGGACCGTCGTGCGCGAGGCGGTGGCGGCATTGCGTGCGGAGGGGCTTGTGACGACCCGACAGGGCGTGGGCGCCTTCGTTTCTGAAGATGCGGGGCGGCGGCCATTTCGGCTGGCCTTGGGCGGGTTGCCGTCGATCGCCGAGGCGCTCGATATCATGGAATTGCGACAAAGCGTCGAGGTCGAGGCCGCCGGGCTCGCAGCGGCACGGGCGCTTGAGTCGGCGCGGCGCGAGATTGCTGCCGCACTCACTGCGATCGACCTTGCAATAGGACGCGGCGAAAGTGCCGTTGACGAGGATTTTGCTTTTCATCGCGCTATCGCGGCCGCCACCGGCAATCCGCAATTTCCGCATTTTCTCGAATATCTCGGCCATTACATTATTCCGCGCCAAAGTATTCGCGTCGCCGCCCACCGGGCCGAGGGGCAGCGCGCCTATCTCGAAATGATCCAGGGTGAACACCGCGCGATCTGCGCTGCGATTCAGAGGAGGGATGCGGCCGAAGCGAGCGAGGCTATGCGTCGCCACCTTGCCAGCAGCCGCGCGCGCTACCGCCGCCTCGCCGAAGCCGCAGAAGGAATCGGCAACCGGCGCTGATTAACCGGGCTTCGTGGCGCGCAACGAAAACGCCAGCGGCAGGGTCGGATGGCCTTCAGGCAGGCGGTAAAGCCGCTCGCCAGCCGGAACCATCATCGGAAAGTACCGCCACGGCAATGTCTCGTGCTCGTGCAAGAAGTCGAGACGAAGCCCGCTTTCCAGCAATGCCCCAATGATGGCGCTCAGCGGATGGCACCACTCGTAGCTGCGCGGATGCGCGAGCGGGGTGGAATCGCCGGTGTAGGTGGCCGGGTCGTCATAGACGAAGGGTGTGGCCGGTTGGGTGCACCAGGACCTGGAGGCCACCAGCCGGCCGTCGACCTCTTCGAGCGACAAGGTCGAAGGGTGTCCCTCGGCGAGATAAAGCCATCCACCCGGCGCGAGCAATCCGGCGACGATCTGCGCCCAGCGGCGGATGTCGGGCAGCCAGATGATCGCGCCCCAGGTGACAAAGGCGATGTCGTACGCCCCACCTTCAAGCAATGACGGTGCGTCGTAGACATTCCCCTCGACAAAGCGCGCGGCGACGTTGAGTTCGGCCGCCAGCGCGCGGGCTGCAGTGAGCGCGGGAGCCGAGAAATCAAGCCCGGTGGCGGTGGCTCCGCGTCTCGCCAGGCGTATCGTGTCGAGGCCGAAATGGCATTGCAGATGAATAAGGCGCTTACCCGCAACCTCGCCAAGTTCGGCGTCCTCGCATCCGTGAAACAGGTCGTCGCCGGCCTTGACCCGGTCGATCGCGTAGAAGCCCGAGCTGTTGCGCAGATGTATCGCGGTGCGGTCATCCCAATTCAGCCGGTTCGCCCCCATCCAGCGGCGCAGACGGTCTTCGCTCATTGGCTGCGGATCATCATGCGCCGCTGGGCGCTTCCGGCTTTTCGATCAGCGCAAGGCTTTCCATCGCGAGGCCGTAGCCGAGGAGGTCGTGCATCTGGCGGCGCAGATATTCGGTGAAGAGAAGCCGCGTGTAGCGCAGCAGCAAGGTCGGCTTCTTGGTCAGCCCCTCGGCCAGTTCCCAGGCGCGCGCCAGCAGTTTGTCGGGCGGCAATACCTCGGCGACCAGCCCCAGCCGCAATGCCTCGGCGGCGTCCAGCGTCTGCCCGGTCATCAGGAAATAGCGGCCGCGGTTCATGCCCAAGCAGCAGCGGATAGACGATGTGCATGCCGTCCCCCGGCACCACGTCCGACATGAAATGCGCCAAATCCTGGAACTGTGCGGTGTCGGCGGCGAGCACGATGTCGCACAGCAGCGGGATCTCGGAGTGGCGCCAGGCCGGTCCGTTGATCGCGCTGATCACCGGCACCTCGATGTTGAGCAGGTTCATCAGCAGGTGCCGGCCCTCCCAATGGATGCGATCGATGCGCTCGATCGACGGCCGCGACGGGAAGGACGAGGTTCCCGGGGTTGCGCGCGGGCCGGAGAATTCAGCGCCGGTCCCGGTCAGGATCACAATCCGGTTGTCGCGGTCGGCGCCGATGTCGTGAAACAGTTCGGGCAGCTCGCCATGCGGCAGAAAGCCCCAGCGCAAAGACTGGCCTTCGGTGTGGAGCGTGACCAGCAAGATGCCATCCCTGCGCTCCAACCGTGCGCTCTGGTACTTGTTCGCATAATCCGTCAGCGCGCTCATCTGCCCCTCCCGGAGTTAACAAGACAGAACAGGCTAGCGCATCGCGGCACATCGGGGCGAGACTAGACTGGGATTGGGTCGCATGCCCGCGGCCGATTTTTGATGCGGTTGCCGAAGCGCCGACCCTGGGATAGTGTCGATAGCTTCCCGGATTGTATATCGGCGCTTAAGTGCGCCGACGATCAGCGCGGGAGAGGTGCCGGAGCGGTCGAACGGGGCGGTCTCGAAAACCGTTGTCCCCTTTGCGGGGGACCGAGGGTTCGAATCCCTCCCTCTCCGCCAATGACTATAACATTTTGCCTGAACTCAATAGTTTATAGGACGACGTGAAGAAGAACCCAAGTCGTATACCATCCCGATACAGCGACTCCTCCACACCGCCCGGCGACGCCCGTCAGGTGACAGCGCGCCCCGCCCCTGACAGGGCTGGAGGCATGACCGACAACCCGCCGCCCGATCCTGACCGTCGAAGATGTTGTCAAACGCACTGCCGCCGAATCCGCTTTTTGTTGGCGCCACTGGCGAAGTCGGCATCCGGCTACGGCCGGCAGCCACCGCCCTCCGCCAGTATGGCGAGCAGTTTCGCCATATGCCGCGCCGACGGCTGCGGCCGCCCAAAAGCTCGAGGGTAACGTCAGATTGTGGCATTGGGGGTGCTCTTTATTGCGGACTTCAGCAATCCGCCGAGTACCCCCTCTCACCGCCTTGACACAAATCTTCGTACATCACCCCGGCTAATGCCCCCTTTAGATTTATCTCGTGCCGAAGCAATGTTCCGGGCCGGGAAAGCGGCGGGCGCGGACATCGGCGGCGTAGGCTTCGGCGGCGGCGGAGATCAGCGGCGCCAGTTCCGCATAGCGTTTGACGAAGCGCGGGGTGAACGCGGTAAAGACGCCGAGTACGTCGTCGGTGACGAGGATCTGACCGTCGCAGGCGGGCGAGGCGCCGATGCCGATCGTCGGCACCGGCACCGCCTCGGTAATCGCGCGCGCAACCTTCTCGATTGTTCCCTCGATGACGACCGAGAAGGCGCCGGCCTCGGCGATTGCGGTGGCGTCGGCGGCGACCTGCTCGGCCTGGTGCTCGCCGCGGCCCTGGATTTTGAAGCCACCGGCCACGTTGACCGATTGCGGCATCAGCCCGACATGCCCCATGACCGGAACGCCGCGCCGGGTCAGGAAGCGCACGGTTTCGGCCATCTCCTCACCGCCTTCGAGCTTGACCGCGGCGCAGCCGGTCTCGGCCATGACGCGGGCGGCGCTGTGGAAAGCCTGCTCCGGTGATTCCTGGTAGCTGCCGAATGGCAGATCGACAACGACCAACGCCCGCGCCGATCCGCGCATGACTGCGCCACCATGCGCGATCATCATCTCGACCGTAACCGGCAGCGTGCTGTCGAACCCGTAGACCACCATTCCGAGCGAATCCCCGACCAGCAGAAATCGACATGCGGGTCGAGGAGACGGGCGATCGGCGCCGTGTAGGCGGTGAGGCCGACGATCGGCGTGCCGCCTTTGACGAAGTCGCCGATGCCGCGCCGGTTGACCCGGCTCGGGAATGTCGGCTTCGTGCGCTCATGGCTGTCTCCTCACGCGCGAATGTAAGTCGGGTGGGCGCCGAGTTACACTGCGAGGACGCGGCATCAGGCATGACCGGAGGCTGACACATGAATGACGCGATCGATATTGCGGCTCTGCAGAACCTCGGCGCCATCGGCCAGCCGCTGCGCCGCAAGGAGGATCAGCGCCTGCTGACCGGAAAGGGCCGGTTCAGCGACGATTTCACTCTGCCGGGACAAGCCTATGCCGCGATCGTGCGCTCGCCGCACCCCCATGCCCGGATCGTGCGGATCGACATGCGGCCGGCGCTGGCGATGCCGGGAGTGCTGGGCGTGTTTACCGGCGAGGACTGTGTCGCGGATGGTCTGGCGCCGATCCCGCATAGCCCGGTGCCGTCGACCCGGTACGACATGAAATTGACCGGCCCCGGCGGCGGCTCGATCTTTATCGGTCCGCAAATGCTGCTGCCATCAGACAAAGTGCGCCATGTCGGCGAGGCGGTGGCGATCGTCGTGGCCGAAACCGCGGCGCAGGCTCAGGACGCCGCCGAGGCGGTCACCGTCGAATATGAGGAATTGCCGTGGATCGCGCAAATTCCGGATGCGCTCGCCGCAGGTGCGCCGGCGGTTTGGGACGAGGCGCCCGACAACGTTCTCGTCGACACCTGGTTCGGCGACGCCGCGGCGACCGAGCGCGCCTTTGCGGCCGCCGACCAAATCGTCGAGATGGAGTTCCATATCGGCCGCGTGACCGGCGTCCCGATCGAGCCGCGCGCCGCCCTCGGCCATTGGGACAGCGAGACCGGCCGCTACACCCTGTGGGCCGGCAGCGGCGGCGCGGTCCGGCAGAAGGCCGAGCTCTCCACGGTGCTCGGGGTCCCGCCCGAGCAAGTGCGGGTATTGTCGTTCGATGTCGGCGGCAATTTCGGCACGCGTAACCGGCTCTACGTCGAGTCGGCGCTGGTCGTATGGGCGTCGCGCAGGCTGGGCCGCCCGGTCAAATACACCTCGACCCGGTCGGAAGTGTTCCTCAGCGACTTTCAAGGTCGCGATCTGCTGACCCGGGTGGCGCTAGCGTTGCGCGCCGACGGCCGCTTTCTCGGGCTGCGGGCCGACAACATCAGCAATGTCGGCGCCCGCTGTGCCTCATTGTCACCGCTAAGCAAGGGTTCGGCGCTGATCACCGGCTCTTACGACATCCCGGCGGCGCGACTCCGGTCGCGCGCAGTCTTTACTAATACGATGCCGACCAACGCCTATCGCAGCTCGGGCCGGCCGGAGGTGACCTATGCGATCGAGCGGCTGGTCGACGAAGCGGCGCGAAGGCTCGGCATCGACCGGGTGGCGTTACGCCGCATGAACCTGATCACGCAGGAGGCGATGCCATACCCGAATGCCGTCGGCGCTCGCTACGACAGCGGCACCTACGAAGCCAACATGGATCTGGCGATGCGGGTCGCCGATTGGGACGGCTTCGCGGCGCATCGGGCCGAAGCGGAAGCGCGGGGAAAATTGCTCGGCCTCGGGCTCGCGAACTATGTCGAATCCTCGATCGGCGCGCCCCGCGAGCGCAGCGAGATCACGGTGACGCCGCAAGGCCGGGTCGAGGTCGTGATCGGGACGGGCCCGAGCGGGCAGGGGCACGAGACAAGTTTCGCGCAGGTTGTCGGTGCGCTGCTCTCCGTGCCGGTCGAAGAACATCGACATCATCATGGGCGACACCGATGTTGTCGGCCTCGGCGGCGGCTCGCACTCCGGCCGCTCGATGCGCCACTCCGCGACCTTGTTCGCCAAGGCCGCACCGGAATTGATCGCCAAGGGCAAGGCGGTCGCCGCCCAGCTGCTCGGCACTAGCGCCGATCAGGTCACGTTCGCGGACGGCCGATTTTCGGCCCCCCTCCACAATCGCAGCTTCGACTTTCTTGAATTGGCGAGGGAGGGCGCCCGGCTCGGCGCCGACGGCGAGATCGCCCACGTTACCGACAATGAGATGCACGATCCGGTCTTCCCCAACGGCTGCGCCGTATGCGAGGTCGAGGTCGATCCCGAGACGGGTTTGGTCGAGATCACTCGCTACTCGGTCGTCGACGATGTCGGGCGGTGCATCAACCCGCTGATCGTGCACGGACAGAGCCACGGCGGCATCGCCCAGGGCGTCGGCGAGGCGATGTGGGAGGAATGCGCGATCGATGCGGGCTCGGGCCAGCCATTGTCAGGCTCGTTCATGGATTACGGCATGCCGCGATCGGACAATCTGCCGTCTTTTGCGACCCGGATCGTCGAGGTGTTGTCGCCGACCAACCCGTTCGGCATCAAGGCCGGCGGTGAAGGCGGCTGCACCCCGGCACTGGCGGTGGTGATCAGCGCCATCTTCGACGCGCTCGCCCCGCTCGGCGTGCGCGACCTGACGATGCCCGCTACCCCGCTCAAAGTATGGAACGCGATCCAGGAGGCGCGGAAACAACCGTTCTGACGAGCGTCGGCCGGTTTTGACGCTAGCGCCCGGCTGGGCCAGCCGGCGTCCGGGTCATCGGCCAAGGCCGCCTCGATTTGCCGGCGCAGATCCGGCGGGCGGAACGGCTTTCTGATTAGCCGGTACGCGCGCCCGTCGCCCCCGATGCCGGCAGGGTCGGCGTAACCGGTGATGAAGACGATCGGCAAATTCGGGCGCGCCGCCTCCGCTTGCCGGGCGAGATCGGGTCCGCTCATGCCGGTCATAACGACATCGGTCAGCAATAGATCGATCATGCCGTTCTGATCGAGTATTTCGAGGGCTGCGTGCCCGCTGGCCGCCTGCACGACAGCATAGCCCAGACCCGTCAAGATTTCGGCGGTCGTGAGGCGAACGGCATCGTCATCATCGACGATGAGCACGATCGCCTCGCTCGTTCTCTGTTCTGCAGTCTCGTCGAATTGGACTGTCGAAGCCTCGGGCTCAGACGTCGCTCGGGGTAGGCAGACGTTGACCGCCGTACCTTTGCCCGGTGCGCTGTCGATGCGAACGTCGCCACCGGACTGATGGGCGGTGCCAAAGACCTGCGACAGGCCGAGGCCCGAGCCGGAACTCGGACCCTTGGTCGTGAAAAACGGCTCGAACGCCTTGGCCTGCACCTCCGGCGTCATGCCGCTGCCGATATCACGCACCGTGATCGAGACGTAATCACCCTCGGCGGCTTCTTCAGGACGAAGCGGTGGCCCGCGATGCACGTTGGCCGTTTCCACGGTCACGACGCCGCCTTCCGGCATGGCGTCGCGTGCGTTGATCACCAAGTTGAGCACGACGAGTTCAAACTGCGTCGGATCGACCATGGCAGGCCACAGATCCGGTGCGAGGCGCGTTTCGATCTGGACCCGAGGGCCCAGCGCGCTTTGCAGCAAGCCCTGCATGCCGGAAATCAGCGCATTTAGGTTGACTGCGCGCGGGGATAGCGGCTGGCGCCGGGCAAAGGCGAGCAGATGACTGGTCAACATGGCGCCCCGCTCAGCTGCGGCGCGCATCGCCGCCAGCCGGTCGACCAGCTGCGGATCGAGCGCCGGCGCCTTTCGGATCAAATCGATGTTGCCGATCAGCACGGTCAGCAGATTGTTAAAATCGTGCGCCACGCCTCCGGTGAGCTGACCTACCGCCTCAATGCGCTGAGCCTGGCGCAGCGCCGCCTCGGCCCGCTCGCGCTCCGCCATTTGTTCGACGAGTCGCTTGTGCGCGTCCTCTGCTGCATCTTTTGCCGTGCGGTACTCGCCGAGCAGCGCCTCGATTTGGCGCGAGCGCTGCGCCAGCAGCAGCAGAAGAGAAAAAACAGCCACCGAAGCGCCAACCGCCACCAGCGAAAAGGTCCAAGTTTGCCGTCGCCAGGCCGCCAGCACCTGATTCTCCCCAACCGAGACGTTTACCGCTAGCGGAAACGCCTTCAGCGCGCGAATCGCCAACACCCGACGGCTGCCGTCGATCGGGCTGTCCATGATCACCGTGCCCGAGAGCCCGTGCGCCAAGATGTCTTTGAACGGCGGCAAATCGGCATAGCTCTCGCCAATGACCGCATCGGTGTGGGGGTATCGGGCAAGGACGGTCCCGTCACGCAGATGCAGCAATATCGCGCCGCTCTCGTTAAGTTCGACAGCCCGATAGAAATCCTCGAAATAACTAAGATCGAGAAAGGCGATCGCGGCCCCTTCGAACACGCCGTCATGGGACGGGATCGCACGCACCATCAGAGCCGTCCATTGCCCTTCCGGGCCATGCAGAGGGTCGCTGAAATGCAGGCGCGCATCGGGATGGGCTGCTTGCTGCCGCGACAAAGGTGCGCACGGCCGGCGGACAACTCCCATGTCGGCCCGGAACGTGACGAAAAGAGAATGTCCCCGTTCTTATCGGTGATCGCTACTTCCCTGACTTGACGCACCCCGGCGATGCGCCGCCGCAGCCAATCATCATAAGCGCCGGCATCGATTGGCGGCTTGGCACGCAGCGACGTAAATGCGTCGATCGAGTTACGTAGTATGAAATCGACGGTCTCGACGGCGCGGCCGGTCTGTTCCGCAAACACCATATCGAGGCGCGCCATCTGGTGCTCGGTATCGGCGAGGATCGTGGCGCGGCCGGTCAAGAGCTGATGAACGGTTGCGGCGACAATCAGCACGACGACGACAACCGCCAGCGCCTGCAGCGATCGGCTTACCGACAGCGTGCCGCCAGGCCGAAGGGCTGGATCGATCTCGGGCATCGCGCCGTTCGGCGTCGCTTTGGGGCTGGTCAGCCCCGGACCACGCGCGCCGCTTGCAGGGCTCGCCAGAGCTTTTCGGAGGTTGCCGGCGGCGCGATCGCAGACGTGCCGGCATGGGCCAGCGCATCGTTGACGGCGTTCATTACCGCTGGGATCGCGCCCAGGGTGCCGGCCTCGCCTACCCCTTTGACGCCAAGCGGGTTGCGTCCGGTCAAGGTCGGATTGTTGGAAAGTTCGAACCGGCAGAAATCGTCGGCGCGCGGCATGCAGTAATCCTGGAACGAGCCGCTGATCAGCTGCCCGGTTACCGGATCGTAGACCATATTCTCCATCAGCGCCTGGCCGATACCCTGGACGATGCCGCCATGTATTTGCCCCTCGCACAACAGCGGGTTTAACACGCGCCCCACGTCGTCGACCGCGGTGTAGCGGGTCAACGCGACCTCGCCGGTCTCCGGGTCGATCTCGACCTCGCTCAGATGCGCCCCGCTGGGAAAGGTCGCCGAGCCGGCCGGGCCGAAATTAGCCCGTTCGGTAAAACCCGCCTCGATGTCGTTCGGCAGATAGGCCGTGTCAAAGGACTGTCTGGCTACTTCGGCGAGGGTAACAGACCGGTCGGTGCCGGCAATCGCAAACCTGCCATTCTCAAAGACCACGTCGCCGACGGCGGCCTCCATCATATGGCCGGCAATCTTGCGTCCCTTGTCGATCAGCCGGTCGGCGGCGACCACGATCGCGGACCCGGCGAGCTGGGCCGAGCGCGAGCCGAACGTGCCGATCCCCATCGTCACCAGATCGCTGTCGCCGTAGCGATAGCGGATGAGGTCGGCATCGATGCCGAGCCTCTCCGACAGGATCTGCTTGAACGTCGTCCCGTGACCCTGGCCGTGATCCATGCTCCCCGTCATCAGCACGACTCCGCCCGACGGGTCGAAGCGGATTTCGGCATGCTCGTAATCACGCCCGCCGGTGGCGGCAACCGCGGTCGCCACGCCCATTCCCAGAAGCTTGCCGCGCTTTTTCGCCGCCTCGCGGCGTTCGGCGACGCCGTCGTAGCCAGCCAGCGCCAGGCAATCATCGAGGTTCTTGACGAAATCGCCTGAATCATAGGTTTGCTGTAGCACCGTCGTGAACGGGATGGCGCTCGCTGGGATCGTATTGCGCCGGCGCAGCTCCACAGGATCGATCCCCAACTCGCGCGCCGCCTTGTCGATGATGGTTTCGGTGACGTAGATCGGCTCGGGGCGACTACCGCCGCGATAGGGAGCGGTCGTCATCGTATTGGTCAGCGCCGCGACGACCCGGGCGTGAATAGCCGGAATGCCATAAGTGTTTACCAGACAGGCCAGCCCGATCGTCAGGGGTATGGTCGGGCGGTCCGTCGAATAATAGGCGCCGATCGCCGCCTGCCACTGCGCCCGCAGTGCGAGAAACCGGCCATTGCTGTCTAGCGCGAGCTGGGTGTCGACGACGCTGCCCCGGCCCTGCTCGTCGGTCGCCAGCCCCTCTCCCCGCTCGGAAATCCACCGCACCGGCCGGCCAATGACCTCGGCCGCCCACAGCGACAGCCCGTATTCCGGATAGCAGCCGCCCTTCATGCCGAACCCGCCGCCCATATTGTCGCACACCACCCGGAACTGATGTTGCGGCAGTTTGAAGATCCGGTCGGCGAGCGCGGTGCGGGTGGCGTGCACCGATTGGATCGTGCAGCGGATTGTATAGCGGTCCTGGGCGCGGTCGTATTCGCCGATGCACCCGCGCGGCTCCATCGAGTTCGCCGTGACCCGATTGATGCGTATTTCGTCGCGGACGACGCGGTTCGCGCGGGCAAACGCTGCATCGACCGCCTCTTTGCTGCCGATCTCGTGAAAGAAGGCTTCGTTGCCCGGGTTCTCGTCCCAAACTGCGGGCGCGCCAGGGGCCAGCGCTGCGGCGGCGGTTGCCACGGCATGCAGCGGCTCGTAGTCGATCTCGATCAACTCGGCCGCGTCCTTCGCCTGGTTCAGGGTATCGGCGACGACGAACGCCACCGGATCGCCGACATAGCGCACGCTCCCCTGGGCGAGCAGCGGCTGTGGGCAAACGAAAGCCGGGGTCCCGTCACGGCGTCGTCGGCGCACGCCGGGCATCAGGGTGCCGAGACCGCGGCGCTTCAGATCCTCTCCGGTCAGCACGGCGAGCACGCCGGGCGCCGTCCTCGCCCGCTCGACATCGATCGCGAGAATGCGGGCATGGGCATATGGCGAGCGCAGCACGTAGCCGCGCGCGTCCCCGGCTCGACCGGCATCGTCGACATAGCGGCCGCGACCCTGCAACAAGCGCAGATCCTCCTCGCGTCGGACCGGTTCGCCAATGGCCTGCACGCTCATGTCTTGTACCTCCCGCCCCGCGATCACGGTCCACAACTTTGTCGTGCTAGAAGATATTGCCTGCCATCTTATCCTTTAATAGTCGCTTCTTCTATGATCAAGCCATCGATCTCGTGGCAAAGACTAGGGCTCAGACGCATCGAGACGGTTCAGTCCCGACCCTCACCGTCGTGCCGAGCATCGATTTGAAGTGGGGAGGAGGGCGCCGCTACTCCGGTCTCAATCCATCAACAGGCCACCGGAGAGATTGATCGACTCGCCGGTGACATAGGCTGCTTCGTCGGAGGCGAGAAACGCCGCGACCCTGGCGACATCGTCGGGCACCGAGACACGTCCCATCGGAATCAGCTTTTCCCGTTCTGCCGTTTGTGGCAGCTCCCAGTGGCGCTGCTGGGCCTCGAGAGCAGTTCGCATCGCGGTGTTGACGACGATCCCTGGACAGATCGCGTTGACCCGGATGCCGTGCGGCGCCATCTCCCGCGCCAATGCCTGAGTCAGGCCGATCACCGCGAACTTGGTCGCGCTGTAACCGGCGAAATAGGCGGCGCCGGTCTTACCCGCCCATGAGGCGAGATTGACGACCGAGCCGGAGCGGCGCGCGATCATATGCGGCAGCACCGCCCGGCTCGCGATGAAGACTCCCTCGACATTGATCCGCAGCATTGCCTGCAAGGTATCGAGCGGCATCTCCAGCGCCGGCCCGGTCCAGGCGATGCCGGCGTTGTTGACGAGGAGGTCGACCCGCTCGAAGCGGGCGAGAGTGGCGTTGACAGCGCGCTCGACGGCCTCGGGCGAGGTCACATCGGCTACGACCGCGAGTTCCGCCGGTCTCCGCCGCAACCGCCCGCGCAGCGGCATCGTCGCAATCGAGCACGGCGACCGCCATCCCCTCGCGCGCCAGCCGTCGTGCGATCTCGCGCCCGATCCCGCTGCCGCCACCCGTGACCAGTCCGACCCGACCGTTCAGCCCGTACATCATAGTGTCCTGGTCACGATGGGAGCCAGCCTGATCCGAGCACCAGCGCCAGCTCAAATGGGCAATGCTCGGGAAAGGCGCTTTCGGGCAACCGGGTCTCCAGAGCGGCCCACGATCGAGCGTCGGCATAGCATTGTTCCAAGACCGCCGCGGGGAACGATCGTAAGCTTGGGCTATCCTCGATCACAGTCGTGATTTGGGTCCGCTGCTCGCCAATTGTCGCGAGCCAGCTGGCTGAGCGTCTTCTCGGTTTGGCCACGTATTTCAGCAAATGGACAAGCAGCACGGTCAGCCGGGTTCTGATTTCGCGGCGGTCGCTGCGCGCCATGCCTTCGAGTTCCTCGGCGATGTTTTCGAGATCGAGGCCTTCGACCTCGCCGCGCCGCGCCCGCCCCGCCTGGTCCTCGAGCCAGGCGACGAAGTCGTCTTCATAGGCAGGAGCATTTCGCGGCCGGGTCATTGCCACTCCCTAATCTTACGCACGCCAATCTTCGACACGGAGATCCAGCGCGTAGACTTCCCTCTCCTCCCGCACTCCGCGCAGCCGGTGCCGACCGAGAGGCCGCAGACGGCCATCGTCGGTCACGGCGTCGGCGAACTCGGCCGAGACCAGTATTTTATAGCCCAATGGCTCGCACAAGGTCTCGATGCGGGCGGCTTCATTGACCGCCGGCCCGATCACCGTAAAGTCGAGGCGATCGGCTGCACCGATATTGCCGTAAAGGACCTCCCCCAAATGAAGCGCCAAATCAACCGCGGCCACCGGCTTGCCAGCCTCGCTCCGCACGTCATTCAACCGGTCGATCGCCCGCATCGCCTCGACCGCAGCGTCGAGCGCGCGGCCGCAAGTTTTCTCCTGCCTGGCGTCCACAAGAGAGAAAATCGCCAGCATCCCATCGCCCATGAATTTGAGCACCTGGCCGCCACGAGCGCGCAGCGCAGCGGTTAACGCCTCAAACGTCTCATCGAGCATTTCGATGACCGCCAGACCCGGCGTGGTGTCGGCGATGGCGGTAAAACCGCGGATGTCGGCGTACCACAGCACGGCGCGGATGCTCTCCACCGAACCACGCGCCACCGCTCCGGCATGGACACGCTTTCCGGCGTCGGCGCCTAAATAGGCGGCAAGGAGACCGGAGGCGATGGTATGGCCGGCGTCGGCCATCAGCGCCAACGCTGCCGCCGGGAGTATGGCTTGCAGCAGCAATATGTCGTCGTCGCGAAAACCATCGGGCCGGTCAGTGGTGAAGGAGAAACCGACCCCCGTTCCACGCGACGGATCGCCGTGCATACCGAAGGCGATGACCTGAGCGAAATAATCGGTGCCGCCCGCTGCCGAGAGGCCCCTAAGAACCGCGAAATCAAGTTGTGCTTGAGGTCCCGACAATCGGCGTTGCAGGAACAACAAGGGCTCTGCACCATCCGCCGGCCCCGTCCCCTGGCTCATCAGGTAGGCGAACGGGCTGTCCAGCCAGTTCTGCTCGTATTCGCTGCCACGCTCGTATTGCTCGGGCCGCGTAGCGTTAAGGTCGCGTCGCCACGTAAATCCGTAGCCGCCCCATTGCGGATGCAGGGTGCGCATCCCGGCGAAGGCGCGCCAGAGCGGAACGCCGGCTCCAACGAGCCGCTGGCACAGGCCGTCCAACAGCACGTCGGCCGGCGCTCCGTCCAGTCCCTGGCGCACCGCCCACACATGCAATTCGATGATTTTCTGTCCGAGTGCGCTATCAAAGCTCGCTGGCCGCACCCGCGTCCGAAACAAAGGTACGTGACTCATCAGAGGCCCGCCCCCGGCTGTTGTCTTCAGATAATAGCTGCGCATCTCGCGCGCCTTCGGCAAATCGTTTTGCCGGCTGCCTCGATTTCGTCATCGCATCATGCTAAGCGGGACCGACCGCTGACCGGAGGGCAAGCGTGCTCGATCGCATCCTGCTGACCAACGACGACGGCATCGACGCGCCCGGCCTCGAGATCCTTGAGCAGATTGCTCATCAAATCGCCCGCGAAGTGTGGGTCGTGGCTCCGGAGCACGACCAAAGCGGCGTCTCCCACGCGGTCAGTCTGCACCATCCGATCCGCATCGCCCAGCGCGGCCCGCGGCGCTGGGCAGTCACCGGCACGCCCGGCGATTGCGTCGTGATGGCCGTCAGCCATCTGATGAAGGCGTCGGCGCCGCAACTGTTGCTGTCCGGGGTCAATCGCGGCGCCAATCTCGGCATTGAGACGGTGTTCTCCGGCACAGTCGGCGGGGCGATGACCGGGATGATGCTGGGCATTCCAGCGATCGCACTGAGCCAGGCTTGGACCGATCGCGCCCATGTCCGCTGGGACACGGCGGCCGCGCTCGGCCCGACGATCGTGCGCCGGCTGTGGGAAATCGGCTGGAGTGCGAGCACCTGCCTCAGCGTCAACTTTCCCGACCTGCCGCCCGATGAGGTAGGACCGCTGACCCTTGCCCGGCAGGGCGCCGGAACCGTCCAAGGCATGGATGTCGAGCCGCGGACCGATCCGCGCGGCCTGACCTATTACTGGGTAGGCTTTCGCCGTGGCGAGCGTGACCAAGGTCCCGAAAGCGACATCGAGGCGCTGAACGCCGGCCGCATCACCGTCACCCCGCTGCGCTACGACCGCACCGACGAAGAGGCCTACGCGATGTTGGGGCGGTCCTTGCCGCGCTGAAGCGGCGAAGGCGGTCAATGCGACATCAGCACCGGTATCGTCATATGTTCGAGCAGGTCACGACTGACCCCGCCGAGCAGGGTCTCGCGCAATCGCGAGTGGTGGTAGGCCCCCGCCACGATCATGTCGGCGCCGAGAGCGGCGGCGCGCGACAACAGGGCGTCGCGGATCGAGATCGCGGGGTGCAGGCTCTCTTCGGCCTGCGCTGCAATCCCGTGCCGCCCCAGATGGCGGACGATGCGCTCGAGCCCGGGCCGGTCACGATCGAGGTCGGCCTGCTGCGCCCCGACATGCATGGCCGTGACCGCTTCGGCGCCGCCGATCAGCGGCAGCGCATCGTGGAGCGCCCGGTTGGCCTCACGCGTCCCGTTCCAGGCAATCAGCACCCGCTTGCCGACACTCTCGACGGCGCCGGCATAGGGGACGACGAGAACCGGCCTTCCAGCATCAATCATGACATCATCCGGATGGAGCCAGGTCGCACCGCCTGAGTCGCCGCCCGGATATTGCCCGAGGATCGTCAAATCGGCCGCCTTGGCGAGTTGGATCACTTCCGCCAGGTCGGCGCGGTTTAGCATATGCCACTCGCCATCGAGCCCGCTCAGCGGCAGTTCCGCGCGAAAGCGCTGCTCCAGAGCATCGGCCCGTTCGGCATCGGGCGGGGTTTGCCCCGGGGTTGTAATGCTCGGCTGCCCGCCGATGGCCCTGGCGCCGTCCGGCGAGACCGGCCCGAGAACCGTCGGCGGCAGGCCCGGGCCGGCCGGCGGGATGCTCGATCCGCGCGGCTCGGGCAAGGCGTAAACCGCCGTCAGATATGCCTTATTGGCCTGCGCCAGATTGAGCGCCAGCTCCAGCCGGCCATCGCCGGCCTCGGTGGCATCGAGGCAAACCAAGATATCGCAAAGCCCCATTCCCGTTCTCCCTGTTATTGCGTCGCTCGGCCCCCGGCGCCGAGAAGCGCCCGGTTCCCGGTGGTCTGACAGCCGCGTTCGGTCTCTGCCAGCACGCGGCAGGCGGCGCTGCGAGAAATACTTCAATTCGATAAGGTCGGACACGGAACAGCAGCAAAAATTTGCGTCGGTCATGGACCCCGTTGACAGCGCGTCGGCCCCCGCTCGGCGGGCTGCCGACAACCGCTGTCTTACAGGGATATCCTGCAAGGGAGAGCCGGCGAGGCAGGCAAACGTCGCAGCAGGTGCGGCAAGGCACGATCCTCCGTTGAGAAAATAAAGACGGGTTGCTGCTTCTGCAGCAAATCAGCAGCTAGGGATCCGCTCTGGTTACCGAGCTCGCCGACCCGCAGCCATCCGACCGGGTCCCCAGATAGCCGCTTCCAGCAGCGGCCACGCGGCCATTGTCTGTCCCGGCCATGCCAGCCGCCGCAATCAGCCACCACCGAGGCGCGGACATATCATGTGATCGTGGCAATTTTGTCGTCCATCTCACGCCCTTTCCACGTGATAATCGGGTTAATCACGATGGGCTTGTTATGGGACGAACCAGGAACTAAGAAGAAGAGAAACACGGAGCCAGGGGCCATGATCGAAAGCGAATGAGCGTTCATTAGGCCAGGAGCGCCCGCCAATTTCATAAGGAGATCGCCATGCTTTCCGAACGACTGACCACCATCCAAGATGGCGTCAACAAACGTGTCCCGCCTGAAAAACGTGCGATTATGCATCGCGCCACAGACGACCTGCGGGCTTCAGGGATCATGGACGGCGTTATCAAGGTGGGCGATTCTCTCCCCGCTTTTTCCCTGCTAAACTCCCACGGGCAGGAGGTAAGCTCTTCGGAGCTTCTAGCGAACGGGCCATTAGTCGTAACTGTATTTCGCGGTACCTGGTGACCCTACTGCGTGGCAGAGCTGTATGCTTTGCAGCAGGTTGTGGGTGCGCTGAAGGAACTTCATGCGACAATTGTCGCGATTACGCCGCAGCTGGCAGAGGCCAGCAATTCCTTAATCAATCAGCACGGGATCAGCTTCGATCTGCTTTCCGATCCTGGCAACGCTTACGCCGCACAGCTCGGTCTTCGGTTCAAACTGCCGGATGACCTCAGAGAGGTTTACCTCAGCTTTCACATTGACCTAGCCGCACACAACGGGGAGGGAAGTTGGACCTTGCCAATGCCGGGGCGGTTCGTGGTTGACACCCGGGGTATCGTGCGCGCTGTGGACGTCGATCCCGACTATCAGAACCGACCTGAGCCCGAACAGACAGTCGATGACGTTAGAGGTCTCAGCTGAGGGCGAAGCTGTTAGCCTGAAGCGCCGCCCAGCCGCCAATTCCGCAGAGCGACGCCGCCGGGGATGGCGATTAGAAAGGGAGGTTTGCCAGCGGAATTGAGAGTGCGTTGGTCACGCTGATGGCTCAAGGCCGGTTAACAGCTCGATCGAGAGTAAACTCTCGGGCGAATCCGGATGCGACGCGAACAGCGCCTTCCACTCCGGGTTCGCGTTTTCGAACGCCGTGCGCGCCCCGTACGCCGCCATGTCGGCATATTCGATCATCAGGATAACCGGGCCGGTGTCGGGGCTAGGCACGGTGCTGCGGAACAGTCGCACCGACTGAGGCATGACCGGGCTGTCGAAGCGCGGGTCGGCCGCGGCTTGCAGCTTGGTCATGAAATCACCGAGGCGCCCCGGCTTGACTTCGTATTTGAAGATGGCGAGCACAGCCATGGCTCATCTGTACCACGCTGTCGTCGGCGTCGGAGCGAATTGCGATCGGATTTATCAGCCGCGCCGCGGGGTGGCGGCGCGGCGCAGGCGGTCGTTGATGGCGCAGCCGAGGCCGCGGTCGGGGATCGGGATGACCGCGATGCCGGTGAACGGGGGGCGGTCGAGTTGGCGGAGCATCGCGAACAAATTGGTGGCGGCCTCGGCGAGGTCGTTGGCGCGGCTGAGCCATGCCACTTCGGCGAAACCGGGCGGAGCGTCGGGGCCGAAGGCGAGGAGGGCCTCGCCGGGACGGGCGTCAGTGGCGTCGAGGCGCAGGGGCAATGACGGGGCGTAGTGGCTCGGCAGCATGCCGGGAGAGCGCGCCGGGCCGGCGGCAGGGCATCGCAATCGGGCCGAGGAACTCGGTCAGCGCTTCTAGGGTGACGCCGCCGGGGCGGAGCAGGGCAGGGGCCTCGCCCGATGAAATCGAGCACCGTCGATTCCAGCCCGATCGCGGTGCGGCCACCGTCGAGGATCAGCGCCACCGCGGTTGCCCGAGTTCGACGGCGACATGGGCCGCCTCGGTCGGGCTGACCCGCCCCGAGCGGTTGGCCGAGGGGGCGGCGATCGGCCGCCCGGCGCGCATGCAGCAGGGCTTGCGCCACCGGATGAGCCGGGGCGCGGATCGCCACCGTGTCGAGCCCGGCGCTCGCCAGCAGTGACAGTCCGCTGTCGCTGCGGCGCGGCAGGACGAGGCTCAGCGGCCCCGGCCAGAATTGTCCGGCAATGCGGCGCGCCCGCGCATCGAGTATGGCAAGGGATTCGGCCTCCGCGAGACCGGAAACGTGGACGATCAAAGGGTTGAAGCGCGGCCGGCCCTTGGCCTCAAAGATCGCGGCGACCGCGCGCTCATTGGTCGCGTCGGCACCGAGCCCATATACGGTTTCGGTCGGAAACGCGACGAGCTGTCCGGCGCGTAACAGCCGGGCGGCATGCGCGATTGCGGACGGGCTGGCCGGGAGGATCGCCGCAGGCATGGGCTCACTCTCGCCCGCGGCAGGCAGTCCTGCAACCCCACGACCTGCCAAGGGGTTCGGGAACTTGGGCATTGACATCCCGGCGGCCAGGGTTAGATTAGAACGATCCTAAGAATATTTCCAGTCTGTGACATCCGAGGAGGGAGTGATGGACTCGAAAACCAAGCTGACGACCGAGGCCGGCATCCCAGTCGGCGACAACCAGAACAGCCTGGCCACCGGCCCGCGCGCGCCGCTGCCGGTGCAAGACCAACCGTCTTTTTCCAAGGATTGATGATCCTTACAGACGGACCGCGAACAGAGCAGCACACGATCGGAGAGAAACAATGGACGCAAGGATTCATGACGAAAGCGCGGCCAAGTGCCCGGTCGCGCACAGGACTGCGGCCAGGTCCAACCGGGACTGGTGGCCGAACCGGCTCAACCTTCAGATTCTCCACCAGCATTCCCCTTTGTCCAATCCAATGGGCGAGGCGTTCGACTATGCCAAGGAGTTCAAGAGCCTCGACCTGAGTGCCGTGATCGAGGACCTGCGTGCCTTGATGACGGATTTGCAGGATTGGTGGCCGGCCGACTTTGGCCATTACGGCGGGCTGTTCATTCGGATGGCGTGGCACCTCGCCGGCACGTACCGCATCGGCGACGGCCGCGGCGGCGCCGGGGCCGGCCAGCAGCGCTTCGCGCCGGTCAACAGCTGGCCGGACAATGCGAGCCTCGACAAGGCGCGCCGGCTGCTGTGGCCGATCAAGCAGAAATACGGCCGGAAACTCTCCTGGGCCGACCTGATGATTCTGGCGGGCAACGTCGCCTTCGAGTCGATGGGTTTCAAGACGTTCGGTTTCGGCGGCGGGCGTGCGGATGTCTGGGAGCCGGACGAGAGCATCTATTGGGGCCCCGAAGGCAAGTGGCTGGCGGACGAGCGCTACAGCGGCGACCGCGATCTGCAGAACCCTCTCGCCGCCGTGCAAATGGGTCTGATCTACGTCAACCCGGAAGGGCCGAACGGCAACCCGGATCCGCTCGCCGCGGCAAGGGATATTCGTGAAACTTTCCGCCGCATGGCGATGAACGACGAAGAAACCGTGGCGCTGATTGCCGGTGGTCACACCTTCGGCAAGACCCACGGCGCCGGTGATCCGTCACTGGTGGGCCCGGAGCCGGAAGCCGCCCCCATCGAGCAGCAGGGCCTCGGCTGGAAGAGCAGGTTTGGCACGGGCAAAGGGGCTGACGCGATCACCGGCGGCCCTGAAGTCATCTGGTCCCAGACGCCGACGAAGTGGAGCAATCACTTCTTCGAGAACCTGTTCAACAACGAATGGGAGCTGACCAAGAGCCCGGCCGGCGCCTGGCAGTTTAAGGCGAAAGGCGGCGCCGCAACGATTCCGGACGCCTTCGACCCGTCGAAGCGGCACGCGCCGACCATGCTGGTCACGGACCTCTCGCTGCGGGTCGACCCTGTTTACGAAAAGATCTCCAGGCGCTTCTACGAGCATCCGGACGAGTTCGCCGATGCGTTTGCCCGGGCGTGGTTCAAGCTGACGCACCGCGACATGGGCCCGATCGTTCGTTATCTCGGCCCGCTCGTCCCGAAGGAGCCGCTGATTTGGCAAGATCCGATCCCCGCGGTGGATCATCCGCTGATCAGGGAAGCAGGACATTGCGGCGCTGAAGGCGAAGATCCTCGCGTCTCGCCTGTCCGTTTCCCAGCTGGTCTCGACGGCCTGGGCATCGGCGTCGACGTTCCGTGGCTCTGACAAGCGCGGCGGAGCAAACGGCGCGCGCATTCGCTTGGCACCGCAAAAGGACTGGGAGGTCAACCAGCCGGCGCAGCTGGCGGAGGTGCTGCCGACGCTCGAAGCGATCCAAAGGGATTTCAACGCTTCACAGTCTAGCGGGAAAGAGGTTTCGCTCGCCGACCTGATCGTTCTCGGCGGCTGCGCGGCCATCGAGAAAGCCGCAAAGGCTGCCGGGCACAACGTCAAGGTCCCGTTCACGCCGGGGCGCATGGACGCGTCGCAGGGGCAAACCGACGTCGACTCCTTCGCGCCGCTCGAACCGACCGCCGACGGGTTCCGCAACTATCTCCGAGGCGAGCAGCGCTTGTCCGCCGAAGAGCTGCTGGTGGATCGGGCGCAATTGCTGACTTTGACGGCGCCCGAGATGACGGTTCTCGTCGGCGGTCTGCGCGTCCTCGGCGCAAATGTCGGGAGGTCTACGCACGGCGTCTTCACCAAGCGGCCGGAGACCTTGACGAACGACTTCTTCGTCAACCTGCTCGACATGAGCACGCTATGGCAGCCGTCCGCGAACTCCGAAGGCGTGTACGAGGGGCGCGACCAGAAGACGGACGAGCTCAAGAGGACTGGTACCCGGGTCGACCTGATCTTTGGTTCGCATTCGCAGCTGCGCGCCCTCGCGGAGGTCTATGGGTGCGCGGACGCGAAGGAGAAGTTTGTGAAAGACTTCGTAGCGGCGTGGACCAAGGTGATGAACCTCGATCGCTTCGACCTCGCCTGAACTCTGCGGAAGGGTCTCCGAGAGCGTGACCAAACTGCAGATCGCCGAGTAGTCGCCGCCATGGTGATACCGTCCTGCCTCGACCTCTGCTAAAGCCTGGGGTTGATGGCGGGACGGGTGATCACGATAGCGCAGCGCAAGGGTGGGGCCGGCAAGACGACCTTGGCCGCGCAGCTGGCGGTCGCCTGGGCGAAGCGGGGCGCGCAGCGTCGCGCTGCTCGATATCGACCCGCAGGCAAGCCTCGCCGCCTGGGTCGGGTTGCGACGGGAGCGGCTCGGGGACGCGGCGATCGGCTTTCGAGTTCGCGGCGGTGCCCGGCTGGCGCGCCGAGCAATGGATCGCCGATCGCGCCCGAGAGGCTGACTCGTCGTCGTCGACGGCCCGGCGCATATCGAGACCGAGGCGCGCATCGCGGTGCGCGCCGCCGGGCTGGTGCTGATCCCGGTCCAACCCTCGCCGCTCGATCTGTGGGCGACGGAGGCAACCTTGGCGATGGCGCGCGACGAGCGGCGAGCCGCGGTCGCCGTGTTGAACCGGGTGCCGCCGCGGTCGACCGCAACCGAGCGCATCGCCGCCGATCTTGCGAATCTCGGAGTGGCGCTCGCGGCCAGCCGCATCAGGCAATCGCATCGCGCTGGTTCACGCGATGGCTCAAGGGTCTGGGCGTACACGAAACCGCCGCGGCCAGTCCCGCCGCCGCCGAGATCGCCGCGCTCGCCCGCGAACTGCGCGATCGTTAGCGCCAGAGCTGGTGGCTCGCCAGGGCAGCACCTTGGGCGAGCGCTTCGAGCTTGGCCCAGGCGATTTGCGGGTGGACGCGGCCGCCGAGCCCGCAATCGGTCGAGGCGATAACCCGCTCGCGGCCGACTGAATTGGCGAAGCGCAGGATGCGGTCGGCGACCAGCTCCGGGTGCTCGACGACGTTGGTGGCGTGGCTGACGACGCCGGGCAGGATGATCTTGCCGTCGGGCAAGTTTGACGCTCCTGCCACACCTTCCACTCGTGCTCGTGGCGGACGTTGCCGGCTTCGAATGAATAGGCCTGGGCGTTGACCGCCAGCATCACATCGACGATGTCGCGCATCGGGATGTCGGTCGTGTGCGGGCCGTGCCAGCTGCCCCAGCACAGGTGATAGCGGATGCGCTCCTGCGGCAAACCGCGCAGCGCGTGATTGAGCGCCTCGATCCGGATCATCGTGAATTTCTTGTAGTCGTCGACATTGGGTTCGGGGTCGATCATGTCCCAGCCGGTCGCGGTCGCCGGATCGTCGAGCTGGAGGATAAGCCCGGCATCGAGGATGGCCTTGTATTCCTCGCGCATCGCCTCGGCCCAGGCGTAAAGGAACTCCTCGTCGCTGTTGTAATAGGTGTTGGGAATCCGGTAGGCGCTGCCGGGCGCGACGGAGGTCATGAAACCTTCCGCAGCCCCCGCTGCCTTCAGCGCCGCTTTGAAATTGTCGATGTCGGTCTTGAGCGCATCCTGGCCGGTGTAAGTGAGAGGACCAACGCAGACCGGCCCAGTGGTGGGCCGGGGACCCATGAACACGCCGGACTCGCGGTCGGCATAGGCGGCGGCAAACCGCACCCGATCGCGCCGACGAGCGGCGTTGTTCAGCACGATCTCGCCGGGGCGGGCGGGTCGCGGGGTCATATGGTCGAGGCTCGGCCCGCCGAGTTCGAGTCCGCCGAGGCGCAGAAACGCGTAGTTCCACCACGCGCCATAGTTGATGCGATGCCCCATCGACTTGCCGAACTCGCCGTCGCCCGGGACGTCGATACCGAGCTCCTTTTGATGACGCACAACGTCATGGACCGCTGTTCGCAATGTTTCTCGAATTGCCTGCTCATCGGTCGTCTCGCCGGCCTCGCGCGCGTGGTTGGCGGCGATTAGGCGCGTCCGGACGCGGCAGGCTCCCGACATGACTGGTCAGGATGTGGTCGGAGCTGGTCCTCATGCACGACTCCAGAGCTGCCGGCTCGCCAATGCCGCGCCTTGTGCCAGCGCTTCGAGCTTGGCCCAGGCGATTTGCGGATGGACGCGGCCGCCGAGCCCGCAATCGGTCGAGGCGATGACCCGCTCCCGCCCGACGAGGTTGGCGAAACGCAGGATGCGTTCGGCGACCAGCTCGGGATGTTC
This sequence comes from uncultured Alphaproteobacteria bacterium, assembly GCA_963750195.1. Taxonomy (GTDB): domain Bacteria; phylum Pseudomonadota; class Alphaproteobacteria; order ATCC43930; family CGMCC-115725; genus AP-15. The sequence continues at coordinate 490,564 of CAVVPS010000010.1, forward strand.
GACGACGTTGGTGGCGTGGCTGACGATCCCCGGCAGGATGATCTTGCCGTCGGGCAATTTGACGTCCTGCCACACCTTCCATTCATGCTCGTGGCGGACATTGCCGGCCTCGAACGAATAGGCCTGGCAGTTGACCTTCAGCATGACCTCGACGATGTCGCGCATCGGGATGTCGGTGGTGTGCGGCCCGTGCCAGCTGCCCCAGCACAGATGAAACCGCAGCCGATCCTCGGGCAGGCCCTTGATGGCGTGGTTCAGCGCCTCGACCCAAATCGTCGCGAGTTTTCGATAGTCCGCGACCGTCGGCTCGGGATTGACCTGGTCCCAACCCTCGGCGATGCACGGGTCGTCGAACTGCAGGACGAGGCCGGCATCGACGATCGCCTTGTACTCGTCGCGCATCGCATCGGCGCAAGCGAACAGAAATTCCTCATCGGTTTTGTAATATTTGTTGCCGATCCGCGCGCAACTGGCCGGCGCGACCGCGGTCATAAAGCCTTCCTCGACCCCGGCTGCCGCCAAGCCGGTTTTAAAGCGGGCGATGTCGGCCTTGATCGCATCGTGGCCGGTATAGGCCAGCGGGCCGACGCAGATCGGCGCCGGCGGCCGCGGCCCGGTGGTGATGCCGGAATCGGGATCGTTATAGGCCGCGGCGAACACGGTGCGATCGCGGCGGTCGCCAAAGCTGGTCAACACGATATGGCCAGGGCCGGAGCGGCGGGGCTGCATGTCGTAGAGCGAATTTTCGCCGGCTTCGATGCCGCCGAGGCGCTGCCATGAATAGCGCCACCACGAGCCGTAATTGACGCGCTGGCCCATCGGCTTGCCGAACTCGCCATCGCCGGGGATGTCGATGCCGAGTTCCTTCTGGTGGCGCACAACCTCGGCGACGGCGTTGCGCAGCGTATCTGCAAGCGCACTCTCGTCATTTGCCGCCCAGGCCGCGATCAGCGCGTCCGGGCGCGGCAGGCTGCCGGCATGGCTGGTCAGGATATGGTCGGAGCTGGTTCTCATGGTTCCCCCCTGATTTTAGCCGGGGCCTCGGATCGACAAACCGGGCCGAGCCCTTGCTTCGGGGACGATTGTAGCACTAGGCGGCCGATTTCAGCACGCGCGATTGTGCCAATTCTCGCCCACTCCATTGCCCACTTGATTTGTGGGCACGATTAAAGTTGACCGGCCGCTTCGCATCCGCTTCACTCGGATTGTGGGAAATTGCGAGGTTGTGAGATGAGCGAGGCTCTCTTGCGCCATATCGCCGAATACTGCCGTCGCGCCGGCATGGCGGAATCCACCTTCGGCCGCCTCGCCGTGAATGATGGCAAGCTCGTCACCCGGCTCCGCCTAGGCGGCCGGGTCACCACCGATACGGCGGAGCGCGTGCACGCTTTTATCGCGCTCAAGCCCGAACCTCAGGTCAACGGCGCGCCGGTCATGGCGCCAATTGCCGCGCCGCCGCCCACGGTCGGGGCCGCCCGGAGCTTCCGCTTTTACGACAATCGCCAGAAATATCTGCTGTTTGTCACCACCTGTGGCGAGAAGTGGGCAATCGCCCAACGCGTGGGCATGGAGCTGGCCAATATCCACCCGCGTCCGCCCGCGTTGCGCCTGTTCGATGCCGGCACCGGCGACGGCACCGTGCTGACGCGCACGATGCGCGCCCTGCACCACCGCTTCCCGACAATGCCGTCTTATATCGTCGCCAAGGAAATCAGTCTCGAAGACGTTCGGCTCGCGCTCGAAAAGATGCCGGACCGGCTGTTCGAGCATCCGGCGACGGTGTTGGTCATGACCAATATGTACTACGCCGAGGCGCCGTGGCTGACGCCGAACTCGGTCACCGCGGCGACCAGCCTCGTCTGGCACGAGCTGGAGCTGACCGGCAATACCGCGCATGATTTCGAAGTTCAGATCGGCGATCTGCAGGGTTTCCTCGGCGAGCATTGGCGCGCGCGGATCAGCGCCGGCACCGGCAATCCGGTCTACGAAAAGCCGGTCGTGCTGGTGATCTACCGCGAAGACCACAAATTCTTGCTCGATCAGGTGCGCCCGCGCCGCGGGTTCACCCGCGCCGAATACGATCTGGTGATCGCCTCTCAGCCCTATCGCGCCCGCGCCCCGGTCGAATTCAAGGCGCGCCGGATCGTCGCCCCGCTGGCGCGCAGCCTCGCGCCCGGCGGACGCCTGATCGCCATCCACTCGCATGGCCACGATCCGGGTCTGGAGATCATCCAGCGGATCTGGCCGGGCGAAGACCCTTTCACCACCGACCGCCACGCATTGTTGCGGGCGACCAAGGCCGAGCTCGGCAGCGCCGGCCGCAGCCTCAATTTCGGCGCCTACGCCGATGCGCGCTCGCTGTTTCGCTACGACATGCACACCTTGCCGAGCGAGATCAGCGAGACGATCGGCACCTCGACTTTGTTCGCCGCCTGGAACGCCGCGGTCTATGTCGCGCAAATCGAGGACGAGCGCCTGTCGGGCGCGATCAGCAGCGGCGCCTATCTCGAAGCGACCAAGGAGGTCCTGCGCCAATATGGCGGGCTGTGGTTCTGGGACGAATCCTACGTGATTTCGCGCAAGCGGAATTCAGGATGATCGGAGCGGATATGGGACGGCCGGACCGGATCCCGGACAATCTCCATCGCAGCCGCGCCGCCGAGCTGATCGGCAGCTCTACGATCGAAATCTCGCCGCATGACGACCCGGCGCGCGAGAAGCTGGGCGAGCTGCTCGAGCCGGGCACGACGGTGCTCGTCAATCACCCGGCGAGCGTCACCCATCACGACATCGTCGCTGCCTGCGTCAAGTTGCGGCGCGCCGGTTTTACCCCGATGCCCCACATCGCGGCCCGGCGTCTCGCCAGCTTTACCCAGGCGCGCGATTTTCTGCAGCGCGCGGCGGTCGAAGCAGAGGTCAGGGACGTCTTGATTATCGGCGGCGATCCCGCTCGTTCGGTAGGACCGTTCCGCGACGGCTTGGAGCTGCTGGCAACCGGTCTGGTGGAGGATCACGGCGTCCGGCACGTCGCTTTTGCCGGCTATCCGGAGGGTCATCCGAGCATCGATAGCCACAGTCTCGACAAGGCATTGCGGGCGAAACTGGCGCTGGCGCGGGCGCGCGGCTTAGAGGTGTCGCTGATAACCCAATTCGGTTTCGAGGCAGCGCCGATCGAGCGCTGGATCCGGTCGCTGCGCGACGACCATATCCACTGCCCGATCCGGATCGGCATCGCCGGCCCCGCCAGCGTGGCGACGCTCGCAAAATTCGCTGTCCGCTGCGGCATCGGCGCGTCGTTGCGCGCGCTCGGCCGTGGCCAGACTGCGTTTGCCCGCATCCTCGTCGAAGCCACTCCCGACACGCTGATCGAAACGCTGGCAGCGGCCGAGCATCGCGACGCAGCGAAAGACGGACTGCACATCTTCACCTTCGGCGGCGTCCGGCGAACCGCAGCGTGGATCCATGCCAGGGCCCAAAACCTGACCGTCTGAAGTTCGGCTCAGCGCGAATTCCGACACGAGGTCCTTTGCGAGGGTGACGCTGCTCGGGTTGCGCGGATATCTTAAGTAAGGCCTCCATATTAGGGTGCGCCTCGCCGATGACCGTGCTCACAACCTCGCTCGATCTGCGCTCCGATAGTTTTCGCGGTAATGCCGCGGCGATGCGGGGGCTGGTCGCGGATTTGCGGGAGAAGCTGGCGGCGATCGAGGAGGGGGGCGGGGAGGAGGCACGCCGGCGGCATCTGGGGCGCGGGAAGCTGTTGCCGCGGGAGCGCGTGCGGCTGCTGCTTGATCCGGGATCGCCGTTCCTCGAACTCTCGCCGCTCGCTGCGTTTGGCATGTATGACGGCGAGGTGCCGGCGGCCGGGATCATCACCGGGATCGGCCGGATCATGGGGCGCGAATGCGTCGTCGTCGCCAATGACGCGACCGTCAAAGGCGGCACCTATTTCCCGATCACCGTAAAGAAGCATCTGCGCGCGCAGGAGATCGCCGCGGAGAACCGGCTGCCTTGCCTCTATCTGGTCGATTCGGGCGGGGCGTTTCTGCCGGCGCAGGACGAGGTGTTTCCCGACCGCGACCATTTCGGCCGCATCTTTTACAACCAGGCGCGGCTGTCGGCGGCCGGGGTGCCGCAGGTTGCGCTGGTCATGGGCTCGTGCACCGCGGGCGGCGCCTATGTGCCGGCGATGTCGGACGAATCGATCATCGTCAAGGGCGAGGGGACGATTTTCTTGGGCGGACCTCCATTGGTGCGCGCCGCGACTGGCGAGATCGTCACTGCGGAGGAACTGGGCGGTGCCGAGGTGCACAGCCGGATCTCCGGGGTCACCGACAATTACGCGCTCGACGACCATCATGCGCTCGGCATCGCGCGGCGGATCGTCGGCAATCTGAACCGGGCGAAGACGGTCGGGGTCGAGGTTACGCCTCCGGTGGAGCCCCTCTACGGGGCCGAGGAAGTTTACGGCGTCGTCCCGCAGGACACGCGCCAGCCATACGACGTGCGCGAGATCATCACCCGCATCATCGACGGCAGCGAATTCGATGAGTTCAAACGGCTCTACGGGCCGACCCTGATCTGCGGTTTTGCGCGGATCTGGGGGTATCCGGTCGGCATCCTCGCCAATAACGGCATTCTGTTCTCCGAGAGCGCCCTGAAGGCCGCGCATTTTATCGAATTGTGCGCGCAGCGGTTGATCCCTCTGGTGTTTCTGCAGAACATCACCGGGTTCATGGTGGGCAAGAAATACGAAGCGGGCGGCATCGCCAAGGACGGGGCTAAGATGGTGACCGCAGTGGCCACAGCGTCGGTGCCGAAATTCACCGTCATCATCGGCGGCAGCTTTGGCGCCGGTAATTACGGCATGGCCGGGCGGGCCTATGGGCCGCGGTTTTTGTGGATGTGGCCGAATGCCCGGATCTCGGTGATGGGCGGCGAGCAAGCCGCCTCGGTACTAGCGCAGATCCGCCGCGATGCGCGCGAAGCACGCGGCGAGGCGTGGAGCGCCGCCGAAGATGAGAAATTCAAGGCCCCGATCCGCGCCCAATACGAGACCCAGGGCCATCCCTATTACGCCAGCGCGCGGCTATGGGATGACGGGGTCATCGACCCGGCCGATACGCGGATGGTACTGGCCTTGGCGATCTCGGCGAGCTTCAACGCACCGATCGAGCCGACCCGGTTCGGCGTATTCCGCATGTGACCGATGAGGGGGGATTGCGGCGCTTCGCCCGTGATAGCACCGTCGTCGCTGCGTGGGGTGCCGCGAGGAAGCAATCTCGGTGACCGGCCTTGTTCGTCCAGCCTGTCCGTATGTTCGCGCAAGATCCTGATCGCTAATCGTGGCGAGATCGCCTGCCGGGTGATCCGCACCGCGCGCCGGCTCGGGATCGCCACGGTCGCGATCTATTCCGAGGCCGACCGCGGCGCGTTACACATCGAAGAGGCCGGCGAAGCCCGGCCGATCGGTCCGGCGCCGGCACGCGAGAGCTATCTGAACATCGGCGCGATCATCGCGGCGGCGCAGGCAAGCGGCGCCGAGGCGGTGCATCCGGGCTATGGCTTTCTGTCGGAGAATGCTGATTTCGCCGAGGCGTGCGAGGAGGCTGGGCTGGTCTTCATCGGGCCGCCGGCCGGGGCGATGCGGGCGATGGGCTCGAAGGCGGCGGCCAAGGCATTGATGGCGCGGGCCGGGGTGCCCCTCGTGCCGGGCTATCACGACGACGACCAGGACCCCGGCCATCTCGCTGCTGAGGCCCGGCGGATCGGCTTTCCGGTATTGATCAAAGCCTCGGCTGGAGGCGGCGGACGGGGAATGCGCGTCGTCGCCGAATTCGGCGAATTCGCCGCAGCGCTGGAAGCGGCAAAGCGCGAAGCCGCGGGCGCCTTTGGCGACGACCGGGTGCTGATCGAGAAATACCTGGCGCGGCCGCGACACATCGAGGTGCAGATTTTTGCCGACCGGCACGGCAATGCCGTCCACATTTTCGACCGCGACTGTTCGATCCAGCGGCGCCATCAGAAGGTCATCGAGGAAGCGCCGGCGCTTGGGTTAGATGACTCGCGTCGCCGAGCGATGGGCGAGGCCGCGGTTGCCGCCGCGCGCGCGGTCGCCTATGTCGGCGCCGGCACTGTCGAGTTCATCGCCGAGGCTGAGGCGTTTTATTTCATCGAGATGAACACGCGGCTCCAGGTCGAGCACACGGTGACCGAGGCGGTGACCGGGCTCGATCTCGTCGAATGGCAATTGCGAGTGGCCGCCGGGGAGAAATTGCCGCTGCGCCAAAGGGATCTCGTTCTGAGGGGCCATGCGATCGAAGCGCGGCTCTATGCCGAAGACCCCGAACGCGATTTTGTGCCGCAGACCGGGACGCTGCACGGCTTGCGCTTTCCGCCGCCGGAGATCGCGCGGGTCGATACCGGGGCGCGGCAGGGCGATTTGGTCACGCCCTATTACGACGCCATGATCGCCAAGATCATCGCCTGGGGCGAGGATCGGGCAAGTGCGATCGGGCGGCTGCGCAGGGCTCTTGCCGAGACGGCGCTCCTCGGACTGCGCAGCAATCTCGGGTTTCTGGCGCGGCTCGCCGCCGAGCCTGACTTTGCCGCGGGGGCGGTCGATACCGCATTTATCCAGCGCCATCGCGCCGCGCTGATCCGCGCGCACCGACCGGCGCCCGATGTGGCGCTGGCCGCCGCGGCGATCTCACGACTGCGCGCGCGTGAGGCGGCGGCTCGCGCCGCGGCACAGCACTCCGACGATCCGTACTCGCCCTGGGCCCACTGTCAAGGCTGGAGGCTCAGTGGGGTCGGTCGCCAGGATCTCACCTTCCGCGACGCTGCCGAAGACCGCACGGTTCAGGCCATGGCTCGCGGGCCAGCCTGGCTGCTGCAAATCGGCGATCAGGCGGTCTTTGCGCATGGCGAGCAGCGGCCGGACGGCGCCTTCGCGATAACCATTGACGATATCCGGAGGCAGGTCACCGTGCTCGGCTACGGCCCCGAGACCTCGGTGTTCATCGATGGCGAGAGTTGGCTTCTCGTCGAAATCGACCAGCTTGCCGCGCGGGAGGGCGAGGATCCGGCGGGAGGGCGGCTCAGCGCGCCGATGCCGGGCCGGGTGACGCGGCTGCTGGTCGAGGCCGGCAGCACGGTGCGGCGCGGCCAGCCGCTGATGGTCATCGAGGCGATGAAGATGGAGCACACGATCATCGCACCCGCGGACGGGAAGGTGGAAAGGGTGCGGTTCGCGGTCGGCGACATGGTCGAAGAGGGAGCCGAGCTGATCACCCTCGCGGCCGAGGGCACGAAATCCTGATCGGGTCGGGCCGATGCCGCTGCATCTGATCAAACTCGCCGTCGGGATCGACGATATCGAGCATCTTCGCCGAGTGCGGGCGGCGCGCGCGGCCGAGCGCAGGGGCGGCTGGGTCTACACCAGAAACCACCCGCGCCGGACGACGGAGGTGCTCGCCGGCGGCTCGATCTACTGGGTCATCCGCGGCCAGATCCGGGTGCGGCAGCTGGTCACCGGGTTTCGCAACGAACGGGACGAGAATGGCCGCCGCTATTGCCTGATCGAGGTTGACCCGAACCTAGTGTCGACCCTATCGCGATCGTGCCGGCCGTTTCAGGGTTGGCGCTATCTGGCGCCAGAAGCGGCGCCGCCCGATCGCGCGACGGCCGACGTGCTGCCGTTGCCCGATCACATGCTCGCCGAGTTGCGCGCGCTGGGACTGATCTGATATGGCAAATTTGTGGGTGTATGCCTCTGGACATGCGGCATCGGGCTGCCTATGTCGGGACGCTGCGGCACCCCTCTCGGGAATCGGCTCTCTGACGGGATCAGGGGAGTTGACGGGGGGTTGGGGGTGGGGGTATAAGCGCGGCCCCGCTGTGGTCGGAAGGCGTGCTGGTCGCGAGGCCGGTTGCGGTTGGACGGCCTGGGGGATTGTTGATTGAGATTGTAGGGAAGGGAAGGGATGCGCGGGCGGCGGCGCGGGTTGCCGGACGCTGGCGCATTTGCGAGCGTTTTGGAGGCCCTGATATGGGTCCGTCCGCTCGGGTCGGCGCCTCTTTGGGGTGTGAAGCTTCAGGGGGGTGCGGGTCAAGACGGAGGGGCCTGGGATAAACTTGAGAGTTTGATCCTGGCTCAGAACGAACGCTGGCGGCATGCCTAACACATGCAAGTCGAACGCTCTTGGGGCTTCGGTTTCAAGGGAGTGGCGCACGGGTGAGTAGCGCGTGGGAACCTGCCCTGTTGTGGGGGATAACCGAGGGAAACTTCGGCTAATACCGCATACGCCCGGCGGACCTCGAAAGGGGGAAACCGGGGAAAGATTTATCGCAGCAGGAGGGGCCCGCGTCGGATTAGCTAGTTGGTGGGGTAACGGCCTACCAAGGCTTTGATCCGTAGCTGGTCTGAGAGGATGATCAGCCACACTGGGACTGAGACACGGCCCAGACTCCTACGGGAGGCAGCAGTGGGGAATATTGGACAATGGGCGCAAGCCTGATCCAGCAATGCCGCGTGAGTGATGAAGGCCTTCGGGTTGTAAAGCTCTTTCGCCTGCGAGGATGATGACGGTAGCAGGAGAAGAAGCCCCGGCTAACTTCGTGCCAGCAGCCGCGGTAATACGAAGGGGGCGAGCGTTGTTCGGATTTACTGGGCGTAAAGGGCGCGTAGGCGGCGATGTAAGTCAGGCGTGAAAGCCCCGGGCTCAACCTGGGAATTGCGCTTGGGACTACATTGCTGGAGTTCGGGAGAGGAGCGTGGAATTCCCAGTGTAGAGGTGAAATTCGTAGATATTGGGAAGAACACCGGTGGCGAAGGCGGCGCTCTGGACCGATACTGACGCTGAGGCGCGAAAGCGTGGGGAGCAAACAGGATTAGATACCCTGGTAGTCCACGCTGTAAACGATGTGTGCTAGACGTTGGGGAGCCTAGCTCTTCGGTGTCGCCGCTAACGCTGTAAGCACACCGCCTGGGGAGTACGGCCGCAAGGTTAAAACTCAAAGGAATTGACGGGGGCCCGCACAAGCGGTGGAGCATGTGGTTTAATTCGACGCAACGCGAAGAACCTTACCAGCCCTTGACATGCCTCGTATGGGCCCGAGAGATCGGGTTCTTCGGTTCGGCCGGCGGGGACACAGGTGCTGCATGGCTGTCGTCAGCTCGTGTCGTGAGATGTTGGGTTAAGTCCCGCAACGAGCGCAACCCTCATCTTCAGTTGCCATCGGGTTACGCCGGGCACTCTGGAGAAACTGCCGGTGACAAGCCGGAGGAAGGCGGGGATGACGTCAAGTCCTCATGGCCCTTATGGGCTGGGCTACACACGTGCTACAATGGCGGTGACAGAGGGCGGCAAGGGGGCGACCTCGCGCCAATCTCAAAAAGCCGTCTCAGTTCGGATTGTTCTCTGCAACTCGAGAGCATGAAGTCGGAATCGCTAGTAATCGCGGATCAGCACGCCGCGGTGAATACGTTCCCGGGCCTTGTACACACCGCCCGTCACACCATGGGAGTTGGCTTTACCTTAAGGCGGCGGGCCAACCTCGCAAGAGGAGGTAGCCGACCACGGTAAGGTCAGCGACTGGGGTGAAGTCGTAACAAGGTAGCCGTAGGGGAACCTGCGGCTGGATCACCTCCTTTCTGGAATTCAGGAGCCAGGGGTCAGGAGCCAGGGGTCAGCAATGGCGCCGCTCCGGATCGCGATCCTGATCTTCCACAAAAGGGCGTCATGTTCCCGGTTCCTGAAACCTGGTTCCTGACGCCTGATACGCCGCCGTCTGCGCATCCCTTCTCCCGAGCGTCGCTGGGGCGCGGCCCTAGGGGCTGCCGTTGCGGGCCGCCTGTGGGGCTAGTAGCTCAGCTGGTTAGAGCGCGCGCTTGATAAGCGTGAGGTCGGAGGTTCAAATCCTCCCTGGCCCACCATCCAGGGATCAGGCATCAGGGGTCAGGGAAGATTTTTCCTGGCTCCTGACCCCTGGTGCCTGAAGCGGGGGTGTAGCTCAGTTGGGAGAGCGCCTGCTTTGCAAGCAGGAGGTCATCGGTTCGATCCCGTTCACCTCCACTCGCGCCGACGCCCAGCGATCAGAGGGCGCCGATTACTAGATGCTCGGAGAAGACCAGGTTTGGTTCCGGTTCTGGGGCGGCCGGGCGGGCATGTCCCGCGCCGGCGGCCGGGGTTCCGGGGCTGGTGTTGATTGAAGGGTAAAGCGGATTTGTGAATGTGACCGAGGCGGACGGGCTGCGGCATTGGCTTGCTGTCCTGTAGGGCTGTTGTCCTGTGGGGTGCGAACCGGTGCGAGGCGCCGTCCGAAGAAGTGTCTTCATGCGAGCGGCCGCGGGCGGGGTTGCCCCTCTGTCGAGAGAGGGTGGGGCTTGCCCCTGTGCGCGGCGGTTTTCCGGGGGGCGGCTGGCCGTACGGGTGATCGTTGGGTGATCCTGGGGATCATCCGCGGGGCGGGCGTCCCTTGTGATCGAGCGCGAAACAAGGGCATCTGGTGGATGCCTTGGCACTGAGAGGCGATGAAGGACGCGGCACGCTGCGAAAAGCCCGGGGGAGATGCGAGCGATCGTTGATCCCGGGATCTCCGAATGGGGCAACCCACCCGCAAGGGGCAACTCTTGGGGGTATCCCGCGCTGAATTCATAGGTTCGGGAGGCGAACCCGGCGAACTGAAACATCTCAGTAGCCGGAGGAACGGACATCAACCGAGACTCCGCGAGTAGTGGCGAGCGAAAGCGGACCAGGCCAGCGGCTGTTGATTTTGGTACCGGAAGCGTCTGGAAAGGCGAGCCATAGCGGGTGACAGCCCCGTACGGGAAACCGGATCGACAGTCCTCGAGTAGGGCGGGACACGAGCAATCCTGTCTGAACATGGGGGGACCACCCTCCAAGCCTAAGTACTCCTCAGTGACCGATAGTGTACCAGTACCGTGAGGGAAAGGTGAAAAGCACCCCGACGAGGGGAGTGAAACAGTTCCTGAAACCGGATGCCTACAAGCAGTCGGAGCTTCAGGCGTCAGTAATCAGGGGTCAGGAGTCAGGAAGTACTTGCTTCCTGGTGTCTGACTCCTGGTCCCTGGCGCCTGAGTGACGGCGTACCTTTTGTATAATGGGTCAGCGAGTTGGTCTTGGCAGCAAGCTTAAGCCGTTAGGCGTAGGCGCAGCGAAAGCGAGTCTGAATAGGGCGCTCTAGTTGCCGGGATCAGACCCGAAACCGGGTGATCTAGCCATGGGCAGGTTGAAGGTGCGGTAACACGCACTGGAGGACCGAACCCACTACTGTTGCAAAAGTAGGGGATGACTTGTGGCTAGGGGTGAAAGGCCAATCAAACCCGGAAATAGCTGGTTCTCCGCGAAATCTATTGAGGTAGAGCGTCGCTTGGTCGGCGCCGGGGGTAGAGCACTGGATGGGCTAGGGGGGCGCGAGCCTTACCAAACCTAACCAAACTACGAATACCGGCGAGCGCAGAGCGGCAGCCAGACGGCGGGTGCTAAGGTCCGTCGTCGAGAGGGGAACAGCCCAGACCGCCAGCTAAGGTCCCCCAGTCGTGGCTAAGTGGGAAAGGATGTGGGACGGCCAAGACAACCAGGAGGTTGGCTCAGAAGCAGCCATCCTTTAAAGAAAGCGTAATAGCTCACTGGTCGAACAGCTGTCCGGCGCCGAAAATGTAACGGGGCTCAAGCCACGCACCGAAGCTGCGGATTTCAGGCGTCAGGAATCAGGAGTCAGGTACCAGGAAGGTTCGGATCGATGCGAGAAAAGATCGAGCGGGTCGAAGATCTTGAGGTTTTTCGGCGCGCCTATCGGCTGTCGTTGGAGATTCATAAATCGAGCCTGGCGTTGCCGCGGATCGAGCAATTTGCGCTGGCGGACCAGCTCCGCCGGTCGAGTAAATCGATTTGCGCCAACCTCGCTGAGGGCTTCGCCAAGCAGAGCTACTCTGCCGCGGAGTATCGGCGCTACCTGACGGTGGCGATCGGCAGCAGTGACGAGACGCAGCTGTGGCTGCGCTACTGCATCGATCTTGGCTACATCGAGGAGATTGTGGGCCGGCGATGGATCGCCGACTACGTAGAGATCAGCAGGATGTTGCAGGGTCTCTACGCCAGTTGGCAGCGTTCATCGCGACCCCTGAACTCCTGGTTCCTGACGCCTGGAGTGGTAGCGGAGCGTTCCGTAGGCCGGTGAAGCCGGGGCGCGAGCCCTTGTGGAGGCATCGGAAGTGCGAATGCTGACATGAGTAGCGTAAATGAGGGTGAGAAACCCTCACGCCGAAAGTCCAAGGGTTCCTGCGCAAGGTTATTCCGCGCAGGGTTAGCCGGACCCCTAAGGCGAGGGCGAAAGCCGCAGCCGATGGGAAGGGGGTTAATATTCCTCCGCCTGCCGAGCGTGACGAAGGCCGCAAGTCGTTCTCCCTTACTGGATTGGGAGGGCGGCGAAGGACTTCCGGGAAACAGCGCCGGCGCCATAGACCGTACCCGAAACCGACACTGGTGGACTGGTAGAGCATACCCAGGCGTGTGAGAGAACGGTGTTGAAGGAACTCGGCAAAATGCCCCCGTAACTTCGGGAGAAGGGGGCCCCGTCTTTGCGCAAGCAGGGGCGGGGGGCACAGAGGAGGGGGTGGCGACTGTTTACTAAAAACACAGGGCTCTGCGAAGTCGCAAGACGACGTATAGGGTCTGACGCCTGCCCGGTGCCGGAAGGTTAAGAGGAGGGGTTCACGCTCTGAATCGAAGCCCCGGTAAACGGCGGCCGTAACTATAACGGTCCTAAGGTAGCGAAATTCCTTGTCGGGTAAGTTCCGACCTGCACGAATGGCGTAACGACTTCCCCGCTGTCTCCAACACCGGCTCAGCGAAATTGAATTCTCCGTGAAGATGCGGAGTCCCCGCGGTCAGACGGAAAGACCCCGTGCACCTTTACTACAGCTTTGCAGTGGTGTTAGGGATTGTGTGTGTAGGATAGGCGGGAGCCATTGAAGCCCTGGCGCCAGTTGGGGTGGAGGCAACCTTGAAATACCGCTCTCACGGTCTCTGGCATCTAACCGCGCCTGGGCGATCCCCGGGCCGGGACCCTGCATGGTGGGTAGTTTGACTGGGGCGGTCGCCTCCCAAAGAGTAACGGAGGCGCGCGATGGTGGGCTCAGGCTGGTCGGAAATCAGCTGTCGAGTGCAATGGCACAAGCCCGCCTGACTGCGAGAGCGACGGCTCGAGCAGAGACGAAAGTCGGCCATAGTGATCCGGTGGTCCCACGTGGACGGGCCATCGCTCAACGGATAAAAGGTACGCCGGGGATAACAGGCTGATGACGCCCAAGAGTCCATATCGACGGCGTCGTTTGGCACCTCGATGTCGGCTCATCGCATCCTGGGGCTGGAGCAGGTCCCAAGGGTATGGCTGTTCGCCATTTAAAGCGGTACGTGAGCTGGGTTTAGAACGTCGTGAGACAGTTCGGTCCCTATCTGCCGTGGGTGTTCGAGACTTGCGAGGCGCTCTCCCCAGTACGAGAGGACCGGGAGGGACGCACCTCTGGTGGACCGGTTGTGGCGCCCGCCGCAACGCCGGGTAGCTAAGTGCGGACGGGATAACCGCTGAACGCATCTAAGCGGGAAACCCTCCTCAAAACCAGGTCTCGTCGAGAGCCGTGGAAGACCACCACGTCGATAGGCCGGAAGTGGAAGCGGAGCAATCCGCGCAGCCGACCGGTACTAATCGCTCGAACCCGCCCGATCCGAACGCTGTTTCCGGCGCCAGCCGGACCCAGCCGGAAAACCGCCGGCGTGCAGCGGCAAGCGCCCATCAGGGGCTCGTCCCGCCGCCGCCCGCCAGACACTTCCCCGCCACCTTCACAAATCCCGCCCGGCCATCCCCCAAAGGGGCGCAACCTCCGCAATATCAAGGGCGCAAACCCGCCGCGGGCGACAGCGCCCGAGGGCGGCAAACGCTCCGCAGGCGACAAACGCGATAACCCGCCGCGGGGGCGATAATGCCGGGGCCGTAATGCTAAGGCTGTAAATGCCAGGGGGGCTTGGCCAGCCTGGTGGCCACAGCGAGGGGCCAAACACCCGATCCCATCCCGAACTCGGCCGTGAAAACCCTCAGCGCCGATGGTACTGCCGCTCAAGCGGCGGAAGAGCAGGTCGCCGCCAGGCTCGCCAAACCCCCCAACACCCGGCCGACTTCACCCGGCCCCCAACCCGCCCCGGCGCCGCGCCAGTCGCCAAACACGCCCCGGACTTGATCCGGGGGCCCCCAACACGCCATTGCCGCGGGGTGGAGCAGCCCGGTAGCTCGTCAGGCTCATAACCTGAAGGTCGTAGGTTCAAATCCTACCCC
>CAVVPS010000011.1:0-20061 GCA_963750195.1 uncultured Alphaproteobacteria bacterium
TCGCTAGGACAAACTTCGCGATAAGTCCATTGCCGGCAGTGCGGCAGCTATATTCGACGTTTTTGACAGACCGGGTCTCGTGGATGGGGAGCGCTATCACTCAATCAAACGCGAAGACGCGTTTCCAGTCGTTCATGCTGATGACGACCCAGCCCTGCTTCGTGCGCCTCGTCGTACAACGCCTGGGTGAAAGTACCGACTTTGGTGTCCGGCAGCCCAAGTGCAGGACCGTAAGCGTACTCGCGCTTTGCATCGTCGTGCAGTACGAGCATTGCGAGCCGCTCACCTTCCCCGGCTTTGGTGTACTCCAGCATCTGCAGGTCGCCGGTCGAGTTGCCAAACGCGGCATGAGTCCGGCGTCCGATCATCAGGTGAATACCCTCTGGCTTGCCGGCGGGGTTGTCGTCATTGAGCAGAAGCTTGGGTTCCTTGGTCAAAAACGGCTTGCCCTTCCTTGTCGTAGCCGTACTTGGTCCCGCCAATGGTACCGACCACCTGCTCGGGCGGGATTTCGTACACCGCTTCGGAATACACCCGCACGAAATCCTGACCGCCACCGGTAACGATATAAGTCCTGTTAGCCATTGGCGCGCAGGTCTTTTAGCAACTCGATCATCGGCAGGTAAGTGAGCTCGGCGTAGGGTCGCTTCCAGCGCGGGTCTCTGGCGGTATCGAGCCACTTTTTTGCTTCGACGTTGAATTCGTCGACGCTTCATGCCGGTGAGTGTCGCGGCCAGAATCTTGAAGAGGTCTGTGCATCGAGAGCTTCGCGATCGCTTCGCGGTTGCCCGACAACACGGTTTGAACGGCTCGACTTTCGCGAGCTCCGGCTTCTCCTTCACGACCGCCGGCACCCGGTCGAGGCAGTAGAGCACCTGGGTGTATATCGGGTGCTCGACCCAGAGCGTGCCGTCCTGGTCGAAGGTGGCGATTCGTTCTGCGGGCGGAACGAATCTCGGGCTCGACTGGTCGATGGTCGTGTGAACAAAATTAACGATCGCTTGTTTCGTCGGACCATCGTTCCATGCGGGCAGCGGATCGGTTGCGCGACCGCTTGCCCGCCCAAGGGCCGCAAACACGAAAGCCAGAAGAAAGCGGGCATGCAGCCTATGGTAGCCTCGTCACTCCGCCTCGTTGATGCGACCCACAAATCGGCACAACGCGGTATAGCGCGACAGCGTGGCCCGAGCCGTGCTGGCCTCCTTGTATCGAGGTCATCGCAGTTAGGTGCCGGAACCGGCCAGGGTAAGTTCAACGCGGCGGGTCCGGGCCCGTCCTTGCGGCGTGTCATTCGAGGCGACCGGTCAGCCTCGCCGCGGCCTTGCGCCGAGACCAGGTTCGGGTTGACCCCCTGGGAAACGAGGAAGTTGGCAACGGTCTGCGCCCGTTTCAGCGAAAGCTGCTGGTTGCTGTCGATCCCCTGCTGCCGCAGCTCGGGGCCTATCGGCACATTGTCCGTGTAGCCGGTCACGACGATCGTCGTTTGCTGGAACGGCGCGAGGATCCCGGCCATCTTCGCGATCGTCTGTGCCGCCGCCGGGGGCATCTGCCAGCCGCCCGAGGGGAACAGCAGCTCGCTGTTCACCGCCACTTTGATCGCTCCCTGCAGCCGCGTGATGTGCACCTGCTGCGCACCGATTTCGCTCGATAGCTGCTGATTGAGCTGGTTGTAGTCATTTTGGAGAGCGTCGTATTGCGGCGCCGGCACGCAGGCCGACAGAATTAAGGCAACGCTGCCGGCGATGGCGGCAATGCGGGGCAGGGGTAAAGCGATCATTCTTTGTCTACTTTGTTGTGGGTTGCGCGCGCGGCCGTCGCGTCGAAGACGATCTGATCGTACTGCCACAGCTGCTCGAAAAACCTGCAGGCGGGCGCCTCCCCACCCACCGGCGCGGCCGTCCGCAGGATCTGATCGATAGAGCGGTTACCATCGATTGCCGCGAATAGCCGCTCCTGTGCCGCATCGATGGGAAACGCCAAGTCAGGGTAGGTATGTGCCCGATTGATCAGGACGGCCACGAAGCCGGGGGGCTCCCGCTCCCGATGCACAAGATCCATGGCAGACGCAAAGGACTACCCCCGCCAGGCGTCACCATCGAATGAGATCGGCTGGGTCTCGCCGACGTGATCGTCACGATAGGCGATGAAGCTGTGTTTCGACATGGTCCCGCGCAATAGTTCGACCGCGGCGTGCTGCGATCGCGGGGGAAGCGAGAGAAGACGCTCGGCGTGCGGTGTGCGCGCTACTGCCCCGCATTGCGGGAGATAGGGAGCCTGCTCGAACCAGCGCCCGAACGACAGGCCGCATCCTTCGAGCCATGCATAGAGCTGCGGCACGGTGTAGGCGCGGTCCTGAGGGTGAAGCAGTGCGTCAGCCAAAGCGTCCGGCTGGGTGAAATCCTTCGCCCGTCTTGCCACACCGGCGATCGGATGATCGGAGGGCAGTGCCGCGACCGTCGCGCCGAGGTCGCGCAGCTCTGCCGCCGCTGCGCTGACCCGAGCAGGCGGCAGTACTCCGGCATCATGTAAATACCGGCACGCCCATATGCGGCATAGACCATCAAATGCATCACGCCGCCGGGCGAAAGGACATGCGCAATGCCCCAAGGCCGGTGTCCGGGTCGGGCAAGTGATGGAGCACCCCCGTACAGACGATCTGGTCAAACATCTGACCGAGCTCCCCGACCTGCTCGATCGCCAGCCGATGGAGATGGAGGTTTCGCAAGCCGTATTGTCGCTGAAGATCGCGCGTATAACGCAGGCTGGTTTCGCTGATATCGATAGCCGTCACGCAAGCATCGGGCTCGCGCAGAGCATGGATGGCAGCCTGGGACGTGCCGCAGCCGGCGACCAGGATCTCTCGATTTGCCCTGGGCTTCTCCGTTGGCCACATCAGAAGCGACGATGCCCGACGCCGATCCGGGTTTCGGTATAGCTTGCGGTGCCGATCCAGGTTGGTGATCGGCGCCGGATAGGGATGGCTCTCGTAAAAAGCCCGCACCTCGTCCGCCGGATCGGTGGGCGCTGGCGTTCTCCTCTCCTCCCGAGCCATGTGCGTCCGTTCGCGCCCTTCAGCGCAGATCAGCGGTATTAGCTTTGGCGGTTCGGCGTCGCTGTCGCGACGCACAGCCAAGTCCCGCTCGAGGAATTTCGTGATCAGATGCAGCCATTCCTCCATCGAGCGCCCCCCGAAGCCGCACTGGGCGCCGATCGTGGATCCCGACCGGCGCCCGCCGATCCAGTTCGGCCAGGTTAGTGGTGCGGGTCTCCTGCATCTTGCGGAGCACGTCGTCGAGGTTGAAGCTGGCGGCCTTCTGCCGCTGTGGATAATCCCGGAACGTCTGCAGGAACTCTCCGATATAGGCCTGCGCCGGCACCAGCAAATAGACGTGATCGACAAGCCAATCGTAGTAAGTGATTGATGTGATGTCCGCACGCTCGAAGGGATCCGTGCGGAGATTAAACATTTTCGGCACGCGAAGCGTGACGAACGGCTCGGACCAGACGCGCATCGTGCCGGGCTCCCGCTGTTCCGCGAACACGATCTTCCAATTGTCGTAGCGCAGTGCCACGACCTGCTGGTCGTCGTTGCAGTAGATGAACGAGATCCGCGGGCTCTTCTGCGCTTGGCCGGTCAGGTATGGCACCAGATTATAGCCGTCGAGGTGGACCTTGTAGGTCATGTCCCCGATTGGGTAGCCCTTCAGCAGCTTGTCGGTGACCTCCGTATCGCCGGCCATGGCCAGGAATGTCGGCAGCCAGTCGTGATGGGCCACCATCTCGTCGATACCGTGCCCGGCTTGATCTTGCCGGGCCAGCGGACCACGCACGGCACCCGGTAGGCGCCCTCCCAGTTGGTGTTCTTCTCGTTCCGAAACGGGGTCATCGCCGCATCGGGCCACGAAAACAATTTGGGCCGTTATCGGTGCTGTACATGACAAACGTGTTGTCGGTGATGCCGGCTTCATCAAGCGCCTTGAGCACGGCGCCGACGTTCTTGTCGTGATCGATCATCACGTCGTGGTATTCGCTCTGCCAGCGGCCCGCCTGACCCGGCTCTCTGGCTTTACATGCGTGCGCAGATGCATGTGTGTGAAATTCACCCAGAGGAAGAAGGGTGTGCCGGCCTCCGCCTGCCGCTTGATGTACTCCTCGGCCCGGGCGGCGATGTCGTCGTCGATCGTTTCCATGCGCTTCTTGGTCAGCGGACCGGTGTCGCGGATGGCCTGTTTGCCGACCCTGCCAAAACGTGGGTCGACCGTCGCGTCGTCAGCGTCGGTGGCCTTGCAGTCCATGACGCCGCGCGGACCGAACCTCTCGCGAAAGTGAGGAAAATCCTTTTCGTTCGGGTAATCAGGAAGTTCCGGCTCTTCCTCCGCATTCAGATGGTATAAATTCCCGTAGAACTCGTCGAAGCCGTGCACGGTCGGCAAATATTCGTTGCGGTCGCCGAGATGGTTCTTGCCGATCTGCGCGGTGGCGTAGCCCAACGGCTTGAGCAGCGCGGCGATCGTCGGGTCTTCCTTATTCAGACCAACGGGGGCGGCCGGCGGCCGACTTTGGTCAACCCGGTGCGCAACCCGTGCTGACCGGTGATGAACGAGGATCGTCCGGCCGTGCAGCTCTGCTCGCCGTAGCAGTCGATGAAACGCATGCCCTCCTGGGCGATGCGGTCGATGTTGGGCGTCCGGTAGCCCATCAACCCATCACTGTAGCAACTGAGGTTGGTAATGCCGATATCATCGCCCCAGATGACGACGATGTTCGGCTTGGCTGACGATTGAGCCATGAAGTCTCCTTTCCTTGGTCAGATGGTTCCAGAATTGCTTTTGGTCTCCGCTGCTCCGCCCGGCGGCTAGGTCAGGCGGAACAGCACAGCGAAGAAGGCAAACAGGCCTATAAAGATCAGTAGGATGGCGACCGGCAAGACCGGCGAGTGTATCTTTTCCTTGGTCAGATCGGCTTCCATACCGGCCAGTAGCGAGAATGATCCGCTCCACAGATAACGGACTGTCCGAAGGTATTGCCAGAGCGAGATGGCGAGCGCCAGAATGCCGCACGAAATCAGCGCGAGTCCCAAATATTCCGGTGCGGTTGGAAGATAAGCAGCGCGGGCGCCGGGGATCTGCTGCAAGTGGTTGAAATATTGCACAATCGCGAAACCGAAGCCGATCAGCGCGACGGCGGTGCGCTGCCAGGCCATCATCGTGCGCTCGAGGGCGAGGCGCGTGCGGACCCAGGCGAAATGATCAGCCGCGGTTGCCCTCACTTCGAACCTGACCGCATTTGGGGCGGCACGTGAATTTGTCATGTTCAATGCCCTTTTGCCGACGGTTCATGTCTGCGGCCTCACGAGGTCCGGTTTGGAGAGGCGCCTCCCAGCCACCAGCGCTCGATGCGCAAGACCGGCCCGCGGATGATCACATACGGAATAAACGCGAACAGCAAAGCGACAATAACCGCCTCGGCCGGATAGAACCGCTTCAGCACGATGATCTGGTAGATCGCGTCCATCACGAGGCCAAGAAGGATAATCCTGGCGGTCGCGTTCAATCCCTCCTCCAGCCGTTCGAAGCGCTCGCGCGGGTTGCGCAGCAGGGTCCAAAAATACGGCGAGCGGCCGGCCCGCGCGTCCTTGAGACCATCCAGGATCGCGGCGATTGCCGCCATCAACGGTTGCAGGATGAAACGAAACCTCATCGGCGCATCCGCCCGCTCGATGAGCTGGTGCCAGATGCGTTTGAAGGTTTCGATCGAAACGCCGTGCCATACTATGCCGGCGACGATCAAGTGAGGATGAACGCTACGACCAGTTTCGCCAGGAGGCCCAGCTTTTGTGGCGGAGCATCGGTCATTGCACTCCTCCCTTCCGCCCTGACGTCAGGTTTTGACGACGCTGCGGAAGCCGATATGGCTCTCCGCCGCTGTCGATCATTTGCGCGTGGCGCGCCGCCGATCGCTTTGCCACCTACTGGCCCACAGTTTCCGGACGTTGGCGGGGCGTCGAGCAAATGAAAGTTGCCGCCTGATCGCCAAAAGACACGATGCTTCGGCAGTCGCGGTGTGCTTCGGAGAGGGCGCGGGCGAGGCGGTGCAACCTAGACAGCGTCGGTTCTGCTGGCTACTCCGCGGCGGCTGCCGCCGGACGGGTCAGCTGCAGCGCCTGTTGGGCGACGGCAGCGCTCGCGGCGGTGGATTGTTCGCCCTCGCCGGCGAGCTGGACAGTTGGGAAGGCGAATTTGATGCCGTTGGCGTCGAAAGCTTTTTTGATTCTGAAAAGAGCCTGACGCCGAACGACAAAGTTCTCGCCGGGCAAAGTCATCATCTTCATCCGGATCTGGACCGCGTAATCACCGAAGGCGTCGACGCCCTGCATTTTCAGCGGCTCGAGGATCACCGGAGCGAATTCGGGGTCCTTGGCCAGATCCAGCCCGATCTGCTTGATCAGTTTTCGGGCGAGCTCGATATCGCTGTCATAGGTGATGCCAACCGTGAGTTTGTCGATGACCCAGTCGCGGCTCATGTTTTGGACGGCGCCCAATAAGCTGAATGGAACGGTATAGACCGGGCCGCGCTGGTGCCGTAAGCGGACCGAGCGGATGCTAAAGCCTTCGACCGTGCCCTTGTAATTGCCGCTCTGGATGTATTCGCCGATCCGGAAGGCATCGTCGAGCAGATAAAACATCCCGGCGATGATGTCGCGGACAAAGGTCTGCGCGCCAAAGCCGATCGCAACGCCAAGGACGCTGAGAGCGGCGATCAGCGGGCCGATCTCAACACCCATTGCCGCCAGCGCCATCAGTGCGGCGGAGGCAACGACCACGACGAACAGGATATTGCGAAAAATCGGCAACAAAGTGCGCAGCCGCGCCCGCCGTCGCGCATCGGGGGTATTCGGCAGACCGAGATCCGTAGTCTCAGCGAGCTTGATATCGATCGCGGCTTTTGCGATATGCCAGATGAAATCGGCGATCAGGGCAATGGCAACGGCGCTCAAAGCACCATGCGCGATACGGGTCACCGTCGTCTCCCGCCCCGCCAGGCTCTCCAGATCAATCCCCCAGCCCCAGGCGAGCAGCGCCAGCGCACCAATGATCAACGCCGCCCGCAGCCCGCGCTCGAGAAAGACTGCGGTGAGGGTCGGCGGACCGGCAATTTCGGTCGTACCAGGCGGTCGCAGGAGATGCTCGACCGCCCGCCGGGTCAATCGGTCGGCAAGCGGCCAGACCATAACGACGGTGAGCAACCAGAACGCGGGCATCATTCCAGCGACGCGGAGCCCCCATAGCAACACCAAGCCCACAGTCAGCAGTGCGTTTATCTTGATGCGACTCAAGTGGCGGATTTCGCGCACGGGCTCGAACCCCGCCTCGGCGCTTTCGAGCGGCCGCCGCCAGATGGCTTCGAGCAGAATTGCCAGCGTGCCGAGCCCGAACCCATAACCAACAATGTCGCGCGCCGGCGCTGAAATTTCGAGCTCGCCGAGCACGCCCTTTGTCACCAAGGCGAGCACCGTCCAGCCGACGATGAGCTTCAACCGCACATACCAATACCGCGCCGCCGCCGCTTCCATCGGGCAGACGCGGAATCGGTCATTAACCGGCGCCAGCAAGAACCGGCCGAGGACGGCGGCAATGCGGATGGCCAGAAAAACGATCAGATAGCCTAAAACAATCTGGCGCAGCAGCCCTGGCCAGTGAAAGACGAGAAAGGCGCCGATGCTGCCGACGGCATAGGCAACAACAAGTCCCAGCGCGAAGGCTGCCCGCTCGGCGACGAGGCGGACACGGTCACCGACAGTCTCCACGGGATGCTCGTCGAGATGCCGCCTCATCCGCCGTGTGGCCCGGCTAAACAGCGCTTCGGCGCCAAAGCCGAGACCGACGAAAGCGGCGAGCAAGGTCAGGATGCGGGCCGGCCTTTTGCCCCCCAACCGGTCTTGGAAGACATCTGCGGCATGGGCGAACTCCGCCGGCAGACCCGGGATCGCACCGGTCAAATCGGCGAGGTGCCCGCGCACTGCGTCGACGCGGGCAGACATCATATCCTCAGGGAAATCATCCTTGGGCTTGGCCGGCGCCGGGGCACCAGCCTCGGTTGCGTGCTGCTGCTTTAGCCAGGCCTGCACCTTGGCATCAGCCAGCAGGCTCAGGAGCGCATCGATTTCCGCGGGACTTGCCGTCTCGGCCGAGGCCTTCGCCGATTTGGTGGTCGTCGCACTGGCGGCGTTAGCGGCCGACGAGGTCACGGCGCCGATCAACAGCGCCGCGAGCCCGACGATAACGGCGCGCAGCGTAAACCCGATAGCGGTACTTCCTCTAATCGGCCGGTGCGCCGCGCGCGACTTTGCGGCCGACGATCCAGTCTTTGTAGGTATTACCCGGCATCGGCCCTTTGGAATGCGCATCGAGGGCCTCCTGGTCGCGCCACTTCTCGACCAAAAAGACATGCTTGTCGTCGTCCTTTGGCAACATCAAATCGAATTGCAGGCAGCCGTCATCGCGGCGGGAGCGCTGCGCGTGCCCGCGCATCAGTTCGAGGAACTGGCTACGGTGCGCTGGTTTCACCTCGAATTCGACGACGATCATGACCTAACTCATCGGCGTTCCCTTTCTGCGTGATTTTGGGGCATCATTGCGCCAACTGCCGCGCCGACGCAAGCGCGCGCTCCAAGACTTGCGGGAGATTCAACCATGGCTTACGACGCCCTGCGCACGATTATGCCGATCGCCGGCTGGCCTGATGAGCGCGCCCGCGAGGTCGAGATCACCGGCGGCGCCGACCCGGTATTGCCGACCCCGTTCCGTATCGGCGCCGCCGGCGCTGCGGCGCTCGCCGCCACCGGGCTGGCCGCAGCCGATCTGTGGGAATTGCGTGGCGGCCGGCGCCAGGAAGTCTCGGTCGATCTGCGCCAAGCGGTGGCCTCGCTGCGCAGCGGGCATTATATGCAGGTCAATGGCGCCGCGGTCTCGACCGACCGCAATCCGGTCATGGGCGTCTATCAGGCGAAGAACGGCCGGTGGAGCTACATCCACGCCAATTTTCCGAACCACCGCGCCGCCGCGATGAGCGTGCTCCGGGTGCCGGAAGAGCGCGATGCGGTGCGGCAGGCCGTGGCCAAATGGGACGCGCTCGAACTCGAAGAGGCGATCCTCGCCGCCAAGGGTGCGGGCGGCATGGTGCGCAGCATGGCCGAGTGGGCGAAGCATCCGCAGGCAGCCGCAATCGCCTCGCTACCATTGATGGAGATCCTGAAGATCGGCGACAGCCCCGCCGAACCACTGCCCGAGGCCGAGCGCCCGCTGTCCGGCATTCGCGTGCTCGACCTGACCCGGGTGTTGGCCGGGCCGACTTCGGCGCGCACCTTGGCCGAGCATGGCGCCGACGTGATGAAGATCACCGCGCCGCATCTACCGAATATCGGCTATCAGGAATACGACACCGGCCACGGCAAATTGCAGGCTCATCTTGATCTACGCCAACCCCAGGATGTCGAGACGCTGCGGGGCCTGGTGCGCGATGCCGACGTGTTCACCCAAGGTTACCGGCCGGGCACGCTCGGCAACCGTGGCCTGTCGCCCGAGGCGCTGTCGCAGCTGCGGCCGGGCCTCGTCTATGTGTCGATGTGCGCGTTCAGCCACGTCGGGCCTTGGGCTTCTCGCCGCGGCTTCGACACGGTGGTGCAGACGGTGAGCGGGATCACGACGCGCCAAGCCGAACTGTTCCCCGGCGCCAACCCCGGCCCCCAATTCTACCCGGTATCGGCTATCGACTACTTGACCGGCTATTTGATGGCGTTCGGTGCGATGGTGGCGTTGGCGCGGCGGGCGCGCGAAGGCGGCAGCTGGCTGGTCCGGATCTCCTTGGCGCAGACCGGGCGCTGGCTCGTCGATCGCGGCGAGGTACCGCAAGCTGCCCTCAAAGACGTCGACAAAGAGCTCTATCCGGCCGAGATCGCGCGTTGGTCGATCGAGAGCGACACGCCGGTCGGACGGCTGCGCCATCTTGGCCCGACCGTGCGCATGTCGGAGACGGCGCCCTATTGGGCGCGTCCCTCTGCCCCGCTCGGCCACCACCAGCCGGTGTGGCCCGCCCGCGCCATCTGAGGGTGCGACGCTTTCGCCGCGTCGGATGCCGGCAAGCGTAGCGAGGCGGGTCGGCGTAATCGGCGCCGGCATAGTCGGTATATGCGCCGCGAGCTGGCTGCAGCGCGACGGCCATAGCGTCTTTATCGTCGAGGCCGGCGAGCCCGGTCACGGCGCGTCTTTCGGCAATGCCGGCGCGTTCAATGCCTCCTCGGTGACGCCAGTGTCGATGCCGGGGGTGATGTGGAACGTGCCGCGTTGGCTGGGCGACCCGCTCGGGCCGTTGTCGTTGCGCTGGTCCTATTTGCCGGCGATCGCCCCGTGGCTCGTTCGCTTTATTCGCGCCGGCACCCGTGAAAAAGTCCACGCCCAGGCGCGGGCGTTGCGTCCGTTGGTCGGCGCGACGCTCGAAGCGCTAACGCCGCTGGTGCGCGACGCCGGCGCCGAGGACCTCGTCCACCGGCTCGGCCATCTTTATGTCTACCGCTCCGCGCAAAGCCTGGAAAAAGACCGGCTGGCCTGGCAATTGCGCCGTGAGAACGGGGTCGAGATTGATGAATTCGACGCCGATGAGCTGCGTCAACTCGAACCAACTCTAGCGCGCGACTACGTGCGCGGCATCCTGGTGCGCGAGAACGGGCACACCTCGAACCCGCTGGGGCTGGTCCGACGGCTCCTCGAACATTTTCTGCATAACGGCGGCGAACTCGAACAGGCGCGGGCGTTGGGCTTCCGCCTCGATGGTCGCAAGCTCGCCGCGATCCGGACCGACCGCGGCGAGCTTGCGGCCGACGCCGCGATCGTCTGCGCCGGAGCCTGGTCAAAGCCGCTCGCCGCAGCGCTCGGCGACCGTATCCCGCTCGAAACCGAGCGGGGCTATCACCTGATGATCCGCGACCCCGAAATCATGCCGCGCATCCCGACCGCCGACGCCGACGGCAAGTTCGTCGCCACGCCGATGGATACCGGGTTGCGCTTTGCCGGCACCGTCGAACTCGCCGGCCTTGCTGCTCCGCCTGATTGGCGACGCGCCCGGATCTTGCTGGAGCAAGGCCGCAGGATGCTGCCGGGCCTCGCTGCCGACCATCCCGAAGAACGGATCTCGGTGTGGATGGGCCATCGGCCGAGCCTCCCCAATTCGCTGCCGGCGCTTGGACCGTCGCGGGCGACGCCGGATGTGATCTACGCCTTTGGCCACGGACATGTCGGCATGACCTCGGCGCCGATGACCGGCAAAGTCGTCGCCGATCTCGTCGCCGGCCGCCCGCCATCAATCGACATTGCGCCATTCGCACCTGGCCGGTTCGCGTGAGCTTTCACGGCGATCACGACGAGGTCGGTCCCCTTCAATACGGACGGCCGTCCTTATGGACGAAGAGCCGGGTGCCATCCGGTGATAAGGCCCGACCGATGTCGTCGTCGGGATAGATCACCGTATCGCCGGGATTGCGGTCGCCGATCTCGAGATAAACCACGTCGTGCATCGTGCGGTTCAGCAAATGGTGCCCATCACCTGATCCGGCCTTGAATCCGGCGCACATGCCGGGGCGGAGTTGGGTCTCGCCGGCGTTCGTCACCAGGATAGGTTCGCCGTCGACGACATAGATGAACTCGTCTTCCCGCGTATGCGTGTGGCGCAGCGCCGACATGCTGCCCGGCGGCAAGCGCGTTAGGTTGACCCCGAAATTGGTCAGGTCGAAAAAGTCGCCGAGCGGTCGGCGCACCCGCCCCGCCACCCGCGTGGCGAAGGGCTCAGGATAGCTGCGCCCCGGCTCCGCCGTCGGGGCCGCCGCCGCTTCGATCGCCACCGAATTGGTCTCGTTTGCCATCGTCCGCTCCTTGCGCGTTGCTCCCGGTCCGAGCCGTGATTGTCCGGCCCTATGGCAGAACGTTAAGGTAGCTCGCGAATGCCTTTCAGGGAAATATCGATGGACCGGGCGATCACGATCCGCTTTGCCGCGCCCGAAGACGCCGGCCTGGTGCTCCGGCTGATCCGGGCGCTCGCCGTCTATGAAAAGGCGCCCGAAGCCGTGGTGGCGACCGAAGCCGACCTTGTTCGCCACGGCTTTGGACCGGACCGCCAGTTTGAGGCGATCCTCGCCTTTGTCGACGATGAACCGGCGGGCCTGGCGCTGTTCCATTCGAGATTCTCGACCTGGCTCGGCCAGCCGGGGATGTACCTCGAAGACCTCTACGTCGCCAAAGAGGCGCGAGGGCTCGGCGTCGGCCGGCGGCTGATGGCCCGCCTCGCCACGATCGCGGTCGAGCGCGGCTGGGGCCGGATCGATTTTCAGGTGCTCGACTGGAACCCGGCGCGCAATTTCTATCACCGTCTCGGAATGCAACATCTCAGCGGTTGGCTGCGCTACGGCGCCGACGAACCAGCGCTTCGACGCCTCGCTACAGAAGACGTTAAGGATGTGGGGCCATAAGTCGTCATAGCGAGAAGCGCAGCGACGAAGCAATCCCAATTCGGCACGGCGCGAACCGCGACGAGATTGCCTCGCTGCGCTCGCAATGACATCGTGCGGCAAGCGCTACCTGCGAGGGGATCTCAAATGTTGGAATTGTGGAGCTGGCCGACGCCGAACGGCCACAAGGTGCATATCGCGCTCGAAGAGCTGGGCCTGCAGTACAAGGTAACCCCGGTCGACATCGGCGCCGGCGACCAGTTCAAACCCGAATTTTTGAAGATCACGCCGAACCACCGCATCCCGGCGATCGTCAACTCCGATGGTCCCGGCGGCAAGCCCTTCACCCTGTTCGAATCAGCCGCGATCCTGATTTACCTGTCGGAAAAAACCGGCGGCAGGCTGATCCCGAAGGACCCGGTCGGCCGCTACAAATGCCTCGAATGGATGATGTTCCAGATGGGCGGCGTCGGCCCGATGTTCGGCCAATGGAACCATTTCGGCGCCTATGCGCCGGCGAAAATCCCGTACGCGATCGAGCGCTACACCAACGAGGTCAAGCGGCTGACCCGGGTGCTGAACCGCAGGCTCGAGGAGTCGCCCTGGCTCGCCGGCGACGAGTACAGCATGGCCGACATCATCACCTTTCCGTGGATCCGCACCGCCGCCGAGCCATCTTCTCGCTTCGCGGAGCGGGGCTATATCGACCTGGCCGAATATCCGGAGGTGCGGCGCTGGCATGACGAAATCGCGGCAAGGCCGGCGGTGCGGCGCGGTTTGGCGGTGCTGGCCGATGCCCCGCGTCCAGGCGCGATCACCGATGCCGAGCGCGAAAACACGTTCGGCGCGACCCAATTCGCGGTGCGCTGACCAGCGCAGCGCGAGCAGGCGCCGGCCGAGCCTGCCGCGCGCTGTCCGCTACTCGAACAGCGTCAGATCGATCGCGTCGCCCATCTTGTTGTAGCCGAGATCACTCGGGTGCAGGCCGTCGCCGCAATCGTCGCTCGGCCGCATCTGGGTCGGATGTTCGGGGTCGCGCAACGCGTGATCGAAATCCGCGACGCCGTCGAAGGCGCCGCCGTCGCGGATCCAGCCATTGACCGCGGCGCGGACCTCTTCGCGGTGCGGGTTCCAGGCATCGGCCATATAGGTCTCGTTGCCAAACGGCGTCAGCGTGGCGCCGAGGATCTTTATCCCGGCGCTGTGGGCGCGCACCGCCATCTGCTTCAGTCCAGCGATCATCTGCGCTGCGGTGGGCTCCTCTTCCGGCTTCTTCCACCGATTGCGCAGATCGTTGGTGCCGAGCATGACGATGACGTGGGTGACCCCCGGCTGGGCCAGCACGTCGGGGTCGAAGCGGCGCAACCCGCTGTCGCCGCGGAGGTCGAAGAGGATGCGGTTGCCGCCGAGGCCCTGGTTCATCACCGCCATCGGACGGCCGCGCGGGCGCGCCATCAGGCGGCGGGCGAGCTGGTCGGGCCAGCGGCAAAAGGCGTCCATCGTCGAGATATTGCCGTCGGTCAGCGAGTCGCCGAGCGTGACGATGCCGCCGGTGTCGGCGCTAGCCAGCACGTCGACGCCACAGACAAAGAACCAGTCGCTGGTCAGGCTGGCGATCGGCATCACCTGCGCCGCGGTGAAATCGCCCGGCGGCGAGACATAGTTGGTCTGCCGCGCATAGCGCCCGGTGATCTGGAAATCGTTCAGGACCTCGCCAGGCAGGTAGAGGCTGACCGCGAGATCGGCGAGCGGCGCTAGGTCGAGCGCGACCGGATCGCTGAACCCCACCGCCCCCGCAGCGATTGTCACTGTCGCCGCACCGCCAAAGCTCAGCTTGCGGTCGGAGCCGGCGACGATCGCCGCCCCCGTCTCTCGCAGCGCGATATGCACGCCGCCGAGGTCCAGCGGACGCCGGCCATAGGCGTTCGAGATCCGCACCCGCACCTGATTGCCGCCGAGGCTGGCGCGCATGGTCATGCGCAAGGTCTGGTTGTTGAATGAACCAGTCTCCGCCGGCGCCGGCGCCATCGTCCAGGTGCCGACCCATTTCTGATTGTCAGGCATCGCCTTATCCTCCCTAGCGCGCGACCGAGCCGGCATTCTTGAGCGAACCCGTCTCGCACGTCAAATCTCCGACCGCCATAACGATGACCTTCTGCACGAAACCCGGCCCCGCCGGCCGGTAAGTCTCCGCTTACTACCCTATCCTCCTGCATGCCGGCCCCTCCCCCGCCCTCCTTGCGGAAAGACGGTAAGAGTGAGGCCCGCGGTAGCGTCGGCGGCGGTCCCGCGCTAAGTTCGATGCTATGCAGCACATCCGGATCCGCGGCGCGCGCGAGCACAATCTGAAGAACATCGATGTCGATTTGCCGCGCGACAGCCTGGTGGTGATGACCGGCTTGTCGGGTTCTGGCAAGTCCTCGCTCGCCTTCGACACGATCTATGCCGAAGGCCAGCGCCGCTATGTCGAGAGCCTGTCGGCCTATGCCCGCCAGTTTCTTGAATTAATGCAGAAGCCCGAGGTCGAATCGATCGAGGGATTGTCGCCGGCGATCTCGATCGAGCAGAAGACGACCTCGCGCAACCCGCGCTCGACGGTCGCCACGGTGACCGAGATTTACGATTACATGCGTCTGTTATGGGCGCGGGTCGGCATTCCCTATTCGCCGGCGACCGGATTGCCGATCGTCAGCCAGACCGTGTCGCAGATGGTCGACCGCGTTCTGGCCATGGCGGAGGGGACAAGGCTTTACCTGCTGGCTCCGATCGCGCGCGGGCGCAAGGGCGAGTACCGCAAAGAGTTCATCGACTTGAAAAAGCGCGGCTTTCAGCGGGTCAAGATCGACGGCAAGATGGTCGAACTCGACGAGGTCCGGCCGCTCAACAAGAACCTCAAGCACGACATCGCGGTGGTGGTCGACCGCATCGTCGTGTCGCCCGATCTCGGCAACCGGCTTGCCAATTCGTTCGAGACCGCACTCGATCTTGCCGACGGGATTGCGATCAGCGAAAACGCCGATTCGGGCGAGGAGACGATCTTTTCGGCGAAATTCGCCTGCCCGGTCTCGGGCTTCACGATCCCCGAGATCGAGCCGCGGCTGTTCTCGTTCAACAACCCGTTCGGCGCCTGCCCGGCCTGCGACGGGCTCGGCACCAAGCTCTATTTCGATCCCGGCCTCGTCGTCCATGACGAGCGCCGCAGCCTCGCCGAGGGTGCGGTCAGCCCATGGTCGCATTCTTCGTCGCAATATTACGCGCAGACGCTCGAGAGCATCGCCCGGCACTTCCGGCAGAGCATGCACACGCCGTGGCACGACCTGCCGGAAAAGATGCGGCGAGCCATACTCCAGGGCTCCGACGGCGAGCCGATCAAGATGACCTACGACGACGGGCTGCGGAAATACTCGACCGACCGGCCGTTTGAGGGCGTCTTGCCGAATATGGAGCGACGCTTTCGCGAGACCGACAGCGCCTGGGTCAAGGAAGAACTCGGCCGCTATCAGAGCGCCCGAACCTGCGAGATTTGTCATGGCGACCGGCTCAAACCCGAGGCATTGGCGGTCAAGATCGGCAGCCGCAACATCAGCGAAGTCGCGCGCCTGTCGATCGCCGAAGCACTGCAATGGTTTTCCGGTATCGACGCGCAGCTAACCCCGAGCCAAAGCGAGATCGCCCAGCGCATCCTCAAGGAGATCAACGAGCGTCTCGGCTTTTTACAAAATGTCGGGCTCGAATACCTGACCTTGTCGCGGGCCTCAGGCACGTTGTCGGGCGGCGAGAGCCAACGCATCCGGCTTGCCTCGCAGATCGGCTCCGGGCTGACAGGCGTGCTCTATGTGCTCGACGAGCCGTCGATTGGGCTGCACCAACGCGACAACGCCCGCCTGTTGGCGACATTGAGGCGGCTGCGCGACCTCGGCAACACGGTCATCGTCGTCGAGCACGACGAGGAGGCGATTTGCACCGCCGACTGGGTCGTCGACATGGGGCCGGGCGCCGGGGTTCACGGCGGCCATGTCGTCGCCGAGGGCACGCCAGACGACATCATGGCCAGCCCCGACAGCATCACCGGCCAATACCTGACCGGCATGCGCCAGATCCCGGTGCCGATGGTCCGCCGCGCGGGCCATCCGGGGCAAATCTTGCGCGTCGTCGGTGCTACCGGCAACAATCTGAAGGACATTACCGCCGAGATCCCGCTCGGCACATTCTGCGTCGTCACCGGCGTCTCGGGCGGCGGCAAATCCACACTGATCATCGAAACTTTGTATAAAGCGCTCGCCAAACGGCTGAACAACGCGCGCGAGCAGCCGGCGCCGCACGGTGGGCTCGAAGGCGTCGAATTTCTCGACAAGATCGTCGATATCGACCAATCGCCGATCGGCCGCACCCCGCGTTCGAACCCGGCGACCTATACCGGCTGCTTTACCCCGATCCGCGACTGGTTCGCCGGACTGCCGGAAGCCAAGTCGCGCGGCTATCTGCCCGGCCGTTTCTCGTTCAACGTCAAGGGCGGGCGTTGCGAGGCCTGCCAGGGCGACGGCGTCATCAAGATCGAGATGCACTTCTTGCCCGACGTCTATGTCCAGTGCGATGTGTGCAAGGGCCGGCGCTACAACCGCGAGACCCTGGAGGTGCTGTTTCGCGGCAAAAGCATCGCCGATGTGCTCGACATGACCGTCGACGAGGGCGTGGATTTCTTCCGCGCGGTGCCGGCGATCCGCGACAAGCTGTTGACCCTCCAGCAGGTCGGGCTCGGTTATATCCATATCGGACAGCCGGCGACGACGCTCTCGGGCGGCGAGGCGCAGCGGGTTAAACTCGCCAAGGAATTGTCGAGGCGCGCCACCGGCCGCACCCTCTACATTCTCGACGAGCCGACAACCGGGTTGCATTTCGACGATGTGCGCAAGCTTCTCGAAGTGCTGCACGCATTGGTGGAGACTGGCAACACGGTCTTGGTCATCGAGCACAATCTCGAAGTCATCAAGACCGCCGACTGGATTATCGATCTCGGCCCCGAAGGCGGCGACGCCGGCGGCCATATCGTCGCGTCAGGCACCCCCGAGGACATCGCCGCGAGCGGCGAGAGCTACACCGGCGATTACCTCCGCCCCTACCTCGCCCGCCGCCCGACCCGCCGCCGCAGGGCGGGGTAAGCGCACCCTGATCCCGGAGCTGAGGACGGAATGGAGCATGGCTTCTAAACACTAAACTAAATAGCCGAGCATGGATAAAGTGGTTCAGAAGCAGCGTAAAGGTATTGTACGGCAGTTTATCACATGGTTTACTAAAAATCATGAAGCTGTCGCCAACTATCTGACGCTTTTTGCTCTGATAGGTGGGGCTGCAGGTTTCTTTTGGCAATATTATACGAACAATGTGGCTGAACGCAAACAGGAGATCAAGACTGAGCAGGCGCGGATGTTCACGTTCCTGGCGCGATATTATGAGCCGCCGACAGCCGATGCGCGCCGGTCTGTTGAACGGTTAACGTACGACAATAAATTTCTTAACATGCTTAAAAATCCCGATAATAAATACACGATTGTAAAATACCTCATAGACATAGGTATTGAAGATGATCTGATGAAACTTGTCGATTATTTCAATTCTGTCGAGGCATGCATAGATGCCGGAGCGTGCGATCGCATTATCGCTTGGATCCCTCTAAAAACCGCTGGCCTTTTGCGGCAAATCGCCAACTCCGTATTGCCAGGGATGCGGGGGATCGGCAATGGCGGGGCAACCGGGTTTTTTCGACAGCGACGAGCGGCTGAGGGCGCTATCTGCGGCCGGCGATCCGTTGGAACGGCTGGTGCTGGTGGTAGATTTTGAGGTTTTTCGTGTCGAGCTTGAAGCGGCGCTGTCGCGCTCGGATCGATCGAGGGGAGGCCGTCCGCCCTATGACCCGGTGGTGATGTTTAAAATCCTGGTGCTGCAAACGCTGTACACGCTGTCGGACGATCAGACCGAATATCAGCTCAGGGATCGGCTGTCGTTTATGCGGTTTGTCGGCTTGGCGCTGCACGACCCGGCGCCCGATGCCAAGACGATCTGGCTCTATCGCGAGCAGCTGGCGCGGGTCGGCGCGGTCGAGCGTCTCTTCGCACGGTTTGACGCGATACTGCGGGCGAAGGGCTGGCTGGCGATGGGCGGTCAGATCGTCGATGCGACGGTGATCGAGGCGCGCCGGCCGCGATTGACCAAGGCCGAGAAGGACACCATCAAGGGCGGCGCGGTGCCGTCCGAGTGGAAACCGGCGCGGCGTGCGCAGATCGATCGCGACGGACGCTGGACATTGAAGCGCGGGCGCAAGCGCGAGACCCCGGCCAATCAAGCTCCCGGCCACAAGCGCCAGCCGGAGATCGCGGTGCCGATGTTCGGGTACAAGAACCACGTCGGCGTCGACCGCGAGCACGGTCTCCTGCGGCGCTATGTCGTCACCCACGCGGCAAGATATGACGGCAGCCAACTCGGCGCGGTGCTCGATCGCGACAACACCGCCAGCGATGTGTGGGCCGATACCGCCTACCGCTCGGCAGCGAACCTGGCCTTGCTCGACCGCCGCGGCCTCAAGCCGCAGTTTCAGCGCAAGAAGCCGCGCGGACGCAAGATGCCGGCGCATATCGCTCGCGGCAATGCCACCCGCGCCCGGGTGCGATCCCGGGTCGAGCATGTCTTCGCCGCCCAGAAATGCCGCCTCGGGCTGATCGTGCGGACCGTCGGCATGGTCCGCGCCCGAGCCAAGATCGGCATGGCCAATCTCGTCTACAATTTCACCCGCCTGGCCTGGCTTCAGGGACGAACCGCGCCGGCGTGACGCATACCCCACCGAGATCGACCAGCGACAAACCACACCCGTTCGCCGCAGTACCGGTCGGCCCGCCGATCGGAGCCATCAGCCTGCTGATGCGCCGAAAATCATCCCAAAACCGGGTAATTCGAGCCGTCCGCTTGTTCTCAGCTCAAGCAGGACGCCCGGGGTTTAATAGATACATTCTCGCCGATTTTTCAAAAGTGGAGAGAGGATTGGGGCGATGATCCACTCGAAAAGACGAGAAAATTCGTATCCCAGTGCAGGACAGTACAGTGAATGAATAGACTACACTTCACCATGAAAGGAAAACCACATGCACATCAAATTCTTTGTTTGCTATTCATTGGTGCCCTGCTGGGAGGTTGCGCGATTCCCGATGTCTGCACCCGGTCCGACTGTCACAGCTTCGCTCAATGTCCGTCGACATGTCCCGTTCAGGACTAGCGCGACACTGTGTCGGCGATTAGGCGACATCGAGTTCGGCCGCGGCCGGATCCTTTCATCCGCGATGTTGCGACCGCTGACGTTGCCCAGGGTACATCGCGGTGTTAGCTGGCCGGCGATAACGCTCTCGGCGCGAGACCGCAGCGCGATTAAGCGCCGCCAACGCGCCGACCCAGATGCGCGCGAGGCGAAGGCTGGCCGCGGCATTCGGTATGGCGGGGGAAACTCGCGGGCTAATCCCCGAGCTGCGCTTTCAGAAACGCAGACATGCGGTCCCAGGCCTGGTTGGCGCAGGCGACGT
>CAVVPS010000012.1:0-182454 GCA_963750195.1 uncultured Alphaproteobacteria bacterium
CGTCGACCAGGTCGGTGTTCCAGATCATCGACCGGTCAGTGACGGCGAGATCGCCCAGCGATTGGCCGACATCGCCGATTTTGCGCAGCCCCTCCTCCAGCACGTCGGCGGTGCGGAACACCGCGCAATGATCCTGCATCGTGCGCTGCATGGCGAGGCGGATCGCGCCGGCCTTGAGCCGTCCCTGCGCGTGGCGGATACGGTCGAAGCGGGCGATCGCGGACTCTGGCGCTGGCGATGGCAAAGGCTTGTGGGCGCGCGCCGGGCTCGACGATTTCCGCCGCACGCTCGGCGGCGGCGCGGCCGAAGACGACGAGGTCGAGCAGCGAGTTGGTGCCGAGCCTGGTCGCGCCATGCACCGAGACGCAGGCCGCCTCGCCCATCGCCATGAGGCCCGGGACGATGCGCTCGGGATCGCTCTCGGTCGGGTTCAGCGCCTCGCCGTGATAGTTGGTCGGGATGCCGCCCATGATGTAATGCGCGGTCGGCAATACCGGGATCGGCTCGCGCGTCACCTCGACGCCGGCAGAAGATCTTCGCCGTCTCGGAGATGCCGGGCAGCCGCAAATGCAGCACCTTGGGGTCGAGATGTTCGAGGTGGAGCAGGATATGGTCCTTGCTGCTGGCCGCAGCCGCGCCCTTCGCGGATCTCGATGGTCATGGCGCGGCTCACCACGTCGCGCGACGCCAGGTCCTTGGCGGTGGGCGCGTAGCGCTCCATGAAACGCTCGCCCTCCGAATTGGTGAGATAGCCGCCCTCGCCCCGCGCGCCCTCGGTGATGAGGCAGCCGGCGCCGTAGATGCCGGTCGGGTGGAACTGGATGAACTCCATATCCTGCAGCGGCAACCCAGCGCGCAGTACCATGGCGTTGCCGTCGCCGGTGCAGATATGCGCCTGCGTCGTCGAGAAATAGGCACGGCCGCAGCCGCCCGTCGCCATCACCACCATATGCGCGCGGAAGCGATGCAGCGTCCCGTCGTCGAGACTCCAGGCCAGACGCCGGGGCAAACGCCTTCGTCCATCAGCAGGTCGAGGGCGAAATACTCGACGAAGAACTCGGCATTTTGTTTCAAGCTCTGCTGATAGAGCGTGTGGAGCATGGCATGCCCGGTACGGTCGGCGGCGGCGCAGGCGCGCTTCGCCATCGACTTGCCGAAATGCACGGTATGGCCGCCGAATGGACGCTGATAAATCTGCCCGTCCTCGGTGCGCGAGAAGGGCATGCCGTATATGCTCGAGCTCGATGACCGCGGGAATCGCGTTCTTGCACATGTATTCGATCGCGTCCTGGTCGCCGAGCCAGTCCGAGCCCTTGACCGTGTCGTAGATGTGCCAGCGCCAGTCGTCCTCGCCCATGTTGCCGAGCGCGGCGCTGATGCCGCCCTGCGCCGCGACGGTATGGCTGCGCGTCGGGAATACTTTGGTGATGCAGGCGGTCTTGAGACCCGCCTCGACCATGCCGAGCGTCGCGCGGAGCCCCGCGCCGCCGGCGCCGACGACGACGACGTCATAGTCGTGATGGTTGATCGGATATGCCTGGGTCATGCATTCAGCTTTCGCAACAGCCGAAATCTGATGCCAACCGGCGCTTGACACAATCGGCAATTGGCGCAGGCTGGCTTCGCCAATTGCGAACCCTGGATCAGCCGATGCGCTTCGATCTCGCCGATCTGCGGCTGTTTCTGAATGTCGTCGAGGCCGGCAGCATTACCCATGGCGCCGAGCGGGCGCATCTCGCGATCGCCGCGGCGAGCACCCGCATCCGCAATATGGAGGCGGCACTCGGGATCCCGCTGCTGCACCGCGAGCGACAAGGAGTAAAGCCGACCGAGGCCGGGCGCACCTTGGTCCAGCACGCCCGCATCATGTTGCAGCAATTCGAACGCATGCATGGCGACCTCGGGCAATATGCCGAGGGCATCCGCGGGCAGGTGCGGCTGTTGTCCAATACCAATGCGCTGACCGAGTTCCTGCCCGAGCCGCTGAGCGCCTTTCTCGCCGCTCACCCGCAAGTCAACATCGATCTCGAAGAACGGCTCAGCGATGAGATCGTTACCGCAATCGCGGATGGAACCGCCGATATCGGCATCGTCGCCGGCACGGTCATGATGGCGGGTCTGGAAACCCTGCCGTTTCGCACCGACCGGTTCGTGCTGGTCGTTGCGCAGAGCCATCCGCTGGCGTCAGTCGAACACAGCTCCTTTGCCGAGGTGCTCGACTGCGATTTCGTCGGTCTGGACCGGACCAGCGCCTTGCAGCGCTTTCTGTCGGAGAAGGCCGAACGGATCGGCCGCCGCCTCAAATTGCGGGTGCAATTGCGCGGCTTCGACGCCGTTTGCCGGCTGGTCGAGTGCAATGTCGGGATCGGCGTGGTGCCGGCGACGACAGCCGAACGCCACGCCAAAACCATGGCGATCCATCGTATCGAGCTGACCGACGAATGGGCATTGCGCAAATTGACGATCTGCGTGCGACGCCAGGATGATCTGCCGCTCTACGCTCAGGCTCTTGTTCGCCATCTGGCGTCACCAGAATAACGCCACGTCGCCTGCGGAGAAAATTTCAGCGCTTTCGATCAAACCACCGGTGGCCCAAGGGTTGCTGTATCTTCGTTGCCCATCCGATCAGCCCGGTTCACAGCGGTATCCGGCCGAGGCGGCGAGCCGTCACCAGATTGTCACCTGCGCGTTGCACGTTCGGGACATTCTTCGACGGCCAATCGGGCACAAGTGAAAGGGCGGGGCATGGCCGAGGACGCGTTCGATTACGATCTGCTTGGTAATTGGCTCTGGCCCGGCCGGACAGCGGGCCGCCATACAGGGCGCCAAGCTCGACAAGAGGGTCGCGATCGTCGAGAGAAAAGCCGTGCTCGGCGGGTGCAGCATCAATCTCGGCACGATCCCCTCGAAAACCTTGCGCGAAGCAGTCCTCGAGCTTTCCGGCTATCGCACCCGGGAATTTTATGGCGCGTCCTACACGGTAAAGCAGAACATCACGATCCAGGACCTGCTGTCTCGGACCAACCGGGTAATTCATAACGAGCTTGACGTCACCCGCCATCAGCTGATGCGAAACGATGTCGAGCTGCTCGCCGCGGAGGCTTCCTTTGCCGCGCCCGACACGCTTCGGCTCAACCACGTCGACGGCAGCGCGTCGCGCGTCGTCAAAGCCGGCAAGATCGTGATCGCCGCCGGAACAGAACCACCCGTGACCCGCATATCCCATTCGACGGGAAGCAAATCTTCACCAGCGACGACATACTCCACCTGGATCGGCTGCCGAAGACCTTGGCGGTGGTAGGGGCCGGCGTGATCGGCTGCGAATATGCCAGTATCTTTGCCGCTCTCGGCGTCCGCGTAACCTTGATCGACAAGCGCGACCGGCTGCTGCCATTTGTTGACGCGGAAATCGCCGACACGCTGTGCCACCATCTACGCGAGAACCGGGCCACGTTGCGGCTTAACGAAAGCGTCAGCAAATTGGAGGTCGTCGAGGACGAGCATGGTGCGCGCGTGCGGCTGTATCTTGACAGCGGTAAGACTGTCCACGCCGAGAAGGCGCTCTATTCGGTCGGCCGCACCGGCGCCACCGGCAGTCACAATCTGGAGAGCGCCGGTCTAGCTTGCGACAGTCGCGGGCGCCTGCGGGTCGACGAACATCTCCGCACCGAAACCCCCAATGTCTATGCGGTGGGGGACGTGATCGGGTTTCCGGCGCTCGCTTCGACCTCGATGGAGCAGGGCCGTCTGGCCGTCTGCCATGCCTTTGGCGTCCCCACACACAGCGTTCCTGAGCGCTTCCCCTATGGCATCTATGCGGTTCCGGAAATCTCGATGGTCGGCAAGACCGAAGAGGAGCTGACCGAGGCCGCCATTCCCTACGAAATCGGCAAGGCGCGTTACAAGGAAATCGCCCGCGGCCAGATCCTCGGCGACGTCACCGGGCTTCTTAAACTGATCTTTCATAGCGAGACCCGCGAGCTGCTTGGTGTCCATATAATCGGCGAGGGGGCAAGCGAGCTGATCCATATAGGTCAAGCCGTATGTCGTTCGGTGGCAAAATCGATTACTTCATAAACACGGTTTTCAATTACCCCACCTTGGCAGAATGCTACAAGGTGGCGGCATTTGACGGAGTGAACCGGCTCGGTATTTGAATGGACCGGAGCTAGGGAACCTCTACAAAAGGGCCTACCAAGCTGTACAATCTGCATTGGAGCGGGTTGATGCCCAAAGGGTTGGGGTATGAGGATCTGGACGCCCCAAAGTACCTGAAATCGGCGTCGATCACTTCCGTGTCGCCGAGACCCGCCAATTCGCAGGTCTTTCGTGCCCGCCGCAAAGGGCTGCAGAGAACTAGCGCGAAGGTGTTCCTGGCGAGCACGCGCCGCATCCGCCCGGCAAGCCGGCGCCCCTTGTCAGTCAATGGGATGTCTGTGGTTCCGGTGTGCTGACCGCTAGGGCTCCATGCCGTCTCGCCATGCCTGATCGCGAAGACGTTCACGATCGCCCCTCGGCGATCAGACGTTGTCGGCCTCGGTCGAGCGGACACCTGCGGACGCCGCTTCCTGTCCCCACCTCCAGCCGGTGATCTCGAGCATGTCGTCGCCATACCGACAGATATATTCCTTGTGGTCTATGAGCTTGTCGCGGATCGCCTGCTTGGCGTAAGCCGCCCGCGCCCCGAGTTTCGGTACGCGGTCGATCACATCGCTCACCAGGTGGAAGCGATCGAGGTCGTTCAGCACGCACATGTCGAAAGGCGTGGTGGTAGTGCCCTCTTCCTTGTAGCCGCGCACGTGGATGTTGTGGTGGCCAGTTCGCCGGTAGGTCAGCCGGTGAATGAGCGTCGGGTAACCGTGGAAGGCAAAAATGATCGGCTTGTCCGTCGTGAATAATGCGTCGAAATCGTGGTCCGAGAGGCCGTGCGGGTGCTCGCTCGGCGGCTGCAAAGCCATCAGGTCCACCACATTGACGACGCGAACCTTCAGCTCGGGTGCGTGCCGACGCAAGAGATCGACCGCAGCCAATATCTCCAAGGTCGGCACGTCTCCGCAGCAGGCCATCACTACGTCGGGCTCGCTACCGTGGTCGTTGCTGGCCCACTCCCAGATCCCGAGCCCGGCAGTGCAGTGCTTGACCGCCTCGTCCATCGTCAGCCATTGGGGAGCCGGCTGCTTGCCGGCGACGACGAGGTTGACGTAATTCCGACTGCGCAGGCAATGGTCGGTGACCGACAGCAGGCAGTTGGCGTCGGGCGGCAGGTAGACGCGGACGACATCGGCTTTCTTGTTTACGACATGATCTATGAACCCCGGGTCCTGATGGCTGAACCCGTTGTGATCCTGCCGCCAGACATGGCTGGACAGCAGGTAATTCAGTGAGGCAATGGGCCGCCGCCAGGCGATATTATTGCACACCTTCAGCCATTTGGCGTGTTGGTTGAACATCGCGTCGATGATGTGGATGAACGCCTCATAGCACGAGAAGAAGCCGTGCCGGCCGGTCAAGAGGTAGCCTTCGAGCCAGCCCTGGCACTGGTGCTCGCTGAGCATTTCCATGACCCGCCCGTCGGGGGCGAGATGGTCGTCCCACGGTAACGTTTCGGCGACCCAGGCGCGATTGGTGACCTCGAGCGCATCCTGCCAGCGGTTCGAGTTGCTTTCATCGGGGCTAAAAAGCCGAAAGTTTTTGGCCTCCATGTTCAGCTTCATCACATCTCGCAGAAACCCGCCCATGACCCGGGTCGATTCCGCCGTCACCGCACCGGGCGCGGTGACGTCGACAGCGTAGTCGCGGAACTCCGGGAGCCGCAAATCGCGCAACAGCAAGCCGCCATTGGTATGCGGGTTGGCGCTCATGCGGCGCATACCCTGCGGCGGAAGATCGGCGAGCTCCAGCCGCAGCCGGCCGCGGTCGTCGAAGAGCTCGTCCGGCCGGTAGCTCTTCATCCACTCTTCGAGAATACGCACATGGGCCGGGTTTTCATGCATCTCGCCCATTGGTACTTGGTGCGCGCGCCAGTAGTCCTCAGTACGCCTGCCGTCGATCTCTTTCGGGCAGGTCCAGCCCTTGGGTGTGCGCATGACGATCATCGGCCAGCGCGGGCGTTCGCTGAACCCATTGCGACGCGCGTCGGACTGGATGCGCTGGATGTCGCCGATCACGGTGTCGAGAGTGGCAGCCATCAGCTCGTGCATCTCCGCCGGCTCGTGCCCCTCGACAAAATATGGCGTATAGCCATAGCCGCGGAACAGGTGATCCAACTCCTCGTGGCTGATCCGGGCGAGGACAGAGGGGTTGGCGATTTTGTAGCCGTTGAGGTGAAGGATCGGCAAAACCGCCCCATCGGTCGCCGGGTTCAGGAACTTATTCGAGTGCCAGCTCGTCGCCAGCGGTCCGGTCTCGGCTTCCCCATCGCCGACGACACAGGCGACGATCAGATCGGGGTTGTCGAAGGCCGCGCCGTAGGCGTGCGAGACGGCGTATCCGAGTTCGCCGCCCTCATGGATCGAACCGGGCGTCTCCGGCGCCACATGGCTCGGGATGCCGCCAGGGAACGAGAACTGGGTGAAGAGCCGCTTCATGCCCTCTTCATCGGAGGAGATGTTCGGATAGACCTCGCTGTAGGTTCCCTCGAGATAGGCGTTTGCCACCAGGCCAGGCCCGCCATGCCCCGGACCGGTGATGTAGATCATGTTGAGGTCGTGCTTCTTGATCATCCGGTTGAGGTGGACATAGATGAAGTTCAAACCCGGCGTTGTTCCCCAGTGGCCGAGCAGCCGCGGCTTAATGTGTTCCTTTGTCAGGGTTTGCTTGAGCAGCGGGTTGTCATAGAGATAGATCTGACCGACCGACAGGTAGTTGGCGGCCCGCCAATACGCATCCATCAATGTCCGCTCTTTGTCAGTCAGGACGTTCGCCATCATCGCCTCCTCTGAAGCCTTCTCATTGAGCACGTGCCCGCGTGTCGATCGTCTCGCCGGTTGCGGCGATGCGTCGGATCACCAGGGGTTTTTGACGCCACCCTCGCCGCCGCCAGCGCAGCGCTCTCCATCGTGTGCCTGCTGATCCTGCGACCCGCCGGCCGCGAAGATCAACTCAAAGGGCGACAGCAGGGGCGGGCTCCTGAGCCCCCACCTGGCGCTCCTTCGCCGGCTCCTTGATGCGGAACCAGGCGACATAGAGGGCCGGCAGAAACAACAGGGTCAGGAGGGTCGCGACGAACAGGCCGCCGATTATCGCATAGGCCATCGGCCCCCAGAACACCTCCGAGGCGATCGGTATCATGCCGAGCGAAGCTGCGGCCGCGGTCAGCACGATCGGCCGAAAGCGGTTTGTCGTCGCATCGATCACGGCGTCCCAAGGGTGCAAGCCTCTGGCCATGTCCATGTCGATCTGATCGATCAGAATTACCGAATTGCGAATGATCATCCCGCTCAGGGCGATGATCCCGAGGATCGCGACAAAACCCATCGGCGTGTTGGTGGATAACAACGCGGCGACGACGCCGATCAGACCCAAGGGTGCGACGCTGATCACCAGGAACAGCTTCTGAAAGCTCTGCAGCTGTACCATCAGGATGATCAGCATCAGCATGATCATCAGTGGAAAGACCGCAACGATCGAGTTAAGCCCCTTGGCGCTCTCCTCGATCGTGCCGCCGGCTTCGATCGTGTAGCCCTCCGGCAATTTCTCCGCTAATTGGGCGATCGCCGGCGCCAGCTGCGCGTTAACTGTCTTCGCCTCGATACCGGGCACGACATCCGCCTGAACAGTAATCGTCGGCAACAGGTTGCGCCGCCAGATCACAGGCGGTTCCAGCTCATATTTGATGGATGCGACTTGGTTTAGCGGGATCGTCTGTCCATTATCCAGCGCGACTTGCAGATTTTTTAATGTTTGTACCGAGACGCGTTGCTGTTCTGTCGCACGCGCCGCGAGGTCGGTCAGGTAGATCGAGTCGCGGACCTGGGTGACGACCATTCCACTGGTGACGGCGTTGAGAGCCTCGGCGAGCGACTTGGAACTGACGCCGAGTTGGCGGACCCGATCCTGATCGACCTGCAAGTGCAGGCTCTTCATCGGCTCGTTCCAGTCGAAATTGATAAGCCGCGTATTCGGGTTCTGGCCGATCGTTTGGGCAACCAGGAACGCCGCGTCCCGGGTGCCTCCCGGGGTCTGGCCGCTGACGCGGTATTGCAACGGCCAGCCGACGGGTGGTCCCAATTCCAGCGGGTAAATCCTGGTATTGAGACTGGGGAATTCGGACTCCAATGCCTTTTGCAGGCGTGCCTTAACGACTTCGCGCTCCTTGATGCCCTTGGTCACGATGACCCCTTGCGCGAAATAATCGTTGGACAATTGCACGTTCAACGGCAGATAAAAGCGGACCGCACCTTGCCCGACATAGAGACTATAGTGATCGATGTTCGGGTCGCCCTTCAGCAGCGCCTCGAACCGTTCGACTTCGTGTTCGGTCGCGTAAATTGACGAATCCTGAGGAAGGTTAAGATCGACAACCAGCTCCGGCCGGTCCGAGGCCGGGAAGAATTGCTGCTGGATGAACCCGTAGCCGTACAACGAGGCGGCAAAAAGTCCGACTGTCACGGCGATGACGAGCCAGCGGGCGCGCATACAGAAGAGGAGTGCGGCGCGAAACAGCCGCATAAAGCGGCCCGGCTCGGCCATGGCCGCCGCCATGCGGCTTCATTGTCTTTGGCAGAATCGTCACGCCGATCACCGGGGCAAAAAGCACCGCGACGATCCATGAGGCCAAAAGGGCGACGGCGATGACGGCGAATAGCGAATAGCAATATTCGCCGGCGCCGCTCTTCGCGAAGCCGATCGGCACAAAGCCGGCGACGGTGACAAGGGTTCCGGTCAGCATCGGAAATGCCGTCGTGACCCAGGCATGCGTCGCCGAATGCTCGCGGTCGATGCCCAATTCGAGCTGACTGACCATCATTTCGATCGTAATCATCGCATCGTCGACGAGCAGGCCGAGCGCGATGATCAGCGCCCCGAGCGAGATGCGCTGCAGGCTGATACCGGAATACTCCATGTAGGCAAAGACCATTCCGAGCACGAGCGGGATCGAGCAGGCCACGACCACTCCGGCGCGCAGACCGAGACTCACAAAGCTGACCGCAAGCACGATTGCGATGGCTTCCCACAGCGCCTTCGTGAAGCCGCCAACCGCCTCCTCGACGACCACCGGCTGGTCGGCGACGAGATGCGCCTCGATGCCGATCGGCAACTTGGCGATGATCTGGTCCATCTTGTGCGCCACAGCCTCGCCGAAGACGAGGTTGTTGCCGCCCTGCGCCATCGAGATGGCCAGTCCGATCGCCGGCTCGCCATTGAATCGGAACATCGGCTGCGGCGGATCAGAGTACCCTTTGCTTATCGAGGCGACATCCGCGAGACGAAAGAATTTGCCGTTGGCATAAAGATTGATGCGCTTCAGATCGTCGACAGAGTTGAAGGCACCGGAGACGCGGATCGCGTATTTCTCGAGACCGGTCTGAACGACGCCGGAGGGCGTGACGGCGTTTTGCTCCTGCAAACTCGAGATGACCTGATCGCGACTGACGCCGAGTCCGGCGAGCTGGTGGGTGTCGAATTCGAGATAGAATTTCTGGTCCTGGGCTCCGATTAGCTGCGCCTTTACGGCATTCTTGATCGTCAATATCTGCGTGCGAATGCGTTCGACATAATCGCGCATCTCGCGGTGCGTGAACCCGTCGGCCGTGAACGCGTAAATGATGCCAAAGACGTCGCCGAACTCGTCATTGAAAGTCGGCCCCAGGACACCCTGCGGCAACGTCGCCTTTATGTCCGAGACCTTCTTGCGAACCTGATACCAGATGTCCGGGATCGCCTCCTTCGGCGTACTGTCGAGAACGTTGACATAGATCGTCGAGACCCCGGGCTTGGTTTCGCTCTTGAGGTAATAGAGCGATGGCGTTTCCTGCAGTTTCTTCTCGATCCGATCGGTGATCTGCAGCATCGTGTCGTCGATCGTGGCACCCGGCCAATAGGTCCGCACGATCATTGTCTTGATCGAAAAGGACGGGTCCTCCTCGCGGCCAAGCTGCTTGTAGGAAAGGACGCCCGCGGCGACGAAGAGGATCATCAGAAACCACACGAAGGAGCGATGGTTGATCGCCCATTCGGAGAGATTGAACCCCTTCATTGCGCGGCACTCGCGTCCATGAGCGGCGACTTTCTGACCGGGGAGCAATTTCTGTACCCCGGCGGTCACCACGACGTCACCTTTGTCAAGGCCGCTGC
Source organism: uncultured Alphaproteobacteria bacterium (assembly GCA_963750195.1). Classification (GTDB taxonomy): domain Bacteria; phylum Pseudomonadota; class Alphaproteobacteria; order ATCC43930; family CGMCC-115725; genus AP-15. Next base: position 10,297 of record CAVVPS010000012.1, read on the forward strand.
CGACAACGACCGAGTCGCCCTGGTACCGATCCACGGCGATCGGTTTCAACTGCACGGTGTTGTCTTTTTCGACAAGCCAGACTGCCGCCTTTCCGTCCTTTTGGAACAAGGCGCTTCCCGGGATCGTGACGGTTTGGGCTTGATCTAGAACCATGGTGCCGACGACGTTGGCGCCGAGCCGCATCTGCGGCGGCGCATCGGGCAGCGAGATACGCACCGTGTAAGTACGAGTTGCCGGATCGGCCTGCGGCGAGACATAGCGAACCGTGCCGGCGGCCTTCACATCGGGATTGCTGACCAGGTGCACCATCACGGTCGGCTTCTTCGGCGTGTTCTTAAAGGCCCCTTCGGCGACGTTGAATACCGCCTCGCGCTCCCCAGGCTGCGCCAGGCGGACGACCATTTGTCCGGCGCTTACCACCTGTCCCGAATCGGCACCCACCGCGGTGATGACGCCGTCATTGTCGGCTTTGAGATCGGTGTAGCCCAGATTTTCGCTGGCCTGAACTTGTCTGGCGCGCGTCGCATTCAGCTGCGCTTCCGCGGTCTTGAGAGTCTTGAGCGCCTGATCGTATTTGACCTGCGTCGTGTGGCCGTTCTTCAACAATTCCCGCTGACGCGCTTCCTGCGCCCGGCTGCGGATCACCTCGGCTTCCGCCGCCGCCACGTCCGATTTCGCAACTTCTAAGTCTTGCCGATATTGCTGCGGATCCAGGCGGGCGATCAGATCACCCTTTTTGACTTCAGTCCCGACATCGACCGGCCGCTCGAGAATTTTACCATTAACCCGAAAGCCGATATCGGCTTGATAGCGCGGCTGCACCTCGCCGGTCAGCGACAGCGTGTCCCCGGATTTGCGGAATTCGACAGTCACGGTACGCACGGGTCGGATGGTTTGCGACGCGGCCTTCTCTTCTTTGTGACAAGCCGCCAAAACCGACAGTAGAATAAACGCGCCGGCCACTCCCAATGCAAGGGTCAGCAAGCGGGTTGAGTGATCCCCTCTAAGACCAGTTCTAGTCATCATCGGCACAGCGCTCGGATTTGATTGGCTCAGGGATCGGTGTAGCACAGGAGATGCCACGCGAACATCTCAACATTGGCGGATGTCCACGCCGAGCACCGTGCCTGAGCACTGGCTATTTACAGCCGCGCGGCAGGTTCGGCGAAATTTGATAAAGACCAGAAGGCATTGCGGTATCCATTTGCCTCGGCGAGGGCAGGTGTTTTTACGCGGCGCAACAGCTCGCTCAGCGTGTCCCAGCGGGGCAGGTACGTGCCCGCGCGAGAAGCGCAAGTCGCGCTCGCGCTCTCCTCCACGCAGGCTTGACGTCCGGACGCCCTTAGGCCGGGCGTCAACGGTCAGTACCCGGATGGGTAATACTGATAGGGTGGCGGGGGCGGATAAGAGGTAGCGGGTGCGGCGGCAGCACTGCTCGCTATCGCCGCCACACCAGCGCCGACCGCGACGCCGGCGGCGACGCCGCCCCAGTTGGGCCCGCTCCCGTAATAGCCACTGCCGCCGCTGACCGCGACGTTGCGATTAACGTTGACGTTGCCACTTACGTTGCGGTTTGCCGCGACGTTGCGGTTGCCCGATACGTCGCGTTGAAAGTTGCCGCTGTTGAAATTGCCCCGGTTGACGCTGCCGCCGCCACGATTGACCCCGCCGCCACCCCGGTTAACGCCACCGCCGGCGCGGCCGCCGCCGCCACGGCCGCCGCCACCACGCTGCACCAGCACCAGAGGCGCGCCCTTTCCGGCGCCGGTCCCGGCAGCAAGATCCAAACCACCTATCCCGCCCCACCCGGCTGACGGGGCAGCCGATGCGTGCGCGGCCGCCAACGCGACGGGCAAGACGTAGATCAACAGCTTCTTCATGACCGGAGACCTCACTTGTTGAGGTACTTGGCTTGGATCTGTTTCCAGCCGTCGATCGCTTGGCTGCAGGTGGCCTTGTCGAACGGACGCCCGGAGCCGTAGCCGAGGGCACCCGTAAAGGTGAAGGCGGCCTTCAGTCCAAAATGGATCGCGATCAAATTGGCCAAATCCATGGCTCGCGAGATCTGCTCCTGCCGATCTGCATCAGACGAGCATTCGACCACTTGGCCCGCCATTACGCCGACCCTACGCAACCCATCAAGGAAGGATTGACTATCAGCGGGCGGTGTCGGCACGCCCTGTGCGGGTGCGGCAGGGGCGGTCGAGGGGTTCTGTGCCAGCGCTGCGCCGGCCCATGTCAGGCAAGCCAGCGCCAATATAGTGGCCCGAAGTCGATAGGATCGCATATGTTTGCCCTTTCCGCGCTTTTGGCGAGAAATAGATGATGCCGCAATCAGTCGTGATTATGGCATAGCCGCTCCGGGCGCAGCGGGTCGTCAGCGTCGCCCCTCAGCTCATGTTCTTCCCGGTTGCCCCTTTCCGCTGCCAGATTGCGTTATAGACGCAAGCGCCGGTGGTTTGGCCTTTGAGCACATAATAGGGATCTATTTGTCCCACGAATGTTTGGCCGGACGGGCTCTGCATTCTCACCTCTCCTTGCGGAGTCACATATCCCTGATAGGTGATATCGAGCGCCGCGAACCGTGCCATTCCGTTTTGGATCGTCAAGGCCGGCGCTACCGGGAAATTCGGGCAATTCGATCCAGGGGCGCTCAGGTTCTGAGTGAAACTGCCGATGTAGGTTCCGTCGAAGTAGGTCGTCGTCTGGGGCTGGGCTTCCGGCGCAGCCGTAGTCGGCGGCGGAGGCTGCTGCGGCGCGCAAGCAGCAATGGCGAGAACCGGTACACAGAGCAAGAATAAGCGTCTCATTTGTTCCTCTCTCTGGGTCCGGAGACCCGGCTGACCGTGCTTTTGAAGTGTGAGCCAACGCCGATCAATTACCCGGGGACAGACCGGCATTCCCCTGATTCCCGGCGGTCGCGGACTGAGGATTGCCCGTTTTCTCTGTCAGTCTGGCTTCGCGTTCTTTATTGCTTTTGCCAGACGAAATCATAACTACAACCGGCACCGACCTGGCGAAGGCTTACCGTGCCGGCGCTGTCGATTCCTGCCGCTTCCGAGCGCATCTCCATTGGCCGGGAGCCGCCGACCGTGGTCGGGACCATTCGCATATCCATCTCGCCGCTCGGCCCGATCGTCCCTAGAAGTACATGGCCTGATTCGGCGGTATACCGCGCGTGACCGTTTTGGATGGTCAGCGGACCCGGTGTCCGGTCTGGACATGGAGCCATTCTCCCGTTCAACGCCGTGTACATCGGATTGACCTTTGCTGAAGAGACAAAATTATATGTGCCATCAAATGCCGTTCCCGCGGTTGACGCCGATCGCGTTTGCGCATTAGCGACCGCAAGCAAACCGAAAAATCCGACGATCGATAGCAGTCCAATCCGCGTTCGCATGGCTGTGTCTCCTCTCCGTATCGGTTAGCTACTATTTTTGTGCAGGCGGCGTCTGCGCCGTCGGGGTTTGCGCAGTCGGGGTTTGTGCGGGCTGTTTTGACGCGGGCGTTCCTCCGCGCCGCTCGTAGCGCCGTTCGACGCGTCCATGGCGCCGCTCTTGACGCCGATGCATGCCCTTGGTGCCGGTGGTGCTCGGGGCGCTGGTGGCGCTCGGGGCGCCTGTGGTGCTCGGGGGGCTGGTGGTCTGGGCCTCCGCGCCTATGGGTGACACGGCGAAGCCCAACGCCGCCGCCAATCCGAGAAGGGGCAGAATTTTCCGACGCGAGACCATTTTCGATTCAACTTCCGAAGACATCTTCATCTCCTAGATTTCAGTAACCCGGTAATCTTGGTTCGGCCTAATTCACAACGCTGATCCGACCAGAACAGGCGACAGGTTCCTAGCCTTCACGGAATCGCCGCCTATCACGCCGCTGCTCGATCGCCGCATCACAGGTCGCGGTCATCGTTCTCTCCGCGGCTGCCGTGCCCCAGGTCGCGTTTCCTCCCCATATGTATCTTTCCCCTTTTTGGTTTGCTTGACAAGCGAAGATCGCCCGCACCTATAGCCTAAACAGCGGGGTTCACGAATGGCTATGCGGAAATAACGGATTTTACGGGTTGATAAACCGCGCCGCTGGAGCACGTTGCAGGGTGGTCAGCGGAGCCTCGCTGAAGGCTGCCCGGTAGGCCGCCTCGAAACGTCCTAGCTCGGCGAAACCGAAGCCGCGGACAAGCTCCAAGAGGTTTGCCCGGTCGGGCTCAGCGTCACGCAATGTGACACGTGCCCGGCTCAAGCGACGCACCAGCACGTACCGGATCGGGCTCATGCCAAGGAATTGGGCGCAACAAGAGCGCAGCGTCCGCTCGGTCACGCCAATCAGCTCGCACAACTCAGTCGTGCGCAGAGGCTCGCTGAGATGCTCCGCCAACACCTCTTCGAACCGGATCATGATGCGGGCGTGACGGCGTTTGATCGCGCCGTCACCTCGCATGCTGGCGGCGGTCAGGCAGGCGACCAGCGTCTGGATCAATCCTTGCTCGATGGCGCGCGCGACCTCCGTATGCGCCAATAATCTCGGTTTCGTCTCGGCGAGGCGGCAGACTTGCGCATGCAGGCGCCGCAGGCGCGCCACATCGCGCGCGGAGGGACGCAGGATTTTTCCCTTCGATGGCAAAGTGAAAGGCTTTCCGGAAAGAGCCCGACCGTATTGTTCGAGCTGAACCGGGTCCAGTGCTATCACGTTCCACACCAAGGGGCCGGGCGTTGACTGGTGTAGCCGCTCGCCGCGGCCGTGGAGTACGAGCTCGCCCGGCCGCAATTCCGTCCCTCCCCATACCGGCTGTGGCCCGGAATGCGCCAGAAACGTCACGAAAGAGAGCTGCGGTGCTAGCGAAACATAGGCAACCCGCGGAAAGTCTTCCTCGCACCGCAAGACCTGCAAATCGTGCAGCTCCGCCCAGGTCAAGCGGGCCTTGAACTTGGAGCTTAATGCAATGAGGATCTCGATCTGGGCCTGACGCAGGCTCGCCTCGTAGTGATCGGGCTCGAGGAACGTGCGCGTGCCGCTTCCCGGCATTCATCTCTCACGTAAAACCGAAGAGTTAGGCCGAGCATTCTGCCAAACAATAAGGATAGATCGCCGGATCCCGGTGCCTATGCAGATCTAACGAATTTCCACATCGGCTCGATGATTTGGACCGGTATTATATCTTCGGGGAGTCGACGCAGTGCGGCCGAGGGCGCTTCTCCGAATAATGACCGGTAGGCGACTGCAAAGCGGCCCAATTCCCAAAAACCATAATCGGTAGCGATCTCGGTTACGGTCGTCTTCTCCGCATCCGCGCTCCGCAATGCCCGGTGCACCAGGCGCATCCGCCGCAGCCATAAATAGCGCTTCGGGCTGATGCCGAGATACTCCTGGCAACAGTCCCGCAGTGTTGTATAGGAAGCGCCAACGGTCGCGCAGAGCTGGGGCATATACAGCGGCCGATCGGGGGTGGAGGTCAGGACCTCCTCTAGACGCCGCATGACCCTCGCATGATGCCGATGGACATTTCGCACACGGTCTGATTGGCCCTCGGTTACGCACAAGATCATTGCGTCGAGCAAAGCCTCCTCGATCGCTCGCGCTACTTCTGGCTTCGCGAGAATCTCGGGAGCGGTCTTCGCAAGATGGCCCGCCGCCTCGTGCAGCCGCAGCAGCCGGGATGCAACCGGTGCAGGCGGGCTGATCGTTCGAGGGAAGGAGGGTGGCGTCACCGGGCGTCCAATGATGGCCTCGCTGGCGGCAGCGAGATCAACGGGCGTCAGCGACATGGTGCCCCATCCGCAGGTCGCAGAGGATCGAAGATAGTACGGCCGATCCAACCCGAACATTGCGAGTTGATGTCGCGATGTATCGATCCCGTTGACCTGCATCGTCGGCTGATGGGGATCGGTCGCGAAGAGGATCAGCGACCGCTGCCCGCTCGGCGTTACCCTCATGATCCGAGGCAGGCTCTCGTCGAGGCGATGCATCCACAGGCGATGCAGGTCGATGCGTGTCGACTCCGCGCGAAATTCACCGCGCTTCGTGATCACCCCGTCAATCTGCAGGTTTCGGATCCCTGCAAAATACATCTCGGAGTCGGTGAATGTGCGAGTGGCGCTCGAAGGCATGGCACCCCTCGTTGGTCAGGGTCTACAAGCGCAGAATGCCACGCCGTCACGGCGGGCTATTGACCTGCGTCAATTATCCCTTAATCTTCTCTTAAGAGTCCACATGTGAATTTTTATCTTCGCCGTTCGCGAATGCGCCGCTACCAATCCATGCCGGAAGCGCATCTGGTCATACTGCCGGAGAGGTTCGCCAGCGTCCGCCCGCGAAACATGTGGCGTGCTGCAGTGGTCGGTTGTGGAGCCGACGCTCAGCGGCGGCGGTCCGCGAGTTCGAGCGTGACGAGGCGGGCGACCGTAATTGCCACATAGAATACGCCGATAACCGACTCCAGATTGGCCAGGCTGCGCGCAAGTGGATCGACGGCAATGATATCCCCATAGCCCGTGGTGGTCAGCGTCGTAAGGCTGAAATACAGCATCGCCGCCGCTTCCGCGTCGCCGGGAGTCGCGATATCCAGATGGGCGAAGGCACCGGGCTTCAATACCCAGATCAGGGTAAAGGCCGAGGCGAAGATCGCAGCGAAGCTCAGATAAACCACGACCGCACCCTGGAGTCGCCGAGAGGTGATACGGCCGGGAGCGTAGACGGCATGGCCGACCACCCAGATCAGCGCCGAGAAAGCGACGATGTTTCCACTGCGACGGACTATGATCTCGGTGGTCGGCCCCCATCCCCTACCGAAAGTTAGGCAGGCCGCTATGATTCCAAGCGCCAACAGCATCGCGCAGACAGCTCCGCGGCGATCCGAAAGCAAGACGACGACCGCCAGCACCGCCAGAACCAACGTATCAGCGACCGGCCGCGCGATCGCCATTCCTTCTGCCGCCAGCGGTAGGGCGACGAAAATCGCGGCAAGATAAAGGATCAGCAAGACCGTCAGGCTCGGGTCTCTGATCCGGTCCTGCCAGGCACGGATCCGACCATGCCCGTCGTCCCTGACCGAGCCAAGCTGGCCGCCCCCGATGGTGAGGCGCTGGCGCGGCATTTGCGACGCCGCCCTCCTCCCCGAGCCTCAGAACACCTCGGGGATCAAGCGAAACGGATAGTCCGATTCCCTGTAATCTCCGCGGTGCTGCCGCTTCGGCAGTTTCACTTTGTCGCGTCGCAATTCCTTGTAGTGGATTTTGCTGAGGATGTGGGTGATTGCGTTTAACCTCGCTCGGCGCTTGTCGTCGGAATGAACAACGTACCACGGCGCCCATGACGTGTCGGATGCCTCAAACATCGCGTCGCGCGCCCGCGAATAGTCGTACCAGTGGGAATAGGATTTGAGGTCCATATCCGACAACTTCCAAATCTTGCGGCCGTCATCGATGCGCGCTTCGAGCCGCCGAGTCTGTTCCTCGGGACTAACCTCCAGCCAGTATTTGAGCAATGTTATCCCGGAATCGACCACCGTTTTCTCGAATAAGGGAACCATTTCCAGAAAATGCTTGGCTTGTTCATCGGTGCAGAAGCCCATGACGCGTTCGACACCGGCGCGATTGTACCAACTGCGGTCGAAGATCACGACCTCCCCCGCCGCCGGTAGATGCGAGACATAGCGCTGCGCGTACATCTGTGTCTTTTCGCGTTCCGTCGGCGCCGGCAGCGCGACGACACGGAAGACGCGCGGACTGACCCGCTCGGTGAGCGCCTTGATCGTGCCCCCTTTGCCGGCGCCGTCGCGCCCCTCGAAAATAATGCAGACCTTGATCCCTTGGTGCACCACCCATTGCTGGAGCTTGACCAGCTCGACATGCAATTTGGTGAGTTCGCGCTCGTATTCCTTGCCCTTCAGTTTGCCGCTATCTGCCGCGCCGCTATTCTGATCGTCAGGCATCAGTTCACCCATCGATTCTGCCACAGCTGGCCCATGGCCAACCCTCCTCCCGGAGTCCTGGCTTAGTCTAAACGCCGGCGATCGCCTCGATACGGCTTTTCTTGGCCGCCGCACCGCTTTTGCATCGCGTAACGAGGAACCGCCTTGCGATTTCGAGCGCGATCAAGCGCTCCCATTTCCAGTCGGGAGTATGCCACCGCTGGACGTCCAAGTATTTAACTAAATCAATCTGAGGCGGAGCCGGTCCGGGTGTGGTCGTCTGGCGGTTCCGCGACGAAGCCGTCGAGTGTGTCGGCCCTGTCGAGCCCCCCGATTTTATCACCCAGGCCATCGGCTCGCAGCAGATCGCGCACCCACCCATGCGCCCCGACAATACGCAGCGCGATGCCGCGCGCCTCAAGCTCGCTGTGCAGCTCGTGCAGCATGCGCGAGCCGGCAAGATCGAGATAGGGCGACGCCGACAAATCACAGATCACCGTTCGAATATCCGTCGAACTGGCTGCCCGAACCCGGTGCAAGATGGAAGTCAGGACAGAATCGGCATTGACGTACATCAGCGAGGCTTCCGGGCGCGCTGCGATGATGCCGGGCAGCACTTCGTTTTCGGGATGTCGGGCGAGGTCGGAATAGCTGCTAGTGCCGGGAATGCGGCCCAAAAACGCGACGTGCGGGCGCGACACTCGGACCAGCAGAATCAGCACCGAAGCCAATGCGGCGAGCAGGATGCCCTCCAGTATCCCCAGAAGAAGCACGGCGGCGAGAGCGATTGCGGCGGCGTAGAAATCCGGTCGGCTCACGCGCCACATGTGGATCAGCGCCGGCAGATCGAACAATCCGGCGATTGCCGTCAGCACGACCGCAGCCAGTACGGCCTTCGGCAAGTTTTCCAACAATCCCGTGAGGAAGAGCAGGCACACAGCGAGAGTCAACGAGGCGAACACCAGAGCGAGTGGGGTGCGGGCGCCGGCCTTGTCGTTAACGGCCGATTGCGACAGCCCGCCCGCCACCGGGTAGCCGTGCCCAAGCGCCGTCGCGAGATTTGCCGCGCCGATGCCGAGGAGCTCCTGCCGCGAATCGAGAGCATAGCCGTGTTTTGCGGCGAAGGCGCGGGCGGCGGAGACGCTTTCGATATAGGCGAGCAGCAGGCAGCCGGCGGCCAGCGGAACAATGCCGTCGACATCGCTCAGCCGTAGCGCCGGGCCTTCCAACCTCGGCAAACCCGCCGGGATTGTTCCCGTCGTTGGAACCCCGAGAGCAGAAAGTCCGAACACGGACGCGGCGGCGATCGAGAGTCCAACAACTCCGAGCGCGACCGGCTTTCCCGGCAGCCGGAGCTCGCCGAGCACGAGCAGCATGATCGCGGCGACGCCGATGGCAAGCACGAGGTAATGCGCCTGGCCGAGTTGCCCGGCAAAAAGGACGGCCCGTTCGAAGAAATTGTGCCCGCCGCCCGCTGTGCCAATCAGGCTCGGCAGCTGAGTCATGGCGATGGTCAGCCCGGCTCCGGCCTTGAAGCCGACCAGGATGCTGTCGCTGATCAGCTTGACGAGATCGCTCAGCCGCAGCAGCCAAGCGATCAGGCACAACGCGGCCACAGTAAAGCCGGCCAGGCTGGCGATCTGCGCATAGCGTTGCGCGTCGCCACCCGCCATCGCCCCGACGGTGCTGGCGATCATCAGGGAGATGGCCGAGGTGGGTCCGATCGCCAGTTGCCGCGACGACCCAAACAGAGCGTAGCCCAGCCCGCCCAGCAGGTAGCCGTAGACGCCGACCTGCGGCGGCAGGCCAGCGAGCCCAGCATAGGCAAGAGAAACCGGAATCGCGTAGGCTGCCAACGTTACGCCAGCGACGGCATCAGCACGCAACCAAGTGCCCCGGTATTCCGCCAGCCAACGTGCAGCCGGTACACGCCAGAGCCAAGTCAGGCTAGCCAATTCAGAATATTCCAGCGCTGCGAGAGGGGCACAATAAACCGGCCGAGTCTCAAGGGCTATGCAGATCGTCCGCTCTGTGCCGGTACCGTCGGTCCCGACGCCAATGGCGTAGCGCTCTACGTCCTGCCGTCCGAACGGGTGCATCCAGTCGACGTGCCGTTTGCCGTCGCGTTCAACGTGTTCTCGAAATGGGTTGCCGTGCCGGTGGGTTCGTCCGCGCCATGTAAATGCCAAAGCCATCTCAGGCCCCATCGTCGGCGGCCCGTTCGACCATTGGTTATTTACAGCCGTGCGCCGGAGTTCCGCAAAATTTGGCATGGGCCGGAAGGCGTTGCCGAATCCATTTGACTCGGCGACGGCAGGCGTTTTTTGTGCGGCGCAACAAGCTCGCTAAGCGGTCGTCTGTTCTTTGATTTAAATCAAGGACACGGCGCGCCAGGCCGTTATTCTCCCATAACGCGGGGGGCGAGTTCACAAAACTGAAAAATAAAAGGGAGATTTTATCAACCACGGCTCATAGCTGAGAGGCTGACATGAAAGGTAATCCTGGATCTCCAGTGGCGGAGAAGCCCGCGGACCTACTATCGCCGTGGCCGATGTTTAGGGCGAACGACCTGCTCGATTATTGGGTCGACGCGTGGCAGCGCTCAATTCTACTGTTGGATGTGTTGCGGCAGCGCGGCAACAACAGCGTCGAACACAACGCCCGCAAGGTGCCGAACGTGCTCAGCTTTGAAGCCGAGCTGGTGCTCGACGGCCGCTCGCTGCCGCGGCCGGTGAATTACGGGTTGGTGCGGATCATCCCGCCTAAAGGCACATCCACCGACCAGAACAAGCGACCGTTTATCGTGTTCGACCCGCGCGCCGGACATGGCCCCGGGATCGGCGGCATGAAGCACGACAGCGAGATCGGCGTCGCGCTCGCCGCCGGCCATCCCTGCTATTTCGTCGGCTTTCTGCCGGACCCGATGCCTGGCCAGACGATCGAGGATGTGTGCGAAGCCGAAGCCCGCTTTGTCGAGGAGGTCGTCAAGCGTCACCCGAACGCCGAGGGCAAGCCTTGTCTGATCGGCAACTGCCAGGCCGGCTGGCAAATCATGATGATGGCCGCAATTCACCCGGAACATGTCGGCCCGCTCATGCTCGCCGGATCGCCGCTCTCCTACTGGGCCGGCGTGCACGGCAAGAACCCGATGCGCTATCTCGGCGGCCTGCTGGGCGGAACCTGGCTCACCTCGCTTGCCGGTGATCTCGGCAACGGCATCTTCGACGGCGCCAACCTGGTCGCGAATTTCGAATCACTACACCCCGACAACACCTATTGGAAGAAAATCTACAACGTCTATTCGAAGGTCGACACCGAGCCGCCGCGGTTTCTCGAATTCGAGAAATGGTGGGGCAGCCCGGTGCTGCTGAATGCTGGGGAAATGCAGGCGATTGCCGACCAATTGTTCGTCGGCAACAAGCTCGCATCGGGCGAACTGCGCAGCTCAAACGGCTCGCGTATCGACCTGCGCAACATCAAATCGCCGATCATCGTGTTCTGCTCTTGGGGCGACGACATCACGCCACCGCAGCAGGCACTCGACTGGATCGTCGACCTCTACGATCATGAGGACGAGATCATCAAAGCCGGCCAGACGATCATCTATTGCCTGCATCAGAGCATTGGGCATCTCGGCATCTTTGTCTCGGGAAAGGTGGCGACGAAGGAGCACGAGGAGTTTGCCAATGCGATGGACATGATCGATTTGATGCCACCCGGGCTTTATGAGGCGGTGATCACGGGGCTCGACGAAACGGTCGAAAACCCCGAGCTGGTGCAGGGCAACTACCTGTTCACTCTCGAGACCCGCAAGCTCGACGACATTCGCAAGATCGGTGGCAACAGCCCCGAAGACGACCGCGCATTCGCGACGGTTGCCCAAGTTTCCGAAATCACTCAAGGCGTCTATAGCACCGTGATGCGGCCGGCAGTGCGCGCGATGGTGACGGAGACGAGCGCCGATCTCATGCGGCGCAGTCATCCGAACCGCCTTCGCTTCGAGACGTTTGCCGATGAGAACCCCTTCATGCGGCCCGTTGCGGATTGGGCCAAGGCCGTGCGCGAGAATCGGTGTCCGGTGAACCTGGGCAATCCGTTCCTCGCCTTCGAGCACATGATGTCGGACATGATCGCGAGTGGGCTCGAAATGTGGGGGAAGGCGCGCGACGCCGCGACGGAAGCGTTCTTCTTCAATACCTACAGCTCTCCGGTTGTGCAGGCGATGGTCGGTCTGCGCGCCGACGACACGTCGGTGAGCCGCCGCATCGGGCGCGATGTAGCGCGAGAGGCCGCCGCCCAACAAGCGGCTGCCCATCTCGAGCAGCAGATCGACCAGGGCGGCCTAATCGAGGCGGCGGTGCGCGCGCTGATTTACGTGCGCCTGCCGGAGGGCAAGGTCGACGAGCGCGGCTTTGCCGCCTTGAAGCAGATCAGCGCCGAGCTGCCGGCGGCCAAGCGGGTCGGTCTCGCCCGGTTCAAGGAGATCGTCAAGGAGCAATACCTGATCCTGCTGTTGGACCCAGAGCGAGCGATTTCGGCGCTTCCGAAGCTGTTGCCGAGCAATCGCCGGCAGTGCGACGAGGCGCTGGCTTTGGTGCGTCGCGTCCTCGCTGCGCGCGGCGCTCTGCCCGAGGAGGGCCGCCGCAGGCTCGAGCGCATCGAGGCGATGTTCGCTGGTCCGCCCCCCGAGGTCGGCCAAAACAAGGCAGCGTAGGCCGGCGAGGGATGGGGAGGGATGGGGTAAGCGATGGAAACCAAAGATGACGGGCCACGTGAGCGATACGACCGGCTGGTGCACGCCGCGCAGCAGCTGCCACCGGTGACGACGGCGGTTGCACATCCTTGCGACAAGATCTCGATCGAGGCCGTGGTCGAGGCGGCGAAATTGGGACTTATCGCCCCGATCCTGGTCGGGCCGGGAGCGCGCATTCGGGAGGCGGCAAAACAGGCGGAAGCCGACATATCGAGCTTCCCGCTGGAGGAAGCGGCGCACAGCCATGATTCGGCGGCCAAGGCGGTCGAACTCATCCGGCAAGGGAAGGCGGAGGCCCTGATGAAGGGCAGCCTGCATACCGATGAGCTGATGGGCGCCGTGGTCGCGCGGGAGACCGGCATTCGCACGGCGCGGCGGATCAGCCATTGCTTTGTGATGGATGTCCCCGGCCACAAGGATCCTTTGATCATCACCGATGCTGCGGTCAACATCGCCCCGAGCCTTGCCGACAAGGTCGACATCGTGCAGAACGCGATCGACCTCGGCCATGCGCTGGGATTTCCGGAAGTGCGGGTGGCGATCATGTCGGCGATGGAGACGGTCAACCCTACCGTCCCGTCGACGATCGAAGCGGCGGCGCTGTGCAAGATGGCGGAGCGGGGCCAGATCACCGGCGGGACCCTCGATGGCCCGCTGGCGCTCGATAACGCGATCAACGAGGAAGCCGCGGCCATCAAGCATATTGTCTCCCCGGTGGCCGGGCGCGCCAACGTGCTGGTTGTGCCGGACCTCGAATCCGGCAACATGCTGGCCAAGAGCCTTTCCTTTCTCGCCGGCGCAGCAGCGGCCGGCATTGTCCTCGGCGCCCGTGTTCCGATCATTCTGACCAGCCGAGCCGACAGCGTCATTACCCGGCTCGCGTCGTGCGCGGTCGCGAGCCTGATGGCAGAGGCGCGACGCCGCAATGCGACCGCGGCAATAAGATGACTGAGACAAATAGAGTGCCTCCCGAACTTACCCGCTCCTCGATCCTGAAAGGCAAAAAGGCACTGATCGTCGGCGTGGCCAATGACCGCTCTATCGCCTGGGGATGCGCCGAGGCGATGCACCAGTCTGGCGCCGAAATCGCGATGACCTATCTCAACGACAAGGCGCGGCCTTATGTCGAGCCGTTGGCATCGGCGGTTGAGGCGTCTCTCCTGCTGCCGTTGGAGGTTCGTGAGCCGGCGCAGGTCGATGCATTATTCGAGGCGATCACCACAAAGTGGGGACGGCTCGACATTCTCGTACACTCGATCGCCTTTGCTCCGCGGCAAGCGCTGGAGGGCCGGGTTACCGATTGTCCCCGTGATGGTTTCCTGACCGCGATGGATGTCTCGTGCTGGTCATTGCTCGACCTGACCTGCCGCGCGGAAAAGCTGATGACCGGGGGCGGAGCGATCTTCGCGATGAGCTATCACGGCGCCAACGAGGTCATCGAGAATTACGGGATCATGGGTCCGGTCAAGGCGGCGCTCGAATCCGCGGTGCGCTACCTGGCCGCCGAGCTCGGGCCCAAGGGCATCCGCGTGCACGCGATCAGCCCCGGCCCGCTGGCGACCCGCGCCGCTTCAGGCATTCCCGATTTTGATGCGCTGATGGAGCGTGTGGCTGAGCGTGCACCGGCGCGCCGTCTGGTGACCATCGAGGAGGTGGGTGCGGCATGCGCGTTCCTGTCTAGCTCCTACGCCAGGGCGATGACCGGCGACACGATCTATATCGACGGCGGCTATCACATCCTCGGCTGAGGGACTCACCCCCTTATGAACGCAGCATCTGCAGAGCCGCTGATCGGTGTGATCAACGCCGGTTCTTCGTCACTAAAGTTCAGCTTTTATGAGGGCGAAAAGCGACTGTTGACCGGCCAGGTCGACGGCATCGGGGTACGCCCCAAAGCAAGTGCCAGCGGGCCCGATGGCGAGTCTATCGCCCCGCCCGACCTCGGCGGCAAGCCGGCTACGGCGCCGAGCGAACTGCTGCCGGCGATCATCCCATGGGCGCGCGAACAACTCGGCGGCCGGCAGCTGGCCGCTCTCGGCCACCGCGTCGTCCATGGCGGTATGCGTTACTCGCGGCCGGCGCGGGTCACACCCGAATTGCTGGTCGAGCTCGAGGCACTGGTACCATTGGCGCCGCTGCACGAGCCACACAATTTGGCGCCGATCAAAATGGCGCTGAAACTAAATCCCGACCTGCCGCAGGTGGCGTGCTTCGATACCGCCTTTCACCGCACCGCACCCGAGGTCGAGCAGGCCTTCGCCCTACCCTATTCGTTTTACGAGGAGGGCATCAGGCGCTACGGCTTTCACGGACTCTCATACGAATACATTGCTTCAGTCCTGCCGCAGCGTGCGCCGGAGATTGCCAATGGCCGCGTCGTCGTCGCCCATCTCGGCAATGGCTGTTCGGCCTGTGCGATGAGGGATCGCGTGTCGGTCGCGACGACGATGGGATTCACCGCGCTCGACGGGCTGCCGATGGGAACCCGCTGCGGCGAGCTCGATGCCGGTGTCGTGCTGCACCTGATCCAGCAGAAGAACATGCAGCCGGACGCGCTCGTTGATCTCCTCTATCGCCGTTCGGGCCTGCTCGGGCTCTCCGGGGTCTCGTCCGATTTCCGCGAATTGCTGGCCAGCGATCAACCTCGTGCACGCTTTGCGGTCGAGGTCTTTTGTTACCGAGTTGGCCGTCACATCGCCTCGCTCGCTGCTGCGCTCGGCGGAATCGACGGCGTCGTTTTCACCGCCGGGGTCGGCGAGAACGCTGCACCGGTACGCGGCGCCATCTGTCGCGCCTGCGCGTGGCTCGGGTTGGAACTAGATGAAGCCGCCAACCGGGAACACCGCGAGCGTATCAGCGCGCTTGGCAGCCGAGTTGCGGCATTTGTGATCAAGACCGACGAAAACCTGATGATTGCCCGCCATGCCCGCGCGCTGGTAGGAAGCTGACGAAGGCACGATGGAGGGAGTTCATGTCCGAGAATCGGAGCGCGCCCCAGCCAACAGGGGGAAGCAGTTTTTCGGCCACCGATCTGAGGCGCCGGATGGCCGATCGCGAGGCGGCCAAAGCTGCCGAAGAAATGCGCCACATGAAGGAGCAAGAAGAAAAGCAGAAGGCCGTGATGGAGGAATTTCGCAAAGCGCCAGACCGGACGCCAGAGCAGCTGATGCAGCTCGTCACGCAATTGGTAGACCGCGCCGCCGAGCGCGGGCAGAGCGAAGTTCAAATCTATCGCTTTCCAAATAGCCTCTGCACCGACCGCGGCCGGCGGATAAACAACGCGGAGCCTGAGTGGGAAAAGACCCTGGAGGGGCGTCCTAAGCTTGCTTACGAATTCTGGCACGAGCATCTGGCGCCGCTCGGCTTCCATCTCAAGGCTCAGGTACTGGAGTATCCGGGCGGAATGCCGGGAGACATCGGTTTTTTTCTTACCTGGTAGCTTCTGCCGGTGAGCGGCCCGCCATCCCCTTCACAACGGGTTCGCGGTGACGCCATGGGCGATGACACTGAGCTGAACCGTCCAGCCCGCCGCGGCCATTATCGTGTCGTTGCCGGCAGGTTTTCGTCGAGGACCAGGACCGCGAATACGATCTGACCAGGTCCTGGACGTCGTTGGCACACGGCGAGGCCACCGCGCAGCCCCTGCCCCGACTTTTGCCAGTTAACTCGACATTTGCAGTTAAATAGATCCGCGGCCGGATTGTGCGCCCCACCCGTGGCGGCGAGGTTTGTGCCGCAGTCCCGACATGAACGCCACAACTCCGCCGTAATCGAACCGTTCTGGCAATTAAGGAAGCCTCGTAAGGGTGTCATTATGCGCCTTCTGTTCAACCTCGTCCTGTTGGTCTTTGCTGCGGCCCCGCCGGCGCTGGCGCAGGCGCCGGAGCCGCCTTCCCGCGTCGGCCAAATCAGTTATGTCTCGGGCAACCTCGTTTTCCGCGCCGCCGGCGACACCCAATGGTCCGCGGCCGGAGTCAACTATCCGGTCGCAACCGGAGGTTCGTTCTCGACCGATCCACAAGCTCGTGCGCAAATCCAGATCGGCCCGACCACGATCGGCATGGCGGGCGGGACCGAACTCGACGTCACCAATCTGAACGATCAGGTATCCCAGTTCAGCCTGCCGCAGGGGCGCATCAACCTCCATCTGCGTCAGCTCGACCACGGCCAGAGCTTCGAGGTCGACCTGCCGCAGGGTGCGGTGTGGCTGCTGCAGTCCGGTTCCTACGACATCGACGCCGGGACCGCGGATCAGCCGGCGCGCGTCGCGGTATTTGCCGGCAGCGCGCGTTTTGTCGGCGGCGGCGCCGATATCGGCGTCAACCGCGGCGACGCAGCGGTGCTGACCGGGGCGAACCCGGTTGTTGCCCGCATCGAGCACGCCGCGCCCGACGCATTCGTCGAATGGTGCGCCGCGCACGACTATCACGCAGAGGGACTGGCGGCGGCCCATTATGTTTCGCCGCAGATGACCGGCTACGCGGATCTCGATCATTACGGCGGCTGGCAGGGCAACCCGCAATACGGCGAAGTTTGGTATCCAAGCCAGGTGCCGGCGGATTGGGCGCCCTATCGCGACGGCCGTTGGATCTGGGTCCAGCCCTGGGGCTGGACCTGGGTCGACCAGCAACCCTGGGGCTTCGCGCCATTTCATTATGGCCGCTGGGCCTATGTGGGCGACAGATGGGGCTGGGTCCCCGGCAGCTACATGGCGCAGCCGGTCTATGCGCCGGCCCTTGTCGCCTTTGTCGGCGCCGTTGCGGGAATTGGCCTTGCCGCAGGTGGCGGACCCGCTGTCGGCTGGTTTCCGCTCGGCCCCGGCGAAACCTATTGGCCGAGTTATACCCACAACGTGTACTACATTCGCAACGTCAACATTACCAACGTCAAGAATATCAATAATATTGTAGTCCAATCGAACGGGGCGCCGCCGTCGCAGGTCGCGAACGCGAATTTCGCCAATCGGCGGTTTGCGACGGTCGTTCCGCAGCGGGTCTTCGCCAACGCCGATCCGGTGGCGCCGGCGGCGATGCATGTGTCGCCCGCGGCTTTAGAGAAGGCGCCGGTGGTGCTCCATCCGCCTCAGGTCAAGCCGGCGCCGCGGCCGGCCTCCGCGGCAGCACAGGGGCCGCAGCATCCGCGGCCGGTGCCGATCGGCCCTGGTCTCGCGCCGCCCGCCCGTCCGGCAGGGGCGGTTTCGACTGCGCCGGCTGGTCAGCCGCACCCGCCAGGGACACAGCCGGAGCATGCCGCCACGCCGGGCCGCCCGGGCACGCCGCCGAATGAGGCCTCCATCCCGCCGCATCCCGGCGCGGCCAACCTGTCCGAACGCAGTCCGCATATTCCCGAAGCCGCGGGCGTCGCGAAGACGCTCACACCGGGAGCGCCCGAACACGGTGTTCCCCATCCGGTTGCTGCACCGAACACGGCCGCACTCCCGCCGTCACATCCCCGTGCTGTCCCACCAGCTGCGGAAGCGCGGCCGGTCATCGCCGCACCGGCGCAGCCTGCTGCTGCGGCTAGCCATTCGCCGCGAGGCCCCTCTGCACCCGGCTGCTCCGCCGGAACCTCGCCGGGCGGCAGTAAACGAGGCCCACCCGTCGCTCCGCCGCACCCTTCAGCAGCGGCGCAAGCCTTTCACCCGCCGGCCCCTGCCGTCGCCCGCCCAGTCCCGGCCCTTGCCCGTCCCGTCGCTCCACCACACCCGGCGCCGCCGCCGGCGCAAGCCTTTCACCCGCCGGCCCCTGCCGTCGCCCACCCGGCTGCGGCCCTTGCACACCCCGTCGCTCCGCCGCATCCCCAGCCAGTACATGTTGCTCCGGCTGCCCATGGCGGCGGCAAGCCGGCGCCAAAGGAAAAAGGGAAGGAGGGCGACAACCGCCCTTAGTCTAATTCCCGACCGCGCGGAGCGGCTGACGGGCGCCTTCGATCTGGCGGCGGATCAGGCGGGCGTAGAGGCCGTTGCGGGCGAGGAGTTCGGCGTGGCTGCCGGTTTCGACCAGGCGTCCATGGTCGAGCACCGCCAGGAGATCGGCGTTGCGCACGGTCGAGAGCCGATGGGCAATAACGATCGTCGTGCGGTCGCGCATCAGCACGTCAAGCGCGCTGCGTACCTGCGCCTCGCTCACCGCGTCGAGATGCGAGGTCGCCTCGTCGAGCACCAGGGTCGGCGCGTTCTTTAAAAAGGCGCGCGCGATCGCCACCCGCTGGCGCTGGCCGCCGGAAAGCTGGACGCCGCGCTCGCCGACCGGGGTGTCCAGCCCCTCGGGCAGGCTGTCCACAAACTCAGCGAGGGCGGCCTGGTCGAGCGCGCGGTGGACCGCCGCCTCGTCGGCCTCGGGCCGGGCCAGCGCCACATTGGCGCGCAAGGTATCGTTGAACAGATAGGTGTCCTGCGAGACCAAGGAGACCCGGTGGCGCAGATGGTCGAGCTCGAACTCGCGCAGATCGACGCCGTCGATCAAAATCCGCCCGGCGCTCGGGTCCCAGAAGCGCAGCAACAAATTGGCGATCGTGGTCTTGCCGGCGCCCGAGGGTCCCACTAGCGCCAATGTCGCGCCCGCCGGCACATTCAGCCGGATGTCGGTCAGCGCCGCGCGCCGCGCGCCCGGATAGGTAAAACTGGCCCCCTCGAAGCGGATCGCCGAGCCGCCGTCGGGCTCGGGCGGGCGCAGCGGGCCATCGATGACTGCGGGTTGCTCGCGATGCACGGCATAGAGCCGGCGCGTCGATGCGATCGTGTCGGCCAGCTGGCGGCTGACCTGGGCGATCTCCGAGATCGGCAGAAACGACGACAAAGACAGCAGGATCAGCAGCGGCAGCATCGTCGGGGCGAGATGATGCTCGGCGGCGAGCCGCGCCCCGACGACCGCGACTGCGAGCCCGCCGAGCCCGGTCACGGTTTCGAGCCGGGCGGTCTGGGCCGACAAATCGCCGAGCAGTTCGAGACGGATCTTTTGATAGCCGCGCACCAGCTCCATAAAGCCGCGGCGCCGGCCGGCAACCGCCTGAAACGCGACCAGGTCGTTGAGACCCTGGATCGTCTCGGTCACATACGCGCCCAAAAGCCCGAGCGCGTCCCGCGCCGCGCCGCCGAGGCGGTCAATCCGCGCCCGGGTCACCACCGGCGCCAGCGCCGCGAACAGTACGAACGGCAGCAAAGCGAGGGCGATCGGCCAGGCGGCAACGGCCAGAACGATCAGCACGGTCGAGGGCACCAGCACCGCCACCAGCGCCGGCGCCACGGTGTGGGCGAAGAAATATTCGACGGTCTCGACATCCTGGCTGGCGAGCGCGATCAGATCGCCCGAGCGTCGGCGCATCAGATAGGCCGGCGCCAGGGCATCGAGCTTGGCGAACAGCGCGATCCGCATTTCCGCCAACAGGCGATAGGCGATGTCGTGCGCGAGCCAGGATTCGAGCCAATGGAGCAGCCCGGCCAGCGGCGCGGCGAGGGCCAGTAATATCAAGAGGTAACCAAACGGCGATGCGGTCTTGACCGCGGCTACGGCAAGCGCGCCGATGATGCCAACGCCGATAAAGGCGGCCACGCGCGCGATGCCCGAGCCGACGACGATCGCGAACCGTCGCCGCCACGGTTTGATGATCTCGACTAGGGTACCGAGCGTCGCGACCCAGCCAACCGACGCGGCCTCGGCCGCGACCGCGTCCGGCGCCGTCGCGACAGCCATTTCGATCTGCTCGCGCTCGCCGGCGGCGCGCGGCGCGAGGCTGTCCTCAATCAAGGCGATATCGTCCTCGCGCTCTTCGGCCTGGGCCCCCATCAGCCGGCGATAGGGCCCGTCGCGGCGGATCAGCTCGGCATGCCGGCCGGATTCGACGACGCGGCCCTTGTCGAGGACGAGGATGCGATCGGTCCCGATCACGCTCGACAGCCGATGCGCCAGGATCAAGGTCGTGCGCCCGGCCGAAAGCTGGTCGAGGGCCCGCTGGATCACTGCCTCGTTTTCGGCGTCGACCGAGGACAATGCCTCGTCGAGGATCAGAATCGGCGCGTCGCGCAGCAGGGCGCGGGCGATCGCCAGCCGCTGGCGCTGTCCGCCCGACAGCATGACCCCGCGCTCGCCGATCATCGTCTGATAGCCCTGCGGCAGAGCCGAGATGAACTCGTGGGCGTTGGCGTCGCGGGCCGCGGCTTCCAGTTCCTCGCGGCCGGCGTCGGGCTTGCCGAGCCGCAGATTCTCCTCGACCGTGCCGTGGAACAGATAGGTGTCCTGATGAACGACGGCGATCATCCGACGCACCGCCTCGGGATCGAGTGTCTTCAGATCGCGGCCACCGATCAGCACTGTGCCTTGTTGCGGGTCGAACAGGCGCAGCAACAGGCGCGCGACCGAGGATTTTCCCGATCCGCTCGGGCCGACGATGCCGATCTTCTCGCCGGCGGCGACGGTAAAGGAGAGCCCGTCATGGGCGGCGCCGCGGCCGCCGGGATAGGCGAAATGAACATCTTTGAAAGCGATCGTGGGCATTAGCGGAACGACCGCCTGCAAATTCGGCGGGTGCGGCTGCACCAGCGGCTCGGCGGCCAACAGCGCGTTGATGCCGGCGGCGGCCGATTGCCCGACCATCCCTTGATGCAGCACCGTGCGCAGGTCGCGCAGTGGTCGGAACACCTCGGTTCCGGCCATCAGCACGATCAACAATGCCTGGATGCTCATCAATCCGTGCGACACCCGCCACACACCGAGCGCCAGTGCGGCGGCGGCGCCGATCGCCACCCCGCAATCGGTGATGCCGCGGGTCATCACTCCGGTCGACAGCACGCGCAGGGTGCTGTCGCACAGCTCGCGCGCCTTGTCGGCGAGCCGTATGCCAAAGGCCCGGCTCTGACCGAACGCCTTCAAGGTCGGCAGCCCTTGGACGCCGTCGAGAAACTCGGAGCCGAAAGCTTTGAGAGCCCGTTGGCGACCGTGGCTGGACCGCTGCTCGAGATGCACGAAGACGGTCGGCGCGAGCAGGGTCACCAGCGCGAAGGCCAGCATCACCGTCGCCACCGGGACGTCCCAGAAGGCGATGAAGACGAAGATCGCGATCGGCGTCAGGACGGCGATCGATAGCTGCGGCACGTATTGGCCGAAAAAGGTCTGCAGTTGTTCGACGCCGTCGACGATCGACAGCATCACCCCGCCGGTGCGCTCGCCGGCGAACCAGGCCGGCCCGAGTTCGGCAATCTTGTCATAGAGGCGGCCGCGCAAGGTCTCCTGCACCCGCGTCGCTGTGCGGTGCGAGACCATCGCCCGGTGGTGCTCGATAAATCCGCGCAGTAGCACCGCGGCGGCAACCCCCACGGCCGGGATCGCCACGGCGAGAAACCCGGCGCCGTTGAAGACGTGCGACAACAGCACGCCGAGGATAGCAAAGCGGGCGATGCCGACGACCGAGGCGACGAGCCCGAGCAGGATCGCGAAGACGATCCACCCCCGCAACCCGCGCGTCAGCTCCCACAGACGTCGGTCGAAGTACATCGGCGCTACTCCCTCGTACGGTCATGATCATAGCCGACAATCCCGGTCCTTCAGGGGAATTATCGATGCGCCCGGCCGATGCCGGCATAACGCCCCGGTCGGATCCACCCGATCTGCCCAGGGCCTGCGTGCGCAATGATCGGCCGGATCCGGAAACTCTTCGACCAGCGCCGGTATGCGCTTGCCGTTACGCGCGGACTTGCGGCGGGCATATCCGACCCGGCTCGGCGTTGCTCCTCGATAACCGCGAGCGGCGACCCGCTCGAGGATCGTCGACACGTTGCGCCGTCATCCGCGGTGCTGCTGCCGCGTTCTACTGGACGGCCGGTCTCTTTGCTGCTATTATACTCATGGGTTATGGGCAGCGCCGTCGCGATCCGCGACGGTTAACGATATTGGAAATCTCCAATCAGCAATGCAGCTCAGACTGTTCAGACATTTTGTCCCTATTTCGGTCGTGTTGCTGGTGTCGTCGGACGCGCTGCTGATCACTGGCGCGCTCTACCAGATGTTGTCTCAGTCGAACGAGAATACGCCGTTAATCTTTGGCGTCGCGAGCTTCCCCGCCCAGTTCGCGGCGGGCTTTTCGATCGCAGCGGTCGGCGCGATGATTTCCATCGGTCTCTATGGGGAACAGACTTTTGTCGATTTTCGGCTGCTGATCGGCAAGATCGCGGTCGCCTTTGTGCTGGTGCTGATGCTTGTCCTGGTATCGGCATCCTTTTGGCGCGAAGGATTTGAGCAGTTGTCGGCCACTGGAAATCTGCCGTTGAAGGCAGCTTTGGTCTGGCTCGGGTGCATATCGGTGACGCGCGGGACCTTTCTGGTGACCCTAGGCCGTGGGCTGCTGAAGCGGCGGATCATCGTCCTCGGCAACGGAACCCAAGCAGCGCGCATCGCTAAATTGGTCGAGGCCGGCGAGAACCAGCATTTCGCACCGGTGTCGTTTGTGCGGACGCCGGACGAGCGCGCGGTGGTCGGGGCCGACGCGCCGGGCTGGTCGGAGGGCGGTCCCGACTCGCTTGCCGATCTCGCCTATCGACTAGGCGCGAGCGAGGTCGTGGTCGCGACCGACGATCGCCGCGGCCTGCCCGTCCGTCAATTGCTGCATTGCAAGCTGGCCGGCATTAGAGTGACCGATTTCCTGGACTTCTGGGAGCGCGAGACGAGAACAGTCGACCTCGAGGCCTTGCGTCCCAGTTGGCTGTTCTATTCCGACGGGTTCCGCTGCGGCGTCGTCGACGAGGGGCTGAAGCGTGCCTTCGACATCGCGGTCAGTCTGGCGCTGCTGATTTTCTCGCTGCCGCTGCTGGCGGCAACCGCCTGCCTGATCAAACTCGACAGCCCAGGGCCGATCCTCTACCGCCAGGACCGGGTCGGATCGCGCGGCAAGATTTTCACGATCTTCAAATTCCGCAGCATGCGGGTGGATGCCGAACGGGACGGCAGCCCCAAATGGGCGATGAAAGGCGATCCGCGGGTCACCCAAGTCGGGGCGTTCATCCGTAAGTTGCGCATCGACGAGCTTCCGCAAATTCTCAATGTCCTGCGCGGCGACATGAGCTTTGTCGGGCCGCGCCCTGAGCGCCCCTTTTTTGTCGCCGATCTGACCAAGGCCGTGCCCTACTATGCCGAGCGGCATTGGGCTCGCCCCGGCATCACCGGTTGGGCGCAGATCAATTATCCCTATGGCGCCTCGATTGAGGATGCGCGGCGTAAGCTTTCTTTCGACCTCTACTACGTAAAGAATCAAAGCATTTTCTTGGATTTCCTAATATTGCTGCAGACGGCGCGGGTGATCTTCTGGAATCACGGCGCAAGATAGGACAACGAAGCTGGCAAGTACCGTCGTCGAAACAGTTTATTCAGGAAGTGCGCTAGCGTTCGTCCTGATAATCTTGCTGATGGTTGTGCGAGGCCGGACCAGCCGAACCGGCGTTGCGATCATCGGCTGCTGCCTGGCTTCGGCCGCTTGGGCGGCGGCGACGGCGGCGACGGGGGCCCTTCCGGTCGGCGTTCCAGCGCTCTTCGATAGTGTCCGGCTTTCCGCGTGGCTGCTGTTCGCGGTGGCGCTGGTCACTGTACATGCCAGCGACGGCTCGGAGGTCGGGCGGCGCTACCTGGTTGCGGCGGCGGTTTTCTGCACCGCCGCGGTCGCGATCGACGTCTGGACGCTGACCCTCGGTGGGGATATCGCGACCCTCTACGCGCAGCTGCTGGTCCGCGTCGGGTTCGGCGTCTTCGGGCTGCTGACGATCGAGAACCTGTGGCGTAACACCGCCGCATCGCGGCGCTGGCACGTATGGCCGGTGTGCCTGGCTCTGGGCCTGCTCTACGCCTATGAGCTGTTTTTCTTCTCGGACGTGTTCATCACCCGCGGCCGGATCGACCCAGGCTTGGCACTCGGGCGGGCGGTTGCCGCGGCGTTCATGACGCCGCTGCTGGCTCTGGCCATGGTGCGCAACCGCGAGTGGCGGGTCGACATTCATGTCTCCCGGCAGGTCGTGCTGCACACAGTCACCCTGGTGGCGAGCGGATGCTTTCTGTTGGCCGTGGCCATCGTCGGAATGCTGCTGCGCGGGTTCGGCGGCGACTGGGGTCTGGTACTGCAGCTGGCAATGCTGTTCGGCAGCATCGTCGTGCTGGTCACGGTGCTGTCTTCGGGGAGTTTGCGGCAGCGGCTGAAATTGCTGATCTCGCGAAATTTCTTCACGCATCGCTATGATTATCGTGTTGAGTGGCTCAAATTCATCGACCTGATATCGGCGCCACGAGAGGCCGAAGAACTGCAGGTCAGGATCATTCGCGCACTCGCCGAATTCGTCGACAGCCCGAGCGGGATGCTGTGGTCGTTGGCGCCGGGGACCGGTTACAGCCCGACCGCGACATGGAAGCTTCGCGCCGACCTCGGGGCGAAGGTGGCGGCCGACGACCCGTTCGTAGCAGGCTTTCGCAACGGGGGTTGGATTCAGGAACATTCGCCCGACGCGGCAGGCGAGGCCTGGCTATTCGCCTCGCCTCGGGCCTGGCTGGCCGTCCCGTTGCCGCATCGCCACGAAATTGTCGGCTTTGTCGTGCTCGATCGTGCGACCCACTCGGTCGGGCTCGATTGGGAGGCGTTCGATCTGCTGCGCGCGGCCGGCCGCCAGGCCGCTAGCTATCTCGCCGAGGAGCGCTCGACCAAAGGTCTGCGCGACGCGGAGCTGTTGACCGAATACAGTAAGCGGTTCGCCTTTGTCGTGCACGACATCAAGAATCTCGCAAGCCAGCTCGGTCTAATCGTGTCCAATGCCCGCCGCTACATCGACGATCCCGACTTCCAGCGCGACATGCTCCAGACAGTAGAGGATTCGGTGGCGCGGATGAACAATCTGCTCAGCCAGCTCAAGGCCAACGCTGCGCCTCGGCCAGCCACGCTCGCCAACCCAGAGGCTCTCGTGGCCGCCGTCGCAGCCGAGTTCGCGTCCGGTTCGGTCATCGTCGAGACCAGCGGCGCCGACCCGGAGACAGCCGTTGCGATCGCTCCCGAACGGCTGCGCTCGGCGCTTGTCCATCTTGTCCAAAACGCTCTCGACGCTTCACCGCCGGAGGACCCGGTCATCATCTCCACGCGCCGGCTCGGCAGCCAATTCACCATCGCCGTCGTCGATCGTGGCGCGGGCATGAACGAAACCTTCATTCGCGATGAGCTATTCCTGCCGTTCCGCTCGACGAAATCGGGCGGCTACGGCATCGGCGCCTTTCAAACTCGCGAGCTGATCCGTATGGCAGGAGGCGACATCGAGGTGATTTCCAAGCCAGGAGCGGGCACGACGATGCGCATCGCCTTGCCCGTGGTCCTCGACCACGAGACGGCGACCTCCTCTGCCGCGGCTTGAGAACCATGCCGCCAGCCGTGAAATCGTTACTGATCGTCGATGACGACAGTGGGCTGTTGCGTCAGCTTCGCTGGGCCTTTGCCGACCACAAGGTGCATCCGGCCGCTAGCCGCCACGAAGCGATCGAGATCATCAGGGCGGACCCGGTTCCGGTAGCCATTCTCGATCTCGGGCTTCCTCCGGATCCGGACGGCGCCTCGGAAGGTTTGGCGACATTGACGCAAATTCGAGAAATCGCTCCGGCAACCAAGGTCATCATCGCCACCGGCAACGAGACCCGCGAGCACGCGCTGCGCGCGATTGCGCTCGGCGCTTACGATTTCTATCAGAAGCCGATCGACATCGATGTGTTGCGAATGATCGTCGGCCGCGCCGAGCAGATGTTCGAGCTCGAGGCCGAAAACCGCAGGCTTAACGAAGCCGCGACGGCATCGCCGGTAGACGGCATCATCGCCCAAAGCCCCGAAATGCTGCAGGTGCTGCGTAATATCGAGAAGCTTGCGCCGACCGACGTAGCGGTGTTGCTGCTGGGCGAAAGCGGCACCGGAAAAGAGTTGCTCGCCCGAGCGCTTCATAAGCTGAGCCCGCGCGCCCACGCGCCGTTCATCCCGATCAATTGCGCGGCGATTCCCGAGACATTGCTCGAGAGCGAGCTGTTCGGGCATGAAAAAGGTGCCTTTACCGGGGCGGTCAGGCAAAACATCGGCCGGATAGAAAGTGCGCATCGCGGCACGCTGTTCCTCGACGAAATCGGCGATTTGCCGCTGCCCATGCAGGTGAAGCTGCTGCGCTTTCTACAGGATCAGATCGTTGAGCGGGTCGGCGGCCGCAAGCAGGTTCAGGTGGACGTGCGGATTGTGTGCGCGACAAACCAGGACCTCGATCGAATGCTGGTTGAAGGCCGCTTTCGTGAAGATCTGTTCTATCGGCTCAATGAGGTCGCGCTGCGGGTTCCACCGCTGCGCGAACGGCCGGCCGACGCCGTGGTCCTGGCAACCTTCCTCCTGCACCGCTATGCCGGTGAATACGGGCGCGGTACGCGCGGCATCAGTTCGTCGGCGCTCGCTGCGATCAAGGACCATCCCTGGCCCGGCAACGTGCGCGAACTTGAAAACCGCGTAAAGCGCGCCGTCGTGATGACCGACGGCGCGTTGGTCTCGGCCGCGGATCTCGACCTGGCGACCAGCGAAGACGAGGCGAAATCCCTCGACATCCGCTCGGCGCGGAGCCGCGCCGAGCGCGAGGTGATCCAATTGGCCCTGGCCCAGGCCGGCTCCAATCTGTCGAAAGCGGCCAAGTTACTCGGCATAAGCCGACCCACGCTCTACGATTTGATGCAGCAGCACCAACTCGGCCTCGATGCCTGATGGCCGCAGGCGGGTGAAAGGAAATCCGATGCCCCAGGCTCGACGCCGTCTCTCATGGCACTGCGCCGCATTTGCCGCCGCTGTGCTCGCCTTTGCTAGCCCCGCCTCCAATGCGGCCGAGTTGCCTGCCTCGGTCAAGAATACCGACCATCTTGTCGCCAGCGGGAACCTCAAAGCGGCCGAGATCGAGCTGCGCAATGCGATCCAGGAATCGCCACAGGATCCGCTGCTGCGCAGCCAACTCGCGCGCGTCTACCTGCAGCTTGGTGATCCCATTTCCGCCGAACGCGAGGCGCGCGCCGCACGCGACCGCAATGGCAAGGAGGCGGACTATCTGCCGGCTTTGCTCCAATCGATGGTGCAGCAGGGGAAATTCGCCGACCTGGCCGATCTGGTCAAACCGGGCAATCGCGCTCCCCCGCTTGAAAGCAAAGTGCGATTGGCGCTCGGCATCGCGGCGGGAGGCCTCCATGATCGCGCCAAAGCCGAGTTTATGCTGACCGATGCGGTCCGCCTCGACCCCAACGCGCTGGCGCCAAAGATCACCTTGGCGCGAACGCTAGGGGCGACCAACCCGGCTGAAGCGAACAAGCTGCTCGATCAGGCGCTCGCCCTCGATCCGCGCTCGGTCGAGGCGCTCCAGGTCAAGGGGGAATTGGCGCGAGCTCATGGTGACGCCAAGGCGGCGATGAGCCAATTCGACGCGGCCCTTAAGATCGACCCCAAGAATGCCGCGGTGCTTCTGAGCCGCGCCAGCCTCAACATCGCCGAAGGTAATTACAAAGCCGCGGACGAGGATCTCAATCCGGTCCTCAAAGCCAATCCCGACAACTTCATGGCGAATTACCTGCGTGGGTTCGAGCTCACAAGACAGCAGAAATATGTGGCGGCCGATCATCTGTTCGACCGTCTTTCGCCGGTTTTTACAAAGTTCCCGGCCGGTTACTACCTGCAGGGAGTAACGAAGCTTGCTCTCGGACAATTTGCCCAGGCGGAAGACGTCCTCGAGTTATACCTCACCCAAGTTCCCGGAGATGCCAGGGCGGCTCGAACTCGCTGCCGTTGCCGCTCTGCGGCAAGGCGCTCCGACACGGGCAATCGGATATCTCAAATCGTTTGTCGACAAATCGCCCCAGGATCCCCAGCTGCTGACGTTGCTGGGCAATGCCTATATGGCGAACGGCAAGCCCGAGCTGGCCCTTCAGCAGTTTGAAAAGGCGGCGGCTCTCGATCCAGGAAACTCGGCGATCAAGACCCGGGTCGCGATTTCGGAGATCGGGGCCGGTCAGGGCAAAGAGGGGTTGGCCGATCTCGAGCGGGTGTTCGACACCCAGTCCGGCGCGGTGATCGCGGGCCCGACCCTGGTACTGACGCAGCTGCGCGCCGGGCAGGTTGACAAGGCCGCCCAAACCGTCGCTGCTTTGCTTAAGCGCGATCCTAAGAGCGCGCTCTACCAGACCCTGGCGGGCACGGTAAAAGTCGAGCAGCACGATTATCCGGCAGCCGAGGCCGCGTTCCAAGGAGCGCTGACCAGTCAGCCCGACTTCTCGCCCGCCAGACGCGACCTGGCGCAACTCTATATAGCGACCGGAAGAGCCGAACAGGCCAAGAAGGTCTACAACGATGCTCTCGCCAAAAATCCGGACGACGAGGCCGCCCTCCTCGGCTTGGCGAACATCGCCATCGCCGACAAAAAATGGCCGGAGGCGACCGATTTGATCAACCGCGCCCGCACCGCCGCCCCGAACGACCCGGCACCGGGGCTCACGCTGGTGCGCGCCTACGAGCTGCGGCAGGATTGGGCAAACGCCAAGTCGATGGCGAGTGCATTGAGCGCCCAATTCCCCTCCAATGTCGAGGTGCTGGACGCGCAGGCACGGGCCCAGCTCGCGGCCGGCGACACGGATGCCGCGATCTCGAGCTATAAACGTGCGCACGAGCTGGCGCCGAATTCGCTGCCGATATTGTCGCGTTACCTGACCTTGCTCAATTCGGCAAAGCGTTACGCCGAGGCGCGTGGGGTGCTGCAGGATGCAATCGCCAAGGATCCCAAGAATGCGTCACTGAAAGTCGAGCTGGTCCGGGTGACCGCCGCGCTCGACGGCGTGGACGCTGCAATCTCGCAAGCGAACAGCTTTGCCAAGGACGATCCGGACAGCGACGCTCTCGATCTGATGTCGGCTCAGCTCTATCAGAATGCGGGGCGATACGGCGACGCGGCAGCCTTGCTCGCTAAAGCAGTCGCCGCCCGCCCGGCTGATGATGCGCTGACGATCTCCCTCGCCCGCCTCAATATGCGCACCGGAGATTTCGCTAAAGCCGAGGCGGTGCTGAACGCCAGATTGACGGCCGATCCAAAAGACGTCGCCGTCCGCTCGGTCCTTGGCCCGTTATATCTGGGTACCGGCCGCGTCGCCGATGCGAAAAAGGTATACAGCGATCTGCTGGCACAAAAGCCGAACGACGTGATTGGGCTCCTCGGCATGGCCGATGTCGCAATCGTACAAAAGCAGTGGCCCGAAGCGCTCGACGATATCGCCCGCGCGCGCAGCGCCGCGCCTAACGATCCGAGACCCGGGATCAAGCTTGTCAGCCTCTACGCTTTGCGCCAGGACTGGAAAAACGCGACGGCGACAGCGGCCGAGTTGTCAGCTAAATTTCCGTCGAACATCGATGTCCTCGAGGCTCAAGCGCAGGTCGAGCTTGGAGCAAAGGATACGCAGGGCGCGATCGCCGCCTACAAGCACGCCTACGACGTAGCGCCGAACTCTCCGCAGATCTTGGCGCGCTATCTCGACGTCTTGCGCACAGCGAAAGATTATCCCGAGATGCGCTCGGTGCTGCAGGCGGCGCTCGACCGTGCGCCGCAAAACGTCACGCTCAAGGGTGAACTGATCCGGGTCGAAAGCGAAATCGGCGGCGTCGAAGCGGGGTTGGCAAAAGCTCGCGATTTTGCCAAGGCCGATCCTGGCAACACCTCTTATGATCTGGTGTCGGCGGAGCTGCTCGATAAGGCCGGAAGCCGCAAGGAAGCAGCCACGTTGCTCGAAAGGGCCCTCGTGGCGAAGCCGGCTGACGACGGCCTCACGGCGGGCCTCGCCGCGGTTTACAGCCACGACGGCGCAGCGGATAAGGCCGAGGCGTTGCTGAACGATCGCCTCAAGGCCGCGCCAAAAGACAATGCGCTCCGCGCTGCCTTGGCGTCGATTTATCTCGATACGAAAAACTACGACGCCGCGATTGCCGAATATACCAAGCTCCTTGATGCCCGACCGGACGATCCGGCATGGCTCAACAATCTAGCCTGGCTCTATCAGCAAAAAGGTGATCTGACAAAGGCGCGGTCGCTGGCGGAACGGGCGGTGGCCGCCGCACCCAGCGCTGCCCAGATCGACGACACCTTGGGATGGATTTTGCTGGCCCAGGGCGACGGTGATAAGGCGGTGACCTACCTTATCGCTGCCAACGCGTCAGCCCCCGCCGACCCGGCGATCCAATATCATCTCGCTGTCGCCCTTAGCCGGACCGGCCGCGGCGCCGACGCGCAGGCCATGCTCGAAAAGCTGCTCGGGTCCGGAGCCGCTTTTGCCGACAAGGTCCAGGCCGAAAAGCTGCTCGCGGAGCTCAAGCACAGCTGATCGCGCCGCTGCGACCGGCGCCCGTCGACAATACGGCCGGGGGTGCTGTTACGGGACGGTCCCGATCTCCTGCAGCAGCTGTTTCAGCTGGTC
This sequence comes from uncultured Alphaproteobacteria bacterium, assembly GCA_963750195.1. GTDB lineage: Bacteria > Pseudomonadota > Alphaproteobacteria > ATCC43930 > CGMCC-115725 > AP-15. The sequence continues at coordinate 41,418 of CAVVPS010000012.1, forward strand.
GGCGAGATCAGGCTCAGCCTCTCTCCGCCGGCCGGCGAGATCGGTGCCGGGCGCCATATCTCTGGTGGCGGTGGGTCCTGTCGGGATGCGCTCCAGCGCCGCGGTCAGGGCTACCATGGCTTGCCGAAGTTGTGATAACTCCGCCATGTCGGCCATTGCCGGCAAGGCTGGCGTTGCTCGGTCGCGCGAAACGTGCTTTCGAGGGTTTCAATCGAAGATTGGGCGGTAGATGCGAGCCCATCGGTCGTCGCTGATAGGCGCTCGATGGCATTGGACAACGCGCGATGTCCCTCTTCCAGGGCGCTGACCAACCGATCGGGAATCTGCGAGATCGAGGCAGGACCACCAAAATCGCGGTCGCGGCGCGGCGTCGGGGCAGCTTCGAGCAGCTCCACTGCGCGGCGAAGCAGAGAGACGTCTATCGGCTCGGTCGGGAACTCGGAGATCGCCTCGATCAAAGGGTCGATCGTAACGTCGACGGCAAGGCGGGCGAGGGCGGCGAGCAGAATCAGCCCGACCAGGATCAATCCCGCTGGAACGGTTGGGATCAGTCCGGTGACAATCGGCAGCAGCCCGTGTTGCTGCGCCGCGCCCAATGCCACCGCGCAAGCGAGTGCGATCAATGCACTGAGGAAATGCGTGCGCGCCGCCCAGATATAGTAAAGCCGCGCCGCTTCTTTTCTTGCTTCCCCCGGATGAAACCGGCCTCGCAGCACGACCATGCCATCCGGTCTTGCCGAGCGCGGCTGGGGATCTGCCGATGGCGGGGCTAGCCGCCGCAGTCCACTGTCGGCGAAGGCCGCCGCCCAGTCGGGTCGAATCGGGCCTTGATGCGCCGGGCTGGGAGCCAGATGGTGGCGCAACCCGAGGCTGAGGACAACCAGATTGCCGGCTGCAAGTACAATCGCGCAGAGCGCATAGACGGCGAGCGCCGTCACCACCAGCGTCGGCATCAGCGGAATCAAAGCCGCTGCGATGGCGGCGGTGGGTGTCAGCGACAGCGCAGGCCAAGCCATTGCGGCCGCGGCGGCGATCGCGGCAGTCGCGCTCGACAAGACGATTATCCATGGTCGCATCGTCGATCCTTAAACCTGGCCGGCAAGCCTGTGCGCTGTCGCGCGGCTTGCGGTGTAATCGTTGATCAAGGTGCTCGCAGCCTACGACATCGGGAGAACCATAATTCGCGGCGACTGTGGATCGCCTTACCCTGATAGGGCGATGGCCCGAAATCCATGCTGATGCTACGTAAAGTTATTGCCTGCTTTTAAGTCGATGGCAACAGAAGCCGGTTAAAATTTCGTTAATTAGCCGCTGCGATCGCGTCGGTCCAGTGCATAGCGGGCCGGATCGCTCCCCCGCGGATGGCAGTTGCAGCGCGTCGTCGCTGCCGGCAGCACCCGCACCAGATTTCGCTCAGAAGAAGATGCTGACGTTCTTGGCGAGCAGCACGTTCTGGTCGAGAGTGATCTTGCGGCCCGCGATCTTCCAGGCGCCGGCGACCCGCCGCAGAACATCCCGTCTGGCGCCGACATAAAAATCCTGCTCGGTCTCGGCTCGGCTCCGATAGACCATGAAATTCGAATAGACCTTGACCTCCGCTGCCCCATCGCCGGGTTCCACCTCGATATTGGTGATCAGATGGCGCGTGCGCGATGGCGGGTCCTCAGCCCAGGCCATGCCCGTGTCCAGCCGCGCGACGCGGCTGGTGAGGCTCGCCTTGTCCTCGTCGAGGATCGCCAGTTCGTCCGCCTTGGTCAGATCGTCCTCGACGTAACGGTCGGGATCAAGGATCGCAATCGCCTTGCTGGTCCTCGGATAGCGGTTGCTTCGCGAGCCCATCCAATAGTGGATATCGTCCGTCAACAGTTCCAGCCACTCGTGAAAGCGCCGCTCGTCCAACAGCCGCGCCTCGCGATAGAGGAACTGCTCGACTTCGCGGGTGACGTCTTCATTCATCCCCGGCATGTCCGGCTCCCGCCTATCCGTTGCTGCGCGGCACGTCGGCCCAGCTTTCCGCCCTCATCAGCTGGGCCCAGCGCCCGTAGAACTGGCGATGGTTGCTCTCGCTGAAACCGGAATCGCTCGCCCAGGCGCCGAGCGCCGGATCGAAGCGATCGTGGCCAAGACCCATCTGATTGTTCACGGGTACCCGCCGAGAGATTGTGCCGCGACAGGTCTGGGTGCACTCCTGCCAGTTGTCCATGTCGTCCTGCTCAAACGTGCCTGACGGGCTGAAGCCGCGAACGCCGGCGAGCCGGAAGGCTTCCTTGACCTCGCGCGGTGCCGCTTTGTCGACAAACACATATGACCACACTTCGGTCTTGCCCGGCCCCCGCGGCTGCCACACGCGAAACGTGCGCGAGGTGCCGCGCAGCAGCGAGAAGTTCGGAAAGACGGTGCCGACGATCGGGTTGGTAAGCGCCGCACGCGGGCCAAGCCGCCGGTTGACTTCGGGCCGGATCTCGCGCTCGTAGGCCTGGATCGCCGCCATCGGCGCGTCGCCGAAATTCTCGGGATTGATGCAGATCAGAACGTGGCCGTTCCCGGGCGATACCATTCGATTGCCGTGGCTTGGGCTCGCGGTGGACCCGACGCTGAAGCCGATCTTCATCGCCGACAGATGGCTCCATGACACGTGGTAGGCATCGCCGCCGAAATTCTCGGATGGGAACTTCCAGTTGCACGGCATGACCCATTTATGGGTCGCGACGATTTCGATCCCGCCGTCCCGCCGGTCGACGAACGTGTCAAGATACCATGCCATCTCGCCGAGATAGTCGCGCAATGGCGGCGCCTGGGCGTCGAAGGTGGCGAATAACAGCCCCTTGTAATTGGCGAGCTGCGCCACCGGCACGAGTCCCCAGCGCTCCCGATCCAATTCGTTGTGGTAAGCTTCCTTTAGATACGGCACCCCGACCAGCCGCCCGTCATTGCGGTAGGTCCAGCCGTGATAGGCACAGGTGAAGGCGGCGGCATTGCCGGAGTCGGCGCGGCACAGCCGGTTGCCGCGGTGACGGCAGACGTTCAGAAACGCGTTCACCTCGCCTTGCGTATCGCGCACCACCAGCACGGGATCTTCGCCCATATAGGTGGTGAGGAAATCGCCGGGCGCGGGGATCTGGCTCTCATGACACAGAAAGAGCCAGCAGCGGGCAAAGATCTGCTGCAATTCCTGCTCGTAGATCGCCGGCTCGATGAAGATACGGCGGCTCAGCAGGCCGCGTTCGCTGTCGACGAGCCCGGCGCAGTCATTTGCCATCGGCGCCCCCATTATCCCCGTCGCCGGGCCGGTTCCAGTCGTCGCCATCCATCAGCTCAGCCCAGCGTCGGTAAAATCCGCGATGATTGCTCTCGCTGTAGCGGTAGTCGCTGGCGACGGCGCCGAAATCCGGCTCAAAGCGCTCACGCCCGAGGCCCATCGCGTAGTTCAGCGCATGGCGTCGCGCGACGACGCCGCGGCCGGTCTGGGTGCAGCCCTGCCAATTGTCCATGTCGTCTTGCTCGAACGTGCCGCCAGGTCCGAACACCCGGGCCCCAGCAAGACGGATCGCCTCCTTGACTTCCGGCGGCGCCGCCTTGTCCGTATAGACGAAGGCCCAGCATTCGGTCCTGTCGGGACCACGCGGATGCCAGACGCGCAGCGTGCGCGAGGTCGGCCGCAGGATCGACAGGTTCGGAAACACCGTGGCGGCGACCGGGTTGCCGCGATCGATGCGCGGCCCCAGTCGCTGCTGCAGCTCCGGACGGATCTGCTCCTCGTAGGCGAGCACGGCCGGATGCGGCATGTCCGCCGGCATGTCGGGGCCGGTCATCATCGCACTGTGGCCGTTACCCGGCGACAATGCCCGTCCGGCATTGTCCGGCCGAGTGCGGAAATCCCCGCCCGAGCCGGTCTGCACCGCCGACAGGTGGCTCCAGTGCACATGATAGCCGTCACCGGCGAAGTTCTCGGCCGGGAACTTCCAGTTGCACGGCATGATCCATTTGTGCATGCCGCCGATAATCTCGATGCCCCCCTCGCGACGATCGAAAAACATGTCGAGATACCACTTCATCTCGCCCAGATAGTCGTGCAGCGGCGGCGCTTGGACGTCGAAAGTGGCGAACCACAGCCCTTTGTAATTGTCGAGCTGCGCCACCGGCACGAGGCCCCAGCGCTCGCGGTCGAGCTCGTCGTGGTAGGCTTCCTTTAGATAGGGCACCCCGGCCAGCCGCCCGTCATTGCGATAGGTCCAGCCGTGATAGGCGCAGGTAAACGTCGCGGCATTGCCGGTATCGGCGCGGCACAGCCGGTTGCCGCGGTGGCGGCAGACGTTCAAAAAGGCGCGCACCTGACCACCGCTGTCACGCACGACCAGCACCGGGTCCTCGCCCATATAGGTGGTGAAGAAGTCGCCGGGCTGGGGGATCTGGCTCCCATGACACAGATACAGCCAGCAGCGCGCAAAAATCTGCGTCAGCTCCTGCTCGTAGATTTCCGGCTCGATAAAAATGCGGCGGCTGACGAGGCCGTTGTCGCTATCCACCAACCCGTTCAGATCCCTCACCATCCCTGTCTCCCGATCGGCTCTCGCTGAGATCCACGCTTCGCTGGCAGTATCACCTCCCTACGCCCCGTCGCCGGGCTTGACGCGTGGACCTTCAGCCCACGGACTTGATCCGTGGGCATCCTCGTCTTTCTTGCCTCAACCCCGCCGCATCATCCGCAAGGTCGATCCGGCGTCAACCGAGACGACTGATCCGGTAATGCCGCGGGCGTTGGCCCGCGACGCCAGAAACACATAAGCGCCGGCAAGGTCGGCCGGGTCGAGCGCCAGTTGCAACGGGTTGCCCGCGGCGATCCGCTCGGCCGCACCCGGAAGATCGAATTGCGAGCGATCTTCGAGTTGCAAGGCCGCGACACTGCGCAGATCGGTCATCGTCCCGCCAGGAGCGACGCCGTTCACCCGGATATTCGGCCCCAATTCGACCGCCAATTGCCGGATAATGCCGACCACCGCATGCTTTGAGGCGGTGTAGATCACGCCGCCGCCAGCGGAGGTAAATCCCGCCCCCGATGCGGTGAAAATCATGCAGCCCTTGCTTTTGCCGAGTTCGTGGAGCGTCGCCTTGGCGCCCAGGATGCAGCCCTTGACGTTTACCGCGAACAACTCGTCGCAGGCGGCAGCGATGCTGGCTTCCGCCAAGTCGGCAAGCCGCAGGAAACCGTCGAGCACGCCCGCATTGCCGACGAAAATGTCGAGCCGGCCGAACGCGGCGACAGTTTCCGCGACCGCCCGCTTGTTGTCGTCGAGCCGGCTCACATCGCCGCTGATTGCGGTCACCTGATCGCCGAACCGCGCCCGCAGCTCCTCGCCGCGGCCGGGACGCGGTCCATGACCGCGACCCGCGCGCCCTCCTCGACATAACGTTCGACGACGGCCCGGCCGATGCCCGAGCCGCCGCCCGTGACCAGCGCTACCTGCCCGTCGAGCCAGCCCATGACGCCCTCCCGCTGACGGTACCCGCGCGCCTCAGCGCGTGCGCTTGTATTCGTAGTCCTCGCGCTCGCCATTGCCGACCCGCAGCCCCGAGGGCAGCGGCGGCCGCGTGGTGTTGACCTTGGCGTGGACGTCGAGCGCCGCCTGGTCGGTCCAGCGTTCGAGCAATGCAAGCTTGTCGGGGTTGACGACGCTCTGAAAGACCTCGAACTGCTCGCAGCCCGGTTCCTTCATGACCTCCAAACAGCGTCCCCTAAAGGCCTGCGCCAGTTCCCCGCCCTTGCCGGGCGCGGCGGTGATCGTGACCACCAGTCTGAGCGACATTTCTTCCTCCCGACACGTTGCCACCACGGAAGACGACCGGGGCAGCGCCGCGGCATCGCGCGACGCCGCCCCGCGCGCCTCAGTTCAGCCCGTACAAGCCCATGGCGCCGCCCGCCATGACCTGGTGCTTGGTCTCGGGCGAGAGACCTTCCATGCGATCCATGATCATTTTCGGGGCGCCGGGGAAGAAGCCGTCCGGGTGCGGGTAGTCGGTCGCCCACAGGATCTTGTGCGGCCCGATGTAATCGGCCAGCGCCTTGATGCTGCCCTCGACCGGCTCGAACGAGATCCAGCAATTGCGTTGGAACAATTCGCTCGGCCGCGTCGTCAGGCCGGAATCGTTGAAGCCCTGATCGTCGAAATGGCGGTCCATGCGGTCGAGCCAGGGCGCGATCCAGCCGCCGCCCGATTCGAGGAAGGCGATGCGGATTTTCGGATGGCGTTCGCAGACGCCGCCCCAGATCACGCTCATGCAGGCCAGCATCATTTCCATCGTATGGCTGATGATGTGGCGGGCGCCGCGGCCCTCGAAGCGGTCGACGCCGACCGTCGGCATGCCGCTCGATGCGCCCTCGTGAAAGCCGATCGCGAAATCGAGATCCTCGGCCGCCTGCCAGAACGGCTCGTAGCGTTCGTCGTGGATCATCTTGTCGCTGTACGGGTTGGGCCGGATAAAGCCGCCGCGGAAGCCCAATTCCTTCTTCGCGAACTGCATCTCCTTGATCGCCAGCTCAACCGATTGCAACGGCAGCATCGCGACCCCGAACAGCCGGTCGGGATAGGGCTTGCAGTAATCGGCGAGCCAGCGGTTATAGGCGCGGCACACCGCGGCCGCGAGCTCGGGGTCATGGATTGCGCCCGAGAACAACCCGAGGCTCGGATAGAGAAAGGCGGCGTCGATGCCGTCGGCATCCATATCGGGGATGCGCTTATGCGGGTCGAACCCGCCGGGCTTGCCGTCCTTGTATTCCATCGTGTCGGCCGCGACCACTCCCTGGCGGGCGCCGACCGCGCCGATCCGGCCGATGCCGAGCTGGGCATTGCCGACCGTGTGCTCCTCGATGACCAGCCGCTCCTTGCCGTTCTCGCCCTTGACGATCTTCGGCGCCCGATCGCGAAATTTCGGGTCGATGTATTTGTCCCACAGATCGAGCGGCTCGAGGATATGACCGTCGGCATCGATGACGTTGTAAGCGTTGCGCATGATCCGTCTCCTATCGGACACCAGAGAGCAACCAACCAAGGGCGACGTTACCAAACAAGCGTTTGGTAGCGAAAAACCTATCCTCCCGATCGGGCTTTGTCAAAGCCGAGCAGCGCGGCGGCGAGCGCCCGCCTCGACACTGCTCGGCGTCGGGCGACTGCCGGCCGGCGCGCGGCGTGGTTTGGCCGCGGCGAGACCGGCGAGCGCCAGCGAGGTGAATTGCTCGGCGACCTCTTGAACGCTGAGGCGACCCTGCGGATCGTACCATTTGTACGCCCAGTTCAGCATTCCCAGCAGCCCATACGACGTCACCTGGATATCGAGCTCGGCGCGAAATTCCCCGTTCTCGACCCCGTCGCGCAGGATCTGCTGCCAGCACCCCTCATAATCTTTTGGCGAAAAGCCGATCATCTCGCGAAACCGGCGCTTCACCGACTCGCGCTCGCGCAGATAGACGAAAAGATGCGGGTAATGGCGGTCGAACGCTTCGAGATGCGCCAAAATCGCCCGGCGCAGCTTCTCGGTCGGCGCTAAATCCGCATCGGCGATCGCGGCGATCGTCCGATACATTTGCGCGATCGGCTCTTTGACGACGAGATAGAGCAACGCCTCCTTGCTCTCGAAATGATGATAGAGGCTGCCCTTCAGGATGCCGACCTCGTCGGCGATGTCGCGCACCGTCGCGGCGTGATAGCCCTTGGTCCGGAACACCTTCGCCGCCGCCGCAACGATCTCGTCGAGCGTGGCCATTTTTACATGATCTCCCGATTAAGTGCCGCGGCTCCAACTGCTTCGTCCGATGCGGGCGTTGATCGTAGCGTGCTCTTGCCGTCGACGCGAGACCTTATGCCACCGCTGCCCTTTCGCGTTGTCGCGGTTTCGCCATCGGCGCATGCTGACCTCCCCGGGAGGGGCCAGAGGAGAACAAAATGACCAGCGCCACGATCCGCGGCGCCCTGCCGCCGACCCCGGAGGAGCTGATCCGGCGCGCCCGCGATCTGGTCCCCGAGATCCGCGCCTTGGCCGAGGAAACCGAGCGCAACCGCACCATTTCCCCGCATATCATCGCCCGAATTCGCGATGCCGAACTGTTGCGCACGACGCGGCCAAAGGAGTTCGGCGGCTTTGAATTCGACCCCACCGTCGCGCTCGAAATCGCCTTGACGATCTCGGCCGCCTGCGCCTCGACCGGCTGGGCGGTCAACGGCGCGCTTTCCAACGGCATCTCGTTCGGTCATTACCCGATCGAAACGCAGCGCGAATTATGGGGCGATGGCGCCGACCCGTTCAGCTGCGCCTGTTTTGCCCCGACCGGCGCCGCGGTCGCGACCGACTGGCGGCTATGTGCTGAACGGCAAATGGTCGTTCGCCAGCGGCGTCGACCATGCGAGCTGGATCCGGCTCGGCGCTTTGATCAAATCGCCGGACGCCGCCCCGTCCTCCGATGGCGCGTTCTTCCTGCTGCCGACGGGCGAGGTCGAGATCGAGGACAATTGGTTCGTCTATGGCCTATGCGGCACCGGCAGCAAGAACATCATCGTGCACGACGCCTTCGTGCCCGAACATCGCGTGTTGCGGTTTGCCGACACCCGCGCCGGCCGCACCTCGGGCGCGGAACATCACCGCAACCCGCTCTACCGCCTGCCGTTATTGGTATTGGGCGCCTCGATGCTGGCCTCGACCGCGGTCGGCGCCGCCAAGGGCGCGCGTTGCCGACTATCTGGAAATGACCACGGGCCGCAAGACCCGCGGCGCGCTCGCCGGCGGCGGGCTGGCGATGGCCGAGTTCGCCACGGTCCAGCTGCGCTTCGCCGAGGCCTCGGCCGCGGCCGAAGCCGCCGAGCTGATCCTGATGACCAATCTCCGCAACGCGATGGCGAAATTACGCGCCGGGGAAGAAATCACCGTCGCCGACCGCATCCATGCCCGCCGCGACCAGGCCTACGCGACAAAGCTCGCCTTGCAGGCGGTCGAAGCCCTCAATGCCTCGACCGGCGGCGCCGGCTTGCTGCTCGGCAATCCGATCCAGCGCGCCTGGCGCGACGTCAATGCCGTCGCCCGCCATGTCAGCCTCAATTGGGATGCGGTCGGCACGATGTACGGTCAGCACGCCTTCGGCCTCGAACCCAAGGGGCAGTATTAGCGCATCTGCCGACGCCCCGCCCTGGCATCGGTCACGGCTCGGCGCCCCGCGGCTTGCCAATCGGGAGCAAAGGCAAAGGCAAAAACGCGTGCTTACGATGTGGCCTGTCGCCGTCCGCTTAGAGGGGAAGCGCGGGGCGGCAGCTCGCGGCACCACGGCCATAGAAGCAATTAAAATTGCGAATTTCGCCGGCAGTGTGATCCGCTTCACATCGGCTCGCCAGATACGGACAGTACGATGACCGAAAATTAAGTCGGAGAGGAAGAGCCTTGATCGATTGCATCGCCGCAGCCCGGAGCGAACGGAATTTTTCTCGCCAATCCGCCGCAGTCCTGATTATCGCATGCACTGGCGCGTTGCTGCCGGCATGTTCGCCCTACGTCTATTCCGACAGCGTGCAGACCCTGAACACCAAGATGCACGCAGTGGACAGCTGCGTACCAAGACACCGCACTGAGGATTGCAGCTGAAAAGCAACTTGCCGATCGCATTAAATGGGTTAGCGGTAGAACCGCACTGGTGCTCACTCCGGGGTGTGCCGTAGATCCGGACGCGACCAAAGAGCCGTGCGCGCTAACATCGACCACAGCAAAGAAGCCCGCCTTGGTGGCCGTTGATACCGCCAGTCAAACCCCCTTCAAAGACAACATCCGCCTCGCAGGTATGCAAACCTACGCCCGTGCCTGCGCCCTCGCCACAGGCGCAATCCATTTGGGCGGTGAAAGACCTTACACCGGCGGAGCTGATAACGCGGTTGGACAACTATGCTGCGGCACTCGCCGCGGTCACAAAGGCGCAAGACCGCGCGGATTTCGACAACGCCGCCGCCAAGGTCAGTGCCGCGGTCGCCACGTTGGCTGGCCCGTACGGGCCCCCGGCGAAAGCGGGAAGCAGCGCATTGTTGTGGCTGGTGGGGCAGGACCTCGACCATCGCCGGCTTGAGGAGCTGCACAATGCGACCGAAGCCGCTTGTAAGCCCGTGCATGAGCTAACCGAGGCCCTCGGCGCAAACCTCAAAAACCAGCGGGGTGACAGGCTTGACGGGCTCCACGAGCTGATGAGGTCGAAGATCCTCGCGCTGAACAACCTTCGAGTGCACCAGCATGCTACCGGTGCGGCCTACGGCGCGGCGATCGACGATTTGCAGTCCACAGTCGATGCATACCAGCACGGTTCGGGCAACCGACCCGCAAGCGGCGACGCGCGCGCTCAGCAACGCTCATGACGCGCTGGTTTTGGCCGTGCGCAACGACGAGGGACAGACCGACGCTCTGATCAGCGCGACACAAGCCTTTGCGCAGAACGCCGACGCCCTCGCCTCAGCCGCCGCTGTTCCTTCCGCCAAAAAGTCGTAAGAGGAGATCAGACGTGAACCAGCCGCCGACTGTAGAAGATATTGAAAACGCCTGTGACGCAGCTCTTGCTGCCCTGGGCAAGGCGATCACCCAGATCGAAGCTGAATCGGATCAGACCAAGCCAGGCCCGCATCGCGATCAACTGGAGAAGCGCTCGGACGACTTGATGGATGAGCGCCGCGCTATCCGCGCCGCCGCAGACAGGGAGATCCTTTCGCTTCCCAACGTCATTAAAGCTGCCGCGACTCTCGATCGACTGTCGAGCGATATGATGGCGACGGCCAAAGAACTTCCCGATGCGGCAAGCAGCTTGGATAAGGCCACCGCGCTTTTATCGCTAGGCCAGCAATTCAACGATCTCATTGCCAAGGCGCGCGCGACCTGAAATTAAGTCTTCATTAAGTGTACTCGCACGCTGCTTTTACGGAGCTCGAAATCTAATAAATACGCTGTGTGGATGGGTACGGTCCTTAACCCAAGCATGTTGAATGTTAACCCCAAGTATCTCGAACGTTCTGATCGAGGTCTTGAGGCGCCGAGCCTGACCCTCCCAGCTGCTGAAAAAATTGCCGTGACGTGTGAGCTAGCTCACACATCTTCGTAACTCGGCGGGGTAGTACTGGCATTGCCCTTGGGCGCTCGAAGCCGTTACCAGGTGGCCGAACCCCTTGCGGCGCTGGCGCCGCAGAGCGCACAGTTGGGCACGGACGCCTTGGCCTGTCCGTCGATATCGCGGACAATCCATCGACCAGGTTGGGCAAACGCACTTTCAGGGAGAGAACGATGCTGAGAACGATCAACGACGCCGGGCTTAATCTGATCAAGTCCTTTGAAGGTCTGAGGCTCGATGCGTATCGAGACGTGGCGGGGATTTGGACGATCGGCTACGGCCATATCCGCGGCGTGAGCGAAGGCATGACCATTACCGAAGAACAAGCCACGAGTTCCTGCAACAGGACTTGGCTGATACCGAGTCGGCCGTCGATGCTGTGACCTCGGCCGCGCCGACCACAAACAACCAATACGCGGCAATGGTTTCCCTCTGTTTTAATATCGGAACGGGAAATTTTCAGACATCTTCGGTTCTGCGATTTCACTCGTGAACGCGACTACACCTCCGCCGCTGACGCATTTCTGCTTTGGGATAAGTCGCATGTGAATGGCCAGCTCGTAGAAGTCCAGGGCTGCTCAGACGGCGGGAGGCGGAAAAGGCCTTGTACTCGACTTAAGACGCAATGTGATCAGGCGAACCGCTCGGTTTCTTGCGCTGCTGGCGTGGTCGGGTTTACTCTGTAGCGCTTCGGGTGCGGCCGGATTGGAGCACGCGCCGGCGGAGTGGCGTGGCGCGTGGCTGTTGGACCGGGATGCCGGAGCATCGGCGGTCAGCGCCCTCGATCCCGCGCAAGCGCGTGCATTGCTCGGCACAACCTTGTCGCTGGACGGAGGTGCCGCGCTCGGCGAACTTCCATGCCCGTCGCCGAGCTTTCAAGTGTCGAGCGAGGCGAAAGAAGATTTCACCGTAGATTTTCGCATCCAGCCAGCCGACGTCGGTATCAAGGATGATCCGGTAAGCGTGCTAAATATCGAATGCGGGAACTATGCATATAGCTTCATTCGTCTCGCGGCCGATCGTGGCCTGGTAATCTACCAAGGCCACTTTTTCGGCGCCACTAAGCGTGGAAGCCAATAGCAACACAGCGTCCGTCCGGCGATACCGCCCGCACCTGCTCCTCATATCTTTACCCAACCTGCAACCCTTACCCCGCAGCACATCCCCACAACAAATATCCCCTTCTTTATATTCCACTTCTCTTCCCGGCGAAGGCCGGGACCCATTTTTGCCGTGGATACCGGCCCTCGTCAGCATGACGGATGGGTGGATGCGATCCGTCAGGTCGTATCCAAAAGGGGTATGAACCAGACAGATGGTTCCCGGTTTCTCTTCCTCATCGCCCCGTGCGCCCTTCAGCCCACGGACATGTTCCGTGGGGAAAGCGGCGGTCCAGGTGCCGTTGGTACGGTGTTAGCTGCTGCCCTGGGCGCCCGCTTTCGCGGGCATGACGGAAAAGAGGGCGAGTACCGCGTCAAATTCGTCCCCCTAGCCTATGGCCCGCGCAAGCGGATTTGCGCGACGCCTCACTTTTCTTGAGCAGCGATCTGGCTGTCGAACCATGCGAGGTCATTGGGCAGCGTTGCGTTGCTCGGCGATTGCGGCGCAAGCCGTGAAATGATGTCCCGTCCTTGCCGGAATTCGCCGAGCGCGTCCTCGCGCAAACCCTGCTGCGCTTCGACCGTCGCCACCCTGCCGTAGCTCAATGCCAGATCGCGCTGCCACCCGGCATTGCCCGGGTCCGCCTTGGCCAGCCGCTCCCTGATCGCCAGGCTGTCGCGGTAGCTGGTCAGCGCCGCCGCCAAGTTGCCCTGCGCCTGCCAGCACGTCGCCGACCTTCTCGTACGACACCGACAGATCGCGCTGCCATCCGGCATTGCCCGGGGTCCGCCTTGGCCAGCCGCGAGATGATATCAAGCGAGGCTTGGTAGCTCGTTAGCGCCGCCGCCAAATCGCCCTGCGCCTGCCGCACGTCGCCGACCTTGTCGTACGACACCGAGCAGATCACGCTGCCACCCGGCGTTAACCCGGGTCCGCCTTGGCCAGCCGGTCGCTGATCGCCAGTGCTTCGCTGGTAAGCTGGTCAGCGCCGCCGCCAGATCGCCCTGCGCTTACCAGCACGTCGCCGATCCTGTCGTGCGACACCGAAAGGTCGCGCTGCCAGCCGGCATTGCCCGGGTCGGCCTCGGCCAGCCGCGACGATGATATCAAGCGAGGCCTGGTAGCTGGTCAGCGCCGCCGCCAAATCGCCCTGCGCCCGCCGCACGTCGCCGATCCTTCGTTGAACGACACCGACAGATCGTGCTGCCATCTCGGCATTGCCCGGGTCCGCCTTGGCCAGGCGCTCTCTGAGGCCAGCGACGCCCGATAGCTGGTCAGCGCCGCCGCCAGATCGCCCTGCGCTAGCTGCACGTCGCCGATCTTGTCGTGCGACACCGACAGATCGCGCTGCCAGCCGGCATTGCCCGGGTCCGCCTGGGCCAGCCGGTCGAGATGATGTCAAGCGTGGCTTGGTAGCTCGTCAGCGCCGCCGCCAAATCGCCCTGCGCTCGCTGCACGTCGCCGAGATCACCAAGAGCGACCGAACGATCCCGCTCGTCCTCGGTTTCGATCAGCAGCGCCGCATCGATGGCTTTTCGGGCGCCGTCCAGATCTCCAACGATTTGCTCCAGCCGGTTGATCTCGATCCAGGTCCAGAAGTCGCCGGGATCGCACTCGGCCGCCTGATGGAATGCTTTCAAGGCGCCTGCCGAATCGACCAGCTTGAGCATTGTTCCGAGCTGCCGGGCCGCGGCAGCGGCTTCTCGGTGAGCCTCGCCCGCGACCGCAAGTCGCTCTTCCATCTTGTGGCGCAGGAGCTCGGCGGCAGGAAGCTTGTCGCCTGCCGTCAAGGCGTCAAGCGCTGTCGGTGGCTTCCCCGTTCGGCAGATTCGCGCGCTTCCTGCCCCAGCCCGCGAACCGCCTGCCGGAGCTGATCGAGCTCCTGTCGCATCCGCGCGGTCTCGAACTCGCGCTCGGCAAGCTGGGTTTCGTACTCCGCCCGCAGCTGTCGCCATCGCCGCCTCGGCCTGCCGGTCTGTCGCGTCCGGAAGCCGCACCGTCGTATCCGCGCCCGCGGATTGCAGCGCCGCCCACAGGTTCTCCGCCGGGATCGCATAGGCGACGCCGCTGCCTTGCTCGGCGACAGCCACAACCATCCCCCAGACCACGTTGCCCAGATCATCCAGTACCGGAGAGCCGGAGAAACCGCTCGCCACCGTGAAGCCGCGCGCCGAATTCTTCGGATCGATCTGCCGCCACCCTCGCGGAATGTTGGCTCGCCGCCCATCTCGCCTTGCACCTGCTGGCCGTAGCTCTTGTAGTCGGCCTCGGCGCCGTGGATCAAAACCGGCAGGCTCTGGTTCGGCATGCGCTGGGCGATCGCCGGTAGCGGCGAGATCGCTTTGTTCGGTTGGTTGAGACGAAGCACGGCGATATCGGACAGTTCGCCAGGCGCGGCACGGGCATTACTGAACCAGCCGCCGGCACCACGTGACCGGTCAGTTCATCCTGCAAAGCCTCGAAGCGGATCGTGATCGGATCGGTGGGCGGCTCTTTCGGAACCGGTTTTGGCAAACCGAGATGAGCACCGATGACATGGGCGCAGGTCAGCACGATGTCCGGCCCGATCAGAAACGCGCAACCCGCCAGGCCGTCCGCGGTCGCGTGTGCCCGCAGCCAGCCGACAACCGCACCCGGACCCAAATCGGCCATGGCGCGTCAGCCTACCATTTCAGCACGACCTTCAGATTGGCCGCGACCGTCCCTTCGACCAGAACGATCCCTGTCTTGCCGCTGATGTTTACCCCGAACTCGACCGAGACCTCCTTGGCCGAGGCGGTCGCCTTGCGCAATTGCTCGACCGCCTGCTCGGCCATCTCCGCGACCATGTTCATGCTGTCGGACCAGGCGGTTGCGACCCTCTCGGCCGCTCCGGTGGCCTCGGTGACGCCGCCGCGTGTCGGCAAGGGCGCCCGGCTCAACTCGACCGCGACCACGGCGCCGGAGGGCAGGGTAAATGTCGTGTAGTCCACGGGCGTTGCCTCGCTGATTGTCCGCAACCAGGACCCTACACGCATTGCGAGGCGTCATCCAAGATCCGGGTCGACCGCCACCGGCGTCAATTATCCGACACAATGATGTGATAATCACACCTCCGCCGATCGGGTCGGCGGCGGTTTCGGAGCCTTCGCACAATCGCGTTCTGGTATTTTCCCGTGATTTCCCGGTTCCGCCGAATTTAATTCCCGGTTAGGCGGCAAAAATTCCCGGTTCGCCCTCAACGGGAATTTGCCCACAATGGCTTGATTTATATTATCGTTTTCGCGGTCGAAACGGTGTCTCGCGGGCGAAAATCGACAAGATTCCCGGTTATTTTCCCGGTTCACGGGAATTTGCCGCCGCCGGCTGGCCCTACCGCCCGGCCTTCGGTTGACACCGCGGGGTGGGGTCGATCATGGTGCGCGCCGTTCGCCCAGCATGCCTCGGAAGACGCCATGACCGATGCCGATCTCGCCGCCGCCGTCGATGCCGCCTGGGAGGCGCGAGACGGGGTTTCGCCGTCGACCAGGGGGGCTTACCGCGACGCGGTCGAGGCCGCGCTCGACGGGCTCGATGCGGGGGAATTGCGGGTCGCCGAGAAGACGGCGCAGGGCTGGCAGGTCCACCAATGGCTGAAAAAGGCGGTGTTGCTGTCCTTCCGCCTCAACGACATGGTCGAGATCCCCGGCGGCCCGACCGATCCCGAGCGCGGGGCCTCGCGGTGGTGGGACAAGGTGCCCTCGAAATTCGCCGGCTGGTCGTCGAACCGCTTCCGCGACGCCGGGTTCCGCGCCGTCCCCGGCGCGATCGTCCGCCGCTCGGCCTACATCGCGCCGAATGTCGTGCTGATGCCGAGCTTTGTGAATGTCGGCGCCTATGTCGACAAGGGGACGATGGTCGACACCTGGGCGACGGTCGGATCCTGCGCCCAGATCGGCGCCAATTGCCATCTCTCGGGCGGGGTCGGCATCGGCGGGGTGCTCGAACCCCTGCAGGCCGAGCCGGTGATCATCGAAGATGATTGCTTCATCGGCGCGCGCAGCGAGGTCGTCGAAGGCGTCATCGTCGAGCGAGGGTCGGTGCTGGCGATGGGCACCTTTATCAGCGCCACGACCAAGATCGTCGACCGCGATACCGGCGCGATCCATCTCGGCCGGGTTCCGGCCTATTCGGTGGTGGTGCCGGGCTCGCTGCCCGGCCGGCCGCTGCCCGACGGCAGCCCGGGCCCCAATCTCTATTGCGCGGTGATCGTCAAGACCGTCGATGCGCAGACCCGCGCCAAGACTGCGATCAACGAATTGCTGCGCGAATGAGAAATGCCGCCATCGACCCGGCGGCACTCGCCGCCGAGCTGATCCGCCGGCCGAGCGTCACCCCCAAAGACGAGGGCGCGCTCTCGATCGTCGCCGGATATCTCGAAGACCTCGGTTTCACCTGCCACCGCCTGGTGTTCGGCGGCGACGGCAGCGATGCGATCGTCAACCTCTATGCCCGCCTTGGCGACGGGCGGCCCAATCTGTGCTTTGCCGGGCATACCGACGTGGTGCCGCCGGGGGCGCGCGAGACCTGGTCGTTCGATCCGTTCTCCGCGAGCCTGCGCGACGGCGCGCTGTGGGGCCGCGGCGCGGTTGACATGAAGGGCGCAATCGCCGCCTTCATCGCCGCGGTCGAGCGCTGGCTTGCCGAACGATCCTGCGAGTTTGCCGGCTCGATCAGCCTGCTGATCACCGGGGACGAGGAAGGGGCGGGGGTCGACGGCACCAAAAGAGTGCTCGAATGGCTGACCGCGCGCGGCGAGGCGCTCGATGCCTGCCTGGTCGGCGAGCCGACCTCGGCCACGGCGCTTGGCGACATGATCAAGATCGGCCGGCGCGGCAGTTTGACCGGGCGGTTGACCGTTCACGGCGTTCAGGGCCACACCGCCTATCCGCAGCTCGCCGACAACGCCGCTCATCGCCTCGTCGCTATGCTGCACGCGCTGACCTCAGCCGAGCTCGACCATGGCTCCGAGCATTTTCAGCCTTCGACCTTGCAGGTCTCGACGATCGATATCGGCAACCCGGCCGCGAACGTGATCCCAGCCGTCGCGCGGGCGGTATTCAACATCCGCTTCAACGATCATTGGACCGGCGAGACCTTGAAACATTGGATCGCCAAGCGCCTCGGCGCGGTTGGCGGGCATTATGAACTGGAGGTCACGGTCAGCGGCGAGTCGTTTCTGGTTCGGCCCGGCATCGTCAGCGATCCGCTCGCCGAGGCGATCCGCCGCGTCACCGGCCGGGTGCCTGAGCTCAGCACCACCGGCGGCACTTCGGATGCGCGCTTCCTTCATGCTTATTGCCCGGTCGCCGAATTCGGCCTTGTCGGACAGACCATGCACCAGGCCGATGAGCGGGTCGATCTCGCCGATCTCGTCGCCTTGACCGAGATCTACCGCACCTTCCTCGACCTGTTCTTCGGAAATCCCTGACCGGCGACGAGTACCCGATGGCCGCGACGGCATGGCGGGACGAGGTGCGCTCGGCGATTGTGGGGAGCTTACGGCTGGCGAAAGGCGATCGCGGCGGGCTCGCCTGTTTCGACCGCTCGGTCGACGGATTCTGGCGCTCGTTCTTTGCCGGTGTGCTGAGCTATCCGCTCTACCTGGCACTGCTGACGATGCGAGTCAGTGCAGCCGAATGGGAGGCGGCGGGTGCCCTGCGCATCATTCTGGTCGAGACGATCGGCTACGTGATCGCCTGGGTCGCCTTTCCGCTGCTGATGCTGTCGGTCACCCGCTGGATCGGCCGCCAGGGTCGCTTCTTCGACTTTATGGTGCCGTACAATTGGTGCCAGCTGCCGCAGAGCGTGCTGTTCGTGCTGGTCGGCCTTGGGGTGGAAAGCGGCATCCTGGGCGATCCGGCCGCGCAGGCAATCGAGGCCGCCGCCGCCATCGCCGTCCTCGTTTACGAGTGGTACATCGCCCGGGTGGCACTGGAGACGAGCGGCGCGGCGGCAACGCTCGTTGTTCTCGTCGATCTCGTCCTCGGGGTTGTCGTCAGCCGCGCCGCCGGCAGCCTTTATTAGCGCCCGGCAAAGGGGTCCGGCTGGTCCGGCCGGGGCGGCGTCAAGGTCTGATCCTGAAACTGACCGGCGGGAAGGGCCTGACGGGCAGGCGGCTTCTGATCGGCAGGTTGGGTCTGCCTGGTCAGCTGCGACACGAGCTGGTCGAATGACTGGGTCTGATCCGGCGGCGGGGTCAGGGACCGGGCGAGACGAGACTGCCGCGGCGCGGGCGCCGCGTCATCGCGGGCGGATCGAAAATGCGCCTCTCGCGATGCGGTTCGCGCGTGCTCGGGCTGCAGATGGCGCTCTGCGGGATGCCCTGCCGCGTGATACGAAGCGGCCTTTCGCGGAGATGGCGGGGGCGGGGCTGCATCATGCGCGGCGACGGGGGAGGCCGCGGGGATCGGCGCAGGCTTTAGCGCCGGGACAGCTGGCGGCGGCGATACGCTGCTCGGGATCGCCGGCGGGACAGTCTGGACGGCTTTGATCGGTGGCGGAGCGGTTGCGGCGGCCGTCGCTGGCTGCGGCGCGGCTGGCGGATTGGGGATAGCGGCGGCTGCCGCGGTGACGCGCGTTGTGCCGACGGCGGGCGATATCGGCGCCGGAAGGGGCGCTGATTTGGGCTCGGAAGCGGCGGTCTGCCTCGCTGGCCCCGAAAGCAGTGAAAATCCGATGCCGTAAGAGGCGCCGATGACGCCGATGGCGACGAGGCCGACAAGGGCGAGAAACGCCAGCGTGCTTGCCGGCAGCTTGGGCTTGCCGGTGGCGAGGCGATCGGGCGCGAAAGGCGTCGGCGACAAGACCGGAACATGCCCGCCGGTCCCGACCGGCGAGGCCACCTGCGCATCGGCGACCGGCGGATCGATCGGCCGAACGCTGGATGCGGGGAACAGCTGCGGCTCCGCAGGTTCCGGTCGGGGCTCTCGCTTGGCCGGTCGGGGCTCTTGCCTGGACAGAGTAAGCGGGAGGTCGTCAAATATATTCTTGCCCATTTATCGCCTCATTCTCGCCGTTTTCCGTCGAGCAACCTCGCAAAATGTAACAATTCGCGCCATATGCTGGTGAATAGTGCTTAATCCCTCGGCGCCTTCACCATCTTGCGCCCTCGATAGGTTAATTATTAAACATGAAACCTGTTTGCAACCCTGACTTCAGCGCCAGGGTGCGGCAGGATATGTCATTTACGAGTCGCGAGAGCGTTCGGGATACTTGACCTCGACCAGATAAAGTCCGTCGGCCGGGGCGGTCGGGCCGCCGGCGCGGCGGTCGCGGGCGGCGAGTGCCGTGCCGACGTCGTCAGGCCGCCAGCGACCGAGCCCGACCAGCTCCAAGGTGCCCGCCATATTGCGCATCTGGCGATGCAGGAACGAGCGCGCCCTCGCCTCTATCCGAACCTCGTCGCCGATGCGGGACACGTCGAGCGCATCGAGCGTCTTGAGCGGCGATTTCGCCTGACACAGCCGGTCGCGAAAAGTTGTGAAATCATGATGGCCAACGAGATGGCGCGCGCCTTCACGCATCGCCTCGACATCGAGCGGCGGCGCGACCCGCCACACCCGGCCGCGCTCGAGCGCCGGCGGCGAACGCCGGTTGAGGATGCGATAGACGTAGACGCGCAAGATCGCCGACAGACGCGCGTCGAAATCCTTGGGCGCGGGCTCGGCGGCGAGCACGCTGATCGCAGCCGGGCGCAGGTGGTGATTGACCGCGCCGCGCAGCACCTCGGCCGGCACCGAGCGCGCGAGGTCGAGATGCGCCGTCTGACCCAGTGCATGAACCCCGGCATCGGTGCGCCCGGCACCGTGCACCGCGACCCTTTCACCGCAAAAGCGCATGATCGCGGTTTCCAGCGCTTCCTGCACCGACAAGCCCTGCGGCTGGCGCTGCCAGCCGACGAGCCCGGCACCGTCATATTCGATCGTCAGCTTGTAGCGGGGCACAACAAAATCTTCCCGGGCGGGATCGGATAGCCGCGCAGGAACTCGGATGCGTCGAGCGGGGCGCGGCCCGGCCGTTGCAGGCGCAGCAGCCGCAGAACGCCGGACCCGCAGGCGATCGCCAGACGATCGTCGAGCACGGTGCCTGGCGGGTCTCCCGGAACATCGGCAAGCGCCGCGGCGGCGAGTACGCGAATGGGTGCGCCATCATGCTCGAAATAGGCGCCAGGCCAGGGATCAAGCGCGCGTATCCGGCGCTCCAGCTCCGCCGCCGGGCGACGCCAATCAAGCCGGCCCTCCTCGCGGGTGATCTTGGGAGCATCGGTAACGCCCGCTTGCGGTTGCGGGCGCGGGACCAGCGTGCCCCCGGCGAGGCCGTCGAGAGCGGCGAGTATCAGCCTGCCGCCGAGTTGGGCGAGCTCCTCGGTAAGGCGGGCGGTGGTCGCCATGGGACCAATCGACAGCGGCTGCTGCATCAGGATCGGGCCGGTGTCGAGCCCTTTTTCCATCTGCATGATGGTGATTCCGGTTTCGTTGTCGCCCGCGAGCAAGGCGCGCTGGATCGGGGCGGCGCCGCGCCACCGCGGCAGCAGCGAGGCATGTACATTGAGGCATCCAAGCCGCGGCGCCGTCAGCATCACCTGAGGCAGGATCAGCCCATAGGCGGCAACAACTGCAGCCTCGGCGCCGAGTGCGGCGAACCTCGTCTGAGTCTCCTGGTCGCGCAGCCCAGGCGGGCAGCGGACCACGATCCCGTGCCGCTCCGCCAACAGCTGAACCGGTGAGGGTTGCAGACGATGACCCCGGCCGGCCGGACGCGGCGGCTGCGTATAGACGGCGAGCAGCCGGTGCCCGGCCGCGATCAATGCCTCGAGGATCGTCGCAGCAAACGCCGGCGTGCCCATAAAGACCAGGTCCAACGCGGCACTCCCCGCAGACGGCGGTCGTCGCCCGGCCGCTGGCGCTAGGCGGGGACGAGGGTCCGGTTGCGTTTCGACTTTGCGAGCTTGCGCAGGATCATCCCGCGCTTGACCATTGAAATATGGTCGACAAAGAGGATGCCGTCCAAATGGTCGATCTCGTGCTGAACACAGGTCGCGAGCAGCCCCGATGCCTCGATCTCGCGGATCTCGTTCTGGTAGTCGAGATAGCGCAGGCGAATCTTTTCCGGGCGGGTGACCTCGGCGTAGTGCTCGGGCAACGACAGACAGCCTTCGCTGCCGGTCGTCAGCTCCGGCGAGCGCCACAAGATCTCCGGGTTGGCCAGCATCATGGGCTGCGGCTTTTCCCCTTCGCGCGCGACATCAAGGACAATGACGCGCTTTGCGACCCCGACCTGGGGTGCGGCAAGGCCGACGCCGATCGCCTGGCGCATCGTCGCCAGCATGTCGTCCATCAGCCGGCGGACCTTATCGTCGACCGCGGCGACGGGCAGCGCCTTGATTTTGAGGCGCGGGTCAGGGGCGGTGATGATCGGTAGTAGGGCCATCGGACGCAAATCTAGATAAGGGACCGGCCACGCAGCGTCAATCCGCCGGGACCGATGCAGACCCTCAGGCTGGTCCGATCGCTGCTAGAAAATCCGCCATGATTTGCTCTGTCGGCCGGCGCAGGATGGTCTCGTTGGTGACGAGTTCGAACTCGGCCGCCGCCGAAGCCGCCAGCAGCGGCGGCCGGATCGAGATGCCGCGTGCTTTCAATCGCTCGGGCAGAGAAGCGGCGGCAGCGCCACAAATACGCAGTCGGGTAACATTGGTCGACGCCGCCGCGCGTAGCACCCGGACGGTGGGTTGTTCGCCCAATGCCCGGAACAGCGCGTCGGCCGCCGCGGCCGCCCATGCAAAACGCTCGACGAAGCCGTCGAGATAATGCAGCGCCACCGCCGCGTAAGGCCAAGCCTGCCGTAATCCGCCACCGAACATGCGGCGCTGATGGTAGAGCCCGTCGAGCAGATGCCTGGGGCCGGCGAGCACGGCCCCGCCGGCAGCGTTCAAATATTTGTAAAGCGACACGTAGACCGTGTCGAACGGCGCCGCGTAATCCGCCGGCGCGGTCCCGGTGTAGGGGGTGGCGAGAAACAGCCTCGCGCCGTCGAGATGCAGCCCGATCCCGCGATCGCGCGCGAAATCGGTGATCCGCCGCATCTCAGCAAGGTCGAAGACCTCGCCCGACAGGCGGCGCACCGGGCTTTCGATCGAGATCGCCGCGATCGGCGTTGTGACTCGGCCGGCTTCGGCGCGCGCCGCTTCGGCGATGACCTCGTCGAGCGTAAAGCTCGCTCGTTCGGCGGCGAGCGGGACCAGAGTCAGCCCGCTGAGCTCCTGCGCACAATCGCCGGTATCGGCGTAGAGATGGCTTTCGCGCTGGACCAGTACCCGGCGTCCCCGCTGCGCCAGAAGGCGAACCGCGAGATGGTTGGCCAGCGTCCCTGAGGGCATGAAGATCGCCGCTTCCTTGCCGAGCAGTGCGGCCATGCGCTGTTCGAGCCGGGCAACGGCGCCGCCCAAGGAGAACTCGTCGGCTGCAATCCCGTCTTCCTCGGCGAGCCGGGCCAGGAGGTGCGAGTACTCGGCCGGCGAGAGCGCGAGGCCGTCGGAAGTAAAGTGGATCGCGCAATCTTGCATCGCCCTACCCTGACGCTAGCGCGGCAGCCGCGAGGCCCCGGAAGCTCGTTTCTCGAGGCGCGGCCTCCGGCCGCGAGCTGACACCGTCGCCACGGCGATGCTAGCATGAGCGATATCGGAGATCGCGATGAAACCCGCGTATTTGTGCTTCACCCTCGTCTGCCTAGCGCAGATCTTTGCGATCATGGCTCCCCGCGAAGCCAAGGCGTGGGGCCCGGAGGGCGACCGGATCGTCGGATTGGTCGCCGATCGGCTGCTGCAGGCGCACGACCCGGCGGTGCAAAAAAAGGTCGCGGCGATCCTGGCAACCGATAAGGACAACAGCTGGACCAAAACCGACATCGCCGGCGAGGCGACCTGGGCGGATGTGTTGATGGACAAGAGCCAGGAGGGGCGGGCTGCGACTGCGCAATGGCATTACCTCAAGCTCGACGCCGCCAGCCCTGATTTGGCCAGGGCCTGTTTCGGCCAACCCGAGCTGCCGGCGACGACACCGGCCATCCATGGTCCGCAACAGGATTGCATCATCGACAAGGTCAACGAGTTTGCCAGAGAACTTTACGATCCCGGCACTTCAGCCGGCGAGCGGCTGATGGCGCTGCGGTTCCTGCTGAACTTTACCGGAGATTTGCACCAGCCATTGGCTGCGATCGAACACCACGATCAGGGCGGCAACTGCATTGCCGTGCTCCCGCCCGGCGCCAAGACGCCGGTCCGGCTCAGCATCTATTGGAATGATGTTCTAGTCACCGAGGCCGAGGGCAAGGACCCGATTACAGCGGCCGATCAGATCGTCACCGGTCTGAGCCCGGGCGACATCGCCAAATGGTCCAGCGGCACGCTCCAAGATTGGGCGCGCGAATCCTACGACATCGCCAAGAGTGTCGCTTACAGCTATCCCGCCGACTTGGTCGCCGGCAGACATGCCTTGCCACTTCGCCGAGGCGGAAAGGATTCCTGTGGGGCAATCTCGGTCTATCGGACCGATTCGGGCTATCAGGACCGCGCCATCGCCGCGGTCAGGGAGCAATTGGCCAAGGCCGGGGTGCGGCTCGCCTTCCTGTTGCGAGAAAACGTCCGGTAGCCGGTATGGCGATCAGCGCTCTCGCGCCGGGTTGGCCCTGAATCAGGGCGGCGGCGATTTCGACAGGGTCATCCTCGGCGCCGGCAAGATATTCGACCGCACGCAGCACCGGGGGATGCAGCCGGTCGCCTAGGTCGGCGAGCTCAGAGATCCGCACTGGCCGCCCGTCGAGGTCGCGAGCACATTTATGCAGAATGCGTTCAAGGACGAATGCGACGGTGACCTGGCCCGCAGACAGCGACGAGGCGATGCATCCGCGGGCATAGATCGCCAGCTCGTGCAACGCCTCCAGACTGCCGAAACGGTTGCGTTGCGTCTGATAGATCAACTGACGCTTGAGATGGGCCGCGGCCAGATCGACGATCGACTGGGTCAACTAAAGTCACGCCACGTAAACAGAGATTCGAAATTTATCCCCGCGTCTTTGAAGTTTTGGTCGGCGCCTTCGAGGCGGTCGACGATGGCGATAATCTTGACGATTGTACAGTCGCGCTGACGGACCGCAGCCGCTGCCTGCATCACCGAGCCGCCGGTGGTGGTAACGTCCTCGAACAGGAGGACCCGCGCCCCGTTTTCGAGCAGCCCATCGATCCGCTGGTCGGTGCCGTGGCCTTTGGCTTCCTTACGCACAAAAAAGCCCTTGATCGGCTTCTCCGGCCAGCTCCTCGCGCACACGGCGGCGACGATCGGAATCGCGCCGATTTCCAATCCGCCGATATAATCGATCTGCTCATCTTTAATGCGGTCGAACAACAGGTCGGTGGCCAATGCCGCGCCTTCGGGATCGAACATCGTCCGCTTCATATCGAAGAAAAAGCTGCTCGACCGCCCGGAGGCGAGCAGGAAATCCCGCTGCTGCAGCAAGGAGTTGTGGCGGATGATGCCGAGAAGCCGTTGTCTTTTGGCCGGCAAATCCGCGCTCATCAGCCTGTCCCTCTTTGCCCTTGACGCCCGCCGAATTCGGCCTGCCGCCGCCCCGCATCCGCGCGTGATTGGCGGCGTCGCGCCGGCGCTTGTTAAAATTAAGCCTGAAGCTCGTTCGGGTGACAAGAGGGCAAAGATGCGGGCCGCGCGCTGCGCTCCGGAGGCCCCGAGGCGTCCGGGTCGATGGTTTAGACAGACTTCATGAAAAAACTCACAGCTTCGCGCATGTGAACCAATCTGATATCGCTTCCCGTTCAAAAGCTGTCGCGTCGGCCAGCTCGCAGCAGCGGCCGTCACTCGAAGACATTAGTATCGCCGAGGCTTTGTAGAAACTGGCTACCGGGCGAAAGGTTGTGCCGCTATCATCAGTATAATATAGGCAGACCACGAATAGCCCATGAACGTCCTCTTGCTTGAATTTGAACTCGGCGGCGGCCGTTTCAGACGGCGGTCCTGCGGCGAGTCTTTCGAGGTTATCAGGCGGCGCTAATATCTTCGATTTCTTTGTGGAGAGGTTAACCGTTCCTAACTTTACCATGATGTGTGCGGCAGCCTTCGTGCCGTCATTCTTATATTTGGCTACCCATGTAGTGTCCGGAGAAGCCGCTGATGTCCTTCCTGCATACGCCTCAGTTATGTGGAGCTCGGGACGGTCGGCACGGCTGACAATTCGAAAGTTGGCGATTGCGATGAGGATGCCGATCAACGGGAGACCCCATCCAATCCAACGGGTCTCGTTGATGAAAGTAAAGACATGACGCAGACGAGATGGGGGCAACCGTCTTTTATCCATTGACCGCAAAGTCACGCTTTCTGCCTAACGCACGAACGCAGATAAGTCATTCCCCCGCCGCGCCACTAAGAATCCGCTAACCGGGTCATCAATCAGACGAGATTTCGCGCCTCGCTGTCGACCCCTGGCCGGGCCCGGGCTCAGAACGGGTCGAGCTCGGTATCCCAGTAGAGATAGTCGCGCCAGCTGTGGTGCAGATAGTTGGGCGGGAAGGCGCGCCCGTTCTGCTGCAGCATGTGAGTCGTCGGCTGCACCGGGCGATGGCGCGGGTACATGCCGCTCTCGCGCGGCAGCCGGTTGCCCTTCAGCAGGTTGCAGGTGCCGCAGGCGGTGACGACGTTGCTCCAAGTCGTGCGTCCGCCACGCGAGCGCGGCACCAGATGGTCGAAGGTCAGGTCGTGCGAGGGATAAGGCTCGGCGCAATATTGGCAGGTGAAACGGTCGCGCAGAAACACGTTGAACCGGGTGAACGCCGGATGCCGTGCGGCCGGCACGTATTCCTTGAGCGAGACGACGCTCGGCAGCTGAATTTCGAGCGACGGGCTGTGCACCCGGACGTCATAGTGGTCGATGATGTTGACCCGGTCGAGAAACACCGCCTTGATCGCGTCCTGCCATGACCACAGCGACAGCGGAAAATAGCTCAGCGGGCGAAAATCCGCGTTGAGCACCAAAGCGGGGCAGTTATCCAAGCAGGCCGTCACCAAGAACCGTTCCGCTGATCCTTGCTCGCAGGCCGGAATAGCACGCGATCGTGACAGCTTGATAACGGATCGGCCGCTTCACGACAAGATTGGGGGACGAAATGACGCGACGGATCTTCGCCGATCAGCGGGTCGGCACCGGCTTTTCGCCGCGATAGTCGTAAAAGCCGCGGCCGGTCTTGCGTCCGAGCCAGCCGGCCTCGACATATTTGACCAGCAGCGGGCAAGGCCGGTACTTGCTGTCGGCGAGACCCTCATAAAGCACCTGCATGACCGACAGGCAGGTGTCGAGCCCGATGAAATCGGCAAGTTCGAGCGGACCCATCGGGTGGTTGGCGCCGAGCCTCATCGCGGTGTCGATCGCCTCGACCGAACCCACCCCTTCATACAGCACATAGACCGCCTCGTTGATCATCGGCAGCAGAATCCGGTTGACGATAAAGGCTGGGAAATCCTCGGCTGCGACCGGGTTCTTGCCGAGCTTCAGCGCCAAGTCGCGGGTCAGCGCAAACGTCTGCTCGTCGGTGGCGATGCCGCGAATCAGTTCGACCAGGCTCATCACCGGCACCGGGTTCATGAAATGCATGCCGATGAACTTGCCGGGGCGATCGGTCGATGCGGCAAGCCGGGTGATCGAGATCGACGAGGTATTGGTGGCGATCAGCGCGTCGGGTCTGAGATGCGGAGTCAGCTTTTTGAAGATCTGGCGCTTGACCTCCTCTTTTTCGGTCGCGGCCTCGATCACCATGTCGCAATCGTCGAACAGCGCATAATCGAGTCCGGTAGCGATGCGCGCCAGCGCGGCATGCTCTTCGGCCTCTTTGATTCTTCCGCGGGCAACTTGGCGCGCCAGGTTGCGCTCGATCGCCGCGCGCCCGCGCTGCAACGCGTCGTCGTCGATATCGGTCATGACGACATCGAAGCCGGCAAGGGCGCAGACATGGGCGATGCCGCCGCCCATCTGTCCGGCGCCGATAACGCCGATGCGGCGTAGCCGCTCGAGAGTCGATGGTGCGGAAGACGGCGGGGCGGCGCTCATTGGCGGCGCTCCAGCTCATCAGCCAGTTCGGGCAGGATTTTGAACAAATCGCCGACCAGGCCGTAATCGGCGATCTGAAAGATCGGCGCCTCCTCGTCCTTGTTGATGGCGACGATGACCTTCGAATCCTTCATGCCGGCGAGATGCTGGATCGCCCCGGAAATGCCGACCGCGATATAGAGTTCGGGAGCAACGATCTTGCCGGTCTGGCCGACTTGGTAATCATTGGGGACAAAGCCCGCGTCGACCGCGGCGCGCGAGGCCCCGACCGCCGCACCGAGCTTGTCGGCGACCTTTTCGAGCAGATGGAAATTGTCGCCCGACTGCATGCCGCGGCCGCCGGAGATGATAACCCGCGCGCTGGTTAGCTCCGGGCGCTCGGATTTCGAAAGCTCGGCGCGCACGAATTCGGAAAGCCCGGCCCCGACCCGGTCGAAGCGACGGTCTCGATCGGCGCTGCGCCGCCGGTCGCCTCGCCCGGTGGAAACGCAGTCCCGCGTACGGTGATGACCTTGATCGGGTCGTTCGACTGCACCGTCGCCAGCGCGTTGCCGGCATAGATCGGGCGCACGAAGGTGTCGGGCGAGACCACTGCGCTGATGTCGGAAATCTGCATCACATCGAGCAAGGCCGCGACCCGCGGCATCACGTTCTTGCCTGCGGTCGTCGCCGGCGCCAGCAGATGGGTGTAGCCCTGGGCCAGTTCGACCAGCAGCGGCGCTAAGTTCTCGGCCAGCCCGTGTTCGTAAACGACATCGTCGGCGAGCAGCACGCGCTTGACGCCGGGTGCCTGCGCCGCCGCCTCGGCCACGGCGTGACAATCCTTGCCGGCCACCAGGACATCGACATCCGCCCCGGCAATCTCTTTGGCGGCAGCGAGCGCGTTAAGGGTCGCGGGCTTCAATACCCGGTTGTCGTGTTCGGCGACGACGAGAGCAGCCATCAGATCACCCGCGCCTCGGTCTTGAGCTTGTCGATCAACTCCGCGACGGAGCCTACCTTATGCCCGCCCTGGCGCTTCGCCGGCTCCTCGACCTTGAGCACGATAAGGTGCGGGGTCACATCGACGCCGAGCGCCTCCGGTGTTGTCGTGGCAATCGGCTTTTTCTTAGCCCGCATGATGTTGGGCAACGAGGCATAGCGCGGCTCGTTCAATCTGAGATCGGTGGTGACCACCGCCGGCAATTTGATCGCGATCGTTTCGAGCCCGCCATCGACCTCGCGCGTGACCTCGGCCTTTCCGTCGCCGATCGTAATTTTCGAGGCAAAGGTCGCCTGCGGCCAGCCGAGCAATGCCGACAGCATCTGGCCGGTCTGGTTGCTGTCGTCGTCGATCGCCTGTTTGCCGATGATCACGATCTCGGGTTTTTCCTCGAGGATCACCGCCTTCAACAGCTTGGCGACGGCAAGTGGCTGCAATTCCGTGTCGGACTGCACCAGGACCCCGCGATCGGCGCCCATCGCCAAGGCGGTGCGGATCGTCTCCTGGCATTGTGCCGCACCGAGTGAGACCGCGATCACCTCGCTGACCGTGCCAGCCTCGCGCAGTCGCAACGCCTCTTCGACGGCGATCTCGTCGAACGGGTTCATCGACATCTTCACATTGGCGGTCTCGACCCCGCTGTGATCCGCCTTGACCCGGATCTTGACGTTGTAGTCGATGACCCGCTTGACCGCGACCAGCGCTTTCATTTCTTCCTCGCATTTGCGGCGGCGCCGGCCTCGCCGCCCAAAAAGGGCCGGAATTGTGCACGTGCAAAGAGCGAAGGCAATAGCTTCGTCCGCCGGGCCGGCAACGCGGGCGCGATTGAAATCCGCCCGCCGATCGTCGTTAAATGTTCCAAACGCCAAGGGCGGTAATCGCCCGACATCCGGAGCAGGAGGGCTATCGTGACCCATAATCCCCTAGTGGCCGGTGCATCGGCCCACGATTATCGGCTGGCCAAGGCTTTGGGCGTGCTGGCGATCACCGCCTCGGCCGTGTCGGCCGAATACGGTTCCGGCATCAACTATGTCTCGGTGCAGAGCCTCTCCGTCTATCCCGATGTGAAGGGGCTCGTGCCGCTGGCGATGTTCGTGTGCGGCATCGCGATGTTGCCGAAGGCCTATCTCTTTGCGGCCTTCTCGCGGGTCATGCCGCGCGCCGGCTCGAAGCACGTCTGGCTGGCCCGCAGCCTCGGCCTGCCCGCGGGCTTTCTGATCACGTTCACCTACTGGGCGACGGGCCCCGCCGGACTGGGTTTTCTCGGCTTCGCCTTCGGCACCTTCCTGGGCCAGGCGATGCTGCCGATCAGTCCGGCTTTGGGGCATTTCCTGCTGTCGCATACCGGCCATCTTCTGAGCGGTCTCGCGGCAATCTGGCTGACCTTCTGGATCAACGCGGCCGGCATTCGCCATTATGGGATATTCGTCACGATCCTGATGTTCGTGATCGTCGGGGTGGCGTTGCTGATTACCGCCTACGGCTTCCTGACCCCGCCGGAGAGCTTCGTCGCGGCAGCCAGCAAGGTCGCGAAGGTGCAGCTCGCCCCGCCAACGGACGCAGCGCCGGCGAGCCTCTTTCATTTCATTTCCGTCACCTCGCTCTTCGTCTTTGCCTATGCGGGGCTCGGCGCGGGACCGGCGCTCGGCGGCGAAGTACAGCAGCCGGAAAAGAAGGTGCCGCTCGGCATCATGTGGGGCTGGCTCGTCGCGCTCGTCCTGTTTACCGCGGTTGCCGCCGCGCTGTTCCACGCTGCCCCGTGGTGGGCGGTCGTCGGTCTGATCAAGGCCGGCAAGACGAGCTATGCGACGGCGCCCGGACTGATCGGCCTGGTCGCGCCGGGTTGGCTGACCGTCATTTTGAACCTCCTGGTCGCGCTGATCGTCGGCAAAACGCTGGCGCCGGGCCTGATGGTGGCGTCGCGCTTTTGCTTTGCGCAGGCGCAGGACCGAATGCTGCCCTCGGTCTTCGCCAAGACCTCCAGCCGCAAGGTGCCGCTCGCCGCGCTGCTTCTGATCGCCGGACTCGGTTCGCTGTTCCTGCTGCAATCGGTCTTCGCCGGCTGGGCCATGGGCGTCGCGGTGCGCTCGCTCGCGGTCCTCGGCATGTGGCTGGCGCTGGCTATCGGTGCGCTCAATTTCTACTGGCACAAGGAATACCGCGAGACCGCCTGGGCCAAGGGCGTCAAGGCGCAACCGCTCGTCGTCCCAACGGCGATCGTATCGATCATTCTGGCGGTGCCGCTGATCGTCTCGCTCGCGATCCTGCCGAACACGGCGTTGATCTTCCAGCCGCTCTTCCAGGGCGCGGTGGTAATGGTGATCGGCGTGGCGATCCTCGCCGCGGCGAGCGCCAAGGCCAAGAGCCGCGGCGAGACCTTCCGCATGATCGCCGCACAGCTGCCGATCGAGTGACCGAGAGGGGTGCGATGAAGATCACCGACGTTACCTTGACCCTGTTCGCCTGGGAGAGCATCCCCTCGACGATCTATGGCCATCACACCGCCCAGCCGACCGGCAAAAGCGATCTCGGCCTGCTCGCGGTCATGACCGACGAGGGGGTGACCGGCCACGCCTTTCTCGGCACGTCGTCCAATCCGGCGAGCCTCGATGGGCCGGGGCTCATTCGCTTTCTTAAGCCGATCCTGATGGGCCAGGATCCGCTGGACCGCGAGCGGCTCAATCGCCTGCTGTGGGCGCGCGCCCGGGTCGCCACGGTGCGCGCGATCGGCGCCTGCGACATCGCGTTGTGGGACATCGCCGGCAAGGCGGCGGGAATGCCGATCCATCGCCTGCTTGGCACCTGCCGCACCAGCATTCCTGCCTATGCCAGCTCCGAGATCCACGCCTCGCCCGAGGCCTATGCCGGGCAGGCATTGCACTACCAGGCGACCGGCTGGGCCGCCTACAAGATCCACCCGCCGCAGCGCTGGCGCGACGACATCAAGGTCTGCGAGGCGGTGCGAAAAGCGGTCGGCGACGATTATACGGTCATGCTCAATTCGACCTGGAGCTATCGCTACGAGGAGGCGTTGCGTGTCGGCCGGGCCATCGAGGAGATGGGGTTCTACTGGTACGAGGACCCGCTCGCCGAACAAGACATCTACAATTACGTCAAGCTAAAGCAGAAGCTCGATATTCCGATCCTGGCGACCGAATACCCGATCGGCGGGCTCGATTCCTACATCCCGTGGATCACCGAGCGCGCCACCGACTTTCTGCGCGGCGACGTCGCGGTCAAGGGCGGCATCACCACCCTGATCAAGACGGCGCATCTGGCCGAAGCCTTCCGGATGAATTTCGAGACCCACCACGGCGGCAATTCATTGAACAATGTCGCCAACCTGCATGTGATCATGGCGATCCGGAACACCGAGTTCTTCGAAGTCCTATTACCCGACGCGATGCAGAAATACGGTCTCGCCGAAGACATCACCG
Source organism: uncultured Alphaproteobacteria bacterium (assembly GCA_963750195.1). Classification (GTDB taxonomy): domain Bacteria; phylum Pseudomonadota; class Alphaproteobacteria; order ATCC43930; family CGMCC-115725; genus AP-15. The sequence goes on from CAVVPS010000012.1 coordinate 73,183, forward strand.
TCGACCGCGACGGCCTCGTCCACGCCCCGACCGAACCCGGCCTCGGCGCCCAGATCGATTTCGACCTGATCGAACGAAAGAAGGTGGGTGTGTTGAGCTGAGTGGTGGAGGACCGCAAGGATCCTCACCGGCCGATCGCGCGCCGCCGCTACACAGACCATTTCGAAGGCGGCAAGGCTGGTCTGTTGGTCTTTTATATCGACGCGACAGGGCCGATTTAACGCGGTATCGCCGAGGCGCCTGGCGCCTCGCAAACCGGAGCCTGTTGAGATGATCGAACGTAGACCCTTCGAGCGCCTGGGTGGCGCCAACCACGGCTGGCTCGACACCAAGCATCATTTCTCGTTTGCCGATTACCAGGACCCCGAGCGGATGACCTGGGGCCGGCTGCGGGTGTGGAACGACGACACCATCGCCCCCGACACCGGCTTTCCGCCGCACCCGCATCAGGACATGGAGATCATCACTTATGTGACCGAGGGGGCGGTGACCCATCAGGACAGCCTCGGCAACAAGGGCCGCACCGAGGCGGGCGATGTCCAGGTGATGAGCGCCGGTACCGGCATCCGCCATGCCGAATACAATCGGGAGCCGGAAACGACAAAGCTGTTCCAGATCTGGATTCTGCCGACCCACCGCGGCCAGCCGCCGAGCTGGGGCACCAGGCCATTTCCCAAGGGCGATCGTTCCGGCCGGTTCATTGCCTTGGCCAGCGGTTTCGAGAACGATAACGAGGCTTTGCCAATCCGCACCGATGCGCGGGTGCTGGGCGCCACCTTGCGCGCCGGCGAAACCATCGATTACCGCCTCGGCCGAGAGCGCCACGGTTATCTCGTCCCGGCCAAAGGCTCGGTCGAGGTCAACGGCGTCAGGATCGATGCCCGCGACGGCGCCGCGATCCGCGACGAGGAAGGTCTGCGGGTTCGCGCCCTCGACGATGCCGAGCTGGTCCTGGTCGACGCCGCCTGATCCGCTGTCGGCAACGCCCTTGGTGACGTTGACAGAGCCGTCTCGGGACGTATAGTGCGCCTCCCGCGGACGAGGGATTTGTCCGCCGCGTTGCTGCGTCCTCGGCTTTGTCGGCCGAAACGCGGTAACCCATTTCGGCAGAGATTATGTTTGCAGTGATCCGAACCGGCGGCAAACAGTACAAGGTCGCCAAGGACGACGTTATTACGGTCGAGAAACTGCCCGGCGAACCCGGCGCCGTCGTCGAGTTCGGCGAAGTGCTGATGATCGGCGACGGCGCCGAGGTCGCGGCCGGTACCCCGCTGCTCGCCGGCGCCGCGGTCAGCGCCACCGTCGTCGAGCAGAGCCGAGCGGCAAAAATCATCGTCTTCAAAAAGAAGCGGCGGAAAAATTATCGGCGCAAGAAAGGGCATCGCCAGTACCAAACCGTGCTCCGCGTTACCGAAATCAAGGGCGCCAACGGGTTGCCTGCGTGCGCAAGAGGAGAGCGTGACACATGGCGCATAAAAAGGCAGGCGGTTCCTCGCGCAACGGCCGCGACACCCGCGGGCGCCGGCTTGGCGTCAAGAAGTTCGGTGGCGAGGCGGTTATTCCCGGCAACATTATCGTGCGCCAGCGCGGCACCAAGTTTCATCCCGGCCCGCATGTCGGCATCGGCCGCGACCATACGCTGTTCGCGACCGCACTCGGCGCGGTCCGCTTTCACAAAGGGCTCGCCGGGCGCACTTATGTCTCGGTGGTCCCGCCGACCTTGGCCGAAGCTGCCGAATAGCCGTTTCCCGAAAGCTGCCGAGGCCCCAGGGGAACGGCCCAGCCGTTCCCCTTTTTCGTGACCGTTTCGATGAAGTTTCTCGATCAGTGCAAGATCTATTTGAAAAGCGGTGACGGGGGTCACGGTTCCGCGAGCTTTCGCCGCGAGAAATTCATCGAATTCGGCGGCCCCGACGGCGGCAATGGCGGCAAGGGGGGCGACATCGTCTTCATCGCCGCGGATAATCTCAACACCTTGATCGACTACCGCTATCGCCAGCATTTCCGGGCATCGGATGGGCGCGGCGGGGCCGGGCGCGAAAAGAGCGGCGCTAATGGAGCGGATCTGGTGCTGCAGCGTGCCGATCGGGACCCAGATCATGGACGAGGAAAACCGGATCGTGCTGGCCGACCTCGCGCGCCCGGGTGAGCGCCTGGTCTTCTTGCGCGGCGGCGATGGCGGGTTCGGCAACGTCCATTACAAAAGCTCGACCAATCGTGCACCGCGCCGAGCCGATCCAGGTTGGCCCGGGAAAGAAGCCTGGGTGTGGTTGCGTTTGAAGCTGATTGCCGATGTCGGTCTGGTTGGCATGCCTAATGCCGGCAAATCAACGTTTCTGGCCGCTGTTTCACACGCCCGGCCGAAGATCGCCGACTACCCATTCACCACTTTGAAGCCGCAGCTCGGGGTCGTGCGGGTCCATGACGAGATGGTGCTGGCTGATCTGCCGGGCCTGATCGAGGGGGCGAGCGAGGGCGTCGGGATCGGCACTCGGTTTCTCGGCCATGTCGAGCGCTGCCCGGTGATCCTTCATCTCGTCGACGGCACGCGCGACGATGTCGCCGGCGCCTATCGGACGATCCGTCAGGAGCTTGCTGCCTACGGTAACGGTCTCGCGGAGAAGCCGGAAATCGTCGGGCTCAACAAGATCGACGCGCTCGCCGCCGAAATGGTCGCTGCGAAAATTCGCCAGTTGCGGCGCGTCGCCGGGCGCGGTGCGGTAATCATGCCTTTGTCGGGCGTTTCCGGCGCCGGCGTGGCACAAGTGCTGGCCGCGCTGTTCGCAGCGCTAGCCGCGGAGCATACCGAGAGGGCGGAGGCGGGGTCCCTCGCGCACGCAACGTGACGGCGCCGGCTTCCCGCGCGCTTTGCGGGCGAGACGCTATCACCCCCAGTCCCGCCGAGGCGCTGGCGGCGGCGCGTCGGCTGGTCGTCAAGGTCGGCTCGGCATTGCTGGCGGCCGACAGCGGCGAAATCCGCCACGGGTGGCTCGAGATATTGGCCGACGACGTCGCCCGCTGCCGCGCCAGGGGCCAGGAGGTGATCATCGTCTCCTCCGGCGCAATCGCGATCGGCCGCCGTCATCTGGGGTTGGTCGGAAATCGGCTCAGGCTCGACGAGAAACAGGCTGCCGCCGCAACCGGGCAGATTCGCCTCGCCCATGCCTATCAAGCGGCGCTGGCCCGCCATGGCTTGACCGTTGCCCAGATTCTGTTGACTTTGGAGGATACCGAGGAACGCCGGCGTCATTTGAATGCGCGCGCCACTTTTGCCCAGTTGTTGGGGCTGGGTGCAGTGCCGGTGGTCAACGAGAACGATACGATCGCCACCGCCGAGATTCGCTTTGGCGACAACGATCGCCTCGCCGCCCGGGTCGCGCAGATGACCAGCGCCGACATGCTGGTGCTGCTGTCCGATATCGACGGGCTCTACACCGCCGACCCGCGCAAGCAGCCGGATGCGCGCCATCTCGCGGCCGTGCGCGAGATCGGACCGGAGATCGAGGCGATGGCCGGCGAGGCGGGGCCAGGCTACAGCTCGGGGGGGATGGTGACCAAGCTCGCCGCCGCTCGCATCGCGATGAACGCCGGCTGCTGCATGCTGATCGCCCGCGGGGTGCCGAAAGGCGATGCCCCGCCGGCCCCGCTTGCCGCGATCGAGGCCGGAGCGCGGGCGACGTTGTTTCTGCCGCGAGGGGAGCCTCGTTCGGCGCGCAAATCGTGGATCGCCGGGACCGTCGACCCGTCTGGCATGGTCATCGTCGACGACGGGGCCGCTCGGGCGTTGCGTCGGGGCAGCAGCCTGCTGCCGGCCGGCGTCGTCGCAGTCGAGGGCGAGTTCGAGCGCGGCGACGCAATAATCGTGCGCACCCGCTCGGGCGGCGAGGCCGGGCGCGGGCTTTCCGCCTACTCCAGCACCGACATTCGCCGCATTGCCGGGCACAAGAGTGGTGAAATTGCCGGCATCCTCGGCTACCGTGGCCGCGATGAGATTATTCATCGCGACGATCTGGTGGTGACCGAACGCCAATGACGCCAAACCCAGTGACTGGCGAAACCTTATCGCGGAACCGCGCCGCCGCACCCGATCGCGCACTGGCGAGCGAGATGGCTGGGATCGGCCATCGCGCCCGCGCTGCTGCTGCTTCCCTCGCTCTCGCCTCGGCCGAAGCCAAGACAGACGCATTGCGCACCGCAGCGCAGAACGTACGCGCTGGTGAGGCGGAGATCCTCGCGGCCAATGCCCGCGACCTCGCCGAGGCAGAGGGTCTATCCCCGCCGCTGCGCGACCGCCTTGCGCTCAGATTCCAAGCGGTTGGCGGCGATCGCCGCCGGGCTTGAAGCGATCGCCGAATTGCCCGACCCGATCGGCCGCACGTTGGCTCGATGGAGGCGACCGAACGGGCTGGACATCGAGCGCGTCGCGGTGCCGCTTGGCGTTATCGGCATTATCTATGAGAGCCGCCCGAATGTAACCGCCGATGCCGGCGGGCTGGCGCTCAAATCCGGCAATGCCGCGATCCTGCGCGGCGGGTCGGAAAGCTTTTATTCTTCGCGGGCGCTGGTCGCCGCCTTGGTCGAAGGGGTGCGCGCGGCCGGATTGCCCGAAGCCGCGATCCAGCTGGTGCCGACTCGCGACCGCGCCGCGGTCGGCCTGATGCTCGGCATGAGCGAATACATCGACGTGATCGTGCCGCGCGGCGGGCGTTCTTTGATCGAGCGGGTGCAGCGCGACAGCCGGATCCCGGTGATCGCCCATCTCGAAGGGCTCTGCCACACCTATGTCGACGGCGCCGCCGATCCCGCCAAGGCGCGGGCGATCGTGCTGAACGCCAAGATGCGGCGGGTGTCGATCTGCGGCGCCACTGAGACCCTGCTCATCGACCGCAGAGTGGCTGCCGCCCAGCTGCCGGCAATCCTCGCCGATCTGCGCGCGGCCGGCTGCGAATTGCGCGGCGACGACCAGACGCGAGCCATCGATCCGGCGGTGTTGCCGGCCGGCGAGGAGGATTGGCGCACCGAGTATCTCGACGCGATCCTGTCGGTCGCCATCGTCGACGGCGTCGCTGGCGCCATTGCGCATGTCAACCGCTGGGGCTCGCATCACACCGATGCGATCGTGACCGAGGACCAGAAGGCGGCGGAGCGGTTTCTGCGCGAGGTCGACAGCGCCATCGTGCTGGTCAACGCCTCGACCCAGTTCGCCGATGGCGGCGAGTTCGGCTTGGGCGCCGAGATCGGTATCTCGACCCAGCGCCTGCCGCCGCGCGGTCCGGTCGGCGCCGAGCAATTGACGACATACAAATACCTGGTGCGCGGCAGCGGTCAGGTGCGCCCCTGACCACCTTCGCTGAGCGCCGGCCGGCGAGCGTGCGTCATCGCCGCATCGGGCTGCTCGGCGGCTCTTTCAACCCGGCCCATCGCGGCCATCTCCACCTGAGCCTGACCGCGCTGCAACGCCTCAACCTCGACGAGGTGTGGTGGCTGGTCTCGCCGCAGAACCCGCTGAAGCCGGTGGCAGGCATGGCGCCATTCCCGGTTCGGCTCGATCAGGCGCGACAAATCGCGGCCGGATACAAGCGCATCCGGGTGACGGATCTCGAAAATCGGCTCGGCCGCTCGCGCTATAGCGTCGACACCCTCAAAGCCTTGCGCCGGCGCCTTCCGCGGCTGCGCTTTGTGTGGCTGATGGGTGGCGACAATCTGGTTCAGATCCGGCATTGGGAGCGCTGGGCCGAGATCTTCCGGACGGTCCCGATCGCCGTGTTCGATCGCCCTTCTTACTCTGCCAAGGCGCTCGCCGGCCTGGCTGCAATCCGCTTCGCCCGAGAGCGCCTATCGTCCATCGCCGCGCGCCGGCTGGCTGAAACGAAACCGCCGGCCTGGGCGTTTTTCCACACACAGCTCGATCCGACTTCGGCGACCCTCATTCGCGCCGAGCGTAAACAGATCCTGTCACCAACCGTAGTGGAGCAAGGACCCGAATTGGCCACGATCACCGCGCTGCCGTCCCGCACTCCCACCCGCCCCCGGCGATTTCCCCGTGCCACGCCAAAGGAGCTCCTCGGTCTCGTCCTGACGACGCTCGAAGACGGCAAAGCCGAGGACATCGTCACAGTTGATCTCGCCGGCAAAACCACGATCGCCGATTACATGGTGGTCGCGAGCGGCCGAGTGGCGCGACAGGTAGCGGCGCTGACCGAGCACCTCGAAGCGGCGCTGTCGCCCCACGCACGAATTTCGATCGAGGGCAAGGCGCAGGGCGATTGGGTCCTGATCGACGCCGGCGATGTGATCGTGCATCTGTTCCGGCCCGAAATCCGCGCCTACTACAACCTCGAAAAACTGTGGAGCGAGGCGCTCCCCGACGCCGAAGCGGTTCGGCAATAGCCCGGGAACTCGGCCGATCCGCTACCGCATTTTGGCCATCGGCAGACTGCGCGGCGGGCCGTTCAAGGAGCTACAGACGCTATACGCCGGCAGGATCGCGCCGCCCCCGGCGATCGTCGAGTTCGAAGTGCGCCAGCGTTTGCCGGCGGCGCCGCTGAAGGAGCGGGAGGCCGAACTGATCCTGAAGGCGCTGCCGTCGGGGGCCCCGCTGATCGCGCTCGACGAGCATGGCGCGCCATGGTCGAGCCGCGAGCTGGCCGCCCAGATCGCGCTGTGGCGCGACCGTGGCTGCGGCGAACTCGCTTTCGCCATCGGCGGCGCCGAGGGGCTGGGTGCGGCGGTCCTCGAACGCGCCCAGACGGCGATGTCGTTGGGTGCGCTGACCTGGCCGCATCTATTGGTTCGCGGCATGCTGCTCGAACAGCTCTACCGCGCCCAGCAGATCCTCGCCGGCCACCCCTATCACCGGGAGTAACTTGCGCGAATTCGGCAGCCTCGATCGGCTGGGGTTGCGTTCCTGCTCAGGCGGCGCGGCGCAGGGTCAAGCGATCCCACACATCGGCGATGCCGACCACCAGCGCTTCGATGTCGGCCTCGCTGTGCAGCGGCGTCGGGGTCAGGCGCAGACGCTCGCTGCCCTTCGGCACCGTCGGATAGTTGATCGGCTGGACATAGATGCGATGCCGGTGCAGCAGCGCGTCGCAGGCGGCTTTGCACAATTCGGCGTCGCCGACCATGACCGGGACGATGTGGCTCGGAGACGGCATCACCGGCAGTCCTGCCTCGGCGAGGCGGCGTTTCAGGGTAACGGCGCGCTGTTGCTGAAGGTCGCGCTCGGCTCGGTTCTGTTTCAAATGGCGCAGGCTGGCGAGCGCGCCGGCCGCGAGCACCGGCGGCAGCGCGGTCGTGAAAATGAACCCCGGCGCGTGGCTGCGCAGAAAATCGACCAGCGCGGCGGAGCCCGCGACATAGCCGCCCATGACCCCAAACGCCTTGCCGAGCGTACCCTGGATCACGGTCGGGCGGTGCATGACGCCTTGGTGCTCGGCGATGCCGCCGCCCCGCGCGCCGTAGAGGCCGACGGCGTGCACCTCGTCAAGATAGGTCATCGCGCCATAGCGATCGGCCACGTCGCACAATGCCCCGATCGGCGCGATATCGCCGTCCATCGAGTAGATCGATTCGAAGCAGACGAGCTTGGGCCGGTCGGCGGCGATCCCGGCCAGCAGACGCGCCACATCATCCGGATCGTTATGGCGGAAGATGTGCCTCTCGGCGCGGCTGTTGCGGATGCCGGCGATCATCGAGGCGTGGTTTTGCGCATCCGACAGCACAACCGTTCCCGGCATCTCGCGCGCCAGGGTCGACAGCACCGCCTCGTTGGCGACATAGCCGGAAGTGAAGATGAGCGCCGCTTCGCGCTCGTGCAAACCGGCAAGCTCGCGCTCGAGCAGCACATGGTAATGGCTGTTGCCGGAAATGTTGCGGGTGCCGCCGGCGCCGGCGCCGAGCGTGTGCAGCGCCTCCGCCATCGCGGCGAGCACCGCCGGATGCTGGCCCATGCCGAGATAGTCGTTCGAGCACCAGACCGTCACCTCGGCGCTGATCCGGTGATCGAAAGCGCGCGGAAAGTGACCGCAGCGCCGCTCGAGGTCGGCGAAGACGCGATACCGCCCCTCGCCGCGGAGCGAATCGAGGCGCGCGTTGAAAAAGGCTTCGTAGTCCATCGCCGCCATAATCGCAGGAAGGCCAACCATAACATAACATTCCGCGCCGGCGGCGGACGCCGTGTCGCAGTCCGGCCGCTCCCTTTCGGCCTCCAACTAAGCGGCGGACCAGACCCGGCGCGCGGCCGGCGGCCCATCGGTCGCCGAAAATCGCCTCCTCAGTGCGTTTTTTCGCGCAGCGCGTCATCGCGGCGCATTCGTGCGAGCGCTGCTTCTCCGCCGCTCGTGGCGTGATAGAGATCGAGATTGTCGAATTCGTCGGTTTGCGGCGGCGCAATCGAGAGGTCGGTGTAGGTCCACCGCTCGGGCGCTGCCAGGACGGCCTTCAACATCGTCCGGGAACGCCGATAGACCAACCAATAGCCCCAAGCCTTTACGACGATTTCAAGCAGACAGCGCGGGTAGAAGACAACGGGGTTCTCCGGTGCTAGCCCGTAGCGCCGCTCCCGCCGCGACTTTCGGCGGAATGCCCCCCCTTCGAGCGGATGGACCGCTTCGAACATGGTCATCAGCTTGAACCACAAGAGCGTCGTCAAGGTCGTTTGCGGCCGCCCGTTCGGGTTGGCTGCAGCACGGCGCAGGATCGTGCGCATGTGGTCGAAACTGTAAAAGCTCTCCCAGGCGGCGCGATAGGCATCGTCCCAATCCGTGTCCGCCATTTTCGGATGGTGTGCCACTCGGTGGTAGAGGTCGTATTTGTTCAGATCGTCATCCATCCACGCGCCGTTCTGCCACAGTACCTTGTGGTCCTCAGAGCCGGGCAGCGGCGTCAAGTAGAACAGTTCGAGGACATCGAGCGGCATCTCGCGTTTGATGATGTCGACGTCGCGCAGGATCGATTCCTTAGTGTCTCCAGGAAAGCCAATAATATAGCCGGCACAGGTGATGGCGCCGTGCTCGCGCCACTTTTGCAGCATCATCCGGTATTCGGTGATCTTGTTCTGGTGTTTCTTGGTGGCGATCAGATTATCGGGGTTGATGTTTTCGAGGCCGATAAAGACCCGGCGCACCCCGGCCTGAGCCGCCTTTTCAATAAAGTTCGAGATGCGATGGCACAAAGTGTCAACCTGGATTGTGAAACCGATTTTCAGGCCCTCGCCAAGGCGCAGGCGGATCATGCGATCAAATAATTCTTCCCAGTGGCGGTTACGCGCAAAGTTGTCGTCGGTGATGAAAAAACGCCGGATCCCATGGGCATAATTCTCACGGATCGCGCGTTCGAGATCGTCGGGGGTGCGGAACCGGCTCTTACGGCCCTGGACGTTGATAATCGTGCAAAATGAGCATTGGTAAGGGCATCCGCGGCCGAGATCGAGGCTCGACAAAGACCCCGAAATCCGTCGGATATGGCGCCGCGGTAGCATTGGCGCCGGCTCCCCTTCGAGGGCCGGAAGATCGTTCATGTAATTGTAGACGGGCTGCAGGGCGCCATCCCAGGCGTCGCGCATGACTTGGTCGAGGCGGCCGAGTTCGGCTTCGCCAGCGAAAAACGAAATCCCCAATGCCTGCGCCTCCGCCATCTCCGGCGGCATTTGAGGCAGCATCGCGATCGAGCCTGAGACATGAAAGCCGCCGATGCAGACCGGCAGGGCGGCCGCGAGAAACGGGCGGGCAAGATCGACGGCGCGCGGAAACTGGTTCGATTGGACGCCGACCATCCCGATCAGCGCCCGGCCGCCTGCCTTGCGAATCGCTCGGATGATCCGGGGCGGACGAACGCGCTGGTTGGTCTCGTCAAAAGTATGGAGGCGGATGCCGACGCTGGGGCCGAGCACCCCGCGCCGCGCGGCGTCCTCGGCCAAGCCGTTTAGGCAGGCCAGCGTATTCGACGGGATCGCCGCCTTGACCCAACGGATCGGATAGCCGTCATCGTCGTAATGCGTCGGCTTGATCAGCACGAGATGAAAGAGGGACGGATCGCCGCGCCTCGGTTGGGTCGGCATCGTCCCCCCTGTCAGTACACATTTGTACGATAGTGCACAATCGTGGCCCCGGCAAAAGCTTCTGAGCGCACGACGCGGTCAGCCAACCTTTGCTCTCAGCATGTCATCGCGGCGTTTACGGGTGCGCGCCGCCTCGCCGCCGCTCGTCAGGCAATACAGGTCGAGGTGGTCGAATTCATCGGCTTCCGGTGGGGTGATCGACAGATCGGAGTAGGCCCCTCGATCCGGGGCGGCGAGCGTCTCCTTTAGGATTCGCTGGGTACGGCGAAACACCGACCAGTAATTCCAAGCCTTGGCAGCGACTTCCACGGCAGCGCGGGGATAGAACTCCATCGGGGTCGGGCGCGGGAGCCCGGGCCGCCGCTCGCGTCTGGCCTTGCGGCGAATGGCGCCGCCTTCGAGCGGGTGGACGCCCTCGAACGTTACCGCAAGCTTGAACCACAACAGGGCGATCACAATCGTCCGCGGACGGCCGTTGGGATTGGCTGCGGCGCGCCGCAAGATCGTGCGCATATGATCGAAACTGTAAAAGCTCTCCCAGGCGGCGCGGTAGGTTTCCTCCCAATCGGTGTCCGAGATACGCGGATGATGGGTGACCCGGTGCGACAGGTCGTATTTGTTCAAGTCGTCGTCCATCCAGACGCCGTCTTGCCACAAGGTCCGGTGATCTTCGGAACCCGGTAACGGCGTCAAATAAAACAGTTCGAGGAGATCAAGCGGCAACTCGCGCTTGATGATCTCGATATCGCGCAGGATCGATTGTTTGGTGTCGCCGGGAAATCCGATGATGTAGCCGGCATAAGTGATCATCCCGTGCTCGCGCCATTTTTGCAGCATCACACGGTATTCGGTGATTTTGTTCTGATGCTTTTTGGTCGCGATCAGATTGTCGGGGTTGATGTTTTCCAGCCCAATGAAGACGCGGCGCACCCCGGCCAGCGCCGCCTTTTCGATGAAGTTCGGAATACGGTGGCACAGAGTATCGACCTGGATCATCAGGTTGAGCCTGATCCCGTCATTCTGACGCAACCGGATCATCCGGTCAAACAGCGCCTCCCAGTTGCGGTTGCGCGCGAAATTGTCGTCCGTAATGAAAAATCGGCGGATGCCGCGCGCGTAATTTTCCCGGATCGCCCGTTCGAGATCGTCGGGCGTGCGAAACCGGCTCTTGCGGCCCTGGACGTTGATGATTGTGCAAAACGAGCATTGATAAGGGCAGCCGCGACCGAGATCGAAGCTCGAAAACGAGTGAGCGATCCGGCGGACATGACGCCGCGGCAGTATCGGCAGTGGCTCGGCTTCGAGTCCCGGCAGGTCGTTAATGTAGTTGTAGACCGGCCGTAGCTCGCCGTTCCAGGCGTCCCGCAAGACCGCGTCGATACGGCCGCCTTCCGCCTCACCGGCAAAAAACGAAACGCCGAGCGCTTGCGCCTCGACCATCTCGGGTGGCATTTCAGGCAGCATGGCAATGCAACCCGAGACGTGGAAGCCACCGACGCAGACTGGCAGGCCCGCAATGCGAAACGGCCGGGCGACATCGACTGCGCGCGGAAACTGGTTGGATTGGACGCCGACCAGGCCGATCAGCGCCCGCCCGCCGGTTTTACGGATTGCACGAATAAGTCGAGACGGATATACGCGTTGATTGGTCTCGTCGAAAGTATGAAGTCGGATAGTGACGTCGGGTCCGAGCACTTGCCGTCGGACCGCGTCTTCAGCCAGACTATTCAGGCTGGCCAGCGTATTTGACGGTATTGCGGCCTTAACCCAGCGGATCGGATAGCCATCGTCGTCATAATGGGTCGGCTTGATCAATACGACATGGAAGACGGGCGGATCGCTGCGCCTCGGCCGGATCGGCATCATGGCCCCTATGGTTGCTCGTCCGAATGATAGCGGGACTATCGCATAAATCCGCAAAAAGCTTCGTCAAATGACGTAAAAAGGAACCCGTTGACCGATACGCGACGATGTCCGCTCAACGGCGAATGCGCCGGTTTAGCGCCGACGGGCGTCTGTTCACTCGGCGTAATAGTGGATTTCGTAGAGCAGGCACCCACCATTCGATTTGAACGGGCCGTGCACCGCACCCGGCGGCCGGCAGGCATAGGTGCCGGGCGCGAAATTCTCGCCGCCTCTGCCTTCGGCGTCGTTGCCGACGGTCAGGTCGCCCGACACTAAATAGACCTCCTCCCAGTATTCATGAACAAAGGGTGCGGTCGTATAGACGCCGGGTGCAAAGCGCAGCAGCCGGGTGCGGCTGCCGCCGCGGCCTTTCTCGTCGAGTGCGCCGGCCAAGATCTTCTGCTCGATGCCGGGCGGATAGCCCTGCGGAGTCTGCCAACCGGAGCTCATGTCGACGCGGTGAAATTCGAGATGGGGTTTATCGAGCGGCATCGTGTGCGATCCTCGTCTAAGGGGCGGCGCCCAGCCTCTAAACCCGCCGGCGCGGCGCGGCAACACCTTGCCGGTGTCGCCGCCCATGGCCTCGGTATGCGCCGCTATTTCTTTGGAGCGCATACGAAGGTGGCTCGGGCCGGCAACAACACGGGGCAATAGTCGAGCTTCCAGTCGGTATCGACGCGCGTGGCGCGAGTATCCGGCGTGCATTCGTCCTGTGCGGCCTTTTGGACCTCGGCGCGCGAGCTGACGACGGCGTCGTAGCAGATCGCCACCCGCGTTCCAACATCCTTCACGCCCGCGGCGGCAGGCTGGGGTTCGGTCGGGTAGGGGGTGAACGCCGAGCAGGCAGCGAGGCCTGCCGCCGCGACGAGGAGCACCGGGCCGGCTACTGCCTTCATGCGGTCTCGGCGAGGGCGCGTTCGAGAAACGCCGCGCAAGCCATCAGCCGTGCGTCGTCGTGCATTCTGCCGACGAGCTGAACACCGGTCGGCAGTCGCGCTTTCGCTCCAGCGTGTAGGAACGGTGACGCAGGGCACCCCGAGCAAGGTCCACATGCGGTTGAACACCGGGTCTCCGGTGTAGCCGAGTCCGGCCGGCGCTTCGCCAGGCGCCGCCGGGACCAGGATCGCGTCGCATCCAGCGAAAAAACCGGCGAGCCCGGCGCGCGTTGCTTCGGTCAGGGCGCGTGCCGCGTCGTATTCCTCGGCCCCGACCGCCATTCCGGCATCGAGCAGCTGGGCGAGCCGCGGGGACAGCTCGGCACTGTGCCGGATGCGCTCATCAGCAAGCGCGCGCACCGTCTCGAACCCCATGATCTTGTCTTGCGCCGCGGTCAGCCCGTGGTGGTCGGGGGCGCTCGCCAGCTCTTCGACCCGCGCCCCAGCGCGCTCGAGCGCGGCGTGTGCCGTATCGAGGGCAGCAGCGGTCGCAGGCTCGGCCTCATCCCACATCGGCGTGCGGTAGAGGCCGAAATGCGGCGGTCGGCCGGGCGCGGCCAAGTGGCGCAACGCCGGCCGCTCGGTCAGCACGCCGGTGAAAAACGCCGCGTCGTCGACGGTGCGGGCGAGAACGCCGACGGTGTCGAGACTGTCGGCCAGCGGTTTGACACCGGCCCGGTTGATCAGACCGAAGCTCGGCTTGTAGCCGATGCAGCCGCAAAACGAGGCGGGGCGGATCACCGATCCGGCGGTCTGAGTGCCGAACGCGAGCGGCGCCATGCCGTCGGCGACCGCCGCAGCCGAGCCGCTCGACGAGCCGCCGGGCGTGTGGGCGGGGTTGCGCGGGTTCGCGGTCTCGCCGGGGGTGAAGGTCGCGAACTCGGTGGTGACGGTTTTGCCGAGCACGATCGCCCCGGCGACGCGGGCGAGCGCCACGCAAGAAGCATCGGTGGCCGGTCGGTGGCCGCGGTAGATCGGCGACCCGTAGCCGGTCGGCATGTCTGACGTGTCGATCAGGTCCTTGACCCCGATCGGGACCCCATGCAACGGCCCGCGCGGTGCCTCGGCGTCGCGTCGCCGAGCTTCGGCGAGCGCCTGGTCGCGGCCGAGATATTGCCAGGCGCCGACGACGCTCTCGCGCGCAGCGATATGGTCGAGATAGGCCGATACCAACGCCTCGGCGGTAAGCTTACCCTCGGCGATCTGCCGAGCGGCGTCTCTGACGGACAACGAGCGCGGATCGGTCACGGCGATCTCCACTTGGTCGGGCTGACTCTCGCGCATCCCAAGATCGTTTGACAAGACGCGAACGGCGGCGTTGCCGGGCGTTTCGGCCGCCTATAATGGTCGGCTCGAGGCTGTCGCCGACGGTCAGCCGATTGCACCGGAGGTATTGCGATGGCCCAGCCCCCCGACGATCAAGGCGGCGAACGATCGCGATCCGGAGCAGTGATCGGGTTGGTCGTGGTGTTGGCGCTGGTCATCGCCGCAGTCTATTTGGTCCATGCGCTACAAAAGGAATTGCATCTTGAGGATTGTCTGATGTCTGGGCGGACCAACTGCGCGCCGATCGAGGTCCCTTCCGGCGGCAGATAACAGCTCCCTGCTACACTCACCGCAAGCCAGCAAGTAGAGGACAACATGATCGAGATCCCGGCGCGCCATGGGAAGGCCGCACGCCTCCGCACGGGCCAGGTAGTCAACGTGATCAACACGACCGGCCAGCAGGTCGTCGATACCTGGGCGTTCAACGTCGAGGATTTGCGCGAATTCATGTCGATGGAGCATAGCCGCGTCGCGATCGGCCGGATCATCCCCGCGGTCGGGGACACGCTGGTTACCAACGTCAGGCGGCCGATCCTGACCATTGTCGAAGACACCTCCGGCGGCATTCACGACACTTTGTTCGCTGCCTGCGACCGTTGGCGTTACCAGTTGCTCGGCTGCGCGGAATATCACGACAACTGCACCGATAACCTCGCCGCGGGGCTGGCTGAACTCGGCCTCGTCCCACCCGAAACGCCGGCGCCGCTCAACCTCTTCATGAACATCCCGGTTGTCGATGGCAATCGGGTCGAGGTCCGGCCGCCGGTCAGCACGCCGGGCAGTTATGTGGCCCTGCGCGCCGAGATGGATTGCGTTGCCGCTTTTTCGGCCTGTCCACAGGATATGCTGCCGGTCAATGGCTTGGCGATGCACCCGACGCATGCGCATTTCGAAATCGCTGACGGGATCTCGACGAAATCGCTGTCCGAGTAACGGAGGACAGCAGAAAGATCAGGCCGGGTAGTATCAGAGGTCACTGACCGACATGACTAAGTTTGCCAAGAAATTCTACCGGTCAATTCGTAGACTACACGCCTGATTGCTTTTCTAGGAGGACCCGAATGGGCAAATGCATTGTCGCTTTGGTCGCTGCCCTCGGCGCTGCAAGCCCTTTGTTCGGGCGCGGGCCGGCCTGCGCCCAAGGTGCGCTCGCCGCCGCCGAGGCCAGCAACATGCGGATTATCGGCCGCAGCGACCTGAACGGCGCCGGCAAGGGCGGCGAGGGGCTCGCGCTGAAACAATATGCCAATGGCCAGCGGGTCCTCTACCTCGCGCATGAATTCGGCGCCGATGTGCTTCAGCGTGATTGACGTGACCAAGCCCGAGGATCCCGCCGTCATCACTCAGATACCGGTCGAGACGGATTTTGTGCGCTGCAACTCGCTGGGCCTGGCCGGCGACACTCTGGTCGTGGCACACCAGACCGAAAAGCCCGGTCAGCCCAACGCCGGGATCGATATCTATGACATCAGCGATCCGGTCCATCCGAAGAAGCTGTCGCATTTCGACACCTCCGGTCCGCACTCGCGCGGCGTCCACTATGTCTGGTTCACTGACGGGCATTACGCATATCTGTCGACCGGCGCGCGCGACTTCGTTCCGCGCAATCCCGAGGACGACCAGTTCCTGATGATTGTCGACGTCTCCAATCCTGCACAGCCGCATGAGGTGGGCCGCTGGTGGCTGCCCGGGACCCGGGTTGGCGATGCTGCCGAAGCGCCGCCGCGGGTCGAACGGCCGGATTCCGGTATCCGGATGCACTCGCTGACGATCCCGGCCGACCAGCCGAACCGAGCCTATATCGGTTGGATCGACGGCGGCTGGGTGATCCTCGATATCGGGGACAAGGCGCGGCCGCGGGCGATCGTGCGCCGCTCCTGGCAGTCGCTCGACCAGGGGTTTGCCCACACCGTCGTGGCAATCCCCTCCCGCGGCATCGCCATCCAGAGCGAGGAGGCGATCGGGAACGACTGCAGCGATTGGCCGAAGCGCAACTGGGTCTGGGACATCTCGAACGAGCGGCATCCATATCCCGCTGGCGCCTTTTCCGCCGGTGCACGACGAGACAGCGCTGTGCCGCGCGGGCGGACGGTTCGGCTCGCACAACATCGACATGAACCGGCTGATCGGCACCTCGCGCACGCTGACGCAAACAGTCGTCGGCAGCTATTTCAACGGCGGCGTGCGCGCCTATTCGATCACCGACCCGTCGCATCCTGTGGAGATCGGCTATGTGATCCCGCAGGCGCCGCCGGGAAATCCGACCCATACGATCCAAATCAACGATGTCTATGTCGACGAGAACGGGCTGATATACGCCAACGACCGGCTGAGCGGGGGGCTCTACATCATCCGCTACACCGGCAGCGTCCCGTTGAACTGACGAGCGGCGCGACCTGAGAGCGAGACCGCGATGAGCGCCAAGTCCGACGACATCGACGCCTATTGCGCGCGATCGGCTATTCCGGACCGCACGAGGCCACCCTCGCCGTATTGCGGACGCTCGTCGCTCGGCACTCGGCCACGATCCCGTTCGAAAACCTCGATGTCCTCTTAAAGCGGCCGATCCGGCTCGACCGGCCTTCGCTCTACGCGAAGCTCGTGGGTAAGCGGCGCGGTGGCTATTGCTTCGAGCAAAATCTGCTGCTGCTCGATGTCCTGCGCCGGATCGGTCTTAGCGCCGTCGGGCTGGCGGCGCGCGCGCAATGGGGCCGCCCGGCCGGGACGATCGGGCCGCGCACCCACATGCTGCTGCGCGTCGATTTGGCCGAAGGGCCCTACCTAGCCGATGTCGGGTTTGGCGGTCCGACCCCGACCGCACCCTTGGCGTTCCAAATCGGAAACGAGCAGGCGACGCCGCACGGGTCGTTCCGGCTGGTTGCCGCTGGCGGCGAATTCGACCTCGAAGCCAGGCTCGGTGAGGGATGGGCGAGCCTCTACCGCTTCTCGCCGCAGGAACAGATGGCGGTCGATTACGAGGTCGCGAACTGGTTTACCTCGACCCACCCGAATTCGCTGTTCGTCAATCACCTGATCGCCGCCCGCTCCGGCCCGGTGGCCCGCTACATTCTCTTCAACAACAAATTCACGGTTCGCAACCGCGACGGAACGACCGAGCGACGCACTCTTAACGACGTCTCCAAGTTCGGTGAAGTGCTCGCCCGCGACTTCGGCATCGCGCCGATCGGCGCCGACGATATTGCCGCCGTCGCAGCAATCGCAAAGGCACAGGCCGCCCATCCCAATCCTTTCGACGACGGCTAGAATATCGCGGCGCCTGGTGCCGAGGATGATCATCGTCGAGACGGAGCAAGCGAAATGGATCAATCGGCATTCGACGAACTCGCCGGCTGGGTGACGGAGGCCGGGCTAATCGGTCGAACCGACAGCGAGCTGATGGCCGGTTTCTGCGGGCGGATCGTCGACGCGGGCATTCCTTTGGCCCGCGCCATGGTCATTCTCGACACGCTCCATCCGATATACGAGGGTCGCGTCCTGCGCTGGCGCGCGGATCTGCCGGATGCGGTCGAGGCGATCGATTACGGGCGCACCAACGAGGGCGAAGCAGCGGAGAATTGGCAACGCAGCCCATTCTTCCATCTGCTGCAGTCGGGCGAAAAGGTGATGCGACGCCGTTTGGTCGCCGGCGACGCGGCCGATTTTTCCGCGATCTCGCAGGCCCGCGACGAGGGCATGACGGATTACCTGGCGCTTGTTCATCGATTTGCCGCGGAAGGCGTAATCGGCGAGATGGATTGCGTTTATTCATCCTGGGCGACCGATTCGCCGAAAGGATTCGGCGACGGCGCAGTCATCGCGTTGAAACGGCTCGTGCCTTTCCTCAACCTCGCCCTCAAGTCGGCCGCGCTCGCGCGCATGGCCGGGACGCTCGCCGAAACCTATCTCGGACGCGACGCGGGCCGGCGGGTGATGAGCGGCCGGATCGCCCGCGGCGTCGCCGACAAGATCAGCGCGGTGCTGTGGTACAGCGACCTGCGCGGTTTTACCCAGATCACCGACAGCGCCGCGCCAGAGCAGATCATCCCGCTCCTCAACGACTATGCCGATGTTGTCGTTTCCGCCGTGCACGGTCATGGCGGCGATGTACTGAAACTGATCGGCGACGGGACCCTCGCCATCTTCACTGGTGAGGACCACGCGCAGGCCTGCCTCGAGGCGCTCGCCGCCGCGGCGCGGGTGCGCAATGGCGTCGTCAAGCTCAATCGAAGTCGTGCCGAAGCCGGTTTGCCGACAACCCAAGTTTATCTGGCGCTGCATGTCGGCGATGTGTTTTACGGCAATGTCGGCAGCAAGGACCGCCTCGATTTCACGGTCATCGGCCCGGCAGTGAACGAGGTCAGCCGAATCCTGGCGATGAGCCGCTCGGTCGAGCAGGATGTTCTGGTTTCGGCGAGCTTCGCGGACGCGGTTGGCGCGCAGGTGCGAAGTCGTCTGATTTCGGTCGGACGCTACGCTTTGCGCGGCGTGGCGCAACCGCAGGAGCTTTTCACCCCCGAGCCCGGTTTCGACGCGTCGCCGTTGTTGCGGTGACCCCGCAGGTCGGCGTCGCGCCGGCGCGTTCGTCGTGCTATTGGTTGCGCGGGAAATTCGTGAGGAAGCCATGATCCATCATCTTTCGATCGCCGCCCGCGACCCGAAGCATGTCGCCGGGGTTCTCGCCGAATTCATGGGCGGCAAAGCGGTTCCGTTCCCGCCCAATCCGGGGAGCTTCTTCGCCCTTCAGCTCGACGAGCACGGGTCGGGCGTCGAGGTCTATCCGGCGGGGACGGAGCTTCAGCCGGGCGGCAGCGATGGCGCGGGTTTTGCGAAAAAACCGGAAGGGCGCGGCTATGGCCCGACCCATTTCGCGCTCAGCGTCGCCGCGCAAGCTGACGCCGTCGAGGCGATTGCGGGCCGTGAAGGCTGGCAATGCTACCGCTGCAACCGGGGCCCGTTCCATGTGATCGAAGTGTGGGTCGAGAACGAGTCGATGGTCGAGATCCTGCCGCCCGAATACGCGGCCGAATACCTCGCCTGGACCCGGCCCGACAGGATCGCGACGGCGATGGCGGCGGCGCCGACCCGGCCATCCCGGCTGCGCCCGGCGTAGGTTCGGGCCGGACGTGGTCTTGACCGTGTCGGCGGCTCGCTCCGGCCACGCGCTGCTACAACCATAACGAGAGCCTGAAATTACGGTCCGCTGCACTTGCAGCCGAATTAGCAGCGAGAGCTCACCATTTAGTTGAGTGGTGGCTGCCGGCCTCGATGCCGGGCGGATAAGCGGCCTGGCTGGTTTCGAGAAGTTGCAGGCGCCGGTCGAAATCGCTGGTCTCGATGGTTCGGACGAAGGTGACGATGATCTGAGCGATTTGGCCCGCCTCACTTGGCGTGATGACCCCTTGGGCGAGTGCCGGGGCGATCGCCCCCCATCGCCCCGGCGACATCGGCGGCGCTGGTGATCCGCGGCATCGTGAGCCTCACCGCGCGTCGCGGGGGAGAACCCGTTCGACGCACAGCCGCAAAGCCGTCGGATCGCCGCCGAGGGCGAGTTCGACAGCCTTGCGGGTCAGCGCTTCGGCTTCGTCCGCAAGCAGCATCTGGGCGGCGATTGTCGCCTTGTTGCGCGAGCCGAGCTGCCTTCCGCCGGGGTTGCCCGATTGTCCCTTTGCAAACGGCCGCCCGCGCACCCGTTCCGCCAATCTCTCCGCGACATCGTTAGCCATCCCATCTCCTTCGTCAGTGGGCGCCCGCTTAAAGCGCCGCGATCGCTGCGATACCTGACATGCGAATAGGACAATTTAATGGTCACCTAAATCGCAATGGAGAAGCTGGCCGTCGCCCGATTGCTGGGCCGGCGGCCGCCGATGCGGGCTCGCCCGGTTAAGGCCGGGGATTGAAGGCACCTATGGGCGGCTCTGCTGCGAAGGATGGCAAAGCCGAGATGCGGGCGGAGGAAAGCCTCACCATCTTCGTCAGAGAATTGAACGGTTGTGCCCCTGATCAGCTCAAATTGCGGATTTAGTTCATGCCTCCGATCGCCTACCGGGTGGGACGCCCATTAGCAGGGTTCACACTGCTGCTGTTGGTGCTGGCGAGCCGTCCATCAGGTGCCGCATGCGATCTCGTGCAGATCGCTCGGGTGCCACTTGAGCTCAAGAACCATCTCTTCATTGTCCCGGTCACCCTTAACGGCCATGCGATCGGCATGCTGTTGGACACGGGTGCGCAAAAAAGCATGCTGGGCGAAGCGGCGGTTCAGCGATTGAACCTGGTTCGCGACCCGCGATCCCTCACTTCGCTCATGGGTCTGAGTGGCAGTTCGGCCCAGCCAGACGCCCGCATCGACAGCATGTCGATCGGCGCTGCGGCGTTGTCGTTGAACCGGCTGGCGGTGAACTCGTTTGGCGGTCACCAGCCATTCGATGGCATCCTCGGCCTGGACATCCTGCGGGATTACGATCTTGACATCGACGGGCCGAAACGGGTGCTGACGCTGTATCGCATCCGGCGATGCGAGCCGGCGCCGCCCCCCTGGGACGAGGCGGCCGCGCCAATCGCCGGATTTTCCACGCGAACGGGCTGGTTGAAATTGCCGTTCAAGCTCAACGGCGTCGAGGGAACCGGCTTCCTGGATACCGGCGCATCCAACACGATGATCACGCCCCAAATGGCGCAGCGGCTCGGTCTCACCGATCAGGAGTTGGAGAACGATCCCATGATCAAACTTCATGTGATTGCCGGCGACGACACTCCATCACACGTCCATTGGTTTGACAGCCTCCAGATCGGTCCCGCGATATCACGACACCCTTATGCCTATGTGTTGGCAAAGACGCCGAGCCCGCTCGGCGGGGAGCGGAACTTTGGCGAAGGCGTTATCGGCGTTGATTTTCTGGGCACCCAGCGCATTTGGATCTCGGTTGGGACTGGGCGCCTTTATCTGGCGGGGAATGGCGGTGGCTGAATTGCGGCCGGCGGGCATTCGCCATAAGAGGTTATTAGTGAATGACAAACTTAGCGGGATCCTCGATGTTCGTCGACGCATCGGCCTTCGTCCCGATCCTGACCCACGAACCGGATGCGTGGCAAAGAACCATCAGTTAAAATCTATGGCGAAGGTAAAAACGCGAAAATTCTCAGAAGAGACGTGCTGAAAGCGTCCGCCTATACGGTCGCCGGATCAACCGGTTCACCAGGAAGCGATCATGGGTGTGTTCATCGGGCTCGACATGTCCCTCAGCAAGACGGCGGCCAGCGTTGTCGACCGTGACGGCGTGGTCGAATTTCCTTGCCAGGCAAGCCGCCATGCCCAATTGTGACCTCGATTACCCTGGCCACAAGCTTGGGAATCCGGGGGGATACCGGTTTATCCGCGGCCGCTTGCCGTGCTGACGGGGACCAGCGACATGTTAGCTCTCTCAACGACCTTCAAATTTCACCTCCCGAGGCGCGTCGTAAAGTGGACCAATCGCGCGAAAAAGCTGGCCGTCTCGGCTGTAGTCATCTGCATTTCCCTCCTTGGAAGTAGTATGCCTCTTCACGCTCAGAACATATCGTGTAGCGGTTCCATGACGGGAACGTTCGGCAATGTCACCGTTCCGAATGGTGCATCCTGCACCTTGTCCGACGCGATTGTGGGAGGCAATATCCAGGTCGGGACCAATGCGACTCTTTCAGTTGGTGCGACATCAACAATTACTGGCAATGTTCAGGCTAATCAGTGCGGGTCCGTGCTTTTGAGTGGCGCGGTTGTGATCGTCGGCAACGTCCAGATTCAACAGTGTGCGGCGCGGAGCGGTTACGTCGGCCCCGGGATTCAGATCGAGGGCAACTTCGAGTGCCAAAACAATAGCGGCGCCTGTGTGGCTGATAACGGCGCAGTCGGCGGCAACGTGCAAATCCAGAACAACTCGTCTTCGACCGCGGCAGACGTCAGCGCCAACGTCATCGGTGGGAACCTGCAGTGCCAGCAAAATTCTCCTGCACCCGTCGACGCCCTTGGACCGAATGTGGTCTCCGGAAATCTACAAGGCCAGTGTGGTACAAGTCTCGGCTTTTCCGCGCTAAGTCTCCCATCGGGCTTTCGACCAAACGTGAATGCTTTCGGTGCTGGAGGGCCAATTTCGTTGGACAATTTCGGAGGACATTACTTGCATGGCGGTGATATCCCTGCCGGCGGAGCGGCTATAGACATCACGACCATTGTACAACCTGGCGTTCCTTTGGTCGACTTTATTGGGAACGAGTTGCAGGGGGCGACAATCATATCTACCAATTCTGTCGTAATTTCTGGCTCAACCGGTTTAGAAATGTTTTACACCGTTTCTTTTGGCCCCGTAACTTACAACTTTGTAACAAGTTATGTGGGAAACAGCGGTCTTCTGTATAAATTCTATTTGACGTATAATGCCGCTGATCCGTTGGAGACCTCGTTCCAAGCTGCGTACCAGCAGGTGCTGCAGTCGTTTCAATTTGGCCCATAGGGAGAGATTCACATGCGGTACACCGTCATGGCTCGCCTTATGATGTTGATGGTCCTGTTCTGTGGGCCGCGTGCTCTGGCAGAGCCCTTTGACTCGAACCTGGGGCCCGAGATTGATAACTATATGGCGGCCTGGTATCAGAGAGGAGGGCATACGCCTCCGGTCCTAGTCGGCTACGGATCAGTGTTGTACCAATCCGGTTTGCTCTGGGATGTAGACCCCCGGCTAATTGTCGCAATTTCTATCGAGGAATCGAGTGCGGGCACAGACTTCAACCCTACATCGCAATGTCAATTACCTGACATTTGGGGTTGGCATTGCGCCCCGCCTAAGTACCACAGTAATCCCTACTCTGGTTACACACTTCAATTCGCAATCGACGATTTTACATCCCGGTTCAAGTTTCTGTACTTGAAAAAGGGCCGAAAATCACTTTCGGCAATCGCACCAGTATATTGTGACTTCAAAACTGATCCCAAGGGATGCGCGCAGTGGGAGGCCACCGTCACGACCGGCTACACCTCGGTTCCAACTCTCGGTTCGACACCAGCCCAGGCCGGAAATCTAAATGATCTCTCTTTTCATCCCGGCTTGGTAATCAACGGCACCATCAATTTCACGCGTACTACTTGCTACCAGCTTACGCCGGGCTACTGTAACAACCCTGATAATAAGGCAACCGGATCCTTCGTTTACGACAAGACATCAGACACCTTCACGAGCTTCACCGTCGCCTGGCACTCGCTCTCGTTCGATTTTACGTCTGTCGCCAACTTGTTCGCAGACGCATCCGCCAGAGGCTGTGCGTCGTTGCCGAAGGGGAATGCGTTCATCGAAGACTTGGTCTGCGCCCCAGCCACCACCCAATCACCATCTTTTCAGAATGGAACTTCGAACGGCCTGCCCGTGTCTTGGCAGGGGTACGACAACGTGGATGGCGCGGAGTCCTTTGCATTTTTCTTCTTTACCGGCTCCCAAAGCGATGTTAAGTCTTCCGGTGGCACCAACGACGAGATCGATTTAGGCAACTATACGGTAAGTCTGTCTCTACCGTAATCATCAATTACGGCAGGATGGGCGGGAAGTTTGACGTTCTCGCAGGCAATCTTATCTCAGATAATCGTGAAGTTGCCGCCGCCTAATTTCACAAGGGCGGCCGTCAGGCTCGACGCTGAGCCCGATTATTAGCCGAGCGATATCTTCCCAAGTCCCAATGCCGGCGGCGTTCGCCAGCCGCACGAGTTCGTCGCGCGCGGCTCGAGCAGCCGAAGGCATTCATGACCGACGAAGCCTCTGCCTTCAACCAACATGTCTGCGAAATCGAGATCGCCGGCGCCCCGCTTCAGATGGTCCTCGTGGTGGCGGGGGCACTCATGGGGTGGTTTGAGAAGAGCCGGCTAATACGTCTCGCGCGGCAGGTTGAGGTGGGGGAAGGCGCTGTGGACGTGCGGCGGCACCACTTGGCGGGCGGGGCGGATGTAGGATTTGTCGAGCTCGTGATAGCCGGTGACGCCCAATAGCGACAGGCAGATGCTGATCTCGTCTTCGAGGATCTCGAAGAGGCGCACCACGCCCTCGACGCCGGCGGCGGCGAGCCCATAAACATAGAGCCGGCCGCAGGCGACCGCGTCGGCGCCGAGGATCAATGCCTTGACCACGTCGGCGCCGCGGCTGATGCCGCCATCGACGATGATGCGGGCCCGCCCGCCGACCGCCTCGACGACTTCCGGCAACACATCGATCGAGCCGACGCCCTGATCGAGTTGGCGCCCGCCATGGTTCGACACGTAGACGCAATCGACACCGTGCTCGAGCGCGATCTTGGCGTCCTCGGCGGTGGCGATTCCCTTAAGGATCAGCGGGATGTCGAAGCTCTTCTTGATCCGCTCGATATCGCGCCAGTTGAACTGAGCCTGATAGATGCGGGCGTCGTCGACGCGGACGCGCCCGCGTTGGTGGCGCTTGGCGATGTCGCGCTCGCGCCGGCTGTAGCTGTCAGTGTCGACGGTCAGGCAAAAGGCGTCGTAGCCCTTGTCGATAGTGCGGCGGACATGATCGTCGACCCAGGCGGCGTCGCCGCGCACATAGAGCTGGAAGATCTTGAAGCCGTCGCCTGAAGCTTCGGCGGTCTTCTCGAGCCCCGGCTCCGAGACCGAAGAGAGGATCATGCCGTTGCCGAATTCGCGGGTCGCCGCCGCAACCGCGCCGCCACCGGCCGGGTCGAACACCTGCAGCGATCCGACCGGCGCGCACAGCACCGGGATGCGCAGCTTTTTGCCGAACAAGGTCCCGCTGCAATCGATCGTCGACACATCGCGCAAGACCCTCGGCCGGAAGCCGATGGCATCGAGCGCCAGCCGGTTGCGCGCCAAAGTGGTTTCGGTCTCCGAGCCGCCGATCAGGTAGTCCCAATTGTTGCGATTGAGATTGGTGCGCGCCTGGGTGACGAATTCGTGCAGGTTCTGGAAGCGGTTCTCAAGCGATTCGGGCATGCCTGTTTTCACTCGCTGGTTGGTCTTGTGTGGTGTTCGACGTGTGGCTGAGGTTTTGGCGTCGGACGGCGCAGAATCTCAGCCTATGCCGAGCCGCCCTGTTTCGGCAATCGGTTAGGGCTCCGGTTTTTGCGCTTGGGTGTCATCGTCTGCTGTCGCTACGATGGCCTTTCCTCGCTGCCGACGGCCAATCACCGCCGGCGGCGCTTCGCCAACTCCACGCGACAATCCCGCAAGAGGAGACGCTGCATGCCCCGCATCCTGACCCCCTCCACCCACAATGAGGAAACCCTGAAGATCGCCTACGACCTGCTGTCGCCGGGCTGGGAGCTGGTCATGGCCCCACATGGCCGGCCGGAGTTCTTCGATCTGTTGAAGGACACCGAATACTACATCGGCGGCGGGCAATTCCCGCACGGCCCCGATTTCTACCGGCGCGCGCCAAAATTGCGCATCGTTCAGACCCTGAGCGCCGGCTACAACACTTATGACCTGGACGCGGCGCGGGCGGCAGGCGTGCCGATCTGCAACAATGGCGGGGCCAACTCGACCGCGGTCGCCGAGCACGCAATGATGCTGATGCTGGCGGTCAGCCGCAAATTGATCTGGCAGCACGAAGGCGTCTCTTCCGGACGCTGGCGCGGCAACGATTTCAACGCGACCAAGCTCTATGAACTCGAAGACAAGACTCTGGGCATCATCGGTCTCGGCAATATCGGCAAAAAGGTCGCGCGCCGCGCCAAGGCCTTCGACATGCACATCAAGTATTACGACATCAACCGGCTGACCACCGATCAGGAAGACGCGCTCGGCGTGCGGTTCGCGCTGTTCACGGAGCTGCTGAAGACCTCGGATA
Source organism: uncultured Alphaproteobacteria bacterium (assembly GCA_963750195.1). Taxonomy (GTDB): domain Bacteria; phylum Pseudomonadota; class Alphaproteobacteria; order ATCC43930; family CGMCC-115725; genus AP-15. The sequence continues at coordinate 99,240 of CAVVPS010000012.1, forward strand.
TCGTGACCTTGCACGTGCCGCTCGATCTCTCGACCCACAATTTGATCGGCGAGCGCGAGCTGGCGATGATGAAACCCACGGCGATCCTGATCAACACCTGCCGCGGCCCGGTCGTCGACGAAAAAGCACTGTACAACGCGCTGCGCGACGAAAAGATCCTGGGCGCCGGGCTCGACGTGATGGTCGAGGAGCCGCCCAAGCCCGACCACGAGCTGTTCACGTTGAAGAACATCACCTTCAGCCCGCACGGCGCCGGCCCGACCTGGGACAATCATTGGAAGCGCTGGCGCAACGCCTTCGACAATTTCGAGCGCGTCGCCCGCGGCCAGAAGCCGTTCTGGATCGTCCCCGAACTGCGCGACTAGCGCGACCCGCTGAGGGCGCAAAAGGCCGTGAAAGGGTGTGGCCGGTGGGTACTTAGCGTGATGGAGTTGACATGAGTCCAAGTGCCCAGCCCCAAGCCGCCGCGGCCGGTCGCGCGCCGGCTCGCGGACCGACGCGGCGCGCGATCCTGGCGCTCGCCGCGCTCGACGCTGCCGCCGGGTTGCCCGTCGGATCGGCGGTGGCGGGCTCCTCCGGCGCAGAAGACAGCCTCGACCCGGCGCCGCGCCATCGGAGTTCTCGCTCGCTATTCGAATATCCGATTCATCTTTTCACATGCCGGCGACGCCATTCCGGCTCTTGCCGGTCGCCCGGCGGCAATGCCGCGCGCCCGCAAGGACCTCGCGGCAATTGCGCCGCAGGGTATTGTTGCCGAGTTGGCGAAGCTGCACTACGACACCGCCAACGCCTATTCGCGCCGACCATGGCCGCGCTGCTGAAGTTCGTGCCGGTGTCGCAGATCGTGTTTGGCACCGATAACCCCTATTTTTCGCTCGAAGACAATGTCGCCGGGATCGACGCGATCCCGCTGACGGCAACCGACCGGCAGGCCATCAACTGAGGCAATGCGGCCCGGTTAATGCCGGGCTACGCCAGCTGACGCGGCTTAGCCGATCTCACGGCACTCGACCATGTCGGTGCAATGGCGTGTAGATTAGAGCGGTGGCGCGATCCTGCTTATTGTTCAGATATCTTAGATATTAAATAAACTTGAGTTAATCTTGATATGATAATTGGCGCCTAATTTTGAGCTGTATGAAGTAGTTCACATGCGATCACAGCGAATTCTGGGTATGACAGTGCCGCGGACACGAAACACCGCGTGATAGGAGATTTTGATGGCACTGTCTCTGATGCTGGAGCGTATGACTTTGAATAATGTCGATGATGTTGCCGGCCGGTGGCAATACGAAGGTGGCACTGTTTTCGAAGAAAAACGGCAGATCGGCTACTATGCGAGCACCAAGCGGGTGATCTTTGGTGCGACGGATGCCCAAAACACGGCGATGCTGACGCTCGAAGTGTTCGCAACCCCGCAGATGCCGCCGCAGAACCTTGTGGTGCAGGGTTCCCACGACTTCAACTCGGGTGGGGAGATCGGCAGCGTCAGCGCGGCCTCGGGCGCCTTTGCCGCACTCATCGGCAAAGAGTTCCATCGCGTCGGCAATGTTCTGACAATCGCGTAGCGGATGGGCGCGGCGGGTCCCAGCCGGGGCCCGCCGGACGTCTCATGGCGCAAACTGCTCCTTAAAGACGCGCTCTTCGAGGTTGGCCTCGTGGTCGAACAGCAAAGTCATCGCGATGTCGCGATTCTCGTGGATCTCGACGCTGACGACATCGCGCGCCTCGGTAAAGTCGGCGCTGGCGCCGACCGGGCGCTTGTCGCTTTCGAGCGCGTCGATCCTGACCTGAGCCTCGTGGCGCAGCAGAGCGCCGCGCCAGCGCCGGGGACGAAAGGCGCTGATCGGGGTCAGCGCCAAAACACCGGCGCCGAGCGGAATGATCGGGCCGTGCGCCGACAGATTGTAGGCGGTGCTGCCGACCGGCGTGGCGACCAGAATGCCGTCGGCCATCAACTCGTCGAGGCGCACGACCCCGTCAACCGTGACCCGCAGCTTTGCCGCCTGACGGCTCTCGCGCAGCAAGGAGACCTCGTTGAAGGCGAGCGCGCGGTGGCGGGCGCCGTCATCGCCGCGGGCGATCATTTCGAGCGGATGCAGGACCACAGGTTGCGCCTGGGCGAGCCGGTCGAACAGTCCATCCGGCCGATAAATGTTCATCAAAAAGCCGACGCTGCCCCGATGCATGCCGAAGATCGGCACGCCTTGCGGCAGAAAGCGATGCAACGTCTCGAGCAAGAAGCCGTCGCCGCCGAGCGGAACGACAATATCGGCATGCTCGGGGGCGACGCAGGGATAGCGCCGGGTAAGCTCCGCCAGCGCCTGCTGAGCTGCTTCGGTCTCGGCGGCGACGACGGCGATCCGGGGAGCGGTCTGCTGCAGCGGTGCGGCGCTCACCCGCCGGTGACACTCATGTGGCGGGCGACGGCGGGCCGGTTATGGCGGCGGTCGATGATAAAATCGTGACCCTTTGGCTTGCGGTCGATCGCCTCGCGGATTGCTGCCACGAGCGCCTCGTCGCCTTCGGATTGGCGCAGCGGGGTTCGCAGATCGGCCGCGTCCTCCTGGCCGAGACACATGTACAGCGTCCCAGTGCAGGTCAGCCGCACGCGGTTGCAGCTCTCGCAGAAATTGTGGGTCAATGGGGTGATGAAGCCGAGTTGCCGGCCAGTCTCGCGCACCGTGACGTAACGCGCCGGGCCGCCGGTGCGGTAGTCGCTGTCGTCGAGCGTCCAACGCCGCTGCAGCCGGGCGCGCACCATCGACAGCGGCAGATACTGGTCGAGCCGGTTCTCGCCGCCGATATCGCCCATCGGCATGACCTCGATAAACACTAAATCGAACTCCTGGTCGCCGCACCAGGCGACGAGTTCGTCGAGTTCGTCCTCGTTGACGCCGCGCAACGCCACGGTGTTGATCTTGACCGCGAGACCAGCAGCCTTGGCGGCGGCGAGGCCGTCGAGCACCACCTCGAGGTGGCCGCGGCGGGTTATCTCGGTGAATTTCGCCGGGTCGAGTGTGTCGAGCGAGACATTGACCCGGCGTACGCCACAATCGGCAAGTTCGGAGGCGTAGCGGGCGAGCTGGCTGCCGTTGGTCGTCAGGGTCAGCTCGTCGAGGGCGCCGGCGCCAAGGTGTCGGCCGAGCGAGCGAAACAGCGTCATGATATTTCGGCGAACCAACGGCTCGCCGCCGGTCAGGCGCAGCTTTCTGACCCCGAGCCGAACAAAGGCGCTGCACACCCGGTCGAGCTCTTCGAGGGTCAACAGCTCGGCCTTCGGCAGGAAACTCATCTCCTCCGCCATGCAATAGACGCAGCGGAAGTCGCACCGGTCGGTGACCGATACGCGCAGGTAGGTGATGGTCCGTCCAAACGGGTCGATCATGCTGTGCTCGCTCGCGGCGCCGGTAACTTCTCTGTTGCGCGCTTCCGTAAAGATAGGAGTGCGATCGTCAAATGTCGCCCCCGATCTCGGTATAGTGCGCCCGCGCTACCCCCGCGGCTCGTCGGGGAACCAGTCGCTGAGGATCTGCTCCTCGGTGTAGGAGATGGCTCGCATCCGCGCCGTCGTGGCCGGGTCGATTTCTTGCTGGCGTCCGAGGTCTCTCAGCGCGAGGTCGATACCCCGCTGGGTCTGCCTCTCAACATCGCGATCCAGCCCAGCTCCCAGGCTCGGACTCACTTCGAGCAAATCCTCGATCTCGGCCCTGACGTCCACTATTGATTCCTCCCAGCCACGGCGCAGTTCTTTCGCTGGCGAGTGCTGAAGCTTAAGGAGATGGCCGACGATCCGCCGAATTTGGCTTTGCAGCTCCCGCCTCGCTGACTTGCCCAAATCTTCGATCTCCTCCGCCAGGTTCTCCCAGTCCAGGCTTTGGTTCGAGCCAATGCGTGCAGCGGTGCGCAAGGCTTCAGCCTGCTGTTTCGACCAAGCGACGAAATCCTGATCGTATAAACTCCTCAACTCCGCCATGGCGGCTCCCGACTAGGGCGTCCTTTATCGACATCGTACATATGATCTCGGCCGGTATCGACATCGTACATATGATCTCGGCCGGCGGAAACCCATCCGGACCGAGATGACAGTTGCCTGCTTGCGCCGCAAGGCGGGCAGACCCATCATCGGACCATGCAGGAATTTACTGTCCGCCCTCAACCCGACGATCCGCGACTGACCCGGACCGTCGCCGGCATCGACCAGGAAGGCCGGGCGATCGAGACCGCCGTGGTCATGGAGCGGCCCCTAACCTTGTTCCTGAATGGGCGCGAGATCGTCACGATGATGACGATCGGCGACCATCCGGATTATCTCGCGGTCGGCTATCTGCTCAATCAGAACATGTTGCGGGCCGGCGACCGGATTACCGGCATCGATTACGACGAGGAACTCGAGACCGTCGTCGTCCGCACCGATCGCGAGACCGATTTCGAGGATAAACTGCGCAAGAAGACGCTGACCTCGGGCTGTGCCCAGGGCACCGTCTTCGGCGATCTGATGGAGAAGTTCGAGGAGATCCGGCTCGACCCCGACGCTGTGTTACGCACGTCGTGGCTCTATGCGCTCTCGCGCAAGATCAACACCGTGCCGAGCCTCTATCTCGCCGCTGGGGCGATCCATGGCTGCGTGTTGTGCGAGGAGGACCGGCCGCTGCTCTATATGGAGGATGTCGGCCGCCACAACGCGATCGACAAGATCGCCGGCTACATGCACCTCCACGGCATCTCGCCCTCGGGCAAGATCTTTTACACCACCGGCCGGCTGACCTCGGAGATGGTGATCAAGACCGTACAGATGGCGATCCCGATCCTGATCTCGCGCTCGGGCTTTACCGCCTGGGGCGTCGATCTTGCCCGGCAGGCCGGCCTCACCCTGATCGGCCGCGCCAAGGGCAAGCGCTTCGTCGCGCTGGCGGGCAGCGAGCGCATCGTCTTCGACGGCGATATCCGGGCCGTCGAGGACGAGCATCCTCGGCTTGCCCGCAAGGCGAGCCTGGCCGAGGATGTGGTGTGAAGGTCGTTGGGTTGCTGCTCGCCGGCGGGCTGTCCCGGCGTATGGGCGGCGGCGACAAGGCGCTGCGGCTGCTCGGCGGGGTTCCGTTGCTTGACCGGGTCATCGAGCGCATCCGGCCGCAGGTCGAGGCGCTCGTGCTCAACGCCAATGGCGATCCGGCGCGCTTTGCCCGGTTCGGGCTGCCGGTGGTGCCCGACAGCGTTCCTGATTTCGCCGGGCCGTTGGCCGGCGTGCTGGCCGGCCTCGACTGGGCGGCTGCTAACCGTCCGGATTGCGATTATGTCGTCAGCGTCGCGACCGACGCGCCGTTTCTGCCGAAAGACCTCGTGGTGCGGTTCACCGTCGAGATCGAAGCAGCGCAGGCTGATGTTGCCTGCGCCGCCTCAGGGGGACAGGCGCATCCGGTGATCGGCCTGTGGCCGGTCCGGTTGCGCGAGGACCTGCGCCATGCGGTGGTCGAGGAGGGCATCCGCAAAGTCGATCAATGGACCGCCCGACATCGGTTGGCCACGGTGGTGTTCGGTAGCGAGCCTATCGACCCCTTCTTTAACGCCAACCGGCCCGAGGATCTCGCCGCGGCCGCGGCATTGCTCGACCTTAGTGAAACGCCTTGAGCGCGTTGACCAGGGTCTGAACCACACCCCAGACCAGCGGGATCCCGACAAAACCCCAGGCCAGGACAAGTTTGAGTCCGTATCCGCGGTGGGCTTGTTGATTTGACGCCATCATTGACTTCCGAATACCGGGGCGCCTTCGACCTCGGCGTCCGCCTCGACCGCGCGCATGTGAAACCGCTCGTGTACAGATCTGACGAAAACGTTGCAGATAAAGCCGACGACTAATAGGCCTGCCATGACATACATCGTGACATTGTATGCCTGGGCCTTGGCGACACCATGCGTAATATTGTATTCGCGGATGTAATTGACGAGCACCGGACCGAAGATCCCGGCCATCGACCACGCGGTCAGCAGCAGCCCGTGAATGGCGCCGACATAACGGGTTCCAAACATGTCGCGCAGATAGGCCGGCACGGTAGCGAACCCGCCGCCATACATGCTGAAGATGACAGCATAGCAAAACACGAAGAGGCCGACGCTGCCGACCGCGCCGGCATATGGAACCGTTGCGTAGAGCGCGGTCCCGAGCGCAAAGAACAAGAAATAGGTGTTCTTGCGCCCGATATAATCGGAGGTCGACGACCAGAAGAACCGGCCGGCCATATTGAACAGGCTGAACAGCCCGACCAGCCCCGACGCGGCGACCGCGGTGATCCGGCCCTTGAACATCTCCTGGCTCATCGCCGAAGCCTGGCCCAGCACGCCAATGCCGGCGGTGACGTTAAGGCAGAGTATCCACCAGATCAGCCAGAATTGCCGCGTCTTCAGCGCGTCGTAGACGTAGACATGCTGCGTCGTTATCAGCCGCTGGGGCCGCACCGGAGCGACATAACCCTCGGGCGCCCATCCCGGCGCCGGAACGCGCACGATCGCGGCGCCGACCATCATGAAGCAAATATAGATAAGCCCCATGACGATGAACGTTTCCGCGACCCCGACATGGGTCGGCGTCGAAAACTTGGCCATAAGCCATACCGAAAGCGGTGCGGCGATAAAGGCGGCGCCGCCGAATCCCATGATCGCCATCCCGGTCGCCATGCCCGGACGGTCGGGGAACCATTTGATCAGGGTCGACACCGGCGAGATGTAGCCGAGCCCAAGCCCGATGCCGCCAAGCACGCCGTAGCCAAGATAGATGATCCATAGGTTATGGAGATAAACGCCAGCCGCCGAGAGCAGAAATCCGCCGCCAAAGCACAAGGCAGCAGCGAACATCGCCTTGCGCGGCCCGCCGTCTTCGACCCAACGGCCGAGCAGCGCCGCCGAGATGCCGAGAACGAAGATCCCGAGACTGAAGATCCAGCCGAGCTCCGTCAGCTTCCAATCCCCGGGGGCCGATTGGCCGATGCCGATCAATTTGGTCATCGGCAGGTTGAACACGCTGAACGCATAGGCTTGGCCGATGCACAAATGGACGCAAAGCGCCGCTGGCGGGATCAGCCATCGGTTGTAGCCGGGCGGGGCGACTATGCGCTCCTTATCGAGAAGTGAAAAAACCGACATGGATTCCTCCCTCAATTCTGACCGCGGACTCGTCTTGCGGCATCCGTCGGCCGGTCGGATCGTACGCACTCGTGCAGTCCAGCCTCTACGAATGCGCCGGATGCACCCAGTGTGACAATTTTATAGCAAAAACTTACAAATGGAACTTCCTTTCTGATGTGGCCAGGCGGGTCGCGAGGCCCTTCGGGGCGGTAGTCGTGGAAAAATTCTACGAGGACTTCCACTCGCCATGCCGTGGTTGACGAAGGGCGGTCAAGCAACCGTTGAGCAGATTGCTTGGACAGAGAGATAACCTGAGTCCGAGCCGAATCCGCATGTTGCGCCAATAGGCGCGTCGGCGAGGTCACCGGGCAGGTTGCAGCCTGGGGAGGGGCATGGCAGCATTAACCATGACTGTCACGCTTGACCTGCGCATCCTGGCCTTGCTGACGGCGCGGCTGTGCCATGAGTTGAGCGGCCCGATCGGCGCGGTCGGCAATGGGGTCGAGCTGCTCGGCGAGGACGACCCCGATTTTGCGCGCGACGCGGTGACCTTGGTCCAGGACAACGCGCGCCGAGCCGCCAATCGGCTGCGATTTTATCGTTTCTGTTATGGTTTCGGCGGTGACACCGGGTCCGCCGGACCGGCGCCGGGCGAATTGGCCGCCGAGCTTTTCGCGGGGACGCCGATCACGTGCGATTACACTGAACGCGTCCGCGCGCTGCCGCTCGAATGGCAAAAGCTCGGTTGCAACTTGCTTTTGGTCGGGGCCGAGGCGCTGGTCCGCGGCGGGCTGCTCGTGCTGGACACGGCAGTCACCGGCCTGCAGCTCGAGGTGGCCGGCGAATCCGCTTCGCTCGCTCCCGAGCAAGCGGCGGCGCTATGGCTCGAAACCCCGGTCGGAGCAGTGACCTCGCGCACCGTGCAGGCCTATTTCTCGGGCCTTCTCGCGCGAGCTCAGGGTGCGCGCTTGGCTGGCGCCACGCCGGCTCCCGGTCGCTTTCGGCTCTATTCGATCGAGCCGGCCGCCTGAGTGTCTGACAGGAGATGTAACATACGCCGAAAGTCTCTCGCGGCGGGGCGTCGTTCTATTTCGGCCGGCCTAAACCACGGCCGTGTCGTGGCGCGTCGTGTGGTTGTCTCCCGGAATCACGGCAGTGGCGGCCCCCAGCGGCTCGGGCGCGTCGCGCAGCACGTAGCCCCGTCCCCACACCGTCTCGATATAGTGTTTTCCGCCGGTGGCCTGAGCCAGCTTTTTGCGCAACTTGCAAACGAAGACGTCGATGATCTTGAGCTCCGGCTCGTCCATCCCGCCGTAAAGGTGATTGAGAAACATCTCCTTGGTCAGGGTGGTGCCCTTGCGCAGGCTGAGCAGCTCGAGGATGCCGTATTCCTTGCCGGTCAAATGCAGCGGGCGGTTGTCGACTTCGACAACCCGGGCGTCGAGGTTGACGACCAGCTTGCCGGTGCGGATAACCGACTCGGCGTGACCCTTGGAGCGCCGGACGATGGCATGGATGCGCGCCACCAGCTCGCGGCGATCGAACGGCTTGGTCAAGAAATCGTCGGCGCCAAAGCCCAGGCCCTTGAGCTTGTGATCGAGCTCAGCCAGGCCGGAGAGGATCAGGATCGGCGTGTGCACCCGCGCCGCGCGCAACCGCCGCAGCACCTCGTACCCGTCGATGTCCGGCAGCATCAGATCGAGGAGGATGATGTCGTAGTCGTAGAGCTTGCCGATCTCCAGCCCGTCCTCACCGAGATCGGTCGTGTCGCAGATGAAATTTTCCTTCCTCAGCATCATCTTGATGCTGGCGGACGTGGCTGAATCGTCCTCGACGAGAAGCACGCGCATAGGAGCCTCCGGGGATCTAGCTGACAACCTTTGTCAGCGAGGGCGTGGTTAACCTTGACCTAAGGTAGTTAACATAACGTTACCCTAGAGTTGACACCATAATTATTCACCATAACGATTGTAGGGCAACGGCTGTCGCTGTCGCCCATCGAGGGATAGTTAGTCACCCGCTCGAAACCCTGCCATGCCGAGGTTTGCGCCGGTACTTTGCGGGATTGTTCCGCAGCGGCTTCCGCGCATATCCCCATCGAGATGGCGACCCCTCCAGCGGCGGACCGATGCCTCGGCAACCGCCGGCGATGTGTCAGCAAGTTCCCAAATTGTTTCTCCACCGGCAAAGTTGCCTCTCGCTCCCAGGGCATCGCCGATCGCCTTTCCCCACTTGATCTCCGATATCAGCGCCATCGTTAACGGATGAGCGTGGGAGCGTGTGTGAACTGCTTCACACTGGGCCAAGAATTATTAACCTGGAATGTCTTCCATGTGGCATTGCGAGCAGGACGACATTGACTTGGATCAAGAGTTCGGCGGCGTGGGGGCGGCCGACAAGGTGCGGCTGATCTCGGTGATCCCGAACGCTTCGCTACATGGGCGCCGAGTTGCCGTCCGAGCGGCTGCTCTTTGTTTCCGGTCTCGGCGAGGCTAAGCTCAACGGGTCGCGAAGCTGTGGAACGGGTCCTGCCCGATGGGTGTGCCGGAGAAATCCTTTGAGCCCGAGGGGAGGTGTCCACTCGACGGCGTACGGGTCGTCGATCTGTCGCGGCTCGTTTCCGGCAATATGGTCAGTCTCCAGCTCGCCGATTTCGGCGCGGAGGTCATCAAGATCGAGGATCCGAAGCGCGGCGACCCGTTGCGCGCCTGGCAGACCAACGGGATCAGCGTCCACTGGAAGGTCTATTCGCGCAACAAGAAGAGCGTGGCGCTGAACCTCAGGGATGCGCGCGGCCGCGAATTGTTGGCCGATCTGATCGCCGGCGCACAGGTGCTGATCGAGAATTTTCGGCCGGGAACGCTCGAGGCGATGGGGCTCGGCCCCGACCTTCTGCATCGGCGCAACCCCGGCCTGATCATATTGCGGGTCTCCGGGTGGGGACAGGATGGCCCCTACCGCGACCGGCCCAGTTTCGGCACCTTGGTCGAGAGCATGTCGGGCTACGCCGCGCGCACCGGCTTTGCCGATCGCGAGCCGGCCTTGCCGCCGACCGCCCTCGCCGACATGGTCGCCGGGCTCTACGGCGCGATGGCGGTGCTGGTGGCATTGCGCGACATCGAGGTCACGGGCGGCAGGGGCCAAATCATCGACCTGCCATTGCTCGATCCGCTGTTTTCGTTCATCGCCACCGAGGCGGCGATCTATCGGCTGACCGGTGAGGTACGCGAGCGTACCGGCAGCCGCTCCGAGACGACCTCGCCGCGCAACGTGTTCCGAACCAAGGACGGTCGATATATCGGCATTTCCGCGTCGATCCAGGCGATGGCCGAGCGCCTGTTCCGCGCGATCGGCCGCGAAGACATGATCACCGACCAACGCTTCCGCACCAATACCGAGCGGGTCAAGAACGCCGAGGCTTGCGAGGCGCCGATCGTCGCCTTTATCGCGGGGCGTACTCTGGCCGAGAACATGGAAGTCTTCGAACGCGCCGAAGTCACGGCGGCGCCGGTCTACGACATCGACCAGTTCATGGCCGACCCGCATGTGATCGAGCGGGGAATCCTGGTCGATCTTCCCGACGAAGATCTGGGACGTCTGCCGATGCACAACATCATTCCCCGCCTGTCTGACACCCCCGGAATGCTGCGCCGCCCGGCCCCGTCATTGGGCCAGCACACTGCCGAGATCCTCGGCGCGCTTGGTCTCGACCGCGCTGCGCTCGACGGGCTGGCGGGTGACGGCGTGATCTTTCTCGGAGGCGCGCGGTGACCGGCGCGCTGCCGGTCTGGCGCTCGCTGCTGTTCGTGCCGGTGACCGCCCGGCGCTTTGTCGACGGGGCAGCCAGGCGCGGCGCTGATGCGATCATCCTCGATCTGGAGGACAGTGTCGCGGCCTCGGAAAAGGAGCGGGCGAGGGGGCTGGTGCCGGAGGCAGCGGCGATCGTCTCGCGCGGCGGCGCCGATGTCGTCGTGCGCATCAACCGACCGTTGCGCATGGCGGTGCGCGACATCGAGGCCGCGGTCGGTCCGGGTGTGCTGGCGCTCGCTTTGCCCAAGGCCGACAGCGCCGAGCATGTCCGCCTGCTTGCCGAGGTGGTCGACGAGGTCGAGGCCGAACACGGCATGGAGCCAGGCAAGACACGGCTGATCGCGATGGTCGAGACCGCGGCGGCATTCTTTCATCTCGCCGAGATTGCCCGCGCCCATCCGCGGCTCTGCGCCCTCACGCTCGGCGCCGAGGATTTCGCCACCTCGGCCGGCATCTTGCCCGAGGCCGAAGCGCTGTCGATGCCGAAGCAGATGGCGGTGTTCGCCGCCCGCGCCGCCGGTATCATGCCGTTGGGCTTTATCGGCTCCATCGCCGAGTTCCACGATCTCGACGGTTTCCGACAGACGATCCGCCGCTCGCGCCGTTTCGGCTTCATCGGCGCCTCGGTGATCCATCCGAGCCAGGTGGCGATCTTGAACGAGGAGTTCCGCCCGGGTGCCGCGGAGGTCGATCACGCACGCCGGGTGCTGGCCGCCTACGACAAGGCGCTGGCCGAAGGGGTGGGCGCGGTCACTGTCGACGGCAGGATGATCGACGTGCCGGTGGTTGAGCGGGCTCGGCTGTTGGTCGAGCGCGAAGCCGCTATCGCCGCCCGCGAGGCGCGAATGCGAAGTCTCGCAGGAGGCTGAAGCTGCGTAATTTCGTCTTCCTGGCCGGGGGCGCGCTGGCTGCGGCCGCCCCGGCGGTATTGGCGCTCACCATTGCCGCGGTCGCGGCCTCGGATATGATTTCCGAGCCGACAGCGGTATTGCAGGGGCTCGACAAGATCACCGCCCGCGTCTCCGAAATCGAGGCGCCGGTCGGCAAGACGGTGACTTTTGGCGGCCTGGCGATCACGGTGCGCGACTGCGAGAAAAACCCGCCCGAGGACCAACCGGAAAGCGCCGCGTTTCTGCAGATCGACGAAGTTCGACCAGGCGAGGAGAACATTCGACGCTTCAGCGGATGGATGTTTGCCCAGAGCCCGGCGCTGTCCTCGCTCGAGAACCCGGTCTACGACGTGATCTTGCTCGACTGCAAGGGAGCCAAGGGGTCTCCGCCCGAATCTTCGGGGAGTGACACCGGAAAAGAGGCGCGGTAGGCGAGCGCCGCAGCCAGCAGCCTGTGGTAGCGGGCGCGCGAAATCTCTATTGCGCCGAACCGCGCCAGATGCGGGGTCAGGAACTGGGTGTCGAGCAATCGGTAGCCGCCGAGACGCAGCCGTGCGACCAGATGGACCAGGGCGACTTTGCTCGCGTCGGTCTCGCGACTGAACATGCTTTCGCCAAAGAAAGCCGCGCCGATCGAGACCCCGTACAGTCCACCCGCCAGAGTGCCGCCGCGCCGGCATTCGACGCTGTGCGCCGCCCCGCGCGCGAAGAGGGCTTGATACAGCCGGACGATCTCCTCGTTGATCCAGGTGTTCGGACGCTTTTCGCTCGCTTCGGCGCAGCCGCGGATGACCGCCGCGAAGGTGCTGTCGCAGCTGATCTCGAACCGACCCTGCCGCAGCAAACGGCGCAGCCGGTGCGAGACATGAAAAGCATCGAGAGGGAGGATGCCGCGATGGTGCGGATCGACCCAGAACAGCTCGGGGTCGTCGGCCGAGTCGGCCATCGGAAAGACGCCAGCGGCATAGGCGGCGAGCAGGATCTCGGGCGTCAGCCGGATCACAATGCGGCTCGGTTCATGATGCCCGCCCGAGGAAACGCTCGAGCCAGTGGATGTCGTAGTCGCCGTTGATGAAATCGGCGGCGTCGACCAGACGCTGATGCAGCGGGATCGTCGTCTCGATGCCGCCGATCACATATTCCTCGAGCGCCCGGCGCAACCGCATCAGACATTCGTTGCGGGTCTTGCCATGGATGATCAGCTTGGAGATCAAGCTGTCGTAGTAGGGCGGCACCTCGTACCCCTGGTAGAGCGCGCTGTCGACGCGCACGCCGAGCCCGCCCGGGGCGTGATAATCGGTCACTCGGCCGGGCGATGGACGAAAAGTCTCGGGGTTTTCGGCGTTGATGCGGCACTCGATCGCATGACCGGAGAGGCGGATTTCAGCCTGACGGTAGCCGAGCGGGGCGCCGGCGGCGATACGCAACTGCTCGCGTACGATGTCGATGCCGCTGACCATCTCGCTGATCGGATGCTCGACCTGCAGCCGGGTATTCATCTCGATAAAGAAGAATTCGCCGTCCTGGTACAGGAATTCGAGGGTGCCGACGCTGCGGTAGCCGATGTTGCGCAACGCGGCGACGGCGAGGGCGCCGAGCCGGTCGCGCTCGCCCGGGTTGAGCGCGGGGGACGGGGTTTCCTCGAGGACCTTCTGATGGGTGCGCTGCAAAGAGCAGTCGCGTTCGCCGAGGTGAACCACCCCGCCCTGGCCATCGCCGAGAATTTGGATCTCGATGTGCCTCGGCCGCTCGAGCCAGCGTTCGAGATAGACCTCGCCCCGACCAAAAAACAACACCGCCTCGTGCTGCGCCGCCGGCAGCATCCGGAATAGTTCGGCGCGGTCGCGGGCGATTTTCATGCCGCGTCCGCCGCCGCCCGCCGCTGCTTTGATCAGCACCGGATAGCCGATCGCGTCGGCCGCGTCCGCGGCCGCGGCCGGATCGCGCACGGCGCCCGCGGAGCCCGGCACCGTCGGGATGCCGAGTCGCGCCGCCGCCGTCTTTGCCGCCACCTTGTCGCCCATCAGCCGGATGTGTTCGGGCGCGGGGCCGATGAAGGTGAACCCGTGCTCTTCGACGGCCGCAGCGAAATCGGCATCCTCGGCGAGAAATCCGAGCCCGGGATGGATCGCGTCGGCGCCGGTGATCTCCGCGGCGGAAAGGATCGCCGCCACGTTCATATAGCTGTCGCGCGCGGCCGGCGGCCCGATGCAGACGCTCTCGTCGGCAAGCCGCACATTCATTGCCCGCGCGTCGGCGGTCGAGTGCACGGCAACCGTCTTGATCCCCATCTCGCGGCAGGCGCGGTGGATCCTCAGCGCGATCTCGCCGCGATTGGCGATCAGCACCTTCTCGAACATCGCCGGAGAATGATTACTCGATCAGCATCAGCACCGCGCCATATTCGACCGGTTGCGCGTCGGCGACGATGATTTGCGCGATTCGCCCCGCCCGGGGCGCACGAATCTCGTTCATGACCTTCATCGCTTCGATGATCAGCAACGGCTGACCGGCGGCAACGGTTTCGCCGAGCCGGACAAATGTCGGGTCTCCGGGCTGCGGCGCCAGATAGGCGGTGCCTACCATCGGCGCGGTCACCGCACCGGGGTGACCGGCCAGGCGGCTTGCTTCTTCGCTCGGCGCGGCAATCCCGGGCGCCATGATCGAACCCGAGGAGAGCACCGCTGCGGCCGGAGCACGAGCGACACGAATGCGGCGATCGCCGACCGCATATTCGATTTCCGTCAGGCCGGTCTCGCTCAGCAGGTGTGCGAGCGCACGGACCAGGTCGGGATCGGGCGAAAGCGGCGGGCCCCGGCCGCCGAACCTCACCGAGCGGCCTCGCCCGGTTCGTCCTCGATCAGATCGGCGATTGCTTCCAGCGCCAATTCATATCCCTGCGCGCCCAAGCCGCAGATCACGCCGCGCGCCGCCAGGCTCACATAGGAATGGTGGCGGAACCGCTCGCGGCGAAAGATGTTCGACAAATGTACCTCGATCACCGGCAAACCGCTGGCCGAGAGCGCGTCGAGGACTGCGATCGAGGTGTGGGTCAGCGCGCCGGCGTTCAGAACGATGCCGTCGGCCGATTTACGCGCCTCCTGGATCCAGTCGACCAGCTGGCCTTCGTGATTGGTCTGGCGAAAATCGATTTGCAGGTCGAGCGCGGCCGCGCGCGCGAGGCAGCGCGCTTCGATATCGGCCAAGGTGTCATGGCCGTATACCGACGGCTCGCGAACCCCGAGCAGGTTCAGATTGGGGCCGTTGAGCACGAAGACGGTAGGCACGCGTCCTCCCCCTGACGAACGGCTGGTTATAGCACGCGCGGAAAGGACAGCAACAAGGCGGGCTAAGCCCGGAATTGGGAATTGGCCTGCCGGTAGGGCGGTGCAACCGCCTGCAGACAAGAGGCTGCCGGGCGGGGCACCCGCCCCGCCCGGCCGATAGCCGGTGCTACTGACGCGGCGTCGTATTGGAGCCGGCGCCCGAGCCTAGCTGGCCGCCATGAACCGGCGAGGTCGTCGACCCGGCGCCTGTGTCCGGATTTTCCAGCTGGTAGGCCTGCGCCTGTTGCAGGCGCTCTTTTGTTATGTCCAAGGTCAAGCGGTTGTTGTCGGTCTTGAGATCGCTCAAGTGGACGGCAACGTCCTTGCCGCCCATCCCCAGAACGGCGCCGACATCGACGACTACTGCCGCCACCCGGCCGTCGGGGTTCAGGATCACGTCCTGGACTTTGCCGATGTCGCGGTTTTGAACGTCGTAGACGCTACTGCCGATCATCTTGCTGGCGCGAATCTGATCAGGCTGAATGACCCCGCTGAGGGTGCTCACAGCGCCGGTTGTGTCTTGGGAGGCGGCCTGCGCATAGGCAAGCGGCGCCGCGGCGAGGAATAATGCTGCCATGGCAGCGGTCATGTTGCGCTTGTACAAGTTCGATACTCCAATTGTGAGATGCGTCCTTTTCGAAGAACGCATGTGATCAGCAACAATGGAATGCCGTCTCTGGTTCCGGATTTCCGAATCAGATCAAGTGAAACAAGTATAGTAGGATCAAGACTGGGATCGGAATCCCCAGCATCCACAGCAGAATGCCTCTGCCCATGTCACGAACTCCTGCATATTCTGTGTGAGACCAGACTACGACAATCGCAACAAGAACGCCGAGACCACCCAATGGGTGATAATCTCACATGCGCCGCACTGCGATTGCTCGAAGACGGAGATCAGCGGCTAAAGAGGAAAATGGAAAGGATTAGGCACAAAACCTAACCTGACCTTACTTTTTGCTGGCGATCTCGCGGACCGCGTCCTTGACGTGGCCGACCGCGGTTTGAACGTGCCCTTCATCTTTTTCTCTTTTGCCTTCAGCCGCTGTCTTGGCGTCGCCCAGCGCCTTGCCCACCTTTTCCTTGACGGTTCCGGTGACCTTTTTCACGCCCCCGGCAATACGATCCTTGTCCATAGCGAATTTCTCTCCAGTGGATAGGTAGCATTGCCAACAAGTCGATCGGCCGGTCCGTTCCGACAATAAATTCTATGGTGCCGCCCCAGCTCGATCCGGAGCCTTTTCGCCGACGTGCCGTTTACTCCGCGATGGCATGGGGTCATCAAAGACAAGCTGTGGGAACGGTTATGGACGAAAATCGGATTAGCGATCAGGTGAGCAACGCTGCGAACGATGCGAAAAACGGCGTCACGGCGGCAGTGGGTACGCTCAGCGATTTGGCTGGACAGGCGCGGTCGGCCGCCGTCGAGGCGGTCAATACAATCCAGGGGGCAGCAATTGAGACCGGCAAGCAAGTCTGCGACGCCGCAGCGAAGACTTATCAACAAGGCGCGCGGGCCGGCGAGTATGTCAGCCGGAACACTGCCGAACAACCGATGCTCGCACTTCTGATTGCCGGTGCGGTCGGGTACGGAATCGCCTATATGATTCACCGGAGCTGACCGACGAGGGCGCCGGCGGCGCTCGCAGCGAAAAGGACTTGATGGCCGACCGCTCGCCACCGACCATCGAGGCAGAGCCGGTAGATTTCGGCGCACCCGGACTGTCGGGTGCGCTGACAGCTGTGGTGTCGGGCGTGGTCGTCGCGGGGCTTTACTTTGCCCGCGAGATCCTGGTCCCGTTCGCCCTGGCGGTACTGCTGAGCTTTTTGCTGGCGCCAGCGGTCCGCGGGCTACGGGGATCGGGTCTGGTCGGGTCGCTGCGGTCGCCATCACCGCGCTCGTCGCCTTTGCCGCGATCTTCGGCTTGGCCGCTATCTTTACCCAGGAAATGTCCTCGCTGGGGCCAAAGCTCCCGGACTATCGGTACAACATCGAGGCGAAGATACGCACGTTGCCAAGCGTCGCCGGCGGGGGCGCGATCGAGCGCTTTTCAACGATGCTTCATCAGCTGCGCGCCGAGCTAACCCGGTCGGAAAAACAGCTTTCGCCGTCGGCGGGTCTTCCGCCAAACGCCGCTACCGGCGGCGCGGAGGCGGCCAAGCCCCTGCCGGTCGAGATTCAGCAACCCGAACCGACGCCGCTAGAGATCGCCCAGAGCGTGGTCGGTCCATTGCTCGAACCACTGGCGACGGCCGGGCTGGTCGTGGTTTTGGTCATCTTAATTCTGCTGAAGCGCGAGGATCTGCGCGATCGGCTGCTCCGGCTCGCCGGGGTGGGCGACCTGCACCGGACGACTGCAGCAATGGACGATGCGGCGCAACGTGTCAGCCGGTATTTGCTGATGCAGCTCGCGGTCAACGCAGCGGCCGGTCTGCTGATTGGTTGCGGCTTAACGGTTATCGGAATCCCGAACCCGGCGCTGTGGGGCATTCTCGTTGTGCTACTGCGCTTTATCCCGTTTCTCGGCATTGTCATCGCCGCCTGCTTCCCATTGGCGCTGGCGATTGCCGTCGATCCGGGCTGGTGGCTGGTGGCATGGACCGCTGTTCTCTTCGTCGGGGTCGAGCTGATTATCGCCAATCTGGTAGAACCCCACCTTTATGGCGGCAGCACCGGTCTGTCCTCGACCGCCGTGATCGTTGCCGCGGTGTTTTGGACCTGGCTGTGGGGCCCGGTTGGATTGCTGCTGTCGACGCCGCTGACGGCCTGCGTGGTCGTGCTCGGCCGGCACGTGCCGCAACTGCGCTTCCTCGATGTCCTGCTGGGCAATGAGCCGGCGCTCACCCCCGAGGAAACATTCTATCAGCGCATGCTCGCCAACGACCCCGAAGAGGCTACCGAGCAGGCGGAAGAATTCGCCAAGGAGGCATCTCTCGCCGAGTTTTTCGACACAGTGGCGATCCCGGTGCTGATGCGGGCGCAGGCCGACAGCGACCGTGGCGCGTTGTCGGCCGAGCGGCGGACGAGGCTGAAGGAGGGGTTTTCGAGAATGCTCGACAATTTGCTCGAGGATTCTCATCCGCAGGTCGAGCCCGGAGAGGAACGGGAGGGGATCGGGCCGGCGGGCGGACCGGTCGTCTGCATCGCGGGCCGCAACGAGTTGGACGAGACGGCAGCCCAATTGCTCGCCCATCTGCTGCATCTGCAAGGCCGTGCCGCCCAAGTGTTTTCGGCCGACGCGCTAACTGACGGCAGGGCTTTATTTGTCCTGAAGGACGCCGCTGTCGTCTGCCTGTCGCTGCTCAGCACCAGCGCCCCGGCCCGTGCCCGCCATCTCGTGCGGCGGGTGCGGCGGCGGGCGCCGCGGGCGCGGCTTATCCTTGGGTTTTGGGCGCTTCAGCCGGAACAGCTGTCGATCGCCGACGCCGCGGCCGACGCTGTATCGACCTCGCTCAGCGATGCGGTCACCGACATCGAGGCCGGCGCCTCCGCGCCAGCATCGCCTCAATCCGCCCTCGATCAGGCCGCCTGCTGAGGTCGACCCCGTCGACACGGCGAGGCCGAGCGCTGGGCGGTCATAATATCCCGACAACCGCGCCGCTCATGCAGGTGGCGAGCGTGCCGGACAGGATCGAGCGCAAGCCGAGTGCGACTATCTCGGCCCGCCGCTCCGGGACCATGGCCCCCATTCCTCCGATCAGGATGCCGAGGCTGCCGAAATTGGCAAAGCCGCATAGAGCGTAAGTCATGATCAGGCGCGAGCGCACGCTCAGCGCATCGGGCGGCAGATGAGCGAGGTCGACATAGGCGATGAACTCGTTGAGCACGGTTTTGGTGCCCATCAACGCCGCCGCGGTGGCGGTCTCCGGGCCGGGAATGCCAATCAGCCACATCATCGGACGGAAGGCATAGGCGAACAGGCGTTGCAAGGTCACCGGCGCGCCGGCGAAGTCCGGCAACAGGCCGAGCGCGGCGTTGACGAGGGCGACCAGCGCGATGGTCACGACCAGCATGGCGGTGATGTTGAGCAGGAACACAATGCCGTCGCGCGTCCCCTTGGCGATCGCGTCCATCGAACTGACCGGCGGATCATCAATGACAAGCTGAGCCGAGACCGACGGGTCGGGACGAAACGGCACCATCAGCGCCGCGACCGCGAGTGCGGCGGGGGTGCTGATCACCGCGGCGATCAGAATATTGCCGAGCGCGTTGGGAATGACGGAGCCGACCAGCGCGGCGTAGAGCACCATCACCGTGCCGGCGATCCCGGCCATGCCGCAGCTCATCAGCGCAAACAACTCGCCGCGCGCGAGCCGCATCAAGTACGGCCGGATCAGCAGCGGCGCCTCGATATGGCCGACGAAGATGTGCACCGCGGCACCGAGGCCGAGCGGGCCGCCGACCCCGACAGCGCGTCGCAGCATCCAGGCAAACGCCTGCACGACGCGCTGCAGGACGCCCCAGTAGAACAGCAGGGTGGCGAGCGCGCTGATGACCAGCACCAGCGGGAGCGCCCGGAAGGCGAAGATGAAGCTGGCGCCGGGCCGGGTCTCGGCAAACGGCAATTGCCCGCCGCCCAGATAACCGAAAACAAAGCCGGTGCCGGCCTCGGTGGCGCTCTGCAACCCCTCGACGGCCCGGTTCAGCAACAAGAACGCCGCCCGGGCCAGCGGAAGTCTCAGAAACACCAGAGCGAGGGTGAATTGCAGCAGCACGCCCACGACGACGACGCGCCACGGCACGCGCGCGCGGTCCTCACTCAGCCCCCACGCGAGCAGCAGGATGACGGCGATGCCGAGAAGCCCGCGCATCGCCCAATTAGACAACACATTCGGGTGGTTTAAGCATCCTCGCGAAAGGCGAGCGCCGAGCCGCACCGCAGGCTGCCGAACGCGAGCTTCCGGATTTTTCTGATCTGCCAAGCACGGTGGCGGTTCGAGCCTATGAAGCGAAGAAGGAACGCGGGCGGTCGGCGAGGGGCCATCGAAATGACCAGCTGCTCAATTATGCGATGCTTTCCAATCCGGGAGGCCTGGATCATCAGCACGCGCGGCCATGACGTATCAGCGTAGCTTCCGTCTGCATCCGAGCGATAGGATCGCCGGCGATACGGAGCGGAGAAAAAGTCATGGGCAAGAGGATCGCGATTGTCGGCGTCGGCGCGGTCGGCGGCTATACCGGCGCGCATATGGCGCGGGCCGGCGAAGACGTGACCTTTATCGATATGTGGCCGGCCCATGTCGACGAAATGAAAACCAACGGGCTGCGCATCACCCACCACGATGGCGAGGACCCGTTCTCGGTCAAGGTGCGCGCCCTGCATCTGACCGAGGCGCAGCATCTCTCCAAAGAGGCGCCGATCGACATCGCCTTTGTCTGCACCAAATCCTACGACACGCAATGGGCGGCGCTGCTGATCCGCCAGTATCTGGCGCCCGGCGGCTTTATCGTCTCGTTGCAGAATTGCATGAACGAGGAGACCATCGCCGGCGTCGTTGGCTGGGGCAAGACGATGGGCTGCATCGCCAGCAACATCAGCGTCGGCCTGGTCGAGCCGGGCCATGTCCATCGCGGTGGGGTCAAGGGCGGTGCCGCGCATACCGTCTACCGCACCGGCGAGGTGCATGGCTCGATCACCGACCGAGCGAACGAAATTTGCCGGCTCGTCTCCTTTGCCGACAGCGCCAAGGTCACCGACAATCTGTGGGGCGAGCGCTGGTCGAAGCTGGTCGCCAACACGATGGCGAACGGAGTCTCGGCCTGCACCGGGCTGCCCGGCGCGCAGATCGCGCAGAGCGAGGCGATCCGCCATTTCCAGGCGCGGCTCGGCAGCGAGGCGATCCGTATCGGCCAGGCGCGCGGCTACAAGCTCGAGCAAATCGACCATCTGCCGCCCGAAACCATCGCCCGGGCCGGCGAAGGCGACGCCGCCTCGCTCAAAATCTATGACGAGCGGCGGCTGTCGCGCGTCGGCCGCGGCTCACCCGATCAGCGGCCGTCGATGGGCCAGGACATGGCCAAGGGAAGACGCACCGAGATCGAGTTCCTGAACGGCTTTGTCGTGCGCGAAGGCGAACAAGTCGGCATCCAGGCGCGCGCCAATGAGCGCCTCGTCGACATCGTCAAGCGGGTCGAGCGCGGCGAATTAAAGCAGGACCCCCGCCTCATCACCGATTTGCGCCTAAACTGACCGGCCGGGCATATCGTCGTCCCGGCACGGCCGTCTGACGATCGTGTAACAGACTGGCGTCGCGCGCGAGTCTAGTGTCGGCGGCGTCACTCAATTCGCTGCGCTCTACAGGAGAGAGTCCGATGAGGATCGGCCTGTTCTACCAGATCCAAGTTCCCAAACCCTGGACCCCGTCCAGTGAATCACAACGCATCCACGAGGCCCTGGAGCAAATTCCCTATGCCGAGGAGCAGGGCTTTGCCAGCGTGTGGTTCTCGGAACATCACTTCCGCCCGGTGTGGTCGCACAACAGCGCGCCGGACCTCACCCTTGCGGCGGTCAGCCAACGCACCAGCCGCATCCGCCTCGGGGTCGGCGTGGTCCTCGCGCCGATCCACCATCCGCTGCACGTGGCGGCGCGCATGGCCACGCTCGATATTCTGAGCCATGGGCGCGTCGATGTGGGCCTGGGCCGGACCGGTTATCCCTACCAGCTGACCCCGTACGGGTCGGATCTGCGGGACACGCGCGGCATGTGGGAGGAATTCGCCGAGGTATTGCCGCGCATCTGGACCCAAGAAGAGATCTCGTATGACGGGGAGTACTTCCAGATCCCGCGTCGGGAGGTCCTGCCGAAGCCGGTGCAACGACCGCACCCGCCGCTGTGGTCGGCGTGCGGCAGCGACGAGACGGCGCGGCTGACGGGCAGCCTGGGGATGGGCGGTCTGTTCGGCAGCGAAGGCGGGCCGGACCGCGTCGGGCAGTTGATGGCGCTGTATCAGGATGCGCTGCACACAGCCCCGGGAAATGGGGCCGGGACCGCCCCGCGCACCGCGCTGATGACGGCCGGCTATTGCCACGAGGATCCGCAGGTCGTCGCCGAGCGCGGTACCGAACTGGTGGCCTGGTACCTCGAGCAACAGCGCGAGCGCGCCCGCCTGGTGTGGCGCGATTATGATCCCTCGACCGTACCGCCCGATTATCAGGGCTACTACGCGCGCGATCAGCGTCTCGCCAGCGGGCCGCATCCCGGCGAGCCCACGCCCCAGCAGGTGCGCGAGCAAGGCGCGAAATTCTGCGTCGGCACTCCGGCGGACTGCATCCGGTTTCTCGAAATGTACGAGGCGCTCGGTATCGAGGAAGTGTTTTTGCTATGCGCCATCGGGCCGGCGCGGCACCAGGAGGTGCTCAACACTATTCGCCTCTTCGGCGAGCAGATAATCCCGCACTTCCAAGCCAGGGAGCCGCGTCCGACCTTGGCGCAAGCATCGGCTTAATCTACTCGCCGCCACCCGCTCATACGGTCGGCCGGATGTTCTGGTTCATCCGGAACAGGTTGGTCGGGTCGTATTTGTTCTTCAGCGGCGACGAGCCGATCGTAGTTGCCGCTGTAGGCGGCCCTGATCCGCGTGGCTTCCTCGGCGTCGAGGTGGTTGACATACACTTCCCCAGTAGCGAAGGGCTCGACTGCGGTCCAATACTCCCGGGTCCATTGGATATGACCGGCGGTCTCGGCGGGATCATTCCATTGCGAGATCACGTCGTAATCCCACTGGTCGTGGCGCAGCCCGAACGCAGTCTCGTTCCGATCGATCCGGGTCGCCGCACCGTGCATGTGGAAATACAGCACCATCGACATCGGCGAGAGCATCTTCGCCGCGCGCGCGATCATGATGTCCAAGAGCTCGTCCCCGAGTTCGTTCAAGAAGCTCGATTTCCAGTACCGCTGTACCCCGCCATATGGCACGGCCGCATCGAAGAGCGTGTTCAGCTCGACATAGGAGGTCGGGGCGATCGTATCGGCCAATGGCGTCCCGAATTTTCGCAGCGGTGCCATCAGCCGCTCGCCCGCCGCCAAATCTCCGATATAGGCAGCGATGATGACGACCACCGGCGCACCGTCGGGCGAGGTCATCAGCGCCGCGGCGGCGAGCATCTCGTCGGGGCAGCCGCGTGCGAAATCGCGGTAGAAGCGCAGCACCTTTTTGGCCTCGGCCATCGGGTGGATGACCATTCCGGCGAGCACCGACCCGACCGGGTGAAGCTCGTACTCGAACGAGGTCACGACGCCAAAATTGCCGCCGCCGCCGCGCAGGCCCCAAAAAAGATCCGGATGCTCGTCCGCGCTGGCGGTTAAGAGCTTCCCTTCGGCGGTGATGAGATCGGCCGACAGCAGATTGTCACAGCTGAGCCCGTGCTTGCCCATCAGCCAGCCTAGGCCGCCGCCCAAAGTCAGTCCGGCAATGCCGGTCGTCGACACGACGCCGCCGGTGCTGGCGAGGCCGAAAGCCTGCGTTTCGCGGTTGTATTCGCCCCAGGTCAGCCCGGCCTCGGCGCGCGCTATGCGCTTGGCTGGATCGACCCGCACGCTCTTCATCGGCGACAAATCGATCATCAGCCCGCCCTCGCAGACAGCGTTGCCGGTGATGTTGTGGCCGCCGCCTTTGACCGAGACCAGCAGCCGGTGATCGCGCGCAAAGCGTACCGCGGCCATCACATCGGCGGGCCCCGCGCAGCGCGCGATCAGCGCCGGCCGGCGGTCGATCATGCCGTTCCAGACTTTGCGTGCGTCGTCATAGCCGCCATCGCCAGGGTGCAGCAGCCACCCCCGCAGGCTCTCAGCAAATTTCTGCACCGCCGCGCTTTCGACGATTGCGTCGCCGCCGTCGGTCGTCACCACACGTAGATCCGTCATGCTTTCGCTCCCTGTTCTCTCGTGGTTACGAGCATCCTGAAGCTATGCAATCTTACGCCAGTAGTGCAGCCTCGGCTCGGGGAGACCGGGCAATTACACCGCCGGTTTGATGTTCTGGTTCATGCGGAACAGGTTGGTCGGGTCGTATTTGTTCTTCAACGCGGCGAGCCTCTGGTACTTTTCGGGACCGTAGGCGGCTTTGATCCGGTCGGCCCCTTCATCCACTTCCCGGCCCAGATAATTCACGTATACACCGCCGGTCGAGTAGGGCTGCATGGCTTCCCAGAACTCGCGCGCCCAGCGCACGCATGCCTCGGCCTCGCTCGCGTCGGCACACTGGCCGATGCTCATGAAGGTGTATTCCGAACTTCGGTGATTGAACGCGGTCTCGTCATGCCCGATACAACTCACTGCGCCGCCCAATTGGTGTTCGATAAGGCCGTGGCACATTGGCGACGGACGGGTCGCGCAAAACCGAACGATGGTGTCGATAACGCCGTCGCTGATTTCCCCCAGAAAGCTCGACTTCCAATAGTTTTGCAGGCCCTTGGGATAGAAGTCATCCACCAGCCTTTGCGCCGATGTGTAGGCCATCGGACCGATCGTATCCATGACGATCGGGGTGAAGGCCTTGAGCGGCCGCAGCAGGCGCTCGCCTCCTCGCTTGCACCGTTATAGCAGACGACCATCCCAACGACCGGCGTCCCGTCCGGCATCGTGATCAGGACAATGTCGGATGCCAATTCGTCGGGCGCATGGGCGGTGAGATCACGGAAGAGGCAGAGGGCCTCTTTTGCCTTATCCATCGGATAAGCGACGAGGCCGCCTATCACAGGCCCAACCGGATGGAGCTGATATTCGAGTGACGTGACGACGCCAAAATTGCCGCCGCCGCCGCGCAGACCCCAGAAGAGTTCCGGGTGTTGGGTGTTGCTGACCGTGAGGAAACTGCCGTCCGCCAAGACCAGATCAGCGGAGATCAAATTGTCAGAGACCAGACCATGGCGGCGCGCGAGATGGCCCCACCCGCCGCCGAGCGTAAGCCCGGCAAGGCCGGTGGTGGATATTTGCCCTCCCGGCGTGGCGAGGCCGAAAGTCTGGGTTTCCCGGTCGAACTCTCCCCAGGTGGCGCCGACTTCGGCGCGCGCCGTACGCTGAACGGGATCGACACGGATGCTTTGCATCCCCGACAGGTCGATCGTCAGGCCGCCGTCGCAAATTGCATTGCCGGCGACGTTGTGTCCGCCGCCACGCACCGCAACCAGAAGCCGGTGCGTGCGCGCGAAGTTGACCGAATTGATGACATCGGCGACCCCCGCGCAGCGCGCGATTAATACCGGGCTCCGATCGATCATCCCGTTCCAGACACGGCGCGCCTCGTCGTAGCCGGCGTCGCGCTGGCGTAGCAGCGGGCCGCGCAGACTGTCGGCAAAGGCCTGTACCGCGGCCTCCTTGAGGACTGCATCGGTGCCGTTGCTGGTGATGACGCGTAGGTCTGTCATGGTCTTGTTCTCCCTGTCGGTTAGTTTATCGTGCCGGTTGACGACGGCGAAGCTTGGCGTTCGAGACTATATCAACTAGCCGCGTGTTTTAAGCGGGAGTAAGGCACGCCGGCTACGCCACTGCAGCCGGGTCCAATATCTCGATCGGATAACGGCTGAAATCCGCCGCGTTGAAGGTGAGGATGCGGCCAACCCCGTGTACTGTCATCGCCGCGACGAGACGAGCGTCATAGACTTTGCTGCCGATCACCCCGTGGGTCATCACAAGGCGTTTCCATACGGCATAGATGGCCGGGAGGTCCGGCAACAACGTGAACACCCGCTCCATGTGCTCGACTGCCGACACCGCTACCGGAACGGTTAGGCCGAGACCGTTTTGTGCTGGCGTTCGGGTCGCCGACGCCCAGAACTCTGCAATGTTCTGTGCCGTTACAGACACCGGATCACCGTTCAGAACTAATCGCTCGATGCTCGCGACGGCGGCACGATGATGGGCATGCCCGGGCTCGAACTGGCGCAGCAGGACGTTGGTGTCGACGAGGACGGTCACAGCCCGCGCGGCGGGTCGTACAGTGCGTCGCGGCTGTCATCGATGACGTGGTCGACCTTCGGCAGGTTTGCGAGAAAGTCGCGCCATAGGGCTGCCCGCTCAGCCGGGGTCAGCGGCCTGTTCTTACCTTCGTGCTCGCCGAGCCAAGCGCAGGCGAGCTCGACGAGTCTGGGGATCGGCGCCTTCTGTTGTTTCTTGCCTCGGGTATGGCCGAGTTCATAATCGGCCAGCCGCGAGACGCTGATCTCGAGTCGGCGCGCGAGTTCGGTGCGGTCCCAGCCCATCCGGGCGCGAAAGGCGATCAACTCTTGCGGAGTCATGCCGCAAAATATCAGTCGTCCGGCGCCGCATGCAAGCGATTATCGCGCATTCTACCGTTGTAAGCTGCAACTATCGCAAATAGCGACAGATGGCAGCAGCTCAGCGCGCGGCGGAGGCCAGCGGGTCGAAGGGCCGCGGGTCGGCGGTTGCTTCCGCTTCGCTGAAGCCCATCGCCGCCAGAAACGCGGCGCGAACCTCGGCGGGTTGCCCGGTCTGGAAAATGTAGCCCTGCAAGCCGCGGCGGGCGAGCGGGTTGTCCATGATCTCGGCGCGGGTGAAGCCCTCGATGAAGGCCTCGCGCTCGGCGACCGGCAATTGGATCGCGCGGTTGACCGCCGGGTCGCGGATCACCGCCTTCGGGTCCCGCCCGTCCTCGACCGCCTCGATATCGTTCAGAAAGCGGCGCCGGATCATCACGATGCCGCGGTCGCTCGGAGCGAGATATTCCTGCGACCGGTCGGCGATCTTGCCCTGGCCAACCCAGGTCACGAAATCCTGGTTCATGACATGGCTGGTGATCCAGCGCCCGGTTTCGGGATCGGCGATCGGCCCCTGCCAGGTCGGGATGCTGTTCTGGACATAGGGCTCGCGTTCCCTGGGCACGCGGCTGAAATGATACATGACGCTGAGCGTGTTCTCGTCATCTATCGGCACGCGGAACTCGACATGATTGCCGGTGAACAACCCGTTGGGCCACAGGCAGACGCGGCCGACCGTCCACAGCCGGTCTTGTTCGCTGGTGTCCGTGCGGATGCGCTTGTACTGGAAGCCATAGTCGAATTCGCTGAAATCGACCTTGACGTGCTGCGCTGTGTAGGGGCCGTTTTCGCCGGCGAGACGCACGCTCCAGTTCGAATGTGTCCATTCGAAATGCACCGGGTCGATCGAGTTTTCCTGACACTGGAACCAGCTGCACGGAATTTCGGCCTTGACGATCTGACGGAATCCATTCTTCCACGAGAAGAATTCCCAATCGGGTACGAGCGGGCGCGGCTCGGGGCCGAGATAGGCCCATAACAGCCCGCCCAATTCCTCCACCGGATAAGCCTTGATGCGGACTTCGTCGCGCAGCCGCGCGTCGGGGTGTGCGATGTCCTCGTAGGGTTGCGCCAGGCAGCTGCCGTCGGCGTCGTAGAGCCAGCCGTGATAATTGCAGCGTAGCCCGCACTGCTCGACATAGCCGTAGCTGAGGTCGGCGCGGCGGTGCCGGCAATGGCGGTCGAGCAGGCCGTATTTGCCGCCGAGATCCTTGTAGAGGACGAGATCCTCGCCCATCAGCCGCACCGGCAAAGTGCCGGGCCGCTCGAGCTCGCTGGCGCCGGCGATCGGCCACCAATAGCGGCGCAACAAATCGCCCATCGGCGTGCCGGCGCCGGTCCTGGTCAGAACATCCCAGCGGCTGCCCGCCTCGGGACTGCTATCCTGCGACATCGACCGCTCCTCAGACTGCCGCCGCGGACTGCTGCTCGATCGCCCGTGACAAGCGGCCGTAGACGCGGCGCGCATTGCCTTCGAAGATTTTCGCCTTGTCCGCCGCCGACATTGGAAGCTGGTCGATATAGCGCTTGGTGTCGTCGTAGTGGTGACCGGTTTCGGGATCGATGCCGCGCACCGCGCCGATCATCTCAGAGGCGAACAGGATGTTGTCGACCGGGATGACCCTTGCCAGCAATTCCTGACCGGGCAGGTGATAGACGCAGGTGTCGAAGAAGACGTTCTTTAACATAAGGTCGGACAAGAGCCCGAGCTTGGCGTCCTGGGCCAGTCCACGGTAGCGCCCCCAGTGATATGGAACGGCGCCGCCGCCATGCGGGATGATGAATTTGATGGCCGGGAAATCCTTGAACACGGAGGATGTCATCAGCTGATTGAAGCCGGCGGTGTCGCCATTGAGGTAGTGCGCGCCAGTCGTGTGATGGGTCGGGTTGCACGACGCGCTGACATGGATCATTGCCGGAATGTCGTACTCGACCATCTTCTCGTAGGCTGGATACCAGTAGCGGTCGCCGAGCGGCGGGTCCTGCCAGTGCCCGCCGGACGGATCGGGGTTCAAATTGACGCCGACAAACTCGTATTCATTGACGCAGCGGTCGATCTCGGCGAGGCAGTTCTTCGGCGAGACGCGGGCACTCTGCGGCAGCATCCCCACACCGATGAAGTTCCTCGGGAACAGCGAGCAGACGCGGTGGATCAGCTCGTTGCAGGCGCTGGCCCATGCTTCGCTGGTCGTTGCATCACCGAGATGGTGGCCCATGCCGGCGGCGCGCGGCGAGAAGATCGTCAAATCGGTGCCGCGCTCGCGCTGCACCTTGAGCTGGCCGCCCTCGATCGTCTCGCGGATCTCGTCGTCGGTCATTTTCGGGCGAGGCGGCGCCGGCTTGCCGGCTGTGTGCGCCGCGATCTGCTCGGTGCGCCAGCCCTCGTGCTGACGCGGGGAGGTGGTGTAGTGGCCGTGGCAATCAATGATCATCGGAACGGGCCTCCTCCGTTGGTCCGCTCATGGTAGCGGGCTCGGGCGCGATCAGAAAGCGCACCATCGCTGCGATCTGATCCGGGCGGCCAAGGTCGCCGCGACGGATCAGTCCCGCCGACCCCGCAGTCCGCTCGGGCGTTTAGCCGATCACGGCTAGCAGTGCGTGTAAATCGGCGACGGCGCCGAAGACGCCGCCTTGCATCTTGATCATTTTGATTGCGGCTTCATGGTTGGAGCGGTCGGTGGCGCCGCAGCAATCTTCGAGCAGCAGACATTCGAAGCCGCGGTCGTTAGCCTCGCGCAACGTTGTGTGCACACAGACATCGGTGGTGATCCCGGTCAGCACCAAATTGGCGACGCCGCGCAGACGCAACAGCAATTCAAAGTCGGTGGCAAAAAAGCTTCCTTTGCCCGGCTTGTCGATAATTAACTCACCGTCGACAGGAGCGAGTTCGGGGATGATTTCCCAGCCGGGCTCGCCGCGCACCAGAATGCGGCCGCACGGGCCGGGATCGCCGATGCCGGCGCCGATCCGGCGCGAGCGCCAGCGCTTGTTCGCCGGCAGATCGGCGAGGTCGGGCCGGTGGCCTTCGCGGGTGTAGAAGATGTGATAGCCGTGGCGGCGCATCGCCGCCAGCACCGCAGCGATCGGCGCGATCGGCGCGCGGGTCAGTGACAGATCGTAGCCCATCCGGTCGACATAACCGCCGATGCCGCAGAAATCAGCTTGCATGTCGATGATGACGAGAGCGGTGTTGCCCGGCCGTAAATCGCCGTCATAAGGCCACGGATAAGGATCGGCTGCGACATAACGCGGGTTCATTGCCGCACCTCTGTGGCCGAAAGCGGTGGGTGCGGGCAAGTTTTACACACAGGTCACCCAATCAAACAGCATGCCAGACAGGACCGAGCGATGCCCGTCTCTTCTGCCATTTCTGCTGCCGCCGGGCTCGAAATCGCCGCGCTGCGCCGCGCCTTTGTAGAAGGCAGTGTCACGGCGAGCAGACTTCTCGGCCAGGTACTGGACCGGATCGCACGATGGGACGATCCGGCGTTGTGGATCGCCCGCGTCGACGAGTCGGCGGTCAGAGAGCGGGCAGAAGCGCTCGACGCCGACGCCAAGGCCGAGGCTGGGCTGACCGCAAAGCTGCCTCTCTTCGGCATCCCGTTTGCCGTGAAGGACAATATCGATGTCGCCGGCATGCCGACCACGGCCGCCTGCCCAGCTTTTGCCTACACGCCCGCCCGATCTGCCGCGGTCGTTGAGCGGCTGGTGGCCGCCGGAGCGGTACTGGTCGGCAAGACCAATCTCGACCAGTTCGCGATCGGGCTTGTCGGCACGCGCTCGCCCTACGGTGCGCCGCGCAACCCGTTCGACGCCCGCTATATTCCGGGCGGATCGAGCTCGGGGTCGGCGGTCGCGGTGGCGGCGGGACTCGTCAGTTTTGCGCTCGGCACCGACACGGCGGGATCGGGCCGCGTCCCCGCGGCGTTTAACAACCTCGTCGGGCTCAAGCCCACTCGCGGGCTGTTGAGCACACACGGCGTCGTTCCCGCGTGCCGTTCGCTCGACTGCGTATCGGTCTTTGCGCTGACCGCGGCGGACGCAGCCGCCGTACTCAAGGTCGCTGCCGGCTTTGATTCGGAGGATCCGCTGAGTCGGCCGAGGCCGGCCGAAGCGCGGGAAACGTTTGGGCCGTGCTTCTGTTTCGGCGTCCCGGCCGCGCGCGATCTCGAATTTTTCGGCGATCATCAGGCCGAGGCGTTATTCGGGGCAGCGATTGCGACGATCGAAAAAGCCGGCGGCACCGCGGCCGAGATCCGCTTTGCACCGTTCCGCGACGCCGGAGGATTGCTTTACGACGGCCCGTGGGTGGCCGAGCGACTGCATGCGACCGACCAGCTGTTAACGGAAAATCCTGAGGCGCTGTTGCCGGTCACGCGCGCGATCATCGAACGCGGCCGGTCCTACAGCGCGCTCGGCGCCTTTCGCGCGAAGTACCAATTGGCGGCGTTGCGCCGCGAAGCGGAGCGCGAACTGGCGACTGTCGATTGCCTGCTGCTCCCGACCACCGGCACGATCTACGAGATTGCCGCGGTTGCCGCCGACCCGGTGCGGCTCAACAGTAATCTCGGCCTCTACACGAATTTCGCGAATCTGCTCGACCTGTCAGCCGTGGCGCTGCCCGCGGGATTCCGCAGCAACGGGCTGCCCTTCGGGATTTCGCTGCTGGCGCCGGCGTTTGCCGAGCGACCGCTGCTCGACCTCGCAACCCGTTTCAGTCACGCGGCGGCGGCGCGGCGGGGATAAAGGCGGCCGAGCTCGGCGCCGAGATAGCCGGCGAGGATGTCCATCGCCGAACGGCCGGCGCGGGCTTCGGCGTCCGGGTTGTAGTTGGTGTTGGTGTTGACGTCGTAGGTATAGACCGCGCCAGCGGCGTCGGTGATGAACTCGATGCCGGCGACGCCGATGTCGTTGCGGGCGAGAAACGCCTCGAAACGGTGCTTCAGCGCGGCGTCGATGTCTTCGACGATCGTGAATTTGGCGCGCGGTTGTTCTCCGGCGGGGCAGAAAGCATCGCCGACGGCGCAGACATCGGCGGGGCACAGCTCGAAGCCGTCGCTGGTGTCGACCTCGACCGCGTACATAAACCGGCCGCCGACGAACTCGGCGCGGGTGATCAGTGCTGCCGGCGAGGGGATGTATTGCTGCAGCAGATGCAGGCCGTCGACCGGCGGCTGGTAGTCCGGGCTGTCGAGGTGGTCGCCGAGCGCGCCCGCGCTGAGAAACAGCCGCACCCCGAGCCCCTTGCCGCCGCGGTTCGGCTTGAGGATGAACGGGCTGTCGCCAAAATGCTGCCGCGCCGCCTCGACCAACAGCTCCTGGCCGGCAACAAGCACAGTCCGCGGCGTGCGGATGCCGGCCTTTTCGAGGGCAGCATATTGGCGCGCCTTGCTGATCTCGAGGTCGAGCGCGCGGCTGCCGTTGACGGTGCGGCGCCCGTGCCGTTCGAGCCAAGCCAGCACTGAGGCGGTCAATTCGGCGGCGTAGCGATGGTCTCGGGTATGTGAAGAGGCACTCATTCGGTTGTAGAAGACACCCTCGGGCGGCGGTTGCGACAGATCGAAGATGCCGTGGTCGAGGAACCAATCGCGCCACGGCAGCCGCTGTCGATCGAGTGCCTTGGCCAACGGTTCGAGCCAGGCGGCATTTTCGTGAATTACGTGGATCTGGGTCATTGCTGCCTCATAGCGCAGCGACCTTAAATCCACGATACCCACAGGTCAAATGTTGAATATATTACGTAATTAGATCGCTAAATAGCCAATTCCCAGACCTTGTCTGCCATGTCGAGGCCTGGGGGTTTTAGCCGTACTGCACCGATTTTAGGCAGGCTCTATCGAAAGTAGATTCGGCCGGCCGGTTGTCCAGCGTCAGTCGTCCGCGATCGCATGCTCATCGGACAAGATTACTTCCGGGTAGTCCTGCCGGCTGAGCACAAAACATACGCCAGCGACGATAAGATAGCCGATTGCAACCGGCGTCGAATTGCCGATGCCAAGCGACGTGCCGTGGATAAAGCCAAAAAATGACAATACCGCGCCAGCGGCGGCGAACAGTGCCGCCCACTCGAACTTATGGTCGATGATAAAGGCGGCGATGGCCCCAAGGATCAATCCGGCCAGCACCGCGCCGCCGCCCAATAAAGCCATTCCGTGATAGACGACGCCGACCGCCGCGAGCTTGGCCATGCCCAGCTGATCGGCGGACGTGCCGGCTGCGCCGAGAGCGCCGTCGATCAGGGTTTGGGCCCAGGCGGCGATGTTCGGCAGGATTGCGAGGATGATCGCCGGTGCGTGCCGCGCCGGTGTCGCCTGGAATGCCTGGGCGCCGATGACGAGACCAATATACAGCAAGATGGGCAGGATCGCGACCAGCGGAATGACCGCCAGCAGCATTGCCGTCAACCCGAGGAAGCACACCACACCGATGACAACGCCGGTTGCCAACGAATATCCGATGCGGCCGCCGACGGCCTTCCATCCCGGGTGACCGATATAGACGGCCGGCGGAAACGGGCTGCCGAGCAACGCACCGACGATCGCACCGGTACCGTCGGCCAGCAAAATCTGGCGCAGACTGTAATCGTCGCCGGCAGCGGCCGCGCTCTCGACGTTGTTCATGCCTTCGGTGAAGTTGTAGATGCCGAGGGGTACGGCGGTGACCAGCAACGGTCCGATAGCGCCGAGGGCTTTGGCAAAGTCGGTTGACGGGTACGGTAGACGCAAGCCGAACTGGCCGATGGCGCCCACTACGTCTGCCGGCTGCATCAGCTCGTCGAGATGCGCCAGCTTTGCCAGCCAGGCGAGCACGGTCCCGACCACCACGGCAACCAAGCCACCGGGCAGGCCGTAGGGCAGGCGAACGCCAGCCATCCAGCTCACCAGAACGATCGTTAGCGAGAGCATGAAAAGCCAAGGGTCCTCCCAGCCGAGGAATGCCGGGCGCATCGAAATGAAGGCGATGGAAATTCCGGCCAGTGTGCCCAGCATCGCCGCACGCGGCGTGTATTTCCGCACGGTGGGCCCAACGAACGCGCCGATCAGCACGATGGTTCCGATAACCAGGCACCACACCAGTCCCGACCGCCAGGCGAGCAGTGGGTCATGCGTCTTTAGATAGATCGGCAGCATGATCAGGAAGACGACGATGAACATATGCGGCACGCTCGGCCCATATGGCATCGCCGTAACATCATCTCGCCCCTCGCTTTTGGCGAGCCGCCAGGCAAGATAGGCGTAATAGAGATTGCCGAGCGGCAATGCGATCCCAAGGGCCGGCAGGATCCGGCCGTAGACGATGTCGGCCGGCAGGTTGACGACATGCAGACACAGCCCGGTCAGCACGATTACATTCAGCACGACATTTGTGAACAGCCCGAAAAAGCCGTTCCAATCGCCGGGAACCCACCAGCGCGGCGCCTCGCCTGACGTTTTCATCGCATCCTCCTCAAGAGCCGTAGGCGGGGAGTGCGGCAATGACCGCCTCGGATGACGCGACCCAGCCGAAGATGCCGCCTTGGGCCTTGATCATCCGCAGTCCCATTTCCTGAAACTCCGGGAAGTACGAGCCGACACAATCCTCGACGACCACGCATTCGTAGCCGCGGTCGTTAGCCTCGCGCACGGTGGTGTTGACGCAGACCTCGGTCGTGACCCCGCAGACGATCAGTTGGCTGATGCCGCGGTTTTTCAGCATTGCGTCGAGGTCGGTGGCGTGGAAGGCGCCCTTTCCCGGCTTGTCGACGACAGGTTCGCCCGCCAGCGGGTAGAGTTCGGGGATGATGTCGTGCCCGGGTTCGCCGCGCACCAGAATGCGGCCCATCGGCCCCGGGTCACCGATGCCAGCCGCCAGCCGGCCGCGCGCCTTCTTAGCGGGTGGCAGGTCGGCAAGGTCGGGACGATGGCCTTCGCGGGTGTGGATCACTGTCAATCCGGCGGCGCGCGCAGCCTGCAACAGACGGCGGGTCGGGGCGATGGCCTGGCGCAGCAACGAAACATCATTGCCAAGCACGGAGCCAAAGCCGCCTGGCTCGAGGAAGTCTCGCTGCATGTCGATAATCACCAGGCCGGCCCGCGCCGGATCGAGATCGAAGTGATAAGGCTCTGCCTCAATGATCGCCATGATTGCGCACCCTCCCGGTATCGAGGCTGCAAGGCATGTGCCAGACGGAGATCTTTAGGGGGCGCGAGAACCGGCACCTCCCCTTTAACAGGCCGACTGGTCCTTTATCGCCTGCTAAGCGATCACAGGCCCTGCCAGAATTTGGGCAAATGCGTCAGATCAAGCCGCGCCGGCTTGGCAATATCTCAAGAGAATGAGCCTCAGCGTAAAGGCAAGGCCATTCCCGTATCGAACCGAGGATTAGTTAACGGCGTCCGAACAGGCGTTCGATATCGGCGAGGTCGAGGGCGACATAGGTCGGGCGGCCGTGATTGCACTGGCCGCTATTCGGCGTCACCTCCATCTGGCGCAACAGCGCATCCATCTCCGCCGGCGACAAATGGCGCCCGGCGCGCACGCTGGTATGACAGGCCAAAGTGCCGCACACACTCTCGACCCGCTCCTTCAGGGACAGCGCGTCGCCCCATTCGGCGAGTTCGTCGGCAAGATCGCGCACCAGGCCGGCAACATCGAGACCGGGCAACAAGGCCGGGACCTCGCGCACGACAACCGCACCCGGCCCGAACGCTTCGATCACCAGACCGAATTCGGCGAGTTCCCGGGCCCGTGCCGCGAGCCGTGCGGCGACCCCTTCGTCGAGTTCGACGATCTCGGGCAACAGCAAGGTCTGGCGCGCCACCCCGTGGCGGGCGAGATCTGCCTTGATGCGCTCGTGGACGAGGCGCTCATGCGCGGCGTGCTGATCGACCAGCACGATCCCGGTCGCGGTCTCGGCGAGGATGTAGGTGCCGTGCAATTGCGCACGCGCCGAGCCGAGGGGCGCCTCCCGGCCGGGACCGGGCGCCGGCGCCTCCGGCGCCCCATCGGCCGCGAGAAAGGCGTTGGCGCTCTCGGCAAGCGCAAGGGTGGGTGGGGTCGGCGGAAACGCGAAACGCGGCGGGCTCGCCGGCGCGCCGCCGCCCGGATATGTGCCCGCGGGGCGGAAGGCACCGAGCGCGGTAGCGGCGACCGTGGTCGAGGCGCGGTGCCCGCCATCGGCGAGCGCGTGTCTGAGCGCACCGACGATCAATCCACGCACGAGGGCGGCATCGCGAAACCGCACCTCGGCCTTGGCCGGATGGACGTTGACATCGATCTCGTCGTCCGGTCCGTCGAGAAACAACGCCACGATCGGGTGGCGGTCGCGCGCCAAGACGTCCTGATAGGCGCCGCGCACCGCGCCGACCAGCAATTTGTCGCGCACCGGCCGGCCGTTGACCGTCAGGTACTGGTCGCGCGGCAATGCCCGGTTCAAAGTCGGCAGGCCGGCCAATCCAGATAGGCGAAAGCCGCCGCGCTCGGCCTCGATCGCCAACGAATTTTCGGCAAAGTCACGGCCCAGCAATGCCGCCAGCCGGCTTCGCCGGTCGGCGGTCGCGGGCAGCCGGAGCAGGACGCGCTGATCCTCGGCGGACACCAAAAAGGCGATTTGCGGATAGGCCATGGCCAGCCGGCGCACCATGTCGACCGCCAGCTCACGTTCGGTGCGCGGCGTCTTCAGGAATTTGAGCCGTGCCGGCGTCGCAAAAAACAGATCGCGGACCTCGACCCGGGTTCCCGGCGCTGCTGCCGCCGGCGTCGGCAGGGTCTTCAGTCCGGCCTCGACGGTGATCGCCCAGGCGTTTGCGGCCTCCGGCGTGCGCGAAACGATACGCATGCGGCTGACCGCGCCGATCGACGGCAAGGCTTCGCCGCGAAAGCCCAAGGCCGAGATGTGGAGGAGATCATCGTCCGGCAATTTTGAGGTGCAATGGCGTTCGACCGCCAAGCTCGAGTTCGTCGGCGGTCATGCCGGCGCCGTCATCGGCGACCGCGATCAAGCCCTGCCCGCCGTCGTGGAGCGTCACCGTGATCTGGCGCGCGGCGGCGTCGATCGCGTTCTCGACCAGTTCCTTGACCGCCGCCGCCGGACGTTCGACGACCTCGCCGGCGGCGATGCGATTAACCAGGACCGGGGGCAAAAGGCGGATGGTCATCGCCGCAATCTAAGGGATTGTCGCGTGGCATACGACCGAAGTTTGGTCGCCAACGCAACATGCGCGGGGCCGCGAAATCTCAGATGGTCTTGCGCGCGCAATCGCCCGCGGACGGTGGACTGCCGCGGTCGTCGAGATCGCCAGCACTGCCACGGCGGCGCCGGCAATGATATCGACTCAGGTAATGCCCGCCGTAGGTCGGGATCGAAAACAGCATGATGCCGTTGACGAGCGCAATCGGAACCAGGAGCCGGGACCGGCGATGGGCGTAGGTCAGCAACACGGCGAGCACGGTGTGGTAGGACGGGAAGGAGATCAGCCCTTGCAGCTGCGACAGATCGAACGACAAAGGCCCCCGTCCGCGCAACGCGAGCAGAACCTGGACTTCGAGCTCGCGGCCCGGCTCACGATGTCCTATCGCCGGGAACAGCAAGAAGATCGCCGTCGTGATCAATAAGCTAACGACATTGTTGAGCAATAGCTCGTAATTGAAATTATCGAGGTCACGGCAAGAGAACCAGAATATCGAGATCAGGATTTGCGGGAACAGGCTCAGATAGGCAAGCCATAGGACGAAGCGCAGGTTGCGGTGGGGCGCGAGAAAATTGTACCAGCCGGTCCAGTCAAAGCCGAGAGCGGCGTCGATTGCGGCCAAGGTGGCGTCGTGGGTGCGCCCGCCGCGGGCCGCGGCAATGTAGATCAGCACGGTGCCGGCGTTGACAAAGATCAGCCACAGCAGGGTCCAGTGAGCCGCCTGCGCCAGGCGCGTGCTGCGCTCGGAGATCTGATAGAACAGCGCAATCCCCGCGGTGACCCCACCGGCCAGCGCGAGCCGCGACCAATCGTGGAACCGCAATTCGAGGCGATGGCACAGCAGCAGATCGATGACCGATAACAAGGTCACGACCGTCCATATAACCAAAACCTGTCGCCGCATACCCTGCCTCGCAGAGCATCCTTGGCCTAATCCGGTTGAAAATCCTTGAATGCCAGTTCAAGAAGGTTTCGGTACGCGCGATCCGCCTCAGGGAGCAGGCGGCCACGGTTACACCGAACCGGCGGGCGGCCAGCTCACATGAAACCCTTTTGCGAGCTTGGGTAACAGCACGAACAAACACGGCGTGATCAGCACCGCTTTCCCGGAGATTCGCATGGGCGGACCCAAGATCGACATCTACAATCACGTCATGCCGCGCGCCGTCGCCGACCACATGCGCGAATTGGCGCCCGGCAAGGGCGACATGGTCAAGCGGGTGACGAGCATTCCGATGCTCCACGACATCGAGGCGCGCATCCGGATGATGGAAGAATGGCCGGGCTATCAGCAGGTCCTGACCTTGTCGAACCCGCCGCTCGAAATCGATCGCCGGTCCTGGCGACTCGCCGGCGCTCGCCCGCCTGGCCAATGACGAGTTGCACAGGATCTGCGCTGCCCGCCCGGACAAGTTTCCCGCCTGGGTGGCGTCCCTGCCGCTCAACAATGTCGAAGCCTCGCTCGCAGAAATCGACCGCGCCGTCGCCGCGGGCGCCCGCGGCATCCAGATCTTCACCAATGTCGATGGCCGGCCGCTCGACGATCCCGAATTCTTTCCGATTTTCGAGCACGCCACGACGCGGCATCATCTCGCGATTTGGATGCATCCGGCGCGCGACGCGCGGTTTGCCGATTATCGCGGCGAACAGAAGTCGAAATACGAAATCTGGCAGGTTCTCGGCTGGCCCTACGAGACCAGTGTGGCGATGGCCCGCATCGTGTTTTCCGGCATGTTCGACCGGCTGCCGGAGCTGCGCCTCGTCACCCACCATCTGGGGGCGATGATCCCCTATTTTGAGGGCCGTATCGGACCGCTGTGGGACCAGCTCGGCAGCCGCACCTCGGATGAGGATTACACCCCGATCCTGGCCGCGATGACGGCGAAGGGCCGGCGCCCGATCGATTATTTCCGCCTGTTTTACAACGACACGGCGGTCGGCGGCGCGGGCTCGGCGATCCGCTGCGGCCTCGATTTTTTCGGCGCCGATCGCGTGCTGTTCGCCACCGACTGCCCGTTCGACCCCGAAGGCGGTCCCATGTTCATCCGCGACATCATCGCTGCGATCGACGGCCTTGCCCTCGGTGAGGAGGAGCGCGCAAAAATCTACTTCGGGAATGCTCTCAGTATGTTGAAAATGGCGGCGGAATAGGAGAGGGGACGCACGGCTATTGCGCGGCGCTCGCGGTCTTTTGCCGCATCAGGTCGATCAGTCCCTGGATCTGGCCGCCATGGCGCTGGATGACCGAGGCGAATTCGGAACGCTGGGTCACCGCCATGCTGACCCCCTCGACGATGACATCGCTGATCTTGTAGGCGCCGGCGTCGTTGACCAGCCGCCAGTCGATCTTGAGCGGTTGCGGTGCCCCCGGCGTGATCACATCGGTCGAGACGATCACCGCATCCGCATCGGGCCGGCTGCCGCTGATCTTGAACTGCTCTCCGCCGAAATCGGAGAGCCGCGCCGTGTAGACAAAGACGACATAGTCCTCAAACAGCTTGAGGAACTCTTTCTGCTCCTCCGCGCTGGCGGTGCGCCAGTAGCGCCCAAGAACAAATCGCGCGATGCCGGGGCTGTCAAAATCGTTGTGGAACAATGTGCGAAACTGGGCTTGCCTTTGGGCGATCGGGGTTTTGTTATTGAGCAGCTCGCTGGCGTGGTTCCACAATTCGTTCATGAAGGCGGTTGCCTGAGCGCGGGCATCACTGGGCGGCGCCTCCGCTATCGCCGGGCTCGCCGCAAGCGCCAACGGCAACAAGAGCAGCATCAGGCGGCGAGTCAACAATGTGCCGATGCCCCGCCGATCTCGTTGCGCGACAGGTCTCTGCCAGCTGGATAAAGCCATGGTCACCATCCCCTTTTGGCCTTGGCTCACTTCCCACACCCCTCTAATACCGCGGCGGCATCCGCCTGACAACATCGTCACCTCGCCGCGACATCTAGACCCCCGGAATAAGCGGGAACGCCTTTGCCTGTGGAAGCAGCGGCTGCCGGCTTGTGACTCAATTGTTGACCTGCTGCCAGGCCTGTTCCGCGGAAACCGGAAGCTTGTCCATGTGCTTTAGAAAGAGAGCGAGGGTCCAGATCTGTTGGTCGGTGAGGGAACCCTTCCACGAGGGCATGCCGGTCCAGCGAATGCCATGGGTGATCTTCCAAAAGGAGACGCCTTCGGGATCATCCTCTACCCCGTGGGTCGCTAGTTGCGGAGGCTGCGGGTAGAGGCCCTTCGCGACCGGCGAAGCCGAGGCGTCCCCCCTCGCCGTGCCGTGGCAGATCGCGCAATGACGGCCATAGAGTTCGACGCCGGCAACAAGGTTCTCATCCGTCATCGCGACCGGGTTGGGGCCCTTGGGCGCCTCGCGATCCAGGGTCGCGTGCAAAGAGGTCTGCGCCGCCCAGGTTTCCATTTGACCAGGCTGGGCGTCGGCATTGGCTGGAACGAGGCCGCTCCTTAGGACGAGGAAGCCGCCGACCAGAGCGACGGCGACTGCCGCCGCAAATCCCGCCGCGAACCATCTCAACATCGCGGTCCCTCCTCACACTCCCGATGTGGCGCCCCCGCATATCGCTCCCGAGGAAGCTGGCATTTTTTGCCCGGTCGCGCGACAACAATTGGCGGCGGCCAGTTGCTCGCCTACATCAAGACCGCGTCCGGATCCTGAAAAAAGAGGTGCAAAATGTGGCGGTTCATGCGTGACAAGCTGGTGGTTCCGCAGCCCGAGGATTGCCTGCCGGGCCGCGCCGAGCCGATCAAGATCCCCGAGCGGCATTTCGTCAACGACCATCCGCTGGCCGGCCCCTATCCCGCGGCCTTTGAGAAGGCGGTGTTCGGGCTCGGCTGTTTCTGGGGCGCCGAACGGGTGTTCTGGCAAGCCCCGGGCGTGTGGGTCACCGCGGTCGGCTATGCCGGCGGCTCGACCCCGAACCCGACCTATGAGGAGGTGTGCAGCGGCCGCACCGGCCATACCGAGGCGGTGC
Source organism: uncultured Alphaproteobacteria bacterium (assembly GCA_963750195.1). Taxonomy (GTDB): domain Bacteria; phylum Pseudomonadota; class Alphaproteobacteria; order ATCC43930; family CGMCC-115725; genus AP-15. Next base: position 139,808 of record CAVVPS010000012.1, read on the forward strand.
TCGTCGTCTACGACCCGAAGGCCACGAGCTACGACGCGCTGTTGAAGCTGTTTTGGGAGAGCCACGACCCGACCCAGGGCATGCGCCAGGGAAACGATGTCGGGACCCAGTACCGGTCGGCGATCTACACCTATTCCCCGGAGCAGCGCCGGGCCGCCGAGGCATCGCGCGATGCCTATCAGGGGCCGCTCGAGACCGCTCGCTACGGCGCGATCTCGACCGAGATCGCCGACGCCCCGCCGTTTTATTTCGCCGAGGACTATCACCAGCAATATCTCGCCAAAAACCCGTACGGGTATTGTGGGCTCGGCGGCACCGGCGTGTCCTGCCCGATCCCGACAAAGGCTGCCGCCGACTGAATCTCTCTGCGGTGGCCCCCGCCGGGAATGCCGCGAAGGCGGCAAAATGCGTCATTCCAACGCCTCGGAGAGGTTCAAGGCGCTCGTCGCAGCTCGTCTGCTGATGGGGCAATTCGATAGCTGGGAAGTGTTTGAGCAGGAACGTGCGGCTGCCCGCCAAGTCGTCAACCGCCGAGCCGCGCGGAGCGTCTCAACCCAGATCGGTAGATCCGCGCGAGATTTGTCTACCGAGACGCAGGCATTCATTTCTGAGAATTTTGTGGACTGTGATTACGCGCGTCTGGCAAATCTCTGCGATAAAATCCCCTCCGGGAGTGGCTTGTACCTCAGACTTGACGAATTTGAACGGCAGTTCTTCTTGCTAACCGACAGGATTCGGAGCTGTGTTCCAACCTATGCACACGTTAGTATTTCGACTTGGGGACTGAAATTTGAGTTTCCAGAACACCATTTCCTGAGGGATCTTGAGACTGCGCTCCCAGAGTTGTTAGAAGTAAAGTCTCGCTTGGTCGCATTCAGAACGTCTGGCAGTAACCCGAGGGAGGAGCCTGGCCAAGTCGCGGATCTCATTGCGCGCGAAAATTTTCTCAGCCGAAGCATCACTAGTGCGGCCTTCAGCTTGGTCGAAGCATTCTTGAGCGGTCTCTTTTTTACAGCAGTACAAGAAGGGACCATTGGCTTACTTACTTGTGATGAGCAATTTCTAAACTACGCCAAAACTAGGGAGAGCGCTCCGATGAAGGAGCGGCTTGATCAAATTGTTCGTTTCGCCTCAGGGGGAACGAGATCTGGCAGCGATGAACCGTTCAAATCATTCATAGAGATCGGTAAAAAATACCGCGATGCAATCCATCACACTACCCCATTTGGGCGAAAGGATGTCGACCCGGGAGGTCGCTTGATCGCGTTGTACGAAATCGACGGCAACATAGCGCTGCAGTGCACACTGCTTGCGTCCGATACGATCACTGCAGTCTCTGGCTGCGCATACGGAGACGCAAGCAAGACCGACATTGCGCGCCGTTGTTCGGAGCTGGTGCATAAAGTTCGTGGTCTTGTGGATGAGACGACCCGGAAAGAGCGGGTCTAAGGAGAGGGAGGCTGTTGTAGTCAGGGCTGCCAAAAGGGTCGGGCCCGGTTTAGCCGCCGCAGGCGACGGCGCACTTTGCGCTCGCTTCGGGCGAGGGCGCGCTCGTGCCACGCCAGCAGCTGCGCCGCGGCGTCGACGAAGGGTTCCGCAGGCTCGGCCTGGCGGCTCAGCTGGATGACCAGGCCGTAGGCGACACGCAAATCATTGGCATGGCCGAGGTCCTCCTGTACGCGCTTTAGCCGATTGGTGTAGCGCCGAAGGTCATCCGGATCGTAGAGACTCCCTAACAATTCGACTGTGTAGCGCAGTTTTTTGACGGCGATGCGTAGCCGGTGCCGCTCGCCAGCGTTCAGCCGGGAGAACCGCCGGCCGCGCTTGCGCACCGCATGCCGACGCCGTTCGAGAATCCCCGCCGCGCTCGCGCCGATCGGCGAAGCCAGCGGCGTCGCTGTGGCCAACGCCTGCGGCGAGCGCCACCCGCGAGCCTCGAACCAGCGCAGTAGGCGCAGCGCCGACCGGCTATGCCGCAGCGACAGGATTCCTTTATCGACCTGGACATAGGCTTCCGCACGCGCCCGTTCGGCAGCTGCCGCGAGTGCATCCCAGGCGGGCTCGGCGGCGTGCTCAACGCGTAATGGGCACAGCAGCTCGGCGGCGAACACATCGAGGTTGCGCGCCGAGCTGAGCGGAGCAGCGAGCTCCGCCAGCTCGTCGGCGATCGCCTGGCGCTCGTCCTCGGGAAGCAGCTTTTTGACGGCGGAGAGCAGCGAGCGCAGGCGCCGCCCGGCGACCCGCATTTGATGGACACCCTCAGGCTGTCCGGCCAGTGCGGCGGGTTCGTTGCGCAGCATATGGGTGAGGCACGAGCGGCCAACGCGCCGCATCGCTTCCTCGACAACCATGCGGGGATCGAGGGAAAGAGGCTCGGCGTGCACTGCTGGCGGCGCCTCGTCTCCCGCGACGAGCCGATATCCGCGCTCGGATTTGCTGCGGGCTTCGATCCGTACCGGCGCCGTTTCGAGCAGTCCCAGAGCGAGATCGAATAGCGCCGCGGGGTCGCCGTATGCGAGTTCGAGCTCGATCTCGCTGACCGGCTCGCTGCGGCCATTGTCGATCGCGCGGATCTTGCCGGTGTCGATCGCCGCCTCGATTCGCGTCCCCGGGCACGGCTCGATCACAATGGTTTCGCGGACCACCTCGGTGACGAATAGGGGATGCAGATCGCCGGCCACCCTCTCAGGCAGCAGCGACCCGCTGTGCGGCGCGTGCGGGTCGGGCCGGTTCTCGGCGACGGTGTCCTGCCATTCGCCGCGGGTCAGCAGATTAGCCCCGTCGAAATCGCCCGTCTTGAAGGTCTGGACAAAGCGACCTTCCTCATTGCGGACGCGCAGGATCGATCCCGCCTGCTTCAAGGCGAGGTCGGGCGTGTCGAAATAGGTGGCGACGAGGGTGCGCCGAACCGTGACCGCGCCGGGCGCCATCGCCACCAGCGCGCGGGTTAGCGCCGCTAGGTCGGCGGCCGCGGCGGCGAGCTTCAATTCGATTTCGATCGAGATAAGCAGCCTCCCCGCCTCGGATCGCGACACTGCGTGCAAACGCCGGGCCGCGCCGGATCGCTCACTCGGGCTCAAGCGTGAGCGTCCGGCGTTCGGAAATTTTGCCTAAAAATCGCCCAGACGTCGATTCTCTGCTAAGCCTGACGCAAAGCGACTGTCGGTGCAATGAACCGGCCGAAGTCGGCTTGCTGCGGCGTGTTCGCCGCTCGCAAGCGGCCAGGGGTGGGAAACGGGTCGGAGGGCGAGATGGGTACGGTGCGGTGGCCGCGGGCGCGGCGGGTTCTGTCCGGCGCCCCGGCGGGAGGGTATGCGGCGAGTTCAGCGATCGCGCGCCCGGCCCCCCGCGCCTGGCTGATCGGCGAGCCCGATTTCTGGCGGCTGTGGCTGGTCGGCCTGGTGGTCTTTGCGGTGCGCTGGCTCGAAATGCTGGCGGTCGCGGTGTTCGCTTACCAACGCACCGGCTCGCCCTTTGTCGTGGCCGCGCTGACCATGCTGCGGATGCTGCCGATGGCGCTGTTCGGCGCGGTAATTGGCGCCGTAGCGGAACGGATCGAACGGCGCACTTCGCTGATCCTGGTCGTCGTGTCGCTGGGGTTGACCTCGCTGACCCTGGCGTTGCTTGCCTTTGCAGGCGAGCTCGCTGTCTGGCAGCTCGCGATCGGAAGTTTTCTGAACGGCATCGCCTGGACCACCGACAACCCGGTGCGGCGCACGATGATCGGCGAGGTCGTCGGGCCCGAGCGGATGAGTGCGGCGATGTCGATCGATGTTGGCTCCAACAACGCGAGCCAGATCTTCGGCCCGACCGTCGGCGGCGTTCTGCTGGCGACATTCGGCATTGGTGGCGCTTTTACCGTCAGCGTCCTGTGCTATCTGGTCGCGGTCGCGGCGGCATTGCGCGTCCGCCACCGGAACATGGCCGGGCCGATCGGCGCACAAAGCGTGCTTGCACGGATGATCGAGGGTCTGCTGCTGGTGCGGCGCGACCGCCGGCTGATCGCCGTCCTGACGATCACCGTGATCTACAACATGTTCGCCTGGCCGGCTTCCAGCATGGTCCCGGTGATCGGCCACGACAATCTGCGGCTCGGCGCCGTCGGCATCGGCGTGCTCGCCAGCATGGGTGGGGTAGGCGCCTTTTGCGGCGCGATCGCGATCGCGCTGTTGGCCAGGCCGCCGCTGTTCTCCCGCATCTATCTCGGCGGCGTCGTGGCCTATCTGTTGCTGGTCCCGGTCTTTGCCCTGGTGCCGTCTGCGGCCGCGGTTGGCAGCGTGCTGCTGCTGACCGGCCTGGCCAATGCCTGCTTCAGCATCATGCAGGCGACTCTCGTCTATCTGTCGGCTCCGCCCGAGATGCGCAGCCGCATCTACGGCGTGCTGTCGGTATGCATCGGGATCGGCATGTTCGGCTTTATCCTGATCGGCGTGCTCGCCGGCCTGATCGGGGCGCCATGGGCGACCGCGGCGACCGCCGGCGAGGGCATTCTCGCCCTGTTGCTGACCCGGCGCTGGTGGCGTCCGCTCGCCGCTCCGGGCTGACCAAATCACCGTTGCGATGTCACCGGCTATTCCGCCGTGAGTAGTGCGCAATCGTCGCGCCGCGCAATCTTGGCAAGAGTCTTGTCGCGCAGCCAAATCGCGACCTCGGGAGGAAATCCTTTACCATTGTCGAGATACGATCGAAACCGTTTTGTGGTTTCAGGACAGTTAAGGCAATGTCTTACACTTCCGAAAAACTGAAAGCTGTCGCACGTGACAATTTCCTTCCCGGTTTCCTGTTCCGCTGGAGGGCGGCATTGAACGGGGTGCCCGAGGCCAACCTTTATTCACCGACCTACCGCCCGTGGGGCGGATTGCCGGAATTTCGTACCCTCTATGACGAGATCTCCGGACAAACGTTGCTCAACGCGGAGCAAGCTTGGATCCTCTACAGCCTGGCTCAACAAGCGCTGAGTGTCGATGGGGACTTTTTAGAGGCTGGTGTCTACCGCGGCGGAACGGCTCGTCTCCTTTGGCGGGTCCTTGACGGGTCGAGCCGTCAACGACGGCTTAATTTATTTGACACATTTGGCGGAATGCCCAGAACGGATCTCCAGCAAGATCTGCACAGAGAAGATGACTTTGCTGATACGAGTGTGGAGACCGTTTCCGCGTTTGTGGGAGGAGGACAACGGGTAATTTGCCACAGGGGGCTGATACCATACACGTTTTGCGGCCTCGAAAATCTGCGACTCGGTTTCTCGCATATTGACGTCGACATTTATCGGTCGGTAGCAGACTGCTGTGCGTTCGTTTACCCCCGCACGACGCACGGAGGCGTTATTCTCTTCGACGATTATGGATTTCCGTCTTGTCCCGGCGCACGGCGAGCAGTGGATGAGTTCTTCGCTGATAAGCCGGAGTTCCCGATCGTGCTACGCACCGGGCAGGCGATAGTGTTTCGGACTAATCTATAGTTGCTTACGAACGTAGCTGAGCGGATCGCACCTCCACGCCCGCAATGTGACTGGCGGTCGCTCTGACAGATTTACGCTAGAACCGGGCTCTCCGAGCGAACGCCATTTCGGCACGGCGTTCGGTTTACCAGCCTGATGCCGCACCCCTGCGCGAGCGGAGTGGCACGCTGGCGTCACTGCCGACGCAGCCCGTTGTCGGACTTCGCGACCTCGCGCCTTCTGTCGAAATCCTCTCTGCAAAACGCCGCCGCGATGTATCCTTGGCGCACGGCAACAGCCGGCGGCGGCGAAACGCTACCGGCAACGGGAGAAAAAAATGGCGACAGTCGAGTTGGATTTGGCACCCGCCGAGACGCGCGACATCGATTATGTGGAGCGCGCGCGGGCCCTCGCGCCATTGCTCGAAGACGCCGCGGACGAGATCGAGGAGCGCCGCCAGCTGCCCGAACGAGTGGTCGAGGCGCTGGTCGAGGGTGGCTTTTTCCGTCTGCTGTTGCCGCGCTCCTTGGGCGGCGCCGAGCTTCATCCACTGACCTATGTCCAGGTGCTCGAAGAAATCGGCAGGGCTGAACCCAGCACTGCCTGGTCCTTGGGCCAGAATTCGGGGTGCTCGATGACCGCGCCCTATCTCGACCCGGCGGTCGCGCGCGAGGTCTTCGGGCCGCCGCGCGGCATCCTCGCCTGGGGACCGGAATTACCCGGCGCCGGGCGGGGCGTTGCGGTCGAAGGCGGCTTTCGCGTCACCGGGCGCTGGGGGTTCGCCACCGGCAGTCGCCATGCCACCTGGCTCGGCGCGCACGTGCCGATCTTCGAGCCCGACGGCGCCCCGCGCATGAACCCGAACGGCCGCCCGTTCGTGCGCACCGTGCTGTTTCCCAAGACCCGCGCCAATATCATCGACAACTGGCAGGTCATCGGCCTCAGGGGCACCGGCAGCGACAGCTACGCGGTAGAAGATCTCTTCGTGCCTCAGAAATACACCGCTTCGCGCGACAACCAGGCCGAGCGGCGCGAGCCCGGCCTGCTCTACAAATTCACCAGCGGCATGGTCTATGCCATGGGGTTTTCGAATGTGTCTCTGGGCATTGCCCGCGGCGCGCTCGAGGCGTTCATCGTTCTGGCTCGCGACAAAATCCCGCGCGGCGCCCGCAACCCGTTGCGGCAGAACAACGTAATCCAGGCGCAGGTTGCGCAATGCGAGGCTCGGCTGCGCTCCTGTCGAGCGTTTATCCACGCGACGTTGCGCGAAATGTGGGACGCGACCGAGCGCACCGGCGACTTCCTGCCCGAGCAGCACGCCAGGCTGCGCCTTGCCTCGACCTGGGCGATCCAGCAATCGCGCGACGTCGTCGCCGCGGTCTACAGCGCGGCCGGGGCCACCGCGATCTTCAACGAGAACCCGTTCGAGCGCCGGCTCCGCGACATGCATGCCGGCAGCCAGCAGGGCCAGGGCCGCCCGGTCCACTTCGAAACCGTCGGCCAGATCCTGCTAGGCCTCCCTCCCGAAGGGCGCATGTTCCGGTAGCGGCTAGGTCGATGTAAAGTCGGGGATATGCCTCGGCTCAGCGTCAACCTCAACAAGATCGCGCTGCTGCGCAACTCGCGCCGAACCGGGGTGCCGGATGTGGTGCGCTTTGGCCGGATCGCGCATGATGCCGGCGCCGACGGGCTGACCATGCATCCGCGCCCGGACGAGCGCCATATTCGCCGCGACGACGTCTTCGCGATCGCCGAGCTGATGCGGCCGTGGCGGCCGGGTTTCGAGCTCAACATCGAAGGCTACCCCGATCGGCGACTTCTCGATCTCGTCGCCGAGATCAGGCCCGAGCAATGCACGCTGGTGCCGGACCCGCCCGACGCCCTGACCTCGGAGGAAGGCTGGAAGCTGGACGCGGCGCAGCACCGCCTCGTCGATCTGGCGCTCGCCGAGCTGAAGCCGCTCGGCATCCGCGTGATCCTGTTTCTCGATCCCGACCCGGCCGCCGTTGTCCCGGTCCATAACACCGGCGCCGACGGCATCGAGATCTACACCGGCGGCTATGCCGCGGCGTTTCGCGCGGGGAACCCGGACGCGCTATTGCGTGCCTGCGCCGTGACCGCGGGGCGCGCTGCGGCGCTGGGCTTGGTGGTCAATATCGGCCACGACCTCAACCTCGACAATCTGCCGCCTTTGGCTGCCGCGTTGCCGGCGGTGGCTGAGGCCTCGATCGGGCACGAGCTGACCGCCGACGCGCTGGTCATGGGCTTTGCCGATGCGGTGCGGGCCTATCGCGCTGCGCTGAACCGCGCCACTGCAACCTGACGGCCATCCCAGCGAACACCGCACAAGTTGCACGTCGCAATATGATATAAGTCCCAACGGAGGATGGGCGCCGGGAAGCGAGTATTCATGGGCGACCCGCCGGCCGACGAGGATGCCTGCCGCGATGAGGTATGTCAGACGGGTACTGCAGCCGGGCGAAACGGTTGTTTATGAGACCCAGCTGCATTGGCTGATCTATCTGCGGGCGATCATGGCGCTGATCGTTTGCCTCATTCTTGCCGGATCGGCGCTATCTGTCGCGAGCGATCAGAGGCAATATTTCAGCCTCGCCCTGTGGATCGGAGCGGCGATATTCGCCCTGTTCGCGCTGTCGGCCGGACTAGGTGCGTTCGTTCGCCGCGCGACGACCGAACTCGCGATCACCGATCATCGGGTCATCTACAAGACCGGGCTGCTGTCGCGCCATACTCTCGAGATGAACATTTCCAAGGTCGAGAGTGTCGACGTCAACCAGACGATCCTCGGTCGTATTCTCGGCTATGGCACGATCATTGTCCGCGGCACCGGCGGCAGTCTCGAGCCGATGCGGCAGATCGCCGACCCGCTGACCTTCCGCAGCCACATCACGGCCGCCGATCAGGCCCACGCGTAGCCAGGCGTAGCTACGTTGGCCGCGGCGGCGAGCCGCCCCGCGAGGTGCTCAAAACCGGTCCCATCTTTACGCCGACATGCGAACGGGTCACCCGGTCGCACGCCGATAAAGCATCTGGCTTGCGGGGCGCTTCTCCCGTAAGCTTACGACCGAGTTCAAAGCAGGAACCCCGCCCCGAGCGATCGTTCGAAATGCGTGATCGGGGCTTTGTCACGAGGAGTTGGTCCTGGTGCCGTGCCGCTGCTCGACCTTGATGCGCCGCGCTGTCGTTGCCGCGGCCGCTGCCTTCCTGTTTGCCGCTCCGGCAGCTGTTACGACCACGCCGGCCATGGCTCACCCGGCGCCCGACGGCTTCGCCGATCTGGCCGCCAGGCTGTTGCCCTCGGTGGTCAACATCTCGACGACGCAGACGTTGAAAACCGCCGGCGGGGGCGATCAGGACATGCCCGACATGCCGCAGTTTCCACCGGGCTCGCCGTTCGAAAAGTTCTTTCACGACTTCCTCGATCACGGGGTTCCCAAGGGCGAGCATCCCGACCTCGGACCGCGCAAGGCGACCTCGCTCGGCTCCGGCTTCGTCATCGATCCGGCGGGCTACATCGTCACCAACAACCATGTCATCGCCGATGCCGATCAGATCACCGTCATCTTGCACGACAACACCAATTTGAAGGCAACGGTCGTCGGCCGCGACACCAAAACCGACATCGCCCTGCTGAAGGTCAAAACCGACAAGCCGCTGCCGGCGACGGTCTGGGGCGACAGCGACGCCGCGCGGGTCGGCGACTGGGTGCTGGCAATCGGCAATCCGTTCGGGCTCGGCGGCAGCGTCACCGCAGGCATACTGTCGGCGCGCCAGCGCGATATCAATTCCGGCCCGTATGACGATTTTCTGCAAACCGATGCGCCAATCAATCGTGGCAACTCCGGCGGCCCGATGTTCGACATGGACGGCCGGGTCATCGGCATCAACACGGCGATTTATTCGCCCTCCGGCGGCTCGATCGGGATCGGGTTCGCCATCCCTTCGGCGCTGGCTAAGCTCGTCGTCGCCGAGCTCAAGGGAGAGGCCGACCATACCGTGCATCGCGGCTGGCTCGGCGTTCGCATCCAGGCGGTGACCGACGAGATCGCCGAAAGCCTCGGGCTCGTCAAGGCGCGCGGCGCGCTGGTCGCGAGCCTCAGCGACAAGGGACCGGCGCAGGCCGCCGGAATCCAGCCGGGCGATGTGATCTTGAAGTTCGACGGCAAGGACGTCGACGACATGCGGCAGCTACCGCGGCTCGTCGCCGAGACGCCCGTAAACAAGGCGGTTGCCGTCGTCCTGTGGCGAAAGCGCGCCGAAACCACGGTTCAGGTCAAGATCGCCAAGCTTAATGAGAGCGATCAGCAGGTGGCCAACGCGCAGGATGCGCCCAAGAAAACAGCCAGGACCGAGACCGGCGTCGTCAAGACGCTGGGCTTGACCCTCTCCGGGATCACCCCCGACCTCAAGGACAAGTTTTCTCTGGGCGACGATGCCAAAGGTGTCGTCGTCGTCGATGTTGCTAAGGACAGTTCGGCCGCGGACAGAGGGGTGCACCCCGGCGACCTGATCATGGAGGCCGCGCAGGAGGAAGTGAAAAACCCGCAGGACCTCAGCAGCAAGATCGACGAGGCGAAAAAATCCGGGCGCAAATCGATCCTGTTGCTCGTCGAGCGGCAGGGCGATCTACACTTTGTCGCGCTGCGTCTCGACCAGAGTTGAGAGGAATGGCGGCTCAGGCTGCGAATTCCGCCTTCCGATATCCTTGGGCATAGAGGAGACCGGTCAGATCGGCATAGTCGAGACGCCAGCGCGCGGCGGCAGCGACCGCGGGTTTGGCGCGAAAGGCGATACCGATACCGGCGGTGGTCAACATCGGGATGTCGTTGGCGCCGTCGCCGACGGCAATGGTCTGTGCGAGCGGGATGCCGCGCTCGACGGCGATCGCCAGCAATGTCTCCCGTTTGGTCTCGCCGGTTACTATCGGCGGCAGCACCTTGCCGGTAACCCGGCCGCCGGCGACCTCCAGCCGATTGGCGACGATGGAGTCGAAGCCGAGTTCAGCCCCGACCCGGTCGGCGAAGACTGTGAACCCGCCGGTGACGAGTGCAGTAATCGCGCCGTCGCGCCGCATCGTCGCGACCAGGGTGCGAGCTCCTGGCGTGAGGCGGATTTGGTCGGCCGCCGCGTCGAGAATGCGCGCATCGATCCCGCTCAACAGCGCGACGCGGGCATCGAGTGCGGCGACAAAGTCGATCTCCCCATTCATCGCCCGGCGGGTGATTTCAGCAACCTGCGGGCCGACGCCGAGGATCACGCCCAGTTCGTCGAGCATCTCGTTTTCGATAACCGTCGATTCGAGGTCGGCAACGAGCAGCCGCTTGCGCCGCCCGGCGACCGGTTGAACCAGGATATCGACCGGGGTGCTGCGAACAACGCCGCGCGCGGCGCGGGCGATCGCCGCCGAGTCCGAGGCATCGATAATGAAATCGCAGGCTTCGTCCGGCGCGAGCCAGACCGGTTCGGCCTCGATCGCCAGCGCCGCGGCGACCGAAGCGGCGAGGCCGGAAAGGCCGCAATCGCTAGCGCCGGCGATCAAGGTGAGGGCGATGCGCATGCGTGGTCGTCCTACGCCGAGAGGCGGCCGGGCGACAAGCGGCTTGCGGCCAATTCGGCGCTCGTGCCAGCCGCCATCGTCATCGCCGGTCCGACGGCAAGCGGCAAATCCGTGCTGGCACTAGAGCTGGCACAGGCGTTTGCCGGGACCGTCATCAACGCCGACAGCCTCCAGTGCTATCGAGACTTGAAGATTTTGACCGCACGGCCCGACGCGGCGAATTGCGCCCGCGCACCGCATCGGCTCTACGGCTTTCTCGATGCCGCAGAACGGGGCTCCGTCGGCAGCTGGCGTGCGCTGGCCCTGGCCGAGATGGAGCGGGCGACGACGGCCGGCCGATTGCCGATCGTTGTCGGCGGAACCGGCCTTTACCTCCGCGCGCTGGTGCTTGGGTTAGCGCCCGTTCCCGACATACCCCAAGCGGTCCGGCAGAAGGCGCTAGCGCTCCACCGCGCGCTGGGCGGGGCGGCGTTTCGCGAGCAACTGGCGAGGCTCGATGCCGATTCCGCCCGCCGGCTTAACGCCGCAGATAGCCAACGCCTGGTGCGCGCCTATGAGGTGGTGCGCGCCACCGGGATCCCGATCGGCGCGTGGCGCTGCCGGCGCCATGCGCAGGCGGCCTACCGCTTTAAAACGGTTCTGCTGATGCCGCCGCGCGACCGGCTCTACGCCGCCTGCGGCGCGCGCTTTGCCGCAATGATCGAGAGAGGTGCGCTCGCCGAGGCCGCGGCGCTTGCGGGTCGCGGCCTCGATCCCGGTCTGCCGGCGATGAAGGCCGTCGGGCTGCCCGATCTGATACGCCATTTGCGCGGCGAGATCTCGCTCGCGGAAGCGGTCGCTGCCGCGCAGCGCGCGACGCGGCGCTATGCGAAGCGACAGATGACTTGGTTCCGCCATCAGATCGCGCCGGATCTGATCCTTGATGAGCAATTTTCGCAAAGTTTGTTGCACCGCTCACGCCAGTTTATTGATAGTTTCTGTTGACCGGCCGGGAATAGATGACTAGGTTGCCTGCTCCGCCTAAGGGCGATCGCGCCTTGGCGGCCCACCCTGATGCGGGTTGTTTGTTTAAGAGGGAGCCGATCATGTCGGCCGAGCCGATTAGCGGAGCAGAGATCGTCATCAAGGCGCTCGTCGACCAGGGCGTCGATGTCGTTTTCGGCTATCCGGGCGGCGCGGTCCTGCCGATCTACGACGCGCTCTACAAGCAGAACGCGCTGCGCCACATCCTGGTGCGGCAGGAGGGTGGTGCTGTCCATGCCGCGGAGGGCTATGCGCGCTCGACCGGACGGGTCGGCGTCGTGCTGGTGACGAGCGGCCCCGGCGCCACGAACGCGGTCACCGGCCTGACCGACGCTCTGATGGATTCGGTGCCCGTCGTGTGTTTGACCGGCCAGGTGCCGACCCACCTGATCGGCAACGACGCCTTTCAGGAGGCCGACACGACCGGCATCACCCGGCCCTGCACCAAACACAATTATCTCGTCAAGGATGTGCGCGAACTAGCGCGGGTGCTGCACGAAGCCTTCTACGTCGCCAAAAGCGGGCGTCCGGGGCCGGTGGTCGTGGATCTACCCAAGGACGTTCTTTTTGCGCTGGGCCCTTACAGCGGGCCGGAGGACGCGCGCCACAAAAGCTACCGCCCGCAGCTGACGCCCGATCCGGCGCGGATCGCGCAAGCGGTCGAGATGATTGCCGCGGCCAAGCGGCCGCTGTTTTACGGCGGCGGCGGGCTGGTCAATTCCGGACCCGAGGCCTGTGCCCGCTTTACCGAGTTGGTGCGGCTGACCGACGCGCCCTGCACCCTGACCTTGATGGGGCTCGGCGCGTTCCCGGCCGCCGATCCGCATTTTCTGGGCATGGTCGGCATGCACGGCACCTATGAAGCGAATTTGGCGATGCACGATTGCGATCTGATGGTCGCGGTCGGTTCGCGCTTCGACGACCGGGTGACCGGGCGGCTCAACGCCTTCTCGCCGGGGTCGAAAAAGATCCACATCGACATCGACCCGTCCTCGATCAACAAGAACGTGCGCGTCGATCTGCCGATCATTGGCGATGCCGGGCAGGCAATGTCGGCCTTGCTCGCGGCCTGGCATGCCGCGCCCGGCCGTGATGCCGGGGCCGAGCGCGCCCGATGGTGGCGGACAATCGAGGGTTGGCGCAGCCGCGACTGCCTGCGCTACGACAAGAGCCGACGCGACCTGATCAAGCCGCAATACGCGCTCGAACGGCTTTATGCGCAGACCCGCGACCGCGACGTCTACATCACCACTGAGGTCGGCCAGCATCAGATGTGGGCGGCCCAATTCTTCAAGTTCGAAGAGCCTTACCACTGGATGACTTCAGGCGGGCTCGGCACAATGGGGTACGGCCTGCCGGCGGCGATCGGCGTCCAGATCGCGCATTCGGACGCGCTGGTCATCGACATTGCCGGCGAAGCGTCGATCCTAATGAACATCCAGGAGATGTCGACCGCCGCCCAATACCGGCTGCCGGTCAAAATATTCATTCTCAACAATCAATATATGGGCATGGTGCGGCAGTGGCAGGAATTGCTGCATGGCGGCCGCTATTCGGAGAGCTATACGGCAGCGCTCCCCGATTTCGTCAAACTGGCGGAGGCCTTTGGCGCGGTCGGACGGCGGGTCGAGGATCCCGCCGAGCTCGATGACGCGATCGCCTGGATGCTAAGAGCGCCGAGTGCGGTGATCCTCGATATTGCGGTGGACCAGGCGGAAAACTGCTTCCCGATGATCCCGTCAGGCGCCGCACATAACGAGATGCTGCTCGGCCCGAAGGACGAGGCCGCGAAGCCGGTCTCGGAAGAGGGGATGGTGCTCGTCTGAGCACGCCGCCGTGGCCGAAATCGAACGCCATACGATTGCCGTGCTCGTCGACAACGAACCGGGCATCCTCGCCCGCGTCGTCGGGCTGTTTTCCGGGCGCGGCTACAATATCGAAAGCCTGACAGTCGCCGAGGTCGATCGCCGCAACAACCTGTCGCGGATCACCATCGTAACGCTGGGGACGCGGATGATCATCGAGCAGATCAAGGCGCAATTGTCGCGGCTGGTGCCGGTGCACAAGGTCCACGACCTGACCGATGAAGGACCTTTCGTCGAGCGCGAGATGGCGCTGATCAAGGTCGCGGGCAAAGGCGAGTCGCGGATCGAGTCGCTACGCCTCGCCGACATCTTTCGCGCCCGTGTCGTCGATTCGACAACCGACAGCTTTGTCTTCGAGATGACCGGCTCGGCCGAAAAGCTGAACGCCTTCATTACCCTGATGGAGCCGCTGGGGCTGGTCGAGATATCGCGGACCGGCGCCGTCGCGATCGCCCGCGGGGCCGCGGGGCTGTGAGCCAGAGGAGATAGAAAATGCGCGTGTATTACGACCGCGATGCGGATGTGAACCTGGTCAAATCGAAGAAGGTCGCGGTCATCGGCTATGGCAGCCAGGGCCACGCGCACGCCAACAATCTGCGCGACAGCGGGGTCAAGGACGTCGTTGTCGCCTTGCGGCCCGGCTCGCCTTCGGCGCAGAAGGCCGAGAACGCCGGCTTCAGGGTCATGACCAATTCCGAGGCCGCGAAATGGGCGGATATCGTCATGGTATTGGCGCCGGACGAATTGCAGGCGGCGCTCTACAACGGCGAATTGCGTTCCAATATGCGCGAAGGCACCGCACTCGCCGTCGCGCATGGGCTCAGCATCCATTTCCGCTTGATCGAGCCGCGCCCCGACATGGACGTATTCATGATCGCGCCCAAAGGGCCGGGCCATACGGTGCGTTCGGAATACCTGCGTGGGGCCGGGGTCCCCTGTTTGCTCGCGGTCGAGCAGAACCCTTCGGGCAACGCGGTCGAAATCGCTCTGTCCTACGGCTGTGCCATTGGCGGCGGTCGCGCCGGCGTCATCGAGACAACGTTTCGCGAGGAATGCGAGACCGACCTGTTCGGCGAGCAGTCTGTGCTGTGCGGCGGGCTGACCTCGCTGATCCTCGCCGGTTATGAGACCTTGGTCGAGGCCGGCTACGCGCCTGAGATGGCCTATTTCGAGTGCTGCCACGAGGTCAAGCTGATCGTCGATCTGATCTATGAGGGCGGCATCGCCAATATGCGCTACTCGGTTTCGAACACCGCCGAGTATGGCGACTACTCGCGCGGGCCGCGGGTCATCGACGACCACGTGCGCGCGGAGATGAAGAAAATCCTCGCCGACATCCAATCCGGCCGCTTCGCCCGTGAATGGGTGCTTGAAAACACCGCCGGCCAACCGAGCTTCAAGGCATTGCGACGGCGCGCAGCCGAGCACGAAATCGAGAAGGTCGGCGAAAAATTGCGCGCGATGATGCCCTGGATCGCCGAAAACCGCCTCGTCGATAAAACCAGGAACTGAGCCTTCAGCTGCGCCGTCGGGGTCGGATCAGTTCGCCATACCACCGGTGCGCCACTGATATTGCCGCTGATTGTGGCCACCGAGGGCGCTAATCGAAAATAAACCAATGCGGTGTTCGATGCTGGGCGGAAGGCGGCCCGGCAATGTTCATAGCGGTCAGATCATGCCGTTCACTGCGGACGCTGCTGGTAATCATGATCGCGGCGCCGGTCTTGCCCACCATCGGCCTAGGTCTGCTGGTCCTTGTGCGGCTTGCCGCGCGCTGGCATGAGCTCGGTGCAACTGCCGAAGTTGCGTTGGCCGGGGTCGGCCTGCGGGTGCTGGGCGGCGTGGTGGCGCTGGCGGCGGCGGGCCGGCTGATCGCATCGACGCGATCGCTTCTGCGAGCGGCCAAGGCGCTGGCCGACGGCACGGCGCCGCCGCAATCCTCGTCAGGTGTCATTGAAATCGACGACGTAATCCGGGTCATGACCGGTGCTTCCGCATCCTTGCGCTGTCGATCTGAGGCATTTGAGAGGGCGGAGGCGGCGCGGCGCGACAGCGAAGCCCGCTTGCGCGACTTCGCCGAGACCGGGTCGGACTGGTATTGGGAAACCGATCGGGACCACCGCTTTACCTATCAATCCGAGCACATCCGAGACTTCGGCCAGGACCCGAGCAGCCGCCTCGGCCGCGCCCGTTTTGAGCTTGCCGCGGACGGCGCGAGCGAGCCGCAGAAATGGCGCGATCACCTTGCCGCGTTGGAACGTCACGAGGCGTTTCGCGAATTCGTCTATAGGAGGAAGGTCGGGGCGCAGCCGGAGCATATCGTGTCGGTCAGCGGCAAGCCGATCTTCAATTCATCGGGACAATTCTCCGGCTATCGCGGAACCGCGCGCGACATCAGCGAGCAGGTGCGGGCAGAACGCAGTCTGCAGCAGGCCAAGGCCGAAGCGGAGGCGGCAAGCTTGGCCAAATCGCAGTTTCTCGCCAATATGAGCCACGAGCTGCGCACTCCGCTCAACGCGATTCTCGGTTTTTCCGAGATGCTGGAGCGGGGTACGGCCGGGCCGCTGGATCCTCGCCAGCAGGAATATGTCGGTTATATTCGCGAGGGTGGGGTGCATTTGCTCGACGTCATCAACGAGATTCTCGACCTGGCAAAGATCGATGCCGGCAAGCTCGATCTCGTCGAAGACGAGGGGCTCGAAGTCCGCGCGGTCGCCGAGGCCTGCATCGCCCTGGTCAGAGAGCGCGCGGCCGCCGGCATGCTGAACCTCTCGATCGAGATCGAGGCCGCGATGCCGCTGCTCGTCGCCGAACTCGACGCGGCTCAAGCAGATCCTGCTGAACTTGCTCGGCAACGCGCTAAAATTTACCGAGCCCGGCGGCGCCGTCGTCCTCGCCGTGCGCCGCACAGCCGGCGGGGGCGTCGAATTCGAGGTGCGCGATACCGGATTGGGCATGACGCCGGCCGAGATCGGGATCGCGCTCGAGCCGTTTGGTCAGGTGGATGCCGGCACCGCCCGCCGCCGCGAGGGAACCGGTCTCGGGTTGCCTCTGGCGCAACGGCTGACCGAATTGCATGGCGGCTCGCTGCGGATCGCCAGCGAGAGAGGGCGAGGCACGAGAATGGTCGTCGAGCTGCCGGCGAGCCGGGTGTTGAGCGAGCGGGTCGCGCCCATCGTGGCCGAGCTGGCGCCTGCTGTTGAGCGCCGTCCGATAATTGCCGTCGGTTAAGCCGCGGCCGATCGCGACCGTGTTGTTCTGCGACCGGCCCCTCGGACAACGATGCGCATCCTTCATGTCTGTGCCGAGCTTTATCCCTGGGTCAAGTCGGGAGGGCTCGGCGACGTGGCCGCGGGGCTCCCCCCGGCGCTGATCGGGTTGGGCGCGGATGTGCGCCTGCTGCTGCCCGGGTTTTCCGGTTTTCTCGATGCTTTTCCGGACATTGCCGATGCCGCCCGAATGCTGACACCGTTCGCGCCGGAGCGGGTGCGGCTAGCGCTCGCCCGCCTGCCCGGGACCGAGCGGATGGCCTATCTCGTCGACCATCCGCCGTTCTACGACCGGCCCGGCAATCCCTACGCGGGGCCGGATGGCAGCGATTGGCCCGACAACCATCGCCGCTTCGGGCTGTTCTGCTGGGTAGCGGCGGCGTTGGCGCGCGGGGCCGACAGCGGCTGGCGGCCCGACATCCTGCATTGCCACGACTGGCACGCCGGGCTCGCGCCCGCCTATCTCGCGGCGCTCCCGCCGCCGGAGCGCCCCACGCCTGTCGTGTTTACGATCCACAACATCGCCTATCGCGGGCTGTTCGCGCCCGGGATTTTCCCGGAGCTGGCGTTGCCGCCCGGTTTCTTCTCGGTCAACGGGGTCGAGTTTTACGGGCAGGTGTCGTTCATCAAGGCGGGGCTGTTCTACGCCGACCGCCTGACCACGGTCAGCCCGACCTATGCACGCGAGATCCAGACGCCGGCGTTTGGCTGGGGGTTCGATGGACTGCTAGGCAGCCGTGCGGCGGTGCTGACCGGGATCTTGAACGGGGTCGATTACAGGATTTGGGATCCACAGAATGATGCCAGCCTGCCGCAGAGCTACAGTCTCAAAGACGCGGCGGCGGGAAAGCAGGCGGCCAAAGCGGCGTTGCAGGGCCGCCTCGGGCTCGAACCGCGAGCGGATATACCGCTGTTTGGGGCGGTAAGCCGCTTGACACCGCAAAAGGGCCTCGACCTGCTACTCGTCGCCCCGGATCTGGTGGCAGGCGGCGCCCAGCTTGCTCTTCTCGGATCCGGCGACGCTGACCTCGAACGGGGCTTTGCCGCGATGGCACAAAGCCATCAAGGATCGGTCGGGGTCGAGCTCGGCTATGACGAGGCGCTGTCGCATCTGATCATCGGCGGCGCCGACGTCTTGGTCATGCCCTCTCGTTTCGAGCCCGGCGGCCTGACCCAGCTTTACGCGCTGCGGTACGGGACCCTGCCATTGGTTCGCCGGGTGGGCGGGTTGGCCGATACGGTCGTCGGCGCCGACGCATTGAGCCTGGCGGACGGAACCGCGACCGGCTTCACCTTCGACGAGGAGAGCCCGCAGGCGCTGGGCTCGGCGATCCAGAGGGCCGCCGTGCTGTTTCGGCAGCGCGCGATTTGGCGGCAGATGATCAGACGGGCGATGACCCGCGACTTCAGCTGGGCTGCCTCCGCCCGCCAGTATCTCGCACTTTACGGCGAGCTGCGGCCGGACCTGCCAACCTAGGGCGGTTGCTGCGCCGCCAAATGCCGACTTTTCGTACCTGCGCTTTAAATGACTGATTCAATGCGTCGGTCAGGCACAAACCACATCAGCGCGACCACAACATATAACGCGATGGCAATCCAGGGCCGGACAAAGGCCAGCGCGATCGCGACAGCGTAGATCAACAACGACAACTTGGCTTTCAAATCGCTGCCCACCGCCGCGGCCAGCTTCGAGCTTCTGCCATTGCGGGCGATAATTGCCCTTTCCAGCAGCAGATAACCGATCGCGGCCAGAATGAGCACCACGCCGTAGGCGGCGGTTGGCAGGGCGGTGAAATCGGCTTCGTCCATCCAGCGGATCACAAAGGGCATAAGCGATATCCAGAACAACAAGAACAGGTTCGCCCACAGCACCTTGCCGTCGACGCGCTCGGTGGCGTGCAGCATGTGGTGATGGTTGTTCCAGAAGATCCCGACGTTGGTATAGCTCAGCGCATAAACCAGAAATATCGGAAGGCTAGCCCGCAGGGCGGCGAAGTCGGAGCCGGCCGGCACTTTCATGTCGAGCACCATGATCGTGATGACAACGGCGATCACGCCGTCGGTGAAGGCTTCGAGCCGCCCCTTGCCCATCCTCGATCTCCTGCACGGCATTTCCGCTGAGCAGGCTTGGCAGTCGACCGGAACTTCACGAGCTGCCGGTAACCGTCACACATTAAACCGAAAGTGCATGACATCGCCGTCACGGACCACATAATCGGCGCCTTCGAGGCGCATGCGGCCGGCGTCCTTGGCGCCCTGCTCGCCGCCATGGGCGACGAAATCCTCGTAGGAGATCGTTTCGGCGCGGATAAAGCCCTTCTCGAAGTCGCTGTGAATGACGCCTGCGGCCTGCGGCGCCCTGGTGCGGCGCGGGATTGTCCAGGCGCGCGCCTCTTTCGGCCCGGCGGTCAGGAAGGTGATCAAATCGAGCAGCGCATAGCCGGCGCGGATCACCTGGTCGAGGCCGGTCTCGCCGAGGCCGAGCGCCGTGAGAAGCTCATGCCGCTCGCCCGCATCCGCCAGCACCGCCAGCTCGGCCTCGATCGCCGCCGAAATCACCACCGCCTCCGCTCCCTGCGCGGCCGCGTATTCGGCAACACGTTGGCTCGCCGCGTTGCCGGTCACAGCGGCGGTCTCGTCGACATTGGCGATGTAGAGCACCGGCTTGGCGCTCAGCAATTGCAGGGACTTCAGCTCGAGCTGCTGCTCTTGGGTCAGCGCAGCCCGGCGCGCCGGCACCCCCTCCTGAAGCCCCGCTAGTACCGGCTCGATAATGGCGAGCTGGGCCCGCGCCTCTCGATCGCCGCCGCGCGCGCGTTTTTGCGCCGCGATCGCGCGCCGCTCGAGGCTCTCGAGGTCGGCCAGCATCAACTCGGTCTCGACGGTCTCGGCATCGCGGATCGGATCAACCGTACCCTCGACATGGACAACGTTGTCATCCTCGAAGCAGCGCAGGATATGGGCGATCGCATCGACGTCGCGCAGGTGGCCCAGAAACTGATTGCCCAGCCCCTGCCCCTTCGAGGCGCCGCGGACCAGTCCGGCGATATCGACGAACTCCAGCTGGGTCGGGATGATCTTGGCGGATTTGGCAAGCCGCGCGCAGACCGCAAGACGCTCGTCGGGCACCGCGACCCGGCCAATATTCGCCTCACGCGTCGAGAACGGATACTTCGCCGCCTCTGCCGCCTGGGTCGCGGTCAACGCGTTGAACAAGGCGGACTTGCCGACATTCGGCAAGCCGACGATGCCACAGTTGAATCCCATCGATTTACGGGGGCGGCGCCGTGGCCGCCGTCGCCTCGGGTGGAGCGAAGCGGCGCGCCACCTCGCTCATAAAGGCGTCGGGCGCGCCCGACAGCAGCAACGGGATGGTCTCGGCCACCGCATCGATCAGCGGCTCTACCCAGTCGGTCACCTCTTCGGGGAAAAAGTTTTGTAACACGTAGGGTTGCACCAGCTCCTTGACACCCGGATGCCCAATCCCGATCCGCACCCGCCAATAATCGGGCCCGATCAGTGCGTCGATCGAGCGCAAGCCGTTATGCCCGGCATTGCCGCCGCCGCGTTTGACCCGCAGCTTACCCTCGCGCAGATCGATCTCGTCGTGGATCACGACGATGTCCTCGGGCGCGATCTTGTAAAAGCTCATCGCGGCGAGCACCGCCTCGCCCGATGCGTTCATAAAAGTCTGCGGCTTCAGCAACAGCCGGCGCTCGCCGCCGATCGACCCCTCGGCGAGCTCGCCCTTGAAGCGGCTGCGAAAGGTCACAATCCCATGCCGGCGGGCGATCGTGTCAACCGCCATAAAGCCGATATTGTGACGGTTGCGGGCGTAACGGGCGCCCGGGTTTCCGAGGCCGACGACGAGACGCATGATCGCGCCACTGGCGCTGCCGCAATCCCGCGCTCGCTAGCTCGGGGGCGCAGCTGCAGGTTGCTCGGCGGCGGGCGGCGCAGTGGCTGCGGTGGCGGCCTCCTCGCGCACTGCCTGGGAGGGCGCGACACTGGCGATCGTGAAGTCGCGTCCAGTGATCGTCGGGCGGCAGCCTTCCGGTATCGTCACCGTGCTGATATGGACGCTGTCGCCGATATCGAGTTCCTCGAGGCTGACGGTCAAATGGTCGGGAATATTGTCGACCGGGCAGACCAGCTCGATCCCGTGCCGCACGATGTTGAGGATGCCGCCGCGGCGAATGCCGACCGACAGCTCCTGATTGATGAAGACGACGGGTACGCTCACGGTGACCCGGCTGGTCGCGCCGACCCGCATAAAATCGACATGCAAGGGTGCGTCGGTCACGGGGTGGTACTGCACTTCACGTGGCAAGGTGCGCTGCACGGCGCCATCCACCGAGAGGTCAACGAGGGTTGCGAGAAAGCCGCGCTTGGCAAGCGCGCGGGACAACTCGCGCGGCTCCAGGCTGATCGGCGCCGGATCCTGGCCGCCGCCATAGACGATGCCGGGAACGCGCCCCGCCCGCCGCGTGGCCCGGGCGGCGCCCTTGCCGGCGCTGGCGCGCAACTCAGCGGTGAGGGTGGTGATCTCGGGCATCGACGGCGGCTCCTTTTCGGCAGGTGGCATCAGGCTCGCTGGAGCCCGACCCATAACGATTTCTCTCAACGCCAGCTACTTATTTCGGCATTACCGCGCAAGAGGCTACGGCGAAAATGGCTGATGTCAAAGCGGGCCGTTGGGCAATCCCAGCACCTTGCCGTTGCGGCCGCCGCGCTGGGCGTGAGCCAGCGCTTGCTTGATTTCGTCGATCGGGTAGAAGGCTTCGATCGGCGCCTTCAGCACGCCGTCGCGCAATTTGGCGGCGAGATCGGCGTAAAGCCCGCGGATTTGCGCGGTCGTTCGTTTGGCGAGGCCGTCGCCGAGAGCAAAGGCGGTGAGACGGACGCCTCTGGTCAGAGCAGCGCGGCTCATCACCGGGTCGGCGCCGCTCATCGAGCCATAGCTGACAACAACACCGCCCTCGGCAACGCACTCGCCGATGCGCTTGCACGCTTCGCCCGATACGGCATCGATGCCGAGCCGGATCGGGGCGCCGCCGACGGCTTGACGCGCGCGCTCGGCCAGATCAGGGCCGTCGACCAACACGATATCGCCGCCTAACGCCTTCAATTCCGCAGCGACGTCGTCGCGGCGCACGACGTTTACGGTGCGCACGCCTTTCGCCTTGGCCAAGACAATTAGATGATGGCCGACCGCGGAATTGGCGACGTCTTGGATCACCCAGTCGCCGGGCTTCAGCGCGACGTCGGCTTCGAGCAGCAGCAACGCGGTCGCGGGGTTGATGCGCAGCATCGCCGCCTGCGCCAGATCGAGTTCCGGCGGCAGAGGGATTGCGTCCGCGGCGGGGATGCGCCGGCGCTGCACCCAATTCTCGCGCTGCATGTGGATGACCAGATCGTCAGGCCGGATGCCGCCGACCCCAGCGCCGACCGCAACGACCCGGCCGACGCATTCGGCGCCCGGCGTCGCCGGCAGTGGCGGCCGCAGGCGATAATTCCCTCGGCAGAACGAGATATCGGCCGGGTTGATCGGAAAGGCGAGCACATCGAAGACGATCTCGTCCGCGCCCGGTGCGCCGATATCGGGCGCTTCGATACAACGGGCGACCGCTTCGGGTGCGCCATAATCGGTGATCTCGACCTTTTTCATCGGATATCCCCTCGATCATGCAGAGATCGGGCTACCAGTTCGACCGGTTGCGCCATTATGCGCGGGATTTCCAGCGCGTCCATGTTGGCGAGCCCCGGCCGCACAGCCGTCCGCGCCGGGCGATGCCGAGTCCGTGAAGATTGGCGTCCGGCCAGTCCCGGGTCGGGGCCATCGCACCGCCTGCCTCGATCAACGTAACTGCTCGAAACAGAACGTTTTCGGTTTCGGTGCGCGCAATTGCACCATAGGATGGTTGTGCGGTACGCCGTCACAGAAAATTGTGCTTGGGGGGCTTCGGATGTTCAAACCCAACTGGTTGCGCCTGCCGAGCCGTGTCGCACTGATCCTGGGATTGGGTGCGCTGTCTTCCGCCGGGGTCAGGGCCGACACGCTGGATCAATCCAACCGGACGGCGTCGGGCGACGTGCTGGTGCGCAGCGAAGGGGGAAGGATCTTCCTCACGGAACGCGGCCGCGAAACCGAGTTGCGGCTCGGCGCCACCGCGCAGCGCAATCATCTGCTGCAGCTGCTCGAAAGGCATGGACCCGCCGGTATAAAACTCAACTCCGATCCGAGCTTAATCATGGCCGGCGGCGGTGGGATGGGATTTTCTCTGAGGGACCTTACAAAACCCTTCCCCGGCAAGCCCCAACCTGCGGCTCAAAACCCGCCGCAGGTAACCACGCCGCGCAGCTCGCCTAAACAAGACACCGGGCCACGCGACCACATTACGCCAACCGACAAAAAGGGTTGACGCCAGCCACTGCCAGAGCGGTCTTCGAAACGCCTTTGCCAAAGGCGTTTCGACACGGCACCCACCGTATCAATTCTCCGTCGGAAACGCTGACCCGGTTTCGCCCCTATATGTCGCGGATGGGGATTACGCGGCTCGGCAACGTCACCGGTCTCGACCATATCGGCATCCCGGTCGTCGTCGCCGTGCGCCCCAATTCGCGTTCGGTTTCGGTCTCGCAAGGCAAGGGTCTGGATCTCACTCAAGCGATGGCTTCGGCGCTGATGGAGGCTATCGAAGGTTTCCACGCCGAGGAAGTTGCGGAGGGCCGTCTCGCCTCATATCGAGAGCTTGCGGCGGACTGCACCGTGGTCGATCCGCTCCGCTTGTGCACGACCGGCAGAGAATTCGACGCCGACGCCGGGATCTCGTGGACGCAGGGGTTCGATTTGTTGCAGCGGGAACCGTGCTGGGTTCCGACCGAACTCGTCCATACCGACGCAACGCGGCCGCTCGACGGCTATTTTCTGGCCGGTTCGAACGGTCTCGCGTCCGGCAACCATCTGGTCGAGGCGATCGGCGCGGCGATCTGCGAACTGGTCGAGCGCGATGCGATCGCGCTGTGTAACGTGTTGGGGATTCGAGCAAAGGCCCAGCGGGCTCTCGACATCGCTTCCGTCGACGACCCGGATTGCCGACTGCTGTTGGCCAGATACGAGAAGGCCGGCATCGCCGTGCGGCTGTGGGATGTGACGACGGATATTGGCATCGCCGCCTTCATCTGCGATATCCGCGACCTATCCGCTGGCGAGCTCGGCCAGCTCCGGCATTTCCACGGCGCCGGATGCCATCCCGATCGAGTGATAGCGCTGATCCGGGCGTTGGCCGAGGCGGCGCAGACGCGCCTAACCTACATCACTGGCATCCGAGACGATCTGCTGCCGTCTGAATACAAAGACCCGCCGGCTGCCGAGATTGTCGATGCGCTGCTCGATGCACTGTGCCGGGAGACGGAGCCCCATTCGTTGCGGGAGGTTCCGACTTTCGCCGCCGACGATCTGGGCCAAGACCTTCGCTGGGAGCTAGAGCGGTTGCGGTCAGCTGGGATCAGACAAGTCGTCGCGGTCGATCTGACCCGCCCGGATTTTGCGATCCCGGTCGTCAGGGTGGTGATTCCGGGTCTCGAAGGCGACATCAGGCACCCGCATTACGTTCCGGGACTGCGGGCCGACCGGGTCGCGGCATTGTCACGATGAACGGCACTTCGCCGAGAGCCGTCATTTTTGCCGGGCCTTCGCTCCCACCCGCGCACCGCCCGCCCGATCCGCGGCTCGACTGGCGCCCACCGGTGCGCCAGGGCGAGCTCTACCGGGCGGCGCTCGAAAAGCCCGCGATCATCGGCGTGGTGGACGGCTATTTCGAGGTGACCCCGACCGTCTGGCACAAGGAGATCCTGTGGGCGATGGCGCAGGGCATTCACGTGTATGGCAGCGCCAGCATCGGCGCACTGCGCGCCGCCGAACTTCATCCCTTCGGCATGATCGGGGTCGGTCGGATTTACGAGGCCTTCCGCGACGGGATTTTGACAGATGACGACGAAGTCGCGGTACTGCACGGCCCCGAAGAACTCGGCTACCCGCCCGTCACCGAGGCGATGGTCAACATCCGCGCCACCCTCGGCGCGGCAGTGCAGCAAGGAGTTCATCGAGGCGTCACTGGCGGCGACCCTGACCGACATCGCCAAGACGCTCTTCTACAAAGAACGTAGCTGGGACACGATCCTGCGCCTTGCCAGCCCCGATCTGCTGCCGATACCGCTTGATGCTTTCGCGGCTAGGCTGCCCGGCCAGCGGGTCGATCAAAAACGCACTGACGCCCTAGAGATGGTCGCGGCGATGCGCGCCCATGTGGCCGCAGGCACCCCTGAACAGACGCTATCCTATCAGTTTCGCGATACTGGATACCACGGCGCTGCAGTAAAGAGAAATCCGTAGCAAATTCTCGACTGGTGCTAGATAGTCATCGGAGTACGTCTCGGGGTGTCAATAGAAGTAATTTCTCGAAACAATGCAATTTCCGAGCCAATTCCGATTTTGATCCGTTCGACGCGTTTCCAGGAACATCTTCAAAATATTGAAATGGCCCCCACCAGGGTATTTTGATATATAAATGATTTAGGGGCTGTTGAGAGTAAATAAGGACAAGGAACTTATAGGTTTCGACGAAATCCTCTACCGGCGAAATCGATGCAAAGTAGCTCGCCCAGCGCCCATCAGGCCTGTATATTCGATCCAACAGTTGGCCGGCGGATGTGAAGCTGCCCTGACCAATAGCGTCGGAGATCTCTTTCGTTTGTACATCGTCAGGTTCATGCGAATTGAGACTATCATCCGGAAGTTCTCCAAAAAGCACCCATCTATTTTGGCTGTTGTATATGCGGCCCTTGGTCTTAACCTGCCACGGGGGAGCTACGGTCTGCCGCGAGCCTCCTCCGGCCGCATCACCCGTAAAAAAAGTGTTTTCGCAGAACCGAGTAAACTCAGCGTCTTGACCCGGATTAATAACAAACGTGTCGAACCACAATACGTGGCCAAATTCGTGCGCGAGTGCCGCGAGCACGGCCATCTCAGGGGTATCGGGGCTGGCCGATATGAATTGAGGGTTCTGCCAGCCGAGCAGTTGGTTCAACAGCATTGTCTCATAGGCACTATATGGCGGTGCATGCGTATTTTGTGCACTCCAAGGCTCAGCGGAAATGGCGATATATCGGGCGGGATGTCCAAGGGGATACGGGGTTTTTGGCGGGAATAATACTGGGGTCTCGCGGAAGCCCCACGACGCATCGGTCTCTTGTTTAGGAGTGAGATTTGCCTGGCACACATCATTCGTATAATCAAAGCTGGTGCAGCCCGTGATATCGATAAACACCCCATCCAGGCCACAGAGTTGTTGCTGGAAAAATGATGTCAGATTGAGCGCCTTGGTCAGATCTTGTCCCATAGCGGTGTTGGCATCCACAGTACTCTTGGCGACCGGAGGCTGATACCCAGTGGCGCCGGAGCCCGTGAAATACTGGCCGGGCGTGAATCCAGAAACAATTCCCACGGTGAGCGTGGTCCCATCTTGTCTTGTACAAACGGTAACGGGGTTGATCGAGGTTTTCGTTTGGGCGTTGGCCAAATGCGGAAGCGTGGCAAGGCCGACTGTTAGAAATGCTGCGAACAATCTCATCTCTGTCCTCCCGTTGCCGTACGATCATGCGTCTGGGTACGTGATACATAGTTCTTGTTGAAAGAAGCCGGGCGCGATGTTGAACGCCGCCTGTATGTCACTCACGGCCGTACCTGGCATGGCCGGGACGGTCCCGATCACGCCTACCGCAGGAGGGTTATCGCAAGGGTTTCCCTTAACGTCGCAGTCTCGGTACCGCACGGCGTTGAACCCGGCGGCAAGCGCTACGACTTTCGTTGTGGTGTCATAAGGAGGGGCCGCCTCGGTACCCGTTTGGCACACGCTGCACAGAGACGCCGTAAGACCGACAGAAAAGAGCAGCGGATTTAGCCTCATCAAGGTTCTCCCCAAATGCGTTCGCGGTTTGATTGCCGCCTAATTGTGCTCGGTCGGCGCTACCCTAACAATGCGGATAGTTTCTCAACAGACTACGCACCACGGCCAACATTTTCGCGGTACGCTCGGGATCCACTGGCGGATAGTGGAATTGGCTCGCCGCGGTCGAGCGCCCTGCGCGCGGCTTCGACGCGAGCGGGTTCGTCGAGCGTGCCGAGCGCGTGGAAGATCGCCTGGGCTTGGTCGAGCGACTGCCGTGCCTTGGCCGTATCACCCGTGGCCTGCCACAGTGCCGCGCGGGTCGCCATGGCGCGTGCCAAGTCGTTGCGTGCGCCGATCCGCCCTAGGATCTCCATCGCGGTTTCGACGTAGGGTTCGGCAGAAGCCGGTACCTCGGGCATGAGGCACTCTCCCATCAGGCAGCTGGCCAGACCCTCCGGATGGAGATAGCCCATCGTCCGGCTGGTCTCCACAGCGTCTTCGATCAGCGGTCTGGCGGCGGCGCGATCGCCGCGGCGGAGATGGCCCTCGGCGAGCCACAAGACGCAGCGCAGGCGGTTATAGCGCAGGCGGGAGCTCTCGAACCAGGTGACCGCTTCTATGAGATCCGCGATACCGGCATCGACCAGACCCGCCCTGATCTCGCCGTAGCCGCGCAGGGCCTTCGCCATTGCCGCATCGAAGGGCAGAGGCCCCAGCGCGAGCGCTTCGCTGCAATACTGCATCCCGCGTTGGTGGTCGCCTTGATGAATGTAAGCTGCACCCATGCGCCATGTGCCGACTACCTTGATGCGCTGGTCCTTGAGGGTGGCGCCGTAGTCCAGGGCGCGGTGGCAATAATTTAGGCTCGCGTCCCAGTCGCCAAGGGCAATCGCCGTCGGCTGCAAATGCCAGATCGTCCGGCACGCCCACCAGAGATCGCCCATAGCCTCGAAGCTGGCAAGGGCGTGCTCGCCCGTTTCGACCGCTTCGCGCAGCCTGCCAGCGATCAGATAGACTTGAGCGAGGCAAGAATCGGCAAAGGCTTTGATTTCGTCCAGACCGGCGGCCGACGCGATTGTCGCCGCCTCTTGGCAATGTTGGATCGCCATGTCCGGGTGGCCTACCGTCAGGATGTGCAGGAAGCCGCGCCAATAATGCCAGGTAGCGCGGCGGCGCTGGTCGTCGGCCGCGCCGACGAGATCGCGAATTTGATCGAGGGCCTGGATGTGTTCGGCGTGCTGTCCGAGGGCGAATTTGACTTCAGCCTGTTTGGTGACGGCGTCGATGCGGCGCAGCCGGTTTGGCTCGGTGTCGGGCAGCGCTTCGAGGCGTCGGAGCGCGTCATTGAAATAACCCAGGGCTTCGCTGTTGGCCCAGCGGCGTTGCGATTTTTCGGCGGCCAGGATCGCGTGATCGATCGACTTTTCGGTCTCGTCGCTGCGGCCGAAGTGCAATGCCAGGAGTTCTGCAACTTCGTGGGCGCGGTCGCTGTAGAGTTCCTCCAGCGCGTGTCCAATAGCGCCGTGATAGGTGCGGCGATGCCGCTCGAGCAGGCTGCCATAGGCGGTTTCCTGGGTCAGCGCATGCCGAAAGACGTAGACGGACCCTTCGGATTCGACGCGCTCGTAGATGAATTCGAGTTGGCTCAGCTCGCGCAGCTGATCTTCGACCGACCCAGGTCCGCGCCATACTGCGCTCAACAGGCGCAACGGAAATTCTCGACCGATCACCGCGGCGGTTTGGAGAAGCCGTTTCGCGTCGTCCGGCAACCGGTCGATGCGCGCCATCACGACGTCGTGGATCGTGTTCGGTACCAGGAGGTCCGATCGGAGATTGCTTGCCTCGCCGGCGTGCAGCGTCAGCTGCTCGAGAAAAAACGGATTGCCCTCGGCCTTCGCGACGATTTCCTGGGTTACCAGCTCAATGAGGCGCTCCGCTCGAAGCACCGACCGGACCATGTCCAGGCTGTCGTCGGCGGATAACGGCGGCAGCGGGGTCTGCCCGGCATAAGATTTGCCGATCCAGGGCGGCTGGTAGCCGGGCCGATAGGTCGCCAGCATCAGGATCGGGGCCCCGGAAACATTCTCCGCCAAAAAACCGAGGAATTCTTCCGATACTTTGTCTACCCAATGGAGATCCTCGAGAACCAAAACCAAAGGGCGCTGGTGACTCGCTTTAATGCTTATCCTACGAAGAATCTCGAAGACTTCTGCTTTTAATTGCTTCTGGATTGGACAGTATCGGTGCGCCGGAGACATTCTCGACGTCGAGCAGATGAAGCAGGACAGGGCCGTCCTGCTCGGGATCCATTGCTACCTGGCGAAGACCGGAGCGAACTTTCTCGGTAATTGCTTCGGGTGTGTCGGTCTCGAAAATTCCGCAATTGCTGCGCAGCAGGTCCAGAAGCAGCGCGTAGGGGATCGCCATGCCGTACGAAAAGCACCGGCCCTCGACCCAGGTAATGCGCTGGTCGGCGAGCTGACGGTGGAACTCGGCAACGAGCCGGGACTTGCCGATGCCAGGGTCGCCGACTATGCCAACCGCTCGGCCGTGTCCGTCTCCGACCCTCCGCAGAAGATTGTTCAGGCCCGCAAGTTCGCTGTCTCGGCCGACAAAGGCGGTTCGGCGAACCGATGCGACCTCGTCGAGCGGGGAGCGTCGATGCGAAACGCCGAGCAGGCGGTGAGCGACGATCGGCTCATCCTTGCCTTTGAGGCTGAGTGGTCCGACCGGATCGACGCGGGCATAGCCCTGAGCCAACAGCCGGGTTGCTTCGCTGATCAGCACGGTGCCCGGCTGGGCTGCCGTCTGAAGTCGCGAGGCCACGTTTGCCGCGTCACCGATCACCGTGGGATCCATCGGCAATCTGTCGCTGATCGGGCCAAAGACGACAGGCCCGGTGTGGATCCCAATCCGCACCGGGAGGTCCAAGCGCTGGCGATCGGCTGCTCCACCAGCCCCACTTAGCGCCCGCTGGATGCCAAGCGCCGCCAGCAAAGCGCGCCGCACATGGTCTTCGTGGGTCAGCGGGGCGCCGAAAACCGCCATGAAACCGTCGCCGGCGAACTGCGGCACGGTCCCGTCGTAGCGCTGTACCTCGGCGATCGAGACTTCGAGAAAGCGGTTGACGAGATCGCGCATCGCCTCGGCGCCGAGCCGCTCGGTCAGGGCCGTAGAGCCGACGATGTCGCAGAACAATATGCTGACCTGCTTCATTTCGCCGACATGCGCGGGCGCCGGACCGAGACTCGGTGCCAACACCGCAGGTTCGGCGAAACCCGGCGAACGGTAGGTGTCGAGTGGTGCGGCGCAACTGCCGCAGAACCTGTTTTCAGGGGGATTGGGGGCGCCGCAGGATGGGCACGCCGCTCCCAACGGCGCCGCGCATTGTCCGCAGAACCGCATGCCGGCGGGATTCTCGGCGTGACACCGAGAGCATCTCATGCCGGGCCTCCAAGGTGCGACGGGATCCTGCGTCGACGGAGATTTAAACATAGCGGATGCCCGCCGCGATTGGCAAGTTTCGCCGACCGGTTGGCGCCGGGGCAACCCGCCGGTCCGGCCCGCGACAGCAAAATCATCGCTGTGTGAAGCGGCTCACATTGCAGCGCAACACGGGGTGATATCTCACCTGGCGACAGTTACGTACCGTCAAAAGACCGTCAGGAGACCGTCATGACCACGCGAAGGCCAACCTTGCTGCGCTGGACCGAAGAGTCCGAGGCCGCGCAGGTGCGCGCATTGGCAACATTCGAGTGCGAGCCTCAGAGCGCCGCGGTGCGCCCGGTCGCCTCTGGTCCACAACCCTTGTCGACGCGTCATCGTCTGGCCGTGGTGCCTTGGCTTTTGAGCTGGTTCGGCCGTCAGGATCCGCAAATAGGGCGAGACGACGATTAGCAAGACGATCTATGATGCCGCCCGGTTAGGTTAATTCGCCAAACATGACGGCCGCGGCGCCGGCTGAGACCGGCCGTCGTGCTCGTCCCGGCGACACGAACGACCCGTGGGCGGGTTGTGCCCGTGGTTTCGTGCAGCGTGTGGGGAACTGTCATGACCGGCCCGACTTTTGAAGAAAAGCGGCAGATATTCGAGCGCCATTTCCTGCTCGGGAAATTGAGCGGCGACGAGATCGACACTTTGCTCCATTACGCCCGGGTGGAGCGTTATTCCGCGGGCAGTGAGATCTTCTCGAAAGGCTCTCCCGGGTCGAGCATGATGGCGGTGTTGCGCGGAACCCTTAAAATGAGTTCGGTCTCCTCCGAGGGAAAAGAAGCCATCTTCAACTTGATGAATCCCGGTGACTGCTTCGGCGAGATCGCGTTGCTAGACGGTGGTGCGCGGTCTACGGATGCAGTGGCGATGACTGCTTGCGAATTGTTGGTGCTGCATCGCAGAGACTTTATGCCTATCTTGGAGAAGCGAGCGGATATTTGTCTCATTCTGCTCAAGGTGCTTTGCCAGAGGTTGCGCCAGACCACCGAGCAGGTCGAGGACGTGCTGTTTCGGCATCTCGAGTCGCGAATTGCAAAAGCCCTGCTGCAACTCGCCGAGGGTGCCAGCCTGCACGGAGTTCCGGGCTCGTCAATCGATCTTCATATCTCCCAGCGAGAGCTCGCCCACTTCGCTGGTGGCAGCCGAGAGAGCGTCAACAAGCATCTGCAGATTTGGCAGCGGGATGGCCTGATCGATCTCAGCAAAGGTTCGATCCTGATCCGCGACATCGCGGCGATTAGGCGCTTGGCGGCGATGCCCGATCTCTGATCCGGCAAACCGCCCGTCCGGCCCCTGTGGCGCCTATATACGGAGATCTGCGACCCCTGCGCGTTGCCTGATCGTGTCCGCTGCTCCCCGGCCGGAAACCTGGATCAAGACCACCCCATCCGGGCTCTATTGCCCGCATGGCGACTTTTACATCGATCCGTTGCGACCGGTGCCGCGCGCCGTGATCACGCACGGGCACGGCGACCACGCGCGCCCCGGCAATGGTCATGTGTTGGCAACCGCGCAGACGATCGCGATCATGCAGGCCCGCTATGGCGAAAGCGCCGGCGGAACGTTGCAGTCGCTGCGTTATGGCGAGTCCTTGACGGTTGGCGAGGTGCAGGTGCGGCTGGCGCCGGCCGGCCATGTGCTAGGCAGCGCCCAGATCGTGCTCGACTACCGCGGCAGCCGGGTCGTCGCTTCCGGCGATTACAAGCGCCGGCCGGACCCGACTTGTGCGCCGTTCGAGCCGCTGCATTGCGATCTCTTCATTACCGAGGCGACGTTTGGCTTGCCGGTCTTCCGCCATCCGCCGGATGGCCAGGAGATCG
The DNA here is from genome assembly GCA_963750195.1 of uncultured Alphaproteobacteria bacterium. GTDB lineage: Bacteria > Pseudomonadota > Alphaproteobacteria > ATCC43930 > CGMCC-115725 > AP-15. The sequence continues at coordinate 172,245 of CAVVPS010000012.1, forward strand.
ACAAGCTGCTGCATTCGCTTTTGTTGTTTCCCGAGCGCTGCCACCTGGTCGGGGTCTATGCGCTGGGCAAATGCCAGCGGGTGCTGGCGCTGCTGCGGCAGGCCGGATACGAGGAGCCGGTCTATCTGCACGGCGCGCTGATCGGGCTGACCGAACTGTACGAGCATCTCGGCGTGCCGCTGGGACCGGTATTGCCGGCGACGGGCGTGATGCGCGAGGCGCTCAAGGGCCGCATCGTACTGGCCCCGCCCGGTGCCCTTTCCGATGTGTGGTCGCGGCGGCTGCCCGATCCGCGGGTGGCGCTGGCCTCGGGCTGGATGCGGGTGCGGCAGCGTGCCAAGGCGAGCGGGGTCGAGCTGCCGCTGGTGATTTCCGACCATGCCGATTGGGATGAGCTGACCGCGACCCTCGACGATGTCGCCGCCGGTGAAATCTGGGTCACGCATGGGCGCGAGGAAGCGCTCGTTCATTACGCGACAAAAAAGGGCTATCGCGCCCGGGCACTGGCGCTCACCGGTTTTGAGGAGGACGAGTGAACCGGTTCGCGGCGCTGCTCGACGGGCTGCTGTTCACCCCGTCACGCAACGGCAAATTGCGGCTGATGCAGGAATATTTCTCCAGCCAACCCGATCCCGAACGCGGCTGGGCATTGGCGGCATTGACCGGCGAGCTGTCCTTTGCCGACGCCAAGCCCAGCCAAGTGCGCGCTCTCGCCGCGGCGCGCGTCGATCCCGAGCTTCTGGGCTGGTCCTATGATTTTGTCGGCGATCTTGCCGAGACCGTTTCGTTGATCTGGCCGGCATACGGGCAGGTACGGACCCATGTGCCGAGCCTCGCGGAGATCGTCGACGCGTTGAGAGCAGCGGGCCGCGCCGAGATCGGACAATTGCTGGAGCCTTGGCTCGACACACTCGACCCGACCGGGCGTTGGGCATTGCTCAAACTCGTCACCGGCAGCCTGCGGATCGGGGTTTCGGCGCGGATGGCCAAGACCGCACTCGCCGAATGGAGCGGCGTCGGCGTCGATCGCATCGAAGAGGTTTGGCATGGGCTGGAGCCTCCTTATCAGGCGTTGTTTGCTTGGCTGGACGGGCGCGCTCCGGCGCCGCAGATCGGGGATTTGCCGATCTTTTACCCATTGATGCTGGCCCATCCGCTCGACGATGCCGATCTCGCGGCACTCGACCCGCGCGACTATTTGGCCGAGTGGAAATGGGACGGCATCCGCGTGCAGCTCGTCAGCCGCGGTGGCGAAAGGCGGCTCTACTCGCGTTCCGGGGACGAGATCGGCTCGGCGTTTCCGGATATCTTGCTTGCGATGCCCGAGGAGGTGACGCTCGACGGCGAACTTCTGGTGGTGCGGGGCGGCGAGGCGGCGCCGTTCAACGATCTGCAGCAGCGGCTCAACCGCAAGATCACGAGCCCAAAGATGCTGCGGGACTATCCGGCGGCGGTGCGGCTTTACGACATCCTGCGCGAGGGACCGGAAGATCTGCGCGGCCGGTCCTTTGCCGAGCGCCGCAAGCGGCTCGAGGCATGGCATGCGCGCGCACCGCGCGAAAGACTCGACCTGTCGCCGCTGGTGCCGTTTTCGAGCTGGGACGGGTTGCGTGAATTGCGCGACGGCGCGCGCGAGCGCGGCATCGAGGGGTTGATGCTGAAGCGGGCGGACTCGCTCTATCTGGCCGGTCGGCCGAAAGGCCCGTGGTTCAAATGGAAGCGGGGCGCGCTGACCCTCGACACCGTGTTGATGTACGCCCAGCGCGGCCACGGTAAGCGCTCGTCATTCTATTCGGATTATACGTTCGGCGCCTGGCAGGACGATGCGTTAGTGCCCGTCGGCAAGGCCTATTCGGGATTTACCGATGACGAGCTGCGCCGCCTCGATCGATGGGTGCGCAATAATACCGTGCGGCGTTACGGGCCGGTGCGCGAGGTGGCGCCGGGCATCGTCCTCGAAGTCGCTTTCGACAGCGTGCACCGTTCCACCCGCCACAAATCCGGGGTGGCGATGCGTTTTCCGCGCATCCACCGCATCCGCTGGGACAAGCCCTTCCGCGAAGCCGACACGCTCGAGACGCTGGAGAGGATGCTGACCTAGTGCTCTGGCGCAGACGGACGATTTCACGGAACGAGGCCGAGGCGGTCTAGCGCACCGGGCAATTCGGCGAAGTGGTCGAGAAGAGCGTCGGCGCCGAGCAAATCGAGGTTGGCGCGAGCGTAGCCATAACGCATCAGCACCAACGGAAGCCCAGCGGATCGGGCGGCAGCGGCATCGTTCTCGCTGTCGCCGATCATCGCCGCCGCCTCGGCCCGGGCGCCTACCGCGCCGACCAACCCCAACAAGTGACCGGGATCGGGCTTTCTGACCGCGAAGCTGTCGCCGCCGGCGATCCCGTCGAACAGCGCCAGCAGACCGAGACCCTCGAGGACGGCGATAGTCGCGTGCTGCGGTTTGTTGGTGCAGATTGCCATCCCGTAGCCGCGTCGCCGCAGCCCCGCCAAGGTCTCAGGCACGGCCGGATAGGGTCGGGTCAGCCGCACCGCTTCGGCCTCGTAGAGTTCGATGAAGCGGGGAAGGGCGCTCGCCGCATCGGCGGGGTCGCTGCCGCTCGCCGCGAGGGCGCGGGCGACGAGCGCAGCCGCGCCGTCGCCGATCATGCGCTTGACTTGCGGCAGCGACAGCGGGGGGCGGCCGCGCTCGCGCAGCATTTCGTTGAGCGCGGCGCGCAGGTCGGGTGCACTGTCGACAAGCGTGCCGTCGAGATCGAAGACCAGCAGAAAATGTCCCATTGCCGCAAAGTCTGCGCCGCCGTGATATGGCGCGCAACCATCTACGACGGATCAGAGTTCGGTCCGCGTCGCGGCAATTCGGCGGTCGGGCTTCGGGAGGGAGCAGAATGGCCGATTTTCTGGTTTCCGACGACCAGTTGTGATGATTGGTGAGCCCCCGTTAGTGAGCTCCCGAGCCGCTTCCGGCGGGCGTATTCGATCGCTGCGCCAGCGCCGTGAGCCCGTCCGTCTCGCGTTGTCCCTCGACAACCTCTGCGTGGTTCGGCTACAGTTTGCAACAATCTGTGTGTTGTAGACTCAGCGCCGCTGCGCAACAGTGCAACCGGCGCCGATTGTCTGATTCGGGTCGCAGTCGATGAGCCAGTCCGGTTTCGCCGCCATCATCCTCGCCGCCGGCGGCGGTACGAGAATGAAATCCGCGATCCCCAAAGTCTTACATCCGGTAGCCGGCCGACCGATGATCGGGCACCTGTTGGCCGCGCTGACCCCGTTGCGGCCGGCAGCAACCGTCGTCGTGATCGGGCCGCGGATGGAAGCTGTCGCCCGTCTCGTCGAACCGGCGCAGAGTGCCGTGCAAGATCCGCCCCTCGGCACCGGCGACGCAGTCCGCACCGGGCTCGCCGCCCTCCACGGCAAGCTCGCGCCAAAGGGCGAGATCGAGGAGCTGCTGGTGCTGTTCGGCGACACGCCGCTGCTGACCGGCGAAACATTGGCGCATTTCTTGGCGGAACGGCGGCGAGTATCGGCGGCGGTGCTGGTCGCGGCCATGCGCCCCGCCGATCCCGGTGCTTACGGAAAGCTCGTCTTGTCCGCGGAAGGCACGCTCGACCGCATCGTCGAGGCCGCGGACGCCACCCCCGAAGAGCGCACTATCGGGCTGGTCAACGGCGGCATAATGGCGATCGCAGCGCGGCACGCCGGCGATCTTGTGGAGGGTCTCGATCGCGATAACGCGAAGGGCGAATTCTACCTGACCGACATTGTCCCTGTCGCGCGGCGGCGCGGGCTCGCATGCCGCGTGATCGAACTGCCGGTCGATGAGCTGGTAGGCATCAACACCCGCGCCGGTCTGGCCGAGGCCGAGGCGCTGATGCAGCACAGGCTGCGCCGTGCCGCGATGACCGAGGGGGCCACGTTGGTCGCACCTGAAACCGTGTTTCTCGCTGCTGACACGCGGCTCGGCCGCGACGTCGTGGTCGAGCCCAACGTCGTCTTTGGTCCTGGCGTGGAGATCGGCGAGGGCGCTCGCATCCGCTCTTTCTGTCACATCGAAGGCGCGACCGTTGGCGCTCGGTCGATCGTCGGCCCGTTCGCGCGGCTGCGGCCGGGAGCGATGCTCGCGGCCGAGGTCCATGTCGGCAATTTCGTCGAGATCAAAGAGGCCTTGCTCGGCGCCGGAGCCAAGGCCAATCACCTCTCCTATATCGGCGACAGCACGATCGGGGCCGGGGCGAACATCGGCGCCGGCACGATCACCTGTAATTACGACGGCGTTAACAAGCATCGTACGACAATCGGCGAGGGCGCCTTTATCGGCTCGAACACCGCCCTGGTGGCGCCGGTCACGGTCGGCCCCGGCGCGATCGTCGCCGCCGGCAGCGTCGTCACCGGTGATGTCCCGCCGGACGCGCTCGCCTTGGCGCGCGGCCAGCAGGTCAACAAGCCCGGCCGCGCGGTCGAGATCCGCGCCCGGCTACGGAGGAAAATCTGATGTGCGGGATCATCGGCATCATCGCCAAGGAAACAGTGGCGCCGGGGCTGATCGAAGGGCTCCGCCGGCTCGAATACCGCGGCTATGATTCGGCCGGGATCGCAACTCTGGTCGACGGCCGCATCGAGCGCCGGCGCGCCGAGGGCAAGCTCGTAAATCTCGCCCGGCGGCTCGACCGTGAGCCGGTACAGGGGGCGATCGGCATCGGCCATACCCGCTGGGCGACCCATGGCTTGCCGACCGAGACCAACGCCCATCCGATCGCCACCGACCGCGTAGCCGTCGTCCACAACGGCATCATCGAGAACTTTCAGGCGTTGCGGCGCGAACTGACCGCTCTCGGCCATGTCTTTCAGACCGAGACCGACACCGAGGCAGTGACGATCCTGACGACGCATTTCCTTGATCAGGGTCTGTCGCCACGGGACGCGGTGGCCAAGACCCTGGCGCGGCTCGACGGCGCCTTTGCCCTCGCCTTTCTGTTCGCCGGCGAGCACGATCTATTAATCGGTGCCCGGCGGGGCAGCCCGCTCGCGATCGGCTATGGCGACGGCGAAATGTTCCTCGGCTCGGACGCCTTGGCGCTGGCGCCGCTGACCCGCCGCATCACCTATCTCGAAGAGGGCGATTGGGCGGTCGTGACCGCGCAGACGGTAACGATCTTTGACGCCGAGAATGTCGAGGTCGAGCGGCCGATCCGCGAATCCGCCGCCTCGGGCGCGCTGATCGGCAAGGGCAACTATCGCCACTTCATGCAAAAGGAGATCTTCGAGCAGCCCGCGGTGATCGGCGACACGGTCAATGCGCTGATCAATCCGGCGACCCGCACCGTTCACCTGCCCACGCTGCCGTTTGCTCTGACCGAGATCGAACGGGTCACGATGATCGCCTGCGGCACCGCCTATCATGCCTGCATGGTCGCCAAATATTGGCTGGAGCGGATCGCCCGAATATCGGTCGAGATCGACGTCGCGTCGGAGTTCCGCTATCGCGCGCCGGCCATGCCGCGCGGCGGGACGGCAATCTTTGTCTCACAATCGGGCGAGACCGCCGACACCTTGGCGGCGCTGCGCTATGCCCGCTCGCAAGACCAGAAGATCATCGCCATCGTCAACCAGCCGGAGAGCTCGATCGCGCGCGAGGCGGATGTCGTGTTGCCGACCTTGGCCGGCCCCGAGATCGGCGTCGCCTCGACCAAGGCGTTCACCACCCAGCTCGCCGTGCTCGCCGGTTTGACCGTGGCATTGGCGCGGGCCCGCGGCGCGATCAACCCCGCGCGCGCGGCCGAACTCGTCGGCTTTTTGACTGAGATCCCGTCACGGGCCGCCGAAGTACTGAACCACGACGAGCGCATCCGCGAGATCGCCGCGACCATCGCCGAGGCGCGCGACGTGCTTTATCTCGGCCGCGGCAGCGCCTTTCCGCTGGCGCTGGAGGGCGCCCTGAAGCTCAAGGAAATTTCCTACATCCATGCCGAGGGTTATGCGGCCGGCGAGATGAAACATGGGCCGATCGCACTGATCGACGAGAATGTCCCGGTCGTCGTACTCGCGCCAAATGACGACCTCTTTCAAAAGACGCTCGGCAATATCGAGGAAGTCATTGCCCGCAAAGGCCGGGTCGTCATGATTTCTGACGCGGCCGGGGTGGCGCGGCTCGCCGATCGGCTGGCGTCAGGAATTGCGGTGCCGAGCTGCGACCCGTTCGTCGCCCCTTTGCTCTACGCGATCCCGATCCAGCTGTTGGCCTACCACGTTGCCGTCCTCAAAGGCACCGATGTCGACCAGCCCCGCAATCTGGCGAAAAGTGTCACAGTGGAGTAGCCCTAGCGGGCGGCGGCGTCCCGACCAGGCGCCGGCGAGCCCGCCGACCAGCCCCAAAATTCCCGTGAACCGGGAAAGTAACCGGGAATTTATTAGATTTGGCCGCTGGAGCGGCCGGATCCGCGCAAAAACCGGGTTGCAGATCAGAGAGTTAAACCCAAATTCCCGTGCCGGCCGAACCGGGAATTATTCCGCATAACCGGGAATTAAATTGCCGTAACCGGGAATACACGGGAATTGCCAAAAACAACGATAAATCACGACCTTTTGCTGCCATCAAGGGTAAGCCCCGACATGTACTCACCTAATTTGACGACAGGATGGCGAAGTCCCGGTGGGCACCGCCCGGCGCTGGGCGCGCTGTCATCCGGTCACGGGACGAGGGCCCAATCCCGGTCCAGCTTTCGGCCTATTACGCCGCCGTCCTCAAAGGCACCGATATCGACCAGCCTCGCAAAATTCGCGAGATCGTCACGGACGGAGCGCAACGCCCCTTGTGTAATCGGATTTCCACCGTCGAGCCCGTCTTGTTCTTTGCTTAATGTCTCAATTCGACCTAAGTCGGACCGAGTCAGCCATCGAAAGGTGTCCCGAAAGCGGACGCCTGAAGCTTCCGCGGCCTGTTAAGGTCGGACACCCAGGCCGGGCCAACAAGGCGGTGCCCGCCGCATGGATACGACGTATCGTGGACGCGCGTTTCAGAATGCAATGAAAGGCAGCAAACATGGGAAGGCTCGACGACAAGGTTGCAGCGGTGACGGGCGGGGCATCGGGGATCGGCGAGGCGACAGTCAGGCGTTTTGTTGCCGAGGGCGCGAGCGTGGCATTCTGCGATCGGGACGGCGAGCGCGGCCAGCGCGTGGCGGCCGACCTCCAGACCGCCGGCGCCAAGGTCGCCTTCACGCACGCTGACGTTGGTACCGAGGCCGCATGCCTCGCCTTCGTCAACGGCGCCGCGCAGAAGTTCGGGCGCCTCGACATCCTCGTCAACAATGCCGGCATCCGCAAATACGAGAAGGTCGACGAGGCGAGCGTAGCCAGCTGGAACGAGATCCTCAGCGTCAACCTGATGAGCTACGTCTTCTGTGCCAAGGCGGCGGTTCCGCTGATGCGCCGCAACAAGGGCGGCGCCATCGTTAACGTCGCCTCCGTACGTTCCGTCGTCGCAGGCGGCGGCAACCTGCAGTACGACACCACCAAGTCCGCGGTCGCGGGCTTGACGCGGGCGCTCGCCGCCGACCACTCGCCGGAGGGCATTCGCGTGAATGCCGTCGGCCCTGGCCCGATCTTCACGCCGTTCCATCAGCGCCGCATCGCAGCGGCCGGCGAGACCGTCGAGCAATATAACGCCAAGGCCGCACAAGGCACCATGCTGAAGCGCCCGGGCAGGGCCGAAGAGGTTGCCTCCGCGATCCTGTTTTTGGCCTCCGACGATGCCTCCTACGTCACCGGCGCCCTGCTGTTCGTGGACGGCGGTATGACGGCGCTGTGAACAGTGTGCGTGGCTGGTCGACGAGTGAGTGACAGGCATTGGCCTGCGCCGAGAAGATTACGGCACACACTCGCCACATCGCCGCGCTCGCGGTCGGAGAAAAGCCGCCTCTCGGCCGAGATATCGGGCGGGCGCGGCAGTACTCCGGAGCTTGCTGCTACAACCGCGCTACGAAGGTCACAGCGCGTTGGGCTGCTGCACAGGCTTACCCTGGCGCAGCATGTTGACGCCGACCAGAACCGCCGGCACGGCGCAGACCACCCAACTGGCACTATAGCCAGCGGTTAGCCTGAGCAGCAACGAAAAGACCGCGGGGCTCGACAGCGCACCGATCTGGCCGAATGACAGCACCCCACCGGTCACCGCGCCCACTCGTCCCGGCGGCGCTAGACGCGCGGCTTCCGACAGCATGATGCCGTGCCAGGACAACGCCGTGGCGCTGACCATCATCGCTACCGCGCCGATCGCCAGCAACGGCCAATGCGGCGTAAACGCGCCAAGCAGCCCAATGCTGACAGCCATGCCGAAGGCCAACCCGCCCAGGACGAACTGTGGCGCGACATAGAAGCCGCCCGACCCAGGCCCACAAAATGCGGCCCGGCAACGCCACCGCAATGACGGTCGAATACAGCGATCCAGCCGCGACCAGCGGATGGCCCTGTGAGGTCATGTAGGTGACGAAATAGGCAACAAACACGGCCTGTGTGCCGTTGAACGCAAAGCAAGCGAACGATAGAGAGCGCAGCTCGCGGACCGCCAGCACTGCTGTGATCGTGGTGCGCAAATCCGACAAGCGGATCGGATGCCTAGGCGATGGCTCAGTATCAAGCCGGCCACGTAGGGGCTGGAGCATCAGCGCGACGGCCCAGCACAGCGCCGCGCTCGCCAGCATCGTGTCACGCCAGCCAAACGACTGTGCCATCACGGGACCAAGATAGCCGGTGAGCAGAATGCCTGCCGGAATCGCGCACTGGGCAATGGAGAAGGCAAATGGCGCATAGCGCATGACGGACCAGCGCCCCAGCAACTGGGAACTGGCCGGGGTTGCAACCGAGGCAACGCCGTTGCCAATCAAGGCCGACAGGACGAAGCCGACAGCACCACCGAGGACTGCCACCGCCAAACCGGCGCCTGTAAACAGCAGGGCGATCTGGCTCATGCGAATGGCGCCGTGCCGGATGATGAAGCCGCCCGATCCCAACTGGCCGATCAGCCCGGCAAAAGCAGTCAACGAGAAATAGATCCCGACCCAAGCGGCATCGGCATGCAGTTCGGCGATGATCAACGGCGCAAGCACCGCCGGCAGCGCCCGGGCGATCGAGCCGCAGGTTTGTTGCAGAAACATCGCCGTGACCGCGATCAGCATATGGGCCAATTGAACGCTTCCTCCAGACGAGTTTGTTCCAACCATCGGCGTGCCTACTACGGACTATTTCCTTGTTCAAATACTCCAGCGAAGCGGGAGGGGGCCTCGTGAGCGGCTACGGCTCGGAGGCAGCTCGGAAGCGATCGAGACCTATCTCAACATCAAGATTGTGGCGGCGCGACCTGGTGTTGCGGGTTTCGGATCCGGTATCTCACGCCGCGCTCCTTCGCCGGTTTGTCCTCGCGCGCCGAGGAACTGCCAAGGTCATTGCGCGATGACGGGTTTCAGGCAGAGCTTTCGATATCGCTCGGTGCAGTGGCCGGATGCGGGTGCGGCCGGTCGAAGTCATGATCGCGAAGATCGTGCCCCATATCGGCACCGGCTATGTTCAAGTGAGACGGATCCTGGCGGTTTCGGTCGCGGTTTTCCAGCTGCTGATCCAAGGCTCGGTCGGCCTCCTGATCCTGGCCCTCGGACTCTTCATCGCCAGCAATCTCGCCTTCGGCTTCACGATCTCGACGCTCGCCCGCAACCAGATGCCAGGCGATCCAGCTGGCACAGTTCACGCTTTTGCCGTCGATCCTGCTGTCGGGCTTTCTCTACCCGTTCCACCGTGTGCCGATCTGGGCGCAATGGATCGACGAGGCGTTCCTGATGACGCACATCCTACGGGGGGTCGTCCGCGGTATCATTTGAAAGGCAATACCGGCGCCGAAATCCTCCCCAACCTGTGGCCGATCGCGGTCTTCACGCTGATCGTTGCGGCGATCGCAATCTGGTACTACCGCGAGAAGGTGGATTGAAGAGAATGTACCGCACCGGCGGGTCCTTTGCTCTTCAGGCGGGAAGGTCTGGAATTGACGCAACCTGTCGCCCGAGCAGGTCTCCGCGAAGGGCAGGAATACACCCACTGCGGAAATTCACAGGCGACGCCGTTTCTCAGCACGGCCTCAGTCATGCGCGCTACGCTGTGCGATCGGTTCGGCTGATCGGCTGGCGGAATGGGAGGATCGCAGATATGTCTG
>CAVVPS010000013.1:0-180814 GCA_963750195.1 uncultured Alphaproteobacteria bacterium
TTGGCAGCGGCGATACTGGGAGCACACGATCCGCAATGACCGGGACTTCGCCGTTCATTTCGACTAAGAGGAGGCGGAGTGCGCTGCGCTGTTCCGCCCTAGGCTAGCTGGATTTATCGCGCTTTATTGCGCCGCTTCGCCCAGGCAGTGGGCGGGGACAAACTTGCCGTTCGCGTAGCCGTCAGGAACCCAAGGCACTCCCGCCGGGCACACATACGGCTGACCTGCACTTGTGGTCGGCGTGCACCCCGCCATCGTGGCAACGCCCATCAGAAGACCCGCGAACATCATGGCAAGAGAACGCATGTCCATAACCCTTCCCTCCTGCGGATGCATCCATTACCCGGTCGCTCGCGTCGAGGGGCGAATGGTGGGTAGCGGTACAGACGTCTAGACGGTGCCACGATTTGCCGTAGATCCGGCGGCGGCTGGCTTGGTTCTCGCTTTGGCCGTCCGCGGAAACGCCAACGCTGAGGCACAACGCTGAGGCAGGATCCGTCAATACCGTGCGTTGCCGGGGGTGCGGGGGAAGGGGATCGCGTCGCGGACGTTGGCGAGGCCGGTGACGTAGGCGAGGGTGCGCTCGAAGCCGAGGCCGAAGCCGGCATGCGGCACCGTGCCGTAGCGGCGCAGGTCGCGGTACCAGGCGTAGTGCTCGCGGTCGATGCGGAGCTCGGCCATGCGCGCATCCAATACCTCGAGCCGCTCCTCGCGCTGGCTGCCGCCGATAATCTCGCCGATCCCTGGCGCCAGCACGTCCATCGCCGCGACGGTTTTGCCGTCGTCGTTGACCCGCATGTAGAAGGCTTTGATGTCCTTCGGGTAGTTCATCACGATGACCGGCTTTTTCGCGTGTCTTTCGGTCAGATAGCGCTCGTGCTCCGACTGCAGGTCGATGCCCCATTTGACCGGAAATTCGAATTTCTGGTTCGCCCGCTCAAGCACTTGGATCGCCTCGCCGTAATCCATACGCACGAATTCCGAGCCGACGATCCCCTCGAGTTTCGCGACCAGACCCTTCTCGATCCGCTCATCGAAAAAGGCGAGATCCTCTTGTCTTTCGCTCAGCAAAGTCTCGAAGGTGTATTTCAGCAGACCTTCCGCCAGCGCGGCATTGTCCGAGAGGTCGGCAAAAGCGATCTCCGGCTCGATCATCCAGAACTCGGCAAGGTGGCGGCTGGTGTTCGAGTTCTCGGCGCGGAAGGTCGGGCCGAAGGTGTAGACCTTGGTCAAGGCCAGGCAGTACGCCTCGACATTGAGCTGCCCCGACACCGTCAGGAACGCCTCGCGGCCAAAGAAATCCTGTGCGAAATCGACCTTGCCGTCAGGCGTGCGCGGCAAATTGGCGAGGTCCAGGGTCGACACGCGGAACAACGCCCCCGCCCCCTCCGCGTCGGACGCGGTGATGATCGGGGTATTGACCCAGAAAAAGCCGTTGTCGTCGAAGAAGCGGTGGATCGCCCGGGCCAAGGTGTGCCTGACACGCGTCGCCGCACCGATCACGTTGGTGCGCGGCCGCAGATGCGCCACCTCGCGCAGGTACTCCAGGGTGTGGGGCTTTGGCTGGATCGGATAGGTCTCGGGGTCGTCGACCCAGCCGATCACCTTGACGGCGCTCGCCTGCATCTCGAAAGGCTGCCCCTTGGCCGGCGACGGCACGATCATCCCGGTCGCCTCGACCGCACAGCCGGCGGTCAGCTTCAGTACCTCATCGGTGTAATTGGGCAAGGTGTTCGGCGCGACGACCTGCAGCGGATGGAACGACGATCCGTCAGACAGGTGGATGAACGAAATGCCCGCCCTCGAATCCCGCCGGGTGCGCACCCAGCCTTTGACCGTGACCGGCATGTCAGCCGGCGCCTGCCCGGCCAGGATCGCGCTCACGCTGAACTCTCGCTTGTCCATCGGTCGAGAGTTACCCAGGCAGAGCGCCTTGTCCAGCGATCCCGAGCACGCTCCTCACCGCGGGATCAATCCTCGGCCCGCACCTTGACGTAGGAGCCGGGGGCGTCCTCGATCGGCTTGAGCTGGCCGTCGCCGGGACGGCGCGCCGCCACCTCGCCGCCTGAAAATTTGGCGATCCAGCGCTCCCACACCGGCCACCATGAATTGGGATGCTGGGTGGCGCCAGCGAGCCATTCCTCCGGCGTCGGCGGGTTTTTGGGGTTCTCCCAATGCCCGTATTTGCTGCCGGGCGGATTGACTACGCCGGCGATGTGGCCCGAGGCGGACAGCACGAATTTGACCGGCCCCTTGTAAATCTGGGTCGCGGCATAGGTCGACCGCCACGGCGCGATGTGGTCCTCGCGGGTCGACAGCAGGAACGCCGGGGTCCTGACCTTGCCGAGATCGATCGGCACCCCATCGAGCGTGATCCCACCGGGTTTGACCAGCAGGTTCTCCTGATACATGCGGCGCAAGTAAAAGCCGTGCATCGCCGCCGGCATCCGCGTCGAATCGGCATTCCAGTAAAGCAGGTCGAACGGGAATGGCGACTTACCGAGTAGATAGTTGTTGACGACAAACGACCAGATCAGATCGTTGGCGCGCAGCATGTTGAAAGTCGTCGCCATGTCGCGGCCTTCGAGATAGCCCTTGGCGTTCATGCGTTGTTCTAGCGCCGCGAGCTGTTCCTCGTCGATAAACACCGAAAGCTCGCCGGCCTCGGCAAAATCGACCATCGTCACGAAGAAAGTCGCGCTTTTGATCCGGTTGTCGCGCTTGACCGCCATATAGGCGAGCGTGGCTGCGAGCAGTGTGCCGCCGAGGCAATAGCCGATGACGTTGACCTCGCGTTCGCCGGTCGCCTGTTCGATCGCGGCGAGGGCGGCGAGCGGACCCTCGAGCATGTAATCGGCAAAGGTCTTGCCGGCCAGATGCTCGCCGGGGTTGACCCAGGAAATCACAAAGACGGTGTGGCCCTGCGCCACCGCCCAGCGAATGAACGAGTTGTCGGGCCGCAGATCGAGGATGTAGAACTTGTTGATCCAGGGCGGCATGATCAGCAATGGCCGGCGTTTGACCGTCTCGGTCGTCGGCGCGTATTGGATCAGTTGGATCAAGTCATTCTGGTAGACGACCTTGCCGGGCGTCACCGCGATGTTCTCGCCGATATGGAACGCCGCCATGTCGGTCATCCGGATCGCCAGCCGGCCTTTGCCGCGCTCCAGGTCGTCGAGCAAGTTCTTGAGCCCGTTCAGCAGATTCTCGCCGCGGCTTTCGATCGTCGCGCGCAATGCTTCCGGATTGGTCATCAGAAAGTTCGAGGGCGCCAACGCATCGACGAATTGGCGCGTATAAAAATCAACCTTGCGCGCGGTGCGCTCGTCGATGCCCTCGGCATCGCGCACGGTCCTTTGCAGCCAGCGGGCGGTCAGCAGATAGCTCTGCTTGATGAAGTCAAACAGGGTGTTGTCGTTCCAGGCGGCGTCGCGGAAGCGGCGGTCGCCTTGCGGCGGCTCGATCATCGGCTCGGGGTTGCCGCCGAGAAACCGCTGGGCCGTACGCTGCCACAAGGTCATATAGTCGTTCCACAGCGACAGCTGCGCTTGGACCAGGCGCGAGGGGTCCGACATCATCCGCGCCGTCATCTCGAAAAAGGCGGCGCCGATGGCGAGCGGACTGGCCATCCCGATGCCTTGCTCGGGCGATTGCCGCTTAAGGAAATCGGTGACGAGGTGCTGGCTCTTTTTGGCGACATCGGCGAGTTGCCGCGCCAGTTCGTCGGCGTCGGTGAAAGCGCCGCTCGCCTCAGCGTTTGCAGCTGAGGCGGTCCCCCCTCCGGGTATCGGCCGGTCACTGTCGTTCATCACCCCGTCCTCGCCAACATCTGAGGTCTGCGATCCGGACCCACCGGCCGGAACGCCTGCAATCGATCGTTTGTCGGATCGTCGTGGGCCGCTTGTTCGCCGGATCAAATGTGGTGACGCGGCGGCCTGGATCGAATAGACCAGCGCTCATCGAATCGGCAGCGGCCGGGGATTTGCCGCCCGCGCGGCACCGCGGCCGGTACGGCGGGTATGTGGTCATGGCGCTAGGCAAAGCCCGTTATCGCGGTCGTGGCTCCGATCGAAAATTGGGGCGCCGGGCGCCGCAAGCGGTCGTCGTAGCGCTGTTGCTCGGACTCGGCGCTTGTAACCCGATCGAAGGGTATCGCCACCTAACCGGTGCGAGCAAGAACGACCCCGATCCGGCGACGACGCCGAATGCCCAGAATCTGGCCGCCGGAGAGAAGTCTCCTTACCCGAACCTGGCGACGGTTCCGCCGCCGCCAACCCAGGCGCTGACCACGGCCGAGCTCGATAAATTGACGCAGAGCCTGATCGCCGACCGGAAGAACGCGAAGTACACCAGCGAGCAACTGCAGGCCGGATTCGACGAGTCGGCGGGCCCACCCCCGCCGCCCCCGCCACCGCCGGCTTCTCCCGCGGCGACCGCGTCTTCCGGCGACGGGGTGCCACCGGCGGCTTCTACCGGCGGACCAAAAGCGGCAACCGCACCTCCCGGCGCTGGGACGCCGCCGACCCCGGGCAAAGTGGCGAGCGCTACGCCAGCGGGCGCAGAAAAGGGGCCGCGCAAGGCCGGCGAGCCGCCCGAACCCGGACCAATGGAATCAAGCTTGCAATCGCCGCAGATTTCCTCGCTGCCTGAGCCGGAGCAGAGCCAGCCGCCACCCCCGCCGCCGCCTCTGCTGCGGATGCCAGCGGCGTCGGCCGGGGCCGGCAAAACGGCGGCTGCACATCTCCCGGCGCCGCCGGCCCCGGCGCCGATGCCGGCCGCGATCGCTTCGGCCGAGTTCCAGCCGCCACCGCCGCCACCGGTGATTCCGCCCTCCGCCGCGACCCGCACCGCCGCGGCGACGGGTCCCGGCAAGAGCGGAAAACAGCCGCCGGCGGCACCCGCCGACATGCCGGTCGCACAGATAAACTTCGCCGCCGATTCGACAACCCTCAGCGATGCCGACCGGCAAAGTCTCGGCGCGATCGTGCCGCTTTACCGGCGCGACCCCGGCAAGGTGCGGGTGATCGGCTACACCGGGGTCGGCAATAGCGCCGACCAACAGCTGAACGGCTTCCAAGCCGCCCTCGACCGGGCGCAGGCGGTCGCCGCCGCCTTGGCCAAGGCTGGAATACCGCGAGACAAGATACTGGTAGAAGCTGCGCCGGTCGGTGAAGATTCGGGGCAGAGCCGCGCCGAGGTGCTGCTCGAGCACTGAGTTCTGATATCTACGTCGACCGCCGCGACGAATTGCGAACAGCGGCCGAACCGAAAATTATCGAAAATTAGGGATACGCACGATAAAACGTGGGATCGGGGACGCCGTGCGCGGTGCCGCCCTAACCCGCTCGGACGCTTTTCGGGCATACCGCACTGGGGGTCGCCGGGGTCGTGAAGCCGCCGTTGAAGATTGCCGTCGCGGGTCTCGGCACGGTTGGTGCCGGCACTCTCAAATTGTTGCAGGACCAGGCGGAGCTGCTGGCCGAACGCGGCGGCCGCCGCATTGTCGTGACTGCGGTTTCGGCCCGTGACCGCCGCCGCGACCGCGGCGTCGAGCTGTCGGCGGTGCGCTGGTACGAGGATGCGACGGCGATGGCGGGGGATCCCGAAATCGACGTCGTCGTCGAATTGATCGGCGGCGCCGATGGAATTGCCCGGCAGGTCGTCGAGGCCGCGCTCGATCACGGCAAACACGTGGTTACCGCCAACAAGGCGCTGATGGCGCATCACGGGACGAGGCTCGCGGCGCGCGCCGAAGAGCACGGCCTGGCGCTGTCGTTCGAGGCTGCGGTCGCGGGCGGCATCCCGGTGATCAAGGCGCTGCGCGAGGGACTCGCCGGAAACCGGCTCGAACGCGTCTACGGTATCCTCAACGGAACCTCTAACTACATCTTGACGACGATGCGCGAGACCGGCCGGGAGTTCGCCGAAGTGCTCGCCGAAGCGCAGAAGCTCGGCTATGCCGAGGCCGATCCGAGCTTCGACATCGACGGCGTCGACGCCGCCCACAAGCTCGCGATCTTGGCGAGCGTCGGCTTCGGTCGCCCGGTTGATCTCGCCGGCGTCTACACCGAAGGGATCCGCCACGTCTCGCGGCTCGACATCGATTTTGCCGAAGAGCTTGGCTACCGCATCAAGCTGCTCGGCATCGCGCGGCGAACCGAGGATGGGCTCGAGCAGCGCGTCCACCCCTGCATGGTGCCGCGGGCGACCCCGATCGCGGCGGTCGAGGGCGTCTATAACGCCGTTGTGGCCGAGGGTGACTTCGTCGGCCGGGTGGTTCTGCAAGGGCGGGGTGCGGGCGCCTTTCCGACTGCCTCCGCGGTCGCCGCCGACCTCGTTGATATTGCCGCCGGGCGCTGGGTCTTTCCGCTCGGAATTCCGGCTGCCGATTTGCGCGCGCTTCCCGGCGTGCCGATCGAACAGCACCAGAGCGCCTATTACATCAGGCTAATGGTGGTCGACCAGCCAGGGGTCATCGCCGATGTCGCGGCGGCACTGCGCGACGAGGAGGCGTCGATGGAATCGATGATCCAGCGCGGGCGGGCGCCGGGCGAGGCGGTGCCGGTGGTGCTGACCACCCACGTCACCGTCGAGGCGGCGATGCGCCGGGCATTGGCTAGGATCGAAGCGCTCGACACCGTCCTCGAGCCGCCGCGAATGATCCGCATCGAAGATTTCTGAACGCGACGGCGAGTGTTGCTAAAGATCGTCTGGCCGAAGCCCGGTATGCTTGGCAATGCGCGCGACCATCCGCGGCCCAAGCTCTTCGTCGTCGTGAAACGCGAACACGTAATCAGGCCAGTCTGGCCGCTGTAGCGTGCGGTGCGAACCAGCCTGCCGCTTAACCGTCCAGCCAATCCGGTAGAGCGCTCTTAGGACTCGACCGGATTTCGCGGCCGGCCAAGTGCTCACGCCGCGACGAATATGGTGGCGGGATCAACCGGCACCGCTTCGCCGTGCTCGATTCGATCGGCGATAACGCGAAGGGCAAGCGCGGTCGCCTTGGTCCGCGCTTCAGCGGGGGAAACGCCGTAGGCGAGGACGCCGGGAAGCGCGGGCACCTCCGCCAGCCAACGCCCATCCGCCTCGCGTTCAATCTCGATCTTCAGCATCACCGCCACCGCCTTTTATGCGGAATTATCATGGGTGTTTCCCGGCGAAGGTGCAACCGATCGGCGCGCAACAATCCCATCGACGCTGTTCCCGCGCCACACGAGGGGCATGTAAGCGATAGCCGATTTCGGCGAGAAATAGGCCATTCGATGGTCGGGTTTTGTCAGCGCCACAGATTAACCATTATACAGAACTCGTCGCCTGCTTGTTCATTCCAAGCTTAGGCGGCGGCGCATTGACGCCGTCGGACTCGGCGCTTAGCTTCGACGCCGTGGCGCCCGCTTGTGCTGAGCCGGATTTGCAAGCGTCGCCGAATCGATCGGATGCCCCGGCCTGCGCGCTCCGTTCGGCCGACCCGCTGGCGGTGTGCTGAGGCAACACGTTCAGCCGATAGGTTTGATTATCGGTCTGGCTCTGACAATCATCTGCTCACGAACGCCAAGGAGGAACGTCATGCCTGAGACGTCGCGAATGGACCGCAATTTGGCATTGGAAGCCGTCAGGGTGACCGAGGCTGCGGCGCTCTCGGCCTCGCGCCTGATGGGGCGCGGCGACGAGAAAGCCGCCGACCAGGCCGCGGTCGATGCGATGCGCGAGGCGCTGAACAGCCTGGCGATCGACGGCACCGTCGTAATCGGCGAGGGCGAACGCGACGAGGCGCCGATGCTCTTTATCGGCGAGAAGGTCGGCACCGGAAACGGCCCGCCGATCGACATCGCCCTCGATCCGCTCGAAGGGACGACGATCACGGCCAAGGGCGGTGCCAATGCGCTCGCCGTGATCGCGATGGCCGATGCCGGCGGCTTTCTCAACGCTCCCGACGTGTATATGGACAAGATTGCGGTCGGCGGCGGATTGCCTGACGATCTGGTCGATCTTGACGAACAGCCGGCGGTCAATCTCAAAAATCTGGCACGCGCGAAAAAGGCCGAGGTCGCCGACCTTGTGGTCTGCATCCTCGACCGCCCGCGTCATGCCGAGCTGATCGCCAAGGTGCGCGAGGCGGGCGCCCGCATCGCCTTGATCTCGGACGGCGATGTCAGCGGTGTCATCGCCACGTCGAGCCCCGAGACTGGGATCGACATGTATGTCGGGTCGGGCGGCGCGCCCGAGGGCGTGCTGGCGGCCGCGGCATTGCGCTGCATCGGCGGGCAGATGCAGGGGCGGCTGTTGTTTCGCAATGATGACGAACGCGGCCGGGCCCAGAAAATCGGGATCGCCGACCTCAACCGCAAATACAAGCTGCTGGACTTGGCCTCGGGTGACGTGATGTTCGCCGCGACCGGGGTTACCAACGGGACGATGCTCAAAGGCGTGCGGCGCTCTCACAGTGGAGCGTTCACCCATTCGGTGGTGATGCGCTCGAAGACCGGCACCGTGCGCTATGTCGAGGCCCACCACGACTTTACCCGCAAGCAAAGCTTCGCCCCGTTCGCGCGCTGAAGCGGGATGATCGACGGCGCGCGGGGCGCCGCCTTTCCCACCAGCGTTCTGGGGGTCGAGCGATCGGTCTGTGGTCGGGGCTGGCGCTGGCGCGGCGGTGATCCGCAGACTGGGCAGGAGATCGCCGAGCGGCTGGCGCTGCCCGAGATCGTTGGGCGGCTGCTGGCCCAGCGGGGTGTCGATCTCGATCACGCTCCGGGTTTCCTGCTGCCGCGGCTACGCGAGCAACTGCCCGATCCCGCGCATCTGCGCGACATGGAGGCCGCCGCCACACGGCTCGCGCAGGCCGTTCGCGACGGTGAGACGATCGCCATTTTCGGCGATTACGATGTCGATGGCGCGACCTCGGCCGCGCTGCTGGCGCGCTTTTTCGCGGCGATCGGGACGCGCACGCGGATCTATGTCCCCGATCGCATAAGCGAAGGCTACGGCCCCAACAGCGCGGCCCTATCCCGCCTGCGGGCGGAGGGGGTACGGGTCGTCGTCACCGTCGATTGCGGCACGACGGCGCATCTGCCGCTGGCCGAAGCCGCGGAAAGCGGGCTCGACGTCATCGTCGTCGATCATCATGTCGCCGAGCCGCTGCTGCCGCGTGCCGCTGCGGTGGTCAACCCGAACCGACTGGACGAGGCGAGCCCGCACGGCAGCCTGGCGGCCGTCGGCGTGGCCTTTCTGCTCGTCGTCGCGGTCAATCGCGCGCTGCGCCGGGCCGGTTGGTACGGGGCCGGCCGCACCGAGCCCGACCTCCTCGGGTGGCTCGACCTCGTCGCGCTGGGTACGGTGTGCGATGTCGTGCCGCTGACCGGATTGAACCGGGCCTTGGTCGCACAGGGGATCAGGGTGGCGCGGCGCAGCACCAATCCGGGCATGGCTGCGCTGGCCGCAATCGCCGGGATCAAGGAGCCGGTCGACGCTCTACCATCTGGGGTTTGTTCTCGGACCGCGGGTCAACGCCGGCGGCCGGATTGGCGCGTCGGATCTCGGGGCGCGACTGCTGGCCACCGATGATCCGGCGCTGGCCGCCGAGCTGGCACAGCGCCTCGACGCCCACAACCGCGAGCGCCGGGAAATCGAAGCACGGACCTTGGCGGCGGCGATCGCAATGGTCGAAGCCGCGCCGCAAGCCGCGGTGCTGACCTTTGCCGCGGCGGCCGACTGGCATCCCGGTGTGATCGGGATCGTCGCCTCCCGACTGAGGGAGCGCTATGAGCGCCCCGCTCTGGTTATCGCGCTGGATGGTGGGGTGGGCCGCGGCTCGGGCCGCTCGATCCCCGGCGTGGCGCTCGGTCCGGCAGTGATAGCGGCGCGCCAGACCGGGCTCCTGATCAACGGCGGGGGCCACGCGATGGCGGCAGGCTTTACGGTCGCGGCCGATAAGCTTGACGCCCTACGCGAATTTCTGGTCGAGCGGCTGGGGGACGGGCTCGACCAACAGAGCCTGGTTCCTGAACTCATCGTCGACGGCGCGCTCTCGGCCGCGGCGGCGCAGAGCGAGCTGATCGGCCACATCGACCGGCTGGCGCCGTTTGGGGCGGCAAATCCAGAGCCACGCTTTGTCTTCCCGGCGCTCCGCGTCCTCCATGCTGAGATGGTCGGCGGAGCCCATTTGCGCTGTAGCTTGGCCGACTTGTTCGACGGCGCGCGGCTGCCGGCCATCGCCTTCCAGGTCGGCGAGACGCCGCTCGGCCGCTTCCTCGCCGAGACGCGCGGCGCTGGCAATCCACATCGCCGGCCATCTGCGCCGCGGACACCTGGCGCGGCGGCGACGCGGTGCAGCTGGTCATCGACGACGCGGCACCGGTTTCCTCCTGAGCTGGACGCGAACGTATCGGGGACGTGCACGAGCCGTGATGCGGGCGCGTGGACCAGCCCGGTTGAGAGACAATGGGTGAGGCTGGCGGCGGCTTCTGCGACATCGCAGTCCGGTTCCGGCGCACCGATTTGACGCTTTGAGAGTTCCGATCGCCGACGCACAAGCGCGTTGGGATCGGCCAAGCTGGAGAGCGCCATGTCGACCAAGCAAATGCAGACCTGGCCAGACCCCCAATCCGATGCCGCAGCCCTCGATGATTACCCGCGCCAAGCAAGTCGGCTGTGCGGTCGCGGTCGCGGGAGCTGCTCGCCGCGGTCGCGCTGACCGCAGTGCCGGCGACGGCTCGTGCCGACGGTCCTGGCACGGGCGCCGCGAGTGGTCTCGGCATCCTGGGCGGGGTCATCGTCGGCGCGGCGATCGCGGCGACAGCACCTCCGGTTTATGCAGCACTGCCTTCCTCTATTATCCTGCAGCAGGGTTACTACTACAACACTCCGGCGCCGTCTTATTATAATGCACCACAACCCTATTACGGACCGGCGGCTTACAGCTACCCGCCCTATAATTACCAATAATTCCCATTCGGCGGCCGACGCGCCGCACAACGATCGCGGCCCGGCCTCCCTTGCAGGAGGTCGGGCCCCCTTTTGGGATGCATCGGGCTTGACCCCGCTTTCGAATCAGCGAATGTCGTTTGCCTGTTTTTGCCTAGGGAGGGACGGGTGGAAGCAAGCGAGATCGCCGAAAGGATACGCGGGGAAGATGAAGAGCGCAGGGCCGAAGCGGATGTCACTTTCCGCAGGTTCACCGCCATCTATCTCGGTGTCATCGCGATGCTGCTGGCGATTACCTCGCTCGGCGGGTCGAACGCGACCAAAGTGATGGTGAACGCCAACATTCAAGCTTCTGACATCTATGGCTTTTACCAATCGAAATACGCTCGCCAGACCTCCTATCGGCTCGCCGCCGACCAGCTCGAAGTGTTGGCCGCCGCCAACCCGGCGATGCCCGAAGCGGCCAAGACAAAGATCGAAGAGCACATCAAGCGCTGGCGGACAACCGCCGACCGCTATGAGACCGACCCGGCGAGCGGCCAGGGCAAGCAAGAACTTCTCGCCACGGCAAAGGAATGGCAGGCCAAGCGCGACCGCGCCGCCCGGCGGGACCCAAATTTCGACTTTGCCGAGGCCTTGTTTCAGATCGCGATCGTGTTGGGTTCGGTCAGCATTGTCGCAGCCTCGCGCCCGCTGGTAAAGCTGAGCGGGGCTCTTGCCGTGCTCGCCACCTTGCTGATGATCAACGGCTATTTCCTGTTGGTGGCGCTGCCTTTGGACTGAGCCGATGGGGTGGGCTGTCGCTCAGTCGACGGCCACAATCTCGGTCGTACGGGCGTGCTCCGGGGCGAACTGGCTGCGGTAATAGCCTGCGAACACACCGTCGCGCCGCAATAGTTCGGCCAGGCTGCCCTGTTCAACGATGCCGCCCGCTTGCAATACGACGATCCGGTCGCAGCGTTGCACCGTCGACAGCCGGTGGGCGATGATGAAGGTTGTGCGCCCCTCCATCAGGCGCTCGATCCCGGCCATCACCAATGCCTCGGTGGCGACATCGAGCGCTGAGGTCGGCTCGTCGAGGATCAAGATCGGCGCGTCACGCAACAGCGCCCTGGCGATCGTCACTCGCTGTTTTTCGCCCTCGGACAACGCCACGCCCGATTCGCCGATCACTGTGTCGTAGCCCGCCGGCAGCGAGGTGATCAGATCGTCGATGTACGCCAGTCGGGCCGCGCGCTCAATTGCCGCGTCATCGGCCCCCGGCCGGCCGTAGGCGATGTTGTCGCGCACTGAGAGCGGAAAGATCAGCGGCGGCTGCAATACCAGCGCGATCTGGCTGCGCAAGGACTTCAGGCGATATTCGCGCAGATCGACGCCGTCGATCTCCACCACGCCTGCCGTCGGGTCGTAGAAGCGCGGCAGCAGGCCGAGCAAGGTCGATTTGCCGGCCCCGGTCGGACCGACGACCGCGATCTTGGCGCCGGCAGGGACCACCAGATCGATGTCCTTTAGGACCGGGGTCTGCGGACGATAGCGGAAGTCGACCCTGCGCCAGGCGACGGCGCCGCGCGCGCCTTCAACCGGAAAGCTGCGGCTCCCATCGGCGAGGTCGGGCTCGGTGTCGAGTATTTCGAAGATCCGCCGCGCGCCGACCCGGGCCCCGGCGATTAACCCCCAGCTCTGGGTAATCTGGTTGATCGGCGCATAGAGCTGAGCCAGATACGAGATGAAGACGATCAACTGTCCGACCGTCAACGCGCCCGAGATCACCGCTCGCGCTCCAGCATAGACGACGAGTGCGGTGCCGCCGGCGATCACAACATTGACCGTCCCGGAATAGAGCGTCTGCCAGCTGTAGAGGCGCAGGGTCGCGCGCAGGCTTTCCCGGCTCGCCCCCATGAAGCGGCGCTGCTCGTCTTCCTCCCTGGTAAAGGCCTGCACCACCTTGATCGACGACATTGCCCACTGCACCAGTGAATAGACGCGGCTTTCTGTCGTGCGCACCTCGGTGGCGACGTCGATGATCTTACGGTTGAACCCGGCGATCAGCGCGAACAGCACCGGCACGACGGTCAGCGCCAGCAGCGTCAAGGTCGGATCGAGCGGAAACAGGATCACCAACATGCCGGCCAGCAGGACCACGGCCGACAGAATCGGCAATGCCCCGTTCATGATCATCGTCTGGACGGCAAAGCTGTCCGAAGTGACTCTGTAGAGCAGGTCGCCGACCCGCTGCCGATTGTGGAAGGCCAGCGACAGAGCTTGGAGATGGGCATAGAGCGCGCCGCGCAGGTCGTTCACCATTTTCTGCCCGACGCGGATCGTCGTGTAATAATGCAGCAGAGTCAGGCCGCCACTGCCGAGATGAACGAGCACGATCCCGAGGCAAGCAAGCAGCAGCAACCGAACTCGCTGGCACGGCTTGCAGCGCCGCAATCGGGAATGGCTTGCCGCCCAGCACATTGTCGATCACCACCTGCAGCGGCCATGGCTTCAGCAGCTCGAAGGCGGTGATCAGAAATACCTGGGCCAACGCCCAGGCGACCTGACCGCGATAGGGCCGCAAATACGGCAGCAATTTTTTCAGCATCGCGCCGGGTTCCGTTGCAACCTCAGGCGGGCGCCGTCGAGCCGACGCCGCATTTTTACGCAGTCTGGGTCGCGACGACCGCTATCTGAGGACGCGCCACCCGCTCGAGCGGAGTGAGCCCCACCGGTTTGGCGACGGCCTCGACGATACGGTGCATCAACCGAGCGAAGCCGGCGAGCTTGCAGCTCATCACCACGAAATTGAGGAGCCCGGCCGCGCCGATCACCGTTGCCGCCAGTGGCCAGCCAAGGATCAGCGCGAACGCGGTCAATCCCGCATAGCTGCGCAGCAGGAATGAGGCGAAACGCGACAGGCGCATCGTGCAACGCACGCGCAACAACCGTTTGGGACCACCATGATTTTCGACGCAGACCGTGACCTGGGATCGGCTGCATAGGCCACGGGCGATCTTGAGGTCCCAGTTGCTCCACCCGGTGTCGGGCACGACGAAATATTTCTGCCGCACCAGGAACTCCATCAGCCCGCCAATCAGCGCTTCTTTTTCGGTTCCGGCCTCGCTCCAATAGGCAAGTTGGAAGGCTCGCCGGCGCCAAGAGATCCGGGCGCGCTGCTCGGTCTCGGCGGGAGCGACGTGCGGCTGTGCGCGCATTTCGCGGATGCGCCACCTGATCCTCTCCCAGCCGCGCAGCAGCGGGCCTAGATAGATTAGCAGCGCCACCAGCGCCCGGGCTTTTGCCCCGGTGAAACGCCTGTCGATCTGCGCCTTAAGCGCGCCGTTGATGCACATCGCCCAGGTAGCGAGCAGCGGCACCGCGAGCAGCCACCACCACCCGCCGCCAACGATCGCAGCCAGCGCCAAGACAAGGGCCGCAGCACTCCATTCGAAGGTCAGCGGCAGAAATGCGGTCAGCGATGATGGCGGCTCGTACAGGGTTTGGAACAGGCCGCGGCCAAACACGCCGGAATAGATCACCGGCCGGCGCGACAGCAGCAGCGAGGTCGAGAGGTCGCCATAAATGCGCCCCAGCCACTTTGCCTGTCCAAACAGGTTGAAGCGGAAGGGATGCTTAGAATAGACCAGGGCTTCGGCCTTGCCGTAGCCGCGCTGCTGATTGCAATAGGCTTTGACCGTGTTGCGGCGGAAATGCCAGACGATGGCCGCCGGGCTGAAGCCGATGACATAGCCGGCATCCTGAAAGCGCCAGCAGATGTCGACATCGTCGCCGGCGGCGCGATAGACCGGATCGAAGCCGCCGAGACCCATTAGGGTCTCGCGGCGGAATGCCATGTTGCAGCCGGCGATGTGCTCGGCCACCTCGTCGCTCAGCAACACATGGGTCGGGCCGCCCGGCGCCACCGCGACCGCGGCCGGAACAAGGCTGTCTTCGGGCGGCGGAAAATTGGGCCCGCCGCAGGCCGAGAGCCCGCTCGCTTCCATCTTGGCGACAAGATAGGTCAGCCAGTCGGGATCGGCGACGCAGTCGCTGTCGGTATAAGCGACGATCTCGCCGGTCGCGGCCTCTGCACCGACATTGCGGGCAACGCTCAAGCCCTTATTCGGCTGGCTGATGATCCGGCAGTACGGATAGCTCTCGGCGATCTCGAGGGTGCGATCGCGCGAACCGTCGTTGACGACGATGACCTCGTAATCGGGATAATTCAGCAGTACGAGCGAGGCCAGACACGCATCCATCGTGCGCTCGGCATTGTAGGCGCAAACCACCACCGAGACCCTCGGATAGCGCGGCAGAGGCGGCGGCAAGGGGCCGCTGTAGGAGCGTTCGACCTCAGCCAGGGCGAGCTTGGGTTGGCGCTTTCGGTCGACAAGGCCGAACGCCCAGTCCTCGACCAGGTGACCGCCGGTGAACCACTCGTCGGTCCAGGAAAACACGCAAGTCCCGGCAACCCCCGCCTCGAAGGCGGTGCGAACCTGCCACGACAGAACGCGCTGCTGCCCCTGTTCTCCTTCGCGGATCGAGTCGACGCCGAATTCGGTCAGCACCAGCGGCTGGTCGACGGCGAGATTATGTAGCCGCGCGATATAACGCCGAAATACAGTTTCATCGTGAAGATAGATGTTGAAACAAACGAAATCGGTGAAGTCGACGGTCAGGTATTCGGTCGATGGAAAGTTGGCGTAGCTGACCAGCGTCTCGGGATGCTCGTCCTTGACCAAGGCGACGAGACCGCGCAGAAAACGCCGCACCGGCTCGGCGCCGTGCCAGCGGATCATGTCCGGCGGGATCTCGTTGCCGACCAGGTAGGCGAAGACCGCGGGATGGCGGCCGCAGGCGCGCACGCCGGCGGCGACCGCTTCACGGATATCCGCCTGGATCGCCGGGCTATCGAGAAAGGTGACGTGCTGGGGCCAAGGAAGCCCGACGAGAACCCTCAAACCCGCCTCCTGAGCGGCGTCCAAGAGCCAAGCCGGCGGCACGGTGAAAACCCGGACCGTGTTAATCCCGGCTTCACCCATCAGCACGAAATCTTTGTCGACAGTCGCCGGTTCGGGGAAGGGCGCGCCATGGCTGCCGATCGGGAACGGGCCGTAAGTGACGCCTTTGACGAAATGCTTGTGCTCGCCGGCGAAGAAGAACTTGCCGCTCACGCGAATCGGAACGGGCGATGGGACCCGCTCCATCGGGATCGAAGCACGCCGTGCAACCTCGTCGACATCGACCAAGGTCATTTTGGAAGCTCCCGGGACCGACGCCGCGCCGGCCCCCTTCCCGGCAGCGGCAGCGCTCGCACAACGGGCCACCAAGGGATTCATTCCGGGAACTGGCTCGGCGCCGGCCGCACGAATGAGAATACGGGCGTATTCACCGCGACTGGCGCGTCTGCCAAGCGAGCGCGGAGCGGATGATCGTGTCGAGGTCTGAATGCTGCGGGCGCCAGCCTAAAATTTCGGCGGCAAGGCTGGGATCGGCGACCAGCGCCGGAGGATCACCCGGGCGCCTCGGTGCGGCTTTCACCGGGACCCTGCGGCCGGTGGCCGCCTCGGCGGCAGCGATCACCTCGCGCACCGACCGACCGCGGCCGGTGCCGAGATTAACCGCGATGTTGCCACCGCCCTCGCGCAGGCGCTCCAACGCGCGCAGATGCGCGAGAGCCAGATCTTGGACATGGACGTAATCGCGGATCGCGGTGCCATCCGGCGTCGGGTAATCGGTGCCGTAGACATCGATCTGCGGGCGTTGTCCGAGCGCCGCCTGCAACACTAGAGGAACCAGGTGGGTTTCAGGCTCGTGGCACTCGCCGATCTCGCTGTCGAGATCGGCTCCGGCTGCGTTGAAATAGCGCAGCGCCACCGAGCGCACTCCATAGGCTTGTCCATACCAATGCAGGGCCCGCTCGATTGCGAGCTTGGTCTCGCCGTATGGGTTGACCGGACGCTGAGGCGAGTCCTCACGTATCGGGACCACATCAGGCGTGCCATAGGTTGCGCAGGTCGAGGAGAAGACTATTTCGTTGACACCCGCATGGCGCATTGCCTCCAACAATGACAGGGTGCCGCCCAAATTATTGCGATAATAGAGCGCCGGCTCGGCTACGGACTCGCCGACATAAGCGTAAGCGGCGAAATGCATGACCGCCGACACTCGATGCTCGGCGAGCGCGGCGGAGAGCCGCGTCATATCCGCAAGGTCTCCCTCGACCAGTGGCCCCCAGCGCACCGCCTCGCGCCGCCCTCTCGACAGATTGTCGAAGACCAGCGGCCGGTATCCGGCGTGCGCCAGCACCTTGCAGGCATGCGACCCGACATATCCCGCTCCGCCGGTTACCAGGATCGCTTGTGACATACCCGCCTGCTGGATCGGTCCGTAACAATGGCAGCACAACGCCCCATGCCCGCCGGCTCTTCCCCCACTCGGTGGTTTTCCAGGCGCGGCGGCTTGCCACGGGCCGCTTGCGATGGAATAAGCCGGCGGGGTTGCCGTTTTTTGCTGCATTCGCGTGAGGGTCAACCGAGATGCGCATTGCGATAGTCGGTACCGGGTATGTTGGGCTGGTCTCGGGGGCGTGCTTCTCCGAGTTCGGCGTCGAGGTCACATGCGTCGACCAGGATGGGGGCAAGATCGCGCGCCTGCAGCGGGGCGAAATGACGATCTTCGAGCCAGGTCTCGGCGCGCTCGTGGCTAATAACGCTGCGGCGGGCAGGCTTTGCTTCACCACCGATCTCCCGGCGGCCGTTGCCGGGGCCGACGCGGTGTTCATCGCCGTCGGGACGCCCTCGCGGCGCGGCGACGGGCATGCCGATCTTTCTTACGTCTTCGCCGCCGCCGAGGAGATCGGGCGGGCATTGACCGATTATGCG
This sequence comes from uncultured Alphaproteobacteria bacterium, assembly GCA_963750195.1. GTDB lineage: Bacteria > Pseudomonadota > Alphaproteobacteria > ATCC43930 > CGMCC-115725 > AP-15. Next base: position 17,793 of record CAVVPS010000013.1, read on the forward strand.
GTCGTTGTGACCAAGTCGACGGTGCCGGTCGGCACTGGTCGCGAGGTTGCCGAGATCCTGCGCCGGATATGGCCACAGGGCCGGTTCGACGTAGCCTCCAATCCGGAATTTCTGCGCGAGGGCTCGGCTATCGAGGATTTCATGCGGCCCGACCGGGTCGTGATCGGCGCCGACAGCGAGCACGCCCGCACGGTCATGCGGGCTCTCTATCGCCCGCTCTATTTGCTCGAAACGCCGATGATGTTCACCGACATCGAGACCGCTGAGCTAATCAAATATGCGGCCAACGCGTTTCTCGCGACCAAAATCACCTTTATCAACGAGATCGCCGATCTGTGCGAGCGGGTGGGTGCCGATGTTCAGGACGTGGCCAAGGGGATCGGTCTCGACGGACGCATCGGCAGTAAATTTCTGCATGCCGGGCCGGGGTTTGGCGGTTCGTGTTTTCCGAAGGACTGCCGCGCGCTGGTGCGCACCGCCCGCGAGGCCGAGGCGCCGTTGGCGATCGTCGAAACCGTGGTGCAAATCAATGACGCGCGCAAAGAGCACATGGCCGACAAGATCGCCGCCGCTTGCGGCGGTAAACTTGCGGGCAAGACCCTTGCCGTGCTCGGTCTGACCTTCAAGCCCAACACCGACGACATGCGCGACAGCCCGAGCCTGGCGATCCTGCCGGCGTTGATGGCCGCCGGAGCAGCCATCCGCGGTTACGATCCGGGAGGGATGATCGAGGCCGAAAAGCTGCTGCCTGACCTGACCTACTGCGGGGATGCCTATGAAACGATGGTTGGGGCCGATGCGCTGGTCATCCTGACTGAGTGGAACGCCTTCCGCGCGCTTGATCTCGGTCGCGTCAGAAGCTTGCTTGCGGCCCCTCTCGTGATCGATCTGCGCAACATCTATCAGCCTGAGGAAATGACGGCCGCGGGCCTTTCCTATGTCAGCGTCGGCCGCCCGCCGCGGATGGTGCGCCCCGAATTGCGAGTGCTAGCGTGACCGCCAGGAAAGATCGCCCGATGAGTATCGTCGCCAAACGTGTTCTCGTCACCGGCGGCGCCGGTTTTCTCGGCTCTCATCTGTGCGAGCGCCTGCTGGCCCAGGGCGACGACGTGCTCTGCATCGACAATTATTTCACCGGGCGCAAGGACAACGTGGCTGACCTGCTGGCCGACCCGCATTTCGAGGCGATGCGCCACGACATCACCCATCCGCTGTTTGTCGAGGTCGACGAGATCTACAATCTTGCCTGCCCGGCCTCACCGATACATTACCAGTTCGACCCGGTGCAGACGACCAAGACCAGCGTTATTGGCGCAATCAACATGCTGGGGCTGGCAAAGCGGCTCAAGGCGAAGATATTCCAAGCCTCGACTTCCGAAGTCTATGGCGATCCCAGCTTACACCCGCAGCCCGAAGGCTATCGCGGCAACGTCAACCCGATCGGGCCGCGCGCCTGCTATGATGAGGGTAAGCGCTGCGCCGAGACCTTGTTTTTTGATTATTACCGTCAACACAATCTAAAGATCCGCGTCGCTCGCATCTTCAACACCTACGGTCCGCGCATGCACCCCAACGACGGCCGCGTCGTTTCCAACTTCATCATGCAGGCGCTGCGGAACGAACCGATTACGCTGTACGGTGAGGGCACGCAGACCCGCGCTTTTTGCTACGTTGACGATCTGATCGATGGGTTTGTCGCGCTGATGGCCGCTCCCGACGACGTTACCGGGCCGATCAATCTCGGAAACCCGGTCGAAACCTCAGTTGCCGAGCTCGCTGACCGCGTCATCGCGCTGACCGGGTCACGCTCCACGATCACGCGGCGCCCGCTCCCGGTAGACGATCCGGTCCAGCGTTGCCCCGAAATCGCCCAGGCACAGGCGGTGCTCGGCTGGCAACCGCGCACCGAACTCAATACCGGCCTGACCCGCACCATCGCCTATTTCGAAAAACTGCTGTCGCAGCGTGGCCCTATGCTCGGCCGGCGCGCGGTACGTCCGGCGCCGCTGCCGGTCAAATAATGCGGCGGCGCTGCAGCTCGTCGATTATCTGTGTCGCAGCCTCTTCGGCCGTGCCGACCGTGGTCACCCGCAGCTCCGGGGTTTCCGGCGCTTCGTAGGGCGAGTCGAGGCCGGTAAAATGCTCGATCCCGCCGGCCTTAGCCTTGGCGTAGAGGCCCTTGGGATCGCGCCGGATGCATTCCTCGATCGGCGTGTCGACGTATATCTCTAGAAACGCGGTGGGGCCGGCCAGCTCGCGCACCATGCGTCGCTCGGCGCGGAACGGCGAGATGAACGAGCAGATCACGATCAGACCGGCCTCGGCCATCAGCTTGGCGACCTCGCCGACGCGGCGGACGTTTTCGACCCGGTCGACGTCGGTGAAACCGAGATCGCGGTTGAGCCCGTGCCGGACATTGTCGCCATCGAGCAGCATCGTATGGCGGCCGAAAGCGAGCAGCTGCTTTTCGACGAGATCCGCGATCGTTGATTTTCCGGCGCCGGACAGCCCGGTCAGCCACAGCACCGCGGGGGTTTGGCCCTTGAGCGCGGCGCGCTCGCCGCGGCCGACGGTCAGCGCCTGCCAGTGGATATTGCTGGCGCGACGCAAGCCGAAGGCGATCATCCCGGCCCCGGCCGTCTCGTTGCTGAATCGGTCGATCAGGATAAAGGCGCCGGTATCGCGATTGTCAGCGTAGGGATCGAACGCCACCGGCGCAGCGGTCGACAGATTGCAGAACCCGATCTCGTTGAGGCCTAGGGTCCTGTCGGCGAGATGCGCAAGAGTTTCGACATCGATGCGATGCTTGAGTGCGGTGATGGTGGCCGGTACCGTGCGCGTGCCGATTTTCAGAAGATAGGAACGCCCGGGGACAAGCGGGTGCTCGCTCATCCAGATCACCTGGGCGGCAAACTGATCGACGAAGTCGGGCGGATTGCGCGGGTCGGCAAGGAGATCGCCGCGAGCAATGTCGATCTCGTCGGCGAGGGTCAAGGTGATAGCGTCACCGGCCCCGGCGCGTTCGAGCGCGCCATCAAAAGTGGCGATCTCGCGGACCCGGGTCGATCGGCCCGAGCCGGCGAGGAGAACCATATCGCCGGGTGCGACCGAGCCCGAGACAACCGTCCCCGAGAAGCCGCGGAACGAGGCATTCGGCCGGTTGACCCATTGCACCGGAAAGCGGAACGGCCGTTCGCCATCATCCGTCACCTCGACCGATTCGAGATGATCGAGCAAGCTCGGCCCCCGATACCAGGGCATCCGTTGCGATGGCCGGATGATGTTCTCGCCCGACAAGGCCGAGAGCGGGATCGCCCTTATCTCCGCTTGACCCAGCCCCGCGGCAAATCCCGAGAAGCCGGCGGCGATTTCGGCGAACCGGCCCTCGTCATAGCCGACGAGATCCATCTTGTTGACCGCCAGCACCAGCTGACGGATCCCCAGCAGCGAGCAGATAAAGGCATGCCGCTTGGTCTGGGAAACAATGCCGTTGCGGGCGTCCACCAGGATCACGGCCAGGTCGCAAGTCGAGGCGCCAGTTGCCATGTTGCGGGTGTACTGCTCGTGCCCCGGCGTATCAGCGACTATGAAGGCGCGCGCAGGGGTGGCAAAAAAGCGGTAGGCGACGTCGATCGTGATGCGTTGCTGCCGCTCGTCTTCGAGCCCGTCGAGCAGCAGCGAAAAATCGATGGCCTCGCCGGTGGTGCCGAACCGCCGCGACTCGCGTTCGAGCGCCTCCAGTTGATCGTCGAAGATCAGCGCGCAGTCGTGCAGCAGCCTGCCGATCAGGGTCGATTTGCCGTCGTCGACCGATCCGCAAGTCAGAAAGCGCAACAGATCCCGGTCACGCGGGAGCGCCGCCTGACAGGAAGCCGACATCAAAAGTAGCCCTCGCGCTTTTTGCGCTCCATCGCGGCGTCTTCGTCGCCATCGATCAGACGGCCCTGCCGCTCGGAGCGGCGCGTGTCGCGTAATTCGGCGATAATCTCGGCGGGCGTCGTTGCCGCCGAGGCGATCGCCCCGGTCAACGGGTAGCAGCCCAGGGTGCGAAAACGGACCCGGCGGGGTTCCGGCTGTTCGCCCGGGTTCAGCGGTAAGCGGTCGTCATCGACCATGATCCAGGTCCCGCTGCGCTCGACCACCGGCCGCAATGCGGCAAAATACAATGGCACCACCGGGATCTCTTCGGCGGCGATGTATTCCCAGACGTCGTGCTCGGTCCAGTTTGACAGCGGAAAGACCCGCATCGTCTCGCGCTCCGAGAGCCGCGTGTTGTAGACCCGCCACAGCTCAGGGCGCTGGTTCTTCGGGTTCCAGTCGTGGTTGGCGCCGCGCAGCGAGAAGACGCGCTCTTTCGCCCGGCTCTTTTCCTCGTCGCGCCGCGCGCCGCCGAGTGCGGCATCGAAGCCGTGGCGGTCAAGCGCCTGCTTCAACGCCTCGGTCTTCATTACCGCGGTGTGCAACGCCGATCCCGAGGCTATCGGGTTGATGCCGCGCTCGACGCCGTCTTCGTTGGTGTGGACGATCAGCTCGAGATCGAGCCGGCGCGCGGTTGCGTCGCGGAAGGCGATCATCTCGCGGAATTTCCACCGCGTGTCGATGTGCAGCAGCGGAAAGGGTGGCTTGCCGGGAAAGAATGCCTTGCGCGCCAAATGCAGCATGACGCTCGAATCTTTGCCGATCGAATAGAGCAGAACCGGCTTGCGGAACTCGGTCGCGACCTCGCGCATGATCCCGATCGCCTCTGCTTCGAGACGACGCAGATGGCCCGGCAACACACGCAGGATCGGCGAAGCTTCGGCTACGGCGGACACAGGTCCCTTTCGTGAGGTTTACGCGTGAGGCTGAGGGCGGCTATCCCCGTTAGAGACCGGTGCAAGCGCTGTCAACGGCACGCCAATCCCCGCGCCAGGATACCGCACCTCTCAATCCCGTGATTACCGGAGCCGACCTTCTACACCCGGTTAAGCCGCACACTCAGCGGTTTGCGCCGATCAATGCAGCTTCGGCGCCTTGAGGAACCGCGTGCGGTCGGCGGACAAGACGCGCACCGTCAAGGTCTCGCCGTCTCGCACCACCTGCAACCGGACCTCGCTGCCGGCTGGGCCACCCGCCCAGACCTTTCGCCAGAAGCCGGCGAGGCTCGCCACCGCATCATCCCGGACGGCGAGGATGCGGTCTCCGGGCCGCAACCCGGCCTTGTTGGCGGGCCCTTGCTCGTGGAGACCGGCAACGACGATCGCGTCCTCGACCTCGGCGGCGTAGAGGCCGAGCCATGGGCGCATCGGACGGTTCGGACGCCCATAAGTCAGCATGTCGTCGAGAATCGGCGGCAACAGGTCTATCGGTACGACCATATTGACATCGCGTCGCAGCTCGCGGCCGCTCGAATGCTGGACATGCAAGGAGCCGATGCCGATCAGCCTTCCGTCGGCGCCGATCAATGCCGCGCCGCCCCAAAACGGATGCGCCGGAGCGGTAAAGATCGCGTGGTCGAGCACGTATTCCCAATACCCGGCGAATTCCTGGCGCGCGACGACGCGAGCAGAGATGGCATGGCGACGGCCGCCCTCTGCGGCCATGATGGCATGGTCTCCGGCGCCGACGCGCATGCCGACACCGAGTTCGAGCGGCGCGACATTCAATTTGCCCAGCGTTTGGACGAGCCCGAATCCGGTCTCCTGGTCATAGGCGAGAACGTGCCCGGGCACCGCGCCGCCATTGGCGGAGGTGAGCCAGATTGTCTCGGCTTCGGTGACGAGATAGCCGATCGTCAGGACGAGACCGTCGCCGCGGATCAGAACGGCGCTGCCGGCTCGCTCGGTGCCAAGCGAACCGGCGGTGAAGGCGTCTTCCGGAACCGTCGCTCGCAGGCCCAGCACCGCGCCGAGCGCACGGTCCAGATCAAAGCTACAATCGCCTGGCTTCGGCTGGATCTCGCCCGGGATTTCCCAGTCTACGTTTCGTGGCATCGCAGCTGCTCTTCTATCGCCTCGGGTTCAATCGTAACCGGCAAAGATTGCGCCGCCCGCGCGCTCTTGTCAAAACCGCCGCGTTGCCGGAGGCGGCGACACCTTCGGTCCGCCTCGCCCGGCCGCTTGACATGGCGGTATGCCCCATCTATCTAGGCAGCACTCTTGGGTAGAGAGTGCCAATCACTGATTCGAAATCGAGGTCGAGGAGGTATTTATGAAATTTCGTCCGCTGCACGACCGTGTCGTGATACGGCGCGTCGAGGAGGAAGAGAAGAGCAGAGGCGGCATCATCATCCCCGACACGGCAAAAGAAAAGCCGATGGAAGGTGAAGTGGTGGCTGCCGGACCGGGCGCGCGCGGCGAGGACGGCAAGATCCAGCCGATGGATGTCAAGGCGGGCGACCGCGTGTTGTTCGGGAAATGGTCCGGCACCGAGGTCAAGCTGGATGGCGAAGACCTGATCATCATGAAAGAAAGCGACATCATGGGCGTAATTGAGCCCGCCGCCGCTGCGAGAAAGGTCGCTTGAGGAGAATCTGGAAATGGCTGCCAAAGACGTCAAATTTCATGCCGACGCCCGCGAGCGGATGCTGCGCGGCGTTGATATTCTCGCCAATGCGGTCAAGGTGACCTTGGGTCCGAAGGGCCGCAACGTCGTTCTCGACAAATCGTTTGGCGCGCCGCGGATCACCAAGGACGGCGTTACCGTCGCCAAGGAGATCGAGCTCGCCGACAAGTTCGAGAACATGGGCGCTCAGATGGTCAAGGAGGTCGCCTCGAAGACCAGCGACCAAGCCGGCGACGGCACCACGACCGCGACCCTGTTGGCGCAGGCGATCGTGCGCGAAGGGTCCAAGGCGGTGGCCGCGGGTATGAACCCGATGGATCTTAAGCGCGGCGTCGATCTCGCGGTCGAAGCCGTGGTCGAGGATATCAAGAAGCGGTCGAAGAAAATCTCGACCAATGAGGAGATCGCCCAGGTCGGCACGATTTCGGCCAACGGCGAGCGTGAGATCGGCGAAATAATCGCCGAAGCAATGCAGAAGGTCGGCAACGAGGGCGTGATCACGGTCGAAGAGGCCAAGTCTCTGGAGACCGAGCTCGACGTGGTCGAAGGCATGCAGTTCGACCGCGGCTATCTCTCGCCGTACTTCGTGACCAATGCCGAGAAGATGATCGCCGAGCTCGAGAACCCGTATATCCTGATCCATGAGAAGAAGCTGTCGGGGCTGCAGGCGATGCTGCCTGTGCTCGAGTCGGTAGTCCAGAGCGGCAAGCCGCTGCTGATCGTCGCCGAGGACGTCGAAGGCGAAGCCCTTGCGACCCTGGTCGTCAACAAACTGCGCGGCGGCCTAAAGGTAGCAGCGGTGAAGGCGCCCGGCTTTGGCGACCGGCGGAAGGCCATGCTCGAAGACATCGCGATCCTGACCAGCGGCCAGGTGATCAGCGAAGACCTCGGCATCAAGCTCGAAAACGTCACCCTCGACATGCTGGGCCAGGCCAAGCGGGTGCGGATCGAGAAGGAAAACACGACGGTCATCGACGGTTCCGGCAAGCCCGAGGACATCCAGGGCCGCATCGCACAGATCCGCCAGCAGATCGAGGAAACCACCTCGGACTACGACCGCGAAAAACTGCAGGAGCGGCTGGCCAAGCTCGCCGGCGGCGTCGCAGTGATCCGGGTCGGCGGTTCGACCGAGGTCGAGGTCAAGGAGCGCAAGGACCGGGTCGACGACGCGATGCACGCGACCCGCGCGGCGGTCGAAGAGGGTGTTGTCGCCGGCGGCGGCGCCGCGCTGCTCTATGCCGCCCGCGCCCTAGACAGTCTGAAACCGTCGAACGGCGACCAACAGGTCGGCATCGACATCATCAAAAAGGCAATCCTCTACCCGGCACGCCAGATTGCCGAAAATTCGGGCACCGACGGCTCGATCGTCGTCGGCAAATTGCTCGACAGCAAGGACTCGAATTACGGCTACGACGCGCAAAAAGGCGAGTTCACCGACATGATCCGGGCCGGTATCATCGACCCGACCAAGGTCGTGCGCCACGCACTGCAGGATGCGGCCTCGATCGCCGGTCTGCTGATCACCACCGAGGCGATGGTGGCCGAAAGGCCCGAGCCCAGGACACCGCCGGCGATGCCGCCGGGCGGCGGCATGGGCGGCATGGGCGGCATGGACTTCTAAGCAGCCCCCCAAAGATTTGCCCTGCAAAGGCCGCCCGTCCGCGCCAAACCGCGGGCAGGCGGCCTTTTCTTTTCATGCAGCGGGGGATCACCCGAAGGGGGAATTCGGCGACCGGCTCGATCCGCAACGCTCATTGATCCGCCCGCTTCGATTGCGCCTGGCGCAACCCTGCACTGCTCGCGCAGCCACCGCGAGCACTCGATCGCGACCGCGCGCGCTTGCCAGCCGACGGCCCTCAACCCATACTGAGGGCTATGCGGCGCTCTATGCTGGATCCCGTTTTCGCTGCGGCGGACCTGCCCCTGCGGATCTGCGATCATCCGGATTGCGTAGCCGGCGGCGATTTCCGGGCGCCGAAATCGCGACTCGACCTGCGCGATTATTATTGGTTCTGTCTTGATCACGTGCGTGCCTACAACGCGGCGTGGAATTATTACGCGGGAATGAGCGACAACGAGATCGAGGCCGAAATTCGCAGCGACACGGTGTGGCAGCGGCCGACCTGGCGGCTCGGCGACCGTCACGGCCCCGGTTACACGGCACGGGTGCGGGACGCGTTCGGCGTTTTCTCAGGGGGCGCCCAAGGTGGTCGCGGGGCTGGGCAGGAACGCGAGCGACCGAACCGCGAGGCCGTGCGGCGGGCGCTTTCCGCTCAGGAACAGGCGCTTGCCGTATTCGAGATCGAGCCACCCTTTACCCCGGTGCGCCTGAAGGCGCGGTATAAGGCGCTAGTCAAGCTCCACCATCCCGACGCGCATGGCGGGGACAAGGCGGCCGAGGAAAAGCTCAAAGTCATCAATCAAGCCTATGCCACTCTGAAAGCCAGCTATTTCGGTTGAACCATAGGCCCGCATCGCTCAAATTCCCTCCGCTCCACTATCAGGACGCAAGAAAATAATGCCATCCGTTCAACCGACGGCGCCCGACAGCGCGTTTCCGCTCGATAAGCCCGACATCACGATCTCGGTCCGGCAGACCTTCGGGATCGACAGCGACCTTCAGGTTCCGGCGTTCAGCCAGGCAAGCGAGCACGTCCCCGATTTCGACGATGCCTATCGCTTCGACCACGATACCACTTTGGCAATTCTCGCCGGCTTTGCGTTCAACCGGCGGGTCATGATCCAGGGCTATCACGGCACCGGCAAATCGACCCATGTCGAGCAGGTCGCGGCCCGGCTCAACTGGCCCTGCATCCGGGTCAATCTCGACAGCCATATCAGCCGCATCGATCTTGTGGGCAAGGACGCGATCGTGCTGCGCGACAACAAGCAGGTCACCGAGTTCCGCGAGGGGTTGCTGCCCTGGGCCTTGCAGCACCCGGTGGCGTTGTGCTTTGACGAATACGACGCCGGCCGCCCGGACGTCATGTTCGTGATCCAGCGGGTACTCGAAGTCGAGGGCAAGCTGACCCTGCTGGACCAGAACCGCGTCATTCGGCCGCATTCGGGGTTTCGGCTGTTCTCGACCGCGAACACGGTCGGTCTCGGCGACACCACCGGCCTCTATCACGGCACCCAGCAGATCAATCAGGGCCAGATGGACCGCTGGAACATCGTCGCGACGCTTAACTACCTGCCGCACGACGCCGAGGTCGAGATCGTGCTGGCCAAGGTGCCGACTTACGACACCGAGGACGGGCGGCGCACGATCAGCGCTATGGTGGCCCTCGCCGATCTGACCCGCGCCGGTTTCATCAACGGCGACATCTCGACGGTGATGTCGCCGCGCACGGTCATGACCTGGGCCGAAAACGCCGCGATCTTCGGCGATCTGTCGTTTGGCTTCCACCTGACCTTTCTGAACAAATGCGATGAGACCGAACGCCCGGCGGTGGCCGAATACTACCAGCGCTGCTTTGGCACCGAGCTGGCTGAAACTGGCGTCAACGCGACGTTGATGTAGGTCTGAGATCTAGCCCCGGCAGCTCAAAATGGCGCAGGACTTCTCCCCGATCGAAATCTTCAAGCGCGCGACCGCGGCAACCCTGCGGGCGATTGCCGAGCGCGACGATTTGGCGGTGGCGTTCGGGCCGGAAGCGGCCGGGCTCACTGGCACCCGAGTGCGGCTGCCGAACCCGCCGCGCGACCTGCCGGCCGAGGAGGCAGCGCAGTTGCGCGGTGCAGCCGACAGCATGGCCTTGCGTCTGCGCTATCACGACGACGCGGTGCACAGCAAACGCGTGCCCGGCAGCCCGTTGGCCCGCGCGGTCTTCGAAGCGGTCGAGCAGGCGCGGATCGAAGCCTTGGGCGCGCGGCGCATGACCGGGGTCGCCACCAATCTCGCCGCGATGCTCGACGAGCAGTATAGGCGGCAGGGCTTTGAGCGCATCACCGAGCGCACTGAGAGCACGATGGCCGAGGCGGTGCGGCTCTTAACCCGCGAGGCCTTGACCAAGGAACGCCCGCCGCCGGCGGCGCGCCGCGTTGTCGATCTGTGGCGCCCGTGGCTCGAAGCGCGGATCGCCAAGGATCTCGGCGAGCTCGACCGCACCATCCTGGATCAGGACGGCTATGCCCGGGTGACCCGCCGGATGCTGCAGGACCTCGACATCGATCTTGGCGAGGCCGAGGATTCCGAAAACAACGAGCAGCAGGAGGGCGAGGAGGCAGAGGGCGAAAATCAGAGCGAAGGCGAGGGCGCCACGTCAGGCGCGCAGGCTTCGCCCGACGGCTCACCCGCCGATGGCGAGGCCGACGACGCGCAGGATGCGGCCGAAGCCGGCGACGGCGAAATGATGCCGGGTTCGAGCGATGACGACCCCGGCCGGCCGGGCCGGCCCGGCACAATGCCGCGCGGCCGCCCCGACGACACCGCGATCTACCGCGCCTTCAGCACCCTGTCGGACGAGATCGTCGAGGCCCACGAGCTGTGCGACTCCGATGAGTTGACGCGGCTGCGACAATTGCTCGATCAGCAGCTCTCTCATTTGCAGAGCGTGATCGCCCGGCTCGCCAACCGTCTGCAGCGCAAGCTCATGGCCAAGCAAACCCGAGCCTGGGAATTCGATCTCGACGAGGGATTGCTCGACGCAGCACGGCTGTCGCGCGTCGTCGCCAACCCAATCCTGCCGCTCGCCTACAAGCGCGAGCGGGAAATGGATTTCCGCGACACCGTCGTCACCCTCTTGATCGACAATTCGGGCTCGATGCGCGGCCGCCCGATCACCGTCGCGGCGATGAGCGCCGATATCCTGGCGCGAACCTTGGAACGCTGCGCGGTCAAGGTCGAGATCCTTGGATTTACCACTCGCGCCTGGAAGGGCGGCCAGTCGCGCGAGCGCTGGATCGCCGCCGGCAAGCCGGCCAACCCGGGACGGCTCAACGATCTGCGCCACATCGTCTACAAGCCAGCCGATGCGCCGTGGCGCCGCGCCCGGCGCAATCTTGGGCTGATGCTGCGCGAGGGCATCCTCAAGGAGAACATCGACGGCGAGGCGCTCGCCTGGGCGCACAACCGGCTGCGCGAGCGCACCGAACAGCGCCGCATCCTGATGGTGATTTCCGACGGCGCCCCGGTCGATGATTTAACCCTGTCGGTCAACCCCGGCAACTACCTCGAAAAGCATCTGCGCGAGGTGATCCACGACATCGAGCGGCTGGGCGAGGTCGAACTCACCGCGATCGGCATCGGCCACGACGTGACGCGCTATTACCGCCGCGCGGTCACCATCGTCGATGCCGAGCAATTGGGCGGCGTCATGCTCGACAAGCTGTCCGAACTGTTCGCAGAGGAAGGCGACCAGACTCGGGTGCGCAGCCGCCACCGCCGCGCCGCCTGAGTTGTTTCACGATCGTTCTTGGCCGCTGTTTGAGTATAAACGATCCTGCAATCGGACAGATTGCAGAAGACGTGGAGCGCGCAAGGCGGCGGCTCGGGCTTCAACCGTGCGGGATGGTGGAAGCCGAGGATCGCACCGGCGTTAACAATCGCTGACGCGGGTCGGCGCATCAGGCGGCTATTCTCGCCCTCACGCGACCGCTTAGCGAAGGAAAAACAATATGGTAACAGAATTAGAAGACGATCTGCAATATGTCTGTTACGGATGCATTGGTGACGCATACCTGAAGGCGGAAATCAAAGCCGACGGAAAGCGCCAACTTTGTGGGATTTGCGGTAACCGCCGGCGCTCTATAGCTTTCGACTCGCTCTGCGAGCGAGTTCATCAAATCGTTAGCGAAGAGTTTAAGCGGACAGCAAGCGAACCTGATAACTGGGCGCTTTATAAGGAGTCTGATTACGATTGGGAACGCGAAGGCGACCAGATCGAAGAGATATTGTACGAAATTCTGGAGTGTAATGAATCTCTGATCGCGGCTGTTAAGGAGCGCCTGTCTGATCTGCACTTTTCCTTCGACGAAGCGGCCGCAGGAGAAGAAGACCCATATGGAGACGAAGCGCACTACGTGCGGCGTAAGCCGGACGATCACGAACTTTGGCGCGCTTGGTCACACTTTGAAGACGAAATTCGCACCCGAGCGCGTTTCTTTAACCGGACCGCTAAATCCTTCCTAGACGGGATTTTCGGAGAACTCAGCCGCTTTGGCGCGCAGAAGCGCGCCCTAATCAGGGATGCTGGACCCGGTACGCCAACACAATTTCTCTTCAGAGCGCGGCGCGCTTTCGGCACCAGCGAGATTGCTCGGATTGTAGAGCGTCCGGCACGCGAATTAGGAGCCCCGCCTTCACGATCGGCTGGAAGTGGCCGGATGAATCCTCGGTGGATCTCGATGTTCTACGGCGCTCTCGATGCCGACACGTGCATGGCGGAAATCAGGGCACCGGTCGGGAGCTCAGTCGTAATTGGCAAGTTCCAGATAATCCGGCCGCTTCGATTGCTCGATCTTGACGCGTTCCGGCATCTCTTGATCGAGCAGGCGAGTTATTTTGATACGGATTTTCGATGTCTTCGAGAGAAAGCATATTTCCTTGGGCGTCTGGTGAGCATCATGAGTTGTCCGGTCCTGCCTAGCGACGAGGATTTTCAATATCTGCCGACCCAAGCGGTAGCGGAATACCTTTCCGAAAAAATCGAGCCTAGGCTCGATGGTTTGATTTTCCCATCATCGCAGCGTGGAGGCGCGGGGGAGAATGTGGTGCTCTTCCGGCGCGCCGCAACTGTTGAGCCGGACAATACGGACAATATGGAATTCGACACGGACTTCGGATGGGTGTCGGAAGATGATGAAGACCTCGATATCACCATCTGGATGAAGGCAAAAAAGGTGCCCGAGAATCCCGACCATGGACACCGATCGTGGGATGATTTGACCGAGCCTGGAGGGAAACCCGAACAGCCCGCTCTGAGTGTCGATGTTGATTCCGTCGAAGTAAGGGATATCAGGGCGGTGGAGTACCGTACCCGTACACGGGTTGTGCGCCGGTACACTCATCCTCAAGATGAGACGCCGTTCTGATTGCTAGTAGGCGTAGGATGTATTGAACGAAGTGAGATTGATCAAAGGTCCCAGTGGCGGATCATATATCCTCCGCGGTGCTTTGCGGCGGGGTGATTTTCACCCGAACCGATTTTAGATGCCGTGGCAGCGGCCCCCTTGCGCTGCCACGAAATCGTCAGAGGTTCTAAATATCCGCGGGGTCGGCGATGGCCACTGCGAGATGTTCGTAGGACTCGCAGACAGTCCCGCAGATCCCCTTGATCGCCCGTAGTTGGGCCTTCGCGCTCGCCAGATCGCCTTTGAGGAGATAGGCCTCGCCGAGGTATTCGCGGACCTGCGCATAGTGCGGATCGAGCGCCACCGATTTCAGATAGTAGCCGATCCCCTCGTCGACCCGTCCCATTTTGCGCGTCGCATAGCCACGGTAATTGAGGGCGACCGCGGTATTCGGGTCTTTCAGCAGGTCGAGCACGTCCAGCGCCTCGCGGTAGCGTCCGGCCTTGACCAGCGCATAGGCGTAATCGGTCAGCGCCTTATCGGGCAGCACCCCGTTCTCCGCCTTGACGCACTTTCTGGCTCCTGCTGTCCCATACTTGGCCTTTGTCGCAGGTTGTCGAGTTCGGACTTGTCGTTTCCGCTTCCCCCGCCGTCCGCAAGGGCCGGACCGGTCGCGATCAAGCAAAGTCCGAACGCCGCCGCAAGGACTACCTCGGTTCTCATGAAATCCTCCGTCGCTTATACACGGATCGGGGACGCTTCGCGCTGGCATCATCCGCCCCGCCCGCTTCCGAATCAACGACTGCTCAGCAGGCGCGTTTATTCCACCCCCGCCGAGGCGGCGATGCGCAGCGGGTGGGCGGGGTAGACGCCGAGGATCTTCACTTCGCGCGAGAAAAAGGCGAGTTCCTCGAGCGCCAGCGCCAACGGCCGGTCCTCGGGATGGGCCTCGACATCGGCGTAGAACTGCGTCGCCGCGAACGCGCCGCCGACCATGTAGCTTTCGAGCTTGGTCATGTTGACGCCATTGGTCGCGAACCCGCCCATCGCCTTGTAGAGCGCCGCCGGCACGTTGCGCACCCGAAACAGAAAGGTTGTCACGGTCGACGTCCCGCGCGCCGGCCGCAGCGGCTCGCGCGACATGATCAAAAATCGGGTGGTGTTGTGTTCGGCGTCCTCGATATTCCCCTTCAACGAGACCAGGCCGTAGATTTGCCCGGCTAGCTCGGAGGCGATGACAGCCACAGTAGGGTCGCGGCGCTCGGCAAGTTCCGCCGCGGCTCCGGCAGTATCGGCGGCGACGACCGGCGCGACGCCGAGCGCGCGGACAATGTTGCGGCACTGCGACAGCGCGTGGACGTGGCTTTTGACCGTGCGGATTTCTTCCAAGCTCGCGCCCGGTACGGCCAGCAGGTAATGGTTCACCCTCTCGAAATGCTCGCCGATGATGTGCAGTCCCGACTCGGGCATCAGGTGATGGATGTCGGCGACCCGACCCGCGACCGAATTCTCGATCGGGATCATCGCCAGCCGGGCCCGGCCTTCGCGCACGGCGGCAAAGGCGTCCTCGAACTGGGCGCAGGGTAGGGTCGCCATCTCGGGAAAGACCCGGCGGCAGGCGAGATCGGAATAGGCTCCGAACGCTCCCTGGAACGAGATCGTCCGCTCCGAGGCGGCGAAATCGAGGTTCGGTTCCGTCATCCTGTTTTCATCTGTTGCATCAATTGGCGGGCGCGTTGGAGATCGGCGGGGGTGTCGACCTGCACGCCGAGCCGGACAGCCTCGATCAGGCTGACGGAGATTCGCATTCCGGCTTCGAGCGCGCGCAATTGCTCAAGATGCTCACGCTGTTCGAGGATGCCGCGCGGCAGCCCGACAAAGCGTTCGAGCGCCGCGCGACGATAAGCGTAAAGCCCGATATGCTCGTAATGCGACCCCTCTCCCCACGGCACCACTGCCTTGCTGAAATAAAGCGCTCGCGCCGGTCGGGCCGTGTCGACGAAACCGGCGACGACCTTGTTGACGCTGGTGTCGGCGAGTGCGGCGTCGTTTTCAATCACGGCGGCGAGGGTCGCGATATCGATTCCCGGATCGGCGAGCCCGGCGACTGCTATTCGTACCGCTGAAGGGTCCAGCATCGGCAGATCGCCCTGCACATTAATGACCGCGTCGTGCGCGCGGCCGGGATCGATGCGCGTGATCGCTTGGTGGACACGGTCCGAGCCGGTCGGGAGCTGCGGATCGGTCAACACCGCCCGGCCCCCCGCCGCCTCGACGACATCGGCGATTTCACGGTCGCCGCAAGCGACGACGACCGGTCCTGCCTCGGCCGCAAGCGCGCGGCGCCAGACATGGATGATCATCGGAGTACCGGCGATGTCGGCGAGCGGCTTCCCCGGAAGGCGCGTCGCCGCCAACCGGGCGGGGATCAGGATGATCGGGTTTTTTGGCAGCGCCTTATCCACAACTTCTCGCGAGCGATCGGGCAGCGACAACATGCCCGGTTCGTGCCATTGCCGGAAGCGTGATAATTGATTTGAGTGGCCGGAGGGAATTGGATCTGCTGCCGACACGGTCGGAAGGGTCGTCGATGTCGTCTTTTGAGTGGAACAAGGTCATTGCTTCGGTACTCACCGCGCTGATCATCGCGATGGTGGCCGGGATTCTCTCGAACATGCTCGTCCGGCCAAAGCCGCTCGAAAAGCCGGTCTTTGTCGTGGCCGGCGCGGCGCCGACCGCGACTGCTTCGACCGAGCAAGCCGCGGCTCCTCCTAAGCTCGAGCCGATTGCGCCGCTGCTGGCCAAGGCCGACCCGAAAAGGGGCCAGCAGCTGACGACGGTATGCCAGGCATGTCACACCTTCGACAAAGGCGGGCCGAACCGGATCGGACCAAATTTGTGGGGTATAATCACCGAGGGCATGGCCGAGGTGCCGAACTATCAATTTTCCTCCGCAATGGAAGCGCACAAGGGACAAAAGTGGACTGTCGAGGAACTCAACGAATGGCTTTACAATCCACAGCACTTTTTGCCGGGCACGAAGATGACCTTTGCCGGATTCCCCAAGGCGGAGAACCGTGCTGACGTCATCGCTTACTTGCAGACCTTGAAGTAGGCCGTGCGACCCTCGGAGCTAGACAGGTTTCTCGCGCTCGCATTTGAATTGGCCGACGCAGCGGGAGCAGAGATCCGGCCGCATTTCCGCCAACGCCTCGCGGTTGAGGATAAATCAGACCTGACTCCGGTGACCGCCGCCGACCGCGCCGCGGAGCTGGCGATGCGCAGGCTGATCGAGGTACGCTTTCCGGATCACGGGATCGTCGGCGAGGAGTTTGGCCGGGTACGCGAGAATGCCGAATTCGTCTGGGTCTTGGACCCGATCGACGGCACGAAATCCTTTATCAGTGGCGTGCCGCTGTTCGGGACCCTGATCGCGTTGACCCGTGGCGGGCATCCGATCCTCGGCGTCATCGACCAGCCGATCTCGCGTGAGCGCTGGATCGGCGCGACCGGCCGGCCGACGACATTAAACGGCACCGCGATCCGCTGCCGGCCTTGCCCGGGGCTAGAGTCCGCGACCCTTTTCGCGACCACGCCCGAGATGTTCCGCGGGCCGGACGCCGCCGCCTTCGCCCGGGTTTCGGCGGGGGTAAAGCTCACGCGCTTTGGCGCCGATTGTTACGCCTACGGGCTACTCGCCGCAGGCTTTATCGATCTCGTCCTTGAAGCCAGCCTCAAGCCCTACGATTTTTGCGCGATGATTCCGATCGTCGAAGGAGCCGGAGGCGTGGCCACAGACTGGCGCGGAGCAAGGCTGGGCCTAGCCTCGGACGGGCGGGTCCTGGTCGCTGGCGACCACCATGCGCACGAGACGGCTCTGGCGCTCCTCGACGCGTGAGCCGATCGCAAGGACAAAGGGCATGCGCACAGTATCGGCTATCGCCGTCGGCATCTTTTTATTGCTTGCGGCCGGCGGCGCCACGGCGGCGCCGAGCGAGGGCATGTCGCTGTTCGGCGACCTCAAATACGGTCCCGGCTTTACTCATTTCGATTACACCAATCCGCAGGCGCCGAAGGGCGGTACGATCCGCTATTCTGCGATCGGCACCTTCGACACCTTGAACCCATTCGTGATCAAGGGCGTGCCAGCTGCAGGGATCGGCCTGATCTTCGACACGTTGACGGCTGTTGCCGCCGACGAACCGGCGAGCGGATACGGGCTCGTTGCCAAAACCATCGATCTCGCGCCGGACAAACTATCGGTGCTCTACACCTTGCGCCAGGAAGCGCGTTTTCATGACGGCACCTCGATAACCCCCGCCGACGTGATCTGGACCTTCGATGCTTTGCGCAGCAAAGGCCAGCCCTTGTACCGCTCTTATTATGGTGACGTGACCAAGGTCGTGCAGGAAGGCGATCGCGGTGTCCGCTTCTATTTCAAATCGACGAAAAACCGTGAATTGCCGCAGATCCTCGGCGAGATGCCGGTTTTGTCAAAGGCGTATTGGTCGGGTCGCGATTTCGAGAAGACCACGCTCGACCCACCACTCGGTAGCGGCCCCTACACGATCGACTCGATCGATCCCGGACGCTCGATCACCTATCGCCGGGTCAAGGATTATTGGGCCGCCGATCTCCCGGTCAACAAAGGTCGCTATAATGTCGACACGATTCGCTACGATTATTATCGCGATGCCACGATCGCGCTCGAAGCGTTCAAGGCCGGCCAATACGACGTCCGGCAGGAGAATTCCTCGAAGGCTTGGGCGACCGGCTATGACAGCCCGGCACTGCGGGCAGGCCTGATCAAAAAAGAGCAGATCCCAAACGAGCTGCCGAGCGGAATGCAGGGACTCGGCTACAATCTGAGGCGGCCGCTCTTTCAGGATCCGCGAGTGCGCGAAGCGTTGGCCTATGCGTTTGACTTCGAATGGTCAAACAAGAATTTGTTTTACGGCGCCTATCATCGCACCCGCAGCTATTTCGACAACTCCGAATTGGCCGCGACCGGCGTGCCGCAGGGGCAGGAACTCGACATCCTGAACAAATACCGCGGGCAAATTCCAGATGCCGTATTCACGACCGAATACGATCCGCCGAAATACGACGGTTCCAGAAATATCCGTGACGGGCTGCGCAAGGCAATCAAACTGCTGATGGCGGCGGGCTGGACCTTTAAGGGTGAACAGCTGGTCAATGCCAAGACAGGAGAGCCTTTCGAGTTCGAGATCTTGCTCAACGACCCCATATACGAGCGCATTGTCCTGCCATTCACCCAAAACCTCGCCCGAATGGGCATCAAGGCGAGGGTGCGCACGGTCGATCCCGCGCAGTACGAAAGGCGAATGGAGACTTTCGATTACGACATGGCGGTGGTGGGGTTCCCGCAGTCCTTATCGCCTGGGAATGAACAACGCGATTTCTTCGGCTCGGCCGCAGCCGACGAGCGAGGCAGTCAGAATCTTCTGGGGATCAAAAATCCGGTCATCGACCAACTTATCGAGGGGTTGATCAGCTCGCCCGACCGTGTAAGCCTCGTCGCCCATACCCGCGCGCTCGACCGCGTTCTGCAGTATGGATACTACGTAATACCGCAGTTTTATCTTGGCGCATTTCGGGTGGCTTACTGGGATAAATTCCGCCGCCCGGCGATCTCGCCCAAATATGCGGTTGGCTTCGACACCTGGTGGGTCGATCCGACTGCCGAGAAATCGGTAGAGGCAAAAAAGGGCGAGGTGTTGAAGCAGTGAGAAGCTACCGATGATCGCCTACGCGTTACGGCGGGTGCTGCTGATCATCCCGACCCTGTTCGCGATCATGGTGGTGAATTTCGTAATCGTCCAAGCCGCGCCCGGCGGGCCGGTCGAGCAAATGATCGCACGGCTGAAGGGAGAGAATGTCAGCGCCACCGAGCGCGTCAGCGGCGGCACCGGCGAGATTAAGGCGCCAGCGGCCTCCGGTGCCGCAATCAACTCGCGCTATCGCGGCGCACGTGGCCTCGACCCGGCGCTGATCAAGAAGCTCGAAAAGCAATACGGCTTCGACAAACCGCCGTTGGCCCGGTTTGTGCTGATGATGCGCAACTACCTGACCTTCGATTTCGGCACCAGTTTCTTCCGGGACGAACGCGTCGTCGATTTGATCAAAGCGAAATTGCCGGTGTCGATTTCGATCGGACTGTGGACGACCTTGATTACCTATCTGGTTTCGATCCCGCTCGGCATCCGCAAGGCGGTGCGCGACGGCAGCCGATTCGACGTGTGGACGAGCGGGATCATCATCGTCGGCTATGCGGTGCCAAGCTTTTTATTCGCGGTATTGCTGATCGTGCTGTTCGCCGGCGGCAGCTATCTGTCGATCTTTCCGCTGCGCGGGCTGGTCAGCGACAATTGGGCCTCGCTGTCCTGGCCGATGCGCATCGCCGATTATTTCTGGCACATCGCCCTGCCGATCACCGCGTTGGTGATCTCGGGGTTCGCAACCCTGACGATGCTGACCAAGAACTGCTTCCTGGACGAGATCAACAAGCAATACGTGCTGACCGCGCGCGCCAAAGGGCTGACCGAGCGCCGCGTGCTCTACAGTCATGTCTTCAGGAATGCGATGTTGCTCGTCGTCGCCGGATTTCCGGCAGCGCTGGTCGGCATACTTTTCACGGGGGCGCTGTTGATCGAGGTGATCTTTTCGCTCGATGGCCTCGGCTTGTTGGGTTTCGAGGCGGCGATCAACCGCGACTATCCGATCATGTTCGGCACGCTTTATGTGTACACGTTGATCGGACTGCTGCTGAAGCTCGTCAGCGACCTGACTTATATGCTGATCGACCCGCGGATCGATTTCGCCGCCCGGCGGGCCTGACGCTGTGGGCGCTGGAATGTATACTGGCGGAAGGCACGCAAGTCGGACGAAGCTGTCGAATATCTTTGAGGCGGGACATGGCCTTTGATCGGATTACCTTCGAGCCGGGGAAGATGGGCGGCCGTGCTTGCATTCGCGGCCTTCGGATCACCGTCGGGTTGATCGTCTCGTTGATCGCGGAAGGGGTTTCTTTCGAGGCACTCTTGATCGACTATCCGGACCTGGAAGCAGACGATATTCGACAATCCCTAGCTTATGCCGCGTGGTTGGCGCGGGAGGAGGTCGTCCCGGTGTAAGCCGGGGATGCGTTTTCTGCTCGATATGAACCTTCCGCCGGCGATGGCGGAATGGATGCGATCCGACGGCCACGACGCGGTGCACGTCCGCGAGCTTGGTCAGGCGCAATATCCGGATTACGAGATTTTCGCTCATGCGGCCGCGGATCGACGCATTGTCGTCACTTTCGATCTCGATTTCGGCGAGATCGCCGCTTTCGCACGCGGCGCCGGAATTGGCGTTGTTCTGCTGCGGCTACGCTTGGCGCGGCAGTCCTATTTGCGAGACCGCCTCCGCGCTGCGTTGGTCGAGGCGGCCGAGGCGTTACAGGCGGGCGCAATTGTCCTCGTCGAGGATGCCCGGATCCGCATCCGGCGGCCTCCGAACGATTGAAAACGAGCGTCGCGCGTCCGCCGGCTACCGCGCCCGCGAGCATTGCGCCCGCCGGGGAAGCCGCAGCGTGGATGACGGTCCGACGCAGGCCACCCGGCGGGCCTGACCGCCGGCCTCAGAGGCCGACGAGACGCGCGCTCTCCGCCCACAGCCGGCGGGCGAGATCGGCGTCGAGCGCGGCCGGGTCGGGGCGCGCCAGCGCCTTGCGGACGACATAACCGCCGTGGAACGGTGTCGCGTCGGGTACCGTCGCCAGGAACACCGATGTTTCGGCGCCCCTTTCGGGGCTGATCATGAACGGCCTCAACAGCCGCCAGGCGAGATCGACCAGGCCACCTCGCTGCGCCAGCATGGTCGCGACAACGCCGGGATGAAGGGAGGTTGCAACAACTCCCGAGCCTTGGAGCTGCGCCGCCAGTTCGCGGGTAAACAGGATGTTGCACAGCTTGGAGCGGTTATATGCCTTCAACATCGACCAATCGCGCGGACCGGTGATCGTCGCAAGGTCGATGCGGGCGCCGTAATGGGCGCGCGAGGCGACGGTGACGATGCGCGCCGGGGCCGAGGCCTTCAGCCGCTCGAGCAGCAGATTGGTCAGCAGGAACGGGGCTAGGTGGTTGACCGCGAAGGTCATCTCGTACCCGTCCCGCGAACGCTCGAATTTCGGTGAAAACAGTCCGGCGTTGTTGACCAGGAGATCGAGCCGGTCGTGCCGGGACAGAATCTCGGCAGCGAGGCGGCGCACTTCGGCCAGCGAGGCAAAGTCGGCGAGCGCGATCTCGACCTGAGCTCCGCTCGCCCGCTCGGTTACGAAACGGCGCGCCGCCTCAGTACGGGCGGGGTCACGGCCGGTCATGACGACCCGCATGCCGGTGCGGGCGAGGCCCAGTGCGGTGTAAAGCCCGATCCCAGCACTTGCCCCGGTAACGACGGCGATCCGCGACGCCGGTCCCTCTCTCCTCTCGCCTGCGGGGAGAGAACCGGGAAGAGGAACCTCGGACGCGGATGCCGGCACGGCCGCCTAAATGCTGTCGATCCCGAACGCCCAGCGCCGCGCCAATTGGTGGCCGATCGCCAATGGCGGCGGCAGGGTCGTGACGCCGGGGATTTGCTCATCGGAGCGGGATCGCTCGACCATGGCGCGAACCTCCTCGCGCTCGAACCAGCGCGCCTCGGCGATTTCCTCGGGGTCGATGCGGATCTCCTCGCTCAGCGCCTCGGCCAACAGCCCCATCATCAACGTCGATGGAAACGGCCAAGGCTGCGAGGCGAGATACCGCACCCGCCCGACTCGAATGGCGGATTCCTCGAGGACTTCGCGCCGCACCGCCTCCTCGATCGTCTCACCGGGTTCCATGAATCCGGCGAGACAGGAGAAACGGGTCCCCGCCCGCCGCCGCCCGCGACCGAGCAGGCAGCGCTCGCCCTTGACCGCCAGCATGATCACAACCGGGTCGACTCGCGGATAATGATGGGCCCGGCAGTTCGGGCAGCGCCGCCCCCATCCGGCAGAGTCGATTACGCTCGCCGTGCCGCATTGGGCGCAAAAGCCATGGCGCGCGTGCCAATCGAGCAGCGAGCGCGCTTCGGCGAGAATTGCGGCCTCGCCGCCGGGGATCGAGGCGGCGAGGGCGCGGACATCGACGGTCTCGGTCTCCGTTCCGGCCAATACCGGCGCCGCGCTGGCATCGAGCGCGAAATGAGCCCGTCCGTCGCCGATCCCGAGCAATATTAGTGTGGCGCTGGCATCGATCGCCCCTCGCCAGGGCGCGACCGGCTGCCAGTCGAGCTCCGCCGCCGAGCCGTCGCGAACCAACGGCTTCAGCTCGCGCAGCGGCAACAGTCGGGTTTCGGGATCGTCGAGCAAGGAAGCGATCCAGCCGGCATCCTGCCGGCGCTGACTGACGCGGTCGAGCGGGTTGCCCGCAAAAGTGTAAATCTCTTCCATCGCCGCCGCCCAATCCCTCGTTCGCCGTCGCCGGAAGACCCGGCGGGCGGTCCTACCATAACTTCGGCCGGACCCGAAGCGTTTGCGGCCGGCCCTCCGGCGCCGCGTGCTATGCTGCGGTGATGACAAGCGGACCTTACATCGCCGAGATCGCCGCGCTAGTTGGCGACCCGGCACGCGCGAACATGCTGTCGGCGCTGATGGACGGCCGTCCGCTGAGCGCTGGCGAACTCGCCTATGTCGCGCATGTGACCCCGCAGACCGCGAGCGAGCATCTGGCAAAGCTGGTCGACGCGCGGTTGCTCGCCGACGAAAGACGGGGGCGCAACCGTTATTTCCGGCTTGGCGCCCCCGAGGTCGCGCGCATGCTTGAAGAGATCATGGCGGTCGCGGTCGCGCGGGCGCCGCGCTATCGGCCGGCATGGATGCGCGACGAGGCGCTGCGTTCGGCGCGGACCTGCTACGACCATCTCGCCGGCCTGCTCGGCGTGGCCTTGGCCAGCAGCCTCGCGCAGCACGGCCATGTGCTGCTCGATGACGGCGGCGGCGAGGTTACCGAAGACGGCGCCAGGTTCCTTACCGAGTTCGGCCTCGATCTTGCCGGCGCCGCCGGCAAGCGCCGCCGCTTCTGCCGCCCCTGTCTCTATTGGAGCGAGCGACGGCTGCATCTCGGCGGCGCGGTCGGCGCGGCGCTGGCGCAGCGCTGCTTTGCGCTCGGCTGGATCGAGCGGATCAAGGACAGCCGCGCAGTCGCGATCACGCCATCCGGCCTCGACGGCTTTCGCGCCAGTTTCGGCGTTGAATTAACATCGTTGGCCGGATGTAACGTCGGTGAACCCTTATTTCGGCGGAGCTATTTGAGGTCCAACAATCGTCGCGCCACTGGGTTGAGATCGCCAGAGGAAGAGAAAGGGTTATGAACCCGGAGGCCACCGAAATCGGTTCCGTCCCCCAGGTCTTCGGTCAACAAGACAGCGCACCCGGCTTCTCCTACGGTCGCCATCAGGAGTGCATCCCAATAGGATGCTCTTCCTGCTGCGGCATCGCCTAGCGCGGTCTGCACCGCTGTCGGGGATGCGGCCGCACAACGGAACGCACCGAGCCAGTTCTCCACCTGTGCGGCTGCGTCCGCGGGCCGGACCATGCCCTTGCGCGTGACCACGACATAGAATTCCGACAAGGCCTGCAGGGTCAGGTAGCAGTCGCATTCGACGGCCCGGTCGACGATCTCGATTGCCGTTACATGCCGAGAGCCTGCCCTGCTGTCTACGCTGTACACAAGTAGGTTGGTGTCGAGGCTGAAGCGTCGGCTATCGCCGCGCATGCAGCGAATCGCGGTCAAGCGGTCCGCCGCCGATAGGCCAACCTTTTTCCATCTGGGCGCGGGCGCGGGCGCGGGCGGCCTGTTGCTCGGGTGTCAGAACGCGACGTCCGGAAACCGGCACGAGGCGCGCTACCGGCTCGCCCTTGCGTGTGATGACGGATTCCTCACCGGCCTCGACTTCGCGGATACATCGGGAAAAAGCCTGGTTAGCCTCACGCAGGGTTATCGTCTTGCTCATGTCGAGACAACCGGATTGATTACCTAGCTAAAGGTAGCGCATAGGCGTACTACTCGAAGCGTCGGCAACCCCGTGCCCGGCTGGCCTGCCTTTTGCACTGTGACCTAGTCAGATCATGGCGTAACGTCGGCGGCAGAGCAAAAGATCGAACAGGGGAGAGATGAGCATTTTGCCTCGGATGCTGCGACTGGCGGCGCTTGCGCTCGGTCTTGCAACGACGCCGGCATGGGCGCAGTCGGCCCCGACGACCTTGCGGTTCATCCCCCAGGCCGACCTCAGAAGCATCGATCCGATCTGGACGACTGCCTATGTCACGCGCAATTTTGGTTATCTGGTCTTCGACACGCTGTTCGCGCTCGACAAGGATTTCAAGCCGCAGCCGCAGATGGTCGATCACTGGACCGTCAGCGCGGACAAGCTGACCTACACCTTTACGCTGCGCGACGGCCTCAAATGGCACGACGGGCAGCCGGTACGGGCCGCCGATTGCGTCGCCTCGATCGAGCGCTGGGGCAAACGCGACCCGTTCGGGCAGAAGCTGATGGAGGCGGTCGGCGAGATCAAACCCGTCGACGACAAGAGTTTTACGATCGGCCTCAAAACACCGTTTCCGCTGATCCTCAATGCGCTCGGCAAATTGTCAAGCAACGTGCCGTTCATGATGCCCGAGCGGCTCGCCAAGACCGACCCGTTCAAGCAGATCCCCGAGGCGATCGGCTCCGGCCCGTTCAAATTTGTCAAGGCGGAATGGGTTCCCGGCAACAAGGCGGTGTTTATTAAGAATACCGATTATGTGCCGCGCAAAGAGCCGCCGAGCTTTGCCTCCGGCGGCAAAGTGGCCAAGGTCGACCGCGTCGAATGGCTCTATATCCCCGATTCCGCGACCGCCTCGGCGGCGCTGAACGCCGGTGAGGCCGATTGGTACGAGCAGCCGCCAACCGATCTGCTACCGGTCTTCGCCGGTAATCCCGACATCGTCGTCGCCACTGTCGATCCGCTCGGCAATCAAGGCGTTCTGCGCTTCAACCATGTGCAGCCGCCGTTCGACAATCTCAAGCTGCGCCTCGCCGTGTTAAACCTGGTAAATCAGAAGGACTACATGCAGGCCGCCGCAGGCAACCCCAAATATTGGAAAACCTGCGCGGCCATATTCGGTTGCGGCACGCCGTTCGAGACCAATGCCGGCGCCGACGCCCTGCTGAAAGGCCCGGATCCCGCCAAGGCGAAGCAACTGATCGCCGATTCCGGCTACAAGGGCGAAAAGATCGTCCTGCTCGACGCGACCGACCAGCCGATCGTACATGCCCAGGCGCTGGTAACCTTGGCGATGTTGCGGCAAGCCGGGTTGAATGTGGAGTTACAGGCGATGGACTGGGGCACGCTGATAACCCGGCGGGCTTCGAAAGCGCCGATCGACCAGGGCGGCTGGAACGTTTTTCACACCTGGACGGCGGCGCCGGACCTGCAGTCCCCGGCGGTTAACGCAGTGCTGCGGGCCAACGATGGCAAGGCTTGGTTCGGTTGGCCGAGCGACCCCCAGCTCGAAGGGCTGATCGATCAGTGGTTCAAGGCGCCTGATCTCTCTGCGCAGAAACAGCTCGCCGCCGACATCCAGACCGAGGCCTACGCCAACGACGTCCCCTATGTGCCGACCGGCCAGTTCGTGATCCCGACCGCCTATCGCAAGAATCTTCACGGGATCATCATCGCGCCGGTAGTATTTTTCTGGAACATCGACGAAGGACTGAGAGGCTAGGGGGTGTTCGCCTACATCGTCAGACGGATCCTCTCCACCGTCCCGGTCATGGCGGTGGTCGCACTGTTCGTGTTCGCATTGCTTCATCTGAGCCCTGGAGATCCGGCGGCGATCATCGCCGGCGATACCGCCACCCCCGCCGACATCGCCCGCATCCATCAGGCGCTCGGGCTCGACGAGCCGTTGTATGTCCAGTTCGCGTCTTGGGTATGGCGCTTGCTGCACGGCGATCTCGGCATCTCGATCTTCACCAACCTTCCGGTCACGACCTTGATCGCGCAGCGGGTCGAGCCGACCGTGGTGCTGACCATCTCGACCGTCCTCGTTTCCGTATTGGCGGCGATTCCGATGGGTGTGCTGGCGGCGTGGAAGGCGGGGTCATGGATCGACCGCACGGTCATGGTCTTTGCGGTGCTCGGGTTTTCGGTTCCGGTCTTCGTGGTCGCCTATGTATTGATCTATGTCTTTGCGGTTCGCACCGATTTGCTGCCGGTCCAGGGTTTTGTCGGCATCGACCACGGCTTGTGGCCGTTCCTGTCCCACCTGGTCATGCCGACCCTCGCGCTGGCGATGGTTTTCACCGCGCTGATCGCGCGCATGACCCGCGCCAGCATGCTGGACGTCCTTGCCCAGGATTATATTCGCACCGCCCAGGCCAAGGGCTTGGCCAACGACAAAGTGCTGATCGGTCACGCGCTGAAGAATGCCGCGGTGCCGATCGTGACGATCATCGGTATTGGGATCGCCTTATTGATTTCGGGTGTCGTCGTCACCGAGACGGTGTTCGCGATTCCCGGACTGGGGCGACTAACCGTAGACGCAATCCTGCGGCGCGACTATCCGATCATCCAGGGGATCATCCTGATCTTCTCGGCCGCCTATGTGCTGGTCAATCTGTTGGTCGATCTGAGCTACACTTTCCTCGATCCGCGCATCCGCTATTGAGGCGGTGGCCGAGATGACCGTGGCGCCGACTGATCTGGCCATCCTCGCCGCTCCGACCGAGCGCCGTCGCGGGGCGCGCACCTACATCCGCCGCCATCCGACGATCGTCATCGGCGGGATCCTGATCGGCCTGATGGTTCTGATGGCGGTGTTCGCCCCTTACCTCGGCACGGTCGACCCGCAGGCCTTGGCCCCGGTCCAGCGGCTGCGCTGGCCTTCGTCGCAACATTGGTTCGGGACCGACATGCTCGGCCGCGACGTCTACAGCCGCACAATATACGGTGCGCGCATCTCCTTGACGGTCGGGCTCAGCGTCGCGGTGCTCAGCATTGCGTTGGGGCTCGCGATCGGTCTCATCACCGGATTTCAGCCGTTGGGCCGATGCGATCCTGATGCGGATCATGGACGGGCTGATGTCGATCCCGCCGGTGCTGATCGCGATCGCATTGATGGCGCTGACAAGCGCCAGTCTGCAGAATGTCATCTTCGCAATCACCGTCGCCGAGGTTCCGCGGGTGACCCGCCTTGTGCGCGGCGTCGTCTTGACCCTGCGCGACTTGCCCTTTGTCGAGGCTGCGTTTGCCAGCGGCACTAGCTTGCCGCAAATCATGTGGCGCCACATCGTACCCAACACGGTACCGCCACTGTTGGTTCAGGGCACCTATACCGCCGCATCGGCGATGCTGGTCGAGGCGATCCTCTCGTTTCTCGGCGCCGGGACGCCGCCCAACATACCGAGTTGGGGCAACATCATGGCCGAGGGACGCAGCCTGTTTCAGGTCGCCTATTACATCGTGCTGTTTCCCGGGGCGTTTTTGTCGGTTACCGTGCTTGCCGTCAACCTGCTGGGCGATGGCTTGCGGGACGCACTCGATCCGCGCCTAACTCGGCGGATGTAGCGCATGGCCGAGGCCGCCGCCGGGTATGTCGCCACCATCCCCAAGGCGCCGCGCGCCGCTGCCGAGCCGATCCTCGATATTGCCGATTTGAAAACGTGGTTCTTCACCCGCGACGGGGTGGTTCGCGCGGTCAGCGGGGTTTCGTTCTACGTCCTTCCGGGCGAGACCCTCGCCATCGTCGGCGAGAGCGGCTGCGGCAAGAGTGTTACCGCGCTGTCGATCCTGCGCCTGATTCCGTCGCCACCGGGACGGATTGTCTCCGGCACGATCCGCTTTGCCGGCCGCGATCTTCTGGGCTTGAGCGAAGCCCAGATGCGCGATGTCCGCGGCAACGAGATCTCGATGATCTTTCAGGAGCCGATGACCTCGCTCAATCCGGTACTGACGATCGGCCATCAAATCGCCGAGACCTTGACCCTGCACCAGGGACTCGGCCGCGCCGCCGCACTCGCCAAGTCGGTGGATATGCTGCGCCTCGTTCATATTCCCGAGGCCCAGCGGCGCATCGGCGAATACCCGCACCAACTCTCGGGCGGGATGCGGCAGCGGGTGATGATCGCGATGGCGCTCGCCTGCAACCCGAAGCTGTTGATCGCGGATGAGCCGACGACGGCGCTCGACGTCACGATCCAGGCGCAGATCCTCGACCTGATGCGAGAATTGAAGCAGAAGATCGACGCCGCGATCGTGCTGATCACCCACGATCTCGGCGTCGTCGCCGAGATGGCGCAACGGGTCGTCGTCATGTATGCCGGCCACATGGCCGAGGAGGCGACGGTCGGCGCGCTGTTCCGCCGTCCGCTGCACCCGTATACCAAAGGGCTGCTGAATTCGGTGCCGCGGCTCGGCGCCTCGCTCGATAGCGTGCGCCCGCCGCGTCTGGCCGAGATCCCCGGCACGGTGCCCTCCTTGAAGGACGCAATCGCTGGCTGTGCGTTCGCCGCGCGCTGCGCCTTCGCGACCGATCTGTGCCAACGCACAATGCCGGCTTTTGAGGAGAAGGAGCCGGGGCATTTCGCCGCCTGCTTTCACTCAGATCGGGTGGCGCGATCGTGACCACAGCCCAATTCGTGCCGCCGGCGTCCCTGGCTTTGGCTCCCCTGCTCTCGGTCAAAGACCTGGTCAAGCATTTCCCGGTTCGAAAAGGGCTTCTGCAGCGGACCGTTGGCCAGGTCCATGCCGTCGACGGCATTTCATTCGACATCGCCGCCGGCGAAACCCTCGGGTTGGTCGGAGAGAGCGGCTGCGGCAAGTCGACCGCGGGCAAGGCGATCCTCAGATTGATCGAGCCGACATCAGGCGAAATCCGCATCAGCGGCGCGCGCATCGACGGACTATCCCGCCACCAGATGCGGCCCTACCGGCGCCAGTTGCAGGTGGTGTTCCAGGACCCTTATTCGTCGTTGAACCCGCGATTGCGCGTCCGCGACATCATCGCCGAGCCACTCGTTAATTACGGGGTCTCGGGCCAGCGCGAGCGGGAAAACCGGGTAGCGGGCCTCGCCCTCAAGGTGGGCTTGCGCGAGGACGCGCTCGACCGTTTCCCGCACGAATTTTCCGGCGGCCAGCGTCAGCGCATCGGCATCGCTCGCGCGCTCGCCCTAAACCCGCATCTGATCGTTTGCGACGAGCCGGTCTCTGCCCTCGACGTCTCGGTCCAGGCGCAAGTGATCAATCTGCTGGGCGATTTGCAGCGGGAGTTCGGGCTTTCCTACCTGTTCATCGCCCACGACCTCGCTGTCGTCGAGCACATCAGCCACCGCATCGCGGTCATGTATCTGGGCCGAATCGTCGAAATCGCCGACAAGGCCGCCCTGTTCGCCCGCCCCCAGCACCCCTACACCGAGGCCCTCTTATCCGCGGTCCCGGTTCCCGATCCGGAGGCCTCCCGCAAGCGCATCATCCTGAAGGGCGACGTGCCGAGTCCGATCAACCCTCCCTCGGGCTGCCGCTTTCACACCCGCTGCCCCTACGCCGTGGCCCGCTGCTCGACCGACGAGCCCGAAATGCGCGAAGTATTCCCCGGCCACCACGTCGCCTGCCACCTGCGTGTGGTCCAGACCCCGGCATTCGTGGAAACCGCGGCAGTCCCTATGTAGGAGGGAAGCGATGGCGCGCCTGCTTTCGGTCAATGTTGGCCTGCCGCGAGACATCCCGTGGCAAGGAAAGACCGTACATACCGCGGTCTGGAAAGAGCCGGTCCAAGGCCGGCGAATGGTACGTGGGCTCAACATCGACGGTGATGGCCAAGGCGATCTGGCGGGTCACGGCGGCGAGCACCGCGCCGTCTTTGTCTATCAGATCGATTCCTATCGCTATTGGCAGGGTCATCTCCGCCGGACAGACTTCACCTATGGCCAATTCGGCGAAAATTTCACCGTCGACGGCTTATCCGACGGCGAGGTCTGTATCGGCGACCGGTACCGGGTCGGGAGCGCGCTGTTCGAGGTAACCCAGCCGCGCGTCACCTGCTACCGGGTCGGCATCCGCATGAACGAGCCGCAGATGGCCGCCCTGCTCGTTGCCCACGGCAAACCCGGCTTTTATTTCCGCGTCCTGGAGGAAGGAGAAGTCGAGGCCGGCGACGAAATCGTCCTGGTCGCCGCTGGTCCCGAGCGCATGACTGTCGCTGAGGTCGATGCGCTGTTGTACATGCCTGGCCATCCAGCCAGCGAGTTGGAGCGGGCGTTGCGCATCCCGGCGCTGAGCGCCGGTTGGCGCGCGTCATTTCAGAAGCTGCTCGACGGCACGCGTAGCGGCAGGACGCATAGCGGGCAATGCCAGGCTTAGCCCAGCTGCCGCCCCGCCTCCGGCCTGGGCCGGGTTCCGCCCGCTGCGGGTGGCGAGCAAAAGCCGCGAAAGCAGCAGGGTGACCTCGCTGGTGCTCGAGCCCAGCGACGGGCGCCCTGTGAAAGCCGGCCTGCCCGGGCAGTTCATCGTCGTGCAGCTGAAGCCGGCACCCGATGCCCCGGCCTTGTTGCGTAGCTATTCGCTGTCGGGCGAGCCGAGCGATGATCGCTATCGCATCAGCGTCAAGCGCGAAGCTGGCGGCGCAGCCGGAGCTTACATCGATGCCCAAATCCAAGTCGGCGATGTGCTTGGAGCCAGCGCGCCTCGCGGCAACTTCACGTTGAAACCGGGCGCTGGACCCGTCGTCCTGCTCAGTGCCGGCGTCGGGGCCACGCCTGTGCTCGCCATGCTCCATGCGCTGGCTGCCGGCGCGTCGCCGAGGGAGGTGTGGTGGCTTCACGGGGCTCATGATGGCAGCGAACATCCGTTTGCCGCGGAGACGCGCGCGCTTCTGAAAGCTTTGCCCCACAGCCGCGGTCACATCCGCTACAGCACGCCGGGCGCTAATGACCGGCCGGGCGTCGATTTCGATGCTCCCGGACATTTGGACATGCCCGTGCTCCACGAACTTGGCGCGCCCCGCGATGGTGATTTCTATCTGTGCGGGCCGCCCGCCTTCATGAGCGGTCTTACCGTCGGCCTTGCCGCCTGGGGCGTCGCCGCCGGCCACATCCACACCGAGACTTTCGGGGCGGGTCCGGCCAAGACGCCCGGCATCGCCGCGGCTGCGCCCAAGCCGCCGCACATGCCGGCCGGGCCGGCCGGCGCGGGGCCACTGGTGTCGTTCGCGCGGAGCGGCCTCAATGTCCGCTGGGGTTCGACGTTCCAAAGCCTCCTCGAATGTGCCGAGGCATGCGATGTACCGGTGCGATGGTCGTGTCGTACTGGCGTTTGCCACACCTGTGAAACTGGGCTGATCACCGGCGCCGTCGCCTATCGGCCTGATCCGATGGAACTGCCGCCCGATGGCAACATATTGATCTGCTGCAGCCAGCCCCAGAACGACATCGTCATCGATTTGTGACCCCACCCGGGCCGGCCCACCGGGTTTCGCCGTTCAAGTCGCAGGAAAATGCGCTTCTCCGCCTCTCGGCGTTGGTCAAATGGCCGGCCGGCAGACGACCCGAACGAGCGAGTCGTGCGCCCGTTCGGATCGACTTAAATCAGCTTTGTTACTCCGCCGCTTCTCGGGTTGGTTGGGTGAGGCCGCTCATATAGTCGATGCTGACCGGCTGGTTGGTCTCGAACGGGCTTTTCAGATCGAACTCCTTGGCCATTTCGCGCACCGCCGGGAACACCTCCTGCCCCATCAGGCGGATGCAGGTCTTGGCGTCTTGGTGCGACACGGTCCCGTCATTTCCCCACATGCCGAGGATGCCGGGCCGGGTCTCTTCGAGCAGGATGCGCAATTTGGCGATCACTTGCTTTGGCGTGCCGGCGATGATCATTAGATCTTCGAGCTGTTTTGCCAGCTCCGGCCGGTAACGCGGGTTTTTTGACCGGCCAGAGGCGAACTCGACAAAGGCGCGGCGGTTTTCGGGACTGCCATAACCCGAGGGCGTGCTCCACACCGGATGGGCAAGGCCGGTGAATTCGCCCTGCATCCATCTGAACTGGGCGGCGTTGGCGAGCGCCTTCTCCTCGGTCTCGGCGACGTGGATCTGTTTCAGCATGCCGTGATAGTCGGGACCCGGAGTAAAGCCGGCCTCGGCTGCGACGTCGTCGTAGATCTTCCAGATCTGCTTGGTGCGGTCGATCGGGGTGTTGAGCGCGATATAGGGATAGGCGTGTTGCGCCGCCCAGACGATCGTCTCGGGGCTGATGACACCCGGGATCCACACCCGCGGATGCGGCTTTTGCAGCGATACCGCCCAAGGGTTGACCACCCGGTGCTGGTAATGCGTCCCTTCCCAGCGGAACGGGCCCTGGCGCGTCCACGCCGCGACGATTAGATCGTGCGCCTCCTGAAAGCGCTCGCGGTTGTAGGCCGGGCTGACGCCGGCGGCCAATTGCTCCTGGCCGCCACCGCGGACAAAACCCGACACCAGCCGGCCCTTCGAGATCATGTCGATCATCGACAATTCCTCGGCGAGCCGCACCGGGTTCTCGGCCAGCGGCAACGGATTGCCGAGCAGGATGATTTTCGCGGTTTTGGTCGCCGCGGCGAGGATCGAGGCAAAGACGTTGCATTTTGCCTGCATGCAGAACGGGGCGTTGTGATGCTCGTTCAGCATGAAGCCGTCGATGCCCATCTCCTCGGCATAAAGGTAATGCTCAAGGTATTCGTTATAGAGCCGACTACCGGCGACCGGGTCGAAGTATTTGTTGGAGAACATCAGCGCCGTGGCGCCGAATTCGAGCCCTATATCGGCCGGATAGGCAGACATCGGCTGTTCGGTGAAGTACATTAGTTGCATGCGTTTCTCCGTCTTCGGCGTTGCCCCGCGAGTCGCGCGGCGCTATCGAAGTCTGTCACAAATTTCGCTACGGGTGCGGGATTTTTGCCCCGCGGATTTGCCGCGGCGGCGCGATCTGACGGCACCGCGCGGACGGGGGCAGCCCAGCGGAACGGCCATCCGCTGCTGAGGTGACTAGGGGATAAAGCCGATTGCGCGGCGCAGGAAATTATAGCCGAGGGCGGTGAACGACGCGCGCTCGCGATTGTCCTTGCCATAGCCGTGTCCGCCGGCGGCAGGCTCGTAGAAATAGGCCTCATAGCCCATCGCCTGCAACTTTGCCGCCATTTTGCGGGCATGGCCGGGATGAACGCGATCATCGCGCCGGCTCGTCGCAAGCAGGATTGGCGGATAATGCTGGCCCGGGACGGCGGCGTGATAGGCGGAGATCTCTTTCAGGAACATCCAATCTTCAGGATTATCGGGATCGCCATACTCGGCAATCCAGCTAGCCCCGGCATGCAATTTTGAATAGCGGCGCATGTCGATCAGAGGGATGGTGCAAAACAGCGCGCCAAATCGCTCCGGATAGCGGGTCAGCATGTTGGTGATCAGGATGCCTCCATTCGATCCGCCCTCGGCGGCGATACGGCCGGGCCGGGTCACCCCGCGGCGCACGAGGTCGGCGGCGACCGCGGCGAAATCGTCGTGCGAAAGACGCTTGCCTTCCCGGCGCCCGGCGTCATGCCAGGCGGTGCCGAACTCGCCGCCACCCCTGATATTGGCGACGACGCCGGTGCCGCCGCGCTCCAGCCACAGCTTGCCGACAGCCGGGTTGTAGTAAGGCAATTGTGAGATGCGGAACCCACCGTAGCCGGAAAGATGGACCGGAGCCTCGCCGGTCTCTCCCGGCGGTCCGACCTGGGTGTAGGGGATCCGGGTGCCGTCGGCGGAGACCGCTTCGTGGCGGGTAACGACAAGGCCGGCCGGGTCGAAGGCTTGCGGCGCCCGCTTCAGCAGTTCGGGCGCGGCAGCGGGGCGCACCAGGAACAGCGAGGCCGGGGTCAGCGGGTCCTGCGCGCTGGCCAAAAGATCACCGTTCGACTCCTCGGTCCGCACATCAAGCGACCAGGCGTTGGCGACGCCGAATTCGGGCAGCCCGGTGATGGCTTCGCACGACCAGCCGGTGGCGGATGGGGTCAGCGCTTCGAATAGCGGCTTCAGGTCGTCAAGCACGCTCAGAACCAGTCGGCCGCCGCACCAGAAAAACCCTTGCAGGGCGCGCCGCTCGGCTGGCTCGAAGAGCTTGGTGAAATGGCGATCGCCGCCGAGGAACGCCGCCAAGGAAATGCCGAGGACGGTGTCCGGCGCATAGGTGTCGCCGCCGACGGTCCATGGGGTCCGGCGCCTGACCGCGAGCCAGCCGTCATGCCACGTGACCCACGCATCGGTCGGGAGATCGATCAGGGTCTTGGGGCCGGTGCGATCACCGATCCGAAGCACGGCGTCGAAGAAGCCGAGCCGCTCGATATATACCAGCCGCTCTTCGACTTTGCTTTCGCGGTCGACATCGGCCCAGACCGCCATATGGTCGGCGTCTGTCGCAAAAATGACCGGGGCCGCGAGCGGGTCGTCCCCTCGCCGCCACAGTCGCACCGCGCGCGCATACCCCGAATTGGTCGCCATGCCCTCGCCAAGGGCCGAAGACAACAGCAACGTGTCGCGATCGAGCCAGGCGGCGCCGCCCTTGGCCTCCGGCAGGAAGAAACCTTCGGGAACGAACTCGCGCGCGGACAGGTCGAACTCGCGCAGCACCACAGCATCGGCCCCGCCGCGCGACAGCATCACAATGGCGCGGTCATGGCTGCCCGGGATCGTCGTCGCCCCGCTCCAAGTCCAGTCTTCTCCTTCCCGCGCCGAAAGCCCGTCGAGGTCGAGCAGAATTTCCCACTCCGGGGTCGTACTGCGGAAGCTGTCGAGCGTCGTCGCCCGCCACAGGCCGCGGGAATGCGCAGCATCCTTCCAGAAGTTGAAAACCCGGGCGCTGCGCCGCGCGATCAGCGGAATGTTGTCTGGCCGATCGAAGATCGCGGTAAGGATGTCTCGATCGGCGGCAAAGCGCGCATCGCCGAAACGCGCCAAGGTGGTTGTGTTCTCCGCCTCGACCCAGGCTAGCGCCCGTTCGCCGTCGATCTCTTCGAGCCAGAGGTATGGGTCGTCGTCGGGCGCGTCGATGGTCGGGCGCGGATCAATCATCAGCGTGCCCTTACCGCGTCCAGCATTTCAGCCACCGACGTGGGTAGGGCGGCCGGTCCCAGTTTACGTCAGTTATGGGATACCGGAAGGTGGGATCAGCGGTGTTGCGGAGCGACGCGCACGATCACGTCGACGCGGCGGATCTCGGTCCCGTCCGGCGCCAGCGGAAGCCCGCTGACAGTAACCTCCTGCGCCGGGATGTCCTGCAGCAATCCGTTCGCTTCGCAAAAGAAGTGGTGGTGATCGGCGTTGTTGGTGTCGAAATACGAGCGGCCCGGGTCAACCACGACCTCGCGCAACAGCCCGGCCTCGGTGATTTGATGCAAGGTGTTGTAGACGGTCGCCAGCGAAACCGGGATTGCCGCGGACGCGGCCTCGCCGTGCAGCTGCTCGGCCGTCACGTGGCGATCGCCGTTCTCGAAAAGGAGGCGGGCCAGGGCGAGGCGTTGGCGCGTGGGCCGTAAACCCACGGCGTGCAGACGCTCTCGAGCGGTGGTCGAAGGAGGCAGCATCACGTTCATATTACATATATGTGATGCTATCGAAGATAATTAAACGTCAGTCGATCGCCGCCGCTTCAGTCGCCGGTCTGCAGGCGTTCGACCAGCTCGCGCACCGTCGGCACATAGCCGTTGGCATAAAACGGGTCGGAGGCGAAGCGATAGCCGTTGTGCCCGGCGAACATCAGCTGCTGCTCGACATCATCCGAGTGACGGATCGCCTGTAAGGTCTTCTGAATACAGAAACTGCGCGGATCGGCTTTCTTGCCGGTCGTGCCGCCTTCGTTCTGCGCCCAGTTCGAGAATTGGCAGGCGCTCAGGCAGCCCATGCAGTTGATCTGGTCGGTGCGCAGCTCGAGCGCCTTTTGCGGGGTGACAAAGATCAACGTCGAGTCGGGGGTGCGCAAGGCTTCGGTAAATCCGGCCGCGACCCAGAGCTCGGCGGATTCCCTGTCGTGGGGCGTCAGATAGACGACTCGACCGCGCGCACCGACGTGGAAGCGCGCCACATGCTCTCCGACCGGCTCTACCGAATATGCGACCTGGCGTTCCGAGCGCTGCTGCAGCTCGTTTAGAAAGCCGTTGCGCACCGCCGAGGAATAAAATCCGGTCGGGCTAAACCGGTTGAGATAGACATCGCCCTCGCCCAAGGTCAGCAGTTTGCGCTTCCATACAGCCGAGATCGGGCTTTCCTGGGTCACCAGCGGCCGAGTGCCGAATTGGAAGGCAACGGGGCCAAGCTCGGGATTGTCGATCCAATCGCTCCACTCACGCAGGTACCACAGCCCGCCCGCCATGAAGATCGGAGTCGCGGCGAGCCCGAACTCAACCATCAGATTGCGCAGTTCGCGAACCCGCGGATAGGGCGTCTCTGGAAGCAGCGGATCCTCGCTGTTGGACAGCCCGTTATGGCCGCCGGCAAGCCACGGGTCCTCATAGACGACGCCGCCGAGCCAGTCCCAGAATTTGTGGTAAGCGCGTTTCCATAATGCCCGGAACGCGCGCCCCGACGATACGATCGGATAATAGTGGACGCCATAGCGGGCGCAGATCTCGGCAATCTTGTAGGGCATGCCGGCCCCGCAGGTAACGCCGTGAATGAGGCCCTTGGCGCCTTCGAGCACGCCATGCAGAACGCGCTCGGCGGCCGCCATCTCCCACAACACATTCATGTGGATGCGGCCTTCGCCGTTGCCGCGCTCATGGGCGACACGCGCTTGCTGGATGCCGCCGGCGATCGCATAGGCGACGAGTTCCTCGTGCCGCTCGCGCCGGGTGCGCCCGTGATAAAGCTGCGGGATCAGCTGGCCTGCTTCGCCGTAGCTGTCGGCATTGACCCCGGAGAACGTGCCGACGCCCCCGGTTGCGGCCCAGGCACCCGAGCTCTCGCCGTTCGACACCGAGATGCCCTTGCCCCCTTCGACGAGCGGCAGCACCTCGCGCCCGGAGATGACAAGCGAATTAAGCGGCTTCACCACAGCGCTCCCTGACGCATTGCTGGAGCCGAGCCCGAGGTGTCGGCAGAGCGCGACGCCCCATCTGACGCCCCGTCAAGGATCAAGTGGGGAACATCCGAAAACACGGCGGCAACCCCCCAGCCGAATAGCTCACGCGCCCGCGCCGCATCGTTGACCGTATAGGCGAGCACAGAATAGCCCAATTCGCGGATTTCGGCCACGATGGCGGGCCGCAGGCGCCGGTGCTCGGCATGGATCGTTACGCAGCCGAGGCTTTCGGCGCGAATCCGCCAATGTCGTGGGAGCCCGCGCACGATCAGCCCGCGTGCGATCGCCGGGGCACGTTCGCGCGCCGCCGCGAGGGCCGCTGGCAGAAAGCTCGAAACCAGCGGGGCCGGGAGTTGCGGCGGCCATAATCGGGCCAGCAGGTCGCCCGCCGCCGCCCCAGTTTCCGTCTCGCGGCCACGGCCGGCCTTGAGCTCGACATTGGCGCCGAGGCCGAGTTCGCCCAAAACATCGATCGCCTCCGCCAAAGTCGGCACGCGTTCACCCGTGAAGGACGGCCCGAACCAGCCGCCGGCGTCGTGCCGCCAAATCATCGACAAGGGGAGCGCTCGCGCCTTGCCGCGGCCATCTGTCGTTCGTTCGAGCCGCTCGTCATGCAGCAGGATCAATTCGCCGTCGGCGGTCAGGCGGACGTCGAACTCGACCCAACGGCAGCCGAGCGCCTGGGCCCGGCGCAGTCCGCCAAGCGTATTTTCCGGGGCGCAACCGGCTGCGCCGCGGTGACCGATTACCGACGGGAACGGCGGCATCGCGGGAAGTGCTGGGCCGTCCCGCCCGACACGGGTCGGAAATAGCGTTGCTAACTCAGGGTACCGCTCTGGCCGGCTCCGGTCGTCTGGGGCCGAGATCCTCGCCGGTCTGTTGGTCTACCTGGCGCATACTGAGCTTGACCTTGCCGCGGTCATCAAAGCCCAGAACTTTGACTTTGACCGTATCGCCGAGCTTAACGACATCGGCAACCTTGCCGACCCGTTGGGGAGCGAGTTCGCTGATATGCACGAGCCCATCGCGCGACCCGAGGAAGTTGACAAAGGCGCCAAAATCAACGGTCTTGACCACCTTGCCGTTGTAGATCCCGCCGAGTTCGGGTTCGGCCACGATCCCCTTGATCCAGTCGATCGCCGCTTGAGCGGCATTGCCGTCGACCGCGGCGACCTTGACCGTACCGTCGTCGTCGATATCGATCTTCGCTCCAGTCGTCTCGGTGATTTCGCGGATGACCTTACCGCCGGAGCCTATGACCTCGCGGATCTTGTCCTTCGGAATGCTCAACGTGGTGATCCGCGGCGCGTTGTCGCTGACGGTGTCGCGCGCGCCGGTCAGCGCCTTCGCCATCTCGCCGAGGATGTGGACGCGGCCTTCGCGCGCCTGACCCAGGGCGATCCGCATGATCTCCTCGGTTATCGAGGTGATCTTGATGTCCATCTGCAGCGCGGTGACGCCCTTTTCGGTACCAGCCACCTTGAAGTCCATGTCGCCCAGATGGTCTTCGTCGCCGAGAATGTCCGACAATACGGCGAAGCCCTCGGGCTCCTTGATCAACCCCATCGCGATCCCGGCGACTGAACGAGGCAGCGGCACGCCGGCATCCATCAGCGCCAGCGAGGCGCCGCACACTGAAGCCATGGACGAAGACCCATTCGAACTCGGTGATCTCCGAGACGACGCGGATCGTGTACGGAAAGCTCTCTTTGGACGGCAGCAAGGGCCGAACCGCCCGCCAGGCGAGCTTGCCGTGACCGATATCGCGCCGGCTCGGCGAGCCCATTCTTCCCGCCTCGCCCGTCGAGTAAGGCGGGAAGTTGTAATGCAGCATGAAGTTTTCCCGATACTCGCCCTCGAGCGCGTCGATGATCTGCTCATCCTGGCCGGTTCCGAGCGTCGCCACCACCAGCGCCTGGGTTTCGCCGCGGGTGAACAGCGCCGAGCCATGCGCACGCGGCAGGATTCCGACCTCGGCCTCGATCGGCCGAACCGCGCGCGTGTCGCGGCCGTCGATTCGGCTTCCGCCGCGCAACACGGCCCCACGGACGATTTCCTTTTCGAGATCCTTGAACAGCTTGAGCGCCTGCGAGCGCTGCTCCTCGTCGGGGTACAGGTCGGCGATCTGCGCCTTGGCGGCGTCGAGCCGGTTGCTGCGGTCCTGCTTGCCCTGCTCGCGATAGGCGGCTTCGATCAGCGGGCCGACCGTATCGCGCAGCCGCGCCTCGATTGTGCCGATCTCAGCCGATTTGGGCGGCAACAGCCACGGGTCGCGCGCGCAGGCCTCGGCCAGCTCAATGATCGCCTGGATCACCGGCTGGAGCTCGCGGTGGCCGAATGTCACCGCGCCCAGCATGATCTCCTCGGAAAGTTCCTGGGCCTCGAACTCGACCATCAGCACGCCCTCGCCGGTGCCGGCGACGACGAGTTCGAGCTGCGAGCGCGGTAGCTCAGCCAAAATCGGATTCAGGACATAATCGCCGTCGATATAGCCCACCCGCGCGCCGGCGATGGGTCCGAGAAAAGGTATGCCCGAGATCGTCAAGGCGGCCGAAGCTCCGACCATCGCCACGATGTCGGGATCGTTTTCGAGGTCGTGGCTCAGCACCGTACAGATGATTTGGGTTTCGTTGCGGAATCCGGGGGCGAAGAGCGGCCGGAGCGGTCGATCGATCAACCGCGAAACCAGAGTCTCTTTTTCCGAGGGACGGCCCTCGCGCTTGAAGAAACCGCCAGGGATCTTGCCGGCGGCAAAGGTCTTTTCCTGATAGT
Organism: uncultured Alphaproteobacteria bacterium; assembly: GCA_963750195.1. Classification (GTDB taxonomy): domain Bacteria; phylum Pseudomonadota; class Alphaproteobacteria; order ATCC43930; family CGMCC-115725; genus AP-15. The sequence continues at coordinate 58,266 of CAVVPS010000013.1, forward strand.
TGACGGTCAGCGGAAAAAAGTCCTGACCGGGTTTGGCACTCTTCATCGCGACGGCAGTGCAGAGGACTGTCGTCTCGCCATACGTCGCGAGCACCGCGCCGTCAGCCTGGCGCGCGAGCCTGCCGGTTTCGAGCACGAGTTGGCGCCCGCCCCACATCAGCTCTTTGCGATAAACTTGGAACATTTGTGATCTTCCTTTACAAAAAATACGTGCAGCGAGCTGCGGCAGCGCCGGCGGTGCGCACCAGCAGAAAGCTCACGGACCGACGATGCGACGCCGGTGTGGGGCCAAGGCAGTCCCTGGCCTGTCCAGTCCAAATGGCGGCGGTCGACGTCGACTGCATGGGGGCCTTCGACAAAGTATCAGCGGCGAAGGCCGAGACGCCCGATCAACGTCTCGTAGCGGGTCACGTTCGACCGCTTGAGGTAATCCAGCAACCGCCGCCGCTGGCCTACCATGACCAACAAACCGCGCCGGGAATGGAAGTCCTTTTTATGACTTCCCAGGTGGTCGGTGAGGTTGCGGATGCGTTCGCTCAGGATGGCCACCTGTACCTCCGGCGACCCTGTGTCTGCCGATTTGGTGGCGTATTCGGAGATGAGCGTTTGCTTGCGCTCGGCGGTGATCGACATCGGGTCGAGCCTCTTCAACAATTGATAATGCGCAATGGTCGGAGACAGTTGTCTTCGATCATCGCCAGAGCGATCAGAGCATGGTCGTGCCACGCGCTGACGACGGTGCCTGCCTCAAGGCCGCCCAACTGCGTCTGCCAGTCTGAACCGTCCGGCGTCACCCGCTGCCCGCAACGCAATCGGACGGCGTCAGCTGCCGCCAAGGCCAAAGCTGGGACACCGTCCAGCGCGGTCTCGATCGGAAGTAGACCCCTGCACGCAGGCACACTATGGCGTAAATCCGCTAAGGATTCGAGTGAAATCGCTTGCCCCTCGGTGAACTGCCCGACCGACAGGCGGCGCAGTGCGGCGACGTGGCCCACAGTTCCGAGTTCACTGGCAAGGTCGCGGGCGAGGGCGCGGATGTAGGTTCCCTTGCCGACGACGGCTTCGAATTCTGCGGTGTCACGATCGGGCGCTGCGATCAGACGCAGCTTGGCGATCTCCACCGGCCGGGCGGGCAAAGACGGCGGCACATCGGCTCGAGCGAGCGCGTAGGCGCGGCGCCCTGCGACCTTGATCGCCGAATAGATGGGCGGCGCCTGCGTGATCGTGCCGACAAACCGGGGCAGGACCGCCTCGATCGCAGCTCTGCCCGGTCGGGCGTCGCTTTCACCGACGATCTCGCCTTCGCAGTCATCGGTTGCGCGCGCGATCCCCCAGCGGACGCTGAAGCGGTAGGATTTATGGCCGCGCATCGCGTAGGCCGTCGTTTTGGTCGCCTCGCCGAGCGCTATTGGCAGCACCCCGGTCGCCAGCGGGTCGAGGGTCCCGGCATGCCCAGCCTTCGCTCCCGTGGCGCGGCGTACATGTTGGACGATCCGATTGGAGGTGAGGCCCTGTGGTTTGTCGATAACAACCCAGCCGTGAAGACCGCGGTCAGTCGGCATCGTTGTCGTTCTCGGCCTCCGCCGCCAGCGGGGTCAGGTTGCGCTCAACCTCCGGCCGTGACAACAGGGCGGAGATTCGATCGGCCTGATCAAACGTGCTGTCGAGGGCAAAGACGAGAGCCGGCGCGTAGCGCAGCGAAAGCTCAGCGGCGACAAGCGCTCGTAAGAACGGCGTGCTGCGCTTGAGCCCGGCGATAATCTGCGCGGCGTTGGCGCCGCCCAACGGCATCACATAGACACTGGCATTTCTCAGATCGGGGCTGAGCCGGACTTCGGTCACGGAGATGCTGGCCTCGCGCAACGCCGGATCTCTGCATCGGCCCTCACTTAGGATCTGCGACAACACATGGCGCAGTTCTTCGCCGACACGCCGGCGCCGCTGGCCGACGCTACGGTCCAACTCGTCAGCGCCCTGAGCCCGCCGCCGGTCGAACTGCCTTCTGTGCATACTAATTCTCTATCGCCCAGTCATTAAATCACAACTCTCCTACAAAGTCCGCGCCACTTCTTCAATTTCGAAGCACTCGATTACGTCGCCGGTCTGGACATCCTGATAATTTTCGAAGGCCATACCGCATTCGTAACCTTCCCTTACCTCGCGCACTTCATCCTTGAAACGCTTCAGAGTCTTGAGAGTGCCTTCGTGAATGACGACGTTGTCACGCAACAGGCGAACCTTGGCGCCACGCCGGACGGTGCCTTCGGTGACCAGGCAGCCCGCGACTTTGCCGACTTTGGTAATGTTGAAAACGTCGCGGATCGAGGCGTTGCCGAGGAGGCGCTCACGCAGGGCGGGTGCGAGCAGCCCCGACAATGTACCCCGCATGTCTTCGATCAAGTCGTAGATGATCGAATAATAGCGAATCTCGACACCGTCGCGGCGGGCAAGGTCGCGGGCCTGCGGATTGGCGCGGACGTTGAAGCCGACAATCACCGCATCCGACGCTTTGGCCAGGATCACGTCGCTCTCGTTGATCCCGCCGACGGCCGAGTGAAGCACCCGGATCGAAACCTCACTGGTCGAAATCTTTTCTAGAGAGCCGGTGATTGCCTCGAGCGAACCCTGCACATCAGATTTGACGACAACCGGGAGCTGGTTGGCGGCCCCGGCGGCGATCTGCGAGAACATCTGCTCGAGGGTGCCGCGCCCACCCAGCGCGGCACTCGCGTCGCGCCGGCGGCGCTGACGGAAATCGGCGATGTCACGGGCCCGACTCTCGTTCTCTGCGACAACGAAATCGTCGCCCGCCAAGGGCGCGCCGTTGAGGCCGAGCACCTCGATCGGTGTCGACGGTCCGGCCTCGGTCTGATTTCGCCCGTGGTCATCGACGAGCGCGCGCACGCGGCCCCATTCGCTCCCGGCGACAAAGATGTCGCCGACATGCAACGTGCCGCGTTGGATCAGGACGGTGGCGACGGCGCCGCGACCGCGTTCAATCTTTGCCTCGAGGACGACGCCTTCCGCCGGGCGATCCGGGTTCGCTTTCAGATCGAGCAGCTCGGCCTGCAGCAGGATCGCCTCTTCGAGGCGGTCGAGATTGGTCTTCTTGAGCGCCGACACCTCGACATCGAGGACCTCGCCGCCGAGCTCTTCGACGACAATCTCGTGCTGCAGCAGCTCCTGTCGCACCCGCTCCGGCCGCGCGTCCTCTTTGTCCATCTTATTAATCGCAACGATGATCGGCGCCTGCGCCGCCTTGGCGTGGCGGATCGCCTCGACCGTCTGTTCCATGATGCCGTCGTCGGCGGCCACGACCAGGACCACGATATCGGTCACATTGGCGCCGCGCGCGCGCATCGCGGTAAACGCCTGATGGCCGGGCGTGTCGATGAAGGTGATCTGCCTGCCGCTCTTCAGGTTTACGCGGTAGGCGCCGATATGCTGGGTAATTCCGCCAGCTTCGCCGGCCGCGACGTCGGTATCGCGCAAAGCGTCGAGCAGCGAGGTCTTGCCGTGGTCGACATGGCCCATAACGGTGACGACCGGGGCGCGCGGCGCCAGCTTATCATCGGGGTCCTGCTCGCCACGCAGGCCGACCTCGACATCCGCCTCGGCGACACGGCGCAACCGGTGGCCGAACTCTGTGACGACTAGTTCGGCGGTGTCGGCGTCGATCACCTGGTTGATCGTCGCCATCATGCCAATGCGCATCAGCGACTTGATGACGTCGACCCCGCGCTCGGCCATGCGGTTCGACAACTCTTGAACGGTGATCGTCTCGGGAATGACGACCTCGCGCACGACCTTGACCTGCTCCTGCTCACCCTGGTGCAGCCGCTGGCGCTCGCGCTCTCTCGCCCGGCGCACCGAAGCCAGGCTGCGCATGCGCTCGCCCTCATCGCCCGAGAGGGCGCGGGTGACGGTGATCTTTCCGGTTCGCCGCCGCATTTCGTGGCGCGGGGGTGTGGCCGGCTTCCTGACCTCGGGCCGAGCGCCGCGGCGCGGCGCGCCCACGGGCTCTTCTTCCTCTTCGGCCGGAAGGCTGACCTTGCCGGCCGCGGCGAGCGCGGCGACTTTGGCCGCGGCCGCTTTGCCCGCTCGCTCGGCGACCTCGCGCCGCGATTCCTCCTCCTTGCGCCGCAGTGCTTCATCCTCGGAGCGCTTGCGTGCTTCTTCGGCGGCGCGGCGGCGCCCCTCTTCCTCCTCGATCTTGGCGCGTGCTTCCTCTTCGGCGCGCCGAAGATCTTCCTCTGCGGCCCGTTCCTCCTCCTGGCGCCGGCGGTCGGCCTCGGCGAGCGCGGCGCGGCGGCGCGCTTCCTCGTCGGCCTTATGGGCATCCTGCACCGCGCGCACTCGGCCGGCTCGCTCTTCGTCGGTCAGCGCGCGCGGGATCACGACTGGGCGGCGCGCCGGCTCCGCCGCTGCCGGGCGTGGCACCACTAGAGGCTCATGCCTAGCCATGGGAGTCGTCTCGGTCCGCCCGACTTCCGGCGTGCCGGGGCCGATCACCCGCTTCTTGCGCACCTCGACGGTGACCGTCTTCGAGCGTCCGTGCGAGAAACTCTGCCGCACCTGGCCGGTTTCCACGCCCTTGCGCAGCTCCAGCCGGCCGCCCGGGCGAGCCAAGGTCAAGGGCCGCTTTTGCTCTTGTTCAGTCGTGTCGCTCATCTCGCTCCAATACCGTCATCTTGTCGCGCCATCCCGCCTGGGATGGGTTGTTCCGCCCGCTCAACAACCGCGTCCGCGCGAAAGCCGGCGATCTTCTCCGCATCGGCGATGAGCCGGCCACAGAGCGGGCCAGCCCCGACCGATGCGTTTACCACGTGTTCGCGACCAAAGGCTGCGCCAATCTCTGCTGCCCTCAGCACGCAGACAAGCGGCAACTTGCGCGCGAGCAACCGCAGCTTGCGGCGGGCGCCTGCTGCCCCATCGACCGCCGCAAGCAGCAGGGCCGCCTTCCCTGTCCGGGCCGCGTCGGACACCCTCTCAAAACCGCCGACCGCAAGGCCGGCCCGTCGTGCGAGACCGACCGCATCGATACAGCGTTGCGCCAGAAGAGCCTCGACGCGATCCGCAATGTCGGCGGACACTACAACCGGCCGGCGCGCGGCGCGCGCAAACAGCCGCTTGGCGACCGCGCGTTCCACTATATCCCGGCGCGGCGTCAACCACAAACCCGGTCCGGGGAGCCGTGCGGCGACATCGGGCACAAGCTCACCACTCGGACCGATGACAAAGCGCAGCAGGCGGAACCGGTCGCCGATCTCTCCGGTTACGATGCAGCGCCGCTGGGCGCCGTCGCTACCGGCCTCCGCCTTGCACCCTGGCGTCGCTGTGCCGATCCGGCGGGTCGTCGCGCCTACTCCTGCTTCTCGGATGTGGCTTCGTCTTCGAACCAGTGGGCGCGGGCGCGCATGATCAGCGCGTTGGCCGACTCAAGATCGAGGGTAACGCCGCCCTTGTCGGAGGCGGCGAGAACCTCCATGAGCTCGTCGCCGGCAAGATCGGCGAAATCGTCGAGGGTCTTGACCCCCTTCTCGCCGAGCGCCACCAGCATCCCCGGGGTCAACTCTTCGAACGCCGCCAGATCGTCTTCGACCCCAAGTTCGCGCCGGCGCTCCTCGTATTCACGATCGCGCCGGTCAAGCGCGGCGCGCGCACGCTCCTGCAGCTCCCCAGCGATTTCAGGATCAAACCCTTCGATATCGGCGAGGTCTTTCACCGCCACATAAGCGACCTCTTCGAGCGAGGCGAAACCCTCGGTCACCAGCAGTTGCGCGATCACCTCGTCTATATCGAGAGCGTCGATAAACATCCTGCTGCGGCTGCGGAACTCTTCGGTCCGCCGCTCCGACTCCTCAGCTTCGGTCAGGATGTCGATATCCCAGCCGGTCAGCTGCGAGCCGAGGCGAACATTCTGACCGCGGCGTCCGATCGCCAGGCTCAGCTGATCGTCGGGCACGACAACCTCGACCCGGCGCTGCTCCTCGTCCATCACCACTTTGGCAACCTCGGCCGGGGCGAGCGCGTTGACGACAAAGGTGGCCGGGTCCGGCGACCACGGGATGATATCGATCTTTTCACCCTGCAACTCGCCGACAACGGCCTGCACGCGGCTGCCGCGCATGCCGACACAAGCGCCGACCGGATCGATCCCGCTGTCGCGCGAGATCACCGCGATCTTGGCTCGGCTGCCGGGGTCGCGCGCCACCGCTTTGATTTCGATGATGCCGTCGTAAATCTCTGGCACCTCCTGGGCAAACAGCTTGGCCATGAATTGGGGATGAGTGCGCGACAGGAAGATCTGCGGGCCGCGCGGCTCCTGGCGCACGTCGTAGATGTAGGCGCGCACCCGTTCGCCCTGGCGAAAGCTTTCACGCGGCAGCAGCTCGTCGCGGCGCGCCATGGCCTCGGCCCGCCCGAGATCGACGACGACATTGCCGAATTCGACCCGCTTGACCAGGCCGTTGACGATTTCGCCGACCCGGTCCTTGAATTCGAGGAATTGCCGTTGCCGCTCGGCGTCGCGCACCTTCTGCACGATGACCTGTTTGGCGGACTGTGCCGCGATCCGACCGAAATCGATCGGCGGTAGCGGATCGGTGATGAAATCGCCGATCTCCGCTTCCGGATTCAGATGCTGCGCCTGGGCCAGTGCGATCTGCGTCGCCTCGTTCTCGATCGGCTCGGCCACCTCGCGGAAGCGTAACAGCCGGATCTCGCCGTTACTGCGGTCGATCTCGGCGCGAATATCGTATTCCTGCCCGTATTTGGAGCGGCCTGCCTTCTGGATCGCCTGCTCCATTGCCTCGAGCACTTCGTCGCGATCGATACCCTTGTCGCGGGCAACGGTGTCGGCGACCTGGAGCAGCTCGGGGCGGGCGTAGATAACGGTGCTTTCCATGGCTTTCTCGGGGTGCTCTCTGGTTTTCGTGCCTCAGTGGGTTCGCGGACGGGAAGCCGCGATCAGATCGTCGGTCAGAACAAGCCGCGCCCGCGCCACGCTGGCAAGCGGCAGCCGCGCCTCGCCCGCCTCCGTGGCGAGGCGAACCTCTCCGTCAGCGGTGCCGAGCAAGCGGCCGCGAAAGCGCTTGCGGCCGGCGAACGGCTCCGTCAGCTCGATCCTGGCCTCGAAACCGCTGAAGCGGTCGTAATCTTCGGGTCGAACCAGCGGGCGGTCGATGCCGGGCGAACTTATTTCGAGAAGATATGCGCCCGCGATCGGGTCTGCGACGTCGAGAAGGGCGGAGACGGAACGGCTGATCAGAGCGCAATCATCGACCGACATCGGGGCGTCGTCGATCCGCTCGGCCATAACCTGCAACGTCGCGCGGCGCCCGTTGGTCACAACGACCCGAACGAGGCGATAACCCATCGCCACGAGCGACGGTTCGATCATCTGCGCGATCTCGTTGGTGCCGACCAAAAACCCGACCTCTGCTCCCGAACTTAGTGTCGCGATAAGAAAAAGTGGGCTCTCGGCCCACCTGCGAAACAGTCCGCGGTGCGGACCTATGCGATTAAGTGGTCAATATAAGCCAACTCCACGGCCTCGCAAGGGTGTTGCGCGATCAAGCCGCCTTCGCATCCTCGCGGATCATCGCAGCACCCTTTTCGCCGATCATGATCGTCGGCGCGTTCGTGTTGCCGGTGGTCACGGTCGGCATCACAGATGCATCGATAACGCGCAATCCGACCAAACCTCGGACTCTCAGCCGCGAGTTCGACGACGGCCATCGGATCCTCGCCCATCTTGCAGGTTCCGACCGGGTGATGGAGGTTGATGCCGCCATTGTGCACAAAATCGGTCAGTTCGCGCTCCGTGCGTGCACCGGGACCGGGCATGGTCTCGGCCGCGCTGTGCCGCGCCAGCGGCGAAGCCGCGAAAATCCGCCGCGCGAAGTTGATGCCGGCGATCAACACCCTCACGTCGCTCTCCGCCGACAGGTAATTTGGACGGATTTCCGCCCGCGCGAGCGGGTCGTTTGAGCGCGCCATGATCGTGCCGCGGCTGTCGGGCCGCACCGCGCAGACGACCAGCGTCATCCCGGGCTCCCGCTCGAGCCGGCCGATTGCGCTCTGGTCATAGCTTCCCGGGGTGAACAGCAACTGTAGATCCGGGCTCTCGAGCCCCTCGCGGCTGCGGCAGAACACCATCGCCGTGGTGACCCCAAAGGTCAGCGCTCCGCGCCCGGAGGCGGCATAGCGGCCGATTTCGCGGACCAGCCTGACGCCGCGCGCCAACTGGTTGATCGACACCTCGTCCTTGACCCTGTGGGTCACCCGCGCCGCGATATGGTCGGAGAGGTTGGCGCCGACCCCCGGCAGTTCGTGGACCACCGCGACCCCGATCGAGCGCAGATGGTCGGCCGGACCGATACCCGAAATCTGCAGAAGCTGCGGTGAATTGACGGCGCCGCCGGAAACGATCACCTCGCGCGCCGCTAGCACCTGGCTGTCCCGCCCATTCTGGCGAAAGGCGACGCCGGTGCAGCGCGGTCCATCGAAGGTGAGGCGCGTCGCGACCGCTTTGGTGACGATGCGCAGATTGGGTCGCCGCCGCGCTTCGGCGAGGAAGGTTTGCGCGGTCGACCCGCGGAAGCGGCCGTGACGGGTCATCTGCGAATAGCCCACCCCCTCCTGGGTGGCGCCGTTGTAATCCGAGGTCAGCCTAAAACCGGCCTGCTGTGCGGCTTCGACAAAGCGATGGGTCAGCGGCAGGATCGTGCGGTAATCCTCGACCGGTAGTGGGCCGCCTTTGCTGCGGTATTCGGGATCGCCCGCGGCGTAATTCTCCGATTTCTTGAAAAAGGGTAGCACATCGGCATAGCTCCAGCCGCGGCAGCCCATCTGCGCCCAGCCGTCGTAATCGGCTGGGTTGCCGCGGACATAGAGCATGCCGTTGATCGAGCTGGTGCCGCCGAGCACCCGGCCGCGCGGCCAGTGCATCGCGCGATTGCCGATGCCGGGCTCGGGCTCGGCATAATAGTTCCAGTTGACCAGCGGATTGGCGCGCAGGCGCAACGCGCCGGCCGGCACATGGATCATCGGATGCCAGTCGCGCGGGCCGGCTTCCAGCAGCACCACCCGCGCACCATCCTCGCTCAGCCGGTCGGCAAGCACACACCCCGCCGATCCGGCGCCGACGATCACATAATCCGCACCTAGATCCGTCATCCGATTCCCTCTTCCCGTCCGAAACATTGTCTTCGGCCCGGCGAGGATGCAAGCTCGGCACTGCCGTCAAGCCGAGGGAGGATCAGAGCCAATGCCGATCGAGCCGATGTTGACCGAAGAGACGCCGGCGAGCGCGCTCGTCGCCCGGGTGCTCGAAGAAGCCGGGATCGAGATGGTCTTTGGCATATCCGGCGGCCATACCGGCCGCATCGTGTCCGGGCTCAGCAAATACCAGAATTCGATCCGCACCGTGCTGGTGCGCGAGGAGTCGCTGGGCGGAGTCATGGCCGAGGTCTACGGCCGGCTGACCCGGCGCCCCGGCGTGCTTGCTCGGGCAGGGACCATGGGTGCTGGGCAACGGGCTGATCGGCACGATCGAGGCGCATTTGTCGAGCTCGCCGATGCTGCTGTTGACCGATTTCAGCGACGCCCCGCGGTTCACCCTGCATGCGCCCTATCAGCAGGCGACCGGGGATTGGGGCAGCTGGGACGCGCGCCGCGCCTTTGGCGGCGTCACCAAGCATGTCATGCAGGCGCACGACCCGATCGCCGCGGTGCAGGCGACCCAGCTCGGCATCAAGCATGCGCTCTCCGGTCAGCCGGGCCCGGTTGCGATCCTTTACAGCCACGATTCGCTGGCCGGGACGGTTGCCCCGGATTCGCAACCCATGCTGTACCCGACCGGCCACTATCTGCCCACACTTGCCGCCGCCGGCCGAGCAGAGGCAGGTCGAGGCCGCCGCCGCGGCATTGCTCGCCGCGCAAAGGCCGGTGCTGATCGCCGGCAACGGCGTGCGCATCGCCCAGGCTTACGCACCGCTGCGCCGACTGGCCGAGGCGGCTGGGCTACCAGTAGCGACGACCGCCGCAGGCAAGGGCTGCTTTGCCGAAACCCACCCGTTGGCCTTGGGCGTGTTCGGCACTTTTGGCACCGAAGCGGCGAATGCCTGCATCGCCGAAGCCGATCTCGTGCTGGTCGTCGGCTCGAAACTGTCGCCGAGCGATACCGCCTGGGAAAACCGCGCTTTGCTCGACCCGACCCGGCAGACCTTTGTCCAGATCGACGTCGAGCCGCGCAATGCGTCGTGGAACTACCCGGCCGAGCATGTGCTGCTCGGCGACGCCGCGGTAATCCTCGGCCAGCTGCTCCAGGAGGTGCAGGCGCGTGGGCCGGCGCGGCGACAGCAAGCCGAGCGCCGGGTCGCCGGCCATCGCGAGCGCCACGGCTATTTCAATGACCGCGCCTATTTCGCCGAAGACAAGCCGATCCTGCCGCAGCGCCTGATCGGCGAGCTGTCGCGCGGCCTGCCGGAGGATGCGATCGTCACCTGCGACGCCGGCGAGAACCGCATCATGATGACCCATTTCTACCAGACGAAACGGGCCGAGGGGTTCTTACAGGCCGCCGGCTCGGGGCCGATGGGCTTCGCCATTCCCGCCGCCCTCGGCGCCAAGCTCGTCCATCCCGATCGGCCGGTCGTCGCGGTATGCGGCGACGGCGGGTTCGCGATGACGATGAACGGGCTGATGACCGCGGTCGAGCGCGACATCCCGATCATCACCGTCGTTTTCAACAACAACGCGCTCGGCTGGGTATTGCACGGCTCCGGGCCGTTTGCGGCGGAGTTCAACGATTGGGATCACGCCGCGATCGCCCGCGCGTTGGGCTGCCGCGGGGTGCGGATCGAGGATCCGGCAGCGATCGCTCCGGCCCTTTCCGATGCGCTGGCGACGCGGGCGCCGACAGTGCTCGACGTGCGCACCTCGCTTGCGGTCACCTTTGCCGACATCACCTCGCAACTTGCGAAGGACGCGTCGCCGCGCCGGCGCTAGAGCGAACCTGACCGAGAAGCGGGTCAGGACGGCGCCGGCGCCACTCAAATTCGCGGCTGACTCGTGGTAAAAGACCGCGATGCTGACCCTTTTCGAGGTAACCTACCGCATCGACCGGCGTCGGGCACTGCTCGACCGGGCGAATGCGCAGATACCTGACGGCGCCAAGGTCGGGCTTGTCGGCCGCAACGGGGTCGGCAAATCGACTTTGCTCGACCTCATTCGCGGCGTCCTGCAGCCGGAAGACGGCACGATCGAGCTGCCCCGCGGTTGCCGGGTCGGATTTCTCGCTCAGGAGGCGCCGAGCGGCGCCGCCACGCCGCACGAAACCGTGCTTGCCGCCGATCGCGAGCGCGCCCGTCTGCTCGCGGAGCGCGAAGCCGGGCCAACGCCGTTGCGCGCCGCCGAGATCGAAACTCGGCTTGTCGAGATTGCCGCCTATTCGGCGCCGAGCCGCGCGGCGCGCATCCTTGCCGGGCTCGGGTTCGACGACGCGGCGCAGCGGCGGCCGCTTGACGACCTTTCCGGCGGCTGGCGGATGCGCGTGGCGCTGGCCGCGATCCTGTTCACCGAGCCCGACCTCTTACTGCTCGACGAGCCGAGCAATCACCTCGATCTCGAAGCCTCGCTATGGCTCGAACGCTTCCTGCGCTTTTATCGCCGCACCTTGATTCTGGTCAGTCACGATCGCCGGGTTCTGAACGCGGTGACGACGATGACCTTGCATCTGGCTCAGGGGAAGCTGACCGCCTATTCCGGCGGCTTCGACGCTTTTCTGCGCGCTCGTCGGGAAAATGCCCAGCGCCTGGAAGTGGTGGCCCGACAGCAGGCCGAGCAGCGCGAGCGGCTGCAAGCCTTTGTCGACCGCTTTCGCGCCAAAGCGTCAAAGGCGCGCCAGGCGCAGAGCCGGCTAAAGGCGCTGGCTCGCCTCGAACCCGTCGTGCTCGCCGCGCGTGAGCCGCCGCCGCGAATTGCCTTTCCCGACCCGCCGAGGTTGAGCCCGCCGCTGATCACCCTCGATCGTGCGAGCGTCGGCTACGCGCCGGGCAAGCCGGTGCTGTCACGCCTCGACCTGCGGCTCGATCCGGACGACCGGGTCGCGCTGCTCGGCGCCAACGGCAACGGCAAGACGACGTTCGCCCGGCTGCTCGCCGGACGCCTCGCGCCGTTGTCAGGACAGGTGACACGGTCGCCCAAGCTCGCCTGCGGCTATTTCGCGCAACACCAGATCGAGGAAATGCGCCCGCACGAATTGGCCTACGACCATCTGGCGGCGTTGATGCCTGACACCCCGCCCGAATCGCTGCGCGCGCGCCTGGGCGGCTTCGGCTTCAGCCAGGACAAGGCTTTTGTCGCGGTCGCCGATTTGTCGGGCGGCGAGCGGGCGCGGCTCAACCTCGCCCTGGTCACTCACGACGCCCCCGGCCTCCTGTTGCTCGACGAGCCAACGAACCATCTCGACATCGAAACTCGTGACGCGTTGGTCCAAGCAATCAATGATTTTCCCGGCGCAGTCGTGTTGATCACTCACGATTGGAACCTGCTCGAACTCGTTGCCGATCAGCTGTGGCTTGTCGCCGACGGTACCGTGCGGCCCTTCGCGGGCGATCTCGAAGATTACCGTCAGCGGGTGCTCGAGCGTGCTGGGCCAGCGGACAGCGAACGTTCGAACGCAGCCGGCGATCGCCGCGCGGCGCGCCGCCGTGCGGCCGAAAAGCGGCGTGAGCTCGACCCGCTTCGCGAGCGCGCGCGGCGAGCCGAGGAAACGATTGCCCGCCTGTCTCGGGAACGCGAGGAACTCGATCGCAGCTTCGCAGCTCTAAACGGGGCTGCCGTCGCCGGCGCCGCCCTCACCGATGCACTCAAGCGCCGCGCCGAGGTCGCCCGATTGATCTCCAGGGCGGAAGCCGAGTGGCTGTCCACCGAGGAGGCGATCGAACGCGAATTGGGGGCATGAGCCGCTGGCGCGGATGGCTTCGGCACGAACAAAGCCGCAGGGGCGGAAGCCGCGGAGCGCGTATTGCGGGTATGTTTGGGCTTTAAGCAATAACCGCGCCGCCTAGCGCGCGGCCGATAGCCGCACGATGCGTCCGTGTCCATGATCTACTTTGACAAACCAGCCTGAAGCAGTCTATCCCGGATCACTGCTATCGCATTCTCTATGGGGCGCAGCAGCCGAGGTAAGATTGCAACTCGTGCGAGCCCGATTGGAGCAAATCCCGCCATGGCCGAGAGCCCCGCGATCACCGATCGAAACCTCGAAGCGACGACAAACATTTCCCTCAAGCGGGAGCCGGCCTGCTTCGCTTTTCTGTCGGCGCGCTCGGTCTCGTCCCCCATGCCGATTGATTCGATCAACCTCGATCTCGCCTCGGCCGATTATTTTGATGGACGGGCGTCGCTGTGGACCGCTCTCGAAATGCGCTCGGCCGTCGGCAACGACCATCCGACCGCGTTGCTCGGGTTCGATGAAACCTTTGTGCGGCCCTTTGCCCGCGCTCTGATCGAAGCGGCGACGACGCGGGCCATCTACCGAATGACGATTCTGCAAGAACCACGTAATTCCGAGCGGTGTCGCGTCGTCGAGTATGTGACCGGACCGGGCAAAACGCTGCACGAGCTGATCCTGCAGCCCTTTGACAATGTGGTCATGGTCAGTACAGCGACCGCCAAAGACGCCGACGAGACACTCTTTCAGTTACCGCGGACCGACAGTTTTCTCCGTGCCTTCGCCAAAATGGCCTATGTCGCCGATCAAGCGTTGCACGATTTGCTCGGGGATATGGAGCGCATCGCGCGCCAGCATCACCCTTCGGCCCCCTGCTGATCCTGTTGCTGGCTCGCTACTGACCAGTTGGCGCACACACGCCGCTGGTTTGACGAGGGAGCCGCGAGCTCCCTTGTCACGTGCGCGGACGATCGACCCAGTTATCCAGCGGGCTTAATGCGACGCCGGGCCCGGCAAATTCTTGGGCGATGACGCCTCGCCCGGAGGGGGTGGGGGCGCCATTGGGGCCGACGGGGGAGCACCGGACTGTAAGCGGGCGAGCTCCTCACGATTGAGCTGGGCGGTCGTATCGCCGCTCAGAGCAGCTTTTTGGGCCATCCCCTTGTGAAAGTGATGCATGGCATGGGCATGCCTTACGGCGTGATGCGCCGGGGGCATCGCCGAGTTTTCCGCCGGCGCGGGAGCCGTTCCGCCGCCGCTGTACGGGGTCAGGCCGCCGCCGCCTCCCGGGTTCGGTCCGGGTGTTCCCATGCCGTTCCCGCCGCTTGGATTTTGCGCCCACACTGGCGCGGCGATCGCGAGCGCAGCAGCGACCGCAACGCCGGTCAACAGATGCTTCATGCCGATGGTCCTCTCTCGCAGCTCAGATTACCCAAATTAGCGCAGCGCCGGCACAGATACCAAAGGGTTCCTTGACGCCCATTTGACCGGTCCCGACGAACCCGGTTATCGATGTTAGATCATTTTCCAGTCATCGGGGGGTTCGGCGCCGGCATACCCTGATTACCGGCCTGGAGGCGGGCGAGCTCTTCACGGTTGAGCTGCGCCGTCGTATCGCCGCTCAGAGCAGCTTTTTGGGCCATCCCCTTGTGAAAGTGATGCATGGCATGGGCATGCCTTACGGCGTGATGCGTCGGCGGCATCGCCGAATTTTCGGCTGCCGCGGGCGGCATCGCCGCGGGAGCAGGGGCCGGCGCAGGGGCCGGAGCCGGCGCTCCGCCGCCGCTGTACGGGGTCAGGTTGCCGCCACCCCCCGGGTTCGGGCCGGGCATTCCCATACCGTTCCCGCCGCTTGGATTTTGTGCCCACACCGGCGCGGCAATCGCGAGCGCGGCAGCGACCGCAACGCCGGTCAAGAGATGTTTCATGGCGGTGATCCTCTGTAGCAGTTCCGGATTGGCTTAACGTAACGCACGCTCGTGCTCCCGCAAGGGACCCTCAACCAGGATGCGGTTGGAACGACGCAGGGCGCCGATTCGGTTCCGCGAAACGCCCAACTTTTCGGTGTCGCGCCTTCTTGCCAGCCGAGAACTGGATAATATGACGGTAAATCCCTTCTTTCAAGCGCTTGAGTAGCTCAGTGTGCAGGTTGAATAACGGATGAAGCGAGACCCTTCGACGTGAGGACGGCTAATCGGTCGCCGATTAGGCGAACTGCCGAACTTGACAGCCGCGCCCGCTGCGGGCTCGGCTCCTGCTGACGAACATGTTCGAGGAGCCGGGAATGAGCCGGATTGCATCGGTCCAGACGCATATGATTTCGGTTCCGCGGCCGCAGCCGGTGTGGACCGCGCATGAACAGAATAGATCTTGGAACGTCATCCTGACCGAATTGCGAACCGACGACGGGCTCGTCGGCTATGGCCAGATCCATGGCGCGCCGATGCCGCGGATCTGCGAGTGGGTGGCGCGGTTTGGCGAGATCGTCCATGGAATGGATGCGCTCGGTCACGTGGCGGTGTGGGAGAAGCTGTTCGGCTTGACCTCGCCGCGGCCGGGCGCGATCGAAGGAAGGGAGGATGTGCCGCCGCCGATTGCGCGCGGCGAGCGCACCCAGGTCATGGCGGCGATCGCCGGGATCGACATCGCGCTGTGGGACATCAAGGGCAAGGCGGCGGGCTTGCCGGTGTACCGGCTGCTCGGCGGCGAGAACCGCCCGCTCTTCACCTATGCTACCGGCGGGTATTACCGGCCGGGCGCGACCAATGCCGATTATGCCGGGGAAATGGTGCGGATGCTGCGGCACGGCTACCGTGCTGTCAAACTGAAGACCGGAGCGGGCAGCATCGCCGAGGAGGCCGAGCGGATCGCCGCAGTGCGCCGGGAGATCGGCGACGAGCCACTGCTGATGCTCGACATGAACGCAGCTTACGACCTGCCGGACTGCATCGAATTTGCCCATATGGTCGAGCCATCGCGGATCTTCTGGCTCGAGGAACCATTGCACTGGTATTTGCAGCCGGCCGATTTTGTCCGGCTCGCGGCGGCGACGCCGATCCCGCTGGCGCATGGCGAACGCGAGCTGACCCGTTTCACGGTCCGCGATTTCATCGTCGAGGGCGGCATCCGCTATGTGCAGTTCGATGCGACCCGCGCCGCCGGCTTTACCGAGGCATTGCGCATCGCAGCACTGGCCGAGCAGCACGGCGTCATGGTGGCGCCCCACACCGCACCCGAATTGCATGGCCATCTCGTTCTGGCGCTGCCGCGCTGCGGCTTTGGCATCGAAGGTCATGGCGGACCCGAGGAAGACCCGCTGGGCTACGGGCTGTTCAAGGAGCACCCGGAACTGCGCGATGGGCATCTGCATCTCGGCGACAAGCCCGGGTTCGGCCTCGAAGTCGATTGGGCCTTTGTCGATAAATTCCGCGTCGGCTGATCTCGCCTAATCGCCGCGGCCGACGAGCTTCATCGGCAGATCAGCACCGGAAGCTCGACAAACGAAGGCGTCGTCTCGGCGTGGTGGATGGCGTTCGCGGCGACGCGGATATCGGCTTCGCTATCATTTGCGAGCACCGGATGGCCGCTGTTGGTGTTGCGAGCGCGGCGCGGAAAGTTGCTGCTGGTCACGTCGATTTCGATGCGGTGGCCGGTGCGAAAAGTGTGGTGGATGTCCCCAAGGCTGATGGTCAGCCGCTCGACCCGACCTGGAAAGAGGGGCCGCGGCTCGCCGGACGGGTCCCGGTACATCGCGCGCGTCACCCCGTCCATCAGCAGCATCGCGCGGCCGTCCGGCATCAGCTCGATCAGCTTGGCGACGAAATCGGTGTCGGGGCAGTTGGATTCGATGTGGAGGGTCACGCGGACATTGCCGGCGATCGTCAGATCTTCTTCCAATGCTTCACTGCGGTAGATCAGCCCGTAATCGGGCAGCGCCTGAGCCGGCCGCTGGTCGCGCGGTCCGGCATCGATCAGCATGTTGCGCCCGCCCAATGTCGGGATCGGCCGGCGCGGATCATAGCTGTAACCGCGCGGAACTCCGCTCGGCCCCTCAGGGCTCAGGCCGCCGTCGCCGCGCAGATAGAGCCGCTGCGGGGCGGTGCCCGGCGGCGGCCACCGCTCGGCCCTGACCCAGTCGTCGGGGACATAGAAGGCGCGGTCCTCTACCCAGGCGCGCGGTGAGTAGAGCACCGCCGGCTCGTCGATGATGCCGCTGGCCTCGCCTTTCAGCCAATGGTCGAACCACGCGAAATAAGGGTCGTGCGACCAGAAATTACTGGCATAGACGAAATAATGTTCGTTGGGGCCGATCCATAATATCTGGGTGCCGGTGCGTGCCTGAATGTCGTTGAACGCCGCGATTACGCTCGTCTGAAAGATGTCGAACCAGGTGGTGACGTGAAAGCCGGGGATGTCGATCGTGCGGCGGAAATTGTGCCGCGCCCGGAACGCGTCGGGCGCCGGATGGGTGATGATCTCGTCGAGGAAGGGTTGCCAGGTGGCGAAATCGGGGTAGCCGGTCAAAGGCAGTCGCAGCCAATCCGCCGAACCGATAAAAGGCGGCTCGGCGTTCCGCGCGGCATCGAGCCGCGCGTAGCGCTCGGCGGCCGAGGAGGCGGCGGCATCGAGTTCGGCCGCGCCGACGCCGAAGCGCCGCATCACCGCTTTACGATGCGATGCTGACAGGCCCGGGATGTTGCGCGCCACCCACAGCCACAGTCGCTCCATCTCGATCGACTGGCCCTCGCAGACCACGTCGTCATAGATGCTGGAAGCGCCCGCCTGGGCGAAGAAGGCGCGCAGGCTGGGATGGCGGGTCGACGCCGCGGCGAAGGTGGTGGTGGCGCCGGCCGACGACCCGGACATGCCGACCATCTGATTGGTCCAGGGCTGGCCCGCGATCCAGTCGAGCGTGTCGTGGCCGTCCGCCGCGTCGTCGGCATAGACGCGGTCTTCACCCTCGGAGCCTTGGCGGCCGCGGGTGTCCTGGTAGACCGCGGCATAACCGTGCGCGACGATCTGTTGCCAGCCACGCAAAATCGAGCCGCGCATCGGTTCGGCGGGATTTGGCAGCCAGGCATTGGTGCAGTCGGTCTTGTCGCGGGCATCGGCGGCGGCGATGCCATAAGGGGTGCGGTGCAGGATCACCGGCCAGCGCGGGCCGCCGCTTTCCGGCAGGAATACGAAGGTGTTGAGCCTGATGCCGTCGCGCATCGGCACCATGACCTGAAAGCAGCGGGCGTCGGTCATTTCGAGGCTCACGCCTCGCCGTAATGCACCCGGCGGAATTGGCGCGTCGGGATCAGGTCGTCCGTATGCACGTCCCACAGGGTAGCGCCGTTCGCCTGCTGGTGCTCGCGGAACAGGCCCTCGAACCGGCCCAGTTCGTTGACCCTGGCGCCGTTGAGGCCAAAGCCGCGGGCAGTCGCGGCAAGATCGCCGCGGCCGTGGGTCGCATGACGCGGGTCGCCGCCTGTGGCGCGGAATTTATGCGTTTCGGCGCCGTAGCCGCCGTCGTTCAGGACGCAAATCAGCAATTTGAGGCCGTGCCGCCTGACCGTCTCCAATTCCTGGATGTGCTGATAGAGGCTGCCGTCGCCGTCGATCAGCAAGCACCTTGTCGTTGCCGCGCGCGACGGCGACGCCGATCGCCGCCGACAGACCCGAGCCGATCGCGCCGAAATCGAGCGGGGTGTGATATTTGCCGGCCGGCCGGCCTTTGAAATGGGTCATGCCGAAGCCGAAGCAATGGCCGCCGGCGACGACGACGTCCCAATCCTTGGGGATCGCCGCATCGAGCTCGCGCACCACCGGCCGCGGGTCGAGCGTGCCCGGAGTGACCTGAAATTCCTTGGCGTCCGGCACATCGGAGGCGATCTGCGCGGCGACCGCGTTGCTGCGCCAGCCCGGCCGGCGGATGCCGCGCTCGACCAGCCGGCGGGTGATCGCCTCGGCGGTGGCGCGCGCATCGGCCTTGATGTGCAGATCGGCGGTACGCAGCCCCTGCCACAGCCCGCGCGGGTTCACGTCGATCTGCACCACCTTGGCGTTCGGATAAAGATAGCCGCCCTCGGTCGTGTAATGCCCGAGCCCGGCCCCGGCGCCGATCACCAGATCGCTCTCGGCAAAGAATTCGCGCGCGAGATCGCTCGAAAACGTGCCGGCGATGTCGAGCGCGAACGGGTTGCCGTCGAACAGGCCCTTGGCCAACAGGGTCGTCGCCAGCAGCGCACCGCTGTTCTCGGCCAATGCCTCCAGCGCCGCCTTGGCGCCCGACCACACCGCACCGCGCCCGCCGATGACCACCGGCCGTTCGGCATCGGCGACCATCGCGACGACCTCGTCGACCAACGCCGGGTCGGGCATCACCACCTGCGCGACGCGGCATGAGATCGGTCGAGGGCGTGTAATCGGGAAGGTACGGAAATTCCTCCTTCTGCAGGTCGAGCGGAATGCTCAGCACCACCGGGCGACGCTCGGCGCGGGCCACGTAAAACGCCTCGCGGACATTGTCGAGCGCCCGGTCGATCGTGCGGATCGGCACGAAATGCGCCCCGGTCGCCAGCGCCAGCGGCGCCTGGTCGATCTGCTGCATGTACCAGGACGCGCCGATCGGCGCGTCGCCGGAAAACACCACGAGCGGCGCATTGCCGCGCGCGGCCATCGTCAACGCAGTCATGATCTGGGTAAAGCCGGGGCCGCAGGTGACCGAGGCGACGCCGACCTTGCCCGATGCGCGGGCGTAGGCGTCGGCCATCGCACAAGCGCAATGCTCATGGCGCGCGTGGATCAGGCGCACGCCCTGATTGTCGGCCATCGCCGCCGACCAATACATGTTGGCGTCGCCCATCAGGGTAAACAATGTGTCGACACCCTCGGCCGCGAACGCTTGCGCCAGTACGTCGGAAACCTGGTTGTTGCTCATTGGGTCTTCCTTTTGGCGAAAAGGATTTGCCGCAGCCAGCCGAGAAACGCGCGCCACAGCAATGCCCCGCCTCGCAGTTCGGCAACGGATGCCGCGTGCGGTCGGCGGTGACGACAGCTGGGCCTCGGCGCTGCCGGCGCCGCCCGCTCGGCGGCGAGGCGGGCCATGTTGCCGGCGAATTCCGCGAACAATGCGCGGGCGAGATGAACCCCGCCGGCATTGGCGAAAGTTTCGAGCGGGCCGGTCACGTTGAAATTGCCCTCGCATTTGAGGGTGGTCGTTTGGGCCCCGCTCGCGGTCACCACACCCGAGGCCAATGCCCGCGAGGCGCCGCGTCCATCGATGCCGCGCCCGTCGATCGTGCAGCGCCGCGCCTCGTCGTCATAGGCGAGCTTCGCCTCGCCGCGGAAGGTCGCCACGGTCGGCCCGAACTTGACCCGGATCGTGCCCTGATAGGCGCCCCCGTCGCCGGCCGCGGTCAAGGCCGCGCCGGGAATGCACGAGGCAACCAGCGCCGGATCGCGCAACAGCGGCCACACCGCATCGGGCGGCGATGGTATCGTCACCTCCTCGCTGAGCGAGATCATCGCGCCAAGCTAGCGGTTACCGACATACTTTGTCGATGCGCCGTGTGACAGAGCAGGCCAACGCCGGTAAGGGATTTATCGACCGATGAATGACAGCCCTGCAACCAACGCTCGAGGTGTACCGCACAGTTCGCATTGGGGCGCGTTCTCGGTGTTCGCGGGCGATCGGGGCGTCGAAATCGTCCCCCATCCCCGCGACCGCGATCCCTCGGCTTTGCTCGGCAACATTCCGGCCACCGTCTCGCATCGGGCGCGTATCGCCCGGCCAATGATCAGGCTCGGCTGGCTGGAACGCGGTCCGGGTTCCGATCATCGGCGGGGCCGCGACGAATTGGTGGCGGTCTCATGGCCCGAAGCGCTCGACCTCGTTGCGGCAGAGCTGACACGGGTCAACGCCGCACATGGACCGAGCGGCATATTCGGCGGCTCCTATGGCTGGGCCAGCGCCGGCCGCTTTCACGACGCGCAGCACCAGATCCACCGGTTTCTGAACCTCGCCGGCGGCTATGTCCGCTCGGTCAACAGCTACAGCTCGGGTGCGGCGACGGTGATCCTGCCGCATGTGATCGGCCCTCAGGGGGCGGTGGCCGGCAACAACGTCAGCTGGGCCGAAATGGTGGCCGAGAGCGCGCTGGTGCTCGCCTTTGGCGGCATGGCGCTGAAAAACAACGATGTCGGCGGCGGCGGTACGAGCCAGCACATCGCCCGCAGCCATCTGCTATGCTGCGCGCAAACGAGGGCGTCGAGTTCCATCTGATCGGGCCGCTGCGCGACGATTATCCGGCGGAGATCGAGGCCGTCTGGCATCCGATCAGGCCTGGCACCGATGTCGCATTGATGCTGGGGCTGGCGCATACCTTGGCGACCGAGGGGCGGCACGACCGCGCCTTCCTCGATCGCTTTTGTGTCGGCTGGGACGCGTTCGAGGCTTATCTGCTCGGCCGCAGCGACGGTCAGCCGAAAGACGCGCCCTGGGCGGCGGCGATCTGCGGCCTGCCGGCGGACGAGATCGTCGCGCTGGCGCGGCGGGCGCTCGGGCGGCGCACCTTGATCACCTGCTCGCAATCCTTGCAGCGCGCCGAGCATGGCGAGCAGCCGGTGTGGATGGGCGTCGTGCTGGCCGCCCTGCTCGGCCAGATCGGGATGCCGGGCGGCGGCTTCGCCTATGCGCTGGGGTCGACGTCGAACACCGGAAAGCCGCCACTCGCGGTGCCGCTGCCCACGCTGCCGCAAGGCCGCAACAGCATCGCCGATTTCATTCCGGTGGCGCGCATCGCCGACATGCTGCTGCACCCCGGAGAGCCGTTCGACTACAACGGCCAGCAGTTGACTTATCCCGACATAAAGCTGGTGTACTGGGTCGGCGGCAATCCGTTTCACCACCACCAGGATCTGAACCGGCTGCGCCGCGCCTTCGCTCGCCCGGACACAGTCATTGTGCATGATTTGGCATGGACCGCGACCGCGCGCCACGCCGATATCGTATTGCCGGCCACGATCACCTTGGAGCGCGAGGATATCGGGGCCTCGGAGGGCGATCCGCTATTGGTGGCGATGCATCGCGCCGTGGCGCCCTTCGAGCGGGCGCGCGACGATTACGACATCTTCGCCGAACTGGCGCAGCGCCTGGGGATCGCCGATGCATTTACCGAGGGCCGTTCTGCGCGGCAGTGGCTCGAACAAATCTATGAGCCGACTCGTCGCGCGCTGCTGTCGCGCGATATCGATGCTCCCGATTTCGACCAGTTCTGGGAAGCGGGCGAGTTGGTGTTGCCAACCCTGCCCTGGGATGGCGGCATCCTCCGCGAGTTTCGCCATAACCCCGACGCGGCGCCGTTACCGACGCCGAGCGGCAAGATCGAGATCGCCTCGGCGACGATCGCCGGTTTCGGCTATCCGGACTGCCCCGGACATCCAACCTGGCTGCCGCCGGTTGAAGGTGCCGGCTCGCCCGCAGCGGCGCGTTTCCCGCTCCATCTCATCGCGAACCAGCCGGCGACGCGCCTGCACAGCCAGCTGGATTTTGGCGCCACCAGCCAGGCGTCGAAGGTCAAGGGGCGCGAGCCGGTGCGCATCCATCCACAAGATGCCGCGGCGCGCGGCATTGGCGAGGGCGACATCGTGCGCCTCTACAACGATCGCGGCGCCTGTCTCGCCGGCGCGGTGCTGAGCGATGCGCTGCGCCAAGGCGTGGTCCAGCTGTCGACCGGTGCCTGGTACGACCCCGATGACCCGGCCGCGGACAAGCCGCTCTGCGTGCACGGCAACCCGAACGTGCTGACATCAGACGCCGGTACCTCGCGTCTCGCGCAAGGCTGCACCGGCCAGCTCTGCCTGGTCGAGATCGAGCGCTTCGACGGCCCGCCGCCGCCGATCAAGGCGTTCGATCCGCCGTGCGGTTCATAGCGAAGGGGGAAAGGGTATGAATGAGCAGATCCGGCTCGGAGTCATCGTGCCGAGCGTCAATATTGTCGTCGAAGAATGGTATCCCCGCGTCGCGCCCGATGGGGTCAGCGTCCATTTCGCGCGGATGCTGATCGGCGAAGGCAGCTCGCCCGAACGGATCATCGCGATGGACCGCGAGGACGGCGCCCGCGCGATCCGTCAACTTGCCAGCTGCCGGCCGCACGCGATTGCCTATGGCTGCACCGCGTCAAGCATCGTCCAGGGTCATGCCTTCGATGAGCGCCTGCGCGGCGAGATCCGTCATCTCGCCGGAGCGCCGGCGACGACCGCGACCGACAGCATCTTTGCCGCCTGCCGTGCGCTCGGGCTAAGGCGGGTGACGGCGATTTCGCCCTATACCGAGGCGGTCGATGCCGCCGAGCACCATTTCTTCGCGGAAGGCGGCGTCGATTGCGTTGCCGGAGCCCATCTCGGCATCACCGACGGGTTTCGCCTAGCCGAGCCCGAACCCGCCGCGATCTTCGACCTGGCGCTCGGCGCGTGGGACCCGCAATCGGACGGGCTGATCGCCGCTTGCCTCAATTTCCGCTCGCATCCGATCATCGACGCGCTCGAGGCGCGGATCGGCAAACCGGTCGTGACCTCGACCCAGGCGGTGTTATGGCATCTGCTGCGTCTGGCCGGCGTCAAGACGCCGATCCCCGGCTTCGGCCGCTTGCTGCGCGAGTTTTGATCAGAACGTCGACGTCTCTTTGTCATCCGGGCTGAGGTCTCGCTTGCGCGGAATACAACAAGAAAGCCGGGGGGCGAGAGTGAACTACCAAGATCCGAGAGTTATTTCGCGTCTTTTCTTATCAGGTGTCGTAGTCGAGCCCGAGCGCCGCGAAGCGCTCGCGGTCTTCGCCCCAGTTCTGGCGCACCTTGACGAACAGAAACAGATGGACCCGCCGCTCCAGCATCTGTTCGAGTTCGGCGCGGGCGCGGACGCCGATCGCCTTGATCCGCTGCCCGCCATCGCCGAGCACGATCGCGCGCTGGCTCTGCCGCTCGACATAGATCACCTGCTCGATCCGCACGCTGCCGTCGCGGCGGTCTTCCCAGCTCTCGGTCTCGACGGTTGAGGCATAGGGCAGCTCGTCATGGAGTTGCAGAAAGACCTGTTCGCGGGTGACCTCGGCGGCGATCAGGCGCTCGGGCGTGTCCGACAATTGGTCCTCGGGAAACAGCCACGGACCCGACGGCACGGCGGCAGCAAGATGGCGTTTCAGATCTCCCACCCCGTCACCGCTCAACCCCGAGATCATAAAGACCGGCTCGAAGCGGCCTTCCTTCGACAAGGTCGTAGCCAGGCCGAGCAACGAGTCGCGACGCACGAGATCGATCTTGTTCAGCGCCAGAGCCGATTTGCGGCCGCGCTCGGCGAGGCGGTCTAGGATGCGCCGCGTATCCCGGTCGACCCCGCGCGCGGCGTCGACCAGCAGTACGGTTTCGTCGGCCTCCTCGGCCCCCGACCAGGCCGCCGACACCATTGCCCTGTCTAGGCGCCGCCGGGGCGCAAAGATGCCCGGGGTGTCGATAAAGACGATCTGCGCCGGCCCTTCGATCGCGATGCCGAGCAGCCGGCTGCGCGTCGTCTGTGCCTTGGGAGTGACGATCGCCAGCTTGCGCCCGACGAGTTTGTTCAGCAGGGTCGACTTGCCGGCATTGGGCGCGCCGATTAGCGCGACATAGCCGCAGCGCGTGGATGCTTGTGGTTCCCCCTCAGCCATGCGCACGGCGATCAGAGCACACCTTAGTCAAGCCGCGTGACGCTTCGCCCAATCGACCACGTCGGCGTGGGTCGCGAACCAGACCCCCTTTTGCGCCTTCGCGTGGCGGATGATCTCGTCTAGGATCCATATGCGCGAGCGATAGCCGATGACGTGCGGATGCATCGTCAGCTGGAACAGGCCGCCCTCGGCATGGGCCGCGTCGAACTCGCGCCGGAAGATGTCGAATACGTCACCGGGCGGCGTGTACGGCCGCAGCGCCGAAAACCGGTTCATCATGAAATAGACCGCGTCGTCGCGCACCCACTCGACCGGCAATTCGACCACTCCGGTCGGCGCGCCATCGAGCAGCAGCTCATAGCAATCCTCATCCGACATCAGCGAGGAATTGTAGGCGAGCCCCATCTCCTGTTCGATTTCCAGGGTGTGCCGGCTGAAATCCCAGGACGGGGTGCGCAAGCCGACCGGCCGGACCCCGGTGATCTTCTCCAGGGTATCGGCCGACCGCCGCATCAGGTCGCGTTCGGCCTCGTAGGGCAGAACCGAATTCAGCTCGTGAATCCAGCCGTGGATGCCCGATCTCATGGCCTTCGGCGACGACGCGGCGTTGCTCGTCCGGGTGGAGGAGCGCGGTCACCGCCGGCACATAAAAGCTGGCCTTGACCCCGTATTTTTCGAGCACCTTCAGAATTCTCGGTACGCCGACCCGGCTGCCATACTGGCCCCAAGCGAGCCGCCCGATCGAGTTGCCGCCTTCGCGCAGGTCGCTGGTCTCGTGATCGCTGTCGAACGACAGCGCCACCGCGCAGCGCGCTCCGCCCGGCCACTCCGCCGGCCGCAGGCTGCGCCCGGCGCGGACGCGGTCAACGCGCTTGCGCCACTCCTCCTCGGGCCACTGCCAGGGTTCAAGATCGGATTTGCGGGCGTTCATGCCGTCCTCGTCGTCGGTGCTTCGGCCAGCGGCGAAGGAGACAGGATTGGTCGGAGCGGAGAGATTTCGAACTCTCGACCCTCAGCACCCCATGATGCTGATGGTCCGCTCACACCCGCAACCGCCTACTTTCGCCGACTCCATGGCGGAAACAATAGCGTTTTCGCGACCACTCGGCTACGCCGAAATACCGAACCCGACCGCGAATCTCGCTCGAATGGTTGCTGGAGACACGGTGTCCAGCCATCAGTTTCCGATGCTGACGGGCCTTTCCAAGCGTGTCATCGACGCGGCGACGCGAGGCTCGGGTTAGACAGGACACTGCCGGGACATAGGCTGCTTTTCGCCTGACGTGGCATCTCTGCGGATGTGAAGCCCTCTGGATTCCGGTCAGAAATTGACTGTGGCGCGAACCCCGAAGACCAGCGCGTTCTTCAATGGCACGGTGCTCTGTGCGGTCAATACCCCGGCGCCGGGGTTAACGACATATTGCAGGTCCGGCTGCAGCTTGAGCCACGGCGTCAGCACCGCCCGATAGGTCGCTTCGACGACCGTCTCGCCGGGGCTATAGGGCGTGCCCAGCCCGGTATAGAAAACCAGATCCTCACTGAACTTTATCGGGGCGGCGCCAATCCCGGCATGAGCTACTGCCAGTCCCGCTGCATCGTGCGATCGGCCGGGGATGATCCCCTTCCAATTCAGGCCGCCCTCAATGAACAGGTCGCTCAGATTGCGATCCTCGGGGGCGTGCATGACCTGAACGAAGAATGCGATGCCCTGCGACACGGTGTTCGGCTTTTGCCACATCATCTGGTCAATGACCGCATAGACGGCCCGGTCGGTGGCGTGCAGCAGCGGCTGGCCGTTGCTTGCCGGATTCGCCAAGGACAAGCCGTCAGAGGCCGTCAACGGGTCTGCGAACGGCCCGCTCGCAATCCACATCCCGAGCTTATACGTGGCGGACGGAGCCAGGCTCGGCGCGTATTGCAGCTCGGCAAAGGAGAGCGTGTGATCGTTGAGGCGGAAGGCCGTGCCGTGAAAGTCGCGCAGCTGCGGATCACCGGTGCCCGCTGACGCCGGGTTGCCGTTGTAGACCGCGCCCAGCAATGTGAACTCGCCCCGTCGAAACTCCCCGCGAACAAACGGCGTGGCCAACGGATAGTTCGGCCCTCCCGAAGGCAAATCAAGCGCCGGTAATGCTGGGAACCCAAAGCTCGAATTGAGGAAGAGCCCGCCGTATTGAGTCGTCATGAATTCGTCATTGGCGCCTTCCTGGCCGAAGCGGAGCGAAAATGTGCCGCCAAACAGTCGCCGCTGGTCCTCGAACCACAAATCATAGAGCTTGATACTGGGAGTGGCTTCGATGCCGCTGATCAATTGCAGCGCGCCGACGAGTTGCGGCGTCGGTCCGATGCCATGGATCTGGTAACCGCTAGCGAAGAAATGGGCGCCCTGCCAGTGCAACTTCGTACCGAGGTCGATGCACAGGCTCGCCATCGTCAGGCCATTATAGGTGGCGCCTCGCCTGAGGCCGCCCATCACATTGCCCCAGACTTCGTCCTGTTCCTGCAGCCCAAAGGTAACCCCGTATTTCTCCAGGCCGGAACGCAACCCTGCCCAATCGCCCAGCAGCATATTCGGTGAGCACGGATCGTTGATCGGACCGAGCCAAATCTGCTCGCATCCGACGGCGGGAGCACCGAACGACACGGTTGCAGACGTCAGCAGAGCCCATATGGATCGATCAAAACGACGCCGGGTCGCGCCGCCGATAAATCGAGCAGCAAGAACCCCGAAGGGCTGCCCAGCGGCAGAGAGCAAGGCGACCATGGAGTTCCCCGATCTCAACGGCTGATTCCCGATGAGCGAGTGGTCAACTCAATACGTCGCCGTTTTGCTTCGCAACTGTCTCCGGGTCAGAGCGGCCCGCTCGGTCAACGCGCCGAAGACCAATCCGATGGTCGCCCACATAATCAGTTGAGCGCCCAGCGACGCAATTCTGAATTGCCATAGCACTACCGCCGGGAATTCCGCGGGCACCTCGTTGATGGCCGGCAATGTCAAACTCTCGGCGATCACGACGATTAGATACGCGGCGCCGGAAATCAGAAGCGCGTTCCACGCCCCATGGCGAGGGAGAAGCCGGAGGCGCAGCATTCCCGCTGCAATCATCGCCGCGAGCGAGATCGCGATCATGCTGAAATACAGCGCGGTGCGCATGCCGATCGTCGCCGGGTCGCCGACCGAGGGCGGATTTGCCGGATATTTGAGGTTTGGGACAATATAGACCGCAATAAGGCCGACAACAGCCAATACCGCCGACGTAGCCCGTGGCCCGAAATCGCCCATGCGGCCATAGGCCAAAGCGAAAGCCAGGGCAGAACAGGCCGCCGAAGGCCACGTTATACACCATGACGCCGGTGAACAGGCCGAGGCCGGCTTGGACCCGGCGGCTGACCAGTTCAGGCTCCGGCTCTTCCTTCGGCGCCGGCAGGCCCTTGGCGATAAACGCTTGCGCCGCGGCCTTAGCCTTGGCTTCGTCAAGCTGGGTTTCGAACGTAATCGCGCGGTCGACCTGCGGCTCGCCAACGATCTTCAAAAAGCTGAAGCACAGTAATCCCGCGACGATGCCGATCAGCATCCCGCGCAGCAGCAGAGCCCCCGCCATCGCGAAGAATTTCGCTTAGTGGCAAGGAAATCCAAGCAGATGACGTCCATCATGCACGAACTCGTGCACGTACATTCCGGGGACGATCGAGGTCGCACCTTGTTCGGCGCCGACGAAATAGATCGCCAGCAACAGAAGCAAGCCACCGAGAATTGCCCAAGGCAGAACCTCCCGGACCGGGGTCGCGCCCGGCCGCGTGGAGGGCGGTAGCGTTGTATCGGTCATTTTGGTCTCCTTGGGATGGCCGTCTCGCTGCGGATGGCCCGATCCGAAGGAGGGTCTGACCTCTCGCCACAGCGGTTGCTAACGCTCGAACCGGGTACAATGGCGCGAGTGTGCCGGGCTGTCACCGGCTTCCGCCATCCGTGTTCAAGCCAGTTAATGCTAGAGAGTCGAGTTCTCACGAAGTCAACCGTCGACGCCCTCGCCCGCCGCAAACCCGCAACCGCTACCGCCTTAGGGTCGGCCCGAGGTTCCGCGGGCGCGAGCCCGCTGCCGCCTGACAGCCATTATCTCAATACAGCGTCGGCAGGGCCAGGGCGGCATCGGGGCCGCACCGGACCGGCCTTGGCGGGAAGCGGCCAGATCGATGCCCCAGCGCGCAAACACGAGCGCCACATACCGTGTCGACAACACTGCGACGAGCGCCCCGGCCATCACGTCGCTCGGATAATGTGCACCGACCACGGCCCTGCTCCCGGCGACGATCGCCGCCGCCAAGACGTAGAACAGCAGATGCTGCGGCCACAGCCACCATAGGGCGCTGAATAGGGCCACGATCGTGGCGCTGTGGCCCGAGGGAAATGACCAGTGATCGGGCCGCCAGCCAAACCAGGTAAAGCCATAGAGATCCGACCGGAACAACAGCTTCGGGCGCAGCCGGCCAAAGCCGATCTTCATGACGTCGACAACCAGACCCGACGCTGCGATCGACGCAAACAGAAAGGCTGGAAGCGCCGAGAGCGCTCGCATGGGAACGACGATCGGGCGCAACCGCGGCAGTTCACCGCCCCAATGCAGCCCGGCAAAGGCCAGGGCAAAGAAAAGCAGCCAACCCCAGGCCTCGCCGAGCCGCCCGATCAGCTCGAACGCAGCATGCAGATCGGCGTCGCGCGCATGCAGGAAAAGGGCGAGAGGCCGATCAACGCTCCCGATCGAAACCACAATGAGGATCGTGGTGGCAACCGTCGCTGCGCCGAGACGCACGGCCGGCGAACGTCCAGCTTTGGCATCCGAACCGCCATGCCGCCGCGCCGCCGCGCCCGATCTCGCGATAAAGTGCAGCAGCGATGGCGCGGCAAGCCCATCTCGCTCAACGATCCACCAGTTGAGCAGCGCCGTTGTGCCGAAGACCAGCAGGCCGGCAAAGACGACATCCGACAGAAAGTGGGCGCCCTGTGCGATGCGGGCGAGGCCGACCACGCCGCCAAAAGCCAATGCCGCGCCAATACCGCGACGGCGCCGGGGCCCGGGCGGCAACAGGAGGGCAAAAGCGACGAGGGAAAAACCGAGCGCGGCGTGACCCGAAACAAAGGAGCAATTGCGCGGGCATTCGGCTGCCGGCAACGGGGCCGGGGTGAAATGGTGGGGCCCGCCGAATGCCTCGATCTGCACCGGTCGGGCCCGTCCCCAATGATCTTTCAGCACGGTGTTGGCGAGAAATCCGGGACCCAGCGCAGTCGAGAGGGCGACGAACAGCAGCGCCTTCCGGTCGAACCGCCATAGCGGTCGACCAACAAGAAAGAGCCAGATCGCGGCCCCGGCGTAACGATCAGAACGATGCCCCAGGCGACCCAGGGAATCGCGCGAGAGACCTGGATGACCGGCGGCCAATTCTCCAGCACGAACCCGCGCCCGCGAGCATAGAACAGGCCACTGACCCACAGGTCGAGCTGCGGCAGCAGCAGAAACAACATCAGCGCCGCGGCGAAGAACGCGGCATAGATCGCCACCCCCCTCATGCGCGCTCCCGCTGGTCGAACCGGCTCAAAACCAAGGCCCGCAATGCCGCGCCGGCCCGCGCCGTATCGTCCGGCACCGGATAAGACCATTCTTCAATTCTGCCGGCAAAGGCGCGGGTAATGCCGGCGTTACGCATGATCTGGTGAAAGAGGGCGAATTTGGCGTTGCCGCCGTCGAGGTCAACGATATGGATGGGTTTGCCGGTTGCCGCGGCCTCGCTGATCATCGACACCGAGTCGGCCGTCACCAAAAAGGCGTCGGCGAGGGCGAGATAGGCGAAATACGGGTTCTCTCCGGCGCCGTCCCAAATTTTGGCGGGCAGGCCTGCCAGGCGCTCTTGCAACAGGCTCACCCCCTGGGCCCCAGTCCGCCGCGACGGCGTCACGAGGGCCGAGCCGCCGCGCATCCGTAGGATCGTGGCCACTGCATCGCCGATTTCCTCGATCCGGCGAAGGGTCAGGCGGTAGGCTTTGTTGCTGCCGCCGATCAGTACTGTAAGGATCGGCCGCGGCATAGCCGCAAGTCCCGGACAACGGCCCCGCTCGCCCGCCAGTCTGGCTAGCGTCACCCGATGGACCGCGCCCCGCGTCACCACTACCCTTGGCCCGCGAAGCCGGTCGTGCTCGGGCACGATAGAGAGGTCGAATTCGCCGCGGCCGATCCTGGAGTCCTGGATCTGCGCTGTGATGGTGCGCCCGCCGCTCGCGCGCCGGATCGCCAGCGCCGGCATCGCCGCATTACGTCCGCAAGCGATCACGAAGTCGGGCCAGGGCGGCTTCAGGCGAGCACCGGTCCCGCCCGGTGCATCGAGAGGCGCGGGCCACAGTAGCGGCGGCAGATAGCTCCACGGAAACCGAATCTCCAACCTCTTTTCGGCAAAGACGAAACCGGCAGCTTCGGCCAAGCCGACAGCCTGGCTCGACATCCCCGCCTTGCCGTCGTGCAATACCCAGCCGAACGGATCGAACCCCATGGCCGGGGTTTACGGAAATGGCCCGGCTAGGGCAAGGCGTGCTCGGCCGCCGCAACAAAATTGCGCAGACGGATCAGCGTTTTCTATGATCCAGAAATCGGCGAAAGAGGATCGGATGCGGCGGATAAAACTGGATCAGATCGACCGCCGAATCTTGCGCAATCTGCAGGCGGACGGGCGCATGACCAATGTCGAGCTGTCCCGCCGCGCCGGCATCTCGGCACCGCCCTGCCTGCGCCGGGTTCGCGCGCTCGAAGAAGCCGGTATTATCCGCGGCTATCATGCCGATCTGGCGCCCGAGGCGCTGGGCTATGGCGTGACCGTTTTTGCCCAAGTCGGATTGGCGAGTCAGGCGGAAACCGACCTCAGGGCCTTCGAGCAGCTGATCGCCACCTGGCCAGAGGTGCGTGAAGCGCACATGCTGACCGGAGAAGCAGACTTCCTCCTGAAGATCGTCGCCGTCGATTGGGATAGCTATCAACGGTTTCTGAGCGCCAAGCTGACCTCGGCGCCCAATGTCAGCCATGTAAAATCGGCGCTGACCCTGCGCGTATCAAAGGACGAGCCGGGCATCCCTATCGGCGACCAACTCCCCCTTGCCGCCGCCGAAATCGCCGAGTGCTGACCGACCGGCCATTCGACCGATGGCCAACCGACCCCAATTCGTACTGGAGTGGCTGCAGCAATCCCTGAACTCGATCTGCTGGAGGATTTGTGCTGTGCCTGGACGCCACCTTTGCTCTGATCGACTTTTTGTGCACGTCTTGCGAAGCGCGTCGCGCACCGGTCAGCCGAAATCGACGGTGACGACCTCGTAGGATTTAGCGCCGCGCGGGGTCGTAACTTCGACACTGTCGCCTTTGCCCTTGCCGATAAGGGCACGCGCCAAGGGCGAGGTCACCGACAGGCGGCCGCGGCTGATGTCGGCCTCGTCCTCGCCGACGATCAGGAAGGTCTGCTCCTCGTCGCTTTCCTCGTCGGCGAGCGTGACCCGCGCACCGAATTTGATCACCGAGCCCGAAAGCTTGGAGACGTCGATCACCTCGGCGCGGGCGACCTTGTCTTCGAGCTCCATGACCCGGCCCTCGATGAAGCTCTGCCGGTCGCGGGCCGCGTGATATTCGGCGTTCTCCGCAATATCTCCGTGCTCGCGGGCTTCGGCAATGGCGCGGATGATGGCCGGCCGCTCGACGGATTTAAGCTGCTTCAGCTCCGCGCGAAGCCGATCGTATCCGTCGGCCGTCATCGGGATCTTGTTCATCGCGGACAGGTTCGCATCTGTTGTCGAAAGTGGCGGAAAGTGCCGCCGCGAGGGCATCAAAAGTAAGACTGCAACGGCGCAACTTCAAGGCTTCCGGCACGCAACGCGGCAATCGCCTGAACCGCCGCCCGGGCGCCGGCGACGGTTGTGTAGTAGGGGATCGCGTGGGTCAGTGCTGTGCGCCTCAGGCCGAAGCTGTCGGCGATCGCCTGGCTGCCCTCGGTCGTGTTGAAGACTAGCTGGACCTCGTCGCTTAGCATGTGGTCGACAATATGCGGGCGCCCGTCGCGCACTTTTTTAACCGACGTAACAGGCAGCCCGTCGGCGCGCAAGGCGTGAGCCGTGCCGCGTGTCGCGATCAGAGTAAAGCCCATCTCGACGAGCCGGCGGCATGGCTCGACCAGCGCCCGCTTGTCATGATCGCGCACCGAAACGAAGACGCAACCCTTGAGCGGCAGGTTGGTGCCGCTGGCGAGCTGTGATTTGGCGAAGGCGCGCCCGAAATCGGCGTCGAGCCCCATCACCTCCCCGGTCGACTTCATCTCCGGCCCGAGGATTAGATCGACCCCCGGAAAGCGGGCAAACGGAAAGACCGCCTCTTTGACGGCGACATGCGCGCCCCTAGGGCGCCGGTGGCCGCCGCAATCTGCGAGTCGCTGGCCGGCCATCACCCGCGCCGCGATCTTGGCGATCGGAACGCCGGTGGCCTTGGCGACAAATGGAACCGTACGCGAGGCGCGGGGATTGACCTCGAGCACGTAGATATCGTCGCCCTTGACCGCGAACTGTACGTTCATCAGCCCGACGACGCCGAGCGCCCGGGCGAGAGCCACGGTTTGTCTTTCGATTTCAGCAATCGTCGACGGCGTCAGGCTGTAAGGCGGCAGCGAGCAGGCGCTGTCGCCCGAGTGGATCCCGGCCTCCTCGATATGTTCCATGATGCCGGCGACTTCGACCTCGTCCGCGTCGGCAATAGCGTCGACATCGACTTCGATCGCATCTTGCAGATATCGGTCTATCAGCACCGGACTCGTCCCCGACGCCGTGACGGCCTGGCGCATATAGCGATCGAGGCCGGCCGCGTCGTGCACGATTTCCATGGCCCGGCCGCCCAGGACATAAGATGGGCGGATCACGACCGGATAACCAATCCGCAGCGCGATGGCCTCGGCCTCAGTGGCCGAATGGGCCGTGCCGTTCTCCGGCTGGCGCAGGCCGAGCCGGGTCAGCAGCCCTTGAAACCGCCGCCGGTCCTCGGCCAGATCAATCGCATCAGGCGAGGTGCCGAGGATTGGGATTTGCTCGCGCTCGAGCGCGGCCGCGAGCTTAAGCGGGGTCTGGCCGCCGAACTGCACGATGACGCCGAGCAAGGTTCCGCGCCGCTCCTCAACCCGCACGATCTCGACCACATCCTCGGCGGTCAGCGGTTCGAAATAGAGCCGATCTGAGGTATCGTAATCGGTCGAGACGGTCTCCGGGTTGCAGTTGACCATAATTGTCTCGATGCCGGCTTCGGACAAACTGTAAGCGGCATGGACACAGCAATAGTCGAACTCGATGCCTTGGCCGATCCGATTGGGCCCGCCACCTAGGATTACGACTTTTCTGCGCTCGCTCGGATCGGCCTCACATTCGGGCTCGTCGAACCCATCGCCCTCGTAGCAGGAATACATGTACGGGGTCAGCGACGGAAACTCGGCGGCGCAAGTGTCGACGCGCTTGTACACCGGTCGCAGATCGAGCGCCCGGCGTCGGGTTGAGACCGCCTCCTCCTCGATCCCGGCGAGCTTGGCCAAGCGCACATCAGAAAAGCCCATCTGCTTTAGCCGCAGCAAGCCAGTGCGGTCGCACGGTAATCCGTCTCGTCGCACCCGCTCCTCGACCGCTACGATCTCGCCGATGCGGTCCAGAAACCACGGCTCGAAACGGCAGACGGCGTGGATTTCGGCAGTGGACAGCCCGTGCCGATAGGCCTGCGCGATCAACAGCAGCCGGTCCGGCGAGGGTCTGGCGAGGGCCGCCTTGACCGCTTCTTTTCCGGCGCTCTCCACCCCTTCGATCGCGACCTCGTCGAAGCCGCCGAGCCCGGTTTCCATCGAACGCAGCGCCTTCTGCACTGATTCGGCAAAACTGCGGCCGATCGCCATCGCTTCGCCGACCGATTTCATCGAGGTTGTCAGCAGCGGCTCGGTCCCCGGAAACTTTTCAAAGGTGAACCGCGGCATCTTGGTAACGACGTAGTCGATCGTCGGCTCGAACGAGGCCGGCGTGATGCGGGTGATTTCGTTGTCCAACTCGTCGAGGGTGTAGCCGACGGCAAGCTTGGCGGCCACCTTGGCGATCGGAAAGCCGGTCGCCTTCGAGGCCAATGCCGAGGAGCGCGAGACCCGTGGGTTCATTTCGATGACGACCAGTCGACCGTCCTCGGGGTTGACCGCGAACTGGACATTCGACCCGCCCGTGTCGACCCCGATCTCGCGCAGCACCGCGATCGCGGCGTTGCGCATCAGCTGGTATTCCTTGTCGGTCAAGGTTAACGCCGGGGCGACGCAGACCGAATCGCCGGTATGGACACCCATCGGGTCGATGTTTTCGATCGAGCAGATAATTATGCAATTGTCGGCGCGATCGCGGACCACCTCCATCTCGTACTCTTTCCACCCCAAGACCAATTCCTCGATCAGCACCTCGTGCGTCGGTGAGGCCCGCAGCCCGCCGCGCACGATCTCCTCGAACTCCTGCGCGTTGTAGGCGATCCCGCCACCAGTGCCGCCGAGCGTGAACGAGGGTCTGATGATCGCGGGCAGTCCGACCTCATCGAGCGCTTCGAGCGCCTCGTCGAGCGAGCGAGCGCGCCGGCTCTGCGGTGAGGCGAGGCCGATCTTGTCCATCGCCTGGCGAAACAGCAGACGGTCCTCGGCCTTGGCGATCGCCTCCTCGGTGGCGCCAATCAGTTCGACCCCGTAGCGCCTGAGGACGCCGGAGCGGGATAACGCCATCGCCGTATTGAGCGCCGTCTGCCCACCCATCGTCGGCAACAGAGCGTTCGGCCGCTCGCGAGCGATGATCTGCTCGACCATCTCCGGCGTGATCGGCTCGATATAGGTGGCGTCGGCGAGATCGGGGTCGGTCATGATCGTCGCCGGGTTCGAGTTGACCAGCACGATCCGGTAGCCCTCGCCCTTCAGCGCCTTGCAGGCCTGGGTGCCGGAATAATCAAACTCGCAAGCTTGCCCGATAACGATCGGACCGGCGCCGATGATCAGAATGCTGTCGATGTCCGTGCGCTTAGGCATTCGCCGCCATCAGCGCGACGAACCGCTCGAACAAATAATGGCTATCCTGCGGGCCTGGGCTCGCCTCGGGATGGTGCTGCACCGAAAACACCGGCTTGCCCACAATCTGCAATCCTTCATTGCTGTTGTCGAAGAGCGAAAGGTGGGTCGGCTCGATCCCGCGCGGCAGACTATCGGGCTCAACGACAAAGCCATGATTCTGGCTGGTGATCTCGACCGCGCCGGTCAACAGGTCCTTGACCGGATGATTGGCTCCGCGATGGCCGCGCGCCATTTTGCAGGTGCGCCCGCCCAGCGCCAGCGCCATCAGCTGGTGGCCAAGGCAAATCCCGAACATCGGCTTGCCCGAAGCGATGAGGTTGCGCAACACCGGCACCGCATAGACGCCGGTCGCGGCGGGGTCGCCCGGTCCATTCGACAGAAAAATCCCATCGGGCCGAAGGTGCAGGATGTCCGCGGCCGAGGCAGTAGCGGGGACCACGGTAACCCGGCAACCGTGCTGGGCGAGCATTCGCAAGATGTTGCGCTTGGCTCCGTAATCGACGGCGACGACGTGATGCCGCGGATTGCGCTGCCGGCCGTAGCCGTGTACCGGCTCCCAGCCCGTCTCATCCCATTGGTAGGTCTGACGGCAAGTGACCTCACAGGCCAGATCCATCCCTTCGAGACCCGGCCACGCCGACGCATGCCGATGCAGCGACGCAATGTCGAGCGGCCGTTGAGGATCGTAGGCGATCACCCCATTGGGCGGTCCTCGATCGCGGATAAGCCGGGTCAGCCGTCGCGTATCGACGCCCGATATCCCGATGAGCCCGTGCGATTCGAGCCAGGTATTGAGGGGGGTGGTGGAGCGCCAGTTCGCCGGCCCGGTGACCTTGCTGTGGACGACGAGACCGCGCGCCGCCGGCGTAGTTGTTTCGATATCATCGCGGTTCGTTCCCACGTTACCGATGTGAGGAAAGGTGAAGTTAATGATCTGAGCCGCATAAGATGGATCGGTCAGGATTTCCTGGTAGCCGGTCATCGCGGTGTTAAAGCAGACCTCGCCGACCGCCACTCCGCGGGCCCCTACTCCGCTGCCCCAAAACACTGTGCCGTCCGCGAGGACGAGCGCGGCATTGCAGTCGGGCGGTTGCAGCCACGGGTCGCGCATTTGTGAA
This sequence comes from uncultured Alphaproteobacteria bacterium, assembly GCA_963750195.1. Lineage (GTDB taxonomy): Bacteria > Pseudomonadota > Alphaproteobacteria > ATCC43930 > CGMCC-115725 > AP-15. The sequence goes on from CAVVPS010000013.1 coordinate 95,165, forward strand.
AATCCGGCGGACAAACCGCACGCCGCCCGTCCGGCGACAGGCACATTGCGGAACAGACGAGAAATATGCGGTCGAGCCGGCAAGGTCAACCCCCGTCTTGCCGGAACCGCACGTCGTTTCAAATACTTAGTCTTCGACGCCCAGAATTGCTGCGAAGCGCGAAACGAGATAGGCTGAATTTTCGGCCAAGAGGAGCGGGGGATGCTGCGTCAGGCCTTCACCGACCGGCTCAAACAAGCGATGAAGGTAAGGGATGTGCGGGCCGTCTCGACGGTGCGGATGATCTTGGCCGGGCTTAAGGAGCGCGATGTTGCGGCGCGTGGGGAAGCTAATGCAAATGGGATCGCCGAGCCCGAAATCGCGCGGATGTTGCAAGGCATGATCAAGCAGCGGCGCGAATCGATCGTGCTTTACGAGCAGGGCAATCGAGCCGATCTGGCGCAACTGGAGCGCGACGAGATCGGTGTCATAGAGAGCTTTCTGCCGCGGCAGATGAGCGAGGACCAAATCGCCGCCGCGGCGCAGGCTGCAATCGCCGAGACCGGCGCTGCCGGCATCAAGGATATGGGCAAGGTCATGGCGACCCTGCGCGAGCATCACGCCGGCTCGATGGATTTCAGCCGGGCCGGGCCGATCGTCAAACGCTTGTTGGGTTAGACGGATTCGTGGCGGCGAGGCGGCACATGGTGCGGCCCAGCGTGGCGGGTTTTTTGCCGTCGCGTTCGGCCGCAGCGGGTTGAGACGGCCGAGCGATGGCGTTTCCGCCCGGCTTCCTCGACGAATTACGCAATCGGATTTCGCTGTCGGGCTTGGTCGGCCGGCGGGTCAAGCTCACCCGGCGCGGGCGCGAACATGGCGGGCTCTGCCCGTTTCATCACGAGAAAACGCCGTCCTTCTACGTCGTCGATGACAAGAATTTTTTTCACTGCTTCGGCTGCGGCGCACATGGCGACGCGATCGGTTTTGCCATGCGCGCCGACAACCTCGATTTCCTCGAAGCAGTCGAAAAACTTGCCGGCGAAGCCGGGCTCGCGGTGCCGCAGGCGACACCAGAGGAACGCGAACGGGCGCAGCGGCAGAAGACGCTGCTCGAAACCCTCGAAGCCGCCGCCTCCTTTTACGAGGCCCGTTTGTGGGGGCCGGCCGGCGGTCGCGCCCGCGACTACCTGCAAGCGCGCGGGCTCGACCCCGATACGATCCGCCGCTTCCGGCTGGGCTGGGCCTCGGAGGATCGGCAGGCACTTCGCCGCGCTCTCGGTGGCGATTTTCCCGAGCCGCTGCTGCTCGGGGCCGGGCTGGTGCATCGGCCCGAAGAGGGCGAGCCGTACGACTATTTCCGCGGCCGGGTCATGTTTCCGATCGGCGACCGCGCCGGACGAGTCATTGCCTTTGGCGGCCGCACGATCGGGGATGCCCAGCCCAAATATCTGAACTCGCCCGACAGCCCGCTCTTCGAGAAAGGCCGCGTGCTCTACGGCTGGTCGGCGGCGCGAGCGGCCGTCGGGGACAGCGCGGACGCGATCGTTACCGAAGGCTACATGGACGTAATCGCGCTGCACCGTGCTGGTTTTCCCTCGGCCGTGGCGTCGCTGGGAACCGCCCTGACCGAGATCCAGCTGCGCGAGTTGTGGCGCCTCGGACCCGAGCCGATCCTGTGCTTCGACGGCGACGCCGCCGGCCAGCGCGCCGCGGCACGCGCCTTGCGCCGGGCGTTGCCCTTGCTGCAGCCGGGGCACGAGCCTGCGCTTTGCCAACTTGCCGCCGGGCGAAGATCCCAGACTCCGTTATCCGGAACTCCGGCGGCGTTGCCTTCGAGGAGGTGCTGCACTCCGCGCGCCGCATGGCTTCAATGTTATGGGAGATCGAAGTCGGAGCTCAAGCCATTGGACACGGCTGAGCGTCGGGCCGATCTGGAGCGTCGACTGGTCGAAGATATCGCGCTGATCCCCAATAAGGCTGTCCAGCAGCAATACCGGGCGTATCTGCTGAACGTCAAATTTCGTGAGGCGACATAGGGAGCGAAGGATGGGCGTAAGCATCGGCTCCGCAACCCAGGCGACCCCTGGTTCGTGACGAGGATCGGCCCGCTGCCGCGCACTCGCCGGCGCGCATGCAGCGCGAGATCCTGTTTCGGATCTTGCTCCGCTGCCCGACTTTGATCGGTGAGGTCGCCGAGGAATTTGCCGCGATCGAAATTCCCGAGGCGGAGCTTGACAAGCTTCGCCGCGAGATTTTAGAGGTTGAAGCTCTGCGGCCGGGGCTTGACGCTTCGGCGCTCCGGCAACACCTTCTGCTGAACGGGTTTGCGGCGACCGTGGATGCGCTTCTCTCGCCGTCGGTCAATTCGGGCTTTCTGGTCCGGAGTTCGGTGTCGCGCACGGTGCGCGACGAATGGGCTCATGTGATCGAAATGCTGATGGGAGGTCACCGGTCGGCCTTGACCGAAGCCAGCAATCATCTGACCGATGATGCCTCGGCGGCGAACTGGGAACGCTTCCTGGCCGCGAGGGAGCGGGTGTTGCGCGAGGTTCGGCTCGATGACGATCCGGTCTGACACCATGGCGAACCCGATCGCGGATCGTCGTCGGCAAACCCGCATCGTGGGATATTTTGGCGGTCCGCCATGGCGTGACCGGTTCGAAACCAGTTTAGGGATGGTGGCATGGCGAGCAAAGCGGCGAACACGGCTGAAGCGACGGAGAACCGCGATGAGGCAGCCGAGGCGCCTCTGCTCGATACCGTTGCCGCTGCAATCAAAAAGATGCTGGCCCGCGGCCGGGAGCGTGGGTATGTGACCTATGACGAGCTGAACGCGGCGCTGCCGCAAGACCAGGTGTCCTCGGAGCAGATCGAGGACACGATGACGATGCTCTCCGAGCTCGGGGTCAATGTAATCGAGAGCGAGGAAAGTGAGGAGCCGGCCGCTCCCGAGGTAGAGGAGGCCGACGGCGAGGTTCGCGGCAATCTCGACGACGACGACATCGGTCGCACCGATGATCCGGTGCGCATGTATCTGCGCGAAATGGGATCGGTCGAATTGCTGTCGCGCGAGGGCGAGATCGCGATCGCCAAGCGGATCGAAGCCGGGCGCGAGATGATGATCGGCGGCATCTGCGAAAACCCGTTGACGATCCGCGCGATCATCGGCTGGCGCGACGCACTGAACGAAAGAAAGATGCTTTTGCGCGACATAATCGATCTTGATGCTACCTATGGCGGCGGTGGGTTCGAGCCGATCGTACCCGCCGTGGCGTTGGCGATACCTGGCGATCGGGCGGCTGAGCCCGAGACGGTGGCCGCGCCCGAGGCAGTGGGCGCGCCCGAGGCGGTGGCCGAGGGGGCCGAGGGCGAAGCGAGGGCAGAGGGGGCCGAGGGCGAAGCCGAACTTGTCGAGCTCGAGCCGGAACTCGCCGCGGAAGAGGGCGAAGGCGAGGAAAGTTCGATTTCGCTGGCGGCGATGGAAGCTCAGCTGAAGCCGAGCGTGCTCGCGACCTTCGACGCAATCGCCGAATCGCATAAAAGGCTGCATCGGCTTCAGGACCAGCGCATCAACGCCATGCTGAAAGGCGAACCGCTGCCGAAGGTGACCGAGCGCCGCTACGAGAAACTCAAGAGCAAGGTGATCGAAGACGTCAAGCGCATCCGGCTTAACAACGCGCGCATCGAATACCTCGTCGAACAGCTCTACGACGTCAACCGCCGGCTCGTCGCCGATGAAGGCAGGCTGCTGCGGCTGGCCGAAAACGCCGGGGTCAAGCGGGCTGAATTCCTGCGCGAATATTTCGGAAACGAACTCGCCGGCGATTGGCTGGAACGGGTCGCCGCCCTGCCCAGCCGCGGGTGGCCGCGGCTGGTCGAAAAGCATAGTTCGGAGGCGGCGCGGTTGCGTGCGCAGATCGCCCAAGTTGCGTCGGAAGCAAAGCTGCCGATCGCCGAGTTTCGCCGGGTCGTGCAGACGGTGCAACGCGGCGAGCGCGAAGCGGGCCGGGCGAAAAAAGAGATGGTCGAGGCCAATCTGCGGCTCGTCATTTCAATCGCCAAGAAATATACAAATCGTGGGCTGCAGTTTCTCGACCTGATCCAAGAAGGCAATATCGGACTGATGAAGGCGGTCGACAAATTCGAGTACCGCCGCGGTTACAAATTCTCGACCTATGCGACCTGGTGGATCCGCCAGGCGATTACCCGCTCGATCGCCGATCAGGCGCGCACGATCCGCATTCCGGTGCACATGATCGAGACGATCAACAAATTGGTGCGCACTTCGCGGCAGATGCTGCACGAGATCGGCCGCGAGCCGACCCCCGAGGAACTCGCCGAAAAACTGGCGATGCCGCTCGAAAAGGTGCGCAAGGTGCTGAAGATCGCCAAGGAGCCGATCAGCCTCGAAACCCCGATCGGCGACGAAGAGGATTCGCACCTCGGCGACTTCATCGAGGACAAGAACGCGGTGTTGCCGCTGGATGCCGCGATCCAGGCCAATCTGCGCGAGACAACGACGCGCGTGCTCGCCTCGCTGACCGCGCGCGAAGAGCGTGTACTGCGCATGCGCTTTGGCATCGGCATGAATACCGACCACACGCTCGAAGAGGTTGGCCAGCAATTCTCGGTTACCCGCGAGCGTATCCGTCAGATCGAGGCCAAGGCTTTGCGCAAGCTCAAGCATCCCAGCCGCTCACGCAAATTGCGCAGCTTCCTCGACACCTGAGCCCCGCTCACCGAATCTTGCTTGCGTTCAATGTAAATCCATCTTGTCATGGCCGGGCTTGACCCGGCCATCCACGCGCAACCGGGCGAAGGCATCTCCGGGTCCTTCGTGGATGCCCGGAAGGGCCCGTAGTTCAGCTGGTTAGAACACGCCGCTCATAACGGTGTTGTCGCAGGTTCGAGTCCTGCCGGGCCTACCAGTTTCAGCTTTGCATCCGTCGCGGACAGCGACGACCCTCGCTGTCGTCACGATACCTGCTCGAGCTCGCGGGTGCGGATCGACTGCGCCGCGGCGAGGTGGTCCTTGGCCAGTACGGTATAGACCGCGGGCAGCACGAACAGCGTGAACAGAGTCCCGATCGACATGCCGGCGACGACAACGACGCCGATCGAAAAGCGGCTCGCCGCCCCCGCCCCGCTCGCGGTCAACAAGGGCACCAGCCCGACGACCATCGCCGCCGTCGTCATCAGGATCGGGCGCAGCCGCACCCGTGCCGCCTGTTCGATCGCGCGCCGCCGGTCGAGCCGCTCGCTGACCTGCAGCTCGTTGGCAAAGGCGACCATCAATATGCCGTGCTTGCTGATCAGCCCGATCAAGGTGACCAGCCCGACCTGGGTGTAGATGTTCATAGTCGCCAGGCCGAAGAACAGCGGGATCATCGCACCGCAGATCGACATCGGGACACTGACCAGGATCACCAGCGGATCGCGCAGGCTTTCGAACAGCGCCGCCAGCACCAAGTAAATGATGATCAGCGCAAAAATGAAGGTGACCGCCAGCTGATTGCCCTCACGCACATAGAGCCGGGTATCCGACAAATAGTCGTGGCTGAAGCCGGCCGGCAGGTCCTTCACCTGGCTCTCCAGAAAGTCGACCGCCTGACCGGTCGTTACCCCAGGCATCGGCACCGCTTGGAAGGTTGCGGAATTCAGCTGATTATACTGGGTCAGCGCGTTGGGCTCGGTGCCCATCTCGAGGGTGACGAGATTGGACAGCGGTATCGGCTGTCCAGCGGCGGATTTGACATAGTAACGCGTCAAGGTCTCCTGGTTCAGGCGATCGGCCCGCGGCACTTGCGGGATCACCTCGTAAGACCGGCCGCCGAGATTGAAACGATTGACGTAGTTCTCGCCAACCAGCAGCGCCAAGGTGTCGCCGATCGATTGCATCGTGACCCCGAGCTCGTTCGCCTTGGAGCGATCGATCTTGACGTGGATAACCGGCTGGTTGAAGTCGAGGTCGCTGTCGACAACGATGAACATGCCGCTCTTGCGCGCCGCCGCTTTGATCTTTTCCATTTGCAGATAGATCGATCTGTAGTCGGCGGGTGAATAGATCACCATCTGGATCGGCAACCCGCCGATCGTCGCCGGCAGAGGCGGCAGGTTGAAGACGAAAGCGCGCAGCCCCTCGACGGCGTTGACCTTCTGCTGAACCAGCGGCTTCAATTGCTGCGACGAACGGGTCCGCTCGTTCCACGGCTTCAGGATGAACCCGGCGATGCCCTGGTTCGGTCCGAACCGGCCGTTGACGATAAAACGCAGGAAGGTCTCGGGAAACGAGGCCAAGGCTTTGTCGAGCTTGGCGTCATAGGAATCCGCGTAATCGAGATTGGAATATTGCGGCGACTTGGTCAGCGCGAACAACACGCCCTGGTCCTCCTCGGGGGCGAGTTCAGCACTGGTGTGCAGATACATAAAGACGATGCTTGCCAAAACCGCAGCGCCAAAGAGGGCAGTCACCGGGCGGTAGTCGAGCGAGCGTTCGAGGCGGCGGCCATACCAATTCGCCAGCCGCGAAAAGAGGCTGTCGATTACCCGGACAAACCGCCCGTGCAGCATCTCGCGGCTCAACAGCAGCGAGCACATCATCGGCGACAACGTCACCGCGACGACGCCTGAGATAATGACCGCACCAGCCAGGGTGAAGGCGAATTCGCGGAACAGGGCGCCGGTCACGCCGCCGAGAAAGCCGATTGGCGCGTAGACGGCCGCCAAGGTCAGGGTCATCGAGATGACCGGGCTGGCGATCTCGCGGGCGCCGACCAGCGCCGCCTGCGCTGGGGTGCGCCCTTGTTCAATATGGCGGTAGACGTTTTCGACGACAACGATCGCGTCGTCGACGACGAGCCCGATCGCCAGCACCATCGCCAGCAAGGTCAACAGATTTAGGCTGAAGCCCAGGGCTGCCATGATCATTCCGGCGCCGACCAAGGACAGCGGGATCGTTACAATCGGGATTAAGACCGATCGCAGGCTGCCGAGGAACAGGAAGATGACCACGACAACGATGACGACCGCTAAGCCGAGCGAAAACTGGACCTCGTCGATCGAGGCCTGAATGAATTTGGTCGAGTCGTAGGCTACCTGCATTTCCATGGATGGCGGCAGGTTGCGCTGGATCTCCGGCAACAGCGCGCGCACGCCTTTGACCAGGGTGAGGGGGTTGCCCGACGGCGTCGCTTGGATGCCGATGAATACTGCGTGCTGCCCGTTCATCACGACGCTCGAAGTCCAACTCTGCGCCGAGAGATCGACGGTGGCGATGTCCCCCATCCGCACTAGAGCGCCGCTTTTGGCCTTTACGACCATGTTCTTGAACTGGGCGACATCGGTCAGCCCGGTGTTGGCACTGACGTTGGTGACCGTAAAATAACCCTTCGCCTGGCCGGGCGCCGATTGATAGTTGTTGGCCTGGATCGCCGCGGCAACATCGTCGGCAGAGATCCCGCGCGCCGCCATCCGCACCGGATCCAACCACAGCCGCATAGCGAAAGTCTGACCACCTAGAATATCTGCCGAAGCTACGCCGTCAACCGTGTCGAACAGTGGCTGCACCACCCGTGTCAAGTAATCCGAAATCGCCGCACTCGATATCTCATTGCTTGAAAAACCGACATACATTACTGCCGTGGTCTGGCCCGTCGCCTTGACGATAACCGGGTCCTGCGAACCCGTCGGCAGCAGATACTTAACCTGCTGGACTTTAGCCATGACTTCGGTCAGCGCCTTGTCCGGATCGAAGTCGAGAATGATGTAGGCGGTGATCGTACTGGTGCCCTGAACCGACGAGGAAATCAGGTAGTCGACCCCCTCGGCCGTCGCCACCGCCTGGGCCATCGGAGTGGTGATGAAGCCCTGCATCAAGTCGGGCGCGGCGCCGGGATAGATTGTCGTGATCGTGATCGTCGTATTCGACAGCTTCGGATATTGCCGGATCGGCAGTCCCAGCATCGCGCGCAGTCCGATCAGCAGGATCAACAGGCTGACGACGAGCGCCAATACCGGCCGGCGGATGAAGATGTCGGTGAACGACATGGTGGCAAAAGCCGGGCGTCAGTTCAGCGTCGGATGCTTTGGCGGCTGTGGTGGCGGCGAGCCGGTGATAGCGACCTGCACGCCGTTTTGCAGCTTGACCTGGCCCGCGGCCACGACCTGTTCACCGGGCTTCAGCCCACTGAGGATCGCCACCTTGTCGTCCCAGCGTGCTCCGGTCTTGACCGGTGTGCGCACCGCCTTAAGGATCGGCTTGCCCTTGGCGTCCTTGCCGTCCTGGTGGATCACATACACGCTGTCGCCATAAAGCGTATACTCGACCGCGGTCTCGGGCACGACGATCGTATCGGGTTGCGGCGGCAGCACGATAGCGGCATCCACGAACATTCCCGGCAACAGCAAATCATCCCGATTGGCCATCGTCGCCTGGACCTCGATCGTCCGCGTATCGGGGCTGAGCTGCGGCTCGATCGTCGTGATCTTGGCGACGAAGTTTCGGCCGGGAAACGCGTCGGACCTGACGTTGACCCGCTGCCCGACCGAGATCTGCGGGCGCATTTGCGACGGTAAGGTGAAATTCACATAGAGCATCGACAGATCGGTCAAGGTCACGATCGGCGCGCCGGGGTTGAGATATTGGCCTAGATCAATCTGGCGAATGCCGAGTTGACCGCCAAACGGGGCTCGGATCAGTTTTTGCGCGATGACCGCCTCGGTCTTCAAAATCAGCGCATTCATCTGCGCGAGCTGGCTCTGGTTCTCGTCGACGGTCTCCTGCGGCGTGAACTGTCGTTTGACCAGTTGGTCGGAGCGCGCCAGCTTGATTTGCGCGAGTTTGAGCTGCGCCTGGTAATTGGCAAGATCGCCTTGATCCGGCGCGTCGTTGATTTGCACTAGCGGGTCGCCGGCTTTCACGGTCTGCCCTGGCTCGAAAAAGATCTTGGTGACGCGCCCGCCGACCTCCGGGTTGACCGTCACCTGATGAACTGCGGTGATCGAGCCGATGCCGGGAGCAAAGCGCGGGACCGACTGGGTCTGGGCCACAACGGCGCTGATCTGCGCCGGCGGCGGTTTGTTGTGCGCGAAGAAGTTGGCGATCGCCTGGGTTCGGAAACGGTTGAATTCGTAGAGACCGCCAAGCACGACGATCAGCAGCAACGTGACGATCACCAGCCACCGGACCGTCTTTGGCCGCGGCGCGGTACTGCCACGGTTATCCCCGCTCGCACGCGCAGCCGGGTCGGGGGCCAGCGCTTGCGACGTTCTATTCGCCAACTGATCACCGTCCATCGGTTGCTCCCGTAGCGGGGGACGCGAGTTCGAGCGGGTTCTGCGCACTGCTGGCGAGCGCCTCGGCAATCGCCCTGTCTGTCATGCCGATGCCGCGCAGGATGAACCAGGTGGTTTCGTCGATAACTGCCATGAGCGTCCCCTGATAGGACAGGCAGGCCCTGGCCGGCAAATAGACAAACGCCATCATCGCAGCGACATGATGGCCGAACCAGAAGCGGTTGGCCGAAGCGATCGGACCGAAAACGAGATCGCCGGCCGCAGCCGCCGCCTCAATCGAGGCCGCGAACAACGGTTGGACCCGTTCGAAAATCGTTTCAAATAATTCGCGCGCGTACTCGCCGTCTTCGAGAAAGCTATGCAACACCAGCCGCAGCCGAGAGTCGCGCTCGGCCCGATCAGCTTCACCGGCGAGCAGAAAATATCGCACCATGTAGTGGATCATGCGAACGAGGGTGAAGGTCGACGGCTCGAGCGCGGCCAGCCGCTCGAGCACCGGGTCGCCTTCGCAGCCGAGCTGCAAAATCTCGCTGTAAAGATGTTTCTTGCTCGGAAAGTGACGAAACAGCAGACCTTCGGAAATGTTCGCCGCCTCGGCGAGCTCGCGTGTCGTCGTTCCGGCGAAACCTTTTCGGGCAAACAGCGGAACCGCCGCTGCGACGATGGTCTTGCGCCGCTCGTCGCTGTCCAATCGAACCGTAGCCATGGCGAGGAGCGAAGTAAGCGCTTACTTACCAGATGTCAAGCGGCGTGCCGCGATCGCACAAAGGGCTTGACCCCGCTGGTCAAGCGCCGCACGCAGACGACGACTTACGTGCAACGCAGTTCCCGAGGTTCTCCCAATGGCAGCCTACCAGTACATCTATGTGATAAAGGGGCTGAGCAAGGCCTATCCCGGCGGCCGCGAGGTGCTGAGGGATATCTGGCTGTCGTTCTTGCCCGGCGCCAAGATCGGGGTGCTCGGCGCCAACGGAGCCGGCAAATCAACTCTGCTGCGGATCATGGCCGGCCTAGAACGGGACTTTGCTGGCGAAGCCTGGGCGGCGGAGGGGGCGCGGGTCGGCTATCTGGCGCAAGAGCCCACGCTCGATCCGGCCAAGGACGTGTTCGGCAACGTCATCGAGGGGCTCTCCGAGACCAAGGCGCTGCTCGACCGGTTCGAGGCGATCAGCGCACGCTTTGCCGAAGAGCTGTCGCCCGACGAGATGGAAACGCTGATCGCCGAACAAGGAGATCTGCAAGAAAAGATCGATCAGGCCGATGGCTGGGAACTCGACCGCGCCGTCGAGATCGCGATGGACGCACTGCGCTGCCCGCCCGGCGAGGCCGAGGTGACCACCCTCTCCGGTGGCGAACGGCGCCGGGTGGCGTTGTGCCGACTCTTGCTGCAACGCCCCGATCTGCTGCTGCTCGATGAACCGACCAACCATCTCGACGCGGAATCGGTCGCCTGGCTGCAGCGCTTTCTCGAAGATTATCCAGGTACCGTCGTCACCGTCACCCACGACCGCTATTTTCTCGACGAAGTCGCCGGCTGGATCCTCGAGCTCGATCGCGGCCGCGGCATCCCGTTCGAGGGCAATTATTCGAGCTGGCTCGAGCAAAAGCAGCAGCGGCTCGCTCAGGAAGGCCGACAGGAGGAGGCGCGCCAGCGCACTCTGGAACGCGAACTCGAATGGGTGCGGCAAAGCCCGCGGGCGCGTCAGGCAAAGAGCAAGGCGCGGCTCTCGGCTTATGAGTCACTGGTCGCCGAGAGCCGGGAGAAGGCGCCCGAGACCGCGCAAATCGTGCTCCCGCCAGGACCGCGGCTCGGCGATCTGGTGATCAGCGCCGAACGGGTCGCCAAGGGTTTTGGCAACCGGCTGCTGATCGAGGCGCTCGATTTTCGACTGCCGCCGGGCGGGATCGTCGGCGTGATCGGCCCGAACGGAGCCGGCAAGACGACCCTCCTGAAATTGATAACGCGACAGGATACGGCCGACAGCGGCAGCTTTCGCGTCGGCGACACGGTCAAACTCGGCTATGTCGATCAGTCGCGCGACACACTCGCGCCGGCCGCCACGGTCTGGCAGGAGATCTCAGGCGGACGCGACGAGATCGATCTCGGCCGTCGCAAGATCCCCAGCCGCGCCTATTGCGCGTTGTTCAATTTCCGTGGCGCCGACCAGCAGAAAAAGGTCGGGCAGCTGTCGGGCGGGGAGCGCAATCGTGTCCATCTCGCCAAGATGCTCAAGGAGGGCGCCAATGTGCTGTTGCTCGACGAGCCGACCAACGATCTCGACGTCGACACCTTGCGCGCTCTCGAAGAGGCTTTGCTCGACTTCGCCGGCTGCGCCGTCGTCGTCACCCATGATCGATGGTTTCTCGACCGCGTCGCCACCCACATTCTCGCTTTCGAGGGCGACAGCCAGATCGTCTGGTTCGAAGGGAATTATGCCGATTACGAAGCCGATCGCCGCCGCCGGCTCGGCAGCGACGCCGATCAGCCGCATCGCATCCGCTATAAGCCGCTGATGCGCGCGTGACCGAGCGGCGGCGAGCGCCTTGCCGGTTTGGACCAGGTCAGCGCAGACCGGCGGCCTCGGTCTTTTGCCGCAACGCCGTGATCAGACCTTGCACCTGTCCGCCATTGCGCTGGATCACCGAGGCAAATTCAGAGCGCTGGGTTACCGCCATGCTGACGCCCTCGACGACGACGTCGCTGATTTTGTAGGCGCCGTCGTGCGGGGTCAGCACCCAATCGACCTTGGCTGGCGGCGCACCGTTGGGACGCACGATCTCGCTCGACACAACCGATCCGTCGGGCGCGGGTCTGGTGCCTGTCACATGCAAGGTTTCGCCGCTGTATTCCGCCAGCCGGTTGCTGTAAGCGAGCGCGATATAATCGGCGAACAGCTTGACGAATTCCTGCTGCTGCGGCTCGGTAGCGACGCGCCAGTAGCGGCCGAGGACGAAACGGGCGATGCCGGGAACGTCAAAATCCTCGCTGAACAGCTGGCGAAACCGGGCAACCCTCAGCTTCGGATCGACGTTGTTGCCGAGCACTTCGAGCGCCTGGTTCCCGAGGCTGGTGACCACGGCGGCCGGGTCGGCGGCCGCTGCAGCGGGGCGCGCTGAAATCAAAATGCCGACGATCAGCATACAAGCGCCGACAATAAGACAATGTCGCATCATTACCGGGTAACCTCGGAGCCATTTTGCGCTGTTGAGACAACGGGCGCCGCGGACGCATAGTTCGCCGAAATTGCGGGCGGGGCCGGGCCGCCGTTCTGGGTGAAGCCAGATGGCGGCGGCAAGTCCTTCCGTTCGCCTCGGATAAGCGCCGCCCTGCGCTGCCGATAGAGCGAGCGGATCGTCGCGTAATAATCGAGCGAGGTCCGCTCGATATCGGCGAGGGTGTCGAGGTAGCGCGCCCGCTGATCGACACCGCTGACCGCGCCCCGCACGTACGGAATCCAATAGAGGGTCCATGGGTCCCCAGAGACGAGCCTGTTCCAGGGATCACCAAACGCCTCAGCTGCTTGGGCGCCGAGATCGCGCGCATCGGATGGGCCAAGGATCGGCACCACGAGATAAGGGCCCTCTCGGATACCCCAGACTCCGAGGGTGATCCCCAAATCCTGCTCGTGATGCGGGATACCCCAGCGCCCGGCTACGTCGACGAGCCCGGCCATCCCGATCGTCGAATTCAGCACAAAGCGCACGACGGTGTCTTTGGCCCGTCGAAAATCGCCTTGCAGCGCATCGTTTGCGAAAACCAGTGGCTCTTGCAGGTTGATCAGAAAATCGCGCAGCGAATTGCGCACCGGTTGAGGCAGCGATGCCCGATAGGCCTTGGCAACCGGCACCAATACGTGGCGGTCGACAACTTGATTGAAGTCAAAAATCTTGCGGTTGGTGTCCTCGAACGGATCGTGGAAGTCTTCACCCGCAATGGCCGCCTGCTCCGGATTTTGCGGCGTCGTGGCGCAGCCCGAGACGAGCAGGGCGAGCATGATGAACGGACCCGTAAAGATAAGACGCAACGCACGAACATTCATTGGTTTGGCTCGCATTAGGCTGGCGTCTCCTTTGGGCCCGAGATATTTGCGGGAAATCGGCGGCAGCGGCAAGGGGTTGCTCGCTCCATCCGAACATCTCCACCCTGCCTCTGGGCAATTCGCTTGTGAACATAAAGATATCTGTATATGTTGCTGTCGAGCATGAAGGAAGAAGCGCGTCGATGGATCATCTCTTAACGGCGCTACGGGCTGTGGCTGAACCGACCCGGCTGCGGCTCGTTGTGCTGTGCGCCCGAGGCGAACTCACCGTCAGCGAGCTGACCCAGATCCTCGGGCAGAGCCAGCCGCGCGTGTCGCGTCATCTAAAGTTATTGTGCGACGCCGGCCTGCTCGACCGCTTCCGCGAGGGCAGTTGGGTCTTTTATCGTTTGAGCCAATCGACCCCAGCCAGCGCCCTGGCACGGCAATTGGTTGCCGCGTGCGGGGAGGCCGATCCGACCATCGCCCTCGATCTCCAGCGGCTCGGTGCGATCAAGCAGCAGCGCGCCGATCTCGCCAGCGCGTATTTCCGCGAGAACGCCGCGCAGTGGCATCGGATCCGTTCCCTCTATGTCGACGAGCGCGAGGTCGAGGCGGCGCTCGTGGAGATCATCGCCGCGGCCGACCCGCGCGATCTGCTCGACATCGGCACGGGAACCGGGCGAATGCTCGAGATCCTGGCGCCGCGGGTCGAACATGCGCTCGGCATCGACCAGTCGCGCGAAATGCTCTCAGTAGCGCGGGTCAATCTCGAACAGGCGGGATTGGTAAATGGGCGAGTCCGTCGCGACGACATGTACCAGCTGGCACTGCCCGATGGGTCCTTCGACGCGGTTGTGATCCATCAAGTTCTGCATTACGCCGACCGGCCGGCCGCGGCGATCGCCGAAGCGGCCCGGGTATTGCGGCCCCGCGGGATCCTGGTGCTTGTCGATTTTGCGCCGCACGCGCTGGAATTCCTGCGCGACGAGCACGCCCATCGCCGTCTCGGCTTTGGGGATGCCGAGATCGCCCAATGGTGCCGCGCCGCCGGTCTCGATCCGGCCCCCTCGCGCGCGTTGCCCGGCGATCCGCTGACGGTTGTGATCTGGACCGCGCGCCGACGCGCGGCGGCTCATCGGCAATCGGCCGTGGATGTGCGTGCGGTGACGCCGTCTGCGCTCGTCGAGGGGGAGCTGCGCTGATGAGCGGGAATTTCGCTTCGGGGCTCTCGCGCGGCCGGCTGGCCGCCGACCCGGTCGTCGATTTCGATGCCGGTCCGCCGCGCATTTCGTTCGAATTCTTTCCGCCAAAGACAGCGGAAATGGAGCTGCGGCTGTGGGAGGTAATCAAGCGGCTCGAACCATTGGCGCCGCGCTTTGTCTCGGTGACCTACGGCGCTGGCGGATCGACCCGCGAGCGTACCCATGCGACGGTCCGCCGCATCCGCTACGAGACCGCGCTCGAACCCGCGGCGCATTTGACCTGCGTCGCCGCGACCCGGGCCGCGATCGACGCAGTAGCATGGGACTACTGGCAGGCCGGGATTCGCCACATCGTCGCTCTGCGCGGCGACCCCCCGACCAGCGGACAGGCTTATGCGCCACAGCCGGGGGGGTATCATTACGCCGCCGATTTGGTCTCCGGCCTCAAAGCTGTCGCCGATTTCGAGATCAGCGTCGCCGCCTATCCGGAAACCCATCCTGAGGCGGAAAGCGCCGAGCGCGACCTCGACAACCTAAAGCGCAAGGTCGACGCCGGCGCCACCCGCGCGATCACCCAGTACTTTTTCGATGTCGACCTCTTTCTGCGCTTTCGCGACCGCGCCGCGACGGCCGGGATCGCGGTGCCGATCGTTCCAGGTATTCTGCCGGTTACAAATTTCGCCCAGGTCAAAAAGTTCAGTGCCGCTTGCGGGGCCTCGATCCCTGCCTGGATGCAGCGGCATTTCGATGGGCTCGACGACGACCCCGACACGCGGCGGCTGGTCGCCGCCTCGATTGCCGCCGAGCAGTGCCGGCGTTTGCATGCCGAGGGGGTGCATGAATTTCATTTTTACACGCTGAACCGCGCCGACCTGATCGTCGCGATCTGCCACCTGCTCGGCGTGCGCGCAAACAAGCCCGCCGCCGCCGCGGTCTGAACGGAGCCGGCTGTGGCAGCCCATTTCCTCGATTATCTAGCCGACCGCGTCCTGTTGTGCGACGGAGCCATGGGAACCCAGGTCCAGGCGCGCAACCTCGATGTCGAGCGCGATTTTCTCGGCAACGAGAACTGCACCGAGATCGTTTGTGAAAGCCGGCCCGATCTGATCCGGGAGATCCATCGAGGTTACCTCGCCGCCGGCTGCGACGCGATCCAGACCAACAGCTTTGGCGGCTCGCCAATCACACTGGGTGAGTTCGGGCTCGCCAGCCGCGCCTTCGCGTTGAACCGCCTCGCCGCCGAGATCGCGCGCGAAACAGTCGCCGAATTCGCTCATGACGGCCGCACTCGCTTTGTGCTGGGCTCGGTCGGACCCGGAACCCGCCTGCCCTCGCTCAGCCATATTGCCTATCAGGAACTCGAAGACGCACTGGCCCTTCAATGCGATGGACTGATCGCAGGCGGGGTCGATGCCATCATTATCGAAACCTGCCAGGATCCGCTGCAGATCAAGGCGGCAGTCAATGGCGCCAAGCGGGCGCGCGAGGACGCACAGACGGATACGCCGATTCTGGTTCAGGTCACGATCGAAACCACGGGCAGCCTGTTGGTCGGCGCTGATATCGCCGCCGCAGCGACCATCGTCGAGGCGCTCGGCGTGCCGATGATCGGGCTCAATTGCGCGACCGGCCCGCGCGAAATGGCCGAGCACGTCAAATGGCTTGGCGAGAATTGGCCCGGCTTCATTTCGGTCCAGCCCAATGCCGGCTTGCCCGAACTGGTCGCCGGTCATGCACAATACCCGCTCGGAGCCGCCGAACTCGCACAATGGCTCGAACGCTTTGTGACCGAGGACGGCGTCAATATGATCGGCGGCTGCTGCGGCACCGATGTTCCCCACATCGCCGCCCTCGATGAGATGCTGCGCCGTATCGGGGGCGAGCGCCGGCGCCCGGCGCCGCGGCCCCGCCGTCCGATTTGGACCCCTGCCCTCGCCTCGCTCTACGGCCAGGTGGCGTTGCGCCAGGAGAATGCTTGGCTGTCGATCGGCGAGCGCTGCAATGCCAACGGCTCGCGCAAATTCCGCCAGCTGCAGGAGCAGGGCGACTGGGACGGCTGCGTCGAGATGGCGCGCGAGCAGGTCAAGGAAGGCTCGCACACACTCGATCTGTGCACCGCCTTTGTCGGTCGCGACGAGGTCGCCGATATCAGCGAGGCGGTGACCCGCATGCGCGGCGCGGTCAATGCCCCGCTGGTCATCGATTCGACCGAATACCCGGTGCTGGAAGCGGCGCTAAAGCTTTATGGCGGCAAGCCCATCATCAATTCGATCAATTTCGAGGATGGCGAGGAGGCCGCCGACAGGCGGCTCGGGCTCGCGCGCCGCTTTGGCGCGGCGGTCATTGCGCTGACGATCGACGAGACCGGCATGGCGAAGGACGTCGAGCACAAGCTCGCGATCGCCCGCCGGCTTCACGATTTCGCCTGCCTCAGGCATGGCCTGCCGCCCGCGGATCTGCTCTTCGACCCGCTGACCTTTACGATCTGCACCGGCAACGAGGACGACCGTAGACTCGGCCTCAATACTTTGGACTCGATCGAGCAGATCGCGCGGGCGATGCCCGAATGCCAGATCATCCTCGGCCTGTCGAACATCTCCTTCGGCCTGAACCCGCCGGCGCGGCAGATCCTGAATTCGGTGTTTCTCGACCACGCCCTGCGCCGCGGGTTGACCGGCGCGATCGTGCACTTCTCGCGGATCATGCCGTTGCACCGCATCCCGCCGGAGGAAGCGCAAATCGCCGAGGATTTGATCTTCGACCGCCGCCGCGACGGCTACGATCCACTGCACGCGTTTATCGCGCTGTTCGAGAACCGCACGACCGAGAAGGCCGAAAAGAAGGGCCGGCCCGAAAAGCTCGAAGACCGGCTCGCCCAGCGCATCGTCGACGGCGACCGGCAGGATCTCGAAGCCGATCTCGATCTGGCGATGGAGAGATGGAAACCGCTCGACATCATCAACGACATCCTGCTGACAGGCATGAAGACGGTCGGCGAATTGTTCGGCGCCGGCAAAATGCAGCTCCCCTTCGTGTTGCAATCGGCCGAAACGATGAAGACCGCGGTCCGCTTTCTCGAACCGCATATGGAGCGGGTCGAAGGTCAGGAGAGAGGCACGGTGGTGCTGGCGACGGTGCGCGGCGACGTCCATGACATCGGCAAGAACCTCGTCGACATCATCCTGACCAACAACGGCTACCGGGTCATCAATCTCGGCATCAAGCAGCCGATCGGCACGATCCTCGAAGCTGCCGTCGCGCATAAGGCCGATGCGGTCGGCATGTCGGGGCTGCTGGTCAAATCGACCGTGGTGATGCGCGAGAATCTCGAAGAGATGACCCGACAGGGGCTCGACGTCCCGGTCATGCTGGGTGGCGCCGCCTTGACCCGGCGCTATGTCGAAGAGGATTGCGTCAAGGCCTATGCCGCCGGGCGCGTCGCCTATGCCCGCGACGCCTTCGACGGGCTCGGCCTGATGGACAAGATCGTCACCGGCAAATTCGACGCGCATCTCGGCGAGGTTCGGGCCAAGAACGAGGGCCGCACGGTCAAGCCCTCGCGCAAGCTCGGTCGCGCCGCCGACCCGCGGCCGATGCGGCCGGTCGATCTCGACGAGATCCGCCTGCACCGCGCCGAGCTGACCCGCTACATCGCGGTGCCGCAGCCGCCCTTTTGGGGCCCGCGCGCAATCACCCGGGTGTCGCCCAAGGCGGTCGTGCCATACCTCAACGAGCGCATGCTCTACCAGTTTCAGTGGGGCTATCGGAAGGACGGCAAGTCATTGGCCGAGTACCGCGAATGGGCAAGGGACGAGTTGCGCCCGGTACTGACGCGGATGCTCGACATCGCGATCCGCGAGGAAATCCTGATGCCGCAGGCCGCCTATGGCTATTGGCCCTGCGGCGCCGAAGGCAACGACGTGATCCTGTTCGCCGATGATGGACGCCGCGAGATCGCCCGCTTTTCTTTTCCGCGCCAGAACAAGGATGGCGGGCTGTGCATCGCCGATTTCTTCCGCGATGTGGACGCCGCGGAGCGCGACGTGATCGGGCTGCAGGTGGTGACGATGGGCCGGCGCGCGTCCGAAGCGGCGCGCGAGTGGTTCGCTGACAATCGCTACCAGGATTATCTCTACCTGCACGGGCTGTCGGTCGAGATGGCCGAGGCCTTGGCCGAATACCTGCACCGCCGCATCCGCGGCGAGTTGGGCTTTGCCGCCGAGGAGGCGCGCGATACCGAGGCGATGCTCAACCAAGGCTATCGCGGCAGCCGCTATTCGTTCGGCTATCCCGCCTGCC
Organism: uncultured Alphaproteobacteria bacterium; assembly: GCA_963750195.1. Taxonomy (GTDB): domain Bacteria; phylum Pseudomonadota; class Alphaproteobacteria; order ATCC43930; family CGMCC-115725; genus AP-15. The sequence goes on from CAVVPS010000013.1 coordinate 113,961, forward strand.
CCAATCTTGCCGACCAGAAGCAGCTCCTCGAACTGCTGCACGCCGACGAGATTGGCATCACCCTGTCTGAGGAAGACCAGCTCGATCCCGAGCAATCGACCTCGGCGATCATCGTCCATCACCCCCAGGCGAAGTATTTCTCGGTGTGAGCCGGCCCGGCGTCGGAGGCAGGGCCGGACGCCCAAATTCCCGTAACCGGGAAATTACCGGAAATCGTCGGTTTTCATCTCAGGGCGCCCTCGCAAAACCCTAATGAATACAATCTGCTGCGAGGCAATTCCCGTGTCGGGGAACCGGGAATTTCAAATGCACTAAACGGGAATTCGAATCGCATAACCGGGAATTCACGCGAAATCGCTCCTCCGCTGCCGCCGCCGTCGTTTTTGCCGGAGTAGAGATAGGCGGAATTACGATTGACGCAATAAGCCAAAAATGTGCGGACTCGGCTCAGCTTTTGGCCCCGCACCGCGTGTGCGATCCTAAGGGTCGCCGGACTGGGATGCGGGGTCCGGACCAGATTGACTGGAAACGCCGTACGGGGCTACCTCGGCGAAAATTTTTTGCAGCAGCTCATCCCCCGTGACCCGACCCGCCACCAAGCGCTCCACCAGGTCACGAAAATGGACGCCCTCGATCTTTTCGACCGCGGCACACAGCGCAGGGAAGTTCGTCGGCAAGGCTGAGCGACCTGTGGTACCGCTTTGCCCGAACATCACGTGTGAGTGCGGTCAGGGTCTCGTCAAACCCCCCTGACTGGATTACGGCTTCAAGTACCGTCGCGGCAATGCGGTGCGCTAGCGCCTGGGACCATTGGCCCTTCGCATCGATAATATAATTGGCAAGATTAAAGTGGCCGACGGCGATTTTCTCGGGGCTGCCACTGAGATACAAAAGGCGAAGAGAGCTTGCTGAAAACTCCAGTGCCTCGGTCGCCCGCCCCAGTTGTCTCTCTAAAGAACCGCTTGCACCTAGTACTGACGCTAGTAACTCGATTGCATTTTCATGCTCTGCCGTCCTCTTGCAGAAAACCAGTACATCGCGGGCCTCGTCATATCGCTGCAAATTTAGCAGCGGACTATAATTGTTAAGACAATCCTGCGCTAATTCCAGTGATGCTGCACCGCGCGCTTGCTTGCTTTGCAGAATTTGAAGGTTTAGGTCGAGCGCCGCCTGCCATGCGTTGAGTTTGATTGCGGCCCCCACGCCGATATTCAACATCGTTTCCCGTATATTCCACGTCCAAACAACGTCGTTCGGCGATGCAGGCGTGGGTTCAGGCAGCTCTTTCATCTTATCCGCGAGCTCGATGACCCGGCGCAACACCCGCTCGCAGTCACCTCGCCAAACACCAATCCTCAAACGTAACATTTCATCAAATATCTGCGTCCAGGGACCCCAGCCGGCTTTCCTGGTAATCTCGGCGTTTCGCACGGCGAAAAGTTCCGCCTCATCGGGCTTGCCGCGTTCTAACGACAAATCGACCAGGGTTAGAGGCCATAGCCGATGCGATCCTAAAGTCCTTGCGATCGATTGCCTGCGCAAAAACGGCCCGCATCATCTTTTCTGCCGCCGGTGCGAGGCCAGCTCTCCAAAGAGTACGAGCCAAGGCTGCTTGGTTCCTAAGCGCCCGTTCGGTCCCTCTTGTGGCCTCAGCGACATGACGAACCTGCGGGAGGATGGCGGCGACCAGTGCTGTAGGAAGGACTATCGCATCAAGCCGCCCCAACATTTCCGATGCGATCGTCCACCCTTCGAGACGATGGAGATAAGGGAACGCGGCCAGAACTGAACGGACAATCGTCTCAGTCGCTCCGGGCGATTTCGTGTACTCTTGCCATCCCCAGACTTCCACACTCTGCCACATCGCTGCGAGCTCCGCGTCGACGGCTTCCTGAAACACCGGCCCGGCTTGAGCACGTCCGGCTTCGGCAACGCCGGGGTGGATCAGTAACTCGAAACCCGCAGTGCCGTTGTCACTCGTCCTCTGCTCGACAAGCCCGACTGCGAGGAGCGGCGTAAGCACTTCCGCAATAGCTGGCGCGGGTTGCGGCCGAGCTAGCCGTCTTATAACGTTTGCCCATGTCTTTTCGATTATCCAGCTCTTCCGGTCGCCCTCCTCAAGTAGGCATAGAAATTGGCAGAAGGTCCGAGCCGACTTAGGCAACGCCTTCGCGATACCGGTTGTCCAATCGGATAGGAGGGTCGTGAATTGAACAGCGTCAAAATGGGATATGCCGTCGCGGAAAAAGGCCTCGAGCCCACCCGAGCCGTGCGCCGCGTCAGCACGGTCCAACTGAGCGGCTAAGCGCAGCGGATCGGCAGCAAGATTTTCCGCGAATTCGATCAATTTCGGATGACCTTGGACTAAGCGCAAAGTGCGATGGAGCAACTCGCGCCCAGCCCCCAACGATGTGCCTGGCACGGTGCCGTCCAACAGCTTCCGCAGGTTTCGCAGCTCGCGGACTAGGAGCAGTGCCTCATCGAGGCGTAGCGCATGCACCGAAAGCACCTCGACAGGGGCGGATAGGCGAGCCGGACGGATGCGGCTGGTTAGCACTGCGCGCGACAGGCCGCCCGGCTTCAGCAATGCATCAATCAGCAAGCCCCAGCGCTCGTCGTGCCACTCTCCGCTCTCGGTTAGCAGGCTCTCCAAGTTGTCGAGGACAACGAGAACGGCTCGATCCTCCAGCATCTTGGTGAACCGCGGTAGCCAAGCCCGGAGCCGGTCCTCCTGATCGATAACGTGGAGCATCGTGAAGTCTGGTAACTGCTTTTCCATCGCGAGGGCGAAGTCGCGCAGCGCCAACGCGGTGTCCTTGTCCGGATCTGGCGCCCGATACCAAACGAAGGCCTGGAAGCGGTCAAGGGCTGGATAATGATGAGCGAGTTCCACGGCACAGCTCGTCTTTCCAGCACCGGCCATGCCGTAAAAGAGGACCCCGCTCTTTTCGCCCTCGGGGGCGAGTGCGGCGCTCGCCCGTGTCATCTCCGTCACCCGCCCGACGAAATGCTCCGGCTGTTGTGGGAAATAAGCCAGTCCGGTCTCCGGCACCGAGAAGCCGTGGGAAGAACGCTTAGGAGGCATCAGCCGTAGATCTACCGCTTTCGCACCAAACAGTGCGGGCGTCGCCGCCGACAGCGCCCCGGCAATGATGCCACCGGTGTCCAGCGCCGCGGTCAAGGCCAGCTGGACTGCTCGCGGAAAGGGCTGCTGCTGGCGGAACAGGCCGTCATAGAACGCGTCGGACAGTGCTATGGCGAACTCATCCTCGACAGAGTAACGCATCGCAAGGACTGCGCAGTCGAGCGTGCTAGTGAGGGCGCGCGCCACAGTTGGCGCCGGCTCGGGTCTCGCCCTCGCGGGTGTCGCCAGTGCTGGCCCGGTCTCGCCGAGCCAAGCCAGGGTTTGTTCGATACTGGCCGCTGCCGAATGACAGGCCGAGAGCACCACCAACTTGAGGCGTCGTCCGGTTTGGCGCAAAAGCTCCGCGACTTCGGAGGCAGGGATCAGATCTGGCCGACCGTCTGGCGTCTCCAGAACCAGGGAGCCGGGCTTGCCGTGGCCGGAAAAGTGAATGACGTCCCAGCCCTCGCCGTCCTGAAGGACGTCACGAAGACGGCCCCGGGTGACGCCGTATTGAAGAGTGTGCAGGTCGACCGCAAGGTCAGCGGCACCGGCGAGCCGGTGCACCAACTTCCGCAACCCCTGCCGCTCTCGCCTCAGATTGAGTGGATTACCCGCCGATGGCAGACTGAACAGGGCGAGGAGCCGCAAACGGTCGCCAATGGGCGCCGCCGCTGGAGGCGCCTCACCAGAGACCTCGAAGACCAAGCTGACCCCTTGCAGCGCAAACTGCTTGCCGCGCGCGTGCGCTATCTCCAGCGGCATGACGAGCAACCGCTCCGCCGCCGCTGGCGGCACTACCACCCGGACAATGATCGGCGGAAAACCGTGGGCAAGGATCTTTTCGCAGATGTCAGGACCGAACACGTTCGCAGCGATCCAAGCGCCGACTTCCTGCAAGAGACGCCGCTCATCCTCGTCTCGCTTGTCGGGAGCCGCGCGATACCAAAGGTAGCCGCCGAGATCGAGTAGAGCGCGGTATTCCGGGTCTCTAGGGTCAAGCGCAACGGTGTGGTCGGCGAGAAAGGCCCCTTTCGCGTCCTTTAATACCCACCGCCAATGGTCGGCGTCTTTGAAGTCCGCTATCTCCAGGCGGAGGGCTTGTGTACTCATTGGCTTATTTCTTCGACATATGGCTAATAGGCTCGTCTCGATCAGACCTGGGCCGCTGTCTCAAACTTTTTTGCAAGTCGCTTCCCAGCGAAGGTGAACTAATGGTTGTCGAGCAATAGGGTAGCATCGGCGAAATCCAGCCCGCGCGTCTGCAGAGTCTTCGCTCGCTTTTCGGGGTTGAAGCTGATCTCCACTGAAAATATGTGGGTACGAAATTGATCTGGAATAAGGGGTTTATGTGGCTATTAAGCTAGTCCGGTCCCGGACCGGCATCGCGTTCTCGTCCTCGCCGACGCGGCGGTGGATCGTTCACTCGTCCTGTTACGAGGTGTCGGGGGCGGCCTCGGCGCATGATAGGCTGCTGAAGCCGTCCGAGATTGCGTCGTCAGCTGGCGGCTTCTCGCAAGAAGCATTGTAATTGCGAGCGGGACGAAAGAATCTCCGATGGAGCTGTAGGGCAGACCGGTATTCATGATGTGACCGCGAGAACGAGCATGAGAAACCGGTATGACTTGCGCTTGCTGGGGAATTTTGCGGTGCGTGGGAGCTTGATCGCTCTAGGCATGTTGATCGCCGGATGCAGCACCCAACCCGGACGCCGCCGCCAATCGAAAGTATAGATAGGCGCAATTTCGTATTTCACAATGACATCCGGTTCTTCCGGTTGTAGAATATCGGCATAGCCGGCGCGGCGCGGGGGCGTGGCGGCGGCTGGGGCATGGGGGCCAACAGCGGCATGGCCGAGACCGCACTCTATCCGAGTGTGAAGCGTTTTCTCGAAGCGGCGGGCTTTGCGGTGAAGGGCGAGGTCTGCGGCTGCGACATCGTCGCGGTGCGCGAGGGGGAACCGCCGCTTCTCGCCATCGTCGAAATGAAACGCGGCTTCAATCTCGATCTGCTGTTGCAGGCGGTCGATCGCATGCGCCCGGCGGACGAGGTGTGGCTGGCGGTGCCGATGACCAGGCGGGGACGCGACCGCGACCCGCGCGTGCGCCGGTTGTGCCGGCTGATCGGCTTCGGTCTCTTGGCGGTCGACGTCGCGCGCGATCGGGTCGAGGTATTGGCCGAGCCGGGCCCCTACCGACCCCGGCCGGATCTGCGAAGGCGCACCAGGCTGCTCGCCGAGCACGCCCATCGCCACGGCGACCCGTCGCCCGGCGGCTCGACCCAACAGCCGATCATGACCGCCTATCGCCAACGCGCGCTTGCCTGCGCCGCGAGGTTGCGTGCCGGCGCCGGCCGCCCCCGCGACCTGCGGGCTGTGGCCCCCGATGCCGGCCGCATCCTGCTGCGCAATGTCTATGGATGGTTCGAGCGCACCGAGCCCGGCCAATATCGCCTGACCACCCTCGGCGAAGCCGCCCTGCAGCACTGGCCCGCCCCCGCCCCCAAAGCAGCTCACGATGGGCCGCTGCAGCCGCCGAGATTGCGTCGCCCGGCGACGCCTCGCAATGACAGATCTGACGCCTCGCAATGACAGGTCTAAGGGGACCTTCGCCGGGCCCCACGGCAATGGACGAGACGCGCCGTCAACGGCCGTTCACAAGGCCACTATGTAGCCGCCGGAGTCGACCCTCTACGGTCTCTCGTGCTGCCAGGTGACTTCAGGTGCCGATGCCTCATCTCGATCAGTGTAAAATGGGTTTCTAACCCTCTTGAAAAAAAATCGTGGTTACGTTGCTCTCCTGGATAATTTTCCAGCCACAAGAGACCGGGCTCTAGGCATGAGCCGGTCAACGATTCGTGAAGTAGTTATATATTCTCGTATGCCTCCCGGTCCGAGTCCCCACAGAGAGGAAAAGGCATTGCCTAAATAGCTGTAGTTTCCCTGAGCGGCCGCTGCAAGTGCCGTATTTATGATTATCGACGTTTGCCCGAGGGACAGGACCCGCTTACGCCTAGGTTCGTCAAGTCTATGCAAATGACGTTCTAAAACCATCTGCAGTTGCTTTTGAAACTCAGCAATATCCCTGCTTGCGAGTGCCGTAACCGAACTGTTGTGAATTCGATAATATGTCAGCGGAATAGGATGATAAAGAGTGTCTCCTGTTGCTGTAATTTTTATCCAAAGGTCCCAATCTGGGGTGAACCAAAGGCTATTATCCATACCGCCGGCGCTCACAAAGGCGTCACGCCGAAACGTCGGTGCCGGTGCTGCAATGAAGTTTTGAACGAGTAGGCGTTCTAACATGCTTTCTGGAGACATGGGTTGGTCGGAACTGAGAGGACATCGCCAAATTCCTAGCGTTCTTCCCCATTCATCGATGATATAGGACGAATGAAGGTGCATCACAAGTTTGTTAGAAGTTGAAATCCACTTTTTCAATTCCTGACACCGCCCCGCAGCCCAAACATCATCATCGTGTAAGATGCAGATGTAGTCGGCTTGTGCCTGTGTCACACCGAAGTTGACTTTCTGTCCCTGTGATACAAGGTCAACACGCCGTTCGGCTCTTATGCTTAGCTTACTATTGTAAGCATTGATAATGCGCCAACACGTGTCATCTGCGCTGCTGTCGATTGCAAGAACCTCGATTCCGGCGTCATTCTGATCGACAAGCGACTGGAGTGCGGCGTCAAGCCAGCGACCGCGATTGTGCGAGAGCACAACAGCGGAGAGCCAAGGCTCCGAGTAACGGAAGGTCAAGGGCACCGCTGGTTTCGCACAACCATCATCGGTTATAGCTTAACGGCCTTTACGAGATAGCTCCATATACAGATCGAACAGGAAAATGCTCGCCGACGAGTCGGCAGACACGGCCGCTACCGCGACTTGCGGGCCGTGGCCCCCGATGCCGACCGCATCCTGCTGCGCAACGTTTATGGATGGTTCGAGCGCACCGAGCCCGGCCATTATCGCCTGACCACCCTCGGCGAAGCCGCCCTGCAGCGCTGGCCCGCCCGCGCCCCCGAAGCAGCTGACGATGGGCCGCTGTAGCCGCCGAGATTGCGACGCCCGGCGACGCCTCGCAATGACAGATCTGACGCCTCGCAATGACGGGTCTGACGCCTCGCAATGACAGGTTGAGGGGACCTTCGCCGGGCCCCACGGCAATGGACGAGACGCGCCGTCAACGTGAGCGCTCGGTGAAGGGCGCCTGCCGTTGATCGTCGCTTGGGGCGATGATCGGGGGATGGCAGAGACCGTAACGGGAAGTGTCCACCAACGGCGTAGTGGACACTAAGCGAAGCTCCAATGGCTCCAAGCGTCGCCAATGGACCCGGGCATTGAAACGCCGGATCGTGGCCGAGACGCTGGAGCCTGGCGCGTCGGTTTCGATCGTGGCGCGGCGGCATGATGTAAACGCGAACCAGGTTTTTAAATGGCGGCGCGAGATGGCGCCGAAGCCGCGGGCCGCGGCGAAGCAAAGCGTCACCATGCTGCCGGTGGAGATCGTGCCGGAAGCGAACGAGCCGCGCCCGCGAGCACGGCGCAGCGGCGTGATCGAGATCACGTTCGGGTGCGGCACGCGCGTGTGTCTTCGCGGCGCGGTGTCGCCTGAGATGCTGCGGCAGGTGATCGAGCTATTGCAATGATCGGTCTGCCGGCAGGCACGCGCGTGTGGCTGGCGGTCGGTCGCACCGACATGCGAAAGGGCTTTGACGGGCTTGCCGCCGCGGTCCAGGAGCGAATGGCGCAGGATCCGTTCTGCGGCCATCTGTTTGTGTTTCGCGGTCGGCGCGGCGATCTGATCAAGGTGCTGTGGTGGGACGGGCAGGGTCTGTGCCTGTTCGCCAAGCGACTGGAGAAGGGCCGGTTTGTGTGGCCCTCGCCGGCCGACGGTAAGGTCGTGATCACGTCGGCGCAGCTGGGCATGCTGCTGGAGGGGATCGATTGGCGGATGCCGCGGCGGACCTGGCAGCCGGAGCTAGCTGGCTGACTGCGGCCGATTGACTCACCCTATGGTTGAGCAGCGATTGAACCTTGGCGACGTGAGATAATCGCGCTCGTGCCGACCCCGGAAGCCCTGCCCGACGACATCGCGGCATTGAAGCGGATCATCGCCGAGATGGCGCGCGATGCGGTGTCGGCGCGGGCCGAGATCGCCCGGCTGAAGTTCCAATTGGCGCGCTACCGCCGCGCCGAGTTCGGCCGGTCCTCGGAGAAGCTGGCACGCGAGACCGAACAGCTCGAGCTGGCGATCGAAGCCCTGGAAACCGACCAAGCCGAGCGGCTGGCGAGCGCCGCGCACGAGGCGGCCGCCATCGTCGAAAGCGTGGCCGAGGGGCAAAAGCCAGCCCGCCGGCCGTTGCCCGAGCACCTGCCGCGCGAGGAGGTGATGCATCGCGCCGGCCCAGCTTGCCCGAGCTGCGGCGGCGCGCTGCGGCGGATTGGCGAGGACGCGACCGAGACCCTCGATTACGTGCCCGGCCGCTTCAAGGTGGTCCGGCACGTCCGCGAGAAGCTCTCCTGCCGGACTTGCGACACGGTGGTGGCGGCGCCGGCGCCGGATCACGCGATCGCCCGCGGTCGCGCCGGCGCGGGGTTGCTGGCGCACATCCTGGTCTCGAAGTACGACGACCATCTGCCGCTCTATCGCCAGGCCGAGATCTTCGCCCGCGAGGGCGTCGGCCTGGAAACCTCGACCCTGTCCGGCTGGGTCGGCGCGACGGCGGCGGCGCTGAAGCCGCTGGTCGACGCGCTCGCCGCCGAGATCATGGCTTCGGACACCCTGCACGTTGACGATACGCCGGTGCCGGTTCTGGCGCCGGGCACCGGCAAGACCAAGACCGGGCGGCTGTGGGTCTATGTCCGCGACGAGCGGCCATTTGCCGGGGCGCGACCGCCGGCGGCGCTGTTCCGCTACTCGGCCGACCGCAAGGGCGAGCACCCGCGGACCCATCTGAAGGCGTTCACCGGCGTCATCCACGCCGACGGCTATGCCGGCTTTAACGAGCTGTTCGCTGGCAACCGGATCACCGAGGCCGCCTGCTGGGCGCACGTCAGGCGCAAGTTCTTCGACGTCCATGCCGCCACCGGCTCGCCGATCGCCAAGCAGGCGCTCGACCGCATCGGCGACCTCTACAAGATCGACAAGACGATCGCCGGTTTGCCGCCCGATGTTCGGCGAGGGGAACGTCAGCAGCGGTCCAAGCCGATCGCCGAGGCGCTGGCCGCCTGGGCGGAGACGACACTGCGCCGGCTGTCCCGCAAATCCGAACTCGCCAAGGCCTTCCGCTACATGCGCTCGCGCTGGAAGGCACTGCTGCGATGCTTCGACGACGGCCGCCTCGCCCTCGACAACAACCCCGCCGAGCGGGCGCTGCGCTGTGTCGCGATCGGCCGCAAGAACTATCTGTTCGCCGGTTCCGACGCCGGCGGCCACCGCGCCGCGGCGATCTACTCCCTGATCGAGACCGCCAAGCTCAACCGCCGCAACCCGCAGCACTACCTCGCCGACGTGCTGGCCCGCATCGCCGATCACCCGGCCCGGAAAATCGCCGATCTCCTCCCCTGGAACTGGACGCCCGCCGACCTTCAGCGCGCCGCCGCCTGACCCAGCGCCCTCACCGAGCGCTTACCCGTCAACGGCCGTTCACGAGGCCCCATGTAGCCGCCGGAGTCGACCCATTGCGGCCGTTCGTTGCGCGCAGGGGCATCACCGTTTCAGGCTCTGATCGGGTAGGCCCGGCGTTGGCACCGTGTAACGCCGATCTGCGGAATTGGGATAGGACCATGCTAAGCTAGATCTTCATGCGCGATGGCAGCGACGCATGTCGCCCGATGCTGTGTGTTCATCGTGGTGCTTGATCCCGCCCAGTTTGCCATCTGGATCGATCGCCCCCGCAATCCAAAGTAGGACAAGGTTCATGAGCAGCGAGGACAAGAAACATCGTTCACATCTACCGATCCCCACTCCCGAGCGAACCGGGCCGATCACCTATGATGCGCGGGATCCGGACACCAAATTCGCGCCGATCGAGCAATTGCGCCCGCCCAAGGGGGCGCCCAATGTGCTGATCATCCTGATCGACGACGCCGGGTTCGGTTCATCGAGCGCCTTTGGCGGCCCCTGCCAGACACCGAACGCCGAAAAGCTGGCGGCCGCCGGGCTCAAGTACAACCGCTTCCACACCACCGCCCTCTGCTCGCCGACGCGGGCGGCGCTCCTGACCGGACGCAACCACCATTCCGCGGGCATGGGCGGCATCACCGAGATCGCCACCGGCGCGCCGGGGTACAGTTCGGTGCTGCCCAATACTATCTCGCCGCTCGCACGGACGCTGAAGCTCAACGGTTACTCCACGGCGCAGTTCGGTAAATGCCACGAAGTGCCGGTGTGGGAGACGAGCCCGGTCGGACCGTTCGACGCGTGGCCGACGGGCGGCGGCGGCTTCGAGTACTTCTACGGCTTCATTGGCGGCGAGGCGAACCAGTGGTACCCCACGCTGTATGAGGGCACCACGCCGATCGAGCCGAAAAAGACGCCCGAAGAGGGCTATCATTTCATGGAGGACATGACCGACAAGGCCATGGCCTGGGTCTCGCAGCAGAAGGCGCTGGCGCCCGACAAGCCCTTCTTCGTGTATTTCGCGCCCGGCGCGACCCACGCGCCTCACCACGTGCCCAAGGAATGGGCCGATAAATACAAAGGCAAGTTTGACGCTGGCTGGGACAAGCTGCGCGAAGAGACGATCGCCCGACAAAAGGAGCTGGGGGTCATCCCGGCGGACTGTCAGCTCACAGCGCGCCATAACGAGATCCCGGCATGGGACGACATGCCGGAGGCGCTGAAGCCCATCCTGCGCCGCCAGATGGAGGTCTATGCGGGCTTCCTGGAGTACACCGACCATCACGTCGGCCGTCTGCTCGATGGCCTCAAGAAGCTCAACATCCTCGATGACACGCTCGTCTATTACATCATCGGCGACAACGGCGCCTCGGCCGAGGGCACGCTGAACGGTGCCTACAACGAAATGGCCAACTTCAACGGCCTGGCGGCCTTGGAGACTCCGGAATTCCTGATGGCGCGGTACGACAAGCTCGGCGGACCGGAATCGTACAACCACTACGCCGTCGGCTGGGCGCATGCGATGAGCACCCCGTACCAGTGGACCAAGCAGGTTGCCTCGCACTGGGGCGGAACCCGCAATGGCACGATCGTGCACTGGCCCAACGGCATCAAGTCCAAAGGCGAAATCCGCTCGCAGTTCCATCATGTCATCGACTTGGCACCCACGATCCTCGAGGCGGCGGGGTTGCCCGAGCCGGTCTCGGTCAACGGCGTACAACAGCGGCCGATCGAAGGTGTCAGCATGCTCTACTCGTTCGACGACGCCAGCGCTGCGGAACGGCGGGAGACGCAGTATTTCGAGATGTTCGGCAACCGCGGCCTCTACCACAAGGGTTGGACCGCGGTGACAAAGCACGGGACACCATGGGTGCTCGTGGGTCGCAAGACCGTAGCGCTCGACGACGACGTCTGGGAGCTCTACGACACCAGCAAGGACTGGAGCCAGGCCAATGACCTCGCCAAGCAGATGCCGGAGAAACTGCACGAGCTGCAGCGACTGTGGCTGATCGAGGCGACCCGCTACAACGTGTTGCCGATCGACGACCGAACAATCGAGAAGTTCAATCCGGACACTGCCGGTCGACCGGTGCTGATCAAGGGGAACACTCAGCTGCTGTTCGGCGGGATGGGACGCCTGTCGGAGAACTGCGTCCTGAACATCAAAAACAAATCCCACTCCGTCACCGCCGAGATCGAGGTCCCTGAGACGGGCGCCGAGGGTGTAATCATCTCCCAGGGTGCGAACATCGGCGGCTGGAGCCTCTACGCGAAAACCGGCAAGCTCAAATACTGCTACAATGTGGCGGGAGTGAACTACTACTACGTTGAAGCTACACGGGCTCTGCCGGTGGGCGAGCACCAGGTGCGCATGGAGTTTGCCTATTCCGGCGGAGGTCTCGGCAAGGGCGGCCAGGTGACACTGTATGTCGACGGCGAGAAAGTCGGCGAAGGCGCCATCCCGATGACGCAGGCGTTTGTCTTCTCCGCCGACGACGGCTGCGATGTCGGCGAGGACAGCGGCGCCCCCGTGTCCCAGGACTACGGCTCGCGCGGCAATGCTTTTAACGGGACGGTCAAAGGGGTACAGCTCGCCATCGGCGATGCGGCCGACAGCTCCGATCACCTCGTCTCGCCGGAGGATGCCATCCGCATCGCGATGGCACGGCAGTAGGGACTGGGGTGGAGCCCAGTCTTCCCTTACCTCGGCGCCATCGGCTCGCGCTCGACAAAGAACATCCTCGTCAGCCTGCCTTCGCCGAGCGCCTCGCCGAGGACGCGGAAAGCGAAATAGGGGATGAGCACGAGCAGCATAATGAGATAGCCGGCGAGGGTTTCCTCCAGCCGGGGGCCAAAGAGTTCGCCAAGCGAAGCAGCAATCGACCGGTGGTGGAACAGGCCGACGACGGCTTCCTCGATGATGGTCAAGATTATCAGCAGCACCAGGAAGGCGCACGCCCTATGCAGCGTCGGCCAGATAAGCGGGCTAGTGGTGCCGCGCTCGCCGATCTTCATTGCACGGCCGACCAGCATGAATTTGGCCAGCAGCATGGCTTTGACGATGGCGATGCCCCAGGGGGCGAAATCGATGCCCTCTGTATGCAGCACGGCGGTCTTCATCATGATCACTGCGCCGATAGTGATGTAGAGGTAGACGGCAAGGATCGCGAACTCCTTGAGCTCGTGAGTGGCGCGTTGGGGCAGCGTCGCTTTCGCGTTGGTCTCGGTTACCACGATGATCTCCTGTCGCGTCGTGCTTTGTCACCGGCGGTGGGTTCCGCTTCCCGGTCAGGGCATCGGGTGATCTGAGCGTCTTATATTTCTCCGCCGCTGTTGACCCACGCGCGGGTAAGGAAGACCGCCACGACCGAGCCAAGTAGAGGACAGCGGAGGATATTCCGATCCCGCCCGCAATTCCATCGTTCGGCTGTGCACCACATCGTTCAGGAGCCATTCAAACCGGCCAAATGAGTGACCGCTTGCCACCAGAACTCCGCGGTTCACGGCGGTGATCCCGACCGGCGACCTTGGGGACGCACACCGGATACGCTCGATGTTCGGCTCAAGTCGACCCTGAAGAGCCATTCCTGGGCCACGCAAGCGAAGGGTCGAATCGGCAGAGAGCGGAGGTTTGCACGGGATCCATCCTGAGCTGAGTTGTGATTCCGAGCGTCGTGACGCAATCTCCGGCGAAACCGTGCGGCGAACCGGCATTCATCATTTGACGTCGAGGACGAGCATGAGAAACCAATTTGACTTGCACTTGCTGGGGAATTTCGCGGTACGTGGGGGCTTGATCGCCTTGGGAATGTTCCTCTCCGGATGCAGCGCGCCCAATCCCAACACCGCGGCCGGGCAGTCCGAGATCGCCGGGCAGAAATGTGCGGTCTGCAGGGCACAAAACCCGGGAGACATCGGCGCGTGCTATGCGATCTGCATGCAGCGCATCGAGGACCAGGGGGCATATCTGAAGTCGACCGGTCACTGATAACTCTCTTTGGCAACCAGAACACCTGCAATATTCGGGAAACCATGATACCACCTAATCACTACGCTTGGCGGCTGCTTGCAGTTGCCGCGTTGCTCTGCATACCGGTGTTGGCAAGCGCGCAAGCGCCGACGGCGCCCGCGAGCTCCACGCCGCCGCCGGGGAAGGCGTCGGTCAAAGTCGACATGGTGCCCTCGCTGATCGTCATGAATGCGCGTGGCGCCAGCCTGCAAGGCCAGATGCTGACACTGGCCGGGGTCAGTCCCAACTCGATCGTTTTTGCCGACCGGCCGGTCAGATCGGCCGGTCATCTGCTGACCCGGCATCTGCTGGAGGAATGGACCCTCGGCAGCTTTGCCAAGCACCCACCAAACGCCACGGTGTCGGTGCTGAGCAAGGACGGCGCGTCGGTTCGCGACGCCGTCGTCGAGCTGCGCGGTCCGCATCTCGATGGCGACCGATTGACTTTCAACGTCCGCGTGCTCGAAGGCGATCTTGCCGGCGCCGACGGCCCGGCCTCTGTTTTTGTCGACATTATCGGCATGCCAATGACGCCGTTGTCGTTTGCCGGGGTCGCCCGGCGCACGGCGCGACGCGCGTATTGGTACGGCGCCGCGGCGCCGCCGCCTTACGGGTATCCGGGCTATTACCCGCCGCCCTATCCCTATCCTTATCCATATCCTCCCTGACGGTCGTGGAGACCCTGATCCTGTCGTCCGTTAACGGAGGAATAGAATGCGGCGTACCCGAAATTTCATCCTGACGGTGCTTGCGGTTTTATTTGCGGCGATCGGGACGGCGGCAAGTCCGGCATGGGCCCAGCAATATCCGGCATCGAGCGGACCGGCGGTCCCGCCGCCGTCTTCGCCGGCCACGGCCGAGCCACCGCCGCTCGCCCCGGCGCAGGCGCCGCCCCCGCCATCGTTCCTCAGCGGGTTGCAGCTGATCGCTTACCCCTATTTTTGGCTGGCGGGCCTCAACATGGCGATCACGACGCCGCTCGCGCGCGCGCCGCAAGTCAATATCAGCGCCGGCGCCGGCGAGATCATCAGCGACATCAATTATATGCCGTTTATGGGTGGCGCCGAATTGCGCTACGGGCCGTTTGGCATCCTCGCCGACGGGCTGCACATCCCGCTGGGCGTCCCGATCACGACCCCGCAATAGCTTCTTCTCGGGCGGCAGCAGTGCGGTCGTGCTGAACGTCGCGACCGGCGATTTTTTGTATCGCCTCTTCGAGCGGCCGGGGCAGACGATCGACGGTGGTCTCGGCTTTCGCTGGTGGGGCGCGTCGGCCGACACGACCTTGTCGGCAGGGGGCCGCTGCCAACGGTCAGAGCGTCAGCAAGTTGGGAAGCTGGGCCGATCCGCTGATCGCCGCCCGCTATCATGTCGATTTCGGCCACGGGTTTGGGCTGACCGCCTATGGCGATGTCGGCGGTTTCGGGATCGCCGCGCATTCCGACTGGCAGATCTCCGGCATGCTCGACTATGTCTGGAGCCCATCGCTCTCGTTTCGCGTCGGCTACCGCAGCCTCAACGTCAATTACCAGGCGAGCGGCAAGCCTCTCGGCTACAACCTGCACCTGAAGGGGCCGCTGCTGGGCTTGACGATGCGCTTCTGATGTCGTGATCGCGGGATTTAGGGCGTCGTCCGATGCAAGCAACTCCGCTACCGGCCGGCGGCGTTACCCGCAGGCGATCGAGACCCGCACCTGTCACATCGGCTTTCGCTGCGTCATCCGCGACGAGACAGCGTCTGTTGGCAAGCGCAGCCCGCGTACCAACGTCGCGTTCGACCAGGGGAACAGAGGGAGCGATGGCTATGTGGTCAAGACTTTGTTCCGCGAGAACGCGGCTGACCGGCGCAGGGTTGACCGTTGCGCTCATGTTGATAGCGGGCATGTGATGCGGGCGCCCCCTCGATGGCGCAGGAGGGCTTCAGCGAGGATTTGGGGGTCGTCCGAGCATGCGCTGGCGACGTCTGGAGTCTCTGCTCGGACGTGCTGCCCGATGTCGGACGCATCAAGAGCTGTGTACAGAACAAGATGGGCCAGCTTTCCAAAGGTTGCCTCGATAAGCTCCTCGACGCGATGGCCGGCGCGCAATTCAAGGTCTGCAAGGATCAGACTTACGCGCTTTGCGCCGCGGCGCGCTGCAATGTGTTCGACGGCGTCGCTTACTGCCAGTGCGACGTGAAGCACGGCGACAGCATCAGCCTGCCGTTTCCGATGGGCAAGGATGAGGACGTCTGTTCGATCAACGCCGCGGGCGCAGCCAACAAATACATGGTCAGCACCTACAGCCTGCCTGAGTCGATCGCCTCTCCGCAGGGAGGCGGCGCGGTCTATACCTGCCAGGGCGAGGAGGGCGGCGCGTACGCTCAGTGCGACGGCGGACTGTGCTTCAGAAGCACCGGGGAGACGACGTTCCCGGGCTTCGACAAACCGGTGCCGAAAGGACAGATCATCTGTTCCTGCCCAATCACGAAGGCCACTGGCTCCAGGCCCAACAGCTATCAGATCCTCGGGCCTTACCCATGCGACAATTCCTTCTTTAAATATTGCAAAGGCGCCACCGCGAATGGCAAAACGGGTTCGACAATCTATGTCGGCGCCCCGGTAGGCACGGCTGCTGCTCTGGCCGCCCAGCTCAACGGAAAGGTCCCGCCTCTCAACCAGTGCTCGACGCCGGCCGCAAACTGACGTGAACCGGTACGTAACGATATCGATAGCGCTCGCAGCCGCAATCGAAGCGGGGACCGGGCTCGTCTTGGTCAGTTTCCCATCCCTGTTCGCTCGGTTGCTCCTGGGGGTCGAGCTCTCCGAACCCGGGCAGATCGTCGGCCGGCTCGCCGGATTCGCCCTCCTCGCTTTGGTGTTGGCCTGCTGGCCTCGCAGAGGGATCGAAGGCGCAGCCGCTTCGTCGCTTCGAGCGCTGCTGGTCTTTAGCGTGCTGGTTGCGCTCTATCTCGTTTATCTGGGGATCGGCACTGGTTTTGTGGGGCCCCTGCTCTGGCCCGCGGTTGTCCTACATACCGTCGTGGCGATCTTTCTTGCTTGCGCGTGGGTCAACAATTCACGAGGCGCGAAAGAAACATAAGATCCTTAGGGAGGCCGTCGTGCGCGAATTATACAAGTTCGTCTGGCGGGCATCGGCGTCGCAACAGATTGTCCTGATCATCTTAGCGATCATTGCCGCTGTGCTTGCGACAGCGCCCCTCGAATTACAGCGTCATATTATAAATACCCTCGCCGGCCATGAGAAAGCCGAGAGGTTGGGATGGCTGTGCGGCGCGTATCTGATCGCGGCACTAACCATCGGCAGCCTCAAATATTTCGTGAATATCAAAAGCGCCGGCCTTGGAGAATCCACAATTCGTTCCCTGCGTGAGGACGTTCTCTCCGCGTCGTCTATCAATCCAGATGAAGCGGCGGGCGAAACCAGAAAGGCCAAATCAGGGGCATTAGTTACGACGATTTCGAGCCAGGCGGAGGCGGTCGGGAAATTCGTCGGGGACTGCATTTCGACCCCGATAGTACAGGTGGGTACTCTGCTTAGCGTGTTGAGTTATATGCTGTATACCGAGCCTCGTCTCGGGGTGGTTGTCTTGCTCATCTCCGTTCCGCAAGTCTTGCTCGTCCCGATGATCCAGCGCCGCATAAATTTTTACGTTAGGGAGCGGTCGCGCACATTGCTGCACGCCGGTGACTTGATGGTTGACGCCGAGCGGGGCCGCGGAGCATCCGTCAGTTCTCTCGGTAGCGAGATCGGCAGAGCATTCGAAACGATCTATCTTGCCCGTCTGCACGTATTTAAGCTGAAATTCGGATTGAAATTTCTAGTCAGCGGGCTGCAATCCTTGGCTGTCTTTGTCCTGCTGTTTGCCGGTGGGATCATGGTGCTCAACGGAAAAACCGAAATCGGGATCGTGGTCGCCTTCATCAGCGGGCTCGATCGCGTCCTCGACCCGTGGCGAGAGATGATCGCATTCGTGCGATCCACCTCCGCTGCGAAAATCCAATTCGACCTGATCGAGAGCACCTTGGGCAGGAAAATCTGAAATTCGCCTCGGCCAGCCAGATGGGCCGGTTCGATGGTGCTACGGACGCAATGCGCGATTTATTGTTGCTCAAGCCGCCCGAAGGGCCGATCGTGGCCTTACAACTACCGGGAATCCGAGGAATCTCAGGTTAAGAAGCGCTCTTCCGACGGGTGATGGGATCTACCGTATGGGGAACTACGCTTGGGCCTCCAGGGACCCGGTCGGCGAGGCGAATCGAAGCTTAAACAATCAGCCGGCAGCTCCGCCGCAACCGCACTCGGGGAGAACGTTGATGAAGGTTTCGATGCTGATACGCGCTGCCGCCATTGCCGGACCAGCCCTGTTTGCCTGTGCGCGACCTGCACCCGCCCAGGTTTGCACGGCCGGCAATCTCAATTCTGTGCCTTTTGTGACGACGCCTTATGCGCCGGCAACCAACGCGACCCCGATAGCTCAGACGCGACCTGTCAACAACGACGTTCAGATGGATTTAGCGGCGGCTTTTGCAGCCGCTGGCCCCAGCTTTCAAAGCGCGCTCTGCGGCCTGGATGGCATATTTATCGATCCCACCGGCTGCCAGGACCCGGGTTCGGGCAACCCCTACGACCCAAACACGTGCAACCTCGGTGGCGCGCTGATTGCCGGATATTCGTGGGGACTTCGAACATATCCGCCGAATCCTCTCACAAAGAGGTATATCGGGTTATCGCTCGCTCTGTGGAACAACAACAATCGGCTAACTCCGACCTACCACTGGCAGTGCCAGCCCTCGCATGTGTGCTCGCCACCATTCTCTTTGTTTTATAAGGCCTTTCTTGACGCTGTCGCACACGTACCTGCCCCAAACTCGCCTTATGGCTCGTTTTCGGTTACGGTGACTCCGAACTCATTCGCGGCGAATCCCACGATGAGTGTGCTCGCGGTGTTGGCGCATGAGTTTGGGCATGTCTACTGGTTTGACAGCTTCGTTTCTAATGCTGGCGGCTCCTTCGCCAATACCTTCTGTGGTGGCATCTTCTACCCGGGGGGAATTGGGGAACGAGCCCAGTGAATGTGCCAAACTCCGGCGGCCACCGATTTGTCTTCTTTGGCGACACTTCGACTTACTCCGGGTCCCACGTGCCGGGGCTGCCAGGCACTTTGCACAGCATATACAGCAGCGGAAATTGGGCGAGCGCGCTCGCCGCGTTTTCTCCGGATGAGGATTTTGTCGAAACCTTCGAATTGAGAGTGCTCTTGAAAGCAGGATTGACCGGTTTGCAAATCAACACGGATTCTATCGTACCTGTTCCTAACGGATCGTGGCTGGCGTGGAAGATCGGCTGCTTCCATTAGTTACAATAAGCGGCGCTGCCGTCCGCGTGTCGAATGTGATTTTCTTGAGCGGCGCGGTGATAGCCAGAGTCGTAAATCTGAAGGACCCGTCGCGAGAGGGTAGCCTTCATATGTGGATATCGGGTATCGCGGCTCAAAACCCACCGAGAATCCGGGAATGTCGGTTAAGAGGCTTCTATAGAGGGCGATCATATCCCTTGGGCGATCTCATCCGCAAAGCTAAGGTGTGCAGGACCCGGCGGGTTCGCCAGCGGGTCGTCGCCTAATGCATAAAGGGAGGATTGAATGCATCCAATAAAGCAATCCGTGGTGATCGGGTTTTCTGTCTTTGCGCTGTCCGCGTGTGCCTATTCTGATACATGGTTGGGGGCGACGCCTGGGATGAGCCACATGGCAGGGTCAGCCAATAATACAACGAACGCCTTCGACGGGACATACACCGGCATTTCTACAAATAACCGCAGTAAGGGAAACACTCTGGCGACTACAGGAGCAAGCGCTACGTTAAAATGCCAAAATTTCGACCAGCCACCGACGTTGACTGTCACCAATGGCCTCGCGCAATTCGAAGCGCTCGGCGTCACATTCTCAGGATATGTAACGCCGCAAGGTCAATTGAGGATGCACAGCGGCTATGGCGCAACGGTGACTGGGCAGATCAACCCGGCGCCGATCGACGAAGATTTTGACGGGCAGTTCGACGCCCAAACCCACGTACTGAACGCCCAGATGATCGGGGCCTGCGTTTATAAAGTAAGCTGGCAAAGGACCGCGTAGTCTTTCCCCGGATCGGGGCACGGGCTCCTCGTCAACAACTCGGCAAGCACAGGCTCGAATATGACTTCAGATATGACGGCCTCGGATTTGCGACCTTGGCCATCAGCGGCATCGGCCGAGGCGCTGCCGGCGCCTATGGCTGGCCCGCCGATCTGTGCGAGGCGGAAGCGCTGGCGCGGCTATTGGCGCTCAACCTCGAGCGCGCGGCGGCACAACGGTAGCGGCCGCAGGAAACCGGATCAGGCGGATTTCGTGATGGGTTAGCGCTCAGACGCAGACTGACGATTCACTCAACCGTCTTGGCCGGGCTTGGCCCGGCCATCCACGAGACGCGGCACAGGTCTTGCCGGTATTCGTGGATGCCCGGCACAAGGCCGGGCAAGACGATTTGGGTGAGAGGGCAGCATCTGAATGCGTCTAAGCACCAGCGCGATCCTGCCAATAGTGGATATCACAGGTGGGGATGATGCCCGATCGAGCGCGCCGCGCTTCTCTTATCATACCGGCAAAGGCCGGTATCCATTGCCGAAGTGGGTCCCGGCTTGCGCCGGGATGACTGCTTTGGTTGCTATCTCTGGCTGTCATGGCCGGACTTGTTCCGTGGCCTTCAACCCACGGACTTTAATCCGAGGGCATCCGCCTGCCCGGCTCGCCGCTGAAAAAGGCGTGGATCACCGGGACGAGCCCGGTGATGACGATCAAGAGACTCCTTGCAATCAGATCCGCTAAACCGGACGGCCTGATCGCACAAACCCCGCCATGGCGGGACCGAAAAAAATGGTCGCGGCAATCCGCCGAATGCCTGCTGCTACGGCTGACAGCCGGTCACGCGTCGTTCTACGATCGCGTTGGTCACCAGAAGCTGCTCGGCCATTGGGGCGGCTCGCGAAAAGAACTGGCGTGGAGGAAGAAACATCATGGGCGTACGCCGTTGGTTGATCGAGGGCCTGCGGACCCTGTTGTTCGGGATCGTCTGTGCGGCCGCAGGGCCGGGAGGGGTGGCTCAGGCTCAGGCGCCGACGTCTCCCGCTGCCCCGGTGCAGCCGTGGGGATTGCCGCCGTTGCCGGCAGGGGTTGGCCCGGTCGAAAAATTCGCCGATGTCAGCGGCACGCCGCAAGGCAAGTTCCTGGAAGGCGGCGCGTTCGATGCCCAGGGCAATCTGTGGTTCGTGGCGATCGGCTCGGGGTGGATCTCATACCTGACGCCCGACGGCAAATTGGTCCCGGTGGTCAATTGCAACCCGCCGCCTGAGCTGGGTCAGACCTGCGAGCCGCAGGGAAGCCGCTGGCACGACGGCAAGCTCTATTTGACCTCGCGGCACCGCGGCATCCTGGTCTACGATCCGCAGACAAAACAGCTGACGACTTTGGTCTATACCTATCGCAACCAGTTGTTCAAAGGCCCCAACGATCTCGATTTCGACGCCGAAGGAAATCTGTTCTTTACCGATCCGTGGGGGACCGGTCCCGGGCCGAACGAGACTGATCGCGCGGGCGCCGTCTACCAGTATTCGCGCGACGGCGTTTTGCGCAAAGTGATGGACAGCAGCATGTTTCCCAACGGGATTGCCGTCTCGCCCGATGACAACACCTTGGCCGTCGGCGACTTCAGGGCCGGCCGCATGTGGTATGCCGGGTTTGAGATCGGCCCCAATATGGGCTGCCCGCAATGCCCGCGGGATCCGCTGCATCTGACCTTTGCCGGGGTCAAGGCGGGGACCTATATCCCCGGCAACGGCGGTCCCGACGGCATCCATTACGACGTCAAGGGCAATCTGTGGGCCGGCGTGCCCCCAATGGGCGGCGTCATCGAAATCAATCCGCGCGGGCTGATTATCGGATTTGTGCCGATCCCGAACGGCGACGGCGCGACAACCAACTTCGCGTTCGGCGGCCCCAATAACCAATACGTCTATTTCGAGGGGGCGACGAGCGGGACATTCTGGCGCTTCAAGGCGCCTTATCCCGGTCTGATCGGTCCCGGCGGCGTGCGTCTGCCGGCGCAGCCGTGAGCCGTGAGCCGCGCCAGCGCTAGCCGGCAGCCGGAGCTGTTCGCGGGCGACGCTTCGCAATGACAGTCGATCCGGTCGCGGTTGAGCGGGGTCGGCTCTCGGCGCAT
The DNA here is from genome assembly GCA_963750195.1 of uncultured Alphaproteobacteria bacterium. Lineage (GTDB taxonomy): Bacteria > Pseudomonadota > Alphaproteobacteria > ATCC43930 > CGMCC-115725 > AP-15. The sequence continues at coordinate 135,975 of CAVVPS010000013.1, forward strand.
GATCATCGGCGACACCTACGGAATGCGATGTCGCGGACCAGGAGGATATGCCGATGAAGATCGTCAAGGTCGAAGATTTGCATTGCGACGCCGGCTGGCGGGTCAACTCGTTTCTGAAGATCACCACCGATCAGGGCATCGTCGGCTGGTCGGAGTATATGGAGGGCTATGGCGCGCAAGGGCTGACCGGAGTCATCTTGAAGCTCGCCGAGCGCTTCTTGATCGGGCAGGACCCGCGGCCGGTCGAGCGTCACAGCGCCCATCTCTACGCCGCGACCCGGCAAGCTGCCGGCGGCGTCAACCAGATGGCGATCGCGGCGATCGAGAACGCGCTCGTGGACATCAAGGCCAAGGCATTGGGCGTGCCGGTTTACGAAATGCTGGGCGGACCGGTGCGCGACCGATTACAGCTCTATTGGTCGCATTGCGGCACCTATCGCGCGCGTCATGCCGACAAGATCCGCGAATGGGCCGGGGTGGACCCGGTGCGCTCGCTCGACGACATCGTCGCACTCGGCGAAGAGGTCAGGCGCAAGGGCTTCAAGGGGCTCAAGACCAACCTGATCCGCTTTGACCGCGACAAGCCGTATATGTACGGCCCCGGCACCGGCAACCCGCCGGGCTTTCCCGAGCTCAACGTCGACCGCCGCATCGTCGATGCCGCAGTAGCGCAGCTGGAGGCGTTTCGCCGCGGCGCCGGCCCCGATGTCGGGCTCCATCTCGACACCAACTTCAATTACAAGATCGACGGCTATGTCAAATTGGCGCGGGCCTTGGAGCCGCTCGACCTGGTGTGGCTCGAGATCGACCTCTACGACCCGGCCGGCCTGGCATTGATCCGGCGCTCGGCCCGCACCCCGATTTCCTCCTGCGAGTCATTGTATGGCAGACGTCAGTTCCGGCCCTATTTCGAGAACCAGTCGGTCGACTACGCGATCATCGACGTGGCTTGGAACGGCATTCTCGAATCCTTGAAGATCGCGGCGATGGCCGACGCCTACGAGGTCAATGTGGCACCACATAATTTCAACGGCCATTTGGGCTCGCTGATCAGCGCGCATATGTGCGCCGTGGCGCCGAACTTCAAAGTCATGGAGATCGACATCGACGACGTCACCTGGAAGGACGACATCGTCACCCACCCGCCGGTCATCGAGAACGGCGACCTGCTATTGCCGACCGGCCCCGGCTGGGGTGCCGACGTCAACGAGGAATTCGTGCGCGCCCACCCGCCAAAACGGTAGGGACGCCCGGCGACAGGATCGACGTGACGGACGCTGCGGCAGCCCAACCAAAACCGGTCTGCCCAGCCGGAGACGCTGCACATCCGCGCGCCGACACGACATGCCGGGAGACGACGGATTGACCGGCTTTCCGGCACCTCCTATGGTGCGCCCGCGACAGCGAGCCTGTAGCTCAGCCGGTAGAGCAACTGACTTTTAATCAGTAGGTCTCGGGTTCGAAATCCCGACGGGCTCACCAAAAACTCCAATGGTTTAGAGCGCCACTTCAGAGCAATTACAGGTTCTGAAATTCCGTCGGGCAACATTTCGGGCAACAGATGACAAATTTCGCATGCTGGGGTGAACCTCATCGAGGACCGTGAAGTTGGGTGCGAAGGGTCCGTTTCATGTTCGACCCACCGGATCGGCCGACTGTAGCCGCCCCTGGAGTGGAATCTCACGGTTCCATCGTTCGATCTCGGTGCCGCGAACGGCAGGTTACGGCGCTAGTGAGCCATTGGGCCGGCGTCACCCGGGCGCCCGGGCCCGTGCTGATGCCCCTCCGTGCCTCGTTGGCGCGACCGGATCGGCCCAAGAGGGTGGCTTCCTGCCCTTGGCACTCGGGCCGCCCTCCGTCCGCTCCGCTATCCCATCCCTGAGCGGATCTTCGACTACGTCTCCACGGTTCGGAGCGCGGGACGGCTGGGAAGTGTCAGCGGAAATTGAAAAACGTTCAAGAGTGAATAGGAGCCCGATCCCAACTCGATTTCACACTAACCGTGTGCTAACAATCAAAAATGCGGAAGTAACACGCTTGCGGCCGACTGATTAAAAGTCGGCGTTGCTTGCTTTCGCATTAGCTCGCTCTTCTACTTAGGATTTCGATAACATCTTGTAAACACTAGTATCTCTGGACAACGACGCCTAGTCCGGGTAAGCTGGGTTTCGCGCATTTTCGCTTACCCGTGCTTACCTGGTGCTTACCCGACGCCGCGAGTGCGTGCCCGGAGCAAAACGATGATCGCTGAGAAGCTGAGCAAGACAGTTGTTGAGCGGATCAAGGCCGTCGATCGGGACGTGGTCGTGTGGGACGACACCCTCCCCGGATTTGGGATCAGGGTGAAGCCCAGCGGGGTCCGCAGCTACATCATCCAGTATCGTAATCGGAATACCGGCGCATCGAAGCGCCTGACGATCGGGCAGCATGGTCCGCTGTTGACCTTCGATCAGGCGAAGAAACAAGCACGCGCGATGCTCGCGGATGCGATGCGCGGCAACGATCCGGTCGAAATCCGCAAAGCTGTACGGAGGGCTCCCTCGGTTGCGGATCTGGCGGCCGATTACCTGGAAAGGCATGCTGTTCCGAAGAAGCGCCCGAAAAGCGTCCGCGACGATCGGGCGATGCTCGACAATGTCATCCTGCCGAAGCTCGGGGCGAAGAAGGTGGACGCGATAGGCCGCCGCGACTTTGAGACGATCCAAGTTGGGATGAAGGACCGGCCCTACCCGGCAAATCGCGTTCTGTCGCTACTGTCCAAGATGTTCAACCTTGCCGTCGAGTGGAAGTGGCGGTCAGACAACCCGGCCAAGGGCATCGAGCGCTACGAGGAGCAGAAGCGCGAGCGATGGCTGTCGGATGAGGAGCTTCGCCGGCTCTGTGCCGCGCTCGACGAACATTCAAACATGAGAGCAGCTAATGCTGTGCGTCTCCAACTGTTGACTGGCGCCAGGCTTGGGGAGGTTCTGACTTCACGCAAAGAAGACTTCGAGTTACACCATGGGATCTGGACCAAGCCCTCGCATCAGACCAAGCAGAAGCGAACTGAGCATCTACCGCTCAGCGCCCAAGCGTTGGCGCTGGTGGTGTCGATCATCGAGGCGAGCGATACAAACTCTCGCTTCCTATTCCCTGGCAACAAGCCTGGTCAGTCCTTACGTGAAATCAAAAAATTCTGGCCCGCCGTTCTGCGCCAGGCTGAAATCACCGACTATCGCCGCCGCGACAATCGGCACACGTATGCGTCGCATCTCGTTTCCAGCGGCCTCAGTCTGGAAATCGTCGGACGACTGCTAGGGCACACCACCGCAACAACGACAAAGCGGTATGCCCATCTCGCCGACGGATTCCGGCAAGCTAAAGAGGGAACTTAACCCCGCTGCCGAAGGATTCAATTACACTTTGTCATCGCTCGCGCAGGCTTTCGTGGCCGTATCGCAAAAGCGGCGACAGCAGATAGCTGATGATATGCCGGGAGCCGGTCTTGATCTCGACCGTCACCGCCATACCGGGGGTCGGGTTGACCCACCATCACCCGTTCGATCCGACGGCGACGAATTTGTCGGAGGACGTGCCGGTTATGGTCGGCGGCACCAGGGACGAGAACGCGCTCTTCCTTGCCCCCGACGATGCGGTGTGGAACCGAACCCTCAACGAGGACGAGCTGAAGACGCGCGTCGCGAAAGTCGCGGCCGGGAACACCGACGCCGTGCTGGCGCTTTACCGACAAATGCATCCCGGTATGAACCCGGCCGAGCTGTTGATCGAGATCACGACCGATTCGAATTTCTGGGTGCGCTCGGTGTTGCTTGCCGAGCGTAAGGCGGCGAGAGGCAAAGCCCCCGTCAACATGTACTCGTTCGACTGGCGGACCCGGTTTTGGACGGCAAAGCTCATGGCGCCGCACGCGCTCGATGTGCCGTTTGTCTTCGACACGCTCGATGAGGTTGGGACAACCGGCCGCTCCCCGGCCGCTGCGGCGATCGCTACAGCGGAGTCGGCGACCTGGGCTACCTTCGCCCGCTCCGGAACGCCCGATAACAAGGCGATCCCGCACTGGCCCGCCTATACGGCGGCCGATCGGGCGACAATGATGATCGATACCGAGTGGCGAGTGCAGAACGATCCGCAGCATGAGGCGCGGCTGTTGTGGACCAGGATTGCGCTGTCCTGAGTGGGAGCGAAACTGGGCATGCTGATCGAGGTGGTCCGCGCCGGCTGCTAAGTCCTCACCCGCATCGGTGTCGCCTAAAACGGGAGATGCTGCCGGCTCCTGGGCGATCCAGCAATACCAGGGTCGAATTCGCGGAGATATTGTGGCCGCTAACGTCTCTCCCAGATGTTGGCAACTCGTTGGAGGCGAGCACCTAATATATCCTGGTTTACAGGGAGAATGCGTATGCCTCGACAGGTTCGTGCTGTTGTCGTTGATCCCGCCGCGCCAGGGAGGCTTGCCATCAAGCCGGTTGAATTGCGCGATCCCGATCGCGACGAGGCGGTGGTACGAGTGACCGCAATCTCGCTCAACCGCGGTGAGACGCGGCGCGCCGTGCAGCAGGCCGAGTCGGGGTGGCGGCCCGGCTGGGATTTTGTCGGTGTGACCGAGACCGCGGCGGCCGATGGGAGCGGACCCAAACCCGGGACGCGGGTGGTTGGCATTCTGCCATCGGGTGCTTGGGCCGAGCGGGTCAATTGCCGCACCCATGCGGTCGCCGCATTGCCCGATGCGGTGGGGGATGCCGAAGGGGCGACGTTGCCGGTAGCGGGCCTCACCGCACTGCACGCGCTGCGCCAAGGTGGGCTGTTGCTCGGGCGCAAGGTGCTGGTCGACGGCGCCTCGGGTGGGGTCGGGCATCTTGCCTGTCAGCTCGCCGTGGCGGCCGGCGCCCAAGTCTGGGGCCATGTGCGCCGCGAGGAATATCGCGCCGCTGTTGCAGAATGGTGCGGCGAGCGAGTCGTGCTTGGTCGCGAACTCATTGCCGCCAAGCCCCATGGGCCGTTCTGGCTGATCTTGGACTCGCTTGGCGGCTCCGCCCTTGCCGCGGCGCTCGGCATGCTGCAGCCGGGCGGCACTTGCGTGACATTCGGGGTATCCGACGCTGCTCAGGCGACCTTCGAAAGCCGTGATTTTTTCGCGACCGGCGGGTCGCAGCTCTACGGGCTCACCCTGTTTCACGAATTGATGAGTGTCGAGCGGGCCGGCATCGGCTTGGCACTGCTCGGGGATCTGATCGCAGCAAAGAAGTTGCGGCCGCAAATTGTGGTCGAGGCGCCATGGAGCGAGATCGGCACGGTCGCCCGTCGGCTGATCGATCGCGAGTTCACCGGCAAGGCGGTCCTGCGCGTCGCTTGAGGTTCACAACCTCGGCCGGGCGCGGTTTTGGGAGACCAAGACGACGAGTGACTGATCGGAACCGACCGCTACCAGCCCTAAGGCAATTTCGCCCTGTCGGGATTTGACCGACATCGCCAACCGAGCTACCTAAAATCCCGGCATTGTTCACCAGGATGTCAAGCCGGCCGTAATTCGCCAAGGTCGTTGCAATCATCGGCGTCGACGTGGTATTCGCCGACATAGAAAGCCCAGGGCTAGGCTATGGCCCGGAGCGGACCAAGTCGACATCCGACGCCCAGCGGAACAGGTCGTTCGAATAGGCAACGCTTGCGATAAAGCCCGGAAGCTGAAGACGCTGAATGGTCTGCCCGTGGTCGGCGAAGAGAAGATCTCCATCAGATGTGAATCGCAAGCCCATGATCGATCCCGAGGATGTGAACATTCTGCGCGGGTGGCCTTCCACCACCTTATAAAGACTGGCAGGTACTTTATTCCCAGTGCTCAACCAAAGACTTCCGTTCTTATCGAAGGTGAACGTCCCGGCCCAGAAACCATCAACCTCGGCGAGATGCACAGCGTAGAACGGGAGGGCCCGGCCGCTCTCCAGGCGGAAAATCATGCCGTCGCCACCCGCGCCGCTAGCTTCGCTGAAATAAAGACCGTCAAGTGGATCAAATCCTAGATCTCGCACATATGTGGTGTGTTTGTAGACGGGTCTCTCAACTCGATCATTGTCAAGCCGAAACACGTAGTCACCATTGGCATCCGCGAAGTAGATGATGCCCTCTGAACTGACGGCCACGGAATAGAGCGTTCGATTTCCAGAGTAAGTAGTGCTTCAATTCGGGCGGACATAGAATTCCGAGAGGTTACCGTTTTCGAGCTTATAAATTCGCCCCGGCCTCTCCAGTGCATCCACAATAAACAGCGGCGGCAGCGCCGTCTGGCGTGGCACGACATCAAAGAGCGGGCCCGGTCCACCGTGTGCAATGCGTGCGAGGGAGTCGCTGACCTCGCCGACGCTACTCCACCTGACCGTTGTAAGCGGAATAGCCCAATTGATATCCGCAGCGCCCTCGAGGCAGACCGCCATCAGCAATCGCTACGGCCGTGCCCTCTTCGGTGAGGATCGGCGCACCCAAGTCTCCCCTTTGCACTGGGCCGGAAAGGCTCAAGACCTGTATGTCCGGTGCTGGACTGGCCCGCCGCATAAACTCGACAGTGTCTGCTGGCGGCAGCAGTTCCTTGAGCTGGGCCAACGGACGCGGCTCGTTCGGCTCCAACCGGTGACTTTGCTGGTAAAGCAGTGCCTGAGGATATCCAACGATCCGAAGGTCGGCATCGCTGGAGAATTGAGCCACTCGGAGCGCCGACCGGATCGTACGGGGGGCCACGAGAAACGCCGCATCGCGTTCTACATCGACCTTGACCAACCGTAGGTGAGGGAGCCTTTGGTCCAGGTTTGCCGCGGTAAGTTCCGTGCAAGCGAGAACACCGTGCAGGGCCGTGACGACACCGAACTGTCCGTCGATCCGAGCGCTGAAGCCCGTCGACACGGTGTCGCCGCATGTGAGGCGAAACGCCTTGTCGCATATGTCAGCATAGGCCGCATCGCCTTGCGGCTTGGGTGGCGGACAACTGTCGGTCGCCGCCGTCGCAATGCTGCCGCTCGCCGACAGCGCGAGCAATAGCGCGATCACTCGCGCAAACATATCGCCCTCACCGCAAGCCGCAGGTCGCTGACATCTCGAACCCGGTCTACCAGAGAGGTGCCATCGGGACCGAGCGCCCGAATGGCGTCTGGCAGCGCTTTAGGGTTTGGAAACTCGGCTTGAGCCATCAACTCTGCGCAACGGTCGGATGGGGCGGCGAATAGGCCGCCCACTGTTCGCTTCTGCGGTTCGGCGGGAGGAACGCCGACTTCAATTGGCAGCTGCCCAGAGACACCGAATAGATCATGCGTGCGCACTATGATCCCTGCCGGGGCGACCAATGCAACACCTAACATCATCAGGGCCGCCGGGCGACCATCGATAGATAGGCCAGCGCCGGGCTGGCCTCGGGTAATCCTTGCGCCAACAGCAAAGCTGCTGCCAACACCAACAAGGGTGCTCAGAACGGTGGAAATCACAGGCGAGACGGAAAGGCCGCTCAGCCAGCCAATACACGCGCCGATTACAAAGACGGCGAGCGCTTGCGATTTGTCGAAGCGGGCCTTTTCCATTCCGGAGCTCACCCATGCTGCGGGCTACCGCGTCACCATCCCACGGTACAAGACCACATGAAAAGCTCGGCAGACGCAACCATCTGGGGGAGTCCGATAGACTTAACACTGCGCACCAAATATGGACGGCCGGCATTGCATTTTCGGCGGCTCCGGAGGCCCAGAATGAAATCGGACCACTTTGGGCGTCAGATTGGCATCACAAACTACCGCCGCCACGACAACCGGCACACGTATGCGTCGCATCTCGTTTCCATCGGCCTTAGTCTGGAAATCGTCTGACGATTGCTGGGTCTTACTACGACGACAACAGCGAAGTGCTACGCGCATCTCGCCGATAGTCCGCCGCGAGCAGCCACGGACCGGCTCGGACGAAAGATTGCCGGCTTCCAGACGCCCGGAAAAGACGACATCGGTTCTGTTCGCCCCCCGACTTGACTCGGAAGATGGGGTGATGCGGCTTCTGCCCGGGCGCGGCTTGAACTCGAGCGCGGAAGAAGGTTCTGTTGTCTTCCGAGGTGACGGTGATCACCGGCGGGCCCGGCATTGGGAGGATCGGGACACCAATGGCGGTGGGACATCATAGCCGCGCCGGCGCCGCGAACGCAACTCAGTTCGCGCCGAAGTGATACTGCAGCACCATGAAGACTTGCTGCTGCTGTTCTCGAACTAGCACCTCGGAGTCCGTCGGCAAGCTCAGCGTGGCGCTGGCCGTCGGCTGGGCGAGGCTGCTCGTCACCGCGCCAAGATCGATCGGGGGCGTGACCGGGGGGGCGACCTTGTTGCCATTAGCCGCATAGAGCGTGAGGTTGTCGATAGTCAGATCCTTCGCGCTCTGCACCATATAGGGGAAGTACTGCTTCTCCAGCGTCACCTGGAGATTGCCGGTGCCGTTGATGAAGGCCGACCACTCGGTGGGAAAGTCGTAACGCAGGCAGAACAAAAGCGCCTGGCCTGATTGCGACGCCGTGTCAAACATCGCGATCAGTTCGCTCGTTGCCTGCGAACCGAGCGGATCGCCTGCCTGCCGGGCGGTGTAGCGCATATGCAAAATTACATCCGAAATCGTTGTATAGTCGAAGGTCCTGAGTTGACTGGGAAGGGAGAGCGTCCAGGTACTGACGGCCCCCGCCCCCTCGAACGGCAGAAACCGCTCGTCTCGCAGATTCGTCTCGAACATGCCGCTGTCGCTCGTCCCTCCGCTGCTGACAATCGATTCAGCGCCGCCAAAATAGTCGACGAAGCGGGGATCGTCCTGGGTCGTGTCACGCGCATACACGCCACCGTTTAATACGGGCGCTACACGCAGCGTGCTGCTCTGCAAGCTCAGCGTGCAATTGATACTGGTAAACGATCCGACGACCGAGGGGACGGAGATGCTCACGCTCTTGATGCGCCGCATATAATGGCCCGGGCAATCGCGGTCGAATAGCCACTCTGGAACTGCGACGGTGCAGGAGCCGGTAATCCGCAGCGAGAGTAAAGCTAAAGGATCAAGCTGGCGCAGGGAGACGTGGCGCGTCAACTCCAGTTCCCGCTTGTTGTTGTCGTGGTAGGCCATCTCCATGCGTTTGATATCCAGATAGAGAGCCTCACCTGACAGCAGGCCCTGACGGCCGGTGTCCCAGTAATTAAACTGAATGAATTGCGTTGCGTCGAGCTCGGGCCGCATAAGCTCCTGCTTCATGGTCTGCTCGGCTTTTCGGGCCATGTCGCACGCGAATCGATAATATTGATAATAGAGTGCGGCAATATCGCTCTGCATCCAGCTGTAGAAGACAGCACTGGTAAACTTGTTTTGCAGAAACGTCTGGATTTCTTGCGCCTGCTGCACCTGGGTTTGAGTCGTTTGGTAATCATGATTTGCAATCTGTTCGGCGATCAAGGCAGCAATCACTTGTTCACCGATTTGCATGAGCTCGCGCGCGGCGAGATTTACCTGCAACATCCATTCATCCGCGCGGCGCTGATAGCCGGCGGTACGGGAAGCAATTCCCGCCTGATTTTGCTCATACGCGGATATCATCTGCAAAACGTCCGCGGCGATCTTTGTGGCGTCGGATAACTTGCTCCCTCCGAACACGATCATGTGGCCGCCAAGACCCCAATACTGTATGTCCACACCGACATCGGGAATAAAGGTGAGCGCCGCAGCGGCGGTATTAACAACCGAGGCGGCGAGGCCAGTGTCTCGGGCGGTCGGGAGGTGGGTATTGAGTTCGGCATCCTCGTTGGTGTTGAGGTACAGTTGCCCCGACCCCGATGCCCCCGACTGATTGGAAGGAGACGATCCCTGTGCGAGTTGCAACGGCGGATAGGCTTGAAGCGCGGCTGGTTGGTTGTATTGTCCCATCAGGGCGCTGTAGGTGTCGTCGAAATTGTCCTCTGTCAGTTCGGTGCGGTTAAGTCCGAGCGTAGGAGGTACCGTGTTACTGTCCGGAGTTTGACCCAGCAACCGAAGATAGTAGGTATAGCGTTCCAGCGCGCTGTCCCGGGTTTTGAGCAGGCCATTGGTCGTTTCCTGCGCATGTTTCCATTGCAAGAAGCGCGACGTCTGAACCAGCTGCTGCAATTGAATCTCGTGTCCTTGCCGAAGCAGAGCAAGCTGTTCCGCATCGCCCTTTTCAAAGGCGGATAATAGAGCATTTCCCAGGGAACGCACTTCGGCCGCAATCTCCAGGGCTTTCTGAATCAGCAGGGGCGAGCGCACCGGTCCGATGGGTTGATTAAGCCCGCTGACAATGCTACCTATATCGATGCCGGCCGCCGCCGCCTTGACTAGCATGCCGGGATCCAGCGGCGGATCAAACAGTGGTAGCTGTTGAAAGACACCCTGAATATTCTCACTGTTGCGGATTTTAAAGAGGCGGCCAGCCACCGTATCCCAATAAGACAGCAACTGGGGGTTTACCGGTACACAAAACGACAACGAGCGGACCATACCGAACAACGCGCCAGTCTGATCGCTGCTTGCAGCATTGACGGCGGGCGTCTGCATCTGGTTGAACGGGAATTGGGACTTTAAGTTGACCAGGGCATTACCCATCGGATCAAGCCCCGCCTGCTTCAATTGCAGGAAGTTCATGGCAGTGGCCGCACTCTGCTGCGGCATCACCTGGGGCTGGGGCCCCAGAATATTCGCGGCCAGCACGTAGCACAGCGTAGCTTCGTTAATCGTCTCGATCGTATCCTGCAAGAACAGACTGTCTCCCCAGGCAATCAAGTTGTCCAAATATTTCATGACCACATACCACTGGTAAGCGCTAATGCGAGTGCGTGCGATCGCATGGGGCTGAAACGGGTCCTGAAGCATGGCGTTGTAGCCCGTAAGAACCGCCTGTTGCGCGGTCGTTAGACCCTGATTGCCAGGCGACGTGCTCAATAGCTGAAGCAAGCTATTAATATCCAGGATCTGCAGATTGTTGCGGAACGCCAGACACTTCCAAAACCGCATTGGTGGAGGAACGCTCGGATCCGTGGAAGTCGGGTCAAAGACGAGATGAAACCATTCTTGTGCTTCGGCAAATCGTTGATTGTTGCTCAAGTGCACGGCGATCATCACCGGAATATGGTAGAGCAATTCCCAGTTGTAGTTGGCGTAGGGTCCCCCGGGTTGGACATCGATGTTCCTGGGATTCGCGACAACGTTCACCGACTTCGACGGGGGAACCACCGGATTGTAGTCGCTGCAAAACCAGCTCGAATCCGGATCCGCAATACTATTCAGAAAGGCAGGATCCAGCATGGCGGCGACCGAGGTCTGGTTCAGCTGCTTTATCAGTTGTCCAACCAGAGGATGAAAAAAATTCGCAAAGTTGAACGTAAAAATCTCTGGTTGCGAGAAAGTAGCGGTCACTGAACTCGCGCTCGTGTCCGTGCGATTGTGAAAGCCGAATTGATTTGCGGTAGCCATAATCAAGTGTTCCTGTTAATTGATGTCTCCATGTACGGTCAGGTGGACTGCTTGGGAACGGTTTGCGCAGTGGGCTGGGATGGCGCCGCCTGTTCTAGAGCCTGCCCAGACGGATACAACGTCGTGCCCTGATAAGCGACCGGCGCAGAGGAACCGAGGGCCGCACGAATGACTCCATTTTGGGCGACGAATCGGGCAACCGCGGTGGAAGCGCCCCCGCCGCCTATAAATCCAGTCGCAAACGGTGCAGTTTCCGCAGTGGGCGCCGGGTCATTGAGGACTAACCGGGAGATATTCCGCGAGGACGCATCGTCGTAGGCGCTATTGCCAATATTTCCGTATGATTCACCAGCGTCAAACATAGTCTGAGACTCAGTCGTCGTAACATAAAACACGTTGCGGCGGTCTTCAAAAAAGAACGGCGCATCCCATCCCACGGAGTTACTCGCGGAGTTAGGCGCCGAGTTCACGGTGCGTGGCACGCGGGTTAATCCAAAAATGGGGAGTTTATACACTGGAGATGTAGTTGGTGGCCAGGAAATGGGGTTGCCGGCAAGCGTCCTCCAGTAGGAAATGTTGAACGGGTCACCGTTCGGGGGCGAGGAGCCACCCGTATAGTATGAGATAGGTGCAAGCGTACGCCCAGGATAAGGTGGCACTATCTGAGAGGCGAGCGGGCTCCAGGAGGAAGTGTGTCCTCCACCTCCCTCAATCGGAGCGAAGGTATAAGAGACTGAAAGCTGTATGTCGTCCCACCGCACGGGCAGACTGTGCGTGTTGTAGAGCACGAACCCCCCGACAGAAGATGGATAGAGAGGCGAACTTATACCGAGGACTAGGGCATCAGGGGGAATCGTGGATTGCACGGATCCGACCTCTCCGAGCGTAACGACGTACTCGCTCGCAATACTTGTGGGCACGATCTGCCACAGATTCCGATCCCCATCAAAAGAGTTCTGGCCATTTGTATCGAACGTGCCGATGAAGGTAGGGCGGTTGACGTCAGACGACTTCTGAGGCTGCCATTTCTCATTGTAATACTCGCTCCAGCACAGGATAGCGGAGACGTTCACATTGTTTGTCTTCTGCTGCGACACGCCCGCGGCTCCAAACTGCTGGAAATCGTCAAGGCTTAGCTTGGTGATCGTTTGGCTAGAGTTGTCGCCGCTTGAGCTAAAGGAAGTCGAAGGCGGCGTGGACTTTGGTGTTGTCGTCTTGGTAATCTTGAGCCAAAACAGCAGCAATCGCCCGTTCCATACAATGGGATTGACGGGCATGTCCTCGCAATCGATCTGGATCTCTGTCCAGGGAGTCCAACTTCCATACTGCAACTGCCGGAAGTAATATTTGCGATGCGCACCGGCGGTGCGGGCTACTACGTAGGATGCTTCGTCGGCATCGCCGGTGGCCGGAACGTAGTACAGGCCGCAGGGTTCAAGTTTGGCAACGAGCTCAAGGTTGGAGAGATAGTCGAGATAAGCGCCCGTGGCCGCATCGTCGGTGATGTCGCTTTGCAAGAGCGCGCTCATCATCTGCTGGAAGAACGGAGACTGGTCGTCGCGCAACTCGGGGTACAGCCAATTCTCCGGCCACAGGAACACTTCGCGGTTCGCCTGCCAGACGCGGTACCGCTTCATCCATGTCCACAGCGACCCGTCGATGTCGGTCGACAGGACTTGGGGTTCCAGGTTTCGCAGGACGCGCTCCACGAATAGCTGAACCGAGGAAAGCGCGAGGCGGATGCGCGAGGTTTCGACCGGCGGCTGCGTTTCAACGTCTATCAGGAAAAACTCAAAAAGGTCGTCAGCCGTAGTAATGTTTAGCGGCACAAATACCAGGCTGGATCCGGCCGGCACGTCCGCGGATACAGCCATGCTCAGCGTCACCGAGCTAGCGCCAACTGCGCTGATGGTTGCATCAGAGGGGATGTTGAGGCCTTGAACTCCCATGTTTGCCAGAAGACCCGCCACGCTGGCGAAGGTCAGAGTTGTCGAACCCGCAGGTGCGTCGGCAGTGGTCTGTCGCGTAATAGGCCCATTGCCATAGGTGTCGCCAAGTTGCTGGAGAATGTAAGCCACCAGCGCATCCCGCCGCTGAATCCGCATTGCATCATTAATCGGCCGAATGATATTCAGCCAATCCGATCCGGCGTAAAGGGCCCGAAGGGCCGATTGCAGCGAAGCAACCGTCGCCGGCGTAGGAGCATTCGTCGTGGCCGCGAGGAGCGCGGTTGCCGACAACCGGGATGTCGTAACGAAAGCGAAGGCGTCAAACACCTGCCGGAGACTCTCAATAGAGGAAAGACTGCTGAGCTGAGTAGTCCCAAAAAAGTGTTGCAGGAGCGAGTACAGCGAACTGAGGGTCCACCCGGTCACTTTGACGATTTGTGGCGTGACGCCATCGGCGCTTAGCAGGTTTGGATTTTCCAGGATATCCAGCAGCTGTTCGTCGTTTGGGGATACGGCCGCCTTGATTCGGGCAAAGTTGAGAAGGTCGATCAGAACCCCTCGTAAGCTGGCGATGGAACAGCTCAGCGCCAGCGGTGCACCCGGGCTGATCGCGGTCATCGTAATCACACCCCCCGCGTTCGATGCCTTCACAAGGCGGTAGAGCGGAAGATTCGTGATGGAGTCCACGGTGGTGGTGGCGTTGATTGCCTTAACGACGTTGGCGGCGAGTGTTGCTGTCGTGGTGTCCGACGCCACAACGGTGTACTGCACGGCCACGCTGTTGAGGGTCGTGACCACCATGTAATTGGCGGGAAGGACCCCGGAGAGAGTCACCGTCTGAGACGCCGGTATCGGCGGTCCGGGCGTGTAGCTCTCGGTCGCACCGGTGGACACCGAGCAACTCATTGTGAAATCGGGACCGAAAACAACCGCCGTGACGGTAATGACCGCGCCGGAATTAGCGGCGGCAATCACCCGGTTCAACGGCAGCCCGCTGCTTGGATCCGGATTCGTGTTCGCGTTAATCGCCGCGGCAATATTCCCTGCGAGAATTGCGACTGACGTGTCGCTGGTTGTGACCGGATATGTAGTGATGACGCCGTTGACGGTGGTGGTCAGGACGTCTCCGGGCTTGATGGTTCCGGTGATTGTAGCGGTCTGCGAAGCAAACGTCTGGGTTCCGGCCGTGTAGGCTGCAATCAGCCGCAAAGCGGCGGTGGCAGACCCGGCGATCGGAGACACGGGCACGAAGTTGAGCCAGCCGTTGCCCGTGCTCGCATTGGGCAGATCCACGATCGGGAACGGCGCCACGGTTCCGTCGTGCGGATTGACGGTGACTGCCGTAAACGTGGTCGGTGCGGTGACTGGTGCGATGGCCTCTACCGTGACGATCTCCTGGGCGGGACCGCTGTCGATTACCAGCATGGATCCCTGATGGATGTTGACCATGGAAGCCGGCGTGAAGGTGACGGTTCCCGGGTGGATGAGCTTATCCGTGTCCGTGGTACTGACGCCAAAGCCCGTGCCGGTCCCCAGAAAGGCGATCTCGTCTGACGTTAGAGAAAGTGCGGTTGCCAAAGAGGTCGCCTTGAGAAAGCGGATATAGGCTGTTTGGAGGCGGTCGACCAGCGTGTCGGAATAAAGATTGACGGCTGGAACCGTTTGCCAGCCCAAACCCGCGCTCTGCCAGTTCAGCGTGAGCGCGCTTTGCAGGTTTTGGACCGTGAGTTCGATTGCCGCAAGCTTACCGGCAGTTAGTAAAATGGGACCTTGATTGGCCCAGACAGACCCGTTGGATGAAGGCGTCATGGCGACCGCCGTCGCGCCGATGGACAGTTCAACGGTGGCTCCCGGATCGGTTTCAACTTCGATATTGTAGAAGCCATCCTGCGGCGCATTGAGGTACCCGCTCCATATGCCGGCAATCGGGGTTCCTTTGGGCGACGCTGGCAATTCCCCTCCGATCGCGTAATTCTCGGTCGCGCCGGCCGAGATTGAGCAACTGATGACAAATGCCGAACCCGCCGAGCGGAAGGTGATGATTCCCCCCGCGCTCGCGGCAACCACCAACCCGTTCACCCGCAAGCTGGTTACGGGATCGATGACGGTACTTGAGTTGATGGCTGTGACGATGTTGGCGGCAATGGCGGCGGGCGAGGTGTCGGGTGCGCCGCTCGTGCTGCCGATCGTGTAGGCCACCAAGGCGTCATTGATGTTCGTGGTCAGCACATCGCCGGACGAAAACCCGCCAGAGACCGTCGCCTGCCAGGCCGGGAACTGCGGTCCGGTCGAATATGACTCCGTCGCTTCCTGCGACGCGGAGCATGTCAGCGTAAAAGCGCTCGATCCTAACACGCTAAAGGTAATGATCCCTCCCACGCTCGTTGCGGACACTACCCCGCTCAACTCAGCGGTTGTGTTCACTGTTGCGTTCACTTCAGCCGCGATGTTACCGGCCAAGGCCGACAGGCTAACGTCGCTCCCGGTCACGGTATAGGGGATCGTCACCCCGTTGATCGTGGTGGACAGAGTATCCCCTTGCGTGATCCCTCCCGCGACAATTGCGCTTTGCCAGATCGCCACTTGGCTGTCCAGCGTATATGCGCCCAGGGAAAGCGAACAGGAAAGGGTGAAGGGCACGCCGGGAAAAATTGTCTCTATCGTGATCACGGCGTCGGCGGCGGAGGCCGTCACAATAGTGTTCAGCGCCTTGTTCGTAACGGAATCCACGGTGGTGGTGGTATTAATTTCGGCCGCGATATTTGCCGCAAGGCCAGCCAGCGTGGTATCGCTCGGCGCCACAGTGTACTGGACGGCAACGCTGTTGATCGTGGTGATCATCACATCGTTCGCCGGGGGCAGTCCTAAGAGGGTCGCGCTCTGGGACGCATTGGCTTGCGGTCCAGGCGTGTAGGTTTCGGTGGCGCCCGCGGATGGCGAACAGGTCAACGTGAAGTCGGGACCAAAGCTGGACGCCGTAACGGTAACGACGCCGGCGGCGCTCGATGCAGATACAACCTGGTTCAGGGGCAGACCGCTCGCCGGATCGGTGGTCGCCGTCGCGTTGATTGCCGCGGCGATATGGGCCGCGAGAATTGCGGCCGAAGTGTCGCTCGCCACAACCGGATAGGGAATGGCGATCGTGTTGATTGTGGTAGTAAGGACGTTGCCGACGGTGATCGTGTTGGCAACAACGGTTGCAGCCTGTGAAGCCGGGACCTGCGGACCGGCGGTATAAGTTGGCGGCGTCGAAGAAGCCGGCGTTACCAGGCAGTTCAGCGAGACACCCGCGCCGGAGTTGCGGGCCTGGACCGTGATAACGCCCCCTGTCGCCGTTGCCGTGACGACGTCCGCCAGGGGCAATCCCGAAAATGGGTCGGGCGTAACGGCCGAATTGATGGCAAGTGCGATCCCCGCCGCGACGTTCGCCGCTGTCAGGTCACCGGGGGCGACCGTGTAAGGAACGGCCGCGCCCGCGCCATTGATAACGGTCGTCAGAACGTTGCCGGCGGTAACTTTTCCGGAGACCGTCGCGGTCTGCTGCGCGCCAATTGTGGACGGCGCGTAGCTGACGGGATCGGCGTCCAACACGATGTCCGGTGACACCGACGGCCTATTTGAAAAGAAGATTTGCGCCGCGAGTTCCGGCATATTCAGTGCCGTCAAGTCGCTTACGACGGGTGCGGTCGCGTCGGCCGCCGAATGCAAAATGGTTGCATCGTCCAGCAACGCGTTCGCGAAACTGGGATCGGTTCCAGCCGACGCGGTTACGGTGGCCAGCGCCTGCTCCTGGTTTCGCTTCTGGATCAGGCTGGGGAGGAAATTGGCGAGCAGCGTGGTGCGCTTCTGCTGAACCGGGTCCGTCGAGCTCGCGTATGCGACGTAAAGCGGAAGGAGTTCCGGATAGGTGGCAAAGAACGGTCCGACCATTTGCTGGTTCGCCAAAGCAAGGTCGGCGAGAGCCTGACTCAGCGCCTGAACGTTCCCATTGGCCGTAATGGCCGCGGCAATGGTTGCGTAGGTCGTCGCGTCAAGCACCCCGGCAAAACTCAGTTGCTTCCGCAGATTGTCGTAACTGAGCCTCCCACCCGAGGCATCAAGCACCGGCTGCCCGGGCGACGATTGCGGCGGCGTATAGTTGTTCGGATAGCTGATCGCCGAGACGAGCGTATTGTTGAGCAGGCCAAAATAGAAGTCGGTTGCCTGGTTGCCATATACGAGCGCCATCAGGCTCTTCGCGATCGTACCGTCCGGATCGGTTTGGATGGTGAACTGCGCGGCAACGGCCGAAAAGGCCGCGCGCAGTGCGAAAGCAAGGCCCGTAATCACGCTGATGTCCGGCGAAGACTTGCCGCTGATGTCCTGGTTCCATAGCAGGTAGAGCGCCTGCACCGGCCGCAGGCCCGCGGCGGACAACGCCTGCACCAGACGAATGAAGCGGACGACCGGCGGCTCCACCGGAGGGGCCGGGTTCGGGTCCAGCGGCGCAAAAGGATCTAATCCAGTCATTTGGCGCAGCAGCAGAAATTCAGCCACGCTGAGGCCAAGCGTGTGGGCGAACCAGCCGACGCGGTATATGCTACTGATGTTGTTGAGCGTCAGCGGCGTCGAGGGCGTAAACTGCAGATTGTCGGCAATGACAGTGAATTCCGCTCCGGTCAGATTGAAGGCGGCTCTCAGAACCGGTTCGTGGCCGAAGAGGGTCTGTGATCGATCAACCAGGAAGTCGCCATATCCGTTGTCCGCAAAGGGCGGAGGCTGCACGCCTGCAATGTAGGTCCCGGACGACACCGATACCGTCAGACTGAAGCCCCCCGTCACGCTGAGCGCGGTAATTGTGATCACCCCGCCGGCCGCACCGGCCTTCACCAATTGATTGAGTGCAATATTCGTGATCGGGTCGACGTTGGCCGCGGCGTTGATCGCGTTCGCAATGTTGGTAGCTATCGTGGTTGGGGTATCTCCCGCGACCACGGTATAGGATAGGGTCACGCCGTTGATGGTGGTTGTCAGAACCCCGCCCGGCGCGAACGCGCCGGTGACCGTGGCGGTCTGGGAGGTTGGGAAGGGGCCGGCTGACGTGTACGTCATGGCACCTGTCGCCACGCAGGTCAAGGTAATGGCCGTCGCCGGGTCGCTGGCAGTAATAGTAACAATGCCGCCGTTGCTCGTTGCATGCACGATGCTGTTCAACGGCATTCCCGAAGCTGGATCGGGCGTGGCGGTTTCATTGATCACGGTCACGACGCTGGCTGCTACGGCGGCAGCCGAGGTCTGGCTCGTGACCGGGCAGGGAATGCTCGTTGTGTTGATGATGGTGGTGAGCATATCTCCGGAAGCGACCGTTCCGCCAATCGCTGCCGTCTGATACGCCGGAACCTGAGCGGCCGCAATGTAGGACCCCGTGAAACCCTGTGTCAACGAACAAGTCAATGCCAATGGAGCGCCGGAGTTCACCGAATTGATGGTCACAACCCCGGCCGAGCTCCATGCGACCAAGAGGCTGTTCAAGGGCAACCCCGAATACGGATCTGGACTGGCGGTATTGTTGATTGCGTCTGCGATATTCTCGGCAATGCTCGCCAGCGTATCGCCCTGCTGCACGGTGTAGGGAATGGCGATCGTGTTGATCGTAGCTGTAAGCGTGTCGCCCGGTGTGATGTTGCCGGTCACGGTCGCGGATTGCGACAGAGGCGATAGCGGAGCCGTGAAGGTTTCCGTGGCGCCGTGCGAAACTGAGCACGCCAGCGTAAAGCCTGCGCTAGTCAGGGAACTAATCGTGACAACCCCAGGCGAACTCGTTGCCTTCACGAGCGTGTTTAATGCCGGTTTCGAGACCGGGTCCGGGCTAATGGTGGTGGTGGCGTTAATGGCGCTGGCGATCTTAGCCGCAATTGTCGCCAGCGTATCCCCCTGCACCACGGTATACGGAATGGCGACCGCATTGATCGTCGCTGTGAGCCGATCGTTCGGTGTGATGTTTCCGGCCACGTTCGCAGTCGCCGACGCCATGAAGCTTTCCGTAGCGCCTCGCGAAACCGAGCACGCCAGCGTAAAGCCAGCCCGGATCGTGATCACCGCATTCTGGCTTGACGCCGCGATACGCTGATAGAGATCAAGCCCTGTGGTTTGATCGGTCGTGGTTGTGCTGTTGATCTGCTCCGCAATCTTCGTTGCGACGGTCGCGGTGGTGTCGCCGGGGGCCACGGTTTGAGAAATGCGCACCGAATTGATCGTCGTGATGAAGGTATCGCCGGCGTTGGGGCCGCCGCCAACGGTTGCGATGGGCGCTCCCGGGTCCTCCCGTTGCAGGGTGGGGCCACCGAACATCTCCTGATAAAGCGCGTTGCCGCCCACGGTTTCGATGGGATCCCAGCACGCCAGCAGCGAACCCAAAGACTGATTGGCCGTCAACGACAAACCGCGCATCACTTGAAACAGGGTTCCGATTCGCAGCAGCATTATCTTGAACCCGGCATCCAGGAGCGGGAGATTCGCGCGTTCGTTGGTTCCAGTGGGCAGGTACCCCGTCGGGTACAACGCCGCCAGTATGTCGTCGGTTTGTTCGATCGACAGCCCGAGCTTCTGCCACAACCGGATGAAGCGAATAAGTTTCACAAAGTCCGTTTCCGTCAGCTTGTTCCCATTGGTGTACCGGAATTGGAAGGATGCCCCCGAGCATTGATCCGCGCTGTTCGTCGGATTGAACAGCGTGATGATATCCATGATGCGCGCCAAATTGGCCGCATTGGTGACCCATTGCACTACCGCATCATAATCCGTGGGGGTACTCCCGCCGTAAGCTCGAGCGTCGAGGCCGGCAGGCAGGCCGGCCTTGAAGGCCGTCGCCGTGTTGCTGTTCAGCGCCTGCAACGTCGAAAATGGAACGTTAAGCCGCTCCAGGCGTTCGATCAGAATGGCATGGGGATTAATAAACTGGGTTTCAAGAATCGACACCAGGTCGGTATAGGAAACGCCTGTGCGCCGCGAGAAATCCTGCAGGCTTATCGTCTGCAATATCGCCAGCGCTGCGGCGTCGCTGCCAGAGTACTCATAGAGGCCTGAAAGAGTGATGTCGGTAAAAATCCTGTACTCGTCGCGTGACATTCCGAGCTGCTCGATGAGGACGTCGCCGGCTCCATAGCCGGAGCCGGTTTGGGCGATCGTGGTCGAGCTGCCAATTCGGAGCGCGGCCATGACGTCCGGGAGTCCGACGCCCATATTCTGGAAGAGCAGGCGCAACTGTGCCAGCGGCCGGTTGAACGGCAATGGCGGCGGGAAAAAGGCGCCTTGCAGCGTGGCGTAGGCGGCGTCGTTGACAAACTGGGGGTTTGCCAGCAGATCCGCGGAGGTCACGGTGTCATCCGTGCTGTAGCCCTGAAAATTCGTTAGCGAAAGCTGGTTGGCGACGTAGTATTCCAGCGTTTCATTCGCGACATCGATGTAGGGCAGCGCGGTGTTGGTGTTCGCGCAGGTGAGCGGGAGGTATTGCAGATCGGGACGGCGCTGGAACAGGACTGCTTGCGGGTTCTCGTATGGGGGGGTGGGCGACGGCTGATCCAGATAATGAAGCAGGTCGACCAGATAGGCGGCCGGGCTCAGTATGGACTGGCAATCTTCGCACGTGCAGTAATCCAGCGAGCCAAACAGGCTTTCGAGCGTCGGAGAGGCGATCACCGGGTAGGCTGGATTGGACGGGGCCGGCGGAGGGGCCGGCGGAAACGACGAAAGAATTGTCGCGTTTCCGCCCAGCGTTGGCCCCTGCCGGGCGGCGAGGTAACCGATGGCGAGATTCAGCACCGCACTATAAATATGGCGGGCCCGGGCATAGGTCACAGCCGCATTGTCCGCGCCCCCAAGCTCGGCCTGGAAAGCCCGCTGGAACCCGGCGGAATCATAGCGCGTTATCGCATAAGCCGAGTCCAGGTTGTGCCGCAGCAGCGCGGCCATAGTCTGATCGTCGGGGGTCAATTGATAGACGCGCTGCAGCCGCTTGATCTGCGCCACCACAGCCGGCAAGACTCCGGGTATATTGTTCCGGGCAATGAAAGCCTCGACAGGTTCCGCGCCGATGGCGAACTGGCTGTAGTTAGCGGTCAGAAAATCGACAACCCCGGCTGCCGCAGTGGCGTCTGAAAGGGGGAAGATTCCGCGTTTGACCTGATCTGCCGCCACCGCCGTCGGAAACGACAAGCGCACTTGCGCCGCCAACAGCTGGGCATAATCGTCCACGCTTTGGCCCGGGATCTCCTTAGGGACTGAAGTGCCGATCAGCGGCGTCCATTTGGCCGCGTCGTAGTAGCCGCGCGTGGCCAAGTTGACCGGGGACGTCAGCTCGCCGGCGCTGGCCTCAGCCGTGTACAAGGCGCTCACCAGGGGCGCATTATTGAGGGACAGAGAGAACAACTGTCCATCCAGTTGGAGCTCCGTGCTCACCGCCGCGCCGAAAGTCTTCGAAACATTGGTCCAAAAGGCAGTAAGATCGCCACTGTATTGCGCATAGAGCTGCGAAAATGTCGCCTGCTGTGCCGCGTTGAGCTTACTGACGGTGAGCATCGCGCTCAACGTTGAAACGCCGACCAGTGGCGTGGCAGTGAGCAAAGTCACGGCGGCCAGCCTCTGATAATTTTGGAGAGCGGCTGGCACCTGGCTGGCCAGCGCCTGGGGTATGACCCCTTGCGTTATGGCTTGTTGCCAGATGGCTTGAACCGACTGCGAAGGCGTGCGGAAAAGGCTATTCACATCGGCGGGCAGACCGGCGCGGAATAAGGCGTAATAGAACTCCGGTCTGAGGCTGACCGTGGCGGGCGCAGCTGTGACGGGTGCGACGGGCGCAGGCGCGACGGGCGCAGGTGTGACGGGCGCCGGCGCGGCAGGGGCGGTGGTTGCTGCGGCGGAGGTGGCTGGGGCAGGCGGAGGTTGGGTTGCCAGGGTCGGGGCTGGCACCGTGATCTGAGAGAACTGATCGGCAAGCGCCGCCAGCGCCACCGCGCGGGCATCCCAGCCGGACTTGTTGGCCAGGAACGTGATGTCTTGCCGCTCTGCGCCCTCCTGCAATGCGCTAAGCTGGCCCTTGTAGAGAGCTGCTATGCTCGCAGTGAGCAACTCGTATTCGCTCGCCAGCCCGGCGGCGTTACTCGGGAGAGAAACGTTCAGCGTAACGTTCAGCGGAGAGTTATACTGGACAGTGGATGTCGCCAGAAAGGTCGTACCATTTAATACGCGGACCTGAAGATCGGGCTCGGTCTTGTTTCTCTCCTTCAAACTGGAGGGCGAAATGACAACGCTTATGCTGTAAGCACCCACAGGTCCGGTCTGCCCGCTGGCCAGAGTCACGTCGCCGCCGACATTCTTGTCGACCAGTTGAACCACAAGGCCGGTCACGCTGGCACTGACTGGACTTGACACCGTCCCCTTTACAACGTACGTGGAGGCAAGGACGACTGCATTTAGCGCGGACGCCGTGGCCGCGTCGACAATGCCAGTGGATGGCAGGGCCTGTGCGGTCTGGAATTGCTCGACTGCGGCGAGGGAGCCGGCGCCGAAGCTCGATCCCTGCTGCTCGGCCGCAGGAATGGTATAGCCAAGTCGCGCAAGCTCGGTTTGCAGCTCCGCAACGTCCGTGCCGGTCAGGCCGTGCGTGAGGTTGCGTCCTTGCAGGTTCATCTTTGCCTCCCGGTCCCTAATATTTGCCGATCGTTATCGGTAAGTCTTATCGGATCACGTCGACCGCGTTCGAACTTCAATCTGTCCGAATAGGATTGCGGCAGCTTCGCCTGCATTCTTCTTTTTCTGCCGCCGACCTTATTCGCGATCACGATGGCGCACTCTGCAACGTTCATCTTAGGGGTGGCAGGGTAAGACCGCGCGGCGATGCCGGGCGTGCCCCCATGTGCGGCGCCGGGTGGTGTGCCGGTGCCGCGTGGTGTGCCGGTGCCGCGTGGTGTGCCTGCGCCGCTGGTGGCGCAGGTTGGAAGGCGCGGTCGTAAGCGGCCGAGGCCGCGCGCGCGTTGCTTCGGCGGGTCGCAAAATTGGGAACTTTGGGCCGTTCAAATCGCGTCAGGAAGGCATCCGACGCTTGTTCGATGGTGACGTTCGGTTGTCTCAAAATCGCGGAGAGTTTTTCCCGCTGGTCGAGTTCATGCACCACGTAGTCGACTTGGGCAGGGACGCTGTACAGATTCTCCACGGCGGCATCGATGCTGGAGACCTGCTGGCCTCTCGGGAGACGATAATCCCATAGTCCCGTTCGCCGAGACCAATCTTCCTGCCGTCTCCGTCCACGACCATGGGCAGATGCGGTCCACTGTGCGATACCAACTCCCTGAAGGAGCCTTCCGCTGACGGCTTCCTCGGGGGACAATTGTCTGCGTGTTCCGCCAGCGTCCATGGCAAACATCGGTCTTCTGTCCCCACCGCCTTCCACTATGTTCGGAACCAAGCGTCCTTCCGCTTGCAGGTTTCCAACGATTCCAGAGGCGGCGGCCTGGGAGAAACCATGCCCCTGCACCAACAAAGACATCGCGTAAGCCTGCCTTTCAGGCATCGGCACCTTACCCCAATCAATCATGGCCGGTCCGCGAGAGGCACCTTCAATGCTCGCCTGCCTCTGCTCTTCGGAAACGGTCGTTGCGGCTGGATGATGAGCCAGTTCCCAGGTATTTATTGATTCATAGAGTGGAGTGGACATTGTTTGAGACAGTGCCTGATGATACTGGAAGGGATCGCTAAAGTTTTGGAGATCGGGGGCAGTTGTGGGTTGTTGTTGCAGGCCCGACGGATCGCGGGCATTAATTGGATTGTTCTTGACATATACGTATGGGCTATAGCCGTCTACAAATCCTACAGGATCGCAGCTCGTCCATTGGCCGAGCCACGCGGCGTAGTAGCGCGCGCCGTGATAGTACAAATCATTTTCGGTGTCCCGTTCCTTGCCGGTGTAGCGATATCGTTTCGCGACGTCAGTCTGGCTGGCGACCGCCTGATAGGATGTGCTGCCGAAGAGGAAATATTCTTCGTAGGTGATGATGTTGCTTTGGTCGTCCAGTTCCAGCACGGCCGAGCCAAGATTATTACCGAACTGGTAGCGCACCTGCTGCGCCGGACCCGGATCCGTGCCAAGGGTGCGCGTTTCGACGAGGGCAACGAGATGAGTGCCGTCGGCGATGTGCAGCGTCTCGCGCGCCACCGAGATCGTCGTGCCGTCGGCGGCGTAGTCGCGAAACAGGTCCACCGAGCCGAGGTAAATCCGTTCGGATTGGCGAACGGCACTCTGCCCGGCTGCCGCCTGGCCGTCGGTCAGCTTGCGCACGCGTCCACCGTCGACCCCGTAGACATAGTAAGACGTCACCGGCGTCACGGTGGTGACGGCCTGCCGCGAAGTTGCGCGCAGCCGGTCCTCCTCGTCCCATACCATGGACGGCAGATGCGGCATGTGCGTCATGTTGCCGTGCGCGTCGTAGGTGTAGGTGGCTGTGAACGGCCCATTCGTGGGATCGCGCGGCAGGCTGGTGGCGGACAGGCGGTTGCCAAGCTCGGTCGCAACGATCTGCGACGCCTCGTTGTGGGCGTAGCCGCGCGTCCAGTTGCCGGAACTGACCTGATGCACCAACGTCAGCAGATTGCCGACGGTGTCGTACGAATAGGTCTCGGTGTAGGTCCCCATCGCCTGGCCGTCGCCAGGCTGCGGCAGGCGCATGCGGAAGGAATCGTCATTGGTGACCTGCTGGGGCGCCTGCAATGCGCCGCCGGTTTGACCAAGGTGCTCGCGGCCGAGGGCGATGATCAGCCGATACAGCGGATCGTAGGTGTAGTCGGATGACGGCTCAACGCGCTGATTCTGGAAAAAGATGACGTTCTGCGTGTCGGCATCGTCACGAATGCGGGTGATGTTGCCGACCGGATCGTAATAGTAGGTCAGCGCCTGCACCGTCTGCGTTATCGCCACCGGCGGCGCACCAGGAGCAATCGGGGTCGGTCGTGTGGTAGTGAGAGTTGTCTGACGAAAGGTCTCAGGATCATAGCCGTAGGCGCTGCCAGTCCTGTTGCCGAAGGCGATCGCAAGGCGTTGGCCGCGCGCGTTGTAATCGATGCCAGTCACGGCATGCCGATCGGCGGTGGTCGCCGGGAGCAATGCCGTCGGTGCCGCAGGCTGTTGCAGCCACAAATCCACCAGAGTGAGCCGCGCCCCTTCGTCATAGCATGGCTGGATGACGTTGGGCCGCATCGTCGGGTTGTGCGGCGTGACCACCTGTATCGGGCGGTTCAGCGCGTCATAGACCGTGCTGCCGGTGAAGCGGTCCCGCCCGCCGTCGCCCGTGGGGATCAACCCGGCGGTCGTCGCGGTGGAATCGAGCTGGGCAGCGTTCGTCAGACTGGCCAGCGGCGTCCAATCGATCGCCTGATGGTAATCGACCGCCAGCTGTCGCGCGCTCGACAGCGGATTGCCGCTGTAGTCGTACTGGCTGTTCTCCACGTAGCCGGCCATGTCGTAGTGCCGGAACAGGCGGCCGCACAGATTTGCTGCCGCCAGCCCCTCGCCGTAGACCGACAGATCGATCAGGATTGGCGTTGCACCGTTGGTGCTGACACAGCGCTGCGTCGGGCGTTGCGCCGCATCGTAGAGGAGGCTGAACGCGTGGCCGCGCGCATCCCACCTTCGGATCGGATGGCCGGCCACGTTGTTGAGGCTGCGCCGCGCTCCACCATCGGCGTTGATTTGATAGAGTGGATTGCTGGCCATGTCGATACCGGCGACATATTGGAAGCCGCCGGCGGGCTGCGGCGCGCGGTAGCAATATTCCTGCGCGCGCCGGCCGAGTTGATCGAACACGGCCAGCGGCTTGCCCTCGGTATCGAAGGCCGTGCGGCTGGGATAGAGATTGCCGCCGCCATTGTCGCTGACGACAAGACAGCCCCGCCCGAGTGCGTCGAAATGGGTGACAGTCGGCGTCGCCGCATGGGCCGCGGCCTTCTGCGCCGCGTCCTGTTGCGCGGCTTGCACTTCGGGCGAGGCGCCGTAGGTGCCGCCGATCCGCAAATCGTGCCAGGACGTGAACGGGCCGCTGCCGAGGACACGCTGAAAATCGTTCCCGACGTCGGCATCGGTGCGCGGATCGGAGATCAGGACGTTGTCGTTGCCGTCCCAGGTCTCCTGACGCCAGGCATCGAAGACTACCTTCTCCCAGCTGTTATCCGGATGAAGCGTCGCGATGACGCGGCCGGCCGGGTCATACAACAGGACCGTGCTGACGCCGGTCTGCGCCGCGAACTCGAACCCGTGCGTCGCCGAGAAGAACGGCTCGTAGCGACGGACGGGCTGACCCTTGTTGTTGAAGATCGTCCAGCCGGAACCGGCCCAGCGCGGCGAGACCGTCGGACCGTCGGCGGTGATCGGCCCGGGAGCCCCCTGGGCCTTACGCTGGATCTCGCGGCCAAAGCCGTCGCAATACCCAAATCCGTATTGATATTTCGTGGTGCTGGTCGCGCCGGCGCCGGCCGCAGCCAGGTCCGAAACATGGGTTTCGCGCGCCAGCGTATAGACCGCCGGCGGCGAAGGTTGGGCGGCGCCGCGGGTCCGCTGATAGGCATCGAGATCGTAGAGGATGCGGCGTCGTCGCGTTGCCCAGCAGCGATGCGGGATCGGCGAGCGGGTTCGCGAACTGCGCGATAATCGCCGCTTCGTCGAGATCGATGGCAAAGCCGGTCAGCAAGTCGCCGAGAGTCTCGGACGACTTGCCCATCACGGCCGTGGCCGTGACGAGGCCGAACGCGTCAAAGGCGACAGCGCTGCGATTGCCGTTCGGATCAGTGATCATCGCCGGCTTGAGGACGCGATAATCGTTGGCGGCGGCGGTGATGTTGCCGACCGGGTCTGTCACCGACGCGACGAGCAGCGTGTAAGCATCATAGGCCACGCGGCTGACGCCTCCGAACGGATCGACGGCGCGGCGCGGCATGAAGAACTGGGCGAGCGCGTTCGCGAGTTCTTGGGTCGGAGTGTCGCTGTCGCCAGGCGATAGGTAGGTACGGCCCGATGGCATCCACCAGCCGGTCTCTCCGGCGAGTTGGATATAGCCGCCTTCGCCGAGGATCGCCGGCGTCACGAGAGCGCCGTAGATGGCGGTGAGGAGGCCGGGCGTCAGCGCCGCCTTGTAGGATTCGCCGCTCAGCGCGCGGGGCTCCAATTGGCCCTGCGGCAGCAGCGCGGTCAGATTGTCGCTGCGATAAAGCGTGCGGCTCTGCGCGACGAACCGACGCGTCAGCGCGCCGGCCGGCGTGCCGGTACCATCGATATCGGCCGCGGGAACCGCCTCATAGGGGATGTCGCGTGTCCCGGTCCAGGCATTCTGCCAAATCCCGTCGGCGCCGCCGCTCGTTCCATCCAGCTCCTCGAAGCTGAACAAGTTCGTGATGCCGTTTCCTTTTACCGAGGGCGCGACCCCGGTGATCTCGGCTGTGTTGGCGGCGGCAAGCAGCGGTACGCGATAGCTGTCCGGCCATGTCGCTAAGTCGTCGATTGCATTCGTATATTGCTGCTCGGTCGCCAACACGTGCAGGCGCGTCTGGTCATAGGCGAGCATCGCCTGCGTCGCCGCCGAAAGCGTCGGCTCCGGTGCCGCGTAGCCGCTGCGCCGCGGATAGCCGACCGAGACGCTTCGCGTGACGTTGCCGTAGAGCGTCGGTCTCGAGCGTGACGTCGTGCGTAACGCGCGGGTCGTCGGCCGCGCGCTCATAATGAAAAGACACTGTCTCGCGCGGATGGACGAAGAACACGGCGTGCAGGTTCACGCCCAGATTCTGCAGGCACAAGATGGTGAAGTTGCTTTCGGCGACGGTATAGGGATTGCCCGCATTGGCGGAGCCGTCCTCGGCATAGATTTCGACGCGTAGTGCTCGTGTCCCTTCAGCGCACGATACGCCTCTTGCAGTCTCGTAAGGGTCGAGGCCGTCCGGCATCACCGTGTCGGGCGGCCGCATCGCCGCCGCGTCGGCCGTACGGCCGGCGGGGCGCAAGGCCGGCTCGATCCAGTACTCGCTTTCATATTGCCGCGTCACCGCCAGCGCTTCCTCGAACGCGCCGGTATGGAACCAGGTGCGTGTCAGCACCGGCGGCGACCAGGATTGCTGGTCCCAATTGACGAAGCCGCCGTCGTTGAAACCGGTATCGGTGCGGAATTCCTCGGTGTCCCACTGCTCGACCATGCCGAAGCCGCGGAATTCGCGCTCGATAGCCGTCGAAATAACCGTGATGATAGGCGTAGCGCGTCACCAGACGGTTGCGTCCGATCCAGTCGATGGTCTCGACGCGCTCGACGACCTGAACCGGAAACGGCAGGCGCGTCACCCAGGGCCGTGCCGGCTTCTTCATCAGCGACATAGAACCGTGTCGACGGCGCATATGTGACGCGCGTCTCGGCGCCGAGATTGTTGCGCACCGAATTCATCAGATGCGGCTTCCGCCCGCCCATCAGATCGACATAGAGCAATGGTGCTGCGCTCTCCGCCGGCAGCGGCGACGACCAGACCAGACAGGCGGTGCCGGTGCCGAGCAGGTCGAAGATCTGAACGGCGCTCAACTGGTCCGCGGTCGGGAACACGGCGATCGCGGTCGGCGCCGACCAGGCGTTGCCCGACTGATTGAACCAGGCGCGCACGCCGTCCTCGCCGATATAGAGCAGGTCGGCCGACGCCGGTGCCGTCGATGTCGGCTAGCCGGATGCGCCGCGGATCAAATCGTCCTCGTTGTCGAAGCGCGGCGCGGCGTCCATCGTCACCTTGGCGCCGAACCGGCCATAGCCGATGTTGGGCCAGTAGCAGGTCTCGCCGTTGCGCACGCGGACGATGTCATTCGAGCCCGTCGCCCGACATGTCGGCGATGAAGACCGTTTCGGTGCCGTCGGCCAGCACAACCTTGGGACCCTTCTCCTCGTCCCAGGGCGTGCGCACCAGTTGCGCGACGTCGAAACCCATCTCGCCGAGCGAGCCGTAATAGGTGAACAGCCCATCCTCGGTGATCAGAATGTCGGCCAGCCCGTCGCCCGTTAGATCGATGAATTTGAGGTTCGGGTCCGTCCAATCGAGTTGCGGCAGCGCGGCGAAGCGCTGAAAGGGCTCGAAGCTGCCGTCGGTCGTGCGTTTGAAGAAGCCTGGATCGGGATCCGCCAGCTCGACCAAGTCGAGCAGGCCGCCGCCCGACAGGTCGAGAAATTGCTGTCCCGTCAGGTCGCAATGGCTGGGCAGGGCGGCGACCGGCTCCAGCGGGCCGAAACTCGCGCGCGTCACAAGGCCGCCATCCGCCTGCGCCAGGTGTTGTTGGCGCTGAGATTGCGCTTGTAATACCAGCCGGTGGGCGCCTGGGTCGAAAATGCCCGACAGGCCCTCGCCGTCGAGATCGAGCCAGCGGAAGCGACTGCCGTCGATGCCCTCGGGCAGGTTGCCCAGGCTATCGCGGTCGAGGCTCAGAATCGCCGACTGGATCTGCGGCTGGGTATAGCCGAACTCGAGCGGCGGCAGTCTGCGTGTGACAGAGGCGCCGCCGTCGTCGTGCCGATAGCCGGTTTCGGTCAGCGAGACGAGAAAGGTATAAATCGGATTGCGCGGGTCCGGCGGTAGCCTGCTGGTCGGAATAGACCAAGTCGAGCGACCGCACGAGACAATTGGCCCCCGCCGTGGTCTCGCCGGGGAAATTGTTGAAAAACAGCAAGCGCTGGACGCGCCGGTAGGTGCGGACGTCGAAGCACCCGCGATATGTGGAGAACGGATCGGGGCGCACCGGCCAGGGCCGGTCCGGCTGAGGCTGCGGCGGCGACGCGCCATGGTCGCCATAGTCGAGCACCAGGGCGAACATCCAGTCCATCGGCAGCGCCGCCTCCGTCGCGGCGGTCCAGACGGGAAAGTAAGGCTGCAGGTTGCCGTAGTGGATCGTCCGCAGATAGGTCTGCGCGGCGCGGATGGCCGGAGCCCGGTTGGTCTCATGCGCCTGCGCCAGGTCGATCCCGGCGCCGTCCTCATGGGTATAGAAGTAGGTTGAGACGTTGCCCTTGTCGTCCCAGGAGCGGCAGATATGCCAGGAGAAGATCTTGGTCGGGTCGTCCGGGTCAGCGATGCGGCTGGTGGCGTCGTAGCCGTATAGGGTCGTGACGTTGTCGCGCGTCACGCTGCGCCAGTGGCTGATGCCCGTGTCGATGGCAAGCCAGCGCTCGATGCGCGCAAACAGCCCTTCGATGCGCGGACGATAGAAGGAGATCCGGTAGGCCGTGCCGTAGACCGTGCGCGAGATCGTCTGCCGCGCTCCGGTGGTATCGAGGATCGGCACCAAATCCTCGGAACCGGACAGGATGAAGACATCGGATTCGTCGCCGTCGCAATAACGCGGCAGGCCCTTGTCGGTCTTGCGCCGGACCGCCGGCAGGTCGAGGCTCCAGCCAAAGCCGAACGGTCCGTTTCCGGCCCCGGAATCGTAGGCGAGCTGCAACGCCGGGGTGAATTCCGACCGCCCGGGACTCAGCGGCAATGGCAAGGCCATCGTCCCGGTACCGGCTGTCGCATTGACCGAGAACTTCTCGCCCATGCCGCGGATCGCGCCGCCGCCCTTGGGCAATGTCACGCTCGGCAGGAGATCGGCGGCGCGGGGCGGCTTTTCCCATTCCGCTGTTCCGCCCCCCGCTCGACCGGCTGGCGGGCTCGGAGGCGTCGGCTCGCCTCTCGCGAACCGGCCTAACTTATCGCCACGCCGCCTTTCTTGCTCGGGTTCAGATAGATCTGGCACAGCCGCCTCCCGACGACCGACGGATTCCCCGATGAAAAATGACAGGTACCGGTGCGTTAACCCTGATCTAGATCAATCTACGCCGGCAACAGTCAGCTTGCTAATGCATGCTGACGAGGGATGCGTCAGCACGCCCGATTCTTACCCTTGCACATTCAAGGTTCGCGGTCGGATCCAATAGCAGACGCGCCGAGCCCGCGCGGCTGATGTCGCAGTTGGGTCCGACTTGACGACTTGACTCGTTAACCCGTGGGCATCCAAGCGGCTGGAATCTTCGCCGAACTGGCGGTTCGCCAGGCGTCGCGATCCGGCAAAAGATGTTCCTTAGCCGACTTTGGACCCGGGCAACCCGAGGGTAGGCTCGCCGGGCGCGCCGGCGTCGGCATCGGTCACCTGGGCTCGCGGCCGGCTGTCGGCGCTGTGAATGCGGATGTGAAGGCGCCGCGGCGGGGCTGATCTCTGTCGGCCATCGCGCACCAAGCCGCCACCACCGCGGTGCCGACCTATAGCATTTGGCCGATGGTGCCGACGCCATGCCAGGGCGCTCCGATTGGCCTTGAAAATCGGCGAACTTGTCCTAACCGTTCGGTCATTGCCGCTGATTCCCCTTTCGCGGTCGACCCGGCGGGCCTAGTGGTCGCCAAGCAGTCTCTCGCAGTTGACCCGGCGAGCGGTCGAAAACCGTCCTGATGTTGCCCGTCTGTCCCGAGGGTACCAGGCGGAAATGATCTCTACCAGATAGGAGACTTTACGCTCGCGACCGTGTGATTATCATCCACCTTGCCAGGCTTTTAGCGAACCATCTGGTGTTTGCCGCGAGGCTCGTGCATGGCGCGCTTCAACCGTCGCCTCAGAGCAGCGCACGCGGTCAACCGAGCCGCGGCGGACCGCTTTGCCGCGCTCGTCCTACCGATCATCACCGAGATCCGGGCAACCGGTGTCACCTCATTGAACGGCATTGCCCGCGAGTTACGGCGCCGCAATATTCCGACCCGCCGCGGCGGCCGTTGGGCCGCCGGCACCGTGCGCCACCTGCTTTACCGGTGCGCCGTCCAAACCGACTAGCGCAACGGGATCACGAGGCCGAGCTGCGACGCGAACTCTGAGGCCGCTGGCTACTTTTGAAGCGGGGCTGCGACAACCGGATAGGCATTCCGCACGTCAGCGTTCGGCCGCGCGCGGGCCGGCAGCCGGCGCCAAGCCTCGAGGCCGCAGCACCGGGAAGCGACCCCCCAAAACGGCGCCGGCGGACCGCGGTGTGTCGCCGCCGATGCACGAAAGCGGGCTCGTCGGCGCCGAGGGGACCGCCCCACCCCGCGTGGCCCTCCGGAAAGATCGAGGCCGCGACCTCGAGGGAGCGCCACGGGCAAACCGTCCCGTGCGCCCACGCCCGGTCTTTTGTGAAAGCGGGGCCGGACAATGACAGCGACCGGGCGAACCCGCGCCCAGCGGCCATTGAGGCGGGGTGGCTTAGCTCAGTCCGGCCAGAAGCGATCGAACCGCATGCTGCTCATCGCCGTATATCGACGCGTGTTATTGAGCTGGCGATGGCCGAGATAGGCAGCGAGGCTGCGGGTGTCGACGCCTTGGTTCACCAGCTTGAAGCCGCAGGCGTGGCGCAATAGGTGCGGGTGAACGTCGGCCAGGCCGATGCTGTCGGCGGCGCGGCGCAGCATCTTGAAGAACCCGCTCGCGGTCATCGGCGCGCCGCGCTCGGTCAGGAACACATGGCGCTGATCGGGCTGGCGCTCGCGAGCGAGCTTGCGCAGCGCGCGCAGCTCGACGCCGGCGAACGGCTGCACGCTGTCATCCGACCCCTTGGCGCGAACGACCTCGAGGCGCCCGGCGGCAAGGTCGACCTGGGCCCAGCGCAGACCGACAAGCTCGGAGACGCGCAGCCCGTGGCGGTAGGCGACGAGGATCATCGTCGCGTCGCGGTGACCGTAGCGGCCGCGCTTACGCGCCGCCGCGACGAGCGCCTGGACCTCGGCCGGGGTCAGGTATCGGCGGCGCGGATCCTCGGCGATGGCGGCAGCGGGAGGCCTCGGCGGGGCGACTGTCCCGATATCGGAGCTTTGTGTGGGTTCGACGAAGGCGGTGAAAGCCGCGGATTGCTTCATATCAGGGGGTCCAACTGTCCTGAAAGTGGTCGCTTTTAGGACAGTCTACCGACCTGTCAATCGCTCGGGACGCAACCCTGCCCCGAGTACAACCACGTCCCGTGTGCAACCCCACCGCGGCGCCGCGTTGCGGCCAGCGGCCACCTTCACCCGCCTCGACCAAAACCGCCGATCGCCAATCTCCCGGCAACTTCCCGACGGCAATCTTCCGCCATCAAAACGAGACGATCAATAAATGACCCCTTCTTTATTGACCAGCACAAAACGCCAAATGGTTCGCCTATTCTCGGCATCACGCGGGATCTCGCGCCGCCCTATAGGGAACAGCTTTGCTGTTCCCTATAGGGCAAGACCCGCGCTACTGGCGCAGTGCCAGAGTGCCAGCAAATCCGCCATTTTCCCCACTCTCGGCGGGGTGCAACCTGCGCTGATCCAATTCGTACGGATCACCTTTTCAGATGGTGTCCACCTTATTCATAATTGCACAATCAACGCGCCGTCGCTGGCAGAAGAGACCGTATCACTGGAAGAGCAATCTAGCGCGAGAAAATCACAAGATGCGTTAATCGTTTTGATGACCAGCGTTCCATTTTGAGTTGCTGTACCCGCTCGCCTGCGCCGGCTCGGGCAAATAGGGTTGCAGTCATTCGATGCCGAGGGAGGCCACCAACGCACGGCGCGGCATCGGGACGGCCCATGCGGCTGCCGATGCGGCAAGCGCGGATCGCCCGTATGCCATCGATCGCGGCCCATATGGGCATCAACCGGACGCGAGGTTATCGGGCTGAGCGGCAGCGGCACGCCCGCGCCGAACGGATCGGTCGCCTGCTGCAGAGGACGCAGTTTGCCACCGAATTCGCTCGTGCCGCCGGCGACTGTGATGACGTCACTTCTGCGCAAGACTTCACTACTACCGAACGGTTCCTATTTGGCGAGATCGAGCCACAGTTTTGATCGTCGTCCCGGGTTAGCGCCTCAGCGCGGCAGCTCCTTGACGGGCCGCTTCTTCGGCAAAGCCAGGAGCACGTGTGTCAGGAAACGGGCTCATATGCTCCCGCCGCAGCTTCTCATGCTGCCGCTGCACGAGTGCGCTCTGATGATATTGGCGTGATTTTTCGCATTTAGCGCCGAACATAGGACCGGCGTACCCCTAAGCGGGTTCGCGCCGCTGTGGGAGAGGCTTTTGCGTAACTGCACAGGCTTTTTGCGTCGGTGACATCGTTCGTTTTTCGCGGCCATCTTCAAAAAGATAGGCGCCGTAGCACAGTGTTTATGCGTTTCTTGCGTGAATTCGGGCGGGAGAGACGTTCGTCCCGCACAGACACCCCGGTGGTTCGCAACTCAGGTGGCGAACCACCACTCAGCCGGACGGCCGCGGCCTTCTCGGCTCGCACGGCGAATTCTGCCGTGCTTCAGCAGAAGAGCGAGCGCCCCGCCGATCTTTTCGCTCAATCTATTTCGGCCGAAATGGTTATAGATCTGGGTGCGCGTCATGCCATCCGGGCTGGCGCTGCGGAGCAGCTGGAGGATTTGGTCGGCGAGCGGGTCGCCGAGCGCATCGCCGAAAATATATTTCGCCGAGTTTGCACAATAGCGCCACAGCGCCAGACCAGCGCGAAGGTGGGGTCGGTCGATTTCGGGGGATTGATCGAGCAATGCGTATACAAGGCTGAGGCGAATCGCCTGGGCGGCGTCGCGCGCTGTCACCGCTCCGAAGACCCCGGGCTCGCCCGGCCACATCGCCAAATATTCTCGCTCCCAAAGGGCGCGCGCCGTCACGCAGAACGAAAGGCGGAATTGGCCTTTGGCCGAATCGAGGATCTGCTTCAGGCGATTGGCGAATTCGGACATCGCCCAAGGGTCGATACTGCCGCCGAACGGCAGCGGCTGCGAGCGGCGCACACAGAGAAACAGAAAGCGGTTGGCGAAGCCGTTCGCAATCGAGATCCGATCGAGTTCCATGCGCAGTTCATCAACGGTGATGTGCCCGACGAACGAAAGGTGAGCGTCGCTCGCCTTGATCGCCGACGTCTTGGTCATGATCTCTAAAACGTCGCGGTCCCATCCATCCCGAAGGATCGCGGACAATGTGCTGCCGTCGCGTTTTAGCACGGCAAGCAGGCGCGCGAATTCGGGTTCGAACACCAACAGGCGTTTGTCGGCAACGCCGGGATCGACAGTGCCGTCCGGGAGCCTTCTCGCGTCACGGATCGACCAAATGAGCCCCTCCCCGGTCGAGAGACCGCTCCTTATGCAATTGATCGCCCAATCGACATCGGCGCCCATCATGATCGTGCGCGTCAGCGATCCTGCAGATCCCTTCCGCGCTTTAGCCGTGGCGCCGACGAACACGGCAAAAAGGTTGCCATAATGGCGATCGCCCCCGACCTGGTAGAAGGGTGAGCGGCCTATTGCATTGCCGACCATGATCACCAGGTGCCCAAGGACCGCAACTGGATCGGCCTCGGTCTCGGGCGCGATCGTGCTGGCGATCTCGCCGAGAATGCCGTGGTAAGCGGCTTTGTCGAGCTGCGGCCATGGCTGCTCAGACATTGGGTCGGCCGGGCTATCGTCGGTGAGCTCCGATCGCGGCGGCCGCTCGGTTCCCGGCGGTAGGAATGCGATGATGTCGCTCACGGCGCTGGCTCGCCGGCGCGTTGGCCGATTCGCTCGATCAGCCGGTCGAAGATGTCGTATTTGCGTGGATCGAAGTGCACCTCAGAGCGGCTGACCTGTTCGAGGATATTGAGCTCGAACATCGACAGCGAAACCGCTTTGGCAGCGTAGAGATGCAGCGCCCAATGCGCCTGCTCTATCGGCGAACCACAAGGCCTCACCGTACCGCAATCATCCCGGTGCGT
This sequence comes from uncultured Alphaproteobacteria bacterium, assembly GCA_963750195.1. Taxonomy (GTDB): domain Bacteria; phylum Pseudomonadota; class Alphaproteobacteria; order ATCC43930; family CGMCC-115725; genus AP-15. The sequence goes on from CAVVPS010000013.1 coordinate 172,147, forward strand.
TTGGGGTTTAGGCGGTGGTCCGAGGATCTGTTCCCAGGTCAGCCCGGCGCCGCGGACCTGCTGATGTACTATGCGGGCGGCCGTCAGCACCTCGGCGTCGAAATTCGAGCCCAGCATTTCGAGGAGTCTTGCGAGCCGACTGCGGTCGATCGGAAGGATCATCGGCCGCCTCGCCGGCGGCAAACCGTATCAATTGGCAGCGATGGCTTGTGCGCGACCCGGCGGCCGTGCAAAATCGCAGCGACCACGATCATGATCTCCTTCTTTCCTGCAAGAGCCGCCGCTGACACCGGCGGCTCTTACCGTTTCGGAGGTTATCGGGAGGAGATTCCGAGTTGCAGGGGGCCAACTCCGGATTCTGGATTGGCTCGGCCGCCTGTCAAAGGCGGCAATATCGAGGCAACGGTAACGAAGGCGGCGGGTTCGGCGAGGTTCTTGAGATCCTTGGCGAGACGCCGGTTCCAGCTAGCCCTCCGGCGGCTTGTTCGGGAGTAGTCCTAACCTCGACAAACACCGGTCGAGATGACGGCGCCGGTCCCGCTGCCTACGGCGAACGGCCGTTGTGGGTTCGGTTAGCGGGCCTTCGCCGGAGCCAACGGTAAGGAGATAGATGCGCCGTTTCCGGCCGTTCGCTGCACCACTCTCGAACCGCTGAAGTCGACCCCTAAAAACGGTCACTCATGACACGCAATGGCAACGGGGAGAAATGCCCCGAGGGCGACATTTGCCTTTGCTCCGCTTTCGCCCCTTCCGCTCATTTAGGGCGGATCGGTGATAACGAAGTCGATACTAGCGGGTTTCATCCGGCTCATGATGTCCACACAATTGTCGTGTAAGGGGACATTCTTCCCCCGTTTGATAGTTCGGGTACTACTGCCACCGGGGGCGTGTGGATTTGATCTAGATCCGTCTTGAACTTGTGGACTCAAGCTAGGTCAGATCAGCGTAGCGTTTTATCTAAAATTTTTGTAATTTAATTGTTCGGTTGTTCTTGATTCGGATCGGGACACGCTGCATGCGCTTTTGGCCCGACATGATGATAGCCATGAGCGGTCATGTACCGATAATAGCAGCGTTCCTGCGGCGTCTTGCCGGGGACCTGAGCTACTTGTGGCGCCTGTGGGGGCGACGACGACGGTGGAGTCTGCGCCCCTGCGGGCACGATTGCACCAACCGTCATAAATAATGTACCCCCTAGCAAGCCTCGTATCGCCATCTGATCCTGCGTGTCGTTGGGCCGCCCAGGGTTGCTGTGGGACGTTCTCATTAACCGACATACGTCGGATTCCAGCGGTTTTGCGGCGATGATTGCGCCTTTGAGCGCCTTGAGCAATGGCAATTCGCGCTCGCCGCGAGCAAAAGCGCGCTCGAAGCCGTCGAGCGAGGGCACCGGAGGGCTGCATAGCGCTGGTTTGGGTACACCGGCACAGACCTCTCCTAGCGCCACTTGCCACTTGCCGCACGATCACCCCGCCGGTCATGCCGGTGCGGGCGGCACGCGGAGCCGAGTGATCAACGGCAGAATGTCGGCAAACGTCTGTCGCGGTACCGCGACCTCGGCCATCTGGAACGTAAGCACTCGGTGAGGGCGCCGGGTCAGGCGGCGGCGCGCTGAAGGTCGGCGGGCGTCCAGTTCCAGGGGAGGAGATCGGCGATTTTCCGGGCCGGGTGATCGGCGATGCGGGCCAGCACGTCGGCGAGGTAGTGCTGCGGGTTGCGGCGGTTGAGCTTGGCGGTCTCGATCAGGGAGTAGATCGCCGCGGCGCGGTGGCCGCCGGCGTCGGAACCGGCGAACAGATAGTTCTTGCGGCCGATCGCGACACAGCGCAGCGCCCGCTCGGCGGGGTTGTTGTCGAGGGCGAGGCGGCCGTCGTCGAAGCATCGCAGCAGCGCCTTCCAGCGCGAGCGCATGTAGCGGAAGGCCTTGGCGAGTTCGGATTTGCGGGACAGCCGGCGCAGTGTCGTCTCCGCCCAGGCGGCCAGCGCCTCGGCGATCGGCTTGGACCGCTGCTGACGTTCCCCTCGCCGAACATCGGGCGGCAAACCGGCGATCGTCTTGTCGATCTTGTAGAGGTCGCCGATGCGGTCGAGCGCCTGCTTGGCGATCGGCGAGCCGGTGGCGGCATGGACGTCGAAGAACTTGCGCCTGACGTGCGCCCAGCAGGCGGCCTCGGTGATCCGGTTGCCAGCGAACAGCTCGTTAAAGCCGGCATAGCCGTCGGCGTGGATGACGCCGGCGAACGCCTTCAAATGGGTCCGCGGGTGCTCGCCCTTGCGGTCGGCCGAGTAGCGGAACAGCGCCGCCGGCGGTCGCGCCCCGGCAAATGGCCGCTCGTCGCGGACATAGACCCACAGCCGCCCGGTCTTGGTCTTACCGGTGCCCGGCGCCAGAACCGGCACCGGCGTATCGTCAACGTGCAGGGTCTCCGAAGCCATGATCTCGGCGGCGAGCGCGTCGACCAGCGGCTTCAGCGCCGCCGCCGTCGCGCCGACCCAGCCGGACAGGGTCGAGGTTTCCAGGCCGACGCCCTCGCGGGCGAAGATCTCGGCCTGGCGATAGAGCGGCAGATGGTCGTCGTACTTCGAGACCAGGATGTGCGCCAGCAACCCCGCGCCGGCGCGACCGCGGGCGATCGCGTGATCCGGCGCCGGCGCCGCCACCACCGTGTCGCAAGTCCGGCAGGAGAGCTTCTCGCGGACGTGCCGGATCACCTTGAAGCGGCCGGGGACGTAATCCAGGGTCTCGGTCGCGTCCTCGCCAATCCGCCGCAGCGCACCGCCGCAGCTCGGGCAGGCTGGGCCGGCGCGATGCATCACCTCCTCGCGCGGCAGGTGCTCGGGCAACGGCCGGCGGGCGGGCTTCTGCGCCTCGGCCACGCTTTCGACGATGGCGGCCGCCTCGGGCGCGGCACTCGCCAGCCGCTCGGCTTGGTCGGTTTCCAGGGCCTCGATCGCCAGCTCGAGCTGTTCGGTCTCGCGCGCCAGCTTCTCCGAGGACCGGCCGAACTCGGCGCGGCGGTAGCGCGCCAATTGGAACTTCAGCCTGGCGATCTCGGCCCGCGCCGACACCGCATCGCGCGCCATTTCGGCGATGATCCGCTTCAGCGCGGCGATGTCGTCAGGCAGTTCTTCCGGGCTCGGCACGGGCCCGATTATCGCACGGGTCTGGGCTTCGACTTCGTCTCAACCAGCAGGTAAGTCAATCCGCCGCAGCTCAGCCGGCCAGCTCCGGCCGCCAGGTTCGCCGCGGCATTCGCCAATCGATGCCTTCCAGCAGCATCCCGAGCTGCGCCGACGTGATCACGACCTTACCGTCGGCCGGCGAGGGCCACACAAACCGGCCCTTCTCCAGTCGCTTGGCGAACAGGCACAGACCCTGCCCGTCCCACCACAGCACCTTGATCAGATCGCCGCGCCGACCGCGAAACACAAACAGATGGCCGCAGAACGGATCCTGCGCCATTCGCTCCTGGACCGCGGCGGCAAGCCCGTCAAAGCCCTTTCGCATGTCGGTGCGACCGACCGCCAGCCACACGCGCGTGCCTGCCGGCAGACCGATCATTGCAATAGCTCGATCACCTGCCGCAGCATCTCAGGCGACACCGCGCCGCGAAGACACACGCGCGTGCCGCACCCGAACGTGATCTCGATCATGCCGCTGCGCCGGGCTCGCGGGCGCGGCTCGTTCGCTTCCGGCACGATCTCCACCGGCAGCATGGTGACGCTTTGCTTCGCCGCGGCCCGCGGCTTCGGCGCCATCTCGCGCCGCCATTTAAAAACCTGGTTCGCGTTTACATCATGACGCCGCGCCACGATCGAAACCGACGCGCCAGGCTCCAGCGTCTCGGCCACGATCCGGCGTTTCAATGCCCGGGTCCATTGGCGACGCTTGGAGCCATTGGAGCTTCGCTTAGTGTCCACTACGCCGTTGGTGGACACTTCCGTTACGGTCTCTGCCATCCCCCGATCATCGCCCCAAGCGACGATCAACGGCAGGCGCCCTTCACCGAGCGCTTACTCTGGAACGTGACGTAACGCCCGAGGTCGACAGCCCTGCCGGCGATCTTGACCAGCTTCTCACGCAGGCTGACCGACCACCGCTATGCCGTCTTTGGGTATCGCCGCGTGCGGAATGTCGGCTTTCCACCGAGGCAAGTGAAACACTGCCACCCATGCCCTGGGCAGCCATTTGCGTGGCTTTACCGGTCAGCAAAGGTTGAGCTAACTAATTGGGTACGCTAACGTATGGTTACACAATCACTTGGAAGATGCCCGAAGATCGTGGCGACAATTGGCTTATACTCGCCCATTCGCCCCACTATGAGCTTTCTCAGCCAGTCCTCTGCTTTGGAGACCTACTGTTTGTCGTCGAAGAGCTATACCTGAAGTGTTCCATCCTCTACAACTTCGTCCACCATTTCCTTAGCGGCGACAGTTGCTGCCGGGCTTGCAGTCCAAGCTTGTGCGAAACGCTGTCTGTCAACCCCGGCGTAATCTAGCAACGCGCCGACCATCGACTTCGTCTGAAGGCCCAAGGCATCGAATGGGTGCAGTGCGACGTGGTAACTTGCCATTTCCAGTTCTCGCCCAGTCAAGAATAGCTGATCGCCCTTGAGCAGCCTGATCGCTTGATCTGCTACGATCTCTGCGGGTATTCTTTCTAATTCTTTTTTCAGGCCGGTTTCCACAGCGATGGCCGCGCTTTTGCCACCAGGGCCATATTTCTCGATAAGGGCCAAAGCGAGTTTTAACGTTTGCTGCCCATCGTCACTACTCAGCGCGCCCAAGCGAACAGCCTTGAGCATGAGTTTCCGACGCTCGTCCAAGGTGCGGAAGGCTGCGCCGACGCTCACGTAATCCAAGCTCTCGCAAGTTATCGCGGCCGCTAGGTACGCCAGCCGACCTGCGGCGCGAGCGGCCTTCAAGTCAGGGTGGTAGCTGACCGCCGCGGCCGCTAGCCGAGCGAAGGCCTCAAGTGCCCGAACTGCGGATGGAGCCTCCAAATCCCTCTGACAAAGCTGAGAGAATGTCGAGTCGCGCCTCTATAAGGTTTTTGTTCCTAAACTCTTTGTCAACCAGCTGAAGTTCTTCAATTAATTGTTCATCACCAATTCTATCCTTGTACAAGACGGTCTGGCTATTCTGAATTCGTTGAATGTCAGTACCGTCGATGAGTTGAAGGTTGAGCTTCTCGGCAACCGAGCGAAGGTTCCTCCGTTTGTCGGTGGTGGCGATGTACGCGCCGTCTACCTGTAATGCATCCCTAAGGCCACTGGTCCAAAAGATGCGCTCGACAGCCTTAGGGCGCTGCTTGTATTTGATGTCACAAACCTGCACGCGACGCGATGTTCCAGTGGGCCTCTCGTACAACCACAAGTCAATATTCGTCAAGTCTTCATCTACAAACCGGAAGGGCACGCCTCAAATCACGAAGAAGCCGGCACGCAGGAAGTACGCGCGAAGGACTTCTTCGAGAACGGCCCCTTTGTCCGGGAGCGCGTCGCCCGTCACCGAAACACCCGCCCGCCACGAACCGCCTCCAAAACGTCCCGTGTGGTCCGCTTGCTCAGCGTGGATTGTTTTTTGCGAATTGAAGTGCGGCTCTCTTCTGGGCCAACGTATCCCGACATTCGAGCACTCGGTAATTCCAAAAGCGATTGAGCATCTGCATTTCCTCGGGTGAGCACATGGAGTGCTAACTGGCCGACCTCGCGCTTCCGGAGCCTCATGTAAAAGCGATCCGGATAGCTTATATCCGGTCGAAGCCTGATCACCCGGTGTACCTCAAGAACTCTGTAATCTTGGCCGATTGCAGTGGCTGGGCCAACCTCTTCGCCCCTGATCAGCTTTGAAAGAAGCGCCGGTAGCATACTGATCCTGCCCTGGGATGAGGGTCTAGAGCGCATCCCATAAAAAAGTGCGGCGACCAGTGATTTAGCCATGTCGAAACAATCATCTACCATGGGATCAACAAACTTGTGGAAAGCCGATGGAGAGGTCACATAGACGTGACTACCTCGCTCGTTTGTCACCCCATTCAGGTCGTAGACACCTGCAGCAACGAGTTTCTCGAAGAGCGGCTTCGATAGAATTCTCTCAACACGCGAGGCGCTGAGGCATCCGCTCCGCGAGAGCTGCTCCCCTACCTCAGCGAGGAGCTTCTGGTCAGCTTGCGTCAGCGAAGCGAAAACCTTCTCAGTCTTACCGACTGAGTTCCGACGGAATAGATTCCCGTTGAAGAGTAGGCGATCATCTCCGTCGCCCTCCTTGTCAACGAAGCCAATCTCCTCCGCTCGATTGAGGAAGTCGCTTACTTGACTTTTTGTAAGGTGATGCGCGTCCCCGATCTTCTCGGATACATCCGAGCATCGTACCGGCGACACGGATGCGATCTCGGCCAAGCTGATCGACGCCTCTTCGTATGGGGTGGGTTCAGCGTCCTGATACATGTCAGCGGCGTGGCCGAGCGACCCTCGCGTCGTCACGCCCAAGACAGACACCTCACCGTCTGACTGATCTATTAGGCGCTTCTTTTCCAGCACCTGAAGAAGTCCGGTCAGCTCGTGACGAGGGTTCAGACCCGAAGCCACGGCAATTGCCCGGACCTCCGTCCCTGGGACCTTGACTTCGTTCGACTGTCCGAGCTTCGTGAGCAAAGATGCCGCCTTCGCGGCCTCATCAATGGCCGGGAATTCCGCGGGACCATTAGTGTCTAGGACGAGTTTGCGGCCATGATGAATAATCCACGCGCCGGTGATCTCTTTGGCGCTCGCCCCTGTCATTGCGTCTTTCCGACCCCTTGTCGAAAGTGGCATCCGCTCGAAGTCGGAAGCGCACGCTGACACTAAGATTGGGTGCCCGGTCTCCTCCGGCAATCGCGCGCGCGTCTCGATAGGGCTCATGGCTCGCTTTCGGCGCACCTCGGTCGATCAATCAAAGGGGGCAACGAATGACAGCTCTCCACCGAGGCCGTGGAAAAACGGAAAAATGCGTCATATGACGTAAGCGAAGCGCCGGGTTTTCTTGCCGGAACAGTCGAGGCGCCGGTTGATACGGGGTCTGCGGCTTGAGCGAGGCGATCAGGTCCTGATCGCCGCCATCAGCGGTCCCACACCGAAGATCGTGATCATTCGCTTCAGATTATAGGCCAGAACGTGGAGGCTCATCTCGGTTCGGACCTTGTCGAGGGTCCGGGTCAGGAAGTGGGTGGCGCCCATCCAAGCCTTGAGGGTTCCGAACGGGTGTTCGACGGTCTGTCGCCGCACCCCCATGGCCTCGGGCATGCGGTCGAGGCGGTCCTGCATCCTGTCGAGCACGACCTCATTCTCCCAGCGCTTGATGATCCGCCGCGGGTCGGCGTGCACCGGGGTCTGAGCGGACAGGTGAAGCAGGCGCTCAGATGGCGGTAGCGGTCGAAGTCTTCCGTGTGATCCGCGCGGCGATGGATTTTGGTGAGTTTTGCGCCCGCCGGGCAGGTGTAGTGGTCGTGCTCGGCGTCGTAGATGAAGTCCTGCCGGGCAAAGAGGCCGCGTTTGGTCCCGCTTGACGTCAGGACCTTGGGCACGATCGGCGCGACCCCGGTGCCTTCGCACGACAAACCTGGTCGCCGCTGAAGTAGCCCCGATCGGCCAGCACCGTGATCTCCTCGTTTCCGGTCGCCTCCTGCGCCCTGAGCGCCATCGGTACGAGTTGTGTTCGGTCATGGCCGAGATTAGTCACTTCGTGCGCCACGATCAGGTGGTGCTCGGCGTCGACCGCGGTCTGCACGTTGTAGCCGACAATGCCGGTGCCTTTGCCGCTGGTTGCCATTGCGCGAGCATCTGGATCGGTCAGCGAGATTTGCCGATCCGGCGCGGCCTGAACGGCGATCTCCATCTCTTGCAGGTGCTGCATCTGTTGCTTAAGGCGGGCGAGCTTGTCCTTTAGCCGCAGCGATTTGGCTTCGGCAACCTCGCCCTCTTGCCGATCGGCGGTGTCCAATGCCGATAAGTAGCGTGCGATACTGGCTTCGACCTGCTCCATACGACGCTGGATCGCACCATGCGTGTAGTTCTTGTCCCGAGTGTTCACGGCCTTGAACCGGCTACCATCGATCGCGATCACGGTCTGGGAGAACAAGTCCAGCCGTCGGCAAAGCATGACGAACTGGCGGCAGGTCGCCCTGATCGCTGGTCCGTTGTCCTTGCGAAAATCGGCGATGGTCTTGAAATCCGGCATGAGGCGTCCGGTCAGCCACATCAGTTCGATGTTCCGCTGGGTCTCCCGCTCCAGGCGCCGGCTCGACGCGATACGGTTGAGATAACCATAGAGATAGATCTTCAGCAGCGTCGCCGGATGGTAAGCCGGCCGCCCGGTGGTCTCGGGGACAACACCCTCGAAGCCCAGTGTCGCCAGATCCAGTTCGTCGATGAACGCTTCAATCACCCGGACCGGATTGTTCTCCGTCACGTAGTCATCCAGGCAGTGAGGCAGCAACGCTCCCTGCAACCGGTCCTCGCCTTCCACGAAACGTTTCATCCCGCCATCCCCCAATAGCAGGACACTAAACTATCACGTTGGGCGTTTTCACACACCCTCCACCCGACCTCGTCGTTCGTGAGGGTGATTATGGGTGTCGGCTTCGGGGCATCTTCACCCATTCGCCGCGTCGTTGCCCATCGGCTGCAGA
>CAVVPS010000014.1:0-274517 GCA_963750195.1 uncultured Alphaproteobacteria bacterium
GCCCTTCATCACGTTGTGGCCGCGGATGGCGATCTCACCGATTTCGCCGTCCGGCGCGGTCTGGCCCGCCTCGTCGACGAGCCGCATCTGCACGCCCTCGACCGGGACGCCGATCGAGCCCGGCTTGCGGACCTGGCCGGGCAGGTTGAACGACGCCACCGGGGAGGTCTCCGACAACCGTAGCCCTCCAGGATGACGCAGCCGAACTTCTCCTCGAACCCGCGCAGGATCTCCACCGGCATCGAGGCGCCGCCGGAGATGCACACGCGCAGCGTCGCCGCCTTCGCCGGGTCCGCCTCCGGGTAGTGCAGCATGGCGGCGTACATGGTCGGCACGCCCTCGAAGATCGTCACCGCGTCGCGCTGGATGATGTCGAGCGCCTCGGCCCCGTCGAACCTGGGCAGCAGCGTCAGCGTGCCCGCCGCCGCGACGGTGGCGTTCAGCCCGCAGGTCAGGCCGAAGACGTGGAACAGCGGCAGGCAGCCCATCACCACGTCGTCCGGGCTGTTCTCCAGCAGGGTCCGCGCGGTGAGCTCGGCGTTGCGGGTCAGGCCGGCGTGGGTCAGCTCGGCCCCCTTCGGCTTGCCGGTAGTCCCCGAGGTGTACAAGATCACCGCGTCGTCCTCGTCCTTCCGGCCGGACGGCACCGGCGCGGCAGCGTATTCCGCCTGGAGCAGGCTGGCGAGGCTCCGGCCGGTCCGGCCGCGATCACCGGGGGCTCCGGCGTCGGCGGCGCCCTTGGCGGCCTCCCCGGCTGCCGTGTGCCACGCCAGCAGCACCTTAGCGCCGGAGTCGCTCAGGTAGTAGCTGACCTCGCGGCTCTTGAGCAGCGGGTTCATCGGCACCACGACGGTGCCGGCGCGGAGCGCGCCGTAGAAGGCGATCGGGAACGCCGGGACGTTCGGCAGCATGATCCCGACCCGGTCGCCGGGCTCCACCCCGGCGCCGGCCAGCAGCGTGCTCATCCGTCCGGCGGCCTCGCGCAGCTGGGCGTAGCCGAGGACGAGGTTGTCCAGGCGGATCGCGGGATGTCCCGGCTGATCCGCCGCCGCGCGCTCGAGTAGAGAACTGAGGTTCGTCATCGCACCCTTCCAAGCCCGCGTCGCTGCGGCCGTCGGGGCCGTGGCGGCCCACCTGCCAGCATGCTCCCGTCCCGGGGTGAATTCAATGCACTCAGCCCCGGCCGATGTACGGCATCTTGGTCGCCGTGATCGTGAGGAACTGGACGTTCGCGTCGAGCGGCAGCGACGCCATGTAGAGCACCGCGTGGGCGACATGGCGGGCATCGAAGGTGGGCTCGCGGCGATGGAGCCGTCGGCCTGCAGCACCCCGCGGCTGAACCGCTCGGTGAGCTCGGTGGCCGCGTTGCCGATGTCGATCTGCCCGCAGGCGATGTCGAACGCGCGGCCGTCCAGCGAGAGGGACTGGGTCAGGCCGGTGATCGCGTGCTTGGTAGCGGTGTAGGCCACGCTGTTCGGCCGGGGGGCATGCGCCGATATCGAGCCGTTGTTGATGATCCGCCCGCCGCGCGGATCCTGGGCCTTCATCATCCGCACCGCGTGCTGGGCACACAGGAAGGCGCCGGTCAGGTTGGTGTCGACCACCTGCCGCCAGTCGGTCACGCCGAGCTCGTCCACCCCGGCCGCGGGCCCGAACACGCCGGCGTTGTTCACCAGCAGGTCAAGGCGCCCCCAGCGCTGTTGGACGGCCTCGAACAGGGCCGCCACCGACGGCGGCGAGGTCACGTCCGCCGGCACGACCAGCGCGGACGCGGGCCCCGCTTCGGCCGCCTCGCGCAGCGGCTCCTCGCGCCGGCCCGCCAGGGCGACCTGCCAGCCCGCGCCGAGCAGGGCCCCGGCGATGTGCCGGCCAGCCCGGATCCCGCCCCGGTGACCACGGCTACACCCATCGGTAAACCTCTTTCCTGGCCCCCTGTCGAGAGACCCACGGTTTCTACGGGACTACGGTGACCGGCCACCGGCCGGCCTTGACCAGCCGGACCGCCAGCGACCCGATCCACCGGTGCCCGGCCTTGGCCGACGCGCCGACGACGACGGCGTCGGCACGGACCTCATCCGCCACCCGCCGCAGCTCGGTGAACGGGTCGCCGCAGGCGGCGATGAACGTGAGCGGGACGCCCAGCGCGCCGGCGTATTCCTCGGCCCGCCGCCGCAGGTCCGCGGCGGTTTCCTGGAGCGCCTCTTCCTGCGCGGCGATCGCGCTCGCGCCCGCGCTAGCTGAGGCGCCGTACATGGCCGAGAGTGCTCCACGTAAACGCAGACCAGGCGGGCCCCCTGCCGCCGGGCCAGCCCGGCCGCGTACGCTCCGGCCCGCAGTGACGTGACCGAATCGTCGACCCCGACCAGGATGACCTTGGGGCCGTCGGTGCCCAGTTCGAAGGCTGCGGCTTCTTCGTCCGTCACAACGGAATTATAGGAAGAAGCCGGGGACCCTCGCGGATCCCCCGGCTTGGCGGTCAAGGCTAGAGGGGAATCTCTGTCCCGAGGTGCCAGGCGTCGGCCGCGATCCGCCACGTTCCGTCCGGCTGGGCCGCACGACGGCGCAGCCGTGACCGAGGTACCTGACCTGCTCACCGTCGGGCCCGGTACCCGCGGTGCGCCGCTCGCAGACCGCCAGCACCAGGCCCGGGGCCTGCAGTACGGTCGCGATCTGGACGGCCAGCGGCAGCCGCAGGGCCATGAAGCAGGTCAGGGCGTTGCGGACCGCCCCGTCGGCCATCGCCAGCGACGTCACCAGGTGACAAGCCGGGCGTCGCGCTCGTACTGCGCGAGGGCAGCTTCGAGGTCGCCGTCGCTGAACACCAGTTCCCAAAGGGGACGGAAGAATCGTCGAAAAGCGGGCACCCTTGCATCGGAAATCATCAACCGTCTGCGATCGTTCTAGAAGAAGACCCCCACTAAACGGGAGGTGGTCGCAATAAACGAGGTCATCGACGAAATGGCCGGGATGCTGGAAGCGAAGCCAGAAGACACGGGTGTCGATCTACACCGATATCAAAAACGATCTTCCAATGACTGTGGCGGATCGAGTGCAACTTCAACAGGTGCTTATGAACTTGATGCTGAATGGCATCGAGGCGATGAAGAACACGGACGGCGGCGTGGTTACGGTGAAGTCGCGATTGGGCGAGGACGGGCAAATTGAGATCTCTGTCAATGACACCGGGCCCGGGCTACCCCCGGGCAAGGCCGACCAGATATTTGATGCGTTCTTTACTACGAAACCACAAGGTAGCGGAATGGGCCTGGCAATCAGCAAGTCGATCGTCGAATCGCATGGCGGCCGTTTGCCGGGAGATCGAAAGGCTCTACGGTCCCAAAAAGGACCTGATGCTCATGGATAATAACGTCGTAGCGTCGCCGCGCTTCCGGGACATCATCGCCGAGATAAGAGACTTAGGGTTTACACCGGGAGCCAAACTCAAGCGCGAGCACGAGCGTACGGCGTCTCAGCGGCGCGTGGATTTCAACCAGGGCGTCGATGCGCGAATCCTCTGTAGGGACAAGATTTACCTAAAGCTGCTGGCAAGCATCTGCCTCAAGCCCCTGCGCATCGCCTTTGACCATCTTGGCGTCAAAGGCCCTTATGAAACGGCCGTGCGGTATCCGCATGAGTTCGGGCTTACCGAGCTCTCAAACTACATGCTCTATAATTTCCATGACGGCCCGCTCGACCTCTTCGAACGAATGCGCCTCAACGTCGAGTTGAACGAAGAGCTGGGCGTGCGCATCTGGTCATTCCCGATGCGGTATCAGCCGACCGACCGTCCGGACCGGGGCCACGTCGGGCCGAAGTGGACGCGCTACCAGCTGCGCTCGATGCAGACCATCCTGCAAGCCACCCACGGCGTCGTCAGCGGCGCGCCTGACTTCTTTAAGCGCGCCTTCGGCGACACGGCGGCGGATTTCGAAGACATCCTGCTGATGCCCCACGATTTCATTTTCAACCGGGATTGGTACGAACGGTTCGACGGCCCGGGCACGTTTGACGAATATCGCGCCGTGTTTCGCCGCCTTGGGCCCGGCGAGCGCGCTGAGCTGGTCGAGCTGCTGTCGTCTTGCGACCCCCACGCGTTCGTGTTGCTGGGGGCTCGGGCTTCGACGAAGCGGTTGCGGGAGGTGCTGCCGTTCTACATCCCTGTTCCCAAGAACGAGCTTTTCCGCATCTGGCGGCAGCGGAAGGCCCTGACGCGGGACGAGCCCACGGTGAGCCTGCCCGAGGATGAGCGGGTCGAAGACGCGGGGCTGCAACTGTAGGATGAACCGCTGATCGCATCCGATATCCTGGGAAACCGGAGAGGCAGAGGGCTGCAGCATGATCGGTGACGGCGGGGCGATCCGTGCGAGCCGTGATGCGGACGCCGGACCAAGGGCAATTGAGGAGCCCGTCGGCGTCGCGGCTGATGAGATCGTCATCGGCAAGGACGTGCTCGAACTCGTGTCGAGCGCAATGTATGTCGACCCGATGACGATCTACCGCGAATATCTTCAGAACGCCGCGGACGCTATCGATGAAGCGAAGCGTACGGGCTTGCTGGCCGCCGGCGAGCGCGGCCAGGTAATGATCGATGTGGACCCGGCGTCGCGGAGCGTGCGCATCCGGGACAATGGCGTCGGCCTTCGCTGGCCGGCCTTCACCCGCCGGCTGACCGCGCTTGGCGCCAGCGCCAAGCGCGGCACGGGCGCACGCGGCTTTCGGGGCGTCGGCCGTCTCGCCGGCTTGGGGTACGTCCAGGAACTTATCTTCCGCTCTCGGACGGACGGGGAAGGCCGAGTTTCCGAATTGCGCTGGGATGGCCGCGCCCTGCGTTCGGCGTTCCGGGACGCCGATTTTCCGGGCGGTGTTGCCGAACTGATCAGGAGGATCGTGACATCACGGCGGGTTGACCCTGACGGCTATCCCGACCGCTTTTTCGAAGTCGAGCTCAAGGGCATTGTTCGCGTGCGGAGCGACAAGCTCATGAGCCCTACGGCGATCGCCGAGTATCTGGCGCAGGTCGCCCCGGTCCCCTTCACGCCTGAGTTCAGCTTCGGAGGCGAGATCAACGCGGCCCTGAGTGACGCGGTTGAACTCGGTGACCTGGAGGTGCGCATCACCGGCCTCGAACAACCGGTTTATCACCCGTACCGGGATAGTTTCACTGCCGGTAACCGCATCAGCCCCTTCGAGAGGGTCGAGATCATCAAGGTGCCAGGAATGGAGGGAGAGCCGGCGGCGATAGCCTGGCTGCTCCACCACGATTACGATGGAACGATCCCGAGCGGCTCGCTGGTCAAGGGGCTCCGCCTGCGGTGCGGCAACATACAGGTCGGCGGAAATACGCTGCTCGAAGACCTGTTCGCCGAGCCCCGCTTCAACGGCTGGTCGGTGGGTGAGGTGCACGTAGTCGACCGGCGCATCGTTCCGAATGGACGGCGCGACAATTTCGAGCAGAATGCGCATTTCAACAATCTGCTGAACCACCTGACCCCCGCTGCGCGCAAGATCGCCCGGCTTTGCCGCACCAACTCCATCAGGCGCAGATGGGGGCGCGAGTTCGAGCTCCGCGAGGGCGCGGTGCTTGAGAAGCTGGGTATCCTCGCGCAGGGCAGCCTTGGGGCGGCTGGACGGGCGAAAATCATGGTAACGGCCGATCAGGAACTTTCGGCGATGCAGAAGATCGCGCGAATGGACTCGCTTGCCGATCACAACCCCGAGATGCTCGTGCAGAAAATTGAGGGGCTCCGCGCCGAGCTGAAGCGCTCAACGGAAGGGAATGAGTTTGAGATCTCGCCGCTGGGGGCGCTCCCGGCCAGGAAACGCAAGATGTATGAGCACCTCTTCGAGCTGGTTTACGAATGTTCCGCCAATCGGGCCGCGGCAAAGGCCCTTGTCGATCGGATTCTCAAGAAACTCAGTGAACCTGTTACCCACGGCGCGGTCTCCCGGTAGGGACGCGAAAGGCAGCGAGCAACCGGCATGATCCCGCTGGCGAGCGTAATCGAATAGCAAAGTTTCCGGGGGAGAAGCTGGACGCTGGATGCGATTGGACCCGCTCACCCGCGACTACCGCGCCTTTATGGAAGAACTTGTCGAGGTTCTTCAGGCCGAAAACACGCGCTACTACCTCGATACATCGCTGCTTATGTGGCTGGTCAGGGTAGGGTCGGTCGCGCGGGGGGAGTTCATCGCCTGGTGCAACACTCGGCCTGCGAAAACCGTGCGTGTGCCGGTATGGGCAGCACACGAGCTGCACAGGCATTTGGTGAGGGGGACGGTTGCCGACAATGTACGAAGCACTTTGGGAGAGACCGCGGCGAAATACGGCGAGTTTGCGCGGCTGGCGGTTGAGCGGGCCGAAGAGGCAGTCTGTCTGGCAAAGGGTCACGCAGGGCGAGCGGGCTATATCGGCGAGGTTCAACAATGGCTTGCCCGTTTGCCACAATTGATCAGTGTTGTCGCTGCTAACGACAGTCAGGTTCGGCAAGCAGCCGAGGAGGTGATCGGCTTCGTCAACGAGCATGTGCTTGCCACCGATATCGCCCCCTTTGTGGAGAAACTGAGCCTCACCGGCGAATTTCGCTTTAGCCATCACATCCCGCCGGGCTTTCACGACAAAAAGATCGAGGATCGGTACGGCGATGTCATCATTTGGGAGGAGATGCTGGTTGACCTCGTCCGGAGCGAGGGGGAGGACGCACCCGGCCAGGCTGTTCTGATTTCACGCGACCAGAAGACGGACTGGGTATCCGCCGCGTCTTTCTTGCGAGATCAAGACGGTGTGGAGCAGAGATCGAGCCGGGAGTACGAACTCGACGTCAGCCGTCCACTGCCTCTGTTGCTCCACGAGTTCGCCAGGCGAAGCGTGGCCGAGCGTTTGTACGTTACGCATCCCAGCTTTTTGGCCAGTGTACTCGAATATGGAGCACGCCGCCGCGGGGAACCGAGCGGCGTGGGACAGTGGCTCGCCGCGTTTCACCCGCCGGACGTTCTAGATCGGCTCGCGGGGATTGCGCTCGCAGTGGCATCCGCCGCGGCGGATGCCGGAGCAGCATCGCCAGCTGACAGCCCTGCGCCGTCGGTAGATATGGCGGTGCCGGAAGGGGCGCCGGAAGACGCTTTCAATTTTCGGGGAGAATTTCCTGCGACCGTCATGGCACCGGTCGTCGTCGAGGAAATTCAACGCTGCCAGAATACGCTTCCAGCGGAGCAGCCGGATTTAATCGGCCAATGGGTTGGAGAACTTCAGAAAAATAGGCTTTCACCGTTCAAGTTTGGTCGCATTTTGGCCGATCTCGTGATCGGCAATTTTCCGGGATGGCCGCAGCAAATTTCCGCGGTGGTCACACAGCTGTCCACTCTCCTGGAACCGGAGAATTTGAATCGGGTCGTTCTGGCGATCCTGACATCTATTTATTTCGACAGTTACGGCGAGCTGCGCCAGCGGCCGCGGGTTTACCTCGGCACCAGCGTCCTGGCGCTTGAGACGGGTGCTCACCTAAAAGGCGCATTCACCACGCTTCACCGTTTTCTCCGGGAGGCGGACGCGATGCTGCCCTATCTGCCCGGCGCGGGTCGGGCCCGCGTGCCCTTTAAAATCGACATCGTGCCAGGGAGTGGCAAAGTCTCGAACCGAATCCGGGACATCCGTCTCGGTGCTCAGACAGCACTCGCGGAAAACCTCTCGCCCGATAACCCGCGCCTGCTGTCAACCTTGCTGGGCCGTCCGTCCGCTGATGGGTGTACCGGCATTGAGGTACGCGCTCTGATCGCTCGGGAATATCTGGTGCCGCCGGATCTCATGAGCGCAGCGGACGACAGAAAGAGGCTTACATGGGATGCCGAGACTGGCCTTGTCAGCTTGGATACCAGTAGCGACGGCGGACTGAGCGAAGATGGCTAAGAGCGCCGAAGCTGACCCTGCGTCCATGCACCATCGCCGGCCCCATATCGGCGCCTTTGTTCTGGAAACCCTGACGCTCGGCATGTACGGAGAACCGCGCCATGCGCTGCGAGAATATATCCAGAACTCATTCGACGCCATCCGAGCGGCCACGCGCCAAAAATTCCTAACCGACCGCGGCCGGATCGATATCACGATTGGGCCGGATACGATCCGCATTCGGGATAACGGGCTCGGCGTCCGCGCGGATATGGCCTGGAACACCTTGACGTCGGTCGGGGCGTCACGAAAAGATCGCGAACGGGATGCCGGATTCCGTGGGATCGGTCGCTTTGGCGGCATGGCGTACTGCAATCTGCTGACATTTCGGACGACGTTCCCTGGGGAAGAGGTGGTTACAACGGTCCGCTTCAATTGCAGATTGCTTCGCGCGGAGATGGACCCGGATCAGGGCGGCAACGCCGAACTTGCGAAGCTCCTTGAAGACGCAATCACCTTTGAGCAAAAGGAGGATGCGGCCGCATCGGAAGATCATTATTTCGAGGTTACGCTCTCCGGACTGGAGGAAGCCCCGGAGACGCTTAAGCAGCCGGACAAGGTGAAGGAATACCTTTCAGAAACCGTCCCGGTTGGTTTCGAACCAAGTTGGTCGCATCGGAATAGCATCGAGTTCCGACTTTCAGACCTATTTTGGTGAACCATTGGAAACGGTTGACGTTTTCGTGAGCTCCGAAGGAGGCGCGCCGGATCCCTGTCTATAAGCCGTATGGCGATACCTATCAGCTGGGCAAGGGCACAGCGCAATTGGCGACGGTCGAATTCTTCACGGGAAAGGACAACGGATATTGGCGCCTCAACAAATCTGGCGCAGTTACGGATTGGCTGGCGCGGGGCCTTCGTGTCCGGGTCCGAAATACCCAAATCGATGGCACGGATCTGCTTGAGAACTTGTTTACGCAAGCGAAGCCTTCTTACGGACGCTTCTCCACTTGGTATGTTGGAGAGATCCACATCAACCCTGAGTGTCTGACTACGAATTGGAATGGTTGTGTCCGGAGTATGCCACTCTCCTCATGAGGAGCTGAACCGAGGCGATGATCAGCCAGGCTTTAGCGCTGGCGATCGATGCTTCGAAGTCTTTGGCCAGGCGCCGGTTACGATTGAGCCAGGCAAGGGTCCGTTCGACTACCCAGCGGCGGGGGAGGGGTTCGAAGCCGACGGCGTGGGCCGAGCGCTTGACGATTTCGACAGTCCACTGACCGAAATTCCTCAAGGCGTCGAGCAGCTTTTGCCCGGCATAGGCGCCATCGGCAAACAGATGGCGCAGCCACGGAAAGAGGTCGTGGATCGCTTCGATCACCAGCACCGCGCCGTCGCGATCTTGCACATCAGCGGGATGGACATCGGCCCCGATCAGCAGGCCGGTGGTATCGGTGACGATGTGGCGTTTACGCCCTTTGACCTTCTTGCCGGCATCATAACCGCGCGGCCCGCCGCTCTCGGTGGTCTTGACCGACTGGCTGTCGATCACTCCGGCGGTCGGGCTCGCCTCCCGGCCCGCCGCCTCGCGCGCTCGCAGCAGAAGCTCGAAGTTGATGCGCTCCAAGATGCCGTCGTCCCGCCACGCGTAGAAGTATCGCTGAACCGTCGAATAGTGTGGAAACTCGCGCGGCAGCATCCGCCATTGGCACCCGGTTCTGGCGATGTAGAACAATGCATTGACGACCGCGATCAATTCGGTTTTCCGGGGGCGTCCCAACAGTTTGGGGGCCGGCAGCTGGGGCTCGATCACGTTCCACTCGGCCTCGGTGACATCGCTTGCGTAACGTAGCCCCTTGCGCAGATACTGCGGGCGAGTGATTTCGGTCCACATGTTGTGCCTCGATGCTTGCTTGTCACAACCATCTAACCATAACTTACTGGAATCACTCAACTCATTTCAGGTCAGACACTGAGAAGGTAATTCCGAACGCTCGACGTGATGATTTCGAAGAAACCAACGAATGGATTGAGATCAAAGGGACGCTTGTCGCAAACCTATGCGCGCCGCTGGCAAAGGAAGCATACGAAGGCTCAAGAAGGGGACAGGTCGACGTCGAGAAAGTAGTCGCAGACATCAACGAAATCGTAGAACGGAGCCAGAGCCTCGCCGACAATTCACGCGCGACGTACGATCAGGTTATGGAATGGCCCGCCCCTCCACCGGCAGTCTTAAGCTGCTGGACGACAGGAGGAAAGGACTGAGCCAATGCAGATCGCGGTTATTGGAATCGACCTGGGCAAGAACATATGCAGCCTCGCGGGCCTTGATGGCTCCGGGCAGGTCGTGGTGCGGCGGCGCGTGCGCCGAGAAAATGTCTTCAAAATCGTGTCCCAGCTGAAGCCGGAGACAGTCGCGATGGAGGCTTGCGGGGGAGCACATCACCTTGGCCGCCTGTTGCGCGACGCCGGCTTCGAGGTCCGGCTGATGTCACCGGAGTATGTGCGTCCCTACGTGAAGGCGCAGAAGAACGATGACCGTGACGCGGAAGCGATCGCCGAGGCGGCGACGCGGCCGACGATGCGGTTTGTCGAATTGAAATCGGCTGAGCAGCTCGACATGCAGGTGCTTCACCGTGCCCGTGACCGGCTTGTCGCAGAGCGCACCGCGCTGATCAATCAGCTCCGCGCCGTGCTGATGGAGCGCGGCATCGTCGTTCCGCAGGGGCGGCGCAAGCTGAGCAAGGCACTCGCCGAGATATTGGAGGGAGGTGATCCAGCCCTCAGCGTGCGGGTTTGCACGTTGATCAAGGATATGCGGGAGGAATGGTGCGAGCTGGACCGGCGCATCTGTGCTTTCGACAATGAATTTGCGGCGCGGGCCCGCGAGGACGAACGCGCCCGACGTCTGGCCACTATTCCGGGGATCGGCGTGCTCAATGCCACCGCCCTTGTGGCGGCTGTCGGTGACGGCCAGAGTTTTGCACGCGGGCGCGACCTTTCGGCTTGGCTTGGCCTCGTTCCCCGGCAGCAGACGACCGGCGGCAGGCCGCGCCTGAAGGGGATCACGAAACGTGGCAATGTGTACCTGCGCAAGCTGCTGATCCATGGCGCGCGTGCCGCTATAACTCCACTCTCGGGAACCAATACCCTACTGGGCAAATGGTTACGCGGCTTACGAGCGCGGGCGCATATAAACACCGTCGTCGTGGCGCTGGCGAACAAGCTCGCACGGATCGCCTGGGCGATATTGCGCACGGGACAGACCTTCGAAGCGCGAGAAGCTGTCGCTACAGCCCTGTAACCGGGGAAATCGAACGGGCGCGCCGAACCAGCACAAGTGACCAACGATGTTTGCGGGTGGTGGGAGTGAGATGGCCTGACAGTAGAACGGCGGCTTGGAAATCTGATGGCCTACATGGCGCTTGACGCCGACCAGGTTATGAGAACCAGGACGCGCGGATCTCCATCTCGGCCGAGGTTTCGTCCTCGAGACCGGATACGTTGGTGCAGACTGATCAGACCCTCTCGCGATCACGGCTTGCAGACGGGGCGGGCCATACGTTATAGGCCTGATGAACAGCGCTAAAAGCCTGCGTAAACGGGCCCTTACAGCCCTAAAGATCGTCGATGACTTGGACGACACTGATATCGACGAAGGCGCCTCTCCCTCGGAATTGACGCACAACAAGCTTCGGGAGGCTACGAGCAACATTCAAGGTGTGGAGCAAACGGCGCGGATGCTGATCGGCCGAGTTTTGGGGGACGATGTGGGCCTGGCGGCCCTCAAGCGGCGGCTTCGCCAGGAAATTCTCAGCGAACTGCTTGATGTTGTGAATTCTTTCGTCGACCCGAACACATACCAGAAGATCCGCCGCCAGCTTGCAAGGGCTGGCTAGTCCCTGCCATACCTTCACTGCCAGAGCATAGAGGAAAGGCGGAGCCATGATCGCGCCAGACCGATATCAGTGGCGGCGAGATGAGGACGGGCTCGGCGTATGGGAGCACCACGGCAAGGTCGCAGTGGCTGGTTTCGGACATTCGCCGGTGGACCGTCGCTGGGACGGCGTCTCGATGGACAAGACGCTAGGCGCCTACTCCATCCTGGCCTACCAGAGGGCGACGGACGACGCAGGCGTGACGCCGGATCAGATTGAGGACGTCATCTGCTGCGACAGCCATATTGCAGGCGGCAGCGGCGGCTCCGCGTCTCAGTGGGCGCCACGGCCCTACTTCCCCCCGCCCTCAAAAACCTTGATATATTTGCTCAGCTCACGGCGATCTTCGCAAAACTACCCCCGGCCATAGCCGCTCCGGCGCCAAATCCCCATAGACGGCCAAGCTTTCACCGCCTTCCCGCGGGTTCCTTCATCGGAGGCTTTCGGACGCCGGACCTCTCACCCGGCTCGATCGCTCACGCCCGGCCGGCATCCGAAACCCTTCCCGAAAGCGGCCGCTGTTAGCGCGAAGTAGGCCGCTAATCCGTAAGCGTCGGCTGATTACCGCGGCTTGGTTTTGGTCGGCGTTGGGCGGCGACGGTTTGCGATACGGGCGATCCGGGCCTTGACGTGCTATTCGTCGAAGGCGTTTGGATCGAAGTCGCCGAACCAATCTTTGACGTCGTGATGCTCCGGGTGCTTGGGATCGGCGAGAATTTCGAGCTGGGTATAGAAGCCAGGGATTCCGCCGCAATCCTCGGGAGGTGCCGCCTGCTCGCCGGCGAGGTAGCGCGGATAGGCCGATCCTGGACCGGCAGCGCGAGGTTTGGTCAGGGTGAGCTGATGTTCCCAGCAATCGCCGAAGTCGTAGATGTAGGAAAGCTTGGTTGTGCGTGGCCGAAGCAGCGCCTGGAGGGTCAGCTTGGCGGCTCGACCGCTGCCGATGTGCTCGCGACCGACGGCGAACTCCCAGAGATGAGCGTCCTCCCATCCCATGGCGGCTTGGACGACCGCATGAAGCTGTTTGAGCGTCATCGAGGTCGGCACCTCGATCTCGCGCCAGATCGGCGGATCGCTGCCGAGGAGATCGATGCGCAGCGTCGCAATCATATCGGAAGGGGGGCTATCGTCGGCGCTCATGCCGCCAGTTTGGCAGGCTGCCCATGCCAGTTCCATGGGAGCAGTTCGCCGAGCCGGTTGATCGGGTGACCCTTGGCCGTGCGATCGATCACATCGGCGAGCCAAGTCTGCGGATCGAGGCCATTGAGTTTGGCGCTTTCCAGCACGGTGTAGAGGATTGCGGCGCGCTCGCCGCCGGCATCGGATCCGAGGAACAAGAAATTTTTACGGGTAATGGCAATGCCGCGCAGGGCACGCTCGGCGACGTTATTGTCAATCGCGAGCCGGCCATCGCCGGCATAGCGGGCCAGCGCCTCCCAGCGGCTCAGCGCGTACTGGATCGCTTTTGCGAGTGCGTTCTTCGATGACAGCCGGCGGCGCTGTGCTGTCAGCCAGTCGCGCAAGGCATCGAGGATCGCCACGGCACGGTTCTGGCGCGCCGCTAGCCGGGTTTCGGCCGGCTGGTCGGTGACCGGGGCTTCGATCCGATAGAGCTCGCCGATCCGTTTCAGTGCCTCTTCGGCGATCGGCGACTTGGTCGATGCGAACACGTCGTAAAACTTGCGCCGCGCATGGGCCCAACACGCTGCGTGGATCAGCGGCGGCCCTCGGCCGACCTGGTCTTTGGCGGATGGCGGTCGCGTCAGGGCGGCGTAGCCGCTGAAGGCGTCGGCCTGGATCGCGCCGCGAAAGAGGGCCAGATGATCGCGC
This sequence comes from uncultured Alphaproteobacteria bacterium, assembly GCA_963750195.1. Taxonomy (GTDB): domain Bacteria; phylum Pseudomonadota; class Alphaproteobacteria; order ATCC43930; family CGMCC-115725; genus AP-15. The sequence continues at coordinate 13,651 of CAVVPS010000014.1, forward strand.
GGTCGCTCGCCGCGGCGGTCGGGGCTGAAACGATAATATGCTGCCGGTGCCCGCCCACCCTGCCAGGGTCGCTCGTCAACTACATAGGTCCACAGCCGTCCGGTCCTGGTCTTGCCGTTGCCGGGGGCCAGCACCGCGATCGGCGTGTCGTCGGTGTGGATGATCGGCGCTGCCATGACATGCGCGCCGATCAGCGCGGCCAACGGCGTCACCCACCAAGCAGCGTGCCCGACCCAGTCGGCCAGGGTGGCGCGCTCGATCGCGATGCCTTCGCGCGCCAGGATCGCCGATTGACGGTAGAGCGGCAGCCCGTCGAGGTATTTGCTGACCACGACATTGGCGACCAGGCCCGGTCCGGGCCGACCCTTCTCGATCGGCAGATCGGGCATCGGCGCCTGCAGGATGCGCTCGCAGCAGCGACAGCTGAGTTTGGGCCGAATATGGCGGATCACTTTGAGGCGGGCCGGGATCTTCTCCAAGACCTCGGTCACGTCCTCGCCGAGTTTGCTAAACCGGGTGCCGCCGCAGCCCGGGCACACCGACCCCGGATCGTGCACGATCTCCTCGCGCGGCAAATGATCGGGCAGCGGCCGTCGCACCGGCTGGCGACGTTCGCGGCGCGGCTGATCGGGGACGCGCTGTGCCGCCGGCGCTGTGCGCGCCGCTTCGCTCTCTTCCAAATCTTCGAGCATCAGCTCGAGTTGCGCGATCTGAGTATCGAGTTTTTCCGACGAGCGCCCGAACTGCATGCGCCGCAGCTGGGCAAGCTGAGCCTTGTACTGTTCGATCCGCAGCCGGGCGCCGGTCAGCTCGGCCCGCGCTTCCGCCAATTCCGCCTCGCGTTCGGCCAGCAGGAGGCGCAGCTCGGCGATCTCTTGAACGGGGTCAGCAGCGTCCGGCATCAACCATCAGTTTACTCCCGCTTGCATTGAGCAGTATCGACATCGTACCCGCCTGAGTCACTATGTCGCGCTGTTCAACTAGCCACTTCCGGGGTCCAGCTGCGGCGTGGCGCACGCCAATCGATGCCCTCCAGCAGCATCGACAATTGTGCTGCCGTCAGCACCACCGATCCGTCCTTCGCCTGCGGCCACAAAAACCGGCCGCGCTCCAGCCGCTTAGCAAACAGGCACAAACCTTGCCCGTCCCACCACAGCACCTTGATCAGATCGCCGCGGCGACCACGGAACACGAACAAGGCACCACCATGCGGGTCGAGGCGCAAGGTGGTCTGAACCCGCGCCGCCAGCCCGTCAAAGCCTTTCCTCATGTCGGTGACGCCGCACGCCAGATAGACGCGGACATTGCCGGAATGCCGATCACGACAGCGCCGACAAGACCCGGCGCAATGCCACCTCGTCGACCGCGCCGGTCAGGCGCAGCTTCACCCCCGAGGCCAGCTCCACCTCGATGATCCCGTCCGCCGGCCGATCGGTTTCGGGCAGTATCGGCACCGGATCAACCGACGCAGCGGCCCGTGGAAGCTCCTCGACCGGCGGGGCCAATCTCACCGGCGCAAACCCGGTCAGCTCGCCGGTACGGAACTGCCGGCGCCAGGTGTAAAGCTGGCCGCTGCTGATCGCGTGCAGTCGGCAAACCAGCGAGGGCGAGGATCCTGGCGCCACGCTCTGCGCCAATATCCGAAGCTTCTCTTCGAGGCTCCAGCGTCGCCGGCGCTCCGGACCGGTGAGAACCTCGCCGCGGACCTCGCGAGCCCTCGTATGAGTACTCCCAAGGTCCTCCTTATCGACCAGCTCCGCGTCATCCATTGCACCGCTGCCCGCAAAAGAGCGGCAGCATCCAGCTCAACACGCCGAGTGCAAGACGACCCTCAGCTGACGCTTACTTCACAGGACCTGCGCGATCGCGTGATTGGCTCGGTGGCCAGCGGTCGCACCTGTCGGGTGACGGCGGCGCTGTTTGGGGTGAGCGTTGCCAGCGTGGTGAAGTGGTCGCAGCGCTGGCGGGCCACCGGCAGTGCTGCGGCCAGGCCGATGGGCGGGCGTCGGCCGCTGCGGCTCAAGCACGAGCGCGCGTGGCTGCTAACGCGGATCGCCGAGAAGCCGGACCTGACCTTGCGGGCGGTGGTGGCCGAACTGGCCGAGCGCGGTACCCCGGCGAGCTACGGCGCGGTGTGGCGCTTCTTCCGGCATGAGGGGATCACCTTTAAAAAAAATTCTGCACGCCAGCGAGCAGGATCGCCCCGACATCGCCCGCCGCCGAACCCGGTGGAAGACGCATCAGGGCCGGCTTGACCCGCGGCGCCTGGTGTTCATCGACGAGACTTGGGCCAAAACCAACATGACCCGCCGCCATGGCCGCTGCCGCCGCGGCGCGCGGCTGATCGCCAAGGTGCCGCACGGCCGCTGGCGCACGCTGACCTTTCTGGCGGCGCTGCGCCACGACCGCATCACCGCTCCTTGCGTCATCGATGGGCCGATCAACGGCGCCAGCTTTCGCGCCTATGTCGAACAGTTTTTGGTGCCCACCCTCAGCCCCGGCGACGTCGTCGTCATGGACAATCTCGGCAGTCATAAGGGCCAGGCCGTGCGCCGCCTGATCCGCGCCGCCGGCGCCAAGCTGTTCTTCCTGCCGCGCTACTCGCCCGATCTCAATCCGATCGAGCAGGTCTTCGCCAAGCTCAAGACCCTGCTGCGCAAAACCGACCCGCGCACGATCGAGGCCACCTGGCGCGGCATCGGCGATCTCCTCGACCGCTTCACCCCGCAGGAATGCGCCAATTACCTCGCCAATGCCGGCTATGCTTCAGCCTGACAGGATCATGCTCTAGTGTCCTGAACCAGAAATTCGTGGTATTATCTCATGTTTTTGTCGGAGCATTGTGGAGGCAGAAGCGCTCGATCGAGGCGAGAATATCGTCGGCTGATTTGGTCCAGCGGAAGGGTTTTGGATCGGCATTGTGCCGCTCGATGAAGTCGGCGATGGCGGCTTGCAGGGCATCGATGCTGCGATGGACCCCGCGTCTAATCTGACGCTCGGTGAGCAGGGCGAAGAACCGCTCGACCTGATTGAGCCAGGAGGAGCTGGTCGGGGTCAGATGCACATGCCATCGGGGGCGCTTCGCTAGCCAGCCGCGGATCAGCGGTGTCTTGTGCGTGGCGTAGTTGTCGATGACGAGATGCACGTCGAGATCATGCGGCACATTGGCCTCGATCTCGTCGAGGAATTTGCGGAACTCGGTGGCGCGATGACGCGCGAAGCACTTGCCGATCACCCGGCCCGTGGCGATGTCGAGGGCAGCGAACAGCGAGGTGGTGCCATGGCGGGTGTAGTCATGGCTGCGCCGCGCCGCTTGGCCGGGGCGCATCGGCAACATCGGCTGACTGCGGTCGAGCGCCTGGATTTGCGACTTTTCGTCGACGCATAGGACGACGGCTTGGGCCGGCGGGGCGAGGTAGAGACCAACCACATCGCGTACCTTGGCCACGAAGTCAGGGTCGGTGGAGAGCTTGAACGTCTCCAGGCGATGCGGCTGCAAGCCGAAGGCACGCCAGATCCGCTGTACGGTTGAAACCGACAGGCCGCAGGCCCGCGACATGCCGCGCGAACTCCAATGCGTGGCCTCGGGAGGCAGGCTCTCCAGCGTGCGCACGATCACCGCCTCGATCCGGGCGTCCTCGATGGTGCGTGGCGCCCCCGATCGCGGCTCGTCCCGCAGACCATCGAGACGCCGCTCGACAAAGCGCCCTCGCCACTTGCCGACCGTTGCCGGATCGAGGTGAAGCTGCGCTGCCACCGTCTTGTTCTGCGCCCCCGCGGCACAGGCCAGCACAATCCGCGCTCGCAGCGCCAGGGCCTGCGCCGTGTTGCGGCGAACCGCCAATGATCTCAACTCGACGCGTTCATCCTCGCTCAGCTCCAAGGCTGCCAGCCGCCGACTCGCCATCGATCCCCCCAGATCAAAGACCCGCGAGTCTCGCATTCCTTCACCAATCGGCGATACCGCGAACTTCAGATTCGGGACACTAGGCGCATTTCACCGAGCGACCTCTCCCGGCTCAACTTCCCATAATTGTCAACTGACGCGAGGAGCCTCGCCTCTAACTGCCAAAACTGCCGGAGCATTGTTCTTGCTGAACTCGGTCAAGAACGTACCGTTGTCGCCGCGATTGCGTTTTACAAAGTCGATTATCGCGGCGCGCGCCTGAGCATCCATGAGGCCAATCAGTTGACCCTCTGGTGAAGCAACTATTTGACTCCACGAGAGCTCTGGCAGCATATGCCGGGCGAGCGCATGAAGCTCAGCACCATGACGCCGAACGGCATCGTTGGTGATCGCCATAAACTTACCTATTCGCTGCGCCGACTGCGCTGCGAGCAGGATTAGCCGGTAGGGTTCATAATCCTCAAAGTAGGTAAGGCACTGCGTCAGCAGGAATTTTATGGGAGTCTCAATATCCGTCCCACCTTGCCGACCACCCTGGACGAGCCATGCTGGAACCCAACCAATGGTGGGGGCGAGCGACTCAAGGCCCATTAAGTAGGTGAGCGCCTGCGCCATGTAGATGTCATTTGCATCCCGTGGCTGATCAGGAAAAATTCGGCGTATTACCCAAAAACTGTTTGATTGGCTGAGCTGTACGAGCCTCCGATTGACCGCATTCGTAATCGGTATTGGCTGCTCCGAGAACAGATATAGCTCAGTCAAATCTTCGATAGACGCATTTGAGGCTCGTTCGCGTTGCTCCTCCGAGTCGGGCTTCACGTTTGCGCGAAAATTCTCAATGACAACCTGATGCTTGCTCCTGAGCCGTCGATCAATGAGAGCGGAGAATTCCTCGACGTGGTACATGTTGAATTCTTTGTCGAAGACCTTGTCGAGGAGCCTGATGATACGCCGCTTCTGAAAAAACCAGATTTGCATCGGCTCCAAGACGGCCCGAAGCCTGTTAAAGTCGCGGGGTAGGTCTGCGATGCGCACTCGCAACAGAGGTGTCTCGACGCTGACCTCTCGGTCGAAAATCTCAAACTTCAACCCATCACAAAGCACCACCAGCGCCGCGTTTACCGTTGGGTGAATAGAATATTCGATCGCTTGCTTTAGATCGTCATAATCGAATTGCTCTTGTCCGAATCGAGGTCGCTTCGCTTCAATAAGCCAAAAATTCTCGTTCCAGAGTGTGAACTGGTAGTCGGGAAACCGATCCTTATCCAAGAATTTTAGTTGATGCCCTAAAGTAGCTGAAAAAATCGTTCCGGCATCGTATCCCAAAACCCGGATTATGGGGTCAATGATCCAGGTGCGAACTTCCGGTTCATTGAAATTTGAGACATCTAAGGCTGCGATTTTTTCCAGTACAGGCAAATGTTCGGGAGCTAACGGCTCTATCTGCTTCGACAAAAGCAACTCGTCCACATCAATGGGCTTGGCAAATATGTCATCCACTGTCATCTCTGCTTTTCCCCAAAGAAGGATCGCGACGCGCGGAACCCGTAACAGGCCCTCAGCCAAAGTGCGGTGCTGTGTGCTGCGAAACACGACGAGGGCGTCGACCGCCTTCACGCCCTGACCTGACGGCAGCACCATGAGCGGATTGATGTCCAACTCCGCCAAGTATCCGTCAAGGTGCATGGCGAGGTACGATACGCGCACAGGGTATCCGCGAGCGCCGCCGCTGGCCCGGTTCGAGGTCGAGGCGTCGGAATCGCGGGTGGTTCAGCTCGCACTCAGCGCGAGCACGGCTTCCGGCACGCGGTCGATCACGCGCAGAAGGGCGCGGGCCGCACCCTGCGGCACGAGCCTACCCTGTTCCCAACCGCGCACAATCGCGACAGATAGGCCGATCCGGCGCGCAAACTCGGCTTGTGACAGTCCGGCACGTCTGCGAACCCGCCGCACCCAAGCCGCCGCATCTTTGGCCGCTTCGGTATCATCGAAGGCGGCTTGGCGGTCGATCTCCGCTTCGGTGGTCGCATCGACCCGCGCCCAATCGGTTCGCGGCTCGACCGGCTCCCAAGGGCCGGCGGAGCGCCGACGGGTGACGGCTCCCGTCGCGTCAAGGCGTGCTTCAGTCCGCGCCATACCGATCCCTCTCGCGAGCATTTGCCTTGCGGGCGGAAATGATCCTCGTCGCTGTTTCGCGCCGCGTGTAGGCGATCACGAATAACCGTCCGGCGACGCGGCCGTAGAGCCTGAAGCGTTGTTCGCCATAGTCTCGCCGAACGTCACGCTCCACCCATCTGGTCGGATCGAGGAACGCCGGCAAGATGTCGGCAAAACCGAACCCGCGATCTCGCACGCAGCGATCGTTTTTCGCATCATCCCACTCGAACCGGATATGGGGAGCGTCCGCCAATAGCCCAGCCTCCCTGTCGCCGGAATTGTCATGCCTTGAGCGATAGAGATGAAGGCGGATTTGGCGTGCGTGTGCCCAGGCTCGGGTCGATCACTCTCAGCCGCGTGCGGTGCTACGTGCCGCGAAACACGACGAGGGCGTCTACCGCCTTCACTCCCTGACCTGACGGCAGCACCATCAGCGGATTGATGTCCAACTCTGCCAAGTGTCCCTCAAGGTGCATGGCGAGGTGCGACACTTGCACCAGGGTATCTTCGAGCGCCGCGAGGTCCGCCGCCGGCCGTCCGCGAAAGCCCTTGAGCAACCGGGCTCCTTTGACCTCGGCGATCATCGCCTGTGCTTCCGGGCGCGTGATCGGGCAGCGCTGCAGGGCGACATCGTTGTAGACCTCGACCATTACGCCGCCGCTGCCGAACAGCAGCACCGGGCCCAATTGCGGGTCGCACGACACGCCAATGATGACTTCGACACCGTCTCCAACCATCTCTTGCACCGACACGCCGATGATCCGAGCCTGTAAAGCATAGGCCTTGGCATTGGCCAAGATCTCGGCGTAGGCGGTTCGCACTTGTGCCGCATCGCCGAGGTTCAGCCGAACGACCCCGGCCTCTGTCTTGTGCGGAATATCCAGCGAATCGACCTTGAGAGCCACCGGAAACCCGAGCTGCTCTGCGGCCTCCACGGCGGCCTCTGCAGAATTTGCCCGGTTCTCACGCGCACTCCCCACGCCCCAGGCGGCCAACAGCCGCTTGCTCTCGGACTCCGAAAGTGTCGGACGCCCCAAGCCAAGAGCCTGGGCGATGGCCTCATCCTGCGGTGCGGTGCGCGGTGGGGCCGTGGCAAAGCCATCGGCCAGGCGGTGCTCGCGCCATGTATGATACGCGAGGCGGCACTGCAGGCCTCGGGCCAATTTGTCCGGCGTGTAGAAGATCGGTATCCGAGCGCTCTTGAGCTGTGCCAGGCCAGGCTTGGCGTCCCGGCTTCCGGTCCACAGGAACACCACACCCTTGTCGGTCCGATCACGCTGGCTGATGACCTGCTGAGCTTGGGCATCCGACCCGGCACTCGCCACGACGAGCGTCCCCATTTGGGGATCACTGATCATATGCTCCATGATCTGCGGGAAGGACTCACTGTTGGCAAAGCCTGTCACATCGGCAGGATTTGCCGCCCACCCGAAGCCCTTCAGAATGCCGTTGATGCCGTCGCGCGCCTCCGGCCCAAGCGGCGGCAGATCGAGACCGGCCTGACCGCACATGTCGGCGGTCAGCGAACTGACGCCGCCCGAGTGCGATACCACCGCGAGGCCGGGCACGCCGGGCTTAGGGGTGTGGGCCAGGAGGTGTGCCACCTCCAGGAGTTCGTCGTAATCCTGGACCCGGATCACCCCGTATTGGGCAAAGATCGCATCGTACCGGGCATCGGCACCGGTCAGCGCTGCCGTATGCGAGCGTGCCGCCCGGGCTCCCAGTTCGGAACGCCCGATTTTAATGAGCACGATCGGCTTGCCGCGCTCGGCTGCGAGCTTTGCCACTTCGAGAAATTTATCGGCTCGCTTGAAGCCTTCGACAAAGCCGGCGATGACCCGAGTATCCGGATCGTCCAGCAAGTAGCGGGCGAAATCCGTAAAGTCGAGGTCGGCCTCGTTCCCGGTCGAGATGATATAGCTGAAGCCGATGCCGTTCTCGACCGCCCGCACCAGGAACGGCCCGAACGCTGTAGCACCGCTTTGGCACACCAGGCCGATCGGCCCGGTCAGACCCTCGGCCCCGCGCGAGGAAGCGGTGGCCCAGATGTCGTGCTTGACATTCGCGAGCCCCAGGCAGTTGGGGCCGCTGATCCGCATGCCCGAGGTGCTCGCAAAGGCGCCCAATTCCCCCTGCAAATCGCGCCGATCGTCGACGCCGCGCTCGGCAAAGCCCGCCGAAATCACGATCGCCGATCCCGCCCCTTTGCGGTGACTCTCCTCTAGGACATCGAGCACCTGGTCGTAGGGCACCACGACGGCGACCACATCGGGAGCCTCCGGCAGATCCGTCACATTCGGGTAGGACTTCACTCCCATGATTTCGTCATAACGCGGGTTCACGGCATAAACCCGCACCCGGTCTTTGGCCTTGAGCGCCGCAGCTAGAAACCGCCCGCCATACTGCATCCGCGGCGTGGCGCCCACGATCGCAATCGAGCGCGGGTTGAGCATTTTGTGGATCGACGCCATCTGTGGTTCTGTCCAGAACTCCATGACACCCCCTGAAAAGGACGTGGTCCGCCATCGGCTCGGCTAACTCGGTCGGCAAGCCCACGCTCTACGAACGGGGCTGCCATCGGCCGATATTCCCACATCATTGGCTGAAGGCAGAGCGTTTGCGGCAGATGCACCCGGCCCGAGGGCGCCCAATCCCGATCCGGTGCTGCCCAAGGAAGTGGCGCTAGATGCAGGATGCCGACCGCGGCGCACAGGCCGTTCAGGATGTTGCAGATGCTCTGGTGCGTCGGGCCGATCGTCCCGATATCCGAACCACAATGTCGCTGGCGATCCAAAGAAAACCGAATGCGATGAGCCCGACGATTGACGCCATGGTCGTGACCAATTTGATGCGGGTTAGAACGTTGGCAGCATCGACTTCGGCCGCATCGACAAGATCGGCTTGGCCGGGCGCTGCCGGTACCGGCGGCTCTGATGCATCGGTGGTCAGCAAATTTGTCGCCGTTCGCGCATGCCTCAGAAAGCTGCGGAGTTTGACGTCTTCCGCCACGTCGGTCGCCCCGTAAACCGCGCCTAAACAAGCCCCGATTGTGAATAGGCGTTGGACCCAGACGAACAACTCAATCTCCGCAATGAAACTCGCGCAGCAAACAATGAAGACAGCAAAGCTGACCGCGAACCACATGTCGAGGGTCAGTATCGGGCCTTCATAGTATTCAAGTGCCGGGTGGCCGAGACCGGCGCCGACCCTGTTTTCTGCGCCAGCGATCGGCACGCGCTGAGACAAGAGCGCGTTGACGAATGCGACCATGTACGCCTGATCGTAAGTCCAGCGCCGCTCCGGCTGGTTGAGGGCAATGCCGACGGCATTCGGCGTCCAGACTTCACGGGCATGACCCAAAGCGCACGGCGGCCCCCGAAATTGATGAGAAGATGAATGTGTCTCTCCCCGAGCTGGCAAAGTCACTTAAGGATATTCGGGCTAAACACGACCGTGCTATTATTGAATAAGACTTGATATTCAGGGGCCCGAGGCCTCGTCACGAGCGACGGCCCCAGGCGATGAAGCCATCGTTTTTGAGCCCGGGCTTGCCGTAAGCGAGGGGCGCGCCGGCGAAGGTTTCGACCCGGCCGCCGGCGGCTTCGAGGATCGCTTGGCCCGCCGCAGTGTCCCATTCCATCGTCGTGCCGAAGCGTGGATAGAGATCGGCTTCGCCGGCAGCGATCAGCCCGAATTTTAGCGCGCTGCCGCAGCTGACTCGCGAACGCACCGGATAATCCTGCAAGAACTCGCCGAGCCGTCGGCTGTTCTCGTGCGAGCGGCTGTGAACGATGACGAGCCCCTCGGGCGACGGAATGCGCGCCTGGATCGGCTCGATGCCGCCGCCGTCGCGCTGACGGGTCGCGGTTCCCGGCCCATAAGCGGTATAGGTCAGCCCGACCGCCGGGCCATGAAGGACGCCGAGCACCGGCCTTCCATCCTCGACGAGGCCGATGCACACCGCAAACTCGCCATTCTTGGCGACAAACTCGCGGGTGCCGTCGAGCGGGTCGACCGCCCAGAAGCGCGCCGCCGAGGGCGGCAGCCCTTCGGCCTCGACCAACTCCTCGGCAAAGATCGGAATATCGGGAAAGGCGTTGCCAAGCATCGCGATGATGATCCGTTCGGCGCCGAGATCCGCCTCGGTCACCGGCGTCTTGTCGGCTTTCTGGCGTACGTCGAAATCTTGTGCATAGACCCGCATGATCGCCTCGCCGGCCGCCACCGCAGCGCGCCGCGCGATTTCGAGCAGCTGATCGCGAGATTCACTCATGCCGCGGCCCGCGGTTCCGAGGTGCGGATCGCTTGCCACAGCCGCTCCGAGGTCACCGGCATATCTATATGCTCGATGCCGAGCGGGGTGAGCGCATCGACGATTGCATTGACCAGCGCCGGGGGCGCACCGATCGCGCCGGCCTCGCCGGCCCCCTTCAGGCCGAGCGGGTTGGTGCGGCATGGCACGACGTTATAGGCGAATTCGATCGCCGGCAGATCGTCGGCCCGCGGCAGGCAATAATCGGTCAAGGAGCCGGTTACCAACTGGCCAGTCTGCGGGTCGAAGACGCAACGTTCCAGCATCGCCTGTCCTACTCCCTGTGCGATCCCGCCTTGCACCTGGCCCTTCAGCAGCAGCGGGTTGACGACCGTGCCGAAATCGTCGACGACCAGATAGCGCACAATATCAACTTGTCCGCTCTCCGGCTCGATCTCGACCTCGCAGACATGGCAGCCATTGGGAAAAGTCGCAGCGGGCGGCGTGAAGTGCCCGCTCTCGGCAAAGCCCGGCTCGACATCGGCGGGTAGGGCAGCGGGGTTGAAAGCCGCCCGCGCCACCGCCTCGATGCCGATTTCACGGTCGGTGCCCGATATGCGGAAGGCGCCGTCGATAAAGCCGAGATCGGCCTCGGCCGCCTCCAACAGATGCGCGGCGATGCGGCGGCCTTTGGCGATCAGCTTGTCCGCGGCGTTGGCGAGGGCCGCGCCGCCGACCGGCAATGAGCGCGAACTACCCGTGCCGCGGCCAAAGCCGATCGCGTCGGTATCCCCTTGCAGCACCCGAATTTTTTCAAACGGCAGCCCCAGCCGCTCGGCGCCGAGCTGCGCATAGGCAGTCTGATGTCCTTGGCCCGAGGACTGGGTCCCCATCAGGATCGTCAGGCCGCCGCTCGGGTCGAAGCGCAATTCGGCGAATTCATCGGGGGGCATGCCCGACTGCTCAATATAGACGGCATGGCCGAAGCCGCGATAACGCCCGCGCGAGAGCGAGTCGGCCCGCCGCGCTGGAAAGCCCGTCGCGTCGGCGGTGGCGAGTGCATCCACCATGTTGCGGCCGAAGTCGCCGCTATCATAGACGAGGCCGAGTGGGGTGGGGTAGGGCATCGCCTCGGGCCTGATGAAATTGCGCCGGCGCAGCTCGGCCGGCCCCACCGCGAGCCGATGGGCGGCAAAGTCGATCAGCCGTTCGATCGCATAAGCCGCCTCCGGCCGCCCGGCGCCGCGGTAGGCATCGACCGGAACGGTATGAGTGAACACTCCCTTGACCGCGACATGGATCGCCGGGATCGCATAGACGCCGCTGAACATCACCCCGCCCGATCCGGTCGGGATCTCCGGCGCGAAGTTCGACAGATAGGCGCCCATATTGGCGATCGTCGCGACCTTCAGCCCGAGAAACCGCAACTCATCGTCGAGCGCCAGTTCGAGCCGGGTGACATTGTCGCGGCCCTGGGTATCGGTCATGAACGCGTCGGAGCGCTCGGGCGTCCATTTCACCGGCCGGCCGAGCTTTTTAGCGGCCCACAGCACCAGGATGTGTTCTGGGTAGAGGAAAAACTTCATGCCGAACCCGCCGCCGACATCCCGGGTCACCACCCGGATACGGTTTTCCGGGATCTTGAAGATGCTCTCGGCCAACAGATTGCGCAGAAAATGCGAGCCCTGGGTCGAGCTCCACAAGGTGTAAGCTTCCTCGCCAGGCTCGTATTCGCCGATGGCGCCGCGCGGCTCCATCGAATTGACGACGATGCGATTGTTGACGAGATCGAGACTGATGCGGTGGCGTGCCGCTGCCATCGCCCGTTCGACCGCGGCCTCGTCGCCCAACCCCCAGTCGAAGGCGAGATTGCCCGGCGCTTCAGTCCACACCGTCGGCTGGCCGGGATCGAGCGCATGCGCGGTCTCGACCACTGCCGGCAATGGCTCGTATTCGACCTCGATCAGTTCAGCCGCATCGCGCGGCAGCGGCGAGGCTCTCCGCCACCACCATCGCCACGGTGTCGCCGACATGCCGCACGCGGTCGAGCGACCATCGCCGGGCGCGGTGGCTACGGGCGATGTCGACCCGTCGCGATTGGTCGCACTGAGGCAAGGGATCGGGCCGAGCCCGTCGCGGGCCACATCTTCGCCGGTCATGACGCTAAGCACCCCCGGCGCGGCCGCAGCAGCCGACGGTGTCGAGGGCGCGGATGCGGGCATGCGCGTGCGGCGAGCGCAGCATATACGCGTAGGCTTGGCGAGGACGGACCAGATCATCGATATAACTGCCGAGGCCGGTCACAAATCGCCGGTCCTCGACGCGACGGACCGGCTGGCCGATTCCGTATTGGTTCATGGCACAAGACCTCCGAACCCGCATATCGGCCGCAGGGTTGTGTTTTGCCATAGCACCGCGCCGGGGTCCGCGACTATCGGGCTCGCGGCATCTGCCATTTCAGCCCAGGGAACCTTGCATAGTCGTGATCGAAGGTGACCCATTCGGAGCCCGATTCGATGGCGAGGGCGGCGAACCAGGCATCGGTAATGTTCGGTCCTCGCGTGTCGGTCTCGGTACTGAGGTGTTTTAGGTCAAGGCGGTGCGTGCTGCGACGGGTTTGATGGTCTCAAATGCGGGGTGAGGCGAGAGCGCCGCACGAGGGTGTGAAGCGGATCACACTCGATCACGACAGTGCCGATGATAAGGTCATAGCAAGGGGTTCTTACCCGCTAGTAGCAGCCGGGAAGGTATGCCACAGTGTTTGCTCCGCCAATCAAAGCACCAAAGATAAAGATTGCCGCCGAGACTGGTCGACTCCGGCTCTCGTCACGGCGAGCGGAGGCCTCCACTTCGGGCAAGTCTGACGATCCCCAAGCCCAAGAAGGCGTACGACGTCCGTCATGGGATTTCAGTAAGATCCCCGTGTTTGCGCCCGACCGGCCGACCCGAGATCAAACGCCACATCCGTTTATTCAGCCGAAGCTGGTCGTCGGGGAGGCCGATGATCCGCTTGAGCACGAAGCGGATCATGTCGCGGACCAAGTGATGGGTATGCCCGAGCCCGGCCTCTCCGTCACAGCGGGACCGCCCCAGCTCAGCCGCAAATGCGCGGATTGCGAGGAGGAGGACAAGCTCCGAAGAAATCCCTCTGGGCCGCAAGCTGTCGCCGGCAAAGCGTCTGAAGTGGTCATCAGACGCTGCGCTCGCCTGGCCAGCCGCTTGACACCGCTACGCGCAGCTATTTCGAACCGCGCTTCGGGCACGATTTCAGCCGCGTGCGCATCCACGCGAACGCTTCAGCGGCGGCATCGGCTCGCTCCGTTGACATTCGGCTCTGACATCGTATTCACGGCAGGGGCGTTTTCACCCGGAACATCCGAAGGGCGGAAGCTGATTGCTCACGAACTCGCGCACACCGTGCAACAGGGCGCAGTGCGGGCAGGCGGAACTTCCGCGCACCGTGCTGCCCCAAGAACGCCAAAAAATTGCCAAGGCCTTACCGTCCGGAACCGCGCGAGTGATGCTGCAAAGAACGCCGGCCAAAATCGATCTTCGCAAGCTTGTTACCGAGAGTATTGCGGAGCCGAGGCACATAAGGAAATCGGAGTTTTTGGCAGAAACTACTGCCGATGGGAAACCAACCTTGACAGAAGAGTACTGGGTAGACTTTGAAGTTAACGAAAAAGGCGTAATGACAGCGAGCGTACGGACCGTTTCTCCCGATCACGCCTATCGCAGCGGATCGCTGAGATTTAAGGAGGAATTTGGCCGCGCACTGGAACACTTCGGGCAGAACGGGATCGAAGTGAAGACGTTCGAGGGTGACTGGAGTTACATGACCGCGGAGGAGATATCCGACAATCTAAAGGACTTCCGGGAGGGCATGGCGCAGGGTTTGACCCGCGAGCGGAGTGCCGCCGGAACTCCGAGCGGCAAAGTCGCAACGAGGCACAGTTTCGAAATCACAGACGTCGAAAATATTCCGAAGCCGCAGCCTCATTTAGCTGACGAAGGAGTCAGACGCTGGCGGGTGAAGGCAACATTTCAACGTGTGCCGTGGGGTAATATGTCCGGCGGTCAGCCCGCGGCGTAACCAGCGCCTCCGGCACCACCAAGCGCCCACCGGCGCCTGTCCCGGGAGGCGGGATGACGCTTGCGGAAGCGCTTCTCGGCCTTGCCGAAATTGCCGGCGCGATCCTCTCCATACTGCAGGCCAAGAGTGATTTCGAGCAAGGCGATTATGTTGGCGCGGGATTGAACACCGCCGCCGCGAGCGGGCTTATCTTGCCGACCGTTGGCGAGATCGCCGCGCCATTGGCAATCAGCTATGAGGAAACAAAATTGGTCGGCGAACTGTCGGGTTGGGAGGGTCAATGCAGGGTGCTCGCCGCAAAATTCGAAACCTGTCAGATCACCAACGCCGATTTTGACCAGTTGGTAGGGTCCTGTCCGGAAATCCTGATCGGGCGCGAGGAAGCGCAGCGGGTATTCCGAGCGTGGTATAATGACGAACGGCCATCGCAATGCGAGTCGCAGTAGATGTAATCTCCATAAGCGTAGGCCTGTCCCAAACCGAACGTTGAGAACGTCGTCCTCCAGCACGGTTTTCTAGGCGGTCAATCGGACTGTGAAAGTCCGAAACAGAGTCGGGCGCGGCCAATGAGCGCGCAGACGCAAATGTCTACTAACCCTCGTGGGCGCACGGTCGTGACCGCTTGAGAGCAGGCGGGTGTCTGGCATTTGATGCTGCACCACCGCCTCACGGTGGTAGGCATATTCACTCGACCTTTTCGAATTTTTGCAATGAGCGCAGGTCGGCGGGGTGCGGCTTGCCGGGGTAGATCTGGGGCCAGGCGGTCCACGAGACCTCGCCGACATAGATGTCGCCATGCCGGTCGACTGCCAGACCATGAGGCGCCAAGAACTTGCCGAGCTCGGTCCCGGCCGGGGTGTCGCCGAAGCGGCCGATCAGCTTGCCTCGATGGTCGACGATGCTGACCCGGGGACCGAGATTGGGTATGTCGCGGCTGACCGCGGCGGCCGGACCGACTTCGCCAATATAGCAAATCGGCTGGTGGCCATAGGGCATGTACATGCCGCACGGCCGATGCAGATTGTTCCACTGCGTCTCGTATTTGCCGTTGCCGTCAAACACCTGAACCCGGTGGTTTTCGCGGTCGGCGACATAGATCCAGCCATCGGCGTCGGTGCAAATATTGTGGACGATGTTGAATTCGCCCTCGCCGGTGCCCGGCCCGCCCCATGACATCAGCAACTTGCCGTCGGGGGTGTATTTGTGGACGCGCGAATTGCCATAGCCGTCCGAGACATAGATCTCGCCCTGCGGCGACAACGCGGTGTGGGTGCAGCGGTGGAATGGCTCGCCACTCATATAGGGCGCCGGCTTTCCAGGCACGCCCAGTTCCAGCAGCACCTTGCCGTCGAGCGTGACCTTGCGCACGAAATGGCCGCCATCATCGGTCAGGAACATCGTATCATCAGGCGCCATGTGAACACCGTGCGGGCGCGGATACTGACCTTCGCCCCAGGAGCGCAGGAAATTACCTTGACGGTCGAACACCATCATCGGGTGCTCGCCGCGATTGAACACATAGACATTGTCGTTGCTGTCGACCCCGACGCCACCGACCTCCTTGAACGACCAGCCGTCGGGCAACTTCGCCCAATCGGCATTGACGCGATATTTGAACTGGCTGCTGCCGACGATCATCGAAGGCTCCTCCCTGCGGAGATTGTTTGGTCCATGTCCTCTCAATATGCTGTCGCCTGACGCACCGGAAAATCAACACCGACGGAGGATGTCCCGATGGCCTACGGAGGAAACGACTGGCTGGCCCTGACTCAGGAGCCGACATTGGAGCCGGAGCTCGCGATCTGCGATCCCCATCATCACTTCTGGGATTTTCGATCCGAGCGCGTCCCGTACCAGCGCTACCTGCTGCACGAATTGGCCGCCGACGTTAATTGCGGCCATAACGTACGGTCCACCGTGTTTATCGAGGCACGATCGATGTACCGGCCGGACGGGCCGGCGGAATTGCGTCCGGTCGGCGAGGTCGAGTTCGTCCAGGGTTTGGCAGCGGCCAGCGCCACCGGTCTCTATGGGCCGTGCCGCGCGGCTGCGGGCATCATCGGCCACGCCGATTTGAAACTGGGAGATCGGGTCAAGCCGGTGCTGGAGGCGCTGCAAGCCGCCAGCCTAAATCGGTTTCGCGGCATCCGGCATACGGTTACGTGGGACTCGCATCCCGAGGTCGGCAACCGGGAAAAGCAGGGAATGCTTGCGACCCCGGAATACCGCGCTGGCGCCAAAGTATTGGCGGGGATGGGTCTGTCGCTCGACACCGGGGTGTGCTTCCCGCAATTGCCCGAGTTGGCGGATTTTGCCAAGGCCATCCCCAATCTGACGATCATCCTCAATCATCTCGGTGGCTTGAATCGGATCGGCCCTTACGCCAACCGCGATGACGAGATTCTGCCAGCATGGCGGCGCGGTCTTGCCGAGGTAGCGCAATGTCCCAATGTCAACCTCAAGCTCGGCGGCATCGGTATGCCCCGGATCGGCTTCGATTGGCACACGCGGGAGAAGCCGATCGGCTCGGAAGAATTGGCTGCGTCGATGGCCCCGTTGATGACCTACTGCATTGAACAGTTCGGCCCCAACAGGTGCATGTTCGAAAGCAATTTCCCGGTCGACAAGGTGTCGTTCTCCCACCACGTCCTGTTCAACGCCTTCAAACGGTTCTCCAAAGGTTATTCGGCCTCCGAGCGCGCGGCCTTGTTCCATGACGCGGCGGCTCGGGCATACCGGATCAGCGACGCCTGACCTTGGGGGCGATCGGTAGTGGCAGCTTGTGGCAGATTGGGGGTCGACATCGGCGGCACTTTTACCGATGTCGCGCTCGAAGCAAATGGGCGACGCCACAGCGCCAAGATCCTGACCACCCCCGAAGCGCCCGAGCGCGCCGTAATCGAGGCGATCCATAGTGTATTGCGCGACGCAGCGATCGTCCCTGCCGATCTCTCGATCATCATCCACGGCACGACCCTGGCGACCAACGCGCTGATCGAACGCAAGGGTGCGAAGACCGCGCTCCTGACCACCGAGGGCTTTCGCGACACGATCGAAATCCGGCACGAAAACCGGTTCGAGCAATACGACGTCAACATCGACCTGCCGCCGCCCTTAGTGCCACGCCGGCTGCGCTTTCCGGTGCGCGAGCGCATCGATGCCGGCGGCCGGGTGCTGGTGCCGCTTGACGAGGCTGGCGTAGCGACGCTCGCCGGCCGGCTCATGACCGAGGGGATCGAGTCGATTGCGGTTGGCTTTCTGCACAGCTTTACCAACCCGACGCATGAACGCCGCGTTGGCGAGATTCTGGCCGATCGCCTGCCCGGTGTCCCGGTCACCCTGTCGAGCGAAGTGTCGCCCGAGATGCGCGAATACGAGCGTTTCTCGACCGCCTGCGCAAACGCTTATGTCCAGCCGCTGATCGGCCGCTACCTCGCCAATCTCGAAACCCTGCTGCGTCAGGAGGAGTTTTCCTGCCCGCTGTTCCTGATGCTGTCGGGCGGCGGGTTGACCGCGGTCGAGACCGCGATCCGTTTCCCGGTGCGGCTGGTCGAGTCGGGGCCGGCGGGTGGCGCCATCTTCGCCGCCGAGATCGCCCGCCAACGCGGCCTCGACAAAGTTTTGTCGTATGACATGGGCGGGACCACCGCGAAAATCTGCCTGATCGACGATTTGAAGCCGCAGACCAGCCGCGCTTTTGAGGTCGCGCGGATCTACCGCTTCAAGAAGGGCAGCGGCCTGCCATTGCGCATCCCGGTCATCGAGATGGTCGAAATCGGCGCCGGCGGTGGCTCGATCGCGCGGGTCGACCGGCTGAAACGGATCACCGTCGGGCCGGACAGCGCTGGCGCCGATCCGGGGCCGGCCTGCTATGGCCACGGCGGGACCGGGCCGACGGTGACCGATGCCGATTTGCTGCTCGGGCGGATCGACCCGACCGGCTTGTCCGGCGGGCGCATGGCGCTCGACCGCGACGCGGCCGAAGCGGCGATACGGCACGAAGTGGCCGAACCTCTGGCCCTGGCAACAGAGCTGGCGGCGCTCGGGGTCAGCGAGATCGTCGACGAGAACATGGCTAATGCCGCCCGCGTCCACGCAATCGAGAGCGGCAAGGATGCGCGCGGCCGCACCTTGGTCGCCTTTGGCGGCGCGGCGCCGCTGCACGCGGCACGGATGGCCGAAAAGCTCGGCCTCGACCGGGTGCTGGTGCCGTCTTATGCCGGGGTTGGTTCGGCGGTCGGGTTTCTGCGCGCGCCGATCGCCTATGAGATCGTGCGCTCCGGGTTGCAGCGGCTCGACACGTTCGACGCCGCCGCGGCCAACGCATTGCTCGCCGCGATGCGCGCTGAGGCCGAGCCGATCGTCCGCCGCGGCACCGGCGACGCGGCGTTGACCGAGACGCGTTCGGCGTTCATGCGCTACCGCGGCCAAGGCCATGAGATCGCGGTGCCGCTGCCGACCAGAACCTACAATGCTGTCGACGCCGCGACCCTGCGGGCGGCCTTCGAGGAGGCCTATCGCCGGCTCTACAGCCGCATCATCCCCGGCGTTGAAGTCGAAATCCTCAGCTGGGTCCTGTTGCTCTCCGCCCCGCCCGCCGCCGAACCCGCCGCCGTCCCGCCATCGCCCACCCCCCATATCCCGGAGCCCGACCGTCATCGCCCGGTCTTCGACCCGGAATTGGGCGAGTTCGTCACCATCGCGATCTACGACCGCCACGACCTGAAGCCTGGCGCCCAGATAACCGGCCCTGCGGTCATCGTCGAAGACGAAACCTCGACCGTGGTCACCCGCCTGTTCGACGCAACGGTCGACGCCTTCGGCTATATCGAACTGACCCGCCGAGCGAGCTGAGCGGCGGAGCGGCGAAATTCCCGTCGATCCGTGAAAATAACCGGGAATTTCGTCGATTTCGCCCTCTTTGCCTCGCTTTTTTAAGAAAAATAGGCGAAGATTCAATCGCTTGCGGGTGAATTCCTGTTGGCGGCGAACCGGGAATTTTTTCGGCCGAACCGGGAAATAATTTCGCGGAACCGGGAATTACGGGAAATCGCGATTTCCGCCCTGGGTCGCAGCGTTTCAGCGGCGAAACCTGCCGATGATCATACGATCGTTTCGCGGCCAAACCGTGGCGGCGAAGGTTGGCGGCGCGTCTCGCCTTGGCCCACGCCCGACAGGTTGTCGTCGGGTTTTTTCTCGAGCGCATAAAGCACGATTTCGCTTTCCTTGCCGCGTAGCCGCAGGTCGCCGAGCGGGCGCTTGGCGATATCGGACGGCAATTCAAGAAGATCGACCAGTGTCCCCGAGGCAAGAACCCGGTCGCCGGTCTGCCGACAGAATTCCTGGATGCGGGCAGCGGTATTAACCGTATCGCCGAGAAAGACGATTTCCTTCTTGATGGAGCCCATTTCGCCGGTCACCACCGGACCGCAGTGCAGTCCGGCTCGGCAATGGATGGCGGTACCGAACTCGCGCAGATAGACCGGGCTGAGTACGGCCAGCCGGTCCAGAGCATCGAAACAGGCGCGCACGCAGTGGGCGTCGGCGATATGCCATCCGCCAATTTCCAGGTCGCGATCAGCTCATCGCCGACATATCGGTGGATTTCGCCATCGGCCGCTCACGATCGGGTCGGTGATATCGAGAACAAAGCGGCTGACCAGGCGGTGGAAGGCGAGCTCGCCGAGCCGCTCGGCAAGGGCGGTCGAGCCCTCGATATCGATGAACAGGAACACGCGCTGCTCCAACCGCGGCCGGTAATAACGGCCGGTGACGAAGTTGAGCAGTGCATTTTGGCCGAGCAGACGGTTGACGTCGTTGATGAACCTGATGGTCAAAACCACAGCAAAGGCAAACACCACATCCTGACGCTCAATCGGCAACCAGACTCCAATTTCCGAGGGTGCCGGAAATAACCAGGCCCCTGTCACCAGGCCGAACAAAATAACGATCAGATAGATGACCGTTTTTATTGCCAGATGGACCAAGAAGGGCATGCACGCAGCCGTGCCATCGCCGGCCGCGCCAACACCTGCTCGAAAGAAGACAGAATGCCGGTAATCACCACGCCCGTGAGCACCCCGCGCGGCAAACCGCCAACACTCAGGAGCGGCCGTCCGTCCGAGAAGGCCATCATGTGCGCATAGGCGGCGCCGACGACTGCACCGATCGAGGTGAACCACAGTATGTTTCTAAGCGGCGGAGGGAGGTGGCGTCGAAGATGCATGCTGCGCCGGCGATCGGCTTGCTGGGGGCATGTCCACTCTACCATGACGGGCGGCGCTTAGGTTCGCGGCCCAGGGCGCGCCGAGCGACGATCATCCGCAAGGACGATGCCACGCCGAGATTTGTGCCGATCGACCCGATGCGGCTCTGGCGTGACGCGATATTGACGTTCCCCGCGCCAAGTTCGGCGACCGGCATGCTGCAGGCGGGGCGTCGGATGCCTTTCTCGATCGTGGAACGAGACGGCTATATCGTCGTCAGCTCTCCGTACCACCCCAATTTCCCGGCCAGGGCACGCGGCCTTGGCGGCGAATGGGATGCCGTCCGGCACGTATGGGTGTTCGACGCCGCCGAGCAGGACCGGGTAAAGTCGCTGTGCCGAGAGATTTATGGACCGGACGGGCCGGAGACCGGCAAAGACCGGTCGGCTCCGTTCCCGAACGCGCCGGCGCGTGGCAGGAACAGCAATCAGTTCGCCGAAGGGGCCGCTCGGCCGCACTATTACGGCCACCGCGACCGGCTGCGCGAGCGGATGATGGCTGCCGGAGCCGATACCCTGCCGGATTACGAATTGCTCGAAATGCTATTGTTCGCCGCCTATCAGCGCGGCGACGTGAAGCCGCTGGCGAAGACCTTGCTGGCGAAACTCGGCGGGTTTGGCGAAGTGATGGCCGCCGATCCCGACGCGCTGGCGCAAGCCGGCCTCAACCTCGCCGGCATCGCCGCGATCAAGGCCGGGCGCGAGGCGGCGTTGCGGCTGATGCGGACGGAATTGCAGCAGGGGCCGGTGGTCAATTCCTGGGACAAGCTGATCGATTATTGCAATGCCCAAATCGCCCATAATAAGGTCGAGGAGTTCCACATCCTGTTTCTCGACCGCAAGAACGTATTGCTCAAGCATGAACGCCAGCAGCGCGGCACCGTCGACCATACCCCGGTCTACACTCGCGAGGTGGTCAAGCGCGCGCTCGAACTCGGCGCCTCGGCACTGATCCTGGTGCACAACCATCCCTCGGGCGACCCGACTCCGTCAAAGGCCGACATCGCCGTGACCCAGGACATCAAGAAAGCCGCCGCGCCGCTCGGCGTCGTGTTGCACGACCATGTCATCATCGCCCGCAACCGCCACACCAGCCTGCGCGATTTGGGGCTGATCTGACCCGAAGGAACGCGCAAGACAATGTCCGGGCGCGCTTAGCCAAGGTCCCCTCGGTGACCGCAGGGCGGTCACGGCATTCTTGTCCAAAAGCGTTAACTATTACAGTCTGCCTCGGGAGGCTTATTCAGGATCAGTCCCGAGATGACGCGACTTAGCTCGGCTGCTCTGAATGGCTTTGCAATGACCGGGAATTCATTCTCTGCCTGCTTGTCTAATCCGGCATAGCCGGTCGACAGCAACACGGGTAGCCCAGGTCGCATTATCTGTGCTTCCCTCGCCAATGCGAGACCCGTTAGTGGTCCGGGCATCACGAGATCGGTGAATAGCAGGTCGAGCGCCTCGGTCTGACGCAACAGTTTGAGGGCCTCTTGGCCATTGCTCGCCGTCAGGGTCTCGTAGCCTAGATTCCGAATGATTTCGACCGTAACCTCCCGAACCGCTTTGTTGTCCTCGACAATGAGGATTGTACCGGACCCAAGTTCCTCTTCTCCCTGTGGTGGAAGAACGGAGGCAATTTGGGCTGCCGAGGCGGACGCCGGCAGATATAAAGTCACCCGGGTCCCTTTGCCAAGAGTGCTCTCGATATGTAGGCTGCCACCCGATTGTTTGGCGAAGCCATAAACCATAGAAAGGCCGAGACCTGAGCCCTTGCCGATTTCCTTCGTCGTAAAGAATGGTTCGAACGCTCGGGAGATAACCTCCTGCGGCATTCCCGAACCCGTGTCCTCGACCGAGATAGCTACGTACTCCCCATTCGCCAGATCGGCCTCGCTCGGAATCTGGATGGGCTCAGCGTAGAAGGTGCTTAGCCGCAGACGACCCCCGCTGGGCATGGCATCGCGGGCATTCATCACAAGGTTCATTATCGCGGCTTCGAATTGCGCCGGATCGACCTCACAGCCCGGTAGACCGGACGCTGCCTCGATTGTGATGTCAATCGTTTCGCCCACGGCGCGCCGAACCAGTACTTCTATCTCGCGGAGGAGATCGTTGAGGTTCGCAAATATTGGGCGCAGTGCTTGGCGGCGAGCGAACGCTAATAGCTGCTGGGTTAGCTGCGCGCCGCGATCAGTCGCGCGAAGCGCTGCCTCTGCCAGAGTGGTCACACGCGCGCTTTTCCCGTCACGCACGATCAAATCGAGACAGCCCATCGCCGCGGTCAATAGGTTATTGAAATCATGGGCCACCCCGCCCGTTAATTGCGCGACTGTTTCCATTTTCGACAAATGCTCGAGGCGACGACGCTCGGTTATCTCTCGCAGAATACATATTGCTCCAATAATTGAGCCGTCATTGTTGCGCAGCGGGGTGAAATCTGCATCGTAAACGATTTCGACCCCTCGGTTCTTGGAGAAGAACCGATAGTCGCGCATCTCGGCGCGCCGCCCTGCGAGGGCTTCCCGCCAGGCATGTCCAACAGGATGGTCGGCAAATCCGGGAAACGCTTCGAACACCGTTCTTCCGAGCACTTCTCCCCGAGGCCGGCCGTTGATCCGCTCCATCGCGGCGTTCCAAATCAGGTGCTGAAATTCGTTATCGACGACGATGATGCCTTCCGACGTGTTCTCGATGATCATCTCGAAGAGTAGTCGCTCCTGGCGCACCTGCTCCTCTGCGGCGTTTTGCTCGGTGATGTCGCGCGCGGTGGCCATGATGTGATAGTCGCCGCCGAGTTGCTCGGGAACGCGCACGAACAGCACATCAATGGCACGGGTCGTGCCGGACATCGTACGGCATGCTTGGTATCGCTGGTTGTCGCCCGTCCGGATGCATTCTCGCATCAGGCTCAATGGAAGCTGGGCTTGCTCCCGTCCGAGAACTTCTTCGACCGTCCGGCCGACGACCTCGTCATAGGCGAGGCCGTAGGCTTGCTCTGTCGCACGGTTGAGATCGGCGTAGATGAAGCGGCCGTCCGGCGTGGCGCGAAACAGTGTCAGCCAATCTGGGGAATTGTCGAAAATCGCCTGAATCTGTGCCCGGCTCGCGCCCAGCTGGCGATGTCGCCGCTCGGCCACGCGCTGGAGCCGCTGGTTGGCCTCGCGGAGCCGCCCTTCGCTCGCAGTCAGCGCAGCCGCGCTTGCCTCCTCCACCTTCCGTCGTCGGGTACTGTCGATCGTAATGCCGTGCGACCGAGCGGGAATACCGTCCGCTCCCGCTTCGGTACGGCCGAGGAACACGATCCAGCGCGGTTCTTCGTCAGGCCCTGCCAGTCTGGCTTCTACCCGGACTGGCCCGGGGCGTCGGGCAAATTCTGCGAACGCTGCCGCGACGGTCTCTCTATCTGACGGGTGAATAGCGGACAAAAGGCAACTGAAGAGATCGTCGCCGTTGTCTGTCGCGATGCGCAGGTTGCGGAACATCTGCTCCGACCCGTGCATCTTGCCCGTCTTCAAGTCCCAATGCCAAACGCCGATTTCTCCGGCGTTTAAGGCTGCGAAGGTGTCGAACGAGGGTGCGTCGGTCGTATTCACGGCCCCTACCGCCAGGCAAATGTCCCGGGCCTTTCAAACATAATACCGCCGCGCGCCATTCCCTCGCAAATATCGGGACCACTGTCGCTCACAACATATTTGGGTAACCGGCGTCTGAAGACGCGGTTGTCCGTAAGTGGCTGATAAGAACTTCGTCACTAGCGCGTAGGGTGGGTTTGAGCGGAAGCGTAACCCCGCTAACATCGGGGTCCAAAGAGAGCGCAATCCTGTCATGCGCGTCCGAGCGGAGCAAACCTCACCCTCGGTGGGAGACTACCCCACACCCGATCATTGCCAGCGCCACTCTTAGAGCACGGCTCGCGACACGATCGACCTAGAGAAGCTTGGTGGGTTTCGCGGGTCGCTCAACCCACCCTACGGAGCCGAGGCGGTCGTGCAAGGCATCGGCGTGGCCCAGGTGTCCGGCGTCCTTTGCCTACAATAGAGCATTGAGGCGTTTGAACATCTCCGTTTTCGCTCCGGCTTTCAAATCAGCCCATTGTTTGGTCGAAATGCCCAATTTATTGGCAAGCCCGACTATGTTATATTTGAAATTGAAGCTAGCGAGAATATCGAATCCCAGAGCCTTTAACAACTTCTTGTTTACCTCCTCTTTTTGACGGACATACGCATCGTTGAAATTAATCAATCCCTCATCGTGCAAAATGATATCGGTGAAATACGCGGTTACGCCCTCGGTCAATATGTTCACCAAGTGTGATGAAACATTGTTGATCAGAGGTAGATCCGTATATAGCTGCTGCTGAGCCAGGCTGTGCACCGCTTCGTGCAACGCTGTCCCGAATACCGCACTTGGCCGGACATGTATGGTTTTGGTATTTACATAGTCATAAAAGCCCATGGTATAAGATTCAGGCTCTGAACCGAACGCCGCCTTGTGTGCATTAGAAAACTCACCATCGGTCACATCTTGTTTGAATTTGCCGCTAGCCGCGATGCTGAAACCCTTTTTGATCTTGTCACCGATATAGGGCGCTAGTGTTTGATTTCTTTGCAAAACTGCATCTATGAGTTGAGAAGTCCCATTAAACACCGGATCAGCCGTATCAACCTTCGAACTCTTGTAGCGTCTTTGGTTTAGCAGGTTGCTGTGCAGGAGTTTCTTTTGGTTTATCTGCCGGCTGGCGCTGGATTAGCGGAGTGCCCGGTGTGACAATACTACGCTGCTGAATGACGTGAGAGAGCTCGTGAGCAAGCAGGTGCTTGCCTTCAGCTGTGCCTGGCCGATATTCACCTGCGGCGAAGCTGATCGTGTTCCCTGTGGTATACGCGCGCGCATGGAGGGCTAGTGCGGACCGATTTGCCTCTTGATCCGAATAGATTTTGACGTCTGCAAAATCATGGTGAAACCGGGATTCGAAAAATCGCCGATCCTCGGGTTGGAGGGCGTTTTCACCGCGCGACGGATAATCCGCCGAGGCAGCGATCGGGTCCTTGGTATCCGAACCGACTTGGCGATTCGATCGATCAATTGGTCGATCCCCGAACATCACGTGATCCGCAAGCGTATCGGCCTGTTGTTCATATTGGTCGCCCGGCTCGCTGATCGCCACGGGCGATTGTTCTGCCTGTGCGGGAGGTGGATGCACGGGAATCCGGCCGAAATCGTAATTGAGATGAGTCGCTGCGGTCCGGGACACGTTGGGCCGTGCGGCGCCGGCGGATACAGGCTTTGGAGATGAGCTCAGTTTGGGTGCAAAGGATCGCATGCCGACCTTCAATTTGTTGACGCCCCGGCCGTCCGCCTATGCTTGGCACAAGAGCCGGCCAATCCCGCCTTGCCTCGGGCCAATTTTCGGTGATCGCCTTAATGATCACGCGGCGGCGGCGAAGCCGTAGCCGCGTCACCACCATCGCAACAATAACATCCCAAAAGCCTTCGCCAACTTTGCTATCGCCTCCGTCAAATCCGTCACAGTGGTCCGGAGAACGGGATGGTGCGCCACCTCCGGACCACGGTCCCGCCGGATTGGATGAATGTCGGTGTCCGGTCACGCGGATCGTCAATGCGGGATATGCCGGTGCACACCGACGTCGTCGCCCCAAAAGACATTCCCCGACCCTGCCACGGAGACACCGAGAGCGTCGCCGGCGATCGTGTAGAGCGAATCCTCTCCCGAGGGGACGTCGAAGTGCAGCCGGCATGACTGCGAGTTGCACTGGGTCCACGCTTGGGCATAGACGCCCCCACGCGTGCTCGTCGCGATCGAGGTGGGGATGAAGCCGGGGATCGTCGAGATCGTCTCCAGCGATGATCCATTGTCCACTACAACCCGGATGGCGCCGTTCTCCTCGCCCCAATAGATGAAGGTGAGGACGGCGTGCAGCGCGGTGACCCGGTCTGATGCGGTGACGATCGTCCGGTCCGATGGCGGGGTCGCAGCCCCGTTAACCGGCACATAGCGAATGGCGGCCACAGAGGCGTAGATGATATTCCCGTTCTGCAAGGCGATGCCCGCGGTCGGCGTATTCGGGCTCGCCGGGTCGAGCACCGTAACGGGGCCGCCAGCGATCGGCATCTTCCGCACCGATTGCACATCCTGCCAATAGAGATTCACGCCGTCGGTCACGAGGTTGCGATGGCTGTTCTCCACATCGATATCGGTGACCGTGGCGAGGATAGTCGCCGCTCCCCCAGTCAACGGGACGCGCCTGATGGAGACATTGCCGCCACCGTCGTCCGAGAAGAAGTACCCCCAGAACGCGCCTCCGACATTTGCAAAGACGATGTCGCCAAAGCGCACGCCCGGCTCTGAATAGAGCAGGATTTCCTGACCGGGCACGGCGGTCTGGGCGGCTCTCCACACGCTGGCCGTGGCGTCGTCGTGATAGGTGAAGTAAAGGTTGCCGGTCGACAAGATCAAGCCGTCCGGCCTGCGATAGGAAACCAGTTGGCCCGTCGAAGGGTGTATCGGGGTTGGGGGGTGTTTGATCCGCCTCATCGCATTCCTCGCTCGATGACTTTTCGCAGATAGACCGCTTATCGACTTACTTCGATAAAATGGCCCAACGAATATCTCGAAATGTGTGACGTAGTTCACACCTGGAAGAAGTTTATCCCGGGTTTTGCAATGTGATCACTTTTGCCGAGTAATCTCGGCTCGTTTTGCGACGGGCCGCCCAGGCTTCCGATTGTGGGCCGTGTGCGGCCATGGCTGGCGGGTGGCATTCGCTGTTGACGCGTTGCGCCGGGCGGGCGGGAAAACATAAGATGTCGTCACCCTCGCGTCGCGAGCGGGGGGTTATGAGAGGCCGAGGCTATGCTGTCGAGAGCGAATACGGCGTTGTCGCAGATCCACATGCAGATCATGTGGAGCCGGCTCATCGCGGTGGTCGAGGAGCAGGCGCAGACCCTGGTGCGCACCGCGTTTTCGACGACGGTGCGCGAGGCGGGAGACCTGTCGGCCGGGGTATTCGACCGCGACGGCAACATGCTGGCGCAGGCGGTGACCGGCACGCCGGGCCACGTCAACTCGATGGCGGCGGCGGTCAAGCATTTCCTCGACGCCTTTCCGCTGAAGACGATGCGGCCGGGCGACCACTACATCACCAACGACCCGTGGCTGACCTGCGGCCACCTGCACGATCTGACCGTGGTCAGCCCGACTTTTCTGAACGGCGAGGCGGTCGGCCTGTTCGCCAGCACCGTCCATGTCGTCGATATCGGCGGGCTCGGCATGGGGCCGGACGGGCGCCAGGTGTTCGAGGAAGGGCTGTCGATCCCGCTGATGGCGTTGGCGCGCGAAGGCCATATGAACGAGGATCTGCTGCGGGTGATCCGGGCCAATGTGCGCGAGCCGTTGCAGGTCGAGGGCGATGTCTACGCGCTCGCGGCGTGCAACGACGAGGGTAGCCGGCGGCTCGTCGAGATGATGGAGGAGTTCGGCATCGCCAATCTCGACCGGCTCGGCGAACACATCATCGAGACCTCGCGCGAGGCGACAATCGAGGCGATCGGCAAGCTGAAGCCCGGCCATTTCAAGAACAGCACTGACGATGGACGGCTATGACCGGCCGCTGACCCTGGCCGCCGAGATGACGATCGGCGACGGCGGCATCCATGTCGATTTTGCCGGGACCTCGCCGGCCAGCGCCTTTGGCATCAACGTCGTGCTGAACTACACGCTCGCCTACACCGCGTTCGGGGTCAAATGCCTGGTGGCGCCCGAAGTGCCGAACAACGCCGGGTCGCTGGCGCCGATCACGGTCAGCGCGCCCGAGGGGTGCCTGCTCAACGCCAAGCGGCCGCGCGCGGTCGCCGCCCGGCACACGGTCGGCCACATGCTGCCCGATCTGGTGTTCGGCTGCCTGCATCAGGTGATCGACGGCGGGGTGCCGGCCGAGGGCGCCTCGTCACTGTGGATCCCGCAGATCTATGGCGGCGCCGATGTGCTCGACGAGCTGGGGGCGGAGGAGGGGAGGGCGCCGCCCGAGATCAGGCCGTTCAGCACCGCGATCTTTCATTGCGGCGGAGCCGGCGCGCGGCCGGGCAAGGACGGGCTCGACGTGACCGCGTTCCCGTCCGGGGTGCGCACGATCCCGGTCGAGGCGACCGAAGCGGTGGCGCCGGTGCTGTTCCGGCGGCGCGAGTTTCGCGAGGGCTCGGGCGGGGCCGGGCAATTCCGCGGCGGGCTCGGCCAGATCATCGAATTGGGCGGCGCCGACGGCACGCCGATCGCGATGCTGTGCAATTTCGAGCGCATCGGCAATCCGGCGCGCGGCCGCGACGGCGGCGGGAAAGGCGCGTCCGGGCCGGGTCACCCTGGTTTCCGGCAAGCCGATCGGCCCCAAAGGTCGGCAGAGCGTGCCCGGCGGCGATTTCATCCGCCTCGAACTGCCGGGCGGCGGCGGGTTCGGCGACCCGGCCGGGCGCGATCCGGAGCAGGTCGCGGTCGACGTCGCCGACGGGCTGATCTCGCGCGAGACGGCGCGCGACGACTACCGCGTCGCCCTCGCCGCCGACGGGACGCTCGACCGTGCGGCTACGGCGGAGCTGCGCGCGGGCTGACGCCGGCGCTGTCATTGCCGATGGCGACGGCGATACGCCCGGCCGCCCCACTACCAATGGCCATAGCGGCAGACATACCAGGCCAAGCCGATCAGCTCGTGCAGCGCGTAATAGCTGTCGAGCAGCGCGGGGATTTGCGGCAGAAAACTCGCCACCGATAGCTTCAGTCTCCGGCCCCCGGGGGTCGGCGCGGCGACCACCGGGTAGCCGACCGCGCGGAACGACCACAATGCCCGCGCCATATGCCAGCGATTGGTCACCACCAGAGCCGCCGGCACGCCGGCCCGGCGCAGTATTTCGGCTGAATAGAGCGCGTTCTGGTAGGTCGTCGTCGAGCGATCTTCGCGCCAACGCACCGGCAGCCGAAAATCAGCTTCGAGCGCGTCAGCCATCATGTCGGCCAGCGACTGGTCAGTATCGTCGAGCCGGCCGCCGCTGACCAGGATCGGCAGCCCCGTGCGGCGCTGTTGTCTCGCTGCTTCGGCCAGCCGCACTAAGGTGAGTTGTCCGACCATGTCTTTTCCGCCGGGAACAGCGCTGTGTCGGTAGTCGCCGGAGAGGACCACGATCGCCGCCGGGGGCGCCGGCGCCGGGATGGTGGGGATGACATCGGCCAGCGCCTCGGCAGAGCGGATCAGACCGATCGCCGCGAGCGGGGTCGAGGCGATGTAAAGACAGGCCATCGCTGCCGTCGCCAGCACGAGGCCGGTCCGCCGCCATCGCCAAGCGAGAATGACCCCGACCATCGCCAGCAGCACGAAGAGGTTCGGCGGGACCAGCGATGAGTAGGAGATCCACTGCAGCATGCTGGATGCGGTGACAGATCGCCCGAGCTCGGGTCAGCCGAACGGGGCGACGCGCTCGCCGCGCAGGCGGTGATAGATTTTCGCCGCTTCGCGCTTGAGCCCGAGCCCGAGGCCGCGTCGCGTGCGCGGGTTGGCCGCGGTGATTCCCCAGCGTTCGCGTCGCCGCGGCAGCCACAATTTCTTATAGGGGTCGTCGCCGCGCCCGAAATTGATCTCGTAGGGGCGGTCCTCCGCGAGGACACGCTCGATCATCTCCATGGTCAGCAATGTGCCGAGCGAAAAATCATCGAAGCGCTTGTCGTGAGCGAGCTTATAGATGACGGCGCGGCCGTTCCATACGATCCAGAGCTGCGCCGCGGCGAGGATGCCGTCGAGGGAAGAGATCGCGAGACGCAGCGCTCCCTCCGCGGCGGCCAGCCGGATCAGCGCCGGAATAAAGTCGGGGTACATCTCGGCCGGCTTCCAACTTTGCGCGTAGATCGCCGCGTAATCGGCGATCGCCGGCTCGATGCCGGCGGACTTGGCATAAAACACGGTTTTAAGCCTGCCGCCCGCGGCCAGCCGGCGGTGCTTGCGGCGCCAGGTGTTGCGCAATTCCGAGGGACGCTGTGCGACGTAATCGGCAAAGCTCATCCCCGCGGTTTCCTCGTACCAGTTCCCGGAGTGAAAGACACATTCGACGAACAACCCGGCGCTTCGCAGAGCGGCAATTGCGGCGCCGAAGGACGGCGAGCGCGGATCGAGCTCCTCCAAGGCGATAGCGTCCCAACGCGGAAATTCATCGAGGATCGCGCTGATGATCGCGCCGATTCCAGCGGCGAAATCGGCCTCCGGCGCGGCGAGAATGCCGTGCTCGACGCTATAGGCGTTGGTCAGACTGGCGAGACGCCGCCGCCCTTCGCCGTCCACGACCTGAAGCACGAGCGCCGAGGCCGAGCCCGACCGCTCGTCACTGTAGAGCCGGGTTTCGGTCGCCGGCGGTACGCCGTGGCATGCCATCAGATCGTACCAGCCCGGCAGCGCGAAGAAAGAATCGCGCGCGGCGGCGTCGAACAGGGCAGCCAGCCCGCTCGGCAGTCGCCGAAAGTCGGGGTTGCGGTAAACTGGCATCAGCCGAGCGGTATCACGCGACGCCGGCCCCGCAGCCGCATTTGGTGTGGTTCCGCAGGTGAAGATCCTTACTTTTACAACGTTATATCCGAGCGCAGTGCGCCCCCAACACGGGATTTTTGTCGAGACGCGGCTGCGAAAGCTGGTTGAAAGCGGCGAGGTCCAGGCCCGGATTGTCGCTCCCTGTCCGTGGTTTCCGTTCACGTCGCCGCGCTTTGGCGGCTATTCGGTGTTGGCCCGAGTGCCGCCGGAGGAAGTGCGGTACGGGCTGCATATCGATCACCCGCGTTATCCGCTGCTGCCCAAGATCGGCATGAGCACGGCACCGCTGGCGCTCTCCTCCGCAGTGCTGCCGCGGCTGCGCCGGCAGATCAGCGAGGGCGGCGACTTCGATCTGATCGACGCCCATTATTTCTACCCCGACGGGGTTGCGGCGGTGCTGCTCGGCCGGGCGCTCGGGCGGCCGGTGGTCGTCACCGCACGCGGCAGCGACCTCAATGTGATCGCCGATCATGCCGTACCGCGGCGCTGGATTCGCTGGGCGGCGGCGCGTGCGGCGGGGCTCGTAACGGTGTCGAGCGGCCTGAGAGACCGGCTCGTGGCGCTCGGGACCGCGCCGGAGCGCATCCGGGTATTGCGCAACGGCGTCGATATCGCGCTGTTTCGCCCGGGCGACCGCGAAGCGGCGCGTCGGCGTCTCGGCTTCACCCGGCCGACCCTGCTCGCGGTCGGCAATCTGGTGGCGGTGAAGCGGCACCCGCTGATGGTCGAGGCGCTGGCGCTGTTGCCCGACGCCGATCTGGTTATCGTCGGCGAGGGGCCCGAGCGCAACGCGATCGAAGCATTGGCGCGCGCCCGCGGCCTCGCCAATCGGGTCCGCCTGCTCGGCCAAATGCCGCAGCAGAAGCTTCCGGAGATCTACGGAGCGGCCGATCTGTTGCTGCTGGTTTCGAGCCATGAGGGCTGGCCCAACGTGCTGCTCGAAAGCATGGCCTGCGGAACCCCAGTGCTGGTCTCGGACATTGCCGGCATCACCGACATCGTCGCTACGCCGGCAGCTGGGCGCATCGTTCCCCGGGTCATGCCGGAAAACCTTGCCGGCGCGATCAGCGACCTGCTCGCCGCGCCGCTCCGAGCGCGCCGCCACCCGTGCTTATGCGGAGCAGTTCGACTGGCAAAGCACGACAGACGGGCAAATCGCGCTGTTTCGCGAGGTGTGCGCCCAGTACCGTAGCCGACGCAGCCATGGCGGGAACTCATCGTCGCAAGACCCGGGCATAGACTTCGGCATAACGGGCGACGCTGTGCGCCCAGCATCGCTCGCTGTCGATGAACTGGGTAGCGCACGCTCGGATGCGCGGCCACGATGCAGCGTCGTCGAGTGCCGCAAGTACGCCTTCGGCGAGCTGCCGGGATCATCGGGGGGAAAGAGGTAGCCGGTCTCTCGGTCGCGGATCAGCTCGCGATGGCCGCCGACATTCGAGGCGGCAACGATTCGCTCCTGCGCCATCGCTTCGAGCGGCTTCAGCGGCGTCACCAACTCGGTCAGGCGCAAGGACACGCGCGGAAAGACCAGAAGGTCGGCGAGATCGTAATAGCGGCCGATTTCGTCATGTGGCACCCGCCCGGTGAAGATTGCGCTGTCACCGAGACCGAGGTCGCTAGCCAGAGCCCGCAACTTCTCCTCCTCCGGACCGCCGCCGACGAGGAGGATTGCGATGTCCGGGCGCAGGCGCTGGATCAAGGGCAGCGCGCGCAGCAGCAGATGCAGCCCCTCATAAGAATAAAAAGAGCCGAAAAAGCCGAGCACCCGCTTGCCGGCGAGACCGAGCCGGGCGGCGAGCGCAGAATCGGGAGCACCCGGTCCGTGAAATGCATTGCGGTCGACCGCATTTGGGATGACCGTGATTTTCTGCGCCGGAATGCCGCGGGCGGCGATTTCGCCACGCAGCCCCTCACAGATCGTGGTCACCGCATCGGCCCGCCGCATCGCGTGGGTCTCGATCAGCCGGGTGGCGCGATAGCGCAGCCCGGCCTCGCCATGGGTCCCGTGGCTCGCTGCCCCGTCCTCCCACAACGCACGCACTTCATAGACGACCGGGATGCCATGACGACGGCCGGCGCGAATCGCCGGGAGCGCGTTGAGGACCGGCGAGTGGGCGTGCAGGATCTGCGGCCGCACTTCGTCCACGACCTCGTCGAGGCGGCGCCCTAGATCGCTGACGAACTTCAGCTCGCGCGCCCAGGGCAGCCGGGCGCCGAGCCCGTTCGGCGCCGGCGTGCGCAAAAATTCCCAATCGCCGATATGTTCGCGCGGCGGCCCCGGCGCGTAATGCTTGCCGCTGGTCAGCAGCACCGGCTCCCAGCCCAATGCCCGCTGTTGGTTAACGATGCCGAGCGTGCGAAAGACATAGCCGCTCTGCAGCGGCAGCGAATGGTCGAGGATGTGCAGGACCCGCATCGTCCGATCGCATTTGTTGCCGCTTTCCGAGCCTTATACCAGGATCGCGCAGTGTCAAGCTTATGCCGCATCGGCTGAACTTGGGTTAACAAGGGATGCACGGCCCAATACGCGCGCCGGGCGAGGTCGCGTTCCGCCGCGAGGCGCTGCCGCCGCTCGCCGAACTCGAGCGCGAATGGCGGACGCTCGAGGCCGTCGCCCACCCGTCGTTCTTTATCTCTTGGGCCTGGATCGGGAGCTTGCTCGACGCGATCCCAGCGGAGAGCCGGCCGATGCTGCTGCGCGGCCATGCACAAGGCGAGACGGCAGCGCTGGCGCTGGTCGGCAGTGCGGTCACCTGGCGCCGCTACCGGCTGATCCGCTCGCGCGGCCTTTATCTAAACGAAACCGGCGACCCGCAATATGACGCGATGACGATCGAGCACAACGGCATCCTGTGCGCGGATGGCAGCGAACCCGGCGTCTGCGACGCGCTGCTAGCCTGGTTCAGTGGGCTGCGCGGCGAGGCCGACGAACTCCATTTCAGCGGGTCGTTGGTGCGGCTGCCCGGCGCAGCGCTCGCCGCCCATGGGTTGATGCTCCACGAGATCGCCAAGCCTTCATATTCGGTCGATCTCGATCTCCTCGCGGCGAGCGATGGCGTGCTCGACCCGGTGCTCAGCGCCAATGCCCGCCAACAGCTGCGCCGCGCGTTGCGGAATTTCGAAGCGCACGGGCCGCTGCAATTGCGCGAAGCCACCAGCGAGGCGGAGGCCCAGAGTTGGTTCACCGGATTGAAGGCGCTACATTGCGCCTCGTGGGAACGGCGCGGCATCGCGCACTCATTCAGCGGCGGATTTTTTGAGATAGTTCCACCGCCGGCTGATCGAGCGCCATTTTGCCGAGGGTGCGATCCAAGTCGTCGAGGCGCGGGCCGGCGAGCGGATCATCGGCTATCTCTATAATTTCCGCCGCGACGGTCGCGTCTATGCCTATCAGAGCGGGTTCGCCGACGCCGACCCGCGCGAGCGCCCGGGGGCCGTCACTCATGCGCTGGCGATCCGACACGCCTTCCGCTCGGGAATGCGCGTTTATGATTTCATGTCCGGGCGCAACCGACTGAAGGAAAGCTTTGCCACAAGGTGCGAACCGATGCTGTGGCAGGTGGTCCAGCAACCACGCCTCGCCTTTCGTCTCGAGCACCTCGCCCGCCGTTTAAAGCAGGGAATGCGGGAGGCCTGAGAAATCGCTTGCCGGCGGCGGGGCGAAACGATAGGGCAGGCCGTTATCCCCTGGCCAGGAGTCCCATGTCGATTCTTGTGACCGGCGCAGCCGGCTTCATCGGTTTCCATGTCGCCAAGGCGCTGCTCGAGCGCGGCGACCAAGTCGTCGGTATAGACAACCTCAACGATTATTACGATGTGCGGCTGAAACAAGCGCGCCTCGCCGAGCTGGCCGCTTTCCCGGCTTCGTCTTCGCCAAGCTCGATGTGGCGGACCGCGACGGCGTCTTTGTCCTGGTCGAGCGCCACAAAGAACTGACCGGGATCATCCATCTCGCGGCGCAAGCCGGGG
Source organism: uncultured Alphaproteobacteria bacterium (assembly GCA_963750195.1). Classification (GTDB taxonomy): domain Bacteria; phylum Pseudomonadota; class Alphaproteobacteria; order ATCC43930; family CGMCC-115725; genus AP-15. The sequence continues at coordinate 48,874 of CAVVPS010000014.1, forward strand.
TGCGCTATTCGCTCGAAAACCCTTTTGCCTATATCGACGCGAATGTGATGGGCACGCTGGTCATGCTCGAAGCGGCGCGACGGATAAAACCACTCACGGCAATCACTTACGCGTCATCCTCTTCGGTTTACGGCGCCAACCGCAAGCAGCCGTTCAGCGTCGACGATCCGGTGGATCAGCCGGTTTCACTGTACGCCGCGACCAAGCGCAGCTGCGAGCTGATCGCGCGCAGCTACAGCCATCTCTATGGCTTGCCGGTGACAGGATTGCGGTTTTTTACCGCTTACGGGCCGTGGGGTCGGCCGGATATGGCGGCCTATCTGTTCACCAGGGCGATTCTCGCCGGCGAGCCGATCAAGGTGTTCAACGAAGGCCATATGGCGCGCGACTTTACCTATATCGACGACATTGTCGCCGGCACGATCGCCGCGCATGATCGCGCCCCCACCGCGGGAGCGGCTGGGGACGGGGTTGCGCACCGGATCTACAATCTCGGCAACCATCGGCCCGAAAAACTGCTCGATTTCATCGCGGTTCTCGAACGGGCGCTGGGGCGCACTGCGAAAAAGGAGCTGCTGCCGTTGCAACCCGGCGATGTGCCGGAGAGTTTTGCCGATATCGAATCAGCGCGGCGCGATCTCGGCTTTGAGCCGAAGACGACGATCGAAGAGGGGATCGGACGCTTTGTGACCTGGTACAAGCACTATCATCAGGTCAATTGATCGACTAGCCCGCGTGCCATTCTCATGCGGCGAAACCCTTTTTTAACCATATTCGGCCAGACTATGTCACACATCACATCGTGATCGCCGGGAGGGGTGTTGCGGGTAGCAGCTGACATGGAGCGCGGATTTGCGGTTGTCGGCCTCGGTTATGTTGGATTGCCGGTGGCGCTTGCTTTGGCGAAGAAGTTCGCGCCGGTCATCGGGTTCGATGTCTCGGAGCAGCGGATCGCTGCGTTGCGTCAGGGACGGGACGCAACCGGCGAGGTCCCCGAGGCGGCCTTACGCGAGACCCGACTGCGGCTGACCGACGATCCCGACGCGCTGGCCGAGGCGAGTTTCCTGATCGTCACGGTCCCGACGCCGATCGATGCCGAGCGCCGTCCTGATTTGGCGCCGCTGTCCGAGGCCTGTGCGTTGATTGGACCGCGCCTGCGGCCCGGTTCCGTCGTGGTCTTTAAATCGACAGTCTATCCGGGCCTCACTCGCGACATCTGCGGGCCGCTGCTCGCCAAGGCCTCCGGGTTGGCGCAGGGGATCGATTTCAAGCTCGGGTATTCGCCCGAACGGATCAATCCCGGCGATAAGCGGCACCGGCTCGAAACCATCGTCAAAATCGTCGCAGGCGAGGATGCGGAGACATTAGAGCGCGTCGCGGCGGTCTACGGGCAAATCGTCGAGGCCGGTTTGCACCGCGCCGCCTCGCTCGAAATCGCCGAGGCGGCAAAGGTCATCGAAAACACGCAGCGTGATCTGAACATCGCCCTGATGAACGAATTGGCGATTATCTTCGACCGGCTTGGCATCCCGACCCGAGAGGTTTTGGCGGCGGCTGGCACCAAATGGAATTTTCTGCCATTCACGCCGGGGTTGGTCGGCGGTCATTGTATCGGCGTCGACCCGTATTACCTGACCGCCCGGGCCGAGGCGGCGGGCTATTACCCGCAGGTAATCCTGTCGGGGCGGCGCATCAACGACGGCATGGGCGGCTTTGTCGCCCAGCGCGTCGTCAAATTGCTGATTGCCGCCGGGTGTCCGGTCAAGGGCGCGCGGATCGGCATTCTCGGGATCACCTTCAAGGAAGACGTTCCCGACCTGCGCAACAGCCGGGTTCCTGACATCGTCGCCGAATTGCGTGAATTCGGCATCGCGGCGTTGGTGGCCGACCCGCTCGCCGACGCGGAGCAGGCAAAGCGCGTATACGGCATCGATCTCGTCGCCTTGGACGAATTTAGCGGGCTTGACGGGCTGGTCCTCGCCGTACCCCATCGGGTTCTGGCCAAGGCCGGATGGGACAAGCTATTCGCCGCGCTGGCGCCGGGCGGCGTGTTTGTCGATGTGAAATCCGCGATCGCCCGCGATCAGATTCCGGAAAACGTCCTTTACTGGAGCCTCTGACCCAGGCCGGCGCCGTCCCAAATGGGACGATCGTCTGTGTCATTTGTCGGGCGGAAAGTCATCATCCCGTTCAGCTGATGTCGCGGTATAGCAGGCTTTCCGCGTTGTAGCCGAGCCGAATAGAAGATTGTCGCAGTAATCCTTTGTGACTATCACTCTATTTGCTTCGTTGACCCCGGCGCAGCCGACAACCGAAAATTAACCATCCGCCATCCGGCCATCTCCGCTGGTATTGGCGGTGACGGGTGCGCAAAGGGGGGAACCATGAGACCAGTACGTCTGCTACTTCTTGGGGCTGTGTTCGGTATGTTAATGACGCGCGGCGCTGTCGCGGGAAACGTCATCCTGGTCGTCGGACCCGGCCAGACCTACCCGTCTGTCAGCAGCGCAGTCGTTAAGGCTGACGGCGACACGAATGCGGCTAACTACTACACGATCGAGGTCACTCCGGGAACTTATACGAACGATTTTTCAACGGTGACCCGGCCGATGACAATAGAGTCTAGAGTAGTGGGACAGCCTGTCGTTCTCAATGCCACGGCGTCCCCGCCCAACCAAAAAGGCATTATCCTCAATCTGTCGAATTTGACCGTAAATGGCTTGACTTTTCAGGGGTCGCAGATCCCAAACGGGTCTGGCGGAAACGGCGCAGGCATACGGGATCAAAACGTTTCGACGACAACGCCGTATCTAATTGTTTTGAATAGCGACTTTATCAACAATCAAGAAGGCATTCTAACCGGAAACAACTCCCTCCAGTCTATAATCATTGTCAATTCCATTTTTACGAATAACGGTAACCCCAACGCCAGTTTTTTCCAGCATGCGCTGTACGTCAACGACGCGGGGAGCCTGCCGTCACCGGCAGCGTGTTCTGCGGCCAACTGATCGGGCACGACATCAAGAGCCGAGCATTGGTGACGACTGTGTCCGACAATCAGCTATATGACGGCCAAGCCGATGCGGCGATCAACTGCCTGGCCGGGATCGACCAGCCTTGCCATCGACATCGCCAATGGCGGTACCGCGATCATATCGGGAAATATGATTACTCAAGGAGCTGCTTCTCAGAATTCAAAATTGGTCGATTATGGAGAAGAGGGACTCCCATACAACGCTAACAGCTTTATACTCCTGCACAATACTTTTACTAATATTGGATCACTGTCGGCAATTGGGATTTATGACCCTAACTGTATTCTGGCACAGTCGGTAGGCAATACCTTCACGGGGGTTGCCATCCCTGGTGTCTCCTTCCGGCTGCGCTACCTTCGAATGAAATAGTGACGGCGAGAAGCCGGCCCAGAAATGCGTCATCAGAGGCTCAAGGGCGCAGCGCGTAATACAGTCGTTCGTCGTAAAGTGCGCCTTCGAGCGGCGTCAGCTTTTGCCGGAAGTCGCGGGTCGAGGCGGCCATCAGGCTGTCATCGAAGGCTTTGCGGTCGCGCCAGCCTTGAACCAGGGTGAAATGGTTCGGCCGGCCGACCACTTGCAGCACGTCGAAGAGTAAGTTGCCCGGTATCTTGCGGCCGGCCTCGGCCAATACCGTGACGAGCGCGGCTGCTTGATCTTTCCCGGCGGGAAAGACATCGACATGGGTGACGACGTAAACCGCGCGAGGACCGCCCTGTGCGGTTGGCCCGGCGATCGAGAACCCGTTGAACACCCTGACCTCGAACGGGCCAACGAGCAGCGGCTGGAGCTTGTCGTGAAATGCGGTGACAGCCGGGCCCTTGTCGTGGGCATCCGCCGCCGTCTTGTCGCGCCAAGCCTCGAATAGGGCGAAGCGGCTCGGCCGGCCGATTTCCTGGAACGCTTCGAAGCCAGCATTGCCCGGCTCCTTACGACTGGCCGCGACGAATTGCTGGGTTAGCGCGGCGGCTTGCGCGACATCGGGCGCGGCCGCCTCGAAATAGGTGACGGTGTAGACCGCGCCGCCGCCGGCTGGCTGCGCGGCGGCGGAGTGAACCGTCGCGAGGGCCAGCGGAAGCAGGCCTAGGACCAGCTGTGAAAACCTCATATGTCTTATTTCCTCCCTGCACGATTGTGCTTCGAGCTTACGCAGGCCGATCCGGTTGACGCAACGCGCCGTTCACTGAGCGGCAAGGCGGAACCGGCAGTCGGTGTCGCGGGCGATCTGGTTGACCAGCTCGATCTCCCAGGCGAGATATTCGCGCATGAAGCGCTCCCGGTCGGCGGGCCGGTCGCGCGCCGACAGCGACACGTCATCGGGCTCGTCGGCGAGCGGTCCCATGCCGGTTTCGAGCGGCAATCCGGCCGCTTTCCAGCCCGCCGTGCCGCCCGCCAGCACCCGCACCGGGCGCCCGGCATTGGCTGCGATCTCGGCAGCGGCAAAGCGGGCGAGCGCACCGTCTTCGCTGGTCAGCACCAGCTCGCCTTGGGCCGGCAATTTGGCCAGCGCGGCGGGGAGGCGCGCGCGGATCGCGAACCATGCGCCGGGGATGTGGCCGTCGCGATGGCGGCGGCTCAATGCCAGGTCGATAACGAGCGCGGGGCGCGCGTGGAGCTCGGCGGGGGTGATGGTCGCCGGCTCGGGTCCGGCGAGCGGAAAGACATCGCCGCGGGTAGCCGGCACGCCATTTTCCAGCGCCACCCCTTCGAAACCGCCATCCAATACCGCGACATCCCAGCCCATGCGCTTGAGCCAGGAGGCTGTCATCCGCGCCCGCACGCCGGTGTCGTCGACCAGCACAACGCGCGCGCCCCAAATTCCCAACCAACTGTCGGTTTCCTGGACTAATTGCCCGCCGGGCGCCATCAACGACCCCGGCAGATGGCCGGCACGGTATTCGGCCGGGTCGCGGACATCGAGCACATAGAGTGTGCGGTGGTCGGCCTCGCGCTGCCACAGAGCGAGGGTGGCGCGGTCGATGGTCGGGACGCCATAGCGCCGGGCGACCGCCTCGGCGCGCTGCCGGGCCGCGGCGACCCCCTCGACCGAGACCTCGGGCGCGCGGTCGGTCGCACCATTGACCACATCGAGCCCGGCGAGGTGCCAGGCCATCGTGCCGTCCTTCAGCGAGACAACGCGGTTCGGCACGCCGGCGTCGATCAGCGCCTGCGCGCCGATGATACTGCGCGTGCGCCCGCCGCAATTGACCACGACAAAGGTGTCGGGCGACGGCACCAGCTGGTGAAAGCGGTAGACCAGCTCGGCGCCGGGCACACTGATCGCACCTGGGATGCTGTTCGAGTGGTATTCCTCATAGGAGCGGCTGTCGAAGATCGCGAGCCGTTCGCCTTGCTTCTGACGCTGCGCCAATTCCTCGGCGCTGATCCATGGCGTGCCGTATTCGTGCTCGACGACCTCGGCGAAGGCCTTGCTCGGCACATGAACGCCGCTATAGACCGGGAAACCCGCAGCTTCCCAAGCCGCGACGCCGCCGTGGAGGACCGACACATCGCTCCAGCCGCCTTCGATCAGCCGCGCCGCGGCGCGATCGGCGAGCCCTCCACCCCCAGGGACACCAGCGTCGCAGACGACAATCGGTGCGGCAGCGGCGCGGCAACAGGGCAGGGGCGATCAGCTCCAGCCGGGAGAGCGGCAGGCACGACGCCATCAGCAAATGCCGATTGTGGAAGCTGCCTTCCCCGCGCGGATCGACGATCGCGATCTCGCCGCCATCGTGCAGCCGGCGCGCAATTCGCCGGCCGTAATGTTGCCCGGTCGTGCCGCCATGTTGTCCTCCCGCGAAATCGCGAGGTTCCATTTGCCCGAATTCGCGGCAGGCGTCAAAGTCGCAATCGGATCGCTTGATGGAGGTGGGGATGTCCGAAGGACGACGCGCGAGGCCGCAGCCGACGCCGGAGACGCAGCATTTCTGGGACGGGACAAGGGCCGGCGAATTGCGGCTGCAGCGCTGCAACGCCTGCGGCAAGGCGTATTTTCCGCCACGGCCGTTCTGTCCTGCTTGCGCGTCGCGCGATGTCGGCGTGTTCCGGGCGACTGGCAAGGGGCGGCTCTATTGCTATGTGATCCACCACCGTCCGGTCCCCGGCTTCACCCCGCCCTATGCGATCGCCGTCGTCGAATTGGACGAGGGTCCGCGGATGATGACCAACATCACCCAATGCCCGCAAACCCCCGAGGCATTGCAGCTCGACATGCCGGTCGAGGTCGCCTTCGAACAGCTCGACGACCAGATTACCCTGCCGCTTTTCCGTCCGGCCGGGAGGTAGCGAGCCATGCGTGCGTCGACCAGGGCCTCGGCCGCTCCCTCCTTCGTCATGGCCGGGCTTGGCCTGGCCATCCACGGACCTCAAGCCGCGGCACAGGAAGGCGTGGATACCCGGAACAAGTCCGGGCATGGAGTGTCTGAATTCGCGGCCAGGGCAAGCGGGAAAGGGAGGATTAGGCCATGAAGCCGAAATCGATCGCCATTGTCGGCGCGGCCGAGACCACCAAGCTCGGCGTCATTCCCGACATGTCGCAGATCCAATTGCACGCCGACGCGGCGCTGAACGCGATGGCCGATGCCGGGCTCAAACCTCCGACATCGACGGGATCGCCACCGCCGGCGAGACGCCGACGACGATCGCGCATTACCTCGGGCTTACCCCGAAATGGGTCGACGGCACCGCGGTCGGCGGCTGTTCGTTCATGATCCATACCAGGCACGCCGCGGCGGCGATCGCCTCGGGGCTATGCGACACGGTATTGATCACCCATGGCGAGAGCGGCCGCTCCGGTGTCGGGCGCACCCGCAATGTCGTCGCGCCGACCAGCCTCGCCGGCCAGTTCGAGCAGCCCTATGGACCGATGGGGCCGCCGACTTTGTTCACGATCCCGGTCCTGCGCTACATGAAGACTTATGGCCTGACCGACGAGACCTTGGCGATGGTCTCGGTGGTGCAGCGCGAATGGGCCGGCAAAAACCCGCGCGCCACCTTCAAGGACCCGATCACCGTCGACGATGTGCTTGAATTCGCGGATGATCGCCTACCCGTTCCGGTTGTTGCAGTGCTGCCTGGTGACCGATGGCGGCGGCGCGTTAATTCTCACCGCGGCCGAGCGCGCCAAGGATTTTCCGAGCAAGCCGGTCTACATCCTCGGCACCGGCGAGAGCGTCGAGACCCCGATGGTCAGCCAGATGAAGGATTTCACCTCGTCGAGCGCGTTCCGCGTGTCGGGCGCCAAGGCCTTTGCCGAGGCCGGCATCACCCATAGCGACGTCGACCATCTGATGATCTACGACGCCTTTGCCCATCTGCCGATCTACGGCCTCGAAGATCTCGGCTTTGTCGGGCGCGGCGAGGCCGGCGCCTTTCATCGCCGAGCGCAACACCGCCCCCGGCGGAAAATTGCCGCTCAACACGAATGGCGGCGGTCTTTCCTACATGCATTCCGGCATGTACGGCATGTACGCCTTGCAGGAGAGCGTGCGCCAGATGCGCGGCATCGCCCCGGCCCAGATCCCCGGCGCCAAGACCTCGGTCTGCCACGGCGTCGGCGGCATGTTCGCCGCGTCGGGCACGATCATCATGTCGAACTAGGCGGCATAGCGTTCGTCGCGCCACGTCGTCTGGCGCGGTCCACCCGCACTTCAGCAAGATAGCGTCGCCGTTATCGGGCAGATGTGGTAAATATCCCTAAACAGAACACTGGAGGGGAGCTATGGAGGGTCATTTTGTCATCCACCACCTAAGCGATCTTCACATCGGGCCCTTGCGTTATTCGCCTGAACGGCGAGTGCAGGTAGCTCCTGAGGCTCCGCACAACCTCACCTTCTACCGAGAGTATCTTGAGCGTCTACAGCAATCGTCAGTAGAGTTGTTGCCTGACATCATAGTAATTTCCAGAGACCTAACCTCATATGCTAAAGACAAAGAAATGGATACGGCGCAAGATGAGATAGAAAAAATCATAGCAACCTTAAAAACGAGGGACACTAAATGGCGCCATGCAAAGAATGCCCCATATGTCTTCATTGTGCCTGGAAATCATGATTTGGATTGGCGGGAAGAAACTTACGAGAATAAAATTAACGAATACGTTAGGTTAGCGAATAATTTAGCCAAAGACGGCAGCATACTCTCCGGTTTGTATCATGATAAGAGGAGAGAAGTCCATTACGACTTTGGCGATGACTGTAACGTGTTCATATACCTACTCAGCAGCATTTCTCTCGGTGGAACCCTGGACCCCCGGATTGAGGAAATCCATAAGAAGCTAGCGGAACTCCATAGAAATGTCATTTCTGCATCAGGAGATAAGATCGGCCCTCTGCTCGAAGAATTGCACAGGCTCGGTCGCCAGGACCCTGGGTATATTGATGAAGCTGACCTACGTAAAATGAATGCAGTAACTGAGGGGATACAAGAACACCGGTTCAAAATCGCTGTAATGCACCATAATCCAACCAGTGTCCCTTCTGGCGATTTAGATGCGTATGATGCCATAATAAATGCCGGCTCGGTAAAAATGAAACTTATCGAGAGCAAATTCGATTTAGTGCTCCATGGCCACCGTCATTTCTTACATAGCAATCATGAGCGTCTGCCACATCGGAACCTCATGTCTGCGCAAGGATTTTTCGTGATTGGTGCTGATTCCCTTGGCTGTAAACCCGATGCGCCATTCCTAAAAATAGAGCTTAAAGACACAGAGTGTGCTCATGGACCAACACCACCTGCATGTATCATATCCGCTTCAGAGTATAAATATAACGGGATAAATATAACGGGACAACCTATAATTCTCAAGGTGAGTTTTTAGTAGAAGCTGTCCATCGACCCATTTACGCTTCAATCAACAAAATTATAAAAAATATCGGTCGCCCACCGGTTCTGACGCCACGAGCGGAACTTAAAGAAGCGTTCGATACTGTTACACCGGACTTGCAGACGTTGCGCATGGAGGTGCTGGATTATTACAAGGATCAATGGGTCGAGGATTTCCACGCCCGCATAAGAGACTATGAACATGTCTTTGCAACAGACTTACAGGCACGATCGTCGCTGGAGAGCCCGCTTTATGGTAGGTATCTCCGCCAGCAGTTTTCGATGAGGCTTAAGAGGCTAGTGGTACGACGCAATCATAGGATTCCATAAGGACTGGATCTGTGCGATCATGCGCGATGCGCGAGGGGATCGATATCGAGGTGAGTGCCGCCGACCGCGAACGACTGGCCGCGGTGGTAGCGGATCGCAACAGCCGGCAAAAGCATGTGTGGCGGGCGCGGATCATTCTGGCCACGGGCGAGGGCTGCGGCACCGCCGAAATCATGCGCCGCGCCGGGGTTTCGAAGCCCTGTGTGTGGCGCTGGCAAGAGCGGTTCATGCACGAGGGCGTGGCCGGCCTGCTGCACGACAAGACGCGAAAACCCGGTCTGCCGCCATTGCCGTCAGCGCGGGTCGACGATGTCGTCGCGCTGACCCTGGCGGAGCCGCCGGGCGAGACAACCCATTGGACCGGCCGGGCGATGGCGGCAGCGAGCGGCATCTCGCTGCGCTCGGTGCAGCGCATCTGGGCGGCGCACGGTCTGCAGCCGCACCGGGTGCGGCGCTTCAAGCTGTCGCAGGACCCGGCGTTTGCCGCCAAATTGCGCGATGTGGTCGGGCTCTATCTCGACCCGCCGGCGCACAGCCTGGTGCTCTCGGTCGACGAGAAGAGCCAGATCCAGGCCCTCGACCGCACCCAGCCGGGCCTGCCGATCAAGAAGGGCCGGGCCGGAACGATGACCCATGATTACATCCGCAACGGCACGACCACGCTGTTCGCGGCGCTCAATGTCTTCGACGGCACCGTCATCGGCCAGTGCATGGCGCGCCATCGCCATCAGGAATTCATCCGTTTCCTCAACCGGATCGAAGCGGCGGTCCCGGCCGGCAAGCTGATCCACGCGATCCTCGACAATTATGCCGCCCACAAGCATCCCAAAGTGCGCGCCTGGCTCGCGCGGCATCCCAGGTGGGTGTTCCATTTCACCCCCACCTCGTGCTCCTGGGCTAATGCGGTCGAAGGCTTTTTTGCCACGCTGACCCGCCGGCGCTTACAGCGCGGTGTCTTCCATTCGCTCGTCGACCTGCAAGCTGCGATCAACCGCTATCTCGGCGAGCACAACCGCAAATCCAAACCGTTTGTCTGGACCGCCGACCCCGATCGCATTATCGAAAAGGTCAATCGTGGGCACCAAGCGATCGCGTCAGACCACTAGGTCAACTGCCACACCCAAAGCTGTACTACTCAAGGCGAGTTTATGATGCAATTCTATGCACCGATTGGATGCCGGATGAGGCGCTCTGGGGAGGCCGCGAAATAGTTTGCGAATCTGAAAAAGCCGGTGGTTTGGACATAGCTCGTGTGCTGCTTCGCAGCGGTCAGAGCACTTCAAAGATGGACACGTGGGCGCTTGAAAATCTGGACACCGACCACCGCGTCGCCGCGGTACCACTGTTCGTTGTGGATGTTGAGAAGGTAGAGGGAATCCGTTCGAAGGACTTTGCTATCGGCCTCCGTGGCAACAATGACATTTTACGTTGTATTCAATTTCGAGATGGGGCAATCGAACCAGTGCTGTCTAGGGGACAATCTTATGCTCTTCTTCGGAACTTTGAACGTCTGCTCGAGAGCCCGTATCTGCAAACAGTTCCACAATATTTAGGTAGAGAGTGGATGATCAAAGACCCAGAGAAGCGCCGAGAGTTAGCAGGAAATTACGACAACAGCCGTCAAACGAGTGATTTTTTTATAGATAAACTGAAACAGCAATTTGAATCGCTTGCAGAAAAATTGCGAGGGGTGGAACTTGGTTGCGGGACTGGGAATTATACCCTGCCCATGACCAAGACGTTCGCACATGTCGGAGGTCTCGACGTATCGGAAGAGATGCTCGATGTGGCTAAAAATAAACCGGGCTCCGATCACGTAGAGTGGGTATCCGCAAATGCGCTACGCTCTACGCTGCCGACGGACTATTATGATGGGGTTTGGGGTGTCTCCATGCTACATTATTTTAGGAAAGAACAGCAAAGAATGTTGTTTAGAGAGATCTTTCGAATTTTAAAGCCAGGCGGTCGGGTCGTGCTCGATATTGAATTTGAAGAACAGCATGGGTCGTTATGGATCGTCGAGTTTTTTCCGTCCCTGCGGAAGCGGTACGGGGGACGTATTCTCTCGTGTGATCTATATAGCAACTGGCTCAAAGAGATTGGATTCAAATCGCTGGAGTTTGAGCAATTTGATCTTTCTCCGGCCGACCGTGACAAATCCCTACGGTGTGGCCAGCATGATCCCAACCTGTATCTCGAAGACGAAATCGTATCCAATATCCCGGCGTTCTCGGAAATGGATGACGACGAGCGGCTAAGCGGGTTCGATGCTCTGCGCCGAGCCATCGCAGATCGTTCGATTGGCAAAGTGATTGCAAAATACGTCGCGTCAATGCCTGGTGATATCGGAGTGATCATTGCTGAGAAATAGCCATTGCTCACCGATTTCGAACGGATAATGGAGACAGCTGGCACAGCCCCGCCGCCACCTCTATGCAGATGTAGTCCTGTGCGAGAGGAATGATTGTGGCAAGCGACGCGAGCAGATGGCGATGCGTCAATTTCTATCACGCTCCAGGAAGTGCGGGGGGCTCAGGCGCACTTACCGTCAGTCTGAGGAGCGGTCTGAGCTACCGCGTCGTGGCGGCGGCAGCAGCGGCTTCGGCCTCCATTTTCGCCATGGCCGCTTCGGTGTGTCGTTTCAGCAGAGCGTTCAACGCATCGGTGATCTGCTGCGCGGTCTGGCCTGCGCGCGGAGCGGCGAGTTCCGCGCGCTTCTGCGCGATCTCGGCATCAAGGCTGGCGAGCAAGGACGTGTTCTTCGCAATGTCTTGCCTAGCCTTCATAAGATCGGTCGCTTGGCCCGTTAATGCGGTTGCCACGGCATTGGCGCTTGCCGCGCCGGGCAACAGTGCGCCAATCATGCTGCTAACATCTGGCCGGGTTTTCGATAATAAGTCGAGCACATCGACCGAAGGAAGCGTGAGCTTCTGGAAGAAATCGGCCTCTTCATCGCTCACCAGCTGCCGAGCCTGCTCGATCCTGGCGGCCATATCGTTGAGAAACTCCGTTCGCTGCGCTGCCCAGTTCGCCGAGCCATCGAGCCCGCCGTGACCCCATTTAGTCTGAAACCCGTACCAGAGCGTCTTGAGGTCGGACGAGACCTTCCACCACGCGCCGTAACGCTGCTGGGCGGCCAACGTCCGACCAACCATCTTCTGGAGCGCCAGCACACCCGTCAGGCCGCCAGCGAGCTGGGCGATGATCGTCGACGACGCCGACATTCCGGTAAGCACCGGCATAAAGGCGAGGGCGGCTGGAATAACCAGCATCAGGGCACCCGTGCCGATAATGTAGAAGCGACGCGTGTTTAGAGCATCCTTGATCTTCGTAGCGTACCAGGAGATCGGCAGGATCACGTCGACTATGAATTCAATGGATCTGGCTCGGGCATCGTCTGGCACGCCGGCCGTAAATCCTAACTCGGTCCCGAAATTTGGGAGCAGCTGGCCCGCCCTGGTCTGGGTACGTCGTCCTTTCTTGACATCGCCTTGTTCAATGACGCCTTGGATCGTATCAGGCATCCTGCCCCCTATTGTTGACCAACGGCGGGCGCTGGCGAGACCGGAGATTATACAGCGCGGAGGTCCTGCTCGGGGCGATATGATCGACGCGGCGGACGATGAGGCGCCAGAACACACGGGTACAATCCTGCCCTTCGGCGAACGCGCTCGGGATTTCCCGACAAAACCGGGTGCGGTGGCGGCGGCCTCTCCTACATGCATTCCGGCATGTACGGGATGTACGCCTTGCAGGAGAGCGTGCGCCAGATGCGCGGCATCGCCCCGGCCCAGATCCCCGGCGCCAAGACCTCGGTCTGCCACGGCGTCGGCGGCATGTTCGCCGCGTCGGGCACGATCATCATGTCGAACGAGCCGCCTTGACAGCGCGACGCACCCGAGTGCTCACATCTTCGCGCGGGCCCTCATGTTTCGGCAAGGAGTTCGCAATTACTGGCTTGGGTGTTTCTTAACGCATGCGATCGACGGCTTCATCGGTGGATAACACTGCGTGGGCGAGGAATTGGTAGTTGATCATCGCCGCTTGATAGCCGTCGCCCCATATCGGATGACGGGGTCCGGCGGTGGCGTTCTTTGACGATCGCGACCTCGAAGCCTTGTTCAATAAGCTCGCGCAGATGAGATTCGACGCACATATTCGCCAGCATGCCGCCGAGGATGATCTTGCCGATACCCCGTTTGCGCAATTGCAGGACCAAATCATTGGTCTGCGGTCCCCACACTTTGTGCGGGCTGACGACGATCGTCTTGCCGTCTTCGATATAGGGCTTAAAGCGATTGAGCCAGTCCGCGCCTGAGTTTAGGAAACCCGTCAGATCAAGCGATCCTCGTCGTGCGAACGAGTGGGTTCTGAACTCATCGGTCTCGAGCGGTCCGTTCATCTTCCAACCGCTGTCCGTCGGATAGAAATAATGCGGTGAAATAAACACATCGTACCCGTTGGCTTTCGCGGCCTTGAAGATCCGCTCCATGTTCTCGACTGTGCGGTTCTCGGTGACGCTCGCGCCGACCGCGCCCCAGTTAGCCCCTTTCTCGCTCAGCACATCATTTTGTGGGTCGATAAAGACAACTGCGGTGTCGATCTTTTGGATGTCCATGGTCTGCTGCTCCTATGTTTGGCAAAGCGATTGAGCAATATCAGTCCCAGTACAGAAGCGCGATGATTTGGGAGCTCGGCCAACTTTTATCTCGGCCTGGGCGGGAAACCCGGCGATGGTCTGGGTCGTGCGGCGCGAACGGGCGGCGAGGGCTCAACGTGCGTAGGCCAGCAGCTCGGCGTTGACCCGGTTGTTGAGGGTCGTACACATGCCGTGCGGCGTGCCGTTATAAACCTTGAGCGTCCTGTTCCCGATCAGCTCGGCCTTGCTAACTTCTTCGTAATCCGCGCCGGAAGTGCCCATATCGGACGTATCGCCCGCAACCGCCCTTTGGGCGCGGACGGCTAGGAGATGCGCGTGCTCTTGCCCGAATTTTTCGGAGGAGCACATGCCTCCCGCAAATTCTATTTCAAACCGGCTACTCCTGGCATTGACGCTGGAGGATCTCGACTGCCTCAGAGCGCATCTCGAGCTTGTCCCGCTCCCACACAAACGGACTCTCTCAAATCCGGGTGCGCCGATACAACATTTGTATTTCCCCCAGGAAGGGATGGTGTCGCTCGTCCAACCGTTGCAGGGAGCCATGATCGAAGTGGGGATGATCGGCAATGAAGGGTTTGTCGGGGTGCCGGTCCTGCTCGGCGCCGACGCCTGTCCACTCGAGACGATGGTTCAAATTCCCGGTTCTGCCTTGCGGATTGAAACAGACGCATTTCGGGAGAAAGCGGGACGGAGCACCACCCTTTCGGGCCTGCTGCTCCGCTACGCCCAGGCACTCCAGGTTCAGGTTTCCTTAACTGCGGCATGCAACGGACGACACCCCATACCGAGCGCCTTGCCCGTTGGTTGCTGATGGCCCGTGATCGCGCGCCGAGCGACGAATTGCCGTTCGGCCACGAATTTCTCTCGATGATGCTCGGCGTGCGGCGTGCGGGCGTCACGGTCGCGGTCGGGACGCTGAAAGCCGCTGGGTTGATCCGCAACACGCATGGCCGGGTCACTATTATCGACCGCCATGGCTTGGAAGCCGCCTCGTGCGAGTGCTACCGCATTGTCACGAACGAGTACGAGCGTCTGTTAGCGTAAGGGAGGATAGCAATCGTTCTGGCTTGGGTTTATTTCGCGGCTCGATGTAACCTGGGAGCGGAGGAAAATTGTGCGGTTCCGTACAAAATCTTGACCAAGCCGCACGGCAACCGATAGGCTAGTCGAATCGTCCATCGCTCTGGAATGAGGCAAGTGGTCGACTGAGAAATTCGTGTGCTCCCGCCGGAACCGGCAATAAGGAGAGCGACATGGATGCTCCTACACGGTTTTGTGCACGCATAAAAAGCCGACGCGGCGATACGCTCGGCGACTTCATGGGCAGCATACGGGTTTGGCTCGACCACCGCCGCATTGATGTGGTTGGCTTCGCTCCCGTCCCAGTGACGCGTGGCATCGTCGCCTTCGATCTCTATTTTCGACGCGAAGAAGATGTCGTCCTTCTCCGGGAGGAATTTGGGAAGTGGCACGTTTCTCGGACACCATTGCTTAGCCGGGAAGTACAGAGGGGAGGGGAAGCGACGGTTGCGGGCTGCCTACGATCTTAATTATGGGATTGCCCGATAATTTAGGTAGAGCCCTCGCGACGATGTTCGTTTTCAATCTTCGGATTTCGGTCTAGCACGCCTCGAGCCGGGATCGGACGACATTCATGCGTCTGGCGAGATCCTCTTTGCTCAGCAGCCCGCGGCTGAGCATGATGTGGGCCAAGGCCAATAGCTGTTGCTCGGGCGCGGGAGTACTGCTGTACATGGTCTCGCCGAGCTGATCCTCCGCGCGGCGCCGCTCCAGCGCAGGGAGAGCCGCGCCGGCGGCGAGACACTCGCAGGTCGCGTAAAGGCTGACTTTCCACGGCGGATCAGGGTTGGTGACGCCGTAACGCGGTGCGAGCTTTTCCCAGGTTTTATCCTCGTTTCGTATGGCCTCCAGCAACGAGATCGGAGCAAGATCCGCCTGGCGCTCGCCAGCAGCAGCAGGCGGCTCGCCGTCTTCTCCACTCATTGACCGGCCTCCGCTTGCTGGTGCTCAGCATGGACCGGCCGAGCGGCCTTGTGGACCGGCCGAACATCGTCTGACTTCCTGTCGGGCCGGGGCAAGGCAACGCCGATCATGCAGTCGCGGGTCACGATCTCCGCCAGCTGCTCCTCCGTCCAATTCTCGGTGCCTGCCGGCCGCACAGGAAGGACCATAAACCGGCATTTCTGGTTGGAGTCCTCGACCCGTACCTCCACCTCGTCGGGGAGGTTCAATCCGAACTCCGCCAGCACATGACGCGGCCAGCGGACCAGCCGGCGACGATAGTTGGGCGAACGATACCAATAAGGCGAGTGGCCGAGCAGCGGCCGGGGATAACATGAGCACAGAGTACAGACGATCACGTGATGCAAGGTCGGCGTATCTTCGAGAACGCGCAGCTGCATGTAATCGCTGGGGGTGCCGGAGCCGGTGGGCTCGGTCCAGTCGATGCCGATCTCCCGGCAGGCGGCAACGGCATCGGCAAGCACGCGGGCCTTGAATGCCGGGTCGGTCCACGCCTTTGCGACCAGCCGCGAGCCCCCGGCCGGCCCAATCAATTCGGCCCACTCGGTAAACTTCCGGTGATCCTCGGCGGTGAACAGGCCCTTTTCGATCGCCAGTTCGCGAACGGCGATTTCCAGTATCTCGAAATCGGTAATTTCATCGACCATCGGCGCCGCTGGGTGGTCGTGATTGCCGTCGGCATCGTCGTGGCGGTGCGAGTGTTGCATGCTCTGTACTCCAAGACGTGCGTCGATCAATCGCTAACCGGCTCAAGCCAGCGGTCGGGCAATTCGGTCTGCAACGTATCGTTTTCGAATGGGTAATCCTCCCAAAGGTCCTTCTGCCGAAACCGGACGATGTAAAATTGCTCGGGCTGCGCGTCGTCCCTGTTCCAGGCCTCGTCCTCGGGAATGAGGTCTTCATAAGTGCGGGCGGCGATCGTCCCGCTCACACCCCGAACATACATTTGGGTACGAGTGTAGAACAGGTTTGGCAGATCCCTTACGCGAACGCGGTCGCCTGCATTAAAGCGGGCGGGTGCGGCTTGGGTTTTAACGCTGTTCATTGCGGGCTCTCACCTCTGCAATCTTCTCGAGCAGTTCGGTCAGCGAGACGTGGTTTTTGTCGACGAGCATTCGCGCTGCGGCCCAAATCCATCGGCCGTAGTAAGGGAAGCCGTAGTAGAGCGACAGACCCAGATCGTTGTTGCCCCGGCGGCGCCTTTCCTCTGCGTTCCACACGCCCCGCCAACCGAGCACCTCGCAGGTGACATAGGTGTTCAGCTCCCACAGCTCCTCCTCTTTTTCCTCGTACCGGACGGGCGCATCGGCCTGGCCGCCGACATCGTGGGGCGGCGCCATGTAAGCCTCGTATTGCGGATGCGCGACCTCGTATGGCCAATCTTGATGCTGGTGGATCGCCGGCGCCAACCGAGCTCCGATTTCGTAATACTGTCGAAGGTCACCCCGTGATGGCATCGTCGTTTTGCTCCTTCGCTTGCCAGAAGATCGAGAAACGGCGAGAGTAGCCAACCCTTGCGGCTATTGTTCCGGAAGCACGGTTGCGGCGTTGAAAACCATCTGTCTGATCCGCACAACTAGCTTGGTTCGCGTTTTTGCACCAGTTCGTCGGCGTGGCGGTGCACGAGGCGCCATCGCTCGCCCTCCAGCCGGAACGTCTGCGTGACCCGCAAAGCCATAATCGGCACCGGCTGGCCGTCATGAGAATTCTGCGCCCACCGTTCCAGACAGACCAGACAGGCGACATCACGGCCGACAGTTATACTGATGTTCTGCTGACTGTACTTGCCGCCGCGAAAGTGTGAGGCTGCCCAGGCAAGGCGAGGACCGACTTCGGCCCAACCACGCTCGAAACCGCCAAAACCGCCCATGACTGTCACATCGTCGCGGTGTGAATAGAGCGCCTGCAGCCCGGTCGCATCGCCATTCATGAAATCACGTTGCGCGGACGCCAGTTCCGTCATCGCTGCGTCCCACGAATTGCCTGACATTTTACGTATCCGGTGGTTGTGGGGCTATGGTCGCTATTTCGGGCGTTTTGAGCAAGCCAAATGCGGTTCTGGACGCCCGGTGGGCGGTCGAGCTGGCGCCACCCAAAGATGGACGGACGCATCAACTTTCGGCGGATGTCAGCTGGATTTCGTCCAGGTTCTTGTAACGATAGACGATGACCGAGCCGACCCAGGCGGCGATGAACGAGCCGATGATGGCAACGCCGAGAGCGGTGAAGTTTCCGTTCAGCACGCCGACGCCATCCCAGAATGCACCTCTGAGCGCGAACTGATCACCCATCAGCCCCAGCGTCTCGATGCCCCCAATCAGAACTGCGACCACGACCGACACGAAGGTGATTATGAGGTTGTAGTATAGCTTGCGAATTGGCTTGATAAACGCCCAGTCGTAGGCGCTCAGCATAAGGATGCCGTCGGTGGTGTCGATCAGCGACATTCCCGCTGTGAAAAGTGCTGGGAACAGCATTATGCACCAGATCGACACGCCTTTAGCGGCCGCGGCTGCCGAAACGGCGAGCAGCGCAACTTCGGTCGCGGTGTCGAACCCGAGCCCGAACAAAAGGCCTAGCGGATACATGTGCCAGCTCTCGCCGATCAACCGGAACAGCGGGCGGAACAAGCGCGCGAGCAGGCCCCGGCTGTTGAGCAGGAGGTCAAAATCTTCCTCCACATAGCGGCCGCCCTTGCGCACATGCCGGAAGGTCCGCCAGACCCCGCGCAAGACGATCAGGTTGGCGGCGGCGATAGCGAACAGGAACAGCGCCGAGACGCTGGTGCCAATGACGCCGCCGACCGTCTTGAGCTGGTCGAAGGACCCTGCCAGTAACGTCGCCATGCCGGCCACGCCTGCTACGGCCAGGATCACCACAGTCGAGTGGCCCATTGCGAAAAAGAAGCCGACCCCGACCGGCCGTTTGCCGTCCTGCATCAGCTTGCGGGTCACATTGTCGATAGCCGCGATGTGATCGGCGTCGACCGCGTGACGCAGGCCGAACCCGTACGCCAGAAGCGCGGTGCCGAGCAGGACCGGCTGGTTCCGGAACACCAGCACCGCCCACCCCCAGACCGTCAGATTGGCGAAGATCAGCAAGGCGTAGATTGTCGTGATCGGCTGCCGGAGGGCGGCGGGCTGTCGAAGGGTTCGGCTCAGCAAGGTGATCATTTCGGTCTCTGCCGCATAATTCGCAGGGTGATGCCAAATAGTTTAGCTGCCGTCCGCGCGTAGAGCGCGGCAAACGCAGCCTGGTCCCGTCGGGCGGTTCGGTGGAGCAGCTGTTCGAGCGGCAAGAGCGTCCTGCCGCGATTGCGGTTCGACGGGTTTCACGATGTCGAAGGCGACGAGGGGCGGTCGGCGCAATGCCGATGGAGCCGAGAAACTTTCGTGAACCTGACACAAGATAAGGCTAACTGCATTAAAGTTCGAACCCTAACACCGTAGGGAGGCTTCTCGCCGGTGGTTGACAGGGGGTGCAGCGGTCGATACCACACAGCTCGATCGCGACAAGAAGAAAAGGCTCGGCGTTGTGGACGGGAGGAAGGAGGCGGGTGTATTGCCGGCACTGCTCGAAGTCAGAAATCTGCACACCGAGTTTCGCACCGGCGCCGGTGTCGTGCCGGCGGTCGACGGCATATCGTACACCGTCGAGCGCGGCGAAACGGTGGCGATCGTCGGCGAGAGCGGGTCGGGCAAGACCGCCGGCGCGTTGTCGCTGCTGCGGCTGATCCCGGACCCTCCCGGACGGGTCACGCAGGGTGAAATCCTGTTTGCCGGGCGCGATCTGTTGCAGCTTTCGAGCGAGGCGATGCGCCAGGTGCGCGGCGGCGACATCGGCATGATCTTTCAAGAGCCGATGACCTCGCTGAACCCGGTGCTGACGATCGGCCGGCAGATCACCGAGACCCTCGAACAGCACCGCGGCGCCGACCGGGCCGCCGCCCAAAAACGAGCCGTCGAATTGCTGGGGCTGGTCGGCATCGCCGACCCGATGCGCCGCCTGAAGCAGTATCCGCACCAACTGTCGGGCGGCATGCGGCAGCGGATCATGATCGCGATAGCGCTTGCCTGCGACCCCAAGCTGATCATCGCCGACGAGCCGACGACCGCGCTCGACGTGACCATCCAGGCGCAGATCCTCGAACTGATGAAGGAGCTGACCCGCCGGCTCGACGTGGCGCTGATCATCATCACCCACAATCTCGGCGTGGTCGCGCGCTATGCCAACCGGGTCAACGTCATGTATGCGGGCCGCATCGTCGAGAGCGGACCGGCGGCGGCGATCTACCACGACCCGCGGCACCCCTATACGATCGCGCTGTTGCGCTCGGTGCCGCGGCTCGACCGCCCGCGCCAGGCGCGGCTCGACCCGGTCGAGGGCCAGCCGCCCGACCTGACCCGAACTCGATGAAGGCTGCGCGTTCCGGCCGCGCTGCCGGTTCGCGATCGAGGTTTGCGCCCGGAAGCGGCCGGTGCTCGAAGCGGCGGGGCAGGGGCCGCATCTCGCCGCCTGCTTCCGCAGCAACGAGATTGCAACTGAAATGACGGCGGTGCAGGCGCGCCAGCTGGCCGGCGGCGTTGCCGCCTTCTGATCGACGAAAAAATTACTGGAGGAAACGATGAAGATCGGATGGGGTATGTGGGCGGCAGGTCTCGGCGTCCTTGCCCTGATGGCAACAGGAATGGCGCTTGCGGCAAATGAAGAAGAGGCGCCCAAACGCGGCGGGACCTTGACCTATATGATCCCGGCCGATGCCCCGCCGAGCTTTGACGGTCACCGCGAGGGCACCTTCGCGACCCTGCAAGCCATGGCGCCGTTTTACAGCGTGCTGATCCGGATCAACCCGGAAAACCCGTCATCGACAACCGATTTCGTCTGCGATCTGTGCACGGCGATGCCGCAGCCGACCGACGGCGGCAAGACCTACACCTTCAAGATCCGCGACGGGGTCAAATTCCACGACGGCTCGCCATTGACCGCGGCCGACGTGGCGGCGAGCTGGGAGCACATCATTCACCCGCCCAAGGGTGTGATAAGCCCGCGCCAAAACTGGTACGCTATGGTCGATGCGGTTACCGCGCCCGACCCCTCGACGGTTGTCTTTCATTTGAAATTTGCCACCAGTGCATTTCTGCCGGCGCTCGCCGATCCTTTCACCTTCGTTTACCAGAAGGCGAAGCTCGATAGGGACCCGCGCTGGTACGAGAAAAATGTCCTCGGTTCGGGGCCGTTCAAATTTGTCGAGTATCAGACCGGTCAGGCGGTCAAGGGGGCGCGCAACCCTGATTACTATCACAAGGGGTTGCCATATCTCGATGGCTTTACCGCGATTTTCGCCGACAAGCAGGCGGTCCGGGTCGATGCCATCCGCGCCGACCGCGCTGCGATGGAATTCCGCGGGTTGCCGCCGGCGGCGCGCGACGAACTCAAAAGGGCGCTCGGCGACAAGCTCGATGTCCAAGAAAGCGACTGGAATTGCGGCAGCATCGTCATCCCCAACCACAAACACAAGCCGTTCGATGATGCCCGGGTACGCCGCGCGTTGAGCCTGGCGATCGACCGCTGGAATGGCGCCCCGGCGCTCGCCAAGATCGCGATTGTGCGCACGGTCGGCGGCATCGTGTTCCCCGGCTCGCCGCTCGCGGCGAATAAGCAGGAACTCGCGCAGATCGCCGGATATGGACCCGACATCGAAAAGTCGCGCGCCGAGGCGCGGCAGCTGCTAAAGGAAGCCGGCGCCGAGGGGCTCAGCTTTGAGCTTTTGAACCGGGGGGTCGACCAGCCCTACAAATATGTCGGCACCTGGCTGATCGATCAGTGGAGCAAGATCGGGCTCCACGTGACGCAACGCGTGATGCCGACCGGCCCGGAATTGGACGCGCAGCGGAGCGGCAACTTCCAGATTGTCCTGCAAGCGAATTGCCACGGTGTGCCGAACCCGCTTCTCGACGTCCAGGAGTATTTGCCGAGTTCGGTCTACGAGGCGAACTATGGCTACTACGAGGACCCGCAGGAAGTGGATCTTTACAACAAGATGCTGCGCGAGACCGACTTCACCAAGCAGCGCGCGCTGATGCGTCAATTCGAAAAATACGTCATTGACGAGCAGGCCCACGAGATTTGGGTCGTGTGGTGGAACCGGATCATCCCGTACCGATCCTATGTCAAAGGCTGGAAGATCAGCCCGAGCCACTACCTGAATCAGGATTTGGCGACGATCTGGCTCGATAAATAGAGAGCGAGAGATACGCGTGGACATCAAGACAGCGGCGCTGGCTGCAATATTCTGCGTCGCGGCGATCGCGTCGGCGTCGGCCGCGGATGAGGAAGCGCCGAAACGCGGCGGCGTTCTGACTTATATGATCCCGGCCGACGCGCCGCCGAGCTTTGACGGGCACCGCGAGAGCACTTATGCGACGGTGCATGCAATCGCACCCTTTTACAGCGTCTTGATTCGTATCAACCCGGACAATCCATCCTCGACGACGGATATCGTCTGCGATTTGTGCACGGCGATGCCGCAGCCGACCGACAGCGGCAAGACCTACGCCTTTAAGATCCGCGACGGCGTTAAATTCACCGACGGCTCGCCGCTGACCGCCCGCGACGTCGCCGCGAGCTTTAACGAAATCGCGTTTCCGCCGAAGGACGTGTTGAGCGCGCGCGCCAGCAATTATCTGATGATCGACAAGATCGAGGCGCTTGATCCGACGACCGTCGTTTTCCGTTTGAAGTTCGCCACCAGCGCGTTTCTGCCGGCGCTCGCCGACCCGTTCAACTTCATTTACGAGAAGGCGATCCTCGACAAGGACCCGCGCTGGTACGAGACGCACGTCATGGGTTCGGGCCCGTTCAAATTCGTCGCCTACGAGACCGGACAGTCGATCAAGGGGGTGAGGAACCCGGATTATTACGTTAAGGGTCTGCCCTATCTCGACGGCTTCACCGGCATCTTCGCCGACAAGCAGGCGGTGCGGGTCGCCGCAATCCGCAGCGATCGCGCGGCAATCGAGTTCCGCGGCATGCCGCCGACGGCGCGCGACGAGCTGGTAAATGCCCTCGGCGACAAGATCACGGTGCAGGAGGGCGATTGGAACGTCGGCAGCGCGGTGACGCCAAACCACAAAAAGAAGCCGTTCGACGACCCGCGGGTTCGGCGAGCATTGAGCCTGGCCATTGACCGTTGGGGCAGCGCACCTGGATTGTCGAAGATCGCGATCGTCAGGACCGTCGGCGGCATCGTCTTCCCCGGTTCGCCGCTCGCCGCTACGAAACCGGAACTAGAACAGATCGCCGGCTATTGGCCCGACATCGAGAAATCACGGGCCGAGGCGAGGCGCCTGCTGAAGGAGGCGGGGGCCGAAGGGCTTTCCTTCGAACTGCTCAACCGCAATGTCGACCAGCCCTACAAATACGTCGCGACCTGGCTGATCGACCAGTGGAGCAAAGTCGGGCTGCACGTAACCCAGCGTGTCGAGCCGACCGGGCCGTGGTTCGAAGCGATGCGCAGCGGCAATTTCGATGTCGTGCTCGAGGCTCCGGGTCATGGCCTGGTCAACCCGCTGCTCGATGTCCAGAAATTCCTGCCGGAATCGGTCGATGCCGAAAACTACGCGCATTACCAAGATGACACCGAGGTCGCGCTCTACCAGCAGATGCTTCACGAAACCGACCCGGCAAAACAGCGCGTCTTGATGCGCCGGCTCGAAAAATACTTGCTTGATGACCAGGCGCACGAGATCTGGTTATTGTGGTGGTATCGGATCGTGCCGTATCGCTCTTATGTGAAAGGCTTTAAGATCGCCCCGACCCATTTCATCAATCAGGACCTGGCGAGGATTTGGCTCGAAAAATAGAAGAGAATTGTAATTTGGTTGCCTTCTGCGGAAGCGAGAGGCCAGGGCCTGCTCCTCGCCTGACCATGGCAGTTAGAAGAGGCGCTGGCCCTGGGTTCCCGCTTTCGCGAGAACGACAATTAGAATGGTGCAACACTAGCTGAGTGGAATCAGGAGGTAAGAGTGCACATTAAGACAGTAGCGTTGGCGGCAATGTTCGGGGCAACGGCGTTTGCCGCTTCGGCCGGACAGGATGAAGAGGCCGCTAAACATGGCGGAACCCTAACCTACATGATCCCGGCCGACGCGCCGCCGAGCTTTGACGCGCATCGCGAAGAGACCTACGCGACGATCCATTCGGCCGCGCCGTTCTACAGCACGCTCGTTCGCGCCAACCCGGACAATCCGGGCAAGACCGACGACATTGTCTGCGATGTGTGCACGGCGATGCCGCAGCCGACCGACGGCGGCAGAACCTGGACCTTCAAGATCCGCGACGGCATTAAATTCACCGATGGCTCGCCCTTGACCGCCGATGATGTTGCGGCGAGCTGGAACGAGATCATCTTCCCGCCGAAGGGCGTCCTCAGCGTGCGACAGAGCAATTTCGTCATGGTCGATTCGGTCAAGGCGCCGGTCCCGTCCACCGTCGTCTTCCGCCTCAAATTCGCCACCGACGCATTCCTGCCGGCATTGGCCGATCCGTATGCCTGGATCTACGAGAAGAAGATCATCGACAAGGATCCACACTGGTACGAAAAGAACATCATGGGCTCGGGCCCGTTTAAGTTTGTCGATTACCAGGTCGGCCAGTCGATCAAAGGCGAACGCAATCCAGATTATTTCCGCAAGGGGATGCCCTACCTCGACGGCTTTACCGGCATCTTCGCCCCCAAGCAGGCGGTCGAGATCGCGGCAATCCGCAGCGGTCGCGCCGACATCGAATTCCGCGGTTTTCCGCCCTCGGCGGTCGACGAGCTGAAGAAGGCGCTCGGCGACAAGCTGGCGATCCAGACCAGCGACTGGAACTGCGGCGGGCTGGTGACCCCGAACCACAAGCGTAAGCCGTTCGACGACGTGCGGGTGCGCCGCGCCTTGACCCTGGCGATCGACCGTTGGGGCAGCGCGCCCGAGCTGTCCAAGATCGCCCTCGTGCACACGGTCGGCGGCGTCACCTTCCCGGGGTCGCCCTTGGCCCCGAGCAAGGAGGAATTGCAGCAGATCGCCGGCTACTGGCCCGATATCGAGAAATCGCGCGCCGAGGCGCGGCGTTTACTGAAGGAGGCCGGGGCCGAAAATCTCAGCTTCGAACTGCTCAACCGCAACAACGATCAACCCTACAAATATTACGGGATCTGGGTCGTCGACCAGTGGAGCAAGATCGGCCTGCACGTGACACAGAAGGTCGTCCCTGTCGGTCCCTGGTTCGAAGCCCAGCGCAGCGGCAATTTCGACGTCACGGTCGAGGGCAATTGCCAGAACGTGGTCAATCCGCTCGCCGATGTCGGCAAATACCTACCGCATTCCGTATCCAACTCGAACTACGGCAATTTCGAAGACGCCAAGGAAGTCGAGATGTACAACCGTCAGCTGCGCGAGCTCGACAAGGCGAAGCAAAAGGCGGATCTGCTTGAGTTCGCGAAATACGTGCTCGACGAGCAGGCGCACGAAATCTTCCTTTTGTGGTGGCAGCGGGTGGTGCCGTACCATTCTTACGTGAAGGGCTGGAAGATCGGGCCGAGCCACTACGTCAATCAGGATCTGGCGACGATCTGGCTCGACAAATAGCGGCATAGCGGAGAGGGGA
Source organism: uncultured Alphaproteobacteria bacterium (assembly GCA_963750195.1). GTDB lineage: Bacteria > Pseudomonadota > Alphaproteobacteria > ATCC43930 > CGMCC-115725 > AP-15. The sequence goes on from CAVVPS010000014.1 coordinate 74,416, forward strand.
CGGCGGCGTGTCGGCGATCGGCGGTGATCCACTCCTCGAAGTCCGGGGGCTGCAGATGCACTTCCCGGTCACCGAGGGGAACTTCACCCACCGCAGGGTCGGCGAGGTCAAGGCGGTCGACGGCATCGACTTTACCGTGCGCCGCGGCGAGACCCTCGGACTGGTCGGCGAGAGCGGCTGCGGTAAGACCACGACCGGGCGCTGCATCTTGCGCCTAGAACGCCCGACCGCGGGCGAGATCCGCTATGATGGCGTCGATATCGCCCAACTCGGTCGGCGCAAGCTGTTGGCGTTGCGGCGGCGCATCCAGGTCATCTTTCAGGATCCGTACAGCTCGCTGAACCCGCGCATGAAAGTGGGCGAAATCATCGCCGAGCCGATCAAGGTGCACGGGATCGAGCGCGATCCGGCACGCCGGACGGCGCGGGTGCGCGAATTGTTGTCGGTGTGCGGGCTCGATCCCAAATTCGCCGACCGATACCCGCATGAGATGTCGGGCGGTCAGCGCCAACGCGTGGGGATAGCCCGCGCATTGGCGCTCAAACCCGAATTCATCGTCTGCGACGAGGCGGTCTCAGCGCTCGACGTGTCGATCCAGGCGCAGATCGTCAACCTCTTAGAGGATTTGCGCGAGCGCTTTGGCCTGACTTATCTGTTCATCGCCCACGACCTTTCGGTGGTGCGGCATCTCTGCCAGCGAGTCGCGGTCATGTATCTCGGCCGCATCGTCGAGCTGGCCGAATGCGACGAGCTGTTCGACAACCCGCTCCACCCTTATACCCAGGCCCTGCTGTCTGCCGTGCCGGTCCCCGATCCAACGGTCGAGGAGACGCGCGCGTTCCGCCCGGTCAAGGGTGAGGTGCCAAGCCCGATCAACCCGCCTTCGGGCTGCGTGTTCCACCCGCGCTGCGCGATTGCGGTAGGAGGGTGTAGCAAGACGCGACCGGAGCTGCGCGAGCTGCGCCCCGGCCATTGGGTCGCGTGCAGCGAGGTTTAGCAGTGATGCATGGGCGAAGGCGCAGCTAGCCCGGCGCGAGGGAGGCGCCCAAGGAAATGTACCGGTACATTATTCAGCGGATACTGCTGGTGGTGCCGACCTTATTCGGGGCGGCTGCCCTGGTGTTTTTGCTGATGCGCCTCATTCCTGGTGACATCTGCGTGGTGCGACTCGGCTCGGGCGGCGGCACCTTCGACGAGCGCGCGGTCGCCGCCTGTCATGCCGAACTCGGGCTCGACCGGCCGATACTCCTGCAATTCTTCGATTTTATCTGGGGTTTGTGTCGCTTTGACTTCGGCACGTCGATGTGGTCGGGCAAGCCGGTTTCCTACGAGATCGCCGCCCGCTTTCCGATCTCGCTGGAGATCGCGATCCTGGCAACCGTCGTCGCGGTCGCGGTCGCAATCCCGTTCGGCACGCTCTCGGCGTTGAAGCAGAACAGCGTCACCGACCTTGTGGTGCGGGTGATCGCCATCGCCGGTCTCGCCACCCCGGGCTTCTGGCTCGGCATCCTGCTCATTCTCGCTATCCTCAACATCTCGCAGATGGCGTTTGGCACGCCGTGGATGCCGCCGATCGACTATGTGCCATTGTGGAAGGACCCGGTGCGCAACCTGTCGATGGCGATCTGGCCGGCGATCGCGGTGGGCTATCGCACATCTGCGGTTACCATGCGGATGACCCGCTCGGCGATGCTCGAGGTCATGCGCGAGGACTACATTCGCACCGCGCGGGCCAAGGGTCTGATCGAACGCATCATCGTCAATCGGCACGCGCTGAAGAACGCGCTGCTGCCGGTCGTGACTTTGATCGGCATCGAATCGGCGTTTCTGATCGGCGGCCTGGTCGTGACCGAGCAGGTGTTCAACCTGAACGGGATCGGCCGGCTGCTCGTCCAGGCCGTGCAGAACCAGGACTACACCCTGACCCAGGCGCTGGTAATGCTGACCGTTGCCGTCTTCGTGTTCACCAATACCGCCGTCGACATGCTCTATGCCTGGCTCGACCCCCGCATCCGCTTCGCGTGAGCGCCGCCATGACCATCGCTGCACCAAATGAAGCCGCTGCTCCCGCCCTTCTCGACGATCTGCCCGGAGGCCGGGGATCGCTGGTCGGTCGAGCGCTGGTTTTTGCCCGCCGCCAGCCCCTCGGCACCTTCGGCCTGGTTCTGGTGCTGGTCATGGCGGTAGCCGGGCTTGGCGCCGATTGGATCGCGCCTTACAGCCCGACCGCCAACGATTTCGCGGCGATGACCGAGGCGCCGAGCTGGGCGCATTGGCTCGGCACCGATCAGTTCGGGCGCGATCAGCTGTCGCGCATCATTTTCGGCGCGCGCACCGCGCTGATCGTCGGCTTCTCCTGCGCAATCGTCAGCAGTTTTGCCGGGCTGGTGCTGGGGGTCGGCAGCGCTTATTTCGGCGGGCGCCTCGACCTATACCTGCAGCGCCTGCTCGATATCCTGATGGCTTTTCCGCTGATCATCATGGCGCTCGCGGTCGTGTCGATCTTCGGCACCGGCGTGCACAACGTGATCATCGCAATCACGATCCCGCTGATCCCGCGCTGCGCGCGCATCATCCGGTCGAGCGCGCTGTCGATCCGCGAGATCCCTTACGTCGACGCCGCGCGTGCCTGCGGCTTTAGCCATTCGCGGATCATCCTGCGCCATATGGTGCCGAATGTGATGGCGCCGTTCCTGATCCTGCTGACGGCATTTGTCGGCCAGGCGATACTGGCCGAGGCCGCGCTGTCCTATCTCGGGCTCGGCGTGCAAGAACCGGTCCCGGCCTGGGGCCTGATGCTGCAAGGCGGGGCCGAGGAATATGCCTCGACGGCGCCCTGGATCGCGATCTTCCCGGGTCTGGCAATCGCGGTGACGGTGTTCGGCTTCAGCCTCTTTGGCGATGCGTTGCGGGATGCGCTTGACCCCAAAATGCGCGATCGCTGATCTCGGCGTCGCCGAGCCGGCGGCGGGCGACCTGCCCATTCGTCCAGTAGCGGCGGCATAGCGGCGGCCCCATTCTTTTCGGCATATAGACCGAGGAGAGGGGCATGCCCGACAATACGCAAGACGCGCTTAGCCAATTTTCTGCCGCTTTGGCCGAGCGCGTGGCGGCGGCGCGCGGGCTGGTCGCCGGCATTCGCATGCGCGGGCACTCCCTGCGCTCCGGCACTTTGTGGCGCAAGGATGTCGTGGTCGCCTCGGAGCAGGCATTGCCCAAGGCCGAGGAGGCCGAGGTGGCGCTGGCCGATGGCGGCAGCTTTGCGGCGCGGGTGGCCGGTCGCGACCCCGGCACCAACGTTGCCGTGCTGCGGCTCGACAGCGCTCCGGAACCGGCGCCGCTCGCTGCCGAGGAGCCGCGGCCGGGTGCGCTCGTCCTCGCTCTCGCCGCCGACGGCGTCGGCGGGGTCGCGGTGAGACTTGGCGCCGTCCATTCGGTCGGCCCCGCCTGGCACAGCCGCGCCGGGGGCCGCATCGACCGCCGCATTGGGCTCGACCTCAGATTGGAGAGAGGCGAGGAAGGCGGACCGGTGCTCGACGCTGCGGGCGGCTTGCTCGGCATCTCGAACTCTCGGCCCGCGCCGGCGGGTTCTGGTCATCCCGTCGGCGACGGTCGAGCGCGTGATGGAACCGCTGCTGACGACCGGCCGGATCGCGCGCGGTTGGCTCGGCGCGGCAGTGCAGCCGGTACTCGTGCCCGAGGCGCTGCATAGTGAAGCCGATCAGCCTTTGGGGCTGATGATCATCGGCGTGACCAAGGACGGGCCGGCGGCGCAAGCCGGGGTATTAATGGGCGACATCCTGATCGCCGTTGACGGCGCCGATGTCGGGAGTCCGAGGCGGCTCGCCGAAGTGCTGGGGCCGGAGTCGGTCGGGACGTCAAGTCCAATTTCGTCTGATCCGTGCCGGCAAGATGCAAACGCTGGCCGCCACGGTGGGTGAGCGGCCGGCGCGATGAGCGCCGTTGCGCCGGCTGCGGCCGATCTTCCGCGGCGGATGCGTATCGCGGTCAAGGCCGCCGATCCAGCGACGGCAAAGCGGCTCGGCGCGCTCGTCGCAGCAGCCGGGCACGAGGTCGTCGCCGCGGTCGACGCGGCCGATGCGGTATTGACCGATGGCTCGGCTGAGCCGCTGTCCGGCGCGCCGATTGTCTCTCTTGGAACAATTGACGGCGATTATGCCGGATCGCTCCGGCCGGAGGCCGGGGCGGCTCAGGTCGACGCCGCGCTGCGCGCCGTCGCCGCGGGCCTGATCGTGCGGATCCCACAGTCGCCGAACTCGCGGTTCGGGCCGTTGCCCGACGACGCATCGCCACTGCTGACGCCGCGCGAAATCGAGGTGCTGACGGCGCTCGGCGACGGCTTGAGCAACAAGGCCGCCGCCCGGCGGCTCGGCATCTCGCCGCACACCGTCAAATTCCATATCGAGCAGTTGTTCCGCAAACTAGGCGCGGGTTGCCGGGCTGAAGCTGTCGCCAAAGGGCTGAGGCGGCAGATTGTCGAGTTCTGACGCTGCCGCCCGCCTGCTTGGCAGCGCGGACGCTACATCCCTTCGCGCACCACCGGGTTGGTGAGGGTGCCGATGCCGGTAATCTCGATGTCAATTGTGTCGCCGTGCTTGACGTTTTCGGGGGCGCCTTCGGTGCCCATCCACACAACATCGCCAGGGTAGAGCGTCAGATATTGCGACATTCGGCTGATGAAGGTGGCGGGACCGAACAGCATGTGGTCGGTCTTGAAGCGGATTTTTTCATCGCCGTTGACGCGGATGATCGTCTGCGCTGCGGCGAGGTCGAAACCGGTCTCGATCCACGGCCCCATCGGCTTGAAAGTGTCGGCGTTTTTGGCGCGCCACAGGGTGCGGTCACCCGCCTGCCAGGTGCGCTCGCTGAAGTCATTGCCGATCGTCCAGCCGAGCACGCAAGAAAGCGCGTCCCGTTCCGACAGGTTTTTGGCCCTCTTGCCGATGACCGCGACCAGTTCGCCCTCGTATTGGCAGCGCTCGGTCGCGTCCTTGGGGAGAACGATGTTCTCGCCATGAGCAATCAGCGCGTTGTTGGCGCGATAGCCGATATCGGCGGCTTTGGGCAAATTCGGTTCCTGGCCGCGTTTTCTGGCGGCTTCGATGACATGCTCGGCATAATTGAGCCCGGCGCAATAGAAGGTGCGCGGCTCGACCGGAATCAGCAATTTGACCGATGACAGCTTATGGCGGGTCGCGGTCTTTTCGTAGCCGGCGAATGGGTCGCCCTTGACTTCGGTCACCGTGTCGCCATCGAGGATGCCGTAGGCCGCATGGCCATTCGCCTCGAACCGTATCCAGCGCATCTTTCGTCTCCTCCGGATTTTGACGACCCTAGCTTAGCGCCTCAAGGTCTAGAGGCTGCGGAGAAAGTCGATCATCGCGGCGTTGACCTCGTGCGGCCGCTCTCGCTGGATAAGATGACCGCAGCCGGGCAGCATCATGTTCGCGCGTAATCGCGGCGCGAACTTCGCCAGATCCGCGATATGCCGGTCCATGCCGGGAAATTTCACAACCGGGTCGCGATCGCCGGCCATATAGAGCGCCGGTACGGTGACCGGCAGCCCGTCAAACGGGGCAAGCAATTCCCAGTTACGGTCGATGTTCCGGTAATAATTGAGCCCGCCGCGAAAGCCGGTACGGGTAAACTCGGCGACAAAGAAATCGATATCGGCTTCGCTCAGCCACGCGGGGAGCGGCGGCAGCTCGGCGTTCCAACGAAACGGACTGCCCTGCCGCGGCACCATGCCAAACGGTCGCGCGATGGCTGGCGCGTCGCCCGAGATCGCAATCGCGCCGGCGTGGAAAACCGGGCGCACATGGCGATCGTACTCCACCTCTGCGACCCCCGGCTCCTGGAAATAGAGCTGGTAGAAGATCGCGTCCTCGGTCTGCGGCATCACCGTCGTCGGACGAACCGGTCCGCGCGCGCGGAATGGTACGCTGAGGGCAATGACGCCCCGGAAGCGGTCGGGGCGCAGTTGCGCGGCAAGCCATGCCACAATCGCACCCCAATCGTGGCCGGCGATGACCGTGCGTTCCTCACCTAGCGCATCGAGCAGGCCGACAACGTCGCCGACGAGATGCAGCAATGTGTATTGGTCGATCGCATCAGGGCGGTCGGTCTGGCCGTAGCCGCGCATATCGGGCGCGACGGCGCGGAATCCAGCTTCGGCCAGCGCCGGCAGCTGGTGGCGCCAAGAATACCAAAGCTCCGGAAAGCCGTGGCACAGCAGAACCAGCGGACCCTCCCCTTGCTCGGCCAAGTGCATGCGGATGCCGTTGGTCTCGATCGTGCGGTGCCGGAGCCTCGGTCATCGCGGTCAGACCGGCGTCTCGCCTTTCAGCATCAGCCGGTAGAGATAGCGACGCTCGTTCATGTCGTAATCGGGGTTGGCCTTGTGAATGACGCTGCGGTTGTCCCAGATCACGAAGTCGCCGTAATGCCAACGGTGACGGTATTCGTATTTCTTCTGGATCGCATGCGCCATCAGCCCGGCGACGAGATCGAGCGCCTCGCCGTCCTCCATACCCTCGATCGATTCTATCCGCACCGGGTTGAGATACAACGCCTTGCGGCCGTTTTCGGGATGGGTACGGACCAAGGGATGCACCCCCGGCGGCGGCACCTGCCGGGCGCTGTCTTCGCTGAGCGGGCGCAGTTCGCGCGGGCTGTATTTGCTCAGATAGACATGGACCGCCTTGAGCCCGTCGATCCGCTCCTTGGTCGCCGCGGGCAGGTCGTCATAAGCCGCGTGCATATTGACGTATTGCGTGTCGCCGCCGCTGCTCGGCAATGACACCGGGAACAGCATCGTCGCCGTTGGCGGAGTTGGGTGATTGGAATGATCGGTGTGAAAGGTCTCGCCCGAGATATAGCGCGTGCCCGGCACGGTCTGCTCGTTCGACACATAGTAGATCTGCGGATAGCCCGGCACGTGCATCTCGCGCTTGTCGTGCTGGAACAGCTCGCCGAAGATTTGCGCGGCGGCGATGAATTGCGGCGGCGTGAATTCCTGGCCGCGGACCACCAGGACATGATGATCGGCGAACGCGCGGTTCAGCGCAGTGCGGGTCTCGGCATCGACGCCCTGGTTGAGGTCGAGGCCACGGACCTCGGCGCCGGTGTGCTCGGTCATCGGGGTGATCGTGTATTCCATCGGCTGGTTTCCTCCGCTCGGCTCGCGCTTATGCGCGAAGTATGGCGACGGCGCGCGGCGTTTTGCAATGCTCTGGCCGGAAAGGGCTTGGGGCGGTCGAGGATGTGCGGTGACACACCCTGCCGGGCATGAAATAGAACATCGAGACGGTGTCCCGCACGGCGGGGCCAGCTTCAAATTTGCCTTAGGTATATTTTGACACGTTATGAATGTTCTATGCTTTAGTTTCACATGCTAATGGGATATTAACCATTCGAACGGTGACGACCAGCGCCGGGACCAGGGTCACGGCATTCCGGCCAGGGCCAGAACCGCGGTTTCTCACCGGATCGCGGCGCCGCGCGGTTGGCTGAACGGCCCGGCGCCGCTGTGGACTTGATCGGAGAAGCTCAGGCGGCTTGATGAATTGGGTTCATGCGATCAACCCGCTCTATATTCTGTCCGGTTTTTGCGTCGGCGCGCTCGTCGGCATGACCGGGGTCGGCGGTGGCTCGTTGATGACGCCGATCTTGATCCTGCTGTTTGGGATTCACCCGGCGAGCGCCGTTGGCACCGACCTGCTCTACGCCGCCGCGTCCAAGGCCGGCGGCAGTCTGGTTCACGGGTTCATTGGCACGGTTAATTGGCGCGTCGTCGGCTTGCTGGCCTCCAGCAGCCTGCCGCTGGCGGTACTGACGGTGCTGATCCTGTCTCTCTTCGACGTGCACGGGGAGCGGTCGAGCGCGTCATCACGTTCATGCTCGGGCTGGCGCTATTGGCGACCGCAGTTGCCTTGGTCTTCCGTGCCCGCTTGATCGCCTATGCCGGGATCCATCTCGACCAGTCGACCGGTCGGCGCACCGCGTCACTGACGGTCTTGACCGGGGCGGCGCTCGGCGTACTGGTATCGCTGACTTCGGTCGGCGCCGGCGCCCTTGGCGTCACCGCGCTGATCATGCTCTATCCGTCACTGCCGATGGCGCGCATTGTCGGCTCCGACATCGCGCATGCGGTGCCGCTTACCTTGGTCGGCGGCATCGGCCACTGGCTTGCCGGTTCGATGAATGCGGCGATATGGGCCTCCCTCCTGATCGGTTCGCTGCCAGGCATTTTTCTTGGCAGCTACGCCGCAGCGCTGGTTCCCGACAAGGCGGTGCGTTACACCCTCGCTGCCGTACTTTTCGTCGTCGGCGGCAAATTGGTCTTCTGATCCGCAGCCGCTCGCTTTCAACTGGCGGGAGCGGGCTTGGCCGCCTGCTTCTCGGTCGCGCATGGGATGGTCGGCGCATCAGCCTCGGACAACGGTTGTACCGCCTGCAAATCGGCGAGCAGGGCGCGGTAGCACGGGTGTCGGCGCAGCAGGAAGCGGCCAGCCTCTTCGGTCACCTGCAATTGCGGGGCGGTCAAACTCCAGGCGGTGGGCACGTTTTTGGCCTTTTCGCGTAACGTGCGATGCGCGGGGGTGTCGGCTGGGATCTGGTCATAATCGACGGTGATCCCGTATACCTTCATGTCGTGGAATTTGGCTTGGATGGCGGCTTCGACAGCAGCGCTCGAAAGCTCGTCGAGCAATCCGGACAGCGCAATCTGCAAGCTTGCCGTGTTGGCGTCGATCGGAACCGAGGTTACCGCTTCGATCTGGTCGACCAAGCCTGGTTGTGACTGCCGCTGATAGAGCTTCACCTTGGGGTCCGATCGGGCATTGATGACGATAATCACAAGTCGCCGGATCTTGCCTTGGTTGATTGCACGCAGCACGCCGGCGTCGTCGTAAGGCGCGATCATCGCGGACCGCAGCGACTGCGTACCGAGGTTATCGGCCAACCCACCGTCGAGAAAATAGAGGTACTTTATATCGCGGAACGCGTCGGGTGCGCGCCGCAAGTCGTTGGCATAGCGCGCTTCTTTGTACCTCGGCAGGTTTAAGTATGGCGTGTACGGGTTCGAGAGAGCGAACTGCTGATCCAGTCACCCCTGCGAAGCTGACCTGCGCAATCCTTGGAAAAGTTCTGGAAGGCCACCGGCGTCAGTAGGATCGGAAACGCTGCGGATGCCGACACCGCTGTCGCTATGGGTAGCGCGTCATAGTTTGAGCAAACATCGTCGAAGCGGCGGGGGATCATCGCAAAGGACTCGCCGCCCGCCATGTCGGTGGCATTCAGGGCGATGTAGGGCTTGCCCGGCTGATTGAGTGCGGCGAGCGTAGCACCGTGAAAGAGCCTTTGATTGAACAGTGCCTCCTCAGCCCCTATGCGCGTGATCTTGCCGGTCACCAGCCCGAACCAAGTGATCGGATTGATGGCGTCCAGTTCCAGCGCCGCCATATTGTCCTGGTTCAAAAAATCGTTGCTTAGGTCATCGAGGTCGCCATCCGGATGGCCGGGGCCGCGATGCAGGCCAAACCAAGCCGCGGTGACGCTGCCGCCTGAAACCGACGAGATCAGCTTCACATCCTCGGTCAGCACATGGCTGCCGTCGGAGGCGGCGTAGCTCGTCGCGGACATCTCGCGCAGGACCAACTCGGCGAGCGCCGCCGCGCGCGATCCGCCACCCGAAAAAGTCATCAGTATCACCGGGCGATCCGGACTAGCGGGATCGATGCTGCGCCGATCGGGATTGGCTTCGCCGGCCTGCAGCGGCGTGTTTTCGAAATGCGTGCTCGCGCACCCGGCGCCGAACATAGCGAAAAGAATTAACAAAAATCGTCCACGCATCGCTCTCGCTCTATGTTTTGGTGAATTGGATGTTCCGCGGGTTACCGGGTAACGTGCCGGTTACGAGGACGTATTGGTGAGACGGGGTGTATCCGGAACCGGACAGCGAGACGACGTAATAGTCGGTATCCACGATCAGCTCGGCCTCGGTCTGGCCGACGACGTTGCCGCTGGCGATGACGTCGCGGATGTCGTTGGGGTCAAAAGTTACGCAAATGTATTCCATCAAATCGCTCCCTCCCGTTGGTTGGACTTAACCAAAAACATCGTGATCTGACAATGTTGGTGCATGCGCCTCGGCAAATCGACGGCCGGCGGTGTGCTCTGCACAGTATGCCGGGCTTGTCGCGGCGTGGCCATTTGGCTCGGTTTTGCGGGTGGGATGGACGCGGGCGAAGGCCTGGCGTAAGAGGAGGAATGGTCCCCCCGGTCGGTCTCGCGCCCTATGCGTCGAAACCGGAGGAGTCTCGCGGGCGGCTCCATCCGGAACCGGAGCATGCGACCCGTTCGCCGTTTCAGCGCGACCGGGACCGCATCATTCATTCAACCGCGTTTCGCCGGCTGACCTACAAGACGCAAGTCTTTGTTTATCACGAGGGCGACCACTACCGCACCCGGCTGACCCACAGCCTCGAAGTGGCGCAGATCGCTCGCACGATCGCGCGCGCCCTCGGCCTTGACGAGGATCTCGCCGAAACAGTGGCGCTTGCCCACGATCTTGGGCACACCCCGTTCGGCCACGCCGGCGAGGAAGCCTTGAACGCCGAGATGGCGCGGTTCGGCGGCTTCTCTCACAACGACCAGACCCTGCGGATCCTGACCCGGCTCGAGCGCCATTACGCCGAGTTCGACGGCCTTAACCTGACCTGGGAAGCGCTCGAAGGCACGGTCAAGCACAACGGCCCGTTGCGCGGCCCGGGGATCGACCGCCCGGTGCCGCCGGCGATCGCCGAATACGACCGCCGCCATCCGCTCGGCCTCGACACTTTCCCCGGACCCGAGGCGCAGGTCGCGGCACTCGCCGACGACATCGCTTACAACAACCACGACCTCGACGACGGGCTGCGCGCCGGACTGTTCGCGGTCGCCGACCTCGCCGAGGTGCCGCTGGTCGGGTCCGTTTTTCGGGAGGTCGCGTCGCGCTATCCGGAGGATCGAGAAGCCGCGCCTGATCCACGAATCGATCCGCCGGGTGATCGACCATATGGTCGGCGACCTGATCGATGAGACGCGCTCGCGGCTGGATGGGAGCGGGGCCAGATCGGCCGCCGAGATCCGGGCGCTGAAGACGCCGGTGGCAGCGTTTTCCGCCGAGATGCGCAAGAACGACCGGGCCCTCAAAGAATTTCTGTACGAGCGTATGTACCGCCACTATCGGGTCAACCGGATGAGTTCGAAGGCGCGCCGCGTAGTCCACGACCTGTTCACGCTGTACCTTGCCGAACCCGAATGCTTGCCGGGCGAGTGGCGGGGGTTGGCGGCCGGTCCCGACGACCCCCAGACGGCGCGCGTCGCCGCAGATTACCTCGCAGGCATGACCGACCGCTTCGCGCTCGACGAGCATCACCGGCTGTTCGACGCTTATATGTCGACATGAGTGACAGTGTTGGCTGGCTGCTGCCGGTTCCATCCGGGTGAAGCTCCATCCTTACGCCGTCGCTCGGATGCTTGAAAGAGGGGCAACCGAGGAAGAAGTCGCCGCGACCGTTGATGAAGGAGAGCGATTTGCTGCCAAATTTGGCCGACAAAGATTTCGTCGAATTTCGCATTCAACGCGCTGTGGCGAGATCGGCTATACCATATAAATCAGGTTGAGGTGTTCGCGACCCGAGAGGGCGATGACTGGTTGGTGATCAGCGTCGTTGTCAAATATTTCTGAGCAACCCTTTGGAGTGCTGGAAAGTGCACCTCAGTTATGATCCTCGCCAAAACATCGCCTATCTGCGGCTCCGCGAATCGGCTGGGGTGCAGGTTGAGACCGTACGATTGAGCCACGAGGTGAACGTCGATCTGGCCCCGGACGGCACCGTGTATGGAATCGAGCTTCTCAACGCCAACGATCAGCTTCGTGCTACCGATGGTGGACACCTCGTGGTCGTCGACGAGGTGGCGGGGGGTCGGATCGAGGTTCCGTTACCGGAAATTGCCTGATTCCGATCCCAGATTCCCGATGAACGGCGCCGCTCGCCCTTCAACATGACTAACATTTTCCAAGATGTGCGCGGGCTGGTGGTGGCCGCGATCGCTGATCTGATGGCGAGGGGGACGCTGCCGCAGGGGCTCGACTTGGCGCGGGTTGCGGTCGAGCCGCCGCGCGATCCCGCCCATGGCGATCTCGCCACCAATGCGGCGATGGTGCTGGCCGGCGCGGTCAGGGAAAACCCGATGGCGCTGGCGGAACGGATCGGCGCTGCGCTGAACGGGCGCGAGCTGGTCACCGGGGATTATTGCGGCCCCGGCTTGACCATCGCCGCGGCGCGTCCGGGGTTTCTGAACATTACCTTGGCGCCCGAAATCTGGCACGCGCAGCTGCGCGCGATCCTGCGCGCCGGTGCCGGTTTTGGCGATTCGCCAGTCGGCGCCGGCGAGAGGGTCAATGTCGAATTCGTCTCGGCCAACCCGACCGGGCCAATGCATGTCGGCCACGGCAGGGGCGCTGTCGTTGGCGACGCGCTTGCGGCGTTGCTGGCCAAGGCCGGGTTCCAAGTCGAGCGCGAGTATTACATCAACGACGCCGGCGCCCAGGTCGATATTCTCGCCCGCTCGACCCATCTGCGCTATCGCGAGGCCCTAGGCGAGCCGATCGGACCGCTGCCCGACGGGTATTATCCCGGCGACTATCTGATCGAAACCGGCCAGGCACTCGCCCGGCGCGACGGGCGAAAATGGCTCGATCGGCCGGAAGACGAGTGGCTCGCCCCGGTACGCGACTTTGCCATCGCGCAGATGATGGCGCTGATCCGCGAGGATCTGGTTGTGCTCGGCGTGCGCCATGATCTGTTCGTCTCGGAGCGCGCGCTGGTCGAAGCTGGGACGATCGACGATTGCCTGATGGCGCTGGATCAGCGCGGCTTGATCTATATCGGCGTGCTGGAGCCGCCGAAGGGCAAATTGCCCGACGATTGGGAACCGCGGCCGCAATTGCTGTTCCGTGCCACCGAATTCGGCGACGAGGTCGACCGTCCACTCAAGAAGTCGGATGGCTCGTGGACCTATTTCGCCGCCGACATCGCCTATCATCGCGACAAGTTCGCCCGCGGCTTCGCCAATCTGATCGATGTCTGGGGGGCCGATCACGGCGGGTACGTGAAGCGCATGCAGGCCGCGGTGCGGGCGGTGACCGACGGAGCGGCCAATCTCGACGTCAAGCTGTGCCAGCTCGTCAATCTTTTCGACAAGGGCGCGCCGGTTCGGATGTCGAAGCGCGCAGGGACGTTCGTCACCCTGCGCGAGGTGGTCGATCAAGTCGGCAAGGACGTCTTTCGCTTCATCATGCTGACCCGGAGAAACGATCAGGCGCTCGATTTCGACTTTGCCAAGGTCACCGAGCAGTCAAAGGACAACCCGGTCTTTTATGTGCAATACGCCCATGCCCGGGCGGCCTCGGTCATGCGCCATGCGGCCGAGGCGTTCGCGCCGGATCAACTTACCGATTTGGCGCTGGCCGAAACATCGCTCGACGACCTCACCGACTCGGCCGAGATCGCGCTGATTCGCCAGCTGGCGCAGTGGCCGCGGCTGGTCGAGAGTGCTGCCGAGGCGCATGAACCACACCGCGTTGCATTCTATCTGCAAGAGGTTGCGGCGCAACTCCACATGTTGTGGAACAAGGGCCGAGACGAGGCGACATTGCGGTTTATTCTCGCCTCCGACCCGGAGCTGACCCGCGCCCGCCTCGCTCTCGTCCGTGGCGTGGCCCTGGTCATCGCCTCCGGCCTCGCCGTGATCGGCGTTGAACCGGTCGAGGAGATGTAGCCATGTCCTATCATCTGGGACAGATCGACCCCGAGGAGCGGACCGGGCTCTATGCCGATCCACGCGACGAGGAAGCCGATCCACCGCCGCGACGGGTTTTGAGGATCGTCGGGGCGCTGCTCATCATGGCGTTATTTGCCGGCGGTCTATGGTTCGCTTATGTCGAGGGCGCGCGGCACATGGCCGGGACCGGCGGCAGCGGCGATATCCCGCTGATCCGCGCCGATACGCGGCCGATGAAGGTCAAACCGGCCGAGCCGGGCGGCATGCCGATCCCCGACCGGGACATGCTGATCTATGGCCAGAACCGTCCGATGGTCGAGCATTTGTTGCCGCCGCCCGAACAGCCGATGGCTCTGCCGGCGCCGCCGCCGCCAGCTGCGATATCCGCAGCCCAGGCGCCCGCAGGTGCATCACAAGCCGTCGCGCCGCCCGCAGTCGCGCCGGGATCCGACACGGCGCCCGCGGTTGCAGCTGCTCGGCCGGAACAGTCAGCCGGCCCGCCGCCGGCAAATCCGCATCCGATGCCCTCGAAACCGGTGGAAGCGGCATCCCAACCAGCAACAGCGGGAGGGGTGCGGCTTCAGCTCGGCGCGGTGCGCAGCGAGGGAGTTGCACGCGAGGAATGGGCGCGCATCAAGCGGAGCAACCCGGATTTGCTGGGCCGCCTGACGGCGGTGGCGATTCGCGCCGACCTCGGCGACAAAGGCGTCTATTACCGTATCCAGGCGGGGCCGGTCGGGGACCCGGCGACCGCTGAACGGCTCTGCGGCGAGCTGAGACAGCGCCATCTGGCGTGCATCATCGTCAGATGAACGCCGCCGGCTTCATCCATCCATATTGATGCCGCCCCTCTAGAACTGTCATTGCCGGAATTGACCCGGCGATCCATCTTCAGCCCAGCCACCTGGGGCCGCCCGCAGGACCCCGGGGACGGAGAGGCCGAGGGAGAAAAAGGTGAAAGAAAGAGCGTTGTCTTGACAGCCTCGACACCCAGGGAACGGCCGCGCGCAGTAATTCTCGGTTGCGCCGGCGAGGAATTGAGCGCCGCCGAGCGGCGCTTTTTTGCCGATGCCGACCCGTTGGGCTTCATCTTGTTTCGGCGTAATTGCCGTTCCCGCGATCAGGTTCGCGCGCTGGTCGAGACGTTGCGCGGCTGCATCGGGCGTGCCGACGCGCCGATTCTGATCGACCAAGAGGGCGGACGGGTTGCGCGCCTGCGGCCGCCCGAATGGCGGCTTTATCCATCGGCCGCCCGCATCGCTTCGTTGCCGGACCCAACCGCGCAGCAAGCAGCCCGGCTCGGCGCCCGGCTTATAGCTGACGATCTCGCCGAGCTCGGCGTTACCGTCGCCTGTTTTCCGGTGCTCGACCTGCCGGTTGCCGGGGCCGATTTGGTGATCGGCGACCGCGCCTATGGCGTCGAGCCGGAGCGGGTCTCGCGTATCGGCCTGGCGGTGTGCGATGGGATGATCGAAGGCGGGGTGCTGCCCGTCCTCAAGCACATTCCGGGGCACGGCCGCGCCCGCGTCGACAGCCATTACGCTTGCCCAACCGTCGAGACCGATCACGACGAGCTGGCGCGCACCGATTTCGCCCCGTTCCGCGCGCTCGCCGGGATGCCTTGGGCAATGACCGCCCATATCGTCTATCGGTCGATCGACCCGACCGCGCCCGCGACTCTCTCAGCGCGGGTGATCGCCGAGATCATTCGCGGCGAGATCGGCTTTGACGGCGTGCTGGTATCCGACGATTTGTCGATGAGAGCATTGGGCGGCTCCCTCGGCGAGCGGGCGCAACGGGCGCTCTACGCCGGCTGTGATCTGGCGCTCCATTGCAACGGCGATCTTGCTGAGATGGAAGAGATCGTCGCGGCGACCGGACCGATATCGTCTCAGGCGGCAGCGCGGCTCGCGCGGGGTGAGGCGATGCGGCACGCGCCGATCGAGTTTGACCGGCCGGAAGCCGAGCGCCGGTTCGATGGGCTGATGGCGGAGGCGCGGTGATGGGCGGCGCGGCATCCCTGGCCGCGACGATCTACCAGGCCAGCACCTGGGTATTGCCGGTCGTCTTCGCTGTGACCTTTCACGAAGCGGCGCACGGGTTTATCGCGCTTCGTTTTGGTGACGACACTGCTCTGCGAGCGCGCCGCGTCACCTTCAACCCGCTCAACCACATCGACCCGTTCGGGACGATCATTTTGCCGGCGCTGCTGCTGCTGGGGTCGGGCGGTCGCTTGCTGTTCGGCTATGCCAAGCCGGTGCCGGTCAATTTCGGCCGCTTGCACGACCCGCGGCGCGACATGGTGTGGGTGGCGCTCGCCGGGCCGGGCACCAACGTACTGTTGGCGATTGTCTCGTCGCTGTTGTTTTACGGGGTGGCCTTCTTGCCGGCGAGCCCGGCCGAGTGGATTGACGCGAACCTCGTTCACTCGCTGCAGATCAACGCGGCACTGTGCGTCTTCAACATGCTCCCATTGCCCCCCTTGGATGGTGGGAGAGTCGCAGTCGGCCTGTTGCCGCGCGCACTCGCCTATCCGCTCGCCCGGCTCGAGCCGTATGGCATCCCGATCCTGCTGGCTCTGCTGTTCGTGCTGCCCTGGATCGGCGCGCAGATCGGCGTCAATCTCAATATCCTCGCCTATGTGATCGGGGTGCCGATGCAGGCCCTGATCAACTTCGTGCTGACCCTGACCGGACAGGGCGGCGGATGAGCGATCTCGTCCCTGAGTGGGACGCTCCCCCGCCTCGCGTGCGTGGAGAAGGCGGGGGAGAGGAGTGGCGCGCGCCGGCCGAGCAACTGGTGCTCGACCTCGACGGCTATGAGGGGCCGATCGATCTGCTGCTGTCTCTGGCGCGCGAGCAAAAGGTCGATCTCGCCAAGATCTCGATCCTGGCGCTGGCCGACCAATACCTTGCTTTTATCGACCGGCAGCAGCAATTGCGCCTGGAGATCGCCGCCGATTACCTGGTGATGGCGGCGTGGCTGGCTTATTTGAAATCGCGTCTGCTGCTGCCCCAACCGCCGCAGGAAGACGAGCCGGAGGCAGCCGAGATCGCCGCCGCGCTGGGGCATCGCCTCAAGCTCCTAGAGGCGATGCAGACCGCCGGCCGAAGGCTGATGGTCCGCCCGCGCCTGGGCTTCGATTGGTTTTTGCGCGGCGCCCCCGAAGGGCTGGCGACAGTGGCGGTGCCGGTTTGGCGGCTCGATCTTTACGAGCTGCTGCGCGCCTATGGCGACGGCCGCCGGCGGAGCACCGCGGCGTTGCTGACGATCGAGCCGTCGGTGTTTCATTCGATCGACGACGCGTTGAAGCGCTTGAGGCGTTTTCTCGGCCGGATGCCCGACTGGCGCGAGCTGACGCGATTTCTGCCGGACGAGCGCGGCGAGGAGCTGCGCCGCTCTGCCCTCGCCGCAACCTTTGCCGCCGCACTCGAGCTAGTTCGCGAAGGCAGGGTCGAGTTGCGTCAGGACCGCGCCTTTGGCCCGATCTATCTGCGCAGCCCGCCCCCGGTTGCGCTGCACGGAGGGGGCGAGGGGATTCGCCGGTGAGCGAGCGGGCGCAGCAAATTCGGCTCGTCGAGGCGCTGCTGTTCGCCGCCGGTGAACCATTGACCGAGGAAATGCTGGGCCGGCGCCTCGATGATGTGGCCGATCTGCGGGACCTGTTGGGCGAACTTGCCGAGCATTACGCCGGGCGCGGGGTCAACCTCATGCGGCTCGACCGGCGGCTGGGCGTTTCGCACCGCGCCCGATCTCGCCGGCGCCTTGCGCATCGAACGGCCCGTTGTCCGCAGATTGTCGCGCGCCGCGGTCGAGACTCTGGCGGTGATCGCCTACCACCAGCCGGTCACTCGGGCCGAAATCGAGGAGATCCGCGGGGTCGGCCTGGGCAAAGGCACGATCGACAATCTGATGGAAGCCGGCTGGGTCCGTCCCAAGGGCCGCCGCATGAGCCCCGGCCGGCCGCTGCTATGGGTCACGACACCGGGCTTTCTCACCCATTTCGGCCTCGACACTCTGCGCGACCTGCCCGCCGTCGACGAGTTGCGCGCCGCCGGCCTCCTCGACCTGACCCCACCGGTTCTCAACGAAGTCGCGCCGGAGACGCCGTCGGCTATATTTTGAGATCGTGACGCCGTAACCAGCGACGCGGAGGCCGACGCCTCCGAGTCACGGCCGACTCATTCTTCCCGGCACTGGCCGGGACCCATGTCTCTGGTGGGCACCGGCCTTCGCCGGTGTGCCGCGAAGATATCACCGCCAGAACAGTTCGCGAGCCATATTACGAGGCCTTCGTCACGCCGCTTGGTCGAGTTTGAAGAATTCGACGCAGTTGTCGGCCCAGATGCGGCGTTTGTCGGCCTCGGGGATGTCGGCGTAGATCTTGTCGATCAGCGGGCGCGAGTTGGGCCACTCGCATTCGATATGCGGGAAGTCGGTGGCGAACATGATGCGGTCGACGCCGACATGCTGGCGCTCCTCGACCGCGACGCGCTCGTACTGGACGCTGAAATAAACGTGGTTGCGCACGTAATGGCTCGGCAATTCTTTTAGCGGCTTAAAGCCAAGATATTCCTGGGCCCAGCCAAGATGGCGCTGGTACCACAGATCCATGTGCTCAAGCCAGAACGGGACCCAGCCGAGCCGGGTCTCGGCAAAGAAGACCTTCAGCTCCGGGTGGCGTTCGAACACGCCGGCGAGAACCAGTTGGGCGATGCTGACCGACGGCGCCAGGCCGAAATTGCACAGCCATTCGAGGAACGGCCGGCGCAGCCGCTGCATGATTACCGGATCTTCTTTCGGGTATTTGAAGGTCGGCTGGGTGGCGCGCGCGCCGGTGCGGTAGAACTGGACATGCACCGTCACCGGCATGTCCATATCGACCGCGGCGGCCCAGAACTTGTCGTCCTCCGGCGTCGGATAACCCTTGGCGCTGGGTAAGGCGCCCATCAGGATGCCCTTCAGCCCGAGTTTCTTGCAATGCGCCATCTCGGCGATCGCGTCGTCGACATTGGTGATCGGGATCACGCCCATGCCGATCAGCCGGTCGGGATCGACCGCGCAATATTCCTCGGCGAGCCAGTCGTTGTAACCGCGGATCACCGCCTTGTAGACCTCGTCATGGCTGATATTGCGCCAGAACACCGGCCCCGCGACCATCGCCGCGAACAGGACTTCGGCGTCCATGCCGTCGCGGTCCTGTTCCTTGACCCGCTGCTCGGGCGAGCCAGTGCCGGCGGCGTCGGCGACCTTGAGGCCGAAGGGCTGCCAGGTCCCCTCGGCACGGCCGGCGCGCAGATCGAGAAAATTCGCCTCCAATAGGGGCTGGCCCTCGATCATCAGGGCGTCGCCGCCATCGGGCAAATGCACCGTGTGCGGAGCGCGATCGCGATATTTCTGCGGCACCCGATGCACCCACCGCTCGGGCGGGACTTCGAGATGCCCGTCGCTCGACATCAGATTGTATTTCCGCGCCATCCGGACCCCTCCCAAGCGTTGCCGGCGCAATACTAACAAGCTCTGTTCGAAAGCGACACCGGTTGATGTGTCGCGCTTGTCGTGAAGGTCGGTGTGGTTCCGGGCCCGCGCCCATGTTCATCAGACGCTGACCGCGCAGGCAAGTTCGACTGATTTGCGCCGGCCGCTCGGGCGGTAAGCTGAACGGTCCTAACGGGTAACTGCCGGTTATGCTGCGTTTTCGCCCGGGGGCAAGCTTCTTTCCCCATGACCTACGCGATCGCCCAGGACGCCAAAGCTCGCGGACTGCCTGCCGGTAGTTCGCGAGTTCGGTCTGCTCCACCGCCAGGCCGCGTTTCAGGAGTTCACGGATGGCTGCGGCGCGGCTCGGCATCCGATGGGCAAATCGCCAGTCGTCCAGTGCGCTCAGTTCATCGGAATCCAGCATGATCTGCAGGCGCTCGGGCCTATTCCGATCGGGCATCGCCAGCACCTCCTTGTGCACCGATCGCGCAGTTTTAGCGATAGGGGGCCAACTCTGTCAATTACTAACTTTAGGCCAACCACTCAGCAATCTGTAATCCCGCAAAGCCATACCAATGCGCTCATCGTGGGTAGTACATAAATGATTATATCACTGTAATAACCTCAATATAAGCAAACTGTGTCTAATAATCATAAGCATTGTGCAAAAATAATATTATGCGTTTGAGGATCGAGTGAGTTACAATTCCTGTTTGATTTGGAGGGATCGGTCACGTCTCCGGCAAGGGGAGTGCAATGAACCAAGACACGCACATATTGGTTGTTGAGGACGATCTAGCGATCCGCGATGTCTTAAAGAAATACCTCTCAGGGGAAGGCTACCGGATTTCGGTCGCTGGTAACGGATGCGAAATGCGCCGAGTCATCCAACAATCGCCGGTGGATATAGTCGTGCTCGACTTGGTGCTTCCCGGCGACGACGGTTTGGCGCTCGCCCGTTGGTTGCGCACTGAGAATTCGGGCGTTGGAATCATCATGATGACCGGACGCGGCGAAACCATCGACCGCATCATCGGGCTCGAGATGGGCGCCGACGACTACCTAGTAAAACCGTTTCACCTGCGCGAAGTGCTCGCGCGAATCAAGAGCGTCCAGCGTCGCACCAGGCGTTTGGTCGCGAACCAACCAGGGGCCGACCGCTCACAATTGCGCTTTGCCGGTTGGCTGCTTGACACGTCCGCGCGCGAACTGTTCTCGCCGGCCGGCGAGAACGTTCGGCTGACCCGCGGGGAATTCGACCTGCTGGTCGCATTCGTCAGCCATCCCAATCAGCTATTGAACAGAGACCAGCTGCTGGATCTCGGCCGGGACCGGGAAACAGGCTCATTTGACCGGACCATTGATGTCCAGGTCGGGCGCCTTCGCCGGAAGCTCAACGACGATCCCAGACAACCTCACCTGATAAAGACGCTGCGCGGCGCCGGGTATATGTTTACCGTACCCGTCGAAATGGTAACCGATCGCGCTTGGTCAGCGCCGGAGACTTCCAGCCACTCTGAGCCGCGCTCGCTCGATCCGTGCTAAGGCGCAGCCGGCTGATATTGCACCAGCGCGCCCGGTGCCGGGCAATAGTCGAGGCATTCGCCGCAACCGGTGCATTTGTCCGGCTGGACCTCGTAGAGGTGGCGCGGCTCCAGCAGCATCGGCCGGATCGCCAATTCCGGGCAGACCTCGCGGCACAGGCCGCACGAGTTGCAGATCGCGTAGTCGATCCGCACCTTCATGCTCTTCGGCCCATTGTTCTCGCGTCTTGGCCGGGCTTGACCCGGCCATCCATGAGAGAACGCCGCGGCCCTTGCATGTATCGCGTGGATGCCCGGACCGAGTCCGGGCATGACCGAATTGAGCTTTGGGCACGAACTATCATCGGATACCGGCGATTTGGTGCAGCAGATAATCCAGCGCCTCTTCAACCGGCTTTTGTGTCTCGGGGGTCGCACACAGGAAGTCGATCTGGAACTTGCCTTCCATGAAGTGCATCAGTTCCTCGTCGCGCTGGCTCAGATGCTCGTGGCGCACCAGCGGATCGGCGACCCGGTCGAGATAGGCCATGATGCCGATGCAGGCATTCGCCTCGGTGTAGTAGTTCTGGGCGGCGCGGGCCAGCGGATGGATATGCGGGAACATCATCGACAGCCCGAAATAGGCCGGCAACGGTTGGGTGTTGGCCTGCGCGATGTCCATCAGTTCGCGCTCGTTGTCGATCCAGCCCTTGCCGAGCAAAACGTCGGCGTGCAATTTCTGAATGCTTGCACTCGTCCCAGATCTGGCGGGCGCGCATGCGCTGCAGATCGATGTAACGCTCCTGGTCGGCGATATCGACCGATAAGAGCTGGCCCGACATCTGTTTGATCGACATGTGCACGCCTTCGGCGGCATAGCCGCGCAATGCGCGATCCTTTTTCCAGTCCTCATCGTTGGTCGCCAATTCGCGCTCGATCTCGGCGAGCGTGCGTTCCAGTGAAATCTCCCACCCCTTGACGCAGCGCTCGCGGGTCAGGCGCAGCCGGAACTCGGCGCCGGGCGCCCCCGGCATCGTCGGCCACACCCATTTGTCGAGAAACTGTTCGAGGATCGGCTGCATGTCAGGCCTCCCGCCACGCCTCGGGCGGGGGAGGGACCATCGAGCGGCCGGTCTCGGCCTCGACGATCGACCCTTCGGCCGGGCAATACATCAGGCACGCGGTGCACCCCGGATAGGTGCATTTATCGATATCGATTTCGATGCGGTGCAACGGCTCCAACGCCACATAGACGGCGTTAAGATCGATCTCGCGGCAGACGACGTAGCACATTCGGCATTCGGTGCAGCGCTGGTGATCGATCTTGAGGCTGGCCATGCCGGGTTCTCTCAGTCCAGCACTTGAACCCGCTGCATCGGCGGCGCCGGCGTTTGCCGGTCAAGGACGAAATCGCCGAGTTCGTGCAGAAAGCGGCCGTAGTCGCGTTTGGCGACGGCGCAGGCCCAGCGGCACAGCTCGGCCTCGACCGGTTTCTCGATGAATTCTTCGACGATGCGGCGGCCCATATTGATGTGGCTGCGATTCTCGACAGCCTGGCTTGTGAAGACGCCTTGAAGATCGGTGTCCGAGGTCGCCGCGGCCAGCCGTTCCATCCAGTCGAACTCGATGACCTTGGGACCCAGATTCAACGCGGCGATGCGGATCGGATGCGGATAGGTGGCGAGGTTGCGCAGCGAAAAAACGTAATAGGCCAGCGCCGAATCGAGCACGAATTGGCCATAGGGCTGATGAAACGCCTCCTTTTGGGTGGCGATCGCCCCGCGCCGCAGCAGCGCGTCGAGATACAGCATCTCGTGGGTGGATTCATCGACGATCTGTTTCGAGAACAGGTATTTGACCGAGGCCGGAAAGTCGTTGATCTCCAGGCCCTGGCCCCAGCCGCCATAGATGTAATAAAACATCCGTTCGAGGGTCCACAGCCGGCCGATCAGCCGGGCAGCGGCCGCGGCGTCGATGCCGTTCTGCCCGGCTGCCGCGATCACCGCCTCGAACGGGGTGGCGCGGCTTTCCGCCCGGCTCTTGCCGATCAGCTCCTGCGCCAGTTCCCGCCCCGGCAGGTCGGGCATTACCCCCACCAGAAACCCTCCCCCGAGCGCGGGGGAGGGAATGGGAGGGGGCTCACGGTTCGTAGACCGCAAAGCATTTGTTGGAGTTGAAAATCCAGCTTTCGACAAACGACGTTTCGGTCGGCCGCCTGTCCAGCGCGTTCATCGCGCCCATCAGGCACATCCAGTTCAGGATCTCCTGCTGGCCGCTGTCTTCGACCGCGCTCAGCGGGCGCTCGCGCCAGGCCGCGTAGTCGCTCCTCACCAGCGCGTCGTATAGTCCCCGGTCGGCCGGAACATCCGGATAGAGCAGATAGTTCTTCGGCGTCAGAAACGCGTGCGACCAGCTCGACGAGGCAATCAGCGCCACCCGGTACGGACTGTCGGCGACGACCCGGGCGCAGGCCGCACCGAGGTCGAAGCAGCGCCATGGAAGCGGGGAGGGCGGATCGAGGTCGTCCTCGGCCGGCAATTCGCCGAGGCTGCGCACGCCGGCCTGCTGGGCGATGACCCGGCGGCCATAGCAATTAACCTGGAACGGCAGCACCGGGTAGGGGAAGCCTTTCCGATCGTAATCCATGAACAGGAGGGTGTTCAGAAACGCATGGCCGAGCTGGTGATGCAGCGGCCGATAGGCATAGGAAACGTCAAACCCGGTTTCGATCATCTTGCCGGCGATGTATTTGCCGGCGCCAGGATGGCCCTTATATTCGAAAACCTTGTCTTTGGGCTCGTTCCACGCATTCTGGGCGCGATAATATTCCCAAGGCTTCGGCGCCATCCCTTCGTAAGCCAGCAGGCAAAACGGCGGAATGATGTCTTCGCGAAAGTTTTCGTACTGGTCGTCGCCCCAGATCACGACCAAGTCGGGGGCGAACTCGTCGAGAACCCGGCGTGCGTTACGGAACCCCGATATCAGCGCCTCGCGATGCCGCCGCGCCGCGGACAGCCCCTGGTCGGCGCCATATTCCTCGCGCATTGCCGCCGGCCAGCCCTCGGGATGGCGATATTGCTCGGGGAGCGCCGGATCGTCGAGGATGCGCTTCAGGATGCGCCCCATGCTCTCGTCGGTTCCCGAAAGCGGCGGAAAGTGGGTGACGCCGAGGCCCAGAATCTCTCCCATGTCTAATCCTCCCAAGGCGCGCGAAGCGCGATCACCGGGGGTACGTTTGCGGGACTGGTTTGTCAAGGTTCGGCATGCGGCGCGGCCGGGCGATTCGCCTGCTGCCGATGCTGAATTTACTTTTGCGAAAGATACGGCCCGAGGATTTCGCCCGATGTCGCCGCGGCGTTGCAAAAACCGGCCCGGTTGTGGCAAGAATGCGCCCGGGGGTTAGAGGACCGAAGGGGATGTGGGATGGTCGCTCGTCGCTTTAGCCGACGGATGATGCTTGCCGCGCCGCTTGCCGCTACGGCAGGCGCCTTGGCCGGGTCGTCGGCCACGGGAGCCGAGGGCGATTTCTATGCGTTTCTCGACACGGTCCGGCGCGAGGCCGCCGCGCGGGGAATCCGGCTGTCGACGGTCGATACCGCCCTGCGCAGCGCCGAATATCTGCCGCATGTCATCGAACTCGACCGCCACCAGCCCGAACAAGTTCTGACTTTTACCCAATATCTGCAAAAGACCGTAAGCCCGCAGCGCATCGAGAACGCGCGCCGTCAGCTGCTCGACAACCGAGTGCTGCTCGACGCGGTGCGGCGACGCTATGACGTCGAGCCCCGCCTTATCGTCGCTCTATGGGGTCTCGAAAGCGATTTCGGCGCGGTCACCGGCAATTATCTGGTCGTCTCGTCACTGGCCACGCTCGGTTTCGACGGGCGGCGCGGCCCCTATTTTCGCGGCGAGCTGATCTCGGCGTTGCGGATCATCGATCAGGGAAACGTTGCGGCCCCGGATATGACCGGCTCATGGGCGGGAGCCATGGGCCAATGCCAATTCATGCCATCGACTTTTCTCGGTTATGCCGTCGACTTCGACGGCGACGGACGGCGCAACATTTGGACCGACCGCGGCGACGTTCTGGCCTCGATCGCCAATTTCATCGGGCATCTCGGCTGGCGCAACGACGAGACCTGGGGACGGGCGGTGCTGCTGCCGCCGGGTTTCGATGCGCGCTTTAGCGGGCTGGGGGTCAGGCGGCCGACCGGCGAGTGGAGCCGGCTGGGGGTCCGCAATGCCGATTCGAGCCCGCTTCCGACTCGGGAGATCGAGGCCTCGCTGGTCATGCCGGGGGGTTCCGATGGCCCGGCGTTGCTCGTCTTCAGTAATTTCAGGACGATCATGAAGTGGAACAACTCGGTTTATTTTGCTGCCGCAGTCGGCTATCTCGCCGACAGCATGTCGGGTCAGGAGCGCATCGAGCACGGTTGATCACTGACGAGTGGGGGGATCGGGGGAATGAATGTCGCCGGCCGGGTGCGGGCTTCGGCGCCTATGGCGATCATCGGTCTAGCGCTTGCCGGCTGCGGTTCACAGCCGCACACGGGGACTTACCACAGCGGCGGCAACCATTACGTCGCCGGGCATCCGATGTACAGAGTCGGCGAACCGTATGAAATCAAGGGTGTCTGGTATTATCCGGCGGTCGATTACAATTACGATAAAACCGGGATCGCTTCCTGGTATGGCGAGCAATTCCACGGGCGATACACGGCGAACGGCGAAATCTTCGACCTGAACCAGCTGACGGCGGCCCACACGACGCTGCCGATGCCAAGTATCGTCGAGGTGACCAATCTCCAAAACGGCCGCTCGCTGCAATTGCGGGTCAACGATCGAGGGCCATTTGTCGACGGCCGGCTGATCGACGTGTCGCGCCGGGCGGCGCAGCTGCTCGGCTTCGAGACCAAGGGCACCACCCCGGTTCGGGTCAGGATCCTCAAGGACGCCAGCATCCAGGTTGCCGAGGAGGCCATGCGCAACGGCGGCGGCGCCATCATGCTCGCCCAGGCAGCGAGCGTACCGCCGCCGATGGCGCAGGCTGCGCTCCAACCCTATGCCGCGAAAGGTCCCCCGCCGTCGGAGCTTGCACAAAACGTCGTTGCTGGGCCGATCGTCGACACGCAAACGGCAGCGTTGCCGCCGCCGGCGCGTTCACCCAACGTCGCGGCGGGACCGATCGTCGACATGCGGACGGCAGCCTTGCCGCCGTCAGCGCCCGCACCGAACGTTGTGGCGGGACCGATCGTCGACACACAAATGCCAACTTCGCCGCCCAGGGTGGCCGCTGGCCAGATTAAGTCGCTGTCAGGCCGGATCTTCGTCCAGGCCGGTGCGTTCTCGGTGCGGGACAATGCGCAGCGTGTGCAATCGCGCATCGCGCCGCTGGGCAGTGTCCAGGTGATGACGGCCTCAGTCAAAGGGATTGAGGTATACCGCGTGCGACTCGGCCCGGTGGAGAGCGCAGAACAGGCGGACCGCTTGCTGCAGCGCGTCGTCAACAGCGGCTACCGCGAGGCGCGGATCGTCAGCGACTGAGGCTAGGCTGCGAGCTGGGGCGAACGGAAATGAGCATGGCTCCGCGTTTCGTCGGATTTCTGATCGTTGCGCTGCTGACCGTCGGTCTCGCTTGTCAACCCGCGGCGGCGAAAATCCACGCGAAGGCGAAGGCGGCCATCCCGACCCCGGCGGCAACCGCAGCAGCCACGCCGGCCGCCGGCATCGATACCGAAGCGACACACGCGCTCATCATCGAGGTCGAGACCGGCGCCGTGCTCCTCGACAAGGGCGCCGATGACCGCATGCCGCCCGCCTCGATGGGCAAGCTGATGACAGCCTATGTCGTCTTCGGCATGCTGAGGGACGGGAAAGCCAAGCTCGATGATGAGCTGCCGGTCAGCGAGAACGCTTGGCGAACCGGGGGGTCGAAGATGTTCGTTCCGCTCGGCGAGCACGTCAAAATCGATGATCTGATACGCGGCATGATTATCCAGTCGGGCAACGACGCCTGTGTCGTGCTTGCCGAAGGGCTCGCCGGAAGCGTCGAGGCGTTTGTTGATCTGATGAACAAAAAGGCCAAGGAGATTGGGCTCAAGGATAGCCATTTCGCCAATGTCGACGGCCTGCCGGATCCGAACGAGTGGATGACAGCGCGCGATCTGGCGACCTTGGCGGCACGCACGATCAAGGACTTTCCTGAATACTACAAGATCTACGGCGAGATGGATTTTACCTTTAACAACATCAAGCAGGGCAACCGTAACCCACTGCTCTACAAGAATGTCGGCGCTGACGGGCTGAAGACCGGGCATACCGAAGAGGCGGGATTTTGCCTGACCGCTTCGGTGCTGCGCGGCGACCGCCGCATCGTTATGGTCCTCGCCGGGCTACCGACGATGAAGTCGCGGGCCGAGGAAAGCGAAAGGCTGATCGACTGGGCGTTCCGCGAATTCAACGACTATCGCCTGTTCAGCTCCGGCGACACGGTGGACGAGGCCCCGGTATGGCTCGGCGCCGACGCGCGGGTCCCGCTTACGGTCGCCAAGGATCTGGTCGTAACCCTGCCGCGCCGGGCGCGCGCGGGGATGATGGTCACCGTCGAATACGACAGCCCGCTTCCGGCCCCGATTACCAAGGGCGAGGCTGTCGGCAAGATCGTCATCACCGCCCCTGGCACGGACCCGATCGAGGCGCCGCTGACCGCCGCAGCCGAGGTCCCCCGGATGAACGCGGTGGGCCGTATCGCGACGCTCGCGGGTTATCTGGTCTGGGGCCAACGGCACTGAGCCGGATGCCGCGCGGCCGGTTCATCACCGTCGAGGGCGGCGAAGGCGCCGGCAAGTCTACCCAGGTCGCGCTGCTGGTCGCGGCACTCGAACGCGCCAGGATCCCGGCGCTGGCGACGCGTGAGCCAGGCGGATCTTCGGGCGCCGAGGCGATCCGGCGGCTGTTGCTTGAAGGCGAGGGCGCGCGCTGGGACGCACAGAGTGAGACGCTGCTGCTCACCGCAGCCCGGCGCGACCATGTCACGCGGGTAATCGAGCCGGCTCTCGTACGAGGGATGTGGGTGGTATCCGACCGCTTCGCCGATTCGACGCTCGCCTATCAGGGATACGGGCGGGGGATCGCAGCGGCGGAGATTGCCGCGCTGCAGCGGTTTGCACTCGGCGATTTCGCACCGGATCTGACCTTAATCCTGGATCTTTCGGCCGCGGTCGGGCTCGCCCGCGCGGCGGCCCGGTCGCCTTCCGCTGACCGGTTCGAACGCCTCGATCCGAGCTTTCACGACAGATTGCGCCAAGGGTTCCGTGAGATCGCCGCCGCCGAACCCGGCCGCTGCGTGCTGATCGACGCTTCCGGCGAACCGCAGGCAGTGCACCGCGACGTGTTCGCCGCGGTGGCGCAGCGCCTGAAGGAGACGCATGCGGGTGTATCGACCCCTCGTTGAGCGCCGGCGGCGGCCTCGATGGCCCGCGCGGTAGAGCCGGCGGCGGGAGCGGAGAGCGCGGCGCCGGCGCCGCGGGCGAACCCGCACCTCGTCGGCCACGAGAGCGCGGAGCGCGAGCTCGAGCGCCTTTACCGCTTGGGCCGGCTGCCCCACGCAATACTGCTCGGCGGGCCGCGCGGCATTGGCAAGGCGACCTTGGCCTTTCGCTTTGCCCGGTTTTTGCTGTCGCAGGGCAAGCAGGACGGCGGCGCCGGGGCCGATTTTTTCAGCGGCCCGGGCGAAACCGGGCTCGCGGTCGATCCTGAAAGCGGCGTGTTCCGCCGCATCGCGGCGAGTGGTCATGCCGATCTGTTGACCGTCGAGCGCGCATGGGACCAGCGGCGCCGACGGCTCCGCGGCGAAATCGTTGTCGAGGATACGCGCGCGATCGCCGAGTTTTTTCGGCTGACCGCGGCGGAGGAAGGGTGGCGCGTCGTGATTGTCGACGGCGCCGAGGAGATGAACCGTAACGCCGCGAATGCGGTTTTGAAAATCCTCGAGGAGCCGCCCGCCCGAGCCTTGTTGCTGCTGGTCAGCCACAGCCCCGGCCGATTGTTGCCGACGATCCGGTCGCGCTGTCGCCGGCTGATGCTGGCGCCGCCGTCGGCCCCGATAGCTGCTGAGCTGATCCGCCACTTTCGCCCGCAGCTCGACGAGGTCGAGGCCGCGGCGCTGGCAGCGCTTTGTGCCGGCAGCATCGGGCGCGCGCTCGAGCTCGCGGACAGCGGTGGGCTCGCCCTCTATCGATCGGTGCTCGACCTGCTGTCGCAGGCCCCGGCGATCGACATTGCAAGGCTGCATGGCTTCGCCGACCGGCTCGCCCGGGTCGACGCCGAGGACGCCTATCGCGCGAGCGCGGAATTGTTGTCGCAGTTTCTATCGCGCTTGACGGCGCGGGCGGCGCGCGGTGCGCTCGACGGAAACGAGATCGTCACCGGCGAGCGACCGGTGATGCAGCGCCTCGCCGCTCGCGCGGACCCCGCGCGCTGGGCTGGACTGCGCTCAGAAATCGAGCGCAGTTTCGTTGCTGCCGATGAGCTCAACCTCGACCGCAAACAGACGGTGCTCGGCGCCTTCTTTGCCATCGCCGAGATGTCGCGCTAGAAACGGCGTCACCGCCCACGCGTTGGATCGCCGGCGGTTCCGGCCCATATCAGGGCTTTGGAGAGAATGATGAGCGCCGACCGGCCCTTTTTTATCACGACGCCGATCTACTACGTCAACGACCTGCCGCATCTCGGCCACGCCTATACGACGGTGGCCTGCGACGCGTTGGCGCGGTTCATGCGGCTCGACGGCCGGCACGTCAAATTCCTGACCGGCACCGACGAGCACGGCCAGAAAGTGGCGCAATCGGCGGCGGCGGCCGGTGTGTTGCCGCAGGAATTTGCCGATCGCAACTCGGCGAGGTTTCGCGAAGTCGCTCGGTTGTTAAACGTCTCATACGACGAATTCATCCGCACGACCGAACCGCGTCACACTCGTGCCGTGCAGGCGCTATGGCAGGAATTGGACCGGCGCGGCGAAATTTATCTGGGCCGGTTTGCCGGCTGGTACGCCGTGCGCGACGAAGCATTTTACGACGAGAGCGAACTCGTCGACGGCAGGGCACCGACCGGGGCCGAGGTCGAATGGCTCGAGGAGGAGAATTACTTTTTCCGGCTGTCGGCCTGGCAAGACCGGCTCTTGGCTTACTATGAAGAAAACCCCGAGGCGGTTGCGCCGCGCGGCCGGCGCAACGAGGTGGTCAGCTTTATCAGGGGCGGGCTGAAGGACCTGTCGATCTCGCGCACCAGCTTCACCTGGGGAGTTCCAGTTCCCGAGCACCCCGGCCATGTCGTCTATGTCTGGCTCGACGCCCTGATTAACTACATCACTGCCGCCGGATATCCAGATGATTCAGCGGCATTTTTGGCCTATTGGCCGGCTGACTTGCACATGGTGGGCAAAGACATCGTACGCTTTCACGCGGTTTATTGGCCGGCCTTTCTGATGGCGGCCGGGCTAGCGCCACCGCGCCGCGTGTTTGCCCATGGATGGTGGACGGTTGAAGGCGAGAAGATGTCAAAATCGGTCGGCAACTTCATCCCGCCGCAGCAATTGGTCGATACTTATGGGGTAGATCCTCTTCGTTATTTTATGTTGCGTGAGTTGCCCTTCGGCAGCGATGGTGATTTTTCACATCACGCGATGGTGGGCCGCCTCAATGGCGACCTCGCCAATGATTTTGGCAATTTAGCGCAGCGCGTTCTGGTCATGATCAACCGTGACTGCGGCGCCACGGTGCCCGAACCGGGCGCGTTCGCTTCGGTCGACCAGGTCCTGCTCACGAGCGCTCGCGATCTCCTGGAAATGGTGCGCAAGCATATGGAAGACCAAGCGTTTCATCTCGCGCTCGAGACCATCTGGCGGGTCGTTGCCGAGGCCAACCGTTATGTCGACGAGCAGGCGCCGTGGGCCTTGCGGCGCACGGATCCGGAGCGGATGAATACGGTTCTCTATACCCTAGCCGAGACCATCCGGCATCTCGCAATTATGGCTCAACCTTTTGTCCCGTCTGCAGCCGGAAGGCTTCTTGACCAACTCGCGGTATCCGGCGGGTCTCGCGACTTCGCCGCGCTCGCCGCGGCGCCATTGGTTCCGGGGAGCCGACTGCCAAAGCCCGAGGGCATCTTTCCGCGTTTTGTCGAAGCACCGCCGATATGAGCGGCGGCGAGGGCAGGGCGGCAATGCTGGTCGACAGCCATTGCCATCTCGACTTCGCCGATTTCGCCGCCGTGCGTGAAGCCGTCATTGCGCGGGCGCGGGCGGCGGGAGTCGGGGCGATGCTGACGATCGGCACGCGGCTCGACGAGTTTCAAGGCGTGCGCGCGATCGCCGAAGCCGACCCGGACATCTGGTGTTCGGTCGGGGCCCATCCGCATGAGGCTGCAGACCACGCCGACCTGTTGCCGGATCAGTTGGTGGCGCTGACGGCGCATCCCAAGGTTGTTGGAATTGGTGAGACCGGGCTCGATTTCCACTATGATCTGAGCCCGCGGGAGACGCAGGAGCGCGTTTTTCGCGCCCATATCGCGGCTTCGCGGACGACCGGACTGCCGCTAATCATCCACGCCCGCGAAGCCGACAGCGAGATTGCCCGGATCCTCGACGAGGAGCGGCCGCCGCCCGGAGTGCTGCATTGCTTTTCGAGCGGCAGGGCCTTGGCCGAGGCGGCGCTGGCGCTGGGTTTCTACATCTCGATCTCAGGGATCGTCACCTTCAAGAACGCCGACGATCTGCGTGCGATCGTGCGCGACCTGCCGCTCGACCGCCTGCTGGTCGAGACCGACAGCCCTTATCTCGCCCCGGTGCCGTACCGTGGCAAACGCAACGAGCCAGCCTTTGTCAAGGCCACCGCGGCAGCGGTCGCCGCGCTCAAAGGGGTCGAGCTCGAGCGGTTGGCGGCGGTAACGAGCGCGAATTTCTTTCGCCTGTTCGCCAAGGCGGCCGCGGTCGCCTGATGAGGGTGACGATGCTCGGCTGCGGCGCCTCGACCGGGGTGCCGGCGATCGGTCCCAATTGGGGCCGCTGCGACCCCGCCGATCCTCGCAATCGCCGGCGCCGAGCATCGGTGCTGGTCGAAGTCGGTCCAGTCACAATTCTGATCGACACCTCGCCCGATCTGCGCGAGCAGCTGATCGACGCTCGGGTTAGGCGGCTCGACGCGGTGGTGATGACCCATGCGCATGCCGACCATCTCCACG
Organism: uncultured Alphaproteobacteria bacterium; assembly: GCA_963750195.1. Classification (GTDB taxonomy): domain Bacteria; phylum Pseudomonadota; class Alphaproteobacteria; order ATCC43930; family CGMCC-115725; genus AP-15. The sequence goes on from CAVVPS010000014.1 coordinate 106,509, forward strand.
GCATCGACGATTTACGCGGGTTGAACCGGCTGATGGGCAAGTCGATCCCGCTGTGGGCCGACGCCGAGACCTTGGCGGAAATCCGCTGCCGGTTCGGTTATGTTCTGGAGCCGGTGTCCGAGCCGGGCAGATACTACAAGCCGACGTTAGTGCCGCACGAGATCAGCGGCCGGTTTGCGATCGGTGACGTAGACATTGTGCCGTTCGCGCAGGATCACGGGTTCAGCACGACCCTCGGCTTGCGCATCGGGCCGATGGCGTATTCGACCGATGTGACCGCGCTCGATGACGACGCCTTTGCCGCAATCGCCGGGGTCGAGCTGTGGATCGTCGACTGCATGCGCCGCGCGCCGCACCCGACGCACAGCCATCTCGAACAGACGCTCGCGTGGATCGGCCGGATACGCCCACGGCGCGCCGTCTTGACCCATATGGATCACACGCTCGACTATCGCGAGCTCAGCGCCGAGCTGCCCGTCGGCGTCGAGCCCGGCCAAGACGGGCTGGTCATCGAGCTGACGGACCGATGACACGATCCCACGAATGAGTTGGCAACGTTACACTTATGGCAAGTGTAACGTCGCCCATGAATTTTCCATAATATATATTATGCGACATCTGGTGTGTAGGCGCAACGTGCAAATGTCAGTGCCGTCCAATTTAAAAATGTCAGTCTCCCCGGCTTTTTGGCGGGCTGTGGGGGGCGGCATCGATGACGGTGCTGAGCGTGAGCGATGGCGAGTTGCGGCGTCTCGAGGTGTTCCGGGACGTCGATCGAGGTAGTCTGCCGGTGCGCGCGGCAGCGCAGCTGTTGGGGCGCAGCGAGCGCCAGGTATGGCGGTTGTTGAAGGCGTTTCGCAGTGACGGTGTCGCGGGTTTGATTTCGAAGAAGCGCGGCCGGCCGAGCAACCGCCGGACGGCAGCGGCGGTGCGTGCAGCGGCATTGTGGATCGTGCGCCACAACTATGCCGATTTCGGCCCGACCTTGGCTGCCGAGAAGCTCGCCGCCGAGCGCGGTTTTGCGGTCTCCAGCGAGACCTTGCGCCAGTGGATGATCGCCGACGGGCTGTGGCGCGATCGTAAGCAGCGCAAGCGCATCCACCAACCGCGCCCGCGGCGCGAGTGCGTCGGCGAACTGGTCCAGGTCGACGGCAGCGAGCACTGGTGGTTCGAGGATCGCGGGCCGCAATGCACCTTGCTGGTGTTCGTCGACGATGCGACCAGCCGGCTGATGCATCTGCAGTTTGTCGAGAGCGAGTCGACTTTCGCCTATTTTCACGCGGCGCGCGCCTATCTGGAGGCCTGGGGCAAGCCGGTGGCGTTTTACAGCGACAAGCACGGGGTGTTCCGGGTCAACCACCCAGGCGCGCTTGGCGGCGACGGCATGACCCAGTTTGGCCGCGCCCTGCACGCGCTCAACATCGACATCATTTGCGCCAATTCGAGCCCGGCCAAGGGCCGGGTCGAGCGCGCCAACAAGACCTTGCAGGACCGCCTGGTCAAGGAATTGCGGCTGGCTGACGCGGCCACCCTGGCGGAAGGCAACGCCCTGCTGCCTGCTTTCATCGCCGACTACAACGCGCGCTTTGCCAAAGCGCCGGCCAACAGCAAGGATTTGCACCGGCGGCTGCGCCCCGGCGACGATCTCGACGACGCGTTTGCCTGGAAGGAGGAGCGCACCCTGTCGCGGGCATTGACCCTGCAGTATGACAAGGTGCTGTTCATCCTGGAGCCGAGCGAACCGGCCAAGGCGGCGATCGGCAAGCGGGTCACCGTGGTTGATTATCCTGATGGCCGGCTGGCAATCCGTTACCGCGGGGTCGAACTGGCGTATCGGACCTTTGATAAAATTCGCCAAGTCTCGCAGGCCGCGATCGTCGAGAATAAACAGCTCGGCGCCGCGCTTGCCTTCATCCGCGCGGAGCAGCTGCGTCGCGAGCCCGAACATCGCAGCGATCGCGCCCCGCGCCGTCGCGATCAGCACAACCCTCGTCTGTTCAAAGTCGGCTGAGGCGCTCTACGAGCCGGGCGGGGCCGAGCCCGCCCGGTAAAACAAAACCGGTGCGGTTTCGAGCGTCCGTACCGCGGGCGCCGGTCGGGCGCTGCGCTACGCCGGGGCTCCGCGCCCGCCCGCCGCCCGCCCTCAGCGCACTGACATTTCTAAATTGGGGAAATCACTGACATCTCTATCTGGGCTGGACACTGGTGTGTAGGCGCCTGATCAAAATGTCACCCGTGTGCGCCGCCGAGGTGGCGATGCTTTTAGCGATAGGCCAGGCACCAGCCCGGCGCGCGCAGCCAGCACTGATCGGCCGGTAGATCGTCACGGCGATAGCGACCCTTGTCGAGCTGATGGCCAAGCTCAGCCGGGGCGACGACTGGCGCGGCATCGCCGGCGTCGCCTATCGGCGGGGCGAGGAGATCGTCGCCAATCCGCTGCGGCCGGCGATCGACGATCTCGACCGGCTCCCGTTTCCGGAGCGTTCCGACATCGACTATGGCCGGCGGGACCTTTCTACCGCCTCGGTACTCGGCAGCCGCGGCTGCCCGTGGAACTGCAATTTCTGCAGCATCCGCCCGTTCTACGAGGCCCAGGGCGGCAAGCTGCGGCGCCTGCGCTCGCCCGCGGCGGTGGTCGAAGAAATGCGCCAGCTCCACGTCGAACAGGGCGCGCGCATCTTCCTGTTCCAGGACGACGATTTTCTGGCGACCGGGCGGCGCGCCCGGGAGTGGGCGGAAGGCATCGCCGACGGCATCATCGCGGCCGGATTGGCGGGCCGGATCGCGTTCAAAATCAGTTGCCGCTCCGATGAGGTCCGGCATCAGACGATGGCGCGCCTGGTCGAGGCCGGGCTCACCCACGTCTACATGGGGGTCGAGAACGGCGACGAGCAGGGCCTGGTCAATCTGAACAAGATGCTGAAGCCGCATCATCACCTCGAAGCGGGGAACATCCTGCGCGATCTCGGGGTGTCGTTCGACTTCGGCTTTATGCTGCTGGAGCCCTACAGCACGATCGCGACCGTGCGCAGCAATATCGCCTTCCTTGAGCGCTTCGTCGGCGACGGGTGGACGGTCGCGGGTTTCTGCCGGACCTTGCCCTATGCGGGCACCCCGCTGAAACGTCAGCTCGAGGCGGAAGGACGATTGCTCGGAAATGCGTTCGAGCCTGACTACAACTTTCTCGACTCGAAACTGGACCGGTTCTACGACTGGATGCTGCTGACCTTCCGCGTGCGAAATTTCGACAATTCCGGGCTGGTCGAAGTCTTGCGCGCGCTGGTGTTCGAAGCGCACCTGAACCTGCCTGGTTACCGTAACTTCCAGCCGTCGGACCGCGCCCGCCTGCACAGCATCACCGCGCAGGCCAATGGCCACGCCCTCTATTGCCTGGGCGCCGCACTCGATCATATCGAGGCGACGCCGCTTGAAGATATCGACATCAGACACGGCTATCTCGGCCGGCTGACGGCGCACGAACTGGCGCAGGAGCGCCAACTGACGGCTGAAGTTAACGCGTTCTATTGGGGCGCACGCGCTCGCCAGGGCCTGTCGACGCCGGAATTCCAAGAACTTCGCCTGCTCGGCGGGTTCGAGAATTCCTGGACGGTGGCCCCCCAAGATCTCCGCCCCGCGTACTGAATCCGCGATCTCCTTTAAGGCGGCTGAGCTTCGCTACCAGCCGAGCGGGCTGACGCCCGCTCGGTAAAAAAGCGGGACCGGCTTCGTCTATCCGCGCTGCGGCGGTGGTTGAGATGACGGTGCGGCTGATCAGCGACGTGCAGCCGGATTGCGGCGATGAGGCGATACGGATAAACCCACCCCGCGGGCTTCGATCGAATATCCAAGGAAGTGACGGTGGACCTGCCCACGGGATTCCGGGTCAGCTTCGAGGACCAGCCCTCGGCCGAGGATTGCGACACGATCGGCTATGCTCTCGACGCGTACAATCGTCAGTTTCTCGGCGAAACCGGCTACTCCCGAATGGGCATTTTTGTCCGCGACGGGCGCGGCGCGATCATGGCCGGGCTGGTCGGCTCAACCTATGCCGGCTGGCTGTTCGTCGCCGATCTCTGGGTCCATGCCGAGCTGCGCCGGCGCGGCATCGGTCGCCAATTGCTGGCAATGGCCGAGCGCCGCGCGATCGAACTGGGTTGCCACTCAGCGCGGCTTGACACTCTTTCTTTCCAAGCGCCGGAGTTTTATCCGCGTTTTGGATACCGGGTTTTTGGGGCGCTCGACTACCCTCCCGGTCATCGGCTTTATTTCCTGTGGAAACGGCTGAAGCCCGAAGCCACTTCGAATCTTGTCAAATTGTTCCCGGTCTCGGTCAAGGGCGTGCTGTTCGAGGAGGGCCGGGTCGCTCTGCTGGAGAACGAGCGGGGGACATGGGAATTGCCGGGCGGACGGCTCGAACCCGGCGAGGACCCGGCGACCTGCCTCACGCGTGAGGTCGCCGAGGAGCTCGGGGTAGAGGTCGCAATCGAGGCAATCCTCGATAGCTGGGTCTACGAAGTGTTGCCGCGGCGCGAGGTGCTGATCGTGACCTACGGGGTGCGGCGTTCGAGCCAACGGGCGATGCGGGTCAGCGAGGAACATCGACGGTTCGGGCTGTTTGCGCTAAGCGAACTGGACGGGCTGCCGATGCCCGAAGGCTACCGCCGTTCGATCCGCGCCTGGGCGACGCAGTGCGGCGTGTGATGGCGCGATGACAACCCCTGCCCTCGCCCGTCTGCTCGCGATCATGGCGCAGCTGCGCGATCCCGAGCGCGGCTGCCCGTGGGATCGTGAGCAGGATTTCGCGACGATTGCGCCTTATACGATCGAAGAGGCCTATGAGGTGGCCGACGCGATCGCGCGCGGCGATATGGCGGGGTTGAAGGACGAACTCGGCGATCTGTTGTTTCAGGTCGTCTTTCACGCCCGTATGGCCGAGGAGGCCAGGCTGTTCGCGTTTGACGATGTCGCCGCGGCGATCGCCGACAAGATGGTGCGGCGTCATCCGCATGTCTTTGGCGATGCCGAGATTGCTTCCGCAGAGGCGCAGACCCGGGCCTGGGAGGAGCACAAAGCCAGGGAGCGTGCGACCCAAGCCGCCGCGATGGGAACTCAGGAAAGCGTACTCGACGGGGTGGCACTCGCCCTCCCTGCCCTGCTGCGCGCCGCCAAAATCCAAGGGCGGGCGGCGCGGATCGGGTTCGACTGGCCAGCGGCGCGCCCGGTGATTGCAAAAATCGCCGAGGAAATCATCGAACTCGAAGCCGAACTCGATAACGGCGTCGATCCCGAGAAAATCGAGAACGAAATGGGCGATGTCCTGTTCGCCGCCGCCAACCTCGCGCGCAAGCTCGACATCGATCCGGAAGCGGCGCTACGCCGCGCCACCGCGAAATTCGAGCGCCGCTTTCGGCGCGTCGAAACGCTCGCTGCCGAGCGCGGCGTCAACGGTCTGGATGCGCTCGAAGGGCTGTGGCAGGAGGTCAAGCGCGCGGAAGATTGAGGGAACCCGGGATCAGATTTGCCTGCGCCGGACACCCGTATCTAGTTGCCGCCCCTAGCCTGATTGTAGATCAGGCCGCCGGCGAGACCCGCCGCCGCACCGATACCGGCGCCGAGACCCGCATTGCCGGCGATGGCGCCAATGATCGCGCCGCCGCCGGCGCCGATTGCGGTGCCCGACAGCGCTCGCTGCTGTCCTGGGGTCATGTCGGAACAAGCGGCCAGTGGCACCGACGCCACGACGGCCGCCAAAATCAGCCGTTTCATCGCGACCTCCGTTTCGCGACCACCGACGCCGGACAGGGATACTTCCCGGCGAGATAGATGAACATGCCATCGATCGCCGGCATTTCGAGGCGCGCCGGCCGTTCGTTCGCCCAGGCGATGAAGCTGGCTAGCTCGGGGTCCCGGGGAGGCCGCGGCGTTGGCAGGCAGAACAGCTTGCGGCCGCCCCTTTGCGCCTCATGCGCCTCCTCGACGACGACCGCGCCCTCGGCATAGCCGTGGCAGAAATTGACCGCACCGGTCATCAGCGGATCGTCCTTGGCCGGCGCGCAGATGGCGATCAGGTCAGCGACCGTGTGGGGCGGGAACTGCGATTCCGAAACTGCCGCCGAGGCCGCCGAAGCGCCGGCGGCTATCAGTACAGCTGCGAGCGCCGAAGCCCGAAATCTCATCGCGCCTGCTCCCCTTCTCGCTTTTTCAACCGGAAAGCGATAGCTGAAGGGCTATTGCGGCGTCAATGCAGTCGCTGGTGGTGGCGCAGGCGGGCGAGATCGGCGTCGGAAAGGCGGACCGAGAGGTGGGCGGCCTCGCTGTCGTCGCGGCGGCCAAGGACCTCGCCGTGCCGATAAATCCAGGCTAGGGTCTTGCCGTCAGTCAGCGGAATGTCCAGCCGCACCGCGCGGATGTCGCTTTGCAATCGGCGATCGATCAGCGCCAGCAGCGTCTCGCATCCCTCGCCGGTCGCGGCCGACAATGCAGCAATCTGCGAGTTCCGCAGCTTGTGATGTTCGAGGCTGGCCCGCTGCCCGGGTTCGAGCAGGTCAATCTTGTTCATCACCTCGATCAGCCCGTCCTCGGCCGCTTCGTCGAGCCCGAGATTGCCGAGCACCGTCAGCACGTCGTCGCGCTGGGACTCGCTGTCTGGATGGTGCGCGTCGCGGACATGGACGACGATGTCGGCTTCGGTGACCTCTTCGAGGGTCGCGCGAAAGGCGGCGACGAGGTGGGTCGGCAGATCGGAGATAAAGCCGACCGTGTCGGACAGGATGGCGGTGCGCCCCGACGGCAGTTCGAAGCGCCGCATCGTCGGGTCGAGGGTCGCGAACAGCATGTCGCCGGCGGTTACCGTGGAGCGCGTCAGGCGATTGAACAGGGTCGATTTTCCGGCATTGGTATAGCCCACCAATGCGACCACCGGATAAGGCACGCGGCGGCGGGCTTCGCGATGCAAGGCGCGGGTGCGCTTGATCGTCTCGAGCTCGCGTTTCAACCGCGCGATGCGCTCGCCGATCAGCCGGCGGTCGATTTCGAGCTGGCTCTCGCCCGGGCCGCCGAGAAACCCGAACCCGCCGCGCTGACGTTCGAGATGGGTCCAGGAACGCACCAGACGCGAGCGCTGATAGGAGAGCGCCGCCAGTTCGACTTGCAGGCGGCCCTCATGGGTGCGCGCCCGCGCGCCGAAGATTTCGAGGATCAAACCGGTTCGGTCGATGACCTTCGCCTGCCAGCTCCTTTCAAGATTGCGCTGCTGCACCGGCGAAAGCGTCCCGTCGATCACGACCAGACCGATCGAATTTTCGCTGATAAGTTCACGGAAATTATCGACGGTGCCCCTGCCGAGCAAGCTGCTCGGGCGCGGGCTGGCGATGCGGGTAATCTCGGCGCGAACGACATCGAGACGGATCGCCTGCGCTAGGCCGACCGCTTCTTCGAGCCGCGCTTCGATCGAACGGGCAAAAGTTTCGGCCACACCGCGAACAGGCGCCGATTTCGGCGCCGGATGGACGACGAGCGCGCGACCGGTCGTAGCGCCGTCCGCGTGCGGTGACCTATCCTCCTCCCGGCTCAGGATTCTTCGTTCTCCCTGCCCGGCTCGAACAACTGGATCGGCTGCGCCGGCATCACCGTCGAGATCGCGTGCTTGTAGACGAGCTGCGAATGCGCGTCGCGCCGCAGCAGCACGCAGAAATTATCAAACCAAGTGATGATCCCTTGCAGCTTTACGCCGTTGACCAGAAAGACAGTAACCGGCGTCTTGTTTTTCCGGACGTGGTTGAGAAAAACGTCCTGGACATTTTGTGATTTCTCCGCAGACATGGGTATCCCCCATTCGCTTTTTGGAGCCGAGTCGGCCCGAACTCACGCCAAAACGGCAAGCGCTCGGGTGAAGCCGCCGAGCTGCCGGTACGAAGATGGTCTCGCCAAGGTGAATCACAAGCCCTGAATAAAGCGAAACAACGCCGCAGGATCTGAAAACTTAAGACGCGGCGCGTGGGCGCCCAATTCCTCCGGCAGCCAATTCGCCGCCGAGCAAAACCGGCACGCATCCGCTGTTTCCAGCGCATTCCATGTCGATGCCGGTGTCGCCGACAAACCACACCCCCTCCCCCGCATCTATCCCGCTCTGTTCAAGCGCCAGCCGGACCGGGGCGGCGTCGGGCTTATCGGCAGCGGCGTCGCCGGCCCCGACGACGCTCCCAAAATAGGCCGACCAGCCGAGCTGCTGCGCCTCAAGGCGAAGCAACACGCCGGTCTTGTTGCTGACGACGCCGAGAAAGACGCCCTCAGCCGCGAGCGCCGCGCAGCAATTCGCCGCGGCCCGGCAGTGCCGTCAGCCGTTCGAGATGGATCGCCCGAAAGCGGTCGAGATAGATCTGCCGCGCCTCTTCCCAGCGCTCGCCGAAATGCAATCGGAAAGCTCTCGCGCAGGCTGAGCCGCACCCGTCGCTTAGTCTCGGCGAGCGACCACGGCGGCTTGCCCATCGCCGCCATGACAGATGGTTCAAGCGCTTCGTGGATCGTGGCCCAGCTATCGACCAGAGTGTTGTCCCAGTCGAACAGGATCGCGCGCGGCCGGCCGCACATCCGACGAGGCACCGGCATCTCGTGCCGCCGCCGCGTGGGCCAGATAGAGATTCGCGGCAGGGCCCGGCTGAGCGGCCCTGGCCTGCCGTCGCCGACCGGGTCGCCGTCGATGCGGACGACCGGCAACAACTCGACCGCGGTGCTGGTCACAAACGCCTCGCGCGCCGTCTTGCGCCTCGGCCACGGTGAACGGCCGCTCGACCAGGCGATAGCCTTCGCGGCGAATGATGTCGAAGACCGCGAGGCGGGTGACGCCGTTCAGGATCGCGTTGTCGGCTTGGCGGGTCACGGCGGCGCCGTCGGCGGTCACGATCCAGGCATTGGTCGAGGTGCCCTCGGTCACCCAGCCGTCGCTGTCGACCTGCCATGCTTCATAGGCCCCGGCCTCTTGGGCGCGCTGCTTGCCGAGCACGTTCGCGACCAGCGCCACCGATTTGATGTCGCAGCGTTGCCAGCGGATGTCGGGGATCGTGATCACGCGCGATGCCGTCGGCGGCCAGGCGCGGATCGGCGGGCCTCTTGCGCCGCGCGGTGACGACCAGAACCGGTCTCGGCCGTCTTGCGGAAAGGCATGGTCACGCGGTGCCGCGCCGCGGGTGACCTGCAGATAGACGGTGCCGTCGCGCACGCCGTTGCGGCGGATGACCTCGCGCATGACGAGCTTCAGCGCCGCCTCCGACATCGGCGCCGCGATCTGCAACTCGCCCAGCGAGCGCGCCAGCCGCGCCAGATGCGGCCCCTCGTCGACAAGATGGCCGCCGAGCACCGCCAGCACCTCGTAGACCCCGTCGGCAAACTGGTAGCCGCGATCCTCGATATGCACGCCGGCGGAGCGGTGCGGTAGATACTGCCCGTCGACATAGGCGATCCGCGACATTGGCTCCTAGGTCCCGACTTTCAGCGACCGGTCATTGCCGAAGACGCCGAGTGATTTCAGCTTGCGGTGTAGCGCCGAGCGCTCCATGCCGACAAAGGCCGCGGTGCGCGAAATATTGCCGCCGAACCGGGTCACCTGCGCCAACAGATATTCGCGCTCGAAAACTTCGCGCGCGTCCCGCAACGGCAGTGTCATGATTTCGCTGCCACTGTCCCATTTGACGACAGTCGGGGCGATGGCGGTGATCTCGTTGGGCAGCATATCGGCGCGGATCGGCTCGCGGGCATCGCCTGGCGCCATGATCAGCAGCCAATCGATGACGTTGCGCAACTGGCGCACGTTGCCGGGCCAAGAATAGGCCTGCAATGCCGCCATCGCGTCCTCGCCGATTTCGCGCGGGGCAAGCCGCGCTGCCTCCGACGAGCGCGCCATGAAATGGCGCGCCAACAGCGGGATGTCCTCGCGCCGATCGCGCAGCGGCGGCACTTTGATCGGCACGACATTGAGCCGATAGAACAGATCCTCGCGGAACCGGCCGGCGCCGATCTCGGCCGGCGAGGTCGCGATTTGACGAAGCGACGACCCGGACATCGACTTCGACGCGGCTCGATCCCCCGATCCGCTCGAAGGTCTGTTCCTGCAGCACGCGCACGATCTTGCCCTGGGTCTCGAGCGGCATGTCGGCGACCTCGTCGAGGAACAGGGTGCCGCCATGCGCGCGCTCGAAGGTGCCGATCTTGCGCGGCGCGCCGATGATCGTTGTCCGCCTCTGTTCCGAACAGCTCGATTTCGAGCCGCTCCGGCCGCATGGTCGCGCAATTGACCGGGACAAACGGACCCTTCGCCCGACGCGAGCGCAGGTGCAACAGCCTGCCGACGACCTCCTTGCCGGCGCCTGGCGGTCCGGTGATCAGGACCCGGCTCCCGGTCGGCGCCGCCTTGTCGATCTGCTGGCGCAGCTGATTGGCCAGCCGGCGAGACCCCGACCAGGTCGATGATCGCCGCCGGCGCGCAGTTTGAGTTCTTCGTTCTCGCGCCGCAGCTGCGCCGCCTCGATCGCGCGCTCGACGACCAGCAGCAGACCGGTCGGATTTGAACGGCTTCTCGATGAAGTCGTAGGCGCCGATCTTGATCGCCTCGACCGCTGTCTCGATCGTGCCGTGCCCGCTGATCATGACCACCGGTACCGACGGCATCTCGGCGCGCAGCAGCCTGAGAATTTCGATCCCGTCGAGCTTGCTGCCCTGCAGCCAGATGTCGAGGATGACCAGGGTCGGTTGCCGGGCATGAATCACCGCCAGCGCCTGGGCGCTGTCAGCGGCCTCGCGCGTGGCGTAGCCCTCGTCCTTCAGCACACCCGCGATCAGCATGCGGATGTCGGCTTCGTCGTCGACGATCAGGATGTCATGCGCCATGTCCGACCGTGCTCATCTCCAACGGCTGGCTGGCGAGCGTCGGCGCCTTCGGTCGTCGCGAGCCTCGGCGGCGAAGACGAGCCTGACCCGCGCCCCCTCCGGTTCCCCATCTTCCAGCATCAGCTCTCCCCCGTGATCTTCCATGATCTTCTTGACGATGGCGAGGCCCAAGCCGGTCCCCTTCGCCCGCGTCGTCACATAGGGCTCGGTCAACCGCTCGCGGTCTTGGTATGGCAAGCCCTTGCCATTGTCCTCGACGATCACCGCAGCCTGGCCAGCGGCCGCTCGATACCGACACGCGGATACGCCCGGGAGCACCGGCTCCGCGTTCGGCGATTCGCGCCTCGATCGCCTCGATTGCGTTCTTGACGATGTTGATCACCGCCTGGCCGACGAGACGCGCGTCGCAGCTGACCGCGACCGAGTGGTCCGGAAAGCTCGTCTCGAAAGCGATCTCGCGATGGGCGGTGCGCTGCAAGAACACCGCCCGATGCACGATCTCGACCAGATTCTCCGGCTTGAGGACCGGCGCCGGCATTCGCGCGAACGCCGAGAATTCATCGATCATGCGGCCGATGTCGCCGACGTGGCGGATGATCGTGTCGGTGCAGATCGTAAATGTCTCAGGGTCTTGTTTGATCTCCTTCAGATAGCGGCGGCGTAGCCGCTCGGCCGCCAGTTGGATTGGGGTCAGCGGGTTCTTGATTTCGTGGGCGATGCGGCGGGCGATGTCTGCCCAGGCCGCCTTGCGTTGCGCGGACAACAACTCGGTAATGTCGTCGAAAGTGACGACAAACCCGCTGGTGTCGCGTTCGTCGTGGTCGGCGGCGATGCGCACCAGCAGGGTGCGGGTGCTGTTGCCGCGGGCGAGCTGGACTTGCGACTGCGCCAGGCGGTCGGGGCGACGCTCCGCCTCGTCGAGCAAGATCGCCATCTCGGGCGCCACCTCGGCGAGATCACGCCCGATCGATTGTTCGAGATCGACCCCGAGCAGCGCGGAGGCCGAGCGGTTGGGCAGATTGACGCGGCCCTCGCGATCGAGCCCGATCACCCCGGCCGAGACGCCGGTCAAGACCGTCTCGGTGAATCGGCGCCGTTCATCGAGCTGCCGATTCGCCTCTCTCAGCTCGCGCTGCTGGCTTTCGATCTGGTAGGTCATCCGGTTGAAAGCGCGGCTCAACGAGGCGAGTTCGTCGTCTTTCTCCCCTTCGGGCACACGGGCAGCAAGATCGCCTCCGCGCACTTGCTCGGCCGCGGTAGCGAGCCGGCTGATCGGGACGGCGAGCTGGGTTGCGAAATTGAATCCCGATCGCCACCGCCACGACCAAAAACAGCATCGCCACCATCAGAAAAATCAAGCGCAAAGGTTACCTGAAACCCCGATCTCCGACTTTCCATCTTCGCGTATTGAGCGGCAGCGCGCTGGGTCTCCTCCATGTGATTGAGCACGCGCGGCTCGATAAAACGGCTAACATAGAGATAGACTTGGCCAAACTGGTCGAGGCGAACCAGGGCGCGCACCCGGTTATCGTTGTCGCTGGTTACGATCGCCACGTCGCCTTCGTCGGCGACACGCATCGCACCGTCCGGCATCGGCTCGAAACCGAGCGTGAATGACAGGCTCGACCGCGCCAGTACATGGCCAGCTCGGTCGAAGACCATCGCCTCGGTCAGGCCGCGCAGAGCCGCCTGCGCCGCCACCACCTGCTCCAAGCGCGCCTGATCCAGTGTGAGTTCGGGCGCATCCCGATTGAGGTCGTTCGCCATCGCTAGCGTGTCGGCGCGAATCGCCTGTTGATGCTCGTGCAGATAGGCTTCGGCGACGGCGAGCGATTCGGTAATAGCCGTGTGCACCCGATCGCTGAACCAGGATTTGACCCCGTAGCTGAAGAACAGATACGAGAAAACTGCGACGATAATTGTCGGCGTCACTGCGATCAGGCTGAACAGCACGACCAGCCGGATCTGCAGCCGCGAACCGGCGAGACCACGGCGCCGCTCGGCCCATACCTGCAACAGGCGCTTGGCGATCAACGCGCCGAGAGCCAACAGCAGAACGAGGTCCAAATTCAGTAGGGTGAGAACGGTGTTGGGATGCAGCCCGAAGGGCGGCGCCCCGGTCAGCGCCAAATATGTTGCGACCCCCGAACCCAGCGCCGCCGTCGACAAACCAAAGGCGAGCGTATGACGCAGACCAAAGCGGCCGGCCCACCTCCGAACCCGCCGCATCAGCTTCATGCAAGACCTCGACCGGATATCGCCGCGAGCTGTTAGGACGGCCGACCCCGCCGCCGCTACCGGCCGGGCCAGCCCCCGGCCAACGCCACGCGATCCCCGAAATTCGGTGACACGCTGCTTTATTTTAGTCCGCGGACGACCGGGATGTCCAACTCGCGGATCTTCTTGCGCAAGGTATTGCGGTTGAGGCCCAAGAGGTGTGCGGCCTTGATCTGGTTGCCGCGCGTCGCACCGAGGGTCAAGACGATTAGCGGGCGCTCGACTTCACGCAACACCCGGTCATACAGGCCGGCGGCCGGCAGCCCGCCCTTATGAGCGGCAAAATAGCTTCTGATATGGCGCTCGACCGCGCCCGCGAGCCCTTCTCCGCCCCCCGTGTCGACGGTGTCGGCCGCCGCCGGCGTGTCGCCGAGCTCGAAGTCGATGATCGACGCCCCGATCACCTCCTGCGAATAGAGCGCGGCCAGCCGCCGAATCAGATTTTCGAGTTCGCGCACGTTGCCTGGCCACCGGTAGGTCCGCAGCCGCTCCATCGCCGCTTCGTCGAGCCGTTTCGGCGGTAAGCCCTCTCGGACCGCCAGGGCCACAAAATGCCGCACCAGCGCCGGTATATCCGCTGAGCGCTCGCGCAGCGCGGGCAGGCGGACCGGCGCCACGTTCAGGCGGTAGAACAGGTCTTCCCGAAAAAGACCCTGTCGGATCAGCTGGCGCAGATCGTGATGGGTCGCGGCGATGACGCGGGCGTCGGCGCGGATCGGCACACGGCCTCCGACTGCGGTGAATTCGCCTTCTTGCAGCACGCGCAGCAGCCGGGTTTGCGCCTCGAGCGGCATGTCGCCGATTTCATCGAGAAACAGAGTCCCGCCATGCGCCTGCTCGAACCGACCCATGCTGCGGGCGGTGGCGCCGGTGAAGGCGCCCTTTTCGTGGCCGAATAGCTCGCTTTCTATCAGCTCGCGCGGGATCGCCGCCATGTTGATCGGGACAAAAGGACCGGCGCGGCGTTTGCCGTAATTGTGCAGCGCCCGCGCCACCAGTTCCTTGCCGGTGCCACTCTCGCCCATGATCGTCACCGTCAAATCGGTGCCCATCAGTCGGGCGATGACCCGATAGATCTCCTGCATCGCGGGCGAGCGGCCGATCAGCGGCAGCTGGTCTTCGACATCCTCATCGATCCCGTTCGCCGACATATCGTGCGGCGTGGTCAGAGCGCGCTCGACCACGCTGACCAGCTCGCGCAGATCGAACGGCTTGGGCAGATATTCGAAGGCGCCCCGCTCGGTGGCCTTGACCGCGGTCAGCAGGGTGTTCTGCGCGCTCATGACAATGATCCGCAATTCGGGGCGGATCTTTTTGATGCGCGGGATCAGGTCGAGGCCGTTCTCGTCCGGCATGATCACGTCAGTGATGACGAGATCGCCGTCGCCGTCGGCTACCCACCGCCACAGGGTAGCGGCGTTGCCGGTCATCTTCACCTCGTGCCCGAGCCGGATCAGCGCCTGATTGAGCACCGTCCGGATCGCGCGATCGTCATCGGCCACCAGGATCGTCGAAGTCATCACCCGATACCGTCTTGCGCGACCACGGGCAAAAACACCCGGAACACGGTTCGGCGGGGCTGGCTGTCAAATTCGATGACTCCGCCGTGGTCACCGATCACCTTGGCCACCAATGCAAGACCAAGGCCAGTTCCGTTTCGCTTGGTCGTCACAAACGGATCAAACAGGTAAGGGCGCATGTCCTCGGGAATGCCTGGCCCGTTGTCACTGACCGCAACCATCAGCGGCAAATGCCGGCGCCCTTCCCCACCCGGCCCAGCCAACCGGAGCCCGTGGCGGTAGCCGGTGGTCAAGATGATCTCGCCATCGGCACCAGCCGCCGCTTCGGCGGCGTTTTTGACGATGTTCAAAAAGACCTGGACCAAGAGGTCGCGATTACCGTGCACCAAAGGCAATGACGGATCGTACTCCTCGACGAAGCGAACGTGGCGGGCAAAGCCTGACTGCGCCAGCTTGCGCACCCGTTCGAGGATCTCATGGATGTTGACCGCTTCGCGCTCGATCGGTCGATGGTCGGAAAACGCCTCCATCCGGTCGACGAGAGCGACAATTCGGTCGGTCTCGTCGCAGATCAGCCGGGTCAGCTCGCGGCCTGCCTCGTCGGCGTCCTGCTCCAAAAGCTGCGCCGCGCCGCGAATTCCGGAAAGCGGGTTCTTGACCTCGTGCGCCAGCATCGCCGCCATTGCAGTAATCGACCGGGCGGCATTGCGGTGGGTCAGCTGGCGATCGACCTTGTCGACCATGGCGCGCTCGTGCAGGGTCAGCACCAGCATGTCCGCATCCTCGCCGGCCAGCGCCCCCTGGATCGTTACTGTGCGGCTGCCAAAGCGCGGACCTTCGAGCGGCATGTCATATTCCGAAAACGTGTTGCCGCTGCGCCAAACTGCGTCGACGAGCCCCATCAATGGGCTATGCGGGGCAACAAGATCGGCCAGCGCGCTACCGCGCAGCGCCGCGGCGCCCAAGCCAAAAAACTGCTCGGTCGCAGTGTTGACCAGGCGGATTTCGCCGCTGCGGTCGAGGACAATCACTGGGTCAGCGAGCGCCGTCAGCACCGCGGCAGCCTCGGGCAGGGTCTCGGTAACCGGGCGCGAGCCGGCGCTCCGCCGCCGGAACGGCGCCTTGATCATGCTGCCTTCCGAGTAAGCAGCGGCTCGTAGAACGCCCGGATCAACGCCATGACGCGCGCCGGGTCGAGCGTCTGGTTAACTGCTGCGCGGAATTCGGCCGAACCTGGCAGGCCTTTGGAATACCACGCGACGTGCTTGCGGGCGATGCGTGAGCCGATGGCGATCCCGTAATGGACCAGCATCTCCTCGTAATGATCGAGAACAATGTCGCGCTGCGCCGTGAGCGGAGGGTCGGGGATTTGCTTGCGGCTTTGCAACCAGGCGATCACCTGATGCAGGAACCATGGCCTGCCATAGCAGCCACGACCGATCATCAGCCCATCGGCGCCCGATTGTGCGAGCGCCCGCTCGGCGTCGTCGAGGCTGACGATGTCCCCGTTGGCGATGACCGGGATCGTTACATTTTCCTTAACGCGGTGGATGAATCCCCAATCGGACGAGCCGGTATAGAGCTGGGAGCGGGTGCGTCCGTGCACGGTAATCATTCGAATGCCGCAAGCTTGCGCAATCCGCGCGAGCCGGGGCGCATTTCGGGTATGCTCGTCCCAGCCCGTGCGCATCTTCAAAGTGACCGGCAGGTCGACGGCTTTGACCGTGGCTTCGAGAATGCGCGCGGCATGGGTCTCGTCGCGCATCAGCGCCGAGCCGGCATGGCCGTTGACCACCTTTTTGACCGGGCAGCCGAAATTGATGTCGATCATCCGCGCGCCGCGATCGGCATTTAGCTTTGCCGCCTCGGCCATGACCCGCGGCTCGCAGCCGGCGAGCTGCACCGCCATCGGCTGCTCCTCGGCGCAGCTCTTCGCCATCGTCAAGGATTGTCGCGTCTCGCGAATCATCGCCTCGCTAGCGATCATCTCGGAGACGACGAGCCCCGCGCCCAGGCGCTTGACCAGCCGGCGGAACGGCAGATCAGTCACACCCGACATCGGGGCGAGGATCACCGGATCGTCGAGTGTTAGAGAACCGAGCGAAATGGTCATTCTTTGAGCAGATGTTAGACTTGCCTAGTGATTGGGCAGATATTATTCCGTTTCTTTTTGCAGTGCAACATTAAGAATAGTGGCGCGCGGCCGATCCGGAGATCGGCAGCGGTGGCAAAGGCGTGCCCAGTCGGCTAATTTCATGCATGGAATCGGTTTATGCACTCGTCGTCGCGGCGGGCCGGGGGAGCCGATTCGGCGGCGACGTGCCCAAGCAATACCTGCGGCTCGGCGGAGCCATGGTGTTGCGGCATGCGGTGGCGGCTTTGGCCCGGCATCGGCTGGTTACCGGCGTGCTGGTGGCGATCCGGCTGGAGGATCGAGCGCTATTCGATAACGCCGTCGCCGGCTTGCCGGTGCTGCCGCCGATCGCGGGCGGCGCCACCCGTCAGGATTCGGTAAGGCTCGGGCTCGAGGCGTTGGCGCCGTATCGCCCGCGGCATGTGCTGATCCATGACGGAGCCCGGCCATTTCCCGACACGGCGCTGATCGACCGGGTCATCCAAGCGCTCGACGAGGCGCCGGCGGCTATTCCTTGCCTGCCGCTGCGCGATACGATCAAGCGCGCCGAGAGCGGGACGATCCGGGCAACGGTTGACCGAGCCGAGCTATGGCGCGCGCAAACCCCCCAAGGCTTTCAATTCGATCAGATCCTGGCCGCGCATCATGCCGCTGCCGGAACCCAGCTGACCGACGATTCGGCGGTCGCCGAGGCGGCCGGGCTGGCGCCGCTGCTGGTTGTCGGCAGCGAGGACAATCTGAAAGTGACGACAACCGAAGACCTTGCCACCGCCGAACGTCTGATCGCCGCCCGGCCCGGCGATGTACGCGTCGGGCAAGGTTTTGACGTCCACGCGTTTGGACCAGGAGATCGGATTTTCATCTGCGGGGTCGAAATCCCGCACGATGAAAGCTTGGTTGGTCATTCCGACGCCGATGTCGGCCTCCATGCTCTGACCGACGCGCTGCTGGGCGCGATCGGGGCCGGCGATATCGGTATGCATTTCCCGCCCGGTGATGCGCGCTGGCGCGGTGCAGCCTCGGATCAATTTCTACGCCATGCGGCCGATCTCGTAGGCGCGCGGGGCGGCGCTGTTGCGGCGGTCGACGTGACGATTATCTGCGAGCGACCGAAAATCGGCCCTCATCGCGCGGCGATGGTCGAGCGGATTGCCGAAATTCTCGGTATCGCCGCCGAGCGCGTTAGTGTGAAGGCAACGACGACCGATCGCCTCGGCTTCACCGGCCGCGGCGAAGGCATCGCCGCGCAAGCCGTCGCCACCGTCCGCCTGCCATTGTAGATGATTCCGGACTTGTCCGTCTTCGTCTTGGCGGGACTTGGTCCGGCCACCCACGAGCCGCGTCATGGCAAATCCGTGGATGGCCAGGACAAGCCCGGTCACGACGAAGAGAAAAATTGAGTTGCGAAATTACGCCGTCGAAGGCGCGCCTTGGCCTGCCGCTACGCCATCCAGCGGTCGTGCTCGCCACCTGGTTCGGGGTGGGGCTGATCCCGATAGCGCCCGGCACTTGGGGATCGCTCGCGGCGTTGCCCTTTGCCTGGGCAATCCACAGCCTGTGGGGTGCGACTGGGCTCGCCATCGCCATTGCGATCATCTTTTTCGCCGGATGGTGGGCCGCCGCGACCGTAGTCAAGGCAGGCGGGATCAAAGATCCCGGGTTCGTGGTCATCGACGAGGTCGCAGGGCAATGGCTCGTCCTGCTGGCCGCACCGCGCGACCCGCTCGCCTGGGTCCTGGCCTTCTTGTTGTTCCGGATCTTTGACATCTGGAAGCCATGGCCGGTGCTTTGGGCCGACCGGGACATTGCCGGCGGTCTCGGTGTCATGCTCGACGACCTGTTAGCAGCGGTTTACGCTGCCCTCGTCTTATCGGTCTTGTTGGTGATCGGCGGAGTATTCGGTGTTCGATCCTGAAACGCTTGATCTGGCGACATCGGTGCTCGACGCATGCCGTGCGCGCGGCTGGCATGTGGCGATCGCCGAATCCTGCACCGGCGGCCTGGTGGCCGCGGCGCTGACCGCGATCGCCGGTTCGTCCGACGTGGTCGAGCGCGGCTTTGTGACCTATTCGAACGAGGCCAAATCCGAGTTGCTGGGTGTCCTCCCCGAGGTGATCGCCGCTCATGGCGCGGTCAGCGCCGAAACCGCCGCGGCGATGGCCGAGGGCGCCCTTGCCCGCGCCCCGGTCGATCTCGCGGTCTCGGTTACCGGCGTCGCCGGACCTGGCGGCGGCAGCCCCGAAAAGCCGGTCGGGCTGATCCATTGTGCCCTCGCCCGTCGCGGCAAGTCCCCCCAAACCGAGCGCCGTGTGTTTCCGGGCGACCGCGCGGCGGTGCGCGGCGCAGCCTTGCGGCTGGCGCTCGGCCTGCTCGCGGCGGAGGCACATGGTTAATAAGGAGAACATTCCATGAGCAGCTTCCACATCGCGGTGGTCCAGCCGCATACGAACCCGCCGCCCGACGACGCAAAAAACGTCGACTTCGCGGTCAAATGGATCGAGCGGGCCGCCGGTAAGGGTGCGGATTTCGTCTGTTTCCCGGAATCCTATCCGGGGCCGTGGCGGATGCCGGCCAGCTACGATCCATCGGCCCGTATCGCCGAGGCGGCCCACAGATTCGGGACCCACGTCGTATTCGGCACGATGGAGCCGATCGATGACGCCAAAAGGACTGCCTACAATCTGACCTGCATGGCCTATCCCGACGGTCGCGAGCCGGCGAGGTACCGCCGTACCCATCCAAATGGCCCGTGGATCTATTCGAGCCGCACCGGCGGCGGCGGTGTGTGGGAGTTCGAATGGGTCCCCGGCAACGAATTCCCGGTTTTCGACACGGTCCACGGTAAAGTCGGGCTCGGCATGTGCAGCGAAGTCTATATGCCCGAGGTGTCGCGCGCGTTGGCGTTGCGCGGGGCGGAGATCATCTTTCTCCCGGCTGGCCTCAGCGGCGCTGGGAATTTATGGGAGACTTGGCACACCCTGCTGCGGGCGCGGGCGATCGAGAATTTGGCGCTTGTTGTCTCGACCCGTAACATCTTTGATCCGACGACAGAGCGCGGGCTGGCAATCCTCGCCGGTCCGGAGCGGACGCATTACGAGAGCATCAATGTCGGGATGTCAGTGGTGCAGGTCAGCCTCGACCGAGTGCGCGAATTGCGCGCCGGCTGGGACGGCAACGACAAGACCCCGTTCTGCGGCACCAAGCAGGGCCTATTGTCGCAATGGCAGCGCCCCGAACTCTACGACAGCATCTTGCCGCGCCCGCTATCGGCGGCGGCCGAATAACTGCAAGGGGAAATCCCTGTGGGAGGGATTGTGACGGCGGTGAGCTGCGGCGCGCGGCACACTTTGATCAAGCCGAACCAAGACAGCATCAGGCTGGTGGCCGGGATGGGCGTCGAGGGCGACGCCCATCAAGGCGCGACCGTAAAACACCGCTCACGTGTCGCACGCGACCCGACCCAACCCAATCTGCGCCAGGTACACCTGGTCCAGGCCGAACTACACGACGAGCTACGGGAAGCGGGTTTCACCGTGGCGCCTGGGCAGATGGGCGAGAACGTCACGACGTCAGGGGTCGATCTGCTTGGCCTCGCTACCGGCACGCGGCTCCATCTCGGCTCCAGCGCCATCGTCGAGGTGACCGGGCTGCGCAACCCCTGCGCTCAGCTCGACAAGATCCAAAAGGGGCTGATGGCCGCGACGCTCGGGCGCGACGACCACGGCAATCTCGTGCGCAAGGCCGGGATCATGGGCGTCGTGCTGGCGGAAGGCGAGGTTCGTCCCGGCGATCCGATCCGCGTCGAGTCCCCTCCCCTGCCGCACCGGCCGCTCGCCGTGGTGTAAAGAGCGCGGCCACTTTTTCCGTCGCGGTGGCCTACACCATCCCCATCCAAAACATCTGGCGGTTGCCGACATCGACATCGTATTTACGCACGAAATCGAGCTTGCCGTCGGCGCTGATGCGAAAGACCGAAAGGCAGGCCGGCACCTCGCGAATCGCCGCGCCGTCTTTGACCGGCAATCCCATGATGTGCGCTGCGACCAGGATTTGGCCCCCCGGGTCGATGTGAAAGGTGCGGCAATGAATGCCGCGGGTATCGACATGCTGGATCGGGTTGGGCTCGCCGGTCACCGGGTCGATGGCATAGACAGCGAGTGTGTTCTCACCGCCGGCAAAGACGCGCTCTGTCCCCTCCCCGACCGTGCTCGAAGCGCGATTGGCCACGTAGACAAAGCGGCCGTTGGGATGGACATGGACCGTGCCGGCTGCCTGCCGCCCTCGGATATTGCCCGGCTCGCCCAGGGTGCCTTTGCTGAATAGCGGAGCCCCTGACAGCCGGTCGCCATCGATCGCGAACATGTCGAGCCGGTTCTGTCGCTCCAAGGACACATAGACCCAGGGCTTGGTGGGGTGAAAATCGAGATGACGTGGACCAAAGCCGTATCCGCTGCCGGGAGCGACCGAAACTTCGTCGGCTAGCAACCCATCGTGATAGTTGAAAACCTTCAACGCGCCCGGCTCCTCCGGTTTGCCGCCTGCTGCGTCATGGCCACGCGTAACCAGAATGACCAGCCGATTGTCGAGGCTCACCCGCACCTGATGCCCGTAGATACCGGGGTCGATCGGTTTCTGCTGTGCGACCTCGGCCCCGGGCGTGCCGTCGGGATTTACCCGGTATACCCGAAGCCCGCTCGGATTGCTGAAAGCAACCAAAAGGTTACGAGACGGAATGTCGATGGTCATGTGAATCGGCCGGGTCGGCAGCGCGATCGGATCGCCATGCGGTATCAGCGCGCCCGAGGCGGGATCAATGCGAAAAGCGGTCACGTTGTGCCTCTGGCCGACCGGCCCGCCAATCCCCGATGCGCTGTCGCTCGACGCGACATAGAGAAATTGCCGCGAGGTGTGTGGCCAAGCGTAATGCACATTCGCCGGCAAGGTCACGGCGCCACGCTTGGAGAGGGTGGCGTTTTCGATATCGAGGTCGTACTGCGTCAGCTCCGGCCCGACGCTGGCGTAGACGACGGTTTGTTGCGGCATTGAAGATACCCCTCGACGGCAGCTGAAAGCTTCGAGAGTTCAGCATAAGGGGCACGGCGTGCGCACCAAAGCGGGAACGTCGCACCGCCCTTGGCCGGGCAGCGGATCAGACCGCTGCCCGGTTGGCGCCGCCTTCCGCCGGAGCGCCGTAGAGATCGCAAGCACGCTTTTCGAAGGCGCCGACCATGCGGCGCACCGCTTCGCTGAACAGAACCTCGATGACCTTTTGCATCAGCCGCGACTTGAATTCGAAATCGACGAAGAAGCCGATGCGGCAGCCTTCCGGCGCCCGTTCGAAGGTCCAGTGGTTGTCCAGATAGCGAAATGGCCCCTCGGCATAGGTCACATCGATCTTTCCCGGCGGGTCGAGGACCACTCGCGAGGTAAAACGCTCACGGAATACTTTGAACCCGATGATCAGATCGGCGACGACAAGATTGGGTTGCCTCTCCTTGATGCGCGCACCAATGCACCAGGGCAGGAATTCGGGATAGCGCTCGATATCGGCGACCAGCGCGAAAAGTTGCTCCGGCGTGTAGGGAAGCACACGCTGTTCGGCATGGGTCGGCATCGCGGCAGAATCAGCCGGCGGCGGCGAGCTTGGCGATGCGCGCGGCGCGCAGTCGCGCGAAATCCTCGCCCGCGTGGTAGGAGGATCGGGTCAGCGGCGAGGCCGAAACCAGCAGAAAGCCCTTTCCGAGCGCAAAACTTTTATAGCCGGCAAATTCTTCCGGCGTCACAAAGCGGGCGATCGCATGATGTTTCGGCGTCGGCTGCAGATATTGCCCGATCGTCAGGAAATCCACGTCAGCGGCGCGCAAATCGTCCATCACCTGGAGCACCTCGGTCCGGTCCTCGCCAAGCCCAACCATGATCCCCGACTTGGTGAACAATGCCGGATCGAGCCGCTTGACCTGGTCGAGCAGCCGTAGCGAATGAAAGTATCGAGCGCCGGGCCTTACCTCCGCGTAAAGACGCGGTACCGTTTCGAGATTGTGGTTGAAAACGTCGGGCCCGGCCGCGACGACGGTTTCGAGCGCCCCCTCCTTGCGCAGAAAATCGGGGGTCAGCACCTCGATGGTCGTGGCGGGGGCAGCGGTGCGGATCGCCGCAATGGTTCGGGCGAACTGTCCGGCGCCTCCATCGCCAAGGTCGTCGCGGTCGACCGAGGTGACGACGACATGGGCGAGCGCGAGTGCGGCGACCGCCGCGCCGACACGTTCGGGCTCATGCGGGTCGACACGATCAGGCCGGCCGGTGGCGACGTTGCAAAAGGTGCAGGCGCGGGTGCAGACCTGCCCGAGGATCATCATCGTCGCGTGTTTCTGTTTCCAGCACTCGCCGATATTCGGACAGGCCGCTTCTTCGCACACGGTGTTGAGCCGCAACTCGCGCATCAGCCGCCGCGTCGCCTGGTATTCGGGCGAGCCCGGCGCCCTGACTCGCAGCCAATCGGGCTTGCGCGGGATCGGGCTGTCGGGCCGTCCGGCCTTTTCCGGATGGCGCAGCGCCGCTTCGGGCGTTGGAGAGGGTGTCATTGCGAGGAGCGAGGCGACGAAGCAGTCCCGATGGCTAAAGCTCTTTCGGCACGAGATTGCTTCACTTCGCTCGCAATGACGGCCTAGCCTTAGAAGTGGATGGCGCGCCGATAAGCGTCAAGCACGGCCTCGTGCATCGTCTCCGACAGGGTCGGGTGCGGGAAGATCGTGCGGATCAACTCGGCCTCGGTCGTCTCCAGGGTCTTGGCGATCGTGTAGCCCTGGATCAGCTCGGTCACCTCGGCGCCGATCATATGCGCTCCCAACAGCTCGCCGGTCTTGCCGTCGAACACCGTCTTGACCATGCCTTCGGGCTCGCCCAGCGCGATCGCCTTGCCATTGCCGATAAAAGGGAAATGCCCGATTTTGACCTCGTAACCCGCATCCCTGGCGGCTTTTTCGGTCAGGCCGACGCTGGCCACCTGCGGGCGGCAATAGGTGCAGGCCGGAATGTTGTGGACATCGAGCGGGTGAACGTCGTTGACCCCGGCGATGTGCTCGACGCAGATCACCCCTTCGTGACTCGCCTTGTGCGCCAGCCAGGGCGGGCCGACGAGATCGCCGATCGCATAAACGCCAGGCTCGCCGGTGCGCAGCCACTGATCGACGACGACATGGGTTCGCTGCACCTCGACGCCGGTGTTTTCGAGGCCGATATCCTCGACATTGCCGACGATCCCGACAGCCATGATCACCTTTTCGACCGTCACCGCGGACGCCTTTTCGCCGGCCTCGATGTGGGCGGTGACTTGCTCGCCGGTACGCTCCAGGGTCTTCACCGTTGCTCCGGTATGGATCTTGATCCCTTGTTTCTCAAATGCCTTACGGGCAAAAGCCGAGATCTCCTCGTCCTCGACCGGAAGCACGCGGTCGAGCACTTCCACGACCGTGACTTCGGCCCCCATGTCATGGTAAAAACTGGCGAATTCAATCCCGATTGCACCCGAGCCGATGACCAGCAAGGATTTCGGGATCGCGGGCGGCACCATCGCCTCCATATAAGTCCACACTTGCTCGCCATCCGGTTCAAGGCCGGGCAGCGCGCGCGCCCGGGCTCCGGTCGCGAGGATGATATGCGGTGCGGTGAGCTCTGCGACGGACTTTCCGCCTTTCTCAACAGCCAGTTGCCCCTTGCCGGCCAGCCGCCCCTGCCCGTCAATCACATTGACTTTGTTCTTTTTCAACAAATAGGCGACACCGTTTGATAGCTGCTTGGCGACGGCGCGCGAGCGGGCCACGACCTTGCCGGCATCGAAGCGGATGTCTTTTGCCGAAAATCCGAATTGGTCTAGGTGATGGAGTAGATGATAAATCTCAGAGCTGCGCAGCAACGCCTTGGTCGGAATGCAGCCCCAATTGAGACAGATCCCACCCAGCTGATCGCGCTCGACCACCACCGCCTTCATGCCGAGCTGGGCTGCCCGGATCGCAGCTACATAGCCGCCCGGCCCGCCGCCGAGCACGATCAGATCATACGAGGTTTCGGCCATTTCATCACCCGACTGCTACGAATTGCATTTTAAAAGGGTCAATCGACCCAACCCGTTGTCAAAGAAATAGGTACGAGCGAACGGCGAGTCATATGTGTGGGATAAACTTCCTAGATCTGGTTTGATGTTACCGGATGCTCGAAAGGAATTCGCTACCACCAGCAGCCAACATTCCTCACAACTTCTAAGACACATCGGTAGCGTGGTCCGCTTGCTGTCTATCTTCGTTTGAATATAGCTGATCGCATCGCAATGGATTCTCGAGTATTCCATCCAAGTCCATTTGTGAGTGTCGGCGGGATGCGCACGATTTACCAAAATTTGATCAACCTCCCGCGGCTGGATGGAGTCATAAGAACATTCCAGGTCGGCGTTTTCGCCTTCCAGAGGGAGATTATCGGAGACGGTGCGCGCAACTGCCCGCGCTATCTCTTTTTCCTTTGAGCGATGTAGCGGCAACGTCCAGTTATAAAACAATGTAACGGATACCGGTGGCATACCCATCTCACAGGCGAAATCTCTCGCAAGCTTTGTTATCCTGTCCCTAGCCGCCTCAACGCTTTGAATTGATGCCTTACGGCTACCATCGTTTATAAAGATTTTAGTGATTTCGATCCCTACGCGGCGCCCGTTGGTTTGAACAATGAAATCAGGCGTTTCGGATGAAGTAATTCGGCCTTGAGGAAAGTCCTTACAAAGATGCCGAAGGCTACTTAGATAGCCTAATTCCTCGTCCTTCTTAGCAACGCGCATGTTTACAGAAGCATCGTCAGCGGGTCTTCGATGAGCTTTTTGAAGGCGGCGAGGAATTGTGCGCCGACGGCACCGTCGACCGCGCGATGGTCGCAGGACAAGGTGCAGCTCATCACCGTGGCCACCGCGAGCGCACCGTCTTTGACGACCGGCCGCTTTTCTCCGGCGCCGACGGCAAGGATGCCGCCCTGCGGCGGGTTGATCACCGCCGCGAATTCGCGAACCCCGAACATCCCGAGGTTCGAGATCGAGAAGGTCCCGCCCTGAAACTCCTCGAGCTTCAATTTGCCGGCTCGGGCGCGCGCGGCTAGGTCTTTGGCTTCGTTGGCGATGGTCGCCAGCCCCTTGCGGTCGGCCTGCTTGACGATCGGTGTGATCAGACCGTCGTCAAGCGCCACCGCGACGGCGATGTCGACCGTGTCCCATAGCAGGATCGCCTCGTCGCTCCACGACGCATTGGCCGCCGGCACCTGACGCAAGGCGAGGGCCGCCGCACGGATTACAAAATCGTTGACAGAAATCCGGTAAGCATCTGATTTAGAATTTAGTTCAGAACGGATCTTGAGCAGCGAGTCGATCTCGCAATCGATCGTCAGATAAAAATGCGGGACGGTCTGCTTCAACTCGGTCAGGCGTCGGGCGATGACCCGGCGCATCGCGTTGAGGGGCCGCTCGGTATAAGGCGCGTTGCCGGCTAATGCCACCACTCGCTCCTTCGACAAAGCGAGCGCGGCAAGCGGCATGGGCAAAGGTGTTACCGGCGCGGCTGTCCCCGGCCGGGCCGCCGGAAGCGCGGTGGTGGGCACGGTCCGCGCAGTCGAAAGCGCGGCATCGATATCGGCTTTGACGATCCGGCCCTGCGGCCCCGAGCCGATGATCGCGGCAAGGTCAAGACCGGCCTGCTGGGCCATGCGGCGGGCCAAGGGGCTGGCGAAAATCCGGCCATTGCCGTTGGGCCGGCTGGTCGCGGGCATCATCGCAGCTGCCGAAGCTGCCGAGGCCGGTTGCGGCTCTGTTTCGCGGGGCGCGGCGGTGGGAACAGGCTTGGCGACTGATGCAGTGAAGGTTGTTAGTGCCGACGGATCCTCGCCTTCGCCGAGCAGCAGCGCTATCGGCTGGTTGACCTTGACTCCCTGCGTCCCCTCGGGAACCAGGATCTTGCCGACCCGCCCATCATCGACGGCCTCGACCTCCATCGTTGCCTTATCGGTCTCGATTTCGGCGAGCACGTCGCCCGAATGCACCGCGTCGCCCTCTTTCTTGACCCATTTGGCGAGGTTGCCTTCGGTCATCGTCGGCGACAACGCCGGCATCAGGATTTCGATCGGCATGATCCAATCACCAAATCAGCGGCCATTGCGAAAAGGCCGCGGGCCGACGAAGCAATCTTTGTAGGTTCGCACGCAATCCGGTGCGAGATTGCTTCGCTTTTGGTCGTAATGACATCTCACTTAAGGTCTACCGATAGGTGACCTCGCGGGCGGCGGCGACGATGTCCTCGACCTGCGGCACCGCCAGGTGTTCGAGGTTCGCGGCATAGGGCAGCGGCACATCCCTGCCCGAGACCCGCTTGACCGGGGCATCGAGCCAATCGAAACACCGCTCCATGACGAGTGCCGCGATTTCCGCGCCGACGCCGGCAAACGGCCACCCCTCCTCGACCGCGACGATCCGGTTGGTTTTTTTGACCGAGGCCACGACGGTGTCGAAATCGAACGGGCGCAGACTGCGCAGATCGATGACCTCAGCCGAGATGCCGGCCTTTTCCAGCTCCTGAGCGGCTTGTAGCGCGAGCTTTACCATGCGCGAGAACGCGGTGATCGTGACATGCTCGCCGGGCTTGGCAATACGCGCCTTGCCGATCGGCACCAGAAATTCGGGGTCGTCGGGGACGGCGAAGCTTTCCCCATAGACGAGTTCGTGCTCGAGAAAGACGACTGGGTTGGGGTCGCGGATTGCCGATTTCAGCAAGCCCTTGTGATCGGCGCCGGTATAGGGGGCCACGACCTTGAGCCCGGGGCAGTGCGCGTACCAGCTGGCATAGCATTGCGAATGCTGCGCGGCGACCCGAGCGGCGATGCCATTAGGCCCGCGGAAGACAATCGGACAGCCCATCTGGCCACCCGACATGTAACGTGTTTTTGATGCAGAGTTGACAATCTGATCAACTGCCTGCATCGCGAAATTAAAGGTCATAAATTCGACGATCGGGCGCAGCCCGGCAAAACCCGCCCCGATTCCCAGCCCGGTAAAGCCCTGCTCGGTGATCGGCGTGTCGATGACGCGCCGCGGCCCGAACTCCTGCAGCAGGCCCTGGCTGACCTTATAGGCGCCTTCGTATTCGGCGACCTCTTCGCCTAGCAAAAACACCGTGTCGTCGCGCCGCATCTCTTCGGCGATCGCATCGCGTAAGGCCTCACGCACCGTAATCGTCCGGGTCGGACCAGTGTATTCGGCCTCTGCCGTCGGAGCTGCGTGGGCCGGCGCCGGCGGTGCGCGTGGCGGCGCGGGTTGTGGCGGCCGCGCCGTCGCCGCGTCCTCAGTTACCGCACTTTGCCGACCATTCGCGGATGGCGGCGCGCGATGGGCCTCGGCCGCGTCCTCCCCATTCCCGGCGATCAGCGCGATCGGGGTATTGACGGCGACGTGATCAGTCCCTTCGGGGATCACGATCTTGGCGAGTACGCCCTCGTCGACGGCTTCGACTTCCATTGTTGCCTTGTCGGTCTCGATCTCGGCCAGCACATCGCCGGCTCTGACCGGCTCGCCCTCGCTCTTCAACCAGCGCGCGATCTTGCCCTCGGTCATCGTCGGCGACAGCGCCGGCATCAGCACTTCGGTAGCCATGGGTTATCGCTGTCTCCTGCGGGCTCTGCCGCACATCGGGACTCGCCTGCAGCGGCTTGGGCGCGCGTCCCGGCAAACAGAATAATCGTTTGCGGCTCAGGCGTCGACCAACACGTCCGTCCACAGCTCGGCCGGGTCCGGCTCCGGGCTGTCCTGCGCGAATTGCGCCGCCTCGGTGACGCGGTCCCTGACCTCGGCGTCGATCGCCTTCAGCGCCGCCTCGCTGGTCCCGCCCTCGATCAGCCGCCGGCGCGCTTGATCGATCGGATCGTGCTCGGTGCGCATCCGGTCGACCTCGTCGCGGGTCCGATATTTTGCCGGGTCGGACATCGAGTGGCCGCGATAGCGATAGGTCAGCATCTCGAGGATCAGCGGGCCTTGACCCGAGCGCGCATGCTCGGCCGCGGCGAGCCCGGCTTCGTGCACCGCCAGCACATTCATCCCGTCGACCTGCTCCCCGGGAATGCCGTGCGCCATGCCGCGATGGAACAAATCGGTCCGGGCCGACGCGCGGTCGATCGAGGTTCCCATCCCGTAACGGTTGTTCTCGATGACATAGACGACCGGCAGTCTCCACAACGCCGCCATGTTAAAGCTTTCGTAAACCTGCCCCTGGTTGATCGCGCCATCACCGAGATAGGTGACCGAGATCAGCCCGTCATCGCGATAGCGGTGGGCGAAGCCCAGCCCAGTGCCGATCGGGACTTGAGCGCCGACGATGCCGTGGCCGCCAAAAAAATTCTTTTCGCGGCTGAACATGTGCATCGACCCGCCTTTGCCGTGCGAGTAACCGGTGCGGCGCCCGGTCAATTCAGCCATGACCCCTTTGGGGTCCATGCCGCAGGCCAGCATATGCCCGTGATCGCGGTAGGAGGTGATGACAGTGTCGCCCTTCTTCAGCGCCGCTTGCATGCCGACGACGACCGCTTCCTGTCCGATATAGAGGTGGCAGAACCCGCCGATCAGGCCCATGCCGTACATCTGCCCGGCGCGCTCCTCAAAGCGCCGAATCAGCAGCATGTCATGATAAAAGCCGAGCAATTCCTTTGGTGAAGCGTCGAGTTCGGCGACACCGACAGGCTTGGCCTTGCGTGCTGCTGCCATCCGCTCCCTCCGGGCATACGCCCAACTCATTACCAAAAGCCGGCCCGGAGCATGGTGGCAAATCCATTCCTTTGCAATCGCGACCTGGCAATCTCGGCCTGTTCAAATCGTTGTCGGCACGTTGGAAATCACCGGGCCGGCGGACCGCCGGGAGCGCTCCCCGAAAATGGTTGGGGCGCAGTCGGCGGGTCCGCCGCCGGCTTCATGATCACCCGCTCGTTCGGCGCTACGAGATTCAGAATCGCGCGCACACGCTCGTCGAGTAGATCGGGGTCGAGATGATTCGGCGTCAAGTCCGACACCTTCCGCTTGAGCGCCGCACGCTCGGCGCGAAGCGCGTCGAGACGGGCATTCTCGGCGCGCATCTCCTGGGTGAGCCGCGTCCAGGCGATGAACCCGCGATCACCCTCGACGAGGTTGTAGGCAAAATAGCCGGTCAGGGCGATCCCGAGGATGGGGCCGACGACGACCCGTGCCCGCTTCCGCAATTCGCGCATTAGGATCATCGCGCAACAGCAGCACCGACGGAGCTGCCCGTCAACCTCGGCGTGGCGCGGAGGCCGAGCGCGCGAGAACCGAGCGTCCGCCGTAAACGGCGCAGCCGCCGAGCTGCTCTTCGATTCGGATCAGCTGGTTGTATTTGGCGATCCGGTCCGAGCGCGACAGCGATCCGGTCTTGATCTGGCCGCTGTTGGTGGCGACCGCCAGATCGGCGATCGTCGTATCCTCGGTTTCGCCCGAGCGGTGTGAGAACACCGTCCCCCACCCTGCCCGCTGTGCGATTTCAACTGCGTCAAGCGTCTCGGAGAGGGTGCCGATCTGGTTGACCTTGACGAGCAGCGCGTTGGCGGCGGCGCGCGCGATACCCTCACGCAGCCGCTCGGGGTTGGTGACAAAGACATCGTCGCCGACGAGTTGAATCCTGCCGCCGAGCTCACGCGTCAGCAGCACCCAGCCGTCCCAATCGTCCTCGGCCATCCCGTCCTCGATCGAGACGATCGGGTAACGGTCGACCAGATCGCGCCAATAGGCGATCAAAGCCGCCGAATCGAGGGTCTTGCCTTCGAGTTCGATATGCGCCGTCGCGGTAGAATTCGCTCGCGGCCGGGTCGAGCGCCAGGACCACGTCGTCGCCCGGATGGTAGCCGGCGGCTTCGATCGCCTGCGTGATGAACCCCAGCGCGGTGTCGGCCGAAGCGAGGTTCGGGGCAAACCCGCCCTCGTCGCCGACATTGGTGTTGTGGCCGGCGTCGGCGAGCTTTTTGCGCAAGGCGTGAAAAATTTCGGAACCGGCGCGAATCGCCTCGGTTGCGGAAGCCGCGCCGACCGGCATGATCATGAATTCCTGGATGTCGATCGGGTTGTCGGCATGCACGCCGCCATTGATGATGTTCATCTGCGGCACCGGCAGGGTGCGGGCAAACACGCCGCCGAGATAGCGGTAGAGCGGCTGCGCAAGATCGGCGGCGGCAGCCTTGGCGGCGGCGAGGCTGACGCCGAGGATCGCGTTGGCGCCGAGCCGCGCCTTGTTCGGGGTGCCGTCGAGCTCGATCAGCACCCGGTCGAGCGCCAGCTGGTCGGCCGCATCGAAGCCCGACAGCGCGTCGAAGATCTCGCCATTGACCGCCTCGACCGCCTGAAGCACGCCCCTACCGCCAAAGCGCTGACCCCCATCGCGTTTTTCGATCGCCTCGTGCGCCCCGGTCGAGGCGCCGGACGGAACCGCCGCCCGGCCGATCGTTCCCCCGTCGAGCGTAACCTCGACCTCGACTGTCGGGTTGCCACGGCTGTCGAGGATCTCGCGGGCGTGGATATCGGCGATGGCGGTCATCAGGTTCTCGCTATGACGGTGGGGCTGTAAGGCGAGGTGCGGCCTCTCAGCAATCGAACTCAGCGGGGCGCCTCTTGGCGAGCCGGTCAAACGCAATCAGGGTCTCGAGCAATTCCGGCAGCGACCGGAGGGGCAACATCGTCTGGCCCTCGCAGGGCGCTCGGTCGGGATCCTGATGGGTTTCGATAAAGACGGCGGCGATCCCGACGGCGACGGCGGCTCGCGCCAGCACAGGCGCGAATTCGCGCTCTCCTCCCGAACGGTCGCCAAGGCCGCCCGGTTGTGCCACCGAATGGGTGGCGTCGAACACCACCGGGTAGCCGGTCTCCGCCATGATCGGCAGCGCCCGCATATCGACGACGAGGGTGTTGTAGCCGAAGCTCACGCCGCGCTCACATAGCAGAATCTGCTCATTGCCGGTCGATGCCACCTTGCCCGCGGCATGCTTCATGTCGTGGGGGGTGATGAACTGGCCCTTCTTGATATTGACCGGCTTCCCGGTCGCACCGGCAGCAACCAGCAGATCGGTCTGGCGACAGAGAAACGCCGGGGTTTGCAAGATGTCGACAACCTCGGCAACCGGCGCGCACTGCTCCGGTGTATGAATGTCGGTCAGCACCGGCAGGCCCGTCGCCTCGCGGACCTCGGCGAGGATCGGCAGGCCAGCCATCAGCCCGATGCCCCGCGCGCCCGAAATCGATGAGCGGTTCGCCTTGTCGAACGAGGTTTTATAAATCAGATTAATTTTCAGCTTTGCCGCGATCTCGGCCAGCGCCGCACTCATTTCCAGCGCATGAGCCCGCGATTCGAGCGTGTTCGGCCCGACGATGAACACCAGCGGCAGATCGTTGCCAAGGGTGATGTCACCGATGGTGACGTGACGGGGTATCATTTATGCTCCAACCGCCGAGATGTGTCGCCTCTCACCCTCCCGCTGCGCGGGTCGAGGGGCATCACACCAGGCGTGACTGGTCGCGCGCGGCACGGATGAACGAGCTGAATAGCGGGTGCGGTGTGAACGGGGTCGATTTGAGTTCGGGATGAAACTGCACGCCGACGAACCACGGGTGATCCGGCAACTCGACGATCTCCGGCAGGACGCCGTCGGGCGACATTCCCGAAAAGCGCAGCCCGGCGGCTTCCAGCCGGTCCTTGTAGCCGATATTGATCTCGTAGCGGTGGCGATGTCGCTCGCTGATGTGCTCGGCGCCATAGATTTCGGCGACCCGGCTGCCAGCCGCCAGCACCGCCTCATAGGCGCCCAGTCGCATCGTCCCGCCGAGATCTTCGTTCGAATTACGCCGTACTATCGTATTGCCGTGCATCCATTCGGTCATCAGCCCGACCACCGGATGCAGACACTGCCCGAATTCGGTCGAGCCCGCGCCGGGAAGATCGGCGAGATCGCGCGCCGCCTCGATCACCGCCATGTGCATGCCAAAGCAGATGCCGAAATACGGCACCCGGCGCTCGCGGGCGAAGCGGGCGGCTTCGATCATGCCTTCGGTGCCGCGCTCGCCAAACCCGCCCGGGACCAAGATGCCGTGAACCCCTTCGAGCTGATGGACCGCCTTGGTCTCGGCCTCGAACACCTCGGAATCGATCCAGTCGAGGTCGATCCCGACATTGTTGGCGAGCCCGCCGTGGGTCATCGCCTCCGCCAGTGACTTGTAGCTGTCGGGAAGGTGGGTGTACTTGCCGACAATGGCGATTGTCACTCGTCCTTCCGGTCGGTGGATCAGATTGACGATGTCATTCCAACGGTCGAGGTCCGGAGCGGGCGCATCGAGTTCCGAAATGCCGGCAGACTTCATCGTCGAAGCCTTCGGCGTGGTAGGCGCCGGGCACCGCATAGATCGTGTCGATGTCGAGAGCCGGAATGACCCGGCTTTCGCGCAGATTGCAGAACAACGCAATCTTCTTGCGCGCGCCGGGCGGGATCGGCCGGTCGCAGCGGCACAACAGGATGTCGGGCTGGATGCCGAGGCCGAGCAGTTCCTTGGTCGAGTGTTGGGTGGGCTTGGTCTTTAGCTCGCCGGCCGAGCTGATGTAGGGCACCAGGGTCAGGTGTACGAACAGCACCCGCTCGCGGCCGAGCTCATTGCCAAGCTGGCGAATCGCTTCGAGGAACGGCAGGCTTTCGATGTCGCCGACGGTGCCGCCGATCTCGCACAACACGAAATCCTCGCCGTCGAGATCGGCCTGGATGAACTCCTTGATGGCGTCGGTCACGTGGGGGATGACCTGAACTGTGGCGCCGAGATACTCGCCACGCCGCTCGCGGCCGATCACGGTCGAATAGATCCGGCCGGTCGTTACCGAATCGCTGCGCCGCGCGGCGACCCCGACATACCGCTCGTAATGGCCGAGATCGAGGTCGGTCTCGGCACCGTCGTCGGTGACGTAGACCTCGCCGTGCTGGTATGGGCTCATCGTCCCGGGATCGACATTCAGGTACGGGTCGAGCTTGCGCAACCGCACCTTGAAGCCACGCGCCTGCAGCAACGCGCCGAGCGCTGCAGCCGACAAGCCCTTGCCGAGGGAGGAGACCACGCCGCCGGTAATGAAGATGAACCGCGTCATGGAATCTTACCCTACAGCAACACGCGCCGCAGTCCCATTAATAATGAAAGGGGCGACCCCTCCTCCTCTCCCCGGCCCGCGCTTGCGAAGGGGTGGGGCGAGGGCCCATTAGTGCGCGAGCGGCGCGCTCGGGGTCGGCGCTTGCGGCTTGGCCGGAGCCGCCGGAGCGGTTGGCGCCAGCGGCACAGCGGGCACCGCCGGCCCGGGCCGGTCGATGATCGACACCGGCGCAGTCTGACGATTGTGCATAACCACCAGCAGCGCGCTGGTTGCCATGAAGGCGGCGGCGAGGATCGCGGTCGCGCGGGTCAGCAAATTCGCGGTCGACCGGCCAGTCATAAATCCCGACATGCCGCCGCCGCCCATGCCGAGCGCCCCGCCTTCGCTCTTCTGCAGCAGAATGACCCCGACCAGCGCGATCGCGACCATGATATGAATGACCAGGAGAATAACGATCATCGGGGGATTTTAGTCGCTTCTCCGCCTCCTGGCCAGCCTTGCCCCGAATCGCTTCATCCACAGCAGCGGGCGATCGCCCAGAACGAATCGGCTTCGAGGCTGGCGCCGCCGACCAGCGCGCCGTCGACATCGGTCAGAGCGAGGATCCCGGCCGCGTTTGTCGGGTTGACCGAACCGCCATAGAGGATGCACGTGGCCGGCGCCACACGGGCGCGAATCGCCGCGTGAATCTGGGCGATGTCGTCGAGGGCGCAAGTGAGCCCGGTTCCGATCGCCCATACCGGCTCATAGGCGATGACCAACCCATCACCGGCGACGCCGTCGGGGATCGAACCCGAGAGCTGCGCCGCGACGACCGCAATCGCCTCGCCGGCTTGGCGCTGCTGCTGCGTCTCACCGACGCAGAGGATCGGTCTTAGTCCGGCGCGCCGGGCCGCGGTGAGTCTTGGCGCGGATTTCGGCGTCGGTCTCGTCGATGGCCATAGCGGCGCTCGGAATGCCCGAGAATGACATGAGATGCAGCCGGAATCGGCCAGCATCTCGGCGCTGATGTCGCCGGTGAAAGCCGCCTTTCGGGGCAGCGTGGCAATCCTGCCCGCCGAGCGCGATGCCGCTGCCGGCGATGATTCCGTACACCGGCGAGAGCAGAGTCGCCGGTGGACATATCAGCAGCTCGCAGTGGAGCGCTCTCGGCGCCCTTCGCCGCCCTCGCCCGCTCCGCTAGCTCGCTGGCCAGCGTCACGCCGTCGGCGCGCAAGCCATTCATCTTCCAATTGCCGGCGATGAGCTTTGTCCGGTCCGTCATCCGCCCCTCCCCTGTTTCGGCGGCAAACGGGCGGGGGTGTTGCGGCCCCGCCGGCGCGTGCCTATCATCCAGCGGTCTACGATCACACCGGCATTCGGGCGGGTCAACCTGTCCGGGGCCATAGCGACAGGCCAGCCGCCTCCATGCTTCAAGCGATCCGCTCAAAGGCGGGATCCATCTTCGTCAAAGGCTTATTCGTCGTCCTGATCGTGACCTTCGGGATCTGGGGGATCGGCGACATCTTCCGCAATCGTCCGACCGATACGACGGTGGCCACGGTCGGCGCCCAAAGCATCGACGCCGGCGCCCTGCAAGCGGCGGTGCAACCGGCGCTAGAGCGCCTGAGCAGCCAGCTCGGCAGCGCCGTCGATCTTCGGCAGGCAAAACAGATGGGTGTCATCGATGACGAGCTCGGTCAGCTGATCGATCAGAGCCTGATTGATCAGGAGGCGGCGCGGCTGCAGCTCGATGTTTCGGACGACGTGATCCGTGACGGCATCATAACCGACCCGATGTTCAAGGGTTCCAACGGAGCTTTCAACCGCGGCGCGTTTGATGCGCTGCTCGCGGCAAACCACATGACCGAAGGCCAGTACATCGAGCGGATGAAGCGCGATATCCCGCGCAGCGATCTGATGCGCGCGGTGACCGCGGGGGTCAGGCCGCCGCAAACGATGATCGACCGCCTTTATCGATACCGTAACGAAAAGCGGATCGCCGACGTTGTGGCGCTGCCCGATGCCGTTGCGGGCGATGTCGGGCAGCCGACTGACGCAGAGCTGACTAAGTTCTACGACGCCCATCAGGATCTGTTCCGTGCGCCCGAGTATCGCGCATTCACGATGGCAAGCCTGACCCCGTCCGATCTCGCCCGAAAGATCGAGATTCCCGAGGACAAGCTCAAAAAGGAGTACGACCAACGCCAGGACGAGTTCGTGCTGCCCGAGCGCCGCGACGTGCAACAGATCTTGGCGCCGTCGGAGGACAAGGCCAAGGCGGCCGAAGCAGCGCTCGCCGCCGGCAAGGACTGGAAGGAAGTCGCAACCACGATCGCCGGGCAGGATCCCACGACGATCGATCTCGGGCTGACGAGCCGTGCCGAACTGCCAAAGGCGTTGGCAGAGGTTGCGTTCTCATTGCCGCTCGACAAGCCGAGCCCACCGGTGAAATCGCCGCTCGGCTGGCACATTTTGCGGATCGTCAAGATTGAGCCGCCGAAGACGCAGAGCTTTGGCGAAGCAAAGGCGAGGCTGCAGGCCGCCGTCGCTCACGACGAAGCCGTCGATCGTCTCTACACCGTCGCCAATAATGTCGATGACGCGCTGGCGGGCGGCGCCGACATCGATGCGGCTGCCGCCAAATTCGGACTGAAAAAGAACGTCGTCGCCGCGGTCGACGAGCACGGTCGTGATCGCGGCGGCAAGCCCGTGGAGTTGCCGGTTGCCCCGTCCGAAGTGCTGAAACTCGCCTTTGCGACCGAGCAAGACCGCGTCAGCCGGGTCACCCAAACCTCCGACGGCGCTATTTTCGTGCTGTCCGTGAGCAAGATCGTCGCCCCTGCGGTTCGGCCACTCACCGAGGTAAGGGATAAGGCGATCGCCGCTTGGCAGGCGGAAAAGCGGCGCGATATGGTCGCCAAAGAGGCCGAGGCGCTGGCCGCTGCGGCCAAGTCGGGCGAGCAGCTCTCGGCCCTTGCCGCTGCTCAGGGCCTCAAGTTGACGACCACACCGCCTTTGCTGCGGCAATCGCAGGGCGCCGACGGGGTTCCCGCTGCGCTGGTCGCCAAGCTATTTGCGGTCAAGCCCGGCGCCGTCGTCACCGCCGCCGATGGGACCGGGTCCTACGTCGCCCGGTTGAGCGCGATACAGGGGCCGCCGATCACCGCGAAAACCGCGACCGCGGAGCTGTCACGCGAAATCGGCGCCGGACTACAGGCCGATATCGGCGAGGAGTTCACTCGGGCGTTGCGCGCCCATTTCCCGGTCGAGATCCGATCCGAGACGCTCGACCGTCTGTTCTGACCGGTCGCGGCTCAGGCGCCCTGGCCCGGCAATAATGGCCTCAGCCGATGCTCGGCAAAGCGAAGAGTCCGGTTCAGCCGACTGAGGCGACAACCGCGAGCGCGCCCGCCGAACCGTATTTGCGGCCGACGGAACTGGTTTACGCCGTCGACGAAACCCCACCGCCGCTACGGCTGGTGCTGATTGGAAAGTCGCGCACGAGGTTGCCAAGACCGCCGCCGTGCAGGCACAGTCGGTCCTGACTTATATACTGCGAGGATATGCGCATCGGCCGGCCGGCGTTTTACGCGTCAGCTACAACGGGATCGAGCTGCGCGTCGATATTGCCTATCAGGGAACCCACTCACCGCCGCTTCCAGAGAGCGATGCGCTGCCGCAGGCGAGAAGGGAACTCGACGATGAAGAAGCCGCGGCTTTTGCCGGGCTACGAGACTTCCTGTACAGCTTGGCCGCCGACCGCAAACTGGCGAGGGAGCACAACGGCCGGATCACGGTGCGACTATCCTATGCCGCGTGAGCGCCGAGACCTGACAGTACCGCGCCGATGATCGGCATCCCGATCTCGTCGCGCAGGGTCATCACCGATTCGGGATGGAATTGCACCGCGGCGATCGGCAAATCGACGTGCTCGATCGCCATGATCACCCCATCTGCGGTTTCCGCGGCGATCGACAGTGCCGCCGGCAAGGTGCTGCGGCGGGCATGCAGCGAATGATAGCGGCCGACGGTGAACTCGCGGGGCAGATCGCGCAGCAGCCTGCCGCCGAGCACCCGGACGAGCGATGCCTTGCCGTGATACGGAACCGCGAGCACATCGAGCACGCCGCCGAAATACTCGACAATTCCTTGCAGCCCAAGACAAACGCCGAAGACCGGGAGACGGCTCCGGACCAAGAGCTCGAGCGTCTCGGCGATCGCAAAGTCGGCCGGGCGCCCCGGCCCCGGCGACAGCACGACGAGATCGGGTTTGGCGCCCTGACGCAATTCGGCGCGGGCCATGTCTGGGCGCATCGTCACGACCTCGGCGCCGGTCGTGCGGATGTAATTCGCGAGTGTGTGGACGAATGAATCCTCATGGTCGACCAACAGCACCCGCGCTCCTCGGCCAGCTTGTGCCCCCACCACGGCGCGGGCATCCGGCGCGATAGCCGCCTTGCCGCGGATCGCAGTGAACATCGCCGAGGCCTTGAGCCGGGTTTCGGCCTCCTCGGCGTGCGGGTCGCTGTCGTAGAGCAAGGTGGCGCCCGCGCGAACCTCAGCTACGCCATCCTGCATCCGGATCGTGCGCAAGGTGAGCCCGGTATTCATGTTGCCGTCGAAGGTGACACGCCCAATCGCGCCACCATACCACCGGCGCGCCGATCGTTCGTTCTCCTCGATAAAGCGGATCGCCCAGAGTTTTGGCGCGCCGGTCACGGTGACCGCCCAGGTATGGCTGAGAAACCCGTCTAGGGCATCGAATTCGGGGCGCAATTCGCCCTCGACGTGGTCGACGGTGTGGATTAGCCGTGAATAAAGCTCGATCTGGCGACGGCCGATCACCCGCACGCTGCCTGGGGTCGACACCCGCGATTTATCGTTGCGGTCGACATCGGTGCACATCGTCAACTCGCTCTCGTCCTTCGCGGAGTTGAGCAATTCGCGAATGCGCTCGGCGTCCTCTACCGGGTCGCGGCCGCGGGCAATCGTGCCGCTGATCGGGCAGGTCTCGATTCGCCTGCCTTCGACGCGGACATACATCTCGGGTGAGGCGGAGACCAAAAACTCGCCCTCGCCCAGGTTTATCAGCGCGCCGTAGGGCGCCGGATTCGCCTGACGCAACCGCCGAAAGACAATGCTCGGCATGTCGGGGCAGCGATCGGCAAACAATTGGCCGGGGACCACCTCGAACAGGTCGCCGCGAACAAACAACTCCTTGGCACGCTCGACCAGGGCGGCATATTCGCCCGGACCGTGGTCGCTCTCGTTCGGGCGTCTGGCCGGGGCATGGTCGAGGCGATACGTCGACGCCGGGGTTGATCGCGGTAGCCCCAATGTCGACACCCCGGCCACCTCGAATTCGTAAAGATGGGTCGCCGCGATCTGGCGCATGTGGTCGACGACGACGATCTCGTCGGGCAGATAGAGCACCAGGTCGCGCTGATCGTCGGGCCGCGGTAGTTTTAACCGCATCGGTTCGAACTGAAACACTAGGTCGTAACCAAATGCGCCGTAGAGCCCGAGATGCTGATCCTCGGTACTGCCGAACAGGTCGATCAGCGCGCGCAGGACCGAAAAGACCGAGGGCTGCCGGCTGCGCATTTCCTCCGGAAAGCGCTGGGCGGGCTCTGCGACTTCGCCGCGGAGACCGTCCTCGCCGATTTGGCCGAGACCGATCGCCGGCAAGGCAGAAACAGCCTGGGCAATCGCCGGGAGCAATACGCGGCCGCGGGGGTTCAGCGCATCGATCGAAAAGCTCCGCCCCCGCGCGGTGAGGGCCAGCGGCGGATCGACAAACCCCATATCCCATCGCGTATAACGCCCAGGGAACTCGAAGCTCGACGAAAACAAAACGCCGCGGCGATGGTCGAGCGCTTTAGCCAAGGCGTTGTCGGCAGGCTGATAAAGACCTTCGCGGATCTCTCGAGTTACGCCGATGCCGCCCTTGGTGGTGTAGCTAGTGCGTTGCATCCTGATCTCCTGTGCTCCAGGGTCGCCTCGGGAGATCCGGGTAGGTTTGCCTCAAACTAAAAAGGCCGCCCGGAACTCCGAAGCGGCCTCTATCGGAAATGTCAAACGATGGCCGCCCGTGTCAGATGGGCCACCACCAAATCAGTGACTGAAGGAGCGAAATCATCGAAACTATCCTTAGCAGACCGATCTCCCCGCCGCAATCGCCGTCTGACATGTTAACCGTCATAAAATCGCCAATCCGAGATGCATCGCTTCTTCTCCCAGCAAGCATCGTATAGGTTCTCGCGACGCTTGCTCATTAGACTGTGCGTTGCCGCGTTCGGTCTCGGTCTCACATGCGGGACAGGGGTGGCGGCGCCCGTGCGTCAGGTGAACAGTGGACCGGTCCGGGATTTCTGCGCATCGGGTAGGTCCGGGCGAATTCTGCGCGGGGATCCGTCGAACTATCGCAGGTTGCTCCCAACTCTTACGCCTGGCGACACGTTGGTTCTCGCGCCCGGACCATATCGACTGCTGACGATTGCGCGCATCAACGGCGCACCCGGCCGGTGCATCACCATCACCGGTCCGGCGACTGGTCCGCGCGCGGTGATTGTTGGCGCCATTGGGTCCAATACCGTCGAGATTATCGATTCGAGCTACGTCGTCGTCGGCAATCTCACGATCGACAGCCGCGGCTTTCCCGGTGCGGATGGAATTAAGGCGCCCGTCACGCCCCATCCTGCGACGCATCACATCGTGCTCGACAGCAACGTGATTGTTAGCGCCGGAGCCAATCAGCAGAACGATGGGATCTCGACCAAGACTCCGACTTGGAATTGGATCATCCGCCGAAACACTATCGTCGCTGCGGGGACCGCGATCTACCTCGGAAATTCCGACGGCGGCCAACCCTTTGTCGCCGGGATCATCGAAAACAATCTGGTTCTGGATCCTATCGGTTATTGCATGGAGATCAAATTTCAGCGGGCTCGGCCGGCTCTTGCCGGCATGCCCGAGGGACCGCAATCGACGATTATCCGCAACAACGTATTCATCAAAGACGACCGTCTGTCACCCGATGGCAACCGGCCGAACCTACTGGTCGGCGGCTTCCCGGATACCGGCCCCGGCTCGCAAGATCTTTATCAAATTTACGGTAATCTGTTCGTTCATAATCCCCGTGAGGCACTATTTCAGGGCTCGGGCCGCATCAGTTTTCACGATAACATCCTCGTGGGTGGGCAATATGCAGCCGCTGCTTTTCACGATCACGACTTGCCGCTTAGGCTGGCACACATCTACAACAACACGATCTATTCGTCGCAAATCGGCATCAGCGTCAGCAGCCGGGCACGCGAAGGTGCAACGGTCGTCGGCAATCTTGTGTTCGCGTCGACGCCAATTTCCGGGGTCGGCATCGACGAGAAGGATAATCTCGTCGCCCAGCCGGGCGAGGCGCGGCAATATGTCAGGACGCCGGCAACCCAGCTGGGGGTGATGGATTTCTTCCCGCGCCCTGGCAAGGTGAGCGGCGCGCCCCTCGATCTGTCACCCTTCGCGGCCGAGCTTGACTTCGACCGCGATTTCAACGGCATCAGCAAGGGCAACCGCATTTTTCGTGGGGCCTATGCCGGCGAGGGAACAAACCCCGGGTGGCGGTTGCAGGCGCAAATCAAGCCCGACAACTAATCCTCAAAATTCTTTGCACATCCGTGGGAGTGCCGCGGCTGTCCCGCTGCGTCTAGATGATCCGTCAGCGAGCGTCCTCCCCCTCCTCGGCCGTGCGGTAGCGGACTACGGCGCTGACCGGTGCGAGGACGAGGCCCTTGCCCGCCAGACTCGGCAGCCACGCCCGTAACGCTGCCAAGGTCGTGTCGTGGGCATGCCCGACGGCGATGGCGCTACCGCGCCGGCGGGCCACTCCCTCGACTTCGCCGAGCTGGCGGGAAATCGCAGCCGGGGCGAGATCGTCGTCGAGGAACACATCGCGCGCGGCGTGCGGAACCCCATCGGCGGCCGCCAAGCCGAACCCGACGCTCCTGGCCGTCGTTCTGGAATCGAGAAAGACGAGACCGCGGGCGCGCAGTTCCTCGATGACCGGCGCCATTGAGGCCCGATCCGCGGTAAATTTGCTGCCCATATGGTTGTTGATGCCGACATAGCCGTCGAAGCGGCCGAGCCCCCAGCGCAACCGCTCGAGGATCTCTTCCCGCGACAGCGCGGTGTAGAGCGCGTGCGGGCCGGGGTTCTCGTGCTGGTCGACCGCCTCCATCGGCACGTGCAGCAACAGCTCATGGCCGGCCCGGCGTGCCGCTTCGGTCTGTTCCGCGAGGTCGCTGGCATAGGTCATGAATGACAAAGTGACCGGTCCGGGGAGCCGGATCGCCGCGGCGGTCCGCGCCCGGTCGAGGCCGAGATCGTCGAGCACGATCGCGACGAGCGGCCGATTGCCGCTCGGTGGCGCCGGCACCGCAAACCGCAGCCATGCTGGCTCGGCGCGCGGCAATGCGGGTAATGGCGGCGGCGGGCGCAACGAAGCCTGCTGTATCGGGCTCGGCGCAACGACAGCCTTCCCAAGTGAGAGGTTCGGCCGCGCCGCGGGCGGGGCGGGAACTGGGGAGGGAGCAGCTTTCGCTATGATGTTCCCAGGCGTACCCGTCCCCGGGATCTTCGGCTCCTGACGGCTCGGAAGCGTCGCCAGAAAGATACCGCCGCCTGCTAAAGCCAGCAGAAACAGCAAGCCGAGCGGCTGGTGCTTGCTGCGGAGCCGCCGCCAGGTCCGCGCGAGCCGCCGCCGCCCAGCCTTTGCCAACTTGCCGATACGACGGCGAGACCGCACCCCTTGCCCTCAGATGGTGTTCATCGGTCTGGCATAGCGGGATTGATGTCCGAATGTCGAGGCCAGCATGTAATCTCGGCCTTGCCCGACGACCATAAGTCTGCCCCGGAGCGATGATTTTGCAGCGGTCCGGACGCAGCGTTCCGTCCTGCGGCGCGGGCTGATATAAGAGTGCTCTATTGCAGGCGAATCCGCTGACGCTGCGAATCGATCATTTTCTCTGCTCGGTGACCGCGGAAACTGACGCATGAATGCTTCCCCCGTCGATCTCAAATCGATGCTTGCGCAGGTCGCGCTGGGGCGCAGCCTTAGCGAGAGCGAGGCCGAGGCGGCGTTCGACATCATCATGAGCGGAGACGCCACGCCGTCGCAGATGGGCGGCTTTCTAATGGCCTTGCGGGTGCGCGGCGAAACCGTCGACGAAATCGCCGGCGCGGCGCGGATCATGCGGGCAAAGGCGGTCGCAATCGACGCGCCCCCGGGGACGATCGATACTTGCGGCACTGGCGGCGATTCCTCGGGCAGTTTCAACATCTCGACCGCGAGCGCGCTGGTAGTCGCCGGTTGCGGCGTCCCGGTCGCCAAGCACGGCAACCGCGCGCTGTCGTCGAAATCGGGCTCGGCCGATGTGCTGACCGCGCTCGGCGTCAACATCGACGCCGACCTCTCCATCGTGCGCGCCTGCCTGTGGGAGATCGGCATCGGCTTTCTGATGGCACCGCGTCATCACAGCGCCACCCGCCATGTGGCGCCGA
Organism: uncultured Alphaproteobacteria bacterium; assembly: GCA_963750195.1. Lineage (GTDB taxonomy): Bacteria > Pseudomonadota > Alphaproteobacteria > ATCC43930 > CGMCC-115725 > AP-15. The sequence goes on from CAVVPS010000014.1 coordinate 150,044, forward strand.
CCCGTGTCGAGCTAGGGACCCGGACGATCTTCAACCTTCTGGGCCCGCTGTCGAACCCGGCCCACGCGCGCCGCCAGCTCGCCGGGGTATTCGCCCCTGAATGGGTGCGGCCGATGGCCGAGGTATTGGGCCAACTCGGCGGCGAGCGCGCCTGGGTCGTGCATGGTGACGGGCTCGACGAGCTGACCACAACGGGCCCGACGACGGTCGCCTCCCTCGACAGCGGCAATGTTGAAACCTTTGAAATCACCGCCGCAGATGCCGGATTGCCGCCAGGGCGCCGCGAGGACCTGCACGGCGGCGAGCCGATGCTGAACGCGCGGCTGATGCAGAATTTGCTCGGCGGGCTAGGCGGACCGTTGCGTGATGTCGTGCTATTGAACAGCGCTGCGGCGCTGCTGGTGGCCGGCCGCGCTACGAATCTCTACGAGGGCGTCGAGCTTGCCGCGCGATCGATTGATTCGGGGGCGGCGCGCCGCGTGCTTGATGATCTCGTCGCGCGCACGAACGCGCCCGCAGAGACCGCGGAGGCCGCCCGATGAGCGACGTGCTCGACCGCATCTGCGCCGACAAGCGCGCGCATGTCGCCCGCGCCAAGGCGGCGGTCCCAGAGGCGGCGTTGGTAGTCAGCTTGACCGCAGCGCTACCGGTGCGCCCGTTTGCGGCGGCGCTCCAGCAGCATCTCGCCGCGGGCCGATATGGCCTGATCGCCGAAATCAAAAAGGCCTCGCCGAGCGCCGGGCTGATCCGGACGGATTTCGATCCAGCCGAATTGGCGCACGCCTATGCGGCAGGCGGTGCAACCTGTCTTTCGGTGCTGACCGACATCCCCTATTTCCAGGGCAGCGATGACGATCTGCGGATGGCGCGGAACGCTGCCTCGCTGCCGGTGCTGCGCAAGGATTTCATCCTCGACCCGTACCAGATCGTCGAAAGCCGTCACATCGGCGCCGATTGCGTGCTGCTGATCATGGCGGCGCTGTCGGATGCCGCGGCTCACGAATTGGCCGCCGCCGCGGCCGAACACGGACTCGATGTGCTGGCTGAGGTCCACGATCAGGCCGAACTGGAGCGTGCGTTGTTACTTGGGGTGAGGCTGATCGGCATCAACAACCGCAACTTGAAGACCCTAGCGGTTGATCTCGGCACCACCGAAAGGCTGGCGCGGGATGTTCCCGCCGACCGTATCGTCGTCGCCGAGAGCGGGATTCGCAGCCCCGACGATCTCGACCGCCTCGCCGCATCTGGAGCGCAGTGCTTTCTCGTCGGCGAGACGCTGATGCGCGAGCCCGACGTCGCCGCTGCGACGCGCCGCCTGCTCGGCCTCCCTGAATTCAGCCATCTCGACGCGCAGGGCCGCGCCCGCATGGTCGATGTGTCCGAGAAGGATGAAACCGATCGCATTGCCGTCGCCGGCGCGCGGGTCGTCATGCGCCCGCAGACGCTCGAACGCATCCGCGCCGGCGACGTTGCCAAGGGCGACGTGCTTGCGGTCGCGCGACTTGCCGGCATCATGGCGGCAAAGCGCACCGCCGAGCTGATCCCGCTGTGCCATCCGCTGGCTTTGACCTCGGTCGAGGTGGATCTCGCCTGCGTGCCCGAGCGCAGCGCGGTCGAGATCACCGTCACTTGCCGCTTGCGCGGGCGCACCGGGGTCGAGATGGAGGCGCTGACGGCGGCGAGCATCGCGGCGCTGACGATCTATGACATGTGCAAGGCCGTCGATCGCGGGATGACCGTCACCGATCTCCGGCTATTGCGCAAATCTGGCGGGAAATCAGGCGATTGGGAGGCAGTGCCGTGATCTCGGTCGAAGAAGCCCTCACCCGTCTGCTGGCCCTGGTCGAGGCCTTGCCGCCCGAGCAGATTTCGCTCGCCGACGGTCTCGGCCGGGTTCTCGCCGAAGCGATCTCGGCGCGTCGCACCCAGCCGCCCTTCGCGGTCTCGGCGATGGACGGATATGCCGTGCGCGCCGACGACCTGGCGCGGATGCCGGTCGAATTGCGCATCGTCGCCGAAGTGCCGGCCGGGTCCGGGTTCGGCGGCCATGTCGGCCCGGGCGAGGCCGCGCGGATTTTTACCGGGGCGCCGATGCCGGCCGGCACCGACACGATGGTAATCCAGGAAGACACCGAGCGCTCGGGCGACCGTGTGCGCGTGCTCGAAGGGGCGCCGCGCGGACATTATGTACGCCGGGAGGGCCTTGATTTCGCCGAGGGCGACACGTTGCTGAACCCCGGCCGGCGGCTCAGCGCGCGCGACGTTGGTCTGTTGGCGGCGATGAACCGCCCTTGGCTCTTTGTCCATCGCCGGCCGCGCATCGGCATTTTGTCGACCGGCGACGAAATCGTCATGCCGGGCGATCCGATCGGGCCACATCAGATCGTCAGCTCGAACAGCTTGGCGCTCGCCGCGATCGTCACCGCTTGCGGCGGGGTAGCGGTGTCGGTCGGCAACGCGCCGGACGACCCCGAGGCGCTGCGCCGCATCGCCGCCGCAACCAGCGGCGTCGACCTGTTGGTCACGACCGGCGGGGTTTCGGTCGGCGAGCACGATCTGGTGCGCGAGGCGCTGGCCGTGGACGGGTTCGATCTCGATTTCTGGCAGATCGCGATGCGACCCGGAAAGCCGTTGATGGTCGGCCGCTACCGCGGGACCCCGATGCTCGGGCTGCCGGGCAACCCGGTATCGACCTTTGTCTGTGCGATGCTGTTCCTCAAGCCGGCGATCGAGCGGTTGAGCGGCCTCTCCGCGGCCGCGGAACCCGTGGCGACCGCGCGGCTAGGCGCGGCCCTGGCGGGAAACGACCGGCGCCAGGATTATCTGCGGGCCCGGCTCGCCCGCACCGCCGATGGCGTCGAGGAGGTGTTTGCGTTCGAGGTCCAGGACAGCTCGATGATGCGGCTGCTCTCTGCCGCCGACTGCCTGATTCTGCGCCCGCCGCACGCCCCTGCCGCCGCCGTCGGCAGCATTGTGCCGATCATCCGCTTTCCGAGGGGAGCCTGGCCGATCTGATCGGCTGCCTCCGCACTCAAATTTGATCCCCCCGCGGTACTTGACGCGCCGCGCGAACTAAAGTAGAACGGACCCAGCGTTTAGGATTCGTTCCACTCTGCCCGAATGGGGGTTTCATGCTAACCGTGAAGCAGCGCGAGTTGCTGCTGTTCATAAACCAGCGGCTGACCGCAACCGGGGTGTCGCCGTCGTTCGACGAGATGAAGGACGCCCTGCGCCTCAGGTCCAAATCGGGGATCCATCGGCTCGTCGGGGGGCTCGAAGAGCGCGGTTTCATCCGCCGTTTGCCGCATCGGGCGCGGGCATTGGAGGTAATCAAATTACCCGAGGAGAGCGCCGCCGGGGTGGCAGGCGACCGCGGCAGGTTCTCGCCGACCGTGATTCGCGGCGACTTCAAGGCTTCGCTGCCCGGGGCTCCGGTCGCGCCCGATGTCGAGGCGGTAGATCTCCCGCTCTACGGCCGAATCGCCGCCGGCACGCCGATCGAGGCGTTGCGCGATCAAAGTGCAACTGTCGGCGTCCCGGCAAGCCTGCTCGGCCATGGGAGCGAGCACTACGCGCTCGAAGTTGCCGGCGACAGCATGATCGAGGCCGGTATCCTCGACGGCGACACCGTGATCATCGAGCGCGGCGATAGCGCCGAAAACGGCGCCGTTGTCGTGGCCCTCGTCGACAAAGAGGAGGTCACCTTGAAGCGGCTGCGCCGGCGCGGCGCCTCGATCGCCCTCGAACCGGCGAACAAGGCCTATGAAACCCGGATCTTCGGCCCTGACCGGGTCGAGGTTCAGGGCCGCCTCGTCGGCCTGCTGCGCCGCTACTGACGGCGGCCGCCGCTCGGTTCGGGCGGAGCCTTAGCAGCAGGCTCGCCTCCCCTCGCCCGCATCGCCGCCGAGATCGGCCATTCGCCATGGGCTCTCTCCTCTGAGCCCTGGTTACCAGCGGTTGACCGGCATCAGAGTCACGTCTTCACGTCACGGATATGGCGACCCGGGCGCCGTCAAGGAATTCGTTACGAAACGCGATAGAAACCGTCCGCACGCCGGAGAAGACTGCAGCGGAGTAGAAATGGTTCGCAAGAACGAGAACCTTGCGATCCGGCGATCACGATCGCACATTTACGGATCGCCTGGGTTATGGCCCCGATCACATGCCTGACAAATTAGACGCTTCGCAGTACGAGTTCCCTTTAGCCGCGCTGATCGACGCAACCGAATGGGCAGAGGCGGCGAGCGGATGGGCCAAACTCCGTTCTGCGCAGGAAAGAGCGATTGCGGCCCTGGAAAATCGCCGCACTGAGCTTAACGACCTTTATGAGCGAGCGGTCGCTCCGGATACAAGTTGGGAGGAGATTACCCAGGTAGCTTCAATGATCGGCGAATGGGGACGCGCCGCAGCAGAAAAGCTTTATCCTCAGATTGAGGCACTTCAGCAAAAACTCGCAGCTCGGGGTAACGACATGCCCTCGGAGGTCCGACAAGCGCGCCAGGAAAGCGTGAAAGTTGCCGAGAGTTGGCTCGAGATGTATCGCGATCTCGGTAACAAATTGCTGAGATTGGCGGCAGCGCGACGACCAGCTGATGTGGTTCTGCGCGCACGCCCGGTCGAGGGTGAAATCGACCACACGGCACTAAGTCGCGAATTCATAGAGCGGTTTCCCAACATCCGAGCCGCCCTTGCCGAATCAGCCGAATTGGCTGCCGATCGAGGCCGTCTTCGAACATAACCGCCTTGAGGTAGAAGCAACGGGAGAGCGGCATTTTGTACGGGATCACGGGTTGCTCGAAAGTGCGCTGGCCCGCCCGCGAAATTTCTTCAGCTTCGGCGAGAAAGACATCCTCGTACTCGGCGTGGTGCTTATGGCCGGCGTTGCGCGAGCCCATGCCTTCGAGCAAGGCAACAAGCGTACGCCTTTTGAGGCCCTGTGGCATTTTCTGCGAATGAACGGCTACGATCTCGGCATCGACGACACCCAGCGCTGGGCGAATGCCGTGATTGCGCTGGTCGAGCATCGGACGACCGAAGAGGATTTCGTCAGAGCCATTCGGCCGTTCGTCGTCGAGAGATGACAGCTCGGTGCTGGAGCAATGGAACGGCCGCGCGACAAAGCGCTTGCGTCGCGCCCGGCGCGCGGTTAGCGTGCCCTTATGATTGAGATAAGCGCCCGCTTTGTCGCGCGATTTTGGTACTGCCGGTACATGACGGCGGCCTAGGATCACGCGTTTGCGTTCTTTCCAAAGCCGCCTGTACCGAGGCGGCTTTCGTGTTTCAGGCTCTCGCTGATCCGAATGTCGCCGATGGTGGAGCGGCCTCCAACCCGGAGGTGATGCATGACCCGGTCGACCCCAAGACGCGACGAGAGGCGAGGAGGATTAATAACATGACGGAACAATGGTCCCCCGATAGCTGGCGCGGCCTGCCGATCCGGCAGGTGCCGGGTTATTCGGACGAAGCGGCGCTGACCCGGGTCGAGGAAACCTTGCACAATTTCCCACCCCTCGTCTTTGCCGGCGAGGCGCGGCGGCTCGAAGAGCGACTGGCTGCGGTCGCGGCCGGCAAGGCCTTTCTGCTGCAGGGCGGCGACTGCGCCGAGAGCTTTGCTGAGTTCCACCCCAACAACATCCGCGACATGTTCAAGGTGTTGCTGCAGATGGCGGTGGTGCTGACCTTTGGCGCCGGCTGCCCGGTGGTCAAGCTCGGCCGGCTCGCCGGACAGTTCGCCAAGCCGCGCTCGTCCGACACCGAGACCCAGAACGGAAAAACTCTGCCCTCCTATCGCGGCGACATCATCAACAGCCTGGATTTCGACGACGCCGCGCGCGAACCCGACCCGCAGCGCATGATCCAGGCCTACAGCCAGTCGGCGGCGACGTTGAACCTGCTGCGTGCCTTCGCCCAGGGCGGCTACGCCGATTTGCACCGCGTCCACGCCTGGAACCAGGATTTCGTCGCCAACTCGCCGCAGGGCGAGCGCTACCGCGAGCTCGCCGACCGGCTGACCGAGACGCTCGACTTCATGGCTGCCTGCGGGCTCGAACTCGGACACGACGCCGCAAATTCGCGAGACCGAGTTCTATACCTCGCACGAAGCGCTGTTCCTGTCTTACGAGCAGGCCCTGACCCGCGTCAATTCGACGACCGACGAATGGTATGACTGCTCGGCTCATCTGGTCTGGCTCGGCGACCGTACCCGCCAGGTCGACGGCGCCCATGCCGAATTTTTGCGCGGCATCAAGAACCCGATCGGCATGAAATGCGGGCCGACCCTCGAACCCGACGATCTGCTGCGGCTGATCGATTGGCTCAACCCACAGAACAAGCCAGGGCGGCTGACCCTGATCACCCGCATGGGGGCCGACAAGGTCGATTCGCGGTTGCCGCGACTGATCCGCACCGTGCGTCGCGAGGGGCGCGAGGTCGTATGGTGCATCGACCCGATGCACGGCAACACGATCACCTCGACAAACGGCTACAAGACCCGGATGTTCGACCGCATCCTTGACGAGGTCCACAGCGCCTTTGCGATCCATGCTGGCGAGGGCAGCTATGCCGGTGGCGTGCATTTCGAATTGACCGGTCAGAACGTCACCGAATGCATCGGCGGCAGCCAAGCGATCAGCGAAGCCTCGCTCGCCGACCGCTATCTGACGCATTGCGACCCGCGGCTCAATGCGACCCAGGCGCTGGAGCTCGCCTTTGAGATCGCCGAGGCGCTGAAACGCGCGCGCCAGGGCAATGGCGTCCAGGGCAAGCCCCGCCTCGCCGCTGTGTCGTAAGTCGGCGGTTATGGCGGCGATCAAACTGCCCTCGCTCGCGGCCCGGACCGACGCCTATTTCCTGAAGGCCAAGGCGATTGTCGGCCGGTTCGGCGATCGCCAGGCGACCTATGCGGTGTTTATGCGCCGACCGGTGGTCTGCACGCCGCGGCTGGCGATCGCATTTCTCGAAAATGCGGCGGCCGAGCGCGGCGCCCGCTTCGGCATCGAGCTGAACCACCCCGAAGGCGCCCTGGTCGGCGCCGGTGAGCCGCTCCTCTACATCACGGGCTCGCTGTTTCACCTGGTCGATCTCGAGACGGTGCTGCTGCAACGGTTGGGGCCCGCTTGCGTTGCCGCCCACAACGCCTATGCGATGTGCGCCGATCTGCCGAAGGTTGCCTATATGGCGATGGATGCGCGGCATTGCGCCGGGACCGAGATGGCCGACATGATGGCCTACGCGGCATCGGTCGGCTCGCAGGCGGCCCGTCGCGAGGCGGGGGCAGTCGGCTTTGTTGGCTGCGCGGCCGATGCCACCGCCCCGTATTTCGGCCAGAGCGAGGGCCTCGGGACGATGCCGCATGCGCTGATCGGCTATGCCGGCTCGACGGTGCGGGCAGCCGAGATGTTTCGCGAGGAATTTCCCGACGAGCCGATGACCGTGCTGATCGATTATTTCGGCCAGGAGATCACCGATGCGCTCGCGGTCGGACGGCGTTTCCCTGAGATCGCCGCTGCGGGCCGGCTCGCGTTTCAGGATAGATACCCCCGGCAGCCGCTATTGCGAGGGGCTCGATCCCGCGCGTTCCTACGAGGTGATCGAGCGGCACGCGCCGCAATCGATCCGCGGCTATCGCACCGAAGAGGAGCTGCGCTACCTGGTCGGCACCGGGGTTTCGGGGGCAGCGATCTGGCTGTTGCGCCAGAGATTGGACGAGGCTGGGTTCAATCGGATCAAAATCGTCGCAAGCTCGGGCTTCGGTCCGGCCAAATGCCGGATGATGGCTGCCGCCAACGCGCCGCTCGACGTGATCGGCACCGGCTCCTATCTTCCCGAGCAGTGGAGCGAGACCTACGCCACCGCCGACATCATCGCCTATGATGGCAAACCCATGGTCAAGGCCGGCCGCGAATTCCTGCTGCGAAAACGCGCGGACGGCTAGCAGGGCGAGTGGGCCAGCTCGATCGGTCGGCTTCTTTTGTTGGATGACAATTCTGCAGCGCTGGACTACGTTGATTGCATGGCCCAGACCGGGTCAGCGAGGCGAACAAGGGTACCGCCTCCTCGAAAAGGAGCAACACGTCAATCCGGTGGCGGTTCGTGGCTGCCAGAACTCGCGAGGCGTCAATACCAGAATAACAAAGTAGTTTAGAATCTATTCTCCGATCCAAGCGACACGCCGTCTCGCCTGTTTTGCGCATCCGCATGGTCCCCCGGTTGACCAATCTGGGAGGGTTACCATGGCAGAAATCCGCCCGATCGCCCGATCGGTAACGGGCGCCAGCTATTTGCTCGGACGCAAGCTCGACAGTATCCCGTTCGGCGGTTACCACATATTGATCATCACCGTTCTTGCCCTTGTCGGCTTTATCGAGGGCTACGATCTGGTGCTCACCGGCTCGTTGCTGGTGCTGGCCAAAGTGCCGCTACAACTCACCGGCTCCGACGTTCGTTGGCTCGCTGTTGGCCCGACTTTCATGCTGTGCATCGGCGGCTACTTGGCCTCGGCGGTATCCGATCACTGGAGCCGCAAGACGATCATGCTGATCGGCGTGATCGCTACGACGTTTTTCACCTTGCTGATCCCGCTGGTGCAAACTGCCGAGCAATTGATCATCGTGCGTCTGCTGACCGGGCTTGGCGCCGGCGGCGCGGTCTCGGCGGCGTTCCCGATTGCCGCCGAACTGATGCCGGCACAGCATCGGCGCACCTACGGGGCAGTCTACGAGATGGCGTTGGCGATTTCCTTCACTGTGGTGCCGTTTATCGCCTTCCTGCTTGCCGGCAACGCCAATGCCTTTCGGTTTCTGGCACTGCCGGGCGGGCTCGCCATCACCGTCGTGCCGGTGCTGGTCTATCTCGTACTTCCCGAAAGCCCGCGCTGGCATTTACGCAAAGGCCACCCACAGGTTGCGGCCGACATCGTCAATCAAATAATTAGGCGATCCGGCAACCGCGTCCCGCCGCTGACTGTCGAGGCGCTCGGCGACCACGCAGAAGCCGCCCGCGAGAAGCTGCCGCCTTATTGGGCTTTGTTCGCCCGTGGCCAGCTGCGCTGGACGACCGTTGGCATACTGGCCGGAGTCTGCGCCGGAACTGCCTATTTCTTGATTTCCGTGCTGCTGCCAAAAGCGCTGGTCGACCAGGGCGCGGCTGTGAGCCTGAGCTTCGGGCTGACTTCACTGGTCTACGCTGCCAGCATCCCGGGAAAGGCCTTCACCGGATTTCTGATGGAGATCATCGGGCGGAGGTGGACCATCGCATACGCGCTCGCCGGATCGTTGCCTGGGATATTCCTGATGTTGATGGCGCATCGGGCTGGGGACTACGCGACGGTCGTCATGGTGACCGGCGCGTTGATCACCGGCTTCACCGTACTATCGGCTTTCACCGCTACTCGCGTCTACCTGTCTGAGCAGTTCCCGACCGCTTTGCGCGGGCGCGGTCATCCCTTCGGCGAGTTGACCGGACGAATATTCGCCGGCGTGCTAGCGCCGTTTCTGATGGAACCGCACACCGGCTCGCCGACAATCTTCTTCGGCACGATCTTTGTGGTTGTGGCGATCGGCGCCTTCATTCCGCTGGCCTTTGGCCGCGAGACCGTCGGCCAACTCGAAACCGTGACCGAGGGGGTCACGGCTCCGGCCTGAGGGAGTCCGGCAGGGCAAAGAGACGCGGGCGACGCTCACAATCGTCGCCAACTTGGAACAGGGGCAACACGTCGACCGATGGGAGATGCTGGGATCGTAGCGGGTGAGGCGCCGGCAAAGACCTAGATCGGCAAGGTCAGAAATTTCTTCGTCAAGAGGCGCCGGCCTTCCCTGTTTTGCGGCTGCCGCATGGTCCGCCCGGTTCGACCAGCTGGGAGGTCGCCATGGCAGAACTCCGCACGATCGCTCGATCGGCAAATTCGGCCGGCTTTGAGCTCGGACGCAAGCTCGACAGCATTCCATTCAGCACCTATCACCTGATGATCATCGGTGTCCTCGGGCTCGTCGGTTTTGTCGACGGCTACGATCTTGCAGTCACCGGATCGCTGCTGGTGTTGGCAAAAGAGCCGTTGCACCTCACCCCGAGCGACATTCGCTTTCTTGCCGTTGCGTCGACGATGATGGTTTGCGTCGGAGGCTTCATTGCCTCGTCGATCTCCGATCACTGGAGCCGCAAGACCATCATGCTGATCGGCGTGGCCGCCGTCACCTTTTCTACTTTGCTGATCCCGCTGATACAAAATGCCGAGCAACTGATCATCGTCCGTCTGCTGACCGGCCTGGGAGGAGGCTTTGCGGTTTCGGCCCCGTTTCCGATCGCAGCCGAATTGATGCCGGCACAGCATCGGCGCACTTTCAGTGCGGTCTACGAGATGGCGCTGGCCAGCTCGTTTACGGTGCTGCCGCTTGTCGGTCTCTTGCTCGCCGGCAAATCCAACGCCTTCCGGATGATCGCATTGCCTGGCGGGCTCGCGTTTTTCATCGTGCCGGCGTTGATCTATTTCCTGATCCCGGAAAGCCCGCGCTGGCATTTGAGAAAGGGTCAGGCGCAGCCCGCGGTCGACATTGCCAATCGGATCATCCGCCGGGCCGGCGCCCGCGTGCCGCCGCTCACTGTCATGGCACTCGGGGACAACCTGCAAACGGCGGTCGAACAGCTTCCACCCTATTGGGCATTGTTTCACAAGGGTCAGCTCCGCTGGACCGCGGTCGGCATCCTTACCTTTGTCTGCGCGAGCACCGCATTTTTTCTGATTTCCGTCCTGCTGCCAAAAGCGTTGGTCGATCAGGGCGCGGCGGTCAGCTTGAGCTTTGGCGTGAGCTCACTGGTCTTCGCAGCCAGCATCCCGGGAAAGGGCTTTACTGGTTATCTGATGGAGGTCATCGGGCGGCGCTGGACGATCACCTACGCGCTCGCCGGCTCGCTGCCCGGTGTGTTTCTGATGATGATAGCGCATCGCGCCGGCCCCTATGCGACGATGGTGATGGTTACGGGAGCGCTGATAACCGGCTTCACGGCGCTGTCGGCGGCCACCGCTTTCCGTGTCTATCTCTCCGAGCAGTTCCCGACGGCATTGCGCGGGCGCGGTCACCTTTTCGGCGAGTTGTTCGCGCGAGTGTTCAGCGGCGTTCTGGCGCCGTTTCTGATGGCGCCGCTAACCGGCTCGCCGACGATCTTCTTCGGCACGATTTTGGTCGTCGTCAGTGTCGGCGCCTTCATCCCGGTGCTATTCGGCAAGGAAACCGTTGGCCAGCTCGAAACCGTGACCGAAAGTGCGCCGGTGCTGGCCTGATCGCCCTGCCCCGCTTGGTGGTCAGCTCTGCTCGCGGGTTTCCTTGAAACGCAAGGTCGGCCATTCCTCGATCGTGGTGCGCAAATCCCAGGGGTTGCGGGCGAGAAAGACAGGGACGCCGTCATGGTCCTCGGCGCTGGCGGACGGATTGCGGACCTGGAACCGCTCGATCTCGGCCGGGTCGTCGGCTTCGAGCCAGCGCGCGGCCTGATAGGGCGCACCGTCGAGCCGGGTGGCGAGACCGTATTCGGCCTGCAGCCGCGCGGCCAGCACGTCGAGCTGGAGCGCGCCGACCACGCCGACAATCCAATCGCCGCCGGAGGCCGGCTTGAACACCCGGGTCACCCCCTCCTCGGCCAATTGTTCGAGCGCGTGGCGCAGATGCTTCGACTTCATCGGGTCGTCGAGATGCACCCGGCGCAGGATCTCGGGGGCAAAGCTCGGAATGCCGGTGACTCGGATCTCGGCACCCTCGGTCAGGGTGTCGCCGATCCGCAGGCTGCCGTGGTTGGGGATGCCTATGATGTCGCCGGGCCAGGCCTCCTCGGCGAGGTTGCGCTCGCGCGCCAGGAAAAACACCGGAGCCTGCACCGACATCACTCGCCCGGTGCGGACGTTCTTCAATTTCATGCCGCGGCTGAACCGGCCCGAGGCGAGGCGCACAAAGGCAACGCGGTCGCGGTGCTGCGGGTCGACATTGGCCTGTACCTTGAACACAAACCCGGCGACATCAGGCTCGTCGGGCGGGATCGGATACGGCCCATCGGCGCCCAAGGCCGGCTGCGGGCGTGGCGGCGGCGCCAATTCGGCGACCCCGTGCAATAATTCGCGCACGCCGAAATTATTCAGCGCGCTGCCAAAGAACACGGGCGTCAGATGGCCCTCGCGAAACGCCTGCGGGTCGAATGGTGGACAGAGCCCGCGCGCCATCTCGACCTCCTCGCGCAATTTCGCGACCGCCGCCTTGGGAAGCCGCCGCAATAGCTCGGGATCGTCGAGACCGCTGCACCGGACCGGTTCGACCACCCGATCGTGGGCATTGCGTTCGAACAGCAACAGCGCGTTCGCGAATAGATCGTAGGTACCGAGAAAGTCGCGCCCCATGCCGATCGGCCAGCTCGCCGGGGTCACGTCGAGCGCGAGGCTCTGCTCGATCTCGTCCAACAGGTCGAACGGATCGCGGCTCTCGCGGTCGAGCTTGTTGACAAAGGTCAGGATTGGTACGTCGCGCAGCCGACACACTTCGAACAGCTTGCGAGTCTGCTCCTCGATGCCCTTGGCGGAGTCGAGCACCATGACGGCACTGTCGACCGCGGTCAGCGTGCGGTAGGTGTCCTCGCTGAAATCCTGGTGGCCGGGCGTGTCGAGCAGGTTGAAAGTCAGCCCCTCATGCTCAAAGGTCATCACCGCCGAGCTGACCGAGATGCCGCGCTCGCGCTCGATCGCCATCCAGTCGGAGCGCGCCCGCCGCCGATCGCCGCGCGCCTTGACCTCGCCCGCCAGCTGGATCGCCCCGCCAAACAGCAGCAGCTTCTCGGTCAAGGTGGTCTTGCCGGCATCCGGATGCGAGATGATCGCAAACGTCCGCCGGCGCGCAATCTCGTCGGTAAGAATACTCATCGATCCGCTTCAGCTGTTCCCGGGGATCCGGGTCGTCGTCGGCATTCAGTCCCGCGGCACCGACCTTGGTGCTAAGTATGATGGGGCGTGCCTGTTTTCCACCCACGAGCACCAGCACAGGAAGCCGTGGGTCGGATCAAATTTATTTTCGCAATATGTGACGTGGCTCACACACCTTTGCGATTGAGACAGCCCATCTTGCTCGGAGCGGGCGAGAGAGTGAAGCACATGCCAAACTTGGCTGATCTTGTGTCGATACCGTCAAAAACGAACTCCGGTCGGAGCGCCCTGCCGAGAAGATGCCATGCCGAACGAATTCGACAAACCCGGCAAGCGGTCGCCGGCGGAGCCAAAGCGTCGGGCCTCGGACTAATCTCGTGTCTCGTCCAGCAACTGCTGGGTGGAACTAGCGAGAGGCGGCGCTTGTGGGCACGCTCTGCGCTTGATGCTCGCCGAAGCCGGCACGCAGCAATGTACCCGGATTTGGCAGAAAGAGGAAAACTATCATGAATTGTCGATGGGGAGGATTTGGCAGATCGACCGCATGTCTGTCGACCTGCCTTTTCGCTCAAAGATGGAGCGAGGTCGTGGTGCCGGTGCTGCTGTTGGTCGCAGCGTGTACTGCGCCGCAGTACGACGATCAAACCGACAAGCTGATCTCCCAGTTGCAGACTGACGTGGATACAGAAATTGTGTCGCTGATAACGTTGGACCGCAAAATCAGCAGTCTCTCAGGAAAGGTAGATGCCGCTTCGCAGAAGGCGCTGGCTGACGCAAGGACCAAAGCGGGATATGACGCGAATACGACCTTTTATGATAAGGTCGACGTCGATCTGACCAGCCTTCAGACCAGAGTGGACGCCGAACCGAGCGCCGCTACTCCACACCTCGATAAAGCCATACAGGACCTGAGAGATAACCTCCTGGCCGCCAAAGGTTCGATGCAGGCTCGGCATCAGGAGGCCGGTATCCTTTCGGAAGTATACCTACGGTACGTTCAGAAACTCGTCGATGCACAGATGGGTGCATTGTTGACCCGAGAGTTGGGGTTAAAGAGCGGCGGCTCGTCGAGCACAAGTTCAAGTGGGACGGTCGGCGGAACAGCCAATGCCACACAGCAAAAGTAGAGGAGCTTCTGATGGCTATAAACTGGAACACTGTCGAGACTCAAATTGAACAAGCCGTTAGTGGGATCGTAGGCGGCGCGTGGCAGAACGCCGGGGCAGGTGCGTCCGCCCAGTTCGCCGCGATTATCGCCGTTGGCAAGCAAATCGAGCAAGACCAGGAAAGCAATGCGCCGGCGATGCAGCAACCGGACTATGACAGCCTGAAACTGATGCAGCAGCGAGCCCTGGATGGCGTCCTACAGACCTACGTTGGGATATCGCTAGATATCGCCCAGCAGGCCGCCGGCGCCGCGTGGAACGTGCTCGTCAATGCGGTCAAGACTGCCTATCCGGCCACAGCATTGATCCTGTAGATGCGGAGAACGTAGAGCGGCGCGTCGCCCCTGCTGTCACCAGCAGCTTAATAACCACGAGGAGCAAAACAATGGCAGATCGAGTGAAGGAGGCCTGCGAAGCGTGCTTTAACGCGCATGCGGATGATTGCAGCGGCTTCGCGAAAGCGGTGTCGAGTTCAGCTGAGAGTGGAGCTGCAAGGAATGGCGGATCAAATTGTCGATACCATTCGCGGCGGGAACGGCTGGAGGCCCCTGCCAAATGGGATTGGAGCCGCGGAAAGCGCCGCAGCCGGGAAGCTCGTCATCGGCGGGCTGAAAGGATCGGAGCAGACCAATCCCGATCCACACGGACATGTGGTTATAGTGGTCGCCGGCCCCCTCGCGCACGACGCCTATCCAAGCGCGTATTGGGGAAGGTTGGGCGGCGGCGGAGCGAAGGACAAGACAATCAATTGGGCCTGGAGGGAAGGAGATCGAGATCGCGTCTCCTACGCCGAGCACGACATTTAGGGGAGCCCCTGGAGAGGCCCCTCAGTTGGATCGCACTGCCGGCCGGTTTTGATTCTTCAACGATGATGGGGGAAGACATCCCGGGACGATGCCCTCGTTGACTGCTCCTTGCATTCTTTTTCACCGGCCGGACAAACTGCGCTGGACCTGCGCACTCATTCAGCAGCCGAGCCCAGACAAGGAGGATAGACCGCGTCCGCATCCGGCGGCTTGCAATTTTGGAACGCCGGCAAGTGAAAGTAATGCAAGTTGCAATGAATGCATCTGCCTTCTACAGGGTCGAAGATATGCTGCGGGCATGTTGCTGGATCAGTCTTGGGGCTACGGCGCAAATCAAGCAGGCGGGCACGGATCGAACCAAAGTCATCAGCAGCTCTCATTTGAGACGTTCTCCAAAGATACAAGACCGATTTGAGCACCTCTCGCGCCTGTAGCTAATCACCCCCGCATCGTTCGACTTTCCGCCATCATCTTCTAGTTGTTACAATCACAACTATAAAATGCCATTTTGTTCATTTTAGGGCATCATGATATGGCGGCGGCGCCGATGGCGTGGCGGGGACGGAGCGGTTCGGGGCTGAGACGGGGGTCTTTATCATAACATCGAGATCGGCGGCGACGATCAGCGCGTCCGGGCGTTGTCGGAATTGATCGGGCGCGGCGTGCCCGCGGCGAGGGCGAGGCATTGCGCCGCGATGTGGGGGCATTAAGGGTTCGCGGCCCAGCACCCATATGTTCGCAGATGCGATGATCGGCCGGGGTTGGGCGGCAAGCTCCGCCTGATGCCGGCCTGCCATTGAGGAAAGCGATGCCCCAATCTATCCGTCCGCTGATTGAAGCCCGGCGCGAACAGATGTTTCCGGTGCTCGAGCCGGAGGAGATCGATCGGCTGGCGCGGTTCGGCGAGCGCCGATCCTATGCGGCGGGAGACCGGATGGTTGCCACCGGCGAGATCGCGCCGGGCGCGTTTGTTATCCTGAGAGGGCGGGTCGACGTCACGCAGCGGGGACCGCATGGAGAGTCCGAACTGATCGTGACGCACGGTCCGGGGTCGTTCCAGGGCGAGCTGGCGCAGCTATCCGACCGCCCGTCCCTGGTCGACGCCATTGCCACCGAAACCGTCGAGGCGATCGTCATTCCGCCGCAACGCCTGCGCGATCTGCTGGTTGAAGAGGCCGAACTCGGCGAGCGCATCATGCGCGCCCTGATCCTGCGCCGGGTCGGCCTGCTCGAGACCGGCGCCGGTGGCCCGATCATCGTCGGCAGCGCCGACAACGCCGATGTTCTTCGTCTCGAAGGCTTCCTGACCCGCAGTGCGCATCCGCATCAGCGTTTCGATCCAAAGGTCGATCATTGCGCGCAAACCTTGATCGAGCGCTTTCACATCGGCCCTCGCGAATTGCCGATCGTTTTGTGTCCCGATGGACGGCTATTGCATAATCCGAGCGAGGTCGAACTCGCGCACTGCATCGGGCTCGTCAAGCCGATCGACCCGGACAAGATCTATGATTTGGTCATCGTCGGCGCCGGGCCGGCGGGTCTCGCGGCCGCGGTCTATGCCGGATCGGAGGGGCTGTCGGTGCTCGTGCTGGATTGCCGCGCGTTCGGCGGCCAGGCCGGCGCGTCGGCGCGCATCGAGAACTATCTGGGCTTTCCAACCGGCATCAGCGGTCTGGCGCTGATGGCGCGCGCCCATAACCAGGCGCTAAAGTTCGGCGTCGAAATGGCGATCCCGGATGAAGTCGCAAGCTTACAGGGCCCGACCGACTCGCCGCGGGAGGGCCGATTTTTGATCACTTTGGCCAACAGCGAGCGGGTTCATGCCCGCGCCGTCGTCATCGCCAGCGGCGCGCGCTATCGCCGTCTCGATGTCGGAAATCTCGCTTCTTTCGAGGGCTCATGCGTCCACTATTGGGCCTCGCCGTTGGAGGGACGGCTATGCGCCGGACAGGAGGTGGCGCTGGTCGGCGCCGGCAATTCCGCCGGCCAGGCGGTGGTCTATCTGTCGAGTCAGGTCGCCAAAGTCTGGCTGATCGTTCGCGGCCGCAGTCTCGATGAAAACATGTCGCGCTATCTGGTCGAGCGCATTGCCGCACGGCCGAACGTGGAAGTGTTGACCGAGACGACTGTCAGCGCCCTCGAAGGGCAAGACGGGGTTCTGGAAGCGATCCGCTGCCGCTCGCGCCGGTCGGGTGAGGAGGTCAGGCGCGCAATCCGCCACCTGTTTCTGTTTATCGGCGCAGAGCCGAATACCGATTGGTTGCCCGGTTCGGGCGTGACCCTGGACGACAGGGGGTTTGTGCGCACCGGTGCCAATATTTTGAGGCCGCTCGAAACCAGCCTGCCCGGCGTTTTCGCGATCGGTGATGTGCGCTCGGGATCGGTCAAGCGCGTTGCCGCCGCCGTCGGCGAGGGTGCGCAGGTGGTGGCGGCGCTGCACGCCTTTCTCGCGGAAACCGGCGACAAGGTTGAACTTCCTGCCAATATCGGGAGATCGTGATGTCCGACGAATGCAGCCATGTCGACGACATACGCGACGTGACGCCGAGCGCGCTCGGCTGCGAGGAGTGTCTGAAGATCGGTTCGCCGTGGCTCCATCTGCGGCTGTGCCGGACCTGCGGCCATGTCGGCTGTTGCGACGACTCGCCGAACCGCCACGCCACCAAGCATTTTCACGCGACGCGCCATCCGATCATCGAAGCCTACGACCCGCCGGACGGCTGGGGCTGGTGCTATGTCGACGAGGTGATGCTCGACCTCAGCGATCACGCTACGCCGCATAACGGCCCGATTCCGCGCTACTATTGAGATGCCGGCGTAGCGTGCTTCCGGAGCGCTTAAGTGAGCAGTTTTTTCAACCGTTCGGCGATTTGGGCGGGCGGGTCTTCGCCGGTGAACGAGGCGCTGAAGCGGCCTTTTGGGTCCATCACGTAGACGACCGAGCTGTGATCCATCGAATAATCGCCGCCGGCTTCGGGGTGCTTGGCGTAATAGACCCGATAGTTCTTGGCCGCCTGGGCGATTTCGGCCGCGGTCCCGGTCAATGCCAGGATCGGCGCGTCGAAGGCGGTGACATAATCCTTCATCACCTGCGGCGTATCCCGCTCGGGGTCGATCGTGATGAACACCGGGCGCACCTCGTCCCGCCGGGCCCCGAGATCCTGGAGCGCAAGGGCAATGTTGTTGAGCGTGGTCGGGCAGGCATCGGGACAATGGGTATAGCCGAAATAGACCAGTAGCCATTTCCCCTCGAGTGCGGTGTTGGTGACGGTCTTGCCATTTTGATCGACGAGGGTGAAGGGGCCGCCGATCGCGCTGCCGAGCAAGGTGCCGGCGGCGCCTTTTCCGTTGTCGTGCAATTCCACGGCAAGGAAGGCCGCCGATCCGAGGATGATAAACGCAACCAGCAGCGCCGCCACCAAAAGCAACCTGGGCGACAAGCCCGACGCGGGTTTCCCGGCTGCGCTGCCCGGGGAATTGCCGGCCATTGTTACATCTCCCTCAGTGCTGCGGGGTCGGGGTTGGTCCCATCGCGCCGATCTTCTCGACCGCTACATTTACCGTCCGCGAGCCGGCTTTTTCAAAGGTCAGGGTCAGGGGGAAGGATTGACCTGTCTGCAGCGGCTTTGCCAACCCGACCAGCATGATATGCAACCCGCCTGGCTGCAGGGTAACCGCTTGACCGGGGGGAATGTCGATGCTGGCGATCGGTCGCATCTTCATGACCATGCCCGACATCGACATCGTGTGCAGTTCGGCTTTTTTCGCCACCGGCGAAGACACCGCGACGAGTTTGTCGGCGGTCGGCGATTGGATCGTCACATAGGCGGCTCCAGTCGCCGATTTTCCCGGCGTCGCTCGCGCCCAAGCGTTATCGACTTCGAGTTGCCCATTCTGCGCCGACGATATGGCGCTCGCGGCGAAGACAAACCCGGCGACGAGAACCAACATCCTGATCGCCTTCATCACACCCTCCCTGATATTTGCCGAAGGGGCGCAGCATAATGCTGTCCAACTGCCGGCGGAGCGGGGCGTTTTACCGCGCCCCTTGCCGTGCGGCGGATTTTCCAGGCGCCGAGGCGAGCGCTGCGCAGGCGTGCGGCAACTCGCCGACCAGCAGCGGCTTGGCGTGCGAAGGCGGCGGATGGCGCGCCTCGGGGGTGAACCACCAGGCGAGCTCTTTGCCGCAGCCATCGCCGGGCGGAGGCGGCGCCTGATCGCGGCATTCGTTCTGACCGGGCGGGCATAACAGACGCATGTGGAAATGATAATCATGGCCCCACCAAGGCCGGATTTTGGTCAGCCAGCCACGATCCGTCCCCGCCTCATGGCACAATTCGCGTTTGATCGCCGGGTTGACGAAAATCCGCGCCACGTCAGGCTCGCGGGCCACCGCCTCGTAGAGGCGGCGATAGGCCGGGTTCCACACCGCGGGGTCGACATGCTCGCCGTCGGCTGCGACGACATCGGTCGCAGACATCTCGTCCCGTTCGGCCGTGCTCAGCCGTCGGCTCGGCATCGGCGTCAGCCAGATATCGGCGTCGAGCCCAATCTGATGCGAGCCGTGCCCGGTCAGCATCGGCCCGCCGCGCGGCTGGGCGATGTCTCCGATCAGCAACCCCGGCCAGCCGGCCTCGCTCGGCAATTTCGCCGATAGCCGCTCGATGAACGCGATCAGCACCGGATGCCCCCAGGCGCGATCGCGCGAAGGGCGCATGACCTGCCAGTTCGGCCCGTCGGCGGGAAGCTCGACCCCGCCTTCGAGGCAGCCCCGCTCATAGGCGCCGATCGCCTCGGGCCGCCCTGGCGCCGACGTCACCTGGAGGCCGAAGACGCGCTGCGCCGCATCATGTGGCAATTGCGCCAATAGCGCCTCTCGATGCGCTTTCTCCTCGGCGACATTGTCCTGCGCCGCAGCCGCCCCGCACGTCGCCCATAGAGCGAATGTTGCGAGGTAGACCCAGCGCATCGGTCTCCCGTCAATCAATCGGCCCGGAGGACCGAGGGAGGCGCCGCCGCAGCCCCCTCGACCGCGAGCCGGCTATCTGGGAGAGGAGGTACGCGCTGCCGCCCGGATTGCCTGGTCGAAGGCGGCGAGGACGGCGGCGTGGGACGATCGATCGTTCATCGTCTCGACATTGGTGAAGCCACGCGATCTCGCGACATCGATCAACAGCGCATGCGCCGACCAGGCGATGGTGGGGTCGTCCAGCCGCTTGGCGGCAGCTCGCAGAGCGCCGACCGCGCAGCGCTGCCCGCCATACGACCGATAGGTGCGTCGCGTCCAATCTTTCGGACCGTTGATCAGTTCTTTGGCATCGCGCAATAAATCGGCGACGGCAAGCTGGCGTTCGCTCGGCGAGGGCGCCAGCAACGCGCTTGGCGTAGCGGTCTTTCTGCGGCGCAGCCGCGCTCCGAACCACAGCCGGCAGCCATGGCGGCTCCAGATCGGGAAGAGCCCAGTATCGTATGGGGTCGGCGCAGGGAAATACCTACCATCGAACGGCATCGCGATCTCCTATGTTCTCCCGTCCTCTCCGTAACCACTTGACCCGGTCGACGCCGCGGCACGCGACGCTGACCTTCCCCCAAACATGCGCGCGCAAAAATCGGGCCGAGCCAAACTGCTTCGCAGGGCGCGCCGCGCCCAACCCCTGCCGGTGCGGCGGTTCCTGCCGGCGTCCCGCAGTCAACCCCATAGCCAGTCTTTCGGAGCTCGGTTTCCGACGGGAATGATCGCCCCGAGGCTGCGAGGTGTCAATCTCCGAGCCGGCCGGCGCGCCGGCCGTGGCGCTCATGCCGCTATTGCGAGGATGATGACCAGCAGGATGCCGATCGTCGCCAGGTAGAAATTGAGATTGCCGGATTGAAAAGCGCTCAGCCGATCGGCGAGAAAACGCACGACCCGCGTCGCCGGCCGGAACAAGTGGGGCCCGAAGAGCGGCGCCACCTCGTGGGTAAACACCAATCGCGTCACAAAATAGCGGGGGCCACTGGTCTCCCGAGCCGTCTCCTCGCGCGGCCGATAGACGAAGCTGTAAAAGGTCCGCAAGGCATTGGCAAAGCTCAACGCCGTGGTCGAAGCGCGCGCAGGATCATGGTCGCGCCCGCCATACCACACAGGAACGCGGCGAAGGGCAAAACGCCGGCTCGCCAGCAACATTGCCAATGGCAGCAGGGCGAGGAGCGGCATCACGACGATCAGCAGGCTCGGTGAAATAAACGCGAATTTCGGCGTCAACGGCACCAGCAGCAGACCGGGGTGCATTTCCGCCACAGCCTGCGTCGCGAATTGCCGTGACACCGCGAGATCGAGCGCAGGTAGCCAGTAGGGCATGCCGACGGCGAGCGCCAGCACGCCGAAGCCAAGTAGACCGACGGCGGCGGTAGCGCCGGGCGGCAGCTTGCCGGCCGGCGCTACCGTGCGCCCGGAGAGGCCGATCCCGATCAGCTTGACATAGGTGGCGAAGGCAACGGCGACCGTCAAAGCGATGCCGGCGCCGGCCAGGGCGAGCACCAGTCGGCTACTCAAGGTCGATAGATGAAACCCTTGAAACACGGTCTGGAAGACGTACCACTCACTGACAAAGCCGGCTTGAGGGGGCATCGCCGCCAGACTCATCGCCGCGAACAAGGCGCCGACGCCGAACAACGTCGATGCCCGCCGGAATAGGTCGGTGTGGACGATCGCGTAGCTTCCGGTCGCGCCAAATACCCCGTCGGCTGCGAGGAAGAGACAGCCCTTGGCCAGCGCATGGCCGGCGAGATGGAGCAGCGCCACGACCCAAGCGAGGCTCGCGAGATCGGGTAAGTGGTCGCCGCGAAACATCAATGCCGCGCCGAGGGCGGCAACGGCTATTGCCGCGTTCTCGGCCGACGAAAAACTGAGCAGCGTGCGCCAATCCTCCTGCTGAAAGGCGTAGAGAGCGCTGAGGATCGCGCTCAGTACTGCGGCGGCAACGACGAACTCGCCGAGCCCGGTTGCGGCGATTGCCTGGGCGCCGGGTATCCAGTCGAGCAAGCCGCGGCCGAGCCCGAAAAACGCGGCGTTCAAAACGATCCCGGAAAGCAACGCACCCGAGGCGCCGCTGCCGCCGCCATAAGCAGACGGGAACCACTCGTAAAAGGGCAGCAGGCCGAGCTTCGCTCCGAACCCGATTACCAGCAGGACCCCAACAAAAAGCCGTACTGCGCCCGACAGTGAGCCCCCCGCTGCCGGGAAGGCCGCGAAAGATAGGCTCCCTTTTGGCGAGGCGAGCAGCACGATCGCGACCAACAGCGCGACCGCACCGACTTCGAGCAGCGCCAGCATGAACAGGACCGAGCGGCCGGTCGTCGTCGGCCGCCGCTCGCCGAGCAGCATTACCGCGCCGCCGAGGCTCATGACCTCCCAGGCGATCAGAAACCCGGCGCCGTTGTCGATCCCGAAGACGCCGAGAGCGCCGATCAGGCTTAGCGCCGCGCCGAACAACCATCCGTCCCTTACCGTCGGCAACGGGCTCGCAAGCCAGCAGGCGAGGGTCGCCGGGACGAGCCCGAAACCCATCAGCCAGGCCGCGTCGGGCCGCAACCGGAACGTCACCACCTCTCCTGCCAATCGCGTAAGCAGTGGTAGCGGCGTAGTCCCACCTGGCAGCGCCAGCAGCGCCGCCGCGACGCCGGCCAGGCAGCCCAGCACGAGCAATAGGCGTGCAACGGCCCCGAGACGGCCGGTCAGAGCCGCAGCGCCGCCACCAAACCAGAGCAAGGCCGCCGCAGCGAGCAGATCATTCGGCAAGCCGGCCTCCAACGACTCGCTGCGGCATGCGGCGTAAGAACAGCAGCAGCGCCTCGATGATCGCCGCCGGATTGGGTGGACATCCCGGCAGGTAAAGATCGACCGGCAGCACGCCGTCGAGACCGTGGCCGCAGGCATAGCCGCCCTCGGCGACGCCCCCCGAGACCGCGCAAGTCCCGGTCGCCATGACCCAACGCGGCTCCGGCATCGCCTCATAGGCGGCGCGCAGTGGGGCTTCCATCGCGTAGGTGACCGGCCCGGTGACCAGCAGCAAGTCGGCAAAGCGCGGCGACGCGGTAAAAAATATTCCGAGCCGGTGAAGGTTGTAGAAGGGATTGTTGAGCGCGCGCAGTTCGGATTCGCAGCCATTGCACGAGCCCGCATCGACATGCCGGATATGCAGGCTGCGCCGGAACCCGCTACCGGCCCCAGCTGCGACCTCTCCCGCCGTGCTCGCGCCCTGCCAGACCAGGTCCGCGCGCCGGCGAACGCCAAAAGCCCAATCCGAGGAGGGTACCAGCGCGCCCGTGGGGCACGCCTCGGTGCACAATTGGCACACCACGCAGCGTCCGTAATCGATTTCGAGCGGAACGCCTGAGCCGGCGCGCTCCGCGATGGTAATCGCCCGGGTCGGGCAGATCTCGGCGCATTCCGCACAGCCTTCGCGGCACAGTTCGGGATGGTAGCGCGGCATGCCGAGGACGCCTTCTTGGCCATCGCTGCCCTCGAGCAGCGGCCAGGGCGTCGTTGCTTTACCTTCGCGCAGTCCAAACAAGGTCCACAGCCGCATCGCCGTCTCCTAGCGATCGCAGCCGGCGATGGTCAGGCCAAAGCTAGCCTCGTTGATGGCGTAATCCATCATGTTGGTCTCGTGCACGGTGAACGGGAACGCGCGCCAGTTCGAGAAGGACGGAGATTTGATCTTGACCCGGGCGAGCCGACCGTCATGGTCGAAATGCACGGCGTAGAACAATGTTCCACGCGGCGACTCGCACCAGCCGAGTCCTTCCGCGCCCGGCGGCGGTACGCATTCGGCGCGTATCGGCCCCTGAGGAAGGCCTTGCAGTACCTGCCGAATCAGGTCGAGACCGGCGTCGATCTCGGCAATACGTACTTCGAACCGGGCGTGGGCGTCGCCGGCCTCTCGGACCGGAACCGCGACCCCCAGCTCGGCATAGGCCGCATAGGGATGATTACGGCGTAAGTCGCGATCAAGGCCAGAGCCGCGCTCGATCGGGCCGGTCGCGCCCTGATCGAATGCGGTCTGACGATCGAGGACGCCGGTGGTGATCAGCCGGTCAAGATGGCTGTCGGTGTTGGCCAGCCGATGGGTATAGCCGTCGATCTTTGGGCGCAAGGTCTGGAGCGCATCGCCGAGCCATTCCTGCGGCTCCAGATCGCGGCGCAGCCCTCCCGGGATCAGCACGCTGCGCAAAAACCGGCTGCCGGTTAGGCGCGCGTTCAATTGCTTGACCCGCTCCTCAAGCAATTTTCCCTCGGCCTCGCCGACCTTGAGCGTCGTCGTGTGGGCAAGGTGGCCGAGATAGTGAAGGTGGTTGTAGAGCCGCTCCAGCTCCGCCAGCAACACGCGCAGCCATTGGGCGCGCGGCGGCACGGTGCATCCGGAGGCCGTCTCGACGGCTTGGCAGTAGGCAAGGGCATGCGCCAGACTGCCGACGCCGGATACACGCTCGGCCAGCACTACGGCTGGACCCGGCATCAGGCCTTGGAATCGATTTTCCATACCACGATGCTTGAAGAACAGGCGTGGCTGATAGTGCAGGATCGCTTCACCTATGTAATAGAAAAGAAATTCCGCCAACTCCGTGACGTCGGCGCGGATCGGGCCAAACGGCAATTCCTGCACGTCGGCGACGGCGCCGGCGATTTCGGGGATAAAGCGCCGGTTCTGGTTGACCATCACTGCAGCGTCGGGCGGATAGTCCGGATCGAGCGGCGGCAAAACCGGCAGTGCGCCCTCGCGCAAAACCAGCCGGTGGGGTTCGGGATGACCGACAAATTCGAGACCGAACAAATCGGTGATCTCCCGCTCGTACCAGCCCAAAAGAGGGCAGATCGGGGCGAGACTCGGAACCCGGCCGGCGGGCCGGCACCGCCACATTACGAACGGCCCCGGCACAACCCGACTGAGAAGGTAGCGCAGCTCGAGCGTTTTCGGGTCGGGCCACCAGGCATAGACCATCTGCATCCGCCCGCCCTCAGCCAACACGCTGGTGCAGGCATCGGGCAGCTCCTCCGACTGCAGCAGCCGCACCTCCTCGACCCCGATCACGGCGCTGCGCTCGACAGAAACCGCTCCGCCTGACGAAAGAACTCCCAGAACGATTGCGGCCACCACAGGCCAAGAATGAGCAGCGGGGCGAGCGCCAGCCACATCGGCGCAACACACCACCCGCCGGGCGTTCGCGCAGGCGGGCCGACCGCCGCATCGTCTGTCCGCTCGAAATACATCGCGCGGAAATGATTGAGAAACCCGATGAAAATGACGATCAGCAGCCCCGCCATCAGCAGTGCCGCCCAGGCGAACGAGCGCTGAAAGCCGGCTTGCAGCACGACCAGCTCGCTGAGAAAGAGACCGAATGGTGGGGCCCCGGTGATGGCGGCGGCCCCCGCGAGCCACAACCCCGCCTGCACCGGAAAGCAGCGTCCGACGTCGCGGATCCGGCTGATCTCCTTGCTGCCGTAGCTGCGCATCATATTGCCGGCGCCAAAGAACATCAGTGACTTGTTCAGCGAATGATTCAGCATGTGATAGAATGCCCCAGCGATGCCGAGCGGGCCGCCAAAGCCGAAGCCGAGGGCGATGACGCCCATATGTTCGACGCTCGAATAAGCCATCAGCCGCTTGATGTTCTGCTGCCGCACGATGAACAGCGCTGCGATCAGCAAAGACAGCGCGCCGAGCACCACCAGCGCCACTCGCGGCAGAACGCCGGATGGCGCCGCATCGGCAACCGCCAGATAGCGCACAATGCCGAGCATCGCGGCATTTAGCAGTGCGCCCGACAACATCGCCGAAATTGGCGCCGGGCTTTCGCTGTGCGCGTCGGGCAGCCAGGTGTGCATTGGCGCCAAGCCGACCTTGGTGCCGTAACCGATCAGCACCAGCAAGAACGCCAGAACCACGAGAGCCGGGTTCATTGCCGGCGCCGCTTGGCGCAATGCATCCCAGGTCATGTTGTAGGTCGGGCCAAGCACAAAGCTGCCATTCCAATAGAATAGCACCGTGCCGAGCAGCGCCAAGCTGATCCCGGTCGACACGATGACGATGTATTTCCAGGCGGCCTCGACGCTTTCGGCGGCGCGCTCGAAGGCAACCAGAAAGGTGCTTACGAGGGTCGTCAGCTCGATGGCAATCCAATAGAGCGCGGCATTGTTCATCAGCGGGCTGACGAGGATCGCCAGCGCGAAACCGGCAAACAGCGCATAGAACGCCGGGAGCCTGTCATCCTCACCGAGCAGCCGCATATAGCCGACGGCATAGATCGACGACAGCAGATAGACGATCGCAGCGCACAGCACGACCCAGCCGCCAGCGGCGTCAAAAACGATGTAGTCGCCCCAGTAATGGTGGGGACCGCCGCCACTCGTCACCGTCAGCGGCACCGCAACGACAAATACGACAATGCTGGCGGTGAGGTTGATCGCGGCGCCATAGCCGGATCCGCGCGCCATCAGGCAGCCAAGGGCAGCGATCGCGGGCGCGCCGGTAAGAACGAAGAGCAGTGCTCCGACCACCTGCTAGCCTACCAGTCGCTTCAGCTCTGCCGTGCTGGCGGTGCCGAATTGGCTTAGCAGGTAACGAACCAGCACGCTGAGGCAGGCTACCGCCGCTAACACGTCGGCAAGGATCATCAGCTCGATCAGCAGCGGCATGCCCGGGACGAGGATCTGCGCGCCGAGGCGAACACCGTTTTCGAGCACAAGCAGGCCGATGATCTGACTGACCGCTTCGTGGCGGATGGCCAGCATCAGAAAGCCGATCATCACCGTCGCCAGCATTACCGTCAGCGCCAGAACGGCGACGGTGCCGCCGAGGCCAAGGGGGGTGACAATCTTGGTGGATACCACGAGCGCGAAGACCACGCCGAGCGCACCGATGAGGAGCGCCGAAGCCGGCCGCACGACTTCATGCAGTTCGCGTGCGACATGCAGGCGCGCAATCATCCGCCAGATCAGATAAGGCAACACCAGGCCGCGAAACAAAGCGCTGAGCGCGGCAATCAGGTAAAGGTCAGGCGAATTGGCGAAATAGCCGACCGCGAACTCCCAGGCCCGCCATCGCCCAGGATTGCGCGGCAAAGGCATAGAGATAATTGTCGAGCCAGCGCGACCCGAGCATGACGAAGGCGAGCAGGAGGCTGGCGATCGCGGTCGCGCTGAACAGCGAGGCCGCAAGCGGATCAAGCTGGGTCGGCAGCATGATTAGAGCTGGGTCCCGATAATCGCTAACACGGCGAGCAGAAACGAGGCGGCGAGCGGTTCCTGGTAGCGATAAAAGCGCAGCCGTGATTGTGCGGTCTCGACAAAGACGACGACGAGCCCCACCAGCAGGAACTTGCCGAGGAGTGCCACGAGCGACGCCACCGTGCCAACCGCACTGCCGAGATGCGACAGCCCCCAGGGCAGGACCAGCACGTTGCAGAAAATCGTGTAGAGAATGAACTGCTTCATCATTGACGCCCATTTCAGCAACGCCAGCAACGGACCCGAATATTCGAGAATTCGGGCCTCGTCGATCATGTACACTTCGATATGCGTGCTGGAGTGGATAGGCAATCGGTCGGTCTCGACCAACAGCAGTGTAAAGAATGCGGCAACCAGAAATAGATGCGCCGGGCTCCAATAAACCGCCGAGCTGCCGACCAGCAAATGATTGACGACAAACGGCAGCATCGCTTTTGCCAGCAGGGTGATGCCGACAAACACCAGGATCAGTGTCGGCTCGGCCAGGATCGCTACCATGACCGCGCGGCTCGATCCGATACCGCCATAGGCGCTACCGCTGTCGAGCCCGGCGAGCACGACCATGAACGAGCCCAGGGTTAGGATCAGGCCGCCGCCGAGGATGTCGCCCATATCGGATAGCGGCAGTGGGAAATCGGTCAGCACCGGGATCAGGATCGGCACCGTCAGCATCGCCGTGAAGGCGACGATCGGCGCTGCCCAATAGATCCAGGAAGCGGTCTCCGGGGCTACGATCTGCTTGTGAAACAGCTTCCACAAATCGCGATAGGGCTGGAACAGGCCGGGACCCTGCGCCCGCTGCACCCGCTCTTCAAATTGCAGGATCGCCCCCTGTAGCAGCGGCGCGAAGGCCATGACCGACAAGACCTGAGCGATCTGCAGAAGGATATCGCGCGCGGTCATGCAGCGCGGTGCTGCCGCGTTTATGCACGGAAAAATTACTGAACTCTGTCACCGACCCCTCCCGATCTGTAGGAGATCACGTCAGGGGTCATCAGCCATCGGGGCGGTTACACGGCGAACCCCATCGCCGATGGCCACATAAAAGGCTGCGTGCGCCGCTGTCAACGGCGAAAGGCCGCCCGGCTTGACGCCGACGGACGCCGGGCGACACAATTCGCGATCAGAGCCCAGGGGAGGAAAGCCATGTCCGAGATACGCGTAATCGCCAGCGGTTTGCGGTTTCCCGAAGGCCCGGTGGCGATGGCCGACGGCTCGGTCATCCTGGGCGAGATCGCCGGCGGCACGGTGACACGGGTGATGCCCGACGGCGCCAAGACGGTTCTCTCGGATACAGGCGGCGGGCCGAATGGCCTCGCGCGCGGCCCGGATGGCGCGCTCTATCTTTGCAACAATGGCGGTGCGGAGTATGCCGCCGGCAGCTTCCTCGCCACTGGGCCGGCCAAGAATTACCAGTGCGGTTACGTTCAGCGGATCGACCCGCGCACCGGCGAAATGCAGGTTCTCTATAGCCAATGCAGCGGGCACAAATTGTCAGCGCCGAACGACATTGTATTCGACCGCCAGGGCGGGTTTTACTTCACCGATCTAGGCAAACGATACGGACGAGATCGTGACCACGGCGGGCTCTATTACGCGCTGCCCGACGGAACGAAAATTGTCGAGCTGGTCCATCCGATGCTGAGCCCCAATGGTGTCGGCCTGTCGCCGGACGAAAAGACAGTTTATGTCGCCGATACCAAATCATCGCGCCTCTTCGCCTTCGACATCATCGAGCCTGGCGTGCTCCGTAAGGAGCCCTTCCCTGCCCCGTACACCGGTCGCCTTGTTTGCGGGCTGCCCGGCTTTCAGCGCTTTGACAGCCTCGCTGTCGAAGCCTCGGGCAATATCGCCGTGGCGACGCTGATTACCGGCTACATCACGATCATCGCTCCCGACGGTCGGGTTGTGCGCCAGGTCAAGATGCCCGATGTCTACCCGACCAACATCTGCTTTGGCGGCGCCAACATGAAAGCCGCATACATCACTCTCTCCGGTACCGGTCAGCTCGCCCAGATGGACTGGCCCGAGCCCGGCCTGCGCCTCAACTTTGCGTCGTGAGGTCCCGATGAAAGCCGCCGTCTTTCATGCTCCGCACCAGCCGCTGACGATCGAGGAGGTCGCGATCAACAAGCCGGGGCCGCGCGAGGTGCTGTTGCGTACGGCCTTTGCCGGGCTGTGCCATAGCGACCTGCATTTCATCGAGGGACTGTTCCCGATCCCGACACCGGTGGTGCTCGGCCACGAATCCTCGGCGATCGTCGAGGCGGTCGGCGACGGGGTGAGCTATGTCAAGCTGGGCGATCACGTCATCACCTGCCTCTCGGTGTTTTGCGGAACCTGCCCGCAATGTCTGACTGGCCATCCGAACCTCTGCGAGAACACCGAGGTCAAGATGCTGCCCGGCGCGGCCCGCCGCATGACCTGGAACGGGCGGCAGATGAACCAGGCCTTTAACCTGTCGTCGTTCGCCGAGCAACTGCTCGTCCATGAGAACGCGATCGTCAAGATCGACGACGACATCCCACTCGACCGCGCCGCCCTCGTCGGCTGCGGCGTGATGACCGGGGTCGGCGCGGTGTTCCACGCCGCCAAGGTCGAGCCCGGGGCGACGGTCGCGGTGATCGGCTGCGGCGGTATCGGGCTGTCGGCCGTCAACGGCGCCGCCCTCGCCGGCGCCGAGCGCATCATCGCGATCGACACCGTGCCATCAAAGCTCGAACTGGCGCGCGAGATGGGCGCTACCGACACGCTCAACGCCAGCAACGTCGATACGGTCAAGGCGATCCGCGACATGACCGGCGGCGGTGTGCACTATTCGTTTGAGGCGATCGGCACCAAGGCCACAGCCGAACAGTCCTTTCAGATGCTGCGGCCGGGCGGTACCGCGACGATCATCGGCATGGTTCCGGCCGGCGTGAAGATCGAGTTGCACGGCATCGATTTTTTGCGCGACCGCAAGCTGCAGGGCACCTCGATGGGCGGCAACCGCTTTCGGGTCGACATGCCGCGCCTGCTGTCATTGTGGCGCCAGGGCCGGTTGAAACTCGACCACCTGATTTCAGGACGGATCAAGCTCGGCGAGATCAACGAAGGCTTCACCGCGCTAAAGTCCGGCGCGCCGGTGCGCCAGCTGATCGACTTCGCCGCCTGAAGCCTCTCGAGGCGCCGAAGGCCGCACAAAACCGAAGGCGCGTGTCCCTCGAAGTGTAGAAGGCAATTACGCGCCATCCGCTGTAACGGTTCGATCGACGGCCGCGGAATCGTCGTGGCGACGGTCCTAAGACGGAGGGTTTGCAGGATCGGGAGCCGTCGTTCAGCCCGTGCTGGGGGAAACATCGCTGGCGATGCCTTCAGGGTCGGGCGCACGATTGCCGCGGTAGAGCCGCCAGCGCGATCCGGGTTTGAGGATATCCAGGCTGCCGCCAATTTCGCCACCGCCGACCTGGTCGCTCTCCGCGGCGGGCTGCGGAGCGAACCCCTCGAGGTTGCTGCCGAGTTCGCCGCCGCCGGGCACATCGATCGGCGCCGCCAGCTGGGACGGTTCCGCGACAATCGCAACGTTGTTGTCTCGTTCATCGCCGCCGGGCGGGTCGGTCGGCGCTGTCGGCTCCGAAGGGATTGCGCCGTTCTCCCGGTTGAGTTTGAGCATAAACTCCGACGCGGCGCGTTCCAGCGTCTCGATCACCGCGAATTCGGCGTCGAGGGCCTTCTTCTCCTCGGCATATCTCGTTTCGATTTCGGCGCGGCGCAACTGAAGCCGTTCTTTCGCCCGCTGGACATTGTTCGAGGTGATGTTCCACATGTCATGACCACGCTATGTGGGACGCGATACCCCCGATTTCGCCACAACCATGTTGATGGAAGGTTAATCGGGTTCGAATTCCTGTGAATATCGGCCAGCGGCTAGTCGAGCGGCCCACGCCAAGCATGCGGCGGCGAGTCCGCAGAGCGGCCGGCGAAACTGCGCCGTCAACGTTTCGTCAATAAAGATGGCCGAACATCTCCCTCCAGAGGGGACCGACAGGCGGCGTGGCGCGTTGAGCGGCTGAGCGGGAGACAGCAGTGAGCGAAACCCGGGAAGATTCCTCGCAAAACAATACTGAAATCGAAGTAATCGAGGCCAAGGAAAGGTGGAGCGAATATCGGCTCGCCGATGGCACCACCATGCGGATCAAATCGGTGGTGATCGCAGTGTTCCGTCAAGACGGCCACCAAACGCCGGATGGCGAGCCGGTCTACAACATGAAATCTACGCTGATCACAGACATCAGGACCTCGCCTAGACCGGAAACATAAAATGAACTGCCTCAAGATCATCAATTCGGATACGTGGACGCCTTCGACGTTGGTTTCATCGGGATTACATCCGACCACAACAACATCGGGCCTCAACACGACATCGGAAGAACTGGTCACGACGGTGGTCTTGGCGTCGACGGCGATGGTCGCCTTGGATCGAACTGCTTCGTCACGCCTTCTCAGCAGCCGTGCGCGGCGTTCGCTCTGGGCCAGGGTTCAGGAACTCGCTGTCGGTCGAAGGCATGGCGGCAACGCGCGGACCATCGGCGAAGCCGGACGCCAACGCGATGAACGAGGAGGGTGTTTCCGAGGCGCGGTCGAGGTAATGCGTACACCTCCACCGACGCGGCGAATTCGGACGAACTCGCCGACGCAACTGCGGCTTCGCTTTCCAAGCCGGCATCGGGGACCTCGCGGGTCGAGCTGACCATCGAACTCACTGCGAACTTACGAGCTCGTCAAACCAATTCCGGTTTTTGTGGAGGCGTTGGGGGAAAGGCATTATGTCGCGGAAGTGCCGGACCTGAACATCACCACTTCCGCAAGCAGCCTGAGTGAGATCCTGATCGTTCTAAAAGACAGTGTCACGCAGACCTATGACCGGCTTCGCATTCGCAGAAACCTGGAACCAGAACAAGCAAGACAACTCAAAATGTTGGAGACATACATCGGCAAATCGAAGCGAGGTTGGCTAGACCGACGCTGATGCACAACCGCCAATGCCGCGCAGCAGGCTGGCAACTGCTCCTTGTTCTAGCTGCCCGCGCGCATGAATTTCGTTCCGGTGTACCGCGCCGGCGGGCGGCGCAATGCCCAGAAGGCGACACAGCCGCAAACATAGGAAGCGATCGACAGGGTGAAGGCCAGCTCGTAGCTCCCGGACAGATCGAAGATCCAGCCCGCCGCCCATGAGCCGGCGGCGGAGCCGATGCCGCTGCCGATTGTGATCACGCCGAGAATGGTGCCGAGCTGGCGGCCGGGAAAAAGGTCGGCGGTTTTGGCGGTAATAGCTGGTCCTCGGGCGCCCCAGGTCAGCCCGAAAAAGCAGGCGAACAGCCATAACAGCCAGCCCTGGGACGGTCCGGTGATGAACAGGGCGCAGACGACGCCGATGATCGAAATACCGTAGGCGAGGATCGCCGCCGCTTCGCGGCCAATATAGTCGGAGAGTGTGCCGGTGAAGATCGTGCCGGCGATCGCCAGGAAACTGCCCATCCCCAGCACCTCGGCGGCGTAGAGCTTGTCGAAGCCGCGGTCGACGGCAAAGGCCAGCTGATGCAGCGAAACCAGAAAGCTGCCGAGCCCGGTGAACAGATAGACCGCGAACAGCAGCCAGAAATGCGGCGTGCGCACGGCTTCGGCCAAGGTCCAGTTCGGCGACGGCAAGCTCATCGGGGCCGAAACGGCAGACGCGACAGGTTGGGGCCAGGGCGGCACCGAGGAGGAAGTATCGGTGCGACGAAACAGCATCACCAGCGGCACCATCATTGCGGCCATGAAACCGGCCTGGACCAGATAGGTCTGGCGCCATCCGACCGACGAGATCAGGAACTGGACCAGCGGAGCCGAGACGGCTCTGGCGAAACCGTTGGCCGACTGGACGACAGAGATGGCCATTCCGCGCCGGCGCACGAAGCGCCGCGACAACAACGGCACAAACACCACCAGACCCAAGCAGTTGGCGCCGATGGTCATGACCACCCCGTAGAGGGCGATGATCTGCCAAAGCGCCGACATAAAAGCGCAGCCCAGCAGCCCGAAGATCAGCAGGCTGCCGCCAAGCAAAAGCAGGCGCAGCGGCCCCAGCCGATCGACCAACCCGCCGACCAGAGGCGAACTGGCGCCGGCGACAAGCTGCGAGACCGAATAGGCGACCGAGGTCTCGGCCCGGCTCCACGCGAAATCCTGGATGAATGCGACCAGAAAGACCGCATAGGAGTGCATCAGCCCGGCGCTGACCGTGAAGGCGGAAAAGGCGCCCCCGAGCAGCAGCCAGTCAGAGCGCCCTCCCCTGCGCGCGGCGGCGCCAGGGAGATCGGGCGGAGACCGCACCTCGTCGCCGGGGTCTGACCTGTGCGGTCGGATCATCGCTGTCGTCTCTTCTTCGGTGGGTCGAGCCGGGTACTTGACCGGACCCCGGGCATGGCGCACTGATCCGCGGAGGCTACCGCGAAATCAAGGAGCGCGCGCCGATGCTGACCGCGGAGCAGGTAGAACGATATCGCTGGGACGGCTATCTGTTCCCGTTGCCGGCCCTCTCACCCGATGAACTGAGCGCGTGCAACGAGGGCCTCGGCCGCTTCGAGCGCTGGCTTGGTTCGCCACTGACCGAAAGCGACCGTAAATGGCGCTCGGCTGCGTATGTTCTTTTGCCTTGGGTCGACGCGCTGGTGCGCCATCCCCGCATCCTCGACGCTGTTGAAAGCGTCATCGGCCCCGACATTTTCGTCTACACCAGCACCTTTTTCATCAAGGAGGCGCGCTCCCCGACCTTTGCCGCCTGGCACCAGGACGCGACCTATTTCGGCCTCGACCCGCATCAGCACGTCACCGCCTGGGTGGCGCTGACCGACGCGACCAGTGAGGCCGGGTGCATGGAGGTCGTGTCGTCGCGGGGCATGCCGAGGCAGCTGCGCCACGCCGCCCTCGGTCTCGAGCACAGCATCAACGGCGGCGGCCAGGCGATCGTCGAGCCCTTCGATGATACAGGCGCGGTCGCGATGGCGCTCCGAGCCGGCGAATTCTCGCTGCACCACACCCTCGCCCGCCATCGCTCTGCGCCGAACCGGGCCGGGCATCGCCGGATCGGATTGGGTGTCAGCTATATTCCTGCGCATGTGCGGACGATCGGCTCACACCGATTGCCGGCGTTACTCGTCCGCGGTCATGACCGCTTCGGCCATTTCGACCTGCTCGCCGCCACGGAACGAGCTCGACCCGGTTGCGATCGAACGTCATGAACAGGTCTATCGCCGCTATCGCCTGAATTACGCTGAGCAAATGGAATTGCACGATCGCAGCTTCGCCGCGGCTTAGCTCTCCTGGCGGGCCGCTCACGGCAGCAAGACCGACGAGAACCTGATGATCGCCCGCCACGCCGCGTACTATCAGCGACCTGAAAATTGAAGGAAAAAGAGGGTGGAAAAGCCTCCTCAGGCGTCAATGCGCCAGGATCTGGCTCAAGAACAGCTTGGTGCGGTCGTTTTTGGGATTGGCGAAAAGCTCCTGGGGTGACCCGCGTTCGACGATTTCACCACGGTCCATGAACACAATCGTGTCGCCGACCGTGCGGGCAAAGCCCATCTCGTGGGTCACGCAGACCATCGTCATCCCCTCCTGCGCCAGCTCGATCATGACGTCGAGCACCTCCTTGATCATTTCCGGGTCGAGCGCCGAGGTCGGCTCGTCGAACAGCATGATCTCGGGCTTCATGCACAATGAGCGGGCGATGGCGACACGCTGCTGCTGACCGCCCGACAATTGGCCCGGATATTTGTTGGCTTGGTCGGGAATGCGCACCCGTTCGAGGTACATGCGGGCGGTCTCCTCGGCCTCTCGCCGGGGTTGCTTGCGCACCCAGACCGGCGCCAGTACCAGGTTTTCGAGCACCGTCAAATGCGGGAACAAATTGAATTGCTGGAACACCATGCCGACCTCACGGCGGATCGCGTCGATATTCTTGATGTCCGAAGTCAGCTCGATGCCGGCGACGATGATCTGGCCGCGCTGGTGCTCCTCCAGCCGGTTGATACAGCGGATCATCGTCGATTTGCCGGAGCCCGAAGGTCCACAGACGACGACGCGCTCGCCCTTGGCGACCCCGAGGTTGATGTCCCTGAGGACGTGGAACTCGCCATACCATTTGTCGACATGGCGCAGCTCGATGATTTGCTTGCCTGCTCGAAGCTCCCCCGCCGCGTCAGTCATGCCGCCCTCCGCCACTAGCGCCGTCGGCCCTTGTTGAACTCGCGCTCAAGCATTTGGCTGTAGCGCGACATGAAGAAACAGAAGGTGAAGTAGATCGCCGCCACGAAAACATAGGCCTCGGCGAAGAAACCGCGCCAGTTCGCGTCGGTCAATGCCGCGTTGGCGGTGCCGAGCAGGTCGAAAAGCCCGATGACGATGACCAGCGAAGTGTCCTTGAAAGTGCCGATGAAAGTATTGACCAAGGGCGGGATTACCAATGCCAGCGCCTGCGGCAGCACAATCAGCCGGGTGCGCTGCCAATAGCCGAGGCCGAGCGCATCGGCCGCCTCGATCTGTCCCTTTGGGATCGCCTGCAGTCCGCCGCGCACGACCTCGGCCAGATAGGCCGCCGCAAACAGAATGAACGCGACCTGCGCCCGCAGCAGTTTGTCGATCGTCATCCCGGTCGGCAGGAATAGCGGCAGCATGACCGATGCCATGAACAGCACCGTGATCAGAGGCACCCCGCGGATCAGCTCGATATAGGCGACGCAGATCGCGCGCACCGCCGGCAATTGCGAGCGCCGTCCGAGCGCCAGCAGGATCGCTAGCGGGAAGGCGAAGGCCATGCCGACGACCGCGAGGATCAGGGTCAATGGCAAGCCGTTCCACAAATCGGTCTCGACATAGCTCATGCCGAGGATGCCGCCCCACATCAGCACGCCGACCAATATCAGTCCCCCGAGCCAAAGGAGTATGAGCCGGCGGCCCCACAAACGGCGGTCGCAGCTTGCCAGGATTAATCCAATAAAAATCAGCACGACGAACAGCGGCCGCCATTGCTCCGCATAGGGAAACCGCCCGAACAGGATAAAGCGCAGCTTTTCGGCGATAAACGCCCAGCAGGCGCCCTCGCCGCGGCAAGCGCGGCCGCTGTCGGCATGCCAGATCGCGTCGACGACAGCCCACCGCACCAGCCGCGGTATCGTCATCACCAGGAACCATGCCGCCGCCAAAGTCAGCAGCGTATTGCCGACGCCGTTAAACAGATTGGCGCGTAGCCACGAAACGATCCCGGCAGAGGGCGTCGGCGGGCGTTCCGCAGGCAACGGCAAATCTTGCGTGGCGTCGGTCATTACTCTAGCGCTCGACCAGCGCCACGGCGCGGTTATAGAGGTTCATCGACAGCGCAATGGTCAAACTGATCGCCAGATAAACCGCCATGATCAGCGCGATGCCTTCAACCGCCTGACCGGTCTGGTTCATCGTCGTGTTGGCGATCGAGACGAGATCGGGGTACCCGATGATCACGGCGAGCGAGCTGTTCTTGGTCAGGTTCAGATACTGACTGGTCATCGGTGGAATGATGACGCGCAGCGCCTGCGGCAATACGACGAGCCGCATCGTCAGCGCCGGTCGAAGGCCGAGCGCCGAGGCCGCCTCGCTCTGCCCCCAGCTGACCGACAGAATGCCGGCGCGCACGATCTCGGCGATGAAGCTCGCGGTGTAGATCGTCAGCCCGAGCAGCAATGCCGCAAATTCCGGCGAGACCGCGCCGCCGCCGGCGAAATTGAAGCCCTTGAGCGCCGGCCAATCGAAGGCCAGCGGCGCACCGGCAGCGAGAAAAACCAGCAATGGCAGGCCGACGATCAGCGCAAGTCCGACCCAACCGGACGGGAATTGGGCGCCGGTCGCCATTTGCCGCCGCCTCGCCCATCGGCTGACGGCAATTGCGGCCGCGAGCCCGAGAATAAAGGCGAGAAATATCCAGAGGTGCGATGGGTTGCTCTGCGGCATCGGGAATTCGACGCCGCGATCGCTGACGAAGACACCCGGCAGCGGCCTCCAGGCCTGGCGCGGGGATGGCGCGCCCTCGCGCAGAAACGTCCACCAGAACAGCAACTGCAGCGGGAGCGGGATGTTGCGAAAGGTCTCGACATAGACCAGAGACAGCTTGGCGATCAGCCAGTTGCGCGACAGCCGGGCGATGCCGATCACGGTGCCGAGAATCGTCGCCAGCACGATCCCGAGAATGGCGACGTAAAGCGTGTTGACCAGACCGACGAGAAAGGCGCGGGCATAAGTGTCGGACGGCGCGTAGGCGATCAGCGACTCGCCGATCGCGAACGATGCCTCCCGGCCCAAAAAACCGAAGCCGGTGGCGATGTTCTGGCGCCCGAGGTTGACCAGCGTGTTGTGGACAAGAAACCAGCCGAACGCGACGACGAACGCGACGAACAGCACCTGATAAAACACGCCGCGGACCGCCGAGTCGCGCCAGAACGGCGGCCGTGTCGGCCGCGGGATTGCGTCGAGCGGCGGGCTCGCCACCTGCCGCTAACGATTGCCGCCGCGCCGCAGTTCAGCGGATCGGCATGCCATAGATCAGCCCCCCCTTGGTCCACAAATTGTTGAGCCCGCGGGCGAGCTTGAGCGGCGAGCCTTGACCGACATTGCGCTCGAAGATCTCGCCATAATTGCCGACCAACTTGATCTCGTTATAGACCCATTTGTCGTCGATCCCGAGCGACTTGCCCGACCCCGGAGTGACGCCGAGCATCCGCTTAATATCGGGATCGTCGGATTTCAGCATGTCGTCGACGTTCTTCGAGGTGATCCCTTTTTCCTCGGCATTGAACAAGGCAAAGATGACCCAACGCACCAGGTCGTTCCATTGGTCGTCGCCTTGGCGCACCGCCGGCGACAGCGGCTCCTTCGAGATGACCTCCGGCAAGATGACGTAGTCGTCGGGGTTGGACGCTCGCGCAGCGCGGGTCGCCGCCAGCCCGGAACGGTCGGTCGTATAGGCATCGCAGCGCCCGGAGAAAAACGCGCTTTCGACCTCGTCGAGCTTTTCGATGACCACCGGTTTGAAATCGAGCTTGTTGGCGCGGAAATAGTCAGCGAGGTTGAGTTCGGTGGTCGTTCCCGGCTGCACGCAGATCGTAGCGCCGTTCAGCTCCTTGGCGCTTTTGACCCCAAGTTTCTTGGCTACCATGAAACCCTGGCCGTCATAGTAGACGACGGCGGTGAAATTGAGCCCCAGATCGGTATCGCGCTGCAAGGTCCAGGTCGTGTTGCGCGACAGCAGGTCGACTTCGCCCGATTGCAGTGCCGTGAAGCGCTGCTGCGCGGTCAGCGGGACGTATTTGACCTTGCTGACATCGCCGAATAAGGCGGCGGCAAGCGCCTTGCAGATGTCGACATCGAGACCGGCATAATGCCCCTGACTATCCGGCATCGCGAAGCCGGCGAGACCGGTATTGACGCCGCAGACGACCTGTCCGGCCTGCTTGACCTTGTCGAAGGTCGCCCCGGCCTGCGCCGCGATCGCGAAGCTAAGCGCGACGGCGGCTGCCCCAAGCGACAGCGTCCATTGCCTGAATTGCATTGCTCCCCCTCCCCGTCATCCCCGCGGCTGGTACACGCCGCGTCTAGCACAACCTCACCGCGTTCGGCAACGCGGCGGCAACGGCCGAGGTCACGACGCGTTGCGCATATCCGCGATGATTTGCGCCGCTGCGGCCGCGGGGTCGGGGCTTTTGACGATCGGGCGGCCGATAACGAGGTAATCGGCCCCCAAGGCGATTGCTTCGGCCGGGGTGCCCGAGCGCTTGTGGTCGTCGCGCGCGCTGCCCGCCGGCCTAACCCCCGGGGTTACGACCAGCAGACCCTCGGCGTCCGCGGCGCGGCGGATCGCGTCCGGGTTATCCTGCGGCGCCGCGATAATCCCGTCGCAGCCCCAGGCCATGGCCGCTCTAGCACGCTCGACGATCAGCTCATGGAGGCTGCCGCGATAGCCAAGCTCGCGCAGCCCGTTCGCGTCGAGGCTGGTCAACACCGGCACCACCAAAATCTTCAAATTGCTGCCCGCTTTGCCCTCGGCGGCGGCCTTGATGATGTGGTCGTCGCCGTGGACGGTGACAAAGCTGACGCCGCGCTCGGCCGCGCGTGCGACGCCCTGCTTTACGGTCTCCCCGATGTCGAACATCTTGGTGTCGAGAAAGATACTTTTTCCCTGGGCCACGAGATCGTCGAGCAGCCGGTCGAAACCGGCTGCGTATTGCAGCCACAACCCGATCTTGAAAAACGATACCACCCCGTCGAGCCCAGCCACCAGCGCGCGCGCCTGGGCAACGCTGGGCACGTCGAGGGCCACGATCAGCCGGTCTTCGATCCGTTCGGGAACTTCACGAAGGGGGACCACGCCGTCTCTGCTGAATACTGTCATCGCCGCGAAAAATAACGCAGCTAGCGGGCGATGGCCAAGCTCAAGTCATTTTCACCAACGCTCGGGGATGCAGATTTTGGAGGATCCCTAGGTCTCCTTTCGCCGCTCGCCGAAAGCTTCGCGGAGATACCGCAGCAACCCGATGAAATGTCCGCACAAAGTTGGACAAGTCGCCGAACCCGACATCGAGCGCGATCTCAGTGATCGACCTCGTATCGTCGGCCAATAGCCGCGCGGCCCGGCGCAGCCGCGAGCGAATCAGGTACTGATGCGGGGTCACGCCGAGGACTTTTGCAAACAGCCGCAGGAAATGAAACGAGCTGAGCCCAAACTCCTTGGCTGTGCTCTCGAGGTCGATCGGCTCATGCGCGTTCGCGTCGATCCACCGCGCCGCCTCTACCGCGCGGCGGCGATCGCATGCCCGGACTGCTGCCCCTCTTCGTGGCCGTCCGGAGAGGATTTCGACGAAGCGCGACGCGAGCAGCATCCCGATTTCGTCGAGGCCAACCTCGCTCCTGCGCTCGACGGCGGCCTGGGCCAACTCGCCGAGGACCATCAGCTCGGGAAGCGGCGGCACATAGACCGACTGCCAGATATCGCGCCGGTACCCGACCATTTCGACCAGCGCCGGCGCGGGATGAAACGACAAACATTCATCTCCACCGGCATGTTCGTGCGTGCAGATATATTCGTCACCGGGATGGCCGATCAGGATCGACCCGGTCACCAGCTCGAACAATCCACCCCTGGCGCGGCAACCAAAGTTGCCTCTGCGCACGTAGGAAATCGAAAAGCTGTCATGCAGCTCGACGGAGGGCGCGTCGTCCGGTCCGGCCCAGCATCGGTGGTCGATGACCGAGATCGCTTGGTTCCGGAAAACTAGGTGGGACAGCATGCGACGACTATCCGCGATTGACGTGAAGCCGGGACCGCCGCTGTCAGCGTTTCACCGGGCGAGCGGGTCAGGCCTGCTCGGCGCGGTTGCGGCGCAGCCGCTCCTTGCTTTCGGCCGGCCAGACGTCGTCGATCCGATAAATCGTTTCGAACGCCGGCACGCCTTCCGGCAGAGCCAGCCACGGCAGCTTGCTCCGCGTAAATATGTGAACATCGGGCGTAACCGCTTCGGGAGTGTCAAGCGTCCCGGCGCGCACGAACAGGCAGTCGCTGGGGACAATGTGATAGCGGCTCCATAAGGTCGTGCCGCACGTCGCACAAAAGAATACGTCGTGGTCCTTTCCGGTGCCGCCCGCCAGCCGGTACGACTTCAAAGTCGCCGAATTGCTTTCGACAAATCTCCCTTCGATCCAGAGGTTGATCGCGAACGGGCCGCCGGTCAGCCGCTGGCAATCTCGGCAGTGGCAGGCATGCACGATCAGCGGACTGGCGGTCAACCTGTATCGGATCGTACGGCACGCGCACCCGCCCTCGAGATTCATAGCGTCTCCTCGGCAGGCTCCAGCGGTATTGCCTTGCGCGCCGTCTCGCGCTCCACCATTCGCCACAGATACCAGCTCGCCACCGTCCGGTAGGGCTTCCAGCGTTCGCCGAAGGCTGCGAGCTCTTTCGGCGATGGCATCGCGCGGTCGTAAGCGATCCCGAAACCCTTGCGGACGCCATAATCATCCACCGGCAGCACGTCCGGACGGCCGAGCCGGAACATCAGAAGCATTTCCGCCGTCCAGCGGCCGATGCCGCGAACCTTCGAAAGCCGCTCGATAATGGTCTCGTCCGGCAAGTCACGGATCTCGGCCAATGTGGGGATCGCACCGTCCTCGACCTTTTGCGCGAGATCACGCAGAGAAAGCAGCTTCGATCCCGAAAGCCCGACACCGCGCAACCTTTCGTCGGACAGGCGAAGCATTCGCCGGGATGACGGCTCCCCACGCGGGAAGAGAGCGCACAGACGCGCGAAAATCGCCGCCGCAGCTTTGCCGTTCAGCTGCTGGTTGACAATCGCTCGGGCGAGTATCGCAAAGAGGCTTGGCGCCGACCTGAGGCGCATGCGGAACGGGCCTATCTCGTCGATGGCGCGCGCCAATACCGGGTCCGACGCACGCAGATGGGCAATGGCGAGGTCCGGATCAAAGCCGACCGCCCAGTCGTCATCGACGGCCGGGATTGCGCCGTTCGATGGCGCGCCTTCGATCTCCAGCATCCGCCGCTTGGTCTCGACGCCGCCCTGCGCTGAAAAGCCGCCGATCTTGCCGCCGGCGGCAAGCACGCGATGGCATGGCACGACGATCGGGAACGGGTTTCTCCCGAGCGCCTGCCCTACGGCGCGCGCCGCACCGGGTGCGCCGACGCGCTTGGCGATGTCGCCGTAGGAGAGCGTGTTGCCCGACGGGATGGCCCGGGCGGCCTCATAGACGCGGCGGTGGAACTCGGGTACGCCATCCATGTCGAGCGCGACGGTCGACAGGTCGCTCGCCTCGCCGCGCAGCAATGCCGCCATCCGCTCGATTGCCTGTCGCACTTCGGCCGGCGGTGCGGCTTCGCCGGCGGCGGGAAATCGGTGCAGCATGCGGGCCCGCGTCTCGGCCTCCCCCGCCTCGGGGAGCTGCACGCCCGCGACGCCGCGTTCACCCCAGGCGATGCCGCACCGGCCGATGGCCGTGTCGAAGAGCGCAAAACCACTTGCCGTCATGACCCGATCCTAGCACCCGCGGCAGCCGCGCTACTTGGAAAATCTTGCTGTGCAAGATGCTGTTTAGCCGCCGGTCGCCGCGCGGAACGCGTGCTCGAATTTCGCGAATTCGTCGGGGGCGGCGTCGGAGACGGCCCAGTACCCGAGATCGCCTTCGTTCCAGTGGTGCAAGGTGTAGCCGCGACGGGTGACGGTCTCGGGATGATCGCCCGTCCTGGTTGGCAGCACGAAGACGTTGATGACGTGCTTGCCGACCCGATAGACGAGCGCCGGGACCGGTTTCCCTTGGATCAGGTCGAGGCGTCCGCCGATCAGCGGAAAACCATCGGTGGCGAGGTCGACGCCCGGCGGCGACAGATCGGTGCGCCCTGCGAACCACGGCTTGACCGTGTGCTTATCGGACGAGGCGACATCGGTCAGGTGATCGCCCAACAGCGATCGCAAGTGGCTGTCGATGACCTCGTTGGCGACAGTGTTTTCCTGCCGCTCGCCGGTCAGCAAAAACGTGCCGCCGGAGCCGACCGCGACGGCGAGCAGGATCGAGGCGGCATAGGCGAGCCAACCGGAGGCGCGCATTGCTGCCGGCCGGGCTGCGGCCGCCTCGCGCCGCACCGCCGAACGCACGCTCGAACGCAAGGCCTGGGGCGCGCGATAAACGGGAGCCGCGCGGCGGATCTCGTCGCGCAAGCGCTCCAGCGCCGCCGCTTCCGGGCCGCACTCGGCGCAGTCCTCGATATGATCACGGAGCAACGACCGCTCGGCCTCAGCAACCTCGCCATCGAGATAGGCGTCGAGAAGCGGGCGTACCTCCTCACACCGCATCGGTCACATCCTTTCCATCCCACGCCCGGCGCAGCGCCGAGCGGGCGCGGTGGAGGCGCGACATGACCGTCCCGATCGGCACTCCGGTCACCTCAGCGATCTCGCGATAGCCGAGCTCTTGCAACTCCCGCAATACGATCGCCTCGCGCAAGGGCACCGGAAGCGCCTCGATCAGTTGGTCGAGGCGCCGCAGGTCCGATCGGTTCAGCAGCAGCGCCTCGGTATCGCCCGGCCCGTCCAGCGGCGCCGCCACCGCCTCGTCGAGATCGGCCGCGGTTTCGAGCGGAACAACCTCCGCCGGCCGGTTGCGCTCGAGCCAGCTGTAGCAAGTGCGCCGCACGATCCGAAGCAGCCAGCTTTTGGCGTCGCCCTCGCGATAGCTGTCGAAATAGCGGAACGCTCTCAGATAGGCTTCCTGCACGACATCGGCGGCGTCGGCATCGTTGCGGGTCAGCCAGCGGGCCAGCGAAAAGGCGGCGTCGAGATGAGGCATCACCACCGCCTCGAATCGGCTTTGCTGCCGCCGCTGCGCAATCCAGCCCATCCGTTCATTCTACCTCACCACGGTGCAGACCGCAGCGGGCAAGCGTTTATTCCGCGCCGGGCGATCAAGCGAGACGCCATCGCGCTGACCATCGGGGCGGTTGCAATCGCCGCGGCCGAACCCCACACTCAGCGCACGCAGGAAAGGATCATGCCGATGGAAATGACGGGCGAATTTCGCATCCCCGCGCCGCGCGAGCGCGTCTGGCAGGCGCTCAACGATCCTGAGATCCTGAAACAGGCGATCCCCGGCTGCCAGACGATCGAAAAGGTGTCGGACACCGAATTCGTCGCCAAGGTCGTCGCCAAGGTCGGACCGGTCAAGGCGACATTCGGCGGCAAGGTCAATTTGACCGACCTCGACCCGCCGCAAGGCCTATACGATCTCGGGGGAAGGAACCGGCGGTGTCGCCGGGTTCGCCAAGGGCAGCGCCAAGGTCCACCTCGACGCGGACGGCAGTGAAGCGACCGTGCTCCATTACGAGGTTCAGGCCCATGTCGGCGGCAAGCTCGCGCAGATCGGCTCGCGCCTGATCGACGCCACCTCGCGCAAGATGGCGGATGATTTTTTCGCCCACTTCGCCGCGGTGGTGGCGCCCGAGCAGGCAGAGCCGCTCCAGCCCAACGGCGCGGCCGGCGAGGCGGTGCAGATGGCGCCCGTCGCTGTCGACCCGACGCCGGCCGAGCGCGGAAGCCGCGACTGCCGGCAGCACCCCCACCCGCAGGTTATCGCCGGCGGTTTGGGTCACCGGGCTGACCGCGATCGTCGCCCTGATGCTCTATTACTTTACCCGCAACGGCGGGGTGCGCTAGCCACAGCGGCGGCATCCGGGAACGCCTTGACCGAAGGCGCT
The DNA here is from genome assembly GCA_963750195.1 of uncultured Alphaproteobacteria bacterium. GTDB lineage: Bacteria > Pseudomonadota > Alphaproteobacteria > ATCC43930 > CGMCC-115725 > AP-15. The sequence goes on from CAVVPS010000014.1 coordinate 194,478, forward strand.
TCCCGGAACAAAACTCCGCGCCGACTGCTGCCGCCGCTGACGGCGATGATGTGTGATCCAGGGAGGGTTCGATGCAAAAGACGGTGAGCCTCACCGTGAATGGTAAGCCGGTTTCGGCGACGGTCGAGGGCCGCACCCTCTTGGTGCAATTGCTGCGCGAACATCTCGGGCTGACCGGGACCCACGTCGGCTGCGACACCAGCCAATGCGGCGCCTGCGTCGTGCATGTCGACGGCGAGGCGGTCAAGTCTTGCACGCTGCTGGCGCTACAGGCCGAGGGCCGCTCGGTGCTGACGATCGAAGGGGTGGCGACCGGCGACACCCTGCACCCGATGCAGGAGGCGTTTCGCAACAACCACGCCCTCCAATGCGGGTTCTGCACCCCCGGCATGGTCATGAGCGCGCTCGACCTGGTCAAGAACAACCCCAATCCGACCGAGCGCGAGATCCGCGAATATCTCGAAGGCAATCTCTGTCGCTGCACCGGCTATCACAACATCGTCCTGGCGATCGCCGAGGGGGCGGCGGTGATGCGCGGCGAGGCGCCGCCGGCCAACGTCCATGGGGCGGCGGCGGAGTAGGCCGATGACTACGGTCGGAACGCCGGTCCGGCGGCGCGAGGACTACCGCTTCCTGACCGGGCAAGGCACCTACACCGACGACATCGACCGTCCGCACCAGCTCCACGCCTATATCCTGCGCAGCCCGCACGCGCATGCGCGGATCGCCGGGATCGACACTTCCGCGGCGGCGTCAGCCCCTGGAGTGGCGGCGATCTATACCGGCAAGGACATGGCGGCAGACGGCGTCGGCGGGCTGCCCTGCGGCTGGCAGATCCATTCCAAAGACGGCTCGCCGATGGCCGAGCCGCCGCACCCGCCGCTCGCGGTCGACCGCGTGCGCCATGTCGGCGACCCGGTCGCGGTGGTGATCGCCGAAACCCTGGCTCAGGCCCGCGAGGCCGCCGAACAGCTGCGCGTCGATTATGTCGAGGAGCCCTCCGTCGTCGACCCGGCCGAAGCGCTGAAGCCGGGCGCGCCGCAAGTCTTCGCCGAAGCGCCGGGCAACCTCTGCTACGACTGGCATTTGGGCGACCTCGCCGCGGTTGATGCCGCTTTCGCCAAGGCGGCGCGGGTCGTCAAGCTCGACCTCGTCAACAATCGGCTCGTGCCCAACGCGATGGAGCCGCGCGCGGCGATCGGCGAGTTCGACCGCGCCACCGGCGACTATACGCTCTATACGACGAGCCAGAACCCGCATGTGATCCGCCTGCTGATGGGCGCCTTTGTATTGCACATCCCAGAAGCGAAATTGCGGGTCGTCGCCCCCGATGTCGGCGGCGGCTTCGGCTCGAAGATCTATCATTACGCCGAAGAGGCGATCGTGACCTGGGCCGCCGGCAAGGTGCGCCGGCCGGTCAAATGGACCGCCGAGCGCTCGGAAAGCTTTATGTCCGACGCGCATGGCCGCGACCACGTGACCCATGTCGAGCTGGCGCTCGACGCCGCAGGCGAAGTTCCTCGCGCTCAAGGTTTCGACGATCGCCAATATGGGCGGCTATCTGTCGACCTTCGCGCCGTGCATCCCGACCTATCTCTACGGCACCCTGCTGGCCGGCACTTATACGACCCCGGCGATCTATGTCGAGACCAAGGCGGCGTTCACCCACACCGTTCCGGTCGACGCCTATCGCGGCGCCGGCCGGCCCGAGGCGACGTTTCTGCTCGAGCGCATCGTCGATCTCGCCGCCGACGAGATCGGCATTGGATCCGGCCGAATTGCGCCGCCGCAACTTCATCCCCGCCGACGCGTATCCCTACCAGACCCCGGTCGCGCTGCAATACGACAGCGGCGATTACGGGACGACCCTGGAACTGGCGCTGAAAGCGGCGGATTACGCCGGCTTCGAGGGACGGCGCCGTGAGGCGTTGGCCCGTGGCAAGCTGCGCGGCATCGGCATCGCCACCTATATCGAGGCGTGCGGCATCGCCCCCTCGGCCGTGGTCGGCTCTTTGGGCGCGCGCGCCGGCCTCTACGAAAGTGCCGCTGTCAGGGTCCACCCCACCGGCAGCGTGTCGATCCTGACCGGCTCGCACAGCCACGGTCAGGGGCACGAGACGACATTCTCGCAGCTGGTCGCCGACCGGCTCGGCATCCCGATCGAGAGCGTCGAAATCGTCCACGGCGATACCGCCAAGATCCCATACGGCATGGGCACCTACGGCTCGCGCTCGCTGGCGGTCGGCGGCTCGGCGATCGTCAAGGCGATGGACAAGGTGGTCGCCAAGGGCCGCAAGATCGCCGCCCATCTGCTCGAAGCCGCCGAGGCCGATGTCGAATTCGCCGACGGCAAGTTCAGCGTCGCCGGCACCGACCGCTCGAAGAGTTTTGGCGAGGTGGCGCTGACCGCCTATGTGCCGCACAACTACCCTGAGGATTTGGAGCCGGGGCTCGACGAGACCTCGTTTTACGACCCGAAGAACTTCACCTATCCATCGGGCGCGCACATCGCCGAAGTCGAGATCGACCCCGAAACCGGGCAAGTAGCGATCATCAACTTCACCGCGAGCGATGATTTCGGCCGCATCGTCAACCCGATGATTGTCGCCGGCCAGGTCCATGGCGGGCTGGCCCAAGGCATCGGCCAGGCCTTGCTCGAAGGCTGCGTCTACGACAAGGAGACCGGACAGCTATTGACCGGCTCCTACAATGACTATGCGATGCCGCGCGCCGACGATCTGCCGGCCTTTGCGTTGTCGACCAATGTGACCCTGTGCACGCACAACCCGCTCGGCGTCAAAGGTTGCGGCGAGGCCGGGGCGATCGGCGCGCCGGCGGCGATTACCAACGCCCTCGTCGATGCGCTGAAGCCGCTCGGGGTTCGGCATTTCGACATGCCGGCAACCCCCGAAAAACTGTGGCGCGTGATCCAACAGCACCGCCAGCCGCTCGCCGCGGAATAAGGAGAGCGTTCCAAGCATTCGATCTCAACGCAACCGTCACCGTCGTCATGGCCGGGCTCGACCCGGCCATCCACGCCTCCCGGTGCTAGCAGATCAGGGCTTCGTGGATGCCCGGAACAAGTCCGGGCATGACGGTCAGACAGGACACCCGGGAGAGCAGCGATGTACGAATTCACCTACCACAAGCCCGCGAGCCTCGACGAGATCGCGAATTTCCTCGGCGCCAACGAGGAGGCCAAGCTCGTCGCCGGTGGCATGACCCTGATCCCGACCTTGAAGCTGCGTCTTGCTAAACCGTCGGACCTCGTTGATCTCGCAGCGATCCCGTCCTTGCGCGGCATTACCGATGCCGGCGACGCGATCGTGATCGGCGCAATGACGCGGCACGCCGAGGTCAACCGCTCGCCGGTCGTCAAACAGGGGATCCCGGCCTTGGCGGCGATGGCAGGGATGATCGGCGACCCGGCGGTGCGCAACCGCGGCACGATCGGCGGCTCGATCTCGAACAACGACCCGGCGGCCGATTACCCGGCAGCGCTGGTCGCGCTCGGCGCCACGGTGCACACGACCAAGCGTGAGATCCCGGCCGAAACCTTTTTCACCGGCATGTTCGAAACGGCGCTCGAACCCGTCCGAGATCGTCACCTCGGTCAGGTTCCCGAAGATCCAGTCCGCGAATTATCAGAAATTCCGCAATCCGGCCTCGCGCTACGCGATCGTCGGCGTCTTTGTCGCCCGCACGCCGAAGTGGCGTCCGCGTCGCGGTGACCGGCGCCGGCCCCTGCGTGTTCCGCGTCCCGGCGATGGAGACAGCCCTCGCCGCCTCCTTCACCCCCGACGCGATCAAGGACATCACGATCCCCGACACCGGCCTCAATTCCGACATCCACGCGTCAGCCGAATACCGCGCTCATCTCGTCGGCGTGATGGCGCGCCGCGCCGTCGCCGCCTCCGGGTAGGCCTTGCAACACCCCTGCAAAGCCAGGCGGCGGCGAGCGGCCGCCTGGCTTAGACCCCGTGATATTCGGCCGAGATGTCCTTGCCGGTATAGTCGGTCAGCAGCGAAGTTGCGGTGATGCCGATTACGGCACAAGCAAGGATGTACAGGGCGATTGGTTGGCTCGTATGGAAGGCGGCGAGCAGCGCCGTCGCGATGAACGGCGACGGGCCGCCGGCAATGATCGAGGCGAGTTGGTAGCCGAGCGAGCTGCCGCTATAGCGCAGCCGGGGCGAGAAGCTTTCTGCGATCAGCGCCGCTTCGGGGCCGTACATCGTCATAATCGGCAGCCCCGACACCGCGATGGCGATAAAGATCAACGCCGGCACTCTGGTATCGAGCATGGCGAAGTAAACGAAGCCGAACACCGCAACAAACACGCAACCGATTATGTACATGCGCTTGCGGCCGACGCGGTCCGACAGATGCCCGGCACACGTCACCCAGAGAAAGCTGAGAACGGCGGAGGCGAGCACGGCGATCAACAGAAAATTGCGCGACGCGCCCAGGATCGTTGTCCCGTAAGTGAAGACGAAAGCGCCAAAGATGTAGCCGGGCGCTTGCTCCGGCATCCGCAACAAGGCGGTCAGCGCGACCTGTTTGGGCTGGCGTTTGAGCACTTCGAGCACCGGTACGCGTTCAACGCGCTCTTCGTCGAGCACCTTCTGGAAGACCGGGGTCTCGAGAATGCCAAGCCGGATCCACAGCCCGACCGCGACCATGATGATGCTGATCAAGAAGGGGATGCGCCAACCCCAGGTAAGGAACTGGTCGCCGGAAAGCCAACTGAACACCAGCACCGCCAGATTGGCCAGAAAGAACCCGGCCGGCGCCCCGAATTGCGGCCAGGACGAGATGAAGCCGCGATGCTTGTTGGTTTGCGCCCACTCCATCGCCAGCAGCACCGAGCCGCCCCATTCGCCGCCGACCCCAATGCCTTGGATCAACCGGATGATGGTCAACAACACGGCGCCCCAGACGCCGATGCTCGCGTAGCTTGGGACGAGACCCACCGCGACGGTGGCCAGACCGGTCACCAGCAAGGTCACGATCAACGTTGCCTTGCGGCCGATGCGATCGCCCCAGTGGCCGAATATCGCCGCGCCGATCGGCCGGCCGACAAAGCCGATGAAAAAAACGCCGAACGCCTGCAGCACGCCGATCAACGGGGAAGATCCGGGGAAAAATAGCTTGCCAAAGACCAGCGCGGTCACCTGGCCGTAGAGCAGAAAGTCGTACCACTCGATCGTGGTGCCGACGGTGCTGGCGATCATGGCGCGGCGCAAATGCGCGCGATGCTCGGTGTCGGAAAGCCCGCTGCCAGCGGCCATTTCAGCTGTAGTCATTCGTTTCCCCCTTACTGCCGGGCGATTTGCATGTGCCCGTTGTTGCTCCTCCCGGCACGCAATGCAGCCGGCGTCGCTCGTTTCCTAATAAGGTTAGCAGCGGCAGAGAGCTCTGCCAACTGCGCGATGCATCGGCTGCGGGGCGCGCGGCAGCTCAGGCCGCGTCGTATTCGGCCGAGATGTCCCGGTTGGTATAGTCCGGCAGCAGCGCCGCCGAGATCAGGCTGATAATCGCACAGATCAGGATGTAGACCGCGATCGCATAGCCGGACTTGAAAGAGGCGAACAGCGCCGTCGCGATCAACGGCGCCGGTCCGCCGGCGATGACCGAAGCCAATTGATAGCCGAGCGAAGCGCCGCTGTAGCGCAACCGGCCAGTGAAGCATTCCGCGATCAGCGCCGCCTGCGGGCCGTACATCATGTCGTGCGGAACCAGCGACAGGAAGATGGCGAGAAAGATCCAACCTGGCACCATCGTGTCGAGCATGGCGAAATAGACGAAACCGAACACCCCCATTGTCGCCGCGCCGATCAGATACATGCGCTTGCGCCCGATGCGGTCCGACAGGTGGCCGGCATAGGGGATGGTGAAGAACGACAGGACCGAGGCGGTCAGCACCGCGATCAGCAGCAGATCGCGCGAGCTGTGCAGAATTGTCGTGCCATAGGTGAAAACGAACGCCGTGAAGATGTAGAATGGCGCCTGTTCGCCCATCCGCGCCAGCGCGGTCAGGATGATCTCTCGCGGCTGGCGCTTGACGACTTCGAATACCGGCACACGTTCGACGCGATCCTCGGCGACAAGTCGCGAGAAGGCCGGGGTTTCGAGGATGCCGAGCCGGATGTAGAGGCCGACCCCGACCAGGATAATGCTGAGGACGAACGGGATGCGCCAACCCCAGGTGATAAACTGTGGACCGGAGATCGCGCTGAACGCCAGCACCGCCAGGTTGGCCAGAAACAGCCCCGCCGGCACGCCGAATTGCGGCCATGACGCGATAAATCCGCGATGGGCGTTGGTCCGCGCCCATTCCATCGACATCAAGACCGAGCCGCCCCATTCGCCGCCGACCCCGATGCCCTGCACGGTCCGCAGGATCGTTAGGATCACCGCGCCCCAGATGCCGATCCGCGCATAGCCGGGGACAAAGGCCACCAGAAAGGTCGCGATGCCCATCAGCAACAAGGTTGCGATCAGCGCCGCCTTGCGCCCGATCCGGTCGCCATAATGGCCGAAAATGGCGGCCCCGATCGGCCGGGCGACAAAGCCGACCGCGTAAATCGCAAAAGCCTGCAATGTCCCGGTCAGCGGATCGGAGCCCGGGAAATACAGCTTGGCGAATACGAGCCCGGTCACCGTGCCGTAAATGAAGAAATCATACCACTCGATCGTCGTTCCGATCGTGCTGGCGATCACCGCGCGCCGCAATTGCCGGCGATGCTCCAATACCGGCAGCGCGCCGATGTCGATTGCCGTCATCGAATTTCCTCCCATTCGTCCGGGCGATTGCAGAGCTGCCCGTGATCGTCCTGTGATGGTACCAGTTGCAGGATCGACGGCAAAATGGGGAAAGCGCGCGCGTGATGCGGGCGCCGCCACGGCGCCTCGCGAGGTCTAGCTGGCGCCCACCAGCAAAGCGATGCCGCCGACGATGAAAACCCCGCCCGCAACAACGCCGAGTGAGCGATCGCCGGTGTGACCCAAATCCACATCCCGCGCACTCACCGGAGTGACATGCAGAGTGGCCGCGCTTACCCAGAGCAGCAGCCCCAGGCAGGCAAAAGCTCCCGCCGCTATTTTGATGCGGGTGCGGGTCCGAGTACGCCAAATCATACGAGAACTCTCCCTTTACATGGGCCCGGCGCCTCTTCGCAGAGCCCGGCCGCCGGCGCGAGATGACGGCCAGCACCGGAACCGATAGACTGACCTGCACCCGGTAGCCTTCGAGGAGACCCAGAAATGGCGTGGAAACGCATGGTGCTGCAGATCGGCATGGGGACCGATATCCGCGGCGCGGATTACACCAAGGCGGCGGTCCGCGCCCTGCGCGACGCGCTGTGGCACAACTCGTTGAGCGTCGCCGACGCCGTCGGTTTGCCGGTCGAACTCGATGCGGGTCGAGGTCACGATCGGCGTCCCCCATCCCGAACAGGTCGACAAGCAGGCGGTTCTGGCGGTGCTGCCGCATGGCACGGGTACGGTGCAAATCGTCGAAGGCGGGCTCGAAATCGCCAATGATTCGGGCACCAATAAGACGGTGATTGCCAATGCCGCCGCACTCGTGCGGCTCGACGTTCCCTGAGGAGGCGACCAATGCCAGCGAAGCGCGTCATCCTCGAAATGGGCACCGGCAACGACCTCCACGGCGGCGACTATACCAAGGCGGCGGTTCGCGCTGTCGTCGACGCCCTCCACCACAGCTCGCTGCCCCTGATCGGCACCTTTAGGCTCGACGCGCGCAAGATGCAGGTCGAGGTCACGATCGGGGTTCAGCATCCCGACAAGGTCGACGCGGCGGCGGTCAAAGCCGCCCTGCCGCATGGCGAGGTCACGGTCAAGATCGTCAAAGGCGGTCTCGACGTGCCCGACAACGAAACCAACGACATCGCCGTCATCGCCAGCGCCGCAATCGCCGTGCGGATGGAACTGCCGCAGGCGGGGCGCTGAAGCGAAGCCTGCCTGCCTATCGGCGCACTGCGATCACCGCGATCTCGACCTTCCAGTGCGAGGCGGCGAGCCTCGACCCAGGCCCACCCGCGGGTGTTGCCGGGCGACACCGAAGCGTCCTCGGCCCGATCTCTACCAGCGGCTTTCCGATTTCTTTAGAGGTAGCACGGCAGCAGCAATTCGTCACCTTGGCTGACAATCCGTGTGAAGCTTAGCCGGACGGCGGAACCCTGTCTTGGTCTCGGATAATCAGCCCGTTCCTAGGGGTGATCCCGCAACCGCGCCCGCTGGGGCGATTCGATCAAGCCGCCAGGCGCAACCGCGCCGCCTTTCGTCAGCGAGCTTTCTATTGACGAGATCGTCGCGCCAGCGTTAACTATGATTGTCGGCTCGCAAAAACGACAAACGCGCGGGAGAAAGACATGAAGGACGTTGACGATGGCGGTGGTTGTACGGTCTCTGAGAAGCTTGCGAGGGGGAAGCTCATGAGAAGGATTCTGCAATTCGTCCTGTTGGGGTTCGGCACGATGTTGGCCGCGGCTCCGGCGTCCCAAGCGACCCAGATCCTGGTCGGCCAGTGTATCGAGTTCGCCACATGCTGGTCGGCTGGTACTCCCACGGCATGGAGCGACTCGCTAAGCGTCAGTGATCTCGAATCTCTTGGGTTGGGAACTACTCAGCCTTTGATCGCGGCGCAGGAATCAGAATCCATCATTCGGCTGGGCGTTACCACAATCGATTTTGCCCCATTCAGTGGCCCCGACGTCATAGAAACTCTGCCTGAATTCAGCGGAGGTACACACAGCGACCCGTGCCACTCGTGCGAAATCGATACGGTGGGAACATTCTCCATCCCCGCGGATGCAGTCGCAGCGACGATTTCGGGATTTTTCGGCAACAGCGTGGTACCCAATTCAGCTGCTGTTAATGTGTGCTTGGGTTCGGGTACGTGCCAACCAACAATCCCCGAGCCGGCCTCGCTAGCCCTTCTCAGCGTTGGCCTCGCCGGGTTTGCTTTCACGCGTCGCCGCCGGGCTCTGTTAGAAATATAAATTTCGACTGGCTGCCTGCTGCTCTTCTGCGACCGCGTAACCCATCCTAAAGTCGGGGGATATGGCGTCAGACGACCCGCCGAGCACACGAGGCCTCCCCATCAGACGAAACGGGTTGCCTGAGGCCATTCCGTCGCTGCGACCCGGCAAGGACGGATCGTCGAAAGGTATGGGGGACTTCTTGTTCCAGTTGGTGCCGGAACCCAGCTCCCCCGCGCCTCTCGGTGGCGCTCTCCTTGAGTTCGGCGCAATTCGTCGCCGGCGGCGCAACTGCGCGTAAAGTATTCTGACAGGTCTAGAAGACCGACAGCGCCCGGAGAGTGCGCCGTCTTTGTCTGAGGTTCGCCCGAGCCCGCTGAACGTATCCCGGCTCCATCGCCTGTTTCCGCCGCCGCTCTGCGCTCACGCGCAAGTTGCATCCACGTCATTATGGCGAGATTTCTGAAATAATCCTACAGTTACGGTGTTCGCATGCCAGTATTTTGCATCTACGCGGCGGTTTTGATTTCGGTTTTAAGGGTGCCAGTCGGAGGCTAATATGTGTCACTCGCGCAATTACTCCACTGGCCTCGAACACAAGATGTAGGTTGGTCCGGTCCGACTATTCGCGGGCGGCGATAACGGCGATCTCGACCTTCCAGTGCGGGGCGGCGAGGCGGGCTTCGACGCAGGCGCGGCCGGGGGTGTTGCCGGGCGATACCCAGGCGTCCCAAACCGCGTTCATGTCGTTGAAATAGCGCATGTCGGAGAGCCAGATCGTCGCCGACAACAGCTTCGAATTGTCGGTGCCGGCGTCGGCGAGCAATTCGTCGATCTTGCGCAATACCTCCTCGGTCTGCTGGCGGACATCGGCGGCAGGGGTATCCCCCACCTGCCCTGCCAGATAAACCGTCGAGCCATAGGCCACGGCCTGGCTCATCCGCGCTCCGACTTTGTGCCGCTCGATCGTCATATCGGCTCTCCTGTGAAAAGCTGGCGTGATGAAAGCACCTGATGGAAAGTCCTGACGGGCTTCCGGGGATGGTTGGGGCGCTAACCTGCCCTACTCCTCCTCGTGACTGTCGCAAAATTCGTCGCTGAGGTCGAAACGGGTTGGCCAGTCATTCTATACGGTTGGCGTAGCAGGTCGCCGGAACATTATGGCAGGGGGCGGGGAAAATGAGCAGCAACGACATGCCACAGCCGAACCGAGCTGGGCAACCAACAGTGCGACACGGCGGATTCTACCGCTTTCATGTTCCGCACGCGCATCTCTCGTCGGTGTTCGGCGACGACTGGTTCGCGCTGAAGGCCGAGGCGTTCGCGCAATTCTTTGGCACGCCGGTGTTCCTGGTCGCCCAGACGGTGATCGTCGCAATATGGATCCTCGTCAACATCGTGGGATGGTGGGTATTCGACGTATATCCCTTCATCCTGTTAAATCTCGCCTTCAGTCTGCAGGCCGCTTATGCGGCGCCGCTGATCCTGCTGGCGCAGACGCGGCAGGCCGATCGCGACAAGGCCACGGCGATGGCCGACGCGCAGCATCGCGAGGATCTGCACCAAGCCAGCGAAGAGCGCCAGCGCCTCGCGGCCGAGCAGACTGCGCTGCTGGTGCGCATGCTGGATCAGAACACGCAGTTGACCGAGGCAGCCAAGGCGCTGACCGAGCGCATCGAGAGCCTGACCGCCGAGGTGCATAAACACATTCTGGAGTCAAATCAGGACTAGCAACTGGTATGGGCCTGCCGGGTGCTAGGTGTCGGATTTCGACCGCTAGCCGGAGCCGGGGATCGTCCCCTGCGGCAGGGTCTCGCAATAGCGGGCGATTTCGCCGGGGGTGGTGATCCACAGTGCCTCGCGCTGCTCGAGGATGTGGCGGAGAGCGTCGCGGAACGCGTGCAGCCGGAACGGCTGGCCGATGATGAAGGGATGCACCGAGACGGCAAAGACCAGCGGGTATTTCCTCGATTGCTCAAGCATCTCGTCGAACTGGTCGACGATCATCTCGGCGAATTGGCGGCCGGTGTGGCGGCGAAAGACCAGGGACGGCGAGTCGTTGAGTTCGAGCGGATAGGGCACCGACAGGATCGGCCCGGCGCGAGTGCGCATCCACACCGGCTGGTCGTCGATCGCCCAATCCATCACATAGCGATAGCCGGCCTCCTTCAGCAGGTCGAGCGTCACCCCGCTTTCGGCGATATAGGGGCCGAGCCAGCCCTCGGGCCGCCGGCCCGATACTCTCGTCACCACCTCGGTACACTCGGCGATCAGTCGGCGCTCATCCTCCTCCCACAACACATCCTGGCGCTCGGAATTGGTGCGGCCGTGGCCGACATATTCGTCGCCCCGCCCGTTCAGCCGCTCGACGATGTCGGGACAGGCTTCGAGCACCGCCGAGTTGACGTTATGCGCGCCCGGCAAGGCGAACTCGTCGAGCAGGTCGAGGTAATACCAAAGACCGACGCGGTTGCCGTAATCGCGCCACGCATAGTTGCGATGGCTCTGGGGCGCCGGCGCCCCGGTTGAATCACTGCCGAGCCCGGCGCCAAACGCGAAATGCTCGATGTTATTATTGAAGGTTACGGCGAGCCGCTTGCCCTCGGGCCAGTCGTATTGCGGCCGCTTGGTGATCGGGACGTAGTCGTACCTGCTGTGGGCGGGCAGTTTCATGGACGCAGCTCGTGGTGGGTCTCACAATCGCGCCTCACCGTCCCTTGAACACCGGCTTGCGCTTTTCCATGAAGGCGGTGCGGCCTTCGGCGTAATCGGCGCTGGCGAAGCATTCGTCGACTAAACGCTTGCACAGTGCCAAGTCGCGCGCCAACTCGTCTTTCAGCGCCTCGCGAATATTCACCTTCGCCGAGCGCACCGTTAACGGTGCATTCGCCGCGATCATGTCACAATAGTTCTTGACGTAAAACTCCAACTCCCCGTCCTGGACCACCTGGTTGACAAGGCCCATACGCAACGCCTCCTCGGCGGTGAACTGGCGCGCGGTGAAGAAGATCTCGCGGGCATAGGCCGGGCCGACCAGATCGACCAGCTTCTTGATGCCGTCATAGGCGTAGCCGAGCCCGAGCTTTGCCGCCGGAACGCCGAATTTCGAGCCCTCGGCGGCGATGCGCATGTCGCAGGCGAGCGCCGTGCCGACCCCGCCTCCGATGCAATAGCCGCGGATCATCGCGATCGTCGGCTTCAACGTCTCCTGCAGGCGCATCCGCGCGCCCTCGGAAATCTTGCTGTAGGCGGCGGCCGCTTCCTCCGACGCGCGCCTTTCCTTGAATTCGGAGATGTCGGCGCCGGACACGAAAGCGCGCCCGCCGGCACCGCTGAGGACGATCACGCGGACCGCGTCGTCACGCTCGAAGTCGTCCATGATTTGGGCCACGGCCTGCCACATCTCGAGCGAGACCGCGTTGTGCCGCGCGGGATTGTTGAAGATCAGACGGCCGATCGCTCCGTCTTTCTCGGCGATCATCTTGCTGGTCAAAGGCTGGTCGAGCATGGCGGCGTTAGCTCCTGTTGGTTCGCGCCGAGTTTGACAGATCACGCCGCCGAGCGCACCCGCCCAATCACCCGCCTACCGACCGAAAACGACTGCTGATGCCCCCGAAGACGACCTCCCAAGGGAGCCAAGCGACATTCTCGCTGTTGCCCTAGCCTGCTAGGCCTAAGAGATTAACCTTGCCGTCAATATCTAGCCCGTCTGGTTTTGCGTCGATTACAGTTGAGTGTCGCCTGTATCGGCAGCTTTGCGCGCTGCACCTCAACCAGACCACCCCCAAACCAGCCCCTAACAACCAAGCCGAGGATGGTTCAGGAACGTTTTCTGTGGGGAGTTCCGTCAGGTAGATTGTACCGCTGTCGCTTACATAAGAGGCCCCAGGTGTGAGGATATCAAGGGCAAATAAACCGGTGTCCAACGCATCAAATACCGCCGACGTTTCGTCTGCGCCGGTTCCAACTATAACTCCCGTATCCACCGATAAATCTTGCTCAAGATTCAAAGTTTCACCGACCGGAAGGGTTATTGTCGTTGAAACGGAGTTCCCCGTTCCGATAATGGTGCCCGCGCCAGGATGAAAAAAATCACACGGTCCCTGCTGCAAAAAAAAGAGCACCTGTTGCCGCGCTAGAGGTAAAGTTGAGCATTTCTTCATCATCGACAGCCGCATCACCGCAGTTGCCAATATGACCAGAAGTGCTGTTAAGACTTTCTTCAAGGCCGATCTCCACCGGTGTTCCCAATGGTAATCCGGTAGTTGTAATCGTATCGACCCAAAACACAGCTGCTTCTCCGCCGGCCGATAGTTGGTACGGATTTGCCAACGAAAAGACGGTTCCACTGGAGTGAACGATGCTGAAGGAGCCTGTTCGACTCGCCTCACTGCTGGAATAAACCTTCAGTTCACCGAAATTTACGCTCGCTGAGACCGAGTTCCCTGCAGACTGTGGGAAAGTGAATGCTACGAGATCAGGATCGTCGAAGGTCCATGTCCCGCTTGCGGAGGTGCCAAGAGTGCTCATCTGAAAACCAGAGCTTGAGCTGTTTTGGGCAAGCGATTCCGGCGGAGTGTTTGTGGTTCCGGAAGCGGTAGATTGCGAGGTTAACTCTAACTCAGTAAATGCATTTGCGTACGCCTTGGAATTCTGTGAGACGACCAAGAACGCTAGACCCATCACAGTTATGAAGAGGTATTTTCGCTTTAGCATCCCCACGATTCCCTCCATTGTTCACCAAATTTGCCAAAGCTGTGCAATTGGTTGCGGTTCTGACAGCTGCGACGAGTAGACACGTTTCCATTCGCGCGATTAGCTGCTCTGCGCAGTCGTATGTCGCCTATAGTTGTATGTTTCTAGCTAAACTTGCATTCTTGGGTCCTGCCAGGAGGAATGCCCCGGCGGTGCAGGTTCCTCTTGGGGCCGGAACTGGGGTATAGCCGCCCGGTTGTTGTGACCGAAGGCCATAAGGGATCGGTTCTTGATGCGAGCGGTTGCGCCCGGCGGCGTTACACCACTTCGCGGGCGCGCAGATCGGCGATCTTGGCGTCGCTGTAGCCGATCTCGTGCAAGACCGCGTCGGTGTGCTCGCCGAGGCCGGGGGTCGGGCGCAGCTTTTCGGGTTCGGGCGTGCGGGTCATGTTGATCGCCTGGCCGACGGCCTTGAGCGGCCCGAGTTTGGGATGGTCGATCGGCCGCGCCATTTCGAGATGCTGCACCTGCGGGTCGGCAAAGGTCTGGTCGATCGTGTAGAGCGGGCCGCACGGCACTCCGACCTCGTTCATCAATTCGACCCAATAGGCGCTCGGGCGCTTTCGGGTAATCTCGGCGATCCGTTCGTTGAGCACCTTGCGGTTCTTCGAGCGCTGCGGCCCGGTGGCGTAATCGGGATCCTGCAACAGCTGCGGCGCATCGGCCGCCTCGCAGAAGCGGCGGAACATCTGATCGCCCGAAGCGGCGATGTTGATCTGCCCGTCGGCGGTCGGGAACAGCCCGGTCGGGATGCCGGTCGGATGGTCGTTGCCGGCCTGCTTCGCGACTTCGCCGGCCATCAGCCAGCGCGAGGCCTGGAAATCGAGCATGAAGATCTGCGCTTCGAGCAATGAGGTGTGCACCCATTGCCCCTCGCCGGTCACGTCACGGTCGAGCAGCGCCATTAGGATCCCCTGCGCCAACAGAATGCCGGCGCACAGATCGTCGATCGGGATGCCGACGCGCACCGGGCCCTGCCCCGGCAATCCGGTAATCGACATCAGCCCGCCCATGCCCTTGGGCGATCTGGTCGACCCCCGGCCGCTTGGCGTAAGGGCCGGTCTGGCCGAATCCGGAGATGCTGCCATAGACGATGCGCGGGTTTACCTTCTTGACCAATTCGTAGTCGACGCCGAGCCGGTGCTTGACCGTCGAGCGGAAATTCTCGACGACGACATCGGCCTTCTCGGCCAGCTTCATGAAGATCGCGAGCCCGTCCTCGGTTTTCAGGTTGAGGGTGAGGCTGCGCTTGTTGCGATGGAGATTCTGGAAATCGAACCCTTCGCGCCGCGAGCCGGTCACGTCGCGGCCGTCATCGCCGCGCTGCTCGATCTTGATGACATTGGCGCCCCAATCGGCGAGTTGGCGGACCGCAGTTGGCCCGGCGCGGGCGTGAGTGAGGTCGAGGACGGTAAAGCGGGACAGCGGCAGGGTTCCGATGCTCACGAGTGCGGGCCTTCCGATCTGAGGTCAAACTTGCGGTCGAGATTTACGTCAGCGGCGACTTTGGTACTTTCATTGGGCGGGCGTCAAGCGCGCGGCGTGCCGCTACCCGGCGCGTGGAGGTCCTGTCCGCGCTACCGCGTCACGCCCTCCTCAGTAAATCTACATCATCATTTTTTACATTGATCACCCGATCGCTGACCGGGGCGATCGTCATCCCGCCGGTATAGGGGACGAGCAGCCGCCTTGCCGTATTCGGAGGCGCTGTAAGCCAGCGTTGATAGTCCCCAGGTGCAATGATCACCGGCATGCGATCGTGCACCTCACTGACTAGTTTGTTCGCCTGCGTCGTGATGATCGCGAACGTCTCGACCGGTTCGCCGCTCTCCGGCGCCCACTTCTCCCATAGGCCCGCGAATGCGAACAGGGCTCCGCTCCTAAGCGCCATTTTGAAGGGGTGTTTATTGGCGCCTTTTGTCTGCCATTCATAAAAACCGTTGGCCGGCACGAGACACCGTTGTGTTTCGAAGGCTTTCCGGTATGCCGGCTTCTCATCGAGCGTTTCGGCGGGCGCATTGATCATTCCGGCGCCGAGCGATAAGTCGCGCGACCAGGAGGGCACCAAGCCCCATCGGGCCATATGAATGCTCCTGCCCTTGTCGACAGCAATCACAATCGGGGAGAGCTGCTCCGGAGCGATGTTATAGCGGGGCACGAGCTCGGGCACGGCATCGACCCGGAGCGCCTTCCTGATTTCAGCCGCTGTGGCCGTGAAGTAGAAACGTCCGCACATGGCCCATTATACCATCTCGCGCTCGCATGCGGGTTGAAACCGAATTGCGAACCGGACCATTCGATCTCTCTCCCCTCATAGGATTGTGGCAGTGCTTCACCCCGACGTCTATCGGGTGTGGTCGACGTCATCCAAAAAGCGGAGGTAATGCGCGGGCAGGCCGTGGGCTCGCGCACCCTCGCGCAGCAGTCTGATGTAGCGCAGCGATGGTTTGCCGTCGATATCCTTCCCTCGAGCGATGTAGGCGATAGCCTGGAGCGGCCGGCCGGCAGCGTCTTCGGCCTCGACCGCCGCATGGCGATAGCCCCGTCCGGGTACTCCTTCGGTCGAGTCCAAACGGATCAAATCGCGTTGGGTAATGCGATAGAGCACGCCCCACACCTCGGCGCCCGGTTCGACGCACAAATTCGCCGGCGCCGCCCTCCCCTTGGGCCGGCCTTCCAGGTTGAAGCGGAGCCGATACCCCTTGATCCGGCCGGGCCGGCACTCGAATGACTGGATACCCCGCCGGATCCGAAAGGTGGCCTCATGCATGTTGGCGCCGTAAGCGAAATACCAGATCTGATCGCTTGGCCGACCGGACAAGCGAGCACCGTGCAACGGATAGTAAAGACGCGAAAGCGCCCAGGATTTGGCGATCAGCCGGCGCCGTCTGCGCCATAGCGCGATTATTTCCTGGCGTATCGGCAACGTCATGCGGGAGCTCCCTTTGCCGGCAACGCATTACCGGCAGTCTTCGATTACCCGAACCCGACAACAAATATAACCCGATCAAGCCGGCTGCGGTGCTAGGATGGCCGGCTGTGTCCACCGAATAGAGATGTCACCGTCTGTGCCATTTAGAAATGTCACTGTCGTCGGGGTCGGGCGGCGGGCGGGCGCGCGTCCATGGAAAGGCCTTGGTGCGCGAAGTGCGCGACCAGTGCCTGACGAACGGCGTGGCGTTCTTCTTCAAGCACTGGGGTGGACTTCGGGCGGTTGAAAGCTCGATGGGCACGAATGGAGAGCCAGTTCCTACGTCTGGCCGAGCTAGCGGAAATGGCGGCCGAGTAAGATGGTCTCATTGAAAGACTATGCGGTCTCGTTCACACGTGCTGCGACCGTCCTCAAGCACGACCCTCTGAATGCGCCTGCCAGTCCATAAGGGTCAAGCGAGGCGGGAAGGATTAACCTGCGCTAATTTGCTCTCTGACGCGCTCGTGTCGGGGTGAGAGTACGGTCTTCTACAATTCGAATATCTGATGTGGTGTAGGCGTCGTCGCCGGGGGATAAGTCCGCCGATCCTCGCCGCCCCGGGGGCCGCGCGTGACAGTGGAGAGAAGACGCATGACAATGACCGGAGCAACCGACTTCGATATCGCCAGGTTGCGGGCGCGGCGCACCAACAAGTGGCATAAATTTCCGCCCGACGTGCTGCCCGCGTGGGTCGCGGACATGGACTTCGGCGTCGCGCCTTCGATCACCGCCGCGCTGGCGCGCCTGACGCGAGACCAGGAATACGGCTATGCCGCGCGCGACGGCGTGCTGGCCGCGGCCTTCGTCCGCCGCATGGAGCGGCGCTTCGGCTGGCACACCGATCCCGCCGACACGATCGCGATCGGCGATCTGGTGCAGGCCAGCTTCTCCTCGGTCATGGCGTTCAGCGAACCGGGCGACGCGATCCTGTTGCAGCTTCCCTCCTATCCGCCCTTCATGCGCGCCGTCGAGGATACGGGCCGCCGCCTGATCACCAACCCGATGCGCGATGACGGCACGCGGTGGGTGCTAGACTTGGACGCCTACGAGGCAGCCCATGATACGCGCCTGCGCATGCTGATATTCTGCCATCCGCAGAACCCCACCGGGCGCGCCTTCAGCCGGGCGGAACTGGAGGAGGTGGCGAACTTCGCGATCCGGCATGATCTGGTGGTGGTGTCCGACGAGATCCACGCAGACATCGTCTATCCTGGCAACACGCATATTCCGCTCGCATCGCTGCATTCGGAGATCGCGGCGCGCACTGTCACCATCACCTCGGCGACCAAGAGTTTCAACATCCCCGCTCTGCGCTGTGCCGTCATGCATTTTGGCGCGCCCGCGCTGAAGGAGCGGTTTGAGAAGCGCATCCCGTCGCGGTTGCTTGGCTCGCCGGGGGTGACCGGAGTTGATGCCACGGTCGCGGCGTGGGATGACGGCCAGCCGTGGCTGGACGAGATTCTCGCGCAATTGCGGGCGAATTGCGATTGGTTGGCGGCGACGCTCGCCGCCGAGCTTCCGGGCGTAACCATGCGGGTGCCGGAGGCGACGTATCTGGCCTGGCTCGATTGCCGGGCGCTGGAATTGCCGTGCCCGGCCGGGCAGTTCTTTCTCGATGAGGCCAGGGTCGGGCTGAATTTTGGCGAGACGTTTGGTGCGGATTACGCGGGGTTCGCGCGGCTGAATTTTGCGACGCCGGCGGCGATACTGAGGGAGATTGTTACGCGGATGGGGGAGACGGTGAGGCAACGTTAGATCTAAGCCGATCTCCTCGGACGGTGCGGCGCCGGGAACGGTCGTCAATCGGCGCGGCCCGGTCGCTTTGCCTTCGCCTAGGCAAGCAGGTGCACTTCACGACTAAAACTCTCGAACGTAAGCGGTGTTCTGACCGCACGTTTCGCGGCGCAGGCTGAGGTGAGATGACCCCAGTCACTGGGAGATCGGTTTTGCCTGGTTTCGATCCCACATGCGAACCTAATAACGAGGTTGTCGGTGTCCGCCGGTTCAAGGTGATCACCGGCGGGCGTGGTGGAGGACAAGGCCCGATCGTGGCGGAAACGTTGGCGGCCGGCGCCAATGTCTCGGCGGTTGCGCGGCGCTTCGGTCGCAACAGATCTATACCTGGCGCCGGCTGGCGCACGAGGGCATTTGGAGATCATGGCAGCTTTACGTTCCGGATCGAGGGCGTCAGCGAGTTTTTTCTTGTCGAGCTCGCTAAGACCGTCTTCTACGATGCTCACGGCGCCTTTCACGACCATGCGTCGGGCGGCAACCACTGCGCTGGCCGCCTGCTTGCGAAGCATAGCGCCGGCGATTTCCGACGAGTAGGCGAGGTGGGAGATGCGTGCTTCAAGCACTGAGACGCCGATCGGCTCCATGCGTGTCCGGATCTCGTGCAGCAAGGCTTCAATGACTGCATCGCCACCGTCGCGCAAACTGACCGTCGACACCGGTGTATGATCGTGGTTCGGTTTCTCTGTTCCACTTGTCGGTCGTTCGCCTTGCCTAACGGCTTCCTCGGCCTCGACCAAATCGTAAGGGTGCACGCTCGCCATCCGCCGCAGGGCGGTTTCGCTCTGCGCCTTCACGTAGTTGGCGTAGGAGCCAACCTCCAGAAGCGCCTTTGCGGCATCCTCCACACGCCAGACGATTACCGCACCAATATCAATCGGATTGCCGACAGCATCATTGACCTAAGCGGGCCACTTTCCAATGTCTCCAGACGGCGCGAGATTTTCCGCCTGGAATTGAAAGGATTGATCCACCAAAAACCCGGCCAGTGTTCAGTGCCGACGTAGCTTCCGAAGAATAGACAGACAAGGCTCTCGTTAGGCTGAAGCACAACGAGCCCCTTTAGGACGGCGATGGCGACGATAATCGCCGGCAGAGCGATCCAGGCTCGAACGAGCGAGTGGCCTACGACGAATCCGGTGTAGGCCAGCCAACAAGAAACGGCGATCAAGCCTAACCCAATCCCCAGCATCACATACCCATTGCCGGCATGGAGCTCCCTGTCGACAAACGCGCTGCGGGCTGGCGGGGCTGAAATGATCGTGGCCGACATGACGGGGCCTCCTTCCACAAGTTTGCGATATAAATATGATATCACAAATACCCAGTCACGCAGTCCTTCACCCTTCGGTGATGCCGAACGCTCCGCGGTCTCGATGTTCCAAGCTGCCCCCAGGTGCCTCGCCAAGTGGCACTGACCGGGCGTCCTACACAACCGTGGCGAACGTGCGGGATGGGGGCGGGCCGCTCTCCGTTTCTGTCTCCGGCTGCCGCTCGGCCGTTCGAGGATCATCGATATCGAGCTCGATAGTCTCGACGGGAAAGGGCGTTGCGACTAGTTGCGTAAAGCCCTACGACGAACTTCGTGGGACGACCGCGATCGTGCCGGCGCCAAGGGCGAACGATCGGGGCGGGCCCGGCGGCGCACGCGATTTCCAAGGTCGCGGCACCGTCGAGAACCTGAACCAGTTCGTCGCCGGTCAAATGGCGCTCCCAATGATCCTTCCCCGCGGCTTTGATAGCCAGAAGGAGGCAATCGCGGTACGAAGCCAGTTGCGCGACGCTGCCCTTGCGATCCGCCGCTGTCGAATTGGGGGTTTGCCAGAACATCATCAGCTTTTGGCGAGTTCCGCGTTGAGATCGACGACGCTGAGGGTTCCGTTTGCCATGCCTTGCTCCTTGACTATGTCCACTCCCTCCCACGGTAAGCGAAACAATTGGATTTCAGTGATCCCCGATTTTGATGAGCAGCGGAACGTTTTCGTGACATCGGATCGTGTTTCGAATGAACCGGCGGCATAAAGGGATGCGTGCAATGACAGCTCTCGGTGGATTTTCGGTCGCGGAGCGAGACGCCCCCGCATGAGCCGGCGCCCCATTCGGCAAGAATTGAGCCGCGGGGCGATGGATTGGGGCAATGTCCGGATGTTTCTCGCCGTCGCCCGAGAACTCTCAGCGGAACGGACAGATCAAAGAATTAGCAGGGCCCGAATAATACAGTTTGTCAATTCTCCCCGCCTCAGTTGAGCTGGTAGAGCCGCTTCGCGGTGCCGCTGAAAAGGGCCGATTTCTCGCTCGCCGAACATCCGGCGGTAATGCGCTTGAACGCGTTCCACAGCGTCGCATAGCCGGTCCCCATCTTGTCCACCGGGAAGTTGCTCTCGAAATTGCAGCGTTCGGCACCGAACAACTCGATACAGGGTTCGACATAGGGGCGCCAGGCCGCGCACCAGGTTGCAGAATTCGGTGGCGCCGGAAGTTCGCGGAAATTGAGCGCCGCGCCGCGGTTCAGCATGCCGCCGAGTTTGACGGAGACGTTCGGACACTTAGCCAACTCCGCCATGTTGGCCCGCCACGCGGCGTGAACCTCATCTTTTTTGCCGGCATAGGCGCCGTAGCCAAGCACGCCGCCGACGTGGCACATCACGATCGTCGCCTGTGGTACCGCCCGCGCCAGCGCGACCACATCGGCGAGTTGCGGATGATAGCACCAGGCATCGAGCGCCAGCCCGCGCGCGGCGAGCCGCGCCACCCCGGCACGGATTTCGAGTCGGGCGTACATATGGGGCGCCGAGTTCCGGCCGGCTGTTGCCGATGGTCGGGTCGGGATCGTAGCCGACCGAGTAGCGTATGCCCGAAAGCCGGCCGTTGCCGGCGCGGATTAGTTCCTCGAGCACCGGCTCAACCCGATCACCGAGGGCGAGATCGGCGTAGCCGATAATGCGTTGCGCCACCTTGATCGGGCCGTAACCGCCACTTGCGCTCATCGCGGCGATACCGGCGACGAACTCGACCTCACCGACTGGGCGCATCTCGACCGGCCCGTTGGCGCGGTACATCGAGCGGCACTCCTCGAAGACGGTGGCAACGATGTTGTGGCCGGTGTTGAGATCGGCGAGCAGTTCCGGCAGCAAATAGGTCCAGCCGCCGCGGTCCCACAGATGATGATGCGTATCGATGATCGGCAGTTCTGGTTCGAGGATCGGCTCCTTGTCCTGTTTTGCGAGCCACCCATCGTCAGGTTTGCCGCTATGACCAAACCGGCCTGGCTGAATGGATTGCACCATGGGGAGGTTCCTAGGTTTTGCCTATATTGCCTGGATTTCCCGCGTCCGTGATGGCCATCCTCTCGCTTTTGACCTCCGCGGAAAAGCTTTCCCTCGTGACAGCGGGAGCGCAGGCCGCGCGAGGAGATGCCCCCAGCGGCTCGGCAGGGCAGGTGCGCGGTTGCAGGATAGGTCTTATCCTGGCGTCGAGACACCGGCACATCAAGACCAGCGCTGCGCAGGCCGTAAACGAGCCAGGACGTCATCGAGCCGGTCTGGACGCCCACCCTGACGTCGACACCAGCGTGCTCCAAAGCGCGCGGAAATTACTTCAGCATCAGCGGCGCAGACGCCTCGCCACAGCCGCCGACCTTGTTCGTCCACCATAACGCAGATCGCCGTCGTCTTCTGCGACACGTCCAGCCCAACATAGTGCGGCATCGAAACCTCCGATGGTGCAAGCCACCGGGCGAACATGCCGGATCGCGGCACTATCGACGGCTCGCGTGTCGATCCGCGATTACCCGAAGTCCATACATAAACGCACCCTGAATTTGGTGCCTGTTATGGCTGCGCGGTAGTCTGTCCCCTGATGAGAATGACTGCTGTGGGGGCAACTGCCAGCATAGTTGCCCTGCAGCTACGTCGTAGCTCGGCGCCGTTAGCCGACGTTTCATGCCGCCGAACTTAACCGGCAGCGCTTCTGGGCGGCTGGCGCTTTTCTGACTTTCCTGAGCAGCGGGTTTCCACCGCCGCGCCGCAACCTTGGTACATCGGACCCCCAACTGTTTGAGTATATGGTATTCGGTTGTGCAGAGGATCGCGCTCCGGTGTACGCGGCATCCGCGGCATGCGCAGCGCGAGGAAAAGGAGGCGGCGACATGGCGGGAGCGGTCCAAACCTTCGCGACGATGTGCCCGATGAACTGCCACCCGACCCTGTGCGGCATGCTGGTCGACGTGCAGGACGGCGAGGTTGTCGGCGTGCGCGGCGACAAGGACAATCCCGACAGTCAGGGCTTCCTGTGCGTGCGCGGGCAGGCGTCGCGCCAGATCATCGGCAATCCGAAGCGGCTGCTGAAGCCGCTCATCCGCGACCGGCGCAGCGACGACGCGTGGCGCGAAGCCGGCTGGGACGAGGCGCTCGATTTGATCGCAGCGCGGATCAGAAAGGCCGGGCGCGAGGCCACCGCTCTGTGGAGCGGGCACGGCAACCTCGCGAACAATTACGGGCTGTCGAGCGGCGCGCAGATGCTGACCCGCTTCGCCAATCTCTACGGCTGCCAATATTGGAGCCCGGCGATGATCTGCTGGGGCCTCGGCGGGTTCGGTCTCGGCCTCACCGGCGCCTTGGAGATCAACACCAAGGAGGACATGGGGGCGAATTCGCAGTTGATCGTGCTGTGGGGCGCCAACCTGGCGAGCCAGCCCAACACCGCGCGGCATGTGCTGGCGGCGAAAAAGCGCGGTGCCAGGATCGTGACAATCGACGTCCGCGGCACCGAGGCCGCGGCCCAATCGGACGAAGTCATGCTGATCCGCCCCGGCGCGGACGCGGCGCTGGCCCTCGCCATGATGCAGATGATCATCGGCGAAGGGCTCTACGACGCCGAGTTCGTCGCCGCGCACACCCTGGGCTTCAACGAACTCGCCGGGCATGTCCCCCAATTCACCCCCGAATGGGCGGCCAGAGAGACCGGCATCGCGGCCGAGCGGATCGCCGCCTTCGCCCGCGCCTATGCCACCACTAAGCCGGCGATGATAGTGCTGGGCGGCAGCTCGATCCACAAAGGCGGCAACAGCTGGCATGCGGCGCGCGCCGTCTCGTGCCTGCCGGCGCTCGCCGGCAGCTACGGCACCGCCGGCGGCGGGCTGGGCTCGCGCCACGCCGCGCTGGCGCATGGCGGCGGCTTCGCGACGATCGCAGCGGCGGAGCGGCGCCCGCCCGGCCGCTACGTGCCCAACCAGATGTCAGAGATCACCGCCGCGCTGGCAGACGGCCAAGTACGGGTGCTGCTGCTATTCGGCACCAACATGACCTCGTCCTACGCCGATGCCGGGCGCCTTAGCGCCGCGCTCGACAAGCTAGACCTCGTCGTCTGCCACGAGCTGTTCATGAACGAAACGACGCGCCGCTACGCCGATGTCGTGCTGCCCGGCACGGCCTGGCTCGAGGACATCGGCTGCAAGGCGACCCACACGCATCTTTATCTGACGGACCGGATTCTGCCGCCCGACGGCGAGGCGCGCCCGACGCAGGAGGTGCTGAAGGGCCTCGCGGGCCGGCTCGGGGTGCAGGACTTCTACCCGTGGGCGTCGCAGGAGGAGCTGCTCGACGCATTGCTCGACCACCCGGCGGCCGGCGGGGCGACAATCGCCGCGCTGCGCGGCAACGCCGGCAGGATGGCGCTCAACATCTCGCATGTCGCCTATCCCGATCATCGCTTCCACACCCCGTCGGGCAAGATCGAGTTCTATTCCGCGCGCGCCGCGGCGGCTGGGCTGCCGCCCCTGCCCGTGCACGAGGCGCCGGCTGCAACGGCGGCGTATCCGCTGGCGTTGTGCCAGGGGCGCAGCCTGACCCAGTTTCACGCCTTCTACGACCATGGCCAGGCTTTGCCGTTGCTCGCCGAGCGCGATCCCGGCCCGCAGTTGTGGCTGTCGCCTGGCGATGCGGCGAAGCGAAGGCTGGCCGACGGCGACGCCATTCGCGTGTTCAATGGGCGCGGCGAATTCGCCGCCAAGGCGCATGTCACCGGCCACATCCCCGACGGCGTCGTGTGGATGCGCGACGGCTGCGTCGGCCTCAACCGGGTCACCTCGGGCGCGCCCGCCCTGCCGGAAGCGGCACTCGGCCTCTTCCACTTCACGGTCGGCCAGGCCGCATACGAAGCGATGGTCGAGGTGGCCGCCGCGTAAGCTGCGGCTTTCTCGCTCTCTCTGCCAGCTTAGCTTCCTCTTCCCGAGCTTTTGCGCCTTCAGACCGAGGCCGGTCGGTGCTGGCAACGGTCGCGCGGCATATCGCCGAAGACGAGATCAGGCACTACAAGCAAAAGCTGGCAATCGACGTGCGCTGCAGCCCTCAAGACATTGACTAGAGGCCAATGAGCGGCGCCCAGAGCCCCTTGCAGAATCGTGTGACCCCATTTGGCGATGTCGTCGCGATCGCGCAGCGAGGCCTTTTCATCGGCAACCGCGGGATCATCCACGACCCGGCGACCAAAACGCTGCTCGGGAGGCGCTGGACCACCAAGGCGTGGCTTGTTTGTCTCCTCGACTACAAGGGGAGGCACCGGAAGGTGATGCCGCAGCTGGACCGAGCTATTCTTTCTCGACGAAGCGGTGGCGCTCGCCGCCGGTCACCGCCCGTGCTTCTTGTGTCGCCGCAGGGACGCCGAGGCATTTCGTGCCGCCTGGGAAAACGCGAGAGGAGGGAAGGCGCCTCTGGCACCGGAGATGGATGCGGTACTGCACCAAGAGCGGCTGGACCGAGGCCTCAAACGAATCCATCCCATACCTGGTCCTGTCGGCGAGCTGCCGGATGGCGCTGTGATCGCCGCCTACACCATCGCGCACGGTCGGCCGTTCCGCTGGACCGAGCAAGGCTATCAAGCGGCGCGACAAATCCCTCACGCCGATGGGTTGCTGACCCCACCGTCGACATGCTCGCAATCGGCGCCGGCTACCGGCCGGCGTTACACCCCGATCTTGAGAATTCCCATTTCTGATTTTGGCTGCTGACGGATCTGTAAGGAAACCTTCGCCATCACGTTCCTCCCCAACGCGCCCGCCCCATTTTTGTCACAAATGGGCCGAGCAGTCTCCCGAATTCGAATTCGAACGCGCGCGCCCATTCCATCGGCACACTGACGGGCGGCGTCCGCTTCGGCTCCAGCATCAGCACCACGTGACGAGACAATTTGTCGGCGAGGGTCCGCTTTCTCACGATACCGTTCTCTAATGGGTCAAGGGCGACGGCTCGGTGATGAGCGATATCGACGCTCTCGGGTGTCTGCGTTCTCTGCGTGCTCATTGTGGCACTTGATGGGGTCAGCTGGGTGCGGAGCGGCTCGGTTGAAATCGCAGTCGGGCAAACAACTGACCGCATGCTACAGTATCGGCGCCGTCATCTGCTCCCTCCCTCGGGCGTCGCTCCGCTCGGGAGCTTGGTTCGACCTCCTGTCCGGTTGATGCTGCTGGTTACGCCGGTTTGAACTCGGTGCCGTGGCGCAACATGGCGTGCATGATGACATGATGATGGCCAGACGACGGGCGAGCGCGATCCGCGCCTTGCGCATCGTCGATCGTTTGGCGATCGCGAGGGCCCAGTCTTTGAGTTTCAGCGTCTCTCTGTAGCGTGTCAGCATGACGTTTGCGGCCTCGTACAAGAGGGTGCGCACCCGACGATCGCCGCACTTCGAGATGCTGCCGGTGTAATCGACCTCGCCCGACTGATAGCGCCGCGGCATCAAGCCGAAATAGGCGCCAATCTCGCGAGACCGTCGGAAGCGCTCAGGATCGTCAATAGCCGCTGTGAAGGCGAGAGCGGTAAGTTGGCCGACCCCGGGAATGCTCATCAGCCGGCGGCAATCCGCGGATGCCCTGACCATCCGCCTGATGTCCGCGTCAATTGCCACGATGGCGCCAAGCACGGCGGCCCGCGCCGCAGCCAGGCCGCGCATGGCGGCGGACAGGCCGGGGATCCCCTCGCTCGCCCGGAGTGGCTGCCTGATGAAAGCGGGGCTGAGTGCACGCGGCAGTCGGACCCCAAAGATCACGGCGAGGCCGCGGATCTGGTTCTCCAAGGTGACCCGCTGGCCGACCAGCTTCTTACGGGCGATGATCAGCGATCGTACCGCGTGGGCCGGCAGCGACTTCACATGAACGGGCTTGAAGAAACCCGTGCGGGCGAGATGCGCCAGGCCGCGGGCATCGTTGCGGTCAGTCTTGTGCGTCGCCAACGACTTCAGTGCCTGATAGGCCTGCCGGCTCTCGATGCAGACGACGGGTAATCTAAGCCGGCTCAAGCCATGGTAGAGCATTGGCGCCATGCGACCGGTCTCGAGCACAATGCGCCTGCACGCCGGGGCTTGCGCGAGAGCCGCCGCGATACCGGCAGCCGTCGACGGCACCTTCATCTCATGTATGACGGCACCGTCTCGGTTCATGACACACACGTGCGTCTCCGCCATCGAGACGTCCAGCCCGGCAAAATACTCCATCTGTGGTCTCATCTTCCTATGATCCAGCCGATCCTATCGGCCCCCAGGAAGAGCTGCCGCCCATTACCCAATGTTGAAAAAGGAAGTTTTTGAATTTCTCGGGTAGTGCATGCTGGGAGGTGCGAGCGGAGTTGGTGAGGGGTGGTGCCCTCTCAAGCCGGTATCGGCGGGGCTGCCGGAACCAGCGTGGCGAGCTTCCGAAGGTTCTGGGCGGTGGCTGCGAGGTGGAATTCGTCGCGCGCCCCATTGGGACCGTGTAATCGGAGCCGGTGGAGCTTCAGAATGCGCTTGAGGTGTGCGAACAGCATCTCGACCTTTTTGCGCTGGCGCCGCGAGGTCCCATAGGCCTCGGTCTTGGCGATCGCGCGGGCCAAGTCGCGGGCCCCTTCGTAGATTGAGCGCGAGATCTTGCGCGCCGATGTCCTCGGGCAACAGCGCGGCCTGAGGGCCCACGCCCCGCAATCGCGCTTGCTGGCCCGGTAGTGCATCGAGTTGTCCTTCATTACGCCGGTCCGCGGTATTGCGAAGCGCCGTCGATAATGCTGGAGGGTTTTGCCCGCTGGGCAGCGGTAGGTGTCAGTAGCGTGATCGTAGGTGAAGTCGTCGCGCGAGAAGGTGCCGTCGGTGCGCTGGGATTTGTCGAACACCGGGATGCGCGGCTCGATCCCGCGATCGTGCACGAGCCAGTCCAGCATCTCAGCCGAGCCATAGGCGGTATCGCCGATCAGGCGCTCGGGGTAGAGTTCGAAGCGTTCCAGCGAACGCTCGACCATGCGCGTTGCCGCCAAGATTTCGGCTTGGCGGATCGCCGTCGTCGCCTCGACATCAACAATGATCGCATTCTCGGCATCGACGAGGTCGTTGGCCGAATAGGCGAAGAAGGCCGGTCCGCGGTGCGCCGCTGTCCACCGTGTTGCCGGATCGGCTGGTGCGATGAATTTGGGCGTCACCTCGCTTGCTGCACCGAACGCCGCGTCGTCAAGGACGGCGAGATATTCCTCCACGGCGCGACCCGCCGCCTCCGGTGGCAGACCCGCGGCACCTGCGACGCGGTTGTGGTCACTGGCGTCGGCTTGGATCAAGCTGGCATCGACGGCGACGCCGCCGGCGACATCCTTCTGGAGAAAAAGATCGAGGCGGAGCCGACGGCGATCATTGCAGTTTTGAAGCACTTCGGCTGCCCGCTCAAACGGATTGGACTTGAAGCGGGACCGACCTCATCCTGGCTTTACAGCGAACTGCGCTGCATCGGCTATCCGGCGATCTGCCTCGAGTGCCGCCATGTCAAAGCGGGACTGAGCGCCATGCGAAACAAGACTGATCGCAATGATGCGCGTGCCATTGCACAGCTTGTCCGGCTGGGTTGGTTCCGGCAAGTCCACGTTAAGAGCGAAAAGGCGCAGCGGATACGCATGCTGCTGGTCAAACGCCAGCAGCTTCTGACCAAGGCCTTGGATCTCGAAAATTCGGTTCGCGGCTCGCTAAAGGTATTTGGGCTGCGGGTCGGCAAGATAACCCGGCGGACATTCGAAGCGCGCGTGCTCGACTGCTTGTGGAAGACCGCAGCCTGCTCGCGATCACCGAGCCGATGCTGCGCGTCCGTCGAGCGCTGATCACGGAGTTTGAGCGGCTCGATCGCCTGTGTCGTCAGTTGTCACGGCAGGACCCCGTCTGCCACCGGCTAATAACCGTTCCCGGCGTCGGCACCGTCGTGGCTCTTACTTACCGAACCGGCATCGACGCGCCTGAGCGGCTCTCGCGATCGCGAGATGTCGGAGCGCACTTCGGTCTGACCCTAGGCGCTACAGCTCCGGGCAGACTGATTACAATGGCCACATCAGCCGCTGCGAAGACGCGATGGTACGCACCGCACTTTATCAAGCGGCAAACGTCCTAATGCATCATGGCCGTTGGTCAACGTCGAGGTCCTGGGCCATGCGGATCGCGAAAAGGGCAAGCGTGAAGGTCGCCAAGGTTGCTCTCGCACGCCGGCTTGCGGTGGTCATGCACCGCATGTGGGGTCGACGGCACCGATTTTCCGCTGGTCCGCGGTTGCCGCAGCAGCCGTCGGCCACGGCAATAGCACGCTAGCCAGCACCGAACGGCAACCGTTTCACCGCTTCCGCGGTTGCGGCGGAAAGGAGCGCCCGGATGGGTGCGAGGGTCGGACGAGCCCGCATCGTTGGTTGCGACAGCCCGGCTATCTGCAGCCTGATCGCGTGGCAAAGCTAGGCCGTTCGATCCTTCTAACCCATCCTGTCCGCCGACGCCAGCGGGCGCCGAGCACGTAAAGAAGCCTGAACCCTTCCAGGCGCTCCCAAGCCGACGGCCTCGTAGAACGGAGTTGACAACCGATGCCCGCCTAAAGAAGCAGCCAGTCGACCGTTGCGAGCGCGGCGGGGCTTTCGACCTTCGGCAGAATGATGCCGTCGAGTCCGCGCCTGACGATCGCAAGGAGGTCGCCGTAGCAGAAATCGGTGTCGGCGGCATTGACACGGACATAGAGCCATCCCCGCCGCGGCCGCCCGAGGGCCGCGGCGACCGCCTCGCGGGTCGCCGGCTTCTCCGCGGTGGTAACCGCGTCTTCGAGATCGAGGATCACCGCGTCGGCATCGAGCGACAGCGCTTTCTCGACCCGCCGCGCATGGTTTCCCGGCGCGAACAGGAAGCTGCGCAACGGTTGCCTTTCAATCGTCATCGCGCCATTCCCAATGCCAAAGGTTTCAGCAGCCGCATTCCGCCCGCACCGGCGGCCGAAGGCAAGACCTGAGGAAAGAGGCAAACCCGTATCCCTGGGTTTCCGGACTATGCGCCAGGCGATATCCTTCGCCGGCGACAGCGATCGAGGACGTGGCGATGCATCGTTTCCGCTGGTTTCGGCGACGGGCATGCTGGGTTCGGGGTTTCGCGCCGAATCGCTCGACAAGGCGATTTCGCTCGCCGCCCGGATGATCGGCTGCGATGCCGGCAGCACCGATCCCGGCCCCGGTCCGCTGGCCACCGGTACCTGCATGTTCTCCGCGGCAGCGGTCAAGCGCGACACCGAGATCATGATGACCCGCGCGGTGAAGGCGGGCATCCCACTGATCATCGGCTCGTCCGGCACCTCGGGTTCGGATGAGGGGCTCGCCTGGATGGTCGGCATCGTGCGGGAGATCGCCCACGAGCAGAGCCTGCACTTCAAAATCGCTGTCATTCATTCGGAATTGTCGCGGGATATCGTCCGCCGGCATCTGCGCGATGGGCGTGCGCGCGCCCTGCCGCCCTCGGCGCCGCTGACCGACGCCGACATCGATGCGGCCACCCACATCGTCGGGATGATGGGGGTCGAGCCAATCCAGGAGGCGCTGAAAGCGGGAGCGCAGATCGTCGTCGCCGGGCGCAGCAGCGACACCTCGATCTTCTCGGCGATGCCGCTGCTGGAGGGCTACAAGCCGGCCGTAGTCTGGCACATGGCGAAAATTCTCGAGTGCGGTGCCGCGGCCGTCACCGTGCGGACCACGCCCGACAGCATGATGGCGGTGCTGCACGAAGATAATTTTGAGGTCTTTCCGCTACGCGACGATTACCGGTGCACGCCGCAAAGCGTCGCCTCGCACACGCTCTACGAAAATGCCGATCCGTTCGAGCTGAAAGAGCCATCCGGCACCTTGCGCACCAACAACGCACGCTATGAAGCGATATCCGACCGTGCAGTGCGGGTCTCCGGCTCGGAGTTCGTGCATGACCCGGAATACACGATCAAGCTGGAGGGCGTGCGCCGGGTCGGCTACTCGACGATTCTGATGGGTGGGGTTCGCGACCCGTACATCCTGGCGGAGATCGACAGCTGGCTCGCGCAACTCGACGAAAGCATCAAGACGCGCATCCGCAATACGGTCGGCAACCGACCCTACGAGATCGTCACGCGGGTCTATGGCCGCGACGGGGTCATGGGCGCCTTGGAGCCGCTGCGCGGCAAGGTCGGCGGCCACGAGGCCTTCATCCTGTGGGACGTCATCAGCGACTCGCAGGAGCTGTCGCGGTCGATTGCGACCAGCTTGTCGCATATGGCCGTGCACAACCCGATCCCGAAATGGAACGGGCTGATTTCGGGGCTCGCCTTCCCCTACTCGCCGCCCGAGATCGACCGCGGCCCGGTCTGCGAGTTCCACCTCAACCATGTGCTCGTGCCGGACAGCCCGACCTCGCTGTTCCGTACCGAATACGCGGAGATCTGACGATGGCGACATTAGGCGACCTGGCAAAACTGGTGCGCTCGAAGAACGCCGGCCCGTTCTGGTTGACCATCGACATCATGTTTGACGATGCAGACGCCAATCGCCGCGCGCGTGATGCCGCAATCGTCAACCGCGCCGCCATCGCCCGGCTCTACAACCGCAGCCCGAACGAGATCATCGTCGTCAACCATGACATGGCGCAGGCGATCAAGGTGAGCTTCCCCCGCTCGCAAAGCTCGGGCTCCAAACTCGACAGCGACGTCTACGGGGGGCAGCAATACGCACCGCTGCTCAGCCTGGAGGTCCCGGGCTGAGGCGTTAGCGACCCGAGCGTCTTACTCTGCAGCCCGCCGCCGCGCCGCGTGCCAATCGGCGGAGCGGGGCATCGCCAAGCCCAGATTGTCGCGCAGAGTCGGGCCGGCATATTCGTTCTGGAATAAACCACGGCGCTGGAGCTCCGGCACCAGCAGCCGCACTAAGTCATGATTCGTTCCCGGCATGCTGGTTGCCCCCAGCACGAAGCCGTCGCAGGCGCGGTAAACCATTCCTCCATCTGGTCGACAACCTGATTCGGGCTACCGCAAAACATTGGGTCAGGAAGCCTCTCCTGACCTTCAGTCAGGGCATGCCCGCCTACCGAGCCCGACCCAAGGCCGGCAAGCGGCCGGATACGGATGAGGGATGGATCAACCCTTAGTTCAAAGATGTGGTTGAACACAGATCTTCGGCAGACTGGTCATAACGCGGGGATGGTAAATTGGTCGCAGGCTCGTCGACCATAAAAGTGAGGTTCGAATGCCGCAGCCCCGTTCCGTGTTTGGATCGCTGGTGCTGATTGCCGTTGTCCTCGCCGGCGGTGCCGCTGCCTTTGCCTACACGGCGGGATGGTTCTCGCCGCAGCGCCTTACGCCAAAGAAGATCGTGAATGCGCTGGCGCCGCCGACCGGCGCGGCGCTCGGCCATCGCCGCAACCACGCCTGGTCCGCCTGGCGGTGCGCGTACGCTACGGGACACCGCCGTTGCCGGCCGGCCTGCCCGAGCCGATGAAGCTCGCGGCCCATCTGTCGCATTACGCGAGGATGGCCATGCCGCTGCTCGGCTGGGGGATGCTGTCGGCGGCCGCCTATCCGGTCGTGCTGTTCGGTGGCGTGCACCTTCCGGCGATCCTCCCGCTGAGCGACAGCCTGGATACCCTGCTCTGGAACGCGCATTTCTACCTTGCTTTCGCGTTCTTCGGCTTGATCCTGTTGCATTGTTGCGGCCGCGCTATTCCACGCGCTTGTCCGACGCGACGGCGTATTCGAGGCGATGGCGTCGGTGTCGACTTTACGCTTCTTGCCCGTTGCCAAGCGTTCCGACGAAGGTCGGCTTACTGAACCCAAAGCCGGCGCTCGAGATGTGGCGCGGTGGCGGTAGGTCGAGCATATCTGTAGCCGCCCCTTTCGTCTGGCGGTGCCTCACTGGTTCGGCCGTGGCTCCGGTTCCACATCCCGCTCACCGAACCGGACAGGCGGATTTACCGCATCCGGCTCTCGGACAAGACGTCACGCCTTCACCCACGACGGGCCGCGACCAAGCTGGGTCAGGCGTACGAGCCCGAACTGCTCATAAAGGTGCGGGAGTGGATAGGCTCCGCCCTTGCGTCGCCAGACTTGTGCTTGAAGCGCAACCACCGGCGCAACCGCACAGCCGTGTAGTTGTCGAGCCCCCGATACACTTTGCGGGTGGTTCTAACGTCAAAGTAATTGGCCCATCCGCGAAGCGCGCGGTTCAACTGATCCACCAGCCTTGTGGTCTCCTGCCAAGTACCCGCTCGGTCGGTCAGCGCGTGGACTCGTTCGACCATGCGCTTGAGGCTCTTCTTTGACGGTCGGTAGCCCAACCGGGCCTTGCCAGTTTCAGGAGAGTACATCCGCCCGAACGTATAGCCCAGGAAGTCGAACTCCCCGTCCGGAACTCTGCAGATCCGTGTCTTCTCCTCGTTCACTGTCAGCTTCAGCTTGCCCATGATCGCGCGCAGGTGGTGCAGCGCCTTCTCCGCGCTGCCCCGTCGGCACAGGATCACAATCGTCCGCATAAGTGACGAGGCGAGTGCCGAGGCTTTGCTCAAGGCCGAGCTTCTTCCACCCCAGCACAAACCGGCGCATGTAAAGATTCGCCAGCAGTGGTGAGAGCGGTGAGCCCTGCGGGATGCCGCGCCGGCTATCCCGGGCCTCGGTCGTGCGTCTGGTCCGGCCCCGTTGGTCGGTTTCTTCCACGGGACATTCCAGCCACATCTTGATCAGATGCAGCACGCGCCGATCAACGATCCGACGCGCCACCGATTTTAGGAGCTCGGTATGTGGAATGCTCCCGAAGTAGTCCGCGAGGTCGGCGTCGACGACGTCCGGGTGGCCCCGGAATAGCAACTCCTCCACCTCTACGACGGCTTGCTGGGCATTTCGCCCGGCACGATAGGCGTAGATTTCCGGTGGAAGATCGGCTTCGAAGATCGGCTCCAGCACCAGCAGCGCTGCTGTCATGCAGACCCGATCCCGCACGCCTGAGATGCCCAGCGGCCTGAGTTTGCCGTTGGCCTTCGGGATAAACACGCGTCTGATTGGCTCTGGTCGGTAAGTCTCCTGCCTGAGCGCAAGCGCCAGTTCAGTCAGCCACCGCTCGACCCCATATGCCTCGATGTCCGCAAAATCCTGGCCGTCGATCCCCGGCGCGCCCTTGTTCGAGCGGCACTGGGCATAGGCATGCGCCAGAATGTCGTCGCGGCTAATCTTGTCGTACAGGGCGTAGAAGCGATAGCCGGCCTCGGCCTTCGCTTTCGCGTGTAACGCCGTCTGCAGTTTCTGAACACTCTTCGGAGTTGCTAGGTTGCCCAATCTCCAGGTCCCTCACCACGTCTTGCGTCGATCTTGAACTGAGGCCCCTTCCCTCTGCCGGCATTACCCGGCTTCATCGGTAGTACGGGCCTCTCCGCCACCCCAGTACGCCCGGCCTGTCCCTCGCGGGCGTCCGGTTGGTCATCCCTGATCACGCAGTGGGGCTTCCCGTGTTGCGTGCGCTTTCCTTGTGTACATGCCGCCGCCAGTACCCCGGTGCAGCGGCTGGGCGTAATCTCGCTCACCTCACCCGACCGTATCAGCCTTCCCCGATTCGGCGGTCGGGTCGGCCTGCACATCGACCTTTTCGAGGCTTGCTCGGCGTTCACTCGCGTTGCGGCCTGCACACTCGCGCGGTCACCAATTGTGACCGCTATTCGAAGGCTTCAGCCATTTCGTTACCTCCATGACTGCTCCGATTGCTTCCGGCTGGAGCGAATCGCCGGGTGGGTCTTGCACCCACTGCAAAGCGCCGCCTTTGCACGGCGCACGCCAATTCCGGCCGTTCGCGGCACCGCGATCGAACCGCGGAAGTCGACCCGAAGCGATCCTTCGGGTTCTGCAGCGCGATGGTTCATCGTTAACCCCAAAGCAGTCATTGGCGTGCGCGCGTCGCTTGTATTGGCGCAGTGCTGACATCCGACCGGCTTCGGCTCGGCCCATTCGCAGGCGGAAGATCCGAGACGCAAGCGTGTCACGAAATCGCGCTACCACGCGGTTGCGACCAGGAATTTACGACTTTCCGGCGCGAGTGACGGGGCAGAGAGTTGGTCTCGGTTGGGGTCGCCCCGATGTGACCGCGATCTGTGGGAGGATAGAATGGTCGAGGAGGTCGCGCTCGGCGCAGTTGAGCACGAGTTTGACGGTCGGCCGGCCGAGGGCAGCACCGCTGCTTTGGGCAGCGAATCAAGTGTCGAAGTCGAGCACCATACTGGCGAGAAAGTCACCACCGCCAACGCCGGTGCCGATGTTGGCGATGTCAGCTTTGACAAAGTTGGGAAGCCGTCGGAGCGGCATGACGAAGACCCTTCCATCCTCGATGCGGTCGCCGGCGTCATCACGGCCCCAGACCCGCGAGCCTTTTTAGGTGGGATGATCGGCGCGTTGAGCCAGCGAACATTCGAGCCAGTCCGCGACGAAAGCAGCATTGGAACGATACTGCGCCAACTCGGCCATGCGCTTGGGGAGGACCTCGACGAAGAGCTAGCCTTCCAGAATGTCACGGACGCACTCGATCGAAAGCAGCTTCCGTCGGAAGCGTTGCATAGATCGGCACCTATCGTCGCCGCATTTCTGCCACGGATCGTATCACTGCCCTTACTGCGGATCTCATCTGACGCGACGCCCGCCGAGATCGAGAGTCTTGTTCGCGCTGCCACACAGGTCGCTCGCGAGGCGCTTGAAAACCGCGGTGCGCGGGGATGGCGAACATTGCCGGCGATCGCAGCTACGATCGCGCGCCGGGCGGCGCTTCGGGGTTTGTCCGTTGACGCTTTGGCAGAGGCATTGCCGCGTCTATGGGCTCGATTGGGCCTTGGGCCACGGGAAGCTTCAGCCCCCGGATCAGATCGTTTCCAGGGACGGACGAAAGGCGAACCGCGCCGAATGGTCCTCAGAGGACCGGTGGAAATTGTCATCCTCGAGCGCTGAGCCCACGCGGGATCGACGCCTATCGCCGGCTGTATCAGTGGCTCGAAACGCAGGGCCAAGGCGACCTGCGCTCGCTGCTGATCGAGAACGAGATCGCACAGAGTATGGACGCGCTGATCAGCCGCGCCCAAAACGGCACGGCCGAGGGCCTGCGCGCTCTCGGCGTGACCGCACAGCTGGATATCGAGCGTTTCCGCCGCATGGCGATCGTGGCGCCGGGCGCAATGTCGCGAGATGGGCGTTATGACCGCTCGCCGCCGCTCGGGGCTTATCTGCAGGCGCTCGAGCTGTTCGCCGAGACCTTCAGGCCGGCCGGCGGGCTCAGGCTATTGCGCATCGCCCGGCCGCCGATCCTGTTTTATGGCATCTACAACGCAAATACGCTGGAGGACGACCGCGACCTAGTCGAGCTGATCATGGTTCGCGGCAATCTCGCGACGATCTTCGACAGCCTGTTCCCCGCCTCTGGTGCGCGATCGGTCGAGCCGCAGGTACTGCTCGACATGCTGCTGCTGGAGCTCGATCGCGGCATCGACCTGCTCGCACTGGATGCAAACCCGAGGGACTGAGGCCCGACCACGCGGCGAGCTGTCGCCTACTGGCTGATCGTTAGAGTGATCCTTAGGCTGGTGGTCGGCTTTTACACAACGAGAATTAGCAGCCCACCTCAGTGGATCACGGTCTTGGCGGCAGGCGGCCCGCCTGCCGCGGGACCGATCGTTGTCTCCAACACGGGGCGATTTTCGAATGTGCTGACCCAGATTCCGGCAACCTACCAGGCAGCAACGACAGGGGTTACGGGCCCGAACCGAGCGCTCGATCAATACTCGGATTTGCGCACCACGCTAATACCGCCGTCACCTGTTGACCGGGAGTTTCTGGAGGCCGCGCTAGAGGAACTCCGCGTTCAGGAAAGTCTGGAGGAGCGCTGGCAGAACCTCGTGCGCACCGTGGCGCCCGAAGCCGGGAATCAGCAATCCGTGTTCGAGCTGTTGAGACTGGTCATCAAGCAGGCCCAGGACGATGCTGAGACGCTTTATACAGGCCACCGCCCCGTTCGCATCCCGTACGGCGAGGCGCTGCCGCCGCAGTTCGAACAGAGCCTGGCCGCACTCGTCCGCAAATAATAGTCCACAATGATCACGAGTATCAGGATCGGAGGAAAATTCGATGGCAGTGGCACCAACCTCCTCCCCCGCCGCGACGATTGACTTCGACGCCCTCCTCCGCGAACTCGGCACCGCGGGAAGCAGCCTCGAGGTCTCGGCACTGATTGCACAGGCTCTGATCGGGCTTGCGGCTCAATCGGCACGTACAACTGAACAACTGGTCCAGATCGTGGGGACGCCCGCGAAGCCGTACGCCATCGCTGTCGACCCATCCTCGATCACAGCCATAGCTCAGGCGTCTGCTTCGGCGGTTAAGCCGCAAATCGACGCTGTCGAGCGTAAAGCTGGCAGCTTGGAAGAAGGATTGAAGGCATTCAGCGTCACCCTCGACAACCTGAATACCGAGCAGACGAAAGCCAATGGTACGCTCAATGTCCTGGGAAACCGGGTGGAGCACCTGGGAAACGCCCAGAACAGCCTGCATAGCAGGTTCAACGACATTGACGAACAGGTCCAGCGTCTGGGGCGTGAACAGGAAGTTATCGCCGTTAGACTGCTGCAAGAGATGCGGCTAGAGATCCTCGCGCTGGTCGAGGCGGAGTGCAGTGAGCCGTGTCGACGGCTGAAGGAGCAGCACGACCTACTGGTCAGCAGGTGCGAGGAACTTGAAAGAATCGCCCGGCAGGGTGCGGAAGCCGAGCGGCGTGGCAGCGGCGAAACGTCGACCCCGCGAACCCGCCGGACTGAGGGGTCGCGCTGACCACGCCGCGAGCCTGGGAGCAGCTTCCGAATCTCTTGAGTTCAGGAGCCGATAAATGGCCATCCAGCATACCGAAACGATCCAGCGGCTTTGGGACCGGTTTATCCGCGACCAGCTCGCCGGGATCCCGCCGGAGGAGCGCCGCGCCTACGAGCAGCAGCTCGAGGACCGTTTTGCCGAGCTGGTCCAGCAGGGGTCCGACACGCCCTCGGGTGGCGACGGCTTTCTCGACCTGCTGGGCTTTGGCGGCAAGGGTCCCGTCGCTTTCGAGGAGATGGCGTACCCCTATGTCAAGCCGGATTTTGACGACAGCGTCGTACCGAGCCAGCTCCACGCTGCGGCCGAACTTTATTTCATCTATCAATACGAGCGTTCGAAGGTGTTCCAGACGGTCGACGTATTGCTGCAGCTCTACCGGCTCGGCAAGCTGTACATTCAGCGCGGGCCCGGAGCCCGCGGTCTTTATCTTCTCGAAAAATGGCAGCCGCTGCGCTACAAGCGGCGCGACCGCGAGATCGCTTATCGCCGCGCCTTTAATTATGGCGTCTCGCCGGCGCCGGCTGGCGCCGTCGTCAACCGCGACTTTCATCGCCAACTGGTCGGCTTTATGGTGGCGCTGGCGCAGTATTTCCGCGACCTGTTGATCGGCGAGGTGATCCGCGGCGGGCAGCTAATCGAGCAGCGGCCATTCGGCAGCGTCGCCACCGTGCAGCGCATTGGACTCGATCTGCGTCACGCGCTCGACCGCGCCACTTACGGCAACATCTACGCGCTGGCCGTCGAGACCGGCCACTACCTTCGGCAGGTGCTGACACTTCTCGATGCGCCCGATATCAAGAAGGCGTTCGATGCGAACACCAAGTGGAACGTCGTCGAGATCGTCTCGCAGCGCCATCTTGGCGGCATGGCAGAGATCTCGCAGCGCGCCAAGATGGCCGAAAGCGGCCGGCGCATGCTGCAGTTCATCGCCGACCAAGACTTCAAGACCGCGATCGACCCGATACTGTTCCAATCCGAGGTTCGGCCGATGGGACCCCACGCAGAGGCCTGGCTCGCCGCCTACCGCATGACCCGCGAGGGCCGCGGTTTTCCTGGCGTGACGCCGGCATTGCGCAGCGTGCTCGGTGGCAACGGGGCGTCCGCCCGCGAGATGGAGCTGACCTGACGGGCTACCGGAGGACGTTGCGGTGTATGGGCCGTCGTTCCCCGACGTCTCCGTCCAGATTACGCGGCGGCGGCGTCGTTGCGTGCTGGATCCCAACCTGGCGCTGTCGCGCGACGGCGCGATGTTGGCGCGCCTCCTCCCGGCGTATGCCGAGCAGTGGGTCGGCACGGAGTTCTTCAACGTCCTCGACAGCGCGACGCTCTATCAGCGGGAGCCGGAGTTGCTGGTTTGGCCCGGCAACGACAAGGCCGCCATTGCGGAGGTGCCGGAGGTCCTGCGTGACTGGACGCGGCTGCGCGACGAAGCGGGGAGATACCTCAACTGGGTTGGAGACGCGCTGCGCGAAAGCTGCCTGCCCGAAGAGATCGATGAAACCGTTCTGTCGCGCTGGGAGTCGGCGTCGCGTGCCCTCGACCTGCGCATGCCGAAAGTGATCGGGGCAACTGGACCGTTGATCGCGGCGATGCGCGATGCTGCCGCCCTGTGCGCGGTGCTGCCCTCTGCCTGCATCCTCGGCCGCGGTACCCCGGGGAAACCGCCGCTGATTTGCCGTCACCTGCAGAAATGGGGGTTGGCG
Source organism: uncultured Alphaproteobacteria bacterium (assembly GCA_963750195.1). Taxonomy (GTDB): domain Bacteria; phylum Pseudomonadota; class Alphaproteobacteria; order ATCC43930; family CGMCC-115725; genus AP-15. Next base: position 233,841 of record CAVVPS010000014.1, read on the forward strand.
GGCGTGCAGTTATCGTTTGACGATGAGTTGGTGAGCGCGGAGCGCGCCGGCTTTCGGCAGCTGCTGGTCGAGGCCGGCATCGCTCCGTTCATCTGGGGTGGGTTGCGGCTGGCCGTCGTTCATCTGTTGCTTCCGCATGCCGGACGCCTCGAGAGCGAACCGGGCTCGGGATCCGAAGACGAGCCCGCAGCTCTTTCGGACGAGATGGACCCCGCCTTGCCGAGCAACCCTTGGGAGGACGCCCAGTGCTTTTGGTACGACATCACAGAGCCCGCGGGCTGAGCGCCGCACACGGCCAGCCGTTGCGCATCAACGGCCGCGATCTGGTGATGCAGGCCGTGGCCGGCGAGATCACCAACCCCGTCGGCCGCACCAATCCTTACCGTATCGGCACCGACGGCGTTGTACGTATTCTGCCGGGCCCCGGCGGCATCGTGTTGAATCGGCGCATTGGCGACCGTTGCGTCGGGCTTGCCGTCGACCACGTCGAACCAGGCGTTTCGCTGCGCAATCACCAGCATTGTGCGGGCGTCGCGGCAGCAGACGGGCCCAACCTGGCACTGATGACCAGCGCCTGCGTCGGCAACGTCGCGCGCGTGGTCACCGGACCCTGTCGAGGGTCCAAAGGAATCGTCACCGGCAAGCACGGCGGTGTGAATCACGTGCTGGTCGACTTCGATAACCGGGTGTTGGCTAATCTCAATATTGGCGACCGCGTTCAGGTCTATTCTTGCGGCCTGGGCCTCCAACTTCTCGATTATCCGGACATCACCGTGAGCAACTGCTCGCCCGGGCTGCTACGGCGCTGGAACCCGACTCCAACGCGGCGGAATCCTCGAGGTACACGTTACTCACGAGCTGCCGGCCGCGCTCGTTGGTTCCGGTCGTGGGCAGCAAGCGGTTAGTCGCGCCGATTTCGATATCGAACTGTTCGACCCTCGGGCGCGCCGTCACTTCGGCCTGGACCGACTTCGGTTCGGTGATCTGGTCTGCGTGCACGATGCCGATAGTCGGTTCGGCTTATCCTGGCGAAGCGGGTGGATCACGATAGGCGTCATCGCGCACAGCGAGAGCACGGTCAGTGGTCACGGGCCGGGTGTCGTCGTGTTGTTGACAGGTCCGCGCTCGCGCATTCGCCCAGTGTTCGATAAAAACGCAAATATTGCAGCACTCTATCAACGAAACAAACTCGCCCCGCGAGATCGCCAAATACCGGTAGTCGCCCGAACGCAACCGAGGATTGGCATGCAGCCGAGGGTGAGGAGCGGTTCGCGCGTTGACGCCCCAAGACGCGCCCTCTAGCCTCTTAGTTACGGTTAAGATGTGGCGGAGATCGGCGCGACATGAGCGATCGATCACCCCGGGAGACCAAAGTTACAAGCGCCGGTGCTGCCGCCAGGGCCGCGCCAAACCGTGTAGCGCGCTTTGTCGTTGGCCAGCGGGCGTTTCAGTTGGTTCTATGCCACCAGAAGGACCGACTGAGCGCCGCTGAGGTTGCGCGATTCAGCCTAGGCGAGCAAATCCTGGTAGTAGTGGAAGATCAGGAACCGGACAAGTTCGAAACCGAAATGCCAGATGTCGTTGCAGCATTGACTGAAAGAGAGCTGCAGATTGCGGTGCTGGTCGTACAGGGCGATGCAACAAAGAATATTGCTTATAAGCTGCGTATCAGCGAGTGGACAGTCGGGACTCACTTGCGTCGGATTTTTGCAAAGTTGCATGTGGACAATCGTGCCGCCATGGTTTTCCTCTGCGCGTCGGCTATCGAGAAAGCCACTGCGACGACTTCAGGCAACGGCACGCGTAAGTACGCGTTATCGCCTGCCGGAGGAAGTCGGCGCGCGCCACATTGCACATGAAGGGCGAGAGGAAATCTTCTGAAAATTTGAACCAAGTCTGTTTTCGGAGGCGGCCGAATGGCTGATGTCCGGTGGGGCGCTAACTTTTTGATTCTGCGAGGCTCCAGCAATCACGGATCCACCGACGCGGGCGCCTAGATAGGCCTTCTAGTCATGCTCGGACGGGCCCAATGCGGGAGATTGCCGGACCTATACTCTGGACAAGCGCGAGATAGAGGTTCATTGGATGATCGAATATTTGCGTGAACCCGGCCCAGGAGCGCGGCGATCAGTCGACTTCACCTCGTCGCTATACCTCGGAATTCTTCATCCGAGCCGGTCGCTCCAGCCTTGGTCTCAGCTGACAACCGGGAAGCCGGCCGCACTGGGAACCGCCCCGTCCGCACAATTGGCCGCTGAAGCGTTGGCGCAGCTACAAGGGTGCGAGCGTGCAATACTGCTGCCCTCGACGTTGCACCTGTTTTTCGACCTATTCGAGGTCCTTCGCCGGGAGAGGATAAGTATATATGCTGACGCCGGCTCGTATCCGATTGCGCTTTGGGGTGCGGAAAGGGTCGGCGGCTCGCGGCGTACCGTTCCGGCGGATCCCCCAATACGATCCGGCGGCAGCCCGTCTCGCGATTGAGGAGGACAAAACGTTTCGGATGCGCCCGGTCATTGTCGCAGATGGGTTTTGCCCAGACTGCGGCGATCCGGCCCCATTGCGCGAATATCTCCGATGCGTCATCCCCTACGACGGCTATGTGGTGCTGGACGACACACAAGCACTCGGGATCTGGGGAACCGCCCCCACAGTAGAAGATCCTTACGGCTCTGGCGGCGGCGGTTCGCTCCGCTTAAACGCCGTCCGCTCACCGCACGTGATATTGGGTAGCTCTTTGGCGAAGGGCTTCGGCGTGCCATTGGCTGTGCTTAGCGGAAGCACCCGGCTTGTCCAACACTTCGAGCGGCGAAGCGAAACACGGGTACATACTAGCCCGCCTTCGACCGCCGTGCTACGCGCAGCCGAGCATGTGCTGTGGATCAACGCTCAATACGGCGACGAAATACGACTTCGTCTCGCACAACTTGTCACCGATTTTCGTGTAGAAGATTCGCGGGACAGGCTTGCGTGATACCGGTAGCCTATTCCCGGTACAAATGCTTACCCCAGACCGGGATAACGATGCGGTTCGGCTTCAACAGCTGCTACTTGGCGCCGGTGTGCGCACTGCCGTCGTGCGGGGCCCCACCTCGCCCGGGGCAAAATTGGTCTTTGTAATCAACGCTTCGCATTCGACTGACCAGATTGATTGGGCGACTAGATCCCTGACGGCCATGGCGCGAGATCTGGTACTACGCGACTACTTTAACGCATTCGCCTAACGACTGCTCCACCCTCGGCGCGGAACCTAGCAACGTTGCATCGACTGAGCGCGCCATTGGCCATGACCGCGCGTGAAATGGGTATCAGCCAACCGCATGAGTAGGGGCATGGCTGACGCCAGCTGCATTATCCGCGCTGTCGGCCCAGCCGAGATCACCATCCAGGTCAGAAGATTAGGCAGACGTAGCAGACGAGTTGGGTGCTGGTGGCGATCGATTCTCTCCGGTACCTAAGGCTGTTCCGAGTGATCGGACGACTGCTTATGCGCAGAGGCGTCAACGGCAGCACCAATCGGGAACGGCGGGAATCCACCCACCCCGGTGGTTCGCCCCGGCTGCCCTGAACGCCGGGTTTGCGCGCCGGCTCCCACTGCAGCTGCTCACGGTACTAATCCCAACCGGGTAAATGGAAGTTGCTCTTTACCTTTACGACGATCTCTTTCTCGGGGATGCCGCCGCCAGGGCGGAGCAGCACCGCCCGGAGGACCCCGAATGCCCGGTAACGGCGCGTTTGAGCCGTTACCGAACGGGCTATCGAAGGTCTCCTCTCCGAACCGACAGCGGTCGCTCGGTCCCGGGCACGGGAACCGCGCCATCAGCTTAACCCAGTTTTTGTTGGGTGCATGACCTGCGCCGTAACGAGCCGCCTGAGGACCAGCTGTATGCAGGCGAGGGTCACGAAGGGGGGCCGGGGTTTGGGCAAGGTTCTCGAAATCCTTGGCGAGACGCTGGTTGCGTCCGAACCAGGAAAAGGTGCGCTGGACCACCCGACGGCGCGGCAGGGCGCCGAAGCTCTTCGCGCCGTCGCTTCGCTTGACGATCTCCAGGCGCAGCAGCGGCACCTTTGCCACCGCAGCTACAACTTGCCAGGCGTTGTAACCTCCATCAGCCCAGATCAGTTCAAGCCAAGGAAAGCGCAGGCGTATCTTGTTGAGGCCACCTGGCCCCGTCGCGGTCCTGGCTTGCAGCGGAGTGGACGACGACTCGCATCGGTCGCCATCCGCGTCCGCGACTGGCTGGGTATTGGAAAGGCCCGAGGCCGAGACCACTGGGGGGAGTGCAAAAAAAATCGCGGCGGCGCCCAACCGGTCTTGCAGTCAATTTTTTATGCCCGCAAAATTCCAAAAAACCTTGGCCGGCTTGCGGCGCGCGCGTCGCTGATTTAAACCCGCCAGAGTTGCAGGATAGCGAGGCCGAATGCAGCGCGGGCGCAAGCCGAAACCAGTAGCCCAGTTGAAGCTGGAGAGAACTTACGACGGCTCGCGGCATCGCCGGCGGCAGTGCGAGCCTGCGGCCGAGGGCAACCTCGCCGACGTCGATCCGCCCGCCTGGTTGACCGCCGAGCAGAAACGCGCGTGGCGCCAAGCAATCAAGGACGCGCCGAAAGGAGTGCTAAAAGCGTGCCGACCGGCAGCTGTTTTTGAGCTACATCGTCGCCGCGGCAAGGTTCGAACTTGCGGTGCGGACGCAAAACCAACTCGACGCCACGGGATCGACGCCGCTATTGACCCGCGGCTCAACCGGGACGGCGATACTGTCGCCGTACCTCAGCAATGAACCAGGCGTCGGCCCTAATGCTGCAGATCGGCGCCGAGCTTGGCTTCAGCCCGAGCGCACGGGCGCGGCTTGGGCAGCCGGCCGAGCGCGAGCCACAAGACAACTCCGACTGGAGCACCTTGCGGAAGTTTCCGGTGGTCGGGGGCGGCCGGAGGTGAGCGATGATCCGATCGACCGGGTGTACCGCCGGGCCCGCGAACTCGATCCCGAGGCTTGGGTCGAGCGCGATCGCTTATGGCGCGAGCGCGGCGCCAACCCCGCCTCGCCCGGCGAACAGCCGCAGTCGGCGGCCGAGGAGCGGATGCGCGATCGCTGCGGTCACGCGCTGCACCTCGCGTTTGAGGAGGACCTTATCGGCGGCGACCCGGCGATCGCCGCCGCCCTGGTCGGGATCGCCAAAGCGACCCGGCACTGACGCGGGCCATTTTGCGGCCTGCTGGTGCGCGTTCGGCCGGGGCGCGCGTCCGGCGCCCGGCTTTCGTGAACTCGCGGCCGTTTGCATTGGCCGCTATTGGCGTTTCGAGGCGACGGTTACGGCTGTTGCCCGACGGGGACCGGGACCGCGGTGGCGACCGCGATCAACGCGTCGCCATCAACATCGGGCACCTCACCCGTGTCGGGCGTGAAGGTGACGACGCCGGACGGCTCGCGGGTCCAGCTCATTTTCGTCTTGAAGCCACACCGCCGACTTTCCTCGACCGCAGCCGGGCGGGCGCCGTTGGTGCCGTTCGCCGGCTTGTCGCTAATCTCGATCATCGCGATACCAGTCTCGCTGTCAAAGCTGATCAGCGCGGTTTCGCCATCGTCGAGGTGCACCGACTGAACGCCGGTGTCGGGATCGGCGCTGACGCTGAACCGCTGCGGGCGCCGGTAACGCCGCGGTTCTGGGATACGATACTCTGGTTCTGGGCGGCGAACGCCCGATTTCCCGCCGAGAAGGTGGGGGGCGGCAGAAAAACTCCGACGACGGCCCACATGGCGAAAACTCCGCTATTCCAGCACCGCCGGCATGGCGGCGTGTATCATAGCGCTATGGCATCGCTGATGTTACCGTTACGGGATAGCCTCGGGGAGCCGATTTTATGGCCGGTCGACACGCGATGTTGGACCGGGCCAAGAGCAACGGCTGCTCCGGACTTGAATCCGGGGGTGCGGCCGAAATGATCCACCGGAAACTCACCGGCTCCTGACCCCGGCGCAACGGCTGCGGTGACCCAAATGTGACCTTGGCGCTGTCGCAACCGGCCTGATTGGCTCGCAAGCTATTGACTTGACTGGTGCCGGGTGAGGGATTCGAACCCCCGACCTTCGGTTTACAAAACCGCTGCACTGCCACTGTGCTAACCCGGCAAAGTCAATAGCTTGGCTGGTACCATCGTGTCGCTGCTACTCAATTTGCTATTCAGACGCCCTTATAGCACCACGGAAGTGGCGTCGACGCCGCGAGCAGAGACGTCGGGGAGCGCCAGTCCGGGATACCCATCTCGGCACCGTAGCTCTCCACGCTTCGGGCCCGGTCGGGTTGGACCTGATGCCGGTGATCGAGACACCATACGATCAGTCGCACCTGGGCCGCCGCCGCGTTGCCGAGCGTCATTGGCGGGCCGGGCTCCGGCTTGACCGTCGCAGTCTGGAGGTTGCGGAATGGACTACCACTCGGAATAGGCCTCGGCCTTGGCCCGCTCCTGCCAGTCCGACGCCGCCACCTCGTCCGGTCCGAAAAAGCGGGGATCGTGCCGCGGGATGACAGCCCCAGCTAGGCTCGCGGCGTGCGGTGAGGGACCGCGCCGAGAGGCCAGGGCTTGGAACCCGGCGAACAGGACAACGAATATGATCGCGGCCAGCCAGGCCGACATGACGATGCGCCATCTGCCGACCGACCTCTGCACGACGCGACGCCCGCTTTCGATCCGCTCTCGCATACGCACACCCCAACAATGTTGCGGCGCAACAAATAGGCAGGTGGCTCCTGCACACAACCCCACAAGGGTCATCGTGTCGCAGCGGTGACGGACTATCGGGCTCTGACTTCATCCTGAGACTAGCGAAATGTCGGTCGATCCTATGACCATTGAAGGGGGCGTTAGCGCGGCCAGCCGCTCGCGTACAGCCCGACTAGCACCAGGACCGTTCCGACTCCCATAAAGCCGACGCAGAAGAGCAACCCGGTTCGTGCCGCTCGGTGCAGGGTGAGGCCGAACCCGGTCATCAGCAAGCCCGCCAGCGTCAGAAGGTTCATGCCGAAAAAAATGTCTTTGGTGAGCATCGCGTCGCCGAGACTGTCATTGCGCACGTCGCCTGGCCGCAACCCCGATGGCGCGCCGCGAACCTACTGATCCGGCAGCATCGCCCCGTTTATTGCGCTCGAAGATTATTAGTGTCGCCCACAGTGCTCAAACGCTCTGCCCATCCTGCTGGCAGATGATCTTTGTTTTCCGAGACAAAATCATTCATCGTACCGTCTGGGTGCGTTTTCTTCCACTTGGAGTATAAATGGTGTACATACATCCCACCAGCGCACCCGCCAAAAATACCAAGGAACGTGTGGTGGGCCATATGTCCTGCGACGCCACCCAAGGCTGCACCTTCGAGACAACCTTTGGCGTTGGCGGTTTGGACGGTCAGCAAACAGGCCGCAGCACTAGCCAACAAAAGGCGCTTCATCATTGGAGATTCCCATCGGTTACCGGACATCCGCCGGATCGGCCTGAATGTAAGCTCAGGATCACCGCGTTTGTCCCGCTTCGGCAATCGAAATCGCCCAGCGACGCGCGGCACACCCCATAGGGAAGCCCGAGCAATTCCCATCCCAGCAGGTAAAACAGGTGCGAGGGCACAATCACCAGGCCTCTCCATCATCATCGTGGAACCTATGAGGCGGCGGGGCGGGCGTGATGGTCGGCCAGAACTTGGGCGATGACGGCGGTGACGCGCTGGCCGGTCGGAATGTGCAGGAATTCGTTCGGGCCGTGCGCGTTGGAGTGCGGGCCGAGCACCCCGGTCACGACAAACTGCGCCTGGGGGAATTTTGCGCCGAGCATCGCCATGAACGGGATGGTGCCGCCCTCGCCCATATAGGCTGGCGGCGCCCCGAACGCGGCCTGCGACGCGCGCGCCAGGGATTGTTGGAGCCACGGCGCCAGCGGCGGCGCATTCCAGCCGGTAGCGCTCGACCCGAGATCGAATGCGACTTGCGCGCCATAGGGTGGATCTTTTTCGAGCAGCGCGCGCAGCCTGGCGCCAGCGCCCTCGGCGTCCACAGTTGGCGGCAGCCTTAGGCTGAGTTGCGCCCGCGTAAAGGGCAGCAGCACGTTGCCGGCGTCGCCCGGGCTTGGCAGGCCATCGATACCGATGACCGCCAGTTGCGGCCGCCAGGTGCGGTTCAGGACCAGCTCGGTCAGATCATCGGCGGCCGGCGCCATGCCCGGCATAAATGGAAACTTGGTGTAGACGGCGTCGCCGAGCGCCGCCGCGGCATCGCGCGCCTGAGCTACCCGTTCGGCCGGGATCTGGGCGTAAAGCTCGGATGGCCGTACTGCGCCTGTCGCCTCGTCTTCGAGCCGTGACAACAGCTGCCGCACGATGCGAAAACTCGATGGCACCACCCCCGAGGCGTCGCCCGAATGCACGCCTTCGTCGAGCACCCGGACGTCGAGCGTACCGGCGGTCATGCCGCGCAATGAAGTCGTCAGCCACAGCTGGTCGTAATTGCCGCAGCCGGAATCGAGGCAAACCACCAGCGACGGGTTGCCAAGCCGCCCGGCCAGATGATCAACATAATAGGGCAGGTCGTAGCTGCCCGATTCCTCGCAGGCTTCGATCAGGATCACGCAGCGCGCATGCGGGACGCCCTGCTCGCGCAGCGCCAACAAGGCGCTCAGCGCGCCGAACATCGCATAGCCGTCGTCCGCCCCGCCGCGGCCGTAGAGCTTGTCGCCCTCAAGGCGCGGAATCCAGGGACCAAAGCCCTCGGTCCAGCCCTTCATTTCCGGCTGCTTGTCGAGATGGCCGTAAAGCAGCACGGTGTCGGCGCCGGCGCCGGGGACCTCGATGACGATGACCGGCGTGCGGCCCGGCAAGCGAACAGTCTCCAGGGTCGCGCCCGGCAGCGAAGGCAGCTTTGCCCGCGCCCAGCGCTCGAACAGCGAGACCGCCTCCTCCATATAGCCGTGCGCCGCCCAATCGGGATCGAAGGCCGGCGATTTGTTCGGAATCTTGATATATTCGGCCAGGGCCGGGACGATCTCGTCTCCCCAGCACTGGTCGATGTGTTTTCTGGCCTTACCGACATCGATCATTTCACAATACTCCTATGAACTTAAGCCGCGAGCAGAGTGACAGCAGCAGCACTAGCAGACTGACGATCAGCGACGTGAGACGGCGCCGGCAGCCAGCATCTGGCAAAGATCGCCTGCTCTTTCTACTCTCAGCTACTGCACGGCGCGAGCGCGGAGCCGCGTGTACTCCTCATTGGAAATCGCGCTTGAATTCTTCAAGCGTTCGAGTTTCTCGAGTTCGTCGGCCACGCTAAAGCCAACCACTTGGCGAAACTCCTCGCGAGCCTGCTGGGCCTGCTGATTGCGCCGCTCCGCCATCCCGCGGCCCTGCGAGATCAGGTAGACGAACACCCCGATATAAGGGAACACAATCAGCACTATGACCCAAAGCACCTTGGCCAGACCGGACACGTCCCGCCGGCGGAACAGGTCACCGAATACCGTGATCAGCAACCAGAACCACAGCACGAAGATAAAGATCGAAAAGACGTCTGTCAGAAAGTTGGGGAAAGTGAAACCACCTGGACGGCTCGAATTACCCGGTTTTGGGATGATTTTCGGCGCATCAGCAGGCTGATGGCTCCGATCGGCGGGCCGATCAGTACTGCGGCGAACGGGTGTGGTTTGTCGCTGGTCGATCTCGGTGGGGTATGCGTCACGCCGGCGCGGTTCGTCCCTGAAGCCAGGCCAGGCGGGTGAAATTGTAGACGAGATTGGCCATGCCGATCTTGGCTCGGGCGCGGACCATGCCGACGGTCCGTACGATCAGCCCGAAGCGGCATTTCTGGGCGGCGAAGACATGCTCGACCCGGGATCGCACCCGGGCGCGGGTGGCATTGCCGCGAGCGATATGCGCCGGCATCTTGCGTCCGCGCGGCTTCTTGCGCTGAAACTGCGGCTTGAGGCCGCGGCGGTCGAGCAAGGCCAGGTTCGCTGCCGAGCGGTAGGCGGTATCGGCCTACACATCGCTGGCGGTGTTGTCGCGATCGAGCACCGCGCCGAGTTGGCTGCCGTCATATCTTGCCGCGTGGGTGACGACATAGCGCCGCAGGAGACCGTGCTCGCGGTCGACGCCGACGTGGTTCTTGTACCCGAACATCGGCACCGCGATCTCCGGCTGGCGCTTGTGGCCGGGAGCTTGATCGGCCGGGGTCTGGCGCTGGCCCCCGCGCTTCAATGTCCAGCGCCCGTCGCGATCGATCTGCGCACGCCGCGCCGGTTTCCACTCGGACGGCACCGCGCCGCCCTTGATGGTGTCCTTCTCCGCTTGGGTCAGCCGCGGCCGGCGCGCCTCGATCACCGTCGCGGAGGTCCCCGGACTTGATCCCGGGGATCTGACCGCCCATCGCCAGCCAGCCCTTCACCCGCAGTATCTCGTCAAACCGTGCGAAGAGACGCTCGACCGCGCCGACCCGCGCCAGCTGCTCGCGATAGAGCCAGATCGTCTTGGCATCGGGCGCCGGGTCGTGCAGCGCCAAGCCGACAAACCGCATAAACGATAGCCGATCCCTGAGCTGATATTCGGTCTGATCGTCCGACAGCGTATACAGCGTTTGCAGCACCAGCACTTTGAACATCACCACCGGGTCATAGGGCGGACGGCCTCCCCTCGATCGATCCGAGCGCGACAGCGCCGCTTCAAGCTCGACACGAAAAACCTCAAAATCTACCACCAGCACCAGCCGTTCCAACGGATCGCCGGCCGCAGATAGCGCCCTCAGCCGCTCGTCGCTGTCGAAAAAACCCGGTTGCCCCGCCATTGCCGATCCCCCGCATCCCTGGCAATACGGAGTTGGCGATTTGTCGCAAAAGGCCAGCGGTTTTTAGAGGGATCCACCTGCAAACAACATGTCAGTCCTCCCGTTTAGATGGAATGCGCCGCCCGATGGACATTTTTCGGCGGAGATCAGGCGCAACTGTGGTACAAAAAACAGATCAGGTCACGATGGCGATTACCCCGCACGATCGATATTCGCCGGGACTTCATGGATTGAGTGCATCCTTATAGATCTTTCCGTCCTTCATGATTATGACGAAGTTCTTGGCGGGATTCTCTATAAGATTGATGTTCTCAATGGGGTCGCCGTCGACGACCAATAGGTCGGCCAGAGCTCCCTCTCCGACGACCCCCAACCTTCCCGGATAAGGATTGCGGGGACCAGATAAGCTAAGCAGCTCGGCATTAATGGCGGTTGCCATCTGCAAAGTTTCGGACGCGGTGTACCAACGGGTCAGATGGGTCAACATCGTGCCCTGGCGCATTGTCAGCGTTCCAGAGAACAATAAATCCGAACCGAATGCCGTTTTGATCTTGTAGGTTTTCGCCAGCGTATATGCCTTATCCGTACCGGCGAGAACCTGAAGTTGGTCATTCCGACTCTGGCCGGTCAGACAAATTGAGTCGTCATCTCCGACGAATGGTTGAATGCTCAACCATATGCCCTTCTCCGCCATCAGCTTGGCGGTTGCTTCGTCCATTAGATGACCGTGTTCGATGCACGTGACCCCCGCGGCGATCGCCCGCTGGATCGGGGCCGGCGGATAAGCGTGCGCCGTGACGTAGGTGCCCCAGTCTTCGGCAGCTTCTACCGCCGCGCGCAGTTCGGGTTCGGTGAATGTGGAGGCGTGCAGCGGGCTGCGCGGGGACGATACGCCGCCGCTTGCCACGAGCTTGATCTGCGAAGCGCCCTGCAGGAGTTGCTCGCGCACGCGCTTTCGGACCTGATCTGGACTATCGGCAATTATGCTGCCGCCGGTCTGCTCCATTCGGCTAAGCGTGCCGCCGAAACTCGGCAGATCGGACAACGGTCGGAGGTCACCATGGCCGCCGGTGGCGGTAATCATGGCGCCGGACGGATATATGCGGGGGCCCACCACCAGACCTTCGTCGATCGCCTGCTTCAGCGCGAAGGCAGGACCGCCGACATCCCGGACCGTGGTGAAGCCGCGCATCAAGGTGCGCTCGGCCTCCGCGCTGGCGGCCAGATAGATGTACCCGACATCCGCGGACAACAAAGTCGGGAGCGGGAGTGCGGCAAATATCGAATGCCAGTGCGCGTCGATCAGCCCCGGCATAAGAACTCGGCCACCGCAATCGATCACATGCGCACCGTCTGGCGCAGCCGGGTTACCCTGCGCCACGGCCTTGATCCGGTTGCCCTCAACGAGCACACGGAGCCCGTCGCGCAAGGTGCTGGATTTGCCGTCGAACAGCCGGAAATTCGTGAACAGGATAGGCCGCGCCGGTTGCACGGGCAGCGGCTGCGCGCCGATGGGTTGAGGCAGACCGAGCAACGCAAGCGAGGCGGCCATCGCGGCGACGACGCCGCGTCGGGAAAGATCCGCGCTGATCCGCCGTGTCAGAGAGTGTAATTCCGGCCTGTGGCAGAGGCAGCCGGCATGACCGGACAATGTTGCTGTATGACCTGGTGCGCAGGAGAACACGGCTCACCTCGTAACAAGCTTTTGCCGACATTCCTTAGATAACCGCTGGCTTCACGAGAAGAAACCACACGGCATCATGGGCAACGCGATCAAGCCAGCCAGCCATGAGCGTCGTCTTTCCTGAACCGCGCCTGGAGAATAGGGCGGGCGTTGCCTTGCGGCGACATTTGAACTGTTGGTGAATATTTCATCGGTCGCTAGAACGCCGCACCGGCCCGGAGGTCAGCTTCCGGCTCCGGCATATGCCGCCCGCGCGCCGGCTAGGGACGCGTGCAGGGTGTCTTCTTTAGTCTCGTCGAATGAGCTGCGCAGCACCATGCCGCCGACGCCACGCAGTGCCGCGAGCACCTTGTCGGTGGTCATGTTCCGGATCAGCAGAAATTCTCCATGGCAAGCAGCAACTGCCTCACATCTTGCGCCTTTTCCTCGCTCGCGAACTCGATGACAAGCAGATCAGACACGGACCGATCCTCCTGTCAAATTGGGTATGCCGCGGACGCCGCCGGCCGCACCGCGGCGTCGTCCAGCCGTCGGATTGCTAGCTCTCGATTTGTAGCGTCTTGGGGTCGAACTGGACGGCCGCCAGGGCGCCGCTCGGGCGATATTGGAGTTGCCGTACCATGAGGCGCGGCTATGATCCCACTTCGGGAGAGAAACCCGTTGCTGGATCATGTGTGGGGGATTAGCTCAGCACAAGATCGCGTCTGGGTGCAGATCGCAGGCATGGCTCCCAGCACAAAGCCCTGGGAGCGGTTATTCATGGTTTTTCAGACCTACATTGATGACAGCTGGACAGAAGATGGCGTTTTTGTGCTGGCCGGATATGTCGCTTCGGTAGAGGCATGGGCTTCCTTTTCAAAAGAGTGGGAGAAGTTATTGCCGACAACGATGCGAGGGGCAAACGGCACATTTCGCTTCAAAATGAGTGAAATGCAATATTATTTAGATCGAGTTCCCCCGTTCTATAAATTGATCGAAGATCGCGTTCTCATGAGTATATCCTGCAAGATAGATATTGCGGATTTACGACGCGCTAAACAGCGCATATGGAGCGACAACACAACGATAATATGGGGTGTCGCTGATGATCCGTATTGGATTACACTCTCTATGCTTGTTAGGAAATTCCATGAGATACGATACGAATGGCAGATTATTGCTGACGTATTGCCGCTAGATAGCAAAGTCGATTTCTATTTCGACTGCCACTCCGGCGCGACGGCGCAAATGATGCTTGATTGGGAGATATATCTTGAACGAGCGCCAGCGCAGATCAGAGAGCTTTATGGAGCAATGCCCCGCTTTGAAAGCGAAGAAAAGTTCCTTCCGCTCCAAGCCGCCGATTTCTGGGCCTGGTGGATGCGGCGGGGATATGAAAATGGAGAATGGGAAAGATATATCTTTGGAGATTTTGGAGCGTGGAAAGGAAGTAAGGTCATTTTGCCGGTCAATATAACTATCTCAGAGGATCAAATCGTCGAGAACATGATCTCCAAGATGAAGACCTATATGGCGATTGGGATGTTGGTAAACCTCTATGACGCTAAAGTAAGGCCACCAAGAAACGCAATCCCTGCTATCCAGCGGGTGCCGCGCTCTACAATGTTCGCTATGCTCCGCCGTTTGATACGACGACGTTGAGCGTTTCGGAGGCATGATTTTTCCGAAATGCGCGATCAAACGCTTGCTCGCTATCGTTCGTTTCCAGGTCGCGGGCCGCCTTCCGGAAACGCTCGTATTGCTCAGGATTGTCAGCCTTGCGCTTCCGGACTGTTGGCTCAGCCTTTGTCCGCGTCTTCGTCGCCATCGAACGGGAGCCTCAATTGTACAGGCTCCCTATATGGCGCATCCAGCCACGCGGGTCTAGGCGGTTCCGGTTTCGCGAGCTTCGCCACGAGTTGTTCGATAGGTCAGCCGCTTGCCGATGATGCCTTGAAGCGCGCGTTCGGTACGCTCCTCATTATCGACACCGAGCGCAGCCCGGTTGTTGTGCCGGAAATCGAACTCAGCAAGGTAACGGTGAAGGTGCTCCTCGCTCACATGCTGATAAACACCATAAATGCCGCGCTTCAGGATAGAGAGGAAAGTTCTCGGTGGCATTAGTGAAGCGTCGCCGCGAACATATTCATCCGCCGAATGGTTGACGGTCCAGTGGCTGGCAAACAAGTCGCGGCGGTTCGGCAACGGAGAACGTGAATTGGGACGCCGGGCATATTTCTTGGGACTCGAAGCCCAAGACAGCGACAATCCCTGTCGTTAGGTTCACGGTCGGAATCTGGGCGCCGGAGTCGTCGTCGGGCGCCTCGCGGCTTTCGGGTTGACGGCGCGTTGACGGTTTGCGCTGATGTGGCGGACGATCCGACCTGATGACCACGTTGCTGATAGATGCGCGGCAGGTTGCGTCACCGGTGACGGGTTGACGCCGAAAGAAAATGGTAAAGGGAGCAGCGCGAGCGAGCGCCAGGCGCGCGGGTGGCCGACGGTCCGGGAGCCGGTCGCCTAGCGTTTCCGAGATATGGGTGGTCGAGCAAGGTCGGGTTTCGGAGGATTGGATGAATAGGCGGACCACGAAAACGATCAAACTCGCTTTGCAGGGCGGCGGCTCGCACGGTGCCTTTACCTGGGGCGTCCTCGACCAGCTTCTCCAGGACGAGCGGCTTCACATCGAGGCGGTCAGCGGCACCAGCGCCGGTGCGATGAACGCCGTGGCGCTCGCCGACGGGATGGCGCGTGGCGGCCCCGTCGAGGCTCGCAAGTGTCTCGAAAAATTCTGGTCCGCTACCAGCGCCGCGGCGCGATACAGCCCGATCCGACGCTCCATTGTCGACATGTTCATGGGGAATTGGAGCCTCGACAACTCGCCCGGATACATTTTGATGGACCATCTTTCGCGGGTGCTTTCGCCCTATGATACCAATCCGTTCAACTTCAATCCGCTTCGCGACGTTGTCTCGGAGGCCATCGACTTCGACGCGGTCAATGACGCGAGCGGCATCAAAGTCTTTCTGACCGCGACCAATGTTCGCAGCGGCCGGCCAAAGATTTTCCGGCAGCCTGGGATTCGGCTTGACTGTGTCATGGCTTCGGCTTGCCTGCCGTTTATGTTCAAAGCCGTCGAAATCGATGGAGAAGCCTACTGGGACGGTGGTTATATGGGCAACCCGGCGCTGTTTCCGTTGGTCGACGAATGCGAGCCTGGCGATGTGGTATTGATCCAGATCAACCCGTTCTACCGCCCGGATGTTCCGCAATCGGCGCGAGATATCCAGAACCGGCTCAACGAGATTACCTTCAACGCCGCGCTGCTCAAGGAATTGCGGTCGCTCGCGTTCCTTTGGGAGGTCATCCACCACGAAAACCTCGAGCGGGAGGCGTATCGCGACGCGCGCGTCCACGCGATTTACGACGAAGAAACCATGCTCGCGCTCGGCGTCTCCAGCAAGGTCAACGCCGAATGGGCCTTTCTCACCTATCTTCGAGACCAGGGCCGGAAAGCCGCACAAAACTGGCTGTCGCGGCATTACGCGGATCTCGGCGTTCGCAATTCTTTGGACCTGTCCTGGATTTTTGACGAAAGCGTGCAACCGGCGCATTTGCCGGAAGGCGCCGAGCGGAATTATGCGATCCGCGCGGCCGATCGATGACGAGTTTCGCCGCGATCGCCGTCACCCTCGCGTCACCGGGACTGCGTATTGATGTGGCGCGGCAACAGGCGCCGTGGCGCGCCTTCCTCGATCGGCATAGACGGTATCGGGCGCAGGCGGTTCTGCTCGCTCGCCGGCGATAGGCCGCAAAAAAGCGTCTGACGCCATGGGGCTTTTCGGCATCCTCCTCGGGCTCGCCCTCCTTGTTTGGCTGGCGTATCGGGGCTGGAGCATTTTGTTGCTGGCGCCCGGGGCGGCCCTGATCGCCGCCGCTTTCGCGGGAGGACCGACGCTCCCTTACTGGACGCAAACCTTTATGGACAATGCGTCCCGCTTTATCGCCCAGTTTTTCCCGATCTTCCTGCTCGGCGCTCTGTTCGGCAAGCTGATGGAGGACAGTGGTTCGGTCGCCGCGATCGCCAATTTCATGTCCGAGAAGCTGGGGCCGCAGCGCGCGATCCTCACTGTCGTGCTGGCTGGCGCGCTGGTCACCTATGGCGGCGTCAGCCTGTTCGTCGCGTTCTTTGTACTCGTCCCGATGGCGCAAGCCGTCTTTCGCACCGCGGCGATTCCCAACCGACTGATCCCCGCAACGGTCGCGTTGGGCACGTCCACCTTTACGATGTCGGCGCTGCCGGGAACGCCGGCCATCCAGAATGCCATTCCGATGCCGTTTTTCGGCACAACCACGTTGGCCGCACCCGGTCTTGGGATCATCGCCTCGGCGATCATGCTGGCATTCGGCTTATGGTGGCTTGGGCGCGCCGCCGCCGCGGCCCGCCGCAAGGGCGAAGGATTTGGCCTCGCCGCCTCGGTCCCTATCAGCAAGGCGGTCGAAGACGAGACGGTGCGCCAACGAGCGACCATTTCGCACGAGTTCGATCCTCCCGAGGTCGATCGTGGCCGCCCGGCCCGGGAAGTGCCGCCGATCGGCTTGGCGGCGCTTCCGCTCCTGGTCGTGGTGAGCGTCAATGTTCTGATGACGTTGGTCGTTCTGCCGAGCCTCGACGTGTCGTTTCTGGCCAAGGAGCAGTTTGGCGCGACCTCGCTCGCCGCCGTGGGCGGGGTGTGGTCGGTGGTGAGCGCCCTGATGACTGCGATAGCCGTCGTCGTCATTATCAATTGGCGGCGCCTGCCCGCGGTGCGCGAGACCATGGATTCCGGCGCCAACGCATCGGTGCTGCCGGTGCTGAGCGTCGCCAGCCTGGTCGGCTTTGGCGCGGTGGTCGCAGCGGTACCGGCATTCGCCATCGTGCGCGAGTGGGTGCTGTCGATCGGCGGCGGACCGCTCGTTTCACTGGCCGTCGCGACTAATTTGCTGGCCGCCTTGACCGGCTCGGCCTCCGGCGGCCTGACGATCGCGCTCGAAGCGCTGGGCGGGACCTATCTGCGCCTCGCTGCCGAGCACGGCATCGATCCGGCATTGCTGCATCGCATCGCCGTGATGAGCGCCGGCACGCTCGACAGCCTGCCGCAGAACGGCGCTGTCGTGACCTTGCTTGCGGTCTGCGGGTCGACCCATCGTGAGAGCTATTTCGACATCGTAATGGCCGCGATCGTCGGCCCGATCATCGCGCTCGTCGTGGTTATAGCGCTCGGATCTTTGGTGGGTTCGTTTTGAGGTTCGCGGCTCGGTTACGATCGTTCTGGGCCAAACCCGTCGGTGGCGGTTTGCGTCACGCGATCCGGCGCGGCGACGAGGCCGCCGCAGGCCCACCGCCCCTGTCGCGGAGCCTCGCACCGTCGTCCTGTACTGCGACTACTGCATCACTCGGGCGCGTAGCCGGGTGTATTCCTCATTGGAAATGGTGCCGGCATTCTTCAGCCGTTCGAGCTTCTCGATCTCGTCGGCAGCGCTGAAACCGACGACGTGGCGAAGCTCGTCGCGCGCTTGCTGCGCGCGCTGACTGTTCCGCTCGGCCATCCCGCGACTTTGTGAGATCAGATAGATGAACACCCCCAGATAGGGGAACACAATCAGCACGATCACCCAGATCGCTTTGCCCCAGCCAGAAATGTCATGACGGCGGAACAGATCGCCGATCACTGTAATCAACAACCAGAACCACAGCACAAATACAAAGATAGACAAGACATCAAGCAAAAAGTTACCAAAGCTGAAATTGCCGGCTGTTAACATGCTATCCTCCCTTGGCGATTAAATGAATCGGACGAGATGGGTTCTACGAGACGCTGACCCGCTCGGTTGCGGTCAGCCGAAGACCGCTGGCCTCGACCGACAGCTGATGAATGTGAAAGCTGCCCCGATACTTGTCCACGCCGCCAGCGCCGAGCGACGTCGACGGCGCGGAGCACAAGACGATGTTCCCGCAGACGCCGACCCAATCCCTATGGCGATGGCCGTGGAGCACGACAACACGCTGCGCATGCGGTGCCAGAATCGCTACGAGATCCGGCGCATTGATCAACGCCAGGCCGATGCGCTCACGCAGGCTGATCGAAACCACTGGATATTCGACGATCTGATGATGGAGCAGAATGAGCCACGGCCGGGGGGAAGTCCTTTGCAGAACCAATTTCAGCGCCTTGATTTGTGACGGACTGACGACGCCAATTGCGTTAGTGAGCGAGAAGTGGCTGCGGGCGTTCGAGTTGAGCAGGATCAGCCCGTATTCATCATCCGGCCCCGGGGGTTCGACCAGCGGGAAGATCGCTTCCCACACTTTCGTCATTTCCCGGCGTCCGCGCGTGGCCCCTCGTTCGGCCAGCGCGCGCAGCAGCTCGGTGCGCCTGCCTTGCCGCAGGTAGTCCCCGAGCGTTGGGCCCAGCGCGCCGGAGCCGTGGTCCACGACGTGAGCACGGTCTCCCCCGAAGGCATCGAGCGCAAGAACCACGCGGAGCTTGCGCAGCGATTGGCCCGCGCTCCACGGCAGATCCAGACGCCCGGGGTTGGTACGATCGATAATGTTGACGTCATGGTTACCCGGAACCAGGGAAAGCCGCCGGCGTAACTCGGGGCAACCGCGCAGCAAGTCGATAAACGCCGCCCATTCGGCCCGGGTCCCGGCGTCGGTGATGTCTCCGGTCATCAGCACACGATCCACAGGGGTCGAGGCATGAATCGCGGCCAGCTTGCGCAGCGCGCTGCGAATACACTGGTTGCCGCGCGGACCGTCCGTCCCGGCTTCCATGCGATAGCCGTAGCGTTCGCCGACGACATGGAGATCCGACAGATGCGCGACACGGACCAGCGACGCGCCGTTGCCCGGCGGGCTAGGCATCCAGTCGCGGGCCAGGCTGTCGAGCGAGAACTCGCGCCAGATCCAATAAAGGCTCTCGATAGCGGCGGCCAGCCCGAGGACCACCGCCGCATTGCCCAGCGCCGCCCTCGTCACTGTCCAAAATTGGACGTGCAAGATGTCGACGAGCTGGAGACCGAGCGAAACTTCTACGATCGCCGCCAGCGTGAGGCCCCCGGCAACGACCAGCATTGCGGTGGCGATGCCGCAGATTTTCCGTCCGCGAGCGAGCTGTTCCGGGGTAACCGACCGACGGCTGAACCGCTCGGCTATCGATCGCAGCAGCTCTCGCAACGCAACAAGGATCGGCAGCACCAGGCTGTAGTGGAGATGCCAGAAATTATCGAACGCAACCGCTGCAAGCGGCCGGCCGATCCAGAAAGCAGCTCCGGCCAGCGCCAAAAATAAGGCGAGCCCAATGATCGGGCTGTATCCGGCTAGATATGATGTGTGAAACATCAGGCGCCCATAGTCGATCACGACCGACGGCGCGATACCGATGAGCAGGGCCGGGGCAACAATAAGCGCGATGAAGCCGATCGGCGCCTTTAGATAATTGAACTCCAGCGCTGCCGAGAAGACGAGGCTGCGGAGACCGCGACCGTGCGGGCTGGTGCAGTTGTCGTCGTCGTCACCGCGCCGCAAATCCCAAACCCGCAAGTCACCTCCTCCCTCAAGTCACCTCCTCCCTAAGGTGCGGCGATGATCGGGAAATCACACCCGGGACCCTAAGGTTCGGAGACGAGCCCGACTCA
Organism: uncultured Alphaproteobacteria bacterium; assembly: GCA_963750195.1. Taxonomy (GTDB): domain Bacteria; phylum Pseudomonadota; class Alphaproteobacteria; order ATCC43930; family CGMCC-115725; genus AP-15. The sequence goes on from CAVVPS010000014.1 coordinate 254,002, forward strand.
CGCTATGATGTCAATGCCGGTTTAATTCCGACCCGTTTCGCGATCGGCGCATGCGCCGAAGCCTCGTCTAAGCGGTGCAAAAACCGTCTCGCAAGAGGCGCCCGCCCTGTGCCTACCGGTTTGCCCGGTCATCCGTCGCGGCATCCGCCGAAAGCACGATCTCGATACCGCGGGTGACCGGATTTTTCGCGCAGAGGCTCGCCAGCGCAATCAGGATCGGGACGCCGATAAAGGCGCCGGCGATCCCCCACAACATCGCCCAAAAAAATACCGCGAACAGCACCATGAAGGGGGAGATCGAAACCGCCGCCCCGGCCACCCGCGGCTCGATGTAGCTGCCGACGATGAATTGGACGACGTTAAGGCCGAGAAATACCCAAACGGCCGACGAAAACGATTCGTATTGCGCAGCGGCAAACAGAGTGGGGAGCAAAGTGGCGATGAACGATCCGATGAACGGGATGAAATTCAGAACAAAGGCGATTACGCCCCACTCGCGCTGGAGCTCGAGCCCGTAAGCCGCGGTAAACGCCCAAAAGCCGAGCCCGGTCAGCACGCTCATGCCGAAACGCACAAGCATATAAGTCTGCAGCCTGCCGGCGATCTGAGCGGCGACATCAATGGCGGCCGCACCAAAGGTTCCGTCACCGATCCGGCCGAGGCGCCGCCCAAGCGGCTCCAATTCGAGCAAGCCGAGGATGACGAATATGAAGGTCACGAGGGCAAAGCTGACAATGCCCTGCAGGCTGGCGCCAATACCGCGCACGACGCCGACAATCCATGACATGTTGAATTGCTCGGCAATCAGCTCGGCGGCGTAGAGCCCGCGCTGCTCCAAAAGGTCGGCCAGGTGCAGGTACAGATCTTGCAGCCGCGCGGAATTGGCGATGACCCACTGCGCGATCCTGCCGAAACCCCACACGATCAGCCAGCAGCCGATACCGATTGCAAAGAGTGCGACTGCGGCTGTCAGCAGGATCGCCACCAGCTGTGGCAGGCGCGTCTTCAGCCGCCGTTGCAGTGGCCATACCAGCGCGATGATGAACAGCGCGAAGGCCACCGGCGTCATGACGCTGCGCGCCAGATACAAGGCGGCGAGCGAGAGGATGATGGCGCATGTCAGCGTCGCGAGGCGGAGCGTGCGGTCGCCGGTCGGATTTGGAGGACTATCAGGATCCACGGCCGGCCATGATCATCGGTCGGGGATTAACGCCACGCCAGCATCGCAGCGCCGAGCAGTATAGCGACAACCAGCAGCGACGAGCTCGCGACCGGCCATTGCCGCAGCCAGCTATCGGCCCGCTCGATCGCCTCGCTCCAGGTGGCGGCGGCGCGGACTGCAGCTTCGCCCGCCACCACAATATCCCCCTCCGGCACCCGCGGCAGCCGCCGTCCCGAGCGCCACAAGCCCGGCCGCAAAAACCGCTCCGAGCAAAACCGGCCACAGCCCCGCCCAGAATTCTCCGGGGGCGAGAGCATCGAGCCGCGTGCCGCTTTTGGCCAGCGGATAGAGCATCCAGGGAATTGCAACCGCGGCGAACGCGATCGCCAGCCAGGGCCAAGTCAGCCCGGTCGGTGACGCGCTTTCGGAATCCGTTGCTCTGGTCGCGGCGAGACGGCGAAGGAAATGCAGCATCAGCAATGTGCTGCCGGCCGCCGACGAACGCCGCCAGCACCCCGACAAAACCCTTTCCAAACTCTGCCTTCACCGCCAGCTTTGCCAGAGCGCCCCCGGTGAGGGGCAGGCCGCCGAGCCCCAGCGCCAAGACCGCCGCCGGTAACAACACCGGCCATAGACGCGGCCGAGTCGCTGCGGCAACGCCAATCGCGAGAAACAGCCCGCCCTTGACGAGGATGTGATGCGCCGCCGAGAAGCTGGCTCCCAGCCCGGCGCCGGCGTCGCCCGCGGCCCATCCCATGCCGAGCACCGCCGCCAGCAACCCCATCTGGCTGACGCTGGAATAGGCCAGTACCGTCCTCGGATTGTCTTGGGTGATCCCGACCACGACACCGTAGAAGGCCGAGAACATTCCCGCAGGCGGCCAGCGCTTCGCCCCACGCCGGCATGGCTACTCCGAGCGGCAGAAAGCGGATCAGCCCGATCACGCCGGCCTTGACCGCCGCACCGCTCAGCACGGCAGCGGCGGGGATCGGCGCCGCGGGATAGGCAAGCGGCATCCACACATGGCCCGGCACGAGGCCAATCTTCAAGCCGAAGCCCAGGATCAGCAGCGCCAGCGACGCATCGCGCCACGGCGACGCCGGCAGCGCCGCTACGGCATCGCGTATCAGCAGGCTGCCGTTCGGGCGTGGCTCTCCGCCATGAACACGAAACGCCATCAGCAAAAAGGCCTCGCCCAGCACCGCAAGAGCGACATACACGCCGCCGGCCCGCCGGTGCGCCGGGTGTGCCGTCATGCACGACCAGGCCATAAGCGGCGAGACTGACGACGGAATAGGTCAGATAGAAGCTCACCAGGTCTGCGGCCATGAAGACGCCGAGGCTGCCCGACAGGGTCAGCAGCCACCACTCGACAAAGCGTCCGGCATTCGGCTTGCCGCGCAAATAGGTCGCGGCATAGGCGCCGGCAACAATCCACAGCAGTGCCGCGACCCCGAGCAGCATCGCCGCTGGCACGTCGAGTGTCAGGGTCATCCGCAACGGCGGCGGGAACAACACCAGCGGTGCGCCGCCAGGGGCGAGCAGCGCCGCTGCCAGCGCCGGCACCGGGGCGAACGCCAACGCCGCCGGCATGACGGTCCCTCAGACGCCGTGACAGGCAGGCCAGACAGCATTGCGAGCGGTGCAGCCAGCGCAGCGACAAGCAACGCGTCTGCGGTGATCACCACGCGGGGCTCCCGCGCAAGGTTCAGTCTAACCCGCGACCACGATGGAGAAGTTGCCGGCAACGGTGAGCCGCGCTTCACTTCAAGCCAAAAACGGCTGCGTCCGGACGGCCGATCAGCAGCAATCCCGAGGGCCGCAGCGGTACAAAGCCGAGCAGCACGCGCAACCAGCGCCAGCGCCAACGGCACTGCCTGCCGGGTGCGGAGCTATCTCGGCGAGCAAGCGTCAACGGCTCATCCGGGTCGGCCAACGCGCGGGCCAGCACACAGGAACACATAGCCGCCAGCAAGCAGGCCGCCTACCAGGATGACCAGCGCCCACCACCATTGGCCCTCCGGCAACCGCCGCGGTCAGCAACATTGCTTTCGCGACGAAGCCGCCGCTCGGCGGTAGGCCCATCAGCGACATCCCGCCAAGGCCGAAAGCAAAGACGGTGATCGGCAGCGCCCGGCCGATGCCCGCGAGCCCCGCAATCCGGTCGTGACCGAGCGCCTCGTAAACCAAGCCCGGCCGACATGAACATGGCGGCTTTGGCGAAAGCGTGGGAGATGGCCTGAAGCACGCCCGCCGGTCCATGCGGTGGCTGCTCCAGGAATGGCCGATCTGCGGGCCCCCGGCAAGCGGGAAAATCAGAAACAAATAGCCGATCTGCGCCACCGTCGAGTAGGCGATCAAAAGCTTCAGCCGGACCTGCCGCAGGGCAACCACGCTGCCGAACAGGATCGCCGCGGCGGCCAGCACGCCGAGCAGCTGCGCCGCTGCCTGGCATCGGGCAGCCTGGGCATGACGTCAAACCACAGCCGGACGACCAGAAAGAACGGCGCCTTTACCACGAGCCCCGACAAGCACCGCGCTGGCGGGGGCAGGCGCACCGGCATGGGCGGGCGGCAGCCACAGATGCAGCGGATAGAGCGCCGCCTTGGCCAACAGCCCCGCCGTCATCAGCGACAGCGCCGTCCAGGCGGCCGGCTCGCCCTGGACCCGGCTCGATAACAGGACGATATCGAGCGTGCCGTAAGCGCCGTACAACAGCGCGGTCCCAAGCAGATAAAGAACGGAGCCGAGCAGCGCGAAAAGCAGGTAACGCAACGCGGCCTGCGAGTGTCTCGGCACGCCCGTCGAGGCAGACGAGACGGGACGGCGGCTAAAGTCAGCAGCTCGAGGGCGACAAAGAGATTGAACAGATCGGCGCCGAGGAAGACCGCGTTCATCGCTGCCCACACTCCCAGCAGCAATGTCCAGAAGATCTAGCGGCGCCCGCGCTTCCGTATTTGGCGGCGTTGGAAATTGCGCGCGAGCGAACAGCGCCGATGCCGGCGATCAGCAATGCCGCGGTCACGCACCATCACCGCGGAAAGGCCATCGGCGCGCAACGCCACCCCGAGCGGGGGCTCCCAACCGCCGATGAAGTATTGCAACACGTTCTGCGAGCGCCAGACGCCGGCAGCGATCGCGACTCGCGACCGCAAGACCGACCGGCATCACGACAATCGCGACGCGCTCCGCATAGCGCCCGCCGAGCAGCAGCGCGAGCAGCACGCCCAGCACCGGCAAGACGATCGCCAGGACGAGCAGGAAGCCGCCTGGCGTCGTCCCACCGACAAATTGCTGCGCTCGGCATCAGGGATCCGGCTCATCGAGTCGCGAGCTTGTCGGACGATCGGCTCGAGTGTAGCGCGGCCGGTCTCGCTGAAAAAGCCGCAGCACCAGCGCCACCGCCAGCGCAGTTGCCGCAAAGGCGACGACGATGCCGGTGATGACCAGCGCCTGCGGGATCGGGTCGCCGCCGAACCCGGCGGCGGCGCCGCGGCGCGCGACGACGCCGAACAGCAGAGAACACGCCGGCGCCAAGCAGGTTAAGCGCGATCACTTGCGCAGCGGCTGCGGATCGCGATCAGCCCGTACAGACCCAGACCCACCAAGGACGGCGCTGCACAGGCCATACAGCGTCGCGGAATTCATCCGCTGCCGCTCCCGTTGCGGCGGACCGGCAACCAGCAAAGCCAGTATCGCCGCGATCGACAGCGTTACCGGCAGCTCGATCGTCGACAATCAGCAATTTGGCATGATCGGGCGGATAGGCAAGGAAGGCGCCCGCCATCGCAAATCCGGCGAGCCCGATCGCAAGGAAAACCGCCGGCCCAGTCGACAAGCACAAGGCGCAACCAACGCCTGTCGATCGGCGGCGCGTCGACGAGGCCCGCCATCATTGCCAAAATCCACATCGCGGCGAGGACCGTTGCACTCTGGAATTCGCCCCCGGGCGCAATCGAGCCGACCCAAAACAAATGGATGCCGACGAGAATCCCGACCGGCGGCAGCAGACGGCCAAAGAAACGAGAATGCATCGTCTGGCTCCTCGCGCTGGCGCAAGTGCCCGGGCCGCCCGCCCCAAAAGCGGTCCGGCGCCAGCGACCAGACGCCGAGCAATGCGAGCAGCAGCACGACACCTTCGAGCAGCGTGTCGATCGCCCGATACGCCATCAGAACCGCGGTGACGGGATTGCCGAGGCCGGTCAGCGCGAGGTTCGCCGCGGCCTCCGGAGCCAAGCGTCGGCGCGGGCTCGGCAACAGCAGCACAATCGCGGCGAGCCCCGCCGTCACAAGGAGTGCGACATGACCGCGGCCGCAAGTCGCGGAATCGCGGAGGCCCCGCGCCGTCAGCCAGCGTCTCGCTCGGGCTGCAATCGGGCGCTGCGCGGCGACCAGCAGTCCGCCGGTCACCCCGCTGCCGATCGCGGCCTCGGTCAGCGCCACATCGGGCGCCGCCAAACGCACCCAGGCCAGCGCGAGCAGCAGCCCGAAGGCGACAAACCCGACCGACCGCGGCGAAAGATGTCGCGCGCGGCGGTGGTCCATACGGCGAGGACGAGCGATCAATACCGCGAGGCCGGCGTCAAAGCCAAGGCGAGGGTCATCGCGGCGGCCCGCCGGCCGCGGCGTGCGCGCGATCAGCTGGGTGACGGTTGCTCCGGCCAGCAAAGCGAGGAGCCAGACTGCCGACAAGTTTCAGCGCGGCGATCCGGCCATCCGACCTGCAGCAGCAATCCGAGCACGATCAGGCCAAGCCCGAGATTGTCGGCTTTGGTCAGCGCGTGCAGGCGGCTGAGCGCATCAGGAAACCGCAGCAGCCCGACCGAGCCTGCGAGGAAAAAGAAGGCGCCCGCGGACACGGTGATGATGGTCAGGGCGTCGAGAGCGAGGCTCATGCTGCGTCCGTCTGCTCGGCAGCCTTGACGAAGGCGACCGAGACGAAAGCGGCCAGCAATGCAAGGACCAGCGCGACGTCGATCATGCCCGGCATCCGGATCGCCGGCGCCAGCAGCAACAGTACGGCAATGCCGCCGGTGCCGAGCAACTGCGCCGCCATGATGCGATCGGCCCGCGCCGGGTCCGCGCAAGATGCGCACGAGCCCAAGCGCCACCATCGCCAGCACAAAGGCCGCCGCGCCGAACAAAAGTCAGCCATTGCCCGGCGCTCCGCCGATGACGCGCATCAACAGCGCTTCCTCGGCGGCGAGCTGCGCCGCGACCGGCTGCCCGACGTCGAGACAATGAATCGACCAGCGCCCCGCTCCGGTCCGATCCAACCGGCACCGTACCCGGAAGCAGGCTCATCAGCGCCGTAAAGGCGTTTCGCGCCGACCCGGGCGGCAGCCGCGAGGAATAGCGCATAAAGCCCGGATCGAGCGGCAGCCTCGGATCGAGCGCGCGGCGGGCGACATCGATACCGGCGAGTAACGGACTGGCGCAGAAACCGCAGCGCGTATTTGGCCAAGGCGAGCGAGCTGCAGGCGGTTCGGGCCGGAGGGCAGCAGACGAGGCTGAGCCCACGTCGCGGCAAGCGCCGCTACCACTCCGGGCACTACGATCGACCGAAGGCGTAACCCAGAAAGAACCACCCAGACGCCAAGGACATCCGACGCGCGCGCCAGCACCGCTGACCGCGAGAGCACCGGGTTCATGCCAGGTCCGTGACGGTAGGGTTGCGACATTACCTTCCTCCCGGCTGCCGCGGGCTCCTTGACACGGAACCAGGCGACATAGAGCGCCGGCAGAAAGATCAGAGTGAGAACCGTGGCGACCAGCAGACCGCCCATGACGGCGAAGGCCATCGGGCCCCAGAAGATCGTAATCGCGATCGGGATCAGCCCGAGCACCGTGGATATCGCCGTCAGCATGATCGGGCGGAAACGCGACACGGCTCGCCTCGATGACCGCATTCCAGACCTCCAGACCCTGCGCCAGTTCGAAATCGATCTGCTCGACCAGGATCACCGCATTTCGGGCGATCATCCCGATCAGCGACAGAATGCCGAGAATGGCCACAAACCCAAGCGGCTGCTGAACAGAAGCAGCGCCGCGACGATGCCAATCAAGCCCATCGGCACGACGCTCAGCACCAGAAACAGCCGGTTGAAACTTCTCAATTGGATCATCAGGAAAGATGAGCATCACGAACAGCATCAACGGCACGACAGCGAAAACCGAGGCCTGGGATTTCGCGCTTTCCTCCACCGTGCCTCCGACCTCGATCCGATAGGATGCCGGCAAGTTCTCGCTCAATTTGGCTACCGCCGGAGCGAGCGCGGCGACCACGGTCTCGGGTAGCACACCCGGGGCGACATCGGCTTGCACGGTCAAGGTCGGCACACGGTCACGCCGCCAGATCAATGGGTATTCCTGAGCCGAACTCGAAGGTCGCGATCTGGCTCAGCGGCACCGTGCGTCCGTTTTGCGAGCGGAATCTGCAGATGTCCGCAACGTCGAAAGCGACAGGCGATGTTCGTCGGTCGCTCGCGTCAGAACGTCGACCAGATAGATGCCGTCGCGGACTTGGGTAACCGGCGGGCCCGTCACCACGCGTGTTCATGACCGAGGCGATCGCCTGGCGAGCTCAGCCCCAGCAACCGCGCCTGATCCTGGTCGATCTGGACGCGAACCATCCGTGCCGGTTCCATCCAGTCGAAATTGACATGTCTCGGTACCGGGATCGGTCGCGACGATCTGCGCAAGCTGCAGCGCGATATCGCGCACCTCGCTCGATATCCGGACCGCTGACGCGATACTGCACAGGCCACCCGACCGGCGGCCCTAGGCCCAGTGGCGACACTCGGTTAACCGCACTCGGGAAATTGTCGGCAAGCTCTGCCTCGTAGCTTTTTCTGCAGCCGTTCACGCGCCGCCACATCCTTGGCGAGGACGACAGCCTGGGTGAAGAAGGGGTTCGGCAGTTCCACATTTAGCGGCAGATAAAAGCGGATCGCGCCGCGCCCGACATAAGTGCTCCACCGGTCCGACGTCGGGGTCGCCCGCCAACAGGCCATCGAGTGTTTGGCTGCGTCTTCACTGGCAAAAATCGAGGCGTTCTGCGGCAATGACAGGTCGACCAGAAGGTCTGGACGATCTGACGGCGGAAAGAACTGCCGGGCCACGAACGGGCGATGCCAGCACCGCCGCCACAAAGCCCGCCAACGTTATACCGATGGTGAGCCAGCGCGCCCGCATCGCGCCGAGCAGAAACCCGCGAAAGTAGCCGAGGATCGCGCTGGGCTTGTCGGACGGTTTTGTTTTGGGTTTGGCGAGGAGCACGACGCCGAGCAGCGGCGCAAAGAGGACCGCTACAATCCAGGAGAGTATCAGCGCGTAAGACACAACCGCGAAAATCGAAAAGGTGTATTCGCCAGCCGAACTCCTGGCGAAGCCGATCGGTATGAAACCCGCTGCGGTGACAAACGACCCGGTCAGCATCGGCACCGCGAGGGTTTTATAGGCGAATGTCGCCGCATCCTCTTTGCTGTCGCCGGCTGCGAGGCGAGAGGTCATGACGTCGACAGTGGTCATCGCATCGTCGACCAGCAGGCCCAGGGCGATGATTAGAGCGCCCAGGGAAATCCGCTGCAGATCGATCCCGGTCATCTCCATGACCGGGAACACCATGGCGAGCGTCAGCGGGATCGAAAGCGCGATGACGGCGCCGGCACGAATGCCGAGACTAACAAAGCTCACGGCCATGATGATGGCGATTGCCTGCCACAGCGATGTCGTGAAGTCGCTGAATGGCGTGATCGACGACAAAAGGCTGATCAGCCACCAGGACCGGCTCGATGCCAAGCGGCAGATCGGCCTTGATCTCGCGCATGGCCTCTTTGATGTTCCGGCCGAGGGTCAAGATGTCGCCGCCGTCGCGCATCGAGATGGCGATACCGATGGCCGGTTTTCCGTTGACCCGGAACATCGGCTGCGGCGGGTCCGAATAATCGCGGTGCACTTGGGCGATGTCGCGCAGCCGGATCAAGCGGCCATTCGCGACGAAATTGACCGCGAGGATGTCCCGCTCGGATTCGAATGCCCCCGATACCCGCAGGATCAGCCTTTCCTCGCCGGTTTGCAGAACTCCGGACGGGCTGACGATGTTTTGCGCCGCCAGGGCGGCGGCCAGAGCCGACCGGTCGATCCCCAAACCGGCGAGCTGCTGAACCGAGAATTCAACGAAGATTTTTTCGTCTTGGGCGCCAAGTATCTCGATCTTCGCCACGTCCGGCACTCGCATCAGCCGGGAGCGGATATCCTCTGCGTAGTCTTTCAGTTCGCGATGGGTAAATCCATCGGCGGTAACGCCGTAGATAATACCGTAAACATCGCCGAATTTATCGTTGAACCCCGGACCGATCACGCCAGCCGGGAGAGTGTGGCGCATATCGCCGACGCTGGTGCGAACGTCGTACCATATGGCGGGAATTTGCGCGGCGCGGGTCTCGCCTTTCAGATTGACAAAGATCGTCGTCAGACCAGGGCTGGTAAAGCTCCGCAGAAAATCGAGGCTCGGCGTTTCCTGAAGGGTCCGCTCGAGCCGGTCGGTAACCTGCTGCAAGGTGTCGTTCAATGTCGCGCCGGGCCACGCGGCTTGCACAACCATTGTCTTGATGACGAAGGGCGGATCTTCGTCTCGCCCTAAGCTGAAGAAAGCAGCCAATCCGGCGATCGTCGCCGCGATCATGATGTAGACGACGAGAGACCGGTTCTCGAGCGCCCACTTCGAAAGATTGAACTGCATCTAAGAGGACGATCCGAGCAGTCGCACTTTCTGGCCGGGATGAAGCGCCTGGATTCCTGCCGTCACGACAATATCGCCGGTGTCGAGGCCATCGGCAATTACGACCGTGCCCGGGTCGTGGCGCAGCAATTCCACGTTACGCAGAGACACCGTTAGGGCTTTCGGGTCGACGATCCAGACAGCGGGTTGCCGATTGAGTTCGGTCAGGGCTGTGGCGGGGATGGCGATGACCGGTTCGGATGGCAGATTGACGGTTCCGGTAACGGTTGCGCCGAGCCGCATCGCCTCCGGCGGCTCGTTCAATCCAACTTTGACCTCGAAGGTCCGGGTGACAGGGTCGGCCCGCGCCCCGACTTCCCGCACTCGCCCGGTCGCCGTCACGCTGGGATCGTCCGTCAGACGCACCGTGATCGGGGCGTCGCTTGGCGCTGACCTGAGTAATTGGGCCGGCACGTCGAAAACAGCATCGCGCCCGCCCTGACGGGCGAGTCGAACGATCATCTGTCCGGCCTGCACGACCTCGCCCGGTTCGGCGCCTCGGGCAGTAACCGTCCCGGTCGCATCCGCTGTCAAGGTGGTCCAGCCGACGCGGTCGCGCGCGATCTGCAACTGAGCTTGCGCGTTGTCGACCTGGGACTGCGCGCTTTGCAATGCGTTCTGGGCCTGATCGAAGCGGGCTCGAGGTGTATGTCCGTTAGCCAGCAACTGTCGCTGCCGTTCGAAGGTGCCGCGCGCGTAGGTCAGTTGTCCTTGTGCGGCCGCAAGGGCGGATTCCGCCGAGCGCAGTTCGTTGAGCTCATTCTCAGGGTCGAGCTTGGCGAGCACTTGTCCAGCCTTGACCCGCTCGCCGATATTGACCGGTCTCTCGACAAGCCGCCCGGCGATACGAAAGGCGAGCGCCGGCTCGTCTTCGGCCTGGACGTGCCCGGTTAGCACCACGGTTTCGCTGGCCTCGCCCCGGCTGGCGGTGACCGTCCGCACAGGGCGCACCTCGGGCGCCTGGGCTTTGGTGTCCGGCTTGCACGACGCCAGCGCGAGCGCGACGGCCGGCAAAATCCACCAAAACCAAAGGGAACTGCGATTTCTCACCGGAACCCACCCCCGGCGAATTTCTTAACCCGAGGCTCTGCAGGTCGCAAGCGACACGGGACACAATCGCGACCCCGCAAACGGGACGGCCGTCAATTCCCAGAGACAGGGGCACTCGCTACGAGCGGCTGGGTGTGACCGGCATCGTTGCGATACTGGTCCAGGCGACGGGGGCGCCGGCCTTCTCTGCCGCTTGTTCAGGGGCTAGCCCGGTGTCCCAGTGAATGGCGAGAAAGCGCCGGCCCGAGACATTGCCGGCCGCATCGGAGACGAGCCAGACAAGCGGCGGCGCCATGATCTCAGGCTGGATCAGCTTGTCCCGGTCGAACCCGGCCACGTCGGAAATCATCGGGGTGTTTGTGACGCCGCCGGGAACTAGGACATTGACCGTGACCCCGGTGCCCCCTACGTCTTTCGCCATGATCGCGCTGAGCGCCTCGAGCGCCGCCTTTGAGGGGCCGTAGGTCGGGGAGCCAGCGTTCAACATCGTTCCGAGGCTGGTCGTGACGTTGACGATCCGGCCCCACCCCTGGCGCATCATCTCGGGCACGACGGCGTTGGCGAGCGCCAACGGGGCCGTGGTATGGACCGCGACAAATCGGCGCCACTGATCGGGTGTGATTTCCCAGAATTTCAGGGGACGCTGCCAACTATCCGGCCGGATTGAACCGGGCCCGATCCCGGCATTGTTGACCAGTATATCGATGCGGCCAAACCGGGCGCGAGTGGCCCGGACGATCTCATCCGTCGCGGCATCGCTGGTTAGATCCGTTTGGATGGTGAGGAGGTCGTCCGCCTTTCCCAGCTCACCCGCGCTGGCGGCGAGCGCTCCCAAAGACTCTCGATCGCGATCGACGCCAGCGACCCGGATACCTGCCGCGAGCAGGCCTCGTGTCATCGCCCTGCCTATGCCACCCGCGGCGCCAGTCACGATCGCTACTCTTTGGTTTTCGGCCATTCTGCGCTTCCTCCCGCTCTGTCGGCCTTCACCCTAGCTCAGGGCGTGCTCCCGCGTATCGAAGCGGAATGTCCCGGTAGTGCAAGGCTGGCCACCTTGGTCAGCGTGTCGCCGTCGAGCCGCAGGACGTCGATGTCGCCGTCGACGAAGTTTCCTACGTAAAGGTAATGCCCATCGGGACTAAACGCGATCCCTTCGGCGAGGCCGCCCACGTTGGCTTGGGCCACCTTATGGACCGTCTTTCCATCGATTTTGAGCAGCGCCACCTAGGATTTCTCGTGATGGTAAAAGGCCGATTTGGGCGTACCGCCGGTGCCGTTCAGCAGTAGCGAAGCGGCATAGCCCCCGGCCGGGCTCATCGGCTAATCCCTCGGGGCCATCGCCCACGACCACCTGATCGACGACCCGGGGCGGGCTCGCCTCGAGATCGATAATTCCGACGGTGTCGACCTGACCATCCTGGCCGCCCCCGATATTGCCGACGATCCCGAGCTTGCCGTCCGGCGTCACTTGGACGTTGAGGGGGGTCAGCCCGCTCGCCATATCGTAGTTCTTCCCATTGACCTTGGCGTAACTCACCTTCTGGTCGTCAATGTCGAGCAGCGCCACCCGGTTGGCGCCGGGCTTGGTGACGAGGGCATGCTTGCCGTCCGGTGTGATCGCGACGGCCGAGGGTAATGCCGGCGGCGCTTTTTGCGCTCCCGAGGTCGGAGCGGGGCTGGCGACCGACACCGTGTCGACGAATTTGACGGTCTTGCCGTCGATCGACAGCACGCTGACCGTGTCATCGGCGCGGTTAGCGACCAGCGCCAGCGTTCCGGCGCGGTTGATGGCCATTCCCGAAGGCTGTTTGCCGGCCTCGACCGTGCCGATCTGAGCGGGCGGCGACACGGTCAGATCAATGACATAGATTTTGTTGTCGGGGACTCCTTTCCAGGCTTCACCGTCTTTGACCCAGTCGAGCGAATTCGCGACCAAGGCTAAATGCTCGTCGGGCGTGATTGCCAAATTTACCGGCGGCCCGGTGATCGTGTTCATCAGTGGCAGGTTGGCGACGATCCGTGGCTTGGTGGGCTCACGGATGTCGATGACCGACACCGTGTCCTTGCCTGGCGGATGGGTAACCGTCTTGCCGGTCGCATCGAACGAGACTTTCTCGTCGTTGCCGGTGATCAAGGAGCTGCGCCCTGGCGCCGCCGGCTGGTGCAAGCAGGGCGCCGACCGCCGTGCTCAGCACCAGGAGCCGCAAGAAAGCCATCATGGTCCCCCCCGTTTGGTCGCGTTGCTAGGGCCACTCTGCCACAAAACAGACGATGCAGCAGCACGACACCTCTCAGCGGTCAGGTGCGGTCATGTGTGGACGACCGCCTCGGTGCAAGGGGAAACTGACGAGCAACCACAAGGTCAGGTGCGGTCATGTGTTCGGCCTCGAAAGGTGCGGTACGCATGACCGCGGGCCATGATGAAATCCGCGGATCGGGTCCCAATCAGATTACCGCACATTGCGTGCACTGAATTCGTGCGGGTCTTCCCGATCCCCGGCTTGACCGGGTTGCCATCACGTCACATTCACCCTCGCCCTTTCCGTTCTCCTTCTTGCCGAGCCACTTTTTTTGGCTCAAGCGGCTTCGGGGACGGGATAGGTATTCCCTGTAGACCTCACCGCGGACCAGCACGGACCAGGCGATGCGCGCCATTTTGTTGGCCAAGGCGACTGAGGCCAGACGGGGTGATTTCCGTTCGAGCAGGGCCTTCAGCCATTCGGCCTTTCCCGGCGCCTTGTCGCGGGCATAGCGCAGGACGCTGGTGGCGCCGATGACCAGCAGGCGCCGCAAATAGCTGTCGCCGGTTTTGGTGATGCGGCCGAGACGATCCTTGCCGCCCGTAGAGTTTTGCCGGGGCACCAGCCCGAGCCACGCCGCCAGATTCCGCCCGTTCTCGAAGACGGATGCGTCGGGGACGGAGGCGGCGAGGGCCGATGCAGTGATGGGGCCGATACCGGGAATGGTGGCCAGGTTCCGGCTGGCCTCGTCGGTTCGGTGCCACCCGACGATCTCCTTTTCCAGCGCCTCGACCCGTTCGCCGCAGGCGTCGATCTGTTCGGCGATCTGGCGCAGCGCGGTTCGTGCCAGGGCCGGGATCTCGGCATCGTCCAGACCGTCGACCAAGCCCTTGACCTTGCCGCGCCCCTTGGCGGCGACGATGCCAAATTCGGCCAAATGGGCGCGCAAGGCGTTGATCAGCATCGTGCGTTGCCGGACCAGAAGATCACGCGACCGGTGCAACATCAGGACCCCTTGCTGGCCCTCGGTCTTGACCGGCACGAACTCCATGTGCGGACGGCTCACCGCCTCAGCGATGGCGGCCGCGTCGTTGGCATCGTTCTTCTTGCCGCGTTGAACGTAGGCTTTGACCCGTGTCGGCGCGATCATGCGGACATCGTGTCCCAGCGCGGAAAGCCGACGCGCCCAGTGGTGGGCCGAGCCGCAGGCTTCCATGCCGACCCGGCATGGCGGAAGGGACCGGAAAAACCCCTCGACCTCCCCGCGCCGGAGCTGGCGGCGAAGAATCGCCCGCCCGGTCTCGTCAACCCCGTGAATCTGGAAAACGGCCTTGGCAAGGTCGAGACCAATCGATAACAATCGCCATGTGGACGGCCCTCCCGAATGTGGCGCTTCAACTACGACCACCCTATGGCACTTCGATGCCGGTGGGCAGCGGTCGTCCACACCATCACTTCCAGCGCACCCAGCCGATTTCGCAGGTGATGCACCAAACCTCGAGCAAGAACCTGGCGAAGGCGGAGTTCATGATGGCGCTGGGATTCGCGATCGCACGCTCGACCGATATCGATACGCATCTGCACGTCCAGGGTATGCTGGCCGAGCTGATACAGCACGCTGAGTTCGTCCGCTCCTGCATCCGTGCCAGCGAGGCCGACGCCGCGATCAGCCCAGCGTCCGGGCTGATGACCCCGGCCGAGATGCCACTGTGGACTATGCGGATGATGTTTCCGAAGATGTTTGTGCGTGCCTGCGAAATCATCCAGCTGATGGGCGCCGATAGGCTGGTCGCGGTGCCGTCCTATGCCGAGCTCAGGGGCCCTGCTGTGGCTGATGTCGAGAAATACGCGCAGGCCGCCAACGCCGATGCGCCGACCCGGATCAAGCTGTTCCGCCGCGCTTTCGACGCCGCGGTGTCGTCCTTCTCCGGCCGGCAGCAATTATACGAGCGCTATTACTCGGGCGACCCGGTCCGCCTCGCCGGCGCGCTCTACGCGCTCTACGACAAGGACCCATATGTCGCGCGGATTCACGGGATGCTGGACGCCCTTGAGGCTAAGCAAACGCGGGTATGACCTCGGGGGCGAACCGGGAGCCGATGTTGAGCCTCGGAGAAAGGAGCAGGCCGATGAGAGCAACCTTCCTGGGATGGCTCGTTCGGGCGACGAGTTGCGGCGTTGCGGCCCTGACTTTGATCGCGATCCTGGCTCCGATCAGCCCTTTCGCAGATGAGTCACCGGCCCTGGGCCAAGAGCAAAAGCAAGCCGAGTCGGACCGCTGTAAATTCATGATGGATAAGGTCAATAGCATCATCTTGAGCTTGAACGCCAAGGGCGAAATCACCTTTCTAAACCACTACGGTCAACAATTCTTTGGTTACCCCAATAAGGAGATTCTGGGCAAACCTATGTTGGGAATACTGACACCCTCGGCCGGATTCAAGGGCCGAGATCTGGCGGCTTTTTTGACAGGCCTCGTTCGTGAACCGAATCGCTATGCCTACAGTGTCAATGTAAATATGTTGCGCAACGGCGAGCGGGTTTGGATATTTTGGGCCAACAAGGGTATTTATGACGACCAAGGGCAGGTGCTGGAAGTTCTGAGGGTGGGCGTGGATATTACAGGGAGAGAACGCCGTCTCGAGGCTGCGACCCAGGAACTTAGGAATATCGGCAATATGTTGCAGGGCCGGGCTTGGGTCCAGCGCCGGAAACTTGAAGACATCACCGGCCGTATCGAGGAGATCAGCCAGGAGCTGGAACGGCCCTGGGAGCAAACCAAAGCAGGTGTCCTGGAGAGCGTGGCGCCCCCTAACCATTAACCGCTGGCGAGGCTTACCCCGATCGTAGAGTGGGCGGGAAACGGTCGTCGATGGCAGCGCGACGGGCCGCCGGACGCCGCACGAGATAGTCTTCCACCCCGTCGTCTACGGTCAGGAACAGCCGGTTCTCGCCGATCCGATCCAGCAGCCCACAGCGCCGGAACATTTGGCGGACCGGGTCCTGCAGCTCGGCAAATAGGATTTCGGTCTTGGTTTTTTCGGCCTCGGCGACCAAACCCAACAAGGTATCCGTGGACGAAAGATCAATCCCGAAATTCGCATGAAGGCTCAAGAGAATCGTCCGAAGCGGCACACGCCGAGAGAGCAGACCGCGTACCTCATTCCGGAATCGAAGGGTGTTGGCAAAGAACAACGGCCCGTTCAGCCGCAGGATTTCTAGGCCCTCTATGGGGCCGGGATCAGGGGAGCGCCCATGCTGTCGTATGTGTGCTCCCGGCCGGCTACCGGGCGTAGGCGGGAGACGGACAAGTGACTGGCGCCCCAGATGAAGCGAAGCAGAGAGAGCACGATGGCGATGGCCAGCCCGGGGAGTATTCCGACAGTAACAACGCCGACCTACGCCAACATGGCTTGCCCGAACTCGCCTGGATGAAACTGATAAAAGCGCTTCAATTCTCCGACGTTCATCATCTGTGCCACCGCATGGACGACGAGCGCGCCGAGCACAGCCTGCGGCAGGTTATGAAACAGCGGCATCAGCGCAACCAGGGTGACCAGCACCATGCCTGCTGCCGCCAGCGACGACACCTGGCTCTTGGCGCCGGCCCGGTCGTTAACTGCCGTAGACGACATGCTGCAGCCGGCCGCCAGCCCGCCGAGGCAAGCCGCGGCGACGTTGGCAACGCCGAGGGCGATCAGCTCCTGGTTCGGGTCGATATCGTATCCGTATTCTCGGCCGAGGGTATGTCCGACCCCCAACGCCTCGGAGAGGACGAACAGGACGATCGCAAAGGCCCCCGGCAAGAGGTCGAGCACGTCGTCGAAATTTACGTTTGGTAGGTTCACCGCGGGCAATCCGGCCTGCATGACACCAACTCTCTGTACGCTGCGTTCAGAAAGTCCGAAGGGCGAAACTACCAGGATCCCGCCGGCCATGATCATTAACGGTGCAGGGGCACGGGGGGGGTCCACGCCTCGAGGATGTACAACAAGGCCAAGGCGCCAGCGCCGACGGCAAAGGTCACCCAGTGGGTCCCACCTAAATGCCCGAGAAGATCCCAGAGCCGGTGGATGGTCTCGCCATGGCCTTTGTGAAGGCCAAAGATTTTCGGGGCCTGGTTCACGGCGATATTGATCGCCAGCCGGAAAATGAACCCGGTCATCACCGAATGAGAAATGAATGCAGTGACGAACCCCAGCCGCGCCAGTCCGCACAGCAGGAAGATGATCCCCACCACCAGGACCAGCAGAACGAGCAGTTGGGCGAGTTTCCTGGGACCGCTGACCAAAAATGGCGCGGCGACTGGGGCCATCATGATGGAGGAGCCAGAGGTCGGGGCCGACACCGCCTGGCGCGTGGTGCCCAAAAAGGCATAAACCCACAAGCGAGCCCAAAAGCGTGTAGAGTCCCGCCTGAAGCGGCCCACCGGCCATGACCGAGTAGGCAATTCCTTCAGGAACCAGAATCCCCCAGAGTGTTAGTCCGGCGACGACGTCGTCGCGGAGCCACCCGGGATCATAGGCGGGCAGCCATACCAGGATCGGCAAAAACCGGCTGAACGCGTTTGGTGTTAGTAGCGGTTTCCGAGCCATTCGCATCTAAGCCGACCGGCACCGAGCCATCTGGCGGGCCGAGGCGCTCGAATACCGCATTGTCGGCATCAGCGAAACATTACCCCTGCGCGGATAGCGGACTAACCCCGTCCACTTTTTCGGGGGAACATCACCGTCGCGCGCTACCGCGGGCTAAGTCCGGCGCGATAGGAAGATTTGCTGTGATCCGTAGGACAACCAGATCCGTCAGGAGATAAGGAAATTGATCCCGAGCACGAGGTCTGCATCGCTTAGCTCCGCGTTGGTCACGACGAACTCGGGGTGGTTGACGACCTCTCCCCCGATTTCCAATTGAGCGAACCGATGAACATGGGAGCTTACCTGTTCACCAGCCACACCGAGCACTATTCCCGATCGATCGTGCGCGAGCGCAGCCTCGGTTACGCCAAGGAGCTCGTGCAGCCCCGGTGGAGAGATCGCTCAATTGCGCCCCGCTATCGAACAGTGCTCCGATCTTGCGGCCGTCGAGTTGTACACCGGAAAGAACAGATGGTCGCTGCGCGACCGACCCGCGGCGATCGTGGCCCAGGACCCGGACCAAGCCGGCGCCGCACTTGGAGAGGATTGTCTTTTGTAAAGCACCAGGCGGTGATGCGGCAGGTCGAGATCGGCGTCGAAGTTGCTCAGCACGTCCGCACCGAGCACACCGTCGAGCGGTCCGAGGAAAATGCTCGGCGTATTGATCGAAGAGACGAGAATCCGTCGCCATGGTATTGCCGGGCCGCCCACGCTGAAGCTGCGCAGTTCGACCTCAAGGTGCCGACGCCAAACCCGCCCATCGGCCTTTGGAATTCGATGCGAGAGGGCTGCACGCCGATCCGCTGGGCCGCAGCGGGCGTCAGGATAGTTGAAGCAGCGCCGGTATCGAGAAAGAGGGTTACCGGCTTTCCATTGGCGAGCAAGATCACGATCGGTGTATTTTGGACTGTCGCCACCGTAGTTTCCCCGATCCGGCTCGTGCTGCAGCGAGCGTCCGCCGCATGAAACTGCGGGATGAGCGGCCTCGGATGAGCTCTTCGGGTCGAGCATCGCGATTTTGAGGCGCTGAACATGACGCCCGAGAGCCGCTGCGCGAGGCTTTTCGGGGTGCCCGCTACCTGCCGGCCGATGACTACCTGCACCACGCCATCGAAGATTACCCGTTACGGCTTGTCACGCCCGACACGCTCGTCCCCGGCAAGCATGTTGGGACGCTGTACGCCAAGCGGCTAGGCTGGCTCGACGCGGCCCTCGCTGCACAGCCCGATCGGCCGACCGTCCTGATGCATCATCCGCCATTCGCGACGGGCATTACCTGCATGGTCAAGGTGTTTCAGGCCGCCGGCAAGATGAAAGCCAACCCCGCCTGCAAGAACCCCTGCCTTGACGCCGGCACGCTGATCACCGAAGCCGATTTGCAGGCCGGGCTGAAGATGTACAACGTGACCCTGCGCGAGGCCGATGCGGTGTTCATCAACACCGGCTGGGGCGATCTGTTCGCGCAGTGGCCGGCCCAGAACGCGACCTACAACAAAGGCGAGCCCGGCCTCAGCACGGCGGCCGCGGCGTGGCTTGCATCGCAAAAAGATCCTATGAGGGCGGCTGATCGAGCCCTTCTACGATCGCCGCCTTCATCAGCACTTCCAGGAGCGGCGATCATGACGAGCACTGATGCGGCAGCCGAAGCCCGGGAAACGGTGTATGCAGCAATCGAACTGAGCAAGAAAACATGGGTACTCGGTATCGCACCTCCCGACCGCGATCGTCCGAGCATTTACCGCGTCTCCGGCGGCAACATCGCGGAACTGGTCAGCAGGCTCCGTGTCGCATCCAGGAATAACCGTCGGATCGTGGTCTGTTACGAAGCCGGGTATGACGGCTTCTGGCTGGCCCGGGCATTGGCGAAGATCGGCATCGAGTGCCGTGTTCTGGATCCTGCCAGCATCCAGGTCAATCGCCGCGCCCGCCGCGTCAAGACTGATCGCATCGACGTTCTGGCGCTCCTGCGTGCCCTGATCGCGACCGATCGGGGAGAACGCCACGTCTGTGCCATCGTGCGCGTGCCCTCGGTTGAGGAGGAAGATGCTCGCCGCTCGCATCGGGAGCGTCAGCGTCTTGTCCGGGAACGCACGGGCCATATCAATCGGATCAAGGGATTGCTGTTTGCACAGGGTATCCGTGGCATCAAACCGAAGCTGCGCCGGACTCGGATCGATTTTGCCGCCCTCGAGACTGCGGAAGGTCATCCGCTGCCCGATCGGCTGCGGCGCGAACTCGAGCGCGAATACGCTCGTCTCGCCCTGATCGAGACCCAGCTTCGTGAGGTCGAGAAGGAACGCGACATGGCCGATGCGCAAGACCCGGTGGTCGAACGAAAGAGACAAATGCTCGTCGCATTGCAGGGAGTGGGTGGCACAAGCGCGGCAATCCTTGCGCGTGAGGTGTTCGCCCGACCCTTCGCGAGCCGACGGCAACTGGGATCGTATCTCGGCCTGACACCGAGCGCCTATGACAGCGGATCGATGACACGGTGCCAGGGAATATCTAAGTGTCTGACCTGAAATGAGTTGAGTAATTCCAGTAAGTTATGGTTAGATGGTTGTGACAAGCAAGCATCGAGGCACAACATGTGGACCGAAATCACTCGCCCGCAGTATCTGCGCAAGGGGCTACGTTACGCAAGCGCT
>CAVVPS010000015.1:0-115725 GCA_963750195.1 uncultured Alphaproteobacteria bacterium
GTCCTTGTGCACCCACCAATTAACCAATTGTAAATAAATGACTATTGGCTTAGCTGGTGGTTAGGCCAACCAAATAAGCAGCGGAAAATAAGCAAAAATGGGGCACCCCTACGGGGGCATATTGGCGGGGAGACACGGACGGATGGCCAGCTATATGCCGATAGGCGTATTCGGCGACCTCCTGCAAATCGGGCGGTCAAGTGGACAAGCTTCACCCGCAGATCTCCGGGCGAAGGTGGATAACCGGCTGGCGGAGCTAGAAGCTGACCTGAACGCGGCCCCGCTCCTGCCGGGTAGAGCTGCCGAACTCAAGGAGGAGCTTCGGAAGAGGATAAGTGACTCACTAATTGCGCAGCCGCAGATGGACCTCGATGAGAAGATTGTTTTCCATCACGCGCTCGACGTGCTGAGTGGACAAGCCTAATCACGCACGGCCGCAGTCGCTTGGTAGCCTTCCTCAACGTCTCCCCGACATCACGGTGGGGTCGATCTGCTGGGCGCAGTATGCCCAACTATTCTCGAACATGGGGGGTCCGGCCGCCACCGAGTCAACGTCCGGCTGCGCCATGCACGCGCGCCATGCTCGGCGCGCGTCGGAACCCATGTCCGAGATGAGGGACACGGCGTGAACCGTGGTTTTTGTCACGGCTTCCGCCTCCTCGATTACCTCCTTTTGTGTCCCGAAGGATGATCCGAGGACGCTCTTCCACTGCTCCGGTGGCACCTGCCTCATCAACTCATAAGGGTTAAGCATGATCATGGCATACGCGCGCTTGTAGACCTCTCCTGGATCGACCGTCAGAGGCCGACCGTCCCGCGTGGCATACGCGCACCCGACGGCGGCTGCGGCGGCGACGGTCAACGCTGATGCGATGATAATCACAGGTACTTTGGTCATTGCAGAGCCTCCGGCTTCCCTGATATCCGAAGAAGCAGAGGGCCGCCACCGAGAGGTCGAAATGGTTTGGCAAAGCGAACGTGTTTCTGAGGGAGGCTGCCCGGCGAGGATTTTGAGCCGTTGGCGAGAAGTTTCTCTCAGACCGCCCGTTGCCAGCAAGCAAGCGCCCATTGACGCCAGGAACCAGAACCATGCCCGAGAAACCATGGAACGACATGTCGGCCGACGAAAAATTGGATGAGCTACACCGCCTTATTTTGGCTTGTCATGCAATGCTCTTCGGTCTTGAAAAGTCTGTTGAACGGCTCAAAGACGCTGTAGCGAGTATTCCCACTGATTCGCTTTAGAATAGCCCACGTGGGCCGGTCAGCCCCCGCGCGGCAGCCTGCAAAGCTGATCAGTCGTGTGGTTGCCTCGATTGCCGGCATCAGGTCAGGACCCGGCCGCCACGGCGCTCTCCGGCCGCTTCACTGATTGGAAAGCCTCTCGCGATTAAGCTACGGGGTCCGATCATCGAGAGAGCAGAAAATGACCGAAACAGAACGCCACCGAGAGGTCATAGCGGCGATCCTTGCTGCCGGCCTTGTACAGCACGTCCCTGAGTTGGTGGGCAGTCCAAATGATGTAGCCCAGATGGTGCACCTATACCGCAGGTTACTCCAGGAAGTTTCGAAAACGCCGCAACGTATGGTCGCTCGACGATCTCTGTGAGTTATCGCTGGCACTATTCCGCCGCATCGGCGAAGCGGACGGAAATCGCCTGCCGCGCCTGCCAGTGCGCCGCATACGCCTCCGCGATTTCCGGCGACGTGACGACGTTCAAATCCTCGCTGTTCCGCGCGGCCCCCGCCGAGAAATTGTAGCTGCCCATTATCGTTATCTGGCGGTCGATGATCAGCGCCTTCTAGTGGGCGATCCGCACACGGGCATCGATCCATACCGGAATGCCAGCCCCGGCGAGCGCGTCAACACCTTCCTGCATGTCGCAGGGCGCACGCCGATCGGCGACAAGCCGCACGTCAACGCCACGGTCATGAGCGCGAATTAGCGCCGCGGGGATGCCGGACCCGTTGGTTAGGACATAGGTGTCAACGCCGGAGAGAAAATGCATCGGCGAGCCGGAGTAAAAATGCATCACGGGCGCAGGCAGTCAGCGGCCACGCTAAACTCAGCTTTCCAGTTTGATCAGTGAGCCTGCTTTCCCGTCCCGACCTGGCAACTTGCTGGCCATGGCGCGCAGCGTAGGGGATGGGAGGCGCGGAGCCACGCGCAGCACCGCGAGCATGGTGTCAATCAGCGCGGAAGCGGGACCCGGAATCAGCGTTGAATAGGCACCCATACCAACGGTTGAGGAGCGGTCGTCCCGGAGTCCATGGAGGGGACCCGCGCGCGACGCGCCGTGCCTTCACGAGCGACGGAGCGGCGCGCGTGGGGAGGCGCTGTGGGCCCCCGGGGTCGATCCGCGGGGTTCGGAACGGCGGGTCAGGCGCGGTTTTTGAAGCGCCAGCTCTCGTTTCCGGTTTCGACGATGTCGCAATGATGGGTCAGCCGGTCGAGCAAGGCCGTGGTCATCTTGGCGTCGCCAAAGACGCTCGGCCATTCGGCGAAGGCAAGATTGGTCGACAGGATGATCGAGGTCCGCTCGTAGAGGCGGCTGATCAGATGGAAGAGCATCTGCCCGCCGCTGACCGGGAACGGCAGATAGCCAAGTTCGTCGAGAATGACGAGATCGACGCGGACAAGTTGGTCGGCGAGGCGGCCGGCTTTTCCGGCACGCGCCTCAGCCTCGAGCTGATTGACCAGATCGATGGCGGTGAAGAGGGTGTCAGGTATTTTGTGTAGGGAGGAGCCGTGAGACACTCCATGTAGTAGAGGGGATCACGGATCATGGCACAAGCAATCAGGGACGAGGTTATCGAGGAGCTGCTGCAAGGCTATAGCAGCCCGGACGATTTGTTGGGCGAAGAGGGGCTTTTCAAGGAGTTGAAGAAGCGCCTGCTGGAGCGGGCGCTGGGCGCCGAGTTGACCGCGCATCTTGGGTACGAAAAAGGCGACCCTGCCGGTCGGGGCAACGGCAACAGCCGCAACGGCTATTCGAGCAAGACGGTGATTGGCGACGACGGTGCGATCGAGATTGCGGTTCCGCGCGACCGCAACAGCAGCTTCGAGCCGCAGATCGTGGCCAAAGGGCAGACCCGCCTCGACGGTTTTGATGACCGGATCATCAGCCTCTATGCCCGCGGGTTGTCGGTCCGCGAGATCCAGGCTCACCTGCAGGAGCTGTACGGGGTCGAGGTTTCGCCCGATCTGATCAGCCGGGTCACCGATGCGGTCCTCGAGGAGGTCCGGGAATGGCAGAACCGGCCGCTCGACCCGCTTTATCCGGTGATTTTCTTCGACGCGCTGCGGGTCAAGATCCGCGATGAGGGGCTGGTGCGCAACAAGGCCGTTTACGTTGCCCTCGCCCTCAACAGCGACGGCGAGAAGGAGGTGCTGGGGCTGTGGATCGAGCAGACCGAAGGCGCCAAATTCTGGCTCAAGGTCATGAACGAGCTGAAGAATCGTGGCCTGAACGATGTCTTGATCGCGGTCGTCGACGGGCTCAAGGGCTTTCCCGAGGCGATCGCCACGGTGTTTCCGCTAACCACGGTGCAGACCTGCATCATCCACCTGATCCGCAACTCGCTGGCGTTTGTCTCCTGGAAGGACCGCAAACTGATCATGCCCGATCTGAAAGCGATCTACCGGGCGGAAACGGCCGAGGCCGGCGCCGCCGAACTCGACAATTTCGAGGCCCAATGGGGCAAGCGCTACCCGGCGATCGGCCAGGCCTGGCGCCGGGCCTGGGAATACGTGGTGCCGCTGTTCGCGTTCCCGTCGGCGATCCGCAAGATGATTTACACAACAAACGCGGTCGAAAGCCTGCATCGCAGTCTGCGCAAGATCATCAAGACCCGCGGCAGCTTCCCGACCGACGAGGCGGCACTAAAACTGCTGTTTCTGGCGATCCGAAACGCCGGGGTTAAATGGCGCCGGCGGGTTGAATGGACGGCGGCGATCGGGCAGTTTGCCATCCTGTTCGGCGACCGTTTTGAGCCTTCAGCGCGCTGAAGGCTCAAAACCATCAGACACGGCTCGCCTTACACAAAATTCCGGACACTCCCGCGGTGAAGAACCGCACGCGCGCGCCGCGGCGCACGCAATTGGCGCCGATCGCTATCGATACATGGCTCTTGCCGGTGCCGGTTCCGCCGATCAGCACGGCGTTGCGCTGGGTAGCGAGAAAGCCGCCCTCGTGCAACTCGCGCACCAGCCCCTCGTTCACCGGCGATACCGTGAAGTCGAACTCGACGAGGTTCTTCATCACTGGGAAACGCGCCACCCCCATGCGGTAGGCGATCGATCGGGCGCGATTGTCGGCGAGCTGGGCGCGCAGCAATTCCCCGAGAATGCGCTGAACCGGATGCTGGGCGCGCACCCCCGCGGCGACCACCTCGTCATAGGCCGCGCGCATTCCGGCCAACTTGAGCTGGCCCAATAGCTCGATGATCTCATGCCGCTCCACGGTAAGCTTCCTCGTGTGGCGGAAGGCGCAGCCGGTCATAGCGGGCGCAGTCGGCCGCCGGCTCGATCGCCAGCGTCAGCGCCGCCGGGGTCGCTATCGGCCGAGGCGGGGCGGCATCGCGGCGCCGTGCCAGGATGTTGAGCACGACGTCGCGACAGAACAGCCCGGCTGCGAGCGCTTCGGCGCAGGCCGCCTCGACGGCGTCGAGCCCGGCCTCGGCAACCTCCGTCAGGATATCGACGAACTGGCGATCGCCGTCGTCATGGCCGGCCAGCCGCCGCCGGATTTGCGCCAGCGCCGGCGGCAGGTCCCAGTTGCGGAACGGATCACCGTTGCGCAGCGCCCCCGGCTTGCGTGCCAGCACCGGCAGGTAATGCCAGGGATCGTAGGCGGTCTGGCCGCGACCAAAGCGGCGGCGGTGCTCCGCGACAATCTCGCCGTCGCACCAGACGATGATGCGCTCGGCGTAAACCCGCATCTGCGCGGTGCGCCGTGCCGCCCTGACCGCGACGCTGTAGCGATTGTGGTCAAAGCGCACCAAGCTGCTCTTCGACACCGCGACCTCGATCTCGCGGAAGCCGTCGAACGGCCCCCGATAGGCGATCAGGCTCGCCCGCTCGGCTTCGAACACCTCCCAGACCGTCTTGTCGCGCTGCTCGGGGTGAGCGCTCTCGCGCGCCTGGGCGAGACAGCGCGCTTCCAGCCAGGCGTTGAGCTCGGCGTAGTTGGCAAAATGCAGCCGCGGTGTGAACAGTCGCTCGCGCGCGTTGCCGACCTGGTTCTCGACCTGGCCCTTCTCCCAGCCCGCCGCCGGCGTGCACGCGACAGGCTCGACCAGGTAATGCGAGCACATCGCCAAAAAGCGGCGGTTGAAGCGCCGCTCCTTGCCCAGGAAGACCGCGTCGACCGCCGTCGCCATATTGTCATAGATCCCGCGGCGGCACGCCCCGCCAAACAGGCGGAAAGCGCGGTCGTGCGCGTCAAACACCATCTCCTGGGTCTCGCGCGGATAGGCGCGCACCAGGAACATCCGGCTGTGGCAGAGCCGGATATGCGCCACCTTGACGGTCGTCGTCACGCCGCCGAGCACCACGACTTCGTGCGACCAGTCGAACTGATGGGCCTCGCCCGGCGCGAACCACAGTGGGATGAATACCGGGCCCAGCCGTGACTGCTGTCGGCGCCACTCGCGGACATAACGCTGCACGCTGTCATAGGCGCCCGCGTAACCCTCGGCGCGCAGCAACTCAAACAACCGCCGCGCCGTCAGCCGCTCGCGCGCCGGCCGCTTGCTGTTCGCTTCCAGCAACCCGTCAAGCCGCCCGATAAACGCCCCCAGCCGGGGCTGCGGCTGAACCTGCCGCTCGTAGCGAAATTCAGTCGACGCCCCCCGGATCGCCTTGCGCACCGTTTTCCGCGAGAGCCTCAGCTCGCGAACGATCTGGCGGATCGGCTTGTGATCGACCAAAAACGCCCGCCTGATCCGGCCAATCGTTTCCACCGTCACCATCCCGGCCCCGCTCCCCCAACTCAACTAGAGGGAGCATTCGATGATTCGCGGGGTGGGTCCCTATTCGACGCTGATCACCCCCCAAGCCGGGTCACTCTTCCACGCTGTTCTCCAGCCACGCTCTGCGCCAATATCCGAAGCTTCTCTTCGAGGCTCCAGCGTCGCCGGCGCTCCGGACCGGTGAGAACCTCGCCGCGGACCTCGCGAGCCCTGGTATTGGGTGCTCCCAAGGTCCTCCTTATCGACCAGCTCCGCGTCATCCATTGCACCGCTGCCCGCAAAAGAGCGGCAGCATCCAGCTCAACACGCCGAGTGCAAGACGACCCTGAGCTGACGCTTACGGCAAAACAACCACCAGACCGTTACCAGCGCCGTTAAACCCTGGCCAGCGCATGGCGCACCCAGGCCCGCCAGTGCCCGCCAGCGTACCTAAGCCACGCCAGCGGCACCAAAGCACACCCAACCCTAACCGCGCCCAGCGCCCGCCGCTGCCGCCCGTGCCGCTGGCATACTCAGCCCCGAGTCACCTGCCCGATAGAGCTTGTCCTCCCAGAGCAGGTTCTTAATGAACTTGGCGTAGTCATCGGTACACATCACCGGCAAAAGATGCAGGGTGCATTCCAGCCACTTCTCGCGGAAGCTCCCCTGGCAGAGAATATCTTCTGTTGTTAACCGGACTTGAGTATCATTCTCGTTTAGTATCCATTTGGGTCGTGGCATCACTGTTATCCATCTTTGGGAACTCCGGCGTCGTCCGACGCTGGGGTTGCTTGCTGTTATCTACAAACTATCTATTGCGGGCGACCGCCACGGTTTTAAACATCTACCGAGCGGATCGTGCCACGAGCCGGTCGCGGGCTTAGTCTCCCAATCCGGCCATAGCCGCCGTTGAACCGCGATTTTCCTCCCGGTTCCGGCGGCTTCTTTTGCCTGCCATGGATCACCCCCCGGCCTGACGCGCCTGATAGGCGGCGGATATCTTCGCCTTGTGCTCGGCGGTCAGGGTCGCGTCGCTATAGGCAGCCGTGCTGATGCAGGTGCGTTCGCGCAGCCACTCGCGCACCGCGCGGCGGCTGTAGCGGACCATGTGTGGCGTCATCCTCTGGAACGGCGGGCCGTAGCCCTTGTGGCGGCCGACATGCACCCATTGCTCGCTGACGCCGAACCAAGCCGCCAGTTGCTTGGTGTCCAGGAGATCGTCATCGTCGCCGGGTTTGGCGGCGATCTCGTCGGCGCGACGGTCGAGGTGTAAGCGCTCGGTGAAGGGCGCCTGCCGTTGATCGTCGCTTGGGGCGATGATCGGGGGATGGCAGAGACCGTAACGGAAGTGTCCACCAACGGCGTAGTGGACACTAAGCGAAGCTCCAATGGCTCCAAGCGTCGCCAATGGACCCGGGCATTGAAACGCCGGATCGTGGCCGAGACGCTGGAGCCTGGCGCGTCGGTTTCGATCGTGGCGCGGCGTCATGATGTAAACGCGAACCAGGTTTTTAAATGGCGGCGCGAGATGGCGCCGAAGCCGCGGGCCGCGGCGAAGCAAAGCGTCACCATGCTGCCGGTGGAGATCGTGCCGGAAGCGAACGAGCCGCGCCCGCGAGCCCGGCGCAGCGGCATGATCGAGATCACGTTCGGGTGCGGCACGCGCGTGTGTCTTCGCGGCGCGGTGTCGCCTGAGATGCTGCGGCAGGTGATCGAGCTATTGCAATGATCGGTCTGCCGGCAGGCACGCGCGTGTGGCTGGCGGTCGGTCGCACCGACATGCGAAAGGGCTTTGACGGGCTTGCCGCCGCGGTCCAGGAGCGAATGGCGCAGGATCCGTTCTGCGGCCATCTGTTTGTGTTTCGCGGTCGGCGCGGCGATCTGATCAAGGTGCTGTGGTGGGACGGGCAGGGTCTGTGCCTGTTCGCCAAGCGACTGGAGAAGGGCCGGTTTGTGTGGCCCTCGCCGGCCGACGGTAAGGTCGTGATCACGTCGGCGCAGCTCGGGATGCTGCTGGAAGGCATCGATTGGCGAATGCCGCGGCGAACCTGGCGGCCGGAGCTGGCCGGCTGAGCTGCGGCGGATTGACTCACCTGCTGGTTGAGACGAAGTCGAAGCCCAGACCCGTGCGATAATCGGGCCCGTGCCGAGCCCGGAAGAACTGCCTGACGACATCGCCGCGCTGAAGCGGATCATCGCCGAAATGGCGCGCGATGCGGTGTCGGCGCGGGCCGAGATCGCCAGGCTGAAGTTCCAATTGGCGCGCTACCGCCGCGCCGAGTTCGGCCGGTCCTCGGAGAAGCTGGCGCGCGAGACCGAACAGCTCGAGCTGGCGATCGAGGCCCTGGAAACCGACCAAGCCGAGCGGCTGGCGAGTGCCGCGCCCGAGGCGGCCGCCATCGTCGAAAGCGTGGCCGAGGCGCAGAAGCCCGCCCGCCGGCCGTTGCCCGAGCACCTGCCGCGCGAGGAGGTGATGCATCGCGCCGGCCCAGCCTGCCCGAGCTGCGGCGGTGCGCTGCGGCGGATTGGCGAGGACGCGACCGAGACCCTGGATTACGTCCCCGGCCGCTTCAAGGTGATCCGGCACGTCCGCGAGAAGCTCTCCTGCCGGACTTGCGACACGGTGGTGGCGGCGCCGGCGCCGGATCACGCGATCGCCCGCGGTCGCGCCGGCGCGGGGTTGCTGGCGCACATCCTGGTCTCGAAGTACGACGACCATCTGCCGCTCTATCGCCAGGCCGAGATCTTCGCCCGCGAGGGCGTCGGCCTGGAAACCTCGACCCTGTCCGGCTGGGTCGGCGCGACGGCGGCGGCGCTGAAGCCGCTGGTCGACGCGCTCGCCGCCGAGATCATGGCTTCGGAGACCCTGCACGTTGACGATACGCCGGTGCCGGTTCTGGCGCCGGGCACCGGTAAGACCAAGACCGGGCGGCTGTGGGTCTATGTCCGCGACGAGCGGCCATTTGCCGGGGCGCGACCGCCGGCGGCGCTGTTCCGCTACTCGGCCGACCGCAAGGGCGAGCACCCGCGGACCCATTTGAAGGCGTTCGCCGGCGTCATCCACGCCGACGGCTATGCCGGCTTTAACGAGCTGTTCGCTGGCAACCGGATCACCGAGGCCGCCTGCTGGGCGCACGTCAGGCGCAAGTTCTTCGACGTCCATGCCGCCACCGGCTCGCCGATCGCCAAGCAGGCGCTCGACCGCATCGGCGACCTCTACAAGATCGACAAGACGATCGCCGGTTTGCCGCCCGATGTTCGGCGAGGGGAACGTCAGCAGCGGTCCAAGCCGATCGCCGAGGCGCTGGCCGCCTGGGCGGAGACGACACTGCGCCGGCTGTCCCGCAAATCCGAACTCGCCAAGGCCTTCCGCTACATGCGCTCGCGCTGGAAGGCGCTGCTGCGATGCTTCGACGACGGCCGCCTCGCCCTCGACAACAACCCCGCCGAGCGGGCGCTGCGCTGTGTCGCGATCGGCCGCAAGAACTATCTGTTCGCCGGTTCCGACGCCGGCGGCCACCGCGCCGCGGCGATCTACTCCCTGATCGAGACCGCCAAGCTCAACCGCCGCAACCCGCAGCACTACCTCGCCGACGTGCTGGCCCGCATCGCCGATCACCCGGCCCGGAAAATCGCCGATCTCCTCCCCTGGAACTGGACGCCCGCCGACCTTCAGCGCGCCGCCGCCTGACCCGGCGCCCTCACCGAGTGCTTACGTCGAGGTGCAGGTACTGCGGAATATTATCGCGGGTCATAGGCACTCCATGCAAAGAGCGCGCTGACCTAGCCCAAAGGGAAAATGGCCGACGGACAGCGCGCCAATAAATTGGCGGCAAAATGTATCCATCGGCCGCGAAGCTTATGCTCACCCGGTCATCTATGGAGAGATCCGCTGGATACTCTACTTAGCTGACGGAACTCATGCCATCTTGGCCGTGCTGCTTGGCGGAGTCTAACCGCCTTCCTAGATCCTAGCAGCAAGAGCTATAGCTAATAAATCGCTGCACAGTATGCAACCCATGGTCAGCCTACAGCACGCCACAGAGTTCCGCCATCCGGTCCGCCACCCGCTGCACTGGCTCGCGTAACCGCTCTAACGTCATCATCACGTAGCCCGCGGTCACGTCGCCGCCGACCGCGTGGTTGACCAGCGCCTTAAGCGCCAATGGGCTGATGTCGGCGGACTCGGCCACGGTGATGAACGTGCGGCGCAGGTCGTGCGCACTGATTTTAATGCCGGTCGCCTCGGCGACCAAATGCAGCGGGAACTTGGGTTCCTCAATGTGACCGCTGCCGCTGCTGTCGGCCGGGAAGACCCAGCCTCCAACCTCGCGCCCGACTTGCCTGCGGGCGGCGAGCAACTCATGCACAAAATCCGACATCGGCAGATCCAACTTGCGCCCAGCTTTGGTCCGCTTCGCCGGCAGCCGGATCACCCGGGAGGCAAAATCGACCTCGTCCCAGCGCAGCGCCGCAGCCTCGCCCCGACGTAATCCCGTAAACAACAACAGCAGAAGGTAGTCGCGCTGAATTGGGTTCGTCAGCGCGGTTACGGCCTCGTAGAAGGCCGGTAACTGGTCGCTCCGGATGATGCGCTCGCGCCGTGGAACCGTGTACCATTGTTGCCGCAACCGGGAGACTGGGTTTTTCGCGAGGCTCGGGTCGCGCTCCGCCGCCCAATTCCACAGCGCCCGGAGACCGCGAAACACCCCATTCGCTGTGGCGCTGCCGTTGACCAGGGTCCGCTTGCCAGCCCGCCGCGCGATGGTTCCCTTGATCTCGGCGTGCTTCGCCTCAACCATCTCAGGCGTGATATCGCGCAAGGGTCTATCGAGCCAGCCCGCCAGATACCGTTCGGCCGAGGACCTGTAGTCTTTTCGGCTCTTCGGGCTTAGGTCCTTGCGCGTGCCCAGGTACACATCCAGGGTCGCCCGCAGGGTGCCAGTCGCCGGGGCTTGCGCCCGTCGCTTGGGATCGCCGCCAGCGTAGACCAAGGCGATCACCGTCTTCGCCCGCTCCCTGGCTTCCTCGATCGACAGAACGTTGGTCGGCCCGACGGAGACGCGCCGGGTGCGGCCGTCCTTTAGCCGGTGCTGGCAGATGAAGGTCTTAGCCGTGGTCTTGCCGGAGACCAGCACGCCGAAGCCCTTCATTTCGCCATCCCAGAAGATCACCTGCTTGCCGCTGGGGTCCGGTGCTTGGAGATCTGCCACCATCCGCCGCGTCATTCTCGTGCTCGCCATGCCCGCCTCCGCCGCCCAAATAAGCGTTTTCGCCCCGGTAAGGGGTTTTACAACGGTTGTTAGTTAGTGGGTCGTGGTTATAAAAACAAGCCGTTTCAGTGTCTTGCGTAACAGGATGGATTATTACTAATAGGCCGTAATAGGCGCACCCAATAATCTTATCAGCGGGTCCAAGGTTCGAAGTCCTTGTGCACCCACGCCGTCTAGCGCGGTGTTCTTCGACGAAACAGCGCGCTCGAACGCTCGCGCAGGCTCTGGAAGGTGACGTAGAGCATCGGGATCACGAAAAGGCCGATCGCGCTTGCGGCAATCATCCCGGCAAAGACCGGCGTGCCGACGCTGTGCCGGCTGATCTCGGCGGCTCCCGTCGCGACGACCAGCGGGAAGACCCCAAGGATAAACGCGAACGACGTCATCATCACGGCGCGAAACCGCATTCGCGCGCCCAGCACTCCCGCCTCCTGGATATCCTTACCGGCCTCGCGCTGGTCCTTGGCGAAGGCGACGATCAGGATGCCGTTCTTGGCGGCCATAGCGATCAGCACGACGAGCCCGATTTCGGCATAAAGGTCGAGCGATACGCGGAACAGCAGGATGCCGATAAAGGCGCCCAGGACCCCGACCGGAACCGACAACAACACCGGCACCGGGATCATCCAGCTTTCGTAAAGGCCGACTAGAAACAGAAACGCGAACAGGATCGCAAGCCCGAGGATCGCTCCGGTCTGACCCGCGGCCGCGACTTGCTGGTAGGCAGTCCCGGTCCATTCGTAGCTAAAGCCCGCCGGCAAGGTCTTGGCCGAGACCTCCGCCATTGCCGCCAACGCGGTGCCGGAGGATGTGCCGACCGACGGGCTGCCCTGTATCGGGATTGCGCGATAGTTGTTGTAGCGGGTGATGACCTGGGGCCCAACGATGATGCCGGCATGGGCGATCGACGCCAACGGCACGTCGGTGCCGTATTTGTTGCGGATATAGATCTGCCACAGCGATGAAATGTCCTGGCGATCGGCCGGCTCGCCCTCGATATTGACCTGCCAGACCCGACCGAACAGATTGAAGTTGTTGACATAATAACTGCCCAGCGCGGCCTGCAACGTGGTGAACACGTCGCTCATCGACAGTCCGAGCGCCTGCGCCTTCTGCCGGTCGATATTCAGAAAGATCGACGGGTTGCTGGCGGTGTAGGTCGAAAACACGCGCGTGAGCCTGGAGTCGCGATTGGCGGCGGCGAGCAGCCCTTGCATGACGCTGTTCATCGCCGCCGGCTCCTGGCCTTCGAGGCCTTCGAGTTCGTATTCAAAGCCGCCGGTCGTCGATAGGCCGATGATCGGCGGTAGGTTGAACGGGATCACGGTCGCGGCGCGAAGCTCCTGCCCGGCAGCAAACACGCGCCCGATCAGCGCCTGCGCCGAATTGGCGGCGCCGACGCGGTCGGCAAACGGCTTCAACGTCGGCACAATAAAAGCAGCGTTTGGTTCGTTGACGCCGTCGATGATCGAAAAACCGATAATTGCAGCGACGTTCTCGACCTGCGGCATCGAGTGGAGCAGCGCCTCGATCCGCTTTGCCGCGTCGCTGCTGCGCGTCACCGAGGCGCCGTCCGGCAACTGCACCGAGATGAAGAACGCCTCCTGATCCTCTTCCGGTAGAAACCCGGTTGGCACGCGCCCCTGCAGCGCGTAAATCGCCGCTGCAGCCGCCAGGATCGCGACAACCCCCAGGAAGGACACGCGGACCAGTCGGGCGACAATCGCCGCATAACCGTCGCGGACATTGTCGATGCGTCCAAGCACCCAGCCCATGACCCCGCGCTTGGGACCGCCGTGCCGTAAAAACACCGCGCATAGCGCCGGCGACAGGGTCAGCGCATTCAGCGCCGAAATCGCCATCGCAACGCTGATCGTCACCGCAAACTGTCGGAACAAGGTTCCCGACACGCCGGGGATAAAGGCGATCGGCACAAATACCGAAAACAGCACGAGCGTGATCGCGACGATCGGCCCGGTGATCTCGGTCATCGCCTTTTTGGTCGCGTCGGCCGGCGACAATTCCGGGTTTTCTTCCATAACCCGTTCGACGTTCTCGACGACGACAATCGCGTCGTCGACGAGGATGCCGATCGCCAGTACCATCGCCAAAAGCGAGATGGTGTTGGCCGAATAGCCCATCGCCAGCAATACCGCGAAAGTGCCAATGACGCTGACCGGCACGGCTATCGCCGGAATTAACGTCGCGCGCAACGAGCCGAGAAACAGGAACACAACGATGACGACGAGGATAAACGCTATCAGCAGCGTGATCAGTACGTCGTGGATCGTGTCAAAGACAAACGTGGTCGTGTCGTAATTGACTACGTATTTGAGACCCGGCGGAAAACGCTGGCTCAACCGCGCCATGTTGGCGCGTACCAGATTTGCGGTCGTGACGGCATTGGCGCCGGGGGTCAGATAGATGCCGATCGCGACCGCGGGCTTGCCGTTGAAGCGGGCCTCGATGTCCTGGTTCTCGGCGCCGAGTTCGACCCGCGCCACGTCCTTGATCCGCAACAGCGAGCCGTCCGGGTTGGCGCGCAAGACGATATTGCCGAACTGCTCGGGCGTGACGAGCCGCCCCTGCGTCTGGATGTTGAGCTGGAACTGCTGCTCGTTCGAGATCGGCCGCGCGCCGATACGCCCGACCGGCGCTATCACGTTTTGCGCCTGAATCGCTGCGATCACGTCGGACGGGGTCAATTGCAGGTTGTCGAGACGCTGGGTGTCAAACCAGATCCGCATCGAGTAATTGAGCGCACCAAAGATATGCGCCTGCCCGACCCCCGGCGTGCGCGACAACACGTCAAGCACATTGATGATCGCGTAATTGGTGATAAACAGTGGATCCTGCTTGCCGGTCTCGCTATAGAGCACGACGAATTGCAGCACCGCCGACGATTTCTTTTGAACGACGAGCCCTTCGAGCTGGACTTCCTGGGGGAGCTGGGAGAGGGCGGTCTGGACCCGGTTGTTGACGTTCACCGTGTCGATATCGGGATCGCTGCCGAGCTCGAAACTGACGGTCAGGTTGTAGCTGCCGTCGTTGCCGCTCGTCGACTTCATGTAGATCATCTTGTCGACGCCGACGACCTGCGCCTCGATCGGCTGCGCGACGCTGGCTTCGACATCGGCCGCCGAGGCGCCCGGATACGTGGCCGCGACCTGAACCTGCGGCGGCACGATATCGGGGAATTGCGCGACAGGAATGCGGGTCAACGCGATCAGCCCGGCGATCGTGATTACGAGCGCGATGACGACCGCCAGCCGCGGCCGGTCGACAAAGATCGCGGAGATCACGGACTAACCCCCGGCAGTTGAGGGCGGCGGGCTCGCCGGACCGGGCGAGACGACCTCGCTGGGACGGGCGCGCTGCACGCCCTCGGAAATCACCAGCTCCCCTTCGTTGAGCCCGCTCGTCACGATCGCCGTCGAGGGCGTCGACTGGCCGAGATGGATTCGCCGGATCTGCGCCCGATTTTGCTTATCGACGGTGTAGACATAGTCGCCCTGCTGGTCGGACAACACTGCGGCGCGCGGGATCGCCAGTACCGAGACCGGCTGCACGCCTTCGAGCAGTACCGTCACGAATTCCTGGTCCGTGAGCTCTCGAAGAGTTGGTTGTCCGGGCTTTGCGGCGACGAGCACAGGATTCGGGATCACGCCGCGCAGGGTGATCGTGTCGGTGTTCTGGTCGATGGTCGGCGAGAGGTAATCGAGGTGGCCGACCTGTTTATAGATCTTCCCGGTTGGTAGCCGCAGGCGGATCACGACGGCGTTGAACCCGCCCTTCGGCACGTATTTGTTGCGCAACTCGAGTGCGGTGCGCAGCGCGACCGGGAAGTTGACGTACATCGGATCCTGGCTGACCAGGGTTGCCAAGGTGCCGCTATTCGGCGAGACGACATTGCCTTCGGTCACCGCGGTGGCGCTGATCTTGCCGTCGATCGGGGCGCGGATTTCGGTGTAGCCGAGATTGATCTCGGCGGTTTCCAAGCTGCGCCTTCGCCGCGGCCACCTGCGCCGCCAACGAATGCTCATTCGAGATCGTTTGGTCAACCTCCTGCTGCCGTCCGGCCGGCGTTTGAAGCAGGTACCCGGCGCGCGCGAGCTGCTGTGCGGCAAAGGTGTGCTGCGCTTCGAGCTGGGCGACATTGGCCTTGTTGAAATCGACCTGCGCCTGAAACGGCGGCTGTTCGAGCTGGTAGAGGAGGTCGCCCTTTTTGACCTCGGCGCCCTCGACAAATTCGCGCTTTTCGAGAAAGGCGGTGACGCGGGCGACCAGCGACACGCGTCCGATCGACTGGATGCGGCCGACGAATTCGTTCGACTGCGTGATGTCCTGGCGAGCGACGCGCACGACCCCGACCGCCGGCGGCCCGTTCGGCGCGGGTTGAGCTTCCGCCTCAAGCGCGAGCGTTGCGAGGAAGAGGGCCACCAGGAGATGCAAAACGACTATCTTATGCGGCACTGTGATTCTTCCCAAATGCATGCGACCTGCACCGCGAGGAGGGGCCGGTGGGGCAGGACCCGGTTGGGGTAGGCGCCTTTATCGCGACAAGCCGCGGGGGCTACGCTGTCAAGATCGTCAGCGACATGGAAGCTTCTCGTCGAATCATAACCAAAAATGTCCGGCGGTCACAGTGGGGCGCGCTATGTTTGCAACAGGGGGCGCGGAAGCCGGCATATTGAGCCATCACGGTTCTCTGTGCGTGCTGAAGGGGGTGCGATAAGGTCTTCGTGCTGCGTGTCGAGAAACCACGGCAACGACTACAGTAACCTAGCCTGCTCAGGCGGATACGTAATTCGCGTTCCTTCCACCTGGGCAAATGATGTGAGCTTATGCATCCGGTAACTGGTCTCGGAGAGGATTTCGACCACCGGTATGCCGCGCACATCGAGCGCATCGGCTACCAGCGAACGGTGGCACCGCCACGGCACCGCTTCGGCGCACATGATGGCAGTTCGTTTTGTGCGACCCAGCTGAATTAAGGTTTCGAGCGCGTGTAGAAACGCCTCGGTTTGCATATAGTCGGCATAGCCGCGAAAGCTGTCATTGCGCCAGCCGGTGTTGGGAGAATCTTTATGCGCGCGCCGCAAACCGCCCAGCGCGTGAATATGAACAAAGTCGATACCTTCGGCGGAGAGTGTGTCGGCCAGCGCGGTGCCGTTAAATTGCGGGTTATGGCGTGAACGCGGCATCGTGCGAATATCCACCAAGCGTTCGATGCCATAGATTCTGAGCAACGCGATAAAACGGTCGATCGGCAAGTTTGAATGGCCAAGCGTGAAAACAACATCTGCCGGCCAGTTGGCGATTTCTGGAGCGGGGTGATCGCTCATTTCAGGCGGACTGTCCAAGAATTGTCTTTCCGCAGCGGCGCGATTTGTTAGTCCCGACAATCGCTCGAAAAGCGGCCCTCGGTAGGCGTATCGCGTTGAATCACAGTCGATGCTCGCTCTATCGATGAACACTCCCGCACCCGCTACAGATCCAGTTCAAGGACCGGGGTTTTCGCGCGGGAGCAGCAGATCAGCACGTAGCGCTCGCGGTCTCTGGCGGACAGGATCTGGTCGCGGTGGTCGGGCTCGCCGGCGCGGTATGGGGTGAGGCAGGTGCCGCAATAGCCGAACTCGCACGAGCTTCTTACCGTAACGCCGTGGCGGCGCAGCACGTCGATGATCGTCTCGTCCGGCGCGAATTTCGTATTCACCGCCGCTCTTGGCTAGCCTGACGCGAAACGCCCGGTCCTCGGTCAGCGGTTCCGGCGGGCGCGCGGCCGGTCCGGTGAAATATTCGAAATGCACGGTTCCCGGAGGCCAATCGCCAGCGGCCGCGGCGGCCGCTTTCATCAAGCCGGCGGGGCCGCAGTAGTAAAGATGGGTTCCCGGCTGCGGCTCGCGCAATGCTGCCGCGATGTCGAGGCCCCGCCCCGGGTCGCCGCCGTCATGGTGAAAGCGGACCCGCCCCTGCGCCGCGAGCAGGTCCAGTTCCTCGCGGAACGCGGTCGCTTCGGGCGAGCGGGTGCAGTAATGCAGCAGGAACTCGCCGCCGCAGCGGCGCAATTCGGCGATCATGGCCATGATCGGGGTGATGCCGATGCCGCCCGCCAGGAAAAGGTGCCGCTCGGCCTCCTCGGCGAGCGGGAAATTGTTGCGCGGTAGAGAGACCTCGACCGGATCGCCGACACGGACTGTCTCGTGCAACTGGCGCGAGCCCTCCCCGTCGCGCTCGCGCAGCACCGCGATGCAATAGCGCCGGCGCTCGGCCGGGTCGTTGCATAAGGAATAATCGCGCAGCAGCCCGCCGCCAAGCCGCACCGCGATGTGCGATCCCGCGGCAAAGCGGGGCAGGTCGCGCCCGCGCGGATCAACGAGCTCGTAGCCATTGATGGCTTCGGCGAGATAAGTGATCGAGCGGACGCGCAACTGCATGTCGGGGTCTCCGCGCCGGGCAGCCGACTATGCTCGGTTCACATGCCGAACGCATCCCCGATATTGCAGATCCCGGATGTGCCGGGCGAAGATCCGCTGGCAGACGTCAGCATCGGCCGAGGAGACCCATGATGCCTCTCAAATTTCGCCGGGTTGTGACCGGCCACGACACCAACGGACGCGCCATCGTCCAGATCGACGAAATGGCGAAAAACCTGGTTTCGGCGCGGCCGGGCGCCACGGCCGGCGTGGTCTGGACGACCGAAGGCTTTCCGGTCGACAACAACGGCAGCGAAGACGGGGGGTTGCGCAAGACCGGCACGACCTTGGCGAACGGCACCGTCTTTCGGGTGCTCGAACTGATGCCCGGCTCCACCCCGCGCAACCACCGGACCAACTCGATCGATTACGCGGTGGTGATGTCGGGTGAAATCGATATGGAACTCGACAACTCGACCGTTCATTTGAAGGCTGGCGACATCCTGGTGCAGCGCGGCACGATCCACAATTGGGTCAATCGCGGCACCGAACCCTGCGTCATCGCTTTTGTGTTGATTGCCGCCAACCCGGTGACCGCCGGCGGCAAGGTCTTGCACGCTCAAGGATGATCGGTGAAGAAAGTGAGCGGGCGGGGAGGCACGGGCCCCGCCTCCCCCGCCGACCCCCTGGGTGGACCGCCAGGGTAACCCGGGATCCCGCGGCTCATACCCAAGCTCGTGATTGCTTGACTATAGCCGGTTTACTCGGCGCTGTAGACAAATTGCATCAAGTTTCCCCGATCAGCACCGACACAGGAAATTCGGCGAACAGCTCTGCTGCCGCGACCCGATCCTGCCGGTCGAGCCGGCGTCCGGTGAACACGTCGCGCCGTGTGCCACCCGGCGGCAGCACGATCTCCGCACCCCCCCAATCCGCAGCCTCGCCGCCGCCGTAGAGCTGAAGGGTCAGGCGTGGCACGGCGGCGACCAGCGAGACGCCCTCATGGCTGCGGGAGAAGGCGCAGAGATGGCCGCTTCTGTCGCCCGCGACTTCGACGGGTCGGTAGTCGCCTTCAGCGAAAAGTCGCGGGTAAGCGCGGCGCAGCGCCAGCAGGCGACGGGTTATGAACAACTTTTCGCGTCCGTCCTGCCAATCCGGGGCGAGGTCGCGGGGCCGCGCGCCGGCCACTGCTTCGAGCAACGTGCGGCGCGTGCCCCAGTCGACCGGCCGGCGATTGTCCGGATCGACCAAGCTGAAATCCCACAATTCGCCGCCCTGATAAATATCGGGCACTCCCGGCACGGTCAGCTTCAGCACCAGCTGGGCGAGCGCGGTGATCGCCCCGTGACGCGCGATCCCGGCGACGAACGCATGAAACTCGGCGAGAAACGGGTTCGGACGCGATCCGTCGAGCACGGCGCGGACATACCGCTGCAATGCCGCCTCGTAATCGGCGTAGGGATTGCTCCAACTGGTTTCGAGCTTTCTCTCGCGTACCGCCTTGATCATGTAAGCCTCAATCCGCTGGGCGAGGCTGTCGAGGCCGTCGATGTCTTCAAGAGCGAGCCCGGGCGGCCACGCCCCAAACAGCGCCTGATAAAACAGGTATTCGACATTGCGATCGGGTACGTTCGCACCGTCGATCTCGGAACGTCGCGAGCGATTGAGCCGCGACCATTGGAACACCCGGCGGCCCCATTCGCCCGGCATCTCCGATAGCAGCGCGAGGCGGGCGCGAGCATCCTCTCCGCGCTTGGTATCGTGCGTGGCGGTCGTCACCATCGCACGCGGCCATTGCCGGGCGCGCTGCTGCGCCAGGTGATGAAAAGCCGTGACCGACATGCCGAAGCGGCGCGGATCGCCCCCGACTTCGTTCAGCGCCAAAAACCGGACGTAGCGGTAGAAGGCGGTGTCCTCGGCGGCCTTGGCCATGACCGGACCGGTCACTTGCTGAAAGTGCATCGCGGTATGCAATGCGCTGCCCGGGTTGGGATCACGCTCCGGTTCCGCGGCCTCGCCGGTCAAAACGGCGCGCAAGAAATCGAAAATGCTGTCATCGGCGCCGCGCCAGCGGCTGCGTGCCTGCCCGATCGCCCAATCGATGTAGCGGCGATCGTCGGCGCTGGCGCCCTGCGCGGAGACGTAAGTGCGGTACACCGGAAAGGCGGCGACGACCTCCTCGATCGCCGCCAGCACCCCGTTCAAGGTAAAATCGCGGGTGCGGCGATTTTGCATCGCCAAACGGTGGAACTCGCGCGCCAGCACGTTCATCTCGCTGGCCAGGTTGACCTGCATGATCCGCTTCTTGCAGGCGTAGAGAACGTCGTCGAAGCTTTCGCGGGTCGGCGTCATGCGGCGATAGAGCCGGGTCATGGCGGCTTCGCCCTCGGGGTCGACGAAGATCGCCAGTACCTGATTGACAAAATCGTAGCCGGTAGTGCCGGCGACCGGCCACTCGGGCAACATCTCGTAGCGCGCCAGGATCTTTTCGACGAGCACGTATAGCGGTCCGCTGGAGCGTTGCTGCAGCCGATCGCAATAGCTAAGCGGGTCGAACAAGCCGTCGATGTGATCGATGCGAAGCCCTTGCACGTCGCCGCGCTCGATCAGGGTGAAGAGCAGCCGGTGGGTCGCGTCGAACAACTCGGGCAGCTCCATGCGCAGCCCGGCGAGATCGTTGATGTTGAAAAAGCGGCGGTAGTTGATCTCCTCCGCGGCAACTCGCCAATCGGAAACCCGGTAGGATTGGGCTTCGAGCAGCCGGTGCATAGCGCCAAAGCTGTCCGGCTGGCCGGGGCAACCGACAAAGCGCCGCAGCGCCGTCTCGATCGCGTTGGCGACGGCGGGTTGCCGTGCGCGGTCGGCCAGGTTGCGTTTCAGCTCGGCCGCGCGTTCGCGTGCTGTTACTATGGGCATTCTTGCAATCGCCGCGAAATCGCGAGTGGACTCAGCCAGCAATACACCGCCGTTTTCGAGAATCGCTGCGTAGGAGCGAGGCGAGACCGGAAACCGATGATCGAAATACCAGGCGCTGAAGCTACCCTCCGCCGGATCGAAATTCAGTGTGATCTCGCCTCGTTCGAGGATCACCCCGTACTGCTCGCCGAGCACCGGCAGCAGCACCCGGCCTTCGAGATCGGCGCGAAGCGCATGCCAGTTGATGTCGAAATAGCGGGCGAACGGGGATTCCTCACCCCATTCCAGGACATCGCGCCACCAGACGTTATCAGCGCCGTTCGCCATATGGTTCGGGACGAAATCGACGATCAGGCCCATGCCGTGCGCCTGTAGCGCCGCAGTGAACTCACCGAAATCCTCTTCGATGCCAATTTCGGGATTGAGTCGGTTGTGGTCGATGATGTCGTAGCCATGGGTCGAGCCGGGCCTCGCCTCGGTAATCGGCGAGGCGTAAACGTGGCTGACCCCGAGGGCTTCGAGATACGGCACCAGATCCTTGGCGTCGCGGAAGGTGAAGCCGCTGTTGAACTGCAGCCGATAGGTAGCGCGGATCGGGACCTCGACTGCGGGCGGGCCGCTCATGCCTGGGCGGAGCGCCGTCGCGCCTCTTCGACGATCGATGCGGTTCGGCGCAATTTCGAGCCCTCGATGACATTCTCGATGGTTCGGCTCAGATGCCGGCGCCAATTAGGATGCCCGTCGATCGTGCCGGGTAGGTTCGCCTGCTCGCTTTCGCCGACCACATCTTCGAGCTGAACCAGCATCAGCCGGGCGCGCGAGCGGGCGAGAAAGCATTGGATCGCGTTTCCGAGGTCGGGCGAATAGGTTGGCTCTCCGCCTTCCGAGAGATACCGACCGAGGTCTTCCGGCTCCAGCAATCCCTCGACGACGAGCGCTCGCAACAGCAGGCGGCGGTCGCGGCTGCGGGTAGCCTCCTCGGCCGTTTCGGTGGCCGCGTCGGGATACAGACCGAGCTCCCGACGCCGGGTGATATCGCGGCCGAGCCAGAACCCCGCGAGGGTGGCGAGGTCGTGGGTCGCGGCTGACGCGGCGGCGAGCGGAGGGTATTCGGCCGGCGTCGCGAAGCCGCCTTCGTGGTGCCGCTCGAACATCATAATGCGATAGGACAACAGATTGGCCGCCCGCATCGTCTCGCGAAACCCCGGTGGCATGGTGCCCAGATCCTCGCCGATCACGGCGCAGCCATGCCGGCAGCTTTCGAGCGCGACGAGGCGCAGCAGATCATCGAACGGATATTTCACGTAACAGCCGTCGGTCGCTGGCATTCCGTTCGGTATCCAATAGAGCCGGTTCAGCGACATGACATGATCGATCCGCAGAATCCCGGCATGCTGCATATTGGCGCGCAGGCAGGCGATGAAGGGTGCGAAACCTTGGCGCTGCAATACCAGGGGGTTGATCGGCGCCAGCCCCCAATTCTGCCCGACGCGGCTCAGCGGGTCGGGGGGCGCGCCAATCGAGGCGCGCGGCGCCACCAGCTCCTGATCGGCCCAGGCCTCGGCCCCATTAGGGTCGGCGCCGACCGCGAGATCACGATACAGCCCGATTGATAGCCCGGCCTCATGCCCGGTTTGGGCCGCGGCGGCGAGCTGGCGATCTGCCTCCCATTGCAAAAACTCAAAGAACTCGACGCGGTCGCGATGGGCGGCAGCGAATTCGGCAACTTCGGCCGAGTGCGGGTCGCGCATCGCTGCCGGCCAATTGCGCCACGAGAACCCGCGCCGTTCCCGGCAATAATGCTCATGCAGCGTCTCGAAGATGGCGAAGTCGCGCAGCGATCGCCCTTCCCTTTGCTGAAAACGGCGAAAGCTCGCCCCGAGCCCGGTGCGCGGGGCGCCATCGGCGTCGAGATCGAGCTCCTGAAAGCGCCGGCATAGCGCCTCTAGCACCGGTCTTTTGCAGGCGGCTACCGCGCCGTAATCGATCAGTTCGGCCGAGCGCGCTGCCCAGCGGGTGGCGCCGAACCATTCTCCTGCGATCAATGTCTGGACGCGCTCGTCCTCGGCAAACCCGGGCATAGCGGTGGGGTCGATGTATAAATAGTCGAGCCGTGTCCGGCTTGACGGCGCATACGGGCTGAAATGCAATGGCTCGGCCATGAACCGCGCGTGCAGCGGATTGATGCCGAGCGCATCGGCACCACAGGCGCCCGCGGCGCCGCTGATCGACGCAAGGTCGGTGAGGTCGCCCATTCCCCAATCACGCGCGCTGCGCAGACCATAGAGCTGGCAGGTCAGCCCCCAACTGCGCGCACCTGGTCCGAGCTGCGGCGGCAGATGGCAGCGTGCCGGCGCAACGATCAAATCGAGCTG
Source organism: uncultured Alphaproteobacteria bacterium (assembly GCA_963750195.1). Lineage (GTDB taxonomy): Bacteria > Pseudomonadota > Alphaproteobacteria > ATCC43930 > CGMCC-115725 > AP-15. The sequence goes on from CAVVPS010000015.1 coordinate 22,933, forward strand.
TGCCGCAACGCCGCCGGCCTGTAGCGCTAGCCGGTGATAGCCTGGCGGCAGCCCCGCCGGCAACGGCATCTTAAAGCGCCCGCCCACCAACCCGGGTTTCACGGCTGCCTTGCCGCCGTGCTCTTCGCCGCCTTCGAGACGGCAGGTCCAACCGATCTCACGGCAACGAGCCGGCAGCCGCACCGCCAACTTCGGGCGGGTCTCTTCGAAATGGACAAGATGCGCCGGGGCGAGCCCCAAAGGGGGCGTTCGACCGCGCTCTTCCAGTTCGGCCGCGGCATTTACCGGGTTCGACGGCAGACCGAACGCGCCGATCAGGGCCAGCAGAGTTTCGTCCGAAGCTTCCCGGGTCTGGCCGAGGGCGTCGGTATATCGTGTCTCGATGCCGACGAGCCCGGCGAGGCGGACCAGTGCAGCGCGGCCGGTCATATCCTAGGCGGCCGGCGCCACGTGAAAGAAGCTAGCGCTGACCGGAGCCCCAGGCACAGCAGACGAATAAAGCATCTGCCCACCGCTTGCTTCCTCGGGGAGCGGCACGGTCCGGGCAGAGAAATTCGTGATGAGGATCAACCGCGAGCAGTCGCCGAGCTGCCACTCGACGACGACTGCCTGCGGCCCCAGAGTACGATACCGGCCGGCAAAGGGCGGCATTCCGATAAGCCGGGGCACGATCTCCCGCCGCCGGATTTCCAGCAACGCCCGGTATCGGGCAAGCCAGCGAGTATGGTCTGCCTGTTCCGGTTCGGTCCAGTCGACTTTCGACATCGCGAATGTCGCGACATCGGTCGGGTCGGGGATGCGCTCGCGCGCGGTCTCGTCTTGAAAATCAGGGAAATGGGCGAACTCGCGGCGCCGCCCCTCGCGCACCGCTTCGGCGAGATCAGGGCCGAAATCACAGAAAAATCCGAAAGATCGCCGGCTCGCCCATTCCTCGCCCATGAACAACAGCGGGATCTGGGGCGACAGCAGCACGATCGCCGCGCCGGCATGCAAAGCCGGCTCTGCTACTTCAGAAGCGAGCCGCTTCCCAAATGGGCGGTTGCCGACATGATCATGGTTTTGCAAAAAGGCGACGAAAGCGGTTGGCGGCAATTCGGCGGCGGGTTCTCCGCGGCGCCTGCCTCCACGAAATGGCGACGGCTCGCCTTGATAGGCAAACCCCTCAGCCAAAGCGCGGCCAAGATATGCCGCCGGCGCAATCGCGTAGTCGCCATAAAACCCTGCGGTCTCGCCGGTGATCAACACGTGCAAAGTATGGTGCAGATCGTCGTTCCATTGGGCGTTGAAGCGCTCGATCCGCCCGTTTCGCCGCGCTAGACGGTGCAACTCGTTGCGGTCGTTTTCGAGGACCAGGTGAATTTCGCGATCCTGGATGCGCCGCCGTACCGTTTCGCCGATTTCGTCGACGATGTCGGGCCGGCCGGCGTCGAATATGGCGTGGACCGCATCGAGGCGCAGGCCGTCGAACTGGTACTCTTCGAGCCAATAAAGCGCATTGTGGATGAAAAAATCGCGTACCGGCCGCCTTTGCGGCCCGGAGAAATCGATCGCCGCGCCCCATGGCGTTTGGTGGCGCTCGGTGAAGAAGTCGGGTGCAATCGCCGGCAGATAATTCCCCTCAGGGCCGAAATGATTGTAGACGACATCGAGCAGGATTGCGAGGCCGCGGACGTGACAGGCCTCAATCAACCGCTTCAGCGCCTCCGGCCGGCCGTAACGCGACGATGGGGCAAATGGAAATACCCCGTCATAGCCCCAGTTACGCTCGCCGGGAAATTCACCAATCGGCATCAGCTCGATCGCGGTGGCACCCAGACGGCAGAGATGATCGAGATGTTGCCCCGCGCCATTAAAATCGCCGGTTTCGGAAAAGGCGCCGAGATGCAGCTCATACAGAACGATCTCTTCCCATCGCCGTCCCCGCCAACCGAGATCGTTCCACTCGTAGGCCTCGGGATCGACGACCTCGCTCGAACCGTGGACTCCTTCAGGCTGACGACGCGACGCGGGATCGGGGAAGGCGCGGCCGTCGACGACGTAACGATAGCGGCTGCCGGGCCGGGCGGTCGCGGTCGTCAGCGCCCACCAGCCCTCGCCTTCGCAGAGCATCGGCACCGTGCTCGGCCTTGAGCCTTCAAGGCGCAGCGACACGGCTTTGGCGCGGGGCGCCCACAATCGGAAGCGAACCCCGGCGGGCATCGCTTCGGCGCCACAGGGCAGCTCATGCCGGTGGCGCATCGTCTTCCCCCGCCTGCGCCCCGGGATCCGCGTCGGCGCCATAAAATCCGCGCTGTTCGTCTCCGTACCCCGGCGGGGCGACGATCTCGAGGTCATTCTGCGGTTTCGCCGGCTGTTCCGGGCGCGGCGCGCGGTTGATGAACAAGGCAAAGGAATGCGGCTGCAGCTGGTAAACCTCGCCCGGCGCGTAAAGCTTTACGTCGGTGGCGCGCCCAGTGGGCTGAGAGGTATCGACCAGCGGCTGCCATGACATTGGCGCCGCCACATCGGGGATGCGGAAATCGAGCTCTCCGTAATAGGCGTTCATCATCACCAGAAAGCTCTCGTCAATGTCGCGTTGGCCGCCCGGAGTAAAGAATTCGCCGGCGGCACCGCTCAACACATAGCCGAACGACAGCGCGACAGGATTGCTCCAATCCTCGGGGCTTGCCTCTTGGCCCGACGGGGTGATCCAGGTGATGTCCTTGACGCCCGCCTCGGACAGTACTTCGCCGCGAAGAAAGCGCGGGCGCGAAAAGACACGATGGCTGCGGCGCAGATGTATTAGATAGCTGACAAACAGGCCCAACTCCCGGTCCTCGGGCCTGATGCTTTCCCAATCGGTCCAGGAGATTTCGTTGTCCTGGCAATAGGCGTTGTTGTTGCCTTGCTGGGTGCGCCCTATTTCATCGCCGGCGAGCAGCATCGGCACGCCCAGCGACAGCAGCAAGGTCGCCAACATGTTGCGCTTCTGCCTATCGCGTAGTGACAGAATTTCGGGATCATCCGTCGGCCCCTCGACCCCACAGTTCCAGCTAAGGTTCGAATCATGGCCATCACGACTGTCCTCCCCATTAGTCTCATTGTGCTTGTTGTTGTAGCTGACCAGATCCTGCAAGGTGAAACCGTCATGGGCAGTGATAAAATTGATGCTGGCCCAAGGTCGGCGCCCGCGATAGCCGAAGATGTCCGACGAGCCGGCGATGCGCGATGCGACATCGGCGACCAAGCCATGATCACCCTTCCAATACCGTCTCAGCGTGTCGCGATACTGGCCATTCCATTCCGCCCAGCCCGGCGGAAAATTGCCCAGCTGGTAGCCATAAGGGCCAAGATCCCAAGGTTCGGCTATCAGCTTGACGCCGGTCATGACCGGGTCTTGCCGCACGGCGTCGAAAAATGCGCTGCCCTGACGGTAATCGCCGTTCTCGCGGGCGAGCGTCGTGCACAGATCGAAGCGGAAGCCGTCGATGTGCATTTCGGTCGCCCAATAACGCAGCGAGTCCATCACCAGTTCCAACACTCGCGGGTGATCGAGGTTCAACGTATTGCCGGTGCCAGTGAAATCCTGGTAGAAGCGCGGATCGGCATCCAAACGGTAGTAGGACATATTGTCGATGCCGCGAAACGACAGCGTTGGGCCGAGATGGTTGCCTTCGCCGCTGTGGTTGTAGACGACGTCGAGGATGACCTCGATCCCGGCATCGTGTAGACGTCTGACTGTGGTTTTGAAATCGGCGATCGTTCCGGTTGACAACAGGCGCGGGTCGGGTGCGAAGAAACCGATCGTATTGTAGCCCCAATAATTGGCGAGATGGCTTTCCACTAGATGGCGGTCGTCGACCGCGGCATGGATGGGCAACAGCTCGACCGAAGTGACGCCGAGCCCGACGAGGTAGTCGATCATCGCTGGTGAGGAAAGGCCGGCGAAGGTGCCGCGATGCTCAGGGTCGACGCCGGGATGACGTTTGGTGATCCCGCGCACGCTCAGCTCGAGAATAATCGCCTCTTCCCATAAGATCCGCGGCCGGTGCTCCTCGCCCCAGGTGTAGGCGGGCTCGATGACCCGGCCTTTGGGAATAAAGCGCGCATTGTCGCGCCGGTCGATTGCCAGATCCTCGCGCGGGCCGCCGACGCGATAGCCAAATACCGGGTCGGACCAGCGCAGCCCGCCATGAAACGACTTCGCATAGGGATCGATCAGCAGCTTATTGGGGTTAAAACGGTGCCCATTGGCGGGATCGTACGGTCCGTAGACCCGGTAGCCATAAAGCAGGCCGGGGCGCGCATCCGGCAGATAGACGTGCCAGACCTCATCGGTGTATTCGGGCAATTCAATCCGCGCTTCTTCGTGCAGGCCGGTGTGGTCGAACAGACACAGCTCGACTTTCTCGGCATGAGCCGAAAAAAGAGCGAAATTCACGCCCTTGCCGTCCCACGTCGCTCCTAGCGGATACGGGCGGCCCGGCCACACCTTTGTCGGCGACGCCATCGCTTGTCTCAGCATTCAGACAATGTGCAGGGATCTGCGTAGCATAATACACGAATATATCGCGGCATCGACGGCATGAAGCCCAGCCTTTGGACAGCTAATCTGCGGTGAATATCAGAACGCCGAGCGGCGGCAGCCGCAGACGGATCGCGTGCTGGTGGCCGTGCATCGGACGCGGCTCAGAGTGAACTTCACCGGCGTTGCCGACGCCGCTGCCGCCATAGTCGAGAGCGTCGGTGTTGATGCGCTCGAGGTAGCGGCCGGGGCGGGGAACCCCGATCCAATAATCTTCGCGCGGCACCGGCGTAAAATTGCACACAACGACGGCAAGCTCGAGTGGACCGCGGCCGCGCCGTTGAAACGACACGACGCTCTCAGCCGCATTGGCGACATCAATCCATGCGAAACCGTCGGGGTCGCAGTCGAACCGGTGCAATGCCGGCGTGCCGCAGTAGAGATGGTTCAAATCGGCCACCAGCCGGCGCACCCCTTCGTGCGGCGGCTCGCCCAGCAGCTGCCAATCGAGACCGATATCGTGGTTCCACTCGCGCTGCTGCGCGAACTCGTTACCCATGAACAGCAGCTTTTTGCCGGGATGGGTCCACATAAAGGCGAAATAGGCGCGCAGGTTCGCAAAACGCTGCCATTGGTCGCCGGCCATCTTGCTGATCAGCGACCCCTTTCCGTGGACGACCTCATCGTGGCTGAGCGGCAGAATGAAGTTTTCGTGATAAGCGTAAAGCAAGCCAAAGCTCAGGTCGTTATGACTGTATTTTCGGTAAATCGGATCGGTTGCCATGTAGTGCAGCGTATCGTGCATCCAGCCGAGGTTCCATTTGTAACCGAAGCCGAGCCCGCCGACATAAGTCGGGCGCGACACCATCGGCCAAGCGGTCAATTCCTCGGCGACCGAGGTGGCTCCGCTCGAACTCGCCGAAGACAAGCTCGTTGACCCGCCGCAAAAACGCAATCGCCTCGAGGTTCTCCCGTCCCCCAAAAGCATTCGGGATCCATTCGCCCGGCGGCCGGCTGTAATCGCGATACAGCATCGAGGCAACCGCATCGACCCGGATGCCGTCGATGTGAAATTCGCGCAACCAATACAATGCACTCGACAGCAGAAAATTTGCGACCTCGCGGCGGCCGAAATTGTAGATCAGCGTGTTCCAGTCGCGGTGGAAGCCCTGACGCGGGTCGGCGTGCTCGTAGAGCGCGGTACCGTCAAACCGTCCGAGCCCATGCGGGTCGGTCGGAAAATGGCCGGGGACCCAATCGAGCAGCAGACCCAGCCCGGCGCCGTGACAGGCATCGACCAGGGCTCGGAAATCGTCGGGGGCGCCATAGCGGCTGGTCGGTGCGAATAACGAAACCGGCTGATATCCCCAAGATCCGTCGAATGGATACTCCATGATCGGCATGATCTCGATATGGGTAAATCCCATCTCGACAACATAAGGAACGAGCTGTTCGGCAAGCTCGCGATAGCTCAGATAGCGCCCCTGCTCAGCGAGGTTGCGGCGCCATGAGCCGAGATGAACTTCATAGACCGAGATCGGGGATTCTCGATCATTGCTGCGCCAGCGATCCGCCATCCAGGCGCCGTCGTGCCAGACATGGCGCGTCGGGTCGGCGACGACAGACGCAGTCCCCGGCGGCTTCTCGGCTCGCTCGGCTTGGGGATCCGCCTTTAGCGGCAGGAGCTGCCCGTCCGGCCCGCGTATCTGGTATTTGTAGAGGTGACCCGGCCGTAGCCCAGGCACGAATAGTTCCCAGTAGCCGCTGGACCCACGGCGCCGCATCGCCATCCGGCGACCGTCCCAGGCGTTGAAATCGCCAACGACACTGACCGCTTGAGCATTGGGCGCCCACACGGCAAACGCAATGCCCTCCACGCCTTCATGGACGATAGGATGCGCGCCGAGTTTTTGGTAGCTCGCCAGATGGTTGCCTTCGGCGAGCAAGTAGATGTCGAGCTCACCCAACACCGGAGGGAAACGGTAGATATCGTCGAATTCGCGAGCGACGCCGCCGCTCGACACCTGCAACCGATAGCGAAACGGCTCCGGCCGGCCAGGGATCTCGGCAACGAAGAAGCCTTCGCGATCGACCCGCTCCCCGTCGGCTGCGATTTGCCCGGTCGCGCTGTCGACGACCGACATCTTTTCTGCGGCCGGCAATATTGCCCGCACACATATCCCAGCGGGGATCTTGTGCATCCCGAGGAACGCAAACGGGTCTCCGTGTCGCGCCTCGACGATCGCCGCTATCTCGGGGTCGCGCTCAACCCGGTTTGGCTGGTCCGCGGCCGGCCCGACCCGGTCAAGGTCGACCGGAACAGCCCCGCCGACATTTCGGCGCTTCGCCTCGGCGCCGACCGGATCATCGCGCTTCGCCACCGGCCCCCGCTTTTGCTTTGTTCAAGATGCCAAGGATGCCTTCAAGCGGGATATCGACCCATAACGGCCTGTTGGCCAGCTCGTAGGACACCTCGTAGACAGCCTTTTCGAGCACAAAGAATGTCGTCATCGCGCGAGCCTGCTTCTTGCTCGCCGGATAAGCGGCGCAACCGCGCATCGTCTTACGGTAGGCGGCGCGAAACCCGTCTACCGCGCGTTGGCGCCAGGCTTCGGCGAGCTGCACCATTCGCGGCTCCGCGGCGGCACGGGTCGCGGCTAGATGGCGCACAGCGGCGACCGCGGCGTAGTCAAAGGAGCGTATCATGCCGGCCACATCGCGCAGCGGCGAGCTCTTGCTGCGACGCGCTGAAAGCGGCCGTGAAGGTTCGCCCTCGAAATCGACGATGAAGAAGTCGTTCTGCACGACGATCACCTGCCCGAGGTGGTAATCGCCGTGAAAGCGCGTCTTCTGCGCCGCGACCTCCTCGGGGAGCAAGCCGCGGATATGACTTAGCAGCAGGTCACGCAGGCTCAGGAGACGCTCGGCGCCCTCTCGCGCCCGATCGGGCAAGCGCGGCAGCTCGCGCTCGAGTTTTGCCAGCATCGCGACGGCCTCAGCGTCGAGCGCTTGCTGCCACTGGGCGATGTCGTCCCGCGTAATCGGCTCAGGCGCGAAACCAGGGTCGTCGCCCGCGTGCTCGGCCAAGGCGCGGTGCATCTCGGCGGTGCGGATGCCGATCTGGCGCGCCAAGGTCAGAAAGAAGTGATCGGGGTCGGGCAGGTCGGACGACCGTTGGCCGGTCGAGATCAGCGAGTCGTCGAGGTACCGGGTAAGGTAGTTTAGCGCCTGCGTCCAGCCATCGCCCTGATTGCGGACAAAGCCGAACAGCACGCCAACGGCCATGGTCTGCGGCCTGGTCTCGCCGTCGAGCGCCAGCTCGATCGTCGCCAGCGGCGGCGGTGTATTGGCGAACCCGGCGCGCTCGACCAGAAACCGCGACATTTCTATTTCCGGGTGCGGGCCGGGTTCGAAGTCGGCGGTAGAGCTTGAGCATTCCATATTCGTCGAAGAACACCGAACTGTTCGATTGCTCGACACTACCGCGGCGAACCGTCAGCCGCTGCGGTGCGGCCGCCCGCTGGTAGCTCCGGGTCTTGGCGCAGCGGATCTCGCCACGGTCGAGTCGCAGTCGGCTTTCGCCGGCGATCGCATCCATCATTGCCAACGCGAAACCGTCCTGCGACAGGGCATCGACCAGGGCGCCCTCACGGCGGAACTGGCGCAATTCGGCGAGCGTAACCGGTACGAGCCCTTGGCGCGGCTCGCTCTCGGCCGGCGACCAGATCGCAGCTACCGGCAGGAAATAGTGCTGTTGCTCCCCCTCACCGAACGCCGTCTCGACTACGGTCGCCAAAAAGCTTTCCGATCCCGCTCCGTCTTCCGCTGGGCGCGTGATCTCGCCGTGAGCTTCGACCGATACCTTTCGGATGCGCCGGTCTTTAGCCGCAAACCAGCGCTGACGCGCTAGAAACGCCGGCATTATTTCGCTTTCGAGTTGCACCAGATTGTGCTGGCGGAACAAGTCGGCCCAGCCCTGTGGCATTACAAGGGTGACAAATTCGGGCGGTGAGGATTGCAAATTCCCGGTCTCCTGCGCGCTCGACAGCAGCTCGAACCAGAAGAAACTATGTGCTTGGAGGGTCAGCAGATATGTGAGGTCGCCGATGGTCGGGAAGACGCTGCGCCCGAGCAATTCGACGGGCTGCCGGCCGCGAAATTCCGCGAGGTCGAGCTCGACTGCTTGAGGCGAACGCGACAGGTTGGCGACGCACAGGATGACCTCGTCGTCCAGGCTGCGCAGGTAGGCGATGACCTTTCGGTTCGAGGGGTAGAGAAAGCGCAATGTGCCGCGGCCGAAAGCGCTGCGCGATCGCCGTGCGGCGATCAGCCTCTTCATCCAGTTTAGCAACGAAGACGGCGAGCGGCTCTGCGCCTCGACATTGACCGCCTCGAAGCCGTAAACCGAATCCATGATCGGCGGCAGATAGAGGCTGGCGGGGTCGGCCCGGGAAAACCCGCCATTGCGGTCGAACGACCACTGCATCGGCGTGCGCACACCGTCGCGGTCACGCAGAAAGACATTGTCGCCCATGCCGATCTCGTCGCCGTAATAAAATACCGGAGTGCCCGGCATCGAGATCAACAGCGCGTTCAATAATTCGATCCTGCGGCGGTCATTCTCCATTAACGGCGCCAAACGCCGCCGGATCCCGAGATTGATCCGGGCGCGCCGATCCGCCGCATAATGGTTCCACAAATAATCGCGCTCTCGATCGGTGACCATCTCCAAGGTCAACTCGTCGTGATTGCGCAAAAAAACCGCCCATTGGCACGATTCCGGGATGTCCGGGGTCTGGCGCATGATGTCGGTGATCGGATGGCGGTCCTCGGTCGAGACCGCCATGTAGATTCGCGGCATCAGCGGAAAATGGAACGCCATGTGACATTCGTCGCCAGCGCCGAAATATGGCAGCACGTCCTCTGGCCATTGATTGGCCTCGGCGAGCAGCATGTGATCGCCATGGTGTTGGTCCAGTTCGCGCCGCAACCGCCGCAGGATCTCGTGGGTCTCGGGCAGGTTCTCGTTGATCGTGCCCTCGCGCTCGATCAGATAGGGTACCGCGTCGAGCCGCAACCCGTCGACGCCGAGATCGAGCCAGAAGCGCATCACGTCGGCAACCGCGCGAAATACGCGCGGATTGTCGAAATTGAGGTCAGGCTGATGCGAATAGAACCGGTGCCAGTAATAGGCCTGGGCGATCGGGTCCCACGCCCAATTCGATTTTTCGGCGTCGACAAAGATGACGCGGGTTTCGGCGAACTTCTGGTCGGTATCGCTCCAGAGATAAAAGTCGCGCAGGTGCGAACCCCGCTTCGCCTGGCGCGCGCGCTGGAACCAGGGATGCTGGTCCGAGGTGTGATTAACAACTAGCTCGGTGATAACCCGCAGATTGCGGCGATGCGCCTCTCGGACGAAGGCTTTGAAATCGCCCATCCGGCCATAGGACGGGTTGATGTTCTTGTAGTCGGAAATGTCGTAGCCGTCGTCGCGCAGCGGCGAGGGGTAGAACGGCAACAGCCACAATGCGGTGACGCCGAGGTCCTGCAGATAATCGAGCTTTCGGCAGAGCCCTTGGAAATCGCCGATGCCATCGTCGTTGGCGTCGAAGAAGGCCTTGACGTGTAGCTGATAGATGATCGCGTCCTTGTACCACAGCGGGTCCGAGATCGCGGGTCGCGCCAGCGCGCGGCTCAGCGGCAGCGCGGCTGCGGCGTCGTCGGGTGGGCTCATTCGGGCTCGGTGCGCAGTAGGCGAAAGATCAGTGCGGGGTTGGTCTCGGGATCGAGGCGAAACCGCTGGCGGGCGCCGCGGCAAGTCGCAACGGATCGGGTAAACGCCTCCTCGAGCGCGAACGCTTGATCCGCGTTCAGCCCGAGTTCCTCCAGCGGCAATTCGACATCGGCCTCACGGGTTTGATGCGGATCGAGATTGACGACAACGATCACGGCGGTGCTCGAGTCGTTGGACGCCTTCATGTAGGCCAGCACTTGGGGGTCGGCGCAGCTCAGAAACCGCAAGTTCAGGAACTCGTGCAGTGCCGAATTGGCATGTCTGAAACGGTTGAGGGTTCTGATATCATCCTTGATATTGGCGGGCCGATCCCAGTCCCAGACCTTGTACTCGTATTTCTCGGAATTCAGATATTCTTCGCGGCCGGGAATCGCCGTGTTCTCGCATAATTCAAAGCCATTATAGATCCCGTAGGCGGGTGACAATGTCGCCGCCAGCGCCAGGCGGATCCGAAACGCCGGCCTGCCGCCGTCTTGCAAAAAAACCGGGAGGATATCGGGCGTGTTGGTGAAAAAGTTCGGGCGGAAATATTCCTTAGCCGGAAATGCCGTCAGTTCGGTCAGATATTCAATGAGTTCGGCCTTGGTGTTGCGCCAGGTGAAATATGTATAGGACTGGTTGAACCCGGCCTTAGCCAACGCCCGCATCATTTTGGGCCGGGTGAACGCTTCGGCCAAAAAGATTGCCTCGGGACAGCGGAGCTTCACTTCGCGGATCAGCCACTCCCAGAACGGCAACGGCTTGGTGTGCGGGTTGTCGACGCGAAAGATGCGCACCCCCTCGCCGATCCAGAACAGGACAGTGTCGCGCAGCTCCGCCCACAGGCTCTCACGATCGGGATTGTCGAAATCGACGTTGACGATGTCTTCGTATTTTTTCGGGGGATTCTCAGCGTATTTGATCGTGCCGTCGGGGCGAAAGCGAAACCATTGGGGATGTTCGCGCACCCACGGGTGATCGGGAGCGCATTGGATCGCGAAGTCGAGCGCCACCTCGATCCCGTGCGCCGCCGCGGCCCGCACGAAACGGCGGAAATCGGCGAGCGTGCCGAGACCGGGCTCGATCGCGCGATGCCCGCCCTCTTCCGAACCGATCGCATACGGGCTGCCCGGATCGCCGGGTTGCGCCACGGCGGTATTGTCCCTGCCTTTGCGATTCACCCGGCCGATGGGATGGATCGGCACGAGATAGACCACGTCGAACCCGAGCGCCGCGATCTCCGGCAGCCGCGCAATACAATCGTCGAAGCTGGCGCTCTTGCCGGGCTCGCGACCCTGGCTGCGTGGAAACATCTCGTACCAGGCGGCAAAGCGCGCCGCCGCACGGTCGACCACGATCTCGAGCTCTCGCGGATACCGCATAACGCCTTCGCGCGGCGCGGCGCGCGCCATCACGTCGCGGCTTGTCGAGGACAACAATAGCGCGGCCTGGCGGGCGGTACCGTCGCCCTCAAAATCGCGCAGCAACTGGCGGATTTTGGACGCGTCGCCGGCTTCGGCCTCCGACAGCGCCGCCTCGACGATCGCCCGGCCCTCCTCGAGCTCGAGGGCGACGTCCTGACCGGCTTCACGTTTTTTCTCGAATTCTTCGCGCCAACTCTCGAAGCGGTCGGTCCAAGCTTCGATCGTGTAATGCCACACCCCGACCCGATCGAGATCAAAGCGCCCGACCCAGCGGTCGTTGTCGAAAAAGGTCAGCGGCGTTTCGCACCACGGACCATCCTCGTGGCGGTATTTGACGATGGCGCATAGCTTGTCGTGCCCGTCGCGAAACAAATCGGCCCAAACTTCGAAGGTATCGCCCACGATCCTTTTGACCGGATAGCGGCCACAATCAAGTTCCGGATACACATCCTCGATTGTGATCCTTGCTTCCGGCCGCCACAGCGAATGCATACCGGCCGCGTGCCGGGTTTCCACGCTGTCCGCACGCAACACCCGCACCCCGAGCGGCTCGACCATCAGCCCAGTCGGGGGCAAACGGGTTTCAGACGCTTCAGCAACGACATCCGGCGCTATCGGGAGTGAGCGGCGAGACGCCCGATTGACCACGATAAAGGCACGGTCCCCGCCGCTTTCGGTCCGGCGCTCCAACACCGTCAGATCGTCGTAAGCGCCGCGCAGCTGCCGTTGCGGACCCTCCTCGTTCAAGGCCGGAATCGCCCGCTTCATCGCATTGACTCCGGCGATGAATTCGCTGAGATCAAAGCGCTTGGACTCAACCGTCCTGGCCTGATCCGTCACCACCTCGAGCCGCCGCGCCCAGCCGTATTCGAACCCCATCGGCATTAGTACGCCGGTCGAATACGCCGCGGTAAAGGCATAAGCTTGGCGATAACGTGGTTCGATCTCGCTTTCTGGAATACCCGCGGAGCGCAAATCACTCACCAACCGCTCGGTATCGTGGCTCTCGGGAAAGCCGATCGACGGTGCGATATGGCGAAATGCTTCATACTGCTCGAGCAGCCACGGGCTTTTGAAATCCCACCACTTGACGCTGTTGTAAAGGTAGTCGAACCCGGCCCCGGCCAGCGCCAGCACCGCTTCCTTCGGCGCCCCTACGGTTTCGGCGCAAAACACCACGTCCGGCGCTGCCGCCTTGGCGACGCTGGTCAGGCCGCGCCACACCTCGGCCGGCACCTTATAGGCCGCATCGCAACGAAAGCCGGTAAAGCCTAGTCGCAGATAGTGGCGCACCAGATCCTGGAAATAGGCCACGATCTGGCCGCGCTGCGGCGCGCGGTAATCGAGTTCGGCGAGATCGCCCCAGACAGTCTTGCGCGTCGGGTCGGCGGGGTCGGTCGCGTAAGGAGAGACGATTTCACCCTTGACGTCGTGGGCGAACCAGCCGGGATGGGCGGTGACCAGCTCGCTGTCTTTCGAGGTGTGATTTATGACGAGATCCATGATCACGCGCAGCCCTTGTGCGCGCGCTTTCTTGGTGAAGTCGCCCAGCAACACATCGTCGTCGGCTGGTTCATCCCCGCGAAAACGCGGGTTCAGCCGGTAATAGTCCTTGACGGCGTAGAGGCTGCCGGAGAACCCCGGATAGTGAAACGGGTTGACGTAAACCGCGTTGAATCCCATCGCCGCGATCCGCGGCAGATGCTCCTGCCACTGCCGCACCGTGCCCGCCAGCGTCGGAAAGAGGTTGTAGATGCGCAGGCCTTCACGCCGCGGACCGGTCCCGTCTTCGTGCAGGCTCGAGGTCGCGATCATCCGACACCAGATGTGAACCAGCGTTGGTTCGCGCAACATATCATCGCCGGCAAAGGTTCCCGCGCACCTTCGCTCCGGTCACGCCGCGGCCCCACCACCGGCATGGGCGATCAGGCCTCGACCTGGTCGATAATGGCGCCGGTCGGGCCGAAACAGGCGGCGATCAAGCGGCCATCGTGCCCGGCGCCGCCATCGAGCGATACCGCAAATTCGCGTTCGACAAAGCCGCGCCGCTGGCGGTCGATGCCTCTGACAACGCGCCCAAACTCCTCGAACCGGGCAGTCATATCGAGAATATCCTCGCGCCCCCACCAGAAGGCATCGCCCTGCGCGGTAAGCTTGCGGGTCCGGTCGATCGCGGCATGGACGAAGAGCAGGCCACGATCTTCGGTGAAGGCGGCGTGGCGCAGCGCCGAAAGCAGATTGATATGGCCCGGGGTTGCGTTCATCGCGCTGCGCAGCGCTCCGGTCCACCGAGTAATCGTGCGCGGGCCGTCACGGGTGGCGGCAAAACCCTGCTGCAAATCGCCGCCATAGGCGCGCACCGTCGCCCCGATGCCGGCCTTGACCATCCACGTCAACACCTCGCCGGGGTTGGGAGCAAATTGGAGCTCCAGCAGCTTTTGCCACATCTCCTCCTGCGTCCCACGCAGAAAGACCACATTACAGGCAAAGCCGCGCTGGCGCCCGAGAACCCGCCGGCGAAAATCGAGCAACTCATCGAGCGTGGCGCGCACCGCCTCGCCATGACCGAGATAATTGCCGAGATAAACGACCTGATCGCCCTCGCGAAAGCGCTCGCTGATCAAATCATGCAAGCGCACGAGGCGCTGTGCCTCGGCATGGATGGCGGCGATGGCCCACACCCGCCGGGCAGCTCGCAGGCGTCCAAAGATCTGCGGCCGCCGCGGCCCGTTCACGCCGCGCTGCGCCCCGCTGGCGGGCGCCGCGGCTGTGCTTAGGCGGTCAGCAATTGCTCGACCCGCTGGGTAGCGGTCGTCTCGTCGATGCGTTCGACAGCGGCGAACTCGCGCACGAAGCGGTCGAGCGCTGCCTGGTAAATCTGCCGCTCGCTATAGGACTGCTCGGGCTGGCCGACATTGCGATAGAGGTCGCGAACCACCTCGGCGATCGAGCCCGGATCGCCGGAGGCGATCTTGGCCTGGTATTCCTGGGCGCGCCGGCTCCACATCGTGCGCTTGGCCCGGGAACGGCCCCGCAGTTTGGCGAGCGCGGCGTCCATCTCCTTGCGGCTCGACAATTTCCGCAAGCCCGAGGCTTTGGCCTTGGCTAGCGGCACCCGCAACGTCATTCTGTCCTTGTCAAACGCCACCACGAACACGCTGAGCGAGGACCCCGCGATCTCTTGTGTCTCGATGCCGGTGATTTTGCCCACGCCATGGGTCGGATACACGACGAGGTCACCCGTAGAGAATAGAGGCTTTTCCAACGTCATGTCCGTCTCTCACAATCGACCCGAGAGGTAATGCCGGGACGCTTCGGCCGTCGCCGCACCGCGGGGACGGCAGCCGCCACAACTCGACGAAGAGCGCGGAACCGGAGGGGAACGCGTTAATCGCACCGCAGTTAGAATACCATGAAAAGCCGGTCGAATGCCAGCGGGTCACGCATGCCCGCAGTGCAAATCATGCGACTCCCGGCCTTCTCCCGCATCGCACTCGTCAGCTGCCGCCGGGTTTGGGGCTGAACTGCGTCTGGTATTTGTCGGGCACGTCCTTCCACGCGTCGGCATCTTCGGGATAAGGCTTTTTGCGGGTAATGTTGGGCCAGCTCGCCGCATATTCGCGGTTCAGCTCGACCCATCGCTCAGCCTCCTGCTCGCTGTCGGGGATGATCGCGTCGACCGGGCATTCCGGCTCGCACACCCCGCAATCGATGCACTCATCGGGGTGAATCACCAGCATGTTCTCGCCTTCGTAGAAACAGTCGACGGGGCAAACCTCCACGCAGTCCATATACTTGCAGCGGATGCAGGATTCGGTGACGACATAGGTCATGGTGGTGACTTCTTCTCCTGAACTTCGACCGCCGGTGCGGTGCGGCGCGGCGGATCACGCCGTCGCGTCGAGTCCCAGCCGCCCGAGAACACGCTGCCGCGCCATGCCGCGCTCACGATCGGGTACGTATATCAGTCCGCCGATGCGGCGCAGCAAGCTGTCTTCGTACTGATCGAGCACACCGTCCGCATAGGCGACTTCCCACAGCATCTCGACCAGCTCGATGCGCTGCTCGAAGGAAAGCCGCTCGTTGATGATTCGGGTAAGGTGGAACAGCTCGGCGGCGCGGCCGGCCTCGCGTTCGCCGGCGGCGAGCAGCGCCCGTGCCTCGTCATGCGATAGTTCGAAGCGGCGCTCGAGCATTTGTTTGATGACCGCCCGTTCCCTTTCGTCGAAATGGTCGTCGCTGTGGGCCGCCTCGACAAGCAGCGCGGTCAGGGCGAGCTGCAGCCCGTCCTGTGGCCCCACTGAACCGTGGGGAGCTGTACCCGTCAACCATCCGAGGAGGCTCTCGATCATGGCTCTTTGCCTAACATGCGGAGCCCTGAGGGGCAACCCCACGTGGTTTGGGGTCTTGCCGCTTCGGCCGTTCCCCATCTGCCCGGTCGCCGCGGGGGAAATGAATCAGCGCACCCGGCCGTTGTGGCGGCGGACGCGATAACAGGTGCGGCCCTTGAGCAAGCGCGGCAGTATTCTCGTTCTCCATTTCGTCGGTCAAATGCCGCTTGCCGGCATTGCATGGCAGGCGCTCCACTACCTCCTCGGCCTGCAACAGCTCGGTTACGAGGTCTGGTATATCGAGGATGGTGGGGCCAATCCCTATGATCCCCGCGCCGCCAGCATCATGATGGCGTGCGACTACAATGTTGCCTATCTCCGGCGCGCGATGGAGCGCCACGGGCTCGCAGGACGCTGGGCCTATTGGGACGCGATCAACGATGTGTGGCACGGGCTGCCCCGCGAGCGAGTACAGCGGCTCTACGCCGAGGCGGACGGGCTGATCAATCTGTGCGGCGCCACCCGGCTGCGCGAAGAACATCTCGCCTGCCCGGTCCGCATCATGATCGACACCGATCCGGTCTACGAGCAGATCAAATATGCCAAGACCGACCTCGCGGCCCGCGCCTACCTCGACGCGCACACGCACTTTTTCACCTATGGCGAGAATTTGGGTGCGGCCGATTGCCCAGTGCCGCTGTCTGGGATCCCGTGGCGTCCGACCCGCCCGCCGGTGATGCCCAGCCTGTGGCCCGTGGCGGCGGACGCGCCCCGCTGCTTCACCACCGTCGCCACTTGGGAGAACAAAGGAAAGGACATTGAATTCGCCGGCTCGCGCTACGTCTGGTCGAAACATGTGAACTTTCTGCGGTTTCTCGACCTCCCACGCCGCCGCCCCGAGACGTGCTTTGCGCTGGCGATGGATCCCCCTGACGCCGAGGTGCGTGAGCAGGTCACCGGCGCGGGCTGGACCCTCATCGATCCCGCCCCGCTCTCGGCCGGCATGGCGCCCTATTGCGACTTCATCGCCGGCTCGCGCGGCGAATTCACCGTCGCCAAGGACATCTATGCTCGGCCGAACAGCGGCTGGTTCAGCGATCGCAGTGTCTGTTATCTCGCCGCGGGGCGGCCGGTCGTGACGATGCGCACCGGGTTCAGCAAATTCTACCCGGTCGGGCGCGGCCTATTCGAATTTTCGAGCGCGGAGGAGGCGCTCGCGGGCATCGATGCGATCGCCGCCGATTACCTCGGCCACAGCCGCGCGGCGCGGGCCCTGGCCCATGAGTATTTCGCCGCCGAGCGCGTCATCGGCGAATTGATGGCGGCGGCCGGGCTGTGAAACTCTTCCGCGTCAACCCTGCGCGAAACCCTCGAACAGATGAGGGATTCGG
The DNA here is from genome assembly GCA_963750195.1 of uncultured Alphaproteobacteria bacterium. Lineage (GTDB taxonomy): Bacteria > Pseudomonadota > Alphaproteobacteria > ATCC43930 > CGMCC-115725 > AP-15. The sequence goes on from CAVVPS010000015.1 coordinate 40,356, forward strand.
CGGATGTCGGACAACAGCTCGCGTTGCAGCTCCGGCGCCGTGCCGGCCGGGAAACTGATCTCGATCGAATCGGCGAGGCCGCCATAGCGTGAGGCGATCACCTGAGCGATGTCGCGATAAGCGCCGACGGCGGCAAAAAGGCGCACGACGTCGTCCGACACCTCAGCCGGCATCTCGTTCCAGCGGCCCTCGACCGATAGGCGATGGAGCTTGGCGCCGAGGTCGTCGAGCCCATGCAATGACAGGATCGGGCTGTAGGTGCGGGTCGAGGCGTAAAAGGCGATGCGTCGGCGCGCCCCGTCCATCGCCGCAGCGACAGCTTCCTCGTCGGGACCGGTAGCGACAAATCCGCCGCCATGGAGATCGAAATGCGCCCGCGAGCGCCCTCCTCGCCGCACCCCTTCGAGAATCTGCGGCAGGCACACCTCGTCGAGATAACGGCGCGAGCACAGCGGGTGCAGGCGCACCCCGTCGCCCACCTCGCCGGCGAGGCGCAGCATGGCCGGCCCGACCGCGGCGATCGTCACCGGCACTGGTGCCAGTCCGGTCGGTTCCGGCGAGAAATCCGGGGTCATCAGGCTAAGCCGGTAATGCTCGCTCTGATAGTCGAGCTTCTCGCCGGTTTCCCAGCACCGCCACACCGCGCGCAGCGCGCCGATGTAGTCGCGCAGGCGGGGCGCCGGCGGACTCCATGGAACACCAAAGCGTCTTTCGTTATGGCCCTTGACCTGGCTGCCGAGCCCGAGAACGAACCGCCCATTCGAATTCGCGTGCAGATCCCAGGCCAGGCTCGCCATGATCGTGGGGCTGCGTGGAAACGCGACGGCGACCGACGTCGTCAACTCGATCCCGGTGGTGGCGAGCGCGGCGAAGGCGAGCGGCGTAAAAGGCTCGTGGCCTAGCTCGACCGTCATCACCGCGTTGAAGCCGGCCGTCTCTGCCGCGGCGGCGAATGGCCCGGCTTCGCGCCAATCCCGGATCGGCAGGGTGGTAAAGACCCGCATCACCGCGCCGGCACGATGGCTCGCTTTTCACCACCGCCGGCCGTCGCCCGCGCCATCACAAGAATCAGAAACAGCGAGAACCATAAGGTCCCTTGCCACCATTCCTGCCAGATGCCGTAGGTGGCGAAAGAGGCGACAAAGCCCGTCGCCAGACTGCCGCCGGTGGCTGCCGCCAACAGGCGCGGCCAACAGGCGTGGGCGAGCGCGAGCCAGGCGCAAGCGGCCAGCAGCGCGAACAACACCGCACCGGGCACGCCGAGTTCGAGCCAGAGCTGAAGAGGAGCATTATGTGGATGGAGCGGCAGCCAGGTCGCGCCCGCTTCGATCGGGTCCTTCCCGCCGGGGATCGCGCGGGACGAGTTCGAGCCCCCAGCCGGTGAGCGGGTGCTCGGCGATCCGGTCGCCGACAAAGGACCAGATCAGTAGCCGGTGCCCGGCCGAAAACTTTACCGCATCCGCCGTCGCGACGAGATCGGACACCCGTTCGAGCCGGGCAAAGGTCAGTGGCGCGCTGATGACGACGAGGATCGAGACGAGCGCCGCTGCCCGCGCCGCGCGGGCGCGCCAGTAGTAGCACAAAACCGCCATCGGCAGCCCGGCGGCGAGCGCGACCTTTGCCGCCGTCCCGGCAAGCGCGCAGACCGTCGCGGCGGCAACGGCCGCGAACAGCAGGCCGCCCGCCTTGCGCCCGCGTTCGACGATCACCGCGCTCACCAGCAGCAGCAATATCGCCAATGTGACCGATGCTTGGTTTAACCAGGTGTCTTGATAAAAGCGGTCCGAAAAAGGCTTGCTCAGCGCCCCGTGGGTGGCGAGGTCGCCTGTCGCCAAGGCTATTCCCAGGATACAACCGGCAATCAGGAACGCGGTCAGCCGCTGCGGCGCCGAGATCAGCTCGGCTGCAACCGCCAGCGCCAGACCGGCGGCGAAAATGCCGGCGAGCCGGGCCGCTTGATCGAGCGAGCGCAGCGGGTCGATCGCCCAAATGGCCGAGGCGCCCCCCCAAGCCAACAGCAACCCGATCAGCACCGCCGGAACGGCGAGACCGGGGCGCCAGATCGGACGGTTCGAGCATAGAACCAGGCCGGCGGCAAACAGCCCGGCGACCGAGGCCAGCGGCGCGACGCCCCGCGGCGCCAGGACGAGCAGCGGCAGAAACAACAGAGCCGCCGCGTCGAGACCGGCCTCCAAGCCAATCGCCAAGTGTCCCACGGTGGCCCAGGCTGAGGCGCGCGGCCCGGAACCGCCGCCCACCGTCTCGGAAGATCTGCCGCTTTGCACGCTAGGGTTGGATGTCGATCGCCGAGAAGAAAAAGGCGATCTCCCGCGCCGCGTTCTCGGGAGAATCGGAGCCATGCACCGAATTCGCCTCGATCAACTCGGCGAAATCCTTGCGGATCGTGCCAGACGCGGCCGCGGCCGGATCGGTGGCGCCCATGATTTCGCGGCTCAGCGCCACCGCATCGGGTCCTTCGAGCACCTGGACGACGATCGGGCCCGAAATCATGAAGGCGACGAGCCCGCGATAAAACGGACGCTCGGCGTGGACCTCGTAAAAGCTCTCGGCCTGCGCCTCGGTCAGCCTGATGCGCTTCTGGGCGACGATGCGCAGCCCGCGGCGCTCGAAGCGATCGTTGATCGCCCCGGTCAAATTGCGCCGCGTCGCATCCGGCTTGAGGATCGACAGCGTCCGTTCGATGGCCATCGGCACCTTCACGATCGGCGAGAAGCCGCGGGTTTATAGCTTCCGCCGGCGTCGCCGGCAATCCGCGGCGCGCCGGTGGGGTGCTGCCTCAGTTTGAACTTCGGCTTCGGCTGGTAAGCGGTCCCTGGCGGCGACCCACGGGCGTGACGGGGTTGCGCCGAAAGCGGCCACTCGTCACGACCGCCTGATGCCACTTTGCGCAGTATTTTTCTTCGTGTATCTTCATAAAGAAAAATCGGAACAAATACGCCCCAGCATCATGGGCGGCGCGAACAGGAAGGAACTCCAAATGACGCAGATCACCAGACGTATGGTGCTTCGCAACTCCCTGGCGGTCGCCGCAGCGGGGTCGCTCGCGCGCCCATTCATCGCCAATGCCGCGGCCTCGACCGCAACTGTGTGGTGGACCCAGGGCTTTGTCCCGGAAGAGGATGCGGCCTTTAAGAAGCTCGTCGTCGACTATCAGAAACAGAGCGGTAACACGATCGATTTCAGCCTGATCCCGTTCGCGCCGTTGAACCAAAAGACCGTCTCGGCGCTGACCAGCGGCGATGTGCCTGACCTAATCGACATCAACACTGACGTTCTCGTGCCGCAAAACGTCTGGAGCGACAAGATGGTCGAGGTCAGCGATGTCGTCGACACGCAGAAGGACGCGTACCACCCAACGGTCTATCTGGCGACGCAGTACTACAACAACGTGGCGAAGAAGCGAAGCATCTACATAGTGCCGTACAAGACTGCGGTCGTGCCGTTCCACATCTGGAATTCGCTGGTGGAAAAGGCTGGCTTCAAACTGTCCGACGCACCGAAGACATGGGATGCGTTCTGGGATTTCTTCACGCCGATGCAGGCCAAGTTGCGCGCTTCCGGCATGCGCAACATTTACGCGCTCGGCATGCAATGCACCACGACCGGCCCGAACGATGGCAATAACCTGTTCAACCATTTCCTGATCGCCAATGGCGGCAACGGCATCGTCACCAAGGACGGCAAGGTCCATCTTGACGATCCGCAGGTCAAGGACGCCGCGATCAAGGCGATCACATCCATTACCAAGACCTACAAGGACGGCTACGTTCCGCCCGGCGCGTTGAGTTGGAACGACGCAGACGACAACAACGCCTTCCACTCGAAACTGTTCGTCATGGATTTCGACGGCACGATCTCGACCGAGGTCGCAATCAAGGACCAGGCCGAGCGCGACCAGGTCACCACCATGGGGCTGCCGCTCGGTAACGACGGCAAACCCGTGCCGGCGCAACTCGGGGTCGCCGCCGCGGTCATCCCAAAGGGCGCGAAGAACATCGATGTCGCCAAGGATTTCATGAAGTATGTGATCCAGCCGCAGGTGACGAACAACTACTTGAAGGAGGGACTTGGCCGCTTTCTCCCGGCGGTGCCCTCGCTGGTCAAGAGCGATCCGTTTTGGCTCGGCCACCCGCAGCGCAGGGCCTACACCACAGAAGGGTTGTTGACCGAGACCGTGCCCAACTACCCGGTATTCAACCCGGGCTGGGCTGAGGTCAACGCTCAACAGATTTGGGGCGCGGCCGAGGCGGACGTCATCCGCGACGGCGTCGACCCCAAGGCGGCCACCGAAGCCGCCTTCAGAAAGATCGAGGCGATCGCTGCAAAATACCCGATCGTTCAGAGCTGAGGGGAGCCATCGCGTCGGCAGTTGACGTCAGGTGCCCATCGCGAAGCTCCGCGCGCTCCGGCGCGACTGGCGCCGTCGGGCGGCAGGGGTTCGCATATGCCTTGGGGATTCGTGCTGCGGGCGCCGCTGTAGCAGCACCGGCTGAAATTTCATGTCCGGTATGGGGGCATCTTCAGCCGAACTCCGCTCCAAGGATCTTCGGCAGCTTCGCGATGGAAGCGGAAATCTCAAACTGAGGCACTACTCGCGCGGGCCGCCGATCATCCCCGGCGTTCCCATCCCGCGGCGGTCTGTTGCCAATAGGTCAAAACGTGACCCGCCTCGCGGGCGCGGCGCCAGCGCTCGCGTGCGGCTTCGACCGCGCTGTCGTCGTTGCCGTCGAACATGTCGGCGCAGCGGGCAAAGGACGACAAGATTCGCGGCCTCGACACCGTCGACCAGCACCAGCATTGTCGCCTGGTTCGGGTTTTCGTCACGGTCTGAGAGCCAAATCGGCTGGATCGCTGCGTTGCCGTCGCGGGCCGAACCGTGCGGCAGAAAACTCGCCTCCTCGTAAGTCCACAATAGCGGCGTCGAGCTGCGTCACCCGCTCGGCCGAGCCCGCTCTGACGACGATTGCGATGGCCTTCGGCGCGGGCCCGTTCAAGCAGCTTAGGCAGTGCCCGCTCGAGCGGCGTGCGCAGCAGGTGGTAGAAGCCGATCTCGGTCACCGCTATCAATCTCTTTTCGTAATGCTGGGCGACAAAGCGGTCGAGCAGGCGCACGCCAAACGCGGTGGCGCCCTTGGGCACGGTCGGCGCGTCCTTGCTCGACCAGGCCATGCCGGCGATGTCGAGATGCGCCCACGGGAACTTCGTCGACGAAGCGCTGCAGGAACTGCGCGGCGGTGATGCTGCCGGCGGCGCGGCCGCCGCCGATGTTCTTCATGTCGGCGGCGTCGCTGTCGATCTCGCTTGTCGTAGCCGTCGGCGAGCGGCATGCGCCACAACTGCTCGCCCGACCGCCTTGCCGGCTGCGATCAGCCGCGCCGCCAGCTCGTCGTCATTGGAGAACAGCCCGGCGTGGTCGGTGCCCGAGCGCGACGATGATGGCGCCGGTCAGCGTCGCAAGGTCGACCATCAGCCGCGGCTTGAAGCGGTCCTGGCAGTACCAGAGCGCGTCGGCCAGCACGAGGCGGCCCTCGGCGTCGGTGTTGAGCACCTCGATCGTCTGGCCCGACATCGAGGTGACGATGTCGCCCGGCCGCTGGGCTTTGCCCGACGGCATGTTCTCGACCAGGCCGACGACGCCGACCGCGTTCACCTTGGCCTTGCGCGCGGCGAGCGCCGCATCAGGCCGATGACCACGCCGGCGCCGCGCCATGTCCCACTTCATGTCCTCCATGCCGGCGGCCGGCTTGATCGAGATGCCGCCGGTGTCGAAGGTGACGCCCTTGCCGACGAAGGCGAGCGGCGCGTCGTGCTTGCCCTCGTCGCCGGCGCCGCGCCATTGCATGACCACGAGCTGCGGCGGCCGCGGCGCTGCCCTGGCCGACGCCGAGCAGCGCGCCCATGCCGAGCTTCCGCATGGCCTTCTCGTCCAGGACCTCGACCTCGACGCCGAGCTCCTCGAGGGTTCGCGCCTGCTCGGCGAGGGTCTCGGGGAAGATCACATTGGCCGGCTCGGAGACCAGGTCGCGGGTAAAGAACACTGCCTCGACCGTCTTTTCGAGCGGCCGATAGGCCCGCTTAGCCGCGCCCGCTTGATCCGTCGACACGGTCAGCCGGACCAGGGAGGGTTTCTGTTCGGGATTCTGCTTCGTCTTGTATTTGTTGAAGCGATAGGACCGCAGCTGCGCGCCAAAGGCGATTTCGGCCGCCGCCTCGGCGGCGCCGATCGGCGCCTCGTCGGTAATGTCGACGAATACCGTCGCCTCGGTTTCCCCGGCGCCGTCGAGATGTGCGGCAAGCGCGCCGCCGAGCTCCTCGAAGACGCGGTCGGCGGCTTGGTCGACCTTGCCGAGCCCGGCTAGGACAATTCGGCTCAGCGTCAGGTTTGCCGGCGCCACGATCGGCAGCAGCTCGCCCTTTTTGCCGCTAAAGCGCGTCGGCCTGGGCGAGCGCGCGAGCAATCGCACCTCCGGTCGCTTCATCGAGCCGACGGGCGGCCGGCGTCAAAATCCGCTCCTCCCATATTCCTGCGACCGCAGCGCCGGAATGGGGCAGGTCCGGCTCGGCAAAGCTGATCTTCATCGCGTGACCTCGGGCTGTCGTCGCGGCGGCGCAACCGCCGACCGCAGCATGGAGCGAACTTGGCCGATAGATATATTTGAGCGCGCCGGCCGGCGCCAGAGAGCAGCTGTGCAACAGCATCGGTGCGTCGGGCAGATCCAAGGCTTGGCCCGCGCGGTGCCTCCGAAGCATCGCCAGAAGACCTCGAGACGCGGCCCGTGGATCGGATCGAATGGCCAGCTAATTGATCGCGGGACGCGGCAAGAGCACGGCGCGCGCCGTGAGTTGGGGGACGACCCGATAGAGTTCGATAGGTTTCGATGATGATGCCGCCGGTTTTGCGTGCCGCCTTCCCGATCTCCGTGGCCGCACTCCACTCGCGCCCGCCGATGGCGCGATGCTCGGGTACCACCAGAATGCCGGTCATGCCGTCGAGCGCCGGCGCCGGCAGGTTGAAGCTCGACCACCGCGGCCCGACGGCGATCACAGGCACGCCGGGGAGGGAGTTGCGCGCCAATTCGGCAGCCAGGCTATATTGGTCCGCTGCGACGAAACTCGCGCCGATGCGGCGGCGCGAGTTTTCCACGGCGGCAGCGAGACTGGGCCAACCACCCATTTGCAGCGCGATGGGATCGAGCTTGGCCGGCAGCGACAGGGGTGTGAACGCCGCCTGAACGTAGACGGCGCCAGTGATAAAGAGGCCGAGCGCGATTGCCGGAATTCGCAGGCGGCGCCAGAACCGCCCGCTCAGTCCCGCCGCCGCGACGGCAGCGGCGGGATAGAGGATCGCGGGCCAATTCGCCTGGACCCGATCCCCGACCGCATGCTGCATAAACACCAGCGCAGGCAATAGGCTCAGGACCGCGAGCAAGGTCCAGGCAGGATCGCGCTTACGCCAAGCGGTACGCGTGGCGAGTGTGACGCCGGCGATGCAGAACAGGAAAACCAGCGGCGTGACAACGGCAATTTGGCCGCCGAAAAGTTCGAGCAGGTATCCCGGCGCCCGGCCTGGCGACCAGTGGGCGAACCGCCCGCCCTGTCTCACAAAGCTGACCCATTCATGCGTGGCATTCCACCACAGCACCGGCGTAACGACGACCAGCGCCAATGCCGCGCCGGCATAAGGCTCGGGCCGCCGCAGCCATGGTCGCCCTGCCGTCGCCAGCCATATCCCGATGCCGAATGCCAGCAGCATCGCGGTGTACTTGCTGATTGCGGCGAGGCCGACGAATAGGCCGACCACCAGCCACCAGATGCCCGAGCCGCCGTAGATAATTCGCGCCATTGCCCACATGGCGAATATCCAGAACAGCAGCAACGGCGAATTGGGGGTCATGACGATCGCTCCGGCGCCGAACAGGAGCGTGGCGTTCAGCAGCAAGACCGCCATCATGCCGGCGTTCCGTCCGGGCAACAGGCGGTCTGCCGCATCCCACAGCAGCACCGAACCGAGTGCAGCGGAAAACGGACTGAGCAATCGGATTCCGAGCGCGGAGTTGCCGGCGAGCCAGGTTCCGGCGCGAATCCAAAACGCGACCATCGGAGGGTGGTCGAAGTAGCCCGTCGCCAACGCCCGCGACCAGATCCAATAATAGGCCTCGTCGGGCGCCAGCGGCAGCGAGGCGGCCAGCGCCAATCGCAACATCGTCAGCAGCGCGAGCGCGGCCGCCACCGCGGCAATTGGCGAAACAGAACGGATGGCAAAGCGGGCGAAACGCGGGCGATCGACGCGGTCGCGCCCCGGCAATGCTGGTGCAGGGCGCGTGGCGAGCGTGTCGGCGGGAGCCTGTGGCGCGCCGATTGCGCCCACCGATGACACGGTCGCCTCGGACGGTTCCGCGGAGAAATTTGCCGGTGCCAGGAAATTCCCCCCGGTCACTTTTCGAACGAATTGCCTGTAGGCGGCGCGGCTTACCGCGACTGACGGCGGGGTCGACGGGCCAGGGAGATGCCTCTGGCCGGCCTCGGGTGGCCTCCCTATGATCGCGCGACCATGACCACCCTCACCCGCTACATACTACGACAGTGTTTTGGCGTCATGGTTTTCGTGACTGCCGCTCTCAGCGCCGCGGTCTGGCTCTCCCAGTCGCTCACATTGATCGACCTGATCGTCAATCGCGGTTTGTCGGTCGATGTTTTCCTTTACCTGGCGGTCTTGATTCTGCCCCGCTTTATCGACATCGTGCTGCCGATCGGCGTCTTTATCGCGGTGCTTTTCACCTTCAACCGATTGAGCACGGAGAGTGAGCTCGTGGTCATGCGCTCGGCGGGGTTGAGCCCGCTGACGCTGGCCAGGCCGGTGCTGATCCTGGCGGGGATAGCTTTTGTCGTTCTGATGAGCCTGTCGGCCTACCTCTTGCCGGTGGCCGGTCGGGGCTTCAGGGATCTGCAGTTCGAAATCCGCAATCGCTTTATCTCGAGCTTGATCCAGGAAGGCACCTTCACCACGGTCTCGGACAAGCTGACTTTCTATATCCGCAGCCGCGAGGCCAATGGCGATGTCGCTGGTCTCTTGATCAACGACAGCCGCGACCCACAGCGCCCGGTCACGATCCTCGCCGAGACGGCTGCCTTTGTCGATACGCCGACCGGCCCCCGCATCATCATGGTAAATGGTGACCGCCAGCAGTTCGACCCCCAGACCCGTAAGCTCTCGATCCTGACCTTCGCGCGCTACACGCTCGACCTCGACACGTTGCAGGATCCTTCGGTCGTCCGGCTGCGTTTGGCCGAGGAGCGGTTTCTCCCGGATCTGTTCTTTCCGCCTAAGGAATTGGATTCCTTCCTGCGCCACAGCTTTATCATGGAGGGTCACCAGCGCATCCTGATCCCGCTCTCCGTGTTCAGTTTTGCGCTGATCCCGCTCGCCTGCCTATTGCCTGGGGAATTCAACCGCAGAGGTCAGGTCAAACGCGTCGTCCTGGCAATTGCCGCCGCGTTTCTGTTCCAAACGACCGCCCTCGGTGTCGACGACCTCGCCGGCCGCTTTGCGCCGGTGATCCCGCTGATGTACGTGATCGATTTGTTGCCGTTCGCTGTCGGTATCGCAAGCCTGCTCTCCGAACGGCTTCGGTTCGGCTGGCGCTGGCCGCTGCTCGCCGAAATCAGCGCGCGCTGAGACCCCCGGGATGTGAAAGGGCGATTGTCGGTGCAGCTCGCGAAGACCCTGTCCGCCTATATCGCCCGTCAGTTTTTTGGGTGGTTCTGTGCTGTCTTTGGGGCGATGGCGATCATCACCTTTCTGGCCGACTACATCGAGCTGCTTCGCCGCGGCGGGTCGAGGGTGCAGGCGACCCTGGGGGTATTGTTCGAGATGGCGGTCCTGCAGTCGCCCCAGACCGCGCAGGAAGTGCTGCCCTTTGCCGTCCTGTTCGGCACGATTCTCGCCTTCTGGCGGCTGACTCGCAACAACGAGCTCGTGGTGGTCCGAGCCGCAGGGGTCTCAGTCTGGCAGTTTCTGACCCCGGCGGTGCTGGTGGCGCTGCTCGTCGGCATTTTTGCGGTGACGGTTTTCAATCCGATCGCCTCAGTGGCGCAGGCGGGCTTTGAAAGGCTCGAAAGCCGCATCCTGCATCACGAGTCCGAGGAACCGTCATTGTCGAACGCGGGTTTGTGGCTGCGCCAGAGCGACGAGGCCGGCAATCAGATCATCATCCATGCCGGCAAGCTGGCCTCGCCAAATCTGGTGCTGGACAACGTCACGCTGTTCTTTTTCAACGGTCTGACCCAATTCACCTCGCGCATCGATGCGCGCACGGCACAGCTCGAAACCGGCAACTGGCTGATCAAGGACGGTGTACGCTGGCTGCCCGACCAGCCGCCCCAACCCCTGGCCCGGTGGCGCCTGCCGACTCAGCTAACGTCGCACAAGATCGAAGAGAGCTTCGCCTCCCCGGACACGATGTCGTTTTGGGAATTGCCGAGTTTCATCGCACTGCTCGAGCAATCGGGCTTTCCGGCGCAGCGCCATCGCCTGCATTACAACGTTTTGCTCGCCCGTCCGTTTTTGTTGTGCGCGATGGTTCTGGTGGCGGCGACCTTCAGCCTGCGCATGCAGCGGCGTGGCGGGGCCATCGCGATGATCGTCGGCGGCGTCGTCGCCGGGTTTCTACTATACGTCCTGTCGGACGTCGTCTTCGCTCTTGGAATCTCGGCAAAGGTGCCCGTTGTGCTCGCGGCCTGGACCCCGACCGGGATCAGTCTGATCTTCGGCGCCTCGATGCTGCTCCATTTGGAAGACGGCTGATGGGAGGGAGCCGCAGCCTCTATCGCCACCGGCTCCTCCCCCACTCGGCCTCGTGGCAGCGACTTGCCTACGCGCTGCTCGGCTGTTTTGCCTTGGCGGTCGCGGCAGTTCCGGCCATCGCCCAGCTCGCGGTGACGCGCGGCGGAAAACAGAATCCGAACGCCCCGATCGCCGTCCGCGCCGACGAGATCGAGTACAACCAGGATCTCGCGCTGACGATTGCCCGCGGACACGTCGAAATCTCGCAAAACGGCGAGGTTCTGCTCGCCGATACGGTCACCTACAACCAGCGCACCGACACCATTACGGCATCGGGCAGTGTCAGCCTCTCCGAGCCCACCGGCGAGATCGTGTTTGCCGACTACATGGAGCTGCGCGATGCGATGAACGAGGGGTTCGCCAAGGATGTGCGCATGCTGCTCGCGGATCACTCTAGGCTCGCGGGCAACGCCGTGCGCCGCACCAACGGCAACCGCACCGAGCTGCAGCGCGCCGTCTACTCGCCTTGCGACTTGTGCAAAAGCGATCCGAGCGCGCCGCCCGCGTGGCAACTCGAGGCCCGCGAGATCGATCATGACAAAGAGCTCAAGCTGGTCGAATTCCGCGACGTCACGATGGAAATCGACGGCTGGCCGGTCTTTTACAGCCCGTACATGTCGACCCCCGACCCTACGGTCAAGCGCGCGACCGGGTTTCTGCCACCGTACTTCGGCGGCTCGAGTACCGTCGGAGCGCAAATAACGATCCCCTATTTCATAGTGCTCGGACCGGACAAGGATCTGACCCTCTTGCCGCGCCTTACCACCAAGGCGGGCCCGGTGCTGGCGGGCGAGTACGAACAGCGTTTTGGCGATGGCTTTCTCGATGCTATCGGCAGCATCAACCGCAGCAATCCGAACGGAAGCGAGGGCCCCGGAGACGACGAGATTCGTGGCCACATCAACGAGCACAGCGTGTTCGATCTCGACGACACCTGGCGCACCGGCCTCGACGTACAGCGCGTCTCCGATCAGAGCTATTTGCTGGAATTCGGCTATGGAAACCCGCTGTTTAACGCTGAAATCAGCCGAGCCTACCTCGAAGGGTTCGACGCCCATGGCTCGACCGATGTCGACGCCTATGCATTTCAGCCGCTGTTGCCCGGTCTCGGAACCTCAACCCAGCCGATTGTGCTCCCGGTCATCAACCGCAACTGGCAAAGCGATCCCGACCAACTCGGCGGACGGTGGAATCTGAACGCCAATCTTCTCGACATTGTCCGCGACATCGGCACGCAAACAAGGCGCGTGTCGCTCGGCCCGGAATGGGAACGCACTTTCCGCGACGGCATCGGCGGGCAATATCAGTTCTCTGCCAGTGTCCGCGGCGACGGCTATTGGGTCAACGATCTGAGCCCGCAGTCGAACCCTGACCTGCCCTCCGCCTTCTTCCCGATAAACGGTGTACCGGCCACCGATCCAACCAACCCGAATTTTCTGACCGGCCGCGTCTTTCCTCAGGTCGGGCTCAAATGGAGCTACCCACTGATCCACCCGGGCGAAACTCTGACGCCATTGGTCGAGCCGATCGTCGGCATTTACGCCGGCCCCGATGGCGGCAACCAGCGCAGGATCCCGAACGAGGACAGCCTTTCCTTCGGCTATGACAATTCGTTGTTGTTTCGCCCGGACCGTCTGGCCGGCTACGATCTCCTCGATACCGGCCAGCGGGTCGATTACGGCCTAAAACTCGGCCTCTACGACAATGCGGGGGGCGCCTACCGAGCACTGATCGGGCAGAGCTACCGGGCGGAGACCAATCTTTTTCTCCCGCCGGGCTCGGGCGCCGAAACACGGCTTTCCGATGTTGTCGGGCAAGTCGTGCTGTCGCCCGTTTCCTATCTCGACCTGATCTATCGCTTCCGCCTCAGCGGCACCGACTTGAGCTATCGCGAACAACAGGCCACGGTCGCCACCGGGCCGCAGAACCTGCGTGTCAGCGCGAGTTACATTCTGATTCCTGCGCAGGTCGCGAGCGACGTGGTAACCAACCCGACCACCGGCCAGAATGTCCTCTACGGAAAACAGGAGCAGCTTTCGCTGTCGGCCACGGCAAAGATGACGCGCTATTGGTCGCTCCAGGGAAGCGAGACGGTGAATCTGACCAGCAGTTCAAACCTGGTCAACGGGATAGTGACGCCACAGGCGAACGGCAACAGCCTCTATGCTTCAATATCGGCGATTTATCAGGACGAGTGTATGGCCTTCATTGGCTCGTTGACCCAATCGGGGATACGCAACGGCGCCGTCACCCCGGGAGTCAGCGTGCTTTTCAGCGTGGTATTCAGAGAATCTCGGCGAGGTAGGCGGCAACGTCGCGACGATCGGCGGCGGGCAGTCTTAGAATATAGACTTGCGGCGACCCCGGATCCGCCGACGGCCGTTCGCGCTGGGGACAAAACCTTCCGGAAAGTGTAGGGTGCGGTGTTCGTCAGGGAGGCACGGAGCTGGGCTGATCCATGAAGGCAATTCGTTGGTTTTGCGTTCTTATGATCGTTCTCTGCGGCGTTTCGCGGGCGCAGACGACGGCGCCTGCGGCCTCGCACCGAGGCTCAGCGGCACCGGCGCCCGGAGCGTACCCCGAAATCCGAATCGCTGCGGTCGTCAACGACGACGTGATCTCGGTTAGCGATCTCGCTTCGCGCATCAGGATGGTCATGCTGTCCACCAGCATTCCGGATACGCCGCAAGCGCGCCAGCGCCTTGCCGCCCAGGTTTTGCGGCAGCTGATAGACGAAAAACTGCAAATTCAGGAGGCGAAGCACAAGAACATCACCGCTACCGACGCTGAGATCAAAAAGGCGATCGCCACGATCGAGCAGCAAAACAACATGAAACCCGGTCAAATCGACCAGATCCTCAAGGCGAACGGCATCGAACATAGCGCGATGGTCCAGCAAGTGACGGCGTCGATCGTGTGGGCAAAGCTGATTCGCCAGATCGCGGCCGACACCGACCCGGTCTCCGACGAAGAGGTCGAGGACACGCTAAAGCGGCTAAAGCAAAACGAAAATGATCCACAAAGCCGCGTCGCCGAGATCTTTCTCGCGGTCGACAACCCGCAGCAGGACGCGGAAGTGCTCGCACTGGCCAATCGGCTGATCGACCAGATGAAGCAGGGCGCGCGGTTTTCCGCGGTCGCCCGGCAATTCTCGCAATCCGCCACCGCAGCCGTCGGCGGCGACATCGGCTGGATTCAGCCTGACGAGCTCAGCCCTCCGCTGGCGAAGGCGGTGGGACCGATGCGTCCTGGCGAGCTGTCTCCGCCGATCCGGACCCCGGCCGGCTATTATATTTTGCTCGTTCTCGACCGGCGCAATGGCCGCGTGGTCAGCGCGGACGATACGATCCTGCACATCGTGCAAGTGGTCTTCCCGCTGCCTCCGCAACCGAGCGAGGAAGCCCGCCGCGCCGCGCTCGCCGAAGCGGCGGCGGCAAGGACAGACGCGAAAAACTGCCAGGATATGCTGCGTATCGGCAAGGCGAAGGCGTCCCAATTGTCGAGCGAGGGCGATCTGCGGGCGAGCCAGATCTCTCCGGCGATGCGCAGCGTCGTGCTCGGCCTCGGGATCGGACAGCCATCGGAGCCGATTGTTCAAAAAAACGGGATCGGCGTGATTATGGTGTGCAAAAAGACCGAGCCGAAACCGACCGTTACTACGCGCGACGAGGTCTTCGAATCCTTGATGCGCGAGCGCCTTGACACGCTGGCCCGCCGTTATATGCGAGATCTGCGGCGCTCCGCCTATGTCGATGTCCGGGTTTGACCGCCATGCAGTTGCCGATCGCCGTTACCATGGGCGAGCCCGCCGGGATCGGCGGTGAGATCGCGCTCAAGGCCTGGCTCGGCCGCAGCCGAGGGGTCCCGGCCTTTTACCTGATCGACAACCCTGATCGCGTTGTGTCCTTGGCGGCGGCGCTCGGCTGGCCGGTGCCGGTCCGGCCGATCACAACGCCTGCTCAGGCGCCCGAAATCTTCGCCGAAGCGCTGCCTGTCGCCCCGATCGGCACAGCACTGTGCGGTCGGGCGGGCTACCCCGACCCGGCTGATGGCCCTGCGATCATCGGCGCGATCGAAGCCGCCGTGGCCGATGTTCGCGCGCGCCGCGCCGCTGCCCTCGTCACCAACCCGATTCACAAGGACAGCCTTTATCGCGCCGGCTTTCGTCATCCCGGCCATACCGAATACCTGGCCGAACTCGCCGGTAAGGGAGCGACGCCGGTTATGATGCTAGTCTGTCCTGAGCTGCGGGTCGTCCCGATCACGATCCATCTGGCTCTGCGGCGGGCGGTCGAAAGCTTGACCGCTGCGGCGATCGTCGAAGCCGGCCGGGTGACCGCGGCGGCGTTGCGCCAGGATTTCGGCGTCGCCGCGCCGGTACTCGCCGTCGCTGGTCTCAACCCCCATGCGGGTGAGGCGGGCGGTCTGGGCCATGAGGAGATCGAGATCATCGCCCCGGCCATCGCCGCGCTGCGCGCCGCCGGTATCGACGCGCGCGGGCCGCTGGCGGCCGACACGATGTTCCACCCCGAAGCGCGCCGATCTTATGACGCCGCCCTATGCATGTATCACGACCAGGCCTTGATCCCAATCAAGACCATCGACTTCGATGGCGGCGTCAACGTGACCTTGGGGCTGCCGTTTGTGCGCACCTCGCCGGACCACGGCACCGCATTCGCGATCGCCGGGCGCGGCGTCGCCCGCGCCGGCAGCCTGATCGCCGCGCTACGACTGGCTGCCGAGATGGCGGCGAAGCGGATGGCCCTGGCCTGACGCCCACATCTGAGCCCGCTCTCCGGGCCGCCTCGGTTGCGCTGCCGCCGCTGCGCGAGGTCATCGCCCGACACGCCATCGCGGCGCAGCGCCGGTACGGGCAGAATTTTCTCCTCGACCTCAACCTGACGGGCAGGATCGCCCGCGCCGCCGGGCCGCTCGACAAGGCCACGGTCATCGAGATTGGCGCCGGTCCCGGCGGCCTGACCCGCGCGCTGCTCGCCGAAGGCGCGCGCCGCGTCGTCGCAATCGAGCGCGACCCGCGCTGCCTCGCTGCCCTCGCCGAGCTGGCGGCGGCATATCCAGGGCGCCTCGACCTCGTCGCTGGGGACGCGCTGGCGATCAACCCAGCGGCGCTCGCCGCCGCGCCGCGCAAGATCGTCGCCAACCTGCCCTACAACATCGCCACCGCGCTGCTGCTCGCCTGGCTTGGCCAAATCCGCGCTTTCGACAGCCTGACCTTGATGTTTCAGCGCGAGGTGGCGTGGCGCCTGACAGCGGCGCCGTGCACCAAAGCTTACGGGCGGCTCTCGGTCTTGACCCAATGGCTCGCCGAGCCGCGCATTCTGTTCGACGTGCCGGCCCGCGCCTTCACTCCGCCGCCCAAGGTGATGTCGAGCCTGGTCGGCATCATCCCGCGCGCCGCCCCGCTGGCCCCGGCGGTAAAGCCCGCGCTCGAACGCGTCACCGCCGCCGCCTTCGGCCAGCGCCGCAAGATGCTGCGTTCTAGCCTCGAAGTGCTCGGCGTCCCGGTCATCCCCTTGCTCGACCGCGCCGGCGTCCCGCCAACCGCCCGCGCCGAAGAGCTCTCCATCGCCGCATTCTGCGCTCTAGCGAGGGCGATCGAGGAAGGATAGCCCGAACCGGCCCTTGGCCAAACCGCCCGCACCGCTCCGGCATACCTGTTCCACTGTTTTACCAGGCCCAGTTTGGGTCCCTGCAATTCCTGCAATCACATCCGCATCACACGCAGCAAAAAGACCCGCCGGCGGGGCCGGACGGGCCTTTTATGCATGCGATCGAGGGTTTAGTTCGGAGCGGGGCCGAAATGGGGCGACGCCGAATATGGATGTGTCGCCGGATCGTCATTGGATGGCGCCGCCGTGTAATGTTGCTCTTGCCATGCGGCGTTGTTGCCGGGGTTGGGAGTGATTTTATCGGACGATACCGAGGGCATCGTTGCGGTCGGAGCCGTCTCGGGGCTGGTCGGCAGCAAGGCCGAGACTGACTGCGCATTGGCGGTTACGGTGACGGCCGCCAGCAACCCTACGCCCATAACCGTCGATTTGAGCAAACTGCGCATTGTGAGTTCTCCACTCTCAGATCCTGTGACTCAATACCTCAGCACGAGATTACAATGAATTCAAATGATAATTGTGCATCGCACACATGCGCAGCATTCATAAAGAATCGTGACACCGGGGTCGCTCGCGGCCAGTGAGCCGGGGCGCCTTCGGCCGTTAAAACGAGAGCGGCGCTCGAAGGCGCCGCTGTTCCATCGCATTGGATCAGGCAGCCCTGCGGCGGATCGCCGCCAGTCCGGCCAATCCGACCCCGAGCAATGAAAGGGTCATCGGCTCCGGTACGGGATCCGCGGGAGGGGCAATACCCAGAAAGCCGAAGATCAGGTCGTTGTAGTCGAAGTCACTATTTTGATTGGCCAGCAAATCCTCCATGCCGGCAAAGGTCCAGTCGCCGATCGGCGCGATCCCGGTCATCACGCCGTAAGCCGCGCCTAGGTCCGCCTGCGTCAAGTACGTACGAGGTGCATCGGTTTGGAAATCGGCGTAGGTCGATTGAACGGCGATGTGCTGGTCACCGTCACTTGCGGCGACGCCGGCCTGAAAGCTGTCGCCGGTCGTTTGGTTCGTGAATACAAAATCGAGAACCTGGCCTACCGTAAGGCCGGTTAGCTGTCGCCTCGGTGCCGAGCGTATCCTGATTGCTGATCAGCAAACTGACGCCATTGAGGAGTAGATCCACATCGGCCGCACTCTGGTAGGCGAAGACAATGTCCACCGTCGACTGCATCCGCGGTGATCGAGCAGGTCGTGCCGGCACCCGAATCCGGCGCGCTGATGGGCGTGCTGGACACGCACGTTGCCTGGGCCTGGCTAGCGGCGCCGAGGGCGACAATGGCCGCCGCGGCGAGCAGGAGCTTTTTCATCACATCCGTCCACAGAACCTGAAAATTCCAACTACGGCTTTGCACGCAATTGTCATGCCGGCGCTAAATTACGATTGATTTCAATGCTATGGCATCTATCTCACGATGAGCGGAACCAATGGTGTAAAATTTTCCGACGGCCCAATTTCGCTGTCGATTCCAAAAGAGAACATGAATTTAATTAGATACCACTTTAACTTGCCGAACATCCACAAAAAATTGAGTAAAACCTTCGACATACGTAAACCGAGAACTGCCGGCCCTTTGTCAGCAAGCTCTACCGCATTGAGATAAACGGGGCGACCCGGCAGCCGCATCCTCAGACGCCGTCGCGAGCGGCGGGCTTGCCGTTGGGTCTGCGGAGCCCGTTAGTCTCGCCCGTGCAGCTCCGGAGGTGACAGCGCTGCCGTTCGGCGGTGGCGATCCCCCGCGCCCGCGCTGGCGGGGGAATGTTTCAGCCAGCTGACCGAGCCCGATTGTCTACTCGCGAAATTGCCATGCGAGCGTAATCGAACCGTCTCGGAGGTGTCATGGACGGCTCATAGCATGCCCGCGAAATCGGCAATGATGGAGGGGGCGATGGCCACAAGATGGTGGGGTGCGGTCTTGGCTGCGGGATTGCTGGCGGTATCGGCCGGCCCACAGGTCTACGCGGATGGCGGCGGCGATTTCGGCGGCAGCAACATCAAGCGGGTACTGCTGATCAGTATCGACGGCATGCACGCGCTCGATTTTATCAACTGTGCGCAAGGCATTAGCGGGGTCAATGGCGGTTCGCCTTATTGCCCTAATCTGGCCGAACTGGCGGAGACGGGTGTCAATTATCTTGAGGCTTCCGCGTCGAAACCGTCCGATTCGTTTCCCGGACTGATGGCGCTGGTGTCGGGGGGCTCGCCGCGAACCGTCGGCGCCTTTTACGACGTTGCCTATGACCGCGTTCTCGCGCCGCCCGCAACGACCACCGGCAACGGCGTCGCTGCGGGGGCTTGCGTGCCCAACACGCCAAATGGCACGAGAACCGAATACGAGGAGGGTATCGACCGCGACCAGAGCCT
This sequence comes from uncultured Alphaproteobacteria bacterium, assembly GCA_963750195.1. Taxonomy (GTDB): domain Bacteria; phylum Pseudomonadota; class Alphaproteobacteria; order ATCC43930; family CGMCC-115725; genus AP-15. Next base: position 59,215 of record CAVVPS010000015.1, read on the forward strand.
GCTGAACGGCGGAGCCCCTGGAGCCTCTCTCACCGACGGAGGCATTGCGTCGATCGATCCGCAAAAGCTCGATTCGCGATCCTTATGAGAGCTGTACGCCGGTCTATCCGTGGAATTTCGTGCGGACGAACACGATCTTTGGGGTCGTGCACAAAGCCGGCGGCTACACCGCATGGTCGGACAAGCATCCTTCCTACTCTTCGGTCTCCGGCCCCGGCAAGGGGAAGAACGTCGACGATTACTACTCCCCAGAGATTAACTCGAATGTCGTGGCTTTGCCCGGCAGTATCACTACCTCTGCCCGGCAATCCATCTTGCGATCCGGTCCGCGGACCCCACAAACACGGGTTCGTGGACCGACAGTTTCGCTAACATCCAATGTTACGATAACCTGAAAGTTCAGGCTATCATTAACGAGATCAACGGCAAGGATCACAGCGGCCAGTATCGCCGGCCGGTTCCAAGCGTGTTCGGAATGAACTTCCAGGTGGTCAGCGTCGGCCAGAAGCTCATCGAAAAGTCGATCGCGGTGAAGGGCGGCTATCTCGACAATATCGGCACGCCGAGCCAGGCGCTGCTCGGTGAAATCCAATTCGCCGATATATCCATCGGGAACATGGTAAAAGCGCTCAAGCAGAATGGGCTCTACCAATCGACACTGATCGTCATTTCGGCCAAGCACGGTCAGAGCCCGATCGACTCCGACTCGATACCTGGGCATATCGATCGTCCCCGAAGACCCGACCCAGACATCGCCGATCACGACCTCGCCGGCGACGATCCTGGACAGTCTGCTGCCACCGTCCGAGCAGCCATCCAACAGCCCCCCGGAGATCGGCCCGACCGAGGACGACATCTCGCTGCTCTGGCTAACGAATTCAACCGAAACGTCGAGTGCCGTGCAAACGCTGGAGACGACATCGCCGGCGACGAACAACATTGCTGGTATCGGCCAAATCTATCTCGGGGCCCGGGATTGCCCAGATGTTCAACCCGCCGGGGCTGCCGCCAAGCGGCGATCCGCGCACGCCGGATATCATTGTCATCCCGAATATCGGCGTTACCTATTCGGGAAGCGGCAAGAAACTTGCCGAACACGGCGGCTTCTCGCACGATGACACGAACGTAATGATGTTGCTGTCAAATCCGAGTTTTGCCGCCGGGACAGTGACCAGCCCGGTCGAGACCGACCAGATCGCGCCGACCATCCTCGCGGCTCTGAGGCTCGATCCCGAGAAACTGACCGCCGTGCAGAAGGAAGGCACGCAGGTGTTGCCCGGTGTCGGGCTCGACTCTGGAAAAGGGCATTACTAACCCGAACCCGAAGCCGAGGGGCGTCCCCTAAGCCGGGGCGACCCTCCCGCACCGTTCAGCCCGCGCGCAGGCTCTGGACAAACTCCGCAAGGCCAAGCTGCCGCTCGCGGCGCAGCCGTTCGGCGGTGACGATCGCTCGGACTTCGGCAACGCTGTCTTCGACCGTATCGTTGACTATCACATAGTCGTATTCGGGCCAGTGGCGCATCTCCTCCGCCGATTTGGCCATCCGCGCGGCGATGTCGGAGGCGCTGTCCTGAGCCCGGGTGCGCAGCCGCTCTTCAAGCGCCGCAAGGCTCGGCGGCAACACAAAAACGGCGACCAGATCCGGGCGGACCTTGCGGGCGAGCTGCTGAGTACCTTGCCAGTCGAGATCGCCGACGATGTCATGCCCGGCGGCGAGTGCGGCTTCGATCGGCTGGCGCGGCGTGCCGTAGCAATTGCCGAACACGCGCGCATGCTCCAACAGCTCGTCCCGGGCCACCATCTCGTCGAAGCCGGGCTGATCGATGAACCAATAGTCGTGCCCGTCGACCTCACCCCGCCGCCGCGGGCGGGTCGTCACCGAGACCGAAAGGGTGAGCGCAGGATCTTTTTCGACGAGCTGCCGGGTGATCGTCGTCTTCCCCGCGCCGGAGGGCGACGAGAGCACGAGCAGCAGTCCGCGCCGCCGGATCTGTGGCCCGCTCATTCGATGTTCTGCACCTGCTCGCGAAACTGCTCGACCACGGCCTTGAGCGAGAGGCCGATTCGGGTCAGTTCGATATCGGCGGATTTCGAGCACAGGGTGTTGGCCTCGCGGTTCAGCTCCTGGCACAGAAAATCGAGACGGCGGCCGACCGCATCGCCCTGTTGCAGTAATTCACCGGCCTGCTCGAGGTGCGCGCGCAGTCGCTCGATCTCCTCCCGAATATCCGAGCGGGCGGCGAGCAGGGCCACTTCCTGGGCCATGCGCTCTTCGGGCATCGACGGCATCAAATCGGCGAGGCCCGTCAGCACCGTGCGCAGCCGCTCGCGAATCGCCGCCGGCTGAGCCGCGGCACAATCTGCGGCCGCGGTGACGAGCGCAGCCATCTCGTCGAGTTGGTTGCCCAGCAGTGCCGCGATACGCGCCCCCTCTTCGGCGCGCGCATCGGCGAGCCGGTCGAGCAACGCATTCCAGCCGGCGAGCACAGCCTGCCGGCGCGCTTCGATCACCGTCTCGTCTTCGTCCTCGACGGTCTCGACGACGCCGCGCAAGGCCAGCAATCCGTCAAGGCGCGGCGGGGCCGCTTCGATCTCCCCGCTCAATTCGTTGATCAGGGCCACGAGCTGAGAGAGCGCCTCGCGGTTGACGCGCAGCGCAGGCGGAGTGGTCCGGGTGACGGCGAGGTTGGCGGAGAAATTGCCGCGGCGAAACCGCTGCGCCAGAGCGGCGCGCAGTTCGGGCTCCAGCGCGTCGAAGCCGGGGGCCAGCCGCAGCCGCAGGTCGAGCGCGCGCCCGTTGACGCTTTTGATCTCCCATACCCAGGACATCCCGGGCGCTTCGTCTTGCGCTCGGGCGAACCCGGTCATACTGGCTAGGCCCACGCCGCCGCGCTCCCCGCTGTTGATCCGGCGTTATAGCGGCACGGCATCGCGCCAACAACGCCGCGCGGGCATCGCCTCAAGGGCCGGGACCCGGCCGCTCGGTCTCATCGCCGACACCGCGGCGATATTGGGCGACGTTGTGGTTGTGCTCGGCCAGGGTCTTGGCGAAGACGTGCCCGCCCGATCTGTCGGCGACGAAGTAAAGGTCGTCGGTCGGCGCCGGCCGCGCCGCAGCGCGCAGCGCCGCCGCCCCCGGGTTATCGATCGGGCCGGGCGGCAGCCCCTTTTCGACATAGGTGTTGTAGGGAGACGCAACCGCCAGATCGGCGTGGGTCAGCGGCCGATCGAGTTTCTTGGCGCCGTCGTCGCTAAGTGCATAAATCACCGTCGGATCCGATTGCAGGCGCATGCCGAGGCGCAGCCGGTTGACAAAGACGGCGGCGATTCGCGCCCGTTCGTCCGCGCGCGCCGCCTCCCGCTCGACCAACGAGGCCAGGATCAGCATTTGTTCCGGGTTCGCCAACGGCATATCGGGCCGCCGCTCGGCCCAGGCCGTTTGCAGCGCGCGGGCCATCCCCCGCTCCATCCGTCCGAGCAACGCCTGGCGGGTGTTGCCATAGCTGTAGATGTAAGTGGCGGGCATCAGCGCGCCCTCCGGGGGCGGCTTGCCGGTGTCGCCGTCGAGAGCCGGGGCGGCCCGCACCAACGCCACGATCTGGGCGCTGGTCAACCCTTCCGGGATGGTCAGCCGGTGCTCGACGGTCTTGCCGCTCGCGAGAATCCCAGCAACCGCGAGAGCGCTCGTTCCGGCCGGGAACTCGTATTCACCGGCCAGCAGGGACGATCCGTTGCCGGAAAGCGTCGCCCCGATCTCGAACGAGAGCGCGTGCCGGATTACCTCGTGCCGGGCCAATAATGCGGCGATGCCGCCAAGGCCAATGCGCGGCGGGATGATGACCGTCGTCTTCTGGCTCAGCGGACCCGGCGCGGTCAGGTCCTGGTAAATCCACCAGCCGGCCCCGCCGGCGACCGCAATAACCGCCGAGACGGCCAGCATCGCCCAGGCAAACAGGCGGAGGGCGCCGTGCATTGATCAACAAACTCCGGGCGATTCTGCGCGGATCAGCCGCTTACGGCGGTCCTGCGAAGACCAGCGAGGCGTTGGTGCCGCCGAACCCGAACGAATTGGTCAGCACATAGCTGACCCGGCGCTCTTTGGCTTGCTTCGGCACCAGATCGATGTCGCAGGCCGGCGACGGGTTGTCGAGGTTCAACGTTGGCGGCACCACGCCGTCGCGGATGGCGAGGATTGAAAAGATCGCTTCGACGCTGCCGGCGGCGCCGAGCAAATGGCCGATCGCCGATTTCGTCGATGACATCGACAGCTCGTAAGCATGTCGGCCGAACAGCCGCTTGACCGCGCCGAGCTCGATTTCATCGCCGAGCGGGGTCGAGGTGCCATGGGCGTTGATGTAGTCGATCTGGTCCGCGGAAATGCCGGCGCGTCGTAACGCGTTGCGCATCGAACGGAAGGCGCCGTTACCGTCCTCGGCGGGCGCGGTCAGGTGAAACGCGTCGCCGGACATGCCGTAGCCGATGACTTCGGCATAGATGCGGGCGCCGCGGCGGCGCGCGTGCTCCAGCTCTTCGAGAACCAGAATCCCGGCGCCCTCGCCCATGACAAAGCCGTCACGGGCCTGATCCCACGGGCGCGAGGCCCGGGGCGGATCGTCGTTGAACCCGGTCGACAAGGCCCGCGCCGCGGCAAACCCGGCGAGACCGAGCCGGCAGATCGCCGCTTCGGTGCCGCCGCAAACCATGACATCGGCATCATCGAGCATGATCAGCCGCCCGGCATCGCCGATCGCATGCGCGCCGGTCGAGCACGCCGTCACCACCGCGTGGTTCGGCCCACTGAAGCCATAGCGGATCGAGACATGACCGGACGCCAGGTTGATCAGATTGGCCGGGATGAAAAATGGCGTAAGACGGCGCGGACCGCGCTCGTGCAGGGTCAGCGCCCCTTCGGTGATCCCGGACAGACCACCAATGCCGGAGCCGATCATGACACCGGTGCGCTCGCGCTCATACTCGCTGTCCGGTGTCCAATCGGCATCCTCGACCGCCTGGGCAGCCGCGGCCAGCGCATAGACGATAAAGCCGTCCATCTTGCGCTGATCCTTGGGCGGAACCCAGTCATCGGCGTTGAACAGCCCCGACGCGGTGTCGCCGCGCGGCACCTGGGCCGCGATCCGCGCCGGAAGATCGGACACGTCGAAAGACTGAATCGCGCTGACGCCCGAGGCGCCGGCAATCAGGTGCTGCCAGTTTCGCTCGAGGCCAATGCCGAGGGGCGTTACGAGCCCCATGCCGGTCACGACGACGCGTCGCATTCCATTCTCACGAACGGCCGGACGGTCCAAAGTTCACGGCCGGAAGACCTCCTGCGACAACACGGAACGACGGAGCGAATGCGACGGCTCAGCTGTGCAATTCGATAAAGCTGACCGCATCCTTGACCGTCACGATCTTTTCCGCCGCGTCGTCCGGAATCTCACAGCCGAATTCCTCTTCGAAAGCCATCACAAGTTCTACCGTGTCGAGGCTGTCGGCGCCGAGATCATCGATAAAGCTGGCGTTCTCGGTCACTTTCGCTTCGTCGACACCCAAATGCTCGACGACGATCTTTTTGACCCGCTCGGCGACGTCGCTCATCCGTTCTTCCCCTCAGTGGCTCGCGTGAAAGTCGTTTCGACACAAGTTTGCGGGCATATCCGCGTTCATAGTGTCGCCGTCGGGGGCGGCGATCAAGGCGCCGGTCACATATCAGATTTCCCCAGCGGTGCCAATTCGGCTGAATCGGACTTCCGTGCCGCGCGACCTCATAGCATGGCCATGCCGCCATTGACGTGCAAGGTGTGGCCGGTGACATAGGCAGCCTCGGCGCTCGCCAGATAGACGATGGCAGCGGCGATGTCCTCGGGCGCGCCGAATCTTCCGGCCGGAATCGCCGAGCCCAGCCGCGCGCGCTGATCCGCAGTCAGCTTGTCGGTCATCGCCGTCTCGATCAAACCTGGAGCGACGCAGTTGACCGTGATGCCGCGGCCGGCGACCTCGGCCGCGATCGATTTCGACATTCCGATCATTGCCGCCTTGGCCGCAGCATAGTTCGCCTGGCCGGGGTTGCCGGTCGCGGCGACAATCGAGGTCACCGCGATTATCCGCCCGTGCCGGCGCCGGACCATACCGCGCAGCACCGCACGGGTGAGGCGAAAGGCAGCGGTCAGATCGACGTCGAGCACCGCCTGCCAATCAGCGTCGGTCATGCGCAACGCCAGCGCGTCCCGGGTCAGACCGGCATTGTTAACGAGGATGTCGATATGGCCGAGCGCCGCCTCGGCATTCTTGACCAGCTGTTCGCAGGCCTGTGGATCGGCAAGATCGGCGAGTCCGACATGGGCGCGCCCACCGAGATCGGCAGCAAGCCTCTGGAGGGCTTGGGCGCGCGTGCCCGCCAGCATCAGCGCCGCCCCCTGGGCATTCAACGCCCTGGCGATCGCTCCGCCGATGCCCCCGGAGGCGCCGGTCACCAACGCCGTCTGGCCCGACAGATCGAACATCGCCCAACCGTATTTAGAAATCTTCGAGCAGCGCCTCTGCCTCCGCCGGGGCGCCAACGGAGCGCGCAGCGAGCGCTGGGGCGATGCGTTTGGCGAGCCCGGCGAGTACGCGACCGGCGCCGATCTCGATGATCTCCTCGACCCCGGAGGCGGCGAGGTACAGCACGCTCTCGCGCCACCGCACCATCGCCGTCACTTGCTCGACCAGCAGGCGTTTGATCGCGGCGGGATTGCTGACCGCGGTCGCCGAGACATTGGCGACCAGCGGCACTTGCGGCGCACGCAGAGTAACATCTTCCAGGGCCTCGGCCATCGCCGTGGCAGCCGGGGCCAGCAGTGGCGAATGAAACGGCGCGCTGACCGCGAGCAGGATCGAGCGCCGTGCGCCGTGTTCGCGGGCGATTGCAATCGCCCGCTCGACGGCCCCACGATGGCCGCTGACGACGACTTGCCCAGGTGCGTTGTCGTTCGCGACCGCGCAGATCTCGTCGTGGTCGATCCCGGCGCGTGCCGCCTCGGCGGCGATGGCGCGCGCGTCGGCGGCATCGAGCCCGATCAGCGCCGCCATTGCTCCGTCGCCGACCGGCACCGCGCGTTGCATCGCCTGGCCGCGCAATTTGAGCAACCGCGCCGCGTCGCCGATCGAGAGCGCTCGGGCTGCGGCCAGCGCCGAATACTCGCCGAGCGAATGCCCGGCGACATAAGCGACATGCTCTGAGAGATCGAGGCCGCCTTCGGTTTCGAGCACACGGATCACCGCGAGGCTCGCGGCCATCAGCGCGGGCTGAGCATTTTCGGTCAAGGTCAGCTCGCTCTCCGGCCCCTCGAACATCAGGCGCGAGAGATGCTGCGACAGCGAGTTGTCGACTTCCTCGAACAGCCGGCGCGCCGCCGGAAAGGCGTCGGCGAGGTTGCGCCCCATGCCGACCGCCTGCGAGCCCTGACCCGGAAACACAAATGCACGCTTCATCGCAATATGTCCCCCATTCCCCCACGAGCCGGTATCGACCTGGAACCGGCGTCCGCCATCTTGTCCTGCGGGCAGGTCTCTGTATAGTGCGCCGGCTTACCCTTGCCGGCATGTGCCGGCTCGGCCCGGTCGGCGGATGCGCCCCGGGCCTCGATCAGCCAAAAGGGATCCGGTCTCTATGCCTCTTTACGAGAATGTGTTCATCGCACGCCAGGATATATCGGGCGCACAGGTCGACGCCCTCGCCGACAGCTTTGCGCAGCTGATCGCCGACAATGGCGGCGAGGTCAAGAAGCGCGAATACTGGGGCCTGCGCAACCTCGCCTACCGAATGCGCAAGAATCGCAAGGGGCATTACGTGCTGATGAACCTGTCGGCGCCGCCGGCTGCGATCGCCGAGCTCGAGCGCACGATGCGGATCACCGAGGACGTGTTGCGCTACATGACGCTCCGGGTCGAGGCGCTCGACGAGGGGCCGTCGGCGATCATGCAGAATCGCGGCAGCCGCGAGGATCGCCCACGGCGGGGTCCAGGGGACCGGGACCGGGAGCGCTATGGCGAGCCACGCGACGCTGGCGAGCGTGTCGACCGCCCGGTTCCCGAACGCGCGGTTCCCGAACGCGCCGAACCCGAACGCCCCGAACCGGCTGTCGCCGAAACGGTGGAGTCTTAAATGGAAAGCCAGACAGCGGGCGGAGGGCCGGCGTGGCGCGGCAACCCGCCGGCCGTTCTTCCGGCGCCGCAAATCGTGCCCGTTCTCGGGTCCGAACGCGCCCAAGATCGACTACAAGGACGTCAAGCTCCTGCAGCGCTTCGTATCCGAGCGCGGCAAGATCGTGCCCAGCCGCATCACCGCGGTCTCGACCAAGCGCCAGCGCGAACTCGCTCAGGCGATCAAGCGGGCGCGGTTTCTCGGCTTGTTGCCCTATATGGTGAAGTAGCCGGCCGGCGGCGCGCTGACCGGCGTGCAGCGGGAATGGTCATGGGCTGGGCCGGGATTGCCGGAACGGGCGCGCTGTTGGGCGCGCTCGGGGCAGCGCTCTATCTGGCGGTGCTGACCGGCTCGCCGGGCGCGCTGATCCTCGTCTATCTGGCGCAACTCCCGCTCTTCGCGGCCGGATTATGGCTCGGAATCGGCGCCGCTACGGCGGCCGCGCTGACCGCATCTGCGGTTCTGCTGGCAACGGGCGGCCTCATCGCCGCCGCGCTGTTTGCCGGGCTCTACGCCGCTCCGGTGGTTTTGTTGGTCCGCCAGGCCTTGCTGGCGCGCAACGGGCCGGAGGGCGCCGTCGAATGGTACCCCCCGGGATTGCTGACGGCGTGGCTGACCGGGCTTGGCCTCGCGGCATTCGCCGCGGCCTTACTGTTCTTCGGTGGCCCCAGCAGCATGGAATCGATGTTGCGCGACAGCTTGGCGCCCGCCGTCGACCGCTTTGTCGACGCGAGTGAGGTCAGCCGCGACGCGCTGATCGAGGGGGTGGCGCGCGTCGTTCCCGGCGTCATCGCCGCTTCGTGGATGGTGATGACGGCAAGCACAGCGATGCTTGCGCAAGGAATACTGGCGCGCTTTGGGGCTAGCTGGCGACCCTCGCCCGATCTCGCCGCTTTGACCTTGCCGTTATGGGTTTCGGTGGTCTTCGGGGTTGCGGCGGCAGCTGCGTTGATCGGCGGGGCGGTGCGATTTTTGGCCATCAACGTGATGATCGTCCTGGCGATCCCCTTTTGCCTCGCGGGCTTGGCGGTGCTGCACACTGCGGTGCGCCGCCTGCGGCGGCCGCAGGTCCCGCTCGTCGGTTTTTATGTGCTGGCCGGGTTGTTCGGCTGGCCGTTGTTGGTGATTGCTGTCGTCGGGCTGCTCGACGCCTTGTTCGGGCTGCGGCGGCGCTTCGTGCAGCCCTGATCAGTCGGAGGAAAGAGGCGATGATTGAACTGATTTTGCTCGAACGGGTCGAGAAGCTCGGCCAGATGGGCCAGCTTGTTAAAGTCAAGCCGGGATTTGCCCGCAATTTTCTGCTACCGCAGAAAAAAGCGATGCGCGCGACCGAAGCGAACCTCGCCTATTTCGAAACCCAACGCGCCCAACTCGAAGCCAACAACCTGCAACGCAAGGCCGAAGCGGGCGAGGTCGGCGCCAAGCTCGAAGGGCTGACCGTCGTGATCGTCCGCCAGGCCGGCGAGAGTGGGCAGCTTTACGGCTCGGTCTCGGCCCGCGATATTGCCGATGCGGTCACCGAGGCCGGGTTCACGATCGAAAAGCGCCAGGTGGTTCTGGAACGCCCGATCAAAACCCTCGGGCTTCACCCGTTGCGGATCGTGCTGCATCCGGAAGTCTCGGTCGGAGTCAGCGCCAATGTAGCCCAATCGGCCGAAGAGGCGGCGATGCAGGCGCGCGGCATCGACCCCTTGCGCATGGCTGACGAGGACGAGGACGAACGCGAAGCCGCCGCATCGCCCGCGCCGGCAACCACCGCAACCGCTGAGAACGCATAATCCTGCCGTGAACGTCTTGCGTTTGCTTTGCCACTTTTTTTCATGGATAGTGCTACGTCGGTTCCCTCTTCGGTCTCGTCACGATGCTGCTTACGCGTCTTTTCGAGCAAATCATCACCGTTGGCCGGCTCTGCGTAACCGACGCCAGCGGCAGGACTCATACCATCTCGGCGGCGCCGGGTCCGAGCGTCGCCATTCGCCTTCGCGACCCGGCGCTGCACTGGAAGCTCGTCGTCAGACCGCGCCTTTATCTGCCCGAAGCCTTTATGGATGGGACGCTGACGATCGAGGAAGGTAGCCTCTACGATTTGATCGACCTGCTCGTCCTCAATCTCGAGACCATGCCTGAGGGAGTGTTGTCGCAGTTGCTGAATGGTTCGTTCGAACTGTGGCGGCGGGTTCATCAATACAACCCGCTCTCTCGCGCCCGACAGAACGTGGCGCACCACTATGATCTGTCGGACCAGCTATACGAGCTTTTTCTCGACAAGGACCGTCAGTATTCCTGCGCCTATTTCCACGATGGGCGCGAAGATCTCGACGCCGCGCAACTCGATAAGAAGCGCCACATCGCGGCAAAGCTGATGATCCGCCCTGGGCATAAGGTGCTCGACATCGGCTCGGGCTGGGGCGGTCTAGCGCTCTATCTTGCCGGCGAATGCGGCGCCGAGGTAACCGGGCTCACCCTCTCGGTCGAGCAGCACAAGGTGGCGACGCGCCGCGCCGCGGCGGCGGGACTGTCCGACCGCGTGCGTTTTCACCTGCGCGATTACCGCGAGGAAGAGGGCGAGTACGACCGGATCGTTTCCGTTGGCATGTTTGAGCATGTCGGCATCAACCACTACGGCCAGTTTTTCGCCAAGGTGAAGGCGCTGCTGGCCGTGGACGGGGTGGCGCTGTTGCATTCGATCGGCCGAATGGACGGGCCGGGCTCGACCCATCCTTGGATTCGCAAATACATCTTCCCCGGCGGCTACGCGCCGGCCCTCTCGGAGGTGGTGCCGGTGGTCGAGCGGCTGCGGCTATGGATCACCGACGTCGAGATCCTGCGCCTGCATTACGCTCAGACATTGAGGCTCTGGCGCCGCCGGTTCGAGCAGAACCGCGATCGCCTGCGTACGATCTATGACGAGCGCTTTTGCCGGATGTGGGAGATGTATCTGGTTGGCTCGGAAATCGCATTCCGGCGCGCCGGTCATCTCGTTTTTCAGATGCAGCTCGCGAAGGCGGTCGATTCCGTGCCGCTGACCCGCGACTATATGCTCGACTGGGAGCGCGCCCGCAGCGCCGTCGCCGATCGCGCCGCCTGAACCGGCTCGGGGCGAGCCGGTTTGGCGTGCGCGAAGCATCCACGCCTTCCACAGGGTGTGAAGTCCTTCTGGACGCGGCCCCGTCCTGCGGCGGGTGGTAGTCTTTCACATGGAAACGATGACCGCGTCCCGCGTCACGCCGCTGCGCGACGCCGACCCCGAGCTGATCCGCACCCCGCCCTATAACAGCGAGGCCGAGCAGGCGTTGCTGGGCGCCTTGCTGATCAACAATGCAGCCTATGCCCGAGTGTCGGAATTCCTGCAGTCGGAGCATTTCGGCAACGCTGTGCACGCCCGCATCTATGCGGCGATCGGCAAACTGGTCGAGCGCGGGCAGGTCGCCAACCCGGTGACGTTGAAAAATCTGTTCGACCAGGACGGTGCGCTAGGAGAGATCGGCGGCGCTCAATATCTGGTCCATCTCGCCGCGGCTGCGGTGACGATCATCAATGCCGAGGATTACGGGCGCGCGATCCACGACCTCTATCTGCGCCGCCAGCTGATCGCGCTGGGCGAGGATGTCGTCAACGACGCCTTTCGCCACGATCTCGACGACCGAGCGCTCGAGCAGATCGAACGGGCGGAGAAAAAGCTGTTCGATCTGGCCACGGCGGGACAGGCCGAGGGCGGCTTTCGCGACTTTGGCGCGGCGCTGACCAGCGCCATCACCATCGCCGAATCAGCGTTCAAGAAGAGCGGCAAGATTGTCGGCGTCGCCACCGGGTTTATCGACCTCGACAAAAAGCTCGGCGGGCTGCATCCGTCCGACCTGATCATCCTCGCCGGGCGGCCGTCGATGGGAAAGACCGCGCTGGCGACCAACATCGCCTTCAACGCTACCCGCGCCTATAAGCCGATACGTCTGCCCGACGGCCGCCTGGGCGCCGAAGACGGCGCGGTCGTCGGGTTCTTTTCGCTCGAAATGTCGACCGAACAGCTCGCCACCCGCATCCTCGCCGAGGAGTCGAGCGTCTCCTCCGACCGCATTCGCCGCGGTGATGTCAGCCATGAGGACTTCGATCGCGTCGTCCTGGCGAGCCATCACCTTCAAGCATTGAAACTGTTCATCGACGACACCCCGGCGCTGACCGTCTCGGCGTTGCGCACGCGCGCGCGGCGGCTGAAGCGGCAGCAGGGGCTGGGGCTGATCGTTGTCGACTATCTCCAGCTGCTGCGCCCCTCGGTTCAGGTGCGCTCGCTCGAAAACCGGGTGCAGGAGATCTCCGACATCACCCGCGGGCTGAAAGCGCTGGCCAAGGAACTCGATGTTCCGGTGCTGGCGCTGTCGCAGCTCTCGCGCGCGGTCGAGCAGCGCGAGGACAAGCGGCCGATGCTGGCCGATCTGCGTGAATCGGGGTCGATCGAGCAGGATGCCGACGTCGTCATGTTCATCTACCGTCAGGAATACTATGATGGCCGTGAACCGACAAAGCGCCCCGGGGAAGACGATATAAAGTACAATGAGCGCTACGATAAATGGCATGACGATCTTAACAAGATCCATGGTTTGGCTGAAATTATCGTTGCAAAGCAACGGCACGGCCCGATCGGCTCGATCAATCTCTATTTTGATGCCGAGACCACCAAGTTCGATAATTTGTCGCGCCCCGATCACCTGCCGGCGGGAGCATGACCGGCCGGTCGCGCCGTTCGAGATTTGCGCCTGGTGAGCGCCAGCGTCCGTTATCTCCACGCCCGGGTGCGCGGGGCCGCAGCAGCGAGTGCGGTCTTTGCGCTCCTCGAGGATATCGCCGCAGCCGCGTCGGCCTTCGAGACCGCACCCGAGGAATGGCGCCTCGAAGCCTACCCGCAATCTCCGGTTCTGACCCCGGACCTGTCGGCGCGGCTCGCGCTTGCCGCTGCGGCGAACGGCGGAGAACTCGTCGAGATCGGCGAGGAGAAACTGTCTGATCGCGACTGGCTCACGGAAAACCAGCTCGCTTTTCCGCCGTTGCGGATCGGCCGGTTCTTTGTCTATGGCTCGCATCATCGCGGCGGGGTGCCGGCAGGGGCGATCGGCGTCGCGCTCGATGCGGCGACGGCGTTTGGCACCGGCGAGCATCCCTCGACCCGCGGTTGTCTGCTGGCCTTGCAGGCACTGGCGCAAAAGCGCCGGATAGCTCACCCGCTGGATATCGGCGCCGGCACCGGAATCCTGTCGATCGCCGCGGCCAAGCTGCTGCGGCGTAAGGTATCAGCCGGCGATATCGATCCGGGCTCGGTCGCGGTCGCCCGCCACAATGTCGCGCGCAACGCCGTCGCCGGCTTGGTGCGGGTCGGCCACTTCCCGGGATACCGCAGCCGCGCCATACGCCGGCTGCATCATGACCTGATCCTGTCGAACATCCTGGCGCGCCCGCTGGCGCTGCTGGCCGCGGATCTGGCGCGCCACCTCGCCCCCGGCGGGCGGGCGGTGCTGTCGGGATTGCTACGCCGTCAGGAGCCGATCGTGCTGGCGCCGCATCGCGGCCTTGGCATCGGGCTCGAACACCGCATCGTCATCGCCGGCTGGTCGACATTGATTTTACGCGCCGGGACAGCTCCTAAAATGCCTGCTCCGAAAATGGCGATGGGGGCCAAAGCCCCCATCTATCGACCAGGTTCGGGTCAAAGACCGGTCAGGCCGCCTTCCGCCGCCCGAAGACCGCCTCCTTCTGTGAAGGGACAGGCTCCGTCCGGCGATCCCGCGGGGCATCGCCCTCCACCAGGGCGCGGATCTGCGAGCGGCGGACCCCGATATCGGCGAGCGAGCGGTCATCGAGCGCCATCAGCTCGGCATAAGCCCGCTCCCGGCGCCGCCAAGCCGAAAAAGCCTTACCGGCTGAAACGAAGAGGTTGAGAAACGACATTACATAAACTCCGTGCGTCGCTTTTGCTGCACTGCAATAGATTTGGTGTTGCGTCGCACCATCAGCTAGAGGGTTGTTGCAATTCAGCTATGCCGGGTTTCTGATTGCCGGGCGCGGGAAGAGGAGCGGGCGATGGTGGTGAATGGATCGGCCCCCGACCGGGGCGACTTGGCGCGGCTGCTGCGCGAGGCGCGGTCGCTCTATGACCCGGAAGCGGTCGAGGCGCTGATTGCCGGCGTGCTCGGGGCCCCGGCCGAGATCGGCGCCGGTTGGCATATGCTGGTCGCCGACCCGGTGACCCCGGCCCTCGCCGAGGCGCTCGAGGCATTGCGGGCGCAGATGGCTGCCGGATACCGCGACGGTCTCGCCCGCGCCGATTTTGCGCTTCTGCCTCGCGCGGAACGGCTTACGCGCCTTCGCCGCGAACTGGTCGCGCGCGGGCTCGACGGCTTCGTGGTGCCGCGCTCGGACGAGCATCAGGGCGAATACGTCCCGCCCCGCGGTCAGCGTCTGGCTTGGCTCACCGGCTTTACCGGCTCGGCCGGCCTCGCTGTCGTATTGCGCGACCGCGCCGCCTTGTTCGTCGACGGCCGTTACACTCTCCAGGCCGCGCAACAGGTCGACGGCGATCTGTTCGAGATCCATCACCTGATCGACGAGCCGCCGGCGCATTGGATCGGCTTGGCCCTGACCGCCGGCGCCGTGCTCGGTTACGACCCGTGGCTGCACACTCCGCAAGAGGTCGAGCGGTTTCGCGCCGCGGCTGAAAAAGCCGGTGCGAGCTTGCGTGCCGTCGCCGACAACCCGCTCGACCGGGTCTGGCCCGGGCAGCCGGCCGCGCCCCTGGCGCCGGTCGTGCCGCATGCCGAGGAATTTGCCGGCGAGAGCGCGCAATCGAAACGCGCCCGGCTCGCCCGCGGCCTGGCCGGGGAGGGCGTCGCGGCGGCGGTGCTGACGATGCCCGAATCGATCGCCTGGCTGTTGAACATCCGCGGCGGCGACGTGCCGCACACGCCGTTGCCGTTGTCCTTTGCCATCCTGCGCAACGACGGCGAGGTCACCTTGTTCATCGACCGGCGCAAACTGGCCCCCGGCCTCGACCGTCATCTCGGCAACGGCGTCGCGATCGCCGCGCCCGATGACCTAGGGCCGGCGCTCGATGCGCTCGCCGGCGAGGGCGGGCTGGTCCAGGCCGACCCGGCCAGCGCCGCCTCGTGGATCTTCGACCGGCTCGACGCGGCCGGAGCCAGGATCCACCGCGCCGCCGACCCATGCGTATTGCCCAAGGCGTGCAAGAACAGGGTCGAGGTCGACGGCACCCGCGCCGCCCATCGCCGCGACGGCGCGGCATTGACCCGCTTCCTCGCCTGGCTGATGCAGGAGGCGCCCAAGGGCGGCCTTTCCGAGATCGCCGCCAGCGACCGGCTCGAAGCCTTCCGCCGCGAGGGCGAATATTTCCGCGATCTGAGCTTTCCGACGATCTCGGGCGCCGGGTCGAACGGCGCCATCGTCCACTACCGGGCGATGCCCGAGACCGAGAAGCGGCTCGAACCCGGCACGCTCTATCTGCTCGATTCGGGCGCCCAGTATCTCGACGGCACCACCGACGTCACCCGCACGGTCGCGATCGGCGAGCCCTCGCCCGAGATGCGCGACCGCTTTACCCGCGTCCTGAAGGGCCACATCGCGCTGGCCTTGGCGCGCTTCCCGAAGGGGACGACCGGGACCCAGCTCGACGGCTTCGCGCGGCGCGGGCTGTGGCAGGCCGGGCTCGATTACGACCACGGCACCGGCCATGGCGTCGGCAGCTATCTCGGCGTGCACGAAGGTCCGCAGCGCATCTCCAAGGCGCCGAGCACCCAGCCGCTATTGCCCGGCATGATCGTCTCGAACGAGCCCGGCTACTACAAGACCGGCGCCTACGGCATCCGCATCGAAAATCTGGTGCTGGTGCAGCCCTCGAACGGTGCGGCCGAGCGCGAGATGCTCGGCTTCGAGACCCTGACCCTGGCCCCGATCGACCGCAATCTGGTCGACCCGTCATTGCTCGACGATGACGAGATCGACTGGCTCGACGCCTACCACGCCCATGTCCGCGAGGTGCTGACCCCCCTCGTCGACCCCAACACCGCCCACTGGCTCGCCACCGCCACCCAGCCGGTCCGAGCGTAACCGCCCTCATCGTCGTCCCCGCGAAAGCGGGGACCCAGGGCGACAGCTACAATGCCAGCTCACCATAAAAGTCCAGCCACCGCGGATTCTCGCGCTCGATCAACTCCAGCTTCCAGGCTCGCCGCCACTTCTTGATCCGCTTTTCGCGGAGGATCGCATCGGCCATGGTCTCGTGAAACTCGGCAAAGACCAACCGATGCACATCATGGTCCCGAACAAAGCCATCAACGGCATTAGACCGATGTTGCCAAATACGGCTGGCGAGGTCGCTCGTGACGCCAACGTAGAGGGTGCCGTTGCGTCGGCTCGCGAGAATATAGACGCAAGGGTGCTTCTGAATCACATCCCCGACCTATAGTTTCGGGGCAGGCCCTGGGTCCCCGCTTTCGCGGGGACAACGCGCATCATATCTGCGCGACATATACGTGTTCAAACTCTTCACCGCGTCATTCCCGCGAAAGCGGGAACCCAGGGCCACGCGGTTCCGCCGCTGCCCCACGTCTCCGCTTTTCGCGCGAGGACCGATAATTTATTCAGATAATCCTGCCTCGATTTTAGGCGCGGCTATTATCCCCGCCCCTCGGCGGCGCGGCGCGCCCGCTGCGCCGCTTCCCAATTCCGCCCGTCGAAGAAATGGCCCGGCTTCAGCGCCGCCGGATCGACGCCATCGAGGCAGTGGGCATTGACGTCGATCTTGTCCGGGTCGGACCGCGGCACATAGAACGGGTGCATCCCGCAATGCCGGCAAAAGGTGTGCTTCGCGGTGTTGGTATTGAACTGATAGGTCGCGAGTTCCTCCCCGCCCTGCAACAGCTCGAACTGCTCCGGCGCCACGATCAGATGCAAAATCCCTTTCTTGGTGCACACCGAACAATTGCATTCGAGCAAACTCGACAGATCGGCCCGCACCCGGAACCGCACCGCGCCGCAATGGCAGCTGCCCTCGATAACTCTCGATCATCGCCAACCCCACCATCCCTGATCCCGCGGCGCATTCTATCACGCCCACCGCGAAGTCATCCGCGATCCTCCCTCCCCGTCATCCCGGCGCAGGAGCGTGTGAGGGAATTGGTCTCGAAACGAAAGCCGGGTGCGGCCACGGCCGCCGTGCGTGGTTCGAGACGCGCCTTCGGCGCCTCCTCACCATGACGTACGTTATTGATAGCATTGAGAAACCACCTCATCCTGAGGAAGCCGCAACGCGGCTGTCTCGAAGGACGCACCGTCCCGATCCAGCCATCCTTCAATTCCCTCACACGCTCGCAGGCCGGGACCCATTTCCGCCATGGGCGCCAGCCCCCCTTCCGCTGCGGTGAGCAGAGCGCTGCCACAAGGCCTCACCAGCATGTGCATGCAGTGCCACGCCCAAATTCGCCGTCGTCCCCGCGAAAGCGTGGACCCAGGGCAACTTGGCAGCTCGGTCGCCGCAGGGCGAGACGAAGTTGGTGGGATCCGGCCGAAATGAACCGCTCGCAGAAAGCATCTTGTCGTCATGCGCGGGCTTGACCCGCGCATCCACGTCTTTTTTCGCGCAAGGGCGTGGCCGCCTAGGATCAAATCGGTGGGCTGAAGGCCCACAGCTCAAGCCTGGCCAAGACGAAACTGGGAAGCGCGACTCCGTCGAGCAGCTCCTCAAAACGGCGATGCACGCGGACCGCGAAATCGCCGTGATTTTGGTTTAGCCTCTCTCCCGCGACAGGTCCCGCGCAGGCGATCATTTTTGATATATTTCCAAAATATGATTGACAGGGATAATCTCTTACGCGATACGTACGCCGTGTATCGCCTACGGAGAGGCCGATGGAGCGCGATAAGCACGGAAAATTTGTTGAATTGGCTACCAAGCGGGTGAACAAGGCGCTCGATCAAATCCGCCTTGTAGGCAACCTATCCAATCGGATGACCTACGAATATTCTGAGGAGGAGGCGAAGAAAATTCTTCGTGCGCTCCAGAAGGAGATCGATACGGTTAAATCGAAATTCGGCGACTCGAACGGGGTTTCGGACCACAAATTCACGCTATAGCCGACCGTGACAGATCGTCTGAAGCCGGCTGCGCGCAGCGCGCTCATGGCGCGTGTACGTCAGCGCGATACCAAACCCGAACTGTTGGTGCGCCGACTTCTATTCTCTCAGAGGTGGAGATATCGGCTACACTCGCGGAAGTTGCCTGGGACGCCGGACATCGTGTTCTCTCGGTTGCGTGCGGCGATATTTGTCCACGGGTGTTTTTGGCATGGTCATCGCGCATGTGCCCTCGCTACCGTCCCGAAGACGAGAACCGAATTCTGGATCGAAAAGGTCGAGAACAATCGGAAACGGGACGCCGAAAAGGAGGCACGCCTTCGCGAGCTTGGCTGGTCCGTATTAACTGTATGGCAATGTGAAACGAAGGACATAAAGGCTCTCTCGGAGACGTTGACATGCTTTCTAAATTCTTGCCGCGCCAAATGAGGTCCGGGCCGGATTGGGTTTTTCAACGAAGCGACCCGATGGGCGGCGCTTCCGGAGAAGCCTTCACGAACACTGTACAGTCGACCGGGATGCATCCGGCAGCGGTGCTGGCACGAGAGTTGATCCAGAACGCAGTTGATGAACGGGACCGGGCTGCCGAGAAGGTCCTGGTCAAGTTCCGGATGGCGAGTTTGCTCGCCGCTGCGAAGACCGCGTTCGTCGAAGCCGCGCGGATCGGCAGCATCATCGAACGCCGAGAGGTGGTGAGCTTGGCGATGCCGAGTTGGCTCGACTTGTCCCAGGCTCCGGAGGTGCCGCTGAAACTTGTGTACGTTGAGGACTTCTACACGACCGGGCTCGATGGACCGCCTCACGATTCATCGTCTCGGTTCCATCGATTTCTTCTGTCCGTCGGTGATAGCGGCAAGGTCCACGACGGGCATAATACCGGCGGATCATACGGTTTCGGAAAATCGGCGTTCAGTTCCAACTCGGGCATACGCACGATCTTCGCCTACAGCCGTTATCGGGGTGAAGACAACGCACCGCACACCCGCCTTTTCGGTTGCGGCTACTTTCGATCGCACCGCTTCGGCGGGGGTGAATTCAACGGAAGGGCATGGCTCGGTTGTAGCCGAGACGCCAACGGGTCCGGAGCGCAAATTGTCGACCCCCTTGAGGACGAAGTGGCTGACACTCTCGCGGTGCAACTCGGCTTCGGATTGCGCGCTCTCGACCAGTTCGGAACGTCTGTTCTCATCGTCGATACGGCGTTAGAGGCGGAAGACCTCAAGGGAGGCGTCGAGGAGTGGTGGTGGCCGCGCCTGGTCGATAACGAACTTGATGTCGAGGTCATCTCCCCGGACGGCAGTCGCCATGTTCCGAGACCGAGAGCGCGGCCAGACTTGCGACCGTTCATCGACGCCTACGAAATCGCGATCGGCACGAATCCGAATCCCACAGCAGGGCGCGAAAGGCGACAGGAATTCAGGCGCATGCATGGGCTCGAATTGGGGGTATGCGGGCTGAAAGTCCTGGATGTCCCGACGGAAGGCGAGAACTATCCGGTCCCGGAAGAGCAACTCGATTCCATGGCTCTTATTCGAGTCCCAGGAATGGTGGTTCAATATTATCGACGCTGGCAGCAAGGGACACCGGTGCTGGCGGGGAGTCTTCGTAGCCTCGGAGCAGATCGACGACACTCTGAAGCTCTCCGAGCCCCCGGCTCACGATCGGTGGCATCCAGAGTCGAGCCGCCTCCGAGATCTCGACGACAACCATCGTCGGGCCGTCCAATCGGTCTTAGGCCGCATCTATCAAACGGTGCGCACGTTCCGAAAGGATGCCTCACCTCCGCCTCCACCGAAAAGCCGCCGGTTTTCGACGTTGGAGCGCGAGTTGGCAAATTTCCTGGTCGGGCGTGGGCCAAAACAGCCCATAGAGCATTCCTCTGCGCCTATTAACCTACAGTTCGTGCAAAGCCCGGAAGCGGTGCCGACCAACGACGGCAGATTGCGGGTCCGGGCCGAATTTCAAGTTCAACTGAAGGACGATGCCGATATCCAAGCAACTCGACTACGGCTCAAGGTGAAATGCGTCGTACTTGAAGACCGTGCCGAGGGCGACCCGGTCGCCTATAACCTACAGTCGGACGCGGACGGTCTTTCAACAGACGAAACCGATCCGAACAGCTTCTTCTTTCCGATAGACCACGAGGCACCGGTGCGGTTCTCCATCGTGTCCGATCCGTACGACCCGCTCTGGACGGTACGTCTCCAGCCCGACATCGAACCCGTGGCGGCGAGGCCGGCAGAATGAGGTCGACTTGGCATCGTTCCGAGCAGAGAGACGTACGTCCATTCTTCGCGACCGCCCGCGCACAGGACGCCGTTGCAGAGACGACGGTGCGGTTTTTCGAGGACGGAGAACCGATCGCCGACGCAATGACCGACATTGAGGAGCCGGATTTGGCTCGTCTGCAACCGGTAATTCTCCCGGTAGTGGTTCCGCCGGGACAATGGATGCCAGAGGGCTACCAGCCGGAGGAATTCGGCCTCGTGATCCTTGCGACGAACCCCTTTCTGCGGTTCTCCTCGATCATCCAGGAAGTTTCCCTCGGGCAGGAAGTGCCGGCAGAGGTCGCAATCTCGTCGGAAGCTCTGTAGGAGTTGGGTCGCGGACGCGATCTGACGATTACAGTCGCGATTCATCTCAGAACCGATCGTGCTCCGTCGCCGGGCCGACCTTTCGTCGTCGGTCACTGGCTCGCCCGAAAGGATTTCACGATCCGGATGCCCGGCACCGGCCGGTTCTTCGACGTTCAACCCAGAGACGACGACGATTGGATACAGGCGGGATACCCGGCAAAAACCCTGTATGTGGTCGAGTATCACGGGGGTATCTGTGACGAGACAGCGGAGACTAACTCCAGCATCGCGACGGTCTACGTTCACTCTGACGTTCATAACAAAATCACGAGCGATCGCCTCGGCGAGGGAATTCAGAAATTCCTTGCAGTAGAAGCGATAGTGCAAGTCCTTGAGGACAGTATCGACAACTGGAAGAATTGAGAAGAAGTTGAGGCGCGTAGTCCCTTGGCAACTCTGCTCAAGAATCTCTAACTCCGGAAACTCGATCTCCATTTCCGATCTGCGGTCGTTGGTCGATGGAGGACGGAAGAAGCACCTCCGGGCGCTATTACAGAACGACATGTCGATAGTGCGCGCTCTCACATAAGGCCGAAAACCAGATGTCATTTCCGATTATTTCGGCCGCAGATGCGCGCCGGTATCTACTGGCCCTGCGCACCGAAGGTGAGGCTCCGCCGGAGCTTTTCGTCCGCTACCAGAACCTGGGACCGGAAGTCGATTGGGACGGGATCGCCGACAAGATACGAGACCCTCTCGCGCCCCTGCGGGCCGGCGCTGGCGACATAAGTCGCGGCAGAGGTGCTGGGCGCCACTTTGAAGCGCAAGCCGCCGTAGTGGTTCACAAGGCCATACCGAGCAATCATCCGGCCCTGTCCGATCGCAATTTCTGGACATGGCTCGCCGTCAAGCGATTGGCGATCTCATCGAATGGCGGTATGGCGACAAACCAAACGGCTCGGACCTGAACAACTATGGGATAGGCGCTGCTGGAGAAAACTTCCTCTATCGATTGTGGCTGCGTGCTGAGATCGCCTACGATCGACACGCTGCTGACCCGTACCATCTGGTTGGTCTGGGAGACGTTGATTTCTGGCGTAGTCACGTGTTCCGCCAGAGCTATTCCTGCGCCCGCCAGTTCGCGCGTGCCCTGCTTTCGGTTCCAGTTTCCGGGAGGTCCGGACGATCGGTCGCGCCTCCGGGTCGTCCAAATCCGTGAATTGGCGAAAAGGTTGAGTGCGGCGCGCACCAATCTTCTGGTAGAGATCATGGACCCGGAAAGAGCAACGCGCTTCATCGAGGGGGAATGGGCGAAATTGGCGGAGACCGGGTCGGGGGCCTGCTGACTCACGTTATCAAACGGTCGGGTAAGAAATTCACCAGAACCGTCGTGGTCGGCGAGGAGACATTCGTTTCCTCTCTCGAAATCAGGTCCGACCCCTACCTCAGCCCGAATGCGGGTTGGTGGCAGTCATATCTGCGCGGATCACCACCGGTGACGGTCGTGCGTTCCGGCCGACCGTTACGCGTGGTCGACGCTTTCTGCGGCTCCGGTGGCTTGAGCCTCGGAGTTCGATTAGCGGCGGCGGCACTCGGATGCACGGTTGATTTCGTAGCGGCTATCGACACAGACCCATCGGCGATGGCCGTCTACACAGCGAACCTGGCGCCGGGTGTGGCACTCACCGCGAGCGCGCCGACGCTGGTCGATTTTCATGTGTTCGGCCAGGGCGAGAAGGTTGAATTCGGGTACCGGCCAGAGCTGATGAACGCGCCATTGTCAGCCGTCGCTCCGGTCGATCTCTTCATCGCAGGACCACCATGCGAGGGACACTCGAACCTCAATAATCACACCCGGCGCGAGGACCCGCGAAACCATCTCTATTTGACCGCAATCGCTCTTGGCGTTTCTCTCGGTGCCCGCGCGATCCTGATCGAGAACGTGCCCGAGTCGAAGAACGACCGCCGTCGCGTGGTCCAGCAGGCGGCGGCGCTGCTCTGTTCCGCCGGATACGAGGTAGAGACCGAGGATTTCAAGGCGGACGAACTTGGCGCTCCGCAACGCCGGAGGCGTTTCTTTCTCCTCGCGATCAAGCAGCCGTGCGCGTTCCGCGATGTGCTCCGACAGGTACGCAGCACCCTCTACGCGCCTGCAACACCGATCTCCTGGGCGATCGGCGACCTGCTCGACCGAGATGCGGTGGGGCTGATGGATTCCACCCCGGCTATCGCTGCGATTAACCAGGACCGTGTCGAGTACCTGTTCGATAATGATCTCTATGACCTACCCAACGATCAGCGGCCTGTCTGTCATCAAAACGGGACCACCTATCAAGCAGTCTACGGGCGAATGCATTGGGATCGTCCCGCCCATACCATCACGACGGGGTTCGGTAGCCCAGGTCAGGGTCGCTATGTGCATTCCTTGAAGCGCCGCATTATCACACCTCATGAGGCTGCCCGCATTCAGACGTTCCCCAACTCCTTCTCCTTCACGCCAGAAGAGCTGCGGGTCTCTCGCAAGCATCTGACCAAGTGCATCGGGGATGCCGTACCACCGATGCTTGCCTATGCGCCGGCGCTTGGCGCTATCGCCGCCATCAGTGGCCATTGAACCAATTCCCGATTATTTCCCGGTTCCACCAAATAAATTCCCGGTTCGGTCAAATAAATTCCCGGTTCCATCTCACGGGAATTGGGGTATAAGAGATTGATCAGAAACGATATTTTTGAGCCAATTTGTCGCCAAATCCGACATTTCCCGTTATTTTTCCCGGTTCACGGGAATTCGTGCGTGGCGGTCGGCGAGCGCCTCTATCCCGACCAGTAGAGACCAAAGCGACGACGGGCGATCGGCCAGAGTGTTGCGGCGACGCCCGCGCCGGTTGACGCGCTCGGGCGCTCGACGATACGCTGCTGTCGCGCCTTACCACGCCCGCGACACGCGCAAGGAGGAACGGGATGGCCAAAATCGTCCTCGGGATCGCTACATCGCACACCCCGATGCTCAATACCCCGGCCAAGGACTGGCCGAGCTTTATCGATCGCGACGGGGTCCGCGATTTTCTCGACAAGGAGGGCGCGCCCGCGACCTATGAGGAGCTGCTCACGCGCGCCGACCCGAGAGCGCTGCCGGAATTGACGCCGGAGCGCTTTGCCGCGCGCCACGACGAGGCGCAAGCGGCGGTCGAGCATCTGAGACAGAGCGTGCGCCGCGCCGAGCTCGACGCGCTGATCATCGTTGGCGACGACCAGAAGGAGCTGTTCTACGAGGATCACCTGCCCTCCATTCTCGTCTATTACGGCGACACGATCCGCAACGTGCCGCTATCGCCCAGTTTCAAGGGCCCGGAATGGTCGCGGCTGGCCACCGCACGGTATTACGAGGAGAAGGAGCCGCGCGATTATCCGGTTGCGGCACCCTTGGCATTGCACCTGATCGAAGAATTGATCGACCGCGAGTTCGATATTGCCTCGTCGAACGGCCTGCCGCCCGGACACGGCGAAGGCCATGCTCACGCCTTTGTGCGCAAGCGGCTGATGGAACGCCAAGACTTGCCGGTCGTGCCGGTTTTCCTCAACACCTACTACCCGCCGAATCAGCCCACACCGCGGCGCTGCTACAATCTCGGCCGGGCGATCCGCGAGGCGGTCGAGAGCTGGCCGGGCGACGCCCGTATCGGTATCGTCGGCTCCGGCGGGCTCAGCCATTTCGTCGTCGACGAGGAGTTGGATCGCGGCATCATCGACGCGCTCGCCCGCAAGGACGGCGAGGCGTTGCAATCGTTGCCGCGCAAAAAGCTCAATTCCGGCAGCTCGGAAATCCGCATGTGGATCGCCGTCGGCGGGGCCGTCGAGCATCTCGACTTGGCTTGGTCGCATTACGTCCCGGGCTACCGCACGCCGGCCGGGTCCGGCACCGGGCTCGGTTTCGCCGTTTTCCAGTGAGGTCGACATGAGCAAACCGAAGGACAGCGAGGATCTCGTCCGCGTCGGCTCCGGCACGGTCATGGGCGAGATGATGCGGCAATATTGGCTGCCGGCGGCGATGTCGTCGGAACTCGAGCGCGACGGCGCCCCGATGCGGCTGATGCTGCTCGGCGAGCGGCTGATCGCGTTTCGCGACAGCAGTGGCCGGGTCGGGGTCATGGATCACCGCTGCCCGCATCGCTGCGCCTCCTTGTTCCTCGGCCGCAACGAAGAGGACGGCATCCGCTGCGTCTATCACGGATGGAAATACGATGTGGCGGGAAACTGCATCGATATGCCGAATACGCCGGCGAAGCAGGACTACAAGGCAAAAATCAAGGCCAAGGCCTACAAGGTGGCCGAGCGCAACGGCCTCGTCTGGGTCTATATGGGCGAGCGTAAGGAGGCGCCGCCACTGCCCGGGATCGAGGCATCGCTGTTACCCGAGAGCGAATTGCAGATCACCTTCGCGCAGCGCGAATGCAACTGGCTGCAGGCGCTCGAAGGCGACATCGACACGTCGCATTTCGGCTTTCTGCATGCCGGCTCGGTTGATCCGGCAAATGTGCCGGCGGACAATCTGATCCGCTGGACGGTAGCGAACCGCGCGCCGGAATATCACGTGACCGACACCGATTGGGGCACGATGTATGCCGCCTATCGCCCGGGCGAGGCGGGCAAGACCTACTGGCGCTTTGCCAATTTCCTGTTCCCGTTCTGGACGCAGACGCCACAAGGTGCCTTTGACCGGGTCAACAGCCGCGCCTGGGTCCCGATGGACGACGGCCATACGATGTTCGTCAGCGTCTCGTGGAAGGGGCTACCGGCGGATCGCGCGGCGCTCAGCAACAGCCGGGTGTTGCCCGGCTCGAAACTGACGATGGATTTCCAGCACAACACGACCGATTGGTATGGCCGCTGGCGGCTCGCCGGCGTCGAGGGTAATGATTGGCTGATCGACCGGGAGGCGCAGAAAAACGGCGGGATCTACACCGGCATCGTCGGCATCCAGGCGCAGGATCAGGCGGTCACCGAAAGCATGGGGCCGATCACCGACCACGATTTCGAGAATTTGGGACCGAGCGATATCATGATCGCCCGCACCCGCCGCCGTCTGCTGCGCGCCGCCCGCGCGCTGAAAAAGGACGGCGCGGTTCCGCCCGGCGTCGACAATCCAGACGTTTACACCAACGTCCGCAGCGGCGACTTCCTCGCCGACGCCAAGATTAGCTGGCGCGACGCCTACGACATGCAATCGCGCACCGCCATCCGCCCCTTGGCTCAAGCTGCGGAATAACCGCGATAAGGCCATTGGAGCCATCTGGCTGCGCAATCGGGCGACCGAGAGGCAGCGGAGAATCTTGCCGCACTAGCCCTCGGACATCGGTGATGGTGCGGTCACAAACCCGTTTTCGCGATCGCTCGTGATTGCGGCGGGGTTGCGGTCGGCGGGGTTGCCCCAGCCGCCGCCACCGCCGGATTCGAGGATCAAGACGTCGCCGGGGCGGATTTCGAGGCCGGTTTCCTTGGTCTTGATCGGGCGCGGCGGCGCGCCTTCAGAATAGAGCGTGTAGCGGTGGGGCCGGCCGTCGGCGCCGCCCAGGATGCCGCAGGCGCCGTGGCGCACCCCGTCGCCGGCGGTGTTGGCGATTGCCGGCTCGGCGGTCTCGACGACCATTTCGACGATGCCGCCGGGCCCGCCGCGATACCTGCCGGCGCCGCCGGAATCGGGGCGGAATTCGTGGCGGCAGAAGAACAACGGAAAGCGAACCTCGGTTACTTCGAGGCTGCCGAATTTGATGCCGCCCGCCGCCTGCCATTCGCCCGCACCCGGCCAGCCATCTCCGGCAGGCGAGGCACCGCCGCCCGGCCGCGCCTGAAAGAAATGCCAGATGAACGGCTTGCCGCCCGGAAGATTACTGCCCGGAAAATCGGAGCGCGGATCTTTTCCCTGGATCGCGATCCGGAAGCGGCGGCCCCAGCCGGCCATCGCCCGGTCGGGGCAGGCCGGGGCCAACGCCTTGACGATCGCCTCAATGATCTCCTGACCGCAATGGTTGGTGGCGAGGGTCACCGGCATGCCTGGATTGGCCCACACCACCGTGCCCTGCTTGGCGATGACGGTAATCGGGCGAAACGTGCCGTCGTTCTTCGGCGTGTCGGGATCAATCAGATAAGACAGCGCCACCACCACAGCCGAGTACATGTTCGGGTACGACGAATTGACAAAGCTCGTGACTTCCGGATGCGAATCGGACAGATCGATCATCAGGTCGCTGCCGCGCTTTTCGACCGTCGCGCGGATATGGATGTCCTCGCTGCCGCGCCCGTCGTCGTCGAGCAGGGCCTCGCCGTGGTAGACGCCGTCCTTCCATTGGGCGATGACCGCGCGCGTCTGACGCTCGGCGCCATCGAGTACCGCCTCGATCGCGGCATCGGCGACCGGCCAGCCGAATTCGGCGGCCAACGCCAACAGACGCCGCTCGCCGACATGAGCCGAGCCGATCATCGCCGCGAGATCGCCACGGAAATCGCGGGGATGGCGCACATTGGTCGCGATCATCTCTAACACGTCGCGGCGCAGCTCGCCGCCATCATAAAGCCGCAACGGGGTGATACGGATGCCTTCCTGCCAGATGTCGGTGGCGGCGGCGTTGTAAGCGCCATGCGTCGCCCCGCCGATATCGCTTTGATGGGCGCGGTTGATCGACCAGAAGCGCGGCCGTTCGCCGGCGAACACCGGCACGAAGACGGTCAGGTCGGGGAGATGGTTGCCGCCATGATAGGGATCATTGAGCAGAAAAACGTCGCCCAGATGAATATCGTCGGCAAAAAACTCGGTCACCGCCCTGGCCGCATAGGGCAATGCGCCGACATGGATCGGCACATGCTCGGCCTGGGCGATCAGCCTACCGTCAAGGCCGCAGATCGCCGTCGAAAAGTCACGGCTCGAATTGAGGATTTGCGAATAAGATGTGCGCAGCATCGCCTCGCCCATCTCTTCGACGATCGCCAGGAGGCGATGCCGAATGACCGACGCTACAATCGGATCGACTCGATCTGCCAAGGCCCTCACCTGGTTTGACCGCCGCCTGCCGGCGAGACGATAGGAGCTTTGCCTGATGCCGCGCAAACCGAACTACCGGCTCGAACGCGCCGAACGCGACCGGGTCAAAAAGGCCAAGAAGGAAGAAAAGATCAAGCTGCAACAGGAGCGCGCCGCATTGCGCAAGGCCGGCGACGCGAGACCTCGATGACCCCGCCCCCGATGACCCCGCCTTGCGCGAGCCGGAAAGCCTTTGATCCCGGCCGTCACCAGGTCGCGAACATCGCAGCCACCACAACCGCCATAACCGCGGTGGTTAGCCAGCCCATCGCCCATAGCGGGCGCGATATGGCGAACGATCCCATCACTCGGCGCTGTCGGGACATCGCCATGATCACCGCCATCAGCGGCACCGCGACGACGCCGTTGACGACCGCCGACCAGAACAGCGCCTTGATCGGATCGAGGTGGACAAAATTGATCAGGATGCCGATCAGGGTCGCGACTGCGATCGTGCCGTAAAACGCCTTGGCGTCGCGCGGAAGCCGGCTCAGTCCGGTCGGCCAGCCGAGCGCCTCGCCCAGCGCATAAGCTGCCGACCCGGCCAGCACCGGTACGGCGAGCAGTCCGATCCCGATGATGCCGGCGGCGAACACGGCAAAAGTAAAGACACCGGCGATCGGCCGAAGCGCCTCGGCTGCCTGCGCCGAGGTCTGGATGTCGGTAACCCCGTGCGCGTTCAACGTTGCCGCAGCGGTGATAATGATGAACAGGCTGATCAGGTTGGAAAACCCCATCCCGATATAGGTGTCGACGCGGATGCGGCTGATCTGGGCCGGCGCTTCGCCGGGTGCGTCTCGCAACGGATGGGCCGCGGGATCGATGCGCTCGTCCTCAGCCTCTTCCGACGATTGCCAGAAGAAGCAATACGGAGTGATCGTGGTGCCGAGGACGGCGACGATCGCCACGAGGTAGTCGGTCCGCCAAATAAGGGTCGGCACCAGGGTGTTGATGACGACCTTGCCCCAGGGCACGTCGACGGCCAGAGCCGTCGCGACGTAGGCAAACAGTGACACCGCAGTCCACTTCAAGATCCTGACATATTGTTCATAGCGCGAGAAAACTTCGAGCAGCGCGCAGATGACGGCAAACCCGACGACGTAAAAATGCGCCGGGCCGCCCAGCAAAAGCTTAAGCGCCGCACCCATCGCGCCGAGGTCGGCGCCGAGATTGATGATATTGGCGACCAGCAGCAGCGCGACGATGACCAGCAGCAGCCAGCGCGGGTAGTGCTCGCGGATGTTGCCGGCGATCCCCTCGCCGGTAACCCGGCCGATTCGGGCGCTGATTTCCTGAATCGCCGCCATCAGCGGCCAGGTAAACAGCATGACCCAAGCCATGCTGTAGCCGAATTGCGCACCGACCTGCGAGTAAGTAGCGATGCCGCTCGGATCGTCATCGGAGGCTCCGGTGATCAGCCCGGGGCCCAGAAAAGCGAGAAGCCCGCGCCTGCGCGGCCGGTGCGGCTTCCAATGATGCGCGATCCGCGCCGCCAGGATCAGCGCGTCACGCGTACGGTGATGCCCGGCTCGGGATTGGACTAGCGGCGGTTGGTTCAATCTTCGAGCCCTCCGGGGAAGGGGAGTACAAACACTAACCCTGTGCTCGGTCCTTGAATCCACTGGGGCAAGGGCGGAAACCGGCCGGCCGCGCGGACCATTTCCTCCACTCTTAGGTCGATGTCGGTATACCCCGAGCTTCGCATGACGCTCACCCTCGCTACCGTACCGTCATCGAGCACTAACATCAGGATGGCTGTCTCGCCACGCCGTCCGGCGACCAGCGAGTGGGACAGCAGGCCGAGGTGCCGCAGAATCAGCGAGTTGACATAGGCGAGATACTCATCCCGGGTCGCCGAGGGCCCGGGAAATCGCCCTGACCGCGGCATCAGATGGGCGCGCTGCGGCGCCCGGGCGACCGCTTGACGCACGGCCGGCGCCAGCTTCGGCAATGGCTTTGGTACGAACATGTCCATCGGCTGCGGCGTGATTTCGGCCGGCGCGGGCAGCAGCGGCGGTTCGATGGAAGCGAGCTTCGGCGGCGCCTCGAACTGGGATTCCACTGCGGCCGGCGGTTCTCTGTTAGGGCTGGGCTCCTCGCGCTTCGCCTGATCCTGCCCCTTGGTCTTTGTGTCACCCATATCTGCGGACGCGAGACGCCCGGGGGGTCGCCGCGTTTCCCGCCGTGGCTTCGGCGCCGGTTTCGGTATTGGCGGAGGGGGTGGCGGCGGTTGAAAGACCAGCTGCACCGGGATCGGCGTGACTTCCGCGGGCGGATGCATCGGCCAATCGATCAGCAGCAGCAACGGCAGCAGATGCAGGATGAGCGAGACGATCGGACCGAACGGCCGGCGGCGCGGTTCCGAACTCGAGCCGGTCGTTCGCGGTCGGGCAGAGCCGCCGATCCGGTTGGCCGCTGCTCGGCCACCGGGAATGCCGGTTCACAACGTTCGGCGGGGGTACGGTCTGCGATCGCTGTAGGCGAAACCGACAGGCGCAGCCGCGGCGCCTCCCCCGAATGCGGCAAGAAAAGAGGCTCGTTACGAGCCTCCTCGATCGGGTGGTCGAAGCGCAACACCGCCCGCGATCATCCGGCTGTGCCGGCCTCGTTGGCTAGCGCCAACCATGCGGCCTCGTCGAGCAAGCTAACGCCGAGCGCCGCCGCTTTCGTCGCCTTCGAGCCGGGGTCGGCGCCGGTCACGACGTAATCCGTCTTGGCCGAGACCGAGCTCGTGACATTGGCGCCCAGCGCCTCGGCGCGGGCCTTGGCCTCGGATCGAACTCATGGTTTCGAGCGCGCCGGTGAAGACGATGGTCTTACCGGAGAGCGGCGACACGGCGCGATGCGCCACCGCCTCGTAGTCGACCACGGTGATTTCCGTGCCGAGATCGTCGAGCACGGCGCGGTTATGCGGCTCGGCAAAAAAGCCGATGATATCGGCGGCCATGTCCTGACCGATGCCGTGGATATCGATCAGCCCGGCCCGGGCGTCACTTTCCGGATCCTGCGCCATTTCCATCTCCGCTCGCCAGCGCGCCAACGAGCGGTAGTGGCGGGCGAGCAGCCGCGCCGTCGCCTGCCCCACCTGCGGGATACCGAGCGCATTGATAAAGCGGTCGAGCGCGATGCGCCGGCGCTCGTCGATTGCGGCGACGAGCTTTTTGGCGCTGACCTCGCCCCAACCCTCACGCTTGGCGATCACATCGGGATCAAGGCGGAAGATGTCGCCCGGCTGGCGGATCAGCCCATCCTCCCAAAACGCCTGGATGTGCTTGGAGCCGAGCCCCTCGATGTCAAAGCAATCGCGGGCAACGAAGTGCTTGAGCCGTTCGACGGCTTGCGCGGCACAGATCAGCCCGCCGGTACAGCGTCGCGCCACCATGCCCGGTTCGCGCACCGCGAGGCTGTCGCAAACCGGGCAGTGCTCGGGAAAATGGTAGGGCTGGGTTCCGGGCGGGCGGCGCTCGGTCACGACCTCGACGATCTGCGGAATGACGTCGCCGGCGCGCTGGACGATGACGGTGTCGCCGATGCGGATGTCTTTCCGTTCGATCTCGTCCTCGTTGTGCAAGGTGGCGCGCTGCACCACCACACCGCCGACGGTGATCGGTTCGAGCGCCGCGACCGGGGTCAGCGCGCCCTGCCGTCCGACCGAAATTAGGATGTCTCGCAGCACCGTCTGCGCCTGCTGGGCCGGGAATTTGTGCGCGAGCGCCCAGCGCGGCGCTCGACTGACCATGCCGAGCCGTTCCTGTAAGGCGAGATCGTTGACCTTGTAAACGACGCCGTCGATGTCGTAGGGCAACGCCGCGCGATCGGCGGCGATATCGCGATAATAGGCCAGCACCTCATCGACGCCACGGCATAGGCGAGAGCGTTCGTTGACGGTCAGCCCCCATTTGCGGAATTGCGCCAACGCCTCGGCATGGGTGCGGGCGAAGGGCGCGCTCGCCTCGCCCCAGGCATAGGCAAAAAATTTGAGCGGCCGGCGTGCGGTGATCGACGAATCGAGCTGGCGCAGGGAACCGGCGGCGGCGTTGCGCGGGTTGGCGAAGACCGCCTCTCCGGCAGCCGCGCGTTCCTCGTTTAGCGCGAAAAATCCGGTGCGCTCCATATAGACTTCACCGCGAATCTCGATCACCGCGGGCCATCCGTCCCCGCCCAGCTGAGCGGGCACGCTCGCCAATGTACGGATGTTTGCGGTCACATCCTCCCCGGTAATACCGTCTCCGCGCGTGGCGCCCTGCACGAGGCGGCCGTGTTCATAGCGCAAGCCGAGGGAAAGCCCGTCGATTTTGGGCTCGGCCATGATCTCGATCGTATCCTCGGCGACCAAGTCCCGGTCCGCCGGCCGGCTGAAGAAATTGCGGATGCCGGAAAAGAAATCCCGCACATCGGCTTCCTCGAAGGCGTTTTCGAGCGACAGCATCGGCCGCGTATGGGTGACTTTGGTAAAGCCGGCGGCCGGCGCGGCCCCGACCCGCCGCGACGGGCTGTCGGCGCGTACCAGCTCGGGAAAATGAACTTCGATCTCGGTATTGCGGCGGCGCAGTGCGTCGTAATCGGCATCGGAAACCTCCGGCGCGGCTTCGGCGTAGTAGAGCCGATCGTGCCGGCAAATCTCCTCGGCCAGCGCGGCCAGCTCGTCGCGGGCCTCCTCCTCCGTCAGCTGATCGACGGGTCGTGGGTCGGGTTGGGCGCGGCCTCGCGAGGCGCTCATGCGCGGGTGCCAGCGATCAGGCTCGCGGCGGCGGCTCGCGCCTCGACGGTCACGGTGCGGCCGGACAGCATGCGGGCGATTTCCTCCTGTCGCGTATCCGAATTGAGCTCCTCGACACGGGTCACGGTCCGACGTTCGGAGAGGTGCTTGGCGACACGCCAATGATGAGCACCGCGCGCCGCGACTTGCGGCGAGTGGGTCACGACGAGGACTTGGAGGCTGGTACCGAGCCGCTGCAATCGCTCGCCCACCGCAGCGGCGACCGCGCCGCCGATGCCGCTGTCGACCTCGTCGAAGATCAGCGTCGGCACCGAGGATGTGCCGGCCAGCACCAGTTTCAGGGCCAGCATGAAGCGCGACAGCTCGCCACCCGAGGCGATGCGCGCTAGCGGGCCAAATGGCGCCCCGGGGATCGTCGCGATCTCGAAATGCACGCGCTCGCGGCCGTGCTCGCTCCAGTCGGACTCAGGGAGCGGCGCCAACACCGTGCGAAACCGGGCTTTGTCGAGGCGTAGCGGTTTCAGCTCGGCCGCCACACCGGCATCGAGACGATCGGCGGCGCCCGCTCGCGCGCGCGAGACGCACTCGGCCGCCGCCACATATTCGGCGCGGGCGGCGGCGGTCGCCCTCGCCAGGCTTTCGACACCTTCGACCCCGGCCTCGATCGCGTCGATCCGTGCGGCTATTGCCTCGCGGATGGCCGGCAGATCGGTGGTCGTCACTTGATGCTTGCGGGCGGCGGCACGCAGGGCAAAGAGCCGCTCTTCAACAATTTCCAGCTCATGCGGGTCGAGTTCGAGGCTGCGCGCGGCGGTTTCGAGCGCAGCGAGCGCCTCCGCGGTCTCGTTGGCGGCGCGTTCGGCCGCGGCCCGTGCATCGTCGAACAGTCCTTGGGCGCGCTCCCGAGCCCGCTCGAGGCGACGGGTTGCACGGGCGAGGGCGGCTTGCGCGCCAGCCTCGCCATCGAGTTCGCCGATGGCCTCGGCTAAAATCTCAGCCAGCCGTTCGGCGCTCTGCAGCAGCGTGCGGCGGGCGGCGAGGCGGTCCTCTTCGCCGGTTTCGGGTGCGAGCGCGTCGAGCTCGGCGAGGTGGTGGCGCAGCAGATCCTCCTCCTCACGGCTGGCGGCGACGAGGCGCGCCGCCGCCTCTTCGCGCGAGCGGGCAGCGCGCCAGTCCCGCCAGGACTGCGCGAGCGCCTCGATGCCGCCGACATGCTCGGCGAAGGCATCGAGGATCATACGGTGGTTGACGGGGTCCAATAGGCCGCGCTGCTCGAACTGGCCCTGAATTTCGACCAGGCTGTCGCCGAGCTGGCGCAGCAGGTTGATGCTCGCCGGTTCGTCGTTGACAAAGGCGCGACTGCGGCCGTCGCCGCGCAACAGCCGGCGCAGCACGATCGTCTCGCCGGCGCCGTCGCACGCCAGCCCAGCCTCGCGCAGCATCGCATAGGCCGGGTGATTGCGACCGACGGCGAATTCGGCGGTGACCGCCGCCTCGCCGGCGCCGTCGCGCAGCAGTCCGGCTTCGGCCCGTTTTCCCAGCGCCAGTCCCAGCGCATCCAACAGGATCGACTTCCCAGCCCCGGTCTCGCCGGTCAGCACGCACAGTCCCGGGCGAAAGGCCAAATCGAGCCGGTCGATCAAAACGACATCGCGAATGGAGAGACCGAGCAACATGGCGAGGGCGAATGATACAGGCGCCGCGGATGGCAGGCCAGTTCTCACCAAGCATCCCGCCCGCGGCCATGTAAATCGGATCGGCGGCGTCCCAGTGGAAGCCGCCGCCTGGTGTGGCCGAGAATGCGGGTCGTCCCGGTACGGCAAGGCTAAGCCGCAGCTACCCCGCGAATCGCGGCCTTGCTGAACGATTTTGCTCTTTTCGGCGTGACCCACACGGGATCGGCGTCAGAACAGGCGGCTAAGCCAGCTCTGCGTCTGTGCGTCGGGCTCCGGCGCCCCCTTCAGCATGGCGTAGGCGTCGCCGTACCATTCGCTGCCCGGATAATTATAGCCTAGGACTGCGGCGTTGCGCTTGGCCTCGTTGTTGAGCCCCAGCGCCAGATCGCATTCGACCAGTCGCTCGAGCGCCTCGGGGACGTGGGTTGTCGTCTGGTAGTTGTCGATGACGCGTTTGAAGCGGTTCATCGCGGCCAGATATTGCCCCCGTTTGAGATAATAGCGGCCGATCTCCATTTCCTTGCCGGCCAGATGGTCGCGGGTGAAAGCGAGCTTAAGCCTGGCGTCGCGGGCGTATCTAGTGTCAGGAAAGCGGCGGATCACGTCCTCAAGCGCCTTGAGCGCAAGTTCGGTTGTTTTCTGGTCGCGGCCGACATCGACGATCTGAACGTAATAGGAGATCGCCTTGAGATAATAGGCGTAGTCAACGTCGCGGTTCCCAGGGTGCAGCTGGATGAAACGGTCGGCAGCGATGATCGCGCCACTGTAATCCTCGGCCTCGTACATGGCGTAGGCCGACATCAGCTGGCTCTTGGTCGCCCAGACGGAATATGGATGCTGGCTTTCGACCTGCTCGAAGGTTTTGGCCGCCGGCGCGTAGCGCTCCTCGACCATATCGTCCATCGCCTGGTTGTAGAGATCGTCGACCGGCTTTTCGATATACGCATCTTTGTTTCCGCCGCCGCAGGCAGCGAGCGTGACGGTCAACGCGGCCAAGCCAAACCATCGGGACGGGGACCACGGACGCATCGGCAAAATCTAGTAAAACCCAACGATATATGTCTGCTGCGGATTTATGGCTGCTCCGCAGAAAGTACGCAAGGCTAGCAGAAGCGGCAGCACGCGTCAGGCGCGGGCGCGCGCTCTTTCGTCCGGATGATCGAGCGCCCCGGGCCGGAATGTTGGAACCGGGGTCGTATAACCCCAGGCCTCAGGGTCGGCGAACAGAGCCGTCAGCAACCGCCTCGTATGAACGTGGCCCGAGCGCACTCCGCGGAAATGGCCGATGATCGGCGCACCGGCAAGGTAGAGGTCGCCGACCGCGTCGAGCATCTTGTGGCGAACAAACTCGTCATCGTAGCGCAGGCCGCCGCTATTCAAGACCCGATCGCCGCTGACCACGACGACGTTGTCGAGCGAACCGCCGCGACCCAAACCCGCCTCCCGCAGGCGAGCGACTTCATCAAGAAGACCGAAGGTACGGGCGCGGCTGAGTTCGGATTTGAAGGTGCCGGCGTCGATGGCGACGCTCATACGCTGTCGCCGAATCAGCGAGCTTTCGAAATCGATCTCAAAGCTCATCGAAAAGCAGCGATCGGGAGAAAGCGTCGCCATGGCGCCGTCAGCCACGACACTGATCGGCCTCAGCACCTCGATAGCACGCCGCGGCGCATCCTGCTCGACGATGCCGGCGCATTCGATCAGAAAAACGAAAGGCGCGGCGCTGCCGTCCATGATCGGTACCTCGGGCCCGTCGAGTTCGACAACCGCGTTGTCGATCTCGGTGCCCGCCAGAGCCGCCATCAAATGCTCGACCGTACCAACGCTCGTCCCCTCGCCATCGGACAATGCGGTGCAGCGCCCCGAGTCGACGGCGTTGACCCAATTTGCGGCGATTTCGACCTCGGCGTCGGTACGGCGGAAAACGATTCCCGTTCCCGGCGCCGCGGGCAATAAATTCATCGCCACCCGACGGCCCGAGTGAAGGCCCACCCCTCGGCAACCAATTACAGTTTTAAGCGTATGTTGCAGCGGCGCTGTGATTTCCCCCGACATGCGATTGACTCTCGAACCATTGTCCCCCGACGGATAAACCTACTCGCGCGAACGGACCGCCCCA
Source organism: uncultured Alphaproteobacteria bacterium (assembly GCA_963750195.1). Classification (GTDB taxonomy): domain Bacteria; phylum Pseudomonadota; class Alphaproteobacteria; order ATCC43930; family CGMCC-115725; genus AP-15. Next base: position 95,700 of record CAVVPS010000015.1, read on the forward strand.
AATCACTCTTTATTGCCGATTGTTGCATTGCGGTGACGGAGAACACTACCCGGATCAAGCATTTAGCCATGCCAGTACAACAGTCATGAAATTAATATACCGACGCTGTTTCGGCTCGAGCGAGGGAAGGTGCGGCGTCCTCATCGGGTTCAGTTCGCCTGACGCCGCAAGAAGGCGGGAATGTCGAGCAGATCGTCCTCCTTCGACCCCGGCCGATCCTCGGGTTCCAGCGAAGCGAGCCGTGGCTGGGCCGGATTGATGGCGGGCGGGATCGGCTGCCGGGCTCGCTCCGGCGCCGGCGGCGCGGAGCGAGCCCGGCCTACGCCGGTGACGCGCTCGATCAAGCTCGGCACGCGACCTTTTGGTTTTGGGGCGGCATCGCGCATTGGCGGGGTTACCGGCACTGCCGGCTGTGTCAGCGGGACCGGGCGGGCTGGACCGGCATCGACCGGCCTGGGGGCGATGAACGCACCCCCGCGGATCGCAACGCTTTCGGCCGCTGCCGCCTCCTGCGGCACTGGCTCACTGTCATGCTCGGCGCGGGCGGCTTCTCGTCCAGCATCGAGCGGCGGCTGCGCCGCGTTCTGGGTCAGCACTGGCTGAGTATAGCCCCCGGAAGTCGCTTCGCGGAGCGCCGGCACGGTCTCCCTGTTGCTGACCAGGCTGATCGCCGGACGCGCCTGAGAAAGCGCCTCGGCGTCAATGCCAGTAGCGACGACCGAGATCCGCATCTTGCCTGACAAGGTTTCGTCAAAAGTCGAACCGAAGATGATGTTGGCTTCGGGATCGACCTCCTCGCGGATGCGATTGGCAGCCTCATCGACCTCAAACAAAGTCATATCGGGGCCGCCGGTGATGTTGATCAGAACGCCCTTGGCGCCTTTCATCGATACGTCCTCGAGCAGCGGGTTCGAGATCGCAGCCTCGGCGGCGTCGATCGACCGGCGGTCGCCTTCGGCCTCGCCGGTGCCCATCATCGCCTTGCCCATCTCGCTCATCACCGTGCGGATATCGGCGAAGTCGAGGTTGATCAGGCCCGGCATCACCATCAGGTCGGTTACGCCGCGCACGCCCGAATGCAAGACGTCATCCGCCATCTTGAAGGCATCGGCAAACGTCGTCCGGTCATTGGCTACACGAAACAGGTTTTGGTTCGGAATGATGATTAAAGTGTCGACGAATTTCTGCAGCTCCTCGATCCCGGCTTCAGCGATCCGCATACGGTGAGTGCCCTCGAAATGAAAGGGCTTGGTCACGACGCCGATCGTCAGAATGCCCAATTCGCGGGCGATACGGGCGATTACCGGCGCACCGCCGGTACCGGTGCCCCCGCCCATGCCGGCGGTGATGAACACCATATTCAAGTCCTGCATCGCTTCGAGGATTTCGTCGAGCGCTTCTTCGGCTGCGGCGCGCCCGACATCGGGGCGGGACCCGGCGCCGAGCCCGCGGGTAACGCCGATCCCCAGCTGGATTTTGCGGTGGGCGGTCGATTGCTGCATCGCCTGCGCATCGGTATTGCAGACGACGAACTCACAGCCGACCAAATTCGAGCGGATCATATTGTTGACGGCGTTTCCCCCGGCGCCGCCCACCCCGACAACGGTGATTCGGGGCTTCATCTCCTGCTCGTCCCTCGGGATGCTCAGATTGATCATATGTCCTCCACTGCTTCGCGGCCTCGATCATGCCCGGAAGGATCCGGGCTTCCCCCTCTTTTGGCCGACATCGACTTAGCCGGTTTTGTCCGGTACCGGTAGTCGCGCTGGCATCAAAACGACAATTTCTCTCAGATGTTCTCCCGCAGCCAATGGCCGAGTCGGCCAATGATCCCGTTTGGGGGCCCTGCCGACGCGCGCACAGCGTGCGGCGTCTCGGCGCGCTGCGACATCGCGAAATGGAGCAGACCTGCGGCGGCCGAGAATGCCGGACCACCAGTTGCCTCGGCGAGGCCGGCGACGCGCTGCGGGCGCCCGAGACGAACCTGCTTGTCGAGGATCAGGCCGGCGAATTCGCGAACACCATGCAGTTGACAGGCCCCTCCGGTCAGCACCACGCGCCGTCCGGCGATCTTGTCGAACCCACTCGCTTCGAGCCGATTGCGCACGAGCTCGAAAGTCTCTTCGATGCGCGGCGCGATGATACCGACGAGTAGCGATTTCGGCACATGGTTGACATGTCCCTCTTCCTCTTCGCCGATCTGGGGAACCGCAATCATCTCGCGCTCGTCGGTGCTGGCGGAAACGGCGGTGCCGAACAGCGTTTTCAGCCGCTCGGCGTGAGCGACCGGGGTGGACAGCCCACGGGCGATATCGTTGGTTACGTGACAGCCGCCCACCGGCACCAAATCGGCAAAGATCAGATTGCCATCGAAAAACACTCCGATCGTCGTCGTTCCGCCGCCCATGTCGATCACAGTCACCCCGAGGCCGATTTCGTCCTCGACAAGGCAGGAGAGGCCTGCGGCGTAAGGGCTGACGACCAACGCCTCGACATCGAGATGCGAGCGCCCGATCGCTGCCGTGTGGTTACGTACCCCACCGGCGCCGGCCGTCACCACGTTCATGTTGACGCCCAGTCGCTCGCCATACATGCCGCGCGGGTCGCGAATACCGCGGCTGTCGTCGATCGAGAACCCGACCGGCACCGAGTGGATGATCTGGCGGTCGCCGGGCTCGCGCAGCAAATAGCCTTGATCGAGCACGCGCTGCAATTCGGCCTCGCCAACCTCGCGCCCGGCGATGCCGATCTCAGCCTTGATGATGCGCGAAGCCGAGAAACCGCCCGACAAATTGGTCACCACCTGCTCGATCGTTTCCTTTGCCATTTCCTCGGCGGCGTGCACCGCATTGACGATCGAGGCCCCAGCTGCTTCGAGATCGACAATCGTCCCGTTGCGCAGGCCGCGCGAAATTTGATGACCGATGCCGATGACCTGCGGTTTCTCGGGCTCGACCCGGGCAATAAAGCAGCACACTTTGGTCGTGCCGATATCGAGCGCTGCGACCACGCTGCCGTGCGGCCGATGATGCGGTTTGGGCGGTCGCGGCGCCCGGCGCGACTTGCTCTTTTCTCTCTTTTCGCGCTTTGCGGTTGTCGCGGTCTCCTTCGGGTCGCTCGCGCGCATCAACACTTGGTCCATCGCGGTCATGTATTCTTCGCCGGCAGGCGTCCTTTCTTGGCTGTCGGGGCTTCCTTTGGCGGTTCTGGGACGACACGCACGACGAGCCGGTCGGGCAAACGCATGTCGATGACCTGAACGTTGCGCTTCAGAATAGCGCTCGATCGTTGGAGGCGGGCGAGATCGGCCCACGCTCCCGCTGGGTCGTCCGCAGGGAGCAAAACGTCGATCGAATTGTCGATGCGCAAATTCCAGCGTCGGCCGCCGACCTGCACCGCTGCGGTGACGCGTGAGGCGAGGTCGGGTTGGCTCGCTAGCATCGCCAATAGTTCGCTCGCGTGGCTCGCCGCGTCTTCACCGACGACAAGAGGCAGCTTGGCGAACTGGGCGAGACGGGAGACCGGGATTACAGCGCCGGTGCGATCGATCAACTCGATCTTGCCGGCGTGCTGCCACAAGGCCAGCGGCGAGCGCTCGACAAGGCGGACATAGAGCGTATCGGGAAGCCGACGCTCGATCAGCGCGGAGCGGACCCATGGCAGACTTTCGAGCTGCTGCTTGGCGCGGGCCGGATCGACCGCCAGGATCGGAGTGCCGGGCCGAGCGCCGAGCGCATTGAGGATCGTTTCGCGATCGGTAGTTTCGCGCCCCTCGACCCGGATGTCGGCGACCCGCAACCCGATCGCCCCACTGGCGCCGAGCAGACGATTCGAGGCGCTATGGATGACGGACTGGCCGAGCGAGGATCGGCTGAACAGGGCGGTGCCGTAAACGGCGACGGCGAGAAATGCGGGGGCGCCGATCCACCAGGCGAGACGACGGAGTTGTCCGGTCCAGCCAGGGCGGCGGCGTCGCATCGGCGCCGCCGCCCTTACTCCTCGCATACCGCGTTCTCCACGATCCACACCACTAATTCGTCAAAGCCGATGCCGGCATGGCGGGCAATATCGGGCACCAAGGAAGTCGGGGTCATACCCGGCTGGGTGTTGACCTCCAGCAGATAAAGCCGGCCGTCGCCCTCTGGCGTGTCGTCGTAGCGCAAATCAGCCCGGCTGATCCCACGGCAGCCGAGCGCGCAGTGGGCGCGGAGTGCGATGTCGAGCGTCTCCTCGTAGATCCGAGCGGGGATGGGGGCCGGCACCAGGTGATCGGAGCCTCCTTGCGCATATTTCGCGGTGTAGTCGTAAAAGCTGCCGCGAGGGACGATTTCGCAAACTCCGAGCGCTCGGTCGCCCATCACCGCGACGGTCAACTCACGCCCGGGAATAAAGCGCTCAACCATGATTTCGCTGCCGAAGCGCCAGCTCATGACCTCCTCGCGCCAGGAGTTGTCGCCGACCCGAACGATGCGCACGCCGACGCTGGATCCCTGATTGGTCGGCTTGACGACAAAGGGTGCGGGCAGCGGATCGTGCCGCGCGAGTTCTTCGGGGCTGGCGACGAAATCCTCGACGACTGGCAGTCCAGCGGCCCGAAAGACCGTCTTTGCCGTCGGCTTGTGCATTGCCAGAGCCGATGCGAGTACGCCCGAATGGGTGTAGGGGATTGCCAGCATCTCGAAGACGGCCTGGATCGTACCGTCTTCGCCGCCGATGCCGTGCAGGGCGTTGAAGATCACCTCGGGGCGGGGCTGGAGGGCACGCAGCAATGCCGGGAGGTCGCGGCCGACATCGACAGTCCTGACCCGATAGCCGTGGTCGATGAGCGCCTTGGCGCATTCCCGCCCGCTCGACAGTGACACCTCGCGTTCGGGCGACCAGCCACCCATCAGCAAAGCGACGGTTTTGGTCACCGCTTCAGCACCCCTCAGAGATTGGCTCGACGCCGGAAAGGGGCCGGCCGACACGGCGGATTTCCCATTCGAGCACGACCCCGGTCGCGTCGTAAACTCGGCGTCGCACTTCCTCACCAAGCCCTTCGAGATCGGCGGCGATGGCGTCGCCAGTGTTGATCAGAAAATTCGCGTGCTGTGGCGATACCATCGCCCCTCCGCGCACCAAACCGCGGCAGCCGGCAAGGTCGATCACGCGCCAGGCCGCGTCGCCCGGGGGGTTCTTGAAGGTCGAGCCGCCGGTGCGGCTGCGGATCGGCTGAGTCGCCTCGCGCGATTGCCTGATCTCAGCCATCCGCCGGGCGATAATGGCCGGATCGCCGTGGGCGCCGCGCAGTCGAGCCTCGACGAAAATCCAGTCCTCTTCGAGTCCGCAATGGCGGTAGGAAAACCTCATCGAATCGACCGCAATCAGGTGGGAAGCGCCGCTGCGGTCGAGCGCTGTTGCGGAAACCAGGATATCCTTGGTCTCACGGCCATAGGCGCCGGCATTCATACGCAACCCGCCGCCGATCGTCCCCGGGATTCCGGAGAGGAATTCAAGCCCGGCGATCCCGGCCTTGGCAGCAGCCAGCGCGATGTTGAGGTGGAGCGCCCCGGCGCCGGCCACCACTTCGCTCCCGTCGACGGAAACGCCGGCAAGGCCGCGGCCCAGCCGGATCGTGACACCGGGAAGCCCGCCGTCGCGGATCAGTAAATTGGAGCCCCCGCCGAGCACCGTTACCGGGACTTCCGGCGGGAGCGCCGCGAGGAACGCAGAGAGGTCTGCGCAGTCTGCGGGTCGGTACAGTACTTCCGCCAGGTCCGCCGACACCGAACCAAGTCTGCTTTCCGATCAGTGCATTCGCGATCAGCCCGCCGCGCAAATGGCCAAGCGCCGCAATCGGCGGGGATATGGCTTCCGCGTGCAGCGCGATCATCCGAACTCGCTCGCGATTTTCCAGGGCGGCGAGTGCGCCGGGCAGGCTGTTGGCCCAAGCGGTGATAGAGCCGGCGCCGAGGCACACCACCATGTCGCCGGGGAGGGCCAGCTCGGCGGTCAGCGACGCGAGATCGCCGGGGTCGGCGAGCGCGCGCACGTTGCGATGACCGTGCTCGATCAGCCCGGCGACGATCGCGTCCCTGGTTACGCCCTCGATCGGCGCCTCGCCGGCGGCATAAATATCGGCGACGAGAACCATGTCGGCATCGTTGAAGCAGGTACAGAACCCCTCGAACAGGTGGGACACACGGCTGTAGCGGTGGGGTTGCACGACAGCGATGACTTTGCCCGCGACGATCGCGCGCGCCGCCTTCAGTACCGCCGCAATCTCGACCGGATGGTGGCCGTAATCGTCGATCACCGTCACGCCGTTCCATTCGCCGGTCTTGGTGAAGCGACGCTTGACCCCTTTAAAATTGCGCAAGGCCACGCGCAGCGCGTCGTCGCCGAGTCCGAGCGCCTCGGCAACTGCAGCGGCGGCCAGCGAATTCTGGACGTTGTGCCGGCCGAACATCGGTAAATACAGGTCCGGAACCGTACGTCCACGCTCCGTCACGCTATCCGATACGACGATGTCGTAGCGAGCCCCGTCACGCCCGAGCCTGAGGTCAATGGCGCGGATATCGGCTTGCGGGCTCATCCCGTAGGTCAGCACCCGGCGATCCGACAATTTTGGGATCATCGCCTGCACGATCGGGTGATCAATGCACAGTGCCGCGAAACCGTAGAACGGAATGTTTCCGACAAAGGTCTCGAACGCCTGGCGTAGCGCGTCGAAACTGCCGAAAAAATCGAGATGCTCGGGATCGATATTTGTGACGATTGCGCCGGTCGCCGGCAGCCGGGCGAAGGTTCCGTCGCTCTCGTCGGCCTCGACCACCATCCAGTCGCCGGCGCCAAGCCGGGTATTGGTGCCGTACGCATTGATGATGCCGCCATTGATCACGGTCGGATCAAGCTGGGCGGTCTCGAGCAGAGCGCCGATCATTGAGGTCGTCGTCGTCTTGCCATGGGTGCCGGCGACCGCCAACGACCATTTAAGCCGCATCAGCTCGCCCAGCATCTCGGCACGCCGCACTACCGGCAGCCGTCGCCCTCGGGCCGCGACGATTTCGGGGTTGTCGGGCGCTACCGCCGAGGAGATCACGACGACCTCGGCGGAGCCGAGATTGCCCGCCTCGTGCCCGATCGCCACCGGGATGCCCAGCTCGACCAAGCGACGTACGTTCGCCCCATCGGCGAGGTCGCTGCCCTGCACGCGATAGCCGAGATTGTGCAGAACCTCGGCGATGCCGCTCATCCCGATGCCGCCGATGCCAACAAAATGCAACGGCCCGATGGTCAGCGGCAGCGCCCTCATGCCGCGTATCCCTCGGACGCGTTGCCGGGTTCGAGCGCCAGCGCCAGCAGCGCCAGACGGCGGGCTGCATCGCGCCGGCCGAAGCCCTGTGCGCGCTGCGCTGCTCGAAGTCAGCGAAGCGCCGTCACCGAGGAGACCCTGTAGCCGAGCCGCGAGGGTATCGGGGCGGAGGTCCGTCTGCGCGACAACCCATCCGCCGCCGGCTGCGGCGAAAGCCTGGGCGTTCGCGGTTTGGTGGTCGTCGGTTGCGTGCGGGTAAGGGATCAGCAATGCCGGCCGACCTATAGCGGAGAGCTCGGCCACAGTCGAGGCGCCGGCCCGGCAGATCGCCAAATGTGCACGCGCCATCCGCCGCGGCACATCGGTGAAAAAGCTATCGATCTCTGCGGCGATGCCGGTTTCGGCGTAGGCTTCGGCGACTGAGGCTAGATCCTCGGGGCGCGCCTGCTGGGTCACCCTGAGCGCAGCGCGCATGTCCGGTGGCAACGCCGCGAGGGCCGGCGGCACAATCTCGCTCAGAGCCCGGGCGCCTTGGCTGCCGCCAAGGATCAGCAACTCGATCTTCCCGCCCGGCAGTGGCGGCTCATAGCTGGGCTCGCCGATGGCGAGGACTCCCTGCCTAACCGGGTTCCCGGTATAGACGGAGCGGGCCCGGTCGGCGGGGCGCATCCCCGCGGTCTCAGGAAAACCGCTGGCAATCCGCCTCATCCTGGGCGCCAGCAGCTTGTTGGCTCGGCCGAGAACCGCGTTCTGCTCGTGGATGAGGGTCGCCAGTCCAAGCGACGCGGCAGCCAGCATCGTCGGCACCGACGGATAGCCGCCGAAGCCGACGATTGCCTGTGGCGACAACTGGCGCAGCAGCCGGCGCGCCTGAACGATACCGGCCGCCAGCTCGGCCAGCCCATGAGCGGCCCGAACCGGGCCGCCGCCGAGCCTTCCGGAACGCACGCAGTGAACCGCGACTCCGCGAACGCCCAGGGCAAAGGCATCGGCTCGCGACATCGGTCAGCAGGTGGACCTGCCGGCCGCGTTCAACCAGTTCGGCCGCCACAGCCTCGGCCGGGAACAAGTGGCCGCCGGTGCCACCTGCGGCAAGAGCGATAGTGGTGCTCACAGAGCGCTTCCCGCTAGCCGGCGGCGGGTCAGCGCAAGCAACATCCCCATCCCCAACCCGAGAGCGAGCATCGAGGAGCCGCCGTAAGACAAAAACGGCAATGTCATCCCCTTGGTCGGCATCATGTGCAAGGTCGAGGCCATGTTAATGGCCGCTTGAAGCCCGAATTGGATCAACAAGCCGGTAGCCGACAGCAGCACGAACAGGTTGCCCTCCTGGCGCAGGCGCGAAAACCCGCGCAACACGACAAAGGCGAAGAGGCCGACAACGAAAAGGCAAACGATCAGGCCCAATTCCTCGCCGGCAACCGCGAACACGAAATCGGCGTGCGCATCGGGCAGCACATATTTGATCGTGCCCTCGCCCGGGCCACGCCCCCACAATCCGCCATTGGCGAAAGCTTCGAGCGAGCGGCTGACCTGATAGCTGTCGCCGCTTGCCGGATCGAGGAAATGATCGACTCGGATCCTGACATGCGGCAAGCAAGTATAGGCTCCGGCCAGCGCACCAATTCCTCCAAGGCCGAACAACACGACCCAATAGAGCCGCAGACCAGCCATGTAAAATTGTCCAAACCATACTGTCGCCACCACCACCGCCATGCCGATGTCGGGCTGCGCGATCAGCATCCCGACGATCAGCAACAGCAATGCGGCAGAGATCAGGTTGCCCGGAAATCTCCGGCGCAGCTTTTGCTCGGAGAACAGCCAGGCGGCGACGACGGCAAAGGTAGGCTTGACAAACTCGGAGGGCTGCAACGACAGCAACGGCAGATTGATCCATCGCCGCGCTCCCTTGATTTCACCGCCGACGACAAAAGTCATCGCCAGCAGCAGCATTCCGATGCCAAAGCCGATAAAGGCTATGCGACGAACCGTCCGCGGCGTTTGCAGCGAGATCAGCCACATCACACCGATCGTAACCGGCAGGAGGGACAGATAACGGCGTACGAAATGCATGCCGTCATAGCCGATTCGCTCGGCGACCGCCGGGCTCGCCGCCAGGCTCATCAACACGCCGAAACCCATCAAGACGCTGAGCGCGGCGAGGCTCCATCGATCGACGGTCCACCACCAACGCGCTACCGGGCTTTGATCGATGCGGGCGAACCTCATCGGGATCGATCCTCGCCACTCGGGCAAGGCCTGCCGGACCCAGCCCCCCGACTCTCGTGGAGAGAGGATATATAGCGGCTGTGGCCACATCTAGCTACTATTTGTGTGATGCCCCCATCGGTCATCACACACTACCGCAGCTTCAAGGTGGCGAGCCCGGCGATCGCCAGAATCGAGGCGATGATCCAAAAGCGGATGACGATCGTCGGCTCCTCCCAGCCTTTCTGCTCGAAGTGGTGGTGCAGCGGCGCCATCCGAAAGACGCGCCGCCCGGTGATCTTGAAGCTGGCGACCTGGACGATGACCGAAACCGCCTCGAGCACAAAGAGCCCGCCGATGATCGCGAGCACAAGCTCGTGCTTGGTGACGACGCTGATCGTCCCGAGCGCACCGCCGATCGAGAGCGAGCCGGTGTCGCCCATGAACACCATCGCCGGCGGAGCGTTGAACCACAGAAACCCGAGGCTGGCCCCGACCATAGCGCCGCAAAACACCGTCAGCTCGCCGGCCCCCGGGACGTGGTGGAGTTGCAGGTAGTTGGCAAAGACTGCGTTGCCGACCAAATAGGCGATCAGTGCAAAGCAGCCGGCGGCGATCATCGCCGGTACAATCGCCAACCCGTCGAGCCCATCGGTCAGGTTGACCGCGTTAGATGCTCCGACAATGACGAGGACGGCGAACGGCACGAACAGCCCATCAAGAGGGATCAGAACGTTTTTGAAGAATGGCACGGCGAGAGTGTGGGCCAACGGCGCCGGCGTCACATAGCCGAGCGCGATGCAAGCGAGCACGCCGACCCCGATTTCGAGCACGATCTTGGTCGACCCGGTCAGCCCGCGATGGGAATTGCTGGTCAGTTTCTTATAGTCGTCAAAAAAGCCGATCAGCCCGAACCCGACGGTGACCAGGAGCACGATCCAGACGTAGGGGTTGCTCAAATCCGCCCACAGCAAGGTCGCCACCGTCAGCCCCAGCAGGATGAGGAAGCCGCCCATCGTCGGCGTGCCCTTTTTGCGGGTCAGATGGCCGGCGGGGCCGTCTAGACGGATCGGCTGACCGTTAGTCTGTTTTGCGCGCAGCCAGGCGATGATCGGCCGGCCAAAGACGAAACTGATCAACAGCGCGGTGACAACTGCTCCGCCGGAGCGAAAGGTGATGTAGCGGAACAGATTGAAAATTTGGAACTGGTCCGCGAACGGGTAGAGCAGCCGGTAAAGCATCAGATCAGGTCCCGGGGGCGCGCCGATTTCGGCAATCAGCCGTTCGACGATCCGGTCAACATGCAAGCTGTAGGATCCTTTGACCGTCACGACGTCGCCTGGCTGAAGGAAGCTTAACAGCGCGGGGATAGCTTGATTGGCAGACCGCCACAATCCGCCCCTGCTGGCCGCGGGCAGGACCTCGTGGAGTGCCGCCATCGCTTTGCCGACGAGGAACACGCGATCGACCCCGGCTGCGGCAAGAGGCGCCGCCAGATTGCGATGGAAACGCTCGGTCGCATCGCCGAGCTCGAGCATGTCGCCGAGCATCGCCACCCGCCGCCCGCCCGCCGCTGGCGAAGTCGCGGCGAGCACCGCAATGGCGGCCTCCATCGCCGCCGGGCTTGCATTGTAGCTCTCGTCGATCAGGGTCAAGATCCCGCCCTGCCAAGCCAGCCGGTGACGACGTCCTCGGCCCGGCATCGCTTCGAGGCCCAAGAGTTCCTCGGCCGCAGATCGGACATCGCAGCCGGCCGCTATTGTTGCGCACAGCACGGCGAGCGCATTCATGACCCAGTGCCGTCCGGGGACGGGCAAACGGAAGCGCACTGGAACGCCCGAACATCTTGCCTCGACTGTGCTGCCGTCGGGATCGAGCACAGAATCGACGAGCCGGACTGTGGCCTCCGGATCGGTGCCGAAGCTGATAAGTTGGTCCACATCCGCGCGCTTAGCCCACGCGGCTAGGCGGGAAAAATGTGGGTTGTCGCGGTTGAGGACGGCGACCCCGCCGGGTTCGAGCCCGAAAAAGATCTCGGCCTTGGCATCGGCGATCGCCTCGACTGAGCCGAAAAAGCCGAGATGGACCGGCGCGACGGTCGTGATCAGCGCGATGTGGGGCCGTACAACGCGGGTCAGTGCGTCGATCTCGCCGGGATGGTTCATGGCCGAGCTCGAAGAATTCCGTAAGCCGTATCAGGCGGCATGCGGGCCAACGACAGCGGAACCCCCCAGTGATTGTTAAAACTGCCGGCGGACGCGAAAGTCGCGCCGCAGGCCGCGAACACTAAGCGCAGCGCCTCTTTGGTTCCTGTTTTACCGACGCTGCCGGTCACCGCGATGATCCGCGCGCTGCTGCGGGCGCGGGCAAATCGGCCGAGGGCGCTGAGCGCCGTGAGCGTGTCATCGACACCTATTAGCGCCGCCCCCGGGGGGAGCCCGAGGATCTGTTGATCGACTATCGCCGCCGCGGCGCCGCGTTCGAACGCCGGTGCGACAAAATCGTGGCCGTCATGGTTGGGGCCGCGCAACGCGATGAAGAGGTCTCCCGCCGCCAGCGTGCGGCTATCGATCGAAACACCCGTCGCCGCCCAATTGGCGGGGCCCGCGCCGCCGGTTGCCTGAGCGACATCCGCCGCGGTCCACAACGGCATCATCCGCTGGTCCGCGGCATGCTTCGACGTCCGGCGATGTCGCGGGCGATTTCGGCATCGTCGAAGGGAAATGTCTGTCCGCAGATGATCTGTCCGGTTTCGTGACCCTTACCGGCGATCACCAGCAGGTCGCCGGGAGCGAGATCGGCGATCGCCATTGCAATCGCGCGGCGCCGATCGTCGATCTCGATGGCCCCCGGGGCGGTGGAAAGGATCGCATGGCGGATTGCGGCAGGATCTTCGCTGCGAGGATTGTCATCGGTCACGTATACCCGGTCGGCGGCGTTAGCTGCGACGCGTCCCATCAGCGCCCGCTTGCCTGGATCGCGATCACCGCCGCAGCCGAACACGGCTACGAGCCGGCCCGGCGCATGCGGGCGCAGCGCCGCGAGCACAGTCGCGAGCGCATCGGGAGTGTGCGCGTAATCGATGACGATCGGGGCTCCGCCGCCGGCCTCAGCGACGAATTCGAGCCGGCCTGGGACGCCGCTGAGTCGGGCGAGCGCCGCGGTCGCCGCCGCCGCTGGGATGCCGGTCGCAATCGCCAGACCGAGTGCGCACAGTGCGTTCATCGCCTGGAATTCGCCGAACAGCGGCACCAAAAGCTCGTGACGCCGGCCGAAGATCTCGAGGACGAGGTGCTGACCACGATCCCACGGCCGCGACGCGACGATCCGCAAGTCGGCAGCTAGGTCGGCGCCATAGCCGATGACCGGATGGCCGCAGTCACGGCACAGCGCCGCGAGTCGCGGAAATTCGCTGCTGTCACAATTCAGGATTGCCGGCTGCCCCGATCCCAACAGCTCGGTAAACAGCCGTTCCTTGGCGGCGCGGTAATGCGCCATGTCGCGGTGGTAGTCGAGATGATCGCGGGTCAGATTGGTAAAGGCGGCAGCGGCAACCGAGAGGCCGTCGAGGCGAAACTGGGCGAGACCATGGCTCGACGCCTCGACCGCGACATACTCGATCCCTTGTTCGCAGAGGGCGGCGAGATCGCGGTGGAGGGCGATAGGGTCGGGCGTCGTCAGCGCGCCCGGGCGGCGCCCGCTCGACGTCACCAGCCCGAGCGTGCCGACACTCGCCGCGAGATGGCCGCCGACGGTCCAGATCTCGCGAACGAAATGAGCGACGGAGGTCTTGCCGTTGGTGCCCGTGACGGCTGCGATCGTTCGCGGCTGCCTGCCGCAAAAGCGCGCCGCCAGCTGCGCCAGCCGGCGGTAGGGGTTTGGATCGGTCACGATCCCCACCCGGGCGCGGTCTTCCGCCGCGAGGCCGAGCGCCGCAGCATCGTCGGTCAGGATCGCGACCGCGCCACGCGTCACCGCATCGCCGGCGAATGACCTGCCGTCGAGCCGCGTGCCGGGCAGAGCAGCGAATAGGAAGCCGGGAAGCACCGCGCGTAAATCGGCGGTGATCCCAGCAATTTCAGGATTGCCTCGGAGGCCGGGCCAGGCTGGGCATTCGGCGATGTCGATCAGCTCAGTAAGCTTCAACCCGCTTGCCTTGCATGCTCTCGGGCGTCAGGGCTTGCGCGATCGCCGGCGAGGACTCATCGACCGGCTGCACGCCGAGCAATGGCGCAATGCGCACGATGGTGCGGCCGACCGCGGGGGCTGCAGTCCAGCCAGCGGTCGCAAAGCCGTGGCTCGCCTTGGTGCCGTGCGGCTCGTCGACCATAGCCATGACCAGATACTTAGGGGCGGTCATCGGGAAGACGCCGACAAAGCTCGAGAGTAGCTTCTGTTCGGCGTAATGCTTGCCCTCGACTTTGTCCGCGGTGCCGGTCTTGCCACCGACGACGTAGCCCGGCGCATCCACCATTTCGCCGGTCCCATAGAGGACAACCATACGCAATAGCTTGCGCATGTGGTCCGAGGTTACCCGCGAGATCACTTGGCGGCCTTCCGGCGCATCGCCGGGCGGCAGCTTGAGCAGGGTCGCCTGGCGCAGCACGCCCCCATTGACCAGCGCCGAAGCCCCGCTGGCTATCTGTAACGGTGTCTCGGAAATGCCGTGGCCAAAACCGATCGTCATCACGTTGACCTCGCGCCACTTCGCCGGAAAGTGCGGTCGGCCAATCTCTTTCAACTCGAAACTGGGTGAGGTCAATAGCCCGAAACGGCGTAGATATTCCTGCTGCCGGTCGGCGCCGACCGCAAGCGCGATCTTGGCCTCGCCGATGTTTGAAGAATACATCAGGATTTCCGGAACGGTCAGCGGGCGATGCTTGCCGTGATAGTCGGAAATCGTGAACCGCCCGATGTGGATCGGATGCGTCGCGTCGAACACTCCTGTCATTGTGGTAGCGCCCGAATCGAGCCCCATCGCCGTGGTGAAGATCTTGAACACCGAACCGATCTCGTAGTCCCCCAGTGTGACCCTGTTGAACATCCGCTCGGTCACCGGAATGTTCGGATGGTTGGGATCGGATGCCCCAGGATGGCTCGGATCGAAATCTGGCAAGGACACCATTGCCAGGACCTCGCCGGTGTTGACGTTCATGATCAGCCCGTCGCCGCCCTTGGCGGTGAAGTCGTCGACAACGCGCTGCAGTTCTTCGTGCAGAACATATTGCAGACGCATGTCGATCGACAGCTGGAGCGGCTCCTGACGGCCGCGCAACTGATCGTCGAGGCCGCGCTCGATCCCGGCCTGACCGTTGTCATCGATCCCCGAATAGCCGACCGCATGCGACAGCAGATTGCCATAAGGGTAGACGCGGCGTTCCTCATGGGCGAATTGCAGCCCCGGTATCCCAAGCTGGTTGACCGCAAACTCGAGGTCTGGGGTCAGATGCCGCTTGACCCATACGAAACCCTTGCCGGAGTTGAGTTTGGCCAAGAGTTGAGCGGGGTCGAGACCCGGCAGTACGGTAAGGAGTTTGCGCGTCGTGTCTGCGGCATCGACGATCTGCCGCGGATTGGCGTAAAGCGAGGGGCTGTCCAGTGTCGTCGCCAACAGCTTGCCTTCGCGGTCGATAATGTCGGCGCGGCCGGGTGGGGGCGGCGGCGCCGGGTGGAAGCGAGCAATAGAGGGTACGGTGACGGCACCCGGCAGCAACGTAACTTGGACGAGCCGCCCGGCGATGACCGCAAAGACCATGATGAATGAGATAGCCGCGACGAGGAGCCGGGCGCGGCAGCCGTCGAGCGCCCGCCTCGCCGGTCCGTCCGGAACGACCGGGGCGCAGTGCGGCGGCTTGAAATGGCGCGGCCGGCACGGATTGTCGTCAAACTGGTGGACCGCGCTCATCACCGGCTCTCCGCAATCTGCGCGATTAAGTCATCGAGCGATTTGGCCCGGCTTGCTGAGTTCGGGTGCGGTGCCGCCCTGGTTGGCGCCGGTCTCGCCGGCTCGGGTATCGGGTTTCGGGTTTCGAGTGCGACGGTCAGGACGGGGCCTCCGCTTTCCGTGGACGGCTGGCCTTGGGACGGTTGTTCCGCAGGAGGAGGGTTCGACGCGGGCGATGCGTTCTGCGGCTGTGAGTTTTCGGCGACCGCAGCCGCTGTCTCGACCGCCGGCGATGGCGCCGGGCGCATCGGAATTTCGGCAATATCGGCGATAAGTTGCTTCGTCGCGATCGGCGCCAGAGACAGATAGCGTTGGTTCATCTGGGCCAGCGCGTCGGGCCGGTTCAGATAAGCCCATTCCGCGTCAAAGACGCGGATGTCGCGCTCGGCGTCGTCCGCCCGTTTGGTTGTTTGGGCCAGCTGGTCGGCGACGGCCTGGACCTCGTACTTGATCGCGAACATTGCGAAGCCCGTCGCCGAGACCAATACCAACCAGAACAGTGCGGAGAGCTTAATCATGCGGCGTGCCGTTGCCGGTCGCGACTCGGCGGCCAGGGTGGGGCGGCGGTGCGTTCCGCCGCGCGCAGCCGCGCCGCCCGCGCGCGCGGATTGCGGTCGATTTCCTCGATGTCAGGTTTGAGCGCCCGGCGATGCAGCAGCTGGAAGCTCGGCGCTGCAACCGTGGCGGGAACCGGCTCGTGGCGCGAGCTGCGAGGCGCCCTATCACTGCGCTGCCGCAAGAAGTCCTTGACCCGCCGATCTTCGAGCGAATGAAAAGACACTATGGCGAGCCGTCCGCCGGGCATCAGCAGCCGTTCGGCCGCGCCGAGCACGCGATCGAGTTCGCCGAGCTCGTCGTTGACGGCAATCCGCAGCGCCTGAAAGGTGCGGGTCGCCGGGTCGAGCCCGGGAGCGGCCTGGGGCACCGCGGTACGCACGATCTGGGCGAGT
The DNA here is from genome assembly GCA_963750195.1 of uncultured Alphaproteobacteria bacterium. Classification (GTDB taxonomy): domain Bacteria; phylum Pseudomonadota; class Alphaproteobacteria; order ATCC43930; family CGMCC-115725; genus AP-15. The sequence continues at coordinate 112,096 of CAVVPS010000015.1, forward strand.
TCGAGGGTACGGCCGATCGGCTGGCGCCGCCGGGCCGCGGCGATCGCGCGGGCGATTCGGCGAGCAAAGCGCTCTTCGCCGAATTCGCGGATCAGCCGAGCGAGATCGCTCTCGGCGAGGGTTGCGACCAAATCGGCGGCGGTCTGCCCGTCCCGGCTCATGCGCATGTCAAGGGGTCCATCGAAGCGGAACGAGAACCCGCGTTCGGCAGTGTCGAGCTGGATAGAGGAGACGCCGAGATCTAGCGCGATCCCGGCGATCGGCGCGGGCGTCATCGACCCTGGCGACGCCAGCAGCCGCTCCATGTCGCCGAAATTCCCTTCGATGATGGTGAGCCGCCCGCCATGGGCGCGCGCCAGCTCGCGGCCGCGCCGCACCGCATCGGGATCGCGATCGATCGCGACGACACGGCAATTAGCTGCGGCGAGCAACGCCCCGCTATAGCCGCCGGCGCCAAATGTGCCGTCGACATAGAGGGCGTCGTCGCGCGGCGACAACACATCGATGACAGCCTCGACCAGCACTGGCACATGCCTCGCCCCTCGAATCGCCTCACTCGCGTCTCGACCGGCGCGGTCTTCGCGCCGCGGCGGCAGTGGGCGGCTTCTAGTCATTCCCGGCGCCGGTCTGGCGTACCGCCGAGCGGCGGAATCTTGGTCCCCTGCCGACGTGCGCGTTCGCGTAGATTGGCCAGATGTTCGGCGAAACGGCCGGGCTCCCAGATCTGAAAACTCTTGCCTAGACCGACAAAGGCCGCGCTGTCGGTAATAAAGGCATGCTGGGCTAGGTCCGCCGGCAACACCACCCGTCCCTCAGTGTCGAAGGGAAGTCGCTGCGACGGGGCGAACAGCAGTGCCGCCAGATTCTCATGCTCGTCGGAAAATTCCTCGAGGGTCTCGAGGCGAGCGGCCAGCTCCTCCATTCGCTCGATGCCGTTGCCGTCGATCGCCGGATATTTGTATGACGGAAACGCGACGATGCCCGGAAAACGCTGGGCCGCCAATGAGGCGCGAAAGGTCGCCGGCACTGAAACTCGCCCCTTGCGGTCGACCTTGTTCACGTAAGTGGACAGAAACATGCCACTTCTTCCCCCAACGCTCGCCCGTGGACGCTCGGCAAGGGGCGCCCGATAGATGCCGCCGAAGTTCCCCCCATCGGCTACATCCGTCCATGGGTAAACATGGGATAGCATGGTACTTGATGGTCGTCAATGGCCTTATGAAATAAAACTCTGGATTTTGTAGAGACTGCAGACGATATGGCCCGGCCACATTATGTAGTCGCCGTAGGCGTCCCGGACACAAGTGGCGGAATGACTGTCTCAGGGGCAGGCCAGGGCGCCGCGACCGATATGTCAGAAATTTGGGATGGGCCACGTCCGGACCTGACGTGGGTAAGGCGATTGACGCGGGAGCGGGGCATCGCATCGCCGGCGAGCGCGCTGACATTCCTGTGGTGAGGCACGCGGTTATGCTTGGACCGGCGTTGGCGACGCTGCTGTCGGGCGGCCTACGTCCGAGTGCCGCGGCCGGCCCGACCTGTCGGCGACGCGGCAATGGGATCGCCGGCCGGACTTTTGCTTCGTGAATACGGACCGGCATCGTCAGACTACTCGGTCATGGCGACCAGTTTGCTCGGCAGGGGCGGGGCCATTTCCAGCTTCCGCTCGGCAACGAGTAATTTACAATGGTCGTAGAGGGCGACCCGCGCTGCCTCGGTGCGGTTGTTGCCAAAGAGACCGGTCTCGACCAGGCGATCGAGGTACCACACGGTCTGGACGTTGAGCGACAAGGTGATCAGCTCTGATTTCAACGGGTTTACATCTCTCGCCATCGCGACCGCCATCATGGAAACCATGCCAAAAGAATGCCATAAATATAGTAATATTGGCCAGAGGAAATATCTGCGGCGCCGGAGCCGGGGCTGTTTGCCCGGCCGCTGCGCACCAGGTTCGAGATGGCGCTCAAGAGAAACGGGCGACCTCCGGAGGTCGCCCGCCCCGTCCCCCCAAGTGTGGCGCGCCGACTCGGCAACATCGCCCGCAGGCTCCCCGCCGCAACCTTAGGCGTCAGCGGCGCGACCACACCCGTTCGAGCTTAGGCGGATGAAGGCGGGCGGCAACGGGGCAATCGGAGATCCACAGGGTTTTCCCCAAAAAAGCGTAGTTATCCCCGTTTCGTCCGGCACATCGTCCACGCCACAAACCGCCGCCTGCGGCCTTGGCGGGCCGCCCGCTGCACCGTGCGGGGGCGGGCGATGCCAGACGGCGCATAAGCCGGGTTCTGTACCGCCCCAGATCGCCCGACGGGCTTAAGGGGGCGGTGACGGCCATTCCTCTGGGACGTCCGTTACCGGACGCCTCGTGCGACCGACCCGAGCGGCGGCGCGAAGGTCCGCCCGACACCTCGGGATCGCTCCCTGATGCCTGCCGCTCCTACTTGGTCTTGCTCCCGGTGGGGTTTTCCCTGCCGCCGCCGTTGCCGGCGGCGCGGTGCGCTCTTACCGCACCGTTTCACCCTTGCCGCCCACCCGAAGCGTGCCGCGGGCGGGCTCGGCGGTATACTTTCTGTGGCACTTTCCCTGGGGTTGCCCCCGCCGGGCGTTACCCGGCACCGTACCTCCGTGGAGCCCGGACTTTCCTCTCCCCGCACGGCGGCGAAGAGCGGCCATCCGGCCGTCTGGCAACCCAAATTTGGCCAGCGAGGCGGCCTTTGTCAAAGGCCGCGAGGTCCAACGCTCGCGGTCACGGACTCGTGGTGATGCCGACCGCCGCAGCGAACTCTTTTTTCACGTTTCCGCCAAACAGCGGGTTGACGAGACGAGTGGTGTTGCCGGCACTCGCGTCGACCGCAGTCGGGCACGCCATGTAGGGCGAAATGAAGGTGTTGTGAGCGGCGTTGCGCGAATCGATCATCAGGCAGGTCGGCGCGACTTCGAGGTCCATCGCGTCGATGGTGTTGGCAAAGCTGTAGCCGTTCTCGATCACCAGCGCCGCCCCGCCTTTGGCCGCCGCCGAGCCGGCGCCGCTGATGCGGGAAATCTGCGTCTGCTCCAGTGCGATGCCTGCGGCCCCTCCGGCGGCGTCGGCGACCGCAAAGATTTCGGAGCTCAGCACGTAGTTGAGCTGAAGCCCGCCCGCCCGCGGGCCGACGCCCGCATTGTTGACGATTAGATGATCGATCTTTAGCGAGTTCTGTGCGTCCGAAAAATCGTGCTGGCCGATCACCACGGCGTAGCTGTCGCTGCGGCCATTGACGAACAGGGTTCCTTGCTCGTTGAAATAAAAGCATCCTTTTGGCGAAATCGGCGTGCCGCCGGAGCACAGGATCTCGAGCACCGGTTGCGCGGCGATGGTCTTTCCGTCGAGGATGGCGCCCATCGAAATCACTCGAAAGCCGGTGTCCGATCGGGTCCGGTAGTCGATGATCAGGGGGCGCGTGAGTTTGTACGTGCCATGCGGAAGGAACAGAGGCTGGTCGGTAGCGAGCGCTGCGGACAACGCACGGTTGATCGCGGCGGTGTCGTCGGTGCTGCCGTTGCCGGCGGCCCCGTAGCAGCGCACGTCGATCCAGGAAGTGGCGGTGCAGGCAGAGGCACTCGCCGTCGTCGACTGGCTCACCCCAGCGATCG
>CAVVPS010000016.1:0-1063528 GCA_963750195.1 uncultured Alphaproteobacteria bacterium
TGACCCATGATTACATCCGCAACGGCACGACCACGCTGTTCGCGGCGCTCAATGTCTTCGACGGCACCGTCATCGGCCAGTGCATGGCGCGCCATCGCCATCAGGAATTCATCCGTTTCCTCAACCGGATCGAAGCGGCGGTCCCGGCCGGCAAGCTGATCCACGCGATCCTCGACAATTATGCCGCCCACAAGCATCCCAAAGTGCGCGCCTGGCTCGCGCGGCATCCCAGGTGGGTGTTCCATTTCACCCCCACCTCGTGCTCCTGGGCTAATGCGGTCGAAGGCTTTTTTGCCACGCTGACCCGTCGGCGCTTACAGCGCGGTGTCTTCCATTCGCTCGTCGACCTGCAAGCTGCGATCAACCGCTATCTCGGCGAGCACAACCGCAAACCCAGACCATTCGTCTGGACCGCCGACCCCGATCGCATCATCGAAAAGGTCAACCGTGGGCACCAAGCGATCGCCTCAGACCACTAGTAAGGAGCAGGCTGCTTCAATATCTGGTTATAGATATGCCCATGCCTACAGTTGACTCCTAGCATAGACAGTAATGGTTGCTCCAACCATCACGAGCATCAATCCTGTCGCCATTGGAATGTTAGGGAATTTGTGCTCGATAATCAAACCCCCTATGTTTGCTATGTATACTCCCGTCACGATCGAAATAATTCCTGCATTTAACACCGGCTGTCACGAATATAGACGCTGAAATGGGTAATTTCCCGCCAATATGACCGTAGCACTGGAAACCAAGAAGCGATAATTTCCCGGAGGGACGAGATCCTACAGCGGATCAATAAAGTCGGCAATAATTTTCCAACCACAAATGTCAATCCAGAATAAATTAACAGCTGCGCAGCGACCGCGATCCCGATGGCATAGATGAGTGGCATTGTAAACTCCTCGGCTGATCGTTCGCCCGATGATCACGTTGCTGACGGTAACGGAACACCCGCGGCGTTCTGGCTACCGCGCCTCGTCTAATACGGAGATAGAAAGAAATTCGCGCATCGGTTTACAGACAAACGGGTGACAGAAATGCAGTGAGGGTCCAAGATCACACGATTATTGGTCAGCTCGTTGGGGATAATGTTCCGGCCGGATGAGCCGCCGGAATCACAGGATCGACGAAGGTCGGATCACAGAGATATTTGACGCCGACATGACAATTTTTGGACGCGTCTTTCTGCGGTCGCATTTAATGTGAGGCGTCCTCAGCGCTACCCGGAGGATGGCCGTGGCGCTTCCATCAGATCGAGCTGCAAAGGGCATCCCAGCCGAGCGGGGCGGATCGCCGCCGATGTTGATTGACACGTCATGATCGGCGACTCGGCGCCGGGAGAGAGGCGGGTTATCAAAGTTCGAAATGTGAGAAGCGAGACCGCGGTCGGCTATTTGCCTGCACGGCCGCGCCTGGAGTGTCTGGGAGGACCACCAGTTGGAAGCCCTGTAATCAGGAATGGTTGGCGTCATCTTTGATGGCGCGGGAGAAGCGCTGCCACCGGAACATCTCGCGCAGCAGCTTGGCTGCCAAGCCGGCGACACGGACGTAATAACTTATGCGGTGCGAACACTCGGCTTTGTACACGTCGCACCGATCCGTGGCGCGCTGCTTGTCAAATTTGACCCGTCGACGGTCCTTCATTTGGCTGCCTTGGCTGCCTTGTACAAAGTTGTCGGACAGGCCCCCAAGCGCCTGATCCTTGCCTATCCCGGCCAAGAGGGCGGTCTCGATCATTATCAGATTTTCAACATGGAACTCAGCGTGGAAGAATGACCCGGCTTGGGGGGTGATCAGCGTCGAATAGGGACCCACCCCGCGAATCATCGAATGCTCCCTTTGGTTGTTGAGGGGAGCGTGGCCGGGGATGGTGACGGTGGAAACGATCGGCCGGATTAGGCGGGCGTTTTGGGTTGATAAGAAGCCGATCCGCCAGATCGTGCGCGAGTTGCGGATCTCGCGGCGAACGGTGCGCAAGGCGATCCGGGGATCATCGACCGAGTTTCGCTACGAGCGCCGGGTGCAGCCGCAGCCCCGGCTTGGACCGTTTGTCGCGCGGCTTGACGGATTGCTCGATGCGAACAGCCGGCGGCCGGCGCGCGAGCGGCTGACAGCGCGGCGGCTGTTCGAGTTGCTGCGCGCCGAGGGCTACCCGGGCGCCTATGACAGTGTGCAGCGCCATGTGCGGGATTGGCGCCGGGCACGCTCGCAGCAAGGTCCGGTGTTCATCCCGCTGTGGTTTGCGCCGGGCGAGGCCTACCAATTCGACTGGTCGCACGAAGTCGTGGTGCTCGGCGGCGTGACGACGACGGTCAAGGTGGCGCATATCCGGCTCTGCCACAGCCGGATGTTTCTGGTGCGGGCCTACCCGCGCGAGACCCAGGAGATGGTGTTCGACGCGCACGACCACGCCTTCCGCCTGTTTGGCGGCATGTGCCGGCGCGGCATTTACGACAATATGACGACGGCGGTCGAAGCCGTCTTTGTCGGCAAGGAACGCCGCTTCAACCGCCGCTTTCTGGCGATGTGCTCGCATTACCTGGTCGAGCCGACTGCGTGCACGCCGGCGGCGGGCTGGGAGAAGGGCCAGGTCGAGAACCAGGTCGGCAACGCCCGCGAGCGGCTGTTCACGCCGCGGCTGCATTTTGCCAACTACGCCGAGCTCAACGCCTGGCTGGAAGCGCGCTGTCTCGCCCAGGCGCGCGAGAGCGCTCACCCCGAGCAGCGCGACAAGACGGTCTGGGAGGTGTTCGAAGCCGAGCGGGCGAGCCTGATCGCCTATCGGGGGCCGTTCGACGGGTTCCGCGAGATCGAGGTCGCGGTGTCGAAGAGCAGCTTGGTGCGCTTTGACCACAATCGCTACAGCGTCGCGGTCAGGGCGGCACGGCGCACCGCGCAGATGCGGGTTTACGCCGAGCGCATCATCGTCTGGTGCGACGGCGAGATTGTCGCGGAGCACCGCCGCCGCTTTGGTCGCGGCCAGACCGCCTACGATCCCTGGCATTACCTGCCGGTGTTGGCACGCAAGCCGGGGGCGCTGCGCAACGGTGATCCGTTTCGCAACTGGGATCTGCCGCCGGCCCTGGCGCAGATCCGGCGCCAGCTTGCCGGGCATGACGACGGCGATCGCCAGTTCGTCGACATACTGACGGCCGTGGCCGAGGCTGGGCTCGATGCGGTCGAGGCGGCCTGTGCCGAGGCGCTGTCGGCCAAGCTGTTCGGCCGCGACGTCGTGCTCAACATCCTGGCGCGGCAGCGCGATGCCGACCCGCCTCGGCCGGTGGCGGCCCCGGCGGCGCTGACGCTGGCGATCGAGCCGGCGGCCGACTGCGCCCGCTATGACCGGCTGCGCCACCCGCCGCCGGCTGAGGAAGTCTGGCGTGGAACGGCATGAAATCATCGCGCTGATGGGCCAGCTCAAGCTGGCCGGAATGCGCGCGGCCTATGACGAGGTGGTTGCCGCGGGGCTGCGCGCCCAGCATCCGGTTCAGCGCATTCTCGGGGAATTGCTGCGCGCCCAGCTCGCCGACAATCGCGCCCGATCGATCGCCTACCGCATGGGGGTGGCGCGTTTCCCAGTGATGAAGAACCTCGTCGAGTTCGACTTCACGGTATCGCCGGTGAACGAGGGGCTGGTGCGCGAGTTGCACGAGGGCGGCTTTCTCGCTACCCAGCGCAACGCCGTGCTGATCGGCGGAACCGGCACCGGCAAGAGCCATGTATCGATAGCGATCGGCGCCAATTGCGTGCGCCGCGGCGCGCGCGTGCGGTTCTTCACCGCCATCGATCTGGTCAATCAGCTCGAGGCTGAGGCGCGTGCCGGAAAAGCCGGCCGCCTCGCCGACCAACTTGTCCGCGTCGATCTCGTCATTCTCGACGAACTTGGCTATCTGCCGTTCCCGGTCAGCGGCGGGCAGATGCTGTTCCATCTGATCAGCCGGCTCTACGAGCGAACCTCGATCGTCCTGTCGACCAACCTCGCCTTTGCCGAATGGCCCAGCGTGTTTGGCGACGCCAAGATGACCACCGCGCTGCTCGATCGGCTGACGCATCACTGCGACATCATCGAAACTGGCAACGAGAGCTGGCGCTTCAAAAACCGAACCTGACCCGCCGTTCCGAACCCCGCGGATCGACCCCGGGGGCCCACAGCGCCTCCCCACGCACGTCGCTCCGTCGCTTGTGAGGGCACTGCGCGACGCGCGCGGGTCCCCTCCGTGGACTCCGGGGACGACCGCTCTACAACCGCTCAACTGGGTTCAGATTGCGCGCTAATCCCGGGTCCTGCTTCGGCGCTGATTGACATTCAACAGCTTGATCGCCGGTCTAAAGCGGGTGGAGGCAGCCCTGAAAAGCACCGAAGATGGGATTGAGCCGCCGCCCGGGCCCTCCGGGGGTTTCCCAGCCGGTCGCCGCTTCTGCCAGCTCCTTGGGGAACAAGTTTCAAATAGGAAACCACCCGCTACAATCTCAGGAATCGCTGTAAAAACGCAGGCCGGCGACTATTCGGAAAGACTGTGGAAGCCCCTTCGATTCGATTGCATCGGAAGACAAGTGGCTAGGTCAGCTGTTGAGCATTTGGCGTAACGCACGCCAGGGATCGCGGCTGCCGGCTAGCGAATTGATCGATCCGCTCGAGGTTTTGAACATTGCGCGCGGCCGCGCGCACATCGTAGATACGCGTGACAGCGACCCGATGGGCTATCGATTTCGCCTCTGGGGGACAGTCAACCCCTACCGCGGCGCGTATAAAAACCAAACTCTCGCCCTGATGCCAGCGGGTTTGATGCGGGAGGATGCGGTCGAGGATTATTGGGAGGTCGCCGCATCAGGCGTTCCGACTTATCAACTGATTTATCGTACCGAAAATCATCAGCTCTTATCGTATGCCCGCTTGCTGCTTCCCCTCGCCGCGGACGGCCGGCGTGTCGACCAGTTGGTGGTGCTGATTAACGAGCGCCGGCTGCCGGAACTCGAGGCGCGCTAGGCCGCCGCGACAATCAACTGCGGCGTGACCAAGGAGGCCAGCGCCTCAGCCCGTGTCGAGTGGCACAGGTGCATAACGGCCTCACGGCCTTCCGGGGGAAACCATCCATCCACGAACCGGCACGCGCGCGCGAACCCATAGCCCTCTACTCCCAGGGATATCGCCTTGCGGTCTGCAGCCATGGTTGGATCTCGAGGATCGATCAGGATCATTGCGCTGTCATGGTCGAATGGCCTATTTCGCAACGCGATTGCACATGCGAGGCGGGACATGACGGTGCTCAGTCGCGGCTGCCTGGAGGCGCCACGATGATCCTTGCGCACCCACAGCCCGCCGGCATGGGCAACTTCACCGCCGAACGGCGGGATCTCGCATTCGACGACGAACCGGGGGTCGGCCGGGCGTGCTGCGCCAAACCACAACGCCTGAGATCGAATCAAGCGGTAGAAGTCATTGACAATAAACCGGCGCACGCAATAAGTGGCTATAGGGTCGCCCACTTGATTTTGCGCCAGCAGCCAGAAATCGTCGGCGCCGAAGCGCGTGAACACCGGGTCGAAGGCTTGATTCAGATGAGAGTCGCCGTTGGCGTGGCGGATTGCGGCATAGTCCCTAAAGTTGCGCCGCACGCACAGCGATATCCTGACAGCAGCGAGGACTCCGATGTATCCGTCGATCGCTCGCTCGACCTGACCGCATTCACTGATGCTTAATGTGTTCATGAGCTCCCCCTGCCATAATTGTGTCTGCGAGTGCTCCGGCTCAGAAAACTTCGAGAAGAAAGGAGAACAGAAGATGATTGCGGTATGCTTAATTTTTGCGAACAAATTAAACACTAACTTCAAATCGTAACTTTTAGATTTACTAATGTTAATTTGATCTTTATGTTTCAGCGTTTCACAATGGGCCACTCGCGCCGTATCAGCACAGAGCACGCTGTTCCCGATCGCGAGCTTCAACAACAATTCGGAATTACCCGGTCGACGCCCGTAATGCGTTCCCCAAATCAACGTAAACCGCCTGCGGCGGACCGAGGTCGCCCGCGAGGGGATCTGTCCGGAACCTTAAACCGCGAATGTTGGTGGCGTAGTCGCTTGTAGTGGTACGCCAGACGTTTGCCGCCGTGGCGTCGCCGCTCTGTCCACCCGGAAGCCGGACTTTATGTCCGAATGGGCACCGGCCGGAGCCTGTCCTTAGGCCGGGCCCGTGGGCACGTGTGACAAAATATTAGGCTCTGTTTGTAAAGAAGCTATCCACCAGATACTTGTTAGACCCTGCTGCGGCGCAAGCAACTGCTGAATTGAGCGTCAGTACGCGACCAGCGCCGTCCACGGCTGCTCCACATCGAGTACGCGCGCCAGATGCGTCGGTGAAACGCCGAATAGGGCAACTGAACAGCCGCGACAGCAAGCCCGGGTGGAGTCTCGATTTCAGGAATTACGAGGGATCAACACGGCACGTCGTGCCGTCGACGCTGAGCCGTTCATTGCCACTTTCACATATTGCTATCACATTAATCTGAATTTGTCAATGACTCCCTCGGTGGTCGGTCATTGCGATGGCACGCGATCACGCCACCCTATCGCCTTGCCGGATCTCGACGGTGCGATTGTCGACGGCGGGGAGCATGCGAGCGGGATCGCGGGTCACGACGATGTCGAGCACGGTCGGGCGGGTGCGCTCGGCGAGACCGGTGGCCAGCGCGGCACCGAGCCGATCGGGGTCCTCGACGCGGATGCCGTTGCAGCCCATGGCGCGGGCGATCGCGGCGTAATCCATTTCGACCAGATCGGAGGATTGGTAGCGGCCGCGGAACATTGCATGCTGCAACGCCTTGACATAACCCGAGGCGGCGTTGTTGACGACGACGATGGTCAACCCCACCCCAGCGCGGCGCGCGGTTTCGAGCTCGCCCAGCATCATGTTGAAGCCGCCGTCGCCGGTGATTGCGACGACCGGCGTTCCGGGCGCGGCGAGCGCCGCCCCGATACCGCCTGGCAGCCCGTAGCCGATCGAGGCCAGACCGCGGTCGGGGATGAAATGGCGCCCCGCGATCTTGGTGTCGTAGAGGAGCCCGGTCCAATGCCCGGCGAAGCCGCCATCGGCCACGAGGATGCTTTCGGCCGGCAAGGCCCGGTTCAGTTCACGGCACAGCCGTGCCATGTGTATCGGCCGCTCGCTTGAATCGAGCCGGGCTGAAGCCTCGTCCCGCCACGCCTTCATCCGGTTCGGGATCTCGGCGATATAATCGGTCCGCGCAGCGCGCGAACTCCGCGCGTCCCCGGCCAATGCCTCGGTCAGATCTTCGAGCCCCGCGCGGGCGTCGCCCCACAATGCCACGTCGGCCGGCAGGCAGCGCCCAATCTCCTCGGCGAGGATATCGAGATGGATCAGCGGGATGGGCCGCGCCGGCAGCGCATAGCGCTTGGTCGCGATCTCGCCGAGCTTACAGCCGACGACCAGCAGGCAGTCCGACGCCTCGATCAGCTCATTGGCGATCCGCGAATAGCGGCCGAACAATCCGGCCGAAAGCGGGTTGGCGCAGGCGATGCAACCTTTGCCGCTCATCGTGTGTGCCACCGGGATCGACTGCGCCTCGGCGAACGCCAGCAATGCTTGATAGCCTTGCGACAGGTGAATGCCGCCGCCGGCGAGGATCAGCGGTCGCTTGGCCCCTGCGATCAGCGCCGCGGCGCGGGCGATATCGGCGCGGTCGGGGCGGATGCGGCGCGAGGGCGCGCGCAACGTCGTCGGGTCGATCGCGAAATCCTCGGCGGCGAAATCGTGCTCGCCGTGACAGACATCCTCCGGCACATCCAGCAATACCGGTCCCGCCCGGCCCGATGTCGCCACCGCAAAGGCTCGGCGCAACGCCTCGGGAACCCGGCTCGTCTGCTCGACCCGGATCAGCTCCTTGACCGCCGGTCGCAATATTTCGACCTGGCGGCATTCCTGGGTCATGTTCTTCCACGAATGGGCGCGGTTGGTGTCGCCGGCAAAGGCGATCATCGGGGTGCCGGCGTTCAGCCCTTCGATCAGCCCGGTGACGAGGTTGGTGGCGCCGGGCCCGAGCGTGCCGTCGCAGATTCCCGGACGGTTGGTGACCCGCGCATAGGCCTCGGCGGCAAACGCGCCGCAGCGCTCGTCGTTGATCAGAAAATGCCGCATTCCGAGTTGCGCCAGCGCGTCGTAGAACGGCAATAGCTGAAATCCGCCCATGCCGAACATCGGCCCGACCTCGGCGAGCCGCAACATCTCGGCCATGGCGCGGCCGCCGCTCATGCGGCCGGAAGGGCGGTTGCTGACGCGGTTGGCTTCGCTCATGCCTACTTCTCCCGGTCGGCCGCGACGCGGCGGATTGTTGCGACAAACTCGCGCGCGCTTATGCCCGGAGCGATGCCGAGCCCGGCGGCGTGCGCGTTGACACGCGATAGGACACCATCCTCATAAGTCGAGCGGGCGTCGCCGATGCGGGCGCTCGCCGCGGTGACCGTGGCGGCGAAGATTCCGCGGGCGTCGAGCGCCGGCAGCCGGGTGACCCCGGCCTCGCCGATGCCGATCCCGGCATCGTTATAGAGAGCGGCGAGTGCATCGCATTTGAGCGCGGTCTCGGGCCGGCCACCCAACAACCCGCCATGCGACCCCGTGACGACAATGGTTCCGACATGCTCGGGGCCGACCGCCGAGGCCGAGTCGAGCGCCCATACTGCCGGCGAATCAGGTATTAGCAAAAACGCTGATTCCAGCGCAGGCGGCGGCTCGCGCATAACCGAGTTAACCGATTGCAACGCCGCGGCCGCCTCTCGGCAGGCGGTGCCCACACGGCAGCCGAGTCCTGTCGCCAGCGCATTGGCGTGGGTGACGACCCCTCGCGCGATCATGTCGGCTCCGTCGCCGATCCGCGCCGTCAAATGCCCGACCGCGGCGGCGGGGATGCCCAATGCCGCGAGGTAGTCGAGCCCGGCAATGCCGGCACGGTCGCGCCCGACCCCCGCGTCGTTGAAGATCGCCGCGGCGACCCCGAGCTTGGCCGCGAGATAGGCGGCATAGAGGCCGCCATGCGAGCCGTTGACCGCGACCGCGCCTTTAGCCTCGTCGCCGATACGGGTGATGCTGTCGGCGGTCAGGATCGGTGCGGGCGTGGTGGGCATGGCATCGTCTCTGGGGGTGCTGGAATGACCGCCATCATGCCGGGGCGGGCGAGACCGCCACAAGTACCGCGTCTCGCGCCGGCTGGACCGGCCGCTATCCGGCCGGTATCGTTGACCGGTGAAATTTGCGGTGCTGCAATTCTTCAGCTGGCCGGAGCGGCGGGTCGATTTGGCGACGGTCTACGCCCGCGCGCTCGAACGGATCGAAATCATGGACCGCACCGGTTACGACGCGGTGTGGCTCGCCGAGCATCATTTCTCGAGCTTCAGCGTGTGCCCGTCGGTGCACATGGTCGGCGTGCTGGCGGCGGCCCGCACCCGCCGGCTGCGCATCGGCACCGGGGTATCATTGGCGCCGTTCTATCACCCGCTGCGGCTCGCCGAAGAGGTCGCGCTGCTCGACCTGTTGTCCGGCGGGCGGGTCAATTGGGGCGCCGGCCGCGGTTTCGCCCGGATCGAGTTCGAGGCGTTTGGGGTGCCGCCCGACGAGAGCACTTCGCGGTTCCGCGAGACCGTTCAAATCGTCCTGAAAGCCTGGACCGAGGAGCGGTTGAGCTTCGCCGGCGAGCATTTCCGTTTTGACGGCATCGAAGTCTTGCCAAAGCCGGCGCAGCGTCCGCATCCGCCGGTATGGATGGCGGCGAGCTCGGAAGGGGCGATCGAATGGGCCGCTGGCCGCGGCTTCTCGATTCTGATGGACCCGCATTCCTCGGCCGCGGAGATTGGCCGCAAGCGCCGGCTTTATGCCGGGCGTTTGACCGCGGCGGGTTTTTCCGAGAACGGGCGCGATATTCCGATGGCCCGGCTGGTCGCGCTGGGCCGGAACGCGGCCGAGGCGGCGGCGGTGGCGCGCAACGGCGCCCAATGGATCGTCAACTCCTATCTCGGAGCCCAGCACCGCCCGGTGATGCAATCAAGTTTCTCCCCCGAGGGAGTCGACCCGGTCCGCCGCTACCTCGACGAGGTGATCCTGCACGGAACGCCCGACGCCGTGGTCGATCAAATTCTCCAGCTGCGCGACGAGATCGGTCTCGATTATCTGCTCTGCGCCCCGCTCAGCCACGAAACCTTTATGCTTTTGACCGAAAAGGTGCTGCCTCGCCTCGCATGAGGCTCGATTCGGCCGAAATTGCTTTGTCGCCTATGCCGGGCGTTCACCCCAGTTCGATGCGGATAAGCGACGGGCGCAGCGAGCCTTGTCCGGGGACGGCGAGAGCGAGCCGGATATGGGGCAGGGGGGTTGCTTCCGCGAGCCGCCAGCGGGTCGGGATGCCGAGCTCCTCGGGGACGATTGCGCGGCCGTGATCAGGGTCGACGGCGAACAGCTGGGGTTCGATGCGCAGTCCGTGTCCAGTGGTTTTGAGGATCGCTTCCTTCAAGGTCCAGATCTGAAAGAACATCTCGACGCGCTTTACCTCCGCAATCCGCTTCAGCAGCCGGCGCTCCGCTGGAGCGAACCAACGCGCGGCCATCTCGGTAACGTTGATCGGGCGGCGAATATCCTCGGCGTCGATCCCGATTGACGCACCGTGCAAGATCGCGCAGGCGGCGAAATCACAGCTATGGGTGAGGTTGAACGACGGCACCGGCCTGCCATCTCGCCGCGGCGTCAGCTCCGGCCGGCCGAGCGGGCTAAGCACAAAATCCGGCTCCTCACCGCCGAGGGCCGCGCGCAACATCCGGCGCAGCATTGCATGAGCGGCGATGTAGGTCGCTCGGTCCCGATCGAAATGAAATGCACGCGCCCGACGCGCCTCCTCTTCGCCCAATTCCGCGATCAGACGCCGGATGGCGACATGATCGAGGGAGTCAGCCGCGGTCCAATACACCCTCGGATCGAGCGAATGGTCGCCCGACATGGCATCATCGGTTGATGCGGAGGCGGCGCTGTGCTGGGATGAGATCACCGACATTCGGGAGGACTATCCATGACCATCAAGGTTGGCGACAAGGTGCCATCGGTGACGTTGCGCTATGTGAGCCCGGACGGAGTCCAGGCGGTCTCCACCGATGATTTTTTCCGCGGCAAGAAAGTGGCGCTATTTGGCGTCCCCGGCGCTTACACGCGGACCTGCTCGGAGCGGCATCTCCCCGGCTACGTTAGCCATGCGGACGAACTTAGGGCCAAGGGCGTCGACACCATCGCCTGCATCGCGGTCAACGACCAGTTTGTCATGGATGCCTGGGGCAAGGAACGCGGCGCGACCGGCAAGGTCGTCATGCTCGGCGACGGCAGCGGCGACTTCGTGCGGGCGATCGGGCTCGAGCTCGACCGCATCAAGGAAGGCATGGGCATCCGTACGCAACGCTATTCGATGCTGGTCGACGACGGTGTCGTCAAGGCGCTGAACGTCGAGCAGCCCGGACAATTCGACGTCTCCAGCGCCGAGACGATGCTGAAGGCGCTTTGATGCCAGCACTCCTGCGGTGAGAAAAGCCTGGCCGGCCGTCGCCGCGGCGCTGATCGCCGGCGCGTGCGGCTTGCCGGCCCAGGCGCAGCGGGCGATGCCGGCATCGGGTGCCGCGCCGGGGCAAAGACCGCTGATGTTGCAATCGCCGCCGGCCGAAATCGCTATGCCGCCCGGCTATGATCCGCGGCTCGGGGCCGATCGGTTCGGCGGCACGGGCGACGGCTGCAATCCGGCTTGGCCGTGCCGATTACAGCTGTTCGGGGTAATCGAAAAAAACGGTGGCATTGGGCTCAAGGGCACCGCGCTGACCTGGTGACGCGGCGCAGCCGGGCGAGGTGGCGGGGGCGATCGTGCGGCGCCGCAGCGGCAGAATTCCCGTTGGGCTGGTTACCGCGGCGAAATTCCCGTGTAACCGGGAAATAACCGGGAAAATTCTTCCGACTTGCCCCGTATCGTTCCAATATTCGCCGATAAATCAATATCTTGATACGAAATTGCCGATCCCCGAACCGGGAATTTGAATTCCCGTTAATAGCGTGGAACCGGGAATTATCCGGGAATCGCCACGAGCGCCCACAGCCCGCCGCACCCCCCGCAAGCCGCCCGTTCAGCCGCGACAGCCGCCTCGCCGCACTGACCAACAACACCGCCCCAATCGCTAGGAAAATCACGAACCCGATCATGCCCGCCCCATAACATTAGGTTATGGCAATTTTCGGGTGAACGAGCCCAGCGCAGCGAAACCCAGGCCTCTCTAAGGGCAACGATGGATTTTGTCGGCCTCAACCCGGGCCGCTCGCCTGCTCGCTACTGTGTGGAGGGCGCAGGGCGCGTTGGCCGAAGGCGCAACCCGCCAACCCCCGGCTTTCCGCCGGGGTCATCCCGTCCTACTTACCGGGATTGCCGAGTGCCCTTGTCAGATCGCGGCCGCCATAGAGGACGCGATCGATGGTGATCCGGTCGCTTGTGACGTGGAATGCGATCGTCACCCGCGGTCCAAAGCCGATGACGCGGAGCCCGGGACGCAAATCGTTGCGGCGTCTCCCGCGCTCCGGGAACGTCGTGAAGCCGAGGCAATAGGAGACGATCCGGTCGGTGTAGGCGCGGGCGCGCGCGGCTCCGGCTTGACTTGCGATGTATTCGTATAGTTCGAGAATATCGTCCCGCGCTTCGGGCGCGAAGACGACCTCACGACTCACGCTTGCTGCTCTTTAGCCGTTCCGCATGATGGGAATCGAGCGTGGCCGTTACTTCGCGGCCGGAAATGGCGCGATCGGGATCACGCTGCATCGCGTCATAGACCGGGACTACCTCCTCTTGCAGCCAGCGATCGATCGCCGCTTCGCGCTCTTGCAGCGCCTGCAAGCCGGCACGGACAACCTCGCTCGCCGACGCGAAGGCGCCCGACGCAACAAGCAAATCGACATACTTCGCCTCTTCGGCCGAGAGAGGCACCGTGTGTTTCTCCCGAGTGGTCATCAGCCATCCTCCAACGCCAGGACAAATATAAAGGCCCGTCGCGAACCGGCAAAGTGGAGCGAGCGGCATATCAGGATGCGACCCGCGCCGTGACCGGGAATCGCAACCGCCGCCTCCAGCGGCCCGCAACAGCCGCCGCGCCGCGCCGACGAGGAGCACGGACCCAATCGCGAGAGACATCACTAACTCGATCATCGCCGCTGCATATCACGCGCTTATGGCGATTTTCAGGTACGCCGCCAGGGCAGAGCGAAGGCGTTCTTTGTAACGGGACAGTGGGTTTCGGGAACTCAGCTGAGGGCGTAGAGCCGTAGGGCGGGTTGGCCGAAGGCGCAACCCGCCACCTCAACGCGGACGGCGGATTACGCTAGTGGTACGACGCAATCATAGGATTCCATAAGGACTGGATCTGTGCGATCATGCGCGATGCGCGAGGGGATCGATATCGAGGTGAGTGCCGCCGACCGCGAACGACTGGCCGCGGTGGTAGCGGATCGCAACAGCCGGCAAAAGCATGTGTGGCGGGCGCGGATCATTCTGGCCACGGGCGAGGGCTGCGGCACCGCCGAAATCATGCGCCGCGCCGGGGTTTCGAAGCCCTGTGTGTGGCGCTGGCAAGAGCGGTTCATGCACGAGGGCGTGGCCGGCCTGCTGCACGACAAGACGCGAAAACCCGGTCTGCCGCCATTGCCGTCAGCGCGGGTCGACGATGTCGTCGCGCTGACCCTGGCGGAGCCGCCGGGCGAGACAACCCATTGGACCGGCCGGGCGATGGCGGCAGCGAGCGGCATCTCGCTGCGCTCGGTGCAGCGCATCTGGGCGGCGCACGGTCTGCAGCCGCACCGGGTGCGGCGCTTCAAGCTGTCGCAGGACCCGGCGTTTGCCGCCAAATTGCGCGATGTGGTCGGGCTCTATCTCGACCCGCCGGCGCACAGCCTGGTGCTCTCGGTCGACGAGAAGAGCCAGATCCAGGCCCTCGACCGCACCCAGCCGGGCCTGCCGATCAAGAAGGGCCGGGCCGGAACGATGACCCATGATTACATCCGCAACGGCACGACCACGCTGTTCGCGGCGCTCAATGTCTTCGACGGCACCGTCATCGGCCAGTGCATGGCGCGCCATCGCCATCAGGAATTCATCCGTTTCCTCAACCGGATCGAAGCGGCGGTCCCGGCCGGCAAGCTGATCCACGCGATCCTCGACAATTATGCCGCCCACAAGCATCCCAAAGTGCGCGCCTGGCTCGCGCGGCATCCCAGGTGGGTGTTCCATTTCACCCCCACCTCGTGCTCCTGGGCTAATGCGGTCGAAGGCTTTTTTGCCACGCTGACCCGCCGGCGCTTACAGCGCGGTGTCTTCCATTCGCTCGTCGACCTGCAAGCTGCGATCAACCGCTATCTCGGCGAGCACAACCGCAAATCCAAACCGTTTGTCTGGACCGCCGACCCCGATCGCATTATCGAAAAGGTCAATCGTGGGCACCAAGCGATCGCGTCAGACCACTAGCTAATCCGTCCTACTTGCTGAATGCGATGCTCAACTACGGCTATGCCGTGCTGCAGAGTCAGATCCAGATCGAGGCTGTGGCCGGCGGCTACGATCCCACGCTCGGCATCATGCATCACGGCTATCATGGCTCGCCGGCCTTGGTGTTCGATCTGATGGAGCCGAACCGGCCGAAAGTGGACGCTGCGGTCCTCGCCTTTGCGTTGGCCGAGACGTTCAGCGCGGCGGATTTTTTGATCAGGTCGGATGGCGTGGTCAGGATGGTGCCGCAGCTGGCGAGAAGGGTGTGCCAGCTGGTGTCGGCTTCTGCCGCAGTTTTCGCCCCTCTCGAGCCTCACCTTGCGGTACCAGGAAAAACGTCGGTAGACCTGCCCTTCGGCGGGGGTGGATGAAAATTAGCCTACACACCTATCACGGCGTTTCAGGTGCCTCCTGAAAAATCGTCAGAGTCTCGCGAGCCGCGCCAACGGCGCTTATACATAGATGAGAGGCACATGATCACCCGCCTCGTATGATCTGGTCCTGTGTTTGCTTAGCGCGCTGTAATCCATTCTGTGCGGTCGAGAGAGCCGGATTTATCGATAATGCCGTCTTGTACAACTCAATCGCACGTTTGCGATCCCCCTTCGCTAGAAGGGTGTCGCCCCAATAGCTATAGGTTGTCGCCGAACCGGGATTGATCTCAATCGCTTGCTTGAACTTGCCGATGGCATCGTCGACGCGGCCGAGGTTCACCAAGGCATTGCCCCAACTATTGTAGGCGTCGACCAGCGACGGGTTGACCCGCAGCGCTTGCTGATAGCGCTCGATCGCACCGACATAGTCTCCCCGGGCGGTCAGCGCATAGCCCCAATAGTTATAGGTTGTCGCCGAACCGGGATTGATCTCAATCGCATGCTTGAGCTTGGCGATGGCTTCGTCGACGCGGCCGAGGTTCACCAAGGCATTGCCCCAACCATTGTAGGCGTCGACCAGCGACGGGCTGACCCGGAGCGCCTGCTGATAGCGCTCGATCGCACCGGTATAATCGCCCCGGGCGATCAGCGCATAGCCCCAATAGCTATAGGTTGTGGCCGAACCGGGATTGATCTCAATCGCATGCTTGAGCTTGGCGATGGCTTCGTCGACGCGGCCGAGGTTCACAAAGGCATTGCCCCAACCATTGTAGGCGTCGACCAGCGACGGGTTGACCCGCAGCGCCTGCCGATACCGCTCGATCGCACCGGCATAGTCGCCTCGGGTGGTCAAAGCGTCACCCCAATAGCTATAGGTTGTGGCCGAACCGGGATTGATCTCAATCGCATGCTTGAGCTTGGCGATGGCTTCGTCGACGCGGCCGAGGTTCACCAAGGCATTGCCCCAACCATTGTAGGCGTCGACCAGCGACGGGTTGACCCGCAGCGCCTGCCGATACCGCTCGATCGCACCGGCATAGTCGCCTCGGGTGGTCAAAGCGTCACCCCAATAGCTATAGGTTGTGGCCGAACCGGGATTGATCTCAATCGCTTGCTTGAACTTGGCGATGGCATCGTCGACGCGGCCGAGGTTCACCAAGGCATTGCCCCAACCATTGTAGGCGTCGACCAGCGACGGGTTGACCCGCAGCGCCTGCTGATAGCGCTCGATCGCACCGACATAGTCTCCCCGGGCGGTCAGCGCATAGCCCCAATAGTTATAGGTTGTCGCCGAACCGGGATTGGTCTCGATCGCTTGCTTGAACTTGGCGATGGCATCGTCGACGCGGCCGAGGTTCACCAAGGCATTGCCCCAACCATTGTAGGCGTCGACCAGCGACGGGTTGACCCGCAGCGCCTGCTGATAGCGCTCGATCGCACCGGAATAATCGCCTCGGTTCGTCAAAGCGTCACCCCAATTCTGGTAGGGCCAATACAACTTGGGATTTACCGCTATTTCTTGTTTATATTTATCGATCGCCTCTTGGTAGTATCCAAAACTTGCAAGAGCCACTCCCCAATCATTGTATGCTCCAGGGCTTGGATTTACGGTAACTCCCTGTTGAAAGTTCCGCATCGCCCCTTTATAATCTGCATTGAGGAAGTTTAGATATCCCAAACCAAAGTATGCAGGTCGGTAATTAGGATTTATTACTAGCGCGGCATGATATTGGTGCCTCGCCTCGTCAACTCTTCCCATTTGGGTTAATACAGTGCCCAATCCCGAATACGCTTCAACTAGGATAGGGCATAGGTCAATAGCTTTTTCATATTGCTTTATGGAAGCTTGGTAATCACCAAGACTCAAAAAGGCTTGGGCTAAATTAAGATAACCCCACGGGTAATTTTTGTTTATTTTGATCACTTTATCAAACTCATCTATCGCCTCGTTATATCTTTCTAAATTGGTCAATATGATTTCCCAGCATGTTATGGGCGTCGGTTGATACCGTATCAGCGGTAATTGCAATTCGTAGTTTCTGAATAGCGTCGAGGAAGTCGTATTCAAGATCCCATGCTAGTGCGCCTGCCCAATTTCGAAATTCATCGCTTATATCTACTTTGATCTTAGACAAGTCTGTTTGTCCGAAAACCGCAAACGTTTTAACCTCCGCCGCCTCTCTGGCCAATTGAAGTTCCTTCTCGGCAGATTTAAAATTACCTAATGCGGCATAAGCTGTTGCGACGTCGAAATGGGGCCAGGATCGGGCTCGATCAATGTCTCGGGCCATTCCATAATTTTCGAGCGCCCCACGATAATCCCCCTGCTCCATTTCTACGTCGCCTCTGCCGAGGTACGCCGACGACAATTTTCCATCGAGCTGGGTAGCTGCAGTGTATTTCGAAATAGCCTCGGGAGCCCGACCCATTGCAGCCAGTAAGTCCCCCCAATTCGCGTAGATCTCTGCGAAGGGTCGCTCCTGTCGAGACGCCAATTGATATTTCTCTATTGCCTCGTCGTAATAACCTCTAGCGGCCAACACATTTCCCCAAAGATTGTAGGCACGAGAGGCCGATAACTGATATCGAGTCGCCAGCGATGCCTTAATCAAGGAAATCGTGTCCGGGTATTCATTCTGCTTTGCTTCGCGTGCGTACGCTGCGGAGGCAAGCAAATACGGGTCTGTAAGTTTGATAAGTGCTACACCTCCCTCTGTGAACAGCGTATCTATGTCTTTTAGTAAGGCGGGTTTCGTCGAAATCATCTGATCTGTGTCAGAGTTCCTCAACACGAGAACAAACGCTTCGCCCGCATCTTGTCTCAATTCACCGGTTATGTGGACGTCGTTAACGCCAATTTCTGACTTGACGAAACCGACGAAGGAATGGAGCGATATTCCGCCTCCAGGTATCTCGATATCCTGCTCCAACCATGAGGGTTCGAGCAGCCGTCGTCGTGCGGCCGGCTCTATAGAGCTGGATTGTATAAGCTGAGCCTCATCCACCAGCCGTCGAGAGACGTACAGTGGTGTGAATCGACGCTCTTGAACTGTTTTGGGAACATCTATTTGGTCCAAAATGACAGATCGATGGAATATTTGGATTATTAAATAAGGGATGATCGCTAGTAACAATCCCACAATAATTGTATCCACAATTATTGACCTAAACGCAGTAAGATGATCGGAAAACCAGAGAAGCTTTCCTTTGGACGCGCGTTCCTCAGGCTGCTTGTCACCCGCCCCGGGCGCCTCATCCTTCTTGCCGGTAGCAAGAGCCAAATCAGTTGCTTGAGGCTCTGCTGAGACAATACGGTCTGTATCGGGTCCGTCAACCCTGAGCGGAGCCGGCTCTATCGGCATCTCGGTGCCGCAACAGTGCGGATCTTCATCGTCTCCAGGTGAGATCGTCGGCTTCATTTTTCACTAGTATTCATGCACGCGAGTCGCTCGATTGTCTGGCGTTTGAGGATCCACCGCAACCGGGATTCGGGGTTGCCGGTGGGGTTCGGGATTGCGTTCCGATGCCGAGCCTTACAGACCGATCGACCAATCACAGTATGATGTTGTAAAACTTGTCGTTCGATCCGGAACACCTCACGGCGAGAACCGGTCGAGTGAAACCGTGGGCCGATCGGCTTTCGGGGTTCACACCCTGCTGGCACATGCTAACCTGCACGCAACGGGTGAGGTGGCGTCAACAACCCACCCGGCAAGCAATACCCCAGGCCCGGGGGGGGCAGCCTCCAAACCCACTCCCTCACCCCTTAACCAGAGCTGGCCGAGCCCGTGAGGTGGTAAAATCTGTCGCTCGATCCGGAGATCCCTATACCCCCCCCATCGAGGGGGAGGGTTTGAGAATGCTTCCCCGTTGAGGGGGAGCGCTAAAAATGCTTCCCGCATCGAGAGAAGGGCGGACAGACGATCTCGCAAGGTCCGGTTCTCGTTATCGACCGCTATGGTCCGCGCCGCCAGGGTTGCCGCCGCGTGTGGCGGATGTGCAGGATGCGGACCCTCTTCACCGGCGATCTCGTAATATATCCTATAAGGATAACGGACGAGTGGCAGCGCGCGGACACTTGGTTCGTCGGTTTCCGGGGCGATCAGCGGGAAATCGGCTAGCCAGCCGATGCGCGTACAACTCGCCGCCATAGTGGCGGCTGCCGCCCGCGGGTTCCGTTCCTGCAGGTACGACTGAATTGCCGCAAGATCCGCGCTAGCACGGACCGTGTAGCGGATCCTCATTCTTTGCGGCGAGCCAAATCAAAAATCGCCGCTATCTCGTCGTCCGTGGCAAACTGGCAGCGGCTCGCCTGCGCCAATCCTTCGCGCACCGCCGCCCGCGTCGGGTCGTCCAGCGTTTCCGGTGCGGTCGCCCGCGACGCAACGATCAGCAACAGTTCGGCAGCAGCGTCCTGATCGGCGTCGGGGAGTTCGCGGATCTTCTCAATCGCCTGCTCGAGGAGCTTGGTCATTGGGCAACTCCAGCCTGCCGAACGTAACCGGCCAAGGGCGCAGCTGATATAGCATCGTCGGTGGGGGATCGGCCATTGCAGCGTTTTCGGCGAGGGATTTCTGGAGTTGGGTTGACAGCGCGGCGGATGGGGGCGTGAAGATGGCGCGGGCGGCTTTGGTGGGTACAGGCGATGAGCGGGCTCGAACCTATCCCTTATTCCGACGCGCAACTGCGCGCGATCCTGCGGCGGGTCAAGCACGATCGCGATGGTCGGCGCGTCGTCGAACTGGAACCGGCCCAGTTACTTCGTCATGAAGTATCTGCAAAACAAAGGCTACCGGGTGATCCCGGTAAACCCCGGCATCGCTGGCCAGACCCTGCTCGGCGAGAAGGTTTACGCCAATCTGCGCGACATTCCCGAGCCGGTCGACATGGTCGACATGTTCCGCGCCGCGCGCGAGGCGCCGGCGGTCGTCGAGGACGCGATCGCGATCGGCGCCAAGGTGGTGTGGATGCAGCTCGGCATCCGCAACGATGCCGCTGCCGCCAAAGCGGAGGCGGCCGGCATCGAAGTCGTCATGAACCGCTGCCCGAAGATCGAATTCGGGCGGCTCGGCGGCGAGTTGTCGTGGAGCGGGGTCAACAGCGGCATCATCCGCAACCGCGCGCCCGAGCCGCCGCTCGCCCGCCGGGTCAAAGAGCGGCCGGCACCTCCTCCCCTCCCTCTCCCGCAATCCCCGGGTCAAGCCCGGGGAGGGGAGGGTCAGGGTGGAGGCTATGGCTTCGAGACCCGGGCGGTCCATGCCGGCGCCGCGCCCGACCCGGTGACCGGGGCGCGCTCGACGCCGATTTATCAGACCGCGGCCTATGTGTTCGACGATGTCGACCACGCCGCCTCGCTCTTCAACCTGCACAATTTCGGCTACATCTATGCGCGGCTGAATAACCCGACCGTCTCCGTCCTTGAAGAGCGGGTCGCAAGCCTCGAAGACGGGCGCGCCGCGGTCGCCGCCGCCTCGGGCCACGCCGCGCAGTTCCTGATCTTCTTTACCCTGCTCGAACCGGGTGATGAGTTTCTCGCCTCGCGCAATCTTTACGGCGGCTCGCTGACCCAGTTCGGGCTGTCGTTCAAAAAGCTCGGCTGGAAGTGCCATTTCGTCGACCCGGCCGACCCGGAGAATTTCCGCCGCGCCTTGACCTCGCGCACCAAGGCGATCTTTGTCGAGAACTTGGCCAATCCCGGCGGCATCGTCGTCGATCTCGAAAAGGTGGCGGCGATCGCGCACGAGGCCGGCATCCCGCTGATCGTCGACAACACCCTGGCGACGCCCTATCTGTGCCGGCCGTTCGATTGGGGCGCCGACATCGTGTGCCATTCGACGACCAAGTTCCTCTCCGGCCATGGCCATGCGCTGGGCGGCATCGTCGTCGAATCTGGCCGGTTCGACTGGGCGCAAGGCGACCGCTTTCCGTCCCTGACCGACCCCGAACCCGCTTATCACGGGCTCAAGTTTTACGAGAATTTCGGCGATTTCGCGTTCACCACCAAGGCGCGCGCCGTGGCGTTGCGCGATTTCGGCCCGACCCTGTCGCCGATGAACGCGTTTCTGACCCTGACCGGCATCGAGACCCTGCATGTGCGCATGGAAAGGCATGTCGAGAATGCCCGTAAGGTGGCCGAATTCCTCGCCGTTCACCCGCGCGTCGCCTGGGTCTCCTATGCCGGGCTGAAGGACAGCCCGTATCGCGAATTGGCGGCGAAATACCTGCCGAAAGGGGCGGGTGCGGTCTTCACCTTTGGCGTCAAGGGCGGCTACGAGGCCGGGATACGGCTGGTCGAAAATGTGCAGCTGTTCTCGCATCTAGCCAATATCGGCGACACCCGCAGCCTGATCCTGCACCCGGCCTCGACCACCCACCGCCAGCTCTCGGACGAGCAGCGCGAGGCGGCCGGCGCCGGCCCCGATGTCGTCCGCCTGTCGATTGGCCTGGAATCTGCCGACGACCTGATCCGCGACCTCGACCAGGCCCTTGCCGTCGATCCGCGGTAATCCGAGCCGCCCTGGCAACATTCCTTTCGGGCTCGGTTCATCGTCCATCACGGCGTCGGTAGCGAAGACTGGAGCGCCCGCGGCTTTACCCGGCTGGCGGCCTGGTAGAGGGCTGCTACTGATGAGCACTTCGATCCGGGCCGACCCGATGGATGGCGCGCCACACGCGCTCGGGGGTTGCAGGCATTTCGATGTGGGTCACACCGAATTCGGCGAGTGCATCGACGATGGCATTGACGACGACCCCGAGCGCCGGCGTGGTTCCGCCCTCGCCGGCGGGGCGGATGCCGAGCGGGTGGGTCGGCGTCGGCACTTCGCTGAGCTCGGTCGCAAAAAAGGGCAATGTGTCGGCATGAGGCAGCGCGTAATCCATCAGTGATCCGGTCAACAGTTGCCCGCTCTCCCGATCGTAGACGCATTGCTCGCTGAGAGCCTGACCGACCCCCTGGACGATGCCGCCATGGACCTGGCCGTGCACGATCATCGGACTGACCGCGCGGCCGACGTCATCGACGGCGGAATAACGGACCAATTCGACGACGCCGGTCTCGGGGTCGATTTCGACCTCGCAGACATGGCAGCCATAGGGGAAGGCGGCGAGATTGACGGTCTCGTCGCTTTCGGCGGAGAGCGGCCCGCGCAATTCGTCGGGAAGATCGTTGCGCCGCGACGCCTCGGCGGCAACTTCGAAGATCCCGAGCGCGCGGTCGGTGCCCTTGACCGTGAAGCTGCCATCGACGAATTCGATATCGGCCGCGTCGGCCTCCAGGACGTGGCTCGCGATCTTCAGGCCTTTGGCGATGATGTCGCGTGACGCGTTCAGCATGACGATGCTCGCCAGACGCAAGGCCCGGCCGGAATGCGAACCGCCGCCCACCGACACCCGGTCGGTGTCGCCGGTGACGAGCCGCACGCTGTCGAGCGGTACGCCGAGCCATTCGGTTACTAACTGCGCAAAGCT
The DNA here is from genome assembly GCA_963750195.1 of uncultured Alphaproteobacteria bacterium. Taxonomy (GTDB): domain Bacteria; phylum Pseudomonadota; class Alphaproteobacteria; order ATCC43930; family CGMCC-115725; genus AP-15. Next base: position 22,400 of record CAVVPS010000016.1, read on the forward strand.
GGTTTCGTGGCCCTGGCCGTTCGACACCGTGCCGACAACGATTTCGACAATGCCCTCCGGCAACACTGTCATTTCGGCGCGTTCGCGTGGCGTGCCGGTCGCGGTATCGACGTAATTGGCGACGCCGATGCCGCGGTATCTGCCGCGCCTTGCGGCCTCGGTGCGCCGGGCCGAGAACCCGGTCCAGTCGCCGAGCGCCAGCACCCGCGCCATCGCCTTGTGGTATTCGCCGCTGTCATAGACCATGCCGAACGGGTTGGTGTACGGCATTGCAGTTTCGGGGACGAGATTGCGGCGGCGCAATTCCAGCCGGTCGAAGCCGCATTGGCGTGCGGCGCGATCGATCAGCCGTTCCATGACAAAGATGACCTCGGGGCGCCCGGCGCTGCGATAGGGGCGGGTCGGGATCGTGTTGGTCATCGTTGCCCGGGCGCGGAAATGCACCGCCGGCATGTGATAGATGCTCGACATGATCTCGACGCCCTTGACCAGCGGCCCAAACGCGATCGGGTACGCCCCGACATTGGAAATATTCGAGCCGCGCATCGCGAGGAAGTTTCCGTCGGCATCGAGCGCCAGCTCTGCGGTGACGGCCAGATCGCGCGCCTGGTAATCGCACAGAAAGGCTTCCTGCCTCTCGCAGGTCCATTTGACCGGCCGGCCGACGCGGCGCGCCGCCCACGCGACCAGGGCAAACTCGGGGTTGAACGCGCCGCGCGTACCGAAATTGCCGCCGACCTCTTGCATGACGACGCGGATCTTGTCTTCGGGTACGTCGAGGATCTTGGCCAACTCCTGCTTTGGCCGCACGGCGCCGCCGATCCCGGCATAGAGCGTGTAGCGCCCGGTGTCGCGGTCATAGACGCCGGTCGCGGCGCGTGGCTCCATCGTCACCCCCACAACGCGTTGGATCCACGTGTCCAGCTTGACGACGTGGGCCGCTCGGCCAAAGGCCGCATCGGTTGTGGCGGCGTCGCCAACCTCGGCGTCGAGGCTGATATTGGAGGCGGAATCCCCCCGTGCGAGCGGCGCATCGGTCTTCACCGCGGCGAGAGCCTGCGTCACCGACGGCAGCGCCGCATAATCGACGACGACTGCCTCCGCCACATCCTTAGCCGCAGCGAGGGTGGTAGCGACCACCATTGCGACGATTTCGCCCGCATGGTGCGCCGCGTCCACCGTCATCGGAAAATGCTCAGGAACAAAAGCCGGCGAGCCGTCCGTGTTCGCCAGCGTGATGTCGGCCGGATGCCTTGTCCCGACCGAATGCGGTATCGCCTGCAGACCATCGGTTAGCAGATCCCGCCCAGTCAGTACGGCAAGCACGGAGGGCGCCGCACCGGCCGCGCCCGTATCGATCGAGCGAATGACCGCGTGCGGATGCGGCGAACGCACCATCACCGCGTAAGCTTGGTCCGGAAAATTGAAGTCGTCGCTGTAGCGGCCCCTGCCGGTCAACAGCCGATAGTCTTCCCGGCGCCGCACCGGCTGCCCGATCCCCGCCCCGTTGGCGCTCGCCCGCATCGATGCCTCATTCGTGCTTATTGTTCGCTGCCCGAATTCTAACCGAATCGCCCGGAAAAGCTCGCGGCAGTTGGTTTCGCCAGCGAATTACGGTCACAAAAAAGCCGCGCGCACTACCTTCGAAATCTCGCAGTCGGCCGCTTTGGCCGCGAGCTATAGACGTCTCGACCGAGGTAATGCCGCGTAGTTATGGGGCTAAGCGCTCCTCGGAGCGTCAGCCGCGGTGAGCAGTGAACCCCCAGTTCTCGCCCAGATGCGCGAGGAATGGGCGCGAAGATTCGACTGCGAGCTTAACGCCAAGCTCGGAGAATTTGGCCGAGCCGCCGATCCAGTTGTCAAAACTGGCGCGCGCGAAACTGGCATTGACCGCAATCGCATCGGAGAACGATTTGACCGCCAGCATCTCGATTGCAGTGCGCGTCACCGTCTCGATGCCGCAGCGCGCCAGCCCCGCCATCTCCTCGCTCAGCGCGTCGAACCCGCGCGCCATCGCTGTGCGCGACTCCTCTACTGCGACGAGGGTCTTGTCGCCGAAATCGGCGAGTCCGCCGCCCGTAGCGCTGATTGCCGGCACCAGCGAAGTGCGGTGCGGCACAGCCACATCCAGCCGGCTCGGTGCCACCGCAGGATCTGGTTCCGCCGTCTCGTGGGGCTCAATTTGGATTGGCGTTTCGGCCGGGATAGCTTGAGGGATAGGATTTTCCGGCGGCGGCGCGATACGCCCAGAGCGTTTACCCTTGGTTTCCATCTGGTGATCCTCGCTTCTGGCCACGCCCTTCTTGCGCTGCATGAGAGGAATTTATTCTAGTCGGATCTCACTTTGCAACTTAAATTGTGCATTGCACAAAATTCTGCCATGAGTAGCGGTCAAGAATTGAGCCGTCGGGGCGCAACGGTAGCCCGTGCTGCTGGTGCGGCCGATCCTTGCGCTCAATGATCGTCCAGACAATCCGCACCAGCCGAAACACCGCGAACATAATTAGTGAATTTGCCAAAGGAGCAGCGGTAAAACTGGACAGGGGTGCCCTTTTTTTCTACTGTCCTTGGCGACGACTGCCTAGAGTCGGTGATTCTGTGCAGTCCAGGGGGAATTGGGGGTGGTCGTGACACGGGTGAAGCGTCAGAAACTCGGCGGGTCCCGCGGGGGCGGGCCTCGTACCTCGAGAATTATTGGTGTTGTTATGGCGGTTGCCGGAATGGTCTGGCTGGGCGCTGGGGGCGCACAGGCCGCGCTACATGGTCGTCATCACATCCGGCTAGGGACCGTCGGGTTTGCCCCGGCGCTGGTCAGCGGGTCGATCGTGCTGGACGCCGACACCGGCCGAGTGTTGAGCGAGAACAACTCGGACGCCGTCACCTATCCAGCCTCGTTGACCAAAATGATGACCTTGTACCTGACCTTCGAGGCGCTGAACACGGGTCGGCTACGGCTCGATCAGTATCTGCCGGTCAGCGTCGAGGCGGCGAGCAAGTCGCCGACGAAGCTCGGTCTGCGGCCGGGCGATTCGGTCGACGTTCAGGACCTGATACTCGGCATTGTCACTCGCTCGGCCAACGATGCCGCCGCGGTGTTGGCGGAAGGTCTCGCCGGAAGCGAGCCTGCTTTCGCCGAGAGCATGAACAGCAAGGCCCAGAAGCTCGGGATGAGGAGCACCTTCTATCGAAATGCCTCCGGCCTGCCCGATCCGGAGCAGCACACAACGGCGCGCGATACTGCCCAGCTGGCGCTCGCTCTTTATCACGACTTTCCTCGCGAATACCGATATTTTTCAACTCGTGAGTTCAATTTTCGCGGGAGAATAGTTGTCGGGCACGATCATCTGCTCAACTCGTATCCCGGAGCAGACGGGATCAAGACCGGATATATCCGTGCCTCGGGCTTCAATCTCGCCACTTCAGCAGTGCGTGACGGACACCGGCTGATCGGCGTCGTTCTGGGAGGGGTTTCCGGGGGGGCGCGCGATCGCGAGATGGCGGCATTGCTCGATCAAGGGTTCGAAGCTCTCGGCGTCCCGGGTTCGATCATGACCGCCCGGCGTCAGGCACCCGCGCCGCTACCATCCATGACGCCGCCGGCACAGCGTGCGCTCGTCGCCGCGAATGAGCAGCCCGCGCCGCCGCCGCGAGCAAAGCCCGGGCTCCTCGGCAGAACTGCGACGCGGCTTGCCGCAAATCTCTCGCCGGTCGGCAAGGCCGAGGCGGCGACGTTGCCGCATCCTGCACCAGCACCGACCGTCGATCGCTGGGGGATCCAACTCGGCGCCTTTCATGCCCCCGCCGCAGCCGCGAAAGCTGCTCGGGTGGCCGAAAGCCTGCCGATCACCAAAGGCAAACCGGTGCAGATCGTCGAGCCAGGCAAGGCGACCAATACTCGCCTCTACCGCGCCCGCTTGCTGAACTTCTCACCGCGCGAAGCCCAGAGCGCGTGCGCCTCTGCTCCACAAGAAGAACCTCGCGTGCACGGTCGTTTCCCCGACAATTCTCAAAGTCGCCGATCGGTAGCAAACTCGGGGCGGTCGAAGCCCGCGAAGTCGCGGGTAATCCGCCTCAAGAATTGGGCAATGCGACGCCGCTGTCGGCGAGTTGAGTGGAGAGGTCAGCGGTCAGACGCGCAAGGCCATCCGCGGTCGCAGAATTCGGCACGAGCGACCAGCACGTCCTGGGTATTCGAGGCGCGTAGCAGCCACCAGCCGTCGGCAGTACGCACGCGCACCCCATCGATCTCGGTCATCTCGGCTGCGGCTTGCCGCAACCGTTCGCCAACCTCGCGCACGACCTCGAACTTGCGTGTTTCACCACAAGGAAAGCGCAGCTCCGGCGTATTGACGACGTGCGGCAGTCTGTCCCGCATCGCGACCAGGCCTTCCGATGAGCGCCCAAGAATGCCGAGCAGCCGCACCGCGACATAGACCGCATCGTCAAAGCCGTAATAGCCGTCTGCATAAAAGATGTGCCCGCTCATCTCGCCGGCCAGCGGGGCCCCGGTCTCGGCGAGTTTCGCCTTGATCGGCGAGTGCCCAGTCGCGGTCATCACCGGACGGCCCCCCATCCTGGCGATCTCGTCGAACAGAACCTGACTCGCCTTGACATCAGCGAGGATCGGCGCGCCCGGATGCCGGGTCAGCACGTCGCGCGCCAAGACGATCATCAACTGATCGCCCCACCAGATGTCGCCTCGCGCGTCGATGACGCCAATGCGATCGCCATCGCCGTCGAAGGCGATGCCGAGGTCGCAATGCTCGCGCGCGACCGCTTCCTGTAACTGAACGAGATTCTCCGGTACGGTCGGGTCCGGATGGTGCGCCGGAAAACGGCCGTCGATCACCGCGTTCAGCAGGACATGCCGGCCCGGCAACCGTGCCGTTAGCTGTTGCACGACCTCGCATGTGGCGCCGTTTCCAGGGTCCCAAGCGACGGTCAGCGCGCGCGACCCTTCATAATCCTGCGAGATCCTATCGACATAGGCGTCGCGGATCGGGCGTTCTTCGACCCGGCCGCGCGATGCCGCCGGAGCGCCGAGTCCGAGCGCAGTGTTGCCCAGAGCGCGGATCGCAGAGCCATAAAACGGCTTGCCGCCGAGGACAAATTTGAACCCGTTGTAATCGGGCGGGTTGTGCGACCCGGTGACCATGATCCCGCCATCGACGTCGAGCGTCGCCGCCGCATAATACAGCATGGGCGTAGGCCCGCGGCCGATGCGCACGACATCGGCGCCCTCCATCGCGAGACCGTCGACCAGTGCGCCTTCGAGCTCGGGCGAGGTCAATCTCCCGTCATAGCCGGTGGCGACGCGCCCGCCGCCTGACGCGGCGAGGGTCAGTGCGTAGGCACGCCCGACCGCTCGCGCGTCGGCGGTTGACAAGGTCTGTCCGACGATGCCGCGGATGTCGTATTCGCGCAGGATCGTCGGATCGAAACGATGTGGCATCGGCGTCTTCCCGTTCACAGATAGGTCTTCAGGACCCGGCGCAGATCTTGCCCGAGTTCCGGATGCTTCAACCCCAGCGCGATCGTTGCTTCGAGAAAACCGAGCTTGTCGCCGCAATCATAGCGCCGGCCGGAAAACCGCAGCCCGTGGAAGGCTTGACCGTCGTCGATCAGACGGGCGAGGGCATCGGTCAGCTGGATTTCGCCACCGCTGCCGGCCTGGGCATGGGCGAGATGCTCGAACACCTCAGGCTGAATGATGTAGCGGCCGATAATCGTAAATGTCGACGGCGCCGCAGCCGGTTCGGGCTTCTCGACGACACCCTGCGCCCGGACCAGCCGGCCATCGTCGGAAACGACGTCGAGCACTCCATAGCGTCGGGTCTGCACGCGGGGCACCTCGGTCACCGCCACCAGGTTGCCGCCAGTCTCATCGTAGGCCTCGACCATCTGCGATAAGCACGGCGTGTCGCATACCATCAAATCGTCGGCGAGTAGCACGGCAAAAGGCTCGTCGCCAACGAGGCCACGCGCGCACCATACGGCATGGCCGAGGCCTAGCGGCATCTGCTGCCGGGTGTAAGCGATCTGCCCGGGTTCGGGCAGTCCCGCCTCCAGCTCCTCGAGCAGGTCGGTCTTGCCGCGCTCGCGCAATGTCGTTTCGAGCTCGAAGGCGCGGTCGAAATGGTCCTCGATGGCGCTCTTTGCCCGGCCGGTAACAAAAAAGAATTGCTCGATCCCGGCGGCCTTCGCCTCCTCGACCGCGTAATGAATAAGCGGCTTGTCGACGATCGGCAGCATCTCCTTCGGCATCGCCTTGGTTGCCGGCAGAAAGCGCGTTCCCAAACCGGCGACAGGGAAAATGGCTTTGCGGACGCGTTTGTGCATGAACGCCTCGATTATGTGCTCCGGCGGCCTCGCGACAAGATTTATGCCATCACGCTTCATCCGGCAAACCGCGCGGCCGGAGATGCTAACGTATGGCGTGGGCAGTCATCCCCAAACGTGAGGCAGGCGAAAAGAGGATTGAGATGGAAAGCGGCGACGCGATCGATAACCGGCTGTTCATTCTGATCCTACAGCATCCGCGGGAGAAGAAGGAGACGTTGGCGACGGCGGCCCTGACTGTTGCCACGCTGCGGCGGGCCGCGCTTGTAGTGGGGCTGTCCTGGCCGAATTTGGGGCGGGCGCTGGGACGGCCCGCCGATCCACGCCGCTGGGCGGTGCTCTACCTCGGTTCGATACGTCCAAGGGCGTTTGGTCTGGGATGCGACGTCATTGCTCTCGATCGCCACGGCCGGCCGGCGGCGGACCAGGAGGAGATGCTGCGCGACCTCGACGGCGCAATATTGCTCGACGGCAGCTGGAGCGAGGCGAAGTCGCTGTGGTGGCGCAACCCGTGGCTGATAAAATTGCGCCGGCTGGTGCTCGATCCGCAGCGCCCGTCGCATTACAACCGGGTGCGCCGCGAGCCGCGCCGCGAAGCACTGTCGACGATCGAAGCCGCCGCCTTGCTGCTGAAGCGCATCGAAGGACGGCCGGAGATCGAGGCCGCGCTGAAGGGTGTGCTGGACCGTCTGATTGCGGAGCCAGGCTCTCCCGCGAGGACCCAGGGTCACGGGCGGGTCGCGAGGTAGATCAGGATCGCAGCCGCTGCGCCGACGTTCAGCGACTGCAACCGGCCGCTGCCCGGGATCGTCACGATTTCGTCGCAGGCGGCGAGGGTCGCCGGGTCGAGACCCTTCTCTTCGTTGCCTAAGATCAGGGCCGGCGGCTTGCCAGCGGGGCATCTCACGAGGGGCGCGCCGAGGCCGAGGGCGGCGCCGACGATGCGGTAGCCCTGCCGCAGTCCTGCCAAGGCCGCCGGTAGCACCGCTTGGTAGAGAGTCAGGTGCTCCAGTCCGCCTTCGGCCACGCGATAGCTCGCGTCCGACGGGAGGGCCTGCTCAGGGCGGTCGGCGAGCAGCATCCGTTCGATGCCGAAAAACGCGGCGGTGCGGGCAATGGCGCCGAGATTATGCGGGTTGCCGATGCCGTCGAGGATCAGAAGCGGTTTTCCGTCCTGCGCCCAGGCGGGCGCCGCCGCAGGATCGAAGGCGCCAAGTGGCTGTGGCCGGGCAATCGCGGCGATGCCGCCATGCAGAACGGTGCCGGCGACCCGCGCCAATTCCCCTGGGTCGATCTCGCGGTACGGCTTGCGGGCGCGGGCGAGCGCTGCGCAAAACCTGCCCGCTTCGCCGCGTAATCGGGGCTCGAAAAACAGTCGTTCGACGCGGCCCGGATCGGTCTCGAACAGCGCGCTGACGGCAGCGAGCCCGCAAACACGCAGCAACGTGCGCTCGTGCAACAACCGCCCGCCGCGAGCCCGCCGGTCGGCGTTTTCCCGACGCTGATGCCGGTGGAGCATGGCAATCATTGCGAAGGGGCGGCGGCAGCGGGCGCGGCATAGAGCTGTGCGGCGTCCCGAGCGAGGGCGGCGCGTGAAGCTGGGCGCAGATACATCATATGCCCCCCCTCATAGACGCGGAGCCGGATCGCGTCGCGCGTCGCCGGGGGAACCTGCAACTGCCCGACCAGCCAGCGCGACGACAGATAAGGCGTCACCAAGTCATAGCGGCCGTTGGCGATCAGCACCTTCGTCCCGGGATGCGCAAGCAACGCCGCCTCGAGCGACGCCATCGGCAGGCCGCGACTGCCTTCCTGGCGCTCGCCCTCCCAGTTCCACTGCCGTGAGACATCCCCGACCAGCACCCGATAGGGCCGTTCGGTGCGATAACCCAGCGTCTCGGCAACATACGCATTGAATGCAGATCCGAAAGCGGCCGCGGCGGGCTGCAATAATGGGTCGCCGCCTTCGTTTTCGCCGGCGGGGGCAGGCCGGACGATGGTCCCATCATAAAGGCTGACCCTATCGCCTCGGTCGCGCAGGATCTCACGGGCGAACACGTAGTTCGGCACGCGCGCTCGCCAGTGGCGGACGATATCTTCGCGAAGCCCGATCATTCCGGCAACTCCGGCGATGAAGGAGTTACCCGGAGACGGCCGGCCCTCCAGACCGGCGAGGCCGACGAGATAGTCGGAGAGGGCGAAATGCTCGATCGCCGCGAGGTCACTCACTGCCGTGGGCACGTGCAGCGCGGCAGCGGTGGCCGCATAGGTTGGCAGGAAGAAGCCGGCGGCGAGCAGGTCGCGCTCAGTCGGATGGAGCGCGGACAGATCGAGCGCCGGCGAGATCAGGACAAGCCCGCTGACCGTCACGTCGACATCGCGCGACAAGGTCCGTGTCATCGCCGCGGCTCGGAACCCGCCGTAGCTTTCGCCGATGAGATAAACCGGCGAGGGCCAGCGCTGGTGGCGGGTCAGCCACAGACGGACCACAGAGTCGAGCGAGTCGAGATCGGCATGCACGTCCCAGAATGGCTTGTCCGGATTTTGCTCCTTGCCCTCGCCGCGGCTGAAGCCGGTGCCGACCGGGTCGATGAAGACGAGATCGGTGAAGGAAAGCCAGGTCGCCGGGTTGTCGACCAGGCGAACCGGCGGGCTCGGCGCGTCGCCGTTTTCCGGCGTCTCCATGACCATTGGTCCGAGCGCCCCCAAATGTAAAAACACCGAGGCCGCACCCGGCCCGCCGTTGAACACAAAGCTGATCGGACGCGTCGCGCCGGTGGGGGCCGCTACGAGATAAGACACCGTAAAAATCTGGGCGGTCGTCGCCCCCTTTTGGTCGGTCAGCGCAAAGGTCTCGGCAATCGCGTCGTAGTCGAGGCGATGATCGGACAGCGTGATGGCGTGGTGGGTCGCCACCCGCGCCGGCAGTGCATTGGCCGGCTTGTCATCAGCGCGTGCGCCGGCGCTGCCCAACAAAATCAGGACAAGGCCGACGATCGCGGCAGATTTGTTCATGGCGCGCCTTCCAATCGCGCCGGCGCTGGTGCTGATGTCTTAATGCGCCGTCGGCGCGAGCCGACCGTTCGGCCGCTCGCGCCGCACGTCACAATTATCAGCTGGTCACACCACCGGAGAGCGGCCGCCGTCGACGTTGATGGCGCAGCCTGTGACATAGGAGGCAGCGTCGGAAGCGAGGAAGCAGGCGACGTTGGCGAATTCCTCGGCGCGGCCCATCCGGCCCATCGGCACCCCACGGCCTGCCTGCGCGATGAAGTCCTCCAGCGAGACGTTGGCGCCTTCGCGCTGGTGGCGGCGCACGATCTGGTCGCTGACGATGACGCCGACATGCAGCGAGTTGACCAGCACATTGTGGGGCGCGCCCTCCATCGACAGCGCCTTGGTGAAGGCCATCTGGGCGGCGCGGCTGACCGAAGTCGGCGCGCTATCTGGTCCGGGCGCCTTGGCGCCGATGTTGAGGACGCTAATGATTCGGCCCCATTTGCGCTGCTTCATCTGCGGAAAGAGCAGACGGCAAAAGCGGATCTGGGCAAACAATTTGAGGTCGAGATCGGCCTGCCACTGCTCGTCGGTCAACGTCTCGGACGGGCCGCGGGTCGACTGGCCGGCGTTGTTGACGAAGATGTCGACCTTGCCGAATTCGGACATGACTTGGTCATAGGCGGCTTTGATCGGGGCCATTTTCGACACGTCGCAACTGATCGCCGCGACCTTGCCTTTTGCACCCCGCTGAATCTGGCCCTTCGCATCGGCCAAGGTTGCCGGGTCGCGTGCAAGGATCGCGACATCGGCGCCCGAGGCGGCGAATTCCTTGGCTATCGCCAGACCCAGCCCCTTGCTGCCACCGGTGACGATCGCGCTCTTTCCGTCCAGTCGAACTTCCATACCCAGTCTCCTTCCCTTCGGGTTGTGAATTATCGCGTCAGCCGGTCGACCTCTCGCATGTCCTCCGGGGACAATGCCCAGCCGGCGGCATGCACATTCTGCTCGACCTGTTCGGGGGTCGTCGCCCCGGCGATGACGCTGGCGACCGCCGGACGCTGCAACAGCCAGCTTAACGCGAGTTCGAGCAGTGTATGGCCGCGCTCGGCCGCGAAGCCTTCGAGGCGCTCGGCGAGCGCCCAGTTCGCCTCGGTCAGATAGCGTTCCGCCGCCCTTGACTCAGAGCTGAGGCGCGCTCCCCGCGGTAGTGGCGCGCCGCGCTTATATTTGCCGGTCAGCAATCCGTTCGCCAGCGGGCGGAACGGGATCAGCCCGAGCCCATAGGACTCCAGCATCGCCATCATCTCGCGGTCGAGATCGCGGGCGAGCAGGCTGTATTCTTCCTGGCACGAGACGAAATGGTGCAGCCCGAGATGCTTTGCGGTCCACTGCGCCTCCACCACCTGCCACCCCGGCAGGGTAGAGCAGCCGATGTAGCGGACCTTTCCCTGGCGCACGAGATCGTCGAGGGCGCGCAAAGTCTCCTCGATCGGGGTCAACGGGTCTGGCTGGTGCTGCTGGTAGAGATCGATCCAGTCGGTCCGCAGCCGCCGCAGGCTGGCCTCGACCTCGGCCATAATGTAATGGCGCGAGGCGCCCTCGAACCGGCCCGAGCCATCCATCGGCCGGGCGAATTTGGTCGCCAGCACGATGTCCTTGCGGCGGTCGCCGAGGATCTGGCCGAGGCAGGTCTCGGAACTGCCGCGCGGGTCGCCATAGGTGTCGGCTTCGTCGAAAAAGGTGATGCCGAGATCAAGCGCCTTGTGCACGACCCGACGCGTGGCCTCGAGATCGATGCGCCCGCCAAAATTGTTGCAGCCGAGCCCGACCACCGACACGCGAAGCCCGGATTTACCAAGATTGCGTTGCTCCACCAAACAGTTCCCTCTGGCCTTTCGCCGCGACACTATAGAGCTTCGCCCGAGAGGAAAAGGAGCGAGGGTTTGCCGAAGGCCGAGACACCGTCGTCACATCGCGCTGGTACTCGCGTACCGCCCGAATTTGTGCACGTCCCCGCTTATTTCTCTTCCTTCAGCAATTTTGTGAAGCGCCGTGCGCGGACGTGATCCACGCGTCCGCTTCATGATTTCAAGCGGCTGACAGGCGTGGATGGCCGGGTCAAGCCCAGCCAAAGCGGCATAGGAGGCGATTTCCGATCGGGTGTTAGCCGGGTTGTGGGTGCATTTCGAAACCGGCGGGGCGGCCGGCATGGCGGGCTGCTTCCGCCAGCGGCAATGACGGATCCCAGAGATTAGCGTCGAAGCGACAGCCGTTGACCTCGTCGGCTTCGCGGGAGACGACGTAGAGCAGGGGCGGCACCATCTCGTCGGGCTCGACGAGACGGGCGGCGCGGCCGTCGCGGCTCATCGCGCGCATCTCTTCGGCCATGCCCGGGGTATTGGCTCCGGCGCCGGGATTGACGATGTTGACGGTCAGACCAGTGCCCTCGGTCTCCTTGGCCCACACCTCGGTCGCCATTTCGAGCGCTGCCTTCGAGGCGCCATACGGATGCGTCCCGGCGCGGTTCATCGTGTCGAGCTTGGTCGTCACATTGACGATGCGGCCCCAGCCTCGCTTCACCATGCCGGGGGCTACTCGCCGCGCCAGCCGATCGCCGGCGAGATAGTTGGTGGCGATCACGTTCTCGATGATCTCGTCGCCGACCTCCCAGAACCTTTGGATCGTCGGCCGCCGGAAGCGCGGCGGGTCGATATAGGTAAAGGTCAGCCCGGCATTGTTGACCAGAATGTCGACTTGGCCGAATTGAGCTTCCGCGGCGGCGACGATCCGATCGCATTCACCGGCTCGACGCAGGTCGGCGACCAGCGCTCGGATGCGGTCGGCCAACGGCGTCCTGGCAATCTCTCGCTCGATTTCGGCTACATCGGTTTCGATATGCCCGACCGCGAGGACCCGGTGCCCTTCACGTGCGAGGCCCAACGCCATCGCCCGGCCAAGGCCGCGCAGACCGCCGGTGACGATAGCATTGCGCTCTTCCATCGTTCCCTCCCCTTCCAAAATTTCACCACAGAGACACAGAGAGCACAGAGGAATCAAAGAACAATTCTACGGATACCGTCCTTGAGGACGACGTTATTGAAATTAATCAAAAGGCCTACTCTTATGCGGCTTAGCCGCAAATAAGTCAGTATCTGCGCCTCATAGATCGGCAGCAATCTGTCAACGGCTTTTATTTCTAACAATAGCTTTCTATTGACAACAATATCGATGCGGTAGCCACAATCAAGCCGAACGCCTTTGTAATTAACCGCGAGCGGAACCTGCCGCGCGAAAGCAATCCCCTTCTCCTTGAGCTCATGACAGAGACATTCTTCATATGCCAACTCGAGAAGTCCGGGTCCGAGTTCGCGGTGAAGGGCGATCGCCAACCCTATGACTTGTTCGGTCAACGGATCGCGGGGCGCGATGGTGTCCACTTGCCCTCTGTGCCCTCTGTGCTTCTTGGTGAATTTAAACCTGAGCGAGGGACAATGGCGAGTCGGCGAAGGCCGGCATGATCTGCTCGGCGAAGGTGCGCAGGCCGGCAACCGAGGCCCCGGGGGCGGCGAACAGTACATTCTCGACGCCGCCCGCTTCGAGCCGCTTCAGTTGCGCGATGATTTCTTCGGGGGTGCCGAGCAACGGCGCGTCATCGAGCACGAACGAAGCCTCGTCTTCTTTGATTTGGGCATAGTAATCAGCACCTGGGCCGCGGGCGAGGTCGCCGATATTCTTCAGCACCTGCCGGCGGGTGACGATCGCACGCCGGCGTTCTTCTTCATTGTGAACGATCTGCAGGCCACGGGTGACGCCGACCGACATCGGGTCCCAGCGCCGGCCGACCCGTTCGCATTCCTGGCGGAAGGTGGCGACGCGATCGATGATCAGATCGGTCGGAGCAATCTGGTCGAGCAGCAGATTGTAGCCCTCGCGCGCGGCGCGGCGGATCAACTCGGCACTGCCGGCGCCGAGCCAAAAAGGGGGGTGCGGCTGCTGGATCGGGCTCGGTTCGACGACGACATCGTCGAAGCGCCAGCGCTTGCCGTGATAGGAGAACCGGCCGGGCGAGGTCCACGCCTTGCGGATTACCTCCATCGCCTCGTCGAAACGTTCGGTCGCCTCCTCTGGCGCGATGCAGAAGCCGGAGAATTCGTAGCTGCGATAGCCTTTGCCGACGCCGAAATCGAGCCGGCCGTTCGATAGCAGATCGAGCGTCGCCGCCTGCTCGGCGACCAGGATCGGGTTGTGCCACGGCAAAACGACGACCGCGGTGCCGAGCCGGATGCGCTCGGTGCGCGCTGCCAGATAGGCGAGCATGCTCATCGACGCCGAGACTTGGCCAAAGCCGGTGAAATGGTGCTCGACCAGAAAGACGCTCGAAAAGCCAAGTTTCTCGGCCTCGACGACATAATTGACAAAATCGTGATACGCGGAGCTGTCGCCGGCCGGCCCGCCCTTGGCCCGCGCCCCGCCAAAAAGCCCGAATTTCATGCCGACCTCCAAGAAAATGCGTGACACCACTATATGGCGCGCTACTGACACGTCGAGGCGGCGATGGCACGGCGAGGATTACCAAGGGTAGATGGACTATAACCAGTCGTCCTGTGCCGCTGATCGCCATGGTGACCGGGCATAGTCCAAAAAGCGTTGACGAGATTTTGTCGCTCGATGTCGTACGCCTCCGGGCGCAGGCGGCGCTAAGCCTCAAAAGCGCCTCGCCGCCGAAGGCAAGGGCAACGCCGCCGCCGAAAGAAGGACCGCGTATGAAAATCGCACTTGCCGCTGTTCTACTGGCTGTCGGCGTACTGTTCGCCGGCTGCGGGCCGTTGACTCCGGCACAGCTCGAGGCGCTCCGCGCGATCGCCGAGGACGCACCCCCTCCGGCACCGCCAGTCTTCCCTGATTATACCGCCGGCTATTCTCCGCCGCCGAACATGTCGTTTACGCTGCCCTCCGGTCCGGTCTTGAGCTGCAGCCGTCATTGCGTCCCACTCTCGCCGCAGGCCGAGCTGCTCGACATGGCAGCCGGCCGCTGAGACGGCCGCAAGCGCATAGCTCGCTCCGAACACCGCGCGCAAGCCGCGCTCGCCGTTCAAAAGCGCCTCGCCCCCGAAGGCAACGGCTACTCGGCGCGGAGAAGGAGGACCAAGGATGCGCATAGCAGCGCCTGTTCGCTGCCCATGAGGATCTTCGCCGCCACTCTGATCGCCTCACTCACTTGCGCGTCTGGCGGCAACGCTACGGGTATTTACGGCGGTGAAATCCCGCAGTGCGGCAGCGTTTGCGACTGGCGCGCGCCTTGCTCAGCCGCGCAGCAGAAAGCAGCTGACGCTGCCGTTGCCGCCTGCAAGGCCGACATCGCGGCAACCGAGCTGCGGTGGCGCCAGGATCTCGTCGACGTCTTAAAGAGGTTTCACTGGGGATAGCCAGCATCAATCCCTCATCGTTCCCGCCCTCGCGTATCGATCGATGGTATCAGGCGTCAGACTTCAAGAACTGCGCTTTGCGGCCGGAGCGCCGCATGAGGCGATCGGGCGCCATAGCGTCACCCGTGTTCTCATATCCAGAAATTGCCGATGGCGTTCCAGAACCGCCCGCATAGACGGCCCTATCTGATCCCGCGGCATCGGGCGAAACCCGAGGCGGCGAAACCACGGCGCATTCCATCGGGGTACTCTGAAGGTCGTCAGCGCGAGGGCCGAGAGGCCCTCGCCCGCCGCCCGCTCGTCCGCCGCCGCGATCAGAGCCGGACCGAAGCCTTGCCCTGAAACGGCGGGATCGACCGATATGTTCGCGATGTACAACATACCGTCCATCGGGCTCACAAGAACGAAACCGACCGGATGTCCATCTGCTTCTGCTACGATTACATCACCTTCAGCGAGCCGGTCTGTTGCGATCGGCGGTGTCTCTGCGGCAAACGAGAGCATGCCAGCGGAGGCGTATCGCGTGCGCGCGGCCTTCTCGATCGCCTGTAACAGCCGTATGTCTCCCGGCCGTCCCGGACGGATCACCTTCGGCCCGACATCGTTTACGTGGCATCCGCGCCGGCGGCGCCCACCAGCAACGCCAGCGCCGAGGTCCCGGCCAATAGGTACTGTTTCATCCACTATCTCGCTGAAACGTTGGGCGATTTTATCAGTCTTCTGCCGAGCCCGTTGCCCTTAAAAGACATTCGCCAGATTCCGGCGGTTTCGCGGCCAGGATCGCGCTTCTCACAGGCTTGGGCAACGGCAATTCGCCGTTGTCGCGAGCCAAGGGCGATCGAGGTCTCCGGCTGACGCACTCCGACGCTGAAACGCGCCCGATTTGCTTGTCCCACGGCATACCTCTCCCTCTGATGTACCCGGTGCCTGTCCGCCCAGCGCTGGTCATGCCGGTGCGGGTGGCGCCCGCAGCCGGGCGATCAGCGACAGAATGTCGGCAAACATCTGTCGCGGCACCGCGACCTCGGCCAGCTGGAAGGTGACATAGCGGCCGTGGCTGACGACCTTGGCGCCGATCTTGATCAGCTTCTCGCGCAGGCTGGTCAGCGACCACGGCTGTGCCGTCTCCGGCATCGCCAGCGTGCGCATGAAATTGCCAAGGTTATACGCGAGGACGTGGAGCTGGAGGCGGACGGCATTAGCGGCGAAGGTGCGGCATGACAGCCGCGTCCATTTGATCGCACCCTTGCCTTCCTTTATCCACTGCTCCGCCGTGCCGCGCTGGTTGTAGAAGGCGACGACGCGCTCGGCCGGACGCGCCAGGTTGGTGATGATGAAACCGACGCGCGGGTACAACTCGCCCGGGTGCCATTCGACCTTCGCCACGACGCGACGCGGCTTGCTCCAACTCTGCGCCCTATAGGTGAAGCTAGCGTAGTAGCGGCGCACCTCGTGCGGCGGTCGCCCGACCGGACGCTTGAGCAAGTACCCGATCCTGTCCTGCAAGACCCGGTTGGCCGGGAGCCGGATCGTGTAGCCGATGCCCTCGGCCTCGAGGAATTCATACATCTCGGGATTGGCGAAAGCCGCGTCGCCCCGAAAATAGAGCCGCTTCACGGTGCCCCGGTAGCGCGCGACCACCGGCTCCAATACCGCGCGCCAACCGTCGGCACTGTGAACATTGCCCGGCCGCAGAGCGCAGCGCTCAACATCCCCGAGTTGGTTGAACACGAACAGCGGATGGTAACAGGTACAGGCAAAGTGGCCGTTGTAAGCACTGCCTTCCTGCTCGCCATAGGTCGGGCTCACGCTCAAATCCATGTCGAGCACGATCCTCTTCGGCGGTCGCCCTGGTTTACCCTGTCGATCCACTGGCCGGGAAGGTCGACGAGCGCAGCAAGGTTCTCCGGTCGGCAGCCATTTGGTCTCGAACCGGCCCATCTGGCTGGCCGACGCGGCAAAGCCGGTGATCGCCCGGTTGCCGACCACCCAGCGCATCGCCGGGTCGCGGCACAGCCGCTCGGCGTCGTTCACATCCTCGTAGCCGGCCAGCCGCCCGAACACCGATTGCCGCAGCATGCCGACCAGTCGGTGCCGGCCGTTCTTGCCGGTCCGCGCATCAGCCAGCCTATCAGCACCGGTGTCGGTCAGGTCAAGCGTGTCATCCAGCTCGCGGTAAGCCAGCAACCCGGCATCGGAGGTGATCGTGGAGCCGCGAAATTGCAGCAGCAGACGGCGGTCGAAATCCAGCCTCAGAGCGCCCTTATCCGCTTCACCCTCGGGTCCCCCATAGCCGCCCCGGTCAATCCCTCATAAGGGCATAAATCCTAACCCAAAATCACCGCCAGTTCGCTCCAAATCGGGAGTTCATCCGAGGAATGCGGGTTCACATTGATCCCTCGGACGTCCCAGCCATCCTTGACTGCGTGGGCAGCTGTTCCTTCCCGCGCTGGCCACGGCCGCCTGAGTGTGCGGTCGATGACATACGCGCTGCGGTTGCCGGTTGCCGCGTTTCTCATCTGTGAGGACGAATGGTGGGTGCAGCGGGACTCAGATGTTAGGCGACGGCTGATGCATGGCTCGCCATGAACGTGCCGGGAAGGACGTACAACTTTTTTGGTCGGAAAAAAGTCGGGCAGTTCCCGTTCCGCTCGCCTCGCCCTGGCACGCAACCCATTGCTCCGGCGTGTGGGTGCACAAGGACTCGAACCTTGGACCCGTTGATTAAGAGTCAGTTCCACTGCGCGGCGACGATCGCCACCGGATAGGCGTAATCGAGCCGGTCGCCGTCGCGCCGCATCGGAACGCCAAGGCGGTCGTCCTCAGCCGATGCGGCGAACATCGCAGTGATTTTGGGGTCGTCGCTCGGCTCGGGGAGGCCGATGGACCAAAACAGGCCCTCCACCAACTGGTATGAGCGATCATATTTCGGCGTCCGCGCCGGGTCGAGGCGGTCGTCCATTGCCAGCGGAATGTTGAACTGACAAAAGGCCGCCGCATGCGACGAGAGCGACAGTGGATCTTACCGATGGCGATTGTCGCCGGGCTCGCCTGGATTGGGGCGGCGCCGGCGGAGGCCGCCGACTGGGCTAAGGCCCGGCTGGTCACCGTCGTGACCGTCGAATATCGCTTTCAGCCTGATCATCTAGTGTTTCGCCGCGGCGTCGCCTATCGGCTGCACGTGGTGAACCGGGGACAGGAGCTGCACGAGCTGACCGCGCCGGATTTTTTCAAGACGGTCAAAATGCGTAACCCCGAGGCGCTGAATCGGGAGCATACGGAATTGGTGCTGCAGCCCGGAGGCACGAAGGATCTGTATTTTGTCGCAAAGCGGCCGGGGCGCTATAATATGCGCTGCGCCGATCACGACTGGGCCGGAATGACCGGGGACATCTTTGTCAAATAGCGAAGCCGGTGAACCCGGTGAGGCAGGCGCCTCAGACGGCGACGTAACGACGCTCGCCGGTCGAGGGACGGTAGTATACGGTGATGAGCTTTGCCGCTTTCGGGGTCGACAAAGCGCTCGTCGGTCGCGACCCACTCCGGACCCGGGTGGCTACCGGCCACGCGTTTGTAGCGCCAGCGCTCGAACAGGATCGCGACGACCAGCAAGAGGCCAGGGAGAGCGAGGCGCAGGCTGACGCCGAGGCCGCAGCCGGCATGCGCGAACGCCGCCGCGCCGGTCGAGCAGAGCAACGCCGACGACGAGCAGAGCCGCGCGCAGCACCCGCGGGATCATCCGGGCAGGGGCTCGACGACCGCCGCCGTCCCATAGGCGACGATCTCGCTCATTGTCTGACCGATCTCGGCGGAATCGAAGCGCATCATCAGGATCGCGTTGGCGCCCATCACCGTGGCGTTTTCAACCAAGCGGTCGATCGCATGACGCCGCGCCTCTTCGAGCAGCAAGGTATATTCGTTGATCTCGCCGCCGACGATCGAGCGCAACCCGGCCATGATGTTGCCACCGAGGCCGCGGCTCCTGACAACGACTCCAAAGCATTGGCCCTTAATCTCCGTTACCTGGTGGCCGGCGATATTTTCGGTGGTAACAACCAGCATGATTTTCTCCGTTGGGTGGGGCGCTCAAGCCTGGCGGAATTGCCTCTCGGGTCGGTAAAGACGATGCAGCTAAGCAAGTGAGCGTACTTATGATCTCATAGGCTTACTATTACGCAACCCTGCAATGATCAAACGCTCGGTTGCGGGTTCGGCCGGCGCGGCGCTACGCTAGGATACGGGCTATCGGGAGAGGAGTGGCGATGGCGATGGGCACGAACTGGACCCGCAGTGAGGTCGAGGTGGCCGGAGGCAAGCTGCACCTCGCGCGCGCCGGCAGCGGCCGCCCGGTTGTGGTGTTGCATCACGATATCGGCAGTCCCGATCAGCTCGAGTTTTACGACGCGCTGGCGAGCCGGTTCGACGTGATCGTTCCGCACCACCCGGGTTACGGCAAATCCGAACGGCCGCAATGGCTGCGCAGCGTGCGCGACGTCGCCGTGATCTATCAATGGCTGTTGTCCGATCTTGGGATCGAACGGGCCTCGCTGGTCGGGCTCGGCTTTGGCGGCTGGATCGCGGCCGAGATGGCGACGATGGCGCCGACCGCGCTGCACCGCCTGGTTCTGGTCGGTGCGATGGGGGTGAAACCGCCCGAGGGCGACATCCTCGACCAGGCAATCGTCAGCTATCTCGACTATGCCCAGGCCGGGTTTCACGATCAGGCGGCGTTTGCTCGCATCTACGGCGACGTGTCGACCGACCAGCTGGTCGATTGGGACATATGCCGCGAGATGTGCTTTCGGATCGCCTGGAAGCCGTACATGTACAGCCAGACCCTGCCGCATCTGTTGGGCGGGGTGAGGGCGCCGGCATTGGTCGTTTGGGGCGACGACGACAAGATCGTGCCGCGGAGCGCCGGCGAACTCTATGCGGCGGCCTTGCCCAAGGCGCGGTTCGAAATCGTGCGCGCATCGGGGCATTGCGTCGACATGGAGCAGCCCGAAGCGCTGGCGCGGCTCGTCAGCAGTTTTATTGCCGAGAATTGAGGGACGCCTGCGTCGCGTTCGCACGGCGCGGGGCGAGAGGAACAGGAGGAAGCCATGCATGTGATGTATTTCACCGAGCAGCCCATGTCCGCCTATCCGGCCGATATCGGCCTCGAATTCGGCGCCACCGCTCTGATGTTCTCGAATAAATATTACGATCCGGTTGCTGGCAGCCGGCTCTACAATGAATACCTTGAGCAATATATTTACGCCGAGGAAATGGGCGTCGAAGGCTTCATGTTGAACGAGCACCACAATGCGCCGTTCTGCATGCAGGCCAAGTGCAACATCTTCGCCGCGATCCTCGCCGCTGTGACCAAGAAGGCGAAGATCGTGCTGCTCGGCAACCCGCTGCCTTTGGCCGAAAACCCGGTGCGGCTTGCCGAAGAATTGGCGATGATCGACATGATCTCGCAGAGGGCGGCTGGTCTCGGGTTTTGTGCGCGGCGGCGGCCAGGAGCAGCTCGCTAACGGCGTCAGCCCCGCCTACAACCGCGAGCGCTTCGAGGAGGCGCACGACCTGGTCGTCGCCGCCTGGACCCGGCAAGGACCGTTTCGCTGGGAGGGCACCCACTATCAGCACCGCGTCGTCAACCCGTGGGCGGTGCCGTTGCAGAAGCCCTATCCGCGGGTGTGGATCCCGGGCGTGCTGAGCAAGGAGACGATCATCTGGGCGGCTAAGCAGCGCTATCCCTATATCGCGCTCAACACCTCGATCGAGGCGACCAAGAATATCTGGAAGCTCTATGACGAGGTCGCGCGCGAAGTCGGTTACGAGGCGGGACCGCAGAACCGCGGCTATCTGCAACAAGTCCACGTCTCGGACAGCGAAGAAAAGGCGGAGAAGAATGCCCGCCAGTTCCTGTGGATGCAGGGCGAATTCACCGGCCTCGCCCATCCGGTATGGTCGAACCCGGCGGGCTATTTCTCGCCCGAGTTTCGGCGGAATTTTGTCGAGTTTGCGGTCGGACGAGCGGAGAGCCCGCGCGGCCGGCCCACCTTCGAAAAGCAGGTCGCTGACGGGCGGGTCATCTATGGCACGCCCAAAACGGTCATCCCGAAACTGCGGCGCGTGCTCGAAGAGACCCGGCCCAGCATCTATGGCTTGTGGGGCAATGACGGCAACGTCAGCAACGAAGATGCGCGGACTTGCATCCGCCTCCTCGGCCAGGAAGTCATGCCGGCGATGCGCGAATACGGCAAGGAACTCGGCCTGACCGACCCGTTCGAAGCCGACGCCCCGGTGCACCTGCGCTATTCGACCGACATCAAGCAAATGCCGCAGGCCGCGGAGTAAATTCCGAAGGATGGCGTCGTCCCGGCGAAAAGCGGGACCCGCTCCTGACGCCGAGAGCCTCGAATTACAGGGTGGGGCCGAATTCCGACATCCGTCCCGTCTTCAATGCGACATCAGCACCGGGATGGTCATGCTGGCGAGGATCGAGCGGGTGGCGCCGCCGAGCAGCAACTCGCGGACGCGCGAATGGCCGTAGGCGCCCATCACCAACAGATCGGCGCCGAGATCTGCGGCGCGCGACAACAGCAGCTCGCCGATTGGGACGCCGGCGGAGACGGTGCGCTCGATCTGCGCCTTGACGTCGTGGCGGGCGAGATGCAGCGCGATGTCGGCGCCGGGGACCTCACCGTGCCCGTCCGGTCCCGGCTGCGGGTCGACCGCCAGCACGGTCACGGCATCGGCCGCCGCCAACAGCGGCATCGCGTCGGCGACCGCGCGGGCCGCCTCCCGGCTCGCATCCCACGCGACCAGCACGCATTTTCCGATCACTTCGAAATGGCCGGCATAGGGTACGACCAGGATCGGCCGGCCGGAAGCCAGCGTCACCCGCTCCGGGCGCGGGCGGATCAGCGCCATTTCGTCACTGTCGGGATCGCGTTGGCCGAGAATCGTCAAATCGCTATAGCGCGCATGCAGAGCCGGATCGGCTTCTTCACCCTCGGCAACCGCACGCCACTCGGTCGATAGTCCATGCAGCTGGGCCGCATGTTCAAACGCCTGGCGCAGCTCCTCGGCCTGCTTCAACGCCCGCTCGCGCCACTCGCGATAGACCGGTTCGAGGACCGCCAGGTCAGGATAACCGGCGCGTATCGGGAGTTCGATGTTAGGAATCGGGTAAAGCCCGATCAGATGCGCCGCAAAGCGCTCGGCCAGTGCCGCGGCTAAGGTGATGCGCCCGGGTGTGTCGGCCGCCGAATCGAGCACCACCACCAGATCCCTGTAGCTCATCGATCGCTCTCCTCGCGACGTCGCGGGTCGCTGTCTTGCGGGTCATAGCCTATCCGGCAAACCGTCCCCGCCGCAACGCGCCGTCGCGGGCACGGCTTGCTTCGGCGCCGGGAATGAGGGAAGAGAGGGACAAAGCTGATCAGGGAACCCGCCCGATGCGTGTGCCAGCCCTCGCCTGTCTTGTTTCTTTCGTCTCGCTCGTTTCGCTGGGCGGCTGCATCGACAACGACAAGGTCCGAGTGCAGAGCTTTTCGGCCGGTGCCAACGGCAGCTTCACCTACAGCGCCGGCACCAACACGGTCATGACCCCGAACAGCGACGGCGCGGCCGAACGGATCCGCCGCGTCTGGCTGGCGCAAACTCTGGGCGCGCAAGGTATGTGCCGCGGCGGTTACGTCGTCTACCAGCGCAGCCTGGTTGTCCCGCCGCAGTCAACCGCTCTGGCCGGGACCCCGGGATCCGTCGTTCCCGCAGTCGCGCCCTCCGCTCCGGCCTATTTCGGCAATGGCGGCGATGTCGTCTATACCGGGAGCTGCCTGTAGGGTCAGTGCCGGGCGGCGGCTACCCAGCGCTCGAGCAGCGGCCCAGATTTGCCGCAGACCGGGTCGGTCGTCGGCAGCGGAACCGCGGCGATGTTGGCCAGCGCCCGCTCGCGCTCGGCCGCCCCGGGCGAGCGCATGTCGGGGCCATGACCACCCGGATAGGCGCCGACGACGAGCAGGTCGGGGCTGGCACTCTCGCTCTTATGAGCGACCCCGGCGGGGATCACGACGACGTCGCCGGCATGCACTTCGACGATCCCGCCATCCTCACCGCCGAGCCGCACCCGAGCCGAGCCGGCGACGATGCCCAAGACTTCATGCGCGGTACTGTGATAGTGGTGGTAAGCGTAAATTCCGGCACGCCATCCCCCGCTCCAGCCATTGCCGGCGAAGCGCGCCTCGCAGGCGGCGGCGGCGCCAGGGCCGGTGTCGAGCGCGCCGCGATAGACGATCAGGGGCAAACGCGGATTGTTGGGGACGCGGCCGTCATCGGCGAACAAATGCTCTTCGATCACCGGAGCGTCGGCTTTGTCGACCATGGAGTGCTCCTTTCATGCGATGCCCGGCAGGCTACGCCGCAGCCGCGGCCGGGCCAAGTGAAAATCACTGCTCAGGGAGAATGGCGAATGCCCGAGTTCAAGTTGCGCGGGAGCGCGTTTACTTTTGTGAAAGGTTGCGCACTGCTGGTCAATTAATTCGAGGGATGTTGTCGTGCCTCGTTAACGACAATCAGCAGTGACCTACACTTGCCATAATGCTGCCTGTCTGGTATTGATGGCTTTGCCGCAAATCGCCGGGTGCGATAGTGCGGGCCGAACCGCGGATTAGATTTAGGCGTGCCCAGCATGGAGTACCCGGTCAAGACTGTCTGTGTCGTCGGCCTGGGCTATATCGGCCTGCCGACCGCGGCAACCTTGGCCAGCCGCGGGATCGAGGTGGTCGGGGTCGACATCAATCCCTGCGTGGTCGCCGCCGTCAATGCCGGACAACCTTATTTCCCTGAGCCCGATCTCGATATGCTGCTGCGCGCCGCGACCACCCTTGGCAAGCTGCGCGCCACCGCCCGGCCGGAGCCGGCGGATGCGTTCGTGATCGCGGTTCCGACCCCGTTCAACGACGACCGCTCGCCCAACCTCGGCTATGTCGACGCGGCGGCGGATGCGATTGCCCCGCTGCTCGCCTCGGGCAATGTCGTGATCCTCGAATCAACCTCGCCGGTGGGCACCACGGCGCGGCTGGCAAAGCGCCTTGCGGGGCTGCGGGCCGATTTGCGCTTTCCGCCGGCGCATCATACCGAGCCGCTCGACGTGCACGTCGCGCATTGCCCGGAGCGAGTGTTGCCCGGGCGCATGGTCCGAGAGCTGATCGAGAACGACCGCATCATCGGCGGGATGACAGAGGCCTGCGCCGAGCATGCCGAGGCGGTGTACCGGGTATTCTTGCAGGGAAAGCCGTTCCGCACCAACGCGCCGACGGCGGAGCTGGTCAAGCTGGTCGAGAACGCGTATCGGGACGTCAACATCGCCTTTGCCAATGAATTGTCGCTGATCTGCGATCAACTCGGGCTCAATGTGTGGCAGGTCATCGAGCTGGCCAATCGCCACCCGCGCGTGGCGATATTACAGCCGGGCGCGGGGGTGGGCGGGCACTGCATCGCGGTCGATCCATGGTTCATCATCTCCTCCGCGCCGGAGCGGTCGCGGCTGATCCGCACCGCCCGCGAGGTCAATGACGCCAAGCCGGGGTTTGTCGCAGCGCAGATCCGCGAACGGGCCGAGCGCTTCAAGCATCCGGTCGTGGCGTGTCTCGGGCTGACCTACAAGCCCGATGTCGACGATCTGCGCGAGAGCCCGGCAGTCGCGATCGTGGCGCAACTGGCGCGCGGCGGGCCCGAACGCATCCTGGTGGCCGATCCGAATTTGCGCGCGCTGCCCCGGGAGCTGGCGGAATTCTCGAATGTCGCGCTGTGCGAAACGATCGCGGCGGTTCGCCAAGCCGATATCGTCGCGATTCTGGTCGCGCATTCGCCATTCCGCAGGATCCCGCAGGAGGAGCTGCTCCGCCGCGTCGTTATCGATGCGACCGGCCTGACCCACGGCTCGGGCTGAGCGGGGGATGCGGATCCTGTTCGTCTTCGGCACCCGACCCGAAGCGATCAAGCTCGCGCCGGTGATCCGCGAATTGTCAGCGCGGCCCGAATTCGAATGCAAGATCTGCGTCACCGGACAGCATCGCGAGATGCTGGCGCAGTTTCTCGAGCTGTTCGAGCTGCAGCCGGATTGGAACCTCGACGTCATGCGCCCGGACCAGGATCTCGCCTACCTGACCGGGGCGGTCCTGTCGGGGGTCGCCGGGGTGCTCGATCGCTGGCGCCCCGAGCGGGTCATCGTGCAGGGCGACACAACGTCGACCTTCGCCGGCGCGCTCGCCGCCTTTTATCACAAGATCCCGGTGGCGCATGTCGAAGCCGGCCTGCGCACCGGCGACATCTATGCGCCGTGGCCGGAGGAGGTGAACCGCCGGCTCGTCGCCCGCATCGCCGATCTGCATTTTGCTCCGACGGTGCGAGCCCGCGACCATCTGCTGCGCGAGGGGATAGCGGGGGAGCGCATTCTGGTGACCGGAAATACCGGGATCGATGCCCTGCTGTGGGTCTCGGACATGATCGAGGCCCGGCCCGAACTATGCGCTCGGGCCAGCTCGCTAGTGGGCGGACGCTTCGCGGACAAGCGGATCATCTTGATGACCGGGCATCGCCGGGAGAATTTTGACGGCGGGCTCGAACGGATCGCGTCCGCGATGGCGCGGATTTCAGAGCGGCCCGATGTCGGCATCGTCTTTCCGGTGCATCCGAACCCGAACGTGCAGAGCGCGACGGAGCCAATGCGCCGGCACGAGAACATTCTGCTGGTCGCGCCGGTCGACTATCCCGAACTGGTTCATCTATTGAAGCGGTGCCACTTCGTCGTCACCGATTCGGGGGGATTCAGGAGGAAGCGCCGTCGTTTGGCAAGCCGGTGCTGGTGACGCGCGAGGCGACCGAGCGGCCCGAGGCGATGGAGCAAGGTCTCGCCAAGCTCGTCGGCACCGACGAGCGGCTGTTGTTCGAGGCGATGAGTGCGCTACTCGACGATCCCGAGGCCTACCGCCGCATGAGCAGGGTCTCCAACCCCTATGGCGACGGCAAAGCGAGCCGGCGCGTGGCCGAGCGGCTCAGCATCGAGCGGACCCGTGCAGATCGGATCGCCGCCGCCCTACGCTGACCGCCCAACCAGGCGGTCGAACCGCGGGAGCCGGTCGTCGCTTCCGCTCAGCCCCGGCAGAGCGAGGCAACAGCAGCCCAGATCGCGACCCAAGTTCCAAGTGACAACGCGGTCATCACAATCAGCGCAGTGAGCCGGCTGACCCGAGGGATGGTCTCGTCATCCGATAGTTCGGCAAGCACCGGAGCAATCCATTGGCGGCCCTCCTCGGAGACAGGAATTTCGGAAACGGCATCGCTGTTCACCGATCCCTCCGTCTGCGATCGAACGCGCTCGGCGGCCGGTGCGGCCCTGTGACCCCCTCCATCGAGCGGCCGCCATTCTGGCGGCCGGTGCAGCAATCAGCTGTCCGTCAACCGTCAAAAACTCGTCCACTAATTTTTTATGTTTGCGGTAACCGATTCTGGCGCGTCGCCATAAGGCGCGATCGTCTGGCCAGTCCTCGACGATATCGTCCAAAAACAGATAAAATCATCAGCGTTTTATGTTGCCTGAACGCTTTGACGATCGTATCTCTCGGCCGTGCTGATCGTAGATCGTCCTGCTTGGTGTTTCGTCATGGCCGATATTTATACTTCCGAAATAAATGGACCTTCCGGGCAGAGGCGATCGGACAGCGGAAGATCGGCTCTCGCCAGTGGCTGCGGTCTTTGCCATTTTCGCCATTTCCCTTCTGCTCTGGACGCCGTTGCTGTTGCCGGTATTGAGGTTGCTCCACGGTTAAAAAAGACAATCTCGCACTCCCGGCGGTCCGCGAGCGTTGCCGATCGATCAATCGCCGGAAATTCGATAACCCCAGGCACGAATTTGCGCCACCCCGGCCTGATAGCCTTTCGGCGTCAGACTGAAGGAAAAGTGCGTTCGTGTCGTAAAGACATCGATCAGGACCAAGGAGCCGACCCCGAGTTCTCTGACGGCAGATAGGGACTGGGCCGTCGGAAAGATGCAGTATCGTGTCGCCCGGCACTCGATCGGCGGATTTCTGTCGATTTGGAGCACTGCTCTGACTGGGGTGGGCTGACCGACAATTCCGATATTTCCGGTTTCGAGCATGACGACGAGGGCAAACGAGCCCTTACCGTCGTCTCCGGTCTGCCAGAACGGCACCGTGATCGAGCAGTCGGTTGCGGGGCTGCCGAGGCTGCCGCCACATTCGGTGACCCACTCGTCGGCCCGGAAGCGCAAGGTAGCCGAGGCGGCGCCGCCCGCGCCCAGGAGAGTCCAAGCGGCGAAAACAAGGACTGCCGCCGACCGGCGCCGGCATTGCGTCCAGCGCCCGGGCGCGCGTCCCCGATGCCAGAGTTGGCCCAACGCACGTCCCGCGGCGCGGCGGGTCAACACAATCGCGCGCAGCACCACCGACCTCGACGACGTTGTTGCGATCGGTTCGATCCTGCTCTGCCCCGCAGGATGGTCAAGAGACAAGGAATGGCGCGGCATCGGACCTCTCGCGTTGAGCGGCATCACCAGTCCGGCCATCGGGTAGCTCTGCTCTTTGTGTCAGACTGCGATTGACCAAGCGTCCCTCGGATCGGCCGGCGGCAGCAAGTCAGTTCGCGCACGAAATCTTAAGGTTCACGGGCTTCGAACCGGTGTCATCTAAAATTAACCCTGATTCTGCTTCCCAGCGTACTGAAACAGCGTTAGGTATAACTGTCTCGTGTGAGAAACCACTGAGTGAGGCGGTGTCGATTTTGTTTGCATCGAGGCTTTTTGCAACATGCCGTACAACTTTGGTGGAACCCTCTGGGCCCGTCGGCGTTCGCGCTGACGCGCGTCTTGATCGGCAGCCGAAGGACATTGTGGGCGACGGACCGGCTTTGGCCGTCGTCGGGAAGCGCAGACAGCCCAGCTGACCCGTAATTGATCCGCAACTGATTCAGGGCTCCGAGATGGCTCGTTATTTGGTGACCGGCGGCGCCGGGTTCATAGGCTCGCATCTCGTAGTGTCATTGCTTGAGGATGGGCACGCCGTTCGCGTTCTTGATGACCTCTCGAGTGGAAATCGCGACCGCCTTCCGCACACGGTCGATTTTATTAACGCCGACGTCGCCAACCCCGACGTGGTTGCACATGCGTTCGATGGCATTGACGGCTGTTTCCATCTGGCTGCGATCGCGTCGGTCGAACAGTGCAACCTTGAATGGCTGCGTACCCACCAAGTCAATCTTTCCGGCACAATCAACATTTTTGCCGAGGCGAGGCGGTCACGCGGGGAAATTCCGGTGGTCTATGCCTCGACAGCTGCGGTTTATGGCGACTGTGACACCGCCCCGGTCAGCGAAGACCATTTCGCCATCCCGCTGAGCGCCTACGGCGCCGATAAGCGGGCGTGCGAACTGCACGCGCGCGCCGCGGGTGTAACACACGGGTTACACACGATTGGTCTGCGTTTTTTCAACCTGTACGGCCCGCGTCAGGATCCACGCTCGCCTTATTCCGGGGTTATCGCGATCTTTCTCGATCGGCTGCGCCGAGGAAAGCCAGTCGAGATCTATGGCGACGGGGGACAGGTGCGCGATTTCACCTTTATCGGCGATGCCGTTTCGGCGCTGCGCCGTGCGCTACCGGCGGCAAACCCTCGGGCCCCGGTGTATAACATCTGTACCGGAAAGGGCACGACGATACGCCAGTTGGCGGAGACGATCGCCGCGCTGTGTGGGACTGAGCTCGTTGTCGACCACCAGCCGCCGCGTGGCGGCGAGGTGCAGAGTTCAATCGGTGATCCGCGCCTCGCGGCAGATGAACTTGGATTTCGCGCCCGCACCGCTCTTCCCGAAGGGCTGGCAGCAACGCTAGACGCACTCGCATCATGTGACCGAGCCAAGGTGCGCGTCATCGCTTGAATCGGCGGTCTGCGGCGCCGGGGTCTTTGCCGCCGGAGAAAGCCGCAACTGACATCTCCGCTCCCCTCGGCTTCAAACGCGCAAACATTAGGCATGCTCGGCGCCTGCCCGCAGGATGCCAATCTTCCGATGGTCCTCCCGCGCGGCGGTCAGAAATCGAGATCAGCATAGTGCGTCGGCGGCGGGACTCCTGGTACATGATCGGCCAGGATCGGGCGGAAGCTCGGGCGCGACTTGATCCGCGCGTACCATTCCTTGGCCGGCTCGTGAGCGTCCCAAGGCACATCGCCCATATAGTCGAGGCTTGATAGCTGCGCCGCGGCAGTGATGTCGGCGATCGAGAAATGGTCGCCGGCGAGCCAGCGGCGGCGCTCAACCAAATAGCCGATATAGTCGAGATGGTGCGGCAAATTGGCGTGACCGGCGCGAATCGCCTGCGAATCCGGCTGCCCCTGGCCACGATATCGTTTCATCATCTTTTCGCCGAGCAGGTTCTCGGTGACTTCGCGGTTCATCTTGATGTCGAACCACGCAGTCAGGCGCCGCACCTCGGCGCGGTCGATCGGGTTGATCCCGATCAGCATCTTCTCGCGATACACCTCGTCGAGGTATTCGATGATCGCCGACGGATCGGCAAGGACCGTGCCGTCAGGCTCGATCAGTACCGGGACGTCGCCGGCCGGGTTCAGCGCCAGAAACTCGGGCCGTCGCTCCCAGATCTTTTCGGCCTTTAGGGTAAAATCGAGGTTCTTTTCTTTGAGCACCACGCGCACTTTGCGGGCGGCGGGGGAGAGTAAAAGGTGATAGAGAACGCGCATGCTGCCGATTGTAACGATCAGCCCGGTGCGCGAACAATGCTTGATCGCAAGGTTGGGGCCGCGCCGGTCCGCCATCGGCGCGGCCAATCAGCGAGCTGCTGGGCAGCAGCCATTACAATTTCTCGAACACGGCGCAGGTGATGCGATATTCGGCTCCCAGCCAATAGAGCTTCGCCATCGAGCGCTTCCATTTCTTGAGCGAAACAAACGGCGCCGGGAAACGCGCGACATGACGCAACAGGATCCACGGGCGTCGGCGGACATCGTCGCGATAGGACATACCGGCGCCGATGATTGCACTGTCGAGCAGACGGGCGCCGGCGAATAACGCCTCGAGTTCGGCCGGGTTCGGCCGGTACATCGTATCGATCGGGTCGCGATGGTAAGGGTAGCTGAACGGCGCCGTGACAAAAACGAGCCCTGATTTCGGTAAGATGTCGAGGCAGTGACGGGCGAGCCGATCCGGCCCGGTCACATGCTCCAACAGATTGCAGCATAAGAGCGCCCGCGGCCTGAGCGCGAGCAGCTGGGGAAGGTCGGCAGGATCGGTCAGATCGGCGCGGAGGTCGATCCCCGCATCGTCACGCGTGTCGACATGCACGATTTCGACGCCGCGGTCACGCAGCGGTCGGAACAGGCTTTGCTCGGTCCAGGGCTGGATCTGTTCGCGGAACGCCGCCGTACTGCTGCCCAAATTGAGCAAAGGCGACAGCCGCTCGGGGGCATATCTGTCGAGCGCAGCATATAGCCAGCGAGCTTCGGTTTCGAACATCCTGCTCTTCGACGCGCCCCAGGAATTCCACCATGCCCAATCGCGCCACAGCGCGAAAGAGCGCCCACAGAGTCATGGCGGCAGTATCAGGTGGAGCGCGCTAACATGCCTACCGTGACGATGATCGCGCCGCTCTCACTAAGCGCCGGCGCCTTTCCAGAGGCGACCCCGCTCAACGCATTCCTGGCGTGGAACGAAGCGCGCTACGCAAAGGATCGTCGCTATCGGATCATCTGCGACATCCATTGGATGCTGCAGGATTTCGGCAGCGAGATCTGTCTCGCTCATCTCGCGGGTCAGCCCATCGCGTTGCGCCGCTCCGGTCAGCGGATCGTCGTCGCCCCGGCGGCGCAGGCCCTCGCCCAACGGTGTCTCACCGAGTCCGTCGGCACCCCTAAAATAGTGGCAGCGCAGCGGGTAATCGAACTCGCTGCAGGCCGCCATTGGCTCGCTCGATCTGGACCGGCACGCGGCGGTTTTCCGCGCGTTCGAGGAGCTGGCCCGACATGTCGATCTCGACGATCTGGCCCGATTGCAGCCGCAGCGAACTGCGCCGGAGACCGCGTCGCGCCGGCACCGTATCCTGGTCATCAAGCTCGGCGCCCTCGGCGACTTCGTCCAGGCGCTCGCCCCAGTGCCGGCAATTCGCCAGCATCACGCTGGCGACCATATCGTCTTGCTGACGACTGCGCGTTACGGCGCGCTGGCGGCGCGGACCGGGCTGTTCGACGACGTCCTGATCGATCGCCGACCGCATGGCTTCGATGTTCCGGGCTGGCTGGCGCTGCGCCGGATGCTGCGCCGCGACCGCTTCGACCGGGTCTACGATTTCCAGACCTCCGACCGGTCCAATTTCTATTACCGGCTGTTGCGGCCGGGCCAGCCGCCCGAATGGTCGGGAATCGCGTGGCGTTGCTCACATCCCCATGCCAATCGGGGGCGCGACCGGAAGCATACGATGGACCGGCAGGCCGAACAGTTATTGATGGCGGGAATTCACCCAGTTCCGCTGACGCCTTGGTTGCCTGCGGCAGGATCATTGCCTGCGACGTTGGCCGGCCGGCGGTTCGCCTTGCTGATCCCGGGCTCCTCGCCGCGCCACCCGGCAAAACGCTGGCCCGCGGAGAGCTATGGCGAGCTGGCGCGCCGCTTGTCGCGCGCCGGTTATCTGCCGGTCGTCTGTGGCGTTGCGGGTGAGGACGAGCTCGGCGGCGTCATACGCGCCATCTGCCCCGAGTGTGTCGACCTGATCGGCCAGACCGACGTGGCCGGGCTGGCGGCGCTTGCCAAGGCAGCCGCGCTGACGATCGGCAACGACACCGGCGCCACCCACGTCACCGCCGCCGGCGGCAATCCCGTCGTCGTGCTGTTCTCCGGCACTTCGGACCCGGCCCTGTGCGCGCCTCGGGGTGCGGCGGTGCGCTTGCTGATCGAGCCGGATCTCGCCCGCCTCTCGGTCGAGACAGTGTTCGCTGCCGGGCTGGCCGCGGCTCAGGGCCAAAGCGGAGCGACTGCCGCCTGCTGATGCTCTCTCAAAAGCGCTCGACCCAGGGCCGCAGCTCGACTTCCCAGGTCCAGGCCGAGCGCGGCTGATGGAGCACGCCGAGATAGGTCGCGGCGATCGCGTCGGGGTCAAGCATGCTGTCGGGCTTATCCGCCGGCTCGACCCGGCCGGGATTGCGGATCGCGCCGTCGATGACGAAGTGGGCGACATGAACGCCCTGCGGCGACAGCTCGCGCGCCATGCTCTGGGCGAGGCCGCGCAGCGCGAACTTGCCCATCGCGAACGCCGCCGACAGCGGATAACCCTTGACGCTCGCCGAGGCGCCGGTGAACAGCACCGCGCCGTGGCCCTTGGGCATCATCCGGGCGACGGCTTCGCGCGCGACCAAGAACCCGCCGAACGCGCTGACCATGATCGCACGCTCGACCTCGGCCGGCACCAGCTCGGCGACCGGGCCGCGGGCGCGGGCGCTGGCATTGTAGACCACGACCTCGGGCGCGCCGATCGCGCTTTCGACCGCGGTGAACATCTGGGCCACCTGGGCTGGGTCGACCGCGTCGCAGGCGAAGGCCTTGGCTCCGGTTTCGGTGCACAGCGGCGCTAGCTTCGCGACGTCGCGCGCGGCCAGCGCCACGCGCATGCCCTCGCCGGCAAAGAGCCGCGCCAAGGAAGCGCTGAGGCCCCGCCCGGCGCCGACGATCAGCGCGGATTTATAGCTCGGCTTCGGCATGTCTGGTCTCCTCTGATGATGGTTCGGGCGTACCCCTGTGCCACAATAGCACCCACCCCGCCCTTTTGATGGAGGCGTTATGAGCGCGCCGCACCGCATCGAGCCCTGGCCGAAGAAGTTCGCCAGCGTCGGCGGCAAGCGTTTGGCCTATGTCGAGCTTGGCTTCGGCGAACCCGTGTACCTGTTCCTGCACGGCAACCCGACCTCGTCCTATCTCTGGCGCAATGTCATGCCGCAGGTCGCCGGACGCGGCCGCTGTCTGGCGCCCGACCTGATCGGTATGGGCGATTCCGATAAGCTCGATGATCCAGGCCCGGGCACCTACGGCTTTGACACGCATCGCGACTATCTGTGGGGCTTTATCGACGCGATCGTAGGCCCGGGCCAGCCGATCACCATCGTCGGCCATGATTGGGGCTCGGCTCTCGGTTTCGACTGGGCGAACCATCACCGCGATCGAGTCGCTGGCATCGTCTATATGGAGGCGATCGTCCGTCCGCTGGCTTGGTCCGAGTGGCCCGAGGCTTCGCGCCGGGTATTCCAAGGCTTCCGTTCGCCGGCCGGCGAAAAAATGATCCTCGACGACAACATGTTCGTCGAACGGGTATTGCCGGCCTCGATCCTGCGCCGGCTGGATCCCGCCGAGCTCAACGAATATCGCCGCCCGTTCGCCCGATCGAACCTCGATCGCTGGCCGACGCTCACCTGGCCGCGGCAAATCCCGATCGACGGGGAACCCGCTGCAGTCGCGGAGCTAGTCAGCGGCTATGCCGAGTGGATGGCGCATAACGAAATCCCCAAGTTGTTCGTCAATGCTGAACCCGCCGGGATCCTGGTCGGGGCGCAGCGCGAATTTTGCCGCGGATGGCGCAACCAGAGCGAGGTCACGGTCGCCGGCGGCCATTTCATCCAGGAGGATTCCGGCGCCGAAATCGGCCAGGCCATTGCCGCCTGGAGCGATCGCCTGCAGGCGCCGTCGACCGCGCGCTAGCGCACGAGCCCGCCGATGGTGCCGGCGTGAAAGCGGGCCAAATCCTCGGGACCGAAAAAATTGATGTCGCCCGGGGTGGCGAGCCCGATCGCTGCAGCAAAACCGCCGAGCCGGATTGCGAGATCGCGATCGCCGTCAAGCAACCCGTGGAGCAGCCCGCCGACAAACAAATCGCCGGCGCCGATGCGATCGACGACATCGACCGCATAGCGCGGTGCATAGCGGAACGCGCCATCAGACAGAAGCAAGGTGCCGGGCTCGGCCTCGGGCGGCCGTGTCAGCGCCACTAGCGAAATGCCGTAGCGCTGGGCGATGGCCTCGGCAAGGAGCTCGCCGGCTTCGGCAAACCCCAGCACGTTCTGCGCGTCGCGCTCGGCCAGCACCAACAGACGCAGATGCGGCGCCACGGCATCGAGCACGGCGCGGGCCTCGTGTGGGGTCGTCAGGGTGGCGCGATAATTCAGATCGTACGATACCGGCTTCCCGGCCGCTGCGGCGAAGGCGGCGAGTTGCATTACCAATGCCCGGCAACTCGGCCCCAGCGCCGGGGTGATGCCGGAGAGGTGCAGCCACGCGCTCGACCGGATAAGCGCCTCCCACGGCGCGTCTTCGAAGCCAAGCTCCGAGGCTGCCGAATGCTTGCGATCGTAAATGACGCGGCTGGTGCGCGGCTCGGGGCCTGGCTCGTAGAACATCAGGCCCAGGCGCGCATTGGCGATCCAGCGCACCCAGCGCGTGTCGACTCCGTGGCGGCGCGCCTCACCCTCGACGATCCGGCCGAGCGGCCCTTCGGGCAGCCGCGACACCCAGGCAACCCGTCGCCCGAGCCGAGCCAGCAAACAGCCGACATTGAGCTCACTGCCGCCGACGCCGATCTCGAAATTGCGCGCCTGGTCGAGCCGCTGCGCGCCCGGCGGCGACAGGCGCATCAACGTTTCGCCGAGCGTCAGTAAGTGAAAATGCTCGTCCGGCGCGCCGCTCATCGGCGCAGCGCCGCCGGCTGCGGTGACGATCTCTTGAAAAGCACCTCGACGTCAGAGATGGCGCTGCGTCCGGCGCAAAAAATCGATAAAGATCGCCGCCAACAGGCCCTCCTTTTTTTCCCAATCCTCGAGCGCGACATCTTGGTCGGGCCGGTCTTCGGTCAGCACCTCATGGTATTCGCTATTCGGCAGCAGCCGGTGGGCGATTTGGGCTGGCACTCGCGGATGCACCCGGTCGTTGCCCGGGATTATGCAAGCCGGCACCGTCATCGAGCGCAATTCGGCGGGGCTCAGCCCGATGACCGGATGTTTGGCGCCCTCGTTGAAGCTGCGGCGCCAGCGCTCCATCACCGCGATGAAACTCTTGGGATCCACCGCCATCAGCCGGGCGCGGTTGGCCGGATTCGCCCTGATGACTTCACTGAAATGCTCGCTGGCGCAGACCGCCTCCATACCGCCCGCCTGAGCCATCTCAATAAACTGGGTATAGTAGTTCTGCACTAGGCGCTCGGCCGCATAGGCGCCGCCGGTGACCCGCCACAGCAGCAGTCCGCGCACCGCCGCCGGATGGCGCAAGGCCAACAGCAAGGCCAACCGGCATCCCGACGAGCTGCCGCCGATAAACGCGGGCAGCGCGTCGAGCTGAAACAGCAGGTCGCGCAGATCCTCGGCCCAGATCTCGTTCTCCGAATTGCCGCCTTCGAACGACACGCCGGAGGCGCCGCAATTGCGCCGGTCGTAGATCAGCACCCGGTTGCCGGCCTCGGCGATCTTCTCCGCCAGCGGCTTGACCCCGACAAGCCCGCGCCGCCCACCCGGCTGCATCGCAACCCACGGCCCGCGTTCGCCGAGCACCTCGTAATTGATGTCGACCCCACCAACCTTCGCGACCGGCATGGCTCTCCCCCATGGTCGAACATTCTCGATTCTGCCATCCTAGCCGATATCCCCCCACTGCGGAGAGGAATCGACATGCAGGTTGGCGTCTTCTATTTCCCGACCGATTACGGCATCGACATCACCGAGCTGGCGCAGGCGCTCGAAACCCGCCGCTTTGCCTCAATTTACCTACCCGATCTGAGCCGCGGCGAGATTCTGCGCCTGCTCGACAACTACGCGCCCTTGGCCGCAGCGGGGTAAGGGCGGTCATATGATCCGCGAAGAACTCGTCTTCGTCGCGACCTGCGACATCTCCGGGCATGTGCGCGGCAAGGGGTTCCCGGCGCGGGAATTACCAGGGCGGCTCAAAAAGGGCATCGGCTGGACCGGCAGCAATCTGATGATGTCGCCGGCCGGCCCGATCTGGGACACGCCCTTTGGCACCGCCGGCGATCTGATGATCGTTCCCGACCCGGCGGCCGAGGTGCGGGTGGATTTCGCCGACGGCTCGGCGGTCGAGCATTTCTTTCTCGGCGACATCTGCACCACCGACGGGGCCGCGTGGGAATGCTGCCCGCGCGACTTCTTGCGCCGCGCCGCGCGCGAGCTCGAGGCGACAGCCGGCCTGCACCTCGTCGCCGCCTTCGAGCAGGAATTCGTCTACACCGGCACCGATGACCGTCCGGGAGACGCCTATGCGCTCGGCGCCTTTCGCCGCCAAGGCAATTTCGGCGAGGCATTCATCGCCGCCTTGCGCACCGCCGGACCGCTTCCGGACAGTTTTCTCCCCGAATACGGGCCGCGACAGTTTGAGGTGACGGTTGCGCCGCAGCCAGCCCTGATCGCTGCGGACCACGCGGTGATTACCCGCGAAATGGCGCGCGCCGCGGCGCACCGCCTTGGGCATCGGGTGATTTTTTCGCCGAAGCCGGACCCCGATCTCGTCGGCAACGGCGTGCACATTCATATGAGCCTGTGGGATGGGGAGGATCGGCCAGCGACCCGCGCAGCCGGCGAGAAAATGGATTTGAGCAAACCGGCGCAGCATTTCTTTGCCGGCGTCCTGCACCACATGCCCACCATCTGCGCTGTGACCGCACCCTCCCCGGTCTCCTATTTGCGACTGACGCCCAATGCCTGGGCGCCAACCGTGATCGATCTGGTGCGGCAGGATCGCGGCGCCAGCCTGCGCGTCTGCCCTGTCTTCGCCGCCGCGAACGCCGACGAAACCGCGCGCCAGTTCAATGTCGAGTTTCGCGTATGCGACG
Organism: uncultured Alphaproteobacteria bacterium; assembly: GCA_963750195.1. Lineage (GTDB taxonomy): Bacteria > Pseudomonadota > Alphaproteobacteria > ATCC43930 > CGMCC-115725 > AP-15. The sequence continues at coordinate 59,054 of CAVVPS010000016.1, forward strand.
CCTCGGCCAGCCCGTATCTGGCGCTGGGCGCAGTGATCTTCGCTGGGGTCGACGGCATCCGCCGAGCCCTGCCATTAACGGAGACGGGGACGGCGCCACTCTCCCTGCCATCCTCGCTCGACCAGGCCCTCGACATGCTCGCCGGCAGCGAACTCGTCGCGCAATGGTTCGGCTCGGTCCATCGCGACGCCTATCTGCGGTTCAAACGGGTCGAGGCGGAAAAGGTCGCTGCACTATCGCCGGCCGCACTGTGCGCCCACTACGCCGAAATATACTGACCCGATGCCACACATGGTCATTCCGGAGCACGTCCAAGCTGCCTACGGACACCGGATGGGGACCGGGTGGCACGGGTCCGTGTTCATGGTTTCCGGGCCTGCTCCTTTGGAGCATCCGAGAATGACGGAAGTTCCGACGAGAGGACAATGACCGGCACAACCCTCCTCGACCCCGACGAACCGGGACCAGTGACCTTCGAGAACGAGGCTGGGCAATCGGTTTTCTTTTTGACCTGCGACCACGGCGGCCGCGCGATTCCGCGGCGGCTCGGCGGGCTCGGTCTCAGCGAGCCCGATACGATGCGCCACATCGCCTGGGACATAGGGATCGCCGGGGTCGGCCGGCTTCTGTCCCTGCTGTTGGACGCGGCGTTGATCGTGCAGACCTATTCCCGGCTGGTGATCGACTGCAACCGCGACCCGGCGGTGCCGAGCTCGATTCCCGATCTCAGCGAGGACACCGAGATCCCCGGCAACCGCAGCTTGACCCCAGCCGGCCGCATGGCGCGGGTCCAAGCGGTCTTTCGCCCCTATCACGACCGGATCACGGCGGCGCTCGATCGTCGCCGGGGCGAGGGCCGCGCCTCGGTGCTGGTGGCTCTGCACAGCTTCACCCCGGTCTTCAAAGGCGCGTCGCGGCCGTGGCATGTCGGCGTGCTGTTCAATCGCGACGCCCGCCTCGCCCAACCGCTGATCGGCCTGTTACGGGCTGAAGGCAATCTGACGGTCGGCGAGAACGAGCCCTACAGGGTCACCGACCTGACCGACTATACTGTGCCGGTACATGGCGAGCGCCGCGGCCTCCCCTATCTCGAAATCGAGATCCGCCAGGATCTGATCATGGAGCCCGCGGGGCAGGCTACTTGGGCCGAGCGCCTGGCGCGCCTCTTACCCGCTGCCTACGCTGAATTTCAGCGGGCTGAACCCGCCGGCAACGCTATCGTGGGTTGCGCGCCGTCACCAGGAACACCGTAGACGGCAGCACCTTCCCGTTGTCTTTGGCGTGGGCGGCAAAGGCTTCCTCGATTTCGCGTTGGATCGTTTGGCGGGTGGCCTCGTTGGGGTCCTTTTCATCGATCAGCCGACCGGAGGGGCCCATGATGCAGGCGTGCTCGGCCTCCTCTTGGGGCGACGAGGCGAAGATGCCCGGGGCCTCGCGGTGGATCTCGATGCCCTCGAACCCGGCCTCGCCGAGGAACGAGCGTACATAATCGCGATCGGCGAACGCCATCGGCCCAGGCGCGCGGGCGGGCTTGGGCTCGGGCGGCCCCAGATGGCGCAAGACCACCTCGTAAGGGATCAGCCAATGCTGGTTTTCCGCGAGCGGCCCCCAGCAGGCGAAACAGAGCCGGCCAGCGGGGCGAGCCGCGGGACGTAGATTGGTGAATGCCGCCGCCGGATCGCTGAAGAACATGACGCCAAAGCGCGAGGCGATCAGGTCGAAACGACCGGGCTCGAACCCGTGGGTCTGCGCGTCCGCCTGCATCAGAGACACGTTTCGCAGCCCGCTTTCGGCGATGCGCTTGCGCGCGCCGGCCAGCATTGCATCGGAGATGTCGGCGCCGACTACTTGCCCGCGTTCGCCGACCACCTCGGCCAAAGGCACCGTGAAGGCGCCGGTGCCGCAGCCGATTTCGAGTACCCGTTCGCCGGCGGCGGCCGCCGAGTGCCTCAGCAGCAGATCGTTGACTGCACGGTTCCGGCGCTCAACAAAGCCCTCGAGCCCGACCCACCGCGGACCGGCGACCGTGTTCCAATATTTCTGCTGCGCCGCATTTGCCGTGCTTTGTGTCGTCATCCGCGTTTGCTCCCATATCGCCGATCGTTAACGGCCCAGACTCTCACACCCGAGCCGGAGTGGCGCAATGTCTTCCTGTCGCATCAATGCGGATCCGGCCGATTCGGGTACCTCGCGCTTATCGACCGGCTCTTTGCCGCGCTGGACAAGGGGAGGTGCCGGCACGTACCAGAGTGCGCTAATATTAACCGGGCGCCGGAATGTGGCGCAGCCACGAGAGTGAGCGATGAGGTCAAGGGCTGCGGGCTCGGGAAGCGGCAAAACGCTCGGCGCGGATTATGTCGAGCGCGCGCGGCAACTCGGGCCGATGATCGAGGCGGCTGCCGATGAAATCGAGCGCCGCCGCGATCTGCCCGAGCCGATCGTCGCGGCGTTGGCCGAGAACGGGCTGTTCCGCCTGCTGCTGCCGCGTTCGTTGGGCGGCGCCGAGCTGCCGCCCGCCGCTTATGTCCCGGTCGTCGAAGAGGTCGCCAAGCACGATGCCAGCGTCGCCTGGTGCCTCGGCCAGGCTTGCGGCTGCACCATGACAGCGGCTTATCTCGCGCCGGAGGTGGCGCGGGAGATTTTTGGTGGGGAACGCGGGATCGTCGCCTGGGGCCCGCCTGGCCCGGCCGAGGCGCGGATGGCGCCGGGCGGCTATCGCCTGACCGGGACATGGAGCTTTGCCAGCGGCAGCCACCACGCAACCTGGCTCGGCGCCCATGTCGCGGTTTTTGCCGAGGATGGCACGCCGCGCCTGCGGCCCGACGGCAGCCCGGTCTTCCGCACCCTGCTGTTCCCAAAGCCGCAGGCGGCGATGACCGACATTTGGCGTGTGATCGGCCTGCGCGGCACCGGCAGCGATAGCTATACGGTCACCGGCTTGTTCGTGCCGGAAGACCACGCCGTCGAGCGCAGCGCTGACGCCAAACCGCGCGAAACCGGCCTGCTCTATGCCTTCAGCAGCAGCAACGTCTATTCCGCAGGGTTCGCCGGGGTGGCGCTCGGCATCGCCCGCACCGTGCTCGACGCTTTTGTCGAGCTTGCCCGCGACAAGATTCCGCGCGGAGCCAAACGCACCTTGCGCGACAACAATGTGATCCAGGCGCAGGTCGCGCAGTCGGAGGCACGGATCAGCGCGGCGCGCGCCTTTCTATTCGGTGCGCTCGAAGATATCTGGCGCGAGGCTGGCCGCACCGGCCGACTCAGCCTCGACCACAACGCGACAATCAGGCTCGCCTCGACCTGGGCGATCCATCAGGCACGTGAAGCCGTCGACACCCTCTACCACGCCGCCGGGGCCACGGCGATCTTTGAAGAAAACCCGTTCGAGCGGCGATTTCGTGACATTCACACCGTGATTCAGCAATACCAGGGCCGTCAGGCACATTTCGAGACCGTGGGCCAGGTTTTGCTTGGCCTTGGGCCCGAGAGTACGATGTTTACCTTTTAGGGGCGATGGGCAACTGACCGAGATGGAGCCTCCGACCCTCCCTGCACGCGATGGCCGGGCCAGAGCGGGCCGATCCGGCCCTGCCGACCGAACTTCCGCCCGACGCCACTGGTCGCTCGACGATATTCCCTGGCAGACGATCCGTCATGACCTGGTCGCCGGCCACGAGGCGCTTTTTTACCTGATCGCCTCGGCCTCGCTGATGGAGAGCGCCACCGACCTCTATACCGCCAATTTGATCGATTACTTTGCCGGCGACGACGAGGTCACGTCGTGGCTGGAGCGGTACTGGCTTCCGGAGGAGTTGCAGCACGGTCGGGCATTGCGCCGCTATGTCGAGGCTGCCTGGCCCGACTTTCCGTGGGAAGTGGTGCGTGAGCGCTTTGTCGAGGAGTTCCGACCGTTTTGCGACGAGGCTCTCGAGCGCGCGCGCGGCCTGGAAATGGCGTCAAGGTGCGTCGTCGAGATGGGCACCGCCAGCTTTTACACTGGCCTGTCGCGCGCCAGCCCCGACCCGGTGCTGGCCCTGTTGACCGGCCGGATAGCCGAAGATGAGGTCCGCCACTACAAGCATTTCTACCGCTATTTTCGCAAATACCGAGCGATCGAACGCCCAGGCCGGGGCGACATAGCCCCGGCATTGTGGCGGCGGCTGCGAATGACCGGAGGCGAGGACAGACTGATCGTACTCAAGCACGTTCATCGCGCGCGGCATCCGCACGCACCGTTCGACGCCTCCGTCTATCGCCAACTGCAAGGGCAGTGCCGGAAGCTGCTGCGCCCCCATTTCCCGATAAGAATGAGCGTGCGTATGGTACTGAAGCCGCTCGCCCTGGGTCCGCGGGCCCAACGGGTGGCGCTGCCGATCGTCACCGCGTTGGCCCGGAAGGTCGCGCCGTAGCCCCGACGCGGACCCGGCGCCGGCGCGGTCAAAAGCGCTTGCGGTTGCGGAACAGTGCGTCGGTTTCGGCCTCTAGAACGCTGCCTAGAATAAAGCCATGATAAAAGGGTGAAGCGCCGCTCACGGTGGTGGCAGGGATCAGGATTTGGTTGATGCCGTACTGCGCCAGCTTCGTGATCGGCGAGCCGTAGACCACGCCACCGATCCCTGCCCAGATCATTGCGCTCATGCACATCGGGCAAGGCTCGCCGGTGGTATAGAGAACGACCTCACCCCAACCCCGATTGCCGTGCTGGGCGACATAATCGTTCATGGCGACGATTTCGCCATGAAAAGTCGGGTTGGCAGCGCCGTTATTGACGCCTTTTGCCAGCACTTGGCGATCTGCCGCCCGCACGATCACGGCGCCGAACGGAAAGGCCGTATTGGCGAGCGCTTCCGCGATCGCCAGCCGCATCGCCTGTTCATGGACCGGGAGCGGGACCCTGGACAGGTTAAGCGAATTCACCGGACCCGCGCCCGCGGGCAAACCGCTGCCGCAAGCAGCCGCGGCTAGCGTCGAACCGAATGCCCTTCTCGACCACATGACCACCACTACAGCGTGCTGCCATCGGGCGATCCACCAAGACCGACTGCGGGGTCACCGTCCGGCTGATTGACGAAGATGAGCACGGCAAGGATGGTCATGTAAAAGCGAAACGCCGCCTCTTGGCCATTCCACATCGCCGATTGCCACATCTGAAACCATTCGCCGCCGACGACCATGAAGCCAAAGAACCACACCAGAAAACCCAGCCCGGCGCCGATATATACAAACCGCTTGGCCCGGTTGAAGGCCGCGGTGTCCGATAGCAGGCGCCTGTCAAGGACAACGGCCGCGAGCGCCAAGACGGCGCCGGTCAGTCCTTCACCGGCGATGATCAGCGCATAGCCCGCCTGCCACAAAGTCGGGGAGGTGATGCGGCGATCGAGCAGCGCGTTGCCCAGGAAAGTCGTGTCCATGGTGAGCACGTGACGTACGAAGGCGTAGTTCGTATCGTAGTCGGTAAGATTGTCGTAGGTTACCAGCAGGGCAAACAAGGCGAGACATCCGACCATGATCACCTTGACGATGCGGGCTTCGATCATGGTTTGAGCTCCTGGGCGAGCGCATAGACGCCCGCGAGAAATCGTTTGACTCGCCCAGCGATCGGAAAATCATCGCTGCATAGACGGTTCGCAATAAGAGGTCGCACCATGGCTGCCGATGTACTCGTTAGGAATGCCTGGTACGTGGCCGGGCTGTCGAAGGAGTTTACGGCTCAACAGCTGCAACGGCAGGTGATTGCCGAAAAACCGATGGTGCTGTGGCGCACCGGCGATGGCGCCGTCGTCGCCTTTGACGAGCGCTGCTGCCACAAGCGCATGCCGCTATCGGCGGGGCGGTTCATCGAGGGCGGCCTACTCGAATGCGCCTATCACGGGTTGTGCTATGACGCATCGGGCCGCTGCGTGCGCATTCCGTCACACCCCGACGGCCGCATCCCGCCGCAGGCTCGTCTGCGTGCGTTCCCGGTAATCGAACAGGACGGGCTAGTCTGGGTATGGCCCGGCGACCCGGGCAAGGCTGCGACCGCGCTTCCGCCGCGGTTGCCCGAGATCGCCGACCCCGATTGGGTGACGGCCGATACCGGGCCCATGGCGGTGCCGGCAAATTCGCTGCTGTTGATCGAGAATTTGCTCGACATCACGCATTTCTATCCGCTGCACGACGGCAATATCGGCGATGTCGAGAACAGCCGGATCCCGGTGCGGCTCGAAGAGGGCGTGCGCGATGGCAACCCCTACGTCGGCACTGTCCGCGAAGCGCGCGGCTACAAGCAACCGCCCTTTCTCGAAGATTATCTCGGTTATGATGTCGTCGACCGCGACCACACGCATTTCATGCTTAGCCCGGCGGTGACGCGGGTCGAGATGCAGGTCTGGCCCGCCGGCCGCCACGGCGATCCGAGCGTCGAACGCGGCTATGTGATCATCCACACCCACACGCCGGTCGATCGCGGCAACCACGTCTGGCGCCTGATCATCAACATGCCGGCCGGGCAGAAATGCAAATCCGACCCGAACCGGTCGGCGGTCGAGCGCTTTATGGAAACCTTCCCCGCGGTCATCGCCGAGGACCGCTGGGCGCTCGAAAAGCAGCAGCAGATGTTTGCCTATCCCGACGACGGCTATGTCGAGGTGTTTCTGCGGCCCGACCGGGCCTTGCGCCGGGCGCGCGAGATCCTGACCGGTCTCGAACGGGCGGAGCAAATGCCGCGGAGCGTCGCCGCCGAATAGACCGGTGGCACCCTCCTAGCAGCCTCATCCCCGACACGCGACGACGAGCCGGTTGCCTAGACGATCCGTCCCCTTGCGTGCGACGAGACGACGGTAAAGTCGTACCCGTCAGGCCCCGCGAGGTGGAAGGAGTCGTGGATCCGCCCCTTACTTATGTCGGAGGGTCCGAGGCCTTTCGCCGCATAATCGCTCCGGGCTGCCTCGATATCGTCCACCATCAGATCGAAGGGCGCAGCGGAACCGCTCGCCGGCGGCTGTTCCGCCTTCCTGACGACGACATGCGTGCCGCCGCGGAGCTCGAGGACCGCGAGGTGGGCGTCGGCAAAAATGGGGCGTAAGCCGACTGATTCGAGCCACCGCTCGGCGGCGGCGACATCGGTTGCCGGAAGCCGGACATGGCCCACCGCTACCGGTGGCCGCTGATCGACAGTCTGCGACATATTTCCTCCTTTCGGCTGAGTTGATCCGAGCTGCGCCCTCAGGCGGTCAGCACTTCGAGGAGATGGCCGTTCGGATCGCAGAAGTAAAAGCCGCGGCCGCCGTGGCGATGATTGATCGTCATGTCCTCATGCGAGCGCGGTCCGCTGCCATAGGTGATGCCCTCTTTGCGAACCCGGTCGTAGATCCCGTCGAACTCGGCCTCGCCGACCTTGAACGCGTAATGATGCCGCTCGAACTTTTCCCAATTGTCGAAGTCGATGGTCAGCTGCTCGTTGATCCTGACCGGCGCGAAGTGCGAGACTGGGCCGTTATATTCAAGACCAAAGATACGGGCGAAAAACCGGGCGGATGCTTCCTTGTCGTGGGCGGGCACAACGGTGTGGTCGAGATGGATCGTCATGGGTGCTTCCTCGTAGTGTTTCGATAAAGATGAGCCTCGTCGCCGCGGTCGGCAAGCTCCGCGCCCCACCACTGGATCATGAAAGGAAGCCTTGATGTACAAAGCTTCAGCCGAGGTGACCCTGCCGACCTCGATCATCGGATCCCTGCCGCGGCCGAGCTGGTACACTGCAGGGCTCGGCACGCAGAACTTCCTCGAAGCAATGATGAATCTGCGCTACCGCGAGCAATACGAGGATGCAGTCTCGGTTTATCTGCGCGCCCAGGAGACCGCCGGGCTCGACATTGTGACCGACGGCGACGCGCATTTCGACGAGCAGATCAGCGGCATGAGCTGGCAGAGCTATCCGCTGACCCATATGGCCGGGTTTTCCAAGGAGGCGACGCCCAGCGTCTATCAGATGGGCGCCGGTGGGCAACCGCGCGGCCATATCCTGCACGACTTTCTCGAAGCGCGGGTATTGCCGCGGATCGTCGGCGCGGTCGGCCCCGGCAACCTGCAATACGCGGCGATGTGGAAGACGGCGCAGCGGCTGACCAAGAAGCCGGTCAAGTTCGGCACGATCCTGCCGGAACTCCTCGCCGCCTCGGTCGCCGATGACTACTACAAAGACCCGGTCGAACGGGTCTGGGCGCTGAGCGACGCGCTCAACCAGGAACTCCATCAATTAGCCGATGCCGGCTGCCCCGTGATCCAATTGGAGGAGCCGCAAATCCATATGGTGCCGGTGCGCGGCAAGACCTTCGGCAAGCTTGGTGAGGCCGAACTGGTCGAGATGTTCAACAACACGGTCAAAGGTTTGCGCAGCAAGACCGAGATCTGGTGTCATACCTGCTGGGGCAATCCGGCGCAGCAGCGGATCTTTCAGGAGATTCAGAGCTACCGGCCGACCCTCGCCGCCCTCGATCGGGTCGAGGCCGACGCGATCACCTTCGAGACTTGCTCCTCGGGCACCGGCGATCTGCCGGCGATCGGCGAAACGATAAAGGACAAGAAGGTCGTGATCGGCGTCATCGACCATCACACCTTGCAGGTCGAGCGGCCGGATCAGGTCGCGGCATTGATCCGCGAAGCGTTGAAGTACGTTCCGCCCGAACGGCTGATCATTTCCTCCGATTGCGGCATGGGCCGTGAAGGCATGAGCCGCCGCCACGCGGCCTACAAGATGGTGGCAATGGTGCAGGGCACCAATCTGATCAGAAAGGAACTCGGCCTACCCGAGGCCGAATGCCTCGCCGCCGACCCGCGCTATTCACTGGCGACACCGCGAGCGCAATAAGGGCTGGCCGGCGGCTGCCCGTGGGGACGAATTCCCGTATAACCGGGAAATTTGGTCAATTCGGAGGTTTGAGCATAGATTTCTACAAGTTACTTCAATAGGTTGCGCGGCAATTCCCATGCCGAGAAACCGGGAAATTATTTCGCTGAACCGGGAATTTTTTCGACGTAATCGGGAATTAAATCCCGAGAACCGGGAAAACAATAAACGCTGCACCATAGAGGTATGCCCCTGCCGAAATATCGCTCGCCGAGAAGCCTACGACACCTTTATGGCAAAATCCGATCCGCACGTAGGCGAAAGCATCCGACCATAGGGCCGGCGACGCCTGGCCCCGGCTAGGCAAGCTTAATCACCCTCGCTTAGACCGACATCCCAAGCGGTATTCACGGGAGTGGTTTGAACTCGAAATCGGTGACGACCACCTCCTGCGGTATCGTGGCCGGCGGCGGATTGAACCCACCGGCGGCGTCCGGGAAGTTGCCCTGCCAGAAGTTCAGGTGGAACCGCTCGCACGCCGTGGCCGGGATGAACGGGTTGTCCGTCGTCGAGGTGGTCCATGCGTTTGTCGGATTGACAGGCAAACTCGCCAGCGTGTAGGCACCGTCATATTGCCTGAAAGTAACGGGTTGGTTTGTCCCCGGCCAAATCATGACCAGAGTTACAGTGTTGACCCCGGGACTTATCGAATACCGATGCAGATTGTCGGGCGCCTTGTCCCAAATCTGCAAGGTGAATTGCGAGTTGCCGGTGCACAGCCGCGGGTCGAGCAATGGCTTGCCACCGGCTGTGACGCAGGAGGGCGGAAGGGAGTTAGGCGGGCTCGGCGGGAGCGTAGGGCCGGCATAGCCCCAGTGGGAGATTTCCGCGAGGTCGAGCTCACGATAAGGATTATTGGCGTCGCCGGTGCCCGCGCCACTAGTCCCGACGCGCTCGTAGGTGAAGGCGCCAAAGGCAGCATTGGGGTCGAGCTTGTCCCATGATGTCGCCGACGTCACCTGAGCAACCACCAAATAAACACCGTAGCCGAGATTGGCTTGCGAGCCGTCCGCCTTGAACATGGCAACGACTTCTGCCGCCGAAGGTTTGGGGCCGCCGCCGGTATCTTGGGTTTGGATTAGCAGATGCAGGCCGGCGCTATCGACAAAGGCGTTTTTCGGGCTCCATTGGTTATTCGCGTTCCAAAAGTAGCTTTGCTGCGGAAATGGCGGACCGAAATAGTCGTAGCTGGTCCACCATTGGTAACCCTTGAAATTGATCAGGCAGTTTGGCGTCGAGCATTGGGCGCCGTTCAGCGGCGCCAAGCCGGCCGGCGCCAGTGACTCTGTAGGGCACGACGGATCGGCGGCTGCAGCGAGCGCAGCCGTTCTCGGTCTCGGCCTCGGCGATTGCAGCGGCGTTTCTGCGGCCGGGAAATATTGTCCCAGACCATGGAAGGCAACGCTGACCGGGAATGTGCCCATCGTATCGCCGGTCAGGCGGCCCGTTAAACTCACATTGCAGTCGAATTCGTCGACATGCCCCGGCAAGCCGATTTTGGCTCACCTGCGCCCTCAAGCCGTGCAAGGTGAAACCAACCGCCGTGCTGCCAAGCTGATCCTGCAGTGAGTTTTCAAAGAATTGAACGGCCAGCGAATTGTCAGGGACGAGGCGCAAATTTTGGCCTTCGGTTGCGCCCAACAGCCCGCCCTCGACTTTCCCGGTAATCTGCAGCTCGGTGTAATCGGTTGAATTGTGGTCGCCCAACGTCATCAGGAACTGTCCAGCGGTCAGATCCCCGCGCGGCCCGGTAAACAACCGGCAAATCCCAGTATCGTTAAAGGACTGGCCGGCCGGATCGGATTCATCGAACCCGCCGGCGGCGAGATTGCTGCTCGCATGGGCGCGCGGCAGAAACATGATTGCGGCCAGGGCAAGGGTCGCGAGCCCCATAGCCCAGTGATTTTTCATATAAACTGTCCCCTTGTTGGTTTGCGACGTCAAACTACCGCCGGCGAACCGAGCGAGCCCAGCCGAGCCCGAGCAAACCGATGCTTCCGGCAAGCAGGGCAACAGAGGGCGGTTCAGGCACAGGCGCCGGGGTGCCCACCACGGGTATGGGACCGGTCCACGTGCCGGCATTATCGACACCCGTAAAGCATTGGATCGTGGCCATATAGCCATTCGCTCCGGTAGTGTTGTCGCCACATTGACTGGGTGTAAGCGAAAATGTCTGGAGTCCTGGCCCGCTCGAGAGATCGCCGATGTTAATCTCCCACGGGCTGACCAAAGCGCCGGAGCTATCCAACGTGACCTGGAACGAGAAGGACGAGGTGTTCAGCTTGGTCAGCGTCTGATTTCCGTCCGTAAACGAAAAGGCTGTAATCAAGCTGGTGATGTCGTCGGGCGCAGAGGTCGGCAGGGGAACCAGAGCTTGGTTAAACTGAAAGTCCCCGCTGATATTGGTCACCGAAGACGGCGGTGAGCCGCTTGTGACTGCGAAGGGCATGCCGACATAGTTGTATTGGACGATACCGGCGGCGACTGGCTGGCTGGAAAGCCAAAGCAAGCCGGAGGCTAGAACAACCAGGGAACAGAAGCGCATCGTGAGTTCTCCATATTTGTGGCACAGGACACTCTTCCGAAGCCCTCTAGTCTATGATAATGAGACAAGTGCCGCGAGACATATGATATGGCAGCGAATTCTCACTGTGTTCTCTTACACTTTTGGGGTACACTTCCGTTGATCATGAGCGTGCGCTTTTCAGGCTCGCCGGTCAACGTAAATTAGCAGACATGGCGATGTCAGGCCGATGGCGACGGGGCCGCGTTCCAGTCGGCTTAGGCGCGTGGTCGCGAAGCAGCGGAAACTGAGCCAGCCGCCATACTATTCCTCTGCCGACGTCGGTCAGGCGGAAGGGGCGCCGCTTTGCTCCCAGTACCCGACCGCAGCAGGAAAGACGGTCTGTGTGCGCGTTGCTTCGGGCGGACCGTCCAAAGTGTCGGCGGCGGCGCGCCAGACGGCGTAGTGCGGCGCGGCGCGGTGCGCCTCGAGCGCCGCCGCGTCGCGATAGACTTCGTAAAAGTAATAAACGTTTTGGTCGGCCTGGTCCTGCAGCACATTAAAGCGCATACACCCCGGCTCGTCGCGCTCGGAGCCGAGAGCATCGACCTCGATCGCCTTCAGAAAACGCTCGCGCGCCTCCGGCTTTACCCGGACCTTGACCCACATCGCCAGCATCTCGAACTCCTCTCTGTCGGCAGATCGACCCCACCGAGCGCTCCGCACACCGGCGCGAGCCTCGATTTTACGCGAACAACATGGCGGGCGTCATCCCGCCAGAAATCAAAAAGACGCCGGCCCGTCTCAATAGGAGCGCGGCATGCCGAGGACGTGCTGGCCGAGATAGGCGAGGATCAGGTTGGTCGAGATCGGTGCCGTCTGATAGAGGCGGACTTCACGCCATTTGCGCTCGATGTCGTATTCCTTGGCAAAGGCAAAGCCGCCGAAGGTCGCGAAGGTCGCATCGGCGGCGTGCCACGTGGCCTCGGAGGCGAGCAGCTTGGCCATGTTGGCGTCAGCGCCGCATTCCTGCCCGGCGTCGAACAGAGCGGCGGCGCGGCGGCAGATCATGTCGGCCGCCTCGATCTCGGCGTAAGCGCGGGCGAGCGGGAACTGCACCCCCTGGTTCTGGCCGATCGGGCGGTCGAAGACAACCCGCTCCTTGGCGTAGTCGATACCTTTTTTGAGAAGCCAGCGTCCGTCGCCGATGCATTCCTGAGCGACCAGGATGCGCTCGGCGTTCATGCCGTCGAGGATGTAGCGGAAGCCCTTGCCCTCCTCGCCGATCAACGCGTCGGGCGGCACCTTCAGATTGTCGAAAAAGACCTCGGTGGTGTTGTGGTTGATCATCGCCTCGATCGGCCGGATCTCGACGCCGTGGCCGAGGTTTTCGCGCAGATCGATCAGAAACACCGACAATCCGTCGGTGCGGCGCTTGACCTGGTCGACCGGGGTCGTGCGCGCCAGCAACAGCATCAGATCGGAATGGCGGGCGCGCGAGGTCCACACCTTTTGCCCGTTGACGACGTAATGGTTGCCTTCACGCACCGCCCGGGTCTTGAGCTTGGTGGTGTCGGAGCCGGTGGTCGGCTCGGTCACGCCAAAGGCCTGCAAACGCAATTCGCCGGATGCGATCTTGGGCAGGTAGCGCTGCTTCTGCTCCTCGCTGCCGTGGCGCAAGAGGGTCCCCATAATGTACATCTGGGCGTGGCCCTGGCTGGCGGTGCAGCCCGAGGCGTTGATTTCTTCGAGAATCACCGCGGCCGCGCGCAACGGCAGGCCAGAGCCGCCATACTCCTCGGGAATCAAAGAGGCGAGAAACCCACTTTGGGTCAGCTCCTCGATGAATTCAGTCGGATAGGCCTGCTCGGCTTCGAGCTTGCGCCAGTATTCTCCGGGATAGCGCTCGCAGATCTTGCGCACCGATTCACGCAATTCGGGATAGTCTTCACCGAGGGCCACCATCGTCGGCGTATCGCTCACCTCGCCCTCCATATGTCGCGGTTTGCGCGAAGATAGTCCGGCCGCAATGGAATTAGCAATTCACAGAGCGACTGCCTGAGATCTGCGCCGGAGGAAGCTTCTCACCCCCTAGATGTTCTCGAGCGGGACTATGCCAGGAATTTATGTTCATGTAAGGTTTGGGTTCTTGTCTAGCTTCGTGCCGGGCGGCGAGTTAGACAGCTGTCTCAACGGGAACTCCGGGCAAGCTCGACAGAGTCGGAGACGGCGATGCGTGGAGTGAAGATGATCGCAGCCTCGGCGGTATTTGGACTGTGTGCGCTGCCGGCCAGCGCGGCTGATCTGCGCGCGGAAGACGCGGCGCATCATGTCGGCGAGACCGCCACGGTCTGCGGTGTGGTGGCGTCGGTCAAGTTCGATGCCGGTCTGCAATCGCAGCCCACTTTCCTGGACTTCGGGAAACCGTATCCTGATCAAGTCTTCACCGCCGTGATCTTTGGCGACGACCGGACGAAGTTCGGGACGCCGGAAGCGTCGCTCCGCGGCAAACGAGTTTGTGTGTCTGGAAAAATCCAACAGAAACGCGGCTTGCCTGAAATCGTTATCAGCGATCCGAAACAGCTGACGCAGTGAAGCATCGACGGCCCCGCGCGAGTTGCCGCACACCCAGCCCGAGTCCACGGGCATTGACGCAGACAGGAAACCGCCGCCATCAGCGCGAAGAACGACGATTTCGACCACCTTCTCGCCGGGATCCGGGCCTGCACGGTGTGCGCGGCGTACTTGCCGCTCGGACCTCGCCCGATCGTGCGCGGCCGCCCTTCGGCCGGGCTCTTGGTCGTCAGCCAGGCGCCGGGGGCGAGGGTGCACGCGAGCGGCGTGTCGTTCGATGACCCTAGCGGCGACCGGCTGCGCGATTGGCTCGGGCTTGATCGCGATACCTTCTATGACGAGACCCGCGTCGCGGTTATGGGGATGGGGTTCTGCTATCCCGGACGCGCCGGCAATGGCGGGGACCTGCCGCCGCGCCGCGAATGCGCGCCGTTGTGGCACGCGCCATTGCGCGCCCTGCTGCCAGCGGTCGAGCTGACCTTGCTGGTGGGCAGCTACGCGGTCAACTATTACCAGCCGTCGACCCGAAAAGGCTCGATGACCGACGCGATCGGACGCTGGCGCGAATTTCTACCGACGGTGTTCGTGCTGCCGCATCCAAGCTGGCGCACGGCGTTATGGTTGCGCGCGAACCCCTGGTTCGAGAACGAGGTACTACCCGCGCTGCGCAGCCGGGTCGGCGAAGTGCTCAGTCCGAGGTCTCGATCCGCGCCATGTCGTCGTCGCTGAAGCCGAAATGATGGCCGATTTCGTGGATCAGCACGTGGCGCACCAGATGGGCCAAGTCTTCGCCGGTTTCGCACCAATAGTCCAGGATCGGCCGGCGGTAGAGAAAGATCATGTCCAGATGCGGGTGCGGGTCGCTGACACTCTTATGCGGCAGGGCGACGCCGCGATAGAGGCCGAGGATGTCGAACGGGCTGTCGAGGCCCATCGTCTGTTCGGTCTCTTCGTCGGGAAACTCTTCGACCCGGATCACGACCTCGCCGAGGTGGCGTTTGAGCCGGTGCGGGATCGTCCCGAGGGCGCGGTTGGCGAGTTCCTCGATCTCGGCCAGGGTCGGCGCTGTCTGCGGGGTCATGCCGTTACCGCGCGCTTGACCTCGGGCCCCCTATCGCGCACTTCCCTTCGAGGCGACGAAAATGGGAGAGCGACATGGTCGAGAAGCTGGTCGGGGCAGCGCGGCACGCGGCACTTCACGAACTCCACGGCTGGGTCGAGGTCGCCGACCGCGACGCGATCCGCAAAAGCTATCATTTCAGCAATTTCTCGGAGGCCTGGGGCTTCATATCGCGGATCGCGCTGCTGGCCGAAAAGATGGATCACCATCCCGAGCTGTTCAATGTCTACAATCGGGTCGAGATCGTATTGTCCACTCACGATGTCGAGGGGGTCAGTGAGCGCGACGTAAAGTTGGCCCAAGCGATCGACGAGATTGCACCCGAACGCGACCGCCGCCCGCCCTTGCCCTAATCTGCGGGGTGTGGGCTCGGCTCGATCAAATCGTCGGCCGGCCGGCGCGTTCGACAGCCGCGGTGCAAGGCTCACCGCCGACGGTCATCGGAACGGTACAGTAAAGACGAGGTTGGCCATCTCTTGCGCCGGGGTCTTTATCGCCGAGTCCGGCATTCGACATGTGATAAAAGCCGACGCCGACGCGTCTCTGGTCGGCGAAGCGGTAAGCGAGTTCGGCGCCGCTGCGGAACTCCCACCACGACCCGAGGTTGAGACCCTGGCCCTCGGAGAAATAACCCCCCGCGACGGTCGGGGTCAGGACTATGCCGTGGGGAAAATTGATGTCGAAGCCGAACCCGAAATAGCCGTAGAAGGCGCCCTGGCCGGTCCCCATGACGCCGACGAACGGCGACAAAATCCACCATACGTCGCCGAAGCGGTACTCGCTCTCCACCAGGCCCACGGCGATGGCATGCGGCTTTTTCGAATTGGGCAGCACATCGAAAGCGCCGCCGCCGAGCGCGACGCGCGGCGGATCGCCGGGCGAACCAAAGGTGACCTGAGCCCCCGCGGACCGCGCGGTGATCATACCGAGCATGAGGAGCATGCCCATTCCCGCGCGGTTCATGCCTCTCCTCAGGGGCAAAACGCACCTCCTGTTCATTGCGCAACAGTTGATCGCAACCATTGCACTTCAGAACACGTTCCGGCAAGTAGAACTCGTCAGCTTATTTCCACGGCGAGAGCCGGCCCGAAATCCGGCCGAGCCTTACCGTTGTCTGACGCTGAGAGCAACCGGCTCGCCGGCCCTGGTCAGAGGCGCTTCATGCGCTCGGTCGCCAGCACCAACTGCCCGCGGATCCCGGGCTCCATCGCCGAATGCCCGGCGTCGGGAACGATCACGTATTCGACCTCGGGCCAGGCGCGGGCGAGCTCGTCGGCGCTGCCGATCGGGCAAACCATGTCATAGCGGCCCTGCACGATGATCCCCGGCAAATGGCGAATATGGCTCACTCTGGCGATCAGATCGCGTTCGCCGACGAAAAGGTAGTTGCGGAAAAAATGCGCCTCGATGCGCGCCAGACCCAAAGCCAGCCGCTCCTCGCCAAAGGCGGTGACGGTCTCGGGGTTCGGCAACAGAGTAGAACAGGCACCCTCATAAGTACCCCAAGCGCGCGCCGCCGGCATATGGACGGCTGGGTCCGGATCGAGCAGACGGCGGTGATAGGCATCAAGGATATCGCCGCGCTCGCCTGCGGGAAGAAATCCGACGAAGTCGCGCCAGGCCTCGGGAAACACCCTGCGCACGCCGTAGAGGAACCAGTCGATTTCCTCGGCTCTGCAAAGGAAGATCCCGCGCAGCACGAGCCCGGCGCAGCGCCTGGGATGAGTTTCGGCATAATCGAGGGCCAGGGTCGAGCCCCAGGAGCCGCCAAAGACCAGCCATTTTTCGACACCCAGCTCGGCTCGGAGCCGTTCGATGTCGGCGACCAGGTGTGCGGGCGAGTTGTCTCGGGTCTCGCCCAGCGGCGTCGACCGCCCGGCGCCGCGCTGGTCGTAGATCACGACGCGCCAGTAATCGGGATCGAAGAACCGGCGATGCACGGCGGTTGCGCCGGCGCCAGGACCGCCGTGCAAGAACAGCGCCGGCGCGCCACGCGGGTTGCCCGATTGCTCCCAGTACATCGTGTGGCGGTTGTCGAGACGCAGCCTTCCCGTCTGATAGGGCTCGATCGGCGGGAAGATATCGCGGCGAGTTGTCATCGTGTCGAGTGTAGGAGGCCGGGCAGAAATCACATAGCCTGGAAAGTGCATCGCTCGGCTGCATCCAATTCGGCTCGAACGCAGCGGCGCGTCCGGGCTTGCAAGCGGAGCAGTCAGTTGAATGCCCTGCTGCAATTACCGGAATCCGAACCGCCAATCAGGCCCAAGTCCGGTTGGGCCGCTCCGATCAGCGAAGCTCGGCAACCCGCTCGCCCGCCGCGCCGCTGGCGACGTCGATCTCTTTCGCCAGCTTGTTCGCCATTGCGTCGGCAAAGGAGTTGAAATCCTTGACGACAATCAGAAAGGCGTTGGGGCCGCCGATCACGTTCTGCTGATAATAGGCGGGCAGGCCGCCCGGCGGGTGGGTGTGCGCCGAATACCCTAAATTCGGCTGCTCGTTAATGATCGCCAGACCGTTGATGGTGATGCCGGCGGCGACCGCCTGATCGCGCGCATCGGTCAAGGGACGGCCGGAATTGCTGGTGCCGTCGCCCGAGATATCGATGATGCGACGTGTCGCCGGCCATTTCGCCTTGGCGAAATGCGCCTTTGCAAAATCGATCGCGGCGCTGATCGAGGTGCGTCCAGTAAAGGATCGCGGCGCTTTGAGAATTGCCGCCGCAGCGCCCCCGCCATCTTCTTCGTCGCGGATCTCGGTCCAGTCGAGCACGACCTGCTGGTCTTCCTCTCCAGACCATTCGACAAAGCAGACGGCGATCGCCCCGCTTTTCGTCGCATGAATGGCTTTCAGGACGCGCGGGTCGGTCAACGCAGCGGCATAGCCCTTGCGCTGCAGCTCGAACTCCCCGTCATCGACGCTGCGCGAGACATCGGCCGCTAGCACGACTTCAAGAGCGACATCGGCGGCGCGCGCCGAGCCGATAGCCAACAACGCAATCAGGGCCGCGACGGCGGCGAGTGCGGGTCTCATCGCTTCCTCCCTGTTCGAGGCCTCTCAGGATAGAACGCCAGCCAGCAGCGCGGAAGGGCCTCACATGACTACCCCGTTCCCGCCGCGGTGGATTTGCGCCGGGTTCTTCTCATTGTTATGATATAACATGTTGCCACGGGGTTATCGATGCGGGAGAGTGATAATGAGCGGTAACTTTGCGCGAACCCGGCCCGCTTCCGGGGTGCCCGCGTTCGTCCTCGCGACGGTCGTTGTGGCCGGCAGCGCCGCGGCGCAGGACGGCCCGGTGATGCTGACGGGTCTGCCGCTCGGCGCCATCGACACCGGCGCGCAAAACGGGCCGGTCCTCGAAGCGGGTTTGCCTGCTGGAACCGCCACGGCACAAGGCACCCCCACCCCGCAGGGCGGAGGCGTCTCGCTCGATGTCGACGTCGTCGCCAAGCAGCTCGATATTGCCGCCCAGAACATCCAGCCGAGCCTCGGCGCCAGTGTTTACAATTTTGGGCGGCAAGCAATCGCAAGCCAGCCGCAAGGCGACAATCAGCCGTTCAACCGGCTGTTGCTCCAGGCCCCCGGCGTAGCCCAGGATTCGTTC
This sequence comes from uncultured Alphaproteobacteria bacterium, assembly GCA_963750195.1. GTDB lineage: Bacteria > Pseudomonadota > Alphaproteobacteria > ATCC43930 > CGMCC-115725 > AP-15. The sequence goes on from CAVVPS010000016.1 coordinate 77,742, forward strand.
GGCCAGCTCCATGTCCGCGGCGATCACGCCAATCTCCAATTTCGCCTGAACGGGGTGATCCTGCCAGAGGGAATCAACGTCTTCGGCCAGGTGCTCCAGACGCGGCTCGCCAATTCCGTGTCGCTGATCACCGGCGCCCTGCCGGCAGAGTTCGGGCTGCGCACCGCCGGAATCATCGACATCCAGACCAAAACCGGGACGCTCGCGCCCGGCGGTAACTTCACTCTTTATGGCGGGCAGCAGTCGACGTTTCAGCCGAGTGCCGAATGGGGTGGCACGGTCGGCCAAGTCGACTATTACGCGACCGGCGAAGTCCTGCATAACGCCGAGGGGATCGAGAACCCTGCCCCGACCTTCAATGCGATTCACGACATCTCGACCCAGCCGCGCGGCTTCGGCTATGTCTCGGGCATCATCGACCCGACCACTCGCGTGGTCTCGATCTTTGGCGTCTCGCGCAGCGAATTCCAGATCCCGAATAACCCCGGCCAAGTCCCGAGCCTCGAACTCACCGTCGATGGCATCAGCGATTTCGATTCGTCGCTGCTCAACGAAAACCAACGGCAGATCAACGATTTTGGAATCGTCGCACTGCAAAAGCGGGTCAACGGGCTTGATTTCCAGGTGTCGGCGGTCACCCGCTACAGCAGCCTCTATTTTTCGCCTGACCCGTTAGGTGACGTGTTGTTCAACGGCATTGCCCAGACCGCCTCCCGCCAGAGCGTCGCCACCGGGCTTCAGGGCGACGGCAGTTACCGCATTTCCGACGTTCACACCTTGCGCAGCGGCTTTTACATCCAGCGCGAACGCAGCACCTCCAACACCAATTCGGACGTATTGCCGGTCGATGAGAACGGCATTCAAACCAGCGACCAGCCGTTCACGATTTTCGATTCGAGCGCCACTACCGGTTGGCTCTACAGCTATTACCTGCAGGACGAATGGCGGCCGGTGCCCAAACTCACCATTAATTTCGGCGCCCGCTATGATCAGATGGCCGAATACGTCAACGGGCGGCAGCTCAGCCCGCGGGTTAACGCGGTCTGGCAGCCGACCGACGCGACGACCCTCTCGCTCGGCTATGCGCGCTATTTCGTGCCGCCGCCGTTCGAGTTGATCTCACCAACCACGATTTCGCTGTTTGCAAACACAACTGCGGCGCCGGAAGTTACGCAAGACAACCTCGCCAAGCCGGAACGCGACAATTACTTCGACGCCAGCGGTACTCAGGTGATCCTGCCCGGGTTAAAAGCAGGCGTCGACGCCTATTACAAGATCGCCAGCGAACTGATCGACGAAGGCCAGTTCGGCGCGCCAATCATCCTAACCCCGTTCAACTATCAAAAGGGCCTCGTGCACGGCATCGAATTCACAGTAAGCTACGATATTGCTGACTGGTCTTTCTACGGTAACTTTGCGGATTTCGAGGGCGGTCGGCAAAGGTATCACCTCGGCGCAGTTCAACTTCGCGCCGGACGAGCTGACCTATATTGCCGACCATTTCATCCACCTCGACCACGATCAGCAGTTCACAGGATCGGCCGGCGTTAGATACCGGTTTCCCAAGACCAAGACATTGATCTCGGCGGATCTGACTGCCGGCAGCGGGCTGCGCGCGACGGGCCCGGACGGCATCCCGAACGGCATCAGCCTGCACAACTATGAGCAGGTGAATTTGAGCATCGTTCAGCCGGTCACGACCGGCATCTATAAGGGTCTCGAACTCCGTTTCGACATAATCAACCTGTTCGATGCGGTGTACCAGATCCGCAACGGCACCGGGGTCGGTGTTGGTGCGCCGCAGTTCGGGCCGCGCCGGACAATTCTTGCCGGGATCACCCAGCGCTTCTAACACGTACATTCGCTCGCACCTGTCGGATCGAACAATCGTCAGAGGCTACCCGTGAACGATTCTGTGGCGTCCCTGTCGGTCGTCAGCCTGTTCTTGCATGCCGACATCGTGGTCAAGGGGGTGCTTTTGCTGCTGCTGGCCGCCTCGGTGTGGAGCTGGGCGGTGATCATCGACAAGCTGTGGCGGCTCGCAACAGTCAGCCGGTCGGCGCAGAGCCATGAAGCGCGAGCCGCTGCGGCACATTCGGCGCCCGAACTGATGGCCGCATCGGGCGAGCCCGAGGCCCGCGACCCGGCCGGGCGTGTGCTGTCGGCGGGCTGGGCCGAGAGCACCGCCAAGGCCTGGACCGCCCCCGAGAGCTTGGGCGAGCGGCGCGAGCGCATCGAGAGGGCGATGCGGCTGGAGCTGAATGCCGAGTTGCGCCGCCTCGAAGCGCGCCTGCCTTTTCTTGCCACGCTCGGCTCGGCGGCGCCGTTCATCGGGCTGTTTGGGACAGTGTGGGGAATCATGCGGAGCTTTGCCGGGATCGCCGCCGCCAACAACACCAGTCTCGCTGTCGTCGCGCCAGGGATCGCGGAGGCGTTGTTCGCGACCGCTATGGGGCTTGCCGCGGCGATCCCGGCGGTCGTCGCGTACAACAAGATTACGGTCGATCTCGGACGCTTTGCCGGACGCATGCAGGGGCTGATCGGGCGGTCAGGCAGCCTCCTTTCCCGCATCCCCTCGGAGACCTGAGCGATGGCCATGTTTCTGCCGCCTTCCGGCGAGGCCGGCGAAGACCGCTATGCGCCGTTGGCCGAGATCAATGTGACGCCGATGGTTGACGTCATGCTGGTGCTCCTCGTCATCTTCATGGTCACGGCGCCGCTGCTGATGGTCGGTGTGCCGCTCGACCTGCCGAAGACGAAAGCTGCGGCGATCACCGCCCCGAAGCAGCCGATCATCCTCAGCCTCAATCGCAACGGCGAGCTGTTTATCGGCGACGCCCCGGTTGCGCCGGGGGATCTCGAAGCAAAGCTCGCGGCGCTCGCCGCAGAGGACCCGACCCGTATCGTCTATGTCCGCGGCGACAAGACGATCACCTACGCGCAGCTGATGGACATGCTGGGTCAGGTCAACCGCGCCGGGTTCACAAAGGTCTCGCTGGTCGCCGCAGCGTCCGCCGCTAAGTGAGCGGCTTCAAGCTTCCGCTGGCGCTGTCGCTGACGGCGCATGCCCTTTTGTTGGCATTGCTGTTGGCATTGCCGGCCCCGGCTCCGCCGCTGCAGCCGCCCGCCCCAGCTGGCGGGATCGAGGTCGCCTTCGCGCCCTCATTACCGGAACCCGAGAAGCCGCCCACCCCGCAGCTGCCGGTCAAAGCCGAGCCCCCACCGCCTCCGCCGGTCGTGACGCCGCCTCCGCCACCCCCTCCACCACCGCCGATCGAGCCGCCGCCGCCCGCGCCGGAAGCAACCGTGGTCATCTCCGAGACGCCACCGCCACCACCGCCACCGCGCAAGCCCGCGATCCCGAGGGTGTTCAAGCCCGTTCTCAGGCGCCCCGAGCGCGAGCACTCATCTCCGGCCTTCGCCGCTCCGACGCCGTCCGCGGCATCGCTCCCGCAGACGGCATTTTCGCCGACGCCGGCCCCTGCGCCGGCGCGCGCGCCTTCGACAGAAATCAGCCCGAGCTATCGTGCTCTGTTGAGCGAGTGGCTCGAAAGCCACAAACGTTATCCCGAAAGCGCGCGGGAGCGTGGCGAAGAGGGCCGTGTAGTCTTTCTGTTCGTAGTCGACCGCGACGGCCGGGTTATCTCCTTCTCGATAGTCGAAAGTTCCGGCTATCCGGACCTCGATGCGGCCGTCGAACGGATGATGCAGGGCGCGAGCCTGCCGCCGTTTCCGCCGGACATGCCGCAATCCAGCGACAAGGAAACAGCAGCCATCAATTTCCACCTCGAGCGCTGAGCGGCGCTACAAATTCGCTTCGATTGTCGTCCCGGGTTCGACATAGGCACGGTCCCACCCCGACCATTGGCCGGTGACGGGTTGCGAGGGGTCGCGATCGCGCCGCCAGCAGACCTCCGTGCCGGGCGGGACGTCGATGAATTTGGTCGCGTTGGTCGGCAGCACAAATTCGAGCGTCGAAACGTAGCCGGGACCGCGCGCACCGCAATCGGGGTTTGCGGTGATCACCGCCTCGACATTGGTCGGGCCGAAATTCGGGTTGCTCAGCAGCAAGGTCCCCGGCTGCGACGGCTGCGGCGTGCACGCAGCGACGCAGAACAGTACGATGGCCGGGAGCACCGGCAATTTCCGCACAATTGCCAACTGAACGCTCCACAATTTCCCGTTAATGCGCGAGTCCCGCATTCAAAATCGCCAATCACGCTATATAGCGGCTGCCGCGAACGGTTGGAATGCTGAGCTGGGCGGGCGCAGCCTCCCCGCCCTGCCAGCCGCGGTATCCGCCGGCCGGTCCGGGCGGACTCGGGCCGGTTCGCTCATCCCCGCTTACGCCGTAGGGACAGCGAACGGCTAAAATCCTCGAATACCCGCAGCGCCGCGCGGGAAGGGGTGGAACTCGGGGGCTCACGCCCCGCCGAGAAAATCCTTGGTCCAGCGCTGATAATCGTCGGCCCGCGTGACCTGCCGCATCAACTCGGGCGAGGCGATGTTTTTGAGGTCGCGTGGTGCGACACCTTCGCGCAGCGCCTTCAAGGTATCGTAGACCGCCTGCACAGCGGCTGAGAACGGAGCGTGGGTCTGCAACGCGACCCGGACCCGATGCGCCCCAAGCCAGCCGAGATCGCCGAGCTGACCGCTGCCGCCGCCGAGGATCAGCGGGATCTTGATTGCCGACGACACCGCTTCGACCGCTTCGACCGTCACGCCGCCGGCGAGAAATACCGCATCGACCCCGGCCGCCTCATAGGCCTTGGCCCGCTTGACGGCCTCGTCGATATTGGCGATTGCCAGCGCGCTGGTGCGCCCGGCGATGACTAGGTTCTTGTCCTGGCGCGCCGACAGCGCCGCCTTCATCTTGCCGACGCCTTCCTCGACCGAGCTCAAACTCGGCTTGCCGTTGGGTCCGTAAGGCCGTGGCAGCACCGTATCCTCGATCGATATCGCGCAGATACCGGCGGTCTCCAGCTCCTCGACGGTGCGCCGCACGTTGAGCGCGTTGCCGTAGCCATGGTCGGCATCGACCAGCAGCGCCAAATTGCCGGCGCGGCAGATGCGGTTTGCCTGGCCGGCAAATTCGGTCAAGGTCAGGACGACGAGATCGGGGGCGCCGAGCACCGACATCGACCCGATCGAGCCCGAAAACATCCCGACTTCGAAGCCGAGATCCTCGGCGATGCGGGCCGAAATCGCGTCATACACGGAGCCCGGATGCACGCAGCGATTTCCGGAAAGAATTGCGCGAAAACGCTCGCGCCGCTCGGTCCAGTTCATGGTGTTTCCGTCCTTGGATGAATTGGTAATGGCCAGGCGCTGGGCTTTGCTGTTTTTTACGTTGCCCGAGGTCAGCTTATCATGGCGCGATCGGTGTCATAGAGGGATCAGATCATGGACAAGCGTATCGCGGTGATCGGCGCCGGCGCAATCGGTGGCTATACCGGGGGCCAGCTCGCGCATAACGGGTTCGACGTGACCCTGATCGACCCGTGGCCCGAGCACGTCGAGACCATCCGCAAGGACGGGTTGGCCCTCGAAGGAGTGACCCAGGAAGAGTTCGTCCTCGCCAAGCCCAAGACCTTGCATCTGACCGAGGTGCAGCAGTTCGCCAAAGAGAAGCCGATCGACATTGCGATGGTCGCGGTCAAATCCTACGACACGGAATGGGCGACGAGGCTGATCGCGCAGTACCTGGCGCCCGACGGCTATGTCGTCTCGTTGCAGAACTGCATGAACGAGGAACGCATTGCCGGGGTCGTGGGTTGGGATAAGACGGTTGGTTGCATCCCGGCATTGCTCGGCGCCGAGCTTTATGCGGCGGGCCGGGTGCGTCGCACCGCTGCCAAAGGTTCATCGCCTCACGAGGTATACCGGGTGGGCGAGGTCCATGGCCGGATCACCAAGCGGCTCGAAGAACTCGCGGAGATGATCGCCACTGTCGATACCGTCAAGCCGACCACCAACCTGTGGGGCGAGCGCTGGTCGAAGCTGTGCGTCAACGGCATGGCCAACGGCGTCGCGGCCGCAACCGGCCTGTCGGGCAACGATATGAACCGAGACGAAAAAATTCGACGTCTGAGCATTCGTCTCGCCGGCGAAGGCGTGCGCGTCGGCCAGGCGCTCGGCTACCAGCTCGAACATATCCGCATGCACGATCCCGAGACCTTGGCGCGCGCCGCCGAGGGGGATCGCGCCGCCCTCGACGAGATCGAGTCACAGATCTTCGCCGGATTGAATTCAAATACCCGCAGCGAGCTGGCCCGGCCTTCGATGGGTCAGGACATGCTGAAGGGCCGGCGCACCGAAATCGATTTCATCAATGGCGTGATCGCCACCAAGGGACAGGAGGTCGGCTGCAATGTCACCGCGCACGTCAAGCTGATCGCCGCGGTCAAGGCAGTGGAGCATGGCCAGAAGGCGGCGGCGCCGGAGAACCTGTACGAAATCTGAAACAGGACCGTCGCCGCTCACCGACCCGGCATGCGGGACCCTCTCTCGCGCGCCGCCGCGGGGGGAGGGCCGGGGGGAGGGGGTCCGCAGCCCCGTTACCAGGTGATCGTCAGCTTGCCGTCGCGCATCTCATAGCTCTGCAGCCGGTCGAGAAAGCTCATCCCCAGCAGCGACACGTTCAGGTTTTCGAGCACAGCGGCGTGGACGTCGTTGAGCGAGAGCTGGCCGAGGCGGATCTCACGCAGGGTCACAATCGCCATGCGGACGAAACCGTTGGCGGTGCTGGCACGCCGGTTGAACACCAATTCGCCGGGGGTGATGCCGGCGGCGCGCGCGTCGGCGGGGGTCAGGGTGACAAAACTCGCTCCAGTGTCGACCAGCATCCGCATCGGTGCGCCGTTGACGACCGCGTCGATGATGACATGGCCGGCCCGGTTGGCGGGATAGACGAGGGTGTTGACTGCAGGATCGGCGCGCGGCTCGACCGGGGTCGCAGAGCGCAGGATGATTTCCGGTTTGGTCGCGCCATTTGGCGGAAGCCACTTGTCGCCCCCGATGACTACGACGGAGACCAAGGTGACGCCACACCACAGCAATACCCAGCGCAGCGCCCAGCCGATCATGCCGTCGCCCCAGAAACACCTGCAGGGATTGTCTGCGGGAGCGCTTAAGCGTTAGTGAAGCTGGCGGGCGGGCGGCCATCTAATCCGCGGCCTCCGTGGCGTCGGGATAACTGTCAGCGCGCCAACGCCGCGGCCCGATATGGCGCAGATCGGATTCGTCACCCCATCTGTCCCAGCCTGGCTGCGACGACCGCGCGAACATCTCCAGATAAGGCCCCTCGCATAACCCCTCGATGCGCCCGTAAGCCTCGTCCGGCTTGCGGCTATGCTCGCGCCGCGGCGAGACGATCAGCTTGCGCACGTTCGCATTCCGGCGGTGTGGATGGCCGCGGGTCGCCAGCAAGCACATCTCAGGGTTGGCGCGCGTCCAAAAGCCCAGGCCGGTAAAGAAACTGGCATCGCGATAAATTGTCGGATCGGCGGATTTGTTCAGCTTGGCCCAGTAGAAACCAACTGTTTTGTAGGTAAACCCCCATGCAGCGAGCACGTCGAGCGCTGTAGGCAGCAGCGGGTCGGTGGTCCACAGCAGCAGCACGCAATCCGCAGCGGCCCACTCGGCCACCGGCAACGCCTTGATGTCGGCGAGCGACATGCAGTCGTAATGGGCTTCGGCGCTACGCCCCTTCCCCTTTCGCGAATAGGTCGAGAAGGTCCAAGGCGGATCGGCGTAGATAACCCGGTAATGGTTCAGCCGAGGTGACGCGGTCATTGACCCCCCTTATCCGTGGCCAATGCTCGCGGCAAGGACACACTGGGTCAACTTTGATCCGCCTTCAATCAGCCTTGCTGGTCGCCCTCGTCGGGGGCTTCGTCGGTCGGGATGCTGTAATTGCCTTTGAGCCAGCGGCCGAGATCGATTTGCGCACAGCGCGCCGAGCAGAACGGGCGATGTGGCAAAGTCGCCGGTTTGCCGCAGATCGGGCAGCGGCGCAGCATTGGGATTGGCGAATCGGAGGTCATGGCATCGCCGATATAGTCACACCGGGGAAATTTGAAACTGCCCGCGTTCGAGGCTCGGATCGGCCGCGATGGCGATCTTTCGGCCCGATCGCTGTTCAAACGCGGCGAGGGCGCTGGCTGCCGGGCCAGCGAGCGCCGTGGCTACGTCGGCGGCAACGGTCAATCGCCAGAGGTGTCCCGGTTGTGCCCGTTCCTCCCGGCGAAGCCGGCGCAATGCTTCGTGCGCGACCGTGACCGCGGTTTTTGTCGGGCGTCCACAGGACGGGGCCTCGAGCAGCACCTCGGCAAGAGGACGGAGGCGGCGCGGGCGGACCAGTTCGAGATGGCCGAGCCTGGTCCAGCCGAGGATCTCCGGCCGCGCCGGATCGGCGGCAAGGGCCCGAGCGAGAGCGGCGCGCACCCGTTCCCGCGCGCCGCGATCGTCGAGGCCGACAAAATCGACGACGATGCTGCCGCCGAGACGGCGCAGCCGGAGCTGTCGGGCGATGACCGCGGCCGCCGCAATATTGATCGCGAGCGCCGTCTGCTCCGGCGAACCGGATTCGGGCGTCCCGCTATCGACATCGATCAACGTCGCGGCCTTCGCCATCTCGATGTGAACGGAGCCGCTGCCGGCAAGCGCGATGGTCGGCGACAGCGTTTCGTCAAACAGCATATCAAGGTCAACCGGCCATTGGCTTTCCGGTTCATGAATGACCTCGGGATCGGGAAATGCGGCGCGGATTTCCGGGATCGCACCGGGCTCATCGACCGCGACGCGGTCGGCCGCGGGCAACGTGCCCGCAAGCGCGGCGGCAAAGGTCGCGGCCGGATAAAGCCGGGCCGGCGGATCGAGGCGCGCCGCACGCTCGCCGATATCCAGCCAGCGCCGTGCCAAACCTTCTGTCTCCTCGATGACCGCACAGCTCGGCGCGAGTTCGAGCAGCCGCAGCCCGATCGCGATTTCTTGAAGCGGACCCATCACGGGTCATCCCCTCACACGCTCCCGCCCGGTTTGGGGAGGTGAGAGCCCCGACAATTTCCAATAAACGGGTGCGCGTCTCGGGGGACTGTGTTTCGCCCCCGCTGAGGCCGGACCGAGCCGCCAGCAGCTCGACAAACCTGCCGCGCAACACGCTCCGCAGCGTCGCCTGCGCCGCCTTGCCGCCCTGCGCCTCGCGGCGGATCTGCACGACGACCCGCTGGCCCTCGTCGAGCCGCTGGCCGCGCGGGATAATTTCGCTCTGCGGCAGAAACGCCGGCCGATCCCCGCCGATATCGACCAGCGCCGCACCCAACGCCGGCAGCAGGCGCCGCAGGCGACCGAGATGAATGCTGCCAGCCTCCAAACCCTCCCCGCGTTCGACACCGACCTCAACAGCGACGCCGTCTTCAACAAGCGCCGCCCGCCATTCCCCGGGGAAGGCGGAGACTATTAGCTCGCGGCGCATCGCGGGCGATAACCTCGGCCGGCGAGCAGCTGAGCCGTCTCGAACAACGGCAATCCGACGACATTTGAATAGGAACCTGAGATAAAGCGGATCAGCGCCGCGGCGCGGCCCTGGATCGCGTAGCCGCCAGCCTTGCCCCGCCATTCTCCACTCGCCAGGTAGGCCGCGATCTCGTCCGCGCTCAAGCGCTTGAACGTGACTTGGCTGTGGACATGGCGCAGCGACACATGCCCGTCGGGACCGACCAGCGCAATGCCGGAATGGACGCGGTGGCGCCGCCCGGACAACAATTCGAGACACCGGCGCAGCGCTCGCTTCGTCCATCGTCTTGGGCTGGATGCGCCGACCGCAGGCGACGACCGTGTCGGCGGCGAGAACATAGGCGCCGGAATGGCGCGGCATTACGGCGCGCAGCTTTTCTTCGGCGAGGCGCAGTGCGTGCGCCGCCGGCTCCTCGTCTCGACGGGGCGTCTCGTCGATCTCAGCCGGATCGACCTGGTCGGGCTCGATCCCGATCTGCCGCAACAATTCGAGCCGACGCGGCGAAGCCGAGGCAAGCACCAACAGCGGCGCCGTCACCGCTCGCTTATCCGCGCAGATGGAGCACGCAGATCAAGGTGAATAGGCGCCGCGCGGTCGCGTGGTCGATCGCGACCTTGTCGGCGAGCCGCTCCGCCAGCAATTCCGAGCCTTCGTCGTGCAGGGATCGCCGCCCCATGTCGATCGCCTCGACCTGAGCAAGTCTCGAATTGCGGACCGCCTGGTAATAGCTCTCGCAGACCATAAAATAGTCTTTGACGATGCCGCGAAACGGGGCGAGCGGCACGACGACGGTCTCGCTCGACCCATCCGCCCGCGACCGAATGTCGAGGCTTAGCCGGTTCTCTCCGATCGCTAGATGAAGGTCGAACGGCCCTTCCTTCCCGGAGGCCGGAGCGAAGTGGTTCTCTTCCAGCAGGTCGGCGATCGCCGTCGCCCGCTCGTGCTCGATATCGGCGCCGCGTCGCACGACCGTGTGCTCGTCAAGCGTGATCTCAGCAATGCGCTGATCGCCGCCGCGGTCGTCATTCGACTTGTTCATGGCCGGCTCACACCGCACGCCGCCGATCGAGCCGGATCGACAGGGACAGAGCGTGCGCGTCGAGCCCCTCGGCCTCGGCGAGGCGGATCGCCGACGGGGCAAGGGCGGCGAGGCCCGCCGCCTCGCAGCGGACGAGCGAGGTTCGTTTGACAAAATCCAGAACCCCGAGGCCCGAGGCAAACCGCGCGCTGCGCGCGGTCGGGAGCACGTGGTTGGGCCCAGCGATGTAGTCGCCGATCGCCTCCGGCGTCCAGCGGCCGAGGAAGATCGCGCCGGCGTGGTGCACCTGCTCAGCCAACAAATCGGCCTCGTCGAGCGCCAGTTCGAGATGCTCGGGGGCGATGCGGTCGATTAGCGCCGGCGCATCGAGCCAATCGGCGACGATCAAGACCGCACCATTCGCCTGCCAACTCGCCCGCGCGATTTCAGCCCGCGGCAGCCGTGCCAGATGGTGCTCGATCGCGGCCTCGACCGCCGCGGCGAAAGCATTGTCGTCGGTGACCAGGATAGCCTGAGCGGCTTTGTCGTGCTCGGCCTGCGACAACAGGTCGGCGGCGATCCATGCAGGGTCGTTCACGCGATCGGCCACGACCAGGATCTCCGACGGGCCGGCAATCATGTCGATCCCAACCCGGCCGAAGACGCGCCGCTTCGCCGCCGCGACATAGGCGTTTCCCGGCCCGACGATCTTGTCGACAGCCGAAATCGTCGCTGTGCCGTAGGCTAGCGCCGCCACCGCCTGCGCCCCGCCGACCCGGTAGATTTCGTCGATCCCGAGCAGCCGGGCCGCGGCGAGGACGAGTGGGTTGAGAACCCCGCCCGGCGCCGGCACGGTCATCACCAGCCGCTCGACACCCGCCACTTTGGCCGGGATCGCGTTCATCAGCACCGAAGAGGGATAGGCCGCGGTTCCGCCTGGAACATAAAGCCCGGCGGCCGCGATTGGGCGCCAACGGGCGGCTAGCCGGATCCCCAGTGCGTCGACATAATCGAGATCCGCCGGCAATTGACGGCGGTGAAAGCTCTCGATCCGCTCGGCCGCGAGCCGCAATGCAGCCACCGTCTTGGCCGGCGCCGCCGCGGCGCCATCGGCAATCTCCCGGTGCGACAGCCGCAGGTCGGCTGCCGTGAGGCTGATCCCGTCGAAGCGGCGCGTATAATCTACAAGGGCGGCATCCCCGCGGCGGGCGACATCGTCGATTATCGCCGCGACGACGGCATCGATGTCGGCGGCAACCTCGCGCTTGGTCTCGACGAACCGCTCGAATGCCGCTTCGAAGCCGCGATCTCGGGTCGAAAGCCTAACCGGCATCAGTACCTCCCCCGCCAAGCGGGGGCCCGTCACTCTTCCCATCGCGCCCGCGACGGACCCCTTCCATCTCCCGCAATGCGGGCGAGGGGATCGCGCGGCGTGCGGCGGATGAGGGGCCGGCGCCGGACGAGAACCGCGTTCCGGCGACCGCGGCGCGGAACCGCTCGACCCAGCCGCCGACCTCCTCGGGCCTGGTCTTCAGCGCCGGGCGGTTGACGATCAGCCGTGAGCTGACCTCAGCGATCCGCTCGATTTCGACAAGTCCGTTCGCTTTCAGTGTCGCGCCGGTCTGGACAAGATCGATGATGTGGCGGCACAGGCCCAGGCGCGGCGCCAGCTCGATTGCGCCGTTGAGCTTGATGCATTCCGCCTGGATCCCGCGCGCGGCAAAGTGGCGGCGCGTGATCTCCGGGTACTTTGTTGCCACCCTGATGTGGCTCGGCTGACTGCCGTCCTCGCGCGCGACCCAGTCGATCGTCGCGGCTACGGCGATATGGCAGCGCCCGATCTCGAGATCGAGCGGCGCGTAGATTTCCGAATAGTCGAATTCCATCAGCACGTCGTTGCCGGCGACGCCGAGCTGAGCCGCGCCGAAGGCGACAAAAGTCGCGACGTCGAAACTCCGCACGCGGATCAGATCAAGATCAGGCTCGCTGGTCGCGAAGCGCAGCCGGCGCGATGCGGGGTCTTCGAAGGCCGGCTCGGGCTCGACCCCAGCCCGACGCAACAGCGGCATCACCTCGGCAAGAATACGGCCGTTGGGCAACGCCAAGATCAGGCGGTCGTCGGCCTCGGCAGCCACCTTAGGGTTCCTCCGCGTCGTGGCGCGGGTGCCATGGGGTCGGCCAGGGTTCTCCCAGATCCTTGGCGCGGCACTGGATGCGCTCGACCTCGAGCCGGATTGCGGCGTGCCCGGAGAATTCTAGGAGCATCGCCGTTGCGCCGATGCTCTCCGCCTCTGCGCGGATCGCCAGCAGCGCGAGGATCCGGTCTTCGTCGCTGCGACGAAAGCCCCGATACGACACGCCAACGACCGCGCTAAAGGTGACGGCACACAAGATGCGCTGGCGCTCGCCCGGCTCTGGGCGTGAGCCGCTTTCCCAGCGGAAGCGGTTCGCGACAAAGACGAAAATCTTCTGGTCCGAGACATAAGCAAGGTCGCGGACCGGAACGAGCGCGTCCTGCAGACAGGCCGACAGCACCGCCAGATCGTCGGCATCCTCGGCGCGCAGCTTCAGCGCGGCGCCCGCGTCGTCAGGCGCCATCGCGCAGCCTCTCGATTCGGGCGCCGCAGGCAGCGAGCTTTTCCTCGAGACGCTCATAGCCGCGGTCGAGATGGTAGACCCGGCTGATCACCGTCTCGCCCTGCGCCGCGAGACCGGCGACGACCAGCGAGACCGAGGCGCGCAAATCGGTCGCCATCACCGGCGCCCCCATCAGCCCCGGCACACCGCGCACCACGGCCGAGGAGCCGTGCACGTTGATGTTGGCTCCCATTCGGGCGAGTTCGGGGACGTGCATGAACCGATTCTCGAAGATCGTTTCGGTGATCGTCGAGGCGCCGTCGGCGATCGCCATCAGCGCCATCACCTGCGCCTGCAAATCGGTCGGAAACCCGGGGTAGGGCGCGGTAGTAATGTCGACGCCGGCCAGATCACCGTTGCGCCGGCGCACCACGAGCCCGTCCGCAGTCGCCGATACCGCGACGCCGGCGCCGTCGAGGATGCTCGCGACAGTGGCGACGAGGTCGAGCCGGGTCCCGGTCAGCCTGATCTCTCCCGCGGTCGCCGCCGCTGCCATCATATACGTTCCGGTTTCGATCCGGTCGGGCAGAATGTGGTGGCAGACGCCGTGCAGCCGACCAACTCCGAGGACCCGCAGGCGGTCGCTGCCGACCCCCTCGATGCGGGCGCCCATCGCTAGGAGGCAGGCCGCGAGGTCACCGATCTCGGGCTCGCGTGCGGCATTGACCAGCACCGTCTCGCCCTCGGCCAGCGACGCGGCCATCAGTAGGTTTTCGGTGGCCCCGACCGAGACCGAAGGAAAGACGATTTCGGCGCCGCGCAGCCCTTTTGGCGCGCGCGCATCGACATACCCCTCATGTAATTCGATCACGGCGCCGAGCTGACGCAGCCCCTTGATGTGCAGATCAATCGGCCGTGTGCCGATAGCGCAACCGCCCGGCAACGAGACGCGCGCCCGCCCGCACCGCGCCAGCAGCGGCCCGAGAACCAAGACTGACGCGCGCATCTTGCGGACGAGGTCATAGGGTGCGGTGATCGACGTGATGTGCGCGGCCGACAGGTCAAGCCTACGCCCGCTCGGCCCGCCGTCCCCGGCCATGGCGATTCCGGCGCCATGCTGGACTAGAAGGTTCGCCATCGTCGCGATGTCGGCGAGGTCCGGGACGTTTTCGAGGCTCAGGGTATCCGCGGTCAGCAGGCTCGCGGCCATCAGCGGCAACGCGGCGTTTTTGGCGCCGCCGATCGCTATTACCCCGTCAAGCGGCACCCCGCCTGTGATGCGGATCCGGTCCATCGCCTCGGCTCTGCGCGCGGCCGAGCACCCAGGCGGTCCTGGAGCGGCAGCGGGCCATCAATCGGCGGTCGTCCCGCCGTGGCGGTTGGTTTTACCGGAGAGCGGTGCGTCGCTCAAGCCGTCGCGCACATCGGCCGGATGGGTCGCGCGCTCGGCCTGCACCCGCGCCTGTTCCTTGCGCCGACGCAGATTATCGCGCAACGCCTGGGCCAGCCGTTCGTTGCGTGCTGCCCGTTGCTCCTGCTTTCGCGGCGACAGAGACGGAGGCTCGTTCATTCACCGATGCAACGTGCGGACAGCGCCGTTGTCAAGCGCAACTCCAACCAGCACAGCAACTCGTGCTCGTAAAGCGGGCCGTCACCACGCCGATAGATCTTGTCGATGCCGCCCCGCGGCGTCGGATCCTCTCTCGACCACCCGACGGAGGCCTCAAGGTGGGCATGGCATGCGGTCGAATTGACTCGGCGCCGGGCGGCGGCTACAAAGTATCGGCATGCGCCGTGTCGACCCCACTCATCGGTGGAGGGGTGGCCGAGTGGCTGAAGGCGGCGGTTTGCTAAACCGTTATAGGGTTAAACCCCTATCGTGAGTTCGAATCTCATCCCCTCCGCCACTACTCCCCGACCGCGACCCGCATCTCGAAAGCGCGCGCGGCCAACCCTGCGCACCCTCCTCTACCTGTTCCGCCGCGACGAGGCCGTCCGATACCTGCGCGCCGGCTGATTTCCCGTGAACCGGGAACATAACCTTGAATTTCTCCGAATCGGCCATCCGGCCGCATAGCGCCGGAATTGACCGGTCGCAGGCAGCTATTCGTTCGGCAGACTAATCGCCGACGCCTGGTGACGGTCCCGCATGGTGCGTCGAGCAGGATCGAGGTCGATGCAATAAATTAGCCTTGACTAATATATTAGCGAAAACTAATTAATTGGCATGATACAAACCGCCACCGTCGATGCCGTGATGCGCACGCTTGCCGACCCCACGCGGCGGGGCGTGTTCGAACGGATCGTCAAGTCCGACGAGATCAGCGTGGTCGAGCTGACGCGCGGTAGCGGCGTGACGCAGGGCGCCATCTCTCAGCACCTCAAATCGTTGAAGCAAGCGGGCCTGGTCGCCGAACGCCCCGAGGGCCGCAACGTCTATTACCGCGCCCAGCCCGAGGGCCTCGCCCCGCTCGTCGATTGGATGAGCCACTACGGCGTCTTCTGGCGCCACCGTCTGGATGTGCTCGAACGCCTCCTTCGCGATGAGGACGCACGTCAATCCCCCACCCCCGAGACAGGAGAGGACCAATGAACGAACTCACGACCCTGGACGCCTATGCCGTGCTGATCGAGCCTGCCACGCTGAAGATCCAACGCCTTCTGCCCGGACCCATCGAACGTATCTGGGCCTATCTCACGCAGAGCGATCTGCGCCGCCAGTGGCTGGCGGCGGGCCAGATGGAAATGAAAGTCGGGGCGTCTTTCGAATTCGTCTGGCGGAACGACGAGCTTACCGATCCGCCCGGCCAGCGGCCGCCCGGCTTATCCGACGAGCACCGGATGCAGAGCCGGATCATCGATCTCGATCCGCCCCGCAAGCTCGCCATCGCCTGGGGCGCCGGCGGCGAGGTCTCCTTCGAGCTGGACCCAAAGGGCAACGAGGTGCTGCTCACCGTGATCCACCGCCGCCTGCCCGACCGCGCCACCATGCTGAAGGTCGGTGCGGGCTGGCACATGCACCTCGACATTCTGGTCGCTCGCGCGACAGGCAAGGAGCCGGCGCCATTCTGGGATGGATGGAGCCGCCTGCGGGAGGAATACGACCGGCGGATGCCGGCCTGAGCAAACAGGAGGTCAACATGCAGCATCAAGTCGTTTCGCACAAGGAGTGGTTGAAGGCGCGCCTTGAACTGGTTGCCGCCGAGAAGGAATTCACACGCCAACGTGAGACGCTGACGCGCCGCCGAATGGCGCTGCCCTGGGAGCGCGTGGAAAAGTCCTACCGGTTTGAGGGGCCGAAAGGCGCTCTCTCGCTCGCCGATCTATTCGACGGGCGCTCCCAGCTGATCGTCCATCACTTCATGTTCGCCCCCGATTGGGAAGAGGGGTGCAAGTCGTGCTCTTTCTGGGCCGACAATTTCAGCGGCATCCCGATCCATCTCAATCATCGGGACGTGACGCTTTCAGCCGTTTCGCGCACCCCATTGGCCAAGATTAACGCCTACAAAAAGCGCATGGGCTGGAGCTTCCCGTGGGTGTCGTCCTACGGAAGCGATTTCGCTTTCGATTGCGGTGCCGAAGCTGGTCGCGACGACCAGGTGTCGTTTACGGGAGCGATCAGCGCCTTCTACAAGGACGACAAAGGCGAGGTGTTCCACACCTATTCCTGCCACAGGCGCGGCATTGAGATGGTCAATGGTGCTTACCATTTCCTCGACCTTGTGCCGAAAGGTCGCGATGAGGACGGCCCCAAATTCCCGATGGAGTGGGTACGCCGCCATGATTAGTATTAGGGGAACTGGAACGCGGCTTAGTTGGCATTGTTACAACTGTTGCAACCATGGAGGAGACCGATGCCAGAGGCCCTCGTTGTCCGCCGCGAGACGCACATCGCGGCGCCGCCCGCCGCGGTGTTCGCGCTCCTGACCGATCCGGAGAAGATCCTGCGCTGGATGGGAACAGAGGCGCAGACCGAGCCGCAGCCCGGCGGCCTCTATCTCGTCAATGTCACCGGGGCTCGCTTCGCCCGCGGCTCCTTCCGCGAGGTGGTGCCGGTGCACCGCCTAGCCTACAGCTTCGGCTGGGACGGCAGCGAGGTAGTGCCGCCGGGGTCGAGCCTGGTCGAGATCGACCTGATCGAGCAGCCGGACGGAACCTTGCTGCGCCTGACCCATACCGGCCTACCTAATGCCGAGCAATGCGCCGGCCATGCGGAAGGCTGGGCCCATTACGTCGGCCGGTTGGCCGAGGTTGCAGCCGGGCGCGACCCGGGTCCGGATCCCTGGCACGGGCGCACCGGCAGGGAGTGACTGCCTTCCGCGCTCGATATCAACGCGTTTGAGGCTGTTGCAATTTCATGGCGAACGCCGGCTCGCAGGCGTGTCGAACGTGGCCTCATCGAGGAAAGGACCGCGCGGGCGCTGGGGTCGGCCAAGATAGACCGCCGGTGGGCTGCGCATCGCCGCGGCGCGGATGACAGGCCAGGGGCCGTGGCGGCATGATCGCGGCATGGATTTGCCGGCGCCGCTCGCATGGCTGGTGGACGAGGCCGGCGCCTCGCCCGGCCCTGACCGGTTCCTCGCCGAGCTGGGCGGCCGGCTGCTGGCCGACGGCCTGCCGCTGGCCGGCGGCGCCCTGACGCTTGCGGTGCCGCATCCGATCATCGCCCACCGCACCTGGCTCTGGCGAGCGGAGACCGAGGCGGTAATTGAGGCGCTGGGCTTCGCCGCCGGTCCGTTCGGCCCGACCGGGCGCGAATGGCTGGCCGCGCTTGGCGCGGTGCAGGAAGACACAATCGGCCCGGCGCCGAACAGTCCGGTGCTGGGTTGGGCTGGATCCCGGCCGTTCAGCCGCGCCGAGGTCGACCGGCTGCGCCAGGCCGTGCGCTTTGTCGCCGCACCCTTAGCCGCCCTGGCTGCGCGGGCGGCGCTGGCAGCGCTGCTCGAGGCTTATCTCGGCCGTCGCAGTGCCGCCCGGGTGCAGGGTGGCGAGCTCCGCCGCGGCGCCGGAGAGACGATCCGCGCCGCGCTGCTCTCTGCCGATCTGCGCGACTTCACCACGCTCTCCGAGGCGACGGAGCCGGCGGGGACGATCGCTGCCCTCGACGCCTGGTTCGATCGCGTCGCCGGGGCGGTGCACGCTTTCGGGGGCGAGGTGCTAAAATTCATCGGCGACGGCGTGCTGGCGATCTTCCCGGTCACCGGCGCGCCGGCCGAGGCCTGCGAGGCGGCGCTGCGCGCGGTCGTCGCCGCTCGCGCCGGCATGGCCCATCTCGACGCGGCGCGGCAGGCGCAGGGGCTGCCGCCACTGCCCTTCGGCGCGGCGCTGCATCTCGGCGAGATGCTATGGGGCAATATCGGCGCGGCCGACCGGCTGGACTTCACCGCCATCGGCCCCGCGGTCAACCTGGTCAGCCGGCTCGAGGGGCTGTGCCGGCCGCTCGGCCGATCGGTGCTGATCTCGGGCGCGGTCGCCGCCGAGACCGCCATGCCGCTGGTGCCGCTGGGCGAACACGTGCTGCGCGGCATCCGGCGCCCTGCACCGTCTTCACCCTGCCGGAAGCGTGAGCGGCCCGTCACCGACAGTGCAACTCCACCGCCTAACCCTCCCGCGCCTTCGGCGCCGGCAAAGCGCTCCTCGGTCTGCATCGTCCGTCACGGTGGAGAGCTGGAGGCGCGCCCGCCTTAGTCGAGGCGTTTGTCTTCGAGGGATTTTTCGGCCTGCTCATGTTCGCGCAGGTCTTTGGCGCGAGCGGCGTTGCTGCGGCCGAAGCGAACCCGGTTTTCTGCCGCGCGACGCTCGCCTTCGGCGCGCTCGCGCTGCTTCTTGTACTTGTTGAGATTGACGATCATCGCCTTTTGCCGATCTGCTTTGCGAGCGGTTCTTATACCAAAGCCCGTGCGACGGCGAGCAGGACCGGCGGCCGCGGCCGGGATCGGCACGGCGGGGTACGCTTCGCTCGCACGCCCTGCGCCCCGCCGGGTTGTAAATGCGGGTTGCCGATGTTTCTGGTATACCATATACCTCGGTCATGACCGAAGCCGGCCCGCGCCCCGTCGAAAGGATCGATCGGCCTACCCTCGACGTGCCGCGGCTGGACACCGGCGCCAGCTTTCGCAAGGAAGCCTATGCGGCGCTGAAGCGGGCGATTACCGCGATGGATATCTACGGCCACGCGCAGGAGATCAGGCTCGACGAGCGGCGCCTCTCGAACGGGCTCGGGGTCAGCCGCACGCCGATCCGTGAGGCGATGACCCTGTTGGAGCAGGAAGGCTTTGTCCGCACCCGGCCGCGCCGGGGCATCTATGTCGTACGCAAGTCCAAGCGCGAGATCGTCGAAATGATCACGGTCATGGCGGCGCTCGAAAGCATGGCGGCGCGGCTCGCCGCCGAGCGCGCCGCCGCCGCGGATATCGCCGGGCTGCGCCGCCTGATGGCCGAGTTCAGCGCCGGAAACCAAGACGAACGGCTGGACGACTATTCCGAGGCGAACATCGCTTTTCACCAGGCGATCATCAAGATGAGCGGATGCGCGCTGCTCTCCGAAATGACCGAAAACCTGTTCATCCACATGCGCGCAATCCGCAAGATCACGATCCACCAGGACAATCGTGCGGCGCGTTCGGTTTCGGATCATATGCGGATCATCGAGGCGCTCGAGCGGCGCGACCCCGAACTCGCCGAGCGGCTGGCCCGTGAGCACACGCTCGGGCTTGCCGCGCATGTCGAGCAGCATGGGGATTTTCTCGACCGGATGCGCCACGATGTTTGAGTTTCGCCGGGAAGGAAGACGATAATGTCTGATGCCGCGAATGGCTGTGAGATTACTTTGCTGCTCTCGCAATGACGAGGGAAAGGGCTCTAATGACCGAGAGAAGCGTTGTCATCGCGAGGAGCCAAGCGACGAAGCAATCCCGGGCCGATAATTCTTTTTGCTGAAGAGAGCCGCTGATGAGCAAAGCGCTGGACGGTGTCCGCATCCTCGATTTCGGCCATGTGCAGGCGGGGCCGACCGCGACCCAGCTGCTGGCGTGGATGGGCGCCGATGTGATCAAGATCGAGATGCCGGGGCGCGGCGACATCACCCGCGGCCAATTGCAAGACGTGAAAGACGCCGACAGCCTCTATTTCACAATGCTGAACTCGAACAAGCGCAGCATGACCGTCAACCTGAAGGCGCCCGGGGGCAAACGGGTTATCGAGGAGCTGGTGCGGCGCTGCGACGTGATCCTCGAAAATTTCGGGCCGGGCGTGCTCGACCGCCAGGGTTTTACCTGGGAGCGTTTCCAGGAACTGAACCCGCGGGTCATCTATGCCTCGATCAAGGGCTTCGGCCCCGGCCCCTATGTCGATTGCAAGGCCTATGAGAACGTCGCCCAATGCATGGGCGGCTCGGCCAGCACGACCGGCTGGGATGACGGCCCGCCGACCGTGACCGGGGCGCAGATCGGCGACAGCGGCACCGGCGTGCACACGGTCGCCGGCATCCTCGCCGCCCTGTTCCAGCGCGAGCGGACAGGAAAGGGCCAGCGGGTCGAGGTGGCGATGACCGACGCAGTCTTGAACCTATGCCGGGTCAAGATGCGCGACCAGCAGCGCATCATGAAGGGCCCGTTGCCCGAATACCCGAATAAGGAATTCGGCGACGCGGTGCCGCGCGCCGGCAACGCCTCGGGTGGCGGACAGCCGGGGGCGGCGCTGCGCTGCGCCCCGGGCGGCCAGAACGACTGGGTCTATGTGATCATCCAGCCGCCGTCATGGGAGCCGCTGATGAAGCTTGCCGGCCGACCGGAGCTGATCGCCGACCCCGCCTATGCGACGCCGCAGGCGCGTCTGCCTAAGATCCCCGAATGCTTCTCGATCATCGAGAAATGGACGATGACCAAGACCAAATTCGAGGTTATGGACGCGCTGAACGAGGTCGACGTGCCGTGCGGCCCGATCCTGTCGATGAAGGACATCTACGAGGACCAATCGCAATATGAACGCGGCTATCTGGTCGAGGTCGACCATCCGACCCGCGGCCGCTATGTCCAGGTCGGGTCGCCGATCAATCTGTCCAACTCGCCGGTCGAGGTGAAGCGCTCGCCGCTGTTGGGAGAGCACACCGACGAGGTCCTCGGCTGGCTCGGCTACGGCAAAAACGAGATCGCGGCCCTGCGCGAGGAAGGGGCGGTTTAAGCCGAAGATGCCGCCGTCTCCAAAGCACGACCGGCGCATCCATCCGGGCTCGGGGCGGCGGCGCGGCCTCGATCATCCGAAGGGCCGGCAGGTCGATCCGGCGGCCTTGGACGAGGTCCAGGCGTTGCTTGGCGACCGCGAGCGCCGGCGCGATCTGCTGATCGAGCACCTGCACTTGCTGCAGGACCATTTCGGCTGCCTTTATGCCCGCCATCTGGCGGCGCTCGCCGAGGAGATGCGGCTTGCCCTCGTCGAGGTCTACGAGGTGGCCTCGTTCTACGCCCATTTCGACATCGTCATGGACGACGAGAAACCGCCGCCGCCGCTGACGGTGCGGGTCTGCGACAGCCTCAGCTGCGAGCTCGCCGGCGCCGTGACCCTGCTGAGCGATCTCCAGAGCCGGCTCGGCGCTGATGTGCGGGTCGTGCGCGCACCGTGTATGGGCGGCTGCGACAAGGCCCCGATCGTCGCCATCGGTCACGCGTTGCACGAGCATGCGACGCCCGCCTCGGTTGCCGCCGCGATCGCCGCCGGTGAGACCCATGCGCCTGCCCCGGAATTTGTCAGCCTTCACAACTACCGCGTGGAGGGCGGCTATCATCTGCTGCAAGCTTGCCTATCAGGCGAGCGCACCCGCGATCAGGTGATCGAAGCCCTCGAACATTCCGGCCTGCGCGGGCTTGGAGGCGCGGGCTTTCCGACCGGCCGCAAGTGGCGCCTGGTGCGGCAGGAGCCAGCGCCCCGGCTGATGGCGGTCAATGGCGACGAAGGCGAGCCCGGCACCTTCAAAGACCGCTATTTTCTCGAGACCGATCCGCACCGCTTTCTTGAAGGCATGCTGATCGCTGCCTGGGTCGTCGAGGCCGCCGAGATCTACGTCTACCTGCGCGACGAATACCCCCAATGCCACGCGATCCTCGACAGCGAGATTGCGGCGATCGAAGCCGCCGGACTGGCAGGGCATGCGCGCATTCACCTGCGCCGCGGCGCTGGGGCCTATATCTGCGGCGAGGAATCGGCGATGCTCGAAAGCATCGAGGGCAAGCGCGGGCTGCCGCGGCAGCGCCCGCCATTCCCGGCCCAGGTCGGGCTCTTCGGCCGGCCCACTCTCTGCAACAACATCGAGACGCTCTATTGGGTGCGCGACATCGTCGAAAAGGGCGCCGATTGGTTCACAGGGCAGGGCCGCAACGGGCGCAAGGGGCTGCGCACCTTCTCGGTCTCCGGCAGGGTGCGCGAGCCTGGGGTCAAGCTCGCTCCGGCCGGCATTACCGCACGGCAACTGATCGATGAATTTTGCGGCGGCATGGCGGAGGGTCACGTCTTCAAGGGCTACCTGCCCGGTGGTGCTTCCGGCGGCATCTTACCGGCGACGATGGCGGATTTCCCGCTCGATTTCGGTACGCTGGAACCCGAGGGCTGCTTCACCGGGTCGGGTGCGGTTGTCGTCCTCTCCGACAAGGACGACATGAAAGCGGTGGCGCTGAACCTGCTGCGTTTTTTCGAGGATGAGAGCTGCGGACAATGTACGCCCTGCCGCGCCGGCACCGAAAAGGCGGTCAAGCTAATGACCGCGCCGCACTGGGACGAAGACCTGCTGCGGGAATTGACGCGGGTCATGAGCGACGCCTCGATCTGCGGCCTCGGCCAGGCGGCGATGAACCCGGTCACGCAGGTCCTCAAGCACTTTCGCGCGGATTTAAGATGACGACTGAAAGGGTCATTCAGGTTCCGTCTGATCCCTCGCTGGCAGAAGAACTGGCGCGCGATGAGCTGGTCGAAATGGCCAATCTTACCACCGCCCAGACCGGCATAGCCGGCACGATCTTCATCTCGACCGCGATGGGTGCGCACGGTCCGCGGGTCAAATACTTTCTGCAGGCAGGGAGATCACAGCCGAGCTTTTCAGTGTCGATCGGCGACGCGCCGGCGGTTGTTGCCGACAGTCTGCCCGACCGCACGGCTCGCCAGATGGCTCCTCAAGTGATCGAATGGGTATCGCGCAACAGGGATGCCTTGCTGGATTTCTGGCATCATGGGGACACCTGGACGCAGCCCGAGGTCAATGATTTCATCCAACCGCTCCAGCGGGTTTGAAGGGGATCCGACATGACCGATCCGATCCACTTTTTTCTCGACGGCGTTGAGGTCGAGGCCGCACCCGGCGAGACGATCTGGCAGGTCGCCAACCGGCAAGGTATCGAGATCCCGCATCTGTGCTGGCTGCCGAAGCCGGGCTATCGCGCCGATGGCAATTGCCGCGCCTGCATGGTCGAGATCGAGGGCGAGCGGGTGCTCGCCGCCTCCTGCGTGCGCCAGCCAACGCCCGGCATGAACGTGCAGACATCAAGCGAGCGGGCCCGCTTTTCGCGCAAGATGGTGTTCGAATTGCTGGTCGGCGACCAGCCGTCGCGGGCGGTGGCGCACGACCCGAACTCTCGGCTATGGCAATGGGCCGACCGGCTTGGCGTTGAAGAGAGTCGCTTTCCGCTGCATGCAGTGCCGGCGCCCGACCGCAGTCATCCAGCGATGGCGGTGCAGCTTGACGCCTGCATCCAATGCAATCTGTGCGTGCGCGCCTGCCGCGAGGTCCAGGTCAACGACGTGATCGGCATGGCGGCGCGCGGTCATCAGGAAAAGATCGTGTTCGACTTCGACGATCCGATGGGCAGCAGCACTTGCGTCGCCTGTGGCGAATGCGTGCAGGCCTGCCCGACCGGGGCGTTGATGCCGGCGACATTGGTCGATGCCAACGGCGTCTATGCCAACGCCCCCGACCGCGAAGTCGACAGTGTGTGCCCCTATTGCGGGGTCGGTTGCCAGCTGACCTATAAAATCCGCAATGACCGCATCGTCGCGGTCGAGGGCAAAGACGGCCCGGCTAACCACAACCGGCTCTGCGTGAAGGGCCGCTTTGGCTTCGACTACGCCCATCACCCCGACCGGCTGACCGAACCCTTGATCCGCAAGGAAGGGGTGTCGAAACACGACACCAATATCGACCCGGCGAACCCGTACACGCACTTCCGCAAGGCGAGCTGGGAGGAAGCGCTCGACTTCGCGGCGTCTGGGCTGAGGCATATCCGCGACCGTGACGGCAAGCGGGCGCTCGCCGGCTTCGGCTCGGCCAAAGGGTCGAACGAGGAAGCCTATCTGTTCCAGAAGCTGGTGCGCACCGGCTTTGGCAGCAATAATGTCGACCACTGCACCCGGCTGTGCCATGCCTCGTCGGTCGCGGCCTTGATGGAGGGGATCGGGTCGGGCGCGGTGACCGCACCCTTCACCGCGGCGCTGGATTCCGACGTCATCATCGTCATCGGCGCGCGGCCGACCGAGAACCATCCGGTCGCCGCCACCTTTTTCAAGCAGGCGGCCAAGCGCGGCGCCCAGGTGTTCGTTATGGATCCGCGTGGCCATACCTTGGTGCGGCACGCGACGGCGACCCTGCGCTTCAATCCCGGGCGTGACGTGGCGATGCTGAACGCGCTGCTCCACACTATCATCGAGGAGGGCCTGACCGACCGCCAATACATCCAGGCGCACACCCAAGATTACGAGAAGCTGCGCGAACACATCCGCGATTATTCGCCGGAAAAGATGGCTGAGATCTGCGGCATCGATGCCGCGACCTTGCGTTACGTCGCCCGCACTTATGCCCGCGCCGAGCGGGCGATCATCTTCTGGGGCATGGGCATTTCGCAGCACGTCCATGGCACCGACAATGCGCGCTGCTTGATCGCGCTGTCGATGATCACCGGCCAAGTCGGCCGGCCGGGCACCGGCCTTCATCCATTGCGCGGCCAGAACAATGTACAGGGCGCCTCGGATGCCGGGCTGATCCCGATGGTCTATCCCGATTACCAGTCGGTCGCGAACCCTGACATCAGGGAGAAATTCGAGGCTCTGTGGCAGACCGAGCTCGATGACAAGCCCGGGCTGACCGTGGTCGAGATCATGGACGCGGTCCATCGCGACGAGATCAAGGGCATGTACATCATGGGCGAAAACCCGGCGATGTCCGACCCCGATGTGCAGCATGCCCGCGACGCGCTGGCCCATCTCGAACATCTCGTGGTGCAGGACATCTTCCTGACCGAGACCGCGAAATACGCCGATGTCGTGTTGCCGGCCTCGGCCTGGCCGGAGAAGGACGGCACCGTCTCCAACACCAATCGCCAGGTACAGATCGGCCGCCGTGCATTGCCGATGCCGGGGAATGCGCGCGAGGATCTTTGGATCATCCAAGAGATCGCCCGGCGCATAGGGCTCGACTGGTCCTATTCCCATCCGCGCGACGTGTTCGCTGAGATGAAACTGGCAATGCCGTCGCTTGACAACATCACCTGGGAGAGGCTCGAACGCGAGAGTTCGGTGACCTATCCGTGCGATGCCCCGGATAAACCCGGCAACGAGATCGTCTTTGGCGACGGCTTCCCGACCCCTTCGGGCCGCGCCAAGCTGGTGCCGGCGGCGATCATCCCGCCGGCCGAAGAGCCCGATGCCGACTACCCGATGGTGCTGACGACAGGACGCCAGCTCGAACATTGGCACACCGGGGCGATGACCCGGCGCGCCAGCGTGCTTGACGAGATCGAACCCGAGGCGGTCGCCAGCCTCGCCCCGGCCGAATTGCGCCGGCTTGGCGTCGCCGCCGGCGAGCCGGTGCGGGTCACCACCCGGCGAGGGGTGATCGAACTGAAGGCGCGCGCCGACAGCAACGTCGCGCCCGGCCAAGTGTTCGTCCCGTTCTGCTATGCCGAAGCCGCCGCCAACATCCTGACCAACCCGCAGCTCGACCCCTTCGGCAAGATCCCCGAGTTCAAATTCTGTGCCGCCAAAGTCGAACCGGTCGCGATCGCGGCAGCCGCGGAATAGATGCTGCAACTATCCGCCTTCGGCCGGGCTTGACCCGACCATCCACGCTTTCTTTCACTTGACTTACTGCTCGCTAAGACGTGGATGCCCGGATCAGGTCTGATCAGGTCCGGGCAAGGGGTAACAATTGGCAGGATTCCGAGACAAGCCGGCCCTGACGTTTTTGGTGGCGCTCGCGAGTTGTACGGCGCCGTCGGCTGAGCCACCGTCGTCCGCGCAACTCGCTCCGTACGCCTGCCTGCTGCCGGCGGAACAGCGGATGCTCGTCGCCGAGCTGTTCTTCGGCCGCGACATAAGGGGGCGAAAGCCGCTGACCGATGCCGAATGGGCCGAGTTTGCGGCGCGAACCGTCACGCCGAACTTCCCCGATGGCTTCACCGTATTCGACGGCGAGGGCCAATGGCGCAACCCGCAGACCGGGCATATTGCCCGCGATCCGACCAAGATCCTGCTGGTCGCGGCCGAGCGAGAACCCGATCTCGCGCGCCGGCTATCGGCGGTGATCGACGCCTACAAGACCCAATTCCGCCAGCAATCGGTTGGCCTGATCACCCGCAACTCCTGCGCCGCGTTCTAGAGCCACCAGAAGGCCGTGGACCGACGGCTCAGCCAAGAGTCCTAGGGGCCACCTCTCGCGGTTGACGGCTTAGCGTAGGATTTGAACAAATCGTGTGGCAAAACCAGGAACACTAAAATTCACCGCTGCGATAAGCCTCGTCGAGGCGCTTTTTGTCTTCTTCGGAGGGTTCGTCCCAGGCGTCGCCGCGGCGGCGCAGCGCGCCGGTGAATTCGGGCGGGCGCTTTTCGTTGAAGGCCCGGCGGCCCTCCTCGCCGTCGGTGGTGGTCTGGATCAGCAGCGAGTTTATCAGGCTCTGGATGTGCCATGCCTGGTCGGTCGGCAAATCGCCGAAGCGGATCACAAATTCCTTCATCATGCGCACCGCGACCGGGGGCAAGGTGACGATATGGCGGGCGATCTTTTCCGCCCGCTCCATCAGTTGTGCATGCGGGACGACCTCGTTGACGAGACCGATCCGCAATGCCTCCTGGGCGTCGAACGGTTCGTCGGTGAGCAGAATCTTCATCGCGTCGATATAGCGCAGCTGGCGGGCGAGCAGCGTCGCCCCCGGCCCATGCCCCAACCAGCCCTGGGTCAACAGCGCGAACTTGAACCGCGCATGCTCGGCGCTGGCGATGCGGATGTCGGTCGAGGACAACAGGATATAGAGCCCGGCGCCGGCCGCCCAGCCGTTGACCGCGGCGATAACCGGCTTCCACACCCGCGGGTAATGATCGCCCATGCGGCCGTCGACACCCGTTTTCTGGCCATGGACGGTACCGGCGAGCGGCCAGAAGAGGCGCTGTGTGCGGAGATATTCGCGTTCTTCCTCGGTGATGTTTTTGCGCGGCGCCAGATTATGCCCACCGCAAAAATGGCGGTCGCCGGCACCGGTCAGGATTGCACAGCGGATGTCGCGATCTTCCCACAGGTCGGTCCAGGCCGCCGAAATCGCGTCCGAAGTCGGCTTGTCGAGGATGTTCGCCTTATCCGGATTGTTCAGGGTTATGTAGGCGACCCCGTCGCGCTTTTCGTAGTTGATGGGCAAAGCGATTTCCTCCACTCGGATAGGGCAATTCGAGCCGCTGATCCTAGCGCATATCGCCGGCAGATCAGCCAAATCTCCCGCTCGCGACGCTGAGGAAGCAAACCGAGCCAGCTCCCGATTGGGCTAATACCCTTCCCGCTCCAATCGCTTGCGCATCGCTTTACGATATCGGCGAACTGCCTCGGCCTTCTCGCGGACGCGCCGTTCCGATGGCTTCTCGTAGGCCCGCCTCCGCTTCATCTCGCGGAAAGTGCCCTCGCGCTGCATCTTTTTCTTTAAGACCCGCAAGGCCGAATTGAGATCGTTGTCACGCACGAAAACTTGCATTAACGCTTCCCCTCCGATCTGCGGAAACTCTCCGGCCGTTGAATATCGGCAGCCAATTCCGTGTGCATTTCGCTGAATTCCGTGTGCATTTCGCTAGAGCTTGCCAATCCCGGGGACGAGCCACGGACGATGCGGCCGCTGGTCCGTTGTCTTTCCTCGCGCATCCGGATCGGCAACCGCGCTGTCGCGGTCGTCCGTTGCTCCGGTGCGACCGCCGTTATTTTGCGAGTGGGCTTCCGCCCATTTCCTAATCCACTCATTTTACTGTTTATGAAGATGCTCATGCTCGTCTTTCCTCTAGCGAAAGGTTTTTGCGTATTTCTCATTGAAGTGATGCGGTCGTAACAGCCGCAGCAGTGGTGTTGTGCCTTATCTGTGTTTCATTGGAGGGCTAAATAGCTCGCGAATGCCACGACCATCAGGACAACAAAAATCGGTACGACAACGGGTGGAACAAACCAGGATGTCATGGCTGTTGCCTTTCTGCTAAGAAATCTTCGGTGGGTCCAATTGGGGCAGTCTTGCGGCGCTTCACCGCCTTCCAGAGCCCGGCCAGCAATTCGCTTTTGAGAGCTGCGCTGGCGTCAGATAAGAGGCCATACGTTCATACCCGGATCGTGCCTGATGGCGGTGAATGCCGCGCGAGCTTGTCGTCGCCAGCAGAAACCAGGCACAAGCGTTGACGTAGTTTCCCGACGCGTTCGGGCCGTCGGCATAGAGTTCGGCGAGCCGGCTTTGTGCGCGCGGCAGGCCCTGTTCGGCGGCCGCCAGCAGCCACTTGATCGCCTCCGCCCGGTTGCCTTCGATGGCATAGCCATTGTCGTCCAAGCGGCTGTCATAGAGGACGCCCAGATTGAATTGCGCGGCAGCCTCGCCGCTTTCGGCAGCAAGCCGGAGGTGCCGCATCGTGCTGGTTTCCATTGCACCCTCCTAGCCGTCCGGAGAAATCCCGTTGCTGCATGCCGATTAGCGCCACCGCTTCTCCGTGCTTAAAGAAGAATGGCGGCGCTCGTCGCAGCAAAGCAGCATCGATCTCAGTATCCCGCTTCGGCCATGCCCCCGTTCGTCAACGACGATGACGTTTTGTCGGTCCTCTCGGCGACCATCACCTCGGTGGTGATCAGCAGCGAGGCAACCGACGCAGCGCCCTGCAAGGCCAACCGCACGACCTTGGTCGGGTCGATGATCCCGCTCTTGATCATGTCGGTGAACTGGCCAGTTTGGGCGTCGAATCCGTAATTGGGGTCTCCCTTTTCTATGAGCTTGCCGGCGACGACCGAGCCCTCTGCACCGGCATTCGCAACGATCTGGCGCGCCGGCGCCTGTAGCGCGCGGCGTACGATGTCGATGCCGGCCTTCTGGTCGTCATTTTCCGGGTTCAGCTTGGCGAGCACCTTGATGCTGTAGAGGAGGGCGACGCCGCCGCCGGCAACGACGCCTTCCTCGACCGCAGCGCGGGTCGCATGCATCGCGTCTTCGACACGGTCCCGGCGCTCTTTCACCTCGATCTCGGTGGAGCCGCCGACGCGAATGATCGCGACGCCGCCGGCCAGCTTCGCCAGACGCTCCTGCAGCTTCTCCTTGTCGTAATCCGAGGTCGCTTCATCGATCTGAGCGCGCAGCTGCGCGAGGCGGCCCTGGATCTCCTCCTTCTTACCGGCGCCGTCGATGATCGTCGTGTTTTCCTTGTCGATGCGCACCTTTTTGGCGTGGCCGAGCATGTCGAGCGTGACGCTTTCGAACTTGATGCCGAGATCATCGCTGATCACCTGACCGCCGGTCAGGACGGCGATGTCTTCGAGCATCGCCTTGCGACGGTCGCCGAAGCCCGGCGCCTTGACTGCGGCCACCTTGAGACCGCCGCGCAATTTGTTGACGACGAGCGTGGCGAGCGCCTCGCCCTCTATGTCTTCCGCCACGATCAACAGCGGTTTCCCGCTCTGCACCACGGCTTCGAGCAACGGAAGCATCGCCTGCAATCCGGGCAGCTTCTTTTCATAGAGGAGGATGTACGGGTCATCGAGTTCGGCGAACATCTTCTCGGCATTGGTCACGAAATAGGCCGAAAGATAGCCGCGGTCGAACTGCATGCCCTCGACGACTTCAAGCTCGGTTTCGAGAGACTTTGCCTCTTCGATCGTGATCACCCCCTCTTTGCCGACCTTGCGCATCGCCTCGGCGATCATCTCGCCGATCTCGTTGTCGCCATTGGCTGAGATCGTGCCGATCTGGGTGATTTCGGCATCCGTCGAGACCTTCTTGGAGCGGCTCTTTAAGTCAGCAACCACGGCTTCGACCGCGAGATCGACGCCGCGCTTGAGATCCATCGGGTTCATGCCCGCGGCCACCGCCTTGACCCCCTCGCGCACGATTGCCTGCGCCAGGACGGTTGCCGTCGTCGTGCCGTCGCCGGCCTGGTCGCTGGTCCGTGAGGCGACCTCCTTGACCATCTGGGCGCCCATGTTCTCGAACTTGTCGGAAAGTTCGATCTCCTTTGCCACCGTCACCCCGTCCTTGGTGATGCGGGGTGCGCCCCATGACTTATCGAGCACCACGTTGCGCCCCTTGGGGCCGAGGGTTACTTTGACGGTGTCGGCAAGAAGATCGATGCCGCGTTGCATCCGATCGCGCGCATCCGAATGAAATCTTATGTCTTTCGCTGTCATAATGGCTTCCTCAAGCGGCCTTCAGCGACGCGGTCTTCTCGACCACGCCCAAGAGGTCCGATTCTTTGATGATGATGAGCTCTTCGCCGCCGTCGAGCTTGATTTCGGTGCCGGACCACTTGCCGAACAGCACGCGGTCGCCGACTTCGACATCCAACGGATGAATTTTGCCGTCCTCGGACCGGGCGCCGGGGCCGGCCGCGACAACCTCGCCCTCGACGGGCTTCTCCTGTGCCGTGTCGGGAATAAAAATTCCGCCCACCGTTTTCTCTTCCGCGGCGACGCGCCGGATCACGACGAGATCCTGAAGCGGACGCAATCTCATCGAGACTCTCCTCGCAGCAATATGCGCGTCCGACGACAATCGTCGAGCCACAGGTTCTGGAGCAGTTGAAGGCGTTTGGGACGACAATGGTTTGTCGTCGGGCCTTTAAATGGGCCTCAAATTATTATTTACAATAGAGGCGGAGCCTTTAGACGGTTTCAAGTCATTGCCGATTTATTATTGATACAGCGTTATCAGACCTTTAGATAGATTCGTCGCATGGGCGTGTCGCGCGATTTGACCACCCGACACCACAATACTCTCAGGCTTGCGCCGCTTCGCCGGAGTCGGGATCGGTGGACGGGTCATCCGCGCGCAGGCACGTTTTTGTCGCGTATTGGATGTGCCTATAAGTTGATTGCGGTCAATAACTCGGACTTTCTACTTGCCGATATGGCAAAACTTATCGGAAAATAATTTGCTGACACGATCATTGAATTTGGTGTTTGCCAATCCTATGTAATACACACCTGTGCCAACGCGTTAAGAATATTTATGCAGTTTTGCTAGCACCGCTGTCCTCTATAGAGAAGGTGATAGCGGAACCGGTCTGAATACTGCGGTTGGAGGCCGCGCGACTGCTTCCCAGCGAGAAGGACGCAAACCAAAAGGAATATCGGCCATGACGGACCGCCCCGTCGACCTCGACGACCATCGCGGCATGTCCGCCCAAAAGTCGACCGAAATTCGCCGACGCCTGCACGAAGTGCAAGCCGATCAGGCCGCCTTGCGCGGCCGCCAAGACGAATTCGAGCGTAATGCCGTTGCGGCGCCGTCGGCGACTTGGGCCGAGGCTTCTGCAAAGGCTCGATATCTGATCCAACTTTTTGCCGCCACGCCGGACGCGCAGGATCCCCGCCGCCAAGAACTGATCGCGACGGTACTCGACGATCTCGCCCGGTTGTCGGGCGAGGCGGTTTGATTGTGGGGGATGAGCCGGCTTCGGCGAGATTGAAGGGGCTCGTCCATATGGCCGTGTTTCGCGTGCGTCGAACAAAATTCAACACTTCGAGAGGTTCACAAAATGGCTGCACCTGAGGGGCGGCGTTCCATCGAGGAATTGGCGCAAACGCTCTACGAGGCGAGCGATCCGAACGGCCCACCTTGGGTCAGACGCGGTCGGGTGGTACGCGAGCCGTGGCTCGAGCTCGCGCGAGATCGGATATTGCGGTCCGAAAATCGTCCCGAGCCAAATGGCAAGCCCGGACCCGGTGACAAGGCCTAACCATGATCATCCGCTTGACGATCCAACAGGCCGGCGCCGGCTTTCGCGCGACGATCTCCAAACGCGAAGAAGAGGGCACGGGCCCTGTCGGGCGACCCGAGACCTTCCTGGTCGACAGCAAGGAAGAGGCAAAGAAACGAGCCAAGGATTTGGCGCGCGCCCTGGGGCTGAAGACGTATCGCGTGGTCGACAGGACCCTTGCGGTCTAGCCATCGATGTTCACATGCGCGAGCATGATGGCCGCCCACCGGCCATAGCCCAAGGAAACTGCCCATGTCAGAGGGGAATAAGATCGCCGCCGCCCTGCTCGCCTGCGAGGCGTCGCGCCAGCAGCAGGAAATGGTCAAAGCAGGGCCGGGTAAGCCCCTTGCCGAGAGGGACGTCGCTGCTGAGCTGTGGACGTATTTCCAAGGTTTCCTCGACCGGCTCGAGCACGATCGCAGCCCGGTCGGTTGATTGTCGAGGTGGGGATGCCTAGACGCGAGAAGATGGTCAACGCCAGCGGCTTCGTATTCTTTGATGTTGTCTATGAGGACGGGAGCCGCAGTTCGAACCGCAAGATCCCGAATTCGGAACTCGGCGGCATCGACGGGGATGCAATCGTGAAGCCCTATATCGAGGCTCAGGACCGCAAGATCGCCGAAATCTCGGGACGCTCGCCGGGCGTCATCAAATCGGTGGTTCGCTCGCGTTCCCGCTGAAAACCGTGGCAGTCGCGAATCTCAAACGGGACGGGTGCCTTTAAGCTGGGTGCGATGCATCAGCCGGCGGGCCGACGGATCAAAAGCGTCGCGGCGGTGCATCGCGCAGCGATTGTCCCACCATATCAGGTCGCCGACCCGCCAATCCTGACGCCAGGTGAATTTCTCCTGGGTCGTATGCTCCCACAGGAGGTCGAGCAACTCCTCGCTGTCTTCCACAGGTAACCCGAGGACGTAGGCGTTGATGCGACGGCCGAGAAACAGGGCCTTGCGCCCGGTTTCGGGATGGGTCCGCACCATCGGCTGACGCGCACCCGGGACCTTCGACACATCGGCGACGGTCTCGAACCCCTTATGCGCCCGGCCGCCGCTCGAATGGGTCGCGGCATGGATCATCGTCAGGCCGTCGATCCGGGATTTTGTCTCCGCCGGCAATGTCTCATAGGCCGAATACATGTTGAGGAAATAGGTCGAGCCACCCGCGCTTGGCGGCGGCGCCTCCAGCGACCGCAACAGGCTCGCCGCGGGCGGCACGTCGACGAACGAGCTGTCGGTGTGCCAGAACGCCTCGCCATCGCCGAGGCCGCCGATCGCCTTCCCATCTTCGATAATGTTCGAAATGACCGAGATTTCCGGCGGAATTTCGCGGCGGCGGCCCGCGGTCTGGGTCTCGACGCCATATTGCTTCGCGATCAGCGCCGCGGGATTGAATTCGAGCTCGCCGAACTGACGGGTGAACGCCATGTGCTGCGCGTCATCCATCGGCTGGTCGCGAAACCGCAATACCAGGTGTTCAAGCCAGGCGGCGCGAACCGCGTCGCGTTCCTGGGGGCTTAGCGGCTCGCGGATATCGACACCACGGATTTCCGCGCCGAGCCCGGCTTCGAACGGGGCGACTTCGATACTCATGGCAATTACTCCGCGGCTTCGAGGGCTTCGACGCCGAAATCGTTGATCGACACCCGCCAATGGATGCGGTCTTCCTCGGGCGGGTAGTCGCCGGCCGCCTTGTGGTACGAGCAGCGGTTGTCCCAGATCACAATGTCGCCCTTGCGCCAGACATGATGGTATTCGGCATCGGGGGTGATCATCCGCTCCTTCAATTCGGCGACCAATGCGTCGCTTTCCTTTTCCTCGACTCCGACGAGGTAACAGATCTTGCCCGGATCGAAATACAGCGATTTGCGCCCGGTCTCCGGGTGGGTACGGATGACCGGATGAAACACCGGGGTCCAGTCCTGGTCCTCCGGATTGAGCAATCTCGACCTTCCGCGCCGTCCGCCATAGGAGAAGGCGCCGATCACCCCGTCGAGCCGATCCTTGAGCCGCTGCGGCAGCGCGTCATAGGCGGCGTAGCCATTGGCGAACAAGGTGTTGCCGCCGCGGCTCGGCACCGCCAGCGCATAAAGCTGCGTCGCCTTGAACGGCGCCTGGTTATAGGCGCCGTCGGTGTGCCAGCCTTCGGCGCCGCGGCGGTAGATTTCGTCCCGTAGCTTGCCGTCGGCGTCGAATTTGTTGACGCCGAGCATCGTGATCTCGGGATGGTCGGGATTCCGCGTCGATTTCGACGGATGCGGCACGACCGGGCCGAAGCGGCGGCTATAGCGCACAAAATCGGGGATCGTGAGGTCCTGGTCGCGCACCACCATGACATTGTAGTCGAGCCACGCCCGATAGATCGGCGCAAAACCCTTGTCGTCGAGCGTCTTGACATCGACCCCGGTTACCTCGACACCGATTTGCGGCCCCATGCGGCGAATTTCCATCGCTCAATCCTCCGATAGGCAGTAGTGCACGGTCCGCCCACGCTTCACGACGTGTCAACCGGGAGAAATGCGATGGTTGCCATGCGCCGAACCCGATAATCTTCCAGCCTGCTTTGGGGAGGCGATTATGAAGCTGGTGATGTTCGAGGCTTCGGGGCAGAGCGAGCTGGTGCCGGGACTGCTGACGGATCGCGGGGTGGTTGGCCTCGCCGGCGTGGTCGAGCGCGGGTTACACCCCGCAAATGACGATGCAGAATCTGATCGACGGGTTCGATCGGCTGCGGCCGACGCTGGAAAAATTGGCGGCGGAGGGCGAAGCCTTGCCGCTTGCCTCGGTCCGCCTGCGCCCGCCCTTGCCGCGGCCCGGCAAGATCCTGTGCTGCATCGCCAATTACTGGGAGCATGCGCAGCGCGAGGCGCGCCCGCTTAACATGTTCCTCAAAAATCCGGAAGCCGTGGTCGGGCCGGGCGACACGATCCGGCTGCCGGAGTTCACCGAGCCGTGGATTTTTATGCACGAGGCCGAATTGGCGCTGGTCATCAAGGGCCCGGCGAAAAAAATCAGCCAGGCGAATTGGCGCAGTGCGGTGTTCGGTTACACCGGGCTGATCGACGTGTCGGCGCGCGGGGAGGGCAGGCGGACCTGGAAGGCCGGCAGCTGGCTCGGCAAGTCGTTCGACACCTTCGCCCCGATCGGGCCGTGCATCGCCACCGCCGACGAGATCCCCGAGCCCAATGACGTCGTTGTGCGCTTTTGGAACGACGGCCAGTTGCGCCACAACTACAACACCGACGACATGGAGCACCGGGTACCGGAACTGGTCGAGTTCGCCTCGACGGTGATGACCTTGAACACCGGCGATTTGATCGCCTGCGGCACCAATCACGAGGGGCTCGGCGCCCTGCAGGACGGCGAGACCGTCGAAATCGAGATCCAGCATGTCGGCCGGATGTCACTGAAGGTCGTCGATCCGCTGAAGCGCCAGTGGGAGCGCGGCATCTATATGGGCGCCGACTCGACCAACCCCGAAGCCGTCAAACGCCACCGCCCGCAGGGTGCCAACTGAAAGGACCAGCCATGACCGACATCGATATCCGCAAGATCGTCACGTTGCGCGAGGTGATCTTCTCCGAGCTCGGCGCGCTGGCGGCGCGGCCGATCGTGCGGGCGGTTGGAATGGCCGTCATCCGCAATCCGTTCGCCGGCCGTCGGGTCGCTGATCTGCGGGAGCTGTTCGAAGCCGGCGCGGCGCTTGGCGAACGGATTATGCCCGAGTTGGTCAAGTTACTCGACGGACCAGCGATTTCCTACGGCAAGGGCGCCTTGGTCGGCGTCGATGGCGAAATGGAGCATGGCGGCGCTTGCTGTCATCCGATGCTCGGGCGGCCAATGCGCGCCGCAATCGGCGGCGGCAAGGCGGTCATCGGCTCGAACGTCAAGGTTGCTGCGGCGGGCGCGATCCTCGATGTACCGCTCGGCCACAAGGACGATTCCTGGTCGTTCGAGCATTTCGACACGATCACGGTGTCATTGGCCGACGCACCGCGGCCGGCCGAGATCCTGGTGGTGATGGCGATCGCCGATGGTGGCCGGCTCGACAACCGCTGCGGTTCGGCGCCGATCCGCTGACCGGATCTCAAGCAAGATAATCGACCCGATTATTGGTGTAAATCAGCCGCTTGATCACCACGCAGAGGACGACCACGACCTTTCCGGACGCTTCGGCCCGGCGTATGAAATCTAGAGCCCAATAAGCCGGCTAACTCGCCTCGACAAAGTCAGCGATTTCGCCCAACAACAGGTACGTTTGAAGGACGAGCGCACGTGCCTCGCCAACACTGACATCTGCATGGACGCCGGCTGAAATACGATCGTAAAGTGAAGTGATCATTTTATTCAGTCTTTCGTAGCGTGACCCTGTCCGATGCGTTCGTATACATATGCGCGCACGCGGTTGCGGATTTCATGCGCACCAACCTTGATTTGCTGCTCGCCGATGTATGCGGGCTCAACTCGCGCTGGGAACATAGAATCAGTGGAAACTGTCTATCACCCGTCGACAAGTTGTAAGAGCATGGCTAATGCTTTCGAGGTCGCCTGCTCTTAAGCGCTCAAAAGCCTGCGGTAAGCGGACAAACGCGGTCTGTGCGGCCTTCGATAGCAGTGCGTCCACCTCGCTCTGATACTGGGAAAATATCGTTTCCGCCTGATGACTAAATAGCTTTTCGTGATATACACGTGTCGCAAATTCTTGCACCTGTGCACGGACAGACGACAATATCTTGCGCGCGGCAAACATGGTATTTGTAATTTTTGCTGCCTCATTTTGCTGATGTGAAAATTGCATAGATGCGTATTCGCCAGAGGGCCTAAAGCTTTTTACAACTTCTAGTTGCTCCTGCTGACCCTCAAGGATAGATTCCTGTACGATGATTGACCCAAAATATGCTGTATTCCGATTTACGTCGATCCACCGATTTGTGAGACCTAGATATTTAATCGAGAGTTCTTCACTGTCATTGTATCGGAAACGCTCATAATAAAGCCAGATAATCGCCTCTTAATCGTCAGTCAGCCGAGCTAGACGGGAAGCTTTCATGACGAGAGCTACAACTGATGTGCGCGATATCTCCGCGTCTTTGAGAAGCTCTTGCGCCAGAGCTATTATTTCGTTAGTCTTTGAAATCATCTATGGATACTCAGGCTGTAAGTCTTAAATCGTGCTCTGACTGACAGTAGCTGTGTGCGACGCTGCCCTGCACCTCGCCGGCTTCGAGCAAGCAGGGCTTTCCAGTGGCTTCTCAGCGCCATACAAAGATACCGACAACATTGGGGTCGCGCTCGCGGTATAGACGCAGCGCTTCCCGCGCTCCGGCAATCACATCTTCACGCCTTTCCGGAGGCACGAGCTTATCGAAGAGCGTTGATAGCGTCCCATCCTGCTCAATACGAAAAACCGCAGCCGTTGGCGCGTGAAACACAGTCCGATCATCCAACCGCACCGTATAATTACAAGTCGCGCCGATGATTTTCCGCGCCTTTTCACGGGCTTCGTGGTCTCGTAGCAGCCCTGGTATATGCAGGCCGATCGCGGTCAGCGTCGGGTATCCGTCGATCCCGGCAGTATTTGGAGTTGTACCAGTGATTCAAGGTCTGCTCGTGAGCAGTCGGTTTTTGAATACAATGCCGAGGAACTCATCATGCACGGCCAACTCCTACTTGCAGCGGCAAGATACGCGCGTTTGCGCTTCTGAACGGGGGGGCCACTTCTACACCGCCACCTTGAAACACGGTGCCGAGGCGCTGTAGTGCCGTCGGATTGCCGCGAGATTGGCGGCAGTCGGCAGTCGGTCACTCGCATCTTAAAGGTACTAATGGTGCGGAGACCTACGCGCTAGCGTTCGCCAGTTCCTGCCGCGACATGGCAAAAAGGCCGCGCGCCGCGCGGCACTGGTTAGGAGAGATGGGCATGCCCAGTTCTGCGATGTGCATGTTACACGCAAATGGCGCTTTCCGTGTAGACGACAAGGGCTCATTTGGAGGGCGAGCGGGCGCGCGCACCTGCACGCTCGTACGATCACCCGCGACGGCAAGAGCCGACACTACCGGCGGTATCAATGCGAGCTGATGAAGGAGAACGGTGGCTCCGTACTGCGATGGGTCTATTCACGATCACGTCACGCTCGACGGTACAACCGAGCAATTGACCTCGGCACCCGCGCCAAATTTCAGCTGGGATTAGAAGCGGAAGTTAGGCGTGGTCGTGGAACACCACGCGGCGCCGGAAGCGCCATTGGCCGTCGTCTTTTACCAGCTCGCATTCATAGCGGCCGGGTGGAAGCTGTCGGCTCTTGCCGTCGCGGGTAATCAATACGAGTAGGTAGCAGCTGGCGCGGGCCCGCTCGCCCTCGATCTCGGCGGCGAGGTTGCTGATCATGTGGCGGAACTGCGTGCCATCCTCGCGCAATGCGGCGAAGCGGCCGGCGAAGGCGCGGATCGCCTCGCGTTCCGCGATCACCCCGATCGCCGGGCTTTCGAGCACGGCATCGGCGGTGAAGCAACCGACGACCGTCTCGACATCGCCGGCGTCCAGCGCGGTCGTGTAACGCACAAACAAATCGTTGATCGCCAGCCGGTCTTCGATCGTCGACATTGCGTTATCGCCTGGCGTAAACCGTGTCGCCTTCAACTCTGACCTCATAGGCCGGCACGTCAGTGGCGAGAGGGCCGTCGATAAACTTGCCGGTGCGAATGTCGAACTGCGCGAAATGCAGCGGGCACTCGATCACGCAGCCCTCCAGCTTGCCGCGGGACAACGGCGCGTTACGGTGGCCGCAGACGTCGCGCAGCGCATAGAAGCTGCCCTCGACATTGGCCAGCACGATCCGCTCGCCCTCGACCGCGGCAAATTTCATCTCGCCCGGCGCGAGGTCATTCACCTGGGCGACGGCAACGAAGCCTTCCGGCATGCGGCGAATGTCCTAGAGGATACCAGCTGAGGGATCGCACCCACCTGCGGTCATACCGGCGACGGCCGGTATCCACGGCAGAAACGGGTCCCGGCCTTCGCCGGGACGACGAGAACGGGGGCAACTGTCTGATTGCTACTACCAGCGTCCCTTATGCCAAGATTGCTTCGGCGCCTCGCGGCTCCTCGCAATGACAGCGAAGTCGTGTCATTGCGAGTGCAGCGAAGCAATCCGGCCCCTTCTGCCTGTCGCCGGCTAGTTCAGCTCGAAGCCGAACATCTTGGCTGCGTTGCCGGACGTGATCTTGCGCAGATCGTCCTCGGGCACGCCGGCGAACATGCGCTGGAGGAACTGCTGCGAGCGCGGGAAGGTCGCCTCGGCATGCGGGTAGTCGCTGCCCCACAGCATGTTCTCGACTCCGATACGGTCGCGCAGTTGGACGCCGAGACCGTCCTCCATGAACTCGACGAACATGTTGCGCTTCCAGTAGTCGCTCGGCATCAGTCCTTCGGCCGACTTCCAGCCCTTGGTGAACACCGGCCGCTCGACATAGGTGAAATCCATCTGCTGCAGCCAATGCGGGATCCAGGCGGCTTCGTGCTCGACCGAGCCGATCTTCAACCCCGGGAACCGGTCGAACACACCGGCGAAGAGCATCGAGCCCAGCGAATAGCGCACCCAGTAATCGGTGGTCGAACGCCCGGCGCCGGTCAATTCGGTCACGTCCATCGTGAATTCATTAGCCGGGATGCCGTCGCGCGGCGTACCGATGTGCAGCAGCAGCGGGTGCTTATATTCCTGCGCCGTCGCCCAGAAACGGTCGTAGATCGGGCTGCTGTAAGGCTTGTCCGGCCGCGGCGCGACCGGGATGAACGAACCGACCAGGCCCATTTTGGCGCAGCGCTCAAGCTCCTTGGCGCCGGCATCGGGGTCGTCGACATTCAGCATCGCGATGCCCTTGAGGCGCCGCGAATGGGGTTTGCAGAAATCGGCGATCCAATCGTTGTAGCAGCGGCAGATATCCGAAAAGAGCTCCGAATCCGGAATGCGGTACCAGAATAGGCCCTGACTCGGCTGCAGCACCGAGCCCCAGATGCCGTCTTCTTCGTTCTCAACCAGCATCGCGTCGGCGTCGTAGGCGCCTTTGCGGACATCCTCCCACAGGCCGAGAAAGTCGATCTGCGAGGGGTCCTCGAAACGCTGCCCGGCCTGCATCACGGCACCCAAGGTCCCGACCTGCGTACCGTCCAACATCCAGGCATCGTATTCGCGACCGGTCGGGGTCTTGCGCCGCTCCATCCGCGGCGCGCGGTCGCGGAATTTTGGCGCGATGCGGGACGTGTACATGTCCGGTGGCTCGACGATGTGGGAATCCGCCGAGATCAGCTGGTACGCCGCCATTATGACCTCCTCCGATGCTGCCGAGTGTTCTATCTGCCCTCAAAAAACAGGGCCGCTCCGCCGATTTCGGCAGTCAAAAACGTATTCCGAGCACACGAAAGGAGTCAAGCGATCAGCCCATTCCGAAACGTCGAGCGTGTCCCCAAATGGCGCCGGTTCCGCATTTTCGGCAAACCAGCTTCCCGCGTTGGGCAGAGCAACCCGCGGTTTTACTCTCGACTGCGTGCTGGGTTTATAGGAGCATCGCCAAATGCCTAAATTTCCAGCATTTGGCCGCGACAGTAAGGTCAATGCGCTGCTCGGCGCCGGCCACTTTCTGTCGCATTATTATCAGCTCTGCCTGCCGCCGGTGTTCGTCGCCTGGCAGAAAACCTTCGACGTGTCCTTTGCCGAGCTCGGTTTGGCGATGGCGGTGATGTCGGCGGCGGCGGCCCTGCTGCAGACGCCGATGGGGTTCCTCGTCGACCGCTACGGCGCGCGGCCGTTCCTGATCGGCGGCACCCTGACGATGGCCTTGTCGGTGTCGGCGATGGGGTTCGCCACCTCGTATTGGCAAATCGTGGCGTTAGCCTTGCTGTCGGGCGTCGGCAACTCGGTCATTCACCCGGCGGACTATTCGATCCTCAGCGGGTCGGTGGACCGAACCAAGCTCGGCCGGTCCTTCGCCTTTCACACCTTTGTCGGCAGTATCGGATTTGCGGTCGCGCCGCCGGCCACGGCCGCCCTGACCTTGCTGCTCGGCTGGCGTGGCGCGCTGACCCTTGTTGGCCTGTTGGGCGTTCCAGTGGTGCTGACGATCCTGTGGCAGAGCCGCATCCTGATCGATCAGCGCCGTGAGCCGCGCAGCCGAGCCAAACCCGCGGTCTCCGGTACGCGGCTGTTGCTCGGCCGCTCGGTAATGATGTTCTTCGCCTTCTTCATGGTGTCGTCGATGGCCGGCGCCGGCATCCAATCCTGGCTGATCACCATACTGCATCGGGCCTACGAGATGCCGATTGCCGCGGCTTCCTCGGCACTGACCGGTTGGATGGTCGGTTCCATCTGCGGTGTGCTGCTGGGCGGCTGGGTCGCCGACCGCACCGATCGCCATCTGCCGTTTGTCGTGATCCTGACGACGGGCGCCGCAGCGATCCTGCTATGGGTCGGGATCGTCCCGATGGCCCAGCTAATGACGGTCGCCGTGCTGTTCGTCGGTGGTCTGATGACTGGGGCGAGCCGCACCCCGCGCGACGTGATGGT
This sequence comes from uncultured Alphaproteobacteria bacterium, assembly GCA_963750195.1. Classification (GTDB taxonomy): domain Bacteria; phylum Pseudomonadota; class Alphaproteobacteria; order ATCC43930; family CGMCC-115725; genus AP-15. The sequence goes on from CAVVPS010000016.1 coordinate 119,637, forward strand.
CAAGGACGCTGCTCCGCCGGGCCAGATCGGCAAGGTGTTCGGCTTTGTCAGCTCGGGCATGTCGCTGGGTGGCGCGATCATGCCAGTGCCCTACGGCATGATCATCGACGCCGGCCGGCCGCGGCTGGTGCTGGTCGTCGTCGCGGCGCTGTTGATGGCGAGCCTGCTGTGCGCCGGCGGCGCGCGCATCCGATTCCGCCGTCCGCTCGTCCCTGCTCCAGCTGAATAAAAGCGGCCGCCCGACAACCTCGCGAGTCGCGCTCCAAGGTCAGGAGCGATTCGGCTGGACGACAACGCATGGGAGTTGGCGCTGGTTGAGCTGCCAACAGGCGTCGGACGCGGCGCTCGCTGACAAGTGGACCAGGCGCGCGCGGTAGAGAACCGAGCCGCCATAGGGGGTCGGCGGCAGTGCCAGGGCAGCGGCGCGGAGCTGGTCCGGCGCCTCGGCGCGCGCACCCTCCGCCACGGCGCGGGCAAGGCCCGGATTCGCAAACGCGCCGACCTGGATCGCCCATCCCCGGTCTGGGATCGCGAGCAGGTGAGGCGATGCGCTGCCCAGCTCGGCAGATAGGATCGGCGACGCCGGTTGATATGAGGCGAGAGCTGTCACCGCGGATACGCGCTGGACCTCCATCGGCGGAGACACGGCGGGACTGGCGGCTGAGTCCGCCTGGCATGGTCTGTCCGGATCATAGGCGATGTTCGGATCGCAGCCGCCGATCGCGGCTTGCCGGACCACAACCTGTTGCGGCTGCACAGCCGGCGAGGCCGATGCGCTTGTCGCTTGCCCGACTGAGGTGCAAGGATGGCTCGGATCGTAGGCCGCACTGAGGTCGCAACCCCCTGCACCGGTTTGCGCCGCGAAAGCCAGCTGCACCGGCGTCGCTGCCTGTCCGACCGAGCTGCAGGGGTGATTGGGATCGTACGCAGCACTGAGGTCGCACCCGCCTGCTCCGGTTTGTGGAACGGAAGCCAGCTGCACCGGGGCCGGCGCTGACGCCACCCGCATCAGCGAGCTGCATGGATGATTTGGATCATAGGCTCGGTTCAGATCGCATCCGGCTGCCAAACTGGCGACGTCCGGGGTGGCCCCGATCGCGCGACCGGAATGGGCCGCGGCATAGGTCGCCAGTGGCCCCGAAAAGGGCACCGTGTCGCCGAGATTGGGTGTCACCGCGGCGAGGTAATTCACCGTCTCGTCCGGCAGGTTGGAGGCGCCGGAAAGATAACCGTCGACCCGATCCGGCCCGGCATTGTAGGCGGCCAGGAAGCCGGGAGCGCCGTACTTGTCATACATCTCGCGGATATAAGCGGTGCCGGCCAGAATATTGTTGTGCGGGTCATAGGGGTCATCGCCGAGCCCGTAGCGCTCGCGCAGCCCCTCATATGTCGCGGGCATGACCTGCATCAGACCCATCGCCCCGACCGGCGAGACGGCCTGCTCCTGTCCTCCTGATTCCTGCTGCATCACCGCCCGAATCCACTGCTCGGGCACGCCATATCGGGTGGCGGCTTCGCGGACATAAGGGCCCCATGGGTCCCCCGGCGGGCCCGGTGGCGGGTAATAATGCATCGGTGCAGACGGAGGCGGAGCACCGAACTCGACATAGCCGGATCCACCCTGCTGGCCGCACGCGGCAAGGAGGAGGATCGACACCAACAGCAGCATCGATTCGAGGCGGCGCCCGATAATCAGTGCGGCACGACACATTCCGTCAAACTTGTCCGAGAAAGGCATTCGCTATACCGGTATGCTGCTTTGCGCCGGCCTGGTCTTGGGTCAGCCTTGTCAACCCGTCGCGAATACCATGGTTGATCGGTTATGACCAGCTATTCTAGCACTGGTTGAGGCTGAATACCTTCGACGCCGAGATGGCGATGCGTCGGGTCGAACCCGACAGCTATAATGGACTCTGTTTCGCCGGCCGAGATCCGAAGCTCCAGAATGCGCAGCCGGGTTCTTCCCACGAGGTGGTGCTGCTTGCTTGATGCGAGCTATCGCTGTCGAATTTCTTTACCGGGGGTTCTGCCCACCCGGTTGCTAGTCTAGCGTGCAGGCAGTGCGTCAGCCGACGCCGTGGTCCTTGAACCAGGCAAGCATTCTGGCCCAGCCGTCCTTGGCGGCTTCGGGGCGGTAGCTCGGCCGGTAGTCGGCGTTGAAGCCGTGCGGCGCATCCGGGTAGACGACAAAGTCGCACGTCTTGCCGGCGGCCTTGCACGCCGCCGCCATGTGCTCGCGGGTATCGACTGGAATGCTCTGATCGGCCCCGCCATAAAGGCCGAGCACCGGGCATTTGAGATCGGGCGCCAGATCAATCGGATATTTGGGCTGAAGCGTCGTGCGCGGCCGATCGATCGGACCGTACCATGCCACCGCGGCCTTCAGATCCGGATTGTGCGCTGCGTAGAGCCAGGTGATCCGCCCTCCCCAGCAGAACCCGGTAACCGCGAGCTTCGCCGTATCGGCTTTTCCGGTCGATTTGGCATAGGCCACGCTCGCATCGAGATCGGACATGACCTGCGCGTCCGGTACCTTGGACACGATCTTGGCGACCAATTCCTTGATGTCGCTGATCTCGGCGGGATTGCCTTGGCGGGCGTAGAGCTCGGGCGCGATCGCGTAATAGCCGAGCTTAGCGAAGCGCCGGCAGATGTCCTTGATATGCTCGTGTACGCCGAAGATCTCCTGGACGACGAGCACGGTCGGAAAGGGCCCGCCCGCGTCCGGCATCGCGCGATAGGCCGGGATCGATCCGTCGGCGACCGGAACCTTGACCTCGCCGGCATCCAGCCCGGTCGCGTCGGTATGGATCGTCTCGGCCGACACCGGCTGCACCGATAGTGCAAAACCAGTCGCGAGTGAAGTCATGACAAACCCGCGCCGCGTCCATTGCGAGCTCGCGACAAACCCCTCCAATTCGCCTTCGATGGCGTCCATTTGATCCCTCCCTGCGCCCAATTGGCCGCGGCGAGGATAAGGATGCGATGCGTTCAGAGAAAGACGCGGCGGGCGCGCGTCACGGCGATGTGATCGGCGGACAGTCGCTCAGTAATCGTAGTTGTAGTTGAGCCCAATGCCGGTTCCGCCGTTTTGGCCGGCCTCGGTGTCGACCGTGACATGGTGGCCGAGTTCGATCTCGACGGTTACCTTGCTGGTCGGCGGCGAGACCCCTTGGGTCACCCCGACCGAGACCCCGGGCATCACATATTTCCCGGCGCTGACCGCGGCGGCGCTCGAAGTGGTCGGGGTGACCACGCTCGGGTTCAAGATCGGGCTCGCCGCGCCGGCCGGACCCTGACCGAAACGGAGCCAGTCAAGGCCTAGCTTGCCGCGCAGCCGGTCGAGCACACCGGGACCGCCACCAGCCAGGGTCGCGGCGGCCTGGGCGAGCTGCACGCCCTGGCCGGCATTGATTTGCCCGACCCCCTGGCCAAACAAGACGCGGGACAGGATCTCGTCCTGCGGCACCGGCGGGGTTGAGCTCAGGGTGATCTTTAGCGCTGATGCCAAGCCGTCGATGTTTATTTGCGCGGTGATGTCAGCCGCACTGACTTGGGCGACAATATCGAGAACGGGATCGAGTTCCGCGCCGCCGTCGAACGTGATTCTGCCGCGGGTCAGCACGAAGCTCTTACCGAACAGATCGACGCTGCCGCGGTCGGCAACCAAGTTTCCGGTGATCTTCGGCGCGGCACTGGTTCCGCTGATTCTGAGCCGGCCGTGCCATTGGCTATCGAGGCCGTGGCCGCGCACCAGAACGGGGCCGGGTAGGCTGACGGCGATGTCGAGCGCCGCAGGCAGGGCCGGCACCTCTTCGACCGGAGCCTGTCGTTTTCCGGCACGGCCGCCGATCTCCGTGACGTGGATGACGACGACGCTCGGCGGGAGACTGTCCGGCAGATTGACCTCGGCGCGATCGACGGTCAGCGAGGCCGCCACCTTCGGCGCCGTCAGCGGGCCGTTGACCGATATGGTTCCGCTTGCCGTGACCAACGCTTCGTCACGCACGGCGACGCGAAAATTGGCCAGCGTCGCTGATAATTGGGCGGTCGGCCCGGCAGCGCTGCTCAGCATCAGGCCGCCCTGTGCCTTGACGGTCCCGCCGGCGCCGTCACCGCCCGAGAACGAAGTCAGCGAAAAGCGATCGCGGTCGCCTACCAGATCGGCTGCGATATTGGTCAGCACCGCGCCGGTCGCGAAATTTTCATAGCGGGCGTCGGCGAGCCTCAGCTGCCCGCTCGCAGCCGGCGAGGCGACGGTGCCGCCGACCGCGACATCGGCCGCGAAACGTCCGCTCAGCCGGTCCTCGCCCAGCGGCAACAGATCGACGAGATGACCTAGGTCGCCGCCGCCTTGAAGCCGCAGCGCAAGCGGACCCTGCGGCGGCACCGACAGACCGAGCGGGGCCGGGGTCAGCAGCAGCGGCAGCGAGCCGGTGAAAGCCACCCGATCGCCCTCCAGCCCGGTCACTCGGCCCTGCACATCGACCGCCCGGCCGTTCCAATCACCCGTTGCCGTCACCCCAAGGCGAGGCGCCTCAGCGTGCCGCGACACGGCAAGCGAGAGCGCCTGCGCATTCACAACGATATGGCCCTGCGGCGCGTGTAAGGTCCCGCTCAAACTCGCGGTCGCCGACAGGGCGCCATGCACGCCCGGGTAGCCAATCAGCTGCGCGCCGGTCGCGAGCGGCAGATCGGCAACGTTCACCGCCAGCGCCAGCGCTTCGCTTCTGATCGCGCCGTTGCCGGTGATCCGGCCGGCGCCGAGCCGCAGATCAAGACCGGAAAAGCCGAGATCAGCGCCCCGGCGCGACAGGTCGAGCGGCTGCGCCAAGCGGAATGGGTCGGTGCCGAGCGATCCGGCGAGCCGGGAGAGGCGCAGTTCGGCGCCGCCCGGGACGAGCCCGCCTTCCCCGGCGAAGGTCATCGTTAGCGGGTGGCCGTCAGCATTGCCCTGGAAGGCAAAGCGGCCGGGGCGCGGGCTGGCGAAGCTCGCAGCGGCAGTCGTGACATCTCCGCCGCCGAAACGCGCCGCGTTCAGCGACAGTCGCCCCGAACCCGATGGCGTGCGCCAAACGTCGGCCAGCCGCGCGGTCAGGGCAAGGTTGCCGATCTCGATGCGCGCTCGGTTGGCGCCTGCCGCAAGCCGGGTTCCGGTCGCGGTGAGATCGAGGCCCTGCCCGCCTCCCGCCGCGGCAAGCTTGGCGCTCAGATCGAGGCTGCCGCCGAGCGGCGTTCCGGCAAGCCTTGACCAGCGCGAGAGATCGGCCAATCGCGCGGTCAACGTGCCCTGGACCATACCAGTGGCGAGCATGACGCGCAGGTTGCCCTCGACCGTGCTGTCCGCCGCCTGCACGCGCAGACGCGGAACCGCCAGCTCGGAATTGCCGCTCAGCTCTGCCGCCAGTGCTAGACTGCCGTCGAGGCCGAGCACCCGAAATGTGCCGTCGACCACCGCTTTGCGCTGAGACAGATCGGCGACCTCGCCGATGAGCCGGAACCGATCGATCGCCGCTCCGGCCGCGGTGATCCCGCGACCCTCGACCTCGCTGTGCAGCTGCAACCGATCAAGTGGCCCCTGTGCCTTCAGCTTCGCTGAAACCGTGCCGGCGATCGCGGTGCCTAGCGCCGTGGAGAGCGGCTTCAGCTGCGGCACATCGAGGTTCAGCGACCCAGCCAGAACATGCGAGGCGGGATCGAAACGCGCGTCGCCGGAAAGTTTTGCCGCAACCGCCGCCAGTGCAACATGGTCGAGCGTTGACGGCCCCCTCCGCATCGCGACGAACCGTTCCGGCGAATGCGGCTTTGTTGCCGATCAGCGCATCGACGGCTGCGATCCCGGTCCGCATTCCCCTCGCCGACCCGGCAAAATCGACTTGACCGGCTATGGTTTGGCCGGCGGCCGCAAGACGGCCCGATCCGGTCAGATCAATGCCGCCGCTCCGTGAGCGGCGAACCGGGTCAGATCGACGGTCGTCACGTCGCGGTCGGTATCGGCGGCAAGCGACCAGTCGATGCCGCGCCCGAGCCCGGTCATCAGCGCCGCCCTTTCGGGGAGTGCTAGTCCTTCGATCCGGCCATTTGCCGCGACGGCGATCCGCGTTGCGGCGTTATCGAGAGGGCCCGTCGGGGTTGCCGAGACATGCACCTCGACCCGCTCCGCCGCGGAACCGGAAACTCCGATCCCGGTTCCCGACAGATCCGCCTTGGCAACCGGGCGGTTTTGCCTCCCGGTGACCCCGACATCAAGGGTCGCCGAACCATGGAGCGGGGTTCGCACGACGCCCGACAGCAGTGCGAGGTTCGGGACATCCGCGCGCAGATGTGCCTCAACGGCCCCATCGGACCGGTCAAAGGAGGAGTCGCCGGCGAGGGCGCCGGCGGCAATGCCGATCGCCAATCGGCTGGCGATCGGTCTGCCAAATTCCGTGTGAAGCGAAAAAGTTGCCCGGTCGCCGACGGCCGATGCGAGATCCACCGGTAGAAGCGCCGCCAGTGCGGCAATCCCGGAAATCCCGAGGACACCCTGAGAGCCGACGCCGAGCGTTATCTCGGCGTCAACACGAGCAACCGCGCCCGCCGACGCGGCCAGCTGGCCATGCCAATCCGCGACTGGTCCTTTGCCGTCGAGCGCCAGGGCGAGCGGCAAACGGTCCGTCCGTCCGGCCCAATGGTCGAGCAGGACCCCGGTCGGGTCCTCCGCTTTGACTTGCAGATCGAGCACCGGGTTGGATCCGGTCAGCGCCATCTGCACTGCGATGTTTCCGGGAAAACTGTCTGTTCGGTGCAGATCGAGGTCGGCGCGCGCGGTTCCGCTCTCGACCGCGGCGCTCCCCTTTATCGTCGCGACCACCTTCTCGCCCAACACCGCGGGCAGCAGCGTGAGGCGGGTGATCATGAGTTGGTCGAGCACGACAGCGACCGGGAGATGCGGCACGCGAAGAGATTGCGAGAGCGGCTCCGATGATTTCGGCGATGACGAGCGTCGCATATCTACGTCGGCAATATCGAGCGACCGGACATGCACCTTGCCAGCTGAGCAGCTCCGCCGGCGCGAGATCGAGGGCTACATTGCGCAAACTCAGCCACATACCCTTGTCGTCTGCCGACCTCGATGCGAGTCGCCGTCATTCGCAACGGCACCGTCCCGCGCAGCCCCTCGATGGTCAGCGAAAAACCCGGACTGCTTGCCGCCCGCGCAACGGCGGCCGCCAGCCAATCCTGGCCTATCCGGGTCTGCAGCAAGCCGAACGCCGCCAGCACCAGAGCGAGCGGTACGGCGATGGCGATCGCGAGCCAGCGGGCAGCAGCACGCATCAGAACGCCTCGCCAAGGCTGACATAGACCTGGACCCACGAATTGGCGTTGCGCTTATAGAGCGGGGTCGCCAGATCGAGCCGCAGCGGACCAAACGGGGTGTAGTAGCGCAGGCCCAGCCCGACCCCGTAGAACAGACGCTGACTGAGCTGCGGCACGCTGCTCTCGTAATAGCTGCCGGCATCGACGAACGGGACCACACCGATTGTGTCGGTCACCTTGATGCGAGATTCGAAATTCAGCACCAGGCTCGACCTGCCGCCGATCGGGTCGTTGTTGGAGGCGAGCGGCCCGGCCATCTGATAGCCATAGGGACGGATCGTCCCGCCGCCGCCGACATAGATCCGCTGGTCGGCGGGGAGCGGAGACAGCGGGGCGCCGTCAAGCGAACCGAGCGCCGCTCTGCCGGCGAGGATTGCGCGGCCATCGGCATCGACCTTCCAATAGGTGCTGGCCGATAGCAGATTGGTCACATAGGTCAGGCTCGGGCTCGAAAAAATATGGGCCGGCGTGACCGAAAGCTGGGCACGCCAGCCGCGGGTCGGGCTCAGCAGGTTGTCGGTCGGTGTCGAGCTTCACATAGGCCGGGACGCCGAACAGCGTGTAACGCTGGGTGCGCTGCGCCGAGGTGTTAGTCGAGACATTGGCGAGCTGCTCGACATTGGCCTCTTCGGCCTCGAGCAACACGCCGCCGGTCAGTAATCGGCCGAAACGGCGTTCCACCCCCGCCGTGGCGAGCGCGCGGCGGCTGTGATAGGCGACCGGCGTGTCGTCGGCGATCTCGGCAGTCGCCAGAAAATCCTGGTCGGTGACGAGAAAATCCGGACGGCGGAAATTCGCGTTGACGCCATAGACTTGCTGGCCGCCGGTGGCCGAAAGCTTTAGATATTCGGCATTGCCGAACAGGTTGCGGTTTTCCCAGAAGACTCGGGCGGCCGCACCCTGGCTGGTGTTGTAGCCGACCCCGGCGCCGATCGTGCGATGCGGGCGTTCGGTAACATCGATCGTCATTTGAGCGCTTCCCGGCTGGTCCGGCTCCGCCGCGGGCGTGATCTGCACCGTGCTGAACAGGCCGGTCTCGATCAGCGCGCGGCGCGTCTCCTCGACCTTGGCCGCGTCGTAAGCCTCGCCACGCTGCCAGCGCAGCCGGCGCTCGACATAGCCGGGATAGAGGGTTTTCAATCCCCTGATCGAAACGCCGCCAAAACGCATCGCCGGGCCGGGCGCGAGCTTATAGGTCACCTCCATCGTGTGGCTGCGGTGGTCGATCACGACCTGCCGGTTGTCGACTTTGGCAAAGGGGTGACCGCTCGCGCCGAACGCGCTCACCAGCGCCGCTTGCGCCGCTACCACCGGGGCGGTGCTGCGCCGGGTCGCCGGGTTTCAGCGGCAGCGGTCCGGCAGTCGGCGGGAGCGCCAGCGGCCGACCGTCGGGGCCGAGCACCGCGACCGTGGCGACGTGGTAGAGCGGGCCCGGCACGACCTTGACCGTGACCTTTTGCGGCTGCGCGGCAGTATCGACGTCGTAATTGAACCGGGCATCCCAATAGCCAAGGCTGCGCGCGGCGTCAGCGAGCCGGCCGAGATCACGGTCGGCGCGGCGCCGCAACGCTTCCTCGGAGGCCGGCGGACGATTCTCGAGCGTCTTCAGCTCGGAAACTTTGTCTAATAGATCGGCGAGACCGCTGTCGCCGGCGCCGGTAATCGTCGTCTCGTAGTGGATGTCCGCTTGGCCGGCAGCAGCGGGGAACAGCACAGCGGATAAAGCCAGCGCCGGCAGAAATCGGCGACCCCGCATGCGTCCCCGGGCGAAAGCCCGCAACGGGGCCGCACCGGGCCGGGCTTACCCGCTTTGGCGCACCGCCGCCGCCTCGACCCGGCGTTTCAGGCGGCGGATCTCCGGCGTCAGCTTGCGGTTAGGCGTATCCCGCAGAAAGGCGTCGAAGCCGCCCTTATGCTCGATCGTGCGGATCGCCGCCGCGGTAATCCGAAGCCGGATCGGCCCGAGCACATCCGACAAGACCGAAATCTGCTGCAGATTGGGCAGAAAGCGCCGCTTGGTCTTGTTGTTGGCATGGCTGACATTGTGCCCGACTTGGACACCCTTGCCGGTGATTGCGCATCTCCGCGCCATTCCCGTACCTCGACCAACTGCACCGATGACTGCCCCGCGACTTGCCATTTTGAGGTAGCGCGGGCGCGTCTTCTACGCCGCCTCGCCGCGCGGCGTCAAGAACCGGGCAATCCGGCAGCGCGCACACCCCAGCCGGACCGCCTCAAGCGAAGCCGCTCGACAGCCGCAGCGCGGGTGGCAAAATAAAGGCTTCGGGAGGACGTCGCATCATGTCCAAAGTCGACACCAAACCCTACGAACTGGGGCTCGACAAGAACCCGGCCAATTTCGTGCCGCTGACGCCGGTCGGCTTTTTGCTGCGCTCCGCATCGGTCTATCCCGACCGTCTCGCCGTCGTTCATGGTGAGCGGCGGTACAGCTGGCGCGAAGCACTTGACCGCTGCCGCCGGCTGGCCGCGGCTTTGGCGGCCGCGGGTGTCGGGCGTGGCGACACCGTGGCGGTGATGGCGCCGAACATCCCGGAGATGTTCGAAGCCCATTTCGGCGTGCCGATGGCGGGTGCGGTGTTGAACGCACTGAACATCCGTCTCGACCCGGAAACCATCGCCTTCATCCTCGGACACGGCGAAGCCAAGGTCTTGATTGCCGATACCGAATTCGCCCCGGTCGTCAAAGAGGCGCTGGCAAGGCTGGAGCGCAAGCCATTGGTCGTCGACATCGTCGACCCGGCGGGTCCGGGCGGCGCGCGCCTCGGCAACATCGATTACGAGGCCTTTCTCGCCGGTGGCGACCCAGCCTTTCCCTGAACGGACGCCCACAGACGAATGGGATGCGATCGCGCTGAACTACACCTCCGGCACGACCGGCAACCCCAAGGGCGTCGTCTATCACCATCGCGGCGCCTATCTGAACGCGCTCGGCAACATATTGGTCTGGGGCCTGCGGCAGCATCCGGTCTATCTGTGGACCTTGCCGATGTTCCACTGCAACGGCTGGTGCTTTCCGTGGGCCATCACGGCATTGGCCGGGACTCATGTCTGCCTGCGCCGGGTCGAGGCCGCGGCGATCTATGAGACGATCGCGCGCGACGGCGTCACCCATATGTGCGGCGCGCCGGTGGTCATGAACATGCTGCTGAATGCCGGGCCCGGGCTGACCCGCTCCCTCGACCGGCGGATCGAGATGATGACTGCCGGGGCGTCGCCGCCGGCGGCGGTGATCGAGGGGATGGAAGCGATCGGCTTTCACATCACCCATGTCTACGGCCTGACCGAGGTCTACGGGCCGGCCACGGTGTGCGCCTGGCACAGCGAGTGGGACGCGCTGCCGACCGAGGAGCGCTCGCGGCTGAAGGCGCGCCAGGGGGTGAACTATCCGGTGCTCGACGGCCTGATGGTCGCCGACCCGGCCAGCCTGGCGCCGGTCCCGGCAGACGGCGCCGCGATGGGCGAGATCTTTATGCGCGGTAATATTGTCATGAAGGGATACCTGAAGAACCCGCACGCGACGGAGGAGGCCTTTGCCGGCGGCTGGTTTCACACCGGCGATCTCGGTGTCGTCCATCCCGACGGCTATATCGAGCTAAAGGACCGCTCGAAGGACATCATCATTTCCGGCGGCGAAAACATCTCGACGGTCGAGGTCGAAAGCGCGCTCTACCGCCACCCCGCCGTGTTCGAGGCGGCGGTCGTCGCCCGCCCGGACGCGATGTGGGGCGAGACCCCCTGCGCCTTCGTGACCCTGAAACCCGAAGCCGTGGCCACCGCCGACGAGATCATCGCCTTCTGCCGCGAGCATCTCGCCCATTTCAAGGCGCCGCGCACCGTGATCTTTCGGCCCGCTGCCCAAAACCTCGACCGGCAAGATCCAGAAATATCTATTGCGCGAGCGCGCCAAGGCCGACGCCTGAGCGGCCGTTCGGGTTAAGTAGTCCGAAATCCACGCGTCTCGCATCACCCGTACAGGAGAAGCCTTCATGTCGCGCAGATTGAATGCTGCCGTCGCCCAGCTTGGGCCGATCCATTTGGCAGACAGCCGCGGCTCGGTGGTCCGGCGGCTGATGGCAATGATGCGCGAGGCGCACGGGCGCGGCGCGCGCTTTGTCGTTTTCTCCGAGCTGGCGCTGACCACCTTCTTTCCGCGCTGGTGGATGACCGACCAGGCCGAGATCGACCGCTTTTTCGAGCGTGAGATGCCGAACGCCGAGACCCGGCCATTGTTCGATTTGGCGAAGGGGCTGGGTGTCGGGTTCTACCTCGGCTATGCCGAGCTGACCCACGAAAAAGGCGAACCCAGACACTATAACACCGCAATCCTGGTCGAACGCGACGGCCGGATCATCGGCCGCTATCGCAAAATCCATCTGCCGGGCCATTCCGAGCATCTGCCCGACGCGCCGTTCCAACATCTCGAAAAGCGCTACTTCGATGTCGGCAACAAAGGCTTCAGAGTTTGGCGCGCCTATAACGCGGTGGTCGGCATGTGCATCTGCAACGACCGGCGCTGGCCCGAGACCTATCGCGTCATGGGACTGCAGGGGGTCGAGATCGTGGCGCTGGGCTACAATACGCCGACCCTGAACATCCACCACCGCGAGCCCGAGCATCTGCGAATGTTCCACCATCTACTGTCGTTGCAGGCCGGGGCCTATCAGAACGCTGCTTGGGTATTGGCGGCGGCGAAATGCGGCGCCGAGGACGGGTTTGCGATGATCGGCGGCTCGGCGATCGTGGCCCCCACCGGCGAGATCGCGGCGCAAGCCTTGAGAGAAGACGACGAGGTCATCGCGGTCAACCTCGACCTCGAACTCGGCGAATATCTGCGGCGTACCGTCTTTAATTTCGAAAGGCACCGCCGCACCGAGCATTACGGCCTGATCACCGAGCGCACCGGAGCGAAAACAGCGGTTTAGGCTCCGGAAAATTCTCAGAAGGGTACCGTACCCTTAACCACGGTGCGATGCAGGATGCGACGCTCGCTGCCCATTTCGTAATTTGCGAGAGCGCGATGGAGCAGACAACGGTTGTCCCACATGACCAGATCACCTACGCGCCACCGATGCCGGTAGACGAATTGACGCTGCGTCGCATGCTCCAGGAGCGCCTCGAGCAGCACCTTTCCCTCGGCCTCGGGCAGCCCCTGGATATGCGAGGAATGATTGCCGAGATAGAGCGCTTTTGCCCCGGTTTGCGGATGGGTGCGCACCAGGGGATGGTCGACTGGCGGCCGATCTCGAAGCGCAGTCTGCGCAGCTGAGACGCCGCCTGAGTCGCCGAAACCCGCGCCCCACCGGAATACAACGCGCAACCCGGCGATCTGGCGTTTTGTTTCCGCTGGCAGCGCGGCGTAGCTCATCGCGGTGTTGGCAAACTCCGTGTCGCCACCCTCGGCGGGCATCTCGACCGCATAGAGCGTCGTCAGCATAGGCGGCACGGCACGATAGGCCTTGTCTGTGTGCCACCGGTAATTGCTGACGGGAGAAGACGATCTGTCGACGGGTTTTCCGTCACTCCCCAAGTTGGAGATCACATGGGCAACGCCGTATCGCTTTCCTGTCGAGGTGTGGTCGCTGTGAAATTCGACCTCGCCAAAGCACGCCGAAAAGGCAAATTGTTGCTCTCGAGTCAGGGTCTGATCGCGAAAGACGACGATGTGGTGGTCGTGAAACGCGGCGAAGATCGGATCCTTGAGCGCGGGCGGCAGCGGTCGAGACAGATCGACGCCGCTAACGACGACCCCCCCGGCGGCTGTCAGGCGCGGCCCGGTCGCAGGCCCAACCTCAGCGCGGGTTACACCGATTGTTCCCGGCATCACAACCGCTTTCGCATCCCCGATGTCGTCTCACCATGAGCCAGCCGTGATCCCACGGCAAGGCAGCTCAGAAATCGGTGCAGCGGCCGTTGTACTCCCAATCTCCAAAGCGGGTTGGCTCGGGCCCCTTCGGGCCGCCGATTTCTTTGGGCGGCGGCGCCACAGAGGGTACGGCGACGGAAAAGTCGGGTGCGCATGGCACGCCTGTTTGATGCGATCGCTCGTCCATGATCAAAATGTGGCAACGAAGCGAACGATCTCAACCCTTTCCCCGCCTCCCCATATCGGTTGCAGCACGACTGGAACCATATCCCAGTTGAGACGTTTGTCACGTCGACTACCCTTTACGCCTACACAGACCGCTGACGCCCATTCATGTCTTAGAAGAACCTTGATGTCCCAAGTGCCGACTGCGCGTAATGCTGCGCTCGAACTGATCGGCGCGGTACTCCGCCGTAAACGGCCGCTCGACGACGCAATCGACGAGAACGTGTCGATGCACCAGTTGTCGGGGCGAGACCGTGCCTTTGCCCGCCTGCTCGTCGCTACCGCGCTGCGGCGGCTTGGCCAGATCGACGCGCTGATCGCTCTCTGTCTCAGCACCCCGCTGGCGCCCCGCGCTGCGGCGGTCCACGACATATTGCGGCTCGGCATCGCTCAGCTGTTGTTTTTGCGGACGCCGCCACACGCGGCCGTAGCGACCAGCGTCGATCTCGCTCACAGCCGCGGTTTTGTCTCCCACAAGGGGCTCGTCAACGCTGTACTGCGACGGCTGAGCGTCGAGGGCGCCGAGCGTGTCGGGGAGCAGGATGCCGCTCGGCTCAATACCCCGGATTGGTTGTGGCGGTCGTGGAGCGGCAGCTATGGCGAAGATACCGCCCGGGCAATCGCCGTAGCTCATCTGAAAGAAGCGCCGCTCGATCTGACTTTGCGTGAGGACGCCAAGGCCTGGTGCGGCAGATTACAGGGAACCCTGCTGCCTACTGGGACGCTCCGCCGCCCCGCGGGCGGCTCGGTTGCCGCACTTCCGGGCTACTCCGAGGGCGCCTGGTGGGTCCAAGATGCCGCCGCCGCGCTGCCCGCGAGACTATTCGGCGACCTGGCCGGGCGCGAGGTGGTCGATTTGTGCGCTGCCCCGGGGGGCAAGAGCGCTCAGCTCGCGACCGCCGGAGCACGAGTGACGGCGATCGACCGTTCGGCGCGGCGTCTCGAACGCCTCGTCGCCAATTTCGCCCGACTAGACCTGCCGATCGAGGCGGTGGTAGCCGACGCGCTGGTCTGGCGCCCACCACGCCCGATCGATGCGGTTCTGCTCGACGCCCCGTGCACTACAACCGGCGCCATTCGCCGTCATCCAGACGTGCCACACCTCAAATCGCCGGAGGACGTCACCCGGCTCGCGGTAGTGCAAGAGAACCTCTTGCGGGCCGCAATCGACATGCTGCAGCCGGGCGGGACCCTCGTCTACTGCACCTGCTCGCTCGAGCCGGAGGAAGGAGCGCAGCGCATCGAGACCTTGCTGGAGGGCGGCGCGCCAGTCTCGCGTCGGACTATTGACCCCGACGAGATCGGCGCTGAATCCGATTGGATCACCCGCGCGGGCGATCTACGGACCTTACCGTGCCACTTCGCCGAGTATGATGGCGTTGACGGCTTCTTTTGTGCACGGCTCATCAAGCGCGCCGCATTCGCTTAATCCGCCCGCGGCCCGGTGGCTTGCAGCTTCCGGGTTTCCTTGTTACGAAACGGCATGGGTTCGCTTGTCTGGCATGACTTTCGCGATCCCGGCCGCGCCGATCCGGGGCAGTTCGCGGCCGGGGACTAGATCGAATGCAAACCCTTATCGATAGGATGGGTGGCAAGGCGGCGACGGGCCGCCTCGGCGCAGATGCACCACGACTATGGACACGGTTGGGTCACGACGCGCTGCAGAGGCTCGCGACCACGCGATTTTATCGCCACACGTTGAGAGGAGGGGTTCCCGCCGAGCTCAAGCTCAAGCCAGGCCTAGCGTGGCCGGGCGATCCAAAGCGGGGCATGGCAATCGCCTCCGGAGAGATCGAACTCGCCGGCGAGCTGGTCCGCAACCCCTCCCCGCGCTGGTTTCCGCCCTCGGCCGGGACGGAATGGCTCGCCGAGTGGCACGGCTTCAGCTGGATTTCGGATTTGTTTTCCGCTGGGACGAGCGCCCGTGAGGCGGCGCGCGAATTGGTACAGAGCTGGCTCGCCAAGGATATCGCCTGGCACGCCGTTGCTTGGCGCTCTGACGTATTGGCGACACGGCTGTTCGCCTGGATCACGCATTTCGACGACCTCGCCGGGCGCGATCAAGACCCAGCCTTTCGCCGCACAATGCTGGCGAGCCTCGCCGTACAGCTGCGCCATCTCGCCCGCACCGCCGCATGGGAGCTTGACGGCGCGTCAAGGCTGCGGGCGCTCAAGGGCCTGATCGCCGGGATCGTGACGCTAGGCGGTTCGGCCGCGCGGCTGGCAAAGGCGTTGAGGGCGCTTGAGCGCGAGATGCCGGCGCAGATCTTCCCCGATGGGGGCCATATGTCGCGCAGCCCGTCGACGCAGCTCCGGGTCCTGCAGGATTTGATCGATATCCGGTGGATGCTGCACGCGGCGCAAATCGAAACGCCAGGCGCGATCCAGGACGCGATCGGGCAGATGGCGCCGATGCTGCGGCTGTTTCGCCATGGTGATCGGCGCCTCGCGCTGTTCAACGATGCTGTCGAGGAGGACGGGGTCATGATCGACCTCGTCTTGACTCGGTCTGAGACCAAGGGGCGCGCGCCTATGCATGCGCCCGATAGCGGGTTCGAACGGCTGCAGGCCAACAATACCCTGGTGGTGGTCGACACCGGCAAACCGCCCCCGCCGGGCTTTGACGAGCACGCGCACGCCGGCGCGCTGTCCTTCGAGATGAGCCACGAGCGTGAGCGGATCATTGTAAATTGCGGCGCTTATCGCGGCACCAAGACGAACTGGTGGCGGGTCGCCCGCGCAAGCGCCGCGCATTCGGTGCTCGTCGTCGCCGACACTAACTCGGCGGAGGTCCGCGACGACGGCGTCCTGGGCCGCGCGCCCGCAACGGTTACCTGCGAGCGAGCCGAACACGACGGCCAGCAATGGATCTCGGCGACCCATGACGGGTATCGGGACCGCTTTGGCCTGATCTACACCCGCGAGCTGTTTCTGGCCGCAGACGGTGACGACCTACGCGGCGAAGACAGGCTGACCGGACGTCCTGGCGCGGCGTTTGCCGTACGCTTCCATCTGCATCCCTCAGTGCAAGCCTCGCTGGTTGAGGACGAGACCGCCGCGCTGCTGCGGCTACCGAGCGGATTGATCTGGCGGCTGCGCGCAGCCGGAGCCGAGATGACCCTGGGCGAGAGCGTTTACCTGGGATCGGGCGAAGCGCGAAAGACCCAGCAGATCGTGTTGAGCGGGACCGCTATGCCGGGCGGCACCACCGTTCGCTGGGCCTTGCGCCGCGAGCCCCGAGAGGCCGCCGCCGATTAGCTGGCCGGCTATCAGCCATCTCGGCATAGGTGACGGCGGGACGACGGCTGCCGTCGCCGTCGCGACAGCTCTGCTCTCCGGCTTCGCCACGCGCGCGCTGATCCCGATCCTGCGGCGCCACAATGTGCTCGATTGTCCTAACGAGCGCTCCTCTCACCATGCTCCGACCCCCCGAGGCGGCGGAATCGCGCTTGTCGGGACGGTGCTGCTCGCCTGGCTCGTCCTGTGGCAAGCCGGACAGACATCGCCGGCGATCCTCGGTATCTCGCTGGGTACAGGGCTGCTGGCGATCGTCTGCTGGATCGACGATCTGCGCGGCCTGTCGCCCGTGACCCGCCTCGCCGCACAGACCGCTGCGGTCGCGATCGGCCTCTATGTCCTGCCCGCGCCTGACAACGCGCTCCGGGCCTGGCTCGGGCAGATGGCCTATTTCGTCGCGGCGGCAGTCATTTGGATCTGGTGGGTCAACCTTTTCAACTTTATGGATGGGATCGATGGTCTCGCAGGCAGCGAGGCGGTGGCGATCGGCGCCGGGCTGCTGCTGTTCGCCGCTGTCGGTAGCGGGACTGATCCGGCAATGGCACTGCTTGCCGCCGCGATCCTCGGGGGGGCGCTCGGCTTTCTCTTATGGAACTGGTCGCCGGCGCAGATCTTTCTCGGCGATATTGGCAGCGTCCCGCTTGGGTATCTGACCGGCTTTCTGCTGATCGAGGTCGCCGCCCGTGGACACTGGAAGATCGCGTTGATCGTGCCGCTCTATTTCTTCGCCGATTCAACGATTACCTTGTTGCACCGCCTGATGCTCGGCGAGCGGGTCTGGCAGCCGCATCGCCGGCATTATTATCAACAAGCGGTTCGCCGCGGGCTCGGCCACGCCGCCGTGGTCCGGCGGGTGATCGCCGCCGACCTCTTGCTGATCGGCTGCGGTTGGGCAGCGGAGAACGGCTGGGGGGTCGTGGCTCTCGGCGCCGCTTCCGCGATCGTGACGGCGTTGCTGGCGACACTCGCCCACGGCCGCTGAACGACACCCGGAGACTTGTTCCCGACCGTAGCCGACCCCATACCCAGCAGATGAGCTCTCCTCCGCAGGAACTCCGGCGCGCGCTGATCTCCGTCAGCGACAAGAGCGGCATCGTCGCCTTTGCCGGTGCCCTGGCGACTCGCGGCGTTACGTTGGTCTCGACCGGTGGCACCGCACAGACCCTCGAGGCAGCCGGGTTGCAGGTCACCGAGGTGGCAGCGGTCACCGGCATGGCCGAGTTTCTCGACGGACGTGTCAAAACCTTGCACCCGAAGATCCATGGCGGGCTGTTGGCGCGCCGCGACCGGCCCGAACACCTCGCCGCATTGGCCGAGCGCGGGATCGATGCTATCGATCTTCTCGTCTGCAACCTCTACCCGTTTGCCGAGAACGTCGCGGCCGGCGCCGGCCGCGAAGACTGCCTCGAAAACATCGATATCGGCGGCGTGGCGCTAATCCGCGCCGCAGCCAAGAACCACGATGCTGTGACGGTGGTGACCGATCCCGCCGATTACGATCGCGTGCTTGCCGAACTCGAAGCCGGGGATGGAGCGGTCGGCCCGGGGCTGCGACGGCGGCTCGCCGGCAAAGCCTATGCGGCGACCGCGGCCTATGATGCGGCGATCGCCGAATGGATGGCGCGCGAGGGAGGTGAGACCTTTCCAGAGACCCTGATTGCCACCGGCCGGCTGAGCCAGCTTCTGCGCTATGGCGAGAACCCGCATCAGGCCGGCGCGTTCTACCGCACCGGCGAGCGCCGTCCCGGCGTCGCGACCGCACGGCAGCTCCAGGGCAAGGAACTGTCATACAACAACTATGCCGATGCCGATGCCGCCTTCGAACTGGTCGCCGAGTTCGCCCCGCCCGCGGTGGCGATCGTCAAGCACGCCAATCCCTGCGGCGTCGCGATCGGTGCGAACTTGCGCGAGGCTTGGGACAAAGCACTTGCCTGCGATCGCCAGAGCGCCTTTGGCGGGGTCGTGGCGATCAACCGGCCGCTCGACAGCGCCACGGCCGAGGCGATCGGTCAAATCTTTGTCGAGATCGTCATCGTCCCCGAGGCGCCTCCGGAAGCCGCGTCGATACTGGTGCGCAGGACGGCATTGCGGCTGCTCGTCACCGGCGCGATGCCCGATCCCGCCGAGCGCGGCCGGAGCTTTCGCTCGGTGGCAGGCGGCATCCTCGTCCAGGAGCGCGACGGCGTCGCGGTCGGTCGCGACGGGCTACGCGCGGTCACCCGCCGCGCCCCGAGCGAAGCCGAAATTGCCGATCTCCTTTTTGCCGACACGGTGGCCAAGCACGTCAAGTCGAACGCGATCGTCTTCGCCCGCGACGGCGCCACGGTCGGTATCGGCGCCGGCCAGATGAGCCGCGTCGACAGTGTGCGTATTGCGGTCCTGAAAGCAGAGGAGGCGGTCAAGGCGGCCGGACTGTCGCTGCCCCCGACCCACGGCGCGGTGCTGGCCTCGGACGCATTCTTCCCGTTCGCGGATGGCCTCGAAGCAGCGATCGCAGCCGGGGTCACCGCCGTGATCCAGCCCGGCGGCTCGATGCGCGACGCGGAGGTCATCGCCGCGGCCGACGACCGCCGGCATCGCGATGGTGTTCAGCGGCATCCGCCACTTCCGGCATTGAGTTCGAGCGCGCCAAACACGCCGCGTTACCGCCGGCTTTCGGGCGGTGTGCGGCCTGACCGATCCCTCGCGAAGTGCGGGGGGCAGGCACTGCGCGAAAGGCCGACGAGTCGGAGCGCCTGGTCAGACGACGCGGAAGTTTTTGAATTGCCAGGGATCGTCGCGGTCGAGGTCTTCCGGAAACAGGATCTCGCGACCGTCGAGCGGGGTCCAATCGCCGAAGACCCCGACGACCTTCCCGAGATAAGGGCGCGTGATGTCGAGGACGCGTTCGAAGTCCAGATCCTCGGGCTCGACAACACCCTCACGCGGATGCTCGAGCGCCCAGATGACCCCGGCCAGCACCGCCGCGGTCACCTGCAGTGACGTGGCGTTGTTGTGCGGCGCCACCCGCCTTGCCTCTTCGATCGTCAGCCGCGAGCCAAACCAATAAACCCCTTTCGACCCGCCCATCAACAGGACCCCAAGCTCATCCGTTCCCGCTGTGATCTCGGCCATCATCAATCGTTTACGATCCTGCAGCAGCCAATTTTTGCCGGCAAATTCGTGCAGGCTGAGAACCGCGTCGTCGCACGGATGGTAGGCATAGTGGCAGGTTGGACGGAAACGCACCTCGTCGCCATCGGCGACGGTCAGAAAATCGGCGATGGAAATCGATTCGCCGTGGGTAATCAGAAATCCGTGATAGGGTCCCTCAAGCGGCGTCCAGCTGCGTACGCGCGTTGCCGCCCCGGGGCGCAGCAGATAGATCGCCGCCCCGCATCCGAAATCGTGGCGCCCGCCATCCGTCGGGAAATGCCGTTCATGCGTCCCCCAGCCGAGTTCCGCGGGCTGCGAGCCCTCACTGACAAAGCCGTCGATCGACCAGGTGTTGACGAATTCGCCCGGTTCCTTCGGCGTCATCGCGACCTGAGTATCGCGCTCGGCGATATGGATGGCCTTTATGCCGAGACGCTGGGCGAGACGGGCCCAATCGCGCCGTGTGCTGGGAATGCTGATGTCCACTCCGGAGTCCCGCGCCAGATCGACCAGGGCCCGCTTGACGAAATGCGACACGAGGCCCGGATTGGCACCGTGGGTCAGGACCGCGGTTGGACCTCGCGGAAAGCGCCGGCGCAGGGCAAGCGCACTCTCGCGCAGCGCATAGTTCGAGCGAGCCGAAGGCGGCAGGTTTGGGTCGGTGTACCCGCCCGGCCATGGCTCGATGCAGGTATCGAGGTAAAGCGCGCCGGTTTGCTGGCACAATTCGACCAGAGCCGTGCTCGCCACGTCGACCGACAGGTTGAGCAGGAAATCGCCACGGCCGATCCGGGGTTCGAGCGCGGCCCGATAGTTGTCGCGGGTCAGCATTGTCTCGACAAAGGCTACGCCGTACTCGGTGGCGACATCGTGTCCGCGCGGCTCGGCCGTGATGATCGTGATCTGGTCTGCGCGAATGTCGAGATGGCGGAGCAGCAGCGGCAGGACGCCTTGGCCGATGCTGCCAAAGCCGACGATCACCAGACGCCCGGGGAAAGCGGCGTGCTTGTTGTCGAACATGATTGTCCAGTGCCAATCAGGGAGATGGAACCCCTATGGTCGGCGAGGAGCCATGTCAAGCCGCCGACAAATAACCCCGCGGCTGCGGGCGCGGTGGCGATGCCGATCTCGCTGGTCGACCCCGTGACAATTGCAGTTTACCTTTGAGCATCATTCTCCCTGATATCTCCTGCGGCGGCGATGCCTGATTGGTGTCGTCGTATTACACCGCAGCCGGGTCGCGGTGACGCAGCAAACAGGCTCAGTCAGGGCAGGCCCGATGACGGACGCGATGTTGCGTAACGACTGGGCCAAACGCTGTGGCCAACCCCGCCGGATCGGCATTGGGCACGGCGATTGCCCCCGATCTGGAGGAATTGTAGATATGTCAGGGACCCAAAGGTGATTGATGTCAGATAATCGCGGGGCGGCCCGTATTCCCGTCATCGCGACTGCCGCTCGGCCCTCGGTCCGCGTGGTCACTTACAACATACATGCATGCGTCGGGGTCGATCGGCGCTACGAACCGGCTCGGATCGCGGCCGTGCTTCGCGAGATCGATGCCGACATCGTCTGCCTACAAGAGCTTGATGTCCGCCGCGGGACCCGGCTCCACGGCGATCAAGCTGCTTATCTCGCCGAGGCGACCGGCCACCAGGTCATCCTCGGCGCCGACCCCCGCAACCATCGCGGACGCTTCGCCAATGCGATCCTAACCCGCTTTCCAGTAACCGCGGCCCGCGCCATCGACCTTGCCGTATCGGATTACGAACCGCGCGCGGCGCTCGATGCCGAGCTGATGATCGGCGATCGGGTGCTGCGCGTACTGGCCACCCATTTCGGCCTACACGCCGGCGAGCGGCGATTGCAGGCCAACCGCCTGATCGCCGCGCTCGACGAGCCGTTCACGCCAGGCCAACGGGCAGCGCATGCGGTGCTGCTGGTCGGAGATCTGAACGAATGGCGCGGGCGTAGCGGCGGCATCCGCGATCTCGATCGCTGCCTGGGCCCGAGTGCCACGCCCCGCACCTTTCCATCATGGATGCCGATGCTGCCCCTCGACCGGATCTATGCCGACGGGCCGGCGGTGCTGCGCGACATACACGTCTATCGCTCGCCACTCGCCCGCCTGGCCTCGGATCATCTGCCGCTCGTCGGAAGCTTGTGGTGGACCGATAGCCAGACATGTCGCCGCGAGCGGGGGCGTATTTTGCGTTGGAGAGCGAGATCCGGATCGAGCCCGACCGCAGACGACTGATCCGGCAACTCGAGCGTGGTCTGCAAAATCTGATTTGCCGCGCTTACAGCGGATCCCATTGCTTTGGGGCCGGCCGCCGAGCTAATCAGAGGCTATGGCACCAAAGCGAAACCCGCTCAGTCTGAATTCGCTGCAGCTGAGGACGCTGACCCTGCTTCAGGAGTTGGCGCGACTGCCCGACTATTCTCGACCGAGTGAAGATCCGGGCAGCATCGTTCTGACCCGCTTGCCCTATCCACACGGCGATCACTTCCACATCGGCGAGACGGTCGTAGCCTCTCGCGACGCGACCGGTCTGCATAACCCGGCGGTATGGGCGGCGCTCGAGCGCAAAGGCCTGCTCCGGTCGTCGCCACCGACCGCGATCATGACGCCGCTGGGCCTCGGCTATGACACCGGGTTGCGCGAGACTATCCTGCACAACGCCGAGCATTAAGCCGGCGATCGGTCACCAGCAAAAGCGGCCGGCGACGGCTACCGGACGAAAGCGGCCGGCGATCAGAGCCGCCTCGATGCGCGCGAGATCCGCCGGCCCCGCGCCGGTCATGCCGAACTCTTCGGCGTGAATGCCCCCGGCGATAAACAGACTGTCGAGACCGGCGCCCGCCGCCCCCGCGATGTCGGTGCGCAGGCTGTCGCCGATGGCGAGGATGCGCGAGCGGTCATCGATGCCGAGGAGCGCCAGGCAGCTGTCGTAGACCGAGCGATAGGGCTTGCCGTGCCAGCGCACATAGCCGCCCTGCTGCTCGTACCACTGCGCCAGCGCGCCGGCGCACAAGGCCAGCCTGCGCCCCGTGCATGACGACAAAATCGGGATTGGCGCACACCATCGGCAGACCCAACGCCAGCGCCCGACGGAGCAGCGGCGCATAATCCTCGATCGTGTCGTCCCAACCCGCAGGACCGGTGTTGAGGATGAATTCAGCCTCCTCCGCGGTATCGACGTAATCGAGTCCGAGGCCGTTGCGGATTTCGAGATCGCGGTCCGAGCAAATGTGCAGGCAGCGCCGCCCGAGCGCGGCATAGAACGGGTCGTCGCGCCGGTGAAGATAGTGCCAGGCCTCTTCCCCCGACGACATGACATGGTGGTAGGTCCCAGCCGGCACCCCGATCTGGGTGATGCGGCGGACGACATCGTCCGCCCGCCGCGGTGCATTCGACAACAAGGTGACGCGCTTCCTGGCAGCGATCAGCTCCCGCAGGCAGTCGATGGCGCCGGGCAACGGTGCCACGCCGTCATGGATCACGCCCCATAGGTCGAGGATAAAGCCGTCGTAGCGCGACGCTAGCGCGGCAATGCCGGGTATCGACAAAAAAGCCATGGCGCGGAACCTCGGTGATAGGATTGCCGCGGTCAAGCCCTCGCGACGGCGATCCTCGTCGGAGCCGCAGACAACACGTTTACTGACGGGATACTAACGCTTCCCTGATACTTACAATTTACCGGTTATCTTTACCAATAGTTGCCAAATTGATCGGAACATGGCCGGCCCCGCTCCGTTTAACAATCAGGAACGGGATCACGCCCTGACGAGGAAGGATCATGAAGACCGATCTGTATATTGGCCCGCTGATCGAGCTCAACGGGAAATTCAGCTATAATATCTTCTCGCTGGCGGATGGATTAAGGAGTTCGTTTCACTATCGGCGCGTCGGGGATGCCCGATATGATCAACGGGCGATGGTTGCCGAAGTCGGATCCGGCGCGCTGTTCGATGTCTACGTCTGCGAGACTCTTGCGGAATTCGAGAAGCTGGTTGAAGCCGCCCGCAACGCCCCGGAAAACCCGGACAAAATGCAATCGACCGCTCGCAACGGAGCCCCGGCAAATACGGATATACAGAACGCTAAGGAACCAAGCTGTCGGCGCACGCGATAGGAGGCTGCATCGCTCTGGACCCATGCGCGGTCCCGATTGCTTCGGCGACCGAAGCAAAGCCGTCGCGCCGCAGCAGAGCGGCGAGTTCCTGCTTGATGCGCCCGACGAGGGCCGGACCGTCGAAGACAAGTACGGTGTAGAGCTGTATCAAGCTGGCCCCGGCCCGAATTTTTTCATAGGCATCGGCTGCGCTCGCGATGCCGCCGACCCCGATCAGCGGTAGGCGCCCTTGCGTTCGACGATACATGTCGGCGAGCACTGCGGTGGACGGAGCGAATAGCGGGCGCCCGCTGAGCCCGCCGGCTTCGGCGGCGTGTCGGCTGACCAGGCCAGCCGGTCGCGCTACCGTCGTGTTCGCAACAATCAGCCCGTCGATGCTGGTATCGAGCGCAATCTCTGCAATATCGCAGCGCTCCGCTGAGGTCAGGTCAGGCGCAATCTTAAGCAGCAACGGCACCTGACAACCGGTCTTTGCGCGCACGTCGAGCAGATAGCGCAGCAACGAACCGAGCGGCGCGCGGGCTTGCAGGTCGCGCAGGCCCGGCGTGTTCGGTGACGAGATGTTGATTACCAGATAGTTCGCCAGCCCGGCGGTTCGGCGGATACCATATGCGTAGTCGGCAGCGGCATCCGCACTGTCCCGGTTCTTGCCCAAATTTACCCCGACGATTCCGGCGCGAGCGCGGCGATTCAACCGAGCGACAACAGCGTCGAGTCCGCCGCTGTTGAACCCCATCCGATTGACGATCGCGCGGTCCTCGTCTAGGCGAAACACTCGCGGCTTCGGATTGCCGGCTTGCGGGCGCGGCGTCACGGTGCCCACCTCGGCAAATCCGAAGCCAAGCTGCCACATCGCATCCGGGGCGCGGGCGTCCTTGTCATAGCCGGCGGCGAGCCCGATGGGATTCTTGAAATCGAGGCCCCATAGATTCTGCCGGAGGATCGGAGGATCTGGTTCCGACCGTGCCGAATCGACGAGGAACCGGCCCAACCCTGCCTCGATGGCGCGGATGCTCACCTCATGCGCCGCTTCGCGCGGCAGCCAAGCCAGGGCCGGGCTAATCAACGGGTAGAGGTTGGGCATCGATCGGGTCGCCGCCTTATAATCGGTGGTACCAGCGCGTCGATGATGCCAGCGCGCTGGCGGCACCGCACTGTGCTAGATCATGGTGGCCATGTCCGACGGCGATCGCAACCTTCCGGCCAGCGCGCGAGGCGTGCTGGTGCCACAGGCGCCGGTTCTCGTTGCCGGCATCCGTGAGGTGTTGTGGCTGAGCCCGGAAGGCGAAATCGAAGCCTTATCACCGGCCGAGGCGCGCGGTCGGGTCGAAATCGAGCCCCCGATGCTGTGTCACGCGAATGCCACCGCGCGGCGGCTCGATTCGCCGGGATTCGCAGCGCTTGATCTGCTCGAGCTGTTCGCGTTCGTCTACCCGGCGCGGTTTTGCGTGCCGACGCCGCGCGGCCTCGCCGAGGGGCTCGGACTACCGCTGCCGCGTCGCCCGGCCGAAACATGCGTGACCCTCGCGACCGCGGCGCGGGCGCTGCTGCAAGCACTAGGACAGGAGACCGATGCCGAGTGTCTCGCCGTGGCCGAGGCGATGGATCGAGGCGGGTGGCTGTGGGCGCCGGCAGTGCTGGCAGCTCTACCGCCAATTGATCCCGGTGCACGGCGGCGCGCATCGGGGCTGCAGGTGTGGACGAGACTCCCTGAGTGGGCTGAGATCCCGCCGGGCCCGGCGCCCGGCAACGAGCCGGTACAGCCCGAAGAGGCGCGCTCGCACCTCGCCCGACTACTGGGCGCCGACGCCGAACCGCGCCCTCAACAGGCCGATTACGCCGCCGCAGTCTCCGCCGCTTTTGCGCCGCGCGATGTTCCCGACCGGCCCCACGCGGTCCTGGCCGAAGCCGGGACCGGCGTCGGAAAGACGCTCGGCTATATCGCAACGGCAAGCCTGTGGGCCGAGAAGAATTGCGGCTCGGTATGGATCTCGACCTTTACCCGCAATTTGCAGACCCAGATTGCCGGCGAACTCGACCGCCTCTATCCCGACCCCGAACACAAGCGGCGACACGTCGTCGTCCGCAAGGGGCGAGAGAATTTCCTTTGTTTGCTTAATTACGAGGAAGCAACGATTGCGGCAATGACACGGCCAGGGCGGTCGGCGGCCCAACTCGGACTTATTGCTCGATGGATCGCCGCAAGCGAGGCCGGCGATCTGATCGCCGGCGACTTTCCGGGCTGGCTCGCCGAGCTGATGGGCCGGGCACGGGTGAGTGCGCTCGCAGACCGCCGCGGCGAATGCGTGCACTCCGCTTGCCACCACTTTCGCCGCTGTTTTGTCGAGAAGAACATTCGCAAGGCGCGCGGCGCGCGCATCGTTGTCGCCAATCATGCGCTGGTCATGACCCAGGCGGCCCTTGGCGGCCTCGACGATGCAATGGTGCCGACCCGCTACGTCTTCGACGAGGGCCACCATCTACTAGAGGCGGCTGATAACGCCTTTTCGGTCCGTCTGTCTGGCCGCGAGGGGCGCGAGCTGCGCCGCTGGATCGTCGGCGCCGAGGGATCGGGGGGATCGCGCGCCCGCGGTCTAAGGCGGCGCATCGGGGATCTGGTCGAAGCGGATGCCGGCGGCGCCAAGGCGCTGATCGATGTTCTCGCCGCTTCTCGGGTGCTCCCGGCAGACGGCTGGGTCCAGCGGGTCGCAGAGGGGCGCGGTCTGCAAGGGTTCGAGAGCTTCCTGGCGCTGGTCCGGCAACAAGTACTGGCGCGGGCGGCACTCGCCGATACCGGTTATGGGCTGCAGGCCGAGGCGCGACCGCCGGTCCACGGGCTCGTCGGCGTCGGGATGCCACTCGCGCTGGGACTTGAACGCCTCGCCGCTGCGTTAGGGCGGCTCGCCTCGATCTTGCGCATCCGGCTCGAAGACCCGGAGAATCCGCCCGAACCGAGCCTGCGGCAACGCCTTGACGCCACGGTGCGCGGGCTCGACCGGCGAGCTGATCTCCAGCTAGCCGCCTGGGTCCGGCTGGTGCGCGATCTCTCCGATGCGCCCCGGCCCGAGACCGTCGAATGGTTCTCGCTTGACCGGCTCGACGGGTTCGAAACTGATGTCGCGGTCACCCGCAGTTGGATCGACCCCGGCATCCCGTTCGCCGAACTGGTGGCGCGCCCGGCGCACGGCCTTGTCGTCACTTCGGCGACATTGACTGATGGTAACCCCGACCCCGACATCGCCTGGCGTGGCGCCGAGGCTGCAACCGGTCTGCGCCATCTCGCCGCCAGCCCTGCCGCAGCACGCATCGCCTCGCCTTTTGATTATCCGACCCAGACCCGCATTTTCGTCGTCGTCGATATCCCGCGAGACGATATCGGTCAGGTCGCCGCCGCCTATGCAGCGCTTTTCGCTGCGGCGCGCGGCGGGGCGCTCGGACTTTTCACCGCGATCGCCCGGCTGCGTGCGGTGCACCAGCGCATCGCCCCGGTGCTCGAAGCGCGCGGCTTGCTGCTCCTTGCCCAGCACGTCGACGCAATGTCGACCGCAACGCTTGTCGACATATTCCGTGCTGAGGAGGATTCGTGCCTGCTCGGTACCGACGCTATCCGCGACGGTGTCGACGTCCCGGGGCGCTCGCTGCGCCTTCTGGTCTTCGACCGCGTTCCGTGGCCGCGCCCGGACATTCTTCACCGCGCCCGCAAGCCCGTCTTCGGCGGCGCCCAATATTCCGACCAGATCGCCCGGCTGCGGCTGCGGCAAGCCTATGGCCGGCTCGTCCGCCGCGCCAACGATCGCGGCGTTTTTGTCATCCTCGATCGCGCGCTGCCGTCCCGTCTGTTGTCGGCGTTTCCGGGCGGGGTTGCCGTCGCGCGTGTCCCGTTGGTCGCCGCGGTGGAAGAGACGGCGCAGTTTCTCGGCGCCGCGGATACGTCTTGACAGGCGCGCCCGGGTTTTGGTCTGTCAGGTCGCGAAACCCGAGAGGATCGCTATGCTCGATCACCACCGCGCGCTGATCTACACGATGGTCATCGTGTCGGCGGCTGACCGCAACCTGCCCGATTCCGAACTGCATGCATTTGCCGAAATTGTCGGCCATCTGCCGATTTTCCGCGATTTCGATCGCGACGACCTACCCGGGCTTTTCAATGATTGCACCGAACTTATCAGCGGTGAAAACGGGCTCGACGAGACGTTGAGAGCGATCAAGGCCGGGCTTCCGCCAAAGCTGCGCGAGACCGCCTATGCGATCGCCTGCGATCTCGTTGCCACCGACGGCGAAGCGACGCAAGAAGAGCTGCGCATCCTCGAATTACTGCGCCACCGGCTCGACATCGAGCGGCTCACCGCCGCCGCCATCGAGCGCGGCGCCAGGGCACGCTTTCAGACGCTGTAGGAACCTTCTCCCTGAGCGTGGTCTTGGGAGAACGTCGCGTCAGTCCTGCGGGAATTCGGATCCGCCTATCTGCGGGAGCGCGCGCTTGATTGTTGCCTGCACTTCCGGCGGCTGGACCGCCAACGCGTCGCACAACCGGCGCAGCTGGCGGCGCAAGCCATAGACCTGGTCGAGCAGGCCGAGCACCATCGGCAACGCTTCGTCGTCGATCGCGAATTCGTGACGGATTTCGAGGATTAGCTCGACCCGAGCGACGTCCACCTCGTGAAACAGCCAAGTTTCGCCGTGACGCTCGGGCAGCACCCAGCGGTTCTCGACCCAGCGGACGAGCTCGCGCCGGTCGAGCCCCACAAGACGGTCGAGCAGCTCCTCGAGAGCTATCATGACGAACGCATCCCCTGTCGCGGGTCGAATGGATGCTGCCGCGCCCAATCCTCGAGGAACTTCGCCAGCTCCGTGTCGCCGCTATGTCCGATCACGACCTTCAAAGTCACATACTGGTCCCCGGCGCCGCGTGGACTCTGAACCCCTTTGCCGCGTAACCGCAGCTGGGTACCGGTATCCGATCCTTTGGGGATGGTCATCGCCACCGGGCCGGTAACCGTCGGGACTTCCACCCTGGCACCCAGCACCGCCTCGGCGAGACTGACTGGCAGCTCGACCCGGATCGTAGTGCCTTCGCGCCGGAACAGGGGGTGGGGCGCCACATGCACTTCGATCAGGGCGTCGCCCGAGGGCCCGCCACCGAAGCCCGGGCCGCCCTTTCCTCTGAGCCTCAGCACCTGGCCGTCATCGAGCCCGGCCGGGATCGTCACGTCGAGCCATTCGTCGGGACTGAGCGCCAGGCGCTTCTTGGCGCCGGTCGCTGCCTCTACGAAATCCACGGTCAGGGTGAAGTGTCGATCGCCCCCGCGCGCCCTGAAGCCCTCGCCGCCGCGTCGCCCACGCGCTCTTCCGGCCGAGCCGAAGGCGGCGAACAGATCCTCAAGGTCCCCCAGATCCATTTCGCCCTCGGGTTGGTACTTGCCGCCGCCGGGACCCTCGGCATGATTGCGATAGGAATAGCGCGGGCGCTCGGCGCCGCTCTCATCGATCTCGCCGCGATCGTAACGAGCCCGCTTTTCCGCGTCCGAAAGCAAATCGTAGGCGGCCGAGACCGATTTGAAGCGCGCCTCAGCCTCGGGTTTGCCCGGGTTCAGATCGGGGTGCAATTGCTTGGCAAGCTTCCGGTAGGCCTTTCGGATCTCATCCGCGCTCGCCTCCGGCTTGACGCCGAGGACCTGATAGGGGGTTTCCGTCGCCATTACCGGCCGGCGCGTCCGATGCGCTCGCGCTCGGCGGTCGCCCGCTCGATTCGGACTGTCACATTGCGCTCCGAGCCCGCGCGATCGACGGTCAGCGCGATGTCGTCCCCGATCGGCGCAAGGCCGACCCGATTGCGCAAATCGGCTGCGTTATGGATCGGCACACCGTTGACGGCAACGATCAGATCGCTGCTGCGCAGCCCCGCATGCTGGGCAGACGAACCAGGTTCGACCCGAGCGATCAGCGCCCCCTCGATGCGCGTTGTCCCAAGGGCCCGAGCAAGGTCGGGAGTTAGGTCCTGAATCGCTACCCCGATCCGGCCGCGCCTGACCGCGCCGTTGCGGATCAGCTGATCCATCACGTCGCGCGCCATATTGATCGGGACGGCAAAGCCGATGCCGATATTGCCACCACCGGGCGCCAGGATCGCGGTGTTGATGCCGATCAGCCGACCCTGCAGATCGACGAGCGCGCCGCCGGAATTGCCAGGATTGATCGAGGCGTCGGTCTGAATGAAATCCTCATAGCCTTCGATGCCGAGCCCGCTGCGGCCGAGTGCGCTGACGATCCCTGAGGTCACGGTCTGGCCGAGACCAAACGGGTTGCCGACGGCAAGCACAAAATCCCCGACCTGCAGACGGCTCGAATCGCCCATCGGCACCGCTGTCAGACTAGCCGCCGGGATCTGCAGCACGGCAATGTCGGTAGCAGGATCGCGGCCGATGAGCTTCGCTTTGAAACGGCGGTTATCCTTGGTCGTGACCTCTATGCTGGTTGCATTCTCGACGACGTGGCTGTTGGTCAATACGTAGCCTTGCGCAGCGTCGACAATGACACCTGACCCGACCGCCTCGGTCTCGCGCTCGATCGGCTGGTCGCCGAAATTGAAGAATTGCCGGAACAGCGGGTCTTGCGCCAGTGGATTGTTCTCCCGGACTTCGCCGCGCACCGCAATGCCGACGACACCGGGCGTAATCCGGCTCACGACGCCGGCAACACTGGTCACCGCGGCCCCACCCGCTTCGGGTA
Organism: uncultured Alphaproteobacteria bacterium; assembly: GCA_963750195.1. Taxonomy (GTDB): domain Bacteria; phylum Pseudomonadota; class Alphaproteobacteria; order ATCC43930; family CGMCC-115725; genus AP-15. The sequence continues at coordinate 150,402 of CAVVPS010000016.1, forward strand.
CCGGTGCGCCGGCCAGCAAGGGGTGCAGCATGCTCGTTGCCAGAGAGATACCGCCAGACAAAACAAGCGCCACCAAAACCCGCCTCATCGCGGGAGCCCTAAAGCTGGGCCCAGGTTAACGCCGGTCACTTCGATCACTAGCTGGTCATTCCCGAACGGTAATTTATTGAAAAGGCGCGCTTCATTTGCGCTCGAAATCTCCAGGTAGTGGCCGAGCTCCGGCGCCTCGGCGAACGTTGCATGAACCATTTGGTTTCCAGAGAAATGAATTTAACCCTTCGCGCAATCTCTTCAAGACACGATCGGACCCGACTTTAGCGGGGTTTATATCCCGGGGTTCAGCCGTTTCGGCTAGCTCTGCCCGCCGACAGACTGACTCAACGCGGCCAGATAGGCGCGGATGCGGGCGGCATTTACGCTGAAATCGCCCCGTCCATGCCTCGACGAGGAACGCATGTCGATCTTGCTGCCGGCACCCGACGCGGCTATGCGGATTACGATGTCGTCGGTGAAGCCAAACCACCGGCTCCTGTCGTTCGCCTCGATTCTGCCTGTGACCGGATCCCCATCGACGATTGTCCATCCCATGTGCTGGGCGGTGTCGAGTGCATGCGAAAAGGCTTGCGCCGGCGGTACTGCGAGGGCCAGGGGCGCGATATCGGGGTAGGCGCGCCGTTGTTGTTGAGCGATTCCGACGCCCCCGTACGTGACCGGATTGTCGCCCTCGGCCAACCGCGCCGCAACCGCAGCAATAAAGGCCGGGGGATTGGCGGTATCGGTCGTGATGTCGTCAATCGGCGGATATCTCCCGCGCATCGCGTAGTAATGTATGGGCGTGTAGGCCGCCACCCCGCCCGCAATACAAGCGACGATGCCAATCGCAACGCCCTTCCGGCCAATCACCGCGCGCTCGAGGACGAGGGGCAAGACCGAAACCAACACGGCGGCGATCCCGAAATAACCCGCCCACGGCATTAGGTAGAAAAACCCCACACGAAAATGCCACCAACCGGCCCGCCACCCGATGGGGCCCAGCGCCAGCAGAACCATGGCGACCGCAGCAAGGAGGAGGCCGAGGCCGGGGAGATGGCGCAATAGATTGTAGCGGAAGCGGTACGTCGTCGTCGCGACGGTCATGACGTTCTCCCTGCACAGCCCTTGCCACCGCTTAGTCGACCAAGGTTTATAGTCAGGCCGGGATGTCTAGTAAATTTTTTGCGACCGCCTGTGGCGGACCGCTCAAAAACTGCTCAGTGCTTCGAGTGTGCTGACAGGCGAAGGCCGAGTAGGGTCGCGGCCGCTTCGGGCGGCAACTTCGAATATCCCGGCGGCACTTCGAACAGCGCCGGATCCTGGCTACCGATCAAGACATGGCTCAACTCCCAGTGAATTTTCGAGATCTTGCCATTTCTGCGGGTAAAGCTGCCGTCGCAGCGCATCGGGATACCCTCTGCGGTCAGCCACAGCGAGCCTGCCAAATGGCCTTCGGGAATGTCCTTGTCGACCGCATATTCGGTCGTCGCAAGCCCGTTGACTGTCCCTTGACCCACGGGTTTCCCCAGCAGCCCGGGCTGACCCAAGACCGCCAACGCGGTCGGCAGCGCAAATTCTACCGCTGTATGCAACTGGGGCAGCAGGATGTCGCCCACCGTGCTGTCGGCGCGCAGGATGAAAACGGGCTTCAGTGACGGCAGGTCCTGCTCATGCCGCTGCTCGCCCGGCATGTTCCACATCCGGCCGATATAGCTGTGCCCGTTGAATACCAGGACGCGGTCTGCGCTGAAACCTACCCGAGGGTCGCCCAAGGTCGACGCCCATCCCGCAGTGTCGATCGTCAGCAGCGCGGAGAACGTGATCAGAGGGAGGAGAAACGCACGCATGTTGGTTCTTGGCACCGCCGTTGGTGGCTGTTAGTCAGCGAATGCGGCGGTTTCGCGGCGCTGGACATAGATCACACAAATCCTATCCTGGGCCGGGCAGAATTACGAGTTTTAGGTAAGGCATCGGCGATGAGTGAGAACCGCGGCGAACGACATTTCCCAAACCGGATCCCGAGCCGGCAATGAACGACAACGACGGCTCGGTCACGGTCCGCGTCCACGCGGCAATAGCAGAAATTCCGGCGGCGGCTTGGGACGCTTGCGCCGGCGACGTCAATCCGAGCGTCTCTTACGCTTTTTTGAGCGCGCTCGAGGATAGCGGCTCGACGACGTCACGCACCGGCTGGGCGCCGCAGCATCTCTCTCTTCCGGCGCCGACGGCGCCATCGTTGGGGTCGTGCCGCTGTATTCCAAGAGCCATTCTTATGGAGAGTACGTCTTTGATTACGGTTGGGCCGATGCCTTCGAGCGAGCGGGCGGCCGCTACTACCCAAAGCTGATATCCGCTGTGCCGTTCACCCCGGTGCCGGGACCGCGCCTGCTGCTGCGGCCCGATGCCCCGCCCGAAACGCGCGACCATCTGATTGCAGCAATGGTCGAACTCTGCAATCGCCGCCGCATCTCTTCGGTGCACGTGACCTTCCCCCAGCAGGCCGACGCCGAGGCGCTGAGCGAGGCCGGTTTTCTCCAGCGCGTCGGCCAGCAATTCCACTGGACCAACAACGGCTATCGCGATTTCGACGATTATCTCACCGCGCTCAATTCGCGCAAGCGTAAGGCGGTCAGGAAAGAGCGTCGCGAAGCGCTGGCTGATGGCCTCGAAATCGAGGTGCTGACCGGCAGCGATCTGAAAAGCCGCCATTGGGACGCGTTCTACAGATTCTATCTCGCGACCTCCGACCGTAAATGGGGCCAAGCCTATCTCAATCGCAAGTTCTTCGCGCTGGTCGGCGAGCGCATGCCGGAAAATGTGGTCCTGGTGATGGCGCAACACGGCGGCAAATATGTCGCCGGCGCCCTCAACCTATTAGGCAAGGAGACGATCTACGGCCGCAATTGGGGTAGCTACGGCGATTACAAATTCCTGCATTTCGAGTGCTGTTATTACCAGGCGATCGAGTTTGCGATCACCCGCGGGCTGCGGCGGGTCGAGGCCGGCGCCCAAGGGTCACATAAATTACAGCGCGGCTATCTGCCGACGGCCACCTACAGCGCCCATTGGATCCCGGACCCGGGTTTTCGCCGCGCCGTCGCACAATTCCTCGAGCGCGAGCGAGTTATGGTCGAGCGCAAAATCGAAGGGCTGGCCGAGTATTCGCCGTTCCGTCACGAAGACTGAGGGGATCCACTCCTACGGCTCGGTGCTCGTGCAGTAGTATCCTTTATTCTACCAGCGCCGGCTCCTTAGGCTCGGCCGGGGCCGCAGGCCCCTCTTCGAACGAGAAAGAGAGCACGTCGTCTTCCGGCTTCTTGGTGACGCGGACGATCCCTCCCTTTGCCAGCCGTCCGAACAGCAATTCCTCGGCGAGCGGCTTTTTGATGTGTTCCTGGATCACCCGGGCGAGCGGGCGAGCGCCGAAGAGAGGATCATAGCCCTTCTCTGCGAGCCAGGCGCGGGCGTCTGGATCGAGCTCGATCGTGACGTTGCGGTCGGCCAGTTGCTCTTCCAGCTGCAGCACGAACTTATCGACGACCCGGCCGATCGTCTCCGGCGATAGCGGGGCGAATGAGATCGTCGCGTCAAGCCGGTTACGGAATTCCGGCGTAAACATCCGGGTGATCGCCTCTTCGTCGTGACCCGTGCGGATGCCACTGCCGAAACCGATCGCCTGCTTAGCCAACTCGGCGGCACCTGCGTTCGTCGTCATGATCAGGATGACATTGCGGAAATCAACATTCTTGCCGTTGTGATCTGTTAGCTTGCCGTAATCCATCACCTGCAACAGGATGTTAAACAGATCGGGATGGGCTTTCTCGATCTCATCGAGCAGCAGCACTGAATGCGGGTGCTGATCGATCGCGTCGGTCAGCAATCCGCCCTGGTCAAAGCCGACATAGCCCGGCGGCGCCCCGATCAGTCGCGACACCGTATGCCGTTCCATATATTCCGACATGTCGAAGCGGGTAATCTCGATGCCAAGGGTGCGTGCGAGCTGGCGCGCGACCTCGGTCTTGCCGACCCCGGTCGGGCCGGAAAAGAGATAGCTGCCGATCGGCTTTTCGGCGTCGCGCAACCCCGCGCGCGCGAGCTTGATCGCAGAGACCAACGCCTCGATTGCGCTGTCTTGGCCGAACACCATCGTCTTCAGATCGCGATCGAGATTGCGCAACACTTCCCGATCATCGCGCGACACGCTCTTTGGCGGTATCCGCGCCATCGTCGCGATGACCGCTTCGACCTCGCGCGCGGTTATAGTCTTGCGGCGACGGTTTTCCGGGACCAGCATCTGCGCTGCGCCGGTCTCGTCGATGACATCGATCGCCTTGTCGGGCAATTTGCGGTCGCCGATATAGCGATGCGACAGTTCAACCGCGGCGCGGAGCGCATCGGCGGTGTAGCGGACCTTGTGATGCCGCTCGTAATAGGGTTTGAGGCCGCGCAGGATCTTGACCGAATCTTCGACTGTCGGCTCGTTGACGTCGATCTTTTGAAAGCGGCGGACCAGCGCGCGGTCTTTCTCGAAATAGTTGCGGTATTCCTTGTAGGTCGTCGAACCGATGCAGCGGATGACGCCGCCGGCCAATGCCGGCTTCAACAAATTCGAGGCGTCCATCGCCCCGCCACTGGTCGCCCCGGCGCCGATGACGGTATGAATCTCGTCGATGAATAGGATGGTACCGGGTTGCGCCTCGAGTTCTGACAGAACCGCCTTCAGCCGTTCCTCGAAATCGCCGCGATAGCGGGTGCCCGCGAGCAATGCGCCCATGTCGAGCGCATAAATCGTCGCATTGACCAGCACCTCAGGCACCTCGCGCTGCACAATGCGACGGGCCAGCCCCTCGGCAATTGCGGTCTTGCCGACGCCGGGATCGCCGACATAAAGCGGGTTGTTCTTCGATCGCCGGCACAGGATCTGGATCGTGCGCTCGACTTCCGCCTCACGTCCGATCAAGGGGTCGATACGGCCGCCCTTGGCCTTCTTGTTCAAATTGACGCAATAAGCGTCGAGGGCGTCGTGGCTGCGCTTCTGCGACTTTTCGCCACGTTCGTCTTCGTCCGTGCCCTGAACCCGCCGCGTTTCAGAGCGGCCAGGCGCCTTGGCGATCCCGTGCGAGATATAGTTGACCGCATCGAACCGGGTCATATCCTGCTCTTGCAGGAAATAGACAGCATGGCTCTCGCGCTCAGCGAACATGGCGACCAAGACGTTCGCGCCAGTGACCTCCTCGCGACCAGAGGATTGGACATGGATAGCGGCGCGTTGCAGCACGCGCTGAAAGCTCGCCGTCGGCTTGGCGTCGTCCTTTTGCGTGGCGACCAGGTTGCCGAGCTCGTTGTCGACATACGTCAGCACCTCGCGCCGCAGCCGATCCAGATCGACGCTACAGGCGCGCAGTACGGCGATCGCATCCTGATCCTCAGTCAGCGCCAACAGCAGATGTTCGAGGGTGGCGAATTCGTGCCGGCGTTCGTTGGCATGGGCCAGCGCCCGATGCAGCGACTTTTCGAGATTGCGTGACAGCACTCCCGCCCTTCCTTCCTTGCCTAGTCCTTTTCCAGCGTACACTGCAGCGGATGCTGGTGCTGCCGGGCGAAATCCATGACCTGGGTCACCTTGGTTTCAGCCACTTCGTAAGTGTAGACGCCGCACACTCCGACCCCGCGGCGGTGCACGTGCATCATGATCCGGGTCGCTTCTTGCCGGCTCTTGCCGAAAAAACGCTCTAGTATGTGGACGACGAACTCCATCGGCGTGTAATCGTCGTTCAGCATCAAGACCTTGTACATCGAGGGCTTCTTCGTCTTCGGCTTGGCCTTGACGACGACGCCCGTACCCGGTCCTTCCTCGCCGCGCTTTCCGTTGTCGCTCATATCGACTCGGGCTGATCGCCTCGTTGTCTCATGATATTGGCTTTCCGGCGGCGCGGAAAAGTATTTTCCGTTCGGCCCAAACCCGCGGCATCACCCTCTACTCCGTCCGGTAGGGCCGGCGCAGCAGCCGGTCGGTCATCGCATCGATCGGCACGTCCCGATGAAGTACCGCGTCAACCGCTTCGCTGATCGGCATCTCGATCCCGAATCGGGCGGCCAGCCCGGTGACAGCGGCCGCGGTGGCAACCCCCTCGACAACCGAGCGGCGCCCGCCAAGCGCCTCATCGAGGCTTCGCCCCTGGCCGAGGGCCAAGCCGAGGGCGTAATTGCGCGACTGGGCAGCGCTGCAGGTCAGGACTAAATCGCCGAGGCCGGAGAGCCCGCGAAAGGTCTCTGCATGTGCCCCCCGTGATACCCCGAGGCGCACCATTTCGGCGAGCCCGCGGGTGATCAACGCGGCGCGAGCATTGTCGCCAAGGCCCCGCCCGACAACGATCCCGCAAGCAATCGCCACCACATTTTTGACTGCACCGCCGATTTCAGCGCCAATCGGATCCGGCGACAGATAGGGGCGAAAGCGGCTGCTGCCGAGCGCCGCCGCAAAACTCTCTCCCAGCGTGGCATCGGCGCTGGCGACGGTCACCGCAGTCGGCAGGCCGCGCGCGACGTCGGCGGCGAAGCTCGGCCCTGACAATACCGCAAAGGGCGAAGCCGGCAGCATCTCGGCCCCGATCTGCGACATCAGGGCGAGCGAGCCCGCCTCGATCCCTTTGGCGCAATGCAGCAAGGGAAGCCCCTGCGGCAGGACGCGGCGCAGGCAGGCGAGCACGCTTCGCAGAAATTGCGCGGGGACGACGAGCAGCGCGGCATCGGCATCGGCCACGGCCGCTCTCATATCGCCGGTTGCAGCGACCGCCGGATCGAGCGCGATGCCGGGGAGATAGGTTCGGTTTTCATGCCGCACATTGATAGCAGCAACGACATCGGGATCGCGCGCCCACAGCACCGGAATCAGGCCGGCACGCCTCGCGACGATCGCCAGCGCCGTGCCCCAGGCGCCGGCGCCAATGACCGCGAGCCGCTTCACCGGGTTACGCCTTGACCCCGGCGCCTGGGCGAGGCTGAGCGCCGGCATCGAGCGGCCAACGCGGGCGTGGTGGTGTATCGAGACCGTCAACGAGGCCGAGACGTAGCCGCTCCAACCCTGCCCAGGCGATCATCGCAGCATTGTCGGTGCACAATCCCAGCGGCGGCGCTAAAAAATCCAGTCCGGCCGAGCAGGCGAGCCCGGCGAGGCGTTGGCGCAGCCGGGCATTGGCTGCCACCCCACCCGCCACGATGAGGCTTCTGCCCGCCGGGTAGTTTCGCAGAAACCAGTCAATGGCATTGATGGTACGGTCGCACAATGCCTCGCAGATGGCGAATTCGACCGAGGCCGCGAGATCCGCCCGCTCGCGGTCTTTCAGGGGGCCGCGTTCGCGGGTGATCCGCCGCACGGCCGTCTTTAGCCCGGAAAATGAGAAATCGCAGCCTGGTCTGCCGGCGAGCGGTCGCGGCAGGGCGAACCGCCGCTCGTCTCCCCCCCGTGCCGCATGCTCGATCGCAGGACCGCCCGGATAGCTGAGCCCGATCAGTTTTGCGGTCTTGTCGAATGCTTCGCCGGCGGCATCATCGAGGGTCGTGCCGAGACGCGTGTAACGGCCGATCCCAGTGCAGGCGAGCAGCTGGCAATGTCCGCCCGACACGAGAAGAAGCAGGTAGGGGAAGGAGACATCGTCGGTAAGCCGGACGCTCAGTGCGTGAGCTTCGAGATGGTTGACCGCAATGAACGGTTTGGCGGCGGCCCACGCGATCCCCTTTGCCGTCATGGTACCGACGATCAGGCCGCCGATCAGTCCGGGGCCGGCGGCTGCCGCGACCCCATCGATTTCACTCAGGCCGGTCGCAGCCTCAGCCAGCGCGCGTAACACCAGGCCGTCGAGATGGTCGAGATGAGCGCGCGCCGCAATCTCAGGCACAACGCCGCCATAGCGGGCATGGTCAGAGAGCTGGGAATGGACCAGATTCGAACGGATCTGCGGACCCGACGGACCCACGGCCACCACTGCGGCGGCGGTTTCGTCGCAGCTGGTTTCAATGCCGAGGACGATCATCGCGTGGCACTGCTCGCCAGCAGCCGACCTCCAAATTTGGATTTAGACTGCCGCAGCGTTCAGCCGGGCTGCGCCACCTCGTAAGTCTTCAGGGTCTTGTCGGTCGCAGCGTCGATTTCGAGCAGCTTAACCGAATAGCCCCATAGCACGGCAACGTGACGGAGCACCGCACGGCAGCTTTTTTCGGCAAGCAGGACGCCGTTGTGCACATAATGCGCAAGAATTAGGCAGCGGTCACCTCTCAGGTCAACGTCCACGACCTGGATGTCGGGCTCGCGCCGTGACAGATCGTATTGCCGCGACAGCGCGCTGCGGATCTTGCGATAGCCGATGTCGTCATGAATCGCTTCGACATGAAGCGATGGCTTAGTGCTGTCGTCGGAGACGTGGAACAGGCGGAACTTGCGGATCATCGCCGGGCTCAGATACTGCAGTACAAAGCTCTCATCGCGGTAGTTCGCCCAGGCGTGGCGGAGCACGCCATAACCGTCGCCACCGCCGGCGATGTCGGGAAACCAAACCCGGTCCTCCTCGGTGGGCTCCTCGCAGATGCGGCGAATGTCCGACATCATCGCGAAGCCGAGCGCGTAGGGGTTCAGCCCGCTGAAGCGCGGATCGTCGAAATCCGGCTGAAAGACGACGCTCGAATGCGAGTGCAGAAATTCCAGCATCGCGCCTTCGGTAATCAGTCCCTTGTCGTGCAGCCGCCGCATGATCTCGTAATGGACGAAGGTGGCGCAGCCTTCGTTCATCATCTGGGTCTGCTTTTGCGGGTAGAAATATTGCGCGATCAGGCGGACGATGCGCACGAGTTCGCGCTGCCAATCCTCCAGCCGCGGCGCCCGCTTTTCGATCATATACAGCAGGTTTTCCTCAGGCAGGCCGAGTTCGCGCTTGATTTCCTGCAGCCGCGCCTCAGCCGCGTCTGGATCTTCCTTGTCTCTGCCGCTGCCCGGCACGGTGCGCCAAAGATCGTTGTAGGTCGCCTCGGCATGCGCCTGCCACTCTTCGGCCCGGCGCCGTTCTTCGGCGAGATTGGGCTTGGTCCGATGGGCATAGCGATTGACCCCGTGATCCTTCAGCGCATGCGCGGCGTCGAGCACACGCTCGACCGCTTCGGCGCCGTGCCGTTCTTCGCACTTGGCGACATAGTCGCGGGCAAAGCTCAGATAGTCCAAGATGCCATTTGCATCAGTCCACTGCCGGAACAGATAGTTGTTCTTGAAGAAGTGGTTGTGGCCAAAGGCAGCGTGCGCCATGACGAGCGTCTGCATCGTCATGGAATTCTCTTCCATGATGTAGCAGATACAGGGGTTGGAGTTGATGACGATTTCGTAGGCGAGCCCCTGCAGCCCTTTTCGGTAGAGTGTCTCATGAAAGGCGAAGCGCTTGCCAAAGCTCCAATGACGATACATTAGCGGCAAGCCCACCGAGGCATAGGCGTCGAGCATTTGCTCGGAGGTGATGACCTCGACCTGGACGGGGTAGACATCGAGGCCGAGTTCCTCCAACGCGATGCGTTCGATCGCGTCATGGACTTGGCGCAACGAGCCGTAATCCCAGTTCGGACCGTTGAACAGCGGGGCCGCGGTTTCAAGCCGCGCCATCGGCACGGAAAGCGTGTCAGGCACGGACGCCCCCTTTCGCAAACAATTCGTGGAAGACCGAGAAAATCTGCGACGGATCGCCGACCCGCCGCATCGCGAAATGCGGGTGGGCCGGCGCCACCTCGCTGTAGGCGCGCCACAAATCGCTGTCGCGGGCCAAGCCAGTCAGGCTGCCGCCCATCCCGTCGCCGACCTCGACATAGGCAAAGTACTGGCACAGCGGCAATACCTCACCGCCGAGCAAGGCCACACAACGACCGCTGTCGGCGCCGTAATTGTCACCGTCGGAGGCCTGTGCAGCATAGATGTTCCAGCGGTCCGTCGGATAGCGCGCCCGCGCTATCTCCAGCATCTTTTCAAGCGCCGTCGACACCACGGTGCCTCCGGTTTCCCGACTATAGAAGAACGTCTCCTCATCGACCTCCTCGGCCGTGCTCGTATGTCGGATGAAAACGACGTCGACATGACGATAGCGCCGAATCAGAAAGACGTGCAGCAACATGAAGAATTTTTTAGCCAGATCCTTCATCGCTTCGGTCATCGAACCCGACACATCCATCAGGCAGAACATTACCGCCTCGGTATTAGGTCGCGGCACGCGCTCGAAGCGATTGTAGCGAACATCGATCGGGTCGATATAGGGAATGATCTTGCTGCGGAACTCGGCGCGATCGAGTTCGAGCGCCAGTTTCTGCGTCTCTTCGTCGTCGCCGCGGGCGCGCGCGCCGGCGAGCGCGTCGCGTAACGCCTCGACCTCCCACGTCTTTGGCCGGCGCAGCGAAATGCGCCGCGCCATGCTGTTGCGCATAGTCCGACGAATGCTGAGATTGGCCGGGCTTCCGGTCACCGTGTAGCCCGCACGCTGCAAATCGACGGCAAACGTCTCGCGCAAGCTCTTCTTGACGAGATCGGGTAGCTCGAGATCCTCAAAGAACATGTCGAGGAACTCGTCTTTCGACAGGGTGAATTCGAACGCATCCTCACCCGATCCGTCCGGGCTGCCCTGCGAGCCGCCGCGCCCGTCGCCGCCGGTCGGGCGCGGGATCTCGTCGCCCCTGACGTATTCCTTGTTGCCCGGCACGACATGCTCGTTACGGCCGGTGCGCCGGCTGTGGTGAAAGACCGGCTCGACGATCCCACGCATCGGGATCGCCACCTTTTCGCCGTGCTCGACATCGGCGACTTTGCGCTTGCGCAGCGCGTTCTGCACCGCCGATTTGACCTCGGCGCGCGCTCGCGCCAAGAAACGCTGCCGGTTGCTGAGGCTCTTGCCCTTGGGGTTGGGCCGGCGGTCGACAATGTTCATCGTCTTCCCTCCAGACCGGGCATCATAGCCGCCTACCCGGCCTTATTGACCCGCATATACCACTCGACCAGACGGCGGACCTGACGCTCGGTGTAGCCGCGCGCCACCATTCGCTCGAGAAAGTCGGCATGCTTTTTCTCGGTCTCGCTGTCCTTCTTGGAGCCAAAGCTGATCACCGGCAGCAGATCCTCGACCTGTGAGAACATGCGCCGCTCGATCACCTCGCGCAACTTCTCGTACGAGGTCCAGGACGGGTTGCGCCCGGAGTTGGCAGCACGCGCCCGTAATGCGAACTTGACGACTTCGTTGCGGAAGTCCTTGGGGTTGGCGATCCCGGCTGGCTTCTCGATCTTCGAGAGCTCCTGGTTCAGAAGTTCGCGATTCATCAGCTGGCCGGTGTCAGGATCCTTGTAGTCCGAATCCTCGATCCACGCATCGGCATAGGCGACGTAGCGGTCGAACAGGTTCTGGCCATAATCGGAATACGATTCGAGATAGGCTTTCTGGATCTCGTGACCGATGAACTCGGCATAGCGCGGCGCCAGTTCAGCCTTGATAAAGTTAAGATACTTCTTCTCGACGTCATCGGGAAACTGCTCACGCCAGATCGCCTGCTCGAGCACGTACATCAGATGGACGGGGTCGGCCGCCACCTCTTGAGTGTCGAAATTGAAGGTGCTCGAAAGCACTTTGAAGGCAAAGCGGGTTGAAATGCCGTCCATACCCTCGTCGACTCCGGCCGCGTCCCGGTATTCCTGCCCGGATTTTGCGCGCGGATCGGTATCCTTTAGGCTCTCGCCGTCATAAACCCGCATCTTTGAATGCAAATTCGAATTCTCATGCGGCTTTAGCCGAGACAGCACGCTGAACCGCGACAGAATATCCAACGTCGACGGCGCACAGGGCGCACTAGCCAGCTCGCTGTTCTGCAGCAGCTTCTCGTAGATTTTCCGCTCCTCGGTCGAGCGCAGGCAATACGGCACCTTGATAACGGAAATACGGTCGATGAAGGCTTCGTTGTTCTTGTTGTTCTTGAAAGTCTGCCACTCAGCCTCGTTCGAATGCGCCAGCACGATGCCCTGATAGGGAATGCCGCCGATATTCTCGGAGCCGACGTAATTGCCTTCCTGCGTCGAGGTCAGCAGCGGGTGCAGCATCTTGATCGGGGCCTTGAACATCTCGACGAATTCGAGCAGGCCCTGGGTCGTGCGGTTCAGCCCGCCCGAATAGGAATAGGCGTCCGGGTCGTTCTGACTGAAAAACTCGAGCTTACGGATATCGACCTTGCCGACGAGGCTCGAGACGTCCTGGTTGTTCTCGTCGCCCGGCTCGGTCTTGGAAATGCAGATCTGCTTGAGCCGCGAGGGCTGCAGGCGGACGACGGTGAATTTGGTAATGTCGCCGCCGAACTCCTCGAGCCGTTTGACCGCCCAAGGCGAGATCGTGCCGGTCAGCCGGCGTTGCGGGACGCCATAGCGGCTTTCAAGTTCGGCGCCCAGCGTCACCGGGTCGAACAACCCGAGGGGGCTTTCGAACACCGGACTGATCTCCTTACCGGCCTTCAGCACATAGACCGGCTCTTTCTCCATCAGCTGTTTCAGCCGTTCGGCGAGCGAGGATTTGCCGCCGCCAACTGGGCCCAGCAAATAAACGATCTGCTTGCGTTCCTCGAGCCCTTGCGCGGCGTGCCGGAAGAACCCGACGATCCGCTCGATCGTTTCCTCCATCCCGAAGAAATCCGCGAACTCCGGATAGACCTTGATCGTGCGATTCATGAAGATGCGGCCGAGGCGCCCATCCTGGCTCGTATCGATCATCGCGGGCTCGCCGATCGCCTTGAGCATGCGTTCGGCCGCACCAGCATAGAACGAGGGATCGTCCGAGCATTTCCGCAGATAGTCCTCTAGCGAAAGCTCTACTTCCCGCCGGGTGTCGTACAACCGTGAATAGAGCCCAAAAATTCCGTCGTCGTCGAATCTCATGTCACACCTCAGCAGCGCCAGCGCTCAACTCATCCGCTCCCAGTAGCCGCAATGAGTGAACACCGCGCGACAAAAAAGCATCCGCCGATCCTTACAAGCCCCCGACCGCGGCTCGGCAGCCCGCGACCGTCATTCTCTAACCGGCCCGCACAGCCCGTCGCCCCCACCATGATCGTCGCCGGACGTGCATCGTTCCCCGCCAACCTCGACGCAATCAGTATGCCAAGGCTTTGTGGCAAGAGTGCGGACCTTGGCGATACCCTGCGACAACTGAGAAGCGGCCCACTGGCCCGTCCCGTCTGATGCGCCTCGCCATGGGATTCCGACAACATGTTGTGTCTACCTTCCCAATCCCTATCAGCATATATTGGGTATCGGGAAATCCCAATAAAAATGTAGGTTAAAAATGGCGATTGTCACCCCCAGCACGCAGCGGGAGTGCGGTCGGCGCATGGCACGAATGCGAATGACCGCGGCGTTCTGCCGCAGTCCGACAAGTGGCCTCCGCCGCAACAACCGTCGCGTTTGCAACGATCGTCTTTAGTTGAGCGCGGGATCCCGCCAAGCAGTAGCAGCCGTGAACGTACCTAACGGCGGCCCTGCTGGCTTGCCGATCAGGCTTCTCGTCGCTCAACACCCGGATGCACTGCGAACGCCGCTTCGGTTTTCGTCCGCACCTCGTCGAGCGTGACGCCTGGGGCCAGCTCGACCAAGGTCATCCCAGACCGGTCGATCGTGAACACGCCGAGATCGGTGATCACCGTGTCGACGACACCCTGGCCGGTTAGCGGCAGGGTGCAGCGGTGCAACAATTTCGGCTCGTCGCGGGCGGTGTGCTCCATCAGTACGATCACCCGCTTGACCCCAGCGACGAGGTCCATCGCGCCGCCCATGCCCTTGACCATACGGCCAGGGATCATCCAGTTGGCGAGATCACCGTTCTCGGCCACCTGCATCGCGCCGAGGATCGATAAGTCGATGTGCCCGCCGCGGATCATCCCAAAGGATTGAGCACTGTCGAAATAGCTCGTCGTCGGCAATTCGGTGATGGTCTGCTTGCCGGCGTTGATCAGGTCCGGGTCCTCCTCGCCCTCGAACGGAAACGGACCCATGCCGAGCATGCCGTTTTCGCTTTGCAGCTGAACCGTGATACCCGGCGGGATGAAGTTGGAAACCAGGGTCGGGATACCGATCCCGAGATTGACGTAAAAGCCGTCGTCGAGTTCGGCCGCGGCGCGGCGCGCCATTTCGTCGCGTGACCAGGGCATGTTCGGGCTCCTCCTCCTTACTCGCCCCGCTTGCGCACCGTGCGCTGTTCGATGCGCTTCTCGAACGCAGTCGGATGCACGATCCGCTGGACGAAGATTCCGGGTGTGTGAATGTGATCGGGCTCGATCTCGCCGGGTTCGACCAGGTACTCGACTTCGGCGACGGTAACCTGTCCCGCGGTCGCCATCACCGGGTTGAAGTTTCGCGCCGTCTTGCGGTAGACGAGGTTGCCTTCGCGGTCGCCCTTCCAAGCATGGATCAGCGACAGATCGGCAACGAGGCCGCGCTCCATCAAATAACCCTCGCCGTCGAACTCGCGCGTTTCCTTGCCTTCGGCGATTAGGGTCCCGACCCCGGTCTTGGTGAAGAAAGCCGGGATGCCGGCGCCGCCGGCGCGGATCCGCTCCGCCAGCGTCCCTTGCGGGTTGAACTCGAGTTCGAGCTCGCCCTTCAAATATAAATCAGCGAAAAGCTTGTTCTCCCCCACGTAAGACGAAATCATCTTGCGGATCTGCCGGCTCTCGAGCAGCAGGCCGAGGCCGGCGCCGTCGATCCCGGCGTTGTTCGAGATTACGGTCAGCCCGTCTACTTCCGAATCGCGGATCGCGGCGATCAGTTTTTCCGGTATCCCGCTAAGGCCAAACCCCCCGGCCATGATCGTCATGCCGTCGCGCAGCAGGCCGGTGAGCGCGGCCTTTGCATCGGGATAGACCTTGTTCATCGCTTGCTCCTGCGCCAGCTGGGTCGTTCGTGCACCGACGGATGTCCCGTGCAAGCCCGGAATATTCTACAACGTGCCGACGATATGTCATCGGCGTCGGGATTTGCCGAGTGTCAACCGCTTTCAGACCGGTCGTGAACACCATACGCAGAACTGGAACCCTTGGCCGCTGCCTCGCCTCCGGCGGCGCCTTTTTCGGCGCGGCGACACCGCCTCAATTTCACCCGCGGCCTTCATCGACGCCTATCGCCGCCTTTCGTCCGGGCAGAAAGGCGATAGGTGGGTTGACCTCCCCATTCGCGTTGCCGCCAACGTTATCGCCGACGCCACTTCCATCTTAGGTTAAACATCTCCCGCACCCTCTAACGTCTCTACGAGCGTCCTCTCGCCGAAATCCGGGATGGGGTCCTGTCCCGTACGACACAGCGAAGCGCGCCGACCCCGCTGGGTAGCTCCCGCTCCGGGTGGCGGCCGGCCAGCGAGCGATCCGAAAACTGCCTAGTGGCTTCTCTGGCATCGCGAGAAAATTCTTGCAACGGCAGGGCCCTCGGCCGACATTGGCGCGAGGCTGGGGTGCCGTTCGGCCACGCTGTGGAGCGCGTGGGCGGAGCGGCTGAGATCAGACCCAATGAACCTGGCCGGGCGCGCCCGGCGAAGGGAGTCCGAGATTACTACGTCGATCACGTTATTCTCGCATCGCCCGAAGACCGTCGTCATCGGCGCCGGGGTCATTGGACTGGGGATTGCCTGGAGGTTGGCGCAGGCGGGATGTCCGGTCGCGGTTTATGATCGCGGCGAGGCCGGTCATGGCGCGAGCTGGGCCGCGGCCGGTATGCTCGCCGCCGCGGTGGAGACCGAGCCCGGTGAAGAAACACTGCTGGCGCTGACCCTGGAAAGTCAGCTTCTCTGGCCGGATTTCGCGCGCGAGATCGAGGCCGCTTCCGGGATCTCGATAGGCTACCGGGACGAAGGCACGATGGTCGTGGCCCTGACCCGCGACGACGCCGAGCAGCTGCGCTTTACCTATGAGTTCCAAAGGAACCTTGGCCTTGACCTCGAATGGCTTTCGGGCACCGACGCGCGGCGGCGCGAGCCGCATATGCGCCCCGGCATCCCCGGTGCGGTGCTGAGTCCGCGCGACCATCAGGTTGACAACCGGCTGGTGGCCAGCGCCCTGTCGATTGCGGCGCAACGCTCTGGCGCGCTGCTGCACGAACACTGCAGGGTCCGCGAAGTCGAAGTTGTCAACGGCCGCGCTCGCGCGGTCGTCACCGATCGCGGTCGCGAGCCGGCAGACATGGTCGTGTTAGCGGCCGGCGCTTGGTCGCGCGAGATCGCCGGCATCCCGACGGCTTACCTCCCGCCGGTGCGTCCTATTAAAGGACAGATGATGGCGCTCCGCATGGACTCGGCGGCGCCACTATTGCGGCACGTAGTCTGGCTGCCGCGCGGCTACCTAGTGCCGCGCCGCGACGGACGACTAGTTATCGGCGGTACGGTCGAGGAGCGCGGCTTCGACGACAGCATGACCGCGGGCGGGCTGCTGGCGTTGCTCGAAGGCGCTTGGCGCGCGGTGCCGTCGATCGAGGAATTACCGATCGCCGAAACCTGGGTCGGCTTTCGTCCCGGCTCGCGCGACGACGCGCCGATCCTCGGCCCCAGCGGTATCGAAGGCCTGGTGATCGCCACCGGGCATCACCGCAACGGCATCCTGTTGACTCCGGTTACCGCCGCAGTGGTCAGTGCATATGTGCTGAGCGGCAACCTGCCCGAGAGCGCGCTGCCGTTCGCGCCGAGCCGGTTCAGCCCTGCGCGGGCCGAGGCCGCGCAATGATCCGGCTCAAGATCAACGGCTTTGACGAGGAGGTCGCGGCGTCGACGGTCGCCCAGCTTCTCGCCGCGCGCGGCATCGATCCCGGCGCGCGATTTCTCGCCGTCGCAGTCAACGGCGCCGTGGTGCGCCGCGCCGTCTGGGACGACGCAGCCTTGAATGCCGGCGACGCGGTCGAGATCGTTCGCCCGTTGCAGGGCGGCTGATTTTTTCGGTTAGGATATCGTCCATGAGCAGCGATCCTTTCGTCATCGCCGGCGTCACGCTTCCCTCGCGGCTGTTCGTCGGCAGCGCCCGCTACCCGAACCAGCAGGTTATGCTCGATGCGCTCCTGGCGGGCGACCCGGCGATGGTGACGATGTCGATCCGCCGCATCAGCCTCGAAGGCTACGCCGAGAGCCTTGTCGATCTGTTGGGCGACCGCTACCGGATCCTGCCAAACACCGCCGGCTGCGTCACCGCGCGCGACGCGATCCTGACCGCCGAATTGGCGCGCGAGGCGCTGGAGACCAATTGGGTCAAGCTCGAGTTGATCGGCGACAGGGAGCTGCTCTACCCCGACGTCGAACAGCTGGTGCACGCCGCCGATGAGCTGGTGCGCAAGGGCTTCACCGTGCTGCCCTACTGCAACGAGGACCCGGTCAGCTGCCAGAAGCTCGCCGATGTCGGCTGCGCCGCGGTGATGCCATTGGGCTCGTTGATCGGCTCGGGCATGGGCATTGCCAACCCGGCCGCGATCGAGCTGATTTGCAGGCGCAGCCCGGTCCCGGTCGTGCTCGATGCCGGCATCGGTACGGCGTCCGATGCCGCCCTGGCCATGGAGCTCGGCTGCGACGCGGTAATGATCGACACCGCGATCGCCAAATCGCACGATCCGGTGCGGATGGCGGCAGCGATGCGCGCGGCGGTCGAGGCTGGTCGCCTGGCCCGCTTGGCCGGGCGCGTTCCCAAGCAACGATTTGCGGAGCCGTCGAGCCCGCAGTTGGGTCTGGTTGGCTCCTGACCTTAGCGTTTGGATCCGCCTCCAGAAGACCTACGAGAGCATACGGCGTGATCTTCGCGATCCCGCTCTATGACGACAACCCGGTCCGACGCCCGCCGGTCGTCAACTATTTCTTGATCGGGCTGTGTATCGGCGCCTTTTTATGGCAGCTCGGTCAGAACCAGCATCAGATCTTGTTCGGCTTCGGGATGATCCCGGCGGTGCTGTTTGGTTCGGCCCATCTGGCGCCATACTTGCGCGCCGTGCCGCCCTGGGCAACGGTGCTCACCAGCATGTTTTTGCATGGCGGATGGTTTCATCTGATCGGTAACATGCTGTTTTTGTGGATTTTCGGAAATAACGTCGAAGATACGCTCGGGCACACGCGCTATCTTTTTCTTTACCTGGCGAGCGGGATTGCGGCAGCGTTGGTTCAGGCGGCGTCGAGCCCGGCCTCGCATGTGCCGATGATCGGGGCGAGCGGCGCCATAGCTGGCGTGCTTGGCGGCTATTTGTTGTTGTTTCCACGAGCCAACGTTCACGTTTTTATCTGGATTGTGATCTTTTTCCGCATCATCAACGTGCCAGCCTCGATCCTGCTTGGCTTGTGGTTTGCGATGCAGTTGGCAAGCGGGCTGGAAAGGGGACCCGGGACCCCCGGCGTGGCGTTCTGGGCGCATATCGGCGGCTTTGTCACCGGGATGATCCTCGTGACTATATTACGCCCGAGTGGTGTGACCCTGCTGCAGGCCCCGCGCAGCACGGTCTTCGCGACGGCGTATCCTGGCGCATTTGCCAGCAGCCGCCGAGCGGGTGGAGGTTCGGTGCCATCGGCCGGCCGCCCCTATCGGAAGCCGGGGAGCCCTTGGGATTGATCCCCGGTCAGCGGACTGGTCTTGGCGCCGGCCCAGCGGTGCCCAGGCGAGTGCCGCTCGGTTTTCGCGCTCTGATCGGGATCCGGACGACACCATGAGAGCCGCGTCGGCCGAAGATGCGGCGCTGTATGCGCCTGAAGGCCTGGCTGACGGAATCGCCGTGCTTGCGGCCGAGCCGGTCTTCGCCGCGATCTTGGAGCAGGCGGGGTCGCCGCGCTTTCGCCGCCGCCGAAACGGCTTCGGGACATTGCTGCACATCATTCTCGAGCAGCAGGTGTCGATCGACGCCGCGGCGGCAATGCACCGCCGGTTGAGCGGGTTGTGCCGACCGCTCACGCCGGATGCGTTCCTCGCCCTCGACGACACTATTCTGCGCGCCTGCGGCTTCAGCCGGCAAAAGATGGGGTACGCCCGTGACCTCGCCGAAAAGGTCGCCGCTGGCGAATTCGACTTCGCCCGCCTCGCCGAGGCCGATGACGAGGCCGCGCAGGCGGCACTGGTCTCGCTCAAAGGCATCGGCCGCTGGAGCGCCGAAGTCTATCTGATTTTCGTGCTGGGGCGGCCCGATATCTGGCCCGCCGCCGACCTCGGCCTGCAGATCGCGGCCGGCGAGCGGCTCGGCCTTGCAACGCGCCCACTGGAGCCCGAGCTGCGGCGTATCGGCGAAGCCTGGCGGCCTTGGCGATCGATTGCCGCCTGCCTGTTCTGGCAATCCTATCTGCACGCCCGAGGCCGCGCCGCTCCGGTACTGGCTGCGGAACTCTACGCTTGATACCAGAGAGCAAGAACCCATGCCGAACATCAAAGCGCTATGCGTCTATTGCGGCTCGTCGGGCAGGGTCGCGGCATCCTACCGCGAGGCGGCGAGTGAGCTCGGCATGCGTCTCGCCGCGGCCGGGATCGAAATCGTCTTTGGCGGCGGGCGGGTTGGGCTGATGGGACTGGTCGCCGATGCCGCGCTCGCCGGGGGCGGCCGGGTGACCGGCATCATCCCCGCCCGCTTGCGCGACGCCGAGCTTGCCCATCAGGGCGTCAGCGAACTGGTAATCGTCGACAGCATGCACGAGCGCAAGCGGTTGATGGCCGAGCGGGCCGACGCCTTCGCAGTGCTGCCAGGCGGTATCGGGACGCTGGACGAAACCTTCGAGATGCTCAGCTGGAAGCAGCTCGGACTGCACGACAAGCCGATTTATCTTGTCGATATTGACGGTTATTGGACAACCTTGCGTACTCTGCTCGACGATATCGTCGAGCGCGGCTTTGCCCCGGCGAAAACTCGCCGGCTCCTGCAGACCGTCTCGACCGTTGCGGAATTGATGACGGCTCTCGCCGAAGCGCCGCCGGCGATCCGCGGCGGTGCTCCCGAACTCTTTTGAGCTGTGTCGAGACTGAGCCGCAGAGGCTCTGTCGCGGCCGCAAAGCGTTCATGGCTGAACCCGGTGATATCCACGGCAATAGTGGATAACCCGGTGCAAAACCACGAAACGAGACAGGGGAGTTCAATGTTTCCAATTGTCCGATCCGGTTGCCCATATCTTGGGCAGCGCGCTAACCGGTTGTAATTACTTATTGCGCTCGTAAATCCATCGGCACCTTCTGTAACCGTTTGGTAACAACTTGAATTAATGCCGCATTTTGGCCTCCTTCCGCGATCGATGCCGGCGCTGTGCACAAAATTTCGCTGTGGATGATCGGAGCATCAACCATGGGCTGCCGAGGCGGCACCCTTTGTCGGCTTGTCGGAGTTGGCTGCGGCCTTTATCCTCGCACGCTGGCGAGAGCGCCTGCTGGTGGCGCGCTGCGCCTGCATGCGAGGATGGACAGCAATGGCGAAGATCAAAGTGGCAAACCCTGTCGTCGAGCTCGACGACGGCGAGATGACGCGGATCATCTGGCGCTTTCTCAAGAACAAGCTGATCTAGCCGTATCTCGAAGTCGGCCTGAAATACTACGACCTCGGCATGGAGAGCCGCGACGCGCTCACGTCAGTGCGACAAGACAGGCCATAATCGTTAATAGGATCAACTCAGCCGAAACGAAAGCGGCGCGGAGATGCAACCATGTCAGATCTCGAAATCGTTTGGACGAAGGTTGATGAAGCACCTGCGCTTGCTACGTTTTCCCTTCTGCCGATCGTCCAAGGCTTCGTCGGGGCAGCCGGCGTGAAGATGAAGCTGAAGGACATTTCGCTGGCTGGTCGCATCATCGCCAATTTCCCCGACAAACTGACGCCAGCGCAAAAGATCAACGACGAGCTCGCCGAACTTGGCCAACTTGCGATGCGCCCCGAGGCCAACATTATCAAGCTGCCCAACATCTCCGCCTCGATCCCGCAGCTAAAGGCTGCGATCAAGGAGTTGCAAAGCAAGGGCTACGACGTGCCGGACTATCCGGACAGCGACGCGACGCCAGCGGATAAGGAAATCCGCGCCCGCTACGGCAAGGTGCTCGGCAGCGCCGTCAATCCGGTGCTGCGCGAGGGCAATTCCGACCGCCGTGCCGCCGGGGCCGTGAAGCAGTACGCGCGCAACAATCCGCACAAGATGGGCGCCTGGACCAAGGACTCGAAATCGCGCGTAGCGCACATGTCGGGCGGCGATTTCTACGGTTCGGAGGCCGCAACGACCATTGCGGCGCCGACCAATGCCCGTATCGAGTTGGTCGGCAGCGATGGCGCGGTCACGGTGCTGAAGGCGAAGACGCCGCTTCAGACCGGCGAAATCATCGACGCGTCGGTGATGAACCGTAAGGCGTTGCGCGCCTTCTTCGCCGCGCAGATCGACGCCGCGAAGAAGGACGGCATCCTATTCTCGCTGCACGTCAAGACAACCATGATGAAGATCTCTGATCCCATCCTATTCGGTCATTGCGTTTCCGTGTTCTTCGCCGATGTGTTCGAGAAGCATGGCGCCACACTGACGCGCCTGGGCGTTGATCCCGACAACGGCGTGGCGGACATGCTGACCCGGATCGAGACGTTGCCGGAGGCTGAAAAGGCGGCGATTAAGGCCGATATCCAGGCCACCTACGCGAAGCGGCCTGGCCTCGCCATGGTCAATTCCGACCGGGGAATCACCAACCTGCACGTGCCGAGCGACGTGATCATCGATGCATCGATGCCGGCGATGATTCGCGAATCCGGGCATATGTGGGGCCCTGACGGCAAGCTGCACGACGTGATCGCCGCGATCCCCGATCGTTGCTACGCGACGCTGTTCCAGGCCGTCATCGAGGACTGCAAGGCGCATGGCGCCTTCGACCCGAAGACGATGGGCGATGTGCCGAACGTCGGATTGATGGCGCAGCAAGCGGAGGAGTATGGCTCGCACGACAAGACGTTTGAGGTCGCCACGGGCGGAACGGTGCGCGTGGTCGCCGATGACGGCACGGTTCTGCTGTCACAGCCGGTCGAGACCGGTGACATCTTCCGGATGTGCCAGGTCAAGGACGCGCCGATCCGGGACTGGGTCAAGCTTGGGGTGCGCCGCGCGCGCCTGACCAGCACCCCAGCGGTGTTCTGGCTCGACGCCAAACGCGCGCACGACACGCAGTTGATCGCCAAGGTCGAGACATACCTGAAGAACGAGGACACATCGGGTCTCGACATCCGCATCCTGGCGCCGATCGAGGCAATCAAGTTCTCGCTCGATCGCATCCGCAGGGGGCTCGACACCATCTCCGTCACTGGCAATGTGCTGCGCGACTACTTGACCGATCTTTTCCCGATCATGGAGCTAGGCACGTCGGCCAAGATGCTGTCGATCGTTCCGCTGCTGGCGGGCGGCGGGTTGTTCGAGACCGGGGCCGGCGGTTCGGCGCCCAGACATGTGGAGCAGTTCCAGCACGAAGGCTATCTGCGCTGGGATTCGCTGGGCGAGTTCCTGGCGCTTGGCGCTTCGCTGGAACATCTGGCGCAGACAAGTGGGAATAAGGACGTGCAGGTTCTGGCCGAGACGCTCGATGAGGCCAACGGCAAGATCCTTGAGTACAACCGCTCGCCTGCGCGGAAGATGGGCGAACTGGATAATCGTGGCAGCCATTTCTACCTGGCGCTGTATTGGGCCCAGGCGCTGGCTGGGCAGAATAAAAGCTCAGCACTGGCAGCCCGCTTCAAACCGCTGGCGGAGGCCCTGGCGGCCAACGAGGCCAAGATTAATGCTGAGCTGATCGCCGCGCAGGGTAAGCCGGTGGATACTGGCGGTTATTATCTGCCCGATCCAGCTAAGACATCGGCGGCGATGCGGCCGAGTGAGACGCTGAACGCTGCGCTCGCCGCTCTCTGACGCGGCGTCAGGCGGAGCCGCCCAGGGCAGCCCACCGACGATCTGATCAATGTCGATGCCGCCCTTGCGATCAGGAAATTCGGAGTTGGGGTCAAATGTGCCGATGGCGTAAGACGCGGAGGGGAGGAAAGAATGGCGACGATGCGGCTCAGCATTCTTGATGATTACCAGGGCGTGGCCCTCGATATGGCGGACTGGACGCCGATAAGGAGCCGCGGTGTCGAGATCGCTGTCGAGCGTCATGCCTTCGCCGACGAGAATGCGGTAGTGCGGGCACTCGCCGGTTCCGAGCTTGTGGCGGCGATGCGCGAGCGCACGCCGTTTCCGAAGTCCGTCGTCGATCGCTTGCCCGAGCTGAAATTACTGATCACCACTGGGATGCGAAACGCCTCGTTCGACATGGCAGCGCTGAAGGATCGCGGCGTCACCGTGTGTGGCACGGGCGGTCCCGGTGGCGGCAACGAGGATACCGCCGAGCTTGCCTGGGGGCTGATTCTCGGAGCCGCTCGGCGTATTGCCGAAGATCATCAGTTCATGCGGCAAGGCGGGTGGCAGACCCGCATCGGTCACCGGGTCGCGGGCAAGACGCTTGGTTTGCTGGGCCTCGGCCGGCTCGGCAGCGCGGTGGCCCGCGTCGGCCTCGCCTTCGGCATGAAGGCGATCGCCTGGAGCCAAAACTTGACTCCCGAGAGGGCCAATGAGCAAGGGGTCGAGCGGGTCGAGAAGGACGAGCTGTTCCGCCGTTCCGATATACTCTCGGTACACCTTGTGCTGAGCCCGCGCAGCCGCGGCCTTGTCGGTGCCCGTGAGATCGCGCTGATGAAACCGAGTGCGATCGTCGTCAACACCTCGCGCGGGCCGATCTGCGACACCAACGCGATTATCGCTGCGCTGAAAGAAGGCCGCCTCGCCTATGCCGGGTTCGACGTCTACGACAAGGAGCCGCTGCCGATCGACCATCCGCTGCGCGCGGCGCCGAACGTGATCCTGACCCCCCATATCGGTTACGTGACCGACGAGAACTATCGCAGCTCCTACCCGCAGATCGTCGAGAACGTCGCCGCCTTCCTGGACGGCAAGCCTATACGCGTGATCTGAGGCGATCTACGTTAATGCGGTTTTCGCTGCGACCCTCGCAAGATCGCGATCTCGCGGCGATCGCGGCCATCTACCATCACCACGTCCTGACCGGGGTGGCCTCGTTCGAGGAGGAACCGCCCGCTCTCGACGAGATGGCGCGCCGGCGGGGCGAGATCCTGGCCCGCGGCCTGCCTTATCTTGTCGCCGAGCAATCGGGGCGAATTCTCGGCTATTGCTATGCGAGCCTCTATCGGGCCCGCTCGGCCTACCGGTTTGCGGTCGAGGACTCGATCTATCTCGATGGCGCGGAAACCGGACGCGGGATCGGGCGCGCGTTGTTGTCCGAGCTGATCGACCGCTGCACCGCCCAGGGCTATCGGCAGATGGTCGCGGTCATTGGCGGCAGGGATCAGTGGCCTTCGATACGGCTGCACGCGGCGCTGGGCTTTGCGCGAGTCGGGGTATTACCCGCAATCGGCTTCAAATTCAGTGCCTGGGTCGATACCGTCTTGATGCAGCGCGCCTTGGGCGAAGGTGCTGGCACACTGCCCGCAGAAATCGGAGGTGAGCATGGCTGACGCATTTGACGAACCCGACCGGATCGAAGGCTATCACGCGCACATCTACTACGATCCCGCGACCCGCGCGAAAGCCGAACGGCTGCGCCAAGGGATCGGCGAGCGCTTCGCAGCGAAGCTCGGAAACTGGCACGACGAGCCGGTCGGACCCCATCCGGTCTCGATGTATCAAGTGGCCTTCGCGGTTGCCGAATTTCCGCGGCTCGTGCCATGGCTGATGTTGAACCGCGACGGGCTCGATGTGCTGGTGCACCCGCTCGCCGGCGACAGCCTGGCCGATCACACCCGGTTTGCGATGTGGCTTGGCCAAGCCCTGCCGCTGCGGCTGGAGACCCTTCGGCGCGCCTCCGCCTCCGGCTGAGGTTAGACCCCTATATTCGGCCCATTACCAACAAGATGA
Source organism: uncultured Alphaproteobacteria bacterium (assembly GCA_963750195.1). Taxonomy (GTDB): domain Bacteria; phylum Pseudomonadota; class Alphaproteobacteria; order ATCC43930; family CGMCC-115725; genus AP-15. Next base: position 175,382 of record CAVVPS010000016.1, read on the forward strand.
TGACGATGACCAGCAACAAGCCGACTCCGCCGGTCGGATAGTACCCCCACCCGCCGCTGTAGCCCCAGGTCGGCAAGGCGCCGATCAGCAGCAGAATCAGAATTATCAGCAGAATTGTGCCTAGCATCGCAGCACGTTCGCATGGTTGATTACTGCTGATGGAAACCGTTGCGCGCCGTCGAAGTTCCCCATCCGGTTTCGAAAAGATGCGGGAATTCACCGAAGCCGACGGGTCGCCGCATCACAAGCGAGCGGTGCACTAGGCGCGGACGGGCCCTTGCCAGCGACGGACGGGGCCACAATCGACATGGACGAAACCCGATCGCGGGTAATAGCCGACACCGCCGCATCTGAGGCTCAGCGCCGCATCGCGGATTTGGTCGATGCTGCGCCGCTCGCTCCGCAGATCGATCGCCATTCCCTTGATGTGATAACTGTGCTTGGCGACGCCGACACCTTCGAGGTAGAGCCGTCGATTGGTGGTCGGCGAACGATAGCCGCACACCACCAGGAACGGATCGGGCGTGTCGAGGCGATCGCGGAGCATCCCCAGCACGTCGAGGATGCCGGCATTCATCGGCCGGATTTCGCCGGAGTCGTGATCGCGCAATATCCAGTTGATGTCGCGCACGGCCTCACGGATGTAGTGGCCGTCGGCCCAGTAAACCGTGCGCAGCCACTCGCCGGTATGGACGTTGTAGAGCGATACCGATCGCGGAGCGAAGGACACTGCCGTGGCGGGCTTGACCAGACCAACGGCCGTGACAGCAGCCGCGGCGCCGAGCAGCCGGCGCCGGCTCAACATTGTAGACGCGTGCAATGGTTACTCCCCCCATTTCCCCGGGAGGGGCCATAGCATCCGAAACCCGGTCGAACAACCCTGATCGGGCGGGGCTAGCGATTATTCGCCAATTGTCGCCGTTTTTTGCGCAACAGTTGAGCGCGCTTGTCCCGCCTTATCCATTATGGTTGAGTGGAGGCCATTCCTCTCGGCCACCGGCGCCTTTTCGGCCCGGCTCAGATACGCCCAGATCTCGTCATCACGCCGATAGGGATCGCCATAAAATGCTATCGAACCATCCGATTCGACATCGGCCGTATGATAGACAATGAAGACCGGCACCGGTTTCGGCAGCGCCCGCCGATGCGTATGGTTCACGTCGATCGCCTTGTCGATCTCTTCAGGGCTTTCCCCGAGCAACAGCGAGGCAAGAAGTCGCGGGTTCTCGACCCGAACACAGCCGTGGCTCATCATTCGGCTGGCGGCACGAAAGCGCCATCTTTCCGGCGTATCGTGAAGGTAGACGTCAAAACGGTCGGTCATTTCGAATTTGAGCCGTCCAAGAGCGCTGTATGGCCCAGCCTCCTGCTGCACCGCCATAGGCCCGCGAAAGCGCATGTGATGCTCGGCGAGATAGTGGCGATCGCTGGCGAGTTTCGGCAGGATCTCCTTTTCAACGATCGAGCGCGGAATATTCCAGGGCGGGTTAAATAAAATATCGTCGACGACCGATTGCAGCTCGGGCGTCTGCTTGTCGACCTCGCCGACGACGACCCGGGCGGAAAATACCGGCTGATTATCACGGAATAACTGAAGCCGCGCGGTTGCTGTGTTGACGACAAGCCGATCAGCCGGCAAATCCCGTGGCAGCCACCGCAGGCGCTCAAGATTGATCGCTATCTGACGCGCTCGTCGCAGCGCGTCAGCCACGCTCACTTGCGCGCCATGGCTATGGACGCCAATTCCCGATCCACGGCCGTGGGACGCGGCGAGCTCAAGATAACGCGCATAAGCGCCACGCATCGCCAGGTATTCCGGCGATGCCGGGGCGAGCGCTTCGATCACTTTCGCCGGATCGGGTGCCGAGATCGCGTCGTCGAGTGCCACGACGACATCGACCGACTCAGGGGTCAAATCTTCGTCGTCGTCGCGCTCGTCCACCGGCATTGCGCCTCGCGTCAGGGCGTCGGCATAGGAAAGAAATGCATCGGAAAGCAACAGCTCACGCTCGACCGGCGATAATGCCTTCAAACGCTCGGAGAGAACCGTGCTGTGAAAGCTGACGGGATCGAGACCCTGATCACCGGCGCTGAGAACGGCGCTCCGCAGCGCTGCAACCGCAGCGGGATGACCATCCCATACCGGCTCGTATCCATGCACGGCGTAAAAGCGACGCAGCAGACGCTCGTGCACCCGCTCTCCCGCCACCGTCATTCTACGCGCCGTGTCGAGCCGATCTTCGAGTTCGGTATTTCCGACGAACGGGGTAAGGGTTGGCGGCCTGAGGTCGTCATCGGGTGCGGCTGACACACTCGTCACCGCAGGAGCCGACGGCGGATCGGCCATCGCGCGCGACGCCAAGCGCAACAGCCGCGGCGCCCAGCGCGAGCACGAACGCCCTGCCAGCCGAGAACCTCCCGGCGACATGCCGAACCTTGGCGGACCCAGCACCTCACCTCGCTTGCCGGGCTCCCGGCTGTCGATGGCGCCGTCAGGCTGAAGGAGATCGATCGAAATTGCGTTTACCGATAGAAGATTGTAGCGCTGGCGCTCGGGCGACAGACTATCACACGCAAACTCGCCCTGCATCCGACGCAATGGGGCAGAATTTCGCGGCGAGGTGGCGGATGCCAGAGGCGCGGGCAGAAAATTCTGAGAAGAGTTCGGCCGGCGCTAACCGCACCCCCGAAAGCGTCCTGCGCGAAGTCTTTGGCTTCACCACTTTCCGCGGTTCCCAACGGGCGGTAATCGAGCAGGTCGCAGCCGGCGGCGACGCGGTCGTACTGATGCCGACCGGCGGCGGCAAATCGTTATGCTACCAGGTCCCGGCTCTGCTGCGTCCGGGACTGGGCGTAGTTGTCTCACCGCTGATCGCATTGATGAAGGACCAGGTCGATGCGCTTAGGCAGGCAGGCGTGAGAGCCGCCGCGCTAAACTCGCGGCTGTCGCCGGTTGAGGCGGCCGAGATCGAACATGCGGTCGGCGTCGGCGGCCTCGACCTGCTTTATGTGTCGCCCGAACGACTGATGACCCCGCGCTGCCTCGATCTTCTCGGACGTTCCCGGCTCTCTCTCTTCGCCATCGACGAGGCGCATTGCATTTCACAATGGGGCCATGATTTCCGCCCCGAATACCAACGATTGTCGATCCTCAAACAGCGCTTTCCGGCCGTGCCGCTGCTGGCGCTGACCGCTACCGCGGACGCGCCGACCCGGCACGACATCATCGCCCAGCTCGGGCTCGACCGCGCCCCGGTTTTCGCTGCCGGCTACGACCGGCCGAACCTGTTTTATCGCATCGTCGCCAAGCGCAGCCCGCTCGAGCAGCTTTGGAAATTTCTCGCTGCGGATCATCCGGCCGATGCCGGGATCGTCTACTGCTTCACCCGCAAGGCGGCTGAGGAAACTGCGAATTGGCTCACAGCCCGCGGGCGCACGGCGCTGACCTATCATGCCGGCCTCGACGGCAGCGACGCGCGAGCGCAACCAGGAACGCTTTCTGCGCGAGGAGGGCGTCGTCGTCGCGGCGACGATCGCCTTCGGAATGGGTATCGATAAGCCTAATGTCCGCTTTGTCGCCCATCTCGACGCGCCAAAAAACCTCGAAGCGTATTATCAGGAAACTGGCCGCGCCGGGCGCGACGGACTGCCGGCCGATGCGTGGATGAGCTACGGCATCGCGGACGTCATGAACCTGCTGCGGCTGATCGACGCCGGCGATGCTGCCGAACGTCAGCGCCGCATCGAACGGCAGAAGATCGAGGCGCTGATCGGCTATTGCGAGACGGTCTCCTGCCGGCGGCAGGTGTTGCTCGGCTATTTCGGCGAGCGCGACCATCCGCCCTGCGGCAACTGCGACAATTGCCGCGAGCCGGTCGCGAGCTGGGAGGGAACCATCGCCGCGCAAAAGGCGCTCTCCGCGGTCTACCGGACCGGGCAGCGCTTTGGCGCGCATTACCTCGTCGATGTATTGCTCGGCGCCGACAGCGAGCGGATCAAGCGGCTCGGACATGATCGGCTGAAGACCTTTGCCGTCGGTACCGAACTCGACCGCCGCGGCTGGCTCTCGGTCTTCCGTCAACTGGTCGCGCAGGGGTTCGTCATACCCGATCTCGGGGGACATGGCGGTCTCTCGCTGGCTCCGGCGGCAGCAGAAATCCTGCGCGGCAGCAAAACCGTGCATTTCCGCCTCGATCCGCGGCAGCGAGGGCAGAAGACTCGCTCTCGGGACCAAAAATCGGCGTCGGTGGCCGCTGGTCTCGACCCTACTGCACAGAGTTTGTGGGAGGCATTGCGCGCCTGGCGACTGGAAGAGGCGCGCCGCCAGGAGTTACCGCCCTACGTGATCTTTCACGACGCGACGCTGATCGAGATCGCGCGCCGCCAGCCGGCGTCACCTGCCGCGCTGGCCGAAATCCCCGGGATCGGCCGTAGCAAGCTCGAACGCTACGGCAGCGCCGTCATCGCCATCATCGCAGCGCCGACAGAACGAAAATCATCGCTTGCTTAACATATCATCAAGGATTTTATCGCAGTCTGCGCGAGATTTAAACCATGGAGAACCCAATGCGTGCGCTTTATGCTGGATTAGTCAAGGATAATGCCGGTGTCACGGCCATCGAGTACGGGCTGATTGCGGCTCTCGTGGCTGTCGTCTGCATCGCCGCGTGGAGTTTGCTCGGCACCCATCTCAGCACGACCTTCAACAATATTGCCGGCAGCGTGTGAGCTGAGCAAGACGCCAGCCGTCGTCAGGTAACGCTCGACGGCGCCGCTAGCGGCGTCGAGCTCTGACCACCCACGTCACTGCAGATCTCAGAGGCGATGTGGCCCCCAGCGGCATGCCCAGTCTCCGGCGGCAGTTCACGCGACGTCGGCTCCACAGCGAGGGCGTCGCAACGATTGCGAAACTTGGCTGCAACGAGTTGGGGGTTACGGCATTAGAGTACGCGTTCATTGCCGGATTGGTGGCGATGGCCATCGTCGCCGTGGTGACCACCTTGGGTACCTCAATCAGTGGCCTGTTCGGCTCCGTCCTCAGCGGTTTTTGAGGCAGGACGCCGAGGGCACCCGCTCAGCTGCCTGAAGTATTCGGCGGGTCAGTGCCAAATGGCCTCGACTGTACTTTCGCCGACCGCCTACGAGCACCCGAACCGCATGTCCGCATCGCATGTCAACATGCGCAGGTGATTAAGCTTTCCTCAAGCTCTTCACCCGACCCTGTGAACGACGTCGCTCCAGGAGGAGGATCAAGATGCGTGGGATAATTTTGCAGTTGAAATTGGATGATGCCGGAGTAACCGCCATCGAATACGGATTAATCGCGGCTCTTGTTGCGGTGGTCTGCATTACCGCATGGAGTTTGCTCGGCAGCAGCCTGAGCACGATCTTCAACGGTATCGCCGGCAGCGTCTGAAACGGCAGATCCATGACCGGCTGGCGCTCGACCGTTCGGGCGTCGGCTGGCCTATATGACCCGCTGCGCTCGCACGAAATCGGCGCAGCCGGAAACACGAGTGACACATATTATTAGGAACGTGTCGGACGTCGAGCCGACCACGACCCCCGCCTGCGCCGAATTGCTGGACCGTCGGCTTGTCTCCCGCCTCTGCGGTATTCTATTGGCGGTCGAAATTGCTCTTTTCCTGTTCCTGGCCGCAGGCACGTACGGCCTGATCGTCCCGCTGCCGAAGCCCACGAGCACCGATTTCGTAAGCTTTTACGCGGCCGGAAGTTTGGCCGATGTCGGGACGCCGGAGCTCGCCTACAATAGAGACGCGCACTATGCCGCCGAAGAACGGGCGACAAAACCTGGGATCGTCTATAATTTCTTTTACTATCCCCCGGTTTTCTTGCTGCTGTGCGGCGCCCTCGCGCGTCTGCCCTATCTCACTGCATTCGTTGGCTTTGAAGCGATGACCTTCGGGCTTTATCTTCTTGTTCTGCGTAGTATCCTAGCAGAGCGAAGCGTGGCGATTCTGATGCCGCTGCTCGCCTTTCCGCCAGTACTTTGGACTATTGGCCTAGGACAGAACGGATTTTTGACCGCAGGGCTGTTCGGGGCGGCGACGCTGCTCATTGATCGGCGGCCGGCGATTGCGGGCCTTTTGTTCGGAGCCTTGTGCGTCAAGCCGCATTTTGCCCTGCTGGTCCCGGTCGCGCTCGCGGCTGGCGGTCGATGGTGCGCCTTTGCTGCTGCCTTCGCCTGTGCTGCCACCTTCTGCCTGTTGTCGCTGGTCGTTTATGGCTGGCCGACGTGGCATGCGTTCCTGACGGCGGCGATGGGATCTCAGGCTGTCTACGCCTCCGGGCGAATCCCGTTCGGCGGCTTTGTGACCCCGTTCGGCGCGGCAATGTTGCTTGGCGCCACGAGAACCCTCGCCGGAATCCTGCAGGCCGGCGCGACCGTAGCGGCCGCCGGTTTCGTTGCTTGGGTCTGGCGCTGCGGCTTGCCGCTGCCCATCCGCGCGGCGAGCCTCGTTTCGGCCACGCTCGTCGCTGTCCCGCTGGCGCTGTTCTATGATCTCGTATTGGCGGGGATCGCCTCTGCCTGGCTGCTGCGCGGCGAGGCGAAATATTGTCTGCCGGAATGGGGGAAAGTGGCGCTCGCCGGGCTTTATGTACTGAGCCTCAATCCACGCGGGATTGCCGCACATTTGCATTTCCCGGCCGGACCCCTCATCGCCGTGGCGCTTACGACGATGGTGGCCACAATCGCCTTTCGCGGCCGGCGAACGGTAAAGGGCTATGCGCCTGGCGGCCAGGCAGCGCGACAACCGAGTGCTGCAGCGGGGCCTTGATCAGCCTCCATTTCAACGATCCGACCTATCATTCCGGCGCGAGCCGGCGCCGCGGTATTGCTGTAGTCTGGTCGAGCGAAGACCCGGCAATCCGTGGGATTCGAACGCCTGTTGCCAACTGAGGAACTCCTCTTCCGAGAGTTGGTAGCGGCGGCATGCTTCCTCACGGGTGAGGACGCCGTTCGCCACAGCGGTCACGACCGCCGCCTTCCGGCGGAACGTCCACCGTTTGACATCGGGAGGCGGCAGCTCGGGCATCGGACAAGACGGATCAGCCACGGCGCGAAGGTCCAACGGTCCCCCGTTCGCCGACCGCGAATGTCCAAAGCAACCGCACGCGGTGGGCAGCCGCGGCCTTGTTCTCGTGTCGCTGCATAGCTTGTATAATTCCGGCCCAATCGCTTCGATCGCGGCTGAGCCAGCCGTATCCGTGACCGCCCCTCGACGTTACCCTGCCAAGTTGAGCGCGAACATCGGCATTCTGCCGCCGCGCTTTGAATTACGTCGAAATTGCATAATTCTTCCACAATAATAATAGTTAATTTAGAAATATCTATGGTTAACCTGGTCAGCATCGATGTTTTAAGCTTAAGGTTTATGTCACTCGGGATGACGCCGCCTTTGGACTTTGCCCACCGACACAGCAACGGACATTGAGGCGCGGACCATCAGTAACGAAGAGTGGATCGCCTCTTACGTCCACATCGGCGCAGCGGCGTTTTCAAGATAATACCCATCGGTCCCGCCCCGATCGGCGCGAACTATTGGCGAACTACAACATCCGCGCCCCGCGCACCGCCTCGGCCAAAGCGCGGACATCGGCGAGCACGGCGTCGACAAGACCCGGCTTGGCGCGGCCCTCGCGGTCGAGATTGACGGCGAGGCGCTGGACGAGCGACGACCCGACCACCGCGGCATCGGCCGCTCGCGCGACGGCGGCAGCTTGCTGCGGGTTCTTGATACCAAACCCGACCGCGACCGGCAGCGGGGTAAACCGGCGCAACCGGGCGACCGCGGTGGCGACCGCGGCGGTATCGGCCGAGCGCGTGCCGGTGATCCCGGCAATCGCCACGTAATAGATAAAGCCGCTGGCGCGCTCGACGATCCGGGGCAGGCGGACCCGATCGCTGGTCGGCGTCGCCAGTCGGATAACGTCGAGACCGGCAGCGCGCGCCGGAAGGTTCAGTTCCTCGTCCTCCTCCGGCGGCAGATCAACGACGATGACCCCGTCGACCCCGGCATCGAGCGCGTCGCCGACGAAACTCTCGGCACCGTAGCGATAGATCGGGTTGTAGTAGCCCATCAAAACGATCGGGGTCGCTTCGTCCCTGCTGCGCAGAGCGCGCACCATCGCCAGGGTGCCGCGCAAGGTCATCCCTGCCTTCAACGCGCGCTGGCCCGCCTGCTGGATTGCCGGACCATCGGCCATCGGGTCGGAGAACGGCATGCCGATCTCGATCAGGTCGGCCCCCGCGGCGGCCAGGCCGCCATACAGCTGGGCCGAAGTGTCGCGATCGGGGTCGCCCGCGGTCAGATAAGCGACGAGCCCGGCGCGCCCCTCCTCGCGCATTGCCGCAAAGCGCTTGTCGATCCGGCTCACAGCCCAACCCCTAGATGCTCGGCGACGGCAAAGATGTCCTTGTCGCCCCGCCCACACATGTTCATCACGATCAAATGGTCGCGCGGCAGGGTGGGCGCGATCTTGGCGACATGGGCAAGCGCGTGCGCCGGCTCGAGCGCCGGGATGATCCCTTCGAGCCGGCTCGACAGCTGAAACGCCTCGAGCGCCTCGCGGTCGGTGATCGACACATATTGTACCCGGCCCAGATCGTGCAGCCAGGCATGCTCGGGGCCGATGCCCGGATAATCGAGGCCGGCTGAGATCGAATGTGCGTCGCGGATCTGCCCATCCGCGTCCTGCAACAGGTAGGTGCGGTTGCCGTGCAGGACCCCCGGTTGGCCGCCGTTCAGGGATGCCGCGTGCAATCCGGTCTCGACCCCGTGGCCGCCGGCCTCGACGCCGATCATCGCCACCGCGGGCTCGTCGAGAAACGGGTGAAACAGTCCCATCGCATTCGAGCCGCCGCCGATGCAGGCGACGAGCGTATCGGGCAGCCGGCCTTCGGCCTGCTCCAGCTGGGCGCGGGTCTCATGTCCGATTACCGATTGAAAGTCGCGTACCATTGCCGGATAGGGATGCGGCCCGGCGACCGTACCAATCACGTAGAACGTGTCGTCGACATGGGCGACCCAGTCGCGCAATGCCTCGTTCATCGCGTCCTTCAAAGTCGCCGTGCCGGAATACACCGGCACCACCTTGGCGCCGAGCAGTTTCATGCGGAAGACATTGGGCTTTTGCCGCTCCATGTCGGTGGCGCCCATATAGACGACGCAGGGCAGGTCGAAGAGAGCGCAGGCCGTCGCCGTCGCCACCCCGTGCTGGCCCGCGCCAGTCTCGGCAATGATGCGCCGCTTTTTCATCCGCCGCGCCAGCAGCAGCTGGCCAAGCACGTTGTTGATCTTGTGCGCGCCGGTATGGTTGAGCTCGTCGCGCTTCAGATAGAGCTTGGCGCCACCGAAATGCCTGGTCAGCCGCTCGGCGAAATACAGTGGACTCGGCCGCCCGACGTAATATTCAAGGTAATAGTCGAGCTCGCCCTGAAACGAGGGATCGGTGCGCGCCTCGCCATAGGCCGCCTCGACCGCGAGCACCAGCGGCATCAGCGTCTCGGCGACAAATCGCCCGCCATAGATGCCGAAATGGCCGCGCTCGTCAGGCCCGCCGCGAAAACTGTTCGGGACTCGCATCACCCTTCCTCTCGGCCAGAATCTCTCCACTCAGCGGTTTGCTTGGCAGGATCAAGCCCGGCCATAACAAGGTGAACCTTGCGTTTGGGACTGAACACTAGAGCGCGTAAGCGGCGGCGAGAAAGGCACGGATTTTATCGGGAGCCTTTTTCCCGGGACGGCTTTCGACACCGGAGGAAACGTCGACGCAAGCCGCGCCCGAAATGCGTACTGCCTCGGGCAACAGCTCCGCGGTCAGCCCGCCGGAGAGCATCCACGGAAGCCGCCACTCTCGGCCGGCGATCAGCCGCCAGTCGAAGGCCAGACCGTTGCCGCCCGGCAGCGCATCGGGCCGGGGTGGCTTTGCATCGAACAGCAGAAGGTCGGCGGCGTTCTGATAGGGTTCCGCGCGGGAGAGGTCGTCCGCGCCGGCAATCGGCACCGCCTTCATCACTTTGCGATCAAATCGCAGCTTGGCCTCGGCGACACGCCGCGGGCTCTCGCTGCCGTGGAACTGCAGGATGTCGATCGGTGCCGCAGCAAGCATGGCCGCGATCATTTCGTCGTCGGCGTCGACGAACAGTCCGACACGGGCAATTCCGGCAGGAACTGCGGCGCAGAGCTGTGCCGCTCGTTCCGGCGTCACCGCGCGCGGGCTCGGCGGATAGAACACAAAACCGAGATAGGCGGCCCCGCCGTCGACAGCGGCGGCTACTGCCGCATCGCTCGAAAGCCCGCAAATCTTCGCGGCGACGCTCATTCCTGCTTAGGCGACGGCCGCGGTTCGCCGCGATCCCGCCCCAGCACCTCGAGCTGCCGGGTCAGCGCGTCGATCTGCGCCTCGAGCCGCTTCAGCCGCGGATCCTCATCGGCCACTGGCGTCCCATCGGCCATCGGCGTCCCATCGGCCTGAGGCGGCTTTTCCGCGGCGCCATAAGGAGCCAACATGCCGAGGGCTCGTTGGAATAGCGCCATGTTCTGCTTACCCATCTCTTCGAACTGCCCGAACGGGAAGATGCCGAACGTCGCCTGCAGGCTTTTGCGCATCTGCTCCTGGTTGCGGCCAAAGGCGACCATCGCCTGTTCGAGATAACCCGGCACCAAAAACTGCATGCTGTCCCCGTAAAACCCGATCAGCTGCCGCAGAAAACTGATCGGCAGCAGATTTTGGCCCTTCTGCTCCTGCTCGACGATGATCTGGGTCAGCACCGAGCGGGTAATGTCTTCGCCGGTCTTCGCGTCATGAGCGACAAAATCGCCGCCCTCCTTGATCAGCTTGGCGAGGTCGTCGAGGGTGACATAACTGCTGGTGGCGGTGTTGTAGAGCCTCCGGTTGGCGTATTTCTTGACGACCACTGGCTTGCTGCCGCCGGGCTTTTCGCTGTTCGGGGTATTCATGCGCGCGCCATCTCCCCTCGGGACAGTCATCCACCATAACAATACAACGTTTCGGCGCGATCGCCTCATCAAACACGCTGCCGTCGCTATGGCCGCATATATTCCTTGCGATGACCGACCTCGGAGACCAGCCGGGCCTCGGGCCAGCGCCGAATAATCCAGTTCTACGAACTCCGAAAGGCTCCGAGGGCCATCGGGACCGGCCATGACTCCACCGCCGGTGGACTTCGCGCGGCCACGCTCCTACATTTGCCGGCATCTGCCTAGCCGAGCCGAAACATTGCGAGGAGGATCTCCCGATGGCCGATATCGTCATTGCCGGCGCCGCGCGCACCCCGGTCGGGGCGTTCAACGGGGGGCTTGCCAGCCTGCCCGCACACAAGCTCGGCGAGGTTGCGATCGTCGAGGCGCTACGCCGCGCCGAGGTCGAGCCCAAGGAGGTATCCGAGGTCATCATGGGCCAGATCCTCGCCGCTGGCGAGGGTCAGAACCCGGCCCGGCAGGCGGCGATCGGGGCCGGTCTCCCCTTCGAGGTGACCGCTTACGGCGTCAACCAGCTGTGCGGGTCCGGGCTGCGCACCGTGGCGCTCGGCTATCAGGCGATCCGCAACGGCGATTCCGAGATTGTCGTCGCCGGCGGTCAGGAGAGCATGAGCCAGGCGCCGCACTGCATCCATCTGCGCAACGGCGTCAAGATGGGCGATGCCGAACTCGTCGACACGATGATCCGGGACGGGCTGTGGGACATTTTCAACGGCTACCACATGGGCAATACCGCCGAGAACGTCGCGCAACGCTGGCAGATCACCAGGGAGCAGCAGGATTCGTTCGCCGTCGCCTCGCAAGGCAAGGCAGAATCCGCGCAGAAAGCCGGGCGCTTCAACGACGAGATCGTCCCGGTCAAGATCGTGACGCGGCGTGGCGAAACCGTCGTCGACACCGACGAGCATCCCAAGCACGGCACTACTTTTGAGGTGCTGGCCAAATTGCGCCCGGCCTTCGACAAAAACGGTACGGTCACGGCCGGCAACGCCTCAGGCATCAACGACGGGGCGGCCGCGGTGGTGCTGATGACGGCCGAGGCCGCTGCCAAACGCGGCGTGCGCCCGCTTGCCCGCATCGTCTCGTGGGCGACGGCCGGGGTCGACCCCGCGATCATGGGGTCGGGACCGATCCCGGCAAGCCGCATGGCGCTAAAAAAAGCCGGTTGGGCAGCCGGCGACCTCGACCTGATCGAGGCCAACGAAGCGTTCGCCGCGCAGGCCTGCGCGGTCAACAAGGACCTTGGCTGGAGCGTCGACAAGGTTAACGTCAACGGCGGCGCCATCGCTCTCGGCCACCCGATCGGAGCTTCCGGGGCGCGGGTGCTGATCACACTGCTTTACGAGATGCAAAAGCGCAACGCGAAGAAGGGGCTGGCGACGCTGTGCATCGGCGGCGGCATGGGAATTGCTATGTGTCTTGAGCGCGACTAGCGCGGGAGGGCAAACCCACCAGGGAGGAACGCATGGCGAGGGTGGCGGTAGTCACCGGGGGGACGCGCGGCATCGGCCGGGCCATCTCGGAAGCGCTCGCGAATGGCGGTTATCGGGTCGCGGCGACCTACGCCGGCAACGATGCGGCGGCGCAGCAGTTCAACGCTGAGACCGGCATCCCGGTGTTTAAATTTGACGTGTCGGACTTTCGGGCCTGCGCCGATGGCGTCAAGACAATCGAAGCAGCGCTTGGCCCGATTGAAGTGCTGGTGAACAATGCCGGCATCACCCGCGACGCGACCATGCACCGCATGAACTGGGAGCAATGGAATGCGGTGATCCAGACCAACCTTTCTTCTTGCTTCAATATGTCGAGGCAGGTGATCGAAGGGATGCGCGCGCGCGGTTTTGGCCGCATTGTCAATATCGGCTCGATCAACGGCCAGGCCGGGCAATACGGGCAGGTCAACTACGCCGCCGCCAAATCGGGCATCCATGGCTTTACCAAGGCCTTGGCGCAGGAGGGCGCCGCGCGTGGCATCACCGTCAACGCCGTGGCGCCGGGTTATGTCGATACCGAGATGGTGCGCGCGGTGCCGGCGGACGTGCTCGAGAAGATCATCGCCCGCATCCCGGTCGGCCGCCTCGGCAAGGCCGAGGACATTGCCCGCACCGTCCTGTTCCTGGTCGCCGACGACGCCGACTTCATCACCGGCTCGACCCTCTCGGTCAACGGCGGCCAGCACATGTATTAGAGGATGCCGATCGACCGAAGGGTATTTCTGGCGTTTCCGGTGTTGTTCTCCGGGGCAGGTTCGGCAAAGGCGGCGGCGACGTACCGAAACCTCGAATACCACGAGGGCCGATTGATATGGCCGGGCGGAAGCGCATGGGCGGCGGTTGGCCGCACCGGGGTTGCCGCGAACAAGAGGGAGGGCGACGGCGCCACCCCGGCTGGGACTTTTCCGCTGGCCTCGGGGTTCTACCGGCCGGATCGGATGGCGCCGCCGCACTCGGGCCTACTCGTCCGCGCCTTGTCGCCGCGGGACGCCTGGGTGGACGACCCGGCCGACCACAATTACAACCGCCTCGTTTCCCTGCCCTACCCCGCCCATGCCGAGCAGATGTGGCTCGAGGATGCCGTCTACGACCTCTTGGTCGTGATCGGCTACAATATGGATCCGGTCGTGCCTGGCGTGGGCAGCGCGATCTTCCTGCACATCGCGCGTCCCGATTTCGTCCCGACGGCGGGCTGTATCGCAGTCGAAAAGGATGTCCTTGTCCGCTTGATGCCGCTGCTCGGCTTTGGCAGCACGATCACGGTCCGCGGCTAATCTCGGCTGCGGTCGGCGAGACTGGTCCCAGGCTAGATGAGCGCGTGCAGCAACGCCGCGGCTCAGCTCCTCCGTTGGGGTCGGTTTCTGAAAATGAGCAAAAGTGCCGCGCCGAGGGTGATCAGCACTGCGAACGCCCAGCATAACAGGATGGTGACAATGACCGGATTCCACAAAAACGGAGAAACGTAACGCTGGATCTCTGCCTGGACGAGATTGAGGCTCGACCGACTGAGCTCGTACCACAATTGGCCGAGCGCGACCGGCGCCCAAATCTTCCTGTCGATCCAGACCATCACGTCACGCGTCAGCACGGAGAGCCCGGCGAGCAACACGAGCCAGCCGATTACCCGCCCGACGATCATCGCGGCCACCCTCTGCCCTTTCTCGTGGTAGAAGTGGCCCGTTACGCCGCGTGTACAACAGTTGCGCAGCAAGCGCTCATTGTGACATCGAACCGTAACCTTGACGGCGGCCCGGCGCTCTGCCGATAATCGTGCGTCCAAGGGGTGCCCCGTCAGGGGGCTGAGATGCCGCCGGCCCGACCGCTCCTATCAAGAGCGGGTAGCGGGGCGCGGAAACCCTTCGAACCTGATCCGGGTTGTGCCGGCGTAGGGACAGGAACGCATCGGCTGCAGCCGACCTCCTCTTCGCGGATACTCCGGATCTTCGTTCAACCGGCGCAACGGAGACCGACGATGCCCGATTCCGCTCCACTCTCATCCGCGAAGCTCATGCCGAAGGTCGAGGAGTTGCAGGTCACCACCGGGTCGTTCCCGGCCTCGCGCAAGGTCCATGTGAGGGGCCGGGTCCACCGAGGGATTTCGGTCGCGATGCGCGAGATCGACCTCGAGGCTTCGTCCGGTGAACCGGCGGTTCGTGCCTACGATACCTCCGGCCCTTACTCGGATCCGGCGGTCGACACCGATATCCAGCGCGGTCTGCCCGAGTTGCGCAAGCCCTGGATTCTGGTGCGCGGCGATGTCGAATTCTACCAAGGCCGCGAGGTCAAGCCGGAGGACAACGGCTTACGCAGTGGCGAGGCGAGTGCCGTGTCGCTGTTTGATCGCGGCCAGCGCCAGGTGCTGCGCGCGAAGGCGGGAGCAGCGGCGACCCAACTCGCCTATGCCCGGCGCGGGATTGTCACTCCGGAGATGGAATACGTCGCGATCCGCGAAAACCTCGGGCGCGAGAAGCTGCTGCGACAGGGCGCGCCCGACGGCGAGTCGTTCGGCGCCTCGATCCCCGATTGCGTGACACCGGAATTCGTGCGCGACGAGATCGCTCGCGGCCGCGCGATCATCCCCAACAACATCAATCACCCGGAAACCGAGCCGATGATCATCGGCCGGAACTTTTTGGTGAAGGTAAACGCCAATATTGGCAACTCGATCGTCACCTCCTCGGTCGCCGAGGAAGTCGAAAAGATGGTATGGGCGACGCGCTGGGGCGCTGACACGGTCATGGACCTGTCGACCGGGCGAAATATCCACACGATCCGCGAATGGATCGTGCGCAACTCGCCGGTGCCGATCGGCACCGTGCCGATCTATCAGGCGCTCGAAAAGGTCGGAGGCAAGGCCGAAGAGCTGACCTGGGAATTGTTCCGCGACACCTTGATCGAGCAGGCCGAGCAGGGGGTCGACTACTTCACGATCCATGCCGGCGTCAGGCTCGCCTACATCCCGCTGACTGCCGCGCGCGTCACCGGCATTGTCTCGCGCGGCGGCTCGATCATGGCGAAATGGTGCCTTGCCCACCACCAGGAGAGTTTCCTCTACACCCATTTCCGCGAGATCAACGAGATCATGCGGGCCTATGACGTGAGCTACTCATTGGGTGACGGGCTGCGACCGGGATCGATTGCCGATGCCAACGACCGTGCCCAGTTCGCCGAGCTCGAAACCTTGGGCGAATTGACCAAGCTCGCCTGGGACCAGGACGTCCAGGTCATGATCGAGGGCCCCGGCCACGTGCCGATGCACAAGATCAAGATCAACATGGAAAAGCAGCTCGAAGAATGCGGCGAGGCGCCGTTCTACACGCTAGGCCCGCTGACAACAGACATCGCGCCCGGCTACGACCACATCACATCAGGCATTGGCGCGGCGATGATCGGCTGGTTCGGCACCGCGCTGCTTTGCTACGTCACCCCAAAGGAGCATCTCGGCCTGCCCGACCGCGACGACGTCAAGACCGGTGTCATCACCTACAAGATCGCCGCCCACGCCGCCGACCTGGCCAAGGGCCACCCGTCCGCGCGTGAGCGCGATGACGCCTTGTCGAGGGCGCGGTTCGAGTTTCGCTGGCGCGACCAGTTCAACCTGTCCCTCGACCCGGAAACCGCCGAGAAGTTCCACGACCAGACCCTACCGGCCGACGGAGCCAAGCTCGCGCATTTCTGCTCGATGTGCGGTCCGAAATTCTGCTCGATGCAGATCACCCAGGAGATACGCGACTACGCGCGGGCCGGGATGGAGGAAAAGTCAAAAGCCTTCCTCGAGCAGGGCGCCGAGATCTACACCGACGAGCGCGGCCAGCCGCGCGCGGCAGCGGATTGAAACCAGGCGGAGCAAACCCCCACTCTGACCCTCCCCCGCTCGCGGGCGAAGGCATGGCGGGGGGCAAGGAGGGTCGCCGCTACCCTGAGCGCCCGATCGTCGGGGTGCTGGCGGTGGTGTTGCGCGGTGACCGCTCACTCGTCGTGCGCCGCGCCAATCCGCCAATGGCCGGGCGCTGGGGGTTCCCCGGTGGTGTACTGGAATTGGGCGAGACAGTCGCCGAGGGGGCGATGCGCGAACTCCTCGAGGAGACCGGCGTCGTTGCCGATCCGATCGGGCCGCTGACCGTGATCGACACGATCGATCGCGACGACGAGGGCCGGGTCCGCTACCACTACACCCTCGTCGCGGTGCGCGGCAGCTGGCGGTCGGGCGAAGGCGCGCCGGGCGATGACGCTGACGAAGTCGCGTGGCTCAGCCGCGCCGAGATCGTCGAAGGCGGTCTGCCCACCGCCCCCGCGCTGTTGCCGCTGATCGATCTGGCGCTGGCTCGCGGCAGCTGACCATCATCTTCGGGCTGAGGGCTCAGCTCGTCCCGCGGCCGTCGATCCTGGCGCCGCTGGCTCGTGCCTAACACCCCGCTTCGGTCGGTGTCGCAAGCGAGCCGACCGGGGTTCAGGATGTCCAGTGGCCGTCAGTCCACACCCAGCCCTGGGATTCCTGCTCCCAATAGCCCGGCATCCAGTTTGCGGTCGGCGCCGGGCGCTGAATATATTGACCCGGCGTCCATACATACTTTGCGCCGCTCCAGTTCCAGTGGCCGACCAGCCAGAGCGAGTTCGGCGCGGGAGCGGGCGGCGGGATCTCGGCCAGTATCGCCGGCGGCGGATAGGGCGCCGCGATAGTCGCCGTGCCCATTGTCAAGTTAGGGCTCGGGGCGGCGCAGCCGCCCAAAGCCGCGGCGCACAGCACCACCATGGCAAACCCGACTGCGCGATCGAACTGCTGCATCCCTTCCTCCCATTTGCAGCGCGGGTTGACCCCGCTTTGCTGCCAATTCAGCCTCCACACGATCCCTTACGGACCGGTCCGACTGGCCCTCCTCGACGGTTTCTGCCGAAGACGGCGGCTGTTATCGTTCGCCGCTCTGTTGCACAACCGAGACAGTTTTATGTTACAGGACGGCTCGTGAGAAACGCTAGACCCATCGTGCCAGGCCAGCCGTAGATTTCGGGCAGTTCGCGGCCGCTGGACGATTAACGCCGGACTTCGCGCAGCCGCCTGCCGTGAACAAGATCGACAAATCCCCAGTCTCTCCCGGTTCAACCGAAATGGGGCCGAACACCGGGAAAGGGGTCCGGGGACTACAGCCCGAGATAGAATTTGCGGACGAGTTCGTTGTTGTTGAGAGCTTCGGCGGATTCGCCCTCGAAGGCGATCTTGCCATGGACGATGACGTAGCCACGATCGGCAATGCGAACCGCCTGGTTGAAGTTTTGCTCGGCCATCAGTACGGTCAACTGATAGCGCTCTTTCAATTCTTGGATCTTTTCGATCGTGCGCTTGACCAATACCGGGGCGAGGCCGACCGAGGGCTCGTCGATCAGCAGGATCTTTGGCGCCGACATCAAAGCCCGCGCCAACGCCAGCATCTGCTGCTCGCCGCCGCTCATGCTGCCGGCAAGTTGACGCCGCCTTTCGCGTAATGCCGGAAAGGTCTCGTAGGACAATTCAAGATTGCCGGCGATCTCGGCCCGCGCGGTCGGGCGAAAGGCGCCGAGCAGCAAATTCTCCTCGACCGTCAGCTTCGGAAAGAGTCGGCGGCCTTCGGGCACCAGGCTGATGCCGAGATCGACGATCTCCTCGGTGGAACAGCCCACAAGATCATGCCGTTCGCCGTCGATCTCGGCGAAGATGCTGCCGGCCCTAGGCGTCACGATGCCCATGACGCATTTCATCAGAGTGCTCTTGCCGTTGCCGTTGGTGCCGAGCAGCACCACGGTTTCGCCCGCCGCCACGTCGAGCGACACGTCTTCGAGCACACGCACCGCGCCATAGCCGGCATCGACGCCGGCGATCGAGAGGCTACTCGCCAAGATAGGCCCTCTCGACCTCGGGGTTGCGGATCGCCTCCTGCGGATCCCCGTCGGCGATCTTCTGCCCGGCCACTAGCACCACCAGCCGGGTCGAAAAACTCATGACCGCGCGCATAATGTGCTCGATCAAGACGATCGTGATCCCGGCTTCGTTGAGGCGGAACAGCACCGCGAGGATCTCCTCGACCTCAGAAGGCGACAGCCCGGCCATCAACTCGTCGGCAAACAGCAGGCGCGGCGCGCTCGCCACCGCGCGGGCGAGTTCGAGCTTGCGCATCTCGACCTGGGTCAGGTCGCGCGGCAGCCGACGCGCTTTGTCGGCAAGGCCGACATCGTCAAGGAGCTGGAGGCAGCGCTCCTCGATTGCGCCGCTGCGGAGGCGCGCGCCGGATCGGGCGTTGACCGTGTAGAGCAGCGGGATGCGCAGATTGTCGACGAGGCTCATCGTGCGAAATGGCCTCGGCAATTGAAAGCTGCGCGCAAGCCCGAGCCGAGTACGCTTATAGGCGGGCGCTCCGTCGAGCCGTCGGCCGTCGAACGTGATCGTGCCGCCGTCGTGGCGCAACGTCCCGCAGAGGCAATTGACCAAGGTGCTCTTGCCCGAGCCGTTGGGGCCGATCAGCCCCAACCTTTCCCCTTCGGCGATTGCGAGATTGATGTTTTCAAGCGCGACAAACCCGCCAAAATGCTTGCCGAGCCCGCTCGCTTCGAGCAACGGCGGAGCGGATTGGGCCATCACCGCTCCCTGGCGCGGTGACGCGTTTGCACCAGCCCGACGATCCCGTTGGGCGCGATAATCACAAAGGCGATCAACAGCAGCCCGACGATCAGCAGGTTCAACGCCGAGGAGATCGTCACCGTCGCGACCTGCTGGATCGTGCCCAGCAGGATCGCGCCGATCAGCGGGCCGATCCAGCTGGTCATGCCGCCGATCAGCGGCATGGCCACGCTATTGACCGCATAGGACAGGTTGAAGCTCGAAGTCGGGTCCAGATAGGTCACATAATAAGGCAATGGCGCGCCCGACATGCCCATCAGCGCCCCGCTCAACGTGGTGGCGATCAGCTTGAGCCGCAACGTGGGCACGCCGCTCGCCTCGGCCGCTTGCTCGTCGTCGCGGATTGCGGCGAGGCCGAGCCCAAGCCGAGAACGCTCGATCGTGCGGGCGATCGCCAGCGACGCCCAGCTCAGCAACAGCATCAAGGAATAGAGGTATTGGATATAGCCGCCATGGATCGGCGACTGCTGCGGCCGGATGATGTAGATGCCGCGCGAGCCCCCGACAAAGTCCCAATTGACGATCAGGGTCTGGGCCACAATCGCCAAGGCCAACGTCGCAATCGCGAAAAACACCCCCTTCAGCCGCAGAGTCAGATAGCCCATGCCGAAACCGAGGAGCCCAGAGACCAGTCCGGCGACCAGGATCATCACCGGGATTGGGACCGAACTCAGCTTGTGGAGCACGACCGAACTGTAGGCGCCGAAGGCGAAAAACGCGCCGGTGCCGAAATTGGTGTAACCGGTATAGCCGCCGAGGATGTTCCAAGCGGTCGCCAGCACGACATATTGCAACACCACATAGGCGGCGAAATAGAAGTACTCGTTCTGGATCTGCCAGCGCGTCAGCAGCAGAAGCGCCGCTGCGGCGAGGAACGATGCCAGCCAAAATCTCCCGGCGCTCATTCCCATCGTCAGCGCCCGAGAATGCCGGCGGGGCGAACCGCGAGGGTTAGCAGCAGAAAGCCGAACGCCACCGCCGGCGCCCAGGACGGGCCGTAGAACGTCGCGGTCAAGCTCTCGACGATGCCGATCAGCATCGCTCCGGCGACCATGCCGGG
Source organism: uncultured Alphaproteobacteria bacterium (assembly GCA_963750195.1). Lineage (GTDB taxonomy): Bacteria > Pseudomonadota > Alphaproteobacteria > ATCC43930 > CGMCC-115725 > AP-15. The sequence continues at coordinate 195,611 of CAVVPS010000016.1, forward strand.
AAAGCTCGTCATCCCGCCCAAAACGCAAATCGCGAAAATCCGCCCGATATAGTCGCGGCCGATCGACGGCTCGACCGGCTGGATGATGATCAACAGCGCCCCGGCGACCGAAGCCGTGGCGATCGAAATGCCAAAGGCGATGCGCTTGACCCGGTTCGGATTGGCCGCCATCAACTGCAGCGCCAAGCCGATCCTGCGACACGGCCAGGATGGCCCGCCCGATAAAGCTGCGCCCGAGAAACACCTGCAGCAGCGCGACCATAAGCAAGGATACGACAAACGGGATCAGCATGCGCAACGGCAGGTCGACAAAGCCGAAATGCAGGCTGGGGCCGATATAGCGCGCCTCGACAAAACGATAATCGACACCGAAGATCAGAATTAGCGCCACCTCGCCGACAAACAACAGCCCGAAGAAAAAGGCGAGGCCCTGGATAGAATTCCTCACCGCGACGCTCGAAGGCATAATAATAGATTTGATAGACTGCCATCCCGAGCAGAAAGAACAGCGGCGTCATCGCCACGCCGATCAGCACCGGGTCAAGTCCGAAACTTGAGTTGATCGTGTAGGCGACGAACGACCCGAGCATGATAAAGGCCGGATGAGCGATATTGACGATGTCGAGCATGCCGAACGAGATCGTCACCCCGACCGTCACGGCGGCATAAAAGCCGCCGAGCAGCAGACCGGCGATGATCGCGTTGACCGCGAGATCGATCGAAATCGCCATCAGCGCGCGGGCCGCGCTTTGGCGAGCGCGCACCCGGCACGCGCGGATCGTCGCGGCATTTCCATCCCTTCGGCAACGTTTCCTCTCGCCGACCGATTAGCAGCATTGGCAGCGGCTGTTAAGCCGTTAGGATGCAACCGCGTGTTTCCTCTCTCATAGCCATGCAAAGCCGCCCGGAGGGCGGCATCACGCCGTCGGGCAAAAGAGCCCGAGGACCGGAACATCGGCGGGCGATTGGAGCACCCACCGATGTTCCTTAAATACGCCAGTATTCGGCTTGAACAGCCGAGATCAGTTGGCGTTGTAGTAGCTGGTACTGCCGAAGGTGGCCCCGCATGCGGTATTGGCGCCGCTCGCAGGATGGACATAGACTGCGACGCACCCGTTGCTGGTGCCGCAGATCCCGGCGCTGACGCCAGTGGTGTCGCCACCGGATCCAACCACTGAGACCGGCGCTACCTGCGGAACATATATGTTGTTTCGGATGCAGTCAGCCGCAACCGAGTGAGAGCCGCTCCCTTGCGGTATTGTCTCGATCAGCACACTGGTGCCGTCGATCACGCCGAGCGCTGGAACGGCAGCCGTCGCGGCGGGATTACCGCTCGGGCCTAGTTGCCGGCTCGAACCTGTGTAGTAGCGCTGATCGCCGCTGTTGAACCAAACTTCGTCGGAACCGGTAATTCCGGCGATATGCGAGTAGTTTTTGTTGAGCGCGTTGATCACCAGGGTGGTCGTGTTACTCGGGTTGTTGGCTGGTGTACAACCCGCTAGAAGATTGGAGCCTGGCCCGACCGTGATCCCGTTCGGACTGCAAGCGTTCAGCGGCACGACACCCGTGTTCGTATTAGGGTCGAATGCACCTAAAACAGCCACTGGTGTGGGAAGCGTCGTCGGGTCGATCACCAGCATCCCGCCATCGCAGGTGATCGGGCCGGTTAGCTGGCCGTAGTTGCATCCCGGCGGGTTGTTGGCGATGATTGGGATCGAGTTATAGAACCGCTTGGTCTTCGGCTCCCACGTTGGCTGCTCCAAAGACAACCCAAAGCCAGCCGGTATGATCGTGGGATCGACGGTGATCTTGGTGATGATGCTGACGTTACTCACCCCGGAGTTGCCATTTGCATTGAAAAGCGTGGCGAAGGGTGGGTCTTCCGCGTTGTTGGCGGCCAGGAGCAGTTTGCCGTCCGTGGTCAATGCCATCTCGTCAACCCGGGTCGTGCCGCCAGTCGAAATGATCTGGGCTGGCGCGATACCAGGTACGCCGTTCGTGTAGGTCGGGATCGAATTGAGGTTGAAGACTTTGAGCGTGCTGTTCCCATCCCCGCCGTAAACCCAGTTGCCGTGCGATGTAACGCCGTCCGGGCCTGATTTGGCATTGTTCACGGCCCCGGTCATCGGATTCAAGACGATGCCGACAAAACCGGTCAGCCTAAGGGTGAACCTGTTGGACGCGGTGTTGATGACCTCGATCCCCGCGTTCGAGCGATCGCCGAAATAGTACTGGTTTAGCCAGGGGTTGGACCAGCTGATGTCGAACGACCTCAGCGGGTTGCCAGGAATTTGCACCGCGGTCAGGCATTTGGTTTCGGTTGTCGATGGTGCGCCTGGCCCGGTACACTGCGCGAAAGCCGGCGGTGCGAGCGACGCGCCCGCTAATATCGTCGCCACTAACGCCGAGGACTGAAAACATCTTTTCAGCGTGGCATACGCAGAACTGTCACGTCTAAGCATTGGTCCCTCCCGTTGCGAGTTGTTCTCAATAGCGCGTTTAGGTTAACTGCGCGCGAGGCAGACAATATCGGGACATAATGAAGAGTCAATGGCCTTAGAAGAATTTTTGACGCATTTGCCTTTATTTAAGCGTATTGTAAGCTTCGCTTAATTGTGTCTTTGAAATGGCATGACAGAAACCGGCGATGCGGCGGTGACCTGGTAGCCGGCCTCGCAGGCATGAGATGCGCAGGGTTCCGTAACTTAGACTCGCTCGCCGCGCATCCGGCAGGGCGCCTCCACCCCGCCGGCGCGCGGTGTCAGCCCGGCAGCAGCGGTTCGCCACGCATGTATTTGCCGCGGCAGAACAAGAGGGTTGGCTTGTTGGTATAGGCGTAGCGCTCGACATGCCCGACAAAGATGATGTGGTCGCCGCCGTAATGGCGGTACTCGTTGCGGCACTCGAGATGTGCGGCGGCGCCGATCAGCACCGGGGCGCCGCATTCCGGGATGATATGGTCGATGTTCTCGAACTTGTTCTCATGGCTGCGCGCGAACTCGTTCGACAGCTCGATCTGATCGTAAGCGAGGATGTTGACGACGAAATGCGAGCCTTCCTGGAAGGCCGGCAGGCTTTGCGCGTAGAGCGAGGCGCTCCACAGTACCAAGGGCGGCGACAGCGACACGGAGGAGAACGAGTTCGCGGTCATCCCGTACAGCCCGCCGTCCTTGCCGCGCGCGGTGATGATCGTCACTCCGGTCGCAAAGGTGCCCAGGGCGCTGCGGAAATCGCGCGATTCGAAGCCTTCGCCCGAAGTCGGCTTGACCGGTGCGGCATGGCTGCCGGGATGCTCGCCTTCGGGAATCTCGGGCTTAAGGGTTCCGGTTTGCGGGTTCTTGTTTGGCACGGTCGATCCCCACGCTGCTCAAAGCGACACTTCGGGCGGTAGGCCCAGCGCGACCCGGCCATAAACCGCACCGTTGACGTCCCAGGTGAGGGTGTAATGGGCATTGGCCGCATGGACGTCGCGAAAAGCGCGCTGGATCGGGTTTTGCGCATAGATCGCGCCGCCGCCGCTTGCGCTGAATAAAATATCGACCGCCCGGGTGCACAATGTCGCGGCAAAGGCGCCGTCGCGGCGATAGCGCGCCTTTTGCTCGAGGCTTGGCACCACCCCGGCCTCGGTGATCCGCGTTGCCTCGTCGCAATCGCGCAATGAGATTGCCTCGGCCGCATCGGCCGATGCCGCCGCCTCGGCAAGATGGACCTGCAAGTTTCTAAAATCGGCGAGATTTCTTCCGGTATAGATGCTGAGTCGGGTTCGCGTCGTCTCGGCAAAGTGCTGGATCGCGCCGCGGGCGATGCCGAGCGAGACGCCGGCGATCGCGAAACCGAACAGGCTGATCGCCGGCAGCTGATACAGCGCCCCGGGATTTACCCCGCTGCCGCGATTGGGGCCGCCCGTGATCCGTTCGGCGGAGAGGGTGCGGTGGGCCGGAACAAAGATGTCGGCGGCCTCGACATCCTTGCTGCCGGTGCCGCTCAGCCCGATCACCTGCCAAGTGTCGATGATCGTGTAGTCGCTTGCCGGAACGAGGAAAATGCGGGGTTCGCTCTGCCCGGTCTCTTCGTCGATCACGAAGGCGCCGATCATCGCCCAATGGGCGGCGTCGATCCCGCTCGAAAACGGCCATCTGCCGCTGAGCCGATACCCGCCGGGCACCCGCCGCGCCCGCCCGCGCGGAAAGATCAAGGCCGAACCGATCAGATTGTCGGGCGACTCGCCCCAGATTTCATCCTGTGCTTCGGGGTGCCACATGCCGAGCAACCAGTGATGCGCCGCGAGGTTGGCGAGCACCCAGGCAGTCGAGCCGCAGCCCCGGCCGATTACTGCGGAAAGCTCGAACAGGGCGCGGTAGGGCAGCTCGCTGCCACCGACCCGGGCCGGCTGTAGCATGCGAAAGAGGCCGCTCGAATGTAGATCGGCGATCGTCTCGTCGGGCAGCCGGCGCAATTCCTCGGCCCGTTCGGCGCGCTCGCGCAGCACCGGGATCAACGCCTCGGCGCGCGCCATCAGCTCCTCGAAGCGCGCCGCTGTCGCGCGCGGTTCGGTCTTCCGTTCGGGCATCGGGATCCTCTCATGCATCAGCCACGCCGCTCCACTCTACTCGGCGCCTCGCAAGTGGGCGAGATTTATCCCAGATATGGTCAGGTGGGACGGCGATACAGTGGGGAAAACACAATCCCCATCGTCACCCCGCCCAGCGGTCGACGTGCCGGCGACGCGGCCTTACCGACGCTTCGCGATCGCTATTTGGGCCGATTTGCGCTAGTCTAAGGCGACGAAGACGTCAGGAGGAAACGCGAATGTTGCAGATGGCCGGGCGCATGGGCGTCCTCGGCACCGAGACTGCTTTCGAGGTCCTGGCGCGCGCCAACGCGCTGGCCGCGCAGGGCCGTTCGATCATCAATCTCGGCATCGGCCAGCCCGATTTCCCGACCCCCGAGCACATCGTCGAGGCCGGCCGCAAGGCGCTGGCCGACGGCCATCACGGCTACACGCCGGCCAACGGCATCCCGCAGCTGCGCGAGGCGGTCGCCGCCGACCTCTACCGCCGCCACCGGGTCGAAGTCTCGCCCGACCGGGTGCTTGTCGTTCCCGGCGGCAAGGTCACGATGTTCTTCGCGATCCTGATGTTTGGCGAGCCCGGGACCGAAATCCTTTATCCGAACCCCGGCTTCCCGATCTATGAGAGCGTGATCCGCTTTTCCGGCGCGACGCCGGTGCCGATCCCGCTCTACGAAAGCGCCGGCTTCTCGTTCAGCGCCGCAGAAGTCCTGGATAAGATAACGCCGCGCACGCGGTTGATCATCATCAACAGCCCGGCTAACCCGACTGGCGGCGTCGTACCGCGGGTCGAACTCGACCGTCTCGTCACCGGGCTCGAACACCACCCCCAGGTCGCGGTGATGAGCGACGAGATCTACGGCGAGATCCTCTACGACGGCGCCGAGCATGTCAGCCTGTTGAGCTATCCGTCGCTTCGCGACCGTCTGATCCTACTCGACGGATGGAGCAAGACCTATGCAATGACCGGGTGGCGGATGGGCTATGGGGTGTGGCCCGAGGCCTTGTTCGCGGCTGCCGAGCGGCTAGCGATCAACTGCCACTCCTGCGTCAACGCCGCAGCTCAGTTCGCCGGTATCGCTGCATTGACCGGCCCGCGCGAGCCGGTCGCGCGGATGGTCGCCGCCTTCGCCGAGCGTCGCGAAATGATCGTCGAGGCGCTGAACAGTCTCCCCGGGTTCGGCTGCGCCCGACCGGGAGGCGCCTTCTACACCTTCCCCAACGTGACCGGGACCGAGCTCGATGCCCGCGCGTTGCAAGGGCGGTTGCTCGAAGAGGCTGGCGTGGCCACCATCTCCGGCACCAGCTTTGGCGCTTTCGGTGAAGGCTATCTGCGATTTTCCTATGCCAACAGCCGCGAGGCGATTGCCGAGGCGATCGAACGCATTCGCCGACTATTGGAGAAACCCCGGCGCCGAAACCTTGTTGATTAATTTTTAGGCAGCCGAGTGCTTGGTTCACCGGCATTCTGACGGGAAGCGGCGGCGCCTATGATTTCCCGCGTCGCGCAGACTGCTTGGCACAAGTTATGCTGCGTCAGTGAGCGGCTGACAGGTGCTCGCCTCGGAGAGATTGTACGCCGATGAAAAAAATCGAAGCCATCATCAAGCCCTTCAAGCTCGACGAGGTGAAGGACGCGCTGCATGAAGTCGGCATCAAGGGCATCACCGTAACCGAGGCCAAAGGGTTCGGTCGGCAGAAGGGCCATACCGAGTTGTATCGCGGGGCTGAATACGTCGTCGACTTCCTGCCTAAGGTGAAGATCGAGGTGGTCATGGAAGATGCCCTGCTCGAGCAGGCGATCGAGGCGATCCAGCAGGCGGCGCATACCGGCCGGATCGGCGACGGCAAGATCTTCGTTACCAATATCGACGAGGCGATCCGCATCCGCACCGGCGAGCGCGGCCCCGACGCGATCTGAAAATCGCAGGTTGGTCCGATGGTTGCATGCACGCGTCTCGACGGGGCCGGCGGGTGATAAGTCTCGCGTCGGACCTTTTGGCAGCGCCCGTTGGCACCAGCCGCTACCCACCGGCGGGTGTTGGTCTTCGTGCTTTGAATTCGTCGTCAACCTGAGAACGGAACCCGAACGATGTCCGAGACTGGAAAAGTAATGGAGATGATCAAGGAGCACGAGGTCAAGTATGTCGACTTCCGCTTCACCGATCCGCGCGGCAAGTGGCAGCATCTGGCGCATCACGTCCGCACGATCAGCGAGAATTTCCTCAACGAAGGGGTGATGTTCGACGGCTCGTCGATCGCCGGATGGAAGGCGATCAACGATTGGGACATGATGCTGGTGCCGGATTGTTCGACCGCGGTGTTCGACCCGTTTGCGGCGCAGACCGCGCTGATCATTTTCTGCGACATGCACGAGCCGTTGACCGGCCAGCCCTATGCCCGCGACCCGCGCTCGACCGCCAAGAAGGCCGAGCGCCACCTGGTCTCGACCGGGATCGGCGACAAGGCGTTTTTCGGGCCCGAGGCCGAATTCTTCATCTTCGACGATGTGCGCTACAAGGCCGGCATGAACGGGGCGATGTACGAGATCGACAGCGAGGAGGGGCCCTACGTCTCGGACAAGGAGTTCGCCGACGGCAATTCCGGCCATCGGCCGCCGATCAAGGGCGGCTATTTCCCGGTGCCGCCGGTCGACGGCCAGGCCGATATCAGAGCCGAGATGCTCTCGGTGATGGCCGATATGGGGCTCTTGGTCGAAAAGCACCACCACGAGGTGGCGCCCTCACAAGCCGAACTGGGCTTTCAGTTCTCCACCCTGGTCGACACCGCCGACCACATGCAGATCTATAAATACGTCGTGCATAACGTCGCCCAGCAATACGGCAAGACCGCGACCTTCATGCCCAAGCCGATCATGGGCGACAACGGCTCGGGCATGCATGTCCACCAATCCTTGTGGAAGGGCGACAAGCCGGTGTTCGCCGGCTACCTCTATGCCGACCTCTCCGAAACCGCGCTCTACTACATCGGCGGGATTATTCGCCACGCCAAGGCGATCAACGCCTTCACCAACCCGACCACCAACAGCTACAAGCGCCTGATCCCCGGCTTCGAGGCGCCGGTGCTGCTGGCCTATTCCTCGCGCAACCGCTCGGCCTCGTGCCGCATCCCCTATGTGTCGAGCCCCAAGGCCAAACGGGTCGAGGTGCGCTACCCCGACGGCGCCGCCAACCCCTATCTGGCCTTTGCCGCGATGATGATGGCCGGGCTCGACGGCATCCAGAACAAGATCCATCCGGGCGACCCGATCGACAAGAACCTCTACGATCTGCCGCCCGAGGAGCTGAAGGACGTGCCGGTGGTGTGCGGCTCGTTGCGCGAGGCGCTCGGCGAGCTGGCCCACGACCACGCCTTTCTGATGAAGGGCGAGGTCTTCAACAAGGACCAGATCGAGGCCTATATCGAATTGAAATGGGAGGAGGTGTACAATTTCGAGCACACGCCCCACCCGATCGAATTCCAAATGTACTACAGCGTCTGAACCCCCGCCCGCACGACGCTGACCGTGAAACGCGCCCCCGCCGGGGCGCGTTTTGCTTTACGCAATAGATCGCGCGATCTCATTTTTCTGCTTGTCCGGCGCAATCTTGCGAATGTTGCTGATCGCAGTCCCAGCCACAGTGTTCCAGAGGCGCTCCAAGACCTGAGAGCGACGGGCTTCATCCGCACGCCAGTCCTTGCCTTTCCCCTCAGCGGGCGTCTCGGTCGACGGCAGGCCGGATCTTTGACGGCACGCCATTGGCGGCGAGATAAACCGCCTTGTTGGTTTCGACATTGAAGCAGAGAAATCGAGCGCCTAAGTCGAATTGCGGCCGCGCCAAGATTCGTGCGGCCAATTCGAGGTGATTGCCGATATCAAAAAACTCGATCGTGTTGCGATGATAACGGTCGAGCTGAAGAAAGGTGTGGGTGCGCGAAGCGACGACACGGCAGCCGAGTTCGAGCGCCTGCGAAATCGGACCGGATGAGGATTGCCCGACTTCCAGATAGGGAAAGACCACCGTATCGCACAGCGCCATGCCTGAAAGAAAATCTTCGTCGCTGGTCGCGCCGAGGAAATGAATTCGTTGTGACAGATCCTTGGGATGTCCGATCAGCAAGTCCCGCATCGATCCGTCGACAGAAACCGAAACCGCAGGTGCGCCATGCGCCGGATCGGCCCGCATCCGTTCGGCAATATTCGTATCGATATAACCGGCATCGAGCAACGACGACACGACCGGGTCGATCGTCTGGTGCGGCTTGATTTCGTTAGGGTGGACGCCGCCGAATATCAGCAGATGGTATTCCTCGGGGAGATGGTGCAATGCCCGGATGACGGTGTCGAACCCCTTATATCGCCCGAGAAAGCCAAACACCCCGACCAGTCGACTGCCTTTCGGCACCTGATCGAGAATCGTAAACTTGCTGCGCGATGCAGTCTGGCGAATATCGTCTGCATCGGCGTCGCTGAGAAACGACAACGGATGATCGTAGACGTTCCGCATGCCGTGAACGAATTTCATCTGCGCCAGATCGCGGCGGGTATGAACGATGACCGACACTGGCTTGAAGCGCTGCGTACGGCGCAGACGGTCGGCGATGCCGGCCGACAGAAGATGGGTGCGCAGATAATTCGATCTCAGCTCAGCCGCTTTTACAAAACGGAACCTGATCAGTTCTCTGAGATATTTCCGGTAATCAAACGCCTCGGATTGGAATATCGTGTGAAACGTAACCGAGATTCGCGGCGATGCTCGCACGAGCCAGCAAAATCGACGATAAATATCATGGCTGGAACGGCCCAATGTGCCATGCTCCAATTGGAGATTGACGGCGTCATATTCTCTAATCTCACGACATATTTCCTGAATATGGCGGTCACCGAATTTACGCACGCGACGGTGACTGCTGCGCAGGAGATATTGATTGAGGTCGAATACAGTTACATCGAAGACATCGAAAAGCTGTTTTTCCAGGCTTCGAGTATAGGCGGCAATCCCGCACAATTCGTTATACGTCGAGACCAGAGCGAGCCGTGGACGGGCTTCGCGACTGGCCGATCGAAGCCCCGACCGATCGAGCGCGACGGCGGGGAAGAACGCAGGTCGGGATGATTCGAACCTCACCGTCGCCATGATTTCTCTCCCCGACCGCAACCGTAATCGCGGTCTGCCAGTTCACGGCGGTCATCGGTGTCGGGCGGGATCATATTACAGGTGGTCCCGCACCGATCGGACGGTCAGACAACCGATCGCCCAAGTGGCGAAGGCGATGACAAAGACAATTCCAAGCGAGCGTAGCCGGCGCGGGTACAGCGCTTTCTCGGGCAGGCGCGGTTGGACGAAATCGGCGATGTAAATGTGCTGCCGGTCGGCGTTCATCCGGGCGCGGTCGAGCGCCTCGAGCGCATGCCGATAGGCGCTTTCGGCAAAGCTGCGCTCACTTTCGAGCTGCTCGTATGAGCCCATTATCCGAGACAAAGCTCGCGAGCGTGTATCGGCGGTGTCGGTTACCTCACTTTCGAGCGTTCGTCTTTGTGCCTCGAGCACGCGGATTCGCGCCTCGAGCAGCTTGAGCGACGGCGCGTCATCCTGCAGGTATTCTTTGAGGGTCGAGAGTTCCGTATTAGCGCGAACGAGATCATCGCGAACCCTTCCGTCGAGTGCAGCGCTGGCATCGGCGGTCTTACGCGGATCGACGACGCCTTGCCTGTCACGAAAATCGCTCAGTTTGACGAGCGCGGCAGCGAGGCGCCGCTCGGCTTGGCGCACGTCATTTTCCAAATCGCGCAGCGCGTCGCTCCGCGCCCGGGCCGACAGGTCGTTGACCAAGCGTTCGGACGAGGCAAGGATCCCTTGCGCTAGCTTGAGGGCATCCTCGCGCGCGAACGCGCGAGCCTTGACCACAATGGTGCCGTCGGCCGGATCGAAAAACGCGTCCACCTGGCCGCGCCAGTAGGTGACCAGGTCTTCGACCGGCACCGGGAGATGCAGCTGGGCCGGCCAATCGGCTTTTTTCGTCGAAAACATCTGCTGCAGGTCGAGTGTTTTGCTCAGGTCATCGACGATCGCTCTGCTGGCGATGTATTGGACGACAACGTAGGAATCCAACCCGATTTGCGACGGCGCAGCACCTGCCGAAAGCAATAACCCCGGGTCGGGCCGCACCGGTTCGGCAGAGCGCAAACCAAAGCGAAACTCCGCGACGTATTGGTCGGCGGCGATGAAAAAGTAGTAGATTCCGGCGAACGTCATCGGCAGCACCACCATCAGCACGAAGGCGACCGCGCCCAGCGGCAAATGCGGGCGCGGTTCGGCAACCCCGCTCCACGGAACGAGGCGACGGCTATGCGCGGCGGTGAGCTCGCGGCCGGCGGAACACATCGGCAAGTTGCTGTCGCCCGGCGCCGTCAGGGCTGCAGCTTCGAGGGAATGCGATGATAGCCGGTTCGCGTCGGCCGGCGAAACACGGTCCTGGGTGGCTGCCGGCGCCGCACTCATCAGTGCTGATCCTGAAGCATGCGCTGGTACCGGCCGAGTGCGGCGCCGATGTCGTCGTACAAAAACAGCGCACCATCGGCGAGGACGGCGCCGCGGTCGCAATATTGCCGCAAGGTCTGCGGGTTGTGGGTCGCCAGGATGATATCGGAGCGCGCCATGCGCTCACGGAACGCCTCGGCGCATTTGCGGCGAAAGCGCTGATCGCCGATCTCGGTTACCTCGTCGATCAGATAGACATCGAAATCGATGGCGAGACAGGCGGCAAAGGCGAGCCTCGCTCGCATCCCGGCGGAGTAGGTATTGACCGGCATGTCGAAATATTCGGCGAGTTCGGAAAACGCCGCGACGTAATCGATCACGCCGCGTGTTCGAGCCCCATAGATGCGGGCAAGAAAAGCTGCGTTCTCACGGCCGCTCAGAGCGCCGTGAAAAGTACCGCCGAAACCGAGCGGAAACGATACGCGCGCGTAGCGGCGCACGACGCCGCGATCGGGCTTCTCGGATCCGGCGAGCAACCGGATCAATGTCGACTTGCCGGAACCGTTGACCCCGAGGATGCCGAAATTATGGCCTGCGCCAAAGACCGCGTTGGCATTGGCCAGCACGGTCTTGCGCCCGGTCCGGGTGCGATAAGCCTTGGCGACCATTTCGAGCGCGATCATTGCGGTTCGTAGAGGCTGCGGCGCAAACAGCGCTCAAGAGTCAAGCCCGCCAACAAGGTTACGACGGCCACGGTTATAAGAAAGGTGCGATCAAGCCAATACGGCTGGTATTCGACGAAAAAACTCGACCGAAACCAGTCGACCGCGTGCAATACCGGGTTCCAGGCGAGAATGCCGCGGATCCAATCCGGCATCATTCCTGGCACGTAAAAAATTCCGGAACAGAAATACAACAGCCTGGTCAATTGGGCCCAGATCTTATCCCAAGATTTGCAGAAGCCATTGATGACGGCGTTGATAAAGCCGCAACCGCAGCCGAATACCCAGACGGCGGCAATCGACGCGCATACGCCGGCGAAATCGTCGGGCATGGTGCCCAGCCCGATCACACCAAAGCCGGCCAACAGGATGACCGCCACCAGAACATCGGTCGCCAGTTCGAGCAGACCGCGCGCGATAATCACGTCGAAGGTGCTGACCAACGGCAATTGCAGCAGCGAGCCGTTGCTGGTAACGGCATACGTCATGCTGCTGCTGCTGTGGACGAACAAATGATACGGGATGATGCCGGTGTAATAAAAAATGAAAAACTGAGTCCCGATCGGCGGCCGGCCATGCATCAATACCGCGAACACCAGAGACAGCATCAGGATGTGCAGCACCGGTTCGAGCAATGCCCAGCCGTAGCCGAGGGTCGAGTCGCCGAACCGGGTGCGGGTCTCGCGGATGATCAAGGCATATACAACCCGGCACTGGGCCAGGAGCGCCGCCCAAATACCCGGCTGTACGCGAAGCCCCGGGCTCGGCCGGCAAGGACGCTCTCCGAGAACGACGTAATCCCCGTCGAGGGTCTCAAACCGGCGACTTAGCACCTGTAGGATTGCTTGGGCGTATTCTTCGTTGTCGGGAGCCGAGCGGATCAGCTCGCCGCCGACCGCGAGCGCATCGCGAAACCGGCCGCTGTCGAAATAGACGGTCAGTTGCGAGCGCCGCGCCGCGAGGTTTTCCGGGTCGAGTGACGCCGCCCGGTCGAAGGCCTCCACCGCCTCATCGAACCGGCCCAGACGGTAAAGCAGGTTGCCGCGATGCAGATGGTATTCGGCGATGGTCGGGGTGACCGCCAACGCCCGATCGATCGCATCGAGCGCGTCTTCCGGCCGCCCGCGCTGCATTTGCGCCGCCGACAACATCCGATGAGCGGCGCCGTCATCGCCGTCGACGGCGAGAACGCCACGAATGATTTCGGCCGCCGTATCGAAGCGGTGCGCGCGCAGCAACAGCTCCGCCGCATCGAGCGCATTTGCCCGATCGGCGGGAGCAAGCGCATGGGCGCGCAACGCCAGCACGGCGGCCTGCTCCACTTGGCCGATCGCCAAAGCGGCCGCCGCCAGATGCCGCTGGACGCCGGGGTCGGCCGGCTCGATGTGGCCGGCGCGGGAAAAATAGTCGAATGCCTCCTGTGGCCGGTCGGCGGTTGCGAGAAGACTGCCGGCATGCACCGCGAACTCGAACGAGTGGGGCTCGATCTCGCACGCCCGGACCGCGTGAAAAATCGCGCGATCAATTTCTCCCACAACGGCAAGCGAACCGCTGACGTGGCGATGCCCCTCCGCCCATCCGGGACTATGCTCCAGCAGCCGCTGATAGGCAGCCGACGCCTCTTGATGACGCTCGCAATTGCTGAACAGCCACGCGCAGAAATCGGCGATCGACTGTTGTCGAGGTTGCAGTCCAAAGGCGGCGCGGGCGCAATCGAGCGCTTCCTCACGCCGATTACCGTAGTAGAGAGCCTCGCTCAAACGGCAATAGAGCGCGGCCCGTTCGTCGTCCGGCATTTCGCATTGGCCGAGCACGATGCGGCAGGCATCGAGGTCTCCGGCGCGCAGCGCGCGCTGAGCGGAGGCTTCGCTCGAATCGGGGGTCGATATTTCGAGGGCGTCGCTCAACTTTGCGGTACTCTCGATCGGGCCAGTCGCGCCAATAAACCCATGCGATCCGTCGGGGCGCGTCGCGATTGCGAGTGGCGCTTCATTCGGCGCCATCGATCGCCTGCCTCGGCCGAAGGATCGCGGCAGGCGAGTATCCCGCGGTTTCGTCAAAAACCTGTCGCAAGACCCGTCACAACGACGTCAAAAGCATGTGCTTTCGTTGAACACTCGGCCGGGCTGTGATCGTGGGCGTACCTCACCGGGTCCTCCCATCGGGTCCAAACAGCGTTGAATTACCCACTGGTGGGAAGCGGGTGTTTCTTGTCTGGCTTCGCTGCTTCGAGGACTCTAAGGTGATCGCTCGACGACGGTCATCGAAGGACACTCCGGCGTGCGAGCACCGTCTGCGCCGGCACATCCGGGTCGAATCACCAGGGCGGGGAGCGACCGGTGCGAGGCGAGAGGGAGAAGTCGGGATGCCATTTGAATTTGGTATGTTTCACGAGTTTCAGTGCCCGGCGGGGACGAGCCAGCCAGCGGCCTTTGCCGAGTCGTTCGCCCAAGTCGATGCCGCCGAGCGCTGGGGGCTAGACGCGATGTGGCTGGCCGAGATCCATGTCGCCCCCGAGCGTTCGGTCTGCGCCGCGCCTCTCACTATCGCCAGCGCGATCGCCGCGCGCACCAAGCGCATGCGGATCGGCACCGGCGTGCAGGTCCTGCCGCTGTGCCACCCGCTACGCATCGCCGAGGAGGCCGCCACAGTCGATCAGATCAGCCAAGGTCGGCTGATTTTCGGGGTCGGCCGCAGCGGCTTTCCGCGTACTTATGAGGCCTATGGCGTGCCCTATGGCGAAAGCCGCGAGCGTTTTGCCGAAACCCTCGAAATCCTCAAGCGGGCGTGGACCGAAGACAGCTTTTCCTATGCGGGCCAATTTTACAAATTCGACAATGTCAGACTGACGCCAAAGCCGTATCAGAAGCCGTGGCCCGAGATCCGCATCGCCGCCAACAGCCCCGACACCTTCCCGGCGATCGGCAAGCTCGGCCATGGCGTATTCGTTGCCGTGCGCCTCGGCACCTTGGAGGAGCTCGCCCCCAATATCCGCGCCTATCGCGAAGCGTATAAGGCGGCGGGCCACCCGGGCGACGGCCAGGTGTTTTTGCGCGCTCCGGTCTATGTTGCCGAGACTGCGGCACAGGCCCGGGCGGAGCCGGAAGAGAGCATCATGTATTTCTACCGCTATCTCGGCGAGCGGCTCGAGGATTCAGCGTCGCGCGCGGGCGTGCGCGCGATCGAGGACCGGGCGGCGCGCGGCCGCCGGCTGCAGACCATCACCTATGACGAAGCGCTACGCGACAAGATCATCGTCGGCACGCCCGAGCAGGTGATCGACAGGTTGATGGGCTTGAAGGAGGAACTCGGCCTCGATGGCATCCTGGCCGAGATGAATTGCGGCACCAAGATCCCAAATCAGCGGGTGCTGAAGTCGCTGCAGCTGCTTTGCGAGAAGGTCAAGCCGGCGTTTCACTGAGCCGATCGGTTTAGGGCGGCCAAACTCCCGGCCGACGCAGCTGCGGGCCAACAAGTCGAAAGTCCGATATGCGCCGGCGCCGTGGCGCAGGGTGAGTCCGAAAACTCTTGCTCCCGCCGCTGCCGGCGTCTGCGGTGTCGCATCTATTCCAGGAGCCGACAATGGCAAGAAATGACGGGACCGATCACAACCGTCGTGAATTTCTGCAGGCTGCCGCCGGCTCAATGTTGCTCGCGCTGGCAGCATGGCCGCTGGCGGCGCGCGCGCAAACCGCCGGCGGCACGGCCCTCAAGATCGGCATGATTGGCTCCGGCCGCGAAGGTGGGGCGCTCGGCACCGCGCTGGTCAAGGCCGGCCATCCGGTGATGTTTTCCTCACGCCATCCCGAGGAGCTGAAGGGCCTCGTCGACGGCCTCGGCCCGCTCGCCAAGGCCGGCACGGTTGCCCAGGCAATCGAATTCGGCGATGTCGTGATGATCGTCGTCCCCTACGGCGCGATGCAGCAAATCGGCCGCGATTACGCCGCTGCGCTGGCCAAAAAGACGCTGGTCATCGACGTCAGCAACCCGATAGCGCGGCGCGACGGCGCCGATCTGGTCAAGGCGGTCGACGAGCAAGGGGGCGCCGGGCTAGCGACCGCCAAAATGCTGCCGGGCGCGCATCTCGTACGTGCCTTCAATGCGATCGGCTCTACCAAGATTGCCGCCGATGGGCATCGCGCCGGCGGGACGGTCGGCGTGCCGATCGCTGGCGATGACCCGAGCGCGATCGCGGTCGCTTCGGGCCTCATCCGCGAGATCGGTTTCGAGCCGGTGCTGATCGGCGGGCTCGCGAAGGGGAAGTATCTGGTTCCGGGGACACCGCTCGGCGGCGAACATTCGCCGGCCGAGATCCGAACGATCGCCGCCGGCCTCAGCTGAGCGGCAATTGAGCGATCGGCTCTATCGCCTGCTGCGCCGGTTCGTCGAGATCCGGCGCGAGGAGGCGCCGGTCGTCGGCTGGTGCTGGCTGTTTATTTTCGCGGTGCTGTCGTCCTACTACATCATGCGCCCGATCCGCGACGAGGCCGGCGTCGCGGGCGGCGTCAATAATCTGCAATGGCTATTCACCGGCACGCTCCTCGGCATGGTGCTGCTCAACATCCCGTTCGCCTTTCTCGTCAAGAAACTGCCGCGCCGCCGCTTCATCCCGATCACCTACCATTTCTTCGCCATCAATATCGTGGTGTTCGCCGCACTCCTTCACTGGGCCGATGCACAGCAAACGGTGTGGATCGGGCGCATCTTTTTCATCTGGGTCTCGGTCTACAATCTTTTCGTCGTCTCGGTGTTCTGGCAGCTGAACGTCGACCTGTTCAGCCCCGAGCAGAGCAAGCGGCTGTTCGGCCTGATTGCAGCCGGGGCTTCAATCGGCGCGATCGTCGGGTCGAGTGTCACCGCAGGCCTGGCACGGCATGTCTCGCCGATTTTTCTGCTGTTGGGCGCCGCGGTGCTGCTCGAAATCGCGGTGTTCAGCGTCGGCCGATTGTCGCGCCTGTCGTCGGCGTTGCATCGCGGGCCGGCGGTGCCCACGGCCGACGAAGCGCCGATCGGCGGCAGCATCTTTGCCGGCATCACCCGCGCCTTCGGCTCGCGCTACCTCGTCAATGTCAGCCTTTTCGTGCTGTTGTTCACGGTTACCTCGACGATCCTTTACTTTCAGCAGGCCGGGATCGTCAGCCACAGCATTAGCGGGCGTGGGGCGCAAACCGCGTTCTTCGCGACCATCGACCTCTGCGTCAACATCCTGACACTCGCGATCCAGCTGTTTCTGACCGGACGCCTCGTGGTGCTGCTCGGCGTCGCCTTGACCCTAGGCCTGTTGCCGGTGCTGACCATCATCGGGTTCAGCGCACTGGCGCTGATGCCGACGATTGCCGCGGTCGCGGTGTTCCAGGTACTGCGCCGGGCCGGCGACTATGCGATCACCCGGCCGACCCGCGAGGTGCTCTTTACCGTCGTTCCGCGCGAGGACCGCTACAAGGCGAAAAGCTTTATCGACACCGTCGTCTATCGTGCCGGGGATCAGATTGGCGCCTGGTCGGTCGCCCTATGGCGGGGAGCGGGTCTCGGAACCGCGGAGATGGCGCTGGTGGCGCTCCCCCTGGCCGGGTTGTGGCTCGTGGACGCGCTGTGGCTCGGCCGTCGGCAGGAAAGCATGGCCAGCGCGCAAGCCGCCTTGACGAAGCCCATGCCCCAATCCGCCAAAGCGTGAGGGTTGCGGGCCGGCGGGCCTCACGATAGTTCTGCGCCGCCGCTTCGTGCCGCTAGGTGTTCCGCCCGATGTTGCGAAAAGCGTCCGAGGCCCGGACACGGGTGACCCAACTCATTCTGGCCGTCATTCTCACCCTGGCGCCGATGGCGGCGGGGACCGCCGGACCGCCGCCCGCCGGGCAGTTCCTGCTGCTCAGCGACATCCATTTCAATCCGATGGCGGATCCGCGCCTGGTCGACCGGCTGGCCGCCGGACCGCCCGCCGAGTGGCCGGCAATCCTCGATGCCTCGGCCGACAAGAGCCTCGGCCGTTACGGCGCCGACACCAACTGGCACCTATTTCATTCCGCTCTGGAGCAAATGGGGCCGGCGCTGCCGCATCCCACCTTCGTGCTGATCACCGGTGATTTCCTGGCGCATCATTTCCGCGACCAGTTCAATTCTGCGGCGCGCGACCATTCGGATCCTGCCTTTCGCGGCTTCGTCGACAAGACCATGAGGTTTCTCGCGCTGGAGATCGAAGCGGCCTTCCCAAATACGCCGATCCTGCCGGCATTAGGAAACAACGACGAAGTTTGCGGCGATTTCAAACTGCAGCCGGGCGGCCCGTTCCTCGCCGACATGCTGCCGGTGATGCGCGGGCTAGTCGGCGGGAGCGCCGATCGCGATCTCGAGCCCGATTGGACGAGATACGGCAATTACAGCGCGACGGTTCCCGGGGTTCCTGGGGTGAGACTGATTTTCGCCACCACTGTCTTCTTTTCGCCCCGATACCGAAACGCTTGCGGCGCAGCGAGCGGCGACGACCCGGGCAGGGCGACGCTCGCTTGGCTTTCGAAGCCGAACTTGCGATGGCCGAAGCGGGCACACGAGCATGTCTGGCTCGCCTATCACGTCCCGCCCGGCATCGACGGCTTCGCTACGTGGCGCCAGGGGGCGTGCCCCGACCGCATCATCCCGATGTGGGCCGACACTTATGCTCAGCCGGTTTACGCGCTGCTGCGGCGCTATGCCGATACCGTGGCCGCGAGCTTTGCTGGCCATACCCACATGGACGATTTTCGCCTAGTCGGCGACGGCAGCCGTTACTTCGGCTTTGTCTTAATTGCCCCGGCGCTGAGCCCGATCTTTGGTCAGAACCCGGCCTTCCGCGCTGTCGATTTCGATGCCGAGGGCAGTATCCTGGACCAGACGACCTATGCTCTGTCCAACCTGCCCGAGGCTGGAACCCACGAGCCGGCGAATTGGCGACCGGAATATGTGTTCCGCCGAGAATGGCGTCTATCGCGCATCGATCTGCCGAACCTAGAACGCCTGTACACTCTGATCACAACCCAGCAAACGGACCGCGCCCTCTGGCACACATTATTCGTCGTCTCGAGCCCGTATTATTGGGCGCATAGCTCGGGCGCCGCCAATGTGATCCGCGCTTATGACTGCGCCACCGGCCAGGTCGACGGGGGGGACTTCGACAGGTGCTGGTGCAGGGGCGGGAAATAGGCGCTATTTGGTCCTGAGCAGGAGTGTCGCGGTCGCGCATCAAGGACAGTCAATTCTGCGCCTGCCGCGCAATTCCTGCTGCTCAGCAACATCCACTTAAATCCGATGGTGGCTGCGCGCCTGGTCAACCAGCTCGCTGCCCGCCCGTCTGGGGAGTGGCCGGCGACCCTCGATGCCTCGATCGACCAAAGCCTCGGTCGTCAGGGTGCCCGGGTGTTGCCGCCCGGCTATTCCTCTGCCGCCATTTCCCCTGGGGCGGCCATCATCGCCTCGGCGACGAGGCCGGCATTGGCGCGGATCGCCCGCTCGATCGCCTCGCCGACATCGGCGTGCTCGCGCAGATAAGCCTTGGCATTCTCGCGGCCCTGGCCGACGCGCTGGCCCTCATAGGAGAACCACGAGCCCGATTTTTCGACGACGCCGGCCTGAACCCCGAGATCTATCAGTTCGCCGCGCTTCGACACGCCTTCGCCGTACATGATGTCGAAATCGATAACCTTGAACGGCGGCGCCAGCTTGTTCTTGACGACCTTGACCCTCGTTTGATTGCCGATGACCTGATCGCGTTCCTTGATCGCGCCGATGCGGCGAATGTCGAGCCGGACCGAGGCGTAGAATTTGAGCGCGTTGCCGCCGGTCGTGGTCTCCGGATTGCCGAACATGACCCCGATCTTGTGGCGGATCTGGTTGATGAAGATGACCATCGCGCGCGACCGTGAGATCGAACCGGTCAGCTTGCGCAGGGCCTGGCTCATCAGTCGGGCGTGCAGACCCATATGGCTGTCGCCCATCTCGCCTTCGAGCTCGGCCCGCGGCACTAGAGCGGCGACCGAATCGATGACCAGCACATCGATCGCTCCCGAGCGGACCAGGGTATCGGTGATTTCGAGCGCCTGCTCACCGGCATCGGGTTGAGAAATCAACAGATCGTCGACATTGACCCCAAGCTTACGGGCATAGCCCGGATCGAGTGCGTGCTCGGCATCGATGAAGGCGCAGGTACCGCCGGCGCGCTGGGCCTCGGCGATGACATGCAATGCCAACGTGGTTTTGCCCGAGCTCTCCGGGCCATAGATCTCGACGACGCGGCCGCGCGGCAGTCCGCCAATGCCGAGGGCGATGTCCAGGCCGAGCGAGCCGGTCGAGATTACCTCGATGTCACCGGCCGTCTCATGCGAGCCGAGCTTCATGATCGAGCCTTTGCCGAAGGCACGCTCGATCTGTCCGAGCGCCGCATCCAAAGCCCGTTGCTTGTCCATCGCTTCCTTGTCCAAAAGGCGCAATGCCGCCTGCATACCGAGGCCCTCCTTTATTTCACAGCCGGCGGCGCCGTTCAACGCGAGCCGGAGGAAGCAGGTGTACTCGTTTTGTTCGGATATGCAATCAAAAAGTTCATGGCGTCATCGCAGTTTCGCCAATTACCTCTTTAACCTTAATAGCGAGCTGCTTCAAGCTGAACGGCTTTGCCAGAAAATGAATGTCGCTGTCGCTGCCGAGCCGCTGACGGAACGCATCCTCGGTATAGCCGGAGATGAAAATGACCTTGATGTCGGGATCGATCCGGCGAACTTCGCGGATCAGCTCCGGTCCGTCCATCTGCGGCATCACCACATCGGTGATCAGCAAATTGATCTTTCCGCTCGCGTCCCGAACCAGGTCAAGCGCAGTTTCGCCGCTTTTCGCCTCGACAACCCGGTAACCCTTGTTGCGCAACGCGCGCCCGCCGAACGTGCGGACCGCGTCGTCGTCCTCGACCAAGATCACGGTGCCGGTGCCGGTCAGATCCTTGGGGACGGGCGGTTCGGCGGCCTCTGTGCGATCGGCCGCTACAACTTCGCTGGCCTGATGGCGCGGCAGATAGATTTCGAATGCCGTTCCCTTACCAGGATTGCTGTCCACAAAGACAAAACCGCCGGTCTGCTTGACGATGCCGTACACCGTCGATAGGCCGAGGCCGGTCCCCGACCCCACCTCCTTGGTCGAGAAGAACGGCTCGAATATCCGCGCGAGATTGTCGGGGGCGATCCCGATCCCAGTGTCCCTTACCTCGATCAGCACATAATCTCCTGCCGGCATGACCTCGTGCGCGCGCCGCAGCGCCTGCGCCGGGCGAACGTTCGCCGTACGGATCGTCAACCGTCCGCCGTTCGGCATCGCATCGCGGGCGTTGACCGCAAGATTGATGACGACCTGTTCGAGCTGGCCTTGATCGACCTTGACGAGACCGAGATCGCGCCCGTGCCCGAATTCGAGCTCGATGTTCTCGCCGATCAGCCGGCGCAGCAGATGGGAGAGTTCGACCAGAACATCGGTGATGTCGATGACCCGCGGCTGCAAGGTCTGCTGCCGTGAGAACGCCAGCAGCTGGCGCACCAGATTGGCGGCGCGGTTGGCGTTTTGCTTGATCTGCATGATGTCGGCAAAGGCCGGGTCGCCTGGCCGCGAGCGCAAGAGCAGCAGATCGCAAAATCCGATTATCGCGGTCAGCAGATTGTTGAAATCGTGCGCGACACCACCGGCGAGCTGGCCGACCGCCTGCATCTTTTGCGATTGCGAAAACTGTGCTTCAAGATTTTTCTGCTCGGTGACGTCGATCAGAAAAAGCATAAGGCCCGCCGAATGGGCATTGTCGCGGACGTCTGTTGGAGGAGAATTTGCGGAAGCGGTCGGCAAAGGAGAGCCTTCGCCCCCTTGAGCAACGAACCGGCTGAGCAGTAAGACGATGGTCCTTTCGCGCGGGCGTTCCAGGCGAATTTCGATCGGCTCGCGATCAACCTCGCCGTCCGCTGCCGCCGCGAGCCTGGCGGTAATCGCGGCGCGCTCGCTTTCGTTCAAAAGATTGATCAGTTCACCGCCGACCAGTTCCTGCGGCGATGCGCAGAAGAGTTCGCCGGCGGCGCGATTGGCCTCAATGAACCGGCCAAACCGATCAACCACCGCAATGCCAACCGGCGCATTGGCGAATAGCTGCTGAAAGAGTTCGCGCGAAACGGGCGCCGCAGCGTCGAGACGCTCGTCGCCCAGCGGCGCCTCGCTTTGGTTCGAAGTCGCTGACGGCGCGCAGGCTCCATAAGCGATATCCCGGTCGTCCGGCGAGCTGAGCCGCCGACCATCGGAAGCCTCCCGCATCCCCGTCGCAAGCCACGGCTTGCGGATCGGTGGCGAAGAGCCGCTCAATGTGATCGAGCGTGGCTTCGCTCTTGTCGGGGAAAAATCGGTGAAAGGCGACATTGGCAAAGACGGCGCGCCCGTCCGCGGCGACGACGAGCTGCGCTTCAGGCACGGCATCGAGCGCTGCGGCGAGAATATCGAGCCGGGCCGCGAGCGCGGTATGTGCCCTCAGTCCGGCAAAGCCAACAGCTCCGAGCGCGGCCAGGCCGATCGCCACGAGAGCCGTCGCGTGGACCGCAGAGCCGGCGAGAATTTGGACGAGACAGAGAGTAGCCAGAACAGATACGCCAACCGCGATGATCGGGATCGTCCGTGCGGCCCCTCGGATCCGGCCGATAAGCCTGAGAGAAGGCTCGGAAAATTCGCGATGTTCGACGCAACCAGCCAATTCGCGAGACTTTTGCCCGGCCCGCGCCGTTTCAATCTCGCCCGGCATAATTTTCGCCCTTAGCGATTGCTCAAGGGCCCCACACTATCACAGATAAACGATGATATGCAACGTTTAGTGAACATTCCAGCAACAATTGCAGAACCCGACTGCGGCCCGTTCCCTTCGGGATCGCCGGGTCGAGCCATCAGTCGTCGCGGTGGGTCCGCTCCATACGCTCGTGGCGTTCCTGCGCCTCGATACTGAGGGTGGCGATCGGCCGGGCTTCGAGACGGCGAATGCCGATCGGTTCGTCGGTCTCCTCGCAATAGCCGTAGGTGCCGTGGTCGATCCGGTCGAGCGCTGCATCGATCTTCGAGATCAGTTTGCGTTCGCGGGCGCGGGTGCGCAGCTCGATCGCGCGTTCAGCTTCCAGCGATGCGCGGTCGGTTAGATCCGGCTTCAGCAGGCTCTCCTCCTTCAGGTGCTGCAGTGTGTCGGACGTCTCGGCCAACAGCGCAGCCCGCCACAGCAACAGCTTCTGTCGAAAATATTCGACCTGCAGCGGGCTCATAAACTCCTCGTCGTCGGACGGACGATAATCTGGTGGCAGCGACGGACGCATCGGTATCCCCGAACCTCCGTAAACGAAGCGGCGGAGTATATGAATCGCGCTGTCCCGCTTCAAGCGCGAGAATCGCATGGAGGATATTGATTCCGCAGGCGTTTCAACGGCATCGCGCAACGCCCCGCGCGACTGGGTTGCCCAGTGAATGTGCACCCGACCATCGCGAAGCGGTAGCACGCGGGATTTGCCGTCACGGCAGACCACTGGTCGGATCCGCCTTCGCAACTCGCCCGCCATCAATTTCTCGACTTGATCAAGCATTGGTAGTCGTTGGAGGGCTGTCGGCGACTTCCTGTAGGGATTTTTTAATTCGTCGGCGTCTAATCTGCCTCCATGGACCAGCACGAAACGGATCGTGATTTGCCGGGCGAAAATACTTTGCCGGCGCCGGATACTAAGCGGTGGGTCGCGCGGCGCAAAGCGGTCATCGTCAACGCCGTGCGCTGCGGCGCCCTGAGCCTCGACGAGGCCTGCCGGCGCTACCAGCTGTCGGTGGAAGAGTTCCGTGCCTGGCAGCAAGCGATCGAGGCCCATGGCGTCGCCGGCTTGCGGGTCACCCGGTTACAGATCTACCGAGACGCGCCACCGCGCCCGGCCAAGCCGCGCTACTGACCCGACCCCGCTCGGCCCGGCGCGTTCACGGGAGGCTTCGGGGATAGTACGACGACGAGGGCGGTGAGTGATCGGCATCCGGGTTATCGCTCGGGTCTAGAAGTCAAAGCGCAGGGCGCGAGCGGATTTCGTCGGCAATTTTGCGCGGCAGAAACTGTCCGTCGCTCGGTACCGCAAGAAAACGGCCGTTGTCGACCACGACCTTGCCGCGCAGGATCGTCATGCTCGGCCAGGCGGCGACCTCGTGCCCCTCCCAGGGGGTGTAGTCAGTCTCGTGCAGATCCTCTTTGCGGATCACCCGCCGGGCGCGCGGATCGAGCAATACGATATCGGCATCCGAGCCGATCGCCAGCGCCCCTTTCCGCGGGTAGAGGCCCATGATCCGCGCCGCGTTCGCCGCGACGAGGCCGACAAAATCGGCGAGGCTGTAGCCGCGCTTTTCGACCATGTGCGTGTACATCAAGGACAGCCGCGGCTCGACCCCGGAATTGCCGCCGGTGGTATCGTCGATCCGCCGGCCCTGGAGCTTGACCTGAAGCGGGCAGCATACCTCGTCGGTGGCGATCGCCTGGATCGCGCCATGATCGGTCGCCGCCCACAGCGCCTGCTGGTCCTTGGCGAATTTGAGCGACGGATAGGTGTGGAACATCTGCCCACCCGGCCGTTTGTAGTCCTCGGCGGTGTAGAGCAGGTATTGGTGCAGAGTTTCGCCATAAATCGGGAAGCCTCGCGCCCGTGAACCGGCGATCGCCGCGGCGCCGGTCGCGGCCGAAACGTGGACCATATAGAGCGCCGCCCCGGCAACATTCTCGGCCAGCCGAATCACGCGGTTGAACGACAGGTCTTCACTGAGGGTGTTGTGCACCTCGGCCATATTCTCAAAGCCGACCCGGTCTTCGCGGATCAGCTTTTCGTACATGTGCATGACGATGTCGTTGTCTTCGGCGTGAATCGCGGCAATGCCGCCTTGCGCACGCGAGAAGTCTTCAGCACCTCCCAGATGTCGCCGAACTGAACCATCCGGCCCAGCCGGTTCGGCCGGATATCCGTGGTGAACATCTTGACCGAGGCATGACCGCTCTGGATCGCTTCCGGCAACGCGCCTAGCACGCCCTGTGACAGCTTGCCATGCAGCAGCAGATGAAACCCGTAGTCGCAATAGCAGGCGCCGGCCCATTCGCGCTGGCGCATCTCGATGGATTGCTGCAACGCCTGATCGGGCGGGCACGGAGCGAAATCGAGCAAGGTGGTTGTGCCGCCATGGAGGGCGGCGCGGCTGACCTGTTCCGGCGGCGCGCTCAGCATGTCCTCGTTGCGGCCGGGAAACGGGATCGGTGAGCTGCAATGGATGTGCGGGTCGACCCCGCCCGGAATGACGAACTGGCCGTTGGCGTCGACGGTGCGCGCAGCACCGGCAGCGGCGAGGCTGCCAGGAGCGCCAATGGCCGCGATCTTGCCGCCGGAGACGCCGATATCGGCGGCCTCGGTGGCGGCCGGCATGACCGCCAATCCCCCGGAAACAATCAGGTCGAACATTCGGCGCCCCCATTCGATTGAGCCGAGCAGGGCTTTAGTTTCAGAGCTTCAGCCGCCCCCGTCCAGCGAATTGCGCCCGCGGCGGGGCCGGCACCAATCCTCGCGGCTGGAAAACGGCACCGAGACAGCGAGGCGATTGAGCCATTGTTCGGCGTAGGCGGTGGCAAGCGCGCGCGACGACACAAGGTTCAAATCTTCGGAGTTCCGCGCCGCATTGCGGGTCCAGTTGTAGGAGCCCATTAGCGTTAGGGCGCCGTCGATCACCATGATCTTGGCATGAGCGATCGGCACCGCGTGGTCGATCCAGATCGGGGTCCCGGCTTGCGCCAGCGCGTCGATGCCGGGGTTGCGCTCGCATGGCGTGCGCTTGTCGGCGATCAGGCGGACGTCGACGCCGCGCTCGCGGGCGCGGACCAGCGCCTCGACGATGCCCGAGCCGGTGGTCAGATTGTAGGCGCTGACCAGGATC
The DNA here is from genome assembly GCA_963750195.1 of uncultured Alphaproteobacteria bacterium. GTDB lineage: Bacteria > Pseudomonadota > Alphaproteobacteria > ATCC43930 > CGMCC-115725 > AP-15. The sequence goes on from CAVVPS010000016.1 coordinate 221,341, forward strand.
TGCCGTCGCGCCCGGTCGATCGCCCCGACCGCGAAAGCGGCGCAATCCTCCTCCGGCGCAAAGCACACCGCGACTGTCGCCCCCGGCACGGTCGCCGCTGCCGGCAATGCCGCCGAGCCCACGTTGAACGCCAAGAACAAAGCCGTCGAAATCACATATCAGAGTATATGACGCAGAAATTAAAGGGCGGTTTCCTGGTGCAGCCGCTCGGTTTGCGATGGTCTATCGTTGGGCGTGGTCAGCGGTATTGCATGGGTGCGGCGGCCCGCGCCTCTTCCAATTGCCGCAGGCGGCGCTCGAAATTTTGCAGCGAAATATCAGCTATTTCTCCGGCCATCTTCCGTTTGATCCGTGCAAAACCCGCCCTGGGGTAGGACGGCATCGGCACTGGAAGTACGATATTATCATAGCAATTTCAGAGCTGCTGTTTCGGCAACAAGGCGATCGTCGTGCCGACTGCGCGGCGCAGCCGTGTGCGGTGCTCGGATTCGGTCAACGGTCCGGCAAGGGCATCCGTCGCCGCAAACCAACATGTCCCTTCCGACGGGTTCCACGGCGGAGCCAACCCCGCCCACCCTGTTTGAGATCAAAAGGAAAGGCTTACGTTGAAAGCCTCCAATGGCGCCGATCAAAGCCCAGACGAAGTCTTAACCAAGTTTCGTTCGAAAAATTATGGTAAATTTAATCAAACTATCTCAAGGCTTGACCGGGGCCCATCGATGACGAAACAATGACACTTCCGTACGGCCTTTGTTTCCCTCTAATCGGGTTGTGGTCGGAAAGGCCGATCCCGGACAACCACCTTTCGTGCGATAGCGGAGATACGATTGCAACTGGCGGAAGGTAAATCAGAGGTTTTGGGGGATTTCTACGCCAACATGCCGACAATTCCTGTTTATGCAGCAAGCGAAAGTTTGCGGCCCGCGCTGATCGCTGCAGTCGCGCCGTCGATATTGAGGGCGCCGCGCCGCGGCCTCGGATTTTCGATTGGCGGCTCTCTCTACCTCGTCTCGATCGCTCTTCTTGCCGCGGCGACGGTCGGAGTGTTCTTCGGCATCGCCTTCTTTCTGGTGCGGCAATCCGCCGATGCGATGGTCTCTGTCCGTCTGGTTGGCGGGCGCGTCAGCGATGCCGGAACCCCGCCGCAGCGCGATTTGCCGCGCGGTGCGGCCGCTGCGCTCGGGGCGTCCAAGGCCTCGACCGCGATTGCGATAACGGCGCGGCCATTGCGTCCCGTCGTCGCGCCGGCAACGCCGGACTCAGCGCAGAGGGCGTTGGCGGGCGTGCCGACCAAGACGGGTGCGCAGATCCCCGCAGCTCTGCGTCTGCCCGATCGACAGCTTGCCGAACTGTTGGCCCGGGGTGACGAATTCCTGCGCTCCGGCGACATCGCCTCGGCGCGGCTATTTTACGAACGGGCTGCTGATGCCGGTGACGGGCAGGCAGCGATTCGGATGGGTGCCACATTCGATCCGACTTTTCTCGCCAGCGCCGGTTTGCGCAACCTACGCGGCGATCCGGCAAAGGCGCGTTCGTGGTACCATCGGGCCCTCGGGCTCGGCGCGAGCGAAGCCCAACCTCATCTGAACAACCTTGAGACAAAGTAAGATGGCAGGCGCCGTGACCAAAAAGATCCTTGTAGCCGGATTTATCGCCGTACTGTTCTGTTGCGGCCCGTTTGCGGGTGCGGCGCGCTACATCGCGCCGCCGCCGCCCGAAGTTGCGGTCAACCGCGGCGTTGTCGAGCTCGAGACCGGCCGCGGCGCCGGGATCTCGGTCCGCATCGCCGAGGACCTCGCCAATGTCATCGACGACGGCGCCACCCGGCGGGTCTTGCCGGTTGTCGGCAAGGGCGCGTTGCAAAACATTTCCGACCTCGATCTACTGCATGGCATCGACTTGGCCATTCTGCAGGACGACGTCCTCAACTACGCCCGGCAGCCAAACGTCTTTCCCGGTCTAGAGAACCGCATCACTTACATCGCCAAGCTTTATAACGAGGAATTCCATTTGCTGGCGCGGCGCGACATCAAGACTGTCGCCGACCTCGCCAACCAAAAAGTCAACGTCGACCTGCGTGGCGCCGGCACCGAGATCACGGCGGCCCGCCTGTTCAGCCTGCTCAATGTTCCGATCGTCGTCACGAATGATGATCAGCAGGTTGCTCTCGAAAAACTGCAGCGCGGGGAGATCGCCGCTATGGCTTTTGTCGCGGGGAAGCCGGCGCCGATCTTCAGCGACCTGATCAGCGCGAACGGCCTGCATTTTCTGGCCATTCCGCTCAATCCGGCGGTCACTGCGGCCTACGTGCCGGCCCGCCTGACGGCCGACGATTATCCGGCGCTGATCCAATATAACCAACCCGTCGATACGATCGCCGTCGGTGCGGTGCTGGCAGCGGCAAACCTGCAGCCGTTATCCGACCGCTATCGCAACGTGGTAAATTTCGTCGATGCGTTCTTCACCGGGTTTCAGTCGCTGCTCACGCCCGGCCATCACCCGAAATGGCGCGAGGTCAATATCGCGGCCGAACTCCCGGGCTGGCGGCGCTTTCCGCCGGCGGCCGCGTGGCTACAGAGCAACGCGCAAGTCGCGACTACGCCCAACGAGCAGGATTTGAAGTCGATCTTTGCCCGTTTTATCGACGAACGGCAGCAGGCGTCAGGTGGAGCCCCGCTAACCCAGCAGCAAAAGGACGAGCTGTTTCGGTCAGTTCCAGCAGTGGCAAAAAGGCAAGGCGCAGTAAACAAGCGGCGCGGTTCCGATCTCAATTTAGCCTAGGAGCGGCAGGTGGTGATAGAGGCGCGCGGCACGATTTATGCGCGGTGTGCCTTGACACGCGCAGCACGGCGACCGGCGGCCTTCGTGGCGGTGATGCTCGTCCTTGCTTTGATTTGCCGCGGCGCCTACGCCCAGCCTACCCCGAAACATGGCGGCATCCTCGAATTTGCGGTGCTGGTCGAGCCAAATAACTACGACTGCTATGCCAACACGTCCTTCGCCTTTTTGCATCCGATAGCGCCGCATTACTCGACCCTACTCAAATTCGACGCGGCCGACTATCCGCGAATCGTTGGCGACTTGGCCCAGTCGTGGAGCGTATCGCCCGACCGGATGACGTACACCTTTAAGCTGTGGCCGAACGTTTTGTTCCATGACGGATCGCCGCTGACCTCGGCCGATGTCAAGGCGAGCTACCAGCGCTTAATTCATCCGCCGCCAGGCGTGGTCTCGGCGCGCCGCGTCGATTACGCGGCAATATCGAGCATCGATACGCCTGACGCGCTGACCGTAGTCTTTCACTTGCTATGGCCGGATGCGGCGATGCTGGCGAATTTCGCATCGCCATGGAACTGTATCTACAGCGCCGCGAAGCTCACTCAGGATCCCCAGTTTCCCAAGACCCACATACTCGGCAGCGGGGCGTTCGTTTTCGTCGAGCACGTCAAAGGACAGTATTGGCGCGGCAAGCGCTTCGACCGGTATTTTCAGCCAGGCAAACCTTATCTCGACGGCTTTCAGGCCGATTTCATCACCGGCCCCGCGGTCATGGCGGCCTACAAAAGCGGCCGGATCGCCGCCGAGTTCCGTGGCGTCACGCCGCCGCAGCGCGACGAGCTGGTCACCGCGACTGGGTGATCGCGTGACGGTCGGCGAGAGCCCGTGGCTGGCCAATCTTTCGGTTGTCTTCAACACCAAGCGCCCGCCCTTCGACGACGCGCGGGTGCGGCGCGCGCTGTCGCTCGCGGTCGACCGCTGGGGCGCTGCCGAAAAGCTGCAGAAGACCACCTTTCTTAAATATGTCGGCGGCGTCATGCGCCCGGGATCGAGCATGGCGACACCCGAAGCCGAGCTGGTCGGCCTGCCCGGCTTCGGGCGCGATATCGCCGCCGCGCGGACCGAGGCTCGACGGCTGCTCGCCGAGGCCGGGGTGCGCGATCTGAAACTCACCCTCCTCGTCCGCGACATCCCGATGCCGCATTACGCCGGCGCCGATCTGTTGGCGGACAGCTGGCGCCAGATCGGGGTCGCGACGACCGAAAAAAAATTGGGGATCTTCGACTGGCAAAAGGAAGTCGATGCCGGCGATTTCGACGTGGCGCTCGATTTCTCCGGCGATTTCTATGACGACCCGACGATCCAGCTGACGAAATACGTCTCGCACGATTTGTCGCCGGTCAACAATTCCGGCTCGACCGACCGCTTTCTCGACGCCCTCTATATCGGCCAGGCGGTGACCAGCGACCCACAACAGCGCGCCCGAATGGTCCGCGATTTCGAGCGGCACGCGCTGACCGAGGCCTACACCGTGCCGCTCTTATGGTGGAACCGCATCGTCGTTACCTCGGCAAAGCTCAAGGGCTGGAGCATCACCCCGAGCCATTTCATCGGACAGGATCTGACGGACGTCTGGCTCGAGGAGTGAACGAGGTGGCTGGGAACGGGACGGCGAGAAGGAGGGGGTAAGATGGTGGATACGAGAGCCTTGCGTCGCACTTTGGCCACGCCGGGGCCGACGCCGCGCCGCCCGCTCTTGCGCAGGCTTTATGTCCAGGTGCTGATCGCGATCGCCGCGGGCATCCTGCTCGGGCATTTCTATCCGAGCCTCGGGGTCAAGATGAAGCCGTTCAGCGACGGGTTCATCACGTTGATCCGGGCAGTCGTGCCGCCGATCATCTTTGCCACCGTCGCCGTCGGGATTGCCAAGATGGGCGACATGCGCCGGGTCGGAATCGTCGGATTGCGCGCGCTCATCTATTTCGAGGTGGTCTCGACCCTGGCGCTGTTCATCGGGCTTGCGGTCGGCAATCTGCTGCAGCCGGGCGCCGGTCTGCACATCAACCCCGCCACGCTCGATGACAAGGCGATCTCGGGCTACGTCGCCGGCGCCAAATCGCTGACCATCGTCGAGTTGTTGATGAAGATGATCCCGCACAACATGGTGGGCGCCGTCGCCGAGGGTGAGATCCTGCCGGTGCTGGTGATGGGCGTGCTGTTCGGTTTTGCCCTTTGCCACATGGGGGCGCGCGCCGAGCGGCTGGTGTCGCTGATCGATGATTTCACCCACGCGCTGTTCGGCATTGTAAGAATCGTAATGTATGTGGCGCCGCTCGCCGCCTTCGGAGCGATGGCGTTCACCGTCGGCAAGTTCGGCTTTCATGCGCTGACCAGCCTCGGGCAGCTGCTGGCGGGCGTCTACGTGACCTCGATTCTGTTCGTGTTGGTCGGGTTCGGGCTGATCGCCCGGCTGTTCGGCCTGCGCGTGCTGAAGATCCTGCGCTATTTCAAGGACGAACTGCTGATCGCCTTCAGCGCCACCTCGGGCGAGGCGATGATCCCGCGCTCGATGGTCAAGCTCGAGCGGATGGGCTGCTCGCAGGAAGTGGTCGGGTTGGTCTTGCCGACCGGGTTCTCGTTCAACACTGACGGCACCGCGATCTACATGACGATGGCGGTGCTGTTCATCTCGCAGGCGACGGATATTCATCTGAGCTTCGGCCAGCAGCTGACAATGATATTTGTCATGCTGTTCACCTCGAAGGGTGCGGCGGGAGTAGCCGGGGCCGGGTTCGTGGCATTGGCGGCGACGATGCCGGCGTTGGGGATTCTGCCGGTCGGCGGTCTGGCCTTGTTGCTCGGGGTCGAGCGCTTCATGTCCGAAATCCGCGCCGTCACCAATTTGTTCAGCAACATCTTCGCGACCGTGGTGATCGCAAAATGGATGGGCGAACTCGACAATCGCCGACTACGCGCCGTCCTTGACGGCGACAGCGACGCCGATATCGAGACGATCGAAGAGCCGGCCCTCGCGGCGCGCGAGGCGCACTGAAATCTGGGCCCGCCGGGGCTCGCGTCCGTCGAACGGACTTTTATATTTCAGACGATTCCGAAGCCAAACGAGCAGATGTAATCGAGCCTGCTAGACTAAAGGCGGGCTAGCACGGTTTCCTTGAAGCGGCGCATTTCCGCGAGCGAGGCGTCTGGGTCGGGGCGCTCGAAATCGATGTCGACGGCGCTGACGCCGAGGTCCTGCAATGCCCGAAAATCGCCGACGATGTCGACTGTGCTGCCGGAAAACAGCCGGCGCTCACCGTCCGACGCCTTGTCGGGCAGCGCCTCGCCATACCTCTTGACCCGATAGGTCAGCGCGACCTTGGCCGGGTCGCGGCCGGCCTGCTGCGCAAATAGGCGCAGCCTTTCGACGCCGGCCCGGTAGCGCGGCAGAGTGTCGAGCAGATGCTTGTTGTTGCTGCCGATCGGGTACCAGGCGTCGCCAAGTCGCGCGGCGCGGCGCAGTGCCGGCCCGCTTTCGCCGCCGACCCAGATCGGCGGGTATGGTTTTTGCGCCGGTTTGGGTTCGAACAGGACTTCGTCGAACTTGACCCAATTGCCGTCGAAGCGCGGTGCTTCCTCGGACCACAGAGTCCGAAAAGCGCGGATGTATTCGTCGGTGACCACGCCGCGCGCGGCAAAAGGGGTCACCGCCACCGCGTCGAATTCCGCCTCGAGCCAGCCGGCGCCGATGCCGACGGTAAGCCGGCCAGCCGACAATACGTCGATCGTCGCGAGCATCTTCGCGGCCAGCACGGCCGGCCGATAGGGAACCACCATGACCGCGAGCACCAGCCGGATGTGCCGTGTCTTGGCGGCGATATAGGCCGCCGCCGTCAATTGGTCGTGCCGGTTCTGCGGCCCTTCGGTAAAGAATTCGCCGCTCTCCGAATAGGGATAGCCCGGCACCTTGAGGTTCGGCAGCAGAATGTGGTCGGTCAGGGTCAGGTAGTCGTAGCCCATCGCCTCTCCCTCTTGCGCGATGCGGGTCACGATCTCCGGCGCCGACATCGGGCCGCTGATCGGCAGGTTGAAGCCAATCTGCATGCTCTTCCCCCTGGTGGGCTTGTGGGCACAGAATAGCCTGGACGGCCAGAAATAAGGGGATCATTCGATGCAGCTGGGATTTGTTGGCACCGGCACGATGGGGACGCCGATCGCGGGCTGTCTGGTCGACGCCGGCCATCAGCTGAGCGTCTACGATGTCCGGCCCGAAGCAACAGCCGAGCTTGCCAAGCGGGGCGCGGCCGTCGCCGCCCATCCCCGCGCGGTGGCCGAACGCAGTGAAGTCGTGTTCACCTCGTTGCCTGGCCCCGACCAAATGGAGCCAGCCGTGCTCGATCCGGCGACCGGAATCCTGGCCGGGTTGCGCGCCGGCGGCGTCTACATCGATCTGACGACCAACGCTCCCGCAGTGGCGCGCCGGGTGGCCGAGGCCTGCCGCGCCAAGGGGGTCGACATGCTCGATGCGCCGGTCAGCGGGCGCCCGCCGGGGATGACGGTCATGGTCGGCGGCGACGAAACGGTTTTCGCCAAATATAAGCCGCTGTTCGAAGCGATCGCTCGCAACATCTTCTATGTCGGCGATACAGGCGCTGGCTGCATCGCCAAGCTTGTCACCCAATACCTTGGCTACACCAACTTTGTCGCCGCGCTCGAAGGGCTGCTGATCGGCGCCAAGGCCGGCGTCGATCCCGGTGTGCTGGCCCAGATCGTACCGTTCAGCGCCGGGGCCAGCCGAACCTTCGACAACGTCCCGCGCTCGGTGCTATCCGGCGCCTTCACCGCCGGCGGTACCCTCGACATCGTCGCCAAGGATCTGCATTTGGCCTGCGAGCTAGCGCGTGAGGTCGCCGCACCCGGAAATCTCGGTCTCCTCGCGCACGACGTCTTCCACCGTGCCCAGGCCCAGGGCTGGGGACAGGACGGTTTTCCGATCGCCGCGCGCATCCTCGAAGCGATGGGCGGCCACGAGCTGCGCTCGCAGACCGGGCAGAATGCGGTAAGCTACCAAGCGGATGATCCGAGACGAGGAGGGCGGTCATGATGACGGCGCGCACGCAAGGGTATCGGCCGGGTCTCGTCGATCTGGGCACAGGACAGATCAGCCGCGAGATCTTCGTCAACGAGGAGATCTACCGGGAGGAATTGGAGCGCGTCTTTGCCCGCGCCTGGCTGTTTGTCGGCCATGAAAGCCAAATCCCGAACCCCGGCGATTTCTTCGTCTCGGGCATGGGCGAGGAGTCGGTCATCCTGTGCCGCGACCGCGCCAGCCAAATCCATGTGTTCCTGAATTCGTGCCGGCATCGCGGCATGAAGGTGTGCCGCTACGACGAGGGCAACACGCCGGTCTTCACCTGCCCCTATCACGGCTGGAGCTACGGTACCGACGGGAGGCTGGTCGGCGTCCCCTATTTCCGCGAGGCCTACCATTCGACCCTCGACCGCTCGCAATGGGGTCTGGTCGAGGTGGCACAGCTCGCCAACTACAAGGGCGGGATCTGGGCCAATTGGGACCCGGCGGCGCCGTCCTTCACCGAATATCTCGGCGATTTCGCGCCTTATCTCGCCCAGACCTTCGACGGCTGGGACGGCCGCGACGCCGGCGCCGAAATATTAGGCGGCATCCAGAAATGGCGGGTGCCGTGCAACTGGAAATTCCCGGCCGAGAATTTCAGCGGCGACAGCTACCACAACATCAGCCACCGCTCGGTCGACCTCGTCGGGGTCGGCCCCTCCGGCAGCGGGCGGCGCGACATGCCGGAGTTGAACCTCGCGCGCAAGCTGCACATCGCCGTCCCGGATCGCGGGCATCAGACAACCGGCTACCTGTTGCCGCAGACCGTGTCGCTGCCCCCTGGCTACCAGCACTCCTCGGTCGTCGCCGATTATTTCCGCGAATGCGAGGCGGCGCGCCAGCAGCAGCGCGGCGACTGGGGGCGCCTGATCACGTTGGTCGGCGAGGTGTTCCCGAGCATGGCCTTTCTCGCCCGCCAGCCGCGCACGATCGCCGTGTGGCACCCGCGCGGGCCGCACGAGACCGAGGTGTGGCGCTGGTTTCTGGTCGATAAGGCGGCCCCGCAGGAGGTCAAGGATTTCCTGCGCGACTATTACATCCGCTATTCCGGTCCCGCCGGCATGACCGAGCAGGACGACATGGAGAACTGGAACTACGCCCACGCCGCCAGCCGAGGGGTGATAGCCCGCCGTTTCCCCTACAATTACCAGCAAGGCCTGGGCACCGAGGTCGAGAATTACGGGTGGGAGGGGTTCCGGCTGCCGGGGACCGTCGTTGATCTGACCCAGGCCAATTCGAGCGAGCACAATCTGCGCAACCTCTACCGCCGCTGGGCCGAGTTCATGGAAGCCGACAGCTGGGCCGATCTCGCCCCCTGGCGCAGCCCCACCGCTGTCGCCCAAGCCGCCGAGTAATGTTGCTGTGAGTTGAGTTCACCCCGCGGCAATTGGACGCGACGTTATTGCCGTGGCCCTGAATTGGCTCGTTGCCCCCTTTGGTTGCGCGACTAATCTCGATTTGCTCGGTCAGGAGCGGTCCTATTAGGTCCAAGGTGGGGCGATCCGATATGCAACTCTCTCGCTACCCGTGGGAAATGTCGTCGGACCTGAGCGCGAATCGCTCCCGTGTGCATCAGAGCCTCTGAGCGCTTCGCATAAGCGAGAAGATTCCTTCGGCCAAGGTGAGTAAAAAGGCGATAAATCTTTCTCTTATAGATGATTCCGGGCGCTGCCGCCGACCTGGCGGCCGACCGCCTCGCTGCGCGCGTGGCATAGATCACGTTTCTCCAGAACCTGGAGAGAGTTTGTGATCGTATTCTCGAGTTGTTGCCATCGAACGTGAACCCGAGATATTGAATCGGCCGGTCACATTCGAGATAGCCTAAGGAGTTACGTCGAAAAATCGAGCGCTCTGTCTTGCTCTCGTTAATCTTTGTCTGATCACCAAGCTTTCTGAGGCTGGTCTTCAGCCCGTCTTCCACTTGTGCGGCATGCTCGCGGTGGCAGATCCAAAGAATGTCATCGGAGTAACGCCGGTAATAGCCGCCGATCGTAACCGCCAAGCGGTTCATCTCGCTGTCGAAGGGGAGCATATAGACGTTAGACAGCAGAGCTGAGATTTGTGATCCTTGTGGTATTCCGTGTATTTTGGTATTTCTAACCACCAGATTGGGGAGACCGTCGGAATTTTTTCGAATGATGTTTCGAAATACCAATGGCGAACATATGGGCCGTGGCGTTCGTTGGTTCCGTCCGATCCCCAAGCGCGAGCGGCATTCTTTCAGGTTTACCTCCGAATACCGCGTGATTGCACTGAAGACGCCGTAATGGTCAGCCGGCAACCTATCCACGCTGAGTAGGCGAGCCCATTGTCGCTTCAGAGCTGCATGGTCAATCGAATCAAAAAAGCTATCAAGATCAAAGGCGATAACGACGCACTGATCGCGACGCTCTATTTCGTCAAAAGCCGCCTTAGCAAATTCGATGTTCGACCCTAATCCCGAACGATACGCAAGAACGCAACTCCCTAGCTTCTCGGCCGCAAGAAGGGCTTCATAGTGCGTGCCAAGGATCTTGGCGTAGTAAGCGAATATGTATCCATCGATATGGGCGGTGACGCCGATCGGGCGGCTTTTCTGCGAGATCGTGACCCCGCTCGTATCCGCTCGGTAGCGGCGCCGCACGATGTCGAAGCCGAGAAACGGATGAAAGCCGTGCCGCCGAATGCACTCGGGATCGGTAACGTACGCTCTCGCTTCATCGAACTTAAGCGGAAGGTCAAAATGCGGATACGATCGCGAGGCGTACCAGCCGTCCCGTTTCATCTACTGTGACTGGTTAGCAAATCCGGGAGGGCAAGGGTACGCGTCCACCCATCTCGTCCCTCCCGGATGACAACTCCAATTACTAGTCGCTGGTGCGACTGCTCCGCATGCAACGAAGTCAGCTATACTCTCCTAGTTGGAGGAGCGTGTGCCGTGCCGATAGCGATCTACCTGGCGCGCCTTGCTGTTAAGCTCGGCGAAGCCATCGATATCACGCTTGACATCGTCAACGCCTTTCCCCGCTCGCATGCGGTCAAGCCCACATCGATCGGGCGACAGCTATCTATGACGCCACCTAGGGTTTGGCAACCCCTGGGATGTGTGACGTTCGCGCAGAGTGATAAAAAGCCCGAAAAATATGGGTCTATGACAGCCGCGGCCACTACCTCAACGCAACAAAGTAGAGGGTCGGTAAACCGGACGGCTATCTCCTAAAGCCATTAAAAGCGAATTGGTGCCGTGATAAACAAGAATGCGATACATCCTTTCGGACCAGACACCTCTTCTCGACCCTCACCCACCCGGATTGCCGCGCTCAGCGGGAGTAGACTTCGGGTCAACGCCTTCATGACGCGGCGCGAGTTCGGTCGTCTATTTGCATCTGCCGAGGTTCGATCGGCAGGGCTTTGAACTCTGTGCTCTCCACAGATACATCAGGTCCCAGGATAGCGAGGCGGCTGCAACGGATCAATGATGGCCGCGAGGCGATTGAGTGGGACTTTGCGTTGGTTGTTCGGAGCTCCGGTGTTTCTCTACCGGTGGCGATGCGGCTGGCTGCTTGGACACCGGTTTTTGCTGCTGATCCATGTTGGGCGTCGGACCGGGCGGCACCGCCGCACCGTTCTGGAAATCGTCGAGTATCGACGGGAGGGTCCGGAGGCGGTCGTGCTCAGCGCCTTCGGTTGCAACGCCGACTGGCTGCGCAACATCGAGGAGATGCCAAACCCGGAAGTGGTCATCGGATCACGGCATTTCACTGCCCGGTTTCGCATCCTCGGCATGGAAGAGGCGGTCAGCGCGCTGGCGGGCTACGAACGGCGCAACCGCTTCATGGCCCCGATCATCCGCGCGGTGCTGAGCCGGCTGCTCGGTTGGCGCTATGACGGCTCCGATCAACATCGCCATCGGCTCGCCGCTCAATTGCCGTTCATCGCCTTTCGCCCAGTGAGGGATGCTGAGACCCGCGCTGACGCCGCCTCGGGGGCTCGCGGAAACCGTCGCGTCCCACGTCCAAAGAAAGCGCCAAAAGTTATCACATCAACGCGTGGCTGAAGGCGCGTGGCGCGACCGCCTCAAAAAAGGCGGCTTGATCGGATAAGAGCTCCGCTGGTGGTTGCGGGTGCGTTCTCGATCGATTTTTGGGCCGGTGCGGGCCGATGCTGCGGCAATTTTCTCAATTCGCAGATAATTCCCGGTTCGGCGGAATCAGTTCCCGTTTATCGGCGCTGAAATTCCAGGTTAGTTGACCAGGTGTTTCCATCAAACAATTGATATATTTGTATTATTAATGTCGAAACGCGGCCTGCGGCGAAAAATTCGCGGTTATTTTCCCGTTTCCACGGGAATTTCGCCCTGGTCGAAGGGGCGAACGGGCCTTGCCCCACGACAGAGGCGCGAGCCCCAACCGCCATGTGCTATGCTGGTCGCGAGGACGATCGAGGACCACCGCGATGCCGGACGACCATGCCCATTCCCATGACCACGCGCAGGGCTCGGAATTGTCCGAGATGGATGTGCGCGTGCGGGCGCTGGAAACCATCCTGACCGAGAAGGGCTATGTCGATCCGGCGGCGCTCGATCAGATCGTTGAGGCGTTCGAAACCCGGATCGGGCCACATAACGGTGCCCGGATCGTCGCTCGCGCCTGGATCGATCCCGAATTCAAACGCCGGCTCTTGGCCGACGCGACCGAGGCGGCCAATTCACTGGGAAATTTGGACCCCGTAGCCAGCCATCTGATCGCGGTCGAGAATACACCTGACACTCACAACCTCGTCGTCTGCACCTTGTGCTCCTGTTATCCGTGGTCGGTGCTGGGGCTGCCGCCGGTCTGGTACAAATCGGCTCCTTACCGCTCGCGTGCGGTCATCGACCCCAGGGGTGTGCTCGCCGATTTCGGCGTGACGTTGCCGCCCAAGACCGAAATCCGGATCTGGGATTCGACGGCCGAGACGCGGTTTCTCGTGCTGCCGATGCGCCCCGCGGGCACTGAAGGCTGGAGCGAGGAACGGCTCGCCACCTTGGTCACGCGCGACAGCATGGTCGGCACCGGCCTGCCTGAGTCGCCCCCAGAAGGTGCGCGATGACCAACTCGATCCACGATATGGGCGGCATGCACGGCTTTGGCCGGGTCGAGCCAGAGCCCAACGAGCCGCCGTTCCACGAGAAATGGGAGGGGCGGGTCCTCGCCCTGCAGCGCGCCATTGGCTATGTCGGGTTATGGACGATCGACGGCGTGCGCGCGTCGCTCGAGGCATTGCCACCGCTCGATTATCTCGGATCATCCTATTACCGGCGCTGGTTTCTCGGGTTGGAGCGTCGTGTCGTCAGACACGGCCTTATCGGCGAGGACGAGATCGCTGCCGGCCATTCCTTGCGGCCCGGGATCGGGCTGAACCGCAAGCTGAACGCGTCCGACGCCGAGCATCCGCCGTTGATGAATTTCGAGCGGCCCGCGCCCCGACCCGCGCGCTTCAAGGAAGGTGAGCGGGTGCGCACCAAAAACATCAACACCGCAACCCATACCCGCCTGCCGCGCTATGCCCGCAGCAAGACCGGCATGGTCGAGGCGGTTCGCGGCTGCCACGTCTTTCCCGATACGGCCGCGCTCGGCGCCGGCGATAATCCGCAATGGCTTTACACGGTGGTTTTTTCAGCGCGCGAATTGTGGGGCGAGGACGCCGATCCGTCGATCAAGGTGTCGATCGAGGCGTTCGAGCCTTATCTCTTGCCGGCATGAGCGCGATCGACCGCGTCGCCGAGGCGGTCCCGGGCATCCCCCGCAATCCCGACGGCCCGGTGTTTCGCGAGCCATGGGAAGCTCACGCCTGCGCCATGGCCTTGGCATTGCACGAGCGCGGGCTCTTCACCTGGCCCGAATGGGCCGCAACCCTCGCCGACGAAATTAAGCGCGCCCAGGCTGAGGGCGATCCCGATGCGGGCGACACCTATTACCGGCACTGGCTCGCCGCACTTGAACGCCTAGTCGCCGAAAAAGCCGCGGCCGACCCGGCCGCTCTCGCCCGCTACCGCACTGCCTGGCGCCGAGCTGCGCTGCGCACCCCGCACGGCGCCCCGATCGCGCTGACCCCGGAGGATTTCGGCACAGAATAGCCGCGCCGCGCCCAACCCATCGCTCGAAATCCCTTAAAGAGACGGATCTCGGTGAGATGAGCCGCGAAGGCTCGATGGGTTATACATCCAAATTAGCGACGTTCAGGGCGTTGGCTTGGATGAAGTCGCGGCGCGGTTCGACGAGGTCGCCCATCAAGGTTGAAAAGGTCTCCTCGGCCGAGTTGGCGTGACTGACCTTGACCTGGAGCAGGGCGCGGACCTCGGGGTCGAGGGTTGTTTCCCACAATTGCTCCGGGTTCATCTCGCCGAGGCCCTTGTAGCGCGTCACCTCGATGCCGCGGCGGCCCAGTTCCATGACCGCTTCGACCAGGCTAGTCGGTCCGGCGATAGGCCAGGTCTTGTCACGCGCGGCCAGCGTGCCCGGGCGGTCGTAGGTCTGGCATAGTCCGTTGCCGTCGGCGTCGAGCCGGCGCGCCTCGGCGCTGCGCAGTAGGGCCGCGTCGATCAGCCGGCGCTCGCTGACCCCTTGGCGGGTGCGGCCTAGAACCAGCCCTTCTCCGGCGATGACCTCGCCTTGCCAGCTGCGCTCGTGCTCCGGGGCGAGACGGTTCAGGCGCTCGGCGATGCCGTGGGCAGCCTCGATCGCGCGGTTCGGGTCAGCGAGCAGCGAGGCCGACAACGCTCCGGCGATTGCCGCCTGCTCGACCACCGCGATGTCGCCAACCTTGGCGGCCAAGGTCTGGAGCGAGCGGCGCTGAGTCCGAGCTTCGTCCAGCAAAGCGCGCAAATCGTTAGCCGCGCGCTCGACCCCGTCAAATTGAGTGAAGACCGCATCGCGCAACGCCGCGTCGATGCAATAGGCTTCGAGCGCCGGATCGTCCTTCAGATAGACCGCCTTTTGATTGCCGCGCTGCAGCCGGTAGAGCGGCGGTTGCGCAATGTAGAGGAACCCTTTGTCGATCAGGCTCGCCATCTGCCGGAAGAAGAACGTGAGCAGCAGGGTGCGAATGTGGCTGCCGTCGACATCGGCGTCGGTCATGATGATGATGCGGTGGTAGCGCGCCTTGTCCGGGTCGAAATCCTCAAGGCCGATCCCGGTGCCGAGGGCGGCGATCAAGGTGCCGATCTCGGCCGAGCCAAGCATCTTGTCAAAGCGGGCGCGCTCGACATTGAGGATCTTGCCCTTCAGCGGCAGGATCGCCTGAAAGCGCCGGTCGCGGCCCTGCTTGGCCGAACCACCGGCGCTGTCGCCCTCGACGATGAACAGTTCGCTCTTGGCCGGGTCGCGTTCCTGGCAATCGGCGAGCTTGCCCGGCAGATTGGCGATATCGAGCGCTCCCTTGCGCCGGGTCAGGTCGCGCGCCTTGCGCGCCGCCTCGCGCGCGGCAGCGGCCTCCACCACCTTGGCGACGATTTTCCTGGCATCGGCCGGATGCTCCTCGAACCACTGCGTCAGCTTGTCGGCGACGATGCCTTCGATCGCCGGACGGACCTCGGATGAGACGAGCTTGTCCTTGGTCTGCGAAGAAAATTTTGGGTCGGGCACCTTGACGGACAGGACGCAGGTCAGACCCTCGCGCATGTCCTCGCCGGTCAGCGCCACTTTCTCCTTTTTAGCGATGCCGATGTCATTGGCGTAGGCGTTGACGCTGCGGGTCAAGGCCGCGCGAAAGCCGGCGAGGTGGGTCCCGCCATCGCGTTGCGGGATGTTGTTCGTAAAGCACAGCATGGTCTCGTGATAGCTGTCGGTCCACTCCATTGCGATTTCGAGCAGGATCTCGTCGCGTTCGCCCCGGATTGCGATCGGCGGAGCATGCAAGGCCTGCTTGGAGCGGTCGAGATAGCGGACGAAGGCCTCGAGACCGCCCTCGAAATGCAGGGTCACGCTCTTCGGCTCGACCCCGCGCGCATCGTTCAGCACCAGGGTGACGCCGCTATTCAGAAAGGCGAGTTCGCGTAGCCGATGCTCGAGCGTGGTGAAATCGAACTCGGTCTTAGTAAAGGTCTCGGTGCTCGGCAGAAAGGTGATCTCGGTGCCCGTGGCCGGTCCTTGGCGGCTCGACCCAGCAGACCAGGGCGGGGCCGGCCCAACTTCGGTGAGCGGCGCTTCAGGCACGCCGTCGCGAAACCGTATGAACCATTCCGATCCGCCGCGAAAGACACGCAGGTCGAGATGCGAGGAAAGTCCGTTGACCACCGAGACGCCGACCCCGTGCAACCCGCCCGACACCTTGTAGGCGTTCTGGTTGAATTTCCCGCCGGCGTGCAGGTGGGTCATTATGACCTCGGCGGCGGAAACCCCCTCCTCGTCGTGGATGCCGACCGGGATGCCGCGCCCGTTGTCGGTGACGGTGACCGAACCGTCGGCGTTCAAGGTCACGACGACCGTGTCGCAATAGCCGGCCAGCGCCTCGTCGATCGCATTGTCGACGACTTCGTAGACCATGTGGTGCAGGCCCGAACCGTCATCGGTGTCGCCGATATACATGCCCGGCCGCTTGCGCACCGCGTCTAGCCCGCGCAATACCTCGATCGACTGCTCGTTGTAAGTTGCGTCTTCGCCATTGGTGGTTACGCGGTTCCCATCAGGGCCAGCGGCGCCGTTGCCGTGCGGCGCGCCAGCCATAGGCGCAGCCCCAGCGATGGCGCCGGCCGGTACATGCGGATCAGGTGCAGAGATGTTTGCCATGTCTTTCGCTATTGATGCCTTTTCGGGTCAGAAGGAATTTGCCGCCACTGTGCCGTCGCGGACCGTCAAAAACTGGGCCCGGCCGCGCAACGGGGCGAACAGCGCCTCGTCGGTTCCGGTCAGCCAAACCTGGCTCTCGAACCGTGCGAGGGCCTCGAACAACGCGGTGCGCCGGCCGGGATCGAGATGGGCGGTGATCTCGTCGAGCAACAGCAGCGGCGGCTCGCCGCGCAATGCCCGCTGCAGTTCGGCGTACGCCAGCAAAATCGAAATCAGCAGCGCCTTCTGCTCGCCGGTCGAGCCGAATTCTGCGGCGATCCCGGTTTGAGCCAGGCTGACCATCAGATCGGACCGGTGCGGACCGATTGCGGCGCCGCCGGCAACGGTGTCGCTAGGCCGCACAGCGGCCAGCGCATCGGCAAATTTGGCCTCGACGGCAAGCGCCGGCATTTCGTCGAGCCAATCCTCGACGGTGCCGGCGAGTCTGAGGCGCGCCTGTGGAAAAGGCTTTTCGGCCGCGGAGCAGGCGCGGTCGAGCCGCTGCACGGCATCGCGCCGCGCCGCTGTGACAGCCACACCTTGCGCCGACATCACCCCTTCGAGGGCCGCCAGCCACGCCGGATCGGGCGGACCGTCACGCAACAGGCGCGCACGCTCGCGCAGCGCCTGTTCATAGGCGCCGATGCGCGCGGCATGCGCCGGGTCGAGCGCAACGATAAGACGATCGAGAAACCGGCGCCGATCTCCGGGGCTGTCGAGAAACAGCCGATCCATTGGCGGGGTCAACCACACCACGCCGAGACGCTCGGCGAGTGCGGCTTGGCTGCGTGCCGGCTCGCCGTCGATGCGCACGACCCGCTTGTCGCGATCGGCAGCGTCGCGGCCAGTGCCGACCCGCAAGGTGCCGCGACGAGTAAGCACCGTCGCTGCAACGGCCCAACCCCGGGTTGCGACCTCGACCGTATTATCTTTGCATGCTGCCACTTTCCGGCGGTCGATCTCGGTCAATCTGGCCCCGCGCAGCCCGCGGCCCGGCGCCAGAAACGACACGGCCTCGAGCAGATTGGTCTTGCCCACGCCGTTGGGGCCGGTCAGCACCACGGGCTCAGTGCCAAGGGCGAGTCTGGTCTCGCGGTAGTTGCGGAAGTCGGTTAGCATCAGGCGGGTTACACCGACCCGCCGATCGCCTAGCAAAGGCGCCGCGGCACCGGCGCTCCTACAGGCTTCCTGTGCCTCGGTTAGCATGGGGATTATATGGGGTTGGCGGCCCCCGCTATCTACCCGGCCGGGGTCGGCCAGCCCCACTCGATCGCTTAAACCCGCATCGGCATAAGCACATAGAGCGCGCTCGGATCCGCGCGGTCGCGCACGATCGTCGGCGAGGCCGAATCCGACATGGCGAATTGTGCCCCTTCGCCATCGATCTGCGCGGTGATGTCTAAAAGGTACCGGGAGTTGAAGCCGATTTCGATCGGCTCGGCGAGATAGGTCGCGTCGATTTCCTCGACGGCAGTCCCGTTCTCCGGGCTCGTCGCCGATACTGCGAGGCTGCCGCCGTTGGCACCGGGTACGATCGCGAGCTTGACCGCGCGGCTCTTCTCGGTCGAGATCGTCGACACCCGGTCCACCGCTTCGGCGAACTCTTTGCATTTGACCTCGAGGATCTTGTCGTTGTTCGACGGGATCACCCGGTCGTAATCCGGGAAGGTGCCATCGATCAGCTTCGAGGTCAGCGCCGCCTCACCCGTCGCAAAGCGGATCTTCGTCTCGCTTAGCGAGATCTGGATCTCGTCTTCGCCCTCATCGACCAGCTTGCGCAGCTCGATTACCGTCTTACGAGGGACAATGATGCCGGGCATTCCGGCTGCCCCTTCTGGCATCACCATTTCCACCCGGGCGAGGCGGTGTCCGTCGGTCGCAACCGCACGGATCACCGGCACTTCATCGTTTTTGGTCGTGTGCAGGTAAATGCCGTTCAAGTAATAGCGGGTTTCCTCGGTTGAGATCGCGAACCGCGTGCGATCGACCAGGCTGCGCAACTCGGCCGCCGTCAGCGTGAAATTATATGCCAAATCGCCGCTCGCCATTACCGGGTAGTCTTCGGGCGGCAGGCACGCCAGGGTAAAGGTGGAGCGACCGGACCGCAACACCATGGCGCTACGCTCGCCGCTCGCATCGATCTCGATCTGGGCCCCCTCGCGTAATTTGCGGACGATGTCGTAGAGCGTGTGCGCCGGGGCGGTCGTGCGCCCGGGCCGCTCGATCCGGCTCGGCACCTGCTCGACGATCTCGAGATCCATATCGGTGGCGCTGAGCGCCAGGACCCCGACGCCCGCGCCGGCATCGGCGCGCAACATCACATTCGACAGAATCGGGATCGTGTTGCGCCGTTCGACAACGCTCTGCACATGTCCCAGAGCCTTGAGGAGAGCGCCCCGTTCGATGGTGAGTTTCATGTTGGCTACACGCAGGTTGGCGGACCGGGCGACACCCAGCCAAATCTTCCGGCCGATGCCCCGTCGCGCCAGCCCGAAGGGCCGGCAGACGGGAGCGCAGCTTACCACAGAACGACGCCGACCTCAGCACCCGGTTTTGCGGCCCGCAGCCGGACCGCCGGCCGCCTGACCGGGTCAGCTTTGCAGCATTCGCCGAAGCAGCTCGACATCCTCGGCGAGCACCGCGTCGGTCAGCATCAGCTCGTCGATCTTGCGCACCGCGTGGATCACGGTGGTGTGGTCGCGGCCGCCGAATTTGCGGCCGATCTCGGGCAATGATCGGGTCGTCAGCTGCTTGGCGAGATACATCGCGACTTGTCGCGGCCGCGCCACGATGCGGGCGCGCCGGTCCGAGGTCATCTCGACCAGCTTGATGTTGAAATGCTCGGCCACGCGCCGCTGGATCTCGTCGATCGTCACCCGCCGCTCGTGCGAGCGCAGCAGGTCGTGCAACTCCTCCTGTGCGCTTTCGAGCGTGATGTCGCGTCCGACGAGCTGCACGTTCGCAACGATCCGGTTCAGCGCGCCTTCCAACTCGCGGACATTCGAGATGATTTTATGGGCCAGGAACTCCATCACTTTGCGGGGCAGTTGAATATTGCTCTGTTCGGCTTTCGACTGCAGGATGCCGAGCCGCAGCTCGTAAGTGGTGGGGTGCAGATCAGCGACCAGCCCCCAGCCGAGGCGCGAGCGCATGCGCTCTTCGAGCCCTTCGAGATCGGAGGGCGACTTGTCGGCAGAGATCACGATCTGGCGGTTCTGGTCGACCAGCGCGTTGAAGGTGTGGAAGAACTCTTCTTGGGTTGATTCTTTTCCGCTAATGAATTGGACATCGTCGATCATCAGCAAATCAACCGAGCGGAATTCCTCCTTGAAGTCCATCGTCGATTTGAAGCGCAACGCACGAATGAATTGATACATGAACTTCTCGGCCGAAAGGTAGATCACCTTGCGGCCGCAGGCGTGCTTGCGGACGTGCCAGGCCACGGCGTGCATCAAATGGGTTTTGCCGAGCCCGACCCCGCCATAGAGGAACAGCGGGTTGAACGGCACCATACGCACCGGGCCCGCGCAGGCCTCGGCCACTCGCCGAGCCGCGGCGTGGGCGAGTTCGTTGGGCTTGCCGACGACGAAGTTCTCGAACGTAAAGCGCGGATCTAGTCCCGATTGCTGCGCTCTGTCTTCGCCGATTTCGAACACGGCCGCGGGCGGCGCGACGAGACCTGGCTCGGGACGGCTTTGCATCTCGTCCTCGCTGCGGCGAGAAACCGCTGCTCCGGGCGTGTGCACCGCCGGCGCAACGATCACCGAAACCCGTTTCACCTGTCGGTTCTGCGCCCGCCATAACGCCAGAATCCGGTCGGCGTAATGCGAGGCGATCCAATCGCGAAAAAACCGCGCGGGTGCCCCGATCACCGCCTCGCCGCCATCGATCCGTTGCACGTTGACCGGGGCGAGCCAGCGGCGGTAGGCGGTTTCGCCAACCTCCTGTTTCAGCTGGCCGAGAACCCGGTTCCACTCGTATTGCGGCGTCGTCGCCGCGCTTTCGGTGCCATTTCCCTGAGCCGTTTCCGCCATTGCCGCATCCCCCCGATCAAGACGGCAGCACCATCCGATGAGTACTCGGTAAAGATTCACCTCTGTATGTCGTAAATATCAGCGCATCCTGCGCTGCTATTCAAAGGTAAGTACCTGTCCCCCTGTACCAGACCATTATTGTCGTTTGATCTAGGAAAGACGTTTTATATCTCGCCCCGATCGACATTTACAGGGCGCCAACGTGATTTGTGATGGCGCAATACGGCAATGCTAACTTATGTGTCGAAACGATGGCAAGCCGACCGAAAGGAGAACGCGAAAGATTTTTGAGCCGGTCCGGCACCCGCGGCCCGGCCCCAATGGCGCGCGGCGTGCGTGCGCCAATGTGTCGCAGTTGGTCGGGCGCGACGCCGCGCACTGGGGCGGGCTTAGAGCGCGTTGATGCGGGCGGCGAGGCGGGAGAGTTTGCGCGAAACCGTGTTCTTGTGCAGCACGCCCTTGGTGATCGCCCGATGCAGCTCAGGCTGGGCGAACTGAAAAGCCGACTGAGCCGCGTGCTTATCGCCGGTCTCGATCGCGGTCTCGACCTTTTTGACGAAGGTGCGCACCCGGCTCACCCTCGAGCGATTGATCGCCGTGCGCTTCTCGGTCTGGCGAATGCGCTTTTCCGCCGATTTGTGGGTAGCCATGCTTCTTCGCCGAAAGGTGAGCCGGTCTTCTATAAGCAGGCCGCCGCTGCGTCAACACCGAATGGCTGAGGCCGCGACGAGCTGTCGCCCAATCGAATTTGATGAGGGGCTTGGCCCGCCGCATGCCGCCGACAGATCTGCTATTATTGCAAGCCGCTCAGATGGAAGGCTGGAGCGACCTAACAAAAGCTCGATGTCGGTTGCCATTCACGATATCGTGCGTTGCCGCGCCAGCGGACGAGCGACAGACCGCGCAGAACGCGACAACCGCCAAGGAGAACGATCATGGCCTCGGTACAGCATGTCCACCTGAAGACCCGTGATCCTAAGCAAACCGCGCAATTCTACGTCGATAATTTCGGCGCGACCATGAAGGCCGAGATCCCGGGCCGCGGCTTCCGCCTCGATCTGCACGGGCTGCAGCTCAACATCACCGGCCTGATCGCCACTCAGAAACACGAGCAGCATTACGGCATCGAGCACATCGCGGTCGACACCGAAGACTATGACGGGACCTTGACCCGCATGCGCAAGAATGGCGTGCGCATCCTGGAAGAGATGCCGCCCAACAATGGCCGCCGCGTCTGCTTTCTCGAAGCGCCCGACGGCGCCCAGATGGAATTGATCGAGAACGTCTAGCCGCCGAGCCTAGTTCCCGGGGCCCACAGGATGGCCTTGAAAGACAGGATTCCGCTAGGCGTGGCGCTGCCCCATCGCTCGTCCGAGCCGATCGACATCGCGGCGGTGCGGCGGGTGGCGCAGCGCGCCGAGGCGCTGGGTTTTCGCGATCTGTGGGTGACCGAGAACACCCTCGACCACGTCTTCTGCTTCGACCCGGTAGTGGTGCTGACTTATGCCGCGGCAGTCACCACCACGATCCGCCTGGGTGCCTCCGTGGTGGTGCTGCCGATCCACCACCCGGCCCTTGTCGCACATCAATGGGCGACTTTGGACTATGTCAGCGGCGGGCGAGCGATCCTCGGCGTCGGATTGGGCCGCGACCATCATTACGCCCAGTTCGAGGTACCCCGGGAGCGGCGCGTACGGCGGTTCCGCGAAGAGGTCGAGCTGATACGAGCATTGTGGACCCAGCCTAGAGTCGAGTACCGGGGAATGATCTATCAACTCGAAGGCGGCACCATGGCACCAAAGCCGGTGCAAAAACCGGTGCTGCCGATTTGGATGGGCGTCGGCCATCCCGACGCGGTTCGCCGTGCCGCCTCTCTCGCCGACGGGTGGATGGGGTCGGGTGGGTCGAGCATCGCCGCCTTTTCCCGCTCGGTACCGATCCTGCGTGCGGCGCTGGAAAAGGCCGGACGTGATCCGACGACGTTCCCGATCTCGAAGCGGCTGTTCATGGCCGTCGACGAGCGCCCGGAGGTGGCGCGGTCCGAGCTGCACCGGTGGTTCTCCGAAGTCTACCATAACCCCGAAGGCACCGACGCCTCCGGCATCCACGGCACGCCGGAACAGGTCCGCGAGCGGCTCGAAGAATTGGTGGCGATGGGCGCCAACCATCTGATGCTGAACCCGGTCTCACGTTACGTCGAGCAGGTCGAAGCGCTGGCCGCCGTCGCCGGGCTATCCTGAGGTTGTCGATATAAAGGAACCTCCCCCGATGTCTTCTGCGCACACCGATCCGGTCAAGCAGCAAGTAGCCGCCCATTGGGACAGGCGCGCCGCGCATTTTGACGAGGATTTCGGGCACAGCATCCGCACCCCTGCCGAGCGTGCGGCCTGGGACCGCATTTTTGGCCTCGTGCTGCCGTCGCGAGGTCCTCTCGACGCCCTCGACGTCGGTTGCGGCACTGGATTCCTGAGCCTTGAGCTGGCCGCGCGCGGGCATCGGGTGACCGGAGTCGATTTTGCCCCGTCGATGCTCGAACGCGCCAAGAGCAAGGCGGCGGAGCGCGGCGTTTCAGTCCGGTTCGAGCAGGCTGACGCTGAGCAACTGCCGTGTGCGCCGGCCAGCTTCGACCTCGCGATCAGCCGCCATGTGCTGTGGACCTTGCCCCATCCGGAAGCCGCGATCGATGAGTGGATCCGCGTGCTGCGACCGGGAGGGCGGCTCGTCGTCGTCGATGGCGCCGTACTAGACGGCAGCGACTGCGTCGCCGGTGCGCAGCCGGGGTGTCAGGAGAATGCCCGCACCAGCGCCGAATATGCCGCGGTCGGCGACCGGCTGCCGTTCCTCGGCGGCCGTCCGAGCGAGCAGATCGAGGCGCTGCTGCGGGCACATGGCCTCGTCAATATCGGCGGCGATCCGTTTACCGATCTGGTCGAGGCGCAAGTGCAGCGCATGATCGAGGAAGGGCTTGAGCCGCGGCGGCGCAATCGCTACGTCGTCTGGGGCGACGTCGCGCACTGAGCTCGCGATGCAGCAAGGGCGCGGCGGAATGGGAAGCCGCAAGCACGGCACCTCCGGACGTGCCACGCAAAGCCCGCGCTTCCGACTCGGCAAAAAGCTTGCTGCCGAGCACGGCGAATACGACACCCAGCCGCGCCGCCGCCCGTTACGACCGTCTTTCGACAGTGTCCGCGACGCCTTCGACACAGAGGGCAAGACGCGCCGGCCCTGATCTCGCCCGTCAGCGGTTGCGGAAGGCTGGCTTGCGCTTTTCGATAAACGCGGCCATGCCCTCCTTGCGGTCCTCGGTGGCGAAAGTCGAATGGAACAGCCGCCGTTCGAACCGAACACCTTCGGCCAAGGTCGTCTCGTAACCGCGGTTGACCGACTCTTTGACCATCATCGCGATCGGCCGTGACATTTGGACGATGCGCTCGGCGACTTTGATTGCCTCGCCGAGCAAATCGGCCGCCGGCACGATGCGGCTGACCAGTCCGGCCCGCTCGGCCTCGGCGGCGTCCATCATCCGCCCGGTCAGGCACAGATCCATCGCTTTGGCTTTGCCTACAAAACGGCTCAGGCGCTGGGTTCCGCCGGCGCCCGGCATCGTGCCGAGTTGGATCTCTGGCTGTCCGAAGCGCGCAGTGTCGGCCGCGATGACGATGTCGCACATCATTGCGATCTCGCAGCCGCCGCCGAGCGCAAAACCGGCGACCGCCGCGATCACCGGTTTGCGGCATTGCCCGACCCGCTCCCAGCCGTGGGTGATGAAATCTTCAAGGTAGATTTCGGGATAGGTCTTGCCCGCCATCTCTTTAACATCGGCGCCGGCGGCGAAGGCCTTGTCGTTGCCGGTCAGAACGATGGCGCCGATCGCGTCATCGCTTTCGAACATGTCCAGGGCTGAAGCCAGCTCGCTGATCAGCGCTGCATTCAACGCATTCAGCGCCTGCGGTCGGTTCAGGGTGACGATGCCGACGCCACCCCGACGCTCCACGAGGATGTGCTGGTAGACGGACGTTTCGCTCATCGGATCTCCCCTCAACGCTGCCGCTTGGCGCAGTAAAAAGTCGATCGGCCCGACTGCACGATCCGCCGCACGCCCTCGGCGCAGTTGCAGCCAGGGCAGGGCTCGCCTTCGCGGGCGTAAACGGCCCAGCGGTGCTGGAAATAGCCAAGTTCGCCATCGGCTTGGACATAGTCTCGCAACGACGAGCCGCCGGCAGCGATGGCTTCCTCCAGCACCGAGCGGATTGCCTCGGCAAGCCGGCCGAGCCGCGTGCGAGAAATCGACCCGGCGAGCCGGCGCGGCGACAATCCAGCGCGATAAAGAGCCTCACAGACATAGATGTTGCCGAGCCCGGCGACGATGCGCTGATCGAGGAGGGCCGCCTTGATCGAAGTCATCTTCCCGGCGAGCTTCTGCGCGAGGTAGGCGTCGTCGAACCCTGCGCCGAGCGGTTCCGGCCCGAGTCCGGCCAATAGCGGATGCCGGTCGGCCTCGCTGCGCCTGATATAATCGAGCAGGCCGAAGCGGCGGGCATCGTTGAACCGGACGACCGTACCGTCGTCTAGGGTGAGGACCACGTGGTCGTGGCGCGCCTCCGGCTGCCCCGCATCGCCGGCGGTGATCCGACCCGACATGCCGAGATGGAGCAGCAACAGGCCATCGGCGTCGAGCTCTATCAGAATGTATTTGCCGCGGCGCACAAATGCGCCGATCCGGGCCCCGTCGAGCCGCTCGGCCAGCGCCGGCGGAAACGGCCGGCGCAGATCGGGTCGGCGCAACTCGGCGCGCACGATCCGGCGGCCGCTCATTTTCAGCGCCAGGCCGCGCCGGACGGTTTCGACTTCGGGCAGCTCAGGCATCTCTCGCCGCCATTCCCGCGCATTCCGGAACCCAGAGCGGCTTGCTCTTGCCCGGGAGGCTCTCGACCCCATCCGCGCCCGGGCGACGATATCGTGTTGCTCCAAGCGATTATACTGGAACCTGCGGGCCACGACATGGCGCGCCCGGTCCGATGGCGATATCTTGCTGCCCGATGAGCGACAGAGAGACAAGCGCCAGCGGGGCTCGCGACTACCGTCAGATCGACGCAGCCGAGAAGGCGCCGCTAATCCGCGGCATCTTCGACAGCGTCGCTGAGCGCTACGATCTGATGAACGATTTGATGAGCGGCGGCATCCATCGGCTGTGGAAGGCCGAAATGGTGGCGTGGCTGAAGCCGCAGCCCGGCCAGCAGCTGATCGACGTGGCCGGTGGCACCGGTGACGTCGCACTGCGCGCGCTGAAGCGCCTCGTCCCCGAGGGCGCAATCCCCAAGGGGGGCGCGGTCGTCTGCGATACCAACCAGCGTATGCTCGAGATCGGACGCGCCCGCGCGCTCGACCGGGGTATACTGTATGGCATCGAGTGGCTGGGCGCCGACGCCGAGCGGTTGCCCTTCGCCGAGCGCAGCTTTGATCTCTATACGATCGCGTTTGGGTTGCGCAATGTGACCCGCATCGAGGCCGCGCTCGCCGAGGCGAAGCGCGTATTGAAGCCAGGCGGCCGCTTCATTTGTCTCGAATTCACCCCCGGGGTAGGGCCGCCGTTGCAGCCGCTCTACGACCTTTACAGCTTTCATGCCGTGCCCTTGCTCGGGC
Source organism: uncultured Alphaproteobacteria bacterium (assembly GCA_963750195.1). GTDB lineage: Bacteria > Pseudomonadota > Alphaproteobacteria > ATCC43930 > CGMCC-115725 > AP-15. Next base: position 247,713 of record CAVVPS010000016.1, read on the forward strand.
AGATCGTCACTGGCGACCGCGAGGCTTATACCTATCTGGTCGAGAGCATCCGCGGTTTCCCGCGCCAGGGCGAGCTGGCCGAAATGATCGCCGGCGCCGGGCTCGAACAGGTCAGATACCGCAATCTCACGGGGGGCATCGCTGCGCTCCACTCGGCCTGGCGCCTCTGAGGCTCTGCGCCCCGGCTTCGGGCTGCTGCGCAGCCTGCGCAATATCGCCCGCCTGGCCGCCATCGGGCTGATCTTGGCGCGCCACGATGCCCTGTTCCCGTTTGCCGGCGTCCCGGTGATCGCCCTTTACCTGCGCCTCGCCGGGCTGTTCTCGCGCCGGCGCCGGCTCGGGGCGGCGCGCCCGGGTCAGCGGCTCGCGGCGGCGCTCGACGAAATGGGGCCGAGCTTCATCAAGCTCGGCCAGCTGCTGGCGACCCGGGCCGATCTTCTTGGAGAGGAAATTGCAGCCGATCTGACGAGTCTGCAGGATCGCCTGCCGCCCTTCCCAGGGGCCCAGGCGCGCGCGGCGATCGAAGCCGAGTTTGGGCAGCCGCTCGAAACCCTGTTCACATCGTTTGACGAAGTCGCGGTTGCCGCCGCCTCGATCGCACAAGTCCACTTCGCCCGAACCGCAGACGGGCAGGACGTCGCGGTCAAAGTGCTGCGGCCGGGAATCGCCGAGGCGTTTGCTCGCGACCTCGACCTGTTCCTGTGGCTCGCCGGCTGGATCGAGCGTCTCCACCCGCCATTCCGGCGACTGAAGCCGGTCGAAATCGTGCAGACCCTGGCCGAGGTGGTCCGTTTCGAAATGGATTTGCGGTTGGAGGCGGCCGCCGCATCCGAGCTGGCTGAAAACTTTGCCGGCGATTTGAACTTTCGCGTGCCGCCGATCGACTGGCAGCGCACCGGCCGCGGAGTGCTGACGCTAGCGCGGATAACCGGCAGCCGCGTCGACGACCGTGCGGCACTGCTCGCCGCCGGGCACCGGATCGACGACCTGCTGGCGAAAGCCGCCGGCGCGTTTTTCAATCAGGTGTTCCGCGACGGCTTCTTTCACGCCGATATGCATCCCGGGAATATGTTCGTTGACGCCGCGGGAGCGATCGTCGTCGTCGATTTCGGGATCATGGGGCGGCTCGACCGCGCCACTCGCTATTACCTCGCCGATATGCTCATCGGGTTTTTGTCGGGCGACTATCGGCGGGTGGCCGAGGTCCACTTTGCCGCCGGGTATGTCCCGCCCGACCGCTCGGTCGACGCCTTCACCCAGGCTTGCCGCGCGATCGGCGAGCCGATCCTTGGCCTCCAATTGCAGGACATCTCGGTCGCGCGGCTGCTCGCCCAACTGTTCCGGGTCACCGAGCAATTCGGCATGGAGACCCAGCCGCAGCTGTTGCTGCTGCAAAAGACGATGGTATTAGTCGAGGGAGTGGGCCGCCGCCTCGATCCCGAAGTCAACATCTGGGCCTTGTCGCGGCCGTTGATCGAAGGATGGATGCGCGACAATCGCGGCCCCGAGGCGCAATTGCGCCAGCGGCTCGAAACCTTCGCCGACATCATCGACCGGCTGCCGCAGCTGATCCGCAATCTCGACGCCCTGGTCGGCGACATGGCGCGTGACGGCGTGGTTCTACACGCCGAGACGATCGCCTCTCACGCCGCCGAACAAGCCAAGCGTATGTACCTCGCGGTGATCCCGCTGTGGCTCGCCGCGGCGGCGCTGGTCGCCATCGCGCTCGCCCTCGTCTTGAGGCATTAGCGTGCTATCCTCGGCTGCTACAGCCGTGGCGGAGGGGGAAACCTGATGAAGATATCGAGCATTCGTTCGCAGATCCTGGTCCTCCCCGAATCCGACCCACTCGCCGATACGCCGGAAAATCCGAACGCGGCGCGGCCGATCGTGATCGTCAGGATCGGGACCGATGACGGCGTCGAAGGGATCGCGGTGACGTTTTACGGCGGCGCGATCACCGCCTCGCTAAAGCGAGCCATTGACGATCTCGGCGCGCTCCTGATCGGCGACGACCCGCATCGGGTCGAAGCGATCGTCGCCAAACTGCGGGCTGTTGCCGGCGGCTCGGGTCCGGCGGGCGTGTTCACCTTGGCATTGTCGGCGATCGACATCGCGCTGTGGGACATCCGCGGCAAAGCGCTGAACCAGCCCTTATGGAAACTGCTCGGCGGGGCTCGCCAACGAGTCGCAACCTATGCCAGCGGTGCACTGCGGCGGAACCTGACGCTCGACCAGGTCGTAACCGCGGCGGCAAAGCTAAAGGAAAAAGGCTTCCGCGAGATGAAGACCCAGCTCGCCCTGCCCGGCGATACCTCGCCGGCCAAAGAGGTCGAGCGCATGCGCCGAGTGCGCGAGGCGATCGGCCCCGACATCAGGCTGATGTGCGACATCAACCAGCGCTGGCGCCCGGAACAGGCGATCGATATCGGCAAACGGGTCGAGGATGCCGGGGTCGGCCTGTTCTGGCTCGAGGACGTGACGACCCATGACGACTATGCCGGCATCGCCCGCGTCAACGCGGCGCTTTCGACACCGATCTGCGGCGGCGAGCTGGTCTATGGCATCGTTCCGTTCCGCCACATGATCGAACAGCACTCGGTCGACTATGTGATGATCGATCTGATCCGCGCTCGCGGGATCACCCAATGGATGAAGATCGCCGGCATGGCCGAGGCCTTCAACCTGCCGGTCGTCAGTCACGTGATCCCGGAAATCCACGCCCATCTCGTTGCCGCGGCGCCGAATGGGCTGACCGTCGAATACATGGGCTGGATGCTGAAATTGTTCGACGGCGTTGCCGAATTCGATCCCGCCGCCGGCGAGCTGGTTTTGTCCGAACGCCCCGGCCTCGGCCTGAGCTTCCGCGAAGACACGATCCGGCAGTACGGAGTGGCATCATGAAGATCACGCGGGTCGAGACCGGAATTGTCGCGCTGCCGAATGACGAGCCGCTCGCCGGCTTTTCGGAGAACCCGAACGCCAAGAACCCGATCGTCTTTCTCCGGCTGGGCACCGACGAAGGCGTGGAGGGGCTAGGCGTGACCTATTTCGGCGGTGCCTTGACCCGCACGCTCAGGCACGCGGTCGATGAGCTGGGTGCGCTGGCGATCGGCGAGGATCCGATGCGGGTCGAGGCGGTCGCCGCCAAACTGCGCGTGGCGGCGGTCTCGGCCGGTCCGGCCGGCATTTTTATGATGGCATTGTCGGCGATCGACGTCGCGCTGTGGGACATCAAGGGCAAGGCGCTCGGCCTGCCATTGTGGAAACTGCTCGGCGGCGGGCGCGACCATATCGCGACCTATGCGAGCGGGGCCCTGCGGCGCGGCCTCAAGCTCGATGAAGCGGTAACCGCGGCGGAAAGGCTGCGCGAGAAAGGACATCGCCAAGCCAAGATGCAGCTCGGCCTGCCGGGGGTCACCTCACCGGCGCGCGAGGTCGAGCAGGCCCGGCTGATCCGCCAGGCGGTTGGCCCCGACATGGATTTGATGTGCGACATCAACCAGCGCTGGCGAGTCGAGCAGGCGATCGACATCGGTAAGCGGGTCGAGAATGCCGGCGTCGGCCTGTTCTGGCTTGAAGACGTCACGATACACGACGATTATCCCGGGCTCGCGCGGGTGGCGGCGGCGCTGTCAACCCCGGTCTGCGGCGGCGAATACCTTTATGGCGTCGCGCCGTTCCGCCATATGCTGGAAGCCCGTTCGGTCGATATCGTGATGATCGACCAGGTGCGCTCGGGCGGCATCACCCCCTGGCTCAAGATTGCCGGCATGGCCGAGGCCTTCAACCTGCCGGTCGTCAGCCACGGCGTCCCGGAGATCCATGTGCATTTGGTTGGCGCGGTCCCCAACGGCCTGACCGTCGAATACATGCCCCGCCTGTTCCAGCTATGGGAGGAAGTCCCAATCCCCCACAACGGCCTCCTCGCCATGCCGACCGCCTCCGGCCTAGGTCTCAAATTCAGCGCCGAAGCGATCAAGCGGTTCGGCGTCGGGTAACGCTTCTTCGGTTCGCTCGCCGGACGCGCGCTGGGAGAGAGCGCTGCAACGGCGAAAAGGGAAGGGCGTCACGTTGGGAAGACGGATCCCAACCTAGTGTAGCCCAACCGAGACCGACCCCCCCTGACACCGATCGCGATGATCGGGCTTTCTGAGCTTGTTAGGATGGTAATGCGAACCCGCGGATCCTCTATTGCCGTTGGCGGATTGGCTAAAACGTGATCCGCGGATTGCTTGCCGTAATTATTGCCGTGTTTGCCGGCTTGCTCAGCGGGTGCGGTGATGACGGCATCATCGCGCGGTTCATGCTGAAGTCGGACCACATCATCATCGAGCGGCGCCCCGACCCGGCCTACGAGAAGCTCTTTCCCTATTACGTCGAACTCTGCGCAACCAGCCAATTCCGTCCCAAGCTAAAGGGCGAGGGCGGGGTCGCGGGCCACGCGGTAATGTATATCAAAGGTGCCTGCAAGGACGAGCGGGCGCCCTTTCCGCAGCTGCGGCGATGCCACGCGGTGGCGACCAACCTCGACGATCCCGAGCACGGCGCCGGTGTGAGCGTGGGGCGCTGGTTTCGCAACGTTAACTGGGTAGCGGTCCCCGGCTACAAGCTTTTCTATGAGGGCAACCTCAAGACCGGCGAGCGCCTAACCCAAGCCCATTTCGAAGCCACCGTGCGTGATGCGATCAACAAAGACGTCTACAAGGGCGTCGAGTTCCACGATTACCCGACCGCGGGCGCTCAATCGGGCCTTGAGGATTTTGTTGTGAAAGAGGGGGTCGGCACCGACTTTGCGATAATGTTCGCGCGGTCAGCCTTTTGCGCCCGCCTTCCGGTGACTGGGCCGATGGTGGACGAGGTGATTGCCTTCTTGAACGACAAGAACCGCGAATACGCCGAGGGAAAAGCCGATTATAATTGGAGTGTTTGGGCCGACAACTGTGTCCACACCTTGCGGAACGCCTTGGCGGCGGCGAGTATCTGGTCGCCCCTGTCGGTGCGTGCCGTGAAGTTCCTTCAAATATTCAACCTCGCCGTGCCCGCAAACGAGTTTGTCAATCTCGCAGAGCTGGGTACCGAGGGCGATATCGAGGATTACCGGGAAATCCAGCGAAACGGGCCTCAGCGCGACGCACTCCATGAATTTGGCTGGCTGCCCACGCGCCATGGCGCACTGCTGAAGACACTGCCGGTCCACGAGCCGAATGATATCTACGATACGACGTTTCGACTCTTCACACTTCAGTCGCCGTTCAGGATGCCCAAAACGGCGCATGCGATCGAGCTGCTCTCGGACGATCGGTTTGTGAACCTGGGCGCGAACCTCCGCTATTTTCAGCAAAAGTACGACTCGATCCTGGCCAGTCACAACCAGCGGCGCGACATGCTTGCTAGTGTTCGCGGAACACCCTACCGTCGGATCGAGCGTCTCTTTTACAGTTATATCAAGGCGCAGCGTGACGAGGTCGAACTCGATGTTGGCTAGGCTTCCGGCACTGGAAGGTCAACCGGACGAGTCAAAGGTCAAATAAGAGCGTTGTCAGGCGATCGGCCGGCGGGTCTCGAAGTATCTTAAAATCGCAAAGCAGGCGGCTGCGGCACTAAGGTGCTTTAGCGTGTGGCCGCTTAACAAGTATGCCGCGGAAAAAATCGCATGATCTGAAAATTCAAACACCTTCGCGAGCGCGTATAGCCCCGCGGCGATGATCCAATAATATGTGCCGGTGTATTTCGGCGAGCACATCAAAAACAGCAGCAGCAATGCGAGGCCGGGAAAAAACTGTACCCAGAAGTAGAGCCGCAGATCGTCGGTCCAGAGCCACAGCAACAGGCTGAACAATCCGATCGCGAGCGCCGGCCACAGCAGTATGGCTCCCGCTCTTGCATTCACGCGCTCTGCGACCACAAGGGCGAGAATGGCCGCAAAGGCGAGCGTCATCGGCAGCCGATCCCAGAACAAGGTGCGGTCATTCGGGTTCCAGTGATAGTAGGATGAGCCGATGCCGGTCAGAAAAATTCCCAGGAAGAGGACGATGGTCGCGGGATCATTCCGAAATCGCCACAACCCCGCGGCGCCGACCGCGAGAAAAGGAAGATTCGACACGACGTTCCAAAAATTCGGGATGCCAAAGATGGCGCGCTGGTCGGCGAATTGGTGATAGCTTTGATCCTGCGGGATCGGAGGCAGCAGCAATAACCCGGCGAGGGACGCCGACATCAGGCCCAGGAGGACAACCACGGGGGCAGAGAATTTGATCATGGGCACGTCGCTACGCCGGCTGCGGCTTGACTGCCACAGTGGATCACACCCGACGCACGGTCTTTGACGGAGCCCGATCCGTGCATCACGGCGGTGGAGCTCGCGTCGCGGCCCTCTAAAAGCCTTCGCTCCTCTCGACCGATTAGTTGTTGATCCACTCCCGCTCGAAGCGGGCATAGCACTCGCGTTCGCCCGGCATCTTGAGCCAGCCGGCGAGCAGCCGCGGCGTGGCGAGCAGCAAACGGTCGCGCAGATGCGTCGAGTTCCGACCGTATTCCTCGAAGGTTGAGACCGTGATCTTCTGGTTGTGCGGATCGTCTTGAAAGCGGCAAGCGCAGAGCGCGACGGTTTCCTGATAGGCACGGCGGTCGGCGCCCGATTGCAGATAGGCATTGGCGACCGCGGTCGCGCGCGCGTAGTCCAATGCCATGATCGCGTCGTCGAGTTCGCCAAGTAGAGTCCCCGGCGAGCGGCCCGACGCATCGAACCCGGCGCATTCCTGCTCGATGACCGAATTGTAGAGCTTGTTCTCGTGGGCCACGTCGTTGATGAAGCTTGCCATCAAATAGAGAATGCGGGGCTGATAGGGATTGTCGCTGCGCCGCATCCAATTGTTGGCAACATTGCAATAGTCGAATGGATGCTGGCCGTTGGTGAACTGCCGCGGTACCGTAGTGCGCAGGATCAGTTCGGCCGCGCCCAGCTGGATCGTGTCGCCGAGGCTACGGATCGACTTGCCGTTTTTCAGATGCCCCGTGAGCAGGTCCCAGATCGCACCCGCATCCGCGGTCATCAGCTGCTCGATCATCTCCTCGACTTCGGCCGGGGAGAGTGGAATCTGGTTGGTTTGACCAAGACTCTTGCCGGCGTCCGGAAACTCGGCGGCGAGCCTGACGCACACCGCGTCGTAAAGCGAGTAGTAGAGCGGGCCGATCGCCATGTCGGGCACGCCCATGTAATAAACGCCGTGCGCCTGGTCCCAACCGATCACATCGGCGAGATCGGTCACGGCCCGGGCGCGGATCGCCTTGTGTCCGGTATTGCGCGCCTTGCGGCCGACGACCGTGTCCTGCAAATCGATAAGGCCCAAATATTCCAATTGGTCGCGGAGCTGGGGGCGTAGCCGCTCGTCCTCAGCCAGACCGAGGAAGAGGCCATAGGACCGCCGCGAATCGCCGGCTACGGTGGCGATCATGTACGCGTGCAGCCGCTCCTCGGCCGAGCCATCTTCGTGGATCGGCTCCTGATCTTCGTTCCACACGACGGGGCCGTAGCTCGGCGGCGGCACGTTCATGCCTTTCATTGTGGCGTAACGGCCGGGATATTTTCCGCGCAACTGGTTCCAGATGTCGAGCCCGGCCGGGATATACCACACGCTTTGCAACAGCGGCAGCAGGCGATACTTCTCGGGCAGATACGGCATCAGATAAGAAGAAGCGCGCAGGCCGAGGATCGTATGGTCGTTGTTGATCAGAGTGATCTGCCCGTCGCGAACGTCGATGTGGCTCGGCACCTGAACAAACGGCGCCTCGGCTGCCGTCACCACGCTCAGCGCATCGCCGATCGAGCGCCCCTCCCGCGCCACCATTTGAAAAAAGAGGTCGGTGGTGCGCGGCTGATCGCGTTCGAGGATGGCCTCGGTCAGCGGGCCAAAAGATTTATCCTCACTTATCTCTGCGCGGTTGCGTAACATCTTAGCGCTCCGTTCGCTCTCGGCGGGTGACGATCTCTGTCGCGAGCGTAGCGCGACGATCAGCAAACCGTAAAGCAGCGATACCAGTTTGGCTGGTATGCTCAGAGCATGGATGGAGCCGTCGGGTATAAAGCGGAGAGCGCGGGGATCAAGCCCCGGTGTCAGCGCGTCTCAACCGCAAGCTGGCGCAGCTGCAACTTCGGTGGCGCGGAGATGTATCGCGAACCCGATGGAACCGCCGCCGCGGCGTCGTAGTGGCAGCGTCTACTTCCGGTATTACCAGGTGCCGGGTCGCAGTCATTACTATCACCCAGGGCCGGCCACGAGATCGCGTGCGATCGTGGCCCTTAACGCGCATCCGCCAGCAGCGATGCCCGCCAATTCTGGTGAATGGCGGCAGCAGGGGTGGAGGATTTTCCATTCTGCGTTGACAAACCCCTGCCACAGCGCTACGTTTCTTCGGAGACTTGAACCAAAATCCTTAGAACTACGATCACAGTAGGGAAACAATTGCTTATCATATTCGGATTATTTGAGTTAAGAGTCTCCTTGAGGCGGGACGAGACAGCCGCTTTGTGGCGTCGCATCGTCTGATACAGATCGCGCTAGGGTGAGCAGGCAATGGGTGACAGGGGCACGTTCCACGAGGGTCTAGCTCAGATGCGGATCGGTTCCAGAGAGAGCAGCATAGTCCCTATCAGGGGATGATGCGCCAACAGTTCTAGGAGACATTTGGTGGCGATGCTGGTGGAGTTTCTGCACTATCTTAAGGTTCGAAAGAAGTTTTGGTTGCTCCCGGTGATGGTTATGATGGTTATATTCGGCAGCCTACTGATGCTCCAGGGCTCCATCCTTGCCCCCTTCATTTATACGATCTTCTGAGGGGGAAGGAATGCTGCCATATCGGGATCATAATACGTCCGTATCATTGTGGAGCGCTGACGACGCGCCATTCTCTCTTCGCCGAGAAGGATTCCCTGCGGTCCTCAATCGGTCTGGTCGTCCGCCGCCGCTCGTGGCGTGGGCCCAGAGTGAGACGCCATATGGCGGATCCCGTCCCACCAGGCCAGAAATGGCCACATTCCGGCTTCTCTGACACTTCCGGGCCACTCGCCGTTCGGTAAACCTGTCCCCGGCCATTCGCCTCGCTTTGGTCGGCAATAGGTCCCAAACACCACATCGTAAATCGGGAAGAACGCCGCGAAATTCTTATCGCGGTGTTCCGGTTCGATCGAGTGGTGAAGCCGGTGCAGCTGCGGGCCGACAACCAGCGGCGTCAGAGGGCCAAGCGTAATGCGCAGGTTCGCGTGCTTAAATCCCGCCCAAATATTGAGAACCATGCCGATAGCGGCGAATTCTGCAGCCGATAGATTGGCGACGATCAGCATCGGAATAGATATGAACAGGGTACGCAGCGGCACCTCGAGCCAGTGATGCAGCCCGGCGGTGATCACATTGAGAGCGGGGTCTGCATGGTGCAGCTTGTGTTCCTGCCATAGAACCGGCCACATGTGCTGCAATCGATGAAGCCAATAATAGAAAAAGTCGAAGATAAGCAGGCCGGCCAGCAGCTGGGCCGCGCGCGCCCAAACGCTCGCCCCAAAGGTCAGCCGGGACCCGCCGTTTCCCATCATGGCGACTGTCATGCGCAACAGCGGCGCCATCCCAAACGCGAGGGCGACGCCGATCGCGCTAAAGGCCAAGAGCAGACGAAGCTTAAACAGCGAGTTATGCAGCGGTGGCTCGCGCTGCGCCGGAAAGTATTGCTCAAGGGTGAACCCAACCAGGATGATAAAGGCCAAGGCCCAAAGGGCCCCGAGGAGCCTGATCAGCAGCGGGTAAAGGTCCATCGGGCGAATATCCGTCGCAGCTAAGCTTGATCCCGGTCACCCGGTCCTGTACCGATCATTCGCTGGGAGGTTAGCCAATTCCGTGCTGAACTGCCAGCGTCTCGACTAACCTGCCACATCAAAAGTCGCCAGCCCGCACCCGCCAAACTCACCTCAACATATAACAGCAAATGATCGCGAAATGTCAAGTTGTGATTTAAGTAATCAGGCAAGATAGCTGCACTCAGGTTTCCGGCTCCGGGTCACCGCTGAAATATGTCTGAAACCTATCATTCACTCGACGTGCGTACTCGGTGTTGTCAAGCAATCTGGAAAGTGCGCATTAATCATGTTATTTGGACCTGATAAAGAGCCGTGAACTCAGGCCCCAACACCCTAGCTCGGAAGGTCGGCTAAATGATCGGGTCAAGACGGTTTGGGTGGATACGCGATGCGTTGTTGATCATCGGCATTATCATTGTGTTGGACGCTGTCGTTAGTCTTTTTATCCCCGCGCAGATTCTGTCAGGTGGAAGTAAGGATCCGGACGTCTACGATCGCTCGGTCCCGTACACTCACGATTTGCTACCAAATGTGGGGCCGGTGCAACGGTATTGGGGACGATCGCAATATCCATTTCAGACCGACCGATTTGGGCTTCGCACCGGAAAATGCGCTCCGACTGATCCCGCGGCCGTAAAAGACAATTCAGTTTTCGTAAGCGGCGATTCGATGACCGAAGGATTGGGCTTGCCTTACGAAAAGACGATGGTGGGGCTCATGGCGTGCGCGTGGCGCGCCAGAGGTCTAGCGGTATGGAACCTGGGCGTTACAAGTTACAGCCCGGCCATCTATTGGCGTAAGATCAAGGTGGTTGCCGCAAAGACCGGCATTCATCCGAAGGAGAATTTCATATTTCTTGACATGTCGGACGCGTCCGACGATGCCGAAGTCTACCAGGAGATGCCGGACGGCAGCGTAGTCGACCATGCGCCCGACCTGATCGCCGGGGCCTTCCAGCTGGCTCCGCACGTTGCGCATCCCCCTCCGTCGTGGTTCCATTCTGCCGCCTACGATAGTTATGAGTTTCTTCGGCGCAACTCTATGATAGTAGGATTTCTGGGGCAGTTGCGGGACCGCATCCTGATCTGGAGCAGTGGAGGTGGCCGCTTAGGGCTGCGGCGAGATTCCTGGCCGACCAATAAAGCATTGTTTGATGCGTATGGTCGCAGAGGTCTAGAAATCAACGCGGCCAATCTCGACAAAATCGTCCAAATGTGCCGCGAGTGGAATTGCAAGGTGACTCTTATTGTCTATCCTTTGCCCGATCAGATCGCGGCGCATGATCGCGACAGCATTCAGGTCCGCTATTGGCGTGCATGGAGCGCAAAACATGATGTGCGCTTTATCAACGGCTTTGAGCCGTTCTTTCGCGAACCCGCCGAAATCGTATTGAAAAAATACTTCATACCCGGTGATGTGCATTACAACGAGGCGGGGCACCGCCTGCTCTTCGATAAGGTGTCGCAGGCCGTTTGGGGGAATTCGAGCCCGACGACGTCGACGGAGAAATGACCCGGCTTCCACCGAAAACGAGGAGTGCCGCGTCAAAGGTGGCGCTCATCTCAGAGGTGGAGCCATTGTACTTAGCCGGGGTCAGACTGGGAACCCGTGACCTCGTCAGCCCGACGCGGAAGACCCGCCATCGAGCGCGGGCGCCGTCCCGACCGCGGCCGTGTCAAAATCGTAGAGCCAGCGCAGGGTGTCGGGGGAACGGTCAGCGGCCTTGGCCCACTCCGCGTCGCGCGCCTCTTGCGCCGGTCCGTCGCGCATATGGAACCGGGTCTTGTTGGCCCGCGACATCTCCTGCAGGCGGGTCACGCGCGGCAGGCGCAGCCGCTCGTAATGCCGCAATGCCTCGGCCGGGTCCTCGGCCCCGGCGGCGAGGCAGGCGGCCAGGGTAGCGCCATCCTCGATCGCCTGTGCGGCGCCCTGGCCCATGAACGGGTACATCGGGTGGCAAGCGTCGCCAAGCAGAGTGGTATGTCCGACCGACCAGCGCGGCAACGGCTCGCGATCGAACAATGCCCAGATAAAACACGTCTCGGCCGCGCCGATAATTCGCCGGACCTGCGGATGCCAGCCCTCGAAGGCAGCGAGCGCGCGCTCGATCGTCGCGCGGTCGGTCCAGTCCTCGCGGTTCCAACGGTCGTGTTCGGTCCAGCCGACAAAATTGAGCAGCTCCCCGCGCGAGACGAAATAGTGCACGAAATGGGCGCCGGGGCCGACCCAGGATTGCGAGCCGATTTCGAGGCCGAGATCGGCAATACGCTCTACCGGCACCAGCCCGCGATAGGCGACGCAACCGGCAAAGCGCGGCTCCTCCTCGCCGAACAATGCGGCGCGCACCGTCGAATGAATGCCGTCGGCGCCGACCAGCACATCAGCCCGGATGCGCGTGCCGTTCTCGAACCAGGCCTCGGTTCCGTCGCCGCAGTCGGCTAGCCCGACGAGACGGTGGCCGAGATGAACCCGCTCGGTCGGGAAACCCGAGGCGATGACCGCCAACAGATCGGCGCGGTGCAGGGTCATGTGCGGCGCGCCGTAAAGTTCTTCGCACAACGGATTGAGCGGCGCGCGCTGCAAGGTGCGGCCGTCCCGCCAGCGGCGCTGATGGGTCCCGGCCGGGCGCACCCCCTCGCGGTCGAGCCCTTCGGCGAGTCCGAGCCGGCGCAGTATGCGCGTCGCGTTCGGGCCCATGTTGATGCCGCCCCCGACCTCGGTCAGTTTGGGCGCCTGCTCGTACACCTCGACCGCGAAACCGGCGCTTCGCATCGACAGGGCGGCGGTCAGGCCGCCGATGCCGGCGCCGATCACGGCAACCTTGAGCGGGGAGAACGTCATCGCCGCGTTGGACGGATCCACGCGTCCTTTGCCGCCCGATCGATGATTAGTGGCTCTTCGCCGTCTGCCAGCGAGCGAGCGCCTCATGCGGCTTCGATAGGGCGGGGTCCATGATTTCGCCGTGTAAGCCAGTGCTGGCGGTCAGTTCGATGACGTAGCCATTCGGGTCGCGGAAATAGATCGAGCGCACAAAGCCGTGGTCGACCGGTCCACGCACCTCGATCCCTTCCGCCTTCCCCTTTTGCAGCATGCGTTCGAATACGTCGGGTTCGACCCCAAGGGCGATGTGCAGATCCAGCGTATCCTGGCGTTTGAACTCGAACGGCGTACCCGGCACTTCGAAAAAGGCGAGACAGGAGCCGTCATCCATCTCGAAGAAGGTATGGAGTGCGCGGCCATCGTTGATTTCGAACGCGCTGACCAGCCGAAGTCCGAGGAAATCCTCGTAAAAGGTTCGGGTCTCCTCCGAATCCCGGCAGCGATAGGCGTTATGGTGCAGACCTTTGATCATCGAATTCCTCCCGACGCACGGCACTTGCTACGATATCGCCAATCGGCGACCGGCGCCATCGGCTCACCCGACATCCGCGAAAGTGTCGGTTGCCGCCGTCTAGAACCGGATGTCGGACGGCGGCAGGCCAAATTCGGAGCGGCCGAAGATGAACGATGCGCGCTCGGGATTGTTGCCGGCATGCGCGCGCATCGCGTGTACGTCTCGCCAAGCGCGCTGGATCGGGTTGTCGAGAAAGATGCCGTGTCCGCCACTCGCCTCGAATATCAGATCGACCGCGCGCACGCTGCGCTCGATGGCTTTGCCCGAATCCCAGCGATAACGGGCGCGATCGGCCAGCGGGATTTCGGCCCCGGCGCGAGCCAAACGCATCATCTCGGCGAAATTGGCGAGCATGCGGTCGCGCGCCGCGTCAATCTCGGCCGCTGCCTCAGCCAAGCGGTATTGCATGAACGGGTCTTCGACCGCGCGCGAGCCGTCGCGAACATTGATGCGCTTCGCCGCCTGCTCGCGGAACGCCGCCAGAGCGCCCTGAGCCGCGCCGATTGCCGGCGATACGATGCCGTAGGTAAAGATCAATCCGAACGGCAGCCGGTAAAGCGGCGCGGTGTTGACTGCCGCACCAGGGTGGTTTAGGGCGAACGCGTCCCGGTATGAATGCGTGCGGTATTCAGGCACGAAAGCGTCTTCGACGACGATATCCTTGCTGCCGGTGGCGCATAGCCCCATGACGTGCCAATTGTCATCGATCCGATAATCGCGTCGCGGCAGCAGAAACACGCGAGGATCGGGTGGCTCTCCGCGCGCTGCCGGCGCAACGGCACCGCCGAGCACCGCCCATTGGCAATAATCGCAACCGCTCGAAAACGACCAGCGGCCGCGCATCCGAAACCCGCCTTCAACCCTTTCAACAGCACCGGTCGGCGCCAGCGAGGTCGATAGCTGGGCGCTCGAATCCTCGCCCCAGACCTCCTCCTGCGCCCGCGGCGTCAGGATCGCCAAATGCCAGTTGTGAACGCCGAGGACGCCGAGGATCCAGCCGCTCGACCCGCAAACCGCGCCGATTTCGGTCACCGCCTGGTAAAAAACTCCGGGATCGAGCTCATAGCCGCCATAGCGCTTGGGCTGCAATGCGCGGAACAGCCCCGCCTCCTGAAAATCGGCAAAGGTCTCGTCCGGCAGCCGCCGCAGCTTTTCCGCCCGCGCGGCGCGCTCGCACAACGCCGGCAACAGGGAACGCACGCGGCCGAGATACGCTTCAGGCGTCACGATCGCGCCTCCGTTCTCCGTGATCATAGTCCCGGCGTAGGGCCGGACCCATTTATTCCCTGTCTCGGCGGACCTGCCTTACCCCAGGGGTCCCTGAAACACCTGGTCGACATAGGTGTCGGACAACGGCTCCAGCGCTTCTGGCCAGTTGCCGTTGACCCGGCGGCGCTCGGCTGCCGGACGGACCCGGCCGTCCCAGCCGATCTGCTCCATGTAGTAATAGAGCTGGATGCAATGACCGTCGGGATCGAGCGCGAACGCCGAATAGTCGATGCCAGGGTAAAGCTCGGGCGGGATCGAGTTCGACAAAAGTGACGCCATGCTCCTTCAGAAAGGCTATCGCCGCGCACAACTGCGCATAACTGCCGACCTCGACGCCGAACGACATGCAGGTCGTGTGTTCGCTAAGCCCCAGCGCGCGCCGCAGCTCCTTCGGGAACAGGCCCAGGCTGTGGTGCTCGGCGCCGCAGCGAAGGAATGCGCAGCGGGCCCCACGGTAGATCGCCTCTTCACTTTGTACAAAGCCGAGGCGCTCGCGATAGAAGGCTTCCGCCCGGTCGACATCGTCGACGAACAGGCTGACCGGCCCGACTTTGGTGATCTTGAACGGGCGCGGCAGCAAGACGCCTTCGACGTCATAGGTCGCGGGCAGGGTTTCCTTTGGCTGGTGGCCCGATAAGACCGCGATACCCTTGTCATACCCCTCGGCGAGTTCGGCAGCCTCGGACATTTGCGGCAGGTCGGGCTTTTCGTTGAAGCCGCGATAGTACATCTCGCGGGGCTTGCTCAACTGGTTCCAGCCAACCTGCTCGATGCCGTAGTAGAATTCGTTGGTGTGGCCGTCGGGATCGTAGACGTAGACGTGCCAGTTGCTGCCCGGCATGTCGCGCCCGACGCGCTGGATGCGGACTTGCTGTTTCTCGAAATAGGTGTGCGCGTCCGTGATCTCCTTGAGGCTGCCGCACTGCCAGGTGATCTGGTTGATCGTGACTTCGGGCGCGAATTTGCGGTCAGCGCGGTGGTCCATCACCCGCTTCGGAAACAGGACAAAGGCGTGGTGGTCGGTCCCGTAGCGCATGAAATACCCCCGCGGATCACCCAGATCGGCGTCCTTCGGGAACCACGGGGCGCGCGAGAAATCGAGGGTGTCGGAGGCCTTGAAGCCGAGCAGGTCGCCATAGAATGCACGGCCCTCCGGCAGCTTTTCGACATTGAATCCGAAATGCCCGAGCCGGCGAACCTTGAACGGCCGCGGCAGGAGCACCCCGCCGACATTGTAGCGCTGGACGGCGGCTGACATCGTTCGCTCCCTCCTATGCGCGCGCCGGATCTGCCGCGCGATTCTTCCTCCGCTAATTATCGCATTCGCGCCCCGCAGCCAAGCGCAGCCGGCATCTTACTCGTCTTCCGGGCGGTGCTCGGGCATAGTGGCCGCATGGAGCACCGGGTTGCGATTGCTCAGGATCTGGTTCTGGTCGGCGGCGGGCACGCTCATGTCCATGTGCTGAAGAGCTTTGGCATGCGCCCAGTGGCTGGGGTGCGCGTAACTTTAGTCGCCCGGGATGTCGAGACCCCATATTCGGGCATGCTGCCCGGTTGGGTCGCCGGACAATACGCCTTCGACGAATGCCACATTGATCTCGGCCGGTTGGCCCGCTTCGCCGGCGCGCGGCTGATCCGCGACGAGGCGACCGGGCTTGACCGCAGCGGATGCCGTCTGTTGAGCCGCGCTCACCCGCCGATTCGCTACGATTTCTTGTCTCTCGATATCGGCTCGACCCCGCGTGCGGACGAAGTCCCCGGCGCCATCGAACACACGATCGCAGTCAAGCCGATCGCCCATTTTGCCGAGCGCTGGGAAGCCTTACTGGCCCGCGCCCGAGAGATGCGGGGGCTGCGGCTCGCCATCGTCGGCGGTGGCGCCGGGGGCGTCGAGCTGGCGCTGTCGGCTCAATACCGGCTCGCCGGGCTGGGTGTTGCGCCGCTGGAGGTGGCCCTCAGCACCCGCGAGGCGTTGCTGCCGTCGCACAACCGCCGGGTCCGCCAATTGTTCGAGCGGATTTTCGCCGAGCGCGGGATCGACGTGTCGACTGGCACAGCGGTTGTTCGCGTCGAACCCGGTGCGCTGATCCTCGCCGACGGCCGCCGGATCGGTTTCGACGAGGCCCTGTGGGTGACCGAGGCGGGCGCCGTCCCATGGCTTGGCGAGACTGGGTTGCCTTTGACCCCCGGCGGCTTTATCGCGATCGACGAGACCCTGCGCTCGCCCGGCGATCCGCGCATCTTCGCGGCCGGCGATGTCGCGACCATGGTAGCCCATCCGCGCGAGAAAGCCGGGGTCTATGCCGTCCGCCAAGGTCCGCCGCTCAGCTCCAATTTGCGCCGTGCGCTCGCCGGAAAGCGCCTGCGGCGTGCCGTGCCGCAACGCCGCGGGCTGGCCTTGATCGGCACCGGCGATGCGCATGCCGTCGCCTCGCGCGGGCCCTTCGCAGCCCAAGGGGCATATCTGTGGCGGCTTAAGGAATGGATCGACCGGCGCTGGATGCGGCGCTATCGCGAATTGCCCGAGATGCGGTCCGAGCCGGGCGAAGAACCGATGCGCTGCGGCGGCTGTGCCGCGAAGGTGCCGGCAGCCGTGCTCGGCCGCGTCATGGCCCTGCTGCAGCCGGCAACAAGCCGCGCAGTCATGATCGGCCTCGACAGCCCCGACGACGCCGCGGTGATTGCCTTCCCCGGCGCGCCGCCATTATTGCAGACCGTCGATTTCTTCCGCGCGATGGTCGACGATCCGTATATGTTTGGGCGGATCGCCGCCACCCATGCTCTCGGCGACATCTACGCGATGGGTGGCCGGCCGGAGACCGCTCTTGCGATCGCCACCCTGCCGGCGGCGCGTCCCGATATCGTCGAGCACGATCTTTTTCACATGCTGCGTGGTGGGCTCGATGTGCTTGAGCCGGCGGGGGCGGTGCTGATCGGCGGTCACAGCGCCGAGGGAGCCGAACTGGCGCTCGGCTTTGCTGTGACCGGTCGCGCGACCGCCGGAAAACTCCTGCGCAAGGGCGGGTTGCGCCGCGGCGACCGGCTAATTCTGACCAAGCCGCTCGGCACCGGCGTGATCCTCGCCGCCGATGGGCGCGGGCTGGCGCCAGCGCGCGCGGTCGAGAACGCGCTCGCGTCAATGACGCAATCCGCTGCCGCCTCGGCCGCATGCCTGCTCGCCCACGGCGCCACGGCTTGCACCGACGTAACGGGGTTCGGGCTTCTCGGCCATCTTCTCGAAATGCTGCGCGCCTCAGAGATGGACGCAGCGCTCGACCCGGCGGCGATCCCGGCGCTCGACGGCGCCCTCGACCTCTTTGCCCTCGGGATCACTAGTTCGCTGCATACCGACAATCTGGCGGCGCTGACCGCACTCGACGCGGGCGAGGCACATTCGATCGCGGCGTTGCTGATCGACCCGCAGACCGCCGGCGGGCTCCTCGCCGGCGTCCCCACCGCGCACGCCGCCGCCTGTTTGGGCGAGTTGCGGCGGCTCGGCTACCATGCTGCCGTGATCGGCCGTGTCGTACCCCGGAGCGGCGCCGAGCCGCGCATTCTTCTTGAACCCGACGCGGCAGAGGTCTTGCGCGAACCCGCCGTCGCGTCATGACCGCAGCCGAACGCAAGGGCCGGGCCGCCCTGCCAGCCGTCGACCTGATCCTGCGCTCCGACGGCGGGTGCGCACTGATCGCGCGATACGGGCGGGCGCTGGTGCTCGACGCCGTGCGAGCGGCACTGGCCGAACGGCGGAATTCTGGCGAAGCCGCCTCGGTGTCGGCGATCGTCGCCGACGGCAGCAGCCGACTCGCGCACCTGCTGCGCCCGTCGCTGCGCCGCGTCTTCAACCTGACCGGGACCGTATTGCACACCAACCTCGGCCGCGCGCCGTTGCCCGAGGCGGCGATCGCTGCGGCGGTGGCGGCGATGCGCGATCCGTCAACGCTCGAATACGACACCGAGACCGGCCGTCGCGGCGAACGCGACGATCATATCTCGGGCTGGCTCGTCCGGCTAACCGGGGCCGAGGCGGCGCTCGCCGTCAACAACAATGCCGCCGCCCTGGTGTTGGCGCTGAACACGCTGGCCGATGGCCGCGAGACGATTGTATCGCGCGGCGAGCTGATCGAGATCGGCGGGTCGTTCCGTCTGCCCGACATCATGGCACGCGCGGGGACACGGCTGCGCGAGGTCGGCACCACCAACCGTACGCATCTTGCCGATTTCGCTGCCGCGATCGGCCCCGACACCGGGCTGATTCTGAAGGCGCACACCAGCAACTACGCGATCGAAGGCTTTACCGCCGCGGCGCCGGCGGCAAAGCTCGCCGCCCTCGCCCGAGAGCGCAGCATTCCATTTGTCGAAGATCTCGGCAGCGGCTCCTTGGTCAATCTCGAACCCTGGGGCCTTCCGCACGAGCCGACTGTCGCTGAAGCGTTGGCGCAAGGCGCCGATCTCGTGACCTTCAGCGGCGACAAATTACTCGGCGGACCACAGGCGGGACTGGTCGTCGGCCGCGCCGATCTCGTCGCCAAACTGGCGAAGAACCCGCTGAAGCGCGCCCTGCGTCTCGACAAGATCCGGCTCGCCGCACTCGAAGCGGTCTTGCGACTCTACGCCGACCCCGATCGTCTGGCCGAGCGCCTGCCGACATTCCGCCTGCTCTCTCGCCTCAAAGCCGAGATCGACGCTGTCGCGCACCGCTTGCTGCCTGCGGTCCAAGAGGCGTTCGCGGGCATTGCCGAGGTCGACATTGTCGAGACCCGAAGCCAGATCGGCAGCGGTGCCTTGCCGGTGTCGTTGTTGCCGAGCGCGGCACTGGCGCTTCGCCCGGCAGGCACAACGAAATCCGGCGCCGCAGTCGAGGGCTTGACGCGCGCCTTGCGCACCCTGCCAATCCCGGTGATCGGCCATATCGAGGCGGGCAGGGTCGTGCTCGATCTGCGCTGTCTCGAAGACGAAGCCGAATTTCTCGCGCAGCTCGGCAATCTTCCTCCCGCGGCATGATCCTCGCGACCGCCGGCCATATCGACCACGGCAAGACGGCGCTGGTGCAGGCGCTGACCGGTGTCGACGCCGACCGCCTGTCCGAGGAAAAAAGGCGCGGCCTAACGATCGATCTCGGCTTTGCCTATGCAACTCTGCCCAATGGTGCCGAGATCGGCTTTGTCGACGTTCCCGGGCACGAGCGGTTTCTGCCCAACATGCTGGCCGGGGTGTTGTCAATCGACCGCGTATTGCTGGTCGTCGCCGCCGATGACGGGCCACGTCCGCAGACGATCGAGCACCTCGACATCCTCGAATTGATCGAAGTCGCCGAGGTCACCGGCGTCGTCACCAAGATCGACCGCGTCGCGCCCGACCGGGTCGAGCAGGTCGTCGGCGGAGTCAAGGAATTGCTGGCCGCGGCCGGTTATGCCGACAGCCTGATATTCCCGGTGTCGAGCCGGACCGGCGGTGGCATCGCCGCGCTGACCCGACATCTCGAAAAAACCGCCGCTATCGCCGCCGTGGAGCGGGCAGAGGCGATCGCATCGGGTCTCTTCCGGATGCCGATCGACCGCGCCTTCACCCTGCAGGGGATCGGGCTCGTGGTAACCGGCACGGTCGCGGCGGGCGCTGTCGGCATCGGCGACCAACTCACGGTCAGCCCCGGGGGCGCCACCGCGCGGGTGCGCGGGCTGCATGCGCAGAACCGGCCGATCGAGGGCGCCTCTGCCGGAGAGCGATGCGCCGTCAACATTGTTGGGTCTTTCGCCGAAGGCGGCGAGCCCCGCCGCGGCGATTGGCTGGTGGCGCCGGAGCGGCATCTGCCGGTGCGACGGCTCGACCTCTTCCTGCGCGCCTCGCGCTATGCCACGGCGCCATTGCGCGATGGGTTGCCGGTTCATCTGCATCTCGGCACCGAGAATATCGTCGGCCGCGCCGCGGTACTCAGCGGCCGAGCGATCGGCCCCGGCGAAACCGGCTTTGTCCAGATCGATCTGGAGCGGCAGGCGGGTGCGCTCCATGGCGACCGCGTTGTTTTGCGCGACCATGCCGCGCGCCACACCTTGGGCGGCGGCCGGGTCGTCGACCCGCTGGCGCCGCGGCGCGGGCGGCGCCTGCCTGCCCGGCTGGCGCTGCTCGAAGCGATGATGCCGGCCGATCCGGCGAAGGCATTCGCGCGATTGCTCGCCGCCGAAGGGGTCGTCGATTTGGCGTATTTCGGGTTGGTGCGCAATCTGGCGCCGGCCGAGTTGGACGCCCTCACCGAAACCGAAAGCGCCGATTTTATCAGGGCAGGGCCCGAGCGTGCGCGAGTCGCCGTCACACCGGCTCGCTTAGCCGCGTTCGCTGACATGATCGTCGATGCGCTCGCGGGTTGGCACCAGGCCCAGCCCGACTCGCTCGGACCGACCCGGCCAGCGCTGATCATGCGATTGCGCGCCGCCGGACCCGAGTTGGCGCTCGACGCCGCGCTATCGCAGCTCGCTGCCACCGGCCGTGTGGTGCGCGAGGGTGGCATGTGGCGCCTCCCCGAGCATCGGCCGCGGCTGACCAATGCCGACGAGAAGCTCTGGGAACGCGTCCATCCGCTTCTCGCCGCTGGTGAGCTGCGTCCGCCGCGGGTGCGTGAGATCGCCGCCGTGCTGTCGCTCGAACCCGAAGCAGTCACGCGGCTGTTGAACCGCGCCGAACGCCTGGGCCGCGTCGCCAAGGTCGCCGACAATCGCTATTTTCTTCCCGACACCCTGGCGCGGCTGGCCAAAATCGCCAATGAGCTGGCCGAGGGCTCGACCGACGGCGCCTTCACCGCGCAAATGTTCAAGGATCGCGCCGGCGTCGGCCGCAACCTGACGATCGATATTCTCGAGTATCTTGATAGGATGGGGGCCACCCGCCGCATCGGCGATGTCCGCATTGTGCTGGCTGGGGGTGAAGTGTTTGCCTGATCGCAAGGCAGGCGAGACCCGGGAAGAGTATCGTCCCCGGTGGGGCGCGCGGTCTTCAAAACCGTTGGGAGGCGCGAAGGTCGTCTCCGGTAGGTTCGAACTCCTGCCTCTTCCGCCGATTACTGTAAAATATGAGTTCAAATCAAAGAGATACGAGAAGACCACAACAGCCGGCCAAGCAACAGGCCATCCTGGTCAATAGGCTTATATTTCAATAGGCTTGGCAGGTATGGAGGACAGGTGTCCGCCGTTTTCACCGTCGAACTGTGAGCCTATATGGGCCTCACAGCGGGTGCAGGCAGAATTGGCCAAGCAATAGACCATCCCGATACAACCGACTTCATTGCACGACTGGTTCCCGGAGAACCGGCGATGGGTTCTCGATAATACCGGTCGTCTGGACCAGACGCAGCCTTCGTGACCAGCTCGCTGCCGCAGAGCACCTCGTTGGTAAGCGCTCGGTGAAGGGCGCCTGCCGTTGATCGTCGCTTGGGGCGATGATCGGGGGATGGCAGAGACCGTAACGGAAGTGTCCACCAACGGCGTAGTGGACACTAAGCGAAGCTCCAATGGCTCCAAGCGTCGCCAATGGACCCGGGCATTGAAACGCCGGATCGTGGCCGAGACGCTGGAGCCTGGCGCGTCGGTTTCGATCGTGGCGCGGCGTCATGATGTAAACGCGAACCAGGTTTTTAAATGGCGGCGCGAGATGGCGCCGAAGCCGCGGGCCGCGGCGAAGCAAAGCGTCACCATGCTGCCGGTGGAGATCGTGCCGGAAGCGAACGAGCCGCGCCCGCGAGCCCGGCGCAGCGGCATGATCGAGATCACGTTCGGGTGCGGCACGCGCGTGTGTCTTCGCGGCGCGGTGTCGCCTGAGATGCTGCGGCAGGTGATCGAGCTATTGCAATGATCGGTCTGCCGGCAGGCACGCGCGTGTGGCTGGCGGTCGGTCGCACCGACATGCGAAAGGGCTTTGACGGGCTTGCCGCCGCGGTCCAGGAGCGAATGGCGCAGGATCCGTTCTGCGGCCATCTGTTTGTGTTTCGCGGTCGGCGCGGCGATCTGATCAAGGTGCTGTGGTGGGACGGGCAGGGTCTGTGCCTGTTCGCCAAGCGACTGGAGAAGGGCCGGTTTGTGTGGCCCTCGCCGGCCGACGGTAAGGTCGTGATCACGTCGGCGCAGCTCGGGATGCTGCTGGAAGGCATCGATTGGCGAATGCCGCGGCGAACCTGGCGGCCGGAGCTGGCCGGCTGAGCTGCGGCGGATTGACTTACCTGCTGGTTGAGACGAAGTCGAAGCCCAGACCCGTGCGATAATCGGGCCCGTGCCGAGCCCGGAAGAACTGCCTGACGACATCGCCGCGCTGAAGCGGATCATCGCCGAAATGGCGCGCGATGCGGTGTCGGCGCGGGCCGAGATCGCCAGGCTGAAGTTCCAATTGGCGCGCTACCGCCGCGCCGAGTTCGGCCGGTCCTCGGAGAAGCTGGCGCGCGAGACCGAACAGCTCGAGCTCGGCGATCGAGGCCCTGGAAACCGACCAAGCCGAGCGGCTGGCGAGTGCCGCGCCCGAGGCGGCCGCCATCGTCGAAAGCGTGGCCGAGGCGCAGAAGCCCGCCCGCCGGCCGTTGCCCGAGCACCTGCCGCGCGAGGAGGTGATGCATCGCGCCGGCCCAGCCTGCCCGAGCTGCGGCGGTGCGCTGCGGCGGATTGGCGAGGACGCGACCGAGACCCTGGATTACGTCCCCGGCCGCTTCAAGGTGATCCGGCACGTCCGCGAGAAGCTCTCCTGCCGGACTTGCGACACGGTGGTGGCGGCGCCGGCGCCGGATCACGCGATCGCCCGCGGTCGCGCCGGCGCGGGGTTGCTGGCGCACATCCTGGTCTCGAAGTACGACGACCATCTGCCGCTCTATCGCCAGGCCGAGATCTTCGCCCGCGAGGGCGTCGGCCTGGAAACCTCGACCCTGTCCGGCTGGGTCGGCGCGACGGCGGCGGCGCTGAAGCCGCTGGTCGACGCGCTCGCCGCCGAGATCATGGCTTCGGAGACCCTGCACGTTGACGATACGCCGGTGCCGGTTCTGGCGCCGGGCACCGGTAAGACCAAGACCGGGCGGCTGTGGGTCTATGTCCGCGACGAGCGGCCATTTGCCGGGGCGCGACCGCCGGCGGCGCTGTTCCGCTACTCGGCCGACCGCAAGGGCGAGCACCCGCGGACCCATTTGAAGGCGTTCGCCGGCGTCATCCACGCCGACGGCTATGCCGGCTTTAACGAGCTGTTCGCTGGCAACCGGATCACCGAGGCCGCCTGCTGGGCGCACGTCAGGCGCAAGTTCTTCGACGTCCATGCCGCCACCGGCTCGCCGATCGCCAAGCAGGCGCTCGACCGCATCGGCGACCTCTACAAGATCGACAAGACGATCGCCGGTTTGCCGCCCGATGTTCGGCGAGGGGAACGTCAGCAGCGGTCCAAGCCGATCGCCGAGGCGCTGGCCGCCTGGGCGGAGACGACACTGCGCCGGCTGTCCCGCAAATCCGAACTCGCCAAGGCCTTCCGCTACATGCGCTCGCGCTGGAAGGCGCTGCTGCGATGCTTCGACGACGGCCGCCTCGCCCTCGACAACAACCCCGCCGAGCGGGCGCTGCGCTGTGTCGCGATCGGCCGCAAGAACTATCTGTTCGCCGGTTCCGACGCCGGCGGCCACCGCGCCGCGGCGATCTACTCCCTGATCGAGACCGCCAAGCTCAACCGCCGCAACCCGCAGCACTACCTCGCCGACGTGCTGGCCCGCATCGCCGATCACCCGGCCCGGAAAATCGCCGATCTCCTCCCCTGGAACTGGACGCCCGCCGACCTTCAGCGCGCCGCCGCCTGACCCGGCGCCCTCACCGAGTGCTTACGACCAGTTGGCTGCCCGGCGGATAGCCAGCTATGTGGATCAGATGTTCGCTAACTGATCTTCGGCGTCAGTGGTGGCGGCGACGTTGAGCTGCTCGAGGGTGGACGGAACGCCGCGAATGCTGACCGTCGTCGGATCGGCCTCGTCGCGAAGCCAAGCGCAGGAGGAAAAGAAAAAGCGCGGCGCATGCCGCAAGGCAAATCCTTGCGGAGGGCCTAGCAGCATGCTGAAAAATCCGATTGCCTCCGCGAGCACCCTTCGAGACGGCCCTACGGGCCTCCTCAGCGTGAGGCAAGCTATTGAAATTCATCATCCTGAGGCGAGACGGCCGCCGGCGGCGGCATCCGAAAATGCTGACGATAGGCCCCGATGTCGGTGGGCGCCGCTGCTACTGCGGGTCAAGCGAGCCTCCTCCCGCCGATCGCTATAATAGGACACCATAATTTGTTATAAGGATCAAACAGGGATGGAGCCGGCAACAATGGCGACGCAGCCAGGCTGGCGTTAGGGGTCGGCCGCGGCGCGACCGCCACCCGGGCCGCCGGGCCCGCGGCTCAATACGATTTCGGAGGCCTAGCACCGTCGGCGATATGGCCGAGGATCAGTTGCGGGCTGACCGGCGCGATGCGGCGATCTCGATTTCGCGGAAATAGCGCTCGACATGGACGTCGCAGCGTAGCCCATGCCGCCATGGGTCATGATCGCAGTCTCGCAGGCGCGGAACCCGGCCTCGGCGGCGCAGTATTTGGCAGCGTTGGCATAGGCGCCGACCTGGCCCGCCTCCTCGCCGCGATCATAGGCGGCGGCCTCGCGACACACCCCACAGCGGGTGAAAATCTCCTGCTCGCGCAAGGCAGCGGCAACTGGTCCGAACACCGACCACAGCCGCTCGCGCTGGCGTGGTCCAAGCGGCGAACGGCGGCCCAGCCGCGGCACGCCGGCATATCGCTCCGGCCCGTCGATGCCCCAGGCATCGACAACGTTGGTCCACTCAGACAGCAGAAAGCGCTGGGTAAAGCCCCGCACCCCGGCCGCATCCGCCGCCTTCGCGATCATAATGCGGAGCATGTCGGTGCCGACAACCCGGGGTCGGCGGCCATGGATCAGCTGGAACAGCTCGTCTGCGACGCCGTGCCAATCCGAGATAGTGATCCGCGGCGCGATGCCGCCAGTCTCCGGTGCCAGCACCACCAGCTTGGCGGAGAGCGAACGGGCCAACGGCTCCGAGAACGTCGTCAGCAGCAGCCGCGCCTGCGGGTTCTTGCGGGCGAGCGCGACAGCCCGATGCAGCGCGACCACGGTCTTCCCGGTTCCGGCCGAACCGGATACCCGGGCGGGCCCCCGAAGCGCCGCTCGACCACGGCACGCTGCGAGGGATGCAGAAAAACGCTCCAGCGCTCCCAGGGTATTCGAGCGCCTGCCGCAACTCCTCCCCATCGACGATCAGCCGGATGCGGCGCTGTGCGTCTGGATGAGCATAGGCATCGGCAACCGGGGCCGGCGCCGATATTGGCAATATGCCGTCGGTTGCGTAATGCAATAGCGCTTCCGCCGCCTCGGCCGGAAGGTGCGGGGCCATGTCGAAGAAGGCGTTCTCGGTCGCCGCACGCAAATCGCTGAGCCAGTCGGCCGGAACCCCGACCGAGAGCAGCGCTGATCGTCGAGCCCGGCAAAGGGCAGCCCGACGGCGGCCTCGGATGGTGCTGCCGCGGCGACAGCAGGGCCCACAGAGGGCGCGCCCGCAGTGACTTCCTCGACCCGTTCGCGCACTTCAACGATCTGAACTGCGCCGGTCGTTGGGTGCGCCTCGATCCGCCGCCGCTCGGCCCAGCCATAGGCCTTGTCGTGGTGGTCGACATAGGCCACAAGCAGGCTATCCGCCGTCTTGTGCACGATCAGCCGCAGATCTCGGCCAACCCGTACCGACCAGAAATTCGGGTCCTTTGACTTGTCGATGCGATGGAACGACAGACCCTTGCCGGTGGGGTCGATCTGCAAGTCGACGACCGTCGTCTTGACCGACTTCGCCTCAGCCGCGGGCAGTCGGGCCAGCGCGCCGGTGAAGCTGTCGGCGAGCAGAAAGCGCATGCGCGCCTAGACCCGATAGACTTTCATCACCTCGTCGCCGAAATGGTTGATGACCTTGACCGCGATCACCCCGTCGCGCGGCCGCGGGAAGGGGCGGCTGGTGGCGCTATACAGCGTCGACCACGCTTCCTCGTCGATCTCGGCGCGCAACGCAGTCTTCAATGCCTTGTATGGATCATTCGCACCGAGAAAGTAGGCGTGGCGGACGAAAAAGCTCTCTTCATTGTAGTCGGTATCGATGAACCAGGCGGCGATGTCGCGTACGTCGTTCGAACGGATATCTCCAGTATTGGGGTCGTAGACATCGATGCCCTTCACCATCACGCGCAGCTCGCCGGCGTCCAGAGTCTCGATGTCGATGTCGGGCTCGCCGAAGATGACGAAGAGGTTGCCCTTGCCGGTATTCTTTAACTCGTCCGACATGTGCAGATCAGGGTTCATCCGCGCCTTCAGAATCGGCAATGGCCCGAGCTGGTAAAGCTCGGAGGAATGAGCATCGAAGTTGAAGGCGCAGGCGATCAGGAGGTCGAACCGTGCCTCATTGGCCTCGCGCGCGGCGGCCGTCAGGTCGGGACGCGATAGGGTGCCGTACTCCGGGCCGATCAGTATCGCGGCGCGGCGCATCTCGTCGCGCTCCTGAAAGCGCCCCTCGGCGCCTATCCACTGGCCGGGCCACGGAGTCACGCTGTCGAAGTCGATCTTGCGGCTCTTGTCCGACTGATGGATGCCGGCGCTTTTCAGATAGTCGATGACAATCTGCGAGAAATCGACCTGCGGCGCCCCAGTGCGCCGGTGCTTTCCCTCGGCGGCATCGAGATCCTCGGTCAGCTCGGTTTCGTCAGTCGCGGCGATGCGGTGCGGCGACAGGCTCTCGACCGTGAACGGGCCGGCGACGCGCACGCGCCCGTTATCGGTGCAGGGACGGTCGTAGAGCGGCTCGGGCTCGGCGGCCAGCGCGATCGCGGCGTCGATCTCGGCCTGGCGGGCGATACGCGCCTGCCACCAGGCCGCATGATCAGCGAGAACGTCGGTGGTCCAGTCCCCGCCAGCATCTCGCGGGATCTCCCATTCCTCCCACGTCTTGCTCAGCGAAGCATTTAGCGACGCTCGCAAGGGCTCCAGCGTCGCTTGCCATTTCTCCCAGATGTCGTCGATGCGGGAATTGTTGGCGATGGATTCAGGGTGATATGTGGGACGCGCTCGTAGACGAAGCCCTGGCGCAAATCGTTGCGTGTCAAGAGCGTCGACGGGGTCTTGCCGGTCAGCTCGGCCTCCTTATGATAGCGCGCTGCCATCAGCCGCGTGCGCGACAGTGCCAGGGCTACGCGGCTGGTGTCATCGTAATCCACCGCCTTCCCCACTGCTCGGCGACGTAGGCGGTCGTTCCCGACCCGCAGGTCGGGTCAAGGACGAGGTCGCCGGGGTCGCTGGCCATCAGGATACAGCGTTCGATGACCTTCGGAAGTGTTAAGACCACGTAAATCTTGTCCGCCCAAAACCCGAGATGACAGTATCCTCCCATACGTTCGAAACTGGATAGACCTGGAAATCGTCAAGGTAACGGATGTATCGCAACGTGTTCCCAATCAGCATCAGGCGATCGCTACGGTTCAGCCGCTCCACACCCAGCTCGCCTGTTTTCCAATAACCACTGCTGGGCCGGATCGTCCGTCGGCCTATTTTAACGGGAAAGTCCCCGAGCGGTTTTTGGCTGGTCATATTGCGTGACACCAAAAGCGAAGATCAGCTGAACCTTCAGCTCAGCTCAGCTGTGATGCCGCCCGGCGTATCCCATCGCGTTCCTGTACGAATGTATTGGCTGACTCTTTGCCCGCCTTCTTTAGAAGTAACTGTCTATATTTGCCGAGTTCGATCTTTCGCGTACCAGAGGATGTAATCCCCTACATGGTTGAGAAATAAACCTGATCTCCGGTCGTCTTGTGAAAGAAGATTGTATTCAGTGATTGTTGGCTCCAAACACCTCATCCATCACCGCGCACACTCGGTGCACATTCTCGTCACCGATCTGCACGAAGATCGAGCCGCTATCGCACAGCAGGTCCGCGCGACGGTCAGCCGGTCACGCAGATAGGTCAGGTAAGAGTGGATGCCGTGCTTCCAGGTGTCGCGGAAGGCTTTGACCTGCTCGGGCTCGCGGCTGATGTCGGTCTGTCTGCCGTCCTTGACATCGCGAGATCGGGTAAAAACCTGCCAGTTCGACTTGAACCCGATGCCATAGGCGGGTCGAAGTAGATGCACTGGACCTTGCCCTTGAGCCGCTCGCGCTGAGCGAGGCTTGCCATTACCGCAGGCTGTCGCCGCAGATCATGCGGTTCGACCAGTTCGCCTCGTGCTGGTAGAACTCGGCCGCGACATCTTTCGGCACGCCATTGAAATCGGCGAACAGGCTCGGCTGGTCCGCAGCCGCCTCGTCGGACGCAGCGCTGCGCCGCCGAAGATCATCAATGATCGCCTTAGGGTGGATCTTTTCCTGGATGTAAAGCGGCGGCGTTCTGGACGATCAGGTCGGACCAGTCCTGCGTGTCCTTGCCGCGCCAAACCAGTTGCGCCTCGCCGATCTCGATCTCGCCGATCTCGGCGAGCCGCCAGCGCTGCGCCTCGGTCAAGGTAATGCGCATGCCGTTCCATAGCAGCTGCGGGTCACGGTCCGGGTCACGCTCGCGCCGTTCGCCCTCGCCCAATGGCAGTTGACACTCATAGTGCTTCGGCGGCAGCGGCGAATGGTCTTCCTGGCGTTGGAAGAAGCTCTGCATTTCCGCGGTAGGAATGTTGGCCCGCTTCTCGCCGTGGCGCAGCGCCCCGACCTCTTTGGACCGCGATGCTCGCGCCATCACGCAAGCTCCTTTGCCATTAGCCGCTCGACGAGTCCGGCGAACTCATCTTGGATAGCGAACACCTCGCGGAACTCGGCGAATTCCCACCGGCCATAGGCGCCGAGCCCGTTGACGCCGGGTATCCACAAAGTGCGCATCGCATCCGCCTTCAGTTGCGCGTCGAGCCCGCGATAGCCCTTGGTTTCGAGCACGAGGGTGACGATCTCCCGCCGTCGACATCGAGGCGGACCAGGAAACCGGAGTGTAACGCCGCGCGACCCGTCCGATGCGGTAAGGCACCTCGAACTGCATGCCCTGGTTCTTCGCATGGCTGACGACGCGCGGGTGGGCCTCTAGTACGCGGGCAAGCTCGGCCTCCCACTCGCTGTCGAGCACCACGTGGCTGACATGGCTCTTGCGGTGGTCGGTCGCATAGACCGCTCGCGTCGTCTGGAAATTCACCGACGCGGTCGAGCCGTTCGGCTGATAAGGTCCAGCGCGGCGCGGAGCCGGCCGCTCGTCGCCAGATGATTGGACGATCGCGTTGGCGAAAAGGTCGAGACGGTGTGGGCGATTTCGAGATAGAGCACGGCGCCGATCGGCACGCCTTGCGTGACGAGATAGCCCTCGTCGAGCCAGCGCTTGCAGATGCGCTGGATCTGCGGAAACAGATGCTGCCGCGGAAAACCATCCTCGTCTCGGAAGTCCGGTAGAGCAAGTGCTTCGCCAGTTGAAAGCTCATCTCCGACGGGCGGAACACGGCAATCACTTCCGGGGTCAGAGTGATCCCTCGCCGACAATGCCCTGCATCAGCACCTCGCATGGACCGACCTCGCGCGGCGTCAGCACCAGCCGCGCGTTCTCGTCGAAGGTTGCGCGCAAATTTTCGGATGGCAGGTCGACGCGAAATCCCTCGACTCGCGGAAGGTGATTTCAGTCTCGCCCGCTCAGGCACGGCATGGACATGGGTCGCGATCTTCGGCTCGGTCGGAGGGCCTGAATCGCGCCGCCGCAGTAAAGGCGAAAGGAATGCCCATGACCTGGGCGTATTCGACATCGAACAGTTCGCCGTCCTTGCCCGGCTCATAGGACAGCCGGCGCAGGCCTCGGCCGACGACCTGCTCGCACAACAGCTGCGTGCCGAAGGCGCGGACGCCGAGAATGTGGGTGACGGTGTTGGCGTCCCAGCCCTCGGTCAGCATCGACACCGACACGACGCAACGGATCTGCTCGCCAAGTCTTCCCTTGCGCCGACCGTGTTCATCACCTCGCGCAACAATTCGCCGTCGGTCGGCTCGGCGGTATCGCCGGCGCCGCGCTCACGGGCGCGCTGCTCCTTGAAGGCCTGAATTTCGGGTGCCGCAGCAGCGCGGAACTCTCCTTCCAGCGTGTCGCCCGCCTCGATCTGGGTGCTGTCGATCAGCAGGGTGTTGGGCCGCGTCAGCCGCTTGCCATGCTCGTCGTAATTGGCGAACAGCCTCAGCGCGCCTGGGTGGAAGGCGCGGGTCTCGTCGATCCTCTCACCGTCTTCTTCCGGCAGGCGTTCAAGCCTGCGATCCACTCATAGACGAGGCGCGAAATCGCGTGTTCTGGCACACGACGATGAACACGGCGGCACGCCGACCCGACCCTTGTCCCACTCGCCGTAATAGGTCTCGTAGTCGGAATAGAGCGCGTAAAGCGCAGTTGCAGCATCGCTGGCAGGTCGAGCGGTGGTCGGTGCGAGCAGGTCCGGCCGACATGCTGCCACAAGTCCGGTAGACCCGGTCGTCCGTGGCAGCGAAGGTCGACGAGCGGGATGCGCGGCACCTGACGATGCCGCACTCGATCGCGTCCATCAGGCTGAAGTCGGAAACGACCCAGGGAAACAGGGTTCCCTCTCGGTAGCCCAAACCGCGCAGGAAGAACGGCGTCGCCGACAGATGATAGACGGCGCGCAGCCCGATCTGCGCTTCAGCGCCTCATGCCGTCATCCACAGCGAGCCGCCTCGTTGTTGTTCCCGGCCTCGGCCTGGGCCTCGCGGTCGAGCCTCTCCTCTTCGGAGAACGCCGCTCGCCGGCCGCAGTGATCGGCCTCGTCGTCAATTACGACGACAGTCTGACGACAGCAGCTTGCCGCAAGCTTGGTCGAGCATCTGCCCATTTGTCGAGTGTTTCGACAGGGTCGGGTCTTGCCGCTCAGGAATGGTGCACGACCGCGAGAGCGTGATCGTCTCGCGATGCTGGAAGCGTGATAGGTGGTAGTAACCACGACTGCCTTCCGATATCGCGAGCATGTCGTTCGGCAACAGTCGCGCGCTCGGTAGATAACTCTCGGGATGCTCGGGACAGAGCACTTGGAGCCCATTTCACGTGATACTGGGCGTAACGATCAGGAGGCGCGAGAGAAGCGGTCGGAGCCGCATGCGCACGGATTGAGCGCTTGGAGGCGATGATCATCGCCATGACCGTCGTTCTGCCGCGCCCGTCGCAATCTTCCAGAGCGATGCGGACAGCTCGGGGTTGGCCTCGGCATTGGCTTCATCGCACGCCGAAGATCGGCATATGGCGCCTACTGCGGGCGACATCGGTCAGCGAGATCAGCGTCTCGACGGCCTCGATCTGGCGAAGAACGGCTGTTGGCCGGGACAAAATTCTGGTTGTGCCAATGCTGAAGCAAACATCGGTGGTGGGCGTGACGCCCCATCCGCGCCGCCGGGCATCGCTCGCCAGCGTCGACATGGCCCCAGATCTCATTGACGATCGCGCTTCCGCTGTCAGGTCTCAAGAGGCAGCGCGCCTGCGCGCCGCTCGCCTCGCCGCCGGCACCGGAACGATGAACTCGACGGCCTCCGGCCTTCGAATGGTGGAAAACCATCGGTGTCCATGTCGTCAAGGGGATCGTGAAACCGGGCTCCGCATAGGGCGAGCCAGATGGTCCATTCGTAGAAGCTCTCCGTCATTGAAAGATCTCTCCCCATCGCCGATCAATTTGGCGCCCACACTTCCAGTAGAGCGAGTAGGCAGCTATAACATAGCGCGCCGTCGATGCGCCCCCTCGGAGCGGCCTTCTACGGCTTCAGAAGTGCCAGTTATTACGGCAAGGTCATCCGCCGCATTGTGCAGATGCGCGTCATACCGCGGATCGTGGCTTCCCGGCGGAACAGCGCGGGGCTCCCGGCCTTCCCGTAGAGGCGGGACGGCCCGACTTGTTGTTCCACCGTCCCGCTAGCCGGAATCGAGGTTATCCAGATGATGTCGCGATGAGGGAGTAACCTTGATCGGTCGGACGGAACCAGGCGACATAAGATACGTTAGCTGATCGGTCGGGGCCGTCAAAACCTTCTCAAATCGGGGAAGGTTTCCCCGGCTGTGATGCATGTGCATCGCCTGATCATCTCTACGCTGGACGCCTCTAAAAATTGGCAAATCAGGCGCTGCTGGAAATGGGGGATGCGGGGATCGTAATAACCGGGCAAACTGGATTTTTGATGGCGCGGAGCGGTTGCAGGCATTGTCGGCGGCGGCGAACCATGGAACGGCTGGCGACGGTCATCGATCTCGAGGGGTACGACCTCCTGAAAAGGTCGCTCGCTGGCCCACTCCGGCTGTGTCGAGCAATATGTCGATCCGAGTTCGGTGACCTGATTGGATGATGCCGCGCCGCGCGGTGGCTGTGGCGGGCCTGGTCGCGAAATGGTCGCTCCATCAGTCCTCGGCCGCGCGGGCATCCGCCGAGCGGATGGCGTAGTCGCTCTGTTGCGGGCGATAGTCGGGAGCGGCGGAGCCGGGCGGCGACGAGCCATTTGAAGTCTCTGGGAAGGAAATGCTTGCGCGTAACAGTGTCGGCATGAAGATTTCGAGGAGTGGTCGATATCCCCAGTGAATTTCGTGATGACAGCGAATCGAATTGACGGAAGATCTGCGAGGCGAGAAGAGCCGGGCCGAGGCCCTCGCTCCGCCAGAGCCGACGACATAGGGGTGCGCGCCCGCCGGCGCCGGCGGGGGCTTGGTCACCTTGCAGCGGTTCCAGTCTCTGCTTACGCCGAAGATGAAGAGGGGTGTACATAGTCAGTTCAAATGTGAACAGGTGCTCCGTGCTTCCTGCAGCGGGATGTCGTACCATAGACCGATGAATCGATATGGCGTGCGGTGCAGCCCGGCTTATGGCCGCCCGCGCGCCAGGTCTGGGCGCGGCCTCGGGTATATCCATCCAGCGCGAGGCCCAATCGCAACGGCGCCCCGACCCGAAAGGAGAAACCGACACCATTACTGATCGAACGGGCTGTGCAACCCTGCGAGGCTGTCGATGTAGCTCGGCATGGCCGGAGGCATTGGCTCAGGTCCTGGGCACCTCCCACTCGATCCTGAACCAGTGAGCGGAACGCCGCTTCGAAGAGAATGCTTCACCGGCTGTTCGGCGCGATCGCGCCCACATCGTTCTCGCTGGACCTACAGGCTAGGCAAGAGATAGCGCGAACGCGCCATAAACCAAAGGGGAGGCCACTGTCGTCTTATCCGCCTCCGCCGCCCGGCTGGTCGGAAGCGGCAGACGGTAGCGCTCGCCGCGCGGCGCGCCACTAAGGCGGGGCCGCCGCCTCGGGCGAAGGGGCTGGGCATCACGACCCTCAAGCGTGACCAGGATTCCGCGCCCGGTCGAGCTTTTGCTGAAGGCGGTTGCACTCGGCAATGGCCCAACTCTGCCGCTGGGCGCGTTGTCTTCTTGCGCTGTTCATTGCTGGCATACATCGCGAGGGCTGCACGGCGGCGCGCGAGGCGAAAGGCGAGGTCCTTTTCAGCGCAGCGACGACCATCCGCTGATGATACCAGGCGCGGCCATCATCGCCCAGGAATTTGACTTCCTCAGTTCCGGGTCGGTCAGGTCGAAGGCCTCGGCGATCGCCTCCAACAGCGGCAGCTGGGCCTTGTCCTGTTGCTCGGCTTCCCACACCGCCGTATAGGCGGCAGTCAACGCTTCCTGGCCGGCGCGGGCCGGCTTCGCGCTGCGGATCTGCGCCGGTTGCTGGTTGCGCTTCTCGCGGCGTTCTCTGAGACCCGCTCGCGCGATTTGCCGTGCCTGTTCCGGCGACGGCAGGCGTCCGTCGCGGATCATCGCGGTGGCCAACTCGACCGACGTCCCGGCTCGCCGCCCTGCCGCGCTCGTCCGATTGTGGCGCAAACAGCGGCCTGTGGCGTCTTCGATGCACCAGCATTGCTGCTTTCCCGACAACTCGACAAAGCCCACAGGTGGCCGCCGATCAGAATGCGCCCATCCTCGAAAGCTCTGTCCCCTTCGTGCCACTTGATCTCGATCGGCAGCTGACGGCGCGGATCATGCCCATCAATGGGCTCGGCGATGCGAGCCTCGCTCATCGTTAAATCGCTTCTGCCGGTTGCGAGCGGGTCATCGGAAAAACCTCCCTGTTTAGAACAACTGTGGTTGTGCTGTGCGCGGCGCGAGTTTGCGCGCTGTCACCCGCCCTGCGACCCTCTGCATCGCGCGCAAGATCGTGACCGCAGCGTCGCCATTGATGCGGTCGAGGTGCTCGAACACCGCCGCTCCGACCTCGGGATCCATTCCTGGGACGACGGCGCCGTTCTTGGTGATCGGCGGATAGCGCTCGCACATCGCCTCCAGCTCGGCCATGTTCGAGCCCGAGACCTCCAACCAGAAGTCGAGCGCCTTTTTGTCAAACGCGTCCTGATCGGCTTCGCGCCGGGCCCGTTTCACCGCCGCCTGGCCCGGTTCGGCATGCAAGCGGAACCTATCGCTGCTGGCCATAAAAAAACTCCCCGTCGTCAGTCGTTTGCCTGGGCCATGTTGCGCCAGCTCACGCGCATGGCGCGCCAGCCTGTGCTATCATGCAGGCGGGATCGAGGGGTGCGCTAACACCACCTCGACCCCAGACCACCGCCTGCCTAAAGGAGCAACCAGGCAATGGCTAAGGACAACATACCCCGACTCCAGGTGACCCGATGACCGATCGGCTCACCCTCGCCCGCGCACCGAGGAAGGCGGTGCGAGCCGCGATGCCGCCGAGCACATCGCGACCGAGATCTACGACGCGATCCACGACAACGTCGCCACCAAGACCGATGTCGAGCATGCGGTCGCCACGCTGCGAGCCGAGCTGCGCGAGATTGAGCAGCGCATCGTCATCCGCCTCGGCGGGCTCCTGGTGGTGGTCGCCGGGCTCGCCAGCACCATCGTTCACTTCTGGCGCTGACGGTCATGGCCACAATTCGCAAGCGGGCCTGGCGCACGCCCTCCGGCGCCGAGAGGACTGCCTGGATCGTCTCCTACAGCGTCGCCGGCCGGCGACACATCAAGACCCTGCCCTCGAAGAAGGCCGCCGAGGCCTGGCGGGCCGAGACCTTGCACGAGATCGCACGCGGCGTGCACGCGCCGGCGAGCGCCTCGATCACGGTCGAGAAGGCCGCACGGATGTGGCTGAAGCAATGCCGCACGGACGGCCTCGAAGCGGCGACCCTGGCGCAGTACGAGCAGCATGTCCGGCTGCACATCAACCCATTGCTGGGGGGTATCCGGCTAGCAGACCTCAGCTCCGCTAGCGTGGTCGATTATCGGAACACGCTGATCACGAAGCAGAGGAAGTCGCGCGCGCTCGCCACCAAGATCATGACTTTACTGGGCGCGATCCTCGCCACGGCCCAGGCTGCCGGGCTCGCCTCGCGCAATGTCGTGCGCGATCAGCAGCGCGACAGCGGCCGGCGCTCCCGGAAACTCGACAAGAGGCACGACAAGAGGCTCGAGACCGGGATCGACCTGCCGACAAAAGACGAGCTGCGGGCCATTTTGCGGGCCGCCGAGGGCATGGAAATAAAATGGCGGCGTATTGTGATCACGACTTTGATCTTCACCGGCCTGCGCGCCTCTGAGCTGCGCGGGCTGGCCTGGAAAGACGTCGACCTCGCCGGCAGCAATCTCACCATCCGGCAGCGGGCGGATCGGTACCAGGAGATCGGCTCGCCGAAGAGTGCCGCCGGCAAGCGCTCGGTCCCGCTGCCGCCGATCGTCGTGAACACCTTGAAGGAGTGGCGGCTCGCCTGCCCAAAGGGCGCGCTCGATCTCGTCTTCCCGAACGGTGCCGGCGGGGTCGAGGTGTTGCACGTGATTACGTCAAGGCCTGCCAGATCGCCGCCGGCATCAAGGGCGAAGGGCGCGCCCCGCGCTACGGCCTACATTCCTTCCGCCACGCCGCGCCGAGTTTGTTCATCGATCTTGGCCTCAGCCCGAAGCGGATCCAGGCCTTGATGGGGCATTCCTCGATCGGGGTGACCTTCGACGTCTACGGCCACCTGTTCCCGAGCCCGGATGATGACGCCGCCGCGATGCTGCGCCTGCAGGCGGCGCTGGCATGAGTGCGAAAAGAGGTCCTCATGCACATAGAAGACGCCGCAGCCTTCATCGTCGACTGTCGTCGGAATCCTCGCCCGCATGATGGTTACTCCAACTATGGCTACGAGGTTTGGCTCCCTAAGCTAATTGTCGCTTACCTCAAGGAGATCGTCCGCAGCTCGGAACGGATCGACCCCCGGGGCCCCCCATCGCAGAAGTATGCACCTGTTTTCTATGATGCGGCTTGGAACCTGTGCCGTCAGGGTGTCCTACGGCCAGGCGTCAAAGATAGTATCGGCGCAGGCCCGGCGAATGGAGCGAGCACCGACGGCTATAGCCTCACAGCGGTTGGCCGGAGCTGGATCGAGCAAGGCGCACCAGATGTTTTTCTGGCCGATCCCGACCGTCTCAGCCAGATGTTCGATAAGCTCTCGCCGCGGTTTGATCGCGGGTTTTCGCAGCGGGCTACTGAGGCGGTGCGGTGCCATCGGTTTGGCGCTTACCTTGGGTGCTGCGCAATGTGCGGCGCTGCCGCGGAATCCATTTTGTTAGCTGTCGCAGTTGCCAAGTCAGGCGACGAGAGGACCACATTAGGTCTCTATAAAAGCTCAAATGGGCGCCGAAAGGTTATAGACCAAATTGTAGCGCAAGCGCGGCAGGCGATTTCTGAACCATTCCGAAGCGCCACAGGTCTACTTTCTTATTGGCGAGATGAGGCTGCCCACGGGCTTACTTCTACAATATCTGAAATCGAGGCTCATACGGCCCTGGCGAGACTTTTGCGGTTTGCGCAGTTCACTGCAGACAACTGGGAAGAAATTACAGGGTAATTATCCCGATGAACGCGTACCGCGGCGATGCAGCCGTCTGAGGCGTGCTCGCAGTGAAACCCCGTCTTTCCGGTTTTCTTATTCCGGGCGCGGATCGGGTTCGCCGACATGTCGGTCCATTCGATTGACGTTTTGTTGGGCATCGTCACTCTCCTCTGGGTAGCACGATCGCCGCCCAATCGAATAATGTCTTGCCGGGCAGTCGGAGCCGGTGGCGGCGTTGCTGCGCCCATCGCCGCCGACGGCAGTGCGCGCAATGCGGTTGCCGGGGCAATGCCGCTCTGCATTGCGGCGACGGTATTAGAGGAGAGGGGCCGCGCACCACGGCGCGCACCTCTTCGATGTTTTGGACATGGATCGAGCGCAGATCGATCCGGCGAATTTCCAATTCGCCGGCCAGCCGGCGTAACTCGCCGACCAGCTCGCTCTTGACGACATGAAACTGCTCCGGGTCGCGCCGGTCGGGGCTGAGCCGCGCGAGGTCGCGCGCCACCGCCTTGAGGCGGGCGGCGGGGGTGGCGTCCGGGTCATCAATCATGGCCGGGCGGATGGCCTATGCCTCAGACGGCGGGCGAGCAAGCCGCGCCGGGCGGCGGTTCGGCGGCGGGCTTCTCCGCCGGGACCGGGCAACGCGTCACCACAACAGCGCGCCCGCGCTGGCTGATCAATCTCACGCACCAGGCTGAAGCGCTGGTCGACGCCATCGTTCGCGGCCTGTTTGGGCCGGGGGACCGTATCCATCCCTTGCGGCGGCGAAAGCACCGCGATCCGACCGAACAGCAGGCCGCCGTCAGGCATCGGCGACCCCCACGCCCGCGGAGAAGGTACCCATGACACAGCTGACACAGCTGACACAAATCCTCGGAGAACAAATCCGGACGCAAAATCAGCAGCTTGAATGGGGTATTGTGTCACGCCGAGTTTTGACACAAATGCGACGGAAATCCCCCGCCGGCCGTGATGCGAGGGTCTGCCGATTTGTGTCATGCTGTGTCAAAACTGTCGCTGCATCGCAAGCAATTGATTTTGTTGGCCGCGCGATTTGTGTCAGCAGAGTCAGCGGTGTCACGCTATAAGCGCGTGCGTGTGGGCTCATGGGAGCAGCTCCCAGAGACGTTCTTTGACCCGATAGGCGGATCGGGCGCGCCCCTTTCGGCTGCTGCGCGGCGGCGGGGCGAGCCATCCCGCCTCAACTAGAACGCGCGCGGCGGCATGAATGTCGTCGGCGGCGCGGAGTGGAGAACAGCGTGGAAGAGTGACCCGGCTTGGGGGGTGATCAGCGTCGAATAGGGACCCACCCCGCGAATTATCGAATGCTCCCTCTAGTTGAGTTGGGGGAGCGGGGCCGGGATGGTGACGGTGGAAACGATTGGCCGGATCAGGCGGGCGTTTTTGGTCGATCACAAGCCGATCCGCCAGATCGTTCGCGAGCTGAGGCTCTCGCGGAAAACGGTGCGCAAGGCGATCCGGGGGGCGTCGACTGAATTTCGCTACGAGCGGCAGGTTCAGCCGCAGCCCCGGCTGGGGGCGTTTATCGGGCGGCTTGACGGGTTGCTGGAAGCGAACAGCAAGCGGCCGGCGCGCGAGCGGCTGACGGCGCGGCGGTTGTTTGAGTTGCTGCGCGCCGAGGGTTACGCGGGCGCCTATGACAGCGTGCAGCGTTATGTCCGCGAGTGGCGCCGACAGCAGTCACGGCTGGGCCCGGTATTCATCCCACTGTGGTTCGCGCCGGGCGAGGCCCATCAGTTCGACTGGTCGCACGAAGTCGTGGTGCTCGGCGGCGTGACGACGACCGTCAAGGTGGCGCATATCCGGCTCTGCCACAGCCGGATGTTCCTGGTGCGCGCCTATCCGCGCGAGACCCAGGAGATGGTGTTTGACGCGCACGACCGCGCTTTCCGCCTGTTTGGCGGGGCGTGCCGCCGCGGGATCTATGACAATATGGCGACGGCGGTCGACGCGGTCTTCCTGGGCAAGGAGCGGCGCTTCAACCGCCGCTTTTTGGCGATGTGCTCGCATTACCTGGTCGAGCCTGTCGCGTGCACGCCGGCGGCGGGCTGGGAGAAGGGCCAGGTCGAGAACCAGGTCGGCAACGCGCGCGAGCGACTGTTCACACCGCGGCTGCATTTTGCCAACTACGCCGAGTCTCAACGCCTGGCTGGAAGCGCGCTGTCTCGCCCAGGCGCGCGAGAGCGCTCACCCCGAGCAGCGCGACAAGACGGTCTGGGAGGTGTTCGAAGCCGAGCGGGCGAGCCTGATCGCCTATCGGGGGCCGTTCGACGGCTTCCGCGAGATCGAGGTCGCGGTGTCGAAGAGCAGCTTGGTGCGCTTTGACCACAATCGCTACAGCGTCGCGGTCAGGGCGGCACGGCGCACCGCGCAGATGCGGGTTTACGCCGAGCGCATCATCGTCTGGTGCGACGGCGAGATTGTCGCGGAGCACCGCCGCCGCTTTGGTCGCGGCC
This sequence comes from uncultured Alphaproteobacteria bacterium, assembly GCA_963750195.1. GTDB lineage: Bacteria > Pseudomonadota > Alphaproteobacteria > ATCC43930 > CGMCC-115725 > AP-15. The sequence continues at coordinate 287,608 of CAVVPS010000016.1, forward strand.
AGACCGCCTACGATCCCTGGCATTACCTGCCGGTGCTGGCACGCAAGCCGGGGGCGCTGCGCAACGGTGATCCGTTCCGCAACTGGGACCTGCCGCCGGCGCTGGCGCAAATCCGGCGGCGGCTGGCCGGCCATGACGACGGCGATCGCCAGTTCGTCGATATCCTGACGGAGGTTGCCGAGGCCGGGCTCGACGCCGTCGAGGCGGCCTGCGCCGAAGCGCTCGCAGCCGGGCTGTTCTGTCGCGACGTCGTGCTCAACATCCTGGCACGGCGCCGCGATGCCGCCCCGCCTCGGCCGATAGCGACCCCGGCGGCGCTGACGCTGGCGATCGAGCCGGCGGCCGACTGCGCCCGCTATGACCGGCTGCGCCTTCCGCCACACGAGGAAGCTTACCGTGGAGCGGCATGAGATCATCGAGCTATTGGGCCAGCTCAAGTTGGCCGGAATGCGCGCGGCCTATGACGAGGTGGTCGCCGCGGGGGTGCGCGCCCAGCATCCGGTTCAGCGCATTCTCGGGGAATTGCTGCGCGCCCAGCTCGCCGACAATCGCGCCCGATCGATCGCCTACCGCATGGGGGTGGCGCGTTTCCCAGTGATGAAGAACCTCGTCGAGTTCGACTTCACGGTATCGCCGGTGAACGAGGGGCTGGTGCGCGAGTTGCACGAGGGCGGCTTTCTCGCTACCCAGCGCAACGCCGTGCTGATCGGCGGAACCGGCACCGGCAAGAGCCATGTATCGATAGCGATCGGCGCCAATTGCGTGCGCCGCGGCGCGCGCGTGCGGTTCTTCACCGCCATCGATCTGGTCAATCAGCTCGAGGCCGAGGCGCGTGCCGGAAAAGCCGGCCGCCTCGCCGACCAACTTGTCCGCGTCGATCTCGTCATTCTCGACGAACTTGGCTATCTGCCGTTCCCGGTCAGCGGCGGGCAGATGCTCTTCCATCTGATCAGCCGCCTCTACGAGCGGACCTCGATCATCCTGTCGACCAATCTTGCCTTCGCCGAATGGCCGAGCGTCTTTGGCGACGCCAAGATGACCACGGCCTTGCTCGACCGGCTGACCCATCATTGCGACATCGTCGAAACCGGAAACGAGAGCTGGCGCTTCAAAAACCGCGCCTGACCCGCCGTTCCGAACCCCGCGGATCGACCCCGGGGGCCCACAGCGCCTCCCCACGCGCGCCGCTCCGTCGCTCGTGAAGGCACGGCGCGTCGCGCGCGGGTCCCCTCCATGGACTCCGGGGACGACCGCTCCTCAACCGTTGGTATGGGTGCCTATTCAACGCCGATTCCGGGTCCCGCTTCCGCGCTGATTGACACTCGGCCGACCTGGTCTTTGGCGGATGGCGGTCGCGTCAGGGCGGCGTAGCCGCTGAAGGCGTCGGCCTGGATCGCGCCGCGAAAGAGGGCCAGATGATCGCGCGGTCGCTCGCCGCGGCGGTCGGGGCTGAAACGATAATATGCTGCCGGTGCCCACCCACCCTGCCAGGGTCGCTCGTCAACTACATAGGTCCACAGCCGTCCGGTCCTGGTCTTGCCGTTGCCGGGGGCCAGCACCGCGATCGGCGTGTCGTCGGTGTGGATGATCGGCGCTGCCATGACATGCGCGCCGATCAGCGCGGCCAACGGCGTCACCCACCAAGCAGCGTGCCCGACCCAGTCGGCCAGGGTGGCGCGCTCGATCGCGATGCCTTCGCGCGCCAGGATCGCCGATTGACGGTAGAGCGGCAGCCCGTCGAGGTATTTGCTGACCACGACATTGGCGACCAGGCCCGGTCCGGGCCGACCCTTCTCGATCGGCAGATCGGGCATCGGCGCCTGCAGGATGCGCTCGCAGCAGCGACAGCTGAGTTTGGGCCGAATATGGCGGATCACTTTGAGGCGGGCCGGGATCTTCTCCAAGACCTCGGTCACGTCCTCGCCGAGTTTGCTAAACCGGGTGCCGCCGCAGCCCGGGCACACCGACCCCGGATCGTGCACGATCTCCTCGCGCGGCAAATGATCGGGCAGCGGCCGTCGCACCGGCTGGCGACGTTCGCGGCGCGGCTGATCGGGGACGCGCTGTGCCGCCGGCGCTGTGCGCGCCGCTTCGCTCTCTTCCAAATCTTCGAGCATCAGCTCGAGTTGCGCGATCTGAGTATCGAGTTTTTCCGACGAGCGCCCGAACTGCATGCGCCGCAGCTGGGCAAGCTGAGCCTTGTACTGTTCGATCCGCAGCCGGGCGCCGGTCAGCTCGGCCCGCGCTTCCGCCAATTCCGCCTCGCGTTCGGCCAGCAGGAGGCGCAGCTCGGCGATCTCTTGAACGGGGTCAGCAGCGTCCGGCATCAACCATCAGTTTACTCCCGCTTGCATTGAGCAGTATCGACATCGTACCCGCCTGAGTCACTATGTCGCGCTGTTCAACTAGTCACTTCCGGGGTCCAGCTGCGGCGTGGCGCACGCCAATCGATGCCCTCCAGCAGCATCGACAATTGTGCTGCCGTCAGCACCACCGATCCGTCCTTCGCCTGCGGCCACAAAAACCGGCCGCGCTCCAGCCGCTTAGCAAACAGGCACAAACCTTGCCCGTCCCACCACAGCACCTTGATCAGATCGCCGCGGCGACCACGGAACACGAACAAGGCACCACCATGCGGGTCGAGGCGCAAGGTGGTCTGAACCCGCGCCGCCAGCCCGTCAAAGCCTTTCCTCATGTCGGTGACGCCGCACGCCAGATAGACGCGGACATTGCCCGGAATGCCGATCACGACAGCGCCGACAAGACCCGGCGCAATGCCACCTCGTCGACCGCGCCGGTCAGGCGCAGCTTCACCCCCGAGGCCAGCTCCACCTCGATGATCCCGTCCGCCGGCCGATCGGTTTCGGGCAGTATCGGCACCGGATCAACCGACGCAGCGGCCCGTGGAAGCTCCTCGACCGGCGGGGCCAATCTCACCGGCGCAAACCCGGTCAGCTCGCCGGTACGGAACTGCCGGCGCCAGGTGTAAAGCTGGCCGCTGCTGATCGCGTGCAGTCGGCAAACCAGCGAGGGCGAGGATCCTGGCGCCACGCTCTGCGCCAATATCCGAAGCTTCTCTTCGAGGCTCCAGCGTCGCCGGCGCTCCGGACCGGTGAGAACCTCGCCGCGGACCTCGCGAGCCCTCGTATGAGTACTCCCAAGGTCCTCCTTATCGACCAGCTCCGCGTCATCCATTGCACCGCTGCCCGCAAAAGAGCGGCAGCATCCAGCTCAACACGCCGAGTGCAAGACGACCCTCAGCTGACGCTTACCATACAGCATGATCCGGCTAAAAATCTCTGGACAAATACACCGAAAAAAATTTGGCGAATGTCCAGTTTTCCCCGGTAAACCATTGATTTATTTTTATAAAGTTCCAGTTTTAGGTAATCCCACGACGCGCTGACGCGCCAGCCGCCGCGGCCATAGCCGCTGCGCCCGTTTCAGAAAGGCTTCCTCGGACAAGTCGAACGGGACCCCAAGGAGCTGATGACAAGTCGTCATGTAGCGATAGAGCGGAGCCGCCACCGCGGGCGCCGAACCGCCGACTTCGCGCGCCAGATCGAAAAGCCGCTGGAGAAGCCAGTTCTCGGGCTCGCTCCGGCGCGGCCGGCGGCGCGTCCCCTCGGCATATACGGCGGCATGGAGAGAGGCGATCGCCACAATCGTGCGATGCATCGCTCGTAGCATGTCGAAGTCGACCGCCTGCTCCTTGGGCCATTGCCCGGTTAGTACGGAAGCGATTTGCAGCTGCGGGTCGTCGTTGAGCAGCGCTGTAAATGCGTCGGAGTACCATGCGGCAGACCATTCAAGGTAACGCCGGGCCATCTATAGCGGTGCGTGGGGCGTTGAAGGCTTCATCGCGTCAAGTGCCAGTTCCGGGACCTTGCCGAAACCCTGGCCACCTTCGTTACCATCGCTTCCATCCAGTTAGCGCTACGGCGGCGGCTTGCCAGGGCGTAGGTCGTGAACTCAACGAACTACCGGTTGACCGTCAATCTTTGGCCTTAACGCCCGCGCGCCACTACAACGTCGAACTGCACGCCGGGCTGATGCTTGGGAGATTGACGGAATGGCGACGATCAAGGCGGCCTATCTGTCGGGCTCGCCAGCGCGCAGCAACGCCGCCTACGGCTACCTCGCCCGCGGCTGATCGGGGCAGGCGCCGGACCCGTTTCAGCCAAGGCCGCTTTGGGTAACTCCCGTCGAACGGCAATTACAAGTCATTGGCCGCCTCGTGCCCCGATAACGGCCGTTCGCACAAGCGGCCGCGCGCTTCAACTCTTGAATAGGTTTTAAGCGGTATCCTCGGCTTCACAAGTGAAAGGAGACCGCCATGATCGAGTCAGGCGACGACCGCATGCGCGCATTCGCGCAGCGGGAGGATTGAACTTCGGTGTTGTCGGCTCCTCGCTCTCCTGTGCCGCGTCGGCGTTTGTCGCTCAGCCGCAAGCGATCGCGTAGCAGTCTCCGGCGCCCTCGGGTAACCGGCTCTCCGCCCAGCTCTCGCCATTGTCTCGGGTCGAAAAGACCTGACCGGCCTTCGAGATGCCGCAGACCTGCCGCGGGTCGCGCGGATGGACCGTCACGCCCATCATCGTCGCCTCCGCCTTGACGCCGTGATCGAGGCGTCGCCAGGTGCGGCCGACATCGACGCTGCGGAAGATGCCGCCTTCGTAGCTGCGAAAGGCCGGACTCAGCGCGGCGTAGAGCACCTCAGGGTCGTGCGGCGAGACGCGCAGGTCGCGTCCGTAGGTCAACGGCGAGAAGCGCCCGACTTCTACGTCGGCCCAATGCGTGCCGCCGTCGTCGCTGCGGAAGAGGCCCATGCGATTGGCTAGGAACACCGTCCCCGGCGCTGCCGCACTGCACGCCAGGGCATGCCCGTCGAGCATGCCTTCGATGTCCGTCTGGCTGACGATCCGGCTCTTGTACTTCTGCTCAGCGGTGAAGCGCAGCAGATCGGCCGTCAAGTCCTCCCAACTCTCGCCGCGGTCTCGGCTCTTCATCGCGCCGTTCGCCTCGATGCAGGCATAGACGTCGTCGGGCCGGGCGGGATCGATGTCGAGCCGCATTACCCGGCAGGGAAACGTCATATGGACCCGGTCGGGCAGGCCTGGGTCGGCCAATTGTTGCCAACGGTCGCCGCCATTGTCGCTGCGGTAGACGCCGATCGGTCCGAAGCCGGCATAGATCGTGCGCTGGTCGCAGGGGTGGACCGTGATCGACCAGACATCGGCCGTGGGGTTGGGCAAGGCCAGACGTTGCCAGCTGCCGCCGCGGTTGGCGCTGCGAAAGGCCCCCCTCGTAGTGCCGATGAAAACGATGTCCGGATCGTCCGGGTGCACGGTAATCGCGTGCACCTCGGTCTCGTCGGGCAGGCCTTCGGTCAGCGCCTCCCAGCGCTCCTCCCCGGCGGCCTGGCGGAAGACGCCGCCGCGGCCGCCCTCGACCGACCGCACCACCCCGGCATACACGTGCGATACCTCTGTCATGCCCGCCTCCCGCGCTGCGCTTGCATCTGATCATACGCCCGCCTGGGGCCTTGGCAACGAAATGGCTTTTTCGCGCCGCGGCGTCCCGGGCATTGTTGCGAGCCCGGAGCAGAACCGCGCTCGCTGGAGCAGAACCACGCGCTCCACAGCGACCTCCGCCCGTCTTGGAACCTTCTTCGCGCCATCGGCAATTCTATGGGCCGATCGGGGTCCCAAGCTGATCGAGCGCCGGGTCGAGCCGACGGCGTCGGCGAGTTGAAAGCCAAGATCGCTGCTATCGAGAGTCCGAACCGCGCAGGATGACCTCGGACTCGGCCTCGGCACATGGCCTTCAGCCTTCGCTTTGTGTAGCGGGAGGGGTGTCGCCTGGTGAGAACCCGCGGCCGATCCCTCAGTCGGCCCCCCGCCCACCTCCGGGTTCTCTTTCCGGGGCTGCCGATCGCGCGCCGAAGGGGCCCCAACGTCACCGCGGTCGGCCTGCGCTTCCCTTCGCCGCGTCTGTCGCGTCGCTCGCAAACCGCGCTGAGTATCGGCCGGCGCTACACCCCGATCTTTAAGCAAGTCCCCGTGTCGGAGCCGATTTTTAGGCCCTCGACTGGGTGGGTGCAGAAGTTCGGACAAGGCCGCGAGTGCCCGCTCGGTACATTCTTAGCGAAATTCGCCGACTTCCTTCCAAACGTCTGCGACCGCCGCGCGCGCCGCCTTGGCCATCAACCCGCTGTCGTTGGCGATCGTGGTCAGGCGGAACCCCATGCAGATCATGCGCGCCGCGTAGGCCGGTTCTCCGCAATGAATGCCCGGGTAGATGCCGCGCTTCCGGCACGCCGCCAGCACAATTTCGTACATGCCGAGTTGCTCGGCGTCTTCGCTGTCGAGCTTCGGCGTCTTACCGAGTGAGAAGGCGAGGTCCGCGGGCCCGACATAGATCGCGTCGATCCCCGGCACGTCCAATATCTCCTCGATGTTCTCAACCGCTTGCCGTGTCTCGATCATCGGAATGACGAGAATCTCGTCGTTCGCAGTTTTCTGGTAATCGCCGGCCACACCGTACATCGCGGCGCGGATCGGGCCGTTGCTGCGCTGCCCCTTTGGCGGATAGCGGCAGTAAGACACGAGAGCCTGAGCCTCTTTGCGCGTGTTAACCATCGGGCAGATTACCCCGTGCGCGCCGCCGTCCAGCACCTTGCCGACGATGCCGGGCTCATTCCAGGGGACCCGCACAAGCTTGGTCACCGGAAGCCGGTCCATTGCCTGAAAGCACTGCACCATCGTCTGGTAGTCCTGAACACCGTGCTGCATGTCGACGGTCACGCTGTCCCAGCCGCACTGAGCCATGACCTCCGCCGAGAAGCCGGAGGGGATGGCTAGCCACCCATTGACCGCCGCCTTGCCGGCCTTCCACCGTTCCTTCAGCTTGTTCTCCGCCATGCCGTGTCCTTTCGCTGTCGTTCAATCAGGCCGTGCCGTCGCATGATCGCATGGGGGAGAGCCCAGCAAAGCGACGACGGGCGGGACGTAGGGGTTGTGCGACTAAATCGTCATGCGTTGCCACCTTGCCGACCGGCCGGCCTGTTGAGTTCGTGGTCCAGCCCCAAGAAGCGAGTGGCTGCTGTCGGTGCGGCAGGCGACCTTCGCCGCGATGGAGCGCAATGAGCAAGACGCGCCGTAAGCTGCCATTGGGTCACCCTAATCGAACCGTCACGTTCGTCGTGGTCCAGGCCGCTGCTGATCCGCTGATACGGCGCTGCTGCGCTGATTCCTCAGAGCGAGAGAGGAGTTTACAGTTATTCACAGGGAAGAGGGAATAAATTTGTCGTATCCACATTAAACTAGATAGGGTCATAGCGTTCTCACGATTTCTTCTTGATATATATTCCAGTTGATATAATCCCAGCCAAAGTCCATTTAAAATGGCGCCGACCTGCGATCACGCGTCAACGGGTGAGGGTGCATAATGGATGGATTGGCTCGCTTTCGCCGCTTTCTGGGAGATTTGACCAGACTTTGCGACCGAGGAGTCAGCGAGGAGACGTTACGCGCTCACGGAGGCGTTTCATTACGCGAGCTCGTCTCTGCCGATGACTGGCTTCCCGCCGAGTTTGGCGAGCCGGATCCAGGGCACTATCGGCAATATCTGCTGTATTGCGACCCGCTCGAACGGTTTTCGGTTGTTAGTTTTGTCTGGGGTCCTGGCCAGAATACCCGATCCACGATCATACCGTATGGGGACTGATCGGGATGCTACGCGGAGCCGAGATATCTCGGAACTATGCGCACGGCGCGGGCGGTCGTCTGATACCTGGCGACGAGGTGCGCTTGGTTCCAGGGGATGTTACCGCGGTGTCGCCAGCGATCGGCGATATTCATCAGGTAGAGAACGCGCTGACAAATCGGCCCTCGATCAGCATTCATGCTTATGGCGCCAACATTGGCGCGGTCGCGCGCCATGTTTTTCAACTTGAAAACGGTGAGGTCAAACCCTTTGTGTCGGGATACGCAAACAGCTCGCTGCCCAATCTGTGGGATCGATCCGCTGAGACGCGCGCACGGCTGGGACTGTAACCTGCGCACCCTGCTGCCGGCAGGTCTCGCGATTAAATTGGGATGCGGGCAGAACCTTTAGGAGGGACCAGATCCCCGGCCGCGACACGCGCCCGACGCGGAGCAATTTCGCAATGATCGCAAGCGCCCAAATCAGCGTCTATCCGCTGCGTCAGGACCATCTTGGGCCGGCCATCGAGACCGTACGCGCGGCACTTGCGGCTCATGGCTTCGAGCCGCAGGTAAGGCCGATGAGCACGACCATCGTCGGCGAGGCGGTCGCGATCTTCGCGGCTTTGAGCGAGGCGTTTGAGAAGGCTGCCGGATCGGGCGAACTCGTTATGACGGTCACCGTTTCGAATGCCTGCCCGATCCCAGAGCGAACCCGACCGTGACGGTGGCACGACTGGCGGCGCCGGCCGGTTCGGGCCGCGAGCTTATACGGACTGGCGCGCGAGCGCGCTCGGGGCCATCACCGAGGATCTCGAACGGCGGCTCGTCTTTGAACTGGCTGGCGAGATTCGGGGCCGCGCTGTTCTCGATGTCGGCTGCGGCGACGGGGCGCTTGCGATGGCGTTCCGGCAACGCGGTGCGGAGCGGGTTGCCGGCTGCGACCCCGATCTGCAGATGATCGCACGCGCCTCGGTCGAGGCGACGCGGCAACAGGCGGAAATCGGCTATGTGATCGCCGCGGCCGAGCAGCTGCCGTTCGGCGATCGCAGTTTCGACATCGTTAGCCTGATCACGGTGCTGGCATTCATGCCGAAACCCGGCCTCGCACTCGCCGAAATTGCCCGGGTGTTGCGGCCAGGTGGCCGGCTGGTACTGGGCGACCTCGGCAAATGGAGCAGCTGGGCGGCGTTCCGCCGGATCCGCGCGTGGCGTCGCGGCGGGCAATGGGCGAAGGCGAGGTTTCGCACTGGGCGGCAGCTGTGCCGGCTAACCGAAGCGGGCGGCCTCTCGGTCGAGACGGTGCGCGGCGGCGTATTTTATCCGCGCTGGGCCCCCGCCGCGCGGGTGCTGGCGCCCGCTGACCCTGGTCTCGGCCGCGTGACGACAATTGGCGCGGCGTTCATCGCGCTCGCCGCAGTTAAATCCGCCCGCTCCTGATCACGCGACGGCATCGGCGGAACCGCGTCCGAAGCCCTGGTGGTCGTCGCGCAGCCAGACATAGACGGCCGGGATCACAAGCACGGTCAACAGCGTCGAGGAGGCGAGACCGAACACCAGCGAAATCGCCAGGCCCTGAAAGATCGGGTCGGTGATGATAAAGGCGGCGCCGATCGCCGCCGCGGCGGTCAGAAAAATCGGTTTGAAGCGGATCGCCCCCGCCTCCAGCAACGCCACGCGCAGCACCGCACCCTCGCCGCGCCGGCGGCGGATGAAATCGACGAGCAGGATCGAGTTGCGCACGATGATCCCGGCGAGCGCAATAAACCCGATCATCGAGGTTGCGGTGAACGGCGCGTGCAGCAGCCAATGTCCGAGCACGATGCCGATCAAGGCACATCTCGACGCGGCAGTATGCCCGGATTGTCCATCGTTGGGTCGAGCGCGCGGGGCTCGATAGCTCAGCCTACGGGACCCACTCGATGCGACGAACAAAGGCAGCGCAGATCTACAAGAAGAGTGGCAACCTGAGAGCGGTGCAGCAAAGCGAGGAACGGTACAGTTGGGAACAGCGGCTGCGGACCCCAAGCCAAAGGTTATTCTGGTGGTGGCCTAACGACGCATCCCCCGCCGCGTTCTCTTCGGTGCCGGGTGGGCGTGCCTAGCCTCGTGTCGCGGTTACAATACGAATGCGCTGTACCGCTCTACCGCCGCGCGGATGTTGGCGATCGTCATCCGGCGCATGCGTTCGGCGTCCGCAGCATTGCCAGTCCGCAAGGCTGCCAACACCGCGCGGTGATCGCGTAGCCCATAATGGGTGCGGTCGGAGGCAAGCAGGATGCGTCGGACAAAGATGTCCGTTAGATCGTAGAGCCAGCGCAGCAGATTGGCGAGCGCCGGTGACGCCGCGGCCTCGATCAGCCGGGTGCGAAGCACCTCGTAATTCGCCACATAAGCCAGCAGATCCTTGCGCTCGACGATCGCCGCCATCGGTTTCTCAAAGAGCTCGACCAGGTCCTGCCAGGATGCCGAGGGTACGCCGCTCGCGGCGAGGCGCGCGCACAGCCCTTCATTGACCTCGCGGATTTCGAAGAGCCGCAGGATTTCCGGAAGCTCGCGCCGCTTCACGACGATGCCGCGATTGGGCTGGCGATCGACGAAGTCAAGGTGGACGAGGATGTCGAGCGCCTCGCGGGCCGTCAGACGGGAAACCCGAAACGCGCTTGCCACCTCCCATTCGCGCAAACGCGAACCGGGAGCCACGTCTTGAGTCGCAATACGGCAGCGTAGCAAATGCGCCACATCGGAGGCGCCAATACGCTCCGGCGCATCCATCGTTGGTGCCGAGATTTTTGCAGACACTTTTAGATCCAGATTGGCGCCAATCTTGCGAAGATAGAGGGCGTGTATCACGTTGACAACCGCCACTATGGCTCTTTAGGCTCCGCATGCGACGGCGGTGACACGTCCGCAAACGGCAACCGGGGGCATTTCGCACCGGACGAGAAAGCTCAGCGCCCGCCGAGCGAGGTCCCCCACATTTCATCAAATCCCGAGCGTGGGCGGCATAAGGAACGCAGAGATGAAAGAGGGTTATCGGTTTGTCGATTGCGACATGCACATCATGGAGCCCATGGACCTGTTCGACAAATATCTCGACCCGAAGTTCAAGGACCGTGTGACCTCATCGGTGCGGCGGCAGGATGGCGGCTCGACCGGCATGCGCGGGCGCCCGCTGTGGTTCTTCGACGGCACGCCGACCAGCAACGACGGCAACACTTCGCAATACAACCGCATCCGGGGTCCGCTCGTCTCCAAGCGTGCCAACACCAATGTCATGTTCGCCGTCGAGCGCGGCTACGACGCCGAGGCACAGGTCATGGGTATGGCGCTGGAGGGGATCGACATCGCCGTCTTGTTCCCGACCTCGGGCCTGTCGTTCCTCGCCCGCGACAACATGGACCCGCAGTTTTCCAACGCCATCTGCCGCGCCTACAACGACTGGCTTTATGAATTCTGTCAGCACAGCCCCGATCAGCTCAAGATGGCGGCGATGCTGCCGATGCACGACGTCAACCTCGCCTGCGCCGAGCTGTTGCGCTGCGTCGACAAATACGGCGCCGTCGGCGCGTTTGTGCGGCCCAACTACCTGAACGGCCGCTACTGGCACTCGAATTACTGGGACCCGCTTTACGCATTGCTGCAGGAAACGGGCGTTCCGATGTGCTTCCACGAGGGCACCGGCTCCTATTATTCGACGATCGAGCCGCGCTTCGGCGAAAACCGCTTCATGCGCCACGTCGCGAGCCACTCGACCGAGATGCAGCTGGCGCTGATCGCGCTGATGCTCGGCGGCATCTTCGAGTTCTATCCGAAGCTCAAGGTCGCCTTCCTGGAGGCGCAGAGCTGGTGGGTGCCGGGCCTTTTGGGCCGCATCGAGTGGGACCTGCGGCAGCACCACGACAGTGATGCGCCCTACCTCAAGCTCGGCCCGCTGGAATACTGGAAGCGCAACTGCTTCTCGGCGATCGAGAGCGGCGAGAGCGAGGTCGGTTCGGTCGTCGAATTGTTGGGCGGCGCCGAGAACATCTGCGTCTCCAGCGATTTTCCGCATTTCGATTCAAGCTTCCCCGAGGTGTCGAACCGGGTGCTGAACAACCCTAGCATCACCAAGGACGTGGCCGGCCAGATCCTTTCGGGCGGGGCGCGGCTTTACGGCTTCGGCGCGGAGGATTTCGCCAAGGCCGAAGCTGCCGCCAAGCGCCACGACAACATCGCCGGGCACGACTGACTGCAAGCGCTGTCATCGCGAGGAGCGTGGCGACGGAGCAATCTCGCTGAGATTGCTCCGCCTCGCTCTCAACGACGAGCCCCGAGGGGAGACATTCAATGGCGTGGAACGGCTACACCGTCGTCGACATGGACGCCCATATCCGTGAGCGTGCGGACAAGTTCTTCAAGGATTACATCGACCCCGAGTACCGCGAGCCGTTCAACCTGTTGTGCGAGGCGATCGCCCGCCAGGAGGAAAAGGGCGACCGCTACGCGCTGTTCGGCAGCACGACGGCCGTTGTCGAGCAGATCGAGGCGGGGCGTGCGCTCGGCGTGCGCGACACGTTCGGCGTTACCCGGCGCTCGGAGATGGAGCACGGCGGCCGCATCGCCTTTCCGCCCGGACGCAACGAGCCGCTGCCGCCGATCCGCCAGGAGGTCAACTGGGACGTCAAGGCACGGCTCGAAGACATGGACAAGGCGCATGTCGACATCAACGTGCTGTTCCCGACGCATGTGTCGAGCTATTGCGCGCTGCGCGACGTGGGGTTCGAGAACGCGCTCTACCGTGCCTATCATCGCTGGGTCGTCGATTTCTGCGCGCAGGCACCGACGCGCCTCAAATGGACGCTCGTCGCCAACATGCGTGACGTGCCATCCGGCGTCGCCGAGCTGAAATACTGGGCCGAGCGCGACCCCAACTTGGTCGGCGTCTACATCTCGCCGCAGGCGCCAGGCGGCAAGCTGCTCGACCACCCCGACCTCTACCCGCTCTACGACGCGGCGCAATCGCTCGACCTGCCGCTCCTGGCGCATGGCGGCACGGCGCGTCCGCCGTACGGGCCGGGCACCTACGATCTCGACGGCGCGTGGTTCCTGATGCACGGCTTCGGCAACCCGTGGGCCGGGATGGCGGCGATGGGCGCCTTGATCGGCGGCGGCGTCTTTGACCTCTTTCCGAAGCTTCGCGCGGCGATCGTCGAGACCGCCGGCGGCTGGGTCCCGATGGCCTTGGACCGCATGGACACGCACTACCTGATGTCGCCGGGCCACGTGCCGAATTTGAAGCGGATGCCGCGCGACGTCATCGCCGAGGGCCGCTATTTCCACGGCTTCGACACCTGGGAGCGCTCGATCGAGTTCTGCGTCGAGGAGTTGGGCGAGGATATGTGGCTGTTTGCCAGCGACTGGCCGCACGGCGATACCGGCTGGCCCGAAGGCGTGCAGCAGACGGCCGATCGGCCGCGCCTCAGCGACAGCGCGCGCCGCAAAATTCTCGGCGAAAACGCGATGCGGCTGTGCCCGCGGCTGGGCGGCTGACGACAGATCGCAACAGGCGGAGAAGCACGATGGCCGGCGTGAAAGAAGAACGCGCAGTTCCCGATTTCCTGCGGATGGATGGGGCGGTCGGCTCGGACCCGGCCAATGCCGAGAAGACCGGCAGCTGGCACGGCTGGCCGACCAAGGAGATCAGCCCGGTCACGCTGAAGGACAACGAGGGCCGCACTGTCCGGATCCGCACGCCGGTGATGGATCTGGAGGGGCTGATCACGCCGACCGAGCTGCATTACACGGTGCAGCATTTCGCGGTGCCGCCGATTACCGAAAGCAAAGCCTGGTCGGTCGAATGTTTCCGGTGAGGTCAAGACCGCGCTGACCCTCAATTTCGAGCAGCTGCGCCGCTTCCCGGCGCGCAGCGTGCGCACCGTCATGGAGTGTTCGGGCAGCGACGCGACCTATTTCGAGTACTTCAAGGGCGAGGGCGAGAAGCCGTCGCGCACCAAGGAGAGGATGATCCTCAGCGCCAGCGAGTGGACCGGGGTGCCGCTGGCGGCGGTGCTGGGCGAGGCGGGCCTTACCCGCAAGTCGCTCTACGTGCGGGCCGAGGGCAGCGACCAGGGCGTGCCGGCTACCGCCAACCCGGGCACCCAGCCGTTCTACTACGACAAGGGGCTACCGATCGAAAAGGCGATGCACCCGGACACGATCCTCGCCTGGGCGCAGAACGGCCAGCTGTTGGAGCACCTGCACGGCGCACCGGTGCGCCTGCTGGTCCCGGGCTGGTCGGGCAACTGGTCGGTCAAGTGGCTGACCAAACTGGAGGTCCTGGAGACGGAGCCCGACTGCTGGTACCACTACCAGTTCTACTATTACGGCAAGTCCCCGGACGACCCGGACAAGGAGCTGATCACGACGATCGGCGTCAAATCGCTGATCACCCAGCCGAACGACGAGACCGACCACCTACCGCCCGGCGTCCACATGATCCGCGGCTACGCCTGGAGCGGCGCCGGCGCGATCGACCAGGTCGATGTCAGCGTCGACGGCGGCGAGAGTTGGCACGCCGCGCATATCGAACAGCCGCGCGACCGCTTCATGTGGATGCGCTGGTCATACCGCTGGGACGCGCGGCAGAAGGGCACCTATACGCTGATGTCGCGCGCCACCGACGAGGTCGGCCGGGTGCAGTCGCACGAGCCGCGCTACAACTACATGCGCAAGAACTTCAGCGCGATCGTCGGCTACAAGGTCTCGGTCGGCTAGGCCAAGGCCAGATTTCTGGAAAATGCCGCGGTAGTCAGATGACGCAATATACCATGGCCACCCTCATCCAGCGCGGCCGCGACATCGACCGCATGAGCGCCCCATGAAACGCCAGCTGCATCTCAACCTGTTCATCCACAGCCGCGGCCATCACGAGGCGGCGTGGCGCCACCCCGACACGTCGCCGTTGCCGCTGACCGACATTCGCTATTACCAGGATCTCGCAACGCGGGCCGAGGCGGCGCTGTTCGACTCGATCTTCTTTGCCGACCAGCTGGCGCTCGGCGGCGATGTCGCACAGGCGCCGCGCACTTGGCTCGAGCCGATCACCGTACTGGCGGCGCTGGCGACGGCCACCAGCCGGATCGGGCTGATCGCCACCGCGTCGACGACCTATACCGAGCCCTTCAACCTGGCGCGGCAGTTCGCCTCGATCGACCACATCAGCAACGGCCGCGCCGCCTGGAACATCGTCACCTCGTGGCTGGCGACGGCGGCGGAGAATTACGGCGGCGACGGCCAGGTCAGCCACGCCGACCGCTACGCCCGCGGCGAGGAGTTCATGGCAGT
Source organism: uncultured Alphaproteobacteria bacterium (assembly GCA_963750195.1). Classification (GTDB taxonomy): domain Bacteria; phylum Pseudomonadota; class Alphaproteobacteria; order ATCC43930; family CGMCC-115725; genus AP-15. The sequence goes on from CAVVPS010000016.1 coordinate 302,640, forward strand.
CGTCAAGGAGCTGTGGGACAGCTGGGCTGCCGATGCGGTCATCGACGACCGGGCGAGCGGCGCCTACGGGCGCGCCGATCGCATCCGCGCGATCAACCACCGCGGCGATTTCTATACCGTCAAGGGCCCGCTAAACATGCCGCGTTGTCCGCAGGGGCGGCCTATCTTGGTGCAGGCGGGTTCGTCCGACACCGGCCGTCGCTTTGCCGCCCGCCATGCCGACGCGGTGTTCACCGCCCATATGGCGAAATCGACGGCGCAGGAATTCTACGCCGATCTGAAGCGGCTGGCGGCGGCCGAAGGCCGCCGGCCAGAGCACATCCTGATCCTGCCCGGCCTCAGCCCGATGATCGCGTCGACTGAGGCGGAGGCGACAAGGCTGGCCCGTGAGGTAAACGACCTGACCGACCCAGAGGTCGGGCGCAAGCGGCTGTCGGGGCGCTTTGGCGGCCACGATTTCTCGCACCTGCCGATCGACCGCCCGCTGGCGCCGGAGGATTTCCCCGACCCCGGTACGGTCGAGGCGGCGCGCAGCCGCACCGAGGTGATCATCAACCTGGTGCGGCGCGACAAACCGACCCTACGCCAGCTGCTCGGCTATATGGCCGGGGCGCGCGGCCACTACGTCAGCGCCGGCACGCCCGAGCAGATCGCCGATTTCATCGAGGACTGGGTCGACGACGGCGCGGCTGACGGGTTCAACATCATGCCGCCGCTCTTGCCGGCGCAGCTTAACGTGTTTGCTGCCGAGGTAATCCCGATTTTGCAGCGCCGCGGCCTGTTCCGCACCGAATACGAGGGGACGATGCTGCGCGAACATTATGGCCTGCCGCGGCCGCAGAGCGTGTTCGACGATCCTGCTTGGCGCGCCGCGCCGTTGGAGGCAGTCGCCGGTGTTTGAGTGGTCACGCGTGACGGGGTAATGGCCTCCCGAGGCGAGGCTTTGTGGTTTCTTGGCAAGTGGTTAACGACGGAGGATGGACTGATGGCATACACAATCGAGCATTTTTCGCAAGAAGCTCATCACATCCTTGCCGCCGATCCAGGGCCGGAAGGCCGCAAGAAGGTTGGCGAACTTGTCAGCCGCGCCTGCACCGATCCGGATTTCGTGGCAAAGCACCTGCCCGATGGCGGCCCCGACCGAAAGATCCTTTACGAGGATCCGGAACTCGGTTTCTGTATTCTCGGTCACGTCTTTCACGGCGCGAAGGAAAGCCAGCCGCACGACCACGGGCCGACCTGGGCGATTTACGGCCAGGCCGTCGGCGAGACGATCATGACCGACTGGGAGAAGCTTTCGCCGGCCAGCGAAAGTCAGCCCGGTAAGGTGCGCCGCGTGCGCGATTACAAACTCACTCCGGGCGCAGCCTATGTCTACAACGAAGGCGATCTGCACTCGCCGCGGCGCGCCGCCACGACCAAGCTGATCCGGATAGAGGGGCGCAACGTCGAGAAAATTCGCCGCTTTCCGTACGAAGCGGTAGCGTAGCCGTCCGACCTCGCGCTGGGGTGCTTCGACGCCGAAGCGCTCCAACGATAGCGGTCGGCGATCCGGCGATCAGTGTACGGTCTCAACCCCCTTGACCGGAACGCCGGCAGCGCCCGGCCGCCTCTTGTCGAGCAGGCGCCGTGCGTCCTCCGGCCGACCGGCATTGAGATAGCCCTTCAGCAAGGTGAACTCGATCAGGTCGTGCTGCGCACGGCTGCCGCCGATGCGTTCGTTTTGCCCCGCGAGCGGGGCAAGCGCGTCGACCGCACCGGCAAAATCGCCGCGCTCGAACGCCATCAAGCCCGGTGCTAGGGACGGCAAATAGGACCCCGATGGGTAGCGGCCCTGGCGCGCCATCTCTTCCATCTCGCGCGTCCGGGCTTCAAGCCCGGCGGCGTCGCCCATGACCGCCTGCGCCAGGATGACGTGCAGATCGGCGAGCCCGCTGCCTGGCCGCGGCAACGCGCTGTTTACATAGTCGTATAGCGCGCGCCAGGCCGCCATGTCGCGCGGATAGCCGGCCAGTTCGGAGCGCCACAAGAACGCCGCCACATCCGACACTTTATTTTGCGGCCCGCCGCTGTGTTGGTCGAGCGCGATGCCGTCGCGATACAGATGCGAGGCGTTCTCCCAGTTGCCGGCCTGGATCTCGCACAACGAGAAATGCCAGCTCAAATGGCCATGGAAAAAGGCTTCATGCGGGTAGTCGGCAAGCCAGGACGACAGGAAGCTGCGGGCGTCCTCCAGGGCGCCGCTCTCGTAGCAGACGTGGGCGAAACCATGCGCGGCATGCGCGTTCTTTGAGTTGGCGGCCACCGAGCGCTCGATCGTCGCCCGGGCCGGCGCGAGCCGCCCATCCTCGGACAGCGCCATGGCATGGTAGGACAGGAACCAGAAATCGTCGCCATATTGCGGTGCCAGGCTGTCCATCATTTCGGCGATCTGGTGCTTTTGTCCGATGCGTCCGGAGCCGCCGAGGAGGCCGTTGGGGTTTGCGGCCGTGGAGACGACCAGCGCATCGCGCGGCCAGGCCTTCAGGTGCGGGTACAGGGCGGCGATCGCGTCGTCGGTCCGGCCCGCGAACGCAAGCTCGAAGAACGCGATGTGGCTGGCCTCGCGTTCGGTCAGGCCGGATGCCATCTCCTTGGCGGCCCCCAAAGACTCGCGCGCGGCCGCGACGTTGCTCTGGCGCGCCAGCATCTGGGCCTTGGCGGCGTGGGCCAGGGCAAAATGGGGATCGGCGGCGATGGCTCGGTCATACGCTTCGGCGGCGCCGGGGTAGAAGGTCAGCGCCAGATCGCATCCCTTGATATAGGCCTCCTGCGCGGCGCCGGACGTGGTAGATAAGGCCAGACCATAGCGATCAGTCAGCATAAGCAATCCTCCGGGGCAATTTGCGTCCATTTCCGCACAAAGGGGATAGGCCGTCGAGTGATATGGCATGGGCGAGGCTACCGAATTCGGGAGATAATCGCCCGAGGAGACCGATCCGGGACTGTGGCCGGCTGCTCCGATATGAAAAACAAGCTGCGAGGAGCGTGATGGGCGCCGACGATTTTGGCCATGACGCTGCCGCCTCCCCAGCCCGGTTTGCCGAAAGCCCGTTCTCGCGCGTGGCCCGGCAGCCGCTGATCCTCGGCCTCTTTCTGCCAGTGCAGAGCGGCGGCTGGTCGGCGTCGCTGTTGCCGCGGACCACCGATTGGCGCTTCGACTACAACGCAGCGTTGACCCGGCGGGCGGAGGCGCTGGGGTTTGACCTGGTGTTCGGCCTCGCGCAATGGACAAGCAAGGGCGGTTATGGCGGCATCTCGAAGTATCGCGAGGATTCGCTCGACCCGTTCATCACAGTCACGGCACTGAGCGCGATAACCGAACGCATTCTCTTGATCTCGACGATCCACGCGCTGTTCGGGCCGTGGCATCCGCTGCACGTCGCCAAATTCGGCGCAACCATCGATCACATTTCGGGCGGGCGTTGGGGGATCAACGTCGTGACCGGATACTCGCCGCGCGAAGCGCTCATGTTCGGCGGCCGGCACATCGAGCACGACCGTCGCTATGAGATGGCCGGGGAGTTCACCGACATGCTGTGCCGTCTCTGGGGTGCTGCGGATGACTTGTCGCTGCAAGGCAAGTTCTGGTCGGTGGAGAAGGCATTCGTGACACCGAAGCCTAGGTTTGGTCGCCCGGTGCTGGTGAATGCAACGGGTTCACCAGCCGGGATCGAATACGCCGCCACGCATTCAGACATGGTCTTCATCACCAGCCCGGCCGGCCACGAGATCGATGCCGCATTTGACGCGCTGCCGGTGCACAACGCGGTCATCAAAGCCGCCGGGGCTTTGGTCGGAAGCTCCGCACGATCATCAACCCCATGATCGTGTGTCGAGAAACCGACCGCGAGGCGCAGCGGTACCACCAAGCCATCCTCGACGCGGCCGATCGTGGCGCGATAGGCGGATTTGTTTCGCATCAGCGGTCGGGGGACGCCGTCGCCTGGAAGGCGCATGGCGACCAGCACCGCGCGCTCGGCGGCAATATTCAGATCATCGGCAGCCCGGAGACCGTGGTCGAAAAGCTGGTTGGACTGAAGCAGGCCGGCTGCGACGGAATCCAGGTAGCCTTCTTCGACTTCGCGCCCGACCTCGAATTCTTCGGCGAAGCGGTGCTGCCGCTGATGCGCCAGGCTGGCCTGCGCCTATAGCGGGGACTTCCCCAGCAGATCAACCCTATTGCGCGGGGCGTTCCTCCGCTCGCCTTGCCACTCCCGCATGACCGCTCCCATACTCCTGGCGGATCACGGGAGGCCGCATGCAATACGATCTTACGCCAACGCAGCGCGCGGTGCAGGCGCAGGCACGCGAAATGGCGCGGGGAAAGATCGCCGAACGCGCCGCCGAGATCGACTGCAGCGAAGAGTACCCGTGGGACAATGTCGCACTGCTCAAGGAGGCGGGCTATTTCGGGATGACCATTCCGGTTGCTTATGGTGGTCGAGGGGCAAGCTATCTCGACGCAGTTCTGGTCATTGAAGAGATGGCGAAGTGCTGCGGCATCACCGGCCGCATCGTCGTCGAGGCCAATATGGGCGCGATGGGCGCGATCATGAAATATGGCAGCGAAACGCAGAAGCGGCTCGCCGCCGATCTCGTTCTGTCGGGGGACAAGCCGGCGATCTGCATCACCGAGCCGGGCGCGGGCAGCGCCGCGAGCGAGATGACGACGCGGGCCGACCGGCGCGGTAACGGCTTTGTGATCAACGGCAAGAAGCACTGGATTACAGGCGGCGGCGTCTCCCGGCTGCACCTGATATTCGCGCGCGTCTTTGACGAGGCCGGCCAGGAAGAAGGAATTGGCGGGTTCATCGCGGTCCGCGACGAGACGAAAGGCCTCACGATCGGCAGGCGTGAGCCGGCAATGGGACTACGCGGCATACCCGAGGCTGAGATCATCTTTGAGGACATGGAGGTCACGGCTGACGCGCTCGTCCTGCCGCCGCGCGGCCTGCGCAAGGGGTTCGCCGACCTAATGAACGCCTATAACGGTCAGCGCATCGGCGCCGCAACGGTGGCGCTTGGCCTCGCCGCGGGCGCCTATGAGCTGGGTCTTGCCTATTCGCGGGAGCGTGAGCAGTTCGGCCGTCCGATCTGCGAATTTCAGGGTGTGCAGTGGATGCTGGCGGACATGGCGACACAGATCGCGGCGGCACGGCTGCTCGTCTACAGGGCCGCGGCCGGCGCAGGCCCGTTCCCTGATCCGACCGAGGCGGCGCAGGCGAAGATCTTTACGTCGGAGATGGCGATCAAGGTCACCAACGACGCACTGCAGCTATTCGGGGCGGCAGGCTATTCGCGCAACCGCCCGCTGGAACGAATGGTGCGCGACGCCCGCATGTTTACGATCGGCGGCGGCACCGCGCAAATCCTGCGCACGGTCGTCGCGTCGCGGCTGCTTGGCCGTCGCCTGCCACAGACCCGCGACGGCTATCTCGCCGCATCGGAGTGACATCGATGGCCGGCTTGAACCTGACGATCGCACTCGAGCGCTACGACCGTCATATCCCCTTGTTCATGGGGTCGGTCAAGCCGCCGGCCGGGCTGACCTTGAAGATGCTGGAAGTCGGCATGTCACACCCGGGCCGCGACGGCGTCGCGCGGCACGAGCGTTTTCTGCAAAACAACGAGTTCGACATTGCCGAAACGTCGCTGTCGTCGCACGTTATCGCGACCAGCCGCGGTGCGCCATTCGTCGGTATCCCAGTCTTTCCGCGCCGCCTGTTCAGTCAGAACCATATCTTCGTCAACCGGTCGGCCGGGATCGACAAGCCGGAGGACCTTGTCGGCCGACGCGTGCTGATCCGTTCGTTTCAGACCACGATGACGGTGCTGGCGCTCGGCGATCTCACCTTTGACTATGGTGTTCCTTGGCACAAGATCCGCTGGCTGCTGGCCTCTGACGAGGCATTGCCGCTCGGGGAGCGCGACGGCGTCTCGGTCGAGCATGCCCCCGCCGGCGCGGATGTCAGCCGGTTGCTGATCGACGGCGAGGTCGACGCGATGATCTTTCCGCACCCGCCGGCGGCCGTGCTGGCGGCTCGCGACCGCGTGCGGCCATTGTTTTCAGACCGCAAGGCCGAGGCGGTCGCCTATCACCGAAGGCATGGCTACTACCCGATCATGCACCTGATCGCGTTCCGGAAGCCTCTCCTCGAGGCGCATCCGTGGCTCGCGCCGGCAATCATGGCAATGTGGGAGGAGTTGAAGGCGCAATCGCGCGAGTTCTACGACGATCCGGGCTATGCGCAGCTCGCTTTTGCCCGCAACGAGTTTGAGGTGCAGGATACGGAGATATCGGCGGATCCGTGGCCGTCGGGTCTTGCCGCAAACCGCCGTAACCTCGAGGATTTTGTCCGCTACTCGATGGATCAGTGCCTAATCGACCGGCCGTTTCCGGTCGAGACGATGTTTCATCAATCGACCTGGGACAGCTGATCCGTTCCGATCGGAGGTGGAAGTGGGTAACGATGTGAAGCGGCTCGGCGCCGATGAGTTGAAGCGTCAGTTGCATGACGGCGACGAGATTGCCCTCCTAGACGCCCGCGAAGAGGGCATTTTCTTTCACCGCCATCTGCTGCTGGCGTCGTGTGTGCCATTAGGCCGGCTCGAACTGCTCGTCGACGATCTCGTGCCGCGGCGCAGCACCCGCGTCGTTTGGTGCGACGACGGCGATGGCTCGCCGCTGCGCGCCGCATGCCGGATGCACAGTCTCGGCTATGGCGATGTCGCGATCCTCGATGGCGGCATCGCCGCTTGGGAGGCCGCCGGATATCGCCTCTACAGCGGCGTGCACGTTCCGAGCAAGGCATTTGCCGAAGTCGTCGAGCACGAGGCCGGCACGCCTTGGATCTCGGCGCCTGACCTCAAGGCGTTGATCGATCGCGGCGCCGACATCGCGATCTTCGACAGCCGCTCCTATGAGGAGTACCACAACAACAGCATCCCCACGGCGATCATCGTGCCCGGCGCCGAACTGGTGTATCGCTTCGCCGACATGGTGCCGTCGCCGGACACGACGGTGATCGTCAATTGCGGCGGCCGCACCCGCAGCATCATCGGCGCACAGGCGTTGCGCGACGCAGGGTTCCGCAACAAGATCATGTCGCTGAAAGATGGCACGATGGCATGGCACCTGGCTGGGTTCGACGTTGTGCATGGCGCGGCGCGGCGGCCACCAGAGGTGTCCGAGCCCGGGCGGCCGTGGACGCGGCGGCGGGGGTTGCTGCACGCTGCGATATCCGCCAAATCGACAAGGCGACGCTTGCGGCTTGGCGCGCCGAAACCGACCGGCGCACCCTCTATCTGCTCGACATCCGCACGCCTGAGGAATACGCGGCCGGCCATTTCGCTGGGGCTCGCTCGGCGCCGGGCGGGCAGTTGGTGCAGGAGACCGACGCCCACATCGCGACGTGGAACGCGCGCGTTGTGCTGGTCGACGACGACGGCGTGCGAGCGACGATGACCGCTTCGTGGCTGAAGCAGATGGGCTGGAACGACGTGGCTGTACTGGCCGCTGATGCCTCGGGCGGCGACTGGACGAGCGGCCCATATACGCCTCGGATGCTTGGGCTTGATGCACCCACGGCCGTTATGAGCATTGCGCCTGCCACCTTGCGCGATCGGCTCGCCGCCGGGCGCACGGTTGTCGTGGATCTCGACACGAGCCGGCGCTAAGCACAAGGCCACATCCCCGACAGCTGGTTCGCGATCCGATCGCAGCTTCCCGACGTGCTCGCAAGATTGCCTCGCGCGGATGCGATCGTCCTAACATCGCCAGACGGCGCGCTGGCGCACTTGGCAGCCGCCGATCTCGCAGGGTGCACGCCGGTGCCCGTGATGGTTCTGGCGGATGGCACCAAGGCGTGGGTCGCTGCCGGCCTGCCCGTCGAGACCGGCGCGACCCACATGGCAAGCGAGGCTGAAGACGTCGTGCTGTCGGCGCGGGAACGCGGCCAAGGCCGCGAGGAGGCGATGCGCGAATACCTCGCTTGGGAAATCGACCTCGTCAACCAGATGGCGACCGACGACGACCAGCGCTTCCGGGTGATTACGGCTTGAGTTGCAAGCCTCGTTGATGTCGCCGCCGGCGGCGTCAAAGGGCGGCGAAGGCGTTCGCGCCGATCTGCCCGAACTGCTCGTCCTGCGCCGGTGTGCCGCCGCTTTCGCCGACAGCGCCCAGCACCTCGCCGTCCGCACCGGTCAGCAGGATGCCGCCCCACACAGCGGTGAAGCGGGGGTCGCCGAACCATGCGATGTCCCGCCGATCGTCGCCGAGCCCCATATCGAATAGTCGGTCCTTGATCGCTCTGGCGTTGTGCCGCCATTTTGTGGCCTTGTTAACGGCCATGCGCGCATTGAGCGGGCTGGCGCCATCCATGCGAGCGAAATAGACGAGCTCGCCGCCGCTGTCGCCAACTGCGGCGGCGAAACGCAGGTTGCGACCGGACGCCGCGCCCAGGACCGCCTCGACCACCACGCGCGCTTCGTCGAGCCCCAGTTTCTTCGTCATCGTGCTCCCTCCTCTTTGCGGCCGCTCGCCTCGGGCACGAAGGCACGAAAACGGGTTCTCACCGCGGCGGCTGACGGTTGTTGTCACTTCGATCAGCTTGCACATGACCCCATTGGTCACTAGCAGCAATCCCCGCGCGCATCCCACCCTCGGGCATTGTAGGCCCCGACGATGACCGCAATGGGGCATGAAGACCAGTTCCCGCCGCCAAGGCCGATCGGCCATTATGGGTTTCGAAAGCGGCCTTTTGGTGGTGATAATTAGGGTGCGTGGGCGTTTGGGTCAGGTTCTAAGGCCCTCGAGTTCCCTCTTCGTAACGTCGTAAGGGCGGCATTCTCTGGCTGATCCACTGGCTGACCGAGCGCATGTCAGCCGGCGATCAGCAGCGGCGTCGGCACGATGGCAACGGTCGCGGTGTTGGTGGGATCGGAAATCGTCGTCGTCGATTTCGGTCATTACGGTGCCTGCCGGCCGCCAGCGTGGAGCGGTACGACCGCGCCCTGTGCCGACGGCGAGGTCGCGAATTTGGCCCAGGCGTCCATTAGCGCCCGCCGCTTCTGGAACAGGTCGCCGCGCCGGTAAGCGGCCTCGACTTTGTCGTCGACCTGGTGCGCCAATGCCATTTCCCTGACCTCGCTCGGGAAATTGGTGCGTTCGGCGCTCCAGTCGGAAAATGTTGATCTAAAGCCGTGAACGGTGAGATCGCCGCGCTCCATCCGACGCAGGGTCATCAACATGATCATATTGCTGACCGGCCGCGCGCGATTGGCGGGAAACACATAGGGCGTGGCCGGCAGCTTCTTAAGCACGGCCAGGATCTCCAAAGCCGACGCCGACAACGGCACCCGGTGCTCACGGCCCGCCTTCATCCGCGCGGCCGGGATCGTCCACAGCTTGTCGGTGAGTGAGAATTCCGCCCATTGGGCTTTTAGGACCTCAGAGGTGCGCGCGGCGGTCAGGATACAGAACCGCAGCGCCAGCGCCCCGATCCCATCCTGCTGCGCGAGGTCGGTCATGAAGCTGGGCAGCTCGCCATAGCGCAGCGCGGGGTGGTTCTTGACCGGCGCCACCTTCGATTTTTTCGGGAGCAGGTTTTCGAGATGCCCTTTCCAGCGTGCCGGGTTTTCGCCGATGCGGTAGCCGCGGGTCGTCGCCCAGTCGAGCACGGCCTCGATGCGCCCACGCAACCGGCTCGCGGTTTCGGTCCGAGCCAGCCAAAGCGGCTCGCGATGACCGTCGCGGCCTTCGATGAGCTGTTCGAGGACCTTCATGACGAGCCCAGTATCGACCGTGGCAACCGGCAGCTTGCCAAAGATGGGGTAGACGTAGTTTTCGAGCGTCGCTGGCCACTGTGCCGCGTGCTTGGGGCTTTTCCAGCTTTTCTCGTGGGCGGCGATATAAGCCTCGGCGCTCTGCTGGAACGTCATCGCCGTGGCGCGCTCGGAGCTTCTGCGCGAGGCGGGCGGCCCGGCGCTCGTCGACCGGATCGATGCCGGTGCGCAGTTTGCGCTGGCAGTCGACCGCCAATTCGCGCGCCTCGGCGAGGCTGATCAGCGGAAACGGGCCGAGGCCGAAATCACGGGCGCGACCGTTGCGCTTGTAGCGAAACACCCAGTTTTTTGAGGGCGGGTCCTTGTAGTCGAGATAGAGGTTGCCGCCATCGGCAAACCCCGAACCGTCAATGTTTCGATCTTGCGGTTGGCGAGCCGGTGCTGCTGGCGCGGTTGCCGCGGCGGCCTGGGGACCGGCTCCGGCGGGTTGAAGGCGGCAGCCAACTCGGCTTCCCACGTCGCGATCTGGAGGGCGACGCGATGGCGGATGCGGGCTGGTATAGTTTCGTCCAACAGCCTCTCCGATAACAAAGCCAACCTTTCGGCCGGGGTTTGGATCTGGCGCCGCCGTAGAGCCCCCCGATCGGGGCCCACGACCGTTGCTGATGCGCTGTCCAATACTTCGACGGGTAAGGAAACCACCCCTTTAAGATGCGCTCTACTTGCCATCGCCACAGTCTCAGTGCAGCCCAACTCTCGGACCATCCCCGGTGCGCCGTCTGACGGCGTTGGTGGAGATGGGTCGCGACAGACATGCTGAGAAAGGCACAGTAAGTCAAGCCTTTAGATGATGGCATGCGATGGCCGGAGACCGTTAAAAAACGGATGCCTCTTCCGCTCCGTACCATCCATCCCCGTCCATGGCTGACCCCCCGGTAAAAGCGATGCCGGCGCCAATTCCCGTGAACCGGGAAAATAACCGGGAATCTCGTCGATTCAGCCTTTTGGCGCCCCGTCGGCCCCGAAAACGGGGCTGATTCGTCAATGGCTTGCGGGCAAATTCCCGTCGCGGCATAACCGGAAATTTTTTGCCCCCGAACCGGGAATTGATTTTGCCTAACCGGGATTTACGGGAACTTCCACAGCGAGCCGGATGCCCGCCCCGCAGCGCCGGATTTCCGCCCATTGAATCACCGGGCATCCGATAAAGCCTCCAATCGTTCGCACCCGCCGGACCAATAGCCGGAATCGGGTGCGATCATAGAACGGGTTCTTGGCGGCACCATGGCGATGCCGGTTGTAACCGCACGATCGACTGCTTTCGCGCGCGACGGGGCCCATACTTGTGCATAGTTTGTGCCCGCAAGATTTATCGCTTTGCGGGCTGCGTCGCGGGTTCTGCGCTGAAGAGCGTCCGCTCACTGCGCAACGGTCAAAGCGGCCGGTATCTTGATCCCGATCTCGCGATAATAGCGCACCGCACCGGGATGATAGGGGATGAAGGTGTTGCGGTTCAAATTTGCTACCACGCTGTCCCGCGCGGCGGGGATCGCCTTCACCATGCGGTCGTGATTAGCGTAAAAGGCTTTGACGATCGCATAGACCAAGTCGTCCTGGAGGTCCTTGCTGACCACGCCCAAATTGTACAGGCCGATCGTCTTATAGTCGATCTTCAGCGAGGGATAGGTCCGCGCCGACACCACCGATGCAGAGAGTTCGGGCATCGCCTTGCGCAGCTTGGCCATTTCGACGACGCTGAGCGGAACGAAGCGGATTTCCCCGGTCCGGTCGAGTTCGGCAACGACAGGAAACGGGACCCCGGCCGCGCCGACAAGAGCATCGAGAAGGCCGGAGTGCAGCTGTGCGCTGAGGGTGTTCCAGGCGCCAAAGCGTACGGCCGGGGAGATCCCGAGCGTGTCAAAGATCTTTTGTGCATACGTTCCTGCAGTACCGCCCTGGGGGCCCGCGCCGACCCGCTTGTCGGCCATGTCTCGCAGAGAGCCAATCCCGGAGCTTTTCGCTGCCAAAAACTGCAGCGGGGTGTCGTACATCGGGAACAGCGCGCGCATCGAGCGCAGCTTTTTGCCGTGGGTCCAGGCGCCGCTTCCGTTCCACGCTTGAAGGGCGGTGCCGGTGGTGACAAAGCCGAGCTGTGCGTCGCCGCTATCGATCAGCAGGATGTTTTGATCCGTGCCCTGCGTGGCCCGCGCCTCCACCGGTAGGCCGAGCGCCACGGTGAGGATGGCTGCCAGAGCCTTGCCGTACACCAGATAGACGCCGCCGGGCGAGGCCGTGGCGATAGTCAGCGAAGCCGGCCGGCTCGGCGGGGCGCTCAACAACGGTGACGTCCACCCGGTCGCAACGGCCAGCCATATGGCCGTCCACGCTGCAATCCGCATTCCGGCTCTCCCTATCTCCGTTCACTGAAGCGGGGCGGGCTGACCCCGATCTCGCGGAAATAACGCATGGCACCGGAGCGGCTGGAATGAAAGTGGTGCGGTTCAACCTCGCCGTCACGCCCTACCGCGCCGAGGGGCCGGCCTTAACCGCCACCAAGTCATGTTTGAATGATCCCCTCAGGCCTGCTGGATCGGGTATTTCGCAAAGATCGCCTCGACCCGCTTGAACGCCTTGTCGATCGCCGCTTCCGGCGCCATCCCCTCTTTCATGACATCGAACTCGGCGACGCTGAAGAGATGCTCGGAATTGACTTGGGCAATGGCGGGGTTGAACACCTCGTGGATCGGCAACGTCGGACCCAGGAGCGCCAGCTCGGTGTAAGCTTGGCGGTGCGGGTCCTCCTTGAGCCAGAACGGGTCGCTCTTGGCGATCTCGGGCACCGGGATCATCCAGCGGCCGAGCCCGCCTTTCAGGTACTCGTTCAGCACCCTCGGCTGGACTGCGTATTTGATGAATTCCTTGGCCACCGCGACGTTTTTCGCTCCCTTCGGGATCACAGGACCATTGAGCGAGACTTGGCTCGGCAGCTGCTTGCCGTCATTGTCCTGGGGCAAGCCATGGGTCATGATGTCCTCGTATAGCTCTTTCTTGTCATAGACGGCGATCTCGGTCGAGATCGTGCCGTCGAAATCCATCACCATCAGCTTGGAGTGAAAGGCGTTGTTGTCGTCGGCGTCGTTCCAGTTGATGCAGCTCGACGGCACATAGCCGTCCTTGAAGGGGGTGGTCAGCCGCTCGATCGCCTTCACCGCAGCCGTGCGTACTTGCGGATCATTGGTGTGGAGCTTGCCATCCGGGGTGACCAGGTCCTTGCCGCCATAGGCGATCAGGAACGCGTTGAAGATGTTGATGGGATCGTTGCCGTTGGCGGTCAGCTGGTAGCCGTAGGCATGGATGTTGCGCATCCCCTGTGCCCGCAACTTGTCCTGCACCGGCTTGAAGAAATCGAGAAAGGCATCCCAGGTGTTCGGAATATCGGAGATGTTGTAGCCCGCCTTCTCGACTAGTGGTCTGACGCGATCGCTTGGTGCCCACGATTGACCTTTTCGATAATGCGATCGGGGTCGGCGGTCCAGACAAACGGTTTGGATTTGCGGTTATGCTCGCCGAGATAGCGGTTGATCGCAGCTTGCAGGTCGACGAGCGAATGGAAGACACCGCGCTGTAAGCGCCGGCGGGTCAGCGTGGCAAAAAAGCCTTCGACCGCATTAGCCCAGGAGCACGAGGTGGGGGTGAAATGGAACACCCACCTGGGATGCCGCGCGAGCCAGGCGCGCACTTTGGGATGCTTGTGGGCGGCATAATTGTCGAGGATCGCGTGGATCAGCTTGCCGGCCGGGACCGCCGCTTCGATCCGGTTGAGGAAACGGATGAATTCCTGATGGCGATGGCGCGCCATGCACTGGCCGATGACGGTGCCGTCGAAGACATTGAGCGCCGCGAACAGCGTGGTCGTGCCGTTGCGGATGTAATCATGGGTCATCGTTCCGGCCCGGCCCTTCTTGATCGGCAGGCCCGGCTGGGTGCGGTCGAGGGCCTGGATCTGGCTCTTCTCGTCGACCGAGAGCACCAGGCTGTGCGCCGGCGGGTCGAGATAGAGCCCGACCACATCGCGCAATTTGGCGGCAAACGCCGGGTCCTGCGACAGCTTGAAGCGCCGCACCCGGTGCGGCTGCAGACCGTGCGCCGCCCAGATGCGCTGCACCGAGCGCAGCGAGATGCCGCTCGCTGCCGCCATCGCCCGGCCGGTCCAATGGGTTGTCTCGCCCGGCGGCTCCGCCAGGGTCAGCGCGACGACATCGTCGACCCGCGCTGACGGCAATGGCGGCAGACCGGGTTTTCGCGTCTTGTCGTGCAGCAGGCCGGCCACGCCCTCGTGCATGAACCGCTCTTGCCAGCGCCACACACAGGGCTTCGAAACCCCGGCGCGGCGCATGATTTCGGCGGTGCCGCAGCCCTCGCCCGTGGCCAGAATGATCCGCGCCCGCCACACATGCTTTTGCCGGCTGTTGCGATCCGCTACCACCGCGGCCAGTCGTTCGCGGTCGGCGGCACTCACCTCGATATCGATCCCCTCGCGCATCGCGCATGATCGCACAGATCCAGTCCTTATGGAATCCTATGATTGCGTCGTACCACTAGCGACCGCCAGATATGGAACGGAATCCCGTTGATCTTCATTGGCGCCATGTAATAGCCACGTTGTTTCGTGGCGTTGTTGTAGAGAAAGCAGGAATCGATGGCGACCGAGCCAAAATCCGTTTTCTGCGTCTCGACAATGTCGCCGACATCGACGAGCTTGTCGTCCCAGGCGTTCAACGGGGCAAACTCGCGATCGTAGACCTCCATCACATCCGGAACCACACCGCTCGTGATCGCCGAGACTTCCTTCTGGTGCAGCGCCGCGAATGGAATGATGCTGTAATCGATCTTGTTGCCGCTCGCCTTCTCGTAATCGGCGACCATCTTCTTGAAAGCGGCATCTTCTTCCTTGGCGAAGCCCTGTTGGAACCACACTTCTGCGGTCGTGGCCGCGGCGTTGGCGATGTGGGGCCGCGCCAATGACCCGGCCGCGCCAAGCGCAAGAGAGCCGCGAAGCAGCGAACGCCGCGTCAGAATGGCCATTCCGGTCTCCTCCCGGCTCGCGACTGCAGCCTATTGAGGGCAAAATTCGCTTAAGGTAAGCTGACATACCATAGTGCGGCGACCCGAGGACAAAATTATCATCGGCAACTGTCATGGCACATTCGAATGGCCCCTTTCAGGCTGGCTCGATCTCGACATTTCGGGAGGATCTTCGGAAAAGGCGCACCTCTGGAGATCCCGACCGCCGCGATTATGACGCTCGTCAGCGAAGATGTCGGCTGGCTCTGACGAAATCGCGGCTCGTCTCCCGACCTGCTTGTTCCACATGCGTTCGGCGGCCAAAGTATATGGGTCTCGCCTGGGCGGCGTTCGGTTTCAGATCCGCTCCATCCCGGAGCCCGACAAACATGGCCACAATATTGGCTGGGTGATGTAGGGCTGGCATGTCTGCACCCGGGACCTCGGCTGATCTGGGCTCGCTGCGGCCGCCGAGGGTGCGTCCCCTCTCGCCTCTCTCCCGGTTCATCCCCGGACTGAGGGGCCGGCTGCTCCTCGCGTTTATCGCGATCAGCCTCTTCGTTGTCGTTGCCGCCGCAGCGGGCCTTTACGCGCTGCGCGAGGTCGAGCGGAGCCTGGACCGGATCACCCTCGAGACTTTGCCTGTGGCGCTCGATGCGCGAGAGCTTTTGCGCAAAAGCGAAAAAATTGTTGGCATCGGTCCGGCCTTGGTGAACGCGAGCAACTCGGAGGAGGCGGAAGCGCTGACGAGCCGGGTACGGGACGAGCAGGCGGATCTGTCGACGATCCTCGCTCGTCTGAGCGACGCAAACCTCGACCCCGGCGTGCTAGACGAGATCAGCAACGCAACGACCCATCTCAACCACAATCTGGATCTGATGTGGGTGGCGTGGTCGGATGGGATTGCCGCCACTGATCATCAAAGGCGCGCGATCAGCGAGGTCCTGTCGGCATACCGGCAGTTCGGCAATGTGTGGCGGCCCCGGTTTGCCGATCTGAACACCCGGATCGTTCGGCTGCAACTGGCGATGAATTCGGCCAGTACGGGGCTAGAGGAACGACGCGCCGCCCACGACCAATTTGACCAAGCGATGGCCGCCCTGTTGGCGCTGGACAAAATTGAGGGCGAGGCCGGGAATGCGTTCGAGGTGATCAGTCGCGCGGCCAATGCCGCCGACACCACCGAGATCGATCAGCTGGAGCCTCAGGCGCAGCGCTCGATCCGCGCACTGGACGGACTCGTTTCCGATGTCGACCTCGACATCTCATCGGAACTGTTTAAGCCTCTCAACGGGCTGCGCAGCGCCGTGACTGGTGAAGCGAGCATCTTCAGTTGGGTGCGCAAGGGGATGGCGGCCAAGGCCGAGAGCCGACGGCTGGTTGAAGAGAATCAGGCGCTTTCGCAGCGATTGAAAACGGCGGTCGACAAGCTTGTCGCCTTCTCACGGAAAGAGATCGCCAGCGCCAACGCCGAAGCGGCGCGCGTGCAAGCCGTTGGACGAAAAGTTCTTCTCGCAGTCGCGGCGCTGAGCCTGGCGAGCTCCTTCCTGATCGTTTGGTTCTATGTCGGACGCAACATCGTCTCGCGGCTCACTCGGCTCAGCAGCGGCATGGCCGTGATCGCCGGCGGCGGGCGCGATCTGATCATCGATACCCAAGGCTCCGACGAAGTGTCCGCAATGGGCCGGGCGGTCGAGGTGTTCCGCCAGCATGCGATCGAGCGCGATGCGCTGCTCTCCGACCGCGCCGAAGCGGCGGCGCGGTTGGAGCGGCTGGTCGAAGACCGCACCGCCGAGCTGGCGCAGCGCCAAGCCGAATTGCGGGTCACCTTCGAGAATATGGGCGATGGGGTGGCGATGTTCGACCAAGCGCTGCGGCTGGCGGCGTGGAACCGGAATTTCCAAGAGATTTTCGATCTGCCTGATGCGTTCCTCGCCGAGCCGCGGACCTATGCGGAATATATCCGCTATCTCGCCGAGCGTGGCGAATTCGGCGCGGGGGCCGATCCGGAGGCCGAGCTTCGACGCGTCACCGAGCAGGCCGGTGAGCACTACGCGTTCGAGCGCATCCGGCCGGACGGTCGGGTGCTCGAAGTTCGTCACAACCCGGTGCCGGCGGGCGGCTTTGTCTTGATCTATGCCGACATCACCGAGCGCAAGCGGAGCGAAGCTGAGATCCGCGCGGCGCGCGACGCGGCGGAAGAGGCGAGCCGCACGATCGCGGCCGCATACCAGGAGCTGAAGACAGCGCAGGACCGGCTGATCCAGGCCGAGAAGATGGCCTCGTTGGGTCAATTGACTGCCGGGATCGCCCACGAGATCAAAAACCCGCTCAACTTCGTCAACAATTTTGCCGGGCTGTCGGTTGAATTGCTCGACGAGCTGAAGGAGGCCGCCGCGCCGGCCTTGGCGGCGCTCGACGGCGACAAACTTGCCGAGGTCGACGAAATCGTCGGGATGCTGACCGGCAACCTCGAAAAGATCGCCGAGCACGGCAGGCGGGCCGACGGCATCGTCAAGAGCATGCTCGAGCATTCGCGCGGCGAGAGCGGCGAGCGCCGCCCGGTCGATCTCAACGCGCTGGTCGAGGAGGCGCTCAATCTCGCCTATCACGGGGCGCGCGCCCAGGACCAGAGCTTCAACATCACCCTGGAGCGCGATTTCGCCGCCGCCGTGGCACCCATCGAGCTGGTCCCGCAGGACGTGACGCGGGTGTTGCTGAACCTGATCGGCAACGGCTTTTACGCCGCCACCAAGCGCCTGAAAGACAGCGCCGAGCCGAACTTCCGGCCGACCCTGAAGGTGACGACGTACGACCTCGGCGAGGCGGTCGAAATCCGGGTGCGCGACAACGGCGTCGGCATCATGCCCGAGATCCGGGACAAATTGTTCCAGCCGTTCTTCACCACCAAGCCGACCGGCGAAGGCACCGGCCTCGGCCTGTCGATCAGCTACGACATCGTCACCCAACAGCATGGCGGCACGATCGCGGTCGACAGCCGGGTCGGCGAGTTCACCGAGTTCGCGGTTCGCCTGCCGCGTACCCGCGGGGCGACAACTCAGGCGACCGTGACAAGCGAGGCCGCGGGGTGAGGTCAAGGAAGACGCACATCTCTCATCGTCATGGCCGGACTAGTTCCACGGCTGTCCGGTTCAGGAAAAGTGGTTGCGAAGTCTCCGCCGGACCTCAACCCTCGGTCGTCATGCCCGTGCTTGTCACGGGTATCCACGTCTTCCGGCGCCGGGGCTGGGTCCGTGGATGGCCGGAACAAGTCCGGCCATGACGATCTTTGGTTGTACCGCCGATACGTCCGTATCGCATTCTCCACTCTACGAAGCTAAACCGGAGAGCCGTGGGCTTGTTCCGGCCATCCACGTAAACCGAGCGAGCAAGCACAGACGACAACCATTGACCGACGGAGGCTGGGTTTACATCATGACCAACCGACCGAACGGGACGCTGTACACCGGCGTTACCAACGATCTCGTGCGGCGTGTGTGGGAACATCGAGAGGGCGTGGCCGACGGTTTCACAAGGCGCTACAACTTAAAGAGCTTGGTGTACTTCGAGCGGCACGAAACGATCGCCGCGGCGATCCAACGGGAACACAACATCAAGCACTGGCCTCGTCGGTGGAAGGCCCGGCTTATTCTCGCAGCTAACCCCGAATGGAATGACCTCTACGACGGGATAGCAGGTCACGTGGATGGCCGGGACAGGCCCACGGCTGTCCGGTTCAACGAACTCTACAACAAATGATCGTTAATTGCTCGAAAACCTACAACTCAAACTCCGCTTTGCCCGGACTTGTTCCGGGCATCCACGTCTTGGAGGCCGAGACAGCCGCCCCCAAGGAAGGCGTGGATGCCCACGGAACCAAGTCCGTGGGCTGAAGGCCCACGGGTCAAGCCCGGCCACAGCGATCTAAGGCTGTATTGGAGCGCGTTCCTGCATCCGAATTTGCTGAACCGGACAGCCGTGGACTCGACTCGGCCATGACGATGAAATTCAAGATTTGTGGATGAAGCGATGAGTGTCAGCATCCTGGTGGTCGACGACGAGCCCGATGTCGCCGATCTGTTCCGCCAGCACTTTCGCCGCGAGGTGCGCCAGGGCACCTACGTCATGCACTTCGCGACCTCGGGCGAGCAGGCGCTCGAACGGCTGGCCGGCGAAATCGAGCCGCAGTTGATCGTGATCCTGTCGGACATCAACATGCCGGGCATGGACGGACTGACCTTACTGGACGAAATCAAGCGCCGCTTCCCCGATCTCCCGGTGATGATGGTCACCGCCTATGGCGACGACGAACGCCGCCGCCGCGCCGGCGAACTCGGCGCTGCCGAATTCATCACCAAGCCGGTCGATTTCGATCAGCTGAAGGCGCAGCTACGCCGATTGCCCACCGCCGCCGACTGAAATGCCGCGGCAGCGGAGAAGGCCAGGCGCGTGGTCCTCACTTGTTGCAGTCGCTCACCCGAACGATGCAGTCGCCGACCTTACCCTTCTGACAATTGGCCATTGCAGCAAGCCGGGCATCGTCCTTGGTCTTGCGTGCGGCGGCACCGACGAACTTGCCGGTGTCAATCGTCGCCAGGGCGGCACATTGACCGGCACCGGTGCGCATGATGACCTTGCACCCGCTGGCGCCGCATTCGCTGATCGCGACCTCGGCGGCCTTTTGCGGCGTAGGCTCGTTCCAACTCCAGCCGCGCTTGCCGCTCGCCTTGTCCCAGGCAATTGCGCCGTAGGCCGCAAGGGCGGGCGTCGCCGCGAGCAGGATCGACGCCAGGGCGAGCATTGCCGTGGTGGGTGAGATTGCGCGGCGCATCGAACGGTTTCTCCTTCAGGTGATCACTCGGGCCCGGGTCAGCGCCGCAGCTATTCACCGCATGTCCATCATGTTCCAGTGCAGGTTGGCGATGATCAAGATTGATCCCACAATCACCAGAAAAATGATAAAGACGCCGAAGGCCAGGGCCACGACATTGTTGGTGTGGTCGGCCCCGCTACCCAGATGCAAAAAGAAGACAAGATGGACGCCGATCTGGGCAAAGGCGAGGACGATCAGCCCCATCGGCACGCCCGGTGGCCACAACAAATTCGTCTGCGACACGACGAAGGACACGATCGTCAGCAAGATCGCGAAGCCGAGCCCCGCCGTATACGACAGGTAGCTTGCCGTGGGCTCATATTCTTCGACGCCCGGCGTGCGGTCGTCGAACACGCGGTCGTCACCGTCCATCAGCGGGCCCCCATCAGATAGACCAACGTGAACACCCCAACCCATATGATGTCCAGCGCGTGCCAGAAGAGACTGAAGCACAAGAGGCGCCGCAGCACGTTGGGCCGCAAGCCCTTGGCGATGACCTGCGCCACCATATAAGCGAGGAAAATGAGGCCGGCCGTAACGTGGACGCCATGCGTGCCAACCAGAGCGAAAAAGGCCGAGAGAAAGGCGCTGCGCCCAGGTCCGGCGCCTTCGGCAACCATGCGAGCGAATTCCCGCACCTCGATGACGAGAAAGGCGGCGCCCAGCACGAAAGTGAAAGCGGAGAAAATCAGAAAGCGCTGCGGCAGCCGCCGTTCGGCGGACAAGGCCCCGAGCCCGGCGGTGTAGCTCGACACTAGCAGGCACATCGTCTCGATGAAGACACTGCGGAGATTGAATAATTCGGCCCCGGTCGGCCCGCCGGCGGTCTGTTCCGAAAGGACCGCATAGGCGGCAAACAGTCCCGAGAACAGGACAAAGTCGCTGAGCAGAAAGATCCAGAAGCCGTAAGCGACGACGGTCCGCGTCGAGGCCGGTCCGCCACCACCGCGCCCGCGCGCGAGCGCGGTCGGGACCGGTTCGATGGCCGCTATCGTCATGCAGGCCTCCCCGCCAACCGGGCCCGCTCGATCCGCGCTATTTCACCAGCCGGGATCTCGCGCTCCCGCTGCTCGCTCCAGCCAAACACCATGATCGTAACCGCGACCGCCAGCAGCCCGACGAGCACCAACCACCAGATATGCCAGATCAGCGAAAAGCCGACGAAGAAAGCAAAGAAGGCGATGATGAAGCCGATCGGGGTGTTGCGCGGCATCTCGATGGTTTCATAAGCCGGCTGGACCGCCGGCTTCACTCCCCGGCGCTTCATGTCCCAAAACCCGTCGATCGTCTCGACGATGGGCAGGACGGCGAAATTGTAGGCCGGGGGCGGCGACGCGGTCGCCCATTCCAATGTGCGGCCGTTCCACGGGTCGCCGGTCAGGTCGCGGCGGCTCTCGCGGGTGCGGATGCTGACATAGAGTTGCGCGATCTGACACAGGACGCCGAGGAAAATGACAATGGCGCCGGCCTCCGCGACGAGCAATAAGGGCTGCCAGCTCGGGTCGGGGATATGCTGCAGGCGCCGGGTCATGCCCATAAAGCCCAGCACATAGAGCGGCATGAAGGCGAGATAGAAGCCGATAAGCCAGCACCAGAAGCTGGCCTTGCCCCAGCGGTCGTCGAGCGTGAAGCCAAATGCCTTCGGAAACCAATAATTGTAACCTGCGAACATGCCGAACACGACGCCGCCGATGATCACGTTATGAAAATGGGCGACCAGGAAGGCGCTGTTGTGCAGCACAAAATCGACCGGCGGCACTGCCAGAAGAACACCGGTCAGGCCGCCGAGAACAAACGTCACCATAAAACCGATCAAATACAGGACCGGCGTCGTAAAGACGATCCGGCCGCGGTACAGTGTGAACAGCCAGTTGAAGACTTTGGCCCCGGTTGGGACCGCGATGATCGACGACATGATGCCAAAGAAAGCGTTGACGTCGGCACCCGCCCCCATCGTGAAGAAGTGATGCAGCCAGACCATGAACGAGAGAACGCAAATCCCCAGGGTCGCCCAGACCATCGTGCGGTAGCTGAACAGCCCCTTGCCGGAAAAAGTCGCGGCCACTTCGGAGAAGACGCCGAACGCCGGCAAGATTAGGATGTAGACTTCGGGATGACCCCACGCCCAAAACAAATTTGCGTACATCATCTGGTTGCCGCCGGCGTCGTTGGTAAAAAAGTGAAAGCCTAAGTAACGATCGAGCAGCAGCATCGCGAAAGTCGCGGTTAGAACAGGAAAGGCCGCGACGATCAGCATGTTTGCGGAAAGTGCGGTCCAGCAGAACACCGGCATGCGCATATAGGTCATGCCAGGGCAGCGCAGTTTGAGGATCGTGGTGACGAAGTTGACGCCGGTCATCAGAGTGCCGATGCCCGAAATCTGCAACGGCCAGAGGTAGTAGTCGACACCTTCGTCGGGGGAAAAGGCGAGCTCGGACAGCGGCGGGTAGCCCCACCAGCTCGCGCGCGAAAAACTTCCGACGACGAGCGACACGTTGACCAACAGCGCGCCCGTCGCAGTCAGCCAAAAGCTGACCGAGTTGAGCGTCGGAAAAGCGACGTCGCGGACGCCGAGCTGCAACGGCACAACAAAGTTCATCAGCCCGATGACGAGCGGCATCGCCACGAAAAAGATCATGATCGTGCCGTGCGCCGAGAAGATCTGGTCGTAGTGATCGGGCGGCAGGTATCCCTGCGCGTCGCCGACGGCGATCGCCTGTTGCGTGCGCATCATGATCGCGTCGGAATAGCCACGCAGCAGCATGACCAGCCCGAGAATGATGTACATGACGCCGATGCGCTTGTGGTCGACGCTGGTGATCCACTCGCGCCATAGATACGGCCACCAGCCCTTTACGGTGACGATCCCGAGCACGACGAGAATGACGACTCCGACCGCCCCCATGGCATATAGCGGTAGCGGCTGGTCCAACGGGATAGCCGCCCAGCTCAGCCTGCCCAGCATCTCAACCTCCAACCTGTGAGCCTGGCGGACACCAGGCTGCGCCGACGCCGGTCTTCCTGGGACCCGATAGCGTCTGCTCGATGATGCGCTCGAACAGCTTCGGCTCGACCGAGCGATAGGTCGTCGGCGGCACGGCTTTGCTCGGCTTTGCCAATGCGGCGTAGGCGGCATTGTCGAGCGCAGAACCCGAGCCACGCACCTCTTTGACCCAGGCATCGAAATCTCCGGCCGGCACCGCCTTGGCGACAAACCGCATGTCGGAGAACCCGTCACCGCTAAACATTGCCGAGAAGCCGGGATATTCGCCGCGGTGGTCGGCGAGCAGGTTGAGATGCGTGGTCATCCCGCCCATCGTGTAGATCTGGCTGCCGAGCTGCGGGACGAAGAACGAATTCATCACCGTTGCCGAGGTTAGGCGAAAGTTGACTGGGGTCCCGACTGGAATAACCAGCTGATTGACCGCGGCAACTCCCTGATCGGGGTAGATAAACAGCCATTTCCAATCGAGCGCCACGACCTCAACCCGGAGCGGGTCGGCCTTCGCCGGGATCGGCGCTCGCGGATCGAGCTGATGAGAGCTGATCCAGATCACCCCGCCCAGCAGGATCACAATCAACACGGGGATCGACCAGACCACGAACTCGATACGCCCTTCAAAGCCTTCGTCTGATGCGCGGGTGGCATGCGGGTTGGACGCCCGGTACCACCAGGCGAACCACAAGGTCGCCAGGATCACCGGAACCACGACCACGAGCATGATCGCCGTGGAATTGATCAGGAGAAGCAGCTGCGCCGACGCGATCGGCCCCTGCGGGTCCAACACGCCAGCTTGCTGACAGGAAGCGACCAGCATCAGGGCGCATGCGACCAGACAGCGCAGAAAGACCGAGCGCCAAGGCCTAGGTGGGGGACTACAGGAGCTACGACGCGGCACGCGCGGGGTCGCGCAAGGCCGGTGATGCATGCGGGGTTTCGCGGCCAGAGGGTGCATCCAAAACGCCCCTTACGTCCGTAAATCCTCAACTGCGAAGTTTAGCGATAATGCCATGGCCTGCCAATCCCACTCGCGTGGCGCGCGGGCATTAACCAAGAACGCCGCCGCGCTTGCCCTCGACAGCGGCTCGGCGGTTGGAGCGCCGTCGGCGGGATCGGGCGCGGGTCGCGCCCCCCTCACTGGGCATCCGCGAGATCGAACAGTCTGTGTAGCCGATCGGAGAACCAGCCGGCCACCCGATTTGCCGGCACAGTCGCGTCGATCTCGGGCGATGCGATCAGCTGCCCCGCGGCTTGCCGCCGCGCGAGCGCACGGCACAGTTCATGGGCGACCGCCGGCCGCGCCTCCAGGATCGGCGCTAGATCGTCCTTTGTCAGCTCGTAAACGGTGGTGGGCACCAAGGCCGAGATCTTGCCTACCGCGGCAGCCCCGGTCAGCAGCCCGATCTCGCCGTAATGATCGCCCGGCCCGAGGCGCAACAGCTCGATTTCGCCTTCGGATACGAAACAGGTCAGCGACAGCACACCGGAGCCAATGATGAACAGTGAATGTAACACCGTTCCCAGTTCGAGTAGCACATCGCCCTGGTCGTAGCTCTTTTGCTTCAGCTTTGCAGCGAGCGTCCGTCTCTCCTCCGCCGTCAAACTGGCGAAGATCTCGACCAGATCGAGCGCCCGCTCGGGAGCGGTCCGCGTTTTCTCCGTAACATCTGTCGGTGCTGCCCCGTATGACTGGTTCTGGGTCGAGGCAAGTTCGATGCCGGCCGCCGCCAAGTGTCGGCTGATCAGATCGAACAGCTCGTTCTGGGCGCGTGGGGCATGTGGCAAGTCTTCGACAAAGAACGTTATGTCGAATTCAGTGGCAGATGAGGTTATCGACTTGACGGTAATCGAGGGCGCCGGGGTCGTCAATATCAGCCGGGAGTTCTGGATCGCATATTCGAGGATCTCCGCACCGGAAGCAGGCGGCGCCTTGGCATCCAGCTGAATGGTGACGGTCATCCCGTGGATGCCGGAGGGCGAGCTGGCGTTGACGATCTTCGCCTTGGCGATGGTGCTGTTCGGCACGATCGCCAGATCCCGCTTTGCCGTCAGCACGAGCGTCGCGCGCCAGTTCATCTCGATGACCCGGCCATCGGTCGTGCCGTCGATGCTAATCCAATCGCCTGGCCGATAGGGTCGGCTGAAATTCAGCACGATGCCGGAGAATACGTCGCTCAGCGTGCTCTGCAGCGCCAGTCCGAGGATGATGGCGATGGCCCCCGAGGTCGCGAGCAAGCCCTGGATCGGAAGATCGAAGACATAGGCGATGATGGCGAAGAGGGCAGCAAGATAAATTACGCCAGCAACCAGATCCTGGATCAACTTGCCTTCGTGGGGGCGATGCTCGGTGACGACAAAGGCGCGTAAGAAACCGACCAAGAACCAGGCCGCATAGAGCCACCACGCGATTTTCAGGAGGCCGTGGGCCGCATCGCGGAACGGCACGCCGGTCGACTGCAGCTTCTGATAAGGGACAATCTCTGCGTGCAACAGGACGACCGTGAGAACGAACAGGAAGACCACCCGCACGATCGCGCGGCGCAGCGGGTGCGCGCGAAACAGCAGATGCGCCAGCAAACCACCGACAGAAAAAATCGCTAAGGCGATAACTAATGGGTCGCGAGCAGCTGCCATCATCGCAGCTGGGAGGTCGATCATCTCGCCGCGTCTCCGTCGAGGGTCGTGTGCAGTAGAGATAAGCCGAAAGTGGTGCGGCGGCCATCCCTCGCGCCTCTCGACTTCGCGTAACGGTTCTAACGTCCGGCCCTAAGCACCCCGAGGCATTCCGGTGCTGACGCCGCAGCGTTTGCTCGCAAACGGGCGATTACCGGCGCCGATAATGCGATAAGGGATGCCAAGAGCAGCGTAATACGCATCACGGTTCGATCTGGCGGTTTAGGTCGAAAGCTCCAGGAGATCGGGAAGTGATCAGATGAATTATGGCTACATCTGCACGGCGGCCCGTCGCCGCGCCGCAGCTACCGTCTCGAGTTCGTGCTGTCCTCTGAGCGGGACTCCCCTGCCTGCGGCGGCAGCTATGGTCGAGCTGCGCGCGCCATGCACTGGTTCGTCGCGGCGCTCGCGGTCATGGTCATTGCGTTCGGCTGGGCAACGGAAGCGGCGGCGCGCAACACGCCCGCACGCGGCAGCCTCCTGCAACTGCACGGCTCAATCGGCCTGACCATTCTCGCCGTGATGATCGTCCGCTTCCTGTGGCGCTGGCTGCATCCCGCGCCGGTGCTGCCGCCTAGTCTCACCCGGCTGGAGGCGGCGCTCGCCCACCTTACCCATTTCGGGCTCTATCTTCTCTTCACGGGGATGCCGCTCGCCGGTTATGTGAATGCGGCAGCGCAGGGCTATGCCGTCAGCCTGTTCGGCATGGTCTCGATCCCGCCGCTGCTGCCGATCAACCTGCGGCTATCGCAAGCGGCGATCGCTGCTCATCTGGTCGGCCAATACCTCCTCTATCTGCTCGTCGCCGCCCATATTGCCGCAGCGCTATTCCACGGCATCATCAGGAGAGACGGAGTGCTTGAGCGGATGTTGCCCCGGCGAGGCTCGGCTTAGCAGTAGTGCTGGGGCCTCGCCGGCATTCCAGTCGGAAGCGGGATGCGCTGAAGCGCGTCCTATCCGGAGCAGGCGGTGACGAGACTGAGACGGGTGTGGAAAAACTCCAGTGCCTCGGCGAGGCTGCGGGCGCTACGCAGCCTTTGCCGCCCGCTTTGCACGATGAATTCGGCCGGGCGGGCCGACGACGGCGCGGTCTTTAGGATCGTGAACGCCGACGCTTCGTGAGTATGACGAAACACCGAAAAACGAGCCATCCCGTTGCCGTGATCGATTGCGTAATCGCGCCACTCGCCACGGATCACGTGGCGGCTGTAGAGGCCGAGAAGCTGGTTCAGCTCGGAGCGGGTGAAATAGATGGTGGGCTGCCGCGTACGATAATCGGCGAGCGCCAGCACGCTAGCAGTCTTCCGGCTCATCGCTGTCCTTCGCCGATTGCCACGCGGGAAGAGTGTGCGCGATTTCGTTTGTGACGTCCAGCCGCCTCGCGCAGCCCAGGAACGGCTGGCCGCGGCAGAATGTCTCGCGCAGCTCGGGGCTTGACCGATCCCGTCGGCAGGCGAACAACGGCGCCCCTCAGGGTTCGGCCGCGTGGGGCAGCGGCTCACTACGAACGAAGGCGGAGAGGGACAGTGGACGAGGTCGAATGCGTCGTGGTCGGCGCCGGAGTGATCGGGCTCGCGGCGGCACGGGCATTGGCGCTCGAGGGCCGCGAGGTGCTCGTGCTGGAGCGCGCCTGGACGATCGGCTTCGAGACCTCCTCGCGCAACAGCGAAGTCATCCACAGCGGGATCTACTACCCGGCTGGCAGCCTCAAGGCGACATGTTGCGTTGCCGGGCGCCAGCGGCTCTACGCCTATTGCCGCGAGCACGGGGTTCCGCATGCTCAGCTGGGCAAGCTGATCGTCGCCGCCCAAGAGGACGAGATTCCGGCTCTGGAAAAGATCGCCGCAGCTGCGCATGCCAACGGCGTCGACGACGTAAAGTGGCTCTCCGCCGCACAAGCGCAAACTCTCGAGCCGGCGCTCAACTGCGTGGCCGCGCTGTTGTCGCCGTCGACCGGCATCATCGATAGTCATGCGCTGATGCTCGCCTACCAGGGCGAGGCCGAGGCCGCGGGCGCGACGATCGTGCTGCGCACCCCGATCCTCTCCGGCATTGCGGGCGCGGACGGATTCGATCTTATCGTAGGCGGCGCCGAGCCCGGCACCATCCGTTGCCGGTTTCTGGTCAACGCCGCAGGGCTCCACGCCCCCGCATTGGCCGCCGCGATCGCAGGAGTTCCAGCCGAGTTGATCCCAACCGCCTATTTCTGCCGCGGCGTATACTTCACGCTCAGCGGGCGCTCGCCGTTTAGACGGCTGGTCTACCCGGTGCCGCCAGCGGGCGGGCTCGGGGTCCATATTACCCTCGACCTGGCCGGCCAGGCGCGGTTCGGCCCTGATGTCGAATGGATTTCCGGGATCGATTATACGGTCGACCCGGCACGCGGCGACGCGTTCTATGCTGCCGTTCGCAGCTATTGGCCGGATCTGCGCGACGGCGCCTTGCAGCCGGGCTATGCCGGGATCAGGCCCAAGATCAGCGGACCCGCGGAGCCCGCCGCCGATTTTGTCGTTCAGGGACCCGCGACCCACGGTGTGCCCGGGCTGGTCAACCTCTACGGCATCGAATCACCGGGTCTGACCGCGTCCCTGCCGCTGGCCGACGAGGTGATACGCCAATTGCTCTCGTAGCCTTTTACCGGTTCCCGCCATATCCTGAAGTTGCGGACAAGGCGGACAACGCTTTGCGGGAGGAAACGATGAGGCTCGACCTCGACGGTGTGGTGATGCGCAAGGTCGCATTGCGTTTTCTGCCACTTCTCGGCCTTTGCTACACCATCAACGTGTTGGACCGTTTCAACGTTTCGGTCGCGGCGCTGACGATGAACAAGGCTCTGGGGTTGTCGGCGACGACTTACGGGCTCGGCGCCGGCGCTTTTTTCTGGAGCTATGTACTGTTCCAAATGCCGGCAAACGCGGCGTTGTCGCGTGTCGGCGCGCGGCGTTGGATTACGCTGATCGCGCGGTAGCCTGGGGGCTGTGCTCGGCCGGGACGGCGCTGGCGACGGGCGTCGTGACCTTCGTCATCGCCCGTTTTCTTTTGGGGATCGCCGAGGCGGGGTTCTTTCCCGGAGTTGCCTACTTCATGACCTGCTGGTTCCCCTCTCGGTACCGCGGCCGCGCGATGGGGGTGTTCTTTGCGGTCGGCGCCTCGGCGGGCATTCTCGTCGGCCCGGTATCGGCCAATTTGCTGAGGCTCGATGGCTGGTTGGGCGTCGCCGGCTGGCAGTGGGTGTTTCTCGCGGAAGGGCTGCCGACGCTGGGGCTGGCGGCAGTGTGCTGGTTCGTGCTGCGCGACGGACCGGACCATGCCGAATGGCTGGCGCCGGCAGAACGCGAATGGCTCGAGGCCAAGCTGCAATCCGAGCGCGAGGCCGCGATCGGCCGCCACCTGCGGACCACGCGGGCGATCATCAGCCCGCAACTGGTGTTGCTGACCCTGGTCTCGCTGTTGACCGGCTTCGGCGTCTACGGCAAGGGCTTTTTCTTGCCGCTGATGCTCAAGACGTTCGGCTTCAGCAACCTGGCGGTCGGGTATTTGACCTCGGTGCCGGCAGCCGCCGGGATCGTTGGGATGATCCTGTTCTCGCAAAGCTCCGACCGCACCGGCGAGCGGGTGTGGCATCTGGTAACGCCGCTGCTGATCGGCGGGCTCGGCTTGATGCTGGCGGGGGAGGCGATCGGCACTAGCGCGCCACTGGCGATCGCCGCCTTCTCGGTCGCGGCGTTCGGCATCTCCGGTTCGCTGCCGGTATTCTGGAACCTGCCGACCGCTTTTCTCGGCGCTACGGCGGCGGCAGGCGGCATCGCCTTCATCAACTCAGTCGGCAATATCTCGGGCTACGCCGCACCCCAATTCGTCGGGTTGCTGCACGACTTCAGCGGCTCCTATCGGTTGCCGATGTTGGTGCTCGGGGACGATCGTAATAATAGCCGGCTTCCTGGTGCCGGTCGCAACCAGCCTGCGCCCGGCGCAGGCCGGGTCCCCCAGCGGGCGAGATCCCATCACGTCCCGCCGAGGGTGAGAGCTGGGCGCTTCGGCGGAACATGATGCCGCGCCGCGGACGGGCTCTCTTATCCCCGCTGCGGACTACCGGAGTGCAGCAATGCTGATCGGCGTCCCCAAGGAAGTGAAAACTCACGAGTATCGTGTCGGCCTCGTTCCCGGCAGTGTGCGCGAGCTTGCCCATCATGGCCACGAGGTCATCGCTCGAAGCTGGGGTCGGCGCCGGAATCGGCTTCGACGATCGGGCGTATCGATCGGCCGGCGCGCGCATCTGTGCCAATGCCGCAGAAGTCTTCGCCGCCGCCGAGCTGATCGTCAAGGTCAAGGAGCCGCAGCCGCAAGAGGTGGCGCTGCTGCATCCCGGCCAGATCCTGTTCACCTATCTGCACCTCGCTGCGGACAAGGAGTTGACGCAGAGCTTGATCCGCTCGGGGGCGATCGCGATTGGTTATGAGACCGTCACCGACGCCCGCGGCGGCTTGCCACTGCTGGCCCCGATGAGCGAGGTTGCCGGGCGGATGTCGGTGCATGTCGGCGCGCACTGTCTCGAAAAGGAGCAGGGCGGGATCGGCGTGTTGCTCGGCGGGGTTCCGGGCGTCCCCGCGGCCAAGGTCGTGATCCTCGGCGGTGGCGTCGCCGGCACCAACGCGGCGCGCATGGCGATGGGGATGGAGGCCTACGTCACCGTCATCGACCGCTCGCTGCCGCGCCTCTACGAGCTCGATCTGCAGTTCGGTGCGCAGCTGCACACCCTTTATTCGACGATGGAAAATATCGAGCGCGAGGTCGCCGCGGCCGATCTGGTAATCGGCGCGGTGCTGAACCCCGGCGCCGCCGCGCCAAGGCTCGTCAGCCGCGACCTCGTCCGGGCGATGCGGCCGGGGACCGTCATCGTCGATATTTCGATCGATCAGGGCGGCTGCTTCGAGACCAGTCGACCGACGACCCATGCAGCGCCGACCTATATCGAGGAAGGGGTGGTGCATTACTGCGTGACCAATATGCCGGCGGCGGTGGCGCGCACCTCGACCGTCGCCCTCAACAACGCCACCTTGCCCTTCGTGCTGGCGCTCGCCGATCACGGCTGGCGGGGCGCGCTCGCCGAAGACCCGCATCTGCGCGACGGGCTCAACATATGCCGCGGGCGGGTAACCCATCCGGCGGTGGCGCACGACCTCGGGCTGCCGCTGACCCAAGCTGACGGCGCGCTGGCGGAATGATTTGCGCGAATTCGTACAAAACCGCGGCGCCAGCCTTTTTGCCTTGCTCGATCTTTCCCTATGGACTGCCCGCGAGCCGCTCCCTATCTCACACAAAACAGGGCTAGAGACGGGGGAAATGACGGTCCTTCCGGACATTGCAGCGACGCCTGTCGATGAGTTCCCCGACCTGTTCGGCGGGCCCGCGACCATCATGCATATCGATTGCGCCGCCATTGCGGCGATCACCGATCTCTATCGAGAGATCTTGCCTATAGGCGGCGCCATACTCGACCTGATGTCGGGGTGGGTGAGCCACCTGCCGCCGGAAGTTCCTTATGCGCGGGTGGTGGGGATCGGCCTCAATCCGTGCGAACTGGCGGAGAACCCGTTTCTCGACGAGTGGCGGGTCCAGGATTTGAATCGTAATCCGCATCTCCCTTTCGCCGACCACGAGTTCGATGGCGCCGCGTTGTGCGTTTCGGTCCAGCTTCTGACGCGGCCGGCCGAGGTCATCCGCGAGGTCGGGCGGGTGCTGAAGCCGGGCGCGCCACTCGTCGTGACCTTTTCGGAGCGCTGCCGGCCGACCCGCGCCATCGGGTGCTGGTGTCTGCACGACGATGCCGGGCATTTATGCCTGATCGCGCACCATTTCGCCGAAGCCGGCAACTGGGGCGACATTCGCTGTCTGGACCGGACCCCGCCAGGCGGCGGCGACCCGCTCTACGCCGTAATCGGGCGCAGCCTCGGCCGTTGGCCTGTAGCGAGCGACGATTAAACTGATAATCAGGAGTCGTAGGCGACCATCGCGGTGACGGGTACGTCGATGCGGCTGCGGCCTTGCAAAAAACTTAGTTCGATGATGCAGCCCGCCGCGGTTACCAGGCCGCCCCGATGGCGGACAAGATCGATGGCGGCACGCATCGTTCCCCCGGTCGCCAACAGATCGTCGACCACAACGACGCGCTGCCCCGCGGCAAAGGCGTCTTCCTGGATTTCGATGGTGTCGCTGCCATATTCCAGGTCATAAGAATGGCGCACGGTCTTGCCGGGTAATTTGCCCTGCTTGCGGATCATGGCGAAGCCGCGGCCGAGTTCGTAGGCGACGGGTGCGGCAACAAGAAATCCGCGGGATTCGATGCCGATCAGAAGATCGGGCTGATGCGGCCGTAACGCATCGGCAAGACGGGTGACCGTGGCCCGCCATGCCGCTGGGTGCGCGAGCAAGGTCGAAATATCGTAAAAAAGGATGCCGGGCTTGGGAAAGTCGGGAATCGAACGGATGTGTTGCTTGAGGTCCATGACAACTGTTCCCGGCGAGCGAGCTGAGGCGATCTCTGTCCGCGGCTTGCGACATAGCCGCTTTTGCCATAGTTGAAAAGGCCTCGGCCAGGGCACCCAGATCTTACAGGCATCATGGCGGCGATCGCGGCCACTCTCGACAAAACAGAAGACGCTGGATCCCTGGTGCTGGCGGCGGCCGGAGAATGGCTCGTAGCGACCGCCACCGAACTCGACCGCAGGCTCCGCGCGTTGGAGATACCGGCGGGGAGGCGGGTGACGCTCGATCTGGCCGGGATCGATCGGCTCGATACCACCGGCGCATGGCTGTTGCTGCGCACCGAGCACGTTCTGACCGAACGCGGCAATGCGGTCGAGATGCGGAATTTGCGGCCGAGCTTCGAGCCGCTGATCGACCAGGTGCGAGCGACCGGGATTATGGCTCCGGCCCGCCATCCGCGACCGGCGCATCACTCGCTCGTCGGGTTCATCGCCCGAATTGGCGAGATTTCTCTGGGCCTGATCGCTCGCGCTTACAGCATTCTCGGCTTCTTCGGCATTGTTTGCGCAGCCTCGTTCCGAATGGTGCGCCACCCGCTTCGAATCAACATTACATCGATTGTCGCCCAGATGGAGCTAACCGGGGTTAACGCGCTGCCAATCGTCAGCCTGCTTACCTTCCTGATCGGGGTCGTCATCGCTTATCAGGGCGCCGATTATTTGCGCTTCTATGGGCTCGAGAGCTACACGGTCCAATTAACCGCGGCGAGCATCCTACGCGAGTTGGGGGTTTTGCTGACCGCGATCATCATAGCTGGCCGCTCGGGGAGTGCCTTTACCGCCCAGATCGGGACGATGCGGGTCAACGAAGAAATCGACGCGATGCGCACCATTGGCCTCGACCCGGTCGAGGTGCTGGTTCTGCCGCGTCTCTTCGCGCTGGTGCTGACCTTGCCGATGCTTACCCTCTGCGCCAACTTTATGGGGATCTTTGGCGGTGGGCTGATGGCCTGGGTCAAGCTCGGCATGGGTATTCCTGAATTCCTCACCCATATGTCCACGGTCGCCCGATGGTCTTTCTGGATCGGCCTGATCAAGTCGCCGTTCTTTGCGGTAATCATCGCCTCGATCGGCTGCTACGAGGGATTTCAGGTGAGCGGCAGCGCCGAGAGCGTCGGCCGGCTTACGACGCTGTCGGTGGTTGAAGCGATTTTTCTCGTGATCGTGACCGACGCCGGATTTTCTATCTTCTTTTCCGCATTGCAGATTTGAGCATGCCGGATCAGCCGGGCGAGCCGATCATTCGCGTGCGCGGCCTCGTCAATCGCTTTGGCGCCGAGACGGTCCATGACGGTGTCGACCTCGACGTATTTCGCGGCGAAATTCTGGGCGTCGTCGGCGCGTCAGGGTCCGGGAAATCGGTACTATTGCGAACTATCATCGGTCTCAATCGTCCGGCCGCGGGCGATGTCGAAGTTTTTGGGAGCAGTATTCTGACCATGAGCGATCATGATCAACGGGAGATCGAGAAACATTGGGGGGTGCTATTTCAGGATGGGGCGCTGTTCAGTTCATTGACGGTCGCGGAGAATATCGAGGTGCCAATAAAAGAATACTACGACATGCCGATGCGCCTGATGGATGAAATCGCGGCGTTTAAGGTCGGCATCGTCGGGCTTCCCGAGGGCACCGGAGAGAAGTTCCCGTCACAGCTGTCGGGCGGAATGCGCAAGCGCGCCGGCCTTGCGCGCGCACTCGCGCTCGATCCGGAAATTGTCTTTCTCGACGAGCCAACAGCCGGGCTCGATCCGATCGCTGCCGGGGAATTCGACAAGCTGATCGGTGATTTGCGGAGCAGCCTCGGGCTTACCGTATTGATGGTGACGCATGATCTCGACAGCCTGTTCGCGATCTGCGATCGCGTGGCGGTGCTGGTCGACAAGAAGATCCGCGTCGGCACACTCGATCAAATGTTGCAAGACGATCATCCGTGGATCCGCTCATATTTCCATGGCCCCCGCGGGCGCGCGGCGCAGCACGCCGAATTCGGGCATCCGCCCGCAAACGATGGCGCGGGTCGGCGCTCCGGCTTCGGCCTGAGCCGTTCCGCACGCCGGAGGCAGATCGATGGAGACGCGAGCACATTACGTCGCGGTCGGCGTGTTCGTGCTGGTTGTCATCTTTCTGGCGTTTGGCGGCGTGCTGTGGCTGAGCCGCAGCGAGTTCTCGCAGGTGTTCGCACCCTATTACATCTTCTTTAAGGGATCGGTGGCCGGGCTCAACAAGGGGGCGGCGGTTCAGTATAACGGGATTCCGGTGGGCCGCGTAACCGACATTCGCGTCGATCCGGACAATATAGCACAAATCCAGGTCACGATTGAGATCGACACCAATCTTGTCATGATCAAGTCGGACGCGCGTGCATTTCTCGACACCAACATATTGAGTGGCGTCTCGACAGTTCAAATCCGCGGCGGCACCCAGGGGGCCCGGGATCTGGAGGCTAAGCCGGGGCATCGCTATCCGGTGATCGAGCCGGAGCGATCAGAACTTGAAGAAGTAAAGGCCTCGCTTCCCGAGCTGACGGGTGAACTGAAAGCCGTCGCATCGAAGCTGAATGCGTTGCTCAACGAGCAGAATTGTCAGGCGATTGCCGAGAGCCTGCAGAATATCCGAACCGTGACCGGGGCCATAGCCGACCACAGCCAGGATATTGTTGGGATCCTCGACAACGCCAATGCGGCGATGGTCGAACTCAAAACGCTGCTTCAGCATGTCGATCAGAGCTATGCCGGGCGCGGTGGGTTGAAGGACCAAGTCTCGCAAACGCTCAAGGATTACGACAAGCTGGCCGCGAACCTGACCGACACCAGCCGTCAGCTCCAGCTTACGATCGGCGAGGCTCGGCCAGGAATTCGTAACTTCAGCCAGCAGACCCTGCCGGCGTAAATGATCTCGTCAGCGACGCGCAGCAGCTGGCGGCAAATTTGACCCGGCTGGTGGAGCAGCTCGAGCGGGACCCAACGCGGCTGCTGTTCGGGGACCGGCGCAAAGGATATCAGCCACAATGACCGGGTCGTCGTCCGGCATCGCGCGCCGTCGGCTCGCGTCGGTGCCCGTGCTGGCGCTGGCGGGTTGCGCCAGCCTCTTTGTCGCCACGCCTCCGGGGCACCTTTACCGACTGTCCTCCGACACCGCCTATCCATCGAGCTTGCCCCATGTAAGCGCGCAGCTTCTCGTCGACCTCCCACAGGCCCCGGCCGGCATCGACACGACCCGGATCGCGCTGAGCAGATCGCCGCTCTCGCTCGATTACTATGCCGATTTGGAGTGGACCGAGCGCGTCTCGACCCTGGTGCAGACAGCGTTGCTGGTAGCCTTCGAGAACAGCAAGGCAATTACTGCGATCGACAGCGAATTGATCGGTTTGAGGGCGGACTTCGTTCTCAAGACCGAGATTCGCCATTTCGAAGCCGTAAGTGACAGAAGGTGGCGCCCCGCCCACGGTGTGGGTCGCGATGACCGCCCGGCTCGTCGCAATGCCGCAGCGCGAGATCGTTGCCCAGGCCTCGTTCGAGCGGCGCGTGCCGGCCGCGGCAGACGAAGTCCCGGCGGTGGTCGCCGCCTTCAATGCGGCAGCGGACGCGGTGATCAAGGACATCGTCGTGTGGACCGTCACCAATCCCGCTTTAACCCGAAAGCGGCGCTAGCTATTGTGGCCACGTTTCGTTCGCGCGAGGGGGCGGATAGCGGCTGCGGACAAGCTAACCGAGTTGCGGGTGAGCCCGTACGAGGTCGCGCCGATGCAAGCGGCTGCTGCGGTTGTCGCCGCATGCCATCGTGCGCTCGCTGCCCGCGGCGGCGGTATTCTCGCTGAGATCGGTGCGGAGGAGGGGGCGCTCGTCGATTGGCAGCGCTACCCCGGGGGCGAGGTCTACGATCCGCAGACTCACGTTCAATATTTCTACCACGCCCATCCCGCGGCGGATCGGGCCGTGCGCGAACACGGGCATTTTCACACCTTCCTGCGCGCCGAGGGCATGCCGTTAGGGGTGGCGCCGCTGGTCCTGCCCGAGACCGCGGTCGCCGACGCCGCGCGGCCGACGCCGCAAGCGGCGCCGCTCAAGCACGGGGCGCGCGATGAGGTGAGCCATCTCGTCGCGATCGCACTCGACTCGCGTGGCGAGCCGATGCGGCTGTTCACCACCAACCGGTGGGTTACCGGCGAGACCTGGTACCGGGCCGAAGACGTCATCCGCATGCTCGACCGCTTCACGTTCGGAGAGGTCGGCGGGCCCACTGTGCTCAACCGCTGGATCGGCGCCATGCTCGCTCTGTTTCGCCCCCAGATCGTCGCTCTTCTGCGACAGCGTGACGAAACCGTGACAGCGTGGCGTTGGCGTCGACGTACTAATGTCTTCGAAGATATTCGGCTGGAGATCACCTCGAGCGTCGAGATTGACCTTGGCGCTCAGTTCGCCTTTCTCGACCGGGTCGGATCGGGGCTGGACGCGAATGCATCGGAGCCGTTGTTGCGCTTGCCGCCTATGGCAGATGGCTGGAGCGAGGGTCATGCGGGCTGAACCCGCACACCCTTCGCGCTATATATCGCTCAGCGGGGCTGCGAGCGGCTCTAACGGTTCGCGCGGCGGAAGGTTGTTGGCATTCAGGCAATCTTTCAGTTTGGCCTCGCGCTTGGCGTTCGCGTCGGGGGTGAAGTCGGGAAAGGCTGCCTGAGCCTGCTTGGCGCAGGTGTCCATCGTCTTCCAACGTGCGATCGCGCCCATGCCCTGGCTGGTCGCCTCGGCCGTGCCCGCGGACAGCCCGAGGGCGATAACCAACGCCACAACCAACACAAAAGCCGACCGCTTCATGTCTTGCCCTTTCCATGCGCGGGACCGGGTAGGGGCGATCCCGGTTGCATGATTATAGACGACCCGAGTTCGGCCACGGCGGTGGTTTCCTGACCGACGGCATGTGGCCGGGTGAGGTCCCCGAACATCGAGCCTATGGCGCGTTGATCGGCAGCCGCGATCGGTGTTTAGCCCGAAAAATTCACCACGTCGGCTGAAGGGGCTGGCGGGAGCGGTATAAACCCTTGGTTTCGTGTATGATTTGGTTGCTAAGGCCGATCACACCGAAGCCACGGAGTTTCGCGCCCGCCATGGATGAGACTACGGGGATTTTGCCGGGCTTGCCAGCCATCGCGGGCAAGCCGGTGCATGTCGGATTTGACGGCGGCCAGCTCACCTCAGATGCCGGCATATTGCTGCTGGCGGCCATCGAGCAGCGGCTCAAGATTGCCGAACGGTTGGCCGCCTGCATCGAAGACCCGCGCGACCCGGACCGGGTGCTGCACGGGCTTACCGAGATGATCCGCTACCGCGCGCTGCTGATCGCGGCCGGCTATCCCGACGGCAACGACTGTGACGCGCTCAAATCCGATCCCGCCTTCAAGATGGCGGTCGGGCGGCTGCCGGAAAGCGGCGAGGATTTGTGCTCGCAGCCGACCATCAGCCGGCTCGAAAACCTGCCCGGCGCGATCGCGCTCAAACGCATGATGGCGGCGATGGTGGAGCTGTTCTGCGACAGCTTCGAAGCGGTGCCGCGGCGCATCCTGCTGGACATCGACGACACCGAGGACCGGGTGCACGGCGACCAGCAACTGTCACTGTGGAACGCACATTACGACAGCCGCTGCTTTCTGCCGATCCACATCTACGAGGCGACCACCGGCAAGCCTGTCGCCGTCATCTTGCGCCCCGGCAAGACGCCGGACGGGGCCGAGGTGGCAATGGTGCTGCGCCATGTCATTGGCCGCATCCGGGCCCGCTGGCCGGCGGTCGAGATCGTGGTGCGCGGCGACAGCCATTATGGTCGGCCCGAGGCGATGGCGTGGTGCGAGCGCCAGCGCGTCGGCTACATCTTCGGCCTCTCCGGCAACCCGGTGCTGCTGCGCCAGGCCACTCCGCTCGCTGAGGACGCCGCCCTCGGCCGCCTCGACGGCGAAGGCGACAAGGTCCGCCGCTACGGTGATTTCCGCTACGCCGCCAAAACCTGGAATGTCGCGCGCCGTGTCATCGCCCGTGTCGAGGCCGGCCCCCAGGGGGCCGACAGCCGGTTCATCGTCACCAATCTGCCAGGCCTGCCGAAATCGCTCTACGAGAAGCTCTATTGCGCCAGGGGGCAG
Organism: uncultured Alphaproteobacteria bacterium; assembly: GCA_963750195.1. GTDB lineage: Bacteria > Pseudomonadota > Alphaproteobacteria > ATCC43930 > CGMCC-115725 > AP-15. The sequence goes on from CAVVPS010000016.1 coordinate 340,751, forward strand.
GCCGAAAATCTGATCAAGGCGCACAAGCTGCACCTCGCCTCCGACCGCACCTCCTGCAGCAAGGCGACCGCCAACCAGTTCCGGCTGTTGATCCACACCGCCGCCTATTGGCTGATGCTGAGCTTGCGCGGCCTGGCGCCGCGCAACTCCTTCTGGCGCGAGGCCCAGTTCGACACGATCCGCCTCTGCCTGATCAAGGTTGCCGCGCGCGTCACCGAAATGGTCACCCGCATTAAGATCGCCCTGCCGGCCTGCTTTCCTTACCGGACCGGCTTTGCCACGCTCGCGGGCCAAATCGCCAAGCTGCCGCCGTAACCGACGGGGCAATCGCCCCAGATCGAACCCTCCGGTCCAACCTCAAACCTCGATCACCGCGTCACCGACGCCACGGAAAGCTGCGCGCCCACCCCGATGCGGGGCGGCGCCCTCAAACGCCTCGTGAATGATCCGGGTTAGTTAGGCCGTTGTCCGGGACTAAGAAAACGGCCACGCCCAATCCATGGCGGGCGACAGCGCCAGAAATAGCAGGGAACGGAGAATGGCTAGTCGGATCGAGCCGGCGATGATTTTAGCTGCGATGCTATCGCTTGTCGTATCCGTGCCGACGACGCTCGCGCAAACGGGGGTTGTCGCCACTAATCGAGCGGCGGAAGACGCGCGGAAGCGGGGCGACAGCGCGTTTGAAAAAAAGGCATACACCGAGGCGATGCGGTGGTTCCAGAAGGCCGACCGACTGGGTGATGCCGAGGCCATGAACAGCATCGGCTATATGTATGACAACGGCCTGAGCGTGCGGCAAGACGCTGCTTCGGCGTTTATCTTTTACAAAGCGGCCGCCGATCATGGATTGGCTAAGGCGAAATATAACATTGCCTTAGACTACGAAAGTGGCGAGGGCGTGCCGCGCGATCCGTGTCTCGCGCGCATCTGGATGCAGGACGCCGCCAGCGGAGGGGACCAGGACGCAAGGCAATGGCTCACTGATCATTTGGTGACCGGCAGCAAAACCGCTCAGCCAAATACTGAGGTCGATGTGGATAACCTAAACCGGGAAAAGATGGAACATGGCGAGTACGTTGGAAAAACGATCACCTGGCGAGGGAAAGTCCTCGATACTAGTGGAAAGTGCGCCTTGCTGGTTCAGTACAATGATCTATATCGTGCGGATGTCAGGATGTTAGCACCTTTGGACGTTATCCCGGCCAAGGGCGAGAATATATCACTACGCGGAACCGTGGATGACGTTTCAACAGTGACAAATTTTATTCAAGGAGCAGGTGCTCAAGGAGAATATTTTCAACTCCGGATTTAAGATGCCGTGATTCCAAAATAAGAATGAGCCAATCGGCTCGTTTTACTCAGGCTGTTTACGGCACTCTATGACGGTCGTCGGGCTGCCGCCGGCTCAATTGTGGGGCCCGACTCAGTATAGTACTATGTGTATATATGATAATGCCCTTATGTTACAACAGAGTTCGGCGAAGCGATTACCGTCCACTTCCCCACTCGCCGGAGGTATCTGTGCTCCAGATTGTCACTGACACTATCGGGGTACCGGTCTTTAATGCCCATTTGCGCGCGGCATCTTGTAATTTTGGGTTTCTAGAATCAAGAAGCGCTTGGGCCAGCAAAACGTGAGCGCCGCCGGGTTTATTGAGAGCCTGGATTAATGCATCCTCGGTTCCTGGTTCACCTATCGCAACAAGCGCGCGGCGAAGCTCTACGATCACATCCGGATTACCTTTGTTTGATAACGCCAGAACCGCATCAACGCCGCGACGATCATTGATCTCGGCCAATGCATAGGCCGCATCCATTCGTTCTACACCGGAGTGGGGGTCATTCATCGCGACAATAAGCGCGTCGACTGCCCGAGGGTCCTTGAATTCACCTAACGCTTCAACCGCCCAAGTCCTAACCATTAGATCAGGGTCCTTCAAGGTAGCGATTAAAGGTTCGACAGCGCGTGGGTCTTTTAACTTCTTGCTTAAACTGTTAATTGCACTCAACCGGACCTCAGTATCTGGATCCCTGAGTGCCGCGATCACTGGGTCTACTGCTCGCGGATCCTTGGCGTCGCCTAACGCAGAAACCGCGCTCCTTCGTACCTGGGGATTTGGGTCGTTGAGAGCGGTGTTGAGAGATCCGAGAACAGGCGCATCAATAGGACGGCTCGAATTACCCGGTTTTGGGATGATTTTCGGCGCATCAGCAGGCTGATGGCTCCGATCGGCGGGCCGACCGGTACTGCGGCGAACGGGTGTGGTTTGTCGCTGGTCGATCTCGGTGGGGTATGCGTCACGCCGGCGCGGTTCGTCCCTGAAGCCAGGCCAGGCGGGTGAAATTGTAGACGAGATTGGCCATGCCGATCTTGGCTCGGGCGCGGACCATGCCGACGGTCCGCACGATCAGCCCGAGGCGGCATTTCTGGGCGGCGAAGACATGCTCGACCCGGGATCGCACCCGGGCGCGGGTGGCATTGCCGCGAGCGATATGCGCCGGCATCTTGCGTCCGCGCGGCTTCTTGCGCTGAAACTGCGGCTTGAGGCCGCGGCGGTCGAGCAAGGCCAGGTTCGCTGCCGAGCGGTAGGCGGTATCGGCCCACACATCGCTGGCGGTGTTGTCGCGATCGAGCACCGCGCCGAGTTGGCTGCCGTCATATCTTGCCGCGTGGGTGACGACATAGCGCCGCAGGAGACCGTGCTCGCGGTCGACGCCGACGTGGTTCTTGTACCCGAACATCGGCACCGCGATCTCCGGCTGGCGCTTGTGGCCGGGAGCTTGATTGGCCGGGGTCTCGCGCTTGCGCCCGCGCTTCAATGTCCAGCGTCCGTCGCGATCGATCTGCGCACGCCGCGCCGGTTTCCACTCGGACGGCACCGCGCCGCCCTTGATGGTGTCCTTCTCGGCCTTGGTCAATCGCGGCCGGCGCGCCTCGATCACCGTCGCATCGACGATCTGACCGCCCATCGCCAGCCAGCCCTTCGCCCGCAGTATCGCGTCAAACCGTGCGAAGAGACGCTCGACCGCGCCGACCCGCGCCAGCTGCTCGCGATAGAGCCAGATCGTCTTGGCATCGGGCGCCGGGTCGTGCAGCGCCAAGCCGACAAACCGCATAAACGACAGCCGATCCCTGAGCTGATATTCGGTCTGATCGTCCGACAGCGTGTACAGCGTTTGCAGCACCAGGATTTTAAACATCACCACCGGGTCATAGGGCGGACGGCCTCCCCTCGATCGATCCGAGCGCGACAGCGCCGCTTCAAGCTCGACACGAAAAACCTCAAAATCTACCACCAGCACCAGCCGTTCCAACGGATCGCCGGCCGCAGATAGCGCCCTCAGCCGCTCGTCGCTGTCGAAAAAACCCGGTTGCCCCGCCATTGCCGATCCCCCGCATCCCTGGCAATACGGAGTTGGCGATTCGCCGCAAAAGGCCAGCGGTTTTTAGAGGGATCCAATAGACGACGGCTTTTTGACAGTAGCAGGCGTACCACATGATGATCCGGCACACAGAATTAGTGTTCCAACAGCGACCAAGCCGCATCTTCTTATCATTTGACGACCCCTTAGCTAATGCGCAAGCCGCAATCGATCATCGCTAGTGGTGCAAATCTGACACTTGGTGCCTTTTGGAGAGGGGCAAACTCGCGAAAACTCTCGGATCACGGCGGTATCATCTGTTGATTTTATCCACTAGCTATACCGCTACTAGCGGTGGCAGCTCAGACACGAAGCGGATTTCGCGGTCGGGAGCGCCGGGTAGCCGTTCTCGGGTCTGGCTCTGCCGGTTGCACCAGATGGCGCGCATACCAAAGGCGGAGCGCGGCCCAGGCGTCCCAGCCGTTCGACGAGATAAAGGCGATTTCCTGTGGCGGGACGGCGAGGCGGTCGACCGCCAGCTGGTAGACGCGGGAGTGCGGCTTGTAGACGCCGGCTTCCTCGACCGACAGCACATGGTCGAGCAGATCGCCGAGCCCGGCATGTGCGATCGCCGCGGCGAGCATCGCCGGCGAGCCATTCGATAGGATCGCGGTGGCCAAGCCGGCGCCGCGCAATGGTCGCAGGACCTCCGGCACGTCAGGATAGGCGTCGAGCGTCAAATAGAGCTGCATCAGCCGCTCGCGCAGGCTGGGATCAGCCAGCCCTAGCGATTCCAGCGCGAAATCAAGCGCGTCACCGGTGACTTGCCAAAAATCGGCGTGCCGGCCCTGCACCGCACGCAACCATGTATATTGCAGCTGCTTGTCACGCCACAGCATGCTGAGCCGGGGGGCCATGCCGGCGAGTTCGTCGGCACAACGTAGTGCCGCCGAGGCAACATCGAACAGCGTGCCATAGGCGTCGAAAACGCAGGCAAGTATGCCGTCGAGCGGCTCGCCGGTCATGCCGCGCCGAGCGCTGGAATCGCGACGGCCCGCTTTTTCGGCCTCGGCCAGTGCGCCGCAATGCGCGGCAATACCTCTTCGACGAGGCGCCGCGTCTGGGCGAGCATCTCCGCGTCGCCGCGCGCCGCCGGACGCAGGATGAACTTCGAGATGCCGCCTGCGACATAGGCAGCAATGCGTTCGACGATCGCTTCCGCGTCGCCGATCGCAAAATATTTTTGGGGCTCGCGGCCGGTTCGCTTGCGGTAGGCGTCGAACAGCCGTTGGAGAGCCGGGTCGTCGGGTCGGCCAAAGCGGAACGCGATGCCGGCGCCGTAATGGTCGTCGTCGATCGGCCGGCCTTCGGCGATCGCGGCCTCTCGGATCGCGGCGACGACGGCGCCGATATCATCGGGGGTCTCGCCGCCCGCCTGCCAGCCGGTGCCGAAGCGCGCGGTACGCCGAATCGCCGCCGGGCTGGAGCCGCCGATCCACATCGGCAGATCGGGTTGCACCGGCTTCGGGCTGATCGAGGCGCCGGTGAGCCGGTAATGGACGCCTTCGAAATCGACCTCGTCCTCAGCCCACAACCGGCGGATGATTTCGAGACCCTCATCGGTCTTGCGGCCGCGGGTCTTGGTGTCGAGGTTCAAGGTGCGCCATTCGGGAGCCAGCGGACTGCCGATGCCAAAGGCCGGCAACAGCCGCCCCTCGGACAACACGTCGATCGTGGCGCATTGCTTGGCCAGCAGTACCGGGTCACGGAACGCCAAGGAGAGAACGTTGACGCCAAATTTGATTTGCCGCGTGCGCCCGGCGAGTGCGGCCATCACGCTCATGCATTCGAGGATCGGCTCGCGGCTGACCATGCGGTCGGTTTGCCACAGCGAGTTGACGCCGCCCGCCTCGCACAGATCGACCCAGCGCCAATAGCCGGCCACGCTGTCGAACGGAAACTCCATCAGCCCGAGCCCGACGGCGACATTTTTCGGCATGACACTCTCCTCGCATTTTGCGATCCCGCCCGAGGCCCGTCTTGAATGAGCTTCCGAGTTCGGCCGGTCCGGATGCCGTCTACCGTAGCCGAGCGCAAGCCGGCGGGGGAGTTGCGTCTCGCTCGGCGGGATTTCGGACTCTTTAGGCGTCGTTGATCTGAAGCAAAGCATGATGCTAGGATAGCAAGTCTATTCAAAAAAATGGGTTGGAGGCTCTCGATGCGCGCCATGGATGTGATGACGACCCCGGTGATCACCGTCGATCCCGAGACGACAGTGCAGGATCTGGCCAAGCTACTCTCGGAGCGGAACATCAGCGGGGTTCCGGTTTGCGAGGGCGACCGGCTGGTTGGAATCGTCAGCGAGGGCGATCTGCTGCACCGCACCGAGACCGGCACCGAGCGGCGCCTGCAGAAGCGGCGGTCATGGTGGCTCGACTCGCTCGCGGCCGAAGAAGAAGCCGCCCGCGAATACGTGAAGGAGCACGGACGCAAAGTCGCCGACATCATGAGCCGCAACGTTATTTCCGTATCGGACACGACCGATCTCGCCGAAGTTGCGATGCTGCTCGAAACCAAGCTGATCAAGCGGGTGCCGGTCGTCCGTGACGGCAAGCTGGTGGGGATCATCAGCCGCGCCAACCTGGTGCGTGCGTTGGCGACAACCACTAGCGCCCCGGCGATCGTCGCCGACGCCGACGACCGCACCATACGTGAAAAGCTGCTTAACGAGCTCAAGGGCCAGCGCTGGGCCAATATCTGGGCGGCCGACATCATGGTCCGGGACAAGGTTGTGCATGTCTGGCTCTCGGACGACCAGCCCACAGCCGAGCGGGACGCGCTGCGCGTCGCCGCCGAAAACATCCCCGGCGTTCGCCGCGTCGAGGAGCACATCGTCCCGGCCCCCGTGGTGCCGGCCTTTTAGGGCTCACCGCAGGTCAAGAGCCGGCGAATAAAAAAAAAACGAACGGCTCCGCGAGGGAGCCGTTCCAACGGAGAGATGCGACGATCCGGTCAGGCGAAGCCGCGCCTGCGCCGTCGCACTGCGCTGAGACCAAGCGGGGCCGTGCCGAATAGGACCAGGCTGCCTGGCTCGGGAACGGCCTGGGGGAGGTTGAACGAAACCGGCCCACCGTCCGTCGCGTAATAATTCGGCTGGCCGCTCGAGCCGGTATCATAGCTGACGGTGATTGGGCTCTCCGACCCGCCACCACCCGAAACGATCGTTAGATCTAGGGGGATGGTATCGCTGCCGAAGAACCCATTGGCGCCGGTCGCGTAACCAAGGGAGGCTTGACCTCTCGGGGTCGAGCGTAGTCTGGTCCGCCAGAAATTTTCGCTGATGCGAAAGGCCGCCAGATGCCGGGTCCGTTGCATGGGTATCGAGTTGTCGATCTGACGTCGAATGTCTCCGGGCCACTGGCGACGATGATCCTCGCCGACCAGGGCGCCGATGTGATCAAGGTTGAAGCGCCCGACGGCGGCGACGCCACTCGAGCGGGGGGCAATCGGCGGGCCGGATTTACCGCGTCATTCCTCAACAACAATCGCAACAAGCGATCGATTGCCCTCGATCTGAAAAGGCCCGCAGCATTAGAGGTGTTGATGCGGCTGATCGCCGGCGCCGACGTCTTTGTCCAGAACTTTCGCCCCGGTGTCGCCGAACGCCTCGGAGTTGGCGAGGACGCCGTTCGCGCGGTGTCGCCTAACATCGTCTATGTCTCGATCAGCGGCTTTGGCGAAGTGGGCCCTTATGCCGCAAAGCCGGCCTACGACCCGGTGATCCAGGGCTTTTCGGGGCTGGCGACGGTGCAAGCGGGCTCCGACGAGGCGCGCCCGCGGTTGCTGCGCACGATCCTGCCCGACAAACTGACCGCGATCACCGCCTCGCAGGCGATAACCGCCGCTCTTTTGGCGCGCGAGCGCACCGGCGAAGGCCAGCATGTCCGGCTGTCGATGCTGGAAGCTGTGGTCGCGTTCCTGTGGAGCTCGGACATGGGCAGCCAGACCTTTGTCGGCGACGAACCGGCGCGCCAGGAGCCGGCGAGCGCGCACGATCTGATCTACGACACGGCGGACGGATACATCACCGCGGCGGCGTTGACCGACCGGCAATGGGCCGGCTTGGCGCGGGCGGTTGGGCACCCGGAATGGCTCGAAGACGAGCGTTTCAAAACCCCGGCTCTGCGCCAGCACAACATCGAAGCGCGGCTGGAACTCACCCAGCAGGCATTGATGACTCGCCGGGCGGCGGATTGGCTCGAACGCCTGACCGCCGCGCAGGTGCCGTGTGGCCCCGTGTTGACGCGCAACCAGGTCATCCGCGATCCGCAGGTCGAAGCCTTGGGGCTCGTCGTCGAGACCGAGCACAAAAGGGCCGGGCGGTTGCGCCAGGCGCGCGCGGCGGCGCGGTTCTCGCGCACCCCGACCGAGATCCGCAGCGGCGCCCCGGCGCTTGGCGAGCACACCGAAGAGATCCTGGCCGAACTCGGCTATTCGCCCGCCGAAATTGCGGAACTCGGCTCGGCCAAAATGGCGGCTGCCGCGGACGGAGATTAGTCGTGATCGATTTTTATTACTGGCCGACGCCGAACGGCTGGAAGATCGCGATCATGCTCGAGGAGTGTGGCCTCGAATACCATGTGATCCCGGTCAATATCGGCCGCGGCGACCAGTTCAAACCCGAATTCCTGGCGATCAGCCCGAACAACCGCATGCCGGCGATCGTCGACCACGACGAGCCGGATGGGCCGCTGCCAGTATTCGAGTTGGGGGCGATTCTGATCCACCTCGCGGAAAGAGCCGGGCGGTTCATGCCGCAGACCCGGCGCGGGAGGAAGGAATGCCTCGAATGGCTGTTCTGGCAGGTCGGCAATCTCGGGCCGATGGCCGGGCAGCTCAGCCATTTTGTCAATTATGCTGCGCAGGGCGAGCACCCTTATTCGCACAAGCGCTACGCCGACGAATACAATCGCTGCCTCGGCGTTCTCGAACGCCGCCTTGAAGGGCGCGAATTCATCCTCGACGATTATTCGATCGCCGATATGGCATCATGGCCATGGGTGCTTATCGCCAAACCGTTGGGCCAGCCGCTCGATGACTTTCCCAATGTCGCGCGCTGGCGTGCGGCACTCAGAGATCGGCCGGCGGTGCAGCGCGGGGTGGATTTGGGCAAGGAATTGCGCCGCTCGGCGCCGCCCTCCGACGAGGAACGGCGGGTACTGTTCAATCAAACGGCGCAGAGTCCGCGCGGCGGGTCATAAGGTTTATTGGTTGAGCCAACGGCGCGCGAAGCCGAGCAACCCTTGCGGCAAGAAGATGACGATGGCGATGAAGATAATGCCGAGCGGGATCAGATAGTATTCAGTCAGGAAGCGCGACAGACCTTCGCGCAACAGCAGGAAGAAAGCCGCCCCCACGATCGGCCCGACCAAGGTGCCGATGCCGCCGATGACGTTGTAGATCACCGTCTCGCCCGAAACGAGAAAGAACACGAAGTCGGGCGCGGCGAACTGGTTCTGGATGGCGTAGAGAACGCCGGCGAGGCCGGCGAATAGGCCCGACAACATCACCGCGACGATCTTGTAGCGCTCAATGGCATAGCCGATGGCGCGCGTGCGCGCCTCATTCTCGCGGATCGACTGCAATACCATGCCGAAGGGCGACTGGGTGATGCGCCGCAGCAAGAGATAGGACCCAGCCACCACCGCGAGCACGAACCAATGCAGGATCGTCGGGGTGAACGGGATCGACAGCATCCGTCCGAAACCGAGCGCCGGCTGGTCGAAGTTGAGCCCGTTCTCGCCACCGGTTACTGCCGTCCAGGTGAAGATGATGACGTAGAAGATCTGCGAGAAGATCAGAGTCGTGATCGCGAAATAAATGTCGCGCAGCCGGGTCGAGAAATAGGCGACGAAGGCGGCAACCCCGGCAGCGGCAATCAGCCCGTAGCCGAGTGCCAGCCATAGGTTAGGCGGGTGCGAGGTCAACAGCGCGGCGGCCGCGCCATACATGCCGAGCCCGAAAAACGCCGAATGACCGAACGATACCATGCCGGTGTAGCCAATCAGGATGTCGGACGACATCGCCAACAAACCCCAGATCAGGATCTCGGTCAGAAACCGGCGCCAAAACTCGGACAGGACAAGCGGCGCTACAACCAGGAGGGCGATGACAACGGCGAACCCGGTCCAGAAGACGACGCCGTGACCCCGCCTCATTTCGGCGTCGCAACGAATAGGCCGGTCGGTCGGAACAGCAGGGTCACGATCAGCACGACGAACGAGACGATGACCGCCTGCGAAGGGCTGACCCATAAGGACGCGTAGGCCTCGAGGAGGCTGATCAAGATCGCCGCGGCGATCGAGCCGCCGAGGCTGCCCATGCCGCCGACCACGACGACGATAAACGCTCGCAAGATCCAGTTGATGCCCATCGTCGGGTCGACGCCGCCGAACGGGCCGAACAACACCCCGCTTGCCGCGGCCATGCCGGAGCCGATCGCGAACACGCCGGTCAGTACCCAGGGCACCGGGATGCCCATCGCCTGCGCCATCACTCGGTCCTGGGTGGTGGCGCGGATCCAGATGCCCCAGATGCCGAATTTGAGGAACAGCCAAAAGCCACCGATGATCGCCGCCGAGAGCAGCGCGATGGCCACCCGGTACCAGGGATAATCAAGATAGAACAAGGTGAAGTGGCCGCCGATCGGCTCGGCGATCTTTCGCGACACCGGCCCGAATTGCCACAGCGCGTAATTCTGCAACACCAGCGAGATCCCAAAGGTCGCCAGGATCGTCGTCAGCGGGTCGCGGCCGATCAGCGGCCGCAAGGTGACCAGATAGATCGCCGCTCCCAGGAGCGCGATCAGGACGCTGGCTGAGATCAGCGCGAACCAGAAATTGCCGGTGAGCGCCAGGGTCAGCACGCCGACATAAGCGCCAAGCATGAACAATTCGCCATGCGCAAAATTAACCACGTCCATGATGCCGAAGATCAGGGTGAGACCGGAGGACACCAGCGCCAGGATCATGCCGGTGACGACGCCGTTGATGGTCTGGATCAGGATCTGATCGAGCGGGACGCCCATGTCACACGCCGAGATACTGGTGGATGACTGCGTCGTCGACGTGCAATTCAGAGGCCAAGGCGTGGTGCCGCACTTCGCCCTTCTCGATGAAATACACCCGCTGGCTGGCCTCGAGGGTTAGCGGCACGTTCTGCTCGACCAGTAGCACCGCCACCGCCTCGTGGTGCAGGACCTCGATGATCTCGCGGATTTGCGAGACCATGCGGGGCATCAGCCCCTCGGTCGGCTCGTCGAGGAGGATTATCTTGGGCTCCAGCATCATCGCGCGGGCGATCGCCAACATCTGCTGCTCGCCACCCGACAAGGTTCCGCCGCTCTGGCTGCGCCGTTCCGCCAATACTGGGAAATAGGCGTAGACCTTGTCGATCAGCTCGGCCTTGCGCGACTTACCGACGCCATGACGGTCGAGCCCAACCCGGAGGTTTTCGAGCACCGTTAATAAGGGGAAGATGCGCCGATCCTCGGGCACATAGCCGATCCCGATCCGGGCCAACCGATGCGATGGCAGCCGGGTGATCGAGCGCCCTTCGAAGCTGACATCGCCCTGGCTCGGATGGACGATGCCGGCGATCGCCTTCAAGGTGGTGCTCTTGCCGACGCCGTTGCGCCCGAGCAGCCCGACCACTTCGCCGCGCCCGACTTCAAGCGAGACCCCGTGCAGGATGTGGCTCTTACCGTAATAGGTGTGAATGCGGTCGACAGCGAGCAGCGGCTCCGAGAGCGGCTCGGTCTTGCTCAAAGCCTGATCCAACACGGTCATCTTGCCGTCATTCCCGCGCAAAGGCCGGGCTGTCCGGGGGAACTACGTCTGCGACCTATGCCCCATTGGGCCGTACACGAAACAGTATGAAGTCGTCTTGCGCGGACTTGATCCGCGGATCCACGTCTTTGTTCCGGGCGCCGGAAGGCGTGGATGGCCGGGTCAAGCCCGGCCAAGACCAATTTGTGGCGCTCGACCAATAGCGATTTTGGGCCGCCGGTCATGTCTTGAGGTAGACTTCGAGCACGCGCGGGTTTTTCTGAATCACAGCGGGGGGACCTTCGGCCAATATCTCGCCGTAATGGAACACGGTAATTCGGTCGGCCAGTTCCATCACCACCTGCATGTCGTGCTCGACGATTAGGATGGTGAGGTTCTTGGCGATGCGGCGGACCAGCTGCATCGTGTCGTGGGTCTCGGCGGCACTCATCCCCGCGGTCGGCTCGTCAAGGCACAGCAATTGCGGCTCGGTCGCCAGCGCGATGGCGATTTCGAGGGTCCGCTGCTCGCCATGCGAGAGGTTGGCGGCGAGTTCCTCGGCCTTGGATAAAAGGCCGACCGCGTCGAGCGCCGCCTCTGCCTTATCGATGATATCGCGATGCGAGTGATGGTGGGTCAACATGCTCCAGCCGTGCCGACGCGACTGAGCGGCGATGCGGACGTTTTCGAGCGCGGTCGCGTTTGGCAGGACGTTGGTGATCTGATACGAGCGGGCAATTCCCCTCTGGGAGATCTTGTTCGGGGGCAGTCCGGTGATGTCCACGCCGGCAAGGACGATCGATCCCGAAGTCGGCCGCAGGACGCCGGTCAGGCAGTTGAAGAAGGTGCTCTTGCCGGCGCCGTTGGGGCCGATGATGGCGCGGATCTCACCGCGCTCGACGGCGAAATTGACGTGGTCGAGCGCGGTGAGCCCGCCGAAGCGGATAGTCAGGTCCTCGGTGCGCAGCAGCGGCGCGAAACCGGCGCCCGGGCTGACCGCAGCTCGGGCCGGCGCGGCCAGCGACGGGTCGGCCGACACTTAGGCGGCGAAACTGCAGGCCGGCGGTACGATCGTCTTGTCCTTAGCGATGACATCCTTGATGTGGTAGGCGCCGCCGTCGACCTGGTAGATGAACTCGCGGCAAAACGCCTGATGATCCGCCGCGCGCAAGGTCTTGTCGCCCTGTGGGAAGTCGTAACCTTCCTTCATCTCGAGCCCTTCGAGGGCCTCGATCAGCTTCATCGCGTCGGCACGCCCCTGGAATTTCGATTTCTCGATGCCGAGCTTGAGGCAATTCATCGCCTCGAAATTCGACTGCACGTAGCGGTCGGGCAACGGGTTCGACGGGGCGACCGACTGCAACCGTTTCACAGCCTCCTCGTAAAACGACTTTGCATAGGGCGTGTCGAGCGGCTCTTCGAGCACCGGAATGTAGCGGTCGATGCCGGTGAAACCGTCGATCTTTTTGCCGAGGGCGGGCAGGCTCGAGGGCACCGCGACGGCGCCGTCGCCGGCCCATTTGTATTTTTTGGTCAGGCCTAGATCGTAGCCCTGGTTGACGATATTGATCGCGTCCTTGCCGAAAAAGATGATCAGAAACCCGTCGAAACTGCCGCTGACCTTGGACAGGAATGGGGTCATGTCGGGGGTGTTGAGCGGGATGCCGGTGGTGCCGACGACCTCGCCGCCCTGCTTTTTGATCGAACTCGATGTAGGCGTCGCGGGTCGATTGGCCCCAGGCGTAATCGGCATAGGCGATGTGCCACTTCTTGCCGATCTTGTTGACGAGGTACGGCCCGAACGCCACCGCCTGCGCCGGCGCGAAGTCGTAGGGGCGGAAGCTGTAGCGATTGCATTTGCTGGTCGTAATCGTCGTGTCGAGGCACACGCTGATCATGTTGACGATCTTGTGCTGCTGATAGAGCGGCATGCACGCTAGGCAGATGTTTGACAGGACGCCGCCGACATTGGCGTCGACCTCGTCCTCGACCAGCAATTTCTCGGTCTTGCGGCGGCCGATATCGGGCGCCGACGCGTCGTCTTCGGCGATCAGCTGAACCTCACGGCCCAGGATGCCACCGTTCTTGTTGATGCGGTCTACGGCCATCTGCAGGCCGACGAGCGCGGTCTTACCGATCGATGCGGCGCCGCCCGACAGCGGCTGGATGCTGCCGATCTTGTACGGTGTCGACGCTGCCAGGGCGTAGCGCATCGGCGTCGGCGCCAGAACTGCCGCTGCACCTCCCACAGCGCTCCAGCGCAGCAGCCGGCGACGCGTAAGTGCGGCGCCCGATCGGAGGATTCCGTCGTCTGCCATCGTGATTCCTTTCCCTGATCCTTAAGCAAAGTTCGCGCCAGTTATGGCGTTAGCGCGTCGCCGCGGTCCGCCGGCGAGCCGCGCCAGATGCGGTGAAAGCACGCAAAATGTCAAGTTGAACAACCTCTAAGAGAGTGCATCAAGGGACGCGGCAATCTGACGATCGAGCATCCCTACCGACAACCAGGCGGCCTATTTTGAGGGCGGCGGTTTGGGTGGGGGATCGATCTGCACGGTACCGGTCATTCCCGCCACCAGGACTACGCCCTTCGGCACGTGATCGATATGGACGCGGACCGGAACGCGCTGGGCAAGGCGCACCCAGGTGAAGATCGGGTTGACCGAGGCCAACCCCTCCTGGCCCGGCTGCGCATTGGCGACGGTAATTGCGCGCGCGATGCTATCGACGTGGCCATGCAGGGTTTGCGAATACCCCATTAATTTAACCGTCGCCGGATCGCCTTTGCGGATGTGAGCGAGGTTGGTCTCCTCAAAATAGCCGTCGACCCAATATGAATCGGCGTCGACCAGCGAGATCAAATTCTCACCGACCGTGGCGTAATCGCCCAGCTGCGCCAACAGATTGGTGACATAGCCGTTGACCGGGGAACGGATCTCGGTGCGCTGCAGATTGACCCGCGCCTGATTCAAATTTGCCACTGCCTGCTGATACGTCGCTTGGGCGGCAATCGCCTCGCTCTCATAGGTCTGCTTTTCCTCCTTGGTCACCGACAATCGGGTCAGTTCCTGCCGTCGCTGCGCCTCGCGTTGCGCGTTGTGTGCGGTAACTTGAGCATTCTCCACCGCGGCTTCGGCGAGGTCGACGGCGATCTTGTAGTTGGTCGGGTCGATCACCATCAACAGGTCGCCCCGGTGCACGAATTGATTGTCAGCAACCGGCAATTGCACGATCTGGCCCGCGACCTGCGGCGCCATCGTCACGACGTAGGCCCGCACCGTGCCGTCGCGCGTCCAAGGCACCTCCATATAGATGTCCCACATCGCTTGACCGAGTGCGACAGCAGCCGCCACCGCGATCAGCGTGAGCACGAACGGCAGAAGGCGGATGCGAGACCGCCGGCGGGAAGCTGCGGCGGGCGTGCCAAGCCGGTCCGCGACGGGGGCGTTCGGGGCGACGTCGTCGCGCGGTCTCAGCTCGGTATCGGCCATCTTGCGATCAACAGAACCATCGACGAAAACACGATCATATAAACCGCGAACACAAATAGAGCCGGGTGCCACACGTAGCGCAACAAGCCAAAGCGGGCAGCGCCCCAGCGCAACCAAATGGTGGCAAACCAGGCGGCAACCATGATCACAGAGACCGGCGCGACATAGACGCCAAAGAGGTTGATCTCGGTGAACCTCACCCGGGCGCTCCTGTGTCGAAATAGGAGGGATGTTGAGTGAGCGCCTCGGAGATGGCAAGGATCAGGCCGCGCGCCCGAAGAGCGGCGGAGCCCGGACGAGAGATGAGCGCGGTTTCGAGATCGGCAAACTTTGCGATCGCCGTTCCGCTGTTGCCTTGCGCGACGGCCTCTAGGGCCCGATCGGGGCCCGGGCTCAGATCGAACCGGCGGCAGATGCGGCGAAGCTGGATGATGTGAGTCCCTGCCGCAAATGCCGCCATGAGCTGCGAGCGCTGCAACGGTTGCGCCTGATCCGGCAGCAACGCGAACCTGCTATACATGCGGGCCTCCCAGTCGTCCGGCCTGTCCGGGATCCGATCGGTCGCGAGGCGGCGCAAATCGCGCAACGCTAGCGCCAGGAGCCGGCGCGTCCGAAATGCCGGCGACAGCGGCGGAAGCAAGCGAAACGACAATGCGCCGGCGCCCACCCCGGCAACGATCGCCAATGCCGCGTTATAGAATTGCTGCGTGTCGTAGCTCATCGGGTTGGTGGGCGCGAGAAGTGGGACAAAGGCCGTCATAACTCCGGTAAAAATCGCCGGTTGCCACTGCAAGGCAAGAAACGCACCCACCGGCACCAGCACGAAACCGATTATCAAGCTGAAGCTAGCGAAGGTTTCTACGTTGGGCAGCATCGCGAACTTAAGGGTTGCGGTAATAGCCACGGTCAAGATGGCGCCGATCATAAAGCCGATCGCGATAGCGTAAGCTTGGTCGCCTCGCGCCGTGAACAGGATGACGATGATGGCGGCGAAGGTAATCAGACTGGCGCCATCGGGCCAAGCGGTGACGATCCAGAACAGTTCGGCGACGCCGATCACGACAAAGGCGCGCCCGGCATTGAGCAGCGGGGGAAGCCAATCGGGGATGCGGAGGCGGCGTCTGCCGCGCCCGCGATCGACCGGCTGGGCAGGATCGGCAACCAGCAAGGCCAGCCCGTTGAGAGCATGCGAGAGTCCGGCCAGCGCTTCAGCCGCCTGGTCGGCGAGCAGCCGCAGCGACGGCACCGCCGCCGGCATGGCGACGAGCCCGCGCACCGCGGTGTCACACACCTGGACTAGGTGCGTTGGACCGGCGATCCAGCGCGCCGCCACATCCTCTCCGGGCTTCACGCGAAGAGGCTCCGGCACCCGGGCCAGCACCGCGCTC
Source organism: uncultured Alphaproteobacteria bacterium (assembly GCA_963750195.1). GTDB lineage: Bacteria > Pseudomonadota > Alphaproteobacteria > ATCC43930 > CGMCC-115725 > AP-15. The sequence continues at coordinate 356,816 of CAVVPS010000016.1, forward strand.
GCCTCTTGCCGCGCGCTCGGCTCCGGCAATCGCGCCAGCAAATGCGCCGCCGTACGCCAGCCGGCGAGGGCAACGACCAATCCGTCCAGAGCTTCCTGCAAGACCGGGGAGTGGTAGCGCAGTTGCGAAGACTCACCGAGCGCCTCGTCGATGATCGGGTCGAGCGCGATGACCTGGCGGAGGAGTTCGCGCCGGATCGTCTGGGTGTTCTCGAATTCGGCTCCGGCAGTGACCAATGTGCCGGTGAACCGGCCGGCGATCTCGACCGAAATCGCGGCGAGTAGAGTGGCAAGCTGACGCCGGGCGCCGCCGAGATCGGTTAAGGCGAGGACGACTCCGGCGCAGACGATGCCAATGCAGATCTCGCTGGCACGGTCCACGGCGAGCGTGAAGGCCTGCCCGTTGAGGCCGCCGACGGCGCCGAGCTGATCGCTCGCGATGATCGCGGCGGTGTACCCGGCCAATGCCGCGGAATAGGCCGCGAAATTGCGCAGGAGGGTTGCGACGAGCGCGCATGCCGCGCCCCACAGCGCCAGGGTCACGAAAAAGGCGGCGCGGTTCTGTGGGAAGCACGCGGTCATGACCACAATCGCCACCGCGCCGACCGCGGTGCCGATCATCCGGAACCAGCCCTTGCGCAGCGAGGCGCCGAGGCTCGGCTGGCAGACGATCGCTGCGGTGGTCGCGGCCCAGTACGCGTTGTCGAGCTCGAGCCAGAACGCGACGTAGAGCGCGAGGCAGACCGAAACCCAAAGGCGCAAGCCGAACAGGAGCGCTGGAGCCGCCGTTCTGACCAAGCCGCTTAACTGTTGTCCACTAAAGAGTAGGCTCGATTGCCGCGACCCTCCTGCTGAAAGCCAAGCGCCGTTCATGAACACAATTTAGCCTTTGCAACCACCTGGGCCAATTTGCCGTCTATTCGATCACTGCGTCGCCCCTATCGTCATCTTCGGTTAGCGCGGAGCGCGTGTTTACGATTATGTCAGGCCGGCCTGGTGCTGCCGCCGAGCTACCGGTTCCCTGCTCAGGGGCGGCCGACGAAAATCAGGTGCAATCGGTAGGATAGCCAAACCCGGCGGGAGCGCAGGAAATCGGCGCCGAGCACGAGATCGGCGTCCTGCAGCCCGAGACTGGCGACGACGATTACAGGGTCGCGCAATATCTCGCCGTCGACGACCAGTTGCGTAAAGCGGTGAGCGCGCGACTTGACGACCTCGGCTGCGGCGCCGCGCAGAGTAGCCACCGGATCACGCGCCAAAGAGGCTCCCGTCAGCGCCAGGGCCGCCGTTGAAGTCGCATCGAGCGCAGTCAATTGCGCTCCGGTGTCGATCAGCGCCGCGAGGCGATGCCCGTCAAGGTCAACCGGGAAAAATAGGCGATCATGCAGCGATCGGTTGGCCCTTATGGTCGCGTAAGGCCCGCTCCATGCCGGCGCTGCGATCGGGCATGACGGCGCCTGGTAGAGGAACACCCGTCGGCGGGCCAAATCGAGGTCGACCTCGAAATCGGAAAGAAAATCGGCGCCGAGCAGTCCGTCTATCGGCTTGTCGCCGACCATCGGCAGGGAGACGGAACCGACAAGCACTCTGACGTCCGGTAGCGTCCTGCCGCCGAGATCGAGGGTCCGAAGCCGCGCGTCACCACCGGCCACCGCACCTCCGAGACTGCGCATCCGCCGCGCATATTCATAGTGCGGCACGACTCCGAGCCGCTTGGCCGCGGGGGCGGTCAATATCGTGCGTTCGGCGCCGGTGTCGAACAGGAAGTTCGCGGGCGAACCGTTAATGATCAACGTGACGATCGGGACATTGCCCATCGGTGTGACCGCGAGCTCGACAGGACGCCCCGGACGGCAATCCTGGGCCGCCGTCCGGGCGGAGCCTGCGGCGCTCGCCGCCAAGATCAGCGCGAGAGCATAGAACACCCGCGAGATCTTGATCACGGCGACGAGCTGCCTCCCCGGATTCGGACGTCGTCGCGCGCTAGCGGATAACCGCGACCCCTTGTACCTCGACGAGGATTTCCGGGCGGGCAAGGCCGGCGACGGTGATCAGCGCGCTCGCCGGGAAGTTGTCGCCGAAGATCTCCTTGCGCAGCTGCGTGAAGCGATCGCCATAGCGTGCGTCGGTGATGAAGACGGTCATCGTCACCATGTCGCGGAGATTGCCGCCCACCTCGGCCAAGGTCTGGCCGAGCCGCGAAAACACCTCTCGGACCTGGCCGTCGAAGTCTCCGGCGAGCGACCTGCCGGACCCATCGGTGGCTCCGACCTGCCCGGCCAGCCAAATCGTCCGACCACCCTCGGTAATCACGGCCTGGGAGTAAGCGCGCGCTTGCGACGTCTCCCGCTTCAGATATTGCCTGAATGGCTCTGCCCCGCTCGTGTCCGCCATTTTTGCCTTCCCCTAGCCGTGGACCGGAAAGGTGGCCCAGGCCGGGCGGCCTGTCCAGCGGCCTCGATCGCGTGAAGGCCAGCCTATCGGCTTGGCCGTGTAGAGCGTGCATGGCAGAGTGCCGCCCCGCCCCACTTGCTGGCCACAAAACCGGTCCAAGGAGGACCGCACATGCTGCGTGACCTTTTCAGGAAGGGTTCTGGGATTTATGCCGCTTATGATCAATTTGAACGGATTATTTCCACGATCCTGCTGATCACTATTTCCATTATAATCATATATTCGACAGGGCTGATGATGATTACGCTGGCCGGCGATTTTCACGCTGGCCTGCATTTCGTCGAGCAAGGCGCGCTGAAGGATACGTTTGGTCTGATCCTGAGCCTGTTGATCCTGATCGAATTCAATCACTCGATTGTTCTGGCTCTGCGACGCAGATCGGGGATTTTAGAGGTTCGTGTGGTCATCCTGATCGCCATCATTGTGATCGCGAGGAAGCTGATCCTGCTGGACTATGCCAATACGACGTTAGAGACGATGCTGGGCTTGGGTGGTTTGGCGCTGTCCTTGGGCGCGTTATATTGGCTGCTGACCGACATCGAGCGCCGTCGTCGGCCGCCTTCCGCTCCGGCGGAATAAATTGCGGAACCTCCAACTCGCGAATCGGGAGAATCGGCAACTAAGATTTTGCGGCGCGGCCGGCGAACCGATCGAGTAGCGGCTCGCGCCGATGCTGGCGGCGGCTAATCCCCGCGGGGTCGGCGGTAATCGACTGGCGTGGCCAGTTCCGCTGCAGGTTTCGAGTGCTGCCGCGCAACAGGACTAGCCAAACGTCCTTAAAAAATCGTTTAGTCGTCAAGCACGGTGATCCCACCGAGAAGTGTCGAGGCCGTGTGCGCGGTCCCCCGCTGCGAGCGGCAGGAGGCGGTTTGAATTGGGAGGCTCCTTAGCCGTCGCGCGCGCTCGTCGGGGGCGCCGGGCCAAAAGAAGACGAGGAGCGCATCGATGAAGGTGTCACACCGCCGGTATTGGGTCTTTTTCCTACTGTTCCTGTTCAATGCCATCGCCTATGTCGACCGCGTCAACATGTCGGTTGCGGGCAAGCCGATCGCGCACGAGTTCGGTCTTTCTCCGATCGCGCTCGGCTATCTGTTCTCGTCGTTCTTGTGGGCCTATGTGCTGATGATGCTGCCCGGTGGGCGGTTGATCGACCGCTGGGGCACGCACATCATCGCATCGGTCGCCACCGCGGTGTGGTCGGCGGCACAGATGGCAACCGGTGTAGTTGGCAGCTTTGCAACGATGCTGATGGCGCGGCTTGGCCTCGGCGTCGGCGAGGCGCCGTTCGCCCCGGTCACCTATAGCAGCGTCCGGTCATGGTCGCCCTATACCGAGCGCGGCACCGCCATCGCCGCGATCTCTGCCGGATCGAGCCTCGGGCTGGCTCTCGGCGCGCCCGCCGTGGCATGGCTGATCGAGAGATTGTCCTGGCGCTGGTCCTTTATCATCACCGGGCTGGTCGGGTTTATCTGGGTGCTGGTCTGGCTCGCACTGGTATCGACGCCGGAAAAGACGCGCTGGCTGCCGCAAGCAGAGCGAGAGCACATCTTGGCTGGGCGTGACGCCGGTATCCCGCCGCCGAGCCACGCCGGCGTCGGCTATCTAGGGCTGATCCGCTCTCCCGCCATGTGGGGCCTGTTCATCTCTCAGGGCTGCCTCGTCTATACGGTCTATTTGTACATGTCCTGGTTGCCGAATTATCTCCAAACCGCGCGGCACGTCTCGATGCTCAGCTCGGGTTTCTATACCGCGATCCCGTTCCTAGTTGCCTCGGCGGTCAACATTGCAGCTAACTGGGCTGGCGACAGGCTGATGACGGTCGATGCCGTGCGCCGCGGCAACCGCCGCTATCTGGTGGCGCTGTGCCTGCTGTTGACGGCAGTGGGCCTGGCAATCCCCTTCGTCGAGTCGCTGGCGGGAGTTCTTGTCCTGGTGACGATCGCCGTGTCCTTTGCCAATGTCGGGCCGGCCGCCAACGGCGCCCTGGTTAGCGACCTGCTGCGCTCGCCCGCCGATGCGGGGCGGGCTTTCGCCTTTCTGGTCCTGGGCGGCAATACCTTTGGCCTGCTGGCGCCGATCGTGACCGGCTACCTCGTCGCCGCGACCGGCAGCTTCAACTCGGCCTTTGTCGCCGCGGGTGCGCTGGCGCTAATCGGGGCGGTCGCGGCACTGGCGCTGTCCCGCGGCACGCTCGGCGAGCACGCCCGGCCGTCCCTCGCCAGACCAGGGCTCGCCAACTGAAATTATCGCTTCGCTGGTCCACCGGTCGGGCGGGCTGGCGACCCCGGCCGGATTCGAACCGGCGACGTCTCGCTTAGAAGGCGAGTGCTCTATCCAGCTGAGCTACGGGGTCACATGAAAAGGCGACGGTCGTCGGGACGAGCGGGTCAGTCGCGGACACGATCATAGCGGAAATTGTCAGCATAGCTCTTTGGCTTTTCGCTGACGGCGTGCGGTTCGATCACCGTATAGGCGAGCTGCTGTTTTTCGGCGAAAGCGCGCGCTTCCTCGATCGTGTCGAAATGGAGCCGCACCTCGTTCAAAGTGTCCGCGGCGCTGGTCCATCCCATCAGCGGATCCGGTCGGTGCCCAGCGGTGGGCTCGTATTCGAGAACCCACTTACGGGTTTGCCGTCGACCCGATTGCATGGCCGTCTTTGCCGGCCTGAATATCCGCGCCTGTGCCATTGCCGAGTTCCGTCTCCCGCCGATCCCGTGCTTGTTGGGCCGCCTCGAAAAGCGGGTTCGAGGTGGTCGGGGCGAGAGGATTCGAACCTCCGACATCCTGCTCCCAAAGCAGGCGCTCTACCAGGCTGAGCCACGCCCCGGCCCACGGACGCGCGGTTTTAGGCGATCGGAGGCCGCCTCGCAAGCCGCGAGGCGGCAACAACCCCGAACAGATCGGGCGCTCGGGCCCAATATGAGTACGGCGCGGAAGGGCCGGAACACCGTCGGCCGGTTAGGCGGCTTGCGACCGCCGCGCGCCGGTGGCGCCAAACCGTCGGTGCGCCCCATCCGCACTTGTGTCCTTTATGTCCATCAGCTCACGCAACATATCGCGGCCGCGCGACAGGCGGGAGCGGACGGTGCCGATCGGGATGCCGAGAATAGTGGCGACCTCTTCGTAGCGCATGCCTTCGAGCCCGACGAGCAGGATTACCTGGCGTTGCTCCTCCGGCAGGCTGGCGATCGCCCGATCAAGATCGCGCAACTCTAGCGACGCTTCGACGTTCGCCGTGGCGGTCAGGACTGGAGCTACGTCCTCGACTGGGACTGCCACCCCCTCGCGCACCGAGCGCCGGACATCATTTACGTTCTGGTTGTGGAGAATGGTGAAGAGCCAAGCGCGCAGATCGGTTCCCGGCTGCCACAGATGCTGCTTGGCGACGGCGCGCACCAGGCAGCTCTGCACCAAGTCGTCGGCCCGCGACGCATCTCTGGTCAATGCGCGCGCATAGCGCCGCAAGCGGGGGATTTCGATTTCGAGGAGCCGTGCGAAGTCGCTCATCTGCTCACCCTGGCAATGTTCCGACCCCGAGCTTCGCAGGGGCCGTTGGATGATCAGTGGTATAAGGAGCGTCTGTAACTCCTTGATGTATCGTTAGTGTTAGTGAGTAAAGTTTTGTTCGCTTAAGTAAGCCGATCGGCAAAGTCGGACACAATTGGGCAAAACAATGCGGCGTAGGAGAAGTTGAGGCGAAACCCGATTCACAATGTGTCGGCGATGTAACAGGCGGAGTCTCTTGCCATGAACGGCAGAAAAACCGGACGATGGCGCTTGCCGGTCCAAATCCTGGGAATGTCGGCCAACCAAGATGGGAGGAAGCATCATGTTCAGGTATCGGCCGGCCGCAGCAATAAGTTTCGGCCTCTGTCTCCTTGTGCTTGGGAGCTGCGCCCCGCAATCCACCTCTCAGCCCCAGGTTCCCCCGGTTGGACCCGACGTGGCCCGGGTCTGGTTCTTTCGTCAGGCGGATCCGCCGGGGGGCAGCGTCTACGCGTCTGATCCGATTATTTACGCGAACGGCGCACCGGTCGGCGGAATAGCTCAAGGGACGGCTTTTTTTCACGATTTCCCGCCAGGAAAGTACCGGTTTACGGTGCAGCCCTTCGGAACCCCTACCAACCAACACGACACTCTCCAGCTCGCCCCGGGGACCCAGGGTTATGTGCAGGTTCAATGGGAAGCCAATTGGGAAGCGGGCCATACCGGAGGGGGCAGCAGCTTTACCGTCCTGACCGCATCGCCTGAGGTGGGGCAGCAATATCTTCCGACACTGACCAATCTCGGCCAGCGCTGAACCTCACGCAATACGGCTACCTGGCGTCCTCAGCCTCTCGTAAACTATTCAGGCTGGCGTGCTGGCGGCCGTCGCGGTCGAAATTGGCCGGGTTGAGCCAGCGCTCGAATGCGGCCCGCAATGCCGGCCACTCGCTGTCAAGGATCGAATACCAGGCGGTATCGCGGTTGCGTCCCTTGTAGACCGTCGCCTGGCGGAACAGCCCCTCATACCGGAACCCGAGGCGCTGGGCCGCGGCTCGCGACGGCGCGTTTAGCGAGTCGCATTTCCACTCGTAGCGGCGATAGCCGAGTTCGTCGAAAACCCGGCGCATCAGCAGGTACATCGCCTCGGTCGCCGCCGGCTGGCGCTGCAGGCGGGGGCTGTAGTTGATGCCTCCAACCTCGATAACGCCCGCCGCCGGATCGATGCGCATCAGGCTCGCCACCCCGACGGCATGTCCGCTCCGCCGGTCGACGATCGCATGGACCAGCGGGTCATCGCGCCGCGCCGCCGTTACCAGATATTCGCGATAAAGATCGAATGAGGGAAAGGGCCCATAGGGCAGATAGGTCCAGTTGCGCCCCTCTGGATCGTCCCTGTTGGCGGCGAAGAGATCGCCGGCATGACGCGCCGGCTCAAGGGGCTCGACCCGGCAGAACCGCCCTTCGATCGGGAGGCGCGGCGGGGCTGGCCGAGGCGACCAGTTGGGCAAGGCGGCGCCGATCGGCTGGCCAAATTCATTCTCACGCTGCCCAGTCATCCCGACCTCTCGCTCAACCGTGCCGTGTCCGCGTCAGAGCCACCACAGGCCTACAAGGATCGTCAAGACCGTCACCGGCGCACCGACGCGGAAATATTGCCAGAATCCAATCGCTACACCACGCCGAGCGGCGCGCTGCACAACGATCAGATTGGCAACCGAGCCGAGGATCGTCAGATTGCCGGCCAGTGTCGCAGCCATAGCGGCGACCAGCCAGGCGCGCTGCGGGTCGGGCAGGGCGGTGACGAACGGCTTCAGCACCAGTACCGCCGGCACGTTGCTGACGAGATTCGACAACGCTGCCGTCACCACCGCCAGCACCGGCAGCCGGTCCAGATGCTGTTGGCCGATCTCGGCGATGATCCGCGGCGACAGCAGCGCCTTCTCAAAACCGGAAACGACAATGAACAACCCGGCGAACATCAACAACAGCGGCCAGTCGATCTCTCGATAGATCTTCTCGCTCCGGACTGCGCGCGTCACCAGGAGGACCGAGCCCGCAATCAGAGCCAGCTTGGCCGGCGCGAGACCGGCGAAGAAGCCGGCCATCATCGCCAAGGTCACCACCACCGCTTTGATTGCCAGCGGCCGGTAGGCGTGGACCGGCGCCGGCGCTGCCCGCAGCCGCTCGCGTGTCCAAAACTCGCCCGGATGAAACAGCGCGATCAACGCAAAGGTCACAACCAGCCCGATCGCAGCGACCGGCGACAGCGAGGCGGCGAAAGAGCCATAGGGGATCCGCGAGAAGCTGCCGATCATAATATTCTGCGGGTTGCCGGTGATCGTCGCCACGCTGCCGGCGTTTGATGCCATTGCCACCGCCAGCAGATAGGGCACCGGGTTGCGGCGCAGGCGCAAGACGAGGTCGAGAACGACCGGGGTCAGCGCCAGGCAGACGGTATCGTTGACCAGAAAAGCCGAGAAAAACCCGGAAGTGAATATTACCGCGGCGAGCAGCAACAGCGGATGGCGGGCGCCGGTTACGACCCAGTTGGTCACCAGGCGGAAAAAGCCGGACAGGCGCAGATTGCCGACGACAATCATCATGCCGAGGAGCAAGGCGATTGTGTCGAAATCGATCGAGCGTAACGCCTGGTAGAGCGACAGCACCCCCAGGCCGACCATCAGGCTCGCGCCCAGCAATGCCGCCCCGGCGCGGTCGAGATAGAAGCCCGGCAATTTGCCGATAGCGATGACGATGTAGGTCGCCGCAAAGACCGCGATGGCGGCGGCGGATGTCGGGTTCGAGATGATCGCGGGGACGATCCCCGGCCAATTCCTTGGGGCAAGCCAGAAAAATCCGACAATTCCCGCCAATACCGCTATTGCGGCGATCCAACAGCGCGCACGGTGGCGGCGTCGCAGTTGCGCCGATATGTAGCGATCTTGCGTCCGCATCAGGGCTCGTTGGTAGCCGGCGTCTCCGAAGATTTGGCTGTTTCCGGCATGGCGAAGGCGAGCGCAGTGAAGGCGAGCGCAGCTGCCACACCAGAGGTCAAAAATGCCGCCGAATATCCGAAATGATCGACGATCAGCCCGGCGGCGAGTCCGCTCGCCGAGGCGCCAATCCCTTGGGCGGTGGCGACCGCACCCTGCGCCACATTGTAGCGCCCGGTGCCGCGCATCAAATCGGCCAGGACCAGGGGGGTTATCGCGCCGAAGATCCCGGCGCCAACTCCGTCGAGCGATTGCACCCCGACCAGCCACACACTGCTGTTCGAAAAGGTGTAAAGCACGGCGCGCACCGGCAGGATGCCGAATCCGACCAACAGGATCGGCTTTCGCCCCCAGCGGTCCGCTTTCCATCCGACTACCAGCGCGATTGGCAGCATGATCATCTGCGCGGCGACGATGCAGGCCGACATCATCGCCGTCGCCCACTCCTTATGCGCGAGTGCCAGCTTTTGCCCGACCAGCGGCAACAGCGGCGCATTGGCGAAATGGAACAGCATCGTACAGCCGGCGTAAAGGAGCAGCGGGCGGCAAGTCAGCAACACACTGAGACCCGACGGATGCGGCTCGCCATTACACTCCTCCTCGCCGCCCCGGGCCTGAATGTGGTCGATGGCGCCGGCCGGGATCGACAGCACCGCGAAACCAGCGAGCACCGCAAAGAACGGGACGAGCAGAAAGACCGCGCGCTGCGACAACGCCCAGCCGACCAAACCCGCGGCTGCGGCGATCGCGACATTGCCACCATGATCGAACGCCGAGTTGCGGCCCATCCGGCGAGCCAGCGCCGCACGCGGGTAGAGCCCCAGCGTCAATGCCGCGACCGCCGGGCCGAACACATCGCCAACGATCGCGATCAGGCAATTGGCGACCATCACCGGCCAGAATATGGGCGCCGCATAGATCGTAACCGCCCCCGCCGATAGCACCATCAGAGCGGCCACGATCAAAGCCCGCTTGGCACGGGTGGCGTCGATCAATCCCCCGATCGGGGTTTGTACGGTGAGGCCGAGAAGCCCGCCCAGGCTGGTCACGAGTCCGACCGCCGATTGGCTCCAATGCTGTTGGGTGACCAGAAACACATTCAGGTAAGGGCCGAGCGCGCCGCGCACATCGGCCAGCAGAAAATTCAGCGCGTCGAGCGAGATCGGGTTGAAGCGCCGGCGCAAGGCTCAAGCCCAGGCCGGGTTTTTCGTGGTATTGGTGGGTCCGGAATTACGAGGGAGGCCGGCCATGCCGATGCCGCGCAACACGACCGAAGACGACATCACCGCGGAGGTGCTGCAGCGTTTTGGGCAGACGCCCGATCCGCGGCTCAGGGAGATCATGCTGAGCCTAATCAGACACCTGCACGCCTTCGTCAAGGAGGTCAACCTGACCGAGGCGGAGTGGTTCCAGGCGATCGAGATCCTGACCAGGGCCGGCCACATGTCCGGCGACAAACGCCAGGAATTCATTCTGTTCTCCGACACGTTGGGCGTGTCGATGGTGGTCGATCTGCTGAGCCATCGCAAACCCGACGGAGCGACCGAGTCGACCGTGTTCGGGCCGTTCCATCGCCAGAACGCGCCCGAGCTGCCGTGGGGTGGCGACATCGCCCATCTCGACAAAAAGGGCACGCCGACCCTGGTCAACGGCCGGGTGCTTGATCTGGACGGACGGCCGATCGCCGGTGCATTGCTCGATGTGTGGCAGGCCCAGACCAGCGGCCTCTACGACTCGCAGGACCCGAACCTGCACGAACTGCATATGCGCGGCAAGTTCCACACCGACGCCGAGGGCCGCTACCTCGTGCGCACCGTATTGCCGGTCAATTATCCGATCCCATCGGACGGCCCGGTCGGCGCCATGCTCAGCGCCACCGGCCGTCATCCGTGGCGCCCGGCGCATATCCATTTCGTCGTCTCGGCCGAGGGTTACGAGCCGGTGACGACGCACATCTTCGACCGCACCGACGAGTACCTCGGCAGCGACGCGGTGTTCGCGGTCAAGGACTCGCTGATCTGCGACTTTGTCCGACACGACAGCCCCGACGCGGAGGCCCGGGGGCTCGGCATCGACCGGCCCTATTACACCACCCGGTTCGACTTCCGCCTCAAACCTGCGGCCGCGGGCGGCTCCGACATGCTCGACGCCCAGCGCCGGCTCGCAGCCCTCGGCGCCGCCGCGGAATAATTCATCATCCTTGTGAGGCCGCGTTCATCCCAACTAGACTTCGCTGCAATCGGCCATGGAGGAATGAATGCCCGAAGCGACGCCAGGCGGAACCGACATCTTCGAAATACTGCACACGACGCGAGCGATGCGGCGGCTCAAGCCCGACCCGGTGCCCGATGATTTGATCCGCAAAATCCTGCTGGCCGGACAGGCGGCCGCGAGTGGCGGCAACACGCAGCGCTGGCGCTTTCTGGTGTTGAAGGACCCAGCGAAAAAAAAGGCGGTGCAGGTCTATTATAAGAAAGCCTTCGATGCGGTGGTCGGCCCGCGCTACGCGTCGAGCCCGCCACCGCCGGGCTCGGACCCGGCCCGCTTCAAGCGCCAGCACTCGGCGGTCGAATATCTGACCGACCATTACCACGAGGCCCCGGTCTGGATCGTCGCCTGCCTCGAGGACGGGGACAATCCGGGCCGCTCGGCCGGCTCCTCGATCTATCCCGCGGTGCAGAACATGCTGCTGGCGGCGCGCGCGCTCGGCCTGGGCTCGACCCTGACGACCCGGCACATCAATTACGAGAAGGAAGTCGACGCGGCGATGGGCATCCCGCCCGGGTACCACTCCTACGCCATTCTGCCGATCGGCTATCCGATGGGGCGGTTCGGCCCGGTCGGCCGCGGCCCGCTATCGGATGTCGTCTATCTCGACGGGTGGGGCAAAGCCTATCCCGGCATCTGAATCTGAGGGAGGAAATCATGCCCAGAATCGCCCCGGTCACCGGCAAGGCCGACGTGCCGGCCGAGCACCACGCCGTTGTCGACGACGTGGTCAAGGTCTTCGGCGGCGTGCGCGGCCCGTTCAGTATCATGCTGCACAGCCCGCCTTTGGCAGAGCGGGTGCTGCCATTGGTGACCTTCTTCCGCGAAGGCAGCGTGGTCGACGGCCGGCTCCGCTCGCACGCCATCCTCGCCTCGGTGCGCGAGAAGGAGGCCGCCTATGTCTGGGCGGCCCAGGTTGGGGCCGCGCGCCGGGCCGGCGTGCCCGAGGCGACGATCGATTTGTTGCGCGCCAAGGGCGATCCCTCCGGGCTTCCCGCCGATGAGCGCGATATCATCAACTACACGCGCCAGTTGATCCGCACCAACAAGGTTGATCCGGCGCTGTTCGACCGGCTAAAGGACCGCCACGGCGTGCAGTGGATGGTCGAGCTGACCGGGGCGGCGAACTATTTCGCGTTCCTCTCCGGCATGGTCAACGCGTTCGAAGTTCCGGCCCCGCCCGACGGCGACAAACTCCCGAGCTGATCCGGCCGGGGGCCACAAGCCCGCGCGCGTATGCAGGCCCGCGGGCTGATTCTCGCCGCCCCAGCTTCCGGGAGTGGCAAGACCCTGTTGACAGCGGGCCTGCTGCGCTATCTGCGTCGCCGCGGCGTGGGCGTCGCCGCGGCCAAAGCTGGGCCCGATTTCATCGATCCGACCTTTCACGCGCTCGCCAGCGGCGCGCCGTGCATCAATCTCGATCCGTGGGCAATGCGGCGGGAGACCCTCGCCGGGCTCGTCGCCGGGTTGGAAGCCGCAGCCGAGATTGTATTGTGCGAGGGCGTCATGGGCCTGTTCGATGGCACGGGGGTGGACGGCGAGGCTGGCTCGACCGCAGAACTCGCCCGGTTGACCGGCTGGCCGGTCGTCCTGGTCGTCGACGCACGCGGTCAGGGAGCGTCGGCCGCAGCTTTGCTGCGCGGCTTTACGAACCACCGGCCGGAGGCGCCGATTGCCGGCGTAATCTTCAACCGGGTCGCCAGCGAACGGCATCGTGCGCTGCTCGCCGGGGCGGTTATGCGGTATCTGCCTGGCCTCGCGATACTCGGGGCGCTTCCCGCCGACCCGGCATTGGCGCTGCCGTCGCGCCATCTCGGCCTGATCCCGGCTGGCGAGATCGGCGAGGCCGAGGGGGTCATCGAGCGAGCTGCAGAACAGGTCGTCGCCTCGCTCGATATCGATCGGCTACTGGCTCTGGCTCGGCCGTCGACACTCTCCGGCGAAGTCGCGAACCCCGGCATCCCGCCGCTCGGCCGGCGCATCGCCGTAGCGCGCGACGACGCCTTCCGCTTCATCTATCCGGCATTGCTCGACGGATGGCGGCATCATGGCGCCGACCTCGCCTTCTTCTCGCCGCTCGCCGATGAGTCGCCCGACCCCGCCGCCGACGCGGTCTATCTGCCCGGCGGCTATCCCGAATTGTGGGCCGGCCGTATCGCCGCCGCCAATGTCTTTCTCGCCGGCCTGCGCCGGGCTGCGGCAGGCAGAAAACCGATCTACGGCGAATGCGGCGGCTACATGGTTCTCGGCGAGGCGCTGATCGACGCCGATGGGCACAGCCACCCGATGGCGGGGTTGTTGCCGGTGGTCTCCAGCTTTAGCGAACGCCGCTTGTCGCTCGGCTATCGCTGCGCGACGCTTCTCGCCGACGGACCGCTCGGCCGCACTGGTTCGGGCTTTCGCGGCCACGAATTCCACTATGCGACAATTGCCCAACAGGAAAGCGGCGAGCGGCTATGGTCAATTACCGACGCCGCCGGAACCGATCTCGGCATGTCCGGGTTGCGGCGAGGCTCGGTATTCGGCTCATTCCTCCATCTGATCGATCGGTCGGATGCAGCGGGATGCTGCTAACTGGCTCGACCCAGTTTTCCGATCTGCTATAAACAGCCGTTAGGTCGAAGTGACGGCGTTGGGTTGAAAATCCAGTCGCTACGAATTTCGATGCGCGTAGCCGGCCGACGAAATGTGTTTTAGAGCAGTCGTTTAGTTGGGTTTGGCGAGGCGATGATCAACTGGTTTGCCAACCCGGCGCGCTTCATGCGTTTAAGCGCAAGGGCGTTGCCGTGGTGCGGCTGGTCGACGGTCGCGGTGCTCGCAATCGGGATCTATTTGGCGCTGGTAGTGTCACCGCCGGACTACCAGCAAGGCGACGCCGCACGCATCATGTATGTCCATGTCCCGGCCGCGTGGATGGCCCTCTCGATTTATTTGTTTATTGCCGTTGCGAGTGGCGTCGCGCTGGTCTGGCGGCATCCGCTGGCTGAAATCGCGGCGCGCGCCTCGGCGCCGATCGGCGCCGCTTTCACCTTTGTGTGCCTGACCACGGGATCGCTCTGGGGCCGCCCGATGTGGGGCGCATGGTGGGTGTGGGATGCCAGACTGACTTCGGTGTTGGTGCTGTTCTTTCTTTATCTTGGCTATATCGCGCTGGTGAACGGTTTCGATGACCCGACTCGCGGCGGCAGGGCCGGCTCGATCTTAGCGCTGGTCGGCGTCGTCAATCTCCCGATCATCAAATTCTCGGTCGATTGGTGGAACACTTTGCACCAGCCGGCGAGCGTGCTGCGCTTCGGCAAGCCGACGATTGCGCTATCGATGCTGGTGCCGCTGCTGATCATGGCGGCGGGTTTTATGCTCTTGTTCGCAACGTTGCTGATGCTACGCATGCGAACGGCGTTGAACGAGCGCAAGGCTCTGGCGCTGCGCCTCGGCGGTGGTATCGCGCCGAGAGCCGCCCGACCCCGTCCGGAAGGGCGAGGATCGGCGCGCCCGGTGCTGCGCTGAAGAGACCGGCGGTGACCAATATCGGTGCGTTTTTGGCGATGGGAGGCTACGCCGTCTTTGTGTGGCCGGCCTATGGCCTGAGCCTTGTCGTGCTCGGCGGATTGGCGCTGCATTCCTGGCGGCGCTATCGGCAGAGCGTCCGCGCCCTCGAACAGCTGCAGCGGCAAATCGAGACCCGGTGATGACCCGCAAGCAGCAGCGGCTGAGCTTGCTGGCGCTAGGCATGGCGGCGCTCGCCGGGGCGACCGCGCTGGTCCTCAGCGCTTTCAGCAGCAACCTTGTGTTCTTTTACAGCCCGAGCGATTTGAAGACGCAGGCGCTGGCATCCGACCGCCTGATGCGGATTGGTGGGCTCGTCGAGAAGCAGAGTGTGTCGCATTCGGCGGACGGGCACACGGTTTCGTTCCGCATCACTGACGGCAAGACGGATATCGGCGTGGTCTATCGCGGCATCCTTCCTGATCTGTTCCGCGAGGGGCAGGGGGTCGTCGCCGAGGGGAGGCTGGAGCAGGGCGACGTCTTCGCCGCCTCGACCATTCTCGCCAAGCATGACGAGAAATACATGCCGCGCGAAGTCGTCGACGCGCTGAAGAAAAGCGGGCATTGGCAGGAAGGCGCGGCATCCGATGAGGCCGCTGCTCCGTTGAAGGCCGCTGTCACCGGCGGGCGTTAGCTTTCGGGCGCAGAAGATGGCACGCAAGCTCGCTTTTCTGCTGCCGGCGGCGCTGTTCGCGGTGCTGCTCGTGGCCTTCGCGATGGGCCTAAACCACGACCCGCAGCTTTTGCCGTCGGCGCTGATCAATCGGCCCGCCCCGGATTTCGCGCTGCCCGGCCTCTACGACCCTGCGCACGGCCTGTCGCGCAAGGATCTCGGCGGCGGGGTCACGCTGGTCAATTTTTTCGCCTCGTGGTGCGCGCCGTGCCGCGAAGAACAGGCGGCGCTGTCGGCGCTGGCGCATCGTCCCGATGTTACGCTCGACGGCATCGCCTATAAGGACAAGCCTGCGGATTCGCGCCGGTTCCTCGACGAACTCGGCAATCCATTCGCCGCGTCGGGGTCGATCGTGACGGCACCACCGCGATCAATTTCGGGGTTTACGGGGTGCCCGAGACCTATGTCGTCGACCGCACCGGCCACATCCGATACCGCCAGGTCGGGTCCGTTGAGCTAGCAGGATATCGAGCACAAGATTTTGCCGATGATCGCCCGGATTCGGCGTCCGCCGGCTTGCCCGAGACGGCGGCGCGGTAAGCTGGCTTCAGATATCGAACAGCAGGCGCGACGGGTCCTCGACACATTCCTTGATGCGCACGAGAAAGCCGACCGCCTCGCGGCCGTCGACGATCCGATGATCGTAGGACAGCGCCACATACATCATCGGCCGGATCTCGATCTTGTCGCCTGCCGCGACCGGCCGCCTTTCGATCTTGTGCATGCCGAGGATGCCGGATTGCGGCGGATTGAGGATCGGCGTCGACAACAGCGAGCCATAGACGCCGCCATTCGAGATCGTAAAGGTGCCGCCGGAAAGCTCCTCGATCGACAATTTGCCGTCGCGCGCCTTGCGGCCGAGCGCCGCGATCTTCTTTTCGATCTCGGCGAAGCTCATCCGATCGGCATCGCGCAGGACCGGCACGACGAGCCCTTGCTCGAGTGCCGACCGCGACCCCGATGTCGTAATGGTTCTTGTAGACGATGTCGTCGCCGTCGATCTCGGCGTTGACCCCGGGAATTTCCTTCAGTGCGACGATCGCCGCCTTGACAAAGATCGACATAAAGCCAAGCCGAACGCCGTGTTTTTTCTCAAAGGCCTCGCGCCAGCGCTCGCGCAGCGCGATCGTCTGGCCCATGTCGATTTCATTGAAGGTGGTCAGCATCGCCGCGGTGTTTTGCGCCGCCTTCAGCCGCTCGGCGATCCGCCGCCGCAGCCGCGTCATCCGCACCCGCACTTCGCGCTCGCGCCGGAGGTGGCGGCGGGCTGACGGGCAGTGGCAGGGGTCGCGCGGGCGACGCCGGCTCCGGGCGCAGCCAACGCTGCGATCACATCCGCTTTGGTGATCCGTCCGCCGGGGCCCGTCGGCACGATCTCGCGGCGTCAAGCCCGCCCTCTGCGATCAGCTTTCGAACCGCAGGGCCCGAACGATCGAGCGCTCGCTGCCCCTCACCCTCCTGCTGCGCGGGTCCGACATCTGGTCCGCCGCCTCGCGGCTCCGTCGATTGCGGACCTGCGGGTCCCTCTCTCGCCCCGCGAGCGGGGACGGGGCTGGGGTGGAGAGCTGCTGCCGCCACCACACCCTCGCTGATGCGGCCGAGCACCGCGCCGACCGGTAGAGTGGCTCCTTCCTCGGCGAGAATTTCGGCGAGCGTCCCGGCCGCCGGCGCCGGCACTTCAACGTCACCTTGTCGGTTTCGAGTTCGACGACCGGCTCGTCGACGGCAACGGCCTCGCCGGGCCGCTTCAGCCATTTCGCCACGGTCGCGTCGGTGACCAATTCGCCGAGGCTCGGCACTTTGATCTCGGTCGCCGTCACTCCGCTTAAGCGGCAAGGGCGTCCGCGACGAGCTGCGCCTGCTCCTCGACATGACGCTTGAACAGACCGGTGGCCGGCGAGGCCGCCTCGGCGCGTCCGACAAAGCGCGGCCGCTTGGCCGCGATATCGAGACCCGGCGAAAACCCGCTCGATCCGCCGGTCGACAAAGTTCCACGCGCCCATGTTCTGCGGCTCTTCCTGGCACCAGACGATTTCGGCATTGCGGCCAGCGCGCCAATACCTTGCGCGAGGCGAGTTGAACGGGAACGGGTAGAGTTGCTCGATCCGGACCAACGCCACCCGGTCGTCGCCGCTCGCGGCCCGCGCCTTGATCAGATCGAAATAGACCTTGCCGGTGCACAGGACGACGCGGCGCACCGCATCATCGGCGGCGATCGGCCCGATTTCCGCCGATCACTCGGTGGAACGAGCTCCCCGGCCCCATCTCGTCGAGCGGCGACGCCACCTCCTTGGCGCGCAGCAGCGATTTCGGGGTGAAAACGACCAGCGGCTTTCTGAAATTGCGCCGCATCTGGCGCCGCAGCGCGTGGAAATAATTGGCGGCGGTCGTCAGGTTGCAGACCTGGATGTTGTCCTCGGCGCAGAGCTGCAGATAGCGCTCGATCCGGGCCGAGGAATGCTCCGGCCCCTGCCCCTCATAGCCGTGCGGCAGCAACAGCACGAGGCCGCTCATGCGCAGCCATTTCGCTTCGCCGGCACTTGAGGAACTGGTCGATGATGACCTGCGCGCCGTTGGCGAAATCGCCGAATTGCGCCTCCCACAGCACCAGGGTCGACGGGTCGGCGAGGCTGTAGCCGTATTCGAACCCGACGACCGCCCGCCTCCGACAGCGGGCTGTCGATGATCTCGAACGGCGCCTGCCCGGCGCGCACATGATTGATCGGGACATAGCGCTGTTCGGTCTCCTGATCGATCAAGATCGCGTGCCGGTGCGAGAAGGTGCCGCGCCCGCTGTCCTGACCCGACATGCGGACATGGGTGCCTTCGGCGCAGAGCGAGGCGATCGCCAGCGCCTCCGCGGTCGCCCAATCGATGCCCTCGCCGGCTCTCGATCGCGGCGCGCTTGGCCTCGAGCTGGCGGGCGATCTTGGGGTTGAGGCGGAAACCTTCAGGCGCCGTCACCAGTCCCCGCCCCAGCTCGCGCAGCAACTCGGTCGCGACGGCGGTGTCGCCGCGGCGGTCATCGTCGCGGGGCTTCGGCCGAGCCCGGCCCAGGCGCCTTCGAGCCAATCGGCCTTGTTCGGGCGATAGCTCTTCGCCGCCTCGAATTCGCTTTCGAGCCGGGCGACAAACCGGGCCGCCATCGCCTCGGCCTCACCCTCGGCGATGACCCCCTCCGCGACCAGGCGCTGGGCGTAGAGCTGCCGGGTCGTCGGATGGCGGGCGATCGTGCGGTACATCAACGGCTGGGTAAAAGCCGGCTCGTCGCCCTCGTTGTGCCCATGCCGGCGATAGCAGAACAGGTCGACGACGACATCCTTGCCGAATTCGATGGCGGTATTCGGCGGCGGCATGTGGCGACTTCGACGACCGCTTCGGGATCGTCGCCGTTGACGTGAAAGATCGGCGCCTGCACGCCCTTGGCGACATCCGATGGGTAAGGGCTCGACCGCGCGGCGGACGGGGCGGTGGTAAACCCGATCTGGTTGTTGACGATGACATGGATCGTGCCGCCGGTGGAAAAGCCGGTCAGCTCGGACAATTCGAGCGACTCGGCGACGAGCCCTTGGCCGGCGAAGGCGGCATCGCCATGCATCAGGATGCCCGGCGACTCTCGCGCCGCGCTCGTCGCCGCGCTGCTGCTGCTTGGCGCGAACCTTGCCGAGTACGACCGGGTTGACCGCTTCGAGATGCGACGGGTTGGCGGCGAGCGACAGATGCACGGTCTTGCCGCCGATCTCGCGGTCGGCCGAGGTGCCGAGATGGTATTTGACGTCGCCCGAGCCGTGGACATGCTCGGGATTGGTCGAATTGCCCTGGAATTCGGAAAAGATCGCGGCGATAGGGCTTGCCGACGAAATTGGCGAGCACGTTGAGCCGGCCGCGATGCGGCATGCCGATCACGAATTCCTCTGATGCCGAGCTCGCTGCCGCGGCGCAGGATCGCCTCGAGCGCCGGCATCAGGGATTCCGCTCCCTCGATGCCAAACCGCTTGGTGCCGGTATAGCGGCGGTCGAGAAAGCGCTCGAACGTCTCGGCAGTGGTCAGGATTTCGAGAATATTCTTTCTTGTCTGCCGGGGAAAGGCCGTGGGCGGCGCAGCCTGACGTTCGAATTTCTCCTGGATCCAGGTGCGTTCGGCCGGCACCTGGATGTGCATGTATTCGACGCCGATCTTGCCGCAATAGGTCTGCCGCAGGATCGCGATGATCTCGCGCAGACTGGCGCGCTCGCGGTCGAAGATGTTGTTGAGGAAGATCTCGCGATCGAGATCGGCCTCGCTAAAGCCGTAGCTGCGGTAATCGAGCTCGGGATAAGGCCCGCGCTTATCGAGGCCGAGCGGGTCGAGATCGGCTTCGAGATGGCCGCGCACCCGGTAGGCGCGGATCAGCTGCAGCGCGCGGATCGAGTCGGAGGTTGCCCGGCGCAAGGCCGTTGCATCGGGGACTGTCACCGCTACAGTCCCGCCATTGCCGGTCGGCGGTTCAGGTGCCCTTTCCCAAGAGGGCGCGCGCAGTTCGGCGAGTGCCACCGACCCGTCCTCGCCGATTTCGGTAAAAAACCGCCGCCAGCTTTCGTCGACCGAGGCGGGATCATCGAGAAAACGGGCGTAGAGATCGGCAATGAACCCGGCGTTGGCGCCGGTCAGAAAGGTTGCGCCGTCAATATCAGCCATCAGCCGTCCCATGGTCTTGCCGGCGCCGAGGCGCCTATCCCGTCATGGCCGGACTTGATCCGGCCATCCACGTGCTTCGATTCGCCCGGTAAGAGCGTGGATGGCCGGGACAAGCCCGGCCATGACGGTACTAAATCGTCACCGATTCCACGCCTTACAACGGCCGCGCCGAATTACCCCCGCAGCACATCGCGCATTGTCGTGCCGATCTCGGCAGGCGAGCGGGCGACGGTGACGCCGGCGCTGCGCAGCGCTTCCATCTTGTCTTCGGCGCCGCCCTTGCCGCCGGCAATGATGGCGCCGGCATGGCCCATCCGCCGGCCCGGCGGAGCAGTGCTGCCCGCGATAAAGCCGACGACCGGTTTCTTCCTCTGCGCAGATTTGAGGAACGCAGCGCCATCCTCTTCGGCGGTCCCGCCGATCTCGCCGATCATGACGATCGCCTCGGTCTCGTCGTCGGCGAGGAGCATTTCGAGCACTTCGACAAAGTTCGTGCCGTTGACCGGGTCGCCGCCAATCCCGACACAGGTCGACTGGCCGAGCCCGACCGCGGTCGTCTGCGCCACCGCCTCATAAGTCAGGGTGCCCGAGCGCGACACGATGCCGATCTTGCCGCGCCGGTGGATATGGCCCGGCATGATGCCGATCTTGCACTCGTCGGGGGTGATGACGCCGGGGCAGTTCGGCCCGATCAACCGGGTCTTGGTGCCGGTCAGGCTGCGCTTGACCCGCACCATGTCGAGGACCGGGATGCCCTCGGTGATGCAGGCGACAAGCGGGATTTCGGCATCGACCGCTTCGAGGATCGCGTCGGCCGCAAAGGGCGGCGGCACATAGATAACGCTGGCGTCGCACCCGGTTTGCGGCGCGCGCCTCGTGAACCGTGTTGAACACCGGCAGATCGAGATGGCGGGTCCCGCCTTTTCCCGGGGTCACGCCGCCGACCATCTTGGTGCCGTAGGCGATCGCCTGCTCGGAGTGAAACGTGCCCTGCGAGCCGGTGAAGCCCTGGCACATCACTTTGGTCGACGCGTTCGACGAGGATCGACATCAGCGCGCCTCCTTGACCGCGGTCACGATCTTTTGCGCGGCGTCGGCAAGGTTCTCGGCGGCGAGGATCGGCAAACCCGATTGCTGCATGATCCCTTTGCCGAGATCGACATTGGTGCCTTCAAGGCGGACGACCAGCGGCACGTGCAGATTGATTTCGCGCGCCGCGGCGACGACGCCTTCGGCGATCACGTCACAGCGCATGATCCCGCCAAAGATATTGACCAGGATCCCTTCGACATTGGGGTCGCTGAGGATCAGCTTGAAAGCGGTGCCGACACGCTCGCGCGTCGCTCCGCCGCCAACATCGAGAAAATTGGCCGGGCTGCCGCCATAGAGCTTGATGATGTCCATCGTCGCCATTGCCAGGCCGGCGCCGTTGACCATGCAGCCGATATTGCCGTCGAGCTTGATGTAGTTGAGCGCGTGCTTGCTGGCCTCGACCTCGGTCGGGTCCTCTTCGTCCTCGTCGCGCAACGCCGCGATCTCCGGGTGGCGGAACAAGCGCGTTGTCGTCAAACCCGATCTTGGCGTCGAGCGCTACCAGTTCGCCCGATCCGGTCACCACCAGCGGGTTGATCTCGGCGATCGAGGCATCAAGCTCGGTGAAGGCGCGATAGAGTGCGGTCACGAATTTGACCGCGACGCCCACTTGCTTGCCTTCGAGGCCCAAACCATAGGCGATCTCGCGCGCATGGAACGGCTCGATCCCACTCGCCGGGTCGATTGCCACCTTGATGATTTTCTCAGGCGAATGCTCGGCCACCTCCTCGATCTCGACCCCGCCTTCGGTCGAGCCGATCAGGGTTATTCGCCCGGTTTCGCGGTCGATCAGGAGCCCCAAATACAGCTCGCGAGCGATGTCGCAGCCTTCCTCGACATAGACGCGCTTGACCTCGCGCCCGGCCGGTCCGGTCTGGTGGGTGACGAGATTATGGCCCAGCAATGCCCGCGCCGCGGCGGCGACATCCTCCTCGGAGCGGACGACTTTGACGCCGCCGGCCTTGCCGCGGCCGCCGGCATGGATCTGCGCCTTGACCACCCAGACCGGCCCGCCGAGCCGCCGCGCCACTCCGACCGCCTCCGCGGCGGTATAGGCGACCCCGCCGCGCGGCACCGCGACGCCGAATTTCGCCAGCAGCTCTTTCGCCTGATATTCGTGGATGTTCATCGGATCAGCCCAGAACCTTCATCGTCTTGACGACCTCGATCAGCTCGCGGACCCCGGCCGCGCGATCTGTCGAACTCCGCCTGTTCCTCCGGATTGAGCTCGATTTCGACGATCCGCTCGACCCCGCCGGCGCCAATCACCACCGGGACGCCAACGTAGAGGTCTTTGACGCCGTATTGGCCCTGAAGCAACGCGGCGCAGGGCAGAACGCGCTTTTTGTCGCGCAGATAGGCCTCGGCCATCGCGATCGCCGAGCTCGCCGGCGCGTAAAACGCCGACCCGGTCTTCAGCAGGCCGACGATCTCGGCCCCGCCGTCGCGGGTGCGCTGGACGATCTTGTCCAGCCGCTCCTTCGTCGTCCAACCCATCTTGACGAGATCCGGCAACGGGATGCCGGCAACCGTCGAATACCGCACCAGCGGCACCATCATGTCGCCGTGACCGCCGAGAACGAAGGCGCTGACATCCTCGACCGAAACCTTCAGCTCTTCGGCGAGAAAATAGCGGAAGCGGGCGCTGTCGAGCACCCCGGCCATGCCGACCACGCGATGAGCGGGCAGCCCACAGGCCTCGCGCATGACCCACACCATCACGTCGAGCGGGTTCGTAATGGTGATGACAAAGGCGTCAGGGCAATGCTTCTTGATCGCCTGGCCGACCGTTGAGATAACCTTGGCGTTGGTGCCGATCAGGTCGTCGCGGCTCATCCCGGGCTTGCGCGCGATGCCCGCGGTGACGATCACGACGTCGGCGCCCTCGATGTCGGCGTAGTCGTTGGTGCCTTTGACGACAGCGTCATAGCCCTCGATCGTCGACCCTTGCACGATATCGAGCGCCTTTCCTTGCGGCACTCCCTCGATAATGTCGAAGAGGACGATGTCGCCGAGCTCCTTGAGCCCGGCGAGCAGCGCGATGGTGCCACCGACCTGCCCGGCGCCGACCAGCGCAATCTTGTTGCGTGCCATAGGATGCCTCATTTTTTTGCAGGCGCCGGGTGGAGGCGCGGGACGGCTCGCCTCTTACCGCGAATCCCAGCTACGGGCAAGGCGATGGGGGCGATGAGGGTGTGGGCCGAGCATATCCTCGGGAGGCCGCAATCCGACCCAGGGAACGCTCGTCGGAACGACTACTTTGGCCCGCTCGGCGCCGCGGACGATTGGCCAACGTCGGTCTGCATCTCGATCAGGCCAAATCCCAATCGGCTTACTCCCGATCGGACATGCCCGCTGCTCAAAAGCCCCGACCATCAGCCCAATCGTATCGAAGCCCCAAGAGTTGACCAAAAGTAACGCGTCATAACCGTCCGCCAGATGAATTATTCCCGTGACCAGTCCTTGCGTTGGCGTTGCAGCATTCTCCAGGCCGCCATCATGGTGAAAATATTGGCCGTAGATGCCGTCATAATGTAAAACGCCAACCCTGGAGAAACATGGTTAGAGTAGTGTCGGGCTTGAGCACGGTATTGTTGCGCACAACGATTACGAATTTCATTAGCTCGCGCGATGATGAGACCTAACCGCCCGGTCCGACGCAGTTGAAATTTCCCAATATTGTCCCTGCCGATCATCCGATATGCCGTAAGTGAGTGCTGACGTATTTTGGGGATCGGAGATCCAGCTGAATATATTCGTGTCAATCCCCATCGGGGTGAAGAGGTTCGCATTAACGTAATTGACATAGGGGTAGATGCCGTCTCCACCCTGGTTGGCCGGGTCAAAGAGCAGCGCTATGATGGCCTGTAATATGGTGAAGTTGGTGTTCGAATAAGCATAGGTAACGCCTGGAGTGCCGATGACGCTCTGTTGGAGATATTGTGCAAGGAAGGTCCAAATGTCGGGGGTACTCAGCGTCCCGTCGACCACCATCCCGCTCTTCATAGAAAGCAGATCTGCGATCGTTACCGTGTTGACCCCCGTGCCGGCGGTCGGGCATTTGCTCTCGACCAACGGGTAGAACGGATCCGTGAAGGAAAGGCCCCTATCCGATAGCAGCTTCAACAACGCGACTGCAGTGATGGGCTTCGACACGCTAGCGAGATGAATGCGAGTATCGATGGTCCAATTCGTCACCGGTTGGTCAGCGGCAGTACGGGCGTCTCCGACCGCGCCCTCGGCAATAAACTGGCCGTTATGTGCTGCAACAAAGGCGTAGCCTGCTGCGCCGGCTAGATTAGCTTGGTAGAATTGTTGCCATTTCGGCTCGGGTAGTTCGATATGGTTCGGGTACTGAATGACCTTTTTGAGCCGTAGCCCCTCGGCAGACAGTTGATGCCATTGATTAGTAAAGCTGCCCCAGTCGAGATCGTAAATGAAACGGTGTTTTTTGGTCGTCTGCCGCCAAACTCCCAAATAGTAACGACAAGGTGGCTGATCGAAAACCTGGTAATCGACCAACTGCATCGTAGCCAGGTTGTTGTTATAGGTTTGTATGAAATGGTTCCAGTCCGTTGTCATCAGAAACGCGTATCCGTCCGAACCGGATTCGAACACTCCGGTAAGGTGAAAAGTATCAACTGACGGGAAGGCCTGTGCCTTGACCAGACGCATGCCGCCGGCCGAAAGCTCGTGCCACTTTGCCGTGAAACTGTTCGAGTTGAGGTCGGCAACTATTGTCTGATGCACCGGCGTGCCACCCCACACGCCCGTGTAGTATCGCATTGAACTAGAGGGATGAATATCAAAGTCAAGCAGTTGCATGTTCAGGGCATTGTTATTGAATGCTTGCATAAAACTTGCCCAGTCGGGTGTTCGCAACAGCCCATATCCACCAGAAAGCCGAATGTAGGCGCCGAGATATGTGGTGTCGCCTTCGATCTCCTCGTCGGTGGCGAATGAGCACAGGCGAAGCCCTTGCCCAGAGTATACCGACCATTGGTCGGAAAAGTTTTGCCAACTTGTAGTCACCCAGAGGGCGTAGCCGACGGTGCCTTCCTCGAACAACCCCGCAAAGAGCGGGGTCGCAATTTGAGTGCTGTTCGTTGTCAGCTTGCGACCAGCGCCGAGGTGCTGCAGCGTAAGGGTGTTGCTGTCGATCGGAAGACCTGACTGGGCCATTGTGCTTCTCCCGTTGGCAGCCGACTAGCCGGTCAAGCCTGCTACGGTCGGCAGACTTGTTGAGTTGAACGTCACCTCCCAAAACGACATTCCCGCGCAAATTTCCCGCGACGCCTTCGCAAGTAAGGTTAATATTGAGCACAAATCGGGTCAAGATCGCTCGGCGATGAGAATCGCGATGCGTTCTTGCGCTTTCGCGCAAGGACGAACTCGGCGCCTCACCGCCGCGGGCGGTTGGCGATGTAGTCCTCGCTCTGCATCTCGATCAGGCGCGAGACGGTGCGGCGGAACTCAAAGGTGCCGTCGCCAGCTGTGTAGATCTCTTTAGGGGATACCTCGGCCGAAGCGACGAGCAGGGTGCGTGCTTCGTAGAGCGCGTCGATCAGGATGTTGAACCGTCGCGCCTCGTCGCGCTGCTCGCGAGCAAGACGCGGAATACCCTCGACGATCACCGCGGCAAACCGCTCGGCGATTGCCAGGTAGTCGACTGCGCCGAGTGGCTGCGCGCAAAGATCGGCAAAGCCGAACCAGGCGACGTGGCGCGCCGCGCGCGGGACCGCCAGCGTCCGTCCTTTGACAATCAGGCTGGTGCGCTCGCCCGCCGCATTGTCGGTCAGCTCGGCGAAGGTTGCCTTCAATGCCTGATGCGCCGCCTCCCCGAGCGGAAAATGATAGACGCTCTTACGCCGCATTCGAGCGAGCCGGTAGTCGCGACCGCTGTCGAGCGCGAGAACGTAGAGCTTTCGCTTGAGCAGGGCGATGAACGGCAGAAACCGCTCGCGGTGCAGCCCATGCTCGTAAAGCTCGTCGGGGGAGCGGTTCGAGGTCGCCACCACCACGATCCCGGCATCGAACAATGCCGTGAACAGGCGATCGAGGATCATCGCGTCGGCGATGTTGTCGACCTGGAATTCGTCAAAGCAGAGGAGTGCGGCCTCGGCAGCGATGTCCTCCGCGACCTTCGCAATCGGCTCGCGGGTTTTCTCCCGCCTCTCCTGTTCGATGCGATCGTGCACTTCGAGCATGAAGGCGTGAAAATGCACCCGCCGCTTGCGCTGGCCCGGCGCGGTGGCGAAGAACAGATCCATCAACATCGATTTGCCACGCCCAACCGGCCCGCATAAGTAAAGACCCATCGGTGCGTGCTCGCCGTTGTGCTCGGCCAGGCCAAAACGGGCGAGCCACCCGCGCAGCCCCGATTCGGGGTGGTAATCGAGCAATGCCCGATGGAGGCTCTGCAGCCGTTCGATCGCCAGCTGTTGTGCGGGATCGGGTTCGAGCACCCCTTGTCGGCGCAATGCCCGATAGCGCGCCATCGGCTCTGGCGGCGAGTCCGGGTCATCGGCGTCTAACGGGGGCATCGCGATTGGCAACGATCGGGAATCATGGCGATGGATAAAGGTTCGGACCAGGCGGGCGTTGCCGGGCGCGGTCGGCGGATCTACTTCAGCCGAGGGCGCAGCGCAACCCGCTCGCAGTGCAGAGGAGGAAGGCGATGAACGAAGACCGTTTCAACATGGATATCCGCAAGTTTCTAAAGGTTGTCGGCGTGACCTCGCAGCGCGAGATCGAAATGGCGGTTCGTACCGCACTCGCCAAAGGGGCATTCGCGGAAAACACCGTGCTCAAGCCGAAGGTTACCCTCTCGATCCCGGAAATCGGGCTCGAACACGTCATCGACGGCGAAATCGGGATCTCGTAACCGGCCCTCGGGTTCAGGCGTCGAGTGCTGGCGGTTCGGCCGCTCCTTCGACCTGCAGAAGAAGCCTCGCCTCAACCTCGGTGAGGGTCTCGACGCTAGCGAGTTTACGGCCAATCTGCCGCCGGCGCACGGCCACGTCTTCGATCGTATTCGAAGCTTCTTGCAGTTTCTTCTGCACCCGGTCGAGAACCTCACCGTATTTCTCGAACTCGGTCTTGACCGCGCGCAGCACTTGCCAAACTTCGCTCGACCGCTGTTGGATCGCCAGGCTCCGAAACCCCATACGCAAGCTATTGAGCAGGGCGAGCAACGTGGTCGGCCCGGCGACAACCACGCGCCAATCGCGCTGCAAGGCGTCGACCAGCCCTGGGCGCCGCACGATTTCGGCATAGAGCCCCTCGGTCGGCAGAAACAGCAAGGCAAAATCGGTGGAGTGAGGCGGTACGACGTATTTCGTGCAGATGTCGCGCGCCGCCTGACGGATGCGCGTCTCGATCGCCTTGCCCGCGGTCTCGACCCCCGCCCCGTCGGCGCGTTCGGCCGCTTCCGACAGCCGCTCGTAATCTTCGGTCGGGAATTTGGCGTCGATCGGCAGCCACAACGGGCCGCTTTCCTCAGTGCCCGGCAACCTGATCGCGAACTCGACCCGCTGGTTGCTGCCCGGGCGGATCTCGACATTGCGGTCATATTGCTCTGCCGTCAGCACCTCGCCGAGGATGCCGCCGAGCGAGACCTCGCCCCAGGTGCCGCGCGCTTTCACGTTGGTCAGCACCCGCTTGAGATCGCCGACGCCGGCAGCCAGGCTCTGCATTTCGCCGACGCTTTTGAACACCTGTTCGAGCTGATCGCTGACCAGCTTGAAGCTGGCGCCGAGCCGCTCCTCGAGGGTGTGGTGCAGTTTTTCGTCAACGGTAGCGCGCATCGCTTCGAGCTTTTCGGCATTGTCGGCGCGCATCGCGTCGAGTTGCTGCTCGATCGTGCGGCGGGCCGAGTTGAGAACCTGCAACTGCAGCTCGCCGAGCTGCTTCAGTGCACCGGTGATTTCTTCACGCAGCAATTTGGCGCCGGCAGCGTTCTCATTTCGGGTGCGCGACAGCTCATCGCGCCAGCCCTGGTCGAGGCGGGAAAGCGCCGGCTCGATTGGTGCTTCGCTGCGGCGGGCGAGCGCGCTAAAGCGGAGAAGCAGGAAAACGCCGGTTAGCAACGCCAATGCCGACGCTATCAGCGCCGCCAACGCCAGAGTTTCGGCGCTCATCCGCTGCTCTCTACCCGCCGCGGGCTATTTCGCGGCGGTCACCATGATTTCGACCAGTACCTCGGGCCGCGCCATGTCGGCTTTGACGCAGGCTCGCGCCGGCGGGTTCTCGGGATCGACCCAGGCGTTCCACACCGAATTC
Organism: uncultured Alphaproteobacteria bacterium; assembly: GCA_963750195.1. Classification (GTDB taxonomy): domain Bacteria; phylum Pseudomonadota; class Alphaproteobacteria; order ATCC43930; family CGMCC-115725; genus AP-15. The sequence goes on from CAVVPS010000016.1 coordinate 385,286, forward strand.
ATCTCGGCGAACAGGGCCATGTCCTTGATCCACAGATTCGCCGCGAGCAGGTTCGATTTGCTGCTCCCCGCCTGGGCGAGATACGCAATCGATCTTGTCGAGGATCTGTTTGGTTTGCCCCTTGATGTCCTGCGAGGTGTCGCCGGCGGTCAGGCCGGCGAGATAGCACCGTGTCGCCACGGACGACGCAGCGGCTCATGCGTGGGCCGGGCGGTTGGGTCAAGTCGATACGGCGGATATCCATGAATCGTCCCCCTAATTGCTAGTAACGATAAGCGTCAGTCGGCGTTGGTCGGCGGAGTCTTGTAGTTGACGATGCGCTTGCCCGAGGTGTGGATGCCGAAAGTCACGAGCGGCCGGTCCCCGGTCGTGCGAAAGCCGTGCACCCGATTGGCCGGAATGGCGATCGTAACTCCGGGTTCCATGACGACGACGCCCTCCTCGCCGTCGAGCCAGGCCTCTCCGGTACCTTCGAGCACGGTCAGCAGCTCGACATAGGGATGCGAGTGGAGCTGCGTGGCGTAGCCAGGCGGCGATGTCTGGATCCCGGTGCGAATCGGCAGGCCTTCGCCGGTATCGTCGCCGACGATCGGCTGATAGGTCGCGCCGCCAACGAAGGCCACAGTCGGCTGGTTGGCATGGTGGATCAGGGTCAGGGCGTCTTTCATCCACACCTTCCGTGCGGCCAGCGTAATCGATCAACTGATTGTATCACGCTGACCGCATGGTAGACACGCCCATGCCACCGATCGAGCTTGCCGAGCGGTTCGCCCTGGTCGTCGCCTTGGCTTTGTTCCTCGGCCTCGCCTTCGAGGAGGTCTACAAGCGCGACGAGCCCGAGATTCCGGGCGGCATCCGCACCTTTCCGCTGGTGGCGCTCGCCGGGACGTTGCTTTACCTGCTTGAGCCGCATCGCGCCCTGGCCTTTGTCGCCGGGCTCCTCGCTCTGGGGGCATGGGTCTATGCCTTCCTCCGGGTCGAGCAATCGAAAATCGGGACCGGCAGGACCTTGGTCATCCCGGCGGCGAACCTTCTCGCCTACGCGCTCGGGCCGATCGCGCTGACGCAACCCCCCTGGGTCGCCATCGGCGCCACCGTCGCCGCGGTGTTGTTGATCGGCGCCCGCGAGCGGATGCACGGTCTGGTCCAGCTCGTCCCGCAGGACGAGATCCTGACGGCGGGCAAGTTTCTGATCCTGGCCGGCATCATCCTGCCGCTCCTTCCCGACGCCCGGCTGGTCGCGGCGGCGCCGCTGACGCCCTACCGGGTTTGGCTCGCCGTGGTCGCGATCTCGGGCCTGTCCTATCTGACCTACCTCGTCCAGCGTTACCTTCCGGTAAAGGCTGGGGAATTGTTCCCGGCGCTGCTGGGCGGCGCCTATTCGTCGACCGCGGCGACCGTCGTCCTCGCCAAAAGGCAGCGGGAGTCAGCGGCGCCTCGTGCCGAATTGTCGGCCGGGATCGTCGCGGCGACGGCAATAATGTTCCTGCGGCTGGCGGTCGTCGTCGCCCTGTTCAGCCTGCCGTTGGCGGCAGCCTTGGCGCCCGCCCTTGCTCTGCTGTGCGCCGCAGCCGGGCTCTTGGCGTGGCGCGAATGGCGCCGGGCCGAGCGCGGCGCCGCCCGCGATCTGGCGATTCCTGCTGCTAATCCGTTGCAGCTGAGTACGGCGCTGCTCTTTGCGGCGCTCTTCGTCGTGATCTCATTGGCGACGGTCTGGGTCGAAAGGCTGTTCGGCCAAGCCGGGATCTTCACCCTCGCCGCACTCGTCGGCGCGAGCGACATCGACCCGTTCGTCCTCAATCTCGCCCAAGGCGGCGCGCCGGGCATGAGCCTCTTGGCGCTCGCCGCCGCGGTGTTGATCGCCGCCTCCGCCAATAATCTCGCCAAGGCAGGCTATGCACTCGGTTTCGGCGGCTTTGCCCGCACCAAGCGCCCGGCGGCGCTTCTCGTGATCTTCGCAGTTGCTCGGCTTCGCCGCTGCGGCCGTCTATCTCGTCTAAGGAACTCGGCGCCGGCCTTGGAAAAACGCGCGCAGCAACTCGCCGGCCCGATGCTCATCGATACCGCCATAGATTTCCGGGCGGTGATGGATGGTCGGCTGCCCGAATAGGCGAGGGCCGTGCTCGACCGCGCCACCCTTAGGGTCGTAAGCGCCGAAATAAAGCCGGCGCACATGCGAGAGGGCGATCGCCGCCGCACACATCGCGCAAGGTTCGAGCGTGACCCACAGATCGCACCCAGCGAGATGCTTGACCCCGAGCAATTTGGCGCCAGCGCGCAGCACCACCATCTCGGCATGCGCGGTCGGGTCCCGGTCGGCCTCAACCTGGTTGCCGGCGGCGGCGACAACATTGCCCTGCGCCATCGATCAGCACCGCGCCAACCGGGACTTCGCCCCGCGCTGCAGCGGCTTCGGCTTCGGCCAGCGCCAGCGCCATCGCCGGCGGGCTCGGGGTCATCCGAGGTGCCGGCGCCGGATCGGCTCGGGGATTGCGATCGGCCGCCGCGTCGACAGCCGCATGAACAGCCCTTCCTGCTCGGCGTCGGCACAGATGACGCCGCCGACGGTGAATTCGGCGGCGAGCCGCCAGCGTACCCGGCCGAGCGAGGCGACGCGCATGCGTCCAACCAGCTTGTCCGCGATCGTCACCGGCCGGCGATAAGCAATCCGCGTCGAGACCAGGATCGGCGCCACATCCTCGGCCAAAGCGTGGACCAGCGGATAGGCCTCGTCCATCAGTCCGAGCCGCAAATCCTCGAGCCAGCGGATGAACACGATATTGCTGACGATGCCGGCGAAGTCTATGTCGTAGGTCTGCACCCGCAGCGGCAGCTCGTAGTATTCGCTCATCGTCGCACCGCCTTCAATCGGACCCAGCATGACACAACCGGTCATCGGCCTCACTCTCGATCACGAGCCGCCGGGCGGCTGGTCGAAGTTTCCGTGGTATGCGATCCGCGAGAATTATTGCAACGCGGTGCGCCATGCCGACGGGCTGCCGATCTTGCTGCCGCACGACCCCGAGGCCGCCGCGGACTATGTCAACCGGATCGACGGGCTGATCATCACCGGCGGAGGATTCGACGTCGACCCGGCGCTGTTCGGCGCCGAGACCCGGCATTCGACGGTCAAGACCAAGGATCGGCGCACCGCCTTCGAACTTGCTGCGACCCGTATTGCGCTCGGCCGCGACATGCCGGTGCTCGGGATCTGCGGCGGCCAGCAATTGCTGAACGTGGCGCTCGGCGGCACCTTGATCCAGCACATCCCGGACGAGGTCCCGGGGGCGCTGCCGCACCGCCAGCCGAACCCGCGCGACGAGCCCGGCCACGATGTCCGGGTGATCGCCGGGACGCTGCTCCACCGCATCGCCAGGGCGGAACATCTCGCGGTCAACAGCGCCCACCATCAAGCAGTGAAAGCCGCCGGGCCGGGAGTGGTTATCGACGCGGTCGCCGGGGACGGCGTCGTCGAGGGCATCGAGGACCCGCGGCGGCGGTTTTGCCTCGGCGTGCAATGGCACCCCGAATTCGAGATCAACGAGGCCGATCGCCGGATTTTTTGCGCCTTTGTCGAGGCTGCAGGGGGGTGAAGAGCGAACTCGCCGAGCCCTCAACGGGCGACAGCGCGGCCCCCGAGCGCATCGCTAAATTGCTGGCGCGCGCCGGGTTGTGCTCGCGCCGTGACGCCGAGCGCTGGATCGCCGACGGGCGGGTCTCGGTCGATGGCGCTGTGCTGGCGAGCCCTGCGGTGACGGTCACCGCGGCTAACGACATCCGCGTCGACGGCAAACCGATCCCACAGCCCGATCGGGCGCGGCTGTGGCGCTACCACAAGCCGGCCGGGCTCGTCACCAGCCATCGCGACGAAAAGGGCCGGCCGACCGTCTTCAGTGCGCTGCCTAAGGAACTGCCGCGGCTGATTTCGATCGGCCGGCTCGATCTGAGTTCCGAGGGGCTATTGCTGCTGACCAATGACGGGGTGCTCGCCCGCCGGCTGGAACTGCCAGCGACCGGCTGGGTGCGGCGCTATAAGGTCCGGGTTCACGGCGAAGTCGATTCGGCGCGCCTCGCCGCCCTGGCCAAGGGCATCAAGATCGACGGCGTCGCCTACGGTCCGATCCGCGCCGAATTGGAACGCACCCAGGGCAGCAACGCTTGGATCGCGATGGCGCTGACCGAGGGCAAAAACCGCGAGGTGCGCCGCGTGCTCGAGCATTTGGGGCTCCAGGTCACGCGCCTCATTCGTCTTTCCTACGGCCCGTTCCAGCTCGGCAGTCTTGAGCGCGGGTCGATTGCCGAAGTGCCAAAGAAGGCGCTCGCCGAGCAGCTCGGAACCGCCGTGCCCAAATGGGCCGCGCATGCGGATCGTCGGCGGTAGGCATCGCGGCCGCCGCCTGCTGGCTCCGCCGGGAGACGCGGTCAGGCCGACCAGCGACCGCGCTCGCGAAGCATTATTCAACATCCTGTCGCATGGCCGTCTCGCCGCGAGCGGCCTTCCCTTCGCCGATGCGGTTGTGCTCGACGCCTTTGCCGGGACCGGCGCGCTCGGTTTGGAGGCGTTGTCGCGCGGCGCCGCCGAAGCGGTCTTCATCGAACGCGACCACGACGCGTTGGCGACCCTGCGCCGCAATATCGAGGCACTGGGCGAGACTGACCGTACCCGCATCATGCCCGGCGATGCGACCCGCCCACCGCGCGGGACGGCCGCCTGCGCCGTCGCCTTTCTCGATCCGCCCTATCGCAGCGGGCTCGCCGGTCCGGCGTTGACCGCCCTCGCCGCGGCGGGCTGGCTGAGCCCCCGAAGCGCTCGTCGTGATCGAAACCGCCGCAGGTGAGGAATTCCCGCCGGTAGAGGGCTTCACTCTGCTCGACGAACGCGTCTACGGCGCCGCACGGCTTGCCTTCTTGCGCCGTGGGCGCGGCTAGCACACGTCAGACCAGCTGCTTCTGCTCCTCCAAATCGTCTTCGATAAAGGCTTGGACGGCTTCGTCGATGCCAGTATCGGCGGCAAAGCCCAGGGCTCGCGCGCGCGGTGCGGCCAGTGCTTGCGGCCAGCCGGAGACGATTTGTTGGATCGCCGGGTCGGGCTCCCAGTGAATCCGCGCATGGGCCGCCTCGCCGCCAGCGCGGCGCACCGCGGCGGCCATCTCGCCGACCGCGACAGAGAAGCCAGGCAGCTGCAACGAGCGGTGCGCACCAAAGGCGCTACCCGGCAGTTCATGCGCGCGATGGAGCGCGGCGACGACCCGGCGCGGTGAGGCCAAGGCCATAACGAGATCGGGAGAGACCGGGCAGACCGCGTCCTTCCCAGTCAGCGGCTCGCGGATGATCGAGGAGGCGAAGGTCGAGGCGGCACGGTTCGGCCGGCCGGGGCGCACGACGACGGTCGGCAGTCGCAATGCGCGGCCGTCGATAAACCCTTTGCGGCTGTAGTCGTTGACCAACAGCTCGCCGATCGCCTTTTGCGTGCCATAGGAGCTCTGCGGCGTCAGCGGCGTGTCGTCGCCGACCGAGGGTGGCAGCGCACCGCCGTAGACCGCCAGCGAACTGGCGAAAACCAGCCGCGGGCAGGCACCCAGCGCCCGGCAGGCGTCGAGCACAGCGCGGGTGCCGTCGACGTTGACCCGATAGCCGAGATCAGTGTCGGCCTCGGCCTGCCCGCTGACCACCGCGGCGAGATGGAACACTGCCTCGGCGCCCGGCATCAGCAGCTGCCGTACGGTTTCGCGATCGGCTATATCGCCGGTCGCGAGCCGGAGCCGCTTGTCATCGGGCAAGGGCAGGGCCGGTGGCGCATTGTCGAACAATACCAACTCGTCGATGGGGCCGAGGCTGCTGCCCCGCTCCAGCAGCAACAGCGCCAGCCGCCAGCCCAGAAACCCGCAGCCGCCGGTGATGACGATCCGCATCGTCTCAGCCTCGAATGCCATAGCGCTCGGCCCAGCCAAGCCCGGCTTTCGTCTCGTTCTTCGGCCGGTATTCGCAGCCGATCCAGCCCGCATAGCCGATCTCGTCGAGCAGATCGAACAGGAACGGGTAGTTGATCTCGCCGATATCAGGCTCGTGTCGGCCAGGATTGCCGGCGATCTGGATATGCGGGTAATGGCCGGCCAAGGTCCGGATGCGATGGGCGAGATCGCCCTCCATGATCTGGACATGGTAGAGGTCGAGCTGAAGCTGCAGATTGGGCCGGGCGACCTGTTCGATGACCGCCATCGCCTGGCTCGTGGTGTTGAGATAATAGCCGGGGATGTCGCGGTTGTTGATCGGCTCGATGATCACGGTGATGCCTTCGGGGGCCAGCCGATCGGCCGCATAGCGCAGATTATCGGCATAGACGGGCAGCGCCTTGGCGCGATCGCGGCCCTCCGGCCACAATCCGGCCATCGCGTGCAATAGCCGGCAATTCGTCGCTTTGGCATAGGTCAGCGCCTGCTCGACCCCGGCGCGGAACTCCTGCTCGCGCCCGGGCAATGCCGCCATCCCGCGTTCGCCGGCGGCCCAGTTCCCGGGCGGCATGTTGAACAGCGCCTGGACGAGACCGTTTTTCTCTAGATGCGAGGCCACGATTTCCGGCGGATGATCGTAAGCGCCGAGATATTCGACAGCCTTGAAGCCGCATTGGGCGGCGGCGGCAAAGCGGTCGAGAAAGCCGATTTCCTGAAAAATGAAGCTCAAATTCGCGGCGAATTTCGGCACGGGTTGGTCCTCCCCGGACTGATGATCGAAAGACTTGCCGGCTCGTTTGCCGCCAGCGTGGAGGATAGCTACTCTTCTCCGGCGCTCGAGGGAAGGCAAGGGAGGCCGCAGGTGGCTGTGCTGTTGGGAGCGATCGCCGACGATTTCACCGGCGCCACCGATTTGTGCAACACGCTGGTGCGGCGTGGCATGCGCACGGTGCAGCTGATCGACGTGCCGACGCCGGGGACGAATATCCCCGATGCTGAGGCGGTCGTCATCGCGCTGAAGAGCCGGACAGTCCCGGCCGCGGAGGCGATCGCCAAGAGCCTCGCCGCCCTCACTTGGCTCAAAACGGCGGACGCGCAGCAAATTCTGTTCAAATACTGCTCGACTTTCAATTCGACCGACGCCGGCAATATCGGCCCGGTGGCCGAAGCGCTGATGAGCGCACTCGACACCGATTTCACCTTGTTCTGCCCGGCTTTTCCCGAAGCGGGGCGAACGATCTATCGCGGCTATCTGTTCGTCGGCGACGTGCTGCTGTCCGAATTGGGGATGCGCGACCACCCGCTGACGCCGATGCGCGATCCTTCGCTGGTGCGGGTATTGCAGCGGCAAAGCCGTGGACGTGTCGGGTTGGTGCCGGAGGCGACCGTCGCGCGCGGCGCCGGCGGCGATACGCAGCGCCTTCGCCGAGCTGCGGCGTCAGGGCTTTGCTCACGCGATCGTCGATGCGATCGAGGATCGCGATCTCGGTAGCGATCGGCGAGGCCGCGGCCGATTTCAAGCTGATCACCGGCGGCTCGGGGATCGCGCTCGGCTTGCCGGAGAATTTTCGCCGCCGCGGTCTGCTGGACGGCGGCGCCGCCGATAGTCTGCCGGCGATCTCCGGTGCGGCCGCGGTGTTGTCGGGCTCTTGCTCGACGGCGACTCTGGCGCAAGTGGCCTACATGAAAGAGCGTGCCCCGGCCTTCATCGTCGACCCAATCGCCGCCGCCGAAGGCGGCGAGCGTCGCACAGCAGGCGCTCGCTTGGGCGAAACCTCTGCTCGGCGAGCAGCCGATCCTGATCTCGGCGACCGCACCGCCCGAGAAGGTCGCCGAGGCGCAAAGCCGGCTAGGCCGCGAACGCGCCGGAGCAGTGGTTGAGGAATCCTTGGCGGCGATCGCCCGCGGCCTCGCCGCTGCCGGGGTCCGGCGGTTTGTCGTCGCCGGCGGTGAGACCGCGGGGGCAGTGGTTCAGGCGCTCGGCGTCACCGGGTTGCGCATCGGCCGCCAGATCGATCCGGGCGTGCCGTGGACAGCGAGTTTCCTGGGAGCCTCGACGAGCCGGCTTTGGCATTGGCGCTCAAATCCGGCAATTTCGGTGCGCCCGACTTTTTCCTGCGCGCATTTTCCGTGTTGTCCGAGGGAGCGACGAGATGAGCGATGCGAAACAGCGCGAGGCGATCTGCACGATCGGCGCTTCGATCTTCGCCCGCGGCCTGACCGCCGGGTCGTCCGGCAATATCAGCCTGCGCACGGAGGGGGGCTGGCTGATGACCCCGACCAACGCCTCGCTCGGCCGCCTCGACCCGGCGCGGCTATCGAAGCTCGACCGTGACGGGAATCTGCATCTCTGGCGACCCGCCGACCAAGGAGAGCTTTCTGCATCGCGTCATGTATGAGGAGCGCAGCGGCACCGGGGCTGTCGTGCATTTGCATTCGACCCATTCGGTCGCGGTCTCCTGCCTCGCCGAGATCGAACCCGTGCGACGTATTGCCGCCGATCACCGCCTATTACGTGATGCGCGTCGGCAAACTACCGCTCGTCCCCTATTTCCGCCCCGGCGACATGGCGCTGGCGGAGGCGGTGCGCGGCTTTGCCGGCAAGCATCACGCCGTATTGCTGGCTAATCACGGCCCGGTCGTCGCCGGCTCGAACCTCGACGCCGCGGTCAACGCGATTGAGGAGCTCGAAGAAACCGCGAAACTCTATCTTCTGCTGCGCGGCGCCAACACCCGCTTTCTGACGCCGGCGCAAATCCGCGAGCTCGAGTAAGCCGGACGCGCTAGCGATTTCTGCACCGCATTTACCTAATCCGGGGTGAGGGATGACGCGCGTTCTGACCGCCCGTTTCATGCACGAGACCAACACCTTCAGCCGTGTGCCGACCGACATGACGCTGATCCGGCGCCGCGACTTTCATCTCGAAAACGAGATCCCGCAGGCGTTTCGCGGCACCCGCTCGGCCCTTGGCGCGACTTTCGAGGCGGCGGACAAATACGGCTGGAGCCTGGTTCACCCGGTCTCCGCCAACCCCAATCCGTCGGGCATCATCACCGACGATGCGTTCGAAACTATCACCGGGATGATCCTCGACGCCTGCGAGCAGAAAGGCCCGATCGACGGCGTCTTGCTGCATCTCCATGGCGCGATGGTCACCGACAGCCACGAAGACGCCGAGGGCGAGCTGTTGGCGCGATTGCGGCGGAAGCTCGGGCCGCAGGCGCCGATCGTCGTCACCCTCGACTTGCACGCGAACGTCACGCAGAACATGGCCGACAACGCCAACGCGCTGATCGCCTTCCGCACCTATCCGCATGTCGACATGTACGAGCGCGCCTGGCAGGGCGCCGAACTGCTCGAACGGGCGATGCGGGGCGAGGTCCGGCCGGTGACCGTGATTGCGCGCCGGCCGATGGTCTACGGGCTGGATCGCGGCCGCCACCAAACGCGGTCCGATGGCCGAACTGCTCGCCCGCGCCGAGGCGATCGAACGGCGCGGCGAGGCGCTGACGGTCAGCATCTGCGCCGGGTTCAGCCGCTCCAATATCCGCGATGTCGGCCCCTCGGTGACGGTCACCACCGATGGCGCCGCTCCGCACGCCCGGGCGATGGCCGATAGCTTCATGGATTACGCCTGGGAGACGCGCGACTTCAGCAGCTTCTCATTGATCTCGGTCGCCGAGGCAGTTGCGCTGGCCCGCAGCGGGGAGCCCGGCGACAAGCCGCTGGTCGTTGCCGACTACACCGATAATCCAGGAGGGGGCGGTTATGGCGACGCCACCGCGTTCCTGAAGGGCCTCGTCGAGGCCGGGATCGACAAGGTCGCATTTCACGCGATCTGCGATCCCGAGGCGGTGCAGCAGGGGATGCGCGCCGGCATCGGCGCCAAGACCACCCTCGCTCTAGGCGGCAAGACCGACCCGGCGATGGGCGGCGCGTCTCTCGCCTTGTTCGGCGAGATCGTCTGCCTGACCAACGGCAAATTTATCGCCTACGGGCCGATGGGCGGCGGGGTCGAGCGCAATTACGGGCCATCGATGGTGTTCCGCGTCGGCGGCATCGACATCATCGTCATCACCAACAACGGCCAGGCGACCGATCTCGGCCAGTTCACCTCATTGGGCATCGACCCGACGCGCTATACGACTGTTGCGGTGAAATCGATGCAGCATTTCCGCGCCGCCTTCGCGCCGATCGCCCGCGAAATCGTGCTCGTCGACACCGGCGCATTGTGCTCGGAGATCTACACGCCCGAGCTGTTCACCAAGGTCCGCCGCCCGGTCTGGCCGCTCGACCCGATCCGCGACCCGACGGCCGGTCGAACCTGACCGAAACGGTCTGGCAGCGCGCTCTGCGGCGGCCCGATCGGCGAACAAAGAGGGGCGCTGGTCGGTTACGCGGTCAGGCTGAGGATGAAGCGGATCGAGGCGATCAACAGGAACACGCCGAAAGCAATTTCGAGCCCACGTTTTGGCAGCGTATGCGCGAGGCGCGCGCCAATGGGTGCGACGAAACTCGAGATCGGCGCGATCAGCGCGACGCCGATCGCCGACACGAAGCCGATCGAGAGCGGCGGCAACATGGCCTGGTGCGGCAATCCGGCGAGGATGTAGCCGAAAGCTCCGGCGATCGTGATCGGCACGCCGACTCCAGCCGCGGTTGCGACCGCGCTATGGATCGGCTTGCCGTAGAGGGTCAGTATCATCGTGACCAGCGAGCCGCCGCTGATCCCCATCAAGGACGATGCGAGGCCGACAAGAAAGCCGTAGCCGGCCATGCCGGCCCGGCTCGGCAGCTCGCTGCCCAACGCCCATCTGTCGCCGGCGAACAGCAGCTTTGCCGCGATGATTCCGGCGATCAAGACGAACGCCAGCTTGAACAGTGCGGCCGGGGCAAAAGCGGCTGCGACCGAGCCGACGGCGACGCCGACAACGCTCGGCACGGCCCATGAGCGAACCACTTCGGGGATCACCAGGCCGCTCGCGCGATGCGCTCGATACGAGCGTATCGTCGTCGGCACGATGATCGCGAGCGAAGTGCCGATGCAAAGCTGCATGCGCAGTCCCTCGGGCACGCCGAGAAGGCGAAAGGATCTCGAACAATACCGGGACGATAACAGCGCCCCCGCCGATGCCGAACAAACCAGCGAGGATGCCGGTGACGATTCCGGCGACGATGACCGCCGCCGCCAGCCACCCCAACTCCGCCAACGACACGCCGAATGCTATCACCGGGGCCTCGTTGGAGCAGATCCTACCCGGTCTCGGCCGGGCAATGATCGGCGCGTTTTGGAGCAGCGTCATTCCGAGGGGTGCTTGCATCGGCCGCGCCGGCTTTGGTCTATGATCGGAGCGAAGGGCTGGCCGTCGGAACATCGGCGGTTCGGCAGTGGGTGGGTATCCGGCATGGAGGACGAGTCAATGAGCACTACCAGCGAGGGCGTAAAAATCCTGACGGTCGCCAGCTGCTCGTTTGTTCGCGACGAGCATCGGTCGCATGTCGTCGTCTCCGGGTCCTATGGCGGCAGGTACAACGCTTTCAACGCGGCCAAGTGGGGTGTGCGCGGCGTGATCATGAATGACGCCGGAATCGGCAAGGATAACGCCGGTATCTGTGGGCTCGATTATCTCGACCAGATCGACCTCGCCGCGGCGACCGCGGATGCGCAGACCTGCCACATCGGCGACGGTGACCATATGCTCGAGCACGGCGTCATCAGCCATGTCAATCGCGCCGCCGCTGGGCTCGGTTGCAAGCCGGGGCAGAGCGTCCGGGACTGTGCCGAGATGATGCGCGCGGCAATTGTGCCATCGGCCGTGCCGCCGAGCATCACCGACGGCGCCCGGTTCGTCATGCGCGACGTTCCCGGCGAGCCGCGGCTCATCTGCGCCGACTCCATCGGGATGCTCCAACCCGACGATGCCGGTCAGATCGCCATCACCGCATCGCACGGCGCGCTTTCCGGAGGCCGGCCGGACAACGCAATTCCGCCAGACATCTACGCCGTGTTCTTCAGCGACGCCGGCGGCGGGATGGACGGGGCCGGCATCGCGCGGCTGGCTGATCTCGACCAAAAAGGGACCGTCGCGGGCACGACCTCCGCCGACAGCGCCCCAATCGGCGATTCACGCGCGCTCTACCGGGACGGGATCTTGTCGCACGTCAACGGAGCTGCAGCCCGGCTCGGGGGCCGGGTCGGCATGCCATTGAAGGAATTTGTCGATCTTCTGATTGAAGCATCAAAACGACAGCCGCCCGACGCGCCAACCCGCTAAGCCGCTCCCAACGCGGCCGAGAGCGCGAGTCGGCCGACGCCTAATTCGCGATGTCGAGCCCCAGATCAAGGATCGGGGCGCTGTGAGTGATCCAGCCCGAGGAGATTAGATCGACGCCGGTGGCGGCAACGGCGGCGACGGTATCGAGGCTGATCCGGCCTGAGGCTTCGGTCACGGCACGGCCGTCGACCATCGCCACTGCGCGGCGCAGGGTCTCCGGCGCCATGTTATCGAGCAGCACGGCGTCGACACCGACTTCGAGCGCCTCGGCGAGCTGGTTGATTGTATCGACCTCGAGCTCGATCTTGACCAGATGCCCGGCATGCGCGCGAGCGCGTTCGAGCGCCGCCCGGACCCCGCCCGCCATCGCAATGTGGTTGTCCTTTATCAGCATCGCATCGTCGAGGCCGAAGCGATGATTTGCCCCGCCGCCCAGTCGAACCGCCTCCTTTTCCAAGGTGCGCAGGCCGGGGGTGGTCTTACGCGTGCACACGATCTTGGCCTTGGCGCCGGCAATCGCGTCGGTCAAGGTCCGGGTGGCGGTGGCGACCCCGGACATCCGGCACAAAATATTCAGCGCAGTCCGCTCGGCGGCCAAAACCGGCCGGGCTCGGCCGGCAATGCGGGCGACCATCTCGCCGCGCACGACCCGGGCGCCATCGGCGCGCAATGTCTCAATGCGTAAGCCGGGATCGAGCAATTCAAAGGCGAGGAGGGCGGCACCAAGCCCGGCGACGACCCCCGGCTGGCGGGCCGCAATCACCGCTTCGATCTCGGCATGCTCCGGCACGATCGCGTCGGTCGTGATGTCGCCGGCGCGGCCTAGATCCTCGAGTAATGCCGCCCGGACGATCGGCTCGACGATCAGCCGCATAACCATCGCGCCGTCTTCGCCGTCAGCCGAAGGCCAGCATGCGCTCGACCGCTTGACGCGCTCGCCCGGCGATCGCCGGATCGACAGTGACCTCGTGGCTCATGGTTTCGAGCGCGCGGCGGATCTTCGGTAAAGTGATCCGCTTCATATACGGGCATAGGTTGCACGGCCGCACGAAGTCGAGATCGGGGTATTGCAATGCCACATTGTCGCTCATCGAGCATTCGGTCAGCAGCACGACCCGTGCCGGGCGCTCTCTGCCGACATAATCGGCCATCGCCGCGGTCGAACCGGTGAAGTCGCATTCGGCGACGACATCGGGCGGGCATTCCGGGTGGGCCAGCACAACAACGCCGGGATGGCTTTCGCGAACACTGCGGACATCCTCGGCGGTAAAGCGCTCATGGACTTCGCAATGGCCTTTCCACGCGATGATCTCGACCTTGGTCTGGGCCGCGGTGTTGCGCGCGAGATACTCGTCGGGGAGCATGATCACCCGCGGGGCGCCCAGACCCTCGATGATCTTCTTGGCGTTGCCCGAGGTGCAGCAGATGTCCGACTCGGCCTTTACCGCCGCCGAGGTGTTGACATAGGTCACGATCGGCACGCCGGGATGGCGCTCGCGCATCAGCCTGATGTCGGCCGCGGTGATTGAGGCGGCGAGCGAACACCCGGCCTCAAGGTCGGGGATCAGCACGGTCTTTGCCGGGTTCAACAATTTGGCGGTCTCGGCCATGAAATGGACGCCGGCCAGGACGATCACCCGGGCGTCGGTACGCGCCGCCTCGCGCGCCAAGGCGAGGCTGTCGCCCACGATATCCGCGACGGTGTGGAAGATGTCGGGCGTTTGGTAATTGTGCGCCAGGACAACGGCGTTGCGTTCGCGCTTGAGCCGCAAAATCGCGTCGATGTCGTCGGCCAGAATCGGCCATTCCATGGGCGGGATGTGCCGCTCCACGCGCCGGTAGAGTTCGGGCAGCGGCATTGTTGCCGCAGGGGTCGGGGAAGTGGTGGTCTCCAGCACGATCCTCTCCTTATGCTCATTATGAGCATTAAACGGCCCCGGAAAAGCCGGGCAAAATGGCGCCCGGCCTCCGGTTATGCTGGATATGAGGATAAGGTGCGTAACCGAAGTGTCAAGATCCCGATTTTCGATTCCGGATCCCACAGCCCGCGCCCGAACTGCAACCCCTTGCAAAGTTTCGCTGCTGGCGTAACTCCTGTCGCGCCATGCCGTCCCGTTTCGACAAGCTCGCCTTCGACACTCTGCAAGCTGCGCGAGTATCGTGGTTCTTCGGTCAGAAGCTGCTGGCGGCGCGGATGAGCCGTCCCGTGCCGCTGCCGGACGCGCTGCGCGGCCGATCGATGCCGAACCGGCAGCGCATTCTCCGCGATCTGCGGGCGCTGATCGAGCAGGACTGGCGCAATATCGAGGCCGGGTACTATGCGCCGCCGGCCACCGGGTTCGACAGCCCGCTTGCGGCGGTTCGCCGCGCCGTCGATTTTTTCGCCGATCTCGCCGCGGTCGAGGCCAGGCGTCATGGCGAGCCCAGGGAGCGCTTACTGACCGCACCCCCGTCCGGGAATTACCCGCGATATTTCCTGCAAAAATTTCATTTTCAGAGCGATGGGTATTTGAGCGAGGCGTCGGCCGAGCGCTACGACCACCAGGTCGAGGTATTGTTCGGCGGCGGGGCCGCGGCGATGCGCCGCCAGGCGCTGGTGCCGCTCAAACGCGCGCTCGCCGATCCTCCGGCCGGAGGGCGCGACGGCGCGCGCCTCCTCGATCTCGCCTGCGGAACTGGAAGCTTTTTGTGCGAGGTCAAGGCGAACTATCCGCGCCTGCACGTCACCGGGCTCGACCTGTCGCCGCACTACCTCGCTGTCGCCCGGCGCGAGCTGGCGCCCTGGTCTCGCACCCGCCTCGTCGAAGGCGCCGCCGAAGCGATGCCGTTCGCCGACGGAGAGTTCGCTGTCGTCACCTGCATCTATCTCTTCCACGAGCTGCCGCCGCGAATTCGTCGGGCCGTCATCGGCGAGATCCGGCGCGTGCTGAAGCCGGGCGGAACCGCGATCCTGGTCGACTCGCTGCAAACCGGGGACGAACCCGATTACGACGCGATGCTGGAATCGTTTCCCGCGGCGTTTCACGAGCCTTATTACGCGAGCTATCTGCGCGAGGATCTCGACCGGCTGCTGAGCCCCGGCTTTGCCCCGGCCGAGCGCTTCCCCGCCTATTTTTCAAAGGTGCTGAGCTACCGCCGCGAACCCGGCCCGGGGTGACGTTGATCTCCCTAGGCTTTCAGGTGCTTGTCGAAGAAGGCGACGGCATCGCGCCACAGCTCGGTCGCCGGGCCTTCGCGATAGCTCGGGCGATAATCCGCGAGAAACGCGTGGCCGGCATTTTTGTAGACCTTGATCGTAATGTCTTTTCCGGCGGCCTGTCCGCGCTTGCCCAGTTCTTCGGACTGGGCAACTGACGGGTTCTGGTCTTCTTCGCCGAACACTCCGAAGAGCGGGCAGCCGAGCTTGCCGACCAGGTCGAGGATCGGCGTCGGCCGCGCCGGCGTCGTTTCGGCGTCCGGGGTGGCGCGATGGATGAACCCGCCCCAGCAATCGACCGCGGCGTCGACCTTGTTGCTGCTGCATGCGAATAGCAGGGTCTGGCGCCCGCCTGAGCAAAAGCCGATCGCGCCGATCTTGCCGGTGGCAGACGGCAATGCGCGCAGGTGCGCCGCCGCCGCTTCGAGATCCTGCACCGCCTCGGCGTCGCTCTTGCCGAACATGACCGGCATGACCGAGGCCATGTTGTTCGGGTCGGAAGGCCCTCCGGCCCGCGCATAGAGATCGGGCGCCAATGCGTTATAGCCGATATTGGCGAAGCGGCGGGCGATATCGCGAATGTGCTCGACGAGCCCAAAGGCTTCATGGATGACCACGATGCCCGGGTAATTCCCGGACTGGCTCGGGCGCGCGAGATAGCCCGTAATCGTTTCGCCGCCGCTTTTGAGCTCCATGTTTTCAACGCGCACGCGGCTGGGGTCGGTTACCGCACCGGGTATATTCGCCATGCCGATCCTCCTTAAAGACGAGACCCGCAGGATAGCACCGGACGACAAAGCGCTGCTATAATGCCCATGATTTCATTCGTGGGAGGAAACCATGGCGGGTGCAGCGGCGACATTGGCGAAACCGGCGGCCCAGGCTGAGCCGAAAATGAAGGTCGCGGTGACGAGCGCGAAACAGCCCGACTATGTCGAAGGCCGGCGCAGTTTTTTCAAATATCGCGACCTCGGCGTTACGGGCGCCAGCGCAGGCTGGATGCGAGCCCAGGTGATGCAGGCGGTCACCGGGATGACCCAGCCGACCGGCTGGCATTATCACGTTTGCGAGGGCCAGCTCGTCTATGCTCTCAAGGGCTTTGTCGAGCTCGAATTCGAGGACGGCACCCAATGCCGGCTCGAAGCCGGTGATTCCTGCTTTATTCCCGGCGGCTTGAAGCACAACGAGCTCCGCACTTCGGACGATGTCGAGATCCTCGAAGTGTGCCTGCCGGCGAATATGGGTACGGTTCCCTGCGAACCGCCGGCAAAAGGCGCCTAGAGCCGAAAGGCGCTTGAAGGCGGCCGCCGATCGCTTATCATCGTCGGGCGATGCGGGTGTAGCTCAATGGCAGAGCAGAAGCTTCCCAAGCTTACGACGAGGGTTCGATTCCCTTCACCCGCTCCAGCCCGCTGACGGATAAATAGAAGCAGCGGCGCTCGCAGCCGCGGCCCCGGCATTGACGAATTCCCGCGCCAGGCGTGCGATTGCGCGATTATCATGTCGCGAGAGATTTTGCGGGGATCGTCGTCATGGTCGATTTTGCCGGCAGTCACATCGTCGTTACCGGCGGCACGGGCGCTCTCGGTAGGGCGGTCATCGCCGCATTGCGTACCGCCGGCGCCGTTTGCCACGTGCCCAATCTCGTTGCCGCCGAACTCGCCGACTTCCCCTTTGCGAGCGATGCAGGGGTGCACATTGCCGGCGGGGTCGATGTCGCCGACGAGGCGGCAGTCCAGCGATTTTACCAGGCTTTGCCGCCGCTCTGGGCCTCGATTCACCTCGCCGGCGGCTTTGCGATGGCCCCGGTTGCCGAAATCTCGGCGGCGGATTTTATCGCTCAGTTCCGCATGAACGCGCTGTCGTGCTTTTTGTGCTCGGCGGCCGCAATCGCCGCGTTCCGCAAGCGCCAGACGCCGGGCTCGGGCGGGGCGCGCGGCGGCCGGATCGTCAACGTCGCGGCGCGACCGGCGCTGGAGCCGCGTCTCGGCGCCGGCATGGTCGCCTATACCGCAGCCAAATCCGCGGTTGCGGCGCTGACCCAGGCGCTCGGCCAAGAGACTGTCGACGAGGAGATCTGGGTCAACGCCGTGGCCCCCTCGATCCTCGACACCCCGGCGAACCGGGCGGCAATGGCGGACGCCGACCACAGCCGATGGGTGGCGCTCGCCGACCTCGCCGATATCATCGCCTTTCTCGCTTCACCGGCAAACCGGGTGACCCGCGGCGCCGTGATCCCGGTTTACGGCGGGTCTTGAGCACATTCGGCGCAACCCGAGCTTAACCGCGGCGGGATCGGGATGCGAATTCTCGTCCCCGTCGACGGTTCGGCGCCCGCCAATCGAGCGGTTGCCTATGCGACGACGCTCGTCGCCGGCCGGGACGACGCGCTAGTCATCTTGGTCAATGTCCAAGGCCCCGAGACACTCGAAGTGTCGGATGTTTCCGCGGTCATGTCGCGCAAGGCCGATCGCCAGCTCGCGGCACGGCGGTCGAAGACGGCGCTGCGCAAGGCTGACCGGATCTGCCGCGATGCCCAGGTCAAATTCGAAACGCGCGTCGAACTGGGTCCGATCGCCGAGACCATCGACCGGCTCGCACGCCAACTCGACGCGGATCAGATCGTGATCGGCAGCCGAGGGCTCGGCGCCATCCGCAGGCTGGTTCTCGGCTCAGTCGCCACCAAGGTCGCCCGCCTCGCCCGTGTCCCGGTGACCTTGGTCAAGTGAAGCTGCCCGGATCAGTCCAGTCGGCATCGTTGCAGTAATCGCGATACAGCAATGCCTTAACCGCAGTTATAAGACCTATTCCAAAATATCATGCTGCGTTGCAGCATAACCCGCTGTAGCCTCGGCGCAGCCGTCTAAAGCGATAATGTGCGAGGTCCCGGATGAAACAGCGCCTGATCAGTCTTGACCGGATCGCCAGCCAGATGAACGCATGGCTGCTCGCGATCGCGATCGGGTTGGGCATGCTTGACCTGACCGTTTTGGTCGCGAAGTGCCTGCCTGCGCTGCCGCCGACCCCAGCCGCCTCTGCCGACGCGCCGGCCGACCAACCGTCATCCCCGACGCCGCCACACGCATCTCCGGCACGCAGCTGACCATAAGCGTAAGGGGCAGTCCTATCGCTCAGCTGCTGCCGACCCACCTGGGCAGCAAGGCATCAGCCCGATCTGGAACCTGAAATTTTTTAATACCACTAATAGATTATCTGTTGGCATAGAGTTGCAAGGGTGATACCGTATTTTGTGGGGTGGATCGGGGGATCCACAGAATACGGGGGAATCGATGGAAATCACCTGGACTCCAGAGCGAGTTCGAGCGGCTTAACCAGCTGTTCGAGGAGGGGTTGCCGACCGCCGAGATCGGGCGCCGCCTAGGTCTTACCAAAAATGCCGTCATCGGGCGGCTGCATCGCAGCGCGATGACGCGACGCGAACCCGCGCCAAAGCCGGTGCGGCGCAACGTTTTCGAATTCAGCGGGCCGAGTTGCATGTGGCCCTACGGCCATCCGAACGATCTGAACTTCCGCTTCTGTGGCGCCCGCCCACTGCCCGGCAAGCCCTATTGCACCGAGCACGCGGCACTCGCCTATGTCCGGCCGAAGGACCAGAAATCCGACGCCGCCTGATCAACCGCGGCGTTTGAGGCGGCGCATCGCGCGGTCGATGCCGTCGAGGGTCAGCGGAAACATGCGCTCCTCGGTGATATCGCGAATCATGCCGATGCTGGTGGTGCCGTTCCAGTATTTCTCCGGCACCGGGTTCAGCCACACCGCTCGGGGGTAGGCGCCGAACAAGCGGCGCAGCCAGACTTCGCCCGGCTCGTCGTTCCAGCGCTCGACGCTGCCGCCCTCCTTTTCGATCTCGTAGGGGCTCATGCTGGCGTCGCCGACCAGCACGATCCGATAGCTGTGGTCGTAGGTGCGGATCAGCTCCATGACCGGCACCTGCTCGACATGGCGGCGGCGCGAAGTCGCGCCACACGGTGTCGTAAAGGCAGTTATGGAAATAGAAGTGGATCAGGTGTTTGAATTCGGAGCGCGCGGCCGAGAACAATTCCTCGCAGACCCGGACATGATCTTCCATCGACCCGCCGACATCGAGGAACAATAGCAGCTTTATGGCGTTGTGCCGCTCCGGTACCAATTTGAGATCAAGCCAGCCGGCATTGTGCGCCGTCGAGCGCACGGTGCCGTCGAGATCGAGTTCGTCGTCGGCGCCCTCCCGCGCAAACTGACGCAAGCGGCGCAGGGCCAGCTTGATGTTGCGGGTGCCGAGTTCGACGGTGTCGTCGAGGTTGCGGAACTCGCGCCGATCCCACACCTTGACGGCGCTGCGGTGTTTGCCCTCCTGCTGGCCGATGCGCACGCCCTCGGGGTTGTAGCCGTGGGCGCCGAACGGCGAGGTGCCGGCGGTGCCGATCCATTTGCTGCCGCCCTGATGCCGCGCCTTCTGCTCCGCCAAGCGCTCGCGCAAGGTTTCCATCAGCTTTTCCCAGCCGCCGAGCGCTTCGACGAGCTTCTTTTCCTCCTCGGTCAGCAGCCGCTCGGCGAGTTTTTTAAGCCACTCTTCGGGGATTTCGACCTTGGGATCGGATAGGGTTTCAATTCCTTTGAAGCAATGTCCGAAAACCCGGTCGAAGCGGTCGAGATGGCGCTCGTCTTTGACCAGCGAGGTGCGCGCGACGTAGTAGAAATCCTCGATTGCGAAGGCGACGACCCGCTTTTCCATCGCCTCCATCAACGTCAGGTACTCGCGCAGCGAGACCGGGATCTTGGCCGCGCGCAGCTCCGTAAAGAACGAGAAGAACATCGTTAGGGCATTTCCCGGTAAAGCCGACCTGAAGGGGTCTGGTTTACGGCCGTGATCTCTGCCGGATCGCCCGCCACACCCGCTCGGGCGTCGCCGGCATCGGCAGGTCGTGGACACCGAGCGGGGCGAGCGCGTCGAGGATCGCGTTCATCACCGTTGGCGTGCTGGCGACGGTGCCGCCTTCGCCAACCCCTTTGGCGCCGAGCGGATTGGTCGTGCTGGGGACGGGGCTGAAATCAATTGTGATCAAGGGCACCGTGTCGGCGCGCGGAATGCCGTAATCCAGCAAGGTGCCGGTCAACAGCTGGCCGCTGTCACGGTCGTAGACGACATCTTCGAGCAGTGCCTGGCCAGCGCCCTGGGCGACGCCGCCCATAATCTGACCCTTCGCCAACAACGGGTTGATCACTGTGCCGCAATCGTCAACGACAGTGTATCGGTCGAGTTCGGCCGCACCGGTCTGCGGGTCGATCTCAAGCTCGCAGATATGGCAGCCATTGGGGAAACTCGGGAGATCCGAGTTGAAGGCGCCCGCTCCCTGCAACCCGACCCCGAGCGCCGAGGGTAGGCCGACCGGGATGAACGACATCTGTGCCACCTGCCCGATCGGCATAGACCGGTCGGTGCCTGAAATCGTGAAGGCGCCGTCGGCAAAGCTGATGTCGGCGGCGTCGGCCTCCATGAAGTGGGCGGCGAAGCGCTTGCCACGCTCGATGACCTCGTCGGCGGCGGCGCGCAAGGCGCTGCCGCCGATCATCATGCTGCGCGAGGCATAGGTGCCGCGGCCGATCGCGACCTCGTCGGTGTCGGCCTGAGCCAGGTGGATCTTGTCTTCGGCTACACCGAGCCAGTCGCCCACCATCTGGGCATAGGTCGTCTCGTGCCCCTGCCCGTGCGACAGGGTGCCGGCGAGGATCGTCAACTCGCCTGACGGGTCGAAGCGCACTTCCATGCGCTCATTAAAGACGCCGGTATTGTCGACATAGTAGGTGATGCCGCGGCCGCGTAGTTTGCCGGCGGCTTTGCTGTTGGCGTGCCGAACGGCGTAGCCGTCCCAATCGGCAAGGACTTGGCACTTGGCCATCGCTGCGGCGTAGTTCCCGGTGTCGTAGATCCAGCCGGTGCGTGTCTGATAGGGATAGGCGTCGGAACGGATCAGGTTCCTATTGCGCAATTCCGCCGGATCGATGTGCATCTCGCGCGCTGCCTGATCGACGAGGCGCTCCATGATGTAAACGGCCTCGGGGCGGCCGGCGCCGCGATAGGGCACGGTCGGCGCGGTATTGGTGAAAACGAGGCTGCTCGTGACCGACACCGCCGGGATGTCGTAGACGGTCGAGGCGAGCTTTAGCGAAAAGATGATCGGGATGGCGCCGGCGCCCTCGATATAGGCGCCGATATTGTGCGAGCCGGTCCAGCGCAAGGCCAGGAATTTGCCGCCGGCGTCGAGCGCCAATTCGGCGGCGACGCTCTGGTCGCGCCCGGCATAATCGCCAAGCAAGGCCTCGGAACGCGTCGGGATCCATTTGACGGGCCGGCCGACCCGGCGCGCGGCCCAGACGAGGATCGCCTCTTCGGGATAGACGTTGCCCTTCATGCCAAAGCCGCCGCCGACATCGCCGGCGACGACGCGAATGCGGCTTTCCGGGACATGCAGGATGTGATGCGCCAGGGTCTGGCGGACGCCGTGCACATTCTGCGTGCTGGAGTAGAGCAGGTAGCGGCGAGTGCCCGGATCGTAATCGGCGATGCAGCCGCGCGGCTCCATCGTGACCGCGGTGAGGCGGTTGTTGTAAAGCGAGAGCCGCGTGACGTGATGCGCTCTGGCGAAGGCCGCGTCGGCCGCATCGCCATTTCCCAGACGCATCGTGAACGAGGTGTTGTTGGGGACGCCGTCATGAACCAACGATGCTCCCGGACGGACCGCTGCTTCGACGGTCACCGCGGCGGGTAATATTTCGTAATCGACCGCGACCAGCTCCGCCGCATCGCGCGCGATCGCTTCGGTCGCTGCAATCACGACAGCGACCCGCTCGCCGACGTAGCGCACGCGGCCCTGCGCCAACGGCGTGCGCTTGGTTCGGTAGCCTTTGGGCCCGCCCATGTCCTCGGGCATCGCCTCGGGATCGAGGCTGCCGAGCCCGTCGGCCGCCCAGTCCTCGCCGGTAAGCACCGAGTAGACACCGGGCACCTGCTCCGCGGCGGACTTATCGACGGAGCGGATCGTCGCATGGGCATGCGGCGAAAACAGAAAGACCGCATAGACTCTGGCGGAGCCAGATCGATGTCCGCGACGTAACGCCCTTGCCCCGTGAGGAACCGGCCGTCCTCCTTGCGCGTGACGGGCTGTCCGATGCCGAAGCGCATGCTGCTCACCTGCCTGTTCCGGGCGGTATCGTTCATCGAGGTCAACGCAACTTGCGGACCCGCCTCAGCTTAGCCGCGTTCGCGCCGGTGCAGAAAGGCCAGGCGCTCGAACAGGTGCACATCCTCCTCGTTCTTTAGGAGGGCGCCGTGCAATGGCGGGATCAGCTTTGCCGGATCGCGGGTGCGCAGGGTCTCGGGCGAGATGTCCTCGACCAGCAGCAGCTTGATCCAATCGAGCAGCTCGGAGGTCGAAGGTTTCTTCTTCAATCCCGGCGCCTGGCGGATGTCGAAAAAGATTGTCAGCGCCTCGTGCAGCAATTCGTGCTTCAAATCGGGAAAGTGTACGTCGACGATTTGCAGCATCGTCTCGTGGTCGGGGAAGCGGATGTAATGAAAAAAGCAGCGGCGTAAAAAAGCGTCCGGCAATTCCTTTTCGTTGTTCGAGGTGATGATAACAATCGGGCGTTGGCGCGCCTGGATCGTCCGCCGCGTCTCGTAAACGTAAAACTCCATACGGTCGAGTTCGAGCAAAAGGTCGTTGGGAAACTCGATATCCGCCTTGTCGATCTCGTCAATCAGCAGCACCGGAGCTTCATCGGCCTCGAACGCTTCCCACAGCTTGCCGGGCACGATGTAGTTGGCGATGTCGTGGACCCGCTCGTCGCCGAGCTGGCCGTCGCGCAGCCGCGAAACCGCGTCGTATTCGTAAAGCCCTTGCTGCGCCTTGGTCGTCGATTTGATGTGCCAGGTAATCAGATCCTTGCCGATGCCGCGGGCAATCTCGTGGGCGAGAATGGTTTTGCCGGTGCCGGGCTCGCCTTTGACCAGCAACGGGCGTTCGAGAGCGATCGCGGCATTGACAGCGACCTGCAAATCCGGCGTCGCCACATAACTTTCGGTGCCCTCGAAACGTCGCATGTTGCTTATGCCCTTGTTATTCGCGCGATGACATAACCTGTGGCGGGGCATGACGCCAGTCCTGCCATGGTCAATCAGCCGGGGGCCCGGCTAGTCGTGCGGCTCGAACCACAATTCGCAGCCATAGTCGATCGTGATCTCTTCGCCAGGTTCGATGTCGGTGATCGCGATCAGGTCGAGCGTATGCCGGATAAAGTTGCGGTCGACCCGGGCGCGCGGGCGGCTCGCATGGTTGCACAGGCTGACCAGTCCCAGACCCAGTGCGCCGCGCCCCTCGCCATCCGGGTCGCCGTCCCAGTGAAAGTAATAGTTGTAGAGGATCGTGCGGTCCAAGAGGCAACATTCCGTCGCCGGCACAATAATTACCGGCGCAGCCTCGACCACGGTTCCGGCCACGATGGGTTCCCGCGCGAACACGCCTCGCCCACGTTCAGGGCGCGTGAAGACTTCCACCCGGCCGTTTGGAATCGGCGAAAAGCGATCCGGCCTCGCCGCGGCCGACATTCTCCCGCTGTCCGCGGGGATCAGACGTGGTCGTGCGGCCGATCAGCGGTCCCGACGGGCGCCGCTGTACTCGCCGCAGCAACAGGCGGCGACACTTGCGCCGGCGCCGACGCGGTTTCGGGTTCGTCCTCCTCGCGCATGCCGGCCTTGAAAGCCTTGATGCCCTTGGCGAAGTCGCCCATGACTCGCGGCAGCTTCCCGGCGCCAAACAGAATGAGGATAATGGCCAGGACCACCATCCAGTGCATCAAGCTGAACGAACCCATATCGACGACCTCGGAAGGCGGACGAGAGACTTTTCTATAAAGCTCGTCCGCCGAATTGCAAGCTAATGGCGGCACATCCCGCGCTGCTCGCTTACGAGGTCGTGCGAATTACCCGAAAGTCAAGCCCGATAGGCCATGGAGTGCCGCCGATGACCGACTTCCTGCCGCCATATCCCGCCGATTGGCCAAGACGCGCACCCGCCGAACTGGGGCTGGATGCCGCCGCGGTTGCCGCCGCCGCTCGCCACGCCGCCGAACACGAGACGCCGTGGACGCGGGATCTGGCCGAGATGGTGACGAGCGATTTCAGCGAGCGACCGCCTTGGAACGAGACGCTCGGGCCGGTGCGTCCCCGCGGTGGACCGAACGGCGTGTTGCTGCGCGTCGGCGATATCGTCGCCGAGTGGGGTGATACGACCCGGGTCGATATGACGTTCAGCGTCGCCAAGAGCTATCTCTCGATCCTCGCCGGCCTCGCCTGGGATCGCGGGCTGATCGCCGACCCGCACGACAAGGTCTCGCGCACCGTCGATGATGGCGGCTTCGACCCACCGCATAACGATGCGATCACCTGGCACCAGCTGCTGCAGCAGACCTCGGAGTGGGAGGGCGAGCTGTGGGGCAAGCCGGATCTGATCGACCGCAATCGCTCGTCCGCGGGCCGGCCAAGTCTGGCGCCAAAGGGAACTCACCGCG
Organism: uncultured Alphaproteobacteria bacterium; assembly: GCA_963750195.1. Classification (GTDB taxonomy): domain Bacteria; phylum Pseudomonadota; class Alphaproteobacteria; order ATCC43930; family CGMCC-115725; genus AP-15. Next base: position 410,277 of record CAVVPS010000016.1, read on the forward strand.
ATCTCCAGCCGCCCGGCGGCTTCTGGGAATATAACGACGTGCGGGTCAATCGGCTCAGCCTCGCGTTGATGCGGCTATGGCGCCGGCCATTACCCGAAGTTTTCCGCGAGCTGGTCATGGATCCGATCGGCGCCTCGCCCGATTGGGAGTGGCACGGTTACCGCAATTCCTATGTCGAGATCGACGGGCGCCGGGTGCAATCGGTCTCGGGCGGCGGTCATTGGGGCGGCGGGGTCTTTATCAACGCGCGCGACCAAGCCCGGATCGGCCTGATGCTATTGCGCCGCGGGCATGTGGGGCAGCCGCCGCATTCTCTCGGAAGCATGGATCGAGAGGATGCTCGAACCTTGCCCGCTCCATCCGCAATACGGTTATCTGTGGTGGCTCAACACCGATCGCGGTCTTTATGCGAATGCCTCGGTCGGCAGCTATTACGCCCGCGGCGCCGGTGGCAACCTGACCTGGATCGATCCCGAGAACGATCTCGTCGCAGTCTTGCGCTGGACCGATCCGGCGGCGATGGACGGGTTCATGAAACTGGTCATGGCGGCGATCAAGCGCTGATCGGCGCGCCCTCAACCCGAACAACGGCAAGCGGCCTATCGATCCGTCAATTTCTTTGTCATCAGAAAGCGGGTCGGCGCGGGCGGAGCCCCGTCGAGCTGGGCGAGCACCTCCCAGCCGTGACGTTTATAAAAACCGGGCGCCTGGAAGGAAAGGGTCGTCAGCAATGCGCGGCCGCAGCCGCGCCGCCTTCCTTCCTCCTCTGCGGCCTTGATGATCCTGGTGCCGAGCCCCTGCTTCCGCAGGCTTTCGGGCAGGAAAAAACGATCGATCCGGAGAAGGCCGAACGAGGTGCTGCCGAGCAGCCCGCCGACGACCTCGCCGGTTTCGGGATCGGACACCAAGATCGCCAGAGGCTGATGATCGCGGTAACCCGCCTTCTCGAAATTGTAGGTGCTGAGCCCGTCGCGGATGACCGCCTCGGCCTCGCGGCTGGGCACGTCGGTTACGACCAACGGCGCATCGCCCACTTGCGGCGTCATGGTAGTGTCCTTACCTCGTATGCGCGGCCTCAATGCCCCCGGACTCAGCCGGTTTCCATCGGCAAAGAGGGGTCGACCGCCCACTCGCTCATCGAGGCGTCGTAGAGCCTGACGTTCGGGATGGCCGAGCATGACGAGCGCCAGCGCATCGGCGCTGGCGGCAATGCCGCCGCCGCAATAGGTGATGACCTCGTTTGTCGAAGGCGCCGACCGCCTCGAACCGCCGGCGCAATTCGGTCTGCCGGCAGGAACTCGTTGGTCGCCGGGTCGAGCAGGTGCGCGGCGGGCAGATTGACGCTGCCCTTGATGCGGCCCGGCCGGCCATAGGTGTTGCCGCCGGAGCCGGCATGCTGCTCGGGCGCCAGCGCGTTCAGCGTGCAAACGCCGCCGTCGCCGATGGCGCGCAGAACCTCATCCTTGCCGACCATCAGCGGGCGTAGCTCTCGGACGACGAAATGCCCGGGCGGACGCGGTTTCGCCGGGCCGGTCTCGACCGGGCGGCCCTCGCGGCTCCATTTCTGCCAGCCGCCGTTGAGCACCGCCGCGTTGTCGAAGCCAAAGACGCGCAACAGCCACCACACCCGCGTCGCCCACCACGGATTGGCGGTGCTGTAGAGCACGACCCGCGTTCCGTTGCTGACACCAAACCGGCTCATCGCCGCGGCAAAGGCCTCAGCCGAAGGCAGCATGAAGCGCAACCGCTGGCTGCTGTCCGAAAGGTCGGCCTGAAGGTCGATGAACTGCGCGCCGGGAATATGACCCTTTTCGAAATCGGCGCGCGCCGGCACCGCCTGGTAGGTCGTCTTCGGGTCGGGTATCAGATTGGTCGTGCAGTCGAAGACACGCAGATTGGGATCGCTCAGCTCGCGACCGAGCGTTTCAGTATCGATCAGAAATTCAGGATGGATAAAACCGGGATCGGCCATAATGACCTCCTCAGCGCTGTGACGGCAGCGGTGCCGCGATCGCCGGGCGCTGGCGGTGAAAGTCGGTCGCCTGCTCAAAGGCGTGGCCGACGCGCATGACGCCGGCTTCGTCGAACGGCTTGCCGGCAATCTGAAAGGCGAGCGGCAACCCGTCCTCGAAACCGATCGGCACCGACAGTGCGGGGCTGCCGGTCAGATTGTAGGGCCGGTATAGGACGCCCGCTCAAAGGTCGAATAGGTCGGGACCGAGTCGATCCGCGGCGCGGGGCCGGTCGCGTTGGCCGAGACCGCAACATCGACGCCGTCAAGCGCACGGGCAAATTCGACGCACAATTCGCGCCGCTGCCGCATTGCTTCGACATAATCGGCCGCGCTCAGAAACGCGCCGAGCCCGATCCGCGCGAACATGTGGTGGCCGAAATCCTGCGGGCGCTCCTGAAAATCCTTTTCGTGCAGCGCATAAGCCTCGGCCAGCATGATCAGCCGGTTGGCGTCGACATAGTCGATCAGCGGCGACAATTGCAGATCGACAAGGCGGGCGCCGAGGCTCTCCAAGGTCCGGCAGGCGGCGTCGAACGCCGCGGTATAGGCCGCACTCGGGGCGCTGTCGGGCCCGAAATCGGCGACCGCGTCATGCTCGTGGAAATGGCGGATGACCCCGATCCTCGCCCCGTCGAGGCGCGTCGTCAGCGCCGCCGCGGTAGTCCGGGACCGGAACATCGGCGGAGGCCGGGTCCTGCGGGATCGTAGCCGGCCAAGGCCTGCATCATGATCGCGCAATCCTCGACGGTGCGGGTCAGCGGCCCGCAATGATCGAGCGTATAGGACAGTGGAAAGACGCCGCGCCGGCTGACCCTTCCATAGGTCGGCTTCAGCCCGACAATGCCGTTGATAGGCGGCGGGCCCACGGATCGAGCCGCCTGTATCCGAGCCCATCGCCGCGGCGCAAAGGCCGGCCGCGACGGCGACCGCCGAGCCGCTCGACGACCCTGCCGGATAATGCGCGGTGTTCCACGGGTTGCGCGCCGGCTCGAACGGCAGGGTGAAATCGGGGCCGCCGATCGCGAATTCATGCGTCTCCTGCTTGCCGAGCAGGATCGCGCCGGCATCGCGCAGCCGCACCCAGGTTTCGGCGTCCTCGTCGGGCACATGGTCGAGATAGCGCCGCGAACCCGCCGTCGTACGGATCCCGCGCGTCTTGTAGATGTCCTTGAGGCCGATCGGGATGCCGTGCAGCGGACCGCGCGGCCTGCCGGCGGCAAGATCGCGCGCGGCGGCGAGGGCTTGGTCGCGCAACACCAGGACATAGCTGTGCAATTCGCCGTCGAGTGCCGCGATGCGTTCGAGATAGGCCTCGGTCAGCGCGACGGGGGAAAGGCTGCCGTCGGCGATAACGCGGCTCGCCTCGGCGATAGTCAGTTGGGTCGGATCCATCGCCGCCGCTCACGCTCTCGGGTGGACGAAGATGTGGGCGGGCTCGGCTGCCCGGTCGCGCGGCCGCCGCACCGAGCGTTGCATGCGCTCGACTTGGCGATAGGCCTGGCGCAATTCCTCGAACTGCTCCGGTGTGAGCTTCAACCCCGCGCGCTCGACCAGCACCGCGAAGCGCTCGGCTGAAATCGACTGCTCGGCCATCGCACCGCTTACTCCGCCGCTTGCGCGGTCGGCAGCGCGTGGAAATTCTTCGGCAGACCGGCTTTGGCGATGGCGCCGTATTGGACGACGTCGGGCAATGCGCCATGCACCAGCTCGCGCACCTCGACCAGCCGGTCGAGATCGATCCCGGTCTCGAAGCCCATCGCCTCGAGCATGAACACGAAATCTTCGATGACGATGTTGCCGGTGGCGCCCGGCGCATAGGGGCAGCCGCCGAGCCCGCCCAGCGAGGCGTCGAAGGCGCGTGCGCCGGCGTTGAGCGCCGCCAGCACATTGGCGAGGCCGAGCCCGCGCGTGTCGTGGAAATGGCCGCCGACCGGCAGCGGGGCGACATCGGCCATGACCCGGCGGAAAACACGTTCGACTGCCGCTGGCTGGCCATAGCCGACCGTATCGGCGAGCATGATCGCATCGGCCCCGGCCTCGGCGACCTCGACCGCGATACGGCGCACCCGCTCTTCGTCAACCGCTCCCTCGATCGTGCAGCCAAAAGCAGTCGCGAGTCCGCAGGTCAGGCGGGGGCGCTTGCCCTCGGATGCGGTGTGGCACAGCGCCACGACGCGGCGGAAATCCTCGACCGACTCTTCCGTGCCGCGGCGGACATTGGCGCGGTTGTGCCCTTCGCTGACCGACAGCACGAAATTCATTTCGTGCACGCCGAGCGCCAAGCCACGCTCGGCGCCCTTGAGGTTCGGGATCAGCGCCGACACGGTGAGCCCCGGCAAGGACAGTGCATGGCGCACCACCGCCTCTGCGTCAGCGAGTTGCGGCAGCAATTTCGGCGGGACGAACGAGCTGACCTCAATCTCGCGCACGCCGGCAAAGTGCTCGGCATCGATCCAGGCGATCTTCTGGTCAGTCGGCATTATCTCGGCGAGGCTCTGCAGCCCGTCGCGCAAGCCCACTTCGCGGACAAAGGCCCGTTCGCGCATTCTCTCCTCCCGATAAAACACTGGCCCCGAAGCTAGCCCCGGCACGACAACAGGGCAACGGTCTCAGACGACGTGCTCCGGGGTCAGCGCACAAATCTCGTCGGTGTCGGCAAGCTCGATCTGAAGCGTCGCATGGGCGATGCCGAAGCGGTCGTGAAGCTCGTGCGTCATCGCGTTGAGCGCTGCGTCGCCGGGATGGCCGTCCGGCATCACCAGATGGCAGGTCAGCGCGGTCTCGGTCGTGCTCATGCCCCAAATATGCAGGTCGTGCAACGCGGTGACCCCAGGCAACGTCGCAAGGCATGCGCGCACGGCATCTGCGTCGAGCCCTTCCGGCACCGCGTCGAGGGCGAGGCCGATGGCGCTTCTCAGCAGTCCCCAGCTGCCGATGACAATGATCACTGAAACCGCGAGGCTGCCCGCGGGATCGAGCCACAGCCAACCGGTCAACCCGATCGCGATCCCGGCGGCGACGACGCCGGCCGTGACCAGCGTATCGGCGGCCATATGCAGAAAGGCGCTCTTGACGTTGAGGTCGCGCGCGCGGCCCGAAGCGAAAAGTAGCGCCGTCCCGCCATTGACCACGATCCCGACCGCGGCGACCCCGATCATGATCCCGCTCGCGACCGGGACCGGATCGGCAAAACGCAGTACCGCCTCCCAGGCGATGCCGCCGGTGACCACCAGCAAAATGACGGCGTTGGCGAGTGCGGCGAGGATCGAGCTCGAGCGCAGCCCATAGGTGAACCGACCGCTGGGCTGGCGCTGGCTCAGCATCGCCGCACCCCAGGCCAAGGCGAGGCTGAGCACGTCGCCGAGGTTGTGCCCGGCATCGGCGAGCAACGCCAATGACCCGGAAACGACCCCGGCCGCCGCCTCGATCAACACATAGGCGACATTGAGGGCGATCCCGATCGCGAAAGCCCGCCCGTAATCCGGCCGGCCATGGCTATGCGAGGAATGCCCGTGGGAGGAGTGATCGTGCTGCATGCGGGGCAACTCGTCCAATACCCGCTAACAGTATAATCGAAAATTACGGCTCGACGAAAAGTTGGAAGCGCTCGGGCGGGAACGCCGATTGGGTAGCGCCCCGGATTGAGTTTCCGCAACCAGGTGGACAGCGGTCATCCTTACGGCGGCCAGGTTTCAGGGCATCCGCTCGACCCATTGCGCGCGCGAAGGCCCCGGCTCGAACGGATCGCCGAAATACTGAGTCTCGCGGGCCACCTTCCCATCGAGGAACTCCATGATGCTCACGGTGTAGGACGGCCGCCCGTCATAGGTTAGGACAAATTCAGTGACCCAGAGGTCGCCCGTGCCGAGTATCCGCCGCACTGTGAAGCGTTTCAGGTTCGGCTGCGCGGCGCGAGACGACTGGATCTTCCGCCGGCCGCGAATGCGCTCGCCTGATTGCGGATATTCGAGCACCGCGTCCTCTCGGTAGATCTGGTGCTCCTCCTCGAAGTCGTTCGCATCGGAGGCGGCCCAATGGCGATCCAGAGCCGCTCGAATCTCTCGGTCTTCCATATCAAATCTCCTTGACCATCGCCGTCGATGTTGAGCCGTCGTACCATGCGCTGACCACCCGGAACAGGCCTTCCAAATGCGGCAGGAGGGCCATTCCCAGCGCGAAGGCTGGGTGGCCGAGAAGGGTCGGGAACCGAAATTCACTGAGTCACGGCTGCCGATTGCGGGGCTTGACAGCGGCCGGCCGGCGCGCGGAGATGCGGCGAGGAGGAACCCGCCATGCTCGACGCCTACATCTATAATGCTTTGCGCACACCCTTTGGCCGCCATGCCGGCGCGCTCGCCCGAATGCGGCCCGACGACATGCTGGCCTCGGTGATCTCGGCGGTCGTCGAGCAGAGCCCGTTCGACCCAGCCAAGATCGAGGATGTCGTCGTCGGCTGCGCCAACCAGGCCGGGGAAGATAGCCGCTGCGTCGGGCGTCACGCGGGGTTGCTCGCCGGCTTGCCGATCGAGGTGGCGGGCTCGGTCTTGCAGCGCAATTGCGGCAGCGGGCTCAACGCCATCGTCATGGCGGCGCAGGCGATCACCTGCGGCGAGGGTGAGGCCTTCATCGCCGGCGGCGTCGAGAGCATGAGCCGCGCGCCTTACGTGATGAACAAGGCGGAGAGCGCCTTCGGTCGCGACGGCCGCGTCTTCAACTCGACGATCGGCGCGCGCTTTCCGAACCCGAAGATCGAGCGTCAGTTTGGCGCCGACACGATGCCCGAAACCGCGGACAATCTGGCCCGCGACTATCAGATCACCCGCGAGGCTTGCGATGTGTTCGCCGCGGGGTCGCAGCGCAAATACGCGGTCGGCAAGGCCGACGGCTTCTTCGAGGGCGAGATCCTCGCCGTCGAGGTGCCGGGCGGCCGCGCCGGGCCGGTCAAGGTTGCCGACGACGAGCATCCGCGCCCGCAGACCGATCTCGCCGCACTCGCCGATTGCGGCCGTTGCAGGAGGGCGGGGTGACGACCGCCGGCAATGCCTCGGGCATCAATGACGGGGCGGTGGCAATGATCGTCGCCAGCCGCAAGGCCGGCGACGCGGCCGGGGCCGAACCGCTTGCCCGCGTCGTTGCCAGCGGCGTCGCCGGGGTCCCGCCGCGGATCATGGGGATCGGCCCGGTCGAGGCCTCGAAAAAGGCGCTGGCTCGCGCCGGGCTCAGCCTCTCCGACATCGACGTGATCGAGATCAACGAGGCCTTCGCCGCCCAGGTGCTGGCCTGCCTGCGCGGGCTCGACCTGCCGTTTGACGACAGCCGGGTCAACCAGAACGGCGGTGCGATTGCGGTCGGCCATCCGCTCGGCGCCTCGGGTCCGCGCATCGCGCTGACCGCTGCGCGCCAATTGCAGCGCACCGGCGGCCGCTATGCGTTGGTGACGATGTGCGTCGGCGTCGGCCAAGGCATCGCCGCGGTGCTCAAACGGGTCTGACGCGGCCCCTGGCCGCAGCGGCCCTAATGCAGCAAATCGTCGTCCTGGGGGCTGGCTTTGCTGGCCTGTGGGCCGCGATCGGCGCCGCCCGCAAACTCGATGAGCTCGGCATCGGACCCGACCGGGTCGAGATCACGCTCGTCGACCGCAGCCCATGGCATTCGATCCGCGTGCGCAACTACGAGGTCGATCTCGACGCAACAAGGGTTCCACTCGACGAGGTTCTGGGCCCGATCGGCGTCAAGCGCGTTGAGGCCGAGGTAACCGGCATCGACTTCGCAAACCGGCAGGTCGCATGTTCGGGACCGAGCGCGCCGAAGTCTCTTGCCCTATGACCGGCTGGTCTTCGCCCTCGGCAGCAGGCTCGCCCGTCCCCCGATCCCGGGCCTCGATACTCACGCCTTCGATGTCGACACCTACGACGCCGGCTGCCGGCTCAACGCCCATATCGCGGCGTTGCCGGCGCGAGCGCCATCTCCCGGGCAGTGGACCGCGCTGATCATCGGCGGCGGCCTGACCGGCATCGAGGTCGCGACCGAGATGCCTGGGAAATTGCGCGCGGCTCTCGGGCGTGCGCCGGGCACGCCGCGCGTGATCATTGCAGACCGGCAACCGTGGATCGGCTCCGATATGGGCGAGGCGGCGCGCGCCATCATCGACGAGGCGCTCACGGCGCTCGGCATCGAGATCCGGCCCGGCGTCTCGGTCGCCGCGATCGACGAAGCCGGCGCGACCTTGACCTCGGGCGAGCGCATCGCCGCCGCGACAATCGTCTGGTGCGCCGGGATGCAGTCGCATCCGCTGACCAGCCTCTTCCCGGTGGAGCGCGATCGGTTCGGCCGCGTTCCGGTCGATCCCTTTCTCAAGGTTAAGGACATGCCGGCCGAATTTGCGACCGGCGACGCCGCCTGGTTTGCGATCGACGGCAGCCATTCCTGCGTGATGTCGTGCCAGCACGGTCGGCCGATGGGCCGCTTCGCCGGGCACAATGTCGTCTGCGACTTGCTGGGCCTGCCGATGCTGCCGCTCAACATCGACTGGTACACGACGATCCTCGACCTCGGGCCTTGGGGAGCGGTCTGCACGGAGGGCTGGGATCGCCGCGTCGCGACCACAGGGGCTGCCGCCAAGCGCACCAAAGAGACGATCAACCGTCAGCGCATCTATCCGCCGCGTTCCGGCGACCGCCGAGAGATTTTCGACGCGGCGGCTCCGATCGTCCAGGCGCCGCCGGCTTTCTTTCGATCAGGCTGACCTATGCCGGAGATCGGATTGTTCGAGGCGATCTATTCGGCGCGCTCGTTGCGCCGCCTCAAACCCGACCCCGTTCCCGAGGCGCTGATCACCAAAATCCTCGATGCCGCGATCCGCGCGCCCGTCTGCCGGCAATGCGCAAAACTGGGCCTTTGTCGTGGTTCGCGATCCCGAACAGCGGCGCAAGCTCGGCGTCATCTACCGCAAGGCCTCCGACATCGCCGCAGCCATGTATGCGGCGCGCGGTCGGCCGGGCCACATCTCACCGAGCAGCAATTCGCTCGGATGCTCGGAGCCGGCGGGCATCTATGGGAGCACATCGGCGAGGCTCCGGTGCTCCTCGTCCCGTGCCAGCGCCTCCCGGTAGTGCCGCCGCGCGAGTCGCTGCCGCCCGACATCGCCGCCGATTACGCAAACGAACTGGCTTATGTCGACCGCATTCGCGGCGCCAGCATCTACCCTGCCGTGCAGAATATCCTGCTCGCCTGCCGCGCCCTCGGTCTCGGCACCGTGATCACCACCAACCACATCCGCTGCGAGGGCGAGGTCAAGGCCGTCCTCGGCATTCCCGACGATGTCGCGACCTTCGCGCTGATGCCGATCGGCTGGCCCCTCGACAAGTTCGGCCCGCTGACCCGGCGTCCGCCGGCGGAGGTCAGCCATGCCGACCGCTGGGGGACCCCCTGGCTCGGCTAAGATTTATCGGCCGCCGCGGTCTCGCACCGACCGGCACAAAATCAGGCTAGGGGCGCCCAGGCCGGCGTCTATTGCCGGGTGTACTTCACCACACGGCGAACACGGCCCCATTCGCCCGGCTGCACGACGTAAAGATCCTTGTGCGAGTCGCACCAGATCCCGTGGCAGGAGCGATTGACCGGGCCGTCGCCCCAGCGCGCCAGTCGCTCACCGTCGAGGGTCAGGATGCTGATCATGCCGCCATTGTGCTCGGGGATGTAAACGGTGTCCTCGTTATCGACATAGAAGAACGCCGGGCCAATCAGTTCGGTCGGCCACACGGTCAGCAATTTGCCGTTCTGGTCGAAGACCTGCACCCGATCGTTTTCGCGATCGGCTACCAGCAGACGCCCGCGCCGGTCGATCCATACTCCGTGCGGCAGGTTGAATTGCCCCGGCGCAGTGCCCGGCTCGCCCCAGGAAAACAGATATTTTCCATCGGCGCCGAATTTATGGACGCGCGCGTTGCCGTAGCCGTCGCTCATGAACATCTCGCCGCTCGGCGCAAAGGCGATGTCGGTCGGGAGGTTGAACGGGTCGCCGCCATGCGTCACCTGCTTATAAGCGGCCGAACTGAACTGGTCCGGCGGCACGCCGGTGTCGGAGCGCTCGCCTTTGACGCCGATGGTCTGCAACAGCTTGCCATCGGTGGTGAATTTCATGAACTGGCCGTGGTACTCGTCGGTGAGCCAGACGAAATCGTTCTCGTCGATGCGGATCGCATGGGGAAACGAAAACAACCCTGCGCCCCATGACGACAGGAAGTTGCCGTTCCGGTCGAAGATAACCACCGGATGCTCGGCGTTTCGGTTGAAGCAATAGACCCGGTCCTGAGAATCAACTGAAACCGCGCACGCCCTGACCTCTACATTGGCCGGCGGGCGCATCCAGTTCTCGTTGACGTTGTAAGTGTATTTGCCGGTGCCGACGACGGGATCCATCATTTCCCCCTTTCCATTTTCTGTGATCGTGGAGGACTGCGTCGAGAAGACTATAGCAGGGACCGCGCCCGACAGGTTCGATAAATCCGGCGATCTGCTCGCCTCGGCTCGCTGATTCTGGTAAACTAGACCGTCATACGCCGCACGGAAGGAATGCGTCGATGTCCCTCACCGAAGATCTATCTCGGCAAGGATTGATGACACCGAAAGGCGAGATGCCGGCGACCACCCGGCTCTATTTGATTACGCCGCCGGCGCTCGATCCCGACCGGTTCGCGAAGGACCTCGAAGAGGCGCTCTCGGGCGGCGATGTCGCCTGCCTGCAATTGCGGCTCAAGGAGGTCGACGATGCCGCGGTGCGCCGGGCGACCGCGGTGCTGAAGCCGATCGCGCAGGCGCGCGGCGTCGCTTTCATCATGAATGATCGGCCTGACCTCGCCGCGGAGCTCGACTGTGACGGCGTCCATGTCGGCGAGGAGGACATGCCTTATTCCGAGGCGCGGCGCCTGCTTGGCCTGGACCGGATCGTCGGGGTGACCTGCGGCGCCAGCCGCGACGGCGCCATTACCGCCGCCGAGGCCGGCGCCGATTATGTTGCGTTCGGCGCGTTTTTCCCGAGCATGACCAAGACCGCCACCAAGCATCGCGCCGATCCCGAGGTGCTGCGCGACTGGAGCGAGACGACGGTCGTGCCGTGCTGCGCGATCGGTGGCATCACCCAGCAAAATTGCGGACCCCTGGTCGAAGCCGGCGCCGATTTTCTCGCCGTCATCGGCGCGATCTGGTCCTATTCCGCCGGCCCCCGCGCTGCCGTCGCCGACTTTAACGCGGTGTTCGCGAGGTACGGCCGAGCCCATCGTCCCTGACTGCCCTATCCTCCAACTGCGCAGCACTATACAGACAGGGGCACGGAGCCGGTTAGTGCGCAACACCCTGACTCCACCCGCCCGCATGACCAGCATGTACGACGGCGCCAAGGCAACAGCGCTGCGGAAAAACACCAGCATCGGGATCGGATAACTCTGCGCCAGCCATTTGCCGATCGCATTCTGGAACGAGAACAGAAATACCGACGCGACCATGTAGACGATGCCGAGCCGGACATCATCCACCCGTGGGGAGGTCGCTGAGAGGGCGGGCACCGGCTATTCAAAACTGGTCCGGATCGAAGCCGAGCACCGTGGCGGCGCCGAGGATAGCGGGAAGATGGCCCGGCGCCAGCGCCAGGAAATGCTCGGCATAGAACCGTGCGGTTGCAATCTTGGCGCGGAGGAAGGCGGGATCGCCTTCGCCTGCGGCCATAAGGCGGTCGGCGGCGAGCGCCTGACGCGCCATCAGCCAGCCGGCGCAAACGATCCCGAACAGTTGGAGATAGGGCGCCGAACCCGTTGCCGCCGCCGCGGGTTCGCTATCGACGAGCCGGGTGGTCGCGGCTTCGAGTGCCGCCAGCCCGGCGCGCAGCGCTTCGCCAATCGCGACAATGTCGCCGCCATCCGCCCGTTCGAGAACGGCCAGAGTTGCGCCGATTTCAGCCGAACAGCGCTTGTGCCGCCTCGCCCCGATCGCGGGCGAGCTTGCGGCCGACGAGGTCGCCCGCCTGGATGCCGTTTGTGCCCTCGTAGATCGGCGCGATCCGGGCATCGCGCAGATATTGCGCCGCACCCGTCTCTTCGATGTAGCCCATGCCGCCATGCACCTGGATCCCGGTCGAGGCGACGGCGACGCCGAGATCGGTGCACCACGCCTTGACCACCGGGATCAACAAATCGGCCCGGCGTTGCGCCCGGAACCGCTCGGCCTTGCCGGGATCGCGGCGAGCACGATCGATCATCGCCGCGGCGTAATAAGCGAGCGAGCGCATCGCCTCGGTCGCGGCGCGCATCCACAGCAGCATCCGACGCACATCGGGATGGTGGATGATCGGCGATGCTCCGGCATTGGCCGCAGCGCCGAGCGGCTGGCCCTGCACCCGTATCCGGGCAAAGTCGCGGGCCTGCTGATAGGCGCGTTCGGAGATCGCAACGCCCTGCATCCCGATGTTCAGCCGGGCATTGTTCATCATCGTGAACATGTATTCGAGGCCGCGATTTTCCTCGCCGATCCTCCAGCCGACCGCGTCTTCATAGGCAAGGACGCAGGTCGGCGAGGCGTGGATGCCGAGCTTGTGCTCGAGGCTCAGGGTGCGGACCGCGTTGCGCTGTCCGGGCCGGCCCTCGTCATCAAGCAGAAATTTCGGCACGAGAAACAGCGACAGCCCCCGCGATCCCGGCGGTGCCCCGGGGGTGCGCGCCAGCACGGCGTGGACGATGTTGGGCGCCAGGTCGTGGTCGCCATAGGTGATGAAGATCTTCTGGCCGGTTACCCGGTAATGATCTCCCGACGCCACTGCGCGGGTCGTCAGCGCGCCGAGATCCGATCCGGCCTGCGGCTCGGTCAGGTTCATCGTGCCGGTCCACTCGCCCGACACGAGCTTCCCCAGATAACGCCGTTTCTGCTCTTCAGAACCATAGGCCTGCAGCAATTCGATCGCCGCCATGTTGAGCAGCGGGCACAACGCGAAACCCATGCAGGCTGAGTTCCACATCTCGCTCACCGGCGCCGCTAGAGCGAAGGGCAGCCCCTGCCCGTCATATTCGGGGTCGCCGGTGAGCCCGTTCCAACCGCCCTCGACATAGTGGGCATAGGCCTCGTGAAACCCCGGCGGGGTGCGCACGACACCGTTTTCGAGAACGCTGCCGATACGGTCTGCCGGCTGGTTCAGCGGCGCCAGCACAGTTTCGGCGAGCTTTGCAGCTTGGCCAAGGATCGCGGCGACGAGATCCGCGGAAGCCGCCTCGTAGCCGGGCAGCGACGCCACTTCGTCGATCCCTGCGACCTCGTCGAGTACAAAGCGCATATCGGCGAGCGGGGCGGCGTAGGACATGTCGAAGTCTCCGCTGTGTTTAGTCTAGTGCCGTCGGCCGTGCCGCGGAATTCCCGCGAACCGGGAAAATAACCGGGAATTCTCGCCGATTTGCCGTTCCGGGCGCTTTTCGGCGATAAAAATATAAACTGGACCAATATGTTAAGAGCGAATTCCCGTAGCAAACTAAACGGGAATTTTCCCGCCCGAACCGGGAATTAAATTCGCCGAACCGGGAATTATCGGGAATGAACATCGGGGCACCAAATCGCCCGCGACAGGCGGAGCACCACAACAAAAACAGAGCGAGACTCATCCCGTCGCCCCCCGAAATGCGATATGCAGAAATCCAGCTGCGCCGATCTTACAGCCCAAAATGGCCTTTTGTACGACGGTTCCGCTAACGACCATATCCACCCTTCGGCTCCCGCAGTGTGAGCAAACAAGCCGCGCGTGCCAATCCGGGACGGCCATCTCCGCGCCATAGCGCTCGGCCATCTCTGCCGGGTCGGGCTCGACCTGATGGCGGCAATCCAGACACCAGACGATCAGCCGCACGTGGGCGGCAGCGGCGTTGCCGAGCGTCATCGGCGTCGGCCGGGCTGGGCGTTCGTTTCATCGTAGCCAGACGGCTTTATCCTCAGTGTGATAAGATCAGAACAAGTCGATTATAGTCGATCGTCACCGTTCCGAACTTAGAAAGGAAGCTCTCACCGAGGAGTGGGCTACCGGCGACAGGACTGACAGTCGCGGTAACATCGGTTGCCGTGTGATTGCCAACCTGCACCTCGTGGATAACCACACGCTCTTGGACTGCCTCCGAACCATTGGCCATAGTGTACCGAGCCTTACCTATGAAATCAGACCGCGTTAACGCACCCGCACGCATCAACGTTAATGCAACATCAACTGGTATGACTAGCTCTTCGGCACCGGGATCTAGAATGAACGGAAGAGTAATTGTCTGATTGATGCGAACGGGGACCACATAAGCGCCCCCGCTTCTCTCAATGGGGATTTCGTCTGAAGATGTCGAGGCGGAAGGGGGCGTTGCGAATGACGCGGGTGGGGGTTCCGAGGAGGCGCCATTCTGCATGCCGCAACGGCTGACGATCTCGGAGGCGTGCTGAAGCACCGTCGCGTCCCCGTACCAATGGGGATCTTTGAGCACCGCTCGCCACACGCCGCACTGTCTGAAATCGAACGAGGCCGCTGTCGATGGGGTGCCGCTATACTCAAATTGCTGTTGCGGAGTTGACGTCTGGCATCCGGCGAGCAACACGGCCAGTAATAGGGCTGGCGCGAAGATTGTTAGCTGGAGCGTGCTGCGGTTTGCCCATGCCGAGAATGTAGGGCATTGCCACGGCGCCCGCTTGATAATCACGGCCAAACACTTGATCGACCGCGACGCTCGCTCAAACGGATCGAGCCGCGGGGCGCATACGGGAAGAGATCATATTCGAGCGCGTGCCTGAGATGGGCCACCAGCGCAAGCTTCTCGTCATCGGTAAGGTCGAGCGTCGGCATAATCGCGTGATATGGTGCGCCGATCGGGCGTGGCGATGGGTTTCTGATGTCGATATCTGGCGCGCCGCCAACCTGCTGATCCGAAAGCACGGTGCCAACGCCGAGCTTGAAGCAGCGGAGCGCGCCGACCTAATGCTCGACCGCGGCGATCACGAGGGACAGCACCAATGGGCGGGGACCAGGTGGGCTATTGAGGACCTACAGGCGCGGCGACGTGGTCGGTTAAATAGGCTTGCGACGGGGCGAAAGGGGGTAGCTGGCGCGCCCACGGACGCTTGGCGCATAACCGGTCTTCTGGAAACTCTTGTTGCAGGCCTCACCATGCCTCTTACTTGTCGTGTCCCCACACCTTATGCTACTCTCGCTCAGATTTTATGATCCGCGTCCTGAAATACAAAGGGCGGGCTATGGCGGTCGCCAAAGGCATTTTTCTACCAGTGATTTTCCTATTGTTTGGCATCTCTCTCACGAGCTGTCTAATAAGCGATCGCCCCTTTATCACAACAAGTGACCGTCCCTTTTCCAGTTGGACTTTGTTACAACAGGGCGGCTACGACAACGTAACTCGGGAATGGCAGGCCGGCCCCGCGGCTTCTATCACTACTGAGCCCGATGGGTATTTATTTCAATCAAAAAATCCCCGGCTCGGATTTGGCAATTCGCACTTTCGCCTAAAACAATTAACTAGCACAATCTACGTAGTGCAAACATCTGACCCCGTGAAATTAGGTACCGACAAACCCCATTATATCTACGGGGCTATATTACTAGACGGCAACTTAATTTACCTTCGCACCTACGAAAACGCTCATACATGCGAAGATGTCTTTTTGCGTGACCAAATTACCCGTCTGGGCCTGCTGCCGGGCCCACCGCGAGAGGACTTTGACTTGCAATTGCAGAAGATCACGGTGCCAGACTGTATAGTGCCATCGCCTAATGCTTTAGCTACGTTGGTGCTGGAGGACGTCATACATAACAAACGATCTGACTGGTATGCCTTTAAGGTGCTCAAAATATCGTGAGGGAAGATGATGAAGACACGAATTTATAAGGGATACGGCGTAACTTCGGAGAACCGACGGAAGCTAGCTCTCCGGATACTTCAATACGATGTCGATGATGAACGATTTCGACGCATTTTTGGAGAGACTGCGAAGGTGATCTGTGCCTCGGAACACGCATTCTCCGACATGCCGGAAGGTATGATAGACGAAGAGAGGGCATATTTAGAGGAGTGATCTGGGCATATCGTTTGTATTATTGCAGGTGAAGATCGCACGCGTGATGTCGGCGGCGAACGGTTTTCATGAGGTGATAAAACATAAATGTCATGATGTCCGTAAATGGGGAGACGCGTACAAAGACACTGGTTACAATTTAGTACAATTGATCTGGGCGGTTGCCAATTACTACAAACATAATGACACATGGGGTTCCGAAGAATGGAGTGACGAAAAGCTTGACCCTAAGCAATACCCAAAGGAAATCCGGGGGAAAATCAAACAGGCTCGGAAAACGCGCCGGATCGTTGAGAAGGTCGGTATCTGTCGTTCGCCGTCCGAAAACATGAGGACAGCCTATGCGTTCTTCGGAATCGATCCCTGTTCAAATTGCGAACAGCTTGCCGATGAGGTGCAAAAATGGGCGGTTAACGTCTACACCATGTGCACTAAGGATTGATCAACATCTTGTGTTTCTGCGCCCGCGCCAATCCCTGTCGCAAGTCGCATAAACTCCATTCTGGAAAGCCGTTTTCGGTATTCGTGAAATTGGCATCCGCGCTCGGAAATACCGCGGGCAATGTCTAAAGGCAAGGGTAATACTCGACCAGCTTGCCGACCCAAATCGCCCGCGACAGGCGGAGCACCACAACAAAAACAGAGCGAGACTTATCTCATCGCCCCCCGAGATGCGATAGGCAAAATCCAGCGGTGCAGATCTTACAGCTTAAAATGGCCCTTTGTGCGGCGGTTCCGCCGCGGCCGTTATCGCATCCGCGCAACGCGGAATGTTCTGCTCCCCTGGGGATTTCAGCGGACGAACAGGATGTCGCAAGCAAAGCTCTCGAAAAACTCCCGTAGCCGGCCGGAATGGCCTTCGCTTCGGCCGGCGTCGACGGCCAACAAGCGGCAGCCGAGTTCACCGATCTGCCGGTGCAGGGCGGCAGGTTCGGCTTGCGCGACCTCGATCTGAGCCCGGACTGAAAAGGCGGCGAGCCGCTCCGCGATCCAGGTCTCGAAGCCGTTGGCGCCGACAACGGCGGGCGGGGAGATCACCGTCAGTGCGCCTTCCCGGGCCTCGGCGGCCTGCGCTGCCGCTTCGAGCAGCCGGACCGATGCAGGGCCGCGGTCGTGCAGCAACATGACCACCGAGCCGACCCCGTTCCAGCCCCCCCGGGTCAGAAGAAACGGGCCCGTCGCGACCTCGATCGAGGACCACCATCGGCATTCGACGCGAAAATCGCCGGCAATCGGCCGGGTCAGCGCGCCGGCGACGACAAGATCGCGCTCGGTCACGCCGGACAAGACAATTTCCGAGGCGCCCCGCACAATTTCGAACGAGCAGTCGACTGCGTGCCGTTTCGCGGCCGCGCCGAGATCCTGCCGGGCCCGCTCGGCAGCGGCCTGCAGGTGCAACTCGACCTGTTCGGCCGTGAATGGCTCAGCGCCAGCTCCGAGCGTGATCTGGCGGGCGAACGGCAGGCTCGCCAGGCGCAACAGATCCTCGTCCTCGACGAAAATGCCATGGAGAGGCGCCTTTGCGCGAGCCGCCAGCCGCGCCGCCGTATCGATCGCGGCGCGGTTCTCGGAGGCGGCGTCGAGCGGAACGACGACACGCTCGATCGCGGCAGTCACGGGCGTGATCCCAACGGAGAGATGGCACGGGCAAGCTCGACCGCCTTCGCGGCAAAGGCATCGAGACGCGCGGCGATCCGATAATTGAGCGTTCCGGCCGGATAATTTCCGTCACCGTCAAGCTTTCCCGCGGGGATCCCGGTCAGCAGCTCCAATCCCTGGTCGACGGTGTCGATCGGATAGATCGCGAACCGGCCTTCGGCGACTGCCGCCACGACGTCATGGCGCAGCATCAGGTGTTTGACGTTGCTCGCCGGGATGATCACGCCCTGATGACCGGTAAAGCCGGTGATCCGGCAGCTGTCGAAAAAGCCCTCGATCTTTTCGTTGACGCCACCGATCGCCTGGATCTGGCCGCGCTGATCGACCGAGCCGGTGACCGCGAAGGATTGCGTGATCGGCGCCTCGGCCAGTGCCGAGAGCAAGGCAAACAATTCGGCACCCGAGGCGCTGTCGCCGTCGACGCCGCCATAGGACTGCTCGAAAACCAGGCTGGCATTGAGCGACAGGGGCCGGCTCTTGCCGAAACGGCCGCCGAGAAAGCCGCCGAGGATCAGGACCCCCTTTGAATGGAGCGGCCCACCCAGCGCCACCTCGCGTTCGATATCGACGACTTCGCCGCGGCCGAGCCGCACTTGCGCCGTAATCCGGGTCGGGGTGCCAAAGGCGAGTTCGCCGAGGCTGATCACGGAAAGCCCGTTCACCTGACCGATTTGAGCGCCATCGGTCTCGATATGGATTGTCTTGCGGCCGATCTCTTCCTGCAGGCGACGGTAGATGCGGTCGCCGCGGCGGAATTGCGCGTCGATCGCCGCCTGCACCTCGGCCTCGCCGACCACGTCTTTCCCGCTGTCGGCTGCGATCTGGTCGGCTTCCTGCAAGAGATCCACGAACGCACGCATACCGGTCGACAATTTTCCCGAATCAGCTGCGAGCCGGGACGCCTGCTCGATGACGCGGGCCACTCCGTCGCGGTCGAGAGGCCGCAGTTTCTCGCGACTGCCGATGGTGCAGACGAGCCGGGCATACAACAAAGTCGTTTCAGGCGTGCGCTCGATCCGGTCCTCGAAATCGGCTTCGATCTTGAACAGCTCGGCGAATTCCTCGTCATTGGCGCTGAGCAGATAGTAAAGCGTCGCGGGACCCACCAGGACGACTTTGACGTCGAGCGGGATCGGTTCGGGTGCGAGCGAAACGGTGCTCGCCACGCTCATCAATTGTTCGAGGGTCTCGATCCGGATCTGGCCGGCGCTGAGCGCCCGCTTTAGGGAGGGCCAGCCGAAATTGCCGGTCAGCAGCTTTTGCGCGTCGAGGATCAAATAGCCGCCATTGGCCCGGTGCAGGGCGCCCGGGGTCAGCAGGTTGAAGTCGGTGACCAGGGCGCCAAAGCGCGCAAGGTGTTCGACCCGGCCGACGAGGGTCTGGTGGTTCGGGTTATCCTCGTAGATCACCGGCGCGCCGCGCTGGCCGCCATTGTCGACCAACAGGTTGACCCCATAGCGCCGAAAGCGCGATTCCTCGATCGCTGCCGATATCGACGCCGGGACAGGCGCGGAACCCGTAGCGTCGGCCGTCGGCGCCGGCGGAGCGAGAAAGTCGTCGGCGTTTTCCTTGACGTCCGCTTCGACAGCGTCGAGGTATTTTGCGACCTCGGGCAAATCCGCATAGGTGGCGCGGACCTCTCCCATCAGATGCACGATCGCGAAGCCGGTGGTTTCGCGGCTGAGGTCGCGCATGGCATCGCGATGCTCGCGCTCCCATTGCGGCACCTGCCGCATGATTGCCTCGAGTTCGCTTTGGGTCGCTTCGATTTCGTGCTGGACCGACTCGCGCTCGCCTGGCCGGGAGGGCTTCGAAGGCGTCGGGCTCCAGCACCTTGCCGTCGCGCACCGGCGCCAGCGCCAGACCCATCGGCGTGCGCAATAGCGCGATGCCTTTCTGCTGGGCGCGTTTTTGGAGTGCCCCGAACGCCGCTTCGTTGCGTTGTTTGAACTGCTGGTCGATGACCTCCCGTCGCGAGCGGTATTCATCGCGCTCGAAAGCCGCGGGCAAAGCGCCGCGAAGCTCCTCGACCAGCCGCTTCATCGCCGCCGCCAGCCCGGCGCCACGCCCCGGCGGCAGCTGCAGGCAATACGGCTTTTGCGGATCAACAAAGTTGTTGACGTAGCACCAGTCGGGCGGCGTCGGCTCGCCCTCGGCCTGCTGCCTCAGCAGATTTTCGACCAGCGCGTGCCGGCCGGAGCCGGTAGGTCCGAGCGCATAGACATTGTAGCCCTTGCGCTGCATTCGCATGGCGAACCGGATGGCCTCGACCGCGCGCTCCTGACCGATCAGATCGGGCGCCTCTTCCAGCTCGCTGCAAAGGGCGAAGGGGAGTTCCGCCGGGTCGCAGCGGCGGTACAGTAGAGCCGGCGGCAATGGGCGCCCGAATTCAAAGCTCGGGCCGGCGGCCTGCGCGCCGACCGTGCCGTCGGGAACGCGGGCCGCTGTTTGACCGGTCATCTCGGCGGACCTCCCCGCGATATTCGCCTAACAAGACAGCAGCGCCAATCGGCTGACCGGCGTCAAGCCGAATTTCCGCGCTCTCCTCCCCAAGGTCATCTGCGCGGCTAAGGTAGGATTTTGATCTGGAGCAATGCCTACCGCATAGCCTTTATGGGAGCGAAAGTGCGGGTGGCAGCGGGCTGTCGAGCCGCCAGGTCGCAATCGGCTCGAGTTCGGGAGCGGTTACAATGAAACGGTTTGCGCTTGCCATGATAGCCTCAGCCGGGGTGGCGTTCGCCATGCCCGCTTCCGCGACGATCTTCGGCTACACCGGCGCCGAGTTGACCTACACGGTGCCATCGAGCGGCGTCTACAGCATTCTCGCCTTCGGGGCCCAAGGTGGTGGGGACGGTGATGGGGACGCTGGCGCCGCTGGTGCTGAAGCCAGCGGGCAGTTCAATCTGTTTAGCGGCGAGATGCTTTCGATCATCGTTGGCGGGGCCGGCAGCCCTGGCGACCTTTTTAGCAGTGGTGGTGGCGGCGGCGGCACCTTCGCGCTCGGGCCGAGCGGGGTTTTGGTGGGCGCGGGCGGTGGTGGTGGCGGTGGTTCTGATGCCCCCGAGGCAGCGTTCGGCGGCGTCGGTGGTGCAGTCACCGCCGGCCCCGGCGGTGACGGTGGCCCCGGCAATATCTGTATCCCGCTTGACGGCGGCGAGGCCTGTGGCGCCGCTGGCTCTGGCGGCGCTGGCGGTGGTGTCCTTCCTTCCACCAGCGCTGGCGGCGGTAACTTCAGTGGCGGGTCGGGTGGCACCTCTAATCCCCCCGGAGGCGCCGGCGGCAGTGGTGGTTTCGGCGGCGGCGGCGGGTGGTGGCGGGCGCTTTCCCGGCACCTTCGGGGGCGGTGGTGGGGGCGGCGGCGTTGGTGGGGGCGATGGCGGTGCCGGCGGTAAGGGCGGAGGCGGCTTCCTCTTCGATTGCCTCTTTGATCCCAGCATTTGCGCCGCTGGCGTGGGCAACCCCTATCTCGATAGTTCAGTCATCGCCGGTACCCAAATCGAGGTCGCTGGAGGGAACCTCGACGCTAACGGCGAGGTGGATATCTCTCCCGTGCCGGAGCCCGCGTCGCTCGTACTGATAGCAAGCGGGTTTGTCGGGTTGCTGGCGTTCCGGCGGCGGCGCAAGGGTTCCATGCGAGCGCATGTCGGTACACAGGTCGCCTGACCTGTATTAGGGTGAATATTCCGGGTTAAGCCCCCATGCTGATCCAGACATCAGATGTACTGGATTAGTTGCGCAAACAGGAAAGAGCTACCGAACTTGCATCAACGCCGTGTCACGTGGCTACAAGGAGGCGCGTCAGAACCGCCGGTAATAATCGTCGACGCTGTTCAGCCCGGCGACGCCTCGCAGGACACGCTTATCTAGGAAGAGATCTTTCGATTGGGTCCGGTCAGCGTCGTGCGGGCGGGGGTTCAGACGCTGTAGTACATTTGGAATTCGATCGGGTGGGGGGTGTGCTCGAAATTGTACACCTCCTCCCATTTCAATTCGATATAGGCCTCGATCTGGTCCTTGTTGAAGACCTCGCCCTTCATCAGAAAGGCGTGGTCGTGGGCCAGCTCGCCGAGCGCCTCGCGCAACGAGCCGCACACCACCGGCACGTCCTTCAGCTCCTCGGGCGGCAGATCGTAGAGGTTCTTGTCGATCGGGTCGCCGGGATGGATCTTGTTCTGGATGCCGTCGAGCCCGGCCATCATCATCGCGGCAAAGGCCAGATAGGGGTTGGCGGCGCCGTCGGGGTAGCGCACCTCGACCCGTTTGGCCTTGGGGCTCGACACATAGGGGATGCGGCACGAGGCCGAGCGGTTGCGCGAGGAATAGGCCAGCAGCACCGGCGCCTCGAAGCCGGGGATCAGCCGCTTGTAGCTGTTGGTGGTCGGGTTGGTGAAGGCGTTGATCGCCTTGGCGTGGCGAATAATCCCGCCGATGTAGTAGAGCGCGGTTTCGGAGAGGTCGGCATAGAGGTTGCCGGCGAACACCGTATTGTCGCCCTTCCACAAGGATTGGTGGACATGCATGCCCGAGCCGTTGTCGCCCATGATCGGCTTGGGCATAAAGGTCGCGGTCTTGCCGTATTGCTGGGCGACGTTATGCACCACGTATTTATAGATCTGCATGTGGTCGGCGGTGTCGACCAGGGTGGAGAACTGAAAGCCCAATTCGGCTTGTGAGGGCGCCACCTCGTGGTGGTGCTTTTCGACCAAGAGCCCCATATCGGCCATCACCGAGAGCATCTCGGCTCTGAGATCGGCCTGGCCGTCGACCGGCGGCACCGGGAAATAGCCGCCCTTGATCGGTGGCCGGTGGCCGGAATTGCCGTCGGCGAACTCCTTGTCCGAGACGTAGGGCCCCTCCTCGCTGTCGATCTGGTACATCGCCCCGTTCATGCCGGCCTTGTAGCGCACATCGTCAAAGATAAAGAATTCGGCCTCGGGCCCGAAAAACGCCTTGTCGCCGATCCCGGTCGAGATCAGGTGGCGCTCGGCCTTCTTGGCGGTCGAGCGCGGGTCGCGGGCATAGGGCTGCCCGGTCAACGGCTCGTGCACGTCGCAAAAAATGATCAGCGCGGTCTGCGCCGCAAACGGGTCCAACACCGCGGTCGAACAATCCGGCACCAGCATCATGTCCGAATCGTTGATCGCCTTCCACCCGGCGATCGACGAGCCGTCGAACATCACCCCTTCATTGAGGAAATTCTCGCTGATCGTGCGCACGTGATGCGCCAGATGCTGCCACTTGCCGCGCGGATCGGTGAAGCGGAAGTCGACATACTTGACCTCGTGCTCTTTGATCAGCTCCATTACTTTGCCAGGCTCGGACATCGTTCGGGTTCCTCTGTATCGATTTAGCCAAAAGGGTTGGGCTGGACGGCCCGGTCACACGGCATCCGGTCCTTGCTCGCCAGTGCGGATGCGGATCGCCTGCTCGATCGGCACCACAAAAATTTTGCCGTCACCGATCTTGTCCGTGCGCGCCGCGTCCTGGATCGCGTGCACGGCGCGCTCGACGAGGGCGTCATCGAGCACCACCTCGACTTTGATCTTGGGCAGAAAGTCGATCACATACTCTGCTCCGCGGTAAACCTCGGTGTGTCCCTTCTGTCGGCCGAAGCCCTTGACCTCGCTGACCGTCATGCCGGACACGCCCACCCCATGCAGCGCGTCTTTGACCTCGTCGAGTTTGAAGGGCTTGATGATCGCTTCAATCTTTTTCATGACTTCACCATTCCGCAAAGAATTCGCCGGGCGGCCGAGCGAGCGCACCGGACCCGATGCGGTGCAGGCCAAAAGCGTCGAGGTCCCATCGGTCGTGTCCCATCGCTTTGTGGCCTGACAGGGGCGATCATCGCGAAATTCGGGCGTTCCGTTGTCGAAATGCGCTCAAACGGAGTGGGGCCGGTCGTTGCGGCCAGCCCCTCCGCACCGCCAGGAGCGGGTCCTGAGGCTTATTCGGCGACCGCGGGTATTTCGTCTTCGTCACCGAAATTGTAGGCCGTCTCGCCATGGACAGCATCGTCGCCGACGCGCAACGTCGCCTCATCCATCCGCAAGGAGACGAAGATCGAGATCACCTTGAGGATCACATACGTGGCGATGACGTTGAGCACGATGATGAACGCCGCCGCATAGACCTGCAGCATGAACTGATGGAAGCTGCCGTAAAACCAGCCGGTTCCGCTCACGCCCGGGCGCGTCCTTTTCCGTCCCGATGTATTCGATCATGTCCGGGTTGGCGAGGATGCCGGTCAACAGGCCGCCCATCAAGCCGGCGACACCGTGGGTCGACAGCACGCTCAACGTATCGTCGACTCTTCTGAACAGCGCCGTCGTCTGGACCTTGTTCATCATGAACCACGGAATGATGCCGGCGCAAATGCCGATGATGATCGCGCCCCAGCCACTGACATAGCCCGCCGCCGGGGTGATGCCGACGAGGCCGGCGATCATGCCGTTGATCGCGCCGACGACCGATGGTTTGCCGTAGGACCATCGAGTCCATCATCGTCCAGACCAGCAGCGCGACACAGGTGCTCAGGTTGGTGTTCAGCATCGCCGCCGAGGCATCGGCGTTGGCAAAGTAGGGGTCGCCGCCGTTGAACCCGTTCCAGCCGAGCCACAGAATGCCGGCGCCGGCCAGCGCCATCAGCAGACTGTTCGGCGGGAAATGGTCACGATCGGCCTGAATGCGCGGGCCGATCACCGCCGCCGCGACAAACCCCGAGGTGCCCGCGGCGAGATGGATCACGTAGCCGCCGGAGAAGTCGAGGGCCCCGAGCTGGGCGAGCCATCCGCCGCCCCAGATGCTGAACGCGCCGACCGTGTAGACAAAGGTCATCCACAGCGGCACGAATATGATCCACGCCTTGAAAGTTCATTCGTCCGATCAGCGAACCGGCAAGAATGATCACGGTGATCGCGGCGAAGACGAACTGGAAGAACATCATCGTCGCCATCGGAAAGGCCAAGCGGCGGCATGCCCGACGCGGCGGCCGGGATCGTCGCCTGCTGCACCATAGAAGCCGGGGGAGAGCGCCGGCTGCGGCTTACCCCAGAACGGGAACAATTGCTCGCCGAAAGACATATTGTAGGCCCACAGCACCCAGACGACCATCACCGCGGCAAACGCGTACATCGCCATAAACGCCGAGTTGATCGCCCATTTCCGTTTGACGATTCCCCCATAGAGAATCACCAGCCCGGGTACGCTTTGCAGGCCGACAAAGGTTGCGGCTGCCATTTGCCAAGCGTTGGAGCCGGTATCAAGCCATTTTGGCGATAGGAACTAGCATCTATATGCCTCTTGCTGTTGTGGTCGGACCCAAGCGTTAAAGCCGCGCCCTTCACTGGCGAATGCGAGGAGGTGCACCCCTCGGGATTGGCTTTGAGGCAAAATCCATGCCTAAGATTGAAGACCGTCGACCGGCTCTGGACGAGGTGCCTGTTCGATGATGCTCGATCTGCTCGGCGTCTCAGCCTGCAGACAACGCCGCATCCGCGGCGCGCCGGGCATCGCTGCCGGCAACGGATGGTTTCCGGGCTCGCGGCGGCAATCCTGTTGCTGGCCTCAGCCGGTGACGACCGAGCGGCCGCTGCCGGAATCGCTCCACCTGCGCTGCACCAATCCCGCGAGCGGGGCAAGCTGGCCGATAACCGTCGATCTCGACCACAGCCGGGTCGATTCCCTTGCCGCGACGATCACCGACGAGTGGATCAACTGGCATGATCCAAAACAGGGGATTTTTTGAACTCGAACGCGCTACGGGTCAGGCTCCAATTCCGCAATGCGTCGAGCACCGGCGGCTATTTCCTCTATTACACATGCCGGCAGGAGTTAGCCTGGAGCGCAGTGTTTGGCGCTGTCCGGCTTCACCGAGCGTCGCTCGATAATATGACCAATTTATAGGCAAAATTATGCATAAAATCTAGGCTGATCAAATCAGGACGTTCATAACCACATTTGTAAGGGTCACTTCTAGAGAACGCTGGAGAGCATAAATTGGACAAAGCCGACCGATCGGCGCGTCCTAAACCGACGGAGGCTATTATGTCGCCGTATGCGTCAGCAACGCTGCGGAAGCGAGGCAATGGCGACGGTTGAGACCGGCATACAGGCACGCGTCGGCTTTGCCTCGAAGACCGGGCCGCGCAAGGAGAATGAGGATTTCGCCGCCGCTCTCTACGGCGCGGAGTTGCCCGAGCCGCGCCAGGAGGTGGTCGCGGCGATCGCCGATGGAATCGGCGGCGCAAAGGGAGGTCGCATCGCTGCCGAAACCGCGGTGCGCGGGTTTCTTGACGGATTTTGCGATCTGCCCGAAACGATGGAGGTGCAGCGAGCCGGCGGCCAAGATCGTCAGCTGCGCTCAACGGCTGGATCAATACTCTGGGTCGTCAGGACCCCGATCTGGCGGGAATGGGTTGCACGTTTACCGCGCTGGTGCTGCGCGGCCGCACTCGCGCATCTGCTGCACGTCGGGGATACGCGCGCCTACCGATTGAGTAGGGATCGCCTGACTTGCCTAACGGACGACCATGTGCGGCAGGATGGCACGGGCCGGTCGCACACGCTGACCCGTGCGTTGGGCGTCGAAGGGGAAGTGCGCCTCGACTACGCAACGCAACCGATGGCGTTGCACGACCGTTTCCTGTTGTGCAGCGACGGCGTGCACGGGTTTCTGAGCGAACAGAGCATCGCCGACATTCTGCGCGACCGCTCCGCTCCCGAGGATACCGCCGGTGCATTGGTCTCGGCGGCGCTCCAGTCCGGCAGCAACGACAACTGCACCGCCTTGGTTCTGGACGTGGTCGCGCTGCCGACCGCGGGATCGGCAGACATCAGCGCCGCCGTTATGCGGTTGCCGATAATCCCGGTGCCGGTGGACGGCGAGACGATCGATGGATTTGTCCTGAAGGCGCTTATTTCCGACGGCCGATACAGCCGGCTGTTCGGCGCGGAGGACGAGATCGAGGGCGGCACCGTCGCCTTGAAGTTCCCCAAGCCCCAGGTCGCCAGCGTCGAAGCCTACCACGCGGCGTTCGTCCGCGAGGCATGGGTCGGTGCTCGGGTGCACAATCCCTGGCTCGGGCGCGTCATCGAACTGCCGCCCGGACGCCAGACTTGCCTCTACACGGTCATGCCGCTCTACCAAGGCGAGCTGCTGGAAACGCGGCTGTCGCGCAGTCCGGTGATGGGATTGGAGGAAGGGAGGAATATCGCGGTCACGCTGGCCCGCGCGGTGGCAGCGCTGCATCGCGCCGGCATCATCCATCGCGACATCAAGCCCGACAACGTGATCCTCGAAGGCGGCGGATCGTTGAAGCTGATCGATCTCGGGGTGGTTCGTGTCCCAGGCCTGGAGGAGTTTCCGCCCGAAAACATTCCGGGGACGGCGGCCTACATGGCCCCCGAAATGCTCGCGGGCGAACCCGGCAACGAGGCCACCGACATTTATGCTCTGGGCGTCACCATGTTCCGCTCGTTCACGCGCGAATACCCGTACGGCAACGCCGACGCCACCAGCCCGCCGCGCCGCAACCGGCCGAGAGACTTTTCCGCGCTGCGGCCGGATCTTCCGGCCTGGCTGTCCAAGCGGCTCTGACGCGCGCCATCGCTCTCGATCCCGCGAGGCGCTTTCATGACATGACCGAGTTCGCGCTCGAAATCGAGGCCGGACCGGCGCGGGCCCCGCCCGCGATCCAACGGCGGCCCACGCTTTACGAACGCGCGCCGCTGCGGGTCTGGCAAGGCATAGCCGCTCTGTTGGCGCTCGCGCTCCTGGTGTCGTTGCTGACGCGTTAAAACTTAGCGTTTCAACGTCAGAGCCCGTCACGAGTGGGGACCGCAGGGCCGAGGCGTAAAGGGCTTGAATTCGGGCGCGACGTCGCCCGAGAGGCGTTGTTGGTGGAGCGGGGAAATCAGCGAAGAACAGGTCGCGGCTCATGCGCGCGTGGGGGCGTGGGCGAAGGCATCGGCCATGGCCGCAAAAGCCGGCGTGGGGTGCAGATCGGCGTCGAACGGCAGCGGGCGCGAGGGCAGGCCGTCCTTGCGCCATTTCGCCTCGTTGGTTTCGCGGCGCACGATCCAGCTGTGCCGGTCCGACAAGCCCCAGGTGACGACCATCTTGACCGCCGGCTCATCGAGCGCGGCATCGAGAAAACGCCGATAGGTGTCGGCGATCAGCTGGTCGCGGACCGCGATATCGGCGGGCGCGTGCGCGTCGGTGACGTCGAGCTCGGTGATTTGGATGGTCAGGCCGAGACCGGCGATGTCGGCCAGAAATCGCCGCAGCCGCGCGGGCGAAAACGGCGGCCCGCCGACTGCCGTCAGATGCGCCTGTATGCCGACTGCGTCGACTGGCGTACCCGACCGCTGCATCCGCTGCAGCAGATTGAGCAGGACGGTGCGGCGGGCTTCGTGCTCGGGCGAGTCGAGTTCGACATCGTATTCGTTGACGACGAGCCGCGCTTTGGGATCGGTTTCTCGCGCAGTGCGATAGGCGAGGTCGAGATATTCGGGCCCGAGCGCGTCGAGGAACACGGCCTTGCGCAGCCCGTCCGTTCGGCCGTCCTTGGGCTCGATCGGCTCGTTGACCACGTCCCAGCTGTGAATGATGCCGCGATAGCGTCCGGCGAGCGCTTTGATCCGGTCGACGACCGCGCGCCGCTGCGCATCACGGCCGGGTAAGGTGAAAAACCAGTGCGGCGTGCGGTAATACCACAGGAGATTGTGGCCGCGCAGCGCGAGCCCGCCCTCGACCGCGAAACCGGCGACCGTATCGGCCGGGCCATAATCGTCGTCTCCCGGGGCGCCGCGGTTCATATCGAGCCATTTCATATCGTTCTCGGGCACGACGAGACCTGCCTGCCGCAGCAACAGCGCGACAAAGGTGGGGTCGCGGATAATCTGCGCAGCCGAGATCGTGGTTCCGTAGCGGAGCCCCTTTCGCGCCGCCAGGCGGTTCAGTGCCTCGGTTTGCTCTGCGTGGACGGAGGCAGATGCGAGCAGCCCGGCGATACCGCCGAGCCCGGCCATGCCGCCACTGAGAACGCTACGCCGCCGCAGACCGCGACCCCAGAATTGCCGGCCGCTCATTGCGGTGGCGGCTTGCCGATCGGCGTGGCTGGCGGGACGGCGCCGCCGCCGGACGCCAGATGCTCGAGATTCGCCCGTGCGGCCATATCCGCGGGGCTGCCCGGGGCGATGTGGCCGACCTCTTCCCAATCGCCGCGAGCGCCGGTGGCGTCACCTTCGAGGCGGCGGATATTGCCGCGTTCGAGCAATGCCGCTGCCGAATGTGGCGCCCGGGCGAGCGCCTTATCGATATCGGCGCGCGCCGGGTCGAGGCGGTCGAGGGCGCGATAGGCCGAGGCGCGGTAGATCAGCGCATCGACCCGATCGGGCTGGGTCTTCAGCACACGATCGAGATCGGCGACGGCCTGATCGAGGTAGCCGGCCGAGGCCGCCGCCTCGGCGCGGTCGATCAGCAGATCGGGATCGCTGGGCTGCAGCGATACGGCTTGGCCCTCAGCGGCATAGGCCCGCACTGGGTCGCCGGCCAACAGCCACGCCTGCCCGGCCTGATCGAGCACGTCGGCCCGCAGCGCCGCCGGCGCCTTCATGATCATTGCTTGGGCCAGCGTCTGGAGGCGGGTCGCGCCCTCCTGGTATTTGCCAAGCGCGATCAGCGCGACGGCGGCGCAATGATCGGCCGGATGCGCCCCGCCACGCGCAAGCCATGCCTGAGCCAGAGTCTGAGCCTCACGCGGGTTCTCTCGGGCGAGCTTCATGCAGCGGTCGTAGGTTTCCGCATCTGCCTCGGCCGATCGCGGCGGGCTTGTGGCGGCCACAGGCGGCGGCAAAACCGGCCCGGGCGGTTCGGCCGCCGCACTCGCCGTGACCAACATCAGCGGCAGCAGCGAACGCAAACGCCCTGTGCTGCGCACCCATCGCCAGACTGGCCGCATCCCCCTCGCCGCACTGATCATCGTTATCCATAGCATAGGGCGACGTTGCCGCCGAATTGTTCGAGAGGTTACGATCGCCGCCGTCGGATCCGCTGTCCCGGGTTATGCATCGTTGTGGCCTTCGATTTTGGTCGTCTGTTTCCCGGAGGGATCGGCAACGCCGGGCTTGCCTTTGCCCACCGCAATTACCGAATTTATGCGAGCGGCAACGCGGTCTCGCTGATCGGCATCTGGATGCAGCGGGTATCGGTCGGTTGGCTTGCCTGGACCCTGACCCATTCCGGCGCTTGGCTCGGCATCGTCTCGATGGCCGAGTTTTTCCCGGTGGTTTTTTTGAGCCCGCTCGCTGGCGTTCTTGCCGACCGCCGCGACCGGGTCAGGATCATTCGGGTCACGCAGATCGCCGGCAGCGTCGAGGCGAGCCTGCTCGCGGTTCTGGTCTACACCGGCGCCATCTCGATTTGGCTATTGTTCGCACTGACCTTTCTGCTCGGCGTATTCAACGCGATGGCCCAGCCGGCAAGGCTGGCCTTAATCCCGACCCTGGTCGATCGGCCGGCGTTGGCCTCTGCGCTGGCGGTCAACGCTATCATCTTCAACGCCGCGCGCTTTGTCGGGCCGGCGGTGGCGGGGATCGTCATTGCCAAGATAAGCGTCGGCGCTGCCTTTGCCGTCAACGCCGTGACCTACATCGTCTTTCTGATTGCGATGGCCAATCTGCGGGCGCTCCCGCCATTGCCGGTGGCAGCGGCGAAGAGCGTGCTGCGAGCGTCGGTCGAGGTCTATGGCTATGCCAGCCGGCACCCCGGCATCGCGCCGATGCTGCTGCTGTTCACCGTGACCACGATCGGCACCCGCGGTTTTGTCGAGCTGTTCCCCGGTTTTGCCGACCGCGTCTTCGGGCGCGGGCCGGAAGCGTTGTCGATGCTGACCTCAACGGTCGGGCTCGGCGCCATCTGCGGCGGCGCCTGGCTGCTGGTTCGGCCGGGGATTGCCGGGCTGACCGGGGTCGTTCTCGGCAACACACTGGCGATTTCCCTGGCGATCCTGGCCTTCACCGCGACCAACCGGTTCTACGTGGCGCTGCCCTGCGTTTTTGTCGCCGGCTGCGCGATGACGATCACTGGTATCGGCGCTCAGACCCTGATCCAATCTGCGGTCGATATAGGCATGCGCGGGCGCATCATGGCGCTCTATGGCATGATCTTTCGCGCCGGCCCGGCGTTGGGCGCGGTGCTGATGGGCTCGCTGAGCGAGCGTTTCGGGCTTCGCCTGCCGCTCGCGGTCGGCGCTGTCGTCTCGTGCGGCTTCTGGGCGGCCACCTGGGTCAAGCAGAA
Organism: uncultured Alphaproteobacteria bacterium; assembly: GCA_963750195.1. GTDB lineage: Bacteria > Pseudomonadota > Alphaproteobacteria > ATCC43930 > CGMCC-115725 > AP-15. The sequence continues at coordinate 441,341 of CAVVPS010000016.1, forward strand.
ACGCATCGCCGCGACGCTCGAGGCCGACCCGGCGGCGGTGGTCGAACATCCGTCGTGAACCCGGCGCCCGCTCATCTGTTCTGCTTTGGCCTCGGCTACAGCGCGCGGGCATTGGCGCGGCTTGTCGCCGCCGAGGGTTGGGTCGTAAGCGGCACCTGCCGCACTGACGAGAAGGCGGCGGAGCTCCGCGCCCGAGGCTTTGCCGCCGAGCCGTTCGAGCGTAGTTGCCCGCTTGCGGCCGGGGCGATGAGCGGGGTCACGCATGTGCTGGTGTCGGTGCCGCCGGATATCGCCGGCGACCCGGTTCTCGACAGCCACGGCGGCGACATCGCCGCGCTGCCCGGGCTCGCTTGGCTCGGCTATCTATCGACTACCGGCGTCTACGGCGATCGCGGCGGGGGCTGGGTCGACGAGGCGGCGGCGTTGCAACCAAGCGGCGAGCGCGGCCGGCGCCGGGTCAAAGCCGAGCAAGGCTGGCTCGAGCTCTGGCGCGACCGCGGCGTGCCGGTCCACGTCTTCCGGCTCGCCGCCATCTACGGCCCCCATCGCAGCCCGTTTGAGGCATTGCGCGCCGGGACCGCGCGACGGATTGACAAGCCCGGCCAAGTCTTTTCACGCATCCATGTCGACGATCTGGCGCGAGTGCTACTCGCCTCGATGCAGAAGCCGCGGGCAGGCGCTGTCTACAATGTCTGCGACGACGACCCCGCGGCCCCGGAGACTGTCGTAGCCTATGCCGCCGCTCTCCTCGGCGTGCCGGCGCCGCCGCTGGTGCCGCTCGCTGAGGCTGGACTCTCGGCGATGGCGCTGAGCTTTTACGACGACAATAAGCGGGTGCGAAACGGGCTGATCAAGCGCGAGCTGGGCGTCACCTTGCGCTATCCCGATTACCGAGCTGGGCTTGCCGCGATCCTCGCCGAGGCTTCTGACTTGCCTAAATAAGCGCCGTCCGGCAAGGTCGGCCTCAATTTCGGCAGCACTTCGGCGATCACGCCGGGCTTGGGAGGAAATGTCATGGCTGCTTACAACGTATTGATGATGGGCGCGTCTTACGGCTCGCTGTTGGCGACCAAATTGCTATTTGGCGGCCACAAGATAACGTTGATATGCCTACCTGCCGAGATCGAGGCGTTCAATAGCGATGGCGCCCGCGTCCGCATGCCGATCCGGGGCCGGAAGGACCCGATCGAGCTCGAACTCGCGAAAATTGCCGGGCAGCCTGCGAGCAGCCGGTCCTGGCGATGTCGACCCGGCCGACTACGATCTCGTGGTCCTGGCGATGCAGGAGCCGCAATACCGCTCCCCCGGCGTCCGCGAACTGCTCGACGCGGTGGCGAGAAAGCGAGTGCCGTGCATGTCAATCATGAACATGCCGCCCTTGCCTTATCTGAAACGCATTCCCGGCCTGGCGACCGACCCGCTGAAGCCCTGCTACACCGATGCTAGTGTCTGGGACAATTTCGAGCCGGGGCTTTTGACGTTGTGCAGCCCGGATCCCCAGGCGATCCGGCCGCCCGGCGAAAAGATCAACATGCTACAGGTGACCTTGCCGACGAACTTCAAGGCGGCACGATTTGCCGCTGACGCACCGACGGCGATCATGCGGCAGATGCAGCGCGAGATCGAAGCGGTACGCTACGATCCGGGCGATGGCACCGCTATCGATCTGCCGGTCAAGCTCAAGGTACACGACTCGGTTTTTGTGCCGCTCGCCAAATGGGCGATGCTGCTGACCGGAAATTACCGCTGCGTTCGGCCGGATGGTTCGATCACCATCGATGAAGCCGTCAACAGTGACCTTGACGCCTCGCGTGAGGTTTACAACTGGGTGTTTGGGCTGTCCGAGAAAATGGGCGCATCGCCGAACGATCTGGTGCCGTTCGAGAAATATGCCGCGGCGGCGCGAGACCTGGTGCGACCGTCCTCGGCCGCGCGCGCCTTGGACAACGGCGCACCCAATATCGAACGCACCGACCGGCTGGTGCAAACGATCGGCGGTCAATACGGCATGCGCAATACCACTGTCGATCAGACGGTCGCGACGGTGGATGCCCGGATCGCAGCCAATCGCAAGAAGGCCGCCGCCTGACTTTCCGGCAACGGCACCAGCGTCGTCGGGCTTGCGCACCTTCTAAGGGGGCACAAGCCGGACGCAGCAGCTGGTCAGCCGCATTGATCGGTTGACCGCCGCGATGTTGCGCCGCATCATGACCGCCTTGGGCGGATATCCTGAACAAACTCGCCGCCCCTGCTGCGCGAGCGAACAACCGCGGACAGATTCGAAGGAGTTTGGCAAAGGGAGCGCTTGAAGGCGGTTTTGGATGTCGGCGGCGCGGCGCGGCTGACAGCAGATGCAGGACAGGGGGAGAATTCTGCGATGGCCAAAACCACCGATTTGCCTGACGGGGTCGTCGTTCGCGGCGCGATGCTGCCGGCCTACGAGAGCGTTCTGACGCCGGAGGCAATCGCCTTTGTCGCCGGCCTCGAGCGCAAATTCGGCGCCGAGCGCCGCCGGCTCCTGGACCGCCGGGCTGACATCCAGCACCGGCTCGACGCTGGCTGGAAACCCGACTTCCCGACCGAGACCAAAGCGATCCGCGACGGCGATTGGCGGGTGGCCCCAATCCCGCGCGACATCCAGGACCGCCGCACCGAGATCACCGGGCCGGTCGACCGCAAAATGGTGATCAACGCATTGAATTGCGGCGCCAGCGTTTACATGGCCGATTTCGAGGACGCGAACACACCTTCCTGGGACAATTTGATCGAGGGGCAGGCGAATTTGCATGATGCCGTGCGCCGAACCATTACCTTCGACGATCCCGAAACCGGCCGCCATTATTCATTGAACGGCAAGACTGCGGTTTTATTTGTTCGCCCTCGGGGTTGGCATCTTCCGGAAAAGCACGTGCTCGTCGATGGCGAGCCGATGTCGGGTGCGCTGTTCGACTTCGGCCTGTTCTTTTTCCACAATGCCAAGGAATTGGTGGCGCGCGGCACTGGCCCCTATTTTTATCTGCCCAAGATAGAAAGTCATCTCGAGGCGCGGCTGTGGAACGACGTGTTCCTCGACGCGCAGGCGTCGCTGGATATGCCAAAGGGCACGATCCGCGCGACCGTGCTGATCGAGACGGTCATGGCCGCCTTCGAGATGGACGAGATCTTGTGGGAATTGCGCGACCACTCGGCCGGGCTCAATTGCGGGCGATGGGACTACATCTACAGCTACATCAAAAAATTCGCCGAGGATCCGGCCTGTATGATGCCGGACCGGGCGCAGGTGACGATGACGAGCCACTTTCTGCGTAGCTACAGTCTGTTGCTGATCAAGACCTGCCACCGGCGCGAAATACATGCGATGGGCGGGATGGCGGCGCAGATCCCGATCCGGGATGATCCGGCGGCTAACGAGGCGGCGATGGAAAAGGTGCGCGCCGACAAACGGCGCGAGGCCGGCGACGGCCACGACGGCACCTGGGTGGCGCATCCCGGGCTCGTCGGCATCGCCAAGGAGATCTTCGACCGCGAGATGCCGCAGCCGAACCAGATCGCCCGCAAGCGCCAGGACGTGGATGTCAGCGCCTCCGACCTGCTGGCGGTGCCCGAGGGCACGATCACCGAGGCCGGGCTGCGCCAGAACCTCAATGTCGGGATCGGCTATATCGAGGCGTGGCTGCGCGGCACCGGTTGCGTGCCGCTCTATCACCTGATGGAGGACGCGGCCACCGCCGAGATCAGCCGCGCCCAGGTATGGCAATGGATCCGTCACGGCGCCAAGCTCGGTGACGGGCGCAGGATCGACGCCGCGTTGTGCCGCACCGTCCTCGACGAGGAGCTGGCGAAGCTGCGCGAAGCGGCTGGCGACAGGGCATATGAGGACGGTCGCTACGACGACGCGGCCCGGCTCTTTCGCGAATTGATCGAAGCCCCGGCCTTCCCCGAATTCTTGACCCTCCCGGCCTACGACATGATCATCGCCGAGGGTGGATAGAAGACGGGCGGAGACCTCTTCGGCCAGGTCGGCCGCGCGCAGGCCGAGGGCGGGGCATGCGCGCCACATTCCGACGTGCGTCACCATACTTAAGGGCGGTGTCGCTGCGAAGTTGCGCGCCAAGCCGATGTTCGAGGCAAGCTTGTAGATATCTCCGTCTCGATATGGGAACGCGACCGGGTGCCGATGCCCTATAACCGCGTCAAAGGAGGGACGCGACCGTCAAGCTTCTTGACGCAACACCCCCCTCGACTAGGCTAGCCCGATGCCGGGACCAACTAGCAACCAGCGGTTAAGAACGGCGGGGGTTGTGAGCAACTCACGGGTAGAGCACAGGTTTGCGGTCGTTATGTGCGCCGACGTCGTCGGCTATTCCCGATTGATGGGGATCGACGAAGAGGGCACATTGGCCGCGCTCCAGGCCGTCCGCCGCGATCTCGTCGACGCCAAGATCGATGAGCACAAGGGCCGTATCGTGCGCGCCATGGGTGACGGGCTGCTGGTCGAATTCAACAGCGTCGTCGATGCGGTTCGCAGTGCGCTGGCGATCCAGCGCGCGATGCCAGAGCACGGCACCGCATTGCCGGCCGACCGGCGGGTCCGGTTTCGCATCGCAATCAATGTGGGCGACGTCGTCTCCGACGGTGACTTGATTTATGGCGACGGCGTCACCGTCGCCGCACGGCTGGAAAGCCTGGCGGAGGCGGGCGGGATCAACGTCAGCCGCGCGGTGCGAGATCAGGTGCGCGACCGGTTACCGATCGCGTTCGAAGACCTGGGCGAGCACGAAGTCACAAACATCGCACGCCCTGTCCGCGTCTTCCGCATTATCTTGGGCGACGAGGCGGCGGCGCCGGTCGGCGCGGTCGGCGCGCCCCGCCGTAAGGCCGCCGCGGCCCCCACGGAAAAGCCTGCGGTTGCCGTGCTGCCGTTTCAGAATCTCGGCGGCGATGCCGAGGCCGATTTCTTCCTCGATAGCGTCGCCGAGGATTTGATCACTGAACTGGCGCGGGCGCGTTGGTTTTCGGTCGTGGCCCGCAATACCAGTTTCAGCTACAAGGGCAAGGGAGCCGATGCCAAGCAGCTCGCGCGTGAGCTCGGGGTCCGGTACGTCGTCGAGGGAAGCCTTCGCAAGGCCGGCAATCGGGTTCGCATCGGCTGCCAACTGGTCGAGGCGGCAAGCGGACAGCACTTATGGGCCGACCGCTTCGACGGCACCCTCGAAGACAGCTTCGATCTGCAGGACAAGATTACCGAAAGCGTGATCGGCTCGGTCGCGCCTGTGTTGCGCGTCGCGGAGATCGAACGGGCGCGGCGCAAGCCGGAGGCGAGCCTCGACGTCTACGACTTAACCCTGCGCGCCTTGCCGGCGGCCTTCGCCGAGACCGCGGAGGACAATCAGGAGGCGTTGCGGCTGTTGGCTGAGGCGCTGGATGCAGACCCCGCCTACCCGACCGCCAACGCGCTCGCTGCCTGGTGCCGCCAGCAGCGCCATCTGATGCTTTGGCCGGGAACGACCGAGGACGATCGGGAGGAGGCGAAGCGCCTGGCGCGGGTGGCGATCGCGGGCGGTGCCGACGTTCCGCTGGCACTAGCGGTTGCGGGCGCGGTCCGCGCCGCCTTGACGCGCGACCATGACCTCGCACTCGCCGCCGTCGACCGTGCGACGATGATCAACCCCAATGCCGCGGTTGTCCTCGGTTTCGATGCGGTGACGCGGTGCCTGTGCGGGGCCTATGACCGGGCCATCGCCCATGCCGAAAAGGCCCTGCATCTGAGCCCCTTGGAGCCGCTTGTCTACCACGCCGCCTTCGCGATGGCCCTGGCCAGTCTGTTGACCGGCCGCATCGAGGAAGCGGTGGCGCATGCGCGCCGCGCGATCGAGGGTAACCGCAATTTTGCCTTCCCCCACTGCGTCCTCGCGCTCGGCTGCGCCCGTCTGGGTCATGTCGAGGAAGCCGCGCAGGCGGTGCGACGGCTGGTCAACATCGCCCCCGACTTTCACATCGGTTCCTTGCGCAGGATCCGCTTCGCCGACGCCGCACGGCTTCAATCCGATCTCGATCTGCTGCGGGCGGCCCATCTCCCGGAGTGACGGCAGCAATCGCCTAGTCGCCCCTTCTCGCCCCGAGCACGATTCGTTCCTTTCGGCGGAACGACCGGTCTGTTAACATTTCGCCAACCGACGCGCTCGTGTGAACTAGTTCACATTGCGGGGATGAATCGCGGCGCATTATCATTGCCGCGTGGCAGAGGTACGAAATCATCGTGTCCGAGGATAGCAGAGGACGCGTTAGGCGCCGCCTCGCGGCGATCCTGGTGGCCGGCTACAGCCGGCTGTTTCCCGGTGACGAAGCGGACAGCTTTGCCGGGCTGAGGGCAGTTTTGACCGAAATCATCGAACCGCTGGCCTCCGAATACGGTGGAAACATCTTTAAGCAGACCAGCGACTTGGCGCTGATCGAGTTCGAAAGCGTCGTCGAGGCGGCGCGCTGCGCCGCCGCGCTGCGCGATGCGGTCGAGCAAAAAAACCGAGCCTTGGCGAACGAGCTGCGCATCGCCATGCGCATCGGGATCAATCTCGGCGATATCATCGTCGAAGGCGGCGACATCTTCGGCGACGGCGTCAACATTGCGGCCCGAGTGGAGGCGTTGGCTGAACCCGGCAGCATCTACGTGTCCGGGATCGTCCACGATCAGGTGGCGGGCAAGATCGATTTCGATTTCGACGACCTCGGCCCCAAAGCCCTGAAGAACATCAGCAGGCCGATTCACGTCTTCCGCATGGGTGGCTCCGCGGCCGAGAAGCGGGCTGACGGCAGCCCAGGTGAGGCCGCATCGCCAGCGAGCTCGCCCGATTTCGACGACCGCCGCGCCATCGCGGTCCTGCCGTTCGCCAATTTCAGCGGCGATCCGGAGCAGGAATTTTTCGCCGACGGCATCACCGAGGACATCATTTCGCGGCTCGCCGGCTGGCGTGCGTTCCCGGTCATCGCCCGCAACTCGACGTTTACCTACAAGGGGCAAACCGTCGACATCGTAAAGGTCGGACGAGAGCTTGGCGTCCGTTACGTCCTCGAAGGCAGCGTGCGGAAATCGGGCCATCGCGTGCGGGTCACCGCCCAGTTGATCCAGGCGGATACCGGCCATCACATCATGGCCGAACGTTATGACCGCGATCTTACCGACCTCTTCGAGTTGCAGGACGAAATCGTCTCCACAATCGCCGGCGCGATCCAGCCGGAGCTCCTCAAATTCGAACGCGACCGTATCGCGGACCGGCCGCAGAACAATGAGGATGCCTACGAATACTACCAGCATGGCATGTTCCATCATTACCGGCAGAACAAGCAGGACAACTGCGAAGCGCAGGCCTATTTCCGCCGCGCGCTGGCGATCGATGAGCAATACCCGCAAGCAATGGCGGCACTGTCGATCGCACTGTGCGCTGCGGGTTATTTAAGCTGGACGGATAATGCCGAGCGAAATTACGAGGAATCACTGGAGCTGGCACAGCGCGCGGTCGCGCTCGATCCGCGCTATCCGAATGCTCATTTTGCCCTTGCGCTGATCTCGATGTGGCTAGGCCGGAATGATCGCGCCGCTACCGAATTCAAGGAAGCGATCAAGCTCAATCCGAGCTTCGCGGCGGCGCACGCTGTGCTCGGGGCAGTGCTCAATTTCCAGGGTCAGCCCGAGGAGGGGGTTGCCAGCGTCGAAAAAGGCATTCGCCTGAGCCCGAGCGACCCGCGTCTGTTTATTTGGCTTTCCGGCTTGGCGGCTGCTCACTATCAGCTACAGCATTATTCCGAGGCGGTTGAGATCGCGCGGCGGTCTTGGACGCTTAACCGCAATTACATCACCGGTTTGACCTATGTCGTCGCCGGTCTCGCGCAACTCGGGAGGCTGGATGACGCGGGAGTCGCGCTCGCCGATCTGAAAGAGCTCGACCCGAAACTCGCGGCGCTCAGGACCACGGTGCAATTGTACGAGAACCAGGCGGGCGTCGATCACCTCCTCGACGGGCTGCGCAAGGCCGGGTTCGAGTAAGAGGCGAGAACGCGCTACCGGTAATCCAAAAGAAGCCAGTGCAGCGGCGGGGGCCCTTCCTGTTGCGCCCCGCCGCTGTCGTGGTTAACCGGAGCACTGACCCTGGAAGTGGCCTCCCACCGTGTTCCCGCCCGATATTACATTGGCGTTGAGGGAACACGACAGGCTGCCGCCTATCTTGTTGCCCTGGCAAACTGCAGGCCCTCCCGTCCCGATTTGAATCGCGGCTTGGTTGCTCTGAACGGCAAGATTGCCCTTGATCGTGGTGGAGCAGACCGTGTAGGGCCCGGTCCCTTGGGGGTTCGGGCCGAGGCTCTGGATCGTCAAATTACCGTTAACGTGGGAGTTGGGACCGACATTGAACATGCTCGCCTGAGAAATATTAGTATTGCCGCCGGAGACCACACTGTCCGCGAAAGAGAGAGAGCCGGCGATCACGGTAATGTTGCCATCAACTTGACAGTTATTGATAAAAGCAGTCCCTCCATTGATCGTCAGATTTCCCAAGAACTCACACTGTTGATAAGTGCACTGTTGGTCGGGGGATAGGGTAACATTGCCCGGGATGGTGCCGGTGATAGGGCCGCCGGTGCTGGGGCCGTTGTTGCAGGCACTCTTTGTTTGTCCCCCTTCGGACGTTGCTTTGGCATCCGAAGGCCCGGTCTCGTCCAGGTCGAACAGCAGGGTAGTGGTACCAGGGACTGGCGTGCCTGGCACGGAGACGATTTGGGACGCCAGCGGCAGCGAGGTGCCGAGAACGGCTGGCAGGCCGCAGCATTCACCATAAACGAGATCGAACGCAAACGTGCCGGAAAGCCCATTATAGGTGCCCGATGAAGTTTGGTCGCTTGTCGGTCCGGGGCTGGAAAAGATGGTCACGCCGTTGATTGCGAGGCTCGCCCCGTCGTCATGGGATGCCGAGAAAGTGTCGCCATTGTTAACAGTCACCATCCCGGTGAACTGGAACAGGGTTCCCGTCCCAGTAGGTTCTTGCATACCGTTGCCGGCGACGGGAGCGGCGAGGGCGCCCGGCGTGTTTTCGACGATGTTCGTCGCACCCCCGCCTGTCAGAAAGTCGTTCACAGAGGTGCCATTGGTGTCGTTAAAGCAGAGTGTCAACCCCATCCCGCTGCAAGCGGAACTCGGAACGGTGAAGGTCACGTCGGGCGCACCCAGGCTATTCGGGGCGGTGATCGTCGCGTCCAACGCCGCGTTCCGGTTAACCCAGGCAGAGCCCATCACAACCGCGCCGCTCGGGGCCGAACTCTGCATTTGTGCGAGGATCAGATTTGTCTTGTTCGGCTTGATGATGTGCGGGGCAACATGCGGGTCCGGGCGCCACGAGCTCGCGATCAGCGGGAGCGAGACCGCCGGGCAATGGCCGAAATTGCTTGTCGTCGTGAAGCCGTCGCTGAACATGTAGGTGATTTTCGCCTTGCACAGATCATCATTGGTGATCGGAGCACCGCCGTCGATGAGGACACCCTTGGAGAAGAGGATGCTCTTGAGGATACCTTCCGAGAAGCTGATCGAGTTGTGCGCCCCGAGCCCAGGCTCCCGGAACTTGACCATCAGGCACTCCGCAGTCGCGGATGCGCATGGGCTATCGGTTGCCGCTCCAATATTCGGATTGGCCGAATTGTTATCCGCGCCGGGATAGTAGGCGATGTTCCGCATAAGCGGATCATTTCCGGAGTCGGGATAGTAGTTCACGTCCCGAACGAGGTCCTTTCGAGATTGGGAGACGAGATGGAAGCGGTCGTGTCTGGCAAATGTTTCTCCCGGAGGAAGCGTCAGGACCCAGGCGACGAGGGTCTCTCCCGGTTGGCCGCCGGCGGGGCCGGACAAGTCGAAGCGGACCGGGTCGGTGGAGCCGCCGCCTGTCCCCAACTGCGCCTCTGTCGTCTCGTACGGAATCGGGCTGACTAACCCGCTGAGCTGCATTAGCGGCGGGATAATCGCGGGGTTGTTGGAGGAGAGCAACCCGCTCATGCCCGCCAGCACCTGTTGCTGCTGCGACATCGGCAACTGCGCTGACGTAGCTACCCCATATCCGAAGTTCGGATTGAGGGGGGTCACCTGATCGGCCGCCCCGGTATACAAACCAGGCGATTGGGCTGTCAGACCGTTAGCGGGAGGCAAGCACCCCGCGGGCAGTGTTCCCGATCCCGAGAGAGCAGGAGCAAGCACACACGCGACCGACGGTTCGGTGCGGATGTTGCCCGCGGTCATCAGGTTGGCGCCGCATGCCGGATAGCTCGAATCACATTCTCCAAATAGAGGGTTAGTGGGGATCGGCGGCGCGACGCCAAAGGGCTGGGCGTAGGAGGGCGGACTCGCGCTCGGGTTCGTGGGCGGGGTCCAAGGCCCAGCTCCGTACGTCGCGTGGTCGAGGCCGAGATCGTGCAACAGCTCGTGCGCGATCGTGTCCGGACGGGCTTGCAGCGGAGTGGGTGCAAAAAAGGTATTCCCGCTGATGGCGACCCCATTGTTGCCGATCCAGCTGATGCCATAGAGCGTGCCCCCCGACGCCGGCGGATTGAGCTTGCTGACGAAGAACATGTTGATCGTTGACGCGTCCGTGTTGCGGGGAGACACGGGACTCCCGCACGTATTCCCGTTGGAATTCGGCGGGATAGTCATAGACTTGATAGGGCAGGGATTGGTGCCCGGGGCCTGCTGCGAAAGGTTCTGGAAATTCGCGCTCTGCAAACCGGTAGTGGTTGCCGTGATCGTTGTCGATTTGACGGTTTGCGAAGGGTTGACCGTGTAGGTGCCGGCGCCGCCTTTTCCGGTAATCATCCCAGTAATAACTGTGCCCGCCGCGACCACCCCGGTCGACGACGTTCCACCCGACAGCCCCTCGGTCACGGCCAGAGTTCGGGGAGCGGTACTCCCGGTAGGAACTTTACAAGAAGAGCTGATCGTGAGTGTGAAGCCCGCGATGGACCCGGTGCAGGTCGCAACAGGAGTCGTCGTCTGCGTAATAGTCAGTGTGGTGAGATTTGGACTTGCCGACGAGTTGTACTGCGTCATTGGAAGCCAAACCAGCTCGACGCCAATGTCGTTCATCAATACCCGGGTGATGTCCACTCCCGCCGAGGTACCGGGGTTCGTGACACCCGTCGTCGGGACGACGGTGAAGCCGATCGGGTTTGAGCTAGCGGCATTATTAAAATTGTTGTTGCTGTCCAGGCCAGCGGCGGGCTTGGGCGGCGTGGCTAAAGGGTTCCCAAGGGGCGCGCCGCTCGTCGATGTGGTGTTGAACGGGGCACAACCCAGCCCGTTGCTCAAACACACGTCGACCGGCTGGACCTTGATGTAACAGGGAACCGACCCGGGGGTTATCGGCAGCGTCGGGGTGCACGTGGCAAGCGCGGTGCCCGACGCGAGGCACGCGACGACCGACAATAGAACCAACCACGCCAACCCGCCCGGTTCCGACTTCGAACCCCTCATTTTAACCCTCCCGTTGCGACGCGCCGAAAATTATCTCGCTTTTAATCGACCCAAGTGTGAACTGCTTCACACTTGGCATGGTCCGCAGCCGATAATTTTTGACCGGATCGCGAGGCAACCTCGCGTAACCGCAGGTGACAAAATGGCGCAAATACGTAACGAATGCAACAAGATCTGAGGGATCGTTTATTAACCAACATAATCCGTTGCAATCGAGCCAAAATTTGCCAAACATGGTCGGCGAACGCGGATGATCCGTTCGGGTCGCCTAAAAAGGGAGGTATGGGGTGAGCACATCGTTGAGGTCCTTCACGTTCTCTCGTCTCGCCGGTGCGCTCGCCGCCTTATGGCTGTGCGGCTCCGGAGCGGCTTGGGCGGGAGACGGCGCGGATCTCGCAAGCCTCAATCAGCTTCTTACGGGCCCCCCCGGCAACCCAACATCGGATTCTGTGTGATCCTGAAGCTGACCTCCTGCCCTCAGCTCCCCACGATCACCCAAGCGCTCCTCGAAGTAGCTGCTCTCGCAAGCTCCCCGCCTGAGATCGTTGCGGCGCAAAATAGTATCGCGCCGGGGAGTAACGTTACCGCTGGCAATCTGGCTGCGGTACCACCACCTCCCGACTTCGGCGGCGTCCCATTCCCGCTCAACTCCACCACCTCGCCCGCATTGCAGGATCTGTTGTCCACCCTGACGCCAGCTGCCTTCGCTTCGAAGAATTTGGGAACAGCCGCTGCGACGCAGCTCTACGCCCCCAATGCAGACACCTTTCTATACGCCGTCGGGGTGTCGAGCTCGGGAGAAGTCGAGACAGGGGCAAACCTCACCGCCCCCGATACGGTCTATTTCTTCTACGACGACCTGTTCCGGGTTGCCCAGGCGTTCACCAAGGGCCAAATTGTCGCCAAATTCTCGTTTCCGTTGACGGTATTAAACAGTAACGGCACCGAGAATCCGGCGGTCATGACCACGCTGAAAATCACGTCCTGCGCCAACGGCCTGGCCAGCTGCTTTACCGCGAACGCTACCGGCGACTTCTTAGGCACTAGAAGCCCGCAGACGGTCGATGCCAGCCAGCTCGGGATACAATTTGCGCTTGTCTTTGGCAAGTCGCCGACTTCGACGCAAAAGCACGCAATCTTTGAAGTGGCGGTCCCGCTCCTCGTCACCGGTGCATGCGTAGGATCGGACCCGATGTGCTTGCCGGGGCAGACGTTCCCTGGACCTAACACCGACCCCCCATATTTCTATTTCTTCCACAATGGAGTACCGGGTCCGATCAATACTGCGATCTATACCGCCTTCGGCACCGCGGGAGACGATCTCGGCGCACACGCCCACCCAGTCACCCAGCCGGAAATTTTGCCTGTGGGCGCTTCCATCGGACTCGCCCCCACCGCGGCGCCACTCTGTACCTCTACAACCTGTCCACCGCCGCCTGGTACGCTGCCTCAGCAGGCTCCCACCTTCGCGTTATGCGCCGCCCTTCCTGACAACAGCAACGGACCAGCCGCCCGTCTTCGGCCCGCGGTCGGGGCGTTCTATGCGATCTCGACCAATGGCGAGACGCTCCTCTCGGCGCCGCTCGCTCCAAGCATTTCGATCGTGTGCCCTGCGCTCTGAAAGTGGGCGCGGATCCGGCATGAGCTCCGCATGATGCGGCATTAGAGCGCGCGAGGAGGCGGCGCTGATAACTCTCATCGTCGCTATCGGCAGCCTCCTTTTCGTGGCGCTCGCGGAGCTGTGCCGGCCGCGACGCCGGCGCGAGTTTCCGGCGCTGCGGCGGCGGCTCGGCAATATCGGCATCTGGCTCCTCAATCTCGTCCTCGCCACTTTCGTCTTTGCGCCGCCGGACACCTTCCGACCACAGCTCGAGGCCGTACTTGGCGTGACTTTGCCCACTTGGCCGATCGGCGAGCAGTGGTTGAGCTTTGTCGCGGCCTTTCTGCTGCTCGATTTTATGAACTACGCCATGCATCGCTGTCAGCACGCGGTGCCGTTCCTGTGGCGCTTTCACGCGCTGCATCACTCCGATCCCGATGTCGATGTAACGACCTCGGTGAGGCATCACCCGATCGAGTATTTGATGGCCGCAGGGTTCTACTGGGTGGCGGTGCTGGCGCTCGACATCCCGGTCTTCGTCGTGCTGAGCCACGCGCTGGCCGTCTTCGCCGCCGCTTCGGTCACGCACGGCAACACCAGGTTACCGGGATGGCTGGAGCGGTTGTTGCAGCCGGTGGTGATCACCCTCGACTTGCACCTCGTCCACCACTCCGTCTCACTCGACGAGGCGAACGCCAATTTTGGCGCTGTGCTTTCGGTCTGGGATCGGCTGTTCGGGACTTATGTCCGGCTTCCCCGCGCGCAGCTGCAGCAGATCGTTTTCGGGGTTCGCGAACTACCGCGGCGTGAATGCTTGAAGCCGTCGGCGATGCTGATGACGCCCTGGCTGCTTGCACGCGCCAATCGCGTCGCAGCTGCTGATTAGTCGGCCCGGGCAGTGGTCCGGGTCAGCAAGTCGGCTTTGCGGTTCAACGCCTCGATCAGGCCGTCGATGCCCTGGTTTCTCAGGATCGCGGCGAATTCGGAGCGTCTGGTCGCCACCTCGCTGATCGTCCCGTCGACATAGATGTCGGCGATCTGCCAGCTGCCGCCCTCCTGGCGCATCAGGTAATCGATTTCCACAGGCTCACCGTTCGCCTTGACGATCCGGCTGTTGACGATGACGCCGGACGGCGCGGGCCGCTCGCCGGTCACCTGGAGCTGTTGCCCATCATAGCTGTCGAACCGGTCGGCATAGACCGCCGAGATATAACGGCCATAGCTTTCGGTGACCTGCTGCTGCTGGGCCGCGCCTAAACCGGCCCAGGCCGGGCCGACCGACAGGCGGGCCATGACCGGCAGGTCGAAACTGCGCCGGATGACCGGCTCCAACTGTGCGAAACGGCCGCTTTCGCCGAGCGTCGAACCGTTTTTCATCGCGCCGAGCAAATTGGCGTAGAGGGTCTGCACGGTATCGCTGCCGCCCGCCGCCATGGCTGAGCCGTAGCCGGCGACGGAAGCAAGCGCGAGCATCGCGGCAAACCCAACCACCTTGCGGCCAAACCGCTTTGCCGCCGTCGGTCTCCTCGATGCGGCCGGAATCTTCGATAGATTACCCTCGATCATGACCGATCTTGGTTGCCTCCTGTCTTGCGTCCGTTTAGGTGCGTGCAGCGCAGCAAGTTTCAAGACATGGCTGAGCTGCGGCGCGCTCATCGCCACGCCACGGGGATGCTCATGCATCCGACCGGGCGCCCCACCCACGCGTTCCTCCGCTTGGCAGAAGAACCTACAAAGATAACGAATGACACGCGGGGCTGTTCCACGCTCGACGGTCCTTTGATGCAAAACAACGGTGAGGCATGCAATCTCCCTTTGATTTGTTGGCGTTGCTGTTGGTGCTCGCGGCAATCTTTGGTTACCTGAACCATCGGCTTTTTCACTTGCCGTTGACGGTGGGGCTGCTGCTGATGGCGCTGCTGAGCACGATGGCGCTGATCGCCGCGGACGCCGCGGCGCCGCATCTCGGGCTCAGGCTCGCGATCCGCGGCCTGCTCGCCGGGGTCAATTTTCCGGTGGCCCTGCTCAACGGCTTTCTGAGCTTTCTGCTGTTCGCCGGAGCGCTCGAGGTCGATTTCGCAGAGCTGTTCGCGCGTAAATGGACGGTGCTGACCCTGGCCACTTTCGGCACGGTGCTGTCGACGGGGTTGATCGCGGCGGTGCTGCTCGGCGTATCGGCGGCGCTCGGGATCGGCATCCCGCTCGCCTGGTGCCTCGTCTTCGGCGCCTTGATCTCGCCGACCGACCCGGTCGCCGTGCTCCTGGTTCTCAGGCGGGTCGGCATCCCCCAATATCTGCAAGCGATCATCGCCGGCGAGAGCCTGTTCAACGATGGCATCGCCGTTGTTCTGTTTACCCTGCTGCTGTCGTTGGCGACCGGCAGCGGCGATCACGCGCACGGTCCCCTGGCGATCGCCGGTGAGTTTCTGCTGTCGGCGGTCGGCGGCGGCGTCCTCGGCCTGGTGCTCGGTTATGCCGCGTTTTTGCTGATCCGCGGGGTCGACGATTACAATGTCGAGCTGATCATCTCGCTCGCTCTGGTGACTGGTACCTATAGCCTCGCCGGCACGCTCAACGTCTCGGGCCCGGTCGCGGTCGTCGTCGCCGGCATCCTGATGGGCAATCATGGGATGCAGCACGCGATGAGCGAGCCGACCCGCCAGCATTTGAAAACGTTTTGGCTCCTGGTCGACGACACGTTGAACGCGCTGTTGTTCCTGCTGATCGGACTGGAAATCGCGGCGATCGATTTGGCCTGGCGCGCGCTCGCCGCCACCGCCGTCATGATCCCGGTCGTGCTCGCGGCCCGCTGGCTCAGCGTCACCGCGTCGGCGCTGCCACTCAATCTGCGGCTGCCGGGGCGGTTCGGCTCGTTCCTGGTGTTGACCTGGGGCGGGCTGCGTGGCGGCATCTCGGTGGCTCTGGCACTGGCGTTACCGCCGACAATCTATAAGGACACGATGTTGACGATTGCTTACGGGATCGTCGTGTTTGCGATTGTGGTCCAGGGCCTCACCCTCGAATGGATGGCGCGCCGCGCGCTGTCGGCGCTGCCGGCTCCGGCCGCCGCTGAGGAAGGCTGAGCGCGCCTCGACTGGATCGCCGCCCGATGGTTTGAGCTATAAGTGCCTGCGAATTTTCCGGCGCGAGCCAGGAAGCCTGTCATGGACAAGAAGGTTCACATCAACTTCTGGTATGTGATTGCCGCGGTTCTCGGAATGCTGTGGATTTCAGAGTCTATATCTGCAGAGCACCGAACGGACCCCGATCCCCTATAGCCGCTTTCAGACCTTGCTCAACGACGGCAAGATCAACGAGGTCGAGATCGGTGCGAACTACATCAGCGGCTCGCTGAAGAAGGCCGAACCCGATGGGCTGAAGGATTTCATCACCGCGCGGGTCGACCCCGATCTGGCGCAGAGCCTCGGCAAGCACGGTGTCGTCTATACCGGCGTAGTCGAGAACCATTTCATCCGCGACCTCTTGTCGTGGATTTTGCCGGCAATCTTTTTTGTCGGGATCTGGATGTTCGCGATCCGCCGCATGGGGCAGGGTGGGCTCGGCGGCCTGATGCAGATCGGCAAGAGCCACGCCAAAATCTATGTCGAGAAGGAGACCAAGGTCACCTTTGCCGATGTCGCCGGGGTTGACGAGGCAAAGGAGGAGCTGGTCGAGATCGTCAACTTCCTGAAAGACCCCGTCCGCTACGGGCGGCTTGGCGGGCGACCGCCCAAGGGAGTGCTGCTGGTTGGCCCGCCGGGGACAGGCAAGACCTTGCTCGCCCGCGCCGTTGCCGGTGAAGCCGGGGTACCGTTCTTTTCGATCTCGGGGTCGGAATTCGTCGAGATGTTTGTTGGCGTCGGCGCCGCCCGGGTGCGCGACCTGTTCGAGCAGGCGCGCCAGCACGCGCCGGCGATCATCTTCATCGACGAGCTCGATGCACTCGGCCGCGCCCGCGGGCCGTTTGGCGGGGGCGGCCAAGACGAGAAGGACCAAACCCTAAATCAGCTGTTGGCCGAGCTCGACGGTTTCGACCCGACCAGCGGGCTGGTGCTGCTCGCCGCAACCAATCGGCCGGAAGTGCTCGATCCGGCGCTGCTGCGCGCCGGGCGGTTTGATCGCCAGGTCCTTGTCGATCGGCCGGATAAGAGGGGGCGGGTAGAGATCCTGACCGTGCATCTGAAAAAGGCCAAGCTCGCCCCCGACGTGGTGACGGAGGAGATTGCGGCGCTGACCCCCGGGTTTACCGGCGCCGATCTGGCCAATCTGGTCAACGAGGCAACCCTGCTCGCCACCAGACGCAACGCTGACGCCGTCACCATGAACGACTTCACCAACGCGATCGAGCGGATCGTCGCCGGCCTCGAAAAGCGCAATCGCCTCCTCAATCCGATGGAGCGCCGGGTCGTAGCCTATCATGAATTGGGGCATGCGATGGTGGGGCTCGCGCTGCCTGGCCTCGACACGGTGCATAAGGTCTCGATCATCCCGCACGGCGTCGGCGCGCTCGGCTACACGATCCAGCGCCCGACCGAGGACCGCTACCTGATGACCCGCGCCGAGCTTGCCCACAAGATGGCAGGACTGCTCGGTGGTCGCGCCGCAGAACAGCTCGTCTTCAGCGAAATCTCGACCGGTGCCGCGGACGACCTCGCCAAGGCCACCGACATCGCCCGGGCGATGGTGCTGCGTTACGGCATGAGCAAGGAGCTCGGCAACGTCGCCTATGACCGCGACCGATCGCCCTTCCTACAGCCGGCGTTTCCGGTGCCGCAGGAGCGCAGCTACAGCGAGGGCACCGCCGAAGCTGTTGATCGCGCGGTGCGGGTTTTCGTCGATCAAGCCTTTGCGCTTGCTACCCAAATCCTCCAGCGCAACCGCGCCTTGCTCGACCGCACCGCGGCAGCGCTGCTGCAGACCGAAACCTTGAACGAGCCGGAATTAGAGCAAATGAGGCACGAGATCCTGCCCGAACCGGCTTCGCTGCCGTCGCCCGCGCAACCCGCTGCAGCAGCCGAATCTTAGGTCGCGCTTTGGGTTGGAAACGTCGGCCGTAACTTCGGCAAGGCGCTGGTTTTAGGACACAGGCGCCCACAGCACCTCTTCGATGTCCTCGGCGGCGGTGGCGAGCATCACGAGGCGGTCGAAGCCCAGCGCGATGCCCGCTGAGGGCGGCAGGCCGTGCTCGAGGGCGGCGAGGAAATCCTCGTCGATCGGATAGCTTTCGCCGTAGAGCGCCTGTTTTCTGGCTTGGTCGGCGAGGAAGCGGGCGCGCTGCTCGGCCGGGTCGGTCAATTCACCAAAGGCGTTGGCGAGCTCAAGGCCGCAGACATAAAGTTCGAAGCGCTCGGCGAGGCGGGGATCGGCGGGATTGCGCCGCGACAATGCCGCCATCGACGCCGGAAAATCGTACAGCACCGTCGGCGCGCCGATGCCGAGACGGGCTTCGATCCGGTCGAGGAAGATGCGGAAATAAAGCGCCTCCCAATCGTCGCCCGGATGCGGCTCGACGCCGATCCGACGTGCCTCCGCTGCCAGCAACGCGAAATCGGGGATGAGCGGGTTGGGCGCGGTCGCCAGGATGTCGATGCCGCAATGGGTGCGAAAGGACTCGGCCAGGCTGATCTCTTGCCACGTCTGATGGGCATCAGCGCTGTGGTCTCGCCAGCCAAAGCTCGGCGCCAGCCGCCGCCTGGCACGCGCGCAGCAGCCCGACGCAGTCGGGGATCAGCTCGCGCCATGAAGCGCCGGCCCGGTACCATTCGAGCATCGAAAATTCGGGATGATGGGTGGGGCTGCGCTCGCCGTCGCGAAAGACATGGGCGAGCTGCCAGATCCGCGGCATCCCGGCGACCAGCAGCTTTTTCATCGCAAATTCCGGGGAGGTATGCAGATACCGGCGCAATGACCGGCCGTCGCGCGGGTCGTGCAATTCGGTCGCAAAGGCCTTCAAATGCGGCTCGAGCCCGGGGCTCACTTGGAGCGCCGGCGTATCGACCTCGACAAACCCTCGTGCTGCGAAAAACGCGCGTGCCGCCGCCAGAATGCGGCTGCGCTTTTCCAGCCGCCCACGGCGCAATGCAAAGCGCTCCGGCCGCCACCATTGCTCCACCACCTCGGCGCTCCATCTTGTCGTAAGCTCGACCCGTGCTAATGTCTGGGCAGCAATCGCGCCCGATCAAGCGCCCTTCCAGGACTATTGTCATGAAGATCAACGCTATCGACATCAAGCCGGGCAACGTCCTCGAATACCAGGGCAAATTGTGGATCGTGCTGAAGCGGGAGCTGGTGCAGCCGGGCAAGGGCGGCGCTTTTGCCCAGGTGGAGATGCGCGATTTACGTGGTGGAACCAAGCTCAACGACCGCTTTCGCACGCAGGAGACGGTCGAGCGCGTTCGCCTCGACGAAAAGGAGATGCAGTTCCTGTTCATGGAGAACGCACAGGCAACCTTCATGGACAATGACAGCTTTGAACAGATCTCGATTCCGGCCGAGATGATCGGCGAGCCAGCCGATTTTCTGCGCGACGGCATGGTGTGCACGGTAATGCTGCACGAAGGCACACCGCTTTCGGTCGAACTCCCGCCGAGCGTGGTGATGGAGGTGGTCGAGGCCGATCCGGTCGTGCGCGGCCAGACCGCATCGTCCTCTTACAAGCCGGGCAGGCTCGACAACGGGCGCCGGGTCTTGATCCCGCCCTACATCGAGGCCGGCACTCGCATCGTCGTCAACACCGCCGACGGCAGTTATATGGAACGGGCGAAGGACTGAGCGTCAGGCGCAGTCATGATGATGCGCTCGCCAGTCTTGAATGTGATGGCGAATGCCGCGTTGAAGGCGGCGCGCGGCCTGTTGCGCGACTTCGGCGAGGTCGAGCAGCTCCAGGTCTCGGTCAAGGGCCCGGGCGATTTCGTCTCGACCGCCGACCTCAAGGCCGAGCGCACGATCAAGAACGAGCTGACCCGCGCACGCCCCGGCTATTCGCTGCTGTTCGAGGAGGGCGGCGCCGAGACGGGATCGGATCCCCACCACCGCTGGATCGTCGATCCGCTCGACGGCACGACCAATTTTCTGCACGGCATCCCGCACTTTGCGATCTCGATTGCGCTCGAGCGCGATGGCGAGATCGTTGCCGGTCTCGTCTACGACCCGGTCCGCGACGAAATGTACTCGGCCGAAAAGGGTCTCGGCGCTTACGTCAACGATCGCCGGCTCAGAGTGTCGGCGCGGCGGCGGCTCGCCGAGGCGGTGATCGGCACCGGTATGCCGTTCGGCGATCGTGGCGATCGACCGGTCTATCTCGCAAGCTTGGCCGCGGTCATGGGTGCGACCAGCGGGGTGCGCCGCATCGGCGCGGCGGCGCTCGATCTCGCCTACGTGGCCGCCGGCCGGTTTGAGGGGTTCTGGGAGTTCGGGCTCGCGCCGTGGGACATCGCCGCCGGGTTCCTGCTGGTGCGCGAGGCGGGGGGTTATGTCAGCGATCTGTCCGGTGGCCACGCGATGATGACGAGCGGCGACGTGCTAGCCGCCAACGATCACCTGCATTTGCCGCTGGCGGCGCTGATCCGGGATGCGATGCGGACCTCCCGGGCAGCGGCCGAATAGCGACACCGCCCTCGAACCTCGCTGCCCGAGACCGGGCCCATCCGACTAAGAGTGCGGCAACCAATTCTATGGTAGTCTCCCGGGAGACCGGGTTTGGGGGTGGCGGTGGAAATGTGCATCGTGCTCAGCCGGCTTGCCGCGCCTTCGGACCCGGTGAGAGCTTCGCGATGACCAGCCGATCAGGTCTCTCTTCATGAACCGCTCGCGCCGCTTCCTGGTGCGGATGGTGGTGTTTCTGGCGTTGGTGGCCGCGCTGGCGATGGCGCTCGGCCGCCCGCTGGTGGCGGCTTTCATGGGCAATCCCGGGGTCAACGGGGTCATCATCGGCATCCTTATTGCCGGCATCGCCTATATTTTTCGTCAGGTGCTGCTACTCGATCCCGAAATTGATTGGATCGAGAATTTTCGGCATCTGGAGGCGGGCGGCGAGGAAGCAGTGGCGGGCCGCCGGCCAGCGCCTCGGCTGCTCGCGCCGATGGCGCGCATGCTGGGTGCGCGCCAGGTCGGGCGGGTCAGCCTCTCGACGAGTTCTTTGCAGACTTTGCTTGACGGTATCGGCTCGCGCCTCAACGAGACCCGCGAGACCTCGCGCTATCTGATCGGCGTGCTGATTTTTCTAGGCCTTCTAGGGACTTTTTACGGGCTTCTGGAGACGGTGCGCTCGGTGGGCGGGGTGATAGGCGGATTGAACGTCGGCGGCAGTGATCTCGCCGGCGCCTTCGCCAACCTCAAATCCGGGCTGGAATCGCCGCTGGCCGGGATGAGCACCGCGTTCAGTTCGTCGCTGTTCGGGCTCGCTGGCAGTCTCGTGCTCGGTTTTCTCGACCTCCAGGCAGGTCAGGCGCAAAACCGCTTCTACAATGATTTGGAAGAGTGGCTGTCGACTTACACGCGGTTGTCGGGCGGTGGTCTGGGCGATGGTGGAGACGCCGCGGTCCCGGTCTATATCCAGGCGCTACTCGAACAAACCGCTGACAGCCTGGAAAACCTGCAACGCATTCTCGCCCGCGGCGAAGAAAGCCG
The DNA here is from genome assembly GCA_963750195.1 of uncultured Alphaproteobacteria bacterium. GTDB lineage: Bacteria > Pseudomonadota > Alphaproteobacteria > ATCC43930 > CGMCC-115725 > AP-15. The sequence continues at coordinate 463,069 of CAVVPS010000016.1, forward strand.
CATCGGCGCCAATTCCACCCTGACTGCCCTGACCGATCGTCTCGGCCTCCTCGGCGACCAGATGAAAGCCGGGCAGATGCTGATGCTGCGGCTCGCCGAGAACCAGCTGGAACTGAAACCGGCGCTGGCCCGTCTCGGGGATATCGCCGAAGGCGCGGTCGGGCACGACGACGCGCTGCGCAGCCATCTGCGCAACATCGAGGCATATACTGCGCGACTGATCGAGGATTTGGCGCAGGGCCGGGCGCAAAGCGTGCAGGAATTGCGCGGCGAGATCCGCATCCTGGCCCGCACTATCGCCGCGCTGGCCGAAGAAGGCCGGCGCTGAGCGCGGACGGGCTGCTGAGCCATGCCGATCGCCCGAAGAAATCCCCGCCGGTCGAGCATCGACATTTGGCCGGGGTTCGTCGACGCCCTGGCGCAGCTGTTGATGGTGATCATCTTCATTCTGTTGGTGTTCACCGCCGGGCAATTCTATCTCTCGGCGGCATTGTCGGGGCGCGACCAAGCCCTGCACAAATTGCAGCAGCAGATCGACCAGCTCGCTGATTTGTTATCCCTCGAGCGACACAGCAACGCGGATCTCCGTCTTGGTGCAACACAGCTGACCGCTCAGCTGAAGAGCGCCCAGGCCGAGCGCGACCGCCTGACCGCGCGGGTCGCGGAACTCACCGCCAAGGCCAAGGAGGCGGCGACGCAAACCGAGCAGGCGACGGACCAGCTTGCGGCAGAAAAGCAGATCAGCGCCGACGCCCTCACCCAGGTCGACCGGTTGAACGCGCAGATCGCGGCCTTGCGCCAGCAGCTTTCGGCCGTCGCCGCGGCGCTCGACATTTCCGAGTCCAAGGTCAAGACACAGCAGGTCCAGATCGCCGATCTCGGCCAGAAGCTCAACATTGCGCTGGCCAGCAAGGTCGAAGAGCTCGCGCGTTATCGCTCGGAATTTTTCGGCCGGTTGCGCGAAATTCTGGGGAACCGGCCAGATATCCGGATTGCCGGCGACCGCTTTGTGTTTCAGTCCGAGGTCCTGTTTGCGCCGGGCAGCGCCGATCTGAGCGACGCCGCAAAAAAGGAACTCGACCCGGTCATCACTGCGCTCAAACAGATCGCCGCGGAGATCCCGCCCGACATCGACTGGACGCTACTGGTCAACGGTCATACCGACCATCGCCCGATCGACACGCCGCAGTTTCCATCGAATTGGGAGCTGTCGACCGCGCGCGCGCTGTCGGTTGTGCGCTATGCCATCAGTCAGGGCATCCCCGCGGACCGGCTCGCCGCGGCGGGTTTCGCCGACACGCAGCCGATCGATCCGGGGAACACCACTGACGCCTTAAGACGCAACCGGCGCATTGAGCTGAAGCTGACGGAACACTGACGCATCAGCGGCCGGGCGGGGTACTCATTCGAGGGCGATCTGTGGACCAGCGGCGCCGCTGAGCAGGCGCTTTAGGTGAAATCCGACCAGATGATCCTCGCTGCGCAGACCGAGCAGAGCGCGCGAAAGCCGGCATCGCCGCCGGATCCTCGGCTTCGAGCTTGGCGAAAGCGTCGAGATAGGACGCGGGTCGCGGGATCGTCGAAGGCCTCGGCCGAGAGCGGCTCGAACGCTCGCAGCGGCTCCTTGCGACCGCGCAGCAACAGATCGCCGACCGGCCTTCCCTTAAATTCCGCGACGCGGCTCGCGACGCTCTCGCCGACGCAAACGCGGGTGCCTAGCTGCTTGTTGGCTGCTTCGAGACGCGCCGAGGTGTTCACCGTATCGCCATAGGCAGTGTAATCGAAATAGCGCCCGCCGCCGAAATTGCCGACGATCGCCGGGCCGGCGGCGAGGCCGAGACGGGTCGCGCCGAGCATCGTTCCGCGTTGCTGCCAGCGTTCGCGAAAGGCCTGCGCGCTCATATCGAGTTCGAGCGCGCAGGCGACCGCGCGCTCGGCATGATCGGGCTGATCGGATGGCGCCCCAAACAGCACATGCATGGCGTCGCCGACGAGCTTCACGACGGTCCCGCCATGAGCGAAGACGATGTCGGTCATCGCGCCGAGATAATCGTTCAACAACGGGGCGATGATATCCGGATCGAGGCTCTCGACCAGTGAGGTGAACTCGGCGATGTCGGTAAACAGCGAGGTGATCTCGCGCCGTTGCCCGCCCAAGTCGACAGCGTCGGGATCGCTCGCCAGCCGCTCCGCTAGATTGGGTGAGAAATAACGCGAAAGCAGCGCATGCGCGCGCTCCGCCGTGGCCTGCCGCCGCCGCGCCTCGCGCAGCCGCTCGATATGCGCGAGCGTCTTTTTGATGGTGGCTTCGAGGTCGGCGAAATCGATCGGCTTGGTCACGAAATCGAAGGCCCCACAATTCATCGCGGTGCGGATATTGGCCATGTCGCCGTAGGCCGAGACGATAACGGTCGAGAGTTGGTCGTCAGCCTCCTGTATTTTTTGCAGCAGGGTCAGACCGTCCATTCGAGGCATGTTGATATCGCTGACCACCATGTCGACAGCGGTGCCGTTGGTCAGCATTTCAAGCGCCTCGACACCGTCGCGGGCAAAGCGAAAATCGAACTCGCCGGCGCGGATCTGGCGGCGAAACCTCTGCTCGACGAGCGCTTCCAGATCCGGCTCGTCGTCGACCACGAGGATCGTCGCGGTCATGCCACCCCTCCTCTGCCGGCGCCGGCCGCAGGCATCATCGCCCGCGGCAACGTCACAATGAACTCGGTAAACGCGCCCGGCTCGGTCTCGACCTCAAAGGTCCCGCCATGCTGCTTGACAACGATGTCGAAGCTCAGCGACAGGCCGAGGCCGGTCCCCTCGCCCGCCGGCTTGGTAGTAAAGAACGGATCAAAGATTTTTGCTCTGACCTCGCCGGGGATCCCGGTGCCGTTGTCACGCACGCGGATCTCGACCCGGTCGGAGAGAGAGCGTGTACATACCGAAAGTGTCGGCTCATACCCGGGCTCTCGACCGCTGCGCTGGCGTTCACGCGCGGCATAGAAGCCGTTCCCGAAAAGGTTCAGAAAAACCCGCGTGATTTCCTGCGGATAGAGGTCGATCTCACCGATCGTGGGATCGAGATCCTTGCGTAGGGTGACGTTGAAGTCCGGATGTTCGGCGCGGGCGCCGTGATAGGCGAGGTTCAGGCTTTCGTCGACCAGGGCATTGAGATTGGCCGCTCGCCGCTCGCCGACGCCAGCGCGCGAGTGCAGCAGCATATTCTTGACGATGCTGTCGGCCCGCTTCCCGTGCTCGACGATCTTGGCGAGGTTGCCGTTCAGCATCTGGGTCAGGTCGTCGATTTCGGCGCGGGTCGCGTCGGGCAGAGATGCGTTCTGGGCCACGAGCACGTCGCGTAGTTCCTCGGTCAACTCCGCCGACAGCTCGGCAAAGTTGTTGACGAAATTGAGCGGATTTTTGATTTCATGGGCGATGCCCGCAGTCAGCTGGCCGAGTGAGGCCAGCTTTTGGGTTTCGACCAGCCGGTCCTGCGCTTTCTGCAGGTCTGCGAGCGCTTGTTCCGCGGCGAGGCGGGCATCCCTGGCTTCATGCTCGCGCGCCTGCAACTCTTCGGTCCGCGCCTCGACCTTAGCCTCCAGAGTATCGTGTGATTCCTGTACTTTGGCCGCCATCTGATTGAACCGGTCCGCCAAGGTCTCGATCTCGTCGCCGGTACGGATCTCGATCCGCTCGCCGCGTTCGCCCGATCCCAGCCGATCCGCGCCCGATTGCAGACGCCGGATCGGCACCACCATGCGCCGGGCGAGCACCGTGCCGGCGCCGGCCGCCAGCAGCAGGCCTAGCGCCAGCAGCCCCGCCATGCGGTATAGCGAGGCATAGACCGGCGCCAGCGCTTCGCTCAAGGGCAGTTCGACGAACACGATCCAACCGAGCCGGGGTACGGCCGCCCAGGCGGTCAGCACCGGGGCGCCGGCCGGTCCGACCGCGGTATGGGCGCCGCTCGCCGCGGCTTCCTGGTGAAGACCGGCCTGCGCCGCCGCCACCTGCGGCAGGTGCGACAGATCGGTCTCGCGCAGCACCAGGCTGAGGTCGGGATGTGCAATCAGCCGCCCGCGCGAATCGACGACATAGGCATATCCGGTCCGCCCAACCTGTAGCGCTGTAATCAAGTCCCAGATAAATTTCAGATTAACCTCGGCAACGGTCACCCCGGCATGATGCCCGGCATGCGCGACGGCAATCGTCATGTAGGGCTCGGACATATTGCGGAAATAGACCGGGCTGAACCATACGCCTTTGGCCTCCGCCTCGGCGAAGCGCGGCCTGGCGGCATCGTTGGCGCCGCTGGCGACGACATCGGGAGCAATGCGCGAGAGCTTCAGTTCTTCCTTGCCCGAGCCGTCGATCTCGGTCAGTTCGGTAATCGCGGGCACCTCGCGCATCAGGCGGATAAAGTCATAACGGCGCTGCTCGAGCGACAGGGCGTCCCATTGCGGCGGGGTGGTCCAGCCGATCTGCTGCTCGATCTCCGACACAAACTCGCCGATGCGTTGGGCGGCGTCCTGGGCCTTCTCCTGCTCGATCTGCGCCGCGGCGTTTTCGGCTTCACGGTAGCCGAGCCACATGTTGACCGAACCGTTGACGACCAGAACGAAGCTGACAAGGCCGACAAAGGCGAGCGCGAGCTTGGGCGCGAGCCCCATCCGCAGATGCCGGCGGACGGGTTGGCTCGCGGCCTCGGTCACCTCGAAAGCGACACCGTCACCGGCGAGCACGATATGGCGGCTCCCCTGTCATTCGATCACATCGTCGGCGCGGGCGAGCAAGGATGGCGGAATGGTCAGCCCGATCGCCTTGGCGGTCCCGAGATTGATCGCCAGCACGAACCGGCTCGGCTCTTCGAGAGGCAGTTGGGCCGGGTCGGCGCCTTTGAGGATGCGCGCGGCAAGTCCGGCGGCGCGGTCGTACATCTCGCTCACATCCGGACCGTACGACATCAGGCCGCCTTCGCGCACCAGGAAGTCATATTCATAGATCGCCGGCAATTTATGTTGAGCCGCGAAATCGAACACCCGCTTGCGGTTCAAGGTCGTCAGCACGTCGCTGACCATCAGGATCGCGTCCGGCGGCCGGTTCATCATCGCCGCAAATGCCGTGTCGAACCCGTTGGGCGCACGCACGCCCAGCGATTCGACGTCGATGCCGAGGCTGCGTGCCTGCGCCTCCGCCGCCTTGTAGCGCAACGACATGCCAAGGTCCTCGGCGTTCCACAGCATCGCCACCCGGTGCACACTCGGCACCGCCTCTTTCAGCAACGCCAGGCGCTTAGTGGACAGTTCGGCCGCGATCTCGGACAGGCCGGTGACGTGGCCGCCGGGCCGGGCGAAGCTGGCGACCAGGCCATCTTCAACCGGGTCGCCCGCCTGCACCACGACGACGGGCAAGGTCGAATGCTGCTTGGCGGCGAGCGCGGCCGGGTAGCCGCCGGTGACGATCACCGCGACCTTAGCTGCGACCAATTCGTCGACCAGCTGCGGCAGGTGGTCGAGCTGCCCATGCGCCGCGCGCCGCTCGAGCGCGAGGTTTTTGCCGAGAACGAACCCCTGCCGCGCAAAGCCGCGAACGAGCCCCGCGCCAAGCGGGCTCTGGTCGGTCGGGTCGGCCCCGACCGAGAGCACCCCAACGTGATAGACCTGCGGCGACGTTTGGGCGGCGACTGTCCCGGCCCCGATTGTAGCTGCAGCGAGAGCGGCAAAGAACCCAGCCAATCTCATAAAAGAACCTCGAAGCAACCGGCGCGGCGACCATACGACCGGCTGTGGCATCGACCAAGGGGTTGTTGGACAAGTTGCCGTGATCCAAGACTTTGCCGACCCGCTATTGCTAAAGTCTTGTCGCGGCCGCGAGCGTGCCGCCGGAGACGGGCTATCAGCGTAGCGCCCTTTATCCTGGCGATCGACCAGGGGACGACGAGCACGCGCGCTATGCTGTTCGACGCACAAGGCCAGGTGCGGCACACGGCGCCGATCGAGCTGACCCAGTATTACCCGCAACCCGGCTGGGTCGAGCACGACCCGGAGCAGATCTGGCAAAGCGTAGTTTTGACTTGTCGTGAAACCGCCGCCTCCGCCGACGGCCCGATCGCCGCAATCGGCATCGCCAACCAGCGCGAGACGACGGTTTTGTGGGACCGCGCCACCGGTCGCCCGGTGTACAACGCAATCGTCTGGCAGGATCGGCGAACCGCGGAACTGTGCGCGCACTGGCGCAGCGAGGGGCTGGCGGAAACCGTCGCGCAGCGCACCGGTCTCGTCATCGATCCTTATTTCTCCGCTTCGAAGATCTGCTGGCTGCTCGACGCCGTGCCCGGCCTGCGCCAGCGCGCTGTGGCCGGCGAGATCGCCTTTGGCACGATCGACAGCTTTCTATTGTGGCGGCTTTCGTGCGGAGCGCATCACGCGACGGATGTAACCAACGCCGCGCGCACGATGTTGTTCGACATCCGCCGTTTCGCGTGGGACGAAGAGCTTCTCGACGCATTCCGGATTCCGCGCGCAATCCTGCCCGAGGTGCTCGATACCGGCGCCGATTTCGGTACTGCCTCTCCCGAATTGTTCGGCGCCGCGATCCCCATCGCGGCGCTGGCCGGCGATCAGCAGGCGGCGCTGATTGGCCAAGGCTGCTTCAAACCCGGCATGATAAAATCGACCTACGGCACCGGCGCTTTCGCGCTGCTCAACATCGGCAGCGAACCGGCTGCGTCGGCCCATCGGCTGCTGACGACGATCGCCTACAGGCTCGATGGCCGGACTGCCTATGCGCTCGAGGGCAGCATCTTCGTCGCCGGAGCGGCGGTGCAATGGCTGCGCGATCGGCTCGGCCTCATTGCGACAGCGGCCGAGGCGACGACCCTCGCCGCGCGCGCCGACCAACGCCAGCGCCTCTATCTGGTGCCGGGCTTTGCCGGGCTCGGCGCGCCGCACTGGGCGCCGCAGGCGCGGGCTGCGCTGGTCGGGCTGACCGCGGAATGCGGGCCGGCGGAAATCGCTCGCGCCGCCCTCGAAGCGGTCGGCTACCAGACCCGCGACCTGATCGCGGCGATGGCGGGCGATTCCGGGATCGAAATCGAGACCTTGCGGGTCGATGGTGGTATGGCGGTGAGCGACTGGACCATGCAGTTTCTGGCCGACATCCTGCCCGCCATCGTCGAGCGCCCAGCCGGGGTCGAGACCACCGCCTGGGGTGCTGCTTATGCCGCGGGGCTGGTGTGCGGGATCTATCCCGATCCCGAAACCATGGCTGCACATTGGCGACCCGAGCGCCGCTTTCTGCCGCAGATGCTCGAACCTGAGCGCGAGGAGCGCTATGCCGGCTGGCAGCGAGCGGTCGCCGGCGTATTCGCCGCGGCGCCCTCTTCCAACAATGGAGAAAGCGATGACACGGGCTGACGAGTGGCCGAGCCTACCATTCCCGGAATGGCGCGACACCTGCGGCACGCTTCATATGTGGACCCAGGTGATCGGCAAGATCCGGCTGGCGCAAGCGCCGCTGATCAATCACTGGTGGCAGGTCCCGCTCTATGTGACGAGCCGCGGGCTGACCACCTCGCCGATCCCCTACGGCGCTCGGACCTTCCAGATCGATTTCGATTTCATCGGTCACCGCCTGGCGATTACGACCAATGACGGGGCGACCGAAGGTTTCGCGTTGCGTCCCTGCACCGTTGCCGATTTCTACGGCGAGGTCATGCAGCGGCTGAAGGCGCTCGGGCTCGACATCCGGATTTGGACGACGCCGGTCGAGATCTCCGATCCCATACCTTTCGAGCAAGATCGGCAGCACGGCGCCTATGACCCCGAATACGTCAACCGCTTCTGGCGGGTCCTGGTGCAGACCGACCGGGTTTTCACTGCATTCCGCGCCCGCTTTATCGGCAAGGTGAGCCCGGTGCATTTCTTCTGGGGCAGCTTCGACCTGGCAGTGACGCGCTTTTCCGGCCGCCGCGCGCCGCCGCATCCGGGCGCGCCGAGTGTCGCCGACCGGATCACCCGCGAGGCCTATTCGCACGAGGTCAGCAGCTGCGGCTTTTGGCCGGGCGGCGCTGGGTTGGAGCAGCCGATCTTTTATTCCTACGCCTATGCCGAGCCGCCAGGGTTCAAGGATACGCCGGTACGTCCGCAAGCCGCCCGATATTCCCCCGAGTTCGGTGAGTTCATCCTGCCCTACGACGAGGTCCGGCAGGCGGCAGCGCCTGACGACACTTTGCTCGATTTCCTGCAAAGCACGTATGAGGCCGCGGCCAATTCGGCGCATTGGGACCGGGCCGCGCTGGAACGCGAGGCGCCAACGGCGTGAATCTGCTCTCGCCGCTCCCCGGCGCGCGTGCCGCAGAAGCTGTCGATACCTTGCTGAGCCGGCCAGACGTCCGCATCGAACGCATAGTCTCGTTTGGCCAAGCGAGCCCGCCCGGCTTCTGGTACGACCAGGCCGAAGGCGAATGGGTCTTGTTGCTGGCCGGGGCCGCCCGCCTGCGCTTCGCGGACGAGCCCGAGCCCCGCTTGCTCATTCCCGGCGATTGCCTTGACATCGCGCCGCACCGCCGCCACCGCGTCGACTGGACCGACCCGGCGACGCCGACTGTTTGGCTTGCAGTATTTTATAATTGAGGGGCAGTCGTTTACTTTACGGCAGCGCTTCGAATAGGGCGGGATGAAATGCGATTCCGGCAGGTCTTTGCCTCGCTCAAAGCGGGCCGATCGGGTCAAGCTGCTGGTCTATGACGGCACCGGGCTGGTGCTGATCTGGAAGCGGCTGGACCGAGCCAGGTTCAAATGGCCGGCAATCAGCGACGGGGTGATGCGGCTGTCCGGGGCGCAACTGGCGACGTTGTTCGAGGAGCTCGATTGGCGGCGGGTGCATGCGCTGCGGATCGCCCGGCCAAAGGTGGCAGGTTGAGGCTGCGTTTTTTTGACCCACCTCTAGGTTGAGCATCACTGATGGTGGCGCCAGTGCGACAATGCGCCGTGACCACGCAACAGACCCTGCCCGAGGAGGTCGCGGCGCTTCGCGTGCTGGTGCTGGCGGCGTGGGCCGAGCGTGATGCCGAACGCGCCGATAGGGTGAGCCTGGCCGACGAGCGCGATCGGCTTGCGGGGCAGAACGACCGGTTGCGCGACCTGATCCGCCAATTGCAGCGCCTGCCGATTCCAACACTGTCGAGCGCAGCATCCGACCGATTGCGCTGAACCGAAAGAATGCTCTCTTCGCCGGCAGTGACGACGGGGGCGCAGAATTGGGCGATGCTGGCGTCGCTGATCGAGACCTGCAAGCTGCACGCTGTCAATCCGCAGACCTAATCTTGACGACGTACCGACCAGGCTCGTTAACAACTGGCCCAATAGCCGTCTCGATGAACTGACCCCTGGGCCTGGGCCGCCGCAACATGTTGCGGCGGCCCAAATCGACCGTCAACCCGCTCCGACGGTGCGATCAGCACTTCGCTTACGGTCGAAAGCACCTCAGTTCCTGGGGTAGCCCACGGCTACCGGCGTTGAGCAGGTGTCAGTAGTACAGCCCGGCAGGGCGCACGCCTACTCGAAGCTCGCGACACAAGAAGCATGCAGCTGAGGATCATTGATTGGCCCGCACTCCTTTTTGACACGACTGGCGCGATAGCCGCTGTTCGAATGCACCACCGCCTCATACCGCTGGCTGTCACGTACGTTCTGCTGCTTCGACCAAGTGCCCGAACTGTCGCCCGGGTTGGCCTGTGGGCCATTGGTGACCACCTCGGCCCCGTTAGCGTTCATCGCGGCGCGAGCAGTTGGCATGATCGCGATGCCTGCTAGGACTGCGGCCGAGAAGACCAAGCTCGTCATCATCTTGTGATTTTTTTTCATCTGAGTTCATCTCTATGGCAAGGGTGACGGTGACTGAATGGCAAGGGTGACCGTGACTGATTTCAGTTGGCCACCTTCGGAAAGAATTCCCAACATGTCAGAAGCGATCTTTGACAAACTCCGGAAACTACTCAGATCAGGGTACTTCGACACTCGCCCCCCCCCAACAAAATCGAATTATATGGGTCATAAACCGTTTCTGCCGTTCTTGGGGAGTTTCTAGCTAGCTTCTGCTGGTTTCGCTCCCACATATTCCAATCTCCCAACAGCGGCTTCTTCTGGCCAACGCCTCTGATATAAGGCAAGCAGCTCTTCTGCGTCCTTTCGGGATGCCTCGTGATAGCGCAAGCGTTCTTCCAGATCCCTTTCCTCGGCCCTGCGTGAATGACGCTTGTGATACGCTATCGTCCGCAGCAGGGATATCGCTGCCTCTTTGGGTTGCTCATCGATAGAGTGCAAATCGACCTCCTTTAGAGCCGCTCCTGCCGTCTTCTTTTCGGACGCGGATCGAAGATCTGTTGTGGCGAAGCGCTTTGGCTCTGACCTTATCGTTAACCATGCATCTGGGTCTACCGCTCCACCAGTAAATCCAAAAACTGGCGGTGCAGACAAGCACAAAGGCCGACAAGGCCTCGTGTCTAATTCTTGAGCGTGTCCTTGAGACCGCCAACAGCGTTCTGGATCTTGCCCTCAACTTTGTCGGCCCTGCCGTCAGCCTCTAGCTTGGCATCGCCGGCTGCCTTGCCGACAGTCTCCTTGATTGAGCCCTTGATTTCTTTCACCGCACCGGCGATCCGATCCTTGTTCATGTCTACATCTCCTATAGTGCACGTAAATTCCGTGCATCCTCTCGATAATATCCGGCGACAAGCAGCCGCGGTAAGATTCGGAAAGTACTCAGCTTTCCGCATCCGGCCGCCACCGTCTTAAATCTTACTGAGATTACTGGACCGGGAGCGTGTGGTGTCGTTGGAGGCGCTGGCCGGCTTTTCATCACCGGCGTTGCTCCGGTTCAACTGAGTAATTTCCGGGGCTACCGCCGCCACGTGGGTTTCCGATATGACTTGGTCCTGCCGGCGAGATCACTGACCGGAGCAGGGAACAAACATGTTATACATTATTGGCATCTTCGTCGTAGTCCTCGTGATCGCAGGCTTTTTCGGGCTGCACTGAGAGTTCAGCTCATGGGGCGGCATCCACTTCTCTGCCGCAATCGGGCGCGGCCGAGCGTCAAACAATCTGTTTTCAGTCGTTAAGTCCAATGGCAGGCTGGTGGACGATCCTGGTGGTTACGTGGCGGCGGATGGGCGAACATAGCCTCTCGATCCTCGCCGCCGGCGTCGCCTTTCAGACGTTCTTCTCGCTCTTTCCTACGCTGACGGCGGTGGTCTCGCTTTATGGCCTCGTCGCCGATCCCGGCATGGTAGGGCGGCAGATCAGCGCCGTGCAGGGCGTGCTCCCGCCGGAAGCCGTCAAACTGGTCGCCACGTGGCTGCAGGCCCTGGTCCGCGGCCCTACTGATAGGTTCGGCATCGGCCTCATAGTCAGCGTCGTGCTTGCTTTCTGGAGCATGTGGTCGGCAACCGGGATGCTGATGACTGCCATCAATATTTGCTATGGCGAGGAGCGGAGGCGCGGGTTTATGTCCTTCAACCTCCGCGCTTTGGCGCTCGGTGCAGGCTTGGCGCTCTTCGGCGTCGTCGCGTTGGCACTGGTGGCGGTGCTGCCCGCCGCGCTCGCCCTCCTGCCGGTGCCCGACGCATGGAGCGACTTGCTCAGCCTCGTCCGCTGGCCGCTTTTGGCCGGGATCATCAGTCTTGCGCTTGCCATCGTCTACCGCTACGCCCCGGATCGGGAGGAGCCGAAATGGCAATGGATTAGCTGGGGATCGATTGCGGCAACGGCGCTCTGGATCTTCGGCTCGATCGCCTTTACGACCTACGTCTCGAAAGTCGGCAGCTACGACAGGACCTACGGCTCGCTCGGCGGCGTCATCATTCTGCTGCTCTGGTTCTATCTGACCGCCTACGTTATCCTCGCCGGCGCGGAACTGAACGCGGAAATCGAGCGTCAAACCGCAGCTGCAAAGCAAGGTCCGGCGCAGCGCTTTCGCTTGATCCACGATTCCGGTGACAGCGGCACGACCGAACCCGCGAAGGGAGCAACCCCGAGATGTCACGGACGCTCATGATTACATTGCTTGTTGCAAGACCGCTTCGAGAACTCCCTAGACGGCACCAGTTCAGCGAAACAGCAACACGACCAAAATGATCAGCAGTATGAGTCCGACCCCGCCACCCCATAGCCAAAATGGGACGGCACGAAGCCGGGTAACCGCCAAAGAACGACAGCACCACGAGGATGAGAGAAACTACAAGTAGAAGCTGAATCACGCAACCTCTCCCGGGATTTCTCGTCAGGCTTTCAACTGAACGAATTCTATTAACGCGGCCTGCTTTGGTCGGCACCACCGGTAATCGCATTCCCGGTGGCAGAAATGTCTTGGCCCACGCCAGCTGCGGATTGCAGGCGCCCAGCAAAGCGGTCGCGCCGGATAGCAGGAATAAGTTAAGAACGAAAATTGTCAAAGTTTTTCGCATCGGAAGCTCCATCGGTTTTGACTGCGACCCCACGAATGTAGGGAGAGCAAAAGAAAATGACAGGATCGGAAACTACTCACTCGAACGTTCCACCGTTGCATATCGTACCTTTACCGAGAGGATCACGGTCAAGAGACGGTGAAGTGATGTTTGAAGACCGTGCGCTTTCGTCTTTCGAACGATGCCACGTTTGGGATCTCGCTGATCACCTCCATGGCTCGGAAGCGTCATCGGGATAGCCCAGCGCGATCAAGGGGTCTACCTTGTCGCGGCGGCCCGCGGTAAGTAAGGCCCGTTCATCTTTAGATTTGGCGTGGAAAAGAAGGACGCCCGATCCGACCTATTGCCGGCCCGGCAATAGAGCCAGCGGCCTAGCAGGGATCCGCAACAGCGGTGACAGCGCCAAGCCCAAGGCGCTCGTAGAAGAACCCCTTAATTCAGGCGCCCGAGTGCGGATGGTGATTGAACTGGGCGCTAGCGTCTACGCCGGCAGAAAATCAGAAATCTGAGCGCGCGCAACTTCAGGGACAAATTGTCGTTGCTTCGGCTTGGCGCTCGTAATCGCCGCACCGTTTGTCGCTTCGGCGGTAAGCGCTCGGTGAAGGGCGCCTGCCGTTGATCGTCGCTTGGGGCGATGATCGGGGGATGGCAGAGACCGTAACGGAAGTGTCCACCAACGGCGTAGTGGACACTAAGCGAAGCTCCAATGGCTCCAAGCGTCGCCAATGGACCCGGGCATTGAAACGCCGGATCGTGGCCGAGACGCTGGAGCCTGGCGCGTCGGTTTCGATCGTGGCGCGGCGTCATGATGTAAACGCGAACCAGGTTTTTAAATGGCGGCGCGAGATGGCGCCGAAGCCGCGGGCCGCGGCGAAGCAAAGCGTCACCATGCTGCCGGTGGAGATCGTGCCGGAAGCGAACGAGCCGCGCCCGCGAGCCCGGCGCAGCGGCATGATCGAGATCACGTTCGGGTGCGGCACGCGCGTGTGTCTTCGCGGCGCGGTGTCGCCTGAGATGCTGCGGCAGGTGATCGAGCTATTGCAATGATCGGTCTGCCGGCAGGCACGCGCGTGTGGCTGGCGGTCGGTCGCACCGACATGCGAAAGGGCTTTGACGGGCTTGCCGCCGCGGTCCAGGAGCGAATGGCGCAGGATCCGTTCTGCGGCCATCTGTTTGTGTTTCGCGGTCGGCGCGGCGATCTGATCAAGGTGCTGTGGTGGGACGGGCAGGGTCTGTGCCTGTTCGCCAAGCGACTGGAGAAGGGCCGGTTTGTGTGGCCCTCGCCGGCCGACGGTAAGGTCGTGATCACGTCGGCGCAGCTCGGGATGCTGCTGGAAGGCATCGATGGCGAATGCCGCGGCGAACCTGGCGGCCGGAGCTGGCCGGCTGAGCTGCGGCGGATTGACTTACCTGCTGGTTGAGACGAAGTCGAAGCCCAGACCCGTGCGATAATCGGGCCCGTGCCGAGCCCGGAAGAACTGCCTGACGACATCGCCGCGCTGAAGCGGATCATCGCCGAAATGGCGCGCGATGCGGTGTCGGCGCGGGCCGAGATCGCCAGGCTGAAGTTCCAATTGGCGCGCTACCGCCGCGCCGAGTTCGGCCGGTCCTCGGAGAAGCTGGCGCGCGAGACCGAACAGCTCGAGCTGGCGATCGAGGCCCTGGAAACCGACCAAGCCGAGCGGCTGGCGAGTGCCGCGCCCGAGGCGGCCGCCATCGTCGAAAGCGTGGCCGAGGCGCAGAAGCCCGCCCGCCGGCCGTTGCCCGAGCACCTGCCGCGCGAGGAGGTGATGCATCGCGCCGGCCCAGCCTGCCCGAGCTGCGGCGGTGCGCTGCGGCGGATTGGCGAGGACGCGACCGAGACCCTGGATTACGTCCCCGGCCGCTTCAAGGTGATCCGGCACGTCCGCGAGAAGCTCTCCTGCCGGACTTGCGACACGGTGGTGGCGGCGCCGGCGCCGGATCACGCGATCGCCCGCAGTAGCGCCGGCGCGGGGTTGCTGGCGCACATCCTGGTCTCGAAGTACGACGACCATCTGCCGCTCTATCGCCAGGCCGAGATCTTCGCCCGCGAGGGCGTCGGCCTGGAAACCTCGACCCTGTCCGGCTGGGTCGGCGCGACGGCGGCGGCGCTGAAGCCGCTGGTCGACGCGCTCGCCGCCGAGATCATGGCTTCGGAGACCCTGCACGTCGACGATACGCCGGTGCCGGTTCTGGCGCCGGGCACCGGTAAGACCAAGACCGGGCGGCTGTGGGTCTATGTCCGCGACGAGCGGCCATTTGCCGGGGCGCGACCGCCGGCGGCGCTGTTCCGCTACTCGGCCGACCGCAAGGGCGAGCACCCGCGGACCCATTTGAAGGCGTTCGCCGGCGTCATCCACGCCGACGGCTATGCCGGCTTTAACGAGCTGTTCGCTGGCAACCGGATCACCGAGGCCGCCTGCTGGGCGCACGTCAGGCGCAAGTTCTTCGACGTCCATGCCGCCACCGGCTCGCCGATCGCCAAGCAGGCGCTCGACCGCATCGGCGACCTCTACAAGATCGACAAGACGATCGCCGGTTTGCCGCCCGATGTTCGGCGAGGGGAACGTCAGCAGCGGTCCAAGCCGATCGCCGAGGCGCTGGCCGCCTGGGCGGAGACGACACTGCGCCGGCTGTCCCGCAAATCCGAACTCGCCAAGGCCTTCCGCTACATGCGCTCGCGCTGGAAGGCGCTGCTGCGATGCTTCGACGACGGCCGCCTCGCCCTCGACAACAACCCCGCCGAGCGGGCGCTGCGCTGTGTCGCGATCGGCCGCAAGAACTATCTGTTCGCCGGTTCCGACGCCGGCGGCCACCGCGCCGCGGCGATCTACTCCCTGATCGAGACCGCCAAGCTCAACCGCCGCAACCCGCAGCACTACCTCGCCGACGTGCTGGCCCGCATCGCCGATCACCCGGCCCGGAAAATCGCCGATCTCCTCCCCTGGAACTGGACGCCCGCCGACCTTCAGCGCGCCGCCGCCTGACCCGGCGCCCTCACCGAGTGCTTACCTTCGGCGTCGTCTCTCCAGTCTATTAGCTTGCGAAGCGACTCGCGACCGCGTGACAGGCGCGATCGGATCGTCCCGATTGGTACGTCGAGGATCGCTGCTGCCTCTTCATACGTAATGCAGAACCACTCGGCTCTGCTGCGCGGGAATTTGCGCCAGGGCGCGATCAAAATCGCGCAATGGCAACGCCCCGTGGGATCGCTCCGCGCCACGAGGTATGGGCTCGCCTCGTCGACCACGACGGCGACGCCTTGGCGCACGCTGGCTCGGACAACATTGACATTCTGGTTATGCATAATGGTAAACAGCCAGGCGCGAAGGTTAGTCCCGCATTGCCAGCGATGCTGTTTGGCGATCGCGCGGACGAGAGTGTCCTGGACGAGGTCGTCGGCCCGCGCATTGCCTCGCCTGAAATGCTCCCCGAAGCTGAACCATTGCCTCATCTGATTTGCTCCCGACCGATGTTCATCGGCGGGGTCGAGGATGAGGCGGATTAGCATGGTGGCGCGAGACGAACTGGTGGCAGCGATAGCGGAGCGGTACTTGCGGGCGGACAGGATGGAGCGGAGCCGCATCCTCGACGAGTTCACGGCGGTTACTGGCTTTCACCGCAAGCACGCGATGCGCCTTTTTCGGGCTGGCCGACCGAACCGGCGTTCTGGCCCGAGACCTGGGCGCAGGGTCTACGACGACGCTGTACGGGAGGCGCTGACCCTGATTTGGGAGGCGTCGGACCGGATCTGCGGCAAGCGGTTGCGGCCGCTGGTGCCGGTTCTGGTCGAGGCGATGGAGCGCCATGGCCATCTCCAGCTCGCGCCAGAGGTTCGCATCAGCCTACTGGCGATGAGTCCGGCGACGATCGACCGGGCCTTGCGAGACGTCCGGCGGCAGGCGGGACGATCGACACGCCGCAAGGCGCCGCCTTCGGTGGCGATCCGGCGTAGCGTGCCGGTTCGCACGTTCGACGGCTGGGACGACCCGCCGCCTGGCTTCGTCGAGGCGGATCTGGTCTCGCACAGCGGGCCGGTGGCGAAGGGGAGCTTCGTGCAAACCTTGGTGCTGACCGACATCGCCACGGGATGGACGGAGTGCGCGCCGCTGCTGGTGCGCGAACAGCGGCTGCTGACCGAGGTGCTAAGCGAATTGCGCAAGCTGCTGCCATTCACCCTGCTGGGATTGGACACGGACAATGACAGTGTGTTCATGAACGAGACGGTGCGGGATTATTGCCTCGGCGCGGGGGTCGAGTTCACGCGCTGCCGCCCCTATCGCAAGAACGACCAGGCCTGGGTCGAGCAGAAGAACGGGTCCGTGGTCCGGCGGACGGTTGGCTACCGACGCTTTGAGGGGCTGGAAGCCGCGGCGGTGCTGGCACGCTTGTATGCGGCTCTGCGGCTGTTCGTGAATTTCTTCCAACCCTCGTTCAAGCTCGAGGCGAAGGCGCGCGATGGGGCGAAGGTGACGAAACGCTATCATCCGCCAGCCACGCCCTGTCAGCGGCTGATCGCGGATGCCCGGACGAACGCGGAAGTCCGGCACCGCCTGGAAACGCTGTGCACGACGTTGGATCCGGTTCGTCTGCTCCAGGAGATCCGTGCCGCCCAGCAGCAGCTCGTCGTGCTTGCCGACGCCCCGGTCCTCAGTGAGGCGACCCCGCCAACCGAGCCAACGCTGGAGCAATTTCTCTCAGGGCTGCGCACCGCGTGGAAAGGCGGTGAGATTCGTCCGACCAGCGTGTCAAAGCCGAAGCCGAAGCGCTGGCGGCGCCGGCCCGATCCGTTTGTGGCGGTCACGATCATGCTGCGGGAATGGTTCGAGGCGGAACCGTGGCGCACATCGCGCGAATTGTTCGAGCGGCTGCAGGCGGAGCATCCCGGCGTGTATCCGGACGGGCAGCTGCGAACATGCCAGAGGCGTCTCAAAGAATGGCGGCGAGAGGCTGCCCTTCGATTGGTATTCGGGACCGCGACGGTCGACGCCATTGGTTTAGACAGCAAGAAAGAATGCCCGGCGGCCGCGTAGGTGGCCGCAGTACCCGGTGGATTTGCCGCTGCGCTTGGACGACCCTTGCGCGTCGCCCACAACTCCACCGGGTCCACCACAACAACGCAAGCTCTTTCAGGGGGGAAAGAAGACTTTCGGACGCTCCCCGCCGGTGAGGCAACAGGAGCATTATAGATGAGGCAACGGTCGCATGCTGGGTAACATTCTTCGGTGAGGCAATACGCCCGTGACTCGTCGCGGGTCAATGCGCGGGCATAGCGCCGCAGCCGCGGGATTTCTTTTTCGAGAAGTCGACCGAAGTCGTTCATGCTAGACCTCTGTATTCTTTCAGAAGCGCATCTGACATAGGGGCAATCGGCGCAGACGTGATTTCGATTACAGTGAAGCCCAGTCCTTCCAGAACCTTCCTCTCCGCCGTTCTTTGCGACCGATCCGGGACGAGCTTCATGCCAGCTTCGCCCGGTCGTCGCGCATTTCGGTATAGGATCTTCGCACCCACTCGCACGACTCCTAGCGCCTGCACCGCTTGAACATGTCAGCGGGATCTGGCCACGGGAAGCTTCGGAAACTACCTATTGCCCGGCGGGCCGACATGGCTGCCGGCCCGGCCGGACGCGATCACTGAAACACAGCGGCTCTCTTTACCGCCCGGGCGACGTTAGCAGCGTCCTATTGCTGCGAGACCCACTGCAAGGTCTCGGTCTCACCGAACGGCGGCATGCCGGCACAGATGCGTGCGACGCGCGCATCGGGCGAGGGGCGCCTAGCGGAGACACCCTATGTCCGTCCGTCGTCCGGGTGGTAAAGAGAGCCGCTGTGTTTCAGTGATCGCGTCCGGCCGGTCCGAAGCGCGTGAAGAATTGTCAAGCCGCATGGCGGGCGCCGACGGAGTGTCGGGTCCGCATTTTCGTCATCCTGTACCGGTCGCCCAGCGGTATCGCGGGCCTTTCGCAGCCAGACGATCCGGCCCCAAAGCAGGCCGGTGCCAGCCGGCTGCGGCATGGGTACCGAGGCCAGTAATCGGAACCGCGGGATTATACCTCGGGCCGCAAGCATCGATTTGCAATGAGAGATAATACCATGAGCATTTGTACTCATAAATTCCTTCCCTATTAGAACTCCTACAGAGGGCGGTTTGGCGATTGGCGCTTGTTGCTGCCCGGAATGGAGTCACCCATTTAATCTTTTCCCAAACTCGGCCGCACGCCGAAATGGTGCGTAGGTAGTTTCC
Organism: uncultured Alphaproteobacteria bacterium; assembly: GCA_963750195.1. Lineage (GTDB taxonomy): Bacteria > Pseudomonadota > Alphaproteobacteria > ATCC43930 > CGMCC-115725 > AP-15. The sequence continues at coordinate 481,793 of CAVVPS010000016.1, forward strand.
GAGCCTACCGCGGCCGCAACCGTTGCCCAATATTTTGTATCGCGGCCTTGGGAATGACTATCCGAACCGCTCATAGGAGCTCGGAGCGGACTGCTCAATAGGCTCAACTCAGCGGTTGGTCCGCAAGTCTGTTGCTCTCCTTTTGAAAGGAGCCGATATGTTGTTCTCGCCGCTGTATATCATCCCGATTGTGGTGATTGTGGCTTTCCCCTTGGCCTTGGCCCTGATCAGGGCGACGGTGAAGATCCTGCGCCAATATGAGCGGGGTGTAGTCTTTACTTTAGGACGCTTTCAGAAGGTCAAAGGGCCGGGCCTTGTGCTGCTGATACCATTCTTCCAGGAAATGGTGCGGGTGGATCTGCGCATCCAGGTCATCGAGATCCCGAGCTCAGGACGTAATCTCGCACGACAATGTCTCGATGAAGGTTGACGCGGTGCTCTACTTCAACGTCGTCGATCCCGAGCGGGCCATCATCCAGGTTCAGCACTACCTTCCGGCGACCGTCATGCTCGCGCAGACGACCTTGCGCGCAGTGCTGGGGCAGCACGAGCTCGACGAGATGCTGTCCGAACGCAAAAAGCTCAGCACCGACGTCCAGAGCATTCTGGACGCCCAGACCGAAACCTGGGGGATCAAGGTCAGCAACGTCGAGATCAGAACCGTCGAACTGACGGACAACATGGTTCGCGCCATCGCCAAACAGGCGGAGGCGGAACGCGACCGGCGCGCCAAGGTCATCCATGCGGAAGCCGAGTTCCAGGCCTCGCAAACCCTGGTCAACGCCGCCCAGATCCTGTCGAGCATCCCGGCCGCCATGCAGTTGCGCTACCTGCAAACTTTGACCGAGATCGGCGCCGAACAGAATTCCACTGTCGTCTTTCCGATGCCGATCGACATCATCAAGCCGTTTCTCGCGCTGCTTGAGAAAGCCGGAAAGCCGGTTGGCGCCAATGGCGATGCGCGTGCCCCGCTGGTGAAGGACGTCCCATTAGGCGTGTCATGATCGCAAACTGCCGGTTCAATCCCTCGAATAGCGAAATCCTATAGGGTTTTCCCCAGCCGGTATCCCCCGGCGCGGAACGCAAATAACATGCCAGCCGCGGTGTCGTTCTGAAAGAGGATCAAATGGAAACGACCGATACAGTCATTGCTGTCTTCTCCGACCACAATACCGCGGAAGCAGCCGTAAAAAAGCTGACCGCGGGCGGCTTCGAGATGAAGAACCTCAGCGTCGTCGGCAAGGGGTACCACAGCGAGGAAAAAGTCGTCGGCTTCTACAGCGCCGGCGATCGGATCCGGTTTTGGGGCGGGCGAGGGGCGTTCTGGGGCGGTCTCTGGGGCTTGTTCTTTGGCGGGCTGTTCATGGCCATTCCGGTCGTGGGCCATGTCATCGTGCTCGGATATCTAGCCGCCGTAGCAGTCTCCGCCGTCGAGAGCGCTGTCTTGGTTGGTGGGCTGAGTGCGCTCGGTGCCGCGCTCTACAGCATCGGCGTTCCGAAGGACAGCGTAATCAGCTACGAAGTGGCCGTGAAAGCCGATGGCTTTCTGGTGATGGCGCACGGGACGGCGGCGGAAATGGCGCGCGCCAAGGCGATCCTCGGTACGGCCAACCCCTCCCGCCTTGATTTACATCAGAGCATCAAAACGGCAGAGCCGGCAGAAGCTCTCGTCCCTGCGGGTTGAATGTTGCTGGAAATGGACGGCCACACGACATACCGGAGGTTATCATGAGGATGCGCATTGCCTCGATCGTAATCGGATCACTCGTGCTGATCGGTGCACTACCCGCCGCTGCCGGTCAGTCGACCTTCTCGCCCGGCGCGGGCGCGCCCATTCGATTGGCTGCAAGTGGCGATTCCACAGTCGACAGGGACACGTACCTCCAGAAGGCGCGGAACGAAATGCGGGAATGGCGACGAAAGCTGCATGACTTCAGCATCAAAGCGGAGGCCAACGGGAAAGAGGCAGGTAACGGAGCCAAAACCGATCTGAACAAGGCCTGGGTGAAAACCGAAGCTGCTTCACGTAAGTTGCAGACTGTGGGCGACGAAGGCTGGGACCACGCCAAAACCTCATTCGAAGAGGCGTCCCGCGAACTGGCAGACACTTGGCACAGGATTCGACCCCAGGACAAGTAAAGCGGGAGGCTGGGCCTCCGTCGATCATGCAGCTGCAAGTTGCCGAGGGTGAGTTTGATCTTGGTCACGACTACGCCGCCGCCCCTTGAAAGCGCCTTGATCGCCAGATCGGACGCTGCCGCAAAGGCTGACCTTCCGGGCGGCTTGACAAGCGACGAGGCGCGCCGACGGCTGGCGAAGTTCGGCCCAAACGCGATGCCCGATACGTCGCTGCATCCATTGCGCATGGCCCTTGAAAAGTTCTGGGCGCCAGTGCCGTGGATGCTAGAGGCCGCGATCGTGCTCGAGTTGGTGCTCGGCAAGTATGTCGAGGCTGGGATCATCGCCGGTCTGCTGGTGTTCAATGCCGCGCTCGGATTGTTTCAGGAGAGCCGTGCCCAGGCGACCCTTGCGGCGCTGAAGTCGCGACTGGCTCTAAACGCATCGGTACGGCGCGACGGCGCGTGGAGAACAATGCCCGCCGCCGAGCTGGTGCCCGGCGACGTGGTGAAGCTGTCGCTGGGCGGCGTTGTCGCCGCCGATGTGCGGCTCACCGGCGGCGAAATCCTGCTCGACCAATCCATGCTGACCGGCAAGTCGATCCCGACCGAGGCGGGGGCGGGAGTACAGACTTATGCCGGAGCGCTGGTACGGCGCGGTGAGGCGGTCGCGGAGGTCACCGCGACCGGTGCGCGCACCAAATTCGGCCGCACCGCGGAGCTCGTCCGCACCGCCCATGTGGTGAGTTCTCAGCAAAAGGCGGTTCTGCGCGTGGTGCGCAATCTCGCACTGTTCAACGGCGTCGTCATCGCGATGCTGGTGGGATACGCCCATTTTCTCGGGTTGCCGCTGGCCGAAATCATCCCCCTCGTCCTAACGGCGGTCCTCGCATCGATACCGGTCGCATTGCCGGCCACCTTCACTCTTGCGTCGGCGCTAGGGGCGCGGGCCTTGGCAAAGCGTGGCGTGCTGCCAACTCGCCTCTCGGCGGTCGATGAAGCGGCATCGATGGATGTCTTGTGCACCGACAAGACCGGCACCTTGACGCGCAACGAGCTGAAAGTGACGGACGTTCGCCCGATGCCCGGTTTTGACGCAGCGCGGGTTCTGATGCTGGCAGCGTTGGCCAGCTCCGAGGGCGGGCAGGACCCGGTCGATGGGGCCATTCGCACGGCTGCACGCGGCAAGGACGCCAGCGATATGCCGCGGTTGATCAAGTTCGTGCCGTTCGATCCGGCGACTAAGATGTCGGAAGCGACGGTCGCGCACTCGACCGGCGGGACCCAACGCGTCGTCAAGGGCGCTTTTGCCGCGGTCGTCGGCCTCGCCCGGCCATCACCGACCGCGACAGCAGCCGCGAACGAGCTTGAAGGACAGGGCTTCAGAGTGCTGGCGGTTGTAGCCGGGCCGCCGGCGGCGATGAAGCTCGCCGGGCTAATCGCACTGAGCGACCCGCCGCGCGCGGACGCGCCGGCACTCGTCAGCGAATTGCACGGGCTGGGCGTGCGTGCGGTGATGGTGACCGGCGACGCGCCGGCGACGGCGGCCATCGTGGCGCATGCGGTGGGGCTCGATGGCGCCATCTGTCCGCCCGGGTCGATCCCCGACGGCGTGCGCCCGGAGAAGTTCGCGGTCTTCGCCGGTGTGCTGCCAGAGGACAAGTACAAACTGGTCAAGGCGTTCCAGCAGGGCGGCCACACCGTCGGCATGTGCGGCGACGGCGCCAATGACGCCCCGGCACTGCGCCAGGCGCAGATCGGCATCGCGGTCTCGACCGCGACCGACGTCGCCAAGTCAGCCGCCGGCATGGTGCTGACCGAGCCCGGCCTCGCCGGCATCGTCGCCGCGGTCAAGGAAGGCCGCATCATTTTCCAGCGCATTCTGACCTACACGCTGAACTCGATCATCAAGAAGATCGTGACGGTGCTGTTTCTGGTGCTCGGCCTGATCATGACCGGGCACGCAATTTTGACTCCGCTGTTGATGGTGATCGTCATGGTTGCCGGCGATTTCCTGGCAATGTCGTTGACAACCGACAATGTGCGGCCGTCGCCAATGCCGAATGCCTGGCGCATCGGCAATCTGACGATTGCGGGCGTGATCATGGGTCTCTGCCTGCTGGCCTTCTGCACTGGTGTCCTGGCCGTCGGCAAATTTGACCTGAAGCTCGGAACCGGGGCGCTCAGAACCCTGGCCTTTGCAGCCTTGGTGTTTGGGAGCCAGGCGACGATTTATGCCATTCGTCAACGCCGGCATCTGTGGGGTTCTCGCCCGAGCCTGTGGCTCGCTGCGTCGTCCGTAGCCGATATCGCGATCGCGTCGACATTGGCCGTCGGCGGGATCGCCATGACGCCCTTGCCGGTCTTTGTGGTGGCCGGCACGCTTGTCGTAGCTGCCGTGTTTGCCTTCGTCCTGGATGCGGTGAAAGTTCCGGTATTCGCTCGCCTCAGGATCGCGTAGAGCGCTGAGGATCCCGGCGGCAAGCACCCAGAACCCGCCTTAGTCCGGTTGACGCTTTCCGCCGACCGCCCCGTCGACAGCGCAGCGAAAAGGCGCGTAGGTAGATTCCGATCCTACCGTAGCGGCAGCGTCGCCCGATATTTGCACTGCACTCTAAGCTAAGGCCTATCCGAACCGTTCTGGCTGGTCGGAAAAAGGCAATAACAAATCCAACGGTTGATTCTCATTGTACCATGAAACCAGGAAATCATAATGGGAGTGCACTATGTTGAGGAAAGCATCAGCGATCAATGGCTACGCCGTCGCGGCAAGCGACGGCCGGCTTGGTACCGTCAGCGACTTTCTGTTCGACGATGCCAGCTGGATGGTGCGCTGGTTGGTCGTCGATACCGGCAATTGGCTCTCCGGTCGCAAAGTTCTGCTGCCTCCTTCCGTTTTGGGCCACCTCGACCCGACGGAGCGCCGGTTCTCGGTTGGATTGACGATGCAGCAGGTCAAGGACGGTCCGGATATCGACACCGATCGGCCGGTGTCACGACAGATGGAGGTCAACGTTTACGATTACTACGGTTGGAGTCCGTATTGGGGCACCGGCTTTTACATGGGTGGCTACGGCTTTATGGCAGCCGGCATGGCATCGCCTCCCTCGGGGTCGAAGCGGCGAGAGGAGGAAATCGCCGATTTGCAACGCAGCCGCGACGATCCTCATCTGCGCAGCATCGGAGCGGTCACCGGCTACCATATCCATGCCAGCGACGGCGAAATCGGTCACGTCGAGGACTTCCTCATAGAAGATACCGATTGGAGCATCCGTCACCTCATCGTCGATACCAGGAACTGGTGGCCCGGCAAGATGGTGCTGATCTCGCCACAATCGGCATCTGAGATCGATTGGACCGATAGGCTAGTGAACCTCAATGTCGATCGCCACTTGGTCAAAGACAGCCCAGCATACGATCCGACAACGGTCGATCGCGCCTTGGAAAGACATTTCTATACCTACTATGGCCGGCCGAGCGATCAGCTGTAATCGGGCGTTGGTGCCTGACGCGTGACGAGCCGCAATGCAGCACCAGCGCCGGATTGTGGGCTGAGGATGGCGCGCGGTGGTGGATCGGATGGTGGAACGCAGAGCGCTCGATTTCCGCGGCGACCAGCCGGGTTGCGGTTCCAGCGTCTGGAGTCGCGAACGGTCCGGCGTTTGCGTGCCCAGCACGGCCATCCATCGACGTACCGGCGGAAGTCGCCGGGCGGACAGTCCAGCGCGACGTTGCTTTGGCAAAGCGGGTGACCGTGCTGCCCGTTCCGCCGCCTTTTCGAGTGTTTAAGATGGATTGCAGATGATCGAGGACAGACCGGATCAATACCAAGCACGCACGCTACCCGCGCAAAGCCCGGCGAGCGCTGCCGTGTTGACCTCCTGTCGTCCCTCTCGCTCGTGGCGGGAGATTGCTGCGCCCTATGCCCGCGCCGACCCCCGGCGTGCCGTGGCTCAACTTCTCAATACGGGACTACCGTTTCTGTTCGTGATGGTTGCTCTGCTTTGCGGTGCGAGGCGATATCCCGGGCTGACGCTCCCGCTCGCCGTTCCGGGGGCCTTATTGCTGGTCCGACTGTTTGCGATCCAGCATGACTGCGGTCACGGGTCCTTCTTCGCGTCGCGCCGAGCGAACGATCTTGTCGGCCGAGCGCTCGGGGTGCTGACGCTGACGCCCTACGCTTTCTGGCGCAAGAGCCACGCCGTCCATCACGCGAACTCCGGCAATCTCGACCGGCGCGGCACCGGCGGTGTGCGAACGCTTACCGTGCGCGAATATCGGTCACTTTCGCTGTGGCAGCGTCTTCGCTATCGGAGCCTATCGGCATCCAATGATCCTGTTCGGCTTCGGCCCGGTCTTTCTGTTCGTCATCCGCCATCGAATTCCAACCGTCAGTCCATTTCGCGATTGGAAAATCTGGGGCAGCATTCTTGGCACGAACGCGACCCTTGTTGCGATGGTCATGCTGATGTTGCTGACGATGGGCGGGAGCGCCTTGTTGCTCGGTTATCTTCCGGTGATCCTGCTTGCCGCTTCGACTGGCATTTGGTTGTTCTATATCCAGCACCAGTTCGAGGATGCCTATTGGGAGACCGGCTCGGATTGGAATTTCCATGCCGCAGCGCTGAAGGGCAGCTCCTTCTACGATCTGCCCTCGGTGCTACATTGGCTGACGGGCTACATCGGCTTCCACCACATCCATCACGTCTGCAGCAAGATACCGAACTATCGCTTGCGCGAATGCTTTGACCAGAATCCCGAGTTTCGCGACGCCAGACGCCTCACCCTTGTCGATAGCCTGAAATGCTCGCGGCTCTCCCTGTGGGACGAGGAGCGGCAGCTCTTGGTGTCGTTCCGTCACGCCTTGCGGTGCCAGCGCGCAAAACGCGCCTGGTTATAGTATCGTCTGCCGCCCCGACCTCAATGAGCGTTCACTGGCCAGAGATCGGCGGTCGCACCTGAGCGGAGACCGTGCTCGAGGCCGGTGCATGAGTGTTACCGACCTGCGCCGCCGCTAGACGGTTCGCCGAGATCCATTGGGCGCCCAGCGCGAAAATCATGAAGATGACGTAGACGCACATGATGGCCTGGGGATGGGTCACGGCACCGGCGCCGAACAATGTCGCGCGCGACGGGATGTTGGGATTAGCCGGGCGCGGCAACAGTGCGACCAAGCGAGCAGCAACCGTCGCGGGGTCTGGATACGCCGACGATTCGTCTGGGAGTGCTGCGATCAGTGATGCCAATCTCTGGGTTGCAGCTCCTCCCGGCAGCCCGGACAATTTGGCAGCCTCCTGCCACGGGTCGATATCCAATCGCGCCAAGGCTGAAAGGACGCTGAGCACCATTCCGTTGTCGTCCTCCCCGATGGGCGCGAATAGAAAATTATCGAACTCCGGTCCAAGTTGTGAAAATCTCGTCATTGCATCCACCGAATTACATCGCCTCTATGGAAGACATAGACCTGGACATTCCTACCGCATGTAGAGAATCCATAAAATATCGCACGACAGCATGCCGCGTCAGGCTCGGAAACTACCTAAGATCGCTTTACTGTCACCGACATTGTGCGGAGTGAAAGCCCTCGACCCTCGCGCAGGTGGGTCATCTGGGCGTCAAGGAACCCACATCGCCGGGGCAAGTCGCGCCCGCAGAGCACCTGATGGAGCAACCGCCAACAAGACCCTGCAGCGGGGACAGAAAGGCAGAGGGCATGGGAACTGAATCGTGGCCTGAGTAGTTTCCGAACCTGCCACCGTCGAGTTCTGATGACTAGAAACCCATTTCTCGCCGACGATGCAGCGAGAAGCATCTGGAGGAAGCATGTCCACAGCGCGTACAGGCCTGGAAGACCTAGCACCGGCAACTCAGGTCACGCGGCAACATCCCCGCACCTCCAAGCTTTTTGAAAGAGAGCATGCATATGCGGCTCGGCTGGTTCAAATCGCGGCAGCCATTCGCATCGTGATGCGGTCCACCGTCACAGTGAAGCCGAAGGAGAACGAGCCGCCAGAAAGCCGGGAGGACGGGATCACGGCGGGCGTCGGTGTGCAACTGCAAGAACACGGCGGTGGCTCATAGGGCAGAGGCAAGCTGCGACGTGAACGTGCACGCTGGCTTCGGCCTCATCAAGGAGCAACAGGAGCTCGAGACGCCGCCTAGACGTTCTGTTCTTGAACGTCTGGTCTCGCCAGGGGCGACGCCCGTCCGGCACCTGCCGATCGGTGCCGAGCCGCAGTCCGTCGGTGGCGTCCATTTCCGTGTCTGGGCGCCGCGATGCCGGGAGATTGTCGTCGAGATCGAAGGCCTCGAACCGGCGGCGCTGCAATCCGAGCCCGACGGCTACTTCTCATTATGGAGCATGCCGGCCCGGGCCGGCATGCGCTATCGTTTCCGCCTCGACCGCGGTGACGCACTGCCCGACCCGGCGTCAAGATTTCAACCGGGCGGACCCCACGGACCTTCGGAAATCGTCGATCCCGGGGCTTTCGCGTGGACCGACCACACATGGCGCGGGGTCCCACGCGAACAACTCATCATCTACGAGATGCATGTCGGGACCTTCACCCCTGAGGGAAGTTGGGAAGCCGCTTCGCGCGAGCTGCCGGCTCTCGCCGAGCTCGGCATCACTTGCCTTGAAATTATGCCCGTGGCGGAGTTCCCGGGCCGGTTCGGTTGGGGGTACGACGGCGTCGATCTCTTCGCCCCAAGCCGGCTTTACGGACAGCCGGTTGATTTCCGCCGCTTCGTCGACCGTGCTCATGCCCTCGGGATCGCCGTCATCCTCGACGTCGTCTATAATCATTTCGGCCCAGACGGAAACTATCTCAAATTGTTCTCTCCGGCTTATTTCACTGACCGCCACGACAACGACTGGGGTGAGGCGATCAATTTTGACGGCGCCGACTCTGGCCCGACGCGCGAATTCTTCGTCGCCAATGCGGGCTATTGGATCGACGAGTATCATCTCGACGGGCTGCGGCTCGACGCGACGCAGGCCATTTTCGATCGATCGGAAGATCATATTATCGCCGCCGTCGCGCGGCAGGTGCGATCGGCGGGCGGCGGGAGAATCACTTTTGTTGTCGCTGAGAACGAGCCGCAACACGCCAAGCTAGCGCGACCAGTGGAACGGGGCGGATACGGGCTCGACGCATTGTGGAACGACGACTTCCATCACAGTGCTATGGTGGCACTGACCGGCCGTCACGAGGCCTATTATTCGGACTACCGCGGTCGCCCCAGCGAGTTCGTCGCTGCTGCCAAACACGGCTTCCTCTATCAGGGGCAGCGCTACCAGTGGCAGCAAAAGGCGCGCGGCACGTCCGCGCTCGATCTTCAGGCAGAATGTTTTGTTGTCTTTCTGCAGAACCACGATCAGGTCGCCAATTCCGGCACCGGAGAGCGCTGTCACGCGTTGACGAGCCCTGGCCGGCTTCGCGCGATGACCGCTTATTTCTTGCTGATGCCGGGCATTCCGATGCTGTTCCAGGGGCAGGAATTCGGCGCGTCGAGCCCGTTCTTCTATTTTGCCGATCATGAGATCGAACTGTCGCGCAATGTCCGCGAGGGGCGAAGTCTCTCCCTCGCACAATTTCCCAGTCTCGCGACGAGCGAAATGCGGGCCCAGTTCGTCGATCCCGGAGACATCGACACGTTTCGCCGCTCGGTGCTGGATCTCAGCGAACGGCAACGTCATGCTTCGATCTATGCCCTGCATCGCGATCTTTTGGAGCTGCGGCGCACGGACCCGGTGCTTGGACAGCGGCCCTGCCGGATCGATGGCGCCGCGCTCACCGAGGAGGCCTGGATGCTGCGCTTTTTCTCCCCGAACGGCGCCGACCGCTTGCTGATTGTCAATCTCGGCCGCGACCTCCTGCTCGGCCCCGCGCCCGAGCCGCTGCTGGCGCCGGTCGAGGGCCAGGCCTGGCGGCTCCTATGGTCGAGCGAAGCTCCCGGTTACGGTGGTTCAGGAGGTCCGGTGCAGGATGCCGCAGGGGATTGGCTCATCTCGGGCCAGAGCGCCACCGTCCTCCTCCCCGGTTCCCCAGTCACAATCCCCGAGGCGAAGAACGTATTCCATCTCCGAAAAGCCAATGGTTGACCTGCATCGGCTCATCCGCGCCGAAAATCTGCCCTCGGAAGCTCCGCGCGAATGGCTCGTGGAGAACGGGTTGGGCGGCTACGCTTCGGCGACGATAACCGGGGCGATCACCCGACGTTACCACGGCTTCCTGATCGCCGCCCAACCGGCTCCGCTCGGCCGCATGGTGGTGCTCAACGATCTCGAGGTCGACGTCGAGCTCGCAGACGGCAGCGTCGTGAACCTGCGAGAGCAAGGCCAATTCCTCGATTTCGCGTTGAACATGGGCTTGCCGAGCTGGCGCTATGAGCTCGATGGCGTTGTCATCGAGAAGTCCATTGTCGTGCCCTCGCGCCAAAACATCGTGCATTCCACCTTTCGCTTGCTTCGCGACGGAAGGCGCGTCCGTCTGCGGCTCCGACCCTTGATCAACTTTCGTCGGCTCGAGGCGCCGCTCAGCGAGGCGCTCTCCTCGGGCTATACGCTGACTGTCCGGGACAACCGATACGAGATCACCGCCGGGCTGGATCTGCCGACCTTGCGGCTGGCCGTGGAGAACTCAGAAGGCCCGACCTTTACCGCCGATGGCGCATCGCGCCGCGAGTGCTTCTATGAGATCGAGGCGCAGCGCGGTTACGATTCGCGAGGCTGGCTCTGGAGCCCCGGCTATTTTTCCGGAGAAATCCGCAAGGATTGCCCGCTGACCCTGATCGCCGCGACGGAGGCTTGGCATACTGTGCTGGCGCTAAGCCCTGACGATGCGCTGACCTTCGAAGGCGAGCGCCGCCGTCGCCTCGTCGGGATGGCGGCGGCGCCGGCTCAGATCGGGTACGCAGCCGAGCTCGTCCTTGCGGCCGACGCCTTCGTCATTACCCCGGTGGGACGCATTGCCGACGGGGCCCGGGCGCGGGCCGAGGGTGATGAAGTGCGCACCGTGATCGCCGGCTATCACTGGTTCACCGATTGGGGCCGGGACACTATGATCTCGCTCGAGGGACTCACTCTAACGACCGGGCGAGCGATCGAGGCACGTTGGATCCTGCGTACCTTTGCTCACTACCTGCGCGACGGGCTCATCCCGAACATGTTTCCGGAAGGACAAAATCAGGGCCTCTACCACACGGCCGATGCGACGCTGTGGTTCTTTCACGCGCTGCACCGCTATGTCGAGCATTGCCAGGACAAGGCGACCTTGGAGCTTCTGCTGCCGATCTTGAAGGACATCGTAGCGCATCATCTCGAGGGCACCCGCTTCGGCATCAAGGTCGACCCGCATGACGGGCTTCTCACCCAGGGTGCGGAGGGTTACGCGCTCACCTGGATGGATGCGAAAGTCGGCGATTGGGTGGTGACCCCGCGCCGCGGCAAAGCGGTCGAGATCAACGCGCTCTGGTACAACGCGCTCCGCCTGCTGGCGGATTGGCTGCGTGAAGCAAAGGATCCGGAAGCCGACGAACTCGCAGCCTATGCGAACAAGGCGCGCCGCTCCTTTAATAGTCGCTTTTGGCATACGGCGGGCGGCTATCTCTACGACGTCGTCGATGGCGAGAACGGGGACGACGCCGCGTTCCGACCGAACCAGATTTTCGCTATTGCGCTCGATCACCCCGTCCTCGACCGGGAATATTGGGAGGCGGTCGTTACCGCCGTGCATAAAAAGCTGGTGACTCCGGTCGGGCTGCGCTCGCTGGCGCCGGGCGAGCCCGATTACAAACCGCGGTATTTCGGCGACCTGCGCGCCCGGGATGCTGCCTACCACCAGGGCACGGTATGGGCTTGGCTGATCGGCCCGTTCATCGATGCATGGCTCAAGGTCTACCCCGATGATCGCGCAACGGCGCGGCGTTTCCTCGACGGTTTCGAGCGGCATCTCGCCGAGGCCGCCATCGGCTCGATCAGCGAAGTCTTTGACGCCGAACCGCCATTCACGCCGCGCGGCTGCATCGCCCAAGCCTGGAGCGTCGCCGAAGTGTTACGTTGTTTACAAAAAACCGCCGTCGAACCGGAATGAAAACCCCGCAAACGCCAAGCGTCATCAATCCCCGTAAATCAAAAGGGGCTGCCATGCACCCCGAAGTAGCCGGCGACCAAAATTACGACCACCACTACGCCAATTATAGTGAAGATGTTCATAGTGTTGTTCTCCAATTACCTGATAATAGCGTGAGGCGTGCGAGCACACCTCACGTGTACACAGAGGGTTGCTTAGTTTGCGTGTACACAGAGGGTTGCTTAGTTTGATAGAGAACTTAGGAAGCACCACCCCTTTCTACCATCGCCTGCGGTATCCATAATAACCACCGCCCCCGAAGAGCAGAAGAACGACAACGATAATCAGAATTAATTCCATAACTTCCTCCAACACCATACGTGGGAATTTTTCCCCTCTAAATTTGGGTACGGGATGACTACAGAACTAGCCTCGGAATTCTACTTAGTATTTAGAGTGCTGAGAGGTGAAGCGCCGATCGGCCCTACGCGCCTCTCGGCGCGCCACGCCACGCTCTTCGGTCAGCCGGGAGATTGCGGCGCGGTGGCCGGATCTGCGGCGAGCGCCAAGCGGATCAGCGCCGAAAGCGAGTGCGAGCCGGTCTTCTTCATGACCGCAGCGCGATGGTTCTCGACAGTGCGCTGGCTGATGCCGAGGTCGGCGGCAATGTTTTTGCTGGGATGGCCGGCGAGCACCAGCTCCATGATCTGGCGCTGCCGCGCAGTCAGACCGGCAAGGCGCATCGCTGCTACCTCCTGGCGAACCGACAGTTTGGCCGAATCCCGGATGTGTTCCAGGGCATGCTCAATGCTCGCCAACAGTTCTTCGCGGTGTATCGGCTTCTCGATGAAATCCGCAGCCCCGGCCCGCATGGCCTCGACCGCCATCGGCACGTCGCCCTGGCCGGTTATCATGATAGCCGGCAGCCGACTTCCATTTCTCTTGAGCCGGTGCAGCAGTTCGAGCCCGCCCATGCCGGGCATTCGGGCATCGACCAGGAGGCACGCTTCGCCGCCGGGCTGATAGGCATCGAGGAAGGCCTCGGAACTGGCGTAGATCTCGACCGACCGGCCATCTTCGCTGAGCAGATCGCGCAGCGCCTCGCGCACCGCGTCGTCATCGTCAACCACGAAGACGGTCGCCGGGCGCGGGCCATCGCGGGAGGATTCAGCGGACTTCCGCGCGCTTGCTTGCACTGGCGGTTGCGACTCGGCGAGGCACCGCCCGATCAGGTCGATCAGGTCCTTCCCCTTAACCGGTTTGTTCAGATGCAGGTGGCCCCCTTGGGCGATCTCACGCAAGGTTTCGGTCGAGATGTCGCCGGTCAGGATGATGGCGGGGACCTTGTAACCGAGCGTATCCCGCAGGCGGGCGATGGCCTGCAGGCCGTTCAGACCCGCCGGCAGATTGTAGTCGGCGACGACGAGGTCCGGGCGCACCGCCCCCTGCGCCACCAACGCGAGCGCCTTTCCCCCGTCCTCGACGGGGGTCGTGCGGTGACCCTCGCCGTCGAGCAGGAGGGTCAGCATCTCGCGCACCGACGGATCGTCCTCGATGACCAGAATCGCGCCGCTCTGCGGTGCCCTTTCCCCTGCCTCGTGCCAGAGATGACGAGGCTGCCAGTGCGGCGCGTTTTGTCCGAGGGGCACCTCGACGGCGAAGACCGAGCCCCTGCCCGGCCGTGATCGAACATCGACCGCATGGCCCAGCAAGCCTGCCAGGCGCTCGACGATGGCGAGACCGAGGCCGAGGCCTTTGCTGCGCTCGCGCGCCGGATTGTCGATCTGATGAAACTCCTCGAAGATCGCCTGAAGCTGCTCTTCGGGAATGCCGATCCCGGTGTCCCAGACCTCGATGCGCAGCATGTCGCCGCGCCGCCGGCAGCCGAGCAGGATCTTGCCCTCACTGGTGTATTTCACGGCGTTCGAGAGCAGATTGCGGATCATCTGCTCGAGCAGACGCGGGTCGCTGCGCACGCTGAGGCTGCACGGAACAACGCGCCAGCCGAGGCTATGCGCGGTCGCGTGAAAGGTGAACTGGGTGCGCAGCTGCTCGAGCACCGCATTGATCGGGAAATCGACCATCTCGCGGCGGACGATCCCGGCCTCGAGCTGGTTGATGTCGAGCAGCGTGTCGAGCATGCTCGACATCGAGCTCACGGTCTCGTCGAGCCTGCCGACCAGCCGCAAGGTGGCTTCGTCCTCGACCTTCTTTGCCAATATTTCGTGCAGTAGGCTGATCGTCTGCAACGGCTGGCGCAGATCATGGCTGGCGGCGGCAAGGAAGCGTGACTTGCCGAGATTGGCCTGCTCGGCCTCCCGCCTAGCCGCCTCCAACGCCTCGGTCGCCTGCTTGCGTTCGGTGATGTCGTCGATCGCCAACAGGATCTTCCGGTCGCCCAACGCCTCATCGCGGATCTCCCGTGCATTCAGCAGCAGAAACTGCCGCCCGAGTAGCGGGAGCTCGATTTCAACCTCGTAATTGTCGACGGGAGCGGGCTCGACCTGGACCCGCCCGAGGAAGTCGCGTAGTCCCGGAATTTCCAAGCGGCCGTCGCCAGCGAGCCCCAGCATTCGGCCGACGGTTCCCTCGGGCGCAAGTCCGAATGTCCGGTAGAAAGAACGGTTGGCAGAGACGACCCGCAATTCCTGATCGAGCACGACCAGCGGTTGGCGGATCGTGTCTATAATGTTTTCGGAATACGCGCGCGCCGCACGGATCTCGCGCTCCGCCGCCTTTATCTCCGAGATGTCGGCGAAAGTGATGACCACCCCGTCGATCCGGTTGTCTTGGGTGCGATAAGGCAGGATGCGGCGGACGTACCAGATGCCGCCTTCGGCTTCGATTTCGCGCCCGAGCGGCGCAAGGCTGGTCAGCACCGCGCGGGCGTCGGCGAGCAGATCGCGATCGGAGGCGAGCGGGGTGAGATCGGCGAGCGGCCGGCCGATGTCGGTGGCGATGACCCGGAACAGCGACTTGGCCGCCGGCGTGAAGAAACGGATGTTGAGCTCACTGTCCAGGAACAGAGTTGCCACCCCGGAGCTGTCCAGGATGTTCTGCAGATCATTCGATGTGCTGCGCTGGCGCTCGAGCGTTTCCTGAAGCTGGCTGTTGAGCGCGGTGAGCTCTTCATTGAGCGATTGCAGCTCCTCGCGCGAGGTCATCAGCTCTTCGTTGGTCGACTGGAACTCCTCGTTCGCCGACATCGCTTCCTGGTTGATCGCCTTTTGCTCCTCGTTGGCGATCTCCAGGTCGTGAATGGCGCTCTCCAGCTCCTTGCGGGTGGTATCGAGTTCCCGCTCGAGCTCGGTTACCCGCGAGAGGTCATCGGCCGGCTCGACCGGCCGGCCCAGCTTTGGCTCTTGCTCGGGTTCGTCGAAGAAGCTGACCAGCAGCAACTCCTCGCCGTCGCGCTGCACCGGATGGACCTCGATGCGGACCGCGACGGCATTGCCGCCGTGGTTCGCCCGCGCACCCGCAGCGGTCGCACGCGCATGCTCCCGGCTCGCCTGCTGGACTACCGCCCTTAGTTTGTTGCGCAGCCCCTCGCGGGCCATGTCGAGCAGATCGCTGCTGGGCTCGCCCGCCGCCACCTGCAGATAGCGGTCGGTCGGTCCTGAATAATAGAGACACTCGTATTTGCGATTGATCAGAACCGAAGCCGGTGCATAGGTCTCGACCAACAGCCGGTGCGTGAGGTCGCTGGCGCTGATGCCACGCGTCGCCGACCGATGCGTTTCTCCCGGCCAAATCGCTCGAGCGCCCCCGCCCGAGCCGATCGGAAAATCGACTTCCCCGGGCCGGCTGCGGCCGATCTGCCGATAGATCCGCTGCGCCTTGGAGATCGGCTCGAACCGGTCGTCGAGATTGCCCACCGTCTCGGAGCCGCCGAGCATCAGGATGCCGCCGTCGCTGAGGGCGAAATGGAACAGCAGAAGCACCTTCTGCTGCGCTTCGGGGCGCAAATAGATCAGCAGGTTACGACAGGAGATCAGGTCGAGGCGCGAGAACGGCGGATCGGCCAATACATCCTGCACGGTAAAGACCACCACCCCGCGCAACTCGGGCACGATCCGATAGCCGTGCTCCTCCTGGGTAAAGAAGCGGGCGAGCCGCACCGGCGATACATCCGCCGCGATCGATTCCGAATAGTGTCCCTCGCGGGCGAGCGCGACCGCATCCTCGTCGACATCGGAGGCGAAGACCTGCAGCCTGATGTTTCGCTTCGCGGCCGAGATCTCCTCGAGAAACAGCATGGCGAGGGAATAGGTCTCCTCACCGGTGCTGCAGCCGGCAACCCAAATCCGCAGCGGTCGATCCGACGGATGCCGGCGGACGAGATCGGGGATCACTTTCTCCGCCAGAAACTCGAAGGCCTTCGGGTCGCGGAAGAAGCTGGTGACGTTGATCAGCAGGTCTTTAGCGAGAAGCTCGAGCTC
This sequence comes from uncultured Alphaproteobacteria bacterium, assembly GCA_963750195.1. Taxonomy (GTDB): domain Bacteria; phylum Pseudomonadota; class Alphaproteobacteria; order ATCC43930; family CGMCC-115725; genus AP-15. Next base: position 498,422 of record CAVVPS010000016.1, read on the forward strand.
AGCCGGATTCTTCCGCAACAGATCGAGATACCGCCCACTGTCGTCGATGCCAGCCAGCGCCATGCGCCGCTCGATCCGGCGCACCAATGTGCCGGGTTTGTACAGCGCAAAATCGTGCGCGGTCTTGGTGCGCAGAAGATTGACGATCTCAGCCAACTGATCCGGAGAATGATCCTCCGGCGGCAGTCCCTTTCGCCCGGCGTATTTGGCGAGGATCTCGGGGATCTTCGCTACTGGGAGCACGAGGTCCACGGCGCCGGTCAGGATCGCGCTGCGCGGCATGCCGTTATATTCGGCCTCGTCCGGATCCTGCGCGATGACGAGCCCGCCCTTCTCCTTGACCGTCTTCAGTCCCAGGCTGCCATCGCTGCCGGTCCCCGAGAGGATCACGCAGATCGCGCGCTCGCCGAGTTCTTCGGCAAGCGAGCGCAAAAAGAAGTCTAACGGCAGCCGTGCGCCGTGACGCTCGCGCGGTTCCGAGAGGCGCAGGGCGCCATCGCGGATCGAGAGATAGGCGCCCGGCGGAATGACATAGACATGCTCGGGCTCGAGCGGCATCCCGTCCGCTGCCTGCTGGACCGTCAGCGGCGTATGCCCAGCCAGCAGATCGACCATCATGCTCGCATGCGTCGGATCGAGATGCTGGATCAGAATGAAGGCCATGCCGGTGCCGCCGGGGAGCACGGCGAGCAGCCTGCGGACGGCATCAAGGCCGCCAGCCGAAGCGCCGAGCCCGACGACCGGGAAACTATCAGCCGCACGCGCCGCACCGCGCCGCGGCGATGAACGCCGGCTCGGGCGTGAGCGAGCCGCTCCGGCCTGTCGCGGACTCTGTCCTCTCATAGCTATGCACGCCCCTTCGGCATCGCGCCAAGACGATCTCTATTAGGAGCCGATATGCGATACATCCAAGCCTCGCTGGAGGGCTGAAGTCAGCCTCCCACCGATCGTAATTGTGAGCCCGTCGAGGGGATGCTGTCGGTAATCTACATTACCGAACCGGGTGTGGGCTCGCTTTTTATGCGTATGTTTTGGGAAGATGAAAAGCGATGCGCGCCCGGACCAACCGATAGCATTCACAAGATGCCGCCACGAGGCCCGGCCGATCAAGTATCGAGACTTGCCGTCGGCCGCGCGCAATCAAACCGGCATGTTCCATCGTCCGGGCAGCATTGGTGACGGTTGGCCTCTGGACACCCAGCATTTCGGCGAGCAGGCTCTGCGTGATCTGCAGTGCGTCATCGTCACCGCGGTCACGCATCATCAGCAGCCAACGCGCCAGCCGCTGCTTGAGATTGTGCGCCCCGTTGCACGCTACCGACACCAGAACCTGTTCGAGAAAGGCTTGGGCATAAGCGTACATCAGGTCTCGGAAGGACGGCATCGACTCCATGGCCCGTGTGAATGCCGCACGCGACATCCTTGTTGCGGTTCCCGGGATCTGGACGAGAAGGCGGACGGAGGAACTCTCCGCACCAAAGATGGCTTGCACAGAAGTGCAACCCTCCCTACCGGTCGTTGCCATCTCAATGATACTGCCGTCCGCATAGACCGCCACCACCGAGACGACACCGCTGTCGGGGAAGAATACATGGTCGAGCGGACTATCGGCATCCATCAGAACCTGCCCGCGTTCGCAGCGTATCTGTTCAAGCTCCGGCATAAGCTGCCGGAGATCGGAGGAGGGCAGGGCGAGTAAAAGCCGGTTGCGCGGCCAGTTCGATAGAGGACTCATGATACTAAGTATCTGACTGGTGAAGCGTGCCATCCAGATCAGTTACCGCCGGCCCGGCGAAAGCGGAGGCCCATGGCCACCGTTCAAGCCCTTGCCGCACCTGCGTTCCCGATTTCGCGGGAATGACGAATAACCAGCCCTAAAGGCGAGGCTACATCATTGCACCGTGCGCGTGCCGTGCGGGCTGGTGTACGACGTGTCGGGATCGTAGCTGCCTCCATAGTTGGCGGGCGTGTTGTAGCCGTACCCGTAGTTGGCGGGCGTGTTGTAGCCGTACCCGTAGTTGGCGGGCGTGTTGTAGCCGTACCCGTAGTTGGCGGGTCTGTTGTAACCATACCCGGCGCCGTATCCGCTGTAACCATATGGTCCCATGCAAGCCGACAGGTTCGCCGCCAATCCAAGATGGGCGCTGTGCGGCCACAGTTTTTCCGCATCCGCGATCAGCGCGATCAACAAATCGCTCGACGAGGGTCTGCGGGCGTTTGCCGAGCGGCGGCTGAGCGAGAACTATCCCTATCTGATCCTCGATGCACGCTACGAGAAGGTGCGCGAGGCCGGGGTCATCGTCAGCCAGGCGGTGCTGGTCGCGGTGGCGGTCGACGAAGACGGCCGGCGCCAGATCCTGGCAGTCGAGCTCGCCAATCGCGAGAGCCGATCGAGCTGGCGCGACTTTCTCTTGGCGCTCAAAGCCCGCGGGCTCGTCGGCGTCGAGTTTGTCGTCAGCGACGACCATCCCGGTCTCAAGGCGGCGATCCGCGAGGTGCTGCCGGAGGCGGCGTGGCAGCGCTGCTATGTGCATTTTCTCAGAAACGCGCTCGACTATGTGCCGCGCAAGGTCGACGACGACTGCCTGCGGGAGCTGCGCTGGTTTTACGACCGCCGCGATCTCGCCGAAGTGCGCCGCGAGACTATCGCCAGGTTTTTGAGCATCGGAGACTCCGTTCTGCTAAGTGACTCGTGCATCGGATTGCGGACGCCATTGCCCGCAAGCCGTTTCCGTTTGGGATTAGGATGAAGCTTACCAAATACCGACGCTGATGCCCGGCACGCCTATGCCTATGTTCGGGCCGTAAACCACGGGCGGGGGGTAATATCCGTAACCACCACCATAGTAACCACCGTAGACGACTGGGGGCGCACGATAGTGAGCGGCGTTCCAGGCATGGCGGTCATTTCCACGATGGTTGTCGTGATCGCTCCAGCCCGCGTGAGCCGGTGCGGCAGCCAAAGTTCCGAAGACAAGAGCGGCGGAGATCGCGAGCCCTGCCGCGAGCTTTGCCGACAGGCGAGCTTTCGATTTGGTGTCATTCATCGAAGTCATGTGGGGTCTCCTCTGATGAGCGTGGCGCTACGTCGCGGCGAGGGATAGTTAGCCTTGCTGGCCGTGTGAGCGGGCGTTCTCGCGCCAGAAATTCCGGAACACCTGGTCGGCATTCGTCTTCTGGGCAGGGGGCATCGCATCGTAAAGCGATGTAAACGCCGAAGTCAGGTTCTTCAGACCGTCGACATGGGCCTGGGCGAATTTCTGATACGTCGTCAAATCGTCCAATGCCGTCATGTTTTGCGGGGCTTGTGTCCGTTTTTCGGCGACCAGCTTTTCAAGGTTGGCGACGTTTTCGCGCATTGCCTGCGCCACGCCGTTCCACATCGCATCTTCCGCAGGCGTGATCTTCAGCTCAGCGTGAAGGCTCGTGATCCGCGCCTCAACGGTGTCCGCTTTGTCGGAGGTAGCCTGGGTGGCCGCCAGGGTCTTTTGGGGAGCGTTCTGCGCCAGCTGAAGTGGCTGGCTGGTTGGGTTGGCGCGAGCCGGGGTCGGCGGGCTGGCGAGAAATGTGGCGCCCATCAGCGCCGCTATCGCGACGGTGCGTCCCAACGGGAGGTAAACGGCTATCGGGCGGGTGAGAAGTGACATCGGTGGGGTCCTTTCTAAATTGTAGCCACGTGAAGGTATAAAATAGGGGGCCGCGAATATCGTTCATAGGTTCGGAAACTACTTATCTAATTTCCCAGACTTTAATAATAATGACACTGCCGACCCCAAAATTTCTACGGTGCATTGAGGGCAACTCACACCTGGACGCGGTTCCCGTGCCCGCCAACGGGGAAGAAGATCGAGGCCGCCGCGTCCAGCCCTCGGTTCCTAATGGCGGGTCGCCGTAGTAGACCAGCCGGGCAGCCCTCGATCGCGCAGAAAGAGTGGTCGTCGTCACCTCTTGGCTGCTTGGTGCGGAGGTTTCTTCGGGTTTCTGAGGATTCGGCGCGCGGGGCCCCTCGTCTGAGTAGATTCCGAACCTCCGGGCGATGTTCCCGTTCCTCTATATAGCCTGGTCCGAGGACAGTCGGTGACATCCTTCGCCGCTGCTCGGGATTAGCCAAGGTCCGCGACGCCTCTCTGAGGTACCGGGCAATGAATGGAGCCGCCGTCGGTGGCGCGCGAACTAAAGCGGGTTATCGAGTGGTCGGCCCATGCTTGAACAGCAACTGGGGAAAAACCGATGCGTGATATTTCTGGAACAGGGCTCTCGCCGAGCCGCGTAACGGCTTTGTTTGAAGGCAGCCTGCTGTCGTTCATGCTGCCGGGTGGCACGACATTCGAAGATCTTGCCGATCGCCTCGACCACATCGGCGACCGGATCGGCGGCAGAGTGGTCGCACTCAAGGTCAAATTCGGCTCCTCGCCTGAGATATGGGCGAACACAGGTTAAAGGCATTGATGATCCCCAACGGCGACCCGGCGGAGTTTTAGCTCCAACGCTAACCATCCCAGAGGCGGGGACGATCAACATAGGGAAGTTTGTTATGGCGAAAGGCCAGAGAAGATCAAACCGGGAAGCTAAGAAACCAAAACAGCCGAAATCGGAAAAGAAAACCGCTACACCTTTGACGCTGCTCGCGCCTGAGCGGGGGCCGGCAAAAGCTCAAAAGCGACCGTGATTTGTCTCGGCGGTAGGGGCCAGCGTTCCCCCACGTATGCGGCGGGGATCTGGCGAGGCGGATGTCGCGCCGTACCAGTTCTTGCCGCGGGAATTAGTCGGTACCGGCGCCGATCGACTGCATGAACGGAGTATCTTCGCGCTGTCGAGAAGGCTCTCCCACCAAAGCCTGGGTATCACCAAACGTTGACGATTCTTAAAGGTGTCCGCGTCGCGGACAGCGAAACTGTTGATGCCGGTCTCGAGGCCGAGAACTGCTCATGCATGCCGATAGGCGGCGTGGGGCGCACACCACCTCCAGGCTGTAGAGGGCCTCGAGCATGACCCGGCTGCAACGCTCCGCCAGCGGGATCAGGCCCTCGCGCAAACAGGCGAGGTGCCACGCCCCAATAAACCGCACAGTCAGAGAGATCTTAGTTGGTTATCAAAGGACTTCTACAATCTTAATCGAGTAAGTTGTTTTTAGATTGTATTAAACAGCCCTTGCCCCATGTATGGAACGTACGCTTGGTAATCTTAGTCAGACAGTGCCAAACGTCCTACAAATTAGCTGGCATATCACCTACCCAATCCGAAAGTAGAGCCACGGTAGGTGCGCGTTCTACGCTGGCGCGTCGTTGAAAATATTGCTCGAATGTTTCAAGCGCGCCGCTGTGGCTTCGAGCCAAAGAGCATTTTCTTCGAATAATCGGATCATCAGTGGGTTCGAATCACTCAACGCAAGGACGCGATACTTTGCCGCGCAGATCAGGGCCTGTTCTATCTTCGTCGCGGCCTTGTCGTTTGTTATTGTAACCATGTGATCCTCCCTTAGCCGAGGGCACGGTCAGCTCTGCTCGGTCGGCGACCCAGCCCGGCACCGGCAGGTTACGAGTGGTCAGCGAGCACGGATAGGTTCGGAAACTACCTATGGCTGGCTGGCCAACACGGAAAGCGCGGCACGCACGCCGGCTCGGGATCGAGTGACCGGGCCCGAAGGAATGTTGTCTGCTGTACCGGAATTTCGCCAAGTTCTCGACTGAGAACTACCCCTCAGACTGCGCGCAATCCATCATGCAGGCGGGTATGCCAGCGATGCAGGAACCGATCGCCCAGACCGAGGGTCAGGCCGAAAGCGCCCCGGTGCATCCCGAGGAGATAAGAGCGAGCGTGGATCTCCGCATCGGCAAGAACATCGCGCTAAAAGCCACGGTGCGCACGACGCCGGCCGGGCTCGTAACCGCCGGGGTCATGGTGGCCGCCATTGTCCTGTCAATCACGGCCTTGGTGCGGGCAATACGGCGTCGCGACCCGCCCGGAGGGGCTATCCACTGAGGCCGCCGATTCGCCCCCTCAAAACCGACAGACCAACCCGCGCTCCCATCTACGGGGCGGTGCCGAGTGCGCCGGCTACGGGCTTGGGCAAAAAAGGGCGATTATGCCTTACTTGACTATCAAGGCGGGCGTGCGCTAGGGTGGCTCGGACAGGCCGGCGCTCTACATTTCGTATTCCCATTCTGCATATTCGTCTTCATCTGGGGCGCGCATGAAGCGAAGGCGACATGGACTGTAAAGCCGGAAGAAACTAGTGAGCCGTCTCGTGCGGTTAGCATCAAGGTAATGTAAGGTTCCGACCACGCAGAGATCGAGCCACGCTCTCTCTTCTATCTTTGGACTCCCACGTATCCCGTTAATTATTTCTTGTCTCATCACCGATCCACCCTTGGCTTGGAGTTTTGCTTGTTGTCAGAAGTTATTGGTGGAATTTCAGGAAGTGGGCCGGAACGGCGGAGAACCTGCAGTGCCAGCCATGTCCTTTCTGCGGTGGAAAATATCCACGCCAATCTCGACAATTTCCGCGTCTCCATCGCCAATATTGGATGACCCAATTAAGGGTTGATGCCCGGGCTGGAGCGGATCGAGTTCTAATGTAAGCGACTCGGAGTTTTGGCCTATGAGTTGCGGCGAATTCACGGTTGCCAAGATCAATCGCGTCTCGCGTCAACCTCGCTTGTTTGGTGGTGGCACGCCAAAGAGTGGCGGTGAACCCAGCAATAACTCTGTGGCAATGGCGGCGATTGCGGCGGTGTAATAGTTAAGAAATTCTCCGATATGCCAGAGATCGACAAACACAAGGCGCGGTTTCTGAGAAAGTCAGCCTGCTCTGTACCGATCAGTGGGTTGGGTATCGCAAGCTGGACGGCGAGTTTCCGCACGGCGTCGTCAATCCACGCACGAAGGCTGTGAGCGTTCCCGCATCGACGCTGCTGATCACGCGAGCGACTACCTTGCCCTTGCGCTGCACAGCGCCGACGACCGGCGTCTTGCCGGAGCCGACGCCACCAGTTCCACCGCCCTTGCCGTGCTTGTCGATATGCCTGTTTTTGGCAAGACCGCCGATGAAGGTTTCGTCGACCTCGACGATGCCCATGAGCTTGCGGAAATCTTCGCGGGCGAGACCAGCGCGAACCCGGTGGCACATATACCAGGCCGTTCGGTAAGAGCCGAAGCCCATCATCCGGTGAATTTGGAGCGCACTGATCCCTTTCTTACTGGTCAGCATCAAATGGATCACTCGAAACCACTGGCGCAGCGGCTTATTGGTGTTCTCAAAGATCGTCCCGCTGATATGCGAAAAGCGGTAGTTGGTTCCCGAAGGGGAGCAAGCGTTGCAGAGCCAATTCCATTTCATCTTTCCGTGCGCTCTGATCTCGGGATTGCCGCATCGCGGGCAAACGACAAATTCGGGCCAGCGATGCTCGGCGAGATAGAGGCAGCACGCGTCTTCGTCGGGGAAAGCTGCTTCCCACTCAGGGATCGTCATCTGTTTGATTTGTTTGGCTTGTTTGGCGCGCGCCATATCGGCTTTCCCCTTTCAATGGAGACAGCATGACGCCGTCAATTAGTCAAGTCAAGCATAATCGGCTCGAAGACGTCTCCTAGCCGCTTGTTGAAGGGACCGTGTGTTTCGTCGACCGTGTCATAATCAACCTTGTCCGGGACCGCGCCACCCCACCTCAGCCACGACACCATAAGCGGTTTTCGACCATGCGGCCCGGCCTGCTGCCGCGAAAGGCGGCTCGCATTCCCAGGGGGTTACTCGGGGTTTACTCGTTGGTAGGCGGCAAGCGTCGCAATGTTTTAAGTTATCGATAAAGATGGCTGGGGGACTAGGATTCGAACCTAGACTGGCGGAGTCAGAGTCCGCTGTCCTACCGTTAGACGATCCCCCATCCGGGCTGCTTCGCTGATAGCACAATGTACCGGTGCTGGGTAGAGGCCGGCGCGGCGCGGTCGTGAAGACCATGACGCGTCGGTTTTCGAGCGCCGGCGGTCGTGGAGGCTTGCCGCGTGGTTTGCGGCGTCGGCCCCGCGGCGCCCATGCCCCGGACGCCCCCAGATTGCAGCGGCATTTGAGACGTTTTGTTTCGAGCACCGGCTGCGTTACCATTAGCGGTCGCGTTCGATTTGGGATGGTTCGCTGGACGTGCAGAAGCCGCTGAACAGCGCAGAACCGGCAGGGGGCGCCGCCGCCGCTTCCGCCGCCAGCGGGTTCGCGCCTGTTGCAGCGCTGCGCGCGCCGCCGGCAACCGTCGGCGAGTTCGCCGCCGCGGCGCGATCGCAGCGTCCGGCGCCCCGCTTTGCCGCCCCCGTCGCCGCGCTTGACCTCGGCACCAACAATTGCCGACTCTTGGTGGCGCGACCGGCAGGCGGCGGATTTCGCGTCGTGGACGCGTTTTCCCGCATCGTCCGGCTCGGCGAGGGCTTGGCCGCGACCGGGGCGCTGTCTGCGGAGGCGATCGAGCGGACCTTGGATGCACTCAAGGTCTGTGCCGGCAAGATCGCCTACCGGCGGATCGCGAGTGGGCGTTACGTTGCCACGGAAGCCTGCCGCCGCGCCGCGAATTGCGAGGCGTTCCTCGCCCGCGTGCGCGAAGAAGTCGGGCTCGAAATCGAGATCATTTCTACTGCCGAGGAGGCGCGCCTTGTCGTTTCCGGGTGCGCCCCGCTGCTCGATCCACGCATTCCCTATGCGATCGTATTCGATATCGGCGGCGGCTCGACCGAGATCGTCTGGCTGCGCCTCGATCGAGGGCGAGACCGGCGACGTCGACGTCCGAGAATCCTAGGGTCGGTCTCGTTGCCTTTGGGTGTCGTCACCCTGACCGATCGGTTTGGCGGCGAGGTCTCGCCCACGGCTTATCGCATGATGGTCGACGAGACGGCCTGGGCCTTGCGGTCGTTTGAGAATACCCACCGCATCCTGCCTCGTGTCCGCGGCGGCCGGGTGCAGATGCTGGGCAGCTCGGGCACGGTCACGACCCTGGCCGGCATCCATCTGGCGCTGCCGCGCTATACGCGCGCCCTGGTCGACGGCAGCAGCCTGACCTTCGAGCAGATCGCCGCGGTGTCGGCGCATCTGGCAGGTCTCGACCTCGCCGGCCGCGCCGCCAGCCCGTGCGTCGGGCGCGAGCGCGCCGATCTGGTGCTGAGCGGGTGCGCCATCCTCGACGCGATCTGCGAGACCTGGCCGGTCGGCCGGCTACGGGTCGCCGATCGCGGCGTGCGCGAGGGCATCCTGTTTGATCTGATCCAGGGGTAGGGTGACGAAGGGCGGAGGCGGCTCTGGCGAGCGACCGGCCGCTGTGCGACCGCACAAATCCCGGCGGCGCAAGCCCTCTTCGACAGAGTGGCTGTCGCGTCAGCTGAACGACCCCTATGTCGCGGCGGCGCGCCGGCAGGGCTACCGGTCTCGTGCCGCGTTCAAGCTGATCGAGCTCGATCAACGCTTCCACCTGCTCCGGCCAGGGCGTCGCGTCGTCGATCTCGGCTGTGCGCCGGGCGGCTGGACCCAGGTCGCGGTCGAGCGCGTCGGTGCGCGTGGGCGCGTGTTGGGCGTCGACCTCGCCGAGATCGCACCGCTTGCCGGCGCCAGCTTTCTACATGCGGACCTGCGCGATCCCGAGGCGGCGGCAGTCATCGGGCAGGCGCTGGGCGCCGGCGCCGATGTCGTCTTGAGCGATATGGCGCCGCCCGCGACCGGCCATGCCGGAACCGACCATCTGCGAATCGTCGCCCTTGCCGAATGCGCCTTTGCCGTCGCCGAAGAAATCCTCGAACCCGGCGGGATCTTCGTCGCCAAGGTGTTTCAGGGCGGCGCCGAGGGCGAATTGCTCGCCCGCCTGAAGCAGTCCTTCACCGAGCTGCGCCATGCCAAACCGCCGGCGAGCCGCGCCGAATCGGCCGAGACCTATGTTGTCGCGAAAGGGTTCCGCCGGAGCGCGTAAACGCCGCACCGCACCTATATCTGTGCCCATGGCTTTTGACCGCGGCGCGCTTGTGTATAGTGCGCCGTCATCGCTCAGGAGGCGCGGATGGAAATCCGGCAGGCGCTGACATTCGACGACGTGATGCTGGTCCCGGCGGCTTCTGCGGTCCTGCCTGGCGAGACCGATACCCGCACTCGGCTGACCCGCGAGATCGAGCTCGGCATTCCGCTGGTCTCGGCGGCGATGGACACCGTAACCGAAGGCGCGCTGGCGATTGCATTGGCCCAGGCCGGCGGCATCGGTGTGATCCACCGCAACATGCCGATCGCGCAGCAGGCGGACGAGGTTCACAAGGTCAAGAAATTCGAGGCCGGGATGGTCGTCAACCCGGTCACGATCCACCCCGACGAGACCTTGGCCGATGCACTGCGGCTGATGGCGGATCACCGCATCTCGGGCATCCCGGTCGTCGAACGCGGATCCGGTCGGCTCGCCGGGATCCTGACCAACCGCGATGTGCGCTTTGCCACCGACGCGCGCCAGCCGGTCGCCGAGCTGATGACCAAGGACGAGCTCGTGACGGTGCGCGAGAATGTCGGGCGCGACGAGGCTAAGCGGCTGCTCCATCAGCATCGCATCGAAAAGCTGGTGGTCGTCGATGAAGCCTATCGCTGCATCGGGCTGATTACGGTCAAGGACATCGAAAAGGCGCAGCGCTTTCCGACGGCATGCAAGGACGGCCAGGGGCGGCTGCGAGTCGCCGCTGCGACCGGCACCGGCGCCGACGGGATCGAGCGGGCGGAAGCGCTGTTTGCCGCCGGGCTCGACGTGCTGGTCGTCGATACCGCCCACGGTCACTCCGACCGGGTAATCGCGGCAGTTCGGGAGGTCCGCCGCCTGTCGAACTATACCCAGGTCATCGGAGGCAACGTCGTGACTGCCGAGGGCGCCCGGGCATTGATCGAGGCCGGCGCCGACGCGGTCAAGGTCGGGGTCGGACCGGCTTCGATCTGCACGACCCGCGTAGTCGCCGGGGTCGGCGTGCCGCAATTCACCGCAATCGTCGACACCGTCGCCGAATGCCGCAAATTCGGCGTGCCGGTGATCGGCGACGGCGGCATCAAATTTTCTGGCGACCTCGCCAAGGCGATCGCCGCCGGGGCCGATTGCGCGATGCTGGGCTCATTGTTCGCCGGCACCGACGAGAGCCCGGGCGAAGTGTTTCTCTATCAAGGCCGCAGCTACAAATATTATCGCGGCATGGGCTCGATCGGCGCGATGGCGCGCGGCTCGGCCGACCGCTATTTCCAGCAGGAGGTGACCAGCACCTTGAAGCTCGTGCCCGAGGGGGTCGAGGGCCGGGTGCCGCACAAGGGGCCGGTCGGCAATATCGTCCATCAGCTGATCGGCGGGCTGCGCGCGGGGATGGGCTATACCGGCAACCGCACGATCCGCGAGATGCAGGAGAATTGCACCTTTGTCCGGATCACGCCGTCGGGCCTGCGCGAGAGCCATGTCCATGACATCGCGATGACCCGTGAGGCGCCCAATTATCCGTCCGAACATTGAGCCCGCATTCCCTAAGCGGCAGGCGCCGCAAATCGCTCCCTCTCCCCGCGGACGCGGACGAGGCTCGGGGTGACCGGCGGCCCAGGATTTGGAACAAGCCCGACGGGAGCCTGTTGACCCCGGGCGCGCAGGTCGCCGCCGCGATCGAGATCCTCGCTGAAATCGAGACCGGGCAGCGCCCGGCCGACGATGCCGCGGCCGACTATTTCCGGCGCCGGCGCTATATCGGTTCCAAGGACCGGGCGCAGATCGCCGGCCATGTCTATGCCGTGCTGCGGCATCGCGCCTCGCTCGATTGGTGGATCGCGCGGATCGGCAGGGGCGTGGTCGCCACTGCGGCGCGAAGCCGGGTGCTGGCTGCCCTGGTGCTGGCCGAGGGCTGGCGGCCCGAAACCGTCGCGGCGTGCTGCGACGGCGACCGCTTTCGCCCGGCGCGAGCTGAGCGCAGCCGAGGCGCAGCTGGTCGACGGCCTCGCCAATTGCACCCTGCGCCATCCGCAGATGCCGCGCGCGGTCGCGAACGACGTGCCGGAATGGCTGGAGCCCTATCTCGAACGGGTCTTCGGCAAAAGTCTCGAACGCGAGATGATGGCGCTCAACCTTCCGGCTCCGATCGATCTGCGGATCAATCTGCTAAAGGCCGACCGCGAGACGGCGCGCCGCGCGCTCGCCGCCGAGGGGGTCAGGGCCGAACCGACCCCCTGGTCGCCGGTCGGGCTTCGCCTCGCCGAGCGGATGCCGCTGTCCGGTTTGACCGCGTTCAAAGACGGGCTCTTCGACGTTCAGGACGAGGGCTCGCAGATCGCCGCCTTGCTGGCCGGCGCGCGGCCGGGGATGCGGGTTGTCGATTTCTGCGCCGGGGCCGGCGGCAAGACGTTGGCATTGGCGGCCGGAATGGCCAATCGCGGCAAGCTCGTCGCCTGCGACGTCTCGGCGCGCCGGCTCGAACGCGCCGCCCGCCGGCTGCGCCGCGCCGGGGTCGGCAATGTCGAGCGCCGGACACTGGCCACCGAGCGCGACAAATGGGTCAAGCGGCACGCCGGCGGATTTGACCGGGTATTTGTCGACGTCCCCTGCCTCGGCACCGGGACCTGGCGGCGCAACCCCGACGCCAAATGGCGCTCGCGCCCCGAAGACCTCGCCGAACTGGTCGAGCGCCAACAACAGATCCTGCGCAGCGCGGCGCGCCTGGTTCGCCCCGGCGGCCGCCTCGTTTACGCGACCTGCTCGCTGCTGCGCGAGGAGGACGAGGCGCAGGCCGAAACCTTTCTCGCCGACGCACCCGATTTCTCGCTTGTGCCGGCCGCACGCGCCTGGGAAGAGACGATCGGCGGTAACTCACCCGGCGGCGAGGACTATCTGTTCCTGACCCCGGCGCGCCACGGCACCGACGGGTTTTTTGTCGCTGTGTTCGAGCGCCGACCGCGAAAATTCGGAGGACCATCGCTGATGTCGGACCGCATCCTGATCCTCGATTTCGGCAGCCAAGTCACCCAGCTGATCGCCCGCCGGGTGCGCGAGAGCGGGGTCTATTGCGAGATCCACCCGTATACGATCGGCGAGGACAAGGTCCGCTATTTCGACCCGCGCGCGATCATCCTGTCGGGCGGTCCGGCCTCGGTGACCGAGGGCGCCTCGCCGCGCGCGCCCGCGACCGCGTTCCAGCTCGGCGTGCCGGTGCTGGGGATCTGCTACGGCATGCAGACGATGTGCGACGAATTGGGCGGCCGCGTCGCCTTGAGCGAGCATCAGGAGTTCGGCCGCGCCTTTGTCGACATCATCGACGACTGCCTGTTGTTCGACGGACTGTGGCCCAAGGGCGGCCGCGCCCAGGTATGGATGAGCCACGGCGACAAGGTCGACGCGCTGCCGGCCGGCTTCCGCGCGGTCGCCGCCAGCGAAGCCGCACCCTACGCCGCGATCGCCGACGACGAGCGCCGCTTTTACGGCTTTCTGTTCCACCCCGAAGTCGCGCACACCCCGCAGGGCGCCGAACTGTTGCGCAACTTCACCCACAAGGTGGCCGGCTGCCGCGGCGATTGGACGATGGCGCTGTTCCACGCGCAAGCGCTCGAGCGCATCCGACGCCAGGTCGGCCACGGCAATGTCGTGTGCGGCCTGTCGGGCGGGGTCGATTCCGCGGTCGCGGCGGCATTATTGCACGAGGCGGTCGGCGACCAGCTGACCTGCATCTTTGTCGATACCGGCCTGTTGCGCGCCGGCGAGGCCGAAGAGGTCGTCGACCTGTTCCGCCGCCACTACAACATCCCGCTCATTCATCGCGATGCCGGCGATTTGTTTCTGGCCAAGCTCGCCGGCGTCACCGATCCCGAAGAAAAGCGCAAGCGGATCGGCGCCGTCTTTATCGACGTGTTCGACGAGGAGGCGCAGAAATTGGGTGATGTCGAGTTTCTCGCCCAGGGGACGCTCTATCCCGATGTGATCGAGTTCGACGAGCGCGATCGGCGGCCCCTCGGTCACGATCAAATCGCATCACAATGTCGGCGGGCTGCCCGAGCGCATGAAATTGAGACTGGTCGAGCCGCTGCGCGAACTGTTCAAGGACGAGGTGCGCGCCTTGGGCCGCGAGCTTGGCCTGCCGGAACGGCTCGTCGGGCGCCACCCGTTTCCCGGGCCGGGTCTGGCGATCCGCATCCCCGGCGAGGTCACCCGCGAAAAAGCGGCGATTTTGCGCAAGGCCGATGCGGTGTTTATCGAGGAGATCCGCAACGCCGGGCTGTACGACGCGATCTGGCAGGCCTTCGCGGTGCTGTTGCCGGTCCGCAGCGTCGGGGTCATGGGCGACGCGCGCACCTACGATTACGCCTGCGCCCTGCGCGCGGTGACCTCGACCGACGGGATGACCGCCGACACCTTCCCGTTTCCCCATGAATTTCTCGGCCGCACCGCGACGCGGATCATCAACGAGGTGCGCGGCATCAACCGGGTCGTCTACGACGTAACCTCAAAACCCCCCGGCACCATCGAGTGGGAGTGAGAGGCCGGCTTCCGGATCTGCCCGTAGGTGCCGACGCGGGGATAGCCGATACGGCGGTTTGCGGGTGCGTTTCGGTTATATATTACGGGAAGCGTAAGCCCTTGATCGGGCACGGGCGAGCAAATTTCCCGAAATTGTTGATTTCCGCACCCAAGCTATGTCGCATTCGATCGCTTGCGGACTATCGCGGTAATGGGATCTAAGACTAGTGTCCTGAACCAGAAATTCGTGGTATTATCTCATGTTTTTGTCGGAGCATTGTGGAGGCAGAAGCGCTCGATCGAGGCGAGAATATCGTCGGCTGATTTGGTCCAGCGGAAGGGTTTTGGATCGGCATTGTGCCGCTCGATGAAGTCGGCGATGGCGGCTTGCAGGGCATCGATGCTGCGATGGACCCCGCGTCTAATCTGACGCTCGGTGAGCAGGGCGAAGAACCGCTCGACCTGATTGAGCCAGGAGGAGCTGGTCGGGGTCAAATGCACATGCCATCGGGGGCGCTTCGCTAGCCAGCCGAGGATCAGCGGTGTATTGTGCGTGGCGTAGTTGTCGATGACGAGATGCACGTCGAGATCATGCGGCACATTGGCCTCGATCTCGTCGAGGAATTTGCGGAACTCGGTGGCGCGATGACGCGCGAAGCACTTGCCGATCACCCGGCCCGTGGCGATGTCGAGGGCAGCGAACAGCGAGGTGGTGCCATGGCGGGTGTAGTCATGGCTGCGCCGCGCCGCTTGGCCGGGGCGCATCGGCAACATCGGCTGACTGCGGTCGAGCGCCTGGATTTGCGACTTTTCGTCGACGCATAGGACGACGGCTTGGGCCGGCGGGGCGAGGTAGAGACCAACCACATCGCGTACCTTGGCCACGAAGTCAGGGTCGGTGGAGAGCTTGAACGTCTCCAGGCGATGCGGCTGCAAGCCGAAGGCACGCCAGATCCGCTGTACGGTTGAAACCGACAGGCCGCAGGCCCGCGACATGCCGCGCGAACTCCAATGCGTGGCCTCGGGAGGCAGGCTCTCCAGCGTGCGCACGATCACCGCCTCGATCCGGGCGTCCTCGATGGTGCGTGGCGCCCCCGATCGCGGCTCGTCCCGCAGACCATCGAGACGCCGCTCGACAAAGCGCCCTCGCCACTTGCCGACCGTTGCCGGATCGAGGTGAAGCTGCGCTGCCACCGTCTTGTTCTGCGCCCCCGCGGCACAGGCCAGCACAATCCGCGCTCGCAGCGCCAGGGCCTGCGCCGTGTTGCGGCGAACCGCCAATGATCTCAACTCGACGCGTTCATCCTCGCTCAGCTCCAAGGCTGCCAGCCGCCAACTCGCCATCGATCCCCCCAGATCAAAGACCCGCAGAGTCTCGCATTCCTTCACCAATCGGCGATACCGCGAACTTCAAATTCGGGACACTAGGCTTCGGCGCGGCTAGGGCCGCTGCCTAGCCCGAGCTTCTGAGAAGGCGCAAAACATGATCGACGTTGAGGCCGGTCGCACGGCTGCTGCTATGCTCCATGCGAAGATGACGGCGATGGGCAATTCTCTATTTCTCCCGACCGGAGGTGCCTTTCTCTCGATGTCACCGGGCCGTACTGAAGAGATCACCTCCCGGTCACGCCAACTCAGGGACGACGACGTATTCGACACCTACGCCCAATGGCATGAGGGAGTTCACATGGCGCAGCTTGTGACGTCGCCATTCGTTTTCCCCATAGCCTTTGAAATGGCGGGGCTCGCGCAGCGGGCTTACCGAATAAGCATGAGCACCGGCGATCACCTTAATATTGTCGACGACCTTGCCAATAGGTACCGGAGTTTATGCCGCGCTCTTGAAGACACGGACGGCGAATACTCGCCGATAGACGTCGTTGAGACGCACGCCGTTACACAAGGCTTTCGGTGGGCGATGCCGGATAGTGATGGCACGGCACTTCGGTGGGTCGCTAACTATTTTTATAAGAAACGATCACCAAGGTATGTACGGATGGTGAATAATGTCTGCGACACGTTCGGCGATGATATCGGAACTATTTTGTTACCTAGACTTTGCTTTCTTTCTCTTCAGGCAGGAAAACCTGCCGGACACCTTCTATTCCCTGTTGGACAAGCTGGCGACCGAGGCATCGCCGCACAATATTATAGCATATACACCGATGCAGCTTTGAGAGTGGGCTAGCGCACCGGTGTCGCTTGTGACCCGTTCCCTTCGAGAACGTGCTGCATCATTCTTACGGGACACGGCGGGAAAGCCCGTTCGGCTTACGGACCATCCGTGGGTCAATACATTCAAGCAATATTTCGATCAGTTCGAAGCAATCTCGGATGACGGTCGTAGACTTGATCTGCTGATCGGGCGGCAGGGTGGCAATGCCTATCCGCAATTTTCACCGCGCTTTACTATACATCCGGAGGGTGACGTTTACATCCGCGGGACCGACCCGGACGAACAATCCGAGATCGCCCGCGAGGCAAGGCGGGGCTTCGTTGAGATCACGTTGAACATGCTATCAGGGCTGGAATTCCTGCAACGCCATCTGGCCAAACATCCGGTGTAGGATTTCCACGGCGCAATCGCTACGCTTGGTGCTGAATGCTAGACTATACTGTACGTCGCGTGGGCCGTTCCGGAGGGGCATATGGAAGTCGAGTTCTCGTTCGTGGAGCTGGACCTGGCTGGTTGGTTTCCGCTTCTACAAAACACGCTTGGCGCGATGGAAGCAGGCCACGCCCTGGTGGTCGATCAGCTTTTGCCACCTCCTGGCGCGTTCGGCGCTGGCGGCGTCGCCAAGGTGAAGGCCTCTCTCGCGAGCGCGGTAAGCCTCGCGACTATAATTGGCGCGGGGGCGTCGCTTTACAGCGCGGTGAGCCCTCGGCCCACCGCGTGCGAAGTGTCCGTGCAAACAGGTCAGATCAACACGATCATGACCTACGACTGCAAGGATGGGAACCCTGCGCAATTGGCAGAGGCGGTTTCCAAGTTGCTCGCCGAAAGGCTCGTCAATCATACCGAGCGGCACGGCCATCCTCAAACGGTGGTCATAAGACCAATTCACCGACCGAGGGGATGAGGGTTCGGCGGTCGTCGGGAAGCCGGATTGGCCCGGTCGTATCGGCTATCGCCAAGTTTCGATGCACGCGAAAGTCGTGAGCTGAACCGGGGTCCGCAATGCCTGCTCAGAAGAATGAGCGGCTTATTCGTCTAGGCTGCGCTGTCCGCTTTCCACCTTCTGCGGCGTGCCGGAGGTTGTGCGAAAATCTTGATTTTCGCACAGGCCGGTCGGGAAGACTTCTCAGGCGGCAGGAAGGTTTTAGTGTCCAGCCCAGATAGAGATGTCAGTGATTTCCCCAATTTAGAAATGTCAGTGCGCTGAGGGCGGGCGGCGGGCGGGCGCGGAGCCCCGGCGTAGCGCAGCGCCCGACCGGCGCCCGCGGTACGGACGCTCGAAACCGCACCGGTTTTGTTTTACCGGGCGGGCTCGGCCCCGCCCGGCTCGTAGAGCGCCTCAGCCGACTTTGAACAGACGAGGGTTGTGCTGATCGCGACGGCGCGGGGCGCGATCGCTGCGATGTTCGGGCTCGCGACGCAGCTGCTCCGCGCGGATGAAGGCAAGCGCGGCGCCGAGCTGTTTATTCTCGACGATCGCGGCCTGCGAGACTTGGCGAATTTTATCAAAGGTCCGATACGCCAGTTCGACCCCGCGGTAACGGATTGCCAGCCGGCCATCAGGATAATCAACCACGGTGACCCGCTTGCCGATCGCCGCCTTGGCCGGTTCGCTCGGCTCCAGGATGAACAGCACCTTGTCATACTGCAGGGTCAATGCCCGCGACAGGGTGCGCTCCTCCTTCCAGGCAAACGCGTCGTCGAGATCGTCGCCGGGGCGCAGCCGCCGGTGCAAATCCTTGCTGTTGGCCGGCGCTTTGGCAAAGCGCGCGTTGTAGTCGGCGATGAAAGCAGGCAGCAGGGCGTTGCCTTCCGCCAGGGTGGCCGCGTCAGCCAGCCGCAATTCCTTGACCAGGCGGTCCTGCAAGGTCTTGTTGGCGCGCTCGACCCGGCCCTTGGCCGGGCTCGAATTGGCGCAAATGATGTCGATGTTGAGCGCGTGCAGGGCGCGGCCAAACTGGGTCATGCCGTCGCCGCCAAGCGCGCCTGGGTGGTTGACCCGGAACACCCCGTGCTTGTCGCTGTAAAACGCCACCGGCTTGCCCCAGGCCTCCAGATAGGCGCGCGCCGCGTGAAAATAGGCGAAAGTCAACTCGCTCTCGACAAACTGCAGATGCATCAGCCGGCTGGTCGCATCGTCGACGAACACCAGCAAGGTGCATTGCGGCCCGCGATCCTCGAACCACCAGTGCTCGCTGCCGTCGACCTGGACCAGTTCGCCGACGCACTCGCGCCGCGGGCGCGGTTGGTGGATGCGCTTGCGCTGCTTACGATCGCGCCACAGCCCGTCGGCGATCATCCACTGGCGCAAGGTCTCGCTGGAGACCGCAAAACCGCGCTCGGCGGCGAGCTTCTCGGCAGCCAAGGTCGGGCCGAAATCGGCATAGTTGTGGCGCACGATCCACAATGCCGCTGCACGCACCGCCGCTGCCGTCCGGCGGTTGCTCGGCCGGCCGCGCTTCTTCGAAATCAAACCCGCGACACCGTCACTGCGAAACGCCTTCAACAACCGCCATACCTGGCGCTCGCTGCGCCCCAACAGCTGCGCTGCCGCGCGCACCGGCAGACTACCTCGATCGACGTCCCGGAACACCTCGAGACGCCGCAACTCGCCATCGCTCACGCTCAGCACCGTCATCGATGCCGCCCCCCACAGCCCGCCAAAAAGCCGGGGAGACTGACATTTTTAAATTGGACGGCACTGACATTTGCACGTTGCGCCTACATTGCGCCTACATTTAGGGCACGCGGGATGGCGATTCTGGAAATTCACGCTGGGCGGTTGGGTGCACGTGAAGCCCAGTCGCTGACTTTCTGGAGCTGGCAAAGTGTCGAGCGAAGCTTCCTTAAGCGGCGAAGCAAAATTAGCCTTTCGACGTTTGGCAAGCTTATGGGTACCTGGACGTCTTCTGTCGAATTCACGAATTCGTCAATTAGCGTAATGTCTGTTCTCAACGTTTTTAATCGATCAAAAGCTATCGTTGCTATTCTAGTGGTCTGACGCGATCGCTTGGTGCCCACGATTGACCTTTTCGATAATGCGATCGGGGTCGGCGGTCCAGACAAACGGTTTGGATTTGCGGTTGTGCTCGCCGAGATAGCGGTTGATCGCAGCTTGCAGGTCGACGAGCGAATGGAAGACACCGCGCTGTAAGCGCCGGCGGGTCAGCGTGGCAAAAAAGCCTTCGACCGCATTAGCCCAGGAGCACGAGGTGGGGGTGAAATGGAACACCCACCTGGGATGCCGCGCGAGCCAGGCGCGCACTTTGGGATGCTTGTGGGCGGCATAATTGTCGAGGATCGCGTGGATCAGCTTGCCGGCCGGGACCGCCGCTTCGATCCGGTTGAGGAAACGGATGAATTCCTGATGGCGATGGCGCGCCATGCACTGGCCGATGACGGTGCCGTCGAAGACATTGAGCGCCGCGAACAGCGTGGTCGTGCCGTTGCGGATGTAATCATGAGTCATCGTTCCGGCCCGGCCCTTCTTGATCGGCAGGCCCGGCTGGGTGCGGTCGAGGGCCTGGATCTGGCTCTTCTCGTCGACCGAGAGCACCAGGCTGTGCGCCGGCGGGTCGAGATAGAGCCCGACCACATCGCGCAATTTGGCGGCAAACGCCGGGTCCTGCGACAGCTTGAAGCGCCGCACCCGGTGCGGCTGCAGACCGTGCGCCGCCCAGATGCGCTGCACCGAGCGCAGCGAGATGCCGCTCGCTGCCGCCATCGCCCGGCCGGTCCAATGGGTTGTCTCGCCCGGCGGCTCCGCCAGGGTCAGCGCGACGACATCGTCGACCCGCGCTGACGGCAATGGCGGCAGACCGGGTTTTCGCGTCTTGTCGTGCAGCAGGCCGGCCACGCCCTCGTGCATGAACCGCTCTTGCCAGCGCCACACACAGGGCTTCGAAACCCCGGCGCGGCGCATGATTTCGGCGGTGCCGCAGCCCTCGCCCGTGGCCAGAATGATCCGCGCCCGCCACACATGCTTTTGCCGGCTGTTGCGATCCGCTACCACCGCGGCCAGTCGTTCGCGGTCGGCGGCACTCACCTCGATATCGATCCCCTCGCGCATCGCGCATGATCGCACAGATCCAGTCCTTATGGAATCCTATGATTGCGTCGTACCACTAGTTGCCGCATCATCAGGCACGCCAAGCTGAAGTGACGCCGACGTTAAGGCGAGGAGCATACACATATTTGAAATATTCGTTAGTGCTTTGGTAGAGCCGTGTGATTTTAATATTTCTGCGAGAGACTTTTCTATCCCGATCGCCTGAAACCCAGCAAAATCAAAGGTGCGCGTGAGTTTTTTAATACGGCGGCGCCTCTGATAGTTCACGACAAACGTTTGAACCGACATTCGCTACATTTCCTTCCCATCGATTCTGGGGCCATGGTCGCCCCTTTGACCGGCTTGGGCAACGACAAATAGCCGTCCGAATGCGCTCGGAAACCCCGACCAATCCATCAACCTCATGTATGTTCACCCACTAAAGACATGGGAGACGAGCCTGCTCAGCTTCGAGTTCGGACTTTGCCTACTGCTCTGGCTCTTGACCGGTTGGTTTGTCGGAAAGGCTTTGGGGATCGCCAACTGGCGCGTCGATCAGATGTCCATCGACGACATGAAATTCGGGAGAACCCCGCCGTCTCCGAATTTTTTCCCGGCACTGCTGCCTGGGGGTCTGGCCGGGTTCCTTGTATCCAACTTGAAGCCGATGTTTAATCTATGGATTTTGTTCGCCTGTAGTCTCGTCGCCTTGATTTTAGGGCTGTTCATCGCGTATCGGCACTATCGATGGCTTGACGGTTAGCGAAATATCCTTATATCCTCCTCAAACGAAAGGTTTACCGAAGACCTGTTTCAACCCTACGGCGCACCCCACATACTCCGGCTGGAGAGACAATGAGGAGCACTCAGCCGATGGTGGCTTCGCCATCCAACTCCGAGATTTTGGAAGTTCACTATAATTATGAAATCAATATGATCGTGAACTCGTTTCACCTAATCGGGGAGTACCAAACTCGTGATCGTCCTCAGCCTGGTCGCTCTCGTTCGCGGAATTATTTGTAAAGAAAGGATTGGCCGTCGTAATTGGAATTATAACTGGGAGCATCGGTCTTTTTGTTATATGGGGGCCGCTTGTTATCGGTGCTCTTTATTAGTCGGCTCGAAGAGGATTTCGAGACCGCCTTGAAATCGAGAATTCTAGATGTAGTAGCCCGGCCCTCGTTTCGGGGGTGTCAGTTAGCACGGACGGATTTTACATAACACCCGTTATCGGACTTTTGCCTGTAGGCGCAATGTAGGCGCAACGTGCAAATGTCAGTGCCGTCCAATTTAAAAATGTCAGTCTCCCCGGCTTTTTGGCGGGGCTGTGGGGGGCGGCATCGATGACGGTGCTGAGCGTGAGCGATGGCGAGTTGCGGCGTCTCGAGGTGTTCCGGGACGTCGATCGAGGTAGTCTGCCGGTGCGCGCGGCAGCGCAGCTGTTGGGGCGCAGCGAGCGCCAGGTATGGCGGTTGTTGAAGGCGTTTCGCAGTGACGGTGTCGCGGGTTTGATTTCGAAGAAGCGCGGCCGGCCGAGCAACCGCCGGACGGCAGCGGCGGTGCGTGCAGCGGCATTGTGGATCGTGCGCCACAACTATGCCGATTTCGGCCCGACCTTGGCTGCCGAGAAGCTCGCCGCCGAGCGCGGTTTTGCGGTCTCCAGCGAGACCTTGCGCCAGTGGATGATCGCCGACGGGCTGTGGCGCGATCGTAAGCAGCGCAAGCGCATCCACCAACCGCGCCCGCGGCGCGAGTGCGTCGGCGAACTGGTCCAGGTCGACGGCAGCGAGCACTGGTGGTTCGAGGATCGCGGGCCGCAATGCACCTTGCTGGTGTTCGTCGACGATGCGACCAGCCGGCTGATGCATCTGCAGTTTGTCGAGAGCGAGTCGACTTTCGCCTATTTTCACGCGGCGCGCGCCTATCTGGAGGCCTGGGGCAAGCCGGTGGCGTTTTACAGCGACAAGCACGGGGTGTTCCGGGTCAACCACCCAGGCGCGCTTGGCGGCGACGGCATGACCCAGTTTGGCCGCGCCCTGCACGCGCTCAACATCGACATCATTTGCGCCAATTCGAGCCCGGCCAAGGGCCGGGTCGAGCGCGCCAACAAGACCTTGCAGGACCGCCTGGTCAAGGAATTGCGGCTGGCTGACGCGGCCACCCTGGCGGAAGGCAACGCCCTGCTGCCTGCTTTCATCGCTGACTACAACGCGCGCTTTGCCAAAGCGCCGGCCAACAGCAAGGATTTGCACCGGCGGCTGCGCCCCGGCGACGATCTCGACGACGCGTTTGCCTGGAAGGAGGAGCGCACCCTGTCGCGGGCATTGACCCTGCAGTATGACAAGGTGCTGTTCATCCTGGAGCCGAGCGAACCGGCCAAGGCGGCGATCGGCAAGCGGGTCACCGTGGTTGATTATCCTGATGGCCGGCTGGCAATCCGTTACCGCGGGGTCGAACTGGCGTATCGGACCTTTGATAAAATTCGCCAAGTCTCGCAGGCCGCGATCGTCGAGAATAAACAGCTCGGCGCCGCGCTTGCCTTCATCCGCGCGGAGCAGCTGCGTCGCGAGCCCGAACATCGCAGCGATCGCGCCCCGCGCCGTCGCGATCAGCACAACCCTCGTCTGTTCAAAGTCGGCTGAGGCGCTCTACGAGCCGGGCGGGGCCGAGCCCGCCCGGTAAAACAAAACCGGTGCGGTTTCGAGCGTCCGTACCGCGGGCGCCGGTCGGGCGCTGCGCTACGCCGGGGCTCCGCGCCCGCCCGCCGCCCGCCCTCAGCGCACTGACATTTCTAAATTGGGGAAATCACTGACATCTCTATCTGGGCTGGACATTGCCTCGCGCCAAATCAACGGCTTACAGAGGCCATTCGTCAACGCCGCCCCGTGGGCTAACCGGCTAGCGAACGTAGGGCGGAAAGCGCGGCGCCTTCCTTCGCCGTGCGCGACCGAGAGGACGGTAGGCGCCTCAGCGCGATGAGCGCTCGCTCGTACCGTTACGCGAAGCGAGACTCGGCCGCATCGGTTTGGACGAATGGCTCCGCCGCTCACGCGCAGGAGCCTGATCCTGCATCCGCCCGCCGAAGGCTCCTCGCGGTGTTCGCGTGGACACGCCCGAGACGGATCTTTGAACCCAGGATGACAGTTCGATAACCATGCGATTGCCATAATCTCATTATATGGTTACCCCGGTACGCCTCATCCGGGATGAGCGGGTCGGTAACCGTACTAGAGATGAATTTTTTGCTGAAAATTCGCTGCATAAAACAGCGAGAACAGCGGGCTGGTCGCGGGGCTGGGGCGAGGGATATTTCGTCGCGCCGGGCTAGGACTTCGGCATCACGTCGAGGCGGACGACCAGGCCTTCGAGCTCGGGCTTCGGCGGCGGATAGCGGCGTGTGACCAGCGGGTCGTGGCCGGGAGTGATGTGCTGCGGGCTCGGCGCCTGGGCGCGTAGCGCGTCATACGCGTCGAGCATGTCGCCGATATTGAAGGCGGCAGTGAACGGCCGGCCGGCCTCCATGTTCTCGTAATAGTGGGTGACCCCATCGGAGAACGACAAGTGTCCAAAACTATGAACCTGCATCACGCGCCTGAAGCTGTGACCTTGCATCGCAGCCTGTGGGTCGGCCGGATAATGAGCGCGTTTGTCGTTATCGCTCTGGTGGCAGACGGCACTATTCAGCTTTTCGCGCCGGCACAAATCGCGAGCACGTTGCACGAAACCGGGTTCGCGATGGACCTGACCCGTGTCGTGGGTCCGATCATACTCGCCTGCGCCATCCTTTACGCCATCCCGGCCACCTCCGTCCTCGGCGCGATCCTGGTGACTGGCTTTCTGGGAGGCGCAATCTGCGCCCATGTCCGCATTGGTGAGTTGGGGTCGCCGCCGGAAATCGTTTCCCTGCTTCTGGGCGCGATGACATGGGGCGGCCTCTACGCGCGCGATCCCCGTATCCGGGCCATTCTGCCGCTCATCCGTTGAACCAACAGGGGCAGTGCTCTGTCCCTCAAGATCAGGAGAAAACGCATGTTTTTAGCAATGGGAATCACGGGAAAAGTTGGCGGCGCAACGGCAGAACATCTGTTGGCGCACGGCAAGGAGGTACGCGCGCTCGTCCGCAATCGCGAGAAGGCGGCTAACTGGGCGAACCAGGGCGTGGAACTGGTAGACGGCGATTGGAATGATTCGGCAGCCATCGAGCGGGCGCTCAAAGGCGTCGAAGGCGCGTTCGTCATGTTGCCGGCTGTCTGGGCGCCCTCGCCCGATTACAAAGAAGCAAAGGGCGTGATTGCAAACTATGTCGAGGCGCTCACCAAGGCAGCGCCGCCGCGAGTGGTTGCGCTTTCGTCGATGGGTGCGAACAGGACCAGCGGGCTCGGGATGATCACGGCCTTGTCGCTGCTGGAGCAAGGTTTTCGCGACCTGATATCGCCAATCGCATTTGTGCGCGCAGGTGGATTCTTCGAAAATTTTCTTTACGGCTTGCAGGTCGCCCAGGGCGGAACGCTGCCGGTCTACTACAATCCGACAAACCGGAAATCGACCATGGTCGCGACGAACGACATCGGCGCGGAGGTCGCAACCCTTTTGACCGGGCCAGCGTGGTCAGGGCAGCGCGTCGTCGAGCTTGGTTCGATGGTCACCGCGGATGAAGTCGCGGAGCAATTGGGTGAAGTCCTAAATCTCGACGTGAAAGCCTTTGCAGTCCCGCGTGCAGGGTGGGCGGAAGCGTTCGAGCAATTCGGCATCCCGAAGGGCCACACCGGACCTGCCGAAGAAATGTTTGAGGCCGTGAATGCAGGATGGATGGACCTCGGAGTCGAGGGTACGGAGCACGTAGCGGGTACGACGTCCGCACGCGACGTCTTCGCGGCGGCCCAGAAGGCCGTGACGGCGTGAACCGCGACGTTCATACCAATGAAGATCGAGATCGAACATGAAGGTTCTTGTTTGGGTGCAACGGGCGGAACCAAATGCCCGCATTCGCGTTGGTCGTGCGTTCGAGGTGCTCAACGTTGTGAGGGGCACGGCAAGCGGCGTGTTCAGCAGGGACGCCTCGGTGTTTGCCGCCTCACGGGTTCGCATTATGCACGCCTGTTGAGGTCCAGATTTTTCCTCACTTGCATTCGAACCCATGCAAGGGTCCCCACTGGTCGACAAGCGGGGGTAACCATGAAGATCGTCGTCATCGGCGGCACCGGCCTGATCGGCTCGAAGACCGTCGCCATTTTGCGCCAGGGCGGCCACGAGGTCGTCGCCGGCTCGCCCAAAAGCGGCATCAACAGCATCACCGGCGAGGGCCTCAAAGAGGCTATGGCCGGCGCGCAGGTAGTAATCGACCTCACCAATTCGCCCTCATTTGAAGACAATGCAGTGCTGGAATTCTTCCAGACTTCAGGGCGCAACCTTCTCGCCGCGGAGGCCGCTGCCGGCGTCCGGCACCACGTCGCGCTCTCCATCGTCGGAATCGACCGGAGCGACAATGGTTATTTCCGCGCCAAGGTCGCCCAAGAGAGACTGATCGTGGCCTCCGGCATCCCCTATACGATCATCCGCGCGACCCAGTTCCTGGAATTCCTCGGCGGCATCGCCGCTTCAGCTGCGGATGGGAACATCGTCAGGCTTTCGCCCGGCCTGTTCCAGCCCATCGCCGCGGAGGACGTTGCGCCTGTCGTCGCGGAGGCGGCGCTCGCCGCACCACGAAACGGCATCGTCGAGATCGCCGGCCCGGAACGAGCGCCGTTCAACGAAATCGTCGCCCGCTATCTGAAGGCGGTCGGCGACCCGCGTCAGGTCGTGCGCGACCCCGAGGCCCGATACTTCGGCGGCCGGGTCGAAGAGCGCTCGCTGGTGCCGTTGGGCGAAGCGCGCCTCGGCCGCATCAGTCTCGACGAATGGCTCCGCCGCTCACGCGCAGGAGCCTGATCCCGCATCCGCCAACCGAAGGATAGGGGCTCGATGAAACGCAGCCTCTGTTCGCTACTTGTCGCCAGCGTGCCATTCGGCGACGCCCTCGCGGATGCGCCGAAGTCGAAGAACGCCAAGGTGACCCTCGTCTATCAGCGCTCGCCGCGGTCAACGCGTGGGGTCGATAGCTTGTTGCGCTCAAATGCGGGATGTACGATCGCCGCCGGCCTCGAATAACCGTGCCGGACGCCATGCCCGTTGAGATGACCGAGAAGACGGGCGCGAGCAGGGGCGAAGCCAATCCGGTCGACGCGCTCCCCGCAAGTGAAAGGGTGTCGGGCGAGCGGGAGGCGCGACAATCGGTGAGCCC
The DNA here is from genome assembly GCA_963750195.1 of uncultured Alphaproteobacteria bacterium. GTDB lineage: Bacteria > Pseudomonadota > Alphaproteobacteria > ATCC43930 > CGMCC-115725 > AP-15. The sequence goes on from CAVVPS010000016.1 coordinate 525,391, forward strand.
ACCGCCGGATCAGCGGCTTTCGCGGCGGCGACGGCTGCTGATTGGTGCGCTCGGCGCCCTGGTCCTGGCGGCCGTCGGCATATTCGGCATCCCCTGGATTCTCGCATCGCTCAACACCGTTTCGACGGACGACGCCTACGTCAACGGCCACGTGACATTCGTCGCTCCCCGGGTCGCCGGCCAGATCTCTCGGGTGCTGGTCGATGACAACTACCGTGTGCACAAAGGCGAGCTTCTCGCCGAACTCGACAAGGAGCCGTTTCAGGACGCGGTTGCTGTGAAAAGAGCGGCCGTCGATACCGCCGCCGCGAACCTGAGCGCGGCTAAAGCCATGGTGCGGGATGTCGAAGCACAAGCACGCGCCCGGCGCTGGGGATTGCAGAACGCAGTAGAGGATGTCGACAACAAAATCGCGCTTTTGCATGCTCGGGTAGCCGCTCTCGACAAGAGCAAGGCCGAGCTGACGCTCGCACAAGCCGACTTCTATCGGGCGCAGCGGTTGCTGGGGACCCCGGCCGAGAGCCGTCAGCAGTTCGATCGGGCTCAAAGAACCTTATCGACTGCCAGCGCACAAGTCACCGAATCGCTGGCCGAAGTCTACCAGGTTCGTGCCTCTTTGGGATTGCCAGCGCAAGCCGATGGCGGCAAAGGTCTTGACCAAGTCCCGCCGGATCTCGATGAGACCTTTTCTTCTATCCTCGTGGCCCAAGCGGACTTGATTCAAAGTGCGGCTCAGCTTGGTGTAATCCATTCCTTTGACCAGACGCCGAAGCAGATGCTCGAGGAGTTCGAAAAACAGGGCGACATCGATCGTACGTTCGCCCGGCTGGAGGCCGAGGCTCCGGCCGTCAAGCAGGCCGAGGCCAAGCTCGAATTGGCCAAACGCGAGCTCGCAGAGGCCGAATTAAATCTGCGGTTTTGCGACATCGTCGCGAAGATCGACGGAGTCGTCACGCGCCGGAATGTCAATCCGGGGGATTACGTTCAAGTCGGGCAAAATCTGATGGCGATCCGCTCCCTCCGCGAGATCTGGGTCGACGCGAATTTCAAAGAGACCCAACTACAATACTTACGTATCGGCCAGCCTGTTGATTTATACGTCGACATGTACGGCGGCAAGCACGTATTCAAGGGCCGGGTTTCCGGCTTTACGATGGGGACCGGATCGACGCTGGCGTTGTTGCCGCCGGAGAATGCGACCGGCAATTTCGTCAAAGTGGTCCAGCGGCTGCCGGTCCGGATCGATCTCGAAGGATACGACCCGGACAAGGACCCCCTGTTCATCGGCACCTCCGTTGTCCCCTACGTCTACATCAACAAGCGGCCTACCGGGCCCGATGCCGGGAAGTTTCTGCAAACCGTTCTGCCCCAAACACAAGCCATCGGTTCACCCGGGAGTTCGTCCGGCGCCGACAAATGACGGTCGCGGCACTTTCGCCTCCGAGATCCGCCGCGGCAGGCAATCCGTGGTTGGTGGCCGCGGTCGTGGTGGTGCCGACCTTCATGGAGGTGCTCGACACTACGATCGCGGTGGTGGCACTGCGCTATATCGCCGGGGGGCTGTCGGCTACGGTCGAGGACGGTGAGTGGGTTCTCACCAGCTATCTCGCAGCCAACGCGATTATCCTGCCGATCACGGGGTGGCTGAGCGCGCGTCTCGGTCGCCGCAACTACTTTCTACTCTCGATTGCTGTATTTACGATCGCTTCCGCGCTATGCGGATTGGCCGGGAGTCTCAGTCAACTGATCCTGTTCCGGGTGATCCAGGGTCTGGCGGGCGGCGGTTTGCAACCCAGCAGTCAGGGCGTGCTGTTGGACGCCTTCCCGGTTGAAAAGCAGGGCGTGGCGATGACGCTGTTCGGCTTCGCTGCGCTGATCGCGCCGGTCGTCGGTCCGACCCTGGGCGGCTGGCTGACCGACTCCTACTCGTGGCGCTGGGTCTTTCTGATCAACGTGCCGGTTGGTCTCCTGGCGTTTATCGGTTGTTACGCGCTGCTGCGCGACCCGGCCTATTTGACCACGCAACGCATGGAGTTGAAGAAGCGGCCGTTCCATTTTGAACTCGATCGGTCTATCCCTGCTGGTCGTCGTCATGGTCAGCTGGGAGGTGATGCTGAGCAAGGGTCAGGAATGGGACTGGCTGGGCGATCCCTTCTGGCGTGTGCAGACATTGGCGACCTTCTGCGTCGTGGGTTTAATTGCACTGGTTGTTTGGGAGTTGCGGCACCGCAACCCGGTGGTCAATTTCCGGCCGTTGCGCGAACGCAATTTTGCCGGCTGCTGTATTATCATCTTTTGCGCCTACCTCGCGCTCTACGGCGCCAGCACTTCGTTGCCCGGCCTGCTTCAGTCCCTCTTTGGCTACGACGCGCTGCGTGCCGGGCTGGTTATGTCGCCGGCCGGGGTCTTCGCGGTTCTGGCAATGCCGGTCGTCGGCCGCTTGCTCGGCCGGGGGACGGATGCGCGGTGGTTGATTGTTGCTGGGCTGCTGGTCATGACGGCAGGCAACTACTGGATGTCACAGCTAAACCTGGACGTCAGCCCCGGCCAACTCATCTGGCCTCGGGTACTGGTGGTCCTGGGATTGTCGGTATGTTTTGCGCCGGTAAATGTCGCAGCTTACCTCTACACACCGTTGGAATTGCGCGGGGCAGCGGTCGGCTTGTTGAGTCTGCTGCGCAACGAGGGGGGCAGCGTCGGGACCTCGGTAGCGCAGACCTTCCAGGAGCGGCGCGAACAATTTCACGGTCTGCGCTTGGGGGAATACCTCGATCCCTTCAACGCGGCCGCGCACTCCTTCGTCGCGCACGCTCAGGCGTTCTTTTCCCAAGAGATCGCCGATCCAGTGGCGGCACGGCAGCTAGGTTTGCAGGAGCTCGAAAATCTGCGGCAGCAGCAAGCATCTGCGCTTGCCTACTTCGATTGCTTTTGGATGTTTGCGGTGTTGACCTTTGTCCTCGTATTCGTGGCTCTGTTGATGAAGCGATCGGTGGCTGAGAAGGGCGCTCACACGGCCCCGAGCGAGTAACCGCGGTTCGGCAAGGCCGAACGCGTCGGCAGGGCGCAATGGGAGAGACAACCGAACGGCGACAAGGATGACCCCAAGACTGAACCCCTACAAGGCCGCGCCCGAGGCGATGAAGGCGATGGTGGCGCTTGAGAATTATGTGCAGCAGAGCGGTCTCGATCATTCGCTGATCGATCTGGTCATAACTCGCGCTTCGCAGATCAATGGATGTGCCTATTGCATCCATATGCATACGGGGGAGGCGCGCGCTCGCGGCGAGACCGAGGAGCGCCTCTATTTGCTGGACGCATGGCATGAATCGCTGCTCTACAGCGAGCGCGAGCGCGCTGCCCTCGCCTGGACCGAGGCGGTGACATTGGTGTCAAAGACCCATGTTCCCGACACCGTCTACGATCAAGCGCGTCAGCACTTCTCCGAAACGGAACTGGTCAACCTGACACTGTGCGTCGCCACGATCAATGCATGGAACCGCATTGCGATCAGCTTCCGCTCGGTTCATCCGACGAATTGGAAGGGCGCAACCTGAGGACCGAACCGCGGCTGCAGTTTTTGTCGGACCCGTCACTAATCGGCGCCACCAAATCGATGACGACCGACCCGACATCGAGGGTTGTTCCGGGGACGCGGCCTCAAGAGACTTGGGGTTCCGGCGCTCTGATCGATCAGCCGGAGATCCGTGAAAAAGCGGCGCGGGTTCGTCTCGGCACCTTCGAGTTCAAAAAGAAGGGGGTTTCGCGCTTCGACTTGCGTGATCCCTACCATCTCGCCATCGCCCTGACCTGGCCGCAATTCCTCGTATCGTTACTCGTACTTTATCTTTTCATAAACGTTGTTTTCGCCATTCTTTTCTGGTTGGTTCCTGGATCGGTGGGGCATGCTCGACCGGGTAGCTTTCTGGACCTGTTTTTCTTCAGCATAGAGACTGTTGCAACCGTCGGCTATGGTGAGATGTACCCGGCAACATTGTACGGCCACTTGATTGCGTCGGCCGAGATCGTCTGCGGGCTCGCCTTCACGGCAATTTTGACCGGCCTGACTTTCGTTCGCTTCTCGCGACCGCAGGCTAAGCTGATCTTCGCCGCGAACCCGATCATCGCGATGCATCACGACAAACCGACGTTGATGGTGAGGATCGGCAATGGGCGGACAGCCGTTCTCACGGATGCGGTGGCGCGCCTGAACGTCCTGCTTTCCGCGATCGGTGTCGACGGCCAGGTGTTTCATCGCGCACAGGAGTTGCGGCTCGAGCGAGCCCACCTTCCGGTCTTTCCTCTGTTTTGGACCCTGATGCATGTGTTGGATGAGCGCAGCCCGTTGCACGGCTACGATGCGACGCGAGCGATCGAGGCTAACGCGCAAGTGTTCGTGACGATCGAAGCTCGCGACCCGATGCTCTCCACAACCGTCCACGACCTCCGCAATTACTCGGCGAGGGAGATACGCTTCGGCGTGCGCTATGCCGATGCCCTAACCACGGCAAAGGACGGGACGCCGGTTTTGGACCTGACGAGGATCGGAGCGCTGGAGCCAGATGTCGGAGACCGTCAGGAACAGGGATGGACGGAACGCGAAGAGTTGTCATCGGGATTGAGCGATTGACGACTGCCATGAAGGATATGGAGGCGGTCCCCGGCGGGCGATGGATTCGGTGTAAGGGCTGGCGTGCTAAAGCCCCCCAAGAGCGAACGCTGCCGGAGCAGCTAGGCGTCGCCTGATCACACGCATGCCAGATCCGCTTTCATCTACGCGTTCGTCCTTGAGGGGCGATCCGCAGTCAGGTCGACGACGGACCGGTGACCACCTAGACTAGTCCTCGCGCGGCATCACGTCGAGGCGGACGACGAGGCCTTCAAGCTCGGGTTTCGGCGGCGGGTAGCGGCGCATGACCAGCGGATCATGGCCGGGGACGATGTGATGCGGGCTCGGCGCCTGGGCGCGTAGCGCATCATACGCGTCGAGCATGTCGCCGATGTTGAAGGCGGCGGTGAACGGCCGGCCGGCCTCCATATTCTCGTAATAGTGGGAGACGTCGGAGGCGAGCACGACCCAGCCGCGGCTGGTATGAACGCGGACGAATTGCATGCCCGGGGTGTGGCCGCCGACCGGATGCAAGGTGATCCCCGGCGCCAGCTCGACCGGCCCGTTATAGAGCTTGACCCGCCGCGCAAAATTGAGCCGCACGATGCCGACGACATCCTCGACCTCGAACGACCGGGCGAGGAACGCATGGCGCATGTAATGCCCTGTGGTGTAGTGCAGCTCGGCCTCCTGCAGATGGAACTGGGCCGCCGGAAAGCGGTCAAACGTGCCGACATGGTCGTAATGCATGTGGGTCAGGATAACGTCGGCGGCGTTATTGCGGTCGAGGCCGACCAACGACAGCGACTCGGCCGGACAGCGCAGATGCCGCCGGCCGCGCGCTGCGGCAACCTCGGCGGTGAACCCGGTGTCGATCACAAAGCTGCGCTGATGCCCGATCGCCGCCCAGACGAAATAATCCATCGGCATCGGCCCGTCATGCGGGTCGCCACCGATGAAATGGTCGGCGCGCCGCGCGTCGCGTTCGGCATAGCGGATGGCGTAAAGCTCGTATTCGGGAAGCTGGGCGTCCATGGCGGCCTCTGATCGTTGAAGGGATTGCGCGAGTGCCGGCGCGGTGCAAGCCTGTAATCGGCCTTTATAGCCAAGAGCAGGAACCCGAGCCATGCCGCAATCCTCACTCGGCCCCTATCATGTCGAAGCCTTCAACACCGCCAAGGAATCCGAGAACAAGATCCATGACGACGCCGTCGCCCGCCGGTTTGGTTTCAAGGGCGCGTCTCGTGCCGGGGGTCGAGGTCTACGCCTACATGACCCATCTGCCGGTCGCCTGCTGGGGCCGCGCCTGGCTCGACCGCGGCAGCGCCGAGTGTCGGCTGCTCAAGCCCGTCTATGATGGCGATACCGCGATCGTGACCGCGACCGAAACACCTGAGGGGCTCGACCTCCGGGTCGACAGCCACGGCGAAATATGCGCCACCGGCCGCGCGGACATTGCCAACCGCGACATCGCCCGCCCCGGCCATTTTCGCCACGGCCCCGGCGCCGCCGAATCCGCCCGAAAACCGGCCTCCAGCGGACGAAACGACCCTCACCATCGGAACCTGGTTCGCGATCCATCCCTTTCGGGTCGGCGCCGAGGAAGCGCAACAATATCTGAGCAACGTGCGAGAAGACCTGCCGCTTTATACCGACGACGGACTGGTCCATCCCGGGACGATCCTGCACATCGGCAATTGGGCGTTGCGCCACAACGTCGTGCTGGGGCCGTGGATGCATGTCGGCAGTCGGATCGAGCATTTCGCCGCCGCCCGCATCGGCGATGAACTGTCGGCGAAGGCACTCGTCACCGGCAATTACGAGCGCAAGGGCCACCGCTTCGTCGATCTCGACGTTCTGGTCTACGCCAACCGCACCACCCCGGTCGCCCGCATCGCCCACATCTCGATCTACCGGCCCCGCCAGCTCGCTGCGGCTTAGATTGATTAGACCAGCTTGGCAGACTCAACTTGACGGGGGCGGCGCGGGGGCGGCGATTTCGCGGGTCTCGACTTGCGGCGGGTCGCCGAAGCGCAGCCGGATGCGGTATTTCTGCCAGTCGCGGCGATAGGCGACCGGGTCGGGCAGGGGGATCGACGCAGTCGAGGCCACCGCGAGCAATTGCGTTTGCGTCTGCGGCGCTGCCCCGACGACGCCGGGAGACAGCGCGTTCGACCCGATGCTGCTGACCCCGAACTGGGTGCCGGAATAAGGGCCGGTCGGGAATTGCTGGGAAAAGCTCTGAGTTGGCGCGGGGTTCGCCGTGACCGAGGACGCTGCGGTAGCATGGCCGTCGGGGGCGATCAGTTCGGCCTGCCGCAGCGGCAGCCGGTCGACCACGTCGACGGCGATCACATTGACGATGCCACCCGTCGGAAAGCTGGCGCGCACCGGGTTGGCCGGGACTGGTCCCGAACCGGCGCCGCTGCAGTCGGCGAGCAACAGGATTATCGCAAGACAGGTGGCCGGGCGCATAACCCTATCGCCTTAATACAAACCGCGCTGCCCCGAAAGAACGATGCCGGCCAGTGATGACATCGCCCTGAACGCCATGGCACAATTACGCGCCGATCAGAGGAGGACAGGGCCATGTCCGTCGCTTTTGCCGCGCGTGCCACCGATCTCGGAACCGTCGAGGACCGCAATTTTCCGATCCGCGATTTCCGCCTGCAAAACGGCGCCGTCATGCCCGAGGCCAAGATCGCCTACGAGACCTATGGCCGCTTGGCGCGCGACGGCAGAAACGCGGTGCTGATCACCCATGGCTACACCAGCAGCCATCACGCCGCCGGGCGCAACCCGGCGAACGGCAATCAGCCGGGCTGGTGGGACGGGCTGATCGGGCCGGGCAAGGCGATCGACACCGACAAGCTCTTTGTCGTCGCCTCGAACATGCTGGGCTCCTCGTTCGGCTCGACCAACGGCGCCAGCCTCGATCCGCGCACCGGCAGGCCCTATGGCCCGGATTTCCCGGCAATCACGGTGCGCGACATCGTCGCCGCGCAAAAGGCGCTGCTCGATATGCTCGGCGTGCGCCACCTCGCCGCCGTGGCCGGCCCGTCCTATGGCGGCTATCAGGCGTTCCAATGGGCGGTGGCCTATCCCGAGATGATGGACGCGGTCGTGGCGGTGGTAACCGCGCCCAAATCGCAGAATGCCGAAAAGAGCCTGGCCGAGCTTCAGGCGCGACTCGCCACCGATCCCGAATGGAACGGCGGCAATTATTACGGGCGCGGCAAGGGCGTGAACGTGCTGACGCAAATGCGCTTCGAGACCTTGATGCGCTACGGCTATGACGAGCAGCTCGCCAGCCGCTATCCGGAAAAAGCACAGCGCGAGCAGGCGATCCGGCAGCTCGCCGCCGACTGGGCGCGGCAGTGGGATGCGAACTCGCTGGTCATCCTGCGGCGTGCGACGATCGGCTTCGACACGGTCAAGGACTTCGCCCAAATTCGGGCTAAGGTTCTTTATGTGCTGTGCCGTAGCGACGTGCTGTTTCCGCCGACGCTCGCACCCGAGGTCATGAACGATCTCGCCGCCGCCGGCGTCGAGGCGCGCTATTTCGAGATCGACAGCGATCTCGGCCATTCGGCGAGCGGCCCCGAGCACGCCAAGTGGTCGCCAGTCCTGCGCGAATTCCTCGCGCCGGTCATCGCCGCGCTCGCTGATAGCGACGGAGCCGCCGTGCCCGCCGTCCACCTCTCGCTGCCCGTCGAGACGAGTGCATAAGCGGGGCCCGGACACCCTTTATGCTATTACTTCGCAGTTCAGACACAGATACAGTGTAACGGTAAGGCAAGAGGAGACACCGGGTTCTCACCCGCCGCGATTCTTCCTGGCTTAGTCTTGGACGCTGACAAGCAGCAAAGCCCCTATTGTTCCTGTATTTGTCTCTGCTGTACACCCTCTATGAGGAGGTAAGCAACCGCCGGCGTTCCCGCCGCAGCACATGCAGCCATGGCGAAGTAGGAGACGTGGTAGCGGAAGTAGGCTCTGAGTTCCACTGAACGTGTAAACGCCGCAACTTGGACAATCGAAACCTCCGGGTGATCGACTAACCATCTACGAATCTTCGTCGTGACGTAGACCCCTTCAGCCAATGTGAGGTTGCGGGACACACCGATTGCTCCATCTTTTAGATGATCATTCGATTTACACGAAATAAAAATGCAAACTTTAACTGCACGAGCACAATCCTCACCCAAAAGCGGGAGTGACACCTTGTTACCTCCTAGAAATACAAATTCGCCATTCTCGTTATGCCCAGCAATCAGCACAAATTTCCCTCGCTCGTCCTTCAAGTACCGCCGAAAGTCCGAGCGCCCCTGGATCGCGCTGCTGGCGACGAGCCTATCCCGGCTAGTGGTACGACGCAATCATAGGATTCCATAAGGACTGGATCTGTGCGATCATGCGCGATGCGCGAGGGGATCGATATCGAGGTGAGTGCCGCCGACCGCGAACGACTGGCCGCGGTGGTAGCGGATCGCAACAGCCGGCAAAAGCATGTGTGGCGGGCGCGGATCATTCTGGCCACGGGCGAGGGCTGCGGCACCGCCGAAATCATGCGCCGCGCCGGGGTTTCGAAGCCCTGTGTGTGGCGCTGGCAAGAGCGGTTCATGCACGAGGGCGTGGCCGGCCTGCTGCACGACAAGACGCGAAAACCCGGTCTGCCGCCATTGCCGTCAGCGCGGGTCGACGATGTCGTCGCGCTGACCCTGGGGCGGAGCCGCCGGGCGAGACAACCCATTGGACCGGCCGGGCGATGGCGGCAGCGAGCGGCATCTCGCTGCGCTCGGTGCAGCGCATCTGGGCGGCGCACGGTCTGCAGCCGCACCGGGTGCGGCGCTTCAAGCTGTCGCAGGACCCGGCGTTTGCCGCCAAATTGCGCGATGTGGTCGGGCTCTATCTCGACCCGCCGGCGCACAGCCTGGTGCTCTCGGTCGACGAGAAGAGCCAGATCCAGGCCCTCGACCGCACCCAGCCGGGCCTGCCGATCAAGAAGGGCCGGGCCGGAACGATGACCCATGATTACATCCGCAACGGCACGACCACGCTGTTCGCGGCGCTCAATGTCTTCGACGGCACCGTCATCGGCCAGTGCATGGCGCGCCATCGCCATCAGGAATTCATCCGTTTCCTCAACCGGATCGAGGCCGCGGTGCCGGCCGGCAAGCTGATCCACGCGATCCTCGACAATTATGCCGCCCACAAGCATCCCAAAGTGCGCGCCTGGCTCGCGCGGCATCCCAGGTGGGTGTTCCATTTCACCCCCACCTCGTGCTCCTGGGCTAATGCGGTCGAAGGCTTTTTTGCCACGCTGACCCGCCGGCGCTTACAGCGCGGTGTCTTCCATTCGCTCGTCGACCTGCAAGCTGCGATCAACCGCTATCTCGGCGAGCACAACCGCAAATCCAAACCGTTTGTCTGGACCGCCGACCCCGATCGCATTATCGAAAAGGTCAATCGTGGGCACCAAGCGATCGCGTCAGACCACTAGCAAACGATTGCGCCTCAGCCACCTGCGCCGCATCGCCAGCTGACACAAAATCCGTCTTAAACACCGACTTGAATTGCGCATTGTTCAGTGGAATGGCCATTACTGTGCCGTTTGGGTAGCCGTCGTGCGGTGTCGTCGCAAACCTGACGAGTTGCGGAGGCTCTTGAACTGCTGATCCAAAGGCTGCGGGCAGAAACACTGTTCCCCAGTTCTCCTTCCTCCCCCTCCGGTCATCGGGTAATGGCTTTTTTCACACTCGGAACCGTCCAAAAAGAACGCTGCCGGTAGGGCGGCGTAATCGAACTGCTATTTTCCTTCACCCGCTTTTCTGTCCGCTTCACCAGATTTCTCGACCGCGTTGCTTGTATCGTCAATCGCCTTCCAAGTACCGACAACCGGAGTAGAGGATTCTTGGGCTCCCTGGTTCGCCGACTGCGTCGCTTGCTGATTATCCTGTTGCGAAGAAGTGTCGTCGTCGGCCCATGCTGGGGCAACGCTGACGGCGGCCCCGGTTAGTGGGGAGAGCAACGCTAGAGTAAATAACATTCTGCGCACCGATTTCTCCTAATGTTGAGCGCCCACGAAGCGGGAAGGGACACACGCCGTTATCAGACCGGGGTTCGATGAGATCCATTTCCTCTCGGCTTCGCCGGCCAGGAGCCTTATTCGTATCTGGAATTCTCAGGAGCAGGTGTGATGTAGCTCACACTAGTGGTCTGACGCGATCGCTTGGTGCCCACGATTGACCTTTTCGATAATGCGATCGGGGTCGGCGGTCCAGACAAACGGTTTGGATTTGCGGTTGTGCTCGCCGAGATAGCGGTTGATCGCAGCTTGCAGGTCGACGAGCGAATGGAAGACACCGCGCTGTAAGCGCCGGCGGGTCAGCGTGGCAAAAAAGCCTTCGACCGCATTAGCCCAGGAGCACGAGGTGGGGGTGAAATGGAACACCCACCTGGGATGCCGCGCGAGCCAGGCGCGCACTTTGGGATGCTTGTGGGCGGCATAATTGTCGAGGATCGCGTGGATCAGCTTGCCGGCCGGCACCGCGGCCTCGATCCGGTTGAGGAAACGGATGAATTCCTGATGGCGATGGCGCGCCATGCACTGGCCGATGACGGTGCCGTCGAAGACATTGAGCGCCGCGAACAGCGTGGTCGTGCCGTTGCGGATGTAATCATGGGTCATCGTTCCGGCCCGGCCCTTCTTGATCGGCAGGCCCGGCTGGGTGCGGTCGAGGGCCTGGATCTGGCTCTTCTCGTCGACCGAGAGCACCAGGCTGTGCGCCGGCGGGTCGAGATAGAGCCCGACCACATCGCGCAATTTGGCGGCAAACGCCGGGTCCTGCGACAGCTTGAAGCGCCGCACCCGGTGCGGCTGCAGACCGTGCGCCGCCCAGATGCGCTGCACCGAGCGCAGCGAGATGCCGCTCGCTGCCGCCATCGCCCGGCCGGTCCAATGGGTTGTCTCGCCCGGCGGCTCCGCCAGGGTCAGCGCGACGACATCGTCGACCCGCGCTGACGGCAATGGCGGCAGACCGGGTTTTCGCGTCTTGTCGTGCAGCAGGCCGGCCACGCCCTCGTGCATGAACCGCTCTTGCCAGCGCCACACACAGGGCTTCGAAACCCCGGCGCGGCGCATGATTTCGGCGGTGCCGCAGCCCTCGCCCGTGGCCAGAATGATCCGCGCCCGCCACACATGCTTTTGCCGGCTGTTGCGATCCGCTACCACCGCGGCCAGTCGTTCGCGGTCGGCGGCACTCACCTCGATATCGATCCCCTCGCGCATCGCGCATGATCGCACAGATCCAGTCCTTATGGAATCCTATGATTGCGTCGTACCACTAGAGCAACAAAATCGTCCATTAGGAAAATTTTGGATCTTCGCGAGGTTGCTACCGTTAACGTTAAGCGGTTGCCCGCTCAACGCACAGTCGAGACCTGGCGGCAGGCCCAAGCGGGGGATCTCGATCGCCGGGCAGCGGTTCATCACGACCTTGAGGCCGCGTGCTTCGGCGCGAGCGGCCGCGGCGTCATCGCGGACGTCGAGCTGCATCCAAACCACCTTTGCGGCGGCGGCGATCGCGTCGTCGACCGCTGCACCCGCCAGCTCGCTGCGGCGGAATATGTCGACCATGTCGACGGGCTCCGGGACATCGGCGAGCGAGGCGTAACAGGTCTCGCCGAGGATCATGTCGTCCACGGCATTGGGGTTGACCGGGATCGCGCGATAGCCGCGCCGTTGCAGATAGGCCATGACCCGGTGGCTCGGCCGCTCGCGCCGCGGGCTGGCGCCGACGATGGCGATCGTTCTGGCGTCCGTCAGAATCTCGCGCAGATAGGCGTCGGAATAGCTTTCGTGGTTCATCGCGGCCCTCAGCGGTCCTGCCAGACCGGCACGCGCTTGGCGAGGAAGGCATCGATGCCCTCGCCGGCATCAGCTGCCAGCATGTTCGTGGTCATGACTTCAGCGGCGTAGCGATAGGCGGCGACGAGGTCTAACTCGGCTTGGCGGTAGAACGCCTCCTTGCCGATCGCAACGGTAAAAGCCGATTTGCCGGCAATCTCGCGCGCGAGGGTATCGACCGCCGCACGCAACTCGCTACCCGGGACCACCCGGTTGACGAGCCCGATCTCACGCGCTCGCACGGCGCTGACGAGTTCGCCGGTCAACAACATCTCCATCGCCGCCTTGCGCCCGACCGCGCGTGACAACGCCACCATCGGAGTCGAGCAGAACAGCCCGATGTTGACACCCGGGGTCGCGAAACGCGCATCCTCGCCGGCAACCGCCAGATCGCAGCTGGCGACCAGCTGGCAACCGGCCGCCGTCGCCACTGCGTGCACCTCGGCGATGACCGGCTTTGGCAAGCGGACGATCGCCAGCATCAGCTCGCTGCATTGGGCGAAGAGCCGCTCATAGGTTTCGCGTCGGCGGTCCTCGCGGATCTCGCGCAGATCATGCCCGGCGCAGAATGCCGGGCCGGCGCCGGCGATGACGACGACCCGGGCCCCCGTGTCCTTCGCGGCGCGGCCGAGAGCGTCGATCAGCGCATCCATCAGCGCCACCGACAGAGCATTGCGCGCCTGCGGCCGGTTCAGTGTCAGTCGCAGCACTCCGTGCTCGCGCGCTTCGAGCAGAACCGGGGCATTTTCGCTAATCTTCGGCATCGCCGCCATCGCCGCCTTCACCCTTGCTTGCTCGGCGTGAAAACGCGACTCTCGCGCCGGTGGGGTTCGGACAGCAACAGATATCTTCGGACGAAGGGGTGGCGGATAGCGCCGCGCCGTTGCGCGAGGCGTGGTACTACGCGGTCGCTAGTCGGCGGCTGAAACCGCGGGCGACGCTGGCGAAGGTGATGCTGGGCGAGCCGGTGCTGATCGGCCGCGACGCAACCGGCGCACCGTTCGCATTGCGCGATCTGTGCCCGCATCGCGGCATGCGGCTCAGCGCGGGCAATTTCGACGGGCGTGAAGTCGAGTGCTGCTATCACGGCTGGCGCTTCGACACCGGCGGCCAATGCACCGCGATCCCTGCATTAGTGCCGGGCCAGACCTTTGCGCCGAGCCGGGTGCATGTCCGCAGCTACCCGGTGCGCGAGGTGCAGGGCAACATCTGGGTATTCTTTGGCGAAGACCCGGCCGCCGCGCCGGAAATTCCTGATATCGACGGGTTCCGGGACGCAGCGCCGCGGTTGGTCGAGACGGTCAGCTTTGCCGCGGCGATCGACCACGCTGTCGTCGGGCTGATGGATCCGGCGCACGGGCCGTTCGTGCATCGCGCCTGGTGGTGGCGCTCGCGCCATTCGATCCAGGCCAAGACCAAGGCCTTTGCCCCCTCACCCTGGGGGTTCACGATGAGCCGCCACGCGCCCTCGGTCAATTCACGCGCTTACCGGCTGCTGGGTGGCGCGCCCGAGACCGAGATCGTCTTCCGCCTGCCGAGCGTGCGGATCGAGCACATCCAAGCCGGCCGTCACCGGGTGTGTAATCTAACCGCAATCACGCCAATCGACGACAAGACGACACAAATCAATCATTGTATCTACTGGACCTCGCCCTGGCTCAGCGTAATGAAGCCCTTGCTGCGTCCTTATGTGCGCGCCTTCTTGCACCAGGACCGCGCGATCATGGAGCGCCAGCAAGATGGGCTGCGCTTCGATCCGCCGCTGATGCTGATCGACGCCGCCGACACGCAGGCAAAATGGTACTACCGCCTCAAGCGCGAATATCGCCGTGCCCACGCCGAAGGCCGCCCGTTCGAAAACCCGATCAAGCCCCGCGTCCTGGAGTGGCGTAGTTAGCCAAAGTCCTCCAGGGCCTTCCGCCGTGCCGGGTCTTCGGGCGCGGTTTGATCGACTTTCTTTCCGATTTCTTGTTGTGCCGTGGCGGGTCGCGAAACGACGATGTGCGCCGCAGAAGCACAACATCACCAGTGCGATTGCGGAGCTTCGGATGATGGGTCTCATTCTACCTTTATTCGCTGTCTGGCCGCGGAGCTCGGTGGTTCGCCGGCTGGCCCCGGCAGCGGGGTGGTGAAGTCGAGTATCCGGTGGTCCGTGGCCTAGCGCTTCAATGTTCCTGCAATCGCGGCATCAGCTCGACGAAATTGCAGGGACGAAAACGATTGTCGAGCTGGTACACGAGGATGCCTTCCCAGGCGTCGCGGCAGGCGCCGGGCGAGCCCGGCAATGCAAACAAATAGGTGCCGCCCGCGACCCCGGCCGTCGCCCGGCTCTGGATCGTCGAAGTCCCGATTTTGTCAAAGCTGAGCCAACGGAACAGCTCACCAAAGCCGGCGATTTCCTTCTCATAGACGCTGTGAAAGGCCTCGGGCGTCACGTCGCGCCCGGTGACGCCGGTGCCGCCGGTCGAGATCACGACGTCGATCTGCGGGTCGGCGATCCAGGCCTCGAGCCGGGCCACGATCTCAGCCTGCTCGTCGCGGACGATGCGCCGCGCGGCGATCCGGTGTCCGGCGGTGGTCGCGAGATCGGCGAGCGTGTCGCCGGAACGGTCCTGCGCCGCATCACGGGTGTCCGAAACCGTCAGCAGCGCAATGTTGACGGGCAGAAAGGGTCGGGTTTCATCGAGCCGGCCGGGCATGGCGATCGCTCCCACTGTCGATGCCGTCAGGATATCCCGGCAGGACTGCGGCGGCTAGCCGGGAGCGGGCTCGGCACGGAGGAGCTCGTCGAGGCGAGCGCGCAAGGCCAGCAGGTCGCGCCAGGCCTCGCGCTTGCGCTCGGGGGCGCGCAGCAGAAAAGACGGGTGAAACATCGGCAAGGTCGGCACCGGCTGGTCGAGGCCGGGAACGGCGAGGTCGAACCAGCGCCCGCGCAAACGGGTGATGCCGGGGCCGGGCGGCAGCAATGCCCGGGCAGCAGTGCCGCCGGCGAGCACCAGCACCTTGGGCCGGACCAACGCCACATGTCGCAAGACAAACGGCACACAGGCAGCGATCTCGTCCGTGGTCGGCGTGCGGTTGCCGGGCGGGCGCCAATAGATGACATTGGTGATCAGCACGCCTTCGCGATCGAGGCCGATCGCCGCCAGCATGCGATCGAGAAGCTGGCCGGCGCGCCCGACAAAGGGGCGCCCGATCCGGTCCTCGTCGGCCCCCGGCGCCTCGCCGATGATCATGACCGGTGCGGCCGGGTTGCCGTCGGCGATGACCGTATTGGTCGCGGTCCGCTTGAGCGCGCAGCCATCGAACCCGGCGATCGCGGCTTCAAGTGCGGCGAGTGTATCGGCGCGCGCCGCCAAAAGCCGCGCCGATTGCGCCGCTTCACCCAGCGAGTCAGCAAAGGCGGCGGGCGGCGCCGCCGCGACTGAGCGCACCGACTGCGGCGGCGCCGCTTCGGGCACGGTCGGCCGAATAGCGGAAGCGCGCGGCGGCGCGCGGGGCGCCAGCCGGTTCACCGGTTCGTCGCCGATCGTCTCGTCCACCCCCATCTCGACGTACCAGCGCAACAGCGCCAACGCGGTCTCGGGGCCGCCCGGTTTCGACTTGTCGCTCATCGCCGCAGATTAGCACCGGCGCGCGGGGCGCAGCGCCGTTTTGACCGCGCGCCTTGACCTCGGCCCGCCGATCGCCTAAATGGGCGCCCTTGCCGGCGCGCGAGAATGCGGGCGCTGGCCTTTTCGGCCATGGCGATGAAAACCTTTTCCGCAAAACCGTCCGATATCGAGAAAAAGTGGCTATTGGTGGACGCCGAGGGTCTGGTGCTGGGCCGCCTCGCCGCAATCCTCGCTACCCGCCTACGTGGCAAGCACAAGCCGTCCTACACGCCGCATATGGATTGCGGCGACAACATCATCGTGGTCAACGCGGAAAAGGTCGAGCTGACCGGCAACAAGCGCAAAGACGATATTTTCTACTGGCACACAGGTTACCCGGGCGGCATCAAGGGGCGCAGCAAAGGCGCCATCCTCGACGGCAAGCATCCCGAACGGGTCGTCGAAAAGGCGGTCGAGCGCATGGTGCCGCGCGGCCCGCTCGGGCGCCGCATCATGAAAAATTTGCGGGTCTTTGCCGGACCTGAACATCCGCATGCGGCGCAGCAGCCGACGCCGCTCGATGTCGGTGCAATGAACCGCAAGAATGCGAGGGCGTGAGGACGATGGCCGACGACGATCAACCGACCAACCCCCCGGCAGCCCCGCCGGCTGGCCAGCCCAGCGGACAAAGGGGGGCCGGTCAAACGTTTCAGGGCTTGGCGAGCCTGCGCCAGGCGATGCAGGCGGCGCGGACCGTTCCTGCGGCGGCAGCGGTTCCGGCCGCGGTGGCGCCGGTCGATGTGCAGCCGCGTATCGATGCGCTCGGCCGCTCCTACGCCACCGGCAAGCGCAAAAACGCGGTCGCTCGAGTGTGGATCAAGCCCGGGAACGGGGCGATCAAGGTCAATAATCGGGAGAGCCCGGTCTATTTCGCGCGCCCAGTGCTGCGCATGATCATCAATCAGCCGTTCGTCGCCACCAACCGGTTCGGCCAATTCGACGTCATCTGCACGGTCAAGGGCGGCGGGCTCTCCGGTCAAGCCGGCGCGGTGCGCCACGGCATAAGCAAGGCCTTGACCTATTACGAGCCTGGCCTGCATCCACTTCTGAAGAGCCAAGGGTTCTTGACCCGCGACAGCCGCGTCGTCGAACGCAAGAAATACGGCAAGGCCAAAGCCCGCCGCAGCTTCCAGTTCTCCAAGCGCTGATCGGCCGGGGCGCGGAGCGACAACCCCTTCTAGGCCACCTGCTCAGCACCTCGGATACTGCTCGGCGCGTAGGCGTCGGGAGCGGGGAAGGCCGAGTTCCGCCGGCTCAGATCGTCGCGCACTGCCGGCGCATGAGGGAAATGCCGAAATAGAAGGCAGCGGCGATTGCCGCGGCGACCCCGGCGCGCTTATGTTCGCGTTATCACGAAACCGGTCAAAGGTACGAGAATGGCGAGCGAGTCAATCGCCACCCCGCGAATCATCAAGGGCGGCGAGGTTCACGCCTTGGGGCTGGTTTCGGCGGCCCACTTCGTCTCCCATTTTCAGTCGCTGGTGCTGCCGCCGCTGTTTCCGCTGCTGCGCGCGCGCTGGGGTGTGGGTTTTATCGAACTAGGCTTGGCGCTGACGGTCTACGCCATCGCGTCGGTGGCGGCGCAATTGCCGATGGGCTATCTCGCCGACCGCTTCGGCTCGCGTAAGCTGCTGATCGGGGCGCTGTGCCTCGGCGGCTTGGCGCTCGCCTCGGTCGGCGTCGTCGACCGTTATGCCTGGCTCCTAGTCGCGGCCGGAGTAGCAGGCATCGCCAACGCCGTCTACCACCCGGCCGATTATACGATCCTGTCGGCGAGGATCACACCAGCGCGTATCGGCCGCGCCTTTTCGATCCACACCTTCTCCGGCATGCTCGGCAACGCGGTGGCGCCGCTGACGATGCTGGTGCTCGCGCCAACGGTGGGTTTGCGGGGAGCGCTGATCGTCGCCGGGCTGGTCGGGCCGCTGGTCGCCATCCCGCTGATCTGTGCGCGGACGGTCGAAGGGGATGCGCTCGCGAAACGGGCAGAAGGCTCGCGGCGGACGGCATCGAAACCCGGCCGAACCGGCACCGTCTTTACCCGGGCGATCTTGGGCCTGATGGTCTTTTTCGCTCTGCTCAGCCTGTCGAGCAGCGGCATCACGAATTTTTCGGTCCCAGCGTTGATGGGCGCATTTCACCTGCCGTTCGCAGCAGCCAATCTGGCGCTGACCGCTTATCTGACGGCGAGCGCGTTCGGCGTGCTGGGCGGCGGGTTTGTCGCCGACATGACGCGCCGCCACGGCGAAGTCGCCGCCATCGGCTTCGGGGTGAACGCGGCGCTGGTTCTGCTGATCGGCACGATCGGCCTCGGTTCGACGCTGCTGGTATTGGTCATGGGTATAGCGGGATTCCTGTCGGGCATGATCATGCCGTCGCGGGACATGCTGGTGCGCGCGGCGGCGCCCGCGGGCGCCATGGGGCGCGCCTTTGGCGTCGTCACGATCGGCCTCAGCGTCGGCGGCATGATCGGGCCGATGCTGTTCGGCTGGATCATGGACCGCGGGGCACCGCGCTGGATCTTCGGCGCCAGCGCCGTGTTCATGCTGTTGACCGTGACCGCAGCCTTGATCGGCGACCGGCGTTCGTCCGGCAGCCGGGCCGCCGTGGTTCGATCCACGGGTTCGGCGTGACCGTGCTCCGCCCCCGCGACTGCTGATGCGCGGCGAAATCCCGCTGTCGCAGGGTCTGAGCCAAATCGAGGGGGCGCCTCCGACGCCCCGGCCGAGCGAAAACCTTGGCGATCGGCCCCCGGACCTGGAAGGCAAACGTGATCTCGTCCGCATAATCCTCGCGATTCTGTTTGTCACCGGGCTGATCGCGGCCTCGGTTTGGATAGTTTGGCCGTTTCTTCCGGCGACGATCTGGGCGACGACCCTGGTGGTCGCAACCTGGCCGCTGATGCTGCAAGTCCAGCAGCATCTGTGGCATCGCCGCTGGCTCGCCGTGGTGGTCATGACCACGGCCCTGCTGCTGGTCTTTGTCGCGCCGTTCTGGCTCGCGATCGCTACGATCTCGCAAAACTTCGACCGAATCGTCAGCTGGGTGAACGCCATCACGTCATTCAAATTGCCGTCCCCACCCCTATGGCTCGACGATATTCCTCTGTTCGGCGACCAACTCATTTCGCTATGGCATCGGGTACAGGCGAGCGGCATCACCGACTTGATGGCCAAAGCCGCCCCTTATGCCGGCAGCGCGGCCGGCTGGTTCGTTGGCGCATTGGGCGGGTTCGGCATCGTCGTCGTGCAGTTTGTCCTGACCGTCGTCATCGCCGCGGTCATGTATGCCGGGGGCGAGCGGGCGGCGGCCATCGTCCAGTTGTTCGGCCATCGGCTCGCCGGCGAGCGGGGTCGGCAATCGGTATTGCTGGCAGGTCAGGCGATCCGCGGAGTGGCGCTGGGCGTGGTCTTGACTGCATTGCTGCAATCACTGCTGGGCGGTATCGGCCTGGCGATTGCCGGGGTGCCGTTCGCCCCGGTGCTGACCGCCGTTATGTTCATGATGTGCATCGCCCAGCTCGGGCCTGGCCTGGTGCTGATCCCGGCGGTGGTGTGGCAGTATTGGACCGGCGGGCCCGGCTGGGGGACGTTCCTGCTGATATGGTCCCTCATCGTCGTCAGCCTCGACAACATCGTGCGCCCGATGCTGATCCGGAAAGGTGCGCACTTGCCCATGATCTTGCTGTTGGCCGGGGTGATCGGCGGCTTGATCGCCTTTGGCCTGGTCGGAATCTTCCTCGGCCCCGTCGTGCTCGCGGTCGCTTACACCCTACTGCAGGCGTGGATGGAAGAGGACCCGATCGCCCATCTCGACGACGAGCCCGGCTGACTCGACCGCGGGCTCATCGCCGGCTCGGAGCGGGCGGTCGCTTAGGCGACTTTGGCGGGGTATTCAACGGGCCACCGCGCGAGCACCAGCTTTTGCGCCGAGCGGCCGAAGAAATGATAGCCCGATCCGCCCTCGGCCAAGAGGTCGAGGAACGCATCGGCGTCGGTGATCTTGACACAGCCCAAAACATCGGCGCCGCGGGCGAGAAAAGCGTCCGGCAGCATCCCGACCGTTGGCCCGACAATCGTGACCCGGGTCTCGGGCCGGACCAGCGCCAGCAGATCTTCGAGCGTATTGTTGACCAGGGTCGCGCCGGTGATCAGCGCAACATCGGCCTCGGGCAGGATTTCCGGAGCCTGCTCGGCCGGGCGGAAGAACGGCAGCTCGTCGGCCTTTAACGTGGCCGGATCCTGCTCAAGTACGAGAAAGGGTTGACCCCGCCGCTTCAGCTCTTTGAGGAACGGGACGAAAGCCCCGACCACCACGACCTTGTCGCCGTTGCGGATTTCGGTCGCGTCAAAGGCATCGACCCCGGGGCGCAGCTCGACATCGGGGTGCGGGCGGCGTTGCCAGCAGCAATCGGCCAGCGCGTTGACCGCGGCGATCCCGACCGCGCGGCGAATGCCGTGGCCGGAGAGCGCTTCGCGCGCCAGGTCGGCGACACGTCGGCCGGCGAGCTTGCCGGGAAACGGCATCGCCATCGCCGAACTCGGACAGCACACCGCCTCGGGGATTGTCTTGATCGGCGTGGCACAGCTGCCGGCGCTGCCGTTCGTCAGTTTGACCCCGGTGAAAAACAACCCGACGACCACCCGCTCGACGACGATCTCGTCGAGTTCGCGGCCGAGGATGGCGCCGATCGCTGCGATGGTTTCGCCGAGGATAGTTCTGCTATCGCAGTGCATCGGTGGGTCCGCTTTTCATGGTGGCATCGTCAGATCGAATAGGATACATCGACCCGAATCCTGGGGCAAAGGATCTCGGCAGCGGGCCGGAGCGGCCCCGACGACATATGGAATCGCCGCTGCCACCCCTGATCGCCGAATCGACGCAACCTTTCGTCGAGGCCCGCAAAACAGTCCGCTGCTCCTGTAGCAAATCAGCAGCAACGAACCCGCGTCGGTTGTAGCTTGCGCCAGCGCTAGCGGCTTGCCCGGGATCGTCCGACTACTGCCCCCGCACCCGTTGTTTTTCACGCCGTTTCTAGAGAAATATCAGGCACTGCTCCCTCCGTTCCGCCGAGCCCGCCCGCAGAGATCGGAGCCACCCGGGCGAAGGAAGCATCATGCGATCATGGCAATTTTGTCGTCGCCGTTTCCGCTGTAAGGCACATTTCGCCCCCTCGCGCGTCTCTACTTGATAATCCAGTCGTTGCCACTTACTAACCGACCCTAATACACAGGGAGGACCAAGGTCATGAGCGGTGTGACTGACCAATTCGAAGGTGGCTGCCTGTGCGGCGCCATCCGTTTTATTGCTACCGGTCAACCGAAAGGCGTGTATTGGTGCCATTGTGAAAGTTGCCGTAAGCATAGCGGCGCACCCGCGTCGGTTTTCGTCGCGTTCGAACGAACGGCTTGTACGGTCACGCGGGGCGAGATAACGAAATTCGATTCGACGCCGGGGCGAACCCGGCGCGGGTTCTGCAGCCGGTGCGGATCGACATTGACCTGCGAAAGCGCGAGCTTGCCGACTGAAACACATTTCCATATTGGCGCGTTTGATCGCGCGGCCGACCTTAAGCCCACACGGCACGTATTCCGTGACGAACACCTGCCGTGGTTCCACATAGCGGAGTGAGCGCGCGATCTGCAAACAGGTCGCGGGCTCACACTTCCGGGAATTTGCTATTTCGATTTGCGGGCCAGAAAGGCGTAGCCGTAGACCTCGAACAACCGCGCCTTGCTCTCGCCGCCGGCGCCGCCAAAGGTGTCTACTGGCGGGCCAATCTGGACGTCGACGAAACCACTCTGCTCAAGCATATGCCGCCAACCTGCACACGGCAGGCCACCGGCAATTCAGTCGGTCCACAGGTCGATGTTGCGGATCGCCGCTTCCGGCACGGGCTTGCCGTTCGCGATGTCGGCAAATTGCAAACGTCCGCCCGGCCGCAGCACCCGCATGATTTCGGCGAACACCCGACGCTTGTCGGCGCACAGGTTGATGACGCCGTTGCTGATGACGACATCGGCCCAGGCGTCCGCGACCGGCAAAGCCTCGATCACGCCTTGCCGAAACTCGACGTTGCGCAGACCCATTGCGGACGCGGCCGCACGCGACCGGGCAAGCATCTCCTCGGTCATGTCCACGCCGACCACTTGACCCTCGGGGCCTACCTGCCCAGCCGCAATGAAGCAGTCGAAACCGCCGCCGGAGCCGAGATCGACGACCCGCTCGCCGGGCTGCAAGGCGCCCATCGAGAACGGGTTGCCGACGCCCGCAAAGGCCTCGACCGCGCTGTCCGGCAACTTGGCGACAATGGCCTCGTCATACCCCAGCCGACGCGACAAGGGACGGCCGGTGTGGAAATGATAGCTGCCATGCGGATCGACCGCGACGGCGCGGTATTTGACCTTCACCTCCTCGCGCAACGCACCCGCGTCAATCGGTAAAGCGTCACTCATCCATACCTCCTTCGAAAGACGGCTCCATAGTGATACGGGGGAAGTTCCATAGTGCGGTTCAGGACCAGGCCTGCCAGTTCAACGACTGCCGTCACATCGCCGGCCTCCATCCGCATCTCCATTTTTGGTCCGCGCGGCTGCCCGAGCACCGCCGTTTCCTCGCGCAGCCGTCTGTGCCAATTGACGATGCCGAATTGCCCGCAGGGCTTGAGGGTCGCCGCGACGGCGCGCGCGAGCCGGCACTGATCTGGGACGCCATGAAAAGTGTTGGCGAGGAACACGTAATCGACCGGCTCCGGCACGACAGCATCGACCGTCATGGCATCTGCCACGACGAAATCGCAATTGGTCGCTCCCGCCGCGGCGACCCGCGCCCGGGCCCGGTCAAGGATCACCGGGTCGATGTCAATGGCGCAAACGCGGCCCGCGATACCGGCGAGGGCGACGGTGAACAGCCCGTCGCCGCAGCACAGATCGACCGCGAACATGCCGGGCCGTACCCCCATCTTGACCAGAACCCTTGCGGGGTCCGGCCACAACGCCTGCCACCAACCGGCATCGGGCATCGTTGTCGCCGGAAAAAAGCCGACGGTCATGTGGTTCTCACGCGCGCTTCGGATCGCTATGGTTGTGGCTGTGAGCGACAACAATCAATTATTATGATGATTGATCATTAGAAGGCATCAGATGTCAAGCGTGGGTCCGAAACAGCACGTATTTTCCAGCCTCGCGCAGATCGCGCAGGCGCTCGGACACGCCCATCGCCTCGAAATCCTGGAGCATCTCGGACAGGGCGAGCGCAGCGTCGACGACCTGGCCAGCCGGACCGGCCTTACGCTCGCCAATTGCTCGCGCCACCTGCAATTGCTTCGCCGCGCCGCGCTCGTCGAAGGGCGCCGCGGCGGCAAACGGATCTTCTACCGGCTTGCCGGCGAGGCTGCGGTGGTGGGGCTGCTCGCCGCTTTGAGCCGCGTCGGCGAGCGCAACAGCGCCGAGATCGCACGCGTGATGGCGAGTTATTTCCGGGCGCGCGACGAGTTCGAGCCGGTAACGCGCGATGAATTGCTTGCCCGCCTGCGCTGCGGGGCGGCGACCATTCTCGATGTCCGCCCGGAGGACGAGTTCGCCAGCGGGCATTTGCCCGATGCGCTGAACATCCCGCTCTCACAATTGGAACGGCGTTTGGCAGAATTGTCGCCCGATCAGGAGGTCGTCGCGTACTGCCGAGGCCCCTGGTGCGTCCTGTCGTTTGAGGCGGTCGCGTTGCTGCGCCAGCGCGGCTATAAGGCGCGCCGGCTGGAGGATGGATTTCCGGAGTGGAAGACGGCCGGGCTCCCAATCAGCCAAAGCCAAACATCTTGAACAGTACGGACCAGCAATTCACAGTTCGATAACGGACATTATCGCACACATAATCCAGCCAGAACGAGAGATGTGCCGCCGAGGTCCGCTGCGCGCGCCCGTCGCCCGCGCCTTGGCTCAGGAGCCGCGAATCCTGGTCCTCGACGAACCGACCGCGAGCCTCGATTTCGGCAACCAGCTGCGGGTTCTCGATGCGGTGCGCCGTCTCGCCGGCAAGCGCGCACTGTCCGTGTTGTTGTCCACCCATCACCCCGAGCAAGCTTTCAGTTGCGCCGATATGGTCGCGGTCCTGGCCGGCGGCGAATTGCTGCAACTCGGCAGTCCGAGCGAAACCATCACCGCCGAGACGCTGCGTGCCTGCTACTCGGTCGATGTCGCAGTGCTGCCGGTTGCCGATGGCCGCTACCGCGTCTGCGTGCCGCGCTCCTATCTCTCCTGACGACGGCCGCCAGGCTTATTCGGCGGCTAGCCGCCTCGGCTCCTCGGCGTCGAGCTCGGCGAGGAGCTTTGGCGGCGACATCGGCAGGTCGCGCAGCCGTGCTCCGATCGCGGCATGGATCGCGTTGGCGACCGCGGCCATCGGCGGCACGATCGGCACCTCGCCGACACCGCGAACACCGAATGGATGGCGCGGATTCGGCAAGGATCGGATCGATCATCGGCATGTCGGAGGCGACCGGGCAGCGGTAGTCGAGAAACCCCGGGTTCTCCAGGCGTCCCAGCTTGTCGTAGATGTATTCCTCGTTGAGCGCCCAACCGATGCCCTGGGTCACGCCGCCCTGGATCTGGCCTTCGACATAGGAGGGATGGATCGCCCGGCCGACATCCTGCGCCGCGGTGTAGCGCAACACGGTGACATGGCCGGTCTCCGGATCGACTTCGACATCGCAGACATGCGTCGCGAAGGCAGGCCCGGCGCCTTGCGCGTTGACCGATACCTCGGCGCCGATCGGCCCGCCGGTGCGGGCCGCCTTGATCGCGATCTCGGCCAGCGGCAGCGGATCGAAGCTGCCGGCATTGGCCCCGGCCGGCACCGCGCAGCCATCCCGCCAATCGACCGCGTCGGGGCTGATGTCCCAGATCATCGCAGCACGCCGTTTCAGCTGGTCAATGACCTTCTCGGCGGCCTGCACGGTGGCCATGCCGGTGGCAAAGGTCACGCGGCTGCCGCCGGTCACATGGGTAAAGCCGATCGAGGCGGTATCGGCGACGATCGGCTTTACTCGTTCGATCGGAAGGCCAAGGGTTTCCGCCGCCATCATCGCCATCGAGGCGCGCGATCCGCCGATGTCAGGGCTGCCCGAGGCGACGCTGACCGAGCCATCCTCGTTGACATGCACCTGCGCGCTCAACTCGCCGCCGACATTGAACCAGAAGCCGCAGGCGATGCCGCGGCCCTGGTTGGCGCCTAGCGGGATCTGGTAGTTCGGATGCTTCCTGACCGCCGTCAGGGTGTCGAGGTAGCCGATATTGGTCCAGGTTGGGCCGTGCACCGCCTTGGTGCCCTCCTTGGCCGCGTTCTTCTCGCGCAACGCCAGCGGATCGATGCGCAACTCGCGAGCCAGCCCGTCGACGCAGCTTTCGACGCCGAAGGATGAGATCGGCGCTCCCGGAGCACGGTAGGCGGCCACCTTCGGCCGGTTCGAGACGACGTCATAGCCGATGATCTGCACGTTCGGCAGATCGTACATGGCAAAGGCGCACATGCAGCCCGGCTGGACCGGCGAGCCCGGGAAGGCGCCAGCTTGATATTTCAACACCAGCTCTGCGGCGACGATCGTGCCGTCCCGCTTGGCCCCGAGCTTGACCTCGATGACTCCCCCCGAGGTCGGCCCGGTAGCGCGGAACACCTCCTCGCGGCTCATCACCATCTTGACCGCCCGCCCGGGTCTTGCGGGACAGCGCCAATGCCACCGGTTCAAGATAGACCAGCGTCTTGCCGCCGAACCCGCCGCCGATCTCGGCCGGGGTGACGCGGATGTTGGCGATGTCGATGCCGAGCAGCTTGGCGCAATAAGCGCGGATCATGAACTGGCCCTGACTGCTGGCCCAGATCTGCACCTGCCCGTCGGAGGCGGCCGAGACGACGCAGGCGTGCGGCTCGATATAGGCCTGATGCACCGGCTTGGTCGTATAGCGCCGCTCGAGGATGATGTCGGCCAGGCGGAAGCCGGCTTCCGCGTCGCCTTTTGAAAAGGTCACCCGTTTGGCGATGTTCGAGGGCTTTTCCGGCTTGGGCTCGATGCCCTGGGTGAAGAGATCGTCATGCAACAGCGGTGCATCCGCCGCCATCGCCGCCTCGACATCGATGACGTGCGGCAGCACCTCGTACTCGACCTCGATCAGCTCAATCGCCTCGGCGGCGATTGTCGGCGAGAGGGCGGCCACCGCGGCCACAGCGTGACCTTCGTAGAGCGCTTTGTCCCGGGCCATGATGTTGCGCGACAGGTCGCGGAAGTTCATCGGCCCTTCGCCGACAAAGGCCTCTTCCGAGGTGATCTCCGGAAAGTCGGCTGCGGTCACCACCTCCTTGACCCCGGCCAACGCCAGTGCCTTGTCGGCATTGATCCGTAGAATGCGGGCGTGCGCATGAGGGCTGCGTTTGATCTTACCGTAAAGCATGCCGGGCACTGTCCGGTCGGCTCCGAAATTGGCGCGGCCGGTGACCTTCTCGACCCCGTCCGGGCGAATTGGCCGGGTGCCGACAATCTTCAATTCCATCTCGTTGGCAGCTGATGTCACAGGGTCCTCCGATCGGCCGTGATTTGCGATGATCGGCGAGCTTACCATCGAAATATATATATGGATATAACGAAAAACCGCGGCTCTCCCCTCCGACCCCGCCGCGTTCGGCCAACGCCTACCCTGCCGAATGCAGGAACGCGAACAGCAGGGACATCAGCACCACAATTACCCCGGTGACGACGACCAATAGGTCAGCAAACAGGCGGCGCATCGGCAGCACCCTAAGCAAAGCTGTAGCGCTCGGAATGATATTTCGACAGCGGTACCCGCATATGCCCAAGCGCCCGTTCGATCGCATCCATCATTACGTTCGGCCCGCAGATGAAATACTCGTGCGAGGCGTAGGGGGGTGGGAGATGGCGCCTGAACAGGTCAGCGGTAACAAAGCCCTGCTCTCCGGCCCAGCCGGCCGGCGGATTCGCCAGCACGTGGACGACCGTCAGGTTGAGACGCGCTTTCAGCGCCTCCAGCTCTTCCCGGAAGGTGATCGAGTCCCAGTCCCTGCTGCCGTAGAGCAGGGTCACCGGCCGCCGGTCCCCGCGGTCCGCGAGCGTGCGGATCATGCTCATCATCGGGGTGACGCCGATCCCCCCCGCGATCAGCACATGCATGTCCGCCGGGTTGCCGATCGTGAAGGCGCCGTAAGGTCCGTCGAGATAAACCCGCTGCCCCTGCGACACCTTGGGGATCGCACTGGTGAAGTCGCCCAGATTCCTGATCGTCATCTCAACCCGGCCGTCCGCCGCCTCGGCGCTGGACGAGAACGAAAACGGGTGTCCGGTGATCTTGAAGGGGCTCCCCCACAATGTCAGCCAGCCGAACTGACCGGGGGTGAAGCGGAACCCTGGATGGCCGTCCGGCCGCATCACCAACGTCGAGGTGTCACCGCGCTCCTCGCGCACTTCCGCGACCCGGTATGGCCGGCGGAGCATGAACAGCGGCTTGACGATGCGGACGTAGAGCAGCAGCCCGATCCAGAAGATCGTCAACCCGATCCACAGCGCGCGCTTCCACGGGTCGACCAAATAGACGCCCGATCCCACCATGTGCGCGATCCCGGCCGCAATGGCGACAACCGCGAGAACGATATGAGAAAGATGCCATGCCTCGTACCCGATCTGCAGCCTCACCCGCCACAGCGCCGCCACCACCAGCGCGATCAGCGCAACGATCGACACGATTGCAAAACGCGCGCTCCACGGCGCCTGGAGCATATTGAGCGGCGCAAGCATTTGCGGCCGGCCAGCCGTCAGGACGACAGCATGGGTCACGATCAAGCCCACCGCGATCAGCGAGATCTGGCGATGGAAGTGATAGATGACATCCTCGCCCCAGGGCTTGGTCACGTAGCGGAAACGCGCCGTGAGGCCGATTTGCAGGCCCATCATCGCCAAGCCGGAGTAGCCGAGCGCGACCGCGAATTCGGTCCAGAAGTCGCGCGCCGGCGGCCACGTCCCCGCCAGCAAAGCGAACAACGGGGCGAGAATGAACAGAAGATAAACCGCGATCCAAATCGTACCGTGCACCGCATAGCCAAGGCGCATGAACGCTATCCTCCCCAATGCGCCCCGCCGCCCGCGAAATGAGGACGCAGCGGGTAGGTACTATATGTGCGACATCCACAACCGACGCAGCGAATGTCCACGCGGGACGAATGATCGGCGGCCCGAACCGAAACGGGGGGTGCGCATGGAGGCGTCTCGAACGTCGCGGTTGCTGGTTTTCGCTGGCTACTCGATTTGCCGCTCGGCATAGTTGGGACAGACGGCGCGCCACGATGCTGACGAGGAGATCGTGTCGGATCCACTGATCGCATATTGCGGTCCCGCGGCGGTCCCGGACGATTTGTGGGTACGCTGGAATTTCGATCCGCTGCTGATCGCGGCGCTCGCGGCCTTGGCTTTGGCGGTCGGTCGCGGCCGTTCGTCGAACGCCAGTGCAGGGTGCGGCGCGATCGCGCTGATGGCCGTCGTCTTCGTGTCGCCGCTCTGCGCGCTGTCATCGGCGCTGTTCTCTGCGCGGGTATTCCACCATGTCATTTTGGTCGCCGCCGTCGCGCCGCTGCTGGCATTGGCGTTTCCGCTGCGACGTACAGGCTCGCCGCCGCTCTCGCTGCTCGTCGCCGCGCATGCGGTCATCCTTTGGCTCTGGCATGCGCCGGGCCCCTATGGTTGGGGTCTCGCCACCGTGCCGGCCTATTGGCTAATGCAAGGTTCGCTGCTGGGGAGCGGTTGGCTCATGTGGCGGGCGATCCTGGCGCCGCGGGCCCGGCCCGGCCCGGCGCTGGTCGCGCTGGTGGCGACGGTCGGGCAGATGGGTCTTCTCGGCGCACTGATCGTCTTCGCATCCCGGCCGCTCTACGCGGTACATTTCGCGAGCACATTACCCTGGGGACTCTCTCCGCTCGCCGACCAGCAACTCGCCGGGCTGCTGATGTGGGTGCCGGCAATGCTGCCTTATGTCGGCGTGGGCCTCTGGCTCGCCTGGTCGAGCCTGCGGCCGGCGGCGCCGGTCCACTGACCCTCCTCCTCAAATTCGTTCATCTCGCGGCGATCTCGATCTGGTCGGCCGGGCTGATTGTTCTGCCGTTCATGTTCCGGCAGCGCCAGGCGGTCGACCCGGGCTGGGAACTGGACCGGCTGCACCGGATGACGCGTTTCGTCTACGTCGAGATAGCCTCTCCGGCCGCCGTCATCGCCATCGCCAGCGGCACCGCGCTGATCTTTCTCCAGGCCACGTTTCAGGAATGGTTTTCCACGAAGCTGGTCCTTGTCGGGGCGATGGCGATGCTGCATGTCGTCGCCGGCCTCGTGCTGGGGCGGCTCTTCCTGGCGGATGGCCGCTTTGGCCGGGTTTCCTGTGTCGCGCTGTCCAGCGCCTATATCGTGCTGATCACCGCAATCATCTGGATTGTGCTCGCCAAGCCGCACATCGACTCCAACCGGTTTGCCACGGATCTGTTCAGGCCCGGGGCGCTTGGTCAGTTCTTCGGCGCTACCAGAATGCCGACGCCATGATCGAAGACGAGCTTGCCCCCGTGCCAGCCGGCGAAGGCCGTCATCACCGCGGCCAGGCCCGACAATGCGAGGCCGTGCGGCAGGATCGATTGGGGATCGGTCAGCCGCAGGCCCCAGCTGGCCCCTGCAATCGCGACCAGCGTCATCGCCGCGACGGCGTGCGACCAGCTCGCCTCCAGGACGCGGATGCCGCGCACGAGCAGGAGTTCCGCCGTGCCGGCGGTGCTGGCCGCAACGCCGGTCCAGAAGGCGATGCCGGCCGACCAGATGCCGACCCGTACCCAGAATGGGTCGCCCGACCACCAATAGAAGACATCGACGCCGAGAGTCGCGAGCACGAACGCGATCGGGAAATGCACCATCATCACGTGGATCGGATGACCGACCACGGCGATCGCCGATCCGACATCGAGCCGGCGCAGCTCCAGCAGAACCGGACTTTCGCGCGGGACTGCCGGATCGTCTTTCGTCGCCATGATCCTCAGCCTCCCCACCCTTCCGGCACGAATTCGTAACCTCTCGCGTCTGGCGCTTCAACTCGGATCGACCATGGCGCTGGCCGGCTGCGGCGGGCCGCTGTCGGCGCTCTCTGCCGCCGGGCCGTCGGCGAATGCGATCGCGACACTGTGGTGGGTGATGCTGGCGGGCTCGGCAGCCATCTTCGCGCTTGTCCTCGGCCTCTTCGCGCTGGTGATCGGGCGGCCCGGCTGGGGCTCGAGCGTGTCGCCCGCGCGCTGGATCGTGCTCGGTGGCCTCGTCCTGCCGGGCGTGGTGCTAACGCCGCTCGTTGCTTATGCGCTGATCACCGGCGAGCGGCTTTTGCCGTTCCGGGGACCGCCCGGCAGCGAATTGAAGCCGAGGGCCGGCAATGGAGCTGGACGTTCCGCTATCCTAGCGAAGGCGGGGTGCAGACCGTGAATGTCCTGCACCTGCCCGCGGGCATCTCTGTGGACATAATGGTCAGCAGCTCCGACGTCATCCATTCATTCTGGATTCCGCGCTTTGCCGGCAAGATCGACGCGGTGCCGGGGCATGTGAACGTCCTGCGCATCCAGGCAGATGAACCGGGCCGTTACGAAGGACAGTGCTCCGAATTCTGCGGCATCGGCCACTCCCTGATGCGGTTCGCCGTGATCGTCCATCCGGCAAAGGACTTTTCCGCGGCACTCGCCCAGGCGGCCGCGTCGTCGCCCGCGTCGTCGAAGGCGAAAGAATGAGCGCATCCATCGATCGGCCGCCGCAGGGAAACTCGGCGTTGCGGCTGCATCGGCAACTCGCCGCGATCTGGGGGACCGGGCCAGGACTGCAGCGCCTCGCCGCGGTCAACCACTCTGTCATCGGCCTGCGCTTCATGACCACGGCGTTCGTATTCTTCGCGATCGGCGGCATTCTCGGCATGTTGACCCGTGTCCAGCTGGCAACGCCCATGGCGGCCTTTATGACGCCAGAAACCTACAACCAGGTCTTCACAGTGCACGGGTCGGTGATGCTGTTTCTGTTCGCCATCCCCCTTGTGGAGGGCGTGGCGGCCTATCTGACACCGAAGATTCTCGGCACACGCGACCTCGCGTTCCCGCGGCTGACGGCCTATGGCTACTGGTGCTACCTGTTCGGCGGCACGATCCTGACCGGCGCGCTGCTCGCCGGCGTGGCGCCGGATACCGGCTGGTTCATGTACACGCCTCTAAGTTCTAACGTCTACACGCCGGGCGTGAATGCGGATGTCTGGCTGCTTGGCGTGACTTTCGTCGAAATCTCAGCGTTGACGCTGGCGGTGGAAATCATCGTCTCGATTCTGAAAATTCGCGCGCCGGGCATGTCGCTCGACCGGATGCCGATCTTCGGGTGGTACATGCTGATCACCGCGCTGATGATGGTGGCGGCGTTCCCGCCGCTGATCCTCGGTTCGATTTTGCTCGAGGTCGAGCGGGCCTTCCATCTGCCGTTCTTCGACCCGACACGGGGCGGCGATCCGTTGCTGTGGCAGCACCTGTTTTGGCTGTTCGGCCACCCGGATGTCTACATCATCTTCCTGCCGATGGCCGGCGTTCTGTCCACTATCATCCCGGTTCTTGCCGGCGAGCCGCTCGTCGGCTACCGGGCAGTCGTGGTCGCGATCATTGCCCTCGCCTTCGTGAGCTTCGGCATCTGGGTGCACCACATGTTCACTGTGGGCATCCCGCACCTCGCGCTCGCCTTCTTCTCCGCCAGTTCCGCGATCGTCGCGGTACCGACTGCCGTCCAGGTGTTCGCCTGGCTGGCCACGCTGGCGCAAGGCAGGCCGGCCTGGAACGTGCCGATGCTGTACGTGTTCGGCTTCTTCTTCATCTTCGCGATCGGCGGGTTGACCGGTGTAATGCTGGCCATGGTGCCGTTCGACTGGCAGGCGCATGACACCTACTTCGTCGTCGCCCACATGCACTACGTCGTGGCCGGGGCGCTGGCCTTTCCGATGCTGGCGGCGCTCTATTACTGGCTGCCGCTGCTGACCGGACGCATGGCGACGCGCCAGCTATCGATACCCGCCTTTTGGCTGGTTTTCGTCGGCTTCAATCTGACCTTCTTCTTGATGCACCTGACCGGACTGCGCGGCATGCCGCGGCGGATCTACACCTATTCGGGGGATGAAGGCTGGAACTGGCTCAACCTGCTATCCTCGGTGGGCGGGTTCATCATGACCATCGGCTTCGCACTGGTGGCGATCGATCTTCTCACGCAACTTCGCTATGGGCGTCGCGCGCGCCGCGACCCCTGGAAGGCAGAGTCGCTGGAATGGGCCATGCCGATTCCCCCGGCGCCGTATAATTTCGCCTCGATCGCGCATGTCGGCGTCGGACCCGACCGGACCGCCCCCGAGGGACTCGCGCCATCTTTGGCGCGAGGTGACGGATATCTCGGGTTCGTGCGAAATGGGTGGCAGGAGACGCTGGGCGTGCATATGACGTCCGGGGCGCCCGAGCAGCTCATCGTGCTGTCGCGCTCGTCCTATCTGCCATTCTACACGGCTCTCGCCACCGGGGCGGCGGTGTTGGCGATGCTTTTCCGGTTCTATTTTTTTGCTCTGGCCGCGGCGCTGGCGGTCGCCGGGCTTTTCTTACTGGCAGGGCATAGCGCTGGGCTGAACCGGGACTACGGCCTGCTGCCGGTCGGTCGGGGCGTCAGCGTAGCGCCGCATACTGAGCTGGCTGGTTCGCCGCCGTGGTGGGCGCTGACCTTTACGCTGATCGCCGATGGTACGCTGTTCACGTCCTTGCTGTTTGGGACGCTCTATCTCTGGATCTCCGCTCCGAACTGGCCGCCGGCGCAGACATTCACACCCAATCTGGGACTCGCCCTCGGGGCCGTCGCGGCCCTCGTCGTCGCCGCGACGGCGGCCCGCGGATCGCTGCGGTCGATCGGCGCCGGCGGCATGGCGCGTGCCTGGATCGGCCTCGCCGCCCTCGGGCTCGTCGCGGCCATCGCGGTGGTCGTTGCGCTGATCGGCGGCATCGTCCCGCATCCCACCGAGCATGCCCTGGGCGCAACCGCGGCCGCGCTATTAGCCTATGTCGCGTTTCATGCCGGTATCGGGCTGCTCTTCCTGCTCAGCAATCTGCTGCGCCTCGAGGCCGGCTTTCTGTCGTCCCGGCGGTCGACCGATCTCCGCCTGACGCGGCTCTGGCTTGACTACACGGTCGTAACCGGGGTGATCGCGCTCGGCCTCGTGTCGGCAATGCCCGCCCTCGTGAAGAGTCTCGGAACATAACCGCACGTACAGATCCTGTGCCGCCCGGATATCTCTGGTGGCTCGCCGCCGGGTTCCTCGTCTGGTGCAGCGCGCTTGTCGCTGTCTACGCTCTCCACGCCATCGGCTGCACCTTTGCCTGGTCGGCTGGTCCGCTGCGGCTTGGCCTTGCCCTTGTGCTCTTCGCGCATCTGGCCGTGATCGGCTGGATGTGGCGCCATCTCGGTAGTATCGAGCCGAGCCACGATTTCGGCCAGACCGGCGCATTCTTCCGCGTGGCGGCCCTTTGGGCGACCATCGCCGCATTCGCCACCACAATCTTCACTCTCAGCGCAACCACGCTGCTTACCGTATGCGTGTGATGCGGGATAACAGAGAATTCTTTGCGGCTAACAGGGAATTAGGTCGACAAATCAGGGAAGTTTCCTAGCCGCTTCCGTGATCTCACTGGGCACGAGCCACAGGCGGCTCACGGTTCCTCGAACTGCAGAATGTAGAGCCCGGCATTGTTGTCGGTGAGGTACATCACTCCCTGCGCATCGACAAAGCAGTCGGCGGATTGGATGACTTGCGGCCGATTGGGACGCGGGTCGAACATGCGCTCCGGATCGGGCGGCACAAAGAACCCAGCCTCGCGCGGCTGGAACGCATTCTCGATGTCGAATACCCGGACGCCGGCATTATGATAGGTCGCGAAGACGAAGCGCGAGCTCTGGAAAGCGCCGGGCCGGTTCTCCCAGAGATTATGTGGCCCGAAATTGCCACCTTTGGCGCAGTAGTCGGCCTCGGACGGGATCGGCATGGTGGCGAAGCTCACGGGATTGGCCGGCTCGCGCACATCGAAGAGCCAAGTGTGACGGAGGCCCAGGCTGCAATCGGCGAAATTGGCCTCGTCGGCCAGCACCAGCAGATTGCGATCGGGGAGCGGCAGCGGCGAATGCGTGCCGCCGCCGAAGGGCGGGTCGAGATTGCGATGGGCAAGCAGCTGCGGCCGGGTCGGATCGGCGACGTCGAGCACGGTGAGCCCGCCGTCGCGCCAGGCGGCATAAGCGACGTTGCCGGCGACGAGGGCGTGGTGCAGTGCGTAGCGCCGGCCCTTGGGCCAACTCGGCGTCTCGCCGCCGCCGATCCACATGCCGGGGATCCACCACTTGCCGACGACCTCGGGCCGGGTCGGCTCTGTCATGTCGACGATCGCCAGCACCTGGTCGGTGAACTCGGGAAAGTGGATCGAGACGTAAGCGTAACGTCCGCCGACATACCAGATGCGGTGCGGCCCGACTCCCTCGGTGGCCATGAAGGCGATCTCGCGCGGCGCCTCAGGATGCGAGATGTCGTAGACGCGGACGCCCGCCGTGTAGTGCTGGCCCTTCAGCAGATCGGCTGGCGACCCCGAGTAGTAGGCCTGCGCGTCGACCTGCATCGTCCACATGCTCGGTCCGTTGACGGCGAGCAGCAAGTCGTCGTGGGTCTGCAGATGGATGGCGCGGGTGTTGGGCGGGCAGGGCATGAAGGCGACGGGTCGCGGGTTCTTCGGATCGCGTACGTCGATGATGGTGATACCGTTGGAATAGCCGTGCCCGATATAAGCATAGCCACGATGCACCATGATCTGGACGCCGTCGCCGCGTCCGCCCTGGTCGGAGTGGCTGATGAACTTGACGTTGCGGGACGCGACCGCATTCATGGCTCACCTCTCCCTATTGCGCCGTCCCTTGCCCTCTCACCGCGTCGCTGGTCCAGTGTCGCGTCGGGCCACAGCGGCGAAAGTCGCCGATATTCAGCACCCGCGACCCCGCACCCTCGACCAGCAGCATGCAGCATATAGGTGTCGTGACCGAGTGACCCGTGAGAATCGGTATGACGATGAGAGATGCGAACCCTACGGTCCTGTCGCTTTCCCATGCCACAAGGCCGCGTGCAACGCTGCTCGGACCACTTGGCCGCCACAGTGCAGCCAGCCGCTTCGGTCGACCCGCCATCGGCGGCGACGATCCCGATGGCCAAGGTGGGCCTCGAGCGGAATGTTGGGGGCAGCACTCAGAACTGGTGGGCCGTAGGCAAGCTCGCTCCTCCTCGCAGATAGCCGCAAAAGACACCTGCCGTTGACAACCCCACTCGGACCCCCGTTGATTGCAGCTACGCATTTCAAGTGGGGCTCCTTCGCATGACCAGCCCGGTTGACGTCCTGATCATTGGCGCCGGTGCCTCCGGCGCGGCCGTGGCCTGGAGCTTGGCCGAGACGAAGATGCACATCCTCTGCCTTGAGCAGGGCGACTGGATGAAGCCATCCGAATATCCCAGCACCGCTCGCGACTGGGAGGCGCGGCAGCTCAACGATTTCCATCCCAGCCCGAACCGTCGAGCGCGCGATACCGACTATCCGATCAATGACGCCGATTCGCCGATCAAGATCGCCAACTTCAACGGCGTCGGCGGCGGCACGGTGTTGTACGCGGGTCACTTCCCGAGGTTCCATCCGTCGGATTTTCGCGCGCGCACGCTGGACAGCGTCGCCGATGACTGGCCGATCGACTACGCGACCTTGGAGCCGTTCTACGCCGAGAACGACCGGATGATGGGCGTATCCGGCCTGGCCGGCGATCCCGCCTATCCGCCGCATGAACCGATGATGCCGCCGCTCCCGCTGGGCAAGTCGGGTGCGACGCTGGCGCGCGGGCTTAACAAGCTTGGCTGGCATTGGTGGCCGTCGGACAGCGCGATCGCCTCGGTGGATTACGAAGGCCGCGCGAAGTGCATCAATCTCGGCCATTGCACTTCGGGCTGCGCGCAGGGCGCAAAGGCGAGCACCGACATCACCTACTGGCCCGCCGCCATCCGCGCCGGCGTCGAGCTGCGCACGCGCTGCCGGGTGCGCGAGATCACCACCAACGAACACGGCATGGCGTCGGGTGTCGGTCTACTACGACGCGGACGGGGTCGAGCATTTCCAGCCTGCCGAAGTCGTCATCCTCGCCTGCAACGCCGTCGGCACCGCGCGCATTCTGCTGAATTCCGCCTCCGCGCGCTTCCCCAGCGGCCTTGCCAATTCCAGCGGCCTGGTCGGCAAGAACCTGATGTTCCATCCCTATGCGCGGATCGCCGGCTATTTCGACGAAACGCTCGACGGCTATCGCGGCCCGGGCAACTGCATCTGGAGCCAGGAATTCTACGAGACGGACCGCTCCCGCGGGTTCGTGCGCGGCTACACCTTCGAGTTCTCTCGCGGTCAGGGCCCGGTGATGGCCGCCGTGCATGGCATGCAGATCGGTCGCCTGCCTTGGGGCGCCGAACACCACCGCGCCTATCGTAAGCTGTTTTGCCATCGCACCGGCATGGTGGCGATCTGCGAGGACCTGCCGGAGGAGCACAACACCGTCACGCTCGATCCGGTGCTGAAGGACTCCAACGGCATTCCGGCGCCCAAAGATCAGCTACACGCTGAGCGAAAACAGCCGCCGCATGCTGGATCACGCGGTCGCGCGGGCCACCGAGATCCTGCGCGCCGCCGGGGCGTACGACGTCTGGTCGGAGGCGCCGATCGCGCGACGGCGGTTGGCATCTGATGGGCACCGCGCGGATGGGCACCGACCCGGCGCGATCCGTCGTGAACGAATGGGGCCGCAGCCACGACGTGAAGAACCTGTTCATCGTCGATGGCAGCATCTTCGTGACTTCGGCCGGGGTAAACCCGACACGGACAATCCAGGCGCTGGCACTTTACGTCGCCGACACCATCAAGCAGCGCTTGGCTGCTGCCACCCTGTTCGATTGAGGCGACCATGTTGCCAGCGAATCAGTGCCGATCCTTGCAATGCCTCGCCGAGATGATGATCCCGGCCAGCGTCGAGTACGGTGTGCCGAGCGCCGGCGATGATGCGATCTTAGCCGATATCCTGCAGAGCCTTGGGCGCGATGCGGAACCTGTGATCGCAGTGCTGCGAACGCTCGATGCTATGGCCAGCGGCCCGTTCGCCGATCTGGACCCGCAACGGCGAAACGCCATTGCCGCCCAGTTGCGCGAGACCGGAGATGAGGGGTTGACCTACCTGACCCGGATCATCCTGCAATGCTATTACCGAGACGACAGGGTCATGCGGTCGCTGGGCATGGAACCGAGGCCGCCATTTCCCAAAGGCTTCGAGGTGGAATACGGCGACTGGTCTCTCCTGGATCCGGTGCGCGCGCGCCCGAAGCTTTATCGTGACGCCGATTGACCATCATAAGGTTTGCGAGGTATCGAGTTCTTTAAGTTAAAGAACAAAAAAATGGCTTCTAATCCACGCGACGCTGTAGCGGGGGAGGGCTTGCGGGCTAGCGGTTATGGTCGCGCTCGGGGTCGATCGGGACAGGGCTGAAACGGGCAGTGAAGAGCGCGGGCAAGGCTTCTCGCCCGAGGCGGTCCGGTCGCGCAAAATCATTCATGTCGACATGGACGCGTTTTACGCATCGGTCGAACAGCGCGACAATCCGGAGCTGCGCGGGAAGCCCGTCGCGGTCGGCGGATCGCGCGAACGCGGCGTCGTCGCGGCGGCAAGCTACGAAGCGCGGAAGTTCGGCGTGCACTCCGCGATGTCGTCGATCACGGCCAAGCGGAAATGCCCCGATTTGATCTTCGTAAGGCCGAGGTTCGACGCCTACAAGGTGATCTCGCTGCAGATCCGGGAGATCTTCGCCGAATACACGCCGATCATCGAGCCATTGTCGCTCGACGAGGCGTATCTCGATGTCACCGAAAACCTCAAGGGCATCGCCTCGGCGACGCAGATCGCGGCAGAAATCCGGGCAAGGATCCGCGCCGAAACCGAACTCACCGCTTCGGCCGGCGTCTCCTACAACAAGTTCCTCGCCAAGCTTGCCTCGGATCACCGCAAGCCGGACGGGCTCTTCGTCATTACGCCCGCGATGGGTCCGGAATTCGTCGAGACACTGCCAGTCAGAAAGTTCCACGGTGTCGGGCCTGCGACAGCTGCCAAGATGGCGCGGTTCGGGATCAAGGCCGGGCTCGACCTCAGGGCGCAGACCTTGGCCTTCCTGCAGCAGCATTTCGGTAAAGCGGGCTCCTACTATTACGGGGTTGCGCGCGGAGTTGACGAGCGGCCTGTCCGTGCCGACCGGATACGCAAGTCTATTGGCGCCGAAAACACGTTTTTGGCCGATCTCTCCACCTACGAAGCCGCGCGCGATGCGCTTCGCGAGATCGTCAACAAAGTGTGGGAGTACTGTGAGGGCTCCGGTCTTCGCGGCCGCACAGTCACGCTCAAGGTCAAGTTCGCCAACTTCCGGCAGATCACCCGAAGTCGTACCGGTCAGATACAGATCACGACAAGAAACGAACTCGAACAGCTTAGCAATACACTGCTCGAACCTCTCTTTCCTGTCGCGAGAGGCGTTCGGCTCCTCGGTGTCTCGTTGTCTTCGCTCGCGGCAGAGGAGGCTGAACGTGAGCGCGAAGTCAGCTTGCCCCTTTAGGCGTTCGGCCAGCCCCCAGCGATGGCCTCAAGCCTCGATTTGAACTCGTAGCGGGTACTCGGTTCAGTTGACGGCAACGGCAGGTTATGCCCCCCAACTACGGCCATTCACGGAAGCCACCGGGATCGGCTCAGTTGGGGTGGATTTCCGCCCTTCGCGGGGACCTGCTCGGGCGACAAGGTTGCGCCGTTTCCGGCCGTCCGAATGCCGACACATCAACGGGTCAAATCGACCCGTAGCAGTCATCGGCTGCTTCACTCAATTACTTCGTCGGCCCGGGCGAGCAGGGCTGGTGGCATCGTAATTCCGAGTTCTTTCGCGGTCTTCAGGTTGATGACAAATTTATAGTGGGCTGGCCGTTCGATTGGGAGATCAGCTGGCTTGGTACCCTTTAGAATACGGTCGATCAAATCAGCGGCCCGCTCAGCGGCTTCGCTGCGGTCCGCGCCATACGACATCAACCCCCCGTTGCGGGCGAATACGTCTAATTCGTACATTGCCGGTATCTTGTTGGCGGCGGCAAATTCGAAAACTCGCTTGCGGTTTAGCAGCGTCAGAATGTCGGTGAGCATCAGGATTTCGTCGGGCCGTTCCGCGCTCATCCCCGAGAATGCGGTCTCAAATTCATCCGGTTCGCGGACGCCGAATGGTTGGACGGTGATTCCCCGGTCAGAGGTCGCCGCCGCTACCACCTTGTAGCGCGCGACCATCGCGGCATCGCTAGCGTTGTACAGCACGGCCACTCGCTTCAGACCGGGAACCGCCTCTAGCATCAGTTCGAGACGCTTCGCCGTGAGCTCCGAAGGCACGTCCGAAACACCAGTGATATTGCCGCCGGGCCGGCGGTAGCTCGCAACTAAGCCTAACTGAACCGGGTCTCCGGCGGCGATTAGGACAATTGGGACCGTCGCAGTACCCTCCTTTGCAGCGAGCGCTGCCGAATAGCCGGTGATAGAGATAACATCGACCGGAATATCCACCAGCTCTTTGACGAGCTTGGGCAACCGTTCGGGCTTTGCTTGCGCAAAGCGTGCGTCGATTACCAGATTCTTCCCCAGCAAATAATTCCGGCGCCCGAGAGCGGCCGTGAGACCGTTCACAGTCGATGCGCCCGTCTCGCTGTTACCGACGCTCAGGAACCCTACATGGTAGACCCTGGCCGGCACCTGCACCTGTGCGACGGCGCTGCAAAGATCGGCGAGAGCAAGGACGATCGCGGTGGCGAACAGCTTGACCCTCATTCCAACACCTTTGCTCCGATAGAAGCGGTAGGGTGCACAGGGCTCGGCGATGCCGAACCGTGTACTCGGCAGATTGTACAGATCAGACCCAGTTTGGCGACCACCGAGTTAGCTTTCATCCGGAGTTAATGGCCCTCCACCCTACCTCGCCGTCCGTGGTCCGTGGGGTTGATCACGGAGGTCAGCTTCGGGGCAAGGGCTGGCATTGCCATCGATGGAAGCGAACGGCGGCTTTGGGTCGATTTGACTCGTCGACTTATAGGAAACCAAAGGCCCGCTTCCGGCACAATCCTTCCCGTCTGAGTTACGCGCCTGTTAACCGGCCAGATTTGGCGGACCGCGACCCTCGACCGAATCTGGGGCCGTTGCCCTCAACCGTCACCGGGTCTGTGATTGCTCAATCAGGTCAAAGGGACGATTCTTGCCTCGGAACCGGCGGGAATCCGGCGAATGCCGGTCTAGACCAGGAAACGGAGAGGACGATGAGCAGGTTGTTTGGGCCGATGCGGCAGGTTGGGATCGTCGTCCGCGACATCGAGAAGGCAATGCGCCACTGGGTCGAGGTGTGCGGCGTCGGCCCGTGGTTCTACGCCGAGCAGCTGCCGCTGGATGAATTCCGTTACAAGGGCCGGCCCTACGATCTCAAGGTGTCGATCGCGCTTGCCAACTCGGGCGATGTGCAGCTCGAGTTGATCGAGCAGCGCAACGACGTGCCGAGCCTCTACCGCGATTTCCTTGCCGCCGGCTGCGAGGGGATGCAGCATTGGTCGAGTTGGCCGGTGAACTACCACGAGATCCGCGAGCGGGCGCTCGGATCCGGTTGGCAGATTGGCCAGGAGGGTGACACGCCACGCGGCCCGTTCATTTATTTCGTCAATGAAGGGCACCCCGGCACGGTCATCGAGATGGCGGAGGCGACGACCCGTCCGCATGCGCATCTTTGACCAGGTGCGCAAACTCGCCCTGAACTGGGACGGGCGCGACCCCATCCGCATCAACTGGCCGCAGGGGTAAACTCCACGCAGCGGGCAAGTCGGTATAGCCCGTTGCTCGTTGTCAGATCGCGCCCGACCGCCAACCAATCCAAATCGAGATAGGCTCGCCTGACCAGGAAAGAACGACCCATGAAAATCATCAAAGTGTCCGCGATTCCAATGTCGGCGCCGGTTCCGGAGGAAAAGCGCCACCGCACCGACCTTGGAACCAAGGTCAAGAGTGACGCGACTTTGATCCGCGTCGAAACCGACAGCGGGCTCACCGGCATTGGTGCGGCTCTCGGCACGCCGCCGATCGTCGCCGCCATCGTCGAGCATGAGCTCGCGGCGGAATGCGTCGATGAGGATCCCATGTTCTCCGAGCGCATCTACGAAAAGATGTACAACGGCTCGCGCAGCAGGCCGGCGCTCGAGCGCGGCGTCACCCAGGCTGACGAAAGCCGGCGCCGCGGCGTCATCATGGAAGCAATTGCCGGCATCGACATCGCGGTATGGGACGTCAAGGCGCAAGCGCTCGGCATTCCGCTCTACCATGCGCTTGGTGCGGCGCGCAGCTCGGTGCGGGGCTATGCGAGTGGCGGCTGGGCGCCGGGCGACGAGGCCGAGGCGGAACTCGCGGGCTATGCCGCGAAGGGCTTCACCGCTGCCAAGATGCGCGTGGTCGGTCGCGACGGCTTCTCGATCTCCAACTGTGTGCGCCGCGTGAAGGCGGCCCGCCGCGGGCTTGGCCCCAACGTCGAACTGATGATCGACGCGCACGGCTCGCTCGAAGTTGCGACCGCCATCAAGCTTGCCAAGGAGCTCGAGCCCTACGACATCGCTTGGTTCGAGGAGCCGGTCTCGCCCGACGATCACGCCGGTCAGGCGGAGGTGCGCCGATCGACGACAATCCCCATTGCCTCGGGGGAGCGCGAGTTCACGCGGTTCGATTTCCAGGATCTGCTCCAGCGCCGTGCACTCGACATCGCGCAGCCGGACGTCGCCCGCGCCGGCGGCATGACCGAGATCCGGCGTATTGCGGCACTGACCTCGGCGCACGGCGTGCGTCTGGCGCCGCATGCCTGGGGCAGCGGGGTTCTGTTCGCCGCAAGCATTCACGTCGCGATGGCAGCCCCCAACTGCCACATTCTCGAGGTGAGCCAAGGCTATATGCCGATGATGTGGGAGCTCTTCAACGAGCCGTTCGACATCCGTTCGGACGGCATGGTGCATGCCCCTGACCGGCCGGGCCTCGGTTTCACCTTGCGCGCGGATGCGCTGGAGCGGTTCAGATACGTCGACGGCCCCGAGTATAAGTTCTAGCGGCAATCCGGTGACGATCCGCCGACGCTGCAGCGGTTCCGTGTGGCCGGTGGCGCGGCAACACCCACATCCCCGACGGACCCGGGGATCATCGCCTCATCAACGCACGAAGCCTGGGCCCTCTGGACACGAACGTGGTGTGATTGCCAAACTCGCGTAATACAGAGGAGCTTCCCCGATGATCATCATTGATTCCCAGGTCCATGTGTATGAGGCGAACACGCCGAAGCGACCCTGGCACAGCGTGCCGAGCTGGCCCGACCACGTCACGGGCGACGAGATGGTGGCGGCGATGGATAAGGTCGGCGTCGACGGCGCGATCTTCATCTCCGCCTTTTCCATCTACCAGTACGACGCCAGCTATGCGGTGGAGGTGCAGCAGGCCCATCCGGGCCGGTTCGCCATCATCAAGCCGGTCAACCCGGACGATCCGGCGGTGGCCGAAATCATCGCCGACTGGAAAAAGACGCCGGGCGCGGTCGGCATCCGCATCATGCTGACGCGGGAGGCGAACCGTGCGCCCGACGACCCGGGCCTCAACCGGATCGCACGCGCGGCCGCGCGCCATGATTTTCCGGTCAACGTCCTGTTCTGGGGCAATGTGGACGCGGGCACGGCGCTGATCGACCGCCATCCGGATACGCGGTTCATCATCGACCATCTAGCCATCGTGCAGCCACGCGTGCCGCCGGCGCCGCCGCAGCCTTGGGCCGACCTCCCGAAGGTGCTGGAACTCGCCAAACGCCCGAACGCGGTGATCAAGGTCAGCGGCGCCTGCACATTGTCCCACCAGCCGTTCCCGTTCCCGGATATTTGGGACCCGATCGCCCGCGTGTTCGATGCCTGGGGCTTCGATCGCTGCCTGTGGGGCACGGACTGGACGCGTGCGTTCGCCGTCGTCAATTACGAGCAGGCCGTCGAGCCCTTCCTCAAGACCGACCGCCTGAGCGACGCCGAGCGGGCGATGCTGATGGGCGGCGCCTGCGCCAAGGCTTATGGCTGGTCGCCGAAGAAAGGTTAGTATTTCCCCGTGGATCTTCGGGGTAGGTCTATCAGGGTGAGGGAGGCGGCGTATGGCAGCGGATGCTGATTCCGGCGAAGTCGCTCGGTCATTCCGAGATCATGTCGCTCGCTGTTCCGACCTGATGTCGCCCGCTTGAGGGGTCCTGCTGGTGAGTGTTTTTTGGCGAAAGGCGTAGCGCTGGTCAATCCCTGAGAGCTGATCTTGGTCGGGTTCGTCGCAGGCTGTCGCCGGCGAGATCGATGCGATGGGCGTTGTGGACGAGGCGGTCGAGGATGGCGTCGGCATAGGTTGGGTTGCCGATGATCTCGTGCCATTTGTCGATCGGGATCTGGCTGGTCAGGATGGTCGAGCGGCGGCCGTATCGCTCTTCGAGGATCTCGTAGAGATCACGGCGAGCGCTTCCGTCGAGCGGTT
Organism: uncultured Alphaproteobacteria bacterium; assembly: GCA_963750195.1. Classification (GTDB taxonomy): domain Bacteria; phylum Pseudomonadota; class Alphaproteobacteria; order ATCC43930; family CGMCC-115725; genus AP-15. The sequence continues at coordinate 569,307 of CAVVPS010000016.1, forward strand.
CAAGACCCCAATCGTTGAGGATGAGAAGCTGGACGCCGTTGAGGCTGCGCATGATGCGGGGATAGCGGCCGTCGCCGTGGGCCAGGGCGAGATCGGCGAAAAGCTTGGGGACGCGCTGATAGAGCACCGAGCGGTTGTCGCGGCAAGCCTGGTGGCCGAGGGCACAGGCAAGCCAACTTTTGCCGACGCCGGTCGAAGCAGCGTCATACTGCCGGGTGTCCGGCGATTGAGGTCCGGATCGTCTATCCGTTTCACCCACGGAGCGGCGCGATCGTCGCGGCGATCGGCGCCAAGCGCCATGCCGGTGCCGAGCATTTCATCATCCGGCAACCCGATCGCACGTTGGCACTACTGCCGGCGTGGATGACAGAAGCAGGGCGCGGCATTCCGGCACTTGTGGCAACTCCACGGCTGCCGATCGAGCACCTGGCCGAGCTATGCACATTGCTCGACGCCCTTATGGCCTCCTGCAGCGGGGATCCATCCCACTGCAAGGGAGCCAGCGATGGAGCGAGGGCGAGGTCGCCAGGGGGACCTGTTCAACGAGACGCCGCAGACGGTGGAGCTGCGGCTCGAGTTGCGCTGCAAGATAGCGCAGCTGCTGCAGACGCTGCTGACCGAGGCGGCAGGCGTACAACAGCAACGGACCGAATCGGCAGCTCGCGACGGCGGGGAGGCTGGTGATGACTAGGATCACGCCTGACCATCTCGCCCGCGCTGCCTTTGTTTACGTGCGCCAGTCGACCAGCGACCAGGTGCTGCACAATCACGAAAGCCGGCGTCGCCAGTACGGGCTGGTCGATCGCGCCCGCGCCCTGGGCTGGGCGGCCGTCGAAGTGATTGACGATGATCTCGGCCGGTCCGGTTCCGGCATTTCGCGACCGGGTTTCGAGAAGCTGTTGGCAGCAATCTGCGAGGGCCGGGTCGGCGCCGTCGTCTCGATCGAGGCCTCGCGGCTCGCCCGCAACGGGCGCGACTGGCATACCCTGCTCGAGTTTTGCGGGCTGGTTGACACGCTGATCGTCGACGAGGACGGCGTCTACGATCCGCGTCATCCCAACGACCGGTTGCTCCTCGGTATGAAAGGCACGATGAGCGAGATGGAGTTGTCGCTGTTTCGCCAGCGCTCGCTCGAAGCCCTGAAGCAGAAGGCCCGGCGCGGCGAGCTCTTCCTTACCGTGGCGATCGGCTACCTGAAGACGTCGCACGACCGCATCGAGAAAGACCCTGATCGTCGCGTCCAGGAGGCGATCATGCTCGCCTTCAACAAATTCGCCGAGCTGCAGACCGTGCGGCAGGTGCATCTCTGGATGCGGCAAGAGCGACTGCCCTTGCCGGCGACCGAATACGGTCCGGAAGGCCGCAAGGTGATCTGGAAGCTGCCGGTCTACAACACGCTGCGCCACCTGCTGACCAACCCGATCTATGCCGGCGCCTACGTCTTTGGCCGCACCGGCAGCCGCATCACCATCGAGGCCGGAAGAAAACGGATCGTGCGCGGCTTCCGTCGGGACCGGAGCAGCTGGGAGGTTTTGATCCGCGACCATCACGAAGGTTACATTAGCTGGGCGGAGTTCGAGAGAAACCTGCGGCTGATTGCTGACAATGCCAACGGCAAAAGCTTTATGAGCCGCGGCTCTGTCCGGCGCGGCGAGGCGCTGCTGGCCGGCCTGTTGCGATGCGGGCATTGCGGCCGCAAGCTGCATGTCGCCTACAGCGGCGAGAACGGCAGCTCGGGCCGCTATCACTGTCGGGGTGGTCAGATCAACCATGGCGGCGACCGCTGCATCTCGTTTGGCGGCATGCGGATCGACCGCGCTGTCGGTGCCGAGGTGATCGAGCGCCTGCAGCCGTTGGGCATCGAGGCGGCGATCGGCGCGATGGAAATCACGGCGCGCTGAGAATGCGGAGAAACAGCGTCAGACCGAGTTGGCGATCGAGCAGGCCCGCTACGAGGTAGCGCGGGCTCGCCGTCAATACGATGCGGTTGATCCCGAGAACCGATTGGTCGCCGCCGAGCTGGAGCAACGCTGGAATGAGCGTCTGCTCGGCGTCCGTGCGCTCGAAGAGGAGCAGGATGGATTGACGGCAATGGCGGGGACGACACTCACCGAGACCGAGCGCCAACGCCTGCTGGCACTAGGCCGTGACGTAGAGGTTGCCTGGAACAGCCCTGGAGCGACGCCGGCCACCCGAAAGCGGATCATCCGCACGCTGATCGACGAGATCGTGGTGCGGGTCGAGGATGATGCGCTCACTCTCGTGATCCGATGGGCAGGTGGCGATCACACCCCGCTGCGCGTGCGCAAGAATCGCGCAGGCCAGCATCGCTGGGGAACGGCTGCCGACGTGGTCGACCTCGTCACCGTGCTCGCCCGGCAGCTGCCCGACAAGGCGATTGCGCCAATCCTCAACCGCGCCGGCAAAACGACTGGGCGCGGCAACGGCTGGACGCGTTCACGCGTCTGCTTTCTGCGCAATCATCGCAGGATCCCACCTTACCGTGAGGGGGAGCGCGCTGAACGCGGCGAGGTCACAATGGAGGAAGCGGCCAGAGCTCTAAATGTCAGCGAAGCAACCGTTCGCCGGCTCATCCAGGAGAAAATCTTACCAGCCACCCAGCACTGCAAGGGCGCTCCCTGGGCGATCCGCGCCGGGGATCTCGAGGATGCCAAGGTCAAGCATGCAGCCGATGCGCGCCGCCAGCGGCGTCCGCCGTCTGACGATCTGCGGCAAAATATCTTGCCATTATAGGATGATAGCGAGATGGGCATTATGAAGCGGGATCGGTCGGCCCGCACAGGATCAAATTGTCATGCGCGTCGATCCACTCGCCGCCGGCGAGCTTGTGGAACAGTCCGCGATCGAAGCCGCGCGGGGCCCGGTAATCGACGTCCTCGATGACGGCCTGGTGGCGCAACCGGGCGTAACGCAGCCGGGCGGCCAGGCGCTTGTCGCGGCGATGGGTGACCTCACGATCGACCAGCAGGCCGAGCCAATCGGCATGGGGCCAGTCGGCATGGGTAAGGGTCGCCCCCTCGCCGGAGGCTTCGAGTTCGGCGAACGCCTGGGCCATGCCGGAAAGCCCGAGCTGGTGCAGTTGATCAAGCATTGGGTGGGTCAGCAATGTCCATTCTCCTTAACGGGTTAATGGTAGTAGCGGGGACCGCGGATGTTGGGGTGGAGCACCGGAACAGTGTTGGCGCTCGGCCCTTGTGGGGCCTGGCGATCGAGCTTGTTGTCGAGGATCGAACGCATCGAGCCGTAGGTCAGCGTGCCGATCTCGATGGCGTGTATCGCCGCCGCTTCGACACGATCGGCGCCAAATGGCCGCAGCAGGCGAACGATGCCCAGGCAGGAGCGGAAGCCCTTGTTCAGGATGCGGCCGGCGCTCCAGGATCAGTTCGCATAACGCCACCGTGGCCGGACCGATCGCGGCGGCCTCGTGTCGAATGCGTTCGACGGTCCAGTCGGCATAGCGCCGGTGGCTTGACGGCATGTGATCGGCGACGGTGGTGTGCCGGTAATTGCCGCTGGAGCGCAGATGCGCGGCAATCCGCTCGCCTTTGAGAAAGATCTCGACGGTGCGCGGCGTCAGCCGCACCTCAACCTCGCGGCGGGCGAAGCGGTAGGGCACGCTGTAAAAGTGAGCCTCGACCTCGACGTGATAATCGACGCCGACCCGGCGCAACCGCCATTCGGCAAAGGCATAGGGCTCGCTGGGCAATCCCTTGAGGTGCGGCCGGTCGAGTTCCTCGAGCAATGCGCGGCGGGTAACGCCGAGCCGGCGAAGCAGCCGCTCTTCGTTGAGTTGGCGCAGCAACTCGCCGATCGCCGCGTTGAGCTCGGCCAGACTGTAAAAGCGACGATGGCGCAGCCTACCGAGCAGCCAACGCTCGACAATGAGCACGGCAGCCTCGACCTTTGCTTTATCACGAGGACGACGCGGCCGCGCCGGCAGGATCGCCGTGTCGTAATAGGCCGCCATCTCGGCGTAGGTGCGGTTGACCTGCGGCTCGTAGAGGCAGGCCTTGATCACCGCGACTTTGGTGTTGTCCGGCACCAGCAGGTTGGGCACCCCGCCGATCGCCTCGAAAGCCCGGGTATGGGCGCCGATCCAGTCGGCAAGCGCCGGGGTCCAGCTCGCCTCGGCATAGGTGAAGTTCGAGGCGCCCAGCACGGCAACAAAGATTTGCGCCGGCCGGGTCTTCTCGGTCAGTCGGTCGATAATCACCGGCATCGTGTCGCCGGCATAATCGACAAACAGCTTGTCGCCGCCGGCATGGGTCTGCCGCATCGTGACCGAGACCCGGGACGCCCAGCCGCGGTACAGCTCGCAAAACCGCGAGTAGCGATAGCCGTCGGGATGCCGCTCGATGTACTCGTCCCACAGGATCTGCAGCGTGACGTGCTTGCGCTTCAGCTCGCGATGAACCGTCGCCCAATCGGGCTCGGGGAGGCGGCGGTGGCCCTGCTTCTTGCCGGCCGCGGTGAAGAGCTGTGCTTCCAGCGCCGCGTCGGTCAACTCGGCTGGCAACGGCCAGCTCAGCCCGGCGACCGCGAGCCGCTTCAGCGTCAGCCGGACCATCGACGACGCCACGCCGACCCGGCGGGCGATCTCGTTGCCGGATACCCCGGCGGCCTTCAACCGAAGCACGTCGCGCACTTGGCGCATCGCGATCCTCTCTGCTGGCATCGTCCCCTCCCGTGGCAAAAGCCGAAGGAGCGGACCCTAAGCGGGCCAGCAGAGACCCCCCTCTAACCGGGCGACTTCATCCCGGAATGGCGGGCGAAATCATCTCGGAACGCCGAGCGAAATCATCTCGGAACGCCGAGCGACATTAAATCGGAATGGTGGGCGAGATCATCCCGGAATCCCGGGCGACTTCCCCCGGAATCCGCAGCAGCGGATTACAGTATCTGTCTTGGTACGGCCGGCTGGGGCGTGTGGCACAGCCCGGATGCCGGTAAATCGTGGACCCGCCATCGCGCCCCGTTCCCGCTGAACAGCCGCATCCAGGCGCTGGTCGCCCATCCCAAAGAGGCGCATACCGTTTTCGCCGGCGGCGATACCGGCCTGTTCGTCAGCCACGACGGCGGGGCGCGGTGGGAATGCCTTGGCGCCAATGGCGCTCTGCCGACGATCTGGTCGCTGACCCTCGACCCGGTCGATCCCGATATTCTGTTTGCCGGCACACGCCCGTCCGGGGTCTATCGCTCGCGCGACGGCGGACGGCAGTGGGAGAAATTGGCGATAGACGCCGCCCGCGAGTGTTCGATCGGCGAAGCTTTCGTGACCAGCCTCGTCGTCGACCCCGACGATCATCGCATGGTCTGGGCCGGTGTGGAAATCGACGGCGTCTTTCGCAGCCGGGACGGCGGGAACAGTTGGACGCATCTTGACCGAGAGACGGGTTTGTACGATCCGGACATTCACGCCGTGGCGATCGCCGCAACGCAGCCCAAGCGCCTCTATGCCAGCACGGCGCGCGAAATGTTTATCAGCGACAATCTGGGCGAGACCTGGGAACCCCTGGGCATCAAGGAGAAATGGCCGCTGCCCTATGCCCGCGGCATGGCGGTCAAACCCGATGATCCCGGCGTGCTGTTCGCCGGCTGCGGCGAGACCACGACCGGCGAAAAAGGCCACGTGCTCCGCACCACGGACTTCGGGGAGGCCTGGGAGATCCTGCCATTCCCGACCCAGGCCAATGCCACAGTGTGGGGCCTCGCCACCCATCCCGCCGACCCCAACCGCATCGTCGCGTTCAGCCTGTTCGGCGAGGTCTACGTCACCGAGGACGGCGGCGCCTCCTGGCGCAAAATCCCCCGCGAATTCGGCGAGATCAGAGCCGCCGCCTGGGTGCCAAACTGATTTCTATGATCGGCGATCAAGAATGAAGAGATGACAAAGGCCTCTGCTGGTGGCGGTGTACGAGCCGACACGCCGCCGCCAAGGGTGGTTGGATATGCTCGCCCACCACGCAGGTTTGGCGCCCGAATATGCCCGCGACCTAGCCCCTCCTAGAAAGCGGTCTCCACCACGGCGCGCCTACAGCGCTGGGTCCCCGGACCCCGGGAGAGGACCCAGCGGCCGCGGCGTCCGGTGACCAGAGGACTACAGGAATTTAGTTAAGATGGTATATTCTAACGGCATTGCCGCCGGCGATCTTGGCCTTCTCCTCTTCAGTGCAGTCCTTCAGAACCTCCTCAATAATTTGACGGCTCCTGGGGAAGGTGGATTCGACATGGGGATAATCTGAGCCCCAGAGAAGATTGTCGATACCGATGACATTGCGGTCGCGTATGCCCATCGCATCTTCCTGAAAGCCCGCAAACACATTGCGGTGGAAATAGTCACTGGGCAGCATGGCCTCCTTAAACCGATAGCGCTCTTGCTGGACGCGTTGGGTGTAGGTGTAGTCGATGCGGTTCAGGAAGTGCGGAATCCAGGACAGTTCGTGCTCAACGGTGCCGATTTGGAGTTTTGGGTAGCGCTCAAAGACGCCGCTGAAGATCATGTCAGCAAGTGACATCCGCACCCAGTGGTCGGCGTTGGCCAGGAAGGAGTTGCGGACACGATTGCGGTCCTCGAGCCCAAAATCCTGCCCTGGGCCTGGTCGGTTGGTGGCGATGTGCATGCCAAGGGGAATATCCAAATCCTGGGCCGCCGCCCATAGCGGCTCGTACATCGGATTGTCGTACCCTTTCCCCTCCGGGGGATAACACGGTGATCATGCCGCCCGCCAGCCCCATCTTGGCGCAGCGCTGCAGCTCCTTGATGCCCTCCTGCACATCGTCCACGTTGATCATGGCGATGCCCTTGAGGCGCTTGGGCTCCCCGGCGCAAAACTCGGCGAGCCAGTCGTTGTATCCTCTAAAAATCTCCGACAGCAGCGCACTGTCTGGTACGCTGTAGAGCAGCAGACCGACTGTGGGATAGACAATACTCACATCCACGTCATCGGCATCCATATCCTTAAGGTGCTCCCCAGGGTCGTAGCCACCGCGCCGAACTTTATCGAAGGTCGTGGTGCGGACCATCTGTTCCGGCGCCTCAAACCGCATGCCTGTCTGTGCCCCGGCGGCCAGCCCGATCACCCGGTGGCCGTTGCAGAACCACCAATCGCCATCATACTCGCGGACGAGCTGTGGGATCCGGTCCTTGAACGCCGGCTTGACCCTGCTCGTCCACAGGTCCGGTGGCTCAAACACGTGATTGTCCGACGATATGACCCGGTAATTCGCCATGATTCGCCCTCCTGCTGAGTGGTGAGCGGCCTCACAGTCCTACCGTCTACGTGACCCTCAGCGGCCCCACTATACGCCTGTGGAACCCGCGCCGATACGGGGAGTATGCTCCGCGGCTCGACAACCTTCAGAGCCAAAAAGGCTACGGATGGGACGATCAGGTCGCGGTCGCCGCACAGACGAGGACATGCGATGAAGCAACCGAACCGAGTCAAAGCCGCGATGCGTGCCGGTCGCAAGGCGTACGGCTACAACCTGTCCTTCCCATCCCCATGGGTGATCGACATTCTGGGGAAGCTCGACTTCGATTACGTCTTCATCGATGGCGAGCATGGGCCGTTCGGACTGGACCAGCTTGAAGACCTCTGCAGGACAGCCGAACGCCATAACCTCACGACAATCGCCAGGGTGCCGGACATCGGCTCGTCAACAATCCTGCGCTATCTCGATCGTGGAATCATGGGCATATTGGGCCCGCACATTGCCACGGAGGCAGACGCCCGCCAGCTGGTGCGCGCGTGCTACTTCGGCCCGCTCGGAGAGCGGTCATTCGGGGCCAACCGCGGCACTGATTACAATGCCGGGATTGCGGACAAGGCGGCGTACTACCGCGAGGCAAACGAACAGATGCTGGTGTGCGCTTTGCTGGAGGATGCCGCCGTGCTCGACAACCTCGACGCCTTTCTCTCGGTGCCGGGCATCGACCTCTGCAGCATTGGCCCAAACGATTTCGCTCAAAGTCTCGGCTATCCCGGCCAGCCCGACCACCCTGAAGTCGTCACGGCAATTGAGGAAATCACAAATCGCGTCCGACAGGCTGGCGGCAGGATGCAACTGGATGTGATGCAGGGGGCGTGGGTCAGCGATATGCTGCTTGATGCGGGTCGTCGCATTTTATCATTGTAGACCAGCAGCCATTACATGCAGCAATCGCTCTGGTGAACGTTGGAACTGTCCACTGAACCGCGGGAATGTGCGCATAGCCGCTGTGCGACCATCAGGAGGGCTTCCGGCCTACTTCGATGTGGAAGCGTTTGGTCTAGGTGTCGGCACCATGCAGATGTAGGACGGATGCATCAAGCCGGTGGGCTCGTAAAACACATTTTCGATGAACTCAAATCCGAGCTTCTTTCGGATCTTCTCCGAAACACGATTGTCTGGGTGATGCCCTGCATAGACTTTCGACAGCCGCAATTTTTCCCACGCATATTTCAGCGCGCCTAGGGAAGCTTCCGATCCGAACCCTTTGCCCCAGCAGCGCTTCACGAGATGGATGCCCACTTCGAAATCTGCCTCGCCGGGTGTATAGACCCACGGCCGAAGCCCGCCGCAGCCGACGAAATCGCTATTGCGGTGATCGAACAGCACCCAGTACTGAACGCCACTGGATCTCTCTCGCTCGATCTCGGCGTTGAGTTTCTCAAAGACTTGGGCTTCGGTGAGTTTGCCGCGAGAATCAATGAACGCCGTAACGGCGGGGTCGCCCCACAATCCCATTGCAAGGGGCAGATCCTCAATCTGCCATGATTGCGCTATTAGGCGCTCGGTCATGAATTTTTTCATTTCCGCCTTGACCGGCGCCGAGGATCGTAAAGAACGCCGTTCTCACAGAGATTGTATTAATCCAAATCTCAATGCGCGCCGCGGAGGCGTTAGCCCGAAAAATTCACCACGTCGGCTGAAGGGGCTGGCGGGAGCGGTATAAACCCTTGGTTTCGTGTATGATTTGGTTGCTAAGGCCGATCACACCGAAGCCACGGAGTTTCGCGCCCGCCATGGATGAGACTACGGGGATTTTGCCGGGCTTGCCAGCCATCGCGGGCAAGCCGGTGCATGTCGGATTTGACGGCGGCCAGCTCACCTCAGATGCCGGCATATTGCTGCTGGCGGCCATCGAGCAGCGGCTCAAGATTGCCGAACGGTTGGCCGCCTGCATCGAAGACCCGCGCGACCCGGACCGGGTGCTGCACGGGCTTACCGAGATGATCCGCTACCGCGCGCTGCTGATCGCGGCCGGCTATCCCGACGGCAACGACTGTGACGCGCTCAAATCCGATCCCGCCTTCAAGATGGCGGTCGGGCGGCTGCCGGAAAGCGGCGAGGATTTGTGCTCGCAGCCGACCATCAGCCGGCTCGAAAACCTGCCCGGCGCGATCGCGCTCAAACGCATGATGGCGGCGATGGTGGAGCTGTTCTGCGACAGCTTCGAAGCGGTGCCGCGGCGCATCCTGCTGGACATCGACGACACCGAGGACCGGGTGCACGGCGACCAGCAACTGTCACTGTGGAACGCACATTACGACAGCCGCTGCTTTCTGCCGATCCACATCTACGAGGCGACCACCGGCAAGCCTGTCGCCGTCATCTTGCGCCCCGGCAAGACGCCGGACGGGGCCGAGGTGGCAATGGTGCTGCGCCATGTCATTGGCCGCATCCGGGCCCGCTGGCCGGCGGTCGAGATCGTGGTGCGCGGCGACAGCCATTATGGTCGGCCCGAGGCGATGGCGTGGTGCGAGCGCCAGCGCGTCGGCTACATCTTCGGCCTCTCCGGCAACCCGGTGCTGCTGCGCCAGGCCACTCCGCTCGCTGAGGACGCCGCCCTCGGCCGCCTCGACGGCGAAGGCGACAAGGTCCGCCGCTACGGTGATTTCCGCTACGCCGCCAAAACCTGGAATGTCGCGCGCCGTGTCATCGCCCGTGTCGAGGCGGCCCCCAGGGGGCCGACAGCCGGTTCATCGTCACCAATCTGCCAGGCCTGCCGAAATCGCTCTACGAGAAGCTCTATTGCGCCAGGGGGCAGGCCGAAAATCTGATCAAGGCGCACAAGCTGCACCTCGCCTCCGACCGCACCTCCTGCAGCAAGGCGACCGCCAACCAGTTCCGGCTGTTGATCACACCGCCGCCTATTGGCTGATGCTGAGCTTGCGCGGCCTGGCGCCGCGCAACTCCTTCTGGCGCGAGGCCCAGTTCGACACGATCCGCCTCTGCCTGATCAAGGTTGCCGCGCGCGTCACCGAAATGGTCACCCGCATTAAGATCGCCCTGCCGGCCTGCTTTCCTTACCGGACCGGCTTTGCCACGCTCGCGGGCCAAATCGCCAAGCTGCCGCCGTAACCGACGGGGCAATCGCCCTAGATCGAACCCTCCGGTCCAACCTCAAACCTCGATCACCGCGTCACCGACGCCACGGAAAGCTGCGCGCCCACCCCGATGCGGGGCGGCGCCCTCAAACGCCTCGTGAATGATCCGGGTTAGTTGGCTCTTCAATCAGAGACGGTCAGCCGCGCCACGTCAAAATGGTAGACGCGGGCGGTGTTGCCGCCCACGATCTTGGCTTGTTCATGGTCCGCCACCCCGGCCAGGATCTCCGCTAGGATTTTCTGCGATTGGGGAAACGTCGACTTGCTGTGCGGATAGTCCGAGCCCCACATCATATTGTCGACGCCGATGACGTCGCGCAGGCGAATGCCGATGGCGTCCTCTTGGAAGCTTAAGACGACATTGCGGCGGAAGAAGTCGCTCGGGAGCAGGCCGTCCTTGAACCGGTAAATCGCCTCGCCGTGGCGCTCGCGATACGTGTAGTCCATCGAGGTGACCACATTCGGCGCCCAAGACAGCTCGAACTCTACGATGGCCAGGGTCAGGCGCGGATGACGCTCGAAGACGCCGGAGAAGATCATATCGCACATCGACAGCGCCGGATAGAACGCCTTCGTCGCGCGGCTGCTGGCGTCGCGCAGCGTTCCGGGACCGGCTCCGCGGATCTTGCCCTGGCGCCGCGTCGCCGTGTGCAGAAACTGACCGCCTTATAAGCCTGTTTGTGTCGTGCCAAGGCTGTTGCCGCTATTGGTACGACGCAATCATAGGATTCCATAAGGACTGGATCTGTGCGATCATGCGCGATGCGCGAGGGGATCGCTATCGAGGTGAGTGCCGCCGACCGCGAACGACTGGCCGCGGTGGTAGCGGATCGCAACAGCCGGCAAAAGCATGTGTGGCGGGCGCGGATCATTCTGGCCACGGGCGAGGGCTGCGGCACCGCCGAAATCATGCGCCGCGCCGGGGTTTCGAAGCCCTGTGTGTGGCGCTGGCAAGAGCGGTTTATGCGCGAGGGCGTGGCCGGCCTGCTGCACGACAAGACGCGAAAACCCGGTCTGCCGCCATTGCCGTCAGCGCTGGTTGACGATGTCGTCGCGCTGACCCTGGCGGAGCCGCCGGGCGAGACAACCCATTGGACCGGCCGGGCGATGGCGGCAGCGAGCGGCATCTCGCTGCGCTCGGTGCAGCGCATCTGGGCGGCGCACGGTCTGCAGCCGCACCGGGTGCGGCGCTTCAAGCTGTCGCAGGACCCGGCGTTTGCCGCCAAATTGCGCGATGTGGTCGGGCTCTATCTCGACCCGCCGGCGCACAGCCTGGTGCTCTCGGTCGACGAGAAGAGCCAGATCCAGGCCCTCGACCGCACCCAGCCGGGCCTGCCGATCAAAAAGGGCCGGGCCGGAACGATGACCCATGATTACATCCGCAACGGCACGACGACGCTGTTCGCGGCGCTCAATGTCTTCGACGGCACCGTCATCGGCCAGTGCATGGCGCGCCATCGCCATCAGGAATTCATCCGCTTCCTCAACCGGATCGAGGCCGCGGTGCCGGCCGGCAAGCTGATCCACGCGATCCTCGACAACTATGCCGTCCACAAGCATCCCAAGGTGCGCGCCTGGCTCGCGCGGCATCCCAGGTGGGTGTTCCATTTCACCCCGACCTCGTGCTCCTGGGCCAATGCGGTCGAAGGGTTCTTCGCCACGCTGACCCGTCGGCGCTTACAGCGCGGTGTCTTCCATTCGCTCGTCGACCTGCAAGCGGCAATCAATCGCTATCTCGGCGAGCACAACCGCAAACCCAGACCATTCGTCTGGACTGCCGACCCCGATCGCATCATCGAAAAGGTCAACCGTGGGCACCAAGCGATCGCGTCAGACCACTATTAATGCCAAATTAGCTGATCCATACCCGGGATTGATCGTCATCGAACGTATCAAGTCTTTAATGGCCTCATGATAGTTTGAGAATAGGGTGTTGGCAAAACCCCTGAAATAAAGGGCGGCTGCTAAACCGTCGTTGACTGCCCTCGGCCTCGGCAATCTCGACAGCTTCGTTGAGACCGGGCAGGATGTGGTCGCCTCTCGGATCAATAAAGATATCGTTGAAATGTAAAAAATAAAGACCGCTAGAATACCTCGGGTCTATGTTTATGCCGTCATTTAAATACCTTTTTGCGACATTTGACTGGCCAATTGCTGAATAAATCTGGCCGCGTACAAGTGCTTTCTCTCTCGACTCTGCAACAACTATCTGTCCCGACTAGCTCGTCCAGCATCGCCAATGCTTTAGAGGCGGCGCTTTTGGCGAGAGACACGTAATTTTGCCACCACGGCTGGGAAGCAACATATTGGTACACTCGGGCAGAACCCAAACGCGCCGTCGCGTTTTTAGGGTCGACCTTCAGCGCAGAACTAAACCAGAACAACGCTTCAGTGGAGTTGTGAAAAGTCCATCTGCTCTCCAAAGCCGCTTTCGCAAGAGACAAGCATCGAGTGATAACAGTGTATTTGGCATCATCCATATTATCAGCGCGCATCACGTGGTTCGGTTTCATCAAATGCAGATATGACAATACTATCTTCCACCTCAACGTAATTATATAACAGGTCGGCAGGGAGAGAGGCAGTCGCTTCGGCAATTGAGGTACCGGGTTCGGGATTTTTGCGACGCTGCCGCTCTTCGCAAGCTGCCAAAATTAACCGTTCATAGATCTCGAAGCGCTCTTGCGGAGTTCGGCCCTGGACCATAGCGGCGCGCGCAGCTTCAGCAGTGACTCGGGTCGCCCACAGCCATTTAGGGTCGAAAGCGGGATCGGGGACGTCGAGGGGCATTGGGATATCAGGCACGGTGGTTGCAGATGATGTGCTCGCCCCCTCGGCTCACGGTTGATCCCCGGATCTCGTCGCGGCACAGAGAAATCGGCTCGGGAGATCGAAGCTCCGTTTGTAGGATCTCTATCTATCACATCCGGTGGGCTTCAGTTGAGGAAGGGCGGTTTCTCCTGTACTTGGGACCGTAAGGGGTTGCTGTCGCAGCGTTGTAACTGTTATTTACTGACATGCGAATATCACATAAATACCAAATTATTGCAACGCAACCTCGACAGTGACTATGGGTCCCGCGGCGAGTTTGCATCGGATCAAAGAGGCGGTCGGCCCCGCGAGGTGGATCACCGATCCGCACGACCAGGAGCCCTATCTGGTCGAGGCCCGGCGGCTCTATCGTGGTGCGACGCGGCTCGTCGTGCGGCCGGTTTCGACCGCGGAAGTCGCGGCGGTGCTGCGGATCTGCACCGAGGCGGGATTGGCGATCGTGCCGAGGGTCATTCACCGATGACGTGCCAGCTCGTCCCGGGGTTGCCGGGGCTGCCGCCGCCGATGACCTTGGTCCCGTTGATCTCCCAAATATAAACTTCGCCGGTACTGGTGTTCTGCCACAGGATGTCGGAATAGCCGCTGCCATAGAAGTCACCGGTGCCAATCGCGTGCCAGCTCGGCCCCGGGTTTGCCCCGACCAGTGTCATGGAACTGATCGGGGTGGGACCGCTGGCGTTCTGCAGCAGAATGTCGGCCTTGCCGTCGCCGTTAAAATCGCCGGTGCCGATGACGTGCCAGCTCGTCCCAGGGTTGCCGGGGCTGCCGCCGCCGATCACCTTGGTCCGGTTGATCTCCCAAATATAAACCTCGCCGGTATAAATGCCAGCGACGCAAGCGGAAAGCGAATCTGTGAACCTGACGACTACCTTACATCGGATCAAACAGGCGGTCGGCCCCGCGGGGTGGATCGCCGACCCGCGGGACCAGGAGCCGTATCTGGTAGAGGCCCGTCGGCTCTATCGCGGCGCGACAAAGCTCATCGTGCGGCCGGCTTCGACCGCCGAGGTCGCCGCAATCGCCAAGATCTGCGCTGAGGCGGGGTTGGCGATCGTGCCGCAAGGCGGCAACACCGGGCTGGTCGGCGGCGGAGTTCCGCCTGAAGACCGTGACAATATCGTCCTCACCCTCGGCCGGATGAACCGGATTCGAGCGATCGACCCGGTCAATTTCACAATGACGGTCGAGGCTGGCTGCATCCTCGCCCATCTGCATCAGGCGGCCGCCGAAGCCGACCGGCTGTTTCCGCTGAGTCTCGGCGCCGAGGGCAGCTGCCAGATCGGCGGCAATCTGTCGACCAATGCCGGCGGCATCGCCGTCTTGCGCTACGGCAACACCCGCGAGCTGACCTTGGGGATCGAAGTCGTATTGCCCGACGGGCGCGTCTGGGACGGCCTGCGTGGGCTGCGCAAGGACAACACCGGTTACGATCTGAAACAGCTGTTCATCGGCGGCGAGGGCACCCTCGGCATCATCACCGCGGCGACGATCAAGCTGTTTCCGAAGCCGCGCGAGGTCGAGACCGCGTTTCTCGGCCTTGCCCGGATCGAGGACGCGATGAGCCTGTTCGCCCATGCCCGCGCCGCCAGCGCCGACCAGCTGACCGCGTTCGAGCTGATCCCGCGCGCCGGGCTCGACCTGGCGCTGGCCTACATTTCCGGCATGATCGACCCGCTCGCTGCGCGTCATCCCTGGTACGTGCTGCTCGAAATGTCATCGAGCCAGACCGAGAGCGGCATCCGCGCATTATTGGAACGATTGCTGGAGACCGCGCTCGACGAAGGGCTCGTCGCCGACGGCGTCATTGCCGAGAGCGGGGCGCAGGCCAAGGAGCTGTGGCGAATCCGCGAGGCCATCGTCGAGGCGCAGCTTTATTCGGGCTCGATTAAGCACGATGTCTCGGTGCCGGTCAGCCGGGTCGCCGAGTTCATCACCCGCGCCAGCGCCGGGGTCAGCGACCGTTTGCCCGGCATCCGGCCGATCGCCTTTGGCCATGTCGGCGACGGCAACATCCATTTCAACCTGACCCAGCCCGAGGGCATGGACAAGGCGGCCTATCTGGCGCGCTGGCAGGAATTCAACGACATCGTCCACGCCGTCGTGCGCGACCTGTCAGGGTCGATCAGCGCCGAACACGGCGTCGGCATCATGAAACGCGACGAGATCACCCACTACAAGCCAGCGGTCGAGATCGAATTGATGCGCCGGGTCAAACACGCCTTCGACCCCGCCAACATCATGAACCCCGGCAAGCTCGTCAGGTTTTAGGATCTCCGCCGCGCCTCTAGGCTCAAAAGGTCGGTTACGCCGGCGTCTCGCCGAGCAGTGATGTTGCAGCGTGGGCATAGGCGGCGGCGAGCTGGCTGTCTTGCAGCAGTTCGGCGGGATGGCAGTTGTACATTTCGCAGATCGCGGCGAGGTCGGCGAAATGGATGTGCCGCGCGCCGGTCTCGATGCGGTGATAGGTCAGCCGGGACATGCCGAGGAGCTGCGCCGCTTGCTGCTGGGTCAGCCCAAGAGCTCGCCGCCGGCGGCACAGCGCCGAGCGAATGCAGGCTTGATTATCATGGGCAGAGCGCATCGGCTTCTCCTCGGATCGCGGACTGAACAGATGGGCGGCCAACGCCGCGCCCGAACGCACGGATTTCGATCGGTATTGTGATGATCGCACCCATCCGAAGATCGCCATCCGCGCGTGCTCCTCCGCTTACGCGAGCAGTTTGCAAGCAAATTGCTTTCGACCCGGGCGGGGCTCGTGCAACACAACGTTGCTTATTCGAGTGCGATAAGAGTTATATTATGCGGAAGTAATTGTCAATATCATAATCGTGCATTGACAATTATTGGACGTTCCCTTGACGGTTAGGAGGGAAACCCGAACGATATGCTCCATTAGAGGCTGCCCGCGCCCTCGACCATCCGGAGTGTCCGATGGATTTTTCGCTGTCAGACGATCTCGTCGAGCTGAAGGAGCGCACCGAGCGCTTGGTGCGCGAGCGGATCATCCCGTATGAGAACGATCCGCGGCAGACCCCGCACGGGCCGAGCCCGGAGTTGCGGCGCGAATTGGTGGCACTCGGGCGCGAGGCCGGGCTGCTGTCGCCGCATGTCGGGCGCGAATGGGGCGGGCTCGGGCTCGATCATCGGGCTAAATCCGTGATCTTCGAGGCTGCCGGCTATTCACCGCTTGGCCCGGTGGCGCTCAATTGCTTCGCCCCGGACGAAGCCAACATGCACCTGCTCGAACAAATCGCCGAACAGCACCAGAAGGAGCGATGGCTGCGGCCATTGGCGGCCGGCGAGATCCGCACTTGCTTTATGATGACCGAGCCGGCGCCGGGCGCGGGGTCCGACCCGTCGATGCTGAAGACAACCGCACGGCGCGCCAATGGAAGTAATCGCGGCGACTTTGTTATCGACGGCGAGAAATGGTTGATCACCGGCGCCGTTGGTGCGGAATTCGCAATCGTTATGGCCAAGACCGAAAGCGACGGGGCCAGTCCGGCGGGGGCCACAATGTTCCTCACGCCGATGGATATGCCGGGGATCGTCGTCGAGCGCGTGCTCGACACGCTCGACCAATACATGTCGGGCGGCCATGCGGTGATCCGGCTCGACGGGCTGCGAGTGCCGGAAAGTGCGGTGCTCGGCCGGGTGGGTGAGGGCTTTCGCTATGCCCAGGTCCGGCTCGCCCCGGCGCGGCTGACCCATTGCATGCGCTGGCTCGGCGCCGCCCGGCGCGCCCACGACGTTGCCGCCGATTATGCCCGCCGCCGCACCGCCTTCGGCAAGCCATTGGGCGAGCATGAGGGCGTCGGCTTTATGCTCGCCGACAACGAGATGGATTTGCACACGAGCCGACTCGTCATCTGGCACGCTGCATGGGTGCTCGACCAAGGCGGGCGAGGTGGCCATGAATCGAGCATGGCCAAGGTGATCTGCTCGGAGGCGATCTGGCGCGTCGTCGACCGCAGCATGCAGATCCTCGGCGGGCTCGGTATCACCGACGACACGATCGTCGCCCGATTGTGGCGCGAGGTGCGCCCGTTCCGCATCTATGACGGCCCCAGTGAGGTGCACCGCTGGTCGATTGCCCGTCGCGTGCTGCGGGCCGGCGGAGCGTGATGAAGAGGGACGTTAGACCGTCACTTTTCGGGGAAGCCGATGCGGCGAAGGCCCTCGTTCAATGTCTTGTCTTCCTGCGCCCAGTACCGGGGCGACTTTTCCTTGCTGGCCCAAGGCACCCACGCATAAAATTGTGCGAACGAATTGACTTCCGGTTTAATTTTGAGCGACTTGGCGAGCGCCGCCTTTGCTCCGTCGAAATCGCCCTTGAGCGCCAGCGCTCCGGCTAACGCATAAGAAAAAAACCAATCCCGCGGGTTCGCGGTACGCCCCTTGATCAGCAGGTCGATTGCCTCGTCAACGTGATTCAACACCAAATGGCAATAGCCCAATAGCTCGTAACGATATTGCATATTCGGATCGCGTGGGCTCAGCCGCAGGCTCTTCTCGCCCAGACCGATAGCGGCCCGGCATTCGCCCAGGAACATCAGCGTCCAACCGAGCTGCATGTTCGCCCATTCGAAATTGGGATCGAGCGTCAGCGCCTTCTCAAGGGCTATCCGCGATTTGGGTAAGCGAGCCTGCATTCGGCGGAGGAGCCCCAAAATTGCATAAGCCATTGGCCGATTCGGATCGCTCTCGATAACTTCTAAGAGCAACCGTTCGACTCGCGCTATATTTTGTTTCACTGAATCATCTTGAACCGACCTGGTGCTCGTTGCGTTGGTTACACTTCCAACGAGAACTCTTGCAATTCCAAGCTTCGCATCGTTAGAGCGCGGATCGATTTCCAATGCGCGTTCGAATGCTCTTACGGCCTCTTGTGCGGCCTTTGGGGATTGGGGCCCGTACCACAACGCCCAGCCGCGCATAACGAGATCGCGCGTGTCAGGATCGACCGCGTTTTCTTGCTCGATCCTGCGGCCGGCATCGCTGATAAGCTCAATATTTAAGGTCCACGCAAGCCGGCTGGTGATCTCGCTCTGCGCTCTCGCCAGGTTTGCAATGTTGGTATCGAACTGATCGGCCCAGAGATGCGCCCCGGTTTCGGCATCGATCAGCTGCGCGTTGACCCGAACCTGGTCCCCGGTCCGTCTGACACTGCCCTCGAGGACATAGCGGACGCCGAGCTCGCGGCCGATCTGTCTGGTGTCGGTCGGTTTGTCCTTGTAGGTAAAAGCAGTATTGCGCGCGATAACAAAGCTGCCGGAGATCCGCGACAGATAAGTCGTCAGATCGTCGGTGATCCCGTCGGCGAAATATCCCTGATCGGGATCGCTCGACAGATTGCTGAACGGCAGAACGACAATCGACAGACGTGGCGCCGATTTAGCCTCCGTGGCCGGCGGGTGTTGCACGCCAGTAGCTGCGGACGCCTGAACCGGTACAGCGGATGTATTTCCTCTCGGCCAAGCCCACCACACCGCGATCCCCATGCCGATCGCAGCGGCGAGACTGACCAAGAGAACAGCCAGCCGCGGGCGGTTGCGCCGACCTGGTAAATTGGTCCGGAACAGGATAGTGACTTGCGGTAGCGAAGCGACCGCAGCCGCACTCAATGCATAGGCATGTACCGGTTGGGCGATGTTCTTAACGCTTTGTTCCCCAATGTCCTCGAAAGCGTAAGGTAGCCTGTCGCCGATGTGGTCGCGGACCGTGCGCGAGATGCAGATACCGCCCGCCTCGGCTAAGGCCTCCAGCCGCGCGGCGACATTGACCCCGTCGCCGAGAATATCATCGCCGTCGACAATGATGTCGCCGAGATTTATCCCGACCCGGAAGGTGATCCGCTTGTCATCGGTGATCTCGGAATTGCGGTCGACCATGCTCCGCTGGACCTCAACGGCGCAGCGGACCGCATCTACGACGCTCGGAAACTCTGCCAGCAAACCGTCGCCGGTGGTCTTGACGATGCGGCCATGATGCTCGGTGATTTTCGGGTCAACGAGCTGGCGGTGGATCGCTTTGAGCCGGTCGAAGGTGCCCTGCTCGTCCGCCCCCATCAGCCGCGAGTAACCCGCCACATCGGCGGCGAGGATCGCTGCAAGACGCCGCGTTCCGGTCGAGGCCATGGCCTCGGTCGATCCTCCGCTCCGGTCGCTGCCGCGGTCGTTGAACGCGCGCCCCTGGGCCATGCGCCAGCCCCACTTCCGTGCGGCGTTGGTTAAGCGCCGTCCGGCAGCGTATTCTTTCGATAGTCTGAAGTCTAGGAACTTCAGGCGGCGGCGCCGGTCAGGGACTTGTGCTCGCGGCGAGGAGGTAAGACGGCATCGACAACTGGCAGCAACGCCGGGTCGCCGTAGGGGCGACTGTCGCGCTCGACGCGGCGGCGGATGCGGTGCAGATGGAGGTAAAACGCGGCGAGCTTGGCGTGGGTTGCGACGATTTCGCGGACCCGACGAGGATAAAAGACGAGCGGGTTCTCGCGCGGCAGGGTCGAGCGGCGGTGCCGCCGTATCTTGCGGCGAAAATAGCCGCCCTGCAGCGGATGCACGTTTTCCTGAATAAAGGTGAAATAGAATTGCAGGATGTGATTTAGCAGCCGCACCGGCTTGATCCCGCTGACCTTGGCGCGGCGGAAGATAGTTTCGATGTGCTCGGCCGAATAATAGAGATCCCAGGCTTGGCGATAGATCTTCTGCCACTCGCCTGAGGTCATCACCGAATGGCCGGTGGTGACGTGCTCGAGGTCGTATTTGTTCATGTCGGGGTCCATCCACACCCCGTCGGCATCGAGCGCCTTGTGATCGGCTGAACCGGGCAGCGGGGTCAGGATGAAGAATTCGAGCAGATCGACCGGCAATTCCTGCTGCACGGTCTTGATGTCCCGCGCGATCCGCTCCGGCGTGTCATTCGGAAAGCCGAGGATATAGCCGGCATAGGTGATAACGCGCTGGGCCCGCCAGGCGAGGAACATCTGGCGGTATTCGTGCACTCGGTTCTGCTTTTTCTTGGCCTGTATTAAATTGTCAGGGTTGATGTTTTCGAGCCCGATAAAGACTCGTTTGCAGCCGGCGCGCGCCGCCTTCTCGACGAAATTCGGGATGCGGTGGCACAAGGTGTCGACCTGGATGATGAATTGGAGTCCGAGTCCCTCCTGCTCGCGCATCAGGATCAGGCGGTCGAAGATCGCCTCCCAGTTGCGGTTACGCGCGAAATTGTCGTCCGTGATAAAAAAGCGAAAGACGCCTTGGGCGAGATTGGCGCGCACCAGGCGCTCGACATCGTCGGCGTCGCGCCAGCGCGATTTGCGGCCCTGGACGTTGATGATCGTGCAAAAGCTGCACTGAAACGGGCAGCCGCGCCCGGCGTCGAAAGCGCCGATTGTCTCACCATAGCGGCGCACGATGTCGATCGGCAGGAACGGCGTCACCTGCTGCTGCAGCCCCGGCAGATCGTCCATGTAGTTGTAGATCGGCTGCAGTCGACGGGCTAGCGCATCGGCAAAGAGCCCTTCGAGCCGCCCCTCGGCCTCGCCGGCGAATAGGGTGATCCCCATATGCCGAGCCGCCTCAAGATCGGGCGGCAGCCGCGGCAGCATCGCCAGACAACCGGACACGTGAAACCCGCCGACGGCGACCGCGATTCCGGCCGCACGAAACGGAGCCGCCAGATCCATCGCCCGCGGGAACTGGTTCGACTGCACCCCGACGAGGCAGACCAGGCCGGCATCGGCTGCCTTGATGCGCCGAATGATGTGGCCGATCGGGATGACCGTGTGGCACTCATCATAGGCCCGCAGTTCGAGCGCTACATCAGGGCCGAGCGCATGTCGGTCCGCGATGTCCGTCGCGATGCCGTAAAGCGAGGCGAGCGAATTCGACGGGATCCAGGATTTCCACCACTGGATCACATAGCCGTCATCGTCGTAATGCGACGGCTTGATCAGTTCGACGACGAACCGGCGGTCCCCCAACGCACCCTCGCCCGATACAAATCGATATCGCCTTCTACCTGCAATGCGCCCCCGGGGAAAGGCTTCGCTCGCAACCGTTGATCGGAATAGCTAACCTCTATCCAACGCGAAGACAGGAGACTGCGGATGTTCGAAGGCTTTACGCGGACCGAGATCGAGACCTCAGGCGCACGCATCAATCTGCGGCATGGCGGCGACGGCCCGCCGCTTTTATTGTTGCACGGCAATCCGCTGACCCACGCCTCCTGGGGCAAGATCGCGCCGCGGCTGGCCGAGCGCTTTCATGTCGTGGCTGCTGATCTGCGCGGCTATGGCGACAGCGTCGGCCCCGACGATGGCGGCGAAAACAACATCAACTATTCGTTCCGGGCGATGGCGCAGGACCAGGTCGAGGTCATGGAAAAGCTCGGCTATCGCGAATACTTTGTCGCCGGCCATGACCGCGGCGCCCGCACCACGGCGCGCATGTGCTTCGACCATCCCGACCGGGTCAAGCGCGCCGCACTGATCGACATCCTGCC
The DNA here is from genome assembly GCA_963750195.1 of uncultured Alphaproteobacteria bacterium. GTDB lineage: Bacteria > Pseudomonadota > Alphaproteobacteria > ATCC43930 > CGMCC-115725 > AP-15. The sequence continues at coordinate 591,032 of CAVVPS010000016.1, forward strand.
CAACCACCACATCTGGACCCACACCTCGAAGGAATGGGCATTGCGCTCGTGGCATTGGGCAATGATGGCCCAGCCCTATGACTTCCCCGAGCGCATGCTGGCCGGCATCCCGGCGCAGTATTTCATGGAGAAGAAACTATCGAAGCCCGGCATCGGTCTCGGTTTCTTCGATCCCGAGGCATTCGCCGAATATGTTCGCTGTTTCAACTGGAAGACCATCAAAGGCTCATGCGCCGACTATCGCGCCTGCCCGACCTGCGACTTCGACATGGATAAGGCCGACTTCGAGGCCGGACGCAAGATCACGGTTCCGCTGTTGGTGATCTGGGGAGCGCGCAGCCATACCGAGGGCGTCCACGGCGATGTGCTGGCGATCTGGCAACGCGGCTATGCCACCGACGCTTGGGGCGGCGCGCTGCGCTGCGGCCATTACGTGCCCGAGGAAGCGCCGGAGGAAACCCTGAACTGGCTGTTGCGCCATTTCGCGGGCTGATTGGATCAAGGAGGCCTAAAGGCGGCGTCAGGGCTCCGGCAAAAACGAACGCGACAGGGCCTCGTCGAGGGTGAACGGACACTCGGCCGGCAACTCAGTCTCGGCAAGCCCCGTTTCCTCCACAGCATCATCACGCGCGTCGCTGTAGCTTTCGGTAAGTGCTGTAGCGACGAACGGACTAAGGCTTGGTGACTTCGCGCAGAAGCTTCTCGATTTGTCGGCGTTGCTCGCGGATGGTCGCCAACCAGCTCTTCGATCTCGTATCAGGCTGGCTCCGCCATTTCAGAAGATGCAAGAGAAGCACAGTCAATCGGCTTCCTAACTCGCGTCGATCGCTGCGTCCCAAGCTTTCGATCTCCTCGGCGATATTGGCGACGTCAAGAGCGGACAGCTCGCCGGCGCGTAAGAGCCGCGCCTGTTCGACGGTCCAGGCGTAAAAATCTTTTTCGTAATCCACAGCGTTACGGGTCATTTCCCACCCCTCAAAATGCGTTCGACCCGTGCTCAACGCTCCGGCAGAAACGAGCGTTTCAGTACTTCGGCGAGAGTGAAGGGGCAAGTCGCCGGGAACATGTCGTCGGAAAGACCGGTCTCGGCGATCGCTCGTTCGCGGGCGATTGCGTAGGCTTGCGGCCACGGCCGACGCGGCCTTGCTGAAGCGCATCAAGACGGTGCATGCCAGTTCGAGGCAGACCTACGGGGCGCCTCGCGTCCATGCCGATCTGCGTGGGCGTGGAGAGAGGCACAGCCGCAAGCGGATCGCCCGTCTGATGCATGAGGCGGGCCTGGTGGGCGCTAGCCATCGGCACGGCGGCCCGACAACAACCCGACGGAACAAGGACGACCGGCCTGCGCCCGACCTGGTCGACCGCGACTTCAGCGCCACCAGACCGAACGAGCTGTGGGTTGCCGACATCACTTATGTGCGAACGATGGCGGGCTTCCTCTATCTCGCCGTCGTGCTCGACGCCTGGAGCCGCAAGATCGTCGGCTGGGCGATGGCGAACCACCTGCGTGCCGAACTGGTGCTGGACGCGATGGAGATGGCGGTTGGCCAACGGCGGCCCAAGGACGTAATCCACACAGCGACCAAGGCAGCCAGTATACGTGGTGGCATTTGGAAGGGTGTGAGCATACTGCCGGCCAGCGGTTGCAGGCTTGGGGATTCCGAGAGAATGTTTTCGATCTGAAGCCGCTGCTCTTCGATCGTCGCGGACCAGCTTCTCGACCTCGCCGAGGGTTGGAAGCGCCAATTCAGCAAATGCATGATCAAAACCACCAGCCGGCTTTGGAGCTCCCGCCGATCGCTGCGTCCCATGCTTTCGATTTCCTCCGCGATATTAGCGGTATCAACAGCCGACAGCTCTCCGGCACGCAACAGCCGAGCCTGTTCAATTGTCCAAGCGAAGAAATCCTCCTCGTAGAGAACCGAATTCTGGCTCATTGCCGCACCTCCAGCGTCATCCTAACACATAAGCGTACGGGCCGGCCTCAGCACACCGCTTGAGAGACCAGGCGAAACTGGGCAGTGTGCGTGCCAGATAATCGGCAGATGGAAAAGCAGGAGGAGTCATGAAAATCGGTTTCGTCGGACTCGGGATCATGGGGCATCCGATGGCCCTCAACCTGATCAAGGGCGGCCACCAGCTCTTTGTCTATGGCAAGCGGCGGCTGCCTGCCGATATCCGCGAAGCCGGCGCCACCGTCTGCGACACCCTGAAGGAGATCGCCGAGCGCTCCGAGGTTGTGATCCTGATGGTGCCCGACACGCCCGATGTAAGGAGCGTGCTGTTCGATGCAGGCGGCGTCGCCGAAGGGCTGTCCTCCGGCAAGATTGTCGTCGATATGAGCTCGATCTCGCCGATCGAGACCAAGGAATTCGCCGCAGAGATCGCCCAGAAGCGCTGCGGTTACGTCGACGCGCCGGTGTCGGGCGGCGAGGTCGGCGCCAAGGCGGCGTCGCTGACGATCATGGTCGGCGGCTCGGAGAGCGATTTCGCCAAGGTCAGGCCGCTGTTTGACCTGATGGGCAAGAATATCACCCTGGTCGGCGAAGTCGGCGCCGGGCAGACCACCAAGGTCGCCAACCAGATCATCGTCGCCTTGACGATCGAGGCGGTTGGCGAGGCATTGCTGTTCGCGTCCAAAGCCGGGGCCGACCCGGCTAAGGTCCGGCAGGCATTGATGGGTGGCTTTGCCTCGTCGCGCATCCTCGAGATCCATGGCGAGCGCATGATCAAGCGCACTTTCGATCCCGGCTTCCGCATCGAATTGCACCAAAAGGATCTGAACCTCGCGCTGCAAGGCGCTCGCGCGCTCAGCCTGTCACTGCCCAACACCGCGACGACGCAGGAATTGTTCAACGCCGCCGCCGCGCTCGGCGGCAAGGGCTGGGACCATTCAGGCCTGGTCCGCGTCCTCGAACACCTCGCTGGCCACGAGGTCGCGAAAGGCTAACCATTGCTCCCCCCGCCCCGCATGGGCCGCGCCGTCAGCGCTTGGTGACACCGAGGATGCGGTCCAGCGTCTTCACGACGTTGTCGGGGCCGGGTGCGCTGTCGTCGTAGTCCGCCGCGAGATCGGCGTAGAGCCGGGCGACCGCGGCGTAGATGTCGCGAGAGGGCGGGTTCTTTTCAAGAAAGTCCGAGATCTCCTCCATCTCGGCGACCCAGCGATAGGCCTTGTCGTACATGCGCGGAATGCCCGACCGCATCCGGGCGAGCATCTCGGGCTGGCTTTCGATCAGCTCGGCGATCAGCGCTTCGCCGCAGCCAAAACGCGCCGCACCCAGCAGCATTGCCGAGGCGATCGCGGTCGTGCCCTTGGTGATCCCGGCATAGGACATCTTGAGCGCCGAGGCGGCGCCGATCGGACCGTCGATGACCCGCCAATCGATCCCCCAATCGCGCAATACCGCGGTCTGCCCCGCCGTCGGACCGGAGGCGTAGATCGTCGGGCTGTAGCCGGGCCGCGGCGGCCCGCCGATGATCCCGGCATCGACGAAATCGGCTCCGGTCGGCGCGATGACCTCACCGATGCGGATCGCGGTCTGCGGGCTGACCGCATTGCAGTCGACATAGACCGGCTTGCGGTCGAGCGCCTTCAAAGCGGGCGCCAGACGTTGCGCCAGCGCCTCGGCTTCGCCTGGCGGCAGGATCGACAGAAAGAAATCGGCGCCCGCCAGCAGCGCGTGCTCATCGGCTGCCGCTTCCATCCCCGCCTTTCGCGCGCGTTCGGCGCTCGAGGCACTGCGGCCTGACAGCAACGTGCGGACTTCGGCGCCGCTTTCGTGAAAGCGCCGGCCGACGCCGGCCCCCATCATCCCCTGCGCGATGATCGCGATAACGGTCATTTCCCCTGCCTCCAGCAACAATTCACTGCCGGTCAAGGTATCGGGCGAGACACCTGATGGGAAGGGCCGGAAGACGCGGGGTCGAGCCAGCCGCGCCGGTCGACCCATTCTTGCGTCCATCGGCCAATCGCCGCCGGGTCGGCGCCGGCCTCACGCCAGCCCCGGCGTAAGGCGGCGATCTCGTCGAGCCGGATTTCCCACTTCGGCCCGATTCGATGCTCCAGCACCCGCCGCATCAGCGCTGCGAGACCGGGGCTCTTGCCATTGGTCGATATCGCCACGGTCAGGTCGCCGCGCCGGAATACGGCGGCTGAGTGAAAATCGCTGCGCCGGCGGTCGTCCTCGACATTGATCAGGACTCCGGCGGCCTGCGCTACCCCGCGGATTTCGGCCGCGGCCGGATCGGGAATGCCGGCTATAAAAACGAGCTGCGCCCGCGCGATCTCGGCGGCCAGCGGCAGACGCCGTTGCAGCCTTGCCCCAGCCGACAGCGCGAGCGCAGGGTCGGGTGAGGGGGCATAAATTTCAAGCGAGCCGGCGCCGGCCTCGTCGAGCAGCGCCAATCGGCGGCGCGCCGCTGCGCCGTCGCCGACCAGCATGACCCGGATCTCTGCCAGATCGACGCTAATCGGCAGCATGAGGCCGCACTCCGCTATACCGCGCGAGCGCCTGCTGAAGCGCCGGCAGCCCGATGCGGTGGCAGAAATCGCCAAAACCTTCGCCGACGGTGCGATCTGAGGCATAGAGCGCAAAGAGCGGGTCAAAGGTCGCGCCGATTTCCCCGAGCGCCACTTTGTCGGCGAGCGGCGTGTTGAGCCGGGTCCCTTCAAAATCGCCCCCGACAAACAGCGCATAGTAACCCGGCATGCGGCCGACGATGCCGATATCCCCGGTGTAGGGCCGGGCGCAGCCATTTGGGCAGCCGGTGATGCGGATGCTGAGCTGCTCGCGCTCCAGGCCGTGATGGGCGAGGCTCCCTTCGATCGCGGTGACGATGTCGTCGCGGACGCGTTCGGCCTCGGTCAGCGCCAGGCCACAAGTCGGCAAGGCCGGGCAGGCGAGCGCCCAGCGTTCGGTAGGCAGCATATCCTCGCCGAGGCGCACGCCATGCTCGCGCAGAATCGCGGTGATCGCGTCCCGATCATCGGGCCCGATCTCGCTCAGGATGATGTCCTGGCTCGGCATCAGGATCGGGTCGCAGCGGAACCGGGCGACGATCACGCGCAACGCGGTGCGGATCTGCCCGCCAACGCTATCGGCGATGCGCCCGCTCGCTACCGGAATACCGAGATAGAGCTTGCCGTCGCCCTGCTCGTGCCAGCCGAGATGCTCGGGTACCGAAAGCGCCGGCAACGGCCGGCAGGGTTCGAGCTCCTTGTCGAGATATTCGCAGAGCCGCGCGCGCGCCCACTCCTCGCCGTTTTCGGCGATCACGTATTTGAGCCGGGCATGGCGGCGGTTGCCGCGATCGCCATGATCGCGATGCAGACGCACCACCGCCGCCGCGGCTTCGAGCAAATCCTCCGGCTCGACAAACGCGACCGGGGTCGCGAGCCGCGGGTAAGTCTTCGGGTTGTTGTGGGTCATGCCGTGACCGCCGCCGAGCAGAAAATCGTAGCCGGCGAGCCGGTCGCCCTCGTAAAGCGGCACGATCGCGAGGTCGTTGGTCAAAACGTCGATCGTGTTGTCCTCGGGAATCGCAAGGCCGATCTTGAATTTTCGCGGCAGGTATCGTTCGCCATAGAGCGGGTCGGGTTGCTCGGCTCCCTCAGCGTGGTCCTGCCATTTCTCGCCGTCGACCCAGATTTCGTGATAGGCCCCGGTCTGCGGCAGCAAGTAAGTCGAGAGGCGCCGGGCGTCGGCTTCGAGCCGGTCATGCACCGGATCGCGGATTGGCGCCGGCACCGTCGTCACCGTACGCACGACGTCGCCGCACGCGGCCAAGGTCGTCAGCAAGGATTGGTTGACCTCGGCGAGCGCCGCTTTGAGGCCGGATTTGACGACCCCGTGGAATTGGATGCTCTGCCGCGTCGTGATCCGCAGCGATCCATCGGCCCAGCGCTCGGCGATTTCGTCGAGGCCAAGATACTGGTCGGCAGTCAGCCGTCCGCCGGGGATCCGCACCCGGACCATAAACTGCCAGAGTTTGCTTTCGCCACGCTGCTTTAGTTCGGTGGCGGTATCGCGGTCATAGCCCTGATAAACGCCGTGGAATTTGAGCAGCGCATACCCCTCCTTGTCGAAGGGCACACTGGTGTCCGGCAGGTCGCGGGCGATATGGCCGCGCAATTGGCGGCTCTGCTGCTTGATGGCTTCGGGTTTGGAAATGCTGTCGATCTGAGCCATATCGCCCCCTATTGGCGGGCGGTACCTACCGTCCGAGATGTGGATGACGTAAGTATACCGGTTATTAAATGTCAATATCCAATTATTTCCAGTTTAATGCCGTATAATGACACCGTCTAGCGGACCTTTCGTTCGCGTCCCGGCGAGAGCGCAGGGCTGGGCCAGAGAAACGCCTGCTTTGCCCGGACTTGATCCGGGCATCCACGTCTTGGAAACCATCCGGCGCCCGGGAAGACGTGGATGGCCGGGTCAAGCCCGGCCAAAGCTATCCGGACTCATCGATTTCCCGCCCAGATCGAGCGGACCATTCTCCGCCGAATTGACCTGTGGCGCCGCCGACCCTTATCTCGGGCAATGGGCCCGATGCGTCTCGACGATTTCGACTTCCCGTTGCGCCGCGAGCTGATCGCCGATCACCCGTGCGAGCCGCGCGAGGCCGCGCGCCTGCTGCACATCCCGGCGGCAGGCGGTTTCGCGGACCGGCGGATCGCAGATCTCCCGGCGCTGCTGCGCCCGGGCGACCTGCTCGTTTGTAACGACACCAAGGTGATCCCGGCGCGGCTCGTCGCCCGGCGCGGCGGGGCGACGATCGATATCACCCTCTGCCGAGATCAGGGCTGCGGGTCGTGGCGGGCTTTCGCCAAGGGCGCTCGCCGACTCCACGTCGGCGATCGCCTCGCTTTTGCCGAGGATTTCGCCGCGACCGTCGCTGAGAAGCATCCCCAGGGCGATATGACTCTGCAATTCGACCTCGACAGCGATGCGCTCCGGGCGGCGCTGGCCCGCCATGGCGCCATGCCGCTGCCGCCCTACATCAAGCGCGCACGCGGCGGTGACGCGCGCGACCGCCGCGACTATCAGACGATCTTTGCCAGGGTCGAGGGCGCGGTCGCCGCGCCGACGGCGGGTCTGCATTTCACCCCGGCGCTGATCGAGGCGCTGACAAAGAGCGGCGTCGCCTGGGCGACCCTAACCCTGCATGTCGGCCCCGGGACCTTTCTACCGGTTAAATCGCCCGACCCGCACGACCATAAGATGCACGGCGAATGGGGCGCGTTGTCGGCCGAGACCGCAGATCGCATCGCCGTAACGAGGCGCGCGGGCGGGCGCATAGTTGCGGTCGGGACGACCAGCCTGCGCCTGCTCGAATCAGCCGCGGCCGAGACCGGCGAAGTGCGCCCTTTCGCCGGCGAAACCCGGCTCTTTATCCTGCCGGGATATCGCTTTCGCGCGGTCGATTTGCTGTTGACCAACTTCCACCTGCCGCGTTCGACCCTGTTCATGCTGGTCGCCGCGTTGGCTGGGCTCGATCGGATCAAATGCGCCTATGCCCACGCCATTGACGAGCGCTACCGTTTCTTTTCCTACGGCGACGCCTGCCTGATCGAGGGGCACGCTCTACGTCATCGGCCCGGCGTCTCAAATCGCGCTTAAACTGCGTTGGATGCTATTTGAACCATGCCCTAAGCCGGCCGGGGGGCGCGGGCTTCGAGGTTGACGGGAGCGCTCGCTGCTTATCGGATTGAAACTGTGTGGCCGTCGCGGCAAGCGTTGATGCCACGATTTACCAGGGGCGACCCGTTGTCGAAAACCGTCTTCACGTCGACGCGGCAATTGCCGTTTCGGTCGTCGATATCGACGGACACGGACTTGCCCGGGAGCAGAAACTCCGAGCCCAGCAAATCTTCTTGCCAACTGCCGGCGCGGTCGTCCGAAAGATAAATTTCGGCGATCGGTTCACGGGTATTGTTGGTGAGGACGAGATGCCGCTCGCGGCTATGGGCGGGAGCGCCGGCCGCGCTCCAAAACAGCAACAGCACCAACGCTATCACCACGGTATTTGAAACATTAAGCATCCTGGTCTCCGGCGATTGCCCGGCGGATCGTCAAAAATTCGTCAGCCCGACGAAGTTACGCGCTGCCGAGCCTGCCCGATGTGAACTGGGTCACTCGATGATGTCTTTTTTCAGAAAATTTTAAGCATAAGCTATTAATTGTATAAATCTATATTGATTTCCCGCGATGGGGGTAATTTCAGTGTTTGGTAGGCTCGCGCCCTGCTGGCATGGTCGGCGCGCCCATCCGAATTCATCCAAAATCGCGGGGGACAGGATCTATTCAAATCACCCGGGTTGAGGTATCTCGCCATGTTCATGGCGGACTCCAGGCCGCCCCGGCCGACACCGCAGAACAGGGAAGGCAGTGATGAACGACGTAGCCCCGATCCGCCAGCTCAGCCCCATCACGCAGCCGATCAGCCCGGCCAAATTCGCTCATTTCGTGTTGCGCACCGGGCAGTTCGAAACCATGGCCAAGTGGTATCAGACCGTGCTCGCCGCACGGGTCGTGTACCGCGACGAACTGTTGTGCTTTCTGTCGTATGATGACGAGCACCACCGCCTGGCGCTGATCAATATTCCCGGCCTGCCGGTGCGCGATCCCGATGCGGTCGGGACCGACCACGTCGCCTATGCCTACAACAACCTCGGCGAGCTGTTGTCGACCTATCGCCGGCTGAAGGCGGCCGGGATCGTGCCGCATTGGCCGATCAACCATGGCGTCACCACGTCGATGTATTATCGGGACCCCGACAACAACCGGGTCGAGCTACAGATCGACAATTTCGCGACGCCGGCCGAGCTCGACGGGTATTTCCACAGCCGCGCCTTTGCCGAGAACCCGGTCGGGGTGACCTACGATCCGGAGGAGTTGTGCCGGCGCTACGCGGCCGGCGAGCCGATGGCCGATCTGCTCCGCATCCCGCCGCTGCCCGAGGGCAAGACCCCGTGGGACATGCTGGCGAGCCACTGATCGCTTCCGCGCGGCGCTGCCGCCGCCGGCGGGCGTTTGCCAGCGACGCAGCCCTCTCCAGCGGGAGCAGCTCGTCGTCGCCGAGCGCTCGCAATGGCGGGTTGCGGTCCCATATCCACCCCAAACGAGGGCGCGGAGATTAGGATGTCGGCAGGGCCGCAGCGGCGCGATTTGTGGGACAACCCGATGGGGACGGACGGGTTCGAGTTTGTCGAATACACCGGCCCCGACCCGCAGGCGCTGGCGGCATTGTTCGAGCGCATGGGGTTTGTCGCCGCAGCGCGCCACCGCTCGAAAAACGTAACCCTCTACAAACAGGGCGACGTCAACTTCATTCTGAATGCGGAACCCGAAAGTTTCGCGCAGGCCTTTGCCCGGCTGCACGGCCCTTCGGTGTGTGCGATCGCGTTTCGCGTCGCCGATGCCAAGGCTTATCAGCGCGCGATCTCATTGGGCGCCAAGCCGGTGCACGGCAAGGTCGGGCCGATGGAGCTCAACATCCCGGCGATCGAAGGGATCGGCGGCAGTCTGATCTATCTGGTCGACCGCTATGGCGAGCGCACCATCTACGACGTCGATTTCGTGCCGTTGATCGACGACAGGGCGCCGCCCGGCGTCGGGCTGACCGGGATCGATCATTTGACCCACAACGTCCACCGCGGACGCATGGAGCTGTGGGCGGAGTTTTACGAGGGGCTGTTCAGCTTTCGCGAGATCCGCTATTTCGACATCGAAGGCAAATTGACCGGGCTGCGCTCAAAGGCGATGACCAGCCCCGACGGCAAGATCCGTATTCCAATCAACGAAAGCGCCGACGACAAGTCGCAGATCGCCGAATATCTGGCGGCCTATCATGGCGAGGGCATCCAGCACATAGCACTCGCTACAAATGACATCTTCGCGACGATCGAGGCGCTGCGGGCGCGCCAGGTTTCGTTCATGTCGGTCCCGGACACCTATTACGAGGCGGTTGATGCCCGCGTACCTGGCCATGGCGAAGACCTCGAGCGGTTGCGACGCGACCGCATCCTGATTGACGGCGCCCCCGGCGAGGGGCAGGGGCTGCTGTTGCAGATTTTTACCGAGACAGTGATCGGCCCGATCTTTTTCGAGATCATCCAGCGCAAGGGCAACGAGGGCTTTGGCGAGGGCAATTTCCGCGCCCTTTTCGAGTCGATCGAGCGCGACCAGATCCGCCGCGGCGTGCTGGCCCCGGCCGCCGGCGCCGAGTAGCAGGAGGCACACCGATGCCGGTAACGATCCGTCCATTGCACCCGGTCTTTGCGGGAGAAGTTTCGGGCGTCGATTGCCGCCGTCCGCTCGATCGTGACGCGGTTGCCGCGATCGAGGCCGGCATGGACGAATATGCGGTACTCGTCTTCCGCGATCAGAATCTGACCGACGACGAGCAGATCGCCTTCACCCGCCATTTCGGCGAGCTCGAGCACAACGCAAGAGCCGGCCATGTGCGCAAGCCCGAAGACCATCGGCTCGGTCCCGGCATTGCCGATTTCTCGAACCTCGACAAATCGGGCGAGATCATGTCGCCCGAGGACCGAGTGTGGTTCTTCAAACTCGCCGACCGGCTGTGGCATTCGGACAGCTCGTTCCGCCCGATCCCGGCCAAGTACTCGCTGCTCTCCGGGCGAGTTTTGCCATCCTGGGGCGCCAACACCGAATTCGCCGATATGCGCGCCGCCTATGACGCGCTCGACGACCGCACCAAGGCCGAAGTCGAAGACCTCGTCTGCGAGCATTCGCTGATCTATTCACGCGAGGCGATCGGCTTTACCGAGCTGACGCCGGAGGAAATCGAAGCCTTTCGCCCGGTGCGTCAGCCCTTGGTCCGCACCCATCCGTCAAGCGGCCGCAAATCCTTGTTTCTGGCCGCGCATGCCGGCGCCATCGTCGGCTGGACGATCCCCGAGGCTCGGATGTTCCTGCGCGACCTGACCGAGCACGCGACCCAGCGCGAATTCGTCTATTCGCATGCCTGGCGGCTGAACGACCTCGTCGTGTGGGACAACCGCTCGACCATGCACCGCGCCCGCCGCTCCGACGCGAACGAGGTGCGTGACGTGCGCCGTACGACCCTGGGCGGCGACGGACCCTTGATCGAGCAACCGGCCTATGACGAGTGAGCTACGATCAATCGAGGAGCGAGCTGATGGCAAAACGGCAAAGCGTGAACTTCCCCGGGTTCGCCCATGGCAACCCAATCCCAAACGCCAGCCGGATCGGCAACATCATGATGACGAGCGTGATCAGCGGCGTCGATCCGAGCACCCGTAAGCTGCCGCCCGATCTCGACGGCCAGGTCGCCAACCTGTTCGGCCATATCCGCAGCGCGGTCGATGCCGCCGGCGGCAGCCCCGACAACATTATCAAGATCAACTTTTACATGAAGGACCCCGCGAACGGGCGCGCCGCGCTCAACGGCGAATGGGTCAAGATGTTCCCCGACGCAAACTCGCGCCCGGCCCGACATACCCTGGCGCTCGGCGCCGACAGCAACGCCCTGGTCACCTGCGATTTCACCGCGGTTTTTTAGCTGACGTCATTCGCGCGTCTGTCCACCCTTCGCCCGGACTTGTGTCTGGCATCCACGCCTTGAAACGCGCATGGCTGATCGAAAGGAAGGCGTGGATGGCCGGGTCGAGCCCGGCAGGGCATCAACTCAGGGCAACGCGTCAGCGGCAGTGCGGCATCACTTCCTTGGCGAACCGGGTCATCGATTGGCGGACCATGGCGTGATCCATGATCCCGCCCTGGTTGAAGTAGCAGATGAATTCGTCCATGCCGTAGTCGCGGCGCAAGGCTCGCACCCGGTCGATGCAATAATCGGGATCGCCGAAGACGCCCATCTCGCGGTCCATGTCCTCGAAGGTCACCCGTTCGATGCGCGCCAGGACCTGGCGGAAGGCCTCGAAGCTTTTGATGTCGGCCTGGCCCAGCGGGGCCAGCCGTTCCGCTGCCTCGCGCAGAAAGCGCATCAGCCCGGCCTCGCTGTCCTGGCGCGCCTGCGCCCGGCCGGTCGTCACATGCACTGGAAACGCGAGCGCGATGTCGCCGGCCGGGAGTGTGCCGCGATAGACCGCCAGACCCTCCTTGAGCTTGTCCGGCGGGTTGATCAGGGGGGTGGCGAAGATTGGGAACCCGCGGCGCGCCGCGAACGGGAAGGTGTCGGGGCTGTTGGCGGCGATCCGCACCGGCGGGTGGGGCTTTTGCACCGGTTGCGGGATCACGGTCAGATCCTTCGCCCGATAGTGTTTGCCCGCATAGGAAAAGCGCTCGGTGGTCCAGGCCCCGATGATGAAGTCGAGCGCCTCGTCGAAGCGCTCGCGGCTCTCCTCCTGCGGGATGTCGTAGCCAGCATAGTGCAACGGCGCTGTGCCGCGGCCACAGCCGAGTTCGAGCCGGCCGTTGCTTAGGATGTCGACGGTCGCTGCGTCCTCGGCGATTTTGACCGGGTTGTGCAAGGGCAGCAGGGTCACCGCAGTTCCCAGGCGGATGCGGCGGGTACGCTGCGCCGCCGCCGCCAGGACCATCAGCGGATTAGCGAGAATGGAAAAGGCGCGGCTGAAATGGAGTTCGCCGAGCCATACCGTGTCAAAACCGACCTCATCGCCTAGCTCGATCTGGGCGAGGATGTCACGATAGCGCTGCGCCTCGGTAAAGCCGCTCGCGCATGGCAGTTGGTCGAAAAAGCCAAACCGCATTTGCCTTTCCTCGCAATTGGTTATTGGCTGCAGGCCAGTCCGCTCGCATAGCATGTGGCCGTCCCCGCCGGCAAGCCGCGCCATCTGTGCGGGGCGTAGCGGCATTGAAACCTGCACCGTTTGATGATAGTTGAAATCATTCAATTGCACAGCACACGAAGCGGGGGGAGGCCGCCTGGTTCCATGCCGCAGGCAGGAGTTTGGAACGTCGGCATCGCCGGGTGCGGCATCGGTCGCACTCATATTGCTCAAGGCTATGCCCGGCATCCCGACAAGTTTCGCGTGGTCGCTCTATGCGATGTCGATGCGGGCCGCCTGGCCGCTGTCGGCGACGAATTCGGCATCGCCCACCGCACCGCCACCTTTGACGAATTGCTACGGATCGATGACGTCGACATCGTCGATATCTGCACCCCGCCGCATCTTCATGTCGCGCAAGTACTGGCGGCGTTATCGGCCGACAAGGAGGTCGTCTGCGAGAAGCCGATCGCTGGCTCCCTTGCCGAAATCGATCGGGTGATGGCCGCCGAGCGGGAGATGCCCGGGCGGGTCCTGCCGGTTTTTCAGTACCGCTTCGGCAACGGAATGCAAAAGGCCAAGCGGATCATCGATGCGGGGATCGCCGGCAAACCCTATCTCGCCACCATCGAGACCGCCTGGAAGCGGACGCCGGAATATTACGCGACGCCGTGGCGCGGGCGGTGGCAGACCGAGCTGGGCGGCGTCCTGCTGACCCATGCGATCCATGCGCACGACCTGATGACCTGTCTCCTGGGCCCACCCGCATCGGTTTTCGCCCGCATCGCGACGCGGGTGAACCCGATCGACACCGAGGACTGCGCCGTCGCCAGCCTCGCCATGCGCAGCGGGGCATTGGTCTCACTCGCCGCAACGCTCGGCTCTCAGCGCGAGATCACCCGGCTGCGCCTGTGCTTTGAGCATGTGACCTTCGAGAGCGGCGGGACACCCTATGCTCCCGGCGACGACCCCTGGGCGATCATCCCCGCATCGACCGAGGCAGAAGCGCAGATCGCCGAGATTCTTGCCGGCTACTGCCCGGTCGCGACCCGGTTCGAGGGATTGCTCGGCGCCTATCACGCGGCGTTGGCAACCGGATCGCCGCTGCCGATCACCCTCGCCGACGCTCGCCTTGCGGCCGAACTCGCCACCGCCCTCTATCATTCGGCCGCCACCGGCGCCGCCGTAACCCTGCCGATCGGCCCCGACCATCCGAGCTACGCCGGCTGGCGCCCGATCCTCGGCAGAGCGTTAGTGCACGGCCGGCGTCACCACTTGTTGCGCAGCTCGCGCAGCTTCAGAAACACGGTCCGCTGATCGGGATTGTCGGGCAGGTCGGGGAAGGCTTCGCGCAGCCGCCGGATCACCGACGGGCTGGTCAGGCGGAAGAATGTGTTGATTTCCCGCTCCAGCGCCAGGGTGGTAACGAGCGCCCGTGTCGTATCCTGTTTTTCGACCTGCGGCAGCATGCCCTTGGCCTTAGCGTTGTCGGGCTCTCGGTCGAGCGTGAAGGCGAGGTTGCGCGCGATGTAGTCGTGGCCGGGGTAGATTAGCGTTTCCTCCGGCAATTTGGCCAGCTGCCCGACGAAAGTGTTGTAGAGCTCGTTTGGGTGTCCGCCATTATGGCAATTGCCGGCGCCCGCGTTAAAGAGGGTATCGCCGCAGAACAGCGCCGGTGTGTCGCCATGCGCCGTGATGCAGATATGCGACATCGTATGGCCCGGCGTATCGAGGCATTCGAGCTCGACGGTCTTGCCAACCTTGATCACGTCGCCCGCCCGCAAGCCACGGTCCATCTCGGGGATCTTGTCCTTGGCGTTGACATGGGCCAGCACCTTGGCGCCGGTCGCCGCCACCATTTGCGAGTTGCCGCCGGTGTGGTCGCGATGCTCGTGGGTGTTGAGGATCTGAGTGATGGTCCAACCCCGCGCCTTGGCAGCGGCCAGGCATTTTTCGTGGTCGAGCGGATCGACCGCCAATGCCTCGCCAGTCTCCCGGCAGGTGATCAGGTAGTTGAAATTGCGGCCCGCATTGGCGGTCCAGATCTGTTCGACGATCATTGCTCGCCCCTTTCGCTGTGGCGCCGATCGGAATGAAGAGCGGGGCACGCGGCTGCGCCCGTCCGCTTCTATTGCGCGGGGCCGATCTTGTCCATCGCCGAGCGCATGCAAGCGTGAGACGGCTTCGCCGGCGCGCCAGTCCCCGAACGGGCTCCGACCCGGCTTTCGGGCGAGGGTGGCGTCGCGCCTCGGCGCAGCTGTGTGGATTTTGGGACCCACCATCGACTAATTGTCGCAGCTGGCGTGGATCCCAGGTCCCGCAAGCGATTGTTCAGCGATAGATTTCTCGTAGCGCGGGCATTCGGCCCGGCAGGGATATGGGAGCCTTTAACGGCGTAAAGCATAGTTCCGGCCTTTGACGTTTTTCGGACATCGCCTTCTTAGTCTGCTTTACATGTCTCGACCGTATCGCGTCGTCGTCATCACCGGTGCTTCGAGCGGGCTCGGCGCCGCGTTGGCTCAGGCCTATGCCCGGCCGGAGGCGGTCATAGGACTTCTCGGCCGCGATCGGCAGCGGTTGGGGACAACCGCTGATGCCTGCGAGGCGAAAGGGGCAAGTGTGAGGGTGGCGACGATCGACGTGGTAGACGCGCCGGCGATGGCCGAATGGCTGGGCCGGTTCGATCGCGAACAACCGGTCGACCTGCTCGTCGCCAATGCCGGTGTCTCGGCCGGGCCAGACCCCGACAGCCCTTCGGAAGGGGCAGAGACCGCATCGCGCCAAATTCGTGTAAACCTGTTGGGCGCGATCAACACGGTCGAGCCGCTGCTGCCTGCCTTGTGCGCGCGCGGCCGCGGGCGGGTGGCGGTTGTGGCGTCGATCGCCGCCTATCGCGGGCTTCCCTACAGCCCCGGCTATTGCGCGAGCAAGGCCGGGTTGCGTGCCTATGCCGAAGCGCTGCGCCCGCGCTTGGCGCCGCGTGGGGTCGGAGTGACGATCGTATGTCCCGGCTTTTTCGATTCGCCGATGACCGACCGCTTCAACGGGCCGACCCCGTTCCTCGCCAGCGGCGAGGCCGCAGCTCGCATCGTCAAGCGCGGCATCGACCGCGGTCGGCGCCGGGTCGCGTTTCCGTGGCCGCTGGTGCTCGGCCTGCAATTCTGCGACATCGCGCCGGCGATCATTGGCGACGCGATCCTGCGGCGCTTTCGCTTTCACATCCGGCCGGGCTGGGCATTGGATGAGTGAGTTGCTCCAGGCTGCGGTCGGCATAGTGCTCATGCTGGCGGCGTGGCTGATCCCGCGCCATATCGCCAAGGCCCGAATGTTGGGGTTGCCGGCGGTTCTGCTCGATCTCTTGCCGGTATTGCTCGCCGCCGGCTTGCTGCTGATTGCGACCGGGCGGCCGATTTTCACCGGTTTCGTGCTGGTGTCGCTCGGCGCCGGGTTCGCGCTCGCCGACCGGACCAAACGCGAGGCGCTGCGCGAGCCGGTCGTCTTCTCCGATATGTCCGAGCTGCCGCACGTTTTTACTCATCCGCAGCTCTACCTGCCGTTCGCGGGGGCCGGCCTGGTTATTGGCGGGGCGCTGGCGACGATCGCTTTCGGCATCGCTCTCGCTCTCGGTAGAACCGCCGTTGTGGCCGCCGGATACGTTGTTGACGTAATTTTGGTTGCGGTCGTCTGCGCCGCCGGATGGGTCATATCCCGCGAGCCGGCGCTTGGGCTGGCGGCCGGCGCGCTGCGGCGCCTCGACCCAAGCGACGAGCCGTTTGCGGATGCGGCGAGGCTGGGTCCATTCGCGATCCTTCTCGTATACGGGATCATCGCGCGTGCCGAACGCCGCGCCCGCCGCGCCCGGCATGTCCCGCCGCCTGCCCCGGCGCTGGTTAGCGCTGCGGCTGCAGTGCCTCTGGTGATGGTGCAGTGCGAATCGTTCTTTGATGCGCGCCGGGTGTCGCCATGCGTACCCCCAGACCTGCTGCCGGGCTTTGACGACTGCCTTCGCCACGGCGCGACTTTCGGCCGGCTCGAAGTCGCGGGCTGGGGCGCCAACACGATGCGCGCCGAATTCGCGGTGCTGACCGGCATCCCCGAGCGGGATCTCGGCTATGACCGCTTCAACCCCTATCATGCCTTCGCCCGCGCCCCTGTCGCCTCGCTCGCCTGGCGCCTGCGCAACGAAGGCTATCGCACCGTGTGCCTTCATCCGTTCGATCGTGGCTTTTTCCGCCGCGATCTGACCCTGAAGGCGCTTGGCTTCGAGGACTTTCTCGGCCGCGAAAGCCTGGGTGGATCGCGCCGGCCGCCCTACCGCTCTGACCCCGATCTCGCTCATCAGGTGTTGCGCGTCCTCGAAGAGGTGGGACCGCGAACCTTCATCTTCGTCATCACGATGGGTAATCATGGCCCTTGGTTCGAAGCTGGACCACAGATCGATCCCGATCTGCGGCAGCGCTTCGACACGGCCGGCCTGCCGCAAGGCGGGCAATTCTTGCGTTACCTCGATGGGTTGGCCCGGTCCGACGAGATGCTCCGGATCTTGGCGGAAGGCCTGGGGCCGCGCGGACACAACGCCGTGCTCGGCTTTTATGGCGACCACCAACCGAGCCTGCCGCAAGTATTTGGCCATTTCGGCTTTGAAGAGTGGGCGAGCGATTACGTCCTTGTGGACGGCATGGCATCGTCACCGCGGCGGCTCGATATGCCGGCCGATCGCCTGCCTCGCGTCATCCTCGATCGGCTGCGTGAGAGGAACGCCGTCGCCGGGCGCCGGGCGGTCGCATTCGGCGTGGCTTGACACCGGCCGCTGCCAGCGCGGAACATCCGCCGCCGGGAGAAAGAGCATCGGCGGAGCGAGACGGCGATGGATTTGCAAGACCGAGCCATCATCGTCACCGGCGGAGCTTCAGGGATCGGCAGGGCGACGGCGCTGCTGTTGGCGGGCGAAGGCGCCAAGGTCTTGGTCGGCGATGTCGATGCCGAAGGCGGCCGCTCGACAGCGGCCGAGGGCGTCGCCAATGGCCTCGCCATCGACTACCTGCCGCTAGATTTGACCGTCAAAGCCTCAGTGGACGATTTCGCCGCGGCGGTGCATCAGCGGACGGGGCGCGTCGACGGCCTGGTCAATGCCGCCGGTTGGGACCAGATCCAGCCCTTTCTCGAAAATCCGCCAGAGATGTGGGACCGCGTCATCGCTGTCAATCTGATGGGGGCGATCAGGCTAACCCGCGGGATGCTGCCGCCGATGGTCGAAGCGAGAGCGGGCAAGATCGTCAACATCTCGAGCGATGCGGGCCGGGTCGGCAGTACGGGCGAGACCGTCTACGCCGCCGCCAAAGGCGGGTTGATCGCCTTCACCAAGTCGCTAGCCCGCGAGATGGCGCGCTACCGCATCAACGTCAATTGCGTGTGTCCGGGTCCGACCGACACCCCTTTGTTCCAGCGTCAGCCGGAACGCATGAAGGAAGCGCTGACCCGCGCTATCCCGTTCCGCCGGATCGCCCAGCCGATCGAAATCGCCCAAGCGGTGGTATTTTTCTTGAGCGCACGATCGGATTACGTTACCGGCCAAGTGCTGAGCGTCAGCGGCGGGCTGACGATGGCCGACTAATATGGGAACAGGAGGAAAGAAAATGCAGCGGTATCAAACGGTGGCATTTGCCGCTCTGTTGACGATCGCGTTCGCCGGGACCGCGATGGCTCAAGCGATGCCGACCAACAATCCCGAAGCCAAGGCAAATGTTCGTCAGAGCGAGGCGTATTCGGCGATGTTGCGCAGCAATCCGGCGTTCCGCAAAAAACGCGAGGCGATCGAATGCGGTCCGATCACCATTCCCCAGCTGCGCGCCAGCTGCATCGCCTCGTTTGAGGCGTATGCCGCGCCCGCAAAGCGATAAGCCTGCGAGGAAATCACCATGCCAAACCCAGCCCCCGGATTTGTCAGCCGCCCCGAGCACCGCGTCGACCTCAAGCCGGATCGGCGGCATGTTAAAGTCGTCTTCGCCGGCACGACCGTCGCCGACAGCACTGCGACCTTGCGGGTCGAGGAGACCGGGCACGGCCCCGTGCACTATTTTCCGGAAAAGGACGTGCGTCTCGATCTGATGCACCCGACCCAGCACCACACGACCTGCCCGTTCAAAGGCGAAGCGTCTTACTGGACGATCGAGGCGCCGGCGGGCGGCGAGATCCGGCGGTCCGAGAATGCAGTCTGGGGCTATCCCACGCCTTATGACGAGGTCGCCGGGATTGCCGGCTACTACGCTTTCTATCCGACCCGCGTCGACGCGATCGTCACTGAATAGCCGGCGCACCGGGATGCACCTGACACAAAACTGGGAGATCCGCAAACCGGGCGCCTCGTCGCGCGGCGGCATCGTCGCCTCACAGAGCCGCACCGCCGCCTCGGTCGGCGCCGAAGTGCTGGCGGCTGGCGGCACCGCGGTCGATGCCGCCGTCGCTACGGCGTTGGCGCTAGCCGCGGTTGAGCCGTGGAACAGCGGGCTCGGTGGGATCGGTTTTATGGTCGTGCATCGCGCCGACGCCGATCATGCCGAGGCTGTCGACTTCGGCCCGGTGGCGCCGCGCGGCCTCGATCCGGCGGCCTACAAGCTCACCGGCGCGACCAAGACCGAGCTGTTTACCTGGCCACAGGTCGAGGGGGACCGGAACATCCACGGTCCGCTCGCTTTCGCGATCCCGAGTTCGGTGCGCGGCTACGCGGCGGCGGTCGAGCGCTTCGGGCGCATGCCGTGGCGCGAGCTGGTCGCCCCGGCCGTGGCGCTGGCCCGCGAAGGCGTGCCGGTCGACTGGTTTACCACGGTCAAGGTTGCCGGTGCGGCGGCGGAATTGCGCCTCTATGACGAAAGCCGGCGGATCTGGCTGCCGGACGGCCTGCCGCCGGTCTGCCCGCCCGAACGCGACTGGACGAACCTGCCGCTGGGCCGCCTCGCCGATACCCTGGAGAGGATCGCAACGGCCGGCCCCGACGATTTTTATGAGGGCGACATCGCCCGTTCGATCGCCGCCGATGTGCGCGCCACCGGCGGCGTGCTGTCGGGCGAGGACCTCTCGGGCTGCCGGGCGCGGATCATGCCGGCGTTAGCGATCCCCTATCGCGGCGCGGTGTTGCAGTCGGCGCCCGGAATGACCGCCGGCCCGACCTTGGCCTTTGCTCTCGAGCAGCTCTCCCGGCAGCGTTTCGGCGCATCGCCCGACGCCGCCTATTTCGCTGCTGTCATCGAGACGCTGCGGGACGCCTATGCCGACCGGCTCGATCATGCCGGCGATGTAGAAACCGTGGCGCCGACCTCGACCACGCACATTACCGCAACCGACCGCGAAGGCACGATCGTCGCGCTGACGACCACCCTGCTGTCGAGCTTTGGCAGCCGCTATGTGCTGCCCGGCACGGGCATCTTAATGAACAACGGGGTCATGTGGTTCGACCCGCGGCCCGGGCGGCCGAATTCGATGATGCCGGGCAAGCGCGCGCTGACCAATATGTGCCCGGTCGTCGCTGCGCGCGACGGTCGGCCGTGGTTCGGGATCGGCGCCTCGGGCGGCAGGCGGATTCTCGCTGCGGTTCTGCAGATGGCGAGCTTTGTCGTCGATTTCGCCATCGACCCCCTGGAGGCGGCGCATCACCCGCGCATCGACGTCAACGGCGGCGAGCGGTTCGGCGTCGACCGCCGCCTTCCGTCGGCGATCGTCGCGCCGTTGATGGCGAAACCCGGTGCGACCTTAGTCGAGCACGGCGTCTATCCGGCGCGCTTCGCCTGCCCGAACCTGGTGATGCATGGCGCCGACGGGTTGAACCACGGCATTTCCGACGTGATGTCGCCATGGTCAGCCGCGATCGCCGAACCCGAGCATACCTGAGCGTCAGAGTGCCGACGCTCCCAGAATAAGGTTGTCCGGGATCGCGGCTCACCATGTTGCCACCATCGGGCTTAATAGGAATTTTGAACAGATCCACATCTGACTCTAACGGGTCCGACCTCAGCCTGATTGGTCAGCTTTCGCGGTGGATCGGATCGACCCAGCGCACCTGTTCGGGGCGCTCGACCGGCTCGATGTCGAGATTGACCACGACCGCCTCGTTGTCGCTGCGCACCACTACGCATTCTAGCGGTGCGTCGGTCGACGCGTTGATCTCCTGGTGGGGCACATAGGGCGGGACAAAGATGAAATCGCCGGGACCGGCCTCGGCGACATATTCGAGATGCTCGCCCCAACGCATCCGCGCCCGCCCTTTCACGACATAGATGACACTTTCGAGGGCACCGTGATGATGCGCGCCGGTCTTGGCGTTGGGATGGATCCTCACCGTCCCGGCCCAAATCTTTTGCGCGCCGACCCGGGCAAAGTTGATCGCTGCGGCGCGGTCCATGCCCGGGGTCTGAGCGGTGTTCGAATCGAGCTGGTCGCCCGGGATGACTTTGATGCCGTGGACTTTCCAATCGACACGCTCATGCCCGTGATCGTGGCCGCTGCTCATCGCCATCGCCTCGTTCGGTTGAAATCCATTTTATCACGCGGGTCGGAGTTTCAAAGGGCTTGAAATCGACTCGATCTAGATATATCTATCTCTCGATATAACGAAATGAGGCATATCGGAATGTTTAGACATCCACATGATCACGGCGAGGGGCGGCATGCCCATAGTGGTTTCGGCCACGGCGGCGGGCGCTTTGGCGGCCATCGCGGCGGGGGCCGGGGCGGACGGGTCGCCCGAGTCTTCGACCACGGCGATTTGCGCTATGTGCTGCTGCATCTGATCGCCGAGAAGCCGCGCCACGGCTATGAGCTGATCAAGGCGATCGAGGAGCAAGTCGGCGGCATGTACAGCCCGAGCCCGGGCGTGATCTACCCGACCCTGACCTTGCTCGAAGAGCTCGGTTACGTGCGACCCGAAATCGCCGAGGGGACCCGCAAGCTCTATTCGATCACCGAGGAGGGCACCGCGTTTCTCGCCGCCAATCGCGCGCTGGTCGACGCGATCCTCGGCCGCATGGCCGAAGTCAGCCGGGTATACGCTGGCGGGCCGGCGCCGGAGATCCGGCGCGCGCTGCACAATTTGGAGCAGGCGCTGTCGATCCGGCTCGGCAAGGGTCCGCTCGATGCGGCTCAAGTGCACGCAATCACCGAGGCGCTTGACCGCGTCGCCGGCGAAATCGAACGCAGCGCGTGAGGTCAACCGTGCCGATCCCGGTCGTTGAAAGTTGTTTCGTGATCGCCTGCGCCGTTGCGATATTGCTGATGCTGCTCGTGCCATAGTCGCGAAACCCGAATCGCCGGTGATCATATGAAGCTCGCGGTGCCCGATCTGATCTCGAATTCCTATTTCCCGGCGGTGGCCGCTGTCGAGCTCGGCTTCTTCAAGGAGGAGGGGCTCGACGTTTCGCTCGAACTGGTGTTTCCGGTCGACCGGGCCTATCGTGAGTTGCGCGACGGCAACATCGATTTCGTCGGCGGTTCGGCGCATTCGGCGCTGGCCGCCTTCCCCAAATGGGAGGGGGTCAAGCTGCTCTGCGCCCAGGCCCAGGGCATGTACTGGTTTCTGGTCATGCGCGCCGATCTCGATGCCCGGCGCGGCGACGTCGGCGTGGTCAGGGGCCGCAGCATCGGCGCCGCACCCTGGGTCGAGATGGGGCTGCGCCGCTTACTGATCGAAGCCGGGATCGACCTCGAGCGCGACCGGGTCACGATCGCCCCGGTCCCGGGAACCGCCGGAGCCGGGATTGTCAATTTCGGGGTCAGTGCGGCCAAGGCGCTCGAAGAGGGCCTGATCGACGGGTTCTGGGCCAATGGCATGGGCGCCGAGGTCGCGGTGCGCGACGGGGCCGGCACGGTCGTCCTCGATGTCCGCCGCGGCGACGGGCCAAAGCCCGCCTTTAACTACACGATGTCGGCGCTGGCCACGACCGACCGGCTGATCGAGCATTCATCCGAGGTGGCGGCAGCGGCCGTGCGCGCGCTGGTCAAGACCCAGACGGCGCTCAAAGCCGATGCCGGCCGAGCCACCGAAGTCGGACACAAGCTATACCCGCCGGCCGAGGCGGCGCTGATCGCCGAGCTGATCCGCCGCGACCTGCCCTATTACGATGCGTCGATTTCGCGCGAGTTTGTCACCGGCATGAACCAGTTCGCCCGCGACATGGGGATCCTGCGTGGCGACGTTCCTTACGAGCAGGTCGTCGCCACCCGCTTCGCCGATCTGTGGTGTGTCTGAGGCGAAAGGGGTCATTCACCGATCGCGTGCCAGCTCGTTCCAGGGTTGCCGGGGCTGCCGCCGCCAATGACTTTGGTGCCGTCGATCTCCCAAATATAGACTTCGCCGGTGCTGATGTTCTGCCACAGAATGTCGGAATAGCCGTTGCCATAGAAGTCGCCGGTCCCGACGGCGTGCCAGCTCGACCCCGGGTTGGCCCCGACCAAGGTCATGGCAGTGAGCGGGGTGGCGCCGTTCATCAGCCAGATCGCCGCCTGGCCATTGGTGTTCCGCAACAGGATGTCGGACTTGCGGTCGGCGTTGAAATCAGCCGTCTGCGAGTTCTGGCTCAGCGGCGTCCCAGCCCCGCTCAGCTCGAACACCGTACCGGAAAGGTTCGCCCCGCCGCCGGCCGTCCTGCCGAACAGGTTGCCGGAGGCATCGAAGACCAGACCGGTGTCAGGGCCGGCCCCGTCGGAGCTGCTAGTGAAGCTTACCAGTGTGGTCGGCACGCTGGCGTAACCGCCGCCGATCTTAGGAATCTCGAACACCGTGCCCTCGACTTCCGTTCGGTCCCGCGAGGCTCGTTGTGCCGAAAAGGTTTTCGGCGGCGTCGACGATCAGACCAGCTTGCAAGTTTGCCCCGTTGTTGCCGTTGAAGCCTAGCAGGGTGGTCAACGCGTAACCTCCTGCCGCTTTCACAAGCTCGAACACTGTGCCCGCTTCTACCCCGCTCGTATTTGTCGTGCCGAACAAGTCGCCGGCAGCGTCGGCGATCAGACCGGCTTGCGGGCCTTCTCCGTCAGAACCGCCAGTGAAGCTTACCAATGTGATCGGCGTGCTCGCATAACCAGTGCCGGTCTCGGCGATCTCGAACACCGCGCCATAGCCGTGAGCGCCACCGCCGGCTGTCGTACCGAACAGGTTTCCGGCGGCGTCGGCGATCAGACCGGCACGCGGGCTTGCCCCGTCGGCGCAATTGCTTTGCGAGCAGAACCGGTACAGCACCGTCTCGGTCCAGCTGCCGCTGAGTTGCGGCGTCAACTCGAAAACGGTCCCGCAGCCAAGGTGTGAACAATTTCCGTTGGCGTTGCCGCCAACGGAAGTTGTTCTGAAGAGGTTGCCCGCCGCGTCTATGATCAGACCCTCAGGCTCTTTGCCGTTGGTGCCGTCGAAGCTGAACAGCGTGGTGAGCGTGGGCGGGGCGGCGCCGGCGCCGCGGTTCGCGGCAAAAACCAGGAGGCCGAACAGCGCAATCAGCGGCACCTTGGCAACACGACAAAGCACGGGCATCTGAACCCAGCGTCCCCGAATGTCCCGCAGATGGAGGCGACTGCTGCCTCGTCGCGGCGCTGGCGCAATGAAACACCATCGCTATCGTCTGTGCTCGGAGCCAAATCGTCGGGCTGCCCGCCCCGCAGCGCCACTACTCTTTGCCCTGGCCTGCCGCCCGACGTCCGATCGAGCAGACTCATCGCCGCGCCAAACGCGAGCGCAGTCCAAGCCCATTGACTCTGTGCCATGTGCTTATGTCTCTTGATTGCGGGCGGGTTGCCCTATCAGCCCAGTAAATCTTCTGATTTCGGCATACTGTAAATGCCTGCGGCACAACCGGACAATTTATCGATGGACCTCGTGAAGACCTTGCGACGGATTAAACGGCGGTCGGCCCTTCGGGCTGGATCGCCGACCCGCACGACCAGGAGCCGTATCTGGTCGAGGCGCGGCGGCTGTATTGTGGTGCGACCGGCTCGTCGTGCGGCCGGCTTCGACCGCGGAGGTCGCGGCGGTGGTGTGGATCTGCGCCGAGGCGGGGTTGGCGATCGTGCCGCAGGGCGGTAATACCGGGTTGGTCGGCGGCGGGGTTCCGCCCGAAGACCGCGACAACATCGTCCTCGCGCTCGGCGGATGAACCGAATCCGCGTCGATCGACCCGGTCAACTTTACGATGACGGTCGAGGCCGCCTGCATCCTGGCCAATTCTGCACCAGGTGGCGGCGGAGGTGGGCCGGCTGTTTCCGCTCAGCCTCGGCGCCGAGGGCAGCTGCCAGATCGGCGGCAATCTGTCGACCAACGCCGGCGGCATCGCTCTATCCGGAGGAGATGATTGTCTCGGTGCTCGCCCGTCACCTCGGCCGCGCGGTGCGCTGGAATGGCAGCCGATGGGAGGATCTCGCCTCGACGACCCATGGCTTCGACGAAATCGTTGAAGCCGAACTCTGGCTTGATCGGGACGGCCACATTCTGGCGCTTGTCGCCGAGGTGATCGGCGATGTCGGGGCCTATTCGATCTATCCGTGGACTGCCGCGCTCGAGCCCGTCCAGGTCGCGAGTTTCCTGCCGGGTCCCTACCGGGTGCCAACCTATCGCGGACAGGTACGGGCGGTCGCAACCTGCAAGACCCCGACCGGCCCGTATCGCGGCGTCGGCCGGCCAATCTCGACCTTTGTCATGGAGCGGCTGATCGACATGGCGGCGCAGCGTCTTGCGATCGATCCCGTTCAACTTCGTCTGCGGAACTTGATCCGAGCCGACGAGCTCCCTTACCGGGTGGCCTCAGGCATCGTCTGGGACCGTTCCGGCTTTGTCGACAGCCTGACGAGCGCGTGCCAGGCCGCCGGCTACCAGCTGCTGCGCGAGGAACAGGCGAAGGCAAGGGCCGAAGGTCGGCTCGTTGGCATCGGCATCGCCACCTACGCGGAACTGACCGGCATCGGGTCTCGCATTTCGGCAGCACCGGGGATGCCGATCAACACCGGAACGGAAACCGCCACGATCCGCCTCGATTCAACCGGGGCGGTGACCGGCAGTTTCGGGGTTGCCTCACACGGCCAAGGGCTTGAGACCACGCTCGCGCAGGTGATTGCCGACGAGCTCGGCGCCCGGATCGAGGACATTCAAATCCTGCAGGGCGACAGCGCCGTCGTCGCGCACGGCACCGGAAGCTATGCGAGCCGCAGCGCGGTGCTGGCCGGAGGAGCGGCGACGTTGGCAGCGCGCCTGCTCAAGGAGAAGGTGATCCGTGCGGCCTCGCACCTGCTCGAAGCGGCGGTCGATGACATCGAGGCCGCCGACGGACGAGTGTTCGTCTCGGGTACCGACCGCTTCGTTGACCTTCCGGGAGATTGCAAGGGCGGTTTATTCCGAAATCGGGCGCTTGCCGAGAGAGGCGCGTGAGGAAATGGAGGTCACCAAACTCTATGACCCGTATTTCGGCACGACGACGTGTGCCACGCACATCGCCGCACTGGAAATCGAGTTGCTCCGCTTTGCGGATGAGCAGCCGCTGCCACCGCCGACGCACACAACTTATACGCCGTTCCGGAGCGTTATTTAAAACCTAGTTTCGAGAACTCGTCGTCGTCGGTGCTCCGCTGACATATTGAAATAAATGGCGTCCCCGGCGTGAACTCGAACACGCGACCCACAGTTTAGGAAACTGTTGCTCTATCCTACTGAGCTACGGGGACACTCAACGGTTCTTCGTTCTGCTCGGCTCCCTGGGGGCGGCCGACCCCTTGGTGCAATCTCCTATTTGTAGAGCTAGGATACACCGCGGCGAAGGTCGGGACAACCGGGAGGCACCGGCGGCGCAAACTCTGACGGAGGGCTGGATTCGGAGGCCGTCGTAACGCGTGCCAGATCCGCCGGCGTCTTTTGCTCTCGCTGCATCCTCGCACAACCTGCGCCTTCGGTGGATATTCCGTGGCGGCCTCGTCATCACCATTCGGTTCGTTTGGTATGATAGAACGGCGCGTGCTCAACCGGAGGCCTAGCCCCAATTCCGGGCTCACCACCGGTGCGGTCGTAGAAATTCGCCAAGCGGCAGAAGAGACGCATATAGAGCGCCTGTCAGAGCACACCGCTGATGGTGCATCTCCGGAGTGCTTCAAAAAGGGCGCAGCGTTGTCCCTG
Source organism: uncultured Alphaproteobacteria bacterium (assembly GCA_963750195.1). Lineage (GTDB taxonomy): Bacteria > Pseudomonadota > Alphaproteobacteria > ATCC43930 > CGMCC-115725 > AP-15. The sequence goes on from CAVVPS010000016.1 coordinate 617,902, forward strand.
GACGTCTGGGCGATACAAATGCCTGCTGAGGCCTATGCCGTCATACCTTCGTGAGCAATGTACCTCCCGTCGCGCCTTACGACTTGGTTGGCCTTGGACAGAGCGGTAAGAGCGTTCGATACCGACATCGCGCCGGACTTGTCGCCCTTGAGCCCCATTTTTTCAAGGATCTCCCCTCGAGTGAGCCCGCCGGGATTACTCTTGATAATTCCAAGCAACGCGTTTCGCTTACTCCCTCGGCGGCCTTGCGGGGCACGTCGCTGCCGTATTTGAGATGGTCCCTTGCCCTGCTTGGCTGCTTCGTAAGCGTTTATCGCCGAGAGTTCCCGGCCGATCGTGGCAAGCTGCTCCGCGAGCGCTTGCTGCTGGGCAACGATCGTCTCGCGTTCTCTGGAAAGACGCTCACGCTCCTGATCTATGAAAGTCTCAAAGGTTTGTGCCATTCGTCCTCTCCGTTGTTGATCGGAGAGATAGTAGCCAGCTTTTGTAGCGATGCATAGTCTCGCGCGTTCCGCGGGTAGGTGTGCAAGTCGTAGATGCGTCCAATTGGATCTTTTGCCGTAGAGCGCACGCTCGATTGTCCCTTATCCAACGGGGAACGAGCGTGTTTGCCGCGAGTGTGCTATTTCCTTCTAGTTCCGCCGCGCGGCGAGGATCGCTACCGGATAGGCGTATTCGAGCCGGTCGCCGTCGTGGCACACCGGGATGCCGAGGCGGTCGTCGGCGACCGAGGCAACGAACATCTCGGTGACCTTGGCCTCGTCGCCCGGGTTAGGGAACGAGCGGGCCAACAAGTTCTTCACCTCGTCGCGCAACTCGTAAAAGCTTGCTTGAGGCTCGGCGAGGCCGGCGCTGGTGAACAGACCTTTCAACTCGGCCAACGGCAGCGCGCGAACATGTGAGGGATCGCGCAGTTTTTCTAGCCGGTTGAACGCTGCGGCTTTGGCGGGGTCGGCCGAAGCGCAGGTGTCGACCACGACAATTCGGCCGCCTGGCGCGCAAACCCGCACCATCTCGCGCAATACCGCGAACGGGTCGGGGAAGTGGTGCACGGCAAAACGGGTCACCACGATCGTAAATGATGCTTCGGGCCAGGGCAAAAAAGCGACATCGCCCTCGCGCCACGCGACATTGGCGATCCGTTGTTCGGCCGCGAGGGTGCGCGCGCGATCGAGCATCGCTGGCGTCATGTCGATGCCGGTAGCATGGTGCACATGGGGAGCAAAGGCGCAGACGACGATCCCGCCGCCGCATGCGACGTCGAGCAATATGTCGTCCGGCGCCGGCGCGGCGGCCTCGACGATCATCTTCAACGCGCCGCCGTCGGTAATTGGTGTCGCGGTGCTGAACGGCGTCGCCTGGCGGGTGAACTGATCGCGAATCAGGCTACCGTGAGCTTCGTTGGTCATCGCCCGACTACTCCTCCAATTGGCCGAGATCCGGCAACGGCCAGCGCTCAGCGGCATACCGGCATGTTAGCCCCATTTGTCGAGGCGGGGCAGCGCACCATCTCTGCTCGGTGTGATCCCCGTCCGGTATCGAGAACGATGATCAATGTTGCGCATTCTGGCCCGCTTCTGTTGGCCTCGTTCTTGGCTTCGTCGGTAGAATGCGTAGAGGCGCTGACCATCGTGCTAGCGGTCGGCGCGATTCGCGGATGGCGGCCGGCGCTATTTGGTGCGGCGTTGGCGGCGGCGCTGTTGACGGTGCTCGTCGCCGTCTTTGGTGCGGGGCTGAGGCTGCTTCCGCTTGCCTCGCTGCAGACCGCGATCGGCATCCTGTTGCTGCTCTTCGGCATGCGGTGGCTGCGCAAGTCGGTGTTGCGCGCGGGCGGGGTCATCGCGCTGCGCGACGAGAGCGCCAATTACGCGAGCCAAACCGAGACCTTGCGAGGCGCGCCCGGGGAAGCTCGCAGATGGGACCCGCTTGGCATCGCGACGAGCTTTAAGGCGGTGACCTTGGAGGGGATCGAAGTAGTGTTCATCGTCATCGCGGTAGGCACCGTTGGCGGCGCCCTGGCCCCGGCAGCGGTCGGCGCGCTGGCCGCAGCCATCCTGGTGGCAGCAGTCGGTGTGGTGCTGCACCGCCCGCTGGCGCGGGTGCCGGAAAACATGCTGAAATTTGCGGTCGGCGTCATGCTGTCGAGCTTTGGCACGTTCTGGATCGGCGAAGGCTACGGCGTCCAGTGGCCGGGCGGTGACCTGTCGGTGCTCGGGCTGATTGCCGGCTTTCTGGTCATTGCCCTGCTCAGTGTTGGCGCAATTCGCCGCGTCCGTCGCCATGCCGCGCTCGCCCCAGCAGCTTGAGGAGCGGGTTCGATGGGCCGGATCAAATTGATCGGGCGGGAGGTTCTCGGCTTGTTTGCCGAGGACGCGCGGTTTACATCCGCGCTCGCCATCTGGATTGTCACTGTGGCGGCAACCCGGCCGTGGTGGCAAACCGCGCCGCGTTTCGCCGCGATCACATTGTTCGCCGGGTTTGCCCTGATCCTTTGCGAAGACGTGCTGCGCACGGCCCGGCGCGGTTGAGCGACAATGCGACCACAGCGCGGCGGAAATTGGCCATTATGAAAATGGTGCATAATCGTTATTCACGTATATGAGATGCGCAAGGCAGCCATGTCGAGGGTGACCTATCAAGGTCAGAGGCATTTGCCTACATATTGCGGTGCAGCAAGAGCGTATGGGTGTTTGCTATGCCGGAATATATAGAGGAAGAGGGCGAGCGCGGATTTGCAGAGCGCTATTTGGGCGGTTGGCGGATGATCGCCTCGGCCTGGGTGGTCGCGATCGTCTTCGTGGCGCTGTTTGCCGCGGTCCAGGCTGTGGCGTCGCTGCATAGGACCTCGCCGCACCAAGCGATGCTCGCAGGCGCGGTGATCCCGCGGCACGATCCGAGCTGCGCCGGAGCGGTCGACCTGACTAAACCGGCTCCGCTGTCGTGCTCCGTCGATTTACAGAATGGGATCGAGCGGGCCGAGGCCTCCTATTACGGTTGGTGAGCCGCCGGTAGCGGCGGTTCGGCTGACGCAGCGGGAGACTGCGCCGCATTTTGCTGCGCATCGACGGCGGCAAGCTGCGCCGCGATCTGGTCAGCAGACAGGTTAATCGTCTTCTCGTCGCCGGCATGGTCGGTGAAGATCACCGACAAGCCCCTTGGGCTCGCCCGCAACTCGTTTTCAGGGATATTTGCGGCGAATTCCTCAGCATAGGAACAGCCGCCGCTGCAAGTGATTTCCTCGCGGCTGATCGGGATAAAGACCTGCGCACGCCCCGCATTGTCACGTGCGGCGTCCCAATTGCGTTCGGCCCCATCATAGCTGTCGGAAACATAGAGCTGGTCGGCAGTCTCGCCGGTTTTGCGATCGACGAAGCTGCGCAGGCAATAAAAGTTAGTCCCCGGAGTGCCGAGATAAGGCGGCGCATGCTGTGCTTTCGGACCGACCAGCGCGATAAACCGTCCCGACAGATGCTCGCGCACTTCTACCGTGGGTACGCGGCTATTCGGGCTCGGGCCGGCGCCGGGAGTTGCGGACGAGTATCCCGACGAACCCAGCGGGGAGCACGCGCTTAGCGCCACGCCAAAAACGACAGGGAGGATGCCTTGCCGGCAGACTGTCATCAGCCGCCGAGGATTTCGAGGTTGTCTTCTCCAAGCGACGGCGCTGATTTCGCGAAGGGCGGGCGGATGCCGTCGAAGGACAGCGGCAGGCCCACCAATGACAACGGTCGGTGTGGGGAGCTCGCCGAGAAACGCTGGATTAGGCCGAGGGCCGCGGTCTGCGCATCTGCGACCACTTGGTCGACGGTCTGCATCGGGCCGTTCGGGATTCCCGCTGCATCGAGTTGCGCCGCCCAAATCGCGATCGGCTCTGCCGCAAAGATATTTTCGAGGATAGGGATCAAGCCTTGGCGATTGACCACCCGGTCCTTGTTGGTACGAAAGCGCGGATCCTCGGCGAGGTCGGGGCGGGCGATCGCCGAGCAAAGATGGCGAAACAGATTGTCGTTGCCGGCCGCCACCATGATGTATCCGTCCGCCGCCGCAAAGGCTTGATAAGGCACGATCATGTCGACCCCAGATCCCTGGCGCGTCGGGATCTCGCCATTGACTAGATGGGCCGCGATCGGGATCGTCATCCAAGCGAGTGCTGTCTCGTAGAGGGAGGTGTCCACCACCCGGCCGCGACCGGTGCGCCCACGTTCCTGCAGTGCCGCGAGAATGCCGATCACCGACCACATCCCGGTGGCCAGATCAACGATTGACACGCCGACTCGCACCGGCGGTCGCCCATCCTCGCCCATCAGGCTCATCAGCCCCCCATAGGCCTGCATCAGCGGATCGTAGCCGGGCCGCTCACGCAGCGGCCCGACCGCGCCGAACGCCCCAAGATTGCAATAGACGAGGCTCGGCTTCCGGACGGTCAGCACTTCAGCCGACAGACCGTAACGGTCGAGCGCGCCGAATTTGAGATTGTGAAGCACCACATCGGCGCGGCCGAGGATCAGCGCCTTCAACTGTTCGACTTCGGCCGGATCGGCGAGGTCGATGGTGATGCCATGCTTCGCGCGGTTGACCGCGTGAAAGCAGGTTGCAGCACCTTCTGCGAAGGGCGGGCCCCAGCCGCGGGCTGCGTCGCCGGTGCGCGGGTTCTCGACTTTGATTACCTCGGCGCCGAGCTCGCCGAGGATCATGCCCGCATAAGGCGCAGCGACACTCTGACCGATCTCGATCACAACGAGGCCGGATAGCGGCGTGGTGCTGGACATCGAAAGTTGCTCCCTGGACGACGCCCTTGGCGCCGGTCATCATTTGTGCCCGACCTCAGAGCTGGGCACATCCTTTTAACACAGCGGGGCAGGGGTGGCTGAGCATGGAAGCGACGCGGACCAGGCAGAAACGGTTGCTCGCGCCAACTCGTGGATAGGGTGATCCCGGCTGCACGGCACGCATCAGCACAGGGCAGTTGTCACCGACACGTCGCGCTTAGAACTCCATGTCGAGTTCTTCGAGTTCGTCGGGCTCGACCAGCGCGGCCTCGCGCCAGGCGATTATGTCGGGCAGCGCCATGATGCGCTCGCAATAGGTGCTGCAGTCGTGATCGAGTTTTACGTCGTAAGTCTGAAAGCGGGTCACGACTGGCGCATACATGGCGTCGGCCATCGTCAAAGTCCCGAACAAATACGGCCCGCTATGCTCGGCAAAGCATTCGCGCCAGATCGTCGCAATACGGTCGATATCGGCCTGCGCTCCCGCCCATACCTTGAAGCCGGGGTGGCGCGCCTTGAGGTTCATCGGCAAGGCCGAGCGTAAATTGCCGAAACCGGAGTGCATCTCGCCGCAGATCGAGCGGCAGCGGGCGCGCGCGGCGCGCTTTGCCGGTAACAATCCGGCTTTGGGCTTAAGTTCATTGAGATACTCGGCAATCGCCAGCGTGTCCCACACCCTGATTCCGTCATGGGTCAGGCACGGCACCAGGATCGACGGCGACAGTAGCAACAGCTCGGCGCGGTTAGACGGGTCGTCGACCGGCACCGCCTGCTCGACGAATTCCAATCCCGCCATCTTGCACAACAGCCAGCCGCGCAGCGACCACGAGGAGTAGTTCTTGCTGCTGATCGTCAATATGGCCTCGGCCACCGCCGCGCTCCTTTCATGGCATGGGATACCTGGCGTCTGCCTATCCTCCCACACCCGCGCGCGCCGCGCCAAACCTTCTCGCACATAGCGATTAAATCCTCTAGTTTGTGTAGTTTGGCCGAAGAGCGGATGGCGCAGGATGATGTACCAGAATTTTCAAACCTACACCGACTCGGTCGCGCCACTGCGCTCCTTGGCTAATATTGCTGCAGCGGGGCTGACGCACCCGATGCCCGGAATTTCCCGCAACGTGGTGCATCGGGCTTTCCATGCCCTCTATGAACTGATCGCGCGCACCGGGTTGAGCCACCGCCGCCCGGCCTTTGGCATCGACCAGGTCGAGGTCGCCGGCCAGCCGGTCGCAGTGCGCGAGGTTGCGGTTCATTGGACGCCGTTCTGCACCCTGCTGCGGTTTGAGAAAGACACTCCGGCGCCGCAGCCGCGAGTGCTGCTGGTGGCGCCGATGTCAGGACATTTTGCCACACTGTTGCGCGGCACGGTGCGCACGATGCTCTCCGAGCACGACGTCTATATCACTGATTGGCACAATGCTCGCGACATCGGGCTGCAACACGGCAGCTTTGATTTCGACGACTTCATCGAACACGTTATTACTTTCCTCGAAGTGCTGGGCCCCGGCGCGCATATCGTCGCGGTCTGCCAGCCCTGCGTCGCCGCACTGGCGGCGGTCGCTATTATGGCCGAAGACAGTCATCCGGCGCAGCCGCGCAGCATGACCCTGATGGCTGGCCCGATCGACACCCGGGTCAACCCGACGGAGGTCAATCGGCTGGCAACGAGCCGGCCCATCGGCTGGTTCGAGCGCCACCTGATCGATACCGTCCCATGGCGCTATAACGGCGCTTGGCGGCGCGTCTATCCCGGTTTCACCCAGCTTGCCGCGTTTATGAGCATGAACCTTGACCGGCACGTTAAGGCGCAGATGGACCTGTTCTGCCATATCGCCAATGGCGAAGGGGAAAAGGCGGCGGCGATCCGCAAATTTTATGACGAATACCTGGCGGTTATGGATCTGCCGGCCGAATTCTATCTGCAGACCGTACAAAGGGTATTCCAGGAGCACACTCTGCCCTTAGGCAAACTCGAATGGCGGGGACGGCGCATCGATCCGCAGGCCATCCGCCGCACGGCGCTGTTCACGGTCGAAGGCGAACGCGACGACATCTGCGCGGTCGGTCAAACGCTCGCCGCCCAGGAGCTCTGCACCGGTCTACGGCCCTACATGAAGCGCCATCATGTGCAGACCGGCGTCGGCCACTACGGCGTCTTCAACGGACGCCGCTGGAGCAGCTTTATCTATCCGATGCTCAGAAGCGTCGTCTACGCCAGCGACTGAGGCGCGTCCGCTGGTGGGGAGTGCCCTGGCCGCTAGCGTGCGGCGACCACGGCCGGTTGCGTGATCTCGGTTGTCACGAAATCGGCCGGGGCGATGATTTCCATGAACTCCATATCGTCCGACCAGTCATAAAGATTGTGGACGATACCGGGCCGCTGGTGCACGCAATCGCCGGCCTCGACGAGAGTGTCGACACCGTCATAGTCGAACTTGGCCCAGCCGCGGACCATGTAGACGACATGCACATCGGCAGTGTGCATATGAAAGCCGGTGCCGCCCTTGGCCTCCGAGGCCTTGCGCGCGGCGCGAACTAGCTGGACGCGCAATCTGCCGTGGGTTGCGTCGATGATCCCCATGTCGCGGTAGGCGAAAAAGGCCCGCAGGCCGTCCTCAGCGTACCGGGCCTCGGGAGCATTCGCTTTCTGGTGCGTAAACAATGTGTCGGTCATGTCCGGACCTCTTATCCCTGCCTGCGGTAATTATCTCCGAGTAATGCTGCATCGCAACAGAAAAATTCTTGCTTTAAAGCAATGGATAATGACTAGCTAGAATGCATCGCACAAAAATTGAGCAGGAGCGCGGCCCGGGATAGGTCCTTGCGCTCGCGACCCGCTCGGGCCGCCCAAAGGCCTCTGCGGAGGTAAAGTGTGCTAAATGATGACGACGGCAGCCGGCAACGACGCCAAAGACCCGTGCAGGAATACAGATATGACAACAGACTGGACCAAGCTCGTCGCCGATTTGGAGCGCCTGTTGAAGCTGCGTTCGATCCCGTTCGGCATGAAACTGTTCGAGCGCAGCGAGGAGATGGAGGCGATCCCGAAGATCCGCCGGCCGAAAGCCGTGCACACGCTCGACCAGATCGTGGCCCAGGCCGCGCGCCTCGGCTGGACCGTGGGCCTGACCAGTGAAGATCTGGTCGGAGCCCAGTGCCGGGCGGTGGTCGGGCTCGGCCTCGCCAAGAATGACACCTGGTATTCGGGTCAGCACATGGTGGGCGTGTGGTACAGCTCGCCCGACGACGCCAGTGCCCACCAGGCGGCAATGGAATGCGTGCCCGACGGCCGCTTCGAGGCAGTGGCTGTGGCGCCGCTCACGTCGGGCCGGCTCGACCCGCCCGACATCGCGCTGTTTTACGCGACCCCGGGGGCGATGATCTATTTCATCAACGGGCTGCAATGGGCCGGCTACAAGCGCTTCGACTGGAGCGTGGTCGGCGAGTTCGGCCTGCGCCGATTCCTGGGGCCGCGCGCTCAAAACCCGCGAACCTAGCCTGTCGATCCCGTGCTTTGCCGAGCGCCGCTATGGCGGAGTGCTCGACGACGAAATGCTGATGGCCCTGCCGCCTGACTACCTCACCAAGGCGATCGCCGGCATGGAGGCGCTCGCCAAGAACGGCCTGCGCTATCCCTTCCCGCAATACGGCATCCAGCAAGACGTCCGCGCCGGCCTCGCAGTGAGTTATCCAGGCCGATAGCGTCTCACGGTAGATGGCCACAGGGAGGAAGAGATGCCGTTCATCGCGTCGAATGGCCTCACCGAGGCGGGCACCGCCAAGACCATCACGGCCGGCGGCATGAATGTACACTACCACGATGTCGGCGCGGGCGAGCCGGTGCTGTTCCTCCACTCCTACGGTCCCGGCACCACCGCGTGGATCACGTTCCACAAGGTAGTCGGCGCGCTGTCGCAGCATTTCCGCTGCATCCTGATGGACTTGCCGAACTTTTCGAAGACGGGTCCGATCGTCTATCGCGAGGGGTTGCACGCGGTCCAGGCGCGGACCGCGGTGGCGCTCCTCGACACTCTCGGCATCGCGCGGGCACGCTGGGTCGGCAATTCGCAGGGCGGGCAGTCGGCGATGGTGGCGGCCATCAGCTATCCCGAGCGGGTCGAGAAATTCGTGATGGGCGGCTCGCATATCGGCACCGGCGGCGACCGCTATCTGATGGCCAATCGCCCGTCCGAGGGCAGCCGCGCCACCCAGCAGGCCATCGCCGATCCGAGCCATGAGAACATCCGCCGCTACCTGCGCGTGCACATCGACGACGAGAGCCTGGTGACCGACGAGCTGGTGGACTACATCCACCGCGCGCACACCTGGTCGCCCGAGTTCACCGAGGCGCGCCGGCAATCGGTCAGTCTGCCGCACGATTACACCCCCGACCTCGCGGACATCCAGGCGCCGGTCCTGTTGATCCACGGCCGCTACGACCGGATGGTGCCCTTCGAGGTCTCGATTGCGATCCTCAACCACATCGCCGACTCGCGCCTGGTCCTGCTCAACAATTGCGGCCACTGGCCGCCCTTCGAGAAGCCCGCCGAGTGGATTGCCCAAGTCCTCGCGTTCCTGCGCGGGTATTGAGAGCGCCGGCAAGGGTCAAAACCCATCAGTCCGACGATTGCAATTCGAGAGTCCGGGGTTAAGACCGACCTCCGCCGCTCCTCCGACGACACCCTCGCGTGCCGACTCCGGCCGTTCGCTGCACCCTGGATCGCAGCGGAAGCGCAACCTTTTTGGAGGCTCAGTCTGGTGCCGGGGTGGCAGCGCCGACATCTCGCGAAAGGCGTTCGCCGTCAATGCAACGGCGGGGCGGCGGCGGGTACCGGCTTTCGGAGCAGCAGCACCAGCGGGATCATGGCGACTAGCACGGCGCCGACCAGCCAGAACGCGTCGAGATAAGACAGCACCGCCGCCTGCTGCTGCACGATCGCGTAGAGCTCCGCCTGCGCCTGATGCAATGCGCCGCCCGCGCTGCCGTGCGCCGCGACGAAGGCCTGCTGCAGTTGCTTCAGCATCTGGTTGGTCTGAAAGCTGTAGGGGGTCACGTGTCGGATCAGCGTGACCTGGTTCGCCTGCTGGCGTCGCGCAATATAGGTACTCAGGATCGCGATGCCGACGCTGCCGCCAAGGTTGCGCATCATGTTGATGATTGCCGAGGCGTTGGCATTCTTCTCGGCCGTGATGCCCTGATAGGCGGCGGTGTTGATCGGGATGAACAGCAGCGCCAACCCCAGGGACTGATAGACCCGCGCCCAGGCGAGCGTCGAAAAATCGACGTTCAGGTCGAAGCCGGACAAGTGGAACATCGCGATCGCGGTGCCGATCAACCCGACCGTGATGAGCAGTCTCGCGTCGATCCGCCCGGACAATGCCCCGGCCGCCGGCATCATCAACATCGTCGCAAAACCGCCCGGCGACAGCACCATGCCGGCCTGCTCGGCGGTGTAGCCGAGCAGCGTCTGGACGAACAGCGGCAGCACTACCGTCGTCCCCATCAGCGCGAAACCGAGCATGAACATCAGCAGGTTGCCTGAGGCGAAGGCGCGGTCGCGGAACAGGTGCAGGTCGACGATCGGGTGGCGCGGCGCAACTCCCAGACGACAAAAGCGACAAGCGCAACGGCCGCGGTTACGACCAGATCGGTGATCAGCGCGGAACCGAACCAGTCGTCCTCCTGGCCCTTGTCGAGCACGAACTGCAACGCAAACATGCCGATCACCAGCAGGGCGAGGCCGATATAGTCCAGTCGCAGGCCCTGCGCCGACCGCGGCCGTCTGGCGGCAATCTCCCCCGGCGGATCGGCGAGGATGAGCATCGCCAGCGCGCTGACCACGATGCCGACCGGTACGTTGATCAGAAACACCCAGCGCCAGTTCCAATTGTCAGTGATCCAGCCGCCGACGGTCGGGCCGATCGCCGGCGCAAACACGACGGCGAGGCCGTACATCGCGAACGCGTGGCCACGCCGTTCGGGCGGAAACGCGTCGGCGAGGTAGGCCTGCGCAGTCGGCTGCAAGCCGCCGCCGGCGATGCCCTGCAAGCCGCGCGCAATGATCAGCAGCGATAGGGTCGGCGCTAGACCGCAGAACAGCGAGGTGATGCTGAAGCCGATGATCGAGCCGAGAAAATAGCGCTTGCGGCCGAACGTCTCCGACAGCCATCCGCTGATGGGCAGGACGACCGCGTTGGTGACGAGATAGGCGGTCAAGATCCAGGTAGCTTCGTCCGGTGTCGCGGCCATGCTGCCGGCGACATGCTGCAGTGACACGTTGACGATCGAGATGTCGAGCACTTCCATGAATGCCGCCAGCCCGACCGTCGGCGCAATGAGCCACGGTGAAACGCTGCCCGCCATTGTCGGGCGGGAGCCTCCGCCTGTTGCCTCGGCAATCGCGTTCATCTGATTCTCACATAGGGCTCGACCGACATGCCCGGCCCGAGCAGCCAATGCGCGGTGGGGTCGCCGTCGAACACGATCTTGACCGGGACCCGTTGGACGACCTTGACGTAATTGCCGGTCGCGTTTTCCGGCGGCAACAATGAGAACGCAGCACCGCTGCCGGCCTGGAAGCTCTGCACCTGGCCGTGGAAGACATGACCCGGATAGGCGTCGACATAGATGTCGACCGGATCGCCGGTCCGCATCTCGCCGATCTCGGTTTCCTTGTAATTGGCGGTGACCCACACTTGGTCGGGGACCAGCGCCATCAGTGCCTGACCGACCTGAACATAGTTGCCGAGCGCCACGCTCTTGTTGGTGATGTGGCCCGTCTCAGGTGCGCGGATGACGGTATAGGACAGGTTGAGGCGCGCCTGCTCGACCTGGGCCGCTGCGGCGCGCACGCCCGCTTCGGCCGTCTCGATCTGCGTTTTATTAAGTGCCAGTTGAGCCTCGCTCGCAGCGACCTTTTTCTGCGTGGCGGCAAGATTGGCGGCGTCGCTCCGCTCCGTCGCGGTGTCATTGTCGAGCTGTTGGTGGGAGACGGCCAGCCCGCCCATTTGCTCCAGCATCTGATCGCGTTTGAGGTTGATGTCGGCATTCGTGGCGGCCGCCTGGGCGACCGCGACTTGAGCCCGCGCCTGATCGAGATTGGCTTGCGCGACCGGCAGCTGCGCCTTGGCCTGTGCCAATTGCCCTTGCGCGCTCTCGTGGTTGGCCAGCGCCTGGGAAAGGGCTGCTTGGAAGTCGGCCGAATCAAGCTCGACGAGCGGCTGGCCGGCATGGACTTCCTGATTGTCATTGGCCAGTACCGTCTTGACCCGGCCGGCGACCTGCGCGCTGACCTGCACGGTGTGGGTGTCGATGAAGGCGTCGTCGGTGCTGACCCAGTTGCGCGCATAGAGCCACCAGTCCGCGCCACCGCCGATGGCACCGATCACGAGGATCGCGATCAGCGCGATCAGCCACCAGCGCCGTCGTCCGCGCGGCCGTGCCGAGGCCCGCGCGGACGGGGTCGGCGCCAGGCGGTCGTCCGGCCGGCGCGCTTCGATGAGGCGCTCCGCCGGTTCTTGCCGCTCGGCTTGAGTTTCCGGCTTCGCCCCGGTTAGGCTCATTGCGCGGCCTGCTTTCTGATTGTCCCCTCGCTAACCCTGGTGCCTTGCGCAGGACGGGCGGGCGGGGGGTCGCGACCGGCGCCGGCACCCGGTGTTGCGGTCCGCTCGGTTCTTTGGACAACGGGCGCCGCCGGCCGGAGCGCCAGCCCGTCCAGCAGCAGTTTGAGTTGCATCTCGCAGATCGCCTCCGGGTTGAAGCGGTCCACCTCGTCATGGCGGCCGAGCGAATGGCGCCATAGGATCGCGAGCAGCAGCGGCGCGCAGATGCAGCGAACCGCGTTGTCGAGATCGTCGAGGGCGCGAAACTCGCCGCGCTCGATGCCGAGGCGCAGCACGCGGCGCATCAACCCGATGCCACGATCGACGACCTCCTCGCGGTAGAAGCGCGCTAGCTCAGGGAAATTGCCTGCTTCGGAAATGATGATCTTCGGGATCGCTCCGGCCGGCGATAGTGCCAGTTCGGCCCAGCTGCGCATCAAGCGTTCCAACAGCAGCGCCGCCGGCTCGTCGGCCTCGTCCAGCAATGCCTCACCCCGTTCGAGGTTGGGCACCAGCGCCTGCCGGACCACCGCCTCGAACAGCTCCTCCTTGTTCGGAAAATAGAGATATAGCGTGCCCTTGGTGACCCCGGCGCGGAGCGCCACATCGTCGAGCCGGGCCGCAGCAAAGCCGCGCTCGGCAAACAACGCGAGCGCGGCGGCGAGAATCTCCTTCGGCCGCGCCTCCTTCCGGCGCCGCCAGCGCGACGCCCGCTCGGTAGGATCACTGCTCACAAGTTACCTCCCGGTCAGTTATTAGAATACTAATGACTGGCTGGTTAGATATCAAGATCAGCTGAGCGCAATCAGCCTGAGAAGGCGTCGGCATGCCGACCGCATCCCGCCGAGACGGCCGCTGTCCTGTACCGGACCGACGCCCGATCGCGGATGACTAGCCCGCTACTTCAGTCGCGGGATTGGGTGCGACGATGAAGACAGAAAGAGGGGTTGACCCTAGAGGAAGACGCTGAGGTTCTTGTCGAGGAGCACGTTGGCGTCGAGGACGATCGTGCGCTTCGCGACCTTCCAGGCACCGTTCACTTTCCGCAGAACATCCTCACGGTAACCGGAGAGAAGCTGGTGGTCGGTCTCCAGATGCGAACGGTACACCAGAAACGCGGTCCTGGCCTCGACCTCGCCGTTTTCTAGCGGTGCGGCCTCGAGATTGCCGATCAGGTGACGGGTGCGCGACGGCGGGTCCTCGGCCCAGGCCATCCCGGTGTCGAGCCGGGCCACCCGCATCTCGAGATAGCGCTTGTCCTCCTCGAGGATCGCCAGATCGCCGAGTGGCGTGAGTTCGCGGTGCGCCTCCCGGCGCGGGACGTTCTTGCGGCGGGGCATGAAGTAGAGGACATCGTCGGTGAAGAGATCGAGCCACTCCTTGAGATTGCGCTCGTCGAGCAGCCAAGCCTCGCGGATGTAGAATTGCATCAGCTCCAGCCACAGCGCCTGCGGCGCTGTCAGCGCGAGCGGGGAGGCCGCGGCCTCTTGCGCGCGCTTGGTTTTCACCGATCCGCCCCCGTCGCCTTGGCGCGCGTCACCTCCACTCCAGCCCCCCCTCGGTGTGGAAGCAGATGGTCAAGCCCTCCCCCCTTGATGGGGGAGGGTTCGGGTGGGGGTGATGCGGCGCAATTCCTCAGCGATCGTCTGATGGACCCCGTCGAGACTTGATAGGACCTCGTTGTTCCAAAACCGAAAAATGCGATAGCCTTCGTTTTGCTGGAACTCACTTCGCTTGGCCTCCGGGGGCGACGAGCGACCGTGTTGGCCGCCGTCGACTTCCACGATCAACCGGGCCTCGTGGCACACAAAATCGGCAATGTAGCGGCCGATAGGCACTTGGCGGCGGAACTTGTACCCCTTGATTTGTTCCGACCGCAGGATTTGCCAGACCCGCCGTTCCGCCTCGGTCATATTCTGTCGTAAAGTGCGCGCGCGCAGGTGCGCCGTCGACCGGATGCTTGTTCATTTCTCGACTTGCGGGGCGGGAAGCATCACCCCCTCCCAACCCTCCCCCATCGAGGGGGAGGGCTCCAAGGAGAGACACCATTCTCGGCTCCGCAAACAAAGTTGATGGCAACGACAGCTAGCCCTGCATGGTCGCGGTGCCGTCGAAGCAGGCGTTGATCGGGTCGAGCGGGATGTCGGCCCAGCTCTGCGCGTTCATGAACTCTTCCCAGCGCCGATAAAAGAGGCGCTGGTTGTTCTCCGAGATGTACCGCTCGGAGACGAGCCCGGGATAATCCGGATGCGGCCCGGCGTGCCCGAGACCCATTGACAGATCTTGCGGGTGGCGGCGCCCAAGGCGGCTCGTGCTCGCGGCGGTCACCTGCCGCCAGTTATCGACGTCGTCCTGCTCGAACATGCCCGCCGCACCGTTGTTGGCCTGGCTGCCGATGCGGACCGCGCGCTTAATCTCCTCGGGCATATCCCGGTCCACCAGCACGAAATGCCAGAACTCCGTCTTCAGCGGGCCGCGCGGCAGGGCCAGCCGGAGCCCGAGGATCCCGTTCGGGAAGATCGAATGGTTGCCGAGCTGTACCCGGCGCGCGCGAAGCGTGCCGAGCCGCCGCTCGACCTCGGGCATCGTCGTATCGTGGTATTCCTGGAACAGCCGGAACGTGTCGCTCGACATGCCGTGCACGTAGCGGGGGGCGTTGTCGTCCGCGTCGCGGAAGGTGATCGAGTGCCCGTTGACAAAGGCGTGCTTGTTGGGGCTCTCGAATTGGTCCTCATGCGACAGCCGCGGGCGGCCGAGGAAGCGGCTCTGGACCCGAGCGCTGGAGAGATGACTGGTCGGGACGTGGTAATTGTCCGAACAATTGTCCGCCATGGTCTTCCAGTTGACCGGCTCGAGCCACTTCATCGGGCCGAGCGCCTGCATGCCGCCGTCGCGCCGATTGAACACGGTGTCGAGATACCAGCGCGCGTCGCCCAGATAGGCCTCGAGGCTCGGGGCGTCCTTGGCCCAAGTCGCGAAGATGATTCCTGCGTAGGTCTCGACGCGGGCCTCGATCAGACCGAGCGACGGCCGGTCAAGTGCGTCGTAATAGGCCTCGGCCTCGCCGGGGACGTGCTCGAGCGCGCCGTCGTTGCGGTAGGTCCAGCCGTGATAGGTGCACATGAAGCGCTTGGCGTTGCCGTCGTCAACGCGGCACACGCGGTTGCCGCGGTGGCGGCACATGTTTAGGAGCGCGTGGAGCCGGCCCTCCCCATCGCGGGTTAGGATGACCGAGTCCTCGCCCATGTAGGTGTGGAAGAAATCGTCGGCCGCGGGCACTAGGCTCTCGTGCCCGATCATCAGCCAGGCGCGCCCGAAGATCTTCTCCATCTCGTCGTCGTAGATCGCCTGCTCGCTGAAGATTTGGCGGTCGATTTTGCCGGTGCCGGGGTCGATGACGACGTAATTCGGCGTGGCGCCCATACCCTGATCCTCCCCTGCGGCTCAGCGCAGCGCCGCGGCGATGTTGCCGCCGTCGACCGTGGTGACGTCGGCGGTGGTCTTGAGCGCCAGGGCGTGGTGCAGGAAAGCTTGGGCAACATCGTCGGCCGCGACCTCGCGACCAAGCAGGTTGCCGGCCATGTAGTCGGCCTCGCTGACGCCGCGAGCCTGGGCGCGGGCGACAATCATTTCCGGTGACAACAGGCCGCTCCGGATGCGGTCGGCGTTAACGGCGTTGGCGCGGATGCCTTCGGCGCCGTAATCGAGCGCGTATTGCCGCACAAGGGCGAGGGTCGCGGCCTTTGGTAGGCCGTAGGGGCCGAAATTGGGGCCGGGGTTGACCGCCTGCTTCGACACATTGAACAGCAGACAGCCGCCGGTCCCTTGCGCGAGCATAATCCGGACGGCGTTCTGCGCGACGGTCTGATGGGCGAAGAAATTCAATTCGAAGCTTCGGCGCAGCACGGCGTCGTCGACCTCGCCGATGCGACCCTGCCAGGCGGCGCCGGCATTGGAGACGACGATGTCGACGCCGCCGAACTGTTCGGCGACCCGGTCGAATGCCGCGCGAACCGAGACGGGCGCGGTCACGTCGCAGGCGAGGCCCAGCGCCGCCCCACCGAGCTTTTTGGCAGCCGCCTCGGCCGCTTTGCCGTTTATGTCGAGCAACGCCACCTCGGCCCCGGCATCGACCATCGTGCGCGCTGTGGCGAAGCCGATGGTGCCGGCGCCGCCGGTCACCACCGCGATCTGGCCGGCGAGCGCCTTTTCGGCGGCTTGGCCGAGTTTGGCTTGTTCGAGCGACCAGTATTCGATGTCGAAGAGATCGGCCTCGCTGACCGATTCGAACCGGCCGATCGCCTCGGCGTCGGTCACGGTCTCGATCGTCGAGAGAGCGAGGTCCGCGGCGACTCGGGCATCCCTGGCATTGCCGCCGAGCCCGAAGATGCCGAGCCCCGGCACCAGGACGACCCGCGGCATCGGGTCGAGCTCGCGCTTCGACACCGCCTGGCGCGCGTTGTGGCGGGCGAAATAGGCACGGTAGTCGCCGGCGAAACGATCGACCGCCTCGTGCAGCGCAGTCTTGAACCGGTCGAGACGGCCGGCCTCGGGCGGGGGCACGATCAGCGGATAGCTCTTGGTGCGGATCGTGTGGTCGGGGGTGGCGACGCCGGCCTGGCCATAGCGCCGGAGCTCGGCGCCGTTGACGTAGTCGAGCACCGCCGGGCCGGTGCGGAAATCGAGGATGAAGCGCTTATAGGCGCCGGAATCGGTTGGCGAGGGGATGGCGCAGGCGCCGCGCAGGATCGGCGCAACCTCGGCTGCACTGGCAATCGCGGCGGGTAGGCTGGCGGGCGCAAACACACTCTTGCGGTGCCGCGCCAGGCTCTCTTCGGCCAGCGAGACCGCGGCGATCATGCGCTCATAGGCCTCGCGCGCGTTCTCGCCAAAGGTGAAGATGCCATGCTTCAACAGCACCAACCCCTCGACCGTAGGATCGGTCTCGAAGATTTCCGCCGCCGCCTTGGCCAACAGGAAGCCCGGCATGATGTAGGGCACGAGCCCCATCCGCTGTCCGTAGAGATCTGCGCACCGTTCGGCCGCGTCCGGCTGGTCGGCGAGGCTCAACACTGCGGTCGAATGCGTGTGGTCGACGTATTTGTGCGGCAGAAAGGCGTGCAATAAGGTCTCGACCGACGGGTTGGGCGCGCCGGGGTCGATCAGATTGGCGCGCTGGACCCGCACCATCTCCTCGTCCGACAAGGTCTCGCGGGCGCGTAATTTGCCCAGCGGGGCGAGCCGCACCGCCGGGAGTCCGGCCGGCTCGATCGCCGCCATGTCCCAGCCGCTGCCCTTGACGCAAAGCACCTCGGCCTCCTCGTCAAGCAGGTCTTTGACGACGGTTTTGACCGAGGTGTTGCCACCCCCGTGCAACACGAGCTTCGGGTCTCGGCCGAGCAGGCGCGAGGTATAGACGCGCAGCGCGAGATCGCGCCCGACGGCCCGACCTGCGTAGTCATCGACCAACCGCTCGGCCTCCGCATCCGACCACTGGCTTTGCATCGTCCTCACCTTCGCGCACATCGGGGCTCGATTGTGAATCAATGCAACGCCCAGTCCGCAGGCACAAGTTCCAAAGCGGGAGTTGGTCGACGGGATCGGATGCTGCCGGTGGAACGCGCTACCGCCTCAAAGTGCGCAGTCGACGATCCCTATATGTTTTCGCGGACCAAGAACGGCAGCCATAGCATCCGGTCGAGCCGCTGAAAATATGGCTCGCGCAGGCGATCGATGCCGAACTCGATTGCGTCCTCGCCGTATTCGGGTTCGCTGCGATAAGTGCCGAGCAGCCGGTCCCACACCGAGAACACCAAACCATAATTGGTGGCAACGTCAGTGGGGTGACGGGAATGATGCACTCGATGCAATACCGGTGTGACTACCAGCCAAGCCAGAGTATTCGCGAGACGGGTGGGTAAGCCGACATTCGCATGCGCGAAGAACTGCACGATGAGATTGAGCGATGCGTAGAGCCCAATCACGAAGGGCGACAGTCCGACCGCGCCAGCGAGAATACCGACGGCGAGTCCCATCAACAGCGCTTCGCCTGGGTGATGCCGAACGGTGGTGGAGACATCGAGTTCCGGGTCGGAATGGTGCAGCGCGTGGAAACGCCAGAGAATAGGGCTGGCATGGAATGCTCGATGCAGCGCGTAGCTCAACGCGTCCAGCGCCGGGACGCCGACCAGCAATTGCACCCACAAGGGCATCCCGCTGTTGAAGCTCGCAAACGCCGCGATCGCGATAACCGGCACCAGCAGAAAGTTGAGACCGATCGCCAGAACAAAGAGCGCGAGATTACTCAGCCAGCGCATCAGCGCGAAGGCGGCCAGCGGGCGCCACGGGCGCATAATCTCAACGGCTGCGGCGCACAGGAAGGCGCCGAGCACCGGAACAGCGCTGCTCAAGAGGCCTGGAACCCCATAACCAGCTAGGAAAGCCGCCGGCTACTTCCGTCTGAAATATTTAACGGCGGCCATCCCACCGAAACCGGCAGCAAGCAGCGCGAGGGTGGTGGGTTCCGGGACCGGAGTTTGGACGCCGGCAAATGCACTGCCGGATAGTCCCATCAACACCGTCACAGCGATTAACAGTGTGTAAGCCATTCAGTATCCTCCTTCTCCGAAGCTGAGCAATTTTCATGCCATCTTGATATTTCAATGGCTTGCCGCAACTAGACCAAGTCATTTGTAAATTTTTTCGACAGGTCCGTGAGCGCCGCCGACAACCCCCTCCAGCTGGGATCTGTCAGCGATTTCAATTAGAGGCGATCGCGCTTATTGTCGACAGGACCAACCGGAATCTTTTGGCGAAATGCCGAGCGCGCCGTTCGGCCTGTAAACTTTTCCGGCAATTCTTTATCCGCCCAGACGGAACACGTCGATCAGACCCCCTGCGGGGCGTAACGCTCCTTTTTAAACAGGCCGCGCTGGAAGGCGAGATAGGCTTCCTTGGTCATCGCCGGCGCGAAATCGGCGAGGATTTCCTTGGCCGGTGCGGCGTCGCCATAAAGCAAGTCGATCGCGGTCATTGCCAACAGCTTGGCCGGGGTCAGATAGCCATGCTGCGGCTCGTTGATATGCCAGTCGGCGGCGTGGGCTCGGCCTTCGGCGGCGACGACATAAGGGTGGATGACCGGCATCAAATGCGCCAGATCGCCCATATCGGTCGAGCCGGTGCGATGGCCGCCGATTGCGAACTCGTCCGGCCCGAAGATGGCCTCTACATTGGCTCCGAAGATCCGCCCTAGCCTGACGTCATTGCGCTGCGGCAGATAGCCCGGGATCGTGTGGATCTCGACTTCGGCCCCCATCGCCATCGCGCCCGCGCGCAGACAGCGGTCCACCTTGCGGTTGGCGTCGACGATGGCCTCGAGCGAGGCGCCGCGCACGAAAGTCTCCATCGTCACCTCGGCCGGGACGACGCTGACCGCGTCGCCGCCCTTGGTGATGATCGGGTGGATGCGGATCGTGTCCTTTTCCCAAAAGGTCTCGCGCTGAGCAGCGATCGCATTCATCGCGATCATCGCCGCGTTGAGCGCGTTGATGCCGCGTTGCGGCGCCCCGCCGGCATGCGCCGCCCGGCCGAGAAAACGGATCTGCTTGACCACGGCCCCGTTCGACGATTCGGCGATCGCCGAGCGCGGCTTCAGCCAATCATGCGCGCCGGTGTGGATCATCATCGCCATGTCGACATCGTCGAAATGGCCCTTGGCGACGAGCTCGGGCTTGCCAAGCATGAATTCGATCTCGCCCTTGGCGACGCGGCCGAGCCGCTCCTCGACATCGATGAATTCCTCGGCCGGCACCGCGAAAAAGACGATCTCGCCGGCAAGGTGGCCGGCGATCTTAGCGTCGGTCAGCGCCATCGCCGCACCCAACATCCCGGCGATCTGCGCGTTGTGGCCGCAGCTGTGCGCCGCCCCGGTCGCCGGATCGGCGAGCGGATGCTCCGAGGTGCGCAGGCTGTCGAGTTCGCCGATCAGGGCAAGCCGCGGCCCCGGCGCGCGGCCCGACAGACCACCCTTGACCCCAGTCAGCGCCAGGCCGGTGCGCGGCGCCAGCCCGAGCGCATTCATCCGCTGGGCGACCAGAGCGGCGGTCTTGACCTCGTTGAACCCGGTCTCAGGGTTGCGCAGGATGGTTTCGCCGAGATCGATGATAGCGTCGGCATGGCGGTCCACCGCTTCGCACACTGCTCGCTTCAATTCGTCCTTGCTGCTCATTCGCGCCCCCGGGTTGGGATGTTCCAGCCAATGTGCTGTTTGAAGTAGTCCAGCCTGCACCGCAAGGCGAGCCTAGCGTAGCTCGTCCGAACCGCGGGGGTCGCAATTGAACCAGTAGCCGGCGCGGTGGATATAGATCGGGAGAGTCCGAGGAGCCCGCCCTTTACACCGCGTTTGGGCTCGGCGCGGTAGCCGTCATGGTTCCAGCCGTCGGCCGCCGTCAGTCCGATATTCGCATTCATCCTTGCCTCGTCGGCGTCTCAAACCAAGCGCGCGGAGTATCCGGTCGGTACGCGTTTGGCGCGCCGCCGCCGCTGCCGCGATGGCCACTGCGATCAGGCTTGATTTGGCGGCGGGAGAAGAACCGAAAAGCTCTCTCCGCGGCCCAGATTCGTCCAGAACGCGTCAGCAGGGCGTCCGCATTCGTTCGGCGAGCGACCCTTGTCTACGTGGACATCAATAATTCGTCAAATTAACGTCAGGTACCGTTTAGATAAAACGAGCCAGATTTATCAAATATCTTGTAATGATGATCGCCATTTAGTTGCTTTTATCTAATTCATTGTTGACATTCTACCTGAAGATGGTAATATTCTAGCAACTTCTTAGCGATCGCCGGGCCCCGGACCTGCCGGCAACTGCGTTCCTAAACAGGGAGCATCGCGATGAGCCTGATCTACCCGAACATCGTTCCAGAGAACAACCTGCGCCTGCTGGATGCGCTGACGATCAAATACGGGCCCGCCCCGTTGCTTGCGCGCTTTGTGCTCGAAGGCGACAAGGCGGCGCGGCAATTGGGCATCCGCCTGCGGCTGCGCCACGATTTCGACGAGCTGCAATATATCAACAGGCAAGAAGTTACAAATCAAACCTGGTTTCCGTTGGTAAAAATGTACAATCCCCAATACACGGAGCTGACGCCGGAAAACGCCTATTGGATTTCAGGTGAGAATGACCACGGCGATATCGTGCTGACGCAGGCGGGCCGTATCCATTACTGGCCCGAGACGAGCTTGAAGCAGGAGGCCCGTTTAATGCTGTACGGCGGGCGCGATGAAGGTCAGCGCTGCGTGGTTACAGCCTCAGCGGCGCAATCGATCTCCGGCATCGTGCTGTGCGCCGGCGCGCACTGGATCCGCCCGGATTTCCGTGGCCTGCGTCTGTCGCATTTAGTGGCGCGGTTGGGCCGAGCCTATGCCGCTTCGCGATGGCCGATCGACTGGGGAATCGCGATCGTCGCGCCTATTCTCGTCGAGAAGGGAGTTGCCTCCGGCTACGGCTACCCACATGCGAGCCGCAGTATCTTCTTTCCAGGTGCGCCTTCCGGGGCAGTCGAAAACGTCCTCACCTACATCTCCGGAATCGAAACTTATGAGGACCTTGCCGAATACCTGAGCAGAGTGCTGTCTGACTCGGCAAGCGATCCGTTGCCGACCCCGTCGTTCCGCAACCCGCGCGAGGAAAGTGTCACCAGAACCTCGTCCGACGACGTCTTCCACGGCAGCAACAGTCTTTCGTAACGCGTCATGAAGGTGCCTGGGGAGCGCTGGATGGAGGCCGTGACGTAGTCGTAACGCGGCTGCCCGGTGCTGGCCACACTTTTATAAAACTGAGAAACCCAACGTCCATATTCTTTGTCGGGCTGGTTCTCCATTTTTTCACCGATCGCATGCAGATGATAATCGCTGTCGAGCCAATTCGCGTGGCCATCTCCGATAAAACGGAATATCGGGTCGGATCCCGGCGGCTTCACGCCGGCGATTATCATGCGCGACAAAAGTTGCTGCTTGATCGCGAAGGAAATCACACTCGGATCGAAATGACCAAACGACATTCTCCACTTCTGCGCGAGAAGGTGGAGCGGACCCTCGGCGCCATCGTACAGTTTTGAGTAATCTTGGGGTTCTACGAGAAATCGGTCCTTGGCCGCGGGGACAAATTTTGGCGCGCACAGTTCCGACAGTCGTGACACCGCGAGATCCGGCGCGGACAGAATCTCGGATTGCCATGACGTCGTGAAATATCGGATGCGGAACAGCCGGACCGTTGACGTCAACAATTGCGTCTGAACCGCGAGCAGCGCCGGCAGTTCGACATTATCAGGGTGCAACTCGATCTCGATCACCGACTGGTCAAGCACCTGGAATTTGACAAAGCCGAGATTCTTTACCGCAAACGACGCGGCGTCGTAATCCGGACTGGGGTCGCCTAAGGCAGAGAGAAACTCGGTGCTGTCCTCGAGAACCCAGCGCCCGTCAGGGGTCACCAACATCGTAAGGCGTTTCACGGAAGCCCTCGCAGCACTGCCACAAATCCTCGGACACGCGGTCGCCGATCTCCTATGCTAGACAGCGCCGGGTTAACCAAGACTTAATCTGGCCGCCCTGACGACAGCCGCGCCGCCGGCGGCGTTCTCACAGGCGCCGTCGCACAATATTTCTTAACAGTTTTGCGGCCTACTGCGGGCCATGGTCGAGATCGTCGGTTTCCCGATACCGAGGCCCGCGGGCTCGCGCCTGGCCGTTCTTGCCGCCGTCGCAGCCGCCGGCCTTGCACCGCCGCTGGTTGGCGTTCCGCTGGCTCTCGGCGTTGCCGGCTATCTCACAATTAGCTTGAGCAAGCCGAACAGAATCGTCCGTGGTCGCTCCCTCTCCGTGACGCAACATCGGCGCGCCGCGATCATCGTCGGCAGCGTGGTCTTCGGGATCTCAGCTCTGTTCAGCGCAACGCTGGCGGGTTTCGATCTCGCGGTCAGGCTTGAAGCGCAGCTCTACGACCGCATCGAAATCGCCGCAGGCGACGGCTCGCTGAAGTTCGGCGAGACGTTCGCGCAATGCGAGGGATTCGCCTGCGCGCGCGCAACGATCGTCAAGCTTGCCACCTTCAGAACGCTAGGGTTGGCGCAATTACAGGGCTTCACCATGCATGATGTGCGCGCCTATGGGCGGCGTCAGTCCATGGGCCGGGGGAATAGCGATTGGCCGGGCGAAGCGCTGCGGGCGCGATGACCGGCCGAGGTGAGGCGAGACCGGACACCGGCGGATCACTATCGAGAAAGAAATCCGAACTTGACATCGCTATGACGCCCGCCGGGGCGGTTTTCTGACGCGCGCGAACTAGGCTCACCCGGTAATCAATAACTGCGGCGATGTCGAGAAACAAAATCATAGCAGAGGCCATTTTATAAAAACTCGGAGGCATCTCATTGTGAGAAAGCGGAATAATCAAATATATCGAAAGACGCAGACAAATACGAATGAATGCGTATCCGGTTTTGACGGAGAATGAGCTTTTCGAGATCGGCCAATGGAACGTCCGTGTTGCCCAGGGGCCCACATTAATCTCCTATCTCGTGACCTAACGTTGACGATCTCGCGATGAAGCCTTCGCGCCGCTCTGCGCGATGCGGCGCGACGGTTGGCGCAGCGCCGGCGACAGGATGGCGGGACGTGCAAATCCGGATCGGCGCGGAGGCGGGCGATTTATCGAGGTCGGCGCGGCGTCAGGCCACTATTGCCCTGATGCTCGCAACGGCGATGCAGGCGTTTGACGCCACCATTGCCAATGTCGCGCTGCCGCAGCTCGAACGTAGCCTGGGCGGCGGGATTGATCTCGGTTCCTGGGTGATGACGAGTTATCTGTGCGCTTCTGCGGTAACGGCAATAATGACCGGCTGGTTTCGGCGGCGCTGGGGGGCGCGCCCGGTATTTACCGTCGCGATCGGACTGTTCGTCATTGCCTCCTCGCTCTGTGCGCTCGCCCGATCCGCGGACGCGCTGATTTTCTTTCGGCTGATCCAAGGCGCCGCGGCCGGCATCATTCAGCCCCTGTCACAGGCGATCGTCCTCGACCTCTACCCCAAGCAGGAACACGGCCGCGTGCTGGCGATATGGGGGGCGACGATCATGGCCGGGCCGATGTTGGGCCCGGTGCTCGGCGGCCTCATTACCGATCTCGCCTCATGGCGGTGGATCTTCGCCGTCAACGCGCCGATTGGTGCGATCGCAGTCTTAGGATTGGGTTCGGTCCCGTCGCGCGCGGCGCCGAACGGTGGCGGAAGGATCGACGGGATCGGGATTACGCTGCTGGTCATCGCGGTGGGATCGCTTCAACTGGCGCTCCAGCGCAGCGTTGGCCGAATCTGGCCGCCCGCGCTGGAAACCATCGCCGAAATCGCCACGGCCGCGGTTGCCTTTGCCGCAATCGTGGTTCAGAGCAGACGATCACGGCTTCTTTTGTTCCGATTTGAGGTTTTCCGCGACATCAATTTTTCGGTCGCCGCCGCCTACAACTTCTTGGTGGGCGCCTTGCTGTTCACAACAATCGTCTTTGTACCGGCTTTGAGCGAAGGCCCGCTCGGCTGGAACGCGACGCAGGCTGGCTTAGCAATTGCTCCGCGGGGCGTCGCGACGATGGTGACGATGCTCGCCATGCGCCAGGTGATCGATCACGTCGATCACCGCGCCTTGCTCGCGATGGGCCTGGTCATCACGGCAGGTGCGCTCGAGCTGATGTCGCATGTGTCGCCCAATGGGGGAGAATTGTGGCTGGCCGCAACGAGCGCGGCGCAGGGCGTCGGCGTCGGGCTGTTGTTCACCCCCCTCAGCACTCTTGCCTTCTCGACCCTCGGCCCCGAGTTGCGGACCGACGCCGCCGGCGTATACAATCTGGCGCGCCAACTTGGATGTGCCGCCGGAGTAGCGACGATGACGGCGGTGCTCCAGGCCAGGATCGAGGGTGGCGTGAGCGCGCTCAACCAACATGGCGGTATCCCCGGAACCTCGTCGATGCGCGGCTTCCAGACGGCTGCCTTCGCGGCTTACACTGGCTGCTTCAGAACCTTGGCGATCGCCGCTATGGCGATGATCCCGGGGCTTTTTCTGTTCCGGGTGATGCTGCGAGACAAGCCGACGACCACGATCGCCTGAGGCGGGCGGCCGCCGACGCCTCACCAGAGCGATAAGTCTCCCGGATCAACGGGCGGCCGCCGTTACCCGACCGATGCGGTGTCCGACCGCGTCGCCGATCTCTCCGCAAAGACCGGACTTGGCGCTTCGGTTGGCAGCACCAGCCGGACTGTCGTGCCCTCGCCCAACCGGCTGAGGATCGTCAGGGTGCCGCCATGCGCCTCGATCAGACCCTTGGTAATCGGTAGGCCCAGCCCGGTGCCACCGTAATTACGCGTCGTCGCCGGCTTCGCCTGCCCGAACGGCTGCAATGCGCGCTCCTGCTCGTCCGTATCCATGCCAATGCCCTGATCTTCGACCTCGATAACCGCGAAATCAGGCTGCCTGGTGGTCACCCGGATGTGCACCGCGCCACCGTCCTTCGAAAACTTGATCGCGTTCGATAGGAGATTCAGAAAAATCTGCTTCATCGCGCGCTCGTCGGCCCAGATGACGATGGCTTCGTCAGCCAATTCGGAGACCAAAGCAATCCCGCGGCTGCTGGCTCGCTCGTGCACGATGCGAATGACGTCGGCAATCACGTTTTGCAGGGTGACATCCTCTTTCTGCAACTCCAGCTTGCCCGCCTCGATTTTCGACATGTCGAGGACGTCGTTGATGATCGACAGCAGGTGCAGGCTGCTGGCATGCACGTCCTTGATGTATTCGAGATATTTCTCGTTCGCGACCGGCCCGAACAACTCTTGCGAGATGATTTCGGTGAAGCCGATGACGGCATTGAGCGGGGTGCGCAATTCGTGGCTCATATTGGCCAGGAACTCGCTCTTCGAATGGTTGGCTAGTTCGGCCTGACTGCGCGCCTGAAGCAGTTTGGATTCGCCGGCCCTGACCTCGGTGATGTCCGAATAGACCGAGACCACCGCGCCGCCAGGCATCGCGCTGCGCCGGATTTGCAGGATCCGGCCGGTCGGGGTCACCCGCTCCTTTACCGTAGGCACATCGCCGTAAAATTGCTCGAGACGGCGGGCGACTTCGGCCTGCGGTTCGGCGTCGCCAAAATCCCCACGGAGCGCCTGACGGGTCAAGATCTCGCTGAGCGGCGCGCCTATCGCCAGATCGTCAGGCATATCGAGCAGCTCGCAAAAGCGACGATTGCGGGCGATCAACCGTTCGCGGGCATCGAAAACCGCGAGGCCCTCGCCTATGCTTTCGAGGGTGCTTTGCAGCAGCGCGCTCTGGCGCTTTAGCCCTGCTTCGCTGCGGCGCAGATAGGCCGCTGCAAACTGGCCCGCCCGCAGCGAACGGACCGCGAGCCAGGCAAGGCCCCCGACGGTCCACGCGAACAGCGCGAACTCCGCCAGCGAGGCGTTACGTTCGCGATACCATCGGCGCAGGATTTCCGCGTGGTCGCGTGCTGCCGTTACAATCAATGGGCGAGCCGGAACACGACGGAAGGCGCGTAGCGTCTCGTCGCCTCCCGCGCCTGCCCTCGTCTCGATGAGACCCGCTTGATTATGAGCCGCGGCTGCCAGCAGCGCCGCAGCTGAGGCGGGGATACCGCCGACGATCGCGCCTCGCGACGATCCACCCGTGGCCAACGCACCGCTGTCGAGCAGCAGAGCAATGCGGGTATCGCTATTGGCTTCGATCGCATTATAAAAATTGGTGAATGTGGCGACCGGGACCTCCGCCGCAATGACGCCGAGCATGACGCCCTTGCGCGTCAGCGGCCGGCTCAGGATGATCCTCCATCCCCCGTCAACCGGGCCCGGCCCCAGATCGCCAATGAAGAGGTTTGCTGGCCCGCCCTGGCGGTGTGCGGTGAAGAAGGCTCTGTGCCGATCGTTCAGGGTGTGGTCAGGGATCGCGTTCGCCCGGTTCACCTCGTTGCCGCTTACGTCCAGGATCAGGATGTCGCTGACCGAGAGACTCTGGGCGTTGAATTGATCGAGCACGGTTTTGAGTACCGGGCCATCGAGCGGCGTTGTCGGCAACACCGCGTCGACGATCCGCTCAATGCCGATAAGCATAGCGTCGATCTCGAACAGCGACCGGGTTGTACCGGTCTCGGCCGACCGCGCCATGCTTTCGAGCGCTGTGCCCGCCGTGCGCAGCGCTTGGTCGTGTGCCCGCTGAAGCGACCAGAGGGTGCTCGCGCCATAAGCGGCGATCAGCGCCGCGCTAAGCGCGATCACCCCCCGCTGGGGTCGAACGCGCCGCTGTCGCGAAGGCGCAAACGGGGGGAGATGCATTGTCTCTGATCACGCACCCGGCGAAGCGTTCATTCGCGCCAACGATCCTGGGCGGCTGGAACGGCCGGAGAACCGGCCTCGTTGCGACGCACCGCCACCGCCACGGTCACTCTTCGCATCGCTCCGCCTCCTCGCAAATCAGTAACCCCCGGGGCCAGACTGGCATCGGCCGATTCAACCCGGTTCCAGTGGTCGAGGAACTGCGCCTGGACGAATTCCCTCTCGGTGTTAGAGGATGGGGGTTAATATTTTGCGACGGCGAAGCAGTGCTCGCCCCACTGCGTCGAAGCGCTCGTTCAAGGGATCACTTGGCGACGAGTTCTGGCGCCGATCCGGCCCGAGCGGAATTGTAGGCAAGGCTTGGCACATTTTATTAGCGCTCGCCGGACTGCCGCCGTCCCCTGCCTGCCGATCTCGGTTGCAATCGGTTCGTCGATCCTTGGGATCTCGGTGCGGTCAGCCCTCACCTCAATGTACCGCGAGGCACGTTGAATCCGTCGGCACTGCGGACCGTGCCTCAAGCGAGCACCGTCGGTCGCGTGCGGCCGACGACAGTCCGAGACCGTCAGATCCTGGCGCACCGATGCAAAAATGTCTCGTCCGTTCTTTACGTCGAGTTGGACGACCCGCCGGGGTCAGCGCCGGGCCCCGGTCGATGCCTGAGGATCCCCGAGGGAGCCGGCACGCGATGATGCTCGGGCTCGTGCTGCTCGCCGGGTCCTGCCGCAGTGTCACGGCGGGCCCGCTCAAGAAGGTGCATGCCAGGAAACGGTCCCCCCGGGCGGGTCGACGATAATCTACCGTTACGCGGATCTTGAGAACTATGTGAGGTGAGCCGGTTCTCGACCGTGAGTAAGTCTGTTCCTCCGCTGCTGATCACTTCGCTGGCTGCATACGCCGAAAGCGCCGCCGGGCCCTACGGCGGCCTTGTCAAAAGCGCGCATGCACCGTAAGTAATCGTTGCTCGATACCTCACGCAGGGCCGCGGTCGCTAAAGCGCGGAGTTTCCGCGGGTGACTTGCTCCGGTGTCGGTTCCCGGCGCTGCCGGACGGCCGATTACTCCTGCGGCGGCTCAACCGGAAAAGGATTTGTTATGGCGTTACCGACCTACACGATGCGTAGTCTGCTCGAAGCCGGGGTTCATTTCGGTCATCACACGCGACGCTGGAATCCGAAAATGGCGCCCTACATCTTCGGCGCCCGCAACGGCATACACATCATCGACCTCGAGCAAACCGTCCCGATGCTGCATCAGGGGTTGCAGGCGATCCGCGACGTCGTCGCTGGCGGCGGGCGAGTGCTGCTCGTCGGCACCAAGCGCCAGGCGCAGGAACCGGTCGCCGAGGCAGCTAAGCGCTGCGGCCAGTATTACGTCAACTACCGCTGGCTCGGCGGCATGCTGACCAACTTCAAGACGATGTCGCAATCAATCCGCCGGTTGCGCGAATTGGACGAGCGGATCAACAACGACCAGACTGGGTTGACCAAGCGCGAATTGTTGGAGCTGACGCGCCACCGTGACAAGCTCGAACGTGCGCTCGGCGGCATCAAGGAGATGGGCGGATTGCCCGACATCTTGTTCGTCATTGACACTAACAAGGAAGCAATCGCGGTGGCTGAGGCGAATACGCTTCACCTGCCGGTCGTTGCCATCCTCGATTCCAACTCGTCGCCAGAGGGGATCGCCTATCCGATTCCGGGCAATGACGACGCGATGCGGGCGATCCATCTCTATTGCGATCTCGTGTCGAGTGCCGTCCTTGATGGGCTGCAGGCCGAACTCGCCGCCTCGGGCGTCGATATTGGCGCCCGCGCCGAGCCTGCCGCCGACGATCTGTCGGACGGAGCAATCGAGGAAAGCGGCGCCCCCGTCGAGGGTGACAGTGCAGTCATGCCGGCGATGGAAGGCGAACCGCTAGCGGCCAACGCTTGAACCTTAGCTGAGCGGTGACCAAGATTTGAGCTGCCTGCCCGTTACGACAATGGGCGGCGACAGACGAGAGGGTAGACAATGGTCGAGGTGACCGCGGCGCTGGTCAAGGAGCTGCGCGAGAAGACCGGCGCCGGTATGATGGACTGCAAGAGGGCGCTCGGTGACAGCGGCGGCGATATCGAGGCGGCGGTCGACTGGCTGCGCAAAAAGGGGCTGTCCGCCGCCGCCAAAAAGGCCGGCCGGGTCGCCGCCGAGGGGCTGATCGGCGCGGCCACACGCGGACCGGCCGGTGCCCTTGTCGAGGTCAATTCTGAGACCGATTTCGTCGCCCGTAACGCGGCCTTTCAGAGCTTCGTGAAGGCTGTTAGCGAGCTCGCGCTCGACGGCGACGGGGAGCTCGAATTCGCTGACCCGCGCGCCATATTCGGGTTCGGGCCGCACGGTCGAGACCGAACTGACCCATCTGATCGCGACGATCGGCGAGAATTTGGTGCTGCGCCGGGCCACCCGGCTGACGGTCGTCCGGGGTGGCATCATCTCTTATGTGCACAATTCGCTGGGGCCGGGGATCGGCAAGATCGGCGTGATCGTAGCGCTCGAATTCGAGCGCCGCTCCAAGCGCGCTCGCCGATATCGGAAAGCAGCTCGCGATGCATGTCGCGGCGGCGAACCCGCTCTATCTCGACATCGGCTCGGTGCCGCACGCAGCGCTCGAGCGCGAGCGCAACGTGCTGCGCGAGCAGGCGCGCGCCAGCGGCAAGTCCGAGGACATCATCGAGCGCATGGTCGACGGGCGGCTTCGTAAATTTTACGAGGAGGTCGTGCTGCTCGAACAGATCTTCGTCGTCGATCAGGAAACACGGATTTCGAAGGTGGTCGAAAACGCCGCCAAGGCAGCCGGCGCGCCGATCAGGATCACCGGCTATGCCCGCTTTGCGCTGGGCGAGGGAATTGAGCGTCCGCGCACGGATTTTGCAGCTGAGGTGGCCTCGCAACTCGAGCACTGACTGCCAAGGTCCGGCGGGTCTCCCGCACGCCGCCTGGAGAATTGCGCTAGGAGCGCGACGTCGCGCTTGATTTAATGTATGCTTCTTGCGCCGGCGGCAGCGGCGCTGGCAAAGATGAGCGTGGGCCTAATGGCAGCCGATCTGAGGTATCGCCGCGTTCTTCTGAAGATTTCGGGCGAGGCCCTGATGGGTGGCGGCGAAGGCGGCCTCGATCCTGAGGTTGTCGCGCGCATCGCCGACGAAACCCAATCGGTGCATGCGCTCGGCGTCGAATTATGCATGGTCATCGGCGGCGGCAACATCTTTCGCGGCGTGTCGGGGGCCGCGGCGGGAATGGAACGGGCGTCGGCCGACTACATGGGAATGTTGGCGACCGTGATAAACTCGCTGGCGATGCAGAACGCGCTCGAGCAACGGGGGGTGGCGACGCGGGTGCAGTCGGCGATCTCGATGCAGGCGGTATGCGAGCCCTATATCCGTCGCAGGGCATTGCGCCACCTCGAAAAAAAACGCCTCGTGATATTTGCCGCGGGCACCGGGAACCCGTTCTTTACGACCGACACCGCCGCCGCGTTGCGAGCTTCGGAGATGGGCTGCGACGCACTGCTCAAGGCAACCAAAGTTGACGGTGTCTACGACGCCGACCCTCATCGCGTGCCCGGCGCTGCCCGATTCGAACGACTTGATTACCGTGAAGTGCTGGCGCGCGACCTGCGAGTAATGGATGGGGCGGCAATCGCGCTGGCGCGCGAAAACCGTATTCCGATCCTGGTGTTCTCGATCTTCGAGAGCGGCGGGTTCGCGCGGGTCGTCCGCGGCGAGGGAAGATTTACGATTATCGATGGTGAGCTTTAGTCATCGACAGGGAATGAGGCCATGCTCGAAGAACTCGCTGCTGAAAGACCTCGGTCGCCGGATGGACGGCGCCCTCGACGTGCTGCGCAAGGAATTCGGCGGGTTACGCACCGGGCGGGCTTCGGCGAGCCTGCTCGAACCGATTATGGTGACCGCCTATGGCGGTACGATGCCGATCAATCAACTCGCGAATGTCAGCGTTCCCGAGCCTCGGATGATCACGGTGCAGGTATGGGACCGCGCCATGGTCAAAGCGGTCGACAAGGCGATTCGGGAGTTGGGGCTCGGGCTCAACCCGCAAACCGAGGGTCAGGTAATGCGGGTGCCGATTCCGGATCTGAACGAGGAACGGCGGCGCGAACTGACCCGAGTCACGGCGAAATATGCCGAGCAGGCCCGGGTGTCCGTGCGCAATGTGCGCCGGGACGGCATCGAGGTGTTGCGCCGCCAAGAGAAGGACGGCGCGATCTCGCAGGATCAGCAGCGCAAGTTGCAGCAGGAGATCCAGCACCTGACCGACGATGCGATCCGGCGCATCGACGAGACCTTGGGGCAAAAGGACAAGGAGATCATGCAAGTCTGATGGCCAATCCGATCAGCGCCGCCGCGAGTGCCGCACCGCGCACGCTGCCACAGCACGTCGCGATTATCATGGACGGCAACGGACGCTGGGCGCGCGCCCGCGGCTTGCCGCGTATCGCTGGCCATCGCCGTGGCGCTGAGGCGGTGCGGCGCACCGCCGCCCGCGCGTGCGAACTCGGCATCCCGTACCTGACCCTATTCGGGTTCTCGTCGGAGAATTGGCAACGTCCATCGAGCGAGATACACGATCTGATGGGGCTGTTGCGCCATTATCTGCGGGCTGAGATCGCCGAATTATGCCGCAACGGCATCCGTCTAAAGGTGATCGGCCAGATCCGCCGTCTCGCCCCCGACATCGTCAGCCTGATCGAGCAGGCCGAGGAGACGACGCGGGATAACTCGGCCATCACCCTGACGATCGCGTTGTCTTATGGCGGTCGCTCCGAGATCGTCGCCGCGGTGCGCGCGATAGCGGCCCAGGTGCAGGCCGGCAGTCTCGCTCTCGACGCGGTCGACGAGGAATGCTTGGCCCGTCATCTGTTCACCGTCGACCTGCCCGATCCAGATTTGTTGATCCGCACCAGTGGCGAGCAGCGGATCAGCAATTTCCTGTTGTGGCAGTGCGCCTATTCCGAGCTTGTCTTTACGAAGACGCTCTGGCCCGATTTCGCCAGGGACGACCTCGATGAGGCGATCGACGAATATTGCGGGCGCGAGCGGCGCTACGGGGCCGGAGTTGGCCCGCGCTGAGCCGGGTCAGCTGCGCCTGCGGATTGCCTCGGGGTTGGCGCTAGCGCCGTTGCCAATCGCCGCAATTTGGTTCGGCGGGGCTTGGCTCGCGTCGTTGACGGCGCTCGCGGCCGCGGTGATGGCGTGGGAATGGGGGCGGCTGTGCCGTGGCGACACGTCTAACGGCATCCCGATCGAGATCGTGCTCGTCGGGGTGGTGGTTGCGACCGTCGCGATCTCGGCGCTCGGCACTACCGGGTTTGCCGTTGCGGCCGCACTCATCGGTGCCGGGATTGTTTTTTGGGCGGTGCCCCGAGGGCCGGACATGAAACCTCAATGGATGGCCCTGGGTGTGCTGTGGGTGGCGCTACCCTGCATCTCTCTTTTGTGGCTGGCCCGTCAGGAGGCAGGCGGCCGCGCCACCTTGCTGTGGCTGCTCGGGGTGGTCTGGGCGACAGATATCGGCGCGTACGCCGTCGGACGAAGCCTTGGCGGGCCGCGCCTTGCGCCGCGCTGGAGCCCCCGGAAGACCTGGACCGGGTTCGTCGGCGGAACGGTCTGCGCCGCGCTTGCCGGCGGGGTGACCGCGCTGACGCTCGGGGTCGCCTCGACTGCGCCGCTGATACTGGTTAGTGCCGGGCTTGCGATTGTCGCGCAGTTCGGCGATCTTGCCGAGTTGCTGGCGAAACGCAGGTTCGGCGTGAAAGAACTCGAGCGGCCTGATCCCTGGGCATGGCGGACTGCTCGACCGCGTGGACGGTTTGCTGGCGGCGATACCGGCAGTGGCGCTCTTAACACTGATCGGCGGCCACAGCGTTGTGACGTGGCAATGAACTTCTTCGCCGGGGTCTCGCCTTTGGCGACGCCGCCCGCCGGCGCTACAGCCCGCCAGCGACAGGAACGGGAGTGACGGCATGCGACGCGTCACGATACTCGGTTCAACCGGCTCAGTTGGGCAAAGCACCGTCGATCTCCTGCTGCGCAACCCCGACGCCTTTGTGGTCGAGGCCCTGACCGCAAATCGCAATCCCGCCCTTTTGGCCGAGCAGGCGCGCGCCTTGGGCGCGCGTTTTGCCGCGATTGGGGAGCCCGACCATTATCCGGCGCTGAAGGATGCGCTTGCTGGAACCGGCATAGAGACCGCGTGCGGTCCAGCCTCGCTGGTCGAAGCGGCGCTACGGCCGGCCGAATGGGTGATGGCCGGAATCGTTGGCGCGGCCGGGCTGGCGCCGACCCTCGCGGCGATCCGACGCGGAGTTATCGTAGCGCTCGCTAACAAGGAGGTGCTGGTCTGCGCCGGCGCTCTCGTCATTCAGGAGGTCGCACGTTGCGGCGCCACCTTGCTGCCGGTCGACAGCGAGCACAATGCAATCTGGCAGTGCTTTGACCGCGAGCGCGCCGAGACCATCGACCGGATCATTCTGACCGCAAGCGGCGGCCCGTTTCGCGAACGCGCGATCGAGGAGATGCGCTGGGTCACGCCGCAACAGGCTGTCGCCCACCCAAACTGGAGCATGGGAGCGAAGATTTCTGTCGATTCGGCGACGATGATGAACAAGGGGCTGGAGCTGATCGAGGCGCATCATTTGTTCCAGTTGCCGCCGGAGCGGGTGGACATCGTCGTGCACGCGCAATCGATCGTCCACGGCGCTGTGGTCTACCGCGACGGCTCGGTGCTGGCGCAACTCGGCTCCCCCGACATGCGCACGCCGATCGCTTATGCGCTTGCCTGGCCAGGCCGCATCGACGCACCGACCAAGCGGCTCGACCTGGCGGCGATTGGCCGCTTGACCTTCGAGGCCCCCGACGAACATCGGTTCCCCGCCCTGCGCATCGCACGCGAAGCATTGATCCGCGGCAGCGGCGCGCCGACCGTACTGAACGCGGCCAACGAGATTGCCGTGCACGCCTTTCTCGAAGGCCGGATTGGGTTTCTGGAGATCGTCGAGACTGTCGAGCGCACGCTCGAGGCAATCCCCGCCGATTACCTTGAATCGCTCGAAGATGTCTATAATTTCGACAAAGCGGCGCGGCAGGTGGCGGCTCGTCTGTCGGGCCATAACGCTCCGGCGCGCGCCGCAGCATCGATGGGTTTATGATGATCGGGTTTCTGCACCACGGGCTGGGCTATATCGTTCCGTTCTTGTTCATCCTGACCGTGCTCGTCTTTGTCCACGAGTTCGGTCATTATTTTATTGCCCGCCGCAACGGCGTTCGGGTCGACGTGTTCTCCATAGGCTTTGGGCCAGAGGTATTCGGCTGGCACGACCGGGCCGGCACGCGCTGGAAATTCAGCGCGATCCCGCTCGGCGGCTACGTCAAGATGTTCGGCGATAACGACGCTAGCTCTGGCCTGCCGGCCGCGGGCCTCAGCCGAATGACCCCGGCCGAGCGCGAGGTTTCGTTTCATTACAAGCGGCTCGGCCAGCGCGCCGCGATCGTCGTGGCCGGGCCGGCCGCCAATTTCGTCTTCGCGATCGTCGTACTGGCGATCCTGTTTATGACCTTCGGTCAGCCGTTTACCCCGGCGCAAGTCGGGCAAGTCCAGCCGGGCAGCGCGGCCGAGCGCGGCGGCATCAAACCGGGCGACGTCATTGTTAAAATCAATGGCGCCTCAGTCCAGAGCTTCGAGAATGTTCAGCAGGATGTCCGCCTTAATCCTGGCGTGCCCATGGCGATCGTGGTCAAGCGAGACGGCCGCGATCTCACCTTTCACGTCACGCCGACCAAAACCGAGCTGACCGACCGCTTCGGCAACCATTATGAAATAGGGTTGCTCGGCATCGCCCGGAACGGCGTCGACTACGTCAAGCGCGATCCGGCAACCGCATTGCTGCAAGCTGGGGTGGAGACCTGGACCTTGTCGGCTGACACGCTGCAGGCGATGTGGCAGATCGTGATCGGAACGCGCGGCACCGACGAGCTCGGCGGGCCTTTGCGCATCGCCCAGATGTCGGGTGACGTGGCTCAGGGCGGGGTCGTCGCCGTCGTCTGGTTTATGGCGGTGCTGTCGATCAATCTCGGGCTGATTAATCTGTTCCCAGTCCCGGTGCTTGACGGCGGGCATCTGCTGTTCTATGCGGCGGAGGCGCTACGGGGGAAGCCGCTAGGCCAACGCGCTCAGGAATATGGTTTTCGCATCGGGCTGGCTCTGGTGCTCACCTTAATGGTGTTTGCTACCTGGAACGACCTCGTCCACCTTCGGATCGTCGAGTTTGTAAAGGGCCTTGTGACCTGACGCGAGCGTAATTCCGGGGGATGGGGGTTCGAGCCGGGGGTGGGGTGTTTTGCGTTTTAGCAAACGGATTTGCGCGCCATGGGCGATTGTCGGCGTCATGGCGGTGGTCTCGGCTGTGGCGCCCCATTGGGTCATGGCGCAGCCAAGCAGTGGGGCGACGCGGCCCGGTGCCGGCCCCGGTGGCGGCAACCAGAACGGCGGCGGCGCGCCGGCGCCGCAACAGCCGGGATCCCAGATGGAAAGCGGCATGACGCTGCCAAATCAGAGCACCGGGAGCCCAACACCCGGCCAAACCGGCGGCGCACCTGCAGGATCTCAGCTTGAGAGCGGCATGTCGCCGCCAAACCAGAACGCCGGGAATCCGGCGCCTGGCCAGACCGGCGGCGCGCCTGCGCCCGGGCAACCGGGATCTCAGTTTAAGAGCGGCCTGACGCCGCCGAACCAGAACGCCGGGAATCCGGCACCTGGCCAAACCGGCGGTGCGCCGGCGACCGGACAACCGGGACCCCAGTTTGAGAGCGGCATGACGCCGCCAAGCCAAAACACCGGGAGCCCGACACCCGGCCAGACCGGTGGCCCATCGGCAACCGGGCCGCAGGGGGGGGGCCCGCCGGTTGAGACAGGCGCACACCGTCGATATCGCCAAACCGGTCCGAACCCGTCAGCCAATCGGACGGGCGGCGCGTCGGCGCAGCCGAGTGGCGGTCCGCCGTCGGCACGCTCTGGCGCCGCGCCACTCCCCGGCGGAATAGCGGGACCGGCGGTCCCGACCATGGGTGGAGGCACTGTCAGCGACATTCGGGTCGTCGGGACGCAGCGGATCGAACCCGAGACCGTCCGCTCGTACCTCCAGCTCCAACCGGGCGACCCGTGGGACGACGAGAAGGTGAATGCGTCGCTGAAAGCGTTGTTCGCGACCGGACTGTTTGCCGATGTCCGGCTGAGCCGGGTCGGCAACACGCTCGTCGTCAAGGTGGTCGAGAACCCGATCATCAACCGCATCGCCTTTGAGGGAAACCACAAACTCGACGACAAGGAGCTCAACGCCGAGATCCAATTGCGCCCGCGCGTCGTGTATACGCGCACCCGAGTGCAGAGCGACGTCAAGCGCATTCTCGATCTTTACCGCCGGCATGGCAGGTTCGGCGCGACGGTGGAACCCAAAATCATCCAGCTCTCTGAAAATCGGGTGGATCTCGTCTTCGAGATCAACGAAGGCGAATTCACCGGCATTCGCAGCGTAAATTTCGTCGGCAACAAAGATTTTAGCGAGAGCAAGCTGCGGGGCGTGATCGCGACCAAGGAGAGCCGCTGGTACCGGTTTCTGTCGACCGACGACAGTTACGACCCCGATCGGGTGACTTACGATCGCGATCTTTTGCGTAAATTCTACTTGACCGAAGGATATGCCGATTTTCGTGTGCTCTCCGCGGTGGCTGAACTGACCCCGGAGCGCAACGGCTTCATCCTCACCTTCACCCTCGACGAGGGTCAGCGCTATCGTTTTGGCAAAGTCGGCGTCAACATCAAGCTCAAGGACCTGCCGGCCTCGGCGGTCGAGCCTTTGCTGACCGTCCGTTCAGGCGATTGGTACAATGCCGAAGAGGTAGAAAAGTCGATCACGGTGTTGACCAACACCCTGGGCACTCGCGGCTACGCCTTTGTCGAGGTCAAGCCGGAGATTACCCGCAATCGCAAGAACCATACCATCGATATCACCTTCGATGTTCAAGAGGGACCTCGGGTCTATGTCGAACGGATCGACATCGTCGGAAACGTGCGGACGCTCGACAAGGTGATTCGCCGCGAGTTTCAGCTTGTCGAGGGCGACGCCTTCAATACCGAGAAGATGCAGCGCTCACAGCAGCGCCTCAAGAATTTGGGCTTTTTCAAAAAGGTCGAGGTCACCAACGCACCAGGGTCGGCGCCGGATAGGACGGTGGTCACCGTCGAGGTCGAGGAGCAGTCGACCGGCGAGCTGTCTTTGGGGCTCGGCTTCTCGACCAGCGACGGCCCGCTCGCCGACATCACCATCCGTGAGCGCAACTTTCTCGGCCGCGGCCAGGATCTGCAAATCGGAGGCGTCGTCTCGTTTCGCGCGCAGCAAATCAATCTCAGCTTTACCGAGCCGTATTTTCTCGACAAAAACATCGCCGCCGGCTTTGACCTTTTCGAAATAAAGACCAGTCCGACTGCCTCGTTTTTCTCCGGGATAACCCCGCCCTACGAGCAATTCTCCTATGGCGGTGCATTGCGCGCCGGTTATCAGATCACCGATAATCTACGGCAAACGCTGACTTATACCGCTCGCTCAGATACCATCGAGAACATTCAGAGCGATGCCTCGCTGTTTATCGCTCTGCAGGCGGGACAGCACGTCACCTCCCAGATTGGCCAGGTTCTACTCTACGACCGCCGCGATGATCGGCTTGACCCGACGAGTGGCTATTACGCCTCGCTGGGCAATGATTTCGCCGGTGTTGGATTTGGTGTGGACTTTGTGCGCTCAAAAGTAAATTTCGGTTATTATTACTCCGTTGCACCGGAATGGGTATTGGGTTTTACCGGCGAGGCGGGCTATATCTTTGGCTGGGATGGTCAACAGGTACTGCTCCAGGATCGTTTCTTTGTCGGCGGCGACAATTTGCGCGGCTTTCAGAATGCCGGGATCGGGCCGCGCGACTCGGTTACCGATGACGCTCTCGGCGGCCAGAAATACTACGTCGGCTCGGTGACCTTGGGTGTGCCGCTCGGCCTGCCCAAAGAACTCGGCGTCACCGGCCGGGTTTTCACCGATTTCGGCACGCTCTATTATCTCCAGCCCACCCAGCTTAACTTGACGGCGGCGCAGCTGGCGACGACTGGCGGAGTTCAGCCGGTGGTCGAGGATTTTCCCGCGATCCGGGTCAGCACCGGGGTCGGCGTATCGTGGAAATCTCCGGTCGGCCCGATTCGGCTCGACGTCGCGTACCCGATCAGGAAGGAAAAATTCGATCAAACCCAGTTTTTCCGGGTTAGCTTTGGGACAAAATTCTGATGTTGACATCCTTGGTCCGATTGACGGCTCTACTGTCGGTGTTGTGCTGCGGATTTGCGGAAATCACAGTCGCTCAGAAGCCACCGGCCGCACCGCCCGCACCTGCGCCGGCTCCCGCACCTTTGCCCACCGCGCAAAATCTGAGCGTGCTGGTGGTCGACGTTCAGTCGCTGCTGCAAAACGCGAAAGCGGCCAAGATGGTGCGCAACCAGATCGAGCAGAAACGTGTCCAATATATGAACGAGTTATCCCACCAACAGGATCTGCTGCGGACCGAGCAGGGGGCGCAGCAGAAGCAGCGCGCTGCCCTTTCGGCGGAGCATGACACGCTGGAGCGCCAACGGGCCTCGCTCTCTGCGGACATCTTTGACCAAAAGAGGCGTCAATTT
Source organism: uncultured Alphaproteobacteria bacterium (assembly GCA_963750195.1). Lineage (GTDB taxonomy): Bacteria > Pseudomonadota > Alphaproteobacteria > ATCC43930 > CGMCC-115725 > AP-15. The sequence continues at coordinate 657,433 of CAVVPS010000016.1, forward strand.
GAGCAGAAGGCAAATGCATTCCTTCAGAAGGAACGCGATTTAGATGAAAAAATTAAAAATTATCAGGAGAATGGCCAAGAATTGACGCAAACCCTCACGAAATCAGCTAGCGATGCTCAGTCCAAGATCAACGAAATAATAGTTAAAATTACTGAGGATATCGCCAAACAACGAAAAGCAAACTTGGTGTTCCAGAGTACCGATTTCGTAGTGTTCGACCGCTCGTTCGACGTGACCGACGAGGTCCTACAGAAGCTCGACGAAGAGTTGCCGGTGCTAAACGTCAACTTTGTCACACCAGCGCCGCCCTCTACCGGCCCGGCGCCCGCTGCAGCCTCCCCGCCCGCCGTCACTGCTCCTACCGCCCCCACCGCCCCAACCGCCAGGGTAAAGAGGCGGTAGGGCTGGTCGCGCCTTGATCCGGCAAATGGCCGATCCTCGCTTTTTCGATCGCGGCGGACCATTCACGCTCGCCGAACTCGCCCGCTTAAGCGGTGCAAAGCTGTTGCGAGCGGACCAGGGCGAACAGCTGTGCCTCGATGTCGCGCCACTCGAAACGGCCGGCCCGGAGGAGGCGAGCTTCCTCGACAATCGAAAGTATCTCGGCGTGTTCTGTACTTCTCGCGCCGGCGCGGCCTTCGTGGACGAGTGGGCGGTCGAGCGCGCGCCGCCCGGCATGGCGTTACTGGTGAGCGGCGCGCCCTATAAGGCCTTTGGACTGGCGGCGCAGGCTTTTTACCCGGCGCCGGTGGTCGCCGGCAGCCGTGCGCCTTCAGCGCTGATCGATCCGGCCGCGATCGTGCCCGAGGATTGTGCGATCGGCGCGCACACCGTCATCGAAGCGGGAGCTCGGCTCGGCCGACGCTGCCAAGTCGGCGCCAATACCGTGATCAGCGCCGGCGTCGAAATCGGTGAGGATTGCCGCATCGCCGCCAATGTCACGGTCAGCCACGCGCTGATCGGCGCGCGGGTTGTGCTGCATCCGGGTGTGCGCATCGGCCAGGCGGGCTTCGGCTTTGCCCCGGGCCGAGACGGGCCGGTGAAGGTCCCGCAACTTGGGCGCGTCGTGATCGGCGACGATGTCGATATCGGCGCCAATACCACGATCGACCGCGGCTCCGGTCACGATACCGTGATCGGGGCCGGCTCGATGATTGATAACCTGGTTCAGATCGGACACAACGTGGTGCTCGGCCGGTGCTGTATTCTCGCCGGACAAGTCGGTATTTCCGGCAGCACGAAGCTCGACGATTTTGTCATGGTCGGCGGACAAGCGGGGTTCGCCGGCCATCTGCGGATAGGGAGCGGGGCACGGATCGCCGCGGTGAGCGGCGTCATGCGCGACATCCCGGCCGGGGTAACGGTATGCGGCATCCCGGCGATGCCGATGACCGAGTTCATGAGACAAACCGTAGCGTTACAGAGGCTAGCGAAAAAGAGGGACGGACGATGATCGATCCGCTCTGCACGGAGAGCGAGGCCTCCCAGATCGATATCCAGAGGATCATGGAGATGATCCCGCATCGCCATCCCTTTCTAATGATCGACAAGGTCGTCGATGTGGTCGCGAACGAGCGGGCCACCGGGATCAAAAACGTTTCGATCAACGAAAATTACTTTCAGGGCCATTTCCCCGCCCGGCCGGTGATGCCGGGAGTTTTGATTATTGAGGCCATGGCGCAGACCGCGGCCGTGCTGGTGGTTCATACCCTGGGGCCTGAATCGGAAGGCAAGCTCGTCTATTTCATGAGCGTCGATAATGCCCGGTTCCGCCGCCCGGTGTTTCCCGGCGATACCCTTTGCGTCCAAGTCATCAAACAGCGCAATCGCGGCAATGTGTGGAAATTCGAGGGCCGGGCCAAGGTCGGCGACAATCTGGTAGCCGAGGCTGTGTACGCTGCGATGATCCTCGACGAGTAGCGAACTGGCGATGGCAGAGATCCACCCGACGGCCATCGTCGCGCCGGAAGCGAGTTTGGCGCGCGATGTCGTCATCGGGCCGTTTTGCATCGTCGGCAAGCACGTAGCCCTGCACTCCGGCGTCACATTGCGTGCGCATGTCGTCGTCGACGGGCATACGACGATTGGCAAAGGGACGCGGGTCTTTCCCTTCGCCTCGATCGGCCTCGAGCCTCAGGATCTCAAATATCGCGGCGAGGCATCATCCTTGATGATCGGTTGCCGCAACACAATCCGCGAATATGTGACGATGAACCCGGGAACCACCGGCGGCGGCATGGTCACGCGCATCGGCGACGATTGCTTGTTCATGGTCGGCGCCCATGTCGCCCACGACTGCCAGATCGCCGACCATGTGATCATGGCCAACAACGCGACCTTGGCGGGTCATGTTGTCATCGATGATTATGCCTTTCTCGGCGGCTTGTGCGCGGTCCATCAGTTTGTCCGCATCGGCAAGCACGCGATGATCGGCGGCATGTCTGGGGTCGAACGTGACGTGATCCCCTATGGCCAGGCGATGGGCAATCGCGCCCGGCTCACCGGGCTCAACATCATCGGCATGCAGCGCCGCGGTTTCAGTCGCGAGGACATCCAAGGGTTGCGCAACGCCTATCAGGTTTTGTTCCATTCGCCGGGAACGTTGAGCGACCGGGTTAACCAGACCGCCGAGCGCTTTGGGGGGATCGGGCCGGTCGACGACATCATCCGCTTTATCCGCGCGGATTCGAGCCGGGCCATCTGTCAGCCAGTCGAGGCGAATGGCGGATAGGCTAGAGGCGGGAACCCCCAACGCGCCCAGGCTGGGCATCGTCGCCGGCGGCGGCGGCCTGCCGCGGCGCCTCGTGGATGCGTGTCAGGCAACCGGGCGAGAGGTGTTCGTTCTCGCGCTCGAAGGAGCGGCCGAGCCGGCGACTGTGGAGGGGGTGGCGCATGCCTGGTGCCGGCTGGGCGCCGCCGCCCGCGGTCTCGCGCTGTTACGCGAGAACAATGTAACCGAACTGATCCTGGCCGGCGGAGTCCGGCGGCCTTCGCTTAGTATGCTGCGCCCCGATTGGCGGGCGGCCAAGCTGTTCGCACGGATCGGCTATAAGGCCCTGGGCGATGACGGGCTGCTGTCGGCGATCGTCGCCGAGTTCGAGCGCGAGGGGTTTCGAGTGATCGGCGCGGATGAGTTGCTCGCAGCCGGGCTGGCGCCCGAGGGCGCCCTCGGCGGGCTGCGTCCCGACGAGCAGGCGCTGGCGGATATCGAGCACGGTTGCAGGATCGCCCGGGCGTTGGGCGCCCTCGACATCGGCCAGGCGGTCGTCGTCCAGCAGGGTCTGGTGCTCGGGGTCGAGGCGATCGAGGGCACCGACGCGTTGCTGCGCCGCTGCGTCGAGCTGCGCCGCGAGGGGCCGGGCGGCGTCCTCGTCAAGATCGAAAAGCCGGGCCAGGAGCAGCGTGCCGACCGGCCGACGATCGGGCCGCGAACCGTGGCCCTCGCTGCCGAGGCCGGACTGCGCGGCATCGCCGTCGAAGCCGAGGCAACGATCGTGCTCGATCGCGATCAGGTCGTTGATGCCGCCGACCGCGCAGGGCTCTTCGTCGTCGGCATCCGCCGGGTGTGACCGGCAGACGTGACCGCCACTGAGGCGCCGTTCATTTTCATCGTCGCGGGCGAGCCCTCGGGCGACGCGCTTGGCGGCAGTCTGATCGCGGCGCTGCGGCAGCGTACCGGTTCCAATTTGCGGGTTGCCGGGGTGGGCGGGGAGCGTATGCGCGAACAGGGTCTCGACAGCCTGGTTCCGCTCGACGATCTCGCGGTCATTGGGGTGGCCGAGGTGTTGCCGCGGGCGCCGCTGATCTTGCGCCGGGTGCGGGAGACGGTGGCCGCGGTGCGCGCGCTCAAGCCCGACGCAGTGGTGACGATCGACAGTTCAGGATTTAGCTGGCGTATCGCGCAACGGTTGCGGCGACAAGGCGAGAGCTTGCCCTTGATCCATTATGTGGCGCCGATGGTCTGGGCATGGCGCGCCGGTCGAGCTCGGCGCATGGCGCGCTGGTATGACCATCTGATGACGCTACTGCCGTTCGAGCCGCCCTATTTTCAGCGGGTCGGGCTGTCTTGCTCCTATGTCGGCCATCCGATTATCGAAAGCGGCGCCGATCGGGGCGAGGGTGAGCGGTTTCGCACCATATCCGGACTCGCCCCGGGTGACGTGTTGATTTGCGTGCTGCCAGGCAGCCGCGGCGGCGAGGTACGGCGGCTGTTGCCGATCTTCGGCGCGGCGCTCGAACGATTGGCGCAAGTGATCGGGCCTTTCCGGGTCGTCGTGCCGACCGTCGCCACGGTTGCAGCCCAGGTCGCCGCTACCACGCGCGGCTGGCCTGGAGCGCCGATCCTGGTGCAACAGCCGCGCGACAAATACGACGCCTTTGCCGCGAGTCGCGCGGCGCTGGCCGCGTCGGGCTCGGTGGCGCTGGAATTGGCGATGGCGCGGCTGCCGATGGTGGTGTGCTATCGCCTGAACCCGATGACCGAGGCGTTGCTCGACCGGGTTGTAAAGGTACGGCACGTCAATTTGGTCAATTTGTTGCTTGAAAGGCCTGTCGTGGGCGAGCTGTTGCGTGGCGAATGCACCCCCGAGGGACTTGCCGCCGAGGTCGCCCGGCTCGTGCAGGACGAACAGGTTCGCGCCAGGCATCTTGCGGGGTATGATGAAGCGATGCGGCGCCTCGGGGCGGGCGACCGGTCGCCGAGCCTGCGGGCCGCCGACCAGGTTCTCGCGATTGTCGCAGCGCGCCGCTGCGGTGGCCCCGCTCTCAAGCAACCCTGAGGAGGAATTTACCATGTCAGTGACCGATGTGGCGGAAACCAAGAAGTCAGCAGCCGAGACCGACAAGTATCGCTATCTGCACACAATGATCCGGGTCCACGACCTCTACGAGTCGTTAAGGTTCTATACCGAATTGCTCGGCATGAAGCTGTTGCGCAAGCGCGACTACCCGACTGGCAAGTTTACTCTCGCCTTTGTCGGGTATGGCGACGAGGCCGCTAATACGGTGCTCGAACTCACCCACAATTGGGACCAGGCCGAGCCTTATGCGTTGGGTAGCGCCTTCGGCCATCTCGCCCTCGGTGTGCCGGATGTCTACAAGGCGTGCGAGCGGCTCGGCGCGGCCGGCGTCAAAATCCCGCGCCCGGCTGGCCCGATGGCCCACGGCGGCTCAGTCATCGCCTTTATCGAGGACCCCGACGGCTATCGCATCGAACTGGTCCAGCGCTCGTAGCCGCCGCGGCGTGAGTAGCGGTCCCTGGATCGCCCGGGGACCGCATCGCGGAGAGGCATGCGCCAGCTTCAGGCTTCAAGAGCGGTAACAAAGGCGGCGACCTGGGCGGGCCGATGCAGCGTGACGAGCGTACCGCCGAACTGCCGGATGGCAGCAAGGTGGCGATGCCGGTCGTGCCGGCGATAGCGGCACGCGTAAATCAGAAACGCGAAATCGAGACGCTCCGGGCATCCGGGCGCCATATCGGCGCGCGTCCGGCCAAAGGAAGCGATCACCCTGCGCAGCACGCGGGGAAGACAGCGCCAGGTCGGAAAATCCAGAAGGATGGCGGTATCCGCTGCAGCGAGCCGCGCGGGAAGCGTGCCGCCGTAATTGCCGTCCATCACCCATTCCGGTCGGTGGATGAGTGCCGCGACCTCGCATTCCTGCGGATTCCGGAGCAAGCCGGCCACTGAATTCCGGAATGAAGTCGGCCACCGATTCCGATTTGATCTCGGCCATTCCGATTTGAAGCCGGCCACCCCTGGGTGGTGATCGCTCGACCGCTGGGCGAGAGGTCCCTGTGCTTGTCATCACCATGACGGGCGGGGGAACCGATGCCAGCCGAGAGAGTGTCGATGCGACGCGTACGCGAGATCCTGCGCCTCAAGCACGAGTGCGGCGCCACGGACCGGGCGATTGCCCGATCGCTGGGGATTGCGCGCAGCACGGTAGCCGTGACCCTCGATCGCCTTGCGGCGGCGGAACTTCACTGGCCGCTGCCAGCATCGCTGAGCGAGCGAGTGCTGGAGGCGATGCTCTATGCCGGCCCCGGCACCCAGCGCGGCTTGCGGCGCAAGGCCGAGCCGGATTGGACGCACGTCCATCACGAGCTGCGCCGTCCCGGCGTTACCCTGATGCTGCTGTGGGAGGAGTACCGGCAGGCGGCACCCGACGGCTACGGCTACAGCCGCTGGTGCGAGCTCTATCGGGGCTGGGAGGGCCGGCTGTCGCCGACCATGCGGCAGGCGCATCCCGCCGGCGAGCGCCTGTTCGTCGACTACGCCGGGCAGACGGTCGAACTGTTCGACGGGCGCACCGGCGAGATCCGGCAAGCCCAGGTCTTCGTCGCGGTGATGGGCGCCTCCAGCTACACCTACGCCGAGGCGAGCTGGACCCAGACGCTGCCCGACTGGATCGGCTCGCACGTCCGCGCGCTCGCCTTCATCGGCGGCGTGCCGGCGCAGCTGGTGCCGGACAATCCAAAGGTCGGCGTCACCCGCGCCAACTGGTACGAGCCGGGCCTCAACCGGACCTATCTCGATCTGGCGACCCATTACGGCACCGCGATCCTGCCGGCACGGCCGCGTCGCCCACGCGACAAGGCCAAGGTCGAGGTCGGCGTGCTGGTGGTCGAGCGCTGGATCCTGGCGCGTCTTAGGAACCGCCGCTTCTTCTCGCTCGGCGAGTTGAATCAGGCGATCGCCGAACTGGTCGTCGATCTCAACGCCAGGCCGATGCGGCGCCTCGGCGTCAGCCGCCGCGATCTGTTCCTGGAACTCGATAGCCCGGCGCTCAAGGCGCTGCCGGCCGAGCCCTATGAATACGCCGAATGGCGGGTCCGCCGCGTCGCCTCTGATTATCACGTCGACATCGACGGGCATTATTACTCGGTGCCGTACCGGCTGATCCGTGAGCAGCTCGACGCGCGCATCACCGCCCACACCATCGAGTTGTTCCGCAAAGGCGAACGTGTCGCCGTTCATCTCCGCGGCGCCGGCCGCGGCCGGCACACCACCATCGCCGAGCACATGCCGAGTTCCCATCGGCGTTACGCCGAGTGGACCATCGAGCGGATCGGCCGTGAGGCGGCAGCGATCGGCCCGAGCACCGCCAAGCTCGCCGAGCTGATCCTGGAAAGTCGGCCGCATCCCGAGCAGGGCTACCGCGCCTGCCTCGGCATCCTCCGCCTAGGCCGCCAATACGGCGCCGGTCGGTTGGAAGCGGCTTGCGACCGCGGCCTCGACATCGGCGCCCGTTCCTACGGATCGATCCAGTCGATCCTCAAGCATGGGCTCGACAAGCAGCCGGCCCGAGCTGCTCGGCAGGGCGAGCTGCTGCCCGATCATCCCAACATCCGCGGCTCCCGCTACTACCATTGAGGAGGCTTGATCGTGCTGACCCATCCGACCCTCGACCAGATGCACCAGCTCGGGCTCGCCGGCATGGCGCGCGCCTTCGCCGAGTTGGAGGCCAATCCGCAGAGCGCCGATCTCTCGCACGCCGAATGGCTTGGCTTGCTGCTCGATCGAGAAGCCACCGATCGTTACGAGCGGCGATTGCGGGCGAGGCTGCGTTATGCCCGGCTGCGGCACCAGGCTGCGGTCGAGGACGTCGACTACCGAGCCCCTCGCGGCCTCGACCGCGCACTGTTTCAGGCGCTGATCGCCGGGCGCTGGATCGACGAGGCGCAGAACCTGGTCGTCGAAGGGCCGGCCGGTGTCGGCAAGAGTTGGCTGGCTTGCGCCCTCGGACAAAAGGCCTGCCGCGACAATCGCTCGGTGCTTTATCAGCGCATTCCCCGCATGTTCGGCGATCTCGCGCTCGCCCGTGGCGACGGGCGATACCCGCGGCTGATGCGGGCGCTCGGCGGCGTCAAACTGCTGATCCTCGACGATTGGGGGCTCGAGCCGCTCGGGCCCGAGCAGCGACACGACATGCTCGAGATCGTCGAAGACCGCTATGGCCGCGGCGCCACCCTGATCACCAGCCAGATCCCGGTCGACCGCTGGCACGACCTGATCGGCGAGCCCACGCTCGCCGACGCCATCCTCGACAGGATCATTCACAACGCCCATCGCCTCCAACTCCACGGCGACAGCCTGCGCAAAAAGGCTCTGAAAATCTCCGCCGCTTGACCCGGCACAACCGATTGTGGAGAGATCACATCAAACCAGCGGGCGACCCGCCACCCCGGCCGACTTCAATCGGAACGGCCGGCCGGCTTCGATCGGAACAGGTGGCCGACATCAATCGGAATGCCCGGCCGACATCATCGGAATCCGCACATTCCCATGTCACGCGATCTGGCTCTCGCCAACCCGGACGCCAATAATGCTGATCGAGATGTATGACCGGAAGCCCGGTGATCCGTAAGCGCTCGGTGAGGGCGCTGGGTCAGGCGGCGGCGCGCTGAAGGTCGGCGGGCGTCCAGTTCCAGGGGAGGAGATCGGCGATTTTCCGGGCCGGGTGATCGGCGATGCGGGCCAGCACGTCGGCGAGGTAGTGCTGCGGGTTGCGGCGGTTGAGCTTGGCGGTCTCGATCAGGGAGTAGATCGCCGCGGCGCGGTGGCCGCCGGCGTCGGAACCGGCGAACAGATAGTTCTTGCGGCCGATCGCGACACAGCGCAGCGCCCGCTCGGCGGGGTTGTTGTCGAGGGCGAGGCGGCCGTCGTCGAAGCATCGCAGCAGTGCCTTCCAGCGCGAGCGCATGTAGCGGAAGGCCTTGGCGAGTTCGGATTTGCGGGACAGCCGGCGCAGTGTCGTCTCCGCCCAGGCGGCCAGCGCCTCGGCGATCGGCTTGGACCGCTGCTGACGTTCCCCTCGCCGAACATCGGGCGGCAAACCGGCGATCGTCTTGTCGATCTTGTAGAGGTCGCCGATGCGGTCGAGCGCCTGCTTGGCGATCGGCGAGCCGGTGGCGGCATGGACGTCGAAGAACTTGCGCCTGACGTGCGCCCAGCAGGCGGCCTCGGTGATCCGGTTGCCAGCGAACAGCTCGTTAAAGCCGGCATAGCCGTCGGCGTGGATGACGCCGGTGAACGCCTTCAGATGGGTCCGCGGGTGCTCGCCCTTGCGGTCGGCCGAGTAGCGGAACAGCGCCGCCGGCGGTCGCGCCCCGGCAAATGGCCGCTCGTCGCGGACATAGACCCACAGCCGCCCGGTCTTGGTCTTGCCGGTGCCCGGCGCCAGAACCGGCACCGGCGTATCGTCAACGTGCAGGGTGTCCGAAGCCATGATCTCGGCGGCGAGCGCGTCGACCAGCGGCTTCAGCGCCGCCGCCGTCGCGCCGACCCAGCCGGACAGGGTCGAGGTTTCCAGGCCGACGCCCTCGCGGGCGAAGATCTCGGCCTGGCGATAGAGCGGCAGATGGTCGTCGTACTTCGAGACCAGGATGTGCGCCAGCAACCCCGCGCCGGCGCGACCGCGGGCGATCGCGTGATCCGGCGCCGGCGCCGCCACCACCGTGTCGCAAGTCCGGCAGGAGAGCTTCTCGCGGACGTGCCGGACCACCTTGAAGCGGCCGGGCACGTAATCGAGGGTCTCGGTCGCGTCCTCGCCAATCCGCCGCAGCGCGCCGCCGCAGCTCGGGCAAGCTGGGCCGGCGCGATGCATCACCTCCTCGCGCGGCAGGTGCTCGGGCAACGGCCGGCGGGCTGGCTTTTGCCCCTCGGCCACGCTTTCGACGATGGCGGCCGCCTCGTGCGCGGCGCTCGCCAGCCGCTCGGCTTGGTCGGTTTCCAGGGCTTCGATCGCCAGCTCGAGCTGTTCGGTCTCGCGTGCCAGCTTCTCCGAGGACCGGCCGAACTCGGCGCGGCGGTAGCGCGCCAATTGGAACTTCAGCCGGGCGATCTCGGCCCGCGCCGACACCGCATCGCGCGCCATCTCGGCGATGATCCGCTTCAATGCCGCGATGTCGTCGGGCAGGGCTTCCGGGGTCGGCACGAGCGCGATTATCTCACGTCGCCAAGGTTCAATCGCTGCTCAACCATAGGGTGAGTCAATCGGCCGCAGTCAGCCAGCTAGCTCCGGCTGCCAGGTCCGCCGCGGCATCCGCCAATCGATCCCCTCCAGCAGCATGCCCAGCTGCGCCGACGTGATCACGACCTTACCGTCGGCCGGCGAGGGCCACACAAACCGGCCCTTCTCCAGTCGCTTGGCGAACAGGCACAGACCCTGCCCGTCCCACCACAGCACCTTGATCAGATCGCCGCGCCGACCGCGAAACACAAACAGATGGCCGCAGAACGGATCCTGCGCCATTCGCTCCTGGACCGCGGCGGCAAGCCCGTCAAAGCCCTTTCGCATGTCGGTGCGACCGACCGCCAGCCACACGCGCGTGCCTGCCGGCAGACCGATCATTGCAATAGCTCGATCACCTGCCGCAGCATCTCAGGCGACACCGCGCCGCGAAGACACACGCGCGTGCCGCACCCGAACGTGATCTCGATCACGCCGCTGCGCCGTGCTCGCGGGCGCGGCTCGTTCGCTTCCGGCACGATCTCCACCGGCAGCATGGTGACGCTTTGCTTCGCCGCGGCCCGCGGCTTCGGCGCCATCTCGCGCCGCCATTTAAAAACCTGGTTCGCGTTTACATCATGCCGCCGCGCCACGATCGAAACCGACGCGCCAGGCTCCAGCGTCTCGGCCACGATCCGGCGTTTCAATGCCCGGGTCCATTGGCGACGCTTGGAGCCATTGGAGCTTCGCTTAGTGTCCACTACGCCGTTGGTGGACACTTCCCGTTACGGTCTCTGCCATCCCCCGATCATCGCCCCAAGCGACGATCAACGGCAGGCGCCCTTCACCGAGCGCTCACGGTGATCCGGGAGATTTGTCGGGCGAGGGTCGACTTTCCGGCGCCGGGACAGCCCAGGACGACTACCCGCCTCATCGAGATAATCTACACGCTCTCGGCGGACCGGCGCATCAAGTCGCAGGAAGCGCTCATTGCGACCCGGGCGCATCGCGACGGAAGGGGCCAGATACACCAAATGCGTTCATTACATTCGTGCACGAGCATGGTGTACAGTAACGTTAAGTATGCTGGGAAGAAAACGTCGCCATCGAGGGCGCTTTCGCGTTTTTTGCTAAAATTTTATCTAAATTCCTGAGCTATTTACGCTTTTTTAGGATATCTTGATCCGATCGGTCGAGGATGTTTGGTGATGCCCGCAATTTTCCTTCTTCGCCTAGGTTTGTGGGCGATGTGTCTGGTGCTCGGCAGTTTAGGTGTTTTCTTTGCGATCACCAGCTTATCGTTACCAGGCCTGAGCGCCGACGCCCTGGTGCTTCTCGGCGCAGCGCTCGGCATCAATTACTTTCTCAACACTTGAGATTGCTCGTTTGCCACCCCACCACGAGGGCCTCGCCAGCCTATTAAAAGCTTATCTGTCACGGAAGAGGTCACGAGTTCAAGTTCCGTCGCTCGCGCCATTTTTAGATCAAAGACTTAACGACGCGACATAAACAAAATAGATGTATAAAAGCCGGATTCGTCACAAAATAACTGTCCACTGTAACCCGGGGTTTTCCGCATCTCTCTTCTTCGATCCGTCTTTCTCTGTGGCGTCATTGCTCATTCGATGACTTCGTCGGCGCCGGCGAGGAGTATTGGCGGTATGGTGAGGCCGAGCGCGCGTGCGGTCTTTTGGTTGACGATGAGCTCGAACCGCGTGGGTAGCTCGACCGGGAGGTCCGCGGGCCTTGATCCTTTCAGGATCTTGCCTACGAGGCCGGCGATTTGGCGCCACGAGTTTTCCAGATTGGGCCCATAGGACATCAGACCGCCGGCTTCCACATACGCCTTCCAGCCGAAGACGCTCGGCAGATGGTGCGAAAGAGCAAACTCTGCGATGCGGACGCGGCTGGCTGACGTCACGCCATCCGGAAACGCGTGAATCGCATCCGTATTGCCATTCGCGACCGCGGTCAGCGCTGCATCAAGATCGGCGGCATTTTTCAATTCGAAGAGTTGCAGGCTCACGCCCAAGGCCCGGCCGGTGTCCTCCCATGCGCGCCATTCGCTCCGCTCGCCGGGATGGCCGGATGCTCCCATGACAGCCACCCGCGAAATCGCAGGCGCCGCCTCCTTGAGCTGGGCGAGACGCTTGCCGACGAGTTCAGTGGCGAGAAAGGTCACTCCCGTCATGTTGCCTCCGGGACGGGCAAGACCGCCGACGAGCCCTGCCTGTACCGGGTCGCCGCTGAATCCGAATACCACCGGGGTCCTCGCCGACACCGGCTTCGCGCTGAAAGCTGCAACACCCGCCGCGACCAAAACGTCAACCTTCAATCGGACGAGTTCGGCCGCCATCTCGCCGAGACCGGCTCGATCCGGCGCCGAACGATACTCGTAACGGATGTTTCGTCCTTCGACGTAGCCGAGATCGGCGAGCCCGCGACGGAACGAGTCAAAGACCGCGGTCGGTGTTCCGATGTAAGGCCCGGATGCCGGCACGAGAAACCCGATCGTGGGGCCGCCGGTCGCCGGTTGCGCCCGCCCGGCGACGGGCGAGAGAGCGACGGAAGCGAGAGAGCCAGCGAGAACCGCGCGGCGGCTGCTCATCGATTGACCTCGTCAGCGAAACCGTGGGGGCCGCGAAGGCATGTTAATTAAATTGAGCCAACCATCCGTCAAACAATGCCGGCTGATCTGCCGTAGCTCATCGAAGGGTCCGGCCCTCGAGCCTTACGAAATCATCTGTGAGGAGCGCATCAGCGAACCTGAGTGGTCGTGTTCCGTGAACCGCCCGCCGTCACTTTTACGGTCTGCGGCCGGTGCGCTCTCATGACTTATTCGCCGCCAATATCGCCACGCCCCAAGCTCACCCTCGCCCCGCGTCGGGGGAGAGGGTGAAGCTGGGAGCGCCGTACCCGTAGATCAGGCGTTGCTGAGCCGGTTCTGTTCGTAATAGCTGTTGCGCAGCACCTTGCCGGGCAGCGCGCCGGTGTGCTTGCCTTCTTCGTACAGCATCTGACCGTTGACGGCGGTGGCGTAAATGCCCTCGGCCGCTTCTTTGATGCGCCAAGCGCCCAGCGGGAAATCGTGGACGACCGTCTCCTGCCCGCATTTCACCGTCGCCGGGTCGAAGATCACAACGTCGGCCGCCATTCCCGGCCGCAACAGACCACGGTCATAGAGCCCGAAGGTCGAGGCCGAGTTCGAAGGTCAGCCGCCGCACCGCCTGCTCCAGAGTCATGACCTGCTTCTCGCGCACCCATTCGCCGAGCAGCTTGGTCAGATAGCCGTAGCCGCCGTGGAACTGCACATGCGCGCCGCCATCGCCGAGCCCGATCACCGCGTTGGGATGGGTCAGGATCTTCTGCAGAACTTCGTCGTCGATATTGTTCTCGGCCTGTAAAAAACGAGTTTCGAGCTTTTCTTCGACGACAAGGTCGAGGAAGGCGTCGATCACCCGTTTGTCCTGCTTCTCGGCGATCTGCCCGATCGACTTGAACTGCATCCACTTGTTCTTTTCCAGCACCGGCTCGTTGACCCAGATGTAGTTCCACCAAGTCTTCGATATGCCGACCGCGCTGTCGGGTTTGTTGACGACCGCTTCCTCGTGCAGCTTGGCGCGGATCTCGGGATCGGCGTAGGCCTTTAGCTTCGCCTCATCCGAAGACAGCAGGATCGGGTGCCAGGTCGGCAGGCCGCGGAACACCTGGCTGTTCTTCATCGTGAAGTCCTGCGTCACCCGGTTCGGGCTGCACATTGGATAGGCGCGGATGCCCATCGCGGCGGTCTCCTCGACCCGCGCCATGTGGATTTTCCACTCGTCCGGGCGGCGCATCGTGTGCGACAGGCTGTTGTAGACAACCATGCGGCCGGTCGCCTCGGCGAGGCGGCGCATCATCCCGTCCTTCAACTCGACATACTGGCCGCCGCCGGCCTGGATTGTGCCGGTGCCCAGCTCGCGCAGCACATCGGCGAGCGCAAAGATCTCCTGCTCATCGGCCCACAGCGCCGGGATCGGCACGCCCTGCGGATCGAAATGGCCTTTTTCGCGCGACACCGAGAGTCCCAGCGCGCCGGCCTGCATGCCCTGGCGGACGATGTCCTGCATCGCCTTGATCTGCGCCTCTGTGGCGCCCGCCTTCTGGCAATCGTCGCCCATCACATAATGGCGCACCGCGGTGTGACCGATCAGATTGCCGACATTCACCCCGAGCCGCTTGTCGAGATGATCCATGTATTGCGGGACCGTCTCCCAGTCGAAATCGACAGTCCGCAGCACCGACATCGGGATCGCTTCGACATAAGAGAGGAACTCGGCCAACCGCTCCTCGGTGCCCTTGCGCACCGGCGCCAGAGACAGCGAGCAATTGCCGAAGATCACCGAGGTGGCGCCGTGCTCGGGGGAGAACGTGCACAGCGGGTCCCAGGTCACCTGCGCATCGTAGTGGCAGTGGTTATCGATAAAGCCGGGGGCGACGGCGCGGCCGTCGGCGTCGACGGTCTTCTCGGCTGTGCTGGAGAGTTTGCCGATTTCGACGATCTTGCCGCTTTTGATGCCAACATCGCCGCGGAAAGCCGGGGATCCCGAGCCGTCGACAATGAGCCCGTTCTTGATCAGCAGATCATACGCCATCGGTTCTTCCTTTCTGTAGAGAGCGGGCCGCCTGTCGCGACCGCGAGAACTGACAGAAGTGTACGCCCTCCGGCCGTGGACACAACGCCGGCGCGGCGCTACCTGGCTTACGAGCCATGATCGGAGCGCGTAGGTGCCAAGCACAAATGTGCTGGAGCACCCGTGCGGTCAAATGGTCCACAGCGCTACTATCGTGCTAAAGCCTTTCTTCCCCCGCCGCACCGGCGCCGATATTCGACGGAGTGCCTGAGATCATGAGCTTGTCGAGCGAGGAATACCGCGACCATCTGCAATCCACTTCAATACGCGCCGGTTTTAGCTTCAACGAGGTGGTGCTGCCGGACGAGCGCCGGGTCGGGGTCAACGGGCTGCGTTTTCGTTATCTCGATTGGGGGATCGAAGGAAAGCGGCCGATCCTGTTTTTGCACGGCGGCGCTCTGACCGCGCACACCTGGGATTTGTGCTGCCTGGCGTTGCGCGACGAATTCCATTGCATGGCGCTCGATCAGCGCGGCCATGGCGACAGCGATTGGGCGCCCGACGCCGATTACTCGCTCTCGGCCCAGCGCGAGGACGTCAGAGGGTTCGCCGACGCGATCGGGCTCGACGATTTCGTGCTGGTCGGCATGTCGATGGGCGCGATCAATGCCCTCGCCTACGCGACCCATTATCCCGCGACCCTTTCAGCACTGGTGCTGATCGACGCCGGCCCCAATGTGCGGCGGCCGGGGTCGAGCCGGATCCGCGACTTCGTCAACGGCGGATCCGAGCCAGCCTCGTTGGAAGCGATCATCGAGCGCGCGCTTGCCTTCAATCCGCGGCGCGATCCGCTGATCCTGCGGCGCAGCCTCATGCACAATCTGCGCCGGCAGCCCGACGGCAACTGGACCTGGAAATACGACCGGCGGCGGTTTCAGCAAATGGGCGGCGACCGGCAGGCCGCCGAGCGGCGCGGGCTGGCCGATGGCCTCGCCAAGATCACCTGTCCGACCCTGGTCGTGCGCGGCGCGGAAAGCGACGTGTTCCACCAGGAGGACGCCGAGCGCCTGGCAGCGGGTCTGCCCGATGGCCGCCAGGTCACGATCCCAAAGGCGGGGCACACGGTGCAAGGCGACAACCCGAAGGATCTGGTGGCGGCGCTGCGGACGTTTCTGGGATAGGGCGAGCGCACGGGTCAATCGCTCGGCTCACCCGGCACGGGTGAGCTTGCGGATGCGATGGTTTTCGGTGTCGCCGATATAGAGGGCGCCGTCGGGGCCGACGGCGACGCCGTGCGGGCGGCCAAGCCCGGCTTGGCGCGCCGGGCCGCCATCGCCGTCGTTCCCCTTGCGGCCCCCGGCGATAGTCTCGACCGTGCCGCCCTTGACGTCGAACCGGCGGATCGCATGGTTCTCGGTATCGACAATCAAGATGTCGCCATCGGGGTCGATGGTTAGCTCCTTGGGCGCGTCAAAGACCGCCGCCAGCGCCGGACCGCTGTCGCCGCCGTAGCCTCGGGCGCCGGTCCCGGCCACGGTCGTGATGACACCGGTCCGGGGGTTTACCGCGCGCAAACTGCTGCCCTGGCGTTCGAGGATAAAGACCGTGCCGTCGGCGGCGACCTTGACCGCGCGGGCGCCGAACACTGCGGCCGCCTGTGCGGGCCCGCCGTCGCCGGTATGCGCCGCCTCGCCGGTGCCGGCAAAGGTCGCGATCGCGCCCGCGGCAAGATCGACCACGCGCACCCGGTTGTCGGCGACATCGGCGATGAACAGACGCTGCTGCGCCGGATCAAATGCCAGCCCGTTGGGCTCCACCAAACCTGCTCGCGCCGCCGCTCCGCCATCGCCGGCGAACCCTGCGCTGCCGTTGCCCGCGACGGTGGAAACGATGCCCGAGGCGCCGTCGATCCGGCGCACGCAGTGATTGTGGCGGTCGGCGACATAGATGTTGCCGCTGCGGTCGACCGCGATGCCGTAGGGCTCGTTGAGGCGGGCTTCGGCTGCCGGGCCGCCGTCGCCCGAATAGCCGGCTTCGCCGCGACCGGCGACCGTCGTGACGATCCCGCTCGCCGCGTCGACCCGCCGGATGCGATGGTTGAAGGTGTCCGAGAAATAGAGATTGCCGGCCGGGTCGAAGCCGATATCGAACGGCCCGTTCAGCATCGCGCGCGCGGCCGGCCCGCCATCGCCGGCACAGCCGCGCTCGCCGGTGCCGACCGCCGTCGTGATGATCCAGTTCTGCTCCGCCATCAAAAGCTGTCCTCTCGCCAACGCCCCGATCTTAGCACCGCTTTCCGACCCGGCGCGCGCGGATGTAAGCTGGCGGCATGACTTCCACCCGCCTCCGGCGCCTGCGCTCGCTGCCGATTGCCGCGGCAGGATTGCTGATGGCGTTGATATTGCTCGGTACAGCCTCGCCCGAACACACCGACACCGATGACGGCTCGCTGGCCGGACAGATCCTGATCGCCGCGCCATCGATGGGGGACCCGCGCTTTTTCCACACGGTGATCCTGCTGCTGCGGCACGACCGGAACGGCGCTTTCGGCATCGTCATCAACCGCCCGATCGAACAGCGTACGATCAAGAGCCTGCTGGAGGGGACCGGTGATCAGGCCGCCGGGGTCGACGGCAGCCTCATGGTCTTTGCCGGCGGCCCGGTTCAGCCGGAGCTCGGCTTTGTCGTGCACAGTGCCGAGTACCATCGGCCCGACACTCTCGCCGTCGGTCTGGAAGTGGCGATGACCGCAGACAAGGAGATCCTGCGCGACATCGGTCGCCACCAGGGGCCGAAAAAGAGCCTCTTCGCCTTTGGCTATGCCGGTTGGGGACCAGGACAGCTCGAAGGCGAGATCGACCATCACGACTGGTTCACCACGACCGGCGATCCGAAGCTGATCTTCGACGACGACCGCGACCATCTGTGGGACGAGGCGATGGCCCGCCGCACCCGCGAGTTGTGAGGCTCGCGTGATCGGCACCAAAACGCTCTGCTCGATCGGCTACGAAAGGGCTCTGCTGCAAGACGTTATCGCTGCCCTGAAGGTTGCCGGGGTAGCCACCCTGATCGATGTGCGCGACCGGCCGATCTCGCGCCGGCCTGGTTTCTCGAAGCGCCAGCTTGCCGCCGCGATAGAGGAGGCCGGTATGCGCTATGTTCATCTGGCCGCACTCGGCACTCCGCCCGAAGGCCGCCTCGCCGGCCGGCGCCGTGAATGGGACCGCTTCTGGGCGATCGTCGACGAAAAACTGGGCCGTCCCGAAGCCGAGCTCGACCTGCTGCAAGCCGCCGAAATCGCCGCGACGGAGCCGAGCTGCCTGCTGTGCTACGAAGCCGACTGGCAGGTGTGCCACCGCCGGCGTATCGCCGAGATCCTGGAGGCGCGGCATGGCTTCGCTCTCCATCACCTCGCGGTTCGCCCCGCAGGAGCGGAGCCGGCCGTCGCCGTGGGCGACTTCCGTGAACCCGGAATATAATCGCGGTGCGAACAGCCCGAGGGGCCAGCCTTGCCCTCGCTGACTATTGCTCTCTGACAGTCAAAGGCGATCAAAGGTCAGCGGGTCGAAACCCTCGGGAAAATACTTTTCCAGGGCGGCGGTGAAGAGTTTGTTGTCTGACGTAGCGTGGGCGAACAGGGTCATCGACGAGCGGAATTTGAGGTCGTCGGGATAGCCGAGAATGTCGCCGATCGAGCAGCCCTCGACCGCGGTCACCAGACCGGTGCACTCGCGCAGCCTCGGGCCGAGGATCGGATGGTCCAGATAGGCTTCGGCTTCCGCCCGTGAGGAAATCGCGTATTTCTGCGCCATCGGGCTGCTCCCGAGACCCGTGATCTGCGGGAAGACGAACCACATCCAATGACCGCCTTTGCGGCCCGCGCGCAATTCCGTGCGCACCTGATCTAAGACCGGGTTCTGGGCGGCGACAAAGCGCTGCAGGTCGTAGGGATCGGTCATGTGCTCTCCCCGCCTACGAGGCGGAGTGACGGCACTCCGGAGCCGCCCACTGTCGCCGCAATCGGCCGAGCCGCGGGTCAGGTCAGCTTATGGAATGGCCCGCCCCTCCACCGGCAGTCTTAAGCTGCTGGACGACAGGAGGAAAGGACTGAGCCAATGCAGATCGCGGTTATTGGAATCGACCTGGGCAAGAACATATGCAGCCTCGCGGGCCTTGATGGCTCCGGGCAGGTCGTGGTGCGGCGGCGCGTGCGCCGAGAAAATGTCTTCAAAATCGTGTCCCAGCTGAAGCCGGAGACAGTCGCGATGGAGGCTTGCGGGGGAGCACATCACCTTGGCCGCCTGTTGCGCGACGCCGGCTTCGAGGTCCGGCTGATGTCACCGGAGTATGTGCGTCCCTACGTGAAGGCGCAGAAGAACGATGACCGTGACGCGGAAGCGATCGCCGAGGCGGCGACGCGGCCGACGATGCGGTTTGTCGAATTGAAATCGGCTGAGCAGCTCGACATGCAGGTGCTTCACCGTGCCCGTGACCGGCTTGTCGCAGAGCGCACCGCGCTGATCAATCAGCTCCGCGCCGTGCTGATGGAGCGCGGCATCGTCGTTCCGCAGGGGCGGCGCAAGCTGAGCAAGGCACTCGCCGAGATATTGGAGGGAGGTGATCCAGCCCTCAGCGTGCGGGTTTGCACGTTGATCAAGGATATGCGGGAGGAATGGTGCGAGCTGGACCGGCGCATCTGTGCTTTCGACAATGAATTTGCGGCGCGGGCCCGCGAGGACGAACGCGCCCGACGTCTGGCCACTATTCCGGGGATCGGCGTGCTCAATGCCACCGCCCTTGTGGCGGCTGTCGGTGACGGCCAGAGTTTTGCACGCGGGCGCGACCTTTCGGCTTGGCTTGGCCTCGTTCCCCGGCAGCAGACGACCGGCGGCAGGCCGCGCCTGAAGGGGATCACGAAACGTGGCAATGTGTACCTGCGCAAGCTGCTGATCCATGGCGCGCGTGCCGCTATGACTTCACTCTCGGGAACCAATACCCTACTGGGCAAATGGTTACGCGGCTTACGAGCGCGGGCGCATATAAACACCGTCGTCGTGGCGCTGGCGAACAAGCTCGCACGGATCGCCTGGGCGATATTGCGCACGGGACAGACCTTCGAAGCGCGAGAAGCTGTCGCTACAGCCCTGTAACCGGGGAAATCGAGCGGGCGCGCCGAACCAGCACAAGTGACCAACGATGTTTGCGGGTGGTGGGAGTGAGATGGCCTGACAGTAGAACGGCGGCTTGGAAATCTGATGGCCTACATGGCGCTTGACGCCGACCAGGTTATGAGAACCAGGACGCGCGGATCTCCATCTCGGCCGAGGTTTCGTCCTCGAGACCGGATACGTTGGTGCAGACTGATCAGACACTCTCGCGATCACGGCTTGCAGACGGGGCGGGCCATACGTTGTAGGCCTGGCGCGCCAGCAGCTTCCAGCCGCCGTTCTGCTTTTGCCAAACCGCGAGCACGCCGATCCGGATATGGTTGGGTTTGCCGTCGGTTGCCGAGTTGGACACGTAGAGATGGCGCGCGATCGCGGCGTCGCCGGCCACCGCGACGGTGAGCTCGGGAAAGTCGAGCGACTTGACCACCGCCTTCCGGGTCATCACGCCATCGACGAACTCGGCCTTGTTCTGAACCTTGCCGCTCGAATGCCCGTAGCTCAGCTGAGCGGCCGCCAGCGCCTCCAGCTGCGCTTTGTCCGCCATCAGCAACGCCTTGCGCAACGCCTCGACCGAGTCCTTGACCGCCGCCTCGTCGGACGCGTCGGCAAGCACCGCGGAGCCGCGCAGCAGGCTCGCCGCGCCGAGCACGGCCACTCCGGCGATCGCCAAATTACGCCGGGTCACATCCATGGCTTCCTCCCAAAGCATTTTCGGTCCGGCTCGACCGGATTTCACCAAACCCTACCCCCGCGCCGCCGCCTTGTCGAAGGGCTACGTACAGGCCACTGCACCCTCTACGTGGTGATCGGGCTTATGGGACTCATCAAAGCGACGGTTCGCATCAGATGACTGCCTTTGCCCCCATTTCAGCCATTGCTCCGCCGAACGCGAACCGCTCAGTTGTGGGATCTGGTCCTTCGCATGGAAACGGTTCTCGGCGGGTTCTATCGCTCTCCACCGATTTAGAAGGTGCTTAGCTTGACGCGAGCGAGGACACCGTGCATCCATGACGGCCAGACCCCGGCGAGCTGGTTCTGGAACGCTGTCCTATGTTGAGCTCTAAAAGAGATCAAAAGTGTGGCGGGGGAAATTGGCGCATATTCCGATTCTTCTTCAGCGGTCAGGAGACGGAAATCAAAAACCGCTGTGCCATCCTCGAGGAGTTGCTCGGGCGATTGAAGGAGGATGAACCGCAGAAAGTCGAATGCTGCAAGTGGCTCTCCCGCGCATCGCACGCCGTCCACTCATGGCCGGTCCCGTACTCCGACTATGATGTGGCGTGGGGAGCACTGCAAGAGATCCGCAATAAACTCTCCCTCATTTCGGCACTTCCGCGAGACGATCTAATCCGGATCGCTCTCGATATATCCGACGACATACCATATATTGCTGATGCCAAAAAAAGGGACCAAGCGCGGAAGGATATCGATAAAATTATCGAGGGATTTGCATCCCCCCTAGAAGACGACCGCAAAATAGCTCGTGAACATATCTTTCGCCTATCACTGCTTAGTGGCAATGCCCGGAGCTCGTATTGGCACAGGGTGAACGTTCTCCGCGCACGTCTTTTTATGACTGCTATATGGATAACAGTCATCGGGCTAGCGATTATCCTATTTATATGCATTCGGGGGACGGATCTTGGTCTTACCGAACAGCACCCTATTGTGGTGCTGGTTGTCGTACTCTTCGGCGCTCTCGGGGGTTTCCTTAGCGCACTACAGAGGCAAGAGCCGCTCGGCGGCAGAAGTGTTGATTTCTATCTCGAACGTAGTACTCTTATCCTGAGACCTGTAATCGGCGCAGCGGCTGGCCTCGTCGTGTACATCTTGGTTCTGTCCAGTTTGGTAAGCATGATCGGAATACAATCTGCTACCTCGCCTTGGGCTTATTTCTTTGTAGCCTTCTGCGCAGGGTTCAGCGAGCGTTTCTTCCTCAAGCAGATCGCCGTGGTGCTTGACCGCGAACGTGAGGAACGCGCCTCGCGTGAGTAGAAATGACAGCGTGTGGCATAGGTGGCCCTGCCTTAACTACGACGCTGATTTGAAGGAACGATACAAAGCAGGGATTCTGGCCCTTCTGACAATGTCGGTTAGCGGATAATTAGTGCCGGTACCCGGGCGTCGCGAATGAGGTCTGCCATGTGGCTCGTTTCGCCGACCCGACCGCTGAGGATGACGCCGGTATTCCGCGGCAGTTGCGCCAGAAGCGCGCGAAGCGCCTCTAATCCTGCTTCGACATCGAACTTTACCCAATCTTGAGCCTCTCCCGAGGTTAGAGCGATGCTCTCGGTTGCTCCAGGGTGGAGCTGGACGATCCACGCAAGCTCGCCATTGTGGACCCATTCAAAGCGAACCGGGCCCAGAGCAGCTTCCGCCCTCGCGTACAGATCTCGCACGTCTTGGAGAATGCCGCCAGGGAGAGGCTCTGGGACCGTTTCGCTCCGCATCAGGGATTCCCCCGTACCAGCCCGACCCTCAATTATTGGTTCTCCCTCCGCCCCTACGATGAGGGCTCCCGAATAGGCTGGGTAGACTCCTGCCTGGGCCAACACTGAGGCGATACGTGTGCCGTCTGGATCTTCGGTCTGTAACAGCGCGAACGGATCGGTCCAGCCGCGACGTGTTGCGAACAGCCCCGGAATCCGTTCGGGCGGTGCTGTTCGAATCCAATGCTCGCCCCATCCCGTCGAACGGCCGAAACTGAAGGGTGCCACTCGGCGATTTACGACCGTTGTCCGCGGCACCGGAAGACTGAGATGATGGGCGATGAGCAGACCGAACGTCTTGTCACCGATGAGGCGGCTGAACTTGTTGGGCCAGATAATCCGTGGTTGCGCGTCGAGCCCTTCCCGTGGTGCAAACTCCCAGGTGATGATGTTGGTTGCCCTCAGGCCGCGGGGACGGGGATGGAGACTGAATTCGAGCCGGCTGGCGAAGGGAACCGGAAGCTCGACTGCGAATCCGTACACGGTCGCCAGCAATTCACGTCCCAGCCCGCGCGGCAGTGACGCTGTCCCGGGTTTTTCGACACACCGTGGGGTATCGTCGGGAGCGAACTCCAGGATATTGCCCCTGAGGACGCCAGAGACCCCGCCGTCGCTGACATCGATGGTCTCGTTGACGATTGTGTGAAGCCCTTCGGCGGAAAGACGTTCGACCGCACCCGCTGCTTCTTCAGTATTTGTTAGACCATAAAGAAATTCTCGCTTCTTAGGATCGTCCGGATCGTAACTACGGATGTTAATGAGCTTGTCGGAGCTAACTTTCAGCAGAGCTTCAAGGGCCGAGCGCAAATCCGTGAACCTTTCATTGACCGACCGACCGGAAATGCGGGAGTACACTTGCTGCGGTTTCCCGTTCTTTGGGACAAAGCTAACAAACTGAGCGACGTTCACTCCTCGTTCAGCCAGCAGGTCGAGCAATTTGTCCTTTCGCAAGTTATGCGAAGCTATTTTTGCTGGACGATGAAGTTGTTTGAGCCGAGCAATAACCTCGTCCAGCCGATCTGTAAGACCCGCGAGTTTTCTACTGGCGTCACCCCCGCGCAGATCTTTGCTAGCGGCCGAGAGAAGCGCTACCCCATCGTTGACAGAAAGGGGGGTTCCCGAGAGGGCTTCCGTCCTGATGTCTTGGGCCGAGGCGTGCGCAAACTCAAGTGCGCAACCCACGCTGTACTCCCATCCGGGAATGAAGATAACGAGTCGCGCGTGTCGCTCTATCAGTTTTTCCCAAAGCCGGTGATATTCTGCCTGGGACCACTCGGGCAAATCGAGGCTCGCAGGCTCTACAATGATCTCGCCCCGCTGCTTTCGCAGCAGTTTAGCAGTTGCCAAGAGATCGGCGATGTTCTCTTGTCTGGCTCGCTCTCTAGCAGCGTCAGCAGACACGCCACTTCGCACTTGCTGAGCATACCGAACACCCGTCGTAATGGGGCCGCTGAGGTAGATGACTCGCAAATCGGCAAGAGCGCAATCCCACGCTCCAATTATCGCCTTATGGAGAGCGCCGTCCTCGTCCTGAGCCGACATGTCAGACTTTAACTCCTATCCCCAAGAGGTCTTGTTTCAAGTTGGGAGATTTGGCCACAATGCTCTGCCACGCTTTTCTGGCTTCATCGTTAAGCGAATTTATATCGTCATTTATGTCGGATAGCTTCTCCGCCTGTACTGCCAACTTAACCATCGCTATAAATTCATTGTTCGGAAATGTGGTCTCCTGAAGCAGACGAGACAGATAATGCTTATGGCTACTAGACCTCGGGGTTTCATTCAGCGCATTGACGATGCCCGTAAAGGATATTGCGCCATTATCGGTCCGCGCTATCCTGTCTATAGCGCCAACTATTTCTGTATAGCCAAGGTATAGAGAGGCTCTCGCCAGCTCCTGCATTTCTTGCAGTGTCGGTTTTATCTTATTTGGGAGGGCGTCCTTGATAATGGATTTTCGTTTTTTGAGATCGGCAGGCAGCAAGAGGTATTGCCGATCGATTCGGCCTGGTCTTTTAATCGCAGAGTCAATGCGACCTTCATAGTTCGTGGCGATAATGAAGATAGATCGGGCCGCTTTGCGTAGATCGTTGATCTTTGTAAGCATCCCGGGAGTGAGAAACTGGAAGAGAGTGTCCTGGTTGCGATAGTGGTCCGAATCCCTGTCGAGGAGGAAGGCATCCATCTCATCAAACAAAATTACACAATGGGACTGGGCTCCGAGCATCTGAAATATTGCCTTCGCTCGCGCTTCGACGAGCGCGCCACCCGCTCCGAGGAAGTCGCTTACCGTTACCGTGAGCAATCGGAATCCCAGGGCATCGGCTATACTGCTCGCAATCGTGGTCTTTCCAGTGCCTGGGGGTCCGTAAAGAAGCATTGAGTAATTCTTCGAGGGTTCTCCAGTACGCCACGGTCTTACGAAGTCGGCTTCGATTTGATCAAAGACCCTCGGCGCAATCAATGTGTCCGTCAGCGGTTCAAATTTCTTGCTAACTTTATCCCAATCTTTGAATCTTTTTGGTTCATCGACTTTCACTCGTGAGAGTACGAGCGTCTCGCGCGCAATGTGGCGTTTCAATAGTTGCCGAAGCGCGACGAGAAGCTCTACAACCTGGCTGGTATCCCAGAGATGGATAACACCAGGCTCATTAATGTGCTCCGAGTGCCAGCCCATGCAGGGAGCCTCCAGGAAGGTGAACTCGACTTTGCGAGCTCGCAGCCATTGCCAGAAGCGGCGGAACATAGGCATCGCCGTAGCGGCAAATGTACCGTACAGCTTCCTACCATCCATGATTTCAACCGAACGAAGAAGTGAATTGGCACCCTCCACGCTAAGCGGCAGCATCACCTCCCCTCTATCGTTGGACTTAAACGGGCGGGTCGGCCTCCAGTAGGCACTTGTTTCCTGATTGGCAGCGAGAACGTCAAGGACCCGTCTAAACAACGCCCCGTCTACAAACTCGCGGGCGCAGATCAGGAGCCCTTCCAGACAGAATGCCAGCTCAGCCGGATCGAATCGGCTGTCCGGAATCGAGCTAAAGGATAGCTGCTCGTGGAGGAGCAAGTTCGAAGAAGTTCTTATACGCATCGACCCTGACTTCCCCATTCAGATCCGCTTCGGCGCGCACTATCCGAAGGCCGATAAAGCCGCTTCTGGGGCACCACGCGGGGCCAAGGTTCGTTTGAAAGGCTTCTGCATCGGCTGGGTTTCTCGATAACAAAGTCTTGACAATGTCAGGCGCCGCTGTACGCCGGATCGCATCCGCGAGTTTGTCGGAGACTCGCTTTCCGCGCAGCCCACGAACAAGCTCAGTTAGGTGACTGATTGTAAGGGGATCGTGAGCGCCAAACGTACCCGAATAGACCTTCCCTTTCTTGTGTAGCTGCTTTATCAGGAATATGGTCCCCCGAGTGAATATCGATAGCAAATCTTCAGGCAGGTCGGATAGTGGTTGTGGGGTACTTCCATCTCGCAAAGTGCAGCAACCGTGCATTTTTCCGATTGCCGCAAGGATCATCGCCGATGTTCCTTGAGAAAAGCGTACTTCGGGTTTGGAGTTTGTGACCTTCAACGCGTACGGCCAGGAGCCGGCGCGGCGGTCAAAAGAAGCACGGAATGTAACAGCGGCCCCTGTGAGGGCCTGCTGTAGGCGCCTGATCAAAATGTCACCCGTGTGCCAGTTAGAGATGACACTCCCCGGAGGATTTCTGGGGGGTGTTTGGGGTGACGGTTCGGCTGATGAGCGATCGGGAGCTGCGGCGGCTCGAGGTGCTGCAGGATTTGGATCGGCGGCGATTGACGACCGTGGCGGCGAGTTAGCTGCTCGGGCTCGAGCGCCGTCAGGTGTTTCGGTTGCTGAAGGCCTACAGGATCGAAGGTCCGACCGGCCTGATCTCGAAGCGACGCGGTCGCCGCGGCAACCGGCGCAAGCCCGAGGCGGTGCGGCGCGCGGTTCTGGCGATGATCCGCGAGTGGTATTGGGATTTTGGCCCGACCTTGGCGGCCGAGAAGCTGCGCGAGGCTCATGGGATAACGGTTGGTCGTGAGACCTTGCGCCAGTGGATGATCGCCGACGGGCTGTGGCGCGATCGTAAGCAGCGCAAGCGCATCCACCAGCCGCGGCCGCGGCGCGATTGCGTTGGCGAACTGGTGCAGGTCGACGGCAGCGAGCATTGGTGGTTTGAGGATCGCGGACCGCAATGCACCTTGCTGGTGTTTGTCGACGACGCGACCAGCCGACTGATGCATCTGCAATTTGTCGAGAGCGAGTCGACCTTTGCCTATTTTCACGCGGCGCGCGCCTATCTGGAGGCGTGGGGCAAGCCGGTGGCGTTTTACAGCGACAAGCACGGGGTGTTCCGGGTCAACCATCCGGGTGCCTTGGGCGGCGATGGGATGACCCAGTTTGGCCGCGCCCTGCATGCTCTGAACATCGACATTATCTGCGCCAATTCGAGCCCGGCCAAGGGTCGGGTCGAGCGTGCGAACAAGACCTTACAGGATCGGCTGGTCAAGGAATTGCGGCTGGCCGGCGCGGCCACCCTGGCGGAAGGCAACGCCCTGCTCCCAGCGTTCATCGCCGACTACAACGCGCGCTTCGCCAAGCCACCAGTGAACAAGAAGGACCTGCATCGGCCGCTGCGCGCCAGCGACGATATCGAGGATGCGTTTGCCTGGAAGGAGGAGCGCACCCTCTCACAGGCGCTGACCCTGCAATACGACAAGATCCTCTTCATCTTGGAACCGACCGACCAGGCCAAGGCGGCGATCGGCAAGCGGGTCACCGTGGTCGATTATCCCGACGGCCGCCTGGCAATCCGCTATCAGGGCGTCGAACTCGCCTACCGTACCTTTGACAAGGTCCAAGAGGTCGACCAAGGGGCGATTGTCGAGAACAAGCGGCTCGGCGCTGCGCTCGCTTTCATCCGCGAGCAGCAGCTCCGCCGTGGACTGGAGCGGCGCCGTACGAAAGCACCGCACCGACGCGATCAGCATAACCCTGGTCTGTTTAAAGTCGGGTGAACGCTTTGACGAGCCGAGCGTGCTGCGCCGCTCGGTACAAACGCGGAAGCGGGTTCCGCCGTTGCGTTACCGGCGCCGGTCGGGTGCTGCGCGACGCCGGGGGCTCTGTGCTCGTCCGTCGCCTGACCCCGACGACAGCGACATTTCAAACGGCACACACGGTGGCATCTCTATTCGGAGGACACAGTGCTCGATCTTCGCAACATCTGGAGGTCTGACGATACTGATCATCAAGGTAGCCTTCGAGGGCCATCCGGAACTCCGAGTTCGGTGTCGGGTCGAATTCCGATGCCTGCTGTCGTGGCGGCAATGGCTGCTTTCGGCGCAGGCAAGAGACAGCCTTAGATCACGATCGCTCGATCTCATCGAGGCTCACCTTGTTGTGCTGCGATCGTGGAGTTGCGTCGTGCGGGTGGTCGAAATCTCGGGCATTCGCTTCGGCCACTTCGCCGAGCGCCAGGGGCGAGTGGGGGGTGTTTTGTACGTAAGCCAACCTCCCCCATCCCCGGCCCCAGCTCCGCGCGCGGGGAGGGTGCGACGTTCAGCCGGCGGAATGGCGCGGGCGAGATGAGCTCGAAATCTGGCGCAGGAGGCGAGACCCCTCACCCTACCCTCTCCCCGCAAGCGGGGGCGAGGGAGCGAGCGGATGGCGGGGCGAGGCGGGGTTTGGGTAGGCGGTGCGGGATCGTTGGTCCGGTAAGCGAGCGTCTCGGCTGGACAGAGCCTCGGCCATCGCCGGCTCGGGTGAACTCCTCGTCGGTCTGCTGCGGCGCGCCGCTCCGGCGCAGGACAGAGCAATCTGTACCCAAGGTATTGCCATTGTTCTGAGCGTTCGAAACCGCGGAGTGATGGGTCCCGGCCTTCGAGCGTGTGAAGGAATTGAAGGATGGCTGGATCGGCACAGTGCGTCCTTCGAGACAGCCGCGTTGCGGCTTCCTCAGGATGAGGTGGTTTCTCAATGCTATCCATAACGTACCTCATGGTGAGGAGCGCCGAAGGCGCGTCTCGAACCACGCACGGCGGCCGTGCCGCATCCGGCCTTCGTTTCGAGACCAATTCCTTCATGCGCTCCTTCGCCGGGATGACAAAGTTACTTTGCTTATTCAATCCTGGATCTCTATTTTATGGGCTTGCCCTCGTTGCCCCTGGGTTCCCGCTTTCGCGGGAATGACGGATTATCACGCGGTTATTGTCTGGGTCGGTGCGGCTTGGCGGTCGTGGTGGGAATTGATCGGGGTCAGCGCAGCACTGCGGGCAGTCGATAAATGTACTTGACGTTCTCGTAGGCGATCCTACGGGCGATTTCCATCGGGAGCGCATCG
This sequence comes from uncultured Alphaproteobacteria bacterium, assembly GCA_963750195.1. Lineage (GTDB taxonomy): Bacteria > Pseudomonadota > Alphaproteobacteria > ATCC43930 > CGMCC-115725 > AP-15. The sequence continues at coordinate 686,002 of CAVVPS010000016.1, forward strand.
ACGAATGCCCTTGCCCGGTAGGTCCGGATCATGTGCGGGTCGTCGTAAAACTGGTCGCTGCCAACGACGAAGCGGTCGGGAAACGCCTCCAGCATCGCCAGCCATCCGGGCTTGAGGCCGCCGCCGGGCAGAAAGGGCGTGGTGGCGGGTGTCCCGGCGTTGTCGGATTTGACGCTCATGTAGAGATTGGGATGTCTCTCCAAGAGCGCGCGCATCAGCGGCACGGTCCGCTCACCGGTCAGATCCCAGCCCGCGTGCACCCAGACGATCCGCGCCCTCGGATTGTGGTCGAGCAGCCGCTCGAAGGCGGCGATGTTCGCGGCGATGCTGGCCGGATTGGGCGGGCCCGCGAGGTTCGCATCGGGAAACGGCATATCACGCGGCACCGCCTCCATGTGCAGCTCGATGGGCATGTTGTATTGCGCCGCGATGTCGGCGAGGGCGAGGAAGAGCGGATGATTCGGGGGCGCGGATTCATAGGGGTGATTGCCGATGCGGGACGAGAAATGCTCCGCCGCCAGCTCGCCGAAGGCCGCCGCGCCCGCCTCGGCGATGGTCCGGGCTTCCGCTTGGAAGCGGCCGAGCACGTCCGCTGTCACATTCCCCGGCGGCGTGCCTTGGATCATCGGGTTCAAGGATTCGCCGCCCGCCGAAAAGGCGAAGCGCGTGGGATATTGACGCGCGGCGGCCTGTAGCTCGGGGCTGCCAGCAGCACCTTCGCGCCCGGCCGGAAGCGGAGGCGGCGCGAGGATGGCGTACGACACCCCAAATCGGTCCATCAGCGTGAGCGCCGTCGACACGGCTGCACTCGGGCTTAGGCTCAGGCTTGCGCGACGGCCGCCACGGCCGTACCCCCCGCCACCCGCCTCGGAAGTGTGTCTGAGCAGATGCGTGTGCGCGTCGGCGAAGGGAATGCCGCTTTCCGCAGCCGCCGGAGACACCGCCACCGGTAAAAAGCAAATCAGAGACGCGAACAGCAGCACCGCAGGCATCACGCGACCGGGACGATAGGGGGCCCGGGTGACGATGGGTGAGAGGAGATCGGCGAGCTGGTTCAGAGGCCCCACCCGTCATTTCACAAATTCAGTGGCGGCGGTTCTTGCGCGCTGTAAGGCGCGTCTGGGAGCCGTCGGACAGGAAGGCTTCGGGCGGTGGTTGGCACCCGCGGTACTCGTCTCAGCCGCCGAGATAACGCCGCCAAGGGCGCCAATAGTGCGTCTCCCAGCCCTCGACCACTCCTTGATAGTCGTGGGCCGGCACGTCGAGATGGATGAGGTCTATTCTTCCGTTTTGGCCGTTTGTTCCGTCCGGCGCGAATGCGAGAATCAGGGTCGAATCCGGATCACCCTCGTTAAATTTGACCGAGCGCCAGGACTGCACCACCAGCCGTTGCGCTATTATGTGGAGGATCGCACCGGTCAGAGCACCATCGAAGGCGTGGAATGGTGATCCCGGCGCGACGCCGATCACGACCGGTGCGCCGGTGATCGCGGCGTGCTTTTCGGGATCGATGTACATCTCGAACAGATCTTCGGCCGCGGCGGGCAGGACGACCGACTGGGAAATGACGCTTCGCATCGGACACTCCCTTCGTCTTCAGCAACCCAGGATGGGCTGAACGCAGTGCGAGCAGTTGGGCGAGGACGAGCGCCGACCGGCGCATCAGCTCCGGCTGCAGGCGGCCCCGCCGAGTACGCAGAATTTGGCGCAATGCGGGTGGTTGAGCGACACCGCGCCGCGCGCCCCAGCCAAACTTGGGCCGAGATCCCAGAGCGGGTCGTAGGGCAGAAGTGTGCAGGCGATGACGCTCGGTTGTACGGCGCCCTTGTGCTTAACCACCATGCGCGAGGTCGCGCACATCACGCTCTGCGGTGATTTGCCGAGAATGCCCCAGCATGCCTCGGTTATCTCCGGGACATCCACAGTCGTATCCATTTCCGGGAAAATCATCAGCGCGATTGGGTCGTCCGCGTCGAGCGCGATGCCGAGCTTGGCGAAGAGCTGGGCAAAACCGCGGCGCAGCATCGCCTCCGGCTCGCCCGACAGATATCGGCTGGCGACATTGATCGAGAAGCCGTTCTCGGCGAGCCAGACGAGCCCGTCGATCGTTGGCCCCCAACTGCGCCAGCCCCGCTCCAGCTCATGGACGGCGCGGCCGTAATGGTCGATCGAAACCCGCAGGGTCAACCGGTCGGCAAAGCGTTCGCGCAACGCCAGAAGCGCCGGCTTCATCTTGTGCATCGGCTTCATCGCGTTGGTCAGCACGATCGCACGAAAACCGCGCGACAGTGTTTCCTCCAGCATCGCCGGTAGATCGCGGTTCAGAAAAGGCTCGCCGCCGGTAAATCCGATCAACTCGGTGCCAAGCTGCAGCTCCGCGATTTCGTCGAGATAGCGAGCAACCTCCGCGATGGTCAAATAAGCCAGGCGGTCATTTTTTGGCGAGGATTCGATATAGCAATTCTGGCAGGTCAGATTGCACAAAGTTCCGGTGTTGAACCACAGCGTCTCCAGCGCTTTGAGCGCAACATGCGCCCGCGGTTCGCCCCGGGCGGTGATCAGCGGATCCCGGAATTTGCGCGGATCCAATGACGGCGCGGAGGCCGCGAACGTCTGGGTCATGAGGGGCCTCGGTGGGAGGAAACAACAGCTGCGACGAGCGATACTATCCCGACATACGCCGGATGGCCGAGCCTTATCGCGGGCGGCGGAGGTGACTTGCGGCGGGGCGAACCCTCATCCGCCGGCATCGTCGTCGTTCGGGGCGGGGCGGCGCTGTCGTTTCAGGGCGCCGCGTTGGGATTTAGCGGCAAGGCGGCGGCGTTTGGCGGCGGCAGTGGGTTTGGTCGGGCGGCGCGGGGTTGGAGGCTCGGCGGCGTGGCGGATCAGGGCGATCAGGCGGTCGAGCGCGTCCTGGCGGTTGCGTTCCTGGGTGCGGAAGCGGCGGGCGGTGATGACCAGGACGCCGTCCTGGGTCAGGCGCCGGCCGGCGAGGCGTGCTGCCCGCTCGCGCACCTCAGGCGGCAGGGTCACGGCGTGCGCGAGATCGAGGCGCAGCTGCACCGCGGTCGCGACTTTGTTGACGTTTTGTCCGCCGGGGCCGGAGGCGCGGATAAAGCTTTCCTCGATCTGGCTATCGTCGAGGACCATATGGCCTATTATTGGGATCATGGTGCGGCGCAGCGCGGGATCCTGCCGAGACATCGGAACATAGCGCTTCACGCCGCATAGGATGGTAGTGTAATCGAGGACGACGCGGTGCTTGGCGCTTGCCCCCGATGCCGCCGCATTGCGTCAGCGTATCTCGGCGGGACTGTGCCCCGCGTCAATCAGGAGGGAACATGCCCAGTCTGAGCTTTGCTGCACCGACCAGCGTCGACGAGGCGGTCAAGATGCTCGCCGGCGCTTCCGGCACGGCCAAGGTGTTGGCCGGCGGAACCGATTTGCTGGTGCAGCTGCGGTCGGGCCGAATGAAGCCCGATTTGATCGTCGACACCAAAAGAATACCGGGAATGATCGGCATCCGCGAGGAGGCCAACCAATTCGTCATCGGCGCCTCGACGCCGGGGGCCGTGGTCTATGAACACAAGGCGCTGACCCAGGCCTGGCCGGGGATCGTCGAGGGCCTCGATCTGATCGGCTCGGAGCAGATCCAGGGGCGGGCCTCGCTCGCCGGCAATCTGTGCAATGCCTCGCCGGCGGCCGACAGCGTTCCGGCGCTGATCGCGGCACGCGCCACTTGCGTGATCGCCGGCCCCAGCGGCAAACGCGAAGCCCCGGTCGAGGCGATCGTCACCGGTCCCGGCCGGACCTCGCTCGCCAAGGGCGAATTCATCGTCGAGTTTCACGTACCCAAACCGAAGCCGCACCAATCCGACGCTTATCTGCGCTTCATCCCGCGTACCGAGATGGACATCGCGGTCGTCGGCGTCGCGGTCAATGTCACACTCGACAATAGCGGCGTTTGCACCGATGCGCGGGTCGTGCTCGGGGCAGTGGCGCCGACCCAGATCATCTGCGACGCGTCGGCCAAGGCGTTGATCGGGCATCGGCTCGACGAGCCGACATTGGCGGCGCTCGACGCCGCCGCGGGGCATTCCTGCAATCCAATCACCGACAAACGCGGCACTATCGAATACCGGATCAAGGTCGCCGGCGTCCTGGCACGCCGCGCAGCCGCAATAGCCTTTGAACGCGCTGGAGCACGCTAATGGCCAAACACCACGTAACAACCGTCATCAACGGCGAGCCCGTCGAATTTCTGTGTGAGCCGCAGCAGACCCTGCTCGACGTGCTGCGCGACGAGCTCAATCTCACCGGCAGCAAGGAAGGCTGCAGCTCGGGCGATTGCGGCGCCTGCACAGTCATCGTCGACGGGCGGATCGCTTGTTCGTGCCTGATGCTCGGCGCCGAGGCCGAGGGCCGCAAGATCACGACCGTCGAGGGCATCGCCCAGGGCGATCACCTGCACCCGGTACAGCAGAAATTCCTCGAACATGCCGCGCTGCAGTGCGGTTTTTGCACGCCCGGCTTCATCGTCGCGGCCAAGGCATTGCTCGACGAGAATCTGAACCCGACCGAAGAAGAGACCCGCTATTGGCTCGCCGGCAACCTTTGCCGTTGCACCGGTTATGACAAGATCATCCGCGCGGTGCTTGACGCCGCCGCGGTCATGAGACAGGAGGCCGCGCGATGAGTTTCCTCGATAAAGAAACCCTCAAGGTCGTCGGCACCCGCCCGATCCGTCCCGATGGCGTCGACAAGGTCACCGGGCGGGCCAATTTCGGCGCCGACATGATGATGCCGGGCATGCTGTGGGGCAAGATCAAGCGCAGCCCGCATGCCCATGCCCGCATCCTGTCGATCAACACCGACAAGGCAATGGCGCTTCCGGGGGTCAAGGCGGTCACCACGCGCGCCGATTTCCCGCACATCCCGCCGGATAAACGCGTTCTCGGCGCTGCGCCGGCCAATCTGTGGGACCTCTCACGCAACTGCATGGCGATCGGGAAGGCGCTCTACGAGGGTCACGCGGTGGCCGCGGTCGCCGCCGTCTCCCCGGCGATCGCCGATCAGGCGCTCGATCTGATCGAGGTCGAATACGAGGTATTGCCGCACGTCATGGATGTCGAAGCAGCGATGGCGCCGGACGCGCCGCTGCTGCATGACGACATCTTCACCGCGGGCGTCGACCCCAAGCCGACCAAGCCCTCCAACGTTTCGAAGGTGGTGCGCTTCGCCAAGGGCGATGTCGAAGCCGGGTTCCGCGAAGCCGAAATCGTGATCGAGCGGCGCTATACGACCAAGCCGGTGCACCAGGGCTATATCGAGCCGCATGCCTGCGTGGTTTCGGTAGCACCCGATGGCCAAACCACGATCTGGAGCTCAAGCCAGGGCCAGTTCATGGTGCGCGGGTACACCTCGCGCATAGTCGGCGCCGACATCGCCAATATCCGCGCGATCCCGGCCGAAATCGGCGGCGGTTTCGGCGGCAAGACGATCGTTTATCTCGAGCCGGTCGCCTATATGCTGTCGAAGAAATCGGGCCGGCCGGTCAAGATCGTGATGAGCCGTGAAGAGGTGTTCCGGGCGACCGGACCGACCTCGGGCGCCGTCGTCGAAGTCAAGCTCGGCGCCAAGAAGGACGGTCATATCACCGCCGCGAAGACCGTGCTCAAATACCAGTCGGGCGCATTCCAGGGCTCGCCGGTCCAGCAGGGCTGCATTTGCGGGCTGGCGGTCTACGACCTGCCGAATGCCGAAACGATCGGCTACGACGTTTTGTGCAACCGCCCCAAAGTTGCCGCCTACCGCGCACCGGGCGCGCCGATCGGCTCGTTCGCGGTCGAAAGCTGCATGGACGAGCTGGCGCGCGAGCTTAAGATCGACCCGCTGCGGCTGCGCGAGATGAATGGGGCCAAGGACGGCACCAAGGCAACGCACGGACCGACCTGGGTCAATATCGGCTATCAGCAGACGCTCGAAGCCGCCAAGGCGCATGAGCATCTCAAGACCCGGCTCGGCCCCAACCAAGGCCGCGGCATCGCCTCCGGCTACTGGCACAATGCCGGCGGCGAGTCGAGCGCGGCCTGCCACATCAACGAGGACGGCACCGTCACGGTGACCGAGGGGCACCCCGATATCGGCGGCTCGCGCGCCTCGATGGCGATGATGGTTGCCGAAGTGCTGGGCGTTCCGTTCGAGAGCGTGCGCCCGGTCGTCGGCGACACGACGGCGATCGGCTTCAGCGCTTCGACCGGGGGCAGCCGCGTCACCTTTGCCGGCGGCATGGCGGTGACGCAATCCGCGCAGAAGGTCGTCGAAGAGCTCAAGAAGCGCGCCGCGGTGACGTGGGACATCAGCCCCGAGGCGGTCGAGTGGCGGGACGGCAAGGCGTTCCCGGCCGGCGCCAACGCCGGCAGCTTCGAACCGCTGCCCTTGGCCGAACTCGCAGCAAAATCGGCGCGCACCGGCGGGCCGATCAGCGCCGAGGTGCAGATCAACGCGCAAGGCCAGGGGCCCGGCTTCACGACCCATATCTGTGATGTCGAGGTCGACAAGGAGACCGGCCACGTCAAGATCCTGCGCTACACCGCGATCCAGGATGTCGGCCGGGCGATCCACCCCTCCTATGTCGAGGGGCAGATGCAGGGCGGCGTGGCGCAGGGCGTCGGCTGGGCGCTCAGCGAGGAGTACATCTACGACAAGGACGGAAGGCTGGAGAACCCCGGCTTCCTCGATTACCGCTGTCCGGTTGCCTCGGACATGCCGATGATCGACACGGTCCTGATCGAGGTGCCAAACCCGCGGCATCCGTTCGGCGCGCGCGGCGTCGGTGAGGTGCCGATCGTGCCGCCGATGGCCGCGGTCGCCAATGCGATTGCCGACGCGACCGGGATCCGGCTGCGCGACCTGCCGATGTCGCCACCGCGGCTGCTGGCGGCGCTCGACGCTTCGGAGCCGATGCGCGCGGCGGCTGAGTAGGGTTTAACTTCGTCGTTCCCGCGCAAGCGGGAATCCAGAGCGAGCGCCATTTCGCCGGTTGCCCTGGGCCCCCGCTAAGGCGGGGGCGACCATGAGAGTGGGAGTGAGGCTTCATGACGTTCATCGCCAAGGAATTTCAGAAGGTTGTCGGCACTCGCCCGGTTCGCCCAGACGGGGTCGACAAAGTCACCGGCCGGGCCAATTTCGGAGCCGACATGGTTATGCCGGGCATGCTGTGGGGCAAGGTCAAGCGCAGCCCGCACGCGCACGCCCGCATCCTGTCGATCAACACCGAAAAGGCAAAGGCATTGCCCGGGGTCAAGGCGGTGATCACCTGGGAGGATTTCCCGCCGATCCCGTCGGAGGAGGCGTTCGTCGGCGAAGGGCCGATGAATTTCCGCGACCTGTCGCAAAACTGCATGGCGCGCGACCGAGCGCTCTATGACGGGCACGCCGTTGCGGCGGTTGCCGCGGTCTCTCCGGCAATCGCCGAGCAGGCCTGCGAGCTGATCGAGGTCGCCTATCACGTGCTGCCGCATGTGATCGACGTCGAAGAGGCGATGAAGCCCGACGCGCCGCTGCTGCATGACGATCTGTTCACCCAGGGCGTCGACCCCAAGCCCACCCATCCGTCCAACATCGCCAAGCGGGTGGCCTTCGCCAAGGGCGACATCGACGCCGGCTTCCGCGAGGCCGATGTCATCATCGAGCGGCGCTATACGACCAAGCCGGTACACCAGGCCTATATCGAGCCGCATGCCTGCGTCGTCTCGATGGCGGCCGACGGGCAATGCACGATCTGGAGCTCGAGCCAGGGCCAGTTCATGGTCCGCGCCTACTGCGCCAAATTGCTCGGCATCGACATCTCGCAGATCCGCGCGATCCCGGCCGAGATCGGCGGTGGCTTTGGCGGCAAGACCCTCGTCTATCTCGAGCCGCTGGCCCTGGCGATGGCCAAAAAGTCGGGCCGGCCGGTCAAGATGGTGATGAGCCGCGAGGAGGTGTTCCGCGGCACCGGACCGACTTCCGGCGGCGTCATCGAGGTCAAGATCGGCGCCAAGAAGGATGGCCGGATCGTCGCCGCCGACCTCGTGCTCAAATACCAGGCCGGCGCCTTCCCGGGATCGCCGGTAGGGCCGGGCTGCATGTGCGGCTTTGCGATGTACGACATCCCCAACGTCAACATCGTCGGCTACGATGTCGTCTCGAACCGGCCGAAGGTGGCGGCTTATCGCGCGCCGGGAGCGCCGATATCGTCGTATGGTGTCGAAAGCTGCCTCGACGAACTGGCCGGCCAGCTCGGCATCGACCCACTATTGCTGCGCGAGAAGAATGCCGCCAAGGACGGCACCAAGACCGCGCACGGGCCAACGCACGTCAATATCGGCTATGCCGAGACCGTCGACGCGGCCAAGAACCACCCGCATCTGAAGGAGAAGCTCGGCCCCAACCAAGGCCGCGGCATCGCCTCCGGCTTTTGGTTCAATATCGGCGGCGAGTCGAGTGCAGCCTGCCACATCAACGAGGATGGCACGGCGGTCGTCGCCGTCGGCACCCCGGATATCGGCGGATCCCGCGCCTCGATGGCGATGATGGCGGCCGAGATCCTCGGCATCCCGGTCGAGCGCGTCCGTCCGATTGTCGCCGACACCAGCTCGATCGGTTTTTCGTTCCTGACCGGCGGCAGCCGCGTCACCTTCGCGACCGGCATGGCCACGACGCAAGCCGCCGAGAAGGTCGTCGAGGAGTTGAAGAAGCGCGCCGCGATGATCTGGGACATCAGCCCCGACGCGGTCGAATGGAAGGACGGCAAGGCGTTCCCGGCTGGCGCCAACGCCGGCAGCTTCGAGCCGTTGCCGCTGGCCGCCATCGCCGCCAAATCGGGCCGCACCGGCGGGCCGATTACCGCCGAGGTGTCGGTCAACGCGCAAGGGGCGGGCCCCGGCTTTGCGACGCATATTTGCGATGTCGAGGTCGATCCGGAGACCGGGCACGTCAAGATCCTGCGCTATACCGCAGTTCAGGATGTCGGGCGGGCGATCCATCCCTCCTATGTCGAGGGACAGATCCAGGGCGGCGTGACCCAAGGCGTCGGCTGGGCGTTGAACGAGGAGTACATCTACGACAAGGACGGACGGCTCGAAAATCCGGGCTTCCTCGATTATCGCTGTCCGGTCGCGTCCGACATGCCGATGATCGAGGCGGTAATCGTCGAGGTGCCCAACCCGAGGCATCCGTTCGGCGCGCGCGGCGTCGGCGAGGTGCCAATCGTGCCGCCGATGGCCGCGGTTGCCAACGCGATCGCCGCCGCGACCGGGGTGCGCCTGCGCGATCTGCCGATGTCGCCGCCGCGGCTGCGCGCCGCGCTCGACGCGCAGCAGCCGGCGCTCAAGGCTGCGGAATAACCCCGAGGTGTCATTGCGAGCCCACGGGTCCGGCCCTAGGCCGGCCCGAGGACAGGCTCCGCGAGGCAATCTCGTTCCGGCTTTGCTCTGCCGGTCATCAAGATTGCTTCGTCGCTTCTCTCCTCGCAATGACCGTCGGTGTTTGTTGCCGTTGAGCCTTTTGGTGTGCGTCCGCGCAGAAGGGTATTGAGGATGCCGCACGTCGTGATTTCAGGCTCGGCCGCCCGCCGGTTTACCGGCGGGCTCTCCGAGTTCGACGTGGAGGCAAACAACTTCCGGCGGCTGGTGCTCGAACTCGATCGCCGTTTCCCCGGCCTCGGCCGTCAGGTCGAAGAGGGGATGGCGGTAGCGATCAACGGCGAGATCTTTCAGGACGCCTATTTGGCGCCGCTCGAGCCGGACAGCGAAATCTACCTGATTCCCAAGATCGGCGGTGGCTGAGCGGCCTACACAGCCTCGTCGGCGACGGCTCTCGGCGACGCCGGTCGCGCGGTGTTGAGCCGCCGCAATAGGCCGAGACAAAGGAGGGCCGTCCCAAGAAGGGCGAACGAGGCCGGTTCGGAGATTGGGCTCGGATCGAGGCTGGTCAATGCGAATTGCGGATAGCCCGCAGGATCGCTGTCGCTCCGATCCTCGGTATAAGGAATATCCGGAAGGTCGTTGGCGAGATTGAGATCGATTCCTCCGGCTGCAAACGAAACGCCGGGGAACGTGAAGTAGGTTCCTTCCGGCGAAAACAGGTTGTCGTTTCCGGCATATCCGTTCACCGGGACAAGGGCGGTGATCGGATCGCCGTCCCAGATGCCGCTTGCCGCAGCAACGTTGAAGTAGCCGCCGCCGGCCGGATCGCCCAAGGTAAGGATTACGTCGGCGGAGTCGCCATTTGACGCGGTATAGGCGACCTCGTAACGGGCCGGGCCCGCGACTGACGCGATCGGCGCTGAAACGGCGCAAAGTGCGGCCAGCGCCACGGCAATCTCGCCGAGCCGCCTGGGTAGATGAGAAGCCATTGCCACCTCCCTTACCGATGTAGCTCCGTTGAGCTGTGAAAGATCGGCGGCATGTAGTTAAATTACCTTTAAAGGGCAGGACGATTGCGCGACCACCCGCTCAAATTTGGCGGCGTTCGCATTCGACCGCGAAGCAAACTCGACCATTGCGAGTTAACTGGCGGAGAGCGCGCGAAACTCCTCGGGGGTCAGGCACAGCGCGGCGGCGGCGAGATTTTCGTCCAAATGGGCGATCGACGAGGTCCCGGGGATCGGCAATATCACGGGCGAGCGGTGCAGCAGCCATGCGAGCACGACCTGAGCCGGGGTCGCGTGATGCTGTGCGGCAATTCGGGCCAATGCCGAGCCGGGAGCAGCGAGCCGGCCGGCGGCCAGCGGATACCACGGGATGAAGGCAATGCCAGCCACGGCGCATTGATCGACAAGTCGGTCATCCGACCGATCGCGCAGATTGTAGTGATTCTGCACCGAGACGATCGTCGCGACTTTGCGAGCGCGGGCCAATTCGGCCGCCGACACGTTCGAGAGCCCGATCTGGCCGATCTTACCCTCGGCTTGGAGATCGACCAGCGCCCCGATGGATTCCTTGATCGGCACCCGGCGATCAACCGCATGCAGCTGATAGAGCTCGATGCGGTCGAGCCGCAGCCGGCGCAGGCTGTCGGCGCAGGCAGCGCGCAAATGCTCCGGGCGACAATCGGTCGTCCACCGGTCGGGACCGGGCCGCAAGAGCCCGCCCTTGGTCGCGATCACCAGCCCAGAGGGATACGGGTAGAGCGCCTTGGCGATCAGGCTCTCGCTGACGCCGGGTCCATAGGAATCCGCGGTGTCGATAAAGTTCACCCCTTGGTCGACGACCCGGCGCAGCAACGCGACCATCTGAGCCTCGTCGCGCGGCGGTCCCCACACCCCCGGTCCCGTCACCCGCATCGCCCCAAAGCCGAGACGGCGGACGGTCGGCCCGCCGCCCAGAGTCAGGGTTATCGACGGTCCGGTGGGGACATTTGCTGCCGGCATGATCGCCCTCCCTGCCGGCTGCCGCTATTCCGTGTTGCTGGTCAGCAGATCGGCTTTTTGGTTCAACGCCGCGATCAAGCCGTCAAAGCCCTTGCGTTGCAGGATCGATTGGAATTCCGAGCGCTGCGTCGCCAGTTGGCTGATCGTGCCGTCGAGGTAGACATCGGAGATCTGCCACAGACCGCCGTTCTGGCGCATCAAGTAGTTGATGGTCACCGGATCGCTGCCGGATTGGACGATCTCGGTCTTGACGATGACGTCGCCGCCATAGGGCTGGTCGCCGGTGACGTCGAGCCGCTGGCCGGAATAGCTGTCGAACCGATAGGCGTAGGTCGCCGAGACATATCGCCCGAACGCGACGATCAGCTGCCGCTGCTCGGTTGGGGTCAGGGTCGCCCAGGACGGGCCGACGGCGAGCCGAGCCATGAACGGCACATCGAATACCCCGGTAACGACCGGAGCCAGTGCCGCATAGCGCCCGCTCTGCCCGAGGGTCCGGCCGTTTTTCATCGTCGAGAGCAGGACATCGTAAAAGTTGCGCACGCTGTCCTGCGGGTTGGCGGGAAGCGCGTCCGCGCTGCTAACGAAAATGCAGCCGATCAGCGCCAGGAACAGTGCGACGGCCTTACTGGTCCGGGCTCGCCCGGTTGGGATTGTCATTCCTTTGGTCTCCTGGCTCGCCTCTTGCCGCGGGCCGTCATTTTTCCGAAGCAGGTAGGGTGTCGCGCCTGCTTCGACAACCTCCCGATATGTGAGGCGTCGTTCAGGTCAAATTTGCCTCGTACTCAGACGCTGAATTGAGGCCAATCATATCCGAGCATTATCGCGAAGGATCAATCCAACGGCGACGGGAACAGAAACCGCGCCGCAGCACCGGTGGTCGTGGCCGGGGCAGACCTTAGTGCCGCGAATCGGGGCCGGCAACGAGGTGAGCTGTTCGGACCTTCCTTGTTCGGGAGAAAGGAGTTGCGGGTCAAAGATCGGAGGTTTTCGTCGATGCGGCGCTGGCGGCTCGCCTAAGGGCGGCCATTTCTATTCACAGGCCTAGCGAGACGGTCGTCGGCGTTGCAGCGTTGTTTCAGCATCAGCATTGTCGGCGCGAAGGCGCCGCTTAAGGGGATGTGTGAATGGCGAATTTGCGGATCGAGGATTACGCGCTGATCGGCGATTGCGCGACGGCGGCGCTGGTCGGGCGCAACGGTTCTATCGACTGGCTGTGCCTGCCGCGCTTCGACTCCCCGGCTTGCTTTGCCGCGCTGCTCGGCGAGCCCCAGCATGGCCGCTGGCTGATCGCGCGCAAGCGATCCGGACGCCCAGGTCGAGCGCCGCTACCTCGACGGCTCGCTGGTGCTGGCGACGACGTTCGAGACAGCACAGGGTGCGGTCGAGCTGATCGACTTTTTCCGGCCACGGCATGGGCCGCTGGATCTGGTGCGTCTGGTGCGCGGCCTGCGCGGGCGCGTCGCCATGTGCGTCGAATTCATCCTGCGGTTCGAATACGGCTCGCTGGTTCCTTGGGTAGAGCAGCTCCCCGAGGGCGGCATTTCGGCGATCGGCGGGCCGGAGCGGGTCGTGCTGCGCACGCCGGTGCCGTTGCGCGGCGAGGACCTCAAGACCGTCGGCGAGTTCGAGATCAGCGCCGGCGACACCGTCCCGTTCATGTTGACCTATGGCCCGTCGCACCAGCCGCCGCCGCGGCCGGTCGACGCCGAGCGGGCCTTGCACAACTCGCTCGCCTTCTGGCGGCAGTGGTCGGATCAATGCACTCCGGCCGGGCCGTGGACCGATACCGTCAAGCGCTCGCTGGTGTTGCTGAAGGGGCTGACTTACGCCCCGACCGGCGGCATCGTCGCGGCGCCGACGACCTCGTTGCCCGAGCAGATCGGCGGTCCGCGCAATTGGGATTACCGCTATTGCTGGCTGCGCGACGCCACCTTTACCCTGTTGGCATTGATGAATGCCGGGTACTCCGACGAGGCGCGGGCATGGCGCGACTGGCTGTTTCGCGCGGTCGCCGGGAGCCCCGACCAGATCCAGATTATGTACGGGCTCGGCGGCGAGCGAAGGCTGACCGAGTGGGAGGTGCCGTGGCTGCCGGGTTATCAAGGCTCGCAGCCGGTCCGCATCGGCAACGACGCCGCCCACCAAACCCAGCTCGACATCTATGGCGAGATCTTCGACGCTTTCTACCACACTTATCTGCAAGATCTGCCCCCGTCCGAACGCGCGCCCGCGATCGGCCAAGCCGTACTCGAGCATCTCGCGAGGATCTGGGATCAGCCCGATGAAGGAATCTGGGAAGTGCGCGGGCCACCGCAGCATTTCACCCACTCCAAGGTGATGGCCTGGGTCGCCTTCGACCGGGCGATCAAGATTTCCGAGCGGCTCGGCGACGCGGGCCGGGCCCAGCCGTGGCGCGAGGTACGCGATCGGATCCACGCCGATGTCTGCGAGAAGGCCTTCGATCACGAGCTTGGCAGCTTTGTCCAGGCCTACGGGTCAAAGGCGCTCGACGCGAGCCTGTTGCTGTTGCCACTGGTCGGCTTTCTGCCGCCGACCGACCCGCGCATGATCGGCACGGTCAAGGCGATCGAACAGCGCCTCCTCGTCGACGGATTCGTGCTTCGTTATGACACCGGCGGAGGCGTGGACGGGCTGCCGCCGGGCGAAGGGGCGTTTCTCGCCTGCAGTTTTTGGCTCGCCGACAATTACATCCTACAAGGCCGCATCGACGAGGCGCGCGAGCTGTTCGAGCGCCTGTTGTCGCTCAGTAACGACGTCGGGCTGTTGGCGGAGGAATACGACCCGCGGGCAAGCCGCCAGCTCGGGAATTTCCCGCAGGCGTTTTCGCACGTCGCGTTGGTCAATACTGCCTTCAACCTCACTCGCGGCGAGGGCCCGGCGGCGCAGCGTTCCACCCGCGATGGCAAATCCTCCGGGTAAGCTCTTCGGTCGCGCGGTCCATCGGCATAAAATGCAAAATGCGCCGTTTTCCAGTCGGGCCGATCGATCAGGCTCACCTGATCGATCCAGTTCCTGGCGCGCACACAACGATGTCCATGAGGCTCCCACCAATCCACAACTGCCGCTCGCTGCTGCTCGCGGTACTTATCGGCTTGGCCGCGCTCGCCGGATGCACGCGAATGCCGTTGGTCGGCTCGGCTGCCATACCGCCGATCCCAGCGGGCAAGGCGCGCCTTTGGATCTATCGGGTCTATCTTCCTTCCGAAACGCTAAACATGACCCGAGTATCGATGAACGGCGCTTACGCCGGCTATGCGCAATTGGGCGGGGCCTTTTATCGAGATGTTCAGCCTGGAGTTTATCATATTACAGTTGAGAGTTACGGCCGGGATTTCAATCAAGCGACTAATGTTGCCCTGGTTGCCGGACAGGAGGCATTCGTCGAGATCGAGTTGTTGCGCAGCTGGGCAACCATTTACGGAATAGGAATGGGGGCCGGACGGGACACGTTTTATGCTCGGCTAATCTTCCCGCCGACCGCGCGCGCCGAGATCGCCCAAAGCATCTTCTACGGCGGCGGCTAGGCGGTAGATATCCGCGGCGCCCCTCAAGGGTCGCGCAAGTTGCGGCCGAAATCCGCCGGCTAAAGAAGGGGCGATCCCCCCACGAGTGCCGGAGCTCTCGCCGACTCCGGGCGCATACAGGGCAATCATGTTTGTCTATCCCGGCGCCCATTAAATCGATCTATGCTGATCCGGTTCCTTGCTGTGGAGGCGATTGATGAGTGATGCGGCGACGGTGGCGGCGCTGAACCCGGAAACGGTTCTCGACGCGATGAAGAAGAACGGCGTTACCCACGTCGTCTACCTGCCGGACAGCGAGACCAACTGGCTCTACCTGCTGATGAAGGCCGACCCGGCAATTCACCTCATCGGCGTAAACCGCGAAGGTCACGCCTCCTCGATAGCCGCCGGGCTGTGGCTGGGCGGGGCAAAACCGCTGATCCTCATTCAGAACACCGGGATGCTGGAGTTGGGGGATTCGATCCGCGGCTGGCTGATGAGCCTCAACGTGCCGATCGTGTTGATGGTCGGCTATCGCGGCTGGACCCGGCACGGCGTCACGCCGGACACGGTGGCTGTCTATACCGAGCGCTTCCTGATGGCATTCGGCATCAACTACTACCTGATCGAGAACGACGCCGACTCGCCGCGCATTGCCGTCGCCTTCGCAGAGGCGGAACGCACGCAGCGGCCGGTCGTGATCCTGGTCGGCGACGAATACCACGGCTTCAACCGGTAAGGGGCGACTTGCCATGATGCACACCGCCGAAATGATGAAGGTCTTCGCCCCCTACCGCGGCGACGCGATCCTCGTGCCGGGCCGCAGCGGCCGCTACTGGATCAATTTGAGCGACAACCACAGCCTCGACGTGGAACTCGGCGACCCTCGATGGGCGGCCATGCCGGTCTCGGTCTTGGCCTGGCGCTGGCGCGGCCTGACAAGAAGGTCATGTTGTTCGATTCCGAGGGCGACATCCTGATGAGCCTCGGCATTCTGGCCACCATCGCCGAGCAGGCCCCGGCGAACCTCTATCATTTCCTGATCGATAACGGCGTCTATGCGACGACCGGGGGCCAGCCGGTGCCGAATGCCGACAACATCGCCTATGATATGATCGCGCGCGGCTGCGGCTACCCGCGCGCCTTCGCCTTTACCGAGATCGGCGATTTCGAGCGCGAGCTGCCCGGCATAATGGCGCGCCCGGCCCGGTCTTTGTCGCCTGCAAAGTCGTCCCGGAGATCGAGAACGAGCCGATCGGCCGCCGGCGCCGCTGGCAGACCCGCACTCGTGAGCAAGTCGTCGTCGATTTGCGCGCGGAACTGGGCGCCGGCTGACCCGGGGCGCGGCTGATGTAAAGGCGAGAGCAGGAATACACTACCGAAGTCGAGGCCTCGAGAACTGGCGATGCGGGCTGCGATCGGAGAAACCGATCATGCAGGGGATTTCGAAACTTGCGGGTGCGATCGCGGCAGCGACGATCCTGTCTTTTATCGTCAGCGCACACGCCAAACCAGAATACGACGCTGACGCTTCCGAACGTTACCGTCACGGCGCCGGCTCCGGTAGTGTCGCCGCCCTATCTGCGCGAGCCGGAAACGCCTTTGCGCGAAACCCTTACAACGGTCGAAATCGCGTCGAAGAGGATAAATTCCCCGAGGTCCCCTGTAACGCGACCCGGATAGCTGGTGCCACCGGAGGCAAGTGCCTGCAGGGATATCGGCTGATACCGGCCTTGACACAAATGATCACCAACCCGAAGGGTGGCGATAATTGCGACTTGGCTCTCGACGTTACGATCTACACCGCCGGCAACCTGTCGATCGAAGCGGATACGTTGATATCCGATCCGTACAAGCTTACGGCCATAGGGTTTCACGGGACGTATTGCTATGTCAGCGGTTATCCAGGATACGATCTCGAAGACTTTCGCGACATGAATCAAGTAACGCGGCGCGGCACTAATTGGCACAATTTGGCCGGCGATGGCGAAGACAAGTCGGTTGCATTCTCGGACGGGCAGCATCAATGCGTCGCGGTAAAAAGGGCGGGGCCGCCGTGGCAGGGCGGGTACATCTACATGATGCATGCGAGCATCTGCCGGACGGATCTGGCGGGCTTGCAAGCCCAGGACATTGCCTATGCGCTCGGATCGCTGCAGATTTGGCAATACGATCCCGTCGGCAATTTGCGCCATGCCGGACAGTAGAAGGCCACTCGATGCAGCAGGAAGCGGAATTCGATTTCATCATCGTCGGCGCCGGCTCGGCCGGGTGCGTGCTGGCCAACCGGCTCAGCGCCGATGGGCGGACGCGCGTGCTGCTGCTCGAGGCCGGCGGCAAGGACCGCAACCCGTGGATCCACATCCCGGCCGGTTTCTACCGCAACATCTACCACCCGAAGATCACCTGGCAATTCGAGACCGAGCCGCTCGCCGAACTGGGCGGGCGACGCATGATCTGGCCGCGCGGCAAGGTGCTCGGCGGCTCCAGCTCGATCAACGGGTTGATCTACATCCGCGGGCAAAAGCAGGATTTCGATCTGTGGCGCCAGCTCGGCAATACCGGCTGGTCGTATGACGACGTGCTGCCTTATTTCCGCCGGTCCGAAAATCAAGAGCGCGGCGCCGACGCGCATCACGGCGCCGGCGGCCCGCTCGATGTCTCCGATCTGCGCACGCAGCACGAATTGCACGATGCCTTCATCGCCGCCGCCGAGCAGGCGGGCTACAAGCGCAACGCCGATTTCAACGGCGCCGAGCAGGATGGCGTCGGACCATTGCAGGTGACGGTGCGCAACATGCGCCGGTGCAGCGCCGCGGTCGCCTATCTGCATCCGGCGCTGAAGCGGCCCAATCTGCGCGTCGTGATCCGTGCATTGGCGCAGCGGGTGTTGTTCGAGGGCCGGCGCGCGATCGGCGTCGAATTTGCGCAGGACGGGGTCGTGCGCCGCGTCCTGGCCCACCGCGAGGTATTGCTGGCCGGCGGCTCGATCAATTCGCCGCAACTGTTGCAGCTCTCCGGGGTCGGCCCGGGCGAACTGCTGCGCGCGCACGACATCCCGGTGGTGCACGATTTGCCGGGGGTCGGCGAGAATCTGCAGGATCACGTCAACACCCGCATCGTCTATCGGGTGCGCAACGCCAACACGCTGAACGAGGTTTCGCACAGTTGGCTGCGGCAAACCCGTGCCGGGCTCGAGTATGTGCTGATGCGCCGCGGCGCGCTGATGACCGGTGCCGCGCCGATCGGTCTCTTCGTGCGCACCCGTCCCGGGCTCGACTCGCCCGACGTGCAGTACCAGTTTCTCGCCGGCAGCTTTGTCCAGCCAGGCAAGGAGATGCACGATTTCCCCGGCTGCCAGGCGACCTGTATCCCGTGCCGGCCGGAAAGCCGCGGCTGGTTGCGCATCCGCTCGCCCTTTCCGGCGATGCCGCCGGCGATCCAGCCCAATTATCTGTCGACCCAGGCCGACAAGGACGTCCTGATCGCCGGATTGCGGATCGCCCGCAAGGTGTTTCAGAGCCCGGCGATGGCGGCGCACGTCATCGGCGAGGTAATGCCGGGGCCGGCGACCGAGAGCGACGAGGATTGGCTCGACCATATCCGCAAGAATGCCGGGACGACCTTTCACCCGACCTCGACCTGCATGATGGGCGGGCCCGAGCGCGCGGTCGTCGACGCCGAATTGCGGGTCCACGGCATCGAGGGGTTGCGAGTGATCGACGCCTCGATCATGCCGACCGTGGTGTCCGGCAACACCAACGCGGCGACGATCATGATCGCCGAAAAAGGCGCCGACATGATCCTCGCCGCGGCTCGCGCCGGCGCCGCATCTTCCGCCGCGAGGGCCGCGTGAACGCCACAGACCTCGGCCCTCGTTAGGAGTCTCGCACGTCGGTTCGCGGCGGGGCGGGTTGGGCTGAGCCGCGCCGGCAGAGCCAATGCCAGTGCGAGGCTGACCACAGCGACCAGCCCGGCGACGATATAGACGTTGTGCAATCCGGCGCCGATCGCGTCGGCCAACCGGGCGATTTCGGCAGCCCCGAGGCTCTCCCGCGTTGCCGGCTGCAATAGCCGGTTGACCGCGTCGCCGGCGTGCGGGATGCGGCGGCTGACCCCGAAATTCAGGATCGCGCCGAAGACGGCCGCGCCGACCGAGTTGCCGACGATGCGCATGAACATGATCGACGAGGTGGCCGCGCCACGCCCGCCGTAGCCGACGCTCGCCTGGGTCGAGACCAAAAAGGACGTATTGCAGAACCCCATGCCGGTGCCGATCAGCAACGATCCGGAAACGGCCCATAGCAGGCTGCTCGCGGGACCGAGGGTGGCGAGCACCGAGGCGCCGCCAATCAGACAGACGCCGCCGATCACCGCGGCCTGCCGGTACGAGGTGCGGATCATCAATCGCCCGGCGGCGAGGCTGGCAAAGGTCCAGCTGACCGATGCGGCGCCGAGCGCCATCCCGGCCGCGGTCGGGCTGCGGCCCATCGCCCCCTGCACGTAAAGCGGCAGAAAGCCGTTGATCGACATCATCACCACGCCGGCGGTGAACCCGCTGAAGCTGCCGATGGCGATCACCCGCTCGCGCCATAGCCGCAGCGGCAGGATCGGCTCTGCTACCCCCCGTTCGTGCACTGCCAGCACCGCCAGCGCACCGAGGCCGGCCACAGCGAGCGCCGCGACCGTCGGCATCCCGGCCGAATTCCCGGCCTCCACCAGCGCCAGCATCAGCGTGCCGACGCCCAGCATCATCAAGGCCGAGCCGAGATAGTCGATGCGGTGGCGGCGCGGGGTTTGCCGCTCGTGCAGGAACAGACCGAACATGACAAAGGTCACCGCCCCGATCGGCAGGTTGATCCAGAACACCAGCGACCAGCTCACGTGCTGCACCAGAAAGGCGCCGAGCATCGGGCCGATGATCGCCGCGACGCCGAACACGCCCGAGATGTAACCCTGGATCCGGGCGCGTTCGATCGGACGATAAATGTCGCCGATGATGGTCGTCGCGATCGGCTGGATGGCCCCGGCGCCGGCCCCTTGCAAGGCCCGGAACAGGATCAGCGGCACCATCGCCCAGGCCAGGCCACACAGGGTCGAGGCCACCATGAACAAGCCGGCGCCGGCAAAAAACACGCGCTTTCTGCCATAGAGATCGGCAAGGCGCCCGTAAATCGGAATGGTCACCGCCTGGGTTAAGAGATAGGCGGCAAACGCCCAGCTGAACAGCCGAAACCCGCCAAGCGCGGCGACGATGGTCGGCATCGCGGTGGCGACGATGGTGCTCTCCATCGCCGCCATGAAGGTGGCCATCATGACCGCCATCAGCACCAGCCGCCGAGCGCCCCGCGCCTCGCTCGTGAGCTCGTCCCAGACGTGCTCCCCGGTCGCTGATTGCTCGGTCAAATCGTCCCCATCTGCCAAACCACGCCTCGCCCTGTTTATCGGCGACGCGGTTTGTATAACAACAAGGCAGCTCGCAGGTCAGCAATGCATCGAATTTGAGCAGATCGGTTGAGTGTCTCGGCCGTCACTCGCCGCCGACCGTCACCCGGTCTTCGCGCCTTGCGCGAACTGGATAGCAACGTTAAGTAACAACGTGCCTCTCGAGAACGCGCCGAAAAAGCCGGGTTGAATGTGAAGCCGGTCACACTGGCTTTGGCGGTTAAGCGGGATAGTAGTGTTTAGGCGGAGGATCCGTACGTGCGGCCTCACCGCCCATAGCATGGGAGAATATCATGGTCGACTTTGCGGGAGCAGGAACGGCGCTGTCTTCGGGAGGGATCGATGAGGCGTCGCAGGCGGCAAACGTCGGGTTGCCGGAAATCTGGGCGGTGACGTCGGTCGAGACTGCAGGCTGCGGCTTCCTGCCCGACCGCCGGCCGAAAATATTATTTGAGCGCCACATCTTCCATCGCCTGACCAACGGCCGGTTCGACGGCGACGATCCGGATATCAGCCAGCCGACCGCCGGAGGTTACGGTCCGGGCGGCGCCCATCAGTATGAGCGGCTCGCCGCCGCCATTCAGCTCGATCGCAATGCGGCATTGCAGAGCGCGTCGTGGGGGATGGGCCAGATCATGGGGGAGAATTTCAAGGCTGCCGGCTTCGCCAACGTCGAAGAAATGGTCGCGGCGATGGTCCCAACTGAGGATGGACAGCTGCTCGCCGTAGCAAAATTCATGCTTGCCAATGGCATGGGCGAACCGTTGCGCAATCACGACTGGGCCGGATTTGCCCGCCGCTACAACGGCTCCAACTTTGCCGCCAACGATTACGACGGCAAACTGCACCAATTCTACCAGCGCTACGCTGACGGAGACCTCCCGAACCTGCAAGTGCGAGCGGCACAGGTCTATCTCAGGTACAAGGGGTTCACGAGCCTGGCCGTGGACGGCGTGATGGGTCCCAGCACGGCGGCGGCGATAAGGCAGTTTCAGCAAACGATCGGTGTTCCGCAAACCGGCACCATTGATGATGCGCTGATCACTCAACTCCTGACCTGACGGCGCGTCCGCGTCCCGCCGGCTTGGCCCGATGGGCGGTGATCCTGGGTAAGTGCGCGCGTATTCGGGACCACTCGGTTAGCCCGCGCGCAATCCGTCATCGGCGACGGATGGCAGTAGATTCCGGAGGCGTCGGCAAACCACCCGTTGCGACCGGTCGAGCCTCGTGCGGCGGGCGACCTTTCGCCCGTCCTTGGTATGGCCTGGTTGCCTGAGCTTCGACGATAGCGAGCTCAAATCCGAGGTCTGCTTTGAATTTTCTGCGGCGGCTCGCGGCGGCGGGTTGCATTTGCATCGAGACTGCGCGAGCGTTGTCTTGCCCCTTGCGCCCAGGAGACCCGTGACATGACGACCCGCCCGCCCGCCGAGATTGGCATGCCGCTCGACGAGGTCGACACTCCCGCGCTGATCATCGATCTCGACGCGTTCGAGCGCAATCTCGCGCGGCTGCCGGAGCGGATCGCGGGTAGCGCGGTGCGGCTGCGCCCGCACGCCAAGACCCACAAATGCCCGGTCATCGCGCTGCGGCAGATGGCGCTGGGCGCGGTCGGCGTGTGCGTCCAAAAGGTCGGCGAGGCCGAGGCGATGGTTTATGGCGGCGTCCAGGACGTGCTGGTCACCAACGAGATCGTCGGCCGGCAGAAATTGCGGCGGCTGATGGCGCTCGCTTCGATCGCCCGGATCGGGGTGTGCGCCGACGATGGGGGGCAGGTGGACGCGCTCGAGGCGGCCGCGGCCGAGGCCGGAGTGACGGTGCCGGTCTATGTCGAGGTCAATATGGGTGGCAACCGTTGCGGGGTCGAACCCGGCGAACCGGCGCTCAACCTCGCCGGACAGATCGCCGACGCGCAGCATCTGAGCTTTGCCGGATTGCAGGCCTATCACGGCTCGGCGCAGCATCTGCGCGGCTGGGACGAGCGGCGCCAAGCGATCGCGCAGGCGGCCGACAAGGCCGGCAGCACCCGCGACCTGCTGACGCAGAACGGGATCCCGTGCCCGGTCGTGACCGGGGCCGGCACCGGCAGCTTCGAGTTCGAGACCGGGAGCGGGGTCTATACCGAATTGCAATGCGGCTCGTACATCTTCATGGACGCCGATTACGGCCGCAATCTCGACCATGACGGCGCGCCGACCAAGGCCTTCGAGCCGAGCCTCTTCGTCTGGGCGACGGTGATGAGCCGCCCGACAGAGGAGCGCGCGATCGTCGACGCCGGGCTCAAGGCATTGGCTTTCGATTCAGGCCCGCCCTTGGTCTGGGACGAGCCTGCCGCGACCTACGAGCGCGCCTCCGACGAGCACGGCCGGCTCGCGGTCACCGCCGCGACCAACCGCCTCCATATCGGGGACAAGATCCGCCTCGTCCCCGGCCATTGCGACCCGACTGTCAACCTCTACGACTGGTATGTCGGCGTCCGCAACAACCGGGTCGAAACGATCTGGCCGATCACGGCCCGCGGCGCGGTGTACTAGGCGCGTCTCGTCGCAGCCGCTAAAGGCTCAGTGCGGGGACCGCTCAGGGCGAGGAGGCCGGTCGCCACCGCGGCGATGATCGCGAACAGGCAGGCGCTCAAGAAGATGTGCGTCGGCGCCAATTTCAGCGACAAGAGATATCCGCCCAAGGCCGGTGCGGCGATGCCGCCGAGCCGGCCGATGCCGAGCGCCCAGCCGAGGCCGCTGGTACGCATCCGCGCCGGGTAGAGTTTGCCGCAAGTCGCGTTAGCGCCGGTCTGGCTGCCGATGATGGTCATGCCGGAGAAAAAGATCACCCCGAGCAGCAGCGCATACGGCATCGCGACGAGGGCAATCAGCGCGATGAACACCGCTCCCGCCGCGTAGTGGAAGGCAAGCGAGCGTTCGGGGCCGACCCGGTCGATCAAAAGTCCTAGATAAAGAGCGGCAAAGATCGCGCCGAAATCCCGGAGGCTCGACGCAAAAACCGCCTGGCCAGGGGTAAAGCCGATCAGGTTCAGCACGGTCGGCAGCCAGTACGCGAACAGGAACAAATTCAACAGGCTGCAGAAAAAGATGACCCACAGCAAAATGGTCTGCAGCGCATAGCCCTCGCCGAACAGCATCTTGGTCGGATTGCCGCGCGCCAGGTCGATCGTGTGCCGGTCGACCTGCCCCGGGGCGATATCGAGGCTCTGCAACAATGCCTGCTCGCGGGGCGCGAGATTGGCTCTCGACGCCAGGAACCGCGGCGATTCCGGCAGCCACAGCGCCATAACAAATACCAGCGCCAATGGGAAGCCGCCGCCGATCAGGAAGATAACCGGCCAGGCAAAACCCTGGTGCAATAGCAATGCCACAACCTGGCCGCCGAGAAAGCCGCCGATCGGCGCCCCGGTGAAGCTCGCCATGATCATCGTCGCCCGCAGCCGCCGCGGCGCATAGTCGGCGGTCAAGGTGGCCGCGCCCGGAAACGCGCCGCCGATGCCGAGCCCGGTGAAAAAGCGCAAAATGCTGAGGACGCCGAGCGAGCCGGCAAAGGCGCTCAACAGCGAGGCGAGGCCCAAGATCGCCAAACTGGCCAGCAGCAATGGCCGGCGCCCGAAGCGGTCGCCGATCGGACCCGCCGAAAGGGCGCCGATCATGATCCCGATGCTCGACCACAGGAAAGCGATCGTGAATGACGGTGGCGGCAGATGCCAGCTATGGATCAGGGACGGCACCGCCCAGCCAATCGAATTGACGTCGTAGCCGTCGCACATCTGGATCAAGGTGCAGAGTGCCGCGACGCGGATCTGCAGGCTGCCGAGCCGCTGGTTTTCCAGCGCCGTTTCGATCGATGTCAAAGGTGCTTGCGCCATGTGACGCCTCCCGCGTTCTGCCTTGCAGCCGTGTGGCATTTTTCGCCCACCCAGCACAAGGCCCTCGATCAGCCACGGGGCATCGGGCCGCTTCGAATCCGACGCCATTTCTGGGTTTTAACTATTGTTGGGGAAAAATGCGGCTTCGTTAAGGAACAATTTCGGTTGATCCTGAGTAACGGCACCGTTAGCCTGCCCGCGCGCCGGGAGGTTGCAGCGGGCGTTTGTTGGGGACGCATTCCGGCAGGCAAAGGGGAGAAAGATGAAGATCCAACGTTGGCTTATTTCGGGCTTGATCGGGTTTGGCGTTTCGGCGCTGACCTACCCGGCCCTTGCCGATAATTCCCAATCCTGTTCGGGGCTGCCGAATTGGTCGCAGTTAAAGCCGGCTCTGCAAACCGCGGTGGCCGGCGCGAATGGCGGCCTCGGCTTTAACATGTGGGCGACGGTGGTCGCCAATGACGGCACGGTCTGCGCTGTCGCATTTTCAGGCGGCCAGTATACGGATCAATGGCTCGGCAGCCGCATCATCTCCGCACAAAAGGCCAATACCGCTAACGACTTCAGCCTCAGCAACGGCGCGCCGCCGGGCACCAGTTTCGCACCGACCGGCTTTGCCTTGTCGACCGCGAATTTGTACTCGGCGGTGCAGCCGGGCGGGAGTCTCTACGGGCTGCAGCACAGCAATCCGGTCGATCCGGAAATTGCCTATCAGGGGAATGCGGGGTCGTTCGGAACGGCGAGGGACCCGCTGGTCGGCAACCGCGTCGGCGGCGTAAACGTTTTTGGCGGCGGTCTTGCACTCTACACTAAGGGCGGCAATAAGATTGGCGCGGTTGGCGTCAGCGGCGACACCTCGTGCACCGATCACTTTGTGGCCTGGCGTCTGCGAGCCGGGTTGAACCTCGACCATCTGGGGGTGATCAAGGCGGTGCCGGGCAATGATCCACAGCATCCCGACAACATCATCTTCGACATCACTCCGACCGCCAATGGCGGCCTGCTCGACCCAAACGGGACGTTGAGCAGCAGTGCCAGCGGCTTTGGCCATCCGATATGCATTGGGTCGCTTCCCGCCTCCACCCTGCCGGCGGTCCGCAACCCCTAGGCGAGGCAGCGCCGTCGCGCTCTATTCCAGCGGCCAGGTTATCGGCGGGCGCGGGGTCAGCGGCGACAGTTCGTGCGCCGATCATGCGATCGCCTCCCGCATGCGCGTTGCTGCCGGGTTCGACGGCATTCCGGGCGGCTTCGTCCGCTCCCGGCGAAATCGCCGGCAAGCGGCGCTTCATACTCGCCGGGACTGGCGGCAAGCCCTGATCGCGACTAAGCTCTCGGCCGAATGATGCCGACCCCGGCAGGCGGAAGGATCGGAAATGGATTTTGGCGCGCTGATGTTCTTTACCGATTACGCGATCTCGGCGATCGACCTGGGCAAGGCGTTGGAGCAGCGGGGGTTTGAATCGATCTGGGCGCCCGAGCACTCGCACATCCCGACCTCGCGCAAAACGCCGTTTCCGGGCGGCGGCGAATTGCCAAAGCGGTATTACGACGCGATGGACCCGTTCGTGTCGCTGACTGCCGCCGCGATCGCGACGACCAAGCTCAAGCTCGGGACCGGCGTGTGCCTGGTGCAGCAGCGCGACCCGATCCAGACAGCGAAACTCGTTGCCTCGATCGATCAGGTCTCAGGCGGGCGCTTTCTGTTCGGCGTCGGCGGCGGCTGGAATGCCGACGAGATGGAAAATCACGGCACCGATCCCAAGACCCGCTTCAAGCTGATGCGCGAGCGGATCGAGGCGATGAAGGAGATCTGGACCAAGTCCAAGGCCGGATATCACGGCGACATGGTCAATTTTGACGAGATCATGGCCTGGCCAAAACCGGTGCAAAAGCCTCATCCGCCGATCCTGGTCGGCGGCGCTTGGCCGCAGGCCGCAAGACGGGCGGTCCGCTATGGCGACGGCTGGTGCCCGATCGGCGGCCGGCCGGGCTCAAGCCCGCTCGATGTGCTCGAACAATTCCGCAAAATGGCGCGCGACGCCGGGCGCGACCCGCAATCCCTGCCGATCACCGTGTTCAACCCGCCTGAGGACGCCGACGAACTCGCCCGCTACCGCGACATGGGCGTTGCCCGGGTCGTCATCATGCTGCTCTCCGAGCCAAGCGACGCGATTCTGCCGATCCTCGACCGCTGGGCGGCGTTGATCCGCCGCACCGGGTGACGACCGAGCCTCCGACAGCACATCCTGCCGCAGGCCGTCGATGAGAACGGGCGCCGACTACCGCGAGGCATTGCGCGACGGGCGCAAGGTGTGGGTCATGGGCGAGGGCTGGGCCGCCGACGTGACCACCCACCCGGCGACCCGCGCAATGGTCGACGAATACGTGGCCTGGTACGATCGCCACTTCGACCCGGCCTGGCAGGATACCCTGCTATCCCCGCACAAGGTCAGCGGGGAACATGTTCCGTGGGCCTATGTCGCGCCGAAAAAGGCCGATGATCTGGTCGGCATGGGCCGGTCTTTTGCCAGGACAACGTTCCTCAGCGCCGGCAACATCACCCACACCCCGGCCTACGGCAATCTGATAGCGCTCGGCGTTTTGACCGCGGCGCAAGCCGGCGATGCCCCGCCCGAACAGATCGCCTCTGCTTTGGCCTATCGCGACGACATCGCCCGCACCGGGCATTTTTTGACCTATTGCGGCGGCGCCCCGATCATCGGCCAGCGCATGCGCCCGGATCCGGCCGAACGGGTGGCGCTGAAGCTGGTGCGTGAGACCGATGCCGGGATCGTGATTTCGGGCCAGCTCGGCATGCATACGAGCCCAGCCTATGCCGAGGCGGTCTATGTCGGCGCACTCTCGCGGATGGAGGTCGCCGGCCGTCCGGCGAGCTTCATCGTACCGGTCAACGCCCCCGGGGTCACGGTGTTGTGCCGCAAGGCTGCCACCCGCGACGCCAACCCGTTCGTATCTCCGCTCTCTAGCCGCTTTGACGAGCTTGACGGCCAGATGTGGCTCGACGACGTGCTGATCCCGTGGGACCGGGTGTTTTTTGTCGACCCATCGCCCGAGGCGATCGCGCGCTGGCTGCGCTGGCATCACCTTTACGGCTGGCTGGCCAAGGCGGAATTCACCCTGGGCCTGGCGCTGGCGCTGACCCATGCGATGGGCCTTAAAGAACACGAACCGACAATCGACTACCTGATCGATTTGGTTGCCACGGTGCAGACCGTGCGCAGCGGACTGACCGCGGCCGAGCGCGACCCCGAATTCACCCCCACGGGCTATTGCTATCCCGGCCACGCTCATCTGGCGGCGAGCGGCATCCAGCTGATGCGGGCCCGCGCGCGCATGTCCGAGATCCTGCGGATCGTGCCCGGCTCCTCGCTCGTCGTGGCGCCGAGCGACCGCGACCTCGCCGCACCCGAGGTCGCCGCCGGCCTCGAGGAATCGTTCGGTGGCGGCGGGTACACCGCATTGCAGCGCGCGGCATTGTTGCAGATGGCCTGGGACCACGTCTCATCGGCGCTCGACGGCCGCGAAGCCGCGTTCGAAGCGCATGCCAGCGGCGGCATGCCGAATTGGCGCGGCTGGCTGCGCCGCAGCTTCCGCGACTACAATGTGCTGGCGAACGCAGTGCTGGGCGTGCTCGACCTGCCGATGCCGGAAATCGATCTCGACAATATCCGCGCCGCGCCGATCGCCACCCGCCGCGTCACCACCCCGCCGCCGGAAAGCGGGAAGGGGTAGCCGAAACCCTCCCGGCGCCCAAGCCGCCGTATAAGGCTCATCCCGAAAAATCCGGCAACATTGATCGAGAAATCCGGGGCTGATACAATCGTTGGGTCATTGGGGAGTAGCCGCCCGCGCTTGATGCGGGGTTTGCGTCAACACACTTGGCTTCGGCCATGGCGCATGCGACCGACCGGTTTGGCGAGACCTTTGGCATCGGTTCCCTGTACCCGGGTCGGGCAGCGGGAGCCGTGCCAAAGTTCATCTCGTGCCCGACCCCGATGGCATCTTCGTGGAAGCGTTCCTGGTCTCGACCCTCGTTGTCGGCCTCGCCGAAATCGGCGACAAGACGCAAATCCTGTCGTTCATGCTCGCCGCCCGCTTTCAGCGGCCCGTGCCGATAATCTTCGGCACCCTGTTTGCCACCCTCGCCAACCACGCGGCGGCCGGTTTTGCCGGGACGCTTTTCGGCAGCTTGTTGGCGGGCCCTTGGATGCGCTGGATACTTGGGCTTTCGTTTCTGAGCGTCGCCGTGTGGGCGCTGTTCCCCGGCAAATACGAGGGCAGTGACACTGCGACCAGCCGCTCCGGGGTGTTCATCACGACGCTCGTCGCGTTCTTCTGTGCCGAGATTGGCGACAAGACACAGATTGCGACCGTGGCGCTCGCCGCCCGCTTTGAGGTCTTTTATTTCGTGGTCCTGGGCACGACGCTCGGCATGATGCTAGCAAATATACCGGCCGTGCTGATCGGCAACAAACTGGCGGGCAGGCTGCCGGTGAGAGGTATCCGGATCTCGGCCGCCATTGTGTTCGCCACCCTGGGAGCGATCAGCTTGAGCGGGATGCGGCTGTGATGTGTCCCGGAAGGTATCGCCCAGACCCCATCGAATTCGCGCGACCTCGGCATCGCTGGGGCTGGAAGCTGCCGGCTTTGAAGCGATCCTGGTAATATTCTCGTAAGTGTGAGCTGCTTCACACTTACGGACCGCTGACATCCTTTACCCGTAACATAAGGTCACGATCAGCCAGCCGCGTCAGGGAGGATATCGCTATGACACGCCATCGAATTCGCGTGCTTCTCGGCGCCGCCGCGCTTCTCGCGTTGCCGATCCAGCCTGGGGCGCGCGCGGATGCCGTGGTTCAGCCACCCACCCCAAAGGTGACCGAAGAGGTCGATTTTACGATCTCCTGCGGGCCGGCCGTACAAAAGACCTTCAAGCATGCGGTGTGGACCCTGCACTCGTTTTGGTATCCCGTGGCGCTGAAGGAATTCACCGCGGTCACCGAAGCGGAGCCCGGCTGCGCGATGGGCTATTGGGGCATCGCGATGAGCCATTGGTACCCGCTGTGGTTTCCGCCCAGCCCGGCATCGTTGAAGGCGGGATCGGCGGCGGTCGAAAAGGCGATGGCGGCGCCGACGCAGACCGATCGGGAGCGGGCCTACATCGCGGCAATTGCCGCCTTCTACCGCGACAGCGACAAGCTCGATCACCAGACCCGGGCCGTCGCCTACGAGAAGGCGATGGAACAAGTCTATCTGCGCTACCCCGAGGATCGCGAGGCCGCGGTGTTCTATGCGTTAGCGCTTAATGCGACAGCACTGCCCACCGACAAGACCTATGCCAATAAGCGCAAGGCGGCGCAGATCCTCAACAAGATCTGGGCCGAGGAGCCGAACCATCCCGGCGTCGTGCATTACCTGATCCACAGCGACGATTCGCCTCAATTTGCCGAGGCCGGCTTGGCCGCGGCGATCTGCTACTCCAAGATCGCGCCCAATGTGCCGCATGCGCTGCACATGCCCTCGCACATCTTCACCCGGCTCGGCATGTGGCAGCAATCGATCGAACTCGAACCGCGCCGCTTTGGCCGCAAGCGGCACCGACGTCCACTCCATGGATTATCTCGAATACGCCTATCTACAGACCGCTCAGGATCACAAGGCCAAAGAGGTCCTCGACGAGCTAGTCAGCTTTCGCCCGAGCGGTGAGGCCAATTTGCCCACGGCCTACGCCGTCGCGGCGATACCGGTGCGGTTCGCGCTAGAGCGCCGCGACTGGAAAGCCGCGGCCGCCCTGTCCGAGCCGGCGATCGGTTTCCCGCTCGAGCGCTTCCCATGGGCCGAGGCGATGATCTCGTTCGCGCGCGCGCTCGGCGACGCGCATACCGGAGACGCCGCCGGCGCACAGGCGGAAATCACCAAATTGCAATCGCTCGAGGACAAGCTGCTGGCGGCAAAGGACACTTACTGGGCCAATCAGGTCAAGGTCCAGCGGCTCGGCGCCTCTGGCATCCTTGATCACGTCCAGGGCGACGACATGAAAGCGGTCGAGCTGGTGCGCGCGGCAGCCGATCTCGAAGCAACGACGGATAAGTCTCCCGCAACCCCGGCCGCGGTCTACCCGGCGCGTGAGCTGCTCGCCGATCTTCTGCTCGAACTCAACCAGCCCGACGCGGCATTGAAGGAGTACGAGCAGGTCCTGCGCACCGATCCCAACCGCTTCCGCAGCCTGCTCGGCAAGGCCCGCGCCGCCAAGCAGTCGGGTGATATCACGGCATCGCGCGATGCCTACCAGAAGCTGGCGGCGCTGAGCAAATCAGCCGGGTCCGAGCGCCCCGAACTGTCAGAAGCCAAAGCCTCCTTGACCAATTGACGCTGGCGGGGCGGCGGCGCGGCCGACCCAGCGGGATGCGGCGACGCCAGGCTGATCGAGCCGCCCACATGAAGACATGCGGCCGAGGCGCTCCTTAGCCGCGCTTCGCCCTCTCGACATAGGAGCGCAACACCGCATTGATGCGGGTTTGATAGCCGCGTCCCGTCTTACGAAAAAAGTCCAGCACATCGCGGTCGATGCGCATATGCAGGTCGGCCTTCGCTTCAGGTAGCTTGATCGACACGGTGTCCCAATCCACCACCATCCCCGCCTCGTTAGGGTCGGAGGCGACATCGCTCTCGATCTCTTCTTCGGTCATCGCGGCTGCACGAGCCCAATCAGAGCGGGTCTCGCCGCGCTCGCGCTTGCCGGCCAGATCCTTAGCCGAATATCTGACGATATGCTCTTTCTTCGCCACGGCTTGCTCTCCTAAATGAAATAATCCGTTGATTTGCTTCCCGCCACATCCATACGACGGTGTAAAGCTTGCCACCGATCTCCGCGGTCGAAACAAAACGGTCCTCGTTATTGCGCAGCGATTCCGCCGTCGTGACCGGACGACCGTCGAACACTAGATCGGCGTCTTCAAAATCGAGGCCGCGGCGATCCAGGTTTGCGAGCCGTTTTGCCTCATCCCATTCAAGCACGACCTAATGTGGGCGTTTTGTGTACACCGGTCAACATCGATTGACCATGGTCAGCACAGGCGCCGACGCGAACGCTTAGAACCGTGCGCCCCCGACTTAGGAGTTTCTTTACCGAATTGTGATCGGGTTGTAGGCATCGGTTAAGCGCGCGGGAGTTCCTATGGATGAGCCGTTTTCGTGAAGAATTTGGCTTCATCCCGGTTGAGCTGCTCTACAAGTGCGATGGATGTGTAAGAGCATTCCATCAGCGATATGGAAGCGTAGCCGAAATCGTGATCGCATCGCACATAATCTCGCAGAAAAATCCGTATCTTCTTAGCCTGGACAATCAAGCAGGCGGTACAGGTAAACAATTAAAATTCGCGATCTGTATTACGCTAGCCGTAAGTATTACAACAGCAACACTTAATATGTGGTGGGTCTTTCTGGCGTTAGTACCCATTGCAGCCGCTGTGAGTTATTACTTTTATCGTCGGGCTGATTATACACTAGTTCAGCAGCGCGCCATCATCCTGGCCATTGAGATTCTCGCCATGGATTTTGCACGCTGGGGAACGTTCTTTCCAGCGGCGCGCCGTAAGGCCGAACCGATGGTGCATGAAGATGACGACGATTGCCCGAAATTGATCGACCTGTATTTGCCCCCGGAGCGCCGGCAGGACGCGAACGTCATTGATCTGTTCGGGCCTTCCCAAGACGCGATAGCACTTGGTGAAGAGACGCCTTCAAGCATTACGCTGTATAGATCATCTTCCATGCAGGATCGAACCAGATTTGGCTTAGCGACCATAGTTATCAATATTACAACCCAAAAGAAATATGCGGTATCAACGGTCGAAGTGCCGCCAACGAGCCATAGGTGGCAAACCGCCGTAGCTCGTAAAATTATCGGACCATTCGCAAACTTCCACAAACCGGCATTCTTTCTCGGCGGAGCCACGGAGGAGCGCGCGGCTGATCAGCACCAGCGCGTAGTTGCGATCGTCCGGGACATTGACCCGGCGAACTGGGAGAAAGCGAGCCTCGCCTTGGAGTTAAAATTGATCGAAGAAGAGACCGACGCATCACTCGCAGCTTGGGAGGCCCAACTGCTGTGTCTGTTCAAGTAGCTTCCCAACGGCGTGCTCAGCAAGCGTAGGGCGGAACAGCGCAGCGTGTTCCGCCGTCAATGGTCGCCCGCTGGTGCGCCTTCTCGCATGTCCAAGCAAGCGTAGGGCGTGTGTGCAACGTATTCCGCCGCCAAGCCGTAGCCGGGTTAGTGCGCCTCGTCCTGGGGGCACCGCTTGAGCTACCGGAACTGATTGCCGAAGGGCAGCTGGCGCCTGATTTGATGAACATCGCTCAGGCGCGATAATGGCGGAAGACGCTCCGCTTTTCCGCCCTAACGGTTACGGCTACCGGCCAACCCCCCAAAAGCCGCGGCTGCTCAAAGCGTCTTATCGCGTAGGGCGAGGCGTTCGCGTGTATATGCCTAATCTTGCCATCATCACATGGTATGTCGCGCGCTTCGAGTATGTCGCGGGATCGGCCGGTGGGAGCTTTGGATCCCAATTTCAACGTCGCAGGCGAAGCCCTCTGTGGCGCATGATCCTCCGCGCTCTGTTACACCTACAACGGCCGCGAGAATGTTTGCTGCTGATTTGCTGCGGACGCAGCAAAGGATGAATCCTCGGATCAACTCCACGTTGCCGGCGCAACGCGTCAGAGTTTGCAGCCGCGATGATCCGAAACCGAGGGCCACGCGGGTTGACCGTCGGGTTTGACATCTTGGCGCGCGACGGCGCGGCGCGGCGCGGACGGCTGCTGACGGCGCATGGCGTCGTCGACACGCCGGTGTTTATGCCGGTCGGCACCGCCGCCACGGTCAAGGCGATGACGGCCGAGGGCGTGGCCGCAACCGGCGCGCGGCTTGTTCTCGGCAACACCTATCACCTGATGCTGCGGCCGGGGGCGGAGCGGATCGCCGCCTTTGGCGGGTTGCACCGCTTTATGAACTGGCCGTACGCGATCCTGACCGATTCCGGCGGGTTTCAGGTCATGTCGCTCGCCAAATTGCGCAAGATCGGCGAGGACGGCGTCGCCTTTCGCTCGCATCTCGACGGCAGCGCCCATTTGTTGACACCCGAGCGATCGATCGAGATCCAGCACCTGCTCGGCGCCGATGTGACGATGGCGCTCGACGAATGCACGCCGTATCCGTCACCGCGCGAGGCGGTCGAAGCCTCGATGGAGTTGTCGATGCGCTGGGCCGAGCGCTCGCGCCGCGCCTTTGCCGACCGGCCGGGGCACGGCATTTTCGGCATCGTCCAGGGCGGGGTTCACCCCGATCTGCGGCAGCGTTCGGCGGCCCGGCTGATCGAGATCGGCTTTGACGGCTATGCGGTCGGCGGGCTCGCAATCGGCGAGGGTCAGGCGACGACCTTCATTGTCCTCGAGGCGACGGTGCCGGCATTGCCGGAGGACCGGCCGCGCTATTTGATGGGGGTCGGCAAGCCCGCCGACCTGGTCGGCGCGGTCATGCGCGGGATCGACATGTTCGACTGCGTGCTGCCGACGCGCTCGGGCCGCACCGCGCAAGCCTTCACCCGCCGCGGCCCATTGAATTTGCGAAATGCGCGCCATGCCGACGACGCGGGGCCGCTCGACCCGGAATGCCGCTGCCCCACCTGCACCGGCTACAGCCGGGCCTATCTGCACCATCTGTGCCGCAGCGGCGAGATCCTCGGCGCGATGCTGCTGACCACGCACAATTTGCATTATTATGCCGATTTGATGGCGGAGATGAGGGCGGCGATCGAGCAGGGTGCGTTGGCCGATTTCGCCGCGGCCTTTGCCGAGGCGCAAGTTGGATCACTGCGGGATACAGGCGGATGAGCGGAAAATCGGCCCCGACCCAGCTAGGGCGTCCGACCAGCTTGCCCCCATCGCCCGATGCGGCGGTGCTGGAAACCGTGCCGAACCCGCATCCGGGGCTGCTTTACCTCGTTCGTTTTACCTGCCCCGAATTCACCTCGCTGTGCCCGGTCACCGGCCAGCCCGATTTCGCCCATCTGGTGATCGACTACGCCCCTGAAACGGCGATCCTCGAAAGCAAGTCGTTGAAGCTCTATCTCGGCGCGTTTCGCAATCACGCCGCGTTCCATGAGGATTGCACCTTGGGCATCGCCCGCCGGCTGATCGCTGCCCTCGCGCCGCGTTGGCTGCGGATCGGCGGCTATTGGTATCCGCGCGGCGGCATCCCGATCGACGTCTTCTATCAGACCGCGGAGCCGCCTGCCGGGCTGTGGCTCCCCGATCCGGGCGTGGCGCCCTATCGCGGTCGCGGCTGAGGGTGGACCCGATCCGCGAGGCGATCCGCGACCGGGCATTGGCCGACGGCTTCGACGCGGTCGGCTTTGCCGCGGCTTGCCTCGCCGACGAGGTGCGCGACGGGCTTCGCGAATTCATCGCCCGCGGCTATCACGGCGACATGGGTTGGCTCGCCGGCACCGCCGAGCGGCGCGGCGACCCGCGGGCATTATGGTCCGAGGCGCGAACGGTTATTGTGCTCGGCGTTAATTATACGCCCGAGGACGATCCGCTGGCGCTGGCCGACGATCGCGCGGCCGGCGCCGTGTCCGTCTATGCCCGCGGGCGCGATTATCACGACACCTTGAAGCGCCGGCTCAAGGGGCTCGCACATTGGATCGAGGGGCAATGGCCGGGCGCGCTCAAGCTCTTTGTCGACACCGCCCCGGTTATGGAAAAGCCGCTCGCCGAGCGCGCCGGAATCGGCTGGCAGGGCAAGCACACCAACCTCGTCTCGCGGCAGTTCGGCTCGTGGTTGTTTCTCGGCGAGATTTATCTGAGCTTGGCCCTGGAACCCGATCCGCCCGAGCCCGATCACTGCGGCTCGTGCCGGCGCTGCCTCGAAGCCTGCCCGACGGCGGCGTTCCCGGCACCGTATCGGCTCGACGCACGGCGCTGCATCTCGTATCTGACGATCGAGCACAAGGGCATGATCCCGGTCGAATTGCGCCGGGGCATCGGCAACCGCATCTACGGCTGCGACGACTGCCTCGCCGTCTGCCCGTGGAACAAATTCGCGCAAACCGCGCGCGAGCCCGATTTTCTGCCGCGCGCCGAGCTGACGGCGCCGCGTCTGGCCGATCTCGCCGCACTCGATGACGCCGGGTTCCGCCGACTGTTCGCCGGATCGCCGGTCAAGCGCACCGGCCGCAACCGGTTCCTGCGCAATGTGCTGATCGCGATCGGCAATGCCGAGCCGGGCGATCCTGGACTTGTCGCCGCGGCTCGGCGCTGTCTCGACGACGACGCAGCGCTGGTCCGTGCCGCCGCGGTCTGGGCCCTTGCTCGGCTGGCGCCCGAACCCTGTGCGGCCGAACGCACCCGTCGGCTCGCCGGTGAGCTGGATCCGCTCGTCCGCGAGGAGTGGGGGCGCGATCCAGCCGGGCTTTGAAATACGGGCGTCGCACGATGGTTGCGCGCGCTGAATTCGCCCGGCACAATCCTCCCCGCCATCAGCGACGGACCCGTCATGCGAACCTTGCCCGCTCTTGCCCTGACCTGCCTGCTGATCGCCGGCTGCACTCCCTATATCCCCGTCAGGGACGAGTTCAGCACCAGCGCGCTGAAGCCTACTGGCACGATTCCACCTGAATTCGCGGAGTTCAACAATTACAACCCTCAGGTCGACCCGCTGCTGGCCGATCAGATCTGCGCTACCCCCTATGAGCGCCAGGTGCTAAAGTCCGCAGAGGCGGCGCCAGGCGAGATCGTCGACGCGACCGGACGTTGTCAGACTTACGCGACTGCCCTCAGCAAATTCGCTCAGCCTTTCAATCCCTGACCGGCCGACCCTAGTTTGACTGCCGTTGGCCGCGGCAGCGCGCCGGCGTCAAAGCGGCGCCGCGGCAATTGGCGGCCAGCGTGGCGGCCATGCCGTGACCGCCGCAACGACCCGGTCGAGCGCCGCCATCTGCCGATCCCACCTGTACTTTGATTCGACGATCGCGCGGGCCTTGCCCGCCATTTCGGCGCGAAGGGCGTCGTCCCGCAGCAGACGAACGATCTGCGCAGCAAATTCCTTGCTGTCATCGGCAACCAGAATTCCCGCCCCCTTGGGAACGACGGTGCCGTTCCACGCCGCCGTAGAGGCGACGCAGGGCAGGCCCATGGCCAAGGCCTCGAGCAGCTTGTTCTGGATCCCGCGCGCCATCCGCAAAGGCGCCACGAAGATCTCCGCCGAATCGAGATATGGCCGCGTATCAGGGACCCATCCGGTCACGATAACACCCCGCCGTTTCGCCAGGCGGCGCACCGCCGCGGTCGGACGGTTGCCGCAAATCGTCAGAGTTGCTTCAGGGATTTGCGCTTGCACGGCGGGCAGGATTTCCTCGCAGAACCACAGGACAGCATCGATATTGGGGAAATAATCCATGACCCCGGTGAAGACGATCGATCCGGGGCGCTTTACCTCGCCCAGGGATCGAAAGTAATCGAGGTCTACACCGTTGCCCACGAGCGAGACCGCGATCCCGGGAAAAAGGCGCTCGAAGTCGCGCCTCTCGGCCGCCGTACAAACCAGCGCATGGCTAAATCGGCGAGCGATGCGCCGTTCATACGCGAGCAGCCGCTTCGCCTCGATCCGATAGATCCATTTCAGAGGGAACCTCGAACGCTCGGCGTACTGGGCCCATTTTAGAGAATCCGAGATCGTGAAACTGCGATGATTCGCGGCACGCCAGCGAAGTGCTCAGCGTATTGCGCTACGTTGCAGCTATAGACGATGACTAGATCGGGCCGCAGTTCATCGTATTTTTGGATGATCGCTTGATGCAGCTCCGCCACGTCGAAGGCGGCCACCGAAAGCGGCCGCCCCGCCAGGAGCGCCTTGAGCGCCCGAAGCCTGCCCCCCAGGCCGCTCACCGCGGCGGCAGTGACACTTTTGGCATGTGCATGCAAAGCGGGGATGTTATCGAGATCGGCGGCGCCGTCGCCAAGACAGAAGACGTGCACCTCGTACTGCTTCGAGAGATGGCGAATTTCATTAAAAGTCGCGATTTTGTCGCCGCGATCCGGGGGAAAAGGTACGCGCTGACACACAAAGAAAATTCGCATCGGCAAGGTCCGCGGGGATACGCTCCCACCTCTCCAGCGCCGGCCTTCGGCGCCGGCATCGCCCTCTCCCGTCCGAGGGTCTCCAAATACTCGTTCTGTGGTTGAAGGCAAGGGCAAAGCTCCACCCACGCTTCCATTTGTTCTTGTGCGGCGGGTTCCGACCCGGCCGGGCGCGCCGATAATAGGACGCCGCAGGGATCTTTTCCCCGGCGGCGATCTCGACCGTTTGTCGCCGATATCTGGCCTCGCGGGCTTAGTCAGCCCCCGGCACGGGCCGAGACGGTTTCGGGCGCGCGCCACCGATCAAGGCTCCACACGCCGCCGCCGACGACAGCGAAGTAAAGGAAGACGAAGCAGTACAGGATCACCTCATCTCCGCGGTTCAACAACGGGAAAAAGCTTCGCGGCGCATTTGCCATGAAATAAGCGAAAGCCATCTCGCCCGAAAGGATGAAGGCGACGATCCGGGTATAGAGCCCCAGGGTAATCAGCAGGCCGCCGAACGTTTCCAACAGGCCCGCCAGCCCCGGGACGAGGCTGAAAAGACGATAGAGCATATGGGTCGGCGTCGGTGGGAAGTCGAACAGCTTGTTGAGGCCGTGCTCCATATAGAGCAGCCCGACTATGATTCGCAGTATGCTGAGCATGTGCGGCTCCAGCGCGAGCCGCCAGCGAGCGGTATTGGGCAAGGCAGTGTCTCCTCGAATGGTTCTCTGGCTGGGCATACCGCGCGCCAGCCGTCGATCAGATTAACCCTCGTGGCTGGCCTTTGCACAACTCTTGCGGCGAATTGGTAATGTGCCAGTTCAAATTGTAATAGGGTTGACACCGGTGTAGCTCGGGCTTTTAGTCCACTTTGGCCAATGGAGGACGCGGTACTGATCGGTGCGATGACATGCGCGCCAGCGTGCTGATGGTTGGAAGCAGCGAGAGATGGAAACGATGACGAAACGGATACTTCAGTGGACAACTGTCGCCGTGTTTCTGATGTCTCTGCCGCAGACCGGCTTTACTGCCGACTCAGACCTTGTCACGATGCCGAGCAAATACTCAGCAGAGGAGACCATCCAACGCTTTGAGACAGCAATTAGGGCAAAATCAGACCAGGGTTGGATGGTCTTTACTGAACTTGATCACGCTGCCGCGGCCAAAAGGAACGGATTGAAGCTGCCGCCCCGCACGGTGATCGTCTTTGGCAATCCACGGGTCGGCACGCCGGCCATGCAGAAAGCCCCGACTGTTGCCATCGACGTCCCCCCGAAGGCGCTCGTATGGCAAGATGATCAGGGAAAGGTATGGCTCACCTTCAACTCCGGGGAATATCTACAGAATTACGTCAACCCCCGGCATGGACTACCGCCCAATCCGGTTGCAGCCAAGGCGTTTGATCGTTTCGTCCAACATGCAGCCGCGCAAGCCACCGAATAACCGGATCAAGGCTGTTACATCGATATTGAGACAACGCCGCTGATTTCGATCGCTACGGGTACTGGCGTAATGCCCCGCGCCTCCCTACACTCGACTTGTGGTTAAAAGGCGGGCAGGGGTATGGCCGCGCAGGTTCGGACGGTGGCTTTCCACGGCATCGAGGTCCTCGACGTCGAAACCCAGGTGACGATCGCCTCCGGCCTGCCCGCCTTTACCGTGGTCGGCCTGCCGGACAAGGCGGTCGCCGAGTTGCGCGAACGGGTCCGCTCGGCGCTGCAGTCGCTCGGGCTGGCGTTGCCGCCAAAGCGGATCACCGTCAACCTTGCCCCGGCCGATGTACTTAAGGAAGGCAGCCATTTCGATCTGCCGATCGCCTTGGCGCTGCTGGTGGCGATGGAAGCGTTGCCGGCCGACGAACTCGCCTCCTATACGGCCCTGGGCGAGCTGTCGCTCGATGGCTCGGTGACGAGCGTTGCCGGGGTATTGCTCGCCGGCCTTGCCGCGGCCGGTCGCGAGGGTGGGGTCATTTGCCCGGCCGCGTGCGGCGGCGAAGCGGCGTGGGCCGGCGAGATCGAGATCATCGCCGCGCCGAGCCTCTTGGCGATCGTGAACCATTTCAAAGGGACCCAGCTGCTGCCGCCGCCCGAGCCCCGCCTCGCCGCTTCGAGCACCGCGGGGCTCGATCTCAAGGACGTCAAGGGCCAGGAGAGCGCCAAGCGCGCGATCGAGATCGCCGCCGCCGGCGGCCACAATCTGTTGATGATCGGGCCGCCGGGCGCCGGCAAATCGATGCTGGCGGCGCGCCTTCCCGGGTTGCTGCCGCCGCTCGAACCCGCCGAGGCGCTCGAACTCGGCATGATCCAGTCGGTTGCGGGCGGCCTGCGCAACGCCGGGTTGTCGCGCGAGCGGCCGTTTCGCGATCCGCACCATTCCGCCTCCTTGCCCGCCCTCGTCGGCGGCGGCATGCGGGCCCATCCGGGCGAAATCTCGCTCGCCCATCAAGGCGTGTTGTTTCTCGACGAGCTGCCCGAATTCAACCGCAACGCGCTCGAAGCGCTGCGCCAGCCGCTCGAGACCGGCCGCGTCAGCATCGCCCGCGCCAACGGGCACGTGACTTATCCGGCGCGGTTTCAGCTGATCGCGGCGATGAACCCGTGCCGCTGCGGCCATTTTGCCGAGCAGGCTTGCGGCCGCGCGCCGCGTTGCGCCGAAGACTATCAGGGGCGGCTGTCCGGCCCGTTGCTCGACCGCATCGATCTGCATATCGACGTGCCCGCCGTTTCGCCGACTGACCTCGCCCTGCCGCCGCCCACCGAGGACAGCGTCACGGTGGCCCGGCGGGTCGCCGCGGCGCGCCGGCGGCAGGCGACGCGCTACGCCGATTTACCGGCGGAGCGGCGTATCCGCACCAATGCCGAAGCCGATGGCGCCTTGCTCGACGAGGTCGCCGCACCCGACCCGGACGGGCGTGCGTTGCTGGTCCGGGCCGCAGAACGGCTGCGCCTGTCGGCGCGCGGCTATCACCGGGTGATGCGCATCGCCCGCACGCTGGCCGACCTCGAAGGTGCGGCCCTCGTCGGCCGCCGGCACGTCGCCGAAGCGCTGAGCTACCGCCGGCAGCGAACCCTTCCCGAAAGCACCGCCCGCCCCTGATGTCCGCTAAATGCCGGCGGTGCGGCGAGGGGCGCGCAGGCGCAGGCCGGGGGCGGGGCGTTCGAGCAATACTTCGCGTCGGAAACGCACCAGTCGGGCCGGCCGTCCGCCGGTCTCGACGCTGATCCCGCCGGTTTCCTCGACCAGACCTTGGTGTTCGACGAGGCGGCGGAAATTCTGCTTGTGCAGCCGCACCCCCAAAAGCGCCTCGACCGTACGCTGCAGCTGCAGCAGGGTGAAAGACGGCGGCATCAGTTCGAACACCACCGGGCGGTATTTGATTTTGCCGCGCAGCCGCCCGATCGCGGTGGCCAGGATCCGGCGATGGTCGGCCGCCATCGGCGCTCCGAAGGCCGGTCCGTCAGCGTGTGGGACCGAGCCGCCGAGATCCCGCCAAGCCTCCGGGATCAGGCCGGCCTCGTAAAGCAGCTCATAGCGCTCGAGGACCAGTTCCTCGTTCCACGAGGCGCCAAAGGCAAGCCCCAAACGCTCGGTTCTCAGCCGGCGCTCGGCATCGCCGGCCGGGCTCTCGGCCCATCGGGAGAGGCGGTTTTCGAGCGGCGGCAAAGCCGCGGGCTTGCCGGCTCGCCAGTCCTCCCACGGGAAGTGGCGGTACCAGTTCTGCCACACCGCCTCGGCGGCGCCGCCGGGCCGCGCCTCCCGCACCAGCGCGAGATAGGCAACGGTCAGCGCCCGGCCCGCAAGCCTGTCCTCGCTTTCGATCCGATCGCGGTCACCAAAAGTGTAAAGCTGTTCGACGTAGCCGAGCTTTTGGCTCGTCTGGCGCTCAACCCAAGCGCGCAGGCCCACCTCGAGGGTCCGGTGCTCGACTTCGAGCGGGCCGGAGGGCAGAGCGTCGACCGGCTCATGTCCGAGCTGCACCGTCAGCACGCGCGGCTCATCGACGGTGGCCGCGACAATGACCGCGCTCAATCTGATTGACAGTGACGCTCTGCGATCGCGCGCCCTTGGCGTTGCGCGGCGGTCCAAAAGAGTGGCCCCCAGCGTGCCGCTCTCCATGCGTCTGCTTAACCCCTGTAATGCAACTTCCGCATCC
Organism: uncultured Alphaproteobacteria bacterium; assembly: GCA_963750195.1. Classification (GTDB taxonomy): domain Bacteria; phylum Pseudomonadota; class Alphaproteobacteria; order ATCC43930; family CGMCC-115725; genus AP-15. The sequence goes on from CAVVPS010000016.1 coordinate 727,557, forward strand.
TATCACGGATTGCGGATTGATAGTGATACGGAGCCGGCGGGGGTATCAGTTCTCGCCGATATGCAGATATTTCTCCTCCAGCGCGCGCCAGCGCGTGGTGCCGACCGCGTCTTCGCGCTCCTGGAAGGTGGCCAGATCGGCGTCGATGCGGGACGTGTCGCCATCCTCCTTCAGCGCGGCCAGCACCTTTTGAGCAGCGCGGATCGCGGCGCGATGGGTCTGCGAAGGATAGATGCCGAGCCGGAAACCCATCGCCTCGAGCTCGCCGGCCGGCACCATCGGGGTCTTGCCGCCCTCGAATACGTTGACCAGCGCCGGCCCGGTGACCCGCTGCGCGACGATCGCGCAACTCCTCGACATTCTGCGGCGCCTCGACAAAGCCTACGTCGGCGCCGGCTTCGAGATAGGCGTTGACCCGGTCAATCGCCGCCTCCAGCCCCTCGACTGCGCGCGCATCGGAACGGGCGATGATGATCAGATCAGGGTCCTGCCGAGTGTCGACCGCGGCCTTGATCTTGCCGACCATTTCGCTGACGGAGATAACCTCCTTGCCCTCGTAATGGCCGCACTTTTTTGGCGAGACCTGATCCTCGATGTGAAAGGCGGCCACCCCTGATTTCTCATATTCTCTCACCGTGCGGATTACGTTGATGGCGTTGCCGTAGCCGGTATCGGCGTCGGCGATGACCGGAATCCCGACCGCCTCGACCGTCAGCCCGATGAAGCGGACATTCTCGGACATGGTCAGCAATCCGAGATCGGGATAGCCGTTCGCCCGGGAATAGCCGCCGCCGGTCAGATAGACCGCGTCAAACCCGGCCTGTTCGACCAGCCGCGCTGTCAAGGTGTCATAGGCGCCGGGCGCCATCGTGTAGCCGCTGCGCTCGATCAGCCGACGCATCTTCTGCCGCATCGCCATCGGCGATCTCCTCCATAGCCCTAGTGCCGGCCCCGATGGCCGGTTCTCGACATATTGCCAGCGTCCGCCGGTCGGACCGGATATAAACTTTGCGAATATTCGGGTGGCAATAGGGGACAGCAGCGTGGCCGACCTGCGCATTATCGATGGGAAGACGATCGCAGCCGGGCTGCGCCAGCGCGTCGCCGATGCGGCCGCTCGGCTGCACGACACGCACCGCTTGACCCCCGGCCTCGCCACCATCCTGGTCGGCGACGATCCGGCGAGCCGCACCTATATCCGTACCAAAGCCGGCGCCTGCGCCACCGCCGGGCTCGCCTCTTTCGAGCGCCGCCTGCCGGGCGACACGGGCGAAGCAGCACTCGCCGCCGGAATCGCCAAACTCAACATCGACGAGCGGGTCGACGGAATTCTGGTGCAGCTGCCGCTGCCACGGCAAATCGATGTCCATCGCATGATTTCGGTCATCGATCCGGCCAAGGACGTCGACGGCTTTCACCCGGTCAATGTCGGGCGGCTGTGGACTGGGCTTACCGGCTTCGTGCCGTGCACGCCGCAGGGTATTATGATGCTGCTGCGGATGGTGCATCAGGATCTCACCGGCGCCGAGGCGGTGGTGCTCGGGCGGTCGAATATTGTCGGCAAGCCGGTGGCGGCATTACTGCTGGCCGCCGATTGCACGGTCACCACGGTCCACTCGAAAACCCGAGACGCGGCCGCGATCGCGCGCCGCGCGGATATCTTGATCGCTGCGACCGGTCGGCCGCTGATGGTCGGGCCGGATTGGGTCAAGCCCGGCGCCACGGTGATCGATGCCGGGATCAGCGCGATCTCGGGCCCGGACGGCGCTAGCCGGCTCGTCGGCGATGTTGATTTCGCAGCAGTGAGCGAGCTTGCCGGTGCGATCACACCGGTGCCGGGCGGTGTCGGGCCGATGACGATCGCCTGCCTCCTGCGCAACACGCTGATCGCTGCCTGCCGCCGTCGTGGGTTGGCCGACCCGGCTCTGTGAATCCGGGCGACAAGCGCCGCAATTCGCCACGAAATCACCTTTTTCCCATGGGCGGCGCGCGGAACAACGGCTCGTTGCGCTTGTTTGCTGCCCATGACCGCAAGCGCAAGGAGGCAAGGGTCATGATGCGTAAGACTTTGACGAGCTTGGCCATCGCAGCGGGCTGCCTGACGATGGCCGCAGGAATCCCGGCAGTTCAAGCGATGCAGCGGGGTGACCAAGTTATTACGAATGGCCCACAGAGCAGTGGCATCGAGCAGTCGGGCACATGGTCCGCGCGGGCGAATGTGATCCAGAGCGAACGATATCAGCGGCTCGTGGACGACAATGCCGCTTTTCGCCGGGCGCGCATGAACAAGGAGTGCACCCCGGTGACCGATCCTCAACTTCACGAGCAATGCGTGGCGAGTTTTAGCCACGGTTCGTCCCAGAGCGAGTAGGCAGCAGCTCCGGACGCTTAGCCAGAGCGGGTGACGGAGGCCGCCGGCCAGGCTGCTTCCGTCAGTCGCCGAGGATATGGCGCTCGATCGCGACAGCGAATCCGTCTTCGTCGTTGGATAGGGTGACTGCCTGCGCCAACGCCTTGACCTCGGGCGTCGCGTTGCCCATCGCGATCGGGAAGCCGGCGCGGCCGAACATCTCGACGTCGTTGCCCATGTCGCCGAGAACCGCGATTTCCTCCCGGGGCACGGCCAGACGCTCGGCCAATAGATCGACGAGGCGGCCCTTGTCGATGCCCGGCGGGGTCACATCGCAATAATAGGCTTGCGAACGCATGACCGAGGCCCGCCCGCGCAACGCTGCCTGGCCGGCCGCGACCACGACGGCGATCCGATCGTGGTCTTTGCTGGCGCCGACGATCTTCGAGACCGCATCGAGATGCCCGTCAAGGGACGGGACCAGGGTCGGCGGCGTCTGAATGGTATGGATTTCGAGGTCGACGTAATCGCCGGCGCGATCACGGATCAGCCACGCGCCGCCGGTGAACACCCAGATGCTGGTGACGCCGTGCTCTTCCAGCAGGGCGACGGTGTCGCGCGCCGCATCGGGCGCCAGCAGTTTCTGCTCCACCGGCGACAGATCGGGATTGACGATCGAGCCGCCATTATAGCCGCCGAACGGCAGAGCAAGCCGCAACGGTTCGATCAGCATGCGCTGGCCAAAGGGCGGCCGGCTGCTGCAGATCGAGAAATGAATCCCCCGCTCGCGCAGCCTTGCGACGGCCGCGATCGCGCGCGGCGTCAGCGCCTTCTCGGTGGTGACCAGCGTGCCGTCGACATCCGAGACGACGAGCGAAACTTTTCTCATGCCGGGTTCCCCTGGGGTGGGGTCAAGACCTCGATCCCGGTGGCCGAGGCGACGACGACGACCGAGCTGCGCCCGACAAACAGCCCGCTCTCGACTGTGCCGACGGTCATCGCTATGTGCGCCTCGAGCGCGGCCGGATCGCGGATTGGCCCGAACCGGCAATCGAGGATGAAGTTGCCGCCATCGGTGACATAGGGCTGCTCCCCCGGCGTATAGCGGCGCTCTGGAGAGCAGCCCAGCGCGGTCAGCGACGCGGCGGTCGTCTGCCAGCCGAACTGGGTCACTTCAACCGGCACCGGCGTATGCTCGCCGAGGCGTTCGACGAGCTTTTCCTGGTCGACGACAATGACCAGCCGCCTGCTCGCCGCAGCAACGATCTTTTCGCGCAACAGCGCGCCGCCCAACCCTTTGATCAGATTTAGGCTGCCGAGTTCCACCTCGTCGGCGCCATCGATCGTCATATCGAGCCGTTGGTACTCGGCAAAGGTCGCGATCGGAATACCGAGCCCGCGTGCCTGCGCCGCGGTCCTCTCGGAAGTCGGGATGCCGACGACCCGCAGTCCGGCCGCGACCCGCGCCGCCAGCCCCTCGACGACAAAGGCGGCGGTCGATCCGGTCCCGAGACCGAGGACCATGCCGTCCTCGACCTCTTCGATCGCGCGCAGCGCCGCTGCGCGCTTCAGCCCGTCGCGATCGACGATCATCGATCAGGCTGCGCCTGGGCGTCGACGAACCAGATCAGTTCACCCGCCGGCCGCAATCGCGCCGCCGGGAGTTCCAAGTCGCCGGCCAGCACCCGAGACAAGGGCTCGCGTTTATCTGCGCCCGCTACCAGAAACGCAGTATGCCGGGCGCATTCGAGCGGCGGATAGGTCAAGGTGATCCGCACTTCGGGCTTGGCGCCGACAACCTCGGCCACCCAGCGCTGCCGCTCTTCGAGGACTCTTGTTCCCGGGAACAATGATGCGGTGTGACCGTCCGGGCCGAGGCCCAGTAACTCCACGTCGAACAGTGGTCGCGCCGGGTCCAGCGTCCCCGCACCGTAATACGATTTGAGAACGCGTTCATAAGCTTGCGCGGCCTCGGCTGGATCACCGGATGTCGCGATGCCGTGGATGTTCTGCGCCGGCGCCGGTACATGCGCCAGCATCGCCTCCCGCGCCATCCGGTAATTACTGTCCGGATGGTCCCACGGGACAAACCGCTCGTCGCCCCAGAACCAGTGCACCCGGTCCCATGGCATCGCCTCGCGATAGGGAGCGCCGGCCAGCAGCTGATACAGGCGACGCGGGGTCGAGCCGCCGGACAGGCAAACCGCGAAGCGATCCCGGCTGCTCGCGGCAAGATCGGTGATCAGGTGTGCGGCGCGATGTGCCAGTTCCTCTAGATCCGCTACCGCTTCGATGCGGGTTTCGGTCGGCATTGGCATTCCTCAGGATCTTTTAGCCGAGTTTCGGATCGCCGCGATCGCGCGGGCATAATCCGGTGCATGGAACACCGCCGAGCCGGCGACGATCGCGTTGGCGCCGGCCTCGATCGCCCGCCAGGCGTTATCGCCGCTCAACCCGCCATCGACCTCGATCACCGGGTCGAGCCCGCGCTCGTCGCACAGGCGGCGCAGCGCCGCGATCTTAGGCAGCATCTCGGGCAGGAACTCCTGTCCGCCAAAACCCGGATTGACGGTCATGATCAGCACGATGCTGCAAAGATGCAGCACATATTCGATCTGCGACAGCGGCGTTGCCGGGTTCAGCACCACCCCCGCGGATTTTCCGATGCTGCGGATATGCGACAGGGTGCGGTGCAGGTGGATCGTAGCGCTGGGCTCGCAATGGACGAGCAGATGATCGGCGCCGGCCTTGGCGAAGTCGTCGAGGTAGCGCTCGGGCTCGACGATCATCAGATGGACATCGACCGGTTTCGCTGTGGCCTTGCGTACGGCGGCGACGACGACCGGGCCGATCGTGAGGTTGGGTACGAACCGTCCGTCCATCACATCGACGTGAATCCAGTCGCCGCCGGCGCGGTCGACCGCCTGGACCTCGTCGGCGAGCCGGCCGAAATCGGCCGACAGAATCGAGGGGGCGACGATGATCGGGCGGGCCATCGCTATGGGGTAAGGGGTCGCCACTGCCGGCCGCTGCGCCACAACAGGTTTTCGGCGCCGTCGGGACCGGCGCTGCCTGAGGGGTAAAATTCTAACGGCACCGTCTTATCCCCCGCCCACAAATCGAGGATCGGCTGCACCACCTCCCATCCAGCCTCGACGCCGTCCGCCCGGTTGAACAGGATCGCCTCGCCGATCATGCAGTCGTAAACTAGAGTTTCGTAGCCGGTGCTGGGCTCGGTGTGGAAATAGTCGCTGTAGCGGAAATCCATCCTGACCTTGCCGAGCTCAATCCGCGGACCGGGGATCTTCCCCCCGAATTGCAGCGCGACGCCCTCATCGGGCTGGATCTGCAGGATCAGCACGTTGGGGGTCAAGATCTCGACGGGCGTGTCACGGAACAGCGCGAACGGCGGCTGCTTGAAATGGATCGCGATCTCGGTCGTACGACGCATCAGCCTTTTGCCAGTGCGCAAATAGAACGGCACGCCCGCCCACCGCCAATTCTCGATGCCGAGCCGCAAGGCGACATAGGTCTCGGTCATGCTGTCCGGTTTGACGCCGGGTTCCCGGCGATAGGCTTGGACCGGGGCCCCGTTGATCGCTCCCGCTGCATATTGCCCGCGGATGACATTGCGCCGAACGGCTTCGTCGTCGAGGGGCTGCACCGCTTCGAGAACTTTGGTCTTCTCATTGCGAACCGCATCGGCGGCGAACGAGTTCGGCGATTCCATCGCCGTCAGGCTTAAGAGCTGAAACACATGGTTCGGCACCATGTCACGCAGCGCGCCGGTGACCTCGTAGAAATTAGCGCGGCGCTCGACCCCGACGGTTTCGGCGGCGGTAATCTGCACGTGATCGATATGGTCGCGGTTCCACAACGGCTCGAAGATCGCGTTCGAAAACCGCAGCGCCATGATGTTCTGGACCGTCTCCTTGCCGAGGAAATGATCCATGCGGAAGATCTGCGGCTCGCCGAGGACCTTGAGGATGCGGGCGTTTAGCGCGCGCGCCGTGGCGAGATCGCGGCCAAACGGCTTTTCGATGATCACCCGGCGCCAGCTGCCGGGCTTTTCCTGTGCCAGTCCGGCCTCGCCGAGCCGTTCGACAATGGTGCCGAACAATTGCTCGGCGACGGCAAGGTAGAACAGGACGTTGCCGCCGGTCTGGCACTGGGCCTCAATGGTTTTGAGCAGGTCGGCGAGTCGGGCATAGGTTTCGGGCGTGGTAAAATCGCCGGCGAAATGGGTGATGCGGCTGGCGATCACATCCCAGGTCTTGGCGTCGAACGGCTCGGTCGTGCCGCCTGAGGCGGTGTCCGAGACAAAGCTCCTCACCCCTTCGGCGAGATGATCGCGATAGGATTCCGGCGGCTTAGGCGTACGGTCGGCGGCGACGATCGCGAAATTGTCCGACAGCAGCTTGTCCTTGGCCAGATTATAAATAGCCGGGATCAGCAGCCGCTTGGTCAGATCGCCGCCGGCGCCGAAGATCACCATCGTGCAGGGCGGCGCCTTGGGAGCGCGCTGCGCGGTGCTCTGCTCCTTTGCCTCGGTCCGAGCGTCCATGGTTCAGTCCTTCACGATGGTGCCGGGTTCCTGATGGCCGCCGAACTCGTTGCGCATCGCCGACAGGATGCGCTCGGCAAAGGTGTGGTCTTGGCGCGAGCGGAAACGGGTATAGAGCGCCGACGACAGGACCTCAGCCGGCACCGCCTCCTCGATCGCGGCCTGGATGGTCCACCGGCCCTCGCCCGAATCCGCCACCTGCCCGGTAAATTTGGAGAGTTCGGGATCCTTTGCCAGCGAGATCGCGGTCAGATCGAGCAGCCACGACGCAATCACGCTGCCCCTGCGCCATACCTCGGCAATATCGGGAAGGTCGAGCTTGTATCGCCGGTTTTCCGGGACCGCCGGAATATTGACGTTGCGCAATATGTCGAACCCTTCGGCATAGGCCTGCATGACCCCGTATTCGATCCCGTTGTGCACCATCTTGACAAAATGCCCGGCGCCGACCGGGCCACAATGGAGATAGCCTTCCTCGGCCCGTGGATCGAGGCCTTTACGCCCGGGCGTCCGGTCGATGTTCCCCATTCCGGGCGCCAGCGTCTTCAAAATCGGGTCGATATGATCAACCACCGCCTTGTCGCCACCGATCATCATGCAGTAGCCGCGCTCGAAACCCCACACGCCGCCGCTGGTCCCGACATCAACAAAGTGGATGCCCTTGGGTTTTAGCTGCTCGGCGTGACGAATGTCGTCCTGATAAAAGGAATTGCCGCCGTCAATGACGATGTCGCCTTTGGCGAGCAGACCACTGAGTTCGGTAATCGTCGCATCGGTGATCTGGCCGGCCGGCAGCATGACCCACACCGCCCGCGGCGCCGTCAGCTGCCTGACGAAGTCGGCAAGATCCTTGCTGGGAGCCGCGCCCTCGCCGGCAAACTCATGCACGGCATCCGTACTCTTGTCATAGACAACGCAACTGTGGCCGTTCTTCATCAGCCGGCGCACGATGTTGCCGCCCATGCGGCCCAAACCGATCATTCCGAGTTGCATTTAAATTCTCCTGCTGTTGGGCTGCGCGCGCCGGTTTACGACAAGGCCTGCTCGATGGCGACCCCGAGCGCATCGAGACCGGCTTCGAGGCCGCCCGAGATGTGGACGCGCAATGCGCGCCGTCCGCGCTCGGCCAGGACCTCGAAATCGCCGCGCGCCTGCGCCGCCTTGACGACACCAAAGGTGTATTTCTGACCGGGCACCGGAAGGTCCGCGGGGTCGTCGCAAGTAATCTGCAGAAACACGCCGCTGTTCGGGCCGCCCTTATACGCCTGGCCGGTCGAATGCAGAAAACGCGGGCCAAAGCCGAGACAGGTCGCCGCTTTGGTGCGGTCGCGTATGATGCGGCGCCAGCGCTGCAAGGTCTCGATGTGGGCGGGGTTGCGCTCGATATAGGCGAGGAGCGCGGCATAGTCGCCGGCGCCGATGCGGGCGAAATGGGCTTTCAGCGCTGCGGTCAGGTTGGTGGCGGCGGGCGCCAGCGCGGCCTCGTTCTTCGGATCGGCGAACAACTTGAAGCCAGCCGCGTCGTAGAACGGTTTTTCCTCGGGCAGGGACCCGGTTTTTTCATAGGCGGCAGTCAGATCGCGGGTCTTGACCTTGCTCGCCTCGACATCGGGCTGGTCGAACGGGTTGATGCCGATGATGGAGCCGGCGACCGCGGTCGCCATCTCCCAGCGGAAGAATTCCTGGCCGAGCTGCATCGGGTCGGAAACCACAATCCGCACCACCGGGTGGCCGGCCGCTTCGAGCGCCGCCACCGCTCGGTCCTGTTCGGCATCCTGATCGGTGGTGAGGCGCAGATAGGCGAATACCCGGTCATTGCCGTAGACCGAGGGTGCGCCCAATGGTTCGGCATCGAATGGCACGATCCCCTTGCCGAGTTTGCCGGTCGACTCGGCGAGCAGCTGTTCAAGCCATGCGCCGAAATCGGCGATGCCCCGAGACGCTATGATCGTTGCTTTGTCGCGGCCGTGGCGTTGGCAGACGCCGAGGACAGCACCGAGGATCACCCCGGGATTCTCGACCGGCGGCGCGCTCGGTGCACAGGAGCGAGCCATCTCGGCCGTACTTTCGAGGAAGGCGCGAGGGTCGACGCCGATCGCCGCCGCCGGCACCATGCCGAAATTCGACAACACCGAATAGCGCCCGCCGATGCTCGGCAAGCCGTGAAAAATGTGTCGGAACCCCTCGGTCCGCGCCGCTTTTTCAAGCGACGAGCCAGGATCGGTGATCGCGACAAAGCGCTTGGGCGCTTCGGCCGCGCCGACCGCGGCCTTCGCCCGTTCGAAGAAATATTGCTTGAAGATGTTGGGTTCGAGCGTGCTGCCCGATTTGCTCGACACGATGAACAGCGTATGCGCCGGGTCGATCAGGCTCTCGAAATGGCGGATCTGCGCCGGGTCGGTCGAGTTCGAGCACGTGCAACGCCGGAAAACCTGGCTTTGCCCCGAAGGTCACGGCGAACACCTCGGGGCCGAGACTTGAACCGCCCATCCCGAGCAGCAGCACATCGCGAAACCCGCTGCGTCTGACATCCGCGGCGAAGTCCTGCAACTCGGCGACGGCGTTGAGCTGCTGATCGACGACGGTGAGCCAGCCCACCCACTTCGCCTCGTCGGTTTCGGTCCACAGCGAGGCGTCGCCGGCCCACAGCCGCCGCACCTTGCCCTCGCGGCGCCACTCCTCGAGCGTATCCTGGACCTCCTTACCCAGTGCCGCGGGTAGTTTGCAGCTCATCTGATCGAGCTTTGGGCCGAGGACTGCGCGGCGCTTTTTCTGGACCGCAGCATAGAGCTGGTCGGCCGCATCGGCGAACTGCCGCACACCGTCCTCGACCAGCTTCGCGGTCACCGCCTCGATCGAAATCCCGGCGCCGGGCAATGCCGCCATCACCGCCCTGGCGCTCTCGACATCTTCTTCGAGGCTCGGGCGCGGACGGCCATGGTCGCGATAGGCGTCCATGGTCGCCGGCGGGATCGTATTGACCGTGTCGGCGCCGATCAGCTCGTCGACATAGAGCACGTCGCTGTAGGCCTTGTTCTTGGTCCCGGTGCTAGCCCACAAAAGCCGCTGGGTCTGCGCCCCTTGCTGCGCCAAACGCTGCCAACGCTCGTCGCCATAGATCTTTTGGTAAAGCTGATAGGTGAGTTTGGCGTTGGCGATCGCGATCTTGCCCTTCAGCCGTTCCAACCGCGTCTTCTCGGCCGGGTCGGCGGCCGCGGCGATGTGCTTGTCGAGCGCCTCGTCGACCAAGGTGTCGATGCGGCTGACGAAAAAGCTGGCGACACTCGCCACCTTGTGCGGATCGCCGCCCTTTCTGGCAAAGGCTTCAAGACCGGAGACATAGGCGTCAGCCACCTCGGCATAGACCTCTTGCGAAAACAACAGGGTGACGTTGATGTTGATGCCTTCGCCGATCAGGGTGCGGATTGCCGGAAGGCCGGCCTTGGTGCCGGGAACCTTGACCATCAGGTTCTCGCGACCGACCTCGCGCCACAGCCGGCGCGCCTCCTCGATCGTCTCGTGGGTCTTCATCGCGAGATAGGGTGAGACTTCGAGGCTGATAAAACCGTCGCGCCCCTGCGTCTGGTGATAAACCGGGCGGAGCGCGTCAGCACCTTCCTGGATGTCGCGGACCGCAAGCTCCTCGAACAGCGCGCCAGGGTCGAGATCGCCAGTAGCCTGGGCCGCGGCAATCAGCTCATCGTAATCATCGCCGTGGCCGATCGCTTTTTCGAAGATCGACGGGTTCGAGGTGACGCCGCGCAGCCCGTCATCGGCAATCAGCTTGGTCAAGGCGCCGGTGCGCAGCAATTCGCGGCTGACGAAGTCGAGCCATACCGACTGGCCGAATTCGTTGAGCGTTCTCAGCGGATTGGGCATCGTCATTACTCCTTGCGGGCGAGCTGCTCCTTGGCAGCCGCATGGATGTGTTCGGGGGTAAATCCAAATTTGACGAGAAGCTCCTTCAGCGGCGCCGAGGCCCCGAAGGTCTTCATGCCGATGATCGTGCCGCGCAAGCCAGCGTATCGCTCCCACCCTAAGGTCGAGGCCTGCTCGACAGCGACTCGGCGGGTCACCGCAGGAGGAAGCACCGCCGCCCGGTAAGCCGCGTCCTGTTGTTCGAACAATTCCCAGGACGGCATGCTGACGACCCGTGCCTTGACCCCCTCGGACGCCAGCTTCTCATAGACCTCGACGCACAGCGAAACTTCGCTGCCGGTCGAGATCAGGATCACTTCGGGCTCGCCGCCCATATCGGCGAGCACGTAGCCGCCGTGCTTGAGCCCGCTCGCCGCGGCATAGCGGCTCCGATCAAGGGTCGGCAAATTCTGCCGGCTCAGGATCAGACAGGCCGGCTGGTGCTTCAGTTCAAGAACGACCCGCCAAGCCTCGGCGACCTCGTTGGCGTCGGCTGGACGCAGCACGATCAGTCCCGGGATGCCGCGTAATCCGACCACCTGCTCGACCGGCTGATGCGTTGGGCCGTCCTCTCCGACCCCGATCGAATCGTGAGTAAAGACAAAGATGACCGGCAGCTCCATCAGCGCGCTGAGGCGGATTGGGGCCTTCATATAATCGGAAAAGATCAAAAAGCCCGAGCCGTAGGGCCGCAATTTTGACACCGACATACCGTTGCAGATCGAGCCCATCGCGTGCTCGCGGATGCCAAAATGAAAATTGCGGGCGCTGTGGTCGTCGGCCTCGAAATCCCCGGCGCCGGGGAAAGTCAGCCGGGTCTTGGTCGAGGGGGCCAGATCGGCCGCGCCGCCCAGCAGCCAAGGGAAGCGAGGGGCGATCGCGTTCAGCACCCGCGCCGAGGCGTCGCGGCTGGCGATCCCCTTGGGGTCGGCTGGAAAGACCGGAATATCCTGGTCCCAGCCATCGGGCAGATCGCGCCGCTGGATGCGCTCGCACGCATCGGCGAGATCGGGATGGACGCTCTTGTACCGCGTGAACAGCGCCAGCCATTCGGCCCGTAGCTTTTGCCCGCGCGCCCCGAAATTGGCGGCGAAATGTTCGCGGACCCCCTCCGGCACGAGGAATTTCGCGTCCTCGGGCCAGCCGTAACGACGCTTGGTCTCGCGCACCTCCTCTTCGCCTAACGGCTCGCCATGCGCGGCCGAGGTATCCTGCTTGTGGGGCGCGCCGTAAGCGATATGACTTTCGACGATGATAAGGGTCGGGCGGTCGTCGGTGCGCCTGGCGTTGGCGATCGCGTCGGATATTCGATCACGGTCGTTGGCGTCGCTAACCCGCAGCACCTGCCAACCGTAGCCGAGAAACCGGGCAGCGACATCCTCGCTGAAGGCGAGCGCGGTATTTCCCTCGATCGTGATGTGATTGCTATCGTAGATCCAGGTCAGGTTGCCGAGCCGCAAATGGCCGGCGAGGGACGCCGCCTCGCTGCTGACCCCCTCCATCATGCAACCGTCGCCGCACAAGGCAAAGACGTCATAGTCGAAGATCGCGAAGTCTGGCCGGTTAAAGTGCCGGGAAAGCCAATCCGCAGCGATCGCCATGCCGACGCTGTTCGCGACGCCCTGGCCGAGTGGCCCGGTTGTGGTCTCGACCCCGGAAGTCAGGTGGTATTCCGGGTGCCCCGGGCATTTGCTGCCGAGCTGACGGAAATGCTTCAGATCGTCGAGCGAGACCGAGGGCGTGCCGAGCCGCTCGTATTTCTCATCGACCGAGGTGACGCCTGTCAGATGCAGTATTGAATAGAGCAATGTCGACGCATGCCCCGACGACAGCACAAACCGGTCGCGGTTGGGCCAGATCGGGTCGGCGGGGTCAAAGCGCAGGAAATCCTGCCACAAGGTGTAGACAACCGGCGCCATCGCCATCGGCGTCCCGGGATGGCCGGAATTGGCTTGTTGCACCGCGTCGATGCACAGGGTCCTGATCGTGTTAACGCAAAGCTCGTCGATCGACTCTGAGGGCGCCATCATCATCCATCATCCCCCCGTTGCCCTGCTAACGCGGCTCATATGGATCGTGTTGCATGGAGTGCTGCAGCGATTTGTTCGACGATCCGGTCGACCGGCTGACCGATAGCAACAGTAATCGGGTTCTCGTCCGGACCTGGTGGTTCAAGTGCCGCGAACTGGCTGTCGAGCAGGTTCGCCGGCATGAAATGACCGCGGCGGGCAGTGAGACGTCCCGCGATCAATTCGCGCTTCCCGTCGAGATAAACCAGCCGAACTTGGGGGCGGTCGCCGATGATCCGTCGGCGATATTGCCGCTTCAGCGCCGAGCAGGTGATAACGCCGCAGATGCCGCGCGCCTGCCACAGGTCGATTACCCCGGCGATAGCGGCAAGCCAAGGCGCCCGGTCGGAATCGGTCAACGGATGCCCGCTTTGCATCTTTGCCACATTCTCCGGCGAGTGAAGCCGATCTCCCTCCGCGAATTCCCAATGGAGCCGTTCAGCCAGGCGCTCCCCGACCGTCGTCTTGCCGGCGCCCGAAACGCCCATGACCACGGCAACCGACGGATTGTCACGGCTGTGCACGTCCGGCCGTCTCCGCATTCGGCGGCGTCACTATAGTTCCGGGGTATCCGCCGGTCGACCCGATATTGATGAAGATAACGCGACAGCCGGAACCTGCCAAAACGATGCGCCTGACCTGACGCATCCGCTTTCACAAACGTTAAACACAGGTTTTAAAATGCCTCGGCGAGCGATCCGGCTTAGCGCCGGTCCGTCAGGCTAGCCCGGAACAGCGGCGGCCCGCTCGGACCTGTGCCGATGGAGCCGCCCAACGGCTCGAGTGTGACCGCCAGCATGCCGGGTCCTGACAGCATCCGTGAGTTGGCCGGCGTCTCGGGGATCTCCCTGCGCCCGGATTGCGGCAGCAGACCGAGCGGGCGCGGCGCACCAACGCCCAGCGGCGGTTCGAGCCACAGCTGATAGTCATGGCCGGACGGGACCGGCGGCGGATGCAGGCTGTCTACCGCGATCAGATGGGCGGCGCCGGCGAGGCGGATCGCCCACAGCGGACGCTGCCCGCCGTCCTGGACCACAGCGATGACCGGCCGCGCCGAAAAATCGGGCGGCGCGCGGCCGATCAGCGCCGCGACGAGAAGAGCCGCCGCGGTGACGGCGATCCCGGCGGCCAGCGACCGCCAGAGCGCAACCTTGTCCGACGGTATGGTAACTCCAGAGAAGCGGGAGGTCAGGCCCATGACATCATCGCCGCCCCTTGGCCTTGGTTGGCGTCACCAGCACCCGGTGGACCCTGCGGCCGTCCATCTCGACGACCTCGAAGCGGTGGCTGTCGGCGGCAACCCGGTCGGCGACCATCGGCACGCGATTGAGGCGCGCCATCAGATAGCCGCCGAGAGTATGAAAATCCGCGTCCTCGCCGGGCAGGCGCGATATGCCGAGCACCTGCTTCAGCTCGTCGAGCCCGACCATTCCGTCGATCAGCAAGGTTCCGTCCTCGCGCCGCACGACCTGCCGATCGGCGTCGATGTCTCCGACCAGCGCTTGGAGCATGTCGTTGAGCGCGACCAGCCCTTCGAGGTCGCCGTACTCGTCGACCACCAGCGCCATCGGCTCGCCCGAACTTTTAAACACTTCGAGGGCGCGCAGCACGGTGACGGTGTTCGGCAGATAGAGCGGCGGCCGCATCGCCGCCCGGATATCAAAGGGCTGTCCGGCGAGGCAAGCGGCCAGCAGGTCCTTAGCGCGAGCGATGCCGATTACCTGTTGCGTGCCGCCCTGTACGACCGGAAACCGGGAATGAGCGCTGTCGCGAATCTTGTGCCGGTTCTCTTCGGCGGGGTCGTCGAGATCGAGCCATTCGATTTGGGTGCGCGGTGTCATCACCGCGCTGATCCGCCGGTCGCCGAGGCGCAGCGCCATCTCTACGATCGCCGTCTCGGCTTGCGGGATATGGCCGGTCGCCGTCCCCTCGCGCAGCATGAAACTGATTTCTTCGTCGGTCACCGGGGGCGCACCCTCTCCGCGCAGCGGCAACAAATGCAGCACCAGATCGGTCGAGGCGCTCAGGAACCATTCGATCGGCGCTCCCACCCGCGCTATCCCCCGCATCAGCCGCGCCAATGCGATGGCGATCCTCTCGGGATGAGCGAGGGCGATGCGTTTCGGCACCAGCTCGCCGATGATCAGCGACAGATATGAGATTCCGATCACCACGATCGCCATGCTGATCACATGCGCGTAGCGCGCGACAAACCCGGAACCGCCTTCGAACACGTTCTGCAGATGATCGCCGAGCGTGGCTTGGCCGAACGTGCCCGACAACACGGCGATCACGGTGATCCCGATCTGGACTGTCGACAGTAGCCGTGAGGGGTCCGATTTCAGCTCAAGCGCTGCCTGCGCGCCGAGATTGCCGGCCTCGTTGAGTCCCCGCAGGCGGGCCACGCGCGCCGACACCAGCGCGATCTCGGCCATCGAAAAAAAGCCGTTCAGCAACACCAGCAGCAGGACGACCGTGATCGGCATAATCAGCATCGCAATCGCCCCTCGGGATCACGGGACGAGCCAAGCGCGTCACCGCCGGCTACGGGGTCGAACAGTAAGATCGCCCACCACAAAAAGCCGCCTTCGGGGCGCGGGTTTCCGCCGGCAGGCCGTGCCTGGCGGCGAACCCTCGGCCGGCGGATCACCACGATCCACCGGCATCGCAGCCGTGCTCAGCGCGAGTAGTATTCGACGACGAGATTGGGCTCCATCGTTACCGGATAGGGCACGTCGCCGGGCTTGGGCGCGCGGATGAAGCGGCCCTTCATGCGGTCGTGGTCGATCTCGACATAGTCGGGGATGTCTCGCTCGCCCGACTTCGCCGCCTCGAGCACGAGCGCCATCGCCTTGGCCTTGGCGCCGAGTTCGATTTCGTCGCCATCGCGAACCAGATAGGACGGGATCGTCACCCGCCGGCTGTTGACCCGGACATGCCCGTGATTGACCAACTGGCGCGCGGCAAACGGTGTCGGCACCAGCTTCATGCGATAGACGACCGCGTCGAGCCGGCGTTCGAGCAGCTCGATCAGATTGTCGCCGGTGTCGCCGCGGCGGCGGACTGCTTCCTCATAAAGCCGGCGGAACTGACGCTCACCCAGATTGGCGTAATAGCCCTTCAGCTTCTGTTTGGCAGCCAGCTGCGTGCCGAAATCCGACGGCTTCTTGCGACGCTGGCCGTGCTGGCCGGGGCCGTATTCGCGGCGATTGAGCGGGCTTTTGGGCCGGCCCCACAGGTTGACGCCGAGACGGCGGTTGATCTTGTATTTCGGTTCCTGACGCTTGCTGCTCATCAGACTGAGATCCGTTTGCGCTGTTGATGTTCTGATAGGCGGTCCGTCGGCTGAAATCAATGCCGGCGGCGACCGTAGCGGTGCCTACTCAGCAGCCGCCGCGGCGCGGTTGGCCCGCTTGCGGTCGTTCGGATCGAGCAGCCGCTTCCTGAAGCGGATCGATTTCGGGGTGACCTCGACCAGTTCGTCGTCGCCCACATAGGCGATCGCTTGTTCGAGGCTCATGATCTGCGGCGGGGTCAGCCGCACCGCCTCATCCTTGGCCGTGGTGCGGATGTTGGTCAGCTGTTTACCCTTGGCAGGGTTGACGTCGAGGTCGTTGCCGCGGGTGTGGGCGCCGATGATCATCCCCTCATAGATCTGCGCCCCTGGGTCGATGAACATCGGCCCGCGCTCTTCGAGGTTCCACAGCGCATAGGCGATCGCGACCCCGTTGGCGGTCGATACCAGGACGCCGTTGCGCCTGCCCTCAATCGGTCCCTTGTGTGGCGCGTAGCCGTGGAACAGCCGGCTCATCACCCCAGTGCCGCGAGTATCTGTCAGAAACTCGCCCTGATAGCCGATAAGCCCACGGGTCGGCCCGAAAAAACTAAGCCGCAATTTGCCCCCGCCCGAAGGCCGCATCTCCTGCATCTCCGCCTTGCGGCGGCTCATCTTGTCGACGACGATGCCGGCAAACTCCTCGTCGACATCGACCACGACCTCCTCGATCGGCTCCAGCCGTTGGCGCGTCGCCGGGTCGGTCTTGAACAAGACCCTCGGGCGCGAGATCGACATTTCGTAGCCCTCACGCCGCATCGTCTCGATCAGGACGCCGAGCTGCAATTCGCCGCGACCGGCGACCTCGAACGCATCCTTCTGCGAACTCTGAGTGACTTGGATCGCGACATTGCCCTCCGCCTCGCGAAACAGGCGCTCGCCGATCATCCGCGAGGTGACCTTCGTCCCCTCGCGCCCGGCAAGCGGGCTGTCGTTTACCGAAAAGGTCATCGCCAGGGTCGGCGGGTCGATCGGATCCGCGGGAAGCGGCGTCACGACCTCTGGGGCGCAGATCGTGTCGGCGACGGTGGTCTGCGTCAGTCCGGCGACGGCGATGATGTCGCCGGCTTGGGCCTCCTCGATAGGGCGCCGGTCGAGGCCGCGAAACGCCTGCAATTTGGTCAGTCGCGCCTGCTCGATGATACGACCGTCGCGGGCCAGCGACTTGACCGGCATGTTGAGCCGCGCCACGCCCGAATGGATAAGCCCGGTCAGCACGCGCCCGAGATAGGGGTCGTAGTCCAAGGTCGTTGCCAGCATCGAAAATGGCGCGTCGGGATCGGCCTTGGGCGCCGGCACATGGGTCAGGATCAGCTCGAATAACGGCGCCAGATCGCGGCGCGGGGCGTCAAGATCGGTCACCGCCCATCCATTGCGGCCGGAGGCGAAAACCGTCGGGAAATCAAGCTGCGCCTCGCTCGCGTCGAGCGCCGCGAACAGGTCGAAGATCTCGTTGTGGACCACACTGGCGCGCGCGTCGGGCCGGTCGACCTTGTTGATTACGACGATCGGGCGCAGGCCTTGGCGCAAGGCCTTGCCGAGCACGAACTTGGTCTGCGGCATCGGCCCCTCGGCGGCGTCGACCAATACCAGGACGCCGTCGACCATGCTGAGGATGCGCTCGACCTCGCCGCCGAAATCGGCATGGCCCGGGGTGTCGACGATGTTGATGCGCACGTCGCGCCATAGGACCGAGGTGCATTTCGCCAGGATCGTGATGCCGCGTTCGCGCTCGAGCTCGTTCGAGTCGAGCGCCCGCTCGGCGACCTGCTGATTGGCGCGAAAGGCGCCTGATTGGCGCAGCATCGCGTCGACCAGGGTGGTCTTGCCATGGTCGACATGAGCGATGATGGCGATGTTGCGGATATCCATGCGGAAACCTGCCGGCTCCCCGGCCGGCGGCCAAGGCAATGGGATGAGGCTCAGACCAAGCCGGCCTCAGCAACGAGACGCGACAGAGCGGTCTCGGGACGGGCGCCGACATGGCTGATAATTTCGGCAGCGCACAAGCTGCCGATCCTGCCGCAGGTGGGGAGCGGCAGACCGTGGGTCAAGCCATAGAGAAAACCGCTGGCGTAGAGATCGCCCGCTCCGGTGGTGTCGACGACCCGTGCGACCGGCGCCGCCGCGGCCCGATGCTCCTCGCTGTTGGCCAAGATGACACTGCCGGCGGCGCTGCGGGTCAGGGCCGCGATCGTGACATGACCACGCACCGCCGCGGCCGCCGCGGCAAAGTCATTGGTCTCGTAAAGCGAGCAGATCTCGATCTCGTTGGCGAACAGTATGTCGACATGACCGTCGACGAGATCGCGAAACGCCGCGCGATGGCGCTCGACGCAAAACGGGTCCGACAGTGACAGTGCGACCTGATGCCCGGCGGCATGGGCGACCGAGGCGGCCTTGCGAAACGCTTGCTGGGCCAGCGGCGGATCGAACAGATAGCCTTCGAGATAGGTCACCTGAGCCGCGCCGAGGATGTCGGCGTCGATGTCGTCGGGCCCGAGCGCCACGCAGGCGCCCAAATAGGTGTTCAACGTGCGTTGCCCGTCCGACGTGACCAGAATCAAGCAGCGCGCGGTGCCGGGGCCGCTGGTCGCCGCGGGCGTGTCGAAACGCACCCCCTGCGCGGTCAGATCGTGGCGGAACACCTCGCCCAACAGATCGTCGCGCACCTTGCCGATATAGGCGCCGTTGCCGCCGAGCGAGGCGATCCCGGCCATTGTGTTGCCGGCCGACCCGCCCGAGGCCTCGATCGCCGGCCCCATCATCTGATAAAGAGCATCGGCGCGCTCGGCATCAATCAGCGCCATCGTTCCCTTGACCAGCGCCTCTTTCTCCAGAAACGCTTCATCGGCACGCGCGATCACATCGACAATCGCATTGCCAATACCGACAACATCAATATCAGCTTGCGCCATTTGCGGATGAATTACCTGAGCGAGGAGTTGCGGGCTGCGGAGTATAGGGGCGATTCGTTGGCCGGCAAGCGCCGGCGGCCGCCCCCTTGTTGGCGTTATTGCTCTCGGCTATTCACACTTCGCGCACGGGTTTTACCGCAGCAGGTGACGCGGCGAGACCCTATTTCGCGGCCTCGCGGGCGGGCTCGGGGTAGGGGTTGCGGCGGGCAGACGCGGCACGACCTCATTGGCCATCAGGCGGATGCCTTTTTCGGCTTCCTGATGGTCGAGAAAGCCCGAGCGTCCGATAAAGATGAAATTGGCGAACCCGCCGACCTTGTCGTAGATGTCCATGATCTGCTTGTAGACCGTGTCGGGGTTGCCGGCGCACAGGATGCCGCGAGCGATCGCCTGCTCGGCGGTGATGCCGATCAGGCTTTGGCCCGGACGCATATTGGCTTGGCTCCCTGGCCGCGGCTCGCTGCGGTAATTCTGTGCCGCGAACTCGGGAGGCGTGCGTCCCGGCAGGAATTTCGACATCTGCGGCGACTGCTTGAGGCTGGTGTTCAGGAACCACAGCAATTTGCTGCCGACCCGGATGCCCTCCTCGTCGGTGTCGCCGACATAGGCGAGTGCCGCATAGGCGAACCGGTCGGTGCCTGGCGCCGGCAGTCCGGCCTCGCTGCGCGCGGCGCGATAGGCGTCGAAGGCGCGCTTGCTGGCCTCGGGGCCGCGCAAGACCAGCGCGTTGACCATGCCGCGCCGGCCGAGTTCGGCCGAGGTCTCAGGATCGCCGGTCGCAGCCCACATCGGCGGGTGCGGGCGCTGGTAGACCGGCGGCCAGATGTTGACGTGGCGGTGGGTGAAATGCTTGCCCTCCCAGCTGAACGGGCCGTCATGCGAGGTCAGGGTCTTTTGAATGAGGTCGATCGCCTCCCAGAAGCGGTCCACGTAGCCCACCGGGTTGGCGTTGCCGGAGACCATCTCGCTGTCGCCCGATTTGACGAAGCCGATGTCGAGCCGGCCACGCGAGATCACGTCGGCGGTCGCATATTCCTCGGCGATGCGCACCGGGTCGGGGCGGATCGTGATCAGGGTGCCGAGGCTGAGGATGCGGACCTTCCTGGTCTGCCGGGCGAGTATGCCGAGGATCATCGGGCTCGCACCGTAGAGGCTGTTGATGCCGGAATGATGCTCGATCGAAACCACGTTGACGCCGAGATCGTCGCACAAGAGATGCTCGTCGAGGCATTCCTCGAACAAATCTGCACTGATCTTCGGATCGCAGTATCTGTTGGGCAGGCTCGCACGCACCGAGGGCGCCGCATCGAGAACCTCCTGCGGCACAAAGGGATAGACGTTCTCGCAGTGATACCAGGCTCGCATCTTTTGGGTCCGATTATTGCTCGAGGAAGCGGGCGACCCGTTCGACGAACGCCGCGGGCTGTTCGATCTCGGGATGGTGGCCGGCGCGCTCGATCAGCTCGAAGCGGGAGCCGGGGATCATTCCGGCATAGGCACGGCCGTAATCGGGGCTGACCACTCCGTCGCTCGCCCCCCACAACAGCAGGGTCGGCGCATTGATCCGGCCGAGCCAACGCGGCAAGTGCGGGTTGTACATATAGGGGTGCCAGGCATAGAGACAGAGCGCCTCGCGGTTGCGCGCGCGGACAACCAGAGCCTCATCCGACATCGCGTTGAAGTCGGGCGCGAAAGTGTCGGGGTCGTGCCAGCTGCGCCGGCGAACCTCGTCGGGCGATTTGTTGAAGATGTCGAGTATGTCCGGGGTCTCGCGGTCGCTGATCTTGATGCCGACCGGATCGACAAGAACAAGCTTGTCAATCCGATGGCTGCATGCCGCAGCGATTTCGGCCGCGAGCCAGCCGCCAAATGAAAAGCCGATCAGGCTCACCTTGTCGCCCGGCAGCGCGTCGAGAACGGTAAGGTAGAGATGGACGAGATCATAGACCGTGTCGAAATCCCGCGGTCGAGGCGAATGGCCGAACCCGGGCGAGGAGGGCGCGACGATCTCGATGTGGCGGCCGAGCAGGTCGAGAAAGGATGCCTGGGCGTCGATGGTGTCGAAGCCGTGCAGCAACAGCGCCGTCCGCCCCGCCCCGCGGCGCAGCACTTCGAGCTCGATCCCTTGCACCGTCAGCCGATCCGCGGCCGATCTCCCGCTCGCCATCGCATTCCTTCCTTGCGCCCGAGCCCTTTGGCGCGCGGTATATAGCCTCGATCGCGCCCAGGTGGGAACCAATGTTAGGTGCGGCGAACCCGCAGATTTCCGTCGCGGCCGCGATTACCGCAAGGCGGCTTACGGTGGCGCCCAGCGTCATCGATGAGGAGCGCCCCTGGAACGCTGCCTGCGGAAGACTACATTTGCGGCGACCGGATAGCGGCTCTGCCACGCGCTACGGCGGCAGCGGCGCAGGATCATCCGGAACCGATTTCCCGACCCGTCGATGACGGGTCGTTTGCCGCGAAGGCTCCGATGATTGCGACCTCACGCCTGCACCGTTCGGCCGTCAGGGCCACTGCCGCCGCCCTGATGGCGCTCACCCTTTACGGCTGCGACAGCGCCGGAGCCGGCACCGCCGCCGCATCCCGCGATCCCGCCGATTTCAGCCTGCTGCAACAAGTCGCTCGACAAGTCCAGAAAAGCTATGTCGAGCCGGTGACCAGCGACGAGCTGACCGAAGATGCCCTAAAAGGCATGCTGACCCGGCTCGACCCGCATTCCGATTACATGGACCAGGACCAATACCAGCAGATGTCCGCGGTCACGCGCGGCGAGTTCGGCGGCATCGGCATCGAGCTGACATTAGAAGGAAAGGTGCCCGAAGTCATCGCGCCGATCGACGGCACCCCGGCCGCGAATGCCGGGATCGAACCCGGTGACCGCATTGTCAAGATCGACGGGCAGCCCACGACCGGCATGGATGTCGAGGCGATCGTTAAGCGGCTGCGCGGCTCTGCAGGCTCTAAGGTGACGCTTCAGATCGCGCGTAGCGACCGGCCGCCCTTCGATCTGACTTTGACCCGGAACATCATCCACGTCGTTTCGGTCAAGTCGGCGCTCAAGTCGGACAGGATCGGCTATGTCCGCATCACCACCTTCTCCGAAAACACGGCAGCCGAATTGGCCGATGCCATCGCCCGGCTCAAGCAGCAGGCGCAGGGCCGGCTGAACGGCCTTGTCGTCGACCTGCGTAACGATCCCGGCGGCCTGCTCGACGCCTCGGTCGATGTGACAGGCGAGTTTATCGACGGCGGCGTCGTGGTCACGACCAAGGGCCGCAACAGCGATGATGACCGCGTTTACCGCGCGCCGGTCGCCGGCGACGTGATCCAGGGGGTCCCGATCGTCGTGCTGATCAACAGCGCGACGGCTTCCGCCGCGGAAATCGTCGCCGGAGCGCTGCAGGACGATCACCGCGCGACAATCATGGGCACCCGCAGTTTCGGCAAGGGCTCAGTGCAGACGATCATCCCGCTCGACGGGGGACACGGCGCCTTGCGCTTGACGACGGCGCTCTACTACACGCCATCCGGCCGCTCGATCCAGGGCCAGGGGATCAACCCAGATGTCGTCGTCAGCCTGCCAAAGAGCGAGCAGGTGGCCAACGCCGTCCTCAGCCATGAAAGCGATCTCTACCGGGCGCTGAAGAATGGCGGCTCGCTCAACCCCGCTGCTGCCGGGGAACCGGCCGCCACTTCCCAGAGCGGTCCCGAGACGACCGAGCATCCGATCAAGCCGTTGATCATCGGCACCGCCAAGGACGCCCAGCTCGAAGCGGCGGTGGACTATCTGCAGCGGGCCGTGCGCCGCGACGCCGGCGCCCACCCCGGCTGATCATACCAACCCAACTCGTCAACAAGTTCCTGCCCCGCGCGGCAGCGCGGGAAGACGCGGGACGAGGAAAGTCCGATTGCATCACCTCCCGGCGCGCAGGATGCGCGCTGCGGCGTCGGCGAAGATTTGGGCGCCGAGGACGATGTCCTCTTCCTTGGTGTCTTCTGACCAGTGATGGCTGATGCCGCCAAGGCTGGGGATGAACATCATCCCGGCGAGCATGCGTTCGGACAGGATCGCAGCGTCATGGCCGGCCGCACTCGGCATGCGCATGTGCATGCCCGGCGCATGGTCCTCGGCCGCCGCCTCGATCAGCGCCTGAAAGCCCTTATCCATCGGCCGCGGCTCGGTCCGCCCGATCGGTTCGAGCGCGCACTGGCAGGGCCCGGCGCGGTCGGCTTCGTCTACAAGCTCGCGCAATTCTTTCTCGAACAGGTCGAGGCGCTGGGGGTCGGTATCGCGAAACTGAACCTGCATTTCGGCATGGCCCGGGACGACCGAGGGCGCATTCGGCTCCAGCAACATGCGGCCGATTGTCCACACCGTGCGCGGGCCGGCGATCTCGGGGAAACGGTCGTGGATGCGCGTGGCCAGCCGCACCATCGCCACCCCGGCATCCTTGCGTCGGATCATGCGCGTCGTGCCGGCATGGTTCTGCTCGCCGATCAAGGAGAGTCGGAAATTACGGATGCCCACGATCGCCTCCACGACACCGATACGCAGCCCCCTCGTGTCGAGTGTGTCGCCCTGCTCGATGTGCGCTTCGAGATAGCCGATATGGCGGCCGGGTTCGAAATGTTCGCGCGGCCAGCCCGCGAACCCGGCCCGCGCCAGCGCCTCGCGCAGTGGCGTCCCGTCGTCGCGGCCTCGCGCCTGGTCGATCTCGTCCTCGCCGAGCGCGCCGATGAACGAGCGGCTGCCGAGATAGCCGCCGTAATGGCCTTCCTCGTCGGCCCAGGCGGCGACCTCGATCCCGAGCCCGGCGCAATCCGGGTCGGCGGCGACGGCTCGGGCCAGTTCCAGCCCGTAAATCACCCCCAAGGCGCCATCGAGCCAGCCGCCATAGGGCTGGGTCTCGCTGTGCGAACCGACCAGCAGGCGCCGCCGCGCCCGTGGATTGCGGCCGATCACATTGCCGATGCCGTCGATCACCGGCTCGAGCCCGGCCTCGCGCAGCTTCCCGGCGAGCCAATGGCGCAACTCGACATCGACCGGCGAATAAGTCGGGCGATGGACACCAGTTTTATAGCGGCCGAATTCAGCAAGCCGATGGAGGTCGGCGACGACGCGCTGTCCGTCGATGGCCGGCATATTGTTTTGCCTTCACCCGTGGCGACCGGCCGAAGACTAGCCTAGGATCGCGACAGACGGAAACCACTCCCGGTGCCCGGCATGCCCGATCCACCTTCACCCGCTTCACCCCCGCCCTACCCTCTCCCGCGAACGGGGAAGGGTAGGGGCCCTCGCGTGGCGCTGCTCGGCTTTTCGATCGAGTGCAACAAATTCGCGCCGGTCGCGACCAAGGCACATTTCACCGCGCGGACCTATCTCGAAGGCGATGCGATCGTCGCCGAGGCGCGCGCGCCAGCGCCGGTCATGCTGTCCGAAACGCCGGGTTTCGTCGCGGCAATGGATGCCTCGGGCCCGTGGACGCCGGTCGGCATCGCTCTGGCGATGACCGAGCCCAACGGGCCGGTCGAGCATCGGTTTTTCGCCGAGCTGCTCGACACGATCGATCGCCGGCTGAGGGCGGCATTGCCGGTCGACGCCGTCTATATTTGCTCGCACGGCGCAGCGCTGACGACGGAGGAAGACGATCCCGACGGGGAGCTGTTCGAGAAGGTGCGCGAGATCGTCGGACCCGACGTACCGATCGCCGCGACGTTGGACCTGCACGCCAATGTTTCCGAACGCATGGTGCGGTCGATCGACGCCTTTATCGGCTATCGCACCAACCCGCATCTCGACATGCGCGAGCGCGGCGCCGAGGCGGCCGCGGCGATCCTCGAAATGCTGGCCGGGCTCCGCCCGCATGCGGCCTTCATCCGCCTGCCGATCGTGCCGCCGACTGTGACGTTGCTGACCGCCGCCGGACCCTACGCCGAGATGATTGAACTCGGCCAGCGGCGCATGAACCCGGAGATCTTGAACGTGTCGGTCATGGGCGGCTTTGCCTTTGCCGATGCCGCCACATGCGGGCTGAGCGTGGTCGTGACCGCGCGGCACGACGAGCGCGCCGCCGAGACACTTGCCCGCGAAATCGCCGCACTCGGATGGGCCAACCGGGCGCGCTTTTATCCCCATCTCACCTCGCTCGACGAAGCGGTGACGAGGGCCCTCGCAGTCGGGCGCGATCCCTCGCTGCCGGCGCTGGCCTTTGCCGATGTCGCCGACAATCCGGGCGGCGGCGGGCGCGGCAACACGGTCTTTCTGCTGCGCGCGCTTTACGAGGCCGGGGTCCGCGATGCGCTGCTCGGCGTGTTTTATGATCCGCCGCTCGCTGCCGAAGCGCACCACTACGGGCGGCATTACCAGTTCGACGCGCGTTTCAATCGAGAGGAATCCACCAAATTCTCGGAGCCCTGGTCGGCTCCGGCTCGGGTCATGTCGCTGACCGACGGCGATTGCGTCGGCCGGCGCGGCATCTATGGCGGCATGCGGCTCGAACTCGGACCGTGCGTGGCGTTGCAGGTCGGCGGCGTCACGGTCGTCGTCATCTCGCACCGGGTGCAGTGCGCCGACCCGATTTTCTTCGAGATGATGGGGCTCGACATCGGCCGGGCGCGTTCGGTCGTGGTCAAGTCGCGTGGCCATTTCCGCGGCGGCTTCGACGAGTTCTTCGGCCCCGATCAGATCATCGAGGTCGACCTGCCCGGCCTGACCTCTCCGGTCCTGAGCCGGTTCGACTGGAAGCGGCTGCCACGCCCGGTCATCCCGCTCGACGACAACGTCGAGTGGCGCGCCCCTTAAGTCACGTCCAACAAAGGAGAAAACACATGCCGGTAACCCCGCCTTCGCCTGCTCGCGAACAGGTTCGGCCGATCGTGCCGAAACTGATCGATCTCGCTGACAAGGTTGTCTATGGCGATGTCTGGGAGCGCCCAGGCTTGTCGAAACGCGACCGCAGCCTGATCACGGTAGCGACCTTGGTCGCGCTCGGACGCGAGAGGCAACTGGTCGGGCATCTCGGCCGTGCGCTCGACAACGGGCTCAGCAAAGAGGAGTTGGGTGAGCTGATCACCCATCTCGCCTTCTACGCGGGTGGCCGGCAGCAATGACCGCGGCATTGGTGGCAAAGGACGTGTTCGCGGGGCGGTAACCGACCATCCTCGCCGCGCAACACCGGGATGGCATGAGGCGCTTCTCGCACGCGATCGGCGTATCAGCACTGCTGGTTCTGCTGTCGGCGGGGCTTTCTGCCCGCAACATGGCGCCGGCGGGCCAATGGACGGCAACTGATCCACCGATCAATATTGCCCATATCCAGACCGGCGCAATCAACCGCCGCGGGGAGGCAGTCGGCTACCACCACCGGCTGAACGGTGTCGACCCACCGGGTGCGCGCGTGGTGCGGATCGTCCAGCCGCCGGACGTGAGCGGCGTCTATCGCGCCCGTGTCGCCCTGCGCGACCCGCAAACGGGCGCGTGGATCGACAAGCGGGCTTCCTCGACCTTTTTCCCGGACGCGATGTCCGATGACGCAGTCATCCAGGCGGTGCTCGCCGCCTTCCATCACGGACAAATGCGTGGCGACGGAGAGTTTTCCGGTGATTCCGG
The DNA here is from genome assembly GCA_963750195.1 of uncultured Alphaproteobacteria bacterium. Taxonomy (GTDB): domain Bacteria; phylum Pseudomonadota; class Alphaproteobacteria; order ATCC43930; family CGMCC-115725; genus AP-15. Next base: position 754,322 of record CAVVPS010000016.1, read on the forward strand.
GACACGGCTTTGCAATCGAGGGCTGGTATCAGCGCGGCAGAATCGCTGCGGCCTACCCGCTGCGCGGACCGTGATGTCGCAGCGAGGTCTGATCACCGTGCGGCGGCACCGTGCCGGACATCTCGAAGGCCGCGCACGGCCTGGCAGCGGGCGCCACGGCGAAGTTCTGGCGAGCTTTCTGCAAAGCGACGTGCAGGGCGATCTTGCCGCTGCCCGGGCATTGGTGGCCGAGATCAGCGCGATGGAGCGCGGCGAAGCGCCGCAGCCGGCGGCGGTCGGCAATGCCTATTCGATCGCGATCTCCCCCGATCGAGTTACGATCCGCAACGCCGTCATCGAGGATTTCGACCCCCGAGCATTACGGCTTTGACGAGCTACGCCGCGCGATCGAAACCTGGATCGCCGCGATCGAGCGCGCCCGCCGTAGCCCGGGGTGACGGCAATCGCTGGAGCCGCCGACGCGAATTCGCGCATAGTGCCGCGATGAACGATGCGCCGGTCCAGGAACTTCGAGCGTCGACGACAGAACGCAAACCGGCGGTGCGGCCGCGCGATGCTGCTTCGCTCGTCCTGCTGCGCGGCACGGGCGCCACGCTCGAAGTCCTGGTCGGCCGCCGTCCGCTCGCCGCGCGGTTCATGCCTGGCGTCTATGTCTTTCCCGGTGGCGCCATCGACCCGCCGGATCGGCGTCCCTGGATAGTCGAGACCGCGACCGAGCGGCTCGCTCCGAGGCTCGCGCGGGCGGCCAGGGCGGCGCTGCGGGAGACCTGGGAGGAAGTGGGCGTGCTGGTCGGCCGTCCAGCCGAGGCCACACCGTCGGATTTGAGCACGCCAGCGGAGGGCGCGATCGAGCGGGCCTACCGCCGGCGCGGCCTCGCGGCGGCAATGGATCTGCTGACCTATGTCGGCCGAGCGATCACCCCGTCGCATTCGAGCCGCCGGTTCAACACTCGGTTTTTTCTGGCTGACGGTGAAAGCGTTTTTGGGGAGCCGATGGCGAGCACGGAACTCGAAGACGTGCGCTGGCACCCCTTGGGCACCGGCGATCTGGAGGACGGGCTGCGCGACGTTACGCGCTTCATGCTGGCCCGCGCCGTAGCGCTGCGCAGCGGCATCGCCGCCGGCGAGCCGCCGCTCTTTTATTGGGGCAAGAACGCACGCCGCGTCGGCATCTGCCGCGAGGCCGCACGCGCGCCGTAGCCGGCTGCCTCAGCGTGCCTCGGTGCCGAGCACCGATGGCCGCCGCCGGGCCGAATCTGGGTCGGCGCCGACCCCCATCGCCCTGCCATGGGTCTCGACCCCCAGGATCAGAAACGACAATCCGACCAGCGCCATGCAGAAGGCGAGGAACAGGTAGGCCGGCAGCACTGCGTCCGCCGTCGCCTTTGGCGACAAGATGTTGCTGGTGCCGGCGATCAGCGCCAGGCTCAACGGGCCGAGGATCTTGCCGACGCCGTTCGCCGCCTGGCCAAGACCCGAGGCGCGAGCGCCAAGGTTCACGCCGTAGCTCTCGACCGTATAGGGCGCGAGGTTCGAGAAGCCGCCCTCGATAAAGAAGGTCGACGCGCACAGCAGGATTACCATCATCGGCAAGCCGGCAACGACGACTTCGTGATAATAGCCGGCGGCAGCGAGTGCGACGACCCCGCCGAACCCCCACAACACTCCGAGCGGCCGCCGCCCCATCAGCGGCGCCAGGAAGGTGACGAATATCTTGCCCACCACGCCGCCGAGGGCGACAAAAATGAAATAGGCGGCAGCCTGCGGAACCGGGACCTTCAGCACCATCGCGACGATCGTCGGTCCCCACAGATAGACACCGTAGCCCGCCGTCGACGAGCCGCCCCAGATCAGCACGGTTTCCCAGAACATGCGGGGCTGGTGATAGAGTTCCGACAGCTTCCCGCGTGGCGGGGCGGCGGGCCGCACCGTCGGCAGCGGAACCGATTGAAGCGGCAGGTCGAGTTGCTGCGCGACTTCGGTCCGGGCTTCGGCGAAGCGGCCTTTGGCGGCGAGCCAGCGCACCGATTCGGGGACGAAGATCCAGATCAGGATACCCACAAAGGCCGGGGCGATACCGAGCATGGCGACGCCGCGCCAACCGAGCGCCGCCAGCAGCGCCGCCGAGGTGGTCGAGGCAAGCAGGCCGCCGGCCGAGGCGAAGACGATGTAGAAGCTAGTCAGCAGGGTGCGGTGGCGGGTCGGGGTCAGCTCGACCAGGATCGTCAGGGAGGGGGTGACCCCAGCAGTCAGGCCGACGCCGACAAAAAAGCGAAGAATCGCGAAGATCTGCCATGATCCGCTCGGCACTAGGCCGATCAGGCCAGCGGCAACGGCACAGATAAAGGTACCGATGATCATCTGGGCCTTGCGGCCCCACAGATCGGCGAAACCGCCGAAGACCAGAGCACCGAGGATCGAACCAATGCCGCCGCTATAGAGGATCAGCGCCGATTGGCCGTAGGTCAGGTGCCATTGCGGGCCGAGCACCGCGAGTAGATAGCCGACGACCAGGAAATCGAAGAATTCGAGGACGAACAGCGCCGAAAGCAGCGCAAAGCTGACCCAATAGCGCCGGTTGAGCGTCGCCGTGTCGAACAGCGCCAGCAAATCGTCCGAAGTCCGACCGGACATTTCCTCCTCCTTTCGGCGACGAAGTCGGTAATCCGCCCGTCGTCTCCGATCGGAGATTTAGGCCGCTCTCCTCCGCGGCGTCAACCCGGCCCTGTCCGCTTGTCAGCGCGTCTCGGCGCCGAGCACCACCGGCTGCCGCCCGGCCGGCTGCTCCGCTTCGCCGAGCGACATTGCCCGGCCGTGGGTCTCCCGGCCGAGAAGGGAGAACGACAGCCCGACCAGCGCCATCCCGAAGGCCAGCACCAGGAATGACGGGAACAACGCCCCCGCGGTTGCCTTCGGCGAGACGATGTTGCTGGTTCCCGCGATCAGCGCCAAGCTCAATGGCCCGAGGATTTTGCCGACGCCGTTTGCTGTCTGCCCGAGCCCCGAGGCGCGGGCGCCGAGCCGCACTCCATAGCTTTCGACCGTGTAAGGCGCCAAGTTTGAGAAGCTGCCGTCGATGCAGAACGCCGAAGCCGCCAAGAATACAACGATCAACGGCACGCTACCGATGAAAACGCTGCCATAAAAGCCGGCAGCGGCGAGAGCGACAACTCCGGCGAACCCCCATATTGCGCCTAGCAGCCGCCGGCCGATCAGCGGTGCCAGAAACGACACGATGATCTTGCCAATGATCCCGGCGCCGGTGACATAGATGAAGTACTTAGCGGCTTGCGGCACCGGAACTTTCAGCAGCAGAGCGACGACGGTCGGGCCCCACAGATAGATGCCATAGGCCGCTGTCGCGGCGCCTCCCCAGATCAACAGAGTCTCCCAGAACTGCCTGGGCTGCTGGAGAAGCTCCGACAGTCGGCCGCGCGGAACAGAGGTGGGCATCACCGTCGGCAATGGCACCGACTGGAGCGGCAGCCCGAGGTGTTCGGCGACCTTGGCGCGCGCCTCGGCGAATCGGCCCTTGGCGGTCAGCCAGCGTACCGATTCGGGAACAAAGAATGCGGCGAGCACCCCGACCACCGCGACCGAGATGCCGAGCATCGCCATGCCGCGCCAGCCGATCGCCGCCAGCAGCGCTGCCGAAGTGATCGAGGCAAGGAACCCGCCGGCGGTCGCGAACACCACGTAAAAGCTCGTGACCATGGTGCGGTGCCGGGTCGGCGTCAGCTCGACGACGATCGTTAAGGCCGGAACCACCGCCGCCGTCAGCCCGACACCAACAACAAAGCGCAGCAACGCAAACAGTTGCCAAGCACCGTCCGGCACAAAGCCGATCAGCGCCGCACCGATCCCACAGATGAAAGTACCGATGATCATCTGCACCTTGCGCCCCGAGGCGTCGGCCAAACCGCCGAAGACCAGTGCGCCGACGATCGAACCGACACCGCCGCTGTAGAGGATCAGCGCCGATTGGCCATAGGTCAGATGCCATTGTGGCCCGACCACCGCTAACAGGAACGCGACGATCGAGAAATCGAAGAATTCGAGAACCGTGATCGCCGACAATATGGCGAAGGCCACCCAATAGCGGCGGTTAAGCGGCGCGCTGTCGAACAGCGCCAGCAGGTCCTCGGAGGTTTGACCGGGCATTTTCTACTCCCTCTCGGGGCCGTCACCGGCGCCCATTCGTTAACGTTGGATGAACGAATAGGCGCTGGACCGCCGGGTCGTCAACCGGCCGCCGCAGTCAAGGGCCCAACAGCGCGTTCGGGATTGGCTGGGGCCAGCTGACTGACCGCGTCGGCCAGCAGGCGGTATTTGACCTGGGTGACATTCAGGTCGCGGAAGTAATTGACCAGGTCGCCCCACGGATCATTCAGCCGCCCGATCCCCGAGATGAAGGCGACGACGCCGCCGATCTCGAGATTGCTGGTATAGACCCACCAGCCGCCGACCAACAGCGCCGATACGCGCTGCAGGTGATTGCAAAGATTCATCAAGAAATTCATCGTAAATTTTATTTTAAAGATTCCCATATCGAGCGCGAACGCTTGGTCAATTCGTCGTTCGTCCTCAGCATCATCATCGCGGTCGATCATCGCGATGCCGAGCTGGCGCAACACCCGGATGCGCGCGCCGGTGCGCCGGTTGACTGCCGATTGCAGCAGTGGAACGAAGACGAGCTGTGGGACGAAGAGCCCGATTGCCGCCAGCGCCATCCACGGATCGATATGGATCAGATAGGCGAGCACCGAGGCCATGATGCCACCCTGCAGTAGCGGCTCCGACACGCTCTCGCCGACAAAGCCGCCGATCGGTTCGACCTCGGCGACGATCATCGAGATCACGATGCCCTGCGCTTCCGCCGCTGGCGAGGCGGTGGATGGAGTCTCGACAACGGTGTGCACGCGGTGGCGCAAATCGCGCTTGGCCTGCTCCCCGACCCAGCCGCGATAGATATTGAGCCCGAGCTTGGCGCTACCTTGGACGATGACGACGCCGGCATAGACCGCGCACAAGCCGACAACCCAGGAATAGGGCCGGTGTTTGACCAGATCGTTGACGATCCGTCGCTGCAATTCGAGCGGGACCACTTCAAGCAAAGCGACGCCTGCCGTCAGCGCCAGCAGCGCCAGCTGGTGCAGCCCGCTGGTAGAGAGCACATAGCGAAAGACATTGCGCGGCAACGCACCCGCCGGGGCGGTATTGAATTCATGGATCCAGGCAGCGACGCTCATCGCCCGAAGACTATCAGGCCTTCCGGCCGCTCCGGCAAATGACTCAGGTCAAGGAGGGCACCACTGACGGCCTTTTCCGCCGACCACTCCCCGTCACCGGCTGTAGGTTGACCGCGCCGATGCTATCATCGCGGGGCCCGAAGACACACCGAACCAACGGGCTGCCAGCGTCGCGATCAAATGGACCGCGGAAACGGTAGCTCCGGGAGAACCGGATAATGAAAATTGGAATTCATCTGCCGCATATCGGGCGTAAGGCTGGGCCGGAGGCGATCCGGCGCGCGGCAATCCAGGCCGAGGAGCTGGGCTTTGCCGACGCCTGGACGAGCGAGCACATCATCGTGCCGAAGGATGCGCCTTACCCGCCCTCGGCGCTGTTCTATGATCCGGTCCTGACCCTCACCTGGGCGGCGGCCTACACCAAAAGGATCGGGCTTGGCACCAGCGTCCTGGTATTGCCGATGCGCCATCCGCTGCCGCTCGCCAAGGAATTGGCGACGTTGCAGAATCTGTCCGAGGGGCGGTTCATCCTCGGCGCCGGGGTCGGTTGGCTGGAAGCTGAATTCGCCGCGCTGGGCGTGCCGTTTCGCGAGCGCGGGCGGCGGATGGATGAAGGCATCGCAATGATGCAGGCGGTGTGGAGCCAGGACCCGGTGACATTCCCGGCGCGCAACATCCCGGCGGCCATCGAGGGAATGCGCATGCTGCCGCAGCCGGTCAAGCCGATCCCGATCTGGATCGGTGGGAGCTCCGAACCGGCGCTGAAGCGGGCGATGAGGCTCGACGGGTGGCATGGCTCGCGGGTATCGCCCGAGGCGGCGGCGCCGATCGTGCGCCGGCTGCGCGCGCAGCGGCCGGAACCGGAATTTGCAATCTCGGTGCGCAGCGGCTGGGACGGCAAAGACGAGGGCGCACTTAGCGCTCGGCTCGCCGGCTATAGCGAGGCCGGGGTCGGCCACGTGCTGGTCGAACCTGCCGAGCGCGCCCTAGACGACTGGCTTCGTGCCGTCGAACGCGTCGCCCGCGCGGTGGAGAAGGTTCGATGAAACTGGCCATGACCCTCAGGGTGTCGCCCAATGCCGGGATCGACATGGAACTCATATGGGAGGCCGAACGGCTCGGTTACGATGCGGTGTGGTGCGGCGAGGCCTATGGCACCGACGCGGTGTCGCCGGTCGCCTGGGTGCTGGCGCAGACCAAAAGGATCAAGGCCGGCACCGCCATCATGCAGATGCCGGCGCGCACCCCCGCCTGTGCGGCGATGACGGCGATGACCTTGCAGGCGCTCTCGGGCAACCGCTTTTTGTGCGGCATCGGGCCGTCGGGGCCGCAGGTGGTCGAAGGCTGGCACGGCGTGCCGTTCGGCAAGCCGCTCGCCCGCACCCGCGAATACATCGCGATCATCCGCCAGATTCTCGAGCGCAAGGCGCCGCTCGAATATCACGGCGAGCACTATCAGATCCCGTACACCGGGCCCGGTTCGACTGGGCTGGGCAAGGCGCTGCGCAGCACCATTCACGGCGATCCGAGCCTGAAGATCTATACCGCGGCGATCGCTCCGGCGGGATTGCGAACGGCCGGCGAGGTTGCGGACGGAACCTTGCCGTTCTTCATGTCGCCCGAACAGGCGGATGCGATCGCCGGCCCGGTGCGCGAAGGCATAGCCAAGGCCGGCAACGGGAAAACCCTCGCCGATTTCGATCTTGCTCCCTATATCCGCGTCAGCATCGGCGACGATATTGAGGCCTGCCGGGACGCGATCAGGCCCAATTTCGCGCTCTACATCGGCGGCATGGGCGCCCGCTCAAAGAACTTCTACAACGATCTGGCAAGACGCATGGGTTACGAGGCGGAAGCGGCAACGATCCAGGACCACTATCTCGCCGGACGGCGCAAGGAGGCCGAAACGGCTGTGCCGGACGCGCTGATCGACGAAACCTCGCTGGTCGGGCCGAAAGAGCGGGTCCGCGACCGGCTGCAAGCGTGGAAGGAGATCGCCAGGGATCAGCGGGTCGGCTCGCTGGTGCTGGCAGGCGCGGACGCGGCGGCGTTGCGGGTGATCGCCGAAGCGGTGTTGTGAGAGAGGGGTGATGGGCGAGTCGCTAGGAAAGCTTGCCGACGCGATCGAACAGGATGGCTTTGCCTTTGTCCGGGCGCCACAGATGCGCGCCCTGTTGGGCGAACGCGATTTGCGTGATTGGGAATCCTTTGCCGCCAGCTGGAATGATCTCGGCGTCGATACTTATATGGCCGATGGCGGGCGCTATCGCCGCCGCCGCTTTGCCGCTCTGCGCGCGACCGCGATGGGGATCGTGCGCAAGCCACATCAGCCCCATTATCAGAGCCAGGATTACAACGCGCTGAACGGTGGCATCGAGCGCTGGTTCGAACCGGTAACCGATGTCGTCGCCGGTCATCCGACGCTCAAGGCGATCTTGCGCACCAGCCACGAACTGTTCGACCGCATGACCCCAGCGCCAGTGCGGCCCGAGGCGTGGCATGTCGAATTGCACCAGTTCCGCATTGAAGCGCAAGTCGGGCAAAAGGGCCACCCGACCCCGGAGGGGATGCACCGCGACGGGGTCGATTGGGTGTTGGTGCTGATGATCAGACGCGAGAACATAGCCAGCGGCAAGACCACGATCTACGACCCGGCAAAGCGACCGCTCGGCAGCTTCACCTTGACCCAGCCGCTCAATTCGGCATTGGTTGACGACAGCCGGGTATTTCATGGCGTCACCGCGGTCGTGCCGCTCGATCCGCTGCTCCCGGCCTATCGCGACGTGCTGGTGGTGACGTTCCGTCGGGAATAGTCCCAGTCTCGCAACTGCGCAACGCCATGCCGGCGAATGCCGGTATCCAACGTCGGAAATGGGTCCGGGCCTCCGCCGGGAAGGCGAATCTGTCGGTCGGCATCTCCCTCGCGCAAAATTGAGCCGAGGAGCGGCGAAAAGCCTGCGGGAATTCAGCTACCGTATTTAATATCGGCCGTCGATCAGCGCAGGGAGATTGCCGATGTCGCAGCATCATGTCTTGCGGGCCAGCCCCGAGACCTGCCACTGGGGATATTTCGATGCCGGGTTGAAGCCGGTGCTGAATGTTGCCTCGGGCGACACCGTGACCGTCGACGCCGTCTCGGGCGGCCCCGACGTGCTGCCGCTAGATGGCCGGTTTGACATTCTCCCCGACCACCTCGCGATCCATCGCGGGTTGGAGCCGAAGCTCGGGGCGCACATCCTGACCGGGCCGATCGCGGTCGCGGGGGCAGAGCCCGGCGACACCTTGGCGATCGAGATCCTATCGATCGATCCCCGACAGAATTGGGGCTACACCCGCATCCGACCGTTATCGGGCACGTTGCCGGAGGATTTCCCGGTGCGCCGGATCTGGCACACCGCGATCGACCGCCAGCGCGGCATCGCCACCGTGCCGTGGGGCGCCGAGATCGAGCTCGCTCCGTTTTTTGGGGTGATGGGGGTGGCGCCGCCGCCGACTTACGGCGCGGTGACCTCGATCGTGCCGCGCGAGTTCGGCGGTAATATGGATCTGAAGGAATTGACCGCCGGCACAACCTTGCATCTGCCGGTATGGACGCCGGGCGCCTTGTTCTCGGCCGGTGACGGCCACGGCGTGCAGGGCGATGGCGAAGTGTGCGTGACCGCGCTCGAAACCGCGCTGACCGGCACCTTCCGGCTGAACCTGCGCAAGGACATGAAAATCGACCTTCCCCGCGCGGAAACGCCGACGCATTTGATCACAATGGGGTTTGACGAAGACCTCGACGACGCCGCCAAAACCGCATTGCGTCAGATGATCATTTTGATCGGTGAGCGCATGGGCCTCGGCCGCGAGGACGCCTACATGTTCTGCAGCCTCGCCGTCGACATGCGGGTGACCCAACTGGTGGACGGCAACAAGGGCATCCACGCGATGCTGCCTAAACGTTACGTCGGCGCCAAGAATTAGAAAGCAATCGCCGGATAGAGCCCAAAGTAGCTCCGCCCCATCTTTCGCATATCGATGATGCGCAGGAGAGGACGATGCTCGATTTCGACAAGTGCTGGGCGGCGGTGGAAGGTCGCGACGCCGGCGCCGACGGCAGCTTTTACTATGGCGTCCGCACGACCGGCGTCTATTGCCGGCCGGGTTGCGCGTCGCGACGACCATTGCGTGCCAATACGGTGTTTTTCGCGACGATCGCGGAGGCGGAGGCCGCCGGGCTGCGCGCGTGCAAGCGCTGCCGCCCAACCGACGCCTCGACCGCCTCACGCCACATCGCCGCGATCGAGAAGGCTTGCGCGCTGCTGCGGACCAGCGAGACGATGCCGAGCTTGGGCGAACTCGCCGACGCCGCCGCGATCAGCCGCTTTCACTTTCACCGAGTGTTCAAGCAGATCACCGGCGCTACCCCGCGCGATTACGCCCGTACCCACCGGATCTCCCGCCTCGCTCAACGACTCGATGCGGGGGAGAAGGTGGCCGAGGCGATCTACGCCTCGGGGTTCGGATCGAGCTCGCGCGTCTACGAGGCGGCGCCGGCGGCGCTGGGGATGACCCCCGGGGCGCGGCGTCGTTCCGGCGGCGGCGAGACGATCCGCTTTGTGACGGTGGCGACACCGCTGGGCTGGGCGCTGGTGGCCGCGACAACGCGTGGGATCTGCATGACGGCGCTTGGCGATGATCGCGACCACCTTGCCGCAATGGTTCGGGAACGCTTCCCGGCGGCGTCGGTTGTTGCCGACGACACCAGCCTCACGGAATGGGCCAACCAGGTCGTGCGCTTCATCACCGCGCCCGGACACACCCTCGACCTGCCGCTCGACATCCGCGGCACGGCGTTCCAGACTCGGGTGTGGCGCGCGCTGCAGAAGATCCCGCTCGGCCGGACCGCGAGCTATTCCGAGATCGCGCGCGCGTTGGGCCAGCCGAGGGCTGTCCGCGCGGTGGCGCAGGCCTGTGCCGCTAACAATCTGGCGTTGCTGGTGCCATGCCACCGGGTAATCCGCGAGGACGGCGATCTCGCCGGGTATCGGTGGGGGCTGGAGCGCAAGCGCGCATTGATCGAACGCGAGCGGCAAGCGGCGGCCGATGAAGCCGCCTGACGCGGCGGCCGATCGCGTCGCCGCGGTCGATTGGCCAGCGGTGGCGGCAGCGCTTGACGAGCGCGGCTATGCCACCGCCCCGGCGCTGCTCACCGCCGAGGAATGCCGTGAACTCGCCGCGCTCTACAGCGGCGACGACAGCTTTCGCCGCCGAATTGTCATGCAGCATCACGCCTATGGGCGCGGCGAATACAAATATTTTCGCTATCCGCTGCCGGGGTTGGTCGAGGCGCTGCGCCGGACGATCTACCCGGGCCTGGCGCCGATCGCCAATCGCTGGCATCAGCGGCTGCGCGAAGAGGGAAAGTTTCCGGCGGCGCTCGATGATTATCTCGCCGAGTGCCACCGGGCGGGCCAGGAACGGCCGACGCCGCTGATCCTCAAATATGCCGCCGACGACTACAACTGCCTGCACCAGGATCTTTATGGCCCCCTGGTCTTCCCGTTGCAGCTGACCGTGCTGCTCAGCGATCCGGCGAAAGACTTTACCGGCGGCGAGTTCCTATTGGTCGAGCAGCGGCCGCGAGTGCAGTCGCGCGGCGAGGTGGTGCCATTGCGACAGGGCGAGGTGGTGATCTTTCCGGTGCATCATCGCCCGGTCGACGGCACCCGCGGTGCCTATCGCGTGACCATGCGCCACGGCGTCAGCCGGATTCGCAGCGGCGAGCGCTATACCCTCGGCATCATCTTTCACGACGCGGCGTAAAAGGCGCGTTGGGGTGATCCAACAATTACGCTGGAACAATTCGCTCGGCCACGTCGTCAGGCCGGACACAAGGCCTCGCCGAGGCTTGCGGGGCGGGTGGGTGTCTCCTATAGTGCCGGGCGCATGCAGGGAGCCGTTTGCGACACCGCGTTCCGGCACCGCCACCTCCTCGGCATCGAGGGATTGTCGCCGGCGGAGATCGAAGAGTTCCTCGACCTCGCCGACGGCTATGTCGAACTGAACCGACAGGCCGAAAAAAAGCGCTCGCTGTTGCGCGGGCGGACGATAATCAACTGCTTTTTCGAGAATTCGACCCGTACCCGCACCTCGTTCGAGGTCGCCGGCAAAAGGCTCGGCGCCGACGTCATCAACATGGCGGTGGCGGTCGAGTTCGATGGTCAAGGGCGAGACCCTGATCGACACGGCGATGACCCTGAACGCGATGCACCCCGACGTGCTGGTCGTGCGCCATCCCGAATCGGGGGCGGTACAGTTGCTGTCGGAAAAGGTCGACTGCGCCGTCATCAATGCCGGCGACGGCAGCCACGAGCACCCGACCCAGGCCCTGCTCGACGCGCTGACGATCCGCCGGCGCAAGGGGCGGCTCGGCGGCCTGACCGTCGCGATCTGCGGCGATGTTCTGCACAGCCGTGTCGCGCGCTCGAACATCGCGCTGCTGAATATCATGGGGGCGCGGGTGCGGGTGGTGGCGCCGCGCACCCTGTTGCCGGCCGAGATCGAGCGGCTCGGCGTCGAGGTGTTTCACGACATGGCTAAAGGACTGGCCGATGTCGACATCGTGATGATGCTGCGCCTGCAGAGCGAGCGCATGCACGGCTCGTTCGTGCCCTCTACCCGTGAATATTTTCATTTCTTCGGGCTCGACTACGACAAATTGCGCGCGGCCAAGCCCGACGCGCTGATCATGCATCCGGGGCCGATGAACCGCGGCGTCGAGATCGGCAGCGAGGTCGCCGACGACATCGATCGCAGCCTGATCCGCCATCAGGTCGAGATGGGGGTCGCTGTTCGCATGGCCTGCCTCGAGATCCTGACCCGCGATCTCGGCAACGGCCCGCCGCTGCCGTGAACGCCGCCACAGCGGGCGCTCCCCGTGTGTTGATTCGTGGCGCCCGGCTGCTCGATCCCGAGAGCGGGCTCGACGCGGTCGGCGACTTGCTCTTCGAGGGCGAACGAATCCGGGCGGTCGGTGGAACTCTCTCCGCCTGCGAGGGGGATTTCGAGACGGTGATGGCCGAGGGGCTGTGCCTGGCTCCCGGCCTCGTCGATATGCGTGTGCAGTTGCGCGAGCCCGGCGCCGAGCACATGGAATCGATCGAGAGCGGCGGGCAGGCCGCCGCGGCCGGCGGGGTGACGACGATGGTCGCGCTCCCCAATACCGACCCGCCGGTTGACGACATTTCGGTCGTCGAGTTCCTGGCCCGCCGGGCGCGCGAGGTCAAGCTCGCCAAGGTCCACACCTACGCCGCGGCAACCAAGGGGCTAGGGGGGCGTCAGCTGACCGAAATGGGCTTGCTCGCCGCCAACGGTGCGCTCGGCTTTACCGACGGGGTCAAGGCGGTCGCCGATGCGCTCGTCATGCGCCGCGTATTGTCCTACGCCCGCAGCTTCGACCTGCTGGTGTTGCAACATCCGGAAGAACCGAGCCTTGCCGGAGCGGGCGAGGTCAACGAAGGCGAGATCGCCACCCGGCTGGGCCTGTCGGCAATCACGCCGGCGGCCGAGATCATCATGATCGAGCGCGACCTTAGGCTCGTCGAGATCACCGGCGCGCGCTATCACGCCGCCCATCTGTCGACCGCGGCCGGGGTCGGGGCGATTCGGCGCGCCAAGGCGCAAGGGCTGCCGGTGACCTGCGATACGGCGCCCCCCTATTTCGTGTTGAACGAGACCGCGATCGGCGAGTATCGGACCTTCGCCAAGCTGTCGCCCCCGTTGCGCAGCGAAGGGGACCGGCGCGCCATCGTCGAGGGGCTGCGCGACGGCACCATCGATGCAATCGCCAGCGACCATGCGCCGTGGGACCAGGATTCCAAGCGGCTGCCGTTCAGCTCGGCGGCCTACGGGACCGTCGGGCTCGAAACCTTGCTGGCGTTGTCGCTCGAGCTTTATCACAACCGCCATCTCGGCCTGCTCGAACTGATGGCGCGGCTGAGCTGGAACGCGGCCCGCATCCTGCGCCTGCCGGTCGGGCGGCTGACGCCCGGGTCGCCCGCGGATCTGGTGTTGTTCGACCCGGATCAGCCCTGGCAGATCTGCACCGACGAGTTCCGCTCGAAATCAAAAAACGCCCCGTTCGACGGCCGCTCCGTAAAAGGCCGGGTGAAGCGCACGATCGTCGACGGGCGCACGATCTTCCAGCGCCGGGACTGAGCGCCGATGATCGTTTTTCTCGCTGCCGCCATTCTCGGTTACCTGCTGGGCTCGATCCCTTTCGGCTTGATGCTGACCAGGCTCGCCGGCCAGGGCGACATTCGCCGCATGGGCTCCGGCAATATCGGCGCGACCAACGTGTTGCGCACCGGCAGCAAGGGTCTGGCGGCGTTGACCCTGCTACTCGATGTGGGGAAGGGGCTGGCGGCGGCGGCGATCGCTCAGCGCTGGGCGCCACAGGCGGCGCTGGTCGCCGGGCTGTGTGCGATTCTCGGCCATATGTTTCCGGTGTGGCTTGGGTTTCGCGGCGGCAAAGGTGTTGCGACCGCGCTCGGCGTGCTGATGGCGTTGGCGTGGCCGGTGGCGCTCGTGGCCGCGCTGATCTGGCTCGCCGTCGCTTTCTACTCCCACTATTCCTCGCTGGCGGCGCTAATCGCTTCGGTCGCCAGCGCAGCGATAGCGCCGTTCCTCGCCGACCGGGCGACGGCCCTTCTGATCGCGGTGATCGCGCTGCTGCTCATCTTGCGGCACCACGCTAATATCAAGCGCCTGATTGCCGGCAGGGAAAGCCGGATCTCCTTTAGGAAAAGCTGAGGTCAGCTTGGCCTCGCGCGAGCTCGATCCCGAGGAGCGCCTCGACTGGCTGCGGCTATGCCGCACCGAATCGGTCGGCCCGATCAGTTTCTTCGCAATGCTGCGCCGCTTCGGCTCGGCCCGGGCCGCGCTCGAGGTATTGCCTCGCCTGGCCCGGCGCAGTGAACGCGCCAAGACGGTGACCGCGCCGACGCGCGCGGCGGGCGAGGCTGAGCTTACCGCGCTGCATCGCATCGGCGCGCGGCTCGTCTGCTGGGGCGAACCCGCTTACCCGAGCGCGCTGAGCGCTATTGAAGACGCGCCGCCGATCCTGAGCGTGCTCGGACGGGTCGAGCTGCTGGAGCGGCCGATGATCGCGGTCGTCGGCGCGCGCAATGCCTCTGCAAACGGCCGGCGTCTCGCCCGCGAACTCGCCGCCGGCCTCGGCCAGGGCGGACTCGTCGTTGTCTCGGGCCTTGCCCGCGGCATCGACGCTGCTGCCCATCTCGGCGGGATCGAGACCGGCACCGTGGCGGTCGTCGCCGGCGGCGTCGATATCGTCTATCCCGAGGAAAATCGCGGGCTCTACGAGGCGCTGCGCCGGCAAGGCGCGATCGTCGCCGAGTTGCCGCTCGGCAGCGAGCCGCAGGCGCGCCATTTCCCGCGCCGCAACCGGATCATTTCCGGGATGGCGCTCGGCGTCCTGGTTGTCGAGGCCGCCGCCCGCTCTGGCTCGCTGATCACCGCGCGCTATGCGCTCGAGCAGGGCCGCGAGGTTTTTGCCGTGCCGGGATCGCCGCTCGACCCGCGCTGTCGCGGCGCGAATGATCTGTTGCGCCGGGGCGCTACCTTGACCGAGACAGCCGAGGATGTGCTGTCGCAACTCGGGCCGCTGGTGCGGGCCGCGCCGCCGCCGCGCCCGCTTACACCGCTGCCGCTGCCGGCCGAAGAAAGCTGGCCGGCGAAGTGGCCGCCGGGCGGCGCCGGAGAGCCGGCCGACGACGAGGACGCGCTGAACATGATCCTCGAAAGCCTGGGGCCGACACCGGTCGCGGTTGACGAACTGGTGCGCCAATGCCAATTGACAGCTTCCGCGGTCGCCACCCTCCTCCTCGAGCTGGAACTCGCCGGGCGGGTCGAGCGCCATCCCGGCAATCTCGTCTCGCTGCGCTGAGCATCGCCTTGACCACTTGACGATGTGAGGATCACCGCCGCGCGCGATCAACACCGAACGGGCTCATGAAAGTCGTCGTCGTCGAATCGCCGGCAAAGGCGAAAACCATCAACAAATATCTCGGCAACGACTACAGGGTCGTCGCCAGTTATGGCCATGTGCGCGACCTTCCGGCCAAAGACGGCTCGGTTCTGCCCGACGCGGATTTCGCCATGTCGTGGGAGGTCGACGGCAAATCCGAAAAGCACATGAAGAATATCGTTCAGGCGATGCGGGGCGCCGACGGCCTGTTCCTTGCCACCGATCCCGACCGTGAGGGTGAGGCGATCTCGTGGCACGTCCAGGAGGTGCTCAAATCGCGCCGAGCGCTGAAGGACGTCGACGTCAAGCGGGTCGTCTTCAACGAGGTGACCAAAAACGCCGTCGTCGAAGCATTCCGCCGCCCGCGCGAGATCGACCGCGAGCTTGTCGACGCCTATCTGGCCCGCCGCGCGCTCGATTATCTGGTCGGCTTCACGTTGTCTCCGGTGCTGTGGCGCAAACTGCCGGGCAGCCGCTCGGCCGGCCGCGTCCAATCCGTCGCGCTGCGCCTGATCTGCGAACGCGAAGCCGAGATCGAGGCGTTCAAGTCGCGCGAATATTGGACGGTCGAGGTCACCTTCACGACCGAAGCAGGACAGAGCTTCACCGCGCGCCTGACCCATCTCGACGGCAGGCGCCTCGAGCGCTTCGATCTCGACACCGAAGAAAAAGCGCGCGCCGCCGCCGACGCGATCTTGCGGGCCGCCGGCTTTGCCGTCGCCGAGATCGAGAGCCGGCAGGTCCGTCGCAACCCATTCCCGCCGTTTACAACCTCGACCCTGCAACAGGAGGCTTCGCGCAAGCTCGGCCTGTCGGCAAGCCGCACGATGCAGATCGCCCAGCGGCTCTACGAGGGGGTCGATCTCGGCGGTGAGACGGTCGGGCTGATCACCTATATGCGCACCGATGGCGTCGCCATCTCAGGCGAGGCCATCGCCGCCGCTCGCCAGCTGATCGGCAAAGAATTCGGGGCGAAATACGTGCCTGACGCGCCACGGATTTATCGCAGCCAAGCCAAGAACGCGCAGGAGGCGCACGAGGCGATCCGCCCGACCGATCTCGGCCGCAGGCCTGCCGATGTCGCGGCTTACCTCGACCGCGACCAGCGCCGGCTCTACGATCTGATCTGGAAGCGGACAATGGCGAGCCAGATGGCTTCGGCGCTGCTCGAACAGGTCACTGTCGACATCGCTGATTCGAACGGGCGGCTGCGTCTGCGGGCAACTGGCTCGGTCGTGCTGTTCGACGGATTTCTGGCGCTCTACCAGGAGGATCGCGACGACAGCGCGGAAGAGGAGGGCGAAAGCGCTAGGCTGCCGCAAATGCACAAGAGCGAGCGCCTTGCTCGCGGCGAGGTCGTGCCCATCCAACACTTCACTCAACCACCGCCGCGTTACACCGAGGCGAGCCTGGTCAAAAAGCTCGAGGAACTCGGCATCGGCCGCCCCTCGACCTATGCCTCGATCCTGCAGGTCCTGCAGGACCGCGCTTATGTCCGGCTCGAAAAGCGGCGTTTTCTGCCGGAGGACCGGGGACGGCTCGTGACTGCCTTTCTGACGAACTTTTTCGAGCGCTATGTCGAATACAATTTCACCGCCGATCTGGAAAACCAGCTCGATGAAGTCTCCGGCGGGCGGGTCGATTGGAAGGAACTGCTGCGCAATTTCTGGCGGGATTTTTCGACCGCGGTCGACGGCACCAAGGAACTGACGATCAGCCAAGTTCTAACCGCACTCGACGCCGATCTCGGGCGGCATTTCTTTCCGATCGACGACTCCGGACGCGATCCACGCCTGTGCCCGGTCTGCGGCGCCGGCAGGCTGAGCCTGAAGCTCGGCAAGTTCGGCGCCTTTATCGGTTGCGCGAACTATCCGAACTGCCGCTATACCCGCCCGCTCGCGATCGAGGATGGGGCGGAAAACGACGCCGTTGACGTCGACCTCGGGACCGACCCGGCGAGCGGGTCAGAGGTGACGCTGAAGAAAGGCCCTTTCGGTCATTACATCCAACTCGGCGCCGGCAACGGGGATACGAAGCCCAAGCGGGTCGCCCTGCCGCGTCCGCTCAAACCGGCCGATGTCGATCTCGACACCGCACTGCGTCTTTTGGCGCTGCCGCGCGAGCTCGGGCGTCATCCTGAGACTGGCCAAGTGATCACGGCGGGGATCGGGCGGTTCGGCCCCTACATCAAGCATGGTACGACCTTCAAATCTCTGGCGCCCGATGACGACGTGTTGACGATCGGAGCCAATCGCGCGGTCGTCCTCTTGGCCGAGCCGGCGGCGGAGCGGCGCCGCAATGCGCCACAGCCGCTGCGCGAGCTTGGACCGCATCCCGATGGCGGCGTCGTGGCGCTCTATCAAGGGCGCTACGGCCCTTATGTCAGCCATGACGGAGTCTTCGCGACGTTGCCGAAAACTGCGGATCCGGAGATTTTCGCGCTCGATGAGGCAATACGACTGCTGGCCGAGCGACGTGATAAAGGCAAGTCGCGCCAACGCAAGACGGGCAAGCCGGCCGCGACCAGGGCCTCTCCGCCAAAGGCGACGAAGCGGGCTGCCGCATCGCAACGGGGCGCTGCTTCACGGCGAACGGTTGCAGCCAAAAACAAGGCTGCCAGCCCCAGGGCTGCCAAGAAACCGCGTCCGCGCTCAGGTGCGCAGCCGCGCTAGATGCCGCGACCCCCATCGACGACTTCCAAGCCGAGGAAACAGCGTAACCTCGGGGCATTGCCGTCGGAACGGGAGGTGGTCGAGTTCATCCGCGAGAGCCCGTCGGCGGTCGGCAAACGCGAGATTGCCCGCGCATTTGGCGTCCCTCCCGCCGATCGGCCGGCGCTGCGCGACATGTTGCGCCAGATCGAGCGGTCGGGATCGGTGACCCGTGCCGTCAACCGGCGCCTGGTCGGAGGTCCGGCAATCCCAGAGGTCGCCGTCGTCGAACGGTTCGGCACCGACGAGGACGGCGTTCCGCTAGCCCGACCCGTGGCCTGGCCAGGACCCGATCCGGCGCCCGTCGTTAGACTTGCGGAGGAGGGCGGTGAGGCGATCCCGGTCGGTGGCCGCGCGGCGGCGCGGCTGGTTTCGCTCGAAACCGGCGAGATCGAGGCGCGGGTCATGCGCCGGCTCGATTCCAGCGGCGAACGGATCGTCGGCGTCTTTCAGAAAGACCGCGAGGGCGGGCGGGTGGTGCCGGCCGACCGCCGCAACAAAACTGAATATCGGGTCGCTGAGCGCGATACCGGCGGAGCCGCTGACGGCGAGCTCGTCGTCGCCGGGGAACTTGCGGTCCGCCGATTGGGGTTGCCGCGGGCCCGCGTCGTCGAGCGGCTGGGCGCGCCCTCAGATCCCGGTGCGATCAGCCTTTTGGCGATCGCGTCGTTCGACATCCCGACCGATTTTCCGGATGCCGCCATCGCGGAGGCCGAAGCCGCGCCGCCGGTAAGCCCGGTTGGGCGTACCGATCTGCGGGACCTGCCGCTGGTCACGATCGACGGCAGCGATGCCCGCGATTTTGACGACGCCGTGTGGGCTGAACCCGATTCCGACCCGGCCAACTCCGGCGGCTGGCACCTTGTCGTCGCCATCGCCGACGTCGCCTGGTATGTCCGTCCTGGCAGCGCGCTGGATCGCGAGGCCGAGCGGCGCGGCAATTCGGTGTACTTTCCCGATCGGGTCGTCCCGATGTTACCCGAGGCATTGTCGAACGAGCTGTGCTCCTTGAAGCCCGGCGTCGATCGCGCCTGCCTCGCCGTTGATCTGCGGATTGACATTGTCGGTCGCAAGCGCCGCCACCGCTTCCTGCGCGGAGTCATGCGCTCGGTCGCACGCCTCACCTACGAGGAGATCCAAGCAGCCCGGGACGGGCGCGGGGATTTGCCCTCGACCGTCTCGCCCGAGACTATAGCTGCACTTTTTGGCGCCTTCGACGCTCTCGCCCGGGCCCGCGCCGCGCGTGGCGCCATCGAGCTCGACATCCGTGAGGATCGGATTGTGCTCGATGCCGAAAGGCGTCCGGTCGCGGTCGTTCCGGCCTTGCGGCTCGACAGCCATCGGCTGATCGAGGAATTCATGATTCTCGCCAACGTCGCCGCCGCGGAGGAACTCGAGGCGCGGCGGCAACCTTGCATGTACCGGATCCACGATGCGCCCGATCCGGCAAAGGTCGCAGCATTGCGCGACTTTCTCGACGAACTCGGCATTCCCGGCCTCGCCTTTGCCAAGGGCCAGGCGCCAAGGCCCGAGTTGTTCAACCGGCTGTTGCGCCGGGCCGAGGCAACCCCGGTAGCTGCGCTGGTCAATGACCTCGTGCTGCGTTGCCAGGCGCAGGCTGCCTACAGCCCCGACAA
Source organism: uncultured Alphaproteobacteria bacterium (assembly GCA_963750195.1). Classification (GTDB taxonomy): domain Bacteria; phylum Pseudomonadota; class Alphaproteobacteria; order ATCC43930; family CGMCC-115725; genus AP-15. The sequence continues at coordinate 773,949 of CAVVPS010000016.1, forward strand.
TATCGGCCATTTCGGTCTGGGGCTGCGGCGCTATGCGCATTTCACTTCGCCGATCCGCCGTTATGCCGATCTTCTCGTCCATCGCGCATTGATCGCCAGCGCCAACGCGGCGGGAAGCGATTTCGGCGCCGGCGCGCTGCCCTCCAATATAGACCACGACCGGTTGGCGGTCGTCGGCGAGCATATTTCGATGACAGAGCGCCGTGCCGCTGCAGCCGAACGCGCCGCAATCGAGCGCTATCGCACGATCCTCGTCGCCGATGCGATCGGCGGCCTCTTCTCCGCCCGCATTAGCGGTGTCGCCGAGTTTGGGCTGTTCGTCACCCTGGCCGAGACCGGCGCCACTGGGCTCGTGCCGATATCGACTTTGCCGAGCGATTATTACGACCGGAGCGAGAAGGTGCCGCGGCTCATCGGCCGCCGCTACGGGCGGATCTTCCGGCTGGGTGATGCGGCGACGGTGCGGCTTGTCGAGGCGGATGCGATCGGCGGTCGCTTGCTGTTTCGGATCGAGGACGAGCGCGCAGCCCCGCGCCACGGTCGCGCCGGCCGGCGCGGTTGATTGCGGACCCGCACCAATCTAGCATGAGCGCCCCAGCAACGGGATTTTAGGCCGAGGCTGGCGGTTCATCGGGCGGGTTGCCGCGAGGATTTCGGGGGTTCCTCGATGCCGATGTCGTTGCGTCAAGCCACTGGGCTTGCACCGGCGGGCTTATTCGTCCTCGTCGTCCTGCTTACGGCCTGCTCGGAGCTCCACCCATTGCCGGCCGATCCGACTGGACGGTTGTTCGGGCGCGGTCTCGATCAAATCGCCGAGCTCTACATTGTGCCGGTTTCAAGCCGCAAGCTCTCTCTCGCCGCCGCTGCCCGCCTCTCCCAGCTCGACCCCAAATTCGCGGTGCTGGAGACGCCCGGGCCCGAGGACAGTACCGAGATCGCGCTCGATTACGGCGGGCGCGAGATCGCGACCTATCCAAGCCCGTCCGGCGATGACCCGCATCTTTGGGGCGGATGGTTGGGCCATTTGGTTGCCGATGCTAAGAAAACGTCCCCGATCGTGGCGGCGGTGTCGCAGGACACGATCGACCAAACCCTGTTCTACGGGATTACCTACTCGCTCGATCGCTTTTCTCGCTATGCCACGCCCGCGGCCGCCCGCGATCAGCGGGCTGCCCGGGATGGCTTCGGTGGAATTCGGCGTAACTCTCGATCCGGCTCCCGACCGGTTCCGGATCATCCAGGTCGTGCCGGGTGGACCCGCCGATCTGGCTGGCATCCGTGCCGGCGACACAATCACAGCGATCAACGGTCAGCCGACCGCCGGCCGCTCACGGAGCGACGTGATCCACTTGCTTCGCGGCACGGTATTAAGCACCGTGGACGTTGGCATCGAACACCCCGGCACGGCTGGAAGCCGTTATTACCGGCTTCAACGTACACTGATGGTCGAGCCCACCGTGACGCTGTCGCGCGATAACGGTGTCGCCATCTTTCACATATCCAGCTTCAACCAGAACACGACGCAACAGCTGGTTGAGGATCTCGACGCAGTAAAGCGCGGCATGGGGCCGGAACTACGGGGTATTGTTCTCGATTTGCGCGGCGATACCGGCGGGCTGCTCGACCAGGCGGTAAGCCTCTCCGACGTGTTCATCGCCAAGGGCCCAATCGTAGCGACCATCGGGCGCGCCCCCGCGAGCCGCCAGTTTTTCGAGGCTTCAGGCGACAGCATCGCGCCGCGGATACCGATTGTCGTATTGGTCAATGGCGGGTCCGCCTCGGCCTCCGAAATCGTCGCGGCGGCGCTCCAAGATTCCGGACGAGCTGTCATCGTAGGTACAGCCTCCTATGGCAAGGGCACGGTGCAAACCGTCCTGCGACTGCCCAATAATGGCGAGCTGACACTGACCTGGGCTCAGTTGGTCGCACCCGCCGGCTATTTGTTGAACGCGCGCGGAGTGGTGCCGACCGTGTGCACCAGCGATCTCGGCAACGACGACCAATCGGTTCAGATCGCATTGCTGCGCGCGGGCGGATTGTCGGCAGTCTCGCCGCTAACCGCCGAGCCACGCGCTTCGCTCGACGAAAGCGGCTGGAGTCAATTGCGCCGCTCGTGTCCACCCCGCGACGGGGACCGGGCAATCGACCTCGCGGTGGCTAAGCGTCTTCTGGCCGACCCGGCCCTTTACAGGCAGGCGGCGCACGTCATCGGCGCGGCCCCGAATCTGGCGGCGCGGTCTATCGGTACGGCGCCGGTCTCGGCCGAGCCCTTCTTGACAGGAGTTGACGGATCGCTATCTTCCGGACCACACAATCCCTGAACCTAGGGTTTCGCCATGGCCAAGACCAGCACCGTCCTGATCAAGCTCGTGAGCAGCGCCGATACCGGCTTTTACTATGTAACAAAGAAAAACCCGCGGACCAAGACCGCCAAATTGGAATTGAAGAAGTTCGACCCTGTGGCCCGCAAACACGTCGTGTTCAAAGAGGCGAAGATAAAATAACTCCTGCGACGTGTCGCCCGAACGTATTCTTGCGCCGCGATAAGTAGTGGGTTGCGGGTTCATTGGGTCGCGCCGGCGCAATTCATACTATGTCCAAGGTGACACGGTCGGAGGCAAGGCTCGCGCCGCGCGCCGCGCCAGGACTGTAAATTTGGCCCTCGTGATGTTGGAGAGCGCTTCTGCCTAGCGCTCGCACATCGCGCATGCTTGCCTCCGAACCTACACCGCCGAAAAATCGCGTGCCGGACGCAGGAATTCCGGATCCGACACGTTGCTTGCCGTCAGGCGCGCGGAGTGCCGGATCTCCTCGGGTCCGTAATCTGCGATTCTTCAGCGAGGCACAGTTTCTGCATGGATAACCAGGCATCCCTCGAGCCCGGCGATGGAAAAGAGGAGGCGATGTCACTACCCAACGCATTCGACGCCGAAGACAAGGATCTGCCGCTGCGAGACGACATCCGGCTGCTCGGCAGGATCCTTGGCGACACGGTACGTGAGCAGAATGGCGAGCAAGTTTTCGAAACCGTTGAATATATTCGCCAAAATTCGGTCCGCTTCCGCCGCAACGAGGATATTTCCGCACGACGCGAACTCGAAACGACTCTGAACAATCTGCCGCCGGGGGAAGCGCTTCAGATCATTCGCGCCTTTGGCTATTTCTCGCATCTCGCCAATATCGCGGAAGACCAGCACCATATCCGCCGCACCCGTGCCCATGCCTTAAGCAACTCGGCGCCGCGCGAAGGTACCATGGCCCTTGCCCTCGCCCGCGCCGGCAAGGCCGGTATCCCGCGCGAACGCCTTCTTGCCTTCTTCGCCAACGCCATGGTCGTGCCGGTATTAACCGCGCATCCGACCGAGGTCCGGCGCAAGAGCACGATCGACCGCGAGATGGAAGTCGCCGATCTCCTGGCCGAACGCGACCGGCTGTCGCTGACCGCGGCCGAGCTCGCCGCCAACGAAGGGGCATTGCGCCGCGCGGTGTTGACCCTATGGCAAACAAGCCTGCTGCGCCGAACGCGGCTCCGCGTGATCGACGAGGTGGCTAACGGCCTCTCCTATTACGATTATACCTTTCTGGCCGAATTGCCGCGATTTTACGCTGATCTCGAAGAGGAGCTGGCGGCCCAAGGTATCGCCCTCGCCGACAGCCTGCCCTCATTCCTGCGCGTGGGCAGCTGGATCGGCGGCGATCGCGACGGCAACCCGTTTGTGACTGAGGAAGTGTTGCGTGCGGCGCTGCGGGCGCAGAGCAGCCGCGCCCTAAAATACTATCTCGATGAACTGCATCTGCTTGGGGGCGAACTGTCGCTCGACAGCAGGCTGATCGGTGTTACCGATGCACTTGAACAACTCGCCGCGCGGTCGCCTGACCGCTCAGCCAACCGGCAGGACGAGCCGTACCGGCGTGCGATCACAGGGATCTATGCGCGGCTGGCGGCGACGGCGCGAGTGCTCGATCATCTCGACGCTCCCCAACACGCCGTCGGTAACGCTCCGCCCTACGCCGACAGCAGCGAGTTGCTTGCCGATCTCGCGATCCTCGACGACTCGCTCCTCGCCAACGGCTCCGGGACCTTGGCGAAGGGTCGGCTAAGGCATCTACGCCGGGCGGTCGATGCCTTCGGTTTTCATCTCGCTGCGCTCGATTTGCGCCAGAACTCGGATGTGCACGAGCGTACAGTCGGCGAAATGCTGAATTTCGTACAGCCGGGCCTCGACTACGCCTGCCTTGCCGAACCCGAGCGCATCCGGTCGCTGCTGGCGGAGCTGTGCACGGCTCGCCCGTTGGCCTCAGCCTATCTCTCCTACTCCGACCAGACCGCGAGTGAACTAGCGATCCTGCGCGCGACCACCGAGGCGCACCGCCGCTATGGGCCGGCTTCAGTGCCGCATTATGTGATTTCGAAGACCACCGGGGTCTCCGATATTCTGGAGACTGCGGTATTGTTGAAAGAAGCGGGCTTGCTGCGGCCGCGCGAGGGCGCGCTCGATGTCGATATCGTCCCACTATTTGAAACTATCGAGGACCTGCGCAACTGCGGGGAGGTGATGAATGAACTGCTAGGCCTGCCCGAATACATGCGCCTGCTCGAAAGCCGCGGCCGCTTGCAGGAGGTCATGCTCGGCTATTCCGACAGCAACAAGGATGGCGGGTTCCTGACCTCGGGCTGGGAATTGTATAAAGCGGAGGTGGCGCTCGTCGAAGTATTCCGGCGCCATGATGTCGGACTGCGCCTGTTTCATGGACGCGGCGGTTCGGTCGGCCGGGGCGGCGGACCCAGCTATCAGGCGATCCTCGCCCAGCCCGTGGGCGCAGTTCAGGGCGCCATTCGCATTACCGAGCAGGGCGAAGTCATCGCCAGCAAATATTCGAATCCGGAGCTCGGCCGGCGCAATCTCGAAACCCTCGCCGCGGCCACGCTCGAAGCCACCTTGCTGCAACCAGAGACGGCCGAGCCGCAACCCGAGTATTTGGCCGCGATGGAGTGCCTCTCCACCGAGGCCTATCGCGCCTATCGCGACCTCGTCTACGAAACCGACGGCTTTGAAGATTTCTTCCGCGAATTGACCGTGATCGGCGAGATCGCCAATCTCAATATCGGTAGCCGTCCATCATCGCGCCGAGCTTCAACGCGCATCGAGGATTTGCGCGCGATCCCTTGGGTGTTCAGTTGGGCGCAATGCCGGCTGATGCTCCCGGGCTGGTACGGGTTCGGCAGCGCGGTCAGAGCCTGGCTCGATAGACGGCCGAGTGGCGGAATGGCTTTGTTACAGGCGATGTACCGTGAGTGGCCGTTCTTCCAGATGCTGTTGTCCAACATGGACATGGTGCTGGCCAAGAGCGATATCGCGATCGCCTCGCGCTATGCCGAGCTGGTCGCCGACTCCGAATTGCGCGACCGTGTCTTTTCCCGATTGCGGGCGGAATGGCAGAGTGTGGTCGATGCATTGCTGACGATCATCGGCCAACAGAGTTTGCTCGAAAGCAATCCACTCCTGGCGCGCTCGATCCGCAACCGCTTCCCCTATCTCGATCCGCTCAATCACATGCAGATCGAACTGCTGAAGCGATATCGCGCCGGCGACACCGATGACGACGTCATCACCGGCATCCACCTGACGATCAACGGCATCGCTGCCGGGCTGCGCAACAGCGGGTAGCCGAAGTTCCTGAGCACCAACCGCGCAGCATCCGCGCGCGATGGTCAGGGTAGCGCTGCGTAAACCGCCTTTTCGAAGCGGTCGAATACCGCTAGCGCCTTGGCGTCGGCGAACGGGAGCAGCTGCATCAGGATCACCCCGGCGACGCCCTTGGCCGGGTCGATCCAGAAATAGGTATTGCCCAGTCCGGCCCAGGCGAGGCTGCCGGGGCTGCGGCCGCCCGGCACCTGCCCGGTCGAGATCATGAAACCGAGACCCCATTTCTTGACCATTCCGGGAAAGAACTCGGCGTCGTTCGAATAGGGCGGGGCGGCGGTCTTCAGTAGCCGCACGTTGAGTTCGCCGATCGCGTTCTGCGCCATCAGCCTTACCGTCTCGGGCTTCAGCACCTGAGCGCCACCCGCGGCGCGCCCTTCGTCGAGGAACAGCCGCTCAAACGCCAGATAATCCGCCGCGGTGCCGTAGAGCCCACCGCCGCCCATCTCGAATTCGGGTTCCTGCGGCATCTCGAACGGGATTGGCGCCAGCGCGCCGTCCTCGCTACGGGAGTGCATGCCGGTCAGCCGGGCGCGGCGATCCGGGGTCAGCTTGAAGCCGGTGTCTTTGATGCCGATCGGTCCGAACAGGTGCTCGGCGAAATAATCGCCAAGCTTCTGACCGCTCACCCGCTCGACCGCCTTGCCGACCCAGTCGATGTTGATGCCGTAATCCCATTTGTCGCCCGGATCGAAGATCAACGGCAATGCCAGCGCCGCGTTCTCGCAGGAGATGATCCCGGGTATTCCCCTCTTCTCCATAAAGCGGCCCAAATCAGCGTTCCATATGTCGTAGACAAAGCCGGCGGTGTGGGTGATCAGGTGGCGCAGGCTGATCGGCCGCCGCGCCGGACGAAGCCGCGGCTCGCCGGCGGCGTCGAAGCCTTCGAGCACCTGAGGTGCGGCGAGTTCGGGAAGCACACCGGCAATCGGCCCATCGAGCGTGAGCTTTCCCTGCTCGACGAGCTGCATCGCCGCCGTCGAGGTGATCGCCTTGGTCATCGAGGCGATCCAGAACACCGTGTCCGCGGTCATCGCGGCGCCATCGGGCAGAGCGCGCCGGCCAAAGGCGCCCTGATAGACCGGACCCTCACGTGTCGCCGCCATCGCCACAACTCCCGGCACATCCCCCCGATCGGCGGCGGTCTTCAGCAATTCGTCGATTTGCGGCAGTTGAGGCATGACGCTGCTCCTTCGATAGGTTGTTTCAGTCAAAGCCAGCGGCGCTGATTGTTGCTGGTCTCCCATGCGGTCATCGCCTCATCACGCGGCTTCGCAAAATCCGTCGGCGGCACTATTCTATCTCGGAACAAGGGCGGATGAGCCGTCCATGTGGGAAATGTCCGGCAGAATTCCCTGTCGGTTCGCTGGCATATAACCTCGCCAACCCCTGTCACTTGGAGGACGCGTCAATGATCTATGAAGTCCGTACCTATACCCTGCGCCCCGGGACCGTGCCCGAATTCGAAGAGCGCTATGCCAAGCGGCTGCCCGCTCGGGAAAAGCACTCCAAATTGGGGGGCTTCTGGCACACCGAGTTCGGTCCGCTCAATCAGGTGATCCACGTCTATCCCTACGACGATTTGCGGCACCGCACGTCGGTACGCGCAGCGATGGCGCAGGACGCCGAGCGCAACGCGCTTCCCGGCGGCGGCGAGTTCATCGTGGCGCAGGAGGCCGAGATCATGATCCCGGCGCCGTTCATGCACGCCCTCGGCAGCCGGAATTACGGCACCGGTAACGTCTATGAGATGCGCACCTACACCTACGCCCCGGGCGACATCCCGAAGGTGCTGGAGGCGTGGGCCAAGGCCGTTCCCGATCGCGAGAAGCTCTCCCCCTTGGCAGCCTGCTGGACGAGCGAACTCGGCGGGCTCAACAAGTTCGTCCACACCTGGGTGTACAAGGATCTAAACGAGCGCGCCCGGATCCGCGAAGAATCGCCGCCGGCCCGGCCAAGCGTGGCCGCCGCAGGCCGGAGTGCGGCCGATCCGGCAGGAAAACAAGCTGCTGATCCCGGCGGCCTTCTCACCCGTGAGGTAGTCTTAAATCGATCAATCCCGGTCCGGCGGTTACAGCAGGCTGCCGCCGTCGACCGGGATGACCGTGCCGTTAACAAAGGTCATCGTCGTCGCCAGCCCGAGGATCACCGCCGCCACCTCCTCGGGCTGACCGATCCGCTTGAGCGGGTTGTTCGCGATCCGTTGCGCGCGCTGCTCCGGGGTCCACATATCGGTCATCGGCGTCTCCATCAGGCTAGGCGCGACGGCCACCACCCGGATCGCCGGCGCCAACGCCCGCGCCAGCGACATCGTCATCGCGTGAAGCCCGGCCTTGGCGGCGGCATAGGCGATGTTGCTGCCGCCACCGCGCACCCCCGACACCGAGCCGACATTGACGACAAGGCCATGCCCGCTCGCCGCGAGCAACGACCGGCAGGCGCGCACCGTGGCGAATGGTCCCCGCAGATTGACCGCCAGCACGAAATCGAAGAAAGTCGTCGTCGAGCGCGCGCAGATCGGCATGCGGGATCACCCGGGTGCTGCCGGCATTGTTGACCAGGATGTCGAGCCGGCCTTCGGTCGCCTCGATCGAGGCGGCGAGACTTTCGATGGCGCGCGTATCCTGCGCCGGCGTATGGCTGGCCCGGTGGCCGGCGCCGGGCAGGCTCGCGATCAGCTGGTCGGCCGCCTCGACGTCATTCCCGAAGGTGACGACGACCCTCGCCCCCGCCTCCGCGAACAGGAGTGCGGTCGCGGCGCCCAGGCCCTTGCTGCCGCCGGTCACCAGCGCGACTTGGCCGTCGAGCTGGCCCATGATCGCTGCTCCCGATGAACCTGCGCGCGTCTATTCGGCCGCCGCCTGCAGCGGGGCGCCAAGGGTTTTCATGAACTCGATCAGATAGGGCTTCCACAGCTCGGCGTAGAAATGGCTGAAGTGCCCGTGTGTGTTCGGGCCCGCCGGGATCAGCACATAGCGGCCGTGGCGCACCCGCTTCATCGCCCGCTCGACGGTGCCGAGCTCGGGCGGATTGGCGTGATCCTCGGCGTCGTTGATCAGCATCACCTTGGCCTTGATCTTGTCGAAATCGGGCTCCGGGTTGTAGTCCATGATCGCCTCGATCGCCCAGAGCGAGTTGTTGGCGTCGCCCTTGGCGGCCTGGGCGAGGCGCTGCTCGTAGAGCGCGTTGGCGGCGGCGAGGGTCGGCGCCATTTCCTGAATCCGGGTCGGGCTTTCAGTGCCGAAATTCCCGGCCGCGGCGTAGATGTAGTGACGCGGGTTCGTCTCGTAGAACCCGTTGTTCCAGTCCGGGTCGTGGCGGATCGCCTCGGCCTGGGCGCGACGGCCGAGCCAGTTGCGGCCGCTGATCTCGACCGGCTGGCATGAGATCGGCACCACCCCGTCCATCAAATCGGGGTACATCTCGGCCCACATCCAGGCATGCATGCCGCCCATCGAGCTGCCGATAACCAGGCGCAGATGGGCGACATCGAGGCCTTCAGCTGATCAGCCGATGGCCGGACTCGATCATGTCATGATAGCGGTAATGGGGAAATTTCCCTTTGAGCCCGTCGGACGGCTTGCTCGATCCGCCGCGCCCGATCGCGTCCGGCATGATCATGAAGTATTCGCGCCGCATCGAGCGGCTGCCCGGCCATAAACAGCTCGTCGGCGAGGCTCGGGCGCAACCAATTGGCGCCGGTGCCAGTATTGCCCTGCAACAGCAGCACGCCGTTGACGATCTTGCCCGCGGCGTTGCGCTTGGCCGTCCCCAGGGTGCGGTAGTGGAGCTTCAGCTCGGGCAATGTCTCGCCGCTGCGGAACACATAATTCCGGATGACGAAAGTCACCCTCCCGATAATTCGGCCACCTGGCTAGTTCGGCAGGCGCAGTGGCGTCAGCGGCATGAGCAGACATTGGCGGGTCCCTCCTATTCGGTTCGAAGGATATAGGCTACCCGTACCCAGAGAAAGCCGTGTGTCGGGCAGCGCGCGCCGAGACTGGTCGCTTTTCCTTTCACGGCATCTCCGGCGGCAAAATTCGTGGTATCTCCACCACTCTCTGCGTTGCGCCGCCCAGACGCAGCGCACTGGCGGAGGACATAGCCCCTGGACCTATTACTCTTCGGGGCTACGGCCGGCTTGCCGACGTAATGACTGGGCGGCGAATGGCGACAGTTCGAGGCGCAATACGTTACGCTTTTTCAACCCTACGCTTTCTATGCCAGTGCAGGAGGTGAGGTTGGCCGATTTAAGCGAAAACCTGAAGGTGACAACGATCAACAACGATTTGGAATCCGACACCGTAAAGGAGCGTACAAATATATGGGAAATAGCGAAATCGGTAAGCGCGATTGCTTCAGCCGTCGTGATTCCAGTCGTTCTATTACTGGCCAGTAATGAATTCTCGAGCCATAAAAGAACGAGAGATACAAGGAAAATTCGTCGAACTTGCTGTTAACATATTACGAGAGCACCCTTCAGAAGACACTCGTAATATTCGCGGCTGGGCGACACAAGTGATTAACGCATATTCTGGAGTTCCATTATCGGAAAAAACAAAGAACGACCTGATCGAAAATGCTCCCATACTTCGGTACGAGGGCAGAATGGATCTCGGCAATACGCAGCCTGGTGATGGTGCTCGCTTTGTCGGCCGTGGCTATCTCATGATAACCGGCAGAGCCAATTACCAAATCTATGGAACTAAAATTGGCGTCGACTTAGTAAATAATCCCGAGAGAGTTGAAGATCCTTCGATTTCGGCAAAGGTTTTGGTCGAGTATTTCCTCAACCGTAAGGAGCGATTTCTGACGGCTCTACAGGCGAAGGACTACGTTCTTTTAAGGCGGTTAGTCAACGGAGGCAGCTACGGGATACGTGACGTACAAAACAAATTCGCTCTCTACCAGAAAGTCCTAGCAGCGCACCCTGACGGTACAGGATTAAATAAAATAGTGGAGGTTGCCAACCCGGATTGGGTGACCATACATGTACCGGCCATTCTAAGCGCGCTAGATGCCGCCTCAATTACAGATACCGATGCACGAGCATATATACTCGCTACAGCTGATTTTGAGTCCAAACAAGGTACCGTGATGAAGGAGTTGGACGCACCTAGCGTGGCGCGCCGGGGTTAGCGCGTGCGTAGAAGCGGGTGGCATTGTCCCATAGCAGCTTCCGCTTTCGCTCCCTGTCCATCACCCAGTCCGCTACCAGCGAGACCGACTCGGGAAAGTGGCTTTCGCCGTGCGGATAGTCCGACGCGTACATCAGCACGTGATCGCCGACCAGATCGATGACGGCGTTAGTCAGCCTGGCGCCCTCCGGGATCTCGATGCTCTGGAAATAGCGCCCGCCGGTGACGTACTCGCTCGGCTTGTGGCTGAGTTCGGGGAGTGCGGCTTTGATCGTCTCGGCGTGCTCGTCGAGCCGCGCCATCCAGAACGGCAGCCAGCCGTGCCCGGCCTCCAATGTGCCCACGCGCAAGGTCGGGTAGCGATCCATCACCCCGCTGCCGATCATCGCCGCCATGTTGCGCATGCCGCACCAGGGGTGCGCGGCTGAGCGCTGCAGCCACAGATTGTCCCAGGTATCCTGCCCGCCCGGCGCATAAGGCGGCATCACCGTGAAGGTGTGAAGCACAACCGCAAGGTCGAGTTCGGCGGCTTTGGCATAGAGCGGCTCCAATGCCGGGTGGTCGAGCGGCATGCCGACCGGCGCGTAGACCATCATCCCCCAGGCCCAAGCGGATTGACCCCAGCGGCGGATCTCGCCGAGCGCTCCCTCGATATCGCGCGCCGCGGCCAGGATCACCCCGCCGAGCCGGTTCGGGTAGGCGCCGCAATAGTCTGCCATCCAGCGGTGATAGGCGCGGTACATCGCCATTTCGAGGATCACATCGTCGCTGGCCGTCCAGGTGCCGAACCAGCCCGAGGGCAGCGTCAGGTTCACATCGACACCCTCATGATCCATGTCCTTGATGCGCTCTGCGGGTTCGGCATCGACCAGCGGCGAGGGTTCGCGCGACCGCTTCACGCCGGTGAAGCCGGCCATGTATCCGCTCGGCGCTTGGTCGGGTTCGGCCATCCCTAGCCGGCGGCGATAGCGACGCTGGCCCTTGGTGTAGGTCACCTGGCCGGAGCGGCCCTGGGACTTGTACGCGTCCCAGTCTCGCAGCCGGTCCTTTTCGGCCTGGCTCAGATAGCCGGCAAGAATGCGCGCGTCCGGGCCGACATGGGTGTCGGAGTTGAAGATCCTGAAACCGTCGCGCGCCATGGCTCACCTCGCTTCGAATGGACCTTGAGATCTATCGTCGGCGATCGCCCGACGAAAAATAGCGTTGCTCGAGCGCCTGCTGCTTTGCTCCGCTTTCGCCATCCTCCGGCATCTCGGGAGTGGGATAGGGCTTGTCGCGGCGGCTCTCGACAAAGGCATCCCAGGCCTTCACGCCACCCGACTGGAACGCGGTCATGAAGTCCCACAACGCCGCCCAGGTGACGTTATGGGTGAAACCGGGATACCAGGCGATGGTGACGCCGAGCGCCAGATGCTCGTCGAGATCGAGATAGCGGCCAAGCCTGCCCTTCATGAACGAAAACGGCCCCGTTACCGCGGCGCGCGCCGCTCTGATTTCGTCGGTCGAATGGGGCGATTCGAACTGCACCCAGTCGACACCGGCTTCCTCGCCGTAACCTCGTAACCGCGCAACCGTGTCTTGCAACGTGCCGCCGGTGGCGTCGCGGGCGTAGCACTGGGCCATCACCACGAAATTCGGGTCGAGCTCGTTCTTCATGTCGACCGCTGCACGGTAGCGCGCGATCGCCTGGTCGAGCGACACGACCTCGACGCCGGCGCTCTGCGTCTTGCGCTTGGCTTCGATCGGCTGATCGTCGATGCGTATTCCGGCAACGCCGGCCCGGATGCATTCGCGTATCATCCGGCGCACGGCCATGATGCCGCCGTGACCGGTGTCGCCGTCCATGATCACCGGGATCGACACGCTCTCGGCGATCCAGCCGGCGATTGTCACGCATTCGGTCATCGTCGCGGTGCCGACATCCGCCAGACCGGTATAGGCGCCGACGACCCCGCCGGTGCCGACAAACAGTGCCTCGCAACCGGCCTTCTCCATGATCCGGGCATGCGCCGCAGTCGGCGGGTGGAGGACCGCCAAAACCTTGTCCCGGCGATGGATCAATTCCTGCAAGCGAGCCGATTTAGCATGTGGCTCTGCGCTCATGACGGTCGCTCCCTCAATTTCACGCTCGGTCGACGAGGATATCGGCGCAACGCTGCTCGACGCTCTCCGCCGAGGCGAAAAAATCGGCGCCGAGGTCGAGCACCGGGGCCGGGCGGGTGGTTTCGAGCCGCACACCGTGTTGTCGGGCGATGTCGGCGAGGCGGCTCGCGACGTCCGTCCGGCCGGTGAACACAACGGCTTCGATTTGCGCGCGGATCGCTGCTAGTGCGGCGCCCGCCTGATCGCCGCAATCGAGGATGGCCGAGAAGCGGGCGTCAGGTACGGCCTCACGCGCCGCCGCTACCACCGAGCCGAACCAGCCCGGGCCGACGTAAATGCCGGCTTCAGGGGCGCTCGACAGGATGATCGAGCGGCCGGTGCGGGTGCCGGCCTTTAGCGCGCCGATCGCATGGGCGAGCGAGTGGACGATGATCACGAGGGGAGCGGTCGGCCCCCCAGCCCGAGCCTCTGCCTCCGTGCGGCAACCGGGGGTGCCAGGCCCCGTCAGGCGAGCCCGCCGAAATAGGCGGCGACCTCGACCATGCGGTTCGAGAAGCCCCACTCGTTGTCGTACCACGAGAGGACGCGAACAAACCGCTTGTCGAGCACCTGGGTCTGGGTCACGTCGAACACGGAACTATGCGGGTCGTGGTTGAAATCGACCGAAACCGTCGGCGCCTTGTTAATGCCGACGATGCCCTTGAGGCGGTTCGACTTGGCGGCATCTTCCATCAGCGCATTGACCTCGTCGCCCGAGGTTTCGCGGGCCGAGTCGAATGTGAAGTCGATCAGCGACACGTTGGCGGTCGGCACCCGGATCGCGGTGCCATCGAGTTTGCCCTTGAGCGCCGGCAATACCAGCCCGACCGCCTTGGCCGCCCCGGTCGAGGTCGGGATCAGGGAGAGGGCCGCCGCCCGCGCCCGGCGCAGATCCGAATGCAACGTGTCGACCGTGTTCTGGTCGCCGGTATAGGAGTGGATCGTCGTCATGTAGCCGCGTTCGATGCCGATCCCTTTGTGGAGCACATAGGCGACCGGGGCCAGGCAGTTGGTCGTGCACGACGCGTTCGAAATGATCTGGTGTTCGGGCTTCAGATCGTCCTGGTTGACGCCCATCACCAGGGTCAGGTCGGCGCCGTCGGCCGGAGCCGAAATAATGACTTTCTTCGCACCGGCTTCGAGGTGCTTGGCCGCAGCCTCGCGCTTGGTAAAGATCCCGGTGCATTCGAGCGCGACATCGACCCCGAGCCGGCGCCAGGGCAATTTGGCCGGGTCGCGCTCGGCGGTCACCGTAATCTTGCCGCGGCCGATATCCATCCAGCCTTCGCCGGTGGCGACCTCGCCCGGAAAGCGACCGTGAACACTGTCGTAGCGCAGCAAATGGGCGTTGGTTTCGACCGGGCCGAGATCGTTGATGCCGACGATTTCGATGTCGTCGCGCCGGCTCTCGCAAGCCGCCCGCATCACCAGCCGGCCAATGCGGCCAAAACCGTTGATCGCTACCCGTACCGTCATGGCCCGCTCCTCCCGAAGGCTTTCGCCAATCTATAGGAGCGAGCGGGCGGCCTCTGCAACCCTCTCGGCAGTAATGCCGAAATGCGGGTAAAGCCACCTCGCCCGGGGTCGAGGCGCCTAAGCCGTGCATGCCGATAAAGGCCCCGCGCGGTCCAGTCCAGCGATCCCAGCCGAAACCGGCGGCGGCCTCGACCGCGACCCGGGGTGCGGCGCCAAGAACTCGGTCGCAGAGCCACCGGGCGAGGGCAAGCGCGAACCGGGCCCGGTCGTAAGGATTGTTTCACCGTGACGGCTTCGCTAACCTCGGCAAAGCCGGGTTTTCTGCGGCCGCATCGACCGCACGAGAGGGGACGCGAGCTATGGCGATTATCGTTGGCCAGGGTGAGTACAAATACGAGATCAAGGAAAACTGGGCCAAGCTTCCCGACGGCTGGTCGTTCAAGGAGGTCGCTGCGGTCGGGGTCGACAAGAACGACAACGTTTACGCCTTTGGGCGCGGCGAGCATCCGATGATGGTGTTCGACCGCCAGGGTAATTTCCTGCGCTCCTGGGGCGAGGGGCAGTACCCGCGCGCCCATGGCGTCCATATGGGGCCTGACGATTCGATCTATCTGACCGACGATGGCGGCCACTTCGTACGTAAATGTCGGCTCGAAGACGGCAAGGTGTTGCTGGAGCTGGGTGTGCCCGGCACGCCGGCGCCCTATCTGAGCGGCGAGCCGTTCAACCGGTGCACCCACACCGCGCTATCGCCAAAAGGCGAGATCTACGTCTCGGACGGCTACGGCAACGCCCGCGTCCACAAATATTCGCCGGACGGCAAATTGTTGATGTCATGGGGCGAGCCCGGCAGCGATCCCGGCCAGTTCAACCTGGTCCACAATATCTGCGCCGACGCCGACGGCTGGGTCTATGTCGCCGACCGCGAGAACCATCGGGTCCAGGTGTTCGACGGCAATGGCAAATACGAGACGCAGTGGAACAATCTGCACCGGCCGTGCGGCCTCTACATGCCGTACACGCATCACCCGGTCTGCTATATCGGCGAGCTCTCGGTCAACCGCCTCAACGCCAATCTCGGGCCGCGGGTCAGCATCGTCGACAATCAGGGCAAGCTGTTGTCGCGGATCGGCGATCCGTTCGCTGGGACAGCGCCAACCTCGTTTATCGGGCCGCACGGCCTCGCCGTCGATTTGCGCGGCGATCTCTATGTCGGCGAGGTGTGCTGGACCTTGTGGCCGGGGCTGTTCCCGGGCGAGCCGCATCCGCCAGGATTACGGGCCTTGCAAAAATACGAACGCGTCCATTGAGGAGAATGGCATGGCGATCATCGTTGGCGATGGCGACTACAAATATCGGATTATCGAGGACTGGGCGAAACTCCCTGACAAATGGTCGTTCAAGGAAGTCGGTGCGGTTGGCGTCGACGCCAAGGACAATGTCTATGTCTTCAACCGCGGCGACCATCCGGTCATGGTGTTCGACCGCGACGGCAAATTCCTGCGCTCCTGGGGCGAAGGCCAATACCCCCGCGCCCACGGCGTCCATATGGGGCCGGACGATTCGATCTACCTGACCGACGATGGCGGCCATTTCGTCCGCAAATGTTCGCTCGATGGCAAGGTGCTGCTAGAGATCGGCGTCCCCGGCAAACCCGCGCCCTATATGAGCGGCGAGCCGTTCCACCGCTGCACCCACACCGCGCTGTCGCCAAAGGGTGAAATCTATGTATCCGACGGCTACGGCAACGCGAAAGTTCACAAATATTCGCCCGACGGCAAATTGCTGATGTCGTGGGGCGAACCCGGCACCAACCCCGGCGAGTTCAACATCGTGCACAACATCTGCACCGACTCTGACGGTTGGGTCTATGTCGCCGATCGCGAGAACCACCGGGTCCAGGTGTTCGACGGCAACGGTAAGTACGAGACCCAGTGGAACAATCTGCACCGGCCTTGCGGTCTCTACATGGATTACGCCCGCCACCCGGTCTGCTACATCGGCGAGCTAGGGCCGGTGCAGCCGGTCAACCGCAACAGCCCAAACCTCGGTCCCCGGGTCAGCATCGTCGACAATCAGGGCAAGCTGTTGTCGCGGTTCGGCGACATGCATGCCGGAACCGCGCCGACCGCGTTTCTCGGGCCGCACGGGCTCACCGTCGACAGCCGCGGCGATCTCTATGTCGGCGAGGTGTCGTGGACGCAGTGGCCGCAATTCTTCCCGAATAAGCCACGTCCCGATTACATCCGCTCATTGCAGAAATACGAGCGGGTTCACTGAGGGGCGGGATGAGTTGCCTCGACGAGGCGCTCGAGCGGCTCGAACGGGCCGTTGCCCGTCTCGAAGCCGCGAGCATCGGCGGCGCGGTGGCTCAGCGCGTCGCGGCGCCCGAGGCCGAGACTGCACAGCTGCGCGCCGCCGCCGGCGAGATCGGTGCCCGGGTCGATGGCGCTCTCGCCCGGATCGGCCGGGCGCTTGGGGGGAGGGGTGAGATGAGCGAAGTCGCGGTTACGGTCAACGGCCGCCCTTACAAGATTACCTGCGACGATGGGCAGGAGCCGCGCATTCGGCGGCTCGCCCAATATGTCGACGCTCGGGTCGGTGAGTTCGCAAAAAGCCTCGGCCAGGTCGGGGAAGGCCGGTTGCTACTTCTAGCGGCCCTCGTCATCGCCGACGAACTGTCTGACGCTAACGAGGCGTTGCAGCAGGAGCAGAGCCGTGTGCGCTCCGCCGAAACTGAAGCTGCCGACGCCGCCGACGCCGCGGCGAGCGGCGTCCACGGCATCGCCCAGCGGATCGAGGCTATTGCGGCGCGGCTGGAGAGCCCCTAGCTTTGCCATTGCGGGGTGGGGCTGCGCGGTGCGTCAGGCCGCATGTTACCCCGGGGCCGATACCTACCTCTTGGGAGCTGTCTCTGTCGGAGTCGTGGCTTCGACACGTGGCGCCCACCTGCTACGGCGGGCCACGGTGGGATTGCGCGCCAACGGCCGAGGCGGCTCCACTCCGCAGCTCTGAGCCACGGGCCGGGCGCGCGGTGCGATCGTCGTGAAGATCCTGTTCTGCGGCGACGTGATGGGGCGGCCGGGCCGCGATGCGGTCAAACTGCATGTGCCCGCGCTGCGGCGCGAACTCGCCCTCGATCTCGTCGTCGTCAATGCCGAGAACGCGGCCGGCGGTTTCGGCCTGACCGAACGCATCAGCGGCGAATTCTACGAGTGCGGCGTCGACATTCTGACGACCGGCAATCACGTCTGGGACCAGCGCGAGCTGATCCCCTATATCGATCGCGACCCGTGTGTGCTGCGTCCGGCGAATTTTCCGCCCGGAACGCCCGGCGCCGGCTGGCGGCTGCACCCGGTGGGCGGCGGTCGCAACGCGCTGGTGATCAACCTGATGGGCCGGCTGTTCATGGACGCGCTCGACGATCCCTTTGCCCGGCTCGATTTGATCCTCGCCGATCATCCGCTCGATGGCGGCGTGGCGGCGATCCTCGTCGATTTTCATGCCGAGGCGTCGAGCGAGAAGATGGCACTCGGCCATTTTGCCGACGGCCGCGTCTCGGCCGTGTTCGGGACGCATTGCCACGTTCCGACGGCCGACGCTCAGATCCTGCCGGGCGGCACCGCCTATCAGACCGATGCCGGGATGTGCGGTGACTATGATTTGGTGATCGGGCTGCAAAAGGGCCCGGTGGTGCGCCGCTTTGTCACCAAGATGCCCGGCGAGCGACCGCAGGTCGCCGAGGGCGAGGGCACCTTGTGCGGGATTCTGCTCGAAACCGACGACGATAGCGGGCTCGCCCGGCGGGTCGAGCCGGTGCGAATTGGCGGGCGCCTGATGCAACAGCTGCCGCGCTGCTGAGCCCGAACTAGCAGGAATTGGCCGGTTAGCAAGGCCGCTCGGATCGCGGCCCAGATGCCCCAATCCTGCCATATTGGATTGTTAGC
This sequence comes from uncultured Alphaproteobacteria bacterium, assembly GCA_963750195.1. Lineage (GTDB taxonomy): Bacteria > Pseudomonadota > Alphaproteobacteria > ATCC43930 > CGMCC-115725 > AP-15. The sequence continues at coordinate 792,357 of CAVVPS010000016.1, forward strand.
CCGGTCGACAGCCCCTATGAAGGGTTTCACACCCGAGGCCGACGGGGAGCCGCGCGGAGATCGATGGCAGGCCACTCGCAATTTAAAAACATCATGTACCGGAAGGGCGCGCAGGACAAAAAGCGCGGCAAGGTCTTCACCAAGATCATCCGGGAATTGACGACTGCGGCCCGTACCGGACTGCCCGATCCCGCGGCGAACCCGCGGCTGCGCGCGGCGGTGCTGGCCGCCCGCCAGGCCAACATGCCGAAGGACACGGTCGACCGCGCGATTCGGCGCGGCGCCGGCGGTGAGGCCGATTTCGGCCTATGACGAGGTGCGTTACGAGGGCTATGGGCCGGGTGGGACCGCGGTCATCGTCGAGGCGCTGACCGACAACCGCAACCGCACCGCGAGCGAAATCCGCGCCGCCTTCACCAAGGCCGGCGGCGCGCTCGGCGAGACCAACAGCGTCGGTTTCCTGTTCGATCGCGTCGGCGAAATCGTCTATCCGGCGGGAGCGGCCAGCGCCGAGGACATGTTCGAGGCGGTCATCGAGGCCGGCGCCGACAATGTCGAAAGCGATTCCGAGCAGCATCTGGTGACCAGCGCGACGGACGATTTCAACATTGTGCGCGATGCGCTCGAACAGCAGCTTCGGCCCGGCCGCTTCGGCACGGCTCGTCTGGCGGCCAAAAACCACGGCGTCCGATCGACGAGGACAACGCGATCGCGCTCTTCAAGCTGCTCGAGACGCTCGAGGACAGCGACGATGTCCAGAACGTCTACGCCAATTTCGAAGTGGCTGAGGACGTTATGGCGCGGCTCGGCGCCTGAGAATGACCGATCGAGCCGAGCCGGCTGCTTGCTCCCTTTCCCCCCAGTTCGGGGGGGAGGGGTTCTAGGCGATGCGCGTCTTGGGGCTCGATCCCGGGCTGAGGCATACCGGCTGGGGAGTTATCGACGTCGACGGCAATCGTCTTACCCATGTCGCGAAACGGGGTGTCGCACGCCGCGACCGATCAGCCGCTGGCAATGCGACTGGTGTCGCTGTTTCGCCAGATCGGCGATGTGCTCGAACGATTTCACCCTGACGAGGCCGCGGTCGAGGAAACCTTCGTCAATCGCAACCCGGCTTCGACCTTGAAGCTCGGCGTCGCCCGCGGCGTCGTGCTGCTGGCTCCGGCGGAGCGCGGGCTGCCGGTCGCCGAATATTCGGCGAATTTGATCAAAAAGGCGGTCGTCGGGGCTGGGCACGCCGAGAAGTCGCAAGTGCAGATAATGGTTCGGCGGATCTTGCCCGGCTGCGAGATCGGTGCGGGCGACGCCGCCGATGCGCTCGCTGTGGCGATTTGTCATGCCCACCTCGCACTGACCCGCCGCGCCTGGGAAGCAATCCGATGATCGCCCGGCTCGCCGGGATCGTCGATTCGGTCGGTCAGGACAGCGCGGTCATCGACGTCGGCGGCGTCGGTTATCTCGCCTTTTGCTCGACCCGGACGATTGGCCGTCTGCCGCCGGTCGGCGCACCCGCGCGCCTGTTGATCGAGACGCATGTGCGCGAGGACCACATCCACCTCTACGGCTTTATCGACGCGGCCGAACGCGACTGGTTCCGGCTGCTGACGACGGTTCAGGGGGTGGGCGCGCGACTGGCCCTTTCCATCCTGTCAGCGGTGCCTGCCGAGGAACTCGGTCTCGCCATTTTCGCCCAAGATCGCGCGGTGCTGGCGCGTGCTGACGGAGTCGGACCCAGGCTCGCCGCGCGCATCGTCAACGAGCTCAAGGACAAGGTTGGCGGGCTCGCCCCCGCGCCGTCTCTGTCCACGCCGCCGGTATCGGCAGCCGGCGCCGATAGCGGCCCAGCCGCCGACGCCGTTTCGGCGCTGGTCAATCTCCAATGGGGGCGCGCCGAGGCCTTTGCCGCGGTAGGGATGGCAATGAACCGGCTCGGCAGCGGCGCCGGGGTCGACGCGCTGATCCGCGCGGCGCTCCAGGAGCGCGCCCCGTGAGAGCTGTCGGGTCATGAGCGAGGCCGGATCACGTATCATCGCCCCCGAACGCGCCGAGCAGGATGCCGCCGAGGCTTCGCTGCGGCCGCTGACATTGGCCGACTTCGTCGGCCAGCGCCAGCTGCGGGACAATCTGGGCGTCTTTATCGAGGCCGCCAAAGCGCGAGGCGAAGCGCTCGACCACGTGCTGTTGTTCGGGCCGCCGGGGCTCGGCAAAACCACCTTGGCGCAGATTGTCGCGCGCGAGATGGGGGTGGGCTTTCGCGCCACTTCGGGCCCAGTCATTCAACGCGCCGGCGATCTCGCTGCACTCTTGACCAATCTCCAGCCGCGCGACGTGCTGTTTATCGACGAAATCCATCGGCTGGCCCCCTCGGTGGAGGAAATCCTCTATCCGGCGATGGAGGATTTTCACCTCGATCTGATCATTGGCGAGGGGCCGGGTGCTCATTCCATCCGCTATCCGTTGCCGCCCTTCACGCTGGTCGGAGCCACGACCCGGTCGGGGCTGATCACCCGACCTTTGCGCGAGCGCTTTGGCATCCCGCTGCGGCTGTTGTTCTACGAACCGGCCGAGCTCGCGATGATCGTCGGCCGCGGCGCCCGGGTGCTCGCCTTCGATTTGCGGGCCGACGGCGCCGCTGAGGTCGCCCGCCGCGCCCGCGGCACGCCGCGCGTGGCGATGCGTCTGCTGCGGCGGATTCGCGACTTTGCCGCGGTCGAGGGCCTGGCGACGGTCGACCTTGCCGCGGCCGACGCGGCGCTGTTGCGGCTCGAAGTCGACGGATGCGGGCTCGACGGCATGGACCGGCGCTATCTGCGCTGCATCGCCGAGAACTACGGCGGCGGCCCGGTCGGGGTCGAAACCATGGCGGCGGCTCTCGGCGACGAGCGCGACGTCGTCGAAGAGGTTATCGAGCCATACCTGATCCAGGAAGGGTTTGTGCAGCGCACGCCCCGCGGCCGCATGCTGACCCAGCTCGCCTTTCGCCATCTTGGCCTACCGATGCCGGCGGTGTTGCCGGCCCAGCTCGACCTGCTGGCGCGCCTGCCGGTCGCCGACGAGGCCGAGGAGGTGCCGTGACGCCGCCGCGGACACCGATGCCGACGCCCACACCGACGATCGTCCAAAAGACGCCATAAAAGGTTCAAAGAATGCCGCCTTCCGCTGTCGACACCCTGCCGCTCGCCGGTGCGGTTCCCCATGACCTTTCGATCGTTGCGTTGTTTCTGCAATCAGATGCCATCGTCAAAATCGTCATGCTGATCTTGTTGCTCGCATCGTTCTGGTCGTGGGCGGTCATATTCGACAAGGTGATTCGGCTGCGCCGCCTGCGCCATGCGGCGTCGAGCTTCGAGGAAAGCTTTTGGTCGGGCGGCTCGCTCGACGATCTTTACGAGCGCGTCGGCCAGCGTCCGCCCGATCCGATGACCGCGGTGTTTTCGGCGGCGATGCGCGAGTGGCGGCGCAGTGCCGCCAAGGGCCTGCTCGGCACCGCGATCATGCGCGCGAGCCTGCAGCAGCGTATCGAGCGGGTCATGAACGTCACCGTCGGCCGCGAGATGGAGAGGGTCGAGCGCTTCATGGCGTTTCTCGCCACGGTCGGCGCAACCGCGCCGTTCGTCGGGTTGTTCGGCACGGTCTGGGGCATCATGGATAGTTTTCAGTCGATCGCCGCCTCCAAGAACACCAGCCTCGCAGTCGTCGCCCCCGGCATCGCCGAATCGCTGTTCGCCACCGCGCTCGGCCTTGTCGCCGCGATCCCTGCGGTTATCGCCTACAACAAGCTGGCAACCGATTTCGGGCGCTACGCCGGCCGGCTCGAAGCCTTCTCCTCGGAATTCAGTGCGATCTTGTCGCGCCAGCTCGACGAGAGGCCCTGACCAGTGGCGCTGTCGAGCCTCGGCGGCAACGGCCGCGTTATCCGCGCCGGGCGCTATCGGCCGATGGCCGAAATCAATGTGACGCCGCTCGTCGATGTCATGCTGGTGCTGCTTGTCGTTTTCATGGTGGCGGCCCCGCTGCTGACCGTGGGGGTGCCCGTCGACTTGCCCCAGACCCAGGCGCCGCCGATCACCGAGCCGAAAGAGCCGCTGGTCATCACCGTTAACAACGAGGGCAAGATCTTTATCCAGGACACCGAGCTTCCGACCGAAGCCCTTGTGCCTCGTCTACAGGCGATCACCGGGGCCAACCCCGATGCGCTTGTTTATGTCAGGGCCGACAAGTCGATTGATTACGGCCGCGTGCTCGAAGTCATGAGCCTGATCAGTGCTGCGGGCTTTCGCAAGGTTTCGCTGATCGCGCAGTCGCCGAGAGGAGTGGCGGACACTGCCGCCCATGATGCGGCAGCAGCCACGACCCCGGCGCGGACTGCAAAGCACTGAGGACCGGTCCGCGGGCGCGCAAGGATGAGCCTGGCCATCGCCGAACCGGCCCTCCCGCCGGAACCCCAGCTCCCGGAGGCGATGCCCGACGGCGTCGGTCGGCGCGGTCTGGCCTTGTCGGGGGTGCTGCACCTCGTCCTGGGCAGCCTTTTCATCTTTGGTCTACCCACCCTGTTTCACCCACCGACGCCGCAGGAAATGCCGATCGCGGTTCAGCTGGTGACGATGGGGCCGGAGACCCGGGCGACCCACCCAAACCCGAATATGCCCGAGCGCGAGGCCAAGCCGGATGTGCCGGTGCCGGGTCCGCCGGGGCCAAAGCCCGAGCCCGAGCCGACCCCACCCCAACCGGCGCCGCCGCCCTCCGCCGCCGCCGCTCCCCCAGCTCCGCCGACGCCGGCGCCGCCGGAGCAGAAGCCAGCGCCACTCCCGCCGCCGCCTCCGCTGCCCGAGCCCAAGCCGGCGCCGCCGCCACCGCCGCCGAAACCGGTCGAGAAGGTCGAAGCGCCTGAACCGACACCCGAAAAGCCACAGCAGATCGCGCGGGCCGAGGCAAAGGCTGAAGCCAGGAAATACGATCCCGGACAGTTCAACGCGCTGTTAAAAAATCTGGCCACGCAGGACACCGCGCCATCGCCGGATGAGCCGCCGCAGAGAATGCGGACCGCCTCGGGAACCGCGTCGTCTCAGCCCCGCGCGCCTTTGGGCAGTCAGCTGAGTGCGAGCGAGGTTGACATGATTCGTGAACAGATTTCGCGCTGCTGGAACATCCCTGCGGGCGCACGTGACGCCAAGGATCTGGTGGTTGAACTGCGGGTCGAAGTCGGACCCGATGGCATGGTGCAACAGGCGACCATCGTCGATCAGGGGCGGGCCAATGCCGACCCGTTCTTCCGCGCCGCCGCGGAAAGCGCCCGGCGCGCCTTTTTCAACCCGCTATGCCGACCGCTCCGCTTGCCGCCCGACAAATACGATGTCTGGAAGGACATGGTCGTCGATTTCAGCCCAAAGGATTTGTTATGAACAAACGCCGCCTCGTGTTTTCCGGCGCGCTGACCATCTTGCTCGCGGCCCTGCTGTGGACGGGCGCGCCGGCGCGCGCCGAGCTGCGGATCGACATTACCAGCGGCCAAGTCCAGCCGATGCCGATCGCGATTCCGGCCTTTGCCGGTGGGGGTGGCGGTGAAGCGCAGGCCGGAAGCAACATCGCCGGCGTGATCTCGGCCGATCTCGAACGCTCGGGACTGTTTCGGCCGATCGATCCGCGAAGCTTTATTCAGAACGTATCGGCGACCGACAGCACCGCGCCCCGATTTGGCGACTGGCGGCAACTCAACGCGCAAGCGCTGGTCACCGGCACGGTCCAAACTCAAGGTGATGGAAGGCTTGGGGTCCAGTTCCGGCTTTGGGATGTCTTTGCCGAGCAGCAACTGACCGGCTTTGGTTATACGACGACGCCACAGAATTGGCGCCGCATCGCCCACATCATCGCCGATGAGATCTACAAGCGGATCACCGGGGAAGAGGGATATTTCGACACGCGCATCGTCTACGTCGCCGAGTCCGGCCCGGCTCAAGACCGGATCAAGCGTCTGGCGATCATGGATCAGGATGGCGCGAACAACAAATATCTGACCGACGGGCGGGCGCTGGTGCTAACTCCGCGCTTCTCGCCAACGGCGCAGGAGATCACCTATCTGTCCTATGCCACTAAAACCCCACGCGTCTATCTGCTGAACATCGACACCGGGCAGCAGGAAGTGATCGGCGACTTTCCCGGCATGACCTTCGCGCCGCGGTTTTCGCCCGACGGCAATCGGGTCGTCTTGAGCCGCGCCGAAAACGGCGCCACCAACATCTACACCTTCGATCTGCGCACACACCGAGCGACTCGCTTAACCGACAGCCAGGCGATCGACACCTCGCCGTGCTATTCGCCGGATGGCAGCCAGATCGTCTTCAATTCCGATCGCGGCGGTTCACAGCAGCTCTACGTGATGAGCGCCGGCGGCGGCGGCGCGAGGCGGATCAGCTTTGGCTCGGGCCGCTACGGCACGCCGGTGTGGTCGCCGCGCGGCGATTTGATCGCCTTCACCAAGATCGGCGGCGGCTCGTTCTATATCGGGGTGATGCATCCGGACGGCTCGGGCGAAAGGCTATTGACGCAGGGTTTTCTTGTCGAGGGGCCGACTTGGGCGCCCAATGGCCGGGTATTGATGTATTTCAGTCAAGGGCCATCCGATTCGCGCGGCTACGGCGGTTCGCCGCACCTGCAAACAATCGACTTGACTGGATACAACCAGCGTGACGTGCCTACGCCGGGAGCTGCGTCGGATCCGGCATGGTCCCCCTTGCTGCGCTGAGCAGCCACAGGACATAGTCCGCGCCATTTTCTCAGGGGTTTACGATATGCGCATGAAAGTCATTGGCTTGGTGGGAGTTATTTTGCTGCTCGCCGCCTGCAGCAGCACGCCGCCGGCTCCGCCGCCCGGTCCGCCCGGCCCAAGCGGTCCGCCCAGCGGCGTCGGCTCGGTGGTCCCGGGTTCGCAGCAGGATCTGGCGCAAAACGCCGGCGACCGCGTCTTTTTCGAGTTCGATCGGTCGGATATCACCCCCGAAGCGCAGCAGATTCTGCAGCGGCAGGCTAGTTGGCTGCAGCACTACCCGAACGTCTCCGTTACGATTGAGGGTCATTGCGACGAACGCGGCACGCGCGAGTACAACCTCGCCCTTGGCGAGCGCCGCGCCGCGGCGGTTAAGAATGTGCTGGTCGCCGCGGGTATTCCGGCATCACGCATTTCGACGATCAGCTACGGCAAGGAGCGTCCGATCGTCCTGGGCTCGAACGAGGAAGCCTGGGCGCAGAATTGCGTCGCCATCACCACAGTGAACTGAACATGGCATCCTGGCCGGGCCTATCCCGGCCATCTCCATTCTGTTTCGCTGCGAGCCGGACGTTGTCTATAGCGTAAATCGGCGGATCGAATCTGGCCCCGATTGCGAGTTTCTGTTGATCTTGCGCCGTCGGTCTGACCTGCCGAACCGCCCGCCGGTGCACCCAGTCCGGCGCCAGGAGCCCCGGCGCGCGTTGTACCCGCCGTTTCGGGTGGACGAGCCTTCGCGGCGCGCCCTTTTTTTGCCTAAAACCGCCCCTAGCATCCGTGTTAGATGCGCATCGCTCGATCCCGCACGTCGCGCCACCCCAAGGCCGCAGCGCGCATCCAAGAGGCCTACTTGATGATCCGGCGCTCGTTCCTGCCGCAAGCCCGTCCGGCCCTGCTGCTGGTGATGCTTTCGATGGCGCCGGCGCTGATGGCCTTTGCCCAGGATGCCGCAGCGCAAGATGCCGCGACGCAGGAGCGCCTCGACCGCATCGAGCGGGATCTTAGCATGCTGCAGCGGCAGGTTTACCGCGACAGCGGCGATACAGCGCCGGCCGGTGTTGCCGGCACCAGTACGGCCGTCAACCTTCAGGTCCGGATGGATCGGCTTGAGCAGCAGATGCGCGACCTGACCGGCCGCGTGGAGAATATGACAAACGAGGTCGAGCAGCTGCGCCAGCGCCTCGAGCAGGTAAACAGCGACATCGACGTGCGGCTCGGTCAAGGCCGGGCCCAATTATCGGGGTCGGCAGAGCCTCCGCCGCCCCGGCGCCCACCTGGCAGTCATGAGATGGCGGCGGGCGAGTCTGCACCGGTGACCGACGCGGCGACGATGCCCTATGGCCGCCCGCCGCCCAGCGCTCTGCCGCCGCCCGATCAATCGGCTAGCTTCGGTACTCTGACCCCCCCTGGCCCGGCTGGGCCGGTGCCGGATCGGCCTTACCCGAGGCCAACCGAATTGACGCCGCAGATTGCGAGCGCCGCAAGCGGCGGCACCTTGCGTCCGCCCGGCGAGGGAACATTGCCTGCCGCCTCGACCTCCGCGCAATATAATGCAGCGTTCGGTTTGCTACGGCGGGCAGATTATCCGGGTGCAGAAGATGCGTTGCGCAGCTTTATCCAGCAGCATCCCAAGGATCCGTTGGCCGGCAACGCACAGTATTGGCTGGGCGAAAGCTTTTATGCGCGCGGCAAATACTCTGAGGCGGCGGCGGCCTTCGCTGAGGGATACCAGCGCTATCCGAAGGGGCCGAAGGCGCCTGACGGTCTGCTGAAGCTTGGAATGTCGCTCGAACGCGCCAACCAAAAGCACAATGCCTGCATCGCGCTGATGCAACTCGACCATGCATTTCCGCACTCGGGCAGCGCCATCAAAGACCGGGCAGCGCAGGAGAAGAAGCGGCTCGGGTGCTGAGCCCGGGAGCCTCCGCGCAACCGCTGTGCGTCGCCGAGCTTGCCGGCGCACTCGACCGTCTCACCTGTTTTGAGAGCGCCCCGTTTGTCGCCGTCGCCGTCTCGGGCGGCCCCGACAGCCTCGCGCTCGCGATTCTGGCGGATCGCTGGGCGCGCTCGCGCCGCGGCGAGGTCTGCGCGCTGAGCGTCGACCACCGGCTGCGGCCGGAGAGCGGCGCCGAGATCCGCCGGCTCGGCGACTGGCTGTCGGCCCGGAAAATCCGACACGAAGTCCTGGTCTGGGGGGGAAAAAGCCGGCGACCGGAATTCAGGAGGCGGCGCGGGAGGCCCGCTATCGACTGCTCGCCGAATGGTGCCGCGAGCATGGCTGCCTGCATCTGTTGACCGCTCATCACCGCCAAGATCAAGCCGAGACCCACCTGATCCGCCGCGCCGCGCACAGCGGCCACGCCGGCCTCGCCGGGATGTCGGCGGTCCGCGAACTCGATTGTTGCCGTATTTTGCGCCCGCTGCTCGGCATTCAAAAGGCGCGCCTGGCCGCCACACTTGCCGCCGAGGCCCAGCCGTTCATTACCGATCCAAGCAATCGCGACCCGGCTTTCGCGCGCGCACGCTTGCGTGCCGACGCCACGGCGGCGCTAGACGGCGATCTCGCAACAGTGCTCGACGCGGTCCGCAGGCTCGGCCGCGAGCGAAGGTCCCGAGAACGAGCGCGCGACGCCTTGCTGGCGCGCGCGGTGAGCGCGCACCCGGCTGGGTTCGCGGCGCTCGATTGTGCCCCGCTGCTGGCGGCGCCGGCAGAAATTGCCGAGCAGGCGCTCAGCGCGATCGTCGCCATGCTCGGCGGTGGCCTCTATCCGCCGCGGCGCCGGCGGGTCTCCCGACTGCTTCGTGTGCTCGCTGGCGACGCCGATGGTGGATATACGCTCGCCGGCTGCCGATTTGTCGCGTGGCGCGGCCGGTATCTTGTCTTGCGCGAGCTCGCCGCAGCCGCGAGTCCGGCCCGAATCTGTCCCGGGACGAGCCTCGTCTGGGACGGGCGCTTCGAGGTGGCGCTGCCCGCGACCGCGGCTGGCCCCGTCACTCTCGATTATCTCCATGAAATCGGGGTTGCCGAGCTCGATGGCCGGGCTCCGGAGCTGCCGCGCACTGGGTTGCCGCTCTTGGTTCGGCCTATTTTACCGGCGCTGTCGGACGAAGACGGCATCGCGGCCGTTCCCCATCTTGGGTATCGACGCGAGGGAGTCTCTTTGTTGCCAGAGCTCGTTTTCCGACCCGTCAAATCTCTGTCCGATGCCGGCTTCGCGGTTGTTAAACCCGGCGCGCTGCTTATGTCATGACTGGCTAAAAATGGTCGCGGGCTGGCCTTGATCGGCGTAGGTTGTCTATCGCGTGCTGCCTGGTTCGGCATGGAAAGGCGTTCATCGTGAACAATTTCGGCAAGAATCTCGCCCTGTGGATCGTGATCGGGCTGCTTCTCGTCGCGCTTTTCAATCTGTTTCAGACTTCGTCTAATCGGGGACCGCAATCGACTCTCGCCTTTTCGGACTTTCTTAACGACGTCAAACGCGGCCAAGTCTCCGACGTGACAATCCAGGGCAACACGATCAACGGGCATTTCACCGATAGCCGGGCCTTTTCGACCTACGCTCCGAATGACCCCAACCTGGTCAGCGAACTGACCGAAAAGGGGGTCAGGATCTCCGCCGCACCGGTCGACGACAACGTGCCCTCGCTGTTCGGCGTGCTGATCTCGTGGTTTCCGATGCTGCTGCTGATTGGCGTGTGGATCTTCTTCATGCGGCAGATGCAGGGTGGTGGTGGTCGGGCGATGGGCTTCGGCAAGAGTCGGGCGCGGCTTTTGACCGAAAAAGTCGGACGTATCACCTTTGAGGACGTAGCCGGGATTGACGAGGCCAAGCAGGAACTCGAGGAGATCGTCGAGTACCTCAAGGACCCGCAAAAATTTCAGCGCCTCGGCGGCAAGATCCCGAAGGGCGTGCTGCTGGTCGGGCCGCCCGGGACCGGTAAAACCTTGCTCGCGCGGGCGATCGCCGGTGAGGCGAACGTACCGTTCTTCACGATTTCGGGGTCCGACTTTGTCGAGATGTTCGTCGGCGTCGGCGCGAGCCGGGTGCGTGACATGTTCGAGCAGGGCAAGAAGAACGCGCCCTGCATCATCTTTATCGATGAAATCGACGCGGTCGGTCGGCATCGCGGCGCCGGTCTCGGCGGCGGCAACGACGAGCGCGAGCAGACCCTAAACCAGCTGCTCGTCGAAATGGATGGTTTCGAAGCCAACGAGGGGGTGATCCTGATCGCCGCGACCAACCGGCCCGACGTGCTCGATCCCGCATTGCTGCGGCCGGGCCGCTTCGACCGCCAGGTCGTGGTGCCGAACCCCGACGTGGTCGGCCGCGAGAAGATCCTCAAAGTGCACATGCGCAAAGTGCCGCTTGCCCCAGATGTCGATGCCAAGATCATCGCCCGCGGCACGCCCGGTTTCTCCGGCGCCGATCTCGCCAACCTGGTCAACGAGGCGGCGCTGATGGCGGCGCGCCGCGGCAAGCGCTCGGTGGCGATGAGCGAGTTCGAGCATGCCAAGGACAAGGTCATGATGGGCGCCGAGCGGCGCTCGATGGTGATGACCGAGGACGAGAAGAAGCTGACCGCCTATCACGAGGCTGGGCATGCGCTGTGCATGCTTTACGCCGAGGGGCACGAGCCACTGCACAAGGTCACTATTATCCCGCGCGGCCGAGCGCTCGGGATCACCATGTATCTGCCGGAGCGGGACAAGTATAGCCAGTCGAAACTCGAAATCAAAGCGATGGTGGCGAGCCTATTTGGCGGCCGGGTCGCCGAAGAGCTGATCTTCGGGACCGACAAGGTGACGACCGGCGCCGCGGACGATATCCGGCGGGCGACTTATCTTGGCGCGGCGGATGGTCACCGAGTTCGGGTTTAGCGAAAAGCTCGGACCGCTGCGCTACAGCGACAACGAGGAGGAGGTTTTCCTCGGCCACTCGGTCACCCAGCGCAAGAACGTATCCGACGCGACGGCCAAGGTTATCGACGAGGAGATCCGCCGCCTCGTCGATGAGGGCGAGCAGACAGCTCGCGACATCCTGACCGCGCGCATCGACGAATTGCATGCGTTGGCCAAAGGGTTGCTCGAATACGAGACGTTGTCGGCCGATGAGATTCGTCGGATCATCAAGGGCGAGCGCATCTTGCGCGAAACCTCCGCGGCGCAGGCGCCGCAGACCGAAGACGCGCGGTCAGGCAGGCGCAGTTCGGTGCCGCCAGCCGGCCGCCCGACCGGCCTCGAGCCCGAGCCGCAGCCCGGGGGCTGATCGGCTTTCGGCTACTTTCGCACTCCTCGCGTGGTTCTCTCCGAATATGGGGGGAACCGCGCGAGCCTCGTTTATTTAACATTAACGAAATTGTCGTTTGACTCTGCTGTGCGTTTGTCGTGAATTTATATTGTCGCGGGGACACATTTACAGCTCTGGGGATGCCATGACGCGGAAGCTCTTCGGCACTGACGGGATCCGCGGAACTGCAAACATCGAGCCGATGACACCGGAAACGGCGTTGAAAGTAGCAATGGCCGTCGGTGAATGCTTTAAGAACGGCGCGCACAAGCATCTCGTCGTCATCGGCAAGGACACTAGGCTTTCGGGATACATGCTCGAACCGGCGCTGACCGCCGGATTTGTCACGATGGGCATGGACGTCGTGCTGGTCGGCCCGCTGCCGACCCCGGCAATCGCCATGCTGACGCGCAGCCTGCGTGCAGATATCGGCGTTGTTCTGTCGGCCTCGCACAATCCGTACGTTGATAACGGCATCAAGCTCTTCGGCCGCGACGGCTACAAACTCTCAGACGAGCTCGAGGGGAAGATCGAGAGCCTGTCTGCCCAAAGGCCCGAGCCGGCGCGCCATCCCGGCGGAGCTCGGTCGGGTCAAGCGCCTCGATGACGCCGGCGGTCGCTACATCGAATTCGTCAAGCAGAGTTTCCCGCGCGGGCTGCGGCTCGACGGCCTGCGCATCGTCGTCGATTGCGCCCATGGTGCGGCCTACAAGGTCGCGCCGACGGTGTTCTGGGAATTGGGGGCCGAGGTCTTCGCCCTCGGGGTGTCGCCCGACGGGCTCAATATCAACCGCGAATGCGGCGCGCTGTCCCCCGAGCAGATGCGGCGCGAGGTGCTGGCGCGCCGCGCCGATATCGGGATCGCGCTCGACGGCGACGCCGATCGGCTGATCATCGCCGACGAGCGCGGCGTCATTCTCGATGGCGACCAGCTGATGGCGCTGATCGCGACCGGACTGGCTCGCACCGGCCGGCTCGTCGGGCGGGGCGCTAGTGGCGACCGTGATGTCCAACCTCGGTCTCGAGCGGTTTCTCGCCGGCCAAGATATCAAGCTGCACAGGGCCGCGGTCGGCGACCGCTATGTCGTCGAAAAAATGCGCAGCCTCGGCTGCAACCTCGGCGGCGAGCAGTCGGGCCATATTATCCTTGCCGATTATGCGACGACCGGTGACGGCTTGATCGCCGCGCTTCAGGTTCTGGCCTCGATCGTCGAAACCGGCCGACCCGCGAGCGAGATCTGCCGGCTGTTCACGCCGGTGCCGCAACATTCGAGCAGCGTGCGTCACGGTCAGGTCCTGCCTCTCGGCCGCCGCATCGTTAAAGAAGCGATCGCCGGCGGCGAGGCCCGGCTGGGCGGTGCCGGCCGGCTCGTGGTCCGGCCATCGGGGACCGAGCCGGTCATTCGGGTCATGGCCGAGGGCGAGGACGAGGAATTGGTAGCGGCCGTGGTCGAAGACATCTGCACCGCAATCCGCTCGGTCGCCGCCGATGATCCGCCTTTGTCGATGCGGACGACGGCGCACCACGACGCGGCGCAGGCGGCGGAATAGTGCGTGGCCGGGTTCTGATCATCGCCGGTTCCGATTCTGGCGGCGGCGCCGGCATCCAGGCCGACATCAAGACCGTGACGATGCTCGATGGCTACGCGGCGACGGCGATCACCGCGCTAACCGCGCAGAACACCGAGGGCGTCTTCGGCGTCCTGCCGATCCCGCCGGAATTCATCCGCCAGCAATCGAAGTAGTGCTCGACGACATCGGCGCCGATGCGGTCAAGACTGGCATGCTGCACGATGCCGTGGTGATCGAAACGGTTGCCGCGGTATTGCAGCAGCGTGCGTCGGACGGTCCCGCTGGTCGTCGATCCGGTCATGGTCGCCAAGGGCGGCGCCCGGCTGATCGACCCGGACGCGATCGAAGCGCTGAAGTGGCTGCTGATCGCGCGCGCCACGGTACTGACCCCGAACCTCCCCGAAGCCGAGACCTTGTGCGGAGCGGCGATCGGCGATGTCACCGCGATGCGCGGAGCCGGCGAGACTCTCCTTGCGCTCGGCTGCAAGGCCGTCTTGGTCAAGGGCGGGCACCTTGCCTCAGACACCGTGTCCGACGTCCTCGTCACCCGATGGGGGACGCGGATCTGGGAGAGCCCCCGCATCGACACCCGCCACACCCACGGCACCGGCTGCACCCTCGCCTCGGCGATTGCCGCCGGCCTCGCCCAAGGCCTCGATATCGAACACGCTGTCGACCGCGCCCGCGCCTATGTACAGCGCGCGATCGCGAGCGCTCCCGGATTGGGCCGCGGTCACGGCCCGCTCGACCACGCCCACCCGCTACGGCGCTAACCGAGGCTGTGCGCATCCCGCTGTACCAGATCGACGCGTTTGCCGATCGGCCGTTTACCGGCAACCCGGCGGCGGTGTGCCCGCTCGATTGCTGGCTGCCCGACACTGTCATGCAGGCGATCGCAGCCGAGAACAATCTGTCGGAAACGGCGTTCTTCGTGCCTGAGGGTGAGGTTTGGCGGCTGCGCTGGTTCACACCGACCACCGAGGTCGATCTGTGCGGCCATGCGACGCTCGCCGCGGCCTATGTCATCTTCAATCTGCTGCGGTCCGATCGGCAGCGCGTCGTCTTTCGCACCGAAAAGGCCGGCGATCTCGCCGTCAGTCGCGACGGCGAATTGTTGGCGCTCGATTTCCCGGCGCGGCCGCCTACCCCCTGCCCCCCACCGCCGAGCCTCGGCCCGGCACTCGGCCGTCAGCCGACAGCGGTGCTTGCGGCACGGGACTATCTCGCAATCTACGAGCATTCAGACGACGTCGCGGCACTCGCCCCGGATTTTGCCGCACTCGGGGCGCTCGACCGCTTCGCCGTGATCGTCACCGCGCCGGGACATGGCGAAATCGATTTCGTCTCGCGCTTCTTCGCCCCGGCGCAAGGGGTCGACGAGGACCCGGTGACGGGCTCGGCGCACTGCACTCTGATCCCCTATTGGGCGGCTCGGCTCGGCAAGACGCGGCTTGCGGCGCGCCAACTGTCGCGGCGCGGCGGCAGCCTCTCCTGCGCGCTCGACGGCGACCGCGTTACGATCGCCGGTCGCGCGGTGCTCTACCTGACCGGCACCGTCGAAATCTGACGATTGCCCGCGGGGGGAAAGCGGGGGAAGATCGCCCAATCGAACTGGGGAGGACCTTTATGAGGACGTTTATGCTGAAGACGGTGACGCTTGCCGGGTGCCTCGCGCTTTGCTGCGCGCCGGCTTTCGCGCAAAGCAAGGCGGCAATCCAGAAGCTCGACGACGTGTGGGCCGCCGCCTTCAACAAAGGGAATTTTGCCGCAGTGGCGGCGATGTACGATGACCAAGCCTATGTGCTGCCGCCAGGCGCCGACATGATCAAAGGGCGCAGCGCGATCGAAGCCTTTTGGCGGCAAGCAGGCCAGCAGATGACCGATGTCAGCTGCACCGCCATTGATGTGCTCCCGCTCGGTCGGAGCGCGGTGCGCGAAATCGGCACGTGCAGCGCCAAGTCCAAAGGACAATCGCCCCAGGATATCCAGATAAAATACGCAGTGGTGTGGCACAAGAGCGGCAGTCGGTGGCGGCTGTTGCAGGACATCTGGAACTCCAGCAAATAGCCGCAGGGTGTGTCGGCGGCGGAGGCAAGTTTCATGGCAAAGAGTTATCGGGTGGCGGTGATCGCCGGCGACGGCATCGGGCACGAGGTCATGCCCGAGGGGATCGCCGCGATGGAACGAGCAGCGCGCGCCTACGGCTTTGAGCTGAGCTGGAACGAATTCGACTGGAGCTGTGAGCGCTATGCCCAGACCGGTCGGATGATGCCCGAGGACGGGCTCGACCGGCTGCGGCTCTACGACGCAGTCTATCTCGGCGCGGTCGGCCATCCCGACGTGCCCGACCACGTCTCGTTATGGGGCCTCTTGATCCCGTTGCGCCGCGGCTTTCACCAATACGTCAATCTGCGCCCCGTGCGGCTATTGGCCGGAGTGCAGTCGCCGCTGCGCGACCGCGCCCCTGGCGACATTGATTTCTATGTCGTGCGCGAGAACAACGAGGGCGAATACTCGGAAATCGGCGGCCGGCTGTATTCCGGCAGCGATTTCGAGATGGCGATGCAACAGACCGTGTTCACCCGCCGCGGCTGTGACCGGATCATGCGCTACGCCTTCGATCTCGCCCGCACCCGCAAAAAGCACGTGACCTCGGCAACCAAGTCTAACGGCATCATTCATACCATGCCGTTCTGGGACGAGCGTTTTGCCGCCGTCGCCCGCGACTATCCCGATGTCAAGACCGATCAGTACCACATCGACATCTTGACCGCGCATTTCGTGCGCCACCCCGACTGGTTTGACGTCGTCGTCGGCTCGAATTTATTTGGCGACATCCTGTCCGATCTTGGGCCGGCGGTGGTCGGCTCGATCGGCATCGCCCCCTCGGGCAACATCAATCCCGAGCGTGAATATCCCTCGATGTTCGAGCCGGTACATGGTTCGGCGCCCGACATTGCCGGTCGCGGCATCGCAAACCCGATCGGCCAGATCTGGTCGGGGGCGATGATGCTGGCGCATTTCGGCGAGGCCGCCGCCGCCGCTGCGGTGGAGCGCGCCATCGCCGACGTATTGGCCGAGGGCGGCACCCGCACCCCCGATCTCGGCGGCAACGCCGGCACCAAGGACCTCGGCGCCGCGGTCACGGCCGCAATCCGCTGACGGCGGATACGGCGCGATACCGAGGGGTCCGGTCGAGCGCTAGACCGCGCCTCGTACGGCGATCTCTTTGACTTCGTCGCCGACGAAGGGCTCGAATTCCTTGAAGTTTGCCTCGAACCGGTGCGTCAATTCCCGCGCAGTGTCGTCATAGGCGCCTTTGTCGGACCAGGTGCTGCGCGGGTCAAGCACCTCGCTCGGGACTTCGGGACAGCCCTCGGGTACGAGCAGCCCGAAATTCGGCTCGCGGCGCATCGGCGCGTCAGCGAGCCGCCCATCGAGGGCGGCGCGCAGCAAGGCCCGCGTATGGGCGATCGGCATGCGCTTGCCGACGCCATAGGTGCCGCCGGACCAGCCGGTGTTGACGAGCCAGCACTGCGAGTCGTGCTCCTTGATCCGCGCCCCCAGCATCTCGGCGTAGACGGATGGATGGCGGGGCATGAACGGAGCGCCGAAGCAGGTCGAAAAGGTCGCCTCGGGCGCGTTGCTGAGCCCCTTCTCGGTGCCTGCGACCCGTGCTGTGTAGCCCGACAGAAAGTGGTACATCGCCTGCTCGGCGGTCAATTTGGCGATCGGCGGCATGACCCCGAACGCGTCCGCGGTCAGCATCACGACATTCGCCGGATGCGGCCCTAGCCCGTGTAAGTCGGCGTTGGGGATGAAATCCAGGGGATAGCAGGCTCGTGTATTCTCGGTCAGGCTCTGATCGTCGACATCGGGCAGCCGCGTCGCCGGATCGAGCACGACGTTTTCGAGCACAGTCCCGAACCGGCCCAGCGTCGCGTAGATCTCCGGCTCGGCGGTCGGTGACAGATTGATCACCTTGGCATAGCAGCCGCCCTCGAAGTTAAAGATGCCCTTGGGGCTCCAGCCATGCTCGTCGTCGCCGATCAGGGTGCGCGAACTGTCCGCCGACAAGGTCGTCTTGCCGGTGCCCGAGAGCCCGAAAAAGATCGCGCAGTCGCCCATCGGGCCGACATTGGCCGAAGCGTGCATCGGCAAGACATCGCGCGCCGGTAGCACGAAATTCAAATAGCCGAAGACCGACTTCTTGATTTCGCCGGCATAGGCGGTGCCGCCGATCAGCACAAGCCGCTCGGCGAAATTGACGAAGATGAAGGTTTCCGAGTTGATCCGGTCGAATTCGGGGATCGCCAGGAAATTGGGCGCGTGCAGGATTGTGAAGGCGGGCTCGAACCCGGACAGCTCATCGGCCGGCGGGCGAACGAACATGTTCCGTGCAAACAGGCTGTGCCAGGCAGTGTCGGTGATCACCCGCACCGGCAGGCGATAGGTCGGATCGGCGCCGGCGTAAAGATCCTGGACGAACAGCTCATGCCCTTGAAGATAGGCGAGCATGCGCTGGCGGAGGCTCTCAAAGCGCTCGGGCGCGATCGGCTGGTTAATATTGCCCCACCACACCGTTTCCTTAGTTCCCGGCTCTTCGACGATGTATTTGTCGCGCGGCGTGCGCCCGGTAAATGCCCCGGTATTAACCGAGAAGCTGCCACCCGAGGCAACCTCGCCCTCACCGCGCCGGACCGCATGCTCGTAGAGCACCGGCATCGATTGGTTCCAATGCACGGCTCCGAGATGACGCATGCCCTGCCGCTCGAGCCCAAACCAACTCTTCGCTGCGGTCATCGGATCGCCCCTTTCATCAGACGCTTCCTCCCGGTCGCGGCGCGGTCCCGCAAAATAGAACAACCGGCGCCTCGTGCTGGCGCCGTACCATACCCGGGCGAGCATGTCAAAGTCTGCGCAACGATCGCGCTAACGTTCGACCTCCGCGACGAGCCGGGCGAGGGCAGCTCGTGCCTCCTCGGGGGTCAAAACCGGGTTGGGAAAATCGAGCCGGGCGGTGTCGCCGGCGCAGCGCAGATCGACGCCTTCGGGATCGATGCCGGTCATCCGCCAGCCACTGCCGGCGCGCCCGAGCACTCGCTGTGCATAAGATGCGATCGCGACGGCATGGACCTCGTTGATCTGCGCGAGGATCGCCGGCTCAACCGCCGCGAGAGCGCGCGTGTCGGGGGCGAACAGCAATTCGCCGGCCTCGATCCGTTCGATCCGGCCGAATCCGGCGACGAGATGACCGCGCTCGACCTCAACCCGGTAGAGGCGGAAATCAGCAAAACCAGCGTAGAACGAGGCCGACGGGTGGCGCGCGGTAAAGCGCGCGTGCAGACGCCCATCATCCGCCGCCTTGGCCCGTCCGAGCACGGTTAAACGCGGTCCGGCGAGCGGATCAGGGTGGCCCTCGGTCGCATCGAAAAGCAAAGAAACCCGCGGCTCAAAGGCGATGTTGCGGCTGTGCTGGGCGAGGTCGGAGAGCAACAATAGCGGGGTCGCGTCGAGATCGGCGGCGACGAGTACGAGCGAAGCATAGGGCGCGCCGCGCAGACTGGTGGCAAGCGCCACCCGATCGCGGCTGCGCAACAGTCGCCGGGCGAACCCCGCGGGATCTCGGCTCGGGCCGGCTTCGCTCATGCAGCAAGTGAACAAATACGGCGGCGGCGGGTAAAGCGCTGCGACCAACCGCGAATGGGCCACCGCCAAAGCCGTGTAACAAAACCGCGCGTCCGGGTTTGTCTTTGCCGAGAAATGGCCATATTTAAACGCGACAGCATCCGCTCTACGGCCGTTCCGTCTTGCTGCAAGATTAATGGGGGGTGCACCAAGTGGCGAACACTATTGCTCTTGTCGATGACGACCGCAACATCCTGACCTCGGTATCGATTGCGCTCGAGGCCGAGGGCTTTTTGGTGCGCTGCTACAGCGACGGGGCCGAAGCGCTGAAGGGCATGACCGCCCAGCCGGTCGATCTCGCTGTGCTCGACATTAAGATGCCGCGCATGGACGGCATGGAGCTGCTCGAGCACCTGCGCCGACTGAGTCACATCCCGGTGATCTTCCTGACCTCGAAGGACGATGAGGTGGACGAATTGCTGGGCCTGCGCATGGGGGCCGACGATTACATCAGAAAGCCGTTCTCGCAGCGCCTCTTGGTGGAGAGGATCCGTGCGCTGATCCGCCGCGGCGAGCTGGCGCGCGAGCGTGAGGATGCGCATGGCGAGCCGGTAGTGATACGCGGGCAGCTAATTCTCGATCCGGCGCGGCACCTGTGTACCTGGGGCTCCGAGCCGGTCGAACTGACCGTGACTGAGTTTCTGATCCTCAAATCGCTGGCCCACCGCCCGGGGCACGTCAAGAACCGCGACCAGCTGATGGACGCGGCCTATGGCGAGCACATTTATGTCGATGACCGCACGATCGACAGCCACATCAAACGGCTGCGCAAAAAGTTCAAAGCGGTCGACAGCGATTTCGCCCAGATCGAAACCCTCTATGGCGTTGGGTATCGATACCGCGACCGCTGAACCGGCCCCGGCGCCGCCGTCGACGACGGTTGCCGATGACGAGGCCGCCGATCCGGTCGCGCGCCCCGCTTTCGCTCCCGACCGCGGCCGGTCCTCTACCCGGCGATCGCGGAGCCACCGTTGGCGGTCACCGATCTCGCCGCTTACCCGGCGCATCCTCGCGGTTAACGTGTTGGCGCTGGCGCTGCTCGCCGGCGGGTTCCTCTACCTCGGCAAATATCAGACGAGCCTGATGGGCCAGCAGATCGAGTCGCTGAAGATGCAGGGAGAAATCTTCGCCGCGGCACTGGGTGAGGGCGCCGTCCTCGATTCTGCCGACGAGGGCGAAGTTCTGCTCCCGGATCTCGCCCGCCAGATGATGCGCCGCTTGGTCGCGCCGACCAAGACGCGGGCGCGGCTGTTTGACATCAAGGGCGATATCATCGCCGACAGCCGCGTCTTGCGCGGGCCGGGCGGGGCAGTTCAGGTGCTCGAATTGCCGCCTCTCGATAGCGAAGGGCCGATCCTCGACTTTGCCGAAAATGCTTACGACTGGGTCGTCGGCAAGCTGCCGCGCCACAAGCGCTTCCCTGTCTATCGCGAAAGCGCTTCGCCGCGGGCTTCGAATTACGCCGAGGTCGCTGCTGCGTTGCGCGGCGAAACCGGGGACGCGATCCGCAGCGATCCAGCGACCGGCGGCCTCGTCTTCAGCGTCGCTATCCCGGTCCAGCGTTACAAGCAGGTGCTGGGCGCGCTGATGCTGTCGACCGGCAGCAGCGAAATCGAGGAGGAGCTGCGCACGGTGCGACTCGAGCTATTGCGCATCTTCGGGGTGGCGCTCCTCGTCACCGTGCTGATGTCGTTCTATCTCGGCGGGACGATCGTCCGCCCGATACGTCGACTGGCAGCTGCGGCCGAGCGCGCGCGCGGTCGCCGCGCCCGGGTCGAGATCCCGGATTTCACCCGGCGGGGCGACGAAATCGGCGATCTTTCCGGCTCGTTGCGCGAAATGACCGACGCCCTGTGGCAGCGGATGAGCGCCATCGAGCGGTTTGCCGCCGATGTCGCGCATGAGATCAAGAACCCGTTGAGCTCGCTCAAGAGCGCGGTCGAGACTGCCGTCCGGATCGAGGACCCGGCAAACCAGCGGCGGCTGATGGCCATCATCCTCGACGATGTCGAGCGGCTCGACCGGCTGATCACCGACATCTCCGATGCATCGCGGCTGGATGCCGAACTGAGCCGGCTCGAACTGGCGCCGGTCGACATTGCGGCGATGCTGCGCGCGCTCGTCGACGTGCACGAGGCCACGCATGCGGAAGATGGGCCACGCCTGGCCCTCGATCTTCCCGAGCGTGCCCGCCCGCTCGTCGTGCCGGGGATCGAGACGCGTCTGTCGCAGGTGTTCCGCAACGTGATTGCCAACGCCGTGTCGTTTAGCCCGCCGCGGGGCGAGATCCGCCTGACCGCGCGGCTCGACGGGCGGGCGGTCCTGGTCACCGTCGAGGATGAGGGCCCGGGCGTTCCGGACGACAAGCTCACCGAGATTTTCGACCGCTTCTACACCGAGCGTCCCGTCGGCGAGAAATTTGGCACGCATTCCGGGCTCGGTCTGGCAATCTCCAAACAAATCGTCGAAGCCCATCGCGGGATGATCTGGGCCGAGAACCGCAAGGATGGGGCCGGCGGTGTCATCGGCGCCAGCTTTTGCATCCGCCTGCCGGCGCAATCATGACCGACGCGCTGCTGGTTCACGGAACAGCGGTTGCGATCGACGGCGAGGCGGTCTTGCTGCGCGGCCCGTCCGGCGCCGGAAAATCGGATTTGGGCCTGCGCCTGATCGATGGAGGCGCCGATCTCGTGGCCGATGACCAGGCGCTGCTCCAGCGTAGCGGCGCGCAGGTTATGGTCCGCGCTCCCGACACAATCGCAGGAATGATCGAAGTCCGCGGGGTCGGCATCGTGCGGGTCGACGCGGTGGCCGGGGCGCCGCTGGCGCTGATCGTCGACCTCCTCCCTTTGGGCGAGATCGAACGGCTGCCGGAACCGCGGTTCGAGGCGGTGCTGGGCGTCGCCGTGCCGCTGATCGCACTGGCGGCGTTCGAGGTCGCCGCAGCAGCAAAGTTGCGCCTAATCCTGCGCGCGTTGGCGGCGGGACCGTTGCCCGCTATAATCGGGCGATGAGGACCAAGGGTGGTCGAAGGGGTTCCGGGGCGGCCAAAAGCACGGTGCCGGCTCGCGTCCTGCTGGTGACGGGAATGTCGGGGGCAGGGCGGTCGACCGCGCTCAAGACCCTCGAAGATCTCGGCTACGAAACCTTCGATAATCTGCCGGCCTCGCTGGTCGCGGAGCTGATCGAGAGTAGCGCTGCCGACGGCCCGGCGATTGCGGTCGGCGCCGAAACGCGCACCCGCGGCTTTGCCGCCGAGACCATGCTCGAAACCCTCGCCGATATCATCGGCCGCACCGGGCGGACTTTGGGTGTGCTGTTTATCGACTGCGATGACGAACGGCTCGAACGGCGTTATACCGACACGCGACGGCCTCATCCCCTGGCCGGAGACCGCTCGATCATGAACGGCATCCGCCGTGAGCGCCAAGTGGTTTCTGCCCTGCGAGACCGCGCCGATCTGGTGATCGATACCTCGGCCTTGACCGCCGCCGATTTGAAGCGCGTGCTGACCGGACATTTCGCCTTGGATGCGCGCGGTATGCACGTTTTCGTTACCTCGTTTGCTTATCGTAACGGCGTGCCGCGCGATGCCGATCTGATCTTCGATGTGCGCTTTCTTGACAATCCATATTATGTTGACGATCTCCGGACGCTGACCGGACACCACCCGGCGGTTGCCGCGCACATTGAGAGAGACGTCGATTTCGCACCATTCTTCGACCGGCTGTGGCGCCTGCTCCGCCCCCTGCTGCCGCGCTACGAAATCGGCGGCAAGACCTATCTTACGATTGCAATCGGCTGTACCGGCGGCCGGCATCGCTCGGTCTACGTCGCAGAGCGGCTGGCCGCGCGGCTGTGCGAAGCGGGATGGCGCGTCGAGGTCGCGCATCGCGATCTTCCGTCGCCGGGCCCGGATGCGCCGCTCCCGACCGGCGCCTCCGCCGCCGCGGGTTGAACGGCGGCGCCTGGGCTCAGCAGAGGGATTTCGATGATCGGCATGGTTTTGGTGACGCATGGACGGCTCGCGGCAGAATTTGTCGCTGCGCTCGAGCACGTCGTCGGCGCGCAGACCCAGATCGCCGCCGTCTGCATCGGTCCCGATGACGACATGGAACAGCGGCGCCAGGAAATCCTACGCCGGATTGCCGAGGTCGACAGCGGTGACGGCGCCGTGCTGCTGACCGACATGTTCGGCGGCACGCCTTCGAACCTGGCGATCTCGGTGATGGACCGCGCCAAGATCGAGGTTGTTGCCGGGGTCAATCTGCCGATGCTGATCAAGCTCGCCAGCCTGCGGCAAAGCGAGAGCCTGGAGCGCACCGTGCTCGGCGCCCAGGAGGCCGGCCGCAAATACATCAACGTCGCCTCGCAATTGCTGACCGACGCCCGGCGATGAGCGATGGCCAACCGGGCGGCGCCGATGTGGCGCCCGCAACCGTTCGCCGGATCGCGACGATCTGCAACCAGCGCGGGTTGCACGCGCGCGCTTCTGCGCGTTTCGTCAAGACCGCCACCCAATTCGACGCCGATGTGCGGGTGCGCAAGAACGGCACCGAGGTCTCGGGCCGCTCGATCATGGGGCTGATGATGCTGGCGGCGGCGCCGGGCGCGGTCGTCGAGCTTTCCGCCAGCGGACCGCAGGCGGCCGAGGCGGTCAGCGCGCTGGCCGACCTGATCGAATGCAAATTCAATGAGGATTGAAGAGGCGGCCGAACTGACCGCGGAGGCCACCGCCGCCGAGCAGCGATTGTCCGGGCTCGGCGTATCGCCGGGCATCGCCATCGGCCCCGCCTATCTGAGCGAGGGCGGAGATGTTCAGGTCCATGAGAGCCACATCCCCGAAGCTGAGATCGACGCCGAACGCGGTCGCTTCAGCGAGGCGGTGGCGGTTTCTCTGAAGCAGCTGCGCAAGCTCAAGACCAAAGCCTCCGGCCTCCCCGAATCCGCCGCCGAGGAGATCGGCTACCTGCTCGACGCCCATCTGGCGATGCTGTCGAACTCGCGTCTGGTGCGCGGCGTCGGCGAGCGCATCGGCCGCACCCGGATCAACGCCGAACGCGCCGTCGAGATCGAGATCGACGAAATCGCCAAGAGTTTTGCGGCGATGCGCGATTCCTATCTAGCCGCCCGGATCGAGGACATCCGCGTCGTCGGCAACAGGCTGATCCGCAACCTGATCAAGAAACCCTATGTCCCCTTTTCGGGCGTGTGCGAGGGGGCGGTGATCCTCGCCGACGAGCTGACCCCGGCCGACACCGCGCTTATGGATCCGCACCGTGTCGCCGGCTTTGCCACCCAGTTCGGCGGCGCCGAGAGTCACACCGCGATCGTCGCGCGCGCCCTCGGCCTGCCGGCGGTGCTCGCGGTTCCGGCATTGACCGAATATGCGCGTTCCGACGCGACGGTGGTGATCGACGGCGCCGTGGGGACCGTGATCATCGACCCGACGCCCGAAACTATCGCTGATTACGAGGCACGGCGCGATGCCTTGGTGGTCGAGCGGCGCCATCTTGCGCGCTTGCGCCGGTTGCCGGCGGCGACCCGCGACGGGGTCGAGATCAAGCTCGAAGCCAATCTCGAATTGCCGGTCGAACTCGATCTGGCGGTGGCCAACGGCGCCATGGGGCTCGGGCTCGTCCGCTCCGAATTTCTCTATATGAACCGCGACGACCTGCCGGACGAGGACGAGCAGTACGCTATCTTCTCGGCATTGGTCCGCGGCATGGAAGGCAAGCCGGTCACCGTGCGCACCTTCGATCTCGGCGGCGAAAAGCTCGCACGTTCGTTGGCCGACCAATATCCACAGCGCCCGACAACCCGGCGCTCGGCCTGCGCGCGATCCGGCTGTCGTTGCAGGACCGCCGGCTGCTCGACCCGCAGCTCGCGGCGATGCTGCGCGCCGCCGCCGAGGGGCCGTTGCGCATCCTGTTGCCGATGATCTCGACCGCGAGCGAGATCCGCCGCGTGCGCGAGGCGATGGAGCAGGTCGCCCGCCGGCTGCGGCGGCGCGGCATGCCGCTGCCCAAGCCAATGCCGCCATTGGGTGCGATGATCGAGGTGCCGGGTGCCGCGCTGGCCGCCGACTCGCTCGCCGCCGAGGCCGATTTCTTCGCGATCGGCACCAACGATCTTATCCAATACACCTTGGCGATCGACCGCAGCGACGAGCAGGTGGCGCATCTCTACAACCCGCTGCATCCGGCGGTGCTGCGTCTGATCCAGTTCGCGATCGAGGCGGCGCTGCGCCGCGGCATGCCGATCAGCATCTGCGGCGAGATGGCCGGCGAGCCGCGTTTTACCGCGCTGCTGCTCGGGCTCGGCCTGCGCAACCTGTCGATGGCGCCGCGCAACATCCCGCGCGTCAAGCAGCGCATCCGCGGCCTCGACATGGTCGCCGCCACCCGCCGCGCCCGCGCGATCATGGACCAGTCCGATTCAGGCCGCATCGCCGCCCTGCTCGACGACTTCAACACCGTCGCCTGGCCCCATTAGCCACCGTCCACCCCGACGCCGGAACGCCTGCCCGGTCGTCGTCCCGGCGCAGGAGCGTATGAGGGAATTGAAGGATGGCTGGGTCGGCACGGTGCGTCCTTCGAGACAGCCGCGTTGCGGCTTCCTCAGAGCCTGCCCCGGCGCAGGCCGGGGATGAGGCGGTTTCTCAATGCTATCAATAACGTACGTCATGGTGAGGAGCGCCGAAGGCGCGTCTCGAACCACGCCCGGCGGCCGTGCCGCACCCGGCTTTCGTTTCGAGACCAATTCCTTCACACGCTCGCCGGCCGGGACCCAGGCCCGCCGCCGGCACGGGCTTCACCCTGTGACGAAAGACCCACGAAGCAATCGAACCCGTCTTGCGCGGATCTGTTCCGCGTATCCGCTTCTTCGTTTCGGCCCTGGTCAGCGAATTTTAGGTCGCATGGCCCGCACGGACCGTCCCGGTCACGCCAATCCCAGAAATACCGCGAGGGCCCGGTTGACGGCGGTCAGGGTCGCGTTGTCCACCCGGCCGATCACCGCGCCGATCCGTTCGCGGCGCGGGGTTTGCGCCTTGTCGATCTGGATCTGTGACTCCCGTTCCACGCCGCTGTCAGGGCCGATCCCGATGCGCAGCGAACGGCGCGTCGACCAGATGGCTGGTGATCGGCAGGACGGTGACCGAGGGATGCTCGGCGAACAGATCCGACTGGATAACCATAGCGGGCCGCGGCTTGCCGTAATCGCCGGGCAAGGAGACCACGACGACATCACCTCGCGTCATTCGCGGCCGCTTCCCAGGAAGCGGCGGCCCAGGCCTCCTCCTCGACCCGGCTCGCGATCGGTCTCGCTGTCGCGCACCAGGCGAGACTGCCGGCGGCACTCCTCGGCAAATCCCGGCACGCGGGTATCCGGGACCCAGATCTGGACCGGCCGCAGCCCGGCTGCCCGCAATTTGGCGCGACGTCGCTCGACCCGCTCGGCGCTCGACATCGGCTTAGCCATCCTCACCTCTCAGCGCTACATGTAGCGCCCGATAGCAAAGCTTGCAATAACGCACCCCCACAAACCTGGGCGCCCGCCCCTGTCGCCGTCCCGGCGCAGGAGCGTGTGAGGGAATTGAAGGATGGCTGGGTCGGCACGGTGCGTCCTTCGAGACAGCCGCGTTGCGGCTTCCTCAGAGCCTGCCCCCGCGCAGGCCGGGGATGAGGTGGTTGCTCAATGCTATCAATAATGTACGTCATGGTGAGGAGCGCCGAAGGCGCGTCTGGAACCACGCACGGCGGCCATGCCGCACCCGGCTTTCGTTTCGAGGCCAATTCCCTCACACGCTCGCAGGCCGGGACCCACCCCGGCCCTGGCGCGAGCTTCCGCCCGCGCGACAAAGGACCCACGAAGCAATCGAAGCGGTCTTGCGCGGACCTGTTCCGCCTATGCACGGCTCCTAATCGGCTCGCTCCGTTTCTCTCCGCCCGTTCTAGACAACTGCCCAGGACAAGAGCAAAAAGGAAGAGGCTCGGACGGACCGCGCGATCATGGACCAGTCCGATTCAGGCCGCATCGCCGCCCTGCTCGACGACTTCAACACCGTGGCCTGGCCCCGTTAGCCGCCTTCCACCCCGACGCCGGAACGCCTGCCCGGTCGTCGTCCCGGCGCAGGCCGGGACCCATTCCCATCGCCAACACGGGCTTCCGCCCGCCCAAAAAGGGCACGCACGGAATAATTGAAACGGTCTTGCGGACATGTTCCGCGTATCCACGCCTTCCTAACCGGCTCGCTTCGTTCTCTCCGCCCGTCTAGAGCGGTTTCCGATCAAATTGAACGGCGCTACCCTCCCAAACCCTCCCCCATCAAGGGGGAGGGCCTGTGTCAGCACCCCCATCTTACTCCCGCCCCCTCGATGGGGGCGGGTCGGGGTGGGGGTGAGCGTGCCGGGTGCATCAACTCGGTCGAAAACCGCTCTAATCGGCCGCCTCGGACAAGAGCGAAAAGGAAGAGGCTCGGCCGGCCCGCGCGATCATGGACCAGTCCGAACTCAGGCCGCATCGCCGCCCTGCTCGACGGCTTCAACCTCATCGCCTGGCCCCATTAGCCACCTTCCACCCCGACGCTGGAACGCCTGCCCGGTCGTCGTCCCAGCGCAGGCCGGGACCTAGGCCGGCTCTGGCGCGAGCTTCCGCCCAAATGACAAGGGACGCATGAAACAATTGAAACGATCTTGCGCGGACGTGTTCCGCGTATCCACGCCTTCCTAACCGGCTCGCTTCGTTCTCTCCGCCCGTCTCGAGCGGTTTCCGATCAAATTGAACCGCACTCACCCCCTCCCGAACCCTCCCCCATCAAGTGGGAGGGCCTGTGTCAGCACCTCCATTTGTACTCCCGCCCCCTCGATGGGGGCGGGTCGGGGTGGGGGTGAGCGTGCCGGGTGCATCAACTCGGTCGAAAACCGCTCTAATCGGCCGCCCAGGACAAGAGCGAAAAGAAAGAGGCTCGTCCGCCCCGCGCGATCATGGACCAGTCCGATTGAGGCCGTATCGCCGCCCTGCTCGACGACTTCAACACCGTCGCCTGGCCCCATTAGCCACCTTCCACCCCGACGCCGGAACGCCTGCCCGGTCGTCGTCCCGGCCCAGGCCGGGACCCATTCCCATCGCCAACACGGGCTTCCGCCCGCCAAAAAAGGGGCACGCACCGAATAATTGAAACGGTCTTGCGCGGACTTGTTCCGTAAGCGTCAGCTGAGGACCACAACACCGGTCAGGCGGCGAGGCTGGCGGTTTGGTTGTTCCAGTTCCATGGGAGCAGTTCGCCGAGCCGGTTGATCGGGTGACCCTTGGCCGTGCGATCGATCACATCGGCGAGCCAAGTCTGCGGATCGAGGCCATTGAGTTTGGCGCTTTCCAGCACGGTGTAGAGGATTGCGGCGCGCTCGCCGCCGGCATCGGATCCGAGGAACAAGAAATTTTTACGGGTAATGGCAATGCCGCGCAGGGCACGCTCGGCGACGTTATTGTCAATCGCGAGCCGGCCATCGCCGGCATAGCGGGCCAGCGCCTCCCAGCGGCTCAGCGCGTACTGGATCGCTTTAGCGAGCGCGTTCTTCGATGACAGCCGGCGGCGCTGCGCTGTCAGCCAGTCGCGCAAGGCATCGAGGATCGCCACGGCACGGTTCTGGCGCGCCGCCAGGCGGATATCGGCCGGCTGGCCGGTGACCGGGGCTTCGATCCGATAGAGCTCGCCGATCCGTTTCAGTGCCTCTTCGGCGATCGGCGACTTGGTCGATGCGAACACGTCGTAAAACTTGCGCCGCGCATGGGCCCAACACGCTGCGTGGATCAGCGGCGGCCCTCGGCCGACCTGGTCTTTGGCGGATGGCGGTCGCGTCAGGGCGGCGTAGCCGCTGAAGGCGTCGGCCTGGATCGCGCCGCGAAAGAGGGCCAGATGATCGCGCGGTCGCTCGCCGCGGCGGTCGGGGCTGAAACGATAATATGCTGCCGGTGCCCGCCCACCCTGCCAGGGTCGCTCGTCAACTACATAGGTCCACAGCCGTCCGGTCCTGGTCTTGCCGTTGCCGGGGGCCAGCACCGCGATCGGCGTGTCGTCGGTGTGGATGATCGGCGCTGCCATGACATGCGCGCCGATCAGCGCGGCCAACGGCGTCACCCACCAAGCAGCGTGCCCGACCCAGTCGGCCAGGGTGGCGCGCTCGATCGCGATGCCTTCGCGCGCCAGGATCGCCGATTGACGGTAGAGCGGCAGCCCGTCGAGGTATTTGCTGACCACGACATTGGCGACCAGGCCCGGTCCGGGCCGACCCTTCTCGATCGGCAGATCGGGCATCGGCGCCTGCAGGATGCGCTCGCAGCAGCGACAGCTGAGTTTGGGCCGAATATGGCGGATCACTTTGAGGCGGGCCGGGATCTTCTCCAAGACCTCGGTCACGTCCTCGCCGAGTTTGCTAAACCGGGTGCCGCCGCAGCCCGGGCACACCGACCCCGGATCGTGCACGATCTCCTCGCGCGGCAAATGATCGGGCAGCGGCCGTCGCACCGGCTGGCGACGTTCGCGGCGCGGCTGATCGGGGACGCGCTGTGCCGCCGGCGCTGTGCGCGCCGCTTCGCTCTCTTCCAAATCTTCGAGCATCAGCTCGAGTTGCGCGATCTGAGTATCGAGTTTTTCCGACGAGCGCCCGAACTGCATGCGCCGCAGCTGGGCAAGCTGAGCCTTGTACTGTTCGATCCGCAGCCGGGCGCCGGTCAGCTCGGCCCGCGCTTCCGCCAATTCCGCCTCGCGTTCGGCCAGCAGGAGGCGCAGCTCGGCGATCTCTTGAACGGGGTCAGCAGCGTCCGGCATCAACCATCAGTTTACTCCCGCTTGCATTGAGCAGTATCGACATCGTACCCGCCTGAGTCACTATGTCGCGCTGTTCAACTAGCCACTTCCGGGGTCCAGCTGCGGCGTGGCGCACGCCAATCGATGCCCTCCAGCAGCATCGACAATTGTGCTGCCGTCAGCACCACCGATCCGTCCTTCGCCTGCGGCCACAAAAACCGGCCGCGCTCCAGCCGCTTAGCAAACAGGCACAAACCTTGCCCGTCCCACCACAGCACCTTGATCAGATCGCCGCGGCGACCACGGAACACGAACAAGGCACCACCATGCGGGTCGAGGCGCAAGGTGGTCTGAACCCGCGCCGCCAGCCCGTCAAAGCCTTTCCTCATGTCGGTGACGCCGCACGCCAGATAGACGCGGACATTGCCCGGAATGCCGATCACGACAGCGCCGACAAGACCCGGCGCAATGCCACCTCGTCGACCGCGCCGGTCAGGCGCAGCTTCACCCCCGAGGCCAGCTCCACCTCGATGATCCCGTCCGCCGGCCGATCGGTTTCGGGCAGTATCGGCACCGGATCAACCGACGCAGCGGCCCGTGGAAGCTCCTCGACCGGCGGGGCCAATCTCACCGGCGCAAACCCGGTCAGCTCGCCGGTACGGAACTGCCGGCGCCAGGTGTAAAGCTGGCCGCTGCTGATCGCGTGCAGTCGGCAAACCAGCGAGGGCGAGGATCCTGGCGCCACGCTCTGCGCCAATATCCGAAGCTTCTCTTCGAGGCTCCAGCGTCGCCGGCGCTCCGGACCGGTGAGAACCTCGCCGCGGACCTCGCGAGCCCTCGTATGAGTACTCCCAAGGTCCTCCTTATCGACCAGCTCCGCGTCATCCATTGCACCGCTGCCCGCAAAAGAGCGGCAGCATCCAGCTCAACACGCCGAGTGCAAGACGACCCTCAGCTGACGCTTACCTTGTTCCGCGTATCCACGCCTTCCCAACGGGCTCGCTCCGTTCTCTCCGCTCGTCTAACCGGCCGCCTCGGACAAGAGGGAAAAAGAAAGAGGCTTGTCCGACCCGCGCGGACAGTTCGACGGGGATGGCAATCGCGGATCAGTGCCGCCTCAGGCAAATAAGTTCAGGCAAGCATGTGACAGCCTGCGGCACCTCCGGCTGCTAACCGGAGCTGCTGCACCCAAGCGCTGGTCGAAGCTGACAAACGCTTTGCAGCCTTTCGCCGTCGCTCAGGCACGAAATCATGGACTTCGACAAACCGCGATGAAGGGCCGGTTGTCTAGGGATGACTTAAGCTCCGTGGGACGAGACGCCCGCTTTCTCCAGTTGAGGTTGCTGCGCGACGCGGACAAGCGTAACGCCGCGTTTGTCCGCCTCTGTCTGCAGAGCGGCCAGCAGGATGGCACGTTCGATCGGATCATCATTGGCGAAAAGCCATAATGCTTTGAGGTCGGCGGCCGAGGTCAGCAATGGTGCAACGAACCCCCAAAGCTCTTCCTGGTCGCGCCGATTGAGACCGAATGCGCCGGCATCGGCCGCGGTTTTCTGCAAGGCCGGCAACGTCGGTGTTTCCTCAACCAGCCAAAGGGCGGCGAGAAAAGCTCGCATCTGGTCATGTCGGAACTCGTGTTCAGCGCCTATCGATCGAACGATACGCACGCCCTCTCTCTCCAACGCGTGCAACGTACCGACGCCTAGCGCTTTTTCGTCATCCAGAACGATTCTGCGCCGCCGCTGTATCATCATCGTCCAAGCGAGCTGCTCCAGCCCTTCGAGGCGGAGAGGTTGCCCGTCGGATCCGCTGGCACGCGCCAGCATCGCCCGGTACAGCGCTACGCGATCGCCCGGCAACGTCGCGTGCTCGGGATCGAGGGCGGCGAGATCGGCGAGAAGCCGCAGGTCGTAGCCGGAGACAACAGTTCGCGACAGGCCCTCCGCCGCGATGCGGCGGGACAATATCGGACCCTTCTCCGCGCCGAGCCACAGAGCGAGCAGGCCGCCTCGCAACCTGTCAATATCCTCGGGAAGCTCCCATACATCCCACCGTTCGTCGCCCGCTAAGCTTCGGGGGATGGCCTGCGACGTAACCAGCAATCGAGCTTGTGGGAATTGGCTCGCGAAAGCAGCCAGGGCGAGGTCGCGATCGACCTCGTTGGTTCCATCGAGCGCGACAGCAATATGTCCGGCCTTCAGCACGGCATCGACCAGTCCAAGGTCGCGCGTGGTGAAGCCGTGCTGCTCAAGTTGCCGTCGCACGATTTCAAGTATCCAGGACTCCGGCCGGTTGGCGTCCGGCACCGGCAAGTCGGCGTAGCGACGCAACGGTAACGCGATCAGGATAAAGCCGTACCGGCGGGCAGCGGCGCTGATGTTAGGCACGTCTTCCGCAACGAAATAGG
This sequence comes from uncultured Alphaproteobacteria bacterium, assembly GCA_963750195.1. Lineage (GTDB taxonomy): Bacteria > Pseudomonadota > Alphaproteobacteria > ATCC43930 > CGMCC-115725 > AP-15. The sequence goes on from CAVVPS010000016.1 coordinate 824,885, forward strand.
CCCTCTCCCAGGCCGCGAAGACACTGCTCTTGCCCATTCCGCTGCGGCCGTGCAGCCAGAGCCGCGGTGAGTCGCGCAACCGTCGCAGCAGCGCTACACCATCGGACGGAGAACCGGCGGTCATCGATACCGGCGGATCGAGGAACGGGGCATCCGTCATTGTGCTGCGGCGAACGGCTTGGAACCACGGCTCCAGCACCCAGCGCTGCACCGCCGGCACATGACGCAGAAAGAAGAACGGCCAGGTCAGCCAGCGCGCCCACACGACGTCAGCAAGTATGGCGAAAGCTCGTGCGCTACGGTGTGCCAGCCACAGCAGCACAATGAACCCGAGAGCCCAGACACCGGTTACCGCTGCAACAACAATCGGCCAGGCCGCGACCAAGGTGTCCCAAAGGGAGTTCGGCTTAGGCAAGGCCACTTTAAAGTTGATGTCTTTCGGCTCGCTGCGGTTGCCATAGCGATCAATTGCGACGACGCGAAGCTGGTACACGCCATCATGTGGAAAAACTGCCCTGTAGACGGACGATCTCGTCTTGATATCCGGCCCCCGCGTAGTCCTAAGCACGCTGATTTCACTCAGACGCCAGATGTAATGGAACATCCCGGGCTGTGTGAGATAGCTATCATCAAACACCGTAACCGCAATAGTCTGCTCTGGTTCAGACACCTTATTCAGCTCATCGACTTTGCCGCCGATCACCTCCGCGATCCTGGGTGGCCCGGGTCGGTTGAAATTGCCAAGGCCGCCGGAGGTACCAACCCACAGCGACCCGTTAGGGTCGAGCGCCAACGCGTCGACGTTATCGCTCGGCAGGCCACCCTTGGTATTCGCCTTGTTGTAGGTCTGCCAGCGGCCGTCCTTGTCGAGCCGGGCCAGGCCGGGGGAGGTTCCGGCCCAGAGGGCGCCGTCCCGGCCGAGCGCCAATGCCACGACGCCATCGTTCGGCAGGCCGCCACTGGTGCTAGTCCTAGTGTAGGTCTGCCAGTGCCCGTCGTCGTAGAGGCGGGCCAGGCCGCCGAGGCCGGTTCCAACCCAGAGCCCGTCGTCCGGGCCGAGCCCCAATGCCAGGACGTCATCGCTCGGCAGGCCGCCCTTGGTGTTGGCCTGGCTGTAGGTCTGCCAGTGGCCGTCCTTGTCGAGCCGGGACAGACCGTAGCCGGTTCCAACCCAGAGGGCGCCGTCCGGACCATGCGCCAACGCGTTGACGCTATCGCTCGGCAGACCGCCACTGGTGCTAATCCTACTGTAGGTCTGCCAGCGGCCGTCCTTGTCGAGCCGCGCCAGGCCGCCGACGGTTCCGACCCACAGCGCGCCGTCGGGGCCGAGCGCTAACGCCACGACGCGATCGTCCGGCAGGCTGCCCTTGGTGTTGGCCTCGTTATAGGTATGCCAGTGACCGTCCTTGTCGAGCCGGGCCAGGCCGCCGTCTCCGGTTCCAACCCAGACCGGGCCGTCAGGGTTGAGCGTCACCGCGCGGACGGTATCGCTCGGCAGGCCGCCATTGGTGCTAATCCTACTGTAGGTCTGCCAGTGCCCGTCCTTGTCGAGCCGCGCCAGGCCGCCGACGGTTCCGACCCACAGCGAGCCGTCGGGGCCGAGCGCTAACGCCAGGACGGCGTCGCTCGGCAGGCCGCCATTGGTGTTGGCCTTGCTGTAGGTCTGCCAGTAGCCGTCCTTGTCGAGCCGGGCCAGGCCGCCGAAGGTTCCCGCCCACAGCGCGCCGTCGGGGCCGAGCGCTAACGCCACGACGCCATCGTTCGGCAGGCCGCCATTATTGTAGGTCTGCCAGTGACCGTCCTTGTCGAGCCGGGCCAGGCCGCGGCTGGTCCCAACCCAGAGCGCGCCGTCGGGGCCAAGCGCCAACGCGCTGACGTAATCGTTCGGTAGGCCGCCATTGGTGCCGGCCTGGCTGTAGGTCTGCCAGTGGCCATCCTTGTCGAGCCGGGACAGGCCGCCGCCGCTGGTTCCGACCCAAAGCCCGCCGTCAGGGTCGAGCGACAATGCCAGGACGGTAGCGCTCAGCAGGCCGCCCTTGGTATTCTCCTTGCTATAGGTCTGCCAGTGGCCGTCCTTGTCGAGCCGAGCCAGGTCGTAGTCGGTTCCAACCCAGAGGGCGCCGTCCGGACCATGCGCCAACGCGTTGACGCTATCGCTCAGCAGGCCGCCCTTGGTATTCGCCTTGCTGTAGGTCCGCCAGTGACCACCCTTGTCGAGCCGCGCCAGGCCGCCGACGGTTCCGACCCACAGCGCGCCGTCGGGGCCGAGCGCTAACGCCACGATGCGATCATTCGGCAGGCTGCCCTTGGTGTTGGCCTCGTTATAGGTCTGCCAGTGCCCCTCCTTGTCGAGCCGGGCCAGGCCGCCGTCTCCGGTTCCAACCCAGACCGCGCCGCCAGGGTCGAGCGCCAACGCGCGGACGGTATCGTCCGGCAGGCCGCCATTGGTGCTAATCCTACTGTAGGTCTGCCAGTGCCCGTCCTTGTCGAGCCGCGCCAGGCCGCCGCCATCCGTACCGGACCACAGCGAGCCGTCCGCGCCGAGCGCCAACGCCAAGACGCGATCGGACGGCAAGTCGCTGTCTTCCGTCGTAAAGGTCGCCCAGATTGGGACCGATTTGGATATCGCGGGTTGCGAGAACACGGTGCAACAGATGGCCACCGCGAAAAGAAGCCCCCAGGCCGCGAGAGCGCCGATCGGAGATCTGCTAAAGGCCGCTCGCCGCTTCGGGTCTGTTACCGCGCCAAACACCTTCCCCGGTCCGCCCACGCCCGCCAGTGGCGCCTATCGATGGTGACGGCGACCGACGCGACTATAGCTGCTCGCAATCTATGCGGCACGACGTTTGACGTGGTCTGAGTCGGAAGCGAACGTCCGATGTTGCTGGCTTCTCATACCAAATGGCAAGGCCGAGGCGTTCATGCGGATCCACACCCTTCTCGCCACAATCCTGTGCCAAACTCGCGAGCAACCAGAGGAGATGGTGGAGGATTGAATGCGGCACGAGATTTATCGGCAGCCCCTGCTTTGTTGGCCCAGTTTCGGGATTTCCCGTCAATTCCCGGTTCGGGCAAAATAATTCCCGGTTATGTCGAAAAAATTCCCGGTTATCCTGGCACGGGAATTCGACCTCAGGCCGTTGAGTTCACTGTTATTTTTGGAGGTAGACCGGCCGTTTTGGGGCCGCGGCGGGGGAAAATCCCGGTTATTTTCCTGGTGGACGGGAATTGGGCAACATGGGACGCGCGGCCTTGCCGATCGCCGATTGCGAGGTGGTAGCGGGAGAGGGATTTGAACCCCCGACCTTGGGATTATGATTCCCCTGCTCTAACCAGCTGAGCTATCCCGCCGCGCGGCGCCGCATATAGGAGATCGGATGCTGGCGGTCAAGCCGCGGGCCGCCGCGTCGGATCCAGCCGCCGCCCAGCACCCGCTCGCCATCGTACAGAACCGCGGCCTGCCCCGGCGCCACCGCATCGGCCGGGGCATCGAGAACCAGCTCGGCTTCGCCAGCCGCATCCCCTGGGTACAGCGTCGCCGGCGCCGGCATCTGCGCCGAGCGCAGCTTTGCCGCAACCCTGACGCCCAATGGATTGGGGGGCAGCGGACCCAACCAGTTGAGCTCGCCCAGCGAAATCCGGGCCTCGGCCAGCGCCGTCCGCGGTCCGACGACAATCTGCGCGCCGCTCGGGCTCGATCGCCAGCACATGGAGCGGCTCGGCGGCGGCGATCCCGAGCCCCTTTCTCTGACCCACGGTGAAATGGGCGATGCCGCGATGACGGCCGAGCACGCGGCCTCGTTCGTCGACGATGTCGCCGGGCTCCCCGGCTTCGGGGCGCAGCCGCTCGACCAGCTCCGCATAGGAGCCCTGCGGGACAAAGCAGATGTCCTGGCTGTCGGGCTTGTCGGCGACTGCTAAACCGAAATGCCGGGCCAGCGCGCGGGTCTCGTCCTTGGCCAGCCCGCCCAACGGAAATCGCAGGAAATCGAGTTCGGCGCGCGTCGTCGCGAATAGGAAATAGCTCTGGTCGCGCGCGGCGTCTCGGGCGCGATGCAACTCGGGTCCGTCGGGGCCGGCCATCCGGCGCACATAGTGCCCGGTGGCGAGCGCCGAAGCGCCGAGGTCGCGCGCGGTGGCAAGCAGATCGCGAAACTTGATCCGTTGGTTACAGCGGATGCACGGCACCGGGGTCTCGCCTCGGCGGTACGACTCGGCGAAATCCTCGATCACCTCGTCGCGAAAGCGACTCTCGTAATCGAGCACGTAATGGGGGATGCCGAGCCGTTCGGCGACGCGCGCGGCGTCGTGGATGTCCTGCCCAGCGCAGCACGCCCCCTTGCGCCGCAGCGCCGCACCATGGTCGTAAAGCTGCAAGGTGATGCCGACGACCTCGAAGCCGTGCTCGGCCAACAGCGCCGCCGTCACCGATGAATCGACCCCGCCCGACATGGCGACGACGATCCGGTGGTCGGCCGGATTGCCGACGATGTCAATATCAGGCGGCGTCATGGCTGCGCGTCGAGCCCCATCTGCCAGAAATCGGCTTCAAGCCGGGTGGCGGTGGCGAAACTCTTGGCAAGAGACAGAAAGCGCCCTTCGCCGCCGCGGCGGGCGAACTGCTCGTCGAGCGCCGCTTCGGCCTCTCGCGCTAGGTCTTGGTATTCCGAGCCGGCATACATTTCGAGCCAGTCGCGGTATCGGTTGCCATCGAGCCGCGTCGCAGGATCGGCCATTCGCTCGGTAGCGATCACGGCGTAGCCGATGATGCAGGGGGCTAGCGCAGTCTCAAGGTCGAGCCGGTCGCCGGCTGAGCCGCGATCGAGCACAAAGCGGGTGTAGGCGATCGTCTCCATCGCCTCGGGCTGGGCGATCACTGCCGCTTCCGACAGCCCCCAGCCACGGCAATAATCGACATGGAGGCCGATTTCGACGTCGAGCGTCGCGGCGACCAGCCGCTGCGCACGGCGCATTTCGCCGAGAGTGTCTGATTTATAGATCGCCAGGCCCCACGCGCGCGCGAAATGGATCAGAAACAGATAGTCCTGGATCAAATAGCGCTGGAAGCAGGCTTCCGGCAGCTCGCCCCGGGCGAGCAGCAGAACGAAATCGTGTTTGGTATAGGCGCTCCACGCCTCGGCAGAAGCCGCGACCAGCCGTGAAAAGAGCCCGTCCACAATTGCGCCAAGCGGCCGCGTCAGCCGGGCAACAGGTTGCGAGTCGACGCCGGCAGCCTCACCGTCAAGCCGTCGAGCTCCTCGGTAATGATGACCTGGCAGCCAAGCCGGGACGTCTTGCTAAGGTTGAAGGCGAGATCGAGCATGTCCTCCTCGTCCTCGCTTGCCTCCTTAAGCAGGTCGTACCACTCAGGGTCGATGATGACGTGGCAGGTCGAGCAGGCTAGCGAGCCTTCGCAAGCCCCCTCGATATCGATATCGTGGCGATGGGCGACTTCAAGCACCGACAAGCCAAGAGGGGCATCAACCTCGCGGTGCGTCCCATCGCGCTCGATGAAGACCATTTTAGGCATCAGGTGAAATCCGCACCCAATGCGGTGCTCGACCCTGGCCGCGGCGCCAAATCCTCAGCGAGGACCGCCGCCGCCGAAGCTGGCGCCACGTCAGATGGTAGCTCGGTAGGGGCGGCAAGACGTAGAACCGCGAGCCCGGCCTGTTCCGCCGCCGCCTCGATGCAGGCAGCCGCGGGTGTATCCCGTAATATGCAACTGACAATCACGGCATGCGTCACCGGCCGGCCCAGCGCGCGCTCGGCCCGCAACCGCGCTCCTTCGAGCAGCAGCTGCCATCCCGCCACTGTGCCGTCCGCGGCCGGCACCTGAAGCGATTGCTCAAAGTCCTCGCGATCGGCAAGAACCACCGCGTTGCCGCCGACCGACATTGCGACCTCGATGTCGGCACCGCTCGCATCGATGCCGATCGCCGCACCGGGAGCGCTCGGGTCGGTCGGCCCGCCCTCAGGCTCCTCTATTTGAAACAGCTTCACGCACTGGCCTCGCTCGGCTTCCAGCGATTATAGGCCTCGGCCCGGACCGGGCATCCACATCCGGCGAACGGACCCGATGAAATTGGAAGCTCAGACGTGAAAGGATTCGCCGCAGCCGCAACGGCCTTTTTCGTTCGGGTTGCGAAAGGTGAAGCCGTTCTGGAGCTTTTCCTCGACGTAATCCATCTCGGTGCCAAGGATGAACATTACCGCTTTAGGGTCGATCAGGACCGTGACGCCCTTGTCCTCGACAACCTCGTCGAACTTGCCCTTTTCATCGGCATATTCGAGCGTGTAGCTGAGGCCGGAGCAGCCGCGCGACCGCACCCCGATCCTGATCCCGGCCGACGGCTTGCCGCGCTTGGCGAGCAGCGCTTGGATCCGCTGCGCTGCAGCGTCGGTCACCTTCAAGGCCTGCTGTCTCGCCCTCATCCGCTTCTCCAACGCGTGATCTCGGTGGTTATGTAGGTACGCCGCTCCGCTGCCGCACCCCATTCTCGCCCGCGAGCCTGGCTGCAGCGTCGGCCAACGCATCGATCGCGAAATCGACCTCCGCTGCGGTGTTGAACCGGCCGAGGCCGATCCGGATCGCGGTGCTGGCGAGCGTGTCGGGAAGGCCGAGGGCGCGCAGCACGTAGGACGGCTCGATGGTTGCCGAGGTGCAGGCGGAGCCGGTCGAGATCGCGATCGCCGGGCACGCCTCGATCAGCGTCGGCGCTTCGATCCCCGGAACGGTCAAGTTGAGGTTGCCGGCGAGGCGGTTCTCGGCGTTCCCGTTGAGGCCCAGCCCGGGGACGCGACGCGCCAAGCCCTGATATAGCCGGTCGCGAAGGCCGCGCAGGCGCGCCGTTTCCTCCGACATTTCGGCAGCTGCAATCGCCGCCGCCCGACCGAGTGCCACGCAAAGCGGCGTCGGCAAGGTGCCGGAGCGCAGCCCGCGCTCCTGCCCGCCGCCGTCGATCAGCGGCAACAGCCGTACACGCGGCCGTCGGCGGACATACAAAACGCCGACGCCCTTCGGCCCATACATCTTGTGGCCGGAGATCGACATGAGATCGATATGCATCGCCTCGACATCGAGCGGGATCTTGCCCGCGGCCTGCGCCGCGTCGCTGTGAAACAATACGCCCTTGCCGCGGCACAATGCGCCGATATCGGCGAGCGGCTGGATCACCCCGATCTCATTGTGCGCTGCCATGATCGAGACCAGCAAGGTGCGCTCGGACAGTGCCGCCGCCAACTTCTCGAGCGCGAGGAGACCGTCGGGCTCGACCGGTAGGTAGGTCACCGCGAACCCCTCGCGCTCGAGCTGCGCGCAGCTTTCGAGCACGCATTTGTGCTCGGTAGCCAGGGTGATGATGTGGTCGCGGGGTTGGGCAACTTGGGGATGGGCGCGGGCAAAGTGCGCCGCACCCTTGATCGCGAGGTTGTTCGATTCAGTGGCGCCCGAGGTGAATACAATCTCGCGCGGATCGGCGCGGATCAGCGCCGCGACCGCCGCCCGCGCTCGCTCGATGGCCTCGGCCGCAACACGACCGTAGGCGTGACTAGTGCTGTGTGGGTTGCCGAAATGCTCGGTGAAATAGGGCAGCATCGCTTCGAGCACGCGCGGATCGACCCGTGTCGACGATTGATTGTCGAGGTAGATCGGCGGCGTGTTGGCACCGTCGCGCGCCAGTGCGTGGACGCGGGGCGGGTTCATGCTGCGCGTGCCTTTTCCGCGGAGCCGCGCCGGCGCCGGTAAAGTGCGGTCCAGGATTGCAGGAAACGACTCTACGTCGCGCTCGGTCGTTGCCCAGCCGAGACTGACCCGGATCGTCGTGGCGGCGATATCGGTCGCTAACCCCATCGCGTTCAGCACATGGCTCGGTCCGACCTTGCCCGATGAACAGGCGGCGCCGGCGCTGACCATGACGCCGTCGAGATCGAGGGCGATCACCTGCGTCTCGGCGGCGGTGCCGGGCATCGCGATCGCCGTGGTATTGGGCAATCGAGGCGCCGCGTTGCCGAGGACCACCGCCTCCGGCGCTACGGCTATAATCTCGGCCTCCAAAGCATCGCGCAATGCACGGACGCGATCGTATACCGCGATTTCGGCCGCGGCGGCGGCCGCGGCGGCGAACCCGACGATCCCCGACAGGTTTTCCGTACCGGCACGGCGACCGCGCTCCTGCCCGCCGCCACGCAGGAGCGGCATCAGGTCGAGCCCAGCGCGCGCGAGCAGCGCACCGACGCCCGGCGGGCCGCCGATCTTGTGCGCCGACAGGGTAACGAGATCGGCGCCAATGGCTAAACCATCAAGTGGAATCTTGCCGGCAGCCTGCACGGCATCACAATGAAAGAGAGCGCCGTGGGCGTGCGCCACTGTCGCGATTTCGGCCACTGGCTGGATCACGCCCGTTTCGTTGTTGGCGATCATGACTGATACCAGCGCCGGCGTCGGCTCTTTACCAAGGATAAGATCGAGCAGGTCGAGCCTGACGACGCCCTCTCGGTCGACCGGAATTTGTTCGGCTGCAGGAGCCGCTTGCAGCACCGAATCGTGCTCGACCGCCGAGACCAGCACACGCCGCCGACCGGCGCCGAGAATGGCCAGATGATTGGCCTCGGTGCCACCGCTGACGAAAACCACGGCTTCGGCCGGCGCGCCGACCAACGCCGCTACCGCGGTCCGCGCCCGCTCCACCGTCGCCCGGACCGCACGGCCCCAGCGATGCACCGAGGAAGGGTTGCCGCAATGCCTCAGCGCCGCGGTCATAGCCGCCGCCGCCTCAGGCCGGAGCGGTGCGGTGGCATTCCAATCGAGATAGGTCTCGGGGCCTAGCACAGCGCTATCCGTCACGATCCCATGGTAACGGTAGCGCCCCGAAAGGCTTCGCAGTGGATGCGGCCGCTGGTTCCCAGCACGCGGTGCTCGCAGACGTCGGCGAGCGAGACCGAACTCAGGAAGAGGTGGATCTGATTGCCCAGTTCCTCCCACAAATCATGGGTCAAGCAGCGCGTGCGGTTGCCGCGGCAGCCGACCGGCGCACCGGGGGCGCAGCGTGTCGCGCGGATCGGCTCGTCGACCGCCAGGATAATGTCGGCAACGCGAGTCTCGCTGCGGTTGTTGGCGAGGAGATAGCCCCCGCCAGGTCCGCGTACGCTCTTTACCAGCCCGCGCTTGCGCAGCATCGCAAAGAGTTGTTCGAGGTAGGACAGCGAAATCTCCTGGCGCTCGGCGATCTCGGCGAGCGAGACCGGATCGCCGCCGCTGTGCTGGGCGAGATTCACCATCGCCATCACCGCATAGCGCCCCTTGGTGCTGAGCCTCATGATGCGGTCCTCAGGAGACGCGCTCGCTCTCGATGGCGCCGTTCCCGAGACGAGGTTTTGACGCTTCGACACCCGTAATGCTATCGGGGTCAGTTCGCGACCGGTTGCCCTCGAGTTCGGCCAAACGCCCGCGCAGGTTCGTGACCTCGTCAAGCAGGCCATTGAGCGCGCGAGCAATCGGATCGGGAATGTTCTCGCAAATGCCGTAGGGTTGAAACACCGGCTCGGACAGCGGTTGCGGCGAACTAGCGCCCAGCGGACGCGCCCGGACACCGACCATCCTGGCACCGTCCGGCACCTCTGCCTGAACCAACGCGTGCGCCCCGATCCGCGCACCATCCCCGACGCGGAATGGGCCGAGGATCTGCGCATGCGAGCCGACGATCACATCGTTACCGAGCGTCGGGTGCCTCTTTGCGCCGCGTGCCAACGAGGTGCCGCCGAGGGTGACACCTTGATAGAAGGTGCAATCGTCGCCGATCTCGGCGGTCTCGCCGACCACCACCCCCATGCCGTGATCGATAAATAGGCGCTTGCCAATGCGCGCCCCGGGGTGAATCTCGATGCCAGTCAGCATCCGCCCGAGATGCGATACGAACCGCCCGGCGAGCAGCCAGCCGCGGCGCCACAGCCAGTGCGCTAGGCGATGAAAAGCGATGGCATGAAATCCGGGGTAGCACAAGACCACCTCGACCCGCGATCTCGCGGCGGGATCGCGGGCGAGCGTCGCATCGATTTCGTCGCGCAGGTTTTTCAGCAGCATCGATATCACTATATTAACGTCTCTGCAGCGTGACCGCTCCGGATTTTGCCGCGCGGGCGCCCTGAGCGAGCATATAATTGTCCGACAAAATTGATCAAGAATTGCGGACGCACGGAACAACCCCAATGTGCTGGTCACCGACCTGCATCCTCGGATATCGGTTGGCGGATTTTAGCTGGAACACCCATGCCTGACGTAATTATCAATGGGCCGGAGGGCCGGATCGAGGCGCGCTATCACCATAGCCGCGGACCGACCTCGGCGATGGCGCTCGTGCTGCACCCGCATCCGCAGCATGGCGGGACGATGCACAACAAACTCGTCTATGCGCTGTATCAGTCCTTTGTGCGCCAAGGCTTCTCCACTCTGCGCTTCAACTTTCGCGGCGTGGGACGCAGCCAGGGCAGCTTCGACCGCGGCGAAGGAGAATTGTCCGACGCCGCCTCCGCGCTCGATTGGCTACAGACCTACAACCCCAATGCTGGAACCTGCTGGGTCGCCGGCTTTTCGTTCGGGGCTTGGATCGGTATGCAGCTATTAATGCGACGGCCCGAGATCGAGAGCTTCATCGCTATCGCTCCGCCCGCGAACATCTACGACTTTACTTTTCTTGCCCCGTGCCCGTCGTCGGGCCTGATCCTACAGGGCGACCAGGATTCGGTGGTGCCGATCGAACTCGGTGCAGAAGCTCGTCACGAAACTTTCTCACCAGCGCGATATCAAGATCGATTTTCGCAAGATCCCAGGAGCCGACCATTATTTCGCCGATAGCCTCGACACGATCACCAGCCATGTCGACGGCTACATCCGCGACCATCTTCGTATTGCCCATAAGGCTCCAGCCGCGTCCCAAGGACGCGGCGTACGCTGACTAGACTAGAACCTCCGCTCGCTCAATCGGCGAAAGGGTCGCGCACCAGCACCGTGTCGTCACGCTCCGGGCTGGTCGAGAGCAGCGCCACCGGGGCGCCGATCAGCTCTTCCAGCCGGCGGATGTATTTGATCGCGGTTGCCGGCAAATCGGCCCAGGAGCGTGCGCCTCGGGTACTCTCGCGCCAACCTTCGGCGGTTTCATACACCGCTTCGAGCCCCGCCTGCGTGGTCATCCCAGCCGGGACAAAGTCGTAGGTCTCACCGCCGCATCGATAGGCGGTGCAGAACTTGACCTCGTCGAAGCCGTCTAGCACGTCGAGCTTGGTCAGCGCGATGCCGTCGATGCCGCCGGTCTTGACCGCTTGCCGCACCGCGACCGCGTCAAACCAGCCGCAGCGCCGTTTGCGCCCGGTGACGACGCCGAATTCGCGGCCCCGCTCGCCGAGCGTCTCGCCAATCGCGTCTTTGAGCTCGGTTGGGAACGGGCCGGCACCGACTCGCGTCGTATAGGCCTTGGTGATGCCGAGGACGAAGCCGATCGCCGAGAGCGCGATCCCCGATCCGGCCGCGGCCTGGCCGGCGACCGTGTTTGACGAGGTGACGTAAGGGTAGGTGCCGTGGTCGACATCAAGCATCGCGCCCTGCGCCCCCTCGAACAGGATGCGGCGGCCGGCGCGGCGCGCCTCGTCCAGCAGCCGCCACACCGGCGCGGCATAGGGCAGCACTTGGGGCGCGATCTCGCGCAGCGGAGCGAGCAGCTCGGTGCGGTCGAATTCCGGCGCGTCGAGCCCGCGCAACAGCGCGTTATGATGCAGCAGGAGATCGTCCACCCGGTCCTCGAGCGCGGGCGGGTCGGCCAGGTCGCACACCCGCACGGCGCGGCGCCCGACCTTGTCCTCATAGGCCGGGCCGATGCCGCGCCCGGTGGTGCCGAGCTTCTTCTCGCCGCGCCGTTCCTCGCGGGCGCGCTCGACCGCGCCGTGCGAGGGCAGGATCAGCGCGGCGTTGTCGGCCAGCCGCAGCGTATCGGGCGAAATCGACAGCCCCTTCACGCGCATCACATCGATCTCGGCGATCAGCGCCCAGGGATCGACGACGACGCCGTTGCCAATGATCGACAGCTTGCCGGGGCGCACCACGCCCGACGGCAACAGGCTAAGCTTGTATTCGACATTGCCGACGACGAGCGTGTGGCCGGCATTGGCGCCGCCCTGAAAGCGCACGACGACATCGGCGCGCTCGGACAGCCAGTCGACGATCTTGCCCTTGCCCTCGTCGCCCCATTGGGCGCCGACGACGGCGACATTGCCCATCGAGCACCTCCTTTAGCCGAGCCCTTGCGGCTCACCGTCCACAAGAACATGAGTGCAGCCGAGACGACGCGCCTCGGCCCGCCAATCGGCGGTCGGCTCGAGGGCGGAGACGGTGATCCATCCCCGCTCGCGCAAAATATGGGCATGGCCGCGGTCGGTGCCGAGCGGCAGCAACAGCCGACGCGATAACGGGCCATCGGGCAAAGTCCGAAGGATCGTGTCGGTATAAAGCGTGAAGCCGGTAGCAGGCTCCAGCGCGGCCGGATCGCCGGCCTGGTAGCGACCGCCTCGACCCAGCTCTCCGCCCGAGCCACACGCCGCGACACCACCGGCGAAGAAAGTAAAGCTGATCCCCGTATGGTACTCGAACCCGCGGTTCTCGACTGGGTCGACAGTCACCTTGAGCCCGGGAGCTGCGGCCGCGAGCCCGTCGAGCACGGCCCCGAGCCGCAACTGTTCGGCCCTCGCCCGCGTCGGAAGCTTCAGATGATCGAGGGCGGCGAGCGCAGCCGCTGCGGGACCGGCAGCCGCGAGCAGCTGACCCAGCAGCTCCCCTGCTTCCCCGGCCGTCGCCGCGACTGCAGCCGCGTCCTTATGGTCGAGCGCGGCACGCAATGCCCCCGTTTGCCGGTCGGGAATCGCAAAGGCCTCGGTTACCGCGGCCACCAATGTCGGCAAAGTAATGTCTACCGAAAGATGGGGCACGCCGAGCGCCTCGAGCGCCTCGCCGGCGATCGCAATCGCCTCGACATCCGCGACCGGCCCCGCGGCCCCAATCAGTTCGGCCCCGACTTGCCCGATCTGCCGCTCAGGTCGAATCTCCGAGCCTTTGACTCGTAATACCTGGCCGGCGTAGCTCAGTCTCAAGGGCCGCGGCGCGTTGCCGAGCCGGGTGGCGGCGATGCGTGCGATCTGCGGGGTCATGTCGGCGCGCATCGCGACCATGCGGTGCGAGCCCGGGTCCATCGTGCGGAAGGTCGCGGTCGCCATCGCCGCGCCGGCGCCGGAGAGCAACGTCTCCTCGAACTCGACGAGCGGCGGCTTGACCCGCTGATATCCATGTGCGGCGAGCGTTGCCATCAGCTTGGAGACGACCTGCGCCTCGATCTCGGCCTCGGGAGGCAGTAGATCGTGCATGCCGGTCGGCAGCAAGGCCGGGTGCGGAGCGTCACTCATCGCATGAGTTTGCACTACCCCGGTGCGCGGCACACGGAGAAACGAGAGGGCCTCTGGCCTAGAACCGCAGCGATTTGACCTGGATCACATTGGGCAGGCCGCGCACGGTATCGAGGGTCGCCGCCGAAATCGGCTGATCGACCTCGACAAGGCAGATCGCGTCCTGGCCCGGCGCGGTGCGGCCGAGGTGGAAGGTCGCGATATTGACCGACGCGGCTCCCATGGTCTGGCCCAGCGCACCAATAAAGCCCGGCTTGTCGAGATTGCGCACAAACAGCATGTTGCCGCCGAGCTCAGCTTCGAGCGGGATGTCCTCGACCGAGACGAGGCGCGGCTTGTCGCCGCCGAACAACGTGCCGGAAACCTCACGCGGCCGGCGTTCGGCAAGCGGTCCATTCGGCGTCACCACAACCCGGATCAGGGTCTGGTAATCGCCGGGCTCGGCGCGGCGGGTCTCGCTGACGCGAATATCGCGGTCGCGGCAAATGACCGGTGCGCTGACCATGTTGACGCTGGCGAGCTGGGGCGCCAGCAGTGCGGTCAGCGCGATCGCGGTCAACGGCTTGACGTTGAGCTCGGCGATCGCCCCTTCGTATTCGACCGAGACCGCGGTAATGCCGCTCTCGGTCAGCTGGCCGGCAAAGCTGCCGAGCTGCTCGGCGAGGGCGATGTAAGGCCTGATCCGGTTGGCTTCCTCGGCGGTCAGCGAGGGCATGTTGACCGCGTTGGCGACGGCGCCGGTCAGCAGAAAATCCGCCAACTGCTCGGCGATCTGGACCGCGACGTTCTCCTGCGCCTCGGTCGTGGCAGCGCCCAGATGCGGGGTAGCGACGACGTTGTCGCGGCCAAACAGCGGGTTCTTGCGCGCCGGCTCCTCGACAAAAACGTCGATCGCGGCACCGGCGACATGGCCGCTGTCGAGAGCGGCGGCGAGATCCTCCTCGACGACGAGACCGCCGCGCGCGCAATTGACCAGCCGCACCCCCCGCTTCATCTTGGCGAGTGCTGCGGCGTCGATCATGTTTTTCGTCGCGTCGGTCAGGGGCGTGTGCAAGGTCACGAAATCCGCGCGCGACAGCAATTCGTCGAACGACACCTTTTCGACCCCAAGATCGATCGCTCGCTCAGCGGATAGGAACGGGTCGTAGGCGACCACTTTCATGCGCAGCCCGAGAGCACGCACCGCGACGCTGGCGCCGACATTGCCGCAGCCGACGACGCCGAGCGTCTTGCTCGTCAACTCGACGCCCATAAAGCGCGATTTCTCCCATTTGCCGGCTTGGGTCGACCGGTCGGCGGCCGGGATTTCGCGGCACAGCGCGAACAGCATCGCAATCGCATGCTCGGCCGCGGTTGTCGAGTTGCCGTAAGGGGTGTTCATGACAACGACGCCGCGCTGCGTCGCGGCGGTCACGTCAATGTTGTCGACACCGATACCGGCGCGGCCGATGATCTTAAGCTTGGGCGCGCGGCCGAGCAGTTCGGCAGTGACTTTGGTTGCCGAACGCACCGCGAGCCCGTCATATCCGGCAATCCGGGTTTTCAACTCCTCGGCGGTAATACCCGGCAGCATGTCGACTTCGATCCCGCGCGCGGCGAGGATCTCCGCCGCACGCGGGCTCAAATCATCGGAAATCAAAACCTTTGGCATTTACGATGCTCCAACTGATATTCGCCAAACACGTGGTGAGACGCGGAGAGAGGTTATTGACGCGCCACTTGTTTCACTCGACCTGACTTTCTGTCTCACCGTCTGGTTTTAGATTAAGCTGCTTTTGCTGCTTGGCGCTGTTCCTCCCAGGCCCAATCGAGCCAGGGCATCAAGGCTTCGACATCAGCGGCCTCGACCGTGGCCCCGGTCCAGATGCGGATCCCCGGCGGCGAGGCGCGATGGCTGGCGATGTCGTAGGCGGCGTGCTCTTTTTCGAGCCGCGCCGTCATCGTTCGCACGGTCTGAAACCGATCATCGGGCGACAGTGCGGTAAACCACGGCTCGACGATTTTGAGCTGCGGCGAGGTGCAGGAGATTGTGGCCGGGTCTTCCGCCAGGAACTCGATCCAGGGCGTGCGCTCGGCCCAGGCGGTAACGACCGAGAGGTTTTTTTCCGAGCGGGCGATCAGCCCGTCTAGTCCGCCAACCGATTCCGCCCACCCTAGCGAGTTCGATCGCGTCTTCGACGCACAGCATCGATGGCGTGTTGATCGTCTCTCCTTGGAAGACACCCTTGATTAATTTTCCCTTCGAGGTCAGCCGGAAGAGTTTCGGCAAAGGCCAGGGCGGGGTGTAGCTTTCGAGCCGCTCGACCGCGCGCGGCGACAGCGCCAGCATGCCGTGCGCCGCCTCGCCGCCCAGCGCCTTCTGCCACGACCAGGTCACGACATCGAGCTTTTCCCAAGGGAGCCGCATCGCAAAGACCGCGGAGGTCGCGTCGCAGATCGTCAGCCCCTTGCGGTCCTCAGCGATCCAATCGCCGTTCGGGATTCGCACTCCCGAGGTCGTGCCGTTCCAGGGAAAGACGACATCACGCTCCGAATCGACCGCGTGAAGATCGGGAAGCCTGCCGTAAGGCGCGTGCAGGACGCGTACATCAGCAAGCTTCAGCTGTCTGACGTCCTCGACCCAGCCTTCTCCGAAATTCTCCCAAGCCAGCATGTCGACACCGCGCGCGCCCAGCAGCGACCACATCGCGATCTCGACGGCACCGGTATCAGAGGCCGCTACGACACCAACCTGCCAATCGGCGGGGACGCCAAGGATCGCGCGCGAGCGGTCGACCACCTCAACAATCCGGGCCTTGCCAATACCGGAGCGGTGCGAGCGGCCGACCAGCGCCCCTCCAGCGCCGCCGGGGACCACCCCGGACGCTTGGCGCAGGGGCCGGATGAAAAACAGGGGTTGCGCGGGCGCCGCGTCGGCTTCATCACGCCAATCCTCATAGTCCTTCATTAATTGAGACGGCCCATCAGGGGGCCGGATCCCGCGCCGGAACTTATGGACGACCCGAGGCCGCGTCAATGTGGCGGTGCAGCACTTTACCTCGAATCCGGCGGGCTGAGCGCGCGCGGGAGATCAACCGTCTTGCCTTAGCCGGCTCGGCAGCAGTTCGCCGCGTTTTTCGAGAACCGGATAGGCAGCGGCCGCGATGTGAGAGTTGATCCGCTTCAGGTCTCGCTGCATGTCGCCTGCGCGGCGGCAAAGCCCTCCCAACCCGCCTGCCGTATGACGCAGGCTGGGCACTGACCGCAGCCATTGCCCCAATCGTGGCTATGCGCGCGGTCACCGAGATAGCAACTGTGGGTCTCGTCACGGATCAGGGTTACTAGGGCGTCGCTGCCGAGATC
The DNA here is from genome assembly GCA_963750195.1 of uncultured Alphaproteobacteria bacterium. Classification (GTDB taxonomy): domain Bacteria; phylum Pseudomonadota; class Alphaproteobacteria; order ATCC43930; family CGMCC-115725; genus AP-15. The sequence goes on from CAVVPS010000016.1 coordinate 841,670, forward strand.
ATGGGCGAGCGTCCAGGTCGCTTTCTTGTCGAGCCACATCAGCGGCGTGTGGATCACAAAGCGATGATCCATGCCGAGCGACAGGGTTGCCTGCAATGCTTTCAACGTGTCGTCGCGGCAGTCGGGATAGCCCGAGTAATCGGTCTCGCACATGCCGCCGACGAGATGGCGCGCGCCGCGGCGATACCCGACCGCCGCGGCCAACACGAAAAACATCAGGTTGCGGCCGGGGACAAAGGTGTTCGGCAGCCCGGTTTTGTCGAAGGCGATCGCGGTGTTGCGGGTCAGCGCGGTGTCGCTGATGTGGCCAAGCACACCGCAGTCGACGAGATGATCCTGCCCGAGCCGCGCGGCCCAGTCCGGAAATTCGCGGCGCAGGCGCGCCATCACCGCGATGCGGCAATCAAGCTCGACGCGGTGGCGCTGCCCATAATCAAAGCCGATCGTTTCGACCTCGGCAAAGCGCTCGAGTGCCCAGGCGAGGCAGGTGGTCGAAGTCCTGTCCCCCAGATAAGAGGACGAGCCCTCTCTCCCTGTGCGTATCTGGCGTTTGGCGCGAGGCGGCGGTCACGCGCCACGAAATAAGGGCTAGCTGCGCCTAGATCAACAAAGCCAGCAACCCGCCGCTGCCCGGCTCAGCGGCGGACCAAGCTCGCGACCAGAAAGCCCACCGCAAAAGCAACCGCCAGACTGGCCAGCGGGTTATGCTCGACTTGCTGCGAGACGGTGCCGACCGCACGCTCGCCTTGCGTGCGCAACTCCTTCGCCATCTCGGACGCGCGCTCCTGAGCCGTCTGTGCCCACTGTTCGCTTGCTTGCGTCAGGTCGCGGATGGACCGTGACGCTTGGTCGACGACCGAACGCAGTTTTTCCACCGCATCGCTCGCCTGGCCAAAGCCGAGCCCACTCTTGCCGCCATCGCCGCCCGAGTGTTCGTCTGTTTCCTGTTTTTCCGCCATAACCGCTGCTTCCCTCGAAATGAAATATGCGCCGGAGCGAATCATCGAAGAGAACGCCTGGAAAGGCGAATCACTCCGCTTCCTTCGCCGCATCGGTCGTTATAGTGGGGACCGATCGCTGTCGGAGGCGTCATGATCAGCAACATCAACCCGTACCTCGCGCTCGGCGTGCGGCCGTTCATCAATTGCTGCAGCGTCCGCACGCTGCATGGCGGTAGCCTGATGCTGCCTCAGGTCCGCGACGCGATGGCCGCGGCATCACACCAGTTCGTCAATCTCGACGAGTTGATGGAGGCGGCCGGAAGGCGGCTGGCTGAGCTGACTGGGGCCGAATGGGGCATCGTCACCTGCGGCAGCGCTGCCGCAGTGGCGCTGGCCACGGCGGCGTGCGTGGCCGGCAACGATCCGATCAAGATACTTCGCCTGCCTTTCACCGAGGGCATGGTCAACCGGGTTATCATCCCGAGCAGGCAACGTTTCGCTTATGACCAAGCGGTGCGGATGATCGGCTGCCATATTGTCGAAATCGACACCCGCGAAGACCTCGACCGGGCGCTCGACCAGCCGGTGGCGATGGTCGTGTTGCTCGGCAAGCAGGAGCATCTGACGGGCGTTCGGCTCGAGGAGATCGCTGCCGTGGTCAAGCCGCGCGGCATTCCGATCATGGTCGACGCCGCCTCCGAGCATCTCGAACGCCCGAGCCCATGGCTGGTGCGTGGCGCCGATCTGGTCGTCTACAGCGGCGGCAAGTTTCTGCGTGGCCCGCAGACCAGTGGGCTTTTGCTCGGGTCCAAGCCTTTGGTCGAGGCGGCCTGGCGCAACGCCTCGCCGCACCAAGCGCTAGGCCGCCCGATGAAAGTTTCGAAAGAGGACATTATCGGCGTGCTGACCGCGGTCGAGTACTGGTTCGAAGAGCGTGACAGCGCGGCTGAGCGGCAGCGATGGTACGATGATTGCGCGGTCATCGCCGAGCGGGTCGGACGGGTGCCGAGGGTTCGGAGCGAGATTATCGAGCCTGTCGGCGTCGACCTCGTGCCGCGGTTGTCGATCTCCTGGGACCGCTGGCATTACCCGATTGACGGGCTCGGGCTGCGCCAGCTTGTGCTCGACGGCGAGCCCCGCATCATGCTCGACGATAATTCGGCGACCGAGGACGGGATCGCGATCGACCCGTTCCAACTGCAGCCCGGCGAGGCAGAGCAGGTGGGCGAGACTATCGCGGCGGTTTTGCGCTCGGCCAGCGCGGCCGAGCCACTGATCGTACGTGCTCCGGCGGTCGAATTGGCCGGCGCGTGGGAGCTGTGTGTCGATTTTTTGCAGGGCGGGCGGGTCCACCGGCTCGCGATTGAACAGCACGGCCCCGAGCTTGCCGGCCATCACCGCTCGGCCCAGTTCGAAGGTCCGGTCCAAGGTTGGCTCGACGGCACTCTCGTGCAATTCTCGTTCACTTCACGCTACGAGGGGAGCACGATCTCTTACCTTTTCGAAGGTGAGGTTCGAGACGGCGAGATGAGCGGAACCGCCGTACTCGGCGCCGCCAGCGACCAGAACTACGGCATTGTCAACCGTAGCCAATTTGGCCCGGGCCGTTGGCGGGCCACCCGGACCGCATGAGCAACGCGATCCCAACCTGCTACGGGCGGTACGGCAGCTCATGCACCCGCGAAAGCTGTCAAGGGTCAGCGTGGCTGGGAGGACCGGTGGGCGGCGGCGACTTCGGCACGCATACCGCTGCCGGCCATCAGCATTTCCGCCGTGAAAGCGCCGATTGCACCGATCGTGCAGATCACGGCGAGCCCAAATGTTGTGAACAGCACCGAGGCGACAGTCGCTTCTTTCAAGGCACCGACGAAGAGGGTTAGCACCGAGGCGCAGGTAAGGGCGCCAGCGACAGCGCCAAGTACTACGGCAACATCGAGCGCGAGAGATCGCCGGCGCAGATGCGACAGGTACACGCCCAGTTCCGCGATGTCGGCCACGTCACCCCCGTCCGTCGCCTTCGCGATCAGATCGGCGACGCGCGCGAGCCTGGTCGAGAATACGTTCAGCAGGGTTGCGATGCCGGACAACAGGAAAACCGGCGTCAGCGCCACCTGTATGACGTGCGCGACGAGATCGAGTGGTGAGATCGGTGTTGAGAGGCCGGGCATTCGTCGCGTGGCTGGGCTGACACTGCGCCCACCATATACCGCTAGGTACCGTGTGGGGGAGGAGACGCCGAAATCTCGTTTTGTGCTTAAACCGGCGTTGCCGGTGTGCGATGCTGTAAAATCCACATCAGGATAGGAGGACGCCGTGCCAAAATACATGCTGGTCAGCTTCAAGACCTGCCCGTGGGTGCAACGCTCGGCTATCGTGTTTCGCGAAAAGAATACCGAATTCGAGTTGCGCCATATTGAGCCTGACAATCGGCCCGATTGGTTCCTTGCCATCTCGCCCCACAAGAAAGTGCCGGCGCTGAGCATCGATAATCGCGTGTCGCTGTTCGAATCGAACGCCATTAACGAGTATTTGGACGAAACCATCGCGCCGCGGCTGCATCCCGAGGACCCGATCGAGCGTGCACTGAACCGGGCCTGGACCGATTATGTACCGACCTTTGCCAGCGTCGTGACCGCAACCGCCTACGCCGATACCGAAGACGAGTACAATAAGGCAGCGGCCGGTATCCCGGTCGCTTTCGAGCGGCTCGAAAAGGCGCTTGAAAAGCAGGGCCGTGGCCCGTTTTTTAATGGCGCGAAGTACTCGCTGGTGGATGCCGCCTACGCGCCATTTCTGCAGCGCTATTTCTTCCTGGACCGGGTCAAAAAGCTCGGCCACATCGAGAAGTTCCCGCACCTCAAGGCATGGGGCGAAGCGTTAATGAGCCGGCCATCGACCCATTCCTTCGAGCCGGCCGAATTCGAGGCCATGTATCGCGACGGCCTGAGGCGCCGAAACAAATGGGTCTCGCAGTTCGTCGAGCCGGCGAGGGCTGCGGCGGAGTAGCCTCGCCGGTCATCAAGTCTTACTGGCGCCGCGCGGCCACGCCCATCAGCGCAGCGAGCTGGTCCGGGTCGTCGAGCAGCGCCCGGCTTGAGCCGGAGAAGACGATGGCGGCGCGGTCGAGGACGATCGCGTCTTGCGCCAGCTCGAGCGCAAGGCGAGCGTGCTGTTCAACCAGCACCAGCGCCAGATCGTCCTCCCGTTTGAGGCGGTCGAGCCCGGCGAGGAGGGCATCGATGATGACCGGCGCCAGCCCTTCCAGCGGCTCGTCCATCAGCAACAGCGACGGGTTGCCGATCAGCGCCCGGGCGATCGCCAGCATCTGCTGCTCGCCGCCTGAAAGCTGGTTACCGCGGTGATGGCAGCGCTCGGCGAGCGCGGGAAGGAATTCATAGACACGTGATGCCGACCACCGCCCCGGGCGCGCAGCCACCAACAGGTTTTCCGCGACGGTCAGAGAGGGAAAAATCTCGCGCTCCTGCGGCACGAACCCGATGCCGAGCCGCGCCCGGCGAAACGGCGGCAATGCCGCGATCTCACGCCCGGCAAAGCGGATCGAGCCCGCGCGCAGCCGCGTGTGGCCCATGATCGTTGCCAGCAGGGTCGTCTTGCCGACCCCGTTGCGGCCGAGCAAGGCCAAGGTTCCACTCGGCGGCAGGCCGAGCGCGATCCCTTCGAGCACGATCGTGTCGCCATAGCCGGCGGAGACCCCGTCGAGGATGAGATCGGCAGACACAGTCACGCCGGACCGCGCTCGCCGAGATAGACCTGGCGCACCCGCGGGTCGGCGCTGATCGTCTGTGGCGGGCCTTCGACCAGCACGCTCCCTTGCACCAGCACGGTAATCCGTTGCGCCAGGCGGAAGACCAGATCCATGTCGTGGTCGATGATCAGGACGGCGATATCAGGCGGCAGGCTTTCGATCGCCGCGATGATCCGGCCGGTCTCGCCCGAGGGGACCCCAGCCGCCGGCTCGTCGAGCAGCAGCACCTTGGGGGCGAGGGCGAGCGCCACCGCGATCTCGATCAGCCGTTGACGCCCATAGGCGAGCATCGCGACCGGCCGCGCCGCGGCATCGGCCAGCCCCATCCGCTCGATCACCGCAAAGGCTTCCTCGATTGCGGCGCGGTGATACCCGGCCGGGCGGAACAGATCGCCGGCGATCTCTTGTCGCTCGCGGACCGCCAGGACCACGTTTTCGAGCACGCTCAGGCGGCGGAATAGCGCGGTGATCTGAAAGGTGCGGACGAGGCCGCGCTTGACCCGCGCGGCCTGCGGCAATCCGGTGATGTCGGCGCCGTCGATCAGGATCTGCCCGGCATTCGGCGGCAATGCACCGGTGACCAGATTGACAAAGCTGGTCTTACCGGCGCCGTTCGGCCCGATCAGCGCATGCCTCGCACCACGCTCCAGGCCGAAGTCGATAGCATTTGCCACCGTCAAGGCGCCGAAGCTCTTGGTCAGTCCGCGGGTTTCGAGCGCCGGCGGGCTCATCGCCCGGGTTCGCCCCGCGACGGCAATCGCTGCGGCCAAGCCCAGCACGCCGCCGCGGACGAAGACCACGAGCAAAACCATCAACAGGCCGATCCAGAAATACCAATAGACCGGCTCGACTGTCGAAAAGCGGTCCTGCGCGATCATATAGAGCGGTACGCCGATGAATGCGCCATAGAGCCGGCCGACGCCGCCGATGATCAGCATGATCAGCACGCTGCCGGAGCGGTCGAAGCTGAGAAAGGTCAGACCGACGAACCCGGTCGTCTGCGCGATCAGCGCGCCGGAGATCCCGGCGAGCGCCGCCGATATCGTGTAGACGATGAGGAGCCGGCGCTCGACCGGCGCGCCGATCGCGTGCATGCGCCGGATATTTTCCCGGATGCCGACGAGCGAGCGGCCGAACGGTGAATGGACGAGCCGCCGCGTCGCCAACCAGCACAGGAACAGCACAATCAAGCAATAGAAATAGGCGGTTCGGCCGAATAGGTCGAAGGGGTAGCGGCCGAAGATCGACCAGACCTGCATCCCTTGCAGCCCGTCGTCGCCGCCAGTCAACCAGCTCGCTTTGTTGACCGCCTCATAGAGGATCGAGGCGACAACCAGGGTCAGCATCAACAAGGTCAGCCCCGTCGTGCGCAGGATCACCAGGCCCGACAACAACCCGATCAGCGCTGCCGCCGCCGCCGCTGCGAATAGTCCGGTGATGGGCTCGCCCCAGCCGTGGGCGGCAAGAAGCCCGGCGGTGTAGGCGCCGGTGCCGAAAAACGCGGCCTGGCCCAACGTGACGATCCCGGCATAGCCGAGGACCAGATCGGCCGAGAGCGCGAAGGGGATCGTTGCTAGGATTTGGGCGCCCAACGGCAGATAGGAGGGGAAGGCAAAGTAGGCAGCAAGCGCCGCCAGCCACGGAACAGCTTCGAACGGATGGTAACTGTGGCGCCGGGCAAGGATGTCGATCGCGCCGAGATCGGGCATCAAGCCCGACCAAACAGGCCGCGCGGCCGCCACAACAGCACCACCAAGGTTAGCGCATAAATGAAAAAAGCGCCGAATTCGGGCACCAGATATTTGGAGGTGGTATCGGCGACGCCGACCAGGAGTGCGGCAAAAAACGGCCCGCGGATGCTGCCGAGCCCACCGACGGCGACGACGATCAGGAAATAGATCAGGTTCTGCAGCGCATAGCCGGGATTGACGGCCAACAGGTCGGCACCCAGCGCGCCGCCCAAGCCGGCGAGCCCGCTGCCGAGAGCAAAGGTCACCATGAACAGGCGCGAGGTGTCGATGCCGACCGATTGGGCCATCCGCGAATTGTCGACGGCGGCGCGCAACCGGGCGCCAAAGAGGGTACGCTCGACCGCGAGCCATAACACCGTCACCAAGACCGCGCCGCATAGGATCAGAAAGCTGCGATAGGCAGGAAAGCTGCGGAACCCGAGATCGACCGGGCCGCTCAGCCATTGCGGCGGCTGCAGAGGCTGCTGCAGCGGTCCCCAAATATAGGTGGCCCCGGCCACCGACATGAAGGCGAGACCGATGGTCAACAGCACCTGGTCGAGCTCGTCGCCGCCGTAGAACCGCCGGTAGAGCAACCGCTCTATGGGGACGCTCGCCGCGGCCACCGTCAGCGCCGCGCCGATCAACGCCAACGGGAACGGCGCGCCCCACTGCTTCATTAGGCTCGTCACCACATAGCCGCCGGCCATGGCGAAGACGCCGTGCGCCAGATTGACGAAACCCATCAGCCCCATCGTCACCGACAGCCCAACCGAGATCAGGTAGAGCACCATCGCAAAGGCAAGGCCGTTAAAGGCGATGTCGACCGCGGCGGAGAGAATGTCGCCCATGGCCCCGAACGCGCCCAGAGTGAGATTATTTTGGTGGATTCAGCTCCTTCCAAGGGTCCTTGACCATCGGGATCGTGGCGATCTCGACATTGGCGAGCTTGCCGTCAACCTTCTCGACGCGCCGGATATAGACGTTCTGGATTATGTCGCGGGTCGCGGAGTCGATCATGATCGGCCCGCGCGGGCTATCGGGATTTTTCCAGTTCTTGAAAAACGTCATCGCCTCGTCGGCGGTGAAGCTGCCCTTGGTCGCCTTAATCAGGTCAAAGATCATCGCCATGCCGTCCCAGCCGTCGACCGAGAAGAAATCGGGAATGGCCTTGTCGCCGTATGCGCGCTTCCAGGCCGCGAGAAAGGCCTCGTTGGCCGGCCGCTTGCCCGCGACCGAATAGGTGCCGGAGGTAATCAGGCCGAGCGGTATATCGCCCATGTTCGGCAACTCCTCATCGGACAGCAGGTCCTGCGGCGCGGCGATCTTGATGCCGGCTTCGCGCAGGCCAAGATCGTTGATCGCCCGCATCATCGCCGTGGCCTGAGTGCCGGCGGGCACGAAGATAAAGGCGACGTCGGGCTTGGCGTCCTTGATGCGGTGGACAAACGGAGTGAAATCGGGGTTGGCCAGCGGAAACCGGTCGGCGCCGATGATCTTGCCCCCGGCATCGGTGAAGGACTTGGTAAAGGCCGCCTCGGCATCATGGCCGGCGATAAAGTCAGTGACCGCGGTGTAGCCCGTCTTCCAGCCCTGCTCGGCGGCCCATTTGCCCATCGGGTAGGATTCTTGCCAAAGGGTAAAGGTGACGCGCACGACATAGGGCGAGATCCGTGGGATGGAGACGCCGGCGGCGGCGTAGCTGAGCACGAGCGGCACTTTCGCCTCCTTGGTCAGCGGCGCCACCGCGGCGGCGACCGGCGAGAGGATGATGCCAGTCAGCAGCTGGACGTGATCGCGGGTGATCAATTCCTGCGCCAGCCGTTTGCCAACCTCCGGGTTGGAGGTGTCATCACGCTTCAAGATCTCGATCTTGACGCCCGGCGGCAGGTCCTTCTCATGCTCCTTGACATAGAGATCGGTGCCTTTCTGCCCCTGGTCCGCGGGCTGGGCCACAAGCCCGGTAAAGCTGTTGATCATCCCGATCTTAACGGTTTGCGCAGAGGATGGCACCGGCGCCAGAAGAAGCGCTGCCGAGACCAGCGCTGGCAGCGTCATCCCCAACAATCTAGTGGCATGAACCAGACAGGTGGTTCCCGGTTTCTCTTCCTCGTCGCCTCTGCGAGAGCGGGGGGCCAGGTGCCGTTGGTACGGTGTTAGCTGCCCTGGGTGCCCGCTTTTGCGGGCATGACGGAAGAGAGAGCGCATACCAAGCCCCAAATTCGCATCACTAGGCAACATTGAAAACCTTTCCTGTTGCGTTCTGTGCGCCGAGCGTATGGCGCTCAGCGGGCAAGATCGCTGACCAGCGAAAACGCCGAGTTGCGGCCGACTTGCCCGCGATAAACCTGCAAGTTTTCCAGCACGCGCTGCACGTAAAGCCGTGTCTCGTCGATCGGGATGGTTTCGATCCAGTCGACCATGTCGATGTTGCCGCCGCGGGGGTCGCCATACTCGGCAAGCCACTGTCGAACCCGACCGGGGCCAGCATTGTAGGAAGCGATCGCCAGCGCGTAGGACCCGCCGAAATCATCGATCAAGTGTTCTAGGTAGCCACGTCCGAGGGTGACATTGTAAAGGCCGTCAGTGGTCAGCCTAGGGATCGATAACGGCAATTGCAGATTGTTGGCGATAAAGCTCGCCGTCGCCGGCATTAATTGCATCAGTCCGCGCGCCCCGGCGGGGCTCAGCGCGTCAGGCTCAAACGCGCTTTCCTGACGCACGATCGCGAAGAGGAGCGCGGGTTCGGTATTGCCGCCGCTGGGCAGCGCGACCGTCGGATAGCCGTGGATCATTAGCGGCGTGCCGGCCACAATCGCGCGCTTGGCCACCGCTATCGCCAGATCGATGCGCCCGTACTGCTCGGCCAAGGCGGCGAGCATGGCGAATTGGGTCGGGTTGTTGGCGCTGTCCGCCAAATGCAGTAGGAATGCCTTGCTATGCGCACGATCGCCGAGCACAAAAAAGATCTGCGTGGCGCGCACGACCTCATCGCTGTTGAAATCGGCACGCTCTGCCGCTGTCGGGACGGGTTCGGGAACCGGGTGCGGCGGCGCGTCGTCGCCGAGCTGATGAGCGGCGAGCTGGCCGTAAAATGTGGCCATATGCTCGGCTCCGGCGGCGTACCATTTCCGCGCCAAATCGGATTTCGCCTCGACCTCGGCCGCGCGCCCTCCCCAATACCCGGCGCGCGCCTTGGCATAGGGCGTGTCGCACGGGTCAGGACTCGCGAGAAATGGTCAAAGGCGAGCGAGGGCTGTTTCATATAACGCAGCGCGATATAGCCCAGCAGAAACTCGGCGTCGGAGTACGCGTTGCCTTCGAGCACACCATGCTGCCCGGCGATGCGGTAGGCGAGATCGGCGTTTCCGGAGGCGAGCACCCGCCGGGCGATGATCTGACGCTCATGCCACCATGCCGCGGGCCGCAGCGGGTCACCCGGGTTGGCCTGGAAAATCGCGACCGCGGTGTCGGTCATATCCCGCTCCCGCTGCCAGCGCACTTCCGAGTAGAGGAGCCCGGAATCCGTGCGCAACGGAGCCGGAACGTGGGCGACGAGCATGCCGGCGGCAGGGACTTGCAGGTTAAGCGCCAGTCGCGCTTCGGCCAAAGCCCGGTAGTCCGGCGGCACTCGTACCAGCAAGCGCCGAGCCGCCTCGGTCTTCTCATCCCACAACAGGCGGTCGAGCCGCCTTTTGTCGTCCTCCGCGCGGATTGCGGTGGAATGCTTGGAGAGAAAGCTTTTCTCGTCGAGCGCGTTGAAATCGGCGTCGACCCAAGCCCGGCGCAGTGCCGCCGTTCCGCCGGCGAGATCGCCCGCGTTCAGCAGAATTTCGGCCGCGCGGACCTGTCCAGCGGCGGTAAGCGGCGGATACCGCTTTAGCCAGTCACCAGCGACCGCGTCGGTTTCACCGGACAGGGCTTCCTCGGCGTGCTTTCGAAGCGCTTTTTGGTGCGGCCAATCCGAGTTCTTTTCGATGAAGTCGGCGATGTCGACAAAGCGCCCAGGGGCACCGGGGCTGGCGTAATCGAGCCAGCGCAGCATCTTGAGCGGGAGCGGGTCTTTAATCGGAGCGGCATCGGCGTAGGCCCGGTTCCAATCGCCCGCTTGCGCAGCGGCGAGCACTGCACGGGTCGCGCCGAAATCGGTGTCGGAGAGCCCTTGAGCCTGCGCCGCGCCGGCGGCGGCGAGCGCCAAGACGAAGGACAGCACCAAGCTATTTAACGAGGGCAAGGTTGGCCCCCCTTCCTTGCCGGGTCATAGATCAGGCAAAAGTCATTAAGGGGTTTCGTCAGGAGGGGCAAGCGTCGGCGACGATGCACGGTGGGGTCGGTCTGCCACCGGCAATGTTGAAGCCCGCGCTCACGAAGACTATCGTGGCTTGCCGAGGCTGCCATCCGGGAGGAAACGATGTTTAAGGGATCGCTCGTTGCGCTGGTCACGCCGTTCCAAAACGGAGGCGTCGACGAGAGCGCATTTCAGGAGCTGGTATCGTGGCAGGTCGGACAGGGCACGCAAGGCTTGGTTCCGTGCGGCACTACCGGCGAATCTCCAGCGCTCCACGATAACGAGCATAGACGGGTGATCGCGCTATGCGTGGAGGCGGCGAACGGCAAGGTTCCGGTGATCGCCGGAACGGGCACAAATTCGACCGACCACACGATCGCGCTGACGCGACAGGCCAAGGCCGCCGGCGCCGATGCTGCGCTGATCGTCTGCCCCTATTACAACAAGCCGACGCAAGAGGGGCTATATCAGCATTTCAAGGCGGTTCATGACGCGGTCGACCTGCCGATCGTGATCTACAACATTCCCGGCCGCTCGGCGGTCGACATGAGCAATGCGACGATGGCGCGGTTGGCTAAATTGCCCAACATAGTCGGCGTCAAAGACGCGACCAATGACCTCGCCCGGCCGCTGCGCATGCGGGTCGAGATCGGTGCGGAATTCTCGCTGCTGTCAGGCGAGGACGCGACCGCCGTCGCTTATCTCGCGCAAGGCGGCGATGGGTGCATTTCGGTCACCGCCAATGTCGCGCCGCGGCTACTCGCCGAAATGCACGAGGCCTGGCAGAAGGGTGAAGTCGAAACCGTGCGCCGTATCAACGAGCGTCTGATTCCGCTGCACGATGCACTGTTCGCCGAGACCAGCCCGGCCCCGGTCAAATACGCCGCCTCGCTGCTTGGCAAGTGCGAGCCGATTGTGCGCCAGCCGCTGTGGCAAACCATGCCCGAGACGCAGGACCGGGTGGCAAGGGCGATGCGCGGCGCTGGCCTCCTGAACTAAAGCACGAGCGCGCGGTGAGGGCGGCCGATCGCTATGTTGCGCAGAACCGGCGCGCCCGCCACGATTATGTGATCGAGGATACGCTCGAGGCGGGGCTCGTCCTGTACGGCACCGAGGTCAAGGTGTTGCGAAAGGGCCAGGCCAGTATCGCCGAGGCCTATGCCGACGAAAGTGGTGGCGAGCTGTTCCTCGTCAATGCCAATATTCCTGAATACGCCTCCTCGGCGCATTTCAACCATGAGCCGCGGCGACCGCGAAAGCTGTTGCTGCATCGCAAGGAGGTGAACCGGCTGCTGGGCGCGATTCGCCGTGAGGGGGTGACGGTTGTTCCCCTGTCGATCTATTTCAACGAGCGAGGCCGGGCCAAAATCGCGCTCGGCCTCGCCCGCGGCAAGCGCAAGGGCGACAAGCGCGAGGCCGAAAAGGCGCGCGACTGGCAGCGCAGCCGCGCCCGCATCCTGCGCGAGCGTAATGCCTGATTTCGGGTCAAAAATGGATCTCATATTCGGCCTGCCACCGCCAAGTAACTAGCGGCGCCCATGGTCTTATCCCGAATAGGACGCCGCCATTCCATTTGAGGGTGCCGGGACCGATGTTATTGATGGTGCCGAACAGCTGCGGGCCGATACGGTTGTCCTGTGGCCATCCCGAGTTGAATTCGGGAAAGCTGCTCGGCTGCCCGTAGGCCTGGAACCCCGGTTCGATCGGCGTCCCAAGGGCAATGCGCGTTTCCCAGGCATAGAGAAAAGCCGGCCGCCCCGAGGCGTAATGCGCCAATATCCTTCTCCATGAACAGGTTGACGGTATTGATGGTCTCAAAAATCTCCTTGCGGAAAATCGGTCCAAACGTGGTCTCGTTGGGAGTATCAGCAAGCGTGGTCTTTCCGAATTCGGCAAAAAATCCGGCGTCCAGCCAATATTGTCCGCGTTCCGTAAATTGAAAAATATTCTCCCAGGTCACCTGACTGAAATGGATTGACTGGCCGGGCCCGGCGTCGCGCTGCTGCTCCAATTCGAGTTCGGTCCGCCAAAAACCGTTGACGCCGTATTCGAATTCTTGGGCTGAGCTTAATTCGCCGTTGTGGGCGGCGAGAGGGTCGTGGCCATAATCGCCGAGGGGCTCGATCGCAAACTCGCCGGTTTCGGCGTCGGGATATTGGACTTTGAAATCGGCCAAGGCGGGAACCACGAGTGGCCAGGCCGAGGATAGCGCCAGCGAAAATGGACCAGACGTAACGCGACGCATTCGCATCTCCGCGCACAAAGTTCATGCTGCACGAGACAGAACCGAAGTCTGCGTGCTGCTGGCCGAAGGACGAGCTAAATGGAGGCAGTCGCCGCCGGCTCGATCCGGCGAACCTCACCGGTCCGCGCCCGAGTACCCACATCAAGGTGCCGATGACAAGAAGAGTCGCAAGGTAGAACACCACCTGGATCCCCGCCGGCTGCGCTGAATAGCCGATCAGCACATGCAGCAGTAACCCCAGCATGCTGTTCTCGGTCAGGATAGAGGACGTATTCCAGAGATCATTGCCAAGTGCCGGCAACAGGTTGGCTTGCATCAAAAAGGCTGCACCCTGGGAAGCCATGCCGGCGGCGAGCAGCAAAATGAGCCAGCTCGTGACCGTGAACAGCCGCCGTAGCGGGATGGCGAGAAGCCCGAAGGTAAATTAGCCCGCCGATCGCCGCACCACCAGCAGCCCGAGAATTCCGCCGGCCAACATACTAAGGCCGCCCGCGCCCGAGCTGATCGCAATGCCGTAGAGAAAGAGCACGATCTCCGAGCCTTCACGCAATACCGCGATCCCGACGACCAGCGCTAGTGCATAAAGCGGTCGGGTTCCCCCCGCACTGCCTTGCCCAGCGCGCCAGCAGCTACGGCCAACTCGCGCCCGTGGCGGTTCATCCAGATGTTGTGCCAGCCGAGCATTGCCACAGCGGTGAACAAGATCGTCGCGTTGAACAGCTCCTGACCGATGCCGTTGACTGCCGCGGCGATGGCGCTGGCGCAGAGCGCGACGATTGCCGCGCCGATGACGCCTGCGGCTACTCCGCCGGTCACCCACGTGCCGCGCCGCGGCACGCCCTGGCTCGCAGCTAACACGATGCCGACGACAAGCGACGCCTCGAGGACCTCGCGAAAGACGATGATTGCGGCCGTCAGCATGTCAGCACTCGCTATTTTACGTTTAGATGGCCACGGGTCTGCGGATGGAGATCGTCGAAGAACTCATAGCTGCCCGGATCGAGGGGTCCGACAAAAACGATGATTTCCTGACCTGGGGTCACAAGCTTTTCGCGGTGAAATTGAGTTACTTTCAAATTCCGAGGTGATCGGGTTCTCGTTGCGCACAACCAGCTTGACCTTGACCCCGGCGGGGATCTGAACCTCGCTTGGCACGAACTGATTGTTCTTCAGCGTGATCGCGAAACTGGGATCGTCAGCGAGGGCGGAAGCCCCGGTGGTGAGAGCGAGCAGTGCTGTAACCCAGGCAATACGGCGCATCGAAACTCCGAAGTGAACTGCAAATGCGAACCCTTCGCAGAGTTGCTCAGTCGGGTTTGCGAATCAATCTCATAATGCCAGTGCGTTTCGCCACCGAGGTATGCGCCGCACGCATCCCCTCGAATTCTCATGAGTCCAGCTGACTGAGAAGCGCGGCAAATACCGCCTCAAACATCGTCGGGGTCAGCTTTCCGGTATTGGTGTTGAGGCGCGAGCAATGGTAGCTGTCGGCTAGGAGCCTGCCGTCCGGGAGGAGATGGAGCGCGCCATGTGCGAAGCGAAACAGCGCGCGGCGCAGGCCGAGTGTGGCTAGGGCGGCGTCGTGGGCGACCGCGCCGAGCGCCAGAATCGCCCGGAGCCGCGGCATGGCCGCGATCTCAGCCGATAAAAAGCTGCGGCACGCGGCGATCTCGCCGGGTTCGGGCCAATTCTGCGGCGGCACGCAACGCACCGCGTTGGTGATCCGCGCCCGGTACAGCGCCAGGGTGTCATCGGGCCGGGCGTCGTAATCACCCTCGGCCATGCCGAATTTTCGCAGCGTTGAATAGAGCAGTTCGCCGGCGTGGTCGCCGGTAAACGGGCGCCCCGTACGGTTCGCTCCTCTCAGACCCGGGGCCAGACCGATGATCAGCAGTTCCGCCCCGTCGTCGCCAAAAGGCGGGACCGGTGCGTTGAACCATTCGGGATGAGCCGCACGCTGCGCTTCGCGAAAGGCCGCAAGGCGCGGACAGAGCGGGCAATCGTGGGACGGCAGCACCGCCGGCGAAGGCCTGCTCACGCCTCGTCGACGGGTTCGGTGCGCGGACGTTGTACCTCCTCTCGCACGTGATGGTTTCGCATGATGTTCGGCGCCAGATCCTGTAGCTCGATGAAATTATCAGCCTGCCGACGCAGATCGTCCGACACCATCGGCGGCGAGGAACGGATCGTCGACACGACCGACACGCGCACACCGCGGCGCTGCACCGCCTCGACCAGCCGGCGAAAATCGCCGTCGCCGGAAAATAGGATCGCATGGTCGATGTATCGCGCCATTTCGAGCATGTCGATGGCCAGTTCGATATCCATGTTACCCTTGATCCGGCGCCGACCCATCGCGTCGGTAAATTCCTTGGTCGGCTTAGTCACCATCGCGTAGCCATTATAGTCGAGCCAATCAACGAGCGGCCGAATCGGCGAATACTCCTGGTCCTCGACTAGAGCAGTATAATAAAAAGCTCTAATTAGCCGTCCTTTGGTGCTGAACAGGTCAAGAAGCCGTCTATAATCGATATCGAAAGCAAGGCCTCGTGCTGCGGAATAGAGGTTAGCACCATCGATGAATATCGCAATCCTCTCTTCTGGATAGAAAATCATCGGGCATAATGCTCCATAAAGTGTGATAATAAAAGTGTCGTACAGGGCGCTGCGCCGGTCAAGGGCGACGTGCCCGCTTTGCGGCTGCGGCCAGCTATCAAATATCTGGTTCCTGATTTTCGGTAACTCTGGCGCGCTTGCCCACTGGGCGCGAACCTCGTTCCGGGTTATGGCTCGCCGGCGCGGTCGAGCCGATTGCGGCCGTTGTGGCTGTCGGCTTGAAGCATGCCCCATCTCTAGTCTCGACACCCGACTGGGCTCGCTCCGGCTGAGAATTCCTAAATTACCCTAAGGCTCATGCTTTACCCATCGCGGCCGCACAAACCAGCCGAGAAGACGTTGGCGACAGCGGGCCGGTCCCGTACAACGAACGACAAGAGGATCCGCGGCACGGATGCAGCTGCTCGACAAAATATAGACGGCCGCGAGTTAGAGATGGTTGAGAGCCGTCGCGAGACCGAACCGCGAGCGAGTGTCGCGTCGACAGCCGCTACTCGGCCCACTATGTTCTGAGCGCCACTTTCCGACGCGGACGGGATGGCTGGAGAAATGAGTATGCAACCCTTGCAGCCGGCTCGCGGCACCCAGGATCTACTGCCCGAGGCGGCGCGGCGCCACCGGATGGTCAGTGAGACGGCACGCGCAGTGGTCGAGCTGTACGGTTTTGCTGAGATTGCGACACCGATCTTTGAGTTCACTGAGGTCTTCGCTCGCCCGATTGGAGAAACCACCGACATCGTCGCGAAAGAGATGTACACCTTTAAGGATCGCGGCGGCGAGGACGTTACCCTGCGCCCCGAGAACACCGCCGGGGTGGTGCGCGCGGTCCTCTCGAACGGCCTGATCCAAAGCTCACCGTTGAAGTTTTTCTACAGTGGTCCGATGTTTCGTTACGAACGGCCGCAAAAAGGTCGATTTCGCCAGTTTCATCAGATCGGTGTCGAGCTAATCGGGGTTGCACAGGCCCAGGGTGACATCGAGGTCATCGCGCTCGGGAGCCGTATCCTCGACGCGCTCGGCGTCCGGCAACGCACCGTCCTAGAACTCAACACGCTCGGTGATCCAGCAAGTCGAGCTGCCTATCGTGACGCGCTCGTTTCCTACTTTTCCGCGCATGCCTCGCAATTGTCTGAGGACAGCCTTCGCCGCCTCGATCGCAACCCATTACGAATTTTCGATTCGAAGGACGAGGCCGATCAGAGGGTCAGCGCTGAGGCGCCGACCTTGGCAGAATATCTGAACGCAGCTTCGAAAGATTTTTTCTCCCGAGTATGCGATGGGCTCGATCGGCTAGGCATCGGCTATAGCCTCAATCGACGTCTCGTACGAGGTCTTGATTACTACAGCCATTCAGCCTTCGAATTCGTCACGGCGGAGCTGGGCGCCCAGGGAACGGTGATGGGCGGCGGACGGTATGACGGACTGGCGGAGATGATGGGAGGGCCGGCGATCCCGGGAGTGGGCTGGGCCGCCGGTATCGAGCGGCTCGCCATGCTGATCGCGGAGCCGCCGCCGCCGCGGCGGCCGATCGCGGTAGTGCCGATCGGCGAGGCGGGAGAAGCGGCGGCACTAGCCTTAGCCGAGGTGCTGCGACACAATGGCTGTCCGGTAGACCTCGGCTATTCCGGGAACGTCGCCCGCCGCATGCGACGGGCGAACCGGGTCAACGCACGCGTGGCGTTGCTGATTGGCGAGGACGAGATTGCGCGTAATGCCATCGCCCTGCGCGATCTTGACACCGGCGAACAGAGCGACGTGCCGACGGACCTGTCGTTCGCCGAGTTGAGGGCACGACTGCAGGCTTTCTATAGCTGAGCCGAGGCGGCATGGAAGCCGGGTTGGAATTGCGTCTGCAGCAGCTGGTTCGCCGGCATGCCGAACTGCGCGACGCGTTGAGCGACAGCGGACTGGGCGGCGCCGACTTCGCCCGATTATCTAAGGAATACAGCGATCTGACCCCGATTGTCGATGGCGTCGATGCACTCGGTCGGGCCCGCGGCGAGCTCGCTTCGCTCACTGAAATGGCACGATCGACGGAAGACGGGGAATTGAAGGCGCTCGCCGAGGAGGAGCTGCAGTCTTTGCGCGAGCGGCTGCCGACCCTGGAGAGTAGGGTCAAGCTGGCGCTGCTTCCCAAGGACGCCGACGATGCGCGTAACGCGATCCTTGAACTTCGTGCCGGCACTGGCGGTGAGGAAGCCGCGCTGTTCGCGGCCGATCTCTTTCGCATGTATCAGCGTTATGCCGCGTTGCGCGGCTGGCGGTTCGAGATCCTCGATCTCTCCGAAACCGGTCTCGGCGGATTTAAGGAAGCAAGTGCTACGATTAGCGGGCACGACGTGTTCGCCCGGCTCAAATTCGAATCTGGAGTGCACCGTGTCCAACGCGTGCCCGAGACCGAGGCAGGCGGCCGCATCCACACCTCCGCGGCCACTGTGGCGGTTCTGCCCGAGGCGGAGGAGGTCGATGTCAGGATCGACGACAAGGATCTGCGCATCGATGTCTTCCGCGCCAGCGGGCCTGGCGGTCAGTCGGTTAATACGACCGATAGTGCGGTGCGGATCACCCATTTGCCGACTGGGCTCGTGGTCATTCAGCAGGACGAGAAATCGCAGCATAAGAACAAGGCCCGAGCGCTGAAGGTGCTACGGTCACGTCTTTATGAGATGGAGCGGCGAGTGCGTGATAATGCCCGTGCCGCAGAGCGCAAGAGTCAGGTCGGCAGCGGTGATCGATCGGAGCGCATCCGCACCTACAATTTTCCGCAGGGTCGGGTGACCGACCATCGGATAAACTTGACGCTATACAAATTAGACAAGGTGATGGGCGGCGAGGCTTTGGATGAGATCATCGACGCGATTCTAGCCGAGGATCAAGCGGCAAGATTGGCAGCGGTGGAGGATTGACGGAAGCGGTGGCGGATACGCTCGGCTCGATCCTCACCGAAGCTATAGCAGTGCTGTGGGCGGCTGGTCTTGACGAGCCGCGCCGGCGCGCGCGCCGATTCGTTGCCGCTTTTCTCGATGTCCCGCCGACAGAACTGCTGAGCGATGCGGAGCGTGCGCTCGAACGGTCGGTGGTCGAGCGTCTGCGCGGCTCGCTTGCACGAATTGTGAGAGGCGAGCCGTTGAGCCGCGTCCTTGGCTGGCGTGAATTCTGGGGACTTCGGTTTGCCTTGTCGGCTGATACCCTCGACCCCCGACCAGAGAGCGAGACGCTCGTCGAAGCCGTCCTTCGGCGGATCCCCGATCGCAACGTGCCGCTCAGCTTTCTTGACCTCGGGACCGGCACCGGCTGCCTGCTGCTTGCGCTGTTGTCCGAACTCCCGACGGCTGTTGGCATCGGCGTCGATGTTGCCGTTGGAGCGGTGATGACAGCACGGGAAAATGCTGAGGTCCTGGGTCTTGCGGACCGCGCTCGGTTCTTTGTCGGCGACTGGGATAGCGCACTCTCGGGGCGTTTTACGGTGATCGTCGCAAACCCGCCCTATATCGCGAGAAATGAACTCACCGGTCTGCCGCCAGAAGTCCGCCGCTACGACCCGAGACGCGCCGTCGACGGCGGGGAAGAGGGGCTAGCCGCCTACAGGAGGATTGCTGAGGATCTGCCGGCGCTATTATCGAGCGGCGGCATATTCGCGGTTGAAATCGGAGCGGGGCAGGCCTCCGCTGCTGCTGCCATCCTGCAAGCCGAGGGCCTCTTGGTCGAGGGCATCGAGCGCGACCTTGCTGGGGTCGAGCGCTGCATCGTCGCGCGTCTCGACCAAGGCGATCCGGCCGAGAGGTCCTCGGCGGGATGAAAAGATCTTGGAATGTGGATTCGTCCCGTCTAGGGTGGGGCGGTGGAGAGTTCGATACCGCGCAGGGGAGCGCCGGGTGGTTACGCGAGACCGCCCGAGATGGGGCAGGGGGACGAGGAACGCTCCAATCGGACAAGGCTCCGAGAGTGTCCACTAAGATCAGACAGGCGTCATGAGACCAGGCCCGAACAAGCGATCACGCGGCCGCAATAATGGGAATAATCCACACGATAACCGACAGCGGATGCTGCACCGAATTCACACTTTTGAAAGCAACGGCCCAAACGTCAAAATTCGCGGTAACGCCTATCAGGTTTTCGAGCGGTATGTAGCATTGGCGCGTGAGGCGGCGGCGAGCGGCGACCGCATCGTTGCCGAAAATTTCTTCCAACATGCCGAGCATTACTTTCGTATTATGAGCGCTAATGGCGAGGCCAATCAACATGGGTCGCAGCGCTCGGTGACACCTGCCGACGCTGATGTGAGCGAGCCAGGCGGGGAATCGAGCGAAAACGATGGGCTACTCCAACCATCGTTGCCTATCTTGCCGAACGACGATCGATCCTCTCGATTTTGAGTCGATTTCGCGGCGCCGCATCCTACCCCTCTACGGCATTAGAGCATTCGCCGGCGGTAGTCGATTTCCGGCCGCCGAGAGGGTTGTGCTACTTTCGAACTGCGCCATATAGGCCCGAGAGGGACCGCGGAGACCGCCTGAACAGAGCGCCGTGGTCGGCTCAGCGGGGCAGATTATGGAAATCGAACAATACACCGAGCGGTCGAAAGGGTTTGTCCAATCTGCGCAGAGTCTGGCTCTGCGCAGCGGCCATCAGCGGCTAACGCCGGAGCATCTGCTCAAGGTTCTGCTCGAAGACAAGGAAGGGCTCTGCGCAAACCTGATTCGGGCGGCGGGCGGCGAGCCACAGGTGGCACTGAAGGCGATCGATGCCGAACTCACCAAGCTGCCGCGCGTCGAAGGCTCCGGGGCCGGCCAAGTATATATGTCACCGGAGATCGCACGTGTCTTCGAACAGGCCGAGCAGATTGCGCAGAAAGCCGGGGATAGTTTTGTCACCGTCGAGCGGTTGTTGCTGGCGCTGTCGATGGCTAGGGAGACGGCGGCGGGCAAGGCATTGGGCGCGGCTGGGTTGACCCCTCAGAAACTAAATTCCGCGATAGAAGATTTGCGTAAGGGGCGCAAGGCTGATAGCGCTTCGGCGGAAGAGGGCTACGATGCGCTCAAGCGCTATTCGCGCGATCTGACTGAGGCTGCGCGCGAAGGCAAGCTCGATCCCGTCATTGGCCGCGACGAGGAGATCCGTCGCACGATCCAGGTGCTTTCGCGTCGTACCAAGAACAATCCGGTCCTGATCGGCGAGCCCGGGGTCGGCAAGACAGCGATCGTCGAGGGATTGGCGCTCCGTATTTTCAATGGCGACGTGCCGGAGGGCTTGAAGGACAAGCGCCTGCTGGCGCTTGATTTGGGCGCGCTGATTGCCGGCTCCAAATTCCGTGGCGAATTCGAGGAGCGGCTCAAGGCGGTGCTAACGGAAATCACCGCCGCAGCAGGCGAAATCATCCTATTCATCGACGAATTGCACACACTCGTTGGCGCCGGCAAGGCGGAGGGGTCAATGGACGCCTCGAACATGCTGAAACCGGCGCTCGCCCGCGGAGAGTTACACTGCGTCGGTGCTACCACGTTAGACGAGTATCGCAAGAATATCGAAAAGGACGCCGCTCTGGCCCGTCGTTTTCAGCCGGTCTTTGTTAGCGAGCCTTCGGTAGCGGACACGATCTCAATCCTGCGCGGCATCAAGGAAAAATACGAGCTGCATCACGGAGTCCGGATCACCGATGCGGCGATCGTCGCCGCGGCGACGTTGTCGAACCGCTACATCACCGATCGCTTCCTTCCGGATAAGGCAATCGATTTGATGGATGAGGCCGCCTCGCGATTGCGGATGGAGGTCGATTCGAAGCCCGAGGCGATCGATGAACTCGATCGCCGCATCGTCCAGCTAAAGATCGAGCGCGAGGCTCTGAAAAAAGAGAGCGATCCGGCTTCGCGCGATCGCCTGGAAAGGCTGGTCAAGGAGCTTGAGGACCTCGAACAGCGCTCGGCCGAGCTGACCTCGCAATGGCGGGCGGAAAAAGAAAAGCTCGCCGGCGCGGCAAAGCTCAAGCAGCAGCTCGAGCAGGCGCGCGCCGACCTCGAAATCGCCCAGCGCCGCGGCGAATGGAGCCGCGCCGGCGAACTGACCTATGGGGTCATTCCCGATCTGGAGCGCAAGCTGAGGCAAGTCGAGGAGGCTGAAGCGGGACGCATGCTCGAAGAAGCGGTCACTGAGGAGCACATTGCCGCTGTTGTGTCGCGCTGGACCGGTATTCCGGTCGACAAAATGCTGTCGAGCGAGCGCGATAAGCTACTTCACATGGAAGATGCCCTGAGGCGCCGAGTGGTAGGTCAGGACGAGGCGGTGACCGCCGTTTCGAACGCGATCCGCCGGGCCCGGGCCGGGCTGCAGGACCCGAACCGGCCGATGGGGTCGTTTTTATTCCTTGGACCGACCGGTGTCGGCAAGACCGAGCTGACGCGGGCGCTGGCGGAGTTCCTTTTCGACGATGAGAGCGCGATGGTGCGCATCGACATGTCGGAATACATGGAGAAGCACTCGGTCGCTCGCCTGATCGGAGCCCCGCCCGGTTACGTGGGCTACGACGAGGGGGGCTCATTGACCGAGGCGGTGCGACGCCGGCCCTATCAGGTGATCCTGTTCGACGAGGTCGAAAAGGCGCATCCCGATGTGTTAAACGTACTTTTGCAGGTCCTCGACGACGGCCGCCTGACCGATGGCCAGGGCCGCACCGTCGATTTCCGCAACACCTTGATCGTGCTGACCTCGAACCTCGGCAGCGATGCGTTGGTACGGCTGCCAGAGCGGGCCGATGTCTCGGTCGCGCGCGAAGCGGTGATGGAGGCGGTACGTGCGGCCTTCCGACCCGAGTTCTTGAACCGGCTCGACGAGATTCTGCTGTTCCGCCGGCTCTCGCGCGACGATATGAAGGGGGTCGTCGCGATCCAGGTCGAGCGGCTGAAAAAGCTGTTAGCCGATCGCAAGGTTACCCTGGAAGTCGATGCGGCGGCGATGGCCTGGTTGGGCAACGCCGGCTACGATCCGATCTATGGGGCTCGGCCACTCAAGCGGGTAATCCAGCGTGAATTGCAAAACCCGCTCGCCCAGGCGATCCTAGAAGGCCGCATCCCCGATGGGTCGACGGTGCACGTCACGGCGAGCGACAAGGGTTTGGTTATCGAGGAAGACGCCAGAGCAGAAGCGGCCTGACCCGCGACAACCAAGATCGCTGTCATCCCTCCTGATCTGCACCGACCACGAGGTGAAATTCGCGCACATCAGCGCGTGGAATCCGCAAAGTGTCGGGAGGATTGAGCTGGCGCAGCACCAGCGTGTCGCCCTCCCACCCGACAAACTGCTTGATCAGCACAACTTGGCCCTGTTTGTAGACGACGACGTCGCGGCCGCGGATCGGCGGCTTGAAGGGGTTGACGTGCAATAGCCAGCCCGGCTCGTAGCGCGGCTCCATACTGTCGCCGACCATGTAAATGGCGTACGCTGCCCGCACGCCGCCGAGGTTGGCCGGCCGTGATGTATAGCCGATCGGGCCATCTTCGAGAAACATCTCCTGATCGTTGCCGCCGCGTCCTGCGCTGCGGATTGGGATTAGATCGGCTGCGCGAGCAATTCCCGAGGGTGGCGTGGAGGGCGGCCGCCCGCGACCCCGCCGAGGGTGATCACCAGCTGTCGGGGAGACCGCATTGTCGACGGCGTGGCGCAGAATCTCGTCGGGGCTCACCCCGAGAAATCCAGCGATCTGGACGGTTTCTAGCTGTTTCATCTGACGCTCGCCTCTGAGCATGCGGGAAACCGCGGAGGGAGCCAGCCGAAGGTGGCGGGCGAGATCGGCCTGCGATGCCCCGGCCTGCTCGAGGGCTTGGTGAAACCAAACCGAATCCATGGTGCTAATACCGCAAATATTGATGTTGACATTGAGCTCGATGATGGTATCATGTCGGTGCGATCATGACAAGACTGTTGATCCGGCTGAGGAGATACCCATGGAGGCGCTTTCGCGGTCGTCGGCACCGGAAGATGGTCATGCTGGCCTGGGTTGCGCCTACATACTGGACGATGGCGATAGCTGTCGTTTTTGTGGTGGGGTGCCGCGCCGGGGTTCATCTTACTGTCCCCAGCATCACGCGCTCTGCCATGTTGCTAGCGGCACGGTGGAAGAGGCTCGGGGTTTGCGCGAAGTGGAAGAACTCGCGCGTGTCGTCGGAGGGCGCCGTGGGGCTGAGGGCGTCGGGCCGTCCCGTCGCTTCCTCAAACGGCTTGAGCGGGCGGTGCAATCTTCTTTGTAAGCAAAATGTTCTTGTTATGTTCGGATAGGTAGCCGCACATGGCCCAACGGACCTCTCATCTGCACCCTGCCGTGACTTCGGCGGAGAGTGCCATTATGCCTACGCCGGAGCGTCGCGAGCACGGGCTCATCGAGCGCCTCGTACGGCCGATCGCTGATGAATCGGGCGGTTCGGCGCGCCCCTATCGGGCCGTCGATACGCTGGCCGTGATGCAGCGCCGGGGTTCGATCACGGCATCGATGCGGCAGGCGGGAGAGGATTTTCGGGCCCGCTTTGCGACCGCGCAACTCGACCCCTTACGAGCCCTGGATTACTCGCGGCCACGGGACGGCGGCGCCTCGCGACGAAACAGGGGCGAAGAGCCGGGCATGCGGGTCGAAGGCGCACGCTCGGCCGTTTGGCGCGCAGTTCTTGCGGTGGGCGGCCTCGGCTCGCCCGGAGGATCGTGTCTATGGCATGTCGTAGGGTGGGAGCGCTCGCTGAAGGAATGGGCGCTCCAGCAGGGCTGGAGCGGGCGCAGGGTCAGCCAGGAGGCGGCCTCAGGCATTCTGATCGCGGCGCTCGGCGCGCTCGAATCGCATTACCGCCAGAGCGACGTTGCGAAAATATGATTTTGTGATTGACAAATCCGGATGGTTCTGATATACATTAACCACACTGGCGAAATTGGACCAGGCAATAGCCACCGCGGAAGCCGGGGGTGGTGTTCGACGCTTTTACCCGCGAGCCAGATTGCTCGGGCTTGGGTAACTCTCGCGGGTTGTCACGTCTAGCCGCGGACCGGATCGAGTTCTCCTCGTTTCAATGAATCCAATTAAGCTCTCGAGCCATCGGCAGGCAGCTGTGTCGCGACATCGAGCGGTCGAAGTGCCGGGCACCCGTCAAATTGGGACTTCCCTTGTCGTGAAGAGACTGAATTAAGGCGAGATCGCCAGAGCCACCCGGCTCGCTGTAATGTCCCAGTAGGTGTAGCAGGAATACGCGCGCATCGTTCCGCCAAGTTTCGTCGGGTCGCCGATTGAGGACCGCATCGGCCGTGCTGGCGATTGCGGGGGCAGCATAACGACGCGGACGGCAGAGCCAACCTCTGTGATTACCGCCGCTGGTGCACCAACTGGGTGCTGTCGGTGAAGCTGTGCTGACGGAAGAGGGAGTGCTCGAAGCGATTGCCCCATTTCCGAGCGTTCGTTCGGGCTCCGTGGCGACGATAGGAGGGCACGTCGGTCGATCTCGCGGAGGATGCGCGTGAGGTGCTTGAACGCCGGTTGGCTCGCCTCGCTGCCTGAGGTTCTGAGAAATAGGCTCATCGCGGCACTAAGTCTCACCGAGGCTCGCGCACTGCTCTATGATTGGCCATTCTGGGCTCGGCGCAACCAGCTGCCGCCTCCCGGCGATTGGCGAGTGTGGCTGCTGCTTGCCGGCCGCGGGTTCGGCAAGACCCGCACCGGAGCTGAGCTGATGCGGGCGCGGGTGACGGCGCGGACCGCGCGCCGGGTGGCGCTTGTCGCCCCAACCGCCGCCGACGCGCGTAGCGTCATGGTCGAAGGCGAAAGCGGTATCTTGGCAATCTCGCCATCCTGGGACCGGCCTCGCTACGAGCCGTCGAAACGGCGGCTGACCTGGCCCAACGGGGCCATTGCGACGCTATATAGCGCCGACGAGCCCGAACGCCTTCGCGGGCCACAGCATGATGCCGCCTGGTGCGACGAACTGGCCAGTTGGCGCTATCCCGACGCCTGGGACATGCTGATGTTCGGTCTGCGGTCGGGATCCGACCCTAGGGTCGTGGTAACAACGACGCCGCGGCCGACGAAACTGTTGCGTGAACTTGCTGCCGACCGAACTGTCGCGTTGACGCAAGGCACCACCTACGAGAACCGCGCCAATCTCGCTGTGCACTTTTTAGCGCAGATCGTCCGCAAATACGAGGGGACTCGGCTTGGTCGACAGGAGATCGAAGCCGAGATGCTCGACGACGTACCAGGCGGCTTGTGGAGTCGGGGTGTCGTTGAAGCGGCGCGTGTTCGCAGTGCGCCCGTCCTCATCCGCATCGTCGTCTCCATCGACCCGGCGGCGACATCGGGCGAAGGGGCCGACGAAACCGGCATCATTGTCGCTGGGAAGGATGGGCAGGGCCATGGCTGGGTCCTCGGTGACCTTTCAGGCCGTTATCCACCGGTCGAGTGGGCGAAGGCAGCTGTCGCCGCCTATCGGGCACATAAAGCCGATCGGATCGTTGCCGAGGTCAATAACGGCGGTGAAATGGTCGAGGCAACCTTGCGGGTGATCGACCCGAATCTCGCCTTCGTTCCGGTGTACGCGTCGCACGGCAAAATCACCCGCGCCGAACCGGTCGCCGCTCTCTATGAGCAGGGAAAAGTCCATCATCTCGGCGCGTTCCCACAGCTTGAGGACCAGATGTGCAACCTCAGCCGAGAGATGCACAATGATTTCAACGGCCGTCGGACGCGGCATTCTCCAGACCGAGTAGATGCCTTGGTCTGGGCTTTGACCGACCTTCTGCTCGAGCCGATGCCGGGCGAGGGGATCTACGAGGTCTATCGCCGGCTCAGCGACCAGTTGTCGGATACCACTCATCAGCAGCGCAGCAAGTAATGCTGCTGCCTTTAGCCTCGAAGGAGTCCGTCAGTGACGCTGTTGGTCAAAGACGCGAACACGACGACGCAGCCCCTGTCCACCGGGCTAGACAGCTCGGGCAACCTCGTGCCGATGCATGCCCCAGCGAGCATAATTTCGGGCATAGCCACCCCAGTGAGCATTGCTGCGCCGCTTCCGGTCATCAACACAGCCGGATCTGCGGCGATCGACGGCAGTGGCACGATAAGTTCAGGGGGCACTGCGCAGACGTTATTCGGCGGCGTGATGCCAGTTGACGGTTGGCTTGTGGCGAACAATTCATCGACAACTCTCTATGTATCCGATGTCGGCACCGCGACCTCCGGCGGCGCATCTATCCCGATTGCAGCCGGTGCAGTCTTCGCAACGCCGTCGGGATACAAGCCGGCGGGACCAGTCAGCCTTTATGGGGCGACCACCGGTCAAGCGTTCGCGGCGCGTCGGTGGTAATGGCCGATGGCGGTGTGTGCTTTTGGCGAGGGTAATAACGGACCCCCGCAAGAGTGATAATGATTTTAAATCACCAGACGACCACCGGCGCGATGGTGGCGCTCTTATCCGCGTCCACGAAGAGCGCGTGCGCCGCAGGCGTCGTAGCGGACGGGAGCAACAGGCGGTGAAGCTCTTTTTCCTGGCGTCGATTCTTGTTCTCGAACTTGCGTTTGCATCATCGAGTTTCGCGCAGTCGCCTGGCAATTTTTCCACGCTGTCGACCACCGGTGTTGCAACTTTGGGCGGCGATGTTCTGGCCTGTTCGGGACGGCCCTGGATCGACGTGCGCTGCAATGGCGCAACCGGCGACGATGCCCATGATGATACCGGCGCCATTCAAAGCACGATCAGCAGTGCGGTGACCCACAACTGGCCTGTGCATTTTCCGGCTGGAACCTACAAGATAAGCTCCCAGCTAACGATTGATTACGCCGGCCAAGCCGCGAACGGATTCCGCGTGATCTCGCAGGGGGCAATTATCGACGGCCGCGCGATCGCAGCCGGGCCGGTGCTGCAGATCCAGTGCGGTGGCGGCACTTCGGCTAACCCGACCGGATGTTTTTATTTCAAAGAAGAAGGTTCTCTTTTAGTCAATGCCGACACTCCGACTTACGCCGTCGTCATTGGTAAATCTGATTTTTCCGATGCCCAAAATTCAGTCAAAATCGATCATTTGATCGTAAATAATTCGAGCACAAATTCGGGAGCCGGTGCATGCCAGTTTAACTATGTGCTGGACAGCGATATTTATGCTGTTTGCGATACGGCGGGTGGTGCGGCGGGTATGGCCTTCGAGCAAACCCAATTTTCTCATGTCTCTGGCGCTGGAACGGCCGCGGCAACTGGCGGACGATCCCTCGTGTTGGAAAACGGGTTCAACTTCTCGAATACCTTCTTTGGGCTCGATCTAGAGGTCTCGTCGACCTGCCTATCGATAACATTCAATCACAATGGCCTGAACACTTTTGTTTCGCCGTACTTCGACTGTGTCACGGCCGTCAACGCGACGGCTAGCATCGGCAATACGTTGATCAATCCAAATTACGGCGGCAACGTTGTCAATTACGGACCCAATTCAGTCGGGATCTCGGTCCAAGGTACAGGTTCGCGCCCTAATTGGATGTTCCCGTCGAGTGCGGCTTACACGGCGGCGCCTGTCGATGATGGGATGTCCATTTCGAGCTTTAACACTCCTGGCTCGACAATGACCGTGACCTTGCCGCCGATCGCCAGCGTCAATGCGGGCTGGTCGATGGGCTTCGCGACCGACAGCGGCAAGGGGATGACGGTCGCCGCGCCGAGCGGAAGCATCGTGCTCGGTGGCAAATCCGTCTCTACGGTCACGCTCGGCGCCGGCAATTACGAATATCTGAGGGTGCAGTCGGACGGCAACAACTGGCGGGTTGTTGCATCGACGCGGAACACGCGGCTTAACGGCGGCTTCGAGCCACCGCCCTGGCCAAGCGCCTGGCTGTATCCAACCGCATCCGGCTATGCGGCCACGCTCGGTGACAACGGCAACATCTTATCGAGCTACAACACATCCGCCGGACTAATCGTGACCCTGCCAGCGACAACCGCCTTGCCCACCGGGTGGAGCATCGGCTTTGCAACCGATAATGGAAAATCACTCTCGGTACAGGTTAACGGAAGCTCTGGAGGGCACATCGTCTGGCCCGGCGCCGGCAGTTCCTCGACTTCGGCGACCTTGGCCAATACTAGCCAGGGTGCTTATGAATTCCTGGCGCTCCAATATGACGGAAGCGGCAACTTCCGCGTCGTCGGGGCGACCCCGGCGACAGCTCAGGCAATCGGTATGATAGGGACTGCCTCGGTAAGTCATTGGAGTTTTCCTTCGACCAGCACCTACACCGCGTCGATCGCTGACAACGGCAATGTAGTTTCAAGCTACAACAGCCCGGCGTCCTTCATGGCGGTAACCTTGCCGCCCACCACAGCGATCCCGGTGGGCTGGACATTCGGGCTGGCGACCGACAATGGCAAGACGATGTCGGTCCAGGTCAATGGTACGTCCGGCGGCCATATTCTCTACCCAGGTAACGGTGCAGCCAATGCGGCGACGCTTGCTTCGGGCAATTACGAGCTGTTGGTCCTGCGGTTTGATGGTAACAACTTCCGGGTTACCGAGTTCGACCCCGGCAACGGCGGCAGCCATCGGGATGGTGGGCTCTACGCCGGACATCAATCGGTGGAACTTCCCCACTTCCGCCACCTATGCTGCGGGGCAAAGCGACAACGGCAACGCACTGTCGAGCTATAACACCTCCTCAGGCCTGACCGTCACACTGCCGGCGACGACCGCGATCACTCCCGGCTGGACGATGGGTTTTGCAACTGATAACGGCAAACCAATGAGTGTGCAGGTCAACGGAACCTCGGGCGGATCAATTCTCGAACCCGCGCGGGGTGGAACTTCGGCATCTTTTATTGCGCTGGCGCCGGGACAAAACTATGAATTCTTGCAGCTGCGCTTCGACGGTAGCAATTTCCGGATCACTGCCGCGACGCCACAGACCGTGAATGATCTCGGCGGCTTGATCTCACCGGGCACCCCGACATCGAGCGCCGCATCGTGTAGTGTCGGCCAGTTTCAAGCGGACGCGAACTTCGTTTACTTCTGTACCTCCCCTAATACCTGGAAGCGTACAGCACTATCGACGTTCTGATCACAATCAAATGATCTCTCTCGGACCTCTTCGAACCTAATCGTCGGGACCAGGTAATCGACAATATCCGTCAAGGCTTCGATCGGCTTCGTATTTTTTCCGAGCGCGACACGATTTACCCGACGCGCAGCAACCGCTATTTCGGCAATGTCGGTGCATCCCAGTGCTATGACCTTCAGAGGTAGTCCGATGCCCCCGTCCGGTGGAAAACGCACATCACTTGCCTCCTATACTTGGGGAGGGTTTGGCTCGCAGAACGACATCACCCAGTTCCGCAATGTGTTCCAGCCCGACCAAGGAATCTTTGCCCCTGGCTACCCGCTGGTGCCGCCGGAGCACGAGCGCGTGCGGGTGTGGGATTATCCGGTCGGCTACAACACTATATATACGCCTAGATCGTACGATCCAATAGGATTTCACGAGCTGCGTGCGCTGGCCGAGAACCACGACATTACTCGACTGGCGATCGAGACTCGCAAGGATCAGATTGAAAAACTCGACTGGGCGATCAGATCTCGTAACGAGAAGCAGCCAAGGGCAGACAATCACGAGCGTATCTCGAAGCTGACCGAATTCTGGCGTAAGCCGGATGGGGAGCAACCTTTTGCGACCTGGCTGCGTGAGCTCCTTGAGGATCTGCTGGTGTTGGACGCTCCTGCCCTCGAGCTGCGTCACAACAGGGCCGGCGAAATTATCGGCCTCGATGTCGTCGATGGGGCCACGATCAAAGTGCTGATCGACGACACCGGCCGCCGCCCCCAGCCTCCGGCACCGGCGTATGAACAGATCATTCACGGGCGTCCATGGCGCCTGTTGACGACAGACCAGTTGCTCTATCTGCCCCGTAACAAGCGGCCGCATAAGGCCTATGGTTTCGGTCCATGCGAACAGATCGTGATGACGATCAACATCGGGCTGCGTCGTCAAGTGATGCAGCTGCAGCATTTCACCGAAGGTAATGTACCACCCGGGCTGCTGAATGCACCTGATGGCTGGAATGCCGAGCAAATTCGTCAGTTTCAGGAGTGGTTCGAACTCGATCCTCGCGGGTAATACCGGCACCCGTACTCGCTTGATTTGGGCTCCTACAGGGGCTAAGTACCAACCCTTCAAGGAGGCTCCATACAAGGACGAGTTCGACGAGTGGTTGGCACGGATCGTCTGCTACGCCTTTTCGCTGCCGCCGACTGCATTTACTCCGCAGGTCAATCGGGCGACGGCGCAGTCTGCGCAGGAGACCGCTCTCGAAGAGGGACTGGCGCCGTTGGCCCGGTGGGTAAAGCGGCTCGTCGACGGCGTTATCCAGGACGGGATGGGCCATACCGATCTTGAATTTGTCTGGTCGGATGTTCGGTCCACAGACCCCAAGGACCAGGCATCCATCCTCGACATTTATGTCAAAGATGGCATCTTCACGTTGAACGAAGCGCGCGACACTCTCGGGCTTGCTCCGGTCGAGGGCGGCGACCAACCAATGTTTCAGACTGCTCAAGGGCCTGTTGCACTAAACATGGATCTCGCGGCGAATTGGGCAGACTGTAACTAGAATAACACCTTCCGACCCCAGAGAAATAGTCTCAATCATTCGCGCCGAGCGGCGGAATATGGCTGCTCCCGGCGCCACTCGGGCAAGCGTACCGGCGGCCGGTCAGATTTCCGCTCCTCGATCTAAGCGATCCTATCTGTCGCCTCCACAAACCAGAATTATTAGGAGCGCTATCGATGAGCGTTACCCCGAACAACATCGTCGCTTATGGCTCGGTTAACATGCCCGAAGCCGATGGTGTGGCCGTCGGCGGCTCAGTTGACTTCACCAAGCGCGTTGCCTTTTACGACATCAGCCCGGCCGGTACGGTCGACGTCGTTTCGAGTTCGGCCTCGGATACGGCGACCAAGATGCAGGTGACCGGTCGGGACCCGACCGGCGTGATCCAGACGCCCGCAGCGGTGACCCTTACCGGCACTACGCCAGTCGTCGGAACGCAGACCTTCGAGCGTCTGCTTGCCGCGGTGATTACCGGCGGGACCATCGGCAGCTTGACCAATCCGGGCGGCACGGCCGCGATCGGTGACGTTGCGGTCTATGCGCATACTCCGGTTATTTCAGCGCACACAGCACAAACCGGCTCGGCCAACACTTCAGGGACGACACCGCCATTGTTTAAGCTACAATCCGGCGACGGCGTCAGCGTCTCGATCGGCCAGCTCATCCGCATCACCTCCGGCACCGGCGCCAACACTATCCGCATGATTGTCTCCACATCGGGCTATGGCGCCGATGTCGTCGCGGTCAACCGCGACTGGACTGTGCCGAGTGGCTCGCTTCCGGACAATACCAGCGTCTACAGCGTCTTTGATGGAATGCTGTTCGAGATCTTGCCAAATGCGGTCGTCGCGGTTACCCGATGTTTTTCGACTGCGGCGGCCGACGTTCCGGGCGGCTCAACACGGACCTTTTACGAGAAGGTCTTCGTCGTCAACAACAACACCGCGACTGCACTAACATCTGCAACGATCCAGGTTGCCAGCGATACGCCCTCACTGCCGAGTTCGGCCGCGCTCGACATCGCGCTGTGCACCGTGCTCAATGATGCAAATACCGCGACCAATCGCCAGACGGCGCCGGCGTCCGGCGCGGGCTCGTTCGTAGTACAGCCATCGGCGGTCAACGTGCCGTCTCCCGGGAACCTGCCATCAGGCCCCTCGCCCAACGGCGCCGGAGCGCAGGGAGTATGGTTTCGGCTCACTCTGCCGGCCGGCTCGGCGGCCTATAAGGGGTCGGCCGATCTGCGCACGCAGGGCAGCACAACATGATGGAGATAGTTCAGCTCACGAATAATCAGTGGGTTTGGGAGATCTTCTGCATCCTCACCGCATTGGTGATCATATTTCTAGTTCTTTGCCCAAAGGATTGAGCATGCTGTTTTTCGGCCCTGCGCTGTTCGGCGCCGGTTGCACGTGCTGGCTTGCCGGCGTCACGATCGCCTATGGTGCGCTGCTCTTGCCGCGGAACCGCTGACATGCTGCCCCAAAAGCTGACGGCGCTTGATCCCGAGAGCGAGCGGGCGCGGTACAAGATTGTGCGCCGCGACACAATGGATGACGTGCCGGGCCTTATCTTGTCAGCCAGCGTTGAAACCGGCCTGTGCCTGTTGCGCAACGCCAACGGCGCCAGCCAGGAATACAATTTCGGGCCAGATGGGCTCCGTATTGCGGTGGCGCGGCGATGACGGTCAATGCTTCGGATTTCCGCAAGTTCGTGATCGACCCGGCTCTGGTGCAGCTTGCGCCGGCGGGCATTCCCATCACCCGAACGGCGGCCGATCTCTTGATGGCTACGGCGGCCAACGAGACCGATCTGGGAACCTGGCTTAACCAAAACCCCGGTCCTGCGTTGGGCGTGTTTCAGATCGAGCCAGCGAGTTTGGCGTCATTGATGGGGCGACTTAGTGGGCCGGAGCTAACCGCGCTCAATGGGATCATGACGCCGCAGCTCATAGCCGCCCAGCTCGACAACAACCTTTTGCTGGCCGCCGCGATCTGTCGACTATTTTATTGGCAGGTACCCGACCCGTTGCCACCCGATACCGTGTCCGGTCTGTGGTCCTACTACAAAACCTATTACAACACCGATGCCGGGACAGCCACTATGGATGGGTTCGTTTCGGCGCTCAAGCTTACTGACCTTGGAGGCCTCCCCGTATGAGTAATCCGTGGGTCAGGGGAGCGCCGACGGTCTGGCCGCATGGTCCCGGACAGTCGCCAGACTCCATCACCTCCTTACCAAACGGTCAAGCGCTTGGGCTCGGTAAGCTATGGGCTGAAAATATCAGCTTGGTGACGCCGTTTGGCGATTTGATCCTGCCGCCCTGGAAGATCACGACCGGAACCGGCGGCGTCTCGGGAACGATTTCGCGCTACCTGATCGCATCGGAGGATGGCAGTCTGTGGACCGGCGGGATCGATCCAAGCTCATCTTCTGATCAGTCGGCGCTGCTTTCCGCCATGTTGACCTATGACGGAGCCAATGCGGCTCTGATCGATAGTGTCACGGTATCGGCCGCCTCAACCGCTTATTACTTTCGCTGGCGAAGCCTGCAAGGGATTATAAGTAATGTGCCGCATTACATCTCGATATTGGTCTACAACCAATCGGGACGGGCGTTGAGCGCAACCGCGGGCAATCACACCGCGCAATACGCGAGTGAATCCTATGCGTAAGCATTTCTTGCTCCTGATCGCCGCCGCCCTCATGGGATGCCTGTTTTGGGCCGAGTTGCGAGCGCAGGGCATCGATCCGGGAATCGCAGCAATCGTAACCGCGGTCAATGCGGTGAAGACGGCCATTATCGGCACTCTGACGGTAACTACCGTCCCGACGGTCGGCAACGGCTGGACGCCATTTCTAGATAACAACCAAGGCACGACGGTAACGACTGTCAAGAGCAGCGCGGGC
Organism: uncultured Alphaproteobacteria bacterium; assembly: GCA_963750195.1. GTDB lineage: Bacteria > Pseudomonadota > Alphaproteobacteria > ATCC43930 > CGMCC-115725 > AP-15. The sequence continues at coordinate 875,768 of CAVVPS010000016.1, forward strand.
GAACTTGGGGCATACCACTGCCTCAACACGAACGCATCGACGACCGCTTACTTGCAGATATTCGACACGACCGGGTCAGTGACTTTGGGTAGTACGGTTCCGGTGCTGTCATTGGGTTTACCTGCGGCCGATGGCGGCAATCTTGAATGGAGCCAAGGCATCCATTTTGCCAACGGCATTAAGGTCGCGGCCACGACAACCGCAACTGGGTCGACGGCGCTCGGGACGAACCTCGATTGCAACTTCGCCTATAAGTAATCCGCGGGTGCGCGTAAATGTCTCTCTTCGTCCGGGTGTGGGGTCTTATTTCTCTTTTGGCGCTACTGATCGCCGCAGTCGCGCCGGCCGATGCCGGCATGATGCTGCTTGGCATGGGGCCACCGCCGGTATCGTCCGGTTATACGCCGCCCTGTGGCGGCACCAACCCGGCTTGCGCCTATGCCTATTCGACCGAGCGCCAAATGGTCTCGACCGCGACCACGGCGTTTCAGGTCTACCGCTCGGTCGACGGCACATATCAGGATGTTGGTTTCACCGGCGCGGGGCTAGTCAACACCGCGACCGTCAACGCGTTCTGTAACGCCGCGGTCGGCGGGGTGATCTCGCGCAACTGCCTGCTTGCGCGGATTTACGACCAATCCGGCAACGCCTGCCCGATATGGAACGCTACCGTGGCGAATATGCCAGATTATTACGTCGATCCGGGGCATCAAGGATTGCCGCGTTTCCAGGCGGTATATCAAGGTAGCGGGACCGTATTTAGCTTTTTGCTCGATAGTGGCGGCACGACGCAAAACCCGCCAACCCATCATTGCGCCGCCTTGACCGGACCAGCGCAATCCTTGTTCTTTGCCGGCAATAGCAGCTATGCGGCCTTTTCCTCGGGACAGAACGGGCTCATGGAAGGCACCGTGGCGAGCGGGCCGCAGGGCGCGATGTTCGCCGCGTTCACCGGGCCGCAGGGGCCTTATTCCTACAATCACTGCGTGCCTAATACGACGCCATGCGGCGGCATGGACACCGAGGCGCAAGGGCCGCAAGACAATTACACGCGCACCAGCAATGACGACTACACCGTCATTGCCGCGGCACCAACCAGCGGAACTAGCCCCTGGAACGTCTACATCAACAATAACAACGCCTTCCCCAACGACAGCCAGCCCGATGCGCTGGTGACTGGCTTCCGCATGACGTGGGGTGCGTCCGGCGATCATTCCCAGCATGGGCCGAATATCGGCCGATCCGAAGCGTTCTTTGGTTCGGTGTTGACTTCGGGTCAGGTCGCCAACCTTTACAGTAACGAAACCGGCTTTACCGCGGGGTTGACGACCGGATATGTCGGGCCGGGCGACAACGCCGTGGTCGGCAACGAGAACAGTTATTCCCCCGGCCTCACTAGCCAAAAGGTTCTACAGCTACAGTGGTTGTCACAGGCGTTTTCGCTGCGCAAAGCCTATGCCGGGTATGAAGGCCCGGCATTGAACGCCTGCCAAGGCCAGGGTGCGGTCAGTTGCGAGGATATCGGCTGGGTCAACAACACGCTCGACACGGCGACCCTGAGCGCATTCTGCGGCCCGGTCAGCGGCCTCAACAACTGCACCGTGGAAACGTGGTATAACGAGGCGCTCGCCCAAGCCGCCACGACAAACGGCGTCGGCACCGGAATCGACGCCACGGCGGTTTCGACATCGGCGCGGCCGACGATCGCGTGGTCTGGGTGCGGCACGACGGCGATCACGGTTTGCATCGTCACCAGCTCGACCAACTATTTTACCACAGCCGGGATCACCGTTGACGGCGGCTATACCATGTCGGCGGTGGCGCAGCGTACCGGCGGCACCACCAGCCTTAGCGCGATCCTGTCGTCGGTTTCGACCCCCGAGACGTTTATCGGGTTTGCCGCCTCGGCGAATACCTGCACCGGCAGCGCCACCAGTGGCGGAGGGGCATCAACCGTAGCCTGCAACGACAACGCGGTTCACAGTATCACGATTGACGCACACACCTCTCCATCCGCTTCTACGATCACTTACGTCGATGGAACGGCGGGCACGGCCAACACCTCGACAATTGGCTACAGCGGAACCGGGCTGGGAGTTGGCGCGACGGGCGCCGGGCTAGACCCCTGCACCTGTCAACTGAGCGAAGTGCTGGTCTACGCCGACGCGCACGACACCAGCTACAACACGGCCCTCGGTTCCGCGGGTGTCGCCACCCTGCGCGCTAATCAACGCGCAGCATTCGGATTCTGAGAAGGACGACCAGGAATGGCAAACCGCACTGCATGGACAGCCGGCAACGGGGTCGGCTTTACCTGGACGACCGCGATCAATGGCAGTGATCTCGCCTCACTCGCCAACGGCTCGACAGTGCTATCCTCGGTTGCCGATATCGCCAACCAGACCAACCTCGACATCTACGCCGACATTTCGGTAAGGATGACCGTCGGTTCGGCGACGCCGCCGGCCGGCGCGTGGTTTGGGCTCTATCTGGTGGCGTTGCTCGACGACGGCGCGACCTATGGCGATGGCTTCCTGACTTCGGGCAGCACCATTACCCGCGCGCCGCCGTGGTCGCCGGTCGGCAGCATCCCGCTGGAAACCGCCACCGCGGCCACCAACCTCTCCGGCCTCGTTCAAGGTATCGTCATCCCGCCAGGCAGTTTTCGGTTCGCCCTCTTCAACGGCTCGGGCGCGGCGCTCAGCAGCACCGCTGGCAATTGCATCGTCAAATACCGCACCTACAACATGCAGCTGAATAACTAGGCCGGGACATGCCGCCGGCCTTCATCCATACCGGGCGGCTGCTTGGGAGTGGCATCCCGACTATCAATCGGGCGCACCCGCTTGCGCAAAATTTGCTCGCCTGCTATGTGCCGGCAACCGCGCCGGGCGGGCGGATCATCAACCTCGCGGCACCCGGCAGCGGCGATCTGACGACGCGCACCGGTGTCGCCGTGGGCCTTGGGAAAACGCCGGAAGGGCCTGGGCTCGCCTACACCGGCACCGCGACAGCGATCGCAGGCGGCCCGACGCCGACGGCCTGGCAGAAAAACTATGGGGTGTCGCTGTTTACGCGCTGCCAGATCACCACGCAGGCCGCCAACAACACGCCATCCTACATTTTTGGGGTGGCATCTTCGAGCACTCCCTTCAACTGTTATGCAGTGGGCGTGGGAGGAACGACCGCCAACGGCGCCATCAGCGTCTTTCACAGCAGCACCGCAGGCAACCAATCGGGCGCGATCGTGCCGACGACCGGGGCGATGTGTTCCGTTGGCGCGGCCTTCCCGCAGTCGGCCGATCCGAATCTCTATGTCAACGGTGTCCAAGACGTCATCAGCAACGTCATCCCGACAAACATCACCTACAATGGCACGATCACCACCGAGCTTGGGGAGCAAACCAGCCCGCACGGTGTTCTGGCGACGCTAACAGTCGGCTACATCTGGAACCGGGTGCTGACCGCCGGCGAGAACCGCTATCTCGACGCCAACCCCTATGCGCTGCTGCTGTGGCCGAGCGACCGGGTGTCGCTGGCGTTGGCGACGCTCGCATCGGGGGGCACGACCATCACAGCGGACGCGATCCTGGCCGCCGAATTCCTAGAAAGCCTACACATCGATAGCGGCGTTCCGGTAGAATTGCTCGCCGGCGGACCGACGATCACCGGGAACGCCACGCTACCGCTCGAATTCAGTGCCACTGTTCTGCGCGACTGGGGCGCCAGTGCTGCGCAATCAATGATCCGGCGCTTCTCGCGCCCAGCGCTGGTAGGCCGGGTCCGCCGGCTGTTCTTCCCTGGCCGCCCGGGGACGCTCGCGATCGAAAGCGAGGGACGGCAGCATGCCGATCCGGGAGCGCCGATAGAGTTCTCGGCTCCGCCGGAAATTCAGTCGCCGGTGATGCGATGTCGCCGATCGAAACGCTCTCGGGCCAGCGGAGTGAGCAAGGAGCGGCGATCGAAAACACAGAGAGCCTGCAGGTCGATCCGTCCGCGCCGGTCGAAGCCCTGGCTGCTTCGCTACTTGACATCCGTGGCCCAGTCGAAGCGTTGGCTGGCGGTATTACCACGATCACCGATGCCAATTTGGCGGTCGAATGGGTTACGGCGGCACCCCCGATTTTGATCTCGTTAGAATCCGGGCGGGAGCGGGTCAGGTTGCTCGCGACGCGGGGTCGGGTTCGTTTATTGCGGAGAAAGTGAATGCGACTGGCGATGGCGTTTGACCCGATCGAGGCCGGCGAGGTCGACAATTTCGCCTTCGACTTCACTGCGGATGTCGGCGGAGCGACCATCGCGTCGACCAACTGGACCTGCGCATTGGCACCGTATCAGACGGCAACGGACCCGGCCCCCCAGGCCCGGATCTTGTCGGCTTCTACGCAGACGCTGATCCAGATTCGTTCGCCCCTTGATGGATCGCTACAAAACATAACCGGGTTCTTCTCGATCGCTTCAGTTGGAGGGATGCCGGTCTCGGCAATTGGCGGCACCTATATCCTCGAGGCCACCGCCGACCTTACCGACGGCCGATCGTTGAAACTAAATTCCACGGTTCAGTGTGTGGGCTGAGGCACCGAACAGGAAGTCCGCACGGCCGATCAACGCGGCTTCTACTTTTCGCTCAGCGAACCGAACCATAGGTCAGAAATCGGATCATGAAAATCTACCTGCCGATCGCGAAGGTCGATCCCGAGCACCGCGAAGTCTGGGGATATGCGTCGACCGAAGCGCGCGACGACCAGGGGGAGATCGTTAAGCGCGACGCCCTCGTCGCAGCGCTCGGCGACTATATGCGGTTCGCCAATATCCGCGAGATGCATCAACTCTCAGCGGTCGGGGTCGCCAGAGAGGCTGCGGTTGATGACCGGGGGCTTTATATCGGCGCCAGGATCGTCGACGACCAAGCATGGCAAAAAGTGATCGAGGGCGTCTACAAGGGCTACTCGATCGGCGGTCGCATCACGCAGCGCGATCCGGCCGATTACAAGACGATCACTGGGCTGGTGCTGAACGAAATTTCGCTGGTCGACCGCCCGGCCAACCCGGAAGCCGTATTCGACTATTGGAAAGCCGCAGGAGCGTCGACCATGCCCGAGCCCCGGTTCAACCCGCCAATTCAGATCTGGGCCTGCGGGGTCTCCGAACACCGGCATCTGGTTAAAGCCGACGCGCTCAAATGCCAAGGAGAGGGGGTGGTTGCCGAGGTGGCGCCGTCTGGAAAAATCGCCGAATCCGGCGTGACCTTGATCGCGGCGGCGCAGACCGCGATCGCGACGGCCGAGGGGGCGCTTGAGAAGGCACAGGGCAAGGCGATTGCAAGCTCCGCGTTCGGCGCGGCCCAATATGCAGATCCCGGTTATCAGACCGACGGAAAGAAACGCTACCCGATCGACACGGAAAGGCACATTCGGGCCGCCTGGAACTTTATCCACCATCCAAACAATTCGCGGCGGTACACCGCAGTTCAGCTCGACGACATCAAGGCCAAAATTATTGCCGCCTGGAAAGCAGAGATCGACACTGACGGTCCGCCTGGCGCCGACGGCGGCAACAAGGCCGGAAAGAATCCGGCGCAGGTCGCGCTAACCAAGGCCCTGTGGGATGTCGGTCACGTCGCTCGGATTATCCTCGATCTCGAGTGGCTCGAGGAAAGCTTGGCGGCCGAAGCGGAGATGGAAGGCGACGACTTGCCGCAGCCGGCTCGGCTTCAGGCAATCATCGCCGAGCTGTGCGGTTTTCTGAACGCGCTAGTGACCGAAGAGACCGGCGAGATCCTGGGCGGCGCGGAGAGCCACAGCGAGCCCGTTGTCTCATCGCCGCCGGACATTCTGATCATGGCCGCCGGCGCTGCCGGCGCGGCCCTCGTCGCCGATCTGTGCAAAGACGGGAGTCCGAGAATGCGAAAACTCGCCGCGGCGGTCCTCGCCAAGATTAAGCACAGCCAAGGCGACCAGACGCTGCTCGACCTCGCCTACCATGCGGTCGACAAGTGCATGGGCATGAATGGCCTGTTGTTAGCCGAAAAAAGCCATTTGGCCAAGGCCCGCGATGCGCTGAAGGCAGCGGGCGCCGCTTCGAGCGAGGAATCGACCGTCGACACAGTCCGCAATCCCGAGGTCCCGTCGCCGATGGTCCGACCGCCGGCACGCGAGTTCCGCCCCGGCGAGAATTCCGCCGTCGACACGTCGAGGGGCCCGCCTGCGGCCGTCAGCGACGGCGTGCTCGAGATGATCGCAGCAGTGCTGAGCAAGCGCGGGTCGGGGCATCAGGCGCTGATGGACGTGGCGCATGATTGTATCGGCCGGTTGACCGATGGTGCCAGCTGCGCCGCAGTCAAGGTCGGCGCCCGCCATTCGCAAGAGACCCTGGGGGCTCTGGCCGAGGCTCATGACCATCTCGTCGCGGCCGGCGCCAAATGCGACGCGGTGGGCTTTACCGCCGAGGCGGAGTGGGAGGGCACGGAATTTGACACCGGGAAGGTGTCGGGGGGGGATTTGGCCAAGATGCTGGCGGGCGAGCGGGCCGAGAAGGCGGCGCTGATCGCCACCCTGACCGACATCGTGCCGCGTCTCGACCAACTGACAAAGCGGGTCGAGGACATTGCCCGCACCCCGCTGCCGCCGCTGACAATATCCAAAAGTGCGACTGCCATCTCAAAGCAGCAAGACGCCGGAGGCCTCGGTGGACTCTCGCCCGCGGATTTCGCCGCGGCCTTCTCCTGCATGAGCAAGGAAGACCAGACTCTGACCCTTATCAAGGCCAGCTATGCTAACCCGATCCACGCGCCCGGCCACGGCACCGCAAAGGAACCGCGCCGGGAGTGAGGCCGGCCTTTAGGCCGTATCCGAACCCGCCCTCAGGCGGGTTTTTCTTTGCCCCCCTTTTGGGAGGAACAGTTGATGAGTTCAATCACCCAAGAATCGCTGGAGCTGTTGAAAAGGGCTCTGGCTGCGCCGGACGACGCGCTCGCTAAGTCTATTTCGACCGCGACTGGACTGGTTGCCTACGATTTGCAGGCCCCGGCGAAAAATCTCTATCCGTTCGTTACCCCGATCCGAAATGTATTGCCTCGGGTCGGCGGCGGCACCGGCACGGCGACCAATTGGCGCCAGGTCAACGCCATAATCGGCTCTGGCTTCGACGCGATGGGATGGGTCCCGGAAGGCCAACGCTCGGGCCAGATGTCGTATTCAACCTCAAACAAATCTGCCACGTTTGTGACGATCGGCGAAGAGGATGCGGCAACCTTCGAAGCCATCTCTGCCGGACGCGAGTTCGAAGACATCCAAGCGCGGATGACCTTCCGTCTGCTGCAAAAGATGATGCTGAAGGAGGAGATGGCGATCCTCGCCGGTAATGCCTCCTTGCAGCTTGGTACGCCGTTAGCCCCGACCTTATCGGCTTCGGGCGCGGGCGCCACGCTTCCGGCCGGGACTTATTTCGTCAAAGTCGTGGCCCTGACCCTCGAAGGCTATCAGAACTCGAATGTGTCGGGCGGTGTTGCAACCACCAAAACTGTTACCGGCGTAGACAATAAAACCTTCAACTTGTCGGGCGGCTCTTCTGCCATCAGCGCCGAGGCAAGCCAGGCAGTGACGCTCGGCCAGACTCTATTTTGCAGCGTCACCCCGATCCAAGGGGCTGTTGCTTATGCCTGGTACATCTCAACCTCGACCGGGACCGAGATTTTGCAGGCGATTACGACGATCAACAGCCTGGCGGTTTCGGCGGCGCTGATCACTGGAACGCAGTCCCAAACAGCGTTCTCAGCTATCGATAATTCGGCCAATCCGAGCTATGCCTATGACGGACTGTTGACGACCGCACTCAAAAGTGGCTCGAACGCGTATGTCAACATCTTGCCGACCGGCACGGCCGGAACCGGCACGACCTTGACCTCCTCTGGACGCGGCTCGGTCAACGAGATCGATACGATGTTCCAAACTATGTGGAACAATTTCGAATTGTCACCCACCGTTCTTTATGTCAACGCCCAGGAATTAAAAAACATTACTACCAAAGTGCTGTCGAATAGTTCCGGGCCACTGCTACGTTATGACACGCCTGCGGATGGAAGCGAGGGCGAGTACCAAATAACCGCATCCGGAGTTGTACAGTTTTATTATAATCCTTTTGCAATCTATGGCGGATTGCGCATCCCGATCAAGATCCACCCGCGGGTTCCGCCAGGCACTATTATCGGCTGGGCCGAAAACCTGCCGATCCAGTATCAGTCGAACGAGGTCCCCAACGTCGCCGAACTCAAGACTCGGCAGGACTATTATCAGATCGACTGGCCGATCGTCACTCGCCAGCGCCAGGTCGGCGTCTACGCCGAAGAAGTCCTGGCCGTTTATGCACCGTTCGCAATGGGCGTGATTACCAACATCACTAACGGCTGAGTTCGATGCCCGAGCTGATAGCGCTGCGTGCTGCGTTTGGCCAGGACGAGGCCAACCACGGCATTAGGCGCTATCGCGTCGGTGGAGATGGTCTTGTGCACGTTCCTGCCGAGGCCGCTTTCTTTCTGGTCAACAAAGGAGGGTTCGCCGTGGCGGAGACGACCGTCGCTCAAGTCCCGGGAGGCTTGCTCCGTGCGCCGCTGCCTCGTGGCACGCGATCAGCTGCAGACCCGAGTTCGCGGGTGCACCTGCATCACGACAGCACCGGCGGTTTCAGGAATTGCGGATCCAAACATCGAGGCGATCAGAACAGCGACGTGCTCGTTCCCGCCGAAGCCGCCGGCGATCTCCTAGTGCACGGGATCCTGCCGGCGACGCAGGGTCTGCGCCCACGTGAACGCGAAGTGGGACCACAGCCAATCGGGCTTGAAAGATCGTCGGTTGGGGACGCGACTTCGACGGCCGCACCCTAGGGGAGGGGCTGAATGGTGTCCGACATCAACGAGCCGGTTTACGCCACAAATGTGCGGCGCGCGATCGAGGCAATCAACCCATCAATTGGCGATGCGGCCCGGACCTACGGATGGCCAGCCGCGCTCGATGCGGTTAGCACGATCCTGATGTCGCTGCTAATAGCCGCGGTCGGTGGTGACGAGGCTCGCTCGGCCTGTAGTAGAATGTACGAGGAAGTGTCGAGACTTGAACACGCCTGGGCCCCACTGCTGCCATGGGTCTCGGATCCGGGTGAAGGCGAACCGCGAGGGCGCGCCTGATGCCTTACGGTGATCTGACGACCCTTGCTGACGTCAAAGCGTGGCTGCAGACCAGTCAGAGCGCATTTCCGCCAACCGACGATGCGCTGCTGAGCCGGCTAATCACTGCGGCGAGTCAATACATCCAAACTTGGCTCAACCGCCAGATCCCTCAGTGCGACTACATTGAGGTGAGGGATGGTACCGGCGGCCAACGTCTGCAGTTCGCGCGCTTTCCGGTTTGCGCGGTGCAGTCTCTAACTATCGATGGTATCGCGATCCCACCGGCGCCACCACCCGTGCCTAGTACCGGCTTGACCGCCGGTTACGTGTTCTCCCCGACGCAACTGGCAATCCGCGGCTATTACTTCACGCGCCGGGTTCAGAATGTCGTAATCGCCTACTCGGCCGGTTATGCGGCAACTCCGCCTGATATCGCTCAGGCATGCATCGAGCTGGTCGCGCTGCGATACCGTGAGCGAACGCGGATAGGCGAGGTATCGAAATCGGTTGGAGCCGGCGAGACGGTAACCTACGCGCAGAAGGACATGAGCCTACCGATTGCGACGTTACTTCAGCAATACCGCCTCATCACGCCGATCACCGGATATTCGGTGATTATGGCGCCGACCGATACCGACCCGGCGATCATTGTGGCGGCCCTATGATCTCGGCCGAACTCCTCGGCGACGAGCCGGCGCTTGATCGGTTGCGTGCGCTGCCCGACGTGGCCAACGCGGGGCTCGCGCTCGCAATTGCTAGACTCGGGATCGCTCTCCAGAGTCATGTGCAGCAGGACAAGCTCAGCGGCGAGGTACTCAAGGTTCGGAGCGGAGCACTGAAGTCGAGTATTGACGTCCGGATCGATAAGAGTGCCGCAGGAGTAACGGCGACTGTCTTTACCGATCTAGATTACGCTGCCGCCCAGGAATATGGATTTTCGGGGACAGTCAATGTCAGGGCGAGTCTACGGCTGATCAAACAAGCCTTTGGCCGCCCGATAGGCACGAAAACGGTCAGTGTGCGCGCGCATAGCCGCCAGATGGATCTGCCCGCGCGCTCGTTTCTTCAGTCGGCGCTCGACGACATGGCACCGAATATCAGCGCGGACGTAGAAGACGCTCTGCGAGAAACGATTACCTCATGATAATTCGCGAAGTCATTTATGCGGCGCTGTGGACCCTCGGCTCGACCGCGGGAACCTTTGCCAGCGCTAACCGCCGGTTGCGGCATTGGACCGATGTGGCTCCAGCCGAGCAACCGGCATTGTTCATGAGCGAAAAGGGCGGCTTGGCGCAAGTCAAGGCATTGGGCGCACCGACCGTGTGGACGCTCTACGCCGATTTCTACATCTACGTCCATTCGAGCGATCATTACGCGGCGCCGGCAACGGTCTTGAACCCATTGCTCGATGCGCTCGAACGGGCGTTGGCGCCATCGTCTGCGACTGGGATCCAGCATCTCGGGCTGCCTCTGTTGGTCCAACACGCCTATATCGCCGGGAAGATCGAGACCGACGAGGGCATTCTCGGCGACCAGGCGATTGCAATCGTCCCGGTCGAGATCCTGTGCGTTTGACGGAGGCCGTCGGCCGACAGACCGAATTATCGGAGAGTACGATGGACGAGATCGACGGGACGATAGATGTGCCCGGCAATCCACTCGACCAGATGATCGAGCAGTGGTGGGAAGATCACTTCCCAGGCTCGGCCGTCGCTCGCGACACCGCGTCCTGGAACGTTGCCCACGCCGCGAAGGAGAGCCTAAAGCGGTTGCTGGTTCAGGCTCTGAGCCTGCCCCAGGCGAAGGCCGGGGACCAAGATTTGCAAGGGAGTATATGACATGCAACTCAGTTTCGGTTCGGGTGCGGTATGGGGCGAACGCACCGACGTAACGGGCTCGGGGATCGGCGCGCGCCAGTTCGGCGTGCTCCAGGACATCCAGATCGATTTCGACTGGACCGACAAGGAGTTGTATGGCCAGCTCCAATTTCCAGTGGCTATCGCCCGCGGCCAAGGCAAGATCAGCGGAAAGGCCAAGTTCGCCCAGATCCTCGGTCTGCTGTACTCTGACATCTTCTTCGGGACGCCAGCGGCAACCGGCCAATTCGCCGTGTCGCAGCTCGAGGCGGCCACAGTTCCGGCGGTAACGCCCTACACAGCGACTGTTGCCAATGCGGCGACCTACAACGATGACCTCGGCGTTATCTATGCCGGGACCGGCAAGCGCTTCAACCGGGTGGCAACGCCCTCCGCTGCTGGCCAATACTCGGTCAATTTCGCCACTGGCGTCTATACCTTTTCGGCCGCCGATGCGAACGCGGCGTTGCTGGTCTCCTACACCTACAACGTCACGACATCAGGCAACAAGTTGACCTTGACCAATCAGCTGATGGGCACGACACCGACCTTCAAGGCGACGTTTTACACGACCTATTCCGGCGAGGGTTTGGCATTGCGCCTCAACGCCTGCACTGCCAATAAGCTATCGATGCCGACTAAGATCGATGATTGGTCGATCAGCGAAGTGGATTTTATGGCTTTTGCCGACGCGTCGGGCACGATCGGCTACCTCAGCACCGTCGAATGATGTCTGCGCTCAGATCGAGCGCTCTCCGAACTGGCGGGAGGAGAGAGTGATCCCCGGCGTAATGGTCGCAATGGGCGGCCAGCAGTGGACTGTACCCCCATTAACACTGGGCCAACTCCGCCAACTCATGCCCAAGGTGCAGCAGCTCGCCGAAATCGGTTCGCAAATGGGCGAGAAGCAGATCGGGATTCTGGTCGAGATCGTCGCTGCAGCGCTGCAGCGCAATTATCCTGACATCTCGGTGGAAATTCTGGAAAACTTGCTCGATCTAGGTAACGCGGGCGCGGTGCTTAATGCGGTTCTGACCGGCTCCGGTCTGAGGCCGCGGGAGCGATCGCCGGGGGAAGCGCCGGCCCCCGGGCCGGATCCGGGGGCCGGGATGCTCGCGTCGGGATCGAGCCCAACGGCGGCTGGGGGCATATCTACGGTCTCCTCGCCACCACCTGCGGCTACAGCTATCCCGTAATCGATGCAATGACCCTCCTCGATGTCGAGGAGTTGACCCGATATTGGATAAATCATCCGCCGCTGCATTTGATGGTAGCCGCCTATCTTGGGTTCGGCAAGCGGACGCGGATTTGAGGTCGCTCGCACCCGCACCCCCAGCGACGGGGGAGAATTTGGATATCGGCGCCATCCTCGCGGAACTCGGGTCGAGATTCGCGGGAGGGGATGTACACCTAGGCCTCGCCCCTGTGGTGCTCGATTTCGCCGAGCTGAAGCGCAGGGTCACGCCACGGACAGATCCCTAAGCGAAGTGCGGCGTGCGAGTGCGCCGCCGACCGACAGGGCGCTCGATCCTCCATTTTCGACTGAGAGGCTGTCGTGGCCGATATTGAAACTAGCGTCGCCATTACCGCACGAACCGAGGATCTGCAATCTGGGATGCAGACCGCGACGAATTCGGTAGAATCGGCCACTGAGGCGATGAAGGCTCAGTTAGCCGGTCTTGGCACCGCTGCTCAACAAGCGCAATCGTACATCACAACAGCTGCAGCGCAGATCGGTTCGACGATTGTCGCGCTGCAAGCCAAAGCAACAAACCTTTCCACCTCGGCCACCAGCGGGGTAGGTTCGATTGCAGCCGCTGCATCTTCTCATGGCCAGGGCGGGAGGAGCTCTGTCGTACAGGCGGGGGGGAGTAGCCAGTCTGGCGGCGGTGCCCAAAATCGCGTGCAGGAATGGCGCGCCGAATTGCAAAGCCAACTCGGCGACGAGCAGGCTTTTTTTGCCGATTCGAAAGCCGAAGAACTGGCTTTCTGGCAGGACAAGCTGGCGTTAACCCAGGCGGGCTCAAAGGAGCAGCTCGCGGTCGAAAATAATATCTACCAGCTCGAAAAGCAGCTGGCAGTTCAAAACGAACGAGACACGCTTGCTTCTCTCGATGCTGATGAAAAGGTCACCGACGCTGCATATGCGCGCAGGAAGGCGGCGATTCAGGAAGAGGCAGAGCTCGGTAAAATTTCGGCCAGCGAGGAGGTAGCTCGGCTCAAGGATCTGCTCGACACCGAATGGACGCTTGAGCAGGATTATTACGAGAAGAAGTTGGCGGCCGCTGTGAATGATGCCCGCACGCGCGAAAAGCTAACCAGCCGAGAAGAGCTCGCCTACGAGAAGTATCTGACGGACAAGGACAAGTTAGACGCTCAGGCGGTACAAAACAGCGAAAAACAGTGGGACAGCCTGTTACAGCCGATCCAGCGTGCGGTGGACACATCGGTCACCGGTATCATCCTGGGGACGACGACAGTACAAAAGGCGTTGTCAAATCTAGCACAGTCGATCGTTGCAGAATTCGTCAACTCGGCGGTCAAAAGCGTCTTCGGCGAGATCGGCAAACTGCTCGGCGCAAGCCTAGCAGGTAGCGGTGGCACCAGTGGCGATCAGGATTTTTGGGGCGGCATCACCGGCACCGGTGAAGATATTGTGGGTGGCGGGATTTCTGCGGGTCTATTCGGTTCCGGGGGCCTCTCAGGTACTCTCGGCCTCGGCAGCCTGGTGTCTGGTGGCGGGATCTTCGGAAGCCTGTTCAAAGGCATCGGTTCACTGTTCGGTTTCGAGCATGGCGGCATCGTGCCGTCGGCGCAGGGCGGTTGGATGGTGCCCTCAACCTCGTTGGCTATGCTGCACGCCAACGAAATGGTGCTGCCAGCGAATATTAGCCAAGGGCTACAATCGATGATCGCCGGGGGCGGAGGCGGTGCTGGCTCACCGGGCGGCGGAGCGAACGTCATGTTCAATATTTCGGCAATGGACAGCCAGTCCGTCGCAAAATTCTTTCAGTCGAACGGCAATGTCCTGGTCGCCGCGATCAACCGGGCGGTGCGCAACGGCGCGGCGTTGCGGAGTGCCTGATGGCACTGGTTTTTCCGGCCCTGCCGGGGCTCGCCTGGAGCGTGACCAAGGCGCCAACGTTTCAAACTCGGATCCAGCGCGCCGTCTCTGGCCGCGAGTTACGGGCGCTCGACTATCCCTATCCCTTGTGGCAGTTTACGCTAGTCTTTGCGTTCTTGCGCGACAACCCGGCCGCGGGGTTCGACGAATTGCGAACGCTAATGGGGTTCTACCTGGCCTCCCAGGGCGCCTATGGCACGTTTCTATTCCAAGACCCCAGCGATTACCAGGTAATTGGTCAGTATCTCGGCACTGGCAACTCTAGTTCGGCTGCCTTTCAGCTGCAGCGCACAATGGGCACGGCGTTAATCGGTGGCGGCTTTGGCGAGCCGATCGTCGCACCCAACCTGATTACCGCTGTTTACTTCGATGGGATAACTCAAAGCCCATCCGGCTACAGCATCGATCCAGGTACTGGGTTACTGACGTTTTCGACGCCGCCCGGAACGGGTCTGGTGATCACTGCGGACTTTTCCTATTGGTTTCGCTGCCGCTTTGTCGACGACAGCTATGATTTCGAGAATTTCATGTATCGGTTATGGCAACTCAAGAAGCTGACGTTCATCTCGGTGCGGACATGAAGGCGGCCTCGACAGCGCTGATTGCGCTGCTGAATTCGAGCACGCAGTTCGTCATGGCCGATTTATACACCTTTACCTTGGTCGGCGGCAAATTGCTCCGGTATTCTGCGGCGCCGACGGAAATTATCGCCAATGGGTTCACGTTTGCCATCGGTCCCAAATTCGAGCGCTCGAAGACCAGCACCGTAATCGGTACGCAGGTCGACGAACTCGATATCAAGATCTACCCCGAGGCCACCGACCTGATTGGCGAAACCCTGTGGTTGGAAGCGGCATGGCAAGGGCAACTCGACGGCGCGCTGTTGCAGGTCGAGCGCGCATTCATGCCGAGCTATGGCGACACCAGTCCTGGAACGGTGGTCCTGTTCGCCGGCCGCATCTCCGACATCGATTGCAGCCGTACCGGGATCGATATGAAATGCCGCTCGCATTTAGAGCTGTTGAACATTCAGATGCCCCGGCGACTGTGGCAGTCCTCGTGCACGCATGTGTTCGGCGACGCGATGTGCCAGTTTAACCGCGCGACTTTACGAGCGAGTTTTGCTTGCCTTTCCGGCTCTACGGAAACCCAAATCCTCAGCACGGTCAATCCGACTCCGGCCGGGCTCTACGTCCAGGGCACGATTTTTGGCCTAACCGGTGCGAATGCGGGCGACAGCAGGACCGTTTCTGGAATGAGCAACGGGAACGTCTCGGTCAAGCTGGCCTTCCTTTCTCCTCCGATAGTCGGCGATCAGTTCCAGCTTCTGCCTGGCTGCGACCGGTCCATCGCGACCTGCGCCAACGTATTTAACAACGCCATCCATTTCGGTGGGATGCCCTACATCCCGACGCCGGAGACCGCGGTATGACCGACCCGCGACGAGCAGCAGTCGTGGCCGAGGCTGCGACCTGGCTGCGCACGCCCTATCACCACATGGGCCGCGTCAAGGATGCGGGGACAGACTGCTTGATGCTGCTAGCGGAGGTTTATGAAGCGGCGGGTGTTATTCCTCACGTCGATGTGCCGTTCTACCCGCCGGATTGGCACCTGCACCGCGGGATCGAGCGTTACCTCGAGGGCCTGATGCACTACGCCCGCGAAAATGCGGGTCCGCCGCGGCCTGGCGATGCCGTGCTATTCAAGTTTGGTCGGTGCTTTGCTCATGGCGCGATCGTCGTCGCTTGGCCTCGGCTGATCCACGCGTGGCATAATACCGGTGTCGTGTATTGCGACGCTGGTCAAGGGCCACTCGCCGGGCGCACCGCGCGGTTTTTCTGTCCGTTTTCCTAGAACCTGTAACTGGCTTCCCAATGACCGGCATTCTCGGCGGCGGGTCGAACGCCAAACAAAAGACCGCGGTGGGCTCGCTGCAATTCCAAACCTCGCAGAAGGGCGGCGTGATCCCGCTCGTCTATGGGACGACGCGCGCCGCGCCCAACCTGGTCGACTATGATGATTTCACCGCAACGCCGGCGAGCTCGGGCCTGAAGGGCAAGGGTGGGGGTGGGGGCAAGACGGGTAATCAGCAATATAATTACAGCGCCTCGGTCATTCTCGGGGTGTGCCAGGGGCCGGTGTTGGGCTTTGGCACGGTCTGGTGGGACAAGAATACGGCGCCGCTGAGCGGCTTGCCGGGACTGTCGACGATCAATCTGGGCGCGGACGGGCAGGCTTCGGACCCGTTTTGGGTCACCAATCACCCGGCGAAGGCACTGGGCTATTCCGGAACGGCCAACTTCACTCTGGACAACTATCAATTGGGCATGACTGCAACCTTGCCCAATTTCTCAGTCGAGGTCATCGGGATAGAGGCCAGCAGTGGGATCAATGGTTTCGACGCCAACCCGGCGGCGATCGTCACCGATTTTCTGACCAATGGCCGATACGGCGCCGGCTTCCCGGCGGCTAATCTCGACGGCCTCGGCGCCTATTCCGAATACTGTGCCGCTGCCGGGCTGTTCCTGTCGCCTCTGCTCGACACCCAGCAGGAGGCGCAACAATCTCTGAGCGACATCGTCAAGATCTCCAACAGCGCGATCGTCTGGTCGGGTGCATTGTTAAAGATCCTGCCCTACGGCGATCAGCCGCTGAGTGCCACCTACACTGTGGTCGCTCTCGCAGGGGCGATCGTCGCCGGCGATACCCTGACATTGACCTTCACCAACGCTGCCCTTCCCGAATTGCCGATCACGGTCGCCTACAGCGCCAGCCTTGCCGATCAGACTTCTTACACCAGCGCGGCGGCCGGGCTGGCACAACAGGTGGCTGGCAATGGAACGCTGAGCGGTTACGGCATTTATGCATCGAGCTCGATTAATTCTCTGGTTATTGTCCAGGCCCAAGGCAGTGGCACCACGGTCACTGGCGGTGCCAGCGGTGCCGAAACGATCTCGGTCGGTATGACGAGTGCGCCCTACACATTCACGCCAAACACGACGGTACTCTACAGCCTCGGCGAGGATGATTTTATCGTCCAGGTCTCTGGCGTCGGCACCAATCTCGGCGTGAACCCGGGCGGACCGGCATTGCGGCAAGGTGCGGGTCCGATTACCGGAGGCTTTACCGACGACCCTGTGCATATCGTCCGCTCGACGCCAGCAGACGCCAACAACATGATCGAAGTCGAGTGCCTCGATCGGTCGAACAGCTACAACACGACAATCGTCGAAGCGTTCGACCAGGCTTCCATCGATCTATACGGAGTGCGCCGAGACACTTCACTGAAGGCAAACGCGATCGTCGATGCCACCTATACCGGCCCGATCGCAGCGCAGCTGTTGCTACAGCGCAGCCTCTACTTTCGCAACACCTACACTTTCCAGCTCGGTTGGAAGTATTGCCTGCTGGAGCCGATGGACCTCGTCCAGATCACCGATGCGCGGCTCGGCACCACCGCATTAACCGTGCGCATTACCGGGGTTCAAGAAGACGACGAAGGAACGCTGTCGATCACTGCTGAGGATTTCCTTGGTGGTTATTCGACAGCGGTGGTCTACCCTAAGCAGGGAGCTTCCGGCTATGTGCCGAACTACAATTCCGCGCCCGGCGACATTAATTCACCCCTTATTTTCGAGCCGCCGGCAGGTTTGCTGTCAGGCGATCTCGAAATCTGGATAGGGCTGTCAGGTGGCTCTAACTGGGGTTCGGCTCAAGTCTGGATTTCGAGTGACGGTAGCTCCTACGCCCTGGCGGGGACGGTCGACGCACCGGCCACACAGGGTGTTTCGACCGCCGATTTGCCGGCTCATGCATCACCAGACACAGTAAACACGCTTTCAGTCGATCTTGCGGCTAGCCGAGGCTTCCTCTCTTCAGTATCGGCGACCGATGCGCAGAACCTTGCCACATTAAGCTATCTCGGCGGGGAGTTGCTCGCTTATCAGACGGCGACGCTGACCGGGACCTCAGAATACAATCTAAGTACTCTGTACCGTGGCGCCTATAAAACGACGATCGCCGATCATCCTACAGGAGCACAATTTGCGTTGCTCAATGGAGCGATCGGTCACTTCCCGTATCCGGCAAACCTGATCGGCCAAACTGTATATTTGAAATTTGTCTCTATGAACATCGTCGGTGGCGGAATTCAGAATCTAGCTTCGGTGGCAGCGTACACTTACGCGATTACGGGCGCCGGACAGGGAACGGTCACCGTCGTCACTGGTACGTTCGTCAACGGCAAACCGACCGCTAACCTTGTTCTGCAGCGCTATGTGTTTGCCACGACGGTGACCTTCCCGGCCGGGCTCGGGGGCAGTCAAGGAACCGCCGGAACGGCGGCCACGGCGATGACAACGTTCGCGGTGCAAAAAAACAGCGTGAATGTCGGCACCATGGTGTTTACGGCTGCCGCCACCGCAGCGACTTTCACAATGACATCGGTAACAACCTTCAATGCTGGGGATGTACTGACGTTGGTGGCTCCGGCAGTGCCGGATGTGACCCTCGCCAATTTGGCGTGGACATTTATGGGAACAATGGGAGCATAACTTGGATGTCAAAGCTGTGGAATTACGTTGATGCTTGCGCGATCAACCTCGCTGATGGGATCGCCACCTCTGGCGCCCTGGCACTAGCTATGATGCTGGCGCTGTGGCTCGGAGGCTGCACCCAAGTCGGCCAATTCGCTGCCGGCGACGCGCAGAACGCAGCGGCGATAGCGACGGCAGTCGGCGACAGTGCCGGCGCAGCCTGTTGGCCGGTATTGGCGACGGCCGGTAATGCAATCGCAACCACCGGCAATTCACTGGGTGTATTGACGGCGATCGAAGAGAAGCGCGCGCTACAAATGGCAGTGCAAAATGCCGCGTGCCAACCCCTCTGGGCCGGAGTATTGGCCGAGTTGTTGAAAGCAACTCTCGCGGCGCCCTTCGTCCCGTGATGCCGAGACCGCGATTTTCGCCCGAGGTCAATTTTGGTCATATCCTACAGGCGGTGGTGTTGGCGCTGACCATCGGTGGTGGCGCTGTGACCAGCTACATTAGCTTGCGTGGCGACATCGAGCAGCTGCGGGCCGACCTTGGGGTTCAGATCGCCTCGCACGAACTACGCATCGAAGCATCTGAGCGTGCGCTCGAACAGCGTCGCCTCGACGATCGCGACTTCCAAGCCGAGATGCGCGCCGCGCTTGCGCGCATTATCGACGCTATCGGCGATTTGCGCACGCAGCTCGTGCAGAAGCAGGATAGAAAGTAGGCCTTCTGCCTCCAGAAAAACCTGTTGCTTGCTAATGAAGATCCGATGCTTCTACGTAAGTTGACTGTACGGATTTGGCATTATCACCACCCCGCGCCGAGTAGGCGTGGCGCCAAGGTTCGGATCGAGCAGCTATCTTCACGAGAGATATTGGGTTCCGAACGAGGATCCCTCGGGCGATGGCTGTGGTCTGATGTGAGCCATAGGTTAGGCTGCTCAAAATTCGCTGCTCGCCGCGGGGCGACGACCCCGTAGGACAGGCCTCGGTCGGGTGGCTGATGTCGGTCGCCGCTTGGCCGCAGTATTGATGCCTGATGGAATCAGCTCGAACCCGTGACGGTTCCGCCTTGATCTGAAACCTGGTCCTGGCCATGGTGGAGTATCGGCGCGGGGGAAGCGGACATGTCATCGAGGGTGCGTATGCGTTTTGCGGCGTTCGCTGCGGTTCTGATGGTGGCCGGCTGCAGTACGGGTTCTACCACCTGCCAATGCCCCAAGCCCGTCGCGTATGACGACGCAACGTTAAAGAAGATCACGAAGGCATTGCGAGCGCTGCCGACTGACAATGTCCTTCATGAAGCGATGGACGATTACGAGAACGAACGCGACGATCTGCGCTTCTGTCCCGCCGGCACTCATTGAGGGATCGGTGACGCCTGTGCCATCACAGAAGCAGCCCGAGTAGGTGTCGGCCGAGGACGAGACTCGCGGCGAGGGCGATGATCATTACCGGGACGTAGTTGAGCTTGCCCGGGCGATAGGGACGGCGGTCGAGGATGATCGCGGCGGCAAGCAGCAGCAGGCAAACCGCGAGTGCGATACTCGTCTGGATCAGGCCCATGCACCGACTACCGGCCGAGCAAAGTCGGAGAATTTACCCATCTTCGCCCACGGGTCTGATATCAGTCCGGCTAGCCGATCGGCCGAGTTCGCCACTATAAAGGCCTTCGAGTCTGACATTCTATTGGACTTCCTCGAAAATGCGCAGCGTCGATACGACGGCTCTGGGGCTGCGCGGGCAGGAATATGTAGGGACTCGGCACCATAGCGCTCGCCAAAGCGGTCGCAGACGGCTAAAAGGCGGCTGTTCACAGCCGTCGAGTCGTCATGCCCGAGGAATTTTATCGCATCAAGCGTCTTCCCCCCTACGTCTTCAGCGAGGTCAACGCGCTGAAAGCCAAGGCTCGCGCCGCCGGGCGCGACGTCGTCGACCTTGGCATGGGAAATCCTGACGGCGCAACCCCGCCTCATATTGTCGCAAAGCTCGTAGAGGCGGTCCAGAACCCGAAAGCCCACGGTTATTCGGTGTCGCGTGGCATCACCGGGCTGCGCCGCGCTTGCGCTGGCTATTACGCGCGTCGCTTTGGCGTTGAGCTCGATCCCGAGCGCGAGGTGATTGTCACTCTTGGCTCGAAGGAAGGGCTGGCCAATCTCGCCCAAGCGATCACCGCGCCGGGCGACATTGTGCTGGCGCCGAGCCCGTGCTATCCGATCCATGCCTTTGGCTTTATTATGGCCGGCGCTTCGGTGCGGCACGTCCCGATCGGTCCCGAATTCGATTTCCTTGCCGAACTGAAGAAGGCGGTGCGGCACAGCATCCCGGCGCCGCTGGCGATCGTCCTCAATTTTCCTGCCAACCCAACCGCCCAGACAGTCGATCTCGATTTCTATCGCGAGATCATCGCAGTCTGCCGGCGGCACGATATCGTCGTGCTGTCCGACCTGGCCTACGCTGAGATCTATTTCGACGGCAAGCCGCCGCCTTCGATCCTCGAAGTGCCGGGCGCGCGCGATATCGCGGTTGAATTCACCTCCCTCAGCAAGACCTATTCGATGGCCGGTTGGCGCATCGGCTTTGCGGTCGGCAACAAGCGGCTGATCGCGGCCCTTTCTCGGGTCAAATCCTATTTGGATTACGGCGCCTTTACCCCGATCCAGGTAGCGGCTACCGCAGCGCTGAATGGTCCCCAGGATTGCGTCTCAGAAACTCGCGAGCGCTATCAGGCGCGCCGTGACGTGATGATCGACGGGTTGCGTCAAGCCGGCTGGGAGGTGCTGCGACCGGAAGCAACGATGTTTGCCTGGGCGCAGATTCCGACGCAGTTTCGCCCGATGGGCAGCCTTGCCTTTTCAAAGCTGCTGCTTGAACGCGCCAATGTCGCGGTGTCGCCGGGGATCGGTTTTGGCGAATACGGCGAGGGTTTCGTCCGCATCGCCCTCGTCGAGAACCGCCAGCGCCTGCGCCAAGCGACCCGAAACATTAAAATCTTCCTTTCCGGCCGCAACGACATTCCCGGGCTTTGTCACGCTACCGACAGCCTTGCCGCGGCGTCGTAGCTGATGAAGACCCAATGTTTGAAATGAATTAAATAATTCCAGTCAGTTGTGATCTTCGATGATTGTGGGTAAGCGAGCAGCGATCCACAACATGTGGACAGAAATCACCCGCCCGCAGTTTTGCGACGAGGCGCTGGTCTAGGTGAGCGCCTCTCGGCGATCGACGGCAGCACTACCCGCCACCCTGGCTACGACATCTCGCATCGCAACCGCATCGAGGAGGCGTTCGGTTAGGCCAAGACGGTGGCCGGTTTGCGCAAGATGCGCCATCGCGGGTTGCTCATGGTCGATAGGCAATTCCGCTCGCGGTGGCCGCCTATGATCTCGTCCGCGATAGGGCAACGGTGCGGGTGGACACGACGTGAGAAATGGGCTTCGCCGGCGGTCTGCCGCGTGATGGGCGCTAATGTCAACGCCCATTTTTGTTGATATGATTTCCAGTTATCGTAGGAAGCTCTCTAGGACGCTCCCTACCAGGTGGATCGGGCCTACTTCCGCGTTATGCGTATTTAGATGATCGGCGACGGGGTCGCGACCCCGCTTTCTCACTTGGCACCCAGCGCGGTATGAGAGCTCTCCGATTGTATTCGATTAGGCGAGCAAGGAAGATCCGCGAGGCCGCGGCCGAAGCCGCCTTTTTCCGGACAGGCTCCCGAGGCGGGCCACGTGTCGGCGGCGGTCGGCCGCCTGGACCGAGCGAGATTCGCCGAGTTGCACGCCACTGGTCGTCACGGCCTGGGGCACATGCATCGGAAAGTCTTCGTTGAGGTACACGTGAAGCGGCCGATAGACGCCACGCCGCTCGGTTTGGAATCGCCGGCTGATGCCCCGCGCGCTCCAAATCGTCTAGTGCAGCGGGAAGCCAGCGACCGCGTGGTGGCTATCGGGCTGCGCAATCCATGGCTGGGCGATCTCTACCATCAGCTACTGACATTGCCGTGGTGGGCTTTTCTGCTCGGTTTAGCGATCGTTTATCTCGGTTTGAATGTGCTGTTCGCGCTCCTGTATTTGCTCGGCGATGGCGCGATCGCAAACGCCCACCCTGGAATATTTTCGGACGCCTTCTTCTTCAGCGTCGAGACAATATCGACGATCGGCTACGGGCAGATGTCGCCGGCGACGCTCTACGGCAATATCGTTATGACCCTTGAAGCGATGGTCGGATTGACCCTTCTGGCAGTTTCCGCGGGCTTGGTACTTGCCCGATTTTCCCGGCCCATGGCCCGCGTGATGTTTAGCAAGGTAGCCGTCATCACGCCATACAACGGCGTCCCGACGCTCTCGCTCCGGCTTGCTAACGAGCGCCGCAATCAAATCCTCGAGGCGCAGGTCTCGGTTACTCTCGTCCGCGACGAGCGCACCGCCGAGGGCGAGCGGATGCGCCGTTTCTATGATCTGCAACTGGCACGCCAGCGCAGCCCTATCTTTGCGATGACATTTACCGTGATGCACGGGATAGACCCTGCAAGCCCGTTATGGAATGCAACACCGTCATCGTTGGTCGCACAACAGGTGGAAATTGTGGTGACGGTCACGGGCCTCGACGAGACGATGTTGCAGGCGGTTCACGCCCGAACATCGTATTTAGGGCACGAGGTACTGTGGGACCATCGTTTCGCGGATGTGTTCACCCAAACCAAGGATGGCCGTTTGGCCATCGACTACCGCCGCTTCCACGACACCGAACCGATCCAGTCGGCGGCACCGAACACATCTTGTCGATAGCACCAAGTATAGCCGCACGGGCTCGGAGGGGGGGCGTGCTGCCGAGCATCGCGACGGCATCCATGGGCTCGCGCCCGGTCGCCACGCCATTCCGCTTCGTCCCGAACTCTTCGGCGTGCGCGACGTCTTCCGTGTGAACGCTCTCGCCCCGACGCTCGAGCGTCAGGGTCGTCGCCCGCCAGACGCCCATTTCACGGGACCGGGCGATCGGCCAAAGTTGTAAGCACTCGGTGAGGGCGCCGGGTCAGGCGGCGGCGCGCTGAAGGTCGGCGGGCGTCCAGTTCCAGGGGAGGAGATCGGCGATTTTCCGGGCCGGGTGATCGGCGATGCGGGCCAGCACGTCGGCGAGGTAGTGCTGCGGGTTGCGGCGGTTGAGCTTGGCGGTCTCGATCAGGGAGTAGATCGCCGCGGCGCGGTGGCCGCCGGCGTCGGAACCGGCGAACAGATAGTTCTTGCGGCCGATCGCGACACAGCGCAGCGCCCGCTCGGCGGGGTTGTTGTCGAGGGCGAGGCGGCCGTCGTCGAAGCATCGCAGCAGCGCCTTCCAGCGCGAGCGCATGTAGCGGAAGGCCTTGGCGAGTTCGGATTTGCGGGACAGCCGGCGCAGTGTCGTCTCCGCCCAGGCGGCCAGCGCCTCGGCGATCGGCTTGGACCGCTGCTGACGTTCCCCTCGCCGAACATCGGGCGGCAAACCGGCGATCGTCTTGTCGATCTTGTAGAGGTCGCCGATGCGGTCGAGCGCCTGCTTGGCGATCGGCGAGCCGGTGGCGGCATGGACGTCGAAGAACTTGCGCCTGACGTGCGCCCAGCAGGCGGCCTCGGTGATCCGGTTGCCAGCGAACAGCTCGTTAAAGCCGGCATAGCCGTCGGCGTGGATGACGCCGGCGAACGCCTTCAAATGGGTCCGCGGGTGCTCGCCCTTGCGGTCGGCCGAGTAGCGGAACAGCGCCGCCGGCGGTCGCGCCCCGGCAAATGGCCGCTCGTCGCGGACATAGACCCACAGCCGCCCGGTCTTGGTCTTACCGGTGCCCGGCGCCAGAACCGGCACCGGCGTATCGTCAACGTGCAGGGTCTCCGAAGCCATGATCTCGGCGGCGAGCGCGTCGACCAGCGGCTTCAGCGCCGCCGCCGTCGCGCCGACCCAGCCGGACAGGGTCGAGGTTTCCAGGCCGACGCCCTCGCGGGCGAAGATCTCGGCCTGGCGATAGAGCGGCAGATGGTCGTCGTACTTCGAGACCAGGATGTGCGCCAGCAACCCCGCGCCGGCGCGACCGCGGGCGATCGCGTGATCCGGCGCCGGCGCCGCCACCACCGTGTCGCAAGTCCGGCAGGAGAGCTTCTCGCGGACGTGCCGGATCACCTTGAAGCGGCCGGGGACGTAATCCAGGGTCTCGGTCGCGTCCTCGCCAATCCGCCGCAGCGCACCGCCGCAGCTCGGGCAGGCTGGGCCGGCGCGATGCATCACCTCCTCGCGCGGCAGGTGCTCGGGCAACGGCCGGCGGGCGGGCTTCTGCGCCTCGGCCACGCTTTCGACGATGGCGGCCGCCTCGGGCGCGGCACTCGCCAGCCGCTCGGCTTGGTCGGTTTCCAGGGCCTCGATCGCCAGCTCGAGCTGTTCGGTCTCGCGCGCCAGCTTCTCCGAGGACCGGCCGAACTCGGCGCGGCGGTAGCGCGCCAATTGGAACTTCAGCCTGGCGATCTCGGCCCGCGCCGACACCGCATCGCGCGCCATTTCGGCGATGATCCGCTTCAGCGCGGCGATGTCGTCAGGCAGTTCTTCCGGGCTCGGCACGGGCCCGATATCGCACGGGTCTGGGCTTCGACTTCGTCTCAACCAGCAGGTGAGTAATCCGCCGCAGCTCAGCCGGCCAGCTCCGGCCGCCAGGTTCGCCGCGGCATTCGCCAATCGATGCCTTCCAGCAGCATCCCGAGCTGCGCCGACGTGATCACGACCTTACCGTCGGCCGGCGAGGGCCACACAAACCGGCCCTTCTCCAGTCGCTTGGCGAACAGGCACAGACCCTGCCCGTCCCACCACAGCACCTTGATCAGATCGCCGCGCCGACCGCGAAACACAAACAGATGGCCGCAGAACGGATCCTGCGCCATTCGCTCCTGGACCGCGGCGGCAAGCCCGTCAAAGCCCTTTCGCATGTCGGTGCGACCGACCGCCAGCCACACGCGCGTGCCTGCCGGCAGACCGATCATTGCAATAGCTCGATCACCTGCCGCAGCATCTCAGGCGACACCGCGCCGCGAAGACACACGCGCGTGCCGCACCCGAACGTGATCTCGATCATGCCGCTGCGCCGGGCTCGCGGGCGCGGCTCGTTCGCTTCCGGCACGATCTCCACCGGCAGCATGGTGACGCTTTGCTTCGCCGCGGCCCGCGGCTTCGGCGCCATCTCGCGCCGCCATTTAAAAACCTGGTTCGCGTTTACATCATGACGCCGCGCCACGATCGAAACCGACGCGCCAGGCTCCAGCGTCTCGGCCACGATCCGGCGTTTCAATGCCCGGGTCCATTGGCGACGCTTGGAGCCATTGGAGCTTCGCTTAGTGTCCACTACGCCGTTGGTGGACACTTCCGTTACGGCTCTGCCATCCCCCGATCATCGCCCAAGCGACGATCAACGGCAGGCGCCCTTCACCGGGACCAAAGTTGAACGAACGCTTGGGACCTGCGGGAGAGGACGGGGTTGAGGTGCGCTAAGAAATCGAACGCATCGACGCTCAAGAAGTAGCGCGAAGGCGATTGAGATAGTCACAACAGTATTGGCACGTTGGAGACCGGCATGCCAGTTCGCGACGGGCTCGCGGCTAATTGCTGTCGGGTCCACCGAGTGCGCCTTCATCGGCCCATCCCTGGCTGGCAGAGCATCCGCTGTCGGATCTGATCATCACCCTGGACGATGCCACCGAGCGATCTATTCGGCCTTTCTGTCGAGGAGGAGGCCGCTGCCTCGACCTTTCGCGGGCTAGGCGAAGTAATCGAGGCAAAGGGGTTTTGCTGCTCGTTCTACACTGACCGCGGCACCCTTATTTCTACACACCCAAGGCCGGGGTGAGATCGACTGGTGCCCGCCGATGTAGGTCGGCCCGGCTCTCGCCGAGCAATGGCATCCAGCACCTTGGCCGGCATCGTCATCGCGGAGGCTGCCGACCAGTATCTGCGGGCCGAGTAGCTCTTGGCCTCTCGATCACTTCGCCCAGCCCGCGGCTTTGCAAGACCGCCTCGACACAGCGGCAGCTCGGCTCGAAGCCCTGCTCGGCCCCAGCGCCTCGTGTAAGGGCTTCATCGTGAAGTCCCGATTGCGTGTCCGGTACTACTCGACCACGAACGCGGTCCGGTCCACCGGCTCCCCCGCCGGTTGATAACCCCCTCGGTCCCCTCCGAGTTGTAGTGCTCGCGAAACCGCCGAGAATGCGGCTCGCTGATCCCCAGCCACTGGGCCGTCGCGACGCACCTTTACCCCCCGGCACGATAACGCTCCAGATCCTTCAACTATCGCGCCATCGATATCGGGCTTGGAACTCAGCGTGGAAGAATGACCCGGCTATGGGGGGTGATCAGCGTCGAATAGGGACCCACCCCGCGAATCATCGAATGCTCCCTTTGGTTGTTGAGGGGAGCGTGGCCGGGGATGGTGACGGTGGAAACGATCGGCCGGATTAGGCGGGCGTTTTGGGTTGATAAGAAGCCGATCCGCCAGATCGTGCGCGAGTTGCGGATCTCGCGGCGAACGGTGCGCAAGGCGATCCGGGGATCATCGACCGAGTTTCGCTACGAGCGCCGGGTGCAGCCGCAGCCCCGGCTTGGACCGTTTGTCGCGCGGCTTGACGGATTGCTCGATGCGAACAGCCGGCGGCCGGCGCGCGAGCGGCTGACAGCGCGGCGGCTGTTCGAGTTGCTGCGCGCCGAGGGCTACCCGGGCGCCTATGACAGTGTGCAGCGCCATGTGCGGGATTGGCGCCGGGCACGCTCGCAGCAAGGTCCGGTGTTCATCCCGCTGTGGTTTGCGCCG
Organism: uncultured Alphaproteobacteria bacterium; assembly: GCA_963750195.1. Lineage (GTDB taxonomy): Bacteria > Pseudomonadota > Alphaproteobacteria > ATCC43930 > CGMCC-115725 > AP-15. The sequence continues at coordinate 903,257 of CAVVPS010000016.1, forward strand.
GGCGAGGCCTACCAATTCGACTGGTCGCACGAAGTCGTGGTGCTCGGCGGCGTGACGACGACGGTCAAGGTGGCGCATATCCGGCTCTGCCACAGCCGGATGTTTCTGGTGCGGGCCTACCCGCGCGAGACCCAGGAGATGGTGTTCGACGCGCACGACCACGCCTTCCGCCTGTTTGGCGGCATGTGCCGGCGCGGCATTTACGACAATATGACGACGGCGGTCGAAGCCGTCTTTGTCGGCAAGGAACGCCGCTTCAACCGCCGCTTTCTGGCGATGTGCTCGCATTACCTGGTCGAGCCGACTGCGTGCACGCCGGCGGCGGGCTGGGAGAAGGGCCAGGTCGAGAACCAGGTCGGCAACGCCCGCGAGCGGCTGTTCACGCCGCGGCTGCATTTTGCCAACTACGCCGAGCTCAACGCCTGGCTGGAAGCGCGCTGTCTCGCCCAGGCGCGCGAGAGCGCTCACCCCGAGCAGCGCGACAAGACGGTCTGGGAGGTGTTCGAGGCTGAACGGGCGAGCCTGATCGCCTATCGGGGGCCGTTCGACGGGTTCCGCGAGATCGAGGTCGCGGTGTCGAAGAGCAGCCTGGTGCGCTTTGACCACAATCGCTACAGCGTCGCGGTCAAGGCGGCGCGGCGCACCGCGCAGATGCGGGGTTACGCCGAGCGCATCATCGTCTGGTGCGACGGCGAGATTGTCGCGGAGCACCGCCGCCGCTTTGGTCGCGGCCAGACCGCCTACGATCCCTGGCATTACCTGCCGGTGTTGGCACGCAAGCCGGGGGCGCTGCGCAACGGTGATCCGTTTCGCAACTGGGATCTGCCGCCGGCCCTGGCGCAGATCCGGCGCCAGCTTGCCGGGCATGACGACGGCGATCGCCAGTTCGTCGACATACTGACGGCCGTGGCCGAGGCTGGGCTCGATGCGGTCGAGGCGGCCTGTGCCGAGGCGCTGTCGGCCAAGCTGTTCGGCCGCGACGTCGTGCTCAACATCCTGGCGCGGCAGCGCGATGCCGACCCGCCTCGGCCGGTGGCGGCCCCGGCGGCGCTGACGCTGGCGATCGAGCCGGCGGCCGACTGCGCCCGCTATGACCGGCTGCGCCACCCGCCGCCGGCTGAGGAAGTCTGGCGTGGAACGGCATGAAATCATCGCGCTGATGGGCCAGCTCAAGCTGGCCGGAATGCGCGCGGCCTATGACGAGGTGGTTGCCGCGGGGCTGCGCGCCCAGCACCCGTTTCAACGCATCTTTGGCGAATTGCTGCTCGCGCAACTGGCCGATCATCGCGCCCGCTCGATTGCCTACCGCATGGGGGCGGCGCGCTTCCCGGTGATGAAAAACCTCGCCGAGTTCGACTTCGCGGTGTCACCGGTCAATCAGGGGCTGGTGCGCGAGCTGCACGAGGGCGGCTTTCTCGCCACCCGGCGCAACGCCGTGCTGATCGGCGGGACCGGCACCGGCAAGAGCCATATCGCCATCACGATCGGCGCCAATTGCGTGCGAAGCGGCGCCCGCGTGCGCTTCTTCACTGCCGTCGATCTGGTCAACCAGCTCGAGGCCGAGGCGCGCGCCGGCAAGCCTGGAAAGCTGGCCGACCAGCTTGTCCGCGTCGATCTCGTCATCCTCGACGAGCTGGGCTACCTGCCATTCCCGGTCAGCGGCGGGCAGATGCTGTTCCATCTGATCAGCCGGCTCTACGAGCGAACCTCGATCGTCCTGTCGACCAACCTCGCCTTTGCCGAATGGCCCAGCGTGTTTGGCGACGCCAAGATGACCACCGCGCTGCTCGATCGGCTGACGCATCACTGCGACATCATCGAAACTGGCAACGAGAGCTGGCGCTTCAAAAACCGAACCTGACCCGCCGTTCCGAACCCCGCGGATCGACCCCGGGGGCCCACAGCGCCTCCCCACGCACGTCGCTCCGTCGCTTGTGAGGGCACTGCGCGACGCGCGCGGGTCCCCTCCGTGGACTCCGGGGACGACCGCTCTACAACCGCTCAACTGGGTTCAGATTGCGCGCTAATCCCGGGTCCTGCTTCGGCGCTGATTGACAATCGGGCTGGATCCCGACCCCCGGCTGTGAACCCCTCCAAAACGCACAGATCGTCTGCCCCCAAAACACCGGACATCTCATACCGACCTGACTAATTAGCGACCCGTTGGAGCCAGGGATAGGAGCATAGCGAACGGATGCGGCCGGTCTCGGCGAGCAGCCAATTCCAGGCGTCGCAACAGCTGTCGATGATTTCGTCGGTGGTGCGAAAGACGCGGTGCGAGAGGCGATTGTCTCGAAGATGCAGCCACAGCCGCTCGATCGGGTTGAGTTCGGGCGAGTAGGGCGGCAGAAAGACGAGACTGAGGTTGTCTGGCACCACCAGATCGCCGGCGGTGTGCCAGCCCGCCTTGTCCATCAGCACCACACCATGCGCCCCGGGCGCGACAGCCTGGGACAGCTCGGCGAGAAATAGGTTCATTGCTTCGGTGTCGAGCCGGGTCAGCACCAGCGCTACCCCGGTGTCGCGCGCCGGGCAGACCGCGCCGATAATCCAGGCCGACTGGTAACCGATATCGCGACGCCCGCGCGGCGTGTGGCCGCGCTGCCACCAGACATAGCCGGTGCGCCCCTTCTGCCCGACCCGGGCTTCATCCTGGCTCCAGATCTCCAGCCGCTCAGCCTCGGGGTAGGCCTCGGCAATCTCGTTCAGGCAGGCGGCAAAGCCCCCTTTTTGAAGGCTTGCTGGGCCTTCTCGTCGCTCTGCGGGTGACGCGCCCGGGTCTTGCGGTGGCTCAAATCGAGCGACCACAAGAGCCGCAGCATCCCGGTCTCGCTGTAGCTGACGTCCCAGCGTTCCTCGACATAGCGGCACAAATCGACAACTCGCCAGCGCCCCACCTGGTCCACCGCCGGATCCGGACCGGCCAGCACAATTGCCTTCAGGCTGGCCATCTGACCTTCGCTGAGCTTGGGTATGCGCCCCGGCTTCGGCCGGTCGCACAGACCGGCGATCCCCTCGGCGTTGTAGCGGTGCACCCAGTCGCGCAGGGTCTGCCGATCCATCCCCGCCAGCCGCGCCGCACGCGCCCGATCCATCCCGTCAAGCGCGTTGGCGATCGCGATCAGCCGGGCGCTGACGCGGCCGTCATTCTTCCGCCGGGCCTGGCGGCGCAGCTCCTCCGAGCTGATGTCATCCCGGATCTTCAGAGCAGGCATTGCGGTTCTCCCTCCCCCAACCACAACATCTGCTACTCGCCAGCCGGCGCCGACGCAATTCCTTTGGCGAGTCAGGATCAATTCAGGTCGGTATCATTTGTTACGGACACGCCAAAAGCTTCAACATTGGACCAGGACGGCCACGTGCTAGGGTCAGCGGGTAGAACCGCACGAAGGAGACGGCAATGGCCAAAACCCGCGGGACCGAATTATTGATGCTATGGACCGATATCGACGCCGAGTTCGAACCCGAGTTCAACCGCTGGTACGATGAAGAGCATCTGCCGCGGCTGGCGCAAATCCCCGGTTTTCTGAGCGCTGGGCGCTATTCTGCATTGAGGGGGGCCCAAAATATCTGGCAATTTACGAGCTAGAGGACCACAACGTATTGCGCAGCTCGGCCTATCTTGATTCGCTGAAGTACCAGCCCTCGGCGGTGCGGCAGAAGACCGGCACTAGCCGCATCGGTAGCAATTTTCTGCGCAATGCCTACCGGCAGATCTTTCCGGTGCACCCATCCGATCGAGCAGACGGGCGGCATGGCGCCGGTCCTGCAGATGGGGCGGGTCGACGTTTCGAGCGCGGTCGAGGAGGAATTCAACGCCTGGTACAACACGGTCTACATCACCGGCTATCTGGCGGTGCCGGGCTGCATGGGCGCACGCCGCTATGTCGCCGTCGAGGGCCAGCCCAAATACCTGACCCGACCCTCTACGAGTTCGAACACGCCAAAGTGCCGGAGAGCGAGGCTTGGACCCGTGCGCGGGCAAGCAATCCGTGGACCCGCCGAATGCAGCTTAATTTGCGCCATGACGAGGGATCGCCCGGCGTTTACCAGCGCATTTATCCGAAATAATGGTGGTGGGGCGGCGGGGAATCTGCTCCCGCCCGGTCACGAGAACCCGAGACGCCCGAACTCCCGGCAACTTCAGCCCCGGCGTGAGAAAATCGATGCCGATATTGAGGCCGAGGAGATTGAACTCAATCCCCTCCCTCACCGCGACAAGCAGACCGGCGAGGCCGAATAGCGAGACCTGAACTCCGGTGCCGCTCGGTGCCGCGCCAAAAACGGCGCCGCCCGGCAGGAAATCCTTGCCGACGGCGTTGGCGGGCAACGCCAGCCTTAGCTCTGGCACCCGACGGGCCACATAGGCGGTGAAAGTGTTGCTGTTGGGTCCGGGCCAAGCGCGGTATTCATGCGGATAGGGGTAGCTGGCCACGGCCTGGCGAATTTCGTCGATGACCGGGTCGAGACCCGGCCCGCGGCGGTCGAGTATTACCGCCGGGCGTGCGCCGAACCAGTAATTGTCCGGTCCGGTGCGGTCAACGCGAACCGACGGCGCGCCGTTTGCGACGCCAAAGCCAAGCACTTCATACCGCGAATAGCGCGTCGCGCCGGCGGGTTTGACGATGATCCAGGTGTGAACCGAAAACACGCCGCGCCATGAAACTGCCCGGGCGGCATAGACTTGGATCACACTGTCGGGCGTCGTCGCCGGATCGGGCGCGAGCCCGGTTGAATCGCGGCGCGCCATATACCACGGGACCGCAGCCGATCGGCCAAACACGCAGCCGCTCACCAAAACCGGCAGGGCGAACAGTGTAAGGAACGCCAGCCCGAACCACATGTTGCGGGTCGCGCGCGCCGCCACCGCCACGAAAGCGCCGATGCCGATTTTCGCCCTCCGATCCCTTGTGCGCGGATACCCATGGGGCACCATCATGGCACAAAATCGGGCGGGTCCCGCCGCGACGGTTCAGCGCTGCCTGCCGGCGCCCCTATGCAGAGCTGACGGTAGCTCGTCCCAAAAGCGACCGTCGACCAGACGGCCCGCGGCACGGCGCCCAAGGCGCACCATCCTGCGGCCGAGCCCGTCGTCTGGGGCCGCCGGTGCCCACTCGCCCCATTGCTTGAACAGGAACGGAAGCCCGGCGGCTACACAGCCATCGCGCAGTCCGCGCACCCAATCGGGATCCGACGGTCGAGCCCCGGGGCCGATTTCGCCGCCGCCGACAACCCAATCGAGCGGCCGCCACGCCGGCCCGGAGATCGGCACCCTGCGGCCCCGACCGTCGAGCCGATAGAAGCCGCCAAAAAGCGCGTCGACATAACCCTCGCCGACGGGCACGGCATCGAGGCGAACCGGGCCGAGCAACGGTTCAAAGCACGCCCAGCGTTGTGACGCCGGCATTTGCAGTAGATCCCCAATGCGGCCGATCCTCTCCTGATCCTCGACCGAGACGCCCGGCCACAGATTGGGCAACGGCCAGGGATCAAGCCCGATCGAGCTCGGCTCGCCGCTCTGGTCGGGGGGCTGACGGATGACGCAGGACAGCCCGACCGCCCGAAGCTGCCGCGCGCCGGCGCTTCGCGTACGGGTAGCCCCCGGCGCCGGGACAGTGCCCTCTCCGCCGGACCTCGGATGGGGTCCCAGGCTCGGTAGAACCGTCGCTGCCAGAGAGTCGATCGCCAAAGCGATCCGATACGGCGTCTGCGGATCGGTGTAATAGGCGCACATGCGGTCGGCGCGCTTGGTCAGCACCAAAAACCGGTGCCAATGCGCGATCGCGATCACGGCATGCAGCGCATCGATGGTCTCGACCGCCAGCTTCTCGTGGAACAGATCTGCCAACGAATCGATTAGGATACGTCGCGGAGTGCGCTGCAGAAGGGGCCAGACCAACACATCGGCTCGCAGGCGAATCTCTCCGGTCCACTGCAAGCCGGACCGCCCCATAGCGGTCAGCCCGGTGTAGCGCGCGCCGCCCTTGCCCCCGATGCGCGCGAGCTTAGAAACCGTCTGTAGCGCCTCACAATGGTCGCACCCCGGGCTTACCGGAGAGCAGCCGCCGGTGGGGTTCCAAGTCGCATCATACCACTCAGCCGGGGCGGAGCCGGCGCGCCCCATCCCCGAAGCTTGCTCGATAGAACCCGAAGCCAGGGCCTCGCGCGGGTCGATGCCGTTGCGAGGGTCCATCAGCGGCCTGCCATAATCGGCGATGCAGCGGCCAAGACGGTGGTCTCGGCGGACCCGAAATACCCGAGAGTGGGTCCGCAACCGCTAATCGGTTCAGCTGAAGGGTGCGCGATCCAGTCCCACACGAAAACCTGTCCTAGAAGAAGTTAGCCGGTATATGTATATCTAAGGATGTAGATAGCAACTATAATAAGATATAGTTAATTTTTATCATCTTATGAGGGTTAACCAATCATCGATTTTGATGGTTTTGCCGAATTCGCAGCAGAAATGGCTGTCAGGACGGTCGCTGCGCCCGCTACGGTCGGTCGCGTAAAAACCAGTGGCGGTCCGGCGCCCACTAAGAGGCTAGAGTCCGGGAGCACGATCATGTGCCGAGCAGTGCGATCGACCGCATGAACCTCGGCAGCATCGCCGGCTCTATTCCTCTGGCGCGAGTAAGGGGGAGAGCTCCGAGACCTCGCCAGAGCCGTGGCCGCCGCCCACCGTTTCCACACCCTAACGCAAGCCCTGGGCGCCGCTGTGGGTGAGGTAATCGAGGCAGCCCTGCAGGATATAGGCGGCGGCGACGCGGTCGACGATTTCGGCGCGTCGTCGTCGGGTCATATCGGCGGCGATCATCTCGCGGGTCACGGCCGCGGTCGAGAGTCGCTCGTCCCAGAATGCCACTGGCAGATCGTGCAGGGCCAACAGGTTGCGGGCGAACTGGCGCACCGACTGGGTGCGCGGCCCGTCACCGCCGACTAAGGTCAGCGGTAGGCCGACGACAAGGCCGCCGACCCTGTGGGTGTCGATCAATGCGAACAGCCGCGCCATGTCGTCGCGAAAGCGCCGCCGCCGGATGGTATCGAACGGGGTGGCGATGATGAGGCGCGTGTCGGAAAGGGAAAGGCCGATCGTCTTGGCGCCGACATCGAGGCCCATCAGCCGAGCGCCGGCCGGCACGGCCTCGCGCAGCGCCGCAGGGTCGGCTAGAATCATGACGGACAGTACCCTATTTTACGCGTGCCGGGCGCGGGTTGCGGAGGCGATCGAATCATGGCGTTGGATAAGGCCACGGTGGCCCATATTGCCGCGCTGGCGCGGATCAGGCTTTCTGAAGCCGAGCTCGAGCCGCTCGTCGGCGAATTGTCGCAGATCTTGACCTGGGTCGAGCAATTGAACGAGGTCGATACGAGCGGAGTGGTGCCGATGGCGAGCGTCGCAGCAAGCGGCCTGCCGATGCGCGAGGATCGGGTGACCGACGGCGAGTGCCGCGAGGCGATCCTCGGCAATGCGCCACGCAGCGCAAAAGGCTTCTTCGCGGTGCCGAAGGTGGTCGAGTGAGCGCATCCCTTACGGCATTGACCCTCGCCGAAGCGCGCGACGGGCTCGCCCGCAAGGAATTCTCAGCACGCGAGTTGACCGGAAGCTATATCGCCGCACTCGAGGCGGCGCGGCCGTTGAACGTCTTTATTACCGAGACGCCTGAGCGGGCCCTGACCATGGCTGAAGCCGCGGACCAGCGCTTGGCACGCGGCGAGGCCCGGCCGCTGGAAGGAATCCCGATTGCTGTCAAAGATCTTTATTGCACCAAGGGCGTGCTGACGACCGCGGGATCGCACATCCTCGACGGATTTCGCCCGCCCTACGAATCGACCGTGACGGAAAAGTTGTGGCAGGCCGGCGCGGTCATGCTCGGCAAGGCCAATCTCGACGAGTTCGCGATGGGCTCGTCGAGCACGACCAGCTATTACGGGCCGGTCGAGAACCCGTGGCGCCGGAGCTCTGAGCGCCATCTGGGGGATAATCAGCCCCTGGTGGCGGGCGGCTCATCGGGCGGCTCGGCAGCGGCGGTCGCGGCGCGGGCAGCATTGGCGGCGACCGGCACAGATACCGGCGGCTCGATCCGCCAGCCGGCGAGCTTTTGCGGCATCGTCGGGCTGAAGCCGACATACGGCCGCTGCTCGCGCTGGGGGATCGTCGCCTACGCCTCCTCGCTCGACCATCCGGGGCCGATGACCCGCACGGTGCGCGATGCGGCGATCATGTTGCGGACCATGGCGGGGCACGACCCTCGGGACTCGACCTCGGCGCCGCTGCCCGTGCCGGATTACGAGGCCGCGTTGACCGGCGACATTCGGGGCCTGCGGATCGGTATCCCGCGCGAATACCGCGCCGACGGCATGCCGCAGGAGATCGAGGCGTTGTGGCGTCAGGGCGCAGATCGCCTGCGCGAAGCTGGCGCCGAGCCGGTCGAGGTGTCGCTGGCGCACACCAAGTATGCATTGCCGAGCTATTACATCATCGCCCCGGCGGAGGCCTCCTCGAACCTCGCCCGTTACGACGGCGTGCGCTTTGGACTTCGGGTCGACGGCGACAGCCTCGACGAAATGTACGAATTGACCCGCGCCGCTGGCTTTGGCGCCGAGGTCCGCCGTCGCGTCCTGATCGGCACCTATGTTCTGTCGGCTGGCTATTACGACGCCTATTACTTGAAGGCGCAGCGGGTGCGAGCCCTGATCGCCCGCGACTTTGCCGCCGCGTTCGAGCGGGTCGACTGCATCCTGGCGCCGACTGCGCCCTCGGCCGCCTTCGCCATAGGCGAGAACAGCGAAGATCTCATCGCGATGTATCTAAACGATGTGTTTACCGTACCTGCGAACCTCGCCGGATTGCCTGCGATCTCGGTTCCGGCCGGGCTTTCCGCCGACGGGCTACCGCTCGGCTTGCAGATCATCGGCCGTGCCTTTGACGAGGAAGGGGTGTTGCGCGTCGCCGAGGTGCTGGAACGCGCTGCGCAATTCCACCATTTACCGGGCTTTATCGCGGGAGGCCGCTGATGGGCGTCACCGGACTAATCGAGGGCCGCACCGGCAAGTGGGAAACCGTGATCGGGCTCGAAGTGCATGCCCAGGTGGTGTCGAAGGCAAAATTGTTTTCCGGGGCGGCGACCAATTTCGGGGCGGAGCCCAACACCCAGGTCTCGCCGGTCGACGCCGCGTTCCCAGGGATGCTGCCGGTGATCAACCGCGTTTGCGTCGAGCAGGCCGTCAAGACCGGGCTCGGTCTCGAGGCCGAGATCAATCTTAAGAGCGTGTTCGATCGCAAGAATTATTTCTATCCCGACCTCCCGGCGGGCTATCAGATCTCGCAATATTTGCAGCCGGTGGTCGGGCATGGCCGGGTCGTCCTCGACATGCCTGATGGCTCGACGCGCGAAATCGGCATCACCCGGCTCCATCTCGAGCAGGATGCCGGCAAAAGCCTGCACGATCAGCATCCGAGGCTGACCTATGTCGATCTGAACCGCGCCGGCGTCGGGCTCATGGAGATCGTCTCCGAGCCTGATTTGAGGAGTGCGGAGGAGGCGGGGATCTACCTGCGCAAACTGCGCTCGATCCTGCGCTATCTGGGCACTTGCGACGGCAATATGGACGAGGGCTCGATGCGCTGCGACGCCAACGTGTCGGTGCGCCGGCCGGGGGAGCCTTATGGCACCCGGTGCGAGATCAAGAATGTCAACTCGGTGCGCTATGTAATGCAGGCGATCGAGTGCGAGGCGCGACGCCAGGTCGAGCTGATCGAGGAAGGCGGCAAGGTCGCGCAGCAGACCCGTCTGTTCGATGTCGCGCGCGGGATCACCCGGCCGATGCGCTCGAAGGAGGAAGCGCATGACTATCGGTATTTTCCCGACCCCGATCTGCTGCCGCTGGTGCTCGATCCAGACTGGGTCGAGGGGTTGCGCGCCCAATTGCCCGAGTTGCCCGACGCCAAGAAGGCCCGGTTCGTGTCGGACCTTCGTCTTTCGCCCGAGGACGCCGAGGTGCTCGTCGCCGAGCAGGCGAGTGCGCTGTTTTTCGAGCGTGTCGCCGAAGGGCGCGATCCCAAGGTGGCGGCGAACTGGGTGACCGGCGATTTGTTCGCCGCGTTGAACCGGCTCGGGACCGGGATCGGGCAATCGCCGGTATCGCCCGGGCAATTGGGCGCGTTGATCGACCTGATCGCCGACAGCACTATCTCCGGCCGCCTCGCTAAGGACGTGTTCGCCGAGATGGTTGCGACGGGGGCCGATCCCGCCGCAATTGTCGAAAACAAAGGCCTGCGCCAGGTTACCGACGAGGGCGCCATCGCCGCCGCGATCGACGCGGTGCTCGCCGCCCAGGCCGAGAAGGTCGGCGAATATCGCGCTGGCCGCGACAAGCTCTACGGCTTTTTCGTCGGCCAAGTCATGCGCGCCACCCAAGGCAAAGCCAACCCCGCGCTGGTCAACGAGCTACTGGGGAAGAAGCTAGGTGTGCAGAGTTCGGGACCTGGGTGTTAGGCTCGCGCCACAGATTTGCAACACCCGCCGCGGCAGCGATAAGTGCGGACTATGGGTAAACTGCTGCGCCCGTTTCACAGATCTAGGGCCAAACCGACCGTCCCTCACAACCGGGAGCGGAAGGCCGTGTATGTGGGCGGCAATCGGGTGTTGACGACGACCATCCACGGACAGCCGTTATTCGTCGAACTCACGCGATCTTTCGCTATCGCCGCAGATCATCCTCAGCGGCTCTTGGGAGCCTGGGGTGACGCAGGCGCTCAAGTCGTTGGTCAAACCGGGTATGACCATCGTCGAGATTGGCGCCAATATCGGCTATTTCACAACGTTTCTAGGCCGGCTCGTCGGCCCGCAGGGTTGCGTGCGCGCGTTCGAGGCTAATCCTGAAATATTCGATCTTTTGACCGAGAATATCGACATCAACGGGCTGATTCCGTTCGTCCGGGCGGAGCAGATGCTGGTTTGCGACAGCTGCGGCGAGCGCGAGATCACCTTCCTCGAGCGGCATCGCGGCAGCGGGAGCATGTTGTCGTTCACCGATGCGTTCGTCGCGCTGTACCGCGACAAGAAGACCACAATCGACGTGCCGGCGACGACACTGGATGCGTACTGGAAGGACGAGGCGAGGTCGATCGACCTCGTCAAGATGGACGCCGAGGGCAGCGAACCGATGATTCTCGATGGGATGCGCCGGATCATCGCGCAACCGCATCTGACGATGGTATGCGAGTTTTACAACCAGTTTTTTGAGACCGGGGGCCCTTCGGCGGAAGCCTTTCTCGACGGAATACTCGGACACGGGTTCATGCTGCACAAGATAACCGAACAAGGCAACATCGTCCCGGTATCCACACACGCACTGCTGGCCAGTAACGAGGGCGCCGAGCTAGTGTTCCTGAAATAGACCTCGACCATGCTGCATCACGACTTGGCAAGGAGCATCCTCGATGGTGTCTCCTCGGGCAGTTCCCGCCTCGCTACCGTATCGTAGTCCCCATCAACATCGCCTGCTTGACGCGAGGACGATAGGTCGGCAAGTTCGCATAGGAGATATCGAAATTTGCGGGGTAGGCACGGTGAGCGTGTACGGCCTGGGCTGCATGTCGGGCGAGGCCGCCCGTTTCCCTGCCTTCCGCCGATGACCGGCGACGCACCCGACGCCAAGCTGCTCGAAGTCAGCGACGTCGTTGTGCGGTTCGGTGGCATCATGGCACTCGACGGAGTCTCGTTCGATCTTGAGGAAGGCCAGATCCTCGGCCTGATCGGCCCGAACGGTGCCGGCAAGACGACGCTGTTCAATTGCCTCAGCCGTCTCTACACGCCGGTCAGCGGTGAAATTTCGTTCCTGGGGCGTTCGCTCTTGACCCGTCGGCCTCACGATATCGCTGAGATCGGCATCAGCCGCACCTTTCAGAACTTGGCGCTGTTCGCGCCGCAATCAGTGCTCGACAACGTGCGCATCGGGGGGCATGCCCACAGCCGCGGCGACTTCGTCAGCGATGCGCTGCGCCTGCCATGGGTGCGCCAGCAGCAGACCGCGCTCGACGAGACCGTCTGGTCGCTGATCGAGATGCTGGAGCTTGATGAGGTGGCCTCTCGCCCGGTCACCGGGCTGTCGTTCGGCACCCGCAAGCGGGTCGAATTGGCGCGGGCGTTGGCAAGTCGCCCCAAGCTGGTACTACTCGACGAGCCGGCCGGCGGACTGACCCACAGCGAGGTCGGCGAATTGGGTGCGCTGATCCAGCGCATCCGCGACGAGCGGCGCGTGACGGTGCTGCTCGTCGAGCATCACATGGGCCTCGTGATGTCGATTTCCGACAAAGTCGTGGCACTCGATTTCGGCCGCAAAATTGCCGAAGGCACGCCCGCCGAAGTCCAACAGGACGAAGAAGTGATCCGCGCCTATCTCGGCACCGCCAAGGCGGCTACGACATGATGCTGTCGGTCGCGGGGTTGCAGGCCTTTTACGGCGAAAGCCAGGCGCTGCACGGGATCGATTTCACGCTCGACAAAGGCCGCATCATTACCCTGCTTGGCGCCAACGGTGCGGGCAAGACCACGGTGCTGCGCGCGTTGTGCGGAATGGTGAGGATGACTGGCGAGATCCGGTTCGACGACCAGCGCATCGCCGGCCGCGCCACCGAGGAGATCGTGCGGCTCGGCGTCGCGCATGTGCCGGAGGGCCGCGGCACCTTCGTGAGCATGACGGTCGAGGAGAACCTCGAGCTCGGCGCGATGACCCGACGCGACCGCGCAGCGATCGCGCAGGACATCGAACAAGTCTACCATCACTTTCCGCGGCTCAAGGAGCGGCGGCGGCAGCAGGCGGGAACCCTGTCTGGGGGCGAGCAGCAGATGCTGGCGGTGGGCCGTGGGCTGATGCTGCGGCCACGACTGATGCTGCTTGACGAGCCCTCCTTCGGCCTGGCGCCGCTGATCGTCGAGGAGGTGTTCGCCATTCTGCGCCAGGTCAACCGGGAGGCGGGCGTCGCGATGCTGATTGTCGAGCAAAACGCTACCTTGGCGCTCGATCTCGCGGAGCACGCCTATCTGCTCGAAACCGGCCGTATCGTGATGGATGGGCCGGCCGAGGTGATCGGCGCCGATGAGGGCGTGCGCCGCGCCTATCTGGGTTATTGAGCAGGGGGTCGCGGATGCAATTACTGCTGCAGCAGGTGATGGCCGGCCTCGCCAACGGCGCGATCTACGCGCTGGTCGCACTCGCTGTCGTAATGATCTACCAAGCGATCGACCATCTCAATTTTGCTCAAGGCGAGATGGCGACATTCTCGACCTTTATCGCCTGGCAGCTAATCCACTTGGGTTTGCCCTATTGGATGGCCTTCGCCCTTGCGGTGCTGCTATCGTTCATCGGCGGCATCGCCATCGAGCGCATTTTGTTCAAGCCGCTGCATCATGCGCCAATTCTTGCCAGCCTCGTCGGGTTCATCGCCCTGTTCAGCATTCTGAACAGCGGCGACGGTTACCTCTGGGACTATACGATCAAGACTTTTCCGACCCCGTTCGGCACCAGGCCACTTTTCGGCGGTGACCTGATTGACACGCACGAAGCTGGAATGATCGGCGTTACCGCTGTGCTGCTCGGGCTTATCTACCTGTTCTTCCGCGGCACCCGGCTCGGCCTTGCCATGCGCGCTGCCGCCGCCAATCCGGAATCGGCTCGCTTGGTTGGAATTCGGGTCGGCTGGATGACGGCGCTCGGCTGGGGCATGGCGGCGGCGATCGGCGCGGTTGCCGGCATGCTGATTGCGCCTGTCGTCTTTCTCGAACCGAATATGATGTTCGGCGTGCTCCTCTACGGTTTTGCCGGCGCCGTGCTCGGCGGGTTGACGAGCCCGGGCGGTGCCGTGCTGGGCGGCTTCGCCGTCGGCGTCATCGAGAATCTGGCGGCGACGTTCATCCCTTATGTCGGCCGCGACCTGAAGCTGACGATCGCGCTCCTGCTGATCGTCGCAGTGCTGATGGTAAGGCCAGCGGGGATTTTTGGCCGCACCGTCGTGAGCCGGGTATGACAACACCACAACAGGATACCGTCGTCCTCACGCCCGCCGTCCCGACGCGCGCCGCACGGCGGGCGACCTGGCTCGCGACCCGCCATTGGATATTCGCCGGCGTTGTGCTGGTCGCGGCGGTTCTGCCCTTCGTTATTCAGAGCTTCGTCGTCTTCCAATTGACGGAGGTGATGATCTACGGGCTGGCAATCCTCGGCCTCAACCTGCTGACCGGCTTTAACGGCCAGTTTTCGCTAGGACACGGCGCCTTTTACGGTCTCGGCGCCTATGTCGCGGCGATCCTGATGCAGCGCTACGGCGTCGCCTATTATTGGACATTGCCGGCAGCAGGGGGCGTTTGCTTCGTAGTCGGCTTTCTGTTCGGGCTGCCCGCATTACGACTGCAAGGGCTCTACTTGGCGCTCGCCACCTTTGCGCTGGCGGTGGCACTGCCGCAACTCCTGAAATTCCACGGCTTCGAAAGCTGGACCGGGGGGGTGCAGGGCATCGTCGTCGACCAGCCCGATGCGCCTGGCTTTCTCCCGATCGACGGCGATCAATGGCTCTATTATTTCACCTTGGCGGTGGTGCTGGTGATGTTTGCCGGAGCCGCGAACCTGGTGAAGAGCCGCACCGGGCGCGCTATCATGGCGATCCGCGACCACCCGATCGCGGCCGCCGCAATGGGGATTAACGCACCGCTCTACAAGACGCTGACCTTCGGCGTCAGCGCGCTCTATACCGGCGTCGCCGGAGCCCTGGGGGCGCTCGTCGCACAGTTCGTGGCGCCGGACAGCTTCACTCTGTTCCTGTCGATTTCGTTCCTGGTCGGTTTGATCATCGGCGGCATGGGCTCGCTGCCGGGGTGCCTGTTCGGCGGATTGTTCGTGCTCTACGTGCCAAACATTGCGCAAAGCGTGTCGCGCGGGTTGGCGGGCGCCATCTATGGAGTCATTATGCTGCTGGTGATTTTCGTGATGCCGTCCGGCGCCGCCGGCTTCACGCGGTTAGCGTTCGCCTATGTGTCGCGATGGCGCAATCGGTAACGGCCGGGCCGTAAGTCGGCCGCATACTTTTGCAGGGAGCTCACCATGAAACATCTGACGCGTCGCACGATTCTCGCCGCCGCTCCCGCCGCACTGGCGTTCGGCGGCCCGCTGCTGGCCCCGTTTGCGGCGCGCGCCGCCAAGCAATACGGCCCCGGGGTCACGGACAGCGAGATCAAGATCGGCAATACCGGGCCCTATAGCGGCCCGCTGTCGAACGCCAGCCCCATTCCGATATCGATGGCCGCCTATTTCAAGATGATCAACGATCAGGGCGGCATCAACGGCCGCAAGATCACCTTCATCTCGTACGACGACGGCTATTCGCCGCCCAAGACCGTCGAGATGACGCGCAAGCTGGTCGAGAGCGACCAGGTTCTCTTCCTCTCGGGCGCGGTCGGGACCCCGACAAACAGCGCGATCTGGCACTACACGAACGAGAAGAAGGTGCCGCAATTATTCCTCAGCACCGGCGCCACCAAATGGGACGACCCGAAAGGCCATCCGTGGACCACGGGCTTTTTCATCAGCTACCAGGCGGAGGGGCGCATCTACGCGGCCTACATTCTGAAGAACAAGCCCGACGGCAAGATCGGCGTGCTCTATCAGAACGACGATTTCGGCAAGGACTATCTGAAGGGGCTGGTCGACGGGCTCGGCGACAAGGCGGCGTCGATGATCAAGGCCAAGGATTCGTATGAGACCACCGACACGACCGTCAACTCGCAGATCGTCGACCTCAAGGCGGCGGGCTGCGATGTCCTCGTCACCATCGCCATCCCCAAATTCGGTGCCCAGGCGATCAGGAAGGTGGCCGAAATCGGATGGAAACCGCTGCACATCCTGAACGGCATCGCCTCGTCCGTCGGGGTGACCTTGAAGCCGGCCGGCCTCGAAAATGCCAAGGGTATCATTAGCGACACTTCCTTCAAGGACGCCACCGATCCTCAATGGCAAAACGATAGCAGGCTACAAATGGTGGGTCTCTTTCATGGACAAGTATTACCCGAGCGGCGACAAGACCGATAACCAGAACGTCTACGGCCCGTCAATCGCTGCGACGACCGTCCAGATGCTAAAGCAATGCGGCGATGAACTGACCCGCGAGAATGTAATGAAGCAGGCGGCCAACCTGCACGATCTCGAACTGCCGATGCTGCTGCCCGGCATCGCGATCAACACCAGCCCAACAAATTTCGCGCCGATCAGGCAGGCCCAGATGAGGCGTTTCGACGGCGAGCGCTACGTTCCATTCGGTCCCGTTCTGGCCGGCGCGATCGGCTGAAAGAGCATCGGCGCGCTCCACCACGCAAATTTGTGGCGACGGGCGCGGCCACGCCTTATACCGTGCAAAGCACGCCGGGAAGCGCTGTAAAGAACGCAAACATCGGGCTAGGGAGATCATGATGAAGCAACTCACACGCCGTAGCATTCTCGCCGCCGCGCCCGCGTTGGCCTTCGGCTCCCCGCTCCTAGCGGCGCGGCCGGCTCGCGCCGCCAAGCAGTACGACCCGGGCGTCACCGATACCGAGATCAAGCTCGGCAATACCTGCTTCTACAGCGGACCAGCCTCATCCTACGGCACGATCGGCAGAGCGATGGCCGCCTATTACAAGATGGTCAACGACCAGGGCGGGGTGAACGGCCGCAAGATCGACTTCATCTCCTACGATGATGCCTATTCGCCGCCCAAAACTGTTGAGATGACGCGCAAGTTGGTCGAGGAAGACCAGGTCTTCCTCGATGCCGGTCCGCTCGGGACTCCAACCAACAGCGCGATCTGGCACTACATGAACCAGCACAAGGTGCCGCAGCTGTTTGTCAGCACCGGCGCCACCAAGTGGGACGATCCGAAGGGCCATCCCTGGACTATCGGCTGGCAGCCCAACTACCAAAGCGAGGGCCGCATCTACGCCTCCTATATTCTGAAGAACAAGCCAGATGGCGTGGTCGGCGTGCTCTATCAGGACGACGATTTCGGCAAGGATTATCTGAAAGGCGTCAGCGACGGGCTGGGCCCAAAGGCCGCCTCGATGATCAAGATTAAGGCGTCCTACGAGACCACGGACACCACCGTCAACTCGCAGATCATCAGCATGAAAGCCGCTGGCTGCAACGTCTTTGTCAATACTGCGATCCCCAAATTCGCCGCCCAGTCGATCAAGAAGGCGGCTGAAATCGAGTGGAAGCCGCTGCACATCTTGAGCAGCATCGGCTCTTCGGTCGCCGCCACCCTCAAACCGGCCGGGCTGGACATCTCCAAGGGCATCGTATCCGACTTTTACCTGAAAGATCCGACCGACCCCGAGTGGAAGGACGACGCCGGCTACAAATGGTGGGTCGGCTTCATGGACAAATATTATCCGAGCGGCGACAAGACCGACGTCAACAACGTCTATGGTCCGTCCAATGCGGCGACGGTCGTGCAGGTGCTGAAGCAGTGCGGCGACGATTTGACCCGCGAAAACGTCATGAAACAGGCCGCCAGCCTGCATGATTTCCGGGTGCCGATGCTGCTGCCCGGGATCTCGATCAACACCAGCCCGACCGATTTCGCGCCAGTCAAGCAGGTCCAGATGGCCCGCTTCGACGGCGAGCGCTGGAGGCTGTTCGGCCCGCTGCTGAACGGTGCGATCGGCTGACGGGAGGATCGTCGCGCCCGCCGCCTGCTGAGGATGTGGATGCGGCGGCATGGCTATCACAGCTTGCGTCCGGTACCACATGCGGCGAGGGCTGCTCGAATTTGGCCGCGCGATGCCGGATGTCGAGAGTTCCGCATCCGGTCGTCCCCGAACGGGTAAAAGTCGCTGCACTGGTGGGCTCGGCCCAGCACCGCGTCTCTGCTGATCGGCGAATACGGGAATACATGGCGGCCTTGTTCCGGCCCGTTATAGAGCGCGTACAATCGGTTGGTCCGGAGCCGATCGGGGCTAAAGCACGACAATGAGCTGGGCGAGGGCGCTCGCGTTCAATTTTGCCCTCCTCGCCTGGACGCTTGTCCTCGGCACAGTCGGGCTGCCGTTCCTGCTAGCGCCGCGCGCGGCGGCAATGGCTTTTGGCCGGTTCTGGGCGCGCGGGGTGCTCGCACTGCTTAGGCTCATCGTCGGCCTCGATCACCGCATCGTCGGCCTCGATCGCATCCCCCCGGGGGGATGCATCATCGCGATGAAGCATCAATCCGCTTGGGACGCTCTGATCCTGCCGATCGTGCTGGGCGACCCCGCGATCGTGGTCAAGCGCGAGCTGTTGCTGCTGCCGTTTTATGGCTGGTACGCGGCGCGCGCCGGCTCGATCGTCATCGACCGCAAGGCTGGCGCGGCGGCCCTGCGCCATCTGGTCGCCGCGGCCCGGCCAGTTGCGGCCGAGGGGCGCCCGATCGTGATCTTCCCGCAAGGAACCCGGGTGGCGCCGGGAGCCTCGATATCCTATCAGCCGGGCGTTGCCGCGCTCTATCAGGCGCTGGGCGTGCCGCTGGTTCCGGCCGCGGTCAATTCCGGCCTGTTCTGGGGGCGGCGAGCGTTCGTCAAGCGTCGCGGGCGCATCCTCCTCGAATTTCTCGAGCCGATCCCGCCCGGCTGGACGCGCCGCCGGCTGATGGCCGAACTCGAACAGCGGATCGAGACCGCAACCGCAGCTCTGGAGCGGCAGGTCGTAGGTGCGCGAGGCGGCCTCGCGGCGCCAAGTTCGGTCAAGGGTCCCGACCGCGAGGTGGAGGAAACCGGTCTACACCCCCGCTGACGATCTGCTGGTGACACATGAACATATGAGGTACGGTTAGGCTCTGTAAGAGGAAATCTCGGCCATGGCTCTCGTCGGTGCGATCTCGCAGCGGATCTGGGACATGAAATACCGCTTGCGGGCGCCCGCCAACGGCGATGTGCCGGGCGAGCCGCTCGACAAGACGATCGAGGACACCTGGCGCCGGGTTGCGACCGCACTTGCTGCCCCCGAACGCGACCCCGCGCTGTGGTCGGAGCGGTTCTATCAGGCGATGACCGATTTCAAGTTTCTGCCGGCCGGGCGGGTCGTCGCCGGCGCCGGAAGCAGCCGTTCGGTCACCTTGTTCAATTGCTTTGTGATGGGGACGATCCCCGATGACATGGGCGGGATATTCGCCCATCTGCGCGAGGCGGCGCTGACAATGCAGCAAGGGGGCGGCATCGGCTATGACTTCTCGACGCTCCGACCGCGCGGTGCGCCGGTGAGGGGTGTCGGCGCTGACGCGTCGGGGCCGCTGTCGTTCATGGATGTGTGGGACGCGATGTGCCGCACGATCATGAGCGCCGGTTACCGCCGCGGCGCGATGATGGCGACCTTGCGCTGCGATCACCCCGACATCGAAGCCTTCATCGAGGCAAAGCGCGAGCCCGGTAGGCTGCGGATGTTCAACCTTTCGGTTCTCGTCACCGACGCATTGATGAAGGCGGTCGAGGAAAATGCGCCGTGGGAACTGTCCTTTGACGGCACGGTCGCCAAGGTGCTGCCGGCGCGCGAGTTGTGGGACAAGATCATGCGGGCGACCTACGCCTATGCCGAGCCTGGCGTGATCTTTATCGACCGCATCAATCGGCGAAACACCCTATGGTATTGCGAAACAATAACGGCGACTAATCCTTGCGGCGAACAGCCATTGCCGCCTTATGGCGCCTGCCTCTTGGGCTCGATCAACCTGGCGAGCCTGGTCGAACGGCCGTTCACTCCCGAGGCGGGGATCGATCTCGATCGGCTGCGCCGTTTGGTCCCAGACTGCGTCCGCATGATGGACGACGTTATCGACATCTCGCAGTTTCCACTACGGCAGCAACAGGAAGAGGCGTTGCAGAAGCGCCGCATCGGCCTCGGGGTCACCGGCCTCGCCGATGCGCTGATCCTGTGCGGGCAGCGCTACGGCTCGGCATCGGCGATCACCGCGACCGAGGAATGGCTCGGTCTGATCGAGCGCGAGGCCTATCTCGCCTCGGCGGCGCTCGCGGCTGAAAGAGGCCCGTTTCCGCTGTTCGATCGCGATCGCTATCTCGCGGGCGAAACAATCGCGGCTCTCGACGAAGATGTCCGCGCCGAAATCGCCAGGCACGGCGTCCGCAACGCGCTTTTGACCTCGGTCGCTCCCACCGGCACGATCTCGATGTTCGCCGATAACGTCTCCTCCGGGATCGAGCCGGTATTCAGCTTTCGCCATACCCGCAATGTGCTGATGCCCGACGGCACGCGCCGTGAGGAGGAGGTTGCCGACTACGCCTATCGTCTGTTCCGGCGGCTCCGGGGCGAGACTGCGCCATTGCCTGAATATTTCGTCGATGCGCAGGTGTTGACCCCGGCCGACCACCTCGTCATGCAGGCCGCGGCGCAGAAGCACATCGACAGCTCGATCTCGAAAACGATCAACGTCCCGGCCGAGATTCCGTTCGAGCAGTTCAAGGATATCTATCTGCAGGCCTATGCGCTGGGTTGCAAAGGCTGCACCACTTACCGCCCGAACGAGGTGACCGGCGCCGTGCTGGCGGCTAGGCCCGAGGTAGCTGCCGGGACCGACGCGCGCATCACCTCGCAGCAACCCGAATTGCCTTTGCCGCCGCCCGCACCAGCGTTGTCGCCAAAGCCCGCGGACATATTCGAGGCGGGCGGCGTCGTCTATATGACGCAGCCCTTGAGCCGGCCCGAGGCGTTGCCGGGTCAGACCTACAAGTTGAGCTGGCCCGACAGCGAGCACGCGCTCTACATCACCCTGAACGATATCGTTCAGGACGGCAGGCGGCGTCCCTTCGAGGTATTCATCAACTCGAAGAACATGGAGCACTATGCCTGGACCGTCGCATTGACGCGGATGATCAGCGCCGTGTTTCGCCGCGGTGGCGACGTGTCCTTTGTCGTCGAGGAGATGAAGGCAGTGTTCGACCCGCGCGGCGGCGCCTGGATGGATGGCAAGTACGTGCCCTCGCTATTGGCCGCGATCGGCGACGTCATCGAACGCCACATGATCGAGATCGGCTTCCTGCCCCGCGAGCGGGCGGAGCGATCTCTCACCGCGAAGGTCGTTAACCTTCCCGCTTCCGATCCCTCTGCCCCACAGACCTACCAAGCCCTGCCGCGCCGCGCGCAGTGTCCGAAATGCGGGGAAGCAGCGCTGATCCGTATCGAGGGCTGCGATCAGTGTACCAGCTGCGATTACTCGAAATGCGGATAGGCCCTTCGCCGGGACCGCTCCCTCTCAGGTAGAAGACAGCGTTCGGACCACTCTAGCCGATCAGCTATCGGTGAACAGGCGCTGCGCGTCGGCTTGCGTCATCGCAGGATTCAGCGCATCAAACCGGCCGGTCGCCTTCAATTCTTCCGCAACCTGCCGGATCGTCGATACCGCCATCAGCGCCACTGCACTCGCCGTGCTGGCTCGGATGACGCCGAGTGCTTCGAGTTCCGCTACACTCGGTGAGCCGGCACGGACATTGATGTTGATCGGCGCGGCCAATGCCTTCACCAGCCGGGCGATCGTCGCCGGGTCGCGCAACCCGATCGGATAAAAGCAATCGGCGCCGGCCGCGAAATACGCTTTGCCACGCTCGATCGTTTCGTCGAAACGCGCCGCCGGATCGCCGATGTTGCGCAGGTAAAGATCGGTGCGCGCATTGATGACGATCGGAACCGCCGCGGCGTGGGCGGCCTCGCGGGCCGCGGCGATGCGCCGGGCGGCGTCGGCGATGGTTCGGATCGGGGCGGTGTCCCGCGGCGTCCCGTCCTCGAGATTAACCCCGACCGCCCCAGCCTGAATGATTTCGGAAATCGACTTTCCGACCGCCTCCGGTGTGTCGCCAAAACCGGCTTCGATATCGGCGGTCACCGGCACCGCCACGACCCGCACAATGCGCGCGGTCGCTGCCACGACCTCTGGCCAGGGAGCCGCTTCGCCGTCGGCATGGCCCAGCGCCCACGAAACGCCGCCGCTGGTCGTCGCGATCGCGGGAAAGCCGGCGGCCGCAAAGATCCGCGCGCTGATCGCGTCCCAGGCGTTGGGCAGCAACAGCAGCCCCGGTCCGCGATGCATATTGCGGAATTTCTCGGCCTGACGAGCCTGTTCCGCCACGTTCATCGGTTTGCTCCCTGCTGATGGTCGATCGCCCGCCTCAGGTCAAAACCCTCCTATGACCGGCAAGTGCCGTCAAGGCAGCGATTTGCTGGCACGACAGCGTGGGAAGATTGTGGCAACGGGCTTATGCGAGTTTCGGCAAATTCCCTAGACGTTCTCTATTGCGCCACGCGAAAATCGGCTATCCTATCGTCGTCCCGGCTACTGTCACGGTGACGCGATATGCAACCCGGCTACAGCGAGATCAAATCCCCCGACCGCATCGTCGCCCGCTTCTTGCTGGAATATTACCGTATCTGGCAAAAATACTTCCCGGGATTGAACAAGCGTGCGCATTGGCATGTCATCTTTCTGGCGAAAACCAATAGCGAAGCCGGAGTTTCGAGCAGAGCGATCCACCGCACGCTGTATGGATCTTATGGCACCGATATCCGCACCTGCATCGAGCGGATCAAGGACTGTGAGACGGAGGGCTTCGTTAGAGTTTTCGATACGTCGAACCGCGACTGCGCGGCGTCGCCAGGATGCCTGATCGGCGCCACCGATAAACTGTGCGAAAGCTTCGAAGCTCATTGCCGAGAGACGATCGACGAGATCTGCGCCGTGGCCGGCGGCGCGATCTGCCCATCTGGAACCGTGAAGCCTGCGGTGAGGCCGCAATCTCTCAAATCTATCGTTTTTTTGGCGCCTGCGACCAGAAATGGCGCGAGACCAGCGAGCAAGTCGTCAGAAAAAAAGGGCTGACCCCGGCGCATCTCGACGACGCCATGGACCATCTGGTAACCTACCAATACTGGGCGATTGTCATGCTGCTCTGGTCGGCGAGCTCGTTCGGCAACGATCGTGGCGGCCCGTCGGCTCTCGTCGTTGACGAGATCATTAGCAGGATGTGGGATACCTTGCGGCTCGGGCATCTGGCGATCAAGGAACGCGTCAGCAACCTTATCCGGTGGGGCTTTTTCGCCGAAGAAACGATAAAAAAGCACAAGGCTGTTTCGTTGACGCCGTTCGCCGGCGCGGCGATCACGACCGGCTTGGCGGAGATGATGCCGGTGCTCGCCGATCTTCACGACAAGCTGGTTCCCGAACGCGCCGCAGTCAGTCCCGCGAGGGTCGAGTAGGCGCAAACCGGCGCGAGTTGCTCGGCCAGCGGCGAAAGGTCGGCAACGAACCGAATACGGTCTGCTGAGAGTTGTCGATGCCTCGCTCCTCCTGGGTGGTCGCCGGCGCGATTTATCTGCTTCTGGCCCCGCACCTGAAGGCAGATCCGCCGGCCTCTGCACAGCCCGACAAAAGCGCCGTGCTGGCGCGATCCTTGGCGGCCGCCGAACAGCGGCTCGGCCCGGGCAATCCAAACCTGCTGCCGATCCTCGCTCCTCTCGCACAATTACGGTTTGAGAGTGCCGACATCACCGAGGCGACGGCGCTGCGGCGGCGCGCGCTGAAGATTGCTATCGCCGCCTATGGCAATTTTTCTGTGCCGGCGGCGGAGGCGATGGGGTCACTCGCTCGCCTCTATATCGATTTGCGCCGATACCTCGACGCCGAACCGCTGGTGATCGCCGCCGGCGATGTTCTGTCAGCCCGGGTCGGTGCCGAAGATCCCGCGATAGCGGCGGTGCTTGCGGAACGGTCGCGCATCGCGCTGGCTCAAGGCGACAAGAGCCATGCCCGGAAATGGGCCGAGGAGGCGATCGCGATCGATGCCAAGGTTGGCGGGGGGCCGCGCACCGACCGGTTGCGCGCGCTTGGCGCTGTGCTGGCCGCCGAGGGGAGGTTCGACGAAAGCGATCGCATCCTGCTCCAGGCGCTCGCGCTCGACCGCTCCGCCGGCGACCAATTCGCGACCGCGCGCAGCTTGACACAGCTCGCCAATGCCTACATGCGCCAAAAGCGCTTTACCCAGGCGTTGCCCTTGGTCGAGGAGGCGACTGCGATTGATCAGCAGCGGCTTGGCGCCGCCCATCCGCTGATCGCCGAAGACTTCCACGACCTCGGCCTGATCTATCTCGCGACCGATCGCCCGGCCGACGCCGCAAAGGCGTTTCACACCGCGATTGTCGTCCTCGACCGCGGTGCCGGCCGGAGGACGCCTGCCCTCGCCTACATCGAACTCGATCTAGCCCGAGCCGAACACACCCTAGGGCACGAGGACAAGGCCCAGTCCTTGTTCCGCGATGCGCGGCATATCCTCAATACGGCCGAAGACGAAGAACGAGAGCGCCAACGCCGGGTCTAGTCGTCGCCGATCCCGGCCACGCGGCCCGCCGGCAGCCGGTCAATAAAGCCGGTTCTTGTAACTATCGGCGGTAGCGCGCTCCGCTTCGTCGGGGCCGATGCCGCCGATTTGGTTGGCGATAATCCGGCCGATCGACGGGAAATCGCTGCGTCGAAGTTGTTTCTCCGGGTTCCACAGGTCGGAGCGGATTAGCGCCTTGCCGCAATGAAAATAAACCTCTTCGGCCATCACTAATATTCCGCTGCGCGGCACCTTTCCGTTGACTGCGAGCGGTTCGAGCAGCGCCGGATCGGTCGTGACGGTGGCCTGTCCGTTGACGCGCAAAGTCTCGGTGATCCCCGGCACGAAGAAAATCAGCCCGACACCCGGCCGCGCGATCAGATTACCGAGCGTGTCGATCCGGTTGTTGCCGATACGGTCGGGGATCAGCAGCGTCGTATCATCGACGATCTGCACAAAGCCTGGCGCATCGCCCTTAGGCGAAGCGTCGCAGCGGCCCGACGGGTCCGAGGAGGCGATGACCAGAAACGGCGAGCGTGCAATGAAATCGCGGCTATACCGGTCGAACCGGCTCAGCTGCTTTTTTACCGCCCGCTCGTTCGGCTCCCCGTAAATCTCGCGTAAACGCTGGGGGTCCTCGATCGTGTCCACCGGCCCTCTCCTCACCGAATGCGACCGGCACTATACACGAGACGCATCGAAAGCTCCATTGGCTTTGCCCGCCGGCGCGAGTATCAGTCGGCAGGCAGTGCAAGGAGGCCGGTGTTCCGCTGATCGGCGTCGGGCTGGGGCGGGCATTCGAACCGATTGGGCCGATGAGAACGAACCGCTTTATTGTCGAATACGAGGAGCGACCCGAAGGCGGCCATATCGCGCGCCTGACGATCGACAATCGGGCCAAGCTGAATAGTCTCAATCGGGCGCTGATGAGCGAGATCGTCGAGACCATCGCGGGACTCGCTCTTGACCCCGAGCTGCGGCTCGCGATCCTGACCGGCGCCGGCGGGCGCGCCTTTGTCGGCGGCGCCGATGTAGCCGAGATCGCTGCCCTCGATCACGCCGCCGCGCGCAGCTTCATTACCCTCGTCCATCGCTGCTGCGACGCGTTTCGCCGGCTGCCGGTGCCAGTCGTCGCGCGCCTCGACGGCTACGCGCTCGGCGCTGGGCTCGAACTTGCCGCCGCCTGCGATCTGCGGGTCGCCAGCGAAGGCTCGGTCTTTGGCATGCCAGAGGTCGCGATCGGCATCCCCTCGGTGGTCGAGGCGGCATTGTTGCCGAAACTTATCGGGTCGGGGCGCGCCCGCCGGCTGCTGCTGACCGGTGAGACGATCGGCGCCGCCGAGGCGCTGGAGTGGGGGCTCGTCGATGCGGTAGCGCCCGCCGACGGGCTGGACGATGCAGTCGATCGTTTTGTGCGGCCGATCCTCGCGGCCGGCCCTCGCGCAGTACGTCTGCAGAAATCGTTGATCCTCGATTGGGAAGAATTGCCGATCGGGGCGGCGATCGAGCGCGGCATCGACTGTTTCGTCAGCGCCTTCGACAGCGACGAGCCGACGCGCATGGCCGGCGCCGCACTCGCTCGGCTGCGCTCCCGCGATAAATCGAGCCCGGGCCGATGAATACGATCCGTCGCCGTAAACCCACGCATCTCCGCGAAGCTGGGGACGACACACCGCACTATTACGGTCACCGCGAGCGGCTGCGCCAGCGTCTGATCGATGCCGGGGCGGAAAACCTGCCCGATTACGAATTGCTTGAAGTGATGCTGTTCGTCAGCAACCCGCGCGGGGATGTAAAGCCGCTGGCGAAAGATCTGCTCGAGCAATTCGGCGGTTTCGCCGCCCTAATGAGCGCCGCCCCCGACGCGCTCGCCGCAGCCGGGCTCGGCCTCGCCGGGATTGCCGCGATCAAATCGGTGCGCGAGGCGGCCTTGCGGCTGATGCGTGCCGAATTGCAAGAGCAGCCGGTGGTCAATTCCTGGGACAAGCTGATCGATTATTGCAATGCCCAAATCGCCCACAACAAGGTCGAGGAGTTCCACATCCTGTTTCTCGACCGCAAGAATGTATTGCTCAAGCATGAACGCCAGCAGCGCGGCACGGTCGACCATACCCCGGTCTATACCCGCGAGGTGGTCAAGCGCGCGCTGGAGCTCGGCGCCTCGGCATTGATCCTGGTGCACAACCACCCCTCGGGCGACCCAACCCCGTCAAAGGCCGACATCGCAGTAACTCAAGACATCAAAAAAGCCGCCGCCCCGCTCGGCGTCATACTGCACGATCACGTCATCATTGGCCGCAACCGCCACACCAGCCTGCGCGATTTGGGGCTGATCTGATAAGCCAGGGGGAAATCCAGTGTTGACAAGCCTTTCCCACGAGCAGCGCCAGTTCGTCCAGACCGTCCGCGATCTCGCCCAGAGCGAGTTTCGCGCCCGCGCGCTCAAATACATGGACGGCACTTTTCCGTGGGAGAACCTGCGGCAGCTTGCCGAATTGGGCGTTCTCGGCATGGCGGTGCCAGAGGAATATGGCGGGCTCGGCCTGCCGGTTTTCGATACCGCGCTGGTGCTCGAGGAAATCGCCAAGGTCTGCTATGTGACGGCGATGGCGGTGCTGGGTGAGGTCGGGGTGCAGACCCGGATCATTGCCGCCTATGCGCCGGAGCCGATCAAGCTGCGCATCCTGCCGGCGGTGGTCAGCGGCGATTGCCTGCTGGCGATCTGCATGACCGAGCCCGACGCCGGCACCGACGTCGCCAACTACCGGACCAATGTCGACCATGTCGGCAACCGGCTCAGGCTGAATGGGGTCAAGACCCTGATCAGCCGCGCCGAGGAAGCCGGCATGTTCGTGGTCTTCACCCGCATCGACAAGAAGCCCGGGCGGGAAGGGATCGGCTGCGTGCTGGTCGAGAAGGGGACGCCGGGGTTTTCGGTGACCGGCACCTACCACACGATGGGCGGCGAAAATCTGCACGAGATCCGCTTCGAGGATTGCGAATTGCCGCCCGAGAATCTGGTCCTGGAGGACGGGTTTCGCAAACTCCTGTCGGCCTTCAACACCCAGCGCTGCCTGAACCCCAGCATCTCGCTCGGCCTCGCCGAGGGCGCGCTCGAAGAGGCGGTCAAATACGTCAAGGAGCGCAAGGCTTTTGGTCGCGCCATCGCCGATTTCCAGGGCATCCGCTGGAAGATCGCCGAGATGTACCGCGAGATCGAGACCGCGCGCAGCGTGCTGTACCGCGCTTGCGCCACCGCCGACCCGTTCCCCGATCCGCTGTTGGCCGCGGTCGCCAAGGTCACCTGCAACGAGATGGCGCTCAAAGTCACCAGCGAGGCGATCCAGGTGCATGGCGGCTATGGCTTTACCGACGAGTACCCGGTGTCGCGCTTTTACCGCGGCGCCCGTTACGGCACCTTGGGCGGCGGCACCTCGGAAACTCTGCGCGACCTGATCGGCAAACGGGTGCTGGCCGGCCTCGACCCGGATGACGGCATCTTGGGGCTGGGGATGTTCTGACCTGGCGGACGCCGGAGCAAATTCCCGTGAACCGGCAAAATAACCGGGAATTTCGTCGTTAGCGGCCCGGCGGCGACTTCCGGCGGTAAATACACGCTGCTAAATCAACCGGTTGCGGAGAATTCCCGTGGCGGTCGAACCGGGAATTTATCGCCGCTAACCGGGAAATAAACCGGCGGAACCGGGAACAGACGGGATTTCTTTGCAAGCAATTATCATATTGACAATTAGTGCTATTTTCGCTATCGTCGACCGCAGATTTGGGGTGTGCATCCCGGTTTGAAAAGAGGACGAGTTATGAGACGGGCGATTGCCGGCTGACGCTCCGCGCGATTACCAGATCGGCTACAAGAAGCCGCCGGTCGCGACCCGGTTCAAGAAAGGCAATCGCGCCAACCCACGCGGCCGGCCGCGCGGCTCGAAAAATCTGGCGACGTTGCTGGAGCGCGCGCTCGACGCGGCGGCCGATGCCGACGCCAGCGAGACCCATGGCCGGCTGACCAAGCGCGATCTGGTGGTGGCGCGGCTCGTCGAGCGATCGGCGGGGGCCGATCTGGCCGCGACAAAGCTATTGTTCGAACTGCTGCGCAAGGTTGATCCGCGCATGGTCACCACGCCCGCCGACCCCGCCGGCTTCGTGCCGGCCGATGACCCGATCGCCCAGGTGCGCGCCAAGCTCCTGCGCCTCGCCCGCGCCCAAGGCCTGGTCCCGCCATCGGACGACCCGGAGGACGTCCTACCCACCGCCAACTCCGCACCCGCTGCCCCCGAGGCGATCGATGCGCCCGGCGCCCCGCCGGACGACGACCCGATCGCCCAGGTGCGCGCGAAGCTCGAGCGCTTGGCCGGCGCCCAAGGCCTGGTCCCGCCGTCAGACGACCCGGAGGACGATCCGCCTACCGCTTGACCCTGCCCCTGTTGTTCCCGACGCGAACGATCCCGCTGATATCTCTGGCGGCACAGAATAGGCGTCGTGCCATGTGATTTTATCAATCCCATGGATAGTGATAGCCACAATGAATATGCCGTGGCGTCTCCATACTATCCGGCATCGGCGAGTAACGGCGTCGCCGGCCGACCGGGCGGGCTACAGAAGTCGCGATGCGGGTCTTGCAAGGTACGCGGGCGCGCCGGAGCCCGGGGTCTTTCACAGGGCGAAGACGAAGACTTTTACGATGCCGTCTGCATCGCTGCGACGCGGCTGGTCTGCCGTCCGGGCAACGCCAGGAACGCGGTCGCGATTGCGGCGATCAGCGCAAACAGGCAGGCGGACAAAAAGACGTAGGTCGGCGGCAGCCCGCGCGCCAACAGAAATCCGCCGAGCGGCGCCGCGGCGATGCCGCCCAATCGGCCGACGCCGGTGGCCAGCCCGTAGCCGCTGGTGCGCATGCGCGCCGGATAGAGCTTGCCGCACGCTCCGTTCAACCCGGTCTGGCTGCCGATGACTGTCAGGCCGGACAGCAACACGACCGCAAGCAGCACCAGATAAGGCAACACAACCAGCGAAATCAGCGCGATGAACACGATGCCTGCGGCGTAATGCAACGCCAGCGACCGCCGCGTGCCGAAGCGGTCGATCGCCCATCCGAGATAGAGCACGGCAGCGATCCCGCCGAGCGGGTACAGGCTCGTCGCAAACACCGCTTGCGAAGGGGTCATGCCGATCAGGTGGAGGACTTCCGGCAGCCAGAAGATGAACAGGAACAGATTTAACAGGCTGCAAAAGAAGATAATCCACAACAGCGTCGTCTGCAGCGCGAAGCCCTCGCCGAACACCATCTTGATCGGGTTATTGCCGCCAGCGAGATCGATCCCATGCGCCTCGCTAGTCGACCGCGGGATACCGAGGCGCTGCAGCAGCGCCTGATGGCGCGGCGCCAAGTTCGCTCTCATGGCGAGCAGGCGAGGCGATTCAGGGAGCCACAATGCCGTAATCAGCCATAGCACCAGCGGGAAAACGCCGCCGATGACAAAGATGATCGGCCAGCCAAACCCCAGGTGGAGCAAATAGGAAACCGCCAACCCGCCAACAAAGCCGCCGACCGGCGCTCCGGTAAACATGACCATGATCATCGTCGCGCGCAGGCGTTGCGGCGCGTAGTCGCCGGTCAGCGCCACCGTGCCGGCAAACGCGCCGGCAATCCCGGCCCCGGTAATAAATCGCGTCCCCGCCAAGAAACTGAGCGAGGGGGCAACGGCGCTTGCCAGTGAGCCGAGCCCGAAGAGTGCGACGCTGATCAGCAGCAACGGCTTGCGTCCAAAGCGGTCGCCGATCGGTCCCGCCGATAGCGCGCCTGCCATGACGCCGATATTCGACCACAGAAAGGCCAGTGCGAAGGCCGACGGTGCCACATGCCAGGCATGGGTCAAAGACGGCACCGCCCAGCCGATCGAACCAACATCGTAGCCGTCGCACATCTGAATGAGGGCGCAGATTACCGCGACGCGGATCTGCAAGCCTCCGAGCGGTTGGTTTTCCAGTGCGTGCTCGGTCGCGGATGAAGCGATTTGCGCCAATTTACGTCTCCTTGAGCGCTTGTTCCCTGTACGCAAGTATTTTACAGCATAATTTTCGCAACCGCGAGCCGCACGACGCGGCCGCCGCGCACCTCTGACCTCATCATCGCATGAGAGCACCGCAACAGGGGCTCGGGAAAGATGCGCGCTTCCACCCCAACAGGTGCAATCCACCTCCTTCCCACCTGTGCTGCGCGGCCCAATGGTGAAACGCCTTTCTTACGATGCATCGTCGATGAGGTGGCTGAACACCGGCGCCAGCCAACATGGCGGATTGCATCCGCCCTACGCTTGCTTCATCGAAAAAGGCTAATTCAACCAACGCGGCCCGGATGATGCAGATATCTCGACTTCTGCGTGGAACCAGATTCAGGTGCGGCTCGACCGGATACGATCAAGGGCCAATAAGTTGACCCAGGTCAATGACGGGCACGAGATACCTGGCTAGATTTTTTCTGTGAAACGCGAGCGAACATCGCTTATGCGCGGGAGGTACTGCGAATCTGCGACAGACTAAGGACAATTTCCGTTCAGACCGAGTGCGCTACTTCTCCAGCAGATTATACAGGTATATTGACTTTAGCATTTTCTTTAGTCGCCATCTTGATTTCGTTAACTAGCACGTGGTATCAATTCTTTCGCACCGCGGCGCATCTCAGCGTTGCAATCGCTTCAGTAAGCGCAGCGTTTGATACATCCGGCTTTTCTAGTTCATACAATATCGCACTCATAAATAACGGGAATAAACCCATCATCGTTCCACAAATATCGCGCGTTGTTGAACCAATCAATTACGATGCAGCCAGCTATGATCGTATTACCCATTACATGCAGAACCCGACAGACAGCGGGCTCGCGGAAATGATGACGGTCGTCCCGGAATGTTCCGTGACTGGTCCTGAATCGTATATTCCCTTCCGTCAATATCTGCACGATGACAAATCCCAAGGCGGAGGAATAATAGTGGTAAAACCAGATGACTTTTTTGTGGTGCGCGATTTACGTTTTTCAAATCTCAGCATTTCGGAATTTTTCTGGCGAGTTACAAATGTTCTGGAATGTATGAAGGTCGAGTATATAAAAGCTGATGGTCACAAAGGCTTTAGGTTAATACGAACAGCTGTTGTTGCGGTTATGCAAACGCATGTTGGTAATGGAAGAATGAGTTTATCTGTAGGGAACGCCGTTCCCGTACCAGGTGTCCAGGATGTTGATTAGGTAGAACTTTCAATGTCGTAGAAACAGCAAGCGTAGGGCGGATGTAATCCGCCGGTTTAGCCGCCACCAGCACCACCATCTCTGGAGCAACCCGAGACGACCGGCGTAACCTCCGATCATGCCTCGGCGTCCCCGCAATAAAGGCGGCGGATTGCATCCGCCCTACACCGAATAAGCCATGGCGTACAAAACCCTGCGGCTGTCGCATGTGTGGGGCTGGCTCAGAGGTTCAAATATAATGAAAGGATGGAGTGTGCTCGCGGGGAAGATCCTGCTGCTGGGGGCGAACCTGATGTGGACCGCCTCCGCGGTGGCTCTGACGGCGGGGCCACCTTTGGTGCTCGAGACGAAAATCCCGCTCGGCGATGTGAGCGGCCGCATCGATCACCTCGGCGTCGATGTAAAGCGGCAGCGGCTGTTTGTCGCCGAACTCGGCAATGACAGCCTGGGGGTCGTGGATCTGGCGAGCGGGAAGGTGCGCACAATCGCCGGCTTCAGCGAGCCGCAGGGTGTTGCGTACGTCGCCTCTGCCGACAGCCTCTATGTGGCGAATGGCGGCGACGGCTCGGTGCGGGTGCTGCGCGGCGACAATCTGGCGCCGGTTGGCCGCATCGAGCTTGGTGACGATGCCGACAATGTGCGGGTGGACGCCTCGCGCAATCGTGTGCTGGTCGGTTATGGCAAGGGCGCGATCGCGGTCATCGATCCGCAAAGCCGAACCAAGATCGCCGACATCCGTCTTAAGGGCCATCCCGAGAGCTTTCGGCTCGATCCAACCGGCGCGCGGATTTTTGTCAACGTGCCGGACGCCCACGCGATCGAGGTCGCGGACCTGGCGGCGGGGACCAGCCGATCGTTGCCGACGCCGGGCGCTGGATCGAACTTTCCAATGGCGATCGATCGGGACGCGCACAGAGTGCTCGTGGTCTTTCGCAGCCCGCCGGTCTTGATGGCGCTGTCTACCGAGGATCGGCACGTCGTAGCCAAGACCGCGACCTGCGGCGATGGCGACGATGTGTATGCCGATGCCAAGCGCCATCGCATTTATGTGAGCTGCGGCGAGGGCGTCGTTGATGTTCTCGCCGCTGACGCGGCCGGTTATCGCCGGATCGCGCGGGTGCCGACGGTATCGGGCGCGCGAACATCGCTGTTTGTACCCGAACTCGACCGGCTCTTCGTGGCGGTGCGGGCGAGGTGGAACGAGCCGGCGGGGATCTGGGTGTTCCGTCCTGCCCCATGAAGCAATGAACACCCGGAAGGTGAAATCCGCGCCGGCGTGACTTTCGCCTTTGAGGTGGCGAAGGGTCTGGTCTCCTTGTCGGGACTTAGCGCCCCGACGCTGCCCGCAAGTGATTAAACCAGTGAAAATCGTGCGAGTGAGTGCTCGGGAGCTGAAATACGATCGAGGCCGTATCAAAGCAGGCCGAGGCCGCCGAGAGCAGCGCCCGCGAGAAGCATCCACATCGGACTGAGCCGTGTCGCAAGCGTGATCGCAGCCGCAACGATGGTGACGGCAGCGGTCCGCCACCCGGTGTCCGCCGCACGCGCCATCACGGCGCCGCTGGCGATGACGATCCCCATGGTTACCGGCACCAGGCCGAGACGCACGATCCGCTGCCATGGCGCGTCGCGAAACCGATCCCATAAGCGATATCCGGCGAAGTACATGGCGCAAGGCGGCCCGAAGGTGGCAAACGCGCTCGTCACGGCGCCGGGAAATCCCCATACCTTCCATCCGACAAAACTCATCATCAGGATCATGTTCGGCCCGGGGATGGACTGGGCAATCGCGAAAATATTGGCGAATTCCTGATCCGTCATCCAGCGATGGGTGCCGACCACGAAGTTGTGGACATCCGGCAGGACTGTCGGGAAGCCGCCAAAGCTGATCGAGGAGACCAAGGCAAGATGCGCGGTCAGCGCAATCGGGGCGGAGGCGCCGGTCATCGCGCTCTCGCGTGTTTGATGCCGGCGACGGCAATGCTGAGCGGCACGAGGCCGAACAGTACCATAAGCAGCGGCAGTCTGCCGACGGTGATAAGGGCGAAGGCCAGCGCGGCAAAAATCAAGGCTGCCGCACGGCGGCGATATGGCATCAATAGCCTGATGCCGGTGGCGATCAGCAGCCCGGCGGCCGCCGCGGCGATACCGCCGAGGATGTTGCGAAGGATCGTCAGGTGAGCATATTTGAGGAGAAACACGCCAAGCGAGAAGCCAACCGCCCACGGGACGCCCAGGAAGCCGCAGAGCGCGGCAATTGCGCCGACGGCACCCCGCATCCTGGCTCCGACGCAGACGGCGATGCCGACGATGTTCGGCCCGGGCATGAACTGGCAGAGGCTGACGATGTCGGCGAATTCCGCGTCGCTGATCCAGCGGCGGTTCTCGACGGCGATGCGGCGCGCCCAAACGATCCCGCCGCCGCCGCCGATACCGCAGAGCGAGACTTTCAGAAAGCCGATAAACAGTGCGGCCAGCGTGACCG
This sequence comes from uncultured Alphaproteobacteria bacterium, assembly GCA_963750195.1. GTDB lineage: Bacteria > Pseudomonadota > Alphaproteobacteria > ATCC43930 > CGMCC-115725 > AP-15. The sequence goes on from CAVVPS010000016.1 coordinate 937,372, forward strand.
GCTCGCCGGCGCCTCCCGCCTTCACAATTTCGGACCTCCCTCTCCTCGGAATTATGAGGCGGTCTTCAATCTCGATTGAGCGCCGCTCACCGTGCACCATAATAGGGTCAGGTCATCGGCAACCACCCCTCAACCACTTGTCGGCCAAGAGTTGCCCTGTCGCCGGCGCGAAAGATTGCAGCGAAGACGATAGGGTGCGCCATGCCCGATTTTCAAGTCTTCGCCCCGATGGTGCTTGTGGCCACGGGGTTGGCACCGGACCGCCGCCGGGCCTTCAAATTACGATTACCCGAATTTCCCTTGCTATGATCGCCAAGTTTTGTTAATATTAGATTAATTGTTATCATGCTCAACCAGTATCAGTCACAGGTGCAGCCATGTTTGCTCCGCTGGTGGCAAGAGCACAGAAGGCAGTCGCCAATCCGATTAGCGGAATGGCGCCACAACGCTCCCGACCATTTGGCGATAATACGGCAGCGAACTTGACGAACGGCGAGAAACCGCGCGGCGTCTCTTGGGATTTGAGCAAGATCGCGGTGTTTCCGCCAGACCCCGCGGGCGCACCTGCGCCGACCGTAGCCCGGCTGCCTGGCGTCATCCAGCCGAAGCTGGTTGTCGGACAGGTCGATGATCCGCTCGAGTATGAGGCCGATCGCGTTGCAGAGCAGGTCATGCGTGATCCGGGTCAGGCTGTCTCCTTGACGGCCGCCTCGCCCCAGTTGAGCCGGAAATGCGCCGCTTGCGAGGAAGAGGAAAACTCCTTGCGGATGAACCCGGCGCGATCGGACGCTTCCGGCGCGCCCGCGCCCGCGCTCGTGCATGAGGTGCTGAGTTCACCAGGCCGGTCGCTGGATGCGCCGACCCGCGCTTTCTTCGAGCCTCGCTTCGGGCACGATTTCGGCGCGGTGAGGATTTACGACGATGGGCAAGCCGCTGCGTCCGCCCGCTCCATGGGCGCGCTCGCCTATACAGTTGGCCGGGACATCGTCTTCGGCAGAGGCGAATACGCAGCCGGCACCGATTCCGGACGCCGGCTGCTGGCTCACGAGCTGGCGCACGTGATGCAGCAAGCCGGCACCACGCAGTACCTGCGCCGCGTTCCTTGTCGTAGCGCTGCCCAGTGCGCTGCACCAGCACCGGGCGATCCCGGCACCGCCTCAACAAATGTCGAGAAGGAGAGGCAGGACCGGGATGCCGCGCTGGCCGCCGCTCCGCTGGGAAGCGCGGCAGCAGCCAAGAAAGCGCGCCTTGGCGAACGGGCTGCCCATTTAGAGAATCTACTCATCGGCCACGGAAGCCCGCTGCGGCCGGAGGTCGCTGGATTTTTTGTCGATCCCGCGAGACCAGCCAATTGGTTGGGGACAGCTCAATGCCAATACTTCCCCGGCGGAAGCCCCGGCACGCCGCCGATGCCCGCCGACAAATTCTGTGTCCAGGTTCCGGCCGAAGTCGAGGACAGAGCAAAAAGCATAGACATCAATACTCCGCTTTCGGACAAACAGCGCGAGGATCTGGCTGCGCTGCTTGCTATAGGATCGCACGAAATGCAGCACGCGAGTTTTGATAACGCGAACATTGGTCGATCGCCGGCTCCAATCGCGGAAATGGCGATGGGGCCCGGAAGGGGTCCGCGAGCGGACTGCACGTTGGATATGATGATTGGTCCCGACGCCAGCGTCGGAAATCTGCTCAGCGAGATCAGCGCATTGACGTCCGAGTTTCCGATATTTTTCAAAAACATAGCCCAACAGAAGAACCCGGAGGCCGCGCTAGAATCTCACGAGCGGTTCAATGCGATCACCTCCCAAGAAAGCATGTCCGGCGCGATCACCAGACTGCAATGCGGCTGTTCATGTGCATTGGCTGATGACCTTGTGTTTGCAACGGTCATGTCCACCATGGCAAGCTGGTCGGGGGATGAGCGTCTGGCCTTTTTGCGAACAATGACACGAATAATTCCAGGCTTATGGCCAAAAAATCTGCAACTACCAGAGCGGTTGCCCCCGCCCGGAAACCCGCCACCGGTCACGTCCCCATAGTATTTGGAGTGTTTTCTTCAACGCAGCGGCTTGGGAATGCCGGTTCCTGGTGTGCGTGGGCAACGAGACGGCGCCGCAAGCCAATCCGCCGGAGCCTTTGCGCGTCTCTTACAGGCGTTGCGGGTCGATCGTGATCGACGCGGGGAGGTCGCTGCCGACGAAAATTGGCCGCAAGAGGTGCGACTGAAAAAGCCACAACCGGTCGTCGGCGAGTACGCATTGCGCTTCGAAATCGGCGATCATCGCGGGCGGTTTTGCCCCCCGGAATGGCGGTCGGCCGTCGGCGCGGTAGAGGCTCATCGCTCCGACCGCCCGCGCATGCCGCGGGTCGTCGCTAAAGACCTGAAGATTGTCGACCAGATGCCGCGTGGTGGTTGTGCCGTGCTCGCGGCGCCGGGCATAGAAGGCGCGGATCTTTTCCGTTCCCTCGAACCGGTTGTTGCCGACGGCATAGAGCGCATCCGGCAGATAAAACTCGTGCGCCTGATTGCCGCCGTTGTGATCGACATCGGCCCAGTAATTGACCATCAGCCGATTGAGCGCATACCACAGCGCCAGATCGTCGGTGTCCGGCATCGGCATGGCGATTCTCCCCGAGATGAGCCGACATCTCCCCGATTTCCGGGGTGGTGAGCCGCGGTTATGGTTTCTCGCTCTCCGGATTGAAGATCGCACTGTCGGGAGCAGCCGGCAAGGACGGGCGCAGCGCGGCAGCGCGGCGCGGTTGCGGCGGCCCCGCGAGCGGCCGCGCACGCAGCGGGTGAGCCCAGCTCAAGCTAATCGAAGGTAAAGCCGCGAGAGCGCAGGTGGGGCGGGAAGGTTTGGCCTTCGGGCTGGGCGGCGGCTTGGCGGGCTTTGTCTTCGGACCAGCCGTAGAAATCGGCGTAGCCGAAGGTTTCCGGGGCGCGCTGCTGCTCGCGCGGCGGGGTGTAGCGGGCGGCGCGGCGGCGATCGTAGGCGTCGATTTTCTCGGCGAGCGCGGAATCGTCGTAACGGTCGGTGTGGAGGGTGACGGCGAGCGGCAGGCGCATGCTGACAAAGCCCTCGGCGGCGGGATAGCCGAGGCACAGCCCGGCGACCGGGAAGACTTTGTCCGGCAATTCCAAGATCTCGGCGACCGCGCTGGCGTGGTTGCGGATGACGCTGATCGGGCAGCAGCCGAGACCGCCGGTCTCGGCCGCCAGGATAAAGCTCTGCATGACTAGCGCGGCGTCGATCGCGGCGTTGAAGAAGCCTTCGAGCCGGCCGTTGTCCTGCTGATGGCCGCGCAATTCGCCGATCCGCTCGAGACGGCGCGCGTCGCCGCAGAACACCAGGAAGACCGGCGCGTTGCCGATCCACGGCATGTCCGGGACGAGCGCTGCGAGGCGGTCGCGGCTGGCGCGGTCTTCGACCCGGATCACCGAGGCCTGCTGGAAATCCGATTTCGAGGAGGCCGAGAACGCGGCGGCGAGGAAGAGCCGCAGCAACGCCTCGGGCACCGGGCGCGGCGCATAGCGGCGATGGGTGCGGCGCAGCAATACCTGGCGCAGCCACGGGATGTCGGGAAGATCGCCCGGCGCCGCGCCGTCATCTCCGAAGCGGGCATGCCATTCGGCTGTGTAATCTGCGCTCATGTTCGGCGGTTCGGCGATCCGCTCACCGGAAGTGCGCTCCGCCCTAAGCATGGCCGAGGGCCGTGTCTCTGGCGCCGTTGGCCTGCGGCCGATCCGCATTTTAACGGCCGGGATGCGGGGGTTCTCACCGCCGGCCGCCCTAAGCACCGACCTGCTGCTTCTTGCCGAGGATCCGCTGGTGGAGGTTGCGCACGGTCATATCGGTTAGTCGCTCGTCCAGCATGAACAGGCGCTGGCCGATCGGGTAAGGGTCCTGCTTGGTGACCTCGATGGGTTCCTTTAGCGCTTCGTCGGCGCTGATGCCGCGATCGACAAGGCGCTCGACATAGCCGACCCAATTCTCGACGATTTGCCCTTGTTCCCTCAGATAGGCTTTGGTGCAAGGGTCGCCGTGCCCCGGCACGATGGTCTCGACATCGAGCGCCTCGATGCTTTTGAGCGCCGCCAGCCACTCCCACGGGTCGCACTCCTGCAGCCAGCTGCGGCATTTGTAAAAGACGTTGTCGCCGGTAAAGACCACCCCCTCTTCCGGCACATGGACCGAGGTCTGCGGCGCGGTATGGCCGGGCATGTGGATGATGTTGAAGGTGTGGTTGCCGAGGTTGAGGGTCATGGTGTCGGTAAAGGTCACGGTCGGCGGGTTGGCGGCCGGGTAGTCCGGGTGGCCGACCAGCCACACGCTGTCGGGATCGGTCTGCTTGAAGCGCTCGCGCTTCTCGTCGAGCGAGCCGAACGCATAGAGATAGCGCTCGAAACATTCCTGGAGCTGGACCTGTCCCACGATCTTCGTGTTGGTGAAATAGGCGTTGCCCGAGATGTGGTCGCCATGCGGCTCGGTGTTGATCAGATAGCGGATCGGCGCCTTGTCCTCCATGCGCTCGCGCCAGCGCACCGCATCGATCGGCTGCTGCGGCGAGTCGATCATCACATAGCCGTCGCTGGTCTCGACAAAGCTCGGGTTGCAGCCGGCGAAATAGATTTCGGTAAAGGAATTCTTTCCGATCCTGCGCATCGAGCTCCCCTGGCGCGAGGCGGCGAGTTCCCGATCCGCCGGGACGGCACAAGAAAAAAAAAAAAAAAAAAAAAAAAAAAAAAAAAAAAAAAAAAAAAAAAAAAAAAAAAAAAAAAAAAAAAAAAAAAAAAAAAAAAAAAAAAAAAAAAAAAAAAAAAAAAAAAAAAAAAATCGATGCCTCCCTTTGCGAACAGGATGATTTTCCTCGATCGACCACACGAGCACAAGGGCAAGCCAACTTGCGCCTCCAGCGGGGATAGAGCGATACCCGGCGGCGTTTTCGCACAGCGGGCTTCGCGTCTCCATCATCCGGTTCCGATCCCTCGAACACGATACCGCGGCTAGCCTTCGGTGTGAGCGGCGGCATCTTGAACGATAGTGTGCTGAAGGTTCAGCAATAAGACGGGCCGCTTGGGCGGTCATGGCATGCTGGTGATGTCTGACGTCACCGACCCGTGAAGGGTGCACATCATGACCAAGGGCGAGGGTAAGGCGGAAGTAATCGACCTGAAAGGATTGCTGGCGCGGGACGAGGATTTCGTGCGTGCAGCGGTGGAGGCGCTGGTGCAGGCCGCGCTCGAGGCGGAGATGACGGAGGCGATCGGCGCCGAGAAGGGGGAGCGGAGCGAGACGCGTGTTTCCTACCGCAGCGGCTATTACGGCCGCTCGCTGATCACCCGGGTAGGGACCCTGGAATTGCGCGTGCCGCAGGATCGGCTGGGGCGATTTTCGACTGAGCTGTTCGAACGCTACCAGCGTTCGGAGAAAGCGCTGGTCGGCACCCTGGCCGAGATGTACGTGCAGGGCGTTTCGACGCGCAAGGTCAAGGCGGTGACCGAGGCGCTGTGCGGCCACAGTTTTTCCGCATCCGCGATCAGCGCGATCAACAAATCGCTCGACGAGGGTCTGCGGGCGTTTGCCGAGCGGCGGCTGAGCGAGAACTATCCCTATCTGATCCTCGATGCACGCTACGAGAAGGTGCGCGAGGCCGGGGTCATCGTCAGCCAGGCGGTGCTGGTCGCGGTGGCGGTCGACGAAGACGGCCGGCGCCAGATCCTGGCAGTCGAGCTCGCCAATCGCGAGAGCCGATCGAGCTGGCGCGACTTTCTCTTGGCGCTCAAAGCCCGCGGGCTCGTCGGCGTCGAGTTTGTCGTCAGCGACGACCATCCCGGTCTCAAGGCGGCGATCCGCGAGGTGCTGCCGGAGGCGGCGTGGCAGCGCTGCTATGTGCATTTTCTCAGAAACGCGCTCGACTATGTGCCGCGCAAGGTCGACGACGACTGCCTGCGGGAGCTGCGCTGGTTTTACGACCGCCGCGATCTCGCCGAAGTGCGCCGCGACATCGCCGCCTGGCTGGCCAAATGGCAGGCCAAGTACCCGCGGCTGTGCAACTGGGTCGAGGACAACATCGAGGAGACGCTGAGCTATTACCGGCTGCCCTTGCCGCACCACAAACACATGAAGTCGACCAACATGCTCGAACGCTTGAACCAGGAGCTGAAGCGCCGCACCCATGTCGTGCGCATCTTTCCCAACGCCGAGAGTTGTTTGCGGCTGGTGCGGGCGCTGGCGGTCGAGATGCACGAGAACTGGCTCGAAGCGACGCGCTATCTCAACATGGAGCATCTGAAGGAATACAAGAAAGAGGCCCTGCGGGCCTTGGCCGCCTGACGGCGGCCGGGCGTGGTCGGCGCTGCGCTACACGGGGGCTCCGCGCCGCCCACGCCCTACATCACCAGCCTGCTTTTGCAGAACTTGACGCACACGACATCTTGAACCACTCCGCGGCCGGGCTGGTAATGACGGATGTTTATGGGCCGGCAAGGAGATTGCCGGTATACTTGGCTTAACTGATACGTGCCGAATGACCCAGATCGAAGCGAACCATGAACAGTAAGCACCGCCGTCCGGCGCATAAAGGGCAGGGTGGCTCTGGCTCGCCCAAGCTCGCGGCTTCTGGAACCGTTCAAAACCTATTCGCGGACGCTTGTCGTCACCACCAAGCCGGCCGGTTGCAAGAAGCTGAACGGGCGTACCGGCAATTCCTGGAGGTAAACCCCCGGCAGCCAGACGCTTTGCACTTGCTTGGGGTCCTCGCCAATCAGAGTGGCCGTCAAGCGGCTGCTGTTGATCTGATCGGCCAAGCGATCGGGCTCCGCGGCGATGTCCCCGTTTATCACAACAATTTAGGCATCGCGTTTGGAGCGTTGGGCAGGTTCGGTGAGGCGGTGACGCATTATAAGCGTGCGCTGACCCTCAAGCCGGATTTCGTCGATGCCCTTTTTAATCTAGGAAACGCGCTGCAGGAACAGGGTAAGTTGGACGAAGCGTTAGCGTATTATCAGCGCGCCTTAGCCCTCAAGCCGGGATACGCCGAGGCTCACAACAATCTGGGCAACGGCCTCAAACGGCAGGGAAAGCTTGACGAGGCGATGGCGCATTATCAGCGCGCCATCGCTTTCAAGCCGGATTACGCCGAGGCTCACAACAATTTGGGTATTGCTCTCAAAGAACAGGATAAGTTGGACGAAGCGATGGTGCATTGTCAACGCGCCGTCGCCCTCAAACCGGGATCTGCCGACGCTCACAGTAATCTGGGGAACGTCTTTAAGCAGCAGGGCGAATACGCCGAAGCGATGGTGCATTATCAGCGCGCCCTCGCCCTCAAGCCCGACTACGCTGAAGTTTACCACAATATGGGCAACGTCCTTAAGGAGCATGGCAAATGCGACGAAGCGCTGGCGCATTATCAGCGCGCCCTCGCTCTTAAGCCGGACTTCGCCGAGGCCTACTACAATCTAGGTATTACTCTCAGGGAACTGGGGCAGCTCGACGATGCGTACCGCGCTTGCGAGAGAGCGGTCGAACTGGCGCCGAAAATTGGTCAGTATCACCGCCAGTTGCTTTATGGCAGGCGAGTTGTTGCTGGGGACCGGGCCCTTGCGGCCGCGGAGAAGTTGGCTGAGGACATGACCTCGCTGCCGATGGAGGATCAGCGCGAATTACATTTCGCACTGGGCAAAGCCTATGAGGACCTGGAACAGCGCGAGCGGTCCTTTCGTCACCGCCTTGAAGGGAACGCGCTAAAGCGACAAGAGTTTGTCTATGACGAGCCAGACGCGTTGGGCCTTTTGGATCGCATTCGCACCGTATTCACGGCTGAGCTGATGCACAACAATTGGGGGCTTGGCAATCCCTCGATGGTTCCGATATTCATTGTTGGCATGCCGCGCTCGGGCACGACCCTAGTCGAACAAATATTGGCAAGTCACCCTAAGGTTTTCGGCGCCGGGGAGCTTCAAGAATTCAGCAAGGCGGTGACGAGCATCAGTGCGCCGAATGGCGCTCTGTCCTTCCCCGAAATCGTTCCTACTCTGTCGGCCGAACAGCTGCGTGAGCTCGGCACAAGCTATATCGATCCGGTCGGAGCCGCGGCTCCAGAGGCGGAGCGCATCACCGACAAGATGCCAGCGAATTTCAGCTTCGTCGGGCTCATTCATCTGGCGCTACCCAATGCGCGCATCATTCACCTGTGCCGCGACCCGGTCGACACTTGCCTCTCCTGCTTTTCGCTGCTGTTCGCCGGCAATCTGCCCTACTGTTACGATCTCGGGGAACTGGGTCGCTATTATCGCGCCTATCAAACGCTGATGGAGCACTGGCGCCGGGTGCTGCCGGCGGGGGTGATGCTCGAAGTTCGATATGAAGAGGTGGTTGCTGATGTCGAGCGGCAGGCACGTCAGATCGTCGCCCATTGCGGTCTCGAATGGGACGATGCGTGTCTTGCTTTCTACAAGACGCAACGTCCGATTCGGACGGCGAGCGTGACCCAGGTCCGTCAGCCCATCTACCGCGCTTCCGTCGGCCGATGGAAGCCTTACCAGCATCTCCTGCAGCCCCTGATCAAAGAGTTGGGCATCGAACTGGACGAAGCCCGGTAAGACCAGCGCCCACCTTGTCAAGACCCCGCTCAGCAGGCACATGAATCGTAAACAACGCCGGGCAGAAATGAAGAAAGGCGGACCGGTGCCTCAAGCCGCGTCATCGGCCGTTCAACAGAAATGGGTTGCCGCCCTTCAACATCATCAGGCTGGGCGCTTGGCCGAAGCCGAGCGGCTCTTCCGGCAGGTTGTGGCGGTCACCCCCCGCCATACCGACAGCCTTCATCGGCTCGGGGTGATCGCTGTCCAGACCGGCCGTCATGATTTGGCCGTCGACCTGATCACGAAAGCGATCGCGATTGACCCCAGGGACGCCTCATTACAGTCCAGTCTGGGTAATCTGCTTATGCGAGAGGGGCGGCTGGATGAGGCGGTCGCCTGTTACCGCAGGGCCATCGAGTTCAAGCCGGATTTCTCCGAGGCGCTGAACAATTTGAGCAACGCCCTCAAACAACAGGGTCAATTCGACGAGGCGCATCGCGCTTGCGAGAGAGCGCTCGAACTGGCGCCGAGAAGCGGCCGGTGTTACCACCATCTGTTCTATTGCAGGCGAGTTGTTGCAGGCGATCGGCACCTTGTGGCTGCTGAGAAGTTGGCCGAGGAAATGGTCTCGCTGCCGATGGAGGATCGGCGCGAATTACATTTCGCGCTAGGCAAAGCCTATGACGACCTGGAACAGCGCGAGCGGTCCTTCCTTCACCTCCTCGAAGGAAATGCGATCAAGCGGCGAGAGTTCGTCTATAACGAGGGAGCGACGTTGGGATTGTTGGATCGCATTCGCACCGTATTCACCGCTGAGCTGATGCACAACAAGCGGGGTCTCGGCGATCCCTCGATGGTTCCGACGTTCATCGTTGGCATGCCGCGCTCGGGCACGACCCTGGTCGAGCAGATATTGGCAAGCCACCCCAAAGTCTTCGGCGCCGGGGAGCTTGCGGAATTCAACAAGGCGGCGATGAGCCTCAGTCTGCCGAATGGAGCTCTGTCCTTCCCTGAGGCCGTTCCAGCTCTGTCGGCTGGACAGCTGCGTGAACTCGGCACAAGCTATCTTGATGCCGTCCGAGCGGCGGCGCCAGGGGCGGAGCGCATCACCGATAAGATGCCGGCGAATTTCAGCTACGTCGGGCTCATTCATCTGGCGCTACCCAATGCGCGCATCATTCATATGCGCCGCGACCCGGTCGACACGTGTCTTTCCTGCTTTTCGCTGCAGTTCGCCGGTGATGTGCCCTACTGTTACGACCTCGGGGAGTTGGGCCGCTATTATCGGGCCTATGAAATGGTTATGGAGCACTGGCGCCAAGTGCTGCCGGCGGGGGTGATGCTCGAAGTCCGATATGAGGAGGTAGTTGCCGATGTCGAGCGGCAGGCCCGTCAGATGGTCGCCTATTGCGGTCTCGAATGGGACGATGCGTGTCTTGCTTTCTATAAAACGCAACGTCCGATCCGAACGGCGAGCGTGACCCAGGTCCGTCAGCCCATCTATCGCACTTCTATTGGCCGATGGAAGCCTTACCAGCATCTCTTGCCACCGCTGATCAAAGAATTGGGTGTCGAATTGGACGAAGCCCAGCAAGAACAGCCCGTCGGGTTGGTAATCCCCTAGGTACCGCGACACGAACTAATTCACTGACTTCTGAGCCTCCCAAGCAGATACATGAATCGTAAACAACGCCGAGCAGAAACGAAAAAGGGCGCCCCGATGATGCAAGCCGCGTCATCGGCCGTTCAACAGAAATGGGTTGCCGCCCTTCAAAATTTTCAGGCTGGACGCTTGGACGAAGCCGAGCGGCTCTTTCGGCAGGTTCTCGCGGCCAATCCCCGCCATGCCGACAGTCTGCATTTGCTCGGGGTGATTGCTTACCAAACCGAGCGCCGCGAATTGGCGGCCGAGCTGATCGGCAAGGCGATTGCGATCAATCCCCGGGAAGCCTCATCTCATTCCAATCTCGGCAACTTGCTTTTGCATCAGGGTCGGCTGGACGAGGCGGTCGCCTGCTACCACCGGGCCCTCCGCCTGAGGCCGAACTTCCCCGAGGCGCTAAACAATTTGGGCAACGCGCTAAGGGCGCTGAAGCGGCTGGACGAGGCGGTCATCAGCTACCGCAGAGCCCTCGATCTAAGGCCGGCCGACCCGGAGGCACACTACAATCTCGCGGTGGCGTTGCTGGCGCGCGGCGATATGGCGGCGGGATGGGAAGAGTATGAATGGCGCTGGAAGACGCCGCTGTTGATAGGGGCCCATCGCCAGATCGCGCAACCACAGTGGCGCGGCGATCCGGCGGAGGGGTGCACGCTGTTGATCCATGCCGAGCAAGGATACGGTGACACCCTGCAATTCTGTCGCTACGCGCCGTTGGCAACGGCGAAGGGGCTGCGGGTCATCCTGGAGGCGCCCAAGCCGCTAACCCGGCTGCTGTGCAGTCTGCCGGGGGTCGAGCGGGTCGTGGCGTACGGAGAGGCGCTGCCGCAATTTGATCTGCACTGCCCGATGATGAGCATGCCGCTGGCGCTGGGGACCACGATTACGACGATTCCCGGCGGTGTCCCTTATCTGCACGCCGATGCCGCCCAAGTTGAGGCCTGGCGGACCCGCCTCGCCGCGCTGGAACGTCAGGGTCCTCGGATCGGCTTGGCTTGGGCCGGGAATCCCCGCGCACGCCTGCTCGCCAACGCGGCGACCGATCGCCGCCGCTCGATGGCACCGGATCGGCTGGCGCCCTTCCTGGAACTGCCTGGCCTGCATTTCTTCAGCCTGCAAAAAGACGGCCCCGCGGCCCCCGAGCAATTCCCGTTGACCGATTTCATGGGCGAGATAAGAGATTTCGCCGATACCGCGGCCCTGGTCGCCAACCTCGACCTGATCATTTCAGTCGATACCTCCGTTGTCCATCTGGCAGGGGCGCTGGGCAAGCCGGTGTGGCTGCTGGACCGTTTCGACCCGTGCTGGCGCTGGCTCATCGGTCGGCGCGACAGTCCGTGGTATCCGGGGTTGCGCCTCTACCGGCAGCCGCGCCCCGGCGACTGGGGATCAGTCGTCGCTGAGGCCGCCCATGACTTGCGCAGCCTGTCGACTGTCGGATGTGCAACCGCCAGCAAATCACTGGCGATCGCGCAGTTCGGAAGTTCCACGACGCTGGGGGCGCCGTGAAGCGGTGTTGAGCGCTGGCCAACGCGGATCGGCCCCGGCCGTGGCGAGCCCAGTTTTGGCCTATTTCGAGAGCTTGAAGCAGCAGACGCATGAATCGCAAACAACGGCGGACGGAAGCAAAAAAAAGCGGGCCGGGGACACAGCCGTCACCTGCCGCCCAGCGGTTGTTGGCTGCTGCCCTCCAACAGTTTCAAGCTGGGCGCCTGGACGAAGCCGAGCGGCTCTTCCGGCAGGTTCTGGCGGTCAATCCCCGTCACGCCGACAGCCTGCACCTGCTCGGGGTGATCGCTTACCAAACCGGACGCCATGATTTGGCGCTCGACATGATCAGGAAAGCGATCGCGATCAACCTGAGGTTGCCCCGTTTCAGTGGACGGTTAGTCGGCTTGTGGGTTACGTCGTGGTCATGGTGGCCTGCATGTCGGCTTCGTAGGTTATCGGCGAGCGGTATCCCAGGCCCGAATGCAGTCGCACGGGGTTATACCAACCCTCGATGTAGCTAAAGCAGGCCATCTTCGCCTCGGCCTGAGATGCGAACCGGCGACGGCTGAGCAGCTCGGCCTCGAGGGTGGAGAAGAAACTCTCGGCCATGGCGTTGTCGTAGGCGTCACCGACCGACCCCATCGATGGTCGAACACCTGCCTCGCCACACCGCTTGCCAAATGCCACCGACGTATACTGGCTGCCTTGGTCGCTGTGGTGGATGACGTCCTTGGGCCGCCGTTGGCCAACCGCCATCTCCATCGCGTCCAGCACCAGTTCGGCACGCAGGTGGTTCGCCATCGCCCAGCCGACGATCTTGCGGCTCCAGGCGTCGAGCACGACGGCGAGATAGAGGAAGCCCGCCATCGTTGGCACATAAGTGATGTCGGCAACCCACAGCTGGTTCGGTCTGGTGGCGCTGAAGTCGCGGTCGACCAGGTCGGGCGCAGGCCGGTCGTCCTTGTTCCGTCGGGTTGTTGTCGGGCCGCCGTGCCGATGGCTGGCGCCCACCAGGCCCGCCTCATGCATCAGACGGGCGATCCGCTTGCGGCTGTGCCTCTCTCCACGCCCACGCAGATCGGCATGGACGCGAGGCGCCCCGTAGGTCTGCCTCGAACTGGCATGCACCGTCTTGATGCGCTTCAGCAAGGCCGCGTCGGCCGTGGCGTGGGCGGACGGTGGCCGTTGCAGCCATGCGTAATAGCCCGCCTTGGACACGCCGAGCACGCGTGCCATTGCGGCAATCGGGAAAGAGGCCTGGTTCGCGCTCATGAACCGGAAGAGCCCGACGGCAGCGTGCCGGTCTCCCGAGCGAACCAGGCCGCGGCTTTTGACAGAATGTCGCGCTCCAGCCGCAACTGCTTGTTCTCACGCCGAAGCCGGGTCAACTCATCACGCTCGGCCGCCGTCAGACCGGGAGCCACCTCCTCCCGACGCCCCTCGTTTCGGTCAGCCTGGGCGACCCACGCACGAATGGAGTGGCCGCTCGGCTCAAACTCGCGGGCAAGATCGTCAGGATTACGGCCAGCACGGACGAGGTCGACCATCTGTCGGCGAAATTCCGGCGAATACGGTGGGCGTGTTCTTGGCATCGGCAACACCTCTGGCAAAAGCTTCAGGGTGTCCACCAAACCGGGTCAATCCCAATCCCAATCCCAGGTCGTCAGCGCTCGGTCGACCCGGCTCGGCTGGAGCCATTGTTCGAGCTTCCCGGCGTGCAGTTCTTCAGCTTGCAGAAGGATGGCCTGGCGGCGCCCGCGCACTTCCCGCTGACCGATTTCATGAGCGAGATGGGAGACTTCGCCGATACCGCAGCGCTGATCGCGAACCTCGACCTGATCATCTCGGTCGACACTGCCGCTGCTCATCTGGGGTCGGCGTTGGGCAAGCCGGTGTGGTTGCTGAACTGCTTCGATCCGTGCTGGCGCTGGCTCGTGGGACGGCGCGACAGCCCGTGGTATCCGGGCTTGCGCCTCTATCGTCAGCCGCGGCCCGGCGATTGGGACTCGGTCATGGCCGAGGTCGCCCGCGACCTGCGTGGCCTTGCCGTCGGCTGATAGCCGATCGCGGAACGGGAGGCTTAGTTCGTGCCGCTTAGCGGTCAGCGGCAACGGGCTCCGGCGAGCTGGCTTGCGGCGAATTCCAGGCGCAGCGGATACACCAGTTGTCCGGCCAGCGAACCGGGCAATTTCGTCCTTGATGCCATACGCCGATGGCCATTGGTTGCGGGGCAGGTAATGAGTGCCGAAGATCCAGTCCATGATCGGCAGCATCGACGCAAAGTTGCGGTCCCGCGGCTCGGCCAGGGTGTGATGCCAGTGGTGAAAGGCGGGCGTGGAAATCAGCCATTCCAGCGGACCCAACCGCCAGCGCACATTGGCATGGATCAGGAAGCCCCACATGGTCAGGACCACCACGAGCAGCGCGGACACCATGCCGCCCGCGGGGGTGAGCGGGGTGGCCAGCCCGAGAACGTAAAAGCGGGATCAGACCGCACAGCCGGGTGAACACATTGTCGATCGGATGAGCGCGGGCGCTGATCAGGAAATACACCTCAGTCGGGTTATGGTGGATCGAATGGAAACGCCAAAGAAACGGAATTTCGTGCGTCCAGCGATGGCCCCAATAGAAGCCGATCTCGCCCACCACCAGGGCGCCCAGCGCGCGCGCCCAGATCGGCCATCCCGCGATCGCCACCTGAACGCGCCACGGCACGACGGCGTGTGCGCCAAGAGCCACCAGCGCCAGCGGCGGGGTCAGCAGCAGCGCGGGTACCAGGCCGCTGATGAAATAAAAGCCGATATCGCTGGCGAGGCTTTTGCTGACGATTTTTCGCCGACGCACCGCGAACAGGCGTTCCAGTGGCAAGAAGACCACGGCGAGCAGCAGCAGCCACGCCCCAAGCCTCATCGTGGTGAGGAGGAACGCGTAAAGATGCTGGTGGTCCAAAAACGCGGGCAACGACTTTATCCGGATTTTTCGATTCGCAGACGGAGCAGAATAGATGCGCCCGGGCGGGGGTGCCCGTCCAGGCGCGCTAGCCGATCAGGTAATCAGACCGCGGCGTTGCGCTTCTTGCGCCGACGCCAGGCGACCCCGCCGAGGCCGAGAAGACCGACGCCAAGAAGCGACAGGGTCGCCGGCTCCGGCATCGTACCGGAGGGTATTCACGCCTTCGAGGAACACCGTCGGCGGTTCGATTAATGTCGCTGCCGTTGTTGCCCCAAGCCAGGAAGGTCAATACCGCGCTCCCGGTGCTCCCGCCGCCGATGATGTCCACTAGTGGGCGTAAGCGTAGAGTTGAAGGTGCCGTGACGGAGTGTATTAGCCCAATCAATATTGTGACATTGCACGGGGTGTTCATCAGCGGCAAATCCCACTCCTGATTATTCGCGGTGCCGGTAGCTGTGCAAGGTGTGTGGCTGGGCAGGAGTACACCGATTCCGCCTAGGCCTAGAAACACCTCTCCACTGCTCGGTTGTGTCGCCGCTAAATGGCCGAGTTTTGCTGACCGGCTGCCTGCTGGAACTGAAGGGTGTAGTGTGATGCCGGCTGTCAGATTTGGAATGGTCTGAAAGATCGTGCTCTCGAACTGCCGGATTGCCGTCCGCCTGATAGAAGTTGGTGCCGGCGCGGAACGGTAACCGTGAACCCTGGGCCGAGTGTGGGTGGCGTCGTGTCCTTAGCATAAACCCCGTAAATATTGCCATGGCCTTGGCTCGAAAACCCTTCGGAGCCTTGCTGGCCCGACATAGATGAGATTGGAGATTTGCGCGGCCGCGCCTACTGGCCCAGTTAGTCGGATATACAGTCGTAAAAAAGTTCTTACGGCCGTGCGTTAAAGTCTAGGGTTAGTCAACATATTGAAGGTCAGGTTCTGTAACCGGCAGCACGTCCGCCTGAGCCCCACAGGCCAAGCCCACGGACAGGGCGATGGCCGAGACGCCGGCTAAGGGCTGATTTACGTAACGACATAGGATAACTCCTCTTAGTCAAGGATACGCGTCGATCGCTCCGCCGAGCCCGCGGCCAAACGGCCCGGCTTAGCAAGATGGCTGAATCAGAGCAATCGGCATGCCAACCCGGTATATAATTGATATTACGCAATATTATTCTTATGACCGATCGGGCTTCGGGAAAAGTGTAAAAATATCCGGCGCACCCTTGGCGTTCCAATCGAGCCGGAACATCCCTGATTCCGGCCATCGCCGCCAGGTCAACACAAGGATATAAAAGAAAAGCAGCATTTTCAGCGGGCTGCCGAACAAGAGAATGCGCCCTATAGAGCCGGGACGGCCCCGGCGCCTCGCAAAATCGGCTGTAAAGAAATCCGACGGAGGATGGAGGGCGATTGCCTGTGGCGTGGACCCTTGGATTACGGCCGGCGAAACGATCTCGACCGGCGCGCCTACATCGGCTGGAAGAATCAACATCTCAGAGCCGATTGGACCGCATCAACCAAAGCTTTACCCTGGCAGATCGCGGCGCGCGGCTTCGCGAGCGGGAGGAGAAGCCCATCATGAAAGTCGGTCTGTTTATCAACACACAGTTTCCGGAGGGCTTCAACCTCGCGGAGCGGGTCCCGGAGATGGTGGCGCAGGTGCGCGCGGCGCATGACGCGGGGTTCGCGTCGTTGTGGTTCCCGCATCACTGGCTGACCCATCCGCTGCAGATGCTGCAGATCACGCCGGTCATGGGCTATGTCGCGGCCCACGCGCAGGGCATGACGATCGGGCCGAACATCCTGATCCTGCCGCCGCTCAACCCGATGCATGTCGCCGAGGAAGCGGCCACCTTGGACGTGCTGACCGGCGGCAACTACATCCTCGGCATCGGCTTGGGCTACCGCCAGCCGGAGTTCGACGCCTTTGGCATTGCCCTCAAAGAGCGGGCGCCGCGGTTCAACGAAAGCATCGCTTTGATGCGCCGGCTGTGGACCGAGGACCGGGTCAGCCATAAGGGCCGGTTCTACACCGTCAACGACGCCGGGATCGGCGCTGAAGCCGGTGCGCCCGGGCGGGCCGCCGCTCTACATCGCCGGGCAGGCCGAAGTGTCGGTCAGGCGCGCGGCGCGGATCGGCGACGCCTGGCTGATCGTCAACAGCGGCGGGCTCGGCACGGTGGCGCCGCTGATGCAAGCCTATCGTGCGGCATTGAAGGAATATGGCCGAACCCCGATGGAATTTCCAATCACCGTCGAATGTTATGTCGGCGCGCGCCATTCGACGGCGCGCGAGGAATGCCGCGGGCCGCTCGAATACAAATACAACGCCTATGCCGCCTGGGGACTGCAGGACCGCACCTCGCCCGACTTCGAGGATTTCGCGCGCGACCGGTTCATCATCGGCGACAAAGTGTCGGTAAAGGAGGAGATCGCGCGCTATCGCGAGCTGCTCGGCGTCGATCACTTCATCATGCGCTGCCAGTGGCCAGGGCTGCCACAGGAGCAGGTGCTGAGCTCAATCCGGCGCCTCGGCGAGATTTTCGCATCATAGGATTCCGGTCGGCCTAGCCATTGTTGTTGATCAGGTTTGCAAGATATCGGCAAAATCCGATGTTCAGGAATCGAGCGCACTACGACATTTGCAAACCGGTGGGAATGCGGCTCGTACAGAGCTCGCGCGCTGTTGGCGGCAAGCAAGGGCCGCGCCCCCGACCGCGCCGGGTCAAGCGAACGCGGGCACGCCTTCGGTCACGGTTTCGAGCTGGCCGACCGTCTCCCTGCCGAACAGCACCGGGATAAAGGCGCCGACCCCCACCACCACCAAGATCGTGCCAAAGAAGATCGCCGGCGAGCCGGTGTGCGGAGCCAACAGGAACGGCGCCAGGACGCCGGCGAAGATCCGCCCGAACAACTCGCCGAAGATGTGGCCGCGGCCGCGCAATGCCGTCGGGAATTGCTCGGAGAGATAGACGCGGGTGGCGGTAAAGGCCGACAGCACGGTAAAGCCGGTGATCAGCCCGCCCGTCATCATCACGATGGCCGCATGGGGCCCGGCGCGGTGCGCCATCAGCATCAGGACAATGCCGGGTATAGATCCGGCGAGGGCATAGAAAATTGTCCAGCGCCGTCCAATGATCTCCATCAGATAGCCGGTGAAGGCCTTGCCCGGTATGCTCGCCGCGTAGGTAATTGTAGCGAGCCCGAAGCTTGACGACACGGCCAAACCCTGATCGACCAGCGCCTTTGGCAGTAGGATATGGATCGTCAAAGCAGCTATACCGGCGCAAACGGCGCTGAGGATCCCGACGACGGTCCAACGCAGCTGGCCCGGGCGAAATAAAGCCCAATAAGACGGCAGCTCCTCGCTGGTCGTCTCGACGCCGCCTCGGAGCGCCTCGACTGACAATTGCGGCACCCGGCTGCCGGCGCGACGGACCATTTGGTTGACGGTGTCGACCGCGGCCTCGACCCGGCCGCGCCGCAGATGCCAGCGCGGGCTCTCGGGGATCACGAATTGGATCAGTGCCGGCGCTATGAAAATCATGAGCCCGCCCGGCAAGGCCATCAACCGAAACGCGTTCGGATTAGCGGCGAGCAAAAAGCTGATCAACAGCACCACGGTGAACGAGGCGGCCAGCAACATCTCGTAGATCGCACCGTAGGTGCGCCGGTGCTGCGCCGGCATTAATTCGGCGGCGATCGGAAATGCCGCCGAGACGGCAAACCCGCCGGCGAGCCCGGTCAACAATCGAACGATGATCAGCTGTTCTGCGGTCTGCACCAGCGGGATCAGCAATGTGAAGAATGTCGTGCCGATCACGCCGATCTGCATGACCAGCTTGCGGCTCCAATGATCCGACATCGCCGAGGCGATGAAGCCGCCGACGACAGCCATCAGGGTCGAAGCGACGGCGACAAAACGAATGTCGGTTGGAGTGAGATGGAGCGGCGCTTTGGCCAGCACCAGCAGCGAGCCGGTGATTGAGAGATCGTAGCCCTCGACAAAACCGACGAAGCCCAATACCGCGATGATCGCGAGGTGGTACGGGCTGAACGGGATATTGTCGAGCTTGCGGCCGAGCATAAAGCCGGCGGTCGACGACCGGCCGATCGGATAGATTTCTGCCATGGTGACCTCCCAGATTGTCGAACCCGGGGGGACCATGCGGAAGGCGCAAAACGGACGAGGCCGGCCCGTCGCCTTGTCAAAGCATCAGTCTAAGTTGCGTACTCGTTGCCGGGTCCACGCCTCGCAAATTCTGGCAGCCGCACGACATGCCGCCGGATCGACGTTGCTCCTGTTCCATGTTCGGCGGCGTTCTGTTTTCGGCCGCCTTATTCGGCCCCACCGAGGCCCATTAATCAAACTAGCCCAACCGCGAGAAGTTGTCATCCGTCAAAAGGCCGTCGAGCCGGGATCGCACAGCTTCGACATACCCGTCAGTCGAGGGTTCGCGGATCGTCGATGGCGAAGGTCAGGTGTTCGGTCGGTTGAGGCGTGGTGGTCATCAGGCTAACCCCGTCCGGCGCCTCGAAGCGATGCCACTTCCCTTGCGGGACAACGACCACCATCCCGGCCGTGAGTGTATAGGATTGCGGCCCGTCCTCGAACATGATGTGAAAAGTCGTGGCGCCGTCGACGACCTGCACGATCTCGTCCCCGTTGACGTGGCGCTCCCATGGGCCTTCGCCGGAAAATTTGGCGACGTTGATGGCGCTGTCGCGGTACGGCGCCAATCGCGCGAAGGCGCCCTCGCGATCAGCCTCCGGCGTCTCCGGCGTGCGTCCGCGCAACGTCTTCAGCTTGGCGAACTCGGCATTGAGATCAAGGATAGTGAGCATACTTCCCTCCGCGTGGCGATGACTTGGCTCGATCGGCAGCTTCGATCTGAAGGGGCCAGAATAACAAGACTGTTCAACATCCGGGAGCAGCGTGGTGAAAAACCGGTGCGCCTAGGCCGGCCGCATATTTCCCGAGCCTGAAGGCTATCGACTTTTAGACGTTGACCGGGGCGAGCGGGGGCTTGGCCGCGGATCAGGTCGGCGGCTTTTTCGGCGATCATGATCACCACCGCGTTGATGTTGCCGCCGATCAGGTCGGGCATCACCGAGGCGTCGACGACGCGCAGCGCGTCCACGCCCAGGACCCTGAGTTCGGGATCGACGACGGCGGCGGGGTCGGCCGGCCGGCCCATCTTGCAGGTGCCGAGCGGATGGTGGACCGTGATCGCGCTGGCGCGGATGTAGGCGTCGATCTCGGCGTCGGAATGGCAAGCGGGGCCGGGGGCGATCTCCCCTGCGGCGAACGGGACCAGGGGCGCGGCCTGACCGATGTCGCGAATGAGGCGAATCCCAGCGCGCAGGATCGCCCAGTCCTTGTCGGTGGCTAGGAAATTCTGATGGATGCGGACCGGGACCTTCGGGTCGGAAGAGGCGAGCTCGACCCGCCCGCGGCTCTCGGGGCGCAACAGCACTGCACGGCAGGCGAAGCTGTCGGCATAGGCGGGCACGAAGGGCGGAAAATACGGCGAGGCCGCCATCGGCGCGGCATTGAACAGCAGTTGTAAGTCGGGCAGAGCGGCCTCGGGCGCCGCTTTTAGAAAGGCCATCAGCCCGCCCGGCAAGTCGCTGGCGATGCCGGCGCCGCGGAAATAGGTGTTGGCCAATTCCAGGGCGATGCGATCGGCGCGCATCCTGGCGTGCAGGGGCCCGGGCTCTTTACGGGCATAGCTTACCGGCGCCGAGATATGATCCTGCAGGTTTTGCCCGACGCCGGGCAGGCGCACTTTGACCGGGATGTCGTGCGCGCCGAGCGCCTCGGGGTCGCCGATGCCCGACAGCATCAAGAGCTGCGGCGAATTGATGACGCCGCCGGCAAGGATTACCTCGCGCTCGGCATGCGCGACAATGCGCTGGCCCGATTTCAGATATTCGACGCCAACCGCCTGGCTACCCTCGAACAGGATGCGCGTCGCCAGCGCGCCCACGACGATTTCGAGATTGGGCCGGGTCAGCGCCGGACGCAGGTAGGCGACCGCGGCGCTGCAGCGCCGGCCGTCGCGGATCGTCATCTGCGAGCGGCCGAAGCCCTCTTGCTGCGCGCCGTTGTAATCCTCGGTTAGCTTGTGCCCGGCCGCAGCACCCGCCGCCATAAAGGCGTCGACTAGCGGGTCGGAATAGCGCGACAGCTGCACCGTCAGCGGCCCATCGCCGCCGCGATAGGGACCGGCGCCGCCCTCCCAGCTTTCCTGACGGCGGAAATAGGGAAGCACATCGGCGTAAGACCAGGCATCGAGCCCGTCCGCCGCCCATCGCTGGTAGTCGCCGCGATGGCCGCGCACATAGACCATGGCGTTGATCGAAGACGAGCCGCCGATGATCTTGCCGCGGGCGCATTCGACGCGACGGCCGTCCATCGTCGCCTCGGGCTCGGCGAAATACATCCAGTCGTGGCGGCGGCGCTGCAACATCCGGCCCCAGCCGAGCGGGATATGGATCCACGGGTCGCGGTCCCGGCCGCCCGCCTCGAGCACCAGCACGCGCGCGTCCGCGTCCCCGCTGAGCCGATTGGCCAAGGTGCAGCCCGCCGATCCGGCCCCGACGATGATGTAGGCGTATGCTTCGGCCACTCCCCCGATCCTCATCCAACCAATCGATTGTCTTGCAGCGATCGAGATCCGCAAGTGATTTGATAGACCGGGCCGGGCGGAAGATGGTGGCGCGGGCAGGCCGGTGGCGGTACCCGCGCCGAGGCCGATGTCGCCAGGGCGCTCGGTCATCCGTACGGCGCTAAGTTCGGCGTCCTTGGCGGCGACATCCCCCGGCGAAGTTCGCTTGCCACGGCTCGGCTTTCGACGAAGCCCGACTGGGCACGATCAGTATGTTACCGTGACGGTGATCGTATCAGTGTACGCGCCGGGGCGAACCCCTTGGAGCGCCGGAATTCGTCCATAGACCGTGCTGTTTCGGGTGCCATTGTTGGCGACATGGGCCGAAACGGTGACGGTGCCGGCGGTGCCGTCGCCCCAGACCATCGTGCGGGCCGCGTCCGAATACAGCTGATAGGTCAAATTAGAGGCGCCATTGCTCATCCGCCGGCTGGCATAGCTGCCTCCTCCGCCGGTGCTGAGGGCGATGACAATATTTGCCGCCCCTGCCACACAGTGAACCGTCGTCGTGCCGGTGCTGGTTGTCGGAGTACCGGAAAAAGGCGGGTATACGCCGAAAGCGACCGGTGTGGCCGAGACGGTGCAGGTGGCGGCCCGGGCCAATGCCGGAAGAAGCAGCAAAACCGTGGCCAAAGCGGCTACGCGCATCAGGGCGGTTCCTGCTGGCAGGTCAGCGGTCCGATCGTCGGGATCTCGCCCGGCGCCGGCTCATAGTCGAAGGCCACGGTGCAACGCGACCCATCCGGCCGTTCGATGGCGAGTTCGTTGTGACGGCGGAGATCCTGGACATAGGCTTCGCCGTCATAGCCGACGGGAACCGAGGTCTTTGTCGCCTTTAGCGTGGCGACGCTGCCGACGGGCAGCGGCCGGCCCGCCTGGTCGACAAGCCGCAGCAGCGCGCCGTGGCTGGCGCGGACCGGGAATTTCACCACGACGCCGGAGCGGTACTGCGGCCGCACCTCTTTGGTCATATACGGAACCGAAGCGTCAGCCGGCACGTCGGACGGATCGATCGACAGATTGTTTAGGTCAAACGAGCGAAGATCGGGCACCAATACGCGCCCGGCGGAGTCGGTCCGGTCCACCTCGCGATTCTCGCTGTAGACGCGGATGTCGGGGGCATCGGTATCGACCACGGCGAACGCATCGTTGATCGTGTTGGATGCGAACAGCCCGCCATCGGCATAGGACAGAGCGCCCTGCGCTTCGCCACGAAGGGCGGTCTGCGTGCCGATCCGGCTGACCCCGGCGGATACCAGCCCCCATGGCGACTTGTATTGCGTCAGGCCAAATTGCTGATACGGATTCCCGGCTGAGCCATAGATCTGGTAGCCCCAATCGCCGATCAGCACTGGCGACTGCGTCGCCTGCACCTGAGCAAAACCGCTACCAGACCCGGAGCCGGCACTGACGCCGGCCGAACTGCGCGGACCGATCGGAATCGTCACCCCCAATATCGCACCGCTGCCGCCGCCTTGGGCGAAATCACGAAAAGCGGTCGCATAGAATGACAGCTTGCCGATCTGCACCGAGTAATTCGCCGAGACAATTCGCGCTCGCAGGACTGGAAGAAAGGAGGCTGCCCCGCTGGTGGTCGAAATGGTTCCACCCGGCAGGACGGTGTTCTGGCCAAGAAACCCGCTGGCTGGAGCCACGAAACTGATCGGTGTGAGGACCGCGCTGCGATCGATGCCGGTATACGAAATGCCGGCGGAACCGAAGCGCCCGAACGACAGACTTGCGTAGGCATTGAGCTGGCGCTGCGGCACGGGATCGCCGTTCACTGTCGCAATGTCGCGGAAGTTTCGGCTGGCGACGCTAGCAAAGGCGCCGAGGCTGGCGACCGGACCGATCCGCTGAGCGCCGGCCGTGAGCTGAACGCCGGGCAGATCGAGACCGCTGCCGGCGGCCGAGAAATTGACTACGCCCAGATCGCCGACGTTCACCACGCCGCCTGCGCCGGCGGCCATCAGACCGGAAGTGCCTTCGGCATGGGCCTCGATCGTCACCAACGGCGACAAGCCGCGGCGGTAAGTGGCGGAACCCACCAGGGCACCGTAATCGTCGCTGATGACTCCCCAGTTCCGCCGCACCGCGCCGACTTCGGCCGAATAGGTTTGCAGGCCCGGAGCGAGCAGATTGGAGCTGGCGTAGAACGGCAGGGTGGTGGCGACCTGCTGGCCGAGTGCGTTGGTCACGGTCATCTGGATCGCGCCGCCGCCCGTGACGACCGGAAGCTGCGGGATCTCGAATGGGCCGGGCGCCACCTGGCGAGAAAGGACCCGCGTACCATTGACCAGCACGTCGACGGTCGACGGAACCGCGGCCGAGCCGCCGACCGAAGGCAGCGGAAATGTCACGAGATCGGGCCGCATCGAGAAATCCGACTGGATCTGCACCCCGCCGAGCCGCACTGGCCGGGTCCAACCGAGACCACCATTGATGAAATCGCCCGCCCGATACCAGCGCAGATTGTCGACATCGGCATAGGTGTAGACCGAATCGAGCCGTATCGCGGAATACGGAAGGGGGCCGTTGGGGTTCGTTCCGGCATAGCCCAGGAAGCCCGAGGAAACCACGCCCCACGGCGAGAAGGCGCGCAAATCGAACAGCCCGCTGCCGAGGTTCTGCCCGCTGACCGAGGTGCCGACGACATCGTAATCGAGCGTCTCCCCGATCCCGCTTTCGACCGGGACATCGGCGCCGGAGACCCCAGCGGCCAGCAGTAGCTCGGGCAATAAGCGCTCGGGCGCGGCGGTGACGTACAATGTCTGGGTCGCCATATCGAGGCGGGCGGTCAGGCCCTCGATCGCCGAGAGGGGGACAAGACCAGCCTGGTTTGACGGCGCCCTATCCGGAACGCGTATGCCAAGATCGCGCAGCTCACCGGGGCGGGCGAGAAGTTCGCTGTCGCGTTGTACGAACTCGCCGATTTTGCCGATCGGGTGACCGTTGACCACGACCTCCAACAGCAACGTCTGGTCGGCCGAGGCCCGCGCGGGAGCGATGACCACAACTAAAATGACTGTCGCGACGGCGCGGAGCAGCGTTGCCGGGGTACAAGGGCGATTATGGACCCGCAACCACCGAAACCGACTGATCGATTTCGCCGGCGTCGGCCCGCGCGGTCAGCCGCAGTGTCGTCCCAGGGAGGAGCGGCGGGTTCGGCCCGGAGATGCGCCAGCGGCGGGCAGCGCCGGGAAGAATGTATGGCGAAGCCCCGGCCTCAACGGGCAAAGATCGACCGACGGCCAGGAGAGAAATATCGAGGATCTTTTCGTGGCGATTGCCGTCATTGGCCGCCACCAGCTCTGCCTGCCCGCCGCCGGTCTCGATGCGCCATCGCAGATGCGGTGCGGCGCGCACATTTGGCTCAGCAAAAATCGGAATTGATAGGCGCAGCGCGATGCGCACCGTTCCCGGCGCAGCCGGTGGCGGGATCTGGTCGAGCAGGATGCGGTAGGTCGCCTCTCCTCCTTGCGGCGGTCGCCGCAATACCAGCCTTACGACTTGGCTGGCCCCCGCCGCGATCGTGCAAATCGGTGGGCTCGCCATGAGTTCCGTGGTCGGCTCCAGTCGCTCTTCGCCCTGGGCCGATTGGCTCCAGGCAAAGGCTCGGACCTGCAGCGAGGTCGCGGCGTCAGCCTCGTTCTTGACCGTCAGGCTCGCCGCCATTTGCCCGGGCGCCATCTGAATGGTGACGGGGAGCACGGTCAGTCCGTCGGCCGCGGCCATCGTCGCGGACAGACACAGCAACACTGCGCCGAGGATTGCCGCGCGGAATTGCGGGGTCATCCGGGCCCAGCTGGCGCAGGGTTAATAGGTGACAGTCGCGGTGATCGTGTCGACGTACGAGCCGGGCGTAACAAATTGGCCAGCCGTCAACAAACCATTGACGGTCAACACCTGAGCGCTGCCGTTGCCGGTGCCGGCCTCGGTATCGGTGCCGACGGTTTGACCCCAGTTTATCGTGTGGCCGGCGTCCTGGTAGAGCGCGTACGCCAGCAAGGCGCCGCCGGGACCGGTCATCTTGCGCGTAGTTACCGTCGCACCGGGCGCGGTTCCGGGGTTGAGCCCGACATTGTAGGGTGAGGTGTTGGTGCAGGTTATTGAGATCGTGGAGGTCGCGGCAATCTGGACGCCGGTGTAGGTGCCAAAGGCCAGATTTGTGGCTGAAATCAAGCAGGTCGCTTGAACCGTCGCGGTGACCTGGAATGTCGTCGTGGCTGTCGCGGCGAAGGACGAGCTGATCGGCACGATCGCCGGCAACACCGACAGGAGGATGAAACCGACAAGATCAAAACCTCTACGTCGTATGTGGAGCATGTGAACCTGAGTTAATCTTAATGGGCAGCAATTACCCTTAAGCGATCAACCGTCAATTTACTGTCAACGATTTCAAGTGATGACGGACCTTCGGACTAGCCTGAGAATTGCTCATGCCCTTGGGCTCGAAGGCCGCCCTCCGGCCCCGCCTGTTCGGTAAGCCTGATATCCGGTTACCGCACTCGGCCGTGACGGCTGGAGCTTAGAATTAGCTAGAGCCCGCCCGGAGTAATGACAAAATCGACAATGGGCACTGTTTTCGGGCCGCTCGCTCAACCGAGGAGGGCGGCGAGCACGGCGTTAAGGCGCTGGCGGCCAGCAGGGGTAGCAGCGAGGCGATCGCGGTCGAGGGTCAGGAAGCCGCCTTCGATCAGCGGCGGGAGGGTATCGGCGAACAGGGCCTCGATGATCTGGCCGGCGGCTTGCTCCAGCCGCGGGCGCGCGACTCCTTCGATCAGCCGGAGCCCCATCATCAGCATTTCCTCGATTGCTGTGTCGCGGCCGATCGCGGCGGCCTCTTCGAGGCCGGCGCCGGTGGCTTCGATCGCGGCGAGCCAGGCTTCGGGCGCGCGGCGCTGGCGGGTCGCGTATTTGCCGCCGGCGCGGGTCAGCCGACCGTGTGCGCCGGGGCCGATGCCGGCATAGTCCTGATAACGCCAATAGACGAGATTGTGGCGGCACTCGGCGCCGGGGCGGGCGTGGTTCGAGATCTCGTAGGCAGGAAGCCCGGCGGCGGCGAGGCGGTCCTGGGTCGTCTCGAACAGCGCGGCGGCGGAGTCGTCGTCGGGCGGGACCAGATCGCCGCGCCGGGCCAAGGTGGCAAAAGCGGTTCCGGGTTCGATTGTCAGCTGATAGAGCGAGAGATGGTCGCCGGCGAGGCTCAGCGCCTCGTCGAGTTCGCGCCGCCAGGCGGCGATGCTCTGGCCGGGGCGGGCATAGATCAGATCGAACGAGAACCGGGCGAAATTGTCGCGGGCGTGCTCGATCGCGGCGATCGCCTCGGCGCGGTCATGCGCCCGGCCGAGAAAACGCAACGCCGCCGGGTCGAGCGCCTGGACGCCGAGCGACAGCCGGTTGACGCCTGCCTCGGCAAAGGCACGAAAACGTGCGGCCTCGGCGGAATTCGGGTTGGCTTCGAGGGTGATCTCGACATCGGCCGCAACGGCCCAACGCCGCTTCACCCTTTCGAGCAATGACGCCACCGTTTCGGGCGGCATCAGCGAGGGCGTACCGCCGCCGAAAAAGACCGAGCCGACCGCGCGTCCCGGCAACAGCGCCGCCTGATGATCGAGATCGGCCAGCAAGGCACGCGTCCAGCGAGCTGCGTCGATGCCGTCGCGGACATGGCTGTTGAAATCGCAATAAGGGCATTTCGACCGGCAAAACGGCCAATGGATGTAGATCGCGAGCGGCGCGGCGGCGCTGCCTCGATCCACCCATCCCTGCGGGCCGGCTCCGTCAGCAACGAGGGAGGGAAGAATTGGCATCAGCTGATCCGCGCAGTTAGACGCCAAGCCCGCCCTGTGTAGCAATGAAGTCGACGATCGTCTCCAGTCCGTCGCCGCGTTTGAGGTTCGTGAAGACGAAGGATCGTTCGCCGCGCATGCGCCTGGCGTCGCGGTCCATGACGTCGAGGCTGGCGCCGACCAACGGGGCGAGGTCGATTTTATTGATGACGAGGAGGTCTGAACGGGTGATCCCGGGGCCGCCCTTGCGCGGGATCTTGTCGCCAGCGGCGACATCGATGACGTAGATCGTCAGATCAGCCAATTCGGGCGAAAAAGTCGCTGCGAGATTATCGCCGCCCAACTCGATCAAAATCAGGTCGAGACGGGGAAACAACCGGCTCATTTCGGCAACCGCGGCGAGGTTGATCGAGGCGTCCTCGCGGATCGCGGTGTGCGGGCAGCCGCCGGTCTCGACGCCGCGGATGCGCTCAGGCGGCAACGCGCCGCTCTTGGTCAGAAACTCGGCATCCTCGCGGGTGTAGATGTCGTTGGTGATCGCGGCGATCTCCCAGCGGTCGCGCATGCTCTTGCACAACCAGTCCATCAGCGCGGTCTTGCCCGACCCGACCGGCCCGCCGATTCCGACCCTTAATGGATCGCGTCTCGCCTCTTCGCTCATGAGCGAAACAGCCTCGTATATTGGGTTTCGTGAGCCATCGAGGCGAGGTCGACGGCAAAGGTCGCCGCGCCAAACTCGGCCCGATCACGCGCGATTGCCGCCGCGGCGGCTTCGAAGACGACCGGTTCTAGCGCGGCCAAGATCCGCTGGCCGTCGGTCTGACCGACGATGCCGAGGCGCAGACCGGCGGATGTCAAGTTTGCCGCCATCGCGTGTAGATATCCTGTTAACGCGCTGGCGATGGGGATTTCGGCGCGCGCCATTGCCGCGCCAACGGCCGCTGGATGGCACACCGCGCCGAGGCTCGTCGCCCACCGGTGGAGTAACGCATCCGGCCAGGCGGCGCGGCAAGTCGCCAGAAACGCCTCGCCCTGGGCGCTGGTTTCGAGCGCCAGCTCGGCTGTGGCACGAAAGGCCAACCCGCGGCGGTTGGCGGCGGACAGCAACTCGATGTCGTTCGTCGCAGCTGCGCGATGCGCATCACGCAGGATGTCGGCATCAACCCGGCCGCCGCCCAGCGTGACGACCGCGGCGATCCAACCTTGTAAGGACGCGCGGTCGCGCACTCGACCGGCTTCGACCGCAGCTTCGATACCGTGCGAATAACTGAAGGCGCCGATCGGGAAACTCGGCGACAGCCAAGCGAGCATACGATAGAGCCCGGTATCGGCTAGGACGGCGTCATTCGTGATGGTGGTCATCGTGGTGGTGATGCTGGGGGCCGGCATAGGCGCCGATTTCCGGGTCGAACGGCGCGTCGAGCGGGGTCAGCCTCCCGCCGAGACCGGCGACCATCTCGGCGATGACGTGGTCGGCGCGGATGCGCAGCCGGTCGCCCGCGACCTGCAACGGCAGATGGCGGTTACCGAGATGCCAGGCGATCCGCAAAAGACCGGCGCGATCGGGCGCCTCGATCTCCAACACCGGCTCCGGCGCCGCGCGCACGCGAACATAGCCGCCGCTGTCGAGTTCGAGCCCATCGCCATCGCCAAGATGCTGGGCGCGCGCGAGGTCGAGAAGAAAGGTCACCCCTGAATCGGCGACGAGGCGAATACGCCGCCGATGCCGGTCGAGATAGGCGAGCGTCACGGCGTCGACCGCTTCCGTCTCCGGCCAGTGCCCGCGGGGATGGACAGCGATCGCCCGGTGCATTCGTCGGTCTGCGGTCATTGCGAGGAAGCCACATGCGACGAAGCAATCTGGTCTGGCCAAACTGCGTTGGCGCGAGATTGCTTCGCTGCGCTCGCAATGAGGAAAGCGACGCCCATCGGCTCAATAGAGGAAATAGCGCTGCGCCAGCGGTAATACCGTGGCGGGCTCGCAGGTCAGGTGCACGCCATCGGCGCGGACCTCGTAGGTCTCCGGGTCCACCTCGATATGTGGCAATGCGGCGTTGTGGACCATGCATTTCTTGTCGACGGCACGTATGCCGCGCGCCGGCAGCACCATCCGCTGCAGCCCGAGTTGGGCCGGCAGGCCGCGGTCGAGCGCCACAGCCGGCAGAAATGTGACGGCCGAGGCGGACAGCGCACGGCCGAAGGCGCCGAACATCGGCCGATAATGGACCGGCTGCGGGGTCGGAATCGAGGCGTTAGGGTCGCCCATCAGCGCCGCGGCGATCATCCCCGCCTTCAGCACCAGATCGGGCTTGACGCCAAAGAAAGCCGGCGACCATAGGACGAGATCGGCGAGCTTGCCCAGTTCCACCGAGCCGATGTGCTCGGCGAGCCCATGGGTCAATGCCGGGTTGATCGTGTATTTCGCGACATAGCGCTTGACCCGAAAATTGTCGGCGCGCTCGCTGTCTTCAGGAAGGGGGCCGCGCTGGCGCTTCATTTTGTCGGCGGTCTGCCAGGTGCGGATGATGACCTCGCCGACCCGGCCCATGGCTTGGCTGTCCGACGACATCATGCTGAAGGCTCCGAGGTCGTGCAGGATGTCCTCGGCGGCGATCGTCTCGCGGCGAATGCGGCTCTCGGCGAAGGCCACGTCCTCGGGAATGCGCGGGTCGAGGTGGTGGCACACCATCAGCATGTCGAGATGCTCGGCGACGGTGTTGATCGTGTAGGGGCGGGTCGGGTTGGTCGAGGACGGCAAGACGTTGGCCAGACCGCACAATTTGATGATGTCGGGGGCATGGCCGCCGCCGGCGCCTTCGGTGTGAAAGGCGTGGATATTGCGGCCCTTGAAGGCGGCGATCGTGTCCTCGACGAAGCCGGATTCGTTGAGCGTGTCGGTGTGGATCGCGACCGCGATGTCGAGCTGCTCAGCGACCCCGAGGCAGGTGTCGATCGCCGCAGGGGTGGTGCCCCAATCTTCGTGCAGCTTGAGCCCGCAGGCGCCGCCCTCGACCATCTCGACCAACGCCCGCGGCTCGGAGGCGTTGCCTTTTCCGAAGAAGCCGAGATTGACCGGGATTTCCTCCGCCGCCTGCAAGATCCGCGCGAGATGCCAGGGCCCCGGCGTGCAGGTCGTCGCAGCGGTCCCGGCGGCCGGACCGGTGCCGCCGCCGAGCATCGTCGTGATGCCGCTGTAGAGCGCCTCCTCGGCGAGCTGAGGGCAGATCCAATGAACATGCGAATCAATGCCGCCGGCGGTAACGATGCGGCCCTCGCCGGCGATCGCCTCGGTGCCCGGCCCGATCACGATGTCGACGCCCGGCTGGATATCGGGGTTGCCGGCTTTGCCAATGCCGCTGATGCGGCCGTCGGTGATGCCGATATCGGCCTTGACGATGCCCCAATGGTCGATGATCACGGCGTTGGTGATGACGGTGTCGACGGCCCCCTCGGCGCGGCTCCGTTGGCTTTGCCCCATGCCGTCGCGGATGACCTTGCCGCCGCCGAACTTGACTTCCTCGCCGTAGATCGTGCGGTCGCTCTCGATCTCGATGACGAGCTCGGTGTCGGCCAGCCGCAGCCGGTCGCCGGTAGTCGGGCCGAACATCCCGGCATAAGCGGTGCGCGAAACCGTCATCGCCATAGCGCTAGTTCAGCCCGCCGTTGATCTTGCCATTGAAGCCGACGACGCGGCGCGCTCCGGCATAGGCGACCAGCCTGACCTCGCGGCTCTGCCCCGGCTCGAACCGCGTCGCGGTTCCGGCCGGGATGTCGAGCCGATAGCCGCGCGCCTGCTCGCGGTCGAAAGCGAGGGCGGAGTTCGTCTCGTAGAAATGATAATGCGAGCCCACCTGGATCGGCCGGTCGCCGGTGTTGGCGACGGTCAAGGTCACGGTCGGCCGCCCGGCATTGATCTCGATGTCGCCCGCGGCGGGGAGCAGCTCGCCGGGGATCATTGCGACCTCGTCGATACCTGCGAAAGCGGGAACCCAGGGACGGCGGGCGTCCCGGCGGTATACCTGGGCCCCCGCTTTCGCGGGGGTGACGACAAAAGGCGCTTGGATTAGTATCCTACTCACCGGATCGGCTCGTGGACGGTGACGAGCTTGGTGCCGTCGGGAAAAGTCGCCTCGACCTGAATTTCCGCGATCATCTCGGCCACCCCCTCCATGACCTGCTCGCGGCCGATGACCGTGGCGCCGTCACGCATCAACTCGGCGACGCTCCTGCCGTCGCGCGCCCCTTCGAGCACATAATCGGTGATCAGCGCCACCGCCTCGGGATAGTTGAGCTTGACCCCGCGCCTCAGCCGGCGCTCGGCAACCATCGCCGCGACCGATATCAGCAGCTTGTCCTTTTCGTGCGGGGTCAGGTTCATCGCATCTGATAACCAGCATCATACGTGCCAAATCCGCGGCAGGCGGCGGGGCAATCCCATCGCCTCGGCGCGCAAATGGCAAGCGAGATCGGCATAGGCGCGGCGCAGCAGGGCCGCGTCGAGGGCCAGCCAGCGGGCGACAACGAGGCCGCCGATTGCGGTAACACCGGCCCTGACCCCGCGCGGCGCGGCAGCCTGGACCGCGCGCGCACCATCGACAAATCTCTGAGGATCGCGAGCAGCGGGCGCCAGCATCAAGGTGGCGAAACCCGCCGCGCCGTCGAAGCAGGCGGGATCGGCGACGATCGCGGCGATATCGCCGTCGAGATGGAGCGCATCGCCCCAAACGAGGCAGCCTTTGCATCGCACCTCCCAGACCTCGCGCAGAAATCCGTGGGTGAAGCGCTCGCCGCGGGCGCGGCGGCCAAAAACCACGATGTCGCCGCCAAGGAACACTGCATCGGGCGCAAGCTCGATCACACTTTCGCGCTCGAGACGCGCGCCGTCGTACACGATCGTCTCGGGCGGCAGGAATTCGAGCGCGCCGCCGTCGCCCACCGTCAGCGCTTGCCGCACCACCGTCGTCACGCCGGTCGAGCGATAGATCTTCTCCGCCGCCGAGGCCGTGACATGCGCGCTCGCCTTGGGATCGACGCGAACGGCGATGTCGATATGGTCGCCGGCGACGAGCCCGCCCGAAGTGGTGACGAACGCTGCTTGGATCGGATCATCCGCTTCCGGAGTCGGGAACAGCACGCGTAGCGGGTCGGCCTGGTAAAGATGGGCGAGGCGGGTGACCCCATCGCGGCGGGCAAAGCCGATTTCGGCGATCCCGTGCGTCAATAGCCGAGCGCGAGGCCGTCCTTGCGAGGCTCCGACCCGCCGATCAGGACGCCGCGCTGATGGTCGATCCAGATCGCCTGGCAACCGCCGAGCGGCACCTCCTGTACCGCGATTTCGTGACCGCGGCGCGCGAGGTCGGCGACAATCGGCTCGGGAACCGCCTTTTCGACCTGCAAGACGCCGTTGAGTGCGAGGATGCGCGGTGCTCGGCGGCTTGCTGCGGGTCCAGGCCGCGGTCGAGCATGCGGTGCAGGAAATGGGCATGGCCGACCGACTGATAGTGCCCGCCCATCACGCCAAACGGCATCACCGCGCGGCCGTCCTTGACCAGCATTCCGGGAATGATCGTGTGCAGCGGGCGCTTGCGCGGCGCGATCGCATTGGGATGGCCGGGGATGGTGCGGAACCCGGTGCCCCGATTATGCAGCAACACACCGCTTTCGGGCGCCACGATCCCGCTGCCGAAGCCCGAGAATAGCGAGTTGATGAACGAGCAGGCATTGCCGTCGCGGTCGACGACGCAGAGATAGACGGTGTCCTTCTGCTCGATCTCGGCCCAACGCGGCCCCGGCAATGCACGATCGAGCCGGATCGTGCGGCGAGCTCTTCTCCGCCCTGGCCTCCGACAGATACTCCGCCACGTCGAACCGAGACATGATCGGGGTCGCCGATAAAATTGTCGCGCACCCAGTAGGCCGCCTTGTTCGCCTCGGCGAGCAGATGCAGACGGTCGGCCTCGCTGAAGCCGTCGTCGCCGAGCGCATAGCCTTCGAGCGTGCGCAGGATCATCAGGGCGGCCATGCCCTGCCCATTCGGTGGGCACTCGTAGACATCGTAGCCGCGATAGGGGGCAGTGATCGGCTCGACCCAGTTTGAGCGCTGCGCCGCGAAATCCTCCTCCTCGTGCAATCCGCCGAGCGATTTCAGGCGAGTGACGATGTCGCGCATGACGGCACCGTCGTAAAAGGCCTCGCGACCCTCGCGGCCGATCCGGCGCAACGTGGCGGCGAGCGGCGGGTTCGCCATCCGGTCGCCGGCCTCGGGCGGCTTGCCGCCGGGCAGGAACAGCGCGGCGGTCACCGGATCGCGCAGCTTGGCCTGGTTGCGCTGCCATTCGGCCGCGACGCGCGGGGTCACGACGTAACCCGCTTCGGCCGCCCGCGCTGCCGGCTCCAGCAATTCGTCGAGCGGCCGCGTACCGTACTCGCGGTTGAACATGCACCAGGCGTCGACGGCGCCGGGGATAGTCACGGCATGCGGTGTGGGAACTTGGATTTCGTGAATGCCGTGCTCGACATACCATTCGACCTTGGCTTTGGCCGGCGCCCGCCCAGAGCCGTTGAGCGCGACCGGAAGCGCGCCGCCATGCGAATAAAGAACAAAACAATCGCCGCCGATCCCGGTGCTTTGCGGTTCGACGACGCATTGCATCGCGACCGCGGCAATCGCTGCGTCGGCGGCATTGCCACCCGCGCGCAGCACGTCGAGCGCCGTCAATGTCGCCATCGGGGCGCGAGGTCGCCGCCATCCCGTTCGCCGCCATCGCCGCCGAGCGTCCGGGAATATTGAAGTCGCGCATCGCCCTATCCTCGCCCGAAGTGCAAATCTTCCTTGCCCAAGTGCAAAGCGCCCGCCGGCGCAGCAATGCTGACCGGCGGGCTCGTCGCTTGCTCGGGACTAATGCACGGTCTTACCCTAGCCGTCAATTCGCGACCCGGGAACAAAACCGATCATGGATGGAAGTTTCGCCCCGCTGCGCTTTCCGGTTGCAAACCCGCCGATGCCGGGCGAGACCGTGCCGATTGCGCCCGGCGTGCTGTGGCTGCGGATGCCGCTGCCCTTTGCGCTCGATCACATCAACCTGTGGCTGCTCGCGGACGGCGAGGGCTGGACGATCGTCGATACCGGCTATGCGATGCCCGAGAGCAGGGCCGCTGTGGGAGCGGATCTTTGCCGAGCGGCTCGGCGGGCGGCCGGTCACCAGGATCATCGTCACCCATTACCATCCCGACCATATCGGGCTCGCCGGCTGGCTGTGCGAGCGCTGGCGGGTGCGATTGTGGACCACCGAAAAGGAGTGGCTCCACGCCCGGGTGATGAGCCGCGAGAGCGACGACTTCGCGTCCTCGCGCCGCGAATTTGCCCGCCGCGCCGGGCTCGACGCCGCGTCGAGCGAGCTCTTCGGCGAACACGGAAAGGGGTATCGCCGCGGCGTGCCCTCGGTGCCGCCGTCGTTCGAACGGCTCGCCGATGGGATGAGCGTGGCAATCGGCGGGCGCGAATGGCGGGTTATCGTCGGCGAGGGCCACGCCCCCGAACTGGCCTGTCTCTATTGCGCCGAAGCGGGCGTGCTGATCTCGGGTGACCAGGTATTGCCCAAGATCTCGCCCAACGTCTCGGTGCAGGCGCACGAACCTGACGGCGACCCGCTGGCGCGCTATCTCTCCTCGCTCGCCAAGTTACGGGCAGCGGTTCCGCCCGAAGTCCTGGTGCTGCCGTCGCACAATTTGCCTTTTTTCGGTCTGCATGCACGCATCGACGCGCTCGCCGCGCACCACCAGGCGCGGTGCAAGGAGATCCTGACCGCGTGCGTCACCCCGCAGAGCGCGGTGGATCTGCTGCCGCTGTTGTTCCGCCGTCCGCTCGATCGGCACCAGACGGCGTTTGCGCTTGGCGAGGCTCTCGCCCACCTGCATTATCTGATGGTTCAAGGCGCGCTCGACCGCGTGCTCGGTTCCGACGGCGTCTATCGCTTTGTCGGCGCGAGCGCTAAGCGGGGGACGGGCAAACGGGGAGGGAAGTAGATGTTTCGGCGAGAAGATTCGTTATGTGATCGGCGGCGCGGCTACAGGGTTAGCGGCGTGCTGGTTGCGTGTCGGGTGCAGTACAGGCGGCGGAGCCGATCACGATCGGCTTTGGCATGGCGACTGACCGGCGGGCTCGCCGCCGCCGGCAAATCCGCGCTGCTGGCGATGCAAATCTGGCGGGACGACGTCAACGCCAAAGGCGGGTTGTTGGGCCGGCCGGTCAAGCTGATCAATTACGACGACCAGAGCAACCCGGCGACGGTGCCGGGGATCTACACAAAACTTATCGACGTCGACAAGGTCGACTTCATCGTCTCGGGCTACGGCACGAATTTGGTCGCACCGGCGATGCCGATGGCAATTTCACACGACCGATTGTTCCTCGGCTTGTTCGGGCTCGCGGTGAACAGCGAGTTCCACTATCCGAAATACTTCTCGATGCTGCCGGCCGGGCCTGACCCGAAGCACGCCTTCGCGGAACCGTTCTTCAAGGTCGCGATGGCGGCCGATCCGAAGCCGCAAACGCTCGCCTTGCTCGCCGAAGACGCCGAGTTCCCGAAGAACGCCTCCGAGGGCATCCGCGACCTCGTCAAGCAATACGGGATCAAGCTCGTCTACGATAAGACCTATCCGCCCGGCACCCCCGATTTTACCCCGATCGTCCATGCCATCCAGGCGACCAACCCCGATATGGTCTTCGTCGCCTCCTACCCGCCGGGATCGGTCGGCATGCTGCGCGCCGCGACCGAATCCGGCCTCAAGACGCGGTTCTTCGGCGGCGGCATGGTCGGGCTGCAATACACGCCGGTCAAAGTGCAGTTCGGACCCAAGCTCAACAGCGTCATCGACTACGACTGGTGGATCCCGGCGCCGACGATGCAGTTTCCCGGGCATCCTCGATTTCCTCAAAGAATACCAGGCCAAGGCGCCCGCCGCGGGCGTCGATCCGCTGGGATGGTACCTGCCGCCCTTCGCCTATGCGAATCTGCAAGTGCTCGGCGAGGCGATCGAGGGAGCCAAGACCCTCGACCAGGCCAAACTCGCCGATTACATCCACAGTCATCCGTTCAACACCATTGTCGGCAACATAACCTTCGGCACGGACGGCGAATGGTCGAAATCCCGAGTGCTCGAAGTCCAGTGGCAGAATATCAAGAGCAAAAGCCTCGACCAGTTCAAGGACACCAAAACCGAGGTGATCCTCGATCCCTCGCAATACCGGACAGGCACGGTGGTCGCGCCCTACGACGGCGGCAGTGAGTAGGAGAAAGATAATGGCACGGATCAACCACGTCGCGCTGAAGGTGACCGATCTCGAAAAAGCGACCCAGTTCTACGAGAACGTATACGGTTTCCGCCAGGTCGGGACCGGGCGTTCGCGCGGGCACATCTCGCGGCACATGACCGACGGCTATATCGATCTGGCGCTGATGGTCTATGACAGCGAGGACGACGCCGAGGCTAAGATGGTCGGCCCTGGCCCGGCGATCCACCATTTCGGCATCGAAGTCGAGGACCACGAGGGCTTCGCCGAGAAGGTCGTCGCCAATGGCGGGACGATCCTGTCCAAGCCCGGCGAGATCCCGATCAAATACCGCTCGCCCGACGGCACCGTCGCCGAAATCGTGCCGCAGGGGCGGTACCAGAAAATGCGGGAGCGCAGCGCCGCCGAATAGCGCTGCCGACAGCCGGGCCGACGCGGGGGCGCCCAGCTCACTTGCTGTTTTTGGCAGCGACGTGTTCTGCCTTTGACATCGTCAACTTTTCCGGGTGGACGATGGTCTTGTTGGCGGCGGCGCGGGCGGCCCCGAGATTGGGAAACTCGGTCTCGGCGCTTTCACGCTGCAAGACATATGTGGTCGACATCGCCTTGCCGCTCTTCTGGTCGGCGACCGAGCGCTTGACGATCGTCCAGTGAACCCGCCGGGTTCCGCTATCCTCGGCCTCGTCGGAGACATCCTCGAAGCCGCGATCGACCATCAATTCTAAGCGTGTAGAGCTTCTGCTCGACGCGCCTTGCCGGCGCATCGCGTCCCCGCCTGCGCTGTCCGTCGCTCGGGCCGCCCGGGCCTCGCCCGCGCGCGCCCCGGTCGTTGCGATCGCCGCGTTCGCGGTCGCGGCTGTCCGCATCACTCAGTCCAGGGCCTCGCTCGCGATGTTGCTGCTCCCCAAATCGCTCGGGTTGACCGTCGCGCGATCTTTCCTCGCCGGGACGGCGGTTGGGTCCCCGGCCGTGCGGCGGTCGAGGGGCATCTCGCCGTGCGCCGTCGGCTGATTGGTCTTGGCTGGCCGGCACAGCTTCGCCGATGCGCAGAGGTGGGCGTCGCCGCCGCCGGCGGGGCGGGAACTCGCCCTCCGCGCGCGGCGCGCTGGCCGCAGTGTCGCCGGCGGGCGTCTCGCCGTTCGGCGGCGCCACGTCCGCCATTCCGCGTTGCAGGCCCGGCGGTCGGGGAAGCCGACGCCGGCGGCGCACCGGCAGCCGGAGATAACCTGTCGTGCCACCAGCGCCGTAGGGCGTGGCCGCGGCTGCGCCGGCTTCGCCGTTAGCCGTACTCTCCGGCTGAGAGCCGTCACCTGCGGCGTTCTGTGTCGTCGCACCGCGATCGTCCCGCGGCAGCGCGGATCCCAAACCACCAGGCGGCGGACGGCGCCGACGCCGCCGCCGGCGGGGCGGGCGATCGCCGGTCGTATGTGCTGCCGTACCCGGCGTCGGGCCTGCCTCGGCGGCGCCGCTGTCATCGCCCCCCGGATCGACGACGGTGGCTTCCGCGCCCGACGGCGCCTCATCGGCCGATATCGCGGCAGGGTCGCTGCCCACCGCAGGCACAGCGTCAAGTGGCGGGCTTCGTCGCCGGCGCCGCCGGCGACGGCGCAGCTGTTCACCAGGCGAGGCTTCGCTTCGCCCCTCGGGCTCGCTTGCGACGCTCGGCGGCGCCCCCGGCGCAGCGTCTGCTGATGGGCCAATAGGAAGGTCGGCGCTGACCCGATCGCTCGGCGGGTCGTCGGCGGCTGGCGGCATCTGGGGCGTTTCCTCGGGCGGCATTTTCGTGCTCGTGAGCCTGGCATGAGCGGCGATATTATCGATCGACGATCGATCCGGAGAAAGAGCGGCGATGTCAAGCGTGATTGGCGGGGCGATGCTGCCCCATGCCCCGCAATTCTTTACGATGCCGGAAACCGAGGACCGCGGCACGGTCGCGCGGGTCAAACAGGCGGCCGCCGAGATCGGTGCCCAGCTCCAGGCGTTACGCCCCGATCTGTGGGTCATCTTTGCCAACGACCATGCCGAGCAGTTCTTTCATACCGCAGCCCCGCCCTTCACGATCCATGTCGGCGGCGAAGCCAAAGGCTCCTTCGCCGGCCATCAGTTTGATTGGCGGGTGCCGGGCGAGATCGGCTTCGAGATCGTGCGCCGGATGTACGCCGAGGGTTTCGACCCGGCTTTTACCAGCGTCGCCAAAATCGACTACGCGCTCGGCATCCCGCTGACCCATCTCGATGTCAGCGACCCGGTCCTGCCGATCTACGTCAACGCCTATCTGCC
Organism: uncultured Alphaproteobacteria bacterium; assembly: GCA_963750195.1. Lineage (GTDB taxonomy): Bacteria > Pseudomonadota > Alphaproteobacteria > ATCC43930 > CGMCC-115725 > AP-15. Next base: position 976,089 of record CAVVPS010000016.1, read on the forward strand.
GCCGCAGCCGACGATGGAGCGCTGCTATGCCTTTGGCCAGGCCTTGGCGCGGATTGTAACGGCGATGGGGGTGAAGACGGCGGTGCTGGCGAGCGGCGGCATGTCGCATTACCCGGGCACCGAGCGCTATGCCGAGCCCGATCTCGCCTGGGATCAGCGGGCGCTCGACCGGCTCGCCGCCGGGCACCTCAAATCATTGATCGGCTATGACGCGGCTGAGCTCGACGCCTCAGGCAATGTCGAATTGCGCTGCTGGGCCTGCGCCGCCGGCGCGCTTGGCGAGCGCAAACCCGACATCGTCTCGCTGGAGCCGAGCTGGCACCACAATTACGCCTCGCTCGGCTGGTTCAGCCCGCCGGCAACCGCCGCCGAATCCACATTACCCGTCGATCAGGCCCGAACTCGTCGAGCTCACCGTGGCGCTCCAAGGCCTCGCCCATGACGAGGTCAGGCCGCGCCGCCTTTCTCGCCGATCCTGGCGCCTACGCCGATCGCTTCCGACTGTCCCCGCCACAGCGCGAGGCGCTCGTCGCATTAGACACGCGCGCGATCGTCGCGATGGGCGGCCACCCGCTGGTGCCGTTTCTCGCCAACATGCAGGTCGAGCGCCAGCGCCGCGGCTGAGCGCCTAGACTGCGGCGACGGGCTATTCTGCCGCGCTGCGGACCAAACCCGGCCCGCTCGGCAGGAAGCGGTCGAGCACCTGCCCCGGGTCCCTTGGCGAGCCGGCGATAGTCCTCGCCGTCGAACACCTCGACCCCGTTGACAAAGACGCCGTGGACGCCCTTCGGGTCGCGGATCGTGCGCGGGCCGCCGCCCGGCAGATCGTTGACCCGGCGCGCCGGCGACACGCCGACATTGTCCGGGTCGAACAGCAGCAGATCGGCAAAGGCGCCGGTCTCGATCCGGCCGCGATCGGGAATGCCATAGAGCCCGGCCTGATGGCTGGTCAGCCGGCGCACGCCCTCGGCCAGGTCGAACAGGCCCGCGCTCGCGCACCCAATGCCCGAGCAGGTACAGCCCGAACCCGGCGTCGCACAGATACATCAGATGCGCGCCGGCATCGGACAACGCCACGACGCCGGCCGGGTGCTTCAGCAATTCGGCCACACCTTCGTCGACGGCGTTGAAGAACAGGCCGAGGAACGCGGTCTGCAGATCCTCTTCGAGGCCGAGATCGAGCATCACGTCGAGCGGGTCGCCGCCCTCGCTCGCGGGCGATGTCGGCGATGTTGCGGTTGGCAGCCCGGCGTTCTTGCGCAATACCGGAACCGCGACGACGACGCGGTGCCAATTGCCCTGGAACACCGTGCCCGGCCGCGGCTGCGCGCAAATTCTGCCGGAACCGCTCGCGGAAGCCGGGGTCGCGGAACACTGCTTTCAGCTTCGTCGGGCGAAAACGCCTTGATCGGCTCGAAGGCTTCGTGGCTGTAGAACGGATAGGCGCTCTCCAGGGTGAAATCGAACGACAATGGCTGGCAGGTCAGCTGGATATGCACGTTGATTGCCGCGCGCCTGGGCGGCGGCGCAGGCGTCGAACATCTCGATCGCGCGGCGCGGGTATTGCTCGTTGTAGAGCGCCAATGCCGTGCTCATGAAGATGCGCCGGCCGTGGCGCCCGGCGATCTCCTCCATCTCGGCGACCGGTGTGCTGACCCGGACGAGATCTCGACCACACCCCGCCCCGGTGCGCCCATCGCGCCGACCAGCGCGTCGAATTCGCCCAAGTCGCTGATCGTCGACGGCATCGGGACGCCGCCCCAGCCGGAATGATTGAGCGAATAGGAGGCGCCGAGCCCGACCGCACCCTGGCTCATCGCCTCGGCCACCAGCCGCTTCATTTCGGCGAGTTCGGCCGGGGTCGGCTGTTTGCGGACCGAGGCGTCCTCGCCCATGACCGCGGTGCGCACCGCCGAGTGGCCGACAAACACCGCGAGATTGGCGTAGGGCGCGCGGCGCCGGACCGCGGCCAGATATTCGGCAAAGCTCTGGAATTCCCAATTGATGCCGGCGCGCAACGCGTCGATGTCCATGCCCTCGACGACCGCGAGGTTGCGCATGATCAGGTCGCGCAAATGGGGCGGGGAGGGGACGATGCCAAAGCCGCAATTCCCCATGACCGCGGTGGTGACGCCGAGCGAGGGCGACGGCGACAGGGTCGGGTCCCAGGTGACCTGCGCGTCGTAATGGGTGTGGATGTCGATGATGCCCGGCATCAGGGTCAGCCCGCCGGCGTCGACCACCCGCTCGGCGATGCGGCCGACCTCGCCGATCGCCGCGATGCGCCCGTTCTCGACCGCGACATCGGCCCGCCGCGGCTCATGCCCGAGCCCGTCGACAACCGTCGCCCCGCGGATCACCAGATCATACATGCCAAGTCTCCTCCCTAACGCCAGCGGAGACTAAACCCGCCCCCCGCCGCCGCCAGCACCCGCCGCGGGCATCAGCGATGCGGTTCGCGTTTCGGCGGGTCATATGTGCAATAATGTCCCTTATCCGACGTGCAGGAGGAGTGTGATGAGGAAGGAACCGACGGCCGAGCCTTCGGCGGAAAAAGGCGCTTCGCACGGCCTGACTGGGGCGTCCGTTAAAGCTTTTGCGGACGCTGTAGTAATAATTGACGGGGTGTTCCGACGCTGGATTGCTGACTTGATGAGTCTCAAAGGCACTGGCAAGGCTAGGGAACTAAACAAAGAGATGTTGGGATTACAGTTCGACTCGGGTGAATTCCTAAAGATCCTAGTCAGTATTGCGGACGGCGAATTTACAAACAGTGAAGTGGAAACTCTAGCTGAATTGCTGCAATCCACGGCGGCAAGCGTAGATGGAACACTCCTTAGCTTGAGGGAGGACCATCGCGAGTTTTTGAATGCACGATATGGAGCACAATTCTGGAACAGAGTAGATACAAAAGTCCGTGCGATGAAGAATAATATTAGAAAAAATATCCTGCAATCGAGCCAGATGAAAGGATCAAAAACGGAGAAAGGCGCTATCGCATCGGAAATACTGAAGAAGATCGAAGAATTTAATAATGATCTAGCGTTAATTTGCGAAATTATAAGCCCGCCGCTTCAAAAGCCGAAATCCTCATGAACTATTCGATTATTTTATTGGCTACTCCGTCCCCAGTCTAATTGCGGCTGGGGGAAGGAAAGCCTCCTATCACTCCCTCGAATTCTTCACGGTGCAGAATCCGGCGGCGCGCCGCCGCGGCCAGTATGGAAACCAAGCTCGGCAACCACAGCTTCCGAGCGACCGGGATCACCGCCTATCTCAAGAACGGCGGCACGCTGGAAAGTGAGCGCTCGGTGAAGGGCGCCTGCCGTTGATCGTCGCTTGGGGCGATGATCGGGGGATGGCAGAGACCGTAACGGAAGTGTCCACCAACGGCGTAGTGGACACTAAGCGAAGCTCCAATGGCTCCAAGCGTCGCCAATGGACCCGGGCATTGAAACGCCGGATCGTGGCCGAGACGCTGGAGCCTGGCGCGTCGGTTTCGATCGTGGCGCGGCGGCATGATGTAAACGCGAACCAGGTTTTTAAATGGCGGCGCGAGATGGCGCCGAAGCCGCGGGCCGCGGCGAAGCAAAGCGTCACCATGCTGCCGGTGGAGATCGTGCCGGAAGCGAACGAGCCGCGCCCGCGAGCACGGCGCAGCGGCGTGATCGAGATCACGTTCGGGTGCGGCACGCGCGTGTGTCTTCGCGGCGCGGTGTCGCCTGAGATGCTGCGGCAGGTGATCGAGCTATTGCAATGATCGGTCTGCCGGCAGGCACGCGCGTGTGGCTGGCGGTCGGTCGCACCGACATGCGAAAGGGCTTTGACGGGCTTGCCGCCGCGGTCCAGGAGCGAATGGCGCAGGATCCGTTCTGCGGCCATCTGTTTGTGTTTCGCGGTCGGCGCGGCGATCTGATCAAGGTGCTGTGGTGGGACGGGCAGGGTCTGTGCCTGTTCGCCAAGCGACTGGAGAAGGGCCGGTTTGTGTGGCCCTCGCCGGCCGACGGTAAGGTCGTGATCACGTCGGCGCAGCTGGGCATGCTGCTGGAGGGGATCGATTGGCGGATGCCGCGGCGGACCTGGCAGCCGGAGCTAGCTGGCTGACTGCGGCCGATTGACTCACCCTATGGTTGAGCAGCGATTGAACCTTGGCGACGTGAGATAATCGCGCTCGTGCCGACCCCGGAAGCCCTGCCCGACGACATCGCGGCATTGAAGCGGATCATCGCCGAGATGGCGCGCGATGCGGTGTCGGCGCGGGCCGAGATCGCCCGGCTGAAGTTCCAATTGGCGCGCTACCGCCGCGCCGAGTTCGGCCGGTCCTCGGAGAAGCTGGCACGCGAGACCGAACAGCTCGAGCTCGGCGATCGAAGCCCTGGAAACCGACCAAGCCGAGCGGCTGGCGAGCGCCGCGCACGAGGCGGCCGCCATCGTCGAAAGCGTGGCCGAGGGGCAAAAGCCAGCCCGCCGGCCGTTGCCCGAGCACCTGCCGCGCGAGGAGGTGATGCATCGCGCCGGCCCAGCTTGCCCGAGCTGCGGCGGCGCGCTGCGGCGGATTGGCGAGGACGCGACCGAGACCCTCGATTACGTGCCCGGCCGCTTCAAGGTGGTCCGGCACGTCCGCGAGAAGCTCTCCTGCCGGACTTGCGACACGGTGGTGGCGGCGCCGGCGCCGGATCACGCGATCGCCCGCGGTCGCGCCGGCGCGGGGTTGCTGGCGCACATCCTGGTCTCGAAGTACGACGACCATCTGCCGCTCTATCGCCAGGCCGAGATCTTCGCCCGCGAGGGCGTCGGCCTGGAAACCTCGACCCTGTCCGGCTGGGTCGGCGCGACGGCGGCGGCGCTGAAGCCGCTGGTCGACGCGCTCGCCGCCGAGATCATGGCTTCGGACACCCTGCACGTTGACGATACGCCGGTGCCGGTTCTGGCGCCGGGCACCGGCAAGACCAAGACCGGGCGGCTGTGGGTCTATGTCCGCGACGAGCGGCCATTTGCCGGGGCGCGACCGCCGGCGGCGCTGTTCCGCTACTCGGCCGACCGCAAGGGCGAGCACCCGCGGACCCATCTGAAGGCGTTCACCGGCGTCATCCACGCCGACGGCTATGCCGGCTTTAACGAGCTGTTCGCTGGCAACCGGATCACCGAGGCCGCCTGCTGGGCGCACGTCAGGCGCAAGTTCTTCGACGTCCATGCCGCCACCGGCTCGCCGATCGCCAAGCAGGCGCTCGACCGCATCGGCGACCTCTACAAGATCGACAAGACGATCGCCGGTTTGCCGCCCGATGTTCGGCGAGGGGAACGTCAGCAGCGGTCCAAGCCGATCGCCGAGGCGCTGGCCGCCTGGGCGGAGACGACACTGCGCCGGCTGTCCCGCAAATCCGAACTCGCCAAGGCCTTCCGCTACATGCGCTCGCGCTGGAAGGCACTGCTGCGATGCTTCGACGACGGCCGCCTCGCCCTCGACAACAACCCCGCCGAGCGGGCGCTGCGCTGTGTCGCGATCGGCCGCAAGAACTATCTGTTCGCCGGTTCCGACGCCGGCGGCCACCGCGCCGCGGCGATCTACTCCCTGATCGAGACCGCCAAGCTCAACCGCCGCAACCCGCAGCACTACCTCGCCGACGTGCTGGCCCGCATCGCCGATCACCCGGCCCGGAAAATCGCCGATCTCCTCCCCTGGAACTGGACGCCCGCCGACCTTCAGCGCGCCGCCGCCTGACCCAGCGCCCTCACCGAGCGCTTACGCTGGAAAAGCCCGCCGCAATGGCAAACCGCGCCTCGACGCGCACGACGCAGCTCTATGACCGCCGGCGCGATGAGGTCAGTCTCGATGAGGTCGAGTGGATCGCCATTTAAAGTTACCAAACCATTCCGTGATAAAAGGGGCGCAGAAAATCTCTAAGTGCCGGAATTAGCGAAATGCCTCAAATGTCGCATCATGCCGTAGTATCTAAGGAACCGCTTGACCGCATCTCGGCAGCTTTCGACAGATTCCAGGAAGCACATTTCTGGATACATGGTCTTGAAGGTTATTATCATCTTGCTGCCCATTTCCGATGGCACCTGAACGCCTTTCTCAAGGCCCTCCACGAAGTTCCACACCTGTTGCAAATGGAACTTCAGAACGAGGCGGGATTTAAGCTCTGGTTCCGCGAACGGAGACAGCGCCTTTCGAACGATCCGCTGATACGTCTCTTTTCAAAGCATCGAGATCTAGTCGTGCATCAGCGGATGTTGGTGCCGAATAGCAATTGCAGCGTCGGCGTCACCGAGCTGCGCGGTATGAAGCTTGGCATGGGTCTCCGAATAGATCCGCTCGAGGATAGCGACAATGCCATGCGACGTTATTTGAAAGTCGTCGCGGAGCGCGGTGACTTTCTGGGAATTTTGATACCAGATGAGGATTCTATTCCATGCGTTTATCGGGAATGGCGGCTGCCCGATTTTGATGTGGAAATTATCGAAGCATGCGCACAAGCGTGGCTACGTATGGGCCAGATCCTCGTCGAAGTGCTTCGCTGGATGGGATTCGAACCACCTCCGCTAGCTCTAGATTGCCGCCACGGCACGCAGAAGGTTCAATTCAAGCTCTATGAGCGTGGCAAGCTCACCGAACAGCTCCGTGGTCTACGTATTTCCTCGTAACCGGGGCCGGTCTTTCGTGCGATTTTATTCGCGAGCCGCGCGGCACGCCTCCAGCCGATACACCGGTTAACACGTGGATGAGAGCGGTGTGGGAGTGGTTCGCCAGCAAACGTAGAGCGGAACAGCGCAGCGCCTTCCGCCTGTTTGCCGGCGTCGGAAGTGTGAGCCCGCGACCTGTTTGCAGATCGCGCGCTCACTCCGCTATGTGGAACCACGGCAGGTGTTCTGCACGGAATACGTGCCGTGTGGGCTTAAGCTCAGCCGCGCGATCAAACGCGCCGATATGGAAATGTGTTTCAGTCGGCAAGCTCGCGCTTTCGCAGGTCAATGTTGATCCGCACCGGCTGCAGAACCCGCGCCGGGTTCGCCCCGGCGTCGAATCGAATTTCGTTATCTCGCCCCGCGTGACCCTATAAGCCGTTTGTTCGAACGCGACAAAAACCGACGCGGGTGCGCCGCTATGCCTACGGCAACTTTCACAATGGCACCAATACGCGCCTTTCGGTTGACTAGTAGCAATAAAACGGACGGCGCCGCACAGGCAGCCACCTTCGAATCGGTCCGCCACACCGCTCATGACCTTGATCCTCCCTCGTGTATTAGGGTCGGTTAGTAAGTGGCAACGACCGGATTATCAAGTAAAGATGCGCGAAGGGGCGAAATGCGCCTTACAGCATAACCTGCGACGACAAAGTTGCCATCATCGCATGATATGCTCTTGTCTCGGTGCGGCTGGATAATGGGCGGCAGGGTTGACCGGGACGAAGCGAACGACAGCTGATATTTCGCTGCAAATAACAGCAAAAGCAGCAAAGCGGGCGGGTGGCCATTGCCGGGATTTGGGCAATCCGGTCGGACGGCTGCGGTCTGGCGGGGGGGCCGCAACCAATGCGCGATTTATCGCTGCTGATTTGCTGCAGGAGCAGCCAGCTGTTTTTCTTCCATCAATCAAGGGGTGTATTCTGCTTCACCCGCCGATCCCGACGGGAACCCTGGGAGTGACCTGTTCGGGCAGTGCGGCCTCTCGGCGCAGTAGGCCTGCTTTGCCTGGCTCGACGCTCAAACCCAAGATCAGGGTGTCGGCAGTTGCCCCCCTCCCCGGAGGGGGGCGGCTCGATGGGCTTGTTATCGCCCGGGCGCCTCTGGAGTGCTGCGTATCCACTTGCGGTGTCCGAGCGAAATACGATGCCGGCGGGACCCGAGGTGCGGGCGGGTCATGTAGTGCAGCCGCTGCGGCTCCAGCCCCGGCCCTTCGGCCATAGCGTATAGTACGTTCGGCTGCCATGTCTGCTCGCCGATTTTGCGCTGCAACAGATAGGTGCCGTGAGCCTGCGTCGGGCACGGTCCGGTCAAATACCCCCCATAGTCATATCGCGTGTCGGTGTTCATGCGATAATAAGCGGGTGTGGCCCAACCGCTGACGAGGACATTGTCGATTGGGTACCCCTGGGTAGGAAGCATAACGATGTCACCCGGCTCGACTTGGTATGACATGTCGTCGTAATCGATCGTGCTGACCAAATTGGGATCGACCAACATTTCGATGATCTCGTGCGACAAAACTCTGCTCGGGCTCTCCCGGGTGAGGCCCGGCGAGTTCCACGGCGAGTTGAGTTCTTTTTTGGCCAAGACTTTTCCCATGGGCTGTCCATTACTGCCTAATTCATGGTAGCCGAGGTTGATCGTCGATAACTCGTCGTCCAGAACCACCATCCACCACTCGTCTCCGGTCGGCCGAGGCGATCCCGAAGGCAAGTTGTGGAGTGTCGCGGAAACGCCCCAGAACGGCGCGACATGCTCGGTGATCTGCCGCTGCACCGCCGCTGTCCAAGTTGCCAAGTCCTCGTCACTCACCACCGTACTTTCGTTGATGACAATTATATCCGGCATTTGGAGGATCCTGGGTCAGATTTTAATGAATATTTACTATATCATGCCGCAGTCGTGCCGCAAAACGGTTCCAGAACAGATAATGGAGACGCCCGGCGTCGCGCACATCGAGCGGGCGGCCGATCGACGGATTGGGCACGGATTGGGGGGAGCGGGATGGAACTTTGCCGGAAAGCATCGCGCGCCATCGCCGGCGGGTTGGGAGCGCTGGCCTTATTCGCCGCATGGCCGGCTGCGGCCGCTGTGTGGACGCCGGACCATGTGGTCATCGTCATCGAAGAAAATCTCTCGTCGCGCAATCTCGTCCCGGAACTGACCTATCTGACCGGTCTGATGCGCGACAATGCGAACTTCACCAATTCGCACGCCATCGACCACCCCTCGCAGCCCAATTACCTGGCGCTGTTCTCGGGCGATTCGCAAGGGACCGGGTCCGAGGCAAAACGCAATCCCGACGGCTCCAACCCGATCGTCGGCGGCCATACCCAGGTCGGCACCGACGACCCGCTGGCCGACACTCCTCTCGACACGCCCAATCTCGGGGCGGCGCTGATCCGCGCCGGCCATAGCTTTGCCGGATATGCCGAGGATCTCCCTTACCCCGGCTTCACCGGCATCTCGCACACCGGCTCAGCCGGAAGCGGCATGGACTATCAGCGCAAGCACAATCCATGGGTCAATTGGCAGGCGGCGAGCGACGCCGCCATCGGCCGCAACCAGCTGCCTTCCACGGTCAATCTACCGTTCACTACCTTTCCCACCGACGATGCCGGCTTTGCTCGGTTGCCGAATTTGGCCATCGTCGTTCCCAATCAGATCAACGATGCGCACGGAACATCGGCCGCTCCGCCCGGGACCAATTACGGTCTCGCGATGGACGCCTGGCTGCGCGCCCACATCGAGCCCTACCGCCGCTGGGCGATGACGCACAACAGCCTGCTGATCATCACCTGGGATGAAGACGAAGACGATTATACCCCGGTCACCGACGCCACGGGCGCGCGCGTCGCCAAGCGCTACATCAATCTGATACCGACGGTGATGGCGGGGCAGGGGGTCGCACCGGGCCGCTACGAGGATCGGATCGACCATTTTTCCGTCCTGCGGACGATCGAGGATTTCTACGGGCTTGCGCCGCTCGCCCGCGGCGACGCGGAGGCTCAGCCGATCGTCAGCCCGTTCCGCAAGCCGTGACCGCGGCCGGCAAGGGCGTGCCGCGCGGGCGGTTGCCGATCGTGCCGGTCAGGCGGCGATGGTCAACGCGATCAGCTTGTTGGCGGCGCGCTCGGCGCGGTCGAGGTGGCGGCAGGTGTCGATCAGCTCCGCGAATTGCGCTTCGGGGATGGCGAGGCCGGGGGCGACCGGGCGGATGCGGCGGGCTTCTTCCTCGAAATCCCAGATAAATTCGCGGCCGGTGCCTTCTTTGGTGAAACTGCGGCCGTCCTTCAAGAACACGGTGATGCGCGGGCCGAACAGGGTGCGGCGCACCGTCGGGATCAGGGTTACACGGTGCATCAGCTCGAGCACGGCCGGCGGGTCGCTCTCGCCGGGGGCTGGCCGGTCGCCGCGCAACAGCGGATAGCCGCGCGCGACGGCGCCATAGGCGGTGAAATACTGCGTGCTGCCGATTTGTGGCGGGTTGTCGATGCCGCGGCTCGGAAAGGCCGGGCTCGGATATTCGGTCTCCAGCCAGTTGACCGAGGCCTCGATATGGTCGATGTCCTGGTAAGGAATGTCGTGCTCTTCGCACAGTTTCGCGGTCACGTCGATATGGGCGATATTGTAGCCGGCGGTCGAATAGATCCGGTACAAGGTTTCGAGAAAGATCCAGTCGCGGCCGAGGCCTTGGGTAATCTTGGCCATGTCGGTGCGGTTGTCGCCGGTAAAGCTGTAGCGCAGCTCGCCGCGATTGTTGCCGGCATAGGAATGGTAAAAACCGGCCTCACCCTCCAATGTGGTTTCGCCGCCCGGCGTCCCGTGCTTGGCCAACGCGACCGCCAGCAGCGCATTGCGCACCGCACCGCCCTCGCGCAATGAACGGCCGCCGCTGCGGGCGCCTTCGAGATTGCCGGCAGCGAGATTGACGCATTGCGCGATGGCACCATTGATCTGGTTCTCGTCGAGACCGCCGAGCTTGGCAGCGGCAATCGCGGCGCCGAAGATGCCGAATACCGGACCGGCGTGAAAGCCGCGCGCCATTACCGTCGGAATGAACTCGGCGGCCATCCGCTCCATGACTTCGTAACCGGCAGCGACCGCGGTCAGAAATGCCTCGCCCGACGCGGCGGTCACCTCCGCCGCAACGAGAGCCACCGGCAGGATCGCCGTGCCGGGGTGGGTCAGCATGCGGAAAGTGTCCCACTTGCCACCGGCAAAGATCGTCTCGGTGTTGACAAACGCGGCGCCGGCCTTGGTGAGTTTTGCGCCGTTGCACAGCACGGTCGCTGCTCCACCGCCGCCTGCCTCCTCCGCCTGCATCAGCCCCAGCGCCTGTTTGCTGGCAGGCATATCGTGGGCGACCAGCGCCGAGGACAATGCCTCCAAGGTGACGCCCTTGGCCCGGTCGATGACCGCGGGCGGCAGATCCCGGTATCTGAGGTTGGCGACGAACGCGGCGAACTCACGGCTCAGCGACATGGCGGTTTCCTCTCACGGGAAATTGAACTCTATGGCTAAGGTTATACCGCTACTTCTGCGAGCCCGAGCGTCTGTGGATCCCTTGCCCATCGCGCCTGCAAATCCTGCGGTCTTGACCGGTCCCGATACTGTGGCCAGCAAGCGAAACATGAACGACAGCGGCCGCGCCTCCGTGGCGCCAATACTGGCGGACAAGAATTTTGCGGCGGCATCGGTCTTCGAGCCGGCAAACCTGTTGCGCGAGGCGCGGCGCCAGAAGGGGCTGGCGGCCGCGGATGTCCCGGAAATCTGCATCCTCGACCCCGACGGCGACATTCTGCGCGGGCTGCGCCAAGCCGGGGAGGCGCGGCGTTCGCCAGGCTGGGCGTGCTACCACACCGATCTCTATGAGTTCGACTACGGCCCCGAGCGTTTCGGCATTATCGGCTGCGCGGTCGGCGCCCCGTTTGCGGTGCTGCTCGCGGAACAGCTCTTCGTCTCCGGCTGCCACCTTCTGATCAGCATGACCTCGGCCGGTCAGATCGTCGCCCGAGGGCCAACCCCCTATTTCGTGCTGATCGATCGCGCCCTTCGGGATGAAGGTACGAGCTACCATTACTTGCCGCCGGCAGAATTTGCCGAGGCCGACGGCGCGCTGGTCGGCAGCGCTTTCGGCGTCCTTTCGGACCTGGCCGAACCGGTCTACCGCGGTGCCTCGTGGACAACCGATGCGCCATTTCGCGAGACCTCCGGCGCGATCGAAAGGTGCTGTGCCCAAAATATCCTCGCTGTCGAGATGGAAGCGGCTGCGCTCTACGCTTTCGCCCGGGCGCGCGCGAAGCCCGTTCTGTGCTTTGCGCATGTGACGAACCGGATGGCCGTGGTCGCCGGCGATTTCGAGAAGGGCGAAGCCGACGGGGCCAAGGCTTCCTTGGCAGTGATCGCCGCTGCCGCGCGAGCCTGGCGCAGCACTTCCGGCCCTCCGCGATGAGCGAAGGCCTGCCGCAGAACGATCTCGGCAAATTCTGCGCCGTGGCTATGATGGCAAAGGCGCCACGGATCGGCGATGCAAAGACGCGGCTAGCTCCGCCCTTATCGGAGACGGAGGCGGCGGCTTTGAGCAGTTGTTTCATCCGGGACACTGCCGACAACATCATTGCCGCGGCGCAATCGGCCCCAATTTACGGCCATGTTGCGTATTCGCCCCCGGAGGCCGAGGCGATCTTTCATAACATGCTGCCGGAGCCGATCCGACTGTTGCCGTCGCGACGGGTCAGCCTCCGCTACAGTCTCGTCGATGCTGTCGAAGATTTGCTCACCGCCGGTTACGGGTCAGTCTGTCTTGTCAACTCGGACAGCCCGACCCGGCCGACCTCGGTTTTGATCGAGGCTGTTCGGACATTGCTGGCATCAGGAGACCGGCTCGTGCTCGGCCCGGCCGAGGATGGCGGCTACTATTGCATCGGCCTGAAAAGCCCGCATGCGCGTCTGTTCGAGGATATCGCCTGGAGCACCGAGCAAGTCTTGGCGCAAACCCTCGAATGCGCACACGAAACTGGCCTCGACACTGCAATCCTGCCGATGTGGTACGACGTCGACGATTTGGCGTCGCTGCGCCGTCTGACTGAAGAGCTTCTCGGCGGTCCCATCCAAGAAAATAGGCGAACGCGGTTCGCGGCGCCGCATACCGCTCGATTTCTGCTGCATCTGCTCGCGAATGGCGGGGACCGGAGGATTGGTATTGGCTTGCCGATAGCCGGGATCGGCGGTCAGCGACTGTGACGCGATGCCGCCTGTTCTCGTTGCTGGCTTGCGCAGCAGCACTTTTCGGCCTCACCGCGGTCGGCCTTTACCAGCAAAAGCGCGACGACATCGACGGCTTTGTCATGGTCGCTTTGGTACAAGCCGCCGTCTATCTGCTGTCGGTCGGGCTCGTCTGGAACCGGCGGACGTCCTGCCGCGCGCTGGGAGTGATCCTTGCTATGGCCGCGCTGTTGCGCCTGCTGGTTCTTTGTGCGCCACCCTATCTTTCGAGCGACATCTATCGCTATGTTTGGGATGGGCGGGTTGAGGGTGCCGGCATCAACCCTTATCGGTACGTCCCGGTAGACCCGCACCTCGACCGGTTGCGCAACTCGCAGATCTTCCCGCGCATCAACCGCAGCACTTACGCGCCGACGATCTATCCCCCGATGGCAGAGGGGATTTTCTTCGTCGTTACCCGGATCAGCCAGTCGCTGGTCGCGATGAAAGCGGCGATGATCGTCTTCGAGGCCATTGCCATCGCCGCTCTGTTGCGGTTGCTCAAGGCCGCCAGTCTGCCGTCTGGGCACATCCTCGTTTACGCTTGGCACCCGCTGCCGATCTGGGAATTTGCCGGTAGCGGCCATATCGACGCCGCCCTGATCGCCTTCGTCGTACTGGCCTTGTGGGTCCGGCGGCAGGGCCGGGCATGGTTCGCCGGGCTCGCGCTCGCCGGTGCTACCCTGGTAAAATTCTACCCGGCGGTACTGTTGCCGGCCGTGTATCGCCGTTGGGAGTGGCGGCTGCCGATTGCATTCCTAGTGGCAGCGATCCTCGGTTATCTGCCCTTTATCGGCGCAGGCTGGGGAGTCCTGGGCTTCTTGCCGGGGTATGCCAGAGAGGAAGGCTTTACGGCGAACGGTGCGGGGTTCTTTTTGTGGAACGTGTTGCAGACTTTCCCGCCATTTACCGGGCTGCCGACGCTTTTTTATATCGCCGCCGCCGCGACAATTCTCGCGGCGCTCGCCGCCGCCATAGCCTTCGCCCACGATCCTCGCACCGACCAGCTCGCCGGCGCCGCGTTATTGGCGAGCACATTCATGTTTCTGCTGTCGCCCCACTATCCTTGGTATTTTGCTTGGCTGATTATCTTTGTCTGTTTCGCCCCCTATTTATCGCTCCTGTGGTTGACCAACGCGACCCTTTTGCTCTACCTCGTTCAAGTCGGGTCGCCCCTCACGAGGGAAGGTTACAGGCTGCCGATAGAAGCGGCGATTTACGTGCCGTTTACCGTCCTGGCGATGGTCGATATCTGGCGTCGTCGGCAAGCCACAGCCCGGAGTTGTTGAGCATGTCCAACACCCTTGGCATCCGAACCGCCACCGATCCCAGACGCTATTTCGACCATGTCGCGGACGAGCGCGGCCCGCTCGCCGAAATCGAGCCGGTCTGCCTCTATCTCGAAACCACCAACCGCTGCAATTTGCTCTGCACGACCTGTCCGCGCACCTTCGAAGCGCTGGAGCCGCCCGGCGACATGAGCTGGGATTTATTCACCAAAATCGTCGACCAGTTCCCGAAGATCGCCCGCGTCGTTCTGCACGGGGTCGGCGAACCGATGATGGTGCCTGCGCTGCCGCGCATGGTCCGCTATCTGAAGGATCGCGGTACCTATGTCTTGTTCAACACGAACGGCACCCTGCTGACCCGGCGCAAGGGGCGCGAGCTGATCGAGGCCGGGCTCGACGAATTGCGACTGTCGCTCGATGCCGCCGAGCCCAAGGCGTTCGAACTGGTGCGCGGGCGCGATATGTTTGCTCGGATCGTGCGCAACATCCGCGCCTTCCGGGCATTGCAGCAGGAGACCGGCGCGGCTAAGCCGCGCGTGTCGCTGTGGCTGACCGGCCTTAAAGAGACGATCGATCAGCTGGATGATTTTGTTAGCTTGGCCCACGACCTCGGCATTCCGGAAGTTTACCTCCAGCGACTCGTGTACTTTGCCGAAGGGCAAGGATTGGCGCGTGCGCAATCGGCCCTGTTCGAGGGTGATGATGGCGAGGAGGCCCGGCTGGTTCGCCAGGCCGAAGCATTGGCGCGGCAGCTCGGGATCAGTTTCCACGCCTCGGGCGCCACCGATCCTTCCTCCAGTCTGAAGCAGGCGGAAAACAGGCAACCTTGGTCCCTGTGCCGGCGGCCCTGGACATTGATGTATTTCACCGCACATGGCCGCGCGATTCCTTGCTGCATCGCTCCGTTTTCGATGCGCGGCTATGACGGCTTCACGCTCGGTGACGCGACCCAGCAAAGTCTTCGCGAGATCTGGAACGGCGAGCACTACCAGGCATTCCGCAGCGCGTTGTTGAGCGACACGCCCTCGCCTGCCTGTGCCGGTTGCGGACTGCGCTGGAGCTTGTGACGATGGCGCGGCCGCGTGTCGCGCTGATCATCCCGACCCTCAATGAAGAGGAGGCGATCGGCGGGGTTCTCGCTGCGGTCCCTCGCGATGTGGTCGATCAGGTCATCGTCGCCGACAGCGGCAGCACTGATCGCACGGTCGAGCGGGCCCGTGCTGGTGGGGCTCGGGTCGTCAGTGAAACCCGCCGCGGGTACGGCCGGGCGTGCCGCGCCGGCGCCGAGGCTGCGGGCGACTGCGACATCCTCGTGTTTCTCGACGGCGACGGCAGCGATCGGCCCGAATTGATCCCGGCCTTGCTCGCGCCGATGCTTGAGGGAGGGTATGATTTCGTCATCGGCTCGCGCACCCGCGGCCGCCGGGAGCGCGGCAGCATGAGCGCACACCAGATCATCGCCGGGTATGCCGCCGGTTTTGCGCTCCGCCTGCTATACCGGGTGCATTACACCGATATGTGCCCGTTTCGCGCGATCCGTCGCGAAGCATTGGTGCGGCTCGGCATGCGCGAGATGACATATGGCTGGAACCTGGAAATGCAGATGCGGGCGGCTCGCGCCGGCCTGCGCATTCTCGAGAGCCCGGTCGACCACCGCCGGCGGGCCGGTGGCGTCTCAAAGGTTTCCGGCAGCCTGTCGGGAACAATTAAAGCGAGCCTTCGGATCGGCGCCACCCTGGCCCGGATTGCCTGCGAAGGACGACGGTGATGAGACCCAACCCGATCTCCGATGTTTCCAAATTCCTGATCCAGCCAGGCTGGCCGACGCCCGTTTTTTGGCTGCTGATCATCGCCAGCATTGCGATCGCGGTTTACGCCTGGCGCACGATCCCCGCGCAGCGCACCGGGAGGAATTTATTCGGCTGGGCCGCTCGTTTTTTCATCGGCGCGTTATGGTGGCAGCAGAGCCTATGGAAACTGCCGCCCTATTACACCGACCATCCGGGTAGCCCATTCGGTACGACCGGGCTCGCATATTGGATGGGATTGATGGGCAAGTATGCCGCGATCCCTCTGCAGTCCGATTTCGTGAACAATATCGTGCTGCCCCACTTTTATTTGTTCGCGCCGATAGTCTATGCCGCCGAAATCCTGACCGGAGTATCCTTGATCCTCGGACTGTTCGTCCGGTTGTGGGGCGTGATCGGGGCATTGCAGATCCTCAACCTGTGGCTTGGCCTGTACTGGGCCCCTGGCGAATGGCCGTGGACCTATTTCTTTTTGTTCGTGCTGCAGTTGATTTTTGCCGTGCACCGCTATGGCCGCGCTCTCGGCCTCGACGCGATCATCGTCAGCCGCATCGGATCACCGCGATCGGCCGCTGTGCCACGCCTGCTCACGCTGGTGACGTAGGGCGCGCGGATGGTCCCGGCCCCGCTCGGCGGGATGCTCCCTGGCCCGCGTGCGGGGAGAGGGTGGCAGGAGGGGCCTTTACCTGGGCAAATTTAAAATGGCGATAATTTCTTCTACCGACATCTGCCGACGTTCGCGGATGCGACGAGCGATAATTAGGTACGTCGCCTGGAGCATCGATTGGGCCGCCGGGAGCCACGCAGAAATGAAGGCATCTTCGTTTCTTGCATTTCCATGGGCGAAGGCCGACATCTGTCCATAGAGAAGAGCGTAACCCTTCCTAGCCCCGCCTCCTTTGCGATCTTCTCGACCCTGGGTGGTCGCCTAGCGGTGGCGAACAGAGATGAAGCCAGGATCTCATCTGTTTTATTTTCCCCCGTTACCTTATGACGTATTGTTCCGAGGCCCGTGGCTAGAAACCCTTTCACTACTCGCAGGAACTCAGCTTCAAATGCGTCCCTCATCAGTGCGGCATTGACGTCACTGAGTGTCTGACTACGAATCGGAATGGTTGTGTCCGGAGTATGCCACTCTCCTCATGAGGAGCTGAACCGAGGCGATGATCAGCCAGGCTTTAGCGCTGGCGATCGATGCTTCGAAGTCTTTGGCCAGGCGCCGGTTACGATTGAGCCAGGCAAGGGTCCGTTCGACTACCCAGCGGCGGGGGAGGGGTTCGAAGCCGACGGCGTGGGCCGAGCGCTTGACGATTTCGACAGTCCACTGACCGAAATTCCTCAAGGCGTCGAGCAGCTTTTGCCCGGCATAGGCGCCATCGGCAAACAGATGGCGCAGCCACGGAAAGAGGTCGTGGATCGCTTCGATCACCAGCACCGCGCCGTCGCGATCTTGCACATCAGCGGGATGGACATCGGCCCCGATCAGCAGGCCGGTGGTATCGGTGACGATGTGGCGTTTACGCCCTTTGACCTTCTTGCCGGCATCATAACCGCGCGGCCCGCCGCTCTCGGTGGTCTTGACCGACTGGCTGTCGATCACTCCGGCGGTCGGGCTCGCCTCCCGGCCCGCCGCCTCGCGCGCTCGCAGCAGAAGCTCGAAGTTGATGCGCTCCAAGATGCCGTCGTCCCGCCACGCGTAGAAGTATCGCTGAACCGTCGAATAGTGTGGAAACTCGCGCGGCAGCATCCGCCATTGGCACCCGGTTCTGGCGATGTAGAACAATGCATTGACGACCGCGATCAATTCGGTTTTCCGGGGGCGTCCCAACAGTTTGGGGGCCGGCAGCTGGGGCTCGATCACGTTCCACTCGGCCTCGGTGACATCGCTTGCGTAACGTAGCCCCTTGCGCAGATACTGCGGGCGAGTGATTTCGGTCCACATGTTGTGCCTCGATGCTTGCTTGTCACAACCATCTAACCATAACTTACTGGAATCACTCAACTCATTTCAGGTCAGACACTGAGAGATGCCCAATACGTTGTCAAAACACTTTCTAGTATGCTCCGTGTCACAGTCGCCACCGGCCCGGAGAACCCCTCTCTAGCCAAAAGTATACATCCCATGCCATTATCTAAAGCTATCCGTAGTCGGTCGATAAAGTAAGCTGCTAGATCATCGCTTCCATTCGCATCCTTCTCTAGAATTGGTAGGTCATCTACAACTACGTTACATATTGTTTGCAAAGATAAAATCCGCCTTTTGAACGTAGGATCATCTCTATAATCATGCATTATCGTCGCTCACCGATCGCTCGTTCCAGGTGCTAACGGATGCCGTAGCGCGGAGGCTGGATCAAGGGCGATTGCTCGCGAGGATCGCGCGGCACATTCTGCCCATCCCAGGAACACTGCGGTCGCCGATGCGACCAAGAGACGCGAGCGAAACATTCATAGGGTTCCTCTCGAAAGCCGCCGTGTCCAGCCCTCATCCGAGTTCGGGGAAATCTTCTTCCCAAAATTCGCCCTCGACGCGGCGGTTTTCGCTCCCGCGGGCGGCTTCGGCGGTGCGCAGTTCGACGCGGCGGATCTTCCCGGAGATGGTTTTCGGCAGATCGGCAAATTCGAGGCGGCGGATGCGCTTGTAGGGTGCCAGATGGGCGCGCAGGTGGCGGAAGATCGACAGTGCCGTGTCTCGGTCGGGCGGATGGTTTCCAGCCGGTGAGATGAAGGCTTTCGGGACGGCGAGGCGGAGCGGGTCGGGTGAGGGGACGACCGCGGCCTCGGCGACCGCGGGGTGCTCGATCAGCACGCTTTCGAGCTCGAACGGGCTGATTCGGTAATCCGAAGCTTTGAACACGTCGTCGGCGCGGCCGACATAGGTGAAATAGCCGTCGGCGTCGCGCATCGCCACGTCGCCGGTGCGGTAGGCATCGCCGGCGAGAGGCTGCATCACGCCGTCGTCGCCCTGATAGCCCTGCATCAGCCCGAGCGGCGGCGGGTCGAGCGCGAGGCAAATTTCCGCTTCCTGCTGCTCCGCGCCGTCCGCGTCGAGCATCTTGATGCGATACCCCGGCGCCGGCCGGCCCATTGATCCTGGTTTGACGCGCTGTCCCGGAAAGTTGCCAATCTGCAATGTAGTTTCGGTCTGGCCGTAGCCGTCGCGGATGGTCAGGCCCCACGCCGCCCTGACCCGCTCGATGATTTCGGGGTTGAGCGGCTCGCCGGCGCCGACGACCTCTCTCAGCCCGACCTTCCACGCCGCCAGGTCCTCCTGGATCAGCATGCGCCAAACTGTAGGCGGGGCGCAAAACGTGGTCACACCGCAGCGCGAAATCGCATCGAGCAAGCCCTTAGCGCTGAAACGCGGCTGGTTCAGCATGAATACCGTAGCCGCTGCGTTCCACGGCGCGAAAAAGCAGCTCCAGGCGTGCTTGGCCCAGCCCGGCGAAGAGATGTTGAGATGGATGTCGCCCGGCTTCGCGCCGAGCCAGTACATCGTCGTCAGCAGCCCGACCGGATAGCTTTGGTGGCTGTGCAAGACCAGCTTCGGCTTGGCCGTCGTGCCCGAGGTGAAATAGAGCAACAGCGGGTCGCTCGCCCTGGTCTCGCCATCCGGAACGAATGCTGGCGGAGCGTCGTAACCCGCTTCCCAGCTATGCCAGCCGGGGGCTGCCCCGCCGACGGCGATCCGCGTGTAGTCGCCAACAAGGTCGGCGAATTTGCCGGCATTGTCGGCGCTGGCGACGACATGGCGGACCTGGCCGCGCGCGAAGCGGTCGACGAGATCGTCGCGGTTCAACAGAGTCGTTGCCGGGATGATCACGGCGCCCAATTTCATCGCCGCCAGCATGCATTCCCATAACGGCGCGACATTGCCGAGCATCATCAAGAGGCGGTCGCCGCGCCGTACGCCGAGCGCCCGCAGATGATTGGCGACCCGGTTCGACCGTTCGGCGAGTTCGGCGAATGACAGTTTGGTCTCGCCCCCGCCCTCATCGACGATCCACAGACCCGGGCGATCATTGCCCTGCGCCATCGGGTCGAAATAATCGAGCGCCCAATTAAACCGATCGAGCACAGGCCAGCGGAAATCACGATAGGCGCGTTCGTATTCCTCGCGATGAGCGAGCAGAAAGTCACGCGCTTGGATAAAAGCCGTCGCCGACATGCCCGCTCCTCCCGAAAGCTCACCTTAAGATCACAGCATTTCTAGGTAAGACAGCAGTTAGAGGTCATCCAGCCATTTCCTGGACGATTTCGAGGATTTCGCGGCGGCGTGAGACCCGGTCGCCCCAGACACGATCGAAATCGGCGATTAGCGGCTTAATCCTGTCGGGCGCGGTCGCAGCTTCCGCCTGCTTCGTATCGTCGAATTCATAAAAAGCATAGTGGACCGCCGGATCGGTGGAGCTCCAGCAGCGCCAGGCCCGCCGCGCCGCAAGGTTTTGATCGCGAGCGGCAGGTGATCGGTCGCATACCAGCGATCGAACCGGTCCCTATTGGCCTTCCCAGTCACTTCGGCGCGAACCACCAGACAGCTCTTGACCATGATGTTCTCCTCCTGTCGACGGATTGATCGTCTAGTACCGAGCTCTAATAGTAAAATCTTGACAGTTCTCACAGGCTTTCAAATGTGCCGCGACTGAGAGGCGGCAATTGGAAGCTCAACGTCGGGCGCGGGATCGCATCCGCTACCGCCTTTGCCCGGCTTGCCGAAAGGGCTGCGCGGCGACGTTAGAAGATCGGCGGTCCGGTTTGCCGGCGCGACGAGATTAAGCCTCAATTCGCGCGCAAGGACATGCCTATTATCAATTGTGCGCCTCCGCTCGCGGAAGCGCTGATGCAATTCGTGAAACAACGCTTGGTGAAGAGCATCCGCGATGGCATTGCCTGGTAGACAGGGTCTTTACGATCCGCGCAACGAGCACAACTCGTGCGGCGTAGGTTTCGTCGCCAACATAAGGGGACGAAAATCGCACGATATCATCGAGCGCGGCCTGCAGATCCTGGTCAATCTTGATCATCGTGGCGCGGTCGGGGCAGACCCGCTGGTCGGCGACGGCGCCGGGTGCTTGATCCAGATGCCGGACGCGTTGCTGCGCGATTGGGCGAGCGCTCAGGGTCTCTCCTTACCGGCGCCCGGCCGCTATGCCGTCGCCATGTGCTTTCTGCCGCGCGACCAGGCAGCGCGCGATTTTGCAATTCGACATATCGAGCATTTCATCGAGGCGGAGGGGCAGTCGCTGATCGGCTGGCGCGTCGTGCCGACCGACACCACCGGGCTCGGCGAGCGGGTGATCGAAACGATGCCGGCGATCCGCCAGGCGATTGTCGCCGCCGATCCGTCGCTCCCCGATCAGGACGCATTCGAGCGCATGATCCTGACGATCCGCAAACAGGCGCTGAACAGCGTCATCGCGCTGGCCGAGCAGCACGGAATGCCCGGTCTGCCCGAACTCTACATGCCGTCCTTTTCGACCCGCACCATCGTCTATAAGGGTCTGCTGCTGGCGCCGCAAGTTGGCAGCTTTTACGAGGATCTGCGCAACCCGCTGACCGTCTCGGCGCTGGCGCTCGTCCATCAGAGGTTTTCAACCAACACCTTCCCGTCGTGGCGGCTTGCCCATCCGTATCGGTTTTTGTGCCACAACGGCGAGATCAACACCGTCCGCGGCAATGTCAACTGGATGCACGCGCGCCGCCAGGCGATGACCTCCAAGCTGCTGGGCGCCGATTTGGCCAAGATGGTGCCGCTGATCGGCCCGAACCAGTCCGACACCGCCTGTATCGACAACGCGCTGGAGTTGCTGGTCATTGGCGGCGGCTACTCGCTAGCCCACGCGATGATGATGCTGATCCCCGAGGCCTGGGCCGGCAACCCGTTGATGGAGCAGCAGCGGCGGGCATTTTACGAGTACCACGCGGCGTTGATGGAGCCGTGGGATGGTCCGGCGGCGATCGCCTTTACAGATGGCCGCCAGATCGGCGCTACCCTCGACCGCAACGGGCTCAGGCCGGCGCGCTATGTGATCACCGATGACGACCACGTGATCATGTCCTCGGAGGCGGGCGTATTGCCGGTGCCCGAGGAAAAGATCACCCGCAAATGGCGGCTCCAGCCGGGCAAGATGCTGCTGATCGACTTCGAAGAGGGGCGGATCGTCGACGACGAGGAGATCAAGCGCAAACTCGCCGCCGAGCACCCGTATGAAGCCTGGCTGCAGGCAACGCAGTTCAAGCTTGCCGAGCTGCCGGAATTATCGGGGGAGCATGCCGGAAAGGCCTTTGGGATGTCGGCGCGGCCTAACGACCCCACGACGCATCTCAATCAACAGCAGGCGTTTGGCTATACCCAAGAAGACATCCAGTTCTTTCTGGAGCCGATGGCGCGCGATGCCGACGACCCGGTCGGCTCGATGGGCACCGACACCCCGATCGCTGCGCTGTCGACTAAGCCCAAACTGCTCTACAATTACTTCAAGCAGAACTTCGCGCAGGTCACCAATCCGCCGATCGACCCGATCCGCGAGGAACTAGTGATGTCACTGGTCTCGATGATCGGGCCGCGGCCGAACTTGTTGGGCCACGAAGCCGGTACGCATCATCGGCTGGAGGTATCTCAGCCGATCCTGACCGACGGCGATCTGCAGAAGATCCACGCAATCGAGACACTGGTTCCAGCATTCCGCACCGATACGCTGGACGCCACTTGGCCGGCGGCGGAGGGCGCCGACGGCATGGCGCCGGCTCTCGAGCGGCTGTGCCGCGAGGCCACCGAGGCCGTAGAGGCCGGTCACAACATCCTGATCCTGTCCGACCGCGCGACCTCGGCCGATCGGGTGCCGATCCCGGCATTGCTGGCCACCTCTGCAGTGCACCATCACCTCATCCGACGGGGCCAGCGCACCTTGACCGGGATCGTCGTCGAGACCGGCGAGGCCCGCGAGGTCCATCATTTCTGCGCGCTCGCCGGCTATGGTGCCGAAGCGATCAATCCCTATCTCGCCTTTGCGACGATCGAGCAGATCCGGATCGAGAACGGGCTCGCGCTCAGCGCCGAAGCCGTGCAGAAGAATTATTTAAAGGCGCTTGGCAAAGGTATCCTCAAGGTCATGTCCAAAATGGGCATTTCGACCTACCAGTCCTATTGCGGTGCGCAGATCTTCGACGCGGTTGGACTGGCCACGAGTTTTGTCGACAAATATTTCACCGGTACTATGACGACGATCGAGGGAGTCGGTTGGCGCGAGATCGCCCAGGAAGCGGTCGAGCGCCATCGCCACGCCTACGGCGACGACCCGATTTACCACGAGCTGCTCGATGTCGGCGGCGATTATGCTTTTCGCCTGCGCGGCGAGGACCACGCCTGGACGCCGCAGTCGGTGGCGCGGCTGCAGCACGCGGCACGGGGCAATTCGCTCGACGACTACCGGGCCTTTGCCGCGACGATCAACGATCAGAGCGAGCGCCTGCTGACCATCCGCGGGCTGATGTCGCTCGATTTCGCGCCCGAGCCGGTGCCGCTCGACGAGGTCGAACCGGCGGCCGAGATCGTCAAGCGCTTTGCGACCGGAGCGATGAGCTTTGGCTCGATCAGCCGCGAGGCGCACACCACCCTCGCGATTGCGATGAACCGCATCGGCGGCAAATCCAATACCGGCGAGGGTGGCGAGGAGGCCGAGCGGTTCAGGCCGCTTGAAAACGGTGATTCGAAGCGCTCAGCGATCAAGCAGGTGGCCTCGGGCAGGTTCGGCGTCACCACCGAATACTTGGTCAATGCCGATGTTCTTCAGATCAAGATGGCGCAAGGGGCGAAGCCCGGCGAAGGCGGACAATTGCCCGGCCATAAGGTTGACAAGGCAATCGCCAAGGTGCGGCATTCGACGCCAGGGGTCGGCCTGATCTCGCCGCCGCCGCACCACGACATCTACTCGATCGAGGATCTGGCGCAACTGATCCACGATCTGAAGAACGCCAATCCACAGGCCGCGGTGTCGGTCAAGCTGGTTTCCGAGGTCGGTGTCGGCACGGTCGCTGCCGGGGTGAGCAAGGCGCGCGCCGACCATGTGACGATCGCCGGGTTCGAGGGCGGCACCGGCGCGAGCCCTTTGACCTCGCTGACCCATGCCGGCTCGCCCTGGGAAATCGGCCTCGCGGAGACCCAGCAAACCTTGGTGCTCAACGGCTTGCGCGGCCGCATCGCGGTGCAGGTCGATGGCGGTTTGCGGACCGGCCGCGATGTCGTCGTTGCGGCGCTGATCGGCGCCGACGAGTTCGGTTTCTCGACGGCTCCGCTGATTGCCGCCGGTTGCGTCATGATGCGTAAATGTCATCTCAACACCTGCCCGGTCGGCATCGCTACCCAGGACCCGGTGTTGCGCCAGCGCTTTACGGGCCAACCCGAACACGTTATCAACTATTTCTTCTTTGTCGCCGAAGAAGTGCGAGAGTTGATGGCGCGGCTTGGTTTCCGCAAATTCAGCGACATGATCGGCCGCACCGACCGCCTCGACATGGTCCCGGCGATTGAACACTGGAAGGCCAGAGGCATTGATCTTTCGCGCCTGCTTCACTATGCGGCGCCCAAGCCCGGGGTGGCGGTCCACAATTCCGAACGGCAGGACCATCATCTCGACAAGGCACTCGACAACGAGCTGATCGCGGCGGCGCGATCGGCACTGGATGCCCGCGAACCGGTGCGCATCGAGATCCCGATCCGTAACGTCCATCGCACCGTGGGCGCGATGCTGTCGGGCCAGGTCGCACAGCGCTATGGCCACGCTGGTCTGCCGCAGGACATGATCTGGGCGAGCTTTCGCGGGACCGCGGGACAGAGCTTCGGCGCCTTTCTTGCGCGCGGCGTGACGCTCGAGCTGTTCGGTGACGCTAACGACTATGTCGGCAAGGGGTTGTCGGGCGGCCGCCTGATCGTTCGCCAGCCGCCCGAGGCCACGCGCGAGCCGACTGAAAACATCATCATCGGCAACACCGTGCTCTACGGGGCGATCGCAGGTGAGGCCTATTTTGAGGGCGTCGCCGGCGAGCGTTTTGCTGTGCGCAACTCGGGCGCAGTCGCGGTCGTCGAGGGGACCGGCGATCACGGCTGCGAATACATGACCGGCGGAGTCATCGTTGTGATCGGTGGCACCGGTCGCAATTTTGCCGCCGGCATGTCGGGCGGGATCGCCTATGTCTGGGACCCGAAGGCCCGGTTTCCCAGCCTATGCAATCTTGCGACGGTTGGTCTCGAAGCGGTCACCGCCCCCGATCCGGGCGAGAGCGAGGACCCCGATCGGCCGCACCAGCGTTCGCCCAGTGTCGAGGACGCTGGCATGGGCGATTTGTTAAGATTCGATGCTGCGCGCCTGCGCATCCTGCTCGAACGCCATCATCTGCTGACCGGTAGCGCCCGCGCCCGGATGCTGCTCGAAGACTGGAACAATGCGCTGGGCTGCTTCGTCAAGGTGATGCCGAAGGACTATCGACGTGCGCTGCTCGAAATGCAGGCCGGGCGCCAGACCCTCCGCACGGAAGCCGCCGAATGACGTCGAATTTCGTCCACGTCCCGTCGTTCCGGCGGAGGCCGGGACCTATTCTGTCATGGGCATCGGCTTTCGCCGGTGTGACGACCTCTCATGGCTAGGCCCACTGGCTTTCTCGAGATCGAGCGCCGCGACCGGCCCTACGAAAAGCCGGATATTCGTCGGCGCAGCTGGAACGAGTTCGTCAAGCCACTGCCGGAACCGGAGACCCGCAAGCAGGCGGCTCGCTGCATGGATTGCGGCATCCCGTTCTGTCATGACGGCTGCCCGGTCAATAATCTGATCCCCGACTGGAACAATTTGGTCTATCGCGACCAGTGGCAGGCGGCGCTGAAGACGCTGCACTCGACAAATAACTTTCCGGAATTCACCGGCCGCGTCTGCCCGGCGCCCTGCGAGGCATCCTGCACGCTGAACATCGACGACAATCCGGTGACGATCAAGACGATCGAATGCGCGATCGTCGACCGCGGCTGGCAGGAGGGATGGATCGAGCCGGTGCTTCCGCCGCGGCGGACCGCCAAGCGTGTCGCCGTCGTCGGGTCGGGGCCGGCGGGGTTGGCCTGCGCACAGCAGCTTGCGCGCGCCGGGCACGCAGTGACGGTGTTCGAAAAGAGCGATCGTATCGGCGGCCTGCTGCGCTACGGCATCCCCGATTTCAAGATGGACAAGTCGCTGATCGACCGGCGTGTCGAGCAAATGCAGGCCGAGGGGGTTGCCTTCCGTACCGAGGTCGAAATCGGGGTCGATCTGGCGATAGCCTCGCTGGCCGAGGAATTCGACGCGGTCGCCATGACCGGCGGCGCCGAGGCGCCGCGCGACCTCGAAGTGCCGGGACGCGGGCTCGACGGCATACATTTCGCAATGGAATTCTTGCCGCAGCAGAACAAACGCAATGCCGGTGACAGCAAGGAGCGGGCAGCTCCCAATGGAACCATCACGGCGGCTGGCAAACATGTTGTCGTAATTGGTGGCGGCGACACCGGATCAGATTGTATCGGCACCTCGGTGCGCCATGGAGCGGCATCGATCACCCAGTTGGAAATCCTGCCAAAGCCGCCCGAACGCGAGAACAAGGCGCTGACCTGGCCCGATTGGCCATTGAAATTGCGTACCTCGTCATCGCAGGAGGAGGGCTGCGAGCGTGACTGGTCGGTATTGACCAAACGGGCGATCTCCGGGTCAGGCTCGGAAACTTCGGACGGCCAAGTCACCGCGCTCGAATGCGTTCGCGTCGAATGGGTCAAGAGCCCCGATGGTCGCTTCGTAATGCAGGAAATCCCGGACAGCGCCTTCTTGCTGAAGGCTGACCTCGTCCTGTTGGCGATGGGGTTCTTGGGGCCGCACAAGCAAGGGATGCTCGAGGAGTCCGGCGTCGTCCTCGACCCCCGCGGCAACGTCGGCGCGAATACGGTCGACTACCGCACTTCCGTCCCCAAGCTCTTTGCCGCCGGGGATATGCGCCGCGGTCAGTCTCTCGTCGTCTGGGCGATCCGCGAAGGCCGCCAATGCGCCCGCGCTATCGACGAGTTCCTGATGGGAACTAGCCTCTTGCCACGATAATTGCGCCGAGGCTTCGCCGTCTCCGGCACGACGTCATCCGAGGAGGGTCACGGCTTGGCATCGGGAAAGGTGATGTCGACGCGACCCTGTTGGGGTTTTTCCGGCGCTTTCGCCGCGGCGATTTCGGCGTCCCGGTGCTGCCGGTAAACGCTGCGCAGCTCGGCATAATAATCGAGCGAGTTACGCTCCAATTCGTCGAGATCCTTGAGATGCTGCGCGCGGCTGTCGACCATATTGGCGCCGGTAGCGGCGGCGCTCGCATAGGTCGCAGGCGCACCACCGACGAAGGTCAGCGGGTTCAACGCCAGGTCGACCGCGGTACCCAGCGCATCGCGCGGATTTGACGGGCCGAGCAGCGGCAATTCAACAAAGGGCCCCTCGCCGACCCCCCAGACGGCGAGCGTCTGGCCGAAATCGGCGCTGTGCGGCGGCAACCCCCACTTCTTCGCGACATCGACGATGCCGCCGGCGCCGACGGTAGTGTTGACCGCCAGCCGCCGAACCGATTGCCATGCCTGCGCAACATGCCCCTGCAACAGGTCGTTGACCGCAATCGCCGGTTCCTTGAGATTCTGCACGATGTTGGCAACGCCTTGGCGAACAGGCTGCGGCACGTGGTCGACATAGGCCTGCGCTACCGGGCGCACGACTGCATGATCGGCCGCGAGATTGGCCTTGAAGATCGCTCGATTGACCGGCTCGCCGGGGTCGTTGACGGTGTCGGTATCGGTCGTGGCCGGCGCGCCGGTTGATCGACCGGCACAGCCAGCGCAGCAGCCGAGCAGAAAGCTGAGCACCGCCGCGGTCGCCGCGCGCTGTACCGTGTTGCGGTGAGCCCGCCTGCCGGCGCCGCTATTGCGTCCAGACACTATACCCAACTCCATCAGCCCTGCCGTCCACTGCTGGCGAGAGGCTCGCCATAAATATCCGGGTTGCGGCAAATAACCATGCCAGCCGCGTTTCGATCAGGTCGATGTCTTGGCTTTTGGGTTTTTTGTTGACCTTGATCAACGCACGAGGGCAGCTTTCTGCTGAAAATTCAGCTTGGTCGCGGTGGAGAACAGGAATGTCGATGGCGTTGAAGGTGATGGTTCTGATCGTCGCGCTGATCGTGTGGCTGCCGGCCGAGGCGCAGTTTTTGGGAACTCGGTCTCGAATCGAATATCGAGCTGACCAAAAACGACCTCGCAATCATTCACCGCGTCGTCGACGAGCAGGTCCACGGCAAAGCCGTCGGCACGACTGCTGCATGGAGCAATACCAAATCAGGCAATTACGGAAGTATAAAGCTGATCAAGAAATACAGCGCGAATGGCCGGCCTTGCGAATCCGTAGGATATACGTTGGCGACGCGAAAGATGGCGACCTCACCCGAGCACTACATGCTGAATAGCTGCCTGCTGCCCGACGGGAGCTGGCGGATCTCGTAAGTACGGGCGGCGCGGCTAAAATATCGGAGTCTAAATGACAGAGTGGACCGAGACCTATCGCGGCACCGTGGCGCCTTGGGAATGCGACGTCACCGAACATTTTACAATTGCCTGCTATCTTGATCGGGTCGAACAGGCCGCCGCGAGCATTGCCGAAGCCCTCGGCGTCGCCGACGGTCTGCGCAGCGGCAATTTCGCTCGCCGGTTCAACCTCCGCTTTACTCGCGAGCTGCGGGCCGGCGACAGTTTTCATGTCGAGAGCGCCGCGATCCGGCTCGACCCGGCCTTGCGGCTCGGGCACCGCGTCGTCGATTCGGCGAACGGCGAACGGGTGACATGGATCGAGGAGGCGTGGGACATGCCGCCCGCCTTGCTGACGACCGAACGGCGCGATGTGATCGTGCGGCGGCTGGCGACTTGGGAAGGGCCGCCGTCGGAGGCGCGCCCCGAGCCGCGGACAATGGCCGGCGCCGTTCCGAGCGCGCGCGGCCGGGTCAAACCGACCGATCTCGACGAGTTCGGGCGTTTCTCCCTCGCCGCCTATGTCCACCGATTTACCGATGCGTTGCTGCAGGCGGCGGCGGCGATTGGCATGACCACCGAGTATATAAAAACGCAGCGCCGCGGCTT
Organism: uncultured Alphaproteobacteria bacterium; assembly: GCA_963750195.1. Classification (GTDB taxonomy): domain Bacteria; phylum Pseudomonadota; class Alphaproteobacteria; order ATCC43930; family CGMCC-115725; genus AP-15. The sequence goes on from CAVVPS010000016.1 coordinate 1,005,308, forward strand.
CTCGACCTTCGAGCTCACCCTACGGATCATCGAGGCGCCGAGGCTGGGGACGCCGTACCTGGTCGAGACCGGGATCGCCCATCTCGGCAGCTCCTCGATCCGCTTTCTCCATCGCATGTCCGATCCGCGCAGTGGCACGGAGTTCGCGCGGCTCGGCCAGTTCGGGGTGCAACTTGACCTCGATGTGCGGCGGCCGGCGCCATTGCCGGACGAGATCCGCGCGCGGGCGGCGCCGCTGCTGCTTGCGTTTGACTGATTGGTCGCGGTCGGCTGCAAGCATCGGTCTCATGCCATAACGACGCCGTCCGCTATCGCTAAGTAATGGCAGGCTGCCCCGGCCAGGACAAAGGCGTGCCAGATCGCGCTGTGAAACGGCAGTCGACGCCAAAGATAGAATGTGACCCCGACTGTATACAGGACGCCGCCGGCGGCGAGCTGCAGTCCTGTAGCGGGCGAGACCGACGGCACGAGCACGGCAGCGCTGACCCAGCCGAGGATCAGATAGGGGATTGCCGATTGCCTGGCGTCGGTCGGCAAGCACAGCTTGACGACGATCCCGATCGCCGCGGCAGCCCAGACTGCCGCAGTCGCGGCGGATCCCCAGACTGCGTCACCGCAGCTGAGCGCAAACGGTGTGACGGTACCGGCGATCATCGCGAAGATCGCGGCGTGGTCGAAACGGCGCAGCATCCCGCGACGCGGCGGTCCGGCAGCAGCGTGGTAGGCGAGCGAACTTCCGAGCATCGCCAACAGCCCTGCGGCATAGATGGCGACGCCGATGAGGAGTCGGGTATCGCGCCGAGCAATTGTTGCCACCAGAAGCGCGATCGCGCCAGCCGTGCCGAGGAGCAGGCCGCAGACCAGGATGCAGAGATCGGCCCACCGTTCGGCCGGGTGGCGAGGTGATACTGCCATCGCCAGAATGGTCATCGCCGCGCTCCCGCTGGTCTCGACGCGCGATCCCGGGCCGCAAGTCGTGCGACGGCGTTTAATCTTTCGGCCGGATAACGGTCAATGCGTATCGGCCTGAGGTTCCAGCGACCAGTAGTAGCCGACCGTCGGCACGCGGGCCATCGAGCTGTACCCGGCCGTCGGACCCGTGTAGGTGGTTATCGGCGGCGCTTCGACCGTGCGGGTATTCGGTTTCACGGCAGCCGGTTCTTCGGCGACGATCTGTTTGGAGATGTCGGGAATCGAGCTGAAATTAACGGTCGCGGGGAGTTTAATGCAATTGCCGTGCTTTTTTGAGCCGCAGGATGCAGCGCCGACGGGACTCGCCGCCGAAGCGACGCTTATGGCGAGGGTCACGGCGGTCAGGACCCAAAACTTCATCTAGGCGTGCCGTGTAGAAACAAAAGCCTCGACAACACTATGCCAAATCGTTAACGCCGTGTCCAGCCTTGGCGCACAAGCGGTAGCGGGCCGTCCTCATTCGCTATCGGGTTGCCTTGTCGGGTGAGCGTCGGAAAAAGCGGGTATCGCCATGCAGGTGTCGTAAATCCGCATTATCCGCGGATAGGCGTCGAGCGGGCAGTCGAAAGTCTTGGCCGGAGTCACCTGTGTTACCAGGCAGATATCGGCGATCGACGGCCGTTCGCCGTGACAGAAATCGCCGCTCTCAGGGATGCCGGGCGAGCCGCGCTTCAATCGCTTCGAGGCCTAGGCCCAGCCAATGCTGGATCCATCCGAGCCGCTGCGCGTCGCTGAGCTTCAGCACATCGGTGAGATAGTGGCGGACCCGCGGGACGATCAGCGGGTGAGAATCGGCAACATTGATCAGGGCCAGCCCGCGCACCCATGCGCGCGCCTCCGGCTCGGCCGGCAGTAATGGCGGTTGCGGGTACCTTTCGTTGAGGTATTCGAGGATGGCCAGGGATTGGAACAGCTCGACCCCGTCGTCGATCAGGGTCGGCACCATCATCTGCGGATTGAGTGCACGGTATTCGTCCACGAACTGATCGCCTTTTTCCAGGTGAAGGTAGCTGTCCTCTCGCGCGATCCCCTTTAAATTCAACGCGATGCGCACGCGAAAACTCGCTTGCGAGCGGTAATAGGTGTAGAGCTTCATGCCTCACTCTCCTCTTCTCGCAGCGGATCGCGGCGAACAGCACAAATAGCGGGGGATCGATGCTCGAGAAAGGCCCGCCGGTGTTCCTCAACTACGACCAGGCAGCACTCGACTCGGCCTATGACCAGGCCGCCTATGCGCCGAACCGCGAGCAGCTGATCGAACGCCGCATCGGCGACAGCGAGATGGCGCGAGAGCGCATCGGCGAGCCCGAGCGCATCGCCTATGGTTCGGCCGAGATCGAGTGGCTCGACATCTACCGAACCGGGCGCACCTCGGCGCCGGTCTTTGTCTTTATCCATGGCGGCGCCTGGCGCAGCGGACACGCGAAGGATTTCGCGGTGCCGGCCGAGATGTTCCTCGCCGGCGGGGCGCATTACATCGTGCCCGACTTCGCCTGGGTGCAGGATGTCGGCGGCAGCTTGATGGTGCTCGCCGATCAGGTCCGCCGCGCCGTCGCCTGGGTTTACGAAAACATCGCTTGCTTCGGCGGTGACCCGAACCGGCTTTATATCGGCGGCCAATCCTCGGGCGGACATCTCGCCGCGGTGGCGCTGACGACCGACTGGCAGCATCAATTCGACCTACCGGCAAATATCATCAAAGGCGGGATCTGCATCAGCGGCATGTACGACCTCGAGCCGGTGCGGCTTTCCGCACGAAGCCGCTACGTCGCGTTCGACGACGCGACGGTCGCCGAGCTGAGCCCGATACGTCATCTCGACCGATTGCTCGCGCCAGTGGTCGTCGCCTACGGCACCTGCGAGACCCCCGAATTTCAGCGCCAGAACCGTGAATTCGCGGCGGCGGTCGAAGCCGCCGGCAAGCCGGTGCGGCTCCTGGTCGGCGAGCACTACAACCATTTCGAATTACCCGAAACCCTCGGCAACCCGTATGGTCTCCTCGGACGCGCGGCGCTCGAGCTTATGGACTTGACGATGGGAGGTACTCGATGACCCGCATCGACCTTCGTTCGGATACGGTAACCCTTCCGTCTGCCGACATGCGGCAGGCGATGGCAGCCGCGCCGGTTGGCGACGATCAGTATGGCGAGGACCCATCGGTCAACCGATTGCAGGAGCGCATTGCCGAACTGCTCGGCAAGGAAGCGGCCCTGTTCGTACCGAGCGGGACGATGGCGAATCAGATCGGCCTCAAAGTGCTGACCCGGCCCGGCGACGAGGTCGTGCTCGGGCACGAGGCGCATATCGTCTGGCATGAATCGGGAGCCGGCGCGGCCAATTCAGGCGTGCAGTTCACTCCGGTCGGGCGAGGCGGGCTGTTCACTGCGGCCGACCTGCGCGCTGCCTATAAGCCGCCGGGACATGTCGTCTTTCCGCCGACAACCTTGGTCGCGGTCGAGAACACCCACAATCGGGGCGGCGGCGTGGTTTTCCCCCAGCAGGATGCAATCGCGGTCTGCACCGCTGGGCGCGAACTGGGAACGGCAAGCTATCTCGACGGCGCACGGCTGTTCAATGCCGCGGTGGCGTCGGGCCGGAAGCTGGCAGAGCTGGCGGAGCCGTTCGATCTGGTCTCGGTGGCCCTGTCGAAGGGTCTCGGTTGCCCGGTCGGCAGCGTGCTTGCCGGAAGGCGGGCAGAGATCGCCCGCGCCCACCGCGCGCGGCGCATGTTCGGCGGGGCGATGCGGCAGGCAGGAATTCTCGCCGCCGCCGGGCTGTGGGCGCTCGACCACAACATCGACCGGCTTGCCGAAGACCACGCCAATGCCCGGCTGCTGGCGGAGCGGCTGGCTGGGATGCGCGGCGTCGAGCTCGACCTCGCAACCGTGAAGAGCAATATCGTGATCTTCCATATGGCACAGAACGCGCCTGACGCCGCGATGATTCGTCGCGCGCGCGCAGGAGCTGGGCGTAATGGTTTCAGCCTTTGCCGCGCGCACCGTGCGCGCCGTCACCCATCTTGACGTGAGCCGCGAGCAATGCCGCCGTGCCGCTGATCTGCTCGCGGCAGTCATCGAGCGGGGTTGAGATCCGGGTTGCGTTTGCGCAGCAGGTATTTCTGTTCGCCGGTAAGCACCAGCTCGCCCTTTTGGTTGTGCATGGTGACCGCAACCGAGACGATCCCGGTGGTGCGCTGCGGGGTCAGCGCCGCGATCTCCAGCACTGGGTAGAGCGTGTCGCCGGCATAGACCGGCTTCAGAAATTTCGCAGATTGCTCGATAAACCCTAAAAGTGCGTCGCCGATCTCATGGGCAAAGGTCCCGGCGCCGGCGGCGGTAAAGCAGAGAATTTGAAAGCCATGTGCGAGCGGCGCCGGATGGCCGCGCTCGCGGCAATATTCGACATCGTAATGGATCGGGTGATTATCCGCCGAGACCGTCTGAAACGCGGAGAAATGCGCCTCGGTCATCGTGCGGCTTGGGATTGCGAAACGGTCGCCGATCGTGAGGTCTTCGAACCAGCGATTGTCGGCGAGGCGGTGCCGATGACGATCGAAGCCCCGCGTTCATGGTGGTACCGGAAGGCGCAGCACGCCTTCGGCGGCAAGCCGCTCGACGGTGGCAAGGTCGATGCCGAGTTCGGCGAGGATCGCGCGCCCATGCTCGCCGATATATGGCGCCGGCATCAACCGGGCATCGGCCTCCGCCGAAATCCCGGGGGTTCGTGGGGTGCGGAACTGTCCCATGCCGGGCTGGTCGACGGCAATCGCACCGCCGGTGGCGACGACGTGAGGGTCGGCGAGCCAGTCATCAAAGCCGTTGACCCGGTCCGCGAGGATATCGGCGGCGCGCATTCGCGCGAGCCAGCCGGCGGTCGCGTCGGTCGGGAAGATGGCGCCAATGATCTCGCCGAGTGGCGCGGCGTGGCGGGCGCGGGTTGCGAAATCGGAAAAGCGCGGATCGGTGGCAAGATCGGGCCGGCCAAGCGCCGTGGCGAGACGGGCGAACTGTTCCTCCTTGACGAGGGCGATGACGATCCATCCGTCCTGCGTGTGATAGGCGCCGGTCGGGACGTTCAATGCCCTTGGCGCCCCGCCTTCGAGGATATGCTCGGCGAGTTTGTGGCCGAGGATCGCCGCTGCGCATTGCGTCAGAGCTGACTTCGAGCCGCTGGCCGCGCCCGCCGCGCTCGCGCGCGTAGAGCGCGACGCCGAGCGCGTGCGCCGCGTAGAGCCCGGTCAGCGTGTCGACGATGATCGCCCCGACCCGGTGCGGCGCTCCATCGTTGCCGAGATTGACCGACATCAGCCCGGAAAAGGCCTGCGCTACCGAGTCGGTGCACGGCAACTGCGCATAAGGGCCGTCTTGGCCGAAGCCGCTGACGGACAGGTATAAGAGGCGCTGATTTCGCGCGGCGAGCGCGTCATAGCCGAGCCCGAGCCGATCCGCCACACCCGGCCGAAAGCCCTCGATAACGATGTCGGCGCGGTCCGCGAGCGCTAACGCGATTTCCCGCGCCGCCGGGGATCTGAGGTCGAGCGCAAGGCTGCGCTTGCCGCGATTGTAATGCGCCGACATCGCGGTGTGGTCGCCATATTGCGTTCCGAGCCCGCGCGACCAGTCGCCCGCCACCGGTTCGAGCTTGACGACCTCAGCGCCGTGCATCGCGAGCAGCATCGCGCAATAGGGTGCGGCCACCCCCTGACCCAAATCCAGCACGCGCAGGCCGCTATAACCGCCTTCCACACTCATCTCGGGCCTCACTTGCCGCTGACAATGAGTGCTACACTACAAGTTTGGGCGCGCCCGGATCGAGGCCGCTGATCGATTGCGGAACGGGCGATGAAACACGCTGGCGCACGCGCATTGGACGCCCTGAACGATTTGCTGATGAGCCTCAGGGCCCGGACCGACCTCGTCGAGAGGCGGCCCGGGATATTTTATGTCAGAGGCAGGGCCTTTCTGCATTTTCATGAGGACCGCACCGGTCTCTTTGCAGATTTGCGGGATGGCAGAGAGTGGCGACGATGGCCGGTGAATGACCCCGGCGAACGTGCCAATCTTTTGTCGGCCGTCGGGCGGACGATCCGAGAAGGAAGCACGACCCTCCATTGAGCCCAAGAGTGATCGTCGCTACGGTTCCTGGTCTATCGCCGATCGCCCCGCCACACGGTGATGCATTGCGGCGCCGCCTGCTCCGCTCGGCGGTTGATCTCCGCGTCGGTCAGGGTGCTCAGCGGGTGATCGATCACGATCGGGGCGAGATCTGGCATGCCGAGCGCATCACGCTGCATCCGGGCTTCGTGCAGAAATTCGGTGGTGACGATGACCGCCGTCGGGCGGCCCAGGGCTTCGAGACTAACACCGTCATGCGTACAGCACGATGTGCACGAGCCTCAATCGCCGATCGCCGTCAACACGATGTCGTTGTTGGCTGCAATCGTTTCGATCAGCGCCGGGTCGGCGTCTTTCGAGAAGCTTTCCTTGCGGTAGTAGTTGACCGCGGCAAGTGTCGCCTGCTGCCCAAGCAGCGCCACCGTTTTTCGCAACAGCCGGTTGGCATTCCATTTGGTGTTGTCGAGCACGCCCAGCCGCAGCCCGTTCAGATCCCGAGCACGGGGCGCCGGCGCCATCAGCTCCGCCTCGACCACGCCGCGCGGGTCGAAGACGGTCTGATCGGGTTAACTCGTCATCATTGAAATCTCCCGTCTCACAGATAGCAGGTGCCGTCGACGCAGATCGGCTCTAGATGCGGCTCCGCGTCGGTCTCGATGCTGTGCAGCACCGGCGACGACATATGGCCCCAGCCGGGGATAAAAGCCGAGAACCGGCCGGCCTCGCCGCCGATGACAAACAAATGAATATGATCAGGGTCAGGTACGACCGGGATCCGTGAGCCTTGTTCGCGCTTGTACCAGCGCGGCAGATTGCGGTTGTAGATCTTGCCGTAGCGTTCGTTGAAGGTCAGCTCAGAGAACAGATTGTAGGCGTTCATGTGCAGATAGCTGCGCACGTCATGCCGGGTCCAACCTTTCCCGGCGATCGTGCGGGCGTGCTCGGGTCCGATGATGACGGCGCAATGGCCGCTCGATACCGCGTTGTTGTTAGCGATCGTGCTCATCGCTGAACAGATGCTGTCAAGGATGCCCTCAGGGTCATCGGCGACGTGGTTGGTGACGCTGTGCGGCGGCTCGGCTGCAAGCACGAAAACCGTCGAATCATCGGGGCCAAAACCCTTTTCGACGTGGTAGGGCGCCCACGGGCTCGCGGCTTCGTTTTCGGCGACGCAATAGGTGTATTTGCCGGGGTGGCCAAGGGTGCTCTTGTCGAGATCGCCCGGCCGGCCGCCGCCGACATTGAGCAGCACGAGACGCAATGCACGGCCGATCGTGGCATTGGCGCGGTTGCCGGAGCCGAACGCGTTGCAGTCGCCATTCATGCCGATGGTGCGCGCCACCGGGCCGTTGACGATCAGCAACGGTGCGGCCATGTGCGTCGTCGCCTGCACCCCGTTCAAGTTGAACGTCTTCGCGGTCAACGCCAACATCGCCGCGCGGACGACAGCCGCGTATTCAGGCTTGCAGCCGGCCATTATCATGTTGATCGCAAGCACTTCCCGGGTCAGGCTGCCATGCCTCGGCGGCACCTTGCACTCGACGAGGTGTGGTTCGCCGCCAAGTGCTGCTACGAATTCGTCGACCCGGCCGCGGGTCGGCGGCACCACCGGCAATCCGTCAGTCCAGCCTTGCTCGAAGTACCATTCGACAAGATCCGTCTCCGCCGGCGCGCGCGTGGTGCCTACTTCTTCCAATTTGGCCAGCGTTACCATGCTCGGCGATGCCTTTCTCCCGATCCGCCCCTCACACGCCCGTTGCGACCCAAATCTGTTCTTGCTCCCGGGAACGGTTCGCTGCGTGCTCGATGCCCCCGACCGGAAATCAGATCAGATAGACCACATTGGATATGAGTTGGGCATGGTGTAGGCCGGGTGTTCGTCGGTCGTTGGATCTTGTGGCGTCCCCCACCGGCTTCGAACCGGTGTTGCTGCCGTGAGGGCATAATCGACAGGCTTCGACAGTCTACAAACGTCCAGGGGTGTTTATCTAAGGAATTGTTTACCATCGACTCTCTCGGAATATCATCCGTTCGTGTCCATAACGATCCACGCCCGTCGGCAGGACACTAGCCGGACACCAGAGGGAGCGCTAGCAGAGCCGCGCTCCTCGCCTATGAGGAACCATGGTTTGGCACGAAGGACCAGCGCCGCACTGCATGAAAAGCGGACATCTCGGCTTAAGCTGCCGATCGCAAAGAAACCAGACTTTGTGAAGATTGGCCCGGGAATAGACCTCGGCTACCGACGCAACCAAACTCGGGAACCTGGGTCTCGCGTGTTGCGAACGGAAAACGGGGCAGTCGGACAAGGGCAATCGCCGCCGCCGACGACTTTGTGTATGCGGACGGCAGCGCGGTCCTGAATTTCTGGCAGGCCCAAGACCGAACTCGGACACTCGCGAGCACAGAGGGTAACGCTGATGGTCCTGATAATCCGATCACGGTTTCCCAAGTGATCGATCGTTACAAGGCCGATTTGACAACGCGTGGCGGAGACATCGGAAACGTCGAGCGTATCCGCATCCAATTGTCGGCGACCCTGTTGACCAAGGATGTTGCCCTGCTCGCATCCGCGATCTCCGAAAGTGGCGTTACGATATAGCAACAAAAATGGCGCCGGCGACGGTGAACCGACGGCTGCTGTGTTTTAGGCCGCGCTCGATCTGGCAGCCGAGCATGATGACCGCATCGCCAACCGCCGCGCCTGGGAAACAGGGCCGCCTCCTATGGCACGTAGCGGGTAACGCCCTCGACGATATCCTGATCGCGGCCGCGCAACTCGATGACGTTGCGATCCGGATCGCGGACGAAAACCGAGACCTGCCCGCTTTCGCCGAAGCTGACCGGGCCCTGCGTGATCGCGATATTGTTGGCTTTCAGGGCGGCAATCGTGGCCGGAATGGATCCGACGCGAAGCGCTATATGCGTGTAGCCGGGGTATTTATCTGGAACGTCCATCAGCACATTCGTGTTCGGCTCACCCGCATCTGCGTTGAAGATCAGATTCAGTTCGACGCCGTTTTCGTTGCGGACAATTGCTACGTCGTCGCCTTCGGCCCGGTGCGACAGATCGAACCCCAGGAGCCGATAGAATTGCAGCGCGCGATTAAGATCGCGCACGCGGATGCCGATATGGTCGACGCGTTCGACCGCGATCGCCTGCTTCATGGCGAGCTCCTCAGAAAGAGACATCTCCGCACAAATATCCGCGTATGATCGACCTAGTCTAGGCTCTGACATACGGACTTACCCCTCCAGCGCTGGCGGTGCCATTTCGTCGGGATGCCCATCGTCAGCCTGCGCTCGATTTTTGCGAGCTCAATTCCCTATGCCGCGGGCATGCAGTTCCTCCGCGGATCTAAGTCGCGCGAAGCGGCGGATGATCAGTGCTAGCGGCACGCACAGCAGCAACATGAGAGTGCCAAGAATAAAGAAGCTTTCGCTCACACCCCAACGGTCCGCGATGCCGCCCATCAGGGGCGGGATCATGATCGAGGTAAGCCGCTGACCGGTCTGACGCAGGCCCACCACCGCGCCCTGCTGATGGCGGCCGACCGCCCGCGCTTGCACCGACAAGACAACCGGCTGGATGACCCCTTCCAGCCAGCCGCGCGCGATCTGGAACAACAGCAGAAACGCAAAGATCCCGCCCAAAAGCGGCGTCACTGCAATCAGCAGGATCGATAGCGCGGTCCCGCTGAGCATCGTGCGCTGCGCATCGCCCAGACGCATCGCCCGCCCGGCAAAGAGCGCCCCGAACCCACTTGCGATCTCGGCGACGGCGAACAGGACGCCAATGGTCGTGCCGACGAGCCCCACGCGGTGAAGGTAAACAACATAGACCGACGTCTGGATGCTGTATGTCGAGTTTCGCATCGACATGATCGCCATGGACAGCGCAATCGCTGGAATGGCGATCAGCATGATCGAGTTGAGATAATCCGAGACTCGAGGCCAGGCATCGCGGGCCCGGAACCGCGCTCGACCTGTCCCTTCCTGTCGTGGCGGCGCGAAGAACTCCGCCTCCGGAGCGCGCAGCAACGCGATTGTCAGCACCCCGCCCCACGCGGTGCCCACGAGATAAGCTGGCCACGCACCGCCGAAATCCCAAACAGCGCCACCGAGGATCGGCGCCGTCGTCGAGCCAAGCCGGGCGAAGAACGTGAACCTGCCGAGATATCGCGCATCGCCCTCGGCAAGCTGGGCAATCAGGGTCTGCGCGCCAGACCAGGCGAACGAAACGGCGGCGCCGTTGATCAGTTGCAGGAGAAGCAGGGTCCAGAACCACGGCACTAACGGAAACAGGGGTGCCAAAGCCATCCCCATCCAGACAAAAAACAGGGTGACTTTGCGGGTGCCGAACCGGTCCATCAAAACGCCGATATGGATCGACAGGAACATGGCGACGATCGAACGGGCGCCGACCAGGATCCCGATCCGGGAGGCGTCGAACCCCAGCGACAGGCCGTAAAGCGGGATCAGAAAGGTGTAGAAATCGACATAACCCATGCTGAACGGCCCGGCGACGTACAAAGACGCCAGGGACCCGGAGCGAGACGCGTTCATGGGGTGGATCGATCCGTGGGGTGGGCTTGCGAGGAGCCGCGGCCTCAGCGGATGCCGCTCCCCTATGTTACCAGGGCGGGTCGATCCGCGCCCGATAGCACGGGCCGACGTGCGCGGGTCGTAAGCCTTCGTAGAGGGGTTTACAGACCGCGGCGGACGAGGCGTCCGGGCATAGCGCCGGTGTGCTCGCCCCGCTCGAACACTGCGGTGCCGGCAACCAAGGTCGCAGCATAGCCGTCAGCGCGCTGGACCAGCCTCTTGCCACCGGCCGGCAGGTCGTGCGACGATTTCCGGCGGATGCAATTGCAGCCGCTGGTGGTCGATCACGTTGACGTCGGCGCGCTTGCCCGGCTGCAACCGACCGCGATCGACAAACCCGAAGAAATCGGCGGTCTCGCTGGTCAAGCGTTTGACGATGAATTCGAGCGGCAGACCGGGGCCGCGCCTCCTGTCGCGCGCCCAATGGGTCAGCATGTAGCTCGGCATGCTGGCGTCGACGATCTGGGCCACATGCGCGCCGCCGTCGCCGAGCCCGAGCAATGTCGCGGGGTCGGTCAGCATTTCACGGATCGGTTCGTGATCGTCCTGCGCATAGCCGGTCACCGGAAAGAACAGGAAATTGCCGGCACTCTCGGTCAGATAGTCGTAAGCGACTTCATCTGGCGAATGATTGGTGCGCGCCGCGATTGCCGCCACGCTGGTCTCGGCCCGCGGTTCGTAATCGGGCGGGTTGCCCATGACATACATGCGGTCCCAGCGTGTCGCGACCAGCTGGATCAGCGGGCCCAGCCGGCTCATCAGCGCCGCCGACGGCCGGTCTTCGATAATCGCTTGACGCAATGCCGGGTCGCGCAATCGCGCCATGCGGTCGGCGAACGGCAGACTTTCAAGCGGCTTGTAGCGTTCGCGGATCGAAAACGGATTTAGCGAAGTCGCGATGCCGAGAATCACGCCGACCGGCCGTCCGGCGATCTGCGCCGTGACCGAAGCACCGGCAGCGCGGGCCTGGCGGACGCCGGCCATGATCCGCCGCCAGCGCTGCGGATCGGTCGGCCGGTCGGTCAGCAAGAACCACACTGGGCGGCGGGTATCGAGGCCCAGCCGGGTGATCCATTGGAACTCGGCCGCTTCGTCCTCGAAATCGCTGTTCATCCCGAAGGCGCCGGCGCCGAGCTCACCTAGCCCGCCGCCGATCCCGGTCAATTCCTCGATCTCGGCAAAGCGGCCCGGTACCATTTCGCCCTGCGTCGTCTTGTGCGCGTTGGTGCGCGATGTCGTAAAGCCAAAGGCGCCGGCCCGCACCGCCTGTTGTGTCAATTGACGCATCAGTGCGATGTCATCGCCGGTCGCCCGTTCGCGCCGGATGGCGCGGTCGCCCATGGCGTAGACGCGCAGCGGATGATGCGGGATCTGCGCCGCGACATCGATCGTCCGCGGCATGCGGTCGAGGACGTCGAGAAAATCGGGAAAGCTTTCCCAATCCCATTTGAGACCCTCGGCCAAAACCGGGCCCGGTATATCCTCGACCCCTTCCATCAGATCGATCAATGCGGCGCGATGGTGGGGCCGCACCGGCGCAAAACCGACGCCGCAATTGCCGAACAGGATCGTTGTCACTCCATGCCAGGAGGACGGCGCCAGGATCGGGTCCCAGGTCGCCTGGCCATCGTAATGGGTGTGGACATCGACCCAGCCCGGCGTTACCAGCATCCCGTCGGCGTCGATGACCCGCCGAGCAGGCCCAGCTTCGCCGCCGACCGCGGCGATCCGCTCGCCGTCAATTGCGACGTCGCCGGTGAACGCCGCAGCACCAGTGCCGTCGACGATGGTGCCGCCGCGGATGACGATGTCATGCATAGCCGAGCCCTCCTCCCGTCTTCGCGCTTTTCGCCCCGCAGCATGCGACCGCAAACGCGGATTACGCTATGCCGAGCGAGCAAAGCTGTTCTGCACCCGACCGCTGCCACCCGGTCGTGTGATGCCACTGTGGCGGTTCACGCCAAGCGCAGATCGATCGCAATGGCGGCTGTCGGCGCTCTGCAGTCGATGGATGATGATGCCGCGTACGCGGTCATGCCCCTACATGAATGGACCGGCTGCCGTTCGCAAGTGAGGGGGTGCTGTCGGAAGTCGCTGGTATGTATCCGGCCTGTTGATCGGCGCGCGGGCCGTGGCCTTGATGGGAATACGCACGCACCTTTGATCTCATTAGCGGACAGACTGCCGCGCAGCCATTAGGGTCGCCAGATTCAGGGTGCGTCTATCGATCCGTTCCACTGCATCTCCTCAATCGCGAACTTGGTCGAGATCGCGGCGGTTAGATCGCCGCCACCTCGAGGTGGGTATCGAAGGCCTTGTCGTTGCGCAGCACGCTCCAGGCGATGCGCGCGAGCTTGTTGGCCAATGCGACGGCGAGCTTGTTCCGGTGCAACCGCTCGGACGCCGAGTTGAGCCACGGGCCGAAGCTATATCGGGCCCAGTTGTGCGGGCGCATCAGAAGAACCTTCGCCGCCTGGATCAACAGCGTGCGCAGATACTTGCTGCCCCGCTTGGAAATGCGGCCAAGGATAGACCGGCCGCCGGTGCTGTATTGTCGCGGCACGAGACTTAGCCAGGCGGCAAAATCGCGCCCGCGCTCGAAAGCCTCGCCGCTGCCGATCGCCGCCACCATGGCGGTCGAGATCAGCGGCCCGATCCCGGGGACACTCATCAACTGGCGGCACTTGGCTTCGGCCCGGCTGAGGGCTTCAATCTCGCCGGTGACGGTCTTGATACGCTCGTCCAGGCAGCACCAGTCTTCATAAAGATCGCGGATCAGCCTGACCGTTCGGGGCGAAATCTCGTCCTTTCGGTTCTCCAATATCGCGAAGAGCGAATTGCGGAGGGCGCGCGGGTCGGTCCTGACGGCGATGCTTTGCTCGATCAGAAAGGCGCGAATTTGATTGATCGTCGCTGTTCGCCGGGAGACCAATCGCGACCGCACCCGATGGCAAGCCTGCAGGTCCAGCTGATCCTGGCTCTTCTCCTGGACAAGTCCGGCAAAACAGGCCGGCCTGCGTGCGAGCGGGGCGCTACCGGTGGTGCCATGCCGGGAGCGGGGAGGGGTTGGTACGCCGGAGCATGGGCCTTGCTACGCCTCGGGAAGTCGCGGCGGTCCGCTGTCGCCATAGGCTGCCAGTTCCGATAACAAGCTCGCCAGGCTGTAGGACGGCTTGTAGCCGAGCCAGCGCACCGTCTGGGAAATATCGAGCTTGGTCGGCTTCAAGGCGGGATCGAGCCCATAGGAGAGCGCCAGATCGTAATATTCGGGGTAGTGTTTTCTGAATGTCGAACCCGGCCCTTCGGCATCCCAATCAGCGAGATCGGCATCGGTGTATTCGTAGGCGCTGTCGAGTGTCAGGACGAGCTGCTGTTCAATGTGCTGCCGCGAAATGAGGTCCAGGCCCAAGATAACCGCCGCGGCAACATCGTCGATGTGCACCGCTCCCTTCCAGAACCACCGGGCCCAGTCGCGATAGCTGGCGTACGCCTCGCGGTTCCAATACGGAATAAAGCCTCGCGGGCGAAGGGTGATCACATTTGTGTCACGGTGTTTTCGATAATCCTCGGCAATCGCTTCGGCCAGGATCTTGCTGCCGCCGTACCGTGAATCCGGCCGATACACACTGGTTGTGGAAATGAAGACGATCTTGTCGATGCCGAGCGAAGCGGCGGCTTCGAAGACCTCGAAGGTGCCGCGCACATTCAGGTCAAAGAAATCATAGGCATTTTTCTCGCCTCGATCCTCGTGGATGCCGTGCCACGCGGCGATGTGAACGATGCAATCGCAACCGCGAAATATTTCCGGCAACTGCGGCCGGTCGAGAATGGATCCCTGGATGAACACCGCTCCCTGTTGCAAAGCCCGTGGCGCACCGACATCGAGAGTGACGGGCGTATCACCCCTGCCAAGCAGCCTAGGAACGAGGGTCTGGCCGAGATCCCCCGACCCTCCTGTCAGAAGCACCTTCATCGTCTACCCCCCACTAGCCTCTTGTCGCCGGGCCAATGCCGATGCACGCAGGAGTTCTGTCAGTATAGAATAGGGGAATCTTGCGCCCGCATCCTGACCGAACGAGGAGGAACGGAATGGCCCGCCGCAGCCCGCCCCGCAAAGTCACCTATTTCGAGCCGGTGCCGCCACGCCTGGCGCGCAACACCATCATCGAATCGACGTTCGAGGTCGGCCGCCGCTTCCGCTGCACGATGCGCGTCGATTGCGGTCAGCTTAACCCCGGCGTAGTGATCCGGCCGGTACCGGGCGAGTGGCACCCGCGCATCCCGGAACGGAGTGACAATGCACGCGCTCAGACATTCGAGCATCGTGCGCCAGATCCTGCGTGGCGCACCGGTGCGCGTCGTCGCATAAACGACACCAGCGTCGCGATGATCGAGCGCAATTACAGCGCCTTTATCAGCGATCTCACCGACGGCCTAACTCGCGCCGCAGTTTTCGATGTCACCGCTCCGGCCCCTTATGTTGCCGCCGCTACTAGGGCGGAATCTTTTCGATGACCCCGTATTCCACACGCGCTTGCGGGATGGCCAAGTCGCCCTCATAGCCGAGCCCGACCAAAGCCCGCGCACGCCCCAGCAATGCTGCGCCACCCACCAAATCAGCCTGCCCGGTCCGACGATGAGTGTGGACAAACGGAGCCATGGCCGAACCTGCCGCCAGACGAAGGTGGCGGGAACCGATATGTTCGAACTGCGGCCACCGCGCCACACCTCGACCTCTAGAGTAAGCGCATCTGCCAGGCACAAGGCATTTCAGGAGCTGAGGGCAGACAAGCCGTACCATTCAACTCTCTGCCGCCGGAGAGAAGGTCGTGCAAACTTTGGGTCAGGCTTAAGAAAGGTGCTGAACGAGACGAAGGCGGAACACAAGGGCCACATAGGCGTGCGCCTCCGCCTGCCCGAGATTGGCATGAGGACCGAGCGAGGGCGGTACTCCCGTCATTGGCCGCCCGCCTCGTAGCGGTCGTGGAGTTTCACCCAATCGGTCAGGTTGCTTTTCTCGTTCCTCCCCTTTGGCGTCACGTCGAGCAGCGCGTAAGTACTGAGCATCACCTCACCGCCGCGCGCAAATGACGAATAGGTGTGGAAGATCGCACCGCTTTCGTCCTTGTAGAAAATACTGCGGCCCGACATTTCCTCCATCGGTGCCGCGCCCGTCTGGTAGTTGTAAGTGGCCTGGCCGGCGGTAATCTGCTCCGGCATTAACGACACACTGAAGTCGAAGTTGAAGTCACTGCCAAAGGACGACACCCACCGAAACCGCCACCCCATCCGCTCGCGCACCGCCGCGATCTCAGGGTAGGATGTGCGCGACACCGCGACGTAGGAGACGTCGTGGTGCTCGAGATGCACCACCACGCCATCGATATGGTCGGATTCGAAGGAACAGCCCACGCACGGTTCCTTCCATCCGGGCCCCAGCATGAAATGCTTGATCACCAGCTGACTGCGTCCGGCAAAGAGGTCGCCGAGCGTTTCCCGCCCATCCGGGCCTTCGAAAACGTACTCCTTATCAATTTTGACCCAGGGCAGCCCACGCCGCTCGGCGCTCAGCCGGTCGCGCCGCCGCGTCCATTCTTTTTCCTTGGCGAGCAGCGACTTGCGCGCCTCGATCCATTCCTCGCGCGACACGATCCGGTGTTCCATCGTCCGTCTCCTTGATCATCCGATCCAAATTGCCGCTGTCGGGCCGCGATGGCAAAACCGCTGCAGACGACGACTTTTGGCCTATCTAACTGCGAAGGGCGTCAAATTCGAGCACCGGGTCAATCACGGGACGACCCACAGCCCCTCCGTCGTCGATCCAACGGCTCCGGCGCCGAGGTCTTCTACGATTTGCCGCCTGAGGTGTCGGGCGACAAAGGTACGATCGACTACGCCGAATCGGGACGGTGAGCAAAGCGGCCGAATAACCCGGCGGCAGCCCTCCTGAAGCGTCGGCCGGCGGGTCCAGCCCAGCGGCCGTTCAATGCGAAATCTCCCCGCCTATATTCCGATCGCAGCCGCCCACGGCGAAATCTCTACCGAGCCTCTGGGCTTTCATAGCCGACGGACACATCCGAGAATCAGCCGAGGATCGGACGCGGCGAGCCATCGGATTGACAAAGCCGGGTCACGCGCGTTGATTTGAGAGTATATGCTCCTATATCTCCGCGGATGCGGGCAGCCAAGTGATGCCCCGTCGAGACCCAGCCTCAGGAGATGCTCGTGACAGTCATTCCTTATCGCGCCGCGCTGATCGTCGGAGCAGGTCCCGGGATTAGCGCATCGGTCGCCCGCAGCCTCGCGGCGGCTGGGCTCAAAATCGGCATCGCGGCCCGAGACATTGACAAATTGGGACCGCTTGCCTCTGAGATCGGGGCCGAGCGCTTCGCCGTCGACGCCTCGTCGCCTGCAGCGGTCGCACATCTGTTCGAGGACGCCGATGGGCGGCTCGGAACGCCCGATGTCGTGATATACAACGCCAGCGCACGGGCGCACGGCCCGATTGCCGAACTCGACCCCGAGGCGGTGCGAAAGGCAGTCGAAATTTCCGCCTTTGGTGCGTTTCTAGTCATTCAGCAAGCAGCGCGTCAGATGATCCCGCGCGGCAGCGGCGCGATCCTCTTGACCGGCGCGAGTGCCAGCGTCAAGGGGTACCCCCATTCCGCTGCGTTCGCGATGGGCAAGTTCGCGTTGCGCGGTTTGGCGCAAAGTACGGCGCGAGAGCTGGGACCGAAGGGCATCCACGTCGCGCATTTCGTGATCGACGGCGGCGTGCGCAGCACCCGGCGGCCGGACCCGAACGAGCGGCCGGACAGCACGCTCGATCCCGACGCGATCGCGCAGACCTATCTCGCGATCTTGCGCCAGCCGCGCAGCGCCTGGTCGCTTGAGATCGAGATGCGGCCGTGGGTGGAGACCTTCTGACCGAGGAGAAGGGCCGCCGTGGAAGCGAGGAACATGTCGGTGGCGGTGATCGGGGCCGGCGACTATATCGGCGCCGCCATCGCCAAGAAGTTCGCCACAGAAGGTTTTGTCGTCTTTGCGGGACGACGGCACGGCGAGAAGCTGGCGCCGCTGGTCGCCGAGATCGAGGCGACGGGCGGACGGATCGTCGGTCGCTCGCTCGATGCGCGCCGGGCGGATGACCTGGTGGCTTTCCTACGCGACGCCGACACAACGGCGCCGCTTGAGGTCTGCGTCTTCAACATCGGGGCGAACGTCAACTTCCCGCTGATCGAGACCACCGAGCGGGTGTTTCGCAAGGTCTGGGAACTGGCGTGCTACGCCGGGTTTCTCGCCGGCCGCGAGGCGGCGGGACTGATGCTGCCGCGCGGCCGTGGCGCCCTGTTCTTCACCGGCGCCACCGCCAGCCTGCGCGGCGGGATCGGCTACGCCGCGTTCGCCAGCGCAAAATTCGGTCTACGCGCGATCGCCGAGAGCGCGGCGCGCGAGCTCGGCCCCAAGGGTATTCATGTCGCTCATCTGATCATCGACGCTGGCGTCGATACCCAATGGGTGCGCGAGCGGATCAAGGCACGGGAAGGCGAAGCAGCGCTCGCCAATCTTGACCCCGGCCGGCTGATGCGGCCGGACGCCGTCGCCGATACCTACTGGCAGATTTATCAAGAGCCGCGCGACGCCTGGTCGTTCGAGCGCGAGATCCGGCCCTTCGGCGAAAAGATGGTGAGCCATGACGCAGGTCGAATTTCACTTCGATTTCGGCAGCCCCAACGCCTATCTGGCGCATCGGGTGATCCCGGAGATCGAGCGGCGAACCGGGGCGAAATTCGATTATGTGCCGGTGTTGTTGGGCGGCGTCTTCAAGCTGACCGGCAACCGCTCACCGGCAGAGGCGTTCGCCGGCATCAAGAACAAGCCGGAATACGAGCGCCTCGAGACGGAGCGCTTCCTGCAGCGCTATGGAATCAACAACTATCGGCGCACCCCATTCTTCCCGGTCAACACCTTGACGCTCATGCGCGGCGCCGTCGCGGCGCAAAGGCTCGGCGTATTCGCGGGCTATGTCGACGAAATGTACCGGCTGATGTGGTCCGAGCCGAAAAAAATGGACGATCCTGAGGTGTGGCGGGCCACCCTGCTGGAAGCCGGTTTCGATGCTCCTCGCTTTGAGGAACTGGTGCAGGACCCCGAAACCAAGCAGCACCTGCTCGCCAATACACAGCGCTCGGTCGAACGCGGCACGTTCGGGTCCCCGACCTTTTTTGTCGGCGACGAAATCTTCTTCGGCAAGGACCGGCTTCACAATGTCGAGGAGCGTCTTGTGGTAAAGGGCATGAAGAGCGGTTCCCGCCATCAAGGCTGAGCGCCGGTTGTGGATTTCGGTAAAAAGACCTTCGCTGGGACGCACGGCAACGGGCAAGATGCGCCGAAAACCGCCTTTCCGCTGGCTGCCTGATTTAGCAGTCCTCTTCCAGGTGCGTCCTATCGAGTGTTCAGAGTTCATCTTGCGGCTGAGAGCGACAAGATGCTGCTTATTTCGCTTAACCGTCTACTAAGGGATTTCCTTCCGGGGGCAGGGTTAATATTCGAGGCTGAACGTGTGACGCCAACCTTCCATGCCAAAACAATTTTCTTCGCCTAACTCATCGAGTTTGGCGATGATTTCGTTTGATAAGATCCTTCGAGCCGTCTCCTTATGGGGTCGGTACCCCAATCGACTTCAGCCGGGCATGTGCACGGCCCGCGCGCGTTTTCATCCCGTCAAGATACGTGCTCACATCGTTCCCCGGCAGGTTCAGCACCTTGCACCCGAGCTGCCAATATTCCTCGATCTGTGCCTCGGTCTCCGCCGATCCTCGAGCGAGCTTGTCGTGGGCATTGCATGCCGCCGCGATCCGCCGCACCGCCGCTTTGAAAGTCGGGTGCTCGAGGTCGAGGTGAACCCCAAGCTGTGCGCTCAGGTCGGAATGCCCATACGCGATCATGTCGATCCCTTCGACCGTCGCGATCTCCTCGACATTCTCCAGGCCCTCGAGCGACTCGATCGAAGGGCATATAATGATGTTCTCGTTGGCCCACGGCGCGTATTCGGTGGCGTGGCGGGCGCCGTAGCTTTTGTATCCGGTGTGCGGCCCCTGGCCGGAGATGCCCCGGTTCCCGATCGGCGGATACTTTGCCAAGCGGACGATCGCGTGCGCCTCTTGGGCGGTTTCCACCTCGGACACCTGGATGCCCATGATGCCCTGATCCAGAATGCCGGGAATGAGATGCGCGAACGACTTGTGGATCCGAACGATGGCCGTGACGTTCGTGGCCTGGAACCAGCTCGCCAGATTGGCGATCGTTTCCATGTCGAACGCCCCGTGTTCGTGGTCGATCGCGCAGTAATCGAAGCCGGCCTGCTCGATGAGCCAAGGAACGCCGCGTGATGCGAACTCCTTGAGCCCGGTGCCCAGCGCCGCTCGTCCTTCGCGCACCGCCCGCCGTATGCTGTTTTCTTTCATGGCTCGTTCCAGGCCTTCCTCACATCAGTCCGTCATCTACGACGGGGATTAATATGCATGGGCTATTCGACCGCAGACACCTGAGGGTCTGCCCGTTTTGTATCAGCGGGACCCTCGGCATCAGCCGCCCGCAGTTCAAAAGGTCCCAAGTACTCGGCCCTTCCCGAGTTTCAGTCCAAGATCAGCGACGCTATCTTCCGTCAATGGGCCGACAGATGTCGGCGTACCCCCAGGGACGGTCTCGCGGGCGACGGCGAAGGCTTCGTCAGAATCATTGACGGCAGCCGCGACGATACGTCTACGCAGATTTTGGCCGATTTCCAAATCGGGCCCCGCGACAAGCATCATCCAACCCTTCATGGGTTCCCCTCCTTTTTATGACGAACAGCATAGCACGGGCGAAGGCATCTTACCGCCCGCTCCGCTTCCGATGCTGGTCCGAGGCGACGAGGACAGCAAAGCGGCAACCGAAGCCAGTCACTATCGCCATTTCGAACAACCGGTTTCTGCTGGCACGCGGACCTTCGATCGTTCGCTAGGCTTGTCCCGATTGGCGCGGTTACCTTGAGGTTATTCCGCCGCTGCCAACATCTTTAGCTCTTCTGCCGCCGACAGGATCGGCACGCCTTCTATTGATTTCGATGGCTCCCCATCGACGCCGACCAGGGGCTTGCCGACCAGCGTCACCCGGTAGAGCTGGCGGTCGAAATCGGATTCGAAGATGTCGGTTGGCGCGAGGTGCACCGTCGAGCGATTGTCCCAAAACGCGATGTCGCCCTCATTCCACTTGAAGCGCACGGTGTATTCGGGGCGCGTGATGTGCTCCCACAGGATTTCGAGGATTTTCTGGCTTTCGCGCGGCGTCAGCCCGACGATCGATTTGAGGAATGACGGGCTGACATACAGGATGCGCTCGCCGGTCTCGGCATGCACGGTCACGATCGGGTGCTCGCTTTCAAGCGTGCGCCGCTGCACACGATCTTTGTACTCGTCGCTGCGGCTGGCCTCACCGCGATTGCCGAATTGGTGGATGCCGCGCAGCCCGTCGACAAAGGCGCGCATGGTCGGCGATAGCGCCGTATAGGCGGCGTTCAAGTTGGTCCAGAACGTGTCGCCGCCGTAGGGCGGGATCGTGACGCCGCGCAGGATCGAGGCCATCGGCGGGTTGACCGCAGCGGTGATGTCGGCATGCCAGCCGGTCCACGGCGTCACCATTGGCGCCTTGCGGTTTTCGTTGGCGAGCCGGTTCTTGGCGACCGAATAAATTTCGGGATAGTCGTCGAGATGGCCGAGCACAGCGTGACCGATCGTCGGCTCGCCGAATTGCCGCGCCATCGCGACCTGCTGTGCATGATCGAGATGCTGGTTGCGAAAGAAGACGACCTTCCATTTCAGGAAGGCGTCGCGCACCTCCTTCACTTGCTGCGGGGGCAACGGCTTGGTCAGATCGACACCGCGGATTTCCGCACCGATATGCAGAGTCAGCGGTACGATTTCGATGCTTCGCGGCGTCTGTTGGGATAGCGACATCTTTTGTCTCCTCCACTCGAGGCGGGCGGGCCGACCCGCGTGGCATTTGTGGATAGAGTGCGCAATCAACCCGCTTGTGCACAATAGGCGAAGGTCAGAACACGTAAGCCTCGTGATAACGGCGCAGAAAGGCGCGCAGGCGGTCGGATTGCGGGTTGACGAACAGGGTTTTCAGCGGCCCTACACGGCCGTGCGCCATCGGCCATGAACTCGACGACATCGCGGGCGAACGGCATCTCGTAGGTCACCAGCACCGTCGTCATGCCATCTTCGGCGAACTGTTTGATCACCGCCAGCACCCCGCCGACCAGTTCGCGGTCGAGCGCAGGTGCAGGGCAGGGCCCCCGGTCTTCCTTCACTCCAGCAGCGCCACGATCCAATCCACGCCAGAGGCTTCACGCTCTACCATGAACCGG
The DNA here is from genome assembly GCA_963750195.1 of uncultured Alphaproteobacteria bacterium. GTDB lineage: Bacteria > Pseudomonadota > Alphaproteobacteria > ATCC43930 > CGMCC-115725 > AP-15. The sequence goes on from CAVVPS010000016.1 coordinate 1,027,412, forward strand.
TGTTAGCCATGCTGGTCCAGGGTTCGGCAGGCGGCAGCGCCTCGCCGGCCTGCAGTAGCTCGATGGAGATGCCGTCCGGCGTGCGGATGAAGGCCATACGGCCGTCACGCGGCGGGCGGTTGATCGTCACGCCGCGGGTGATGAAGGCGCTGCAGGTGTCGTAGATGTTGTCCACGGCATATGCGAGATGTCCGAAATTGCGGCCGCCGGTGTATGGCTCGGGATCCCAATTGTAGGTGAGTTCCACGGCAGCAGCCTCGTCGCCAGGGGCGGCGAGGAACACGTTGGTATAGCGGCCTTTCTCGTCCGGACGGCGGCGGATCTCGCGCAGGCCGAGCACCTCGAAGAAGGCGATCGTGTCCTCCAGCGAACTTACGCGGATCATGGTGTGCAAATATTTGGTCATGGGGTGTCCTCCGGTGTGCGTGTTCATGGCGGCGCGGCAAACGGGTCGAGGTGTGGTGATAGGGATGGTAAGGATGGCCGCCAGGATTATCCAAATCGGCTGATACCACAAAAGCGAAACGTCCGCTTTGAAGATAAGGGAGATTCGGCGGAACTACCGCCTTGGGCGCGAAGATGGCATCGACCTGCCGCAGCAACTACGCTAGCACGCCACCCAGCGCGGTCCTTCCTCAAGCTCTCCCGTGAATGGCTGGAGTGGGGACGCGCTCCTGCGGCCGAGGCCGAGCGTCCGCTGTCGGTTCAGTCAAGGGACCTTCGCGGGGCGCGGGGCAACGGGCGAGCAACTGTGTTCGTTTGGGCCTGGGGCGCTGAGCCCGTCAGATGGCCGGCACGGTGTGCCGGCCAGAGTGTCCGTCGGTCCAGCTGTTACCATCCCGGAGCATGGCGTTAAGAGTGGTGAGCATTTGCGCATGACTGCAACGATCGCGACTTTTGGCTTCTTGCCCGCGGCAACGAGGCGATGGTGGAAGGTGCGCAGCACCGGGTTGAACCGGAACGCGCCAGGGCTGGCATGTAGAGCGTGTTGCAGACCGCTATGCGACCGCCATAGATGTGGCGCTGCCCACGGAACCTGCCGCTATCGAAGTCGTACGGAGCCACGCCGACCAGCGCGGCGATCTGCTTCCGGCCGATCTGCCCGAGTTCGGGCAGCAAGGCCAGCAAGGTATAGGCGAGGGTGGCGCCGACGCCGGGCATCGAGCACAGCAGTCGGAAGCGTTGGACAAGGTCTGGCTGGGCTGCGATCAACTCGGCCAAACGCTTGTCGAGCAGAACGATATCGGCCTTTATCCTGGTGAGGCGCCGCTTAGCAATGCGCTGCAGCAGCGCGTCTTCGAGTTGGCTGGCCTGGCTTTCCACCACAATATGCTCGTCGCAGAGCTGGCGGCGCATTGTGACGGTCTCGGCGAGACGTTCGATGGCCGGGTTCCGCTCAACCACTCAGTGCAATAACGGGCGATTTGTTTGGTCGCTCTCAGCCAGTTAGTTGCATGCCTCTGGTGTCGCCAGCTTCGAATAGGCGTTTGTTTATGTCGACCGATATTGGTCGAATTGAACCCGCCCGACCGGCGACGTACCGGTACCGCGCCTCTGGTCGCGGTTTGCCAGGGGAATGCACGTCAACATGGCGCGTGCTGAACACCGGCAGCGCAGGAGACTTAGGCAACAGAGCTACCCTCGACCAGCGTCCCAATCAGGTGCAAGAACGCTTGGTGTTCGGGGTTTCGCGGCCCTCGATTGAGGAATGCGCCGATGTCGATATCGGTCGATTGACCGCTTCATGCCTAATAGGCACGTGCCCCGTGGCAAGATCGTGATTGAGAAACCACGGACCCCCATTGGGGCTGGCTCCGGTGAACATATGGGTCGCAGACCACCGATCGGCGAGGTGCGGTCCCCGGGGCCGAGTTGTGACAACGGCCCTTGCCGATTCGCCCGCTCCTGCCAGCCGCATGAGTAGTTTCCGAACCTACCTGGGACGGAAAATCGGCGATACCAACAGACCAGCCCCTGAGCATTTTTCCCCCCAATATCGCTCGGGGTACTTGCCGGGCGGGGCCCCCCGCTCCGTCCGGCCCCTTTTTGAGAACCCTGGCCGGGTGGCTTATCGGCTCGTCCTTGGCACGACGTTAAACTGCCCGCACTCAGCTTGAATATTTAAGAATGAGCGCTTCAAGCTCGGCGATGTTCGCCTTCACCCGCCTAATTTCGCGCAACGTGATGTCCTCCCATCGTCCTCCGAAGGGGCGTGTGCCGAAATGCACCCGACCAGATTCGAGCGGCTCAAGTTGGTCGCGCGACTTCGTCAGTTTTCCCTCACACCACCGAACAAAGTCTTCCATCGCCGCGTTCGCCATCTCGCTCCATCCTTTGCTTTCCATATCCGTGACGCCGTGAGGGGGGCTGTCGAGCATCACTGATCTATCGCTTAATGATCACCCGAACTCAACGAGGTTTGAGAGCTAATCATCGCCCGGTCGAAAAGCGCTGTCGTCGATATGCGATAATAGAGCGGTGGCGGGCGTCGTCTAAGTAGTTTCCGAAACTACCCGACGCGAGTTCGCCGCACAATATCCATTTTGCGTCGAGCTAAGCAGGAGAAGCCCCTTCTCCAACGTCACGGTGGAAAAAGATGAAGATTTATCCGGGGTTAAAACCAGCAGTGTGGGGGGCAGTTGTCGGCGCCGTCGGGATTGCCGTCGTCGGCTTCTCGACGCTCGGATGGACGCTCGGCAGCACCGCCGACAGGATGGCAAACGAGCGGGCAGAAGTCGCGGTCGTTGCCGTGCTCACCCCAATCTGCGTCGCAAAATTCGAAGCGCAAGCCGACGCCTCGAAAAAGCTGGCCCAATTCAAAGGGGTCGCCACATCGTGGGACCAGAGTTCGTTTATCGAGAAGGGCGGCTGGGCGACCATGCCTGGGAGCGCTACGCCGAATTCGGCCGTAGCCGACGCATGTGCGGAGAAACTCGGCCGCGTGACCTAAGGGGATCGAAAGGCAACTGCCGCGCTCGATACGCAGGGGCCAGTTGAGTTTCGTCCGACTGAGTGTCGCTCGCCGAGACTGCAGCCAGCTCCAAGATGAGCCCTCCCTCAGGGCCGGAAATCGTAGCGGTATTTTCAGGGGCAAGTCGCATCCTGACACCGAGGTACGCCAAATCAAACCCACCCGGGATATACATGACCGATCTGGACAAGGCAACGCAGCAATTTAGCCCCTGCGAGCGGCGCACCATTAGTATCGCTGCGCCGGTGGCAGCCGATTGTGCGGTCACATTTGCCATCACTGGCGGGATCTTCGGTGTCGGTCGGCTTGCCACTCGGCTGAACAAGCTTCTGGAAAGCGGAAAGATCGGTGTTTGGCACATAGGTCCGTGGGTTGACTGGCGGCATACTACAATCTGCATCAAAATCGACAGCGTTGACGATGGGAAACTATCCGAGGATGTCGTGCGTCTTGACTTGGAGGGTGCACGATCATGACGCTATCCGCTCGATTTTCTCTGCTCCATTCAGATCTGAATGACTTTCTTTTCGCCGCGGTCGGCGATGAACCAAATGGGATGCCGCTAAGTGTGATCTCGGCGTTGACGCGACTTGGTGTAGACCCCTGGGACGAGGCCGCCAGGCTTGCAGCTTTGCCGAAGGTCCTCGCGGCTGAGGCGCTCGCGCCAATGATCGCTCGATTGTCCGTCGGTCGATTGCCACGATTGGACGATGCGGCCGTTGCCCGGCGATTGGCAGGGCTCCTGCCAATGCACGAGCATGCGGCCTCGCCCGATCGAGAGCCGGCCAATGCGGGAGGTAAGAGATACCTTCTCGCCATAATGTTGCTCGTCTCCCTTACCCTGGCGGCGGCCATACTTTTCGGTAAATTGTAGTGCGGCGCGAACCACGGCGCCGAGCAGCTTCTCTAATAAGAAAGAGACCGTGAAATACCTGGTCCCGCCGATTGTGATTCCAATCCTGTTGTTCGTTGGTATTGTCACATATGGGATGCTCAGGCCGCCGAATATCGGTGGCCATCCTCCGATGTCCGTGAGCTCGCAGAGCCGGTAGAGCACACTGACGACCCTCCTCGTCCTGCCTAAAATGGTGAAGTGGGCGATCTTGGGCTCGAGCGGCGTCAGGTCGCATGAGTAAGGCGCCGCCCCCATCCATTACTGCGCGATCTGAAGCTGACGCCGTATGTGGCACAGAACACCGCCAACTGAAAGTTGGCGATCGACCGTCATGCGCCGCGCCGATCAGCTTGGCGGTCGGACGAGATTGTAGCAGCCATGGCGAAGGGTCAGCGGGGGCAAGCGTGATCAGACCGTCGGCGGGCGGCGAAAGACGCGGCACTAAGGTGTCGCCCCGGCGTCGCCTGGGCCTTCACTCAACCACGCCGATCCGCTGCGCCCCTGGTCGGGCACCCGGAATTCTCGTTACCATTACCCTTTCCACCGCGCGGGCCTATCCGTAGACCGCAAGCAAATCCGCGTTTTCCGCAGTCTGTTAACGGCTAAAGCGGTGGACATTTCGTCCTGGGTCACACCGGCCTATCGTCGCCACACCTGATCAAAACGGGCGTTCAATTCCACAAAGCTCTTATGCCTCGCGATCCATTCCGCCGCTTTCGCCTCGGTGCTGAAGCTACTCATCGTCGTCGGATAGCTGCCGGGTATGACAATCTCGACGCCAAAGCTCCCATCTTTCAACGGAACAGTGCGGTAGGTCGCCCCGGCGTGAGGGTGCGTCATCGTCATGGTTTCTATATGGCGTGCTAAGGTGCGATCAGGAAGCCGGCGTCAACGAGCGTTGAAGCGCCATCCGCCGGCTAGACAATTGTCATGCCAAAAGGGGGCCTTGTCCCCACCCGCCGCCGCCACCAACTTCACAGGGGCTGGGTTCCGCCGCTATATCGCTGCGGCGCTCAGCACACCCGAAAGCACAAAAATGATGATCAGCGAACGCTATCGACGCGTCGACGTCGTCGCGACGCGGCAAGAGGATCACACCTGGCTAGCACACGCTGGAGATCTGCAGCTTCCCTTTCGTTATCCGACGGCAGAGGACGCCCTGAGAGAGGCCAGGGCCCATGTCGACGGTCGGCGGGGTTGGCATGCCCAAAACCACTGAAAAATATGTTGCAGTTGTGCATTACGAGGCTGGCGATCCGTCCGCGACTGTCTTTGCAATCGACGACACCGCCCGACAGGCCATCGCCGCCGCGAAAGGCGAGGAGCCGGATGATGACTTTGTGTCCTTTCCTGCGACTGCCGCGCTGGTGGCGCAGATCGCCGAGGGGCATAGGCTCTATGCAAGGTTGGAAGATGGACAGGCATATGGCGAGGACGAGCAAACGCCTAACGACTTGCTGAACAAGCCGAATTTATAGGGCCGCGAGGAGATCCGGCGCGGGGTGCGGCGAAAACTGAGCCGATGGCGCGCGGCCCGGAAATGCCTTTGCGAAGCCCCCAGCTACTGCGCGTTGGCCGGCCTTGCCCCTCATGCGACCCGATTAGGTGGCGGCCCAGCGCCGACCCGGGACAGAAGAAAGAACCCGGCGGCAGGATCAAGGCTCGGAGGGATTGACCGACCGGGGCCCGGAATCCGGACGGGCAAACACTCTCGGTTTTCACCGAGCGGGCGTCAGCCTGCGGGCATTCTTGCTGCCCGCATCCCCTGCCTACCGATTTAAATCTAATATTTGCTGGGAATAGTCCCTTTTGTGTCTAAGTATTTATACTCGACACGGATTATATTGTATCGGCGAATTTAATTCCTATATTTTATTTCTCTGACAATACCAACACGATGCGACGATTACTGTAGTGGATCGGAGGCTCCGATGCTCAAAAACTTGGCAATGGTGCTTGGATTGGTGGCGGGTCTGACGGCTTGCACGGGTCCATACGGTTACAGCGGATACGGTAATACCGGATATGGCTACAGCGCCAGGGACTCCGGGTATCGCTACAACAGAAACGATAACGCCGGAGACGCCGGGTATGGCTACGGCAGATACAATGATGCCGGAGACGCCGGGTATGGCTACAACGCATACGCTTTACGATTTTAGCCGAACACAGAAGGACAAGAGTTATGAAGATGTACAGTGCGATCCTACTCGTTACCGGACTTGCTGCGTGCACGTCCAACCCTGTGGCTAACACGGCGGACGGTGGCATGGGAGGAGCTGCGACCGGCGCAGTAATTGGGTGTATTGCGACGATACCCATCGGTTGCGTTCCGGGTGCGGCAGTCGGGGCTGCGATTGGTGGGGGCGTGGGCGCTGCCGGTGGCCTTGCATCGACAACGCCGCCGCCCGCGCCGCAGCAGGCTTACGCGCCTGCTCCAGCTTACGCCGTTGCTCCAGGTTACGCGCCGCCTGCTCCAGTTTACGCGCCTGCCCCAGCGGGTGCCCCTGTTCCGGCGTACGGGCCCCCTCAGGCGTACATGGCACCGCCGGCGTCCTTTTGAGGACGACAGTGGAAGCTTTGCGCGGGGTCTGAGACCTCATCTACCGATGAGGAGCTCCGGGGCAGTATCTTTGCTCCTGATCGCGACATGTTTGCGCTGCGGCACTCGGGGCTGATGCGATCCATCAGCCCGAGTGCCGCAGATCAGGCCGAGGTATCTATCGCGATGCGAATGGCCCAATCGCGAAGGTGATGGATGAGTTGTGCGTCTTCTTGCGTGACCCGCATTCCGGTCGGATGACCAGCATCGATGTTGGCGTCATTGACTTTCTCGCAAACGTCATGGCTGCCACCGGCCAGACCAGTGCTGTCGTGCTGTCGGCCTTTCGCACACCCGAAACTAACGCGATGCTGGCTCGCACAACCTTCGGGGTCGCTGAAAACAGTCAACATCTTTACGGCCGTGCGCTTGACGTGCGGTTCGCCATCAACCCTCCTGATACGATGGCGGTCGCGCGTGCGATGAGGCGTCGCGGGGTCGGTTGGTCTCCGCGTTCCGGCTTCATCCATCTCGACACCGGGCCGGTGCGCAACTGGGACCTCGATAACGAGGGTCTTCAGGACCTCTTAATCACGCCAGGAGTGGCACCGCTCGGTCCAAGCTTTAAGGGTGAGATGCTGGTCAACGGGCTCGGTACCCTAATCATCGGCGGCGGGAAACCGACCGTTGTAGCGCCTGGCCGGGTGTTGTCGCCATCACGCCAGCGAGCTGCCCTTGCCCACGTATTGGGCCAGACGCAGTCGACGGCGCAGTGAAGTATCCTTACGATGTTCACAGTCATGGCGGCAAGACCGGGATCACCTCGAAGGCGCCGCCCAGCGACGATCTCGCCAACGCGATCCCGGATCGCTGGCGGTCACCTGCCTCGCCGACCTTCCGCATAACCCTGTGCTTGGCCGCAATGCGGGAGGCACTCTCGCCGCGCGGTACGCACGCCCCACAACCATCATCTGGAACGCCCAGGCTGGATGGATAATCTGGTCGCCCAATCATGGCGTCCGTCGCACGCTCCACGCGGCCGATCTCGAAGCGGCGCATAAAGCGGGCCAGCCCGCGATCGTCGCCGATGTGGAGGGACTCGACTTTCTCGGCGGGAAGCTCGCGCGGCCGGAGGAAGCGCGTCAGCTCGGCAGGGGATGGGGGACGCTAAGCCGATCGCCTTCGCGAAGCGTCAGATGCGACCCAAAGGACGCCTTGGATAGGCCGATGCCAACACGACACGATACCCTTCATAAATGACCCGAGCTAAGACGACCGTGGACCGCTCCGGAACAACGGGAAGGAGAACCGTATGGCGGACCCACCCGCGAAGGCCGCCGCCTCTTCGAGCGAGGTCATCCGGCTGGGCACGCCGCGCCAAGCACCGACGAAGAACGCGAGGGGCCAGCGCCGCCGACCGGACTCGCCGGGCTTTCCGTCGCGGCGCTCGGTATTGTGTTCGGCGATATCGGGACGAGCCCGGTCTATACCTTCCGAGAGTGCTTCAACCCGGAGCACGGGCTCGCGCTCCAGCCGGAAAACGTGCTCGGCGTCCTGTCGCTGATCGTGTGGGCACTGATCCTGGTCGTCGCCGTCAAATACGTCCTGTTGATCATGCGCGCCGACAACCAGGGCGAAGGCGGGATCCTGGCCTTGCTGGCGCTGGCCCAGGAGGCGGTGCGAAGCCCCGCGCGCGCAATCTTCTTATTTTGCTGGCAATCGGAGGGGCTGCGCTGTTTTACGGCGACAGCATGATCACGCCGGCGATTTCCGTGTTGAGTGCGATCGAAGGAATCGGTGTCGGGACGCCGGCATTGAACCGGTTCGTGCTGCCGATCACGGTCGCGGTGCTGCTGGCGCTGTTCCTCCTGCAAAAGCGCGGCACCGAGAAAATCGGCTATTTCTTCGGCCCGATGATGCTGGCGTGGTTCGCGGTGATCGCGGTCGACGGGCTGATCCAGATCGCCGAGGCCCCGCGGGTGCTGCTGGCGTTAAACCCGGCTCACGCCGTCAGGGTTTTTGTCGCCTCTCCGCTGCGGGGCTTTGTCGTGCTCGGTGCGGTGTCCCTCGCGATCACCGGCGGCGAGGCGCTTTACGCCGATATGGGCCATTTCGGCCGGTTGCCGATCAGGCTCGCATGGTTCGGGCTGGTGTTGCCGGCCCTCGTCCTCAATTATTTCGGACAGGGCGCCTTGATCCTCGGCGACAAGACGGCGATCGAAAACCCGTTCTTTCGCATGGTGCCCGGGTGGGGCCTGATCCCATTGGTGCTGTTGTCGACCGCAGCGACCGTGATCGCCTCGCAGGCGGTGATCTCGGGCTCGTTTTCGCTGTCACGCCAGGCGATCCAACTCGGCCTGTTGCCGCAGCTCGACGTCTTTCAAACTTCGACGCAGGCGCGTGGCCAAATCTATATTCCGCAAATCAATTGGCTGCTGCTGGCGGCGGTACTCGCCCTGGTCTTGGGATTTCGCAGCTCCAGCGCCCTCGCCTCGGCTTACGGTTTTGCGGTCACCGGAACAATGACCCTCACGACGGTGCTGATCGGAGCCGTCATGCACGCTGTCTGGCGGTGGCGGTGGCCAACGATTGCCGCCGCGCTGGTGCCGATCGTCACCGTGGACCTTGCACTGTTCGGCTCGAATGTACTGAAGATCCCGAGCGGTGCCTGGTTCCCGCTGGTGATTGCGTTCGTCATGTTCACGACCATGACCACCTGGCGCACCGGCCGCCGATTGGTGCTCTCGCGGATCGAGAGCGAGACGATGTCGTTCGCCGATTTCCTCGCCAGTTGCGAAGAGGCGCCGGAGGCCCGAGTCTCCGGCACCGCGGTCTTTCTCAGCACCCATACCCAACACGTACCGCCAACTCTCCTGCAAAATCTCAAGCACAACAAGGTACTGCACCGGACGGTACTGCTCGTCCGCGTCGCGACCGACAACATTCCGCGGGTCGCCGGTCCGGACCGGATCAGGGCGCAAGAGCTCGGCCACGGCTTTTGGCAGATCGACGCGCATTTCGGGTTCGCCCAGACCCCGAACGTGCCGCGGGAGCTCGGACGCGCAGAAATCCCGAGGATCAGCCTCGATCCCGGCAAAATCTCTTTCTTTGTGGGCCGAGCCAACGTCAAATCGACACCGCGGCCTGGGATGGCCCGATGGCGCGAGCATCTCTATGTATTCTTCACTCGGATAGCTACGCGGCCGACCGAATTCTTCCGCATCCCGCCCGACCAGGTCATAGAGCTTGGCGCCGAAGTCGAGATCTGAGGCGGTGTCGCGCTCCGATCTGTACTATGGCCGGCATCCGGCAGCGGGCATAGGAGGGCCTGGATTGCAGCGGGGCCCGCGAAGCATGTTCTGCGGGGTCGACGTGACCTCCGAGGATGAGGTCGATGCCCGCTTCGCGTGAGCGCGCGGGCCGATCCGGCAGGAACGGATTTTAAGCGGGGTGGGATGCAAACTGACGGCTGATGACTGTCATTCGCGGACGCAGGCTTGCCCCGCGCCCCCTATTTTTTAAGAACGGCATGCGACGCCCCCGCCACGCCGGCGTTGGTATATGCGTTGCCGGCCTCCCTTCGAGGGGCCCCGGAACGACGGTTCTCGAGAACCCGACACTTCGTCTACCACGAGGCCCTGACATGAACCGGTACCGCTTCGTCGTTCCTGTACTGCTAGCGCTGGGTCTTGTGTTGGGGCGGCCGCTTCGTTCGCACAGGTGGGGATCGGGCTAAGCATCACGATCGCGCCGCCGCTGCTTCTCGTTTATGCGCAGCCACCGATCCCGGCGCCCGGCTATATCTGGACGCCGGGCTATTGGGCGTATGGACCGTACGGATATTTCTGGGTGCCGGGGACCTGGGTGCAACCCCCGCGGTGGGCCTGCTCTGGACGCCTGGTTACTGGGATTGGAGCAACGGCGTCTACGTGTTCAACCAAGGCTATTGGGGACCGCATGTCGGATATTACGGCGGCATCAACTACGGCTTCGGCTATGGCGGCGTCGGCTACCAGGGAGGCTACTGGAATAACGGCGCGTTCAATTACAACCGTGCCGTCAACAATATCGGTAATACGAACATCACCAATGTATACAACCGGACAGTGGTCAACAACACAACCGTCAACAACGTGAGCTATAATGGGGGCAGTGGCGGGACCGTGGCCCGGCCGACCGCCGCAAGAACAGGCTTTCGCACGAGCGCAGCGTGTGCCGCCCACGCAAGCGCAGATCGCTCACCAACAAGCCGCGAGGACCAATCGCGCGCTGTTGGCCTCGGTCAACCAGGGACACCCGCCGATCGCCGCGACGCCCCGGCCGGGTGTGTTTAGCGGCCCGGGCGTCGTCCCGGCACACAATGCCATCGCGCCCGTGCGTGCCGGCGTTGCGCCTGGACCTGCAAACCCAGCCCTGCGCGGGCCAGCCGCGGAGCACGCAGGAGTGGCACCTGGGCACGTGATCCCAGGGCAGCACGTACCGGAGGCACCGAGACCCGCGATCGCCGGTCAGCATGCCGCGGTCCCAGCGGCGCTCGGGGCGTCTCCGGTGCTTCGGACCCCCGCCGAAGCGGGTCATCCGGTCGGTCCGGGTGAAGTTCCGGCGAGATCCGCAGTACGGGTTCCGGCAGCCCAGGGGCATGTCCCCCCACAGGCGCATGTCGCCCCGCAGGTACACCCGGCGCCGGTCCACCCTGTCGTCGCGCGCCCGGTGCATCCGGTACCGGTCCACGCTGCGGCCGCTCGACCAGCGCCGCATCCCGCTCCCGCCCCGCATCGCCCCGCGCCACTGCACGAAGAAAAGAAGCCGCCACCGGGCTAGTCCCGGGCCGCGCGACAGGATGGCGCGACGCCGGCCAATCACTAGATCTCGGCTTAGATGAGGCAATACGCGATCTCGGAAATGACGGAACCTAGGAATCACGTCGGCCTCTGACTCCGCCCGGTGAAGCTTCGAATCCTGCTCGCCCAGCCAGTCCGTCCTAGACTAGCGCTTTCGGTGATTTGAGAGAGTCGGCAAAGGGCGGCAGTAAATGTCGCACCATTTAAGTAAAATAAAGTGCCGGTGATGTGATGCGGCTCACACGTCTTCCGGGGATCGACGAGCTATATGGCAGTGCCGCCCTGGCTTTCACTGGCGGAGTCCGCGCTGGTCATAGCGCGGCAAATGAAGGATTTCACGTCATGACATTGACCGGACAGATGGCCGAGCAAGCCGAAATCTATCGTCAACACGCTTACCCAGACAGACTACCAGCACTCTGACAATATCGTCCCCACCGCTGGCATTTATGATTGCGATTGCAATGGCTTTGTCGGTTACGTCCTGTCGATCGTGGCGCCGCGTCACGCTGCTCTAATCGCGCCGGAAACGAACCCGACGCACCCCCTCCCTTACGAATACTTTGATTTCTTCACTTCGCGGACGCCCAACTCTTCGGGCGGCTGGCGCAGTATCGATTTGCTGACCGCGTCCCGGGCGGGCGAAAGAAACGCCCCGCCACGGGTCCGCAACGCTATTCCGCGAGTTACGTATCGCGATAATCGGTAAACTAGTCACGCTGATTAGGCACCCAGGGAACGTAATCCGGATTGCTGGGTGTTTATGACTAAGCGCGCAAGGGGACCTTCGCCCTGGAGATGGCCGAAATTCTTCTCGCCTGCCGCGACTGCGGCCAAATTCACCGTGCCGGCAGCGATCTGCCGCGGCGTCGGTGGCTGCTGTGCCGGCGCTGCGGCGCGCGCTTGTGGCGCCTTCCGTCGGTCGGCCGCGCCGAGCTTCTCGCCTTTGCCGCCACCGCCGCGATCCTGTTTGTGGCGGCGAACGCCTTCCCACTGTTCGAAGTCGGCGTGGCCGGCGACCAACGCACTAGTGTGATCGCCAGCGGTGCGGTGGCCCTTGCCGGCTACGGCGGCGGTGTCTCCGCAGTCGCGGCGCTGGTGGCAATGATCTCGGTGGTCATTCCGGCGCTAAGTCTCGCCCTTGTAGTGATTGCTCTCGTCCGGCTCAACGTCAGCGCTCATAACGGTGCGAACCTGCGGCCGAGGATCGCTGGCATCTGGCGTATCGTGCTTCATTTGCGCCCGTGGAGCATGCTCGACGTTTATCTGCTCGGCGCCGTGGTCGCCTATACCCGGCTTGGCCAATTGGCCCGAGTTGCGGTCGCCGCCGGTGGCTATGCGCTCGGGGCTTTGGTTCTTGTGCAGATCCTGATCGAGCAATCGCTCGGCCGCCAGCGCGTCTGGAATGCGATCGACGACCCGGCAAAACACGCGCCCACCCCGGGGGAACCCTGGATCCTGTGCCTCGAATGCGACCTCGTCGTTGCCGCTACTACCGTCGACGGGGCCGAACGACGGCGCTGCCCGCGTTGCAGCGCGCGCCTGGTCCCGCGTCGGGCGGGCAGCCTCGCCATCACCACCGCCTTCGCCGCCGCCGGGTACATCCTCTATTTGCCGGCCAATCTTTTTCCAGTGCTGACGATTACCCGCTTCGGCCGCACCGACAGCTACACGATCCTCGGCGGTGTACGCGATCTCGCGGAGGCCGGATTGTGGCCACTGGCACTGCTCGTCTTCGTCGCTTCGATCATCGTGCCGGGGCTAAAGCTTGCCGGGCTCACTTGGTTTCTGATCGCGATCCGGCTGCGCTCGGCGCGGCTGTTGCCGCAGAGAACCGCGCTTTATCGCTTTGTTGACTTCATTGGGCGATGGTCGAACATCGACGTCTTCGTGGTTTCGATCGTGACCGCGCTGGTGCAGTTTGGGACCTTGGCAACGATCGAGCCCGGACCCGGTATCGCGAGCTTTGCCGGCGTTGTCGCGCTGACGATGATCGCGGTAAGCGCCTTTGACCCACGGCTGATGTGGGATGCGGCAGTGGTGAGGGGGCGAAGTTGAGCGGCTCGGACCCGTCTGGACCGATGCCCGACGGGCCGCCTGCGCCCGAGCCGAGCGGATGGGCCGGCCTGCCCTGGGTGTGGGCGGTACCGGTCGTCGCGCTAGTGATTGCCGGGTGGCTCGGGTTTCGCGCGCTGATCGAGCGCGGGCCGACGATCACGATCAGCTTCGAAACCGCGGAAGGGATCGAAACCGGCCGCACCACGATTCGCTACAAGGACGTCGAGCTCGGCGCGGTCACCAAGGTTGGCCTCAGCCCCGACCGCTCGCGCGCGCAGGTCACGGCAACAATGGCGCGCGACGCCGAACCGCTGCTGCGCTCCGACAGCAAATTCTGGATCGTGCGCCCGCGTATCGGGCTTAGCGGCGTCTCAGGGCTGACGACCGTTCTCTCCGGCGCCTATATCGGCATGCTGCCGGGGAAGGGCCCGCCCGGCGCCTACTCCTTCACCGGCTTGGAGACCCCGCCGCCTAAGGAAGGCCTCGTCGACGGTCAAGCCTATACCCTGACCGCCAGAAGGCTTTCCGAGATCAGCGATCAGGCCCCGGTCTATTATCACGGCGTCCAAGTCGGCGAAATCACCGGTCACCGACTGTCCGACCGTAACGGCAACGTTGCCGTACAAATCTTCATCTATGCTCCGCACCAAGCCTTGATCCATCCCGACACTCGGTTCTGGGTCGCGTCGGGGCTGAACGTCTCGATCGGCGCTGAGGGCGTAAAGCTCGCCACCGCGCCCCTGCTGAGCATCCTTTCCGGCGGGATCGTATTCGATACCCCCGACGAAGCCCTCGGCCGACCGCCCAGCCCGCCTAACTCGCGATTCTGGCTCTATGCTGACGAGAAGGTTGCCGACGAAGCCGCCGAGCCGGCCCGCGTCTCTTACCGCCTGTATTTTCCGGATGCCGTGCGCGGTGTTGAGGTCGGCACCCCGGTTGACCTGCGTGGCCTGCCGATCGGTCAAGTCACCGGGGTGCAGCTGGAATACGATCCGACCGCCGACACGATCCGAGAGCCCGTAACCATCGAGGTGGCTCCCCATCGGATCACGCTGGACGGTCAGCGGCTCGACATGTCCGGACAGGACCCGGTCGCCGCCACCAACCGAATGTTCGCGCAACTCGTCGCCAAGGGGCTGCGCGCTCAACTGATAAGCGCCAACCTGCTGACCGGCCAGCGCGCGATCGATTTAGACTTTGTCGACGACGCGCCGCCGGCTCAGGTAGTCTTGGCCAAGCCTTATCCAGAGCTGCCGACTATCGAGGGCGGCAGTATCGAGCAGGTCACGCGCTCGGCGAGCAAGCTGATGAGCAAGCTCTCCGCATTGCCGCTCGACCAGTTGGTGGGGCAGATTCGCGCGATGGTCAGCCACGCTGACGAGCTGATCGATCGGCCCGAGGTCAAGCGCTCCTTGCACAACCTCGACCTGACCTTGGCCAATACGGAACGATTGACCCGCGTTGCTGATGTCCAGGTCGGGCCGCTGTTGCAACGGCTCAACGGCGCTGCCGACCAGATGAGAGCGACCCTCACGATCCTTGGCAACGATCCGGCTGCGAGCAACGATTTGGCGCGCACGATGAGCGAGCTGAAAGATGCAGCGCGCTCGATCCGGGTCCTCGCGGACTACCTCGAGCGCCATCCCGAATCGCTGATCAGCGGCAAACCCAACGAGGCCTCGCGGTGAGGGCGTGTGTTGTGCTTGCACTGCTAGCCGGTATCCTTGCGGCGTGCAGCTCTCCGCCGAGCAAATATTATGTGCTGAGCGCTCAGCCGGACCCGGTTCGGCCGGTGCCGGCGGGCTTCGCCAGGACGACGGTTGCGATCGGCGCTATTATGCTGCCGGGAGCGCTCGACAGGCCGCAAATTGCCCGCCGGATCGGGCCGAACCAGATCGACTATGCCGAATATGACCGCTGGGCCGGACCGCTCGATGAGATGATTCGGCGGGTTCTCGCGGTGGATCTGCGCCCTCGGCTGCCCGTGGGTACCGTGCTGATCGACAGTGACTCGGTGGCTTCGGCCGATTTGACGATCGCGATCGACATCCGGAGCTTTGACGCCGACAAATCGGGGCGGGTGACGCTCAATACCAGTTGGGAGATTTTGAACAAAAATACCAAGGTCGTCGGCATTCCAAGCGACGCGATAATAGTCGAATCACCTGCGGGTTCGGACACCGCGGCAGTGGCCGCCACGATGAGCCGCGCGGTCGCCGCTCTCGCTGGAAATATTGGCTCCAGCATCGGCAGGGAGGCGACGGCAGCGATCCGTTGATGGCAGCGGGTGTGGCCGCCTAATCTCTGCGCCTGGCAGGAGAGGGATGCGGGTCACGACGGCTTCGAGAATCGGCAGCAGCGTCTGCAGGCTGGAGAGCTTCTTCTTGTGCAATAGGATGTGTGCATCTTCTAGTTCGGCGAGCGAGACGTGGACTCGCACGAGACGGCCGTACGTGCTCGCCGAGCGTGCCGCGCACCAGCACCAGAGCCGCCCCTGCCCCGACCAGCGCCAGCGTACCGGCGACGACGAAGGCGGCGTCGAAACTGACCGTTACGGCAAGGACATAGCCGGTCACGATCGGCGCCTTCCGACACCGGCAGGCGCGCGTGCGCGCGAGACGTTCGGCGCTGCAGCTCGGGGGCGATGGATCAGAAGGCTGGCGGTGAGGCTTCGACGACCTGCTGACCGCTTAGTCATTCCTTGCCGCAGCGCCGCGACCCTGCTTGAGTTCTCCAGCAGCAGGTCGAGCGCTTATCCGCGCTCGTCCAGGGAGTGGTGGAAGCGGGGTTTCTCGTAGGACGAGTTAAGGATAGGCCGATCGTAAAGGTATTCGCCACCCGCGTTCCTTCGGCTCACGCAAGGCTATCCATCGCTCGGCAAATGGCCTCCGTCGAGGAAGCGGAGTATTATCCGCCTTGTCCGCCCCTGTCCATGAGCGCCTTTGCCGTATATTTGCCGTACACGGACCGCTTGGGAGAGGGTTGAGTTCTTATCTAATTGGAAACTATGGCGTCCCCTACCGAAGTCGTCGCAAAAAGTAAAATCAATCATTTAGACTGGCGAACCGGCTCTACCACCCTCGTTGAAACCATTGGGGGTTTTTCGCGATTGGCGAACCGCGCGGAAGATGAAGCGCGCGCTCCCCCCGGTCAGTTTGCGGCCTGCCCCCCGGTGGCGCCGGGGGACAAGCCAATTCGCATACCCGCGGGGACGGACCTGCGCGCACACCCATGCCCCAAAGGGGGCTTGCATGTACACCGTGGGCATAACCGAACTCGTTCTACGACCCAATCGGACGGGGAGGGCTGAGCCATGTGCAAAGCCTTCCGTTTCATGTCGCTCGATTGGCGCGATCTGTTCGACGAAATCGACGATCTCTCGCTCGGCGCTCAGCTCGCCGTCGTCAAGCTGATCGGCAAAGGCTGGCACCGCGGCGCACCGCTACCCGACGATAATGCGAAGATCGCCCGCATGCTCGCCGTCCAGGTGCGAACCTGGCTCAAAATCCAAGTCGAGATCGAGGGGCTGTTTGACCTCTCCGAAGGAGCCTGGAACCACCATCAGTTTAAGCGGGCAAGACAGCACGCCGAGTGCCGCGCCAAGGCCGGCAGCCGATCCCAAACGCCCGAAAATTCCCCAAAAGTTTGCGATTTTCCAGATCATAAACCCTGGGAAACGAACAATCGATCCGCACATAAGAATAAGGACAAAGCTATAGACCCCCTGGGGTCTATAGCGAGGCCCGACGTGCGCGCGCACGCGGTGCCCCAAATAGCCCCTCCCAATTCTGCTCGACGACAGCGCAAAGGGCGAGCCTCCAGCAATCCCGAAGATCAGCCGCGCGCCTGGCCACGCAGGACGCCGTTCCCGGACGATTGGACCCCAACCGCCGCCGACGTCACTCACGCCATGCAGAGAGGCCACGACCATGTCGTCATCGCACGAGAAGCCCAGTCATTTGCAAATTATTACGCCGCTCGCGGGACGCAATTCGCCGATATCGGCGCAGCCTGGCGGCGTTGGGTTGAGCGCATCGGCCATTTCGAGCCTCGTCGACGGGGCGAACCTCCAAGCATTGCTGCCGCCATCCTTGCGGGCAGCATGTCGGTCAAGTCTCGTCAGACGTCTTACGGATGAGGATGAGGAGTACGGCCCCGACTACGAGGTCGCCGGGTTTGCGCTGGTGAGGGTGATCGACGAGGTCCTCGGCCATGTAGCGGCCCAGAAGGTCGGCGCGGCCGACCAGCACTTCCTTGGTCGTCTCGGCGATGCGGCGGGCCTGGCGCGCGGTCAGTTTGGCCTCGGCGTCGGCCACGACCTCGCCGGTGGCGGCGTCGATCAGCGGCTCCAGCAGCTTCACGCCACGGAACGCCTCGGGGTCGAACGGCCGGCCCAGCCCTTCGGCGTGTGGTCGAACACCACCTGGCCGTAGAAGTAGGAGAGGATCTCCTCCTGGTCCATGCCGCGGATTTCACCGGGCTCCACCGTCTCGCCCTTGGCCTCGCGCGCCTCGCGCAGCGCCTCGGTGGCGGCGCCTTCCAGCGCGTACAGCAGCGTGGTGACCGGCAGCTTCCGCTTGCGGTCGATGCGGACGTAGACGAGGTCCTTGCTATCGAACTCGAAATCGAGCCACGAGCCGCGATACGGAATGACCCGCGCGGCGAACAGGTACTTGCCGGACGAATGCGTCTTGCCCTTGTCGTGGTCGAAGAACACGCCGGGCGAGCGGTGCATCTGGCTCACGATGACGCGCTCGGTGCCGTTGATGATGAACGTGCCGTTGTCCGTCATCAGGGGCATGTCGCCCATGTAGACGGGCTGTTCCTTGATGTCGCGGATCGAGCGGGCGCCGGTATCTTCGTCCACGTCCCAGACGATCAGGCGCAAAATAACTTTCAGCGGCGCGGCGTAGGTCATGCCGCGCTGGATGCACTCCTCGACGTCGTATTTCGGCTCTTCCAACTCGTAGTAGACGAACTCCAGCCGGCCGCGGCCGGCGAAATCGTCGATCGGGAAGACGGACTTGAAGACTTCCTGCAAGCCGGTATGGGTGCGGCTGTCGGGCGCACGTTCATTTGCAGGAACGCCTCGTAGCTGGCGCGCTGCACGTCGATCAGGTTCGGCATCGGCGCCACTTCGGGGATGCGCCCGAAGCTCTTGCGGATGCGCTTGCGCCCGGTAAACGACCTGGTAGATCGCGTTCATCGAGTGTCCTATCCTGCCTGCCTGCAGCCGGCGCAATGCTCCTCTGCGTCGCCGGATGGCCGAAGGCGCTCCGGGGCGTCACGACGTCGGATGTGCCGGCCGAACGAACAAAACGGAAAAGCGGGCGGGAATCATCCAATTCCGCCACCCGCCTGTCCGGTCTCCGGCACACGGGCAGGCGGCCCGAGACCGCCGCCCGGCTGCGTTGTATGCTGTGCTGCGTTACTTGACCTCCACGCGTCGCGCCCTGCGTCCTCGAGCATCTTCTGATCTTCGCGGCCTCGTCCTTGTTCACGCCTTCCTTGACGGGCTTCGGCGCGCCCTCGACCAGGTCCTTGGCTTCCTTCAGGCCCGAGGCCGGTGATGGTGCGGACTTCCTTGATCACGTTGATCTTCTTGTCGCCGGCCTTGGCCAGGATGACAGTGAACTCGGTCTGCTCCTCGACCGGCGCGGCGGCGGCAGCGGCGGCCGGCGCGGCAGCGGCAGCGGCGACCGGAGCGGCGGCGGAAACGCCCCACTTCTCCTCGAGCAGCTTCGACAGTTCCGCAGCTTCCAGCACCGTCAGGCTGGAAAGCTCGTCCACCAGCTTCTGCAAGTCGGCCATTTTCGTAGTGTCCCTTAATCTAGACGTTGGTTGGTTCCATGCAAGCCGGCATCGTCCGGCCCGTGCAGCATGGCCTGATGCGGTCACGCCGCGTCAGCGGCTCTCCGCCTCGTCCTTGTTGGCATAGGCCCCAAAGACCCGAGCGAGCTGTCCGGCCGGGGCCTGCAGCACGCCGGCGATCCGCGTGGCCGGGGTCGAAAGCATCCCCAGCAGCCGCGCGCGCAGCGTATCCAGGCTCGGCAGTTCGGCCAGCGCCTTGACCCCGTCCGCATCCAGCGTCTGGGTGCCGAGGGCGCCGCCGATCAGCACGAGCTTCTCGTTGGTCTTGGCGAACTCGACGGCCGTCTTCGCCACCGCCACCGGGTCGCGTCGACCACGCGAGCGCGGTCGGGCCCGTCAGCATGCGGCGAGATGCCGTCGAATCGGGTCCCTTCCAGGGCGAGGTTGGCCAGCCGGTTCTTCGCGACCTTGAAGGTCGCCCCCGCGGCTCGCATCCTGCGCCGCAGATCCGTCACTTCGGCCACCGTCAGACCCTGATTGCGGGTGACCACGACCATCGACGTGTCGGCGCAACGCCTGAGCGAGCCCGGCGACGAATTCCCGCTTCTCCGTACGGTCCAGTCTCGTCTCCGTTCAGGCGCCGGGCAGCGCCGGCGAGCCGCGCCAGGCCGGGTTACCCATGGACCGATCCCGGCTTCGCCGCCCGAACGGACCCGGTTCGCCTGTCCATCCACGCCGGAACCACCAAGTCCCTCCGACGGCCAGTCCGGGCGGTCAAATCCTGGCTTCCCCGTCTCCCGCGCGCGGGCCTGCGCGGCCCCTTAAGATCCCGATCGCACGGGGGTCACGTGCGGTCTCGGACAGGTTCGGGAACGCATCCCGGCCAAGCCCGCTGCGCCCCTGCCCACCGGTCCCGGCGCCCGCCGAAGCGCGGCGTATTCGTGTCAGCCGGCCAGGCGTAGCCGACGTCCACCCGCACGCCCGGCCCCATCGAGGAGCTGAGCGACGCCTTCTGCATATACGTGCCCTTGGCGCCGGTCGGCTTGGCCTTCTGGATCGCATCCGCCAGCGCGCGGGCGTTCTCCAGCAGCTTGTCCTCGTCGAAGCTCACCTTGCCGATGCCGGCATGGATGATGCCGGCCTTCTCGGCGCGGAACTCCACCTGGCCGGCCTTGGCGGCGGTGATCGCGCCCTTCACGTCCATGGTCACGGTGCCCAGCCGCGGGTTCGGCATCAGCCCGCGCGGGCCGAGGATTTTACCCAGCCGGCCGACCACGCCCATCATGTCGGGCGTGGCGATGCAGCGGTCGAACTGCGATTTCGCCGGCCTGCACCTTCTCGGCCAGGTCGTCGGCGCCCACCACGTCGGCGCCGGCGGCCAGGGCCTCCTCGGCCTTCGGGCCGCGCGCGAACACGCCGATGCGCACCGTCTTGCCGGTGCCGTTCGGCAGGCTGGTCAGCCCGCGCACCATCTGGTCGGCATGGCGCGGGTCGATGCCGAGGTTCATCGACATCTCGACCGTCTCGTCGAACTTCGCCTTCGAGCCGGCTTCACCAGAGCGATCGCCTCGGGCAGCGTGTAGGTCTTGGTCCGGTCGACGGCCGCGTAGGCGGCCTTCAGACGCTTGTCCTTCGCCATGGCTCAGCCCTCCACCACGGTCAGGCCCATCGAGCGGGCCGAGCCGGCCAGCATGCGCACGGCGCCGTCGATGTCGTTGGCGTTCATGTCCTTCATCTTGATCTCGGCGATCTCGCGCAGCTGCGTCATGGTCACCCGGCCGACCGCGGCGCCCTTGCCGGCGGTGGTGGTGCCCTTGGTGATCCCGGCCGCCTTCTTCAGGAAGTAGGTGTTGGGCGGGGTCTTCGTGACGAAGGTGAAGGTGCGGTCGCCGAAGGCGGTGATCACCACCGGGATCGGCATGCCGGGCTCCATCGCCTGCGTGAAGGCGTTGAATTCCTTCACGAACAGCATGATGTTCAGGCCGCGCTGGCCAAGCGCGGGGCCGACCGGCGGCGACGGGTTCGCCTTGCCGGCCGGAATTTGCAGCTTGATATAGCCGACGATTTTCTTCGCCATGATCCCTGGTCCTCAGGTTGCCCCGAAAGGCGGTTACCGAGGGACCGCGGTGCATGCGATGCGGACGCCTTCCGCGCCGGCTGCCCACACTGGGTCATCCGGGCGCACAGGACGCCTGCCATCTCCCGCGTTCCGATGGAGCGCGGGCGTTTAGACCTTGGGAGAACCCCTGTCCAGTGCAATCTGCACCTCAGGCTCCGCATGCCATGGCATGCTGGCGGTCAATCGCCCGACCAGTTCCCAGGCCAGCGCATCGACCTCGCGGCGGGCGGCGGCGCGCCGCAGGGCGAGATCGGAGCGGGGTTCCAGGGACGCTTCGTCATCGTCAGGCATCGCACGGCGTCCGGTTCGGCGGGGCGATGATGACCATGAAACCGGCTCTCCCTGAGGCCTGAAGCGACTCAATTCCCGGCGCGCCGTCCGCGACACCCGCCGGATCACCGCAGCGTGCCCTGCTCCGGGTCAGGCGTCGTGCCGCCGCCGATAGTTGTGCCGCCGCCGATAGTTATGCCGCCGCCGGGGGTCGTGCCGCCACCGACGCCGTGTGCGGGTATCCACGGTGACCCGTGCCAACAATGATGAATTCGTTCGTTTTCAATTGGCACGAATTGAGTGAGGCGGGAGGCAAAACGCAAAGCAAAACGCGGCCCATGCGGTGCGAGGCGGCGGGCCGCGCCGCGGTCAACGGGCGTGGCGGGCCATCTGGACGTCGGCCGCGACACCTTCGTGGTCGATGTTCATGGCCTCGTTTTCGACCCGCCGCTGGATCGTGTCCTGCCACCGGGCCGAGACGGCGAACCAGAGCCGGGCCGGCAGGGGGCGGCGGGCGTTGCGCCGGGCTTCGTCGCGCAGGAGCTGGATCATGGAGTTGGCTGCGATATGCATGGCTGGGTCCTCCAAATTCGTTGGGTGGACTGTGACAGACCCATGGCAGGCGCCGCAGTGAACGGCGTCACAGGCCGCGCAGAGACCTGGCGGGCGCTTACGCCGCACCGCCGCGGGGGCTAGCATCCGGCGCCGCGTCCCCACCGCCGCCGCCGGGAGCCTGCGCCGATGTCCGAAGCTGCCGAACAGGCCGTCACGCAGCGTTTCGTGGCGCTGCTCGACCGGATCCGCACCAGTGGCCTGTCCGACGAAGTGGCACAGGTGGAGGGTTGGATCGACCAGGTGAAGGCGCCGGAGATCCGCGCCGAAATGGCCCGGCTGCTGGCGTTCTGGTGCCTACGGCGGGGCGAGACCGACAAGACGGTGCGGTATGCCGACATCGCCCTGGGGCTGCGGCCGGACGATTCCGACAGCGCCTACAACGCCATCTTCGCGCTGTTCCGGGCCGGCCGGCTGCCGCAGGCCGTGGCCCGCGCCGAGGCCGCCCTGGCCGAACATGGCGAACATTTCCAATGGCATAACATCCTTTGCACGGCGCTCGCCGCGCTTGGCCGGCTGACCGAGGCGCGCCGCCACGGCACCCGCGCGCTGCTGCTGAAGGACGCCCTGGCGCTGGCGGCGGTGCATGAGCTGGATGGGGTGCCGGTGCCGCCATTCGATCCCGGCCAGCCGCGCCGCAACATCGTCGCGTTCTCGCTGTACGGCGCGAACCCGCGCTACACCGAGGGCGCGGTGCTGAACGCGCGCGCCGTGCGGTTCCTGTATCTCGGCTGGTTCGCCCGATTCTATATCGACGACACTGTGCCGCAGGCGGTGGTCAACACGCTGATCGCCGAACGCGCGGAGGTGTTGACGGTAGGGGGCCTGGCGAGCGATCCGGCGGGCCCGCTGTGGCGCTTCCTGGTCGCCGACGATGCCGGGGTGGACCGCTATCTGCTGCGTGACGCGGATTTGGTGGTCACCCTGCGGGAGGCGGTGGCGGTGCAGGAGTGGCTGGTCTCCGGCCGGCATTTCCACGTGATGCGCGACCACCCCAACCACTCGGAACTGGTGCTGGCCGGCATGTGGGGCGGGGTGCGCGGGGCACTGCCGCCGGTCGGGCCGGCCATCCAGCATTACCTGGCAACCCGCCAGCACATGCTGGGGCGCACGGTGGACCAGGAGTTCCTGCGCGAGGTGATGTGGCCCACGATCCGGCGCAGCGTGCTGACGCATGACAGCCAGTTCGCGTTCGGGGAGCGGGTGGATTTCCCGCCCAGGCGCGCCTGCCGCCGGGCATCCATGTCGGCTGTGACGGGCGGAAGATGCTGGGGTTGGCGTGACGCTGGCCTGCGATGACCGCGGCATGACAGACTGCGGGCGGACGCGACCGGAGCACGCCCCTGCCCTACGCCCACACCTTCGCCGGCACCCGCCATGTCTTCGCCGATCTGCGCGAGCTGCTGGCCAGGGCCACCCCCTCCGCTCGGGCGACGGGCTGGCGGGCGTCGCGGCCGGCAGCGCCGCAGGAGCGGTCGCCGCGCGGATGCGCTGGCCGACGTGCCGCTGGCGACGCTTCCTGACCGAAGCCGGTGGTCCCCTACGAGGCCG
This sequence comes from uncultured Alphaproteobacteria bacterium, assembly GCA_963750195.1. Classification (GTDB taxonomy): domain Bacteria; phylum Pseudomonadota; class Alphaproteobacteria; order ATCC43930; family CGMCC-115725; genus AP-15. Next base: position 1,051,082 of record CAVVPS010000016.1, read on the forward strand.
ACGAGGTCACCCGGCTGATCTTCGACACCCACGACGCGCGCGGCGTTCGCGCCGGTCGCGCACCCTGACGGTCGGCGATTTCCGCGATTGGCTGCTCTCCGACGCCGCGACCGCGAGCGCTGGCGCGCGCTCGCGCCCGGCCTCACGCCCGGAGATGGCCGCGGCCGCGTCAGCAAGATCATGCGCAACCAGGACCTGGTCCTCGGTCGCGAGCAAAATGCCGGGTCGATCACCGCCTTCCGCAACACCATCGGCCTGCCGGGCCGGCTGTCGGTGCGGCTGCAGCCCAACCATCCCACCGACGACGCCGCCGGCATCGCCGCCTCGATCCTCGACGGCCTGCTGCTGGGCAGCGGCGACGCGGTGATCGGCATCAATCCGGCCACCGACAGCGTGGCCGCGATCTGGCGACGCTGCTGCGACTGCTGGACGACGCTGATCGCCGGCTACGAGATCCCGACGCAGGCCTGCGTGCTGACCCACGTCACCACCACGATGCGCTGCATCGAGCGCGGCGCGCCGGTCGACCTGGTGTTCCAGTCGATCGCCGGCACCGAGGCCGCCAACCGCAGCTTCGGCGTCGATCTCTGGCGCTGCTGGACGAGGCGCGCGAGGCGGCGCTGTCGCTGCAGCGCGGCACGGTCGGCGACAACGTGATGTATTTCGAGACCGGGCAGGGCTCGCGCGCTGTCGGCCGACGCCCATCACGGCGTCGACCAGCAGACGCTGGAGGCGCGCGCCTATGCGGTGGCGCGCGCGCTTCGAGCCGCTGCTGGTCAACACCGTGGTCGGCTTCATCGGCCCGGAATATCTCTACGACGGCAAGCAGATCATCCGCGCCGGGCTCGAGGACCATTTCTGCGGCAAGCTGCTCGGCCTGCCGATGGGCTGCGACGTCTGCTACACCAACCACGCCGAGGCCGACCAGGACGACATGGACACGCTGCTGACGCTGCTGGCGCGCGGCCGGCGTGAACTTCATCATGGGCGTGCCGGGCGCCGACGACGTCATGCTCAACTACCAGTCCACGTCGTTCCACGACGCGCTCTACGTCGCGCGAGCTGCTGGGGCTGCGGCGCGGCGCCGGAGTTCGAGGCCTGGCTGGCGCGCGTGCGGCCTGGACAGCGCGACGCCGGAGCGGCGCCCGCCGGCTGGCGCCGGCGCTGTCGGCCTCGGCTGACGTGGGCACGCGACGCTTGGCGCGAAAAACCGCCCGCGCATAACGGCCGATGAGCGCCGCCCCCCCGACCTGTGGAGCGATCTTCGCCGGTTCACCCCGGCGCGCATGGCGCTGGGCCGGGCGGGCAACGGCCTGCCGACGGGCCGCGAGTGCTGGCGTTCCAGGCGGCGCATGCCGGCCGCGCGGGACGCGGTGCAGCGGCCGCTGGACGTCGCGGCCCTGCAGGCGGAGCTGACGGCGCGCGGGGCATCGACAGCCTCGCGGTCGCGAGCGCCGCGCCGGACCGCGGAGCTACCTGATGCCGCCCCGACCTGGGCCGGCACGCTGCCGCCGGCGCAGGCCGCGCGCGCTTGCCGCCGGCGCCGGGGCGGGCTGCGTTTCGTGGTGTGCGACGGGCTGTCAGCCGTCGCGGTGCAGCGCCACGCCGCGCCGCTGCTGGCGACGCTCGTGCCGGCGCTGCGGGCGCAGGGCACAGGGCCCGGTGGTGATCGCCTCCCAGGGGCGGGTCGCGCTGGGCGACGAGATCGGCGAGCGATGGGCGCGCGGGTGGTCGCGGTGCTGGTCGGCGAGCGGCCCGGGCTGTCGGCGGCCGACAGCCTGGGCGGCTACCTGACCTGGGACCCGCGCCCGGGCGCACCGACGCGGAGCGCAACTGCATCTCCAACATCCGCCCGGACGGGCTGCCCATCCCGCTCGCCTGCGCGAAGTTATTGTGGCTTATCAACGCGATGCAGCACTTGCGGCTGACCGGCGTGGGGCTGAAGGACGAGCAGCCGGCGTTGCGGTCCGAATGACCGTGCCCCTGTCATGTGGTTCGGGCGCAGGCGCGGATCGCGGGGCCGAACCCCGGGATGATGAAGTGGGGGGCGGGGATGATACCGCCTCGGATGGCGGTCATCCCCGCGCGCCGCTACTGCCGGGTGCCGGTGGTGCCGGGGCCGGCGAGCGAGCCGGTCGACGGCGGCGCACCCGGGCTGTTCGCCGACGGCACCGTGGTCTGGTAGCTCGGGAGTTCCCGGCGTGGGGCTGGCACTCGATGTGTTGCCGCTGGTGCTGGTTCCCGCCGGGCCACCGTAGTAGCTCGACCCGTTGCCGTTCATGCCGGTCCGCTGCGATCCGGCCGATCCGCTGTTGCCGAGGCCCGTGCCGGTGCCGGCCGTGCCGCCGGTGGACAAGCCGCTTGGGCTCGTCGTGCCGCTGCCGGTGGTGCCGGCGCCGGTGCTCAGGCCGGTGGTGCCACCGGTGCCCACGCCGCCCGAACCGACGCCCGCCGACCCGGCGCCGCCAGATCCGGCGCCGCCCGATCCGGCGGTGCCGCCCATCATCGCGGATCCGGCGTTGCCGCCGACGCCGCTGGACATGCCGCCCATGCCGCCGGCGCCGCCCGCCGCACCGCCCGCGGCACCGCCCCCTGCGCCACCGGCAGCGCCGCCTGCCCCGCCCCCTGCTCCGCCGCCTCCGCCACCGCCGCCGCCACCGCCGGCTGCCATCGCCCCGGCCATTGGCGCCAATGCCAGCACTGCGGCCAGTGCGAACGCGTGTGTCTTGCGAACCATGGATTCCGTCCCTTCGCTGTGCCGCGCGTCGGTGCGCAGCGACAGGGAGGGAACGCGCGAGCCCCCCGCAGCGGGTGGCGCGCCCGAAGGCCGGATCACGCCAATTTGTCAGGCGTCCCCCCGGAAAGAGCCGCGCGCGCACGCACTATTCGCGCAACTTCCGAGCGGCCAGGGCGGCGGGTCGCTCCCAGCAGCGCTGGAGCCAGGCGGCGACATGCGGCCACTTCGCCAAGTCCATGAACAATCCGCGATACAGCGCCGCGGCGACATTCAGGTCGGCCACGCTGAACGCCGGGCCGGCGAGCCAGGCATGGCGCGTGAGCGCCGCATCGAGCACGTCGAGCGCCGGCACGATCTCCCGCCACAGCGCCTCGGCCAGCGTTGGATTGCGATCCGCCTCCGGCAGCACGCTGGTATGGTTGAACCAGGCGACGATCTGGCGGTCCAGGCGGTCGACCTCCCAGAAGCTCCACTGCCAGCACAGCGCCTCCTGCCGTGGGTCGGACGGGTAGAGCGGGCTGGCGTGCTTCTTGGCGAGATACAGGTTGATCGCCATGGATTCGGACAGCACGAAGCCGTCGTCCTCGATCACCGCCCTCCGCGAAGGTTCGCGCAGCGGCGCGTTACCGTTTGGAGTGGACGGCATCATGTTCGACGCCCTGTCCGACAAGCTCTCCGGCGTCTTCGACCGGCCTGCGCCGCCGCGGCGCGCTGAGCGAGGCGGACGTCGCCGAGGCGCTGCGCGAGGTGCGCCTCGCGCTGCTCGACGCCGACGTCGCGCTGCCGGTGGTGCAAGCGACTTCATCGCCAAGGTGCGCGAGCGCGCCGTCGGCGCCGAGGTGCTGGACTCCGTCTCGCCCGGCCAGCAGGTCGTCAAGATCGTCAACGACGCGCTGGTCGAGGCGCTGGGCGGCGCCGGCGCGGTGCCGCTCAACCTGAACGCCGCCGCGCCGATCCCCATCCTGATGGTCGGCCTGCAGGGCTCGGGCAAGACCACCACCTCCGGCAAGCTCGCGCTGCGCCTGACGCGCGCGAGCGCCGCAAGCGCGTGCTGCTGGCCAGCCTCGACACCCAGCGCCCGGCCGCGCAGCTGCAGCTGCAGCAGCTCGCCGAGCGCGCCGGGCGTCGCCAGCCTGCCGATCGTCGCCGGCCAGACGCCGGTCGCAGATCGCCCGCCGCGCCATGGACACCGGCGCGGCGCGAGGTGTTCGACGTCGTCATCCTCGACACCGCCGGCCGCCTGTCGATCGACCAGGCGCTGATGGACGAGGTGCGCGGCAGTCCGCGCCGCGACCAACCCGGCCGAGACGCTGCTGGTGGTCGATGCGATGACCGGCCAGGACGCGGTGAACACCGCGCAAGGCGTTCAACGAGGCGCGTCGGCGTCACCGGCATCGTGCTGACCCGCATGGACGGCGATGCGCGCGGCGGCGCGGCGCTGTCGATGCGCGCGGTCACCGGCGCGCCGATCAAGCTGGCCGGCGTCGGCGAGAAGCTCGACGCGCTGGAGGACTTCCATCCCGAGCGCGTCGCCGGCCGCATCCTCGGCATGGGCGACATCGTCGGCCTGGTCGAGACGCGCCGCCGAGACGATCGACCAGGACGAGGCCGAGAAGCTCGCCGCGCAAGATGGCGAAGGGCAGGTTCGACCTGGAGGATTACGCCAGCGCAGCTGCAAGCAGATCAGCAAGATGGGCGGCCTGTCGCGGCATCCTGGGCATGCTGCCGGGCATGGGCAAGATCAGGCAGCAGCTCGAGGACGCCAAGATCGACACCAAGATGCTCAAGCGCCAGGAGGCGATCATCTCTCGATGACGCGTGAAGGAGCGCCGCAACCCGGACATCATCAAGGCCAGCCGCAAGAAGCGCATCGCGGCCGGGTCCGGCACGTCGGTGCAGGACGTCAACAAGCTGCTGAAGCAGTTCGACGACATGAGCGACGATGATGAAGCGCATGAACAAGCTGGGCGCAGAAGGGCCTGATGCGCCACGGCCTCGGCGCGCTGATGCCGCAGGGCATGAACCGGCCAGACGCGGCGGCTTCGGCCGCCGGCCGTTCTGACCGCAGACGACTGATCGTGACAGGACGATACACGACGTCGATGGGTCTGAAGATCCGCCTTGCCCGCGCCGGCGCCAAGAAGCGGCCGTACTACCACATCGTGGTGGCCGACAGCCGCAGCCCGCGCGACGGCCGCTTCATCGAGAAGCTGGGCAGCTACAACCCGATGCTGCCGGCCGAGCATGCCGACCGCGTGCGCCTGCACGACGAGCGCATCCAGCATTGGCTGCGGCCAGGGCGCGCTGCCGACCGATCGCGTTGCGCGCTTCCTCGGCAATGCCGGCCTGGCGCCGATGCCGGCGTATCGCGAGCAGCCGATCAAGTCGGCGCCGAAGAAGAAGGCGCAGGAGCGCGCCAAGGCCGCCGCGGCGGCCGCCTGATGCCGCGACTGAGCGATGCCGGACGAGCCGCATCCTGATGGGCGTGATCGGCCGGCCGCACGGCGTGCGCGGGCTGGTGCACGTCGCCAGCTACACCGCCGACCCGGCGGCGCTGGCCGGCTACGGTCCGCTGATCGGACGAGCGCGGGCCGGCGCTTCGCGCTGCGCTGGCGCGGCGAGGGCGTCGCCGAGGTCTCCGAGCTGCGTCGACGGCATGCCGGTGCGGTGGCCGACCGCGACGCGGCCGGAGCGGCTGACCAACACGCGGCTCTATCGTCGAGCGCGACCGCGCTGCCGCCGCCGGAGGACGGACGAGTTCTACCTCGCCGATCTGATCGGGCTGGCGGCGGTCGGACGCGGACGGCGCGGTGCTCGGCACCGTCGCGGCGGTGCACGACTACGGCGCCGGCGCGAGCCTGGAGATCGCGCGCGCGGATGCGCGGCGCCGGCACTGCGTGCCCCGTTCACCGCGCGCCTGCGTGCCGGATGGTCGACCTCGCCGCGCGGCCGCGATCGATCGTCGCTGCCGCCGGACGAGATCGCCGCGAGCCGACGCCCAAGGAGGCGGAGGACGAGCGCGCATGCGCCATGACCTGGCGCGCCACCGTCCTGACCCTGTTCCCCGAGATGTTCCCCGGCCCGCTCGGCCAGTCGCTCGCCGGCCGCGCGCTGGAGGCCGGGCTCTGGTCGCTGGAGCGCGCGACATCCGCGACTTCGCCACCGACCGGCATCGCACGGTCGACGACACGCCGTTCGGCGGCGGCGCCGGCATGGTGCTGCGCCCCGACGTGGTCGACGCCGCCATCGCCGCGGTCGACCGACGAGCCGGCCGCTGCTCTACCTCACCCCGCGCGGCGCGCCGCTTCACGCAGGACGATGCCGCGCCGGCTCGCCGCCGGGCCCGGCGTGATCCTGCTCTGCGGCCGCTACGAAGGCGTCGACCAGCGCGTCATCGAGCCCGCGGCATGCGAGGAGATCAGCATCGGCGACTACGTGCTGTCCGGCGGCGAGCTCGGCGGCCATGGTGCTGCTCGACGCCTGCGTCCGCCTGCTGCCCGGCGTGATGGGCGCCGCCGACAGCGCCGACGAGGAAAGCTTCGCCGACGGCCTGCTGGAATATCCGCACTACACCCGCCCCGCCGAGTGGCAGGGCCGCGCGTGCCCGACGTGCTGCTGTCCGGCCACCACGCCGCCGTCGCCGCCTGGCGCCGCGCCGAAGCCGAACGCATCACCCGCGAGCGCCGCCCCGACCTGTGGGCGCGCACGCTCAGCCGCATCGCGACCGACGCCGGTTGCCAGCCGGCCACCGCGCCCTAAGCGATCAGACGAAAGGACCATCACCGATGAACATCATCCAGCGCTACGAGGCCGAGCAGATCGCCCGCCTGACCGCCGCCCGCGCCGGTGCCCGACTTCGCGCCCGGCGACACGGTGCGCGTCGCCGTGAAGGTGGTGGAAGGCGAGCGCACCCGCACCCAGGCCTTCGAGGGCGTGTGCATCGCCCGCTCCAACAGGGGCCTGAACAGCAACTTCACCGTGCGCAAGATCAGCTACGGCGAGGGCGTGGAGCGCGTGTTCCCGCTCTATGCGCCGACGATCGCCGAGATCGAGGTGGTGCGCCGCGGCGACGTGCGCCGCGCCAAGCTGTATTACCTGCGCGGCCGCCGCGGCAAGTCCGCCCGCATCGCCGAGAAGGCGCGCGCGACGCGGTGCCGGCCGATCCGGCGCAGCGCCGCCGCCGCCGCGCAATGCACGCGAGCGCCGACGCGCGGCCAGACCGCGGAGTAACGCCAGCGCGAGGGAGGAAACGCCATGTCCGGAACGCAAGCCGCGCACGCTGTTCGACAAGATCTGGGACAGCCACGTCGTCGAGCGGCTGCCGGACGGCACCTGCATCCTCTACATCGACCGCCACCTCGTCCACGAGGTGACCAGCCCGCAGGCGTTCGAGGGGCTGCGCATGGCCGGCCGCACGCGTGCGCCGCCCGGACTGCACGATCGCGGTCGCCGACCACAACATCCCCACCGTCGGCCGCGCGTTCCGCGCGACATCAAGGAAGAGGACAGCCGCATCCAGGTCGAGACGCTGGAGAAGAACGTCGCCGAGTTCGGCGTGCCGTATATCCCGATCCTCGATGTGCGCCAGGGCATCGTGCACATCATCGGCCCGGAGCAGGGCTGTCGCCTGCCCGGCACGACGATCGTCTGCGGCGACAGCCACACCTCGACGCATGGCGCGCTCGGCGCGCTGGCGTTCGGCATCGGCACGTCCGAGGTCGAGCACGTGCTGGCGACGCAGACGCTGCTGCAGAAGCCGGCGAAGAACATGCGGGTCGACGTGGACGGCACGCTGCGGCTCGGCTGCACGGCGAAGGACATCGTGCTGGCGATCATCGGCAAGATCGGCACCGCCGGCGGCACCGGCCACGTCATCGAATATGCCGGCGAGGCGATCCGCGCGCTCGACATGGCCGGGCGCATGACGGTCTGCAACATGTCGATCGAGGCCGGCGCGCGCGCCGGCCTGATCGCGCCGGACGAGACCACGTTCGCCTATGTGAAGGGCCGCGCGTTCGCGCCGAAGGGCGAGGCGTGGGAGCAGGCGGTCGCCTACTGGCGCACGCTGCCGTCCGACCCGGGCGCGCATTACGACACCGACGGTGCGTGCTGGACGCCGCCGACATCGCGCCGATGGTGACCTGGGGCACCAGCCCGGAGGCGGTGCTGCCGGTCACCGGCGTCGTGCCCGATCCCGGCCGACGCGCCGGACGAGGCGCAGCGCGCGCAGATGCAGCGCATGCTCGACTACATGGGGCTGACGCCCGGCCAGAAGCTGACCGAGCGTGCCGATCGACGTGGTGTTCATCGGCTCCTGCACCAACGGCCGGATCGAGGACATCCGCGCCGCCGCCGCGGTCGCCAAGGGCCGCAAGGTCGCCGCCGGCGTGCAGGCGCTGGTGGTGCCGGGCTCGGGCCTGGTGAAGCAGCAGGCCGAGCAGGAGGGCCTGGACCGCATCCTGCTGGAGGCCGGCTTCGAGTGGCGCGAGCCGGGCTGCTCGATGTGCCTGGGGATGAACCCCGACAAGCTGACGCCGGGCCAGCGCTGCGCCAGCACGTCGCAACCGCAATTTCGAGGGCCGGCAGGGGCCGGGCGGGCGCACGCATCTGGTCTCGCCGGCGATGGCCGCCGCCGCCGCGGTGACCGGGCCGACCTGACCGACGTGCGGGCAAGCTTCGCGCTGAGAGGTGGGACGACGCATGGACGCGTTCACCACGCTGACCGCCGTCGCCGCGCCGCTGCCGATGGCGAATGTCGACACCGACAAGATCATCCCGGCGCGCTTCCTCAAGACCATCAAGCGCACCGGCCTCGGCGTGCACCTGTTCGACACGCTGCGCTACGACGCAGGACGGCACCGAACGCCCGGAGTTCGTGCTGAACCAGGAGCCCTACCGCAAGGCGCGAGATCCTGATCGCGCACGAGAATTTCGGCTGCGGCTCCTCGCGCGAGCACGCGCCCTGGGCGCTGCTGGATTTCGGCATCCGCTGCGTCATCGCGCCGGATTTCGCCGACATCTTCTACAACAACAGCTTCAAGAACGGCATCCTGCCGATCCGCCTGCCGCGCGCGGTCTGCGACCAGCTGATCGACGACGCGCAGACTGGGCGGCAACGCGCGCGTCACCGTCGACCTGGCGCGCCAGGTGGTGATGCGGCCGAACGGCGAGGAGATCCACTTCGAGATCGACCCGTTCCGCAAGCATCTGCTGCTGAACGGCCTGGACGAATCGGCCAGACGCTGCAGCACGCGCGCCGCGATCGACGCGCTATGAGACCGGCAGCGCGCAGGCGCAGCCCTGGATGCCGCACGACCACCGCCGCCTGATCTGAACAGGAGACCGCGCATGCCTGCCAACAAGAAGCTGCTGGTCCTGCCCGGCGACGGCATCGGCCCCGAGGTGATGCGCGAGGTCCGCCGCGTCATCGACTGGATGGACCGCCGCCGCATGGTCACCTTCGACGTGTCGGAGGACCTGGTCGGCGGCGCCGCGCATCGACGCGCGCGGCACGCCGATCACCGACGACACGATGGCCAAGGCGCACGCGAGGCCGATGCGGTCCTGTTCGGCTCCGTCGGCGGCCCGAAATGGGACAAGCTCGGCTTCGACATGCGCCCGGAGCTCGCCATCCTGCGCCTGCGCAAGGAGCTGGACCTGTTCGCCAATCTGCGCCCGGCGATCGTGCTCGATCCGCTGGTCGATGCCTCGCACGCTGAAGCCCGAGGTGGTGCGCGGCCTCGATCTCATGATCGTGCGCGAGAGCACCGGCGGCATCTATTTCGGCGAGCCGCGCGGCATCGAGACGCTGCCGGACGGCCAGCAGCGCGGCTTCGACACCGAGAGTCTACACCACCAGCGAGATCGAGCGCGTCGCCCGCGTCGGCGTTCGAGCTGGCGCGCAAGCGGCAGAACCGGCGTGTGCAGCGTCGAGAAGGCCAACGTGATGCAGTCGCGGCCTGTTCTGGCGCCAGACCGTGACCGCGCTGCACGAGCGCGAATATCCCGACGTCGAGCTGTCGCACATGTATGCCGACAACTGCGCCATGCAGCTGGTGCGCAATCCGCGGCAGTTCGACGTGATCGTCACCGTCCAACCTGTTCGGCGACCTGCTGTCCGATCTCGCCTCGATGCTGACCGGCAGCCTGGGCATGCTGCCCTCGGCGACGCTGGGCGCGGTCGCAGGCGTCGCGGCAAGCGGCACGCGCTGTATGAGCCGATCCACGGCAGCGCGCCGGACATCGCCGGCAAGGGCATCGCCAATCCGCTGGCGCAGATCCTCAGCTTCGCGATGCTGCTGCGCTATTCGTTCGGCATGGAGGAGGACGCGGCGCTGATCGAGCGCGCCTGCACCAACGTGCTGGCCAGCGGGCTGCGCACCGCCGACATCATGGCGCCCGGGCACCGCCAGGGTCGGCACCACGGTGATGGGCGAGGCGATCCTGCGCGAGCTGGACAAGCTGGCCGCGTGATGGCGGCTCCGGACCCGGACCTTGGGTGGTCCGAGGGATGGAGCCGAGGCGGTGCTGAAACGCGACACGATTGTGTCAGGTTGCGTGTCCGGCCGGCGCGGCGGCGGGCGCGGTATTGCGACGCTGGGCCGAGTTTTGGACAAATCCAGGATGCGGGCTGGGCTGCCCGCCGGCCGTGCCTTAAAAGAGACGCGCGCGGCTGGCCGAGTATCGTCCGATTTCCTCTGCCTTGTCTCGAGCGGTGGCCGTGGCGTCGTGCCTTGGGCCGCACGTCATTAATTGCCTCCGGGCCTACTGGCACGTCCCCACGGGCGTGCCCCGGCGGCGGTGACTGCTTTTTGGGCAGCCAGGCACTCCGCCAGCGCCTTGTTCAGCGCGGCGGTGGTCGGCCCCTCGCGGCTGGCTTTCGTGAGGTCGGCGGCGCTGCCGCCCAGGCTCGTCACCGTGGCACCGAGCGCATTGCTGCCGGTGAGCTGGAGGCGGGTGATGACCCCGTCGGGGCTGAGCACGACGCTCGCCGCGGCATCCTGGGCGAAGCCGCTATGCACCCGGACCAGGAACAGCGGCCCGAATTGCGGCACCACCTCGGCGCGGGAAGGCAGCGGCGTCAGGACCGGCCCCGGCGGCGCGGGTTCCGATGGCCGGGGCTTCGGCCGTCGCAGCCGGCGTCGCAGACGAAGGCGCGCAGCCGCGTCGCGACCGCGCTGCGCAGCACCAGGCCTTTGACCAGGGCCGGCGCGCCGTCGCAGGTCTGCTCGCCGGGGCCGCACCCGGTCCGGCTGAACGCGATGTCCGGCGTGTCGACGCGGCTGCCCGCCGGCTCATCCAGCGCCACCTCGGCGGCGGCATGCGCCCAGCGCGGGCGGCGCAGATCGAACCGAGCGGCGAGGCGATCGAGGGCGGGGACGACGCGGTAGCGCAGGCCGTCGGGATAGGCCGGGGTCCAGGTGTCGTCCTGCAGGATCGCCAGGCGCGGGTCCTTCGGATCGGCCGTGATCGCGGCGGTCAGCGGGCGGCAGTTGGGCACCGGCTGCGTCGGTGGCGCGGGCGGCGGGGCCGGTGCGACGATCGCCGCCGGCGGATCGCCAGGACCTTCACCAGGCCGCCGACCGTGGCCGCGGTCAGCGGCGCCACCTGGTCCCGGATGGCGGCGGACATCGCCTTGAGCGCGCCGTTGTCATGGACCTCGACGCTGTACCTCCAGGTTCTTCGAGCGGACGCCGCTGTCGAAGTAGATGTCAGGTACGTTGCGACGGGTCGACCTCGACGGTGGCGGTCACCAGCAGTTCCGTGCGGCCGCGGATCTCCTCACCGCCGGGCGTTTCGGACGCAGCCGGTCACCACGGTCGTGGTGGCCAGGACGAATGATTTCCGTGGCAACGAGTATGGCATGGCGTTCGGCGGATGGCCCGGTCAACTCCTCGGAAATCCGGCCGACGCGCAGGTCGGAGACGGCGCTGCTGCGGATCGCGAACACGCCTAGGATGGCCACGACGACAAGCGCGCAGCCGGTCAGGAAGACGCGGCCCGACAGCATGGCGCGCAGCCGGACGGGCCAGGCGGCGGGCGCCGGCGAAGGCGCGGCGGACCTTTCGGGTGGGTCTGTGCCGGCCATGGCGTGGCGATCTCCCGCCCGCGCGGGGACCCGCGCGGCAGTGGATGGATGCCACCGCCGGAACGCGCTTGCAACGGTGGCCGCGGCCGGCCGCTACGCCGCCTTCTTCAGCACGAAACGGCGCGCGCAATAGGCGCTGTCGAACACCACGTCGAGCGTGCCGTTGGCGATGCGGCCGGTGACCCGGACCGTGTTGGGGCGGCCGTTATGGCCCGCCCAGACCTGCGAGCCGGTCACCGCCCCGTCGGGCGCGACCTCGGAGGTGACGACGACATGGAAGGCCGGGTTCCAGGCGTAGTTGAACTTGCCGTCCACCACGGTGACGGTGGCGTGCCCCTGGTCGGGGCCGCAGGTGCCGGTGTCGCCACGTTCCCGGATGGTGCCGCCGGCATAGGTGCCGTCGAACGGTCCGGCGGCGGAGGCTGGTGCCGCGATCGCGAGCAGCGCGGCGGTGGCGAGCCAAGGCCAGGCGGCGGTCCGGTTGGCCTGCATCATCGTTTCCTCCAAATAATGTTACGGCACAATACGCATCGCGCTATGGCAACATCCTGGCGGAGCGACGGTTGCAGATGCAACTCACCGTGGCGTGATGGGGGCGGTCAGCCCAGCGCGGCCCGCACCT
>CAVVPS010000017.1:0-197204 GCA_963750195.1 uncultured Alphaproteobacteria bacterium
CCCCGGTCATTGCGACCGGGGTTTCGTTTCGAGGCGTCGCGAAGGTTGTGCCCCGGCGGCACGGCCATACAAGCGGCCGCTCTCGATGAGTTCCCAAGCGCCGAGCGCAGGCAGCCCGATCACGGCGTCGCGAGCGCGTTTCAACAGCGACAGCGCCAGCCCGATCTCAGGCGTCAGACCAAAGTTCGCTCCGAGAAGGATATAGGCGCCCTCCTGCACGCCGACCGCGTTCGGCACGGCGAAGGCAACACTGCAGATGGCATAGAGCATGCTTTCTATTACCAAGACCGCGCCAAAGCCGAGCGGGGCGCCAATGAACCGCAAGGCCAGCCAGATTTCTGCCGCGCTCGCGATCCAGCAGGCGAGATGGAGGGCGACGCTGGTCCACACCGCACCCCTCCGGGCATAGATACCGGCAATCCCTGCGTGAAGCGCTGCGGCCCCCGCCGCCGTCCGCTCCACCCATCCGCGCCCGAGCGCGCCGGCGAAGCGATCGAGCAAGCCAAAGCCTCGGCGCTGCGCAGCAAGCAACCCGGCGGCCAAACTCCCTGCGACGGCGATCCCGGTAGCGGCCGAGACCACAAACCTCATCTGTGGTTCAAGATGCACCAGCCATGACAGCGCGATCGCCGTGTAGGCGATCTGAGCAAAGAATTCGAGGGTGACGTCGACGATCGTGCTCGCCGCGGCGGTGCTGCCGGGAATCCCGGCGATAGCGATGGCCCGCACGCCTGCGACATAGCCGCCGACCTGCGACAGCGGCAGCACCTCGGAGGCGGAATCGCGGACCAGGCGTGCCCAGATCGCGCACCATGGGTTGGTTCCTGGCAGCAGTATCCACCAGGCAATTCCCATCACCGCAATCAGCGCGAGATGGATCAAACAAACCGCTGCAAAGCCGACCCAGCCGACCGCAAGCAGAGAGCGGGCCACCGCGGCCGCACCAAAGTGGACGACGAGCACACCGATCAGGATTATCCCGGTCACCGCGGCCAGAAGCGAAGCCGGTTTCATGCGTGGTTGGCGAGAACCGCGCGTGCTAACTCCAAGGCGCGGCCCCCCAAATCAAGCGCGGCGAGCCTCGGCAGAAATCAGGCTGGAGCAGATCGGGGGCGAACGCTTGCCCGGCAATAAGAGCGAGCGTCGATCCTCGGCCGCAGCCATGGCGCGCCCCGTCCACGGCGTCCTGCTCCGACGCCACCCAGTTGACGAAGCATTCACGCAACAACTGATCGCACAACCGCTGCTTGCACTCCTCGGCGCCTATCTTCATGACGCAGCCGCGGCATTGCCCCGCCACCGCAGCACGCGGTGGACGACACGCATCAGGCGCGGCACGATATTCGGCCGCAACAGGCGCGGGTCGTAACCGGAAAGCCGCCGCTCGTTCTCAGCCAGGCAGATTTCGATCAGCGCCGCCGGAGAAAGATCGACCGCGGCCAGCGACTTGCCGCCGGTTAGGGTGAAGTTGTTGTCCTGTGGCGTCCCCACCGCACCCGTCTCGGCTTGGTCGGCGCCGCCGACACCGCGGGCAATCCCGATCCGCTCCCAGATCAGAAAGGCCCAGACCGCGAGGGTCTTGACCGCGAACAGCGGACGACGCCACCACGACAATCGACGCCGGTGCCAAGCCGCCCAATTGACAAAGAACAGGATATGGCGGCCTTCCTCCTGCATGACCGGCTCGAACGTGTCGACCAGGCTCGGCGGAAAAAAGCCAGACTGCCGTGCCAGAGCGAACAGGCCAAAGGCGAAAAAACTGTCAATGCACTCGCTGAAACCGGTGACCATAAACGCCCATTCGGGGTCGCGCGGGCGGGTGTACTCGGGCTCGGGCGCTAGGCGGATGCCGTAGGCCTCGACGAGGTTGGAGAGGACCTCCTTGTGCCGGCCCTCCTCAAACCCGTCGAGCTCGATCGCCTGACGCAAAAGGGGGTCGGCGATGGTCTCGGCGTAGCTCAACACGCGCCGGCGGGCTTTTCCCTCGGTTTGTACTGCGATGTCCCAGATCGGCAGACCGATCAGCCGCTCGCGCGCTTCAGGCTCGAGCACCGGCCAATCGATAACGGACGGCTTGTAGAGGTTATGGGTGTCGAGCAGCATCCGGCAAAACGCCGTCTTGTGCGCCTCGCTACCGGGAACAATCGGTCCGGGTTCGGCTGCAGCCCATACCCGGGCAGCACGATCGGCGGCCTCGACCGTCGCGTCATCCAACATCGGCGCCACTTTGCTCCCTGAGCATCTCAGACACGCCACGTTCGCCGCCAACGCCCTACACGAACGCATCGGAAGACCGGGCCATTCCACGCCACGGACCGGCCGTGTCGTTGACTTGGCGGATTGCCTCCCTTATATAGCCGCCTCCGCTCGTGAGAGATGCCGCAATCGGAGCCGGTACCGTGAAGCGCACTTACCAGCCCAGCAACCTCGTTCGCAAGCGCCGCCACGGGTTCCGCGCGCGGATGGCGACCGTCGCGGGGCGCCGCGTGATTGCCGCTCGGAGGGCGAAGGGCCGCAAGCAACTCTCCGCCTGAGGCGGCGGGCTGGCCTTGCTCGACCGCGGCGGTCGGGAATCTCGTGGCCGGCAGACTTGCAACACTTAAGATTCGGGCCGATTTCCTGCGGGTCGCGGCGGATCGACACAAAGCGGTCATGCCCGGTCTGGTCCTGCAGGCTACGCGGCAGCCTTCGGATCTGGAAGGCGGCCCGATGCTGCGGGTGGGGTTCACCGCTAGCCGCAAAGTCGGCAACGCGGTGATCCGCAATCGGGCCAAGCGGCGGTTGCGGGCGGCGGCCGCGCAGATTTTGCCAGTTCAGGGGAGCCCAGGTACTGATTACGTGTTGATCGCGCGGGCGGCGACGGCAGCGCGGCCTTACGGGGCGCTGGTTACCGATCTCGCCGCAGCGCTGCGGAGGGTTGAGCGCAGCCGAGCGGAACACCGGCCCGAGCGTCGCGCGGAAGGAGCAAGATGAGACCGCAATACGGTGGCAAGTTTTTGAGTGCGGGCTTGCGGGTAGCTGTTCGCGCCTACCAACTTATCGTTTCGCCGCTGCTTACTCCCTCTTGCCGCTTTCTGCCAAGCTGCTCGGATTACGCGATCGAAGCGCTCGAACGGCACGGCGTGCTTCGCGGCGGCGGTCTCGCGCTGTGGCGGCTCGCGCGTTGCCACCCGTGGGGCGGCAGCGGCTACGACCCAGTGCCCCGCCGCAAGACGGCCGTCAGACCCACCGACTGTCGGCATGTCGGCCCCGCAAACTGAACCTGACTGGGCTAGACCGAAATGGAACAGCGCAACCTCCTGATTGCGATCGCGCTGTCGGTCGGAATCCTGATCGCGTTCCAATTCGTGTTCGAGCGGCTGCGCCCACCGACCGTGCCGCATGTAGGAACCACGGCCGCCACGCCCGCGATCCAATCGGCAGCCCCGGGCGCAGCCGGCCCTGGAGTCTCCGCCCCCAAAGCGCTCGCGGCCAGCGCCGCCGAGTCGCGGGCGGCGGCGATCGCCAGTCAACCGCACGTGAGGATCGACACACCGCGGCTGCACGGCTCGATCGCGCTGGTAGGCGCGCGGTTCGATGATCTCACGCTCGCCACCTACCATGAGACCGTCGACCCAAAGAGCCCGGAGGTCGTTCTGCTGTCGCCGCCCGGGACCGCGAGCCCCTACCTCGCCGAATTCGGCTGGGTTGCGGCCAAGCCCGGGCAGGTGAAAGTCCCCGGACCCGAAACCTTGTGGAAAGCCTCGGGCGGGCCGCTAACCCCGTCGAACCCGATGACTTTGACATGGGATAATGGCCAGGGGCTCATGTTCACGCGGACGATCTCGGTCGACCCTTATTACATGTTCACGGTACGCGACGCGGTCAACAACATCGGCAGCGCCCCGGCCGAGCTGCTTTCCTACGGCCTCGTCAGTCGCACCGGCACGCCGCAAGTTTCCGGCTATTATATTCTGTTTGAAGGCCTGATCGGTTACCTCGAAGGATCACTCCAGGAGGTCAAATATTCCTCACTGAGTTCCCGGCAAGCCGCTCGACTTCTCATCCACCGGCGGCTGGCTTGGTTTCACCGACAAGTACTGGCTGACCTCGCTGATACCACCGCAAGATGAGAGGGTCGAGGCTCGCTTCACGCATACGCTCGAAGGCGGCGTCGAGCGCTATCAAACCGACTATCTCGGACCCAAAATGACGGTAGAGCCCAATGGGACGGCGGCGATCTCAACTCGCTTTTTCGCCGGAGCCAAGGAACTCAACCTGCTGGAAGCCTATAGCGCCTCCGGAATCCCGCTATTCGAATATTCCATAGATTTTGGCTGGTTTTGGTTCTTGACGAAACCGATCTTTCGAATTCTACTTATCTTCGAACGGGTGCTTGGCAACTTTGGCTTGGCGATCCTGCTGTTCACCTTCTGCGTCAAACTGCTCTTCTTCCCGCTCGCCAACAAATCCTATCAGGCGATGAGCAAGATGAAGCTGCTGCAACCCGAGATCCAGAAATTGCGGGAGCGGTTCCCGGATGACAAGGCACGCCAGCAACAAGAGATGATGGCGCTCTACAAGCGCGTCGGCGCAAACCCGCTGGCCGGCTGCCTGCCGATCGTAATCCAGATTCCAGTGTTTTTCTCGCTCTACAAGGTCTTGTTCGTCACGATCGAGATGCGCCACGCTCCATTCTTCGGCTGGATCCGTGATTTGTCGGCGCCCGACCCGACCTCCTTTGCCAACCTCTTTGGCCTATTGCCGTTCACACCGTCAGCCGTGCCGATGATCGGTTCTTTTCTGATGATCGGCGCTTGGCCGCTGATCATGGGCCTGACGATGTTTCTGCAGCAAAAGCTCAACCCGCAGCCGGTCGATCCGATGCAGGCGCGGATGTTTATGCTGCTGCCGATTGTCTTTACCTACATGCTATCGCACTTCCCGGCCGGGCTCGTTATCTACTGGGCATGGAATAATACACTCAGTATTGCCCAGCAATGGGCGATCATGCGCCGCGCGGGGGCGGCCTGAGCGCAGTGCCGGGGATGGCAGGAGACGGCGCCGCGGATCTGTTCCCCCCGCGGCTGCTCGACGTGGATCTCGTCACGGCGGGAGGGCGACTGTTTGCGCGTGAAGCCCGCTTTGTCGCCGGGGCGGCGGAACCCGCGGGGTTGCCGCCTGAGACCTTGCCCGAAATCGCCTTCGCCGGCCGATCCAATGTGGGCAAATCGAGCCTCGTCAACGCCTTGACTGGGAGGCGCGTGCTGGCGCGCACTTCGAACACGCCCGGGCGCACGCGGCAGATCAATTTCTTCGATCTCGGCGGCGTGCTGATGCTGGTCGACCTACCGGGGTATGGTTACGCCGAAGCATCGAAAGCCGCGGTCAAGCGCTGGACGGGGTTGGTGCGTCGCTATCTACAGACTCGCTCAGCATTACGGCGTGTTTGTCTGTTGATCGACGCCCGCCACGGCATCAAGGAAGTCGACCGACCACTGCTCGACATGCTTGATCGTGCCGGTGTCTCCTATCAGATCGTTTTGACCAAGACCGATAAACTGGGCCCGACGGTACTTGCCGAGGCTGCCGATCGGGTCGCAACCGAACTCGCCACCCACACTGCCGCGCATCCCGAGATCCAGTTGACCAGCGCCGAGGAGCGCCGCGGCATCGCCGCGTTGCGCGCGACGATCGCCGACCTCGCGATCGCCGCATCAGACGCTTCTACCTTGGCGGCGTCCCTACAAAGACTTTAGAGTGCCCCCGCGATGAGCCCCACCGCCAATCCCTCGTCGTCCTCCGCCTGCGCCAACGCCACCCCACGGCTCAAGGCCGCGGTGTTGGCCGAGGCGCTGCCTTATATGCGCCGCTACGCCGGCCATACAGTGGTCGTCAAATACGGTGGCCACGCGATGGGCGAAGGCGGCGATTCATTCGCCCGCGACGTTGTGCTGTTGCGGCAGGTCGGTATCAATCCGATCGTAGTACACGGCGGCGGGCCGCAGATCGGCCATATGCTGGAGCGTCTCGGCATCGAAAGCCGCTTTGTCGACGGGCTCAGGGTCACCGACCGCGAGACGATGGAAGTGGTCGAAATGGTCCTTGCCGGCACGATCAACAAACAGTTGGTAGCAGCGATCAACGCCGAGGGCGGTTGCGCGATCGGATTGACCGGAAAGGATGGCGGGCTGATTTCGGCGAAAAAGGCCGTCCGCACGCGGGTGGAAGGAGGCGCCACGATCGAAATCGATCTCGGCTTTGTCGGCGAGCCGGAGCATGTGGCGGCCAGGGTGCTCGACACCTTCAGGCAATCGGACATCATCCCGGTGATCGCTCCGATCGGCGTCGGGGTTGCCGGCGAGACCTACAACATCAACGCCGACACGGTGTCGGGGGCGGTCGCTGCTGCGGTCAAAGCAACTCGGCTGTTGTTGCTGACCGATGTCGCTGGCGTGCTCGACGGCGACAAACGGCTGTTGTCGGAGATCACTGCCGGCTCCGCGCGGAGGATGATCTCGGATGGCATCATTTCCGGCGGCATGATCCCTAAAGTCGAGACCTGCCTCGACGCCGTCGATGGCGGGGTTGACGCGGCGGTAATCCTCGACGGGCGCGTGCGGCACGCAATCCTGCTGGAACTGTTCACCAATGCGGGGCCGGGCACCCTGATCCGAGGGGGGTAGGACGGCGATGCCAGCTTTGGGCGGCCGGCCGCTCGACGAGATCGAGACCTGGATCTTCGATCTCGACAACACGCTCTACCCCGCCTCATGCCGGCTGTTCGACCAGATCCATGCGCGGATGCAAAGCTTTATCGCCGGGCGGCTGGGCCTGTCGCCGGCGGCGGCGCTGGCCGTGCAGAAAACCTATTTCCGCGAGCATGGGACAACGATGCGCGGGCTGATGACCGTCGACCGGGTCGATCCCCACGAATTCCTCGCCTATGTGCATGACATCGACCTCGCCTGCGTGCCGGCCGACCCGGTGCTGGCCGCGGCATTGGCCACCCTTCCCGGTCGCAAAATCGTACACACTAACGGCTCGGTGCGCCACGCCGAGCGGCTGCTCGATCACCTCGGCATTAGCCAATCGTTCTGCGGGATCGTCGACATCGCCGCCGCCGGGTTTGAGCCCAAGCCGGCGCTCCCGGGCTACCATGAGCTGCTGCGGCGTTACGAGGTTGGTCCGCAGACCGCACTGATGGTCGAAGATATGGCCAAGAACCTGGTCCCTGCCGCCGCCCTCGGCATGACCACGGCCTGGGTGCGGGGCACCGTCGACTGGGCCGTTGCCGGGGCCGACGGCGGCCATGTTCACCACATCGTCGACGATCTCGGTGAGTTTCTCGCGTCCGCGGCATCGCTCGACCGCAATTGCGGGTGAGGCATTCACGGTGTCCGTCGCAGACACGATCCACAGCAAGCTGACCGACCGGTTCGCGCCGGCGAGGCTAGACGTCATCGACGACTCGCATCGGCATGCCGGACATGCCGGAGCGCGGGCCGAGGGCGAGACCCATTTCACCGTGAAGATCGTCTCCGCGGGATTTGCCGGCTTAAGCCGAGTGGCTCGGCAGCGCCTCGTCTATCAGACCCTCGCCGAAGAACTCGCTACTCGCGTCCACGCGCTGTCGCTGACCACGCTGACGCCCGCGGAAGATCGCGGCAGCTAGAGAGAGGCTCCCGATCACGCCGCCGTACTAAGGAAATCGCGCAGTTCGGCGGTCGGAGCGTTTTTCATGACAAAGGCGTCGCCGATGTGGCGGGGCAGGATCAGAGCGATCTGGCCGTCGCGGACCTTTTTGTCCTTGCCCATATGGGCAAGGAGACGCTCCGCCGAGATGCCGGAGAGCCCGACATCGGCGAGCCGCGTCGGCAGCCCAGTCGCCGCGAAATGGCGACGCACGCGCTCACCCTCCGCCGCCGGGACGAGCCCGAGCCGCGTGGCGAAATCGAAGGCCAGCACCATGCCCAACGCCACGGCTTCTCCGTGTAGTAGCCGGCTGCTGAACCCGGTTTCGGTTTCGAGGGCGTGCCCGAAAGTGTGGCCGAAATTCAACAACGCGCGGTCACCCTCCTCGCGCTCGTCGACGGCGACGATCGCCGCTTTCATTCGGCAGCTCGTCATGACCGCCTGTCTGACGGGTTCCGGCTCCAGCGCGCATAGGGCGTTGCCCTGGCGTTCGCACCACGCGAAGAATTCGGCGTCTCGGATCAAGCCGTATTTGACAATCTCGGCATAGCCGGCGAGCAGCTCGCGGCGAGGCAGGGTCGACAGCGCCCCGGTATCGGCGAGAACCAGACGCGGCTGGTAAAAGGCGCCGATCAAGTTCTTGCCCATCTGAGTGTTGATGCCGGTTTTGCCGCCGACCGAGCTGTCAACCTGGGCCAGCAAGGTTGTCGGGATCTGCGCAAAGTCGATCCCGCGCAACAGGGTGGCCGCGGCAAACCCGGTCAGATCGCCGACGACACCGCCGCCCAACGCCACCAGCATCGAACCGCGCTCGATGCCGCAGGAGAGGATCTCCTCGACGAGACGCCCGAAATGGTCGAGGTCTTTGGTCTCCTCGCCGGGGGGCAGGACAACCGTATGGTGTACGATCCCGGCTTCCGCGAGGCTGTCGCGCAGCGGTGCCAGGTAATGCCGGGCGACGGTCTCGTCGGTGACCACGACCGCCTGCCGGCGGCGCATAAGCGGCAAGATTTCCCGCCCGGCTTGCTCGATCAAGCCAGGTCCGACGACGATATCATATGCGCGCTCGCCCAACGCCACGCGCAGACGCTCGGATGCAGTTTGGGAGGTCATCGTCATCCTTCGCTATTGGCATCGGGCGGTGTCATCGTGCACTGGCAGGCCGTGAGCGCCGCAATCGCCCGATTGACCGTCGCTTCGGGCGAACCGTCGCCACTGTCGACGGTCACCTCGGCCTTCGCATAGATCGGATGCCGCCGCTCGATCAGTTCGCCCAGAATCGCGCGGGGCTCGCCCGCTTTCAGCAGGGGCCGATCGGCGCGGCGCGACACCCGCTGGACCAGCACGTCGAGATCAGCGCGCAGCCACAGCGACACGCCACGCCGCGCGATTACTGCGCGGGTCGCCGGATCCATGAACGCGCCGCCGCCGGTCGCCAGCACATGGACCGGTCCGGCGAGCAGCCGGGCGATGACCCGGCGCTCGCCGTCGCGAAACGCCTGCTCGCCGCGATTGGCAAAGATTTCCTCGATGGTCTCGCCCGCAGCCGCTTCGATCTCCTGGTCCGAATCGAAAAACGGCAGACCCAGCCGGATTGCGAGTCGGCGGCCGATTTTGGTCTTGCCGGCGCCCATGAGTCCGACAAGGACCACCGTCCGGCACGGGACAAAGCGCCGCACCGCCAAGGTTCGCCGTCCGATTTCGAGCGCGTCAGTCTGCACCCCAATCCTCTCCGCCGACATTGCTCTTTTTCCCGGCGTTTTCGGACCCGTACTAGCATATCGTGCTGCCGGGTCGTCAATCGGCGCGGGGCTGGTCCGGCTGGGTAATTCGGCCGAAACTCTCCGGCCAGGGGACATGCGAGCCGCGGCATGGGAAAGCTGACCATCTGGTTCGTCGCCGTTATCGTCTTGGCTGTGCTCGGCGGCGCCGCCTATCTCGCCCTGTGGAGCCCGCCTGCGCCCTCGGCGGCGGTCGAAAAGGTCTTGCCGGATGCGCGGTTCCCGAAGTAGCCGGCGGAACCTTGCCGGCGGGGCCGCAGTGCCCGCCTTCTCGAAACATCTCGAAGCGTTCCTCGAAATGCTGACGGCTGAGCGTGGCGCCGCGCGCTTGACTGTCGCCGCTTATCATACCGACCTCGCCGACCTGTCGCGGTTTTTGGCGGCGCGCCGGACCGCCCTCGAGGCCGCGGACGAAGCGGCGCTGCACGCCTATCTGGCGGCGGCGGCGACCGCGCGGCTAGCGGCGCGCAGCCTGGCGCGGCGGCTCTCGGCAATTCGCCAGTTCTACAAGTTTCTAGTTGTCGACGCGGTGCGGCAGGACGATCCGACGGTCGGTCTCGACACGCCACGGCTCGGCCGTCCGTTGCCGAAGCTGCTGTCGGAAAGAGAAGTCGAAGGTCTGCTCGCGGTAGCGCGCGCCTGGCCCGGCGAGGAGGGAGTGCGCATCCTCTGCTTGATCGAGCTGCTTTATGCGACCGGAATGCGTATCTCGGAACTGCTGACCTTGCCGCTCGCCGCAGCCCTGCGAGACCCACGCTTTGTGCTGGTGCGCGGCAAGGGCGGTCGCGAGCGGGTCGTGCCGTTGAGCGAACCTGGACGCAAGGCGCTCGCCGATTATCTCGACTGCCGCGAGCACTTCCTGTCCGCGGGACGGCCGTCGCGCTGGCTGTTCCCGTCGCGCGGCGAGGCCGGGCATCTGACTCGCCAGCGCTGCGGCCAATTGCTGAAGCAGCTGGCGCTGAAGGCCGCCCTCGACCCCGCTCGGCTTTCGCCGCACGTGCTGCGTCATGCCTTCGCCAGCCATTTGCTCGATCACGGCGCCGATCTGCGCAGCGTCCAACAGATGCTGGGGCATGCCGACATCGCAACGACGCAGATCTACACGCACGTCCTGTCCGACCGGCTGCGCCGGCTGGTGCACACCGCGCACCCGCTCGCGCGGCGCAAATGATGCGCCACTTTCTCGATTTCGAACGTCCGATCGGTGAGCTCGAAGGCAAGATCGAAGAGCTGCGCCACCTGTCGACGACCGGCGAGATCAACATTGCCGACGAAGTCGGACGGCTCGAAGCTAGTGCGACGCGGCTGTTGCGCCAAACTTATGCTCGGCTGACCCCGTGGCAAAAGGTGCAGGTGGCGCGCCACCCCGAACGGCCGCACGCTCTCGATTACATCGGCGGTCTGATCACCGAATTCTTGCCCCTGGCGGGCGACCGCGCCTTTGCCGAGGATCGGGCGATCGTCGGCGGACTCGGCCGGTTTCGCGGACGCAGCGTGCTAGTGCTCGGCACCGAGAAAGGCGCCGACACCGAGGCCCGGATCACCCGTAATTTCGGCATGGCCCGGCCCGAGGGCTACCGCAAGGCACGGCGGCTGATGCGGCTAGCCGATCGTTTCGATCTGCCGGTGCTGACCTTCGTCGATACCGCCGGCGCTTATCCAGGGGTCGATGCCGAGGCTCGCGGCCAGGCCGAAGCCATCGCCAGAGCGATCGAAACCTGTCTTGATATCAAGGTGCCGCTGGTAGCCGCGATCATCGGCGAAGGCGGCTCGGGCGGGGCGATCGCACTCGCCGCCGGCAACACGGTGCTGATGCTGGAGCACGCAGTCTATTCGGTGATATCTCCCGAAGGGTGCGCCTCAATTCTGTGGCGCGACGGCGAGCACACGCGCGAGGCAGCCCAAGCGCTGCGGCTGACCGCCCAGGATTTGCTGCATCTGGGAGTAGTCGACCGGATCGTGCCGGAACCGCTCGGCGGCGCCCACCGCCTGCCAATAGAAGCAGTGGAGCAGCTAGGCCGAGCGATCGACGAGGCATTGCAGCGGCTTTTGAGCCTCGGCGGCGCGGAATTGCGCGCACAACGCCGCGAAAAGTTCCTCGCGATGGGCGGCCATGGGCTGTAATCGGCCCGGATCGGCCTAATTCCGGGGATCATTGACCGTGCCGTGCCGCTCCCCACATCTAGGCCGGCGCGGCGACCCGAGCCGATCGGGAAGTGTTCTTCCCGAGGGAAGGGTCAGAAGCGCCGCTGCCCTTCGTCGAAGGGCACCGCTTTTTCCCGCAGTGGAGTGCAGTCATGGAACCCCAAGAGAGAGACCTGCTCACGACCCTGCTGGCGCGGTTGAAAAGCACCGCGAACCAACCCAAGGATCCGGAAGCCGATGCTCTGATCCGCCAGGCGATTACCGCACAGCCCGACGCGCCCTATTTCCTCGCGCAGACCGTGCTGATTCAGGATTTGAGCCTGCACAATGCGCAGAACCAAATCGCCGAGTTGGAAAAACAGCTAACCGATGCGCAGCAGCAGGCGGCGCGGCCGGCAGCGACGAGTTTTCTCGGCGGTCTGTTCGGCACGCGCCAGCCGGCTCCGCCGTCGCCTGGCGCCGGCAGCGTCCCTCCGGCCGGCCCCTGGACCCGCGCCCCGCAGGTCGCCGCGTCGCCGCCGGCACAGCCCTGGGGCCAGCCCAACCCGCAGGGCGGCTATGCTCAGCCGACGGGTGCGGGAGGCGGCTTCATGGGCGGTGGAATGGGCGGTGGTGGCGGGTTCCTGCGCTCGGCGGCAACGACTGCGGCCGGGATTGCCGGCGGAGCGTTGCTGTTCCAGGGGATCGAAATCGCTGTTCGGCCAGCACGCCAGCGCCGGCATCCTCGGCGGCCAGGCGATGACCCCCGGTCTCGGCGAGAGTGTCGTCCAGAACTATTACGGCGGCGACGCCGGCGGCGGCCAGGGTGGCACCGACACGGCGGACCAGGACTATTCGAGTGGGGGCGGCGGTCAGGACCAGGATTTCAGCGGCGGCGACGCTGGCCCGGGCGGTCAGGATTACAGCTCCGACCAAGACTTCAGCGGTGGCGGCAACGACGATTTCAGCGGCGGCGACAACACCTCCTGCTGAGGAGCTTCCGTCTGCGGCCTAATAGGCTCTCTCGACCGCCGCAGTATCAGATGACGCCGGCGCGGCGGAACTCGGCGATCTCCTCCGCGACGTAGCCGGTCTCGGCCAGCACCGCATCGGTGTCAGCGCCGAATTCGGGTGGAGGCGTCTCGATGCTGGGGCCGCCATGAGCGAACTTGAAGGCGGCCAGCGGCACGCCGAATGGACCGTCAATTCCGGGAGCCGAGGCGTGGTGGTGAAACACGCCTCGGGTTTTGAAATGCGGGTCCGCCACCGCTTCGGCCATCGTCCGCACCCGCGCCGCCGGAACGTGCCTTGCCTGTAGATAAACCTCCCACTCGTCCGCGGTCCGCGTCTTGAAGATGTCGGCGAGCACGGCAGCCTCGCGGGCGCGATCGGCCTCGCGCGCCTCGTTGTCGTCTTTGATCATGTCGGGTCGCTCCAGCACCCGCCACAGGCGGCGCTGTTGCCCCAGATTGCTGGCGCCGATCATCACAAGGCCATCCTTGGCCTCGTAGCAGCTGTTAGTGGCGAAGGGCTGCTTGTTGCCGTGCGGGCGGGGCTCGGCGCCGGTGCGCATGTAGCCGGTCAGGTGCGAACCCATCAGCATCATCGCGACGCCGACCATGGCGAGATCGATATGCTGACCCCTTTCCGGTGCGCTCGCGCTGAAACAGCGCGCTAGCGAGCGCAAAAGCCCCCATCGTGCCGGTTGCGTAATCGACCGCCGGGGCGCCGAACTTGATCGGATTGACCTCCTCGGTGCCGGTCATCGCCATCAAGCCGGAGGTCGCCTGAATGACGTGGTCATAGGCGGTCTGCTCGCGGCGCGGGCCGTCCTGGCCGAAGGCGGAGATCGAGCAATAGATCAGTCGCGGGTTGATCGCACTCATAGCCGCATAGCCGAGCCCCAGCGCCTCGAACGCGCCCGGCCGGAAATTTTCCACCAACACGTCGGCAGCGGCGACGAGCCGCTTGAGGATCTCACGGCCCGGTTCGGTCTTGAGATTAAGCGTGATCGAGCGCTTGTTCGAACCCTGGGTCAGGAACGATGTGCCCATGTGCTGGCGGTTCAGGGCACGGTCGGTGCCGCCATCACGGCTCTGGTCGGGATCGTCGGGATGCTCGACTTTGATCACATCGGCGCCGAGCACGGCGAGCTGATAAGCCGCGAACGGGCCAGCTAGTACATGGGTGATGTCGATGATGCGAATGCCCTCGAACGGTCGGGTCATGCCGGACTCCTCGGTCGGATCAATCGGAAAACGGGTAAGCTTAGCTCATCGAGATGCGCCGGGTCGTCGCGACAAATGAACCAGAAATCGCCGTCGTGCGGGGCGGCAACCGGGACTAGCCCGCCGCCCGGTCCAAGCTCGAACGCCGTGTAGCCGAGCCCACTCAGAAAGGCGAAGGCGTCGTCGAGCCGATCGTCGGCGCGCGCCAGATGCGGGGCCGACAGCTCGATCAGCATATGTGGGCGGAATCGGCGCAACGTATTCTCCGCACCGCGCAGCAGGGAAAGCTCCCAGCCTTCGATATCGGCCTTAATTAAATCGATGCGATCGAGAGCGAGCGCTGCGGCGACCGCGTCGATAGTGGTCACCGCCACCAACTCCTGCGCGACCGCCGGCCAGCGCTCTTGCGGGGTTCCCAAATGCGATAGGCCGAAGCCGTAGCTTCCGCTTCTCTTGAGCGGCACGCTCAAGGTTTGGACCCCGCATACGGCGCCGAGCGCCATCGGCACGACCACGACATTGGCGAGCCCATGCAGCCAGACGACGATGCGCAGGATCGCGCGGGCATAGCTGCCCGGCTCGAAGGCATAGACCCGGCCCGCGGAGGCGGCATGTGCGAACAGCTTAGTGTATTGGCCGGCATGTGCCCCGACATCGAAGATAACGGCCGCACGCGGCACCAGCCGCGCGATCGTCGAGGCAAGCGCGCGATGGTGCTGCTGCGTCGTCGCCTTGAACAGATGCGCGGCGAAGCTGCCTGACAGCCGCCAGCGGTAGGGATCAAGACGCACGATCGGCCGGCGATGCGGATCACCGGCCGACACCTCGACCGGTTCGTCCCTGCCGACATCGCCACTCATAAGATGCCTCCCCAATTTGGCGAGTGTCAGTCTACTCCCCGCATCGGCCCGGTGAAGGCGGCATCGCGCGCCAAGCACACCGCACCGGCTGGTGCTTGCCACCCGGATCGGCGCCGCTATAGTCGCCGCCGCCATCAGGAGAAATATCGGGTACGCAGATGCCGCTTCGTTCGCTCGTAGTGCGGATTGCCGTTCTGCTGATATTCCTGCTCGTCTCAGCACCTGTGGGCGCGGCGGTGTTCACCGACGCGGCCGGACGCCGGGTGATGCTGCCGGACCAGGTCGAGCGCATCATGCCGGCCGGACCGGCTTCAGCAGTCTTTGTCTATGCGCTGGTACCGAACAAGCTGATCGGCTGGACGGAGCCACTATCGCGTGGGCAGCGGAACCTCCTGCCGTTAAAATTTGCGCGGCTCCCCGTCATCGGACAATTGGGGGGGTCTACTCCGACGGCCACAGCAGCCGATGTGCAGCGGCTGCATCCCGATTTGATCATTGGTTACAGCGTCCTGTCACCGGCGACAGTGATGCTCGCGGATCGCATCCAGCAACAGAGCGGAGTTCCCTATATCCTTCTCGACGACAGTATCCAGCAGATGCCCGAGATGCTCCGCCAGGTCGGTCCGATCGTCGGGGCGGGCGATCACGGCCTCGCTGTCGCCAGTTATGCCTACCATGCGATCGAAATGCTGCGCGGGCAGCTGCTGATCAGCTCTGCCATAGACCGGCCGCTGGTCTATTACGGCCGCGGGAGCGACGGGCTCGAAACCGGTCTCCCCGGCTCCCCGGCCATCAGCAATGTCGACCAGGCCGGCGTCATCAATGTCGCGGCCGGCCTCGGCCGGGGCGGGCTTATCCGGGTCACGCGCGCTCAGATATTTTCGTGGAACCCGCAGATCATCGTGGCGCAAGAGCGCAGCTTTTATAATGCGCTGATGCACGATCCGCAGTGGCGCGGGCTGGCAGCGGTCCGCAGCAAGCGGATCTACCTGGCGCCGTCCGACCCATTTGGGTGGATCGACGGCCCGCCGGGGGTCAATCGCGCCATCGGACTGTATTGGCTGTCAAATCTCTTTTATCCGGACCTTTATCAGGAAGACCTGCGCACAAATGCGCGTGAATTCTATCAATTGTATTACGGAGTTACGCTCAGTGACCGGCAGCTTGAGGCCTTGATACGGCCGGCGGAAACCAGTCCCGGTGAAACCCGCCGGTTGGCGAACGTGCCGCTGTTTGGCGCCGAGCCACCGCCGTTGCCGACCACCCCGCCCGGCGGTTCCTCGACGCCGGCGCCGCCTTCCGGCGCGCCGGGCCGTGGCGGCTTGCGCGGCGGCGGAGCAGGCCCGGCGCCCGGTACGCCCTAAACCGTGAGGAGGGCTGACCTGGCGCACGCTCAGGATTCGGTCGCCCGCACAAAGCACATGATCCCGCGTTGCGGGGTCCAACATACGATGGCGTGACCCGTCGGATTGTCGGTTCGCTGCAAAATCTTTTCTGGGGGCACCGAGAGCCAGTTCCCGGCGACCAGCGCCTCGTAACGGTCTGCCCTGATCCGGTATTCGGTCGCGCGACAATCCGCCAACGAACAGCATGAGATCGTCGTGCCGGGCTGCAGCAGGCTGCGGAACCATGGCGCCAGAGTAGGGTCGGCGTTGGGGGGCGGTTGGGCTGCGGCAGCAGTGGCGAGCAGCAGGGCTGATGCAAATACGACGCGAGTAGCCGGTCGTGCTCGGATTTGTTCAAAAACCACGCGCATTCTCGATGCCATCCCGGATCTGCAGCCGATGTCTGCGAGCTTAACTCAGACGGGTGGCGGAGCAAAAACGGTCTCTTTATTTAACACACGAATATGCTGCTGATTTATCGCTATTGACATTAATTTGGCGCGCAATTGTTATGGCGCCGGGAAAGCGTCGGGCCGACGGCCAGCTCTGCGCTGGCCGGTAGCCCCGGCCGTCATAAGGAGGAAGCAATGGAGTCGCGGCTGTCAGCGCTTTCGGCTTCGTCACCGGTCTCGCCGGGTACGGCTTGCGGCTGGATCTTTCTGATCCGCTCCGATCCCGCACACGCTCACCTGCTTGGCCGGCCGG
Source organism: uncultured Alphaproteobacteria bacterium (assembly GCA_963750195.1). GTDB lineage: Bacteria > Pseudomonadota > Alphaproteobacteria > ATCC43930 > CGMCC-115725 > AP-15. Next base: position 16,758 of record CAVVPS010000017.1, read on the forward strand.
CGCGCGCCGCGCTTGCCGCGGCTGATTCGGTTCTCCATGACGATGACGTCGATCCGAGGATACTGGCCTTGGTCCCGCACGGCGCCTTTGTCGAGCCAGTCGCGTCCGACAGCGATTGCACGCCCGCGAAATCCCCCGCGATCGCCCGCGCGCGCAAGCTTGCTTCCGAAGGTTGGCGGGTAGTCTGGCTCGTCTCCGACGATGACCGGCATCCCCCGGCAGCTCTCGCAGCTGGCGGCACCATCCATGTTTGCACGGATGTCTGCGTTCACGAGCCGCAAGCCGCAGCGGTCAATGGACGCGGCCCGAAGCCCTTGGCGACTGCATTCAACGGCCTCGCCGGGTAGTTCCGGGGGTTTATCCCTCGCGCAGTAGGCGCAATACCCGGTCGAGCTGATCGAGACTCGCGTAATGTAAGGTTAGAGCACCACCGCGAGCTTTCGGCTCGATGCTGACGCGCAGCCCAAGATGGGCGCCGAGGTCGCGCTCGAGGGCGAGCGTATCGGCGTCGCGAACCCGCGGGCGACGCCCTTGCGTTGGTTGTATGCGGCGCTGCACGAGGCGCTCGGTGGCCCGAACATTGAGCCCGCGGCGTACAACCTCTTCGGCGAGCGCGCCGGGGTCGGCGGCGGCCAGCAGTGCGCGAGCATGGCCGGCCGACAGCTCGCCCTCGTCGAGCCGGTGGCGCACCGGGGCCGGCAACGAAAGCAATCGCACCGTGTTGGCGATGTGGCTGCGGCTTTTGCCGACGGCTTCGGCGAGGCTCGCCTGGGTGCGGCCGAACTCCGCGATCAGCCGGCTGTAGGCTTCGGCTTCTTCGAGCGGTGACAGATCTTCGCGCTGAAGGTTCTCGACCAGCGCGATCTCGAGCACTTCGGAATCGCCGAGCACGCGCACGATGACGGGTATTTCATGGAGCCCGGCGCGCTGCGCTGCGCGCCAGCGGCGTTCGCCGGCGACCAGTTCGAAGGCGGCATCGTCCTCGACGACGGCACGCACCAGCAGCGGCTGCAGCACGCCCTTTTCGCGGATCGACTGGGCGAGCGCCTCGAGCTCGGCCTCGCCAAAGCGGCGGCGCGGCTGCAAACTCCCGGGCCTGATCAGCTCGATCGGAACCCGCCGTTGAGCGCCTGGGTCCGGTGCCGCATCGGTCTCGGTCTCGCCGAACAAAGCGGCAAGGCCGCGGCCGAGCGGGCGCCGCTTGACCCGTTCGCTCATTGCGGCATGCCGGGCGCGGCGCGGCGCAACAATTCGGCGGCGAGCTGGATATAGGCCTGCGCGCCGGCGCAGCGATGGTCGTAGATCAGCACCGGCTTGCCGTGCGACGGCGCTTCGGAAACCCGCACATTGCGCGGGATCACCGTGTCGAAGACCTTGGCGCCGAGATGCTCGCGCACATCGAGAGCGACGAGATCGCACAGATTATTGCGCCGGTCGTACATCGTCAGCACCACGCCTTGCAGTTCGAGGCGCGGGTTCAAGGCCCGCTGCACTCGTTCGATCGTGCGCATCAGCTGGCTCAATCCTTCGAGCGCATAAAATTCGCACTGCATCGGCACCGAGCGCGCGATCGGCGGCGACGAGGGCGTTGATCGTCAGCAAATTCAGCGATGGCGGACAGTCGATCAGCACCTCGTCGTAGTCGCGCACACGGCTGCGAATCGCCCGGCTCAGCAAGAATTCACGGCGCTCGCGGGTCATGAACTCGAACTCGACGCCGCTCAGATCGTCCGAGGCCGGGATGATCGACAGACCCGGAATTTCGGTTCCGAGAACGGCGTCGGCCAGTTCGGCCTCGCCGAGGATCAGCTCGTAGCTGGTCACCCGGCGCAACCGGCGGGCGACGCCGAGCCCGGTGCTGGCGTTGCCCTGCGGGTCGAGATCGATGACCAGAACACGGCGGCCTGCTGCGGCCAGTGCCGTCGCCAGATTGATCGCGGTCGTAGTCTTGCCGACCCCGCCCTTCTGGTTGGCGACGGCGACGATCCGAGCGCGATATGTAACCGGACGCGACTTCCGGCCGGGCCTCAACCGTCGTGAGGCTCACGGACGACCTGATGCAAACGCAGAACGACCCCCCGCGGATCGGCAATGCTGTTGTGCAGTCCACGCGTCATTGTCCAGCGTTTGCGCGCGAGGGTCAATTCCTCCCCGGCCCGTTCGCCTTTGGGAAACAGGCAGATCGTCTCGGGGCCCAGAAACGGCTGGGCGAGATCGAGCAGCCGGTCGAGCGGCGCCAATGCCCGCGCGGTCACAACATCGACCGAGTGCGGCGGCACGGCAGCGATGCGGCAGGGGCGGATCGTCACAGTCGCCTCGGCGATGCGCGCCGCCTCGCGCAGAAACGCCGCTTTGCGCGAATCCGCCTCGACCAGCTCGACCCCGGCTACGCCGAGAATCGCCAGCACCAGACCCGGAAACCCGGCGCCGCTGCCGAGATCGATCAGGCTCTTCGTGCCATCGGGCGCGAAGGGTAGCAGCTGTGCCGAATCGAGAAAGTGGCGCCGCCACAGATCGGCGATCGTATCGCGCCCGACCAGATTGATATGCGCGGACCATCGGGTCAGCAACTCCGCGTAGGCCTCGAAGCGGGCCAGTGTTTCACGTGAAACCGGAAAGATCTCGGCGAAGCCCTGCGCGCTCAGCGGCTGCGGGTCGTCATGCCGCACGCCGCCTCACATGCTTCAACAGCGCGACCAGCGCCGCCGGCGTCATCCCCGAGATCCGCGCCGCAGCCCCCAAGGTCACCGGCCGAGCCACAGCGAGCTTGTCACAAATCTCGCGCGACAGGCTGCCGACCGTCGCGTAGTCGAGATCCGCTGGCAGCAACAACGCCTCGTCACGGCGGAACGCAGCAATGTCGCGTTCCTGCCTCTCGAGATAGCCGGCATAACGCGCATCAATCTCGACCTGCTCGGCGATTTCCGGCGTCAGTCCAGCGAGATCGGGCCAGATCGCCGCCAGCCTTGCGAGGTCGATCCCGGGATAGGCGAGCAATTCCGCGGCAGTGCGGGAGATGCCGTCCTCGTTGACCGCGATCCCGTGGCGCTTCAGTGCCGGCGGCGTCATCCGCAGTCGGGCAAGCCGATCGCGGGCCTCGCCGAGCGCCCTGATCTTTGCAGCAAAGCGCTCGGCGCGGCCCGCGCTGACGCAGCCGAGGCGCACGCCGATCGGGGTCAACCGTTGATCGGCGTTGTCGGCGCGGAGGACCAGCCGGTACTCGGCGCGCGAAGTGAACATCCGGTATGGCTCGCTGGCGCCGCGGGTGACGAGGTCGTCGATCAGCACGCCGATATAGGCGTCGGCGCGGTCGAGCACGAGCGGCTCTGCGCCCGACGCCGCGAGCGCCGCGTTGAGCCCGGCGATCATCCCTTGCGCCGCCGCCTCCTCATAGCCGGTCGTGCCGTTGATCTGGCCGGCGAAATAGAGGCCGGGAACCCGCCGGGTCTCCAGGCTCGGATAAAGCTCGCGGGGATCGACGAAATCATACTCGATCGCGTAACCGGGCCGCCGCATCACCGCGTGTTCGAGCCCGGGGATGGTTTGCAGCATCGCCTCCTGCACATCGCGCGGCAATGAGGTCGAGATGCCGTTCGGGTAAATCGTGTCGTCGTCTAGCCCTTCCGGCTCGAGAAAGATCTGGTGCCGCTGGCGCTCGGCAAAGCGCACGATCTTGTCCTCGATCGAAGGGCAGTAGCGCGGCCCGATCCCGGCGATGTCGCCCGAATACATCGGCGAGCGAGCGAGATTGGCGCGGATCAGCGCGTGCGTCGCCGGGGTCGTCGTCGTGATGTGGCAGGCAATTTGCGGCGTCGTGATCCGCTCAGTCATGAACGAAAACGGCGGCGGTGGGTCATCGCCCGGCTGGCGGTCGAGCCCGGCCCACTCGATCGTTTTCGCATCGAGCCGGGGCGGGGTGCCGGTCTTGAGTCGGCCGAGGACGAAACCGGCGCGGGCGAGGGTCTGCGCCAGCCCGCGCGATGGCGGCTCGTCGACCCTTCCAGCCGGAATCTTTTCCTCGCCGATATGGATCAGGCCATTGAGAAAGGTACCGGTGGTCAACACCACCCGGCGCGCCACGATCTCGCGCCCGTCGCCGAGCACAACCCCGCAAATCCGGCCAAGGCGGTCGAGCGACAGATCCTCGGCCGCGCCCTCGGCGATGTCGAGGCCAGCGGTTTCGGCCAGCAATTCAGCGACCGCCCGGCGATAGAGCTTGCGGTCGGCCTGCGCGCGCGGCCCGCGCACCGCCGCGCCCTTGCTGCGGTTCAGAATACGGAACTGGATGCCAGCCCGGTCGATCGCACGTGCCATGACGCCGTCGAGCGCGTCGATCTCGCGCACCAGATGCCCCTTGCCGAGCCCGCCGATCGCCGGATTGCACGACATCTCTCCAATCGTCGCTCGCTTATGGGTCAGCAGCAAGGTGCGCGCGCCCAACCGCGCCGAGGCGGCCGCCGCCTCGCACCCCGCGTGCCCGCCGCCAACCACGACGACGTCATAACGCCCGAAAATCTCATTCATGGCCGCGGAATGTATGGAGCCTGGTCAGACGTGTCGAGGTTTCACGTGAAACATCGGCTGGCATCCTGGCCGATGCCCCTCACCTCGACCCACCCCGCAAGCGACGCCTCTCTCACGGAATTATGAAGCCGTCTCATCAACAGCCCATATCCTGTGTCTGTTCGGGCCTCACCCACAAAGGAATCAACAGTTAGCGAACCGATTCACAAAATCTTGTAGGGATATCTTGACTTATGACGTGTTTTTGCGATCCCTGCTCGCGGCGATTCGCGCTCGCCGGTCCATCTCCCGTTCGAGCCCCGTGGTCCCCGAAGCGCCCTTACTGGCGGGGCGCAATGAGGTGTTCCGGGGAGACAGGACCGTTTCTGTCGTCTCGAAGCGAAAGGAAGTGGCCCAATGGCCGCCTTCGCCCATGGCCGTTCGTGGGGTCGCACGGTTTCGGTGCGTTCCTATTTTCGGCACCGTCTCGGCAGGTGGGAGACGATAAAAAGCCACTTGCGGAGATGGCCCCGTTCCAGCGAGGCCAAATCCTAAAAGCCTTCGTTCTCAACTGGGCGCCCTTCGCGGGACGCCTATTTTTTACGCGCTATGTGAATATCGCTCAAACGGATCGCCCAGTCAAGCACGATTCCAATAGTTTGTAATAAACTCTGTACAGAGGTATTCCGAACGCTAAAGTGGCACCCCATGCCAAAGGGTAGGGACGGCAAGGGCATCAGGGTCGATCTTGGAGACGAGCTTTCAGCGAAGCTAGAAGATTTCTGCGCGGCTTATTATGACGCGAAGAAAGTCAGGATCATCCGAGAGGCCGTCGATTGGTACATCGACAAAATCCTCGTAGAGGAACCGGCGAGACGAAGCCGCTATGAAGATGCTCGCCGCCGCCGAAACAGCAATGTTATCCCTATCAGGTCTATAGGAACGGACAGAGCGCGCTAATAGAGACCATCCTCTCCCAAGGCAGCAGTAAGCTCCGTCTCCTTGGCCAAGTCGTCCGATCGTAGGACACAACCGGGTTCCTCTCCGGAGACGAACCGCGACGATCGTCTTGGCGAGTATGGCAATTGCCCGCTCGCTCGGCTCCTTTCCTATCCGCTCTAGGTTTATGAGGCCGAGATCCGGCGCTGTAAGCGGGTCGCCGGGCTCCCGGAGTTGCCAACGTTGGTCTCAACGGTTTTCGTTGAAGCAAATGTTGCGGATCGGATATAAGACCTTACATGAGTCCCGAACAGTGCCGGGCTGCACGAGGTTGGCTGGGATGGTCCCAGCAGGAACTCGCAAACCGCGCCAGCGTCTCCCTGTCAACGATACGCGATTTTGAGAGGGGACGGCATGCGCCGATCGCCAACAATATGGCCGCCATGCGCCAAGTAATCGAGAATGCCGGGATTCGGCTTATGTTCGATGAAAATCAGAATGTGGTTGGAATTAGCGTGCTATAAACCCGGATCGCCCCTTACTGCCGCGACGGAGCACCCATCATGGCCAGATCTGCCACGATCCCTGAACCGCTGCGGAAGGGATTGCGCGACATTGCCTCTCTGTCAGAGGCGGCGTTCGATGAATTCCTGGCCGCGTTGCAGACGATCCCGATCGAGATCCGCCAGCATCGCATCTTTCCCGATTTTGAACTTCCCAATTTTCCGGAGAACGGCGAATCGCTGAAAGCAGCCACATTCGGATTAATTCTCGGTCGGGTGCAACCGCGCGTTTCCGTTTCCGAGACAATCGAAGGCATAATCAAAGCGCTTAAATCGGCAAATTTCGAACCTTCTCAAATAGAGACGTTGCGCTACCGGCTAGAACAGATTTTGCAAATTGACTCGCTTGACCTTATAGCACGCGCACATAGCGTTTTGCTAGAACATCCACGCACTTACTCAAGCGCTAGGATCATTTCCGACGTGCGTTCGGTGTTTGGTGATGACGTGACGTTACCACCTCAAGCGGCGGTTATCGTCAACACGCTCAATCTGATCTGCTATAGCGCTGGGAGGCGGGAGACTATCGCGGTAGCCCTTGACGAGAAAGATATCGATCAGCTGATGGCCGTACTGGAACGAGCACGAGGTAAAACCAAAACCCTCAGAGGCACCATAGAAAAGAGCGGCGTTCGGTACATCGGAGTATCATGATGGCCAGCACACCCCTCCCCGTTATTGAGGCCGCATACGAGACCAATTTTGGCGGTGCAGACGAAACATTGCCGCTCGATGAGGTTATAATAGAGCATCAGCGACGACACATGTATGAGGGGCGCGCGCTTATCGAAGCGATCACATGCCGCGATCTAGTTGGCTGGGAAGAAATGAGGACGGCGTTAACAAATGCCCGACTCTCAATTCCTGTCCAATTCGGTGTCTCGGATACTAGTCATTACTCAGCACAAATAGTCCTCTGGGTGGCCGACGAGTTGGCTAGTACGATTACCGACGAACCACAAACCATCGTTGATGAGGAGTTGCGGAGTCAATTCGGCAGACTTTCACGTCAATGGCACGAGGAGACGGACTTTCTTTCATCTCCCAGTGATATCGTCTTGAATTTCAATTACCAGCGGATCATCGGTATTGGGCCAGCGGCGCTGCCGCTGATCATCGAGGAATTGCGCGTACGTGGCGGGCGTTGGTTTTGGGCGCTTCGCGCAATCACTGGTATCGATCCCACTGACACTGCCGATCAGGGAAACGCCACTAAAATGAAGGGGGCGTGGCTTCGGTGGTGGGAGCAAACTGAGTGAGGCGGTTCTCGCAAAATGGAAAACGCTTTAGAGATCTGGTTTCCTGGCCTTAAAAATACAGACTACGACATAACAAGCCCCAAAACTGACGACTACAACTGCATAGCCCATGCTGCCAATGATGATGAGAACTTTTGGTGGCCCGCTCCGGGACATTATTGGCCATCCGGGATGCCCTTGGGCGACAACATTGAAAATTTCACTAAAGCATTTTGCGAGGTTCTTGGATACGAAGTGTGCTCCGATGGAGAGCTTGAGCCAGGATATTTGAAGTTGGCAATATATGCTATCGGGAACGATACAAAGCACATGGCACGGCAACTATCTGATGGATCATGGACGAGTAAGTTAGGTGTGGAGCGCGATATAACGCATACATTAGCCGCTGTGGAGGGGCAACATTACGGTAACGTAGTGCGGTTCTTAAAGCGCAAGAACTAAGAGTAGTCGGATAGGTTTGCTACATAATTCCGGTCACTTGCCGATGCAGAAGTCGCGGAAGATCACGTCGAGTAGATCCTCCACGTCGACCGTGCCGGTAATTCGGCCGATGCTGCGCAAGGCGAGGCGAAGGTCTTCGGCCTGTAATTCCGGCAGCGTCGCCTCGAGGGCTCGGTGCAGCGAAGCTGCGGCCTCTTCGAGCGACTGGCGATGCCGGGCGCGGGTCAGAACCGGGGCTTCGATCCGATAAGTTTGGGCAATCCGATCGGAAAGAGCTGCCAGCAGTGCGTCGAGCCCTGCTCCGGTCAGGGCAGAGACGGGGATCGCCGCTCCCGCGCTTCCGGCTGGCACGGCCATCTCCTCTCCCGCTATTGGAGGAAAAAGAGGGTCTGTCGACAACGACACCCTACTGTCGTCATGGCCGGGCTTGTCGCGACTATCCACGCCTTCCTCGCGCCGCCCCACATCACCCGTCGCCCCGTTGTCCCGCCCCAGTCCAGCCACAGGCGAAGCAGGGTGGGCTGAAATCTGCGCCAACAGGTCGATCTTGTTAGCGACGAGGATCGTGTCAGGGCCGGGCCAGGCAGCGGCGCCGGTGGCTTCGGCGGGGTGGCGCGCGTCGAATACGAAAAGCCGGATCTCCGCTTGTTCGGCGCGGCGTAGGGCCCGGCGCAACCCTTCCTGCTCGATCGCGTCGTCGCTGTCGCGCAGGCCCGCGGTGTCGGCAAGAACGACCGGATAGCCGCCAAGGTCGATCGCGACCTCGACGATGTCGCGAGTGGTGCCGGCAATCGGCGACGTGATTGCCGCCTCGCGCCGGGCGATCCGGTTCAGCAGGCTGGACTTGCCGGCATTGGGAGGGCCGACAATCGCAACGCTGATTCCGTCGCGCAGCCTTTCGCCGCGATGGCCGTCGGCGAGATGCCGGCTGATTTCAGCGGCGAGTTCGCCGGTCTCGACGTGGATGCGATCTTCGATTTCAGGCGGCAGATCCTCGTCGGGGAAATCGATCGCGGCTTCGAGATGGGCGAGGATATGGGTCAGACGGCGCGACCAGTCGCGATAAAGGCCGCCGAGCGCGCCGTCGAGCTGGCGCAACGCCTGGCGGCGCTGAGCTTCGGTCTCGGCCGCAGCCAAGTCGGCGACCGCCTCGGCCTGAGTAAGGTCGAGCTTGCCGTTCAGAAACGCGCGACGGGTGAACTCCCCGGGCTCAGCGAGGCGCAGCCCGAGCCGGCTCAGTACCTCGATGAATGCAGCGAGCACGGCACGGCTGCCGTGCAGATGAAACTCGGCGACATCCTCGCCGGTGGCGCTGTTCGGCGCCGGGAACCACAGCACCAATCCGTCGTCTAGCAGCTCGCCGTTCGCCGGGTTGACAAACCGCCTGCGCCGGACCGATCGCGGCGGTGGTAAATCGCCCGCGACCAGGGAGAGGACTCGCGCGGTGTCGGTTCCCGATAGCCGCAAGATGGCGATGGCGGCGCGGCCTGCCGCCGTCGCCGGGGCGAAAATGGTGTCTGTCGTGAACTCGGCAGCCGTTAGTGCTTTGGCGGCAGCTGGTCCGGCTGCAGCATCAGCCGATCGACCCGGCCGCCTTCGACCAAATGCTTCTGTATGATCTCGTCGACATCCGCGGTGGTTTCGTAGCGGTACCAAGTTCCCTCGGGGTAGATGACCATATTCGGGCCAAATTCGCAGCGGTCCAGACAGCCGGCGGCGTTGACGCGAATGTTCTCGACGCCGGCGGTGCGTGCTTTCTCGCGCATATAGCCGCGCACCTTATCGAAACCCCCGGCCGCTTCGGCCCGAGCCATGCAGCAGCCACGCGGATGACCGTCCGGCCGCACATTGTTGCACATGAAAATATGGCGCGTGTAGAAGAGCCGCGGATCTCCGGGTGCGTCTGCCATTTGTCGTTTCTCCGGTTTGGATAGCGCGCGGCGGAGTGAATGATGCAGACCGCCGTGGTGAGAGTAGAGTGCCGAACCTAACCCGTCGCGGCACAGAGGGCAAATGCATCCGCTGCCCTAGCCCCGACTATCTGCATGGCAGGAGCCGCAATGGAGCGCAACCGCCTCGGCGAGGAAACGAGCCCCTATCTTCTCCAGCACCGCGACAATCCCGTTCACTGGCAGCCTTGGGATCAAGCAGCGTTGGAAGCAGCCAAAGCGGCCGGCAAGCCGATCCTGCTGTCAGTCGGCTACGCGGCCTGTCACTGGTGCCATGTGATGGCGCGGGAGAGCTTCGAAGACCCGGAGATCGCGGCGACGATGAATCGGCTGTTCGTTAACATCAAAGTTGACCGCGAGGAGCGGCCCGACCTCGACCAGATCTATCAACACGCGCTGGCGTTGATGGGTGAGCAAGGCGGCTGGCCACTGACGATGTTCCTGACCCCCGATGGCGAGCCGTTTTGGGGCGGGACCTATTTCCCGCCCGATCAACGCTGGGGACGGCCGGGATTTCCGCAAGTACTTGAGGCAATCAGCGAGGCCTATGCCGGCAAACGCGATGATGTGGTAAAAAATGTTGTCATCTTGCGCGAGGCGCTGCAGCGGCTCGGCCAGCCGCAGCAGGGCGGCGCCATCCTGCGCCAGCAGCTCGACCCGATCGCCGAGCGGCTGTTGCGTGAGATCGACCAGATCCATGGCGGTATCGGCACCGCGCCCAAGTTCCCGCAATGCGCGATCCTCGAATTGTTTTGGCGGGCCTGGAAACGCACCCACAGCACACCCTACCGCGACGCCGTAACAAAGGCTCTCGACGCGATGTGCCAGGGCGGCATCTATGACCATCTTGGCGGCGGCTTTGCCCGCTATTCGACCGATGCGCGCTGGCTGGCGCCGCATTTCGAAAAGATGCTCTACGACAACGCCGAGTTGATCGATCTGTTGACCCTCGTGTGGCAGGAGACCAAGAGCCCGCTCTATCGACAGCGGATCGACGAAACGGTGGGCTGGGTCGCCCGCGAGATGCAGGTGCTGGGGGGCGGCTTTGCGAGCAGTCTGGACGCCGACAGCGAGCACGAAGAGGGCAAATTCTACGTCTGGTCGGAGGCTGAGATCGATGCGGTGTTGGGCGACCGCGCGCCTCTATTCAAAGGCTTTTACGACGTGACGCCAGGAGGCAATTGGGAGGGTCACACGATCCTCAATCGAATCAACTCACCGGTGATGGCAAATCCCGAGACCGAACGCGAGCTGACGCTATGCCGAGACCTGCTGTTCCAGGCACGCGGGGTGCGGGTGCGGCCCGGCTGGGACGACAAGGTGCTCGCCGATTGGAACGGGCTGATGATCGCGGCGATGGCGAATGCCGGTCTCGTTTTCAAGCGCCCGGATTGGATCGAAACTGCGCGCGCCGCCTTCGACTTTGCCTGTCAGCAAATGACCGTACCGAATGGGCGCCTGCTACATACGTGGCGAGAAAACCGTGCCCGCCATCCGGCCAGCGTCGACGATTACGCCAATCTCTGCCGCGCCGCGCTGTCGCTTTACGAAGCGATCAGCGACGATCGTCTACTCGTGCAGGTACGCGATTGGGTAGCGATCCTCGACTGCCACTATTGGGACACGGCGGGCGGCGGGTATTTCTTCTCGGCCGACGACACCGAGGCGCTGATCGCCCGCGCGAAGACTGCTGCCAATTCGGCCGTCCCGGCCGGCAACGGCACTCTGGTCGGCGTACTGACCAGACTCGCGATCCTAACCGGCGACGATGCTTATCGCTGCCGCGCCGAAGCTATTGTCGAGACGTTTTCCGGGGAACTCGCGCGCAATTTCTTTCCGCTGGCGACACTGCTCAATAACGCTGACGTGCTGGCCGAGCCGTTGCAGATCGTGATTGTCGGAGAACCTGGCGACGCGGCGTTCGACGCCCTGCACTGCGCAGTTTACAGCGCTTCCTTGCCGAACCGGGTGGTTCTTTCGCTGCCGCCAGACCGCGAGTTGCCGGCGGATCATCCGGCGCACGGCAAGGGTCTCGTAGACGATCGCGCCGCCGCCTATGTGTGCGTCGGCCCGGTGTGCTCGCTGCCACTGACCGACCCCGAAAAACTGGTCGCCAACCTCGTCAATTAGCACAGACTTCTGGTATGGTCTTATGCGGTCGGGTCGCAATTGGCTTTCCGGTTACAGCGGCAGCAGTCTTGCTGCCAAACACATTCTCTTGAAACTGGAACGCGCTGATCCAGCCGGTCTATCTTGTACGCTCGAAGCCGGCGGGCAGAACGCCGTCTTACCGGCTCCATCATTGATCTGAGGCGGGAAGGAAGCGCTATGGTTCACGCAATCCGTTTCGAGCAGGCCGGCGGGCCCGAGGTCTTGTCCTGGCAGGAGGTTGAGGTCGGCAAGGCCGGGCACGGCCAAGTGCGACTGCGCCACACTGCGGTTGGTCTCAATTACATAGATACCTATCAGCGCAGCGGGCTCTACCCGATGCCGATGCCGAGCGGGCTCGGCTCCGAGGCAGCCGGCGTCGTCGAGGAGGTTGGGCCGGGGGTCAGCGGGCTCAAACTCGGCGACCGCGTCGCCTATGCTGGCGGCCCGATCGGTGCTTATGCCGAGGGCCGTGTCATGCCGGCCGACCGCCTCGTCACGGTGCCTGCAGGCATCACCGATAGCCAGGCCGCGGCGATGATGCTCAAAGGCATGACCGCGTGGTACCTGGTCCGGCGAACCCATCCGATAAAGCGCGGCGAAACGATCCTAATACATGCTGCAGCCGGAGGAGTCGGGCTGATTGTCTGCCAATGGGCCAAGCATCTGGGCGCCACCGTAATCGGCACCGTCGGCGACGACGACAAGGCAGCACTCGCCAAGAAAAACGGGTGCGACTATCCGGTCAACTATCGCCGCGAAGACTTCGTCGCCAGGGTTGCCGAAATCACCGGGGGCAAAAAGCTCCCAGTTGTTTACGACTCAGTCGGCAAGGATACTTTCTACAAATCGCTCGATTGCCTGGCTCCGCTCGGACTAATGGCCTCCTTCGGCCAGTCCTCGGGGGCAATCGGTCCGGTTGATATCGGCATTCTCGCCGCCAAAGGCTCGCTTTTCCTGACCCGGCCGACATTGAACACCTACACGGCAAGCCGAGAGGACTTGGTGACCGCCTCGCGTGAACTGTTCGAGGTGGTCGCGAGCGGCGCGGTCAAGATCGCGGTCAACCAGACTTACCCGCTGCGCGAGGCCGCGCGCGCGCATCGCGATCTGCAAGACCGCAAGACAACCGGCCAGACCGTGCTTACGGTGTAGGAGGGGGGACGGCAACGCCGCGAGCGAGATAACCGCGAAGGGCGGTCGCCGCGTTAACCGAATTTATCCTGATCTAGGTCCATAGCTGCTGGCTGGAAACGGGCGAACCAGCCGGCACATGACCCTTCAGAGGACCACTGCCCGACCGGCTATCGCCACGCTGTCGTCGCGGCTGCGGCCGTGGGCGGCGAGCGCGTTGCTGCTGTTGCCGGTCTATCTGCTTTATCTCGCGCATTTCACGGTCCACGGGGCCTCAGGCACCGGGTTCTTGCAGTACGACCAGGCGTCTTACATGGCCGATGCGCGAGCTTACTTTGCCTCTGGCCACTTTAGCTTGACCTACGCCCTGCCGTTCAGCCCCGATCCGACGACACCGCGCCTCTATTTCCAGCCGCTGACCCTGGCGCTCGGGCTCGCCTGGAAACTGACGGGGAGCGATCCGGGAATCCTGTATACGGCCGCCGGGCTGTTGCTCGCCCTCGTCTGCGCCCGGGTGGTCGTTGCGCTGTACCAAGAGATTGTCGGCGCCGACCGCCCCGGCGCCGCGCTCGGGCTGTTGTGCTTTCTCTGGGGCGGTGGAGTTGTGGCACTCGCCGGCCTTATCCACGGCCTCACAATCACCGAGCCGCCGCTCGCCCACATGCTCGACTACGACCCGTTCGGCGGGTTTTGGTTTCTAAATTTAGGGCGCAATCTGATCTTCACAACCGAAGCATTCTATCACCTGATCTTTTTGGGCGGCATCCTACTGGTGCTGCGCCGCCGATTTGCTGCGGCGCTTGCCTGCGCGGCCCTGCTCTCGGCCAGCCATCCGTTCTCTGGCCTTCAGCTGATCGCCGTGCTCGGCGTCTGGAGCATCGTCGAGCGGATCTTCGGGGGCATGGATCGACCGCCGCGGTTTTTTCCCGCGATGCTTAGCGCTCTGGCCGCGTTACATGTCGGATATTATCTGTGCTTTCTCGACTACGCATCCAAAGACCACCGCGCGCTACACCAGCAATGGTCGCTGGACTGGGTGTTACCGGTTTCGAGCATGCTCGCGGCTTATGGTCCGGTCGCCCTGCTCGCTGCGACCGCTGTCGTCACCCGCTGGCGCCGCGACCATTTGCTTACTCGGGTGCACCGGCTACTGCTGATTTGGGCTGCCGTTTCCCTCGCACTTGCCAAGCATGACTTACTGATAGCGCCGGTTCAGCCGCTCCATTTCACGCGAGGCTACATCTGGACGCCGCTATTTCTGCTCGGCGCGCCGCTCCTGGTGCGGGCACTCGGGGCCGCATCGGGGATCGCTGTGGCCCGGCTCGTCGTTCCCTGCGCGATCGTTGGTTTGTTCTTGTCGGATAATGCGGTTTGGTTCCTGTTGACAAGCAGCGCGGAGCACCGCGGCGCTCAACATTACGGGCTCACTCTCGATCCACAGGAACGCGCGGTCATCGAGACATTTCGCGACCCGCGCTACGCCGGTTATCTCATCGTCAGCCAAAGTGCGAAACTTGGCTATCTCGCAACGGTCTATTCGCCGCTACGATCGTGGTGCTCGCATCGATTTAGTACCCCGCATGCCGAGCTTCGAGAGGGCGAGATCGACAGGTTCTTCGCCTATGGCGCGGAACCGAGCGGATGGCACGATCGCCCAATCCTGGCGGTGGCAGAGCGGGGCCGCGCGGCAGCGGTCAACCCTCTCAAGGACGACGAGTTCCACCCAGCCCTCACCAATGATCGCTTTGTCATCCTTGCGCGTGCCACAGTGAGCGCCTCGAGCCGCTGACCGGCCAAGCTCCGACGTCCGCGCGCTTACGTGTTCATCGCGTCAAAGAACTCCGTGTTGCTCTTCGATTCCTTGAGCTTGTTGATCAGGAATTCGAGGCCGTCGACGGTGCCCATCGGCGTAAGCACACGGCGCAGCACCCACATCTTCGACAACACGCCACGATCGACCAGCAGCTCTTCCTTGCGAGTGCCGGATTTGGTGATGTCGATCGACGGGAAGGTGCGCTTGTCCGCAACCTTGCGGTCGAGCACGATTTCGGAATTGCCCGTGCCTTTGAACTCTTCGAAGATCACCTCGTCCATGCGCGAGCCGGTGTCGATCAGCGCCGTCGCGATGATGGTTAGCGAGCCGCCCTCCTCGATGTTGCGCGCGGCGCCGAAGAAACGCTTTGGCCGCTGCAGGGCGTTGGCGTCGACGCCACCGGTCAAGACCTTGCCCGAGGATGGAACGACCGTGTTGTAGGCGCGGGCGAGGCGGGTGATCGAGTTGAGCAGGATTACGACGTCGCGCTTGTGCTCGACCAGCCGCTTGGCCTTCTCGATCACCATCTCGGCGATCTGGACATGGCGCTGGGCCGGCTCGTCAAAGGTCGAGCTGATGACCTCGCCCCGCACCGAGCGGGCCATGTCGGTGACCTCCTCGGGCCGTTCGTCGATCAGCAGTACGATCAGATAGACCTCAGGGTGGTTTGCGGCGATCGCATGGGCGATGTTCTGCAGCATCACCGTCTTGCCGGCGCGCGGCGGCGACACGATGATCGCCCGCTGTCCCTTGCCGAGCGGCGTGATCAGGTCGATGACCCGAGTTGTCACATCCTTGCGAGTCGAATCGTCGAATTCCAGCTGTAGTTTCTCTTCGGGGTAGAGCGGCGTCAGATTGTCGAAGTTGATCCTCTGGCGCAGGCGGTCGGGCTCGTCGAAATTGATCCCGCTCACCTTGAGGAGCGCAAAATACCGCTCTCCATCGCGGGGTGAGCGGATTTCGCCCTCGACCGTGTCGCCGGTGCGCAATCCAAAACGCCGCACCTGGCTCGGGCTGACATAGATGTCATCGGGGCCAGGCAGGTAATTGGCTTCCGGAGATCTTAGAAAGCCAAACCCGTCAGACAGCACCTCGAGCACGCCGTCCCCGGAGATCGGCACGTCGTTCTCGGCGAGCTGCTTCAAAATTGCGAACAGCATATCCTGCTTGCGTAGGGAGGATGCGTTCTCGATTTCGAGCTCTTCGGCGAATGCCAGCAGCTCGGCTGGTGTTTTTCGTTTGAGTTCCTGGAGATTCATGGAGCTTCGTGTCACGGTGGGGACAAGGCTCGCCCATCAAGGCATTCCTGCGGACAGATTCGCAGGCTCTAAGGTCAGGCGAGGGATGGCAGGGATAGACGCGAGAAAGGCGGATGCCCGTAGGCCATTCCCCTTAGCCAAAGCAAATAGGCGTGTCAAACCCGATATCAAGATCCCCCGAACTTATGAAGAAAACGCCAACGCCCTTAGAACGGCTTGACCACGACAAGCACCACGATAGCGATCAGCGCCAAAGTCGGTACCTCATTGATTACGCGAAAAAAGTGGGGCGAACGCCTGTTGCGATCCACAGCGAAGGCCCTGCACCAGCGCGCCAGCGATCCGTGATAGGCAACCAGCCCGGCAACCAGAACAAACTTGGCCCAGATCCAGCCTCGATGCCAGTCGACCACATCA
The DNA here is from genome assembly GCA_963750195.1 of uncultured Alphaproteobacteria bacterium. Lineage (GTDB taxonomy): Bacteria > Pseudomonadota > Alphaproteobacteria > ATCC43930 > CGMCC-115725 > AP-15. The sequence goes on from CAVVPS010000017.1 coordinate 33,183, forward strand.
GGCGTGACCGCCAACACCAGACCGAAGCCCAGCGTCGCCAGCATCGCCGGGTTCATGATGCCCCGCAGCAGACGACGTTCCATAACCTTGAACGTCTCCGACCGATCGGACCCAACCAGCGCCATCGCGTGATAGACAAATAGCCGCGGCAGGTAGAGCAGTCCGGCCATCCACGCGATAACCGAGACGATATGGGCCGACTTGATCCAAGGATAGGCGTCAATCAGCCAAACGCTCACATGCGGCCTCCGGCAACCGCACAGCCGCGGGCGAAGGCAGAGCAAGCCGCCAATCCCGAGGTCGGGCCGGCGCCGCGGACTAGACTGGCGAGCGCGGCAATAAACCCGGGCTCTACGCCCACGGTAGCGACCCGATGGTAGGCCGGGACGCCGCTGCTTTCAGCAAGATGACGATAGTCGATGTCAAGCTCGACCAGCGTCTCGGAATGCTCCGAAACAAACGAGATCGGCGCCACCACCAATGGAACACTCTCGCTTCCGGCGCGCCGGATTTCCGCATCAGTCGCCGGGCCGATCCAGTCGAGCGGGCCCACTCGACTCTGGTAGCACACCTGCCAATCAAGACCCGGCTGTGCGAGCTTTGCGACAACCGCACGCGCGGTCATTTCGACCTGATTGGGATAAGGATCCCCGGCCTGCACGATCCGTTTCGGCAGGCCATGCGCGGTCAACAGCAGCCGTGGCGCTTTACCGTGGCTGCTGGCTCCGGCGAGCTCCGGTCGAATCAGCTCGGCAATGGCATCGACAAATCCGCTCTCGGCGGGGTAACAGCAGACGATCCGCGTCGACCGATTAGCCCCTGCTGCGCCGCTGCTCGCCGCCAGTCGGCAAGCGAGGAAGCCGTCGTCGTGGTCGAAAATTGCGGATAGAGCGGCAGAGAGACGATCTCGTCCGGCCCCATTCGGCGACTGCACGCGCCGCTTCCGAACTCGTCGGATGCCAGTAACGCATCGCGACGAAGCAGCGATATCGATCGCCAAGAACCGCCTCCAGGGCCCGCGCCTGCGCCTCCGTATTAGCAAGCAGCGGCGATGCTCCACCAAGCCTTGCGTAGATTTCGCGCGCTGTCCCGGTGCGCCTCCGAGCGACGAGCCACGCCAGCGGCAACCGCAACGGCGCTGGCAGGCGGATGATCGCAGGATCCTTGAACAGATTGAATAAAAACGGCTCGACCGCATCGAGCGAATCGGGACCGCCGAGATTCATCAAGATGATCGCCGATGCGCGCCATGTCAGTCGACGGCGACCGGCTCCGCAAGCAGGCGAGCGAGCATGGCAACATTCTCAGTCGGTGTTTCCGGCAGCACCCCATGACCGAGATTGAACACCCAGGGTCCGCCGGCAAAGGCTCGCCGCATTTTGCGGACGGCGCGTTCGAGCGCAACGCCACCGGTCAGAAGCAGGACCGGATCGAGATTGCCTTGCACGATCGCGAGCGGACGCAGCTGCGCGCAAGCGAACCCTGTGGGCACCGTAGTGTCGAGCCCCACCGCATCGACGCCCGTCTCAGCGGCATACTGCTCATAGAGCAGGCCTGCGCCACGCGGAAAGCCGATAATCGGACAGTCGGGATGCCGGCTCTTCAACGCGGCAACGATCCCCTTTGTCGGCGCAATGACCCATCGTGCAAACGCCGCTTCGGGCAAAACGCCGGCCCAACTGTCGAACAGCTGAACGATCTCCGCACCCGCTGAAATCTGCGCCGACAGAAGTTCTATCGTGGTTTCGACCAGGATCTCGATCAGCGCCGCAAAGCCTTCGGGATCGCGATAGGCCCAGGCTTTGACCCGGCGGAAGTCCCGGCTGGTTCCGCCCTCGACCATATAGGTTGCGACTGTCCAAGGCGCGCCCGCGAAACCAATCAGCGCGGTCTCCGGGCCAAGTGCGGCGGTAACCCGCCGTACCGCGTCGAAGACGGGTTCGAGGCGCCCTATAGCGCCTGCTTTCTCGAGGCGCGCCACTCCGATGTTATCGGCGATCGGTTCGAGCACTGGTCCGTCGCCGTCACGAAAGCTCACGCTCTGACCCAGCGCGTAGGGCAGCATTAGAATGTCCGAGAACAAGATCGCGGCGTCCATGCCGTACCGCCGCACCGGCTGCAGGGTTAGCTCTGCGGTCAGGGTCGGGGTCAGGCACAGGCTGACAAAATCCTTGGCCTGCGCCCGGACCCGGCGATATTCAGGCAAATAGCGGCCAGCTTGTCGCATCAGCCACCACGGTGTCGGCGAGACGCTTCTACCAGCCAGCGCGCGCAGCAATGGCTTGGCCTTATCGGATATCATCGTGACTATTCTCCTCTCATTCATATAAGGTTTCTTAGATAGTAGAAAATAGTGGGTGCAGTGGATAACGGGGATTGCAATCTCGTCCCGCATTTGTGCACTGAGGAAACAGCGTGATAATGCCTAGCGATGATTCTGTGTGTGAAAGCGTATGATTCCCACCATTATCGAGGACTTTCAGCTACTGTGTATGAAAGGCAAAATGGGGATAGACGGCTGCGGAGCCCGCATAATCCCCGAGTTTCCAGGCAGCCCGCACCACTGTATCCCCAGGTGGGAGAAATTAGTGGTGATGAAAGCAGAGCGAGGACAAAAATCGATGCCGTTATCGGATAGCCGATTTCTGTGGGTAATCTGCCGATGATCCACACCGCCCTGGGGATGACCCTGTCGGATCGGGTCGGCTCGCCGTGACCCGGTTTCATCTCCATCTCGTTTCTGACTCCACCGGGGAAACGGTGCATTCCGTAGCTCGCGCCTGCCTCGTCCAATTCGACGACGCGCAGGCTGTCGAGCATGTCTGGAGCATGGTGCGCACACGCAACCAAATCGACCGGGTTATCGCCGGTGTTGAGGCCAACCCCGGCGTGGTGCTGTTTACCTTGGTCAGCGATCAACTTCGCCAACAACTGCAGCAAGGTTGTCGCCGTCTCCAGCTGCCGGCTATTCCAATCCTTGATCCGGTGATCGGAGCACTCGCGTCCTATCTTCATCGCGAAAGCCGGGGCGTGCCAGGTAAGCAGCACCTTCTTGACAGCGAGTACTTTGCGCGCATCGACGCGATGACCTTTGCACTCAACCACGACGATGGGCAGTCGAGCTGGGGGCTCGATGATGCCGATGTCTGTCTTGTCGGCGTGTCGCGCACGTCCAAGACGCCGACGTGCCTCTATCTAGCAAATCGTGGGGTCAAGGCTGCGAATGTGCCGTTTGTCCCTGGCGTACCGCTGCCGCCTGAGCTGATCAATGCCAAACGCCCGCTTATCGTCGGGTTGACCAACGATCCCGAACGGCTGATCCAGCTACGCCGCAATCGGCTCAACATGCTGCATCATGACGAGACCACCGATTACACTGATATCGATGCGGTGCGCGCCGAAGTCCGTGAGGCGCGGCGGGTATTTACGGAACGGCACTGGCAGGTCATCGATGTGACGCGCCGCTCGATCGAGGAGACGGCGGCGGGGATCCTGAAGCTTTTGGCGCGGCGCCATGGCCTTGGAGAATGAGCAGCTGATTCTTGCTTTGGCCGGCCCGGTTCGCGCCTGGCTGTTGGCTGGTGCTGGGTCGATTTTCGAGCCGAGCTGGACGAAGTCGGGGGAGCGCAGCTAAAGCGCGTCTTTCGCGCAAATTGGCGGACGCCGGCAGATTGCGCAGTCGCCCTTCCTGCGCCAATACGCCGCGCTCTTCCAGCAAAGCAGACGGATGAACATGGCTTCGAGATTGATCATCGTGATAATGGCCTCAGCATGAAAATTACCGGAGCGACGCAGCTCGCCGGCATCATGGGATGGCCGGTGGCTCATTCGCGTTCGCCCTTGCTGCATGGTTTCTGGCTCGACGAGACCGGTGTCGATGGCGCGTATCTGCCGTTGCCGGTGCGGCCCGAGAACATCGAGTCGGCGTTGCGCGCGTTGTCTATCTTGGGCTTTCGCGGCTGCAATCTGACGATTCCACACAAGCAGGCAGTGCTCAAGGTGGCCGATCGCGTCGATCAGCTGGCCAGGCGCATCGGGGCGGCCAATACCGTCGTCGTTGCTGCTGATGGCAGTCTCGAAGCCAGCAACACCGACGCCTATGGGTTTCGCGAAAATTTGCGCGAGGCTGTACCAGGTTGGAGCCCACCGGCGCGGCCAGCTGTGGTGCTTGGCGCGGGCGGCTCGGCGCGAGCGATAGTGGCCTCGCTCATCGATGCCGGGGTCGGCGAGATTCGCCTTGTCAACCGCACGCGCAGCCGGGCCGAGGCTGTTGCTGCCAATCTGGCGACTGCCCAGGCGCGGATTTCGGTTCATTCGTGGGGTGAGGCTGTTGCGGTCCAAGATGGCGCCGGGCTGCTGGTCAATACGACGAGCCTCGGGATGACCGGCGAGCCGCCGCTGGAACTCGATCTCTCATTGCTGCCGCTTTCGGCGCCAGTCGCCGATATTGTCTATGTGCCGCTCGAAACTGGCTTGCTGAAGTCGGCAAGGCAGCACGGCCACCCGGTGGTCGATGGCCTTGGCATGCTGCTGCACCAGGGGCGCCCGGGTTTCGAGGCTTGGTTTGGCGCCAAGGTGCGGGTCAGCCCCGCCCTTCGGCGCAGGGTTGCGGCAACCCTGGCGCCGCCGCGGTGATCGTCGTCGGACTTACCGGCTCGATCGGCATGGGCAAGAGCACCGCAGCGGCGATGCTGCGGCGGATGCGGGTGCCGCTGTTCGACGCTGACCAGGCGGTGCACCAGTTGTTGGCGCCAGGCGGGGCCGCGGTGGCTCCAGTGGCTGCGGCGTTTCCTGGGGTTCGCAACGCAAGGGGCGGCATCGATCGCCAACTTCTCGGACCACGGGTCTTTGGCAATTCCGAGATGCTCGCTCGATTGGAAAGGATCATCCATCCTATGGTGGCCGATTGTGAGAAGCGGTTTCTGGCGCGGGTGCAGGCCCGGCGACAACCGATCGCCGTACTCGATGTGCCATTGCTGTTCGAGAGCCGCGGAGCGGGGCGTTGCGATTACGTCATTGTGGTCTCAGCGCCGGGGATGCTGCAGCGGCAGCGCGTGATGCGCCGACCGGGGATGACCGAGGAGCGCTTTGTCGCCATCCTCAAACAGCAGATGCCTGACGCAGAAAAGCGCCGACGCGCTGATTTCGTCGTGCCGACCGGGCTTGACCGAAAGTCGAGCTTGCGCCGCCTGCGGGCGATTGTCAGAGTTCTGCGTCGGGGAAAGCCGCGGCTCGCAGGCAGGGACTGGCGGGTGGCACACAACCAGCGGCGGCGGAGCCGGTAATGCGCGAAATCGTCTTGGATACCGAAACGACCGGGCTCGACCCGCAGGCCGGCCACCGAATCGTTGAGATAGCCTGCATCGAGCTCTTGCACCACATCCCGACCGGGCGCGATTTTCACCGCTATGTGAACCCGGGGCGCGATATGCCCACGGATGCGCTTTCAGTGCACGGCCTAACCGCGGAATTTCTCGCTCCGCATCCGCCGTTTGCCGCGATCGCCGACGATTTGCTCGCATTTTTCGGCTCGGGTCCGCTGGTAATCCACAATGCCGAATTCGACCTGGCGTTCCTGAATATGGAGCTGGCTCGGCTCGACCGCCGTCCGATTGCTATCTCGCATGTCGATACCTTGGCGATGGCCCGACAGCGTTATCCCGGCGCTCCGGCAAGCCTCGACGCGCTTTGCCGTCGCTTTGCCGTCGACACGTCCGACCGCGTCAATCATGGAGCAAGGATCGATTGCAGCCTGCTCGCTGCGGTCTATCTGGAGTTGATCGGTGGGCGCCAGCCGGGCCTCGATTTTGTAGCCCCGGCATCGGCTAACGCCACCGCGATTCGGGTCGCCCGCCCGCCACGCCCACACGCGGCTTCGGTCGAGGAGCTCGCTGCGCACCAGGCGCTGCTGGCGCTGCTGACGGCGCCGCTGTGGCTCGCTGATACCTGAAGCTTAAACTGCCGCCTCGTCTTCGCCCGTGTCGGGCTGCGGTGGGGATTGGTGGCGGCGCAACAATTCGGCAAAGTCGATCGGGTTGATCATTAGCGGCGGAAAACCCCCGTCGCGGGTCGCGTTGGCGATCACGGCGCGAGCAAACGGGAAGATGATCCGTGGCGACTCGACCAGAAGCAAGCTCGCCAGCAGCGGCTCGGGGGCGTTTCTGACCGTCACTACCGCTGCATAGATCAGCTCCACCAGAAACACCGGCTCTTCCTGCATTCGGGCGGTGACGTTAATTGTCAACACGACCTCATAGGTGTCGGGGTTGAGGTTGTGCGCCGTCACGTCGACGTTTATCGCCACCTCGGGCTGAGCTGGTTGCTGGATCAGGCTCTGTGGCGCGCGAGGGTTCTCGAACGAGAAGTCCTTGATGTATTGGAGGTTGATGAATAGTTGAGGGCCGTCCGCGGCGGTCGGCAATGCATCGATCTCGCCGTTGCCTCGGGTCGCTCCCGCCATCATTCCCTCCCGCGCCGATCCCCAGCGAGCTGGCTGGCTAGCATGGATTGGGAAGGTGCAGCAATCTTCGCTGCCGGTGCTCGACGCTAGGGAGGCCTGCACAGCAGCTCGGCGTCGCGGCCGGGTCGACGCGCAAAAATGCGACTTTCGGTGCTCTGAGCTCGGTCAGCGCTCGGATCGCGATGGGTCGCGGCGAGGATCCAACTGAACCAATTTTGTCCGTGCCGGGTCAGCATCAGCAAAGCCCTTTTCCTGGGCAGCCGGCATCGGGTCGTCGACCCTGCGATAATCGCCTTCGATCACGACTGACGCGGCCGGTTCATCATCCAACCAACCACATAGCCGGCGGACTACCCCGCGACGCAGCTGCGGGATCAGCAATCCGAGCGCCGCCAGGTCACTAACGAAGCCGGGGATGATCAGCAGAAGACCTGCGGCTCCCCGAAGCGAGGCGTCGAGCAGCCCTGGCACCAGCGGCTCGCCTGCGGCGAGACAGTGGTGCAGCCCCGACAGCAGCGAGAATTGTTCGGTGCGCAGAACCGAGAATTCCCGCAAAGGTGCCAAGAGCGAGCAGCAGCAAGGTGGGCCCGGGACCGAGCCATGACCCGACGGCCAAGGTCAGAAAAACCTCGATCAGTAGATATGCTGTAAGGGCGAGTTTCAGCATCTGTTCATGCCTGGCGCGCACCAGGTGCGCTTGCCACAGCAGGGACGGCCCCCCATGTGAAGACAATGCGAGGGCCATTCCCCGGCCCTGGCCGGAGAGTGGCGGGGCGTGCGAATTGATGGGCGATTTTCAATATTTCGACATCATCCTATTCGCGATGATCGCTGCCTTCCTGGTGCTCCGGCTGCGCAGCGTTCTCGGCCGGCGCACAGGCAACGAGCGGCGACGGGAGTTGTTCGTCCGGCGTACTGCTCCGATCGCCGACAAGCCGGTGCCTGAAAAAGTGGCGACGCCTGGCGACCCGGACAAGGACGTGGCGAGCCTCGCGCCTGCGGGCAAACCCGCCGACGCGGTGGCCGACGGGCTGAGCCGGATTCGCCGCGCCGATCCGAGCTTCAATCCTTCGCAGTTTCTCGAAGGGGCGCGCACCGCCTTTGAGATGATCGTAAGTGCCTATGCCAAAGGCGACAAGCCGGCATTGCGGCCGCTGCTAAGTGATGAGGTGTACCAACCATTCGCGGCAACGATCGATGAGCGTGCCGCCGCTAAGGAGACATTCGAGACCAGCGATTTACGTCTTGACGATGCCGAGATTGTCGACGCCGACTTGGCAGGGCGGACTGCTCGGGTGACGGTCAAGCTCGCGTCGCGCCAGATCAACGTGACGCGCGCGATGGATGGTAGCATCGTCGACGGCGATCCCGATCATCCGGTCGAAAAGACGGATTACTGGACGTTTGCTCGCGATACCCGATCCGCCGATCCAAACTGGGTCCTCGTCGCCACCAGCAGCGAATAATCGTGGGCAACACCGGCTGCGCCGCGCGACGATCGGCGCTGCGATTGCCGCGCTGGCGATGGGCCTCGCTCGCGACGCGGGCCCCCTGCGTCTGAGCTTGGTGCCTGTCGGCTTCGACCGGCTGGCGGGGTGGGCGGACGATAACGTCGCGGCAGCGCTTCCGGCCTTTGTCAAATCCTGCGTCCGGTTTTTGGCTGAGTTTGATTCAGCCCTGTTTGGTCCGATAGAAGCCGGTGTCGATTTCGGCCAGATCGGCGACTGGCGGGCAGTCTGCCGCGATGCCGCGATGGTGCCGCCGGGTAACGATGGGGCTGCGCGGCAATTTTTCGAAGGTGAGTTTACGCCGATGGCAGTCGCCGATTATGGCGTCCGCGAAGGCCTGTTCACCGGCTATTTCGAGATAAAGCTGAACGGCTCACGGCGCCGGCACGGGCCCTACCAGACGCCGATCTACCGTCGCCCCCCGGACCTCAACTCCGGCCCTCGCTATTCGCGCGCGGAAATCGAGGATGGCGCGCTTGCCGCTCGCGGTCTCGAGCTCCTTTGGGTTGATGATCCGATCGACGCGTTCTTTTTGCAGATCCAGGGCTCGGGGCAAGTTCGGCTCGAGGACGGCCAAACCATCCGGCTCGGCTATGACGGTCAGAACGGGCTGCCCTATGTTCCGGTCGGTCGGCTCCTCGTCGAACGGGGCCAGATTCCCCGCGAGAAGCTGACGATGTTTTCGATCCGGACATGGATGCACGCGCATCGCGAAGGCGGGGCGGCGCTGCGACGCGAGAACCCATCCTATGTGTTCTTCCGCGAGGTCAAGGGCGACGGCCCGATCGGGGCCGCGAAAATCGTGCTGACACCAGCGCGCAGCCTCGCCGTCGACCGCACTTTTATCCCGCTCGGCGCCCCTATCTGGGTGGACGCCGACGAACAATTTGTGCCGAGCGAGAGGGTGCACCGTCTGGTGATCGCTCAGGACACGGGCGGGGCGATAAAGGGCCCGGTGCGCGGCGATTTGTTCTGGGGCACCGGCCGCGCTGCTGGCGACCGGGCGGGCGAGATGGATGCCCGCGGCCGTTACTACCTGCTGCTGCCGCGCAGCCTTGCGGTTCGTCTCTCTGCCGAAGAGTCTCGTCGCTGACAGTTGGCGGATTGATTTGCCGCGGATGCAATGCGTACTTTCCGGCGCCTGTGATCGGGAGTAGCTGTGGATGGCGGAGAAACGGGCGCGGGTGGCGCTGTTCGTGACGTGCCTGGTCGATTTGTTCCGGCCGACGGTGGGGTTTGCCGCCGTCAAATTGCTGGAAGAGGCTGGTTGCACGGTCGAAGTGCCGCGGGCGCAGACCTGTTGCGGTCAGCCGGCCTACAACTCAGGCGATCGTGCTCATGCAAAGGCGATCGCGCTGCAGGTTATCGATGCGTTTGCCGACTATGATTATGTGGTCGCTCCGTCCGGGTCTTGTGCCGGCATGATCCGTCAGCATTACCCCGAGGCGTTTGCCGACGACGCGGTGCTGTTGCCGCGGGCACAGGAACTGGCTGCGCGAACCTGGGAGCTGGTCTCGTTCCTTGTCGATGTCCGTGGCATGCAAGCGGTCGCCGCGAGGTGGGAGCGCACCACCACATATCACGATGCCTGCTCGGGGTTGCGCGAGCTCGGCGTTCGGGATCAGCCGCGCCGGCTGCTCGCCTCGGTAGCGGGGTTGGCGCTGCGTGAGCTCCCCGGGGCAGAGATCTGCTGTGGTTTTGGCGGCACATTCTGCGTCAAATACCCGGACATCTCGGACAAGATGGTCGACGACAAGACAGCGGACATCGTCGCCACCGGCGCCGAGGCCGTCTTGGCCGGCGACCTCGGCTGCCTATTGAACATCGCCGGCAAGCTCACTCGCCAGGGGCTGTCGATCGAAGTCCGCCATGTCGCTGAGGTGCTCGCTGGCATAACCGGTGACACACCGCCGATCGGGGCGCCGCGCTAGCGCCGATGCTCGTCGCCAGCCGCAATTTCGAGGCGAACGCCCGCGCCGGCTTAGCCGACGAAAATCTCCAGCGCGCGTTGGCGATGATGACGCAGAGCGGGTTTCCGTTGCGCCGCCGGGATGCGGTTGCGCGGCTGCCCGAATTCGAGGCGCTGCGCGACATCGGTCGCGAGATCAAGGAGCACACGCTCGCCCATCTCGACTTCTACCTCGAGCTTTACGAGCAGAACGTTGTAGCCACCGGTGGCGAGGTGCATTGGGCGCGCACTTCCGAAGAGGCGCGCACGGCGGTGCTGAAAATCTGCCGAACGGCCGGCGCCAAGACCGTGACCAAGGGCAAGTCGATGATCGCGGAGGAGGTTGGGCTCAACGATTTTCTCGAACAGAACGGCATCACCCCGGTCGAGACCGATCTCGGCGAATACATCATCCAGCTGCGTCATGAGCCGCCGAGCCATCTGATTGCGCCGGCGATGCATCTGGTCAAGGAGCAGGTGGCCGATACCTTTCGCGCCGCGCACCAAGCGCTCGACCCAGGGCGGCCATTGGCCGAGCCGCGCCAGCTGTGCGACGAGGCGCGGGCCTTGCTGCGGCCGCGGTTTCTCGCCGCCGATGTCGGCATCACCGGCGCGAACTTCCTCGTTGCCGAGACCGGCTCCAGCATCATCGTCACCAACGAAGGCAACGGCGATCTGACCCAGACCCTGCCACGTGTTCATATCGTCATTGCCAGCCTCGAAAAGCTGGTGCCGACCTTCGAGGATGCGGCGAGCCTGCTGCGCCTGCTGGCGCGCTCGGCCACGGGGCAGGAATTTTCGTCTTATACGACGGTCTCTACCGGGCCACGGCGGCAGGGCGATCTTGACGGGCCGCAGGCCTATCACGTCGTGCTGCTCGACAACGGCCGCAGCGCGATGCTGGGCGGCGAGTTCCACGACATGCTGCGGTGCATCCGCTGCGCCGCATGCATGAATTACTGCCCGGTCTATGCCGCGGTCGGCGGTCATGCCTATGGCTGGGTCTATCCGGGGCCGATGGGGGCGGTGCTGACTCCCAGCCTGATCGGCATCGATGAAGCGGCTCCGCTGCCCAACGCCTCGACGTTGTGCGGGCGCTGCGAGAGCGTGTGCCCGGTCAAGATCCCGCTGCCGAAGATGCTGCGCCACTGGCGCGAGCGCGAACATGCAAAAAAGCTCGCTCCGGCGGTTTGGCGGGCTGGCCTCTCGCTATGGTCTTGGGTGGCGCGCCGGCCGGCGCTCTATCACGCTCTGACCGAGGGCGCGAGCCGCGCGCTCGGCTGGGCCGGAAGCCGCCGTGGCCGATTCCGCAGCCTGCCATTCGCCGCCGGATGGACCGCGGTCCGCGACTTGCCCACACCCGAGGGGCGCAGCTTCCACAGCCTGTGGGCCCGGCCGAATTAGACGCGGGGCCGCCCGATGAGCGCGGCGCGAGCGGGATTCTTGCCGGCATCCGTCAATCATTGCGGCGCGGTCGGCTCGACCCGCGGATCGAGGCTGAGCTGCGTGCACGAGTTGCGGCGCATCGCCGCAACCTCGTCCCGGCTCGGGCGACGTCGCTCGACCATGCCGGGCAAATCGACCTGTTTGTCGCCATGGCCGAAGAGGTACAGGCGACGGTCACCCGCGTCCCTTCGATTAAGGCGGTGCCGGAGGCGGTGGCGCGCTATCTGGCCGCCGAAAACTTGCCGGCCGAACTGGTCATGGCGCCCGACCCGGGCCTGGACGATGTGCCTTGGGAGACGCGGCCACTATTGCGGATTCGCCGCGGTCGGGCCGAGCCCGACGACGCAGTCAGCCTGACCCCGTGCTTTGCCGCGGTGGCGGAGACTGGCACGTTGATGCTGCTGTCGGGGCCGCAAACGCCGACCACTTTGAATTTTCTGCCCGATACCCATATCGCCGTCGTCCGCGCCGACCAGGTCGTCGCTACCTATGAGGACGGTTGGGACCGTCTACGCGTCGACAGGTCGTTGCCGCGAGTCGTCAATTTCATCACCGGGCCATCGCGTACCGGCGATATTGAGCAGCGTATCGTGCTAGGTGCGCACGGGCCGCGGCGTCTCCATATCGTCGTCATCGAAGACCGGCAGAAAGGGAAGGATGGCCAGGGCCAAGGGTGAGATAGCGCCCGCGAAACCGCGATCGGGCATTGTGGTCCGAGGCGATGCGCGATGTGACTCCGCTGCCTGGGCGACGCGCCGGGTCCTCGCCGCCGCTGCAATGCGCACCTGCCCGGGCCGAGCGCCGGTCCTGCCCCGAGCCAGGTTGAGCAGCCTCTCGATCCGATTCGCCGGCATCGATCGGGCCAATGCCGAACGGTTGAAACGCGGTCTCCATGCGATCGAGGCGCGTCTCGATCTCCATGGCATGACCCAGGCCGAAGCCCATCGGGAACTCATCGGCTTCGTCGTAGCCTCGCACGAGGTCGGCCGACGCTGCGTGCTGGTCATCACCGGGCGCGGCCTCGGTCCGGACGGGCCCGGCGTGTTGAAAAGCGCGGTGCCGCGCTGGCTCGAAGAGGCCGCGCTGCGCCGGCGGATTCTCGCGGTCGCAGCCGCCCAACCACGACACGGCGGGGCCGGAGCGCTCTACCTGCTGTTGCGACGGCAGCGGTGAGCTGTCTGACCGTGCGAGTACCCGCGAAGCTTGCGTTCGCTCGCCGCTCCCGCCAAAAGAGAGGCGAACCCTCCGCGATCGACGAATTGGCGATGGCCGACAACAGCGACCTACTTCCGCACATCGAACGCCTGCAATCGGCCCGCGTCCTGTGCATCGGCGACGTGATGCTCGATCACTACGTGTACGGCCAGGTCGAGCGGGTCTCGCCCGAGGCGCCGATCCCGGTGTTGTGCGTCGAGCGCGAATTGAAAACCTTGGGCGGCGCCGGCAATGTGCTGCGTAATCTCGTGGCCTTGGGCGCCTCGGCTTCCTTCGTGTCGGTCATCGGCAGCGACGATGCCGGGCCGCGAGATCGGCCGGCTGCTGGAGGCCCAGGACGGCGCCGAGGTTCACGTCCTGGTCCAGCCGCAGCGCACGACCACGGTCAAGACGCGCTATGTCGCGGCGAACCAGCAATTGCTGCGGGCCGATCGCGAGACTGCAGTCCCGCTCGGTCCCTTCATCCGCGAAGACCTGTTGCGGCTGGCGCGCGAGCTGGTGACGACTCATTCGGTAGTAATCGTCTCCGATTATGCCAAAGGGGTGCTGACCGAGGGGGTGGCGCTCGAAATCATCCGCGCCGCGCGCGAGGCCGGCGCATTTGTCATCGTCGATCCGAAAGGCGGCGACCATATCCGCTATCGCGGCGCCGATTTGCTGAAGCCGAACCGTCGGGAGCTGGCGCATGCCACCGGCCTGCCAGTGGCGACCGAGAGTGAAATCGCCGCCGCCGGCAATGCGCTGATCGAGCGCTGCGGCTTCGGCGCCGTTCTCGCCTCGCTCGGTCAGGAAGGCATGGTACTGGTTACCGCCGACGGTGCGGTGCATGTCCAGCGCGCCGAGGTGCGCGAGGTCTACGACGTCTCGGGCGCCGGCGACACTGTGGTGGCGGTGCTGGGGGCCGGGATCGGGTCCGGCATCAGCTTGGTCGAGGCCGCGCGCCTCGCCAACATCGCCGCCGGCATCGTCGTCGGCAAGGTCGGCACCGCGGTCGTTTACGCGAGCGAGCTGGCCGCGCGTCTCAATGGCCACGATCTTTACACGGCTGATAAGGTAATGGCGCGGGCGCACGCCATCGACGAGGTCGAGCGCTGGCGCCGCCAAGGGTTGAAGATCGGCTTCACCAACGGCTGCTTCGATCTGCTGCATCCCGGCCATGTGGCGCTGTTGCGGCAAGCCAAGGCGGCCTGCGACCGGCTCATCGTCGGTATCAACAGCGACGCGTCGGCGGCGCGGCTCAAGGGGCCGAGCCGTCCGGTGCAGAGCGATACCGCGCGGGCTGCCGTGTTGGCCTCGCTCGCCGCGGTCGACCTGATCGTGATCTTCGAGGAAGACACGCCGATCGAGCTGATACGGGCACTGCACCCGCAACTGCTGGTGAAAGGCGCAGATTATCGCCTCGACGAGGTGGTTGGGGCGGACATCGTCAAGGCCAGCGGCGGCGAGGTTCTACTCGCCGAAGTGATGCCGGGCTACAGCACCAGTGCGACGATCGCTCGCTTTGCTCGCTCAGCCTGAGCCGGATGGTGCTGCGGATCAGATCCCCTCGAGATGGGCTGGCGTCGGGATCGAACGAACGGCGCAGCCGTGCCGCCGCAATGCGGGCAAAACGCAAGGTCAGCGCACGGCGCCGGCCGGGGCTGAGCGGGATCGTGCCGCCGTCGCGCAGTACCGCGGCGCCAAACGCGTCCGCCACCATCAAGCCACATTCCTGAGGGATGAGCACCGTTGGAAACCCGTTCGCCACGGCGAAGTAGAGACGATCGGAAAACTCGCGATAAGCCGGCCACTTCTGGTCTGCCCGAAAATCGGCCACCGAGCTTTTGATCTCGACGATCACCAAGTCGCCGCCCTTGCCGAGGGCCACAACATCGGCGCGGCGACCATTGGCGAGCGGAAATTCGACCAGACTGGCATACCCGAGCTGGTCCAAGGCACGGCAAACTCCGCGTGCCAGTAGCGCGGCGGTGATGGACGGAACGGACATTTCGGCCATGGCATCCTAAATCGTGTAGACACAGATGTCGTGCGAATAGACCGGGCGGGACCGACGGAGGATGTTGATGGCGGCGGCAACCGAGCGGGGATTCCTGCGTCAGGCCTGGGACCTTGCCTGGCCTTATTGGAAATCGGATGAGAGATGGTCGGCCATCGGTTTGCTGGTTTCGGTCATAGCGCTCAATCTGTTTGCCGTGTGGCTCAATGTGCGGCTCAATACATGGAACAACGATTTTTATAATGCTCTACAGCAGTATAATTGGATTGAGTTCTGGCGGCAGTTCGGGATCTTCGGAATTATCGCCTTCGCATTGATTGTGGATGCCGTCTATTCACTTTATCTACGGCAGATACTGCATATACGTTGGCGCCGCTGGCTGACCGAGCATTTTCTGCACAGGTGGCTCGACGATCAGCAATATTACCGGATGCAGCTGGATCAGAGCGTCACCGACAACCCGGATCAGCGGATTTCCGACGACCTCGACAGCTTCGCAACGATGAGCCTGGGGTTATCGCTCGGCCTCCTGAGTTCTTTTGTGACCTTGGTTTCGTTTCTCTCGATCCTATGGGTGCTGTCCGGTGCGCTGATTGTCCCGCTCGGTGGTGGAGCAAGGATCAGCATCCCGGGCTATATGGTCTTTGCGGCGCTGATCTATGCCGTCGCCGGCACATTTCTGACCCGCTGGATCGGCTATCCGCTGGTCCGTCTCGGCTTCAATCAGCAGCGTTATGAGGCCGATTTCCGCTTCAGCCTGGTTCGATTGCGCGAGAACGCCGAAAACGTAGCTTTTTACGGCGGCGAAGCCCGCGAGCTGGACACCTTTCAGACCCGCTTCGGACGCATCATCGAGAATTGGTGGGGTATCATCAGACGCCGCAAAAAGCTGACTTGGTTGACGACCGGCTACGGCCAGTTGGCGATCGTGTTCCCATTTATCGTCGCCGCCCCGCGCTATTTCAACAAGGTGATCCAGCTGGGTGGACTGATGCAGATCGCCTCGGCTTTTGGCCAAGTCCAGGACTCGCTGTCCTTTATCATCAGCTCCTATACCGAAATCGCGCAATATCAGGCGGTGGTTCAGCGGCTTTCCGGGTTCCGCGAGCGAATGGACGAGATCACAGCGCAGCGGCAGGCAGTCCAACCGATCGCGATCGAACGCGGCGGTGTCGGCGTCGAAGTCGAAGCGCTCGATCTCAACTTGCCGGATGGGTCACCCCTACGCCATGATTTGGCGCTGGCTGCCGGTCCCGGCAATGCGCTGTTGATCACCGGGCCGTCCGGCGCCGGCAAGAGCACCTTGTTGCGCGCGCTCGCCGGATTGTGGCCATTCGGGCGTGGTCGCATCCGGGTCGCGGACGGCGACGCCTTGTTTTTACCGCAGCGGCCGTATCTACCGCTGGGGACGTTGGCCGACGCGCTCGCTTATCCGCGCGCGGCCGCCGGGCTGGCGCGCGCGAACCTCGTCGAAGCCTTGCGCGCCGTTGGACTGCCGCAGCTGGCCGAGCGTCTTGATGAGGAGGGAAACTGGGCGCAGCGCTTATCGATCGGCGAGCAGCAGCGGCTTGCCTTTGCACGGGTATTGTTGGCGCGCCCGGAGATTGTTTTTCTGGACGAGGCGACCTCGGCGCTCGACGAGGCGGCGGAAATGTCGCTCTATCGGCTGTTGCGCGACGCGTCCTGGCAGCCGACGATTGTCAGCGTCGGCCATCACCGGACGTTGCGGCGCTTTCACGACAAGATCGTCGAGCTCGCGCCGCATTCGGTGTCCGAGGCGGCGGCCGGATGAGGACCTTCGCGGGTAGGAGTTGGCGATGAACGACGCAGAAGATCCGCTGCGCGCTATCCGCCTGGCGAAGCTCGATGGACTCAAAGCGCTCGGGATTGAGCCCTATCCCTATGCTTTCTTCCGCACCGATGAAGCGGCGGAGCTCGAGCGACGCCATGCCGGGCTGCCCGCCGGCGCCGAGACCGACGAGCAGGTGCGTGTCGGCGGCCGCATCCGCGCCATCCGTAACAGCGGTATGTTCATCGACCTGCACGACACCTCGGGCAAGATCCAGATCTTCTGTCACCGAGACTTCCTCGATCCCGACGGGTTGGCGGCGGTGCGACTGCTCGATATCGGCGATCTCATCGGGGTCGAGGGAATGGTGCGCCGTACCCCACGCGGCGAGCTGACCGTCAATGCCGGCGCGGTCACGGTCTTGGCCAAGACCTTGCGCCCTCTGCCCGAAAAATATCACGGTCTCGCCGATGTCGAGCTGCGTTACCGCCAGCGCTATCTCGACCTGATCATGAACCCGGAGAGCCGCGAGACATTGCGCCGGCGCAGCAGAATTGTCGCGGCGTTGCGCAGTCACCTCGTCGAGCGCGGTTATCTCGAAGTTGAGACGCCGATGCTGCACACCATCCCCGGCGGCGCCTCGGCGAAGCCTTTTGTCACTCATCACAACGCACTTGATATCGAACTCTATCTGCGGATCGCGCCCGAGCTGCATTTAAAGCGGCTAGTGGTCGGCGGCCTGGCCGACAAGGTGTTCGAAATCAACCGGTGCTTCCGCAACGAAGGGCTCTCGCCCCGGCACAACCCGGAATTCACCACGCTCGAACTCTACGAGGCCTATGTCGATTACACCGCGATGATGCGGTTGACCGAGGAGCTGATCAGCACCGCCGCGAAGACTGTGCTCGGGACCCTGCGGATCGACTATGGTGAGAGCGGGATCGATCTGTCGCCGCCCTGGCCGCGGCGCAGCATGGCCGAGCTGGTCGAAGCGGCGACCGGGATCGATTTCCTCAAGCTCGACGCGAAGGCGGCACGGGACGCGGCCAACGCACTCGCCGCGAACACGCCCGACAAGCCGCTCGGCGACCAAGCGGGCTGGGGACACGCGCTCGAACTCGCGTTCGCGCTGCGCGTCGAGGACCGGCTTATCGCGCCGACCCATGTCACCGGATTTCCGCGCGACATTTCGCCCTTGGCCAAGGCCGACCAGCATGATCCCCGGCTCGCCGAGCGGTTCGAGACCTACATTTACGGGTGGGAGGTCGCTAACGCCTTTTCCGAGCTGACCGACCCGCAAGATCAGCGCGCTCGCTTCGAGGCGCAGATGAAAGCCCGCGCGGCTGGCGACGAGGAGGCGCAGCCGCTCGACGAGGATTACGTCACGGCGCTCGAATACGGGCTGCCGCCCTGCGGGGGCCTCGGGCTCGGCATCGACCGCCTGGTCATGCTGTTGACGAACAGCCCGTCGATCCGCGATGTCATCGCCTTTCCGACCTTGCGCCCGCGGTGAGCTTGTCGCAGGGCGCGGCTCATAGGCAACGGATCGTCCAATCGGTGGTTATGCCGGGCTCGTCACGGGCCCGATCGGGAGACTCGTTGTGAACCCTCTCGTCCAAAACCCGGTAACCGCCGGGACAGACTTGCTCGGCCAGGCGACGGTTCGGGGCGTCGGAGCCTCCTGGGATGGCCCCTGAACCAATCACGTAGGTGCGATAGTCGATTTTACTCAAAGTGGGTTGTATGCAGGCGGCAAGAGCGAGCAATGGCAGTAGCAGTAGCGGGCGCATTCCGGCTCACGCAAAGGGTTGACACGGCGGAACCTATGTATCCGCTCGTGTAGGATCGCACCATAGGGTGCTTTGGCGGGAGCGAGTTTAGCCAGGGGATATCTGCGCGAGGGCCGCGGCAACCTCGTGCGCCATGCCCGGCCAATCGTCCGCCTTCCGCCGGCGGAACAGTCGCGCCGTCGGGTACCAGGGGCTGTCGGCGCGGTCGAGCAGCCAACGCCAGTCCGGAACATGTGGCAACAGGACCCAGGTTTGCCGCCCGAGCGCGCCCGCCAGATGCGCGACCGACGTATCGACGCTTATCATCAGATCCAGCTGACGGATCGCGGCGGCGGTCTCGGCGAAATCCGCCAGCCATGGCGCCAGGTCTACGATTTTCACGCCGTCGAGCGATGACAGGCCGAGAGACTCGGCGCCGACCTGAAGACTGAACCAGCTTATCCCGGTAATTTCCCACAACGGTTGGAGTAATCGTAGATCAATTGCGCCCTGGGTTGTGCCGGCCCATGCGATACCCACCTTGAGGCCGGGAGCTGCGGCGACCCGCTCGGCCCAGACGGCCGAGGCCTCGGCCGGGACGCTCAGATAGGGCACGGCATTGGGGATAGTCCCCAGGTTCGTCTTGAGGACCCGAGGCAGGCTGAGCAGCGGACAATGGCAGTCGAAAGGCGGCAACAGATCGCCGGCGGCGACGACCTGGGACGCGCCGGGCACCGTGCGGGCGAGACGGACGAGCGATGCCGGCACCTCCAGCACGACGCTGCCGCCGCGCTCCGCAATGGCCGGTACAAAGCGGATGAACTGCAACGTGTCTCCGAACCCTTGCTCGGCGTGGACTAGGATCCTTTGTCCTAGGAGAGGCTTGCCGGACCACAGCGGCTGGTCGAAATTTCGGTGGTATGCGTTGACGGCAAATCGCCACTCGTATTCCGGCCATCCTTCGTCGAGTTTCCCGGTCAGCAGCAGAATGAGCGAGCGGTTGAGGTGCGCCCGCGCATAATCGGGTTTTAGGGCCAGCGCGCGCCCGTAGCAGGCGAGCGCCTCAGCGTACCGGCCTTGGCGCTGAAGAGCGCTGCCGAGGTTGTAGTGCATTTCGGCGCCAGCCGGCTGCACGGCAAGCGCCCGCTCATGATGCGTGATCGCCTCGTCCAGACGCCCGAGATCGACCAGCGCGACGCCAAGATTGTTGTGCGTCTCGGGGCGGTCGGGTGCTAGCGCCAGTGCCCGCTGATAGCGGACCACCGCCTCCTCCAGCCGGCCTTGTGCGCGCAAGACAACTCCGAGCCCGATATGGCTCTCGACACGCTTCGGCCGCAGCGCCAGCGCGCGCTCGTAACAGGCCTGCGCCGCATCCAGCTCCCCCCGCGCCTGCAGCGCGCCAGCGAGATTGTCCAGGGTCTCGACGGTATCAGGCTGCAGCGCCAGCGCCCTGCGATAGCAAGTGATCGCTTCGTCGAGCCGGCCGACGGACTGCAAGGCCGTACCGAGGTTGTTGTGCAATTCGATCACATCGGGCCTAAGGCGCAGAGCCCGTTCGAAAAAGGCGATCGCCCGCTCCGGCCGGCCGAGATCCTGGCAGATGTTGCCGAGATTATAGAGAGTGTCGACCGAGCCTGGCGCGAGGGCGATCGCATGCTCGTAGCATGTCAACGCCTCCGCGGGCCTATCCTGCGCTCTGAGGATATTGCCGAGGTTGTGGTGAAAAGCCTGGTCGCGGCCGTTCCGCGCAATCGCCATGCGGATACTTTGGATAGCGTCGTCGGAGCGCCCGCACTGATGCTCGATTAAACCAAGCAGATGAAGGGTTTGAGCATGACCGGGGTCAATGGACAAAATCTGACGGCAGGTTCGCTCCGCCTCGGCTGTCCGCCCGGCACGTTGATAGGCGAGCGCCCCGCTGAACCATCCGGGGATCGATGCCGCCGGACTGTCTGCCCAGCGCTTCTGCTCGCCTAGCCGGGATTCGGCTCGTCGCTGTCTTCGGTTCATCGAAGCTTGATAGCGCAGCCGGATAAGGCATATCCACCCTTGCGGAATAAATTGCCGCTTGGCGAGTCGTATGGCTGGAAGCCGCCCATGGGCGCGAGCCAGGAAGGAGGGGCCGATGAGGAGAGTTCCTGCATCGCGGCCGAGAAGATGGCTACAGTGGGCAAGCGGGCTGCTGTTGATCGTGGCGGGGTGCGCCGAGTCGCGGGCGACGGCGCAGGTCGCGGCTACAATCCCTCCGGTCCCGGCGGGCCAAGCCCGAGTTTGGTTTTACCGCCCTTCGGAACCCTACGAGAGCCTCAACCTCGCACGGATCGACATGAATGACAGCTATGTCGGGTCTGTCGCAAACGGCAGCGTATTCTATCTCGACGTTCCGCCCGGGCATTATCGCATTGTCCCCGAGAGTTTCGGCCGCGACGTCAACCAAGACAGGAACGTCGATCTCGCCCCCGGCCAGCAGCTTTATGTCAAGATCGTCTCTCTGGGAAGCTGGGGAGTGAGCGTCTCCGGCTCTAAGAATATGGCGCGCGATACGTTTTACGCTTGGCTGATCCCGCCGCAGGTCGCGGAGGTCGAGATCGCTCGCGACCGCACCGGCATCTGATGGTATGGGGCCCCGGGACGGCACCCCAGATGACAACTCAGAAATTCTCCAGGTTCAGAATCTCGCTGTCATAGTCGTATGCAAAGATCTCGGCGTGCCGGCCCCAATTAATGACCGTGTCGAGCACGCGCTCGGCTTCTTCCTCGGATAGGTGATCCTCGAGCTCGCGCAGAAACCGTGCGGCTGGAGCGCGGTGGCCGGGGCGCTCGTCGAGAACGCGGCGGATATGGGCGGCAAGAGGAACGTGATTTAGCACGGCCTCGGCAAACATCTGCTTACGCGTCAGCATATCGGCCTCGGCATAAGCGCGACCGAGCGCGGTTAATTCGATATCGCCGCCGCTGACGTGGGCAAAGCCCAGCAGTTGCAAGGTCTCGATCAGCGGGAACAGTTCGTCCATGACGAGGTTTTCCTCGTCGGCGAGGTGCGGTAGATCGGCACGGCCGTGATAGGGCGCCTCGGTCAGGCTGTCGATCAGCCCGGAGAGCTGCTGGACCGCGGCATCGGGCAAGCGATAGCCGATCCCGATCGGTTCGGGCTTGGCGCCGCGCCGCCCATCGCGCCCGGTTTCGGTCAGCAAGGTATAGACCTGGTCGACGATCTGACGAAATCCGGCGCCTTGAGCGGCGCGCGGGCGCGGCTGCGGGATCGGAATGTCGGCGCGGATGCGGCCGGGATCGCTGCCGAAGATCAGGATGCGGTCGGCTATTTCGACAGCCTCCTCTATATTATGCGAGACCAGCACGATCCCCTTGGTCGGGATGCGGCGGTCGTCCCACAGATCCATAAGGTCGCCGCGCAGAGTTTCGGCGGTCAGTACGTCGAGCGAGGAGAACGGTTCGTCGAGTAACAGGATGTCGGGATTGACGACGAGGGCCCTGGCAAAGCCGACCCGTTGGCGCATGCCGCCCGACAGCTCCTTCGGATAGGCGTTTTCGAACCCGTCGAGTCCGATCAGGTCGATCGCGTCGACCGCTCGGCGGCGGCGCTCGGCGCCGGCTATGCCCTGCGCCTCGAGGCCGAGCTCCACATTGCCGAGCACGGTCAGCCACGGAAACAGCGCATAGCTCTGAAACACCATCGCGATCCCGTGGACCGGTTCGCCGACCGGTTGCCCGCGATATTCGACGACGCCGTCGCTTGGCGGTACGAGGCCGGCGAGGATGCGCAAAAAAGTAGATTTTCCTGAGCCGGACTTGCCGAGTATTGCGACGATCTCGCCATCGCCCAGGGTAAAGTCTAAATGATCGAGGACGAGCCGGTCGTGATGGTCCGGCATCTGATAGGTCTTGCAGACGGCCCCGGAGCGCAAAAGTGGAGCGGGCATCGTGAAGGGTCCAGGTCAGAAATTGCCAGGCGTCAGTCGAGCCGCAGGCGCTCGGCCGCGAGATCGTAGAGCCGTCGCCACAACAGCCGATTGAAGGCGAGAACGTAGAGGCACAACACGCTGATGCCGAGAGCGATGCGGGCGCCGTCGCCGGCGGCGGTGGTGCGGGCGATATAGGCGCCGATGCCCGTCGCGGTCAGCACGGTGTTCCCCCATTGCACGATTTCGGCGACGATGCTCGCGTTCCATGACCCGCCCGCGGCGGTCACCGCACCCGTCACATAGGCCGGGAAGATCGCCGGCAGCATCACCCGCCGCCACCATAATAACCGCCTGACCCCGAGATTTTGCGCCGCGCGCTGCAGTTCGGCCGGCAACGCCGCGGCGCCGCCGATGACATTGAACAGAATGTACCACTGGGTGCCGAGGATCATCAGCGGGCTCAGCCAAATTTCCGGGTTGAGGTGAAATCTCAGGATCAGCACGACCACGACCGGAAAGAAGAGATTTGCCGGAAAGGCGGCGAGAAACTGGACGATCGGCTGGACCCGGTCGGCGAGACGCGGACGTAACCCGATCGCGACGCCGATCGGAACCCAAATCAGTGAGGCGACGGCGATCAGCACCAGCACTCGTACCGCCGTTATCATCCCGAGCACGAACACCCAGCCGATCTCCGCGGCATCCACATGCGCCCGAATGAAGACGACGAGCCAGGCTGCTGCGGCGAGGGCGCAAGCCAACACCATGATGTCATACAGGCGCTCAAAGCTCGGCTGCGACCGCCGCCGCGAAGAAGGCGATCGCGAGCGCGAGAGCCGGGCGATGGCGCCGTCGATGCCATGGTTGATCCCGAGCAGCCCTGCCTGGACCAGATCGAACAGGCGGGCACGCTGCAGCATGATCAGAAACCACGGCCGAACATTCTCTTCATTAGCCGACAATTCCGGCTGAAATTTGCGTGACCAGGCAAGTAGCGGGCGGAACAGCAGCTGATCGTAGAGCAGAATAACGACGAACATGACGAGGACGGCCCAGCCGATCGCGGCCAGGTTCTTTTGCTCGATCGCCACAGCGATGTAAGAGCCGATCCCGGGGAGCAGGATCGTCTGGCCGGCGACGGTAATTGCCTCGGAGGCGACCACGAAGAACCAGCCGCCCGAGACCGACATCATCATGTTCCACACCAGCGACGGGATCGCATGCGGCACTTCGAGCCGCCAGAAACGCCGCCACGGCGACAAATGGTACATGCGCGCGGCTTCGATCAGCTCGGCCGGCACAGTGCGCAGTGACTGGTAGACGCTGAACGTCATGTTCCAGGCCTGCGAGGTGAAGATGGCAAAGATCGCCGCGCATTCGACGCCGAGAAGGCGGCCTGGAAACAGGGCGATAAACCCGGTTACGGTGATCGACAAAAAGCCGAGGATCGGGACCGACTGCAGGACGTCGAGCAGCGGGATCAGGATCTTCTCTGCCTGGCGGCTCTTGGCGGCCAGCGCGGCATAGGCGAGACTGAAGATCAGCGAGGCGATCAATGCCCACGCCATGCGCAACACGGTTCGAAGCGCATATTCCGGCAATCTCCATGGGTCGAGACTGATCACCAGCGGCTGGCCCAAGTGGTACCGCGCGCTCATCGCCAAGCTGCCCCAACCGATCAGGGCCAACAACCCCAGCACCAGCGGCAGCGCCACCAGGTCCCAGGTGTTTGGGCGCAGGCGTCGCGGCCAAGCGACAAGGGGCAGGCCCCAGCGCTGTTCCATGCCCCCTCTAAAGTTCGGTTGGACGTGCGGCGACGTCTACCTGTAACCCAACCTCCGGCGGCGGCGAAGCGTTTATTGGCATGCGCGCGAACCGGGATCGGCACTGCCGTCGCGTCGCGCCAAAATTGCTCCTGGGGCGATCAGTCTTGTATATTCCGCGGGAGCTCGAACTCGGGAAGATCCTCCGACTATGCTCGATCTTGAGCTGTTGCGCGCCGCGCCGCTCGAACGCCATCCGTTCGACTTTGTCGTCGTCCCGGAGTTTGTGCGCGGGGATGCGCTGCCCGCGATCCTCGCCGATTTTCCCCCGATCCGCGGCGCCGGCAGCTATCCGGTCGAAAGCCTCGACTACGGGTCGGCTTTTGCCGGCCTCGTCGCAGCGCTGACCGGTCCGGCGCTCGGCCGGGTGGTGGCGGAGAAGTTTGGCGTCGACCTTAGTGGCCGGCCGACGATGCTGACCGTGCGCGGCAACAGCGATGGTAAGGACGGCCGCATCCATACCAACTCCGAAACGAAGATCATCACCCTTCTGCTGTACCTGAACCGGGTGTGGGAGCCGGTCGAGGGCCGGCTGCGGCTGCTACGCGGTCCGGGCGATCTCGAGGATTACGCCCGCGAGGTTGTGCCGCTCGCTGGGACTATGCTGGCGTTTCGGCGTAGTGGGTGCTCGTTCCACGGGCATCGCCCGCATACCGGCCCGCGCCGCGCGTTGCAGCTGAACTGGGTGACCGATGCCGAAGTGGTCCGCCGGGAACTCGGCCGGCACCGTTGGTCGGCGCGGCTAAAGAAGCTGAAATCCATTCCGCATGGCGCCCTGACTCCATCGGCTAACAGCTGCCCGTCGCGACCCGCACAATAACCGCATGATCGATGCGGGCACCTGGCTCGCCGGGGTCACATCCTGATCATTCTCGCGCAACCCGCTAGTGCGATTCGGTGCACCTTGCGAGACCCGGTGTGTCACTTTGAGGAATTTATCATCCTGATATTTCCTTATAATCATTAGCTTATGAGAAAGTGTGGCAGCCCGGCCACGCTGCGACGAAAACACCACGCTGATAACAAAGGGCGCTTGATCGCGGTCCAGGCTTCAATATTATGACGCGAGAGGAACGGGTTTCTATCGTCC
Organism: uncultured Alphaproteobacteria bacterium; assembly: GCA_963750195.1. Taxonomy (GTDB): domain Bacteria; phylum Pseudomonadota; class Alphaproteobacteria; order ATCC43930; family CGMCC-115725; genus AP-15. The sequence continues at coordinate 58,150 of CAVVPS010000017.1, forward strand.
GAGCTGACCGCAACCTTTGATTTCTCGGGGGGAGCAATGACCAGAAAGCGGAATATCGGCAACGTGGCGGCGATCGGCGGGGCGACCGCGATGGTCGCGTTGCTGACGGGTCTTCCCGGCGCACGCGCTGACGAACTCGCCGATCTGCGCGCCAATCAGCAGCTTCTACAGCAACGGATCGACCAACTCGCGCAAGCCCAGGCCCAGTATCATCCCCCGCCGCCGCTAAGCGGCGGTGCCGGCGGCGGCCAGGCGTTGACCCTGGGCAACCAACCGGCGCCGACCGCTCCGTCGCTAGGCGGCAGCTTTCCGCGGTCGTTTCTGATCCCGGGCACCGACACCTCGATCCGTGTCGGCGGCTTTGTCGACATCACCGCGCTCGACTTTCTGCAGGGCGCCAACAGTGGGAACCCCGGCACCCAGACCTCCAACTCCGGCCAAAACGGCAACCTGGCTGGGATTCCGGTCGGCGAAGCCTTCGTCCCCGGCGCGCCGGGTGGCGGCGTCGTCCCGCAGTCGCTCAACCATTCGCGCAGCAACGGCGTGTTCATGTTCAGCCCGCAGCAATCGCGGGTCGACATCGAGACCCGCACCCCGACGGCCTGGGGCGAGTCGCGGACATTCTTCTCCTTCGACTGGGCCGGCGGCAACGGTTTCAGCGCCCTGAGCGTACAGCAGGCCGGCGGCGACAGCCTGTTGACCCGCCTCCGCTTCGCCTATGGCACGTTGGGCGGGTTCCTTGGCGGCCAGGCCCTCTCGAACTTCTCGGATGCCGATGCCGACACCGAATCGATGGAGTTCGGCGGCACAATGGGCTCGACCGGCGGCAATCGCATCCCGCAGGTGCGCTATACCATTGCCGGTCCGTACGGCAGCGCCTTCTCGGTGTCGGCCGAACAACCGGTCACCGGCATCATCGTGCCGAGCGGCACGATATCCAACGACCAACTCCTCGCGGCCAGCCCGTTCGGCGCCACCGGCGCAACGGCCCCGCTGATCCCCGCGATCTGCAACGGCGTCCCCTGCACCGGAACCGGGATCACCACGGGGACCACGACGCAGGCCAACCCGGCCCAGACCAGGGCGCCCACCCTGACCGCCGCCACTTATTGGTCGCAGCCCTGGGGGCATATGGACTTTGCCGCTGAACTGATGCCGCTGTTTGTCAACGACGGCCGTTACGTCAGCGATAAATTCCTCGGTTATGGGGGGCACCTCTCCGGCGACGTGCACCCCGGCTGGTTCGGCTACAACAAGGACGATTTCCTGTTCAGTGCCGTCATCGGCGAAGCGCTCGGCACCAATACCAGCGGCGGGTCGGCCACCGCGTTCTCGCTGGCGAGCAACTTCAGCGTCGCCACCTCGTGCGCGACGCCGACGCCGACCTGCACAGGCTTGGCGGCAGCCTCGAACATCCTGGTGAAGCCGATCTTCGGGTACAGCATGCAAGGCGGCTACCAGCATTGGTGGACGCCGAACCTGCGGTCAACCATCGCCGCCGGCAATTGGCAACAAGCCGTCCCCTCGCAAATCATCGGGCCGACCGAGTCCAACTCGGCGAACAAGCAGCAGTGGAACGCCTTCATCAACCTAGTGTGGAACCCGGTCGCGTTCATCACCACCGGCGTCGAGTACATGTATGGCAAGCGCGTCGTCGTGTCGAACGCCTACGGCACCGAAAATGTGCTGATCGCCAAGTGGCGCGTGGCCTTCTAAACAAAAAACTACGCGCAACCTCGGCACCCGCCGGTTATTCCGGCGGGTTTTCTTTATGTGCAACCGTTCCTTCATGGCGCAATTGGGCCGCCTTAACGAGAGCGAATGGGCGTCGGCCGGAAACGCGAAGCGATCTAGTCAGTAATTCGAGATCTCGATCAGGTTCTGATCGGGGTCGCGGATATACACAGACTGGATTGTGCCGATGGCGCCGGCGCGCGGACCCGGCCCGGCGACGATCGGCACCGCGCATTTGGCGAGATGCGCCGTGACCTCGGCAAGCGGCACGGCGGTGATGAAGCATAGATCGCCCGAGCCAGGAGTCGGGCGATCGGCGACGAGGCCGGGAATACTACTGGCCGGATGCAGGTTGATCTTCTGTTGGCCGAATTTGAGTGCGGTGCGCCCTTCGCCAAAGGTGGTGACCTCCATCCCCAGCACCCGCGTATAAAATTCGCACGTGCGCGCGATATCGGCCACGGTCAGGACCAGATGGTCGAGGCGTTCGATCTGCATGGGACGGGCTCCGGCTTATAGGACTGCTGAGAATGTCACGAGCGCTCTCACCCCGCCAGCCGCAGCGGCGATTGCCGGCCATATTAGTGACACCCTCAAAGCGGTTCGCGGTCGGCGACTGCGGCGCCGAGGATACGGCCGTCCGAGGCCTGGACGATTGCTGCCAGGCGGTCGCACTGCCAGGGCGGCGTCGACACGATCTGACTTGCTTGGCCGGTAAATCGCCCGACCTCTTCAATGCCGCGCACAACATCAACATGCGTCAGAGTGCGCCCGGAATTCTCGCCGCGTTCGACGGTATCGACACGGCGGCGATCGAAGCCGATCAACACGACCGAGGCGCTTGCCGTGACACCGCCACGACCCAGGGTTATCCTGGCCCGGCCGTTATTGAACGACAGCGTCACGGGTACGGCGCTGGGCTCGCGGCTGGCGGCGTCGAGCGCGTGCTCGACCGCAGAGCGATCTGAGCCGACCGCCTCACGCCGGCCATCGACAACGATCTGTGGCGTGTACACGGTGTCAATGCCGAGGAGCCAGGCGTATCGCTCCTGACGGGCGGTCGCTTCGGGGCTGGAGGACGGATCCTTCCAGCCGAGTCGGTCCCAATAATCGACATGAAACGAAAGCGCCAGCACGTCCGGGCGGTTTGCAAGTTCGGCAAGCAGCGCATCGGCCGGTGGACACGAAGAACAACCCTCAGAGGTGAACAGCTCGACCACGACCGGTCGTTCGCCTGCTTGCAGCGGCAGTATCGCGGACAACAGAAAGAGCGATGCGAGCGCCACGTATGCTTTGATCATGCCGCAATCTTAGGGCAGCCCGTTCGCATTGGCGATCAATAGAGCGTGAAGGAGGTGCCGGCAGGTACGAGGACGCGGCCGAGCGGGGGCTCGACCGGCGCCACCAGCAGCGCGTCGTTGGCAATCCACCATTCGCCGGCAAACCGCGCGGCCAAAACGGATCGGAGTGGGCCCGGGGAAGAGGTCTGGCGGCACCTGTGCGGGCGCCTCAGCGCGCGCCGACCGGCTCAGGCAGGGCAGCGTCTACTGCCTCCGGCGGTTGCGCTTCGGTGGTGTAGGCAGTCGGATACGTCCGCATCAGCATCGCAACGAGAGCGGTCCAGCCGGTCTGGTGTGCGGCGCCGAGACCCTTGCCGGTGTCGCCGTTGAAAAATTCGTAGAACAAGACATTGTCTTTGAAATTCACATCGTTCTGCTCGAGCGCGGAATCGCCGAATACCGGCCGATGCCCGGCTTCATCGCGGAGAAATAGTCGGCACAAACGGCGCGCCAATTCGGCGGCGACCTCGCCCAGGTGGAGCAACGTGCCGGAGCCAACCGGACATTCGACCTTGAAATCGTCGCCGTAATAGCTGTGAAATCTCTGCAACAACTCGATCAACAGGAAATTGACCGGAAACCAGATCGGCCCACGCCAATTCGAATTGCCGCCGAAAACGTCGGTTGCGCATTCTCCCGCTACGTAATGGACACTGATCTGGTTGCCGGCGTGCTCGAAAACATAAGGGTTGCTTTCGTGAAATTTGGACAATGATCGGACGCCGTAATCCGACAAAAACTCGGTCTCATCGAGCATGCGGGCGAGCAGGCGCTTCATGCGGTGGCCTCGCAGCAGCGACAGCAGGTGCCTCTCGCCGGCGCTGGGATCAACCCAGCGCGAGACCAGCCGCGCCAGCTTCGGCCGGTGGTCGAGAAACCAGCGCAGCCGTGCGGTGAAGTGCGGTAATCGGGTGAATACCGAACTGTCCAGCACCTCGACCGCAAACAATGGGATCAGCCCGACCATCGAGCGTAAACGCAGGGGGATCCGCTCGCCGTCGGGCAGGTGCAGGACATCGTAGTAGAATTCGTCGGTCTCGTCCCACAGCCCGATGCCCTCGCCGCCGATATTGGTCATCGCCTCGGCGATATACAGGAAATGTTCGAAGAATTTGCTGGCCAGGTCCTCGTAGACGCGGTCGTCAAGCGCCAGTTCAAGGGCGATACGCATTAGGTTGAGCGTGTACATCGCCATCCAGGCGGTGCCGTCCGACTGGTTGATCGCGCCGCCGGTCGGCAACGGCGCGCTGCGGTCAAAAATGCCGATATTGTCGAGACCGAGAAAACCGCCCTGGAAGATGTTGTGTCCCTCGGCATCCTTGCGGTTGACCCACCAGGTAAAATTCAACATCAGTCTGTGGAAAACCGTTTCAAGAAAGGCCCGGTCGCCTTGGCCGCGCCGCTCGCGATCGATTTCATATAGCCGCCAGGTCGCCCAGGCATGTACCGGCGGGTTGACGTCGCCGAATGCCCATTCATAGGCGGGCAGCTGGCCATTGGGGTGCATGTACCAGTCGCGCGTCAGCAGAACCAGCTGCCTTTTGGCGTAGGCCGGATCGACGCGAGCCAATATCACGCAATGAAAGGCGAGATCCCATGACGCATACCACGGATATTCCCATTTGTCGGGCACCGAGATGATGTCGGCGTTATTCAGATGGCGCCAGTCCGAGTTGCGCCCGTGTCGCCGCGATTCCGGTGGCGCCGGTTGCAGCGGGTCGCCATCGAGCCATTCCGGGATGTCGAAATAGTAGAACTGTTTGGTCCACAGCATGCCGGCGAGCGATTGGCGATGCACCCGTCGGGTATCGGGATCGTCGATGTCGCGTTCCAGCTCGGCATAAAACTCGTCGGCCTCGGCGCAGCGCCGGTGAAAGACGTCGCTGAAATCGTCGAACCCGGGGTCGTCGCCATCACGCGTCAGCCGCAAGCGCAACCGTGCGTTGCCGCCTGCTGGCAAAGTCAACTGATAATGCGCCGCGACCTTGGTGCCGAGTCGTGCCGGGTTCACCGCCGCCGGATCGCCATTGACGATGTAGTCGTTGATCCCGTCCTTGAAATATTGACCCGGCGCGTTCATTCCCGAGAGCCGCCGGATGTTGGTGTCGTTTTCGCAAAAGAGAAATTGCGGACGACCCTCGCAGCGCAGTCGCATCGGCGTCAGCAGCGGATGGTCGATCGAGATCGAGTCGCTACCGCGGGCCAATAGCCGCGGCTTCATTGATTCCGGCTTCCACGACCAGATATTGCGCGCCCAAAGCTGCGGCAGCACATGCAGTGACGCCTCCTCGGGCGCGCGATTGTAGATCGTCACCTGCATCAGGATGTCGTCGGGATCGGCCTTGGCATATTCAATCTCGACATCGAAATAGCGGCTCTCGGCAAATACGCCGGTATCGATCAACTCAAATTCCGCCATGCCCTTGCCGCGCCGCCGATTTTCCTCGACCAGCTGTGCGTAGGGAAATGCCGCCTGCGGGTATTTATAAAGCATCCGCATGTAGGAATGGGTCGGCGTACCGTCGAGGTAGTAATAGAGTTCCTTGACGTCCTCGCCGTGATTGCCTTCCGAATTGGTCAGCCCGAACAGCCGTTCCTTGAGGATTGGGTCGTGGCCGTTCCACAGGGCGAGACCGAGACACAGCAGCAGCTGATCGTCGCTAAAGCCGCCGATCGCGTCCTCGCCCCAGCGATAGGCGCGGCTGCGCGCATGGTCGTGCGGCAGATACTCCCAAGCGGCGCCGTAGGGACTGTAATCCTCGCGCACCGTGCCCCATTGCCGGTCGCTCGGATACGGTCCCCAGCGCTGCCACTTTGTGCCCTTGCCGATGTCGGCAAGACGCGCTGCTTCGGCCGTTCGGGGCGCCGCTCCACCCGATCCTGTCGCTGCAGTTGTTGCCATCACCATCCTCCCAGGAGGAGTCAGGCTATCCGCTCGATATGCGTCGACCAAACCACTTTTGCAGGGACGCGGCGGTCCGAACGGCCGCGCTTACTGCATGAACCAGCCGTGGCTGACGACCAGAGACTGGCCGGTCAGCGCGTTGGTCTTGAAGCCGGCGAGAAACAGCACCGCCTCGGCGACGTCTTCGGTGGTGGTGAACTCGCCGTCGACCGTGTCCTTCAGCATGACGTGCTTGATCACATCATCTTCGCTGATGCCGAGTTCCTTGGCCTGCTCGGGGATCTGCTTGTCGACGAGCGGCGTGCGGACAAAGCCGGGGCAGACGACATTGGCGCGGACATTGTGTTCGGCGCCCTCTTTGGCCACGACCTTGCACAATCCGATCAGCCCGTGCTTCGCGGTGACATAGGGCGCCTTCAGAACCGAGGCCTCCTTCGAATGCACCGATCCCATATAGACGATGCTTCCCGACTTCGCCTGGTACATGTGGCGCAAGCAGGCCTTCGTCGTCAAAAACGCCCCGTCCAGGTGGATCGCCAGCAACCGCTTCCACTCCGCGAACGAGAAATCGACGACCGGCTTGACGATCTGAATGCCAGCATTGCTGACCAATATGTCGATCTTATGGTATTTCGCCATGGTCTCGGCGACGCCTTTCTCGACCGCGGCCTCGTCCGCGACATTCATGGCGACGGCAAAGGCGTCCGCTCCGTTCCCTTTGATCTCGCGAGCCGTAGCGTCGGCGGCGTCGAGATTGAGATCAGCGATCACGGGGATGCCGCCCTCGGCGGCAAAGCGCAAGGCGATCTCCTTGCCGATACCGCTGGCTGCACCGGTGATGATGCCGACCTTTCCATCGAAACGAGACATAGCCGGGTCCTTTCAGGATGGTTCACGCGTCTTTCAGATAGTCGAAGACAACCTCGCCGAGGCCGAGCGTCAGATCGGTGACATAATGGCTGGCCCCGACCACTTCACGCACCGGCAGCCGTGCTACGTCGCACATCGTATGTTCAAATAGCTGGATCGCCGCCGGGCCGGACCAGGCGCCCTTGACCGTCACGTCCTCAAGGTAATAGCGCACCAGCTCGCAGATGCGCGGCGTGCAATCGACGTGCGGGATGATCTTGATCATAAAAGATGGCCGGGCCAGCGCCTGCTTTAGCGGCGCGGGGTCGATCTCGCGATGCTTGTAGCCAATGGTCGCGCAGACGCACAGCACCGAGCCGTAATGCAGCGTGCAAACCACAGTCTCGCTTTCATGGGAAATCTTGGGGCTGGCGAGCTTCTTCGGAAACCCCCAAATCTCGCGCCCGCCGGCGATCGGCGCGTTGTCGTCAAGATACATTGCATGGACATAGCCGCCTTCCTGAACCGTGCCGTCCTTGGGTTTGAACCGTACCGGGATCACCTGGCCGGTTTCGGTGTAGTCGCCAAAACCGGTTGAATCGGGCATCCGGATGAATTCATAAGCGACGGTATCGCCGGCTACCTCCAACGGCTCCGGCACCACCTGGCGCAGTTCGTCAATGTCAGTGCGATAGGTGATCACGACAAATTCGCGGTTGTAAAATTTGTATGGGCCTTTCGGATAGGCGGGATCGTTGAGCGGCATGGCGAAGGCCTTCTCGCGCACTTCGGTGAGTTTCATCGGACGGGTCTCCTCTATGCGGATGACTAATCGCGCCCGTCGACCGCGAGGTCGAAGGTGAAAACCCCATCGATGTTCTCCGGGCGCAACAGGACCTCAGGATGGCGCAAGGTACGAACCGCGTCGTTGTAACCAGATTGCCAGTGCTCGTTCATAGTATGACGCGAAAACTCATAATCTTTGGAAGTGCCTTCGTAATTTCTCGCGTGGTAAATCAGCTGAATGAGATTATAAACTTTCTCATCAGCCTCCCCGGCAAGAAGCTCAGCCTCTGCTATCTGCTGAAATTCTGGGGGAATTAGAGGCAGTAGCTTGGCAGCTGCACGGCGTAGCAATTGCTGCTTCTTGAACTGATCGGTCGCCGCCCGGGTCCGGCTGGAGTAGCGGATCTCCTTTTGGCGTGATTCCGCCTCCATCAGATCGCGCGGCAATTCGCCCCGCGCGTTCCACAAATCGATCTGGAAAACGAGCGTGTCGACGCGCGGTCGGCTGTCCAATACCCATTGCAGCGGCGTATTGGAGACCAGGCCGCCATCCCAATAATGCTCCCCATCGATGACCGTCGACGGAAAGCCGGGCGGCAGCGAGCCGCTCGCCATCACATGTTCCGGCCCGATCCGATGCGTCACGTTGTCGAAATAGACGAAGTTGCCGCTGCGGACATTGACCGCGCCAACGCTGAACCGCATTTCGCCGCTGTTGATCCGATCGAAATCGGCGAGGCGTTCCAGCGTCGCCTTGAGCGGCGTGACGTCATAGTAGCTAAGGGCTCCTGGCGACCCGGGCGGGTGTAGGTAGGGCGGCGGTAGCCGCGGCGCAAAAAAGCCCGGCGCCCCGGCGAGGAGGGTGCCGAAGGCTCGCGCCTGATTAACGAGTCGATGGGTGGTCTCGTCCCTGGGATCAAGACCGAGATAGGCCACGCCGGGTGGCGGCGTGCTCACGGTTTCCCAGAATGCGCGTAGCCTCTCGACCCGCCTTTCCGGCGGATTGCCTGCGATCAGGGCTGAGTTGATGGCGCCGATCGAAATTCCGGCGACCCAGTCGGGATGGAGGTTCGCCTCAGTCAATGCCTGATAGACGCCGCCCTGATAGGCGCCGAGTGCGCCGCCTCCCTGCAAGAGCAGCGCTATGCGCTCGAAAGGCGGACGCTCGGTCGTTACGTGAGTCTTTCTGTTCGACGGCCGGTTATTGGGCATGCGAGAACGACCCCTCGATCTTCGCTGGGCGCGCGGTTTATATGACACGCGCAGTCGACTTCACCGCCTACGGCCGACAGCACGCACAACCCATGCCAACAGAAAAGCATGAAGGATTTGAGGCAACGGTGGGAATGCGATGCGCTCAGGCTGCTTCGGGTAGCCGCAGCGGCTTGCTCCCACTCGGCTGCAACCAGAGGTTCTCAATGACTGGCAAAGGACTCCATCCTTCGACGATCGCGGCGCAGGCGCTGGGCTGGACCGATGCCACGACCGGTGCAGTGGTGCTGCCGGTGCACGTTGCAACGACCTTTCTGCGCGATCCCGACAACCGGTATCGCCGCGGGCGCAGCTATGGGCGCGCCGACAACCCTAGCTACGATCAGCCGCAGGCGCTGCTGACGGCACTCGAGGGTGGCGCCGACCACTGCTGTTCTCATCCGGGATGGCCGCGGCGGGGGCGGTTTTTCAGTGCCTGCCGCGCCAGGCGCATGTCGTCGCACCAAGGGTCATGTATTGGGGTTTGCGCAATTGGCTCAGGACTTTCGCCGAGGGGTGGGGGATCGAAGCGACCTTCTGCGACATGACCTCGCTCGATGAGTTGCGGGCGGCGATGCGACCGGGCGGGACCCGCCTTGTCTGGATCGAAACGCCTGCCAACCCGTTATGGTCGGTCACCGACATCGCCGGCGCCGCCGAAATCGCGCATCGGGCCGGTGCGCTGTTGACAGTCGACAGCACCGCTGCGACGCCGGTTTTGACCCGGCCGTTGGCGCTCGGCGCCGATATCGTCATGCATTCGGCGACAAAATACCTGAATGGGCACAGCGATGTGATCGCCGGCAGCCTGACGGCGGCGCGCAAGGATGAATTCTGGGAGCGTCTCGTCGCCGCGCGCAGCGGCGGCGGCGCCATTCTCGGCAGCTTCGAGGCGTATCTGCTGCTGCGCGGCATGCGCACCCTGTTTCCGCGGGTCGAGCGCGCCTGCCATTCGGCGCAGCAGATTGCCGAAGCGCTGTCGGCGCATCCTCGGATCGCCGAAGTTCTCTATCCCGGACTGCCCACTCATCCCGGACACGCGGTCGCCGCGCGCCAGATGACCGGGGGCTTTGGCGGAATGCTCAGCATCCGCGTCGCAGGCGGGGCCGAGGCGGCGATCGCCGCCGCCGCGAAGGTCGAGGTCTGGCAGCGCGCGACGTCGCTCGGCGGCGTCGAGAGCCTGATCGAGCACCGCTTTTCGATCGAAGGTGCGGACAGCCCCGCACCGCCCGACCTTCTGCGCCTTTCGGTCGGGATCGAGGACCCGGCCGATCTCCTCGCTGACCTCGATAATGCGCTCCGCCTTTAGGTGTCCGGCCGGTCAGCTGTCAGGTGGCACGCGCAGACCCGGGACGAGAAAATTGCCGGCGATCAGCTTGAGCCGATCGTCCCCGGCCTCGCGATAGGCCCGGCGCAGCGCGAAGATCGCCGCCCCGGCCGCGGTCTCGTTCCACAACCAGTCCGCGAGCTGTTTGCTCGACGGTTTGGCCGGGCCGGCGAGCGCCGCTTCGAGGCAGTACGCCTTCAGATCGTCGACCGCAAAGCGCAGGGTCAGCGGCGCTGACATCTCGGCATGCGGGCTCGCCGGGTTCTCGCCGCACAGCCAGGCGGCGAGGTAATGGACGATTTCGACAATCGACAACCCGCTGAGGCCCACCGTCGTGCGCCTGTGCTCGGCAATCGATCGGCGATAGGCGCCGTCGAGCCGCGCGCTCTCGCTTTCGAGCGCGTCGGCAATAGCCGCAGCCGAGCTGCCGGTGGTGACTGCGGTCGCGGCAACCGGCGGCCGCCAGCTCGGATCGGGCCGCTCGCGCGGATCATCATCAGGGAAATCCTCGATGACCGCCGGCCCACCGGCAAGTTGGAGCATGCGCAACGCTGCAAGGACCACGCGCTTTTGGAATGCCGGGTCGCTCGGCGGGCCGAACGAGCGCCCGAGTTCGAACGGCACCCACAGCGCGCGGGGCGGCCGGGTGTTTTCGGTCTGCGGCCGGATCAGGCTGATCGAGACCGTCGCAATGCCTTCTTCCTCGAGATAGTGCCCCAGCGCGCTCACGGCGCGCGTGCAGAGCGGTCAAACGGGGGAGAGCAATACGGCGTCGACAGCGTCGCGTTTGAGATGGCCCGCGACTTCGCGCGCGTAGCCTTCCATCTGGATCGGATCGGTGGCGCCCATGAACGAGTAGTGGGTCGCCGCCACCGAACCAATCACGCCGTCGGCGGCCAGCTCGTTCAGCCGGTCGAGCGGGAAGACAACGTTCCAATCCTCTTCGAAGCCGGTGCGGTCGAAATTGATCGAAATGTGGCTTATCAACAACTGGTCGGGCTGGGTCGTCGCGGGGATCACGCGATAATCGGGATCGCGCCCGCGAAACGGCGTCTCGCCTCTGACGACGAGGCCCGCGGACGACACGATCGCGACCCGCCGCTGCGCCAGGGGCGGGCCGGCGACCCATGGCGTCGTCGTGAAGTTCGGACACTCGAGTTCGGCGAGGCGCTTGGCCTGTGCCGGAGGCAGATCGGTCAGTCGCACTCTGCGGCTCCCCTTTGCACGGTGGGCGCGGTTCCGCCGACGAGGCTTAGCCGCTGGCGCGACCATCCGGGACGAATTCGATAATGTCAACGACAACCGGACGGCGCCGTCGCCGCTATTCGTGTCCCGAGACTTGCATTAATCAAGATTAGGTCAAAAACCCGTAAAATTTGAACTAAATTTGGTCGTCGTCGAGATCATCAAGTGTTGACTGCATCAATATCATAAATTATGATTAAATCTGGTCGATAATTTTGTCAATCAGACGAAGATGGAACGCTGGTTGTTGCGCTTGTTCCGAATGGCGATTGTGATTGGTGCGTTGGCCTGGGCGATCGGGGCCGGCGATCTGTCGGACCAGGCACGCGGATTTGTCGACGACGCGTTGGGGAGTTGGATCCAATCGAGCGGGCGTTAGGCTCGCCGCTTGAGCCGCCTATCATAGCATGCCGAGTTCAAGTTTTGCCTCCTCGCTCATCCGCTCGGGCGTCCAGGTCGGGGTCCACACCAGCTTGACCCGGGCGTCGTTGACGCCGGGCACCGCGCGGACCGCCGCCTCGACCTCGCCTGGCATGCTGGCGGCGACCGGGCAAGAGGGCGTCGTCAGGGTCATCTCGACATAGACCGTGCCGCCCTTTTTGACGATCAGCTCGTAGATCAGGCCGAGTTCGACGAGGTCGACTGGGATTTCCGGGTCGCGCACAGTCTTTAGTGCCGCGAGGACCGGAGCCATCATCGCCGGATCGTCCTCGCCGCCTTCCGGGCGCTCGACCTCCGCGCCGGCTTCAGCAGCCGGCTCGGCCGAGCCGAAATCGAACGGGTCCCGGTCCATTCTGCTACTCCGTCTTAACGGGGGAGTCGCCGGCGCCCTTCAGCGCAGCTTCGAGCGCGTGCCAAGACAAGGTCGCGCATTTGACCCGGGCCGGGTACGCCTTGACCCCGGTCAATGGTTCGAGCCGTTCCATCTCCTCGGCCAAGGGCTCGGGCAACGGGCTGTCCTCGCCGCCGGTGACCCGCGCGTGAAAATGCGCGAACAGTTCCTGCGCCTCGGCGATGGTCTTACCCTTCAGAACCTCGGTCATCAGCGATGCCGCTGCGGTCGAAATCGCACAGCCCCGCCCCTGAAACGCGACATCGGCGATATGGTCGCCGTCGAGGGTCAGATAGACCATGACCCGATCGCCGCATAGCGGGTTGTAGCCTTGCGCCGTATGCGTAGCTTCGTCGATCGCCCGGAAATTGCGCGGGTGACGTCCGTGATCGAGAATGATGTCCTGATAAAGTTCGCGTAGATCCATCACGCAAACAGCTCCCGGCCGGCTTCGATCGCGGCGGCCAATTTGTCGATGTCGCTCTCGTCGTTGTAGACGCCGAGCGAGGCACGGGTCGTCGCCGGATAACCGAGCTTCTCGAGCAGCGGCTGGGCGCAGTGATGCCCGGCGCGCACCGCCACATGGTGGCGGTCGAGTACGGTCGCAAGATCGTGCGGATGCACTCCTTCGAGATCGAAGGACAAAATGCCGAGCCGGCGCTGCCCGGCGCCGATGAGCCGCAGACCCGGGATGCGCGATAGACGGTCGACGCCGTACCCGGTCAACGCCTCCTCGTGTTCCAGGATGTTGTCGCGACCTAGCGTCTCGATGAAATCGAGCGCGGTGCCGAGGCCGATCGCGCCGGAAATGTCCGGGGTGCCGGCCTCGAAGCGGTGCGGCGGCTCTTGGAACAGCGTCTTCTCGAAGGTGACGTTGAGGATCATCTCGCCGCCGCCTTGCCAGGGCGGCATAGCTCTCAGCAATTCCTGGCGGCCCCATAGCACGCCGATCCCGGTCGGCCCATAGGTCTTATGCCCGGAGAAGGCGTAGAAGTCGCAGCCCAGGGCCTGCACGTCGACCGGGAGGCGGGGCGCCGCCTGGCAGCCATCGACCAACACCTTGGCGCCCACCCGATGCGCCAATTGGACGATGGTCTCGACCGGAACTAAGGCGCCGGTGGCGTTGGCGAGGTGGGTGATTGCGACGAGCCGGGTGCGCGGCGACAGGCGCGCAGGAAAGGCGGCGAGATCGAGCCCGCCGGTCGCATCAATCGGCGCCACCACGAGGCGGAAGCCGATCCGATCACGCAACAGCTGCCACGGCACGATGTTCGAATGATGCTCGAGCTCGCTGATCAGTACCTCGTCGCCGGCTTCGAGAAAAGCGGCGCCCCAGCTCTGCGCGACGAGGTTGATCGCCTCGGTGGCGCCGCGAACAAAGACGATCTCGCGCGGGTCGGCGGCGTTCATAAACCGCTGCACCTTGACGCGCGCTTCCTCGAACAATTCGGTCGAGCGGGCGCTCAGCCGATAGACGCCGCGATGCACGTTGGCGTAGTCGGTGCGGTAATAATCGGCGATGCGGTCGATAACCGATGCCGGCTTTTGCGCGCTGGCCCCCGAATCGAGAAAGACCAGCTCGGGGTTGTTGGCAAAGATCGGAAATTCCCGCCTGAGCCGGCGCGGGTCGAACCCGCCCGGCAGCCGGTCTCTTCCGGGATCGACAATCCGCGGGTGGGCCGTCGTCATGCTTATTCCTCCAACACCGTCAGGCGACGCGCGAGCCGCGACAGCAGGTGCTCGCGCACTGCCATGGGCTCGACGATCTCGACCGCCTCTCGCAAAAAGCCCCCAATCAGCATCCGCCGCGCCTCATCGTTCGGGATGCCGCGGGCGAGCAGGTAGAACAACGCCGCTTCGTCGAGGTCGCCGACCGCCGCGCCGTGACTGCATTTGACGTCGTCGGCAAAGATTTCGAGCTCGGGCTTGGTGTCGATAGCGGCGCGCCCGCCGAGCAGCAGATTGCGGCTCAGCATGTGCGCATCGACTTTCTGCGCACCCGGCCGAACCGTGATCCGGCCCTGAAAGGCGCCGTGCGCCCGTCCGGTGGCCACCCCTTTGAAGACTTCGCGGGTCTCGCCGCGCTCGGCCATGTGCTCGACCGTGGTGACGATGTTGGCCTCCTGGCGATCGGCCAGCAGAAAGGCGCCGTAAAGCCCGCAATGCGCCCCCTCGCCGGCGCTGCGCACCGCAACCTCGTGCCGCACCGTGCGCCCGCCAAGCAACAGCACAAAACTGGCGAGTCGCGAGTTCCTGCCAAGCACCGCGCTGACATCGCCGAGATGGAGGGCGTCCACCGCCTCCTCGACAAATGCCACGCGATCGAGTCCGGCTCCGTCCTCAAGCCGCAGGCTGATCCCGTCGTTGCGCCAATAGCGGCCCTCTCCGGCAAAGCTCTCGATTAGGCGGATGTGGCTTTCCGCGCCGAGCGCGACGAGACTGCGGGTGTGCAGCGAACCGGAAACCTCGCCGGAAGCCAGATGGACGATTTCGATCGGCCGGTCGAGAATGACGCCGGGCGCGACATCGAGGACAAAGCCGTCGCTGAAAAAGGCGCCGTTGAGTGCGGCGAAACCTCGATCGCGGTCGGGCGAGGGTATCTCCAGCGCCTTGCGAACCAGCTCCGGCCGCGCATCGATTGCCGCCGCCGTCGAGCCGAACCAAACGCCGGCGGGCAGCCCCTCGATCGCGGAAAGTTCGGGCATAAACCGCCCATCGACCAGCACTAGGCGATGATCGCCGCCGGCGAAGCTGATGTCGTCGACCCGCGGTCGGGGATATGGCGCCGCTTGCGCGGATCGGAAGTAAGGGCGACTGCTCGAGCGGGCGCAGATCGAGGTAGCGCCAAGCTTCGCCGCGGCGGCTCGGAAAGCCTTGCTCGGCAAAGCGCGCGAGGCTGCGTCGGCGGTGGCGCGCGAGCCAATCGGGCTCGCCGGTATGCCCCAAGGCAGCGTCCAGATAGGGCCGCGCTTCTGGCTTGACCGGGAAATCGACGACAGCGCTCATCTGCGGCCGCTTGCCCGCATCATGCCGCGTCGCCAAACGCGCCATAGCCGCGCCGTTCGAGTTCGACCGCCAGTGATTTGTCACCCGACTCGACGATCCGCCCGTCCTGCAGCACATGCACTCGGTCGGGCTCGACATAATCCAAGAGCCGCTGGTAGTGGGTGATGATGACGATCGCGCGGTCGGGGGCGCGCTGCCGGTTGACGCCGGTCGCGACTGTCCGCAGCGCGTCGATGTCGAGCCCGCTGTCGGTCTCGTCGAGGATCGCCAGGCGCGGCTCCAGCATCGCCATCTGAAAGATCTCGTTGCGTTTCTTCTCGCCGCCGGAGAACCCGACATTGACCGCGCGCTGCAATAGGTCCTCGCCGATGTCGAGTTCCTTAAGCTTGGCCCGGACCGCGCGCAGGAACTGGCCGGCGTCGAGCTCAGGCTCGCCGCGGTGGCGGCGGCCGGCGTTGAGCGCGGTGCGCAGGAAATACATGTTGTTCACGCCGGGGATCTCGACCGGGTATTGAAACGCCAGAAACAGGCCCTCACGCGCCCGCTCGTCCGCCGGCATCGCCAACAGGTCGCGGCCGAGATAGCGGACCGTGCCTTGGGTGACTTCGTAGCCCTCGCGCCCTGCCAGCACGGCGGCGAGCGTGCTCTTGCCAGAGCCGTTCGGCCCCATGATCGCATGCACTTCGCCGCTCTCGACCGAGAGATCGATCCCCTTGAGGATCTCGCGGCCGTCGGCGAGCCGCGCATGCAGATTGTTGATTTCGAGCATCACCGAGCTATTCGTTCATTTCCCGATATTTCCGACATCCCCGCGAAAGCGGGGATCCAGGGCGAGTGACGGAATAGGCAGCCCCAGAGTTCCCGCTTTCGCGGGAACGACGAATACTGGCTCATCCGACGCTGCCTTCGAGACTGACGGCCAGCAGCTTTTGCGCCTCGACCGCGAATTCCATCGGCAGTTCCTTCAGCACTTCCTTGCAGAAGCCGTTGACGATCAGCGACACCGCATCCTCGGTGCTTAAACCGCGCTGCCGGCAGTAGAACAGCTGGTCGTCGCTGATCTTCGAAGTCGTCGCCTCGTGCTCGATCCTGGCAGAAGGGTTGCGCACCTCGATATAGGGCACGGTGTGCGCGCCGCAGCGCTCGCCGATCAGCAGCGAGTCGCATTGGGTGTGATTGCGCGCGCCCGCCGCCCGCGGCTGCACCCGCACCAGCCCGCGATAGGTGTTCTGGCCGTGCCCGGCCGAGATCCCTTTCGAGACGATCGTCGAGCGCGTGTCCTTGCCGATATGGATCATCTTGGTCCCGGTATCGGCCTGCTGGCGGTTGTTGGTGATCGCGACCGAATAGAATTCGCCGACCGAGTGGTCGCCTTCGAGGATGCAGCTCGGATATTTCCAGGTGATCGCCGAGCCGGTTTCGACCTGGGTCCACGAGATCTTGGCCCTGGCGCCGCGGCAGGCGCCGCGCTTGGTCACGAAATTGTAGATGCCGCCCTTGCCCTCGGCGTCGCCCGGGTACCAATTCTGCACCGTCGAATATTTGATCTGCGCGTCTTCGTGCGCGATCAGCTCGACGACCGCCGCATGGAGCTGGTTCTCGTCGCGCTGGGGCGCGGTGCAGCCTTCGAGATAGCTGACATAGCTGCCCTTGTCGGCGATCAGCAAGGTGCGCTCGAACTGGCCGGTCTTGGCCGCATTGATGCGGAAATAGGTGCTGACAGCTCCATCGGGCAGCGCACGCCCGGCGGGACATAGGCAAACGAGCCGTCGCTGAACACCGCCGAATTCAGCGCCGCGAAGAAATTGTCGTTCTGCGGCACGACCGTGCCGAGATATTTGCGGACCAGTTCTGGGTGCTCGAGCACCGCCTCGCCGAACGAGCAGAAAATGATGCCGAGCTTTGCCAACTCGTTCCTTGAATGTCGTCGCCACCGAGATGCTGTCGAACACGGCATCGACCGCAACCCCGGCCAATGCCTCGCGCTCGCGCAAAGGGATTCCGAGCTTCTCATAGGTGCGCAGCAGCTCGGGATCGACTTCGTCCAACGATTTCGGGCCGGCATTCTGCTTCGGCGCGGAGTAATAGGTGGCCGCCTGATAATCGATCGGCGCCAGATTGAGCTTGGCCCAGTTAGGCGGCGTCATCTTCTCCCAGGCGCGAAACGCCGCGAGCCGCCATTCGAGCAGCCATTCGGGTTCGCCCTTTTTGGCCGAAATGAAATGAACCGTTTCCTCGCTGAGGCCGGGCGGCGCCTCGTCGGCTTCGATGTCGGTGACAAAGCCGTATTTGTAGCCCTCTTGCGACAGCGAGCGGACGGTGCCGATTGTATCGATCGAAGCAGTCATATGGATTATCTGGGCTCGTCAGTTTGTAGCGGCGTGAACGGTTGCGGCGGGCCGGCGCGGCACAAACGCGGAAGGCGTGATCATCGCATCGAGCGAAACCGCGGCCAGAGCCTGCTCGACGGCGCGGTTGATCGCCGTCCAGTGCGGCCGGGTCGGGCAATAATTGGTGCGCGCGCATTCGGCGACATGGACCGAGCATTGGGTCAGCCCGATATCGCCGTCGATCGCGGCGACCACCTCGGCGACCGAGATCGCTGATGCCCGTCGCGCCAGGCGATAGCCGCCGGCCGCCCCGCGCGTCGCCGTTACCAGCCGCGGCATGGGCCAGCCCTTTCAGGATCTTGGCGACGGTCGCCCGCGGCAGCCGGGTCTCGTCGGCGATCGCCGCGGCGGTCTGCTGCCGGTCGGCATCGGCCGCCAGATGGGTGGCGACGATAACGCCGTAATCGGCGAGCTTGCTGAGGATGATCATCGCTTTCGGGCTGCCTGATAATGGCCGAACAAACCGAATTCGGACCGAATTGGTCCGCTATAAATCGTCGTTGATGAGACCTGGGTCAAGCCCTGTTGGACGGCGAGTGTCCAGGGGAAGAATGCCGAGCGCTTGCGGGCCGTGACGAGCGATGCCATTTCCCTATCGGGCCCGGCAACTGCCTCGACATTCCCGTTTCGGATATGAAGCTGCTCGTCGTTGAAGACGATCGTGAAACCGCTGCCTATCTGGTCAAAGGCCTCGGCGAGAGCGGGTATACGGTAGATCGCGCGGGCGACGGGCGCGACGGGCTGTTCATGGCTTGCTCGGGCGGCTACGACGCGATCGTGCTCGACCGCATGCTGCCGGAAATGGACGGATTGGCGTTGCTGGGAGCTTTGCGCGCCGCCGCCATTCGCACTCCGGCATTGATACTCAGCGCGCTCGGCAGTGTCGACGACCGCGTCAAAGGATTGCGCGCCGGCGGCGACGACTATTTGGTCAAGCCCTTCGCCTTCAGCGAACTCCTGGCTCGGATCGAGGCGCTGTTACGGCGTGGCTCGGCGGTTACGGCGACGACAACGTTGCGGGTCGCCGACCTAGAGCTCGACTTGCTGACCCGGACCGTCAAACGCGGCGGCCGGGGGCTCGAACTGTTGCCGCGCGAATTCCGTCTGCTCGAATATCTGATGCGCAACGCCGGCCATGTCGTGACCCGAACGATGCTGCTCGAACATGTCTGGGACTATCATTTCGACCCACAGACCAATGTGATCGACGTCCATGTGAGCCGGCTGCGCCAAAAGATCGACAAGAACTTTGCGCGGCCGCTGCTGCACACGGTTCGCGGCGCCGGCTACTGCCTGCGCCTGGCGGAATAACTCCGCGCTCGGCCGGGATGGTCGCCGAAAAGCTATCCCTTTCCGCCGGGCGATCGTGGTCCTGGCCGCGCCGCCTTAAGGCGAATCTGTGGCGGCTGCTGCGCACCCACGCGGTTCGTCTCGCCGCACTTTATTTCCTGGTGTTTGCCGCCTCGGTGCTGGGCGTCCTGCTGTTCGTCTATTGGACGAGCGCCAATTTCGTAGAGCGCCAGACCGAGGCCACGCTCGACGCCGAGATTAACGGGCTGGCCGAGCAATACGACCAGCGCGGGTTGAGCGGGCTGGTCCAGATCGTCGCCGCCCGCAGCGCCGGCGACCGCGGCGACGCGATGCTCTACTTGGTGACCGACCCCGACGGCCGGCCGCTTGCTGGCAACATCGCGGGCTGGCCCTTGGGTGTGCCGGCGCGGACCGGATGGCTGTCGTTCACGATCGAGGCGAGGGTCAAGGGCCACATCGAGACCCACCCCGCACGCGGCAGCCTGATCATCATCCCCGGTGGCTACCGCCTGCTGGTCGGCCGCGACATCAGCGATGCGGCGGCGTTCCGCGACCGGGTCAAGATGACCTTGCTGTGGTCGGGTTTGGTGGCGCTCGGTGTTGGTCTGCTGGGCGGCGCAGCGATGAGCCGCAACCTGTTGCGCCGGGTCGAGTTGGTCAACCGCACGAGCGAGCGGGTCATGGCGGGGAATCTATCCGATCGCGTGCCGCTCGGTGGCACTGGCGACGAGTTCGATCAGCTCGCTGCCAATCTCAACCGGATGCTCGATCAGATCGAGCGGCTGATGACCGCCATGCGCGAGGTCACCGACGATGTCGCCCACGATCTTAAGACGCCGCTGGCGCGGTTGCGCGCTCGGCTCGAACTGGCATTGATCGGGCCGCAGGACGCCGCCGGCCAGAGCGAGGCGATCCGGGCCGCGATCGATGAGGCGGACCGGCTGCTGGCGACCTTCAACGCGTTGCTCGGCATCGCCGAAGCCGAGGCCGGGCCCGATCAGGCCGGGCCGCTGGACCTCTCGGAAGTCGTCCGCTCGGCGGCGGAATTTTACGAGCCGGTCGCCGAGCAAAAGGGTTTCGCCATGTCGGTGGCAGTCGAGCCCGGTATCAGGATCCGCGGCGATCGGCATCTGCTGTCGCAGACGCTCGCCAATCTGCTCGACAACGCTCTTAAATATGCGGGCGGTGGCGATCTCCTGATTGCCGTTTTTCGTGAAGAGGCGCGCGCCGTTCTTGAAGTCGCCGATCGCGGACCAGGGATTCCTGAGGCGCATCGCGAGACCGTGTTCGACCGCTTTGTCCGCCTAGAGCCCAGCCGCAGCACGCCGGGAAACGGGCTCGGCCTCAGCCTGGTGCGTGCGGTCGCGCACCGCCACCATGGCGCCGTCGCGCTCGCTGATAATCAGCCGGGTCTGCGAGTCCGGCTCGAATTCCCTGCGCTGCCCGCCTGAACTATTCGTCCGTCGTGTCGGCGGCGCCGTCGTTCTGCCGGTCGCGGTCTTCGATGCGCCGCGCGGTTTCCACCATCATTTCGCGCAGCTCATGCTGATCGAGCCCGGCGCTGCGCAGCACGGGCTCCATTACCGCGTCTGCGAGCAGATCGTCGAGGCTCGGCCGGTAGCGGCAGCAATCGAGACGCTCGTCCATGAGATCCCTCCATGTTCCTCTATTCTATGCACCATCAACGCAAAGCATGACCGCTTTATGTCCTTGGATCGGAAATTTCGCGGCATTAGTCCGTACCTCCGCCTTTTTTCCCGCAAGAATAGAGCGGCGGGCAGTCGGCGGGGGCCGCTGACGCTAGAATTTGCCGATGGGCATCATTGTAGGTCCACAAATACGCTCGGCGGGTAATAGGGATTGTAAATGGTGACCGGGAACAGCACGACCCGCCCCTTTTTGGAGTCGGCGCGCAACATCGGCGCTGCGCCTGGCACCGAGGGCGCGAGGGGTGCCGCAGCAGCGCGAGGCTGAGTGTACGCGGCTGCGGTAGCTGGGGGCGCCCCGCAGCGCTTTTGTTGGGCCAATGTTCCGAGATATTCCTGGCGGCTCTGCAGGGCCGTGGTTTCTGTGCTCGCCGCGCCCTGAAAATCCATGCCAAACCAGAGCGGCCAGATAAAGAGACCGGCCACGCCGGCCGCCACGTTCTGGGCGACTTTAGCGCCTTGTTCCGAGGCGAGTTCGTGAATTTTCGTATCGTTAGCTTTGACTTCTGCGGCGATCGCCGTGCAGTCCATGAAACCGTCTTGCGATTGTACAACATCAACAGGCTGTGGCGCTCTTCCCGCACACCCCGCCAATGCCATGGCTACGCTAATTAGCCTAAGAGATCCCGGAATGCGCACTGCCCGCTTCTCCCACACGCTCGCAACTGCCCCCAGGGTTGCGTGCTGGTTGCCTGCGCTCATTGCGTGGGAGAGAAATTGACAATTCGTGAAGGAAGCGGCCCTCGGACGGGCCAATGATGATTAAGCCAGGAGGTCGCCGTACGTGAAGAGGCCGATGCCCAGGCCAGTGATGCGCTCACGAACCGCGGGGCTCAACAGCGCCGCCAGCTCGTCGCGGTGGCGGTATCCCGGCATCGCCGCGGCCAGCCGTGGGGTCCGCTCGGTCGCCGGGTGAAAATAAATTTCGCTGTCGCCATCGGGTAGGCATGGGAGCAGCCGTAGCACCCGTTCTTCGGTCATACCGCCGCTCCAGGCGAGGCCGAAGACATGGTCGTTGACGTGCAATCCCGCCGACCGCAAGCGCCGCCGTAGTCTTTCGACCCACGGCCGGTAGAGCGGGGTCGGATAGCGCTCCTGCGGGAAGGCGCGGCGCAGCGCCGCCACCGGTTCGGCCGGGACGCGCACTGCCTTCATGCCATAGTTGCGGCCGATTTCGATAATCAGACCGGCGACGCTTGGGTGAAGGTGCATGTGTTGGTGGGCATTGACGTGGTCGAGCGGCAGGCCGGTGGCCCGAAAGGCCTCGAACTGCGCGCAGATCTCTCGAGCCAGCTGATCCCGGACTTTCGGCAGAAGAAAGAACCGGATGCCGGCGCGGACCTTGTTGCGGTCGAATTCACCATCGCCGCCGACCAGCGCGGTGACATCCGCGATGGGCAATACCGGGCGGCCATCGACGAGTACGAGATGCAGTCCGAACTCGCAGCCCAGGCAACAGCCGGGCACGCGCCACCGCATCCGCCGCTGCCGGCGCACCGACCATCAAGCTCGCGGTCGACAGGATCCCGTGCCGATGCGCCTCCTCGACCGCTTCATTGACCGCTAGGTCGAGCCCGAAATCGTCGGCGCAGACGATCAGCCGCCTCAGCCTGCCATCTCCCGATTGCGTAGGAAGTGAAAAAACTCGACCCCTTCACGCAGGCGGCGGCGCAGCATCTGCGGGCTCTTGAGCATCTCGGCGACTAGTTCGGCGATCTTTTTGCGGCGGAAATAGAAGCGCTTGTAGAAGGTCTCGAGCGACTGGAAGATCTCGGTGTGCGAGAGATGCGGGTAATGCAGCGGCGCGATCTGCACGCCCTGCTCGTCGATCAGCTCGGCGTGCCCGATATCGAGCCAGCCGTTTTCGATCGCCTGGCGATGCAGATAGGTGCCGGGATAAGGGGCGGCCAAGGAAACCTGTATCGTGTGCGGATTGATCTCGCCGGCAAAGCGGATCGTTTCTTCGATCGTCTCCTTCGATTCCCCGGGCAGGCCGAGGATAAAGGTGCCGTGGATCGTGATCCCGAGCTCATGACAATCCTTGGTAAAGCGCCGGGCGATATCGACCCGCATCCCCTTTTTGATGT
Organism: uncultured Alphaproteobacteria bacterium; assembly: GCA_963750195.1. Lineage (GTDB taxonomy): Bacteria > Pseudomonadota > Alphaproteobacteria > ATCC43930 > CGMCC-115725 > AP-15. Next base: position 80,919 of record CAVVPS010000017.1, read on the forward strand.
TGTTGAGGATCTGCTGGTTGCCCAATTCGTAGCCGACTAATAAGAGCCGCAGCCCATTGTCGCGCAGCACTTCAAGAGTCGCGCGCGGCACATTCGCCTTGGCGTTGCACGACCAGGTGACGCCGAGCTTGCCCAGTTCGCGCGCGATTGCCTCGGCGCGCGGTCGGTCGTCGGTAAAGGTATCGTCGTCGAAAAAGAACTCCTTGACCTGCGGAAACCAACTTTTGGCGAGACGGATCTCCTCGATTACGTGACCCACGCTGCGCACCCGATAGCGATGGCCGCCAACCGTCTGCGGCCACAGACAAAACGTGCATTTCGAGCGGCACCCGCGCCCGGTGTAGAGCGACAGGTACGGGTGCAACAAATAGCCGATGAAATAATTTTCGATCCTAAGGTCACGCTTGTAGACTTCGCTGACAAAGGGCAGCTGGTCCATGTCTTCGAGTATCGCGCGATCGCGGTTATGGCAGATCGCACCACTCGGCGCGCGATAACTCAAGCCGTCGATCGTGGCCAAGGCGCGGCCCTCGGCGACCTCCTTGATCGTGAAATCGAACTCCTCGCGGGCGACGAAGTCGAGCGCGGTCGAAGCCTTCAAACTGTCCTCGGGCTCGACCGCAACCTTGGCTCCGACCATGCCGATCTTCAGCCGCGGGTTCATCTCCTTGAGCGCCTCGGCGACCTTGACGTCGGAGGCGAAGGACGGGGTCGAGGTATGCAGCACCGCAAGCTCGTACTCGCTCGCGAGCGGCAATATGTCGGAAAGCTTCAGCCGCGCCGGCGGCGCGTCGACGAGCCGGCTATCCGGAACCAGCGCTGCCGGCTGGGCTAGCCAGGTCGGATACCAGAATGACCGGATCTCCCGCCGCGCCTGATAGCGCGAGCCGGCGCCGCCGTCGAAACCGTCGAAGGACGGCGGATGCAGGAACAGTGTCTTCATCATCAAACCTTGTCTCCGTCGGCTGTCATGCGGCCGCTCGACGCGACGCGGAAATGCTGGTCCCGCCAGAACACCGTCCGTGCGAAAAAGCTGGCGACGAACACGGCAAAAGACAAGGCGTCCCGTACCGGGAGCAGCGCCGGCCGGGCCGACCGCAGCCCGAGCGCGCGCGCCGTCATTCTCGCGCAAGTCCATCTGATCGAGTAGGTGATCGCCACAAAGGTGCAGGAGGTCAAGCCAAATCCGGTAACTGCGGCGGCGAACGCGGCGACCATCAGCGGATGGGTTACGATCGATCCGGCATAGGCCGCCGGGGCGACCCCACGCACCGTGCGCGCCCAGCGCAGTTCGTGGCGCCACAGCGCAACGAACGAAGGTTCGGCCACCCGGGCCTCGACGACGTAGTGCGACAGCACCACCGTCAGACCTGCGGAGCGCACCGCGTCGCCCAGCCGATGATCGTCGGCCAGCTCGTCGCGCACTCGGGCGAAGCCGCCGATGTGCTCGAGGGTCTGGCGGCGCAAGGCGATCGTCGCGCCAAAGCAGCCACGTCCGACGCCCAGCGCCTCACCGACAACAGCGCCGGGGAGGAACCCGAAATTGATGTGCATTGCTCCCAGCTCGGACCAGATGCCGCCGGTCGGGACGGCTTTGTAAAGACAGGTGACGATCCCGGTGCGCGGATCGTTGAGCGGCGCCGTGACCGCGGCGAGATAGTCGGGATCGACCCGCATGTCGCTGTCGGCTAGGACCAATATGTCGTGGCGCGCCGCCGGCAGCATGTTTTCGAGGTTCGACACCTTGCCGTTGCTGCCGCGGGTGCGGCGCTCGATCACCAGGGCGATATCGCCGCCCGGAAAGTCGCGAATCAATGCGTGAGCGGCCGCGACCGCGCCATCCTGCGGGTCGGTGACGCCGAGCACGATCTGGCGCGCCGGGTAATCCTGCTCGGCGAACGACCGCAGATTTTCGTAAAGACCGGGCTCGGCGCCATGGAGCGGCTTCAAGATCGAGATCGCGGGCCGCTCGGCCGATATCGGCAATTCGCGTCGGGCGAAGCGCGTGACAGCCCATGCGGCACCGAACAGATACACCCAGCCCGGAAGCAGCAGCACGATGGCGAGCGCCGAATTCATGGCAAGCGCGTCACACCCGGTGAGGATTGCGCATGAGATGCGAACGGAGTAGTGGCACGGATCAGGCGTTCACCTATATCCAGGCTGTCGCAGGCCGGCCTTGTTTGGGTGAGGCAACGAGGAGAGATCATGCGGGTCGTACTAGCCCAACCGCGAGGATTTTGCGCCGGGGTCGAACGGGCGATCGAGATCGTCGAGCGGGCGCTCGAGAAATACGGCCCGCCGATCTATGTCCGTCATGAAATCGTTCATAACCGGCACGTCGTCGAGCGGCTGCGCGGCAAAGGCGCGCATTTCGTCGACGAGATCGACGAGGTGCCGCCAGGCAGCGTCACGATCTTCAGCGCCCACGGCGTGGCCAGCACGATCGAGGATCGGGCCGCTGCGCGCGGCCTGCCGGTCATCGACGCGACCTGCCCACTCGTCTCCAAAGTCCATATTGAGGGCCAGCGCTACGCCAACCAGGGGCGCGAGATCATCTTGATCGGGCATGCCTTCCATCCTGAAATTGTCGGCACCATGGGGCGGATCGTCGGCCGCGTACATCTGATCTCGACGCCTGAGGAGGTTGCTGGGCTTCAAGTCACCGACCCCGACAAGCTTGCCTTTATCACCCAGACGACGCTCAGCGTCGACGATACCCGCGCTGTAATCGAGGCGCTAAAGACGCGCTTTCCGACGATCGTCGGCCCGGACACAAAGGACATTTGCTACGCTACACAGAATCGCCAGCGGGCGGCTCGCGAACTCGCCAAGATCGTCGATGTGGTTCTGGTAGTCGGCGCGCCCAATAGTTCGAACTCGAACCGGCTGCGCGAGATCGCCGCCGAAAGCGGCGTACCGAGCTATCTGATTGAAGATGCCGCCGCGCTCGATCCTCGCTGGGTCACAGACGTCACCGCGGTCGGCATCACCGCCGGCGCGTCGGCGCCCGCCGAACTGGTCGAGGCGCTGATCGACCGGCTGCGCGAGATCGCCGAAATCGAGCTCGCAGTACTGCCGGGAGTCACCGAGAACGTGCGCTTCCGAATGCCACCGCAGCTCGCCGAAGCCGCCGAATGATGCCAGCTCGACATCCCACTTTGTAACGAGGGTCTACCGTGGCCATTCCGTTGCGCCAAACGATCCGGGTCGGGGCCTATGTGCTCGGGCGCCATTTGCGCGGGGTCGAACGCTACCCGCTGGTACTGATGCTGGAGCCGTTGTTCCGCTGCAACCTCGCCTGCGCCGGCTGCGGGAAGATCGACTATCCCGACGCGATCCTCAATCAGCGGCTTAGCATCGCCGAATGCCTCGGCGCGGTCGACGAATGCGGTGCTCCGATCGTGGTCCTCGCCGGCGGCGAGCCGCTGCTGCATCGCGACATTGCCGAGATCGCACAACGCATTACCGCACGGAAGAAATTCGTCTACCTGTGCACCAACGCGCTGCTGCTCGAAAAAAAGCTCGATCAGTTCCAGCCTGACCCTTATTTCGCCTGGACCATACATCTCGATGGCGACCGCGAGGAGCACGACCGCTCGGTATGCCAGGACGGGGTCTATGACCGCGCGGTCGCCGCGATCGCGCTGGCGAAATCCCGCGGCTTCCGCGTCAACATCAACGCCACGCTGTTCGATAACGCCGATCCGGAGCGTGTTGCCCGGTTCTTTGATCGGGTCAGCGAGATCGGCCTCGACGGGATCACCGTGTCACCTGGCTACGCCTATGAACGGGCGCCCGACCAGGAGCATTTTCTAAATCGCCGCCGCACCAAGGAATTGTTCCGCGCCATCTTCGCGCGCCGCCGCCGCAGCTGGTCGTTCAACCAGTCGAGCCTGTTCCTCGATTTTCTCGCCGGCAATCAATCGTACCGCTGCACGCCGTGGGGCAATCCGACGCGCAATTTCTTTGGCTGGCAGCGCCCGTGCTATCTGCTCGGCGAGGGCTACGCCAAGACCTTCAAGGAGCTAATGGACGAGACCGACTGGGACGCATACGGCACCGGCAATTATGAAAAATGCGCCGATTGCATGGTTCACAGCGGCTACGAGGCGACTGCGGTTATGGATACGGTGCGGCACCCGCTAAAGGCGGCGGCAGCGGCGCTGCGCGGCGTGCGCACCGAAGGCGATATGGCGCCGGAAATTCCGCTCGACCGGCAGCGCCCGGCCGAATATGTGCTCGCCCGTCATGTCGCCGAGGCAATGGAGCGCCTAGCCGGCCGCCAGGAACCCGTGTAAAGCGCGGGCGGGTCCGGCTAGCGCCAACCGCGCCGTCCGTACCTCGCGCGCAAGCCCAACCAGGCTCGCGAGCTGTCGGGGCTGGCGCAGCACCGATGCGAGTACCCACGCGAGCCTTGGCGTTCCGTCCTCCGAAAGCGGGATCAGCGCGGTAGGCGGCAGCTCGCGATAAGCCGGGTCGGCGATTGAGCGCAAGACAATGAACGGGATCCCCGCCGAAGTGGCGATGCGGGCGACGATGTCACTTTCGAGATCGACCGCGACCGCCCGCGTCTCGTTCCATGCCCGACTCTTTTGGGCAGCGGTCGCCAGTATGGCCGGAGCCCCAAGAACCGGGCCTTCCAGCGCGCCGATGCCGCGGGCGAAATCGGCGATGCGATCACGAAACCGCTTCTCTGCCCACCATCGTTTGTCGGCTGCGATCACATTCGTCGAGACGATCACACCACCCGTTCGCAGTTCGGGTGCAAGTGCGCCGGCAATGCCGAAACTGATCAGACAACTCGCCTGCCGGACCGCGCTTTCGACAAGCGTGGTTGTGCGGCTCCGATTCCCGGCGCCAACCACCGCCGAGAAGCCGGCGGCGCGCGCGATCTTTGCTTCCGCCGTGAGCCCGCAGATGCAGAGCGCAGCGACCGGTCCTGTCGTCTCGAGCAAAGCCCTAACCCAGGCTCAAATACCGAACGGCACCCGGGCCGAGGCGCCGCTTATCAGACGGCGGTAACGGGCCAAAGCCCAGAGCGGAAAATAGGCGCGGTAGCCGTGATAGCGCAGAAAAAACACGCGCGGAAAGCCGACTGCGGTGAACCACGGCTCATCCCAACTTCCGCTCGAGTTCTGGGTCGCAATCAAATAGGTGATGCCGCGCGCAACTGCCGGGTTGCGGACCTCGCCCGCGGCCATCAGAGCGAGCAGCGCCCATGCCGTCTGTGAGGGCGTGGTATAGCGCGCCTCGCCTCGCGGCCTGCCGGGCCAGTACGATTCCTCGGCTTCGCCCCAGCCGCCATCCGCACGCTGCCGGGCAAGCAACCAACCGACGGCCCGGCGGATTTCCGGTGCCCCAGGATCGATGCCGGCAGCGTTGACAGCGGCCAGTACCGACCAAGTCCCGTAGATGTAGTTGGTTCCCCAGCGTCCGAACCAGCTGCCATCGGCCTCCTGCTCCCGCCACAGAAAGGCGATGGCAGCGGCGACGGCGGGGTGGTGGGCGCCGTAGCCGAGCTGGGCGAGTAACCCCAGGCACCGGGCGCTGACATCGGCGGTTGGCGGATCGAGCAGCGCGCCGTGATCGGCAAATGGAATGTGGTTCAAGTAATAATGCGTGTTGTCGGCGTCGAAGGAACCCCACCCGCCGTTGCGGCTCTGCATGCCGATGATCCATTCGCCTGCCCGTTCGATGGCGGACCGATACCGTTCACGATCAAATCGATCGAGTGCCAGGGCGACAGCGGCGGTGTCGTCGACATCGGGGTAATAGGGGTTCTCATATTGGAAGGCCCACCCGCCGGGCTGCAAGCCTGGGCGGCTTATCGCCCAATCGCCGACCACCTCCCGCACCTGCTTTCCCGCGAGCCAGTCAAGCGCCCGCCCAACCGCGGAGTCTAGCCGCTGGTCATCCACGTCCAGCAGCACGTGGCAAGCGAGCGCCGTGTCCCAGACCGGGGACAGGCAGGGTTGGCAATAGCAGCGCTCGCCATCGCGGACGATAAGCTTGTCGATCGCGGACGCAGCGGTCAGCCAGTCGGGATGATCGCGGGGATGGCCCAGACAGTCGAACATCATCAATGAGTTCGCCATCGCCGGGTAAATTCCGCCGAGACCGTCTTCGCCATTGAGCCGCTCGGTCACAAAGGCGACCGCCTTGTCGATTGCGCGTCGCCGTGGCCCCGCCGGAAACCACGGCTCGGCCGCGCGCAGCACCCGGTCGAGCAGGCCGAAAGCCGTCGCCAGCGGCGAGGCTGTCGGGCCGGCGATCCAGTCACGGACCGAGTTGGGCGGTTCGATGAACAACTCGCGGATTGTGATGCCGCGCGGGTTGCGGGCGCGGGGCCGCAGCGCCATCAGCACCAGCAGCGGCACCAGAACAGCGCGCGACCAATAGGAAACCTTGCTGATGTGAAAAGGCGACCATCCGGGTAGCAGCATGATTTCGACCGGCATGACCGGAACCGCCCGCCACGGTACCTCGCCGAACAAGGCGAGCATGATGCGAGTGAACACATTGCAGCGCCGCGCGCCGCCTTGCGCCAGGATCGCGGTGCGGGCGCGCGCCATGTGCGGCGCGTCGACCGAATCGCCGGCTGCTTTAAGCGCAAAATAGGCCTTGACCGAACAGCTGAGATCGAGCGCGCCGCCGTGAAAGAGTGGCCAGCCGCCGTCCTCGCCTTGCTGGGCGCGCACGAACCGCGCGATCTTTGTCTGAAGCTCAGGCTCGCTTCGGCCTAGGTAATGCTGCAGCAGAATGTATTCGGACGGAATCGTCGCGTCGGCTTCGAGTTCGAAGACCCAGTGGCCATCCGTATGCTGCAGCGCCAGCAGCGACGCCGCGGCGCGGGTGATCGCCTGACCGAGCCCGTGGGTCTCCCGGCCGGCGTCGGTGGGGTATTTCGCGACCGCCGCTCGCTCGTTTATTGCACTGTTCATGAAAGGATACGCTGAGGCTCTCTGTCGGTCCCGGTGGTCGTTTCGGTAACAATGTCGCCGCTGCCCGCCGACCGACGGGGCTTTGCATGGCCGTGGGCCAGCGCCCGCCGCGCCGCAGCAAATCCCGAGCCGATAGCGCCTTCGATCGTCGCCGGCAAGCCGGTATCCGTATAATCGCCGGCAAGCAAAAGCTGCTGCCAGCGCGTCGTCACGCCCGGCCGGCGCCGCAGTTGTTCCGGGCTGGCGAGAAACGTCGCCCGCCGCTCCTTGACGATTCTCGCCGGCGGCACCGGAAATGCGGGAAGCCGATAGGCCAACGCCACGTCGCGCCACAACATCTCGCGCAACGCGTCAGCTGGGAGGTCGATGATGCGGTCGGCGGCGCTGACTGTTACCGACAACACCCCATGCTTACGAAAGATCCACTGTGCGGCGCCGTCGACGACGCCGACAAATAGCGGCGAACCAGGGGGCGCCGCGCACCGGAAGTGGGCATTGACGATCGGGGAAAAGGCGTCGGGTACGATCAGTGAGGGCATCAGCCGTGCGGCGACAGCCGCCGGCACGGCTAGGATCACACGATCATCGCGGGCGATCTCGATTGCGTCCGCTTCGAACACCAGCCCGGAGATGTGATCGGGGCCGAAGTTCAACGCACGCAGCCTCGCGCCAAAGCGGATCTCGGCGCCGCGGGCGTGTAAGACAGCAAGCGCTGGACCGACAAACGTCTCCGAAAGCCCCTCGCGTGGCACCAGCGGCCGGCACGCCGCCCCGCCGCGGCCAAGCGTCTCAACCAGGATACGCCAAAACAGCCGGGCAGACGCGCGCTCGACAGCGGTGTTCAGCGCAGCGACGGCAAGCGGCTCCCATAGCCTGCGGAAAAGCCGGCGGCGGCGATCCAACACCTCGGTGACCGTAGCCGTCCGGCCGACCCAGCGCAGCGCCAGCGCTCCGAGGTAGTCAGCCGCACGGGTGTACGGGACCCGTCTGGCGCGCTGGAAAATCCACCACGGCACGGCCCCTCGGTTCGGCCGCACACTCCAGCGCTGCCCGGTCTGCGCGTCGATGAATGCAAAGACGGTATCCTCCGGCCCCTCCAGTGTGTCGCGTGCGCCGATCCGTTCGAGATAGTCGAGCGCCCGGCGGTTTCCCGCTAGCAGCAGATGGTTGCCATTGTCGATGCGGCAGCCGAGCTCGTCGTCGAAATAGGAACGGCATCGGCCGCCGGCATGGGCGCTTGCTTCGTAAAGCCGCACCCGGCACCCTTCTGCCGCCAATATGACCGCAGCCGCCAGGCCGGCCAGACCGGCGCCGACGATATGCACATCGCCGCTCATACAAGACCGTGGCGCAAAACCAGCCAGAGCTTCAGCGGTTTCGGTAGGCTCAGCCGCGCGGCCGGGTCGCGCCATTCCCCGCGCAACAGCTGTTGCAGGGTCGCCCGGTAAACGGCTCCCATCACCGCCGCAGGGCGCATCGCCCGGCGACGGCATTGTGTCATGGCCCGCGCGCTGTCGCGAAAATGCGTTTCGGCAATCGCCGCCAGCTCACGGCAGGCTGCCGGCAATGCCGGATGGCGCAGCACCGCAATCGGATCGACATTGTAAACCCCGTGGCGCTCCAGGATCTCGCGCGGCAAATAGAGCCGTCCGCGGCGGGCATCCTCGTCGAGATCGCGCAGAATGTTGGTCAACTGCAATGCCCGGCCCAGCGAGTCGGCGACACGGTGCGCCGCTTCGCTGGTGTCGCCAAAAATATGGACCGAGAGATGACCAACCGCGCTCGCCACCCGGGCGCAATAAAGATCGAGCGTGGCTAGATCCGGGGCTCGGATGTCCTCGCGGGCATCCATCTCCATGCCGTCGATGACGGAGAGAAAATCCTCTCGACGCAGGCGATAGCACAGCATCGGCTCGTGCAGCGCACGCGCGACGAGATGGCTTGGCCGCCCCGCATAGAGCGCCTCGATTTCGGCACGCCAGGCGGCCAGTGCCGCGAGCTTGTGCGCGACCGGCCGCTCGCCGTCGGCAATGTCGTCGACCTCGCGGCACCAGGCATAAACCGCGTACATGCCGTTGCGGCGCTCTCGGGGCAACAGCCGCATCGCCCAATAGAACGAGGTTCCGGCCGCCTCGACCCGGTTGCGGATGGTTTGGCGCAGCGCGTCGTCGCCCACTCGATCCGCGACGGTGTCGAACGCGGCGTCGCTCACCGGCGGATCCCACGCAGGACCCCGGACAGAAAAGCCACAAGGAAATCGGTTTTGCCGAGCCCGACCCGGGCGGCCAGCGGGTCGCCGCGACGCAGGCGGCGCAACAGGCGCGCCGCCAGCTCGGTGATAACCGCGCATTCACAGCGCAAACCCGGCGCCGCGACGCGCGGCGACAGCCCGCGCGCGGCGTCGACGAGATCTGAGGCCCGGTCGAGCAGGGTGTCGAACACCCGGCGAAGCGCCGGGCTCGATTGCTCCGCCGTCAGCGCTGTGACGTCGGTTCCGATAGCGGCAAGATCGGCCGTCGGCAGGTAGACCCGGTCGAGCAGGCGGTAATCCTCGGCGCAATCCTGCAGGTGGTTGAGCACCTGCAATGCCGAGCACAACGCGTCTGAGGGGGGCCAGGTCTCGCGGCTTTCGCGATGCAGATCGAGCAGCTGCCGCCCGACCGGCGAGGCTGAATAGCGGCAGTATTCCATTAGCTCGTCCCAGTCCCGATAGCGTCGCTTCTCGGCATCCTGGCGGAAGGCGCGCAAAACGTCGTTGCAGTGCTGTACTGTCATGCTGGTCGCGGTCAGGCTTTGGCGCATCGCCGAAGCGGCTGGTGAATCGTCGCCCGGGGCGCCGCCAAGCACCGCCGCCATGCGGTCGAGCCGGCGGATTTTCTCGGCGGCGCAAAGCTCGGGGTTGTCGGCGATGTCGTCGGCGTTGCGGGCAAAGCGGTAGAAGGCATGGACATGCACACGCAAATCGCGCCGAATCAGCAAGGACCCGACCGGGAAATTCTCGCCGTCGCGCCATTTGCCCGATGGCGTCTCGACGATCTCGCGGTCTTGCGTCTCCGCCGCTGCCGCCGCAATCATCCCAGGTATCCGTTGGCCGCAAACCATTCCACAGCATCGACGATAGCTTGGTGCGCCGGCCGCGGACGATAGCCGAGTTCGCGCGAGGCTTTCGCCGATGAAAAATACATCTTCTTTCTGGCCATGCGAACCCCGTCGAGGGTGGTAAAAGGCTCACGGCCGGTCACCCGCGCCATCAGCTCGGCTCCGACGGCGACCGCGAACGCCGCCGGGTATGGGATTTTGAGGCGTGGCGGCCGGCGGCCGGCGGCGCGTGCGACCTCGGCCAAGATCTCGGCCAGCGCCATGTTTTCACCGCCGAGAATATAGCGCTCACCGATCCGCCCGATCTCGGCCGCCGCGAGATGACCGGCGGCAACGTCGTCGACGTGCACGATATTGAGACCGGTGTCGACAAAGCCCGGCAGATGGCCCCGCGCGGCTTCGAGGATCAGCCGCCCGGTCGGCGTCGGCTTGAGGTCGCGCGGGCCTACCGGGGTCGACGGATTGACGATAACAGCGGGCAGGCCGCGCTCGCCGATCAGCTGGCGAACGGCCTCCTCGGCCTGGAATTTTGACTGCTTGTAAGGCCCGATCATATCGTCGAGCCGGCTCGGCGTCTCCTCGTCGGCCGACCCGCCGGGAACCAGACCGATCGTCGCGACGCTACTGGTATGGACGATGCGCTCGACACCGGCGGCGAGCGCTGCGGTCATCAGGTCGCAGGTACCGTCGACATTTGCGTGGAACATCGCAGCCGGGTCGGGAACCCACAGCCGATAATCGGCAGCGACGTGGAACAGATATTGGCAGCCGGCGACCGCGCGGGCGAGGGATGGCAGGTCCTCCATCGCGCCCTCGGAGATTTCGACGGATAGACCGCCGAGGTTGCGGCGATCGCCGCCGGGGCGCGCAAGCGCCCGCACCTGATGACCTTTGAGCAACAGCGCGCGTGCGACGGCCGATCCGACGAACCCGGTTGCCCCGGTAACGAGGCACAAACCCGGCGAAAGGGCCATCGTCTGCTATCCACCAGCTCGCAGCACTCTGGCCCCGGCAAGAGCCGACTCCGATGTCAACGCAGCGCGTCGAGCTTGTGTTGCACCAGCGCGCGCCGGCTGTCGGCCGGAGACAGTTCGTCTCGCAGCGTTGTCCAATAACTTGCCGCCCGGAAGCCGTCGCCGCTTTTAGCTGCGGCCAGACCCAGATACCACAGCGCGTCCGGCTCTTTGCCGTCGAGCGCATTGATCCGGGTCGCCAGATCGATGAGTTCGGGGCTCGGCCTGTCGTCTTTGGTCCCGACGGAAAGCGCATTCATATAGGCCTCGAGCAGCGGAAGATTGCCGGGGAATTGCGCGTTTCCCTGCTTGAGGGCGGCAAGCGCATCCGCGGTACGACCGAGCCCCTGATAAGAACGGGCGCGTGCGATCCATCCCTGCGCGTCATCCGGCGCGGCACGCGGCAACGCTTCCGGCGCCCCTGCGCCGGCCGCCGCCGCCCGAGCGCGGGCAGCTCGCGCCTTGTCGGGCTCGCCGAGCACATCGTAGGCGTGGGCTAGCCGTGCCCAGCCTTCCTTGTCGTCCGGGTGCTGTTCGAGCCGTTGGGCAAGGCGCTCAACCATGCCGCGGATCATCGCCCGCCGCTGTTCTGGCGAAATGTCCCGGGCGGCGGCGACGTCCTGCATGCTCGGGCCGGTCGGCGCCACGGCAGACGCGGCCCCGGCTGCCGGCCCGTTCGGCATCAGTTCGGCGAGGCTGTCCGCCACGGTTTGGCGCCACGGTGCGCCAGCCGGGGCGTCGGCCAGCAAGGCCCGCAATTTTTGCCTGGCCCCGACGCTGTCGCCATGCTGCAGCGCTGCCTCGGCGCTGTAATAGCGCGAGCGTGGATCATCCGGCGCCTTGGCGAACTCGGCCTCGGCGGCCGGCGTGACCGTGCCCTCGGCTTCGAGCAGCAAGACTTCGCCGAGCTCGGCGTGCAAGCCGGGTTCGCCGGGCGCCAAGGCGATCGCATGGGCGTAGGCCTCGCGCGCTTCGGCGAAGCGGTCGAGCGCAGCCAGGGTGCGGGCCAGCAGGGTCCAACCTTTGAGATCGCCGGGCGTCTGTTGCAAATGCGCCCTTATGCGGTCGGCTGCCGCGGCGAGTTCGGCCACGCCGTGGGGAATGGCGGCCTCGGTCGCGGCGCCACGATCGATCGCCGACGGTGAGCCAACAGCAAAGTAGACGGCGATCGCGGCCGCCGGCAGCACCCCGGCAATGCCGATCGCCGCACCGATCCGCCAGAACGTTTCCGCTCCCCCGTCCAACGCCGCTCCCGCCCCGGCGTCGCCGCGCTCGGCCGCCGCCAGCATGCGCCGGGTGATCTCGGTGCGCGCCACAGCGGCCTGGTCGGGTGAAATACGGCCTTGAGCCAACTCGGCATCGGTCTCGGCGAGCTGCCGGCGAAACAGCGCGGCGACGGCTTCCTCGTCGCCACTGCCCGGCCGCGGGCGGTGGACGAGCGGGCGCAGCAAGATGGCCAGTGCCGCAAGGGTCAGGAACCCGGCGCCGATCCAGAACCAGACCATGCCCGATCGCTCAGCAATTCCGCGGCACGAGCGCTCTCTTCCCGAGTTCAGCTCGGGCAACGCTGCGTCGAAACGCCGCCAGCGCGCACGCAACAGCAGCACCCCTCCCGCCCCCAGCACCAATACCGGCGGCGCCAGCCATAACACCCAGGTCACCGGTGCGAACGGCGGGTCGAGCAGCACGAAAACGCCATATCGCGCGACGATGTAGTTCAGCACCTGCTGGTCGCTGTCGCCGGCGAGCAACCGCTTGCGCACCAGAACGCGCAGATCGTGGGCGAGGTCGGCGTTCAACTCGTCGATCGACTGGTTCTGGCACACCAGGCAGCGCAATTCCTGGCTGATCGTGCGAGCGCGCGCCTCCAGTGCGGGATCGGCGAGCCGTTCGGAGGGTTCGACGGCCCAGGCTGCCACCGGCCCGACCGCGATCAGCAGCAGCGCCGCCGCAAGCAGCAGCCTCGGCATCATCCCGGATCTGCCGGTCGAGGGGCGATCGCCTGTACGGTGCGCGATCTCGGCAGCCGCATCCTCAGGCGTCGATCACTCAGCGAGACCAGCCCGCCGAGCGCCGCCAACACGGCGCCGAACCAGACCCACGGGACGAGCGGATTATAATACGCGCGCAGGATCCAACCGCCCTTTCCGTCAGGATCGCCGAGCGCCAGATAGAGATCGCCGAAGCCGTTGGTCGAGATCGAGGTGTTCGTCGTCATGCTGCGGGCGATCGGATACCAGCGCCGCTCGGGGTGGACCGTGAACGGGGCGCTGCCCGGCCGATCGACCACGATCTCGGCGCGCTGAACCTGGTAATTTTCGACATTACCCTCAGTTACTCCGACGAAGTGCAGGGTACGGCCGGCGATTTGCAAATTGTCGCCTGCGCGCAAGGTCTCGATCCGCTCGCTGCGCCAGGCGATCGAGACGGTCACTCCGGCGATCAAGACGCCGACGCCGAAATGGGCGATCGCGTAGCCCCAGGTGCCGCGCGGCAGATGGCGCAGGCGGCGCCACACGGTGCCTGGAGGCAGCTTTCCGAGTCCGGTGCGGTCGGCAAGATCGGCCAGCACGCCGAGCACCGCCCAGGCGGCGAGCGCCACTCCGGCAAGCGCCGCCGGGGATGCGGTGCGGTTGAACATAAACACGGCCAGCGGGGCGAGAAGCGCTCCGGCGAATGCCGGCGACAATCGGCGCAATGCCGCGCGCAAACTCCCGTGGCGCCAGGCGAGGACCGGGCCGATGACCATGGCGACAAGACCCGGTACGACGATTGGGACAAATGTCGCATCAAAATATTGCGGCCCGACCGACAATTTGGCCCCGCTCCAAACCTCGGCGAAGAGCGGGTAGAAGGTACCCAAGAACACCGTCGCCATACCGGCCGCGAGCAGCAGGTTGTTGAGCACCAGCGCGCCCTCGCGGCTTACCGGCGCGAATGGATTGCCGGCTTCGAGACCCGGCGCGCGCAACGCGTAGAGGATCAGGCCGCCACCGATCACAATCCCGACCAGGACCAGGATGAAGACGCCGCGCGCCGGGTCGAGGGCAAAGGAATGGACCGAGGTCAGCACCCCAGAGCGCACCAGAAAGGTCCCGATCAGGCTCATGCCAAAGGTCATGATCGCCAGCAGCACGGTCCAGCGCTGCAACGTCTCGCGCTTTTCGACGACCGCGGCCGAATGCAGCAGCGCGGTGCCCAGCAGCCACGGCATGAACGAGGCGTTCTCGACCGGGTCCCACGCCCACCAGCCGCCCCAGCCGAGCACGTAATAGGCCCACCAGCTGCCCATCGCGACGCCGATCGTCAGCCCGCACCACGCGGTCAGAGCCCAGGGCCGGACCCAGCGGGCCCAGGCGGCGCCGACATGGCCTTCGATCAGCGCGGCGATCGCAAAAGAATAGGTGATCGAGAACCCGACATACCCGAAATAGAGAAACGGCGGGTGAAAGGCGAGGCCCGGATCCTGCAGCAACGGGTTCAAGTCGCGGCCGTCGGCCGGGACCGGGAACAGCCGCTCGAACGGGTTCGATGTCGCGATGATGAATAATAGCGTGCCAAAACCGAGCAGGCCCTGGATCGCCAGGGTGCGCGCGCGCAGGCTCGCCGGCAATGAGCGGCCGAACAGGGCGACAAGGCCGCCGAACAACGCTAGCATGAAGACCCACAGCATCATCGAGCCTTCATGGCTGCCCCACGCGCCGGTCACCTTATAGAGCATCGGCTTCGACAGGCTCGAATTCTCGAAGACGTTGCGGACCGAGAAATCGGAGACGATGTGGGCGTGGAAAAAGACCGCGAAGGACAACGCTACCAGGCCCAGTTGCAGCAATGCCGCCGGCCGCGCCAGATCCATCAATGCCCGGCTGCGCGACGCGGCGCCGATCAGCGGCGCCGTTCCCTGCACCGCCGCGACCAGCAGCGCCAGGACCAGCGCGAAATGGCCGATCTCTACCAGCACGTCACCGTTCCGGGGTCAGCGGCCAAATTCCCGTGAACCGGGAAAATAACCGGGAAATCTGCGCATTGGCCACTTTGCCGTGCTAAATCGCATTAAATCCGAGTTCCAAATCAGTCACTTCCGCAGGAGTTCCCGTGAGCACGGAACCGCGAATTCTTCCGACCGAACCGGGAAAGAATTCCGCAGAACCGGGAATACACGGGAATTACCAAACACCCGCCAGACCCGGCGCTATCCGCTTCACCACCATCCATTCTGGCACGAGCATCCCCTCTATGCGAGCCATTATGCGGGCGAGATGTGGTCTGACGATGGCGAGCCCCCTGCCGCCGTTTATTCGGCGCCGTCGTTGAGCAGCATGCGGCCATAGGGCGCCAGCCCGGCCACGCGGCTCGCGGCGGTGTGGGTCAGCACGGTCATCACGTCGCGGCGGATCGAACCCAGCTCGTCATTGTCGTAGACCCAACGGGCGCCGTCCAATTCGCACAGCCGGTCGATTGCCCAGCCGACCTGATGCTGTGCGTAGACCATGTCGCGGCGCGCGCGCAACGCCTCGGCCTCGGTGATCCGCCGGCCCGAACTGACTTCGGCGGTGCTGGATTCCCGCCCGGTGTGCAGCAGCATCGTCGCCGCATCGATCGCGGCGGCGGCCTCGCCGAGCGTCATCTGGACGAATTCGGAGTCGGCCAACCGCCTCACCCCGCGCGACACCCGGCCGGCGAATGACCGGCAGGCGACATCAAGGGCGCGGCGGCCGAGTGCCACTGGCACCGGCGGCAGCGAATAGGAAACCAAGTAACCGCGCGGCGCCCGCAATACCGGATAGTCCGGATGGACCACGGCGCCCGGCGGCGTGCCGGCGAACAGGTCGCTGACCATCACGACGCGGTGCTCGGGCACGAACACATCATGGAGGACCAGCGACTTCGAGCCGGTGCCGGCGAGGCCCAGGGTCTGCCAGTCGTCGACGATCTCGATGTCGGCGAACGGCACCAGCAGATAGGCATGGGTGCTCGGGTCGCCCATCTGCCCAAGGAACGCGCCGAGAATCGCCCATTGCGCATAATCGCAGCCGCTCGAAAACGAGTAGCGGCCGCTGAGCCGCCAGCCGCCCGGCACGCGCTTGGCGGCGGCGCGCGGCGCCAGCGAGGACGCGGCGACCGCCTCGGGATCTGCGCCCCAGACATCGATCTGCGCCTGCTCAGGGTACTGAGCGACGATCCACTGATGCTCGGCCAAGACCGCATAGACCCAGGCCGAGGAGGCGCAGCCGTAAGTGAATTCCTCGACGATCCGTGAGAACAGGCTGAACCGCCCCTGCATGCCGCCGAACCGCCGCGGCTGCAGAATGCGCAGGATGCCCGCCGCGCGGTACTCGGCGATCGTCCTCGCCGGCAATTTCCGCGCCGCCGCCGCCTCCGGCGCTCGCTCGGCCAGAAGCGGGATCAGCGCCCGCGCCCGCTTCAACAGCGCGCGCTCGTCCTCCGGCAGCGCGCTGTCATCGCCGGAGATCGAGACTTGGTCACGGCGCGTCGTGGGGTTCGCACCAGGCATGCGTCGCCGTTGCCTCCGGTTCATGCATCTGGTTCAGCGTGCATCCGAGACGATGGCTACGCAAGAGGTCGTGAGGGAATACGTTGCTACTCGGCCTTATGGAATGATATGACCCGGCGTCAGGCTGCTCGCCGCGCTGACGACGCGCGTCTTCAATCCGATCACACCCCGAAGCTGCTCACGCGAACCGGTTGGCTGGCCTCGGTTCGCTCCCTCTGCCAGCAGAGGGGTGCCTGCTCCCGACCCCTTTGCCGACGGTCGGTTCCGTCTACGGCGACGCGGGCCCATGCCTCACAGCCGACCTTGCCGGGGGGGGAAAGGTCAATGGCAAGGTCGGGCGGACAGCCGTCGTTCGCCGACGTCCGCGATCGATTTCGGCGCAGTCGTTGTTTCCGGAGACGGCCGCAGCCGAAGGAGCGTGATCAGATCTCGCTCGGTGAGCGCGTGCAGCGATTTGCCAATCGCGATCGCCTACTTTCGATTGCTTTTCTGGGTAATGAATGGGATTTTGTCCGGGCCGGCTTCGTCCTGAAAATCGCTGACCAACGAAGGCGCTTCACGTACAAGCATCGCATAGATGAGGCCAGAGACTTGACGCATCTCCAAATCCCCCTCTGTTGCGCCGCGCAAGGACAAAAAGTGCCGCAGCGATCGCGCATTGGCTGTCACGACAATCTTTGTTCCTGTTGAGTTTGGCAACACACTGCGTGCGGCAGATCGAATCTGCGCGACTCCGCTCCCTGCTGTTGCGGCCTTGACCGCTCTCGGCCCCAAGCTGTGATTGTATCGTGTAATAGGCATTACGAGCGGCCTCAATAGCAGCACTCCACGCAGCAAAGGCGACCGGATTCTGCTCAAGGCCGGTCGGCATCAAAAATTCCGCCGCCGAATGGTCATAATACTGCTGGGACAACTGACTGTATGAAAAGCCGATTCTGTGTCGTATCAATTGATGTGTCAAGGATCGAGAAACGCCATCCAGCAGGAACGTCCAACTAGCGTGTTCGAGGACGCTATCGTGCCCCTGATCGATCAAATTCGCAATGTATGCGGCGTTATCGCGAGGCGACTGTCGCGCGCCAAACGACATATAACAAATGCGTCCAGCAAACTCGACCACGCGCTCAGCATCGCTGACTTTAGTTTCCTGCCATATTACGCCCGTCTTGGCTAAAAAAGCTTGATATTCGTTAGTAAAATGAGGGCGTGACAGTAGATAAAGCGAGGGCGTCATTACTTTGTACCTCCCGGCGGAATGGAAGCCTTAGGTAATGGCGCAAAATGGGCTTCTAGTTTCTGTAATCGCTGGTCAACACTGCTGAGATCAATCTTCGATCC
This sequence comes from uncultured Alphaproteobacteria bacterium, assembly GCA_963750195.1. Taxonomy (GTDB): domain Bacteria; phylum Pseudomonadota; class Alphaproteobacteria; order ATCC43930; family CGMCC-115725; genus AP-15. Next base: position 98,828 of record CAVVPS010000017.1, read on the forward strand.
GATCACATCAAGCTTCGCCTGTAGGCCGGCAATGTCCAGCTTCATCTGCTGCACGTTTATCCAATAGTTGAGTAGAAAGGCCAAAGCTCCGCCAGCGATCGCTGTTGCCAAGGGGATCCAAGCATTTCTCGCTTGTATACGCCAGCCCGCCTGCTCGATCGCCGCTCCAACGCGAGAATGAACATCGAGGAAATCAGGCGATAGCTTTGCCAACAGCTCTTCGTTGATCGGCGATGTCGTTGGATCAATAATAGGTTCCACCGCCGGCAGAGCGAACAACATAAGACGCACGATGCGTTGGCCCCGGTATAGCGTGAATACCTCCTTGCCCATGTTGATGACGGTAAGATGCAGCGGGCCTTGGTAGCCCGGATCAACATGACCGGGATTAGTGGTCAGCAAGCCCGCCAGCGAAACCGCCGTCGAGGGCGGAAAGCCGATGGCTGCAATGTTCCCCGGCAGTCGCAGGCTCTCGGCAGTACGGACGACGGCGGTGTCGCCGGCCCTTAGTCCGTGCGCCTGCTTTCCCCGATCAGAGCCGCCCAGCTTCCCGTCAAGCACCCCGGGCAGAAAGATTTGACCGATGAAGAGGTCCAGGGATGCGCCTCGTACCGGCGAGTTCGGCGTACCCAGCCGACGAACGTCAAAGCCGTCAATTAGGGAAGGCCGTGCGCGTAACAAGTCTTCGATCTGTTGCCGGCCAAGGATTGACATCAGCCAATATTCCCCGTTTCCTGGCGGTCGTGGGACCACAATCGCCCTTCAGAAGGCGGCGCCCGCTCGTTGGGCTGCTTCACTTTGCGAACTTGTGATCAAGATGGGGGCGCTGATGCGCCCAGGTTCGCCTTATAGGTGGCGTCTCTCACTTTCAGGAGCCTCTTTCTCGACGTGCCCCCTCTTACGCGATCGCGTAAGAGGCTCAGCAGACGATGGCTTCTCGCTTGAACCCAAAATCTGCGCCTTTAACGCGGCCTTTTTCTGCTCGCTCCAAGACCCTACCGTCAAGCGCGTTGCTTCAAGCTGTTTGTCCAGCCAGTTCCGTTCCTTCATAACTCTCTCCTTTGTGCAGTTGGTTCGGCATCTCTTATTTTAAGTTCCACACGATGCTCATCGAGGAAATTCACGTGAACAAGTTCCAAATCATTGTAGTTCGCAATTTGACTGATTTTAGGTTGTGAAATTTCCGGCTGCCGCTGTATTGCATATCCTCGGGCATCCTTCCTTTTTATAATCTCAAACAAATTAATATAGCGGCGGGGCGCTATACCGACAAATGGACGAAATACAACGGCGTCTGAGTTTGCTTCAGTATCGTAGTCAAATCTGATTGATTTCTTATACAAATCTTTAGCCATACTTTTAGGATATGGCTCAATGTACACTACCTCGCGCAACCCAGTCGCAATGATGTGGCGAGCACACATATGACACGGGAAGGTCGTGCAGTATAATGTGGCATGAAGGACAGAGAGGCCCCGCCGAGCGGCAGCACAGATCGCCGACATCTCCGCGTGAACCATTCTTCCAAATTCCATTATGCTAGCGGCGCGCGTTCCTTTGAGCGGTCGCTTCCCCTCGTACAGCGCTTTCGCGGCCAATTCGTTGGCGCTCTTGTTTTTGCGGTCCTGATCTAGCCAACCCTCGTCCTTGAGGCATTGAAAAATCTCAGCTAAAATTTCCTGTTTCATTCGAGCTGTGGAATCATGGCCGATGCGAAAGTCCCGGTAATCCTTGTCTCTATCTGCTAAACGACCCTCCCAAACTGCCCCTCCGCCGGCGCTCGGTACTTCGTTGCAGCCAGCCGCGATGATTTCACCATCGTCGGTCATTATTACGGCGCCAACCTGTCTGGATAAGTCAGCGGAGCGAAGCGCCGCTGCCTTGGCGTGGAACAATCCATACTCATCTATCGTCGGAGTTACGTATGGATTTGAAAACAACAATTCTACAAACCTATTTATTTGGGTTCGGGACCTGACGAGGTCTGTGCTGTCTATAAAAACATCTCCCTCAGGAAAGCTTTCTCTCACGTTTTGCCCGAATTCGTTGCCAAGTTCTTGTTCATCTTTTTCAGTCAAAACTTCCGCCTTTCGACGATAGGCCTCGGCCGAATATTCGCCTCGTGATCGTGATATAAGATCTGATAAGGACAAAACCCGCCTTTCCCGAGGTGAGTACGCGGAAAGTACGAAAAATGCGTTGCCATAAACGCTGCGGAGGGTAGCGATTTCGGCTGGGTGTTTGAGCGAGTCAAGTATGTACGCATGGCGGCAAGCGGGTATTTCAGGGTTGGTCGTCATTGCCTCACGTATTGCTCGGATTCTGCCGATTGCCAGCAACGCGACAGCATCGCCGCGTTGTGCCGCCTCTCTGAATAGATCGCCGGCGTCCATAAGCTTGTTGATCCGCTCGTCTTCAGGTCCGTCTTTGAGCTGCGCCAGGTCCGCGAACCTATCTATGTCGAGCATCAGACTGCTCAGGCGGATGATGTCGGCTGCGTAACCGACCCGATGGAATTCTTCCTTTAACTGATATCCAGTCGATCTCAGGTCGGTGCCGACAGCGCCGACTAGGCCGACAAAGATTTCGGGGCCGTTCAGCTCCATCTCGCCTGGCATTCGCACCTTTGCGCTTTCACCCTTGATGCTCCCGATCGTGTCCGGACCAACTGATCCGAATTCGATTCGATCAGGGAAGCTGACGGTTGAACAGAAATTTTCGGATGTGATTGAAATCACAGCACGATGACGATGGCCCTCCGAGTTTCTTGGGACATGTTCGCCGTCGCGATTCACGAAAGTCAGGCACACTTGCACACGATCCCGAGCTTATCGCCCACCGAGCACCCGTGGGGCGTTCCCTCACGCACGCCCTCATTTTAGGTGGCTTTCGAGAGAACAAAAAGAGAATTCGGCAGGGAAGTTTGTCAGCGCCTCGCCGGAAGCCTACAGCATCGCGAAACTTTTGCGTCCGAGATTGCTTTGCGTCACTCGCAATGACGGCAAGGGATTAGGTTACGAATTTCTGGCTCATGATACTAGTTTATATCTAGGACGAGGGGTGGGGCATGCCGATGTCGGGGATCCGCGTGGTCGACCGTTCTGCTCGATGTTCCTCGCCGGTAGCGCCGAGCGGGGCGCAGCGCCCAAGGGGAGGCACCGCCCCAAGGGAAGGTGCCCCCAACGGGAGGCACCGCCCAAGGCTCGCGGTTAGGTGTCGGTGTTCTTTACGCTGCCTCGCGACGGCGCCAGGCCACACCGAAGATCAACAAGCCGATACCCAACACAGACAGAGTCGACGGTTCAGGTACAGGGTCGGTCGTCGCCGTCAACTGGGTTATCAGGATCGCGGGTTGGTTGGCATTATTGCTGTTCGGGTTGACTGCCGTGGCCCACAAGTATGGATAATTATTGAGATTCACGTCGCTGAGCGCTGAAAAGTCGAATAGGCAGCTACCATTAGCGCCGATACCGCCGACGCATACGTTAGCACCCATCTGCAAAATGGTATCGTCGTATTTTGTGCCACTTAAAGCGGCAGACCGGGTAGCCTCATTGCTAAACCAAAATTCAACCTGTTCGCCTGGAGACGTCATGATATCTCCGAACACGATCGACTGCAAAGACCAGCTGCTCGCGTGGCTCCCCAAGGCGAGAGTTAGCCATTCGGTGTCGCCGAGGGTCGTGTTGAAGCCCGTGCAAAGACTTGAACAAGCACCTAAGCCGGTGATATCGACCGAAGCACCATCGATGGTGGTTGCGTAATTATTAGATTGCGTGACCTTATCCTGGGTATTGCCACCGTTACCCCACGCATATGCGCCAACGGTAAAGCCGCCACTCGTGAAGAGGGCGTCCTGATATACCGGACTAATCGCTGTGATCGCCGCGGTGTTGCCGAAAGCCGTTGTGAGAAAAGGGTCCGGAAGTGGCGGTAAAGCTCGGCGGCGCCGGTGGCGACACTGTTGGCCCTGTTGAAAGCGAGTAACCGCTGGTGCCGAAATCCCAGGTTATATTGCGTCGCGTTTGCCGCACTTCCAGCCAAGGCAAGGGCACCTGCGGCAACCGCAATTTGCAGGACCCGATTCATTGGTCGTTAGAGTCATTGTGCACACCGTCAAGATGAAAATTGCATCTACCAAGCGTGTAGCAATGTGCGTGCCAACCTTGGATATGCAGGTTATTTCAGCGCCTTACAAGTAGACGTTAATCTGTGTTAATCACAGGTTGTAAGGAGCACCTTACACAGGCCTTCTCGGTGAAACACCTTACACGGGCGTTTCTCGGCGAAATGGCCCGCCATCGGTAGATCTCGCGTTTGGACGCGCTGGCACGAAACGGCCGCTATCGGGGCCGTGCAGCCAACGACCGCAAAGATTACGGTGGGATCGGAGACCAGACAATATCTCGTGAGCGGCTATAGCGCGCAGTTGCTTGATTCTGTCGAAAGATGCGTTCGGCTGTCGCGAGCGGTAACATTAGGACCAACAAGACATCTACGTTAGTGTTCACTACGATTACTCTCCGACAATACGAACACAATATTTTGTCCGTTCAGCGTCTTGGGAGTTTCTCAACAAAATTATCTCTAGACGGACCTCGGCCGATGTGATCAGGTTGGCTTAGTTGGGGTGCTGCCATGCCTGTCGGAATTTCTTACAAAACCGTGCGGCGGCGACGCCGGATCAGACAAAGCCGATAACGGAGCAGACCCGGACCGCCATCAGCGACTGGTTGACCGTGCTCGACACGCGCCGCGGTCGATAACTCTTCTCAAGCCGCTTCCGGGCGCAGCCGCACCTCTCGACGCCGCAGTACGCCCGGATCGTCCATCGATCTGTGCAGCGCGCTGTCATCGCCCGAGAGCGAAACCAGGCCGTCGCGCGTCATGGGGTTCGCAGCAGGGATGCGGTCGCTGAAGAAGCAATCTGAGTACAGGTATTGTTTTGCGTCCGAGATTGCTTTGCTTCGCTCGCAATGACGGCAAGAAATTAGGTTACGAATTTCTGGCTCATGATACTAGTTTATAGCTAAGACGGGGGGTGGGCATGCCGTTGTCGGGTATCCGCGTGGTCGATCTGACCCGCATTCTGGCCGGGCCGTTCTGCTCGATGATCCTGGCCGATATGGGGGCCGAGGTGGTCAAGATCGAAACCCTGGGCGCGGGCGACCCGGTGCGCCGGCAAGGGGCGGTGCGCGACGGGTTGAGCTGGTATTTCGCGGCGTTTAACCGCAACAAGCGCTCGTTGACCCTGAATTTGCGCAGCGACGAAGGCCGCGCGGTGCTCGAAAAGCTGGTCGCGCGCAGCGATGTTCTGGTCGAGAATTTCCGACCCGGGGTCATGGCGGCAATGGGCTTTGACAGGGCTCGGCTCGAGGCGCTGAACCCCGCGCTGGTTTGTTGCAGCCTCACCGGCTTTGGCGCCAGCGGGCCCTATCGCGACCGGCCCTCCTTCGATTTCATCGCCCAAGCAATGAGTGGGTTTATGAGCGTCACCGGCGAGCCCGATGGCCCGCCGATGCGCGCCGGGCCGCCGATCGCCGATCTGATCGCCGGCCTTCAAGGCGCGCTCGGAGTGTGCGCGGCCCTGGTGCGCCGCGGCCGAACCGGGCGAGGCGATACCGTCGGCGCCAGCCTCAACAACGCGATGGTCAGCGTGCTGGGTTTCCTTGCCGCGAATTACTTGGCCACCGGCGAAGCGCCGGACCGCAGCGGCAACGACCATGCGATCGTCTCGCCTTACGGCATGTTTCGCACCGCCGATGGCGAGATCGCCGTCGCCCCCTCGCAGGAGCAATCCTACCAACGCCTGATCGACGCGCTGGACGCCCCCGAGCTGCGCGACAACGCCGATTTCCGCACCAACGATCTGCGCGTCCAGAACCGCCAGGCGATGAATGCGGCGATCGAGGCTCTGCTCAAAGGCGGCACCAGCGATTATTGGATCGCCAAGCTCAACGCCGCGGGCGTGCCCTGCGAGCGGGTGAAGACATTGCCGGAAGTCTTCGCCGACCCGCAGATCATCGAGCAGGAAATGGTCGTCGGCATCGACCACCCCGGCCATGGCGAGGTCAGGATGCTCGGCTTCCCGATCAAATTCACCGAGGCGCCGTGCCGCCTCTACCGCCCCGCCCCCGATCTCGGCGCCGACAGCGATGACGTGTTGCGGGAGCTGGGCTATTCGGCCGAGGACATCGCCCAACTCCGCGAAGCCGGGGTGGTTTGAGTAGCGTCAGACATGTAAGGTTTTTCGCAGCGCCGACCGGTTCTCATCTTCCCGGCGAAAGCTCGAATCTATCGCCGCATGGGCACCGGCCTTCGCCGGTGTGGCGGAGCGCGGTTTGTTAAAATTGCTTACTAAGCCGCGACCTCTTCGGTCACGACCTTGAACCCGGCGAGGGTGGTCGGCCCATAGCTGGTGGTGAGCGCCACATCGGCGGCGTCGCGGCCGCGGCCGATCAGAATCCGGCCGATCCGCGGGTGATTGTGGCGCGCGTCGAAAGTGTACCAACGCCCGCCGAGATACGCTTCGAACCAGGCGCTGAAATCCATCGGCGCCGGATCCGGGGGCACGCCGATATCGCCCAGATACCCGGTGCAATAGCGGGCCGGGATGCTCATGCAGCGGCACAATGTGACCGCGAGATGGGCGAAGTCGCGGCACACGCCCCGGCGCTGCTCGAACACGTTGAGCGCCGTCTTGGTGGCGTTCGCGTGCTCGTAACCGAAGGTGACGTGGGCGTGGACAAAATCGCAGATCGCCTGCACCCGCCCCCAGCCGCGCGGGGTATTGCCAAACAGCGACCAGGCGGTTTCGGAGAGCAGGTCGGTCTCGCAATACCGGCTGCCGAGCAAGAACAGCAACGTCTCTGCCGGCAGATCGGCGATCGCGGCCTCGCCGGCCGACGGGGCGACGGCATCGCTCTCACCGCTGTCGTGCACGATCGCCTCGGCCGATAAGGTCAGCCGCCCGGCCGGCGCCACGATCCGGCTGCAGATGTTGCCGAAGCTGTCGCGGTACTCGCCGACCGGGATCGCCGGGTCGGTGAGGATCGGGTCGGGGGTCAGCAGATCGCCGGCGCGCGACGGGTGGACCCGCAACGTCAGCACCATCGCCGTCGGCTGCGGCGATTCATAAGCAACCTGATAGCCGACACGGATTTTGATCATTACAGCGAAATCCCCGCAGCTCCGGGCGCTACGACCCGGGCAATGAGCCAACGCCGGCAAACGGCATTCGTCGCCGCTGGCGTCGCCTCCCGGAGGCCGATCGGGGACATTCCGATTCTGCGATTGCTCCGGCTATACTCGGCATCGAGAGGAGCCGCAAGGTGCCCGTCCCAGCGGTCGAACGAAAACTCGCCGCGATCTTCGCCGCCGACATCGCCGGCTACAGCCGGCTGATGGGGCTGGACGAAGCCGGCACGCTCGCCCGGCTCAAGGCCCGCCGCGAAATCATGGACCGGCTGATCGCGGCACATCGCGGGCGGATCTTCAACACCGCCGGCGACAGCGTCGTCGCCGATTTCGCCAGCGCGGTCGATGCCGTGCAATGCGCGGTCGCGGTGCAGGAGGCTTTGGCTAAGGAAAATGCGGGCATGGCCGAGAGCGAAGCAATGCGCTTCCGCATCGGCATTCATGTCGGCGACGTGATCGTCGAGGGAACAAACCTGTTCGGCGACGCGGTCAACATTGCCGCCCGGCTGGAGACGGTCGCCGAGCCGGGCGGGATTTGCGTCTCGGCCACGGTGCGCGACCAGATCGGAAGCAAATTGCCGATCGCCTTTGCCGACCTCGGCGAGCAGCAGGTCAAAAACATCGCGCAGCCGGTGCGGGCCTATCGGGTTCAAGGCAAATCCACGGTGACCGAGGGCGCGATCGTTGCTCCCCCGCTGGCGCTGCCCGACAAGCCGTCGATCGCGGTATTGCCGTTCGCCAATATGAGCGGCGACCCGGAGCAGGAATACTTCGCCGACGGCATGGTTGAAGAAATCATCACCGCGCTCTCGCGCATCCGTTGGCTGTTCGTCATCGCCCGCAATTCGACCTTCACCTACAAGGGCCAATCGGTTGATGTGAAAGAGGTCGGGCGTGAGCTTGGCGTGCGCTATGTCCTCGAAGGCTCGGTGCGCAAGGGTGGCAATCGGGTGCGCATTACCGCGCAGCTAATCGATGCGATCAACGGCGTGCATCTGTGGGCCGACCGGTTCGACGGCTCGCTGGAAGACGTGTTCGAACTGCAGGACAAGATTGCTATCAGCGTTGCCGGCGTGATCGAGCCGGCATTGCAAGCGGCCGAGATGCGGCGCTCCGCCGTGCGGCCAACGAATGACCTCACCGCCTACGATCTCTACCTGCGCGCGCTCGCGACCATCTTTCCAATAACGAAAGATCGAATTTTCGAGGCTTTGGGGTTGCTCGAGGCGGGCGATCGCGATCGATCGGCATTATGGGCCGGCGCTTGCCTGGGCGGCGTTCTGCCACCTGACTCTCGTCAGAGACGGCTGGGTCGAAGCGCCGGAGACAAATCGCCGGAAGGGTGTCGATTTTGCTCGGCATGCCCTTGAGGTGGCGGGAAACGATCCGGGCATCCTCGCTAATGCCGCCCTCGCGCTGGGGTATTTCGGCGAGGATATCGGTGCCATGCTGGGGCTGGTCGACCGTGCGCTGGTGCTAAACCCGAGCTTCGCCCGCGGCTGGTATGTCAGCGGCCTTCTCAGGATCTTTGCTGGTGAACACGATCTCGCGATCGAGCATGTCGAGACCTCACTGCGCCTGAGCCCGCGCGAACGCATGGGTCAGCCGCTATCCCTGATCGGCATGGCCTATTTCTTCAAACGTCAATTCGACGAAGCGGCGTCGAAGCTGCTCCTGTCGATGCAAGACCATCCGGGCTTTCCCGCCCCATACCGCACTCTCGCCGCGTGCTATGCCCATATGGGCCAGCTCGACGAAGCGCGCGCGGTTGTCGCTCGGGTGCGCGCCATTACCCCTCTCATCGTGCAGAGCGTCGCGCAGTACCGCAAACCCGAGGATCGCGAGCTGTTCCTGTCGGGCCTGCGCCTGGCCGCGGGCGAGGGAACATGAGTCAGACCCGCCGGCTTGCCGCGATCCTGGCGGCCGATGTCGCGGGGTATTCGCGGCTGATGGGGGCGGACGAGGAGGGCACGCTCGAACGTCTCAAAGCGGCGCGCCGCGAGCTCGTCGATCCGAAAATCGCCGAGCTGGACGACACGGACGGGCAGCGATAAGCTGGACAACTGTCTAGCTGGAGAGGTTCATGCGCGAGATCGGGGCATTTGAGGCTAAGAACCGGCTTGGCGCCTTGCTGGACTGGGTGGAAAACGGGGAAGAGATCGTCATCACCCGGCGCGGTAAACCCGTGGCCAAACTCGTTCCCGCCGATCCGGGCTTCGATCGGGCAAAGGCGCGGCGTGCCGTCGCGGGTCTGCTCGAAGCGAGCCGCGGCGTCACTCTCGGTGGTCTGAAGATCAAGGATCTGATCAGCGAGGGACGTTCGTGAGCTTTGTACTGGACAATTCGGTAGCGCTGACGTGGTGCTTCGAGGATGAGCGCACGCCCGCAACGACAGCGTTGTTGGAGCAAGTGGGAGAGTCCGGCGCGCTGGCGCCCGGGCTGTGGCCGCTCGAAGCCCTGAATGGGCTGCTGGTCGCTGAGCGCCGCGGCCGCCTCGACCCATCCCGACGGCAGCGTCTGGCCGGTTTTTTGCGCGCCCTGCCGATCAGCCTCGATGATGAAACTGCAAGCCAGGCATGGACCGCGACGATGGGCTTAGCTGAACGCTTTGCTCTCTCCGCCTATGACGCCGCTTATCTCGAACTCGCGCAGCGCCACGGCCTCCCGCTCGCCACGCTTGACGGGAGTCTGCGAGGTGCCGCCATTCAGTTGGGCCTCACGGTTCTCGGAAGTTAATCAAAACGGTCCGCAGATGCCCGCCACCCGCCATCCGCCGTCTTGACGCGATCCTCGCCGCCGATGTGGCGGGGTATTCGTGGCTGATGGGGGCCGACGAGGAGGGCACGCTCGAACGCCTCAAAGCGGTGTGGAAGCCGACGAAGGCAACGCGTGCCTTCAGCCCTTGGCCCGCGTGATCTATGCCGCGCGGCGGCGCAGCGCACGCAGCGCCGCTTCCGGTTCCCTCGCCAGGATCCGCATCAGCGCGATCGTCGCCGGCTCCATTGCCACCCGGTTCTGTTCCCAATTCCGCAAGGTCGCGACTGGAACACCCAGGGTTTCGGCAAATTGTCTCTGCGACATGCTCAATTTTTTGCGAATGTACCATGGCGAGATGATCTCGTTCCCGGAGAGCTCCTCGTCCGGCTTTTCTCCGTCTTCGATCATCTGACCGCGTATCTTCTCCTCTGTAGTCGTCTCGATCCTGGCTCGATTGCGTTTAGACGGAAGCGTCTTGATCTCATCGGACGTCATTTTTGTGATGGCCACAGCTGTGCTTCCTTTCGACTGGCGCGTCGTATCGAGATGATTTGCAGCACATTGCCACGTCATGTGAACGCGACGTGAAGAACGTCGCCATCGGTCTCGCCTATCGCTCTCGCCTATCGCTCTGAAGCGATCCTCGCGGTAATCGCGCCGGATATCTTCCCAGATCAGAACCGCCTGCCCGAGAATTCGCGCCCCATCATCGAAACCGAAGCCGCGTTCGCGCAGTGTCTTGGCGTGCTTTGCCTCGTCCCACTCGAATTCCATCGCAGATTATACGCTTATAGCGTACCCTTGGCTATAGCTGGTCGGTGGATGGGCGACCAGATCGGCGAAGGCTCATGTTTAATGCGGTTCAGGTGCCGCTTCGTGTAGGATCATCGGCCGCCGAAGAGACGCCATGAAGACTACAAGTGAAGCTCGCGTCGAACGCAAACTGGCTGCGATTCTTGCTGCCGATGTGGCGGGGTATTCGCGGCTGATGGGGGCGGATGAGGAAGGCACGCACGAACGCCTCAAAGCGCTGCGCCGCGAGCTGGTCGATCCGAAAATCGCCGAGCACCGGGGCCGCATCGTCAAGACCACCGGCGACGGCCTGCTGGTGGAATTTGCGAGCGTCGTCGATGCGGTGCGCTGCGCGGTCGCGGTGCAGCAGGCGATGCCCGAGCGGGACACCAGTGTCGCGGCGGACAACCGCATCGAATTGCGCATCGGCATCAATCTCGGCGACGTGATCGTCGAGGACGACGACATTTATGGCGATGGCGTCAACATCGCCGCGCGGATCGAGGCCTTGGCCGATGCCGGCGGGGTGTTCGTCTCCAACACGGTCCATGACCAGGTTCGCGACCGGCTGCCCTTTGTCTTTGAGGATCTGGGCGAGCAGCAGGTCAAGAACATCGCCCGGCCAGTGCGCGTCTACCGGGTCGGAATACGGCCGCCCCCCACCCCTCCTTCCCCCGCTTGCGGGGGAGGGTTAGGGAGGGGGCATGCGGGTGAGGGTGCCGAGCGCCAGAGGCGTGGGTCGGGTGAGGGTAATACGCTGCTGCTCCCCGACAAGCCGTCGATCGCGGTGTTGCCCTTCGCCAATATGAGCGGCGACCCGGAGCAGGAATATTTCGCCGACGGCATGGTCGAGGAGATCATCACTGCGCTCAGCCGCATCCGCTGGCTCTTCGTCATCGCCCGTAATTCGAGCTTCACCTACAAGGGGCAGGCTGTTGATGTGAAGCAGGTCGGGCGCGAGCTTGGGGTGCGCTATGTGCTCGAAGGCTCGGTGCGCAAAGGCGGCAACCGGGTGCGCATCACCGGGCAGCTGATCGACGCCGAAACCGGCACGCATCTGTGGGCCGACCGGTTCGACGGCTTGATCGAAGATGTGTTCGAGCTTCAGGACAAAATCGCCATCAGTGTTGCCGGGGTGATCGAGCCTGCCTTGCAGGCCGCGGAGATGCGCCGCTCCGCCGCGCGGCGGACGCCCGACCTCACCGCCTACGATCTCTACCTGCGGGCGTTCGCGGCCTTCTACCCGATAACGCAAGAAGGGTTTGTCGAGGCTCTGCGACTGCTTGAACAGGCGATCGCGATCGATCCCCATTACGGGCCTGCACTTGCCTGGGCGGCGGAATGCCACTTGCAGCTCGTCATTAACGGTTGGGTCAGAGAACCGGAGACGTCCCGGCGCAAGGGCAGCGATCTCGCCCGGCAGGCGCTCCAGGTGGCGCAGAACGACCCGCGCATCCTCGCCGTCGCCGCCCTCGTGCTGGCTCAATCCGGCGAGGATATCGGCGCCATGATCGGGCTGGTCGACCGTGCGCTCGCGCTCAACCCGAGCTATGCCCAGGGCTGGTCTATCAGCGGCCTTCTCAGGCTCTGGGTCGGTCAACCCGATCTCGCGATCGAGCATATCGAGACCTCGCTGCGCCTGAGCCCGCGCGAGCGTATCGGTGTACCGCTATTCGTGGTGGGCACGGGCTATTTCTTCAAGCGCCGGTTTGACGAGGCGGCATCAAAACTGCTCCTGGCCATTCAAGACAATCCAGGCTCTCCCGCCGCATACCGCGCTCTCGCAGCGTGCTATGCCCATATGGGGCGGCTCGACGAAGCGCGCGCGATCGTCGCCCGGCTGCGCGCCATTACCCCTCAGGTCGTGCCGAGCGACTTTCCTTTGCGCGACCCCGAGCATCGCGAACTCTTCCTTTCTGGCCTGCGCCTGGCGGCCGGCGAAGAGACATGACCCAAACCCGCCGTCTTGCCGCGAGCCGAAGAACGGGATTTGCCATCTGGGAGGGCCGGATACCATGAAGCGAAGCGACCGACGCATTCTGACATCGCATGCCGGGAGCCTGCCGCGGCCGGAGGCGCTGCTCGAAGTCAACCGCCCCAAACTTACCGGCGAGGCCTATGACGAGAAGCTTTACGCCGAACGGCTGTCGGCCGCGGTCGAGGAGATCTGCCGCAAACAGGCCGAAACCGGCGTCGATGTGATCAACGACGGCGAGTTCGGCAAGGCGAGCCTTGGCGCCATCGATTACGGCGCGTGGTCGAGCTATGCCTGGGCGCGCCTCAGCGGCTGGGAGCCGGGAGAGCCGGGCCGTCTGCCGGCGCTCGCCGGCCGCCGCGACCGCCAGAAATTTGCCGAGTTCTACGCCGAGCTCGACGCCACGAGCTTTCGGTCATCGAGTTCGCTCGGCGGGCGGCCTCCGGTGTTCACCGGCCCGATCGCCTATATCGGCCAGCAGGCGGTGCGCGCCGACCTCGCAAACTTCAAGGCTGCATTGGCCAAGGTGACGGCGGAGGAGGGGTTCATTACCGCCGTGGCACCCGGCAGCTTCGCGCGGCGGCAGAACCGGTATTACAACTCGGACGAAGCGTTCCTGTACGCCCTCGCCGAGGCGATGCGCGAGGAATATCAGGCCATCGTCGATGCGGGGTTCGTGTTGCAGCTCGACGACCCCGGACTGCCGGACACCTGGGACATGGCCAGCCCCGAACCGAGCGTCGCGGACTACCGCAAATTTGCCGAATCTGCGGGTCGAGGCGCTGAACCACGCGCTGCGCGACCTCCCCGAGGAGCGGATCCGCTATCACATCTGCTGGGGCAGCTGGCACGGGCCGCATACCACCGACCTGCCGCTGAAACATATCGTCGATGTGCTGTTGAAGGTTCGGGCCGGGGCGTTCTCGATCGAGGCCGGCAATGTCCGTCACGAGCACGAGTGGAAGGTGTGGCGGGACGCCAAGCTGCCCGATGGCAAGATCCTGATCCCGGGTGTCGTCAGCCACGCCACCAACGTCGTCGAGCATCCCGAGGTCGTCGCCGACCGCATCCTCAATTTCGCCGGGGTCGCCGGGCGCGAGAACGTCATCGCCGGCACCGATTGCGGCCTCGGCGGCCGGATTCATCCGCAGCTCGTCTGGGCCAAGCTCGAAGCGCTGGTCGCCGGCGCCAAGCTCGCGACCAGAGAGTTGTGGCCGTAAGGACGCGGGTCGTCGGCAGGCCCGCGGTCGAACGCAAGGGCAGTTAGAGGCGGGTCGAGAGCCAGATCGCCAGCCGCGAGCCGGCCTTTATCACCGCGTTGAGCGGGTCGTAGCCCGGCGTGTCCGCGGCGCCCATAGCAATCGCGACGTCGCGATGTACGATCTCATCATCGCGGAAGGCAAGGATCGTTTGGGTCAGCGCGGGATCGGTGTCGGCGAGGCGTTCGGCCTGATCGTGGTAATGCTCGTCGATGACTTCTTCGACCGCAACCGTGCAGGCCATCGCCGTCTGCTCGCCGAGCAATGCCGTCGCCGCGCCGAGGGCGTAGCCGGCGACCGACCACAGTGGATGCAGCAAGGTCGGCCTCACCCGACGCTCGTGCAGCAATGTCTCGAAGGTGGCGAGGTGACGCTGCTCCGCCTCGGCCATTCGGCGGATCTCGCCGGCGGCACGACCCCGTCGCAGCACATCGAGCTGGCCCTGATAGATCCGCGTCGCGCCAAACTCGCCGGCGTGGTCGACCCGCAGCATGCGCGCGATCTCCGTCGCCGGTACCGCGTCGCCGGGCAAGCGGTGCCGGGGAGCGTCGCTCACGCAATCCTCCGGCCAATTCCTCTGCGCCCAGCGCCGCGAAGCTGAAAAAACATCACGAGGCAAATGCCAGCCATCGCCAGCGAGGCGAGGAAGTTCCAGCCGGCAAGCGAGATCCCGAACAGTACCCAGGCTGGTTCGTCGCAGCGCACCGGCTGATGATGAAGGAGCTGCGCTTTTAGCGCTTCCAAAGTGGTTGGGGTGCCGGCCGTGGCCGTACAGGCGGTCGGGCCGGCGAACCAATGCTGCTCGACGCCGACGTGATAGAACGCCAGCGCCGTGCCTGCGGCAAAGACGAGCGCCAGCAGCAACACGACCCGAGGCAATGCCCGCCGGCTGCCGGTCATCGCCGCGACGAATGAGATCACGATCGCCGCGGTCCATGGCCAGCGCTCTTTGAGGCATAATTCGCAAGGGGTGAGCCCGCCCCAATATTGCGACAGCAACGCGCCGCCGAGCACTACCGCGCTCGCGGCCAATACGAAGATCGGAAAGGCGCGGGCCTGAGCTGTCATGCGGTCATAGATAGCGCAAGGCTACAAAGCCGCCAACGAGGGCCGCCGCGAACAAACTCGTCACCAGCATCAGCCGGCGCTCGATGAACTCGCGCACGGGCTCGCCAAAGCGCCACAGCAAGGCGGCGAGGAGAAAAAAGCGCAGGCTGCGCGAGACCAGCGATGCGAGGGCGAAGGGAACGATGGGGAATTGTGCGACGCCGCTGGCGATCGTGACAAGCTTGTACGGGATCGGGGTCAGTCCCTTGATGATTATGATCCACACACCCCATTGGGCAAACGCCGCCTTCAGCGCATCGTAGCGGCCCATCGCATGGTAGAATTCGAGGATCGGCCGGCCGATCGCGTCGAACAGGAAATAGCCGATCGCATAGCCGAGAAAGCCGCCGAGCACCGACATGACGGTGCACAACCCGGCGAGCAGAAACGCCCGGCGCGGCCGCGCCAGGATCATTGGAATCAACAGCAGATCGGGCGGCAGCGGAAAGAACGAGCTCTCGGCGAAGGCGACCAACGCCAGCGCGGCCGTCGCATAGCGGCTGGCGGCGAGCGCCAAGGTCCGGGCATAGACGCGGTCAAACATGCAAAGGGGCGAGTGTCGGTGTCCGGATTTCGCTGGGTGTGCGCGCTAGGACTCTGCGCCGACGTCGATCTCGATCCCGTCGTAAAGCTCGGCCATCGGGACCGAGAGATTGGTCGAATTGAGGCGGAGAATGGCGTCCTGCCCACGGACCAGCGCCGTGATCCAGCGATCCCCTTCTCGTCTCAGCACCTCGGCATAGATGCTCTCGGAATCGATCAGCAGGATCTCCTCGACGCTGTCGATGCTCCGATAGACCGGGACCTTTGTCAGCCGGTCATGCCTCTCGGTTCCCGGCGACAGGATCTCGACGATCAGGATTGGATCTTTGACGAGTTGCTCGCCTCTTTCGTAGGGACGGCAGGTCACAGCTATGTCGGCGACATAAAAGCTGTCGTCGCGATCGGGCCGGGTGATCCCAGCCTCGGTTTGCGCGGTGCATGGCCGCCTAGGGCGCAGGCCTGTATCAATCATCCCCGCAAGCTGAGCGCACAGAATGCCGTGTGCCCTTGCCGGCGGCGCCATCGCAACCGGATAACCGCCGACGAGCTCATACCGCGTGTCGGTTCCGTCCTCCCAGCGGAGGAACTGCGCCAAGTTCATCGGTTTTATTGCCAGCTCGCTCATCGCCGCCCTCCGCCGCCAATATAGCGATTTTTGGCCGAAAAGTTGGGCTATTCGGCGGCGGCGTCGAGGCCCGGCGGGCCGACCGGGTCGAGGAACCCGCCCGATTGCCGCCGCCACAGCCGCGCATAGGTGCCATTGGCGGCGAGCAGTGAGGCATGGGTCCCCTCCTCGACGATCCGCCCCTTGTCGAGCACGACCAGCCGATCGAGGCGGGCAATTGTCGACAGGCGATGAGCGATGGCGATGACCGTGCGCCCGCGCATCAGAGTTTCGAGCTGCTCCTGGATCGCCGCTTCGACTTCCGAATCGAGCGAGGAGGTGGCCTCGTCGAGGACCAGGATCGGGGCGTCTTTGAGGATCACGCGGGCAAGTGCGACGCGCTGCCGCTGGCCGCCCGACAGCTTGACCCCGCGCTCGCCGACATGGGCGTCAAAGCCGTGGCGCTCGTTCCAGTCTTCCAAGGTCTCGATGAATTCGAGTGCCTGTGCTTGCGCCGCGGCCCGCCGCACCTCCCATTCGCTCGCCTGCGGCCGGCCGTAACGGATGTTCTCGCGGATCGAGCGGTGTAAGAGCGAGGTATCCTGCGTCACCATCGAAATATGGGCGCGCAGGCTCTCCTGGGTGACGGCGGCGATGTTCTGCCCGTCGATCAGGATCCGACCGCCTTCGAGGTCGTAAAAGCGCAGCAGCAGATTGACCAAGGTCGACTTTCCGGCCCCCGACGGTCCGACCAGCCCGACGCGCTCGCCGGGTGCGATCGTCAGGTCGATCCCGTGCAAAACCCCGCGCGCTGTCCCATAGCCAAACCGAACATCCTCGAAACGCACATGCCCGCGGTCTATCCGCAACGGCACCGCATCGGCCCGGTCCGGCATCTGCCGCGGCACCGCGATGGACCGCATACCTTCCTGCACCACGCCGATATTTTCGAAGATCGTGGTCACATTCTGCGCGACCCAGCCGGCGATGCTGGCGATATGCCAAGTCAGCGGCAGCGCCATCGCGACCGTGCCGACCAAAATCCGGCCGTCGCTCCACAGCCATATCGCGGCGCCGGCGGTGCCGACCACCATTGCCGCATTGAGGACGCCGAGGCTCAGCCCCAGCACGGTCATCAGCCGCACCTGGTCACGGTGCGCGTCGGTCAGCTCGTCCATTGCTTCGCGGACAAAGGCGTCCTCGTCGCGCGGGCGGGCGAACAGCTTGACCGTCGAGATGTTGGTGTAGCTGTCGACGACCCGACCGGACAGCTGCGAACGCGCCGCGGACATCCGCTGCGAGCGGTTGCGCAGCTGCGGGACGAACCAGCGCAGCAAGGCCGCATAGCCGCAAAACCACAGCAGCACCGGTATCGCCAGCCGAACGTCGCTCGACGCCAGCAAGAGGATCGCGCCGCCGCCGTAAACCAGGATGTACCAGACCGCGTTGGTCGCCGAGACCACGCTCTCGCGCAGGGCGGGGCCGGTCTGCATGACCCGGTTGGCGATGCGGCCGGCGAAATCGTTCTGAAAGAACGTCCAGCTCTGCCGCACCACGTGCCAGTGGCTCTGCCAGCGGATCAAATTCGAAAAGCTGGGGATGATCGCCTGGTTGGTGATCAGGTTCTGCACCAGCATCGCCGCCGGCCGGGCCACCAACAGAACTAACGCCATGGCGAGCAGCTGTGGCCACGAATCGTGCAACACCGCGTGCGGGGTGCGGCTCGACACCATCGTCACCACGCGGCCGACAAAGACCGGGATCGTTGTGTCGAGCAGCGCCACAACGAGGCCGGCGGCAAACAGCGCCGCCACCAGGAGACGGGCCTGGCGCGCATGATGCCAATAGAACGCACCGAGCCCGGCCGGCGGAGGGCCAGGCGGAAGCCCCGTGGGTTCGAGCAGATTTTCGAAAAACCGGAACACACGCATGGTCTGGCTCGTAACGCAGAACTCCTTAAGAGAACGGTGTGGTCACGTCCGAAAGCGGGGGCGAAACTGCCCAACCCGTAGGCAGCCTAGCACATCGTAACGAGCGCGCGTGGAACAAGATCTCAATTCTCGCGGCACGGGCCGGTGGCGTTGCTGTAATCGATGCCCCCATCGAGGAGCCGCCCGCAGCCGCGCGATTATCGCGGCAACTGGTTAAGTCCTTGCCCTATGCTGCCGTCGCGCAGCACCCGGTCGCGATAGCGCTCGACCTCGAGCGGCAACCCTGTTGCCGGGCGGCCGTGCTCGATCCACGCGTCCAAGTTGCCCGGCCCCCAATTATAGGCGGCGATCGCGTCCGGCCAATCGCCGTAGCGTCGATAGAGCCGCGCGAGATAGCCGCGGCCCAGCAGCCGATTCTGAGCCAGGTCGAACCGGTCGCCGCCGCCCAGATCAATCGCCGCGGCAGCGGAAACTTGCATCGGGCCCTGCGGCCCGGAGAATTCCGGGCGCCACATTCCCGGGTCCAGACCGTGGCTCGAACTCAGCGCCGTCGACAGCAAAGGCGACCCGATCGAGATCGGCGCCCCGAGCCGCCGGGAACAGCTCGAAGATAGCGTTCGTCGCGACGGGGAACGGATTGCTGTCGAACCACGGCGCGGTCGAGCCGCGCAGTACGGTCACCGGGCGCTGCCGTGGATTGGCGAAACTGACGGTCTCGGTTTTGCCGGCGGCCGCTGGTCGCGCCGGCTCCGGCGCCGGGACGACAGCAACGGCTGCGACCACCGGTCCGCCGCGCAAGATGCTCACCGGCCTCATCTTCTTCCCGGCAAAGGTGACGATGGCGACACTACCATGCGCTGATGGAGGCTCGCTTTCGCCGCGCACGATCCTGACCGGCGCCAGCCGGCGACCGGCAAAGCTCACGATTTCCGTATTCTTCGAATTTCTGCGGATCAGCGCCCTGACGTGGGCGGCGACCGCCCGCGTCTTGGCTTTGGACGAGACCACTGCTCCGGCGCTCGGACCGGCGAGGGCCGCCCACGCCACTACTGCCGCGATCATGACGAGCAGATTGCGACATCTCATAGGCGAATTCGTGCAAGATCGGAGCGTTCCTTGTCAAGTGCTTGGGATCCACGCTTGTCAGCGAATCAAGCCGTCAGCTAGCATTCGCCTTACCCGATCCCCCGACTGATATTCGAGGACAGTGCGATGCCGAAAATCCTGATCGTTCACGGTGCGGGCATGAACATGCGCGGCAAGGTTCAGACCGAGATTTTTGGGCCGATGACCCTGCCCGAATATGACGAGCGCATCCGCGGTTACGCCGCCGAGCTCGGCCTCGATATCGAAATCTTTCATTCCAACGTCGAAGGCGAGGTCATCAACAAATTCTACGAAGCCAACGACAAGGGCTATGACGCAGCACTGTTCAATCCGGCCGCGTTCGGCAGCGGCTACCCGGCGCTGGTCGCCGCCATTTCCCAGGTAAAGTTCCCGACCATCGAGGTCCATATCTCGAACCCGATCCGGCGCGGCCCGGCTTCGGAAACCGCGCGGGTCAGCCACGGCATCGTCGCCGGGTTCGGCCTGCCCGGCTATTACGTGGCGTTGCTCGGGGTGCGCGACATGCTGGCGGCGCGCAAATGATCCGCGCCGCGATCGTCGGGCTCGGGCGCTGGGGCCGCACCCTGGTCAATGCGATCCAAGACAAGAGCACCGAGTTTCGCTTCACTGCCGGTCACAGCCGCACCGGCGCCACCGCCGAGCCGTTTTGCGCCGAGCACGGCATCGCTTATTACGACGATCTCGGCCGGATCCTCGCCGATCCGGCGGTCGACGCGGTCGTGTTCGCCACTCCGCACAGCCAGCACGGGCCCCAGGTCGAGCTCACTGCCGCCGCCGGCAAGCACGTCTTCATGGAAAAGCCGTTCACCCTCGACGTCAAAAGCGCCGAACGGGCGCTCGATGCGGTGGCGCGCGCCGGGGTCACGCTGGGCGTCGCCTATCCTCGGCGCTTTCACCCAGCGATGATCGAGCTGAAGACGCAAATCGACGATGGCCGCCTCGGGCTCCCGACCCATTGCGAGAGCGCGCAGGCCTCGCCGGCCGGCCACTTCATGCCCGGCGGCTATTACTGGCGGGCCGATCCACAGGAAGCGCCGGCGGGAGCGATGACTGCCACCGGCGTGCACAATCTCGACGCGCTGATCTATCTCTTCGGCCGGATCGACGAGGTCTATTGCCTCAGCTTAAGTCGCGCGATGGCACAGTTCGAAGATACCACGAGCGTGCTGCTCGGCCTGGAGAACGGCATGTCGGCAAGCCTCTATTGCTCGCTGGTGACCGCCCCGACCTACCGCTTCGCGGTCTACGGCGCCAAGGGCCGCGCCGAGCTTTTGGGCCAGGACCCCGACTTCCGCTTCACCCCGGTGCCGGAATCGATGCCCGTTGGCCGCCATGCCGCGCCGCCGCCGGAAATCATCGAATACAAGGGCTTCAACGCGCTCGCCGCTGAGCTCGAAGGCTTCGCCGCGGCGATCAACGGCAAGCGGCCCTACCCGATCACCCCCAGCGAGGTCTTGCACGGCGTCGCCGCCTTTGAGGCGATCGTGCGCTCGGCCGCAACTCATCGCCCGGTCAAGGTCGCGCGCTGAAGAGAGGGAACCCCGATGCCCGTCACCGTGCTCTATCCCGAAGACCGTCAGATCCCCGACGACAGTCTCGAGCGCGAGATCTTCGGCCCCGAGGTGCGCCTGATCCGCCGCACCAAAAAGGCGCTGTCCGAGCTCGACCCCGCCGATTGCGCCGAGGCGGACGGGCTGATGATCATGCGCTACGCGGTTTCGGCCGAGGACATCGGCCGGTTTCCCCGGCTGCGCGCGATCGTGCGCATGGGGGTCGGCTACGACAAGATCGACCGGGCCGCGGCGGCGGCGCGTAATATCCTGGTCTGCAACGTGCCGGATTACGGCACGACCGAGGTCGCCGATCATGCGATGGCGCTGGCCTTGGCGTTGCGCCGCGGCGTCGTGTTCTATCACGAGCGGCTGCGGCAAAGCCCGTCCGCCCCGTGGGGTCCGGTCAAGAACGACCTGATCCGGCGTCTCGGCGTGCAGACCTTTGGCATTATCGGGCTCGGCCGGATTGGGACGGCGGTGGCGTTGCGCGCCCGCGCCTTCGGCTTTCGCGTGATGTTCTATGATCCCTATCTGCCGAACGGCGTCGACCTCGCTCTCGGCATCGGCCGCGCCGCGACCCTCGAAGATCTGCTGCGCCAGACCGACACCTTGTCGGTACACGCCCCGCTGACCCCCGAGACCCGCCTGATGCTGGGTCGCGACCAGCTCGCCTTACTGCGTCCGGGCGCGGTGGTGATCAACGCCGCGCGCGGGCCGATTATCGACCCCGACGCGCTATTGGCCTTGCTGCGCGACGGCCATATTGCCGGCGCCGGGCTCGACGTGTTGCCTGTCGAGCCCCCGGTCGACCCGATCCCCGAGATCCTGCGCGCCTACCGCGACCGCGAGCCCGGCCTTGAGGGACGCCTGGTGATCACCCCGCACGCCGCCTGGTTCACCCCGGAATCGGAGCACGATACCCGGGTCAAATCGGCCGAGACGATGCGCGCGGCGCTGCTGACCAACCGCCCGCAGAACGAGATCACGCCCGAGATGTATTAGCTCCGGGCGGCGTTACTTTTTCGGCGCGGACAAACTGACGCCCTGCCGCTTCATCTGATCGACGACGGTCTTGGCGCCGGCGTCGCCTGCGGCGGCGAGCTCCGCGGTCTTGCTGGCGAGCGCCTGGAGCTGCTGGCGCAACTTGACCGCCTCCTGCACGGTCGTTTCCTGGGAGCGCCGCAGTTCTTCCAGCGCGCCGCGGTCATGGATTGCCTGGCCGGTCTCGAACGCCATCAACACGAACAGCGACACGACGACGAGGATGACCGGCGGCGACAACCCGTTCCAATCCCGCCCGCCTCTCTGACCGCCCGCCATCGTCATTTGCCCGCTGCGGCCGGCGCCGCGGATGGCGGCGACACCGCCTTCACTGAAGGCGCCCCGGTCGTGGGATTTATCGTGATCCCGTTTTGCGCCAGCAAATCGCGCAGCTTATCGTCCTTGTCGCTGACGGCGGTGGCGGCGAGCGCCCGGATCAAGGCGTCGTTGACGCGGTTGAACTGGATGCTCTGGTTGATGAATTGCTGGCGCTGATTGACTTCGGCCTGGACCGAGCGGTTTGCCTGCACCAGGTACAAATAGACGACTACCAGGACCAGCGTGATCCCCGACAGCGCCAAAACGATCCGATAGACCCACCCGCCTGCCTGCATCCGCCCGGCCCTGCGTCACCCCCTCCGCCTTTCGCGGCGGACGACAAAGAATAGCATGAAGAGGCCGGCCGCCCGCCGCCGTATTTGGTCTTGTTCGGGATCCCAGCTCGTTTTGCACAACACCGTCTAAGCGAACGGTGTGAGCGCAAGATGCGATTTCCCTCTCCGCCGCATCACGGGGGAGAGGGAGGGGACCCGTCGCGCGAGCGATGGGGAGGGTGAGGTGGTCTTCCGACAGCGCAGGCGGTGCGCCGCCACCCACCTCACCCCGGCCCTCTCCCCCCGCAAGCGGGCGGAGAGGGAGAGTTCGTGCGCTATCTTGGACTTGCTCAGGGCGAGGCGTGACCCATGAAGATCGCCGGGATCGGCTGGCCCCATGGGCCGCCGGTGCCGGCGCCGCGCTCCAGGCGATTTGGCGGGGTGCTGGCGTTCAGCACGTCGGTGTCGGCCCAGTGCTCGTGCACCCGGCCCCACGGATCGGCCCAGTAATCGAACAGCTGGCTGCCGATCAGATGGCGGCCGATGCCCCACATATGCTGATAGCCTTTCTTCTCAAGGTGCTCGTGGCCCGCCATCACGTCGTCGATATCGGCCGCCTCGTAGGACAGATGGTTGAGCCCGCTCTTGTCGCCGCGGATGCAGAAAAACGCATGGTGGTCGACATAATCATCGCCGCGGTCGAGCCGGTTGAACGACCCGACGACGTTGTTCGGGTCGCCGGCGTAGAACTCGTCCGAGCAGCGGAAGCCGAGCATCTCGCGATACCAGCCGAGCGTCTTCTCGAAATTCTTGCTCATCACGACAAAATGACCGAGCCGCTTGATGTGCGAAGGGCCGGGATCGACCCGGAAAAGTTCGCCCTTGCGCCGGTATTTGTCCTCGCCGGAATTGACCTTCGGGCGATGCACCGGGATCGGAGCGAGCATCTGCATACCGTGGACGACTTCGACCTGGTAGCCGTCGGGGTCGGTCAGCCGGACCCGCTTGCCGCCGCCCGGCTCGTCGATGTCCTCGATCTTCGAGGCGCCCTCGACCCGCGCCACCCGCTCGAGATCTTCCATGCCAGCGGCATGAACCGCGATACCGACATAGCGCGGCTCGCCGAGTTCGGTGACGTGGAGGTGGTGCGGCGCGTCGGTGCCGCGCATATAGAGCGCGGTTTTGGTCCGGTCCGCGCGAACCATCCCGAAATCGGTCAGAAATTCTTCCTGCTTGTCGAGATCGGGCGAGCGCAGCCGCCCATAAGCGAGATCAAAGGCTTTGATTACCGGCATGACACTCTCCCTGAAACACACTGTCGGGCGATCTTAGGACATTCGGCCGGCCCGCGCGACTCCTCGCTAGCAGGGGATTCCGTTACGCGCGGACCGGTCGGGAGAGTGTTGCTGCTCGCCGGGCCGGCTTCAACGCACCGCCAATTCCCAATCGAGCTCTTCAATCGCCTCACGCTGGTCACCCGGCCTCGCCGCGCGGCCGAGTTCCGCAAGATAGGGCGACAACAGCTGCATCGTCGCCCAATAGCCCGCACCGGTCATAACCACAGTTACCGGCACTTTGATCCACTCGGCGGGGATGACGAACAGATAGGTAAGAAAGCCGAGGATCGTCCAAATCACCGCGACCGGGTTGACCCCTTTCCAATACCAGTAGGGACCGTTGGGCTCGAACAGCGCGACCAGATCGATCTTCATCCGTTTGACGAAAAGGTAATCAGCGATCAGCACGCCGCCGATCGGCGAGAACACATTACCCAGCATGCCGACCCAGGTCGTGTAACCGGTCACGACGCTAGGGGTCGCCGAGAGTGCGATGCCGAGCGCGCTGATGATCACAGTTGTCCAGAACCGGCCGAGCCGCTCGAACATGTTCGACAAGGATAGACCGCCAGTATAGAGGTTCAGAACGTTAATGGTCCAATTGTCGAGCGCGATCACGATTAGGAACAGCAACAACGTGAAATGACCGACATCGAGGCCCGAAGCGACCGCAAACACATTCGGGGTCTTACCCATGGTCGCCGCGGCGCCATAGGCGCCGAGCAGAGCGGCGAAGCAGCCGCCGCCGACTTTGCCAAGCAAGGTGCCCAGCCACATGTCGGCCCGCGAGCGGGTGTAGCGACAGAAATCGGCCGAAATCGGTAACCATCGTCAGGTTGCCCGCGGCAACGACGTTAAGCCAGGTTACGAACAGCAACCACCCGGCCTGCGGCTTTCCGGCGTAGTGGAAAACCGCCGACGGTGCAAAATGCGGGTCGTCATGGGTCGCCAACAAGACGAGAATCAGGCACAGGATCACGATCTTGAACGGCAGTGCCATCCGGGACAGGTGCTTTAGAGAATCGTAGCCTATGATTGCGACGACCGATTGCAGTACCGCGAAAATCAGGCTGACCGTGACCAAGGAATGCGGGGTGCCGGTCCAACGATCAAGGATCGCCACAACGGCCAGCGAACCGGCCACTGTTTGATAAGCAAACCAATAGGTCGAGGCGAGCGTGCGCAGAAACGACGGGATCAATTTGGCGCCCCGCAATCCGTAAACCATGCGGGTCGACACTTGTCCCGGCAGGCCGAAATCGACGCCGACCGTCGCCATTATCGTGTAGGCGATCGTCGCCAGCAAAACTCCGCCGGTGATCGCGCCGACCGCGCCGAGGAACGACAACCCTGAAACGACGGCCAGACCGCCGACCAGCATCGATCCGGGATTGAGCGCAAAGCCGAAGATGATCGAGAAGATGTCGTACCAGCGTACCGTCTTCAGTTCGCTCGGCACCGGTTCAATGCCGAACTGCTCAACTCCCTTGGGCTGGTAATAGCGTCGGCGCAGTTTTTCCTCGATTTCCGAGACTGTGTGCATGCGCGTTCTCCTTGCAGGGATCGTCCAGCTTGGCAAAGACGACTTGAGCAAGTGAACGAGCAAGATACATGCCACTAGTATATTGCATAGATATTGGGCAATTCGCCTGAACCCGATAATATTCAATCGGGTTATACAGGATCGACATTTAATCACATGAGGAATTTTAGAGCCATGTATTCTCGGAATACGCCCGTTTTTCGATCATTGTCCAAAATTCTGAGGTAATCCGGCAACACCATGCCGCGGGTTTGCGCAGGTTTGAAGCCCCGGCCCAGCGCCCGCTGAGGTCCAGACCCGATCGACCGGACGCCCGTTTTGGCCGCGCTCTTGCGTGGTTAAGAGGCAGACCCCTGCGCCAGAGGCAAACTCCGCCGCGACGGAGTGACGGCCCTTGCGCCCCTCGACTCGCCAACTCGCGCAATGCTATCCCGGGCCAATGGCTTGGGTCTTCATCCTGTTCGCCGATTTGTTCGAAATCGCCTGGCCTTTCGTATTGAAATGGTCAGCGCCGCTGTCCAGATGGGCGCCACTATTTGTGGTAATCATCTGCGCAATCCCGGCCAACTTTCTGTTGGCCGAAGCCGTCAAGCGACTGCCGGCGGCCACGGTTTACGCCACCTTTGTCGGGATCGGCACCGCCGGAACCGCAATCGTCGGCATGGCATTCTTCCGCGAGAGCACCAATATCGGCCGCGTCTGTTCCCTGCTTCTGATCGCCGTCGGTCTGGTCGGCCTGCGGGTGTTTTCCGCCGCGGAATGATGTTTAGACTGGGGTCACATCTTTGGCCGGCATCTGTGAACCAGATCACAGTGGAATTCCAAACATCATCGTAAATAGAGCCTTGTCGCTGCGTCCTATCCAGGCGGAGCGCAACTGAGGAGAAACAAAATGTCTGGATTGCAGTCGCGTGACCGTCCGGCAACGAACCCGGCGGACTTCTCGGCGACCCTGTTCGAAACGCCGGGGTTGCCGCATAACCTGACGGTCACCGGCAAGGCGGCCGGAGATTACCGCGTACAGGACGTCAAGCTTGTGCGGGCGCCTCATCAAAACGGGTCCCGCCTCGTGCTGGACGTGACCGAGAAGCTCGGGCCTGTCGAGAACCCGCATCCGGAATTCATCCGGGAATGGCCTCTCGAATACAAGGAAGATCCTGCGAAGCACCGTTATCGGCATGTCGAGATCGTCAACGGCCACCAACGCTTTACCATAGAAGTAATTGACGTGCTCTAACACGGCCCTCGATCTGTCCGCAGTACACTTCTTTGGGCGTGGCGCGTTCCCGTCTTCAGACGTACGGCGTCACGCCCATTTCTTTGATGACGCGCCCGATTGTTTTACCGGGGGGCCGCTTGCCCAGCGTGTAGAACAGCTTACCGGACAGCAACCCCGACGCAATTGACATTGCCAAAACCCCCGGACGATTGACCAATCGCCGATCGCCGACTAATCAGGGCGGGCTCATCGGTCGGTGCGCCTTGGGCGCAAGGATGCCAAGCGTGGCCGCGAATCTTTCTTGTGTCCCGGGCCCGATGCTGACCTTCGACGATTTCGTCATTTGCATGGAGCGATCCGCCCGCATGGAGAAATTCGGCCAGCGCATCCCGCCCGAGACTGCGAGCCGCGCCGAGGCGCTGCCGGCGTGACGCCGATCACCGCCGCGGCGCTTGCGACATTGTTCGACGAGGCGCGAACCTTCACCAGATGGCAGGATCGTCCGGTGCCGGAAGGCGCCGTCGAAACTGCTCTCGTTTTGGCCCAGCTCGGACCAACCAGCGGCAATTGCCAGCCGATGCGGCTTGTTCTGGTGCGCAGCCCGGCCGGCAAGGAGCGCCTGTTGCCCTGCGTCTCGGCCGGCAATTTTGAAAAGGTGCGGACCGCCCCGGTGACCGCGATCGTCGCTTATGATCGCGAATTCTACGATCATCTGCCGCGCCTCTATCCGCGTACCGACGCGCGCAGCTGGTTCACGACCGACGCAGCGCTGGCGCTCGAGACCGCGTTTCGCAATGGGTCGCTGCAGGGCGCCTACCTGATCCTGGCGTTACGCGCGCAGGGGCTCGATTGCGGGCCGATGTCGGGCTTTGATGCAGCCAAGGTCGATGCCTCATTTTTTCCTGAGGGCCGCTATCGCAGCAATTTTCTGCTGAACATCGGCTATGGCGACCGGGACAGCCTGCGGCCGCGCCTGCCCCGTCTTGGCTTCGCTGAGGTCGCGCGCTGGGCCTGAACGGGCGGCGCTCCACGCGATCACTGGCCGAGGCTTAACGCACCTGGCAGGGCGCTTAGATAGCCCGCACTGTCCCAAACCGGCGACACAGCGAGCGCTGTGCTCAGCAATACTGTCGCGATAACTGTCATAATCCACGCCTTGGTCAGCGCCTGGAGCGCCTTGTCGTTCATACCCGGCATCCGGACCCTCGACATCGTCGGCGGTGGGGAGGTCCCACCGGGATCATTGTCGCGATCTCTATTGATTTTTTGTGTGAGGGAACTCACAGGGCGGGCAGAATCTGAACGGCGAAATCGTTCCTCGGACCCGTCGAAACCGCAAACATCGGCGATGTAGAGACCCCCGAGGAGTTCGCCCGCCTGAGCCGGGTCGCTCCGCGGCTGCCTCGCGCCGGATCGAGGGAAATTTGAACAACCAAACCGCAGCTTCGCGCGGATTCGGACACTTCGTTAGCAAACGTTAAAGATTTATGTTTTTAAGGGCGCCGGTCTCCCTTTGACGGTTTGAAGGACATCATGTCTTTCAAAGAAGACATCGCCCATCTGAAGAATAGAAATTAACGTCCTGAGAAACCCCGTTAGGACGGTTGGGCGGTCGCTAGCTGAACCGGCAAAAGACGCTCGACGAGAAAGTGCACGGACGGGTTGACAGGGTCGATTTACCCTGTTTAGCTTGCATTGTTCCTCCCTGTCCTACCCGGATGCGTCGGCAACAATCCGGGACGACACCGATCTCATCCCTGAGCCCATCCAATATCTTGGTATGGCGATACGCTAACTGCTGCCTGCGGCTAGGGGATGCCCAACAAGAAGGAGACGACGCCGGATGCCCTTGCGTCAAACGATTGGCATTTCCCTCGCCCTGTTGATGGCCTCCGCCGGCGCGATGGCCAAAACGGTGGAGAAGAGCACCTCCCACCATCCTGCATCACCCGCCAACCTCGAACCTGAACAATCGGAAAATCGACCCGGAAAAGCGCGGGCTCCCCACCGGGTCGCACACGCGCGCGCAACGATGCGGGCGGCCTTTCGTCACGGCGGGCGGACCCGCTATCAGCACCTGGCTTCGCGGCGCTTCGATGATGTTGGCGGCGGCCTGTTCAATCCCGATTGGGGTGCGATGCATCCGGCCGGGACATCGGAGATCGGACAAGCGGCTTGGTACGGTCTGGTCGGCAATCGCACCTCGAGCGGCGAACCGCTCGACACGGTCACCCCCACCGCAGCCCATCGCTCATTGCCGCTCGGGTCCTGCGCCAAGGTGGTCAGTCTCGACACCGGGCGCTCGGTGATCGTCAAAATCAATGATCGCGGCCCCTATAATCGCCGCTTCATTATCGATCTGTCGCCACGCGCCGCCGAGGAGTTAGGCATGAGGCAAGCCGGGGTAGCGGCCGTCGCGGTCCAGCCTCTGGCGGCCGGGGTGGCCGCAAGCGCCACGGCAAATCCAACTCTCGCCGTCTACGGAGGCGGGGGCACCAGCGCGGTGCATTGACCCTTCAGCGAGCGAGGCGGCCGCTGACCATATTGCGCCGCCGGCCAATCGCTCTCTCGGGCATCCCGCCGGTCGTGGCAATAATGTGATCGCGGGGCTCCCTTCGGCGCAGGAGTGACCGAGGCGCCGATTTGCCCTGCCCGTCGGGTGACCGCTGTAAATCAGAATTGGTCCGGGATAAACTCGATCAACGTCGGGCTATGCGGGTGACCGGCCAGGTCGCTTGTGCAATACGACTTTTTGCCGATACCGCGGCCCGACTCACCTGATAACTGCGGGAAATGCGGGCTCAGATGGATTTGTGGGCGGTCGTGCCGGTCAAGGAGCGGGATCGGGCCAAGGAGCGGCTCGCCCCGTTGCTGCCGGCCGAGATGCGCCAGTCGCTCGCTTTGGCGATGCTCGAAGATGTGCTGACGGCCTTGGCTACCGCTGCGGGCCTCGCCGGCCTCCTCGTCGTCACGGTCGACCCGTCGGCGCGCCAGCTGGCCTTACGCTACGGTGCGCGCCTCGTCGAAGACGGCGCCCGCGACGGTCATACCGGCGCCGTCACCGCGGCAATGCGGAAGCTGACGGCCGAAGGTCGCGGAGGCATGCTGACCTTGCCCGGCGACATCCCCCTGGCCACCGCCGACGAGATCGGCCAGCTGGTTGCGGCGCACCGCCCAGCGCCGGCGTTTACGATCGTTCCGTCGCATGACGAGGGCGGCTCGAACGCGATCCTATGCTCGCCGCCCGACGCGGTGCCGCTGCGTTTTGGCGTCGACAGCTTTTTCCCGCATCTGCGGGCCGCCGAAGCGCAAGGCATAAGGCCGACCGTGCTGCGTCTGCCGGGGATCGCCCTCGACATTGACAACCCCGAGGATCTCGCCGCCTTTGCGCTTCAGCCATCCTCGACCCGCACGCGCGCATTCCTGGCCGAGAGTGCTATGCTGCCGCCATTGCTGCGCGCCGGGGAGCGCCTGTAGGAGAGTTTTGCGAATGACGATCGACGACGTTTTGGAAGAGGCCCGAACGGGGCGGCGTCTTTCCGCTGACGCGGCCCTGGCGCTCGCCGATACCGAAGGTGGGGATCAGCGGCCGTTGATGACGCTCGCCGCGGCCCTGCGCGACGCCGGACATGGCGGGCTCGTATCCTATTCGCCCAAGGTTTTCATCCCGCTGACCCAGCTGTGCCGGGACGTGTGCCATTACTGCACCTTTGCCCATCCGCCCCGCCTCGGCGAGCCGATTTACCTGAGCGCCGAGGAAGTGCTGGCGATCGCTCGCGCCGGAGCCGAGGCCGGCTGCCATGAGGCTCTGTTCACCTTGGGCGACAAGCCGGAGTTGCGCTACGCCGCAGCGCGCGAGGCGCTCGACCGGCTCGGCCACGAGACCACCCTCTCCTACCTCGCCGAGATGGCCGGGCTGGTGCTGCGCGAAACCGGGCTGTTGCCGCATTTGAACCCCGGGGTCATGACCCGCCCCGACATCGAGATGCTGCGCAAGGTATCGGCGTCGCAGGGGATCATGCTCGAAAGCGCCTCCGAGCGGCTGCGACGCCGCGGCGGTCCCCACTTCGGCTCGCCCGACAAAGACCCGGCGGTGCGCCTCGAAACGATCCGGATGGCCGGCGAGGCGGCGGCGCCGTTCACGTCAGGCATCCTGATCGGCATCGGCGAGACCCGGCGCGAGCGCATTGAGTCGCTGCTGGCGCTGCGCGATCTGCACGACCGCTACGGGCATATCCAGGAAATCATCATCCAGAACTTCCGGGCCAAGCCCGGGACCCGGATGGCCGATGCGCCCGAACCGGATCTCGACGACCATCTATGGACGATTGCCGTCGCCCGGCTGGTCTTCGGCCCCGAAATGAGCATCCAGGCGCCGCCAAACCTGAACCCCGGCGCGCTGGCCGAGATGATCGCCGCCGGGATCAACGATTGGGGCGGCGTGTCACCGGTCACCCGCGACCACGTCAACCCCGAAGCACCGTGGCCGGCGCTCGACCATCTGGCGCGGCAGACCGCCGCCGCCGGCAAGCTGTTGGTGCCGCGCCTCGCGATCTATCCCAGCTACACGCGCGAACCCGAGCGCTGGCTCGATCCGGCATTGCGCACCCCGGTATTGCAGGCGATGGACGCCGAGGGGTTCGCCCGCCCCGATACATGGGTCGCTGGCTCAGGCAGCGAGCCGCCGGCTGAGACGAAAACACGGCCGGCCTCCACCGGCGACCCTTTGGCCGCGGTGCTCGACCGAGCGGCGGCCGGCGAAGCTCTGTCCGAAGGCCGAGATCGTGCGGCTGTTCCAGGCGCGCGGCGATGCCTTCGCGCAAGTTTGCGAGGCGGCCGATCGGCTGCGGCGGCGGGTCAACGGCGACACCGTCAGCTATGTCGTCACCCGCAATATCAACTACACCAATGTCTGCTATTTCCGCTGCCAGTTCTGCGCGTTCTCCAAGGGCAAGCTCAGCGAAAATCTGCGCGGCCGGCCCTATAACCTCGATCTCCCCGAGGTCCAGCGGCGGGTCGAAGAAGCCTGGCAGCGTGGCGCCACCGAGGTCTGCCTGCAAGGCGGCATCCATCCCGAATATACCGGGGCCACCTATCTCGGGGTGTGCCGCGCGATCAAGGAGGTGGCGCCCGACATCCATGTCCACGCCTTTTCGCCGCTCGAAATCTGGCAGGGCGCCAAGACCCTTGGCCGGACGCTCCCCGACTTCCTGCGCGAGCTGAAGGGGGCCGGGCTCAGCTCGTTGCCCGGCACAGCCGCCGAGATCCTCGACGACGAGGTCCGCGCCGTGATCTGCCCCGACAAGATCAAGACGGCCCAATGGCTCGAGGTCATGGAAGCGGCGCACGGCGTCGGCCTGCGCAGCACCGTCACGATCATGTACGGGCATGTCGACCGCTACGAGCACTGGGCGCGGCACCTGCTGCGCATCCGTGCGTTGCAGGCGAAGACCGGCGGCTTTACCGAATTCGTGCCGTTGCCGTTTGTGCCGATGGAGACGCCGATCTATCTGAAGGGCCGCGCCCGCCGCGGCGCCACCTGGCGCGAGGCGGTGCTGATGCACGCCAGTCGCACGCCTGGCGCTTGCACCCGGTCATCACCAACATCCAGACCTCCTGGGTCAAGATGGGCTATGGCGGCGCCGCCTATTGCCTTGATGCCGGCGCCAACGATATGGGCGGGACCCTGATGAACGAGAGCATCACCCGCGCCGCCGGGGCCGTGCACGGCCAGGAGATGCCGCCCGAGGCGATGGAGGAGCTGATCCGCGGCATCGGCCGCAGGCCGCGTCAGCGCACCACCCTCTACGGCGATGCACCGCCGGCCCGCAAAGCCGCCGCCTTCGCCGCCGCCCCGCTGACCGAGCCCGTCAACACCCCCGCCCGGCGCTACGAACGCCACCGCGAACACGCCGCCGCCGATTGAGCGCGCCCTTCCCACAGCTCAGGGAGAAATTTTTGCGGTCCGCGCCCGAAGCAGAACATGGGGCGATGGGAGGGCCGTGGCGGGAGAACAAGGCACGATTATCCGTGTGTGCTGACGGCGAATGCCGATCTATCAGCGATCAAGGAGAGGGTGCGGGAGCTAAAGCTCTACGGATCGGACTGAGAATGTGTCGGCCGCGGTAACCGCGGGCGGATGGCCGCGTGATCCACCGCCCTAAAATATCTCGATGAACCGACGGCGCTTCCTGTTGCGGGCGGCTGCATTGTTGAGTGCGGTACCCTATCGTGGATGGGCGACGCCGGTCGCGCGCGGGTTGCCCCGATTGCGGCTTATCGATGCCCATACAGGTGGCACTTTCGATGATGCCTATCGCGATGCCAATGGCCCGATCCCGCGGGTGATGGATGAATTGTGCGTTTTCTTGCGCGATCAGCATTCCGGTCGGATGACCAGCATCGACGTCGGCGTCATCGACTTTCTCGCGAACGTCATGGCGGCTACGGGCCAGACCAGTGCCGTCATCCTGTCGGCCTATCGCACGCCCGAAACCAACGCGATGCTAGCCCGCACCACCTTCGGGGTTGCCGAGAACAGCCAGCATCTTTACGGCCGCGCGCTCGATGTGCGGTTCCCCACCAGGCTTGCCGAGGCGATGGCCACGGCGCGCGCGATGCGGCGCGGCGGCGTCGGCTGGTACCCGCATTCCGGTTTCATCCATCTCGACACCGGTCCGGTACGCAACTGGGACCTCGAGAACGAGGGGCTGCAGGACCTGTTGATCACGCCGCGAGGAGCACCGTTTGCCCCGAACGGCAAGGGCGTGATGTTGTTCAATGGGCCCGGCACCCTGATCATCGGCGGCGGCAAACCTTCGGTCATATTGCCTGGGAAGGTTTTGGCCTCGTTGCGCCGGCGGGTCGGTTTGTCCCATCTATTGGCGAAGGCGGCGACAACGGCGCAGTGACGGTAGCTCACGGGTCGGAAGGCGACGCTTCGGACGAGGTTCTCACGACCGGTTTGCGACAATTGATTATAATCGGATCCGCTAGGCCGCGCGTCAGTGGCGTAGCGGGCAACGGGAGGACATCGTCATTACCAGCGAGCAACGGGGCTATCCGGGCTTTCCCGGCAAGATCGGGCGAACGCGCGAGGAATCGGAGCCGCATTGGAATTTGCCGGTGCGCCCGCCGCCGGGGTCGCCGAACATCGTGATCGTCTTGATGGACGATATGGGTTGGGCGGATATCGGCTGTTACGGCTCGGAAATCGCCACCCCCAACATCGATGCGCTGGCCGGCCGGGGCATTCGGTTTAGCCACTATACGACGCATCCGATCTGTTCGCCGGCGCGCGCCGCCTTGCTGACCGGGATCAACGCCCATTCGGTGGCGACCGGATGGCTGGCCAACAACAATCCGGGCTTCCCAGGCTATTTCGGGGACATTCCGCTCGACGCGCCGACGATCGCCGAAACCCTGCGCGCGGCCGGATACGCGACCGCCGCGGTCGGCAAGTGGCACAATTCGACCGATGGCGCAGCGCCCAATCCCACTTGGCCGACCCATCGCGGCTTCGACCGTTTCTACGGGTTTCTCGAAGGCGAGACCGGGTATTTCTTTCCAGCCCGCATCGTCTACAACAACACCGTCGCGCCGATCGACGCCTATCCCGAGGGCTACTACGCGACCGACGATTGGATGGAAAAGGCGATCGGCTTCGTCGCCGAGATCCGCAACCAGGACCCGAGCCGGCCGTTCTTTCTCTACGTCGCCAACAATGCCGTGCACGGGCCGTTGCAAGCCAAGGAAGCAGATCTGGCGAAATACTGCGGCCGGTACGATGCCGGCTGGGACGCGCTCCGCGCCGCGCGCTTTCAGCGCCAGATGGCGATGGGGTTGGTCCCGGCGGGGAGCCGGCTTGCCGAGCGTGATCCGGCGGTGCCGGCCTGGGACGATGTTCCCGCCGACCAGCAGCGGCTCTTTGCGCGGCACATGGAAACCTATGCCGCAATGCTTGACTGCGCCGACCAGAATATCGGCCGCCTCGTGGCGTTGCTCGAAGAGCTCGGCGAGCTCGACAACACGATCTTTGTCTTCACTTCCGACAATGGCGGCACCAACTCCGCCGGGCCCGCCGGCGCGCTGCATTTCAACCGGCGTTATGCCGGGCTGCCAGGATTGCCGGTGGAGGTCGATCTGGAGCGCGAGGCTTGGATCGGCACCGGACGGGGATCCGCCGTTTATCCGATGGGTTGGGCGCAGGTCTCCAATACTCCCTTTCCGTCCTACAAGACCTACACTGGCGGCGGCGGCCGGCGCGTCAGCTTCGTCGTCTCGTGGCCCGACAAGCTGAAGGATTTTGGGGCCGTCCGCAGCCAGTTCGGCCATGTAATCGACGTGATGCCGACCCTGCTGGATCTCGCGGGCGTGCCGGCTCTGGAAACGTCGCACGGCGACC
Source organism: uncultured Alphaproteobacteria bacterium (assembly GCA_963750195.1). GTDB lineage: Bacteria > Pseudomonadota > Alphaproteobacteria > ATCC43930 > CGMCC-115725 > AP-15. Next base: position 133,811 of record CAVVPS010000017.1, read on the forward strand.
CTGCCCAGCCGATGCAGGGCAAGAGCCTGGCGCCGGTGCTGCGGGATGCGGATGCCCCGGCGCCGCGCAGCGAGCAGTATTACGAATGCTGGGCCAACCGGGCCTATTACCGCGACGGCTGGGTCGCGGTCTCATTGCAGAAGCGCGGCGAGACCATCGATTTCGACAATTGGACATTGCACGCCCATGCCGAGGATTTCTCCGAGAGCATGGATTTGCGCCGCCAGCACCCGCAAAAGCTCGAGGAGCTGGTCGCGGCCTTCGACGCGGCCGCGTGGGCGAACATGGTCTATCCGCTCGACAACCGTACACCGGCGCAAAAATTCCTGGAGGTGCCGCCGCATCAGCGGCCTCCGGCCATCGGGCGGCGACGGTTTCTGCCGAACGGCCAGACCGTGCACCGCAATGTAATCGCTCCTCTGATCGGCAACCGAAATTTCACCATCATCGCGCGCTTTCGGCACGGTAGCGCGGACGAGGGCGTGCTGTTCGCGATCGGCGACGTCGCCGGCGGTCTGGTGCTTTACATTGAGGACCGAACCCTGCGGCTCACCTATAACGGGTTTGGCCGATTTTACGCGTTGGCCGGCCCTGCGGTGTCGGAGGGCGAACGCAGTGCTGCGCTCGAATTCGAGGCGCTCGGCAGGCGGCGCGGCCGCGGCCGGCTGGTCCTTGATGGAAGCGACAACGGCGAGTGGCACGATCTCAGCCCGACCCTGACGGGCGGGTTTCACGAGGGGCTCGATATCGGTCTCGATCGCCGCGCCCCGGTCGATTGGGCATTGTGGGAACGCCACGGCATTTACCGCTACGGCGGAACGATCCGCGACGTCGTTGTCGAGTCCGGCCCGTTTGCTCCCGACATGAGCCTCGCCACGGGCCAGCAGGTATAATCAGATAGTTGATGGCCTTGATCGGCAGCGCATCCGTCACGTCGGATGCGGTAGGCGGCGTCTACAAGGCGCTTGACACCGAGAGCCTCGGACGCGTTAACGGCGCGAGATTGGGAACGGCCGTTTTGCGCCCCAAAGGAGACCCTGATTGGCGAACGGAGCTAACGCATGTCGCTGCGGGACCGGGAGGATTTGATGCCGCGGCCCCGCGCAGCCGATGATTTCGAGACGATCCGTGCTCGCATGGACGAGTTGCGGCGGGAGAAGCTGCCCGCGCAGCCCACCCCGACGGCCGACACCAAACTCGCGGGTCATCGTGGCCCTTGCGGCTGTGGCCACAGCCTCTTCCCCGATGAGTGCGACGGATCGTGCAAGGCGTTTTGATGTAGGGGGTGTCATCTGACGCGATTGGGGCAATCGGCGCACGGCGCCAAAAGCCGGCGTCGGGGGAGGTGATGGAACCGGGAAGTTCGACCTAGCCAGGAGGCAGCGATGGCAAAAATGCGGGCGGTGCAGGTGGCGCGGGCGGGCGGTCCGCTTGAACTCGTCGAGCGCGACGCGCCCGAGCCGTCGCGGGGCGAGGTTCGCGTCCGCATCGAGGCTTGCGGCGTGTGCCATAGCGACAGTCTCACCGTCGAAGGGCAATGGCCCGGACTCTCCTTCCCGCGCATCCCCGGGCACGAGATCGCCGGCGTGATCGACGCAGTCGGCGCGGGCGTGGTCGGCTGGAGCGCCGGGCAGCGCGTCGGTGTCGGCTGGTTTGGAGGGCATTGCGGGCATTGCGAGCCGTGCCGGCGCGGCTGGCTGATCGATTGCCGCAACCTGCGCATTCCCGGCATCTCGTACGACGGCGGCTATGCCGAGGCGATGGTGGCCCCCGCTGACGCGCTCGCTGCGATCCCCGACGAACTTGGCGACGCCGACGCCGCGCCGCTGCTCTGCGCCGGGGTCACGACCTTCAATGCGCTGCGCCATAGCGGCGCGATGCCGGGCGACGTGGTCGCGATCCTGGGTATCGGCGGCCTCGGCCATCTCGGGGTGCAGTTCGCGAACAAGCTGGGCTTCCGCACCGTCGCGATCGCGCGCGGCGCCGACAAGGAGGCGCTCGCCCGCAAGCTCGGCGCGCACCATTTTATCGATAACGCGACAGAGGACGTGGCTGCGGCGCTCAACCGCCTCGGCGGCGCCCGGGCCGTGCTGGCGACCGTCACCAGCGCCAAGGCGATGACGCCGGCGATCGACGGGCTCGCGGTGCGCGGCCGGCTCATCGTGGTGGGCGTCGACCCTGAGCCGATCCAGGTCACGCCGCTGCAACTGATTGGCGCGAGCCGCAGCGTCGTGGGTCATGCCGCCGGCGCGTCGATCAACTCGCAGGACACGCTCGCTTTCAGCGTCCTGACGGGCGTCCGTCCGATGATCGAGACCATGCCGCTCGCGCGCGCGCCCGAGGCCTATGCGCGAATGATGCGGGGCGACGCGCGCTTCCGGATGGTGCTGACGATGGCGTAGCACCGATGCTAGCTGCGGCCGACGGCTGGCCGGGAAGGATACGCCGCCGCGCCCGGCGCCTCGGGCTCAAGGTCCGCGATGGCGCGGCCGCGCGTCTCCGGAAGCAGCAACAGCATCACGATCATCAGCACGTGGGCCAAGGTCGAGAACAGCGCAATTGCCGCCCCCAGCGGCATTATCACCGTCGCAAAGCCGATCGCGGTCATGAACACCGAACCGACCGCCCGGCCGGCATTGTAGCAGAAACCCTGACCGGTGCCGCGGATGCTGGTCGGGTAGAGTTCCGTCATGAACGGGCCCATCGGTGCGAACTTCATCAGGATCGCCGTGTTGAGCGGGATCCCGAGGAGCAGGAGACCGGTGTAGCCGACCGGCACGTAAAGATAGACGAGCACCATGATGATCGTCGCGATGGCCGAGATCATGAACGTCCATTTACGGCCGATCGCATCGGCTAGATAGGCGCCGATCACAAAGCCGATCAGCGCCCCGAATGCCTGGACCGCGACGAACAGCCCGGTGCCGGAGGCCGATAGATGGCGCACCGTGCGCAGATAGGTCGGCATCCAGAACCCGACGGCCCAGACGCCGCCCTGCGCCCCCATGACCATCAGCGATACTTTTATCGTCAGCCACAGATACGGCCCGCGAAACGCCGCGAGCAGGTGACCGATCCCAGGCTGCGCGGTGCTGCGCCGCCGCTCCGTAAACGCCTCCAATTCCGGAATGCTGCGGCGGATCCATAGCACAAACAGGCCGGGCAAGATGCCGACCGCGAATAACGCCCGCCACGCGATCGTTTCGGGCAGAATAGCGAACAGGCCGGCGTAGACGAGCGCCGCCAGGCCCGGGCCAACCGCCGCGCCGGTCTGCACGAAGCCGACGCCGCGGCCGCGATATTTGTCGCGGATGACCTCACCCATCAGTACCGCGCCGGTAGCCCACTCACCACCGAAGCCAAGCCCGTGCAAGCCGCGCAGGATGAACAGCTGCTCGAAGTTTTGCGCGAAGCTACACAGGAAGGTGAAGATCGAGTACCACAGGATCGCGATCTGCAGCATGCGCACGCGGCCGAAGCGGTCCGCGAGAGAGCCGGCGAACCAGCCCCCGAACGCCGAGGTCACGACGGTGACTGTGCCGATCGTGCCGGCGGCGCCGGTCGATATGCCCCATACCGCAATGATCGTGGGTACGACATAGCTGTACAGCTGTTGATCGAAGCCGTCCAAGGTCCAGCCGCCCCAGCAGGCGAGCATCGTCCGGCGTTCCCGTGAGGTCAGATCGCGCAGCCAGGCCAACATCGCATTTCCCCCTAACTTTTTTGGTCGATCTGTTGACTTATCGGCAATTTGATCTTAGCCGGCCAGACACGCCGCCGCATCCCTGATGCGCCGTCCGCCGCCGGGGCTCGCCGCCGTCGCCGAAGCTGGCGAGCGCCGCGTATCCCCGCCGAGGCCTTGACCCCTGATCTGACAGATGTCCTGATGGAGCTGTCGAACGCAATATTCGTCGATTTCAGACGGCGAGACCATGGCAAACAATTCAACAAGGTCCGCGAAGGTCAGGGTTATCCATGCCGGCTCTTTGCTCGCCGACCCGGACATGCCGCCCAAGTCCGAGCAGAGCATTCTGATCGACGGGGAGCGGATCAAAGCGGTGTCGGACGGCTTCGTTGATCCGCCTCCGGGCGGTGAGCTGATCGATCTGCGCCGGAAATTCGTCCTTCCCGGGCTGATCGATTGCCATGTGCACCTGACATCGCAGCTCGACCGGGAATCCAGACTGCGCAAGGTCGAAGATTCCGACCCCAAGGTCGGCTTCAATGCGGCGTATCACGCGGCCGTCACCCTGGGCGCCGGTTTCACTACCGTGCGCGACGTCGGTGCTGCTGGTAATCCCGATGTTATTTTCGCATTGCGGGCCGCCATCGCCGAAAGGAAGGTTGCCGGGCCGCGAATTCTTTGCGTCGGCGCCATTCTCTCGCCTACCGGCGGTCACGGCCAGACCTATGGCTATCGCCACGACGTTTGCGCTTGCGTGCAATCAACCTCGGGAATTTGCGACGGCGTTGACGAATGTCGCCGCGCGGTGCGCCGCCAGGTCAGCCATGGCGCGGACGCGATCAAGTTTGTAGCGACCGGCGGCGTGCTCTCTAACATCAAGGCCGGCCTCGACCAGCAATTCACTGACGAGGAAATCCGCTCGATCATCGAAACGGCCCATCGCCTGGGCCGGCGCGTCGCCGCCCATGCGCACGGCGCTGCCGGCATCAACGCGGCGCTCGAAGCCGGTGTCGACTCAATCGAGCATGGGAGCTTCCTCGACGCTCGCTCGCTCGAGCTGTTCCTCGCCAAAGGCGCGTTTCATGTGCCGACGATCATTGCCGGCGTCACGGTCTTGCAGATGGCGCAGGGCGACGGCGTATTGACGCCAGCGCAAATCGAGAAGGCGATGATCGTCGGCGTCAAGATCAAGGAGGCCCTCGCCCGCTCGCACAAGGCCGGCGTGACGATCGCGTTCGGCACCGATATGGGTGTGGGGCCGCACGGACAGAACGCACGCGAGTTCGGCTACATGGTCGAAGCAGGGATGCCCTCCCGCGAAGCGATCAAAGCAGCGACGGTCAATGCCGCCAAGCTGCTCGACCTGTCCGACGAAGTTGGAACGATCGCGCCCGGCAAATCGGCCGATGTCATCGCGGTGGATTCGAGCCCGCTCGACGACGTGTCCGTACTCGAGCGCGTGGCCTTCGTAATGACGCGCGGCGACGTCTATCGGGAGTGACTTAGTTCCCGCTCAACGAAGACCTCCCGACACCGCGTCGGCGGCGCGATCCGATAAGCTAGTCCGCTCAACCCTCTGCCTTGCCCCGAACGCACTCGGAGCAAGGCGGCCCGGTCGGAAGAACGGGGTCAGGCAGACGGCGGGAAGAACACCAAGGTGCGCACCTCGATGCTTTCCCGCGGCGGCGCGCCGGGGGTCAGCGGGTTCTCGAAAGAGGTGTGGAACGACAGGCGAGCACGGCCGTCATTGGCGCTATCGTGGACCCGGATGAACAGCACCTCGTTGGGCTGCTGGTCCGAGAAATAGTACCAGCGATGCTTCGGGTTATACTCGACCCGTGAGGTCTCGCCGCGCACATGGGCGTAGACGAGATCGCTGGCGATCAGATCGTCGTCGGTAAAGCTGCGCGCGTCGCACAGCGCCAGCGGCAAATCCTGCACCGGACCGCGGATCGGCCGCCACACATTGACGATGCCGAAGCGGTGCTTCAGCAGCTCCTCGGCATCGGCGCCGAGATGGTCGCGCACGCGGCGGGGCGCCGAGTTCACCGTATGGTCATTGTGCACCTGCCGCGAGGGCTTGGCCAAGCCTTCCCGCGTGGCGTTGCGCACGTTGTGGTCGAATACAAAAACGCGGCTGGCGCCGAGCTTGTTCTTCAAGAGTTGCTCGACCTCGGGGTAGTAGACGCGCTTGATTTGCTCGGGATCATAGAAATCGGATACCGCGGTTGGCGCCTTGACCAGCGCGAAGCCGTTGCGGTCGAGCGTGAACTCGGACTCGCGGCCGCGCGCGTCCTCTATCGTGACCTCGTGCGGATCGTCGATGCCATTCGCGCGCGGCACCCCGGGCGGTGGTTCGATGCGATAATAGGCCGGCTTTTCGGCGCCGCGCTTCAGGTAATGGAGGGTCGATGTGAGGGTAGTCGGGGCTATGGCAACATCCAGCGGCATGATTGGGCTCCTTCGATCTTGGGCTCTCTCTTGGTGGCGTTCAGCCTCAGCGCGTCACGATGCTTCGCCAAGCTCCACTACTCCACGTCATCGAGCGGGTGTCAATCATGATTACAAGATCGACCGGTGGATGAGGTTTATTTGGCATATAAATAATGGGTTTTCTACAAAATAGTCTGCAAGGCTATCGGCCGCTCTGCACCCGCCCGAGCAGACCAGCGACGACGACCCTGCGGCCATCAGCGTTCAGGTTTGCTATTTGAGCATTGCGTTCGGCCTCGCGCCGCAGATGCGGCTGCGCTACCATGTCGCACGATCGGATTGCATCGGAGGAAATGTCGATGACCCGCGCCTATGACGTAGTCGATGCCGACGGCCACATTCTGGAGCCGCTCGATCTCTGGGACGAATACATCGATCCCAAATTCCGCGAGCGCCGCCCGCGCTTTACGATCGACGAGAACGGCAAGGAACGCCTCACCGTCGAAGGCAAAATGCTGGGCAATCCGCGGGGGATCGGCAGCCTCGGTTCTGTCGGTGTGCGGCAAGGTGCGGTCAAGCCCGATACCCTGAAATACGCCGAAGGGAAGAAGGGCGGGTTCGACCCGCATGCCCGTATCGTCGACATGGATTCCGACGGGATCGACGCCGCTTTCCTCTACCCGAGCCTTGGCCTGTTCGCCGGCGCCGTCGCGGACCCCGAGCTCGCCGCCGCGATGTGCCGCGCCTACAACCGCTGGCTCGCCGACTACTGCAAGCCCTATCCGGACCGCCTGTTCGGGGTCGCGATGCTGCCGATGCAGTCAGTCGACCTGGCGATCGAGGAGATGCGCTACGCGCGCGAAGCGCTCGGGATGCGCGGCGGGTTCCTGCGGCCGAACCCGTATCACGGCGTCAAAATGATCAGCGATCCGATGTACGAGCCGTTCTGGACAATGGCCGAGGAACTCGATTTCTCGATCGGCTTTCACGAGGGCTCGACCAACGCGATGCCCACCGTCGGCGTTGACCGCTTCGCTGCGGACCGCGCGGCACGGCACATGATCAGCCACACGATGGAAATGATGCTGGCGGCGATGAGCGTGATCTGGGGCGGCGTGGTCGACCGTCACCCGCGATTGCGCGTTGCGTTCCTCGAGTCGGGCGGCGGATGGATGGCGCCCTGGCTCGACCGCATGGACCGGCATTTCGACGACCACGGCTTTAACGAGACCGCCCCAAAGATGCGGCCAAGCGAGCTGTTTCAGCGCAACTGCTGGATCTCGTTCGAGCCGGTCGAGAACAGCATCGCCGTACTGGCCGACTATATCGGCCCGCACAAGATCATGTGGGCGACCGATTATCCGCATCAGGACGGGTTCTTCCCGGGTGCGCCTGACATGGTCCGCGAGCGGCTCGGACCGTTGTCGCCCGAGGCGAGGCATCAGGTGATGGCCGGCGGCGCGCTGGGCTTTTACGGTATGAACTGACGCGGGATTGTGGGAGCGGGCCAGAATGCTGTCCGCTCTTGCATTGACAGACCCCGGGTGTGGGCATAGCCTCGCTCAGAACCAAACGGTCGTTTGGTCGCGCTCACTCGCGTACAGCGAAGCGGGCGAGGGTGGTCCGCAATGCACGGCAAAGGGTGATGAACGGGTACGTCCGGTAGTTGTCTGAAAGGCGAGAACTGCCATGCCACAACTCATCGGTAACTCTGACCCGAGGACGGAAGCAAAGAGCGCCTCTCGGGCGATACGCAATGGCGCAATGGCCGACCGGGCCACTGACTTTGACGCCATCGTCATCGGCGCCGGCGTTTCCGGTCTCTACCAATTGTACAAATTGCGCGAGCTTGGGCTGACCGTGCGGGTGTTCGAGACCGGCACCGGGGTCGGTGGCACCTGGTATTGGAACCGCTATCCCGGCGCCCGCTTCGATTCGGAGAGCTGGACCTACGGCTATTCGTTTTCGCAGGAATTGCTCGACGAATGGGACTGGGAGGAGCACTTCGCCGGGCAGCCCGAAACCGAGCGCTATTTGAACTATGTCGCCGACAAGTTCGACCTGCGTCGCGACATCCAATTCGACAGCCGGGTCGGCGCCGCTCACTACCGGGAAAACACGCGCCGCTGGGACGTCGTGCTGGAGGATAGCCGCCGTTACACGGCGCGCTTTCTGGTCACCGCCGTCGGCGTGCTGTCCGCGGCCACCATGCCGCGCATCCCCGGCGTCGAGACGTTCCATGGCCAATCCTGCCACACCCATTACTGGCCGAAGGAATCGGTTCGTTTTGAGGGCAAGCGGGTCGCGGTGATCGGTACCGGAGCGACCGGCATCCAGACCATCACTGAAGTCGCCAAGACCGCCGGCCATCTGACCGTCTTTCAGCGCACCCCGCAATGGTCCGCGCCCTTGCATAATGCCAGGATCGGCGAAGAGGAGATGCGCGGGATCCGGGCCAATTATGCCGAGATCTTTGCCCGCTGCCAGGAGACCTTTGGCTGCTTCATTCATGTGACCGACCCGCGCGCGGCCCTCGAGGTGACACAAGCAGAGCGCGACGCCTTTTGGGAGAAGCTCTACGGGGAGCCCGGCTTCGGTATCTGGATGGGCAATTTCCGTGACATCCTGACGGACCGTAGGGCGAATGCGCTGATGTCCGACTTCCTTGCGCGCAAGATCCGCGAGCGGGTCAAGGATCCGGTGGTCGCCGAGAAATTGATCCCGAAAAACCACGGCTTTGGCACCCGCCGTGTGCCGCTGGAGAGCGGCTATTTCGAGGTCTACAACCAGCCCAACGTCAAACTGGTGGATCTCAGCGAGACCCCGATCGAGCGCATAACCCCGACCGGCATCAAGACCAGCGATGCGGAATACCCATTCGACATCATCATCTACGCGACCGGTTTCGACGCGATCACCGGCAGTTTCGACCGCATCGACATCCGGGGTGTCGACGGGGTGTCGCTAAAGGACAAGTGGAGGGACGGGCCGCAGACCTTTCTCGGCATCCTGGTGGACGGCTTTCCCAACATGCTGATGGTGATGGGTCCGCATGCCGGGCTCGGCAATTTTCCGCGCGCTGCCGAATACAGCGCCGATTGGGTGACCGAACTGATCCGCTTTGCGCGCGACCGCGGACTGAGCCGCGTCGAGGCGACCGCGGCGGGCGCCCAGGCCTGGACCGACCACGTCATTGCGTCGAGCGAGGGCTTACTGTTCACCGAGGTCGACTCGTGGATGACCGGCATCAATCGCAATGTCGAGGGCAAGCAGGTGCGCCGGATCATGCGCTACAGCGGCGGCCACCCCAAGTTCCGCGAACGTTGCGAAGCTGTCGTGGCAGACGGCTACCGCGAGCTGACGCTGGCTTAGGCAGACCACGCCGGATCCGCGCGGGCGACGGCTTCGCGCCGAAGAACGAACCCGTTTCGCGGGAGGGGTTGGCGTGATCTGCGGCGCGTTTTTGAGCGCGTGGTGACCGGAAGGGCGTGACGATCGGGGCATCCGATCCCGGAGCATTGAAGGGCCAGCAACCTTCAGCTCGGGAGAGCCCGATGAGCGCCAAACTGCACGTTTGCCCATCGCCCACTGCGGGCGCGCATGATCGAAGACATGACCGTGCGCGCTTCAAGGGGACACGCTCCGCGACCAATGCGAAACGTCCGAGCATTCGCGGCCTTTATTGGCCGGTCGCCCGACACGGCGACAGCGGAGGATCTGCGTCTCTACCAACTGCACCAAACGCAAAGCGGCATGCAGCCGCCAAGCATCAACAGCGCGGTCTCGGCCTTGCGCTTTTTCTTCACGGTGACGCTCGACCGACCGGATCTGGCGCGGCGGCTCACCGTCGTGCCGCAGCCGCGACGCATCCCGGTGGTGCTCAGCGTCGAGGAGGTGACGCTGCTGCTGCAGGCGGCATCGGCGCCGAAGTACAAGGCGGCGTTCGCCACTGCCTACGGCGCCGGGCTGCGCGTCTCGGAAGTCGTCGCGTTGAAGGTCGGCGACATCAATTCCGAGCGCATGCTGTTGCGCGTCGAGCGCGGCAAGGGAGGCAAGGACCGCCACGCGATGCTGTCGCCGCAGCTGCTCGAATTGTTGCGTGCCTGGTGGCGCGCAGGACGACGGCGCAGCCTGTTGCTGCCGGGAGGCTGGCTGTTTCCCGGCCGCAACCCGGTCGAGCCGCTGTCGGCCCGCCAGCTCTGCCGCGTTGTCCGCGCCGCCGCCCAGGCGGCAGGGATCAACAAGCGTGTGTCGCCGCACACGCTGCGGCACAGCTTTGCCACCCACCTGCTCGAGCAAGGCGTCGATGTCCGCGTGATCCAGACGCTCCTCGGCCACGCCAAGCTCGACACCACGGCACTTTACACCCGCGTTGCCAATACCACGATCCGGGCCGTCACCAGCCCGCTCGACCGGCTCGCACCATTGATCGACAAGAGGCAGCGACCCGAGGCCTAGCCGGCGGCCGTGCGCCGCCCGAGGCTGGAGGTTGCAGATATCTTTCATCGCCATGGGGCCGACTGGCGCCGGGCCAATGCCGGACATGTGAGCCTGGAGCAGCTCCAGGTCATGGCGGCGATCGAGAAGTGCCGTTCGGCCGCGCTCGGCGGGCATGTCGAGCGCTGCGAAGATTGCGGCCACAGCCGCATCGCCTACAACTCGTGCCGCAATCGCCACTGCCCCAAGTGTCAGGGGGCGGCGGCGCAGGATTGGCTCGCGGCGCGCGAGGCCGATCTGCTGCCGGTCGGCTATTTCCATGTCGTCTTTACGCTGCCGGCCGAGATCGCCCCGATCGCCTACCAGAACAAGGCCGTCGTCTACGACCTGCTGTTCCGCACGGCCGCCGAGACGCTGCTGACGATCGCCGTCGATCCCAAGCACCTCGGCGCGCGCATCGGCGCGACCGCCGTGCTCCACAGCTGGGGCTCGGCAATGACCCACCACCCGCACGTCCACATGATCGTGCCGGGCGGCGGCATATCGCTCGACGGTACGCGCTGGGTGCGCTGCAAGCCCGGCTTTCTGCTGCCGGTGCGGGTGCTCTCCCGTCTGTTCCGGCGGCTCTTCCTGGCCGCGCTCGCCGACGCCCACGCAGCGGGCCGGCTGGCGTTCTTTGGCGAGATCGCCGGTCTCTGTCGTCGCGAGGCCTTCGCCGGGCATCTCGCGCCGCTGCGGCAGAAGAACTGGTTTGTCTACGCCAAGCCGCCCTTCGCCGGGCCGGAAGCGGTGCTTGCCTATCTTGCCCGCTACACGCACCGCGTCGCCATCGCGAACAGCCGGCTCGTCGCGTTCGACGAGCACGGCGTGACCTTCCGCTACAAGGATTATCGCCGCAACGGGCAGGCGCGGTATCGCACAATGACGCTCGGCACCGACGAGTTTATCAGGCGCTTCTTGCTCCACGTTCTGCCGAAGGGCTTTCACGCATCCGCCACTACGGGCTGCTGGCGAGCGCCAGCTGCAAAGCCAACATCGCGCGCGCCAGGGAGCTAATGGCCGCCCCAATGCCGCTGGCCGAGCCGCCGGCAACGCACGACACAGCCTATCACGACGCCACGCCCGATCATCGCCCGCTATGCCCGTGCTGTGGCGGCCGCATGATCATTGTCGAGGCCTTCGCGCGCGGCGCCGCACCGCGCGGCCCGCCCGCCGCCGCCGACATCAGGACGTGATCCGATGACTTTCCTTCTCGTCAGCTGGCAGCATCCGTTCGCCAGAACATTCCGTTCCCGGCGTCCCGGCCATTTTACCCTCGTGCCTGCGAACGCCAACACGACATCGCCAACCAGGCCTCAATCAGGCCATCGTGGGCAGCAGCAGCGGCCAGTCCGCCGTCATCGGCGCCGCTCAGCTCACGGCGAGCTTCGCAAAACTACCCCCGGCCACAGCCGCTCCGGCGCCAAATCCCCATAGACGGCCAAGCTTTCACCGCCTTCCCGCGGGTTCCTTCATCGGAGGCTTTCGGACGCCGGACCTCTTACCCGGCTCGATCGCTCGCGCCCGGCCGGCATCCGAAACCCTTCCCGTTAGCAGACCTACATCTCGACTTTGCCGCGCTGGAACCGCGATGCTACGCGCTCAAGGGACGTTTGTAGCCGCGCGCAGGATCATCGAGTTGCGGACGAAACGGTCATCCGCACCAAACCGCGGACAGGTCGGCGGCTGGCTCACGCCAGCTGATCGAGCAGGGCCTTCGCGTCTTTCAGGTCGGCGGTGTCGAAGCCCTCGGTGAACGAGGCGTAGAGGGGCGCGAGCAGGTCGCGCGCCTCGCCTCGCCGGCCCTGCTCGCGCCACAGCCGGGCGAGGCTCGTGGCGGCGCGCAATTCGTAGCCGCGCGTGCCTTGCTCGCGGGTGATCGCCAGGGCGGTGCGGAACGAATCCTCGGTCTTGGCCGGATCGGGATATGGCAAGCGAGCGGTGAGTTCGCCACGCAAGCGATGAATTTCCGCGTCCCAGCCCCTCTGGCCGGAGATGGCCGCTTTTGCCAATGCATCGTCCAGGGTGGCAAGGCCTTCCTCGATTTTTCCGGCAAGCGCCAGCGCCTCAGCCAGCAGCGTGCGGTGTAACGGTGTGTGTAAGCGGGCACCGGTCGCCTCGAGTGCGGCCATACCGTCGCGGATAAGGGCAATTTCCGTCGTCGCTTCACCCCTTTGAGCGTCGGCCCAGCCCTGGAGAATCCGGCACGGGCCGCCCATTCGGCGAACCCGTGTTCGCTCGCGAGCGCCACGCAATCGTTGCTGCGGGAGTAGACAGTGGCGACATCTCGGGCGAAGACCGCGGCCATCCCAGCGATATAAAGGGCGTGGGCAAGGGTGTGGGCATGCCCCAGTTCCCGGCTCAATGCGAGCGCACGATCGGCGGCTCGGGCGGACTGGTCAGGATAGCCGCAATGCCAAAGCGCCCAGGACAACTGGACAAAGGCGCTGACCCCGATGTCCTGCCCGTAGTGAAAGGCGGAATTTCGATGCTCGTCGGGCCGATAAACGACGCGGCCGTTTCGAGATGCGCGAGGGCTGCAGGGTAATCGCCGCTAGGGATCAAAGACCAAGCCAGGGTGCGATGGCCGACCAGGAGCGGGCCGGACGAGGGTTGCGATTGGGCGGACGACAGGAAGTTGGTGGCGTGCTAGAGACCGGCGGCGACAGGCCCAGCGGCGAATGTAAGAGACCCAAAGCCCATAAAGGACGGAGAAATGGAGCGGGGTCCCGACTGCCTCGGTCTCGGTCACGAGCCGATTTGCTCGCTCCAGCGCAGCGACGGTTTCGGGGTTGGCGTAGCCTTGCCGGCCATCAGCGCTGCGGTCAAGGTGACGTGGATATCGAGCTCCAGCTGTTTGCGCTCGCGAGTTTCGGGTAACCCGTCCAACAGGCTGAGGCCCCGGCGTAATTGCGCGCTCGCCTCACGCACGGCTGATTTGGCGACCGACAATTTGCCCGCGCGGTGCCAATAGGCGATCGTCTTGTCGGGCATGGCCTTCGCTAGTGATGCGCGAGGATCTCCGGCCGGGTTTCGACGAGTGTCCGGAAAGCGCTGTTCCAACGCCTCGGCGATGCGGCGATGCAGGGCCTGGCGCGGGCCGCGCAGCAAGGTGCTGTAGGCGGTGTCCTGGACCAGCGCGTGCTTGAACAGATACTCGGCCGCTGGCGGCACGCCGCGCTGAAAGACGAGGCCCGCTTCGACGAGGCGGCGCAGCGCCTCCTGCAGTCGGGCTCGGCGAGCTGGGCTGCCGCTGCCAGCAGCTCATGGGAAAAATCGCGCCCGATGGCGGCGCCGACCTGCGCCACAGTCTTGGCCGCCGGGCCAAGCCGGTCGAGGCGCCCCAGCAGCGAGGCGTGCAAGGTGGCGGGCACGGCGAGCGACGACGGCGGAACGGCGGCTATCGACACATGGCCGCGATCGGCGCCGGCCTCGACCACCGCCTTGGTCAATTCCTCGACAAAGAGCGGCACCCCGTCGGTGCGCTCGACGATCTCGTCGACAATATCCGGCGGCAGCGCCCCGAGATTGCCGGCGAGCCGATGCACGAGCGTCGCCCCTTCGTCGCGGCCGAGCCGGTTCAGCGCGATCACCGTCACCTGCGACCCTCCGACCCAGAGCGGCTGGAACTCGGGCCGGTAGGTTGCGACGAGCAGCACCGGCAGCTCCGTGATCTTCTCGACCGTAAGGTCGAGCAGCTCGCGCGAGGTCGGATCGATCCAATGCAGGTCCTCAAAGATCATCAATACCGGCTGCCGCCACGCCAGCGCCTGGAGCTGCCGCAGCAGCGCCGCCAATGTCCGCTCTTTCTTGCGCTGCGGGCTGAGGTCGAGCGGCGGGAAGCGCTCGCCGCCGGAAAGCGACAGCATCTCGGCGATCAACGGAGGTCGCCCGAATCCGCCCCGTCGCCGAGCAGCGCCTCCAGCTTGTCCAGTTTTATCGTCGCCGTGTCGTCGCGGGTAAACCCTGCGGCGCGTTCCAGCTGACCGATAAAGGGGTAGAGCGCGCTCTCCTGATCGTGCGGCGAGCAGAAATAACGCAGGCGGCTGTGCGGCTCGCTCTCGATGCGTTGCGACAGCGCCGCGGTCAGGCGCGATTTGCCGATGCCCGGCTCGCCGGAGATCAGCACCACCCGCCCTTCGCCGGACTTCGCCTGCTGCCAGCGCCGCAATAAGAGGTCGAGCTCCTCGTCGCGGCCGACCAGCGGTGTGGTCCCCGAACGCAATGCCTCGAAGCGGCTGACGACCCCGCTCTCGCCGGCTACCCGCCAGGCAGGCTGTGGCTCGCCAAAACCGGCGAGCGGCTGGGGGCCGAGATCCTTGATCTCGAACAGCGTGCCGATCTGTCGCCGGGTGCTGTCGGCAACGACCAAGGTGCCCGGCCGGGCCAGCGCCTGCAGACGGGCGGCGAGGTTTGGCGTCTCGCCGACGACGCCCCGCTCCTGCGCCGCACCCGCGCCGATCAGATCGCCAACGACGACGAGGCCGGTGGCGATGCCGAGCCGCACGTTCAACGGCTCTTGTGTGGCGAGCCGGCCGACCGCGTCGATGACCGCGAGCCCGGCGCGGGCCGCGCGCTCGGCGTCGTCCTCGTGCGCCTCGGGATAGCCGAAATAAATCAGCACGCCGTCGCCCATATACTTGGCGACAAAGCCGCCAAAGCGGCCGACGGTGTCGGTGACGCGGCGATGGTAGGCGCCGACGATCTCGCGCAGATCCTCGGGATCGAAGCGCGTCGACAGCGGGGTCGAACCGACCAGATCGCAGAACATCACCGTCAGCTGGCGCCGCTCGGCCTCGGCTGTGGCGTTCGCAGGGGACGCAGCCGGCACGTCCTCCGCCGCGGTACGCCCGGCACCGGCCGCAAGATCAGCGATCGCTTTCAGCAGTAGCCGGCGATGGCCGATCGCGGCGACGCCAAGTTCTTTCAGATCGTCGGCCGTCAGCTCCGGCAGGACGCGCAGGTCGATCTCGTTCTCGCGGAAAGCCTGCTGGTATCGCTCCAGCCCGAGCCCCCGCAGCCAGCCCCCAATGTCCATCGTATCGTTCCGGCGCTCGTCTTCGGCGCATAGTACGCGCGAAAGATAACGCATGGGAGCCTATGATGCGCTCGAAGTAGGCGTCGAACGAATGTCGCAAAAGTGCATCATAGGCCATCGCCGTTGATCGCAACGAGTGACCGCAAATGGGCAACTGCGGACACCGTTGCCCGTAGCTGCGTCGGCGGCTCGGCGCCGATTTCGGCCGTTCGCGCAACTCCCCATCGAACCGCGTGGTTCGACTTAGCTAACGCCAGCGTATCGCTGGCAGTCTGTCATCCGCAAAGTGCGGAGGCGGCCGAGCCGCTCTTCAGGCAGGTTCCATCGCCCGTTCGGATGCGATCACCTCGATCTGGCCGATCGTCTCCTTGCCCCACACGATCGGAACGACGGCGCCGATTGCGGCAAACAGCAGCATCGTGCCGAAGAAGATCGTCGGCGAGCCGGTATGCGGCGCCATGAAAAACGGCAGCAGGCCGCCGGCGAATATCCGGCCGACCGACTCGCCGAAGAGGTGGCCGCGGCCGCGCAATGCCGTCGGGAACTGCTCGGACAGATAGACCCGGGTCGCGCTGAACGCCGACACCACCGTAAAGCCGATGATCAGGCCGCCCGCGATCATCAACATGCGGGCGTATTCTCCCGCCGTATGTGAAAGCAGCATCAGGCAGAATCCAGGCAGCGACCCGGCCATCACATAGAAGATTGTCCAGCGCCGGCCGATGATCTCCATCAGCCAGCCGGTGAACCCCTTCCCGACAAAGCTCGTCGCATAGATGATCGAGGTAATCCCCAGGCTCACACTGACGGCATAACCCTGGTTGGTCAGCGCCTTCGGCAGCAGCGCCGCAGTCATAAAAGCAGCGGAGGCGGCGCAGGTGCCGGTGATCACGCCGACCGCGGTCCACCGCAGCTGGCCCTTCGCGAACAAGGCCCAGTAGGGCGGCAGCGTCTCGCGACCGGGCGCGCGAACGTCGCCGAGCTCCGCCGCGGTCAGCGGCGAGACCCGATTGCCGGACCGCCTGATGATCTGGTTGACAACGTCGACCGCGATTCGCGCCTCGCCGCGCCGCAGATGCCAGCGCGGGCTCTCCGGCAGCAGGAAATAGACGATCGCCGGCACGACCAGCACCGCAAGTCCGCCCGGCAAGGCCAGCAACCGGAACGCATCGGGATTGCCGGCAAGCAGGCCGCCGACGAACGGCAAGACGGTGAACGAGGAGGCCAGCGCCATCTCGTAGATCGCGCCGTAGGTGCGGCGGTGCTGCGCCGGCATCAATTCGGCGGCGATCGGGAAAACCGCCGACCACACGCCGCCGGCGCCAAGGCCGGTCAACGCCCGCAGGATGAGCAGTTGCTCGGCATTCTGCACGAACGGGATCAGAAGGGTGAAGAACGTCGTCGCAATCACGCCGATCACCAGCATGGCCTTGCGGCTCAACTGGTCGCCGACCGCCGAGAAGCCGAAGCCGCCGATGGTCCCCATGATGGCGGGGCCGAGGAGCAGCCACTGGATATCGGTCCCGGTCAGATGCAACGGCGCCTTGGCCAGCACTATCAGCGAGCCGGTCATAAACAGATCGTAACCCTCGATGAAGCCTACGAGGGCGAGGATGAAGATGATCAAGACCTGGTAGGAGCTGAAGGGAATGCTGTCCATCTTGCGGCCAAGCACATGGCTGGCCGAAGAGCCCGACTTCTCCATCGGCGATTGGGCGGTCATGGTGCCTCCCCCGGGTTGTGGCAACCCGGCCACTTTGCGACGACCCGAACAAACGCGGCTGGGGTCGCCGCCTGATGCCCGCGGACTGACGCGTTGTGCCTGTTCACCTGCGAGGTCGGTTCATCCGACCCTTATCAGTCCATACCTAGCGCCGCGATGTCGATGTGTCATCGGCAAAGTGTTAAATCTCCGGTCGAAAAAGTAACGCCGGATCTCTTCCGCTCGTCCCCTCCCCTAACACTCTCCCGCTCGCGGTGCCCCACCCGCGAGCCCCTTGACCAGTGTCAGCTGTGGGGAGAACCGGACGGGTGATGAGCGCGCATCGGGAAGGGCGGACGAAATTGGGCGTCGAAGTCGTGCCAGCCCGGGCAGCCGGCGGGGACCACGACTGTTGTGGTCAAGGTTTCCTTTGCGAAGCCAATTGATTTCGGCCGTCGGGCGGTTACGCTCGGGGCAGTTCTCCCTCACCTGAGGAGGTGGCGATGCCCGAGCCTGAACATATCGATCGGCGCCGGGCGGCGCTGATCGCTTACGACGTCTGCCGGCGTGCACTGACGCCAGCGGATTCCGCACGCAGGGCGGTGATGCGCCCGGCGCTCGATGCCTGGGTGCAGATGATCGCCGTCGCGCGGGCAGCAGGGGTGCCGGTGATTTACACGACACCGGTCAGCCGCTCCGATGGCGCCGACGTCGTGCTGCTGCCGACCGACCTTTCGGCGGAGACCGGCGTGCCGCCGCTGACCAACGGTGTCGAGGGCTCGCCGGAGGCCGGCTTCCCCGACGAGATCGCGCCGCGACCCGAGGATTACGTCTTTCTCAAGCGCCGGCCCAGCGCCTTCTACGGGACGGGCGTGGCCGAGCTGCTGCACATGCTGCGGCGCGACACGATCATTATCGGCGGCGGCGCCACCAATCGCGGCGTCGAGACGAGCGTGCGCGAGGCCTTCAACCTCGACCTCGCGTCTGTCGTGGTGCGCGAATGCTGCTGGAGCGGCGACCCGGCCGCCCACGCCTACAGCCTCGACAAGGCGATGAAAATGTACGCGCGCATTCGAAGCCTCGACCAGGTCGCGGCGATACTGCGAGAATGAGGGGCGGGAGTTCGGAGCAAATCAGGAAAATCCAGCCGGCGAGCGAATCCGCAAATGCCGGTTCGTCACCCAAATCAATTGATCCGTGGACGGTCGGCACAGGTCTATTAGATCCCGCCAAAAGGGACGGCGCGCTGAGCGCGGTCCGTGGTCGGTCGATGGAAGGACGAACAACATGTTCAGACTTTATTACGCCCCCGGCACGTGTGCGCTCGCGACGCACATCGCGCTTGAAGAGGCTGGTGCGCCCTACGAGGCGGTTCTGGTCGATTTTCGTTCCCAAGGTCAGAGGAGCCCCGAATACCTCGCGGTAAACCCCAAAGGGCGCGTTCCCGCACTGGTGACCGAGAGCGGCACGCTTACCGAAACGCCGGCGCTGCTGTGCTTTGTGGCACAGCGTTTTCCGAAGGCCGAACTCGCCCCGCTCGCTGATCCCTTCGCCCTTGCGCAGATTCAGGAGTTCAACAGTTATCTTTGTTCGACGGTGCATGTCGCGCATGCACACGGCAGGCGGGGCGCCCGGTGGGCCGATGACGCTGCAGCGATTGAGGCAATGAAGCGCAAAGTGCCGGCGAACGTGACGGAATGCTTTGAGCTGATCGAGCACAAGCTCGCCAAGGGTCGGTGGGTCATGGGTGACCAGTACACGATCTGCGATCCGTACCTGTTCACCATCGCTTCCTGGATAGAGGGTGACGGCGTCGACACCACCAAAGTACCCCGCGTCATGGAACATCGCGCGCGGATGCTGGCGCGTCCTGCTGTTCAAAGGGCTGTGGCCGCGGAAGGGACGCAAATTTTGTGAGGATCAGGCGTACCTCGAACGCTTCCACAAGCGCGGGTCGATCGCCGGCAGCCACCCGACTAAGCGTCGCTCACGGCCTCGGCTCTCTCGCGGTCGGACGATAGTTGGTCTTGAAGGGTAATCGATGGCCTCTTCTGATCTGACGCATATTGTGGTCGTCGGCGCTGGCGCCGCGGGCTTGATGACGGCGTGCGAGCTCGTGCGCGCGGGCAAACAAGTCACGATCCTTGAGGCGCGAGACCGATGCGGCGGCCGCATCTACCCGCTGCCCGCCCAGGAATTTGGCTACCCGGCTGAAGGCGGCGCTGAATTTGTCCATGGCGCCGCGCCGGTGACGCGAGCTTTGCTGCGCGAAGCGCAGATTTCGCTCTTGCCGCGCTGCGGCACGCGATGGAGCGCTCGCACGGGCCAGTTATTGCCCAACGAGCCTTCACAGCCTCATCTGGGTCGGTTCTACCAAGCTCTGAGGGAGGTGAAAGCCGATCTGCCGATCGCCGAATTTCTGCAGACCCATTTTGCCGATCGGCGATACGACGAGCTGCGGCGGTCAATCACGCGGACCGTCGAAGGCTACGACGCAGCCGACCCGCATCGCGCCAGCACTCTCGCACTTCGCGACGAATGGATGGCCCGGGACGACGGCGAACACGGGCGGATCGCGAAAGGCTACGGCGAGCTGATCGACTATCTTTCATCTGAATGCCGCAAGCATGGAGCCGTGCTTCATCTCGGTGCGGCCGTAATTGCGATTGACGAGGCCCGCGGGCGGGTTGCCGTGCGCTGTTACCACGGCGGCACGTTCGAGGCCGACGCCGCGATCCTCACCCTGCCACCCCCGCTCCTGGCCGAAATCACGCTGCCGTCGGCGGCCCGCGAGCGGGTGGCAGCCGCTGACGATATCGGGTTCGGCAGCGTCGTCAAAATTCTGTTTCGCTTCGGCACGAAGTGGTGGGCCGATCATGGCGGACGAGATCTGGCCGATCTGTCTTTCCTGCTTTCCGATGCAACGGTCCCGACCTGGTGGACCCAGTATCCAGACGGATATCCGGTGCTGACCGGCTGGTTGGCGGGCCCCAAGGCCGACAGGGTGTCGTCACTTGCCGAGGCCGAACTTATCGACATGGGGCTCGCCTCGCTCGGCGAGATTTTCGATCTTCCTCCGGACCGCCTCAGGAGAAATCTCGTCGCGGCGCGAGCGATCAACTGGGGCAACGATCCGTTCGCGCGCGGCGCTTATTCCTACGCCACGCCTAGGACACGCGAAGCGCAGTCGCTGCTGAGAAAATCGAACGGTGACGCCATATTCTTTTCCGGCGAGGCGCTCTATGCCGGTCCGGTTATGGGCACGGTCGAGGCGGCGCTGGCCAGCGGCCAGGAAACAGCGCAGACGATCCTGACAGGGTTTCCGGCGACACCATCCCGCGTCCGGTAACGTTCCGAGCTCGCCTCGGTCGGCTGAATTCACCATCTGCCCCGGCACGGGTCGCCATCTTCTAATACGGCGACAATGCACCGATTCCGGCCTTTCGCACTTTTGACGAGGCGGCCATGACGGTCAGAGACTAACCTGCTTCGCGCGAACGCGGCGCTGGCCCATGAACAGACCGGGCATCGTGGTCGGGAACGATGTTACGGCCAATTGCGTTACAGCGTGGCGATAGCAGCGGCTACTGCGGCGATCTCGTTAATGACGGTCGACGCAATGTTGACAGCCTTCACCAGCGCATCGATCTGATTCTTCTGATTATCAATCGTAGTCGTTGTCTGCTTCACGACCGCGATGGCTGCGCTGAGAGAATTGATTTTCGTTATCGTGCGCAAGCCGACAAGCTGTTCCTCGAGTGAGTTGGCATCCCAAAATGGGCCGCTCAGCCGTTGGACAAGGTCCATGTTCCCTGCCACTGCCGCGGCATGCTGGGCTGCCTGGAGATCGGCGATGTAGGTGTTGAGTTTGGTAAGTGCATCACTGATTGTATTTAGCTGAGCTTGTGTCGCTACTGCCGGCATGGGGAATCTCCTTTGTCCGATTAGTTCGTTCGGAAACTCACTTTCCTCCAAGCGCCTTGTATGCCGCGTACGCGTCGCTGGCCGCCTTATAGGCAGTCTGGATCTCGGTTATCGAGAGAGTCGGTCCAGCTGCAGCTATCCGATCGTTCGCCGCCACGACGGCATCTAACGCCTTGTCGGCAGCATCCGGAGCAATCAATTCTTGGTTCAACTCTGCCATTAACATTTGCCTGTCCGAAAGCGTGCCTTTGGGCCACAGGCCGATAACATAAGTATTGATTTCGTTAGAAAGGATCGTTGGTATCTGCGCCGTCCAGTACCCGTTGATGTTCTTTAGTCCTCCCGCAATCGTGCGAAGAGGCTCTTTCGTGTTTTTCGCTGCGGATTGCACATCCTTCGAAATGGCAAAAGCGATGAGCGCATCGCCAACGTCTTTTACGGCTTGGCCAACCGCATTTAGCTGCGCCTGCGTCGGGAGACCCTTACCGCCGAGCGGCGTCAAAACGCTTGTATCGAATCCAGAGACACTTTTCCCAAGACTGTCAACATTGGTGTTGAACGTCGTTGCCGCTGTGTCGCTAGCCAAGTTTTGAAGTGCTTGCCCATAGGCTTGCAACGCGGTTAACACTCCGTTGATTGCCGTCCGGGCATCGGTTGGAATTTCTTTAGTGCCGCTTGGATCGTTGCTTGACTGGCATCTTACATCTATTGGGGAAATTTGGGGCCCAATAATATCAATTGACTTGCTTGACAGAATACACAAATTGTGTGCTGTGGTCTTCAATCCATCAATCCCATCAAACAACGCATTCTCGGCGTTAACAGTCGTGGTCGTAGCCTGACCGAACTGTGTTACAGCAGGCCCAACGTTACTTGCGCAAGCACTTAAAATAAGAAATAAAGGCAGGCTGCCCTTTGTAAAGAAAGCGGCGCAGAGTGACAAAGGCTTGCACCACCTAAACATCGTTCCCTCCCGGCCAGGACCTTCCGAGTAGCAGCCCATATCTGAGGTAGGGGCGTTACCCCACATATGCTTTACGATCCGACATTCCCCAGATAGCCAATAAGACACTGATGCGGGGAGTTCGCAGCGCGACGACTTGCCTAGGGGAGTGGGGTTAAAGGCCTTAGCATGTAGGGCGACATGTGCTGTCTCTCCCGTTTTCGTTTTGATATGTTGTCATGAATTCCACGAAACAGGGTAACCTACGATGGGTCGCGGGGGCTTCAGATAATCGCGTTCTGCGCCATTTTTGAGGGCCGAGCAATTTAATTTTACGGAGAGGTTGGAAAAATGGCCTTTCGGGTCGGGCCGGCTGAACCGGGCTGATGGAGCCTACCCTCTCCAGATCGTGGGAAACGCCGCCAAAGTGGATATTTATGATCCGGCTGGAACTACAGGAGGGGCAGATGATGAAGACGATAGTGATCGGCGCCGGCGTAATGGGCGCCTCGGTCGCATATCGGCTGGCTCAGGCCGGCGCGGCGGTTACGGTGCTGGAAGCGACGCGCGATCGGCGGCGGCACCTCCGGCATCAGCTTCGCCTGGACCAACGCGCACAATAAGCCGCCGAAGCCCTATCACGATCTGAATGTCGCCGGCATGAAGGCGCATTTGGCGCTGGCCGACGAGTTCGGCGCCACGCCATGGTGGCACGGCGGCGGCAGTCTGGAATGGGAAGCCGAACCCGATCGCAAGGCGCAAGGTGAAAATATTGAGCGGCTGCGGTCCTGGGGTTATGCCGCGGAGTGGATCACGCCGCACCAGGTGCAGGAACTGGAGCCGGACATCGATCCGGCGACGATCGGCGACGCGCCGGTGGCGTTTTTCCCGGAAGAGGGATGGCTCGACCCGGTGGTCTATGCGCATGCCATGCTGTCCGCCGCGCGGCTTCGCCATGGCGCGAAAGTCGTCTGCGGGGCCCGGGTCGTAGACCTGATCATCGCCGGCGATCGCGTGACCGGCGTCCGCGTCGCAGACGGCACGCTATACGAGGCCGACACCGTCGTGAACTGTGCCGGCCGCTGGACCAACGAGGCAACCCGGGATGCGGGTCTGCACTTGCCGCTCGCACCGACCGTGGGGTTCCTGGTGTTCACGCCCCCGGTCGCCGCCGGCTTGAGCCGCGTGGTCCGCAGCACGGTAATCGACGCGCGCCCTGATGGCGCGGGGCGCCTGATGCTGCATTGGAACCCGACCGATGCGACATTGAGCTTCGAGGCGAGGCTCAGCCCGTCGATGCCGGAGGCGCGCGATCTGGCGCGGCGCGCCCGACAGCTGCTGCCCTCGATCGGCGAGGTCGAGCCGGAGGCGGTGCGCATCGCCATCCGGCCGATCCCCGGCGACCATCTGTCTGCCATCGGGCCGCTGCCGCGGACATCCGGCTATTACCTCGCCATCACCCATAGCGGCGTGACGATGTCGCCGTTCCTCGGCGCGGCGGCGGCTGACGAGATCGTCCACGGACGGCAAAGAGCCGAGCTGGCCGATTTCCGGCCTGCGCGTTTCTTCAATTGACCCGTGGACATAGCGCCGGTGCCTCCGGCGGCGCGCGACGACGAGCGCTCTCCCTGGATGTAAAAGCCGGTACGCAAGGTGTGAAGATCGGAAATCCGGTAGATGCCGTCCCCCTGTACGCCGTTCGCGACGCTTTGTCGGGTGGCGGTTTGGGCAATACCGTTTAAACTGCAGAGGTAACAATGGCCGTCATTACGAGCGCGCAAATCAGCGTATATCCGCTCCGGCAGAACCGGCTGGGCCCAGCCATCGACATGGTGCGCGCCGCGCTGATCTCGCACGGACTTGCGCCTCAGGTCGGCGCCATGAGCACCATTGTCGTCGGCGAGGATACCGCGGTCTTCGCGGCGTTGGGGGAAGCCTTTGCCAAGGCGGCGGAGTTGGGTCACGTCGTGATGACGGTTACCGTCTCGAATGCCTGCCCGATCCCGGACTGACCTAGTCACGCGCCTGCCTCCCCTCGCTGTTCCCGCCGGCGCGTTTGGGCCCGAATCCTACGACGACTGGCGCACGACCTCGCTCGGCAGCCTCACAGAAAGTCTCGAACAACGGCTAATCTTGCGACTGGCGGGTGAAGTCAGAGGTCGGGCGGTTCTAGACGTCGGCTGCGGCGACGGTGCGTTAGCTTTGACCTTTTCGCGCAATGGCGCTGTGCGCGTCGTCGGGTGCGATAGCGATCCGCGGATGATCGCGCGCGCCATGCTGAGGGGGCAGGATACGGGGCTCCGATCAACTATGTGCTCGCCAAGGCTGAGTACCTGCCGTTTCGGGACCGGAGCTTCGACGTTGTCAGCATCATCACCGTGTTGACCTTCGTGCCGGACCCTGACCTCGCGCTTCGGGAAATTGCGCGCGTGCTGCGGCCAGGTGGCCGACTGATCCTCGGCGATCTCGGCAAGTGGAGCCTATGGTCCGCTTCGAGACGCGCGCGTAGCTGGCTGGGCGCAAAGATGTGGAAGGACGCGCGGTTCAGGTCCGCAAGAGAACTACGGGTAATGGTTGAGAGAGCGCAGCTTCGCGTCGAGCATGTCGCCGGCGCAGTGTACTATCCGCGCTGCCGATCGATCGCGCGGCTTATGGCGCCGGCCGATCCTTTGCTTGGCGAACTGACCACTTTTGGAGGTGCTTTCCTCGCCGTCCTGGCCGTGAAAGGTGGCCAGTGAGGGATCTTCACCCCATAATTGTGGCGACCGAGCGTAGGATTGCCGTAAACTCGCATTACCCCCCGTCGGTGCGGGCTAGGACGAGGAGAACCCGCTAAACACGCGTCTCACACGGCTCGGTGGAAAGCAGTCATCGTATGCGCAGGCTTGAGCACCTGGGATGCGAAACCTGCAGAAGTTCCTCAATCGAAGCGATCCCGATCAACTAGATCGGCATTCCGATTCCGGATTGGGCGAGCCTGCCGTCGGGCAGGACGTGGTGATAGCGGTCGAGGTGCATCGTCAGCCGTTTCATAAGGCGCCTGGCGCCTGGGTCGAACGGCGTGCGCCGGTGCATCGTGAAGCCGTTGTCCCAGACGACCAGGTCGCCGACCTGCCATTGGTGGGCGTAAACGAACTCGTCGCGGGTGGCGCTTTCGTAGACCTCATCCAGCACGGCGAGCCCTGAGGCCGTGTCCATGTCGTCGATGCCGACGGTTGTCGTCGAATCAAGGTAGAGCGAGCGGTCGCCGGTCTCGGGGTGGGCGCGAATCAGTGCATGCGTCACCGGCGGCGTCAGGCGTTTCGCGTCTTCCGAAATCTGCTGATCCGCCTCCCGGCCGTACCCCGCGAGCCGCTTTGTGTAATCGAAAATCCCGCGCTTTCCGGCGATCATCGCCCGCAGCCGGCGGGGCAAGCCTGCATAGGCGGCGCGCAGATCGACCCAGAAGGTCTCGCCGCCTTCGCTCGGCAGTTCAAGCGCGTAGAGCGCCGCACCGGTCGCCGGGTTCAGCATATAGGACTGGTCGGAATGCCATTGCAGCTCACCGTCGCCGAGCCCGCCGATCGGCCGGCCGAACCCATCCTTCAGATTGGAGAGTACCGTCACCTCGGGCGTCGTCGGCGAGGCCCAATCGCTCCGCACCGTGCGCTCCAGCGGCCCAAACAGAGCGCAGAACGCGGCGAGTTCCGCCTCGCTCAGCGCCTGGCGACGAAACACCAGGACGCCGAATTGCGCGTACAGGGTGCGAAGCTCCGCGACATCGCGTCGTCCAGGCGGTCCCATAATTTGAGGCCGACCACTTCCCGGGCCAGGGTCGGGTGGAGCTGTCGCATTTCGAGCACGGTAGTGTCCTCGGTGGCGGGCAAAGTGGACGAAGAGAATACCCCCCAGGGGTCAGCTTTTGGCTTGAGCAGGGAGGGGCCAACCCAACCAATTGCAGACGGCTTCGCCCATGACCAGCTCGAGGTCGCGGCCCATTAGCCACGGCAGCTCATCGGTGAACAGGGTCACGCATTGCCGCCAGGAGCATCGCATCCGGGTGATGTCGGTTCCCCAGAACATCCGTTCGGGACCGAACGCGTCGAAACAGCGATGCAGGTGTGGGTGGAGGCTGCGGAACGGGTACTCATCTTCGGCGTAGCCCGCCTGACCGGTCGCCTTGACCGCGACGTTCGGGTATTTGGCGAGCGCCAATAACTCCGGTTGAAACCGATAGGCGGCCTCGCCTGTGCTGGCCCGGGGTACGCCCATGTGGTCGACGATCAATTTGAGGCCAGGGTGGCGCTCGGCGATTTTGCCGACGGCCGGCAGAAACATCGCCGCGCCGAGCGCGATCGGAACCCCAGCGCGCTCGGCGGCTGGCCATAGCCAGTCGAGCGTGCCGTCGGTGAACCAGGCTTGCGGGTGCCGCTCGTTGGTATAGAAGCGCAGTCCGAGCATGCCCGGCCGCTCCTTCCAGTGGGCGACAAGGTCGCGGCCATTTGGCTGGTCGAGGTAGAACCAGCCCATGATGGCAAAGCGGCCGGGGTATGCGCGCGCCGCTTCGACCGCCAGCTCGTTCGAGTCCGGATCCCACAGCACCGGGTGGATCAGCGCCCGGTCGACGCCGGCGGCATCCATGCCGGCAATGGCCTCGGCCGCCGAGTAGGGCTCCTGACGATGGTGGGGGGACGGCGTACCTTTCTCCCAGAGATGGATCTGAGCATCGACGATCAGCATTGGGTGCGTCCTCTTAGGCTCAAGGAATTGTACCTTACTAAACGGGAGAGCCAGGGACGACGATCGACTTTACCCGCCAGCCGTACGTTTGGGAGCGCTTTTGGCCTGAGCAGCCTGGCGAAATTCACCGTTTGGTCCTATCGCCACAATTTATGGGGACGGCTCGCGCCGTCGATCGGTCTCGACAGTTGTCGTGCTTTGCGGGCGAGCCGCCGTGGGGTTAGACTGGCGCCGGCCCATTGAAGGAAACAGCCATGACAGCCATGATCGACATGCATGCCCATTGGCGGCCCGCGGAAGTAGCCGACGCCCTGCGCGCCCGTACCAGGGAACCGCGCATCGCGCGCAATCAAGACGGGGTCGAGGTGCTGCAGTCCGGCCGGATGGGCGAAGCGCCGCTGGCCGAGGCCTTCGACGACGTCGATTTCCATCTTGCCCGGATGGACCGCCAGGGAGTGCAGACGAGCGTGCTGTCGCTGCTCGGTTCGTTCTGCTGGATCGAGTTCCCAGCCGCCGGAGGTGTCCGGGCCGCTGTGCCGGAAGGTCAATGACGGGCTTTCGGCGATCTGCCAGAAGCATCCCGGCCGCTTCGCCGCCTTTGCCGCGCTGCCCTTGACCGACATCTCCGCCGCCGCCGCCGAACTCGAGCGGGCGCTCGGGCTGCCCGGCGTGATCGGCGCGCAGCTACCCGGCAACGGCTTCCTGACGAGCAAGGACGCCGAGGCGATGCGTCCGCTGCTGGAGGTCGCGAACCGCCACCACGCGACGCTCTTCATCCATCATGGCCCGCGGCCGGGCGACGCGTTCCCCAAGGTCGCGGCCGACACGGACAACGCGCGCCGGCGCAACGGCACGCTCGACATGCAGGCGAGTCTCTCCTCGGTGATGGTGACATTGTGTCTAACCGACCTCCTCGCCGACTACCCCGACGCGACGGTCTGCGTCCACAATCTGGGCGGCAACCTACCCTACGAGGTCGAGCGGATGGACCATCGCTGCCTGCTCGACACGCCGGAGGAGGAGTTGCCGTCGGCGCGCATCGGGAAGGCAAGGGTGTACGTGGACTGTAACTCGTTCGGCCCGCACGCGATCGAAGCGGCCGTCAGGCTGTACGGCGCCGAGCGCATCGTGTGCGGCACCGACGGCACCGAGTTCGGCTGCGACTGGACCAGGAAGGCGCTCGCCGAAGCGCAGATCGGCGAGGAAGCCCGCGACCAGATCCTGCAGCGCAATGCCGCAGCGATGCTCGCTAGCGTCGCAAAAGCCGCGCCGAGCGAGAGAGCCGCTGCCGAATAATGCTTTCCTGCGGCCGCCGCGGTTGTGGTGCGCACCGCCGCGGCGGCCGCCGGGTCCAATAAGCCGGGTCCGGCCGGCGCTCGTCGGGGTGATCCCGGTCGGGTTCGTCGCCAGCTGTCGCCGCGAGATCGGTGCGATGAGGGGGTAGGCCGATGGAGATCGACGCCGCTGTTTTTCGCAAGGTGCAGGCGCCGCTGACGATCGAGCAGGTCGAGGTCGACAAGCCGTGGGGGCGCGAGGTGCTGGTGCGCACCGTCGCGACCGGCGTGTGCCACAGCGATCTGCATGTCGTCGATGGGATCGGACGCTTTCCGCTCGACCGGCCGATCGTGCTTGGGCCACGAGGGCGCCGGCATCGTCGAGGCGGTCGGCGCCGAGGTGACGACGGTCAAGCCCGGCGACCATGTTGTCGCCTGTCTCTCGGGCTTTTGCGGCAGCTGTCCGCAATGCCTCTCCGGCCATCCCAATTTGTGCACCGGCGGCATCGTCACCCGGCCCGAGAGCGCCGCTCCGCGACTGTCGCAAAACGGCGAGCCGTTCCGCCAGTTTATCGGCATTTCGAGCTATGCCGAAAAGATGCTGCTGCACGAGAACTCGATCGTTAGGATCGATCCCGAATTGCCGCTCGACAAGGCGGCTCTGGTCGGCTGCGGGGTGCTGACCGGGGTCGGCGCGGCATTGCGCAGCTCTGGGCTCGAAGCGGGGCAGACGGTCGCGGTGTTCGGCTGCGGCGGTGTCGGGTTGTCGATCATCCAGGGCGCCCGCATCGGCGGCGCCCGCCAGATAATCGCCGTCGACCAGTTCGAATCGAAGCGCGAGATGGCGACCCGCGCCGGCGCCACCCATTTCGTCAACAGCGCCGAGGACGATCCGGTCAAGGCCGTGCGCGCATTGACCGGCGGGCTCGGGGTCGATCACGCCTTTGAGGCGGTCGGCAATGCCAAGCTGGTGCGGCAGGCGATCGAGAGCCTGGCGATCCGCGGCACCGCAACGATCGTCGGGGTGTTGCCGCCCGACGCGATGATCGAGTTCCCGTGGATGGCGATCCGCCCCGAATGCAAGGTGCAGACCTCGCGCATGGGCTCGAACCGGTTCCGCACAGACATCCCGCTCTATCTCGATTTCTACCGCCAGGGCCGGCTCGACCTCGATGGAATGGTCACCAAGCGCGGCCGTCTCGGCGACATCAACGAAGCCTTCCGCGCGATGAAAGCCGGCGAAGTCGCCCGCACCGTGCTGACGTTCGATTAGGTCTTCGGGAGAAGGTAGATGAATTACCTGCACATCCGGGTGGAGCCGCTCTCGACCTGGCTCGGCGCCGAGGTCACCGGCGTCGATCTGGCGGGCCCGGTCGCGGACGAGACTTTCGCCGAGATCCGCTGCGCCTTTGGCGAGTACGGCGTCGTGTTTTTCCGCGATCAGCGCCTGACGCCGGAGCAGCACCTTGCCTTTGCCGAGCGCTTTGCGCCCATAGACATCAACCGCTTTTTCTCGGCCGTTCCCGGCTATCCGATGATCGCCGAGGTCCGTAAGGAGCCCGAGCAGACTCAAAATATCGGCGGTGGGTGGCACACCGATCACAGCTACGACCAGGTGCCGGCGCTGGGTTCGATGCTCTATGCCCGCGAGGTGCCGCGGACCGGCGGTGACACATTGTTTGCCAGCATGTACGCGGCCTATGACGCGCTGTCCGACGGGCTCAAGGCGACGCTCGAGGGGCTGCGCGCGTGTCATTCGAGCCGTCACGTGTTTGGCCCCGAGGCCCAGGCACGCCGCGGCGACCTCGTCGGCCGGATTGGCAATCCCGAACTGGCGACGCAGGACGCGGTCCACCCCGCGGTCATCCGCCATCCCCAGACCGGCCGCAAGGCGCTCTACGTAAACCCGGGATTCACCCTGCGGTTCGAAGGCTGGACCGAGGAGGAGTCACGCCCGCTGTTGGAATACCTGTATCGCCACGCGACGCGTCCAGAATTCACCTGCCGCTTTCATTGGCGGGAGGGCTCGTTGGCATTGTGGGACAACCGCTCGACTTGGCACTTTGCTGTCAATGACTATCACGGCGAGCGCCGCCTGCTGCATCGCATTACGATCCAGGGCTCGCCGCTGAACTGAGCCAATCCATAGGGGTAGGGCGGATCTCGACCCGGCTGACAGCTCGGCATCGCCGGAGCGTGCCGTCAGGCGCGAGAGGCCTGTCGCTACTTGGCTCATCGCGCTGCAATCTTCGAGACGCTGACGCGGTTGGCGAGACGTGGCTGACGCGGATGCCGTCGAGGCGCATGACCATTGGGGTCAGCACCTGCATGTCGTCGCCCATCGAGCCCATCTCGTCGAGCATCCGCTGCCGCTCGGGCGAGGAATTCGAGGGTGATCGGTTCGTCGGCCATGGAAGAAGTGATAGGTGTGCGGCCGCCGACCGCCGGTGGTACTGCAGCCCAGGGTCAAGATACGGCTGCGGATCTGAGTACCGTCGTAATCGGTGTGGACGGTTCCGCTCTCACCGGTGATTACGTCGATGAGTATCTGAGTAGCGGCGCCACCGTGTGGCAATACTCCGACAATATCGTAGATTTTGATGATTTTCAGACGATCCAAATTTTTGTGGATAGTCAGTCATCGAAGATTATACTGGCCAAGTCCTACGATGATATCGTCGCCGCCAAGCGGGTGGGCAAGGTTGCCATGGTCGTCGGCATTCAAGAGTGCACTGCAATTGGAGCCAGAGTGGTTTGCCAATCCCACCAAAAATGACCGCCAACAATCCGAAATCCGAACGATTGGAGGCTCAAGAACCCGCCGACCGACCCGAAAACGCAACTTTCCAACTATTACGACAAGGGGCTCCGGATCGCCAACCTCGCCTATAATCTCCCCAATTTCTTTGGTGGCGGCTGTCTTGACGCGAGGACGCCGCTGAGTTCGGTGGGCGCAGTTTCTTGCCAACCAGATGCAGGAAATGGGTATTCTGGTCGATTGCAGCCACTCGAGCGAGCGGACCAGCCTCGATATTATCAATATCGCAACCAAGCCGGTCGTCTGTTCGCACTCGAACGCCGACGCGCTAGACGATAATCCGCGTAACATCAGCGACCGCGTGATCAAGGGCATTGCCGATACCGGCGGCCTGATCGGCGTGAACGCGCTTAAGCGTCTTTCTTAGTTTGGAGCCGCAAGGATGCGCCCTTTGCGGATACCGGCCTTCCCCCCTCTGGCGAGCATTTCGAAATATGTCGATGTGATGGATTACATCAGGCGTCTTGTGGGTATCGACTACGTCGGCATTGGTAGCTGACTTCACCAACGGGAACAATCCTGGCCAACCTCTTCCTTCGCAATCATTTCTGTATCCTCCCGAGATGGCCTACAATCAGCCCAATGGACTTGATTACGTCCGGAATTTCAGCCAGACCAGCTGACCTTCCCGTACCTCCGCGCGGAACTGGTGCGTCACGGCTACTCTTCCGTCGACATCGCAAAAATCTTCGGCGGCAACTGGATGCGCGTGTTCCGAGAAGCCTGGAAGACTTGAACTGGCGAAGTGACCATTGGGCGCATGCTGATTCTGTATCCTACCCTGACCTGTTCGGCGTCGCCGACAACAACCCGTTCGGGCTGAAGGTCTATGCCTTCTTGAAGCTGTGTGGCCTGACCTTCCGCCATGAACATATCTTCGACGCGTCGAAAGCGCCGCGCGGCCAGCTTCCCTATCTGGTAGATGGCGAAACGGCCATCGGCGACAGCGATGCGATCATCAGCCACCTGATTTCGTGCAACGCCCTTACCATCGACAGCGCGTTGACGGGGGCCCAGCGCGATACCGACTTGCTGATCAGGCGAATGCTCGATGACCTCTACTGGGTGATGTCCTACTCACGCTGGAAGGATGATCGGTTTTGGCCGCTGTTCCGGGATGCGATCCTGCGGACCCATCCCGAGCCAAACTGCGTCTGGCTCGCTCAGGTCAGGAGGCGCCAGCCGGCCTTCTTCGCGAAGTCCTCGAAAAAATTGGTGTCGTAGGCCTGTTCCGGCGAGGCGCGCACCATCTCGTCGATGATATGCGCATCGGGGCCGACCAGAATGCGCCACCGGTCGGCCTTGACCCCATTGAGGATGATCGTGGCCGCCTCGGCCGCGCTCGTCGGGGCATCCTCGGTAAAGCGGCGTTCGCGCTCGGCCACCAGTTTCTGAATTTCTTCGTCCGCGAGCTTGGATGCGTCTCTGCCCATGGACGCGATACGCGCCCGGGCTTGCTCGATCTGCCGCGCATTCATCTCGTCCGACAGGTTGCCGCTTTGGATCTTGCGGGAGTTGGATGCGATCGCGGTGCCGATATGGCCGGGCATCACGACCGAGCATTTGATGTGGGGTGCGTTAATCTTGAGATCGGCGATCAGCGCTTCGGTAAAGCCCTTCACCGCAAATTTTGCGGCGCTGTAGGCGGTGTGCGGAATGCGCGGCCCGACCGATGCCCAGAAGCCGTTGACGCTGCTGGTGTTGACGATGTGGCCCTCATCGGCCTTTTGCAGCATCGGCAAAAAGGCCCGGGTGCAGTGATAGACCCCGCCCCAGCAGATGTTGAAGGTCTTTTCCCACTCGTCGCGGCTGTGGGCGACCATGCTGCCGCCGCCACCGATGCCGGCGTTGTTGAACAACAGATGGATCTTGTCGGTGGCATGACGGTCCGCGATTTCATCGCGAAACCGCCGCACCTGAACCTCCTCGGAGACATCGGCGATGTGCGTAGTGACGCGCAGGCCCTGCGGCAATCCCGCCGCTTCGCACAAAAGCCGCGTTTCCGCCAACCCCGTCGCCGAGACGTCGCACATCGCGACATTGCAGGCTTCGGCGACCAGCTGGCGAACCAATTCCCGCCCCATCCCCGATCCGCCGCCGGTAACGACCGCGATCCTTCCCGCGAGATCCTTCATATGCCGAGCCTCCCTTATTTCAGTCCGTTGATGAAGCGCAGTACCGGTCATAACGGGTCGCGAGAACATCCCGTGCCCGCAGACATGGGCTAATTTCTAGTTTATCGTCATTCCCGCCCGGCCGGGAGTTCAGCGCCGAGGGTATGCGCCTGGGCTGGATACCGCTTTCGTGGAGCTGACGAGGAGAAGGAAATCCGGCGATGTTGAAAACCACCCGCGACAGGGATCATGCCAACGACGCTCGCCGGGTCGTATTCTGCACCTTTGTGGTTCGATGCGAGCCCGCAAGGGCGGTCAGCCAACGCGGCGCTGGGCGACTCGCCGTTTCGTGAGCAATATCTGGATGAGGTCGCCGCGGTCATCAACCGCGCAGCAGGCTGCGGGGCTCGATATCGTCAGGATGGTCAATGGCCTTTAAACCCGCGTCCGCTGTGGATCCTCGGCGCGGCTTCTGCAGTAGAGCTTTTAATGAATTATTCAGCGATCTCTCATTTTTTGTACTTGAGGATCTAGCTGTGCAGACTTCCTCTTGATGCTACGGCGGGAGGTCAAGTGCCTGACATCATGTCGAGTTTACCGGAAACTCTGGAGAGGGCCTTTAGAGCCTACGACAATGGAGACTTTTCGGAGGCCGAGCGCTTGTGTATCGGCATTCTTGCGGCAAACGGTGGATTTCTTGACGCACGTCATCTTCTGGCTCTAACGCAATCGGAACTTGGTAAGGACAATGCGGCGCTCGATAATTACAACCGAGTGCTCGCCATTAGTCCAGAGTTCGCCGACGCTCTCAACAACCGCGGCAACACGCTTCAGAAGCTGGGTCGCTTCGACGATGCGCTGGAGAGCTACGAGCGGGCGCTTGCGATCAAGCCGGATTATGCCGAAGCCCTCAACAATCGCGGCAATGCTCTCCACAACCTCAGGCGCTTCGACGAGGCGCTGGAATGCTACCAGCGGGCGCTCGAGATCAGACCGGACTACGCCGAAACCCTCAACAACCGCGGTGTTATTTTTCAGGAGCTCGCGCGCTTCGCCGAGGCGCTGGAATGCTACCAGCGGGCGCTCGCCATCAAGCCGGATTATGCCGACGCCCTCAACAACCGCGGTATTATTTTTCAGGAGCTCGGGCGCTTCGACGAGGCGCTGGGGAGCTACGAGCAGGCGCTCGCCATCAGGCCGGACTATCCCGAGGCCTTCAACAACCGCGGTATTATTTTTCAGGAGCTCGGGCGTTTCGACGAGGCGCTGGAGTGCTATCAGCGGGCGCTCGCCATCAGTCCGGACTATGCCGGGGCCCACAGTAACCGCGGCAACACCCTTCAGCAGCTCGGGCGCTTCGGCGAGGCGCTGGCGAGCTACGAGCGGGCGCTCGAAATCAGGCCGGACTATGCCGAGGCCCTCAGCAATCGCGGCAACACCCTTCAAGAACTCAAGCGCTTCGACGAGGCGCTGGAGAGTTTCGAGCAGGCGCTCGAAATCAGGCCGGACTATGCCGAGGCCTTCAATAACCGCGGCAACACCCTTCAGAAGCTCGGGCGTTTCGGCGAGGCGGTAGAGAGCTACGAGCGGGCGGTCGCCATTAGGGCGGACTATGCCGAGGCCTTCAACAATCGCGGTAACGCCCTTCAGGAGCTCGTACGCTTCGACGAGGCGCTGGAGAGCTACGACCGGGCGCTCGCCATTAGGCCGGACTATGCATCATGTCATGTAAACAGGGCGTTCTTGCTGCTGCAGACCGGCCGCTTTGCCGAAGGCTGGCAAGCATACGAATGGCGGCGGAAGATCGACAGCGGGGCTGCCCGCCCTCTATCCTTGCCCGAGTGGACCGGGGGCGACACGGATGCCAAGCGTCTGTTGTTCTATTCTGAACAAGGTCTGGGTGATTCGATCCAATTTTCCCGATTTGCGTGCTCAGTCGCGGCAAGGGGAGCAGAGGTGCTACTGGAAGTTCAGCCTTCGCTCGTAGGTTTGCTGCGCAGCCTCAAAGGCCTGAGAGTGATCCCCAAGGGGGCGACCCTGCGAAAGCATGATGCCGAACTGCCGTTGATGAGTTTGCCCCATGTTCTCGGAACGACTCCTGAAACCATCCCGGGAAATCTTCCTTATCTGTTTGCCGAGCCGGCTCGTGTGGAGGCTTGGGCCAAGCGACTGCCCGCCGGTCAATTTCGAGTCGGAATTGTCTGGCAGGGCAAATCCACTGCAGATGTCGACTTCGGCCGCTCGATCCCGCTGCGCTCCTTTGCTCCGCTGTGCCGCATCCCCGGCCTTACCCTGATCAGCCTGCAGAAACACCACGGCGTCCGGCAGTTGGCACATCTCCCGCCCGGTATGAGGGTGGAAACTCTCGGCGCGGAATTCGATGCCGGCGAGGATGCATTCGTGGACTGCGCGGCGGTCATGATGAACCTGGATCTCGTGATCTCCAGCGATACGGCCGCGGCCCATCTCGCCGGCGCGCTCGGCCGCCCCGTCTGGATTGTTCTCAAACACGTGCCCGACTGGCGGTGGATGATGGATCGGGAAGATACTCCTTGGTATCCGACCGCGCGACTGTTCCGCCAGGCGCGGCGCGACGATTGGGATGAGGTATTTGAACGGATCGCCGCTGAACTCGCCCGCGCGACGGGCGCCAAGACGAAGCCCGGAGATCTCTTACCGCAGCGACGCGTCGACAGCCTCGATCGAACCCAGGCGGTTCCACCGGGTACGGCGCTCGTTCCGGTTTCCTTCGGCGAGCTGGTCGACAAGATCACGATTTTGGAGATCAAGACTGAACGGATCGGAGATCCCAGCAAACTCGTCAACGTCCGCGTAGAACTCGAGCTGCTGGCGACCGCTCTCGCTCGCTTTTGCGTTCTGCCGCCACGAGCCAGTGAACTGAAGGCAGAACTGCGCCGTATCAACGAAG
The DNA here is from genome assembly GCA_963750195.1 of uncultured Alphaproteobacteria bacterium. GTDB lineage: Bacteria > Pseudomonadota > Alphaproteobacteria > ATCC43930 > CGMCC-115725 > AP-15. The sequence continues at coordinate 169,866 of CAVVPS010000017.1, forward strand.
CGCTGTGGGAGATTGAGGATCAAATCCGCGATTGCGAGCGCAACAACGATTTCGGCGCAATGTTCGTCGATCTTGCTCGCCGCGTCTACATGACCAACGACCGCCGGAGTGCCGTCAAGCGCCAGCTCAGTGAGCTCGTGGGCTCCGTAATCGTCGAGGAAAAATCATACATTGAGGGTACATAAGCACAGCGTTCCTGATCTCGCCCATCCAGGCTCATCCACGGCAGGCGAGACGTCGTCCGACAAGACCGCGCGTCAAGATCACTTCCAGGGCGGGCCTACGAAACGGCGTAGCTTTTATTTTTGGCGCGATCGGCGTTTTATGGGGGCGCCCGGGGCGACGACGGGGCAACGCGACCGAGATGGCTTCCGCCGCGGACATACGGGTTTAACGATGAGTGTTGAGCCATGTTGACCACCACGCGCGACATGATCATGCCGACGGCGATCACCGGCTCGTACCCGCGGCCGTTGTGGTTCGATGCGAGCCTGCACGGGCGGTCGTTCAAGGCCGCACTCGGCGACTCGCTGTTTCGCGAGCAGTATCTCGACGCGGTCGCCGCGGTCATCAATGCGCAGGAGGCGGCGGGGCTCGACATCGTCACCGACGGCGACAGCCGCTTCGACCTCGCGGTCGGCGGCAAGTCGTGGTTCTTCTATCCGATCGAGCGGCTCGGCGGCATCAGCGGTCACCGCAGCACCTCGCAGGGCTGGATGGGCCGGCATGGACTCGGGCCGGGGCACATCCTGTGGGAGGTGCAGGAAGCCTATCAGCCGGCGATCGTCACCGAAAAGCTCTCCCGCGGCCCGCTCGAATACGCCGCGCTGTGGCAGATCGCCCAGCGGCTCAGCGACCGCCCGGTCAAGTTCGGCGCGATCTGCGCGCCGGCCTTGGCCAGCATGCTGTGGAACCAGCACTACCCCGACGACAAGGCGATGGTGCTGGACCTCTGCGACATCATGAACGCCGAATTCCGCGCCTTGGCGGAAGCCGGCTGTCCGTTGATCCAGGTTGAGGAGCCGCGCCAGCACGGGTTGACGACGCGTCCCGATTGTACCGACGCAGACCTCGAATTCCAGACCGAGGTGTTCAACCGCCAGCTCGTCGGGGTCGAAGCCGAGATCTGGGCACACACCTGCTGGGGCAATCCCAACCAGCAGCGGGTCTATTGGGAGGTGCCGAGCTACGAGCGCGCGCTGCCCCATCTGCTGCAGTTGAACGCCGACGTTATCACCTTCGAGTGCGCCAGCAGTGACGGCAAGGATTTGCCGCTCTTCGCCAAATACCAGACCGACAAGAAGATTGGCATCGGCGTCGTCAATCATTGTAACACGGTCGTCGAGCCGCCCGAGCACGTCGCCGGGCTAATTCGCAAGGCGCTCGAATACATCCCGCCGGAGCGGCTGGTAATCACCACCGATTGCGGCTTTGGCCGCGAGGGACTGTCGCGCCGCATCGCCTATTACAAATGCGTCTCGCTGGTCCAAGGCACCAACATCGTGCGCCGCGAGCTGGGCCTCCCCGAAGCCCGTATCCGCGCCGCCGACCCGAAGCTCTATTTCGCCGGGACGGGTGAGGGCTGAGCGATCTTGCCTTGCGGACGTTATCTGACTAAAGTCAGATATGGATAAAGATCACATCGGCTGCGTGCGCAGCTTCAATCGCACGGTCACACAGCGGATCGGTGCACTGAACAGCAGCTTTCTCGATCTCGGCCGTCCGCTGGGTGAGGCGCGTCTACTTTACGAAATCGGTCCCGACGGCCGCGAGGTCAGTGTGCTTCGCGAAAAGCTGGCGCTCGATTCCGGCTATCTGAGCCGCCTGTTGCGATCGCTTGAACGACAGGGGCTGGTTCGCACCCGACGGGGGACCGGCGACGGCCGCGGTCGGTATGTCGAGCCCACGCGAAAGGGCGTCGATGAATTGGAAGAGTACCGGCGCCGCTCTGATGGTTTTGCCCAATCCTTGCTGCTGCCGCTGAGCAGCAGTCAGCGCGATCGTCTGGTCGCTGCAATGGCCGAAGTCGAAAGGTTGATGCGCGCGGCGGCGGTCGAAATAAGAGTAGAGAAACCAGATAGCGCTGCGGCCCTCTGGTGTTTGGAAACCTATTACCAGGAACTCGCGCAGCGGTTCGAGGGAGGGTACGATCCCGCCACGGCCCTCCCGCTCGGTCCGGAAAAACTGATCCCGCCGACGGGCTGCTTTATCGTCGCGTACCTCGATGGGGCACCGATCGGCTGCGGTGCGCTGAAGGTAAAGGATGCCAAGATCGGGGAAATAAGGCGCATGTGGGTCGCCGCTTCCGCCCGGGGTCTCGGCATCGGCCGTCGCATACTCGTGTCGCTGGAGGAACATGCGAGGGAATTCGGACTTGGCATACTCAGGCTCGACACGAACAAGGCGCTGAAGGAAGCGCAGAATCTGTACCGGACCAGCGGCTACCGAGAAGTCGACCGGTTCAACGATGAGCCCTATGCCCACCACTGGTTTGAAAAGGCAATAATGGACGGTCCTTAGCGCAACGAAAAATTGGATTGATCGGCCAGGTCCGCCATGATGTCGATAACGTGCTGATCAGCGCCGATCGAGCGCGAAGCGGGCTGGAGGGCGAAAAAGCAAGCGTCAGCCGCGAACCACAAACCTGGCACGGCGCCGAAAAGGGGGAAGCGAATGGCAGAGACGGATGTCGCCATCCAGCGGAGCCGGCGCGAGCGGATGCAATTCGCGGTCATATCGCGGCGCGCATCGACCGATTGCCGCTGACCCGCGTGCAATGGCAGCTCGCCATCCTGGTGCAGGTCACCTGGGGTTTCATTATTTTCGACACCGACGGCATCGCCGCCCGCCTTTATCCCTTTGTCTGGCGCCCGAACCATATCATCACGGTTTTCCAGTATTCGGTGATCCAGGCCTTGCAGGTTGGATTGGGCATCCTGCTCGGTGTATTTCTGATGAGCTGGGTCGCCGATCGCCACGGACGTCGGCCGGCGGTTCTGCTGGCGACGTTGCTGGGCGGCATCTGTATCTGGCCATTCGTCTTCGTCACCAATTTCTGGGGCATGGTCTTCCTCTCAATCCTCAGCACCCTTGGCGCCGGCGGGATCATCGCCACGCACGCCGTATACCTCTCCGAGATGACCTCGCCCGTTATCCGCAACCGGGTGCTGCTGGCCTCGCAGGGTCTTACCGCGCTGGTGGCCGTCTCGGTCAATCTGATGGGTTTTTGGCTGATCCCGGGGCGGTGGCAGCTCTATCTATGGGCGAGCGCAGTCATTCTGATCGGCATTTTCCTGCCGCTGCTGCTTTGGCTATTGCCGGAATCGCCGCGCTGGCTCGAGGCGAGAGGGCGCCACGAGGAAGCCGAGCGAGAGATGACCCGGTTGGAACAGCGCGTTCGCCGAGCCGGGCATGCGGACTTACCCCAGCCCGAGCACGGCCGCCATCCGGTGCTGATCGGCGAGCAGCGCGGCTGGCGAGAGATATTCATAAGCCCGCAATATCGCGACCGCACCACGGTGCTGTTGACTGTTTGGCTGCTCGGCTATGCCGGCCTGATTTATGGGACGGGGGCCTTTGCCGGGGTGTACATGGTCGACCACGGGGCCTCGGCCCATTTCGTGTTCCTGACCTTCGCGGCTGCCGGCGCCGTCAGGTTCGTCGCTTTTCAGCTCAATTCGCTCCTCGGCGAGCGGGTCGAGCGGCGTGATGTGATGTGCGGCATGGCGGGCTTGTTCATATTATCGTGGATCGTCATTTACTTGGTCCCAGCCCTGCCGGTCATCGCTGTTTTCGTGCCGCTCGCGCTCGTCGGGACCGGGTTGTGGCTGTTCAATCTGTATAACTACACTGCGGTCTCCTATCCGACCCGCATCCGCGCGACGGCCTTCGCCTGGACCGACGGGCTCGGCCATCTCGGAGCCTGGGCCGGGGTGACCCTGCTCGGACCGCTCTACGTTCTGGGGCCAAACCACCTCGGTTGGCTCTTGTGGATCTTGATCCCCGGCGCGTTACTGCCGGCGATACTGATACGCACCTTCGGGATCAAGCAGGCCGGCGTGGTATTGGAGCAGGTGTCAACCTAGCGGCGAACGCCCGCCACACATGGAGGACCCGGATGATCGCGATCAAATCCGTCGCCCATTTCAGCATACCGGTCAGCAATGTCGCCGCCAGCACCCGATTTTACACCGAGATCGTCGGCTGCCGGCATTTGTCGACGGTGCCGGGCGGGCACATGGCTTTCCTCGACGCGGCCGGGACCTGTCTGATCCTGGTCAAGCGCGAGCCGCCGATCAACCCCAAGCTCGACGACCATGGCGGCGTGCATCATTCCTTTGCCGTCGCGCATGACGAATACCCCGCCGCGCTCGACCATTTGCGGTCGCATGGCGTCGAGATAACTTTTGAAGAGGATCGGCAGGGCGGGGTGGTCAACGGTCCGCGCGCCTATTTCCACGATCCCGACGGCACTGTGCTGGAATTCATCGATCTGACGAGCTACGCCGGCGATCGGGCATAAGAGATCGCTTGACGCACCTGCGCGAACCGGTCGGTGATGCGGGCGGTCGCGTCGACGGCGGAGGGAGAGCGGGGTGAAATTCGGCAATTTTCTGTTTCCCGACAGCCGCGATCCCGAGCGCGATGGGGCCGTGATCGACGAGACCCTGCGCGAAGCCTGGCTTTCGGACGAACTCGGCGTCGATGTGATCTGGCTCGCCGAGCACCATTTTGACGGCATCTGTGCCTACGCCGATCCGATCAGCTTTGCCGGCGCGCTCGCGACCTCGACCCGGCACAGCAAGATCGGCTTTGCGGTATTGCAGATGGCCTTGCATCATCCGATCCGCCTCGCCGAGCAGCTAGCAGTGCTCGACAACATCACCAAAGGCCGGCTGATCGTCGGGTTGGGCCGCGGCTCATCCTACAACATTTATGACTACCAGGGCTTTGGCATCGATCACCACGAGGCCCAGGCGCGTCTCGATGAAGCCGAAGAGATCATGGTCCGGTCGTGGACCGAGGGCGAATTCCAGCATCACGGCCGGTTCTGGAATCTCGAAGTGCCGATGCTGCGCCCGCGCCCCCATACAAAGCCGCACCCGCCGCTTATCCGTGCCGCCTCGGGCGAGGCCTCGATGCTCGAACTGGCGCGCCAGGGCCGCCCGTTTTTAATGAACGTGCAGTCGTCCGTAACGACGCGCCGGCGGTTCGAGCTTTACCTCGAGTCAATGGCCGAGGCCGGCTTTGACCACGAAAGCATCGCCTGCAACCTCGACGACTGCTGGGTGTGGCGCAACGTGTTCGTCGCCGACACCGACGCCGAGGCGGAGCGGATCGGCATCCCGGCGTTTCAGGCGATGGTCGAAGCGCGGGCCGAATTGCGCAACCGCATCTATCGCGAAACCGGAATGCGGATCGAGGTGCCGGCGGGCGACTTGCCCTCTGCCCGCGCCGGCGCCGAGCACGGCTTCATCTACGGTTCGCCGGCACGCGTCGCCGAGGCAATGGCCGGAATCGACGATCTCGGGGTCGGCGGGGTGATCGCGACCTTCCGCCTTGGACCGATGGCGCACGAAGCGGCGGCGAACAGCCTGCGCATGTTCATGACCGAGGTCGCGCCCCGGTTCCGCGGCGATTCCGCTGCCGAATAGGCTCGCGCCGCCACAGGCTGCTTGCTCAACGGATTAATCGAATTTCGATGCCGATCGCCAGGTTTCGCCAGGCTTGATCGGCCGTCAGCGCCGGCAAGTGCAGGTGCTCGGCGAGAGCCAAACAAGCACGATCGCCCAAGGATAGGCCGAGCGAGCGCGTCGATTCTCGCAGACCGGCGGCCCGACGCCCGAGCTCGACGTCGAAATCGACGATGACCGGCACCAGATCCGCGGCTTCGGTCCAGGCATCTCGTCGCGAGATCCCGATATCGATCATTTTGGTGACGACTTCCGTCAGGTTGATTACGCTGATCGAGGCTTCGGGGAGTGCGGCGGCGACCACGTCGCCGCCTGGTTCGGCATTGATCAATGCGAGCAGTGCAGAGGCGTCGAGAACCACATCAATCCTTTGCAGCTTCCGCTCTGCGGTCGCGGATCAGGCTTTCGGAAAGCATTTCGCCCGTTCGATTGTGTCGGCGCACCAGTGCCTGCACCCGCTCGATGCGATGACTGAGGCTCGAGACGCGCAGCTCCTGGTCTTCCACTCGGATCACGACCTGATCGCCGACTTCGAGGCCGAGTTCCCGCCGCTGCGCCGCGGGGATCACCAGACGACCCCCCGGCCCGATCTTCGCTCGAGCGCTGCTCATTCCAGACCCTCGCGATTAAGGCATGCCGCATTAAACATGGCCTAATATCTCCATAGTGCCACATCTGGTAAGAAGTGGCAATTTCTATCAGGCTTGGCAAGATCTACGACGTGCCGGCAGCGGACCTAGGCTCACACGCCGAAGGTGAAGCGGCTGCCGATATTGGTGGTGACGAGCCGGTCCGGCATCTCGCGCTGCATTACGGCGATAAACTTGCCGCCGCTGCAATGCATCGGCACGACGACGTCGGGCGACAGGCTTTTGAGTTCGGCGACGGTATACTCGACGTAATCCAGCGGCGCCGGGCCGAGGTGGAAGCCGCCGAGCACCGCGTGCAGCTTGCTCACCCCAGACACCGCCATTGCGGCCTTGATCGTGTTGATCAGCCCGACATGCCCGCATGACGAGATCACGACCAGCCCGCGCCCCTGCACGACATAGCAGGTCGCGTGCTCATCCGGGTGCTGATCGGGGACAAGACGGCCCAAGCGCTCGGCTTCGGTGAAATGGTCGAGGGTGGCGGCAGTGAGCGGGTTCGACCAAGGTGCTGCCCGATATCTGCTCGAACGAATTGCGGGCGATCTGCCCGGTGGTGAATGGGCCGACGAGCGCCTGCGCCCGGTCGCAGCACACCGTCGCGACATGCTCCGCTTCGAGCGCCCTGCGGTCGAGCCTACCCCACGACACCGGATCGGCATTGCGCCGCTTGATCCACTTTTCGGCGAAAGCGCTCTCGCCGCCGGTGAACAATTTGACCTCGGTCGGCATATGCGCGCGGTGGTGTGCGACAAAGCCGTCGAGACCGCCATAATGATCGCGGTGGCCGTGGCTCAGGATCAGCCCATCGATCCGCGCGGGGTCGAGGTCGAGCAGATCGAAATTGCGGATCAGGACTTCGGGCGTGTAGCCGAAATCGAGCAGATATTGGGATTTGCCGCCGGCCTGCGCGGATTCGAGATGCAATGACAATCCCCACTCGCCGGCAAAGGTCGAGCGTTCATGCCCCGGGATATGGCGGACATGCTCGATCCTGACCACTGGATGGGTGGCATCGCTGATGAAACGGTCATACGCCGAGTTGACGAGCACCCGGACCGAGAGGCTGTCGACGACCGGCGCTGCGAACGGTTCCACGCGTGTCAGTTCGATGTCCATCTCCACCTCCGCTCTATCCGATCGACGACAGAGGCTAACACGCCGCCCTGACGCGCGCGACCGCGCATAGGCCGTGTCTGGACAAGCCATGCGGCGGCCGACAGTGTCGCCGCCTGTACCTGTCCAGAGAGGCGAGCAGCCGATGGCCCTAACGGATCTTTGGGTGATCGGCGAGCAGGGGCTCGGCGGTATCGTCACCCTGTCAATCGCGGTCAGTGTCGCTGCGGCAGCATTGGCCGGCGTGCTCGGTACGGCGCTGGGTGCGGCGCTCGCCGTCTATCGCATGCCCGGCCGGCGGATCATCGTCATGGCGCTGCATGCGTTGCTCGGCCTGCCCCCGGTTGTAGTCGGTCTCGCCCTATACCTGCTGTTATCGCGCGCCGGGCCATTCGGCGCTCTGGGCCTGCTGTTTACGCCGGCGGCAATGGTATTGGCGCAAAGCGTGCTGGCGCTGCCAATCGTGGCGGCGCTGGTCCATGCCGCGGCCGCCGATCTGTGGGCAGAGTACGGCCAGGCGTTTGAGGTCGACGGCGCAACTCCGCTGCGCGCCGCTCCGCACATCTTGACGATGGCCCGCGCCCGGCTGGTCACCGCCTTTCTCGCCGGCTTCGGGCGGACGATTTCCGAGGTTGGCGCCATCCTCATCGTTGGTGGCAACATCGCTGGCCACACCCGCACCATGACGACCGCGATCGTGCTTGAAACCAGCATGGGCAATTTGACGCTCGCGCTCAGCCTCGGGTTTATACTGATCGGCGTCAGTGTCGCCGTCAGCGCGACGATTTTTGCACTTAGCACACGCGGGAGAGCGCGGCCGTGAGAACGAAGGCGACATTTTTAGCTGGTGGACTGGCGGTGCTGGCCGGTGGCGCGAGCTACGCTGCCGATAAGCCGACCTTGCAGTCGATCCTGTTGGCATCGACGACTTCAGTGGACAATTCCGGGCTGCTCGCGCGCATCATTCCGATCTTTACCAAAGAATCCGGCATCGAGGTGCGGGTATTGGCACAGGGCACCGGGCAGGCATTGGCGACCGCGGCGCACGGGGACGCCGACCTGGTACTGGTGCACGATCCCGAGGCCGAGCAGAAATTCATCGCCGCAGGCGACGGCGTCGACCGCAGGCAGATCGCCTGGAATGATTTTATCATTGCCGGACCGCGCACCGACCTGGCGCATATCGCTGGCGACCATGATGCGGTAGCGGCGTTGAAGGCGATCGCGGCAGCCGGTGCGCCGTTTGTCTCGCGCGGCGACAAGAGCGGGACCGACGCGCTCGAACATCGCCTGTGGCGCGTCGCCGAAATCGATCCCGTCAAGACGGGCAGCGGGACGTGGTACCGCGACATCGGCGGCGGCATGGGAGCAGCGCTCAATGCCGCCCAAGCGATGGGCGCCTACACGATCAGCGATCGCGGCACCTGGCTCAGCTTCGGCAACAAGGGCGATCTTGCGGTGCTGGTCGAAGGCGACTCGCGGCTCTTGAACCGTTACGACGTGATTCTGCTCGACCCGAAACGCCACCCCGAGGCCAAGCAGCAGCCTGCGCGCCGCTTCGCCCTGTGGCTGGTCTCGCCCGAAGGCCAGGCCGCGATCGGCGGCTACAAGGTCAAGGGCGAGCAGTTGTTCCATCCCTCGGCCGATGCGCCGAAATAAAGCGACAGCTCATCGCAAAGCGGGCTAATGCGTCTGGGCGTCGGACCAGGCTTCGGGGCTGGCCCCGGTGAGTGCGCGGACGCGCTCCTCGTCCTTGGCGAACTCGGCGGCGGCGCCGGAAAAGACGACGCGGCCGTCGTCGAGCACATAGGCGCGGTCTGCGATCTCGACCGCCGCGCGCACGTTCTGCTCGACCAGCAGGATCGAGATCCCCTCCTGCCGCGCCGCGGTCACCACCTTGAACACTTCCCGCACAATCAGCGGAGCGAGCCCTTGCGAGGGCTCGTCGAGGATCAAAAGCCGGGGATTGAGGATCAGCGCGCGGGCGATCGCCAGCATTTCCTGCTCGCCACCCGAAAGCTGGCGGCCCTTGTTAGCGCGGCGCTCGGCGAGGCGCGGAAACAGCTCGTGGATGCGCGCAATCGTCCAAGGTCCTGGCCGTTCGAGCGGGACCAGCAGATTCTCGTCGACCGTCAGATGGGAAAAGATGCGCCGCCCCTCGGGGACATAGCCGACGCCGAGTGCGGCGATGCGATAAGGCGGCCAGTTGGTGGTGACATGGCCAAAAATCGTTACCGCGCCGTCGCGCGGCGGGGTCAGCCCGACGAGGCTGCGCAAGGTCGTGCTCTTGCCGGCGCCGTTGCGGCCCAAGAGGGTCACGATCTCGCCCTCGCGCACTTCGAGGCCGACGCCGTGCAGGATATGGCTTTTGCCATAAAAGGTATGTAGCTGTTCCACCGCGAGCGCCGGCGCTGGACCGCTCATGCCGCCTGACCCAGATAGGCCGCTTGCACCGCCTCGTTCGCGGCGATCTCTTGCGGCGCGCCTTCGGCCAGCATTCTGCCCTCGGCCAGCACCATGATGCGGTCGGCGAGATGAAAGACGACGCGCATGTCGTGCTCGATCAGCACGATCGACAGTCCTTCCTCCCGGTGCAATCGGCGGATCAGCTGGGTGATGTTGTAGGTCTCTTGCTCGCCCATCCCGGCGGTCGGCTCATCGAGCAGCAACAGGCGCGGGTTCAAGGCGAGCGCCATCATGATCTCGGTCGCACGCTGGTCGCCGTGGCTCAGCTCGCTGACCAGCCGGTCCTCCCGATCGGCCAATCCGCCCTTGTCGGAAAGATCGGTGACCCGCGTGCTGACCGCCGCCTCCGCCGCGCGCGAGATCCACGGCCGCAGGCGATAGCCAGCCGCCACCTCGACCGCGATGCGCAGGTTTTCGCGCACGGTCAGCTCGGGGAACACCTCGGTGATCTGAAAGGTGCGGGCAATGCCGCGCCATACCCGGCGCGCCGGCAGCAGCGTGGTAACATCCTCGCCGTCGAACAGGATATGGCCCGAATCCGGTACGAGGAACCCGCTGATCATATTGAAAAAGGTGGTCTTGCCGGCGCCGTTCGGGCCGATCACCGCGCGCAGCTCTCCGGGCTCGACCGACATCGAGACGCCGTCGACGGCGACGAGGCTGCCGAACCGGCGTGAGATATTGTCGACCTCGAGCAGGCTCACCGCGCGGTCTTTCGCCCGATGATGCCGAGCACTCCGCGGGGGAAGAACAGTACGACGAGCACGAAGAACAGGCCGATGAAAGACATCCAATTGGAAGTCTGGCTAGACACGTAATCCTGTAATACCACAAATATCGCGGCGCCGATCAGCGGGCCCCAAAAGGCGCGCATCCCGCCCAGCACCGCCATAATCACGAAATCACCCGACTGGTCCCAGCGCAGATCGTGCGGATCGGCGAAATTATTGAGCAGCGCATAGAGCGTGCCGGCAAGGCTGACGAACAGACACGAGATCACCCACGACAGCCAGATGTGCCGGTCGACCGGAATGCCAAGAAACCGCGCACGCCGCTCATTCTCGCGGATCGCCAACAGGGTGCGCCCAAAAGGCGAGCGCAGCAGCGCCGCCATGATTGCCACCGCGACGGCAAAGAAGATCAGCACAAAGTAATAAAACGCGCGGTCGTTACTGAGGATGTCGACTTTGGCAAAGCCAAGATTGATCGGCAGGCGTCGCCACCCGGACAGCCCGTCGTCGCCGCCAGTGACCGAGTTCCAGCGAAAGGCAATGAAATAGAACACCTGACCAAAGGCGATCGTCACCATCGCGAAATATATGCCGCGCAGACGCACGATCAGCATGCCGATCAGGGCCGCGGCGACGGCGCCGACACTCACGCCGACCGCCATGCCGACCAGAGTGCTCGGGACCAGGTACTTGATCGTCAGCCCGGCGCCATAGACGCCGAGACCGAAATAGGCGGCGTGGCCGAACGACAGAACGCCGGTAAAGCCCAGCAAAAAATTCAGCGACATCGCAGCCAGCGCCATTACCAGCACCCGGCTTCCCAGCGCCGCGTAACCACCGGTCCAATTGAGCCAGAAAGGCATGGTCAACAGCAGCAGCCAGACCGCGATGTCGGCGCTGCGCCGGTTGAGCGGGCTCATCAGAACCGGCCTTCCTCGCCGAGCAATCCGCGCGGACGGACCAGCAGGACGAGCGCCATCATCACATAGATGACCGCCTCGGAAGCGGACGGGAAGAACACGGTGGTCATCCCCGAGGCGACGCCGATCAACAGGCCGCCCAGCAAAGTACCGGGCAGGCTGCCGAGCCCGCCGATAATGATCGCGACAAAACTCGGCATGATCAGCGTGCTGCCGATTGTCGGCTCCAACCCAAGCATTCCGGCGGCAAGGACACCCGCGAGGCCGGCCAGATAGATGCCGAGGCCAAAATTGAGGTTGCGTAAGATGCGGGTGTTGACGCCGAGCACCGACACCATTTCGAGATCCAAAGTCCCGGCCCGGATGCGCATGCCGAGACGCGTGCGGTTCAGGATCAGAAACAATGCCGCTACGACTGCCACCACCAGAACCACCATGAACAGGCGATAGCCGGTCACGAAAAAGAATTGGCTGCTGAGCGGGGTGGATAGCGAGGCTGGGATCGCGAAAGGCAGGGTTCCGGCGCCCCAGACGTAGCGCGTGCCGTCCTCGAGAATAAAGGCGAGCCCGAATGTCAGCAGCAGGCTGTATAGCGGATCGCGGCCGTATAGCCGGCGGATCAACACGCGCTCGACCAGGAGGCCGATGGCCGCAGTCAAGACCGGCGCAACCGCGAGCGCGCCCCAGAACCCGATATAGGGGGTCAAGGTGAAGGCAATATAGGCGCCAAGCGCCAGAAACCCGCCATGCGCGAAATTGATCACCCCGGTCAGGTTCAGGATCAGCGACAGCCCGAGCGCCATCAGTGCATAGAACGCGCCGATAATCAGCCCGTTGAACAGGTTGAAGAGGATCAGCTGGGTCATGCGGACGATCCGGCCCGGAGGCCCTCAGCCGCCTCCTCCCGACCGTGGTTCGGGGGCCGGACGCCTTTCCTCATCGGTAGGTCAGACCGGCCATTGCAGGTGGCACCCGGTCTCGCCGACCGGCGGGGCGGCGTCGGCGCCTTTGACCAATTCGTCGACATGGAACAAGTCTTCGGGCTCGGGACCCTTCTCGACCGCATGTCCGACATAAAGCGTCGGCATCAGCTGGTGGTCGCCGGCCCGATAGAAAGTGTCGTACGGCATCAATGCGATCTCGGGCGGGAGCTTGAAGTTTTCGAGCGCTTTGGCGAGTTTGACCGCGTCGAGCGTCTTCTGCTCGTTGGCGACGAGGGCGCAGGTCCACGTTGCGACATAGCCGAACCAATGGCGCGCAGTCGGCACCTTGCCGTTGTTAACCTTTCTGACCTCGGCGACAAACTCCTCGACGTGCGGCACGTTCGGCTGGACCCAGTACCACTCGAACACCCAGGTGCCGATACGCGCCTCGGGCGGCAGGCCTTCCAAAACTTCGAGCTCCTGTTGCGCGCCGGCGATATGAAAACGCTTGTCGAGGCCGAACTGGACCGCCTGCTTGAGCGCGTTGACGGCGTCGTTGCCCGCCTGCAGAAAGATGATGACGTCGGGGTTCGCCGCCTGCGCCTTGATCAGATAGGAGGAATAGTCGGTGGCTCCCAGCGGCGTCAGAGAAGCGCCGACCTCGGTGCCGCCGAACTTCTTGAGACTGGCCTCGAAGCCTTGCTGCAAGGTGTGCCCGAAAGCATAGTCGGGGGTCAGGAAATACCACTTCTTGCCGTATTTGCTGAACAGCGTCTTGGAAACAGAATTGGTTTCCATGCGCGTCGTGTTGCAGACGCGAAAGACGTTCCAATGGCAATTGGTGCCGGTCACCGCGTCGGTATGGCCGCCGGTAACGATGTGCAGCTTCTTCAGCTCGTTCGAAACCTGACCGAGCGCGATCGCCATCGCCGAATTGACGTTGCCGAGCAGAAAGTCGACCTTGTCGCGCTCGATCAGCTTGCGCCCTTTCTGCACCGCGGTGCCGGTATCGGCGCTGGTCGAATCCTCGACCAGCAGCTGGGCTTGGCGGCCGAGGATGCCGCCCTTGGCGTTGATCTGGTCAATCGCCAATTGGCAGCCGATCTGCTCGTTCTTGCCGAGCTCGGCATAGGTGCCGGTCAGCGGATCGTCGAGGCCGAACTTGATCTCGTCCGCGGCCCGCGCGGTGATGACAAAGGGTGCTGCCAGCTGGGCGATGCCGGCCGCAGCGGCAGCCTTGAGCAAGCTACGGCGGTCGAGTTTCGGCAAAAGGGTTCCGCTGGTCACGATCATCCTCCCTTCCGATTACGGTCTTGGCCAGTTCCGCCGGCGGACCGTCCTATCCGCCGGCTGGCCGCGTCTATACCCCGAATGGGCTAGCGTGTCGCCTGGTAAGACTGGTGTCAGGATGTCGCGCTCAGCGCTACGGGTGACGCCGGCTGATACCCTCGGGCCGCAGCCGGGTTTTGCTCTTTTCATCGCGGCGATGGTCGTGATCTGCTGAGTGCTGGAGAGCAGCGATGATCACCCCGACCTTTGATTGCCCGGCCTGCGGGCGTGCTTGGGCTGCCGACCAGCTGCGCTGGCGGTGCGATTGCGGCAGCCACCTCAACTTGGCGCCAGGTGATGGCCTGTCGCGCGGCGAGATCGCCGTGGGCGATGCTTCGTTGTGGCGCTACGCCGCGGCACTGGCATTGCGCGGGCCGCCGCGGGTCTCGCTCGGCGAGGGCTGGACCCCGCTGGTGCGGCGCGACTGGCAGGGCGCCCCGGTGCTGTTCAAGCTCGAGTCGCAGATGCCGACCGGGTCGTTCAAGGACCGCGGCACCGCGGTCATGATCAACCACCTGATCGAGGCTGGGGTCGGGCCGATCCACGAGGATTCCTCCGGGAACGCCGGCGCCTCGATTGCGACCTACGCGGCGGCGGCCGGCATCCCGTGCCGCATCTATGTCCCGGCTGCGGCTCCCCGCGCCAAACTGGTGCAGATCGCCGCATCCGGCGCCGAGGTCCGCGCGATCCCCGGCACCCGCCAGTCGGTGACCGAGGCCGCGCTCGCCGCCGCCGGCGAAAGCTTTTACGCGAGCCACAACTGGCATCCCTATTTCATCGAGGGCACCAAGACCCTGGCCTTCGAGCTGTGGGAGCAGCTCAGGTTTCGCATACCCGACAACATCCTGGTGCCGACCGGCTACGGCAGCAACATCCTCGGCCTCGAGCGTGGCTTCGACGAGCTCGAACGGCGCGGCGAAATCGGGAAGGCCGGTGAGATCGGGGGCCGACCGCGGCTCTTTGCGGTGCAGGCGGCGAATTGCGCGGCATTGGCGGCGGCCTGGGCCGCCGATGCCGACGGGTTCGTTCCGTTCTCGGCACAGCCGACGATCGCCGACGGCATCGCCACGATCCGGCCGGTGCGCACCACCGAGGTATTGCGTGCATTGCGCCGCTCGAAAGGCAGTGTCGCCGCCGTCGCCGAAGAGAAGATCGCGCCGGCGCTGGCCGCTCTGGGCCGCCTCGGCCTGTTCGTCGAGCCCACCGCCGCGACCGCCGGCGCCGCACTGACCCAGCTGTTGCGCGACGGCACGATTGCCCCGGACCAGACGACGGTGGTGGTGCTGACCGGCCACGGCCTCAAGGCCGCCGACCGCATCGGCGAGCTTCTCAGCGTTGTGAGCAGATAGTGCGGGAGGGTGAAAAAAGAGTAATTTGGGATAAGCCGACGACCGGATCTGAAGCATGTTAACGAAGCGAAACCGGGAATTCCCTCCGCAAAAGTCCGACGCGGCGTCGTTCGCCGCCAAGGCTACCGACCTGCAGGCCTTACGCGACGCCGTCGTCGACGCTGCCGGCGTCAGTACGGGCTTGTGGCTCAGCTATTTGTTTGTCCTGTTTTACTTTGCGATTGCCACTGGCGCGGTGACGCACCGCGATCTGTTCCTCGAAAACCCGGTCAAATTGCCGTTCCTCAACGTCGAATTGCCGCTCAAGGCTTTCTTCGTATTGGGGCCGCTGATCTTTGTTGTCGTACACGCCTATGTGCTGCTGCATTTTGTATTATTGGCCGGCAAGATCGGCGCGTTTGATGTGGAATTAGAGGCTCAGATCGCCGGCGATGACGTGAAGTCGCGGCTGCGCCGGCAATTGCCGAGCAACATCTTTATGCAATCTCTCGCCGGACCGCACGAGGAGCGGACGGGTACCATCGGCTTTCTATTGCGGCTGATCGGCCGGATCAGTCTCGTCGCCGGCCCGATCGCCTTATTGGTCTTATTCCAGCTTCAGTTCCTGCCCTACCACAACCAGCCAATCACGATGTGGCAGCGAGCCGCGGTCGTTATCGATCTGGGGCTTCTGTGGATCTTGTGGCCGCCTATTGAGCGCGGTGAAACCGCGCGTCTCCGCTGGAGCGATTTCAGACAGGTTAAAGTCCAGGCCTTGCTGCTGGTGAGTATCTTGCCGGTTCTGCTGGTGTTCACGATCGCAACCTTTCCCGGCGAATGGCTTCAGGAAAACCTGCTGTCGATGCCGCTCGTTCCCACCACGTGGGCGGCGGTTTTATCGGGCGATGAAAGGGCCTTGCAGGATTGGGCGTCGCTTCATGAGCTGTTGGTTGCGGGCGAGGTCAATTACGTCACGCGGAAACCGCAAAGCCTGTGGTCCAATCGTTTGGTATTGCCAGACTTCGAGATTGGCGATCGTCTGAAATTTGATGCAGAGGGCAAGATTGTGATTTCCCCGAATAGCGTGTCGCTGCGGGGACGGCGGCTTGAAGGAGCGGTGCTGGTCGAGGCTCATCTCAGCAGAGCGGATTTTACCGGTGCTTGGCTCGACAACGCCGATTTCTTTCGTGCCGACCTGCGCGACGCGAAGTTCGAATGCGACAAAAGCGGAGCGAACTGCACGCAGCTGCGGCGAACTCTGCTCGTTGCCGCGGAACTCCAACGCGCCTCGCTCAAGGGCGCGCAAATGCAGGATGCCGCGTTAGACGCCGCTCACCTTCAGGATGCTAAACTCGACGGCGCGAACCTGCAAAGCGCCTCCTTTGGAGGCGCGGAGCTGGAGCGCGCCTCGCTCGATAACGCGCAGCTGCAGGATGCCGACCTCAAATACGCGCGTCTTAAGGACACCGCGCTCACCGGCGCACAACTCGATAGCGCGGAACTGGAGGACGCTAGGCTCGACCGAGCGTTGCTCGGAGGCGCTTCGCTTCAGCAGGCGAATTTGCAGGGCGCTTCGCTTCAATTCGCGGACCTGGCAGGCGCCTCGCTTCAGCGGGCGCAGCTGCAAGGCGCCACGCTTAAGTACGCAGATATGATGGGCGCTGCGCTCGATTATGCGGACCTACAGGGGGCCGTGCTCAACAATGCCCAGCTGCAAGGTGCTTCACTCGGCGGCGCGCATCTGCAGGCAGCCTCACTTGACCACGTCTTCGTCTGGAAAGCCAGGCCTCCGGTGGAGGACGATTTGATGGGCGCACTGATCGCGGCTCCCGAGACCAGACCAAAGTATAGAGGACTCGACTGCCGCCTCGATTTCCCGGCAGAGTGCGACTGGTCGGACCAAGCTTATCAATCACTTAAATCTCAGATTGATTTACTTCCGTCGGGTCCTCTCCGTGACGCGGCATCGAAACGAATCGAACCGCTCGCACAGCCGCCGTTCACCGAAGACGCGGGTTCGCCGGGGGCTTGGAAGCATCTTGAAGAGGTGCAGCAACACCCACCGCGTCTGTCCGAGATTTTGATAAAGGTTGGTTGCGCTACCGCCGGAGCGCCCTACGTCGTCCGTCGACTAATCTCGGAGCTGGATGTGCGGTTTCCCGATGATCACACGGCCAAG
Organism: uncultured Alphaproteobacteria bacterium; assembly: GCA_963750195.1. Lineage (GTDB taxonomy): Bacteria > Pseudomonadota > Alphaproteobacteria > ATCC43930 > CGMCC-115725 > AP-15. The sequence continues at coordinate 187,198 of CAVVPS010000017.1, forward strand.
GCCGCCGTTGCCGCCGCCTTTCTTGATGAGGCGCATTGCCCCGGAGCGCGCGGGCTGAGGGAGGAGGACAATGCGAAGTTACGACAAATAAGGGATCGGGCAACGGCACCGTCCCCGACTCCATCGCTGCCGACCCGCCCTGGCAACGCGGCACGATAGCGTCGTAAGCAGCCAGGGGCTTCGCGTAACGCAATACAAGAAGTGGGGGACACTCCAGACTTTGGGTTTCCAGGACGGCCGGCTCACGATGCGATAATCATCCCCGGAGTTCACGCCTCGCGGTAGCCGCAATCGATGATGCGGGCGGGGCCTTCGACGCCCGACTCGAGAGCCCTGACGCTCCATTCTCTGAGCCCGCCCGCCACTTTTCGAGAATTTCTGATTGACTTCGGCGATGGCCATTTCTTTGGCTTGCTGGGCGTTTTCGGCGATCAACGTCGCGTAATAGATTTCCTCGCTTAACGACCTGGTGCAGCTGAACTTGTCCATGTCTCCACCCTTATAGCTCGCTGCCGATCGTATTGGACCAATGGACCGGGAGCAACAGGTCAAGCACGATAGGCAGGTCGGCGAGCACGGCTGTCCGGTTTAACTCCATCGACATGATAGGATTAGCGCGGCAGCATCCGATGCGACCTAAAGCACGCTTTGCCCGGACTTGATCCGGGCATCCACGTCTAGGAAAGCTGTCCGACTAAACCCAGGAAGGGCGTGGATGGCCGGGTCGAGCCCGGCCACAGTGACCTGAGGTGCATTGAGTTTCCTTTGTACTAACCCGTATCGAACGGGACGGCCGTGGTCAGAAAAGCGGCGATGCGAGACTGCCGTGTTAAGCAGAAACCGAAACCCGCGTGGGCCGGAACCGGCTTCACACCAGCCGGCTTCCACGTGTAGCCTAAAGCGTTTGTCTCCTTGCAACCTTAGGCCTGTCATGCCCTTTCTTGCCGACCGTCTTGCGCGCGTCAAACCATCCCCGACCATGGCGATGACCGCTCTCGCCACCGAATTGAAGGCGGCGGGTCGCGACATCATCAGCCTGTCGGTCGGCGAACCCGATTTCGATACGCCCGACAATATCAAGGAAGCGGCGATCGCGGCGATGCGGCGCGGCGAAACCAAATACACGACCTTTGACGGATCGATCGAGCTGAAGCGCGCGGTGGCGGCCAAGTTCAAGCGCGAGAACGATCTCGACTACGAGACTTCGCAGATCACGATCAGCGCCGGCGGCAAGCAGGTGCTGTATAACGCGATGGTCGCCACCATCAACCCGGGCGACGAGGTCGTGATCCCGGCGCCGTTCTGGGTGTCCTATCCCGAGATGGTGCTGCTGTGCGACGGCACCCCGGTGCCGGTGCCGTGCGCGCAGAACAACGGCTTCCGGTTGCGGCCCGAGGATCTCGACGCGGCGATTACGCCCAAAACCAAGTGGCTGATCCTGAACTCGCCGTCGAACCCGACCGGAGCTGCCTATAGCGAGGCGGATCTGCGCGTGGTCGCCGACGTTTTGCTGCGCCACCCGCATGTCTGGGTCATGACCGACGACATGTACGAGCACCTAGTCTACGACGATTTCGAGTATCGGACGATCGCGCAGGTCGAGCCGCGGCTTTACGAGCGCACCCTGACCGTCAACGGCGTCTCGAAAGCCTATTGCATGACCGGCTGGCGCATCGGCTTTGGCGGCGGCCCCAAGGCATTGATCAAGGCGATGGGGGCGATCCAGTCGAATTCGACCGCCAACCCGTGCTCGATCAGCCAGGCGGCGGCGGTCGAGGCATTGAATGGACCGAAAGATTTCATCCCGGTCCACAATAAAAGCTTCATGGAGCGGCGGGACCTGGTGGTCGATTTGCTGAACCGGATCCCGGGCCTGTTCTGCCCGCGGCCCGAGGGGGCGTTTTACGTCTACCCGTCCTGCGCTGGGGTCATCGGCAAGCGCACGCCCAGCGGCCAGACGATCGCCAAAGACGAGGATTTTGTGCGCTATCTGCTTGAGGAGACCGGGGTCGCGGTGGTGCATGGCGAGGCTTTCGGGCTGTCGCCGCATTTCCGCATCTCCTACGCGACGTCGAGCGAGGTGTTGCGCGAGGCCTGCGCGCGTATCGACCGCGCCTGCCGCGCATTAACGTAATCCGCGCCCGCGAAATCGGCGCCGGTTCGATCCCGCCAGATTTCGTTTGCGTTACGGGCGCCGGCCGCGCCAGATTTGAGGGACAGACCGGGCGCCGCCGGGCCGTAGTCTCGGCCCCTCCGCGGTCGTCCAACAAGATGGCTGGAGGCGCCCATGGCGAATGCACCCGCGGCCCCGCGCTGCGCCGCTCTGATCGGTCCATACCTGTCGGGCAAGACGACCCTGCTCGAGGCCCTGCTGTTCGCGGCCGGTTCGACCGGCCGGCGGGGCAGCGTGCGCGACGGGAATTCGGTCGGCGACCATGCCCCGGAGGCGCGGGCCCGGCAGATGTCGACCGAGCTCAACGTCGCCAGCGCCAACTTTCTCGGCGACCCGTGGACGATCCTCGACTGCCCGGGCTCGGTCGAGCTGCTCTACGAGGCGCAGGGGGCGCTGTTGGCGAGCGACGTCGCCGTCGTCGTCGTCGAGCCCGAGGTCGAACGCGCGCTGACGATCAGCTCGCTGCTGCGCTTTCTCGACCAGCACACGATCCCGCACATGATCTTCATCAACAAGATGGACAACGCGAACGCGCGGGTGCGGGACGTGCTGGCGGCGCTGCAATCGGTGTCGAGCCGGCCGCTTGTGCTGCGCCAGGTGCCGTTGCGCGGCGCCGAAAGCGAGATCACCGGCTATGTCGATTTGGTCAGCGAGCGCGCCTACCGTTACCGCCCGGGCCAGGCGTCCGATCTGATGCCGTTGCCGGACGGGTTCTGGGACCAGGAACGGGAGACCCGCAACGGTCTGATCGAGAAGCTCGCCGATTTCGACGATACCTTGCTCGAACAATTGCTCGAAGAGGTCGAACCGCCGAAGGAGGAAATATACCGGCATCTGACCCAGACCCTCAAAGGGGCGCAGGTCGTGCCGGTGTTTCTCGGCTCGGGGCTGGCTGATTACGGCGTCCGCCGGTTGTGGAAGGCGCTGCGTCACGAAGCGCCTTCGCCGCGGGAAACCGCGGCGCGGCTCGGGATCGCCGCCGAGGGCGAGCCGCTGGCCCAGGTCATCAAAACCTATCACCTGCCGCATACCGGCAAGCTTTCCCTGGTCCGGGTCTGGCGCGGGACGATCACCGAGGGCATGGTGCTGAACGGCACTCGTGTCGCCGGGCTGTTGCGGGTGACCGGTGGACAGCACGAAAAGCTCCCTTCGGCGCAAGCCGGCGAGGTGGTCGGACTGACCCGCATGGAGGACATTGCGACCGGCGCCGTGCTGACCCCGTCGGGGAAGGTCGACCCGTTGCCGCGGCCCGAGCGTCCGCAGCCGGTCTTCGGCCTCGCGATCGCCTCGGAGAAGCGCGCCGACGATGTCAAATTGACCGGCGCCATCGGCAAGCTGGTCGAGGAAGATCCGACCCTCGAACTCGACCAGAACGCCGATACCCAAGAGATGGTGCTGTGGGGGCAAGGCGATATCCACCTGCAGATCGCGATGGACCGCCTGCGCAACCGCCACAATCTCGCGGTCAATGGCCGACCCGCCGCGGTCCCCTATAAGGAGACGATCCGGCACGGGACCCAGCAGCATTCGCGCTTCAAGCGGCAGAGCGGCGGCCACGGGCAGTTCGCGGATGTGACGATCGAGGTCAAGGCATTGCCGCGCGGGTCCGGTTTTACGTTCACCGACAGCGTCGTCGGCGGCGCGATCCCACGCAACTACATCCCAGCGGTCGAGGAAGGAGTTGTCGAGGCGTTGCACCGCGGTCCGCTCGGCTTCCCGGTCGTCGATGTCGCGGTAACGCTGCTGACCGGCCAGTTCCACGCCGTCGACAGCTCGGACCAGGCGTTCCATACCGCGGGCCGGCAGGGAGTCCAGGAAGCGCTGCCGAAATGCGAGCCGATGCTGCTCGAACCGATCGACTCAGTCGAGATCTCGGTCCCCAACGCCTTTACCGCGCGGGTTCAGCGGCTGGTATCCGGCCGCCGCGGCCAGATCCTCGGCTACGACGCCAAGGAAGGCTGGCCCGGCTGGGACGTGGTCAGCGCCCATATGCCGCAAAACGAATTGCACGATCTGATCGTCGAGCTGCGTTCGCTGACAATGGGGGTCGGCAGCTTCGCCCATCGCTTCGACCATATGCAGGAGCTGACCGGAAGGCCGGCGGAAAAGGTGCTGGCCTCGCGCACCGCCGACGCGGCGCAGTAGGACCCCAACGGGCGCCGCGACGCCGCTCGCGAAACCGTGACTTGGAGCCGAGTGTCGCCGCTCCAGATTATGGATCGCAACGATGTGAGAGTGCGGCAATGTTGATCCGGCGCAAAAAGGGGTGGGAGCTTCCCGAGAGCGAAGCCACTCCGGAGACGGTGTATCTCGGGCGCAGAGCATTGCTGAAGGCGATGGGGCTGGGATCGATATTGGTGCCCGGGCTGATGACCGCGATTGCGGCGCAGGCGACCGAGGAAGATCCTTCGGCCGGGCTCTATCCGTTCAAGCGCAACCCGCGATACACGCTCGACCGGCCGATCACCGACGCCAAATATTCGGAAAATTACAATAACTTCTATGAATACGGCTCGGAGAAATCGATCGCAGACGACGCCCAGCAGCTAAAGATCCGCCCGTGGACAATCAAAATCGACGGAATGGTCGAAAAGGAGATGACGGTCGGCATCGACGATCTTCTAAAGAAGATGCCCCTAGAAGAGCGGCTCTATCGCCACCGCTGCGTCGAGGCATGGTCGATGGCGGTGCCGTGGAGCGGTTTTGCGATGGCCGCCTTCGTCGATTTCGCCAAGCCGTTGGGTTCGGCCAAATATGTCCGGATGGAGACGTTTCTCGACCCTGCGGAGGCGCCCGGCCAGAAGCAGTTCTGGTACCCATGGCCCTATATCGAGGGCCTCACCGTGGCCGAAGCCCGCAACGAACTCGCGTTTTTTGTGACCGGCATGTACGGCAAGCCGGTGCCCAAGCAGGATGGAGCCCCGCTGCGTCTGGCATTGCCGTGGAAATACGGGTTTAAATCGGCGAAGTCGATCGTGCGCGTCTCGTTCACCGACAAGCAGCCGGTATCATTCTGGGAGACCGTGCAGGGCGACGAATACGGCTTTTGGGCGAACGTCAACCCCGAGGTGCCGCACCCACGCTGGAGCCAGGCGAGCGAACGTGTGCTCGGCAGCGACGAGCGCGTACCGACCTTGAAATGGAACGGCTATGGCGAATACGTTGCCCCTCTCTATGACGGGCTTCAAAACGAAAAGCTGTTCTTCTGAAATGTTTGCCGAATAGCCCTGTTGCTGAGCCCCTTGATCAGGCCGCGCGCCCAGCCCTGACGCTGCGCTAGGTTTCTCCTAGCTCGGCCTCGCGTGTTTCATTGACGAGGTTTCGCAAGTTTGCTAAGAAAACTTAGCATCCTTGCGAAGGTTCGTTATGAAACCCATGCCCTCCGACCGGCTCGCCGCCAACGACAGCACAACGATCGCCGCCCAGTGTGCGCGAAAGCTGTTGGAGTTGCGCGCCAGCACTGGTCAGACGCAAAGAGCGCTGGCGCAGCGGCTCAACATGACCGAGTCGATGATCTCGCGTCTCGAGCGCGGCGATCACGTCCCGAGCCTCAAGACCTTGTGCCGCATCGCCGACGTCTTTGGCCGGCGGCTCGAAATCGTCTTTCACGAGCACGAGCACACCCACGCCGACGGCACCCACCATTCGCACCCCCACAGCCATCTCGATCCCGCTCACTGGCATGAGCATGGGGAAGACGAATGATCCAAGGCACGGGACTGCTGCTGGTCGGCGCGGTCGCCGCAGTCGGCGTATTGCACACGATCGTACCCGACCATTGGCTCCCGATCGCGCTGATTGCCCGGGAGCGCGGCTGGTCGAGAGCCGAGACCGCGCGGGCGGCATTGCAAGCCGGGACCGGGCATGTTCTGTCGACCTTGGTGATTGGCTTGGCGGTCTGGGCGGCCGGCGTCGCTGTCGCTCAACGCTTCGGCCAGTTCGTCGATGCGGCTTCCGGCATCGCCTTGATCGGGTTCGGCGGCTGGGTCGCGTTTTCGGCCTGGCGCGAGCTGTATCCGACGGCCGAACAGGGGCATGGTCACAGCCACTGCGCACGATCCGATCGACGGGCACGGCCATCATCATGGGCATCCCCACCCGCACGACGTCCCATTTCCGCACGAGGATCAGCTGGCGCCGGCGGACGACCGGCTCTACGCCCCGCTGCGCGGCGACGCCGCGCTGCTGACCCGCCACGTCCACATCCATCGGCACGGCAGCGCCGCCGCCCATACCCATTGGCACGACCATTTTCCGGCGACCGCCCATCCCGTCCTCGCCGGGTTCGCGACCGAACCGCCATTGCACATGCACCGCCACAAAACGACCGCGCGCACTGCCTTGCTGCTGATCCTCGGCTCGTCGCCGATGGTCGAGGGCATCCCGGCGTTTTTCGCAGCGGCAAAATATGGGGTCGGGCTGATCATACCGATGGCTGCCGTATTCGCCCTCAGTACGATCACGAGCCTATGTCTTACTGTGCGTCCACGCGACGGCGGGGCTGCACCGCCTGCGGCTCGGCGCATTCGAGCGCTACGGCGAGGTGCTGAGCGGCGCAGTCATCGTCCTGGTCGGGCTGATCTTCGGGCTGTGGCCGGCGCTCTAGTCTAGCGGGCGGGCTGCGCCAGCGCGGCGCGCAAATCGCCGGTCCAGCGCGAGGCTGCCGCCAGCAGAAACCCGAGATCGGTCTGCGTCGTTACAAAGCGCACGCCTTTGCGGATCAGCTCGACCTGGCGCTCGACATTGCGCATCCCGCCGAGACCGGCGAATTTGCCGTGCGCCTTGGCCGCGGCAATGGCGCGGTCGATTGCCGAAAATATTTCGGGGTCGTCGAACCGGCCGGGCTTGCCCAAGGCGGTCAGCAAATCGTTGCTGCCGATATGGATCACGTCGACGCCGTCGACCGCAGCGATCTCCTCGATATTGGCCAGCCCCTCGCGCGTCTCGATCATGCAGACAATTAGGGTCGCGTCGTTCAGCATCCGCATGCTGTCGCCGACCGGCACCGCGCGGTAATCGAAGACCGGATAGCCGCCGCTGACCGAGCGCTTGCCGATCGGCGCGAATTTGGCCGCATCGACCCCGCGCTTGGCGTCCGCTGCATTGTTGACGTCGGGAAAGACGATCCCGGTGACGCCATTGTCGAGCAGCAGCGAGGTATCGGGATCGCCGCAGCTGCGCACCCTCGCCAAGGGTGCGACGCCGCAGCCGAGTGCGGCCTGGGCGATATGGCCGATCGTCTCCAGCGAAAACAGCGAATGCTGTACGTCGATAAAGATGAAATCGTGACCGGTGGTCTTGGCGATGCGGGCGATGTCGCCGGAGCGCGCGATGCGCACATTGAGGCCGAGCGCGACGTCGCCGGCCTTCATCCGCTCCTTGACCGGGTTGGTCAGCGTGGCGTCGCCGGGTGCAGGCATTTCCATCCCCTTTTCTCGTCGGTACGATGCCGGGAGTAGCGGCTCGCTATGAGGGAGGCAAGAGATGAGCGGATTGGGACTGCCGATGGCCGATCGCCCGGAGGATATCGGCCTGTCGCCGGAACGGCTGGAGCGGATCAAGGCAACCTTGCGGCATGATGTCGAGCGCCGGCTTATCCCCGGCGCGGTCATGCTGATCGCCCGCGGCGGGCGGATCGGCTTCGCCGAAGCCTTTGGCTGGCGCGACCGCGAGGCGCAGGCGCCAATGACTGATGACGCGATCTTCCGCGTCGCCTCGATGACCAAACCCGTGACCTCGGTCGCGGCGATGATCTTGGCCGAGGAAGGCAGCCTGCAGATCTCCGCCCCGGTCGCCGAATATCTGCCGGAGTTCAAGGAACGCACGGTCGGCGTCGAGCGGGTGCGCGCCCGACGGACCATGACCGTGCAGGATCTGCTGCGCCACACCTCGGGGCTGACCTATGCGGCGTTCGGCGATTCACCGGTGCAGATGGTCTGGCGAGACGCCGATCTGATGAACGAGAACCAGACCAACGCCGATCTCGTCGCCAAGCTCTCCCAGCTGCCATTGATGTTCGAGCCGGGGACGACCTGGGAATACAGCATGTCGACCGATGTGCTGGGCCGCGTCGTCGAAGTGGTTTCGGGCCAAAGTCTTGCCGATTTCTTCGCGTCGCGCATCACTGGGCCGCTAGGCATGAGCGATACCGCCTTCGAGGCGACCGGCGAGCGCGCCGCCCGGCTGGCCGAGCCGCAGGCCGACGCCGCGACCGGCGCAAGGCCGCCGATGCGCAACGTCGCTCGCCCGCATCGCTGGGCCTCGGGCGGCGGCGGACTGGTCTCGACCGCCGCCGATTATCTGCGGTTCTGCCAGATGCTGCTTAACGGCGGCGAGCTCGACGGGACCCGGCTATTGGCCCCGAAAACGGTCCGCCACATGGCCTCGAACCATCTGCCTGATAATGTCGGCTACGGCGATACCGCGCGCGCTCGCTTCGGCGCCTTGGCCCCGGTGCCGGAGATGGGCTACGGCTTCGGCCTCGGTTTCGCGGTGCGCACCCAGCCCGGCATGTCGCCGGTGCCGGGCTCGGTCGGCGAATATTTCTGGGGTGGCGTAACCGGCACCTATTTCTGGATCGATCCGGCCGAGGATCTGATCGCCATCTTCCTCGCCCAAGCCCCCGACCGCCGCCTCTATTACCGCTACCTCTCCCGCCAACTGGTCTACGCTGCCATCACCAGCCCGGCAACACGGTAATTTTAGAGGAAGCACATAGTTCGATTTCATCAAGATCTTCCGGGGAATGCCTTTCAGCGCGCTCGCTCCGCAAATGAGCCCGACATACTGTGGATTATCCGACAGCTTGGACGACTTGGATCCTGCGCCGACGTATGAGACAGAAACCGACCAGGGCCGAGCTAATCAGAGCGAGCGTGCCAGGCTCGGATACGGCCGCGAGGCTAGGCGTTTCGGAGATTTGCCATTGGCCGGAGCAGTTAGCGCAGGTAGTCATGTCGAAGGTAAAAGCAACCACGCTGCCGGGCTGTACGTCTATTCCGCTCCAATGGGCCAGATACGGAAATGAGGGGCCGAGAACTCCCGGCCCGGTGATGATGGCTGGGTTGGCCATAGTCACAGGTGCGCCCGCCCCGCAATCCTGATCGCCAAAGCTCCCGCACCCGATCGCGATTTGAAAATCGTCCCAAACATCACCTGTATCGTTCTCGACTGCTTTGGTGACCGCATAGGTGTTGGCCTTGGCCCCAGTGGTGTCCGGCGCTAAGGAAAAGACAACCGACCAACCGCCATTGCTGAACGTGGACCCTGTGATATTCTCGCTCAGGACAAAAAGACCAATAGGGGGAGCGATTGCAGCAGCGGTCAGTGAGCTACCGCTCGCCGCCCCAGTAAGCGTGAACGGAGTGGCGATGGTCGTAGCCATTGCCGCGGGTGCGAAGCTCACCGCCGCAAGCAAAGACCCGAGTGCAAATACTGATGATGCTTGGACACGCCGGGCGCGGCGGCGCCGGCTGCCTAGGCCGAGGCCGAGTAGGCCGACGCCCAGCAGAGCGAGTGAGGCGGGCTCAGGGACGAATCGACTCACCGCAGGATCCTGGCGCATTTCCCGGCGTGATCGCAACGCAATCAAGACCGATATCGTTATCGATCGTGCTTCCCGTATCGAGGAAATTAACGGTCACCAACCCGCCAAGGGGGGCTGTAAAGAAATAGTCGAAGCCCTTCCAAACGTCCCATCCTTGAAAGGTGGTTGCCGGAGGGGCGGTAAACCCTACTGAGGCCGAGCCGGTCACCGAGACGAGAACGTTCGCTCCTGCGGCGGAATCCTCCGATGAGATATCAAAGCCGAGGTCGTAGACTTGGCCTGGGTTGA
>CAVVPS010000018.1:0-392734 GCA_963750195.1 uncultured Alphaproteobacteria bacterium
GGCAACCGTTCCCACGCCAAATCCTTTATCCCGAGCGGCTCGAAAAGCGCTTCCTTGGCGAACCGGTCAAGCGGCGGCCCGGAAACCTTTTTCAATATGCGGCCGAGCAGCCAAACACCGCCGCTATTGTAGTTCCAGGCGGTCCCCGGCGGCGCTCCGACCGAACGCTCCAACACGGCACGATAGGGATCGGGGGCGATGCGCGCTTGCCGCACGATGTTTGCCGGGTTGTTGATGGAAACGGCACGCTCGGGCCAATCCAGACCTGAGGTCATCGACAACAGATGACGCAGTGTAATCCGATCTTTCTCGGGGGTGCGGAGATCGGCGGATTCGGGAAAGAACGGGAGTACTTGCGCGCGAACAAAGGGATGCGCATGTGCGGCGCCAGATCGGCAGGGAGGTCGAGGTTCTTCGCCGCGACCTTGCGGGCGTCGGCCGGATTGTCGTCGATCCACCGACTGAAACGTATGCAAGCGCGATAGAGCTTTTTGGCGGCTTCCGGATTGGCGTTGGCGAATTCGCGGCTCAGCGCGAATGTGCTCAATCCGGCGTAGGGCGCCGGTTCGGTCGCATTCGCGATGGTACGTGCATGGTATTTGCGCTCGGCTACCGTGTCGGCTGGCGAAATCACGAAAATCGCATCGACGAGGCCGTGTGCGAGCGCATCGGGCATATTCGGTGCCGGCATCGGCACGAGCTTTATGTCTTCCTTGCGGATCTTCGCCCGCTTGGGAAGCGCATCAAGCATCATGTCGGGAACGGTCCCGGGACCGAGGAACACAAGCTTCTTCCCCTTCAGATCGTCGACGGTTTTGATTGGCGAATTCCTGCAGCACCATGATCCGCTCGAACGGCCGGTCCGGGGTGACGAAGCCGCCGAGAAACGGTGCAATCAATGGCAGGCCGCGCGTCAGTCCGATGATACTCGGCGCCACCCCCATTTCGCCGGCAGCGATGCTCCCCGTTGCCATTCCTTCCACGATGGGGGCGAAATTGTTGAAGTGCGTTGGCGCGACGCTAAGGCCTTCATCCTTGAAAAAATCGACCTCGCCAATATAGGACGCGATCGCCGGAGTGATTGATTGTGTCCCGAGCACGATCTTTGGCGTCCTCTCGCCGATGATCGTCGCAATCCGGTCGATGTCATCGCGATGCTGGTGGCGGCGCCTGCAATCGCCTTCAACGCTGAGCGTCGGGTCGGCCTGCGTCGTTTCATCGTCGTCTCCCTGTACTGCTTGAAACCCGACGTTTATCCCGCGCCGCGATCATTGACGATCAGCAGCGGCGCTGCGTGCATTCCTTCGTCGACGAGTGCTTGCCCTAATATCCCGTAATTGGCGGGCGCCAAGGTAATGTGCCGGCACGCGGCACGGATGTCGCGCGCATGCGGCGTTCCAATCCGCTGCTCGCGCAGGGGGAGAACACCGAGGCTTGTTGTTCGCTGTGAGCTGCTGCTCCATCTCTCGTCGAAGGACGATCATCCCGCGGCGACTGCGCGCCGATGGTCCTTCGCGTGGAAGGGTAATGCCTGGGCAGCCGGTCAACTTGGCTAGGATGGCCGCTTAACTTGATCAAATCGGACTCGAAGGCGGCCGCGAGGTGTGGAGGAGGAGGCGATGCCCAAAATCTGGTCGACCGCTGATGTGCAGCCGCGCGATCGGCTCCCCTATTGGATCGATGCGGTATGCGACAGTCTGGTTCACGCGGATTGCGAAGTCTCCCGCGACCGCCCCTTTTCGGTGAGATGCGGACCGAAGCGCTGGACGATCTGCGCATTGTAGCACTTGCCGGTACGGTCCGAGGGTCACCCGGTCACCGCGCCAGATCGCCCGCGACCCAACAGACAGCTTCGCCGTGACGGTTAATCAGAGCGGCGTCAATCGTTCGACCAGGACGGTCGCGACGCGGTCCTTCGTCGCGGCGATCTGGTGCTGCACGACATGACGCGGCCCCTGCAAATCAGCGTCGACAGCGATTTCGCGCAGACCGTGCTGCTGTTCCCGCGTTCTGCCCTCAAAAGCCGGCTCGGCGCAGCAGAGCCCTATATTGGCCGGAGGATAGATGGGGCGACGGGCATGGGCCGTTTGCTGTCACCGCTGTTACGCGCGCTGCCAGCGCCCCTCGATGGATCCCACCGCCGCACGCGAGCGGTCGCGGCAATGTTCTCGACCTGATCGCAACGGCACTACTGCCGCTGAGCGAGGCGCCATCGGCGGGGATGACCTTGGTTCGCGTCAAGTTGTGGATCGAGACGCATCTTGGCGAAGCCTTGACTGCCGAGCGCATCTCCGGTGCGTGCCGTATGTCGGTCCGGCATCTCAACCGTCTCTTTAGGCGCGAGGGTACGTCATTGATGCATCACGTGTGGGAGCGCCGGCTGGCGCTGTGCCACCGCGACCTAACCGATCCCGCCATGCGCAACCGGTCGATCACCGATCGCCTTTGCGGCAGGTTTCAACGATCTGTCGCATTTCAGCCGAGCCTATCGCGCGCGCTACGGCTGCCCCGCGAGCAAGTCGCGCCGCGACTGAACCGGCGCGGGCGTCCGCAGCACACCACGTCCGCAGAGGAGGTCCCAAAATTATGATTGGGATCTAATGGCTTCATCTTGGCGAGCATAAGTGTCCACCTGACCTCGTCGTTCGTGAGGGGGATCATGGGTGTCGGCTTCGGGGCATGAAGAGCGGGCTTCCGTCGCCAAGGCTGAGCGTCGCTGTCGGTTTAGTGAGCTGGGGCCACGTTCTCCTTCCACTCGTATAAGTTGTCCACTGGCACGGAGGCTTTCGTAATCACTTCGAGGTTTTCTTCGTCCACGCAGAACTTCTGCTACTGCTGGATGATGGGAGGCCGTAGCCATTTCCAACGGCGTCTGGTTATGCAGGTTTCTCAAGGTAAGATTAGCCCCTTGCCGATCAGTAGAGCTGCAGCTTCTTCAGAACCAGCTTCCGCTGCATGATGTAATGGGGTAAAACCAGATCGATTAGCCAGATTAATCGTTGCTCCAGCGTCAAGCAGGGCCGTGATCATCGCCGTGTCGTTTCTTAATGCCGCGTAATTGAGAGGCCGTCGACCGTTCGGCCCAGCTATATTCTCGCGGGTATCTAGGCCATTTACATCGGCCCCCGCCTTGATCGAGGCGACCGCTTTGGGGACATCACCTGCAATGACTGCATCCCATAAGGCAATCTGTTCCTTTTGGATAGGTGCAGTCTCAGACATCGAAGGCTGGCAGACCAAAAGCAACACCGTAAGTAATATATTACGAAATTTGACAAGACGCACAGTGATTTCCTAATCAACATCGTTATATACACGTCACAAACGATAGTCGACGAAGGCGTTGCATCTACGCGATGTTAGGCGCAGAAGCCGGTGGGCACTTCGCTCTGGTGCCTCCCTGTTCCAGATATCCGACGGCGACGAGAAGACCGATCTCGACCAATCTGATCCTCGCGCTTCCGCCCAGCACCTGCTTAAGTTGAAAGTAGTTCCCGGTTCCGACGGTCGGCTTTCACTGGTAATTAGCTCGGATGCGTCGCGCCACATGGTCGGTGCTGAGATCGTTATCGACGGCGGGATCTGGCCGGAAGTCTCAGGCGCGGCTGATCGAGACCCAGACCCGAATTCCTGAGCCCGGTCCGGACAACGTCGATCGACGGCTGGAACGGGGCAAACCACGTCGCCCCGGGCTGGTTTTTTGGTCCGCCGCGAGCGTTCGACCAATTCTTCGCTCAAGCCGGTCTGTACCGAGGTCGCTAAAACGCTAAAATCCAATCGCACCGAAATCGAGCCCAAGCCGGACCTTGCCAATCCGTCCGAGCACCGCGGGTGTCAGTGCCCCGTGCTTCAGGCCGGTGAAAATGTCGCGCAGGCAACGTTGCAGAGGGTTCGTCGCCAAGACGACGGTGGTGCTCGCGTTATCGAAGGCGAAAACGGTCATGTCCCGCGCTGTGCGCGTCAGCGTATGCGCGGCTTGTAAAATATCGAGCGCAAGCGACGCATCGGGGCCGCGTTCCAGGGCAACGGCGTGGTCTTGCTGGCTAGTTCACTCGAGATAGTGCCGGCGTGCTGCCCGCAGGCGCCCCTCAAGTTCGGCGATGCCGAACTGCACCATCTGGTCGTCGGCCTGCACGCCCTCGGCTGCGAGGCGTTTTGTTTTCGGTGCGGCGGCGAGCAATTCCGCGAGGGCGCGTGAGCCAACACCGCTCGCGAACGCTACCATCCCGAGTTGACCAAATTCAGTGAGATCACGTGCCGTGACCTTCTGTCGATTGTCGCCGGGCAGGAACAGCAGGAACGGGTATTCAAACGTGCGGTGCTCGGGGACGAATTTGTCGGTGATCGTATAATCAACGCTCGCCGTCGCGCGCAGGCCCATCACGTCCCACGAGCCTTCTTTGATTTCGACATCTTCTCTCGGAAGCAGATGCGCACGAAACCATTGCTGCCCGTCGCGATCTTTCAACCGCGCGGGGACCAATACCCATCTCGCCAGTGAGCTACCCGAGCCCCACGCAAAATTGCCCGAAACGCAAAAGCCGCCCTCCGTCTCGACAGAATTGCCTTTCGGCAGCAACGTCGCCCAGCAGGCTACGGGGCCATCACCGAATACTTCGCGACGCGCTTGGGCCGTAGCACCCTTATAGACGAAAGCGCTGATGCCGTTGCATATCGCGGCGCACCAACCCGCGGAGCCATCTGCGCGCGCGATTTCTTCTACTGTTTCGAACAGCTCAACCCGCGTGCCGCCGAAGCCGCCCGCCTCCGGCACCATAATCGAAAACAGGTTGGCTTCGAGCAAGGCCGCCGAGACGCTCTCGGTGAGCTGCCCGAGTCGCTCCGACGCAAGCGCTTCCTCGCTGATCAATCCGCTGATTGCCTTAGCGCGATCGAGCGGACGCATTTTGTCGCCCATTTTTCCCCCGCGGTGTCGCCTGCAGAATCGAAGGTGGTGCGGCCGAGAAACCCTCTGCACGGGAAGATGATGCCGTTCTCCGGTTCGGCTAACTCTAAGGAAGCTCCGAAGACTTCCTAACCGGCGTTCGCCAGATAAGCGTCCCGATGCGCTCTCTTAAGCAGCATCGTTCCGGAATCGGTCGAGAAGTGTGAGGTAGTTCACACTCAGGAAAAAAGTTTTTTTCTCGGCTTGCGGGACAGCGCGCGCCATTGTCGGGTTTTTGGGCGTCCATGGCAAAAAGCCCTAACCGCGATGGGTGCCGCGGCAGCGGAATCGATGGGTTCCTCCTCCTGGGGCATAAAACGCGGTGCTTTGCCTTCGTCATGGCGCACCCCTGCCGTCGTTGTTTGTCGCAATCGATCCCGGCACCATCAGCCGTAGCGACCTGCGCAGCCCCGCGCCTGTCCATCGTCGTCCTGCCGTTTATCTTTTTCAGTGACGACCGGGAGCAGCAATATTTTGCCGACGCGATCACCGAGGATCTGACAGCAGATCTGTCACGGATCGCGGGCATGCTCGTTATCTCGCGCAATACCGCTTTCACCTACCGGGACAAGCCGCTCGACACGAAGCAGATCGGCCACGAGCTTTCTGTAAGTGTTCAGCGGTCGGGAAACCGGGTCCGCGTCAACGCCCAATTGATCGATGCTGAGACCAATTTCGAGGTCCATACATTCGGGTCGACTTAACTCCTTCACCCGTAGGCATCCGAACGGCCGGAATAGGGCGCAAACCCGATGTCAGCGGCAGCCGGTGCGAACCGCCGGGTCGGGTGGCGAACCGACCTTCGCAGAGACGCGCCCAGAGGACGAGGTAGCGCCGTAAGCAGTCAATCAGGGGTGACTTACTGCCGAGATTTCAGCCGCCGAGGTGGTCGGCCAGTTCCCCAAATCCATCGACCACAATGTCGGTCGCCGGGTTGGGTAGGGGATCGGGCGGGCCGGCGGGTCCCCACTCGTCGGGCCGGCGCACGAAGGCAGTGCGATAGCCGACGCCGCGGGCTGCATCGAGGTCGAAATTGTGGCACGCCACCATCAGGACTTCATGCGGCTCGACGGCCAGAAGCGCGGCGGCGCGCCGATACGCATCGGGGTGCGGCTTGTAGACGCGCAGCATCTCGCAGGGGATTACGGCGTCCCAGTCGATGCCGTTGCGACGTGATACGTCGACAATCAGCGACAGGCTGAGGATCGTGAACGAGACGCATATGCGGTGCCGCCGCAATCGGCGCAGCGCCGCAGCAAAATCCGGCCACGCGTCAAGCTGGTGCCAGCGCTCCGCGATCGCCCGCCGGTCTTCCGCAGAGCCACCGAGCCCGTTCTCGTCGAACAATTCGCCCAGCACTCCACGGTGCACGTCGTCGATGTTAAAAGCGGGATCAATCGAGCCGGTCATTCGGCGCAGCGTGCGGCGGCGATGCTCGTTCGCCAGCGCATGCCAGTCGCGCTCGATACCGTGCGCGGTGCCCCATGCCGCCATTGCCGCGGTCAAGCCGGCATGCCAGTCGAGCACCGTGCCGCCGGTATCGAAGGCAAGGACCTTTATTTGTTTCATGCTCTCCTCAGCCGGCACGCACCCTTGCGGCTGGCACCACGAAGTTGCTGACAATCAGCCGCAGACGCTCGTCTTCATGCGCCTGCAGTACCTCGCGCAAAATGTGGATCGCCGCCCCAGTCGCGGTCTCGCTCCAGAACCAGTCGGTGAGTTGGAGGCTCGACGGCTCCGCGGCGCCGGCACCCGCCGCTTCCAGACAATACGCCTTCAGATCGTCGACCGCGAAGCGCAGGATCAGCGGCGCCGAGAACCCGTCGCGGGGGCTCGGCGGCGCGTTGCCGCGCAGCCAATCCGCGACATAGCGGGCACAGGCGCCGATGGCGAGTCCGCTCAGCCCTACCGTGCTGCGGCCATGTTGCTCCATCCAACGCCGATGTGCTTCCTGGAACAGCAAGATCTCCGCCTCCAGCCGGGATGCGAGAGACTCCGCCGAGCCGCTTACGACCGCCGCCGGCATGAACGGCGGCTGCCACACCGGATCGGGGCGGGCGCGCGGATCGTCATCGGGAAAATCGATAATCCGCACCGGCCCGCCACCCTCGACCAGCATGCCGAGCGCAGTCAGGACCACCCGCTTCTGGAATGTCGGGTCGTTGGGCGGACCGAATGGCCGCCCTAGCTCGAACGGTACCCATAGCGCGCGCGGCGGCTTCGTGTTCTCGGCCTGCGGCCGGATCAACACGACGGCGACGGTCGCGATACCCTCTTCCTCGAGATAATGGCCCAGCGCGCTCACGGCGCGCGTGCAGACCGGTCAAACGGGGGCGAGGAGGACGCTGTCGACGTTGTCTTGCTTCAGGCGGCCGGCGAGTTCGCGGGCATGCGGCTCCATCTGCAAGGGATCGGTTGCGCCCATGAAAGAATAGTGGGTATCGGACATCGATCCGATCGTCCCCTCGGCCACGAGCTCCCGCAGCCGATCGACCGGAAAAGCGACGTTCCAATCCTCCTGCAACCCGGTACGGTCGAAATTGATCGAGATGTGGCTGCACAGTAGGTCTTCGGCCCGCGTTGTCGCGGGGATCGCGTGATAATGTGGGTCTCGTCCGCGGAACGGGTCCTCGCCGCGTACCACGAGGCCGGCGGAGGAGACAATTGCGACCCGACGCTGCGATAACGCCGGACCCGTCACCCAGGGCCGTGTTTTAAAGTCCGGGCATTCGACCTCGGCTAGGCGTTTGGCCTGGTCGGGCGGTAAGTCGGTCAGTCTGGTCACTGAGCCTCTCCTCGCATCAGCTCGCGGCGACGGTTCGCCTTGTTCCGGAGGAGCTTACCACGTATTTTAGACCGATCAATCTAAAATCGGTTGCGTGCTGTGCCAAGAAGCGCCAAAGCGCCGTTGGCTGCGCCTTCCAGCACTTCGCGCTGTGGGCGCGTGCGCGCAAGGACACGGATGCCGAGCAGCACGCTCAACAGCAACTTGGCAAGTTCGTCCGCGGGACGGGTGTCGGTGATCGAACTGTCTTTCTGGCCTGCCTCGACACAGCGGCGAAAGAAAGCCTCGATGAAGACCATCTCTTCTGTGACAAGTCGCTGGAATTCGGGGTCATGGGGTGCCAGTTCCAACGCCGCGTTGACCAGCATGCAGCCGCGGCGCTGCTTGTCGTCGACCGATCGCTCGATAATCTCCTCAAAAAACGCCCGGACGGCCGTGGCCGGCGGCAGCTTTTCCAGCCGGGCAACGCGATCCCGTACTGTCTGGGCGAGGTAATAGACAAAGGCCTGACGGTACAGCGACCGCTTGTCGCCAAAGGCATTGTAGATGCTGGCGCCGGTGATCCCCATCTGCTCGGCGAGATCGCGCACCGAGGTCTGCTCGAATCCCTGCGCCCAGAAGCAGTTCATCGCCGCCTCCAGAACCGTCGTCTCGTCGAACTCTCTCGGTCGCGCCATCATTCGCCTCGCTTCGGCCGCGGCGATCGTGGCCGCTATCTTCGTGATCAGTGATGAAATTTTAGAGCGGCCGAGCCAGAACAGCAAAGCCATTGTCAGTGTTCGCTTGTGCCGTCATTCTGGATCATATGGTCTAAAATGCGGGCGGCGTTTTGAAGCCGCCTGAAGCCTCCGTTTCGACGAAAGGACTGACGATGATCCGCTTCTACTATCACCCGACGCCGAACCCCGCCAAAGTCGCTCTGTTTCTCGAAGAGATAGGGCTGCCCTACGAGGTCGTGCCGGTCGACACGGCAAAGGGTCAGCAACACACTGCCGAGTTCCGCGCCATCAATCCGAACGGCAAGGTGCCGGCCATCATCGACACCGACGGGCCGGGCGGAGCGGAAACCCGCGTCTTCGACTCGACCGCGATCCTGCTCTATCTCGGTGAGAAGACCTGCAAGCTGATGGGCGCGCCTGCCGATCGCGGTGAATTGCTGTCATGGCTGTTCTTTATCGCTACCGGGCTCGGGCCGTTCTCTGGCCAGGCTGTGCATTTTCAGCGAGCCGCACCGGAAAAGCTGTCCTATGCGATCAACCGCTACCGGCGCGAGGCCGAGCGCCACTACACGGTGCTGGACAAGCACCTTGAGGGTCGCGACTTCATCGTCGGGAGCGGGTACACGATCGCCGACATCTCCGGGTGGGGCTGGGTCGACCGCGCGAGTTTCGTGCTGCCCGGCAGCGACGACCCGCTCGCCCCTTATCCTAACATCCGCCGCTGGTTCCGCGCGATCAACGCACGCCCCGCAGTCGCCAAGGCGCGGGCGGTGGGCAGCTCCCATAGCTTCAAGAAAGAGGTCGACGACGAGACGCGGCGCGCGCTGTTTCCCTCCAATTATCCTCCGGCCGCCGCTTGACCCAAATGGCGGCACCCCGGCGCCTCGAAATCCGCCGGGTACCGTCGGGTCCCCGATCATGGCGGCGACCGTAAAATGAGCGATCCCGTCCCAGCGGGTAGCGAAGCCTCGGCGACCACCGAGACCCAAAATCCTGGCCGACACCCAGCGCGCATTGAGCGCGATGGAAGCGGAGCGCTCGATCCTGCTGCACCCACGGTCAACCGCGCGGCCATCACGATCTCGATCATGCTGGCGACAATCATGCAGGCGATCGACACGACGATCGCCAATGTTGCGCTGCCGCACATTCAGGGCAGCCTCTCGGCTGCGCAGGATCAGATCACGTGGATACTGACCTCCTATATCGTCGCCGCGGCGATCATGACCCCTCTGACTGGATGGTTGGCCGGCGCCTTCGGCATCAAGCGCGTCTTTCTGATTTCGGTTGGCGGCTTTACCGCGGCCTCGGTGCTGTGCGGCTTGGCCGACAGCCTCGCCCAGATGGTTATCTTTCGCTTGCTCCAAGGGGTATGCGGGGCGGCATTGATGCCTTTGTCGCAGGCCGTGCTGCTGGGCATCAACCCGCCGGAGCGGCATGGTCAAGCGATGGCGGTATGGGGTACCGGGGCCATGGTCGGGCCGATCATCGGCCCAGCGCTCGGCGGCTGGTTGACCGACAATTACAACTGGCGCTGGGTGTTCTACATCAACCTGCCGGTCGGCATCATTGCCTTCCTCGGGATCCTTGTTTTCATTCACGAGCCAGGTCGTCCCCGGCGCGAGCGCTTTGATTTTTTCGGCTTTGGGGCGCTCGGCATCGCGATCGGCACATTGCAGATGCTGCTCGACCGCGGCGAACTCAAGGATTGGTTCCACTCGACCGAGATTTGGCTCGAGGCGACGATCGCCGGCCTCGCCCTCTATCTGTTCATCGTCCATACGATAACGACGAGCGCGCCCCCCTTCCTCAACCGCGACCTGTTGCGCAACCCCAGTTTCGTCGCCGGCAACGTGCTGATGTTCTTTGTCGGGGTCATCATGTTCGCGACGCTGGCGCTGCAACCGACAATGCTGCAGCAATTGATGCACTATCCGGTGGCGACCGCCGGTCTTGTCATCGCCCCGCGCGGCATCGGTACGATGATTGGAATGTTCCTGGTCGGGCGCATCATCAACCGGGTCGACAACCGCCTGATCATCCTCACCGGGCTCGCGCTGACCGCTCTCTCGCTCTATCAGATGAGCGGGTTCTCGCTCGTCATGGATATGCAGCCGATTGTCGTCTCGGGGCTAATTCAAGGTTTCGGGCTGGGCTTTGTTTTCGTGCCGTTGAGCACGATCAGCTTTGCGACCCTGCCACGCTCGGTTCTGACCCAAGGCACCGCCTTGTTCAGTCTGACACGCAACATCGGAAGCAGCATCGGCATCGCGATCCTCGAGGCTTTGTTTGTCGAGAACAGCCAGACCGTGCATTCGCACCTCGTCGAACATTTGCGCCCGGATAATCCGCTGGCCCAGGCGCCCTACCTGATGCCACCCTATAGTCTCAGTACGACCCCAGGGATCGCCGCGCTCAATGCCGAGGTGACGAGGCAGGCGCAGATGGTCGCCTATATCGACGACTTTAAATTGATGATGGTCATCGCCTTTCTCGTAGCACCCCTATTGTTGCTGCTGCGCAAGCCCCGAGTCGGACGTTCTGCTGGCCCGGTCGCTACCGAATGACTGTCAGCGTCCTCGCAACGGCTGTTGACTGCTTATCCAAGGAAGAGTGCGTGCCGAGGGGGGGCCGATCATGACGTCGAGCGCGAGCGTGAACACGAGCGATCCTGTACCGGCAGTTACGGAAGCCGCCGCGACTGGTGAAACCGCCGAGATCTTTGCTGACATTCCCCGGGTACTCGGCGTCGAAGTCGTCAACCTGATCTGGCGCCATCTGGCGACAATTCCAGATGCGCTTCCTTTGGCCTGGGAGATGTTGCGCCCGCTTTACGCCGACGGCACGATCGCCACCGAAGCGCAAGCTCTGCACGGCCGACTTGCGCTGCCGCGCTTACCGCCACTCCCACCCGACCTTTTGGCCGCGATCGGCCTGGGCAGTGACGAGCTTGCCTCAATCCGCAACATCCTCGCCGCTTACGACCGGACCAATGCGATGGCCTTAGTCGTGCTATCAGCGCTGCTGTGCCGGCTCGAGGGGCAGCCCGCGACAAGCGAGCCGATCGCTAAACTCAATCCGGGATCCTCGCCAGAGCCACCTGTACGAATTCCATTACCACCATTGCCGGGTCACGATGCGTTGCCAGCGCCCGTCGGTAATTTCGTGCTGATCCTGAACCGGTTCGGTACGCGACGGGACAATCCCGTCCTGGCCAGCATGTATCGTCACCTAGTGTCCTGAACCAGAAATTCGTGGTATTATCTCATGTTTTTGTCGGAGCATTGTGGAGGCAGAAGCGCTCGATCGAGGCGAGAATATCGTCGGCTGATTTGGTCCAGCGGAAGGGTTTTGGATCGGCATTGTGCCGCTCGATGAAGTCGGCGATGGCGGCTTGCAGGGCATCGATGCTGCGATGGACCCCGCGTCTAATCTGACGCTCGGTGAGCAGGGCGAAGAACCGCTCGACCTGATTGAGCCAGGAGGAGCTGGTCGGGGTCAGATGCACATGCCATCGGGGGCGCTTCGCTAGCCAGCCGCGGATCAGCGGTGTCTTGTGCGTGGCGTAGTTGTCGATGACGAGATGCACGTCGAGATCATGCGGCACATTGGCCTCGATCTCGTCGAGGAATTTGCGGAACTCGGTGGCGCGATGACGCGCGAAGCACTTGCCGATCACCCGGCCCGTGGCGATGTCGAGGGCAGCGAACAGCGAGGTGGTGCCATGGCGGGTGTAGTCATGGCTGCGCCGCGCCGCTTGGCCGGGGCGCATCGGCAACATCGGCTGACTGCGGTCGAGCGCCTGGATTTGCGACTTTTCGTCGACGCATAGGACGACGGCTTGGGCCGGCGGGGCGAGGTAGAGACCAACCACATCGCGTACCTTGGCCACGAAGTCAGGGTCGGTGGAGAGCTTGAACGTCTCCAGGCGATGCGGCTGCAAGCCGAAGGCACGCCAGATCCGCTGTACGGTTGAAACCGACAGGCCGCAGGCCCGCGACATGCCGCGCGAACTCCAATGCGTGGCCTCGGGAGGCAGGCTCTCCAGCGTGCGCACGATCACCGCCTCGATCCGGGCGTCCTCGATGGTGCGTGGCGCCCCCGATCGCGGCTCGTCCCGCAGACCATCGAGACGCCGCTCGACAAAGCGCCCTCGCCACTTGCCGACCGTTGCCGGATCGAGGTGAAGCTGCGCTGCCACCGTCTTGTTCTGCGCCCCCGCGGCACAGGCCAGCACAATCCGCGCTCGCAGCGCCAGGGCCTGCGCCGTGTTGCGGCGAACCGCCAATGATCTCAACTCGACGCGTTCATCCTCGCTCAGCTCCAAGGCTGCCAGCCGCCGACTCGCCATCGATCCCCCCAGATCAAAGACCCGCGAGTCTCGCATTCCTTCACCAATCGGCGATACCGCGAACTTCAGATTCGGGACACTAGTGGTACGACGCAATCATAGGATTCCATAAGGACTGGATCTGTGCGATCATGCGCGATGCGCGAGGGGATCGATATCGAGGTGAGTGCCGCCGACCGCGAACGACTGGCCGCGGTGGTAGCGGATCGCAACAGCCGGCAAAAGCATGTGTGGCGGGCGCGGATCATTCTGGCCACGGGCGAGGGCTGCGGCACCGCCGAAATCATGCGCCGCGCCGGGGTTTCGAAGCCCTGTGTGTGGCGCTGGCAAGAGCGGTTCATGCACGAGGGCGTGGCCGGCCTGCTGCACGACAAGACGCGAAAACCCGGTCTGCCGCCATTGCCGTCAGCGCGGGTCGACGATGTCGTCGCGCTGACCCTGGCGGAGCCGCCGGGCGAGACAACCCATTGGACCGGCCGGGCGATGGCGGCAGCGAGCGGCATCTCGCTGCGCTCGGTGCAGCGCATCTGGGCGGCGCACGGTCTGCAGCCGCACCGGGTGCGGCGCTTCAAGCTGTCGCAGGACCCGGCGTTTGCCGCCAAATTGCGCGATGTGGTCGGGCTCTATCTCGACCCGCCGGCGCACAGCCTGGTGCTCTCGGTCGACGAGAAGAGCCAGATCCAGGCCCTCGACCGCACCCAGCCGGGCCTGCCGATCAAGAAGGGCCGGGCCGGAACGATGACCCATGATTACATCCGCAACGGCACGACCACGCTGTTCGCGGCGCTCAATGTCTTCGACGGCACCGTCATCGGCCAGTGCATGGCGCGCCATCGCCATCAGGAATTCATCCGTTTCCTCAACCGGATCGAAGCGGCGGTCCCGGCCGGCAAGCTGATCCACGCGATCCTCGACAATTATGCCGCCCACAAGCATCCCAAAGTGCGCGCCTGGCTCGCGCGGCATCCCAGGTGGGTGTTCCATTTCACCCCCACCTCGTGCTCCTGGGCTAATGCGGTCGAAGGCTTTTTTGCCACGCTGACCCGCCGGCGCTTACAGCGCGGTGTCTTCCATTCGCTCGTCGACCTGCAAGCTGCGATCAACCGCTATCTCGGCGAGCACAACCGCAAATCCAAACCGTTTGTCTGGACCGCCGACCCCGATCGCATTATCGAAAAGGTCAATCGTGGGCACCAAGCGATCGCGTCAGACCACTAGCGTACTGGCCCACCTATCTAGCGCTGAGCTGGGCGCTGATCGCGCAGCTCGATGCGGATGGCTCTCTCGAACGGGCGATCGCGGATGCGCTGGTCAAGGCGCAGGCACAGGCCGGACGTCTCGCGACGCGGCTTCGGGCACCACCGCTTGATGCCGCAACCGGAGACGCGGTTCGGGCGGCCGTCGAGCCTTTTGCCGGCGACGTCATTGCCAAGATGGTCGTGATCTGTGCGCTTTTGCGCGCGGCCACCTGAGGGTACGGCTGATCACGAAGCGGGGCAAATCAATTCACATCAAGATAACCGAGCCAAGATTTACGCGAGGAAAGTCGGCTGCTCGGGATCAGTGAAGCCGAAGACGGAATACGTCACGCGCGGACGCTGATATCCCGCCTGCGTTTCCAACCACTCGTTTTAGATTGATAGATCTAAAATAAGTGGTAAACTCGCCTATCGCCGCTCGCTGATGCGAGGAGAGGCTCGGTGACCAGACTGATCCATTTGCTGCCCGATCCCGCCAGATGCCTGGCGGAGCTCGCGATGGTGAGAAACGACCTCCTGCCAGGCGGCTTTTGAAGTCAGTAAATCGTGTCGATGCATCGCGTGAAAACCGAAACACCTGCGGTCGAGACATCGTCGGTGTCTATGGGGCGTCGCCTGCACCCGTGGCCGCTCAGGATCATGCACTGGGTCAATGCCGTGGTCATGTTGATTATGATTACGTCGGGTTGGGGCATCTACGATGATGACGTAATCATCCGTGGGTTCCATTTCGGTTCCTTCTGGCGGCTTGGCAATTCGGCAGCCGGCTGATAGCCGTTCCCGTGGATGCCATGGTGCTGCTCGGGCAAGACGTGGAGATCGTCGCTTTCACGCCGAAGCAGCTGCAGCAGTTTCCAACGTTCTCGCCCCGCGGCACCACTGATGTGCCGGATGACACGATCATCAAAGTCGGTCTCGCCAAACCCTCTCATTAGCATCATGCCGAGACCGCGACCGCCAAAGGAGCAAAAGCCCAATGCATCAATTGACCAATGCGCGCGGCCTCTTGCTGGCGCTTGCGCTGTCCATCGTAGCGACGAGCCCCGTGTTTGGCGGGTCGTGATGGACGGGCCGACATCGCGTAAAGGCGGGTGTGCGATCGCGGTGATGGCGAAAGCCCCGCGTCCCGGCCTAGTCAAGACGCGTCTCGTGCCGCCATTGTCGCCGATCTCGGCCTCCGCGCTGAGCGCCAGTTTTCTCCGGGATATCACCGAAAATATCGCGCTCGCCGCGCGGGCGGTGGAAATTCACAGATACGTTGCCTATGCCCCCGTAAGCTTCGAGGCCGCATTCGATGGAATGCTAGCTAGTGGCACGCGCCTCATTTTGGCGGATGGGGCCGGCATCTCGATCCCCGGTGTCTCCGGCTTTGGCCGCTCTCTGTTGGAGGCCGCGCAAGCCTTGTTCGCCAGAGGGCATTATGCGGTCTGCTTACTCAATTCGGACAGCCCCACATTGCCAACCCGGCTTCTTGTCGAAGCGGCTGCGGTGCTCGCGGAAGCGGGCGACCGAATGGTGCTCGGTCCGGCCGAAGACGGCGGCTATTACGTCATCGGGATCAAGGCGCCGCATCTCCATTTGTTTCAAGACATCGTCTGGGGCACGGCCGAGGTCGCTGCGGAAACTCGGATGCGCGCAGCTGCGCTCGGTCTTCCGGTCGTTGAACTCGATACCTGGTACGACGTTGACGATGCGGTCAGCCTGCGCCGGTTATGCGATGAGCTGGCGTCGGCGTCGGTCGGCGACACAACCTGCGCCTACAGCGCACGGGCGACCGCGGATTGCCTCGCGCGGTGGCGTATTCCCGAGCTGCTGACCGCCGCATAGAATTGGCCGGAGGAGAACCCTTGTCGCTCGCTGAATCGATCATCGCGCGCCGCTATTTCGAGACCGTCGGAGAGGAGCGATCGCGCATTGCCAAGGCGCCGCCGGTCTGCGTCTACCTCGAGGTCACCAATCGCTGCAATTTGCTGTGCGAAACCTGTCCGCGCACTTTCGAGGCGCTCGAACCGCCCGCCGATATGAGCTGGGAGCTGTTCACCTCGATCGTCGATCAGTTGCCGGGTTTGGCGCGCGCGGTCCTACATGGCGTCGGCGAGCCGATGATGGTCAAAAACCTGCCGAGGATGATCCGTTACCTGAAGGATCGTCGCGTCTATGTGTTGTTCAATACCAACGGCACGCTGCTCGCGCCTAAGAGCCGCGAGGAGCTGATCGACACCGGGCTGGACGAGTTGCGCGTCTCGCTCGACGCCGCGGATGCCGAGAGCTTTTTCAGGGTACGTGGCAAGCGTATGTTTGACCGTATCGTGCGTAACGTCGCCGAGTTTACCGCGCTGCAGCGCGAGATCGGCGCGGCAACGCCCCGTGTGTCGCTGTGGCTTACCGGCCTAAAGGAAACTGTCGACCAGCTTCCCGATTTCGTTCGCCTCGCGGCGCGGATCGGCGTTCGAGAGGTTTATTTGCAGCGGCTCGTCTTCGACGATCTCGGACGCGGTCTCGCGCGATCGGAGTCTTCACTGTTCGAGGCGACGCAGGCGGCGGAAGAGGCAGCGATTGCCGCGGCGCAGAAATTGGGCCGCGAACTCGGGGTGACGATCGACGCGTCGGGCGCCACCGAACCCGGCACCAGCCTGAGGCGCGGCGCGGAAGACGCTCCATGGGCCGCATGCCGTCGACCATGGTCGCTGATGTATTTCACCGCGCACGGTCGCGTCTTACCGTGCTGCATCGCGCCGTTCTCGGCACGCGACTACCACACCTACACGCTCGGCGACGCGACCCAAGAGACGCTGCGCGAGATCTGGAACAGCGCCGCGTATCAGGAGTTTCGCGGTGCTCTTACTGGCGACACCCCGCCAAAGCCGTGCCAGGGTTGTGGCCTGCGATGGAGCCTCTAGGCGTCGCCGTCGTCATCCCGGTGCTCAAGCGCCACGAGACGAGATTGGCCTTGCGTACGAGGATGGAGTCTCTTCGGCATCGGCTTGAACTCAAACGGGTGTCGTGCGCTTCTAAGCTGTCGGTTGGAAACAAATCGAAAATCGTGTTTCACTGGGCCGTCCTGCTTCGCTGGCTCGCAATCCATGCCCTACGCTCATCTCGAAAGGCCGAAATCGGGAACAGTGACGGGCCGTAGAGCACGGCATCGGCGAGGCGAGTGATACGGGGTGGGGCATCCCGGAAACCGCAGACGGCCAATTCAAGAGGAACGTCAGCCCTTGGCTCGGTCAACCGGACTGATTTCTTTATCTTGCCCGGGTCGAAAATCATCTTTGCCCGGTTCGAAAATCGTGGGGCTGCGGCCGCTGTTCTCTTTATCCACGCCGCCAAGGAGCCGGCGTTTCGCGGCCGCGGCCTGCCATTCAGAGCTGCTGCGCTACCGCCTGCGGGACGCCCGCACCGTCGGCGTCGATTTCGTCTGCAGTGGATCGGATTTCTTGTCGACAAGCCACCGCAATATGGAACGCGCTGGGTTGCAACTCCTTTCTTGCGCCGATTGCGGCCATTGGCATGACGCCTACACCGCTGCTCGTCCCAGAGCCGTGACGCCTACCTCCCCTAGATACCGCTCAAGCGCTGATACGTTGTCCGCGCTAACGATGGCGCCAACATAGCCGTCCGGCCGGACCAGTACCCACTCGCCGGACGACAAGCCGTAAGCGTCGCGGAAATGGCCGGCGTCATCCACCAGATCGCCGCGCGCGCCAACCGTACGAACGTGCAGACCGGGGCGCGGTGCGACGGCAGCGCGGTCGGCTTCGTAGCCGAGCAGGATCCAGTGCGGACCGCGGAACAGCGAGAACAGGCGGGTCCGCTGGCCTGCCGCGCCACACATCGGCGCATCCGGCGCCCGCTCGCCAGCCTGCAGACCGTCACGCTTACGTATCTGCAACGCCAGCGATGTGCCCAGGTATCCGAGGTCCAACTGCCGCGTCTCGCGGCCGCGGCGCATCGGCCCCTGCTTCCCTTCATCAAGCAACCGCTTCGCCATCCCGAGCATGCCGGCCGCGATCGCGCGGCGCTCCTCCTCATAGGTCGCGAGCAGTTCCTTCGGCGCGCCGCCCAGCACGGCCGCAAGCTTCCAGCCGAGATTGTAGCTGTCCTGCACGCTAGTGTTCAGGCCCTGCCCGCCGGTCGGGGGATGGATGTGCGCGGCGTCGCCACGGGGCCGACCCGATAGCGGTCGGCAAGACGTGCGTTCATCGAGTATGCGGATGCCCATACGACCGATCGAATGACGATGTCCCGGCCGGTCCTTTCGGCGACCATCGCGGTTAGTCCTTCCGCGGTGAGATCGACGTCACCCTCCAGCGGCACCGGAGCCTGCACCTGGAGCCGAACGTAAGGCTCCTCGATGAGGATTTGCGCGAGGTCATCGGCGCCTATCATCGCTGCTGCACCGAGCTCATCGGCGAGGCCGGCGGGTTCGTCGCCAAGTACATGGGCGACGGGGTGCTGGCCTATTTCGGCTATCCGCTGGCCCACGAGCATGACGCCGAGCACGCTGTGCGGGCCGGGCTTGCCCTGGTCGAGGCGGCGCCGCGCCTCACGACCGCCGCCGGCTTTCCGTTGCAGGTGCGGGTCGGCATCGCCACCGGGCTTGTCGTGGTCGGCGACCTGATCGGCGCGGGTGCGGCACAGGAGCAGGCGGTCGTCGGCGAGACGCCAAACCTCGCGGCGCGCCTGCAGGCTCTCGCCGAGCCTGGTTCCGTCGTCATCGCCGACGGCACGCGACGGCTGCTCGGCAATCTCTTCGAGCTGAAGGACCTCGGGGCCTGCGACCTCAAGGGCATCGCCGGGCCGGCGCGGGCCTGGGCGGCGCTGCGGGCGCGTGCCGTAGGGAGCCGCTTCGACGCCCTGCACACGACCGGCCTGACCGCCCTCGTCGGGCGGGACGAAGAAGCCGAATTGCTGCTTCGGCGCTGGTCCCGGGCAAAGACGGGTGAAGGCCAGGTGGTGCTGCTCTCCGGCGAGGCAGGCATCGGGAAATCGCGGCTCACGGCGGCACTTATGGAACGCCTCGCCGCCGAACCGTACACGCGCTTGCGCTATTTCTGCTCGCCGCAGCGCACCGACAGCGCATTCCACCCGATCATCGGCCAGATCGAACGCGCCGCTGGCCTCTCGTACGACGACAAGCCGCAGGCGAAGCTCGACAAGCTCGATGCGCTGCTCGCACAGACCTCGACGGCGCCTGAGGATGCCGCACTCTTCGCCGAGATGCTGTCGCTTCCGAATGATGGACGCTATCCCGTCCTCGAGCTGGCCCCGCAACAGCGCCGGCAGAGAGTGCTGGAAGCGCTGATGTCGCAACTCGCGGGGTTGGCACGCCGGCAACCGGTGCTGATGATCTTCGAGGACGTACACTGGATCGACCCGACGAGCCTGGAGGTGCTTAGCCGCACCGTGGACCGGATTAAAACGCTTCCGGCGCTGCTGATCGTGACGTTCCGCCCCGAGTTCAACGCGCCGTGGGTGGGACGGCCGCAGGTGACGAGCCTGACGCTCAGCCGGCTTGGCGAGCGCGAGGCGGCCGCCATCATCGCGGGTCTGGTCGGGAACAATGGGCTGCCGGCGGATGTGCTGGCGGAGATCGTCGAGCGCACCGACGGCATTCCGCTCTTCGTCGAGGAGATGACGAAGGCGGTGCTGGAGGCGGAGAGCGAGGGCGCGGCCCGGCGCACGGTTGCGGCGGTTTCGTCGCCGGCCTTGGCGGTCCCGGCAAGTTTGCACGCCTCGCTGATGGCGCGGCTCGACCGGCTCGGCCCCGCCAAGGAGGTGGCGCAGATCGGGTCGGCGATCGGGCGGGAGTTCTCGCATGCGCTGCTGGCCTCGGTGGCGCGCAAGCCCGAGGCGGAGCTGGGATCGGCGTTCGACCGTCTCGTTCAGGCAGGCTTGCTGTCGCGGCAGGGCGTCCCGCCGCAGGCGAGCTACCTGTTCAAGCATGCCCTGGTGCAGGACGCGGCCTATGGCACGCTGCTGCGCGAGCCGCGACGCGGACTTCACGCCCGTATCGCCGAAACCCTCGAAAGCCGGTTCGCCGAGACTGCCGAAAGCCAGCCCGACATCCTGGCGCGTCACTGCACCGAGGCTGGGCAAATCGAGAAGGCCGCGGGTTTGTGGGGCAAGGCGGGACAGCAGTCACTGGCGTGCTCGGCGCTGGTCGAAGCCGCGGCCCAGCTCACTCGCGCCCTCGATCAGATCGCGACCCTGCCTGGCACGGCGGCGCTGCGTCGCGAGCAGATCAAGCTTCAGGTCGCGCTCATCAACCCACTCATGCACGTCAAAGGTCACGCCGCCACCGAAACCAGGGCGGCTGTGGAGCAGGCACGCTTGCTGATCGAGCAAGCCGAAGCGCTGGGAGAGCCTCCCGAAGATCCGCTGCTGCTTTACTCGGTCCTCGGGGCCTTCTTTGCCACGAACTTACTGGCATTCAATGGCGATGCCTGTCGCGATCTCGCGGTGCAGTTCCTGGCGCTCGCAGAGAAGCAAAGGGCGACAGTCCCGCTCATGGTTGGGCATCGAATGATGGGAATTTCCTTAGTGCAGACGGGGGACATCGCGGAAGGCCGAGGACACTTTGATCAGGCGATCGCACTTTACGATCCTGCCGAGCATCGTCCATTGGCGGCGCGGTTTGGCATAGACAATGCGGTCGCTATCTTAGCCTTTCGGTCGTGGACTCTGTGGTTGCTTGGCTATCCCGAGGCCGCGCTCAAAGACGCCGACGACGCGCTCAGGAATGCGCGAGAGATGGGTCAAGCCGCCACGCTGATGCACGCTTTATCCTGTGTTTCGATACCGTATACCCTTTGCGGCAACCGCGCCGCGGCAGCCGCGCAAGCCCAAGAGCTTGTCGCTGTGGCCGAAGAAAAAGGTTCGCTGTTTTGGAAGGCGGACGGGATGGTGAGCCAAGGTTGCGTACTGGCCCTGACCGGCAGGGCTTCGGACGCGATCGAAATGCTGATCTCTGGGATTGCTGCTCGGCGGACAACGGGAGCGACAATTGGGATGCCATTCTATTTGCCGCACTTGGCACGCGCCCATGCGGAGCTTGGGCAATTCGTGGCGGCTTGGCGCTGCATCGGCGAAGCGACGACAGCGGCGGAGACAACCAAGGAAAAGTGGTGCGAGGCGGAGATCCACCGAACGGCCGGCGAAATCGCGCTGATGTCGCCCGAGCCCGACGCGGCGCAAGCGCGGGCGCATTTCGAGCGCGCCATTGCCATTGCCCGCGCGCAGAAGGCAAACTCCTGGGAGCTGCGCGCGGCGACGAGCCTGGCCCGGCTGTGGCGCAATCACGGCAAACGGCAGCAGGCCCGCGATCTTCTCGCCCCGGTCTATGGCTGGTTCACCGAAGGCTTCGACACGCTTGACTTGAAGGTGGCCAAGGCCTTGCTCGATGAGCTGGCTTGAGCGGGTGGTTAGCATGGCGGAAATCCCGCTCGAATGGCCGCTTCCTGATCGACGCAACCGGCCGCCGGCCGGGCCACGAAGGTCGGTTCAGGGTCGACTTCTGCCGGCTCCTGGCGACAAAACGAACGACCCCTTGCGGCGCGTCTCGCCCGTTGCCGAGCGTCAGAGCGAAGGTCCCTTGACTGAACCGACAGCGGCCGCTCAGTGTTGGCGGTCATTCCCCAATTCCTGATCTTGCCCGGCGTCGTCTGTGTCTCTGGATCGCGCCACGGCGCGAGCACTCGATGGAGGCCGAGGTGCGAGACATTCTCAAGGAAACTCTCAAGGAACCCGAGCGTCCGCCCGAACGCAATTTGTATTAGCGTATTCGTGCACGATTTGCGCCGCTCGGCGGCGCCGATGATATCGAGCTTCCGCCGCGAGAGCTGGTCCTGGATCCGCCGCGCTTCGATTGATGTTCATCCTCGACACCAATGTCCTCTCCAATGCCATGGCGGCGCATCCGGCCCGCCGCGGTGTCGTATTGCGGACTTCCCATATATGATGAGGTGGAGAAGCCGAGGGCGTTCGCGGGGAAATCAGGCTGAGTACGATGGCTGCAAATACAGCGGGAATACAGCGGGGGCGCCCGTTTTTGAAAGGCCGTTCCGGGAATCCCGGCGGCAAGCCCAGGGGTGCACGCCACCGCACCACGCTTGCAGCTGAAGCACTGCTCGACGGCGAGGCCGAGGCGCTGACCCGCAAGGCCGTCGAGATGGCGCTAGCCGGCGACAGCACGGCGATGCGGCTGTGCCTCGAGCGTATTTTGCCGCCACGGCGCGAGCGGCCCTTCAACTTCAAGCTGCCGGCCTTACAGAGTGCCCGTGACGCCGCTGGGGCAATGGCCGCGATCGCCAGCGCAGTCGCCTCTGCCGAGATTACGGCGGGCGAGGCGGGCGAGTTGGCGAAACTTGTTGAGGCTTTTGTTCGGGCGCTTGAAGCGAGCGAGCTCGATCAGCGGCTGCGAGCGGTTGAACAGTGGAAGGCCCGCGGTCAAGAGAGCCGCGGCAGCAAGTGGGGTAGGCGATTCGGTCGCGCGATTTCCTGCGGCGAGTGGACAAGCTCGGTTTGCCCGGAGAGGACGAGCCGGAGTTGGTCCACGATTTCGGGGTCCTGTCACGCGTCGAGAACGCCCGCTTCCGGGAATTATACGAAGCTCTCTACCAGGATGAGGACTTGACGAAAGATGAGCTGACAGAAATGGAGGTGCTCCTCGACAGATGTCCGCTAGTCGATCCGAGCGAAGCCGGCAATCCCTATGCGGAGACGCATGAGGAGAGGCGCGAGAGACGGCTATTGGAGCGGGGCTTTGCGGGAGCGTTTCATGATTACGCGAAGCAATATCCGCACATTGCGGTGCCGAATTACGCCAACATGCTGAACGAATACCGCCTCGAAATTGGATATCAATTGTTTGAAAAATACGGCTGGACTGCAGGCGGGCGGGACTGCTCCGGCATCCTACCGCTCGATAGGTGGGATCCGGAGGATTGCAATGCACTCATAGACTTATACCAGCGCGCGAACCCCGAATGCTCCGGCAACACCCCTCCTGGCTGGAAGTCTAACTATCGCGCGGGCGGCCGGTTTTTGACCGCGGCAAGCCGCTGACGCCCCCGAACGGCATCACTTTCGACGGCCCGGATTGGCGCCGACATCAGGAGCGGCTCCGCCGCCACGCGCGCGTTGCTCTCAGAGGCAGCAGCGACCCTGCCGAGGGTGAGACACTGTCCCATGGTCTTGAGACTGGAAATCCTGCCGAACGCGGTTAACGATCTCTGCCGCCTGGGCTGGCTCGATGGCGCCGATCGTCGGGTCGACGCTGCCGTCCTCGACGCCGTGGCCGAGCTTGTCGAACGGGCGATCGCCTTGAGGCTACGGCCATATTGACCGCTCGCGCAGCGTCCCGATGCCGCTTCAAGCCCATCATGGCCCTTGCTATGAGTTCCGTGTTGGCCTTCTCGACCGCTTCTTCCCAGACCTTGAGTTTCGTCTCATAAGTTCGCCACCGCATCCATTTCGGCTTGTCTGGAGCCGTCTCCCGGGCATCCCATCTGTCAATCAGCGCCGAAGCAGGACCCGGGATTAGCGCGCAATCTGAACCCAGTTGAGCGGTTGTAGAGCGGTCGTCCCCGGAGTCCACGGAGGGGACCCGCGCGCGTCGCGCAGTGCCCTCACAAGCGACGGAGCGACGTGCGTGGGGAGGCGCTGTGGGCCCCCGGGGTCGATCCGCGGGGTTCGGAACGGCGGGTCAGGTTCGGTTTTTGAAGCGCCAGCTCTCGTTGCCAGTTTCGATGATGTCGCAGTGATGCGTCAGCCGATCGAGCAGCGCGGTGGTCATCTTGGCGTCGCCAAACACGCTGGGCCATTCGGCAAAGGCGAGGTTGGTCGACAGGACGATCGAGGTTCGCTCGTAGAGCCGGCTGATCAGATGGAACAGCATCTGCCCGCCGCTGACCGGGAATGGCAGGTAGCCCAGCTCGTCGAGGATGACGAGATCGACGCGGACAAGCTGGTCGGCCAGCTTTCCAGGCTTGCCGGCGCGCGCCTCGGCCTCGAGCTGGTTGACCAGATCGACGGCAGTGAAGAAGCGCACGCGGGCGCCGCTTCGCACGCAATTGGCGCCGATCGTGATGGCGATATGGCTCTTGCCGGTGCCGGTCCCGCCGATCAGCACGGCGTTGCGCCGGGTGGCGAGAAAGCCGCCCTCGTGCAGCTCGCGCACCAGCCCCTGATTGACCGGTGACACCGCGAAGTCGAACTCGGCGAGGTTTTTCATCACCGGGAAGCGCGCCGCCCCCATGCGGTAGGCAATCGAGCGGGCGCGATGATCGGCCAGTTGCGCGAGCAGCAATTCGCCAAAGATGCGTTGAAACGGGTGCTGGGCGCGCAGCCCCGCGGCAACCACCTCGTCATAGGCCGCGCGCATTCCGGCCAGCTTGAGCTGGCCCATCAGCGCGATGATTTCATGCCGTTCCACGCCAGACTTCCTCAGCCGGCGGCGGGTGGCGCAGCCGGTCATAGCGGGCGCAGTCGGCCGCCGGCTCGATCGCCAGCGTCAGCGCCGCCGGGGCCGCCACCGGCCGAGGCGGGTCGGCATCGCGCTGCCGCGCCAGGATGTTGAGCACGACGTCGCGGCCGAACAGCTTGGCCGACAGCGCCTCGGCACAGGCCGCCTCGACCGCATCGAGCCCAGCCTCGGCCACGGCCGTCAGTATGTCGACGAACTGGCGATCGCCGTCGTCATGCCCGGCAAGCTGGCGCCGGATCTGCGCCAGGGCCGGCGGCAGATCCCAGTTGCGAAACGGATCACCGTTGCGCAGCGCCCCCGGCTTGCGTGCCAACACCGGCAGGTAATGCCAGGGATCGTAGGCGGTCTGGCCGCGACCAAAGCGGCGGCGGTGCTCCGCGACAATCTCGCCGTCGCACCAGACGATGATGCGCTCGGCGTAACCCCGCATCTGCGCGGTGCGCCGCGCCGCCTTGACCGCGACGCTGTAGCGATTGTGGTCAAAGCGCACCAGGCTGCTCTTCGACACCGCGACCTCGATCTCGCGGAACCCGTCGAACGGCCCCCGATAGGCGATCAGGCTCGCCCGTTCAGCCTCGAACACCTCCCAGACCGTCTTGTCGCGCTGCTCGGGGTGAGCGCTCTCGCGCGCCTGGGCGAGACAGCGCGCTTCCAGCCAGGCGTTGAGCTCGGCGTAGTTGGCAAAATGCAGCCGCGGCGTGAACAGCCGCTCGCGGGCGTTGCCGACCTGGTTCTCGACCTGGCCCTTCTCCCAGCCCGCCGCCGGCGTGCACGCAGTCGGCTCGACCAGGTAATGCGAGCACATCGCCAGAAAGCGGCGGTTGAAGCGGCGTTCCTTGCCGACAAAGACGGCTTCGACCGCCGTCGTCATATTGTCGTAAATGCCGCGCCGGCACATGCCGCCAAACAGGCGGAAGGCGTGGTCGTGCGCGTCGAACACCATCTCCTGGGTCTCGCGCGGGTAGGCCCGCACCAGAAACATCCGGCTGTGGCAGAGCCGGATATGCGCCACCTTGACCGTCGTCGTCACGCCGCCGAGCACCACGACTTCGTGCGACCAGTCGAATTGGTAGGCCTCGCCCGGCGCAAACCACAGCGGGATGAACACCGGACCTTGCTGCGAGCGTGCCCGGCGCCAATCCCGCACATGGCGCTGCACACTGTCATAGGCGCCCGGGTAGCCCTCGGCGCGCAGCAACTCGAACAGCCGCCGCGCTGTCAGCCGCTCGCGCGCCGGCCGCCGGCTGTTCGCATCGAGCAATCCGTCAAGCCGCGCGACAAACGGTCCAAGCCGGGGCTGCGGCTGCACCCGGCGCTCGTAGCGAAACTCGGTCGATGATCCCCGGATCGCCTTGCGCACCGTTCGCCGCGAGATCCGCAACTCGCGCACGATCTGGCGGATCGGCTTCTTATCAACCCAAAACGCCCGCCTAATCCGGCCGATCGTTTCCACCGTCACCATCCCCGGCCACGCTCCCCTCAACAACCAAAGGGAGCATTCGATGATTCGCGGGGTGGGTCCCTATTCGACGCTGATCACCCCAATAGCCGGGTCATTCTTCCACGCTGAGTTCCATCCCATCCTTCGCCTCCGAGCTGGCGGTTCAGCTTCGCCGCCCTTCGACGGAAGCGATCCGCGCGCTCTTCGCGCTGGCAGGCGTATCCGAGCCCGTAGGCCTGGCGGCTCCAGAAATGCCATCCGCCATTTGGCAGGAACAGCTTTGTCGTTCTGCGGCGGTCCTCGGGCATTGAAACCACCAACGTCGTCCGCCATAGGCCGGTACGGTCGAGACCAGCCGAATGCGGTCGCGCACGATGCGGTCGCCCTCACGATCATCGCGTGTCTGGTGGGTCAATTCGACAAAAGCATCAGCCGGATCAGAGATATAGACCCTGATCGCGACCCAGAATCTGCCCTCATCGAAACGAGCCACTCCCGTCACGCTGCGTCCCGCGCGAATGACCATGCTCGCGGCGATCACATATGAGGCCGTTCCCTCGGACGTAACCGAACCGCCGCGGCACCCCGATCCGAAGCCGCCCATATTACGAAATCCCCGTTTCAGGATTTTCCGAAAACATCAGCCGAACTTGCACAATGTGTGGCGGACAAGCCCGCGTGGACGCGCCTGACGGCATCGAGGTGCCAAGGTAGAGGTGTCAGAACCGCTACAAGGGGGCGTCCATGGAGACGGTTAGCATCATGGGGGTAGACTTGGCGAAGCATGTGTTTCAGGTCTTGGAGTCTCGGTGGTCGTTACTACGTTCACTTCGTGGCCGGCGCCTGAGACTCGTGTGGAACAGGGACCAAGTCCCCAGGAGTTCCGGTGGCTAATGTTTTGTCAGCGCATTCGCTGCGGTCTGCTTCAAGAATACCATAAAAGTCATGATCTATCGTTCCGAATTTACAAACAGATTGAGCTAACGCGTCACGTCTTCTGTACTCACCAGGTGTGATGCCATACTTCTTAGCTCCGTCTAGAGCCGCTGCCTCCTCATAAACAGGGTCGAGCAAGCCCAATCCGTAACCCTGCCGGTCTTCGGCCGACAACCATCGGATATTTTCCGGCGATACTGTGAGCATGTCGTCGATGAGGCGGCGGCTGATGTTCATTTCAGCAGCATATGCGAGGAGTTCGTCCGCCGTCCGGTCGGCTGCGGCCTTAACCGTGGGCATGTCGCTTTCGTGAGGGACCGCTGCAAGCGCTGGCCGGTGAATGCCGATTTTCCCTCCTTCGAAGACTACCCGCGAGACGCCCGCTGCAAACAGCAATACACAAGCGCTCGCACAGGTGGCGTTACCCTCGACCATGGTGTGGCCACGCGAGTTGCGAATGATGCGGCCAATCTTCATCGCCGTAGCTACGTCACCGCCCCGACTATTTAGTTTTATGAATAGGCGCTCCTTTTGGTCCCAACGCGCCAGCGCTTTCTCAAATCGGGCCGCCGTATCAGTCGTGATCACACTTGTAATGGAAATGCTAAACTCACAGCTACCGTTGTCATCGACGTCTCCACAGCCCTGCTCCCAGGCCACATCAAACCGGTCGAAGGGATTGTGCTGCTCCTGCTGCCCTATCATCCGCGTGACGTCCTGGGCGCGCGGAAAATGCGGGAGCGCGAGAATAAGGGTAATGCCGACGATGATTAGCGTGGTCAACCAACGTTAAATCGCCCGCATACGTTGCCTCGTAAGGGAATTGACCCTGCAAGCTACCGAGCAGCCACGGACCCCAATCGGGCATATCGGCCAGCTAAAAGCGGAGGAAGACTGCGATCTTGTTGTCCCAGATTTACATCAGCCATGACCTTCCGCATATTTCCCGCTCAAAAATCAACCAACGATCTGCTCTCTCCTCTCCTGACTTTGAGTTGATCGGCTGAAATGTGGCCTCCGAGCAGGTATTGCGACAACAGCCCGTGCCGGAGCGCATTGAAGCGCGCCACCTCATAATTGCCGCCGCGCGGCTGCGGCAGCGTCTCGACATTCTCGGCGACCGTCATGTCCACAACCCTTTGCCCGATCGGCCCCCGATGCGAATGCGGCGTTGGCCTTCGACCCGCACTAATCACCCCACCAAAATGGTGAGCCTTTCCTCGGCCTGCATGGCTTGCCATACCTCAGACCAGAGCCGCTCGTAAGTGCGCTGGTGCCGCTCGGGAAACGGAGACGCCTAGTCCGGATCGCCCGGCGTAAGGCCCCGTCATAGTGTACCTCGCGCTGCAACGCATAAGCGAGCCGGTAGCAATGGCGGCATAGGAAGTAGATCCTACGCCGTACAGCTTCGAGACGCGCCGACCGCAGCCACAACCGGGACAGAGGAAGTAGGGCCGCCTACCGCCGAACCGGCACGGCATCCATATGATGGCTATCGGCTGTTCGACATCCCGCCGCTCGCCGCCGTGTTGTGTGATGCTATACGAAAGGATAATTCGGATCGGCGGCGGCCCGGAAACGATTTTGGCGACATGCTCGGCGTCGCGCGTCCACTGGCCACCGTCCCAAAAGCCCGGCCGAAGGCAGCCCTCCCGGTTGAGACGATTGATATCGAGCGAGCGGGCCGCCCTCAACAGTATCCTTCGTGCTGATCCACCCCCACCGCGTCGAGCCGAAACCACCTATTCGTCTCAAGCCACCCGAAAAAGGCTGACAAACTTCCGTGTCGATCTGTGCCTCCGCCAACTTGGCGAATCAGCCCGCGATGACGGTCGGAATAAGCAATCGTAAAGCGGGAATGGTATACTGCCCCGCGTAGTCAACGGCGGATAGACCTGGGGAGGGGCGATGGCGCGCGGGCGAACACCGGAGAATGGCGGTCAGGCGCCGGAAACCGCCGCGAGGCTTGGTTTCGAGGCGAACTTGTGGCAGGCGGCCGACACGCTGCGCAACAACATGGACGCGGCCGAGTACAAGCACGTCGTCCTCGGCCTGATCTTCCTCAAATACATCTCCGACGCGTTCGAGGCGAAGCACGCCGAGCTCGATGCGCAGCGAGCGCGAAGGCGCCGACCCGGAAGACCCCGACGAATACCGCGCCGAAAACATCTTCTGGGTGCCGAAGGAGGCGCGCTGGTCATACCTGAAGGCCAACGCGCCGCAGCCGACGATCGGCAAGATCGTCGACGACGCGATGGCTGCCATCGAGCGCGACAACCCGTCGCTCAAGGGCGTGCTGCCCAAGGACTACGCGCCGCCCCGGCCTCGACAAGCAGCGGCTCGGCCAGCTGATCAACCTGGTCAGCGACATCGGCCTGGGCAGCCCGGCCGACCGCGCCAAGGACATCCTCGGCCGCGTCTACGAATACTTCCTCGCCCAGTTCGCCAGCGCCGAGGGCAAGAAGGGCGGCCAGTTCTACACGCCCCGCTGCGTCGTGCGCGTGCTGGTCGAGATGCTCGCGCCCTACAAGGGCCGCGTCTACGACCCCTGCTGCGGCTCCGGCGGCATGTTCGTGCAGTAGCGAGAAGTTCATCGAGGCGCACAGCGGCAGGATCGGCGACATCTCCATCTACGGCCAGGAATCGAACCACACCACCTGGCGGCTGGCCAAGATGAACCTCGCCATCCGCGGCATCGACGGCGCAGATCGCGCACGGCGACACCTTCCACCGCGACCGGCACCCCGACCTCAAGGCCGACTACGTCCTCGCCAATCCGCCGTTCAACGACAGCGACTGGCGCGGCGAGCTGCTGAGCGACGACAAGCGCTGGGACTACGGCGTGCCGCCCGCCGGCAACGCCAACTTCGCCTGGGTGCAGCACTTCATCCACCACCTGGCGCCCGACCGGCCTCGCCGGCTTCGTGCTGGCCAACGGCTCGATGTCGTCGAACCAGTCGGGCGAGGGCGAGATCCGCAAGGCCATCGTCGAGGCCGACCTGGTCGACTGCATGGTCGCCCTGCCCGGCCAGCTCTTCTACTCCACCCAGATCCCCGTCTGCCTGTGGTTCCTCGCCCGCAGCAAGCGGAACGGCCGCTTCCGCGACCGCCGCGGCGAGACGCTGTTCATCGACGCCCGCAAGCTCGGCACGCTGATCGACCGCGTCCATCGCGAACTGACCGACGCCGACATCGCCAGGATCGCCGGCACCTATCACGCCTGGCGCGGCGACAAGGACGCGGGCGAGTACGCGGACGTGCCCGGCTTCTGCAAGAGGCGCGGCACTCGACGACGATCCGCAAGCACGGCCACGTGCTGACGCCCGGCCGCTACGTCGGCGCCGAGGCGGTCGAGGACGACGGCGAGCCGTTCGAGGAGAAGATGAAGCGGCTGGCCGCGACGCTGCGCGAGCAGCAGGCCGAAGCCGCAAGGCTCGACGCCGCTATTGCCGCCAACCTGAGGGAGCTTGGGTATGGCGGGTGAGTGGCGCACCGCGACCATCTCGGAGCTACAGCGGGAGGGCACGTTGCTCGTCGAGGATGGCAACCACGGAGAGTCGCGGCCACGGCCGGACGAGTTTGTTGACGACGGGACAGCTTTTATTCGCGCGGCGGATATGGACGGCGGAAGGGTGCTTTTTGAGTCTCGCGTCGAAGATCAACGAGCGGGCGCGGCAAAGGATTACTAAGGGCATCGGCGCTTCCGGCGATGTCCTGCTCTCGCACAAGGGTACGGTCGGGAAAGTCGCTCTGGTCCCAGATGACGCTCCATCATTTGTTTGCAGCCCCCAGATAACCTTTTGGCGAACGCTCGATCCCGAAACCCTTGACCGCAGGTACTTGTACTCTTTTCTCCGTTCATCCGGCTTTCACGCCCAGCTTGCGACGCGAGCGGGCGAGACAGACATGGCTCCCTATGTCAGTCTCACCTCCCAGCGCGGGCTGTCCCTGACCCTGCCGCCAATCGGCGTTCAACGCGCCATCGCCCGCATTCTGGGCGCGCTGGACGACAAGATCGAGCTGAACCGGAGAAAGAACGAGACGCTGGAGGCGATCGCGCGGGCACATTTCAAATCGTGGTTCGTCGACTTCGACCCCGTCCGCACCAAAGCCGAAGGCCGCGACTCTGGCCTACCCAACGTCCTCGCCGACCTCTTCCCGGCTTCCTTCGAAGACTCGGAGCTGGGTAAGATTCCCGAAGCCTGGAGGGTTGCACGCCTCAGTGAGCTATTGCAGCAGCGAGTTGAGCGCTGCACGCCGTCGGCCGAGACTGCGGCGGCGCCGTACGTGCCGATTGATTGCATTTCCCCGCGCTCGTTGTTCTTGTCCGAGAGCAAGCCAGGAGCGGAGGCACAAAGTAGCCTCACACGATTCTACAAAGGGGATATTTTGTTCGGCGCGATGCGTCCCTATTTTCACAAGGTATGTATCGCCCCATTCGACGGGACGACACGAACAACGGCCTTCGTTCTTTTCCCCACTAGTGCCGTCGATTTCGCGTACGCGACTATTTTGATGCATGAACCAGAAACGATCGACTACGCCACGCGACACTCGACTGGAAGCACGATTCCATACGCTGTCTGGGGTGGCTCCCTCGAAAACATGCCGATAGTACTCCCGCCCGAAAACGTTCGCGCGGCGTTCGGGCGACTGATGCATCCACTTTTGGAACGCATTCCCGCGCGTTATTTTGAGGTTCGGGCTCTCGCCGCCCTACGCGACATGCTGCTGCCCAAGCTCATCTCTGGTGAGGTGCGTGTCAAAGATGCCGAGCGAACTCGATTCGAGGGCATGGCTGATGGCCGAGGATCCCGCGAGCGGCGAGTTTACAATGCATGGCGCTCGGGCCGCGATGGCAGGAGGGTTGTTACACATAGAGGAGCAGATCAAAGCCATCGAGAGCGCGGTCGTTGGCAATCCGGGGTTGGCATTTGATCTCGCTAGGACGCTGATCGAGAGCGCCTGCTGAACCATTTTGACAGAGCGCAGCGTAGCCTGCGACCCAGCCGACGACTTGCCGAGACTATTCAGGACAGCGACAAATATCTTGCCATTTCTCCCTGCGTCGGCGAGCGGAGAGGCAGAGGTCCGGAAAAGCCTTGTGCAGACGCTGAATGGGCTCCACACGGCTGTTCAAGGTGTCTGCGAGCTGCGCAACGCCTGCGGATTCGCCTCTCATGGCTCGGAAGGCCCCAGGCCTGCGTTGGAGACCGTTCAGGCCCTTCTCGCCGCCGAGACATCCGATGCAATCGTTGGGTTTCTGTATAGCGTTCACAGGCAAGATCGCACGCCTCCCGTGATCGCGCGCCCAAAGTACGAGGACAACCGCAAGTTCAATTCGTACGTGGACGAGGCACATTCGCTTGTGCGTATTTTCGAAGAAGACTTCGAGCCCAGCAGAGCTCCTGTTCGAGCTTGCGCCGGAGGCATACCGGCTCTACCTTGCCGAGTATACGCCTGGAGAATACGACGGTGGGTTGGCGGTCGAATAGGCCAGCGGGACGGAACCTGGGCCATGAGCGATCAGGGATTAACCGAATCCATCGCTGAGCAGGCGGCGCTCGCCTGGCTCGAAAGCCTCGGCTACTCCGTTCTCCACGGCCCAGACATTGCCGTGGCCGGGGCTACGCCTGAGCGCATCGACCCGAATTATCGCGATGTCATCCTCGAATCCCGGCTGCGTCAGGCACTAGCACTGCTTAACCCAACGCTGCCGGCGGCGGCACTCGACGACGCGTTCCGCAAGCTGACGCGAGCTGAAGCGCCGACACTGATCACCCGCAATCGCGCACTGCACCGCATGCTGGTCGACGGCGTAAATGTCGAATACTCCCGCGTCGACGGATCGATTGCCGGCACCCAGGCGCGTGTGCTCGACTTCGACACGCCCGACAACAACGACTGGCTCGCCGTCAACCAGTTCACCGTGGTCGAAGGACAGCAAGCACGGCGGCCCGATATCGTGCTGTTCGTCAACGGGCTGCCGCTCGGCGTCATCGAACTCAAGAACCCGGCCGACGAGAACGCGACCGTGTGGAGCGCCTTCCGGCAGCTTGAGACCTATCAGGCGACGATCCCGGTGCTATTCACATGCAACGCGACGCTCCTGGCCTCCGACGGGGTTCAGGCGCGGATCGGCGCGATCGGCGCCGGGCGGGAATGGTTCAAGCCCTGGCGCACGATCACCGGGCGGGAGGATGCGGCGGCAAGTCTCGCTGAATTGCAGGTCGTGCTTGCCGGCGTCTTCGAACCGCGCCGCTTTCTCGACCTTGTGCGCTACTTTATCGTTTTCGAGAAATCTCGGCGGCGGCGCGCTCGCCAAGAAGATGGCGGGCTACCATCAGTTCCACGCGGTCAATGTCGCGGTCGAAGAGACCCTGCGCGCTGCGGAGGAGATGGCCGGCCGGCAGGCGGCGGAGATGCCCGGCATTTACATTGCGGGCCACCGTCCAGG
Source organism: uncultured Alphaproteobacteria bacterium (assembly GCA_963750195.1). Classification (GTDB taxonomy): domain Bacteria; phylum Pseudomonadota; class Alphaproteobacteria; order ATCC43930; family CGMCC-115725; genus AP-15. Next base: position 33,380 of record CAVVPS010000018.1, read on the forward strand.
CGGCGAGCCGGGCGACCGGCGTGTCGGAGTGGTCTGGCATACGCAAGGCTCGGGCAAGAGCTTGACGATGGCCTTTTATGCCGGACGGTTGATCCTTCATCCCTTGATGGAGAATCCGACCATCGTGGTGTTGACCGACCGCAACGATCTCGACGATCAGCTCTTCGCCACCTTCGCCCGCTGCCGCGATCTCTTGCGCCAGGCTCCGATGCAGGCTGGAAGCCGGGCTGATTTGCGGAACAAGCTGCGCGTCGCCGCCGGGGGCGTCGTGTTCACGACCATCCAGAAGTTTTTCCCCGAGGAACATGGCGACCGGGACCCGAGCCTCTCGGAGCGGCGCAATATCGTTGTCATCGCCGATGAGGCGCACCGCAGCCAATACGATTTCATCGACGGCTTTGCGCGGCATATGCGGGACGCCTTGCCGAAAGCATCGTTTGTCGGCTTTACCGGCACGCCGATCGAGAAGACCGACGCCAACACGCGCGCCGTCTTTGGCGACTACATCAGTGTCTACGATATCCAGCGGGCGGTGATCGATGGCGCGACGGTGCCGATCTATTACGAGAGCCGTCTGGCGAAGTTGGAGCTGAAGGATTCCGAGCGACCGAGGATCGACCCCGATTTCGAGGAGGCGACCGAGGGCGAGGAGGTCGAGCGCAAGGAGAAGCTCAAGACAAAATGGGCGCAGCTCGAAGCCGTGGTGGGCTCCGAAAACAGGGTCAAGACGATCGCCCGCGATCTGGTCGAGCATTTCGAGAACCGTCTCGCGGCGATGGATGGTAAGGCGATGGTCGTCTGCATGAGCCGCCGAATTTGTGTCGATCTCTATCGCGAGCTGATCGCGCTGCGCCCGGAGTGGCACCAGGATGACGACGACAATGGGGCGCTGAAGGTGGTGATGACCGGCGCCGCCTCCGATCGCCCAGATTGGCAGCAGCACATACGGACCAAGTCGCGGCGCGAGGTACTTGCCAATCGGTTTCGCGACGCCGACGACCCGTTCAGGATCGTCATCGTTCGCGACATGTGGCTGACCGGCTTCGACGCGCCGAGCCTGCACACGATGTATGTCGATAAGCCGATGCGTGGGCACGGCCTGATGCAGGCGATCGCGCGGGTCAACCGCGTCTTCAAGGACAAGCCTGGCGGCCTCGTCGTCGATTATCTCGGCCTCGCCGACGAGCTAAAACAGGCGCTTGCGACCTATACCGAGAGCGGCGGCACCGGCGAAACAGCGATCCCGCAGGAAGAGGCGGTCGCGCTGATGCTGGAGAAGTACGAAATCTGCCGCGGTCTTTTCCATGGTTTCGATTGGGCGCTGGCGACGACAGGCACGCCGCAGCAGCGTCTGTCGCTGCTAAAGGAAGCGCAGGAGCACATCCTGTCGCTGGAGGACGGCAAGGCGCGGCTGCTGCAAGCGGTGACCGAATTGTCACAGGCTTTTGCCCTTGCGGTGCCGCACGAGGAGGCTTTGCGCATCCGCGACCATGTCGGCTTTATCCAAGCGGTGCGTGCGGTATTGGCGAAGGGTACGTCCGGTGACGGCAGTTCCGACGAGACGCTTGACCACGTCATCCGGCAAATCGTCTCAAAGGCGCTCGTCTCTGCAGAGGTGGTCGACATCTTCGCCGCCGCGGGTCTCAAGAAGCCGGACATCTCGATCCTTTCCGACGAATTCCTCCTCGAGGTGCGCGGCATGCCGCAGCGCAATCTTGCGGTCGAGCTGCTGCAGAAGCTGCTTGCCGGTGAGATCAGGACGCGGTCGAGGCGCAATGTCGTCCAGGCTCGTTCGTTCACCGAGCTGCTGGAGCAGTCGCTGCGCAAATACCGCAACCGGGCAATCGAGACGGCGCAGGTGATCGAGGAATTGATCGCGCTCGCAAGAGAAATGCGGCAGGCCAATGCTCGCGGTGAAGAGCTGGGACTGTCCGAGGAAGAGCTGGCGTTCTACGACGCGCTGGAGGTCAATGACAGCGCGGTCAAGGTGCTGGGCGAGCCGACACTGACAAAGATCGCCCGCGAGCTGGTCGCCACCGTGCGCAAGAATGTCACGATCGACTGGACGGTACGCGATAACGTCCGCACCCACCTCCGCGTCCTCATTAAACGCATCCTGCGCAAGTACGGATACCCACCGGACAAGCAGGAGCAAGCTACGCGGATCGTGTTGGAGCAGGCCGAGGTTCTGTCGCAGGCCTGGGCGGCGGCTTGAACGGTTCTATCCACACCACACCTGCTCTGAGGAGCGGCAGGCGCGGATTTTTGTCACGGCCTTGGCTTCTATCTTTTCGTGGCTAATGCCGAGAACCCGCAAGCTACGGAAGTGCTTGCCCGGTTCGCTTCCGAAGAGGCTGCCCTGCGGATGAGCGCGATGCAAACGTATAAATCCGACATAAATCGCAATACGAGTTTCCCGGCTTAGCGAGACCCGGAGTGTCCGAAGCGCCGCCGTCCGGGATCGTGAAATGGTGCAGACAGGGTCCGCATAGGGTCCGCAGAAATTATGTTAGCCGGGATGCGAGTTTATTATTGCCTCTAAGCGTTTAAAAATATTGGTGAGCCCGTCGGGATTCGAACCCGAGACCTACTGATTAAAAGACATGTATCCCACACTCCATTAAGTTCTTGATCCGAGCCACTTTCGGTGTGTCATCACGGTTAACATACCGATATCGTTATGTCATTTGTTGACTTCCGCGGACACCGGAGATACACAGGCTGATAGCCGCATACCATCGGTAGTGCGGACACCAGCGCGGACACCGAGACACAATGACTGATTTGACCGAGCCCGCGGCACCCGGGCAAACCCGCTTGTCCGAGGCGATCGTCAAGACGCTCCTAATCCCGCCGACCGGGAACAAGGTTCACTATTTTGCCGGCGCGATCCTGCAAGGGCAGCCGGCGCCGCGCGGTTTTGGCGTCCGGGTCACGGCGGCCGGGGTCAAGAGCTTTGTGCTGAATTACCGGATCAAAGGCCGCGAATACCGCTACACGATCGGGCGATATCCCGAATGGTCGGCGCTCCGGGCTGTTCGGCAAGCCCGTGAGCTACGCCAGCGTATTGACCGCGGCGAAAACCCGCTCGATGATCGGGCACCGGCCCCGACGGTCAAGACGGTCGCCGAAGTGCTCGACGATTTTATGAGCCGGTATGCGAGGAATAAGGATCGACCGCTGCGCAGCGCTGACGAGTATGAGCGCACGTTCAATCGGCTGGTCAGACCGGCGATCGGCAAGCTGGCGATCTACGACGTCCACCGCTCAAACGTCGTCGAAATGCTCGATAAGATCGAGGACAAGAGCGGCCCGGTCATCGCCGATCGGACGCTTGCCTATCTGCGCAAGGCGTTCAACTGGCATGCCACGCGTGACGATCGCTTTGTGCCACCTATCGTCCGCGGCATGGCCCGGACCAAGGCGAGGGAACGAGCCCGCGAACGCATCCTGTCCGATGACGAGGTTCGCATTATCTGGCCAAAGCTTTCCGGGACCTTTGGCGGTATCGTCAAGCTGCTCCTGCTGACGGCACAGCGGCGCCTTGAGGTCGCCCAAATACACCGGGCGGAAATTTCCGATGGCGTTTGGGTCATCCCGGCGGAGCGCTACAAGAGCAAGCGGGCAAACTCGGTGCCACTTTCGGCTGCCGCACTCGCCATCATCGAAGCTCAGCCCGAGATCCAAGACTGCGATTACGTCTTCACCGGCCGGACCCAGGCGACCCCGTTCTCGGGCTTCGGGAAGGCCAAGGCAGCGCTCGACGAGGCGACCGGGATCTTCGGCTGGACGCTGCACGATTTGCGGCGCACGGCCAAGACGCTGATGGTCCGCGCAGGCGTGCGCCCCGACATCTCTGAGCGCGTCCTCGGGCATGTCATCGCCGGCGTAGAGGGAATCTACGACCGGCACTCATATCTCGAAGAGAAGCGCGAGGCGCTGGCGAAGCTAGCAGCGATGGTCGAGCGTATTCTCAACCCGGCACTGGCCCATGTCGTGCCGTTCGACGAGCGCCGGCAGGGGGCGCGGCCATGACCGAGGAGCGGTCTGGTTCAAGCAGCGCCCTATACGTAAGGAAGCGAGTTTCGGCCCGCTTAAAGCGCCGGGAAGATGAATGCATAGATATCTTGGCGCGCGCCTACATCGACGTGACGACAAAGCTGAACGGCGACGTGAGCGAAGTGTACAGGCTGTTCAACGAGTTCACGACAACCTTTGTCAAAGCGCCGGTGCCGCAAAGACGGCGGGGCAAGGCCGAACCCGAGTTCGATGCACGTATCCTCGCCGCGGGCGATGCCGCGCCGCGCGGGCAAAGGGAAGCGGCGGTTGCGGCCGAGGCGGGAGCACAAACCACGAGGGAAATCGATGCCGCTCGTAAACGATACGACCGGCTCCGCGCCAAACGCGATGCTGATGAAAAATGGCTCGCCGAGCTGGTCGCCGCCGTGCGCCGTAAATTGGGGCATCGATCGCCGCAGCCCCTCTTCAAAAACACGGTACCGGCGCCGCCGTAGGTTCTCAGACGGGGACAAATACTCTCGCTAGCAATTGTCCCGGTGTTTTCAATTACTTATAGGGTGTTCGCGACTATGTTTCGGGTGTCATTCATTAGGCCGGGAGGCACCCGACATGTCCCTCAAGATCCTCAACAACGATGAGCTGCTGACCGAGGACGAGGCACGCGCCGAAGTCGGCATCAAATGCACCCGCACGCTGCGCCGTTGGCGCGTCCTGCGCCAGGGGCCGCCGCACTTGCGGATCGGAAGGAAGGTTTACAGTCTCGGGCAACCACCCGATGCAGCCCGGCAAAATCGAAATCCTCGGTACCGGGCAACAGTTCGTGAGCTACGGCATACATCCCGATACCCACAAGCCGTACACCTGGACAAACAAATTGCTTGACGGGGAGCCGCTGCGAACGCCTCTCGATAAGCTCCCTGAGGTGACCCCTGAACAGCTACGCGACTTCGCCGAGCAGGCTGCCGCGTTGCTCAAAAGCCTTGGTTATACGGATGCCAAAGTAAACGGCAGAGGCGAAGCGGCTGAGAAAGTGCACCTCGATGCGCCGGTAAATCTCGAGCTTGATACGCCAGTCAACATCGAACGTGCTCGGACCTGGCTGCGGGGCCTTGTCGAGCGCGGCGACGTGGCAATCGAGGGGCAAGAAGGCGATAGCCGGACTTATCAAGTCGCGTGCGACCTACGTGATCTTGGGCTCAGCGCTAAAACTGCCCGGGAAGTGCTGCTGGAACCCGACGGCTGGAACGAACACTGCCGTCCGCCCTGGGGACGTGCTGAACTCGCCATCAAAGTGCGCAACGCCTATAGGTATGGGCAGAACCCGCCCGGCGCATATGCGGTCGACTTTTCGCCGGGGGAATTGGTCCAGCCCGGAGTTGCCGAAGCGACGACATCACCGCAAGCCGACAAGCTTGTCGAGCGGTTCCGCGGCCGCTGGCCCGACGAGTACGAGCAGCTATCTGAACTGGAGTTTTGGGACGACGACAAGACGCTACCGCGCTGCCCCGACGGCTGCATCGCGATCGTGTACGGAGAGTTTGGGGCCCATAAAACCAATACGATTCTCGCGATGCTGCTCGACGCGGTGTTCGACGCTAATGCGCGCGTCTGCTATGCCGCCGGCGAAGGCGCACATGGGGTCGGCAAGCAGCGCCTTCCGGCGCACTGCAAAGCACGCGGGATCACAACAAAGGATTTGGACTGGCGATTGCGCATCGTGGCGGCTGTTCCGCTCTTTGCGTTAGCGTAGGAGGTCGCCGCCTTCATCGAAGCGCAGAAGGATTTCCATCCGCACATCGTAGTGCTCGACACGTTAGCGACCGCCATTGCCGGCGAGGACGAGAACAACAGCAAGGCCGCCGGATACCTCACGGCGAACGGGCCTGCGGGCCGGATACGCGACGCGTTCAACGCGCTGGTGATTCTGCCGGCGCACCAGGGCAAGGATGCGGGCAAAAAGGTCCGCGGGCATTCGGGCTTCATGGGCAATGCCGATGTGGTGCTGCATGTCGAGGCAAACAAAAAGACTGGCGCCATCAAGGTCACCGTCCAGAAGATGCGCGACGGCCGCGACGGCTTCTCGATCTTCTTCAAGGTGCCGCCAACGGGGTCCACAGCGGTGCCGGTGCCGGAGAAGATCACTGAGGAGGAATACTTAACGCTGACAGGTTCGACCGCTGGGGGGCCGGACGACGCGCAACTGACATTCAACAACCGGCGTGACACCCTCGTCGAGCATCATGCGCTCAACTTCGACTGCGGATTGCCAGAAACCAAATTCGCCGAGATCCTCACCGGACCACGACCGCGCGACGATGACGCAGATGCCCTCGCGAAATGGAAAACCTCTGTCGAGCAAGAGCGCACGTCGCTCAAGAATGCGCACGGCAAGAAGAACTACAAGGGCGCGCTCTGCGACCAACAGGTTCCGACCGGAAGCGACAAGATGGAATGGCGCTGGTACATCGTGAAGCCATGTGCGTCGGACACCGGGCCGGTGGATCTGGAGACCCTTTTTGGTAGCCCCATCCATGGCAGTGGCGTTGGAATGCAATCCCCGGCAGTGGGGCTCGGCTAGGGGCTACCCTCTTAGGGAGAGGGGTAGCCTAGCCTGGCCGGAAAGCCAGAGGGGATACCCTGGCTTAGGGTAAGCACTCGGTGAGGGCGCCGGGTCAGGCGGCGGCGCGCTGAAGGTCGGCGGGCGTCCAGTTCCAGGGGAGGAGATCGGCGATTTTCCGGGCCGGGTGATCGGCGATGCGGGCCAGCACGTCGGCGAGGTAGTGCTGCGGGTTGCGGCGGTTGAGCTTGGCGGTCTCGATCAGGGAGTAGATCGCCGCGGCGCGGTGGCCGCCGGCGTCGGAACCGGCGAACAGATAGTTCTTGCGGCCGATCGCGACACAGCGCAGCGCCCGCTCGGCGGGGTTGTTGTCGAGGGCGAGGCGGCCGTCGTCGAAGCATCGCAGCAGCGCCTTCCAGCGCGAGCGCATGTAGCGGAAGGCCTTGGCGAGTTCGGATTTGCGGGACAGCCGGCGCAGTGTCGTCTCCGCCCAGGCGGCCAGCGCCTCGGCGATCGGCTTGGACCGCTGCTGACGTTCCCCTCGCCGAACATCGGGCGGCAAACCGGCGATCGTCTTGTCGATCTTGTAGAGGTCGCCGATGCGGTCGAGCGCCTGCTTGGCGATCGGCGAGCCGGTGGCGGCATGGACGTCGAAGAACTTGCGCCTGACGTGCGCCCAGCAGGCGGCCTCGGTGATCCGGTTGCCAGCGAACAGCTCGTTAAAGCCGGCATAGCCGTCGGCGTGGATGACGCCGGCGAACGCCTTCAAATGGGTCCGCGGGTGCTCGCCCTTGCGGTCGGCCGAGTAGCGGAACAGCGCCGCCGGCGGTCGCGCCCCGGCAAATGGCCGCTCGTCGCGGACATAGACCCACAGCCGCCCGGTCTTGGTCTTACCGGTGCCCGGCGCCAGAACCGGCACCGGCGTATCGTCAACGTGCAGGGTCTCCGAAGCCATGATCTCGGCGGCGAGCGCGTCGACCAGCGGCTTCAGCGCCGCCGCCGTCGCGCCGACCCAGCCGGACAGGGTCGAGGTTTCCAGGCCGACGCCCTCGCGGGCGAAGATCTCGGCCTGGCGATAGAGCGGCAGATGGTCGTCGTACTTCGAGACCAGGATGTGCGCCAGCAACCCCGCGCCGGCGCGACCGCGGGCGATCGCGTGATCCGGCGCCGGCGCCGCCACCACCGTGTCGCAAGTCCGGCAGGAGAGCTTCTCGCGGACGTGCCGGATCACCTTGAAGCGGCCGGGGACGTAATCCAGGGTCTCGGTCGCGTCCTCGCCAATCCGCCGCAGCGCACCGCCGCAGCTCGGGCAGGCTGGGCCGGCGCGATGCATCACCTCCTCGCGCGGCAGGTGCTCGGGCAACGGCCGGCGGGCGGGCTTCTGCGCCTCGGCCACGCTTTCGACGATGGCGGCCGCCTCGGGCGCGGCACTCGCCAGCCGCTCGGCTTGGTCGGTTTCCAGGGCCTCGATCGCCAGCTCGAGCTGTTCGGTCTCGCGCGCCAGCTTCTCCGAGGACCGGCCGAACTCGGCGCGGCGGTAGCGCGCCAATTGGAACTTCAGCCTGGCGATCTCGGCCCGCGCCGACACCGCATCGCGCGCCATTTCGGCGATGATCCGCTTCAGCGCGGCGATGTCGTCAGGCAGTTCTTCCGGGCTCGGCACGGGCCCGATTATCGCACGGGTCTGGGCTTCGACTTCGTCTCAACCAGCAGGTGAGTCAATCCGCCGCAGCTCAGCCGGCCAGCTCCGGCCGCCAGGTTCGCCGCGGCATTCGCCAATCGATGCCTTCCAGCAGCATCCCGAGCTGCGCCGACGTGATCACGACCTTACCGTCGGCCGGCGAGGGCCACACAAACCGGCCCTTCTCCAGTCGCTTGGCGAACAGGCACAGACCCTGCCCGTCCCACCACAGCACCTTGATCAGATCGCCGCGCCGACCGCGAAACACAAACAGATGGCCGCAGAACGGATCCTGCGCCATTCGCTCCTGGACCGCGGCGGCAAGCCCGTCAAAGCCCTTTCGCATGTCGGTGCGACCGACCGCCAGCCACACGCGCGTGCCTGCCGGCAGACCGATCATTGCAATAGCTCGATCACCTGCCGCAGCATCTCAGGCGACACCGCGCCGCGAAGACACACGCGCGTGCCGCACCCGAACGTGATCTCGATCATGCCGCTGCGCCGGGCTCGCGGGCGCGGCTCGTTCGCTTCCGGCACGATCTCCACCGGCAGCATGGTGACGCTTTGCTTCGCCGCGGCCCGCGGCTTCGGCGCCATCTCGCGCCGCCATTTAAAAACCTGGTTCGCGTTTACATCATGACGCCGCGCCACGATCGAAACCGACGCGCCAGGCTCCAGCGTCTCGGCCACGATCCGGCGTTTCAATGCCCGGGTCCATTGGCGACGCTTGGAGCCATTGGAGCTTCGCTTAGTGTCCACTACGCCGTTGGTGGACACTTCCGTTACGGTCTCTGCCATCCCCCGATCATCGCCCCAAGCGACGATCAACGGCAGGCGCCCTTCACCGAGCGCTTACGGCTTAGGGATAGCGGATAGGGTATCTCCCAATGAAATCAATCATATCACAGCCGAGACCGGCGTTAGGGTAGCCCCCACTAAGAGCCGCAAACCGTCAGGTGGATCCCGGATACCCGGCCTGTAAAGAAATCGGACCAAGCCGCGACGATGGCGCAATGATTGCCAGGGGGCGATCCCGCCAAACCCCGCTGCCAGCCTCAGCTCGAGCCGGTTTTGGAAACTGTTCAGTCACCGCTCAGGCGATAAAGAACCCTTAGCCGAATGCTTAATCATTGATTTCCCAAGCGTCTTCGGGATCCTGCACAATGTCGAGGGCGGAAAATGCGTGATGGTTGGCGCAACTCTGCCGGCCAGCCTCGAAGGCTCCTAACCATTTGAGTCGAAGGCGATTAGGCTTCAGAATGGCGATCATCGCGGCCACACTGAGGTATCCTCGCGATGTATCCTCACGATCATCATCTCTCGTTCGTAACTTTGAATTTGTGAGACGCTGGAGCGGAACTGTCGATTACCGCCGGATACAGTAGTCGTCATCACGTAAGCGTCGGCTGATTACCGCGGCTTGGTTTTGGTCGGCGTTGGGCGGCGACGGTTTGCGATACGGGCGATCCGGGCCTTGACGTGCTGTTCGTCGAAGGCGTTTGGATCGAAGTCGCCGAACCAATCTTTGACGTCGTGATGCTCCGGGTGCTTGGGATCGGCGAGAATTTCGAGCTGGGTATAGAAGCCAGGGATTCCGCCGCAATCCTCGGGAGGTGCCGCCTGCTCGCCGGCGAGGTAGCGCGGATAGGCCGATCCTGGACCGGCAGCGCGAGGTTTGGTCAGGGTGAGCTGATGTTCCCAGCAATCGCCGAAGTCGTAGATGTAGGAAAGCTTGGTTGTGCGTGGCCGAAGCAGCGCCTGGAGGGTCAGCTTGGCGGCTCGACCGCTGCCGATGTGCTCGCGACCGACGGCGAACTCCCAGAGATGAGCGTCCTCCCATCCCATGGCGGCTTGGACGACCGCATGAAGCTGTTTGAGCGTCATCGAGGTCGGCACCTCGATCTCGCGCCAGATCGGCGGATCGCTGCCGAGGAGATCGATGCGCAGCGTCGCAATCATATCGGAAGGGGGGCTATCGTCGGCGCTCATGCCGCCAGTTTGGCAGGCTGCCCATGCCAGTTCCATGGGAGCAGTTCGCCGAGCCGGTTGATCGGGTGACCCTTGGCCGTGCGATCGATCACATCGGCGCGCCAAGTCTGCGGATCGAGGCCATTGAGTTTGGCGCTTTCCAGCACGGTGTAGAGGATTGCGGCGCGCTCGCCGCCGGCATCGGATCCGAGGAACAAGAAATTTTTACGGGTAATGGCAATGCCGCGCAGGGCACGCTCGGCGACGTTATTGTCAATCGCGAGCCGGCCATCGCCGGCATAGCGGGCCAGCGCCTCAGCGCGTACTGGATCGCTTTAGCGAGCGCGTTCTTCGATGACAGCCGGCGGCGCTGTGCTGTCAGCCAGTCGCGCAAGGCATCGAGGATCGCCACGGCACGGTTCTGGCGCGCCGCTAGCCGGGTTTCGGCCGGCTGGCCGGTGACCGGGGCTTCGATCCGATAGAGCTCGCCGATCCGTTTCAGTGCCTCTTCGGCGATCGGCGACTTGGTCGATGCGAACACGTCGTAAAACTTGCGCCGCGCATGGGCCCAACACGCTGCGTGGATCAGCGGCGGCCCTCGGCCGACCTGGTCTTTGGCGGATGGCGGTCGCGTCAGGGCGGCGTAGCCGCTGAAGGCGTCGGCCTGGATCGCGCCGCGAAAGAGGGCCAGATGATCGCGCGGTCGCTCGCCGCGGCGGTCGGGGCTGAAACGATAATATGCTGCCGGTGCCCGCCCACCCTGCCAGGGTCGCTCGTCAACTACATAGTTTCTCACCACTTGCGACAAGGCACCGAAGGCCCGCATCTCCGGCACCGCGGTCTTTCTCAGCACCCACCGGGAGCACGTGCCGCCGACCCTCGTGCAAAATCTCAAGCACAACAAGATCCTGCACCGAACGGTGTTGCTCGTTCGCGTCACCACCGACAACGTTCCGCGGGTGCCGGGCCCGGATCGCATCAAGTGGCACGATCTCGGCCATGGCTTTTGGCAGATCGACGCGCATTTCGGGTTTGCCCAGACCCCGAACGTGCCGCGGGAATTACAGCGCGCCGAAATTCCGGGGGTCGATCTCACCGACGGCAAAATCTCCTACTTTGTCGGACGCGCCAACGTCAAATCGGCGCCGCGACCGGGAATGGCCCGGTGGCGCGAGCATCTCTATGTCTTGCTCAGTCGCCTCGCCACGCGCACTCCCGAGTTTTTCCGCATCCCCCCCCGATCAAGTCATCGAACTGGGTGCCCTCGTCGAGATCTGCGGGGTGACGGAGGTGCTGCTTCGCTAAAATTCTGCCTTAGCTTAACCTTGCCCGGGTTAATCCGATCCGGCTCCTGCAGTCCACTCGTATCGAGTACTGTTTTGAGGGAAGCCGCACAACCTAAAGGTCGCCCGTCGCAGCGATCGGCTCGATCAGACTGGAATCGTTGTTTGTTATTGACGTTGCCGACCCGCCCGCTCACCGGCCATCGCGTCATTTCGTCCGACGGGTACGACGCGAGCATTGCTTTTAGTGAGTTGAACTTTCCGAGGAAACGGAATCACCGCCGTCCCATTGAGGTTCGAAGCGGTCAACTTCGCTCGTTTCTGCCTCGGATGAGGCTATCGCGACGTCGGCCGGCGTGGTCGGTCGCGGCTGCATTCCCTGCTGATTCCCCTCGCGCGGCGCGTTGTTAATGCGAAAATAGTGCTCCGCGTGATGGTAGAAATTCTCAGCGGCAACACGATCGCCGCTAGCCGTCGCTTCACGTGCCAGGGCGATGTACCGTTCGAATATTTGATGGGCGGTGCCGCGGATCTTGATGTTGGGCCCGTTGCTGTCGAAGGTCTGATTGTTTTGCGGGCCTCGTGGTTGCTGTCTAAACGGGCGGTTTGCATTAAAGCGACCGCGCGGCCGCTGATCTGGTCCCGATCTCATGTCATCCGTGATGTTGGGATTGGTCCGGCGCCCAGCTTTGCGGGGCGCCGGTACGACTGTCTGCCCTTTTGATTGCCTGTTGCAGCAGTGTTCGACGAGCTGAATACCCCGGGGGATAGCCAAAGCGGCGAATTTAACAATGGCGCAATCGGCAACACCGCTCTGAACACGGAGAGCGACATGTTGGGTGGTCCTGGCACCTGAGGCGATGACGGGATCAGCTCCACATATCGCGCAGGCGGGCGCCGATATCGACCGGTGCTGCCTGTCGCGATGGCATAGCATAGTCGTCGCAGTGTGGTGTGGCGGTGCAACGAGTGAAAAGCCCGAGGACCTCGTCCGGCAGAAAGCGCGAGCGCGGCGCCATCACGTTGCCGCGGCCGTGGCGGTGCTGACGCGTCAGGTAGAAACGTAGCGGCTGCATTAGATAAAGATGCTCGCGCGCCCGGGTCATCGCCACATAGAGGAGCCGGCGTTCCTCGTCGATCTGCTCGGGTCTGCCGCTTGCCATATCCGAAGGAATGCAGCCGTCGACGAGGTTGAGAACAAACACCACGTCCCATTCCTGCCCCTTGGCCGAATGAATGGTCGACAGGATCAGATAGTCCTCGTCGAGCCGCGGATGGCCGGCTTCGGCGCCGCTAGCATCGGGCGGGTCCAATGTCAGCTCGGTCAGAAAGCGCTCGCGAGTGGCATAACCAGCGGCGATCTGCTCAAGCTGGTCGAGGTCTCCGCTCCGCGCCGCCGCATAATCGTAGAGGCGCTCAAGCTGCGGCTGATACCATTCGCGCACCATCCCGAGCTGCCCGCTCCACGGGGTGCTAATATCGCGCAGCCGCTCGATCATGCGGCAGAACCCCGGCCACGCCACGGATGCGGCGGCAGGCGGCGTGAACTGCGCCAGCGCCGTGGCGACAAACCCCGCATGTGCGTGCCGCTCGACGACGTAGCGCGCGGCGCCCGGGCCGATGCCGGGCTGCAACTGAAGCGCGCGGTGGCCGGCGACAGCATCGCGGGGGTTCTCTGCCCAGCGAAGGATTGCGAGGACATCCTTGACATGAGCGGCTTCGAGGAACTTGAGCCCGCCATATTTGACGAACGGGATGTTGCGCCGCCCAAGCTCGATCTCGAGAAGGTCGCTGTGATGCGCGGCGCGGAACAATACGGCTTGGCGCTTGAGCGCGATGCCCGCCTCCCGGTGCTCAAGGACATCGTCGGCGATATAGCTCGCCTGCGCCGCCTCGTCCTCGGCACTGACGAGGTACGGGAGTTCAGCCGATTCCTTCGTCGAATGGAGGGGTCTTGGCGAACCTCTCGCCGGCCCCGGCGATCACGGCGTTCGCCGCATCGAGGATCGGCTGTGTTGAACGATAATTGCGTTCGAGAACGATGACCGCGGCCGGCGGTGAAACGCTGTGCGGAAAGTCGAGGATGTTGCGCACCGCCGCGGCGCGAAACGAATAGATCGACTGCGCGTCATCGCCGACGACGGTGAGCCCAGACCCATCCGGACGCAGCGTCAACAGGATTTCGGCCTGAAGCCGGTTGGTGTCTTGGTACTCGTCGACGAGAACGTGGTCAAAGCGGCGGCAGATATCGGCGGCGATAGGAGGCTCTGCCATCGCGTGACGCCAGTACAGGAGGAGGTCGTCGTAATCGAGAACGTTATCTCGCTGCTTCCCTGCAACATAGGCCTGAAAGAGGCGGCGGAGCTCTGCGGACCACTCGGCACACCAGGGAAACGACCCGGTGAGCGTTTCTTCGAGCGGACACCCGGCATTGACAGTGTACGAGTAGATCGCCAGGCAGGTGTCCTTGCGGGGGAACCGTGACCCGGTCTGCGAGAGACCGAGCTCGCTGCGCACCAGGTCCAGGAGATCTGCCGAATCGGCACGGTCGAGAACGGTAAAGGCCTCGTCGAGCCCAATCGACCCGGCGTGGAGCCGCAACAGACGGCTGCCGATCGCATGAAACGTTCCTGACCAGGGCAGAAGCGACATTGGTGTCGAGGTGCCATGGGCAATGTCGCCGCGCGCTTGGGCCAGGATCAGCTGGGCCCTCCGCGTCATCTCAAGCGCAGCACGCCGGGTGAAGGTCAGCAGCAGCAGGCGCCGCGGATCGCCGCCGTTCAGGATCAGATGAGCGACCCGGTGGGCGAGTGCCTTGGTCTTGCCGGTGCCGGCGCCAGCGGCGACCAACAATGCTGGCGGCGGTTCCGCATTGCCGTCGATGCCGTATTCGACAGCTTTACGCTGTTCCGGGTTGAGGCCGCGCAGATGTCGCCGGCCATCGATCGGTTGCAGCTCGGTGTTCCTTTTCCGTTCGCGGGACTGCGATAGCATTGGCGCGACAAGGTCGCAATGGCCGCGGCTGGGTCGGGGAAAACGCGGCGCGTGCTTCTGTCTGATGCCCTCCCCGGGCAGGTTTTCACGCAGTCGTCTGGGCGAATTGAGCTTGCGGATTGAGGCGTCCAGGTGGCTTCCTCTACGCTGCTACCTTCGTTCGTCGGAAACGCCTAGAATTTGCGCCCGCCGGCGTCAGTACCGATTGCCGCAGGCGGGCGCACAACCTCGCGCGCAGGCATGTCCTCCCACATCCCCAACGCGCCGAGCCCAGGCTTCGCTCGCCAGCCTTGGCGTCGAAGCGCACGATCGGCAGCTGGTCAGTCGGCGCGGCGTTCCAGCTCGGGGGAAGTTCGGCGTCGGCCGCTCTGGTGGAACGCCAAAGACGAGCTTGGTTTCGCTGACACCGGAGGGCAGGCGTACTCACCCTGCTTGGTCTTGCCGTACCACCGAGTTCCCGGGCAGTGATAGACCTTGGTCGCGCTAGCGACGGGGCATTCCGGGTACGCGAGGATCAAGGGGCGCCGGGTTGCCGCGAGCCTCCACAAGACGTTCTAAAGGAGTAGCCCTGTAGTGCGACGTCCGATACGTTCGCTTCGCTGCGGGCAGTCGGCGACGGTCCGTTTGCCTGGAAACCTCCGCCGGTGATAACGCTCCTGGAAGCATGCCGCCGGTGCCGCCACTCACCGACCCCGACCACGCGCCTGGTGCCCCCGGCACTCCGCCGACTTGGACAAGCAGCGCCAAGGACATGGTGGGTTGCGCGCTCGGGCCATCGCGGCTGTGGTTCACGATCGGCTTTGGGATCGTCAACGAGGTTTACTATCCGCGCGTCGACATCCCGCAGATCCGCGATCTCGGTTTTATCGTCGCCGGCCCCGACGGGTTCTGGTCCGAGGTCAAGCGCAATGCGAATTATCGCCTCCGCTTGGTGGCGCCGGGCGTGCCCGCTGCTGAAATCCGCCATGAGCACCCGCGATATGTATTGACCCTGCGCGTAACCCCCGATCCGCTCCGTGAGGTGCTGCTGATCGAATGCACGCTGGAGGGGGAAGATGCGCTGCGGCTTTACACGTTGCTGGCGCCTCATCTCGGGGCGACCGGCTACGGCAATGTTGCCGCCGCCGAGCACCGCCGCGGCCGGCGCGTGCTGTGGGCCGAGCGGGGACCATTCGGGCTGGCAGTGGCCGCAGCCGATGAGGATCAGGGCGACGCCTTTGGCCGGATCAGCGCCGGCTATGTCGGGACCAGCGACGGCTGGCAAGATTTTTCACGCCATGGTGCCATGACCTCGGAATATGCGGTTGCCGGCCCAGGCAATGTCGCCTTGACCGGTGAATTGCCACGACGTGCGGTTCTGGCGCTTGGCTTTGGCAGCAGTGCCGAAGCGGCGGCAACTTTGGCAATCTCGAGCCTGATGCAGCCTTTCGATGTGGTCCTGCAGCGGCAGATTGCCGATTGGGAGGCATGGCAGGCGCGGTGCGCCGCTGCCGGGGCGATCCTGCTTCACGGACCGAGCGACACGCTGGCGCCGATCCGCGAGCAATTTGCCACCTCGGCTGTCGTCCTGCGCGCCCATCTTGACAAGACCTATCCGGGCGCCATGGTTGCCAGCCTCAGCGTGCCGTGGGGCGACACCGGCAACGAGCGCGGCGGTTATCATCTTGTTTGGCCGCGCGATCTCGTCGAATGTGCGAGCGCTCTGTTGGCTCTCGGCGCCGAGAACGAGGCCAGCGACACGCTGCGCTATCTGATCGCGACGCAAAACGAGGACGGCCATTGGCACCAGAACCAGTGGCTTGGCGGCACACCGTCCTGGCGCGCGATCCAGCTCGATGAGACCGCATTCCCGGTGCTGCTTGCGGCCGCCCTCGCCGAACGCGACCGGCTGCGCGGCATCACCGTTGCAGGAATGGTCAAGAAGGCGCTCGGCTTTATTGCGCGCACGGGTCCCTCGACCGCTCAGGATCGTTGGGAGGAGAGCGAAGGGATCAATCCTTTCACCCTCGCCGTCGCGATCGCAGCGCTGGTGGCTGGTGCTGAGCTGCTGTCGCCGCCGGCATGCGACTGGGCGCTCAAGCTCGCCGATTTCTGGAATAGCCAGATCGAGGCCTGGACCACGGTGACCGACACCGCACTCACCCGGCGCTTTGAGGTGCCCGGCTATTACCTGCGCGTCGCGCCGCAGCGAGTGCTTGCCGACCGCAGCGCCAAGGTCGCCTTTGTGCCGATCCGCAACCGCGCCGCCGATGCCGCGCTGCCCGCCGACGAGGAGATCGGGACCGAGTTTCTGCAGCTGGTCCGTTTCGGCTTGCGGAGCGCTGAGGACCCGCTGATCCGCGCGTCGCTCCGCCTTGTCGATGCCTTTCTCAAGAGCGACACGCCAAACGGCGCGGTTTGGCACCGCTACCGCGGCGACGGCTATGGCGAGCACGACGATGGAACGGCCTACGATGGAACCGGTCGCGGGCGAGGCTGGCCGCTCCTGACCGGCGAGCGTGGCCATTACGAGCTTTGCGCCGGCAACGACCCCTTGCCCTATCTGCAAGCAATGGCGGCGATGGCGAGCCCCGGGGGCATGATCCCCGAGCAGGTCTGGGACGCGGACCCGATCCCCGCGCGTAGACTCTACCCCGGCCGGCCAAGCGGCTCGGCCATGCCGCTCGCCTGGGCTCATGCCGAATACGTCAAGCTCCTGGTGTCGCGCCAGATCGGCCATCCGCTCGACCGCCCAACAGCGGTCTGGCGGCGCTATGGCGGTCGGCGACCCGTCATCCGACATGCCTTTTGGTGGTCGCACGCGCCGATTGCGTCATTCCCGGCTGGCGCTAGCTTGGTCATCGCGCTCGACCGAGCGGCGATCGTGCATTGGGGACACGACGGCTGGCGCTCGGTGCAAGACGTCCCGACCGTCGGCACCGGGCTCGGCTTTTATGCTGCGACGCTCGACACGAGTGCGCTGCCCGCCGGCACACAGGTTGATTTCACTTGGCGTCGTCAGGATACCGGCGAATGGACCGGCCGTGATGACACCGTCGCTGTGGTCCCCTCCGCACCGCAGGAGAATGCGGCTCCGGCACAGATCGGCGTGCGATGACCCCACCGCCCTGATATGAAGGGCTGGTTGCTCTAACACATAGTCTTCTGATCGCTTCTGCTAAATACTGCCGGGGGGACTGGTCTGTTTCCGGGGATCGGCGAAATCGCTTTCGGTGCTGTTCAATCAGCAATTCCGGAGCCTGCCTCGCTCGTGTTGCTCGTTACCAGCCTTGTCGGGCTGAGCTTCCTCCGACGCCGCGACCCCAAAGGCGGCTCACCGGCTCCAGCTTCGCCAGGATCGCTTTCAGAGTGAGTAGTTTCCGAACCTGACGGAGGGAGGCTGTCGGGGATATCAACGGATATCCCCGAGACCGTCTCCCCCCAAATGTGGCTCGGGTGGAGAACAGCGTGGAAGAGTGACCCGGCTTGGGGGGTGATCAGCGTCGAATAGGGACCCACCCCGCGAATCATCGAATGCTCCCTCTAGTTGAGTTGGGGGAGCGGGGCCGGGATGGTGACGGTGGAAACGATTGGCCGGATCAGGCGGGCGTTTTTGGTCGATCACAAGCCGATCCGCCAGATCGTTCGCGAGCTGAGGCTCTCGCGGAAAACGGTGCGCAAGGCGATCCGGGGGGCGTCGACTGAATTTCGCTACGAGCGGCAGGTTCAGCCGCAGCCCCGGCTGGGGGCGTTTATCGGGCGGCTTGACGGGTTGCTGGAAGCGAACAGCAAGCGGCCGGCGCGCGAGCGGCTGACGGCGCGGCGGTTGTTTGAGTTGCTGCGCGCCGAGGGTTACGCGGGCGCCTATGACAGCGTGCAGCGTTATGTCCGCGAGTGGCGCCGACAGCAGTCACGGCTGGGCCCGGTATTCATCCCACTGTGGTTCGCGCCGGGCGAGGCCCATCAGTTCGACTGGTCGCACGAAGTCGTGGTGCTCGGCGGCGTGACGACGACCGTCAAGGTGGCGCATATCCGGCTCTGCCACAGCCGGATGTTCCTGGTGCGCGCCTATCCGCGCGAGACCCAGGAGATGGTGTTTGACGCGCACGACCGCGCTTTCCGCCTGTTTGGCGGGGCGTGCCGCCGCGGGATCTATGACAATATGGCGACGGCGGTCGACGCGGTCTTCCTGGGCAAGGAGCGGCGCTTCAACCGCCGCTTTTTGGCGATGTGCTCGCATTACCTGGTCGAGCCTGTCGCGTGCACGCCGGCGGCGGGCTGGGAGAAGGGCCAGGTCGAGAACCAGGTCGGCAACGCGCGCGAGCGACTGTTCACACCGCGGCTGCATTTTGCCAACTACGCCGAGCTCAACGCCTGGCTGGAAGCGCGCTGTCTCGCCCAGGCGCGCGAGAGCGCTCACCCCGAGCAGCGCGACAAGACGGTCTGGGAGGTGTTCGAAGCCGAGCGGGCGAGCCTGATCGCCTATCGGGGGCCGTTCGACGGCTTCCGCGAGATCGAGGTCGCGGTGTCGAAGAGCAGCTTGGTGCGCTTTGACCACAATCGCTACAGCGTCGCGGTCAGGGCGGCACGGCGCACCGCGCAGATGCGGGTTTACGCCGAGCGCATCATCGTCTGGTGCGACGGCGAGATTGTCGCGGAGCACCGCCGCCGCTTTGGTCGCGGCCAGACCGCCTACGATCCCTGGCATTACCTGCCGGTGCTGGCACGCAAGCCGGGGGCGCTGCGCAACGGTGATCCGTTCCGCAACTGGGACCTGCCGCCGGCGCTGGCGCAAATCCGGCGGCGGCTGGCCGGCCATGACGACGGCGATCGCCAGTTCGTCGATATCCTGACGGAGGTTGCCGAGGCCGGGCTCGACGCCGTCGAGGCGGCCTGCGCCGAAGCGCTCGCAGCCGGGCTGTTCTGTCGCGACGTCGTGCTCAACATCCTGGCACGGCGCCGCGATGCCGCCCCGCCTCGGCCGATAGCGACCCCGGCGGCGCTGACGCTGGCGATCGAGCCGGCGGCCGACTGCGCCCGCTATGACCGGCTGCGCCTTCCGCCACACGAGGAAGCTTACCGTGGAGCGGCATGAGATCATCGAGCTATTGGGCCAGCTCAAGTTGGCCGGAATGCGCGCGGCCTATGACGAGGTGGTCGCCGCGGGGGTGCGCGCCCAGCATCCGGTTCAGCGCATTCTCGGGGAATTGCTGCGCGCCCAGCTCGCCGACAATCGCGCCCGATCGATCGCCTACCGCATGGGGGTGGCGCGTTTCCCAGTGATGAAGAACCTCGTCGAGTTCGACTTCACGGTATCGCCGGTGAACGAGGGGCTGGTGCGCGAGTTGCACGAGGGCGGCTTTCTCGCTACCCAGCGCAACGCCGTGCTGATCGGCGGAACCGGCACCGGCAAGAGCCATGTATCGATAGCGATCGGCGCCAATTGCGTGCGCCGCGGCGCGCGCGTGCGGTTCTTCACCGCCATCGATCTGGTCAATCAGCTCGAGGCTGAGGCGCGTGCCGGAAAAGCCGGCCGCCTCGCCGACCAACTTGTCCGCGTCGATCTCGTCATTCTCGACGAACTTGGCTATCTGCCGTTCCCGGTCAGCGGCGGGCAGATGCTCTTCCATCTGATCAGCCGCCTCTACGAGCGGACCTCGATCATCCTGTCGACCAATCTTGCCTTCGCCGAATGGCCGAGCGTCTTTGGCGACGCCAAGATGACCACGGCCTTGCTCGACCGGCTGACCCATCATTGCGACATCGTCGAAACCGGAAACGAGAGCTGGCGCTTCAAAAACCGCGCCTGACCCGCCGTTCCGAACCCCGCGGATCGACCCCGGGGGCCCACAGCGCCTCCCCACGCGCGCCGCTCCGTCGCTCGTGAAGGCACGGCGCGTCGCGCGCGGGTCCCCTCCATGGACTCCGGGGACGACCGCTCCTCAACCGTTGGTATGGGTGCCTATTCAACGCTGATTCCGGGTCCCGCTTCCGCGCTGATTGACACACCGGATCGCAGCAGCAGGGACGGCTGCTCAGGGGCGGAGAACGGCCATTCGCGATAAAATATGTATCAAGATTAATCGCCCCGCGGGCTGGCCCGGATCGACGAGGACCGGCAGCAGGCGCCGGAGAGGTCATGCAAGGTCGAGTTCGAGGTCGGGGTGCAAGACCGGACGATAGCCAGCTAGCATTGCAAGCAAGGTGGAAGGCGGGGTCAGCAACCCATCGGCACGAGGGAATTGCTTCGCGGCTCTATAGCCCTCCTCGGTCCAACCGAACGCATGGCCGCGCGCAACAGTGAAGGCAACGCCGGCGACGGTAATCACGGCCCCATCCGGCAATTCGTCGACTGCGCCCGGTATCGGGTGTACCCGTTTATGGCCAAGTTCCAGCCGCTCAGCCTCCGGAGGCGAGGGCGCGCGCGCCCAATCCAATCAGACGGACCCTCACCGCGAACTCGGTCGGTCATAGTGCAGGGAACCGCGCGCCGAGCGCCGCGTTTTCGAGGCGAACTCTCGGTTAGATCGGAGGCGGTCATGCCGTTCGACGGAGTGGAAAGTCCCTGCCGCTATCTCGAAAAGTTCGATCAGGTGATCGACCTCGTCGAGGACCCCAAAAAATGGGTCAAACATACCTACATCAATAGGTCGGGACAGTATTGCCTGATCGGCGCGTTGAACGCGGTCGGGGTCGGGAAATTGTTCGAGCCGGTCATCCTCAAAACCATCGACGAGATGACGGATCGGGAATTCTGCAGCATCGAGTCGTTCAACGATCATCCGGAAACGCTGCACCGCGACGTCGTCGCCGTGCTATACCGCACGCGCGGGCGTATTGCCGCCGGCAAATTCCAGCACCCCACGGTGACCTACGGGCCACGGCGCGAGGAACCCAGCTCGCCGGCGAGGGGTGGCTGGGCCTCAGCGCTGTGGCGGAACGTATTCGGCTAAGGCCGTGTCTTCAGCGCTGGGGACGCGATCATTTGGTACCGACGTCCCGAGACGAGCTGACCCGGTTCGCCCTCGATCTCTGCCCGAAGAGCTGGGCGGCGCCGCGGTGGTTTCGTACTCGGGATCGAGCCTGATCATATCGATCTCCAAAAAATGACAGTCCCGTGGCGCGACTTCCCCCCGTTGTTCCTGAGAGCCCCCAACCTAGGTGCAGTGCCCATATTTCGACAAAGGGACGTAAGCGGTTGGGCGGTAGAAGTGCTTGCTGAGGCCTATGCCGTCATACCTTCGTGAGCAATGTACCTCCCGTCGCGCCTTACGACTTGGTTGGCCTTGGACAGAGCGGTAAGAGCGTTCGATACCGACATCGCGCCGGACTTGTCGCCCTTGAGCCCCATTTTTTCAAGGATCTCCCCTCGAGTGAGCCCGCCGGGATTACTCTTGATAATTCCAAGCAACGCGTTTCGCTTACTCCCTCGGCGGCCTTGCGGGGCACGTCGCTGCCGTGTTGGAGACGGTCCCTTGCCTTGCTTGGCTGCTTCGTAAGCGTTAATCGCCGAAAGCTCCCGGTCGATCGTGGCAAGCTGCTCTGCGAACGCTTGCTGCTGGCCAATGATCCTCTCGTGTTCTTTGGAAAGACGCTCACGCTCCTGATCTATGAAAGTCTCGAAGGTTTGTGCCATTCGTCCTCTCCGCTGTTGATCGGAGAGATAGTAGCCAGCTTTTGTAGCGATGCATAGTCTCGCGCATTTCGCGGGTAGGTGTGCGAGTCGTAGATGCGCCCGATTGGATCTTTTGCCGTAAGCGCGCGTCGTGTTGTCCCTTTTCCAACAGGGAACGAGAGTGTTTGCCGCGGGTGCGTTATTTCCTTCTAGTTCCGCCGCGCGGCGAGGATCGCCACCGGACAGGCGTACTCGAGCCGGTCGCCGTCGCGGCGCAACGGGATGACGAGGCGGTCGTCGGCGGCCGAGGTAACGAACATCTCAGTAATCTTGGCCTCGTCGTCCGGGTTCGGGAACGAGCGGGCCAACAAGTTCTTCACCTCATCGCGCAACTCGTAAAAGCTTGCTTGAGGCTCAGCGAGGCCGGCCGCAGCCGCGGATTATCCCGGCAATCTATACGTCAAGCCCTTCGTGAAAGAGCAAAACAACGACTACAACGATGCCGAGGCGATTGCCGACGCGGCGTTGCGGCCGAACCTGCGGTTCGTCCAAGAGAAGAGCCAGGATCAGCTGGACCTGCAGGCTTGCCACCGGGTGGGGTCGCGATTGGTCTCGCGGCGAACAGCAACGAACGATCAATCAAATCCGCGCCTTTCTGATCGAGCAAGGCATTTTCTAGCTTCCTCGATCGTTGCGCTGGGCTCGCGACCATCCTTGACCGCCGCTGCGGGCGACGCCCTTCAATCTTCAGGCCGGGACGGAGAAACGGTCCCTGGCCGAACCAGGAACTACCTCTCGCCACACATCACGTGGCCCTGCCTTTTCCGATGGAACTCGGCTTCCCGGTGTGGCACCACTATCCGAGTTGGAAATTTTCCCCGTTTAACTTCGCCCTCGCCTAGATAATTTCACCCGAAATGGGGAGATCGCCCCGCCGCGCTGGCGGCAGACCCGATCCGCCGTTTGGGAGTTCCTGCCGCGTTCGCGGGTTCGCGGCCGCGTGCTCGCCGACGCACCGGATGGGTGCGAACGGTAGAATATCTACTGCCTATCTCCCCGCTCCACGCCCGTCAGGTCCATCGACCAAGGCAGCGCCGAGCGGCACCAACCCTGCCGGATCGGTGGCTCAAACTGCGCACGCTGGTCGATGGCGCCAACGCGCAGTCCGACAGTTGCAGGGTTCGGCTCCGGCGCCGCGGAGTAAATTGGCGCGCCACAATCGGGACAGAAGGCGTGTGCGCGCTTGTTCCCGCTTTCGGCTGTCTTGATGTAGATCTTGGGGGTCCCGCTCTTCAGCACGAACGTCCCCGGTAGGCTTGAGATGTTGGTACGAAAGGCCGTTCCGGTCAGCCTCTGGCAATCGGTGCAATGACAGACTCTGACGGTCGCTGGGTCGACTTCGGCTTCATATGTGATCTGCCCGCAATGGCACTCGCCGGTTACTTTCATCGCCTTCTCCGTTCAAACCAGCCTGCCGCATTGGGGAAACCCTGCGGTGATGGCCGCCTTGCGTAACTGATGCGGGTCGGGCTGGTAAGCAGTCGTGCAAGTGATGGTGTTTGCACTGGTCGGCCAGGATCAGTAACGATCGGCTCAGCCGCGCGCAACGTTCAGGTCATTTGCGACGGGTTCGGCTCGACCTGACGGTGGCAATCGAGGCACCAGACGATGAGGCGCACCTCCCGCTGTGGCGTTGCCGAGCGGCCTGGCGCTCTCCCTATTCCCACCGTTGGCGTTCGGGATGCCACTTGGCAACGCCGTCCCACTGTCGGGCGGCTTTGACCGCGTCAGCCAGATCGCTGGCGTAGTAGGCTTGATCGTCCGCAGCGCCGACCGGCCGCAAGCGGTATTCCGCCCGGTCCACATCCTACCGTAGCGTGAAGCCTAGCTCGTGCACGATCGCCCTGGCCTGGTTAAGTATGATCATCGCAGGAGCCGGCTCCGCGCCAGGCATTCCATCTCGCGGTTGTCGGCCGAGATCGGCGCCTGTCGTGAGGACACCGCTTCGCGTTGCCACTCTACTGTGCGGCAGGCGGTGGCGGGGGTGGTGCTCCGCCCTCGATGATCTCGACGCGCCGGTTCTGCGGCTCGCGCACACCTGGAGGCGTCGGTACCTTGAGGTCGTTCTCGCCGACCCCCGCGACAGTTAGCGCGTTCTGCGGCACACCCTGTACTACCAGCGCACCAGCAACGTTTTGTGCCCGCCGCTCCGAAAGCTTTTGGTTGTAGGCCGGCAAACCCGACGTGTCGGTATGTCCGATGACTTGGATCAGCACTGGCGGTCCGGATTTGAAGGAGCCCGCCGCGGCCTGGACGATCGGCTGGGCGTCAGGCGTTACGTCGGCCCTATCCCAATCAAAAAACAATGTGAAGTTGTGTGCTGGCGGCGGAGGCGGCGGGGATGGCGGCGCATGAGCGCAGGCGGAAAGCGCTAGGAGCGAGCAGAGCGGGAAAACGCGTTTCATCTGTTTCTCTCCCAAGTTGATCACCGGAAATATATTTCAAGATTTAGTTTGGGAAAGGAACAACGGCGACGGCGGACTGAATAGCGAGAGCGCGACCCCTTCCACAACGGCAAGATGATGAGTTGTAGCCGGCGCTGGAAGCGCCAGCGCCAGCGAGGGGAGCCGGGCGAGGGAAGGACATCCAAGGGCCCCGTAATTACAGGATCCTCTCAGCACACCCGATCTCGCCGTTGCTCCCCGGTTCCCGCCATCAAGGCTGAACGACGGCTGTGGGTTCAGTAAAAAGACCTTCGCTCGAACGCGCGGCAACGAGGAAGATGCGCCGTAGGGGTCGTTCGTTTTGTCGCAAGGAGCCGGCAGGAGTCGACCCAAATCGGAAATTTGGTCTGGAAGTTCGACCTTTGCAGGGTGGGATCTCCCGTTTTCTCGCTGGCTAGAGGCTGGACCAACCACCCCGTTTTCGAAGGCTATTGGTTGGAGATGGTCGCGACCGTCCCGTCGAATTTGGTTAAGTTGACAGTGAATGGCTCGTTGTACGTCTTTGCCCGATCCCTGAGGAAGCTAAGCGCCACTGCCTCGCCTAGTAGCAAGGAGGTGTCGCTGTCGCTGCGCCAGTGAATGCCAGCGTGGATTCCATGACCGAACGTGACGTTGTGGCCGAGCTTATTTAGTTCGCCATTGACCGTGAGCTGACCCGCATCCGAACCAGTGTAGGTAACGAGCGATAGGCCATCGCTCGTGGGCACTACCGGGTTCGGGATCACGAAATTACTATCGAAGAAGAACTTGAGCACGGTGATGCAAGCGCCGCCAACGGCACCGTGCCCCGTCGGGTAGGATGGGTGCGTCGGCGAACCTTCTGGAAAAGCCTGCGCGAGCAGCCAGGTCCCATACTTATTGAAGCTCTGTTGGAGCCCGGTCGAGTTCAGGATGACGTGGCTCAAGTTGACATCGGTTTTGTTCCCCTGTCCGGTCTTGAGCAAATGGACGAGTCCCCCTATGGCCTCCGGCCGAGGACGGAGGTGCACAAACCACTTCTGATACCACACTGCATTCAGGGCCACGGTAGCCACTGCCGTGAACGTCCCCGCGATATCAGGGCCACCGAACGTGCCGAAGCCGTTCTCCGTCCTCGAGTTGTTATAGGGATTGCCGGGATTCAATGGCGCACCGATGCCCGCGAGCACTAGGAAAGCCGTGAAGTACGCCTGATAGAGCACGTCCACATGGGTAAAGGCCGCGAGATCTCGGCCATTACGACGGTAGCGGAACTGTGGATCAACCTGGTTTCGAAAACCGGTGTCGATGCCGTTCTGGATATTCAGCCACTCGTTGAAGTTGGTCCCATAGTCAATGTTCGGCAGATAAGTGACTTGCTGCTGGTCGATGGGTTGCGAGCCGAAGAAGGTGGGCTGAAGGAAGAACTGGGAGAGGTACGGCCCCAGCGTTGCGCCTGGGAAGATGCCCCGGAAGAGCATATTCGGCGTGACTTGGCCGCTGCTGTCGCGCGGACCCAGGTAGGTAGGCTGAGTCCTCGAGTTCCGCCGCTGCCTGAGCGGCTATAGCGTTCGAAGGATAATCCGTGAATGCTACGTCGCGCAGCAAGGATGCCCAGTAGTGTTCGAGGAGTTCGGTGGCACTCTGGTCGCAGGCAGCGGCGGGTGCCGGCGGCACCTGCGGCTCGCCGAACTGTGCATTATCGAGTGCTTCCAAGCAGAAGGCTAATCCTCCTTGCGGGCCGTTCAGCGTTCGCGTACCGCCCATGATAATCTTCTCAAAATCTGAGAACTCGCCGGTGTTCAATGCCGTCTTGAAGGTTTGGTACGCATTCAAATTCACCCGCCCGAAGCTATCGTGCGGAAGACCCTTGGTATACGTGCCACCTTTGTCGGCATATCGCGCCTCATCGCCGTTGTTCAGGTTCGTTGCTGCTGGGACTCTGGCGTCCTGAATGGCCTCCGCCACTCGGATTTCGAATGCCTCAATCACGCGGCCGTTGTTCACGCCGGCAGGAGGTGCTACCCCGCCCGGGCTGTTTGAGCTACCGACCATCGCCTGGGCGGAGGACACGGACGGGCTAGCAAGCGCTCCTGCCGCAAAAGTCGCCGCGGTACCTACTTCACCCAGAAACTTCCGTCGAATTCGGGCCTCTTGGCCTTTCGCCGACGGAGGGACTATCCGTTCCAAGGACCCCACTGACGCTGTCTCTCATCTTGATCATGATGGTTATCCTTCCGAGACTTAGTGGGAGTGGCGACTTGGCCGCCAATAGTCACAATACGGAACTTGGAGTCCACTTCAGCCAGCATTCGTGATCTGAAGAGTAATCGACATTCCTTAGATTCCGGGTGGTTCGCGGGCCATGATCGCCCGTCGGGGAACCCTGGCAACCGTAAATCGCGCTGCGCCCGGGCAGGCGGCGTCGAAAACCGCGGTCTGGCATATGCCGCCGCGTGTAAACCTGCTGCTCCGCCTTCATCAGGGCACACCGTCCCTCGTGGTCCCTGTCGCATCTGACCCGCCCGTCAAGCCGGCACGGGCAGTACCCGCAATCGGGCGATCCCCGTTAACGCCTTCACGGCTTCTGCGGCATTTGCGGTACGCCGATCTATGCCTGCGCGGTGGACAATCCGCAGAGCTATGGCTTGCGCGTCGGTACGATCACGCAGCGTGCGGCCTTCACACCGCAGCGGCAAGGCCGGCGGCGTTCTGCCCTGCATTGGGTGGGTGCCCTCGCCGCGGTACCCGCGACCGAGAAAGGATGGACAGGCTGAGAGGAATGCTTCACGCAGCAGTAGCTTCTCGCGATATCCGGGCACCGCCGGCCGCAGTGTGGTTGTCGCCGATTAGCCCGTATACGTCCAAAGTCACCCCGATCGTGCGGTGCCCCATTAGCGTCTGTATCCGCTTCGGGCTGAGGGTGAGGTCGATGAACAGGCTCGCCGCGGCATCCCGGAAGGAGGGCAGGCCTGTAGCGCGGCGCGCGGCCGTCGCCCTTGATGCCGGCTTCGAGCTGGCAGGCCTTCAGCGCCGAGGTGATGATGCGCAGCACCTCGACCCCACGACCTTGTTCAGAAAGACGAGATCGAGCGCGCCTTTCGGCAGGCGAGCCGCCACTCCTTGAGCATGTTCACGACGATCGGCGGGAGCGAAATCGTGCGCTCTCCCAGCCGGCGCTCGGCAATGTAACCGGCTCCTCAAGCTCGCTGTCGCCGCAAGCCGCCGCCGCGCCAAACGCCAAGAAAGACGAGAGCAGCCCCGAAAACGACGAGACTGGACGGCTCCGGGACATCTATCGCCGCAAACAGGCCGTGCATCTCGCTGTCGATCCCGTCGGTGAGATAAAGGGTGTTGGGGGAGCCGGCTTTACTCATGCCGGTCCCGAAGTCCAGGGCCCACAGACCGCCCGCCGTTTGGCCGGCGCCAGGATCGATCGGAATCGTCCCGAGGAGTGCGCCATTCGTCGGGTCGAAGGCGTTGATCTCACTATAGACATAGCTGAAGTTGCCGACCAGCAGATCATTGCTGAACTGTCCGAAATCGCCAGGGGCCAAAGCAATGCCCCAGGGCGCCGCGAGTTGGCTTCCGTTAATCAACATCTGCTGCAGAACTCCGCTCTCGCTAAAGATTGCCACCCCTCCCATCCCTGCCGTCGCCGATTGCTGGGCTGGACGCCCCGCCGGCGCATAAGTCACATAAATCTTGCCGTTGATGTCCTGCACGTTGAAGGGAACGAGGCCGGGAAACGGGTTTGCGAACGCGGTCGGGCCGAGGCTCAACGGCATGAACGAGCTGTTGAAGACGTTTATGCTGCCTGTTCCCGCATCATTGGCAGCGTACAGCTGGGTCTGCGCGTGGTTGATCGCCAAGCCGGTATAGGTGGCGCCGGGGGTGGTCGCCTGGATGAACGCCGTCGTGCCAGTGTCCCAGGCGGAAATGGTGCCGTTCAAATTGGCGAAGATGAAGTGCGCGAATGCTCCATTCCCACCATTTCCCACCAGAAACGACGACATGTTCGTATTATTGACTTGGCCGGTGGGTCCTACGGCGCCAGTCCCACCGGGCGGGATAATGACATCACCCGCCGGCGGATTGATGTTTACCTTACTGACATTAGTAGCTCCCGTCACCGCATAGAGGGTTGCGGTATTCGTCCCTTGGTTCGAGGTCCAAAAGGGGCTTGTAGGACTATGTGAAACACCCCACGGGTTCACCAACTCAGGGTCGGTGATAGTTGCCAACCCTACAATGTCGGAAACAAGATCTGTTTGCACATAGCCGGCCTCGGCCTGCCCGACGGCCGCACAGAGCGCGCCGACGCCGAGCGCCACAACCACCGATTTTTGCAATAAAGCCGAAGGTCTCATGGCGCGCCTCCCCAAACGCTCTAGCCAGTGTAAACGGCTGGAGTCGATTTTTGGTTCCTCGATTTCGTTCGCCGGTCGCGATTTTCGCGTTCGCTATCCCGGCCGAAGCCCGCCGCATCGCGTTGCGTGCGTCTAGTTAGTTAAATCTCCTCCTCCTTTCCACCCCCTTGAGCCGATCCGGATGGCGTCGATCAATGGCCGAAATGGGGCCAGGCTGTGTGAAAACGCCTAATCTGGTATTCTCTCTGGGGGTTGGGGGGACCGGAATGAAGCGTTTTGTTGAGGGGCAAGACCGGAGCCAGCTTATCTTGCTGCCGGATTGCTTGGACGACTACGTCGGGGAAGATAACCCTGTCCGCATCGTCGATGCCTTCATTGATGAACTGGATCTGGCGGCGCTGAGCTTTGATGGGGTTGTGCCGGAGGTGACGGGGCGCCCGGCCTATCATCCCTCGACGCTGCTGAAGATTTACCTCTACGGCTATCTCAACCGCGTGCAGTCGAGCCGGCGGCTCGAACGGGAAGCGCAGCGCAATATCGAGCTGATGTGGCTGACCGGGCGGCTGGCGCCCGACTTCAAGACGATCGCCGACTTTCGCAAGGACAACGGCGCGGCGATCCGGGCGGTGTGCGGGCAGTTTGTCGAGCTTTGCCGTCGGCTCAAGCTCTTCACTCATGCCGTTGTTGCGATCGACGGCAGCAAGTTCAAAGCGGTGAACAACCGCGACAAGAATTACACTGTCGCCAAGGTCACCGGGCGGATGGAGCAGGTCAACGCCCGCATCGCGCGTTACCTGAGGGCGCTGGACCGAGCCGACCGCGACGAGAGCGATATCGCCGAGGCCAAGTCGGTCCGGCTGACGGAGAAGATTGCCGGCCTGCGCCGGCAGATGCAGGCCTTGAAGGTGATGGAGCAGACGGTTCAGGACGCACCCGACCGGGAGTGTCCGGAATTTTGTGTAAGGCGAGCCGTGTCTGATGGTTTTGAGCCTTCAGCGCGCTGAAGGCTCAAAACGGTCGCCGAACAGGATGGCAAACTGCCCCATCGCCGCCGTCCATTCAACCCGCCGGCGCCATTTAACCCCGGCGTTTCGGATCGCCAGAAACAGCAGTTTTAGTGCCGCCTCGTCGGTCGGGAAGCTGCCGCGGGTCTTGATGATCTTGCGCAGACTGCGATGCAGGCTTTCGACCGCGTTTGTTGTGTAAATCATCTTGCGGATCGCCGACGGGAACGCGAACAGCGGCACCACGTATTCCCAGGCCCGGCGCCAGGCCTGGCCGATCGCCGGGTAGCGCTTGCCCCATTGGGCCTCGAAATTGTCGAGTTCGGCGGCGCCGGCCTCGGCCGTTTCCGCCCGGTAGATCGCTTTCAGATCGGGCATGATCAGTTTGCGGTCCTTCCAGGAGACAAACGCCAGCGAGTTGCGGATCAGGTGGATGATGCAGGTCTGCACCGTGGTTAGCGGAAACACCGTGGCGATCGCCTCGGGAAAGCCCTTGAGCCCGTCGACGACCGCGATCAAGACATCGTTCAGGCCACGATTCTTCAGCTCGTTCATGACCTTGAGCCAGAATTTGGCGCCTTCGGTCTGCTCGATCCACAGCCCCAGCACCTCCTTCTCGCCGTCGCTGTTGAGGGCGAGGGCAACGTAAACGGCCTTGTTGCGCACCAGCCCCTCATCGCGGATCTTGACCCGCAGCGCGTCGAAGAAAATCACCGGATAAAGCGGGTCGAGCGGCCGGTTCTGCCATTCCCGGACCTCCTCGAGCACCGCATCGGTGACCCGGCTGATCAGATCGGGCGAAACCTCGACCCCGTACAGCTCCTGCAGGTGAGCCTGGATCTCGCGGACCGACAACCCGCGGGCATAGAGGCTGATGATCCGGTCATCAAAACCGTCGAGGCGGGTCTGCCCTTTGGCCACGATCTGCGGCTCGAAGCTGCTGTTGCGGTCGCGCGGAACCGCAATCTCGATCGCACCGTCGTCGCCAATCACCGTCTTGCTCGAATAGCCGTTGCGGCTGTTGCCGTTGCCCCGACCGGCAGGGTCGCCTTTTTCGTACCCAAGATGCGCGGTCAACTCGGCGCCCAGCGCCCGCTCCAGCAGGCGCTTCTTCAACTCCTTGAAAAGCCCCTCTTCGCCCAACAAATCGTCCGGGCTGCTATAGCCTTGCAGCAGCTCCTCGATAACCTCGTCCCTGATTGCTTGTGCCATGATCCGTGATCCCCTCTACTACATGGAGTGTCTCACGGCTCCTCCCTACACAAAATACCTGACACCCTCACCCGACCAGCAAGTCTCGCTGACCGATCCCGACGCCCGTTCGATGGCTACTAGCGGCAAAGGCACCGCCACCGTCGGCTACAATGTACAGATCGCCGTCGACACCGAGCACCATCTGATCGTGGCCCACGAGGTGATCAATCAGGGGTACGACCGCCATCAGCTTGCGCCCATGGCGTTCAAGGCACAGCAGGCCACGGGTGGCGAGCAGATCACCGCCCTGGCCGACCGCGGCTACTTCAACGGCGACCAGGTCCTCTCGTGCGAAGGCACAGGCGTCGCACCTGTCGTGCCCAAGACCCTGACCTCTGGCAACACCAAGCGCGGGCTATTCACCGGGCAGGACTTTATCTACGACGCCGAGAAGGATCACTACACCTGCCCGGCCGGCCAGCACCTGACCAGGGGACGGGTCCGATCCGACCGCTCGGGCGACATTGAACCGCGCCGGGTTTCCCGGAGGCTCCAACTCTTGAGAGGATGGAGCGATGACGAAGCAAGTTCCCTCGAAGCGAGTTCCCCCGTACTCCCCTGAGGTCCGTGCCCGCGCGGTTCGGATGGTCCTGGACCACCAAGGCGAGCACGCCTCGCAATGGGCAGCGATCCACTCGATTGCCGAGAAGATCGGCTGCTCGGGCGAAACACTGCGCCACTGGGTGCGGCAGACCGAACGTGACCACGGCGTTCGGCCGGGTCCGACAACCGAGGAGCGCGAGCGGATCAAGGGGCTCGAGCGCGAAAACCGTGAGCTGCGCCAGGCGAACGAGATCCTGCGAAAGGCGTCGGCATATTTTGCCCAGGCGGAGCTCGACCGCCGGTTCAAGCCATGATCGACTTCATCGCCGAGCATCGCGCCATCTACGGGGTCGAGCCGATCTGCCGCGTCTTGCCGATCGCCCCGTCGACGTATCATGCCCATGCCGCCCGGCGCGCCGATCCGGGCAAGCTGCCGGCACGGGCCCAGCGCGATGCCGCTCTGAAGATCGAGATCGGTCGCGTGTACGACGAGAACTACCGAGTCTATGGCGTCCGGAAGGTCTGGCGACAGCTCGGCCGGGAAGGGATCGCGGTCGCCCGCTGCACCGTGGCGCGGCTGATGCGAATGATTGGCCTGCAGGGCGTCGTGCGGGGCAAGACGGTCCGGACCACAATCAGCAATGCGGCGGCCCCGTGTCCGCTCGATCGCGTCAATCGGCAGTTCAGGGCACTGCGCCCGAATGCCCTGTGGGTGTCCGACTTCACCTACGTCGCGACGTGGGCCGGCTTCGTCTATGTCGCCTTCGTCATCGACGCCTTTGCGAGGCGCATCGTCGGCTGGCGTGTCTCTCGTACGGCTCACGCCGGCTTTGTGCTGGACGCGCTGGAGCAGGCCCTGCACGAACGCCGGCCCATCCGCGGCGGCGGCCTCGTTCACCACAGCGATCGCGGTGTGCAGTACGTCTCGATCAAGTATACCGAGCGGCTTGCCGGGGCGGGCATCGAGCCCTCGGTCGGCAGCGTCGGCGACAGCTACGACAATGCTCTCGCCGAGACCATCAACGGCCTCTACAAAGCCGAGGTGATCCATCGGCGCGGCCCCTGGCGCAGTTTCGAGGCGGTCGAGTTCGCCACTCTCGAATGGGTCGACTGGTTCAACAACCGGCGCCTACTCGAGCCGATCGGAAACCTCCCTCCTGCCGAGGCCGAGGCCGCCTATGCCCAGCTTGAGCTGACCTGTATTGCCGCGTAGGTCTCAAACCAAACGGCCTCCAAGAAACCTGGCGCGGTTCAACATCGATCAATACCGCCACCTGACCGCTTGCTTCACCTGTCCTCTCAAGCCGCGGTGCACCGCGGAGAAAGTGAAGCGGGTCAAGCGCTGGAAACACGAAGACGTCCTAGACGTCATGCAGGATCGGCTCGACCGCATGCCCGAGGCCATGGGCGTGCGACGACAGACCGTCGAACACCCGTTTGGAACCCTCAAGGCTTGGATGGGCGCCACCCACTTCCTGACCCGGACCCTCGATAAGGTCCGAACCGAGATGAGCCTTCACGTCCTGGCCTACAATCTCAAGCGAATGATCATCATCCTCGGTGTGGGACCGCTGATAGCGGCAATCAGGACCTGATCGCCGCTATCAAGCCGCACGCATCAGTCGATCTGCCCGGCATCCAACTGTCTTGCGGGAAACACAGCGCATCGGCCGCTTCATCTCACGCGTTTTCCCACGGCCTCGGGCATGAACACCAGTTCCTGCCGCCCAAGCTGAACGCCCGCTCTGTGATCAGAAAGCAGACCGTCGCTGCGACCCGAGACAATGGGCGAGACGCGCCGATTCCAGACATTCCCGCCGTCCCCCGGAACGGGGCTGTCCGACCTAAAGCTGCCACGCGCCGCCGGCGAGGCATCGGCCACCCGTGGACCCTAAGCCGAGCTACGAGGGAGCGCGAGGGACCGGGTCAGTGCTTAGGTTCGGCGTCACGGTTTAATGGTCGCTCACTAGAAGGGCCGGCGACCACGGCTACCGCTGCATGATGCCACGCGGATCTTGGGATGTGACAAACCGCTTAATATATGCGCGCGGCCATACGTCGGCGCGGCTTGGGTGCTAACCCCCAGCCCGCGTTCGCCACGACGCCTGAATCGTCAAACTGTCATGGCCAGAGTGTATCGGCCCTCGTCCGGCAGTTCCGTGGCTCCATCGTCGGCCTCATCGGCGGTTCTTGCCTCGGCCTGCCAAACTCCTGAAAATGCCGTGTGCGTGAGAATGAGTTGGGAGGCCGCTGTGGAGATTGGCGAGAGGCGCCAGGCCAACATCCTTGTTTTGAGGCCGGTCGGACGCATCGACGATCTTACCAGCGCCGAGTTTCAGTCGCGGCTGCTCGCGGCCGTTACTTCCACCGCTGACGACCTTGTCGTCGATTTTTCTTCGGTCGAATACATTTCGAGCGCGGGTCTGCGGGCGCTGATGACCGCCTCCCGGTTGAAGCCGAAGGAGCGGCGGCTCGCCGTCGCCTGTCTCAACTTGATCGTCAGCGAGATCTTTGCGATTAGCAGGTTCTCGTATGTGGTACCGATCTTCACCACAGTCGAAGAGGCGAGCGCCGCCTGGCACGCCCCGCCACGACCGGAGCCGGCCGTTCCGCATCCCGAGGTCCAGGCGGCGGGACCGTTATGCATCCGTTTCTGGGGCACCCGCGGCTCGCTGCCGGCTCCGCTGCGGGCACGTGGGGTCCGCGTCAAGATCCGCGACGCACTCCTCGCCGCGCGCGGTCAGACGCTCGAGACCGAGGCGGCGATTGACGCTTTTATAGATAGCAGGCTGCCATTTTCGGTGCGTGGCACCTTCGGCGGCGACACCAGTTGTGTGGAGATCATTACCGGCGGTGACGAGTACGTCACCTGCGACTTCGGCACGGGGGTGCGCGAATTCGGCAACCACGTGATGGCCCAGCACGACCCGCCCGCCAAGAGGTGCTTCAACGTGTTCCTGTCCCACTTGCATTGGGACCATATCATGGGTTTCCCGTTTTTCCGCCCGGCCTACATACCCGGCAACCTCATCCGCATCCACAGCAGCCATGCGGCTGTGAGTGAAGCGCTACACAATCAACAGTCGGAACCTTGCTTTCCCGTCGATTTTCGGGCGCTACCGGCGACCATCGAGTTCGTCGCCCTCGACCCTGGCCAGACCTATCAGATCGCCGGCTTATCCGTCACGACCATTAAGCAATTCCACGCCGGCGATTCCTATGGATACCGCTTTACTCGTGGGGGCAAGACGATCATCTACTCGACCGATTGCGAGCACAAATATTCGAACCTCGACCAATCTTATCCGTTTATCTCGTTCTACCGCGATGCTGACGTGCTGATTTTTGATGCGATGTATTCGCTCGCCGACGCGATCTCAGTAAAGGAGGATTGGGGTCATTCGAGCAATGTCGTGGCAGTCGAGCTGGCGCAGGCGGCGCGGGTCAAGCGCCTCGTTCTGTTTCATCACGAGCCGGCATACGACGACCACATGATCGAGGAGGTCTTCACCGATACCGTCCGTTTCGAAGAGATCAGCCGGCCCGGCCACAGGGTTGAGGTGATCTCGGCCTACGATGGGCTAGAACTGGAGTTGTGACTTCGCGTGACCAGGGGCATCGCGCTGCTGCGAGGTCCCGGCCGCGCGGCCGCGCTCGTGCTGATCGCTAGCGCTTTGGTGCTGCGGGTTATTGACCCTGGCTTCGTCACCGAATTGCGCGTCCGTGGCTTCGACCTGGTTGAGCGGCTCTGGCCGCGCGCCGAGGATCCGGCACGAGTGGCGATTGTCGACATCGACGAGAGGAGCCTCGCCGAATACGGGCCGTGGCCGTGGCCACGCCACTTGGTGGCCGAACTCGTCCGCCGTATTGCCCAAGGGCACCCGCGTGTTGTCGGCATCGACATTGTCTTCGCTGGACCGGATCGGCTTTCCCCGAGCGAGATCGCACGCGAGGTGCCCGGCCTGCCTCCAGCTTTGGCGGACGCGTTGGCGCAGCTGCCGCCCAGCGACCGCGACGTCGCCGAAGCGATCGCGACGGTCCCGACGGTGCTGGCGCTTGCCCCCAGCCGAGAAGAGAAAACGCGATCTTCCGATCCTCTTCGCCTCGCTCCGATTCGCCAGGCCGGGGGCGATCCGACGCCGTTCCTGAAAAGTTACAGATCTCTGGTGCAAAGCCAGCCGGATCTCAGGGCCGCTGCGGTGGCCGCCGGGGCCATCGCCGCGGAGCCGGACACCGACGGCGTCGTCCGCCGGCTCGCTCTCGCTGTGGCCTATCACCAAACGATCGTCCCGAGCTTTGCGCTCGAGGTCGCCCGTATCGGTGGTGCCGAGCGCTCCATCGTGATCAATACCGGCGCGCTCGGGATCGAAGACATTAGGATCGGCGACACCGTCATCCCGACGGACAGACGGGGCCGCGCGGTCGTTCATTTTGCGCCGCCACTGGCCCGGTACATCTCAGCCGCGGATGTTCTCGATCCGGCATTCGATCCAGCTGAGCTGCAAGGGCAGGTGGTGTTGCTCGGGGTTGCCGGCCTCGACGTCGCCGGACTGCGGGAAACGCCCCTGGGTCTCGTCCGCGCGGTGGACCTCCATGCCCAGCTGATCGAATCGATCCTGACCGGCGATCTGCTCCGCCGTCAACCATATCTCGATTGGTTGGAGCTTGCTGCTGCGCTCTCGGCCGGGCTCGCGGGCATCTGGTTGCTGCGCTACGCAAGACCGGTGCGCGCGGTTGCTATCGCTCTGGCGATCGCGGTGGCTTTTTTTGGCATCGAACTGGTCCTGTTCCGCTTTGCAAATCTCCTCTTCGATAGCACCTTCCCGGCGCTGACCCTGTTTGCGACATTGGGTCTCATGCTGGTTGCCAGCCTGCGCGCCGCCGAGGCGGAACTCGTCCGTGAACGCGAGGCGAAGCAGCGGATCGAAGGAGAGCTCGCTGCCGCGCAGGCCATCCAAATGGGGCTTCTGCCGCGGCGGTTCCCCGCCTTTCCCGATCGTCCCGAAATCGATATCTACGCCCGCATCGAGCCGGCGCGGATGGTCGGCGGCGACCTCTACGACTATTTGCTGATCCAAGGAAGCAGTCGCCTGTTCTTTCTGATCGCAGACGTGTCGGGTAAGGGCATTTCGGCAGCGCTGTTGATGGCGGTGACCAAGGAGGTCGTTCGCGACGCGGTGCTGACATTCGGACCAGCGCTCGACCGTATCCTCGCGGAGGCGAACCGGAAGCTCGCAGCGGCGAGTGCCGAGCTGCAGAACGAGGGCGGAGTCTTCGTGACCGCTTTCGCCGGGATTCTCGACCTCGGCTCAGGCCAGGTCGACTTTGCCAGTGCCGGTCACGATTTGCCCTTCGTTCTTGGCGGTAGTAGCGGTTTGCGGCAGCTCGTCACCGAAGGGGGCCCTCCGCTCGGCGCGGTCGAGGAGTTCCGCTATCCGATCGACCACGACCGCGTCGAACCCGGCGAGATTTTACTGCTGTTTACCGATGGGGTCACCGAAGCGCATAACCGCGAACACATGCTCTATTCCTCCGAGCGGCTAGCCAAGGCTTTGGCCGCGGCTCAGGTGTTCGATGCCCAGCGCGTTGTCGCCGCGGTAATCGATGACGTCAGCCGTTTTATTGGAGGCGCCGAGCAAGCGGATGACATGACCCTGCTGGCCGTCCGCCGGGTGGCCGGCACGGCTACCTGACGGTTGTCGTCGCAAATTGCGGGGCGTCGGACCGCGATGAGGGCTTCAATTGCCCTGCGAAGCAAGGCTACCGAGCTTATCCGACTCCAAGCCTTTGCCGAGGCATTCGCTCGTGATTGTGGCTTCGCCGACGATGAACGGGCGCGGCTTCTCATCATCCTCGAAGAACTCTTCACCAATGTCGTGGCACATGGCTACGGAGCGGCAAGTGTCGCTGTCGCGCTCGGTTGGAGGCGCGGTTGGCTGACGATCGATTTCGTCGACGACGGACCGCCCTTCGATCCGCTCGCCCATGCCAGGCCCGATTTGGATGCTGCGGCGGAACAACGCCCGATCGGTGGGCTTGGTATCGCCATTGTGCGTGCCTTGGTCGACCGAGGGCGTTACTGGCGGAAAGGCGACTGTAACCACCTGCGACTGGTACGAGGCCTTGCGCGCGCCGAGAAAAACGTGCCGCTCCGCGATGAGAGGTAGCCGCCGAGACAGCCATGGCCCTCACAGAGCCACGAGTAGAGAGGAGCGATGCCGGTGGTTTTGCCCCGGCTCTGTCTCGCAGAACGACAGACGCGAGCCTTCTCACGTCGAATCGTAACGAGGGTGGTCAGCACGCAGCTGTCCTCGACGGCGCGAGTGCAAAAACATCAACTTCCCGCACCCGGCTTGGCTTCGTGGTCTGACGCAGGATCGGTAGTGGGTCAGTTTGGCAGGATCGGCTCGATTGCATGCACGACGTATTTGTGGTAAGCGTCAGCTGAGGGTCGTCTTGCACTCGGCGTGTTGAGCTGGATGCTGCCGCTCTTTTGCGGGCAGCGGTGCAATGGATGACGCGGAGCTGGTCGATAAGGAGGACCTTGGGAGTACTCATACGAGGGCTCGCGAGGTCCGCGGCGAGGTTCTCACCGGTCCGGAGCGCCGGCGACGCTGGAGCCTCGAAGAGAAGCTTCGGATATTGGCGCAGAGCGTGGCGCCAGGATCCTCGCCCTCGCTGGTTTGCCGACTGCACGCGATCAGCAGCGGCCAGCTTTACACCTGGCGCCGGCAGTTCCGTACCGGCGAGCTGACCGGGTTTGCGCCGGTGAGATTGGCCCCGCCGGTCGAGGAGCTTCCACGGGCCGCTGCGTCGGTTGATCCGGTGCCGATACTGCCCGAAACCGATCGGCCGGCGGACGGGATCATCGAGGTGGAGCTGGCCTCGGGGGTGAAGCTGCGCCTGACCGGCGCGGTCGACGAGGTGGCATTGCGCCGGGTCTTGTCGGCGCTGTCGTGATCGGCATTCCGGGCAATGTCCGCGTCTATCTGGCGTGCGGCGTCACCGACATGAGGAAAGGCTTTGACGGGCTGGCGGCGCGGGTTCAGACCACCTTGCGCCTCGACCCGCATGGTGGTGCCTTGTTCGTGTTCCGTGGTCGCCGCGGCGATCTGATCAAGGTGCTGTGGTGGGACG
This sequence comes from uncultured Alphaproteobacteria bacterium, assembly GCA_963750195.1. Classification (GTDB taxonomy): domain Bacteria; phylum Pseudomonadota; class Alphaproteobacteria; order ATCC43930; family CGMCC-115725; genus AP-15. The sequence continues at coordinate 72,247 of CAVVPS010000018.1, forward strand.
GGCAAGGTTTGTGCCTGTTTGCTAAGCGGCTGGAGCGCGGCCGGTTTTTGTGGCCGCAGGCGAAGGACGGATCGGTGGTGCTGACGGCAGCACAATTGTCGATGCTGCTGGAGGGCATCGATTGGCGTGCGCCACGCCGCAGCTGGACCCCGGAAGTGGCTAGTTGAACAGCGCGACATAGTGACTCAGGCGGGTACGATGTCGATACTGCTCAATGCAAGCGGGAGTAAACTGATGGTTGATGCCGGACGCTGCTGACCCCGTTCAAGAGATCGCCGAGCTGCGCCTCCTGCTGGCCGAACGCGAGGCGGAATTGGCGGAAGCGCGGGCCGAGCTGACCGGCGCCCGGCTGCGGATCGAACAGTACAAGGCTCAGCTTGCCCAGCTGCGGCGCATGCAGTTCGGGCGCTCGTCGGAAAAACTCGATACTCAGATCGCGCAACTCGAGCTGATGCTCGAAGATTTGGAAGAGAGCGAAGCGGCGCGCACAGCGCCGGCGGCACAGCGCGTCCCCGATCAGCCGCGCCGCGAACGTCGCCAGCCGGTGCGACGGCCGCTGCCCGATCATTTGCCGCGCGAGGAGATCGTGCACGATCCGGGGTCGGTGTGCCCGGGCTGCGGCGGCACCCGGTTTAGCAAACTCGGCGAGGACGTGACCGAGGTCTTGGAGAAGATCCCGGCCCGCCTCAAAGTGATCCGCCATATTCGGCCCAAACTCAGCTGTCGCTGCTGCGAGCGCATCCTGCAGGCGCCGATGCCCGATCTGCCGATCGAGAAGGGTCGGCCCGGACCGGGCCTGGTCGCCAATGTCGTGGTCAGCAAATACCTCGACGGGCTGCCGCTCTACCGTCAATCGGCGATCCTGGCGCGCGAAGGCATCGCGATCGAGCGCGCCACCCTGGCCGACTGGGTCGGGCACGCTGCTTGGTGGGTGACGCCGTTGGCCGCGCTGATCGGCGCGCATGTCATGGCAGCGCCGATCATCCACACCGACGACACGCCGATCGCGGTGCTGGCCCCCGGCAACGGCAAGACCAGGACCGGACGGCTGTGGACCTATGTAGTTGACGAGCGACCCTGGCAGGGTGGGCGGGCACCGGCAGCATATTATCGTTTCAGCCCCGACCGCCGCGGCGAGCGACCGCGCGATCATCTGGCCCTCTTTCGCGGCGCGATCCAGGCCGACGCCTTCAGCGGCTACGCCGCCCTGACGCGACCGCCATCCGCCAAAGACCAGGTCGGCCGAGGGCCGCCGCTGATCCACGCAGCGTGTTGGGCCCATGCGCGGCGCAAGTTTTACGACGTGTTCGCATCGACCAAGTCGCCGATCGCCGAAGAGGCACTGAAACGGATCGGCGAGCTCTATCGGATCGAAGCCCCGGTCACCGGCCAGCCGGCCGATATCCGCCTGGCGGCGCGCCAGAACCGTGCCGTGGCGATCCTCGATGCCTTGCGCGACTGGCTGACAGCGCAGCGCCGCCGGCTGTCATCGAAGAACGCGCTCGCTAAAGCGATCCAGTACGCGCTGAGCCGCTGGGAGGCGCTGGCCCGCTATGCCGGCGATGGCCGGCTCGCGATTGACAATAACGTCGCCGAGCGTGCCCTGCGCGGCATTGCCATTACCCGTAAAAATTTCTTGTTCCTCGGATCTGATGCCGGCGGCGAGCGCGCCGCAATCCTCTACACCGTGCTGGAAAGCGCCAAACTCAATGGCCTCGATCCGCAGACTTGGCTCGCCGATGTGATCGATCGCACGGCCAAGGGTCACCCGATCAACCAGCTCGGCGAACTGCTCCCATGGAACTGGAACAACCAAACCGCCAGCCTCGCCGCCTGACCGGTGTTGTGGTCCTCAGCTGACGCTTACTATTTGTGGAAATGCAGCCGATCAATATTACGCGACACCGCGATGGTAACAAACCCGTTCAGCATTCACCGGGTCCGCTAGCCAGGGCGCCATGTTGCTGCCATTTTAGAGATACGACGTTCCTCGGGGCGGTGATGGAAGGCGGCCATACGCCATCAAGCCACCAGAATGACGGCCTCGCGCCCACAACGGTCGTTCTCGCGGAACTAGCATCATACGGCTCAGTACGACCCAAGATGGGCTCTAGCCGCGTTTTACACGCCGTCAGGGCGGGCAAAGCCGGAGGTATTTTGAGGACTTGTGCGTGATCGAGCCTTTATCCGAAGAGCTTTTGATGAACCGAGCGTGGAGAGCGATGACCTTCAGGCTCCGTCTCGCTGTTCCGAGTACGATAATACGGTCTCGGGCCGCTTTCTGAGTGGTCCTCCGTTTCGGGCGCTGCTCGGGCGCGCTCGCGGCGCAGCTCCTCCAAGCGCGCTCGGATTATTGCAAAATTCGTCAGCCGCGCGGGGTGGGATCATGTTTCCTCCTGCTCATTATGATGATTTGGCCACGTTCCGGGTCAATAAGTTGACCTTGCGGTCCAATGCCGTGATCAGACCGTTGACGCCCTCGCGCTGAAGGATCGAATGGAACTCCGACCGTTGTGTCGCGAGTTGGCTGATCGTGCCGTCAAGGTAGACGTCGGCTATTTGCCACGAGCCTCCGTTGGCGCGCATCCGATAATTGAGAGTGACCGGATCGTCGGTCGCTTTGACGATCTTGGTTTGGACGATAACTTGGGCGCCGTAGGGTTGCTCGCCGATGACCTGTAGCTGCTGGCCCGAATAGTTGTCAAACCGATCAGCGTAGGTTGCGGTGATGTAGTGCGCAAAGGCCTCCGTCACCTGTTGCTGCTGGGTCGGAGACAGCGTCCCCCAGGATGGACCAACGGCGAGCCGGGCCATCGCGGGTACGTCGAATAACCTATCAATCACGGGAGCCAGCCGCGCATACCGTCCGCTTTCTCCGAGCGTCGCGCCGGCCTTCATTGTGGTCAGCAACGTATCGTAGAAGCTGCGCACGCTGTCTTGCGGGTTTGGAAGGGCGATGGCCCTCGCCGCTATCCCGACCGCGAGCAGCAGGGCGAGGCAGAGGCTCGCGATCCGGCCTCTCCAAATAAGGGATGGGGTCAGCTTGCTCATTGTTTGGTCTCCGTACAAGGCTGCGGAAGCCCCGCAGCGCCCAGGCAAAGCCGGCTGTCAGGACCGTGTGCCCATCAGCTCCTGCAGCAAAGAGCGCCAGCCAAAGGAGATAGGTTAAGAGGCTGTCCACCAAATCGGCATCCAAGGTCCAAGCCCGAGCACAATGACAACGGCTGCTGTTGTCCAGAAGACGGTCACTCTTAAGCGACCGACCGGCTTGAGATAACCTTTCTCTATCGGTCTTGTTGTCAACCGACCTGAGGTTGGTATCCATTTAACCTCACATATACCGTCGGTTTCGCCGCTGGCATCTTTATAATGACTTGTTAAAGGAACAACGACTTGCTCTTGAAAAACGTTGCAGGCTCGGCGGGGCAAAAATGTGTCGTAGAAGACGAGCGTCTAAATCGCCGCGCCCGACATCACCTCCTGAGACGACTAACCCCGCACGGAAAAAGCCCGACCACGAGCGAATGTTGGTTATCGGCATCGGCCCGGGGCAGGCGGGGCCCGCGGTCGCCGGGGCTCTCGCTGGTGTCTGTCGAAGTGCGGGCATCTTGGACTAATGGACTAATGACGCCGCCCAGCCGGACAGCACGATTGTTGGACGGGAAGCGAACCGCCAACACGCGAGCCGCCTTTCCGCTGCGTACCGCTGTTCCGCTATCGCCTGTCGACCCGGCCCGGCGGTTGACCCCGCCTACCGTGAAGGCCGGCTCAGGGGGCATGAAGAGCGGTTCCCGCCGACAAGGCTGAGTGTCGGTTGTGGGTTCAGTAAAGAGACCTTCGCTGGAACGCGCGGTAACGCGGAATGCGCCGCTTCCAGACCTTCCCGCCCGCTCCCGGACCCGGGAGGTTGCCACCTAAAAGCGGTCATATGGCCGGTGGGGTAAAGACGCGAATTTTCATATCCGGGCGCTACTTCGTCAAAATACGCGGCGTGTTCGGTAAGCGTCTCCGAGAACGCGAGCAGCCCGGCACGGGCTCGGAGAATGGCTGTGCCCGGTCGGGCCGTGAGCGTGCGCCCCTGACATTCCTGGCAATAGCGGAGGGCGCTTGACGGGACCGCTGCGCGCGCCGGGCGATCCGCGGCAATCGACCGACAAAGGAATGCAGCTAAGCCCGGAACTGACGAGGTTCAACGACGGTCCGCAGCCAGTTGCCGATCTCGATCGTCCGGCGAATGGGATCCATAATCTCGCTCGCAATCCTATACCGCCAAATCAGGTCGCGGCGGGTAGGCACTGCGTCCGGGGATCATCACACCGTCGAAGTCCGAAAGCGCGGTGCCGAACGCCAAGGCCTCACCATCGGCGATGTTGAGGAGCGTGCAGCGGATACCCGGGCGATGCAGCTGAACAGCTGCGGCAAGCAGCGAAAAGTTGGAAGGGATGCCAAACCTCGTGCGCTCGGCCTGCCAGACCGCCGGCGTTCCCTCAGCAATCAAGATGTTAAGCATCAGGCCACCGTTGATTTCCGCCTAGTGGTACGACGCAATCATAGGGTACCATATTGGGGCTGCGCACGCGATAATGCGCGATGCGCGATGGGATCGCTATCGAGGTGAGTGCCGCCGACCGCGAACGACTGGCCGCGGTGGTAGCGGATCGCAACAGCCGGCAAAAGCATGTGTGGCGGGCGCGGATCATTCTGGCCACGGGCGAGGGCTGCGGCACCGCCGAAATCATGCGCCGCGCCGGGGTTTCGAAGCCCTGTGTGTGGCGCTGGCAAGAGCGGTTCATGCACGAGGGCGTGGCCGGCCTGCTGCACGACAAGACGCGAAAACCCGGTCTGCCGCCATTGCCGTCAGCGCGGGTCGACGATGTCGTCGCGCTGACCCTGGCGGAGCCGCCGGGCGAGACAACCCATTGGACCGGCCGGGCGATGGCGGCAGCGAGCGGCATCTCGCTGCGCTCGGTGCAGCGCATCTGGGCGGCGCACGGTCTGCAGCCGCACCGGGTGCGGCGCTTCAAGCTGTCGCAGGACCCGGCGTTTGCCGCCAAATTGCGCGATGTGGTCGGGCTCTATCTCGACCCGCCGGCGCACAGCCTGGTGCTCTCGGTCGACGAGAAGAGCCAGATCCAGGCCCTCGACCGCACCCAGCCGGGCCTGCCGATCAAGAAGGGCCGGGCCGGAACGATGACCCATGATTACATCCGCAACGGCACGACCACGCTGTTCGCGGCGCTCAATGTCTTCGACGGCACCGTCATCGGCCAGTGCATGGCGCGCCATCGCCATCAGGAATTCATCCGTTTCCTCAACCGGATCGAGGCCGCGGTGCCGGCCGGCAAGCTGATCCACGCGATCCTCGACAATTATGCCGCCCACAAGCATCCCAAAGTGCGCGCCTGGCTCGCGCGGCATCCCAGGTGGGTGTTCCATTTCACCCCCACCTCGTGCTCCTGGGCTAATGCGGTCGAAGGCTTTTTTGCCACGCTGACCCGCCGGCGCTTACAGCGCGGTGTCTTCCATTCGCTCGTCGACCTGCAAGCTGCGATCAACCGCTATCTCGGCGAGCACAACCGCAAACCCAGACCATTCGTCTGGACCGCCGATCCCGATCGCATCATCGAAAAGGTCAACCGTGGGCACCAAGCGATCGCGTCAGACCACTAGTATATTTAGCGGGGGTTCTGGCTCAACGGTCGCTCACGGCGCGGATTGCTGCCAATCCGCCGACCGTCAATTGAGCCGAGCCGCACACGGGGCGGTCAGGAGCACCGCGATCGGTCAGGGTGTGTCATAGTCGGCCGCCACCAAGGACGGCCGGAGCGACCGATGCCTGCACAGCGCGCCTACGGCATGGACCAGGACTTCTATCCCTGGTCACCGATCGTCACCCGCCCGGTTCTGCGGTGGCCGGACAATGCCCGCGTCGCCCTCGCGGTCATCGTCAACCTCGAGCATTGGGATTGGCAGGTGCCGCCGGGCACGCCGCTGGCGGTAAGCCCGCTGGGCGGTCCCGAGGGGCTGTGGAGCGGCAACCAGGCGCAATTCCCTGATATCGGCGGCTGGGGCAACCACGAATACGGCAACCGGGTCGGAATTTTTCGCATCCTTACGGTGCTCGACAAATACGGCATCGCGCCGACCTTGGCGCTCGACAAGGCGGTGGCCGATCATTACCCGACGCTCGTCGCCGAGGGCGTGAAGCGCGAGGCCGAATTCATCGCGCACGGCCTGTCGCGGCGCCGCATCATCCATATTGGCATGTCGGAAGAAGAGGAGCGCGACTATATCCGCGCCTCGATCGCGGCGGTCGAGCGGGCAACCGGCACCCGTCCGGCCGGCTGGTCCGGGCCCGATTTCCAGGAGACGCCGAACACCCCGAACCTGCTCGCCGCCGAAGGCATCGGCTATGTCTGCGACTGGGGCAATGACGAGCAGCCATACCGGATGACGCCGAAATCGGGCGAACTCTATTCGCTCGGCGTCAACGCCTATCTCGACGACAATTACATCCACCTGCATGGCAGGCGTACGATCGACGAAGTCAATCTGCTGTGGCGCGAATGGTTCGACGGGATTTATGCCGACGGCGCCGCCACCGGGCGGCTGATGGTCCTGCACCTGCACCCATGGATCATGGGCCAGCCTTGGCGCATCCGGCATCTCGACGAGGTGCTCGGCCACATCTGCGCCCGCCAGGGCGTGTGGCGGGCCACCGGCGGCCAGATCATCGACTGGTTCAAGGCGCAGACCCTTCCCGCTGCATCCCCTTCCCCGCAAGCGGGGGAGGGTCAAGGAGGGGGCGCGGCGGCCCCGCTCTCAGCAAGCCTGTCGCCAGGGCGCTTTGACTACGCCCCGATCAACGACCGCCCGATCATCCGCTGGCCGAACAATGCGCGCGTCGCGTTTTGGGTCGCACCGAACATGGAGTTTTTCGAGTACCTGCCGCAGAACCGGCCGACTCAGCCCGACATCCCACTCTATTCGCGCATGGATTACGGCAACCGCGTCGGCTTCTGGCGCATGCTCGACGTGTTGCACCGGCACGAATTGCGGGCCTGCTGCTGTCTCAACCTCGAGATCCTCGACCATTTCCCTGAGATCAAGGATGCGATGGTCGCCGCCAATTGGGACTACATGGCGCACGGCCTCTACAACAGCCGGCCGATTTACGATTTGAGCGAGGACGAGGAGCGCGCCTATTGGCAGGACTTCATCGCCCATCTGCAGGAGATGACCGGCAAACGCCTGAAGGGGCGGCTTGGCGGCGGCGCCGGGTACACGGTGCGCACCGACGATCTGATGGCCGAGGCGGGCTGTCTCTACCACACCTCCTGGATCATCGACGACCAGCCCTGGCCGATCAATGTCCGCGGCGGCCAGAAGTTCATCTTCGTTCCCTACACCGGCCAGACCAACGACGCCGGCATGCTCGCCTGGAACCGCGAGGCCGACCATTTCCAGCAGATGATCAAGGACCAGTTCGACACGCTCTACCGCGAGGGCGCGGAGAACGGGCGGGTCATGTGCCTCTCATTGCACCCGCACAATATCGGCCGGCCGAACGCGGCCAAACATCTCGACGAGGCGTTGCGCTACATCCTCGGGCATGACGGCGTCTGGGCCACCACCGCCGACGACATCGCCGAATACTATCTCGCCAACTATTACGACCAGGTGAAGTCCTGGATCGCCGAACGCAATGCGCAAACCGCAAGTTGACAGGCCGGCACGCCTCAGCCGACGGCGGCGCGGAAGATGCGCAGGTAGTTGCCGCCGGCGATCTTGCCGGCCTCCGAGGCGGTGAAACCGCCGCGGAGCATCGCCGCGACAAGGTGCACCCACTTTGAGTAATCCTCGACGCAACCGCGCGCGTCGAGCTGGTCGGTGCCAATGCTGACGTGATCGACGCCGACGATGTCGGTCATCTCCTTCAGGCCGTCGATGTATTTGTCGAGGCTGGCAAAGAAATGCCAGACCCCGACCGCGCCGCCGGTCTCGGCGATCGCCCGAGCGTGATCGGAGCTGACTTGCCGCGGGGCGAGCGGGGTCGGGCCCATCGCCCGCGAGCCGGCGACGGCGGTGTGCGACAGCAGCAACGGCCGGGTCGCGAGTTTGACGGACTGCTTCGCCATGTCCTCGGTCGCGTGCGCGACATCGCAGACCAGGCCGAGCCGGTGACAGGCGCGGATCACCTCGGCGCCGAATTCGGTCAACCCGTGATGGGTGACCGAACCAGTTTGAAAATCGCCGATATCATTCGGCGTATAGTGCACCAATTGCGCGTGGCGGATGCCACGCCGGTGCGCTTCTTCGAGCCGTTCGAGCTTGCCGTCGAGAAAGTCGAGCCCCTCGACATCAGCGATGATCGCCGGCTCGCCCGCCTGATGCGCCGCTTCGAGGTCGGCGGCATTGAGGGCCCGCCGCACGCCGTGTGCGGCAACCAGTTCTTCGATCCAGAGAAGGCGGTCGAGGTGGTAGCGGTAGAGTTCGCCCGGTTCGGGCGCGCGAATTGCCGCCAGCGCGCCGGCGGCGCTGCGGCCCAACACCGGCCAGTCCGGCACGTCGGCAAGACAGGCGGCCGAGAGCGACCCCGCCCGCATCGCCTTGGCGAGATCGCCGTTCGGCGGCGCCTTTGAGGTGACGCCCGTGTTGCCGCCATGGCTGTGTACATCGACCGAGATCGATCTGCGGAGCACGTCGAGCGCGGCCGCGGCGGTCTCGGCCGTCCGCGCCGCCTCGGTCGAGCCGACCGGCCCGACCTCGCCCGCCAACATCGCTCCGACCGAGGCCAATGGCATTCCCGGTGCGAAGGAGTGCGGCACGAAGTCGTTGGCATGCCCGCAGCAATCCATTGCAGCCTCCTTCGAATGCTTCGTGGTACAGCCGCCGCTCGGCGGCGTCGTCCCAGTCGGCGCCGGCGGCCGCGGCAATTAGTGGTCGCAAAAGATGCCGAATTTCATCGCGGCGGCTACTCGATGGTAGCATGCGCGTCGCTCCGCTGCGCAGCAATCACCGAGGACGCGATGCCCGACGATATCATCACCGCCGATCTGTTCGAGATCATTCGCACGACCCGGTCGATGCGGCGGCTAAAGCCGGACCCCGTGCCGGACACCTTGCTGCGTCGGATACTCGAAGCCGGGGTTTGCGCGCCGAGCGGCGGCAACATGCAGCGGTGGCGGTTCTTGGTGGTCAAGGACGCCGCGGTCAAGGCGACGATCGGAGCGCTCTACAAGCGCACCTGGGACGAACAGGTTGGCCCGCGCTATCGCGCCGGCGAACCGCCGCCCGGCACCAGCCGCGAGCAGTTTCTGCGCATGCTCGGCGCCGCCGAATATCTGGCCGCCCACATCCACGAAGCGCCGGTCTGGATCGTCCCTTGCCCTCTGGAGGGCGGCGCGCCGACCGGCTCGTCGATCTATCCCGCGGTGCAAAACATGCTGTTGGCCGCGCGGGCGCTCGGCCTCGGCGCAACATTGACGACGCTCTATCTGGCGCACGAGAAGGAAGCGGAGGCAGCGCTCGGCTTGCCGCCCGACGTGCACTCTTATGCGCTGCTTCCGATCGGCTACCCGATGGGCCGGTTCGGCCCGGTCCGGCGCGTCGCGCTGAGCGATGTCGTGTTCGAGGACAGGTGGGGTCGGCCGTCCAGAATTGCCCTATAGGCGCCCCGGGGCCCGGGTCAGTCCGCGAGCAGTCGCTTGCGGCGGCTCCAGTCCAAGACGGCATCGATGCAGCGCTGCAATTGGTCGGGCTGGTTCTGGTAGTAATGGGTCGCGCCCTCGATCCGGACATATTCCTTGTCCGCGGTCGCCAATGCCGCGCGGATCGTCGGATTGTGGGAGGCGGGCACGGCGTCGTCGGCCTGATTCTCGACCTGCAAGACTGGGGTGCGGCGGATGCGGGCGGCGTTTTTCGGCCCTTTCGCATTCGACAAATCGTAGCTCCATTGCGATAGCCAGGACCTCAATGACGAGTATCGCGCCAGCCCCGCGGGCGCAGTGTTGACAGCGCGCGGATCGCCGAGATAGCACCAGCCCGGCCGCCTCCCGTTCGGGTCGATCGCCGAGTCGAGCCAGCGCACGTCGCACATCGTGCGGTGGACGACGAAGCAGCGCTCGACCTCGCTGGTTCCGCCCCGCCGCAAGCTGTCGAGCCGCTCCTGGCACCACGCTGTGATTTTGCGGTTGCGCCCGATCTGGGCGGCGCGGAAGTCAGCAACGAACGCCGCCGGATAGGGTGGTTGTTGTGGGCAGGCGGCGTCGTAAATGTCGAATTCCGGATTGCGCCGGTCGGGGTCGAATTCGTCGGTCACCGATGGGTCGAGCCATTCGGTCAGGGTCTCAGCGCGTGATAGATGCGCGGCGATAAAGATGATCCCGTCGGCCAGTTCGAGACCGGCCCGCGTCAAATCCACCGGGTCGCCCGCCGGCGTCGCGACAATCGACGGTGCCTCAGCCTCGGCCTGGTAAAACAATGAGAGCGAGCCGCCGCCCGACCAGCCGACCAGGATCACCGTTTCGTAGCCGCGGGCGCGGGCGTCCTTGATCCAAGCTCCCATGTCGATCGCGACCTTCTCCATGATCAGCCCGCTGTCGTTTTTCGGATAGCGGCTGGCGGCGCAGAGGACGTGCAATCCGGCATCGGCGAGCGCCGCCGGCATCGGCAGCAGGTGCAAGGTCGACGACGGGTGCATAAACAGATAGAGCGTCTTTGACGCGCGCTCGCGCGGCACTAGGTACTGGCCTTCGAGCCAGACCCGGCCCGAAGCAGCGCCGAACCCGTAGGTCTCGGCGAACCCCGTCGTATCGGGAAAATTGAGGATCGCGGGGATGCGGCTCCAGCTGGTGACGACGGTCGTCATGGGTGCTCTTTCTCCGTGTTGCCGTTTGTCCGGTCGAAGCGGCGCAGCCATTGGCCGCTCGCCTGCCCACGCCGGGCGTCGACGAATTCCTTCATCCCCAATGGCCTCATCGGTGCTGGGTCATCGCGTCGACCAGCGCAGGCTTGCCCTTCTTGACCTGCGCGACCGCCCGCTGAAGCGCCGGTTGGAGATCGTCGGCGTTCTCGATGGGACCTTCGGCCCCCCAGCCCATCGAGCGGGCGAGGCAGGCGAAATCGGGCGCCGGTCCAAACAGATCCACGCCGATATGGGCGCGGCTCAGATCCGTACCGCGGGTGCGCGCCATGACGATCTGATGGTTCCAGTCGTTCTACTAGGCGCGATTGTCGTACATCACAATCAGCAATGGGATCTGGTATTTCGCCGCAAGCGCGACGTAGGGCGCGCAGGTGTCGCCCTGGACGAGGCTTTCGTCCCGGCGGTCGCGCCGGGATGGCTCGACCATTTCATCTATAATGAGCACTACCGGACCGACGAGGAATTCGTCTACGCGCTCGCCGACGCCATGCGCGACAAGTACCGGGCGATCGTCGAGGCGGGCTTCATCCTGCAGATCGACGATCCCGGCATCGCCACCTCATGGGACATGTTGAAACCGGAGCCGAGCCTAGCCGACTACCGGAAATACCTGACCTTGCGGATCGAGGCGCTGAACCATGCCCTCGCCGGCATCCCGCCGGAGAACGTGCGCTATCACTGGTGCTGGGGCAGCTGGCACGGCGCGCATATCAACGACATACCTCTCGAACACATCATTGACATCGCTCTCAAGGTGAAGGCGCAAACCTACTCCTTCGAGGCCGCGAACGTGCGGCACCAGCACGAAATGGATGTCTGGAAAGAGACAGAGGCCGCACCCGGCACAATCCTGATGCCGGGCGTGATCAGTCATGCCACGAACCTCGTGGAGCATCCCGAACTCATCGCGCGACGCCTCGTCGACTGGGCTCACATTGTCGGGCGGGAGAATGTGGTGGCCGGCGCCGATTGCGGCATGGGAGGACGGGTGCATGCCGAAATTGGCTGGGCGAAACTCGCTGCGCTGGCCAAAGGGGCGGCTCTCGCGACGAAAACCTTGTGGCATTGACAGCGAACCGTTTTTGTAAGTGTTCGCAATTGAGTGACCGCTTAGCCGCCGATGGCGGGCTTGCTCCGGAGGACAATATGGGCGTTGGCGGCGTGCAGCGGATCGAGGTCACCGAGCAGGAAACGCCCGTGTTCGGCGGCACGGAATTCGGCGCCGTCGGGCCTTATGAACGGCTGCACGGCACGGTATTCGGCGAACTCGATCCGACACATCGGCTGAATGCCGGGATCGTCAACCTCGATCGGGCCGCGCGCAACACGTGCGGCAACGTCGAGTATCAGAGCGACTTCCGGATCTTGAAGCCGCTGGATCTCGACCTCGGCAATGGTTGCCTCGTCTACGACGTGCCCAATCGCGGCAATCAGCCGATCATGCCGCGGCTCAACGGGACGCCGGACGGCGGACACCCGCAGCATGCCGGAAACGGTTTTCTGATGCGGCGCGGCTTCACCCTGGTGTGGAGCGGCTGGCAGGGCGACGTGCCGCCTGGCGCCGATCGCCTGACCGCGCGCTTTCCGATCATCCCCGGAATCACCGGCATGGTGCGCGAGGAGTTCATTGCCGAGAACACCGGGCTGCTTGGCGACAACAACATCCAGGAGGTGTCCGAGGAGCGCTTCGTTGGCACGCTCGTCTATCCAATTGCCGACCCGAACGATGCGACGTTGACGGTGCGGGAACGCGAGGCCGATCCACGGCTCACGCCGGCTGGTCTTGCGTGGCGTCTGGTCGACGACCGCCATATCGAGATCACGCGACCGACCGTCTCGGGGTTCGATCGCGGCGCGATCTACGAATTCATCTATCGCGCACGCGATCCGATCGTGATGGGCATCGGCTTCGCCGCGATCCGCGACATCGTGTCGTTCCTACGGCACGCAACGAAAGACAATCCGCTGGCGCCACAGGGGCGGCCGCGCATGCGCCACGCGCTGGGTTTCGGCATCTCACAGAGCGGCCGCGTGCTTCGTGATTTGGTGCATCTCGGGTTCAACCAGGATCTCGCGGGACGCCAGGTGTTCGACGGCATCCTTCCCGTCGTTGCGGGATCGCGCCGCACCTGCGTCAACTGGCAGTTTGCGCAGGCAGGCCGCTACTCACGCCAGCATGAGGACCATTCCTATGGCGATGACCAGTTCCCGTTCAGCTATCCGACGCTGACCGATCCGATCAGCGGCCGGAGCGGCGGAATCCTGCAGCGCGCCCGTGATACCGGCGTGTGCCCGAAAGTGCTGCATCTCGATACCGAGAGCGATTTCTGGCAGGCGCGCAGTTCGCTGATCGTGACCGATACGAGCGGCGCCGACATCGCCATGCCGGACGAGGTGCGGATCTATTCCGTCAGCGGCGTGCCGCATGCGCCGTTTCGGCCCTTGACCAAGCCGGTCATGCAGCTGCACGGCAATCGGCTCGGCTACGGCGCGTTCATGCGCGCGCTATTGGTCGCACTCGTTGAATGGGTGGAGTCCGGCATCGCGCCACCGAACAGCCGGTTCCCGTCGCGTGCCGCCGGCACGCTGGTGACGCTTGCGGAGGCACGCGAGACGTTTCCGAGGTTGCCGGGAGTGAACTTCCCGACTGTCCTGAACCGGTTGCGGCTGCGGGACCATGCGGTTGAGCCGCCGATCGAGAGCACGGCCTACCCGGTGTTCGTGCAATCGACAGATGCCGACGGCAACGCTTTCGACGGGATCCGCCACCCGCTGCTTGAGGCACCTTTGGCCACGCATGTTGGTTGGTCGCTACGCGCGAGCGGGTATAGCGAGGGTGACCTATTCACCATTCAGGGGTCGATGATCCCGTTCGCGCAGACCGAAGCCGAGAGGCTGCGGGCCGACGATCCGCGGCTTTCACTCGAAGTGCGCTACGCATCGCGTGATGCCTGGGCCACGCGGCTGGCCGAGGCGGTGGATCGACTGGTCGCCGAGCGGTTGCTGCTGGCCGAGGATGGGGACCGGCTGGCGGCGGCAGCGCGCGAGTCGTGGGACGTGTACCAAGAGCTGTAGGAGGCTGCGGGGAAACCGTCGGGCTGGCCTCTCACCACCGCGGTGTACTCGCAAGTCCGGCGAGCTGGACACTCGGCTGCGGCCGGTTGCCCCGGACATGGATGCGGGCGACAATCGTTACGCAATGAGCGCCGATCGCCGCATCCTGAACCCGCTCTACAGCGACAACCGGCTGAAGCTCGGTGTGTTCGGGGCCAATGTCAGCAACGGCTGCGCCGCAACGACAGCGCCGGGGCATCTCGAAATGACGTGGCCGAACAGCCGCGCCATCGTCACCACCGCGGATCGGGCCGGCTTTGAGGCGTTGGTCCCGGTGGCGCGCTGGAGGGGCTTCGGGGGCGCCACCGATTTCAACGGCACCTGCTACGATACCCTGGCCTGGGCCGCCGGCATGGGCGCGGTGACCGACCATGCCGCGATCTTTAGCACGACCCATGTGCCGACGATCCACCCGATTGTAGCCGCCAAGCAGTGCACCACGGTCGATCACCTGACGGGAGGCCGCTTTGCGCTGAACGTCGTGTGCGGCTGGTATTCGCAGGAATTGCGCATGTTCGGGCTGCCGCCGCTGGACCACGACACGCGCTATGCGTATGCCGACGAATGGGTCGAGGTGGTGCGCAAACTATGGACCGCTGAGGAGGAATTCGACTACACGGGCCGCTTCTTCAAAATCGAGAAGGGCTTTCACCAGCCGAAACCGGTGCAGCGGCCACACCCGCCGATCATGAACGCCGGCAGCTCCGCCATCGGCGCCCGCTTTGCGGCCAAGCATGCCGACATGGCCTTTATCGGCTTCTATGAGGATGGCATCGAAGACGGCAAGGCCAAGGTGGAGGAGATGCGCCGCATTGGCCGTGAAGATTTTTCGCGCGACTTCCAGATCTGGACGAGCTGCCGTGTTGTCTGCCGGCCGACCGAGCGGGAGGCGCGTGATTACGCGCATTACTACATCCACGAAAAGGGCGATTTCGCCGCGATCGAGACGATCATCGCCGAGCAGGGCCGGCGCGACCCCAACATGCCGCCCGAGCTGTACGACCGCATCAAGCGGAGGATGGTCGCCGGCTGGGGCGGCTATCCGCTGGTCGGCACCGCCGAGCAGATCGTCGACGAGCTGGGCCGGCTGAGCCGCGCTGGCCTTGATGGGATCGTGCTGTCCTGGGTCAACTACGATGACGAGATGCGGCAATGGATGGCGGAGGTCATGCCGCTGATTGAGCAAGCCGGCTTGCGTAAGCCGCACCGGCCTTTGCCGTAATTGGGTACCGCCTTGAAGCCTCGGGGCATGATTCCACGACGGGAGAAATGCGCCGATTTCAGCCGTCCGCGGGGCTGCTATCGAACCGCGAGGTTCGACCCAAACCCGTATCGCCGGCCGGAACCGAATGCTTCGACATCTTCTCCCCGCCGCCTGGCGATAGAGACGTGATCAGCCAGGTGGTTCGCTCAGCTCAAGGAGAGAAAGCGCGAGCGCGGACGGGGCGGGACTTTCCGATTATCGTCATCCAGGAGGCCGGTCTGGACGGCTTCTGGCCGAACCGAAATGGCCGTTGGCCTCAACCGCCGACTGAAAGAATGGTCCCGGCCTCCTGAGCCCCACCCGCCGGACGCGGGATGTTGGTGCAGCCGACCGTATGTGAGCTTGATCTGGTGCAGCACGCCATCGGGTCATGGAACGGGCTCAGACCTTGGATCCGAACCAACGGCCGGAGAACTGCCCATGAACCCCTAAACCTGACCCTTGACTTCGAACATGCTCATGTGAACGACCATTCTCAGTCCCTTCATGTGGCGCCGGCGCGTATGTTCGGCCGTCAGCTCGCCGACGGAGGCTGTCCCGCATGCCGAAAACCGCACCACCACTGTCCCGGCGCCTAGAAGCCGCATTCGCTCGGCTCGATCCTGCCACACCTGTGCCGTCCTGGCCGCGCGCGGTGCGGATCGGCGTCGACTACAGCCTGCGCGTCACCGGCATGGATCCGCAGACCGATGCCGAAGCCGACAGCATCGCCTATGCCTGCTTTGTGCTCGGCAATCTGGCCGAGCGCGACCCCAAGGGCGACCCGCCGGCGACGGGCACGGCGCAAGACCGCGCGCAGCGGGCCGGAGCGGATTACGCCAGAGCCTTTAACGCGCTCGACCAGATCCGCGACGGTGCGGTCGAATGGGCCCGCCGGGGCTGGGCCGTGCCGACCCTGGCACCGCACACGATCAAAGTCCTGCAGCGGGCCGCGCGCGGGGAACGTGTCCGGGACGATCAGCTCGGCGCCGTCCTTGAAGCCGCAGAGCATGTCGCGAGTGAGCTCGGCAACCAGCTACTTGCCGCGGAGCCAATAGGTGCGCCGTACCTCGCCGGCTTCGATGAGCCTGATCGATCTTAGATGCGGGTTGCTGCTGGGCAGCTCGAGTGGCGATGGTGGTGGGAGGCTGATCCGTGTGCGCTGATAGATCGATAAGCCTAAGTGGCTCGCTGCCGCCCGCACCTCGACCGCGAGCAACCGCAGCTGGCGGGCGAGCGCCGCCGTTGTCGGGGTCTTGCGCGCGGCAATGCGCCGGGCCAGGCGGTCGTGTTCCCGAATCGCCATCACATAGGCGGTGACGGCCGGGTGATCGGCGGCGGTCAGCATGCCGATCGGCGCGGCCTCGACAATCTGCGTCCAAATCAGGCACAGCTCCGGTGTGAACCACACGGGCGGGCCCGGCAGCGGTACCGGCGCCCGAGCGGCCGCAGCAACCGCGCCGTACCGACGCGCATGATCGGTCGTGGCCTTTGGCTCGCGCAACGCCAGCTCCGCCGGGCTGAGCCGGCGCCGCCCAGTCCGGCCAGAGGCGCGTTTGGGCATGTCGGACATGCGTGATTTCTACAGATTTTTTTACGTAGCTTCCCCCGCAAAAAAGCGACTACGGGACCGGTCCTGGAGGTTTTCACAAAATTTTTGGCCCGCCCCCCCCTCATGATTTGAGCGGCCGCCCCGAACCCCCGGCAGGGCCGATCCCACCCTCCCCGTTTCTCGCGGCGATGCTGTGGGACATGGGCCGGGGGCCTGGGGGGGAGTTGTTTGGGCGCGACACCCTCGTCGTCACCAAACTCGATCATGAACCCGCGTTCGCCGGCATCCCCAACACCCGTACCCTGCATCATGGTGTTCTCGCCGGCGACGATGATTTTAGCGACGTCAATCTGCTCGTCTCGCTTGGCGGCCCGTTCGCCCCGCCGGAGGAGATTGCCGGGGGTTGCATCTGCCGCCTCCGGGCGGCTGATCACGCCCGCCGAGCCCGTGCGCACCGCGTGCGTCGGACTGCTTGCCGACGGCAGCGGTGTCCAATTCGAGCGCCTGGCCAATCAGGACAATGACTTACAGCTGCGGCACGTGGGGATATACGATCAGAGCTTCGTCCAGGGCGGGCTCGGTCGCGGCCGCGGCATCAACCGCAGCGCCACGACGCCGCTCGAGATCCGCATCCTCGGCAACGTGCCGCTGCCGGTTCCCGTCCACTCGATCGACCGTTGGCGGCCAATCAACCGCATTGGCAAGATGCTGCTGCGCGGTTCCGTTCATCTGAACGCCGCCGACATGCATTCTTTCTACCCGGACCTGTTCCCGTCGCCGGCCGCCGCCGCGCAGGCAGTGCACCGCTGGGGTGAGCGGGACGCTATGCGGGGTGAAGCGAGGCGGCTCGCCCGCCAGCTTCTCTTCCCCTGGGTCGAGATCGCCTGGCAACCGAACGGTCAAGGCTACAAGCCCCGCATGAGCTTCGTCGCCCTCACCGAGATCACCGCCGTTCATGCCGAGGCCTTGCGCCAATTCCCGGACGGCCTGGCCGCCTGGACGGCAACCCCGCTCCCGGCCGCGCCGCCACCCTTATGGGCAGCCGAGGAGCATGACACTGGCGGGAAAGAAGCTTTCTTTCCGCCAGTGTCAGAGTCCTCTTCGGCCTCTGTCCAGGAGCCCGGCCCGGTGGCCGGCGCGGGACCGTCAGACCGGCCGCGAGCGCCTCCCGATGGCTGATCGCCCCATCAACTCCACCCAAATTGACCCGAAACCACCACGACCACCGGCGCTTCGCCGAGGCGGAGCTTGCGAGCGGGCCGCATAGATGAAGCGATGCGATGTGCTAGCGTGATCCGCTAGCTGTACATCGGGCGCACGCGGATGACGGGTGAAGTGTCGGTTTGGACCTGGCTGACGGACGCCATTACCGCCGTCGCCGCCGTGGGGCTGTTGTCCATGGGTGTCGTCGTTGCCTTGCGGAAGACACAGCTAAAGCAGCTGCTGTTACCGCCCTCTTGAGCTTTGGTTTTCTGACCCTCGTGTTGCTCCAAATCTCAAAATTTAAGCATGTAAAGGGCTTCGGCTTCGAGGGGGAAACCTGGGATCAGAAACAGGTACAGGCAGCGCGCCTAGTCGACGAATTGTCGAAGATGGCGATTTCGTTGAGCCAACAAATAGCGGTTCTGGCGTCCCGCCATAACTCGTGGGGTACGGGACTGACGAACCCGGAGTTGGCTAGGCTTCTTGTCCAGCCCAGATAGAGATGTCAGTGATTTCCCCAATTTAGAAATGTCAGTGCGCTGAGGGCGGGCGGCGGGCGGGCGCGGAGCCCCGGCGTAGCGCAGCGCCCGACCGGCGCCCGCGGTACGGACGCTCGAAACCGCACCGGTTTTGTTTTACCGGGCGGGCTCGGCCCCGCCCGGCTCGTAGAGCGCCTCAGCCGACTTTGAACAGACGAGGGTTGTGCTGATCGCGACGGCGCGGGGCGCGATCGCTGCGATGTTCGGGCTCGCGACGCAGCTGCTCCGCGCGGATGAAGGCAAGCGCGGCGCCGAGCTGTTTATTCTCGACGATCGCGGCCTGCGAGACTTGGCGAATTTTATCAAAGGTCCGATACGCCAGTTCGACCCCGCGGTAACGGATTGCCAGCCGGCCATCAGGATAATCAACCACGGTGACCCGCTTGCCGATCGCCGCCTTGGCCGGTTCGCTCGGCTCCAGGATGAACAGCACCTTGTCATACTGCAGGGTCAATGCCCGCGACAGGGTGCGCTCCTCCTTCCAGGCAAACGCGTCGTCGAGATCGTCGCCGGGGCGCAGCCGCCGGTGCAAATCCTTGCTGTTGGCCGGCGCTTTGGCAAAGCGCGCGTTGTAGTCGGCGATGAAAGCAGGCAGCAGGGCGTTGCCTTCCGCCAGGGTGGCCGCGTCAGCCAGCCGCAATTCCTTGACCAGGCGGTCCTGCAAGGTCTTGTTGGCGCGCTCGACCCGGCCCTTGGCCGGGCTCGAATTGGCGCAAATGATGTCGATGTTGAGCGCGTGCAGGGCGCGGCCAAACTGGGTCATGCCGTCGCCGCCAAGCGCGCCTGGGTGGTTGACCCGGAACACCCCGTGCTTGTCGCTGTAAAACGCCACCGGCTTGCCCCAGGCCTCCAGATAGGCGCGCGCCGCGTGAAAATAGGCGAAAGTCGACTCGCTCTCGACAAACTGCAGATGCATCAGCCGGCTGGTCGCATCGTCGACGAACACCAGCAAGGTGCATTGCGGCCCGCGATCCTCGAACCACCAGTGCTCGCTGCCGTCGACCTGGACCAGTTCGCCGACGCACTCGCGCCGCGGGCGCGGTTGGTGGATGCGCTTGCGCTGCTTACGATCGCGCCACAGCCCGTCGGCGATCATCCACTGGCGCAAGGTCTCGCTGGAGACCGCAAAACCGCGCTCGGCGGCGAGCTTCTCGGCAGCCAAGGTCGGGCCGAAATCGGCATAGTTGTGGCGCACGATCCACAATGCCGCTGCACGCACCGCCGCTGCCGTCCGGCGGTTGCTCGGCCGGCCGCGCTTCTTCGAAATCAAACCCGCGACACCGTCACTGCGAAACGCCTTCAACAACCGCCATACCTGGCGCTCGCTGCGCCCCAACAGCTGCGCTGCCGCGCGCACCGGCAGACTACCTCGATCGACGTCCCGGAACACCTCGAGACGCCGCAACTCGCCATCGCTCACGCTCAGCACCGTCATCGATGCCGCCCCCCACAGCCCGCCAAAAAGCCGGGGAGACTGACATTTTTAAATTGGACGGCACTGACATTTGCACGTTGCGCCTACACTTCTGCGTCAAACAGAGAATTTATTGGAAATCGCAGAAATACCAAAACAGCAGTGGGAAGAAAGTCTTGCGCCGATTAGACAAAGAATTGCACGAAATTACTGGCGAGCCGCAGAGGATTTAATCGCCTGGGCATATAATGACGAAGACGACAAAATTGAAAAACAGATCATTGCAAAACACGATGAGGCTGATGAGGCTAAGCAGCAGGCGTTGTCAAGAGAAAGGGATAGCATTACCGCAATTACGGTCGATGTGCCGCATGACTTGGAACCATTGATTACGTTCGTGAGGAACACAAAGATATTTAAGTCACCTCCACGATTGATAACGGATTTTGGCGATCTTGACGAAGATTTACGCTATTTTAGCAGCAGCACGTTATTTGTCTCCGTGATCTCATTCTGATGTCTATACCGCATTTCTGGATCACGGCCCTCAATCTCACGAGCGCGTTCACGGGCGGTGCTGCGGCGCTCTTGCTTTATTGGGGTAGTCTCAGTGTTCCCTGGAAACTAAGAACATTTTCGGGCGAAACAGCAGTCGAACAACGTTACGAGCGCACCCGGCGCATGATGCAGTGGGTCGGGATCCCTTGCGTGTTCATCGCCGTGATCTGCCAGGTGATCGTTGCGGTTGCGCAGTAGACCCGGCCCGCGTTGCCGTCCGGAGGATGCATCAGGCGGCGATATCGAGCAGAGCGGCGGGAAACCTTCCGGAACCGAGTAGGTAAAGGCGGTCTGAGTCCGACGAGAGGCAGAGCAAATGACCAGCAGCGATAGGATCCGCTTACCCCCGCTGGCGCTAATCCGCACCCGCACCGCCGAAGGACCAGCCGGGCGGACGGAGGCGGATCAGACGACAGTGGCCTCCCCTTTGGTTTATGGCGCGTCGCGCTATCTCTTGCCTAGCCTGGTAGTCCAGCAAATAGACGATGGGGGCCGCGATCGCGCTGGGCAGCCGTTGAAGCCAATCCTCTTCGAAGCGGCGTTTGCCCTGCTCGACCCGGTTCAGGATCGAGGGGGAAGTGCCCAAGAATTCAGCCAATGCCTTTTGGCTAATGCCACGCACCAGTCGACGGCCTCGCAGGGTTGCACAGACAGCTTGATTGATCGTCATTCAAGTTCTCCCTTCAAAGAATTATACTGAGGCCGCGCTAGAACCGGCGCGCGCCGGCCGGCCGCTTAGCCGGACATCATATTGATTTAATTGATATTATGGTGCGACATCCCGCCGCATGAAGCATGGCCCCGCCCATCCCGAGAACACCGCTGCCTCTCCACCCTTGCGGCGTAAGCGGAGACCGCTTCCGCTGCCAAGGCGACTGATCCCGGCAGCATACCTGGCGGCCTGGCCGCTATGGCGCGCGCGGTGTTTGCGCGCCGCATCGGGCGACATCTTTAATCAAATAACTCGCCAGGCATTCGATAATATTCGTGGAGGATATTGAATATTACCCCAGGGAGAATTATATTTATACTGTAATAAGCGGCGCTTTCCCTTCCAGGAGAGTTCGGATGGCTCGCCGCCGCCCGGCTCTGCCGCTGCCGACCGTCGCCCGCAAACAAAGCGACTATGCCACCCGCTCCGAAAACTGCACTCGCGCCGCCAAGATCGCCGCGAAGGCGCTAACCGAGGCTCCGGTGTTCCTCGATGATGCGGACGGCAACCTGATCCGCCAGTGGACGCGGGCCGAACTGCGCAGCTTCACCCAGGCCGACATTGCCCATGCGCTGACCCGCTGTCGGGTGGTCGAGGTTGCCGAACTGCTCGGCGACATTCCGATCAGCGCGATCAAGAATGCGATCTACAAGGGCTGGATCGTCAAGGATCCGGCCGCCCCCTTCTATCACGTGACCCGGCTGGCGCAGATGTGGAGAACAGCGTGGAAGAGTGACCCGGCTTGGGGGGTGATCAGCGTCGAATAGGGACCCACCCCGCGAATCATCGAATGCTCCCTCTAGTTGAGTTGGGGGAGCGGGGCCGGGATGGTGACGGTGGAAACGATTGGCCGGATCAGGCGGGCGTTTTTGGTCGATCACAAGCCGATCCGCCAGATCGTTCGCGAGCTGAGGCTCTCGCGGAAAACGGTGCGCAAGGCGATCCGGGGGGCGTCGACTGAATTTCGCTACGAGCGGCAGGTTCAGCCGCAGCCCCGGCTGGGGGCGTTTATCGGGCGGCTTGACGGGTTGCTGGAAGCGAACAGCAAGCGGCCGGCGCGCGAGCGGCTGACGGCGCGGCGGTTGTTTGAGTTGCTGCGCGCCGAGGGTTACGCGGGCGCCTATGACAGCGTGCAGCGTTATGTCCGCGAGTGGCGCCGACAGCAGTCACGGCTGGGCCCGGTATTCATCCCACTGTGGTTCGCGCCGGGCGAGGCCCATCAGTTCGACTGGTCGCACGAAGTCGTGGTGCTCGGCGGCGTGACGACGACCGTCAAGGTGGCGCATATCCGGCTCTGCCACAGCCGGATGTTCCTGGTGCGCGCCTATCCGCGCGAGACCCAGGAGATGGTGTTTGACGCGCACGACCGCGCTTTCCGCCTGTTTGGCGGGGCGTGCCGCCGCGGGATCTATGACAATATGGCGACGGCGGTCGACGCGGTCTTCCTGGGCAAGGAGCGGCGCTTCAACCGCCGCTTTTTGGCGATGTGCTCGCATTACCTGGTCGAGCCTGTCGCGTGCACGCCGGCGGCGGGCTGGGAGAAGGGCCAGGTCGAGAACCAGGTCGGCAACGCGCGCGAGCGACTGTTCACACCGCGGCTGCATTTTGCCAACTACGCCGAGCTCAACGCCTGGCTGGAAGCGCGCTGTCTCGCCCAGGCGCGCGAGAGCGCTCACCCCGAGCAGCGCGACAAGACGGTCTGGGAGGTGTTCGAAGCCGAGCGGGCGAGCCTGATCGCCTATCGGGGGCCGTTCGACGGCTTCCGCGAGATCGAGGTCGCGGTGTCGAAGAGCAGCTTGGTGCGCTTTGACCACAATCGCTACAGCGTCGCGGTCAGGGCGGCACGGCGCACCGCGCAGATGCGGGTTTACGCCGAGCGCATCATCGTCTGGTGCGACGGCGAGATTGTCGCGGAGCACCGCCGCCGCTTTGGTCGCGGCCAGACCGCCTACGATCCCTGGCATTACCTGCCGGTGCTGGCACGCAAGCCGGGGGCGCTGCGCAACGGTGATCCGTTCCGCAACTGGGACCTGCCGCCGGCGCTGGCGCAAATCCGGCGGCGGCTGGCCGGCCATGACGACGGCGATCGCCAGTTCGTCGATATCCTGACGGAGGTTGCCGAGGCCGGGCTCGACGCCGTCGAGGCGGCCTGCGCCGAAGCGCTCGCAGCCGGGCTGTTCTGTCGCGACGTCGTGCTCAACATCCTGGCACGGCGCCGCGATGCCGCCCCGCCTCGGCCGATAGCGACCCCGGCGGCGCTGACGCTGGCGATCGAGCCGGCGGCCGACTGCGCCCGCTATGACCGGCTGCGCCTTCCGCCACACGAGGAAGCTTACCGTGGAGCGGCATGAGATCATCGAGCTATTGGGCCAGCTCAAGTTGGCCGGAATGCGCGCGGCCTATGACGAGGTGGTCGCCGCGGGGGTGCGCGCCCAGCATCCGGTTCAGCGCATTCTCGGGGAATTGCTGCGCGCCCAGCTCGCCGACAATCGCGCCCGATCGATCGCCTACCGCATGGGGGTGGCGCGTTTCCCAGTGATGAAGAACCTCGTCGAGTTCGACTTCACGGTATCGCCGGTGAACGAGGGGCTGGTGCGCGAGTTGCACGAGGGCGGCTTTCTCGCTACCCAGCGCAACGCCGTGCTGATCGGCGGAACCGGCACCGGCAAGAGCCATGTATCGATAGCGATCGGCGCCAATTGCGTGCGCCGCGGCGCGCGCGTGCGGTTCTTCACCGCCATCGATCTGGTCAATCAGCTCGAGGCTGAGGCGCGTGCCGGAAAAGCCGGCCGCCTCGCCGACCAACTTGTCCGCGTCGATCTCGTCATTCTCGACGAACTTGGCTATCTGCCGTTCCCGGTCAGCGGCGGGCAGATGCTCTTCCATCTGATCAGCCGCCTCTACGAGCGGACCTCGATCATCCTGTCGACCAATCTTGCCTTCGCCGAATGGCCGAGCGTCTTTGGCGACGCCAAGATGACCACGGCCTTGCTCGACCGGCTGACCCATCATTGCGACATCGTCGAAACCGGAAACGAGAGCTGGCGCTTCAAAAACCGCGCCTGACCCGCCGTTCCGAACCCCGCGGATCGACCCCGGGGGCCCACAGCGCCTCCCCACGCGCGCCGCTCCGTCGCTCGTGAAGGCACGGCGCGTCGCGCGCGGGTCCCCTCCATGGACTCCGGGGACGACCGCTCCTCAACCGTTGGTATGGGTGCCTATTCAACGCTAATTCCGGGTCCCGCTTCCGCGCTGATTGACACCACCGCACCCAACCAGCTGTGGCAGACCGATTTCACCTATTTGAAGGTGATCGGCTGGGGCTGGTTCTACCTGTCGACCGTGCTCGACGACTTTTCCCGCTACATCGTCGCCTGGAAGCTGTGCACCACGATGAAGGCCGAGGATGTCACCGCCACGCTCGACTTGGCGCTGAGGGCCAGCGGGCTGGACCAGGCCGCGCCTGCCGATCGACCCCGGCTCCTGTCCGACAACGGCTCCAGCTATATCGCGGGCGACCTCGCCAAATGGCTTGGTGCCCGCAACATCAAACACGTCCGTGGCGCGCCTTATCATCCGATGACCCAGGGCAAGATCGAGCGCTGGCACCAGACCCTCAAAAACCGCATTCTGTTGGAAAACTACTACCTCCCGGGTGATCTCGAGGCCCAGATCAAGGCCTTCGTCGCCGATTACAACCACTCTCGCTACCCGAGAGCATCGACAATCTCACTCCCGCCGACGTCTACTTCGGACGCGGGCCGATCATCCTGGCAGAACGAGAAAGGATCAAACGACAGACCATCGCCAACCGCCGCTTGCAGCATCAGCTGCACGTCGCCTGAGTTCACCAAACCGATGCGCCAGAGCCTCCCTTATTTTGCCTAGCCCGTTGTCCCAAAAACCCTGACGACGGACACGCTGGTAATTCCTTGCCAGCGGCCTTGATGAGCAACTCGACCATTTAAAATCGTCGTTCCACATTGGCCTTTGTTAGGCAGGCTTTTAAGGCGATGTCGTGAAGGCGTCCGGGTCGTGCGTCTCGTATCCCGCACTTTCTCCGGGCCCAAGATTGTCGCTTCCCATTTCTTGCCTTGCGCGTCCCCGGCCGGTGAGCTTGATGCCACAATCGCGATCCGGCGAGGGGCTCGCCCCGAGGGCGGCGCTGTGGAGCTGCGTCATGCGTCCGGGTGGGCGGCAAATGGCCATGAATGTGGCGTTCCCGGGTCGGCGTGGCTCGCCCATATGGCGCACCATGGCGCCATCGCGCGCCGTCGTTCTGATCAATTCGGCGCCGGTATTTGTCCATCGCAGGCGCTGCATCGCCATCGCCGATCTCCCCGCTCTTCGATTGTGGAAATCAACCGCAGAACTGGGTGCGGCGGCGCGGCTGACAAGCGCAGCTTTGTGCGACCGTCTCTCTCAGGACGGAGGATCGGTACGGCGTTGACGGGTAATGCGGAGAGCCACCATCTTCGCACCGCGGATGGTGTTCCGCGGAACACGCCGCGCCAAGCGCCGCGCCGTTGCTAAGAGGTCTTCACGAAGGCCTCGGCCATGCCGTTGCTTTCCGGGCTTTCGACCGGGTGACGCACGGGGCGAGGGTGAGCGCCAGGGCGATCTCGATGCTTTCGCGAGCTGCAAAGATCAAGCCGTTGTCGGAGAGCCACTGCACCGGATGCGGCGCGCGGATCGCACCAAAGTGCTGCTCGACGCAGCGGACCATCATGTCGCGGATCATCTCACCGGAGATAACGGCAGTGGGGCACCCGAGAGATTGCTTCGCGGTCATGACAATCGAGGGCGAAGGCGAGACGCACCAGCTCGCCGTTCCAGCAGGTGAACTCCAGAGCATCCGAACACCACCGGCAATTTGAGCGCCGCGACCTGGCCATCATGCTCGCGCGGCCGTCGGCGACCGGTATGGCGTTTGCCGATGCTGGCTATCACGGACCGCAGTTCACCACTGCCGTAGCCGCGGTTCCGCCACACCTATCGATCGACATCGTGAAACGTTTCGGACCAGGCGAATGGCTTCGTGGTCCTGCCAATGCGCTGGGTTGTCGAGCGTACCCTGGCGTGGCTCAATCGCTGCCATCGCCTCGCCAAGGACCTCGAGAACCACAGCCGCAACGCTTTGGCGTTTCTCCAGCTTGCATCAATCCGCCTGATGCTGCGAAAGCTTTGCAATCCGCCATGGACTTTCCGGACGGACTCTGAGACTTGCAAGACCGACGCGCGACGACAAACATGATGTCGAACAGATTGACCGTCAGAGGAAAGTTGAATAGTCGTAGCCAGCGCACCAGCCGGAACAGCCATGGTACCCCCAGCTTCAACACTAGGACGATGTACAATGCGGATTGCAAATTGCGAGTAACGCCGGGGTGGCTAAAATGCACGATCTCGAACCCCGAACGCCGGAGGAGAGCTTGAGTCGTGTCGGCCGAAAAATAGTGGAGGTGCGTTGGCGGATGAATCATGCGCCAGCGCTTCCCGCGGAGACGCGCGAAGGCGCTGCCTATATCACCAGTCGTAATGGCGATGTACCCTCCTGGCCGTACATCTCGCGCCATCTTCGCTAAGAACAAATCTGGGCGCGCTAGATGCTCTATGGTATCCCACATCACCACCACGTCGATCTCCTTCCCGATATCGACGGCGAGATAGTCGCCACAGCGGGCATCCACACCGCGACGACCGGTGGCATGGGCTATTGCGTCGCTTGAGATGTCAATGCCGAAAGCTCTGGCGACATCATGCTTCACTTCGTCGAGAAAGAAGCCGTAGGCGCAGCCGATCTCGAACAAATTGGCGGTGGAAAAGTTGGGGATATGGCGTTGCAGCGTGACGATACGCTGACGGAAATTGGTACGCAAACTGACCTCCTCCGCCACGTAGTCTTGGTACTCCCTACCGTGGAAGTAGTCTCGTCCATAAAGCGCCACGAGCTCACCCTCCGACAGCCGCACATCGGCGGTGATGAAACCGCATACTGTGCACGCCAGTAAGCCTGGGATCGTGGCGGGGTCGAGGTCACCGTCACATATGATGCAATGACCGATATCGTTGCTCATGCAGATGCTAGACGCTGATCAATGTTAAGATCCGATTCAGAGCGCGCGGGGTGCGGGAGCACACCCGCGATGAGCGGAACCGCATCTTACCTTTGTCAGCGTCGCCAACCCGTGCTGTCCAGAGGTTGCGGTCTTTGTTGTGGATCTAGGCTCGCGGGCTCGGCACGTTGACCTGTCCAGGGCTCGGCGGCATCCCACTTAGCGGAATCCAAGCGGGCCCGATGGTGATGTTGGATAATGTAGCGCGGGCGGCCCTTTACCTCATCGAAGATCAGGCCGATGTATTCGCCGATGACGCCGAGAAAAATCAGTTGGACTCCGCCGAGGAAGGCTGGCGCGATCATCAAGGTCAACCAGCCGGGCACGTAGGTCCGGCCAAACAGGTATGCAATGATCTGTGCCACCGTGACAAGAGCGGCCAGCAGGGCGATGCCGAAGCCGAACAACACGCAAGTTCGCAACGGCATCTTGGAGAATGAACACCAGCCGTTCAGTGCGAAGCCCAGGAGTGCCGACGGACGATAGGCGGACGTGCCGTTGGCGCGTGGCTCCGGCTCAAACGCGACGTAGCGCACGTTGAAGCCGACCCAGTGTACCAGTCCGCGCAAGAACGGATTCTGTTCGTGGATGTGCTCATTGAACACCGTCACCACCGGCCTCGCCAGCAGGCGGAAATCCGCCGCACCCACCGGCAGATCCAAATTGCCCAACTTGCGAAACAATCGGTAGAACAAACTAGACCCGGTTCGCCTGAAGAAGCCCGTTTTAGCGGAGTGCGCGCGCACCGTCTGCACGATGTCGGCGCCCGCCTCCCACTGTCGAACCAGTTCCGGAATTAACTCCGGCGGGTGCTGTTGGTCGCAATCCAGCATCACAGCCGCATCGCCATGCGACAGGTTCAGGCCCGCGACCAGGCAGTTCTGATGGCCAAATCGGCGGGACATCAGCACCACTTCAATTCGTGGGTCACCGATCCGAAGGCCCGACAATATCGCCTCGCTGCCGTCCCCGGCGGGGTCGACGACATAGATGACGCGGCAGATATAGTTGACGAGGCCGTCCAGAACGCGTGACAGTCGGGCATGGAAGAGGGCGATACCCTCCGCCTCGCGGAAGACCGGGCAAATGATGTCCAGGCTGAGTCGGGTCATAGGACTGCCATCTCCGTAGCCCATCGGCCGAACTGGGGCGCGGCGTGCTGCTGAATGTACCACCGACCGCGCTTGGCCGGGTAAGAATGACAGCACTCTTGGGTCTCTCGGTCATCAAAAAGATAAGCAGGCATTGCGTCGTTGTACTGCGCAAGATATGCGGGATTTTGTGCGCTCTGTCGAGCGGTCCTGCTTTTGCGCCATGCAGTCCTGCACGTGAATACGCAGATGCCCGACTTTCCGAACTGATCACAGGTAGATTGCGAACCCTTGCGACGTTATTTGCACCGCTCGCATGGCCGTTAACTACGAATTTGACTTGAATAGTTCCATCACGCCAAGCCAGGTTCGTGAGCAGCCCACCGCAATACTTCGCCGAATGCCCGCTTGCTGATCAAATGCTGAAGGATTTAGCAGGCTGTTGAAAAAGTGATTGCCGGGCGGTCGCACTGTGGTTCCTTGGGTTGGGGATGGGGGCGACGATGCGTGGTGACGACGAGATTAGCGGTAGCCTTTTCAGTTACATAGACTTGGAGACACGGGTTCGGGCGGATCATCTGCTGCAGGTGATCCGCCCGATCGCGAATACGGCGCTGGCATCGCTGTCGCGAGACTTCGCGGCGCTCTATTCAGGGCTGGGGCGGCCGCCGGTGCCGCCGGAGAAACTGCTGCGGGCGATGCTGTTGGAGGCGTTCTATTCGGTGCGCTCGGAGCGGCAGCTGATGGAGCGGATCGAGTTCGACCTGTTGTTTCGATGGTTCGTCGCGACCGGGGTCGATGATCCGGTGTGGGATCATTCGAATTTCTCGAAGAACCGCGACCGGCTGCCGGGGGGAGATCGCGGTGAAGTTTCTCGCCGCGGTGCTGTAACAGCCGCGGATCAAGCGGTTGCTGTCGAGCGAGCATTTCTCGGTCAAGCCTGCCCCGGCGCAGGTGTTTCGTCTCGGAAGATTGGCGCGACAGCCTCCGATTGTGGCAAGCTGTCATGTGGCTGCGGCAGCAATCGCCGCCAGACGAAGCGCAGTTCGTCCCGGTAGTCCACAGGAGGGACCCGCGCCGGCGCCGTGACTGCCGGGAGTCTGGCAGCGCGGCGCGCGGGAGGTCCTTGTGGACCCACCGGGGCGAGCGGAGGGTGTCAGGTATTTTGTGTAGGGAGGAGCCGTGAGACACTCCATGTAGTAGAGGGGATCACGGATCATGGCACAAGCAATCAGGGACGAGGTTATCGAGGAGCTGCTGCAAGGCTATAGCAGCCCGGACGATTTGTTGGGCGAAGAGGGGCTTTTCAAGGAGTTGAAGAAGCGCCTGCTGGAGCGGGCGCTGGGCGCCGAGTTGACCGCGCATCTTGGGTACGAAAAAGGCGACCCTGCCGGTCGGGGCAACGGCAACAGCCGCAACGGCTATTCGAGCAAGACGGTGATTGGCGACGACGGTGCGATCGAGATTGCGGTTCCGCGCGACCGCAACAGCAGCTTCGAGCCGCAGATCGTGGCCAAAGGGCAGACCCGCCTCGACGGTTTTGATGACCGGATCATCAGCCTCTATGCCCGCGGGTTGTCGGTCCGCGAGATCCAGGCTCACCTGCAGGAGCTGTACGGGGTCGAGGTTTCGCCCGATCTGATCAGCCGGGTCACCGATGCGGTGCTCGAGGAGGTCCGGGAATGGCAGAACCGGCCGCTCGACCCGCTTTATCCGGTGATTTTCTTCGACGCGCTGCGGGTCAAGATCCGCGATGAGGGGCTGGTGCGCAACAAGGCCGTTTACGTTGCCCTCGCCCTCAACAGCGACGGCGAGAAGGAGGTGCTGGGGCTGTGGATCGAGCAGACCGAAGGCGCCAAATTCTGGCTCAAGGTCATGAACGAGCTGAAGAATTGTGGCCTGAACGATGTCTTGATCGCGGTCGTCGACGGGCTCAAGGGCTTTCCCGAGGCGATCGCCACGGTGTTTCCGCTAACCACGGTGCAGACCTGCATCATCCACCTGATCCGCAACTCGCTGGCGTTTGTCTCCTGGAAGGACCGCAAACTGATCATGCCCGATCTGAAAGCGATCTACCGGGCGGAAACGGCCGAGGCCGGCGCCGCCGAACTCGACAATTTCGAGGCCCAATGGGGCAAGCGCTACCCGGCGATCGGCCAGGCCTGGCGCCGGGCCTGGGAATACGTGGTGCCGCTGTTCGCGTTCCCGCCGGCGATCCGCAAGATGATCTACACCACAAACGCGGTCGAAAGCCTGCATCGCAGTCTGCGCAAGATCATCAAGACCCGCGGCAGTTTCCCGACCGACGAAGCGGCCCTGAAACTGCTGTTTCTGGCGATCCGCAACGCCGGGGTTAAATGGCGCCGCCGGGTTGAATGGACCGCGGCGATGGGGCAGTTTGCCATCCTGTTCGGAGACCGTTTTGAGCCTTCAGCGCGCTGAAGGCTCAAAACCATGAGATACGGCTCGCCTTACACAGAAAACCGGACACTCCCGGGCGAGCGTGCCGACGACGCACCCACGCCGCCGCCGACCGATCGGGGGAGGACCGGGTGATGGATCGCCAATGCCAACACCACGCCCCGCACCCGCGCGCCTATATCCAGAAAAGCCAGACGAGCAACGCCGCACTGGCCCGCGAACTCGGCATCCACAGCGCACCGTGGCGCGTTGGAAGGCGCGCCGGGAGATCGTCGATCGATCCATCCGCCCGCACCGCCTGACCACCGCCTTGACCGAATTGGAAGAAGGCTTTACCGTCTGACTGCGCCGCAGCCTTGCGCTGCCGCTCGACGACATCGTCGAGGCGATGCGGCGCTGCGTCAACCCCGAGCTGTCTCGCAGCGCCATTCACCGCTGCTTGCAGTGCCACAGCATCTCCGCCCGCCACAGCCAGCAACAAGTCCCGACCGTCGCGTTCCACACCGACGCCCCGGCCGGCTTCATCCACATCACGTCAAATATCTGCCGCCGCTCAACCGCCGCCGCAGTTACGCCTATGTCGCGATCGACCGCGCCCCCGCTTCGTCTACCTCGAGATCCTTGCCCGATGGTCGGGCCCAAACCGCAGCGGGTTTTCTCAAGCGCTTCCTCGACCGCTTCCCGCTCTCCGTCCACACCGTGCTGACCGATAATGGCTCCGAATTCACCGACCGCTTCGTCGTCGACAAGAAAGACAAACCTCACGGACAAACCCTCGGGCCACCATCCCTTCGATCGGGTGTGCACCGAGTGCGTCATTATCCACCGCCTCGCCCGCCCGTTTCGGCCGCAGACCATTGATGTGATCGACAAGCAGTTTCTTTGTTCGGCAGAGGCGAGCCGTTTCTCCGTCCCGGCGTACCGTGCTTGAGGGCGTCGCGCGCAGGGGTGGTCAAGACTGGGCCCCAGCCCACCGCCGCAGGCGGCTTGGTCTTGACCATCCCGAGCACGGCGCCAAGCTGGGGCTATGGACGGGCCCTGCTGCTTGCTAATCTGCCGTCGCGCACGGATGACCGCGTGGCGAAGAGCAGGGCACGAGGTGCAAGCCCGGCCGCGCAGCCGTTATCGTCGTTCCTCCTTTGCGGCGCCCGTGCGCGCCCTTGGACCCCTTGGCCTCCAGCCGGCGACAAAACGCGCGTAAGCGGCCTCGGCCTGCTCGACCCAGCGGCGCTCCTGGTCGCGCTGGCTTTTCAGGTTGTAGGCGTGTGCCGTTCCCTTCTGGCCGCGGGCCGGCTTGTGACCGGCCCCGAGCTCGAATCGCGCAGCTTTCGGGCATGCAAGGCGGGACGGGCCCAGAGATAGCTCTCGTTCTTGGTCAGCAGATGCCAGATCAGGATGGCGAGCTTGCGCGCCGTTGCGACGGCCGCGACATGCTGTCCCCGCCGGGTCTGCACGCGCAAAAAGAAGCCGCGCAGCGGACCTGGGGCGCGCGCTGCCGCCCAGGCGGCCTCGACCAACATGCCGCGGGCATGACCGCGGCCTTGCTTGGTGATCCGCCCATGATAAGCGGGGCCCGGTCCGGATTGCCGCACGCTCGGGTTCAGCCCGAGATAGCCAACGAGCTGCTCGGGTTTGGCAAAGCGCGCGATTTCGCCGATCGCGGCAATCAGCGCGAGTGCTACAACCATGTCGACGCCGGGGATGGTCATCAACCGCTTGACCCTGTCGTCCGCCAGTGCCGATAGCGCCAGATCGCGTTCGATGACTTTGAGATCGTCGGTCAGCCGATCGAACTCGCGCAGATGACGCTCTACCGCCAAACGCTCGTCGCCGGGCAAGAGCTGCTCGGAGAGCCAGGCTCGGCCCGTGGGCCCGCATAGATCCTGATGCGGGCAGGACGGGATCAAATGGGCGTGCAGGATCGACTGGATGATGTTCTTCAGCCGCGAGCGCTGCCGCACGATCTGGTTGCGCCGTGTGACCTGGCGGCGCAGCGCTTGGGTCGCTTCATCGGCGATCCAGACCTCCGGCAAAAAGCCGCTGGCGTAAAGCTGCGCCAAGACGCCGGCATCGATCGTGTCGGTTTTGATTTTGGCGCGAGCAATGAGATGGACCTGCTTGGGATTGGCAATCACCACCCGGGCCACGTGCGGGCCGATCACCGCCGCTACTGACGCGGCGTTGCCAGTGGCTTCGATGACCACGACGTCGTCCGTGGACAGTTTTTGCGCAAACGCCTGCAGCGACTCGCGCCGCATGATGACACGCCCCAACCGGCTGAGCTTGCCGTCTTGCCAGGCCACCGCCTCGGCAAAAGCGCGGTGGATGTCCAGTCCAATAATCCGCATGTTCGTTTCCTCCATTTACGCTTCGTCCGAAACGGGAGGCTCGCGGGCAACACGACACCTACTGATCCGCGCTCGCAGCGCATCCGGGCTGGTCGCAAGGGGCGGCCATGTAACGAGCTATGAACCGCGCCGGGTTTCTTGGAGGCCGTTTGGTTTGAGACCTACGCGGCAATACAGGTCAGCTCAAGCTGGGCATAGGCGGCCTCGGCCTCGGCAGGAGGGAGGTTTCCGATCGGCTCGAGTAGGCGCCGGTTGTTGAACCAGTCGACCCATTCGAGAGTGGCGAACTCGACCGCCTCGAAACTGCGCCAGGGGCCGCGCCGATGGATCACCTCGGCTTTGTAGAGGCCGTTGATGGTCTCGGCGAGAGCATTGTCGTAGCTGTCGCCGACGCTGCCGACCGAGGGCTCGATGCCCGCCCCGGCAAGCCGCTCGGTATACTTGATCGAGACGTACTGCACACCGCGATCGCTGTGGTGAACGAGGCCGCCGCCGCGGATGGGCCGGCGTTCGTGCAGGGCCTGCTCCAGCGCGTCCAGCACAAAGCCGGCGTGAGCCGTACGAGAGACACGCCAGCCGACGATGCGCCTCGCAAAGGCGTCGATGACGAAGGCGACATAGACGAAGCCGGCCCACGTCGCGACGTAGGTGAAGTCGGACACCCACAGGGCATTCGGGCGCAGTGCCCTGAACTGCCGATTGACGCGATCGAGCGGACACGGGGCCGCCGCATTGCTGATTGTGGTCCGGACCGTCTTGCCCCGCACGACGCCCTGCAGGCCAATCATTCGCATCAGCCGCGCCACGGTGCAGCGGGCGACCGCGATCCCTTCCCGGCCGAGCTGTCGCCAGACCTTCCGGACGCCATAGACTCGGTAGTTCTCGTCGTACACGCGACCGATCTCGATCTTCAGAGCGGCATCGCGCTGGGCCCGTGCCGGCAGCTTGCCCGGATCGGCGCGCCGGGCGGCATGGGCATGATACGTCGACGGGGCGATCGGCAAGACGCGGCAGATCGGCTCGACCCCGTAGATGGCGCGATGCTCGGCGATGAAGTCGATCATGGCTTGAACCGGCGGTCGAGCTCCGCCTGGGCAAAATATGCCGACGCCTTTCGCAGGATCTCGTTCGCCTGGCGCAGCTCACGGTTTTCGCGCTCGAGCCCCTTGATCCGCTCGCGCTCCTCGGTTGTCGGACCCGGCCGAACGCCGTGGTCACGTTCGGTCTGCCGCACCCAGTGGCGCAGTGTTTCGCCCGAGCAGCCGATCTTCTCGGCAATCGAGTGGATCGCTGCCCATTGCGAGGCGTGCTCGCCTTGGTGGTCCA
Source organism: uncultured Alphaproteobacteria bacterium (assembly GCA_963750195.1). Taxonomy (GTDB): domain Bacteria; phylum Pseudomonadota; class Alphaproteobacteria; order ATCC43930; family CGMCC-115725; genus AP-15. The sequence goes on from CAVVPS010000018.1 coordinate 106,811, forward strand.
GGACCATCCGAACCGCGCGGGCACGGACCTCAGGGGAGTACGGGGGAACTCGCTTCGAGGGAACTTGCTTCGTCATCGCTCCATCCTCTCAAGAGTTGGAGCCTCCGGGAAACCCGGCGCGGTTCACTCGGGCTCTCAGCCCAACGTCTGTCGGCGGCCTGCCCGCACCTTTGTGCTCCCGGCGCCCCGTGTCCCAGATGGGCTCACCATAACCCGCTTCCTCAGCGAAGCGGCGGACACCAGAGCGCCGAAATCATCATGCCGGATAACGGCATGGTCGAGCGTCTCAACCGCCGCCTCGGTGACCGCCTCGACCGCATGCCGCACAATCGTGCCGCCCACCACCGCCGGTTTCTCGACCATGCCGAACGCGATGCTTGTCTCAGCACCTTTGTCGCCGATTACAATCGCACCCGCCTGCGATGCCTCGCCGAACTCCTCGCCAATCTCGAGGGACACAACACGCAGGCCGGGGGCAGGCTAAATCCAGGCTTGGGCTTCGATGAAGAGCTTCAAACCAAAGGATCCGGGACAGGCTGGCCCGAGTGATGGCGGGCGCAACGGGCCGGCCAATTTCCGCGGCGAGAAGCGATCGAATGCGACCCATCGCAGCACCACCGATCCCGATGCGCGGCTCTACCGCAAGGGGCCAGGTATGGAGGCGCGGTTGTGCTTCATCGGCCACAGGTTAATGGAGAACCGCTCGGGGCTGCTTGTCGGGTTGACACGGGTCTCGGGCCATGCCGAATGGCTGGCGGCGCTCGACATGATCGAGCCCTGGGGTGATCGGCCGTGGGCGATCACGCTCGGCGCTGACAGGGGCTACGACGCTGCTGACTTTGTCGAGGTCGAGGAGTTGCGCGGTCTGAATGTGCGGCCGCACGTCGCGCAAAACCGCAGCGGTCGCCGCTCGGCGATCGATAAGCGCACGACACGGCATCCGGGCTATGCCGCCAGCCAGCGCATCCGCAAGCGGATCGAGGAAGCCTTCGGCTGGATCAAGACCGTCGCTGGACTAGGCCAGACCAAGCTGCGCGGCCTGGCCAAGGTGGACTGGGCCTTCACCTTCGCCGCGGCGGCCTACGATCTGGTGCGGGCGCCCGGGCTGATCGCCGCGGTGCCGTGACCGGCCCCGCTAACCGGCCGCCGCGAATGATTTCTTCAACAGCCTGTTAGGCCTGTCGGATAGACGACCGCACCCATTCAAGGTATTGAGTATCGACGTGCAAGCCTCGACGGTCATACGAAGCTTGCTCGCAACAATCCCCAGCAGATCAACCCTGTTGGGTTGTCGCATATTTGGATTGAGGAAGTAAGGGGCTGTGCGGTCTCCGTGGCAAACTTGTCGCAAACCCGCGCATCTCATATCCCGCGAGGGCCGGAACAATCATGAAATCGTGGGTGTCGAGTGGCCTGTCCGCGATTTGGGCGGATGTTCTCCGCGTTCGCTGGGCCTTAATCGTTCTGGTTCTCGTTGCACTCGCCGCCCGGTCGCAGAGTATAACAACACCGATGTACTCTATTGACAGTTACGTCTCCCGCGACGATCCGACGCTCTTAACTTCGATACTATCCAATGGGCGTTGGGGGCTTGTCGCTTTGCTGTGGCTGCGGGAGAAATTTGGTTACGCGGGCATGGATGTAATACCTAGCGCGCTAATCCTATCAATCGCCCTGTTTACCTGCGCCGGATTCCTCTACGCGCGTGTCCTTTTGACGAGGTTCGATGGCGTCGAGCTGCTCATGTTCGTAGCACTGTTCACATTACATCCGTTCAATACGGAGTTTTACACGTTTTCAGATACGACCCTTGCCATTACGCTATCTATCTTTCTGGCCGCTGCGGGTTTGGCGTGTGCCAGCGCGACCGCGCGCCCGGGGAGCGGGGCCGCAATTGGCGGCATTCTCATGCTGGCAGCGTTGTCAATTTATCAGCTCGCGATCGTCCATCTTGTGATTGTCAGTCTACTTACAGCTATCGAGCGGGTAGCCGGGCTCTATCCGGCTCAACCCGGGCAAAGACGCCTTCGCCAAATCGTTGCGACACCACCTGTCCGGGCACTACTGGTTATAACAGCGATCGCGATCGTCTCTTTCATTATCACGCTGATCCTTCACCATTTCTTTGGCACTACGGCGGGCGTTCCAGCCAACCAGTCACGGGTACCGGACATTTCAGAAGTTCCGGATTTCAAGAAGAAGGCGGCCGCGCTGTCGGCCGCTTTCCTCATAGTGCTCACACCGCCCCCAGGTATAATGCCACCCATCGCGTCGCTTCTCCTTATCGGCATTCTCACGCTTGCGGTGGTGACTATCTTGCTCGCGATCTTGCGCCGCAGTGGCATAGGCTGGGCATTTGCAGCCAGCGGCCTTCTCGCGGCGGCGGCAGTTTCCTCAGTTATCGTTCCTGTGATGGCCAATTTCGTCTGGCTGGCGCCGCGCGTGCTGTCGCCGTTCTCGATTTTTGTGGCGGGCGTTGCAACTCTCGGATGGCGATACACGCACGTGTCGTGGATCCGCTGTGTCCTCACCGTTGCGCTGGCTGCAGTCTCGCTCTCCTATGTTGGAGGTTCAAACCGGATCCTTTATGATCAGCGGCGTGTAAACCTCTGGGATATGCAGGAAGCGAACCGTATTCTTGCCCGATTGGAGAGTAATCCTCGCTTCGGTGACCTGCACGCACTGGTAATGGTAGATGGCGACTGGCGACGCAGCGCGCCATTGGCAACGGTGTTTCGTGACATGAACATCTCGGCGTTCGCCTCTAAATATTCGAAATTGGGATTGGTAGAGCAGGCGACGGGTTTTCGGTTCGCGGCACCCTCGCAGGTGGAACTGGAAACGGGCCAAGCATACTGCTCGGACGCCGGCGTCTGGCCGGTCGCGGATTCGGTTGTGATCATCGGGAATCTCGGCATCGTCTGCCTGCGTCGCCCGTAAGCGGACGTATGTCGACGCCTTGTGGCGCGCCCTTCCGGAGACACGGCTGAAGGACCGGAAGTGGCGACGCCCTCGTTCTGGTGATCGACCGCCACAACTATTACCCTATCACCTGTTCCAGCCGCTGTTGTATCAGGTAGCGACCGCGGCACTGTCGCCGGCCGACATCGCCGAACCGATCCGCGTTGTCTCCGCCGCCAGCGTAATGCGACGGGTAGGGTCAATCGCGCACGCGATTAACACGGCGAGTGATACGGAGACCAAGGGTAGGTCACTGACGGCGGCTCGGATAGTAGAGATGGTAACAGTGAAAGGAGGTTTCTCCACGTTAAGACGGCTCGCCTGCCACCCGAGCCTCGATGAGCAAGCGCGGCAGTAGCGTCAAGAAATCAGGTGACTGCGGCGCCAGGCCGACCGACGCAAGCCGCTCGGTGCTGCCAATCAGGACCGGCATGTCTCCGGGGCGAAGCCGTGCCGGGTCCGTCTCTATGCTTACGCGGAGACCGCTGGCCGCGATCAGGCCGTCCAACAGATCACCCAAGCGATAGGCGCTACCGCTGCACACGTTCACGACGGGCCAGGGCCAGTGCGGCATTGCCGCCAAGGCCAAGAGCAAGCGAGCTGCCTCGTCGACGTCTAGGAAGTCGCGTTGCGCCGTCAGATCACCCACACGCACGACAGGGCATGGACCAGACCCCACGATCTGCCGCGCAAACGAGGGCAAGGCAAGCGCGCCGGGCATGCCCACGCCAACCGGGTTAAACAATCGTGCGATGAGCACCTGTTGACCGCGCATCGCGGCCGCGAGGCCCAACAAGCTCTGCGCACATTTCGCAACAGCGTAGTTGGTGCGTGGTGCGCAAGGACGTGTTTCGACAACCGGTTGCGCATCCGCGGGAACTATGCCGTACTCCGCTGCGGATCCGATCAAGATGACACGCCGCGGCTCGCGTAAATCAGCGACAGCGCCGAGGGAGCTCGGCCGCCAGCACGGCGTTCGTGTCGATGCACGCCCTTGCATCCATGCTGTGCGCAGCGCCTGCGCAGTGCAGCACCACGTCCGGTCGCGCCGTGGCCAGGGCCGTCGCGAAATCCGCTCGCGTCCAGGGCACCGGGCCGAGGGCCAGTTCGTCCGGGCTGGAAGCTTCTCGCGCCCGGGTGACGCGGGTCACGGTCCAGTTGGTCGCCGCAGCAACGACGTGCCGACCTATGAAACCGGTGGCTCCCGTCAACAGCAGCCGCATATGGTTAACCTTGGCTGGATGCGAAGGCTTGCGGGTCCCGCTCAACGATAGCCTGGGCCTCCGCAAAATCCTCTGGCCTGCCAATGTCCAGCCAGAAACAATCCTGGCTGTGACAGAACACGTCGCGGCCCGATTGCTGCATCGCCTGCACCAGCGCAGGCATGTCCAGTGGTTCTCCGGGAACGACGAAGGGCCGCACTGCTTCTCGCCGGAGCGCATAAATGCCCATGCTCACAAGGTGCTGGTATGTAGGCTTCTCCTTGTAGCCGGTCATGCGCATCGTTTCGTCGACCTCCAGCAGCCCAAACTCCGACCGAAGCTCGCGCCGGTAGGTGCCAATTGTCGCATCGGCTCGCCGCGCGCGGTGGTCAGCCAGCATGACACCCATATCGAGCGTGGTCAGCAAGTCGCCGTTGGTTAAGAAGAAATCCTCGCCTAACCGGTCCAGCACTAGTCCAATCGGACCGGCCGTTCCCAACGGCCGGTCCTCGACGCTATAGGTAATAGACAGCCCGAAGCGACTTCCATCGCCAAAGAAAGCTTCCACAAGGTGGCGCAGATGATTAACTGCCAGAATAACATCCGTGACACCGGCCGTGTGAAGCTGATGCAGCAGGATCTCGAGCACGGGTCTGTCACCTAGTGGCATAAGCGGCTTGGGGAACAGCGCAGAATAAGGGTGCAACCGGGAGCCCTTGCCGCCGGCCATAATTATCGCATGCATCAGACGGTATAACCTTCTGAGGCGTAGAGTTCGGGATGCATAGATACGAATTCGATGACCCTGCGTAGGCCATCGTCTAACGAGGTGGCCGGCTTCCACTGCATGAGCTGCGCCGCCTTACGGTTGTCGGACACCAAATTCATGACCTCGCTTTTCTCTGGCCGATCGCGGGCGCCGTCATGCAGAATCGGCTTTCTACATCCCATCAAGCTGAGGATGCGAGTTGCGAACTCGCCGATAGTGAATGCCTCTCCGGTACCTAGATTGATCGTCTCGCCCAGAATTTCTGGCACAACCGCTGCACGGAGGAACCCGTCCACCGTGTCGGCCACATAAGTCATATCCCGTTGCGGCGCGAGCGCGCCCAGACGTACCGCATCGCGGGACAGTGCCTGGGAAATGATCGTGGGTATGAAGGCACGGGCCGATTGCCGCGGACCGAATGTGTTGAATGGACGGATGGTCACCACCGGCGTGTCAAAGGACCGGAAATAGGACTCGACGATCTTGTCCGCGCCGATCTTGCTGGCGGAATAGGGGGACTGCCCCTGCAAGGGGTGGTCCTCCCCAATGGGCGTGCGCAGCGCGGTGCCGTAAACCTCGGAGGTGCTGGTGTGTACCACGCGCTCAGTGCGCAACCGCCGAGCCGCTTCCAGAACGTTCAGAGTTCCTTCAACGTTGACACGAAAGTATGATCGAGGTGCAACGTAGGAATACGGAATCGCAATCAGAGCGGCCAAGTGCAGCACGATGTGCTGCCCCTCCATGGCCCGAAACACGAAATCGCTGTCTTCGATATTGCCTGCCGCGATAGTTAGACCCTCGCGCACCTCCTGCGGTAGAAACGCAAGATTGCCGATGGACGATGCGGAGTTGTAACGCACCATCGCGGTTACCTTAGCGCCTGCGCGGACCAACGCTTCGGTCAGGTGGCTGCCAATGAAGCCTGCCGCACCCGTAACCAGGATCCGCTTACCGTTGGTCAAGCCGCCTCCTATCGCCGGAGCGTAGAAGCGTGGACTTTGACGCTCGACGCTGCAATTCCAATTGACCCCACCCGCGCAGCCCAGCCAATCCGGCTACGCAACAGGGTGGATGGCGTCATGAGCGCATTGGCTGAATCCGTTCGGCGCACTAGAGAAGTTCGTGCCGCACTCGCACCAAGTGCGCCGTACCTGGCACGGGCTTATGCAGGTATCCATGCGCCACGACCTCCAAGTTCCACGACCAGTCCTCCTTGCCGAAGCCTCCTGCAAGATTGGTTCGACGATAGGGAACCTCTAGATAGGTAGTCCGTGGAGCGAAGCTGAGTGACGTCCATTGGTTACGGACCCCGAGCGTGACCCAGTCGCCCTCGATCGCTTCCATATCCGGGTGGATCAACCACCCTGGCTCATGTTTTGAGCCAAAGTACAGGCAGGCCTCAGGGTGCCAGACGACAGGGCGAGATTCCGTCCTGGCCGCTTCGTACGCCGCCCGAAGCCAACAGCGACCCCAAAGATCATCTCCATCCAGAAACGCAAGATATCGGCCCTTCGCCGCACCTACCCCGACATTTCGGGCCAATCCTAGGTCGTCTACGCTGGTTTCCAACACTTTAACTCCAGCGGCCAAGGCCAAAGTGTCCAATGTGCTCCGGTCGGAGCAGTCGGCAATTGCAAGTACCTCCACGCCGATACCCGACGCCTCGGCCATCTGCCGCGCATCCGCAATGCTGAGCAGTGAGGAGTGGGCCAAAATCCCTTCGCGATGCACATTCAATATTGCCGTGATCTCGGTCATCGCAGAACATCCAATGGGGCAAGGAATCCGTCACTCTCTCTACATCTTTTGAGGCTTCGCAGTCTCCAATGCTCGCCAGGCGGCAGGCCGAATAAGTCGGCGATGCGCTGCAAGTGCTGCTCGTCGGGTAGATATAGTGTCGAGATTACGGGAATGCAGGTCCGAAAGTAGTTCCGGAGAAGATCGGCCGCGGAGAATTCAGGCGATGATGCAACGGCCGCAAAGAGTGCAGTATTAGATCGCAATGCGGCACCATACTGAGCCAGCATCTCCCACCCGGCACGGCTGCCCCAAACCAGCAAACCCGTGGGCTGAAGACTGTTTACCAGCGCCGTCGCCAATTTGACCCGGTCGTCCAGATCTAGGTCCACCGCGAACTCTGATAAAGAACGCCATTGCGTTCCGAGAGGCAACGACTCCGCAGTCGATGCCCCTTGGGCGTCCGTCTCAACGATCAGCATTCCAGGCGTGTTATCTATCAACCCAGCCAGTTCCGAAGATTCGTCTATTGATCCTACGAGCACCAAACGACTTGGCAATTCGTAGATTGACAAATAGAGTTGCCGCCACGCCAATGCGCAGCGATCGAGTGCAAATGCAAAAGCGGGAAGTTTCTCGAGGGGCTCGAGTATAGCCGCGAGATCCGGTTCGATCGGCGACATCGCCTCTATTAGAGCCTGAGCCTCGGCGACGGCGAGGCCGCTCAGCGGCCCGGGGATGCTGCCCGCAGCACTCACCGACGTTCGGTCCTGAGCCGAAGCATTAGCCAGAAAATGGACTAATGGATTTTCGTTGGAGGTCACCACCTCCGGATGGGCCTCTAGGTAGCCGAGCGTGCTGAAACGGGGACTGGGGTCAAATCCTCGCGCAGCTCCCTCAGTCAAGTAATGCAGCAAAGGGTTGATGCCTTCGGCCGCCACCTCGGGATAGGTATCTAAATACCATTGCGAGTCGAAGTGGGGGCAAGGGGAATATCCAATGAGTGCACCGCACTCGAAGTAATGGACCCGCGCATCCACTCCCGCTGCGGCCGCTTTGGGATACGACGCAATATACCAAGCAGTATGAAAGACCGGACTCGGGTCGCGCAACTCGCGTAATCCATACGATAGGTAGTGTTCCAGCGGATTCACGCTAGCTGCTGCGACGTCGGGATTGTTGGTCAAGTACCATCGGGTGCTGAACAAGGGGCCAGGGTCGCGCCCAAGGTCCGTTCCGCAGCTGACATAATCTTCCAGGGCGGTTAGGCCCGAACCAGTCACATCTGGATATCTGCGCAGATACCAGGCTGTGCTGAACATCGGATTGGGATCGAGCCCCGCTGCTGCTCCCACAAGGCGGAAGTGGTCCCAGGGTTCTTGGTCGGCGACTTCTGGGTAGGTATCGAGGTACCACGTCGCGTCGAACAAGCGGACTGCTGTGGCTAGATCACGCATTACCGAGATTCTCTGGCAGCAATGACGTAAGACCTTCCTCATAGCATGCTAGCATTGCTTGAATATCCAAGGCAGCTTCCGCGTATTCTCTTGCCCGCCGCCGCATATCCAATAAGCCAGTGCGGTCACGTGCCGCCCGCTCGATACATTTCGCAAACTCACCGGAATCACCTGGCTCGCACAACCATCCTGCCTCGCTGTCCTGGACAAGTTCCGGTAGTGCTCCGACCCGGGAGGCGACGACCGGCACGCCCATGGACAACGCCTCTAGCACTACCACCGGCCGGCCGTCCAGCAAAGATGGAACCACCAGCAGGTCAAACGAGGCCAGCACGGGTGCGAATTCCGAAATCTCCCCCAGCAGATGGAACCGACCTTCCGGAAAACAGGCCTCGTGGACGGCGCGCTCAATGTCAGAACGCAGATTTCCGGTGCCAGTGACGACGAAGCGGACCGGCAGTGCCGGATCGACCAACCGAGCGATCTCTACAAAGCCAACAGGATTTTTTTCCGAGGACCAACGTCCTGAAAAACCCACAACAAGATCAGTTGGGGCTGCGCCAATCTGCTGCTCGAAAGCGCGTGACCTTTTCATCGGACGCAGCGCGGCCAAGTCGACGCCGCTTTTTACCAATCGCAAGCGACTGCCATCCTCGCCATGTGCAACCAGCCAGTCGCGAACCTCATTGTTCTCTACAAAAATTAAATCGATGAGATCCCGCCTACGCCGATTGTTGGCTGTATGGCCGACGGTGTTGAACAGTAGGTCGGCCACGCGCAGGCCCGGATGCGCGGCTCGCAATCCTCGTAGGCAGTCATAGGCGAACGCGCTGCCGACTATCCAGATCACGTTCACTCCACGGGAGCGGACGAGGTGATGGACGAAATCCTCCCACAACTCTGGTGGGAATCCGCGCGGCAGGTGGAAAATTTCAGCTGTATAACATTCAAACCACGGAGTCGTGTCGCCCTGATTGGCGCCCGGGTCGATGGATGTTGTGATTACGACGCGCCATCCCAGTTGGACCAGGTGTGCCACAATAGCGCTCAGCAATCGTTCGGCACCGCCCAGGATCAAGAAGGGCATTGCTAGCAGCAGCGTCCGCTGCTGCATATCCGACTGCGGGCGAGCGAGAATAAGCGGGGCCGGCGGTGCACACGGGGTTCCGTATCGTATTGCCGCCAGTCTCTTAGAAAGCGCGATCTTGTCGGAGACTGACCGAAGTACATCTTGGTTCATCTGGCAGACTATTTGGCGCTGTCGCGAGATGGGTAGCACGTTCTTGCCCGACTCAGACTGGCCGTATGCACCCTGTAGCGCAGCATGGGATCGTGGTGCAAATTCCGAAACCGTGCACCCAAAGCAGCAAGCCTGACCCAAAAGGCCCAATCCTCATACACGTAACCCGAGACGGCCGGGTCGACATCACGATAACCTCCTGCTTGCTCCCAGAATGAACGACGGAACACTGCGCAAGTCAGCACTTCGTTGCCGTTGAGCAGATCCTCCAGATCGGGCTGCTCCGTGATATTGAGCTGGTCGTGTTCAGCTCCCATCAATTCCATCGCGCTGGAGACGACGTCGTAGCCATGCCGCTCAAGGAGGAAAACGGCCTTCTCTATGTAAGTCGGCGCGAGCATGTCGTCCGCGTCCAAGCAGCAGATGTAGTGGCCGCGGGCTTGGCTGATCCCAAAGTTGCGGTTTGCCCCGGCACGGTGGGGCCTCCCTGCATGAGCACCCGGCAGCGTGGACGCTCCAACTCAGCTACTACAAAACGCGAGTCCGAGTTCGACGATCCTCCTTCCACAACAATCACTTCTAAATCTTTGAAGGTTTGGGCGAGGACGGAGTCGACTGCGTCCATCACGAACCGGCCATAGTTGAACGAAGTAACCACCACGCTAACTAGTGGCCAGTCTTCTGGCTGCTCTGGACCCGCCGGTAGCGGAGGGCGGTGGCCTCTCTCTTCTAATAACGAAAGCCGACCCAAGGTCGACGTGCGCCGCGACAGCAACAATTCAGCCGGTTTCGTGTGGAAGTTCGGTGACGAAATAGGCGCGGTAGTTGGCGCGTCAGGTGGTGACAGCGGTTGTACCAGGGGGGAAGACGTTTGAACCTCCGCAGGGTATGCCTGCGGATCAGGTGGTGATGGCGTTTGTACCGGAGGGAGGACGTTGCGCCAGCCGCGGCCGCCTCGGCGCGAAGCTGTGCACGGACCCGCCGCCGGAAACGCAATTGACTAATGAGCCGACCGTGTAAGGTCCACCATAGCACACGCGCGATTTGGCGTGCGCGACGAGCCACCCGTGGATGGCGCCGGGCGACCTCGCGAAGGACGACCGCCACCCGCCAGGCCATACCAGACTGGATCTCCGCGAGTTCGGTCTCCACGGCCCTTTGTCGATCTGCAGCCCTCTGTTCTGCGCCTATGGCGGCCGTGCGAGCGGCGTCTGCCACCTCCTGCGCCGCAGCAAGCCGGGCCGCCGCGTCATTCAAATCTGCACGATCTTTGTCGAGTGTGGCCTTTTGCTCGCCGAAAGCGACCTCTGCTGCAATGCGGGTATCAAGGTCGGTCTGCATGGCGGCCATCCGCGCGCTGGACGCAACCAGGCTGGCGGTGACGGTCGGTATTGCTGCGGACCCGGTCCGATTCGGCTGCATCCAGGTCAGCTTTAAGGCGACGAGCATGCGCGTGTGCCTTCTCGGTTTCTGCCCCCGCGAGCGCGAGCCGGTGCAGGTCGGCCTGCCACTGCTCGGCCAAGCGCCGCAAAAGTTGTGGATTAAGCGCGACAGTAGGTAACTTGGCCAAAACGCTAACATCGGCTTGCGTCGCGGCCGCCCCATGCACCAAGTGCAAAAACATCCGCGCGATTGCCTGTTCAGTTGAAATAGGTTCACTCTTCCGCAGCACGACGCGGGCGGCAGACTGCCCGGATGCTCCGGCTGTCCGCGGACTTGCGAAACACCAGTCCTACGTAGTTGGAAGCATAGCCGGTGATGAACAGTTCGGTGCCTACCAGTTCGGCATCGAGTTCAATCTGCACCAATCGTAGCAGGCTTTGCTCGGACGGATACCACACGTGCTCAAGCGAGGAGGTTAGCCACACCGTATTGTCATGTATCGCGGACATTAGCGGCACTTCGAACAACAGCACACCGTCGTCCCGCAACATGCGCAAGGCCGCCTGCATGCCGGAACGAATGTCGCGGAGATGCTCAAAAACTGCGATCGCCGTAATAACATCAAAGCTGCCGCGGTGGCCTTCGATTAGATCTGCGTCGAGCAGGTCACGGCCGAGCACAACTATACCACGCTCAGATGCGATTCGACCAGTTGCTTCGTTGGCCTCGATGCCAAATGTTGTGTAGCCAGGCCCGAGCTTCCCAAGCAGGTGCCCGTCGGCACAGCCGATGTCGAGAACGCGTCCTCCTGCTGGACGCAACAGCTTGACCAGAGCAGCTGCCCAACCAACACCGTGTTCCGCAGTATATGCGTAATCGCTATACCCGCGCTCCTTCTGGCGATAGCCGGATCCCATACCGTAATAATCGTCTCCGTACAACGCCAAGAGATCATCAGGGATGTAGTCGACGACGCCCATCCCGCACTGGGCGCAGCGAACGATGTGCACGCCGTCGCTGCGCTGAGCGAACGGAACGAGACGCTTGGACCCGCAGACGGCGCAGGAGGGGGTCGCCCGCGTAGTGACATCCTGGGACAGCGCGCCCTGTTTGACGAACAATATCGCATGTAGCGGTCTTTTTTCGATCATTGCTGCGGTCGCTCTTCATCCCTCTGCAGGGCTTCACCGAGAACCAATGTCGGCGGCGCCGCATCCAAAAGCAGCCACCATGTGTTCCAATGTCACGGAACATATGTTCATGCACCCAAAGTGGTACCGAAATGTTGTGCAGGAGCGGCTGAGACGACACCCAACGTACTAGGGGCGATGATTCCGTCACCGTCGGCACCGCCCAGTAAATATGCCAGCAGCAGATACTGCTCATCGTAGAAGCGGCCGCGCCACGCCTCGGGGTAGTCCCAAGACAATAGGATATCGTGCAGGCCCCAAATGGTGCTAGCCTTCAATCCTGGCAACACCTAAGCAAAAAACACGGTCACATCGGAATTGGGAAGCTGCGGCGGTGGCTGTTGTCGATAAACAACAGGTCATTCGGACCGATCTCTTCCCAGAAGTGGCGGGGTACTTCCTCCATCCGACTGCAGATTATCTCATCGCAGAGCGAATCGCCAGCTGTGTGCGGGTGTGGGTCGATCGAAATAACAAAAGTCGGAAGACTGCCGTCCTGTATAGCTGTCTCGCAAATCGGGTGGATACCCCCAATCGACTTCAATAAAACGGCGTGGTGATTGTTCAGCGATCAATCTATAAAGCGACGCACCATCCAAGGGCGGAAACCAGTCATTTGCGCGGAAGGGCGCACTGGAATTGTGCTCGTCACGCGGAGTGCCAAGCAATGAGCCGATGTGTCGTGCGACACCTGCCATGTAGCGGAATAACGGTCCTGCTCCCCGCGAAATGGCTTCCGGGGCTGCCTCTCTCCGGCTGCATCTTCCATAGGTTGGCAGTGGGGATGATAGGGATATTCCGTTATAATTAGCCGCCCCTCTGCACGCGCAAGGCAGTCCTCCGTAGTCTCCTGGACATCAGCAGCGGCTTGTGCATCCGCGTGAGAAGCAAGTTGCGCGCGGCGAGAAGTGCGTCGCGCTTGCGGGTATTAAGTTGCGAGCATCGTATAGACGACAAATCGCCGGAAGTGGATAGAGCAGTATCCTTCATGTTCAACGGCGGCGAGCCGGGGCTCGGCAGCACTTCAGCTTCTTTGTGGCGCATCCAAAGTACCGCCTCCGACGGTGGCGTCCCCGCCAGATCGCTGCTGTCGTCGCCGTCGTCGGCCTTGATCAACTCGGTGGGAAAGGGGCCTCGATCTCGGCGGCCTTGGCGACCTCGGCCCCCTCCTCGACTACAGGCGACGGCGGGGCGGCCCGCTCGGCGGCCTCGTAGTCGCTGATGGCCACCTCGCACCAAGCATTTCAGGCGCTTCACCGCGGCGGCAGGGTCCTCCAGAGCGAACGTGCTGTGGTCGAAGCCCCGTGCCGGCGGCCCGTCGAGGGTAAAGATCAGGTGATCCTCGACCGGCGCCAGCCCGAGCTTGTAGGCGCGGATGCTGGTCTGCCCCCACGCCTCGGTGTCGAGGATCGAAAGCCATGGGCGAGCGCATCGCTTTCCTCGGTGTCCTCGGTGACGCTGGGCTCCCCCGAGAGCGTAGAGGATCGAGGCCGCCATCCAGGCGGCCTCGTCAAAGGGCATCGACCAATGCGCCGCTGCGGGCGTCTGGGCGAAGCGCTCGAACTCCTCGGCGGGAAGAGCAGGAATAGCAGCGGCTCCGTACCCGGTAAAACGGTGGAGACAAAGAGGGTGACCCGGTCGCAAACGTGTTGCAAGAGCAAAATCGACCTTGTTCTATCTTGTTGGTTTTCCGCCTATAACTTTATGCCTTGATCGACTGACGCGGACTCGGACAGAATAGGGCGTTCCCCCCGTTAATCAATGGTTTAGCTGGTATTCGATAAGAAATGTTGGATCTGGGGTTGACCGTTATGATTCGCTATGCACCTTCCGGGGGCGGGCGCAACGCAGGTAGGCAGACCGTCAAAATGGCGAGGGTTTCAAAAGATCGACATCATGGCGAAACGCATTAGCAAAACCGTTAGCGTATTCTGGATCATCAACGTAGAACACGCTAACCAACGTCGGCTTGTTGTTCTGGACTTCGTGTTCACTACCTTGTAGTTCGGGATAGACCAAATGTAAATCTTGCTTAATAAGCGGCGCTTGATTACGAGTTTGAAATTCAATATGTGCTATATCACAAGAAATATTTAGCTTTGGTTTACACTCCATAGCACCCAGTTTGACATTACCGATAGATTTTTATAGAAACTGGATCAATATCTCGCAGATTGAAATTATCAACTTCTGAGCTAGACAATTGGGAACCTCCAATTACCGTGGTTCTCTGGAGGAGCAGAGCCGGATAGTTTTCACGGCGCAATGATCGGGCGATTTTGGCGATGTGGCTTGGGCCGCCTCGGTGCCGAAGCTTATCGCTGCGGCGGAACTTGTCGTTCAGGTTGGTAGGATCCGCCCGGTGAGCCAGACCATTCGCTGCATGTTGTAGAGGAGATTGACGAGGCCGATCTTTGTTCTCGCCCCGAGGCCGATGGTGCGGATGAACAGGCCCATCTGCCCTTTCTGAGGGGCGAAGACATGCTCGACCGCCGCGCGCACTGCCGATTTGCGGGCATTGGCCCGGGCGGTGCGGCGCGGCATTGGTTTGCCCTTGAGCTTCTTGCGATGGATCTGTGAGCGCAGCAGGCGACCGGCCAGGAACTTCTCATTGGCCTGAGAGCGATAGGCGGTATTGTTCGGGTCGATCAGTTCGGCCAACAACGTCCCATCGTGGCGGGCCGCGTCGGTGACCCGCCAGCGGCGGATCAGGTGATGCCGGCGGTCGATGCCGATGTGATTTTTGTAAACGCCGGGATCGCGAGATCGACGCGCGGTGCGCCGTCCGCGCTCGGCTTGGCCTTGGTGTATTTGACCGTCCAGCGTGCATCGCGGTCCTTTTGGCGCAGCTTGGCGGGCTTTTTTGCCCATTCGGGCGGGATGCGGCCTTCCTTGATGTCGCGCTTCTCGTCGTCGGTGTTGGGCTGCTTGGGTGTGGCGACGATCGAGGCGTCGATGATCTGCCCGCCCATCGCCAGCCAGCCCTTCGCCCGCAGTAGCGCATCGAACCGGGCAAACAGCTTTTCGGCCGCGCCGGCGCGCGCCAGCTGCTCGCGGTAGAGCCAGATCGTCTTGGCGTCGGGAACCGGGTCGTGCAAGGCCAGCCCGACAAACCGCATAAACGACAGCCGGTCCTTTAGCTGGTATTCGGTCTGGTCGTCCGACAGCGCGTACAGGGTCTGCAGCACCAGCACCTTGAACATCAATACCGGGTCATAGGGGGGCGCCCGCCCTTGGCCCGATCCGAGCGCGACAGCGCCTGCTCCAGATCACCGCGAAACACCTCAAAATCGATCACCGGTGAGCCGCTCCAGTGGATCGCCCGCCGCCGACAGGGCTCTCAGCCGCTCCTCGCCATCAAAAAATCCCGGTTGCCCGGCCATTGCCAATCCCCCCGCATCCCCCTCGCGAACGGCCTCGCCGGGTAAGCCAAATGGGGAAGGGCTCGCATGAGCAGTTTCGGAACGTCGAGCAACGGCGCTGTGCCGTCGTCGAGGGCAAAATAGCACGTTCGCAGGCTACTCCTCTCCACCTCGTCCCGCGTCAGACGGCGGCGAGCTACCAACCCCAACTCCCAGCTCTCATCGAATAAATCGGCCTGCCCACTCAGCGCGCGCCCGGTGCCCCTGGCCCCGGATGGTCCGCATCTGAAAAGGTATTGTACTTAGCTGCGCTGGCCTTTCGATCGCCCGCAAAGGAAAGTTGACGTTTACTAAAGCGAAGGACTGCTCGCCACCGAGGCCGTGGAAAAACGCATTTGCAGAGGACGGCGGGCCGACCTCCGCAGTCAGATGGTGGCAGGGTCTGCGAGCTGATCCAGGCACTCAGGCCCGGATCGCCTGCAGCAGCGGTCCGACACCGATGATCGCGATCACCCGCTTGATGTTGTAGGCCAGGACGTGGAGGCTCATTTCGGTGCTGACCCGCTTCAAGGTGCGGGTCAAGAAGTGGGTCGAGCCCATCCAGGCCTTGATGGTGCCGAACGGGTGCTCGACGGTCTGCCGGCGCACGCCCATGGCATCTGGCATCCGATCGAGCCTGGCTTGCATCGCGTCGAGGACACTTTCGTGTTTCCAGCGTTTGATTCGCTTTAGCTTGTCCGGCGTACACTTGGGCTTGAGCGGACAGGTGAAGCAAACGGTCAGATGGCGGTAGTGGTCGATGTCGCCGCGGCGGTCTGATCGAACCAGCCCTCTGGTCAGGTGCTCGCCGGCCGGGCAGGTGTAATGGTCCTTCTCGGCGTCGTAGACGAAGTCCTGCCTGGTGAAGAGGCCGCGTTTGGCGCTGCTCGATGTCAGTGTCTTTGGCACACAGGGCAGCACCCCGGTGTTCTCGCATGCCAATACCTGATCGCCGTTGAAATAGCCCCGATCAGCCAGAACAGTGATCTCCTTGTTTCCCGTCGCCTCCTGCGCCCTGAGCGCCATCGGCACGAGTTGGGTTCTGTCATGGCCCAGATTGGTCACTTCGTGCGCCACGATCAGGTGGTGCTCGACGTCGACGACGGTCTGCACGTTGTACCCGACAATGCCGGTGCCTTTGCCGCTGGTCGCCATTGCGCGAGCATCTGGATCGGTCAGCGAGATCTGCCGATCCGGCGCGGCCTGAACCGCGATCTCCATCTCTCGCAGGTGCTGCATCTGTTGCTTAAGGCGGGCGAGCTTGTCCTTTAGCCGCAGCGATTTGGCTTCGGCGACCTCGCCCTCTTGCCGATCGGCGGTGTCCAGTGCCGATAAGTAGCGTGCGATGCTGGCTTCGACCTGCTCCATACGACGCTCGATCGCACCATGCGTGTAGTTCTTGTCCCGAGTGTTCACAGCCTTGAACCGGCTACCGTCGATCGCGATCACGGTCTGGGAGAACAAGTTCAGCCGTCGTCAAAGCATGACGAACTGGCGGCAGGTCGCCCTGATCGCTGGCCCGTTGTCCTTGCGGAAATCGGCAATGGTCTTGAAATCCGGCATGAGGCGTCCGGTCAGCCACATCAGTTCGATGTTACGCTGGGTCTCCCGCTCCAGGCGCCGGCTCGACGCAATGCGGTTGAGATAGCCGTAGAGATAGATCTTCAGCAGCGTCGCCGGATGGTAAGCCGGCCGGCCGGTGGTCTCGGGGACAACACCCTCGAAGCCCAGTGTCGCCAGATCCAGTTCGTCGATGAACGCTTCAGTCACCCGGACCGGGTTGTTCTCCGTCACGTAGTCATCCAGGCAGTGAGGCAGCAACGCTCCCTGCAGCCGGTCCTCGCCTTCCACGAAACGTTTCATCCCGCCATCCCCCAATAGCAGGACACTAAACTATCACGTTAGCGCGTTTTCACACGCCCTCCACCCGACCTCGTCGTTCGTGAGGGGTGATCGTGGGTGTCGGCTTCGGGGCATGATGACCAGTTCCGGCCGTCAAGGCGAGCGGCCGCTGTGGGTTCGTT
The DNA here is from genome assembly GCA_963750195.1 of uncultured Alphaproteobacteria bacterium. GTDB lineage: Bacteria > Pseudomonadota > Alphaproteobacteria > ATCC43930 > CGMCC-115725 > AP-15. The sequence continues at coordinate 124,175 of CAVVPS010000018.1, forward strand.
AAAAGGACCTTCGCCGAAGCGCCGGAGCCAGCGGCAATGGGGAAGATGCGTCCTAGGGTGTCGCCCTCGCCCGCGGATCCTGACTTCGATCTCCCGCAGCTTGGGCCGAGCCTACTCGGGCGCCCTGCCGCCGTCGTCCAAAAACGCGCTTCAGGTTGAAAAAGCAGAGTTTTCTTTGTTGTCAATCAGTGACGACAAGGCCGCCTTCCAAGTGCGAGGCGATGAGCCGACGCCACGGGTAGGAGCCACGCCGGACCGAACACTGTGAGCGGAGCGACGCTGACTACCGGCAATGAGGGAGGCAAGGTCGTGCCCCGTCGCAGACGCGTCCACCCCGGCAATCGTCGGCCATATCGCTTATGCTGAGGCTCGGATGGACCGCAGCACTTGTAAGGACCTGCTGCGGTACACCGGGGCTATGTCCGGACTCCGGGCCGACTCCTGTGCACCCTTGGCGTTTAGGAATAGCTTTCCGTTCCGGCACAAGGAAAAGCTGGCGGAATGTTCCCACCTGAGCGCATCGTTTGTCTGACCGAGGAGACCGTCGAGACGCTCTATCTCCTTGGAGAGCAGGATCGCATTGCCGGCATCTCTGGCTATTGCGTGCGTCCGCCCCAGGCCCGACGCGAAAAGCCGCGGGTTTCGGCCTTCACCTCGGCCGACATCCCGAAGATCCTCAATCTGAGACCCGATTTGGTGCTCAGCTTCTCCGACCTGCAGGCCGAAATCGTCGCTGCACTCGTCCGGCAGGGCATCGATGTCCACGCCTTCAATCAGCGCAGCCTCGAGGAGATTTTCGACATGATCCGCATGTTGGGAGGGATGGTTGATGCGGCGGACCGCGCCGATCGGCTCGCTGAGGAGCTAGCCGCCGATCTTGGCGCCGCACGTCAGCAGGCAGCGCAATTACCGCGGCGGCCCAGGGTGTATTTCGAGGAGTGGGACGACCCGATGATCTCCGGCATCGCCTGGGTCTCGGAGCTGATCGAGGCGGCGGGCGGGATCGACATCTTTCTCGATCGCGCGGGCGGGAAGTCTGCAAAAGACCGCATCGTTACTATCGATGAGGTCATTGCCCGCGACCCCGAGGTGATCATCGGCTCGTGGTGCGGCAAGAAATTTCGGCCCGAGAAGGTGGCAGCGCGACCGGGGTTTGCTCAGGTCCCAGCGGTCCGGAACGGCGCTCTTTGGGAAATCAAGTCGTCGCTGATTTTGCAACCGGGACCGGCTGCCCTCACCGATGGACTGCGAGCGCTCCAGAACGCCATTCACCGGTGAGGTAGCCAAGCCTGTCTTTCTCCTCTACTCCGCAGGAGCTGCCCGATGAGCTTCACCATTCTGCTGCTGTCCCCAGATGCTGACCCGTCGTGGCCGGAGAAAATCAAACAGGCCGTCCCGGGTGCTATCGCAAAGGCATTCGCCGATCCCAAAGACGCCCTCGCCGAGATCGAGACCGCTGATGCGGCCTACGGGACGGTGCCGCCCGAACTGTTCGCCCGCGCGAAGAAACTGCGCTGGATTTGCGCGTCGCGTGCCGGACTGGGCGGCGCATATTTCTACGATGCGCTGGTCAGCAGCGATGTCGTCGTCACCGGCATGCACGGCAGCTATAACGAACATCTCTCCACTCACGCAGTGGCGTTTTTGCTCGCTTTCGCCCGGCGCCTCGAGCACTACCTGCCGCGAAAGCGGTGGCAGGGAGGTCCCGGGATGATCGATCTGCCGACGCAGACGGTGCTGATTGTCGGCGTCGGCGGCGCCGGCAGCGAGGCCAGCAAACAATGTGCTACCTTCGGAATGCGGGTGCTCGGCATCGATCCGCGGGTGACGGAACGACCGGCCGGCATGGCCGACCTCAATGGCCCTGACCGGCTAGAGGAGCGCCTCGGCGAAGCTGACTTCGTCATCGTAACAACGCCGGAGACGCCGGACACCCTAGGGATGTTCAACGCGAGGCTATTCTCGCGAATGAAGCGCGGCGCCTACTTCATCAATATCGCCCGAGGCCGCTGTGTCGTCACCCAAGACCTGATTGCAGCCCTGCAGTCCGGCCAGCTCGCGGGCGCCGGGCTCGATGTTGCCGACCCGGAGCCGTTGCCGCCCGACAGCCCGCTATGGGGAATGCCGAACGTGCTGATCACGCCGCATGCACCCCTTATCGCCAGAAATGGGAAGCCCTTCTGCTCGAAAACTGCCGGCGGTTCGCCGCGGGTCAGACGTTGATCAACGTCGTCGACAAGGAAAAATGGTACTGACTGCCGGGGCATATGATCTCACGGCCGAGACGCTCTTTCGGAAGCGCACTCGGCCGATCGCGTGACAACTCGAAACGAGAGGAATGTCGATGGGTCACGTGCATGATCATTGTTGCGCCCACGGCCCGTCTCGGCGTCAGCTCCTTGGCGGCATGGCGGCGCTGGGCAGCGCGCTGGCCTTGCCGCGACCGGCCCCGGCCGAAGATCTCGACCCGGCGCCGCGCCGCATCGACGTGCACCATCATTTCTTCCCACCGGCATGGCTTGCGTATGCCGAAACGAAAAAGCCGCGGCCGGCGCCGATCATGAAGGAATGGTCGGCCGCTCGCGTACTGGAGCACATGGACAAGAGCGGCGTCGCGACCGCGATCGCCTCGCTGTCGCCATGGGGCATCGCCTTCGCCGAGACGCCGCAGCTGCCGAAGCTGGCGCGCGACTGCAACGACTACGCCGCGAAGATGATCAACGACCATCCCGGCCGCTTCGGCCTGTTTGCGGCGACGCCTCTGCCCGATGTCGATGCGAGCTTGAAGGAGATCGCCTACGCGCTCGACACTCTGAAGGCCGACGGCATCGGGCTGATGACCAGCTACGGCGACAAGTGGCCGGGCGACCCGGCGTTCCAGCCGCTCTTAGAGGAGCTGAACCGGCGCAAGGCGGTTGTCTATTTCCACCCGACGACGGCCAATTGCTGTGGCAACCTCATCCCCGGCGTTGCTCCGGCAACGATCGAGTGGCCGGTTGATACGGCAAGAGCGATTTTGAGCCTGTTCTACAGCGGCAGCCTCCTGCGCTACCCCGACATCCGTTTCATCTTCTCGCATGCCGGCGGCGCGTTGCCGGCGCTCTCCGGGCGCGTCGCCAATTTCGTCGACCGCGACAAGAATGCTGCCAAATACGCGCCGCACGGCGCCGTAGCCGAGTTCAACAAGCTCTATTACGACACCGCCAACGCCTCGGCGGCCCCGTCGATGGCGGCGCTGATGGCGATGGCGCCCACGAGCCAGATCGTGTTCGGCAGCGACTACCCGTATTTCTCGCTGGAGGAAAATGTCGAGGGTCTCGCCAAGATCAGCATGACCGCTGCCGACCGCCAGGCGATCAACCGCGGCAACATAGCCCGCCTCCTGCCGCAATACTCGATCTGAAAAATTGCCTGAACCGGGGATTCGGTGCTCGACGCGCTGATCGAGCGCGGCCTAACCAAGCGCCGGTTTGCCGTCCCGAATTTCTGCACACGGCGGCTTTGCGCCGACAGCGAACGCTTGTTAGCACGAAGAGGGCGGCGATAACCGTACCGCGCCCGGAAATCGGGGCTCAATGTGTACTTGCCGCTCGAGTTACTCCGCGGGGCCCGCTCGAGCCGAAAGCCGGCCAGCCGAGTAGGTCCTTCCTCGAAGAGCCTGCGGTGATCGCGGCGCAGAAAGTATAGCGGCTGGTTCTTGCTTTCAGACGGCGAACTCCGTCTTCAGGTTCTTCGGCACCGCCACGTTCTGCAGCTTCACATAGTCGGGCAGGCCATTACTAAATGGCGGATAGGCTTCACCGACAATGAGCGGCGCCACATAGCGGCGCGCGGTCGCGGTGATGCCGAAGCCGTCGGAGCTGATGAAGTCGGGGGGCAACAGCTTCTCCTGGTTGGCTACCTCGGAGAGCGGCGCGGCGATGATGTCCCAGCGATAGGGCGCGTCACTAAGCCGACGGATCGCCGGCATGACCGCATTCTTACCGGTGACTGCGAATTCTACCGCTGCGCTACCGACCGCGTAGGCCTGCTGGAGATCGGTCTCGGAGGCAATGTGACGTGCTGACCGCTGCAGGTAATCAGGAACCGCCCAATGGCATCTGCAGCCGAGGTTCGCACTGATCAGATTGGCGATCACTGGCGCGACCCCGCCCAGCTGCGCATGCCCGAAGGCGTCCCTTGAGGTCGGCGCCGAGAGGAACTCGCCGTCTGGTCCTTTGACCCCTTCCGACACGGCGATAACGCATTGGCCGTACCGCTCCAAAGCCTCCTTCACTTTGGCCAGGAAGCGTGCTTCGTTGAACACAATTTCGGGCAGCAGCAAGATGTGCGGAGCATCGCCTTCATGTTCAGCTGCTAGCGCGCATGCTGTGGTTGCCCACCCGGCATGCCGGCCCATCATTTCTAAAACAAACACCTGGGTCGAGGTACGGCTCATCGCCGCCAGATCGAATGCCGCTTCCCGAAGCGAAGTCGCAATATATTTCGCCAGTGAGCCGAAGCCCGGTGAGCAGTCAGTGATCGGCAGGTCATTGTCGACTGTCTTGGGGATGCCGACACACACGATCGGGTCGCCCAGTCCAGCGCCCATCTGGCTGACTTTATAGGCGGTATCCTGCGAGTCGCCGCCACCGTTGTAGAGAAAGAAGCCGATGTCGTGTGCATCAAACACTTCGATCAAGCGTTCGTACTGGGCTCGATGCTCGTGAATCGACCCCAGCTTGTAGCGACAGGATCCGAACGCCGCGCCCGGGGTGTGTTTGAGGGCAGCGATTGAGGCTTCGGACTCAACGCTGGTATCGATTAGATCCTCAGTCAGGGCGCCGATGATGCCATTGCGCCCGGCGTAGACCTTGCCGATCTTTGTTCGATGTTGGCGAGCAGTTTGCAGCAGCCCACAGGCCGAGGCGTTGATCACCGCGGTGACTCCACCCGACTGGGCGTAGAACGCATTCCTCACTGTCATCACAACTTCCTCGGGAATGATAGCATCGGCGACTTCGCCAACCGAGTACTGAAGAAAGAGCTCGCACCGACGAGGGTGGACGGAGGCGCGTCCGAAAAGCCTCAACTTCCCCTGAAGCCGCGGCACCCTTGAACCAATTGACGTGCCGTATACCGACATCGTTTGGCAAACCCGGTCAAACCGTTCGGATCGATCAGATAGCCGGGCTAACCCCCTCCGGCATTTTACAATTGGGCGACCATCGGCGGTCCGCCAGTCAATGCACCGCCGCAGCTCCCGTGACCGGAATGCCGAAAGCGCCCGGCCTTCGTGCACTTATCAGGCGCCGTGCTTCTTCCAGCCGATCGGCGCTGAGATAGGCCCTCAACAACGTGAACTCGATCAGGTCGTGCTGCGCGCGGCTACCGCCAATGCGTTCGTTTTCTTCTGCGAGCGGGGCGAGCGCCTCGATCGCCGTGGAAAAATCCCCGTGTTCGAAGGCCGCGAAGCCGCGCGCCAGGGCCGGAAGGTAAGAGCCGGACGGGTAACGCCCTTCGCGCGCCAGTTCCTCCATTTGGCGAGCACGGACGTCGAGCGCGGCGTCATCGCCCATGACAGCCTGTGCCAAGATGACGTGCAGGTCGGCGAGCGCGCTGCCCGGCCGCGGCAGTGCGCTGTTTGCGTAGCCGTACAACGCGCGCCAAGCCGCCTCGTCGCGCGGCTGACCGGCGAGTTCGGAGCGCCACAAAAAAGCCGCTCCATCCGACATTTTCAGTTGCGGCCCGCCGCTGTGCCGCTCGAGCGTGAGGGCGTCCCGATACAGCCGCAGCGCTTGTGCCCAGTTGCCGGCTTGGATTTCGCACAGCGACAGGTGCCAGCTCAGATGGCCGTAGAAAAAGCCATCCCGTGGATAACTGGCAAGCCAGGAGGAGAGGAAAGTGCGGGCCGCGTCCGGTTCGCCACTCTCGTAACAGACATGGGCGAAGCCATGCGCGCCGTGCGCGTTGTTGGGGTTCGCGGCCAGGGATTGCTCGATCTTCGCCCGGGCCACCGCAAGCTGCCCATCCTCGGACAGCCCCATGGCATGATAGGAAAGGAACCAAAAATCGTCGCCGTAATGCGGGGCGAGGCTGTCCATCAACACCGCAATCTGGCGCTTCTGTCCGACGCGGCCGGATCCGCCGATCACGCCATTGGGATTCGCGCCACTGGCGACGACCAGAGCGTCGCACGGCCATGCCGTCAGATGTGCGTACAAGGCAGCAATCGCGGCGTCGGTCCGACCCGCGAACACGAGGTCGAAAAATGCGATGTGACTGGCCTCGCGCTCAGACAGACCAGCGGCCACGTCCTTGGCTCTTGCCAGGGCCGCCCGGGCCGCCGCGACATTGCCCTCCCTCATCAGCACTTGGGCCTTGCCGGCGTGGGCCAGGGCAAAACCGGGGTCGGCGGCGATGGCGCGGTCATAGGCTCGCGCTGCGCCAGGATAGAACGTCAGCCCTAGATCGCAACCTTCAACGTAGGCGTCCCGCGCGCCGGCGGATGCGGTGGACAGGGAGAGGCCGTATCGATCTGTCAGCATGAGAACCCCGCCGCAATTTTCGGGCAATATTTACACCGACCGAGGCGGCGAAGGTACCGCGATGGATGTCGGTCCCTTCGGACGATGAGGCGTTCCATGATTCCATCCCGCGCCTCGCTTGACACTGAGTGGGTGCCGGTGCCGTACCTGTCGTAACGAGGAGGCAAAATATGCTGCGGGCGGATCTTCGCGTCGTCGTAAGCCAATGTCGGCAGTCTGGTGCGGCCGCCGGCCATGATTCCGTATCTGGAAAAAATCCGCGACAAAGAGCCCCACGACGAGGCAGCGTTCGAAAAATGCCTCACCGATTCCGTCGCCGAGGCGGTGCGGCTTCAGAACGAAGCGGGCATCGACGTCGTGAGCGACGGCGAGTACGGCAAATCGGTCAACTGGGCCTTTTATGTCCACCGGCGCCTCTCCGGCCTCACTTGGCGGCCATATACGGCGGAAGAGGCGAAGGACCCGACGACCGCCGTCATCGGCGGCCGCGATCGCGAGGCGTTTCCGGAGTTCTATGGCGAATACGACGCCCGCGTCCTCGCCAATGCCCGCGCCGCGGGCCGGGGGATCGTCACTGGCGCCATAACCTATACCGGAATGGCCGAGCTGCAGCGCGACATCGCCAATCTCAAGGCGGGCCTAGCCAAGGTGAAGCGCGTGACCGGATTCCTGCCGGTGGTGGCGCCGGCGAGTGCGCTGCCCAATGCCAAAAACGAGCACTACCGCAATGACGAGGCGTTCCTGTTCGGCCTCGCCGAAGCGCTCGGGACCGAGTATCGCGCCATCATCGATGCCGGACTCGACCTGCAGGTGGATGACGCGTTCATCCCGTACCAGTACGAAAAGATGGTGCCACCGATGACGCTCGCGGACTACCGCAACTGGGCGAGCCTGCGCATCGATGCGCTCAACCATGCGCTCAGGGGGCTGCCGAAGGACCGCACACGCTACCACATCTGCTGGGGCAGCTGGAACGGACCGCACATGTTCGACGTGCCGATCAAGGACATCGTCGATCTCGTGCTGAGGGTCGATGTCGGCGCCTATAGTTTCGAGGCCGCCAATCCGCGCCACGAGCACGAATGGAAGGTGTGGAAGGACGTGACGCTGCCCGCGGGCAAGGTGCTGATGCCGGGGCTCATTGAGCATTCGACCAACGTCGTCGAGCATCCCGACCTCGTGGCTGAGCGGCTGCTGCGCTATGCCGACATCGTCGGTCGCGACAACGTCATGGCCGGCACAGATTGCGGATTCTCGCAAAGCCCGCTCGCCGGCCGCGTGCACCGTTCGATCATGTGGGCGAAGCTGAAATGCCTCGCCGAGGGCGCCGCCATCGCCTCGAAGCTGCTCTGGCACTGATTATCGGGAGTGCATGGAGTTCGGCGTCCCTTTTTCCGCGATGTCTGGCCGCAAGAAAAGGCGGGCGCCGCATATTTCAGAGATGGACTCGCGCTCGCCGAGCGAGGAAGCCGACGGGCTCGCACATCCGCATCGTCGAGGCTGCGGCCGCGGCAGAGCCGGGGTAACCGTAGAAGCGCCGCCGCGAGATCCGCCGTCGGCTTCTCTATCTTGTTATATATGGGATATATGGGGAGTCTGTGCAGGTCGTGGGCGTCGACGCCTCTCTACATGCGAATGGGACCCCCGGTCACCCCGACATAGGTTCCCATCATCCTCTCGACCTGGCTCGAAAGCGTCGGGTTGTACAGCTATGCTGAGATGCCCAGAGGGTGCGTCTTAGAGAGGGTCTGTCGAAGGGCCGCATCATCGCCGGCTTCGTGCGCGGCATCGGCTCGGAATACCATTCCTCCGGTACCAATCCCTATTTTTCGCACGAGCGCTTCCACGAGGCGCATGACCTGATCATCAGGGCGTGGTACGGAGCCTGGCCCGTTCGCCTTCGATGGCGACCATTTCAGCCTGCAATACGTGAATTTGTGGCCTCGGCCTTACCAGAGCCCCAGAGCCCACACCCACCGGTGTGGATCCCGTCGCAGGGGTCAAGCGAGACCGTCGCCTGGGCCGCTGATCCGAAGCGCAAGTATCCGTTTCTGGTGACCTTCTCGTCGGCCGACCTGGTCGCGCGCTACCACAACACCTATCGCGACCAGGCGCGGAAATACGGCTATGAGGCGGCGGCCGATCAGCTCGGCTGGGCCTGCCCGATCTATGTCGCCGAGACCGACGCGAGGGCACGCGAAGAGGCGGGGCGGGCGGTCGAGACTTTGTTTAACGACTTCCTGCGCCAGACCTTCGAGATGCTGATGCCGCCCGGTTACACCTCGATGAGTTCGATGAAGAATTTCATCAGCATGCGCAGGGGGCTGGGCGGCGGCAAGGCGACCGCCGAAGGTCTGATCGAGAGCGGCACCGCTTTGATCGGCAGCCCCAAGACAGTGCTGTCCGGGATCGAGCGGATGCGCGAGCGCACCGGCTTCGGCATCCTGGCGGCGCTGCTCCAGTTCGGCATCCTTTCGGACGAATTGACGCGGCGGAACATGGACATCTTCGCCGCCGAGGTGATGCCGCATCTGAGGGACTGAGAGCCGTCATCGCAACTTAGACGGGGGGCCTAATGTGGAGCCCCCGCCGCAAAGCGCGCCACGGCTGCGACTCCAGTCTGTCCGGCATCAGCGCCTATAAGACAGAAGAGGCGGGCTGAGGAAGGGAGCGACTGTCTTATCGATCAAGCGGGGAGTGGCTGCCATGGACGTCGGTCTCGCAGGATAGCGTTGAGGGATCGTAATTAGCTTGCGGGCCACGGCGACGGGGGCGAGACCTTAGGTTTCCCGGCGGCGACGAGCTTGTCGCGGAATTGTTTGAGCTGCGGGTTGTAGCGTGCCGCCACCATGGCTCCAATGAACAAGGAACTGCGCACGCTCTTGCGGCCGCCACCAATCAAGCTCTTACCACGCCATTGCCCGGACTGGCGGGTCCATGGTGCGAGGCCAACCAGGGCGGCGATCCGTCGACAATCGAGCGAACCGAGCTCCGGGAGTTCGGCGATCAAGGTGCTGGCGATGGTTTTTCCAACGCTATAGCGATTGCGTGCGGGGCTTGACAATCGACGAAATGTTCCTCTTATGTTCTTTAAGAGAACCGGAGGTGAAGTGCCGGGATGGTAGCAACAGCCGCTATCCTCCATGCGGATTTGGACAGCTTCTATGCCTCGGTCGAGCAGCTGCTCGACCCGTCGTTGCGCGGCCGGCCGATTGCCGTGGGTGGCGGGGTTGTGCTTGCCGCTTCGTACGAAGCCAAGGCCTTCGGTGTCCGTAGCGGTATGCCCGGACGGCGGGCGCGCGAGCTCTGTCCGAAGCTGACTTTTGTCAGCGGCCATTTCGAGGACTATCAGCGGCTGGGCGACGCCGCCATCAAGGTCTTGGGTGATTACACGCCGCTCGTCGAGCGGATTTCCATCGACGAGGCTTTTGCCGACGTCGCGGGCTCCATCCATCTCTTTGGTCCGCCGGTAGACATCGCCAAAACAATCCGACGCCGCGTGCGGGAAGAGCTGGGACTGCCGATCTCGGTCGGCGTGGCGCGCACCAAGCACCTCGCAAAGATCGCCTCGCAAGTGGCTAAGCCGGATGGGCTGGTGGTCGTCGATCCTGAGACCGAGCTCGATTTCCTTCACGATTTGCCGGTCGAGCTGATGTGGGGAGTGGGCCCGGTCACCAAGGCGCGGTTGGCCGAGAAGGGCGTGTTGACCATTGGGCAGCTGGCGAAGTTTCCGCGAGGGTCGCTGGAGCCGCTGCTCGGCCAGGCAATAGGGCAGAAATTGGCGGCGTTGGCGTGGAACCGTGACCCGCGGGAAATCAAGACGCATCGTCGCGCCCGATCGGCCGGAGCCCAGTCGGCGCTCGGCCAAAAGGCCGCTGCAGCGGCCGTTTTTCAACCCACTTTGCGCCATCTTGCAGACCGGGTCGGCAGCCGGCTTCGGGCTAAATCCCGGCTCGGCCGCACGGTGTCGGTGCGCGTGCGGTTCGCCGATCTCCGCTCGGTCACCCGCTCTATCACATTGCCCGCGCCGATTTCGGCGACGGCAACCCTTGCCGAGATCGCCGAGGACCTCGTGCGGGACGCCCTGGCAGATCACCCTGACGAGCAGACCATCTCGCTGCTGGCGATCTCGGTGTCTAATCTTGAGGACCACTCGGCAGTGCAGCTGGAATTCCCGCTCGGGCTTGACGATGAGGAGCGCCGTCCCGGCGCCAAGAAAGGCATCGCGCGTTTGGTGGTCGACCGCGCTGTTGATAAGGTCCGCGACCGCTTCGGATGGGAGGCGATTGGTTACGCGTCGGTCGCATTAGGAGCTTCCCGCTTGGTGCCTGACGCATTCCGCGAGCTCGCCGAAAAGGAGCTATGACCAGCGCCGCAAACACTTGTGCGCCGGGTCTGCGATCACGGCCGGCCCTGGCGCAGGGGAGAGCGGGTAAACCGCCCTACAATGCGCTTGTCCACCGCACAGCTGGCCCATAAATTGCCCGACCGTTTGGCGGGAAAACGCGACGGGAGAACCGCCGCTGCCGAGCATGAGGCGACCCGGATGATGAGGGAGCCAAGAATAATGAGTGCCATCCAACCGAACGGAATTACCAAAGACCTTGCGCCGCTGACGCCCCTGTACGGAACGCCGATTGATCACCCCGGCGCGTGGAAGGTGGCCGACTTCAAGACGCCGGCGGATTACACAATCGAGCTCGGCGCGATCCACTTGCGGGACATCGAGCGCGCCATGCGGCAGATAAAAGCGGCCGGCCTCGGCCTCGACGATCTTCGGCGCGAGCATTTCGACTTTCCGTCATTGCGGCGGGTCATCGACGAGATCCGACACGAAATCGAAGATGGACGCGGCTTCGTCGTGCTGCGGCGCCTGCCGGTCGAGGATTATTCAAAAGACGAGATCGGCATGATCTTCTGGGGGATCGGTACATATCTCGGACGGGGGCTATCGCAGAGCGTGCTCGGCGACCGGCTTGGTCACGTCAAGGATTTCAGCCGTGAGGACCCGCTGGCGCGCGCCTACCGCAATAAGCAGGAGCTCTCGCCGCACACCAATTCGTGCGACCTGGTCGGGCTTGCCTGTCTGCGCGACGCGAGGTCGGGCGGCGTGTCGCGGCTGACCAGCGCGCTCACAGTCCACAATGTGATGCTCGATGAATATCCCGAGGCCCTCGATCGCCTCTACCGCGGCTATGTCTTCCACCGGCGCGGCGAGGAGAAGCCGGGCGATCTGCCGCATACGCCTTATCGGGTGCCGGTCTACTCCAATACCGAGGGCAAGGTCTCGGCACGCTACGTCCGCACCGATGCCGAGGCCGGCGAGGCGGCCGCCGGACACAAGATGGGCGAGGCCGAGCTCGCGGTTCTCGACCGCTTCGAGGAGGTCACCAAGCGGCCCGAGCTGATGCTGGAGTTCACCTTGCAGCCCGGCGAGATATATTTCATCAACAACTACACGATCCTGCATGCGCGCAGCGCGTTCGACGACGGCGATGCCGAGGAGGACCGGCGGCGGCACCTGCTGCGCCTCTGGCTCGAAATCCCGCAGATGCGGCCCGTCCATCCGCACATCCGGAGCGGAGGCATCGAGGCGGTGCCCGGTCGAACTCCCTCGTACGATTGGAGCAGACTGGCCAGCAACCGCAACTAAGAGCCTGAACCGAAATAAATCGTAAGATTATTCGTCATTCCCGCGAAAGCGGAATTCAGCACCCCAGCACCTGCCCTAGACTAAGCCGTTCGAGCCGACCTCGTCCAATGGCAGAATCGGGGCATGAAGAGCAGCTGCCGCCGAGAAGGCTGAGGGTCTGTGCGGGTCGGACTCCAGCCGTAGCCGCCGGGTACCAAGCGTCAGGTTTTGACCACTCTGTGCCGCGAAACACGACGGGGGCGTCGACCACCTTCACTCCCTGACCTGACGGCAGCACCATGAGCGGCTTGATGTCCAACTCTGCCAAGTGTCCTTCAATGTGCATGCGAGGTGCGACACACGGACCAGGGTATCCGCAAGCGCCTCGAGGTCCGCCGCTGGCCGTCCGCGAAAGCCGTGGAGCAACCGGCCTCCTTTGACCTCGGCGATCATAGCCTGTGCTTCCGAGCGCGTGATCGGGCAGCGTCGCAGGGCCACATCGTTGTAGACCTCGACCATCACGTCGCCACTACCGAACAGGAGCACGGGGCCGCGGTCGGTGACCGACCTGCTTTCACCAGGCTGAGCGCGGCGGCAATTCCATCCTTGGTCCGCTCGGCGATCAGGTGCCGGCCTCGGTCAGCCGCATGGTCTGGCCGACGACGTCCTGATCGCTAGTCGACACCCGCGCATAGCCGAGAATGGCGCCCATGGCGTCTCGCAAACGACCGTTCTGTGGACGGGCCGCGGATGTGGCTCCCGACCGCGGCTATTCCGTCCACAAAATACATCCCTTAAACCCGCGGTGTCCACAATCCTGATAGACATTTTCGGGACAAGAGAGGACCTATCATGGCGCGCCGACCGCTGCTCGCGGACATTCAGCCCAACGCGTCGCCGACGGCTTCGCGCCCGTAATCGCCGTCTCAGTCGGGGGCGCCAATTTCAAAAGCGGACATCTCCCCCGCTATTAATGGTCGATATTTCGTTGATATGTACGGATTTTTTCCGACGCTCCCGAGCATCTCGGCAATCCTCGCGCTGTTCCTGATTGCTGCCGTTCAGCAAGATGGTGCGCGGGGGTGCACGGCGCATACCGCGCGGCCGCGTTCGCGCACGTCGCGACCGAGCGGCGCGATCCGGCGCTCGGCGCGGAGCAGGCTACCCGTCCCGCCGGTAGATCACCTGCCCGGTTTCCAGAATCGAGGCGAGGAAGGGTGAGCCCAAGCGCGCGGCGCCGTCGCGGTCGGCTGGCGTGCAAAGGACGACATCGACCGGGGGAAAACAATCGGCGGAGAGTTGTCGGGCGCGGCGCTGGTGGGCGTCGGCTGACCGTCCGCCGAGCGGAGCGACCACCAGCAGATCGACATCGCTGCCCGCGTGCTGTGTGCCCTTCGCGAACGACCCGAACAGCCGGATCTCCTCCGGTGCGAAGGCGGCGATCAGCCGCTCGACCGTCCGTTGTACAAGCGGCGGCAAGGTCTGCATCTCAGGCCGCCGTATAGTTGACGATCAGGATTACGTCGCCGACTGCGTTCCTCGACAGGGAGTGGAAGTCGGCCGCTGTCTGCTGACGCAGCTTGAACGACCAGGTACCGAGCGGAGTGCCGGCGGGCGTTGGAATCGTCGCCGCCCAGACATAGGGCTCAGTCCCGCCGCCCACCGCCGCCATCACGACATCGGCTCCCGGCAGCGGCGCTTGCGGCTCGACCACCAGCGACGTCGCGTTCCAGCTTAGTGCGAGCACCGTCAGGCTGGTGACCGAGATCGTCTTGCCGCGCGTCCAGGCGGGGAACTTCGCCGGCGCGATCGACAACGTCAGCACCTGATCGCCGCCGGCGGCAGGCGCGAAGAAAGCCGCCCAGGGCGCGAGCGGATACGGATTGGCCGCGCTCGCCGCCGGGGCGGAGAAGTCGTTTTGTGCGCTGAACACCTTGGCGCCCGCCGCCGGCATCAGCGCGGCGTTGTTGGCCAGCGCGGCCGCCTTTAATGCGCCGCCACCGTCGAGCGCGGTGTAGTAGAAATGCAGCACCACGTCCCCGACCGTCGTGAGGTCAATCTCGTTGGACGCTTCCGTCATTTCGAAAGTCCAACTGCTGATGGCGCCCGTGCCCTCGAACGGCAGATAGCGGGGATCGGTGATCTGATAATGGATCTGGTTCTCGAACAGGCCGGGATCGTCCTGGGCGTTGCCCATCACGATCTTCTGCGGCACAGCGCCATAGGTGTAGACGAACCGCGGATCGGCGCCGACCGGCGCTTCCGCATAGCCCGCGCCGAGATCGGTGGCGGTGCGGACCTTGTTGGCCGTCATGGTCAGGCTGGCCTTTACGTTGTCGAACTTGCCCGCGCCCGGATAGACGACCGAAACGCTTACCCGCACGAGATGCCGGTCGTAATGGCCGGGGTAATCGTTGTCGTACAGCAACTCCGGCACATCGAACGTGCAGCTTCCGGTGGCGAGCAGCGTCTGGAACGCTGCTGGGTTGAGCGTATTCAGCGAGATGAACCGGCTCATTTCATAACGGCGCGGGTTCTGGTCGAGATAGGCCGACTGGAGGCGGCGCAGATCGGCGTGGAGCGCCACGGCGGCGAGCAGGCCCTTATGCAGATTGTCCCAATAGCCGAAGCCGATGAACGACGTGCCCTGCTCGCCGAGTTCGTACTGGTAGCAAGCCTCGACCTGCTTGCATAATTTGTAGGCGAGCTGGTACGCCTGGAAATAGGTCGCGGCGAGTTGGCCCGCCATCCAGTCGTACAGTGCCTGGTTGGTGAACTTGCCAGTCAGGAAATCGATCTGTGTCTGTTGCAGTGTCTCCTGCTGCAGATGGTTTGCCTGCTTCTGTTGGGCGATCTGCAAGGCGATCTGCGCGCCTTGGATCCTCGCGTTGATTTCGTCGATGGTATGCCGAGTCTCGGCTGCGGTCTCGTTCCAGATATCCTGACGGCGGTGATAAGCGCCTTGACGGCGCGCCCGGGCCGCCGCCTTTTCCAGTGCGCGCGCCACCGCCTTGCCGAGATTGGCCCCGGCGGAGGAACTGTCGTGCGCGTTCTTCCCGCCCTCGGCCGCGTTGGCGGTTGGCGAGCCGCCGAACCCGGCGGCCCCGAACATGAAGTCCGGAATTATCGCGCCGATCGCGGCGATGCCGAATCCGGTGGCGACGATGGCGTAATTGGCGATGAACAACTGGCTGATCTGGTCGTCGGTATTTTCGCCGTCGTTCATGAACGGCTGTGTGGTGTTGAACGTGAGTTTCTGCTGTGCCGCCGCGAGCGAAGCGGTCAGCGCATCAATCGCATCTTGCGCGTGCGTGATCTCGAGAGTGAAAATCTGGTCGGCGGCCTGGAGAAGCTGCAGTTGGTTCGTCGCAAGCAGCACGGCAAGCTGATCGGCGTCGCTCTTTTCCAGCGCCGTCAGCAGCAGCGCGGCGTAAGCGCGCACCGCATTCACATAGTCCGATGCGATCGGATAAAGCGAGGTGAAGCGATAGTTCGGCAGCGCGACCGACAACCCGCCCAGCACGCTGCTCAGGTCTGCGCCGGCCGCTTGCGCGGCGACCAGCAAGCCCGGATCGATCGGCGCATCGAACAGCGCGAGCGTCAGCGGCTGGCCGCCGATCGTCTGACAGTGCCGCAATTTGTGGAGCCGGTCGGAAACCGTGCTCCAGTAACCGAGCAGCGTCGCGTTGGGCGGAATCTTAAAATAGAAGGTGTGCGCCATCGGCATCCCGCCGCCCGATCCGCCGCCCGATCCGCCGCCGCCGGAGCCGCCGATCACGTTCTCGATTTCGACCATCGCGTTTGCGAACGCGTCGAGCTTCGGCTCCAGTTGGTCGTATGATTCATCGGCGCGTGCGGGCGGCGTGACTGCCGCCGGCGCCGGACCGAGGATCTCCGACGCCGTGACGTAGATCAGGGTCGCCTCGCTGAGCGCTTCGCGCGACTGCGTCGCGAACAGGTTGTCGGCCCAGGCGATCAGGTTGTCCAAGTAGGACATCACCGTGCGCTTCATGTAGGCGACCGGCCGCTGATCGGCGAGCACAAACGGATTGAACGGATCGTTCCGCCAGGACGTGATCTCGGCCACCGCGGTCGGATCACCGTTGTTCACGGCGAGCAGCAGATTGTTGATGCGCTGCGCGAGAATGGCGGGCGCGGTCAGCGTCGAGAACGGCTTTGGAATCCAGAAACGCTGCGGCACCGGATCGGTGCCCTGCAGTGTCGGGTCGAATATGTAACGATACCAGGTTTCCGCGTCCTCGAACTGTAGATTCGCGCTGAGCAGTCCGGCGACGTAGAGCGGGATGTGGAAGAACAGCTCCCAGTTATAGACGGAGTAGGAAGCGCTGTAGCCGAAGTCAAGGAACTCCCGGTCCGCACCTGTTACGTCGTCGTGGTCCCACCAGACCGGCGGCACATTGGGCGTATAGGTGGTGCCGAAGCTGAAGACGTCGGCGCCGCTGGGGTCGATCTGGTCGGGGTTGAGCTGCAGGTTGCGATCGTAGAGCAGCGGGAAGCCACCCCCGGCGAGCTGGTTCCAGAACAGCCCGGTGAACGGGTGATAGAATCGATGGAACACATAGCGGACCTGGAACGGCACGTCGTTCGGGTACGATGGCGGCGAAGGCGACCACCAGCTTCCGGTCCAGTACACGCGCTGGCTTTCGACGAAATAGGCGCGGCGGTTGTCCTGATAGAAGAAATAGGTCGTGGGATCGAACGTGAGGTCGGTATCCGGGCCGACCGCGCGGTACGGCACTGAAGCCTTATTGAGCAGCGGCACGACATTCTGTTCGAGTGCGCTGATCGAGGTGAACGTGAGCGACAAGGTCTGATTGGCTGGCCCGGACGGATTAGCCGGCTGCGTCATCAGTGCGCCGTCCTGTGGGTTCAGGTTCGGTTCGCCGGTCAGGTCGGGATCGGGTGCCGTGAGCGGCAGCAGCGGCAGCGCGTCGGGGCCGTAATTCGCTTGCGCGTATGCCAGCAGACCGACCGTCGTCGTACCGTTGAACACCGGCACCGAATTGTTCAGTTCGAGATCGTTGAACCGGCCGTCGTACACCGCGCGGCCCAGGTGCAGCGCCCTCCCCAACTCGAAATCGATCCAGCCTCCCTGCGCGTTGCCGCCGGCCTGGTAGTCGCCCAGCCGAAACACGTCCACGAGCAGGCTGCTGCCGTAGCCAGAAGCGGCCGTCGTCTGGACCTTGACGCTGTAAAGCGATTCGAAGGTCGCCGGGTCGTTGGTGGTCGTCTCGCCGATATTGGGGAAAAAGACCGGCCAATCGGATGCCAGAATCACCTTGTCGAACAGCGTTCCCTTTGCCCCTGTCACCGGCGCCCAGGCGCCGTTGCGGAACATGCTGGCGGAAACGCCGAGTGCCACGTATTTCGCGACCTGATTGGGCGTGGATGACGATTGCTGCGCTGGCGGCAAGGTCTGCGTGGGATCGTTCTTGACCTTCACGATCAGCCAGAACAGGCAGAGCCGGCCGCGGAACACCGCGGGCACCACTTGCCGCGCCTTGATGTCGAGCTGGATTATCGCCCAGCCAGTCCAGGCCAAATTGATGTAGCTGCGCAGATAGAAGGTCGGCGGATCGGATGGCGCACGCGCCACGACGTGAATCGTGCCGGTCTTGGGATCGGTGCAGGTGCCGGTGACGACGAGATGCGCCAGACCGTCGAGCGCCGTTATGTAATCGAGCACGGTCGTTTCCAGGTAGTCCGCCGTACTCTCGCCCTGCCGGACTACCTGCTCGAACTTTTGATAGATCTCCGTCCGGTTCGGACGCTGCGATTCGATCAACCAGTTTTCGGGGTAGAGGAACACCTCGCGGTTCGCTTCCCAGATGCGATACCGCTTCATCCATTCCCACTGGCTCCAGGTGTCGTCCGCATTGAGGTCGACGACGACCTTCGGCGCCTCGAGGTTCATCAAACAGCGTTCGACAAAGATCTGCACCGCAATGTACGCCTGCACGATGCGCGACGTCACCTGGCAGGACGTCATCTGCGTATCGATCAGAAAGTGATCGAACAGCCCGTTGCTGTCGCCGTAGATCAGGTTTCCGCCGCCGTCGCGCTGGCCAATCAGATAGTCGGACAAGGCGGCCGCACGCCGCTCGCGCAGCGGGTTCGTGAGCGTGGGCGCGAACGTAAGCCAGGCGTTGCTGTCCGGATATTTCGCCTTCAGCACGGCCAACGCGGAGGCGGCCGCCGTCTCGGCGCTCGGTTCGTCGGCAGGCGTCGCACCCCAGCCGACAAGCTGCGCGCCGCTGGCCAGCATCGTCGTCGCCATTGCCTCCAGCACACGCAGGGCATCATAGGCGGCGGGCTGCGTATAGTCGGCAGCGGTCAGCCCGAGCGCGCCGTCGAAGCCGACGATGTCTGCTAGCGGCCAGCCGGAGATTGTGGCGAGGCCGGCCTGCGCCTGCGCCGTCGTCAGTGTACCGCCGCTCACGCCGCCGATCACGTCGAACAGGGTCTGAATCGCCGAAGCGGGCGGTGCGGCGACAAACAGGCGCTTCAGCTTCACCGCGAGCAGCATCGTCTGTGTGGGCCCGAGCGCCAGCGCGGCCTGCGCCGCCGTCACCGGCAGTTGGGTGAAATCGAGCCCGCCATAGGCGGCGGCATTCGCCATCAGCCATTGCAACTCGTTCGCAACCAGCTTCAGCGTGCGCGCGATCACCGCTACCTTGTCGAACAAGGTGACGGCCAGGAACTGGTTAGGGAACGCCGCCTGCGTGACCGCCGGCGGCGCCGTTAGGGGCGCGAATGCCGGATCCTCCAGCACCGCGAGCGGCGTCTGGCCCGTGCCGGGCACAGTCAGCGTCTTGAGAATGAGCGCGGTCACGTCATTGGCGAGCGCTGCCGCACCGGTCGGATGCGCGCTCGCCGCGACGGCGGCGATCACACTGCCGTCGGTGTTCACCCCGGCGGCGGTGACCACTGCGGCTTGCACCGCTTGCAGCGCGGCGGTGATCTGCGCGGTCGTCATCTGCGTCGTCGTTGTCCACGGCGGCGGCGTCAGGATGTAAGTCAGCGCATCGATCGAGAACCCCGGCTGCTGCACCGACGCCGCTTTCGATAGGAAGCTCAGCGTCGCCGCCGGACCGGCGAACAGCGGTGCGAGCGCGGCGGTGGCGTTGGCGGCGGTCGGATCGAGCAACTGCGCGACGGCGATAAGCTGCGAGATCGACAGCTTAGCCACGGTCGCGAGCGTCGCGACGCGGTAGACCAGGCTCAGATTGTCGAGCGTGAGCGTGTTGTCGGTCAGCCCGAACAGCGTCGCTGCGTCGGCCGCCGAGACATTCAGCGCCGCCTGGATCGCCGGCAGATGGTGAGCGAGCATCGGATCGGCGATCGCGCCTCCTGTCGGCAGCGCGGCGAGATCGGCGTCCGGCGCGGTCGCCGTGACCGCCGGGTTCAGGAACACACGCGCGTAGAAGGAGGTCGTCGTCGTTCCATCCGGATCGCGGTGCGCAGCTGTGTCAATCTGCGCGAACAGCGCAAGCTGCGCATCCACCGGCAGATGCGTAGCATCCTGAAGCTGGCAGAAAGCGCCGATCGCTGTCAGCGCCGCCTGGTCGAGCGTACCATTCGCGATCGCCGTCGCGTTGAGCAGCAGATCGAGTTCCCACATCTTGTAGCCGGTCGCGCGCCACAGCCGTAGGAACCGATGTGCGCGATCGAGGAATCCGGCGTCCAGCGGCGCAGGCGACAGCGTCTGCGCGCTTGTGTCGCAGAGATCGTTGAGCCCGGTCAGCGCGATGTTGAGCCCACCTTGCACCCAGGCGACCGCAATCAGTTCGATCAGCAATTCATAGGTGAATGAGGCGGCTTGCAGCAGTGCCGGTACCGCCACGAGATCGTTCGCCGGGGTCGCGGTGTTCCACGCCGCCGGCGGGGCGATCAGATTTGGCGTCGTTATCAGCGACGCTTGCCGCGGGGTCATTGCGAAGCGCTCGGCCGCTACCGCCGACTGCGCCGCGACACTCGGCGCGTGCAGCGGCAGTAGCGCCTTCCGCACCTGCCATAGCGCCACACCGAGCTGCTGCGCATAGGTGCGCAGCTCGTCGAGACCGGCGCTATACGGGAGTGTGTGCGGGTAATTGGCGTCGTACAGGGTGACGAATGCGCCCTGGTTGAAGTATTGCGGCGACGCCGCAAGGCTCGCCTGTGTGGCGTCGTATGTGGTCTGCTTCCACGGCGGATTGATCGTCGAATTAGGATCGGCCGGCGGGCTGATCGCGTCGGCCAGCAGCTCGATCACCAGGTCGATGTACGGGAGCTCGGTATCGCTGTTCGGGCAGTTCAGCAGCAGGTGGCGGATGTCCGGACGGCGCGCATCGAGCACGTCGAGCGCAGTACCGCCCCCCTGCGGGTGATTGCGGAGCCATAGCAGCAAATCGCACAGATAGGCGGCGGGACTGAGCACGCTCGTGCAATCGTCGGTCGCGCAGTAATCCTGCGAGCCGAACAGCGTGGCGAGCAAATCGTCGCGCGCGATCGCCTGCTGTGTCGGCTGATTGAGGTCGGTGACGCTGCCGAGCGCGGCTGGCCAGATGCCGATCGCACCGCGGTTGAACTGGGTATAGAGCGAGACGGCACCGGCGTAGCGTGCCTCGGCAGCGTTGAAGATCGTGCCAGCCTCGCGCGCCGTGATTCCGGCTTTGGTCGCCGCCGTCAGGAATTGCTGGCGGCCCATCGTGGCGATCCGCGTGGCCGAACCGATATTGTTCTTCAGCAGCGCCTGTGCGGCATCGACGCCGGGGGCAATTCGCAGAACGCGCTGGAAGGCCCGCGCCTGCGCGATCACCGCCGGCTTGTCGGCGGCCGAGATACCGGCGAACGCCTTGTCGCCGGCGTTCGCGAGAAAAATCGCGAGCGTGTCCTTCACTAGCTCGAGCGACGGATTGTTGGTGAAGAACTGCTGCATCGGCGCTTGCAGCACCGCGGGAACGAATGCGCCCGTTGCGATCCGCCCGGCCAGCGCGGCGGTCGGATAGGCGCGCGTGACGCGGGTGTAGATCACGCGGGCGAACACCTCCGCCGGGCTCTGCGCGCCGGCGGCGTTGATGCCCGGCGGCGGGCCGCCGCTCGCGTTCACCAGGGCGATCCAGTCGTTCACGCCGAGCTTCGCGAGATCGGCGTTGTCGGTCATCGCGCCGCTGGTGAATCGCTGCATCAAGCTCTGGACGAGCCCGGTATCGTTCTTGACGAACGCGCCGAGCGACAGGGTACGCTCGGCCGCCGACGCCTCCGCCGCCGTGAGCCCGTGGCTGCCGTCCCCCAACGTGCGCCAGAACGCGCGCATCGACTTCGTATTGACAGTCAGCGCCTGCGCGAACGCTGTCTGCTTCTCAGGCGCAAGCTGTGCGACGCTGAGCAACTGGCCGAGCGTCGTATTGCCGATCTGATAGGGCTGATTGAGCAGGTCGGTCGCGCGCTGCGCCTGCAAGGCGGCGACAAGCTGCGGAATTTGGGCCGTGAACTGTGGCCCGATGCGATTGAGCGCGATGGCCGAGGTGAGCACCTGCGTCTGCGTCTGCGACGACAGGCCAAAGATCAGCGATGCGATGCGATGCACCAGCGCGTCGATTAACGTGAAATTGTCGCTGGCGTCGAGCAGCGGGGAGGGTATCGCCGACGGGATGCGCTGGCGGACGAAGGCGTAGAACGCGGGCGCGGCGATGCCGAACGCCGCCTCCAGCCGGGCGGCGATCAGCACGCGCATGATCGTCTCGGTCCCCGTCGCCAGCTCCAACGCCAGGAACGACACATCACGGTGGCTGTCATTCTCCACCAGGCTCGCAAGCTGCAAGCCCTCCAGCGCCGGGCGAATTGCGTTGGTCAGCGTCGTCCATTCGGACGTGTCGGGCGCGTCCTCGTTCAGATCAACCTGCAGATCGGCAGCTGCCGGCGTGAGGGCCGAGCGCAACGGTTCGCGCAACCCGCCGCCATGCGCCTCGACCTCGATCAGCAGCCGCTCGGGCGACTTTTCATGGTGGAACCGGACGCGGTAGCCGCCCCGTTCGTCCGTCTCTCCGGCAACGAGTTCCCGGCGGTCGCGCAGCCTTCGATGCCAGACGACAACTCTGGCACCCTCCACCGGACGGCCTTCGTGGCCGGTGACGGTGCCGTGAACCTCGAACTGTTCGGGGAAGTTGTCCATTGTTCTCTCCTTCGGACCAGAGAGACGACGGCGGGACTCACGCGCTGGTAGAAACGCGAACGTTATTAACCTTTCGAAACGATATCACGGGGCTGGGATTTCCGCCAGGGCTCGGCCAGATCGCGCCACCAGGCGAACGTCCGGTTTATGGTCTCACCGTTGCAGAGCAGACCGTCGCAAATCCACCCCGTGCCGACCCTTAGGTTCGCGTCGGGCAATGGCCGAAATGGGGGCATGAGGAGCGGTTCCCGCCGACAAGGCTGAGGGGTTGTTGTGGATTCCAAGGCGGTCAGTGGCTATTGATGATTAGGCGAAGTAGGCTTTTGGATCAGGTTCTAAGCCGGGCTTCAAATCGAAAGTGGTTGAAAAGGTGAGGGGTTGCCCATGACGCTGTTCTGTAGCTTTTGCGGCAAGTCGCAGAACGAGGTCGCCAAGCTGATCGCCGGCCCGACCGTCCACATCTGCAGCGAGTGCGTCGATCTCTGCCACAACATCGTGCATCCATCGGGCCGCGATCGGCCGACCGAGCCGCCCGATCTGTCGCACCTGGCCAGCATGACAACCGCGGCGATCGCCGCGTTGCAGCAGACGGTCGACATGTTGCAGGCCGCTGTTCGGACGATGCCGCCGCCAAAGGCGGCCGCCCCACCCATGGGCGAGGTCATCGGCTTTGACGAAGCGGCGCTCACCACCTGAACCAGCTTCGCCAGCCGCGCCGGGCCGGCACCGCCGGCACGCCCCCGATCTGCCGGTGCGTCAAGAGGCCGGTCAGCAGCTCGCTCAACTGCCGGCGTTCGGCCTCGCTGCGATCAAGCCGGGCGCACAGATCCCAAATCCTCTCGGCCTGTTCCGCCACGAGCCGGTCACGTTCCGTCAGCGCGTCACCGGCAGGCGTGCCCGGCAGATCTCGTAACATCGTGCCGTTGTGCTCACTGGCAGAAGGGTGAACCCGATGCAGCTCGGCCGGGTTGATCTGCCAGGAGCCGTCGTCAGAGCGCATTGCAGAGAGCCGGCCGGTTCGCCCACGCGATCGTCGGCTTGGCCTTGCCGATTGCGCGTGCCGCCTAGCCCAATGTGTAAGCCATGCTTCCCCCAGTGCCCGTAACCCGTGACGGCAGGACAGCCGGGGAACGGCCGCCGAGCGGGTACACTGCCAGCAACGGCGGAACTTGCCGGCGCCGAAACCTCTCACGTCTCGTGCGACAGGCGAACCGGAGATTTTCAGCGCGCCGAGATGGGCGCTGTCGGGCAGCCCGCTTGATAATTCCGGCCAAAAAGTTGATGCCACAGGGAGGCCGCCGCCAAGCGGCTCGGCATGCTGGCGCACAAGGTGATCGACCGGACCTCGCTGTTGCGGCTGCTGCCGAAATATCAGGACCTGATGCACAGCCGAGAGCTGAACGCCACCCAGGCCTTCTATGTCGCGATTCAAGCCGACCCCGCGCGGGCAACAGCGGCTGTTCGAGGCGATCCGCTTCAACCAGTGTCCCGACTACCAGACCCTGCGCACCGTGGCCACGGAGATCAGCAATGCCGAGGGCGGAACGCCGCAGGAGTCGATGTTCGCCAAGGTGTTGCCGGTAGCACCGCTCGCCGGTGCGCAGGCGATATCGTCGGCCCACGCCCATGATGGTGATCGGCTGGATCTGGCCATTCTCGCGGATCGAGGCGCCGAGCTCGGCAATGTCGGCGGGGTCGAATTCCTTGCGCGGCTGGTCGGGATCAGGATCGATCAGCCGCAGCGGCACCGCTCGGACCAGCGGGGCCTTTCGGTTGGCTATCGGGTTGCTCCTTGGAAGGGATCGTGAGACTCCGTTAGTGGAACAGGCGGCCGACGACCGCGCCGATCGCGGCGCTCGAGATCGTGATCGTCAGCAGTTGCAGCCAGGGGAACCACCAGCGCTCCTTGTCCAGCTTGGCGGCTTCGGCCATCAGCTTGTGCTGCTCGGCAACGAATTTTTTGGTCTCTTCGAGCATCCGCTGCAATTCGGCTTGCTGGCGAATGTCGGCGCCGGTCATGGCGTGCTCGCTCATAGGATGCTCCTGGAAGGGACGGTTCCTATACAAAATATATAGGTATTTTTCTCGGAAATTCAATAGCTTATGGATCACCGCCGCGCGCCGCGGCGAGATCGCCCTCGGCGCTTTCGAGGTCCTCGAATGCGCTGTCGAGGGCGTCGATCGCCTCTTGCATGGCCTGATCCTGCTGACTCGTCCGCAGGCCTTCGGGCGGGCGGTCGAGAGCCTCCTGATCGTCGGCGCGGACGCTATCGAGCTGATCCTTGGCCTCGCTGATTAGCCGCTCGATCTTGCCGATCTGCCGGCGGCGCTCAGCGTTCATGTCAGTACCCCATCGCTCGCGCCTTGCGCACGATCTCGCGCCCGGCATCGGTGAGGCCATCGCCATTGACGAGGCCCTGGCGCATCAGCCGGGGCCAGGCATTGCCGCCAACCCGGCCGGTGCGCGCGTGCTTGAGGAGAACCTCTAGGCCCGCGTCAGTGACGCCGAGCACTTTGGTGATCTCGCGTTCGTGGCGCGTCGCATTGGTTGCGAACGATCTCATTTCGGTTAGCTGATCAGCTTGGCGGTGAACGCGGCGACGCCGAGCAAGCCGCCGATGACGTTGGCGATCGCCAGCGCCGGCGACAGCCATCGCTCACGGTCGAGCTTGCGGGCTTCGGAGGTCAATTTGCGGGTTTCGGCCAAGAGCTTCTGAACTTCGGCCTGGTCGCGGTCGATGCGGTTGATCTGAGCCCGCAGGTCGAGATCACGTGGCTCGCTCATTTCGGTTCCACCTTGACGACGAGCGGCTGATCGAGATGCACGGTGATCTGCTGCGACTGCGGCGGCCAAAGTCGACCCGCTATGCCGCCCGCCGCAGCGATTGCCGCCGCGGCCAACAAGATCATGGCGATCGCCTGCCACGGCTCCGAGCGGCCCTGTCGCTCAGCCATCCTGATCTGCGCCTGCAGAAGTCTCCACGACGCCTGATCGCGTTCCAGCGCGGTCGGCGCGGCCGGCTCGCTCATTTGAGCACGACGTGGTTGGTGATGACCGCGAGCTGGCCGTTGATCTGGCCTAGCTGCTGGCGGATATCCCCGAGTCGTTGTTGCAGCCCGAAAAGCATGCCGAGGACCGCGACGACCAACACCGCGAGAATGCCGATCGTCCACGTATGTACGGCAAAGCGGGTGCTGATTTCGGTTTCTAGGGCCATGACCTCAGCCCTCCTCGGCGGACAGCGGGATCTCGGCAGTGGCATCCTGCTCACCACCATTGATGCAGCGGCAGATCAAGCGCCAGGCGTCCGCGTCATGGATATCGCACTCGCGATCGCGAGTGCTCATCGGGGTGATATGCCGGATCACCAAACTCGCGGTCGGGTTCTTCTGCTTGGCGCCGGTCGCGAAGTCGCGGCCGACCTCCAGCGGATGCTTCGAGCCGCCAAAGCCGTCGAACACATCGCCGACGTTGAGCAGGTGGAATTCGTACACGTGTCCACCACGAAAAGCGCGAAGACTGGACTGGAGCCTTGACGCTTTCTTTGTACTCCAGGTGGCCGCGTCTTCGGCAACGGAACCTGTGTGGCACCGTCAAATTGTCGGCATCGGGTTAGCTGGATGCGGCACCTGACAATGCGCCAAGCGACACGTGAAGAATGTCGGGGCCAGCCTCCCGCGGGCGGGCGATATAGCTGTCCTTTAGCTCTCTCACCAAACCGGTTCCGGATATCTTCCAGCCTCGCCGAGCCGCCCTGCCCCCCGACGCCGTCGGGTATGCGAGGGTCTTTGCGTCGCGGCATCGTTGGGCCCCTTTCCTCCGATTCTGCGCAAACCTCCGCACGAAATTCCTGACAGTCCCTCGAAGGGCACGCGCCTACCGCAAGGGGTTGCTATCTGGTTGCTGAGCACCAGACGACAGTTGCCAGGCTTGCATAACCCATTGAGAAAATGGTCGGAGCGGAGAGATTCGAACTCTCGACCCTCAGCACCCCATGCTGATGCGCTACCAGGCTGCGCTACGCTCCGACCGGGGCGACTCCCGCCCAAGCGAAGATGATAGTCGCCCGCAACCTGCGGCGCAACCCGCCGGAACCGTCAACAGCGTCCTCGTGAATCGCAACGTTTTCTCGCGAGCGCCCGTTGTTCCCTCGCAATCGGCCTTCGCGGAGTGATCTGCCCCCTAACAAAAAATTTGGCGAAGTGTGAACCGCCTCACACCCGCGCCCCTTCCCGGAACCATACTGCTGGGCGTGGGCGTATGGATATGGCTGCGGCAAATGTCTGCCGCCTAGTCTTGGCCCAATCGGGAGCCGACCATGTTTACCATAACGGGTACTGTTGGAAGCAGCGGTAAGTATCTCGTCACCGGGATGCCGGTCGATACAGAGTCTCACGCCGTCTTGAAGATCGCGTTCGAGAACAATACCTCCGGCACCAATCTCGGCCTCTTTGCCGGCACCGATGCACAGTTCGCCTCGGGAAGCGGCGGACTGCAGCTATCGGATTCAGGTGGTCCGGGTTTCAAATTTCTGACGATCATCGATACCCATAAGCTGTCGGGCAAGATCATCTTCGTTCGCCGCGAGGTCGGCTCCGCGAATTCGCAGTTCACGCTAACGGTCGATTAGCGCGACCTCCTGGCGATAGGCGCTTGCCTTCTCACGGGCGCCGTCGCAGCAGCCGGGCTTCGTCAAAGCCGCAACTTGATCGGCCGCCGCGGTTGGGCTGGCCCAAAACTACGCTTCGTGGCAAGCTGTAGACCTCCGCAAACCGACGAGGCCGCCCATGAAGATCGAACGCATAGACCATCTCAACATCACCGTCGCCGATATCGACCGCAGTGTGGAGTTCTATAAGCGCGTGCTCGGCATGGAGATCGAGAGCATGGGCGAAGGCCGCGCCGCGCTGCATTTCGGCCAGCAGAAAATCCACCTCGATGCCGCCGGCGGCGCCGATGGCGATGAGCGGCGAGAAGCGGATGCCGGCGCATATCTGCTTTATCACCGAGGCGCCGATGGGCGAGGTCGCGGCCCATCTCGAACAATGCGGCGTGCCGGTTCGGATGCAGGGGCCGCGCGCCGGGGCGATCGGCACGATCCAATCGGTCTATATCGACGACCCGGATCAGAACTCGATCGAGATCTCCAGCTATTGAGGTGCGTTTCCATCCCGCCGATCGAACTCTTTCGGTACACGCTCCACTCGACCGTCATGGCCGGGCTTGACCTGGCCAGCCACGAGCCGCGGCATAACATGTGCCGGTTTCCGTGGAGGCCGGGCATGACGATTGGACCGACGGCCCAACACGGCACAAGATAAGCTGAGAATCCGCGTTCGAAAGCAATGGAGCCAGCCATGATCCAGGATGCCCAGGGACATCACCTCTCCGGCGCGACGGCGGAGGCGGTAGCCGCATACGATCAGGCGGTGCGGGCGTTCAACCTGGTTCACGGCGACTCTATCGGTCTGTTCGACGCGGCACGCGAGGCCGCGCCCGACTTCGCGATGGCATATCTGGGAAAGGCTTGGGTGCTGGGCCTGGCCAATGACCCTGGCCTGATGACCCAGGCCACGGCATTGGTCGAAACCGCCCGGCCCTTGCGGTTGAACGAACGCGAGCAAGCCCACCTCGCCGCCCTGTCACATCTGGTCGAAGGCGCCCGGGCCGCCGCTGTTGCGGTGCTCGACCGCCATCTGATGCATTATCCGTTCGACCTTGTGGCGCATCAGGCTGCCGCGCTGATCGACGGGTTCCTCGGACGCTTCCACTGGGTGCGGGATCGGTCGGCGCGCGCCTTGCCACTGTGGTCCAAGGACCAGCCTGGGCTACGGCACCCTGCTGGCTTTCCACGGGTTCGGGTCGGAGGAAGCCGGCGATTACGCCCGCGCCGAGGATGAATCACGCGCCGCCGCCGAACTCGAACCGTTGAGTTTCTGGCCGCATCACACCGTGGCCCACGTGATGGAAATGACCGGGCGCCCGGAAGACGGGTTGGGGTGGATGGCGGCGCGCGAGGCGCTGTGGTCGACCCCTGGCCACATGAACCAGGTCCATATCTGGTGGCACAAGGCATTGTTCCACCTCGAACTCGGACAATACGACGCCGCGCTCGCGCTCTATGACGGGCCGATGCGCGCCACGCAACGCGCTCTTGCGCTCAGCCTCACCAACGCCACGGCACTGCTGTGGCGGCTCGACACGCTCGGCGTTGACATCGGCGAGCGCTGGCGGGAGCAAGCGGATCTGTGGGAGCACCACGCCGACGGGAAATGTCTCGTATTCGCCGATATCCACGCCGCGATGGCCGAGTTGCGCTCGGGCCAGGTCGCGCGGGTCGAGCGGCGGCTCGAGGCAATGCAGCAGACGGCGGCCAGCGGCGTCGAAGCGGCCGGCCTCTATCGCACCGTCGGGATTCCGGTGGTCGAGGGCCTCGCCGCGTTCCACCGCGGCGCCTATGCCGAGGCGGTCGAATTGCTGCTGCCGGTTCGCGTCGATCTATGGCAGATCGGCGGCAGCCACGCGCAACGCGACGTCGTCGACTGGACATTGACCGAGGCGGCGGTCCGCGCCGCTCAGCGTGACGTCGCCTTGTCGCTCGCTCACGAGCGTCTTGCGACCCGCCCGCGCAGCGCCCCGAACCGGCGCTTTCTCCGCCATGCCGAGGAAATCAATCCGGCGTGAAGTGGACATGCCCGGTCTCGGAGAAAGCCGGAATGCGCCGCGTGCCTTTCAGTCCCACGCTAGTTCGAATCGAGCGCCGTAGCGGCTAGTGCGTTGCTTGCGAGGCAGGAGGGGAAGCTGTTGATCGAGTGTTGAGGCCAGACGCCGGTTCCCCAACTATAAATTGATACTCGCCGCGTTTACTTTCCCGCAGCGATAACAGCACTTAGTAAGTTTTTTTCTCTAATCGCGACCTGGATGCGCGAATAACCTCCGCCGCTTTTAGATTAAAAATCAACTAAAGGTCTGCGATCGGTGCAGTAACACTATCCAGATTCTTTGTGATTCTTGGGAGGTGATCGAAGTTTAATCTGCGGGAAACATTTCGCTGCCAAACTTCTGGCGCGGGGACCATCTTTTCGAGGAACGTGACATGTTAAAACGCCTGTTCTTACTCGCCGCACTCGTCCTCCCGGCGGCCCATGCTCAGGCCACAGGCACGCTGACAATCAACGTCATCGGGAAATCCTCCATCGCTAACACCGCTGCCTATGGCACGGTCGTTGATGCCCTCTCGCCGGTCAACGCCACCACCGGCGCAAAGGTATCCGGAGTTACTTGGTCGGTTAACAACCCCGATTTCTATACCGATTTTTTTGGCGATCTTCATACCAAATGGAATAGCATCATTTCTCCCGGCCCTCAGGCTATGACGATCACTGCTTCAGCGCCAGGCTATACACCCGCATCCAAACCGTTGACCGTCACCGTGACAGGCACCATGGCGGCGCAGGAAATGTTTGTCAGCACCACCCAAGTGGGGCCGGTTTACGATAACTCGCCGCCGGTGACGATCGCTTATTCCCTGGTCGTCTCACAAGAAGACGGGACCATCGGCAATCTGGCCAGCGGCGTCACCTGGACCAGCGATAACTTGAACTTCACAGTCAGCAACACCAACACGAACGCTGGCACCTATTATTTGACGACGACTTGGAAGGGCACGATCGCGGCCGGCCCGCAGACCATCCACCTGACCGCCTCAGCCCCCGGCTACACGACCGCGGATGTCGCCGTCACTGTGCAAGTGCTGGCCCCTTGACCTCCTATCCTTGGGGTCGCTTCGGCGCAGACAGGAGGTGTCGTGGAAATTTTCGTTCGCTATCCAGACCTTCGGTCATAGCCGGGTCTTAGCGCGTCGCTGAGTTCCGCCGAGGACGATCCCGTCGCCGGTCATCGTCATCACCGGTTCAAGCGGCCGGGAGCGGACGCGCTCGCGCCGGCCACCACGAAGGAGGTCAAGGAAAGTTCGCGCATGCGGGTTGCTCGGCGCTGTGGCTAAATAGAGTGATAGAGTGCCGCCGCTCGCCTGGGGGACCGCGCCAATGCCGAATGTCGAACCGCACCGCTTGTTTGCGACCGATATCCTCCGCCTGATCGACGGGGGGCGGCTGACCGCGGAGGCGGTGGTGGCGAGCTGTCTCGAACGGATCGCCGAGCGCGAGCCGGTAGTAAGGGCGTGGGCGTATCTCGCCGGCGAGGCAGCGCGGGCGCAGCGCACGGGCGTTCGATAAGGCCGGGAAGAAGACTTTGCTCGGCGGGGTGCCGTTCGGCATCAAGGACATCTTCGACGCTGCCGGCATGCCGGCGACCTACGGCTCGCCGATCTATACCGGGTGGTGGCCGCCGAGCGATGCGAGTGCGGCGGCGCTGCCAAAAGCGGCGGGCGGGATCCTGCTCGGCAAGACGGTGACGACCGAATTCGCCAACCGCCAGCCCGGTCCGACATCGAATCCGCACGACCCGGCCTTTTCGCCGGGCGGCTCATCGAGCGGCTCGGCGGCAGCGGTCGCCGATTTCATGATGCCGCTGGCGATCGGGACCCAAACCGGCGGCTCGGTCATTCGCCCTGCCGCCTATTGCGGCGTCGTCGGGTTCAAGCCGAGCTTTGGCCTGTTCCCGCCGGCCGGCATGCGGATCAACACCGAGACCCTCGACACGGTCGGCATCATGGCGCGCTCGGTCGGCGACATCGCCCTGTTCCGCGCAGCGATGATGGCGATCCCATACGAGCCGCCTTCGATGCCGGAGACCCCGCCTTGCCTCGGCCTGTGCCGCGGCCCGCATTGGGACGACGCCGAGCCGGAAGGACGGGCCGTGCTCGAAGCCGCCGCCGACCGGCTCGCCGCCGCCGGTGCAACAATGACCGATGCCGCGTTACCGCGCGAATGCGCCGACGCCGACGAGACCCAGCAAATCCTCGGCGCCTTCGAGGGGCTGCGCAACCACATGCCCGAACTCTACCGCCACGAAGCCCTGCTGAGCCCACGCGTTGCGCGAGGAAAAGATCGCGCTCGGACGCAAGTTGACCCTCGAACAATTCCGCGATGCCTGCCGCGCGGCGGAAAAGGCGCGCATGGCCGCGCGGGAATGGGCTGCGGGGTTCGACGCGATCCTGACCCTGCCGGCCCCCGGCCAGGCGCCGCGCGGGCTCGCCGACACCGGCTCGGCGGTGTTCAACGCGCTGTGGACGCAGCTCCACATGCCCTGTTTCACCCTCCCCGCCGGGCATGGGCCGGATGGGTTGCCGGTCGGCATCCAGCTGGTCGGCCGCCGCCACGATGACGCCAGGCTCTTGGAGATCGGGTTATGGGTCGAGCGCCGGTTGGGAGATGCGAGATGAGCGGCGCCGAGCGGCTGACCGCGAGCGAGGCGGCGGCCCGCCTCGAAGCCGACAGCCTGACCGCCGAGACGCTGGTCCGCGATTGCCTCGATCGCGCCGAAGCCCGCGCCTCGGTCAAGGCCTGGGTTTGGCTGGATCCGGAGCTGGCATTGGCGCAGGCGCGCGCCGCCGACCATGCCGGGCGGCCCGGCCTGCTCAAGGGCGTTCCGGTCGGGGTCAAGGACGTCATCGACACCTACGACATGCCGACCCAGCACGGCTCGCCGATCTACCGGGGCAACCGGCCCTTTGCCGACGCCGCCTGCGTCGCGCTGACCCGCGCGGCGGGCGGGGTCATCCTCGGCAAGACGGTGACGACCGAATTCGCCAACCGCCATCCGCGCGAAACGGTGCATCCGCACAACCCGGCGCACACGCCCGGGCGGCTCGTCGAGCGGCTCGGCCGCGGCGGTCGCCGATTTCCAGGTGCCGGTCGGGTTCGCGACGCAGACCGGAGGTTCGACGATCCGGCCGGCCGCGTTCTGCGGCGTCATCGGTTACAAGCCGAGCTTTGGCGAGTTCAGCCGGGTCGGCATCAAGATGCAGTGCCACAACCTCGATACGCTCGGCATCATCTGCCGCAGCCTCGATGATCTCGCGCTGATGCGCGCGGCGTTGCTGGTGCAGCCGCGCCGCCCGGTCGACCGCGCCTCGGACGCCCCGCGCATCGGCTTCTGCCGGACGCCGGCCTGGGACCACGCCGACGCCGACACCCAGGCACTGCTCGAACGCACCGCCGAGCGGCTCGCCGCCGCGGGGGCGGCGGTCAAGGACGTGACGCCTGACGCCGGCCGACATCCTCGAGCACCAGCGTCGCATCTTCGCATTCGAGGCGGCGCGCAACTACGCCTACGAATACGAGGTGCACGGCGACAAGCTCAGTCCGGCATTGCGCGACGGGCTGCTGACGCCCGGCCGCGGCATTGCCGCTCGCCGCCTATATCGAGGCGATCGAGACCGCGGAGATGTTCCGCCGCCATCTCGACGATGTATTCGCCGAATTCGATGTGTTGCTGGCGCCAAGTGCGGTCGGCGAGGCGCCCGAGGGGTCTGGACTCGACCGGCGACGCGCGCTTCAACGCGATCTGGACCTTGGCATGGACGCCGTGCGTGACCTTGCCCGCCGGCAGCGGCGGCAAAGGCCTGCCGCTCGGGCGTCCAGCTGGTCGGCGCGCGCTTTGGCGACGAGGCGTTGCTCGACGCCGCCGCCTGGGTCGAAGCCCGGCTCGGCTGAACCGGCGACGCTTGCCGCGCGGCGTTCCGCGGCACGCATTCTGTGGGCTCACGGCATACCGGAGGAGACGAGATGATCTATGAATTGCGCGTCTATCACTGCGTGCCGGGCCGCCTGCCCGATCTGATCAAGCGGTTCGACACCTTGACCTTGCCATTGTGGGAAAAGCACCGCATCCGCCAGGCCGGGTTCTGGACGGTGGCGATCGGGCCGTCGAACCAGGACCTTTACTACATGCTCAATGGGAGTCGCTGGACGAACGACGCCAAACATTCGCCGGCGTTCCAGGCCGATCCGGACTGGGTCTCGGAGCCGCGCCGAGACCGAAAAGAACGGCCAGATCGTCGCGTCGATCACCAACACGATCCTGCAGCCGACCAGCTTTTCATCGGTAAAGTAGAAGCGAGGAACCGACATGCTCTACGAACTGCGCGTCTATCATTGCGTGCCGGGCCGCCTGCCGGACCTTCTCAAGCGCTTCGACACGATCACCTTGGGGATCTGGAAGCGGCACGGCATCGAACAGGCCGGGCTTCTGGACCACGGCGATCGGCGAATTCGAACCAGGCGCTCTATTACCTGCTCAAATGGGAATCGCTCGCCGACCGCGAAAAGAAATGGAATGCGTTCCAGGCCGATCCCGAATGGCACGCCAAACGCGCCGAGACCGAAAAAAACGGCGCGATCGTCGCCCGCGTCGAGAACAGCATCCTGCAGCCGACCAATTTCTCAGCGGTCAAATAAGAAGCTCGAA
Source organism: uncultured Alphaproteobacteria bacterium (assembly GCA_963750195.1). Taxonomy (GTDB): domain Bacteria; phylum Pseudomonadota; class Alphaproteobacteria; order ATCC43930; family CGMCC-115725; genus AP-15. Next base: position 157,882 of record CAVVPS010000018.1, read on the forward strand.
GACCAAGCAGGAACGAGCCGGCACATCCGCCCGTCACCCCTGGGCCCGGCCCTGGCTTGGCCGGGGGGTCGACGGGCTGGCGTCGAGCGCCGGCCAATTGCTGCTGATCCCGCACGCCGCCCGGCGGGTACCTAACTTAACCTGACGTTTCAGTCCTTCGCCCGAGCCGCCCGGTCGCGTTCGCTTAGGGCCGTGCGCCTTCGCGCGCTGCCAGGGGATCGATGGTCGGGATCGATATCGCCCCACCGCGATCGGAATTGAGGAGCGGCGAAGGCGCCTTGCGTCCGAAGGCTTCGACGCGCGGGATTTTTGCGTCTTCGACGGGCGGCATTCGCGGCTTGCGCGCCAATGCCGCCTCGATAAAGGACGCTAGCTCGCGTTCCTTCTGCGCCGCACGCACCAGCTCGCGCTCCTTGAATTCCGGCATCACTTGAGACGCAAAAATTTCGAGCGAGTTCGCAGATATCCTCGTGCCGGTTGCCGCCGCTCTGTTGGATGAACATGACCTGGTCGATGCCGGCCTTTTCGTAGCGGGCGAGGTGTGCGCGCAATTGGTCGGGGGTGCCGATGCCGCCACGCCCGGCATTATCCGGCAACTGGTCCTTGACCTGCAGAAAGCGCTGCCACAGGTCGGTCCGGCCCGGCATGTGCTCGCCAAACAATGCGTAATAGCCGAGCGAGTACCCGAAAAAGCGGAACCCGTCGAGCCCGCGGCGGACCGCTTCGGCCTCGTCCGGATGGCACGACATGCCGGTGACGATCGCGATATTGGGGTTGACGCGATGGCCTATCGGCACGCATTCCGTCGACTTGATGATGTCGTAATACTCCTCGACCCATTTCGCCGCCTGGTCGGGATCGAGAAACGAGAATGTCAGGGCGCCGAGCCCGTTACGTGCGGCCAAGTGGATGGTCTCTCGCCGCGAGCACGCCACCCACATCGGCGGGTGTGGTGTTTGCACCGGTTTCGGCACCAGGTTGCGGCACGGCATGTCGAACCAGCGTCCCTGGTACCCCGGATATGGCCGCATCGCCAGCATGTTGGCGGCCTGCTCGGTCGCCTCCTGCCACATCGCCCGCTTGTCGTCGGGATCGACGCCAAAGCCGCCCATTTCGACCGCCGTTGCCGACTCGCCGGTGCCCCATTCGACCCGGCCGTTCGACACCAGGTCGAGCGTCGCGATCCGCTCGGCGACCCGTGCGGGATGATTGTATTTGGGCGGCATCAGCGCAATGCCATGGCCGAGCCGGATCTGTTTGGTGCGCTGTGAGCAGGCGGCGAGAAACACCTCCGGCGCGGAGGAGTGCGAATACTCCTCGAGGAAATGGTGCTCGACCTCCCAGACGTAATCGATGCCGAGCCGGTCGGCGAGCTCGACCTGATCGAGCGCTTGCTGATAAAGGCGTAGCTCGGAATCCTCGCCCCAAGGCTGCGGCAGCTGGTGTTCGTAGAAAAGCCCGAATTTCATCGGTAACGCTCCCTTTCGGTAATCGATTGCCGCCGTTAATCCCTTCGCAGTGCCGACTTATGCGACGTCCAGTCACCCCGGCTTGGTGCCCACCGCGCAGTGATGGGGGGTAGCGATAAAGAACGTTCCGTCAGCTTCGGCCTGGGCGACGGCAGATTCCCATTCGGCACCTTCCTCTTCCGAGAGAGCTGCGAGAATTCTCCGCTTCATAACGGCCATCCGAGAAATCTGGAGCGGGTCGACCGAGGACAGCTGAGGAAAGCAGGTCAACCTGGTGAGGCCCGCTTTACGAAAGCGCTGATATAGAGAGGCGTCGGCGCACCCGGCTGGGGCAACGTCCCCCATTCCAGGCATGTCGACTTTGGCCCGGACGGCCGGGCTTAGCGCTGCATTCGTCCAGGGGTGAAGGTCGAGGGAACGCACGATGGCCGCGACGCGGCCGCCCGGCCGCGTTACCCGCACCAGCTCGGCAAGCATCCGGTCGGCGTCGCCCTCCTCCATTACCGTGAACGAGAGCGCAACATCCACGCTGTTGGCGCTAAGCGGGATCGCCTCGGCATGCCCCTCCTGAAAGGTGATACAATCGGCCAATCCCGCCTGTCTTGCCAGGGACGCCGCCTCGCGGAGCAGGTACGGGCTGATGTCGACGTCGATGATGCGGTTGGCGCCGGCGGTGCGGCGCGCGATCTCGCGCAGGACGACCCCCGACCCGCCGCCGATTTCGAGCACCATCTCGCCCGGCCGTATTGCAACAACATCCAAAACGTTTCGAACAACAGCAAGATAATTCGAGCGGCCCCGCTCTTCGAGGACGCCGACCACGCCAAGGAGCGGCCCGCCCAGGCTGATCGTGCAATACCGAGCGCTGAGACTCGCAATCAGGAGTTGCCATTGCGACGGCGCCAATGAGAGCGGCATCAAGACGAGCGGCGGACCGGCGCCGCGAATGCTGTAAGAAATGCCCGCGACCTCGCCTTCCGTTTCGGAAAACGCGGTCGGCGGGATTGAATGGCGATCGAGAAAATCCAGCATTGCCGAGCCGATTTCTGCACCACGATCGGCGATGACGTCCGACCAAGGATGCCATTCGTAGTCACGCAGAATGTGTGACGACACACTCGGAAAATCGGCAAGGAGTTTGGCCGCGCCGCGTGCCAGCTCGCCTTGATCCCCTGCGACAATCAGCAGCCGAGAGGCCAAACCCGCAAGGGGGACGGTGTTGAGGATAGGCGGAGAAATCAGGGTCAGGGACGCAACCCGTTCGGGATGGAGGGTCGCCAAGTTGTACCAGTCGAGGAGCGAAGGCGGGCCACCGGCCGCGATGTGAGATCGCTCGATCCCCAGATGTTGGAACAAATCGAGCAAACAAGCCTCGATCGGGCGGGCCGCCGTTTCTGTCGCCATATTCGCCCCCTGCCTTGATGTTCGTGTGGCGGGTGATTGCGGGCGGAGAAAATGCTTCAGTCGGTCCAGCGCAGGATCGCTGCGGCGACCTCGTCGGGCTTGTCGAGTTCGGCCAAATGGCCGGTGCCGGGGATCACCTTGATCTCGGTGTGGCCGGCGATAGCCCCGGCGAAACGATCGGCGTAGCTGCGCGGCATGATGCGGTCTTCGGCGCCCCAGATCAGCAAGGTCGGCGCCTCGATCAGCGGCAGGCGTTTTTCGAGCCTGGTGTTGCCGAGCGGCCAAAAGGCGCGGGCAGCGGCCTCGGCGGCGCGGGTCTGCTCGATCGGCCATTCTGGCGAATTGGCGCCTTCGGGCACGGCCTTGAGCTCATTCCAGCGATCTGGATCGGCGCACAACAGCGCCGGCACCTCGGGCGGACGCTGCGCCCAAGGGTCGGTCGCCGGCTCCTTGTCGTCGAACAGGCCCCAGGGCGCTATCAACGCGAGCCGACGCACGGCTTGCGGCCAAATCGCCGCGATCTCAGCGACGAACGAGCCGCCGACCGAGCCGCCGGCAAGGTCGGCGCCGTCGAGACCGGCCTTTTGCAGCAGCTGCCGGACCGCCAAAACCCAGTCGAGATGGCTGTCGAGCACGGTATGTCCGCGATCGCCGCCCGGGAACCCCGGCAGAGAGGGCACGATCACCGTGCGCTCACGCGCCAGCGCGTCGAGAAACGGGATCCAGCGTGGCAGCCCGCCAAAGCCGGCCAGAAAGCCGAGCTTCGGGCCTTCGCCTTTCTGCCAAACCCGAGCGGGAAACCCGTTGATGTCGATCGAGATTGTCCGCGGCTCGCTCATGCCCTGCTCCCGCCAGCCACCCGTGTCGTCAACCCTGACGCGGGGGCAATCGGAGGTCAAGCCGCGCGGCTCGCGCGGTCGAACGCGGTTGCGCCGCCTCTCGACAGGGCTGCCGACGCCATGGTAATCATCTTCGGAACAAAACATGAATGAAGACGTCGCATGGCTCGATCATCACACCATCAGCAGCGCGAGGCCGAGCGGCGCTATCCGGTGCGGGTGCGCATCGCGGTGCCGCCGGAGGGGCTCGGACAACAACTCGCCCTGATGCACGCCTGGCTCGACGACACCTGCAGCGCCGAGGGTTGGGCCACAGCGCCGGCCGGGAACGTTGGCGTCGTCAACGACGCGATCGCCTTTTATTTTGCCGACGCAGCTTTCGCTCGCGCCTTTGTCGCCCGATTTTGCTGCGGTTATCGGGTCGAGACGATCGCCGGCGCCTTCGCCGTGCGCAGCGACGGGCCACCACCCCGCCGTCGCGCTGCCACCCACAAGACCCCGTAAGACACTGCCGCGGTGGTCGCCCGGCACCCATTCCGCCCTCGCTCGTCTGTCATAATTCGGAAACAATTGTGTTCGCCGGCGCCGCAGGCCACGATCCGGGCTCATTGGCGGCAAAGGAGTGTGGATTGTCTCTGGTTACGGCATTGGTCCGCAGCGTCGATGGCGGCGGGCAACGGCGGACGATGGCGGTGGCCTGCGGCGCCCACGCGTTGCACGACGGCTTTACCGATCTGCTCTATGTGCTACTGCCGTTGTGGCAGGCGGAGTTTGGCCTTGGGTATGCCGAGATCGGCATTCTGCGTGCCCTCTATGCCGGGTCGATGGCCGGGTTTCAGGTGCCCGCTGGTCAGCTCGCCGAGCGTGTCGGCGGCCCTGCGCTGCTGGCGGCCGGCACCGCGCTCGCCGGCATCGGCTATCTGCTCGCCGGCGCCGGCGCCGGTTTTGCGATGCTAACTGCCGCCCTCATCATCGGCGGCCTCGGTTCGAGCGTCCAGCATCCGATCGCCGCCAATCTCGTCGCCCGCAGCTTTGCCGGGCAGCGCTCGCGCGGCGCGCTCGCCAGCTACAATTTCTCCGGTGATCTCGGCAAGATGGCGATGCCCGCCGCCACCGCGTGGCTGGTCGCCATGATGCCGTGGCGGTCCGCGACATCACTGTTGGGCATTGTGGGGTTGGCCGCGGCGATCACGATCTTTTTGTCGCGGCGTGGCCTGCCGGACGAGACCATGGCTGTCACCGGCCATGCCGAGGCTTCCGCGCCGGGGTCGTCGCCGGTGGCCGGACATGGCTTTCCGCTGTTGCTGGCGATCGGCATCATCGACAGCGCGACGCGAATGGGATTTTTGACCTTTCTGCCATTTTTGCTGCGGGCAAAAGGCGCCGATTTGCTGATAATCGGCGTAGCGTTGACCTTGATCTTCGCCGGTGGTGCGGCGGGCAAGCTCGTCTGCGGTTTTCTCGGCGCGTGGCTCGGGGTTGTCCCCGCCGTCTTCCTGACTGAAGGCCTGACCGCCGCTGGCATCTTGATCCTGTTGCCTCTGCCTCTCGCAGCGGGGCTGGCGGTGCTGCCGCTGATCGGCGTCGCGCTCAACGGCACCTCTTCGGTGCTGTACGGGACGGTGCCCGAACTCGTCGCTCCCGAGCGCCGCGGGCACGCCTTCAGCATCTTCTATACCGGGACGATCGGCGCCGGCGCATTGTCTCCAGCGCTTTATGGGCTGGTTAGCGACGCCGCCGGGGTGCCGCGGATGATGGTGCTTATCGCTGCTGTGGTGCTGCTGACCCTGCCGCTCACCTGGGCGCTCCGTTCGGCTCTGCCGCGACGCTAGCTTCCCGGCGATCGGCCGCCCGAACCTTCGACGAACGCGGCAAATGACCCTTTTCGACTGGGCCGCATTGGCCGCTGTGACCTTTGGCGCAGCCGTGCTTCAGGCTGTCGGCGGCTTCGGCTTCGCCGTCGTCGCGGCGCCGCTGTTTCTGTTGCTGGTTGAGCCGGTGCGCGCGATCCAGCTCGTCATAATCGTCACCGCGACCCTTTCGATCGTCGTGCTGCCGCGATTGTGGCGGGCGATCGCGCCGCGACTGCTGTTGCGGCTGACGGGAGGCAGCTTGGTCGGGCTACCGCTCGGATTGCTCGCCTTCCGCCATAGCGATCCGCGGCTGGTGCGAGTGGCGGCCGGGATAACCGTGCTTGCCTTTGCGGTGGTGATCGCAGCGATGCGGCGAGGCGCGCGCGGCGGCAAGCGCACGACACTCGTCATGACACCCGGGCGCGATCTTGCCGCCGGGGCGGTGTCCGGCGCCGCCACCGCCCTTGTTGGGATGTCGGGACCGCCGGTGCTGATCTATCTGATGCTCGCCGGCGCGCCACCCGGGACCGTGCGCGCGACATTGCTGGCGTTCTTCGCGCTGAGCTATACGGTAACGCTTGGCGCCCACGCCGCGACCATCGGCGTCGCGGCGCCGACGTGGGTGGCCGCCGGCTTCTTGATCCCGTTCGCCCTGGTCGGTGGGCTCGTTGGTCGGCCGCTCGGCGATCGCCTCGGCGACGACGCTTTTGCTGCTCTCGCCATCGGCCTGCTCGGGGCGGCTGGGCTATATACCCTTGCCGCCGCGGGCTTCCAGGGCGTGGGCCGGTGACTAGATGGTGACGGCGCCGACCAGCCCGAGTATCATGGGACGGCGGTCGCTCTTCGCTGCGGAATGTCGTTCCGATCTTCAAGGGCAGTGCGGCCGGTTTTCGCGCAACTTTGTTCGCAGCAAAGTAAACGACCAGGTGAGATCATGATCGGCCCGCCGGGACTGCCCAAATTCGGACGCCGAGTCTTCTCCTTTGCGCCTGCAAAGCCGGGGCGCACGCGACAGCATCACCACGCCTGGAAATGGGCAACCGGGCTATACCTGGCAGGCGTGCTGGCGCATTTCAGTCACCACATGGCGTTCGACATCGCCCGAGGCGATCCGTCCTTCGGCTTCGGCGCGGCAATTACCAGCGCGCCGGTCAGCCTCGTCTGGCCCGCCGACCTGATCGGGACCCTGATCTCTCTGAGCTGAGCGGGCCGGCTCGCCGCAGGCGCCGGGCGGGAGGCGCCGCCCGACCCAGGGCTTGCCGCTGCGGGCGCGACCCGACACAATGCGGTGCTTCGAGAAAGGGCGGGGAATGGATCGGATATCGCAATCGCCGCTTGCGGTCTATCAGGCATATCTCGATCGCGGCGTGCTGGCCTATCAGTGGAGCCTTGAAGCCAACCGGGCGGTGTTCTTCCCGCGCGTGATCTGCCCGTTCACCGGCGGCGACCGGCTCGAATGGCGGGTCAGCGCCGGGTTCGGCACGGTCTATGCGACGACGATCACGCATCCGCGCGAGGGGGCTCCATATAACGTCGCCCTGATCGATTGCGACGAGGGCTTCCGGCTGATGAGCCGGGTCGAGGATGTAGCGCCCGAAGCGGTGCACATCGGCATGCGCGTCAAGTTCCGGATCCATCGTCCCGCCGGCGACGAGCCGGCCTATCCGGTGTTCGCACCCGTCGAGGGCACCCCCACCCCTCCCTCCCCCGCGGGCGGGGGAGGGTTAGGGAGGGGGCCGGTCGAGGGCGCCTGATGGACGGGCTGCAGCGCGGCAGTGCCGCGATCGTCGGCGTCGCCGAATCCGATCTGGGCGCCGTCGCCGCCGAGATGAGCCCGATCGATTTGATGGCGCAAGGCATCCACCGCGCGCTCGCCGATTGCGGGCTCGCGCTGCGCGACATCGACGGCCTGATCTGCGCGACCGCGCAGAGCCGCACCTCGGGCTTGGCACTCGCCGAATATCTCGGGATCTCGCCTGCCTTCGTCGATACGACGATCCTCGGCGGCTCGTCCTTCATGTTCCACGTCGCGCATGCCCAGGCGGCGTTGCAGCTCGGGCTGTGCAAGGTGGCGGTCATCGCCTATGGCAGTACCCAGCGCACAATCGGGCGGCGTCACGCCTCGGTGCGCGAATATAACCCCTATGAGACCCCGTTTCGGCCGTTCCTGCCGTCGACCGCCTATGCGCTGGCCGCCTCGCGTCACATGTACGAGTTCGGCACCATGCGCGAGCAATTGGCCGCGGTCGCGGTGGCGGCACGCCAATGGGCGCTGCTAAATCCGGTCGCCTGGGAAAAGAAGCCGCTGACGATCGCCGAGGTGCTGGCGGCGCGGATGGTCAGCTATCCGTTCACCGTGCGCGACATTTGCCTCGTGACCGATGGCGGCGGTGCGGTGATCATGACCTCCGCCGAGCGCGCACGCTCCTTGAAAAAGCCGCCGGCCTATGTGCTCGGGACCGGTCAGGCGATCACCCACGCCAACATTTCGAGCATGCCAGATCTGACCGTGACCGGCGCTTTGGCCTCGGGCCGCGCGGCCTATCAGATGGCTGGGCTCGGCCCAAGCGACATAGACGTACTCGAGCTCTACGACGCGTTCACGATCAACACGATCCTGTTCCTCGAGGATCTCGGCTTTTGCGCCAAGGGCGAGGGCGGCTCTTTTGTCGAGGGCGGCCGGATCGCGCCGGGCGGCAGCCTGCCGGTCAACACCAATGGCGGCGGCCTGTCCTATTGCCATCCCGGCATGTACGGCCTCTTTCTGCTGATTGAGGCGACCCGCCAACTGCGCGGCGAATGCGGCGCGCGCCAGATCGCCGACTGCGAAGTGGCGCTAGCCCATGGCAATGGCGGTGTGCTGTCATCGCAAGCCACCGTGATCCTCGGCACCCAAGCAACGGTTTAAACAATGGGACGGTAAGGCGGAGGGAGGTCGGCTTCCTGGCTATTGTTCACCATCAGCTATTGCTACGCGCCCGGCGTTGACTCCGTTCTCGCTTTCCCGGCGCAGGCCGGGATCTATTGCTGCCGTGGGCACCGGCCTTCGCCGGTGTGGTCGGCAATCGGTCAGGGTCTGGTAGTCGCTAGCCCTGTGCTAGCTAAGACAAAATCGAACCACAGAAATTTTGGTTGGTTTTGGATCATGGCGGTCGCCATCCGCCAGCACGGGCGGAGAGCTACACAACCATAGGCGCCGGCCTTCGCCTGTGTGAGCGAAAAAGAAAGCAGGCTCCGGGTTCACGCGGTGGCAGGAATGACGAATAATGGACGCACGGGATCTACGGGAGGGACGGAACATGGCCGAAGGCACATTGGTTCGCTTCGAGAATGTGGACGGGATCGGCGTCATCACGATCGACAACCCGCCGGTCAACGCGCTGTCCCCGGGCGTACCCGAGGGCATCATCGAGAATATCGAGCGCGGCAACGTCGACCCAGCGATCCAGGCGATGGTGCTGGTCGGCGCCGGCCGCAGCTTTATCGCCGGCGCCGACATCCGCACCTTCGGCAACCGGCCGCCCCCGGTCTTAGGGAAACGCGCGCACGACGCCCTCGACGCCAGCCTAAAGCCGATCGTCGCGGCAATCCACGGCTATGCCTTGGGCGGCGGGTTCGAGATTGCGCTCGCCTCCAACTACCGCATCGCCGTACCGAGCGCCAAGGTCGGGCTCCCCGAGGTCCTGATCGGCATCCTGCCGGGGAGCGGCGGAACCCAGCGGCTGCCGCGGCTGATCGGCCCGAAGGCCGCGCTCGAGATGATCGTGTCAGGCCGCCACGTGCCGGCGGAGGAGGCGAAACGCCTCGGCATCATCGACGAGCTTGTTGAGGAGGGCGGCGATCTACGCACCGCCGGTATCGCCTTTGCCCGCCGCGTCGCCGACACGCGCCCGTTGCCGCGCATCCGCGACCATGACGAGAAGCTCGCCGAGGCCAAAGCCGATCCCGGCATCTTCGACGCGATGCGCAAATCGATCGCCCGCCGCGCGCGCAACCAGAAGGCGCCGTATCACTGCATCGCCTCGGTCGAAAATGCGTGCACGATGCCATTCGACGATGGCGTTGCGCGTGAGCGCGAGCTGTTCAACGAGCTCGAAAACTCGGCCGAGGCGCGCGCCCTGCGCTATGCCTTCTTTGCCGAGCGCGAGGTGGCGCGGCTGCCCGACATTCCGCGCGACACGCCGCTGCGCCCGATCAAAACTCGCAGCCATCGTCGGCGCCGGGACGATGGGCGGCGGCATCGCGATGAGCTTCGCCGAATTCGGCTTTCCGGTGAAATTGCTCGAAGTCGACGAGGACGCGCTGGCCCGCGGCTTCGCGCGCATCCGCGCCAATTACCAGACCAGCGTCAGCCGCGGCAGCCTCTCGACGGCGGAAATGGAGCGCCGGCTCGGGCTGATCGAAGGGGTGCAGAGCTACGATGATATCGCCCAGGCCGACGTCGTGATCGAGGCGGTGTTCGAGCGCATCCCGGTCAAACAGGAGGTCTTCGCCAAGCTCGACGCCACGATGAAGCCGGGCGCGCTTGTTGTTCTCGAACACCTCGGGCATCGACATCGACATCATGGCGAATGCCACCAAACGGCCGCAGGACGTCGCCGGCACCCATTTCTTCGCTCCGGCCAACGTCATGAAATTGTTCGAGGTGGTGCGCGGGGCAAAAAGCGCGCCCGACACGCTGATGACGGCGATGGATCTCGGCCGCAAGATCGGCAAGATCAGCGGGATGGCCGGCAATTGCGACGGCTTTGTCGCCAACCGCAGCCGCACCCCGTTCGGCACCGAGATGAACATCATGGTCGAGGAGGGCTGCCTGCCCGAGCAGGTCGACAAGGTGATGGTCGATTTCGGCTACCCGATCGGGCCGTTCGCGACCGCCGACCTGTCTGGGCTCGACATCGGCTATGACAGCCGCCAGCGGCGCGCGGCCGAGAACCCGAACTACCGCAAGATGCCGATCGCCGACCATCTGGTCGAAATCGGGCGGCTGGGCCAAAAGAGCGGGGCCGGCTGGTTCCGCTACGAAAAGGGCGACCGCACCCCGCACCCCGATCCCGAAGTCGCGCGCATGATCAAAGAAAAGGCCGCCGAAATGGGGATCGAGCAGCGCAGCTTCGGCGACGAGGAGATCCTGCGCCGGCTGCTGTTCGCCTCGGTCAACGAAGCCTGCAAAATCCTCGAAGAGGGCAAGGCCTACCGGGCCAGCGATATCGATGTGATGTGGCTCAACGGCTTTGGCTTTCCGCGCTACCGCGGTGGGCTGATGTATTGGGCAGACGGCATCGGCGTGGCCGAGGTCTATCGCCAGATCGCCGCCTGGCATCAGCGCTACGGCGAGCGCTGGGCCCCCGCCGCCTTGCTCCGCCACCTAGCCGAAACCAACACCCCCCTCCGCGACGCCAAGCCCGGCCGCCCGATGTAAACAGGCGCCTCCATAGTGTGAGAAGGGCTCGCCCTCGCATCGTCCGGGCGGCGACGAGCCCGTCGATCACCCGCTTCATCACCTCGGGCAATGCGAGCGAAGCTCGGCCCGGCCTGTCGCAATCGCGCGCACTGTCGCAGCGAGTTGACTGCGGAGAGCCGGCAACGGCAGCGAGACGAGCTTTTCGTCGAGCCCGAGTGCGACGATGCCGTGCACGGCCGAAAATACGGTGCGCGCCAGGATCCGGCGGGCGTCGTGTTCAAGCTCGGGCAGCAGCGCCCCCAATGGCCGCTCGACTTGCGTGAATAGTTGGTGTTGCTGCTCGACGAACCAGTCCGGCAGCGGGCGGGCCTCGCTCATGCGGTGCTCGAAGAGTGCGCGCCAGCGGATCGTGTGAGTGGCGGCGAATTCAAGATAGGCCAGGGCAAGCCGCCCCAGATCGTGAACGGCCTCTTCGGTCGAACCATATGGGCTTGCCGACCGGACGACCCCGAGTGCGGCGTCGAGCATCGCCAACGTCCGCGATCCGACGCACAGGATTAGCTCGTCGAGATGCTCGAAGACATTATAGATCGTACCGACCGCGCACCCGGCCTCTCGGGCGAGGTCGCGCGCCTTTAGGGCCCCAAGCCCTTTCTCGGCGATGGTTCGTTCGGCGGCATCAAGCAGCCTCCCCCGCAGCGCCGCATGATGGTCCGCTTGCAAAAATCCCTCCGGGTTTGAACTTCGTTCAATTTGTCTCTTGAACGTCGTTCACAGAGATGTTAGATTTAATTTTGAACGATGTTCATTAAGGAGGCAAGGATTGCCGGCCATCGCGGCTGAACGCGACGACCTCGCGGCAGAGGCCGCGGAGGCCATCGCGACCCTCGAGGCCGAACGCGATCGCGGCGAGCCGCGCTTGCGACCCTCGGAACTGCTCATCGCGCCCTTTTTGCCGTCGAGATAGCAAAGCTGCGGAGCCATGTTCTGCGGCAGCAGATGCGGCTCTCGCAGCTCGAGCGTGGGCGGCGGATCGCACGGGCGGGAGAGGCGGTTCGGGTCGCGCGGCGAGGGCGGATCGAGGCCGCCCCGATTTTCGAGGGCACGCTTGCGGAAGCCGAGGCGACGCTCTCCCGCCTGCGCGAACATCAGGTCGAGGCCCATGCCGCTGAAGCGGCATTCGACGCACTCGATGCCGCGACCGGCCCGATCGCCGTCGCGGAGAAACTCTCGGCTGAGGGTTTCGGCTCCCGCCTCAAACCCAATGCCGCCGACGTGCTCGCCCGGTTGCGGCAACGGGCTGCCGGCGGTGAAGCCGACGTCCGGCGTCTGAATCTTGTTTCCGCACGCTTAACCACAGGAGCACTACGATGAACAACTCAGTCCTTCACCACAGTCAGTCGTGGATCGTCTTTACCTATGCCTCTTTTGCTCGCCGCGCTCGCTATGGTGGTCGCCGGCATCATCCTGATGCCGATCGATCTCGCGCTGAAAGGCTATCTCGCGATGGGCATCTTCATGCTGATCCAGTCCTGCATCACTCTGACCAAGACGATCCGCGACAACGACGAAGCTGGCAAACTGGCGAACCAGATCGAGGACGCCAAGACCGAGCGCCTACTGATGGATGTCGCCAAGGGTCAGCCTTGAACCGCAGGCTCCCTCGCGCCCGCGAACCCTGGAGGTAAAGATGTCACAAGCGCTGCTCGCATCCCGGCGCTTTGCACCCTTGTTCTGGTGCCAGTTCTTCTCAGCCTTCAACGACAACTTTCTGAAGAATGCCCTCGCCTTGCTGATCCTGTTTAAGATTGGCGGCCAGGCGGCCGAGTCGCTAGTGACAGCGGCGGGCGGCGCCTTCATCGCTCCGTTTTTTCTGCTATCGGCTCTCGGTGGTGAGCTCGCAGATCGCTTCGACAAGGCGTTGGTGGCCCGCATCCTTAAGCTCGTCGAAATCGGCGCGGCGGCCATCGCCATCACCGGCTTCCAGCTGCATTCGCTGCCACTCCTGTTCCTGGCCTTGTTCCTGTTCGGCCTGATCGGCGCCCTGTTCGGGCCGATCAAATACGGCATCCTTCCCGATCATTTGCAGCGGGGAGAGCTGCCGGCCGGCAATGCGCTGATCGAGGGCGCCACCTTCTTGGCGATCCTCGGCGGCACGATTGCCGGCGGCGTCGCGATGAAGGACGGCGGCGATCCCATAGTCCTCGCCGTCACGATGATGCTGTTTGCCGTCCTGTGCTGGGGCGCCAGCCTGTTCATCCCGAAAACCGCGCGGGCGGCGCCGGATCTGGCGATCGATTCCAACCTCCTCCGCTCGACCGGAAGGTTGCTCGGCGAATTATGGGCGGATACCAGGCTGTGGCGCTGTGCCGTCGTCACCAGCATTTTCTGGCTGGTCGGCGCGGTCCTGCTGTCGCTGCTGCCGTCCCTCGTTATGCACACGCTCGGCGGCGCCGAACCCGTCGTGACGATCTTCCTCGCGGTTTTCGCAGTCGCTATCGGCGTCGGTTCCAGCCTCGCTGCTTGGCTCTCGGCAGGGCGCATAATCCTGTTGCCCACCGCTATCGGTGCGCTGCTGATCGGTCTCTGCGCACTCGACCTCGGCCTCGCATTGTTACGCCTGCCAGCGACCGGCCTGACGACCGCTTTGGCGCCGTCGGCCTTCTTTGCACGGCCGATCGCTTGGCATGCCGTGGTCGCTCTCGGTGTTCTCGCGGTTGCCGGCGGCTTGATGATCGTGCCGTCCTTCGCGGCAATCCAGGCCTGGGCCCTACCCGAGCGGCGCGCCCGCGCCGTTGCCGCCGTCAACGTTCTCAACGCCGCATTCATGGTCGGAGGCGCGCTTATCGTGGCGCTGTTGCAGAAAGCGGGGGTCGGCATTCCGACGCTATTCCTCGGCATCGCCGGCGTCGGTCTCCTCACCGCCTTGTGGATCGGCAAGACCATGCCGACCAATGCCTTCCACGACTTTCTGTCGATCCTACTGCGTGCATTCTATCGGCTCGAGGTCAAAGGCCGTGAAAATCTCGACAAAGCGGGCCCCAACGCGATCGTCGCGCTCAATCATGTGAGCTTTCTCGACGGCGCCGTAGCCCTCTCCATCCTGGACCAGGAACCGGTCTTCGCGGTCGATCACGGCATGGCACAGCGCTGGTGGGCAAGGCCTCTGATAAAGCTGACGCGCGCGATGCCGCTCGACCCCGCCCGGCCATTGGGGACGCGAACGCTCATTCAAGCCGTCAGGAACGGCGACACCTTGGTGATTTTCCCGGAAGGGCGCATCACGGTCACCGGTCAGCTGATGAAGGTCTATGACGGGGCCGCGCTGATTGCCGAGAAATCCGGCGCGATGATCGTGCCCGTCCGCATCGAGGGTCTGGAGGCCACGATCTTCTCGCGCCTCAGCCGCGCGCAGGTTCGCCGCCGGTGGTTTCCCAAGGTTAGGGTCACGGTGCTCGAGCCCGTGCGTCTCACGGTCGACGATGCGTTGAAAGGCAGGGCGCGCCGCCAGGCGGCGGGTGCGATGCTCTACCAGATCATGTCCGACCTGATCTTCCGCACGACGCCGACCGACCGCACCGTCGTCGATGCGGTCGTCGAAGCGGGGAAGATCCAGGGCTGGAGCCGCATCGCGGTCGAGGACCCGGTCACCGGCAAGTTAAGCTACCGCAAGCTTATGGTTGCGGCCCGGGTGTTGGCCGGCAAGTTCACCACGCTTGCGGGCGAGGGCGAGGCGCTCGGCGTGATGCTGCCCAATGCCAACGGAGCCGCCGCGACCTTGCTCGGCATGATGTCGGCGGGACGCGTGCCGGCAATGATCAACTTCACCGCGGGCGTCGCCAACGTCCAAGCCGCGTGCGCCGCCGCCGAGGTCAGAACGATCGTCACGTCGCGTGCCTTTGTCGAGAAGGCGAGGCTCGACAAGCTGGTCGAAGCGCTCGCCGAGAAGGCCCGCATCATCTATCTCGAGGATCTGCGCGCGACGGTTTCGAGCGTCGACAAGGTCCGCGGGATGGTCCGCTACCGTCGCGCTCTAGTGCCGCGCGACCCGGACGAACCTGCCGCGATCTTGTTTACCTCGGGCTCGGAGGGCACCCCCAAGGGCGTCGTGCTCTCCCACCGCAACATGCTGTGCAATGCGGCCCAGGCCGCGGCGCGCATCGACTTTGGCCGCACCGACAAGGTCTTCAACACATTGCCGGTGTTCCACGCCTTCGGGCTGACCGTCGGGCTGGTTCTGCCGCTGGTATCCGGAGTGCCGGTTTTTCTCTACCCTTCGCCGTTGCACTACCGCGTCGTCCCCGAATTGGTCTATGGCGCCAACGCGACGATCCTGTTCGGCACCGATACCTTTCTCTCGGGCTATGCGCGCTCGGCGCATCCTTACGATTTTCGCTCGGTGCGCTACGTGCTCGCCGGCGCCGAGCCGGTCAAGGAGGCGACCCGCCGGCTGTGGTCCGAGAAATTCGGCCTGCGGATCCTCGAGGGCTATGGCGTCACCGAAACCGCGCCTGCGCTCGCCCTCAACACGCCGATGTTCAACCGCTTCGGCACGGTAGGGCGGTTGTTGCCCGGCATCGAAGCGCGGCTCGAACCGGTCCCCGGCGTCGACGAGGGCGGGCGGCTCTACGTGCGCGGCCCCAACGTCATGCTCGGCTATCTCAAATCCGATCGCCCCGGCGTGCTGGTGCCACCGGAACAAGGCTGGCACGATACCGGCGACATCGTGACGATCGACCGCGACGGCTTTGTGACGATCAAGGGCCGGGCCAAGCGTTTTGCCAAGATCGGCGGCGAGATGATCTCACTGGCGGCGGCTGAAAGCCTGGCGTCCGAGCTGTGGCCCGATGCCCAGTCGGCCGTCGTCACCGAACCCGATCCGCGCCGCGGCGAACGGCTCGTGCTGGTCACCGAAAAAAAGGGCGCGACGCGCGCCGCCTTCCAGGCCTATGCCAAGAGCAAGGGAGCTCCCGATTTGCTGGCGCCGGCAGAGGTGATGGTGGTCGACAAATTGCCGGTCCTCGGCTCGGGCAAGGCCGATCTCGTCGGCGTTCTACAACTCGTCACGCAACGGCAGAGCGCGGCAGCCGAATAGAGATGGGAATGCTGGTTGCAGGCCCGAAACCGGAGCGGCGCGGTGCCCTGCTCTTCGAGCCGGTAGGGGCTCGCGGCGATGATCGACGCGCCCCCTAATTGCTCTCCGACCGTGGCCGCCCGCCGGGTGGCTCAGTCCGCGCCCATGATGCAGAAGACCTGGTTATTGTTGACGTCAACCCTATCGTAGAAAGCGTGATGGATCGGGGTATTCCCGCTGTTCCAGCCGTTCGGCGGTCGGTCGACGCTCTTTCCCTCACATTGCACCTGCGGTCCGTCGCCGAGCTGCACTGAGCCGGTGACGGCGAAGGCGCTCGGGCATAGGCCGCCGCCCTGGTTGCCCTTTGTAGTGGATCGCGTGACCGCGCCCACAGCACCACCGAGGCGCCCTTTGGTTGCCACGCAGGTAACCGTCACGACGCCGTTCAGCGGAGTAGCCCCCGAGTAATTAAGCACGCTGGTGGTCGTCGTCGAGCCTATGTAGACTTGGTCCGCGGGAATTTGCGCCCATCCCGACTGGACTGCTAGCAATGTCGCGATAAATGTGAAAGCCGCAACCGATTTATTTGGCATGATTTCTCCAACTAGCCGATTTTAGACGCTCGTAAACCTAACTTTTTAATAAGCAGCAAAAGGCGTTACGTCGATGCACTGAACTCGACACTCCTCTGATGCCTGGGCCGCAGGGCATGATACTCCATCTGATCGTGGCGCATGACAACCAGATTCGATCGCAACGGTGCCGGGTCGAGCAGGCATGGGCCCACCCTCTGAGCTCGACCGTCGATGCGCGCGGTTGCATAACGGAGGGCGCCATTGGCTGCGGAACGGCGCCGCAGCAACCCTCCATTCGGTGGATCGTCTCCGATCGGTGCCCACATAGGTGGAGGCGACACCAGCTTCCCGGAAGAATGACCCTGATCGCTGCCCAGCCAGATCTGTTTGGTGAACCACGCCCTGCCGGATTGTCCCAGGCCGGCGCCATCGTCACGCCGGCTGAGGAGGGCGCGCTGATCGAGGCGGTCGACGCCACGGAGCTTTCGCCCTTCCGGTTCCATGGCTGGCTGGGCAAGCGGCTGACCGCCACCTACGGCTGGCGCTATGACTTCGACGATGCCAGTTTCGCACCCTCCGAGGCGATCCCCGATTGGCTGTTGCCGCTTCGGGCGAAGGCGGCGCGGTTCGCCTGCCTGCAACCGGACGAACTCGTTCAGGCGCTGCTGATCCGCTATGACCCGGGGGCCGGGATCGGCTGGCACCGCGACCGGCCGGTGTTCGAGCATGTCCTCGGCGTCTCGCTGAGCGCCCCGGCGACGATGCGTTTCCGGCGGCGCAGGCCGGGCGGTTTCGATCGGGCGTCGGTCCTGCTGCTGCCGCGCTCGATCTATCATCTGACCGGCGAGGCTCGACACGAATGGGAGCACAGCATCGCCGCGATGGAGGCGGCGCGCTGGTCGATCACGTTCCGCAGCCTATCGGAGAAGGGCCGTGCGCAAGGGATGTGCGCATAATCGACACGACTGCTAATAGGAGGAGAACCCATGTGGAGCATTACCCCCTGCCTCTGGTTCGACGGCAAAGCTGAAGAGGCAGCCGATTTCTACGCCTCGCTCTTTCCCGACAGCCGTGTCGATGCCGTCCATCGCGCCCCGAGTGACTACCCTTCGGGCAAGGCAGGCGACGTGCTGACGGTCGAGTTCACCCTGATGGGTCGGCCATTCACCGGGCTGAACGGTGGACCCCTGTTCCGGTTCAATGAGGCGATCTCCTTCCAGATACCCGTGGAGACGCAGGCCGAAGCCGACCGCCTCGCCGACGCGCTCTCGGCAGTGCCCGAAGCGGAGCAATGCGGCTGGGTGAAGGACCGCTTTGGCGTTTCGTGGCAGATCGTTCCGCGCCAGCTTGTCAGGCTAATCGGCGATGCTGATCCCGCCCGGGCAAGACGCGCCTTCGGCGCGATGATGCAAATGAAGCGCATCGACATCGCGGCACTTGAGCGCGCCGCCAACGGCGTTGCCCCATCCGCCTGAATGCAATCCGAGGAGATTTCTGCGCCAAGGGTCACGGTTCGGCGTCCATGAGATCAATCGCCAGATCTACCCGCCGCCCTATTGCGGCAGGCTGCTGATCGTCGCGATGTTCATTGCGGGGCTGCAGGTTTGGGACATCCGCGCCCCCTACAACCCGAGACGCGTCGCCTACTTCATTCAGGCGCCGAACAAAATACCCGCCAAAGCTGCGGAACCTATCAGGGCAACGCCCATTATCGCCGCAAGGCGACCTTCTCCCATCTGGGTGAGGTCGATGGCCGCGGCTATATCTATAACCTCGACCGCGCCGGCTGGGGCCTGACCACCGGCGGATTTACGCCGTCCCGCAGCGCGTGTTGACCTGGAGATCTGCCGGACCCTGGGGTAAACGCTCCGGTTGAGCATGACGAGCGGTCCGTGGCGATGACCGTACAGCTTACCAATTCGTTAACAAGACGTTTAGCGATCGGCTAATCCATTGACAGCCCGAAAAATCGGTGAAACGCTGGGGTTTCGTCGAGCAACACGCTTCAGCTTGGGACACGGGATAGGAAAACTACGCTCAGGTTTGGCTAAGGATCGGTGTCTGGGCTTTGATATTGTTTACACACCCCGAGATCGCCACAGGGAGGACTTGAGGAACGAATCTTACAACAAGCTGACACCGCCTGATGCTTGTCGGGGACTGGAGCGCGCGCTGGCGAGTAAGGGACAAAAATCGTGCGGTTGGAGGACAACCTAGGAGGGATTGAACATGAGTAAGGTGCGTCGAATAACCCGAGGCTTCGGGCTGTCGTTTCTCGCTGCTCTTTCCGGTCTCGTTTTCGGATTGGGCGGCGTAGCCTGGGCAGGAGGCCAAGCCGGGCTCGGGTATTTACCGGACGGCCCGAACGTCCCGAATATCACGCTCAATGAAAGCGAAGAGGGGGCGGCCGGCCTCCCGCCGCTGCCGGTTCCTCCACCCAATGGATGGAACGAGGAATCGATCTGGAACATGAAAGTGGTGGGCTTCAACAAAAACCAGGGACGCCCCAGTTCGGACGACGGTTGGATCGAAAACGAAAATGGCCGCTATATCCTGTACATGACCGACAGCGGCGGCAGCGCCTACAACCCGCTGACCAAGGCGGTCGAGCCGAACGGCACCTCGATTATAGATGTCACTTACCCCAATAACCCAGTGTTTTTGTACCACATTCCCTCAACACAGGGGAGCTCATCACATGTGGCGGTGTGCAGCAGCAACACTTTGAATATGGCGTCGCCGTCGCCCGGGCTGCCGCCGAACAAATGGTACATAGTGCGGCATGATGGGTCGATCGATCAGGAGGTTTGGGATGTCACAGATCCAACGGCGCCGTTTGAGATCGGACCCCCAATCCTAACTGGACTAAACTTCACGCACCACATCTGGTGGGAATGCGACACCGGGATCGCGTACGTGATTGCGGGCAGCAAGGCTGATGGATGGCATTCGGGGCAGCACGTCTATATCTTTGATCTGAGCAATCCGGCAAAACCGGTCTTCATTCGCCAGTGGGGGCTGGTTGGTCAACAGCCCACTGCGTCCGCCACGGCGCAAAGCTGTTACAACGATCCTACCGGGGTCAACGGTCCGTGCTACGAAGGGGTCACCAATCCCGCCGGGCCCGGCAATCCTGAAATGGTTCATCAGGTGTACTCCGGGGGCTTGTACAACAATCGGGTGTACCTTCCCTATGGAGTGGCCAGTACCGGCGTCTTTCAAATTGTTGACCGCCAGAAGCTGATTTACGGATGCGACACGAGTTTTAATTCGAATGCTTCGGCAGATTGCAAGAACAACCCGACGCAAGCCGATCTGCTCTATCCGCAAATCAGTTACACCACGACAAATCCCAACCAGGGCGGGCATACCAGTATCCCGATCTTCGGGGTGCCGATCCCACAATCGCAGGAAAATTTCCTCGACGGTACACCGCAAAAGTACAATCTCCTGGGGGTCACTTCGGAAGACACCACCAACGACTGCCTTGGGCAACCGTGGAAAAATCCGCAGCTGCTCGA
Source organism: uncultured Alphaproteobacteria bacterium (assembly GCA_963750195.1). Classification (GTDB taxonomy): domain Bacteria; phylum Pseudomonadota; class Alphaproteobacteria; order ATCC43930; family CGMCC-115725; genus AP-15. The sequence goes on from CAVVPS010000018.1 coordinate 178,021, forward strand.
CATAACCAACGAACTGGCGATCTGGCCGATTTCCTCGATGACGGTGGGCCAGTTTCCGGGAGATTTCTGCGCCAAGGGAGCGCGCTTCGGTTCGCACGAGCTCAATCGGCAGATCTACGCCCCCTATTATGGCAAGATCGTCGTCGCCGCGATGTTCAACGCCGGGCTGCAGATTTGGGACATCCGTGACCCCTACAACCCGAGACGCGTTGGCTATTTCATTCAAGCGAAGAATAAAAACACCATTTCAACTTGTGGGACGTATCAGGGTAATGCGACTTATTGTCGGAATGCGATCTTCTCCGACCTAGGGGAGGTAGATGATCGAGGCTATATTTATAATCTCGACCGTGCCGGTTCCGGCATTACCGTGTTGAAACTAACCGGCGACGCCTTGAAAGTGGTAACGACACCCCCGATAAAGTGGCCGCCAATGCAACCAGTACCGATGCCACCGCCGCTAAAAGAAGAGTAGGTTCCCACTCGTTGTCGGAACCCGTGCCAAGCTCCTTTTGCAAGCTTGGCCGGGTTCCGCTGGTTGCTGCGTATAAGGCAGGACGTCCGTCGTGCCGTCATGGATTGCCGAGGATAAACTCAGGCCAGCAAAAAACGAACTCGCAGGGAGGTGAACCATGACCGCCAAGTGGGCCTTGCTGGCGGTAGCGTTGACGCTGTGCTCTCTTGCGGGCTCGAGCGGCTATGGCGCGAATGCCACGGTCGATCCTGGGCGGGCTCGGGATTTCAGCGCGGCAACCCTCGCGAAGGTAACCCCAGGGCGAAACCACCAAAACACAAATCGAGGCGTTGCTCGGCCAGCCGTGGCGGACAACCTTTGCCGATGACGCGGATGAACCGGGCCCTGTCGTTTGGGAATATCGTGGTAAAGATTCGAGCGGCACCTACCGCGTTCACATTGAATTCGACAGTCACAATATAACAACTCTTATTGCGAAGATTCCTGACAGCACAGGAGAGGCGCCGGCGAGGGTTGCAAAGACGCCGCCCCGGCCCGGTAAGCCTTAATAGCGCAGGGTCGAATTAGTATCGCCGCCGATCCGGAGCACTGATAGGAGCAAGCCCGGAGATGCAAGCCGATGATCGCCGCAGGCTCCTCGGGAGGGTGGACGCGGCGGGGCGGGGCGAGTAGCGTCGCTTAACCCGATCATCTTTGGCGGAGACAGCGATGCGACCTTCGGGACGCGGCCCCGATGCGATGCGCCCGATAAGCCTCGAACCGGGTGTGGCCAAATACGCCGAGGGCTCGTGCCTGGCGAAATTCGGCGACACCCATGTGTTGTGCACCGCCTCCGTCGAGGAGCGGGTGCCGCCGTTTCTGCGCAATTCCGGCAAGGGCTGGGTCACCGCCGAATACGGCATGCTGCCGCGCTCGACCCATACCCGCACCGACCGCGAGGCGGCGCGCGGCCGGCAGAGCGGGCGCACCCAGGAGATCCAGCGGCTGATCGGGCGCAGCCTGCGCGCGGTGACCGATCTGGCCAAGCTCGGCGAGCGCCAAATCCGCATCGATTGCGACGTGCTGCAGGCCGATGGCGGCACCCGCACCGCCGCCGTCACCGGCAGCTACGTGGCGTTGCACCAGGCTTTGGCGCGACTTGTGACGACCGGCCAGTTGCCGGCCCTGCCGCTCGCCGACAGCGTCGCCGCGGTGTCGTGCGGCGTCGTCGCCACGGGCGCTGTGCTCGACCTCGACTACGCCGAGGATTCGCAGGCGATGACCGACGCCAATTTCGTGCTGACCGGCGCCGGCGGCATCGTCGAGATCCAGGCGACCGCCGAGGGCGCCCCATTCGACGAGGCGCTGTTCGCCGAGATGCTGCGGCTCGCGCGCGCCGGCATCGCCGAGCTGACCCGGCGTCAGCGCGTCGCGCTCGGCCTGAGCCTTGCGTGATGGCCCGTCGGTTCGACCGAGACCGGCTGGTCATTGCCAGCCACAACGAGGGCAAAGTCGAGGAGATCGCGGCGCTGTTGGCGCCGTTCGCGATCGGCGCCGTTTCCGCCGGTGCGCTCGGCCTCCCCGAGCCTGAAGAGACCGGCGACAGCTTCGAGGCCAATGCGGTGTTGAAGGCCACGGCCGCGGCAGGGGCAAGCGGATTGCCGGCGCTGGCCGATGATTCCGGGCTCGTCGTTCCGGCGCTGGGCGGCGCCCCCGGCATCTACTCGGCGCGCTGGGCCGGCCCGGCCAAGGATTTTCGCCTCGCGATGGCCCGCGTTCAGCCGCGAACTCAAAGATCGTGACCGGAGGGCCTTTTTTGTCGCCGTCCTCGCCCTTGCCTGGCCCGACGGCGGCATCGAGTGGTTTCGCGGCGAGGTCGCGGGCCATCTTGTTTGGCCGCCGCGCGGCGAACGCGGCTTCGGCTACGACCCGATGTTTGTTCCTGAGGGCGGCAGCGCCCAAACCTTCGGCGAGATGGACCCGGCCGAGAAGCATCAAATCAGCCACCGCGCCCGCGCTTTCGCCAAGCTTGCCGAAGCGTGTTTCGTCGATCGTTGAGCTGGCGGGCCTCCGCCGGCGGTCACTTCTCCGGCTCGATCAGCCCGGCGACGAACCAGCGCTGCATCGCCAGCACCACCGCGACTGGCGGCAACATCGCCAGCAATGCCGTCGCCATGACCAGGTGCCAGGCGGTCTGGGCATCGCCGGTGCCGATCATCTGGCGGATGCCGACGACGATCGTCGTCATTGCCGGGCTGTTGGTGACGAGCAGCGGCCACAAATACTGGTTCCAGCCATAGATGAACAGGATCACGAACAGCGCGGCGATGTTGGTGCGCGACAATGGGATCGCGATCCACACCAAAAACCGCCAGGGGCCGGCGCCATCGAGCTTTGCCGCCTCGACGATTTCGTCGGGGATGGTCAGAAAGAACTGGCGAAACAGCAACGTCGCCGTCGCCGAGGCGATCAGCGGAAGAGCGAGCCCGGCATAGCTGTCGATCAACCGCAGATCGGCGGCGACCTGATAGGTCGGGATGATCCGCACCTCGACCGGCAGCATCAAGGTGACAAAGATCGCCCAGAAGCATAGCCGGCGCAGCGGAAAACGAAAGAACACGACCGCATAGGCCGAAGGCAGCGAGATCGCGATCTTGCCGACGGCGATGGCCAGCGCCATGACCAGGCTGTTCGCCATCATCGCCGCGACCCCCTGGCCGCTGGTGCCGATCGTCCCCTCCGCCAGCGCCGCCCGGTAATTGGCAAAAATATAGGGGCCGGGAATCAGCGTCATCGGCGCATCGAGGATATCGCGCAAGGTCAGGCTCGAGGCGACAAACGCGACGTAGACCGGGAACAAGACCAGCGCCAGCCCGGCCAGCAGCACCGCGTGCGGGATCCAGGCGCCTCTGCCGGAACCTGCCATCTCAGCGGGTCATGCTCAGGGGGTCACGCGTAGTGCACCCGCCGCTCGACAAAGCGGAACTGAGCCGCGGTCAGGGCGATAACGATCGCCATCAGGATCACCGATTGCGCCGCCGATCCGCCGATGTCGAGACCGACAACGCCATCGTACCAGACCCTGAAGACCAGGATCTCGGTGGCCTTGTCCGGCCCGCCCTGGGTCACGTTCTGGATGATCCCGAAAGTGTCGAAGAACGCGTAAACGATGTTGACGACGAGCAGGAAAAAGCTTGTTGGCGCCAGCAGCGGAAGGGTGATCCGCCAGAACCTGCGGCGCGGGCCGGCGCCGTCGAGGGCGGCGGCTTCGAGCAAGGATTTCGGGATCGCCTGCAACCCGGCGAGAAAGAACAGGAAATTATAGCCGATCTGCTTCCAGGCGGCGGCGAGAATCACCAACAGCAAAGCCTGGCGGCCATTGAGCAGAAAATTCCAGTCGATGCCGATATGCCGCAAAGCCGACCCGACGACGCCAAAGCTTGGATTGAACAGAAACAGCCAAAGGACGCCGGCGATCGCCGGCGCGATCGCATAGGGCAGCAGCAGCACCGTTTTGTAAAAGGCCGCGCCGCGCACGACCCGGTCGGCCATCACCGCGAACAGCAGTCCTGAGGCCAGCGCCAGCGTCGCGACGGCGAAGCTGAAGACAGAAGCTGACCTCGACCGAGGCAAGATAGAATGGATCGGTGAAAATCGCCGCGAAATTGTCGAGCCCGACAAAGCGCGTCGACAAGCCAAAGGCGTCCTCGCGCCGTACCGACTGCAGCAATGCCTGCGCCGCCGGCCAAAAGAAAAAGACGATCGTCACCCCAAGCTGCGGCGCGAGCAGCAGCGCCGGAAACAGCCGGCCGGCAAAGATTACGCGACGTTCCAGGAACCCTTCCTCTTCGGGGCGCCCCACCCCGGCCGACCCGGTGGTTACGCGACGGCAGGAGCGCCTACCCAGGGTACGGCCGGGATGGGGGTGTCAAGATCGGTTACACCATTACACGCTGTGCGGTCAGGTGATACAGCGTCAGCTGCCGCGCTCACGCGTGATCGTTTTGTCGGATCATTCGTCGGCGCCGTACGCTTACAGCGGTACGATCACCGTTTGTGCCGTGCCGTGCATGTCGATGCATCGCCACGATGGTGGACGCCGGGGCACTAAGTTCGGGCCCACTGAACTTTTCGTAGACGCCCGCCGTATAGAAATCCTCTGTATGCCCCGGAGGAACATCGAGTTGAGGGAGGAAAAAACCGAACCTCTCACCGCCGGTATCGATCGTTCGCACCAGCACAATCGAGACCAAAGAGCCGAGCGCCGTATGATCTGTTGTGATCTCATTGGTCTTGAAGGTTTTCACCTCGGGACCGTCTTTGTAGACCAGAGCCGGCAGTCCCGGAGTGATGCCGATAGTGTAGTCGATCTCAATATGGCGGTGCTTGAGCACGAACTTATTTGCAGACATGGATTCCTCCGCTTCAGGCGCAAAACTTGCGCTTCTAAAGCTTAAGATCGGTTGCTTGTCGATGCTGTGACCTACTTCACACCGGACAAAAAATTTCCGCCAACGGGAAGGATTGGTTCACTGACCCGCGCCGCGCCTCAGAGTTTTGGCGGATTCAGGTCGTGTAGTGAAGAAGCCTTGATCTTCTGGCCTTGTGCTGGGCATCCCCGAAAACCAGCGTGGTGGCTGGGGCGGCGCGGCGATAGCCGCGAGGAGCCTGACCGTGGCCAGAGGATCAGGCTGATAATTGCGCTCGAAGCTATCGAGTATTCTGCTCGAACTGCGTCAGCAAAGCGTTGCCGCGCTTGACCGCATCGTCGAGACCTGCCTGCGCGGTCACTTTGCCGGCAAAGACAGCTTCGAGATCCTCGGCGATGATGTCGCGGATCTGGACCAGATTGCCGAGGCGCAGCCCGCGCGAATTCTCGGTCGGCGGTTTTGCCGTCATCTGCAGGACCGGGATCTCGCGGCCCAGGTTCTTTTGATAAAAGCCGGAGGCCTTGGTCGCCTCGTACGCGGCCTTGGTGATCGGCAAATAGCCGGTCACCTCGTGCAGCTCTTGCTGCAGGCCGGTTTGCGACAGAAACGTGAAGAATTTTGCGACACCCTTGTATTCCTCGGGGGTCTTGCCGCCCATGACCCACAGGCTGGCGCCGCCGATGATCGAATTCTGCGGCGCGCCGGGAACATCCGGGTAATAGGGCAGCTCGGTCATTCCGAAATCGAATTTGGCGCCGGATTTGAAGATTCCATAGGCGCCGGACGAGGTCTGGATCATCCCGCACTCGCCGTTCAGGAACTTGCCTTCGGGCTCGCTGGTGCGCCCGCCATAATCAAAACTCTTGTCCTTTTGCGCCGCCGCCAGATTGGCAATGTGCCTGACGACCGTCGGATTGTTGAACTCGAGGCGGGCATCGGGGCCGTCGAACCCGTCGGCTTTGCTGGCAAAGGGCAAATTGTGCCAGGCGCTGAACTGTTCGAGCTGGGTCCAGCTGATCCACCCCGCGGTAAAGCCGCACGGCACCCCGGCGGCGCGCAGCTTCTCGGCCACGGCAAAGGTCTCGGGCCAGGTCTTGGGCGGCTTCTCCGGATCGAGGCCGGCCTTCTTGAACAGCGCCTTGTTCCAATAGGTAATCGCGGTCGAGCTGTTGAACGGCAATGACAGCATCTTGCCGTCGGCGGTGCTGTAATAGCCGGTCACCGCAGGCAGATAGGCGTTCGGGTCGAACGGCTCGCCGGCCTCCTTCATCAGCTGATAGACCGGCTTCACCGCGCCCTTGGCCGCCATCATCGTCGCCGTGCCGACCTCGAAGATCTGGATGATGTGGGGCGGCTTGCCGGCGCGGTAGGCCGCGATGCCGGCATTCATCGTCTCGGCATAGGTGCCCTTGAACACCGGTACCACCCGGTATTCGCTCTGCGACGCGTTGAAGTCGGCGGCAATCTTGTTGACCCGATCGGCGTTGACCGCGGTCATCGCGTGCCACCATTGCAGCTCGATACGGTCGGCAGACGCGGCGCCGACCGACGCAGCGAACAGCGCCGCCACCGCGGTGGCCAGCAACGCGAATTTCATCTCGGCCCCCTAGCGTTCGATTTTTCCCGCCTGTATGCGACCTAGCGCCAACCCGCTTGCGGAATCAAGGCGGAGGCGAAAAGCTTTTGTGACGGTCTCGCACATGCGTTCGCAAATTCTCGGCAAAGGCAGCGAAATGGCGGGCTTTCGCAGCATCTCTCCCGGCTCTGACCGGCCGCGCGGCGAATCGGCATTGGCCGAAATCGGCCGGCAGGCGACAGCGCTTGACCTCGGCGCCCCGGTGTCGATCCGGGTCAGCCCGAGGGCGCGGCGCGTTGGATTGCGGATCGACGCCGCCGAGCGCCGGGTCGAATTGGTGTTGCCGTGCGGCGTGCCGGCCGAACTTGGTCTGCGTTTTCTCAAAGACAAGCGCGGATGGATCGCCGCCCGCCTCGGGGCCCTGCCCGGCGCGGTGCCGTTCGTCGAAGGGGCGATCGTGCCGGTGATGGACGTGCCGCACCGGATTTGTCGATCGCTCAACTCCTCGGCGCCCCCGGTAGTGGTTGGGGGCGGCGAAATCCGGGTGCGCGACGATCCGCGGCATATTCCGCGCCGGGTCCAGGACCATCTTGCAGCTCTCGCCCTTGACGAATTGGCGCGGCGCGCGCGACCGCTCGCCGCGCGCATCGGCCGCAAGGTGGCAAAAGTCAGCGTGCGCGATACCAAAAGCCGCTGGGGCAGCTGCGCGGCGAGCGGCAATCTGTCGTTCAGCTGGCGGCTGATCTTCGCTCCCGAGCGGGTCATCGATTATGTCGTCGCCCACGAAGTGGCGCATCTCGCCGAGATGAATCACGGGCCGCGCTTCTGGCGGCTGGTGGAGAGTCTGGCGCCGGGCAACGCGCAGCCGCGCGCTTGGCTCGATCGGCACCGGGCCCGGCTACTCGCCTACGGTTGACCGGCGGATTGTCGAGGTCAGTGGTCAGCCGGCCGCCGCATAATCCAGACGAGGAGGGCGAGACCGGGCAGGCAGGCGGCAGTGCTGAGCAGGAAGAACGGGCTCCAGCCGAGCGCGTCAGCGAGCGCGCCGCCCGAGGCTGACAAGGTGGTGCGACCGACCGCCGCCAGGGACGACAACAGCGCGTATTGCGTCGCCGTGAAGGCGATGTTGCACAGGCCGGACAGATAGGCGACGAAGGCTGCCGACCCCATACCCCCGGTCAGATTTTCGACCCCGATGGTCAGCGCCAGAACCGGCACATTGTGACCGGCCCAGGCCTGCACCACATACATCAGGTTGGACAGCATCTGCAGTACGCCGCAGACCAAGAGCGCGCGCAGCACTCCGAGCCGCAGCACGACGACACCGCCTAGCGCGAGCCCGGCGAGGCTCGCGGCGAAACCATAGATTTTGCCGATATTGGCGACCTCGACCTTGGTGAAGCCGAGCGACACATAAAGCGGGTTCGACATCGTGGCGGCGAGCGCGTCGCCGAACTTGTAGAGCACGACAAAAGCGAGGATCGCCAAGGCCCCCGGCCGCTTCAGCATATCGCTGAACGGGGCGAGGACCGCGCGTTCGAGCCAGGCCGCGACCCGGGCGAGAGCCGTGGGCCCCGGTAATGGCTCCAGCGGCCCGACGCCGCCCGGCTCCGGGGTGAACCAAACGGTGGCCATGCCGACCAGCATCAGCGCCGCCATCAACCCATAGGAAAAACGCCACCCGCCAAAGCTCGCGGCGTAAAGCGCGCCGGCCGACGCCGCCAGCATGCCAAAGCGGTAGCCCCATTGCGTCGCAGCGGCCCCGGCGCCCTGCTCCTCGGGGCGCAGCAGCTCGATCCGGTAGGCGTCGATGACGATGTCCTGGCTCGCCGACAAGAACGCCACCGCGAGGGCGACGAGCGCGGTCAGGCCGGGCGCCGCTCGCGGATCGGCGAAACCGAGCGCCAGGATCGCCAACCCCAATATCGGCTGGATTGCCAATGCCCAGCCGCGCCGCCGACCCAGTTTCGGGGTAAACAACGGGATCGGCAGCCGATCGATCAGCGGCGACCACAGAAACTTGACGCTGTAGGGCACGCCGACCAGCGCGAACAGTCCGATCGCGGTGCGCGAGACGCCGATCTCGGCTAGCCGAAACGACAAGGTTGCAAAGGTCAGGGCGAGCGGCAATCCGCTCGAAAATCCCATCAGCAGCACGGCAATCAGCCGTGGTTCACGATAGACCCGGAGCGCGGAGAACCACACGAACTCGCCGCCGCAGTAGCCCCTCACCCCAGCCCTCGCCCCGCAGACGGGGAGAGAGAGGGCCCCGCGCGGCTGGAGGTTGAGGGGTTGCCGGCAAACGGGCCGTTTTCATCCGGCAGTCGGGAAAGCCTACGGCTTCGCCGGCGCCTTTTGGGCGTCGGCAGCAACCTGCATCTTGATGATCTTGTCGGGGTTTTGCGGCGGCTCGCCCTTTTTGATCTGGTCGACATACTCCATGCCGGAGACGACGTTGCCCCAGATCGTGTATTTGCCGTCGAGCGAGGGCGCCGGCGCGAACATGATGAAAAACTGGCTGTCGGCGCTGTTGGGGTCCGAGGTGCGGGCCATCGCCACGGTGCCGCGAACAAACTTCTCGTTCGAAAACTCGGCCTTGAGCGGATGCCCCGACCCGCCGGTCCCGGTCCCGGTCGGATCGCCGGTCTGGGCCATAAAGCCGTCGATTACCCGATGAAAGACGATCCCGTCATAAAAGCCGCGGCGCACCAACGCCTTGATTTGGGCGCAGGTGGCCGGCGCCAGATCGGGCCGCATTTCGATGACGACGCGCCCTGCCGGTACGTCCAGGTAAATCGTGTTTTCGAGATCTGCCGCCATCGCCTTGCCTCCGAGAACGAGCGCGGCGATCAGCACGACGAGCCGACCCAACGCTGCCATCTGTCTGATCCTGTCAATCGGGAAGAACGCGACCTTAGCCGAAGCGCCGGCATCGCGAAAGCGCCTCAGGATCGTCGTTCGTACCAGCCGCCGCGGCGAAAGCGGTCGAGATAGCTCGGCAGGACGCCCTCGACCGCGGTCGGTGCGATGCCGAGGGCGGCAAGGGTGAGAGCGCCAGAGGAAACAACATTGTCACGCTTCAACAGCTCGACCTGGTCGGGCGTCAGCGGCGGGTTCGGCAGAATCGACATCAGCCTGGCCTGGATCGCGGCCAGCCCGAACGGCAGGTCGATCAGCAATCGCTTGCGCCGAATCTCGCCCAGCACCAGCTCGATCAGCTCGCGGAATGTATAGACTTTTGGTCCACCGAGCTCATAGGTGCGGCCGGCCGTTGTCGGGTCGTCGAGGCATTTCAACACCGCATCGGCGACGTCGCCGACATAGACCGGCTGGAACCGGGTATGGCCGCCGCCGATCAGCGGCAATACCGGCGAAATGGTCGCCATCGTCGCGAATCGGTTGAAGAAATGGTCCTCCGCCCCGAACACGACCGACGGGCGCAGGATCGTTACGGTCGGGAACGCGTCGCGCACGGCAGCTTCGCCCGCCGCCTTGGTTCGTGCATAGGCCGAGGAAGAACGCGAGTCGGCGCCGATCGCCGAAATGTGGACAAAGCGCTCGATGCCGGCCTCGCGTGCGAGCCGGGCGAGCCGGGCCGGTCCGGTATGGTGCACCCGATCAAATGTCTGCGATCCGCTTTCGCGCAGAATGCCGACGCAATTGACCAACGCATCGTTGCCGGCGAGGAAGGCCGGCAAAATTTGCTCGTCGCCGATAGTCAAGTTGAGCGTCGCGATCTGCCCAACATCGCCAAGAGGTTTCAGAAACTTGGCTTCTTCGGCACGGCGGCAGCCGACGGGAATCACATCGCCCCGCGCAGCGAGCCGCTGGACGATGTAGCGGCCGATGAAGCCCGATCCGCCCAGCACCGCAGTCCGGCGATTTCTCATGAGTTCCTCCGGCCATGCACCGCCCGTTTTCTGCCCTCGGCGCTTGCCTTCTATAACGCAGCGCGCGCAATGCCGAAAGTCGGCGCCCCTTCTCGCCCGCGGCGGGTTGCGCTAAAACCTCGCCATTGCGACGCAAGGCCCAGCAGGAAAGCGGAACGATGGCGGATCAGTCCCGGTTGAACAACGAGTATCCGGTGCCGGAGCGGATGAAGGCTTGGGTGCTTGGCGGCCCGGGCGAGATCGTGCCGGTCGAAAAGCCGGTGCCGCAGCCCGGTGCTGCCGAAGTGTTGGTCCGGATCGACGCGGTGGCGATCTGCGCCACCGATCTCGAAATCATGCGCCACGGGTTGCCGGCAATGGTTGATGGCGGCCTGCCGTTCAACAAGAACTTCACGATCGGTCACGAATACATGGGAACAGTGGTCGGTCTCGGCTCAGCAGTCGACGAATATTCGCTCGGCGACCGGGTCACCGTCGAGGTTCACGCCGGGTGTGGCCGGTGCGCCCGCTGCCGGCAAGGCATGTACACCGCGTGCCTCAATTACGGCGATCTCGCCAAGGGGCATCGCGCCAACGGTTTCACCACCGATGGCGGCTTCGCTCAATATGCGATCAACAACATCAACACTCTGGTCCATGTGCCGCACGATATGAGCGACGAGGAGGCGACCCTCGTCGTTACCGCTGGCACCTCGATGTACGGGCTCGATGTGCTCGGCGGGCTGATTGCCGGCGAAGGCGTCGTCGTCACCGGGCCGGGGCCGATCGGCCTGCTCGGAGTCGCGGTCGCCAAGGCGCTCGGCGCCGACCCGGTGATCCTGACCGGAACCCGCGACGCGCGGCTCGCGCTCGGCAAAAAGCTCGGCGCCGACCATGTGATCAATGCCCGACAGGAGGACGCCGTCGCCGCGGTCAAGCGCATCACCCAGGGCAAGGGCGTCCAGTTCGTCGTCGAATGCTCGGGTGCGCCCGAGGCGCTAAACGAGGCGGCGCAGATGGTCGACCGCGGCGGCCGGATCTGCCTCGCCGCCTTTCCGCACGAGAAGGTGCCGGTCGATCTCGCCTATCTGGTGCGCAACAACATCTATGTCTACGGCATCCGCGGCGAAGGCCAGAGCGCCACTCACCGGGCGATGGCGCTGATGAAGCAGAAGCGCTTCGACGCGCGGCTGATCCACACCCACACCTTTCCGCTCGATGAGTTGCCGACCGCGCTCAAATACGCGCGCGAACGGATCGATGACGCGATCAAGGTCGTGGTCAAGAACCAGGCCTGAGGTCTATTCAGCGGCGGATTTCGCTGGCGGACCAGTTTTCTCCTCGGGCGGCTTAGAACCTGCCCCAAAGCCTAGCGGCCCAATTATTGCGGCCGGGAACGGCTTTCGGAGCCATAAGGGCCGCTCAGCCTTGGCGGCGGGAACCGCCCTTCATGCCCCCATTCCGGCCATTCCGAGGGCCACCCCCAAAGGCCGCGGGAGAGTGAGAGCTGCCAATCTACGAGTTGAGGCTGGACAAATCAGACCCGGGGATATTGCGTCCGATAAGTCGATCCGCGTCCGCATCACCTCTGCCGACCCCGATCCGGGGCTACACCGCAAAGCGCGGGTTTACCAGGCGGATGGGGCGCGACGGCGGTGCTGCCAACCTGGGAGTCTTGGAGGGGCATAGATGACAGCGGCTAGCGAGCTGGAACAGGAAATTCTGGCAAGTCGCGCTTCCCGACCTTGAGAAGCAGCTCGCAGCCGATGGAAATGGCCTCAGTTCCGCCGAGGCCGTCGCGCGCCGCCTCCGCTACGGTCCCAACACGCTGGAGGAGCGGCGTCGTCTTTCTCTGCCGCTCAAATTCCTCAGTCGGTTCCGCAACCCGCTGGTTGATCAATCTGCTGGTCGCAGCGGTGATATCCGGGCTGACCGGCGATTTGGCAAGCCTCATCGTGATCTCGACGATAGTATTGATGAGCGCGGTTCTCGACACCGTGCAGGAATACCGGGCGGAGCAGGCCGCCGAGTCGCTGAAGGTTTCGGTCGCGCTCAAAGAGCAAGTTTTGCGCGATGGGCAGGAAGTTACGGTGCTGGGGCAGGACCTGGTCCCCGGCGATGTCGTGCTGCTCGCCGCCGGGGATCTGGTCCCGGCGGATGGGCGTCTTATCGCGGCGAGGGATTTTTTCGTCAACGAGGCATTGCTACCGGCGAGTCCTACCCGGCGGAGAAACACGTGCGCGATGAAGGCGTCGACAGCTCGGAAGTCACGAACGCTACAAACGCCGCCTTATGGGCAGCTCGGTGATGAATGGTTCGGCCAAGCTGTTTGTCTGCGCCGTCGGCGTGACGACCCAGCTCGGTCAGATCAGCAGCAGCTTGCGGCGGGCGCCGCCGCCCTCCGCCTTGGATCAGGGCGCCCACAGATTTGGCATGCTGATCGTCCGCTTTACCGAAGTCCTCGTTCTCTTCGTCTTGTTGATCAACTTACTGTTCCACCGGCCCTGGCTGGAGAGTTTTCTGTTCGCTGTGGCGCTCGCTGTCGGGCTCACGCCCGAGTTGCTGCCGATGATCATTTCAGTGACGCTCGTGCGCGGTGCCATCCGCATGGCGGGGGCGCAAGTTATCGTGAAACGCCTCGGCGCGATCCACGACCTCGGCAGCATGGACGTGCTGTGCACCGACAAGACCGGGACACTGACCGAAGCGAAGATCGAGCCTTGCGCGACAGGTTGCGCTCTCGGGCGCCGACAGCCCGCACGTGCTCGACCTGGCTTGGCTCAATAGCCATTTCCAGGCCGGATTGAGGAACCCGCTCGATGCCGCGATCCTCGCAATTCGACCCTTCGCGCGATGCCAACTGGACCAAGATCGATGAGGTGCCATTCGATTTTCAGCGACGCCGCGTTTCAGTGTTCGTCGAGCACGAAGGACGCCGGCTGCTGATCACCAAGGGCGCGCCTAAGACGTATCAAGCTGCTACCCGGTATGAAGGCCGGGCAAGCCCGAGACTCTGCCGCTCGACGAGGCGGCGCGGGCCCGCGCCGCAAAAGTCTTCCAGGGGCTGGCGCGGAGGATTTCGCGCCTCGGCGTCGCCTGGCGCGAACTCGAGCATGACCGCAAGGGGGCGACGGTGGGCGATGAGGAGGAATTGGTGTTCGCCGGCTTTATCGTCTTCTTGATCCGCCAAAAGCGAGCGCCGGGGCGGCCATCGCCGCGCTTGGGATCAAGGGCGTCGGCGTCAAGATCCTCAGCGGCGACAACGAGCGCGTGACGCAGCATGTCTGCACCGAACTCGGCATACCGATTACCGGGTTGCTGACCGGAAACGAGATCGAGGTGCTCAACGATGAAGCGCTCGCCGCGCGGCTGGAAGAGACGAACCTGTTCTGCCGGGTCACACCGGTTCAAAAGAACCGCATCATTCTTGGGTTGCGGCACCGCGGTCACGTCGTCGGTTATCTCGGCGACGGGATCCACGAAGCGCCATCGCTGCACACCGCCGAGTCGGCATTTCGGTCGACAGCGCGGTCGATTCGCAAGGATGCCGCGACATCATTTCTGCGGCAGGATCCGCCCTGTTCGAGCGCGGCGTCACCGAAGGGCGCCGCGCCTTCGGCAACATCATGAAATTCGTCATGATGGAGATGAGCTCGAATTTCGGGAACATGTTCTCGATGGCCGGGGCGACGCTGATCTGCCATTCCTGCCGATGCTGCCGGTGAAAATATTGCTCAACAACCTGCTCTACGCCGTCTCGCGAGATGCCGATCCCGCTGGACGAGGTCGACAGCGAGATTACGGAGAAGCCCGAGCATTGGGACATGCGCTTCATCCGGAACTTCATGCTGGTGCTGGGGCCGGTGAGTTCGATCTTCGATTTTCTGACCTTCGGCCTGTTGCTGCTGGTCTTTCACGCAAACGAAGCCTTGTTTCAGACCGGCTGGTTCATCGAGTCGCTCGCCACCCAGGTGCTGGTCATCTTCGTGCTGCGCACGCGACGAAATCCGCTGAAAAGCCGCCCGCATCCCCTCCTCACCGCGACCTCCTTAGCTGTGGTCGTGCTGGCGGTTCTCCTGCCGTTCACATCCCTTGGAGCGTGGTTTGGTTTTGTTCCGCCCTCCGCCGCCTTCCTCTTGGCGATTGCGGGGCTGACGGTGAGCTACCTCGTGCTTGCTCAGGGCGCGAAGTGGGCGTTCTACCGTCGATGGTCGCCGGGTGGCGTCGCGCATGCGTTCGCGTTGCGAGCACCCCTGCCACTGATCGGACGATCGATGCCGTCGTGACAGCCCCTATGCTCCCGCTGAACCGAAGGTGTGTCGCAGACGCGCGCCCACTCCAGGTACGAACGACCGATATCGCCACCTGAATAATGGCCCAAATAGGATCGAACCTCGCTATCTAGTACGCGGTCAGCGCGATGAGGTCTGCTTTCGATGCCGAGCCGCGAAAGCAGCTGCGAGCCATCTATGCCGGCAGCGCCCCTCTTCAGACGTTGCCGCCGGGGCGGAGCAACGGCGAGGTCGGATGGGAAGCGGGGGCGCATGCGCGATCACGCGATGTACGGCATGTCGCCAACGAACTTTCAGGCCAACTACAGCGCTCGGCCGAGGCTACAGAAGCTGAGATGCTGGGGCGCGTTCGCCATGTTGCGTTGCGCCCTCATGGGCGCAGGGAGAGTTGTGTCGAAGCACGTCGTTCGCCCGGCCACAGTAGCGCCGTCATGCACAGAGTGTACCCGACCGCCAACAGGACGTAGCCGATCCGGGTCGCGAACGACTCTGGCGTCGTCGTCGGCAGCGGCGCTATGCCCGACCCGAACAGAATCAGGAACGTCGTGAGCGCTCCAGCATACATCTTGGCGCGACCGGCCGTCGCCCGCCCGCCCAGGATCAGCCCGACGAGAAAGACGGTCAGGAACAGGAAGGGTAGCGACGGGCGCAGCTCGACAAACGCAAAGGCCAGGGAGGCAAGCACCCCGCTCAGCAGATTGACCGCGACAGTGCTTAGGGCGGAGCGGACGCTGGTTGCGAAGTCAAACTGAAGCAGCACGGAAGCGACGGTGATCGGTAGGACGATCGCCAAAGAGAGGGCGTTGTTGGTCAGGCACAGCGTCATGGCGCCGAGCAGGATCGCCGCATCGGCGAGAGCCCGCATGGCGGGCCTGTCGGTGACCGGGGCGGCCTGCGGCGCGTCCCTGGTCGCATCATGGCCTGGCAGTATCGCATGGGCGAGCCACGACAACACCACGGCGCTCAAGTAAGCTTGAAGCAATATTGCGATTATACCTGTGTCTAGCGTGTCGTGCACACGGTCGAGCAGGGTAACCGTGATCGCTATCGCCAAGCAGAGGAAGATGACAGGGCCACCCTGCCCCCGCGCCTGAACAAAGAAAGACACGAAGAAGAATAAACCGAGCAGTGCCAGCAGCTGGACCGGCTGGTCGCCAAAGATACCGTTAAGAACAATGAAGGCCTGGCCGACAATCAGCACGAGCCCAGCCAGCGCGATTGCCTTCGATAGCGGCATCGGCCCGGCGCCGAATATCAGGAATTGCACCGCGAGGACCGGCCCAAAGAAGGGGATGACGTCGCCGATCGCGAGGTTCAAGGTGAGGCCGGCAGCGACCGCGAGCGCGACCCGCAGCCCGATGCGGCGCTGGCGCGACAGGACCGCCTCCGCTGCGGCGGAAGCATCAGCTGGCATAGGTCAGGATGGAGATGAGGCGAATGAAGACCCGACCCAGGGCGTCCGTGACCGGATTGTTGCCGGTGTAGACGACGACATTCACTTGCGAACCGACCCGCACGCTGCCCCGCGGCGGCGTCTCCTCGACGATCAAACGCACCGGGAAACGCTGCGGGTCGCGCACCCAGCCCGTGGCATTTTTGATCGTTGGCAGGCCGGTATTGGGATCAACGTTATTCTGCGAGACGCCCCAGCCTATGCTCTCGACCTGAGCTTTGAAGACCGAGCCTGGCAACGAGTTCGAATACTAATTCGGCCCGATCGGACGGAGACATGTATTCGAGGCTATTCTCCTTGAAATCCGCCGAAACCCAGACCGTGCTCAAGTCGATGAAGGTAAGGGCCGCCTGCCCTACCGCTATGAACTGGCCGGTCGCAAGTTGGAGATTGGAGACCAAGCCGGCGGCAGGGGCCTTGACCGTCGTATAAAGCAGATTGAGCCGCGCGCGCCCCAACGTCGCAAGCGCCTCCTTAAGCTGGGGATTGTCGGCGCCCTTGGGGCCAAGCTCTTCCCGCGCCTTGGCGAGGTCGGCCTGGCTGGCCGTCAGCACCGCCCGTGCGGATTCCTGTGTGGCGCGGGCTGTATCGGCCTTGGCAGCGGGGTAGACGCCCCGTCTGACAAGTTCGAAAACCCGCTCCGTCTGGGCGTGAACATTCTCGAGTTCGGCGGCTTCCTTAACGACGCGCGCCTGTGCCGATTCCACGGCGGCCGTAGAGGCTCCCAGCGTCTGACCGATCTGCTCGACCTGGGCCTGCGCCTCAGCCACGGCAAGTTCGAAGGGGCGTGGATCGATGCGGAACAGGACCTGCCCTGCTTCGACGCGAGTATTGTCGGCGACGTCGACGCCTACAACACGGCCCGCGACTTCGGGAGCCATGCGGATAACATATGCTTGTACGACCGCTTGCGATGACAAAGGCGTGAATCGCTCCATGACGATCGACAAGGCAAACAACAAAATGGTCACGGCGACGACTACGAGCGCCGCCCTGCGCAGTGGGTTTGCAGAGTCGGAGTCCGCGGCAGCGGGCTTCGCGGGGGTGCGTTCCTCCACCGCAATTTTGTTGGTGGTTTCAGACTCAGTGCTCATCGAGGCAACACGCGGTTTGGCAGCCCTAGCGTCGATGCCAGCTTCCTGGCGCCCGAGACCTGCCGCCAGCAAAAGTAGCATTTTACGGCGTCCGCTCGGCGGTCTGCGGCCCGCTCTGGGCGCGCCGCTGTTGCATCCATTCAATCAGCAGCACATAGCCGACCGCCAGGACCACAGGCCCCACAAACAGGCCGAGAAGGCCGTCGGCAATCATGCCGCCGATGACGCCAATCAGAATTACCGGCATCGGCACCTCCAGTCCGCGGCCGAGCATCAATGGCTTTAGAACATTGTCGCTGAGCCCGGCGACGAGGGTCCAGATCAGGAAGATGATAGCCGGCTGCGTTGCTTTCGTCGCAAAGACATAGACGATGATCGGCAGTGTCACCAGTACCGCCGGCACCTGTACAATAGCAAACAAAAGCGTCACGACCGTCCAAAGGCCCGCTGCCGGAAGGCCGATCGCAAAGAATCCGACGGCGAGGAGAAGCGACTGGATCACCGCTACGCCGACAACGCCTAGCGCCACGCCACGGATCGTAGCACCCGTCAGCGTCACCAGATGGGCCCCCTGCGCCTCGCTGCCGGTAAAACGCCCCAACAGACGCCGAGCGAAATCGGCGGCGCCCCTGCCATAGGCGACGATGACGGCGGCAATCGCGAAAGAGAGAACGAACGACAGTTGGCCCGCGGCTAGGCCACCAGCAGACGACACGAGCTTTGCCGCTGGTGCGCTCAACGCCCCGCCGTATTTGGCAAACGCGGCCGGCAGGTTGGTGGCGGCGAGCACCCAGGCCTCCGCTAGTTTCTGACCCACCAGCGGGAGCCCGGCAAGCCATGATGGAGGCGGCGGGACGGTGAGGCTATGATCCTGCAGCCCCGTGACTAGCGAATACAGGGAAGACGCGAGCGACGCCACCACTGTGACCATCGCCACTAACATCACCGTGACGCCGACCAGCCCGATCAGCAGCGCCGACCAGCGATTACCGAGCCGGACGGCCAGGCGGAGATGCAGCGGATACAGCATAACCGCCAAGATTCCAGACCACAGCAGGAGGTCGATAAAAGGCGATATGAACCGGCTGCAGGCGTAGACCAATAAGCCTATCAGTCCGATTTGAAGCGCAAGATCGATTATGCTCGAGCGCGAAGTTGACTGATCAGAATCCAGCACATTCGGTTCCATTATTTTCCCCCTTGCCCCTCCTGAAGTCGGACGTCAGGATGACGGCAGCTCGGCGCTCTCAACAAGGGTACGTCGCAGGGCGGGTCATGCTAAGCCGCCGCCGATAGGCGGCGTCACCGATGGCAGGGCGCGTCGCGTTCTCTTTCAGGGTATCGACCGGCCCAGCCTCCCGCAAGGCCGTGAACGTCCCTTCTTCGTTCGTCGCCATCAGGCGGCTGTAACCGGCGACATTCTGCCGGCTTCAGGCGCGGGTTCGCGAACTGGAGCGACTGTTGCGCCGTGAGCCATGGAGATCGAGATCCTCAAAGCGGCGCTCGATCTCGCGCGGCAAAAATCAAGCTGCTGTCGCCCTTGCCGCGGCCGGTATATATCCTGTGAAGGTCGTCGCCACCACCGCGAGAACCGCCGCCACCGCCGCCTTGGCTCGTTGACATCGACCGAGGCCGGGCTTATCTCCGCTGCTCCGAGAGGCCCAGGTGGCGGAATTGGTAGACGCGCTAGATTCAGGTTCTAGTGGGCGATTGCTCGTGGAAGTTCGAGTCTTCTCCTGGGCACCACTCGGCGATGCCGCAGTCCGCCATCGCGTGCGATGACTTTCCGGCTTCATCATGGCGACCTGCCCGAGGGCGTCGATTTCGGCGAAGTGGTGGCGATCGATACCGAGGCGATGGGACTCAACCCCCGGCGCGACCGGTTGTGCCTCGTCCAGCTCTCGGCGGGCGACGGCGACGCCCACCTCGTGCAGTTCGGCCCCGGCGCCTATGATGCGCCACGTCTGCGACGGCTGCTGGCCGATCCCTGTGTCACCAAGTTGTTTCATTTCGCCCGCTTCGATCTGGCCATGCTCTATCATTACCTTGGGATCATGGCGCTTCCGGTTTATTGCACCAAGATCGCCTCGCGGCTGGCGCGCACCTTTACCGATCGGCACGGCCTGCGTGAGTTGTGCAAGGATCTGCTCAGCGTCGATCTGTCAAAGCAGCAGCAGAGCTCCGACTGGGGCGCACCCAACCTGAGCGACGAGCAACTTCGCTACGCCGCCTCGGACGTCCTCCATCTTCATGCGCTGCGCGACCGCCTCGACGCGATGCTGACCCGCGAGGGCCGTGAAGCGCTGGCACGGGCCAGTTTCGAGTTTTTGCCGCATCGCGTGCTGCTTGATCTCGGGGGCTGGGCGGAGCAAGACATCTTCGCGCACTGAGCGAGCAATCGGGGAAGAGGGCTCTCGACACTGTCAAATATTCGAATCGGTCCGGCCGCCGGGTGGCGATGAGCAATATTCTCGTTGCGTCCGAGCCGGGGACCGCGCAACCGGTCCTTCGCGCGGAGGATGCCTGCAACAGTGATGTGGCGGTCGCACGCCGCGTCATCCGTGCCGAAATCAGCGGCCTCGAAAGTCTGGCACAGAGGCTCGACGAGGCGTTTGCCGCCGCAGTCGCCTTGTGCGCTGCGGCGCACGGACGGATCGTCGTCACCGGGGTCGGCAAGAGCGGGCACGTGGGCCGCAAGATCGCCGCCACTCTGGCCTCGACCGGAACCCCGGCGCAGTTTGTTCACGCCGGGGAGGCGAGCCACGGCGATCTCGGCATGATCGGCGCCGACGACGCGATCGTGGCGCTGTCGAATTCCGGCGAGAGCGCCGAATTCGCCGACATCATCGCTTATTCGCGACGCTTTCAAATTCCGCTGATCGCTGTCACGGGCGGGGGCGAATCGACGCTTGCCGCAGCGGCCGATGCGGTGCTGCTGTTGCCGCCTGCCGCCGAAGCCTGTCCGATGGGCCTGGCGCCGACGACATCGACGACGGTCATGATGGCGCTAGGCGACGCGTTAGCGATCGCCTTGCTGGAGCGCCGGGATTTTTCGTCCTCCGACTTTCGCGTGTTTCATCCCGGCGGCAGGCTCGGCCGGCGGTTGTTGCGGGTTTCCGATATCATGCATGGTGTCAGTGAGGTCCCGCTGATCTCGCCGACCGCGCTGATGTCCGAGGCGATCCTGGTAATGACGGCGCGGAGTTTCGGTTGCGTCGGCGCGTGCGATGGCGAAGGGCGGCTGATCGGAGTTGTTACCGATGGCGACTTGCGCCGGCATATGGGCGCTTCGCTGCTGGCTCGGCCGGTAGCGGAAATCATGCATCGCTCGCCAAAGACAATTGCCGCCGCGTCGCTGGCGGCGGAGGCCCTGGGGATGATGAACCGGACCGCGATCACGTCGCTCTTCGTCGTCGACGGCGAGGGACACCCGACCGGCTTTCTTCACATGCACGACTGTCTGCGCGCCGGGGTGGCGTAACGGGCATTGGGATGACATCCCTGGAACCACAGGCCGAACGGGGCCCGGTCTCCGCTGCGGCGAGGCCACGGCGGGACGCGCCCCGGTGGCGGCCGAAGGCCGCGGACCGCTACAGCCGGCGCGTCGCCCTGCTCAAACGAGTTTTGCCAATAATCGGCGGCGCATTGCTGTTGCTGGTAGCCGCATGGCCGCGGCTGTCCCCGTTGTTGGACAGCGTCCGCCTCGGCTTTGCCGCGATCGATCTGCGCGAGGCGCGCGAACTCAAAATGCTCGACCCCCGTTATGCCGGAATCGATCGGCTCAACCGGCCCTATGTCGTAACCGCGGCTGTCGGTCGCCAAGTGCCGAATCACAACAATCTGATGTCGCTCGAACAGCCCCGGGCGGTGATGACCGTGCATGGTGGCGCCAAGGTCGTGCTGACTGCTGCGACCGGAATTTACCAGTCGCAAACGCAACTGCTCGATCTGTTCGGCGGCGTCACGCTGACCCACCAAAACGGCACCCGGTTCGTGACGAGACGCGCCCATGCCGATTTTTCCGACAACACTGCCGCGGGCCATGATCCGATCGAGGGACACGGTCCCGCGGGCGACATTTGGGGCCAGGGCTTCCGCATTCTCGATAAGGGCGACACCATCATCTTTACCGGTCGGTCGCATTCCATTCTGATCGAAAGCAGGCCTACCAAAGCAACGAGGACGCCTCCAGCACTGCCGGCGGCGGTCGCTGCAACCGCGGCGCAAATCGAAGCTGCCGCCACCCAGCCCCAAGCGTCCCTGGCGGGCGTGCATCGCTCTGCCGTTGGGGCCCTGCCCGCTGCTGCCAAGCCGGCAGCGACGCATCATTCCGCCGGAAGATCGCACCCGAACAAAGGACCGGCCGTCAAAGCATCCCCCGCCAAAAGCCGCGTCGCCGAAAAGCCGGTCAAGCGCACGCCAGCATTCCCCAAGGTCGAACCCGATGCCGGCTAACCAGGGGATCGCAACAAAAGTCATGCCGCAGCAGCTGTTGCGGCGGCGCCGGGTGGTGCCGAGGCTTGCCGTATTATTTGCCGTCTTGTCTTTGGGCTCTCTCTACGCGAGGGCACAGGGATTGAACCTCGGCGGAGATTCCAACGACAACCGCCCTATCGACATCACCGCCGATTCGGGTCTCGAGTGGCAACAGCAGGCCCAGGTCTATATCGCCCGCGGTAACGCCGTAGCCACGCGCGGAACATCCGAGGTGCATGCCGATACGCTGACCGCTCACTACCGCCCGAGCAAAAGCAAAACGGCGGAGGGCGGCAACGAGGTCTACCGTCTCGACGCCGACGGCCATGTCGTTCTGAAGGGGCCGACGCAGACCGTGGTCGGCGACCAGGCCGTCTACGACCTCGACCAGCAGATCGCGGTCATTACCGGCAAGGCGCTCAAGCTGACGACCCCAACCGACCTCGTGACTGCGCGCGACAGTTTCGAATGGTACGATGCAACGCAGATCGCCGTCGCCCGCGGCGACGCGGTTGCCACCCGCGGCGACAAGCATATTCGCGCCGACGTGCTGACCGCGCATATGACGAAGGAGAAGCCGAACCCGGCCGGCGACAAGCCGGGGGCGATCAATCCTGCCGACACCAAATCAGCAGCAGCAACGCCGGCCAAACCGCAATCAGGCGCCGCCAAGCAAGCTTCGCAGTCCGGGCCGCCCGGCGCCGACGGTGAGAGTTCGCGGATCAGCCGGGTCGACGCGCAGGGAAACGTCGTAGCCTGGAACCCGACAGATGTCGGTCGCGGCGATTACGGGGTCTACAATGCCGAGACCGGTATTGTCACACTGCTGGGGAACGTTACCATTACCCGCGGACAGAACGTCATCAGAGGCAAATATGCCGTCCTCGATCTCAACACAAATGTCAGCCGCATGATGACCGTCGCCGCGAAACCGGGTGAACCGGCGCCGCGGGTCGAAGGGCTATTCTTTCGCCAGGACGCCACGACCGCCGCATCCGGCGGTGGCGCCGCAACCGGCGCGAAACCTGCCTCCAGTGGCCGGTCCAAGCCATGAACTGGATGGAAAGGCCTTTCGGCACCTCCCCGGGCGCCGAAGCCGACCAGATGCGGCCGCGCCTTATCGCCCACAATCGCGCGATGCAAGGCCGCGCGATTTCCAGCCGCGGGCTGCAGGGGCAGGGGCTGGGAAAGAGCTTCAAGCGCCGGCCGGTATTGCGCGGCGTCAATATCTCCGTTCAACGCGGCGAGGTGGTCGGGCTGCTCGGAGCCAACGGAGCCGGCAAGACCACTTGTTTTTACATCATTACCGGGTTGATCACCGCCGATACCGGGGTGGTCAGCCTCGACGGGCAGGACATTACCGATCTTCCAATGTACCGCCGCGCTCGCCGGGGCATCGGCTACCTGCCGCAGGAGGCGTCGATCTTTCGCGGCCTTACCGTCGAGCAGAATATTCGCGCGATCCTCGAGGTGGCGGAGCCCGAACCCGAACTGCGCGAGGCGGCGCTGAACTCGCTCTTGGCCGAGTTTTCGATTACTCACCTGCGTCGGACGCCGGCGACGGCGCTTTCAGGCGGCGAACGCCGCCGTTGTGAGATCGCCCGGGCGCTTGCGACCCAGCCTCATTTCATCCTTCTCGACGAGCCCCTCGCCGGCATCGATCCGATCGCGGTCGGCGACATCCGTGATCTGATCGGCCACCTCAAGGATCGCGGGATCGGCGTATTGATAACCGATCATAACGTGCGCGAGACCTTGGAAATCGTCGATCGAGCGTATATACTGCACGCCGGACAGGTTCTGATGGAAGGAAAACCCGCTGAAATCGTGGCCGATGCCGACGTGAGACGGGTTTTCCTGGGTGACCGGTTTAGCCTATAAGCCGCTCCCAGCGGAGCATAATGTGAATAGGATGGGTTTCTCCCAGCGGCTTGAGGTGCGGCAGTCGCAGGCGTTGGTGATGACGCCGCAGCTGCAGCAGGCCATCAAGATGCTGCAGCTCTCGAACCTCGAGCTGACCGATTTCGTCGACACCGAAATCCAGCAGAACCCGCTGCTCGAACGCCGCGAACGAAGCACCGAAGAAGCGGCCCCAGCCGGCGCTCCGAGCGTCGCCGAAGCCGCCATCTCGACAGCCTTGCCGGAGACGTTGTCAGTCGACTTTGCACCCGACGCCGCCGAGCAGTGGCACGCCGCCGCGGGAGCCGAGGGTGACGGCTCGGTCGATTTCGGCGGCGAGCCCCAGTCTTGGCGCAGCCGCGGAACGCCCGGGGTCGACGACCGCCCCGGTTTCGAGCAGACGGCAGCTCGGCCGCTCACGTTGCGCGAGCACGTGATCGAGCAGATCGGAACCGATTTGACCAACCAAGGCGATCAGCTGATCGCCTTGCACCTGCTCGACCTTCTCGACGAAACGGGCTATCTCGGCGGTGCGCTCGATGGCGTGGCGCTGCTCCTCGGTTGCGCTCAAGCCCGGGTCGAGGCGGTCCTCGCCCGGCTCCAGCAATTCGATCCCGCCGGGGTCTTTGCCCGCGATCTCCCGGAATGCTTGGCCCTGCAGTTACGCGACCGCAACCGGCTCGATCCGGCGATGCAAACCTTGCTCGACAACCTGCCGCTGCTCGCCGCGCGCAACATCGCGGGGCTGATGCGCGTGTGCCAGGTCGACGCCGAGGACGTCGCCGAGATGATCGCCGAGATCAAATCGCTCGACCCTCGCCCGGGCCTCGCCTTCGACCCGCCCCTGGCGCAGCTGGTCGTGCCCGACATTCTGATGCGTGCGCAACCCGACGGCGGCTGGATTGTCGAGCTCAACGCCGAAACCCTGCCGCGCGTGTTGGTCAACAACAAATATCATGCGCAGGTGAGCCGGGTGGCGCGCAGCAAGGCGGAAAGGGATTATTTGACCGACCGGTTGCAGGCCGCAAACTGGCTGGTCAAATCGCTGCATCAGCGAGCCACCACGATCCTCAAAGTCGCCGCCGAGATCGTACGGCAGCAGGATGCGTTTTTCCGCCGTGGGGTCCAGTCCTTGCGGCCTTTGATCCTGCGCGACATCGCCGAAGCGATCGGCATGCACGAGAGCACGGTCAGTCGGGTGACCAGCAACAAGCACATGGCCACACCGCGCGGGGTTTATGAGCTCAAATATTTCTTTACCTCGTCGATCCCCGCTTCGAGTGGCGGCGAGGCGCATTCGGCCGAGGCGGTGCGCTACCAGATCCGCGCGTTGATCGACAGAGAGCCCGCCGCCGCCACGCTGTCCGACGAGCGGATTGTCGAGTTGCTGCAGCGCGACGGCGTCGACATCGCCCGGCGCACTGTCGCCAAATATCGGGAGGCGATGCGGATCCCATCGTCGGTGCAGCGCCGCCGGGAGAAGCTGCTCACACCCTAGCGGGGCGTGGAAGGTGCCCGCCGGTGTTGACGCGGAGACGGTGGACGCCTAGCGTGTGCCGCTTGACCGCGTTCGGGGGCATTCCCAATTTCGCTCGCGGGAGGTCTCGATGACCGCCCGGTGCAAGCGGGAAAGGCAAGTGCGTTCATGCAGTTGACGGTCACGGGCAAGCAGATCGAAGTTGGCGATGCGCTGCGCGCCCATGTCGAAGCGAGCCTCGCCTCGATCCTTGAGAAGTATTTCAAGACCGCTATCGAAGCCCACGTCGTGGTGGCAAGGGAGGCCCATCTGATCCGGGCCGAAATCTCCCTTCACATTGGACGCGGGATCATTGTCAACGCCGGCGCTGCGGTCGGCGAAGTTTACGCCGCCTTCGATACCGCCGCCGAGCGTGTGGCCAAGCAGCTGCGCCGTTACAAGCGACGCCTTCGCGACCACCACGCCAAGGTCCGCGATCCGGCCGAGGTCGAAGAACGGGCGCGGGACTACGTGTTGGCGCCGGTGGCGGAGGAGGCGGACGGAGATGATCCCGCCGGCGGGCCGGCGGTCATTGCCGAAATCAGCGCCGAGCTGCCGCGCCTGACGGTGGGCGAGGCGGCGATGCGGATGGATCTCGCCGACGCGCTTGTGCTGCTGTTTCGCAACCGTGCGCATGGCGAGCTCAATCTGGTCTATCGGCGTGCGGACGGTAATATCGGCTGGATCGATCCCGAGCTCGACCCGGCGCGGCAGGCGCATCAGCGACAAGCCTGAGCAGCGCCGACGCTGATGGCTAAACCTTCCCGCTTTTGCGATCGTAGAGCGATCACGACGATCGGGCTGGCCGACGACGCGACCGTCCGCTGCTCGGACGAGCGTTGACGACGCGTCGAGCCGGCCGAGTAGAACCATGGAGATCACCGATCTGATCACGCCGCAAAGCGTGGTGCCGCAATTGCGTGCGACAAATAAAAGGCAGGCTCTGCAGGAACTTGCCAAACGCGCTGCCGCGATGACCGGGGTTCACGAGCGGACGATTTTTGATGTGCTAATCGAGCGCGAGCGATTGGGCACCACCGGTATCGGTATGGGGATAGGCATCCCGCACGGCAAGCTCCCCGGGCTCAGCAAGCTCTACGGCATTTTCGCCCGGCTGGAGCGCCCCATCCCGTTCGAGGCGATTGACGACCAGCCGGTCGACCTGATCTTTCTGCTGCTAGCCCCGGAAACGGCTGGGGCCGACCATCTGAAGGCGCTGGCTCGCGTCTCGCGGCTGTTGCGCGACCGGGCCGTGTGCGACAAGTTGCGGGGGACGGACAACGCGGACGCGCTTTACGCCCTTCTGACCGATTTCACCGCCAGCGACGCCGCCTGACCGGTTAGTGCACGCTCACTGGTTCGAGATCGTGCTGCCGCACCGTCACAAAAGCGACGTCGCGATTGGATAGCATTGCGATCTGCGTGCCATCCGCGGCATGCACGGCGTAGCCGGTCGTGCCATCGACCACAACCGCCTTGATATAGGCGAGATCCTGCATTCCGAATAGTGCCAGCTCGTGCGCCGACATCTGCTTTATCCGTTCGATCCGGTCCATTTGATCCCTTCCTTCCAACCGCGCCTTCGGCCGCGGCTGATGTTTACTCCTGTGAACGCGGCGTCCGGCTTTCGCCGACGCTCTTGATCTCGACCGTGCGCACCTTGGTCTCGACCTCGGGACGGACGAGATCGATATGAAGGAGCCCGTTGTCGAGCCACGCGCCGCTAACCTCAATTCCTTCGGCAAGGACGAACGAGCGCTGAAATTGCCGCGCGGCGATGCCGCGATGCAGGTAGACACGCTGGGCATCGTCGACCTGCTTGCCGCGGACCACAAGTTGGTTGTCCTCGACCGTGATGCCGAGGTCTCCCATCGTGAAGCCCGCGACCGCCAGAGTGATGCGCAGTTCATTCTCACCGAGCTGTTCGATGTTGTAGGGCGGATAGCCGTCGCTCGAGATTTTGCTCACTCGGTCGAGCGCCCGCTCGAAATGGTCGAAGCCCAGGAGTAGGGGCGAGTTGAACAGCGACAACCTGGACATCCTTTCTTCTCCTCATCGGCGAGCGAGATATCGCGATCGAACCCGTACGCGGCGCCCGACCGTGGACCACATTTTCTGCCCGTGATATTTGGGGTTCGGGGAACCGCCGATCAAGCGAAGAGGCCGCTCTGCCCCCGAGCAGGCGACCGCGATATTCCGAACCGCTGCTTCCGCCGGGCAGGGAGCGCACCATATCCTTCGGCACGGCGATCTCCGCATCAGCAGTCGGGTGAGGCCATGTCGAGACCCGGACGGAACTGGCGCGTTATTCTGGCGCTCTTCTGTTGCGCATTCCTGGCCCTGGCGCCGGCTCTGGCCGAGGCGCGAGCCGGCGGCTCCTTTGGCGGCCGGCCATCGAGCATGGGCAGCCGCGGAACGCGCAGTTGGGAGAACAACGGCGCGCAGCCGCTGAACCGCAGCATGACCCCGCAGCCCGGCCAGTCCGGCTACGCATCTGGGCCGACCTACCCTGCTTACGGCGGCAGCCTTTTTCAGCGCCATCCGTTTCTGACCGGGCTCGCCGGCGGGCTGTTCGGCTCCTGGCTGTTCGGGCACGCCGGCAATGCCGGGACCGGCGGCGGCGCGGGATCGGCGATCGGCGGCCTGCTATGGATCGCGATCATCGGTTTCTTGATCTGGCTGGCGTTCCGCTTCTTCCGCCGCGCGTCAAGATCGTCGGGTTGGCCCGGTGGAGGGAGTTTCGCGGCTCGCTCGGCCGGAGCAGCGGCGGCGCCGGCGGTTCGAGACCGTGGCCGCGACATCAACCTTGCCGATGCCGATCTTCAATCGTTCCAGCAGTTGCACGCGGCGATCCAGGAAGCCTGGAGCGCCGGCGATCTCGCGCGCCTGGGGCGACTGATGACCCCCGAGATGCTCAGCTATTTCGCGGATGAGCTGACCCGCAACACGAGCCGGGGGGTCAGCAACGTCGTCTCCGATGTGCGGCTGCTCAAGGGCGAGCTGAACGAGAGTTGGGAGGAACGCGATCGGCAATACGCCACGGCATTTATGCGCTGGCGCGCGCTCGACTATGTCGTCCGCCTCGGGACCTCGCCCGCAGAGCGCGGCGATCTCGTCGCCGGGGATCCCCGCACACCGATCGAGGCCGAGGAGATATGGACCTTTGTGCGCCCGCGCGGCGGCGCCTGGTTGCTCTCCGCGATCCAGCAGGTCTGAGCCAACCGACGAAGGGTCGGGTCAGGGCCAAGCCGCTTCGGGAGGCAGCGACATCAGGATCGCTTCGACATTGCCGCCGGTCTTAAGACCGAACCGGGTGCCGCGGTCGTAAAGCAGGTTGAATTCGACGTAGCGGCCGCGGCGAACGAGCTGATGGCGGCGCTGCTCGTCGGTCCAAGGCAGCCGCATCCGCGGCCGCACGATCGCCGGATAGATCTCGAGAAAAGCCTCGCCGACCGCGCAGACAAAGGCGAAGTCGCGCTGCCAATCGCCGCTATCGAGATAATCGAAGAATATTCCGCCGGCACCCCGCGCCTCGCCCCGGTGCTCGAGGAAGAAATATTCGTCGCACCAGGCCTTGAAGCGCGCGTAGCAGTCGGGGTCGTAACCGGCGCAGGCGGCAGCGAGGGCCGCGTGAAACATCCGTTCCGCATCCGCATCCGGATAAATCGGAGTTAGATCGCTGCCGCCGCCAAACCAGGCTTTCCTGGTGACGATATGGCGGGTGTTCATATGCACCGCCGGGACCAGCGGCGAGCGCATATGGGCGACGAGCGAGATCCCGCTCGCCCAAAAGCGCGGGTCCGCCGCGGCGCCCGGGATGTCGTTGCGAAATTCGGGCGAGAATTCGCCGGACACCGTCGAGATGTTGACCCCGACCTTTTCGAACACGCGCCCGCGCATGACCGAGATGGTCCCGCCGCCACCCCCGGGGCGCTGCCACAGGGCGCGCTCGAACCGACCAGCCGGACCATCGTCGGGCCGCTCGGCGGCAAATTCGTCCTCGATTGCCTCGAACGCGGCGCAGATGCGGTCGCGCAGCGCGGCAAACCACGCGGTGGCGCGGTCGCATCGCTCGGGGTCGGGAGGAAAAATTGCGGCTTGGCTCATGGCGTCGGGAACAAGCCGGTCTGTCGCAACGCTTCGGCGAGCGCCACCGCGCCAGCCAGGGCGACGTTGAGCGATCGGGCCGGCGCGCGCAAGGGAATCACTATTCGCGCCGCCGCAGCGGCATGCACCGCCGGCGGAACCCCGGCGCTTTCCCGACCGAGCAGGATCGTATCGTTGCCCTCAAACGCAAACCGGTGCAGCGCCACGGCGCCGGAGGTCGTCATCAACAGCACCCGTGATCGAGGGTCGCGGTTCGCGAGAAACGCCTGCCACGACGCGTGGCGCACGATCGGACAGATAGCCGCGTAGTCGAGCGCTGTGCGCCTCAGGCGCCGGTCGTCGAGCAAGAACCCGCATGGCTCGATCAAATCGACCGCGATCCCGAAACAGGCAGCGAGCCGCAGCAAGGCTCCGGTATTCTGCGGTATGTCCGGCTCAAATAGGGCGAGGCGCAAGCTAATCTCCGGTGAAACCCTCGACATTCGATTTTCTTCGCGGCGTCCAAATGTATTACACGGGTCCAAGCGACCACCGGCCCGGCAGTCATTTCTGCGGCAGTCTGTCGCATAGTTCGCCTTCTTTAACAGTATAGCTTCGCGCAACGGCCACGGCCGGCGAAGCGGCGCGGCGTGACGAGGTTTTGAATGGCTGATTTGGCGCACCAGCATATTGCCGATGTTCATCCCGGCGAGATTCGGCGCAATTCCGACCGTTCTGGAGGCTGGGCTCATCCGCAGCGGGGCTCGATCCATGATAGATTTGGGCGCGTCCTTCGGGATTCGGCGCCTGCAAACCTCGCCGTTCCCCCTTCCGCGCATACGGGCGGCGCCACCATCAAGATCGGCTAGGAGAGCACTGTGGCCGACACCCCTGCCCCGCCGACCAACGGGATCATCCGTTGGATCGACCATCGGCTGCCGTTTGTCGCGCTGTTGCGACACGAGCTTTACGATTATCCGACCCCGCGCAACTTGAGCTATTGGTGGAATTTCGGCTCTCTCGCCGGGATCATGCTGGTGGTGATGATTGTGACCGGCATCTTCCTTGCGATGCAATATACGCCGAGCGCGCAGCTCGCCTTCGACTCGGTCGAGCGCATCATGCGCGACGTCAACTACGGCTGGCTGATGCGCTACGCGCACGCCAACGGCGCGTCGATGTTCTTTGCGATCGTCTACATCCATATTTTCCGGGGACTCTATTACGGATCTTACAAGGCGCCGCGCGAATTGCTGTGGATCCTCGGCGTGATCATCCTGATCTTGATGATAGCGACTGCGTTCATGGGATACGTGCTGCCGTGGGGGCAGATGAGCTATTGGGCCGCCACCGTGATTACCAGTCTGTTTTCGGCGATCCCGCTCGTGGGCCACAGCATCGTCACGTTTTTGTGGGGCGGCTTCACCGTTGGGGATCCGACCCTGCACCGCTTTTACGCACTGCACTATCTGCTGCCGTTCGTGATCCTGTTGGTCGTTCTGCTGCACCTCGTCGCGCTCCACCGCTTCGGCTCCAATAATCCGCTGGGCATCGACATGAAGGGTCCACAGGATTCGATCCCGTTTCATCCTTATTACACGATCAAGGATATGTTCGGGTTGTGTGTATTTCTACTTATTTATGCTTTCTTTATATTCTATGCGCCGAACTTTCTCGGCAATCCAGATAATTACATTCCGGCGAATCCATTACAGACGCCGAACCATATCGTCCCGGAATGGTATCTGCTGCCCTATTATGCGATTCTGCGCTCGATCACGTTTTCGATCTTCGGTATCCCGGCCAAGTTACTCGGCGTCATCTGTTCGTTCGGCTCGTTGTTCATGCTGTTCATCGTGCCCTGGCTCGATACCTCGCCGGTGCGCAGCGCGAGATTTCGGCCGGTCTACAAATGGGTGTTTTGGCTGCTCGTCATTGACGTGCTGGCGCTGGGCTGGGTCGGCTTCAACCCGCCGCAAGGCATCGTCGTGAGCGTCGGCCAGATCGCCACGCTGTACTATTACGTTCACTTCCTGATCCTGTTCCCGCTGATCGGCTGGTTCGAACGCCCGCATCCGCTGCCGACAAGCATTGCCGCCACGGTACTCGGCGGCACAGTGCCATTGGGCGGCGCCGGCTCGCCGATAGAGAAAGCCTGAGATGGTGAAATATCCTGCCGCAGTGACGGCGCTGCTGACGATGCTGGCACTGGCTCCCGCCGCCACCCGAGCCGCCGATGAAACCCCGTCGCCGCCGCGCCAGCAATGGTCGTTCGACGGGGTTTTCGGCACTTACGATCGCGCGGCGGCGCAACGTGGGTTTCAGGTCTACAAACAAGTCTGCTCAGCCTGTCATCCGGTCGAGCACCTGCGTTTCGGTGACCTTGTCGGGCTCGGCTATACGCCGAGCGAAATCAAGGCCATTGCCGCGAGCGACCAGGTTACCGACGGGCCTAACGATCAGGGGCAGATGTTCCAGAGGCCCGGCCGGGCCTCGGACCCGATCCCCGGCCCGTTTCCCAATGTACAGGCGGCGCGTGCTGCAAACGGCGGCGCGCTTCCGCCCGACCTGTCGATGATCGTCAACGCCCGCGACGGCGGCGCCGATTATATCTTTGCGATCCTGAATGGTTTCAAGCCGCCGCCAGCGGGGTTCACTGTGCCGCCGGGAAAATACTACAACGAGTATTTCCTCGGACATCTGATCGCGATGCCGCCGCCACTCACCGATGGCGCAATGACCTTTGCCGACGGAACCAAGGCAACGGTGCCGCAAATGGCGCACGATGTCGCCACCTTTTTGGCCTGGGCTTCGCAGCCCCAGCTCGACACCCGCCACCGCATCGGGGCCAAGGTGTTCCTGTTCCTGATTGTTGTCGTCGGTATCTTCTACGCGGCCAAGCGCAAGATCTGGACGGTCGTCCACTGAGCCTGACATGACCGCACCCGTCATCGGCATTATCGGCGGCAGCGGGCTTTACGAGATCGACGGGCTTGCCGACGTCGCATGGCGGCGGGTCGAGAGCCCGTTCGGGTCAACTTCGGATGAATTCTGCTTCGGCACGCTCGACGGCCAACCGGTCGTGTTCGTGCCGCGTCACGGCCGCGGGCACGTGCTGCCGCCGTCGGAAATCAATTTCCGCGCCAACATAGACGCACTAAAGCGCTGCGGCGTTACGGATGTCGTCTCGCTTTCCGCGGTCGGCAGCCTGCGCGAAGATCTCGCGCCCGGGGATTTCGTCGTCGTCGATCAATTTATCGACCGCACTTTTGCCCGCCCCAAGAGCTTCTTTGGCGCCGGCTGCGTCGCCCATGTTTCGATGGCGCATCCGGTGTGCGGCCGGATCGGCGACGCGCTGGCCACGGCCGCGGCGCTGGCCGGATTGGCGCTGAAGCGCGGCGGCACCTACCTGGTCATGGAGGGGCCCCAGTTCTCCAGCCTCGCCGAAAGCCGGCTCTACCGATCGTGGAATTGCGACGTGATCGGCATGACCAACATGCCCGAGGCCAAACTCGCCCGTGAGGCCGAGATCTGTTACGCTACAGTGGCAATGGTCTCCGATTACGATTGCTGGCACCCGGATCACGACGCCGTGACCGTCGAAACGATCGTCGGAGCTATGCTGGCCAATGCGCAAAAGGCCAAGGCGCTGATCCGCAGTGTCGTTCCGCTCTTGGCCACCCATACCGGCCCGTGCCGACAGGGCTGCCGGCATGCTCTTGACCAAGCCCTGGTCACCGCGCCCGAGCGGCGCGATCCGGTGCTGCTCGCCCGTCTCGACGCGATCGCCGCGCGGGTGCTCGGTCGCACGGTTGTCGAGGAGGCCGGATGAGATGAACGTTGGCGGCCGGGCGATGCGCACGATCTGGCCGGCTACTGACCGGCGCACCGTCGAGATCATCGATCAGACAAGGCTGCCGCACGAGCTGGTGATCGTCGCGCTGAGGACTCTCGACGATGCCGCAAACGCGATCCGCACGATGCAAGTGCGCGGCGCGCCGCTGATCGGCGCCGCGGCGGCTTACGGCATGGCGCTGGCGACGGTCGCGGACGCTTCCAACTCGGCGATCGAGCGGGCGGCGGCGACGCTCGCCGCGACTCGTCCGACCGCGGTCAATCTGGGCTGGGCCCTCGGCGAAATGGAACGTGCGCTGCGCGAAGTCCCACCATCGGAGCGGTTTGCCACCGCGCTCACCAGGGCCGGCGAGATCGCCGAGGACGATGTCGAGATTTGCCGTGCGATCGGCGAGCATGGTGCCGAGCTGATCGCCGAGGCCTGGCGGCACAGGAATATGACCGGGCGTGTCGATATCCTGACCCACTGCAACGCCGGCTGGCTCGCCACGGTCGATTGGGGCACCGCCCTCGCCCCCGTCTATCGCGCCCATGACGATGGCATCCCGCTCCATGTCTGGGTCGACGAGACCCGGCCGCGTAATCAGGGCGCCGGCCTGACTGCCTGGGAGCTCGGCCAGCACGGGGTTCCGCATACAGTCATCGTCGACAACGCCGGCGGTCATCTGATGCGGCAGGGTCTGGTCGATCTGTGCATCGTCGGTACCGATCGCACCACAGCCGGCGGCGACGTCGCCAACAAGATCGGCACCTATCTGAAGGCACTGGCGGCGCACGACAACGATATCCCGTTCTACGTGGCACTACCCTCGCCGACGATTGACTGGGAGATCGAAGACGGCGCGGCGATCCCGATCGAACGTCGCGACAGCCGCGAGGTCACCCATATCGAGGGCTGGACCGAGGCGGGGAAGCGTGTTTCGGTGCGCTTGACCCCGGCGGGTAGCCCCGCGGAGAATTACGCCTTCGACGTGACCCCAGCACGGCTCGTCACCGCGCTGATTACCGAGCGCGGCGTCTGTCCGGCCTCCCGGTCCGGGCTGTTCTCGCTGTTTCCGGAGCGTCGCTGCTGAGCCGGCGGTTGCGATAGCGCAAAGGAGGCTCTGCGATGGACGGCATCGCCGGCATCGATCACGTCATCGTCGCTGTCCGCGAGTTGGAAAATGCGCGGACTGCATGGAGCCGGCTCGGTTTTGCGCTGTCCCCGCGCGGCCGGCATATCGGACAGGGCACCGCCAATTATTGCGTGATGTTCCCTTCCGACTATCTCGAGCTGCTCGGCATCGTCGATGCGGCCAATTCGGTCGAACGCCTCGATGCTTTTCTGGCGCGACGCGAGGGGCCGATGGCGGCGGCTTTTGCCCCTGCCGGGACCGCGGAGGAGGCCCGCGCGGCGCTGCTGCGCCGGCAGCTGCACCCCTCCGAGCCGCGCCCGCTCGCCCGCCAAATCGAACTGCCGCAGGGAACCGTCCTGCCCCGCTTCAGCCTGATCTCGTTGCCGCCGGAGGAAACCCCGGGGCTCGACAGTTTTTTGTGCAGTCATCTGACGCCGGCGCTGATGCGTCGCCCCGAATGGCTCGCCCACCCTAACGGCGCCATCGGGCTGAGAGCGGTGCATATCCTGGTCGAGAGCACGGCCCCGCTGCTGCCGGCCTACGATCGGCTGTTCGGGATCGTGCAGGTGACGACGACGGACGCCGTCGCGGTCGTCCATATCGGGCGGCAGCGCCTGGTCTTCAGCACCCCCGACGATTTTCAAACGATGCATCCGGGGATCGAGATCGATCCCGGATTTCCGACGCCGGGGATTGTGGCGCTCGAACTCGGCGTCGAACGGCTCCGGCGCACGATCGACCATCTGACACAGCGGCACGTCGCGTTCGACGAGATGCCCGACGGCACCCTTGCCGTGCCGGCGCGCGAAGCGAGCGGCGCGGTTCTCCTGTTCAGCGAGGGCTGACTGGCTGCCGGCAGCGGTGCAACGTTGTCACCTGCCCGGATCCACAAGCCAATGCCTATAACCCTAACGCCGCGCGGCGCTTCGCGCTCGCCGCTCCGCCTGCGATGATGGGCCGATGCCGTTTTTCGCAATCCCGTTTCCCGCGATCGATCCCGTCGCACTCGCGATCGGCCCGTTTGCGATCCGCTGGTACGCGCTCGCTTATATCGTCGGGCTGTTGATCGGGTGGCGTTATTGCCTGGCCCTCTCCGGTCGGTCGCCCCATCTCGTCCGTCGTCAGGATGTCGACGATTTCCTCGTGTGGGCGACGCTCGGCGTCGTCCTTGGCGGACGTATCGGCTATGTCCTGTTCTACAATCTCGACTACTACTTCGCCCATCCGCTCCAGGCGCTCTATGTATGGCATGGCGGAATGTCGTTTCATGGCGGCGCCATCGGGGTGACGATCGCGATCATCCTGTTTAGCCGCCTGCGGACAATCCCGGTCTTCGCCTTTTCCGACATCATCACCGAGGCGATCCCGATCGGCCTGTTCTTTGGCCGCATCGCCAATTTCATCAATGGCGAGCTATATGGGCGGCCCACCGATGTGCCCTGGGCAATGATCTTTCCGAATGGCGGCCCGGTACCGCGTCACCCGAGCCAACTCTATGAAGCGTTTTGCGAAGGGATCCTGTTGTTCCTGCTGCTGTTCGTCGCCGAACGCCGCGGCGCCCGCGAAACGCCGGGGATCGTCACCGGGCTGTTCCTTGCCGGCTACGCCGTCGCTCGTATGTCGGGCGAGCTGTTCCGCCAACCAGACCAGCAATTGGGATATCTGATCTTCGGCACGACGATGGGCCAGCTGTTGTCGATCCCGGTGCTGATTGCCGGTATCGCGATCATCCTGTGGGCCCGGCGGACGCCTCGTTCTGCGCGGCCGTGACAGCGAACGCGCTCGGCGACAAGATCGCCCACCGCATCCGAAACGGGGGCCCGTTGTCGCTCGCGGCCTATATGGCGATCGCTCTGCACGATCCCGATCTCGGCTATTATGCCTCTCGCCGGCCGTTCGGGGCCGCCGGCGACTTCGTGACGGCGCCCGAGATCAGCCAGGTTTTCGGCGAGCTGATCGGGCTGTGGTGCGCGCTAGTTTGGGAGCAGATCGGTCGACCCGATCCTGTGATCCTGACGGAGCTGGGTCCCGGGAGCGGCGTACTTGCCGACGATCTGTTGCGCGCTGCCGGCGCCGTGCCCGAACTTCGCCGCGCACTGCGCCTCTATCTGGTCGAAGCGAGCCCGGTGCTGCGCCGTGAACAAGAACGCCGGCTCGCTTATGCAGACCCGGTGTGGTTGACCCGGTTCGACGAGTTGCCGGCGGGTCCGATGCTGATCGTGGCCAACGAATTCCTCGACGCGCTGCCAATCCGCCAGCTCGTGCGCGGGCATCGAGACTGGTCGGAGCGAATGGTGGCGCTCGATCGCGACGATCGGCTGGTCTTTGCCGATAGTCCCGAGAACCCGGCTCTCTCGCTGCTGGTCCCCGATGACGTGCGCAATGCAGCTCGGCCAGGCACCGTCTTCGAGTTCTGCCCCCAGGCGCTCGCCCTGAGCGCCGTCCTCGGCGCCCGCCTCGAGCACGATCCCGGTGCAGCCTTGTTCATCGATTACGGCTACTTTCCGAGCCGCACGGGGACGACCTTGCGCGCCATCTCCCACCACGGGCCGGTTGACCCGCTGGCATCCCCCGGGAGTGCCGATTTGAGCACCCATGTCGATTTTGCCGCCTTCGCGCAGGCGGCTCGCACAGCGGGAGCCAACGCCCATGGGCCGATGTCTCAGGGCCAATTCCTCGGCATGCTCGGTGCAGAGATCCGGCTCGACGCCCTTTTCCAGCGGGCGACCGCCGACCAGCGGCAGCGGCTCGAAAGCGGTGTCGTGCGCTTGCTCGACCCCGCCCAAATGGGCGATTTGTTCAAGGCCGTGGCTCTCGTCTCGCCGTGGCTGCCGACGCCCTTCGGTTTCGAATTAGCGGAAGCGCAGCGATGATCGCTCTCGATGTACTCGACGCGAACCGCGCGGTTCGACACGCCTTCTTTACCCGGCGAGGCGGAGTCAGCCAGGGCCTGTTCGGATCGCTCAATTGCGGGTTCGGCTCGGGCGACCCTGCGGAGAACGTCGCGCGCAACCGCGCGATCGCGCTGGACCAGCTGGATCTGTCGGCCGACCGGCTGGTGACCTGTCGGCAGATCCACAGCGCCGAAGTGGTCATCGTCGAAGACCCTTGGCGCCGGGAGGACTCGCCACGAGCCGACGGCATGGTCTCCCGCGTTCCTGGTGTGGCGTTGGGCATTTTGGCGGCCGATTGCGCCCCGGTCCTGCTCCACGATCCGATCGCCCGAGTGATCGGCGCCGCGCATGCCGGCTGGCGTGGAGCGCTCGCTGGAGTCGTCGAGGCGACCATTATTCAGATGGCGGCGCTCGGGGCAGAGCCTGCCAATATCCGTGCCGGGATCGGCCCCTGCATCGGCCCCGCTTCCTACGAAGTCGGTCCCGAATTCCCCCAGCCGGTCGTCGCCGAAGATCCGGGCGCCGCGGCCTATTTTGCGCCGGGGCGTCGCTCCGGTCATTTCATGTTCGACCTCGCCGGCTATGTCGAGCATCGCCTCGGCCGGGCCGGGGTGAGGCTGGTGCAGCAAACTCGGTACGATACCGCCGCCGATGAGGAGCGGTTCTTCAGCTATCGCCGCGCCTGCCTGCGCGGCGAGACCACCTACGGCCGCGGGCTTTCGGCCATCGTGCTCGACGAATGACCGGATGGCGGCGGGCTGGCGCCGTGTTGGTGCTGTTGCTGGCGGCTTGTCAACCGCTGCCGCACCCTTTCGCCGACGATGTGCCAAAACCGGGCTCGCCGATGCTGACTTTGCGCGATAACGCCAGCGTTGCGATCTCGCCGCTCAAAGGCGGGCCGCGAGCCACGGCCGAAAAGCTCGCGCCCGCGATGGCGCAGGCGCTGCAACAACGCGATATTGCCGCCAGCGATCGCACGGCGAGCGTCGCCAGCTACCAGCTCGACGGCCGGGTCCAGCGCATGCCTCCCGCCGACGGCAAGACGGCGGTGGTCGTGCTGTGGGAGTTGCGCGATCCCGCCGGCAAATTGCTCGGCGAGCGGGCAGAGCGGGTCGAGGCCACCGATGGTGATTGGCAACAAGGAAAAGACGGCGCTGTCGCCCGTCTCGCCGCCACCGGCGCCGAACAGATCGCCGCCATGCTGCTGGACAAAGCCCCGGTCGAGGCTGCCGATGAGGGGCGGACCCGGCTGCTGATCCGCGGGGTCGAGGGCGCGCCCGGCGACGGTGGATCGGCTTTGGCAAGCGCCATTTCGACCTTATTGAAGCGGCAAGACCTCGCGATCGTCTCCGATCCGCAGGCAAAGGCCGATCTTCTGCTCGACGCCGATGTCGTCGTCGGCAAGCCCGAATCCGGGAAACAGCACGTCAAGATTGTCTGGCATGTGCGCAACAAGGACGGCAGCGAGATCGGCAACGTCGCTCAGGAGAACGATGTTCCGGCCGGCCTGCTCGACGGGTCTTGGGGCGACGTCGCCTACACGGTCGCCGTTTCGGCGCAGGACGGAATCATGGCGCTGATCGCGCGCGGCGCCCCGCCATCCGGCGGCAAAACCTGAACCCGCCGCTCGTCAGTCGACCATAAGGCAAGGGGCATGCGGCAAGGGATGCGCGGTTGTCAGGCTGGGTACGAATTGTTACATTACTGCTACGCGCAGCCGCGGGATTCGGCCCGTCGGCGCCCTTGCTGGCCGCTGTGTCATGAAAATTCTTGCCTGCAACAGCAATCGGCCGCTCGCTGAAGCCATCGCCGCCTATCTCGATTTGCAGCTGACCAAGGCCAGCGTGCGCCGCTTTTCTGACATGGAAGTGTTTGTCGAGATTCTCGAAAACGTCCGCGGCGAGGACGTCTTCGTCATCCAGCCCACGTCGTACCCGGCCAACGACCACCTGATGGAATTGCTGGTCGCGCTCGACGCGCTGAAGCGCGCCTCAGCGCGACGCGTGACCGCGGTCATTCCGTATTTTGGCTATGCCCGCCAGGACCGCAAATCAGCCTCGCGGACGCCAATTTCGGCCAAGCTCGTCGCCAACCTGATCACTACCGCCGGCGCCGACCGGGTGCTGACCCTCGACCTTCACTCCGGACAGATCCAGGGCTTTTTCGAAATCCCGACCGATAATCTGTACGCGGAGCCGGTTCTGGTGAAGGACATCCTCGATCATCACGCCCGCCGCGACCTCATTATCGTATCGCCGGATGTGGGCGGCGTCTTTCGCGCCCGGCAGATCGCCCGCCGGCTCGACACCGACCTTGCGATCGTCGACAAGCGGCGCGAGCGCGCGGGCGTGTCCGAGGTCATGAACATCATCGGCGATGTCGCCGGGCGCCGCTGCATCCTTGTCGACGACATGGTCGACACCTCGGGCACCTTGTGCAACGCGGCCGCGGCGTTGATGGATGCCGGCGCATCCGCGGTTTTCGCCTACGTCACGCACGGGGTGCTGTCGGGCGGCGCGGTGGCGCGGGTCATCGATTCGCCGATCGAAATGCTGGTCACGACCGACAGCATCGTCGCGACGGAGGCGGTGCGGCAAGCGAACAACATCCGCCAGGTGTCGATTGCGCCGCTGATGGCCGAGGCGATCCGCCGGATCAGCGAGGAGCGTTCGGTCTCTAGCCTGTTCGATTGAGCCTCGGGGCTCGTCCCACGACAATGAACCCTGCGATCACCCCGATTACGATGCCCAAATGGGGGCTGACCATGACCGAGGGCAAGGTCGTCGGCTGGCTCAAGCGGGAAGGACAGCATTTCGCGGCTGGCGAGGAACTCCTGGAGATCGAGACGACCAAGATCACCAATGTCCTCGAAATCCCGGAGGGCGGCGTCTTGCGGCGGATCGTGGCGCAAGCCGGGGTCACCTTGCCGGTCGGCGCCTTGCTTGCAGTAGCCGCGCCCGAGACCGTGCCCCAAGCCGAGATCGACGCGTACGTTGTCGAGTTCGCCCCCGTCGAACCCGCGGCCGACAGCGGCGCGGAAGTTGAGGCGATCCAGCCACGAGAGATCGACGCCGCGGGGCGGCGGCTGCGCTACCTGGAACTCGGCGAAGGCGACAACCTCCCGATCGTGCTGATCCACGGCTTCGGCGGCGACCTCAACACCTGGATGTTCACTCAGCCGGCGCTTGCCGAGAGCCGGCGCGCGATCGCTCTCGACCTCCCCGGGCATGGCGGCTCGGGCAAGGAGGTGGGTTCGGGCGATCCCGAAACCATGGCCGACGCGATCGAGGCCGTGGTGAATGGGCTTGCGGTTGGGCGGGTACATCTCGTCGGGCACTCGATGGGCGGCGCGCTAGCGGCATTGACGGCGTTGCGTCGGCCGGAGCGCATTGCGAGCCTGACCCTGATCGCCCCGGCCGGGTTTGGGCCGGAGCTCAACACCGCCTTTATCGACGGCTTCGTCCGCGCCGCGCGCCGCCGCGAGGCGATCGAGGCGCTCAATCAACTGGTTTACGACCCGGCTCTGGTCAGCCGCGGGATGGTCGAGGAAGTCTTGCGCTACAAGCGCTTGGACGGCGTCACCGCGGCGCTGACAACGATCGCCGGAGTGTGGTTCGCAGGTGGCCGGCAAGCGCTCGACCTGACCGGCCGGATCGGCGCACTCACGCTCCCGGTTCAGCTGATTTGGGGCCGCGACGACCGCATCATCCCAGTCGCGCAGGCTGAGGCGCTCGCCTCCCGCTGGCCCGTGCACATTCTCGACGAGACCGGACATCTGCCGCATCTGGAAAAGTCCGGCGAGGTCAACCGGCTGATCAAGGCGTTCCTCGAACTCCACGCCTGACGCTGGGCGGTACTGCCGACACCGGCGTCAGCAACCGAGCTTGGCGGCGAGGTCTATAAAGCTGTCGGCGATCACATCGAAATCGTGCTCGGCCTTGAAATCGCGGGTCTTGTTGGGGCCCTGCTCCAATGGCCGGCTGACAAAGGCGGTGTGGAAGCCGCGACCGCGCGCCGCGACCAGATCGCCGTTATGCGCCGCGACCATCATGCACTCTTCGGGCCTCAGATCGAGAAAGGCGGCGGTGCGGTCATAGGCCTCGGGCTGCGGCTTGTAGGCATGGGCGACCTCGGCGCCGAGGATCGCGTCCCACGGCAATCCGGCGTATTTGGCCATGTTGACCATCAGCGCGACGTTGCCGTTCGACAAAGTCACCAGGATGAATTTGCGCTTGAGCCGGGTCAGGCCTTCGACAGTATCCGGCCACCCGTCGAGGCGATGCCAGGCACGATTCAGATGGTCGACCTCCGCCTTGCTGAGCCCTGATATCCCGAACTCCGGCAACAGCTCGACCAGGTTCTCGCGATGCAGGTCGTCGAGCCGGGTCCATGGGCGCTCGCCGTTGCGCACCTTGGCCATCGCCGGCTGATAGCGCGCCCGCCACTGATCGGCAAAGGCGTGCCAGTCCTTGTCGTAGCCCTTTGGCCCGAGAAACGCCTTGGCCTCGCGCGCGATGCTGTCGCGCCAGTTCACCACCGTACCGAACACGTCAAAAGTCAGGGCCTTTACATCCGAAAGCGCCATCGTCCGACCTTTCCCATTGCCTGTTCCCGCTCCCGGCGGGTGTGGCGCAGCTGCGGGGCATCGTCAACCATCGTAATCGCGGGTCGAGCATGAAATCCCCGTTCTTTCGAGCGGCGGTTCGTTGGCGCCGACCAGGGCATTTGTTGGCCAAACTCCGGCAATTGGTGGCCAACGGTCCGACCACGATCGAATTTCGTTGCGGCGCGCCTCGCCGAGACGGAGAATCGTGCCAACAGACCGGGATTCAGGGGAATGTCGGCCCTCCGCCAAGACGCTGCATGCGCAAGTGGGGGGAGGGCTGGCATCATGCCGCTGCGGTAAGCACGGAAGGAGATTTTCGCACTCATCTATCCGGGAGGAACACAGCAATGGCACAAGTTGGCACGGGCAAATATACCTACGAGCTCGTCCGCGATTTTCTCAAATCGCCCGACGGAGAACCGTTCGGGTTGGTCAGCCGGGTGGCGGCCGATGCGCAGGACCGCATCTACGTATTCCAGCGCCGGGATCCCCCGGTCGTGGTCTTCGACCGCGAGGGAAAGCATCTGGGCTCCTGGGGTAGCGGTGCGGTCACTGACCCGCACGGGCTGAAAATCGTCGGCGACACGGTCTACACCACCGACCGCTCCAACTCGGTCGCTAAGTCGTTCACCTTGGACGGCAAGCCCCTAATGGAGCTGGGACAGCGCGGCGTCCACTCCGACACGGGCCATGTCGCCAACTGGCTGGTCGAGCGCGCGGCGGGGCCGTTCAATCACCCGACCGAGATGATGGCCCACCCGAACGGCGACATTTACGTGACCGACGGCTACCGCAACGCCCGCGTGCACCGCTTCACCCGCGATGGCCGGCTGGTCAAATCGTGGGGTACGCCGGGCCAGGCCGCGGGCCAGTTCCACCTGCCGCACAGCATCGCGTTCGACGATGACGGCAAGCTTTACGTCGCCGACCGGTCGAACAAGCGCATCCAGATCTTCTCGCCGGAGGGGGACTTCCTCGGCCAGTGGACCGGCATGGGAGGCCCTAACGACATCTCCCGTGGCAAGGACGGGAATTATTACATCG
The DNA here is from genome assembly GCA_963750195.1 of uncultured Alphaproteobacteria bacterium. Classification (GTDB taxonomy): domain Bacteria; phylum Pseudomonadota; class Alphaproteobacteria; order ATCC43930; family CGMCC-115725; genus AP-15. Next base: position 220,680 of record CAVVPS010000018.1, read on the forward strand.
CCGAGCAGGAAGACGACGGCAAGCCCGCCTATGTGTGCGTGCGCGATGCGAACGGAGCAGTGCTCACCCGCCTGGAGAGCCGCCATGTCCATGGCGTGGGCGTCAACTCGCATGGCGACATCTACGCCGGATTGACCCAGGAGCGCAGCGTCGACAAGTTCGTGCGCAAGGGCTGAGCGGCAACTCAAAAGAGGGTGCCAGAGACAGCGCGGGCGATGTTGTCCCGCGCGTCCGGGCGGAAGGCTGCGCGCGGCTGATGTTTCAGCCAGCCGGCGCGATCGGCCGCGGCCGATCTTGCCCGACCCCGCGGAATGGGCGTAATCCGGCGCGGAAGCGGCATCGCGAGGGAGAAAGGCTGTGGATATTCCATCCGAGAAGCCGGTGGAGGCTGCCGGGAATGAGATCGATCGGCCATTGCCGAGCGCGCCGTCGAACAAGATCTGGGGCAGCGACGCGATCGCCGCAGCGATCCGCGAACTCGACATCCCCTATGTCGCATTGAACCCGGGCTCGAGCTATCGCGGCCTGCACGACAGCCTCGTCAACTACCTCGGCAATCGCCGGCCGCGCATGTTGCTGTGCCTGCACGAGGAAAGTGCGGTGGCGTTGGCGCATGGCTGGGCCAAGGTCACGGGCCGGCCGATGCTCGCTATCGTCCACGCCAATGTCGGCCTGATGCATGCGACGATGGCAATCTTCAACGCCTGGTGCGACCGGGCGCCGGTGATCGTGCTCGGCGCCACCGGCGCGCTCGATGCGACGAGGCGGCGGCCATGGATCGAATGGATCCACACCGCGCGCGACCAGGGTGCGTTGATCCGCAACTTTTCCAAATGGGACGACCAGCCCTCGTCGATAGGGGCCGCTCAGGAGGCTGTGTTGCGCGCCAACATGATCGCGCAAACCGCACCGCGCGGGCCGGTCTACCTCAATTTCGATCTGGCCTTGCAGGAGGACGAGATCGAGACCGTGCCGGTCATGCCCGACATCGCGCGCTTCGCTCCGCCGGCCTCGCCGGAGCCCGGCGGCGCGCTGGTGCGGCAGGCGGCGGAATTGCTGGCGCGGGCCGAGCGGCCGGTGATCCTGATGGGCCGCGCCTCGCGCGATCCCGAGTCGTGGCAGCGCCGGGTGGCGCTGGCCGAGGCGGTCGGCGCGCGGGTCATGACCGACCGCAAGACCGGAGCGGTGTTCCCGACCGACCACCCGCTGCATTGCGGAGGGCCCGGTGCGTCATCGCCTGACGGGGTCGGGCTTCTCGCCGCGGCCGATGTGATCCTGAGCCTCGATTGGGTCGATCTCGCCGGCACCCTGAAGACCGCTTGCCACGGGAGACCGCCGGCCGGCAAGGTCATCCAGATCTCGCTCGACCAATATGTCCACAACGGCTGGAGCATGGATTACCAAGGCCTGCCGCCCGCCGATGTCTATCTCTTGGCCGAGCCCGATGCCGCGGTGCCGCCGCTGCTGGCCGCGGTCAGGGAGCTGCGCCCGAACCCACCGGCATTACCAGCGCCGCTCGCGCGGCGCTCGCCGCCGCCATTATCGGCGCTGGACACCGCGCGGATCATCGAGGTGCCGATGCTGGCGACCGCGCTGAAGGAGGTGCTGGGCGACAGCGCGGCGACGATGATCCGCCTGCCGCTCTCGTGGGGCGAGCACATGTGGGATTTCCGCCACCCGCTCGATTTTCTCGGCACCGACGGCGGCGGCGGCATTGGCTCGGGGCCCGGGATGGCGGTCGGCGCCGCGCTGGCGTTGCGCGACACCGGAAGCGGGCGGCTGCCGGTCGCGATCCTCGGCGACGGCGATTTCCTGATGGGGGTCACCGCCTTGTGGACCGCGGTGCACAACAGCATCCCGCTGCTGGTGGTGATCGCCAACAACCGCTCGTTCTTCAATGACGAACTGCACCAGGAGCGGGTCGCGCGCGACCGCGGCCGGCCGGTCGAGAACCGCTGGATCGGGCAGTCGATCCGCGATCCCGACATCGACCTCGCCACCCTCGCGCGTGGCCAGGGTTGCCTCGGCATCGGCCCGGTCGAGGATCCGAAAAAGCTGGTCGCGGCGATAACCGAGGCCGTCGCCGCAGTCCGCGCCGGCAAGGTCTGCGTCGTCGACGTCCGCGTCGCCGTCGGCTACGACCCCGGCGGCGCCGCCGGGATCATGCAGCGCTAACCGGCGTCGCTACCGGATAGCCAATCTGCCGAACCAGCTCCGAGTAAGGGGCGAGGCGCGGATCAGCCGTGTAGAGGAACGCAGGCTCGGCGATCGCCTGTGCGACCAACATCCGATCGAACGGATCGCGGTGCAAGTGGGGCAATGCGGCGACAAGTGCTGCAACGCTCGAAGCGAGGACCAGTTCGGTCAGTCCGGCGTCGAGCGCTTCCCTGAGAACTCCTATGGGATCGACTACGAAATCGGCGCGCCGCAATCCCGCCTTGATCGCGATTTCCCAAATGCTGACAGCGCTGAACAGCACGTCGTTTTCGACTGAGCGGATTGCGGCGCGCGTGTTCTGATCGAGCCGGTCGGGTTCCGCCAATGCCCACAATAGAACATGGGTGTCGAGCAAGATCCTCACTCGCGGCCCTCGAACGCGTCGAGAATGTTGTCCGGCAGTGGCGCGTCGAAATCCTCGGGAATTTTTATTTTGCCGCGCAGTCCTCCAAGGCGGCGCGGCGGCCGCGGGTCGGTTAGAGCCACCAGCCGGGCGACGGGCTTGCCAGCCTTGGCGATGACGATCTCTTCGCCTCGGGCGGCGTCATCGACGAGCCGCGAGAGCTGGGTCTTCGCAGCGTGAATGTTGACGGTACGCATCGGTCAGCCCCGACTAAACTAAGCTTAGTCTATGACTTGCTCGTTGCTTGTGCATACCTGTTTTTTGCGTCGCCGGACAAATTTGGATGATGAGGAACATCGCTAATCGAGCCCTGGCGACAGGAAGGTTTAGCCGCGTCGGCGACGATTATCCTTCATCGCCGATAGCCGTAGCACTTCGCGCACACCCTCGGCGATGCGCTCGGGGCTTGGGATATAGAGCTTTTCGAGCGAGGGCGCGAACGGCACCGGGGTGTGCGGCGCCGTCACCCGCTTGACCGGGGCCTTGAGCGCGGCAAACGCCTTCTCGACCACTAGTGCCGCGATGTCGGCGGCCATGTTGCAGCGCGGCGTCGCTTCGTCGACGACGACGAGCCGGCCGGTGCGCTCGATGCTCTCGAGGATCGTGTCCTCGTCGAGCGGCGAGGTGGTGCGCGGGTCGATCAGCTCGCACTCGATCCCTTCCTTGGCCAAGGCCTCGGCCGCCTCGCTCGCGTAATGCACCATGCGCGACAGTGCCACGACCGTCACGTCGTCGCCGTCGCGCACGATGTTGGCCTCGCCGAACGGGATCGTATAGGGCTCGTCCGGGACTTCGGCGCGCAGGTCGTACATCAGCTTGTGCTCGCAGAAAATCACCGGGTCGTCGTCGCGGATCGCCTCGATCAACAGCCCCTTGGCGTCATAGGCGTTCGACGGCACCACGCATTTGAGCCCCGGCACCGAGGTGAAGATGTGGTAGGGGCTCTGCGAATGCTGAGCTGCCGCACTGCGGCCGGCGCCGATCATCGTGCGGATCACGAGCGGCGTCTTGGCCTTGCCGCCGAACATGTAGCGGAACTTGGCCGCCTGATTGAAGATCTGGTCAAAGCAGACACCGAAAAAGTCGGAGAACATCAGCTCGGCAACCGGGCGCAACCCGGTCACCGCTGCTCCCGCCGCTGCACCCATGATCGCGGACTCGGTGATCGGCGTGTCGATCACCCGCCCCTCGCCGAATTCGGCGAACAGCCCTTTGGTCACGCCGAGGACCCCGCCATACGCATCGCGCTGGCCGTCCGTCCCGGCCCCGCCGGCGACATCCTCGCCGATCACGACGACGCGCGGGTCGCGCCGCATTTCCTGGGCCAGCGCCTCGTTCAACGCCTGACGGATCGATTTCTGCGGCATCTGTACCCCCTTTTGCCCTGGCCGATAGCCGGCCAGTCAATTTTACATGACGACTACCGTCTGCTTGTAAATCGCCACATGGGATTTCGAGTAACGATCCACAGCTTACCAATAACAGAGCCAACAACGCCCCAGATGGGAAGAATGACCCACCACCATGACCATGCAATTATGCTACCGATCTTGAGCACAATAAAAATTATTGCTAGTAGAACGAGCGGCAAACCACCCATAAACACGGACGATAACATGCCGATCCAAAAGGCTAACACTGAAGCGATTATGCAGGCTAGCGCTGCCATGTTGCCCTAGTATGAAACGTACACATCGGTGAGGAGGCCGCCTCGTCGGGGGGCGATCCAGCGCGTGCTGTCTCGACCGCGCGGTCGATCAGTGCGGCGACCTCGGCCTCGACCGCATCGAGCTCTGCGGTTTCGAGCAGTGCGGCTTCGCCGACCCGGCGGCGGAAGTTCTTCAGGCAGTCGCGCTCCTCGCGCAGGCGACGAACCTCGTCCTTGCCGCGATAGAGCTGGGCGTCGCCGGAGTGGTGGCCGTAAAAGCGGCAGGTGTCGACCTCGATCGCGCTCGGGCCGCCGCCACCGCGGGCACGCTCAACGGCCTCGCCGGCCGCCTCGTGCACCGCGAAAAAATCGTCGCCGTCGACCTTGACCGCAGGCAGGCCGAAACCCTTGGCCCGCCCGGCGATGTCATGGCTGCCGACGGCGTAGGCGAACCCGGTGCCCTCGCCATACTGGTTGTTTTCGAAGACGAAGATCGCCGGCAGTTTCAGCACGACCGCCATGTTCATCGCCTCGAAAGTGGTTCCTTGGTTCGAGCCGCCATCGCCGGTGAACGAGACCGCGACAGTGCCGCGGCCCAAGGTCTTGGCGCTGAGTGCCGCGCCGACCACCAGCGGCGGTCCGCCGCCGACGATGCCGTTGGCGCCGAGCATGCCGCGGTCGAGATCGGCGATGTGCATCGAGCCGCCCTTGCCGCCGCACAGCCCGCCCTTCTTGGCGAACAATTCCTGCATCATTAAGACCGGGTCGCAGCCTTTGGCGATCGAGTGCCCGTGCCCGCGATGGGTGCTGGCGATGTAATCTTCGTCGCGCAGATGCGAGCACACCCCGACCGCCGAGGCCTCCTCGCCGGCATAAAGATGGACGAAGCCAGGAATTCCGCCCTTCGAGAATTCCTCCTGCACCCGCTCCTCGAAGCGGCGGATCGTCGCCATCGCGCGGTAAGCCTTGACCAGTTCTTCGCGGCTCAGCTGCACGTCGCCCTCCCTTTGTTTTATCGACCGGCATCGCAATTCTGCACGCTCGCCGCAGGTTTCACAATCCCCGCTCGGCGCGCCGTCTGGCTCCTATCTGGCGCATCAGCGCACAATCAGCCAGCATGGGGCTGGACGGGGCGGCGGCCAAGGGCCACGCTCGGCCACCGGACGCCGGACGCGAAAAGACGAGATCTCACCGTGACCGATATCCCCTTGACCGCCGCGAGCGAGCCAGCCGCCGGCTCGGACCGGATCAGCCTGCGCACGCTGGTCCCGATCCGTTGGGTCGCGATCGCAGGCCAGGCGCTGGCGATCCTGACCGTCCATTACGGGCTCCGCTTTCATCTGCCGCTCGCCCCGGCGCTGGCCGTCGTCGCCGGCTCGGTGCTGCTCAATCTCGTGCTGATTGTCTATCGCCAAGTGGCGCGCCGGCTCGGCGAGCGTTATGCCTCGCTGTGTCTCGGCTATGACATCCTCCAGCTCGCCATCCTGCTCTATCTGACCGGCGGATTGCAGAACCCGTTCTCGATCCTGATTCTGGCGCCGGTGACGGTGGCGGCGACAATCCTGTCGCGGCGCCCGGTAATCGTGCTGTCGATCTTCGCCGTGGCCGCGATCAGCGCGTTGGCCTTGTGGCATCTGCCATTGCCTTGGCGCACCGATCCCGGGCCCCTGGTGTTTCCGCCGGAAATCATCGTCGGGATCTGGACCGCGCTGGTGCTGGCGACGCTGTTCATCGCCGGCTACACCTGGAGCGTGGCGCAGGACGCGCGCCGCTTGCGCGATGCGGTGGCGGCGACCCAGCTGGCGCTCGCTCGCGAGCAGCGGGTCTCGGCGGTCGGCGCCCTTGCCGCGGCGGCGGCGCACGAGCTCGGCAGCCCGCTCGCGACGATCGCGGTCGTCGCCAAGGAACTGGCGCACGAACTGCCGCCTGACAGCCCCCATGCCGAGGACGCCGCATTGCTGATGAGCCAGTCCGAGCGCTGCCGCCGCATCCTCGCCGAACTTTCGCAGCGGCCGGAAGAGGATGGTGGCTCGCCCTATACCCGGCTGCCGATCTCGGCCCTGGTCGAGGCGGCCGCGGCGCCGCACCAGGAGCACGGGGTCAGGCTGATCTTTGCCACCGCCGGGGCGCCGGTGGAGGACGAGCCCCAGGTCCGGCGCAGCCCCGAGATCCTGCACGGGCTCAACAATTTGATCCAGAATGCGGTCCAATTCGCCGATCGCGAAGTCACGGTCACCACCTTCTGGGACCCGGCGACGGTCACGGTCGAGATCAGCGATGACGGACCGGGGTTTCTGATCCATCTGCTGGGCCGGCTCGGCGAGCCCTATCTGTCGACCCGCGCCGGCGCCGCCGACCATATGGGGCTCGGCATCTTCATCGCGCAGAGCTTGCTCGAGCGCAGCGGCGCCACGCTCGCCTTCGACAATCTCGAAGAAGGCGGAGCCCATGTTGCGATTTCCTGGAACCGTGCCAATCTGGAAACCTCAGACAAGATCCGTCAACCCGCGGCATCGGCGCACGGCCCATCGCTAGCTGGCAGCCGGGCCGCGGCAGACGCCAGAGGCGAGGATGATGAACGCGACCGATCGAACCACCCGCCCTGCTTCCTCGGAGGGGACTGCGGCCGCGCTGCGCGGGCTGCCCGAGGCCGAGCGCACCCTGCTGATCGTCGATGACGACGCGCCCTTGTGCCAGCGCCTGGCGCGGGCGATGGAGCGGCGCGGCTTTGTCGTCGCCACCGCCGACAGCGTTGCTGCCGGCGCCGCCGCGGCGAGCGAGCATCCGCCGGCTTTCGCCGTCGTCGACATGCGGCTCGGCGACGGCCGCGGGCTCGAAGTCGTCAGTGCGTTGCGCCAGGCGCGGCCCGGCGCCCGCATCGTGATGCTGACCGGCTACGGCAACATCGCGACCGCAGTCGCCGCGGTTAAGGCGGGGGCGATCGACTACCTGCCCAAGCCCGCCGATGCGGACGCCGTCGAGCGCGCCCTGCTCGCCCAGGAGGACGGCGCCCCGGAGCCGCCCGAGGACCCGATGTCGGCCGACCGGGTACGCTGGGAGCACATCCAGCGGGTGTTCGAGCTGTGTGAGCGCAACGTCTCGGAGACCGCCCGCCGCCTCAAAATGCACCGCCGCACCTTGCAGCGCATCCTCTCGAAACACGCCCCCCGCAACTAAGCCGCGGGACGGCGCTACGCCGCTCCGTCCGACGCTTTGTTTTCCGCTACTCGGCGTGACCGGATTGGAGTTGGATGTAATTCTCGATGCCGATCTTGGGGATCAGGTCGAGCTGCGTCTCGAGAAAGTCCACGTGATCCTCTTCGGCTTCGAGGATCTCGCTGAACAGATCGCGGGTGACGAAATCGCGGACGGTCTCGCAATGTGCGATCCCCTCGCGCAGCGCCGGCAAGGCATCTTGCTCGAGCCGCAGATCGCATTCGAGCACCTCCTGCACGCTTTCTCCGATCATAAGTTTGTTGAGATCCTGCAGATTGGGCAGGCCGTCGAGGAACAGAATGCGCTCGATCAGCTTGTCGGCATGCTTCATCTCGTCGATCGACTCGCTGTATTCATAGGCGCCGAGTTTAGTGACGCCCCAATGCCGCAGCGTGCGGGCATGCAGGAAATACTGATTGATCGCGGTAAGCTCGTTTTTCAGCACCGCGTTCAGATGCTGCAGGACGGTTGCATCGCCACGCATTATCGCCCTCCGCGGAACTGGTCCAAGGTCATGTTGGGCGCGGCGCCGTCCGGGCGCAAGGCCGGAGCAAAATCAACCGGCCGCCGGGGCCGGCTGCCGCTGCGGGAGTTCGACGACTTGCCGCAGCAACTGCCGAACAAAGGGCACACACTTGCCGCATTGGGGCTTTATTCCCAGCGAGCGATAGACCGCCGATACCGTGCAGCCTTGGCACTCGGCGTGGGTGCGAAAGTCGCGGTCGGTGATCGCGTTGCAGAGACAAACGTACATTTGCGTCCCCTATGCCCCATCGCTTCCTCCCTGACCTAGCCGCGTTGCGATCAATTCGCAATATCATCTCCGCATACTGCCTGCAGGATCAGCCCGTCGCGCGTCCCTATTGCAGCTGGCGGATCAATTTTGCCCAGCGGTCGAGCACCGGCAGGATCTCGTCCGCGCCCTCAGCCGGCAGGCTGACGTTGACCCGGACGGCGCCAAGATCGCCGAAGCGCTTGATCCGGTCGGCGTCTTCCGGCGCGCCGCCGATCGTCACCGGCAACTTGGCGGGATCGCGGCCGGCGTCGATCGCCATCTGACGAAAGCGCGGCATGTACTCTTCGGGATTGCCGCTGCTGGCGTTCGGATACCAGCCATCGCCGTAACGCACGGCTCGGCGCGCCGCCCACGGAAAGGCGCCGCCCAGGAGGATCGGCGGCCACGGCTTCTGCACCGGCTTTGGCCAGGTCATCATTTGCGGGACCTTGACGATCTCGCCGTCATATTCGGCGGTCGACTTGGTCCAGATCTCCTTCATCGCCTCCATCTGCTCGCGCATCTTCTGCATGCGGGTGGCGAAGACCGTGCCGTGGCTTTCGATTTCCTCGGCATTCCAGCCGCCGCCGATCCCGAACAGAAACCGCCCGTTCGAGACCTGGTCGATCGAGGCGACGAGCTTCGCGGTCTGGATCGTGTCGCGCTGGATCACCAGGCAGATGCCGGTGGCGAGTTTGAGCCGCTTGGTCGCGGCCGCCGCCGCGGTCAGGGTGACGAACGGGTCCATCACGTCGTAATAGCGCTTGGCCAATTCGCCGCCACCCGGCGCCGGCGTGCGCCGCGGCACCGGAATATGCGAGTGCTCGGCCGCCCACAGCGAGTTGAAGCCGCGTTCCTCGAGTGCCGTCGCCAGCTCGGCCGGCGAGATCGAATAGTCGGTGAAAAAGATCGAAGCGCCGAATTCCATGGCTTGTGTCCCGCTGCTGGTGTTCGTTGACGCGATCCTAGGTTGCGCCGGTCTCGCGGGCAATGCCGGCCGCGGTGGCGCGGGCGCGCTCTGCGGCGTCGCGGGCCATTTCGGCGCACAGGCCGGTATAGGCGGTCGGGTCGAGCAGAGCCTTGATCGCTGCTTGGTCGAGATGCGCTGACACTCGTGGGTCGGCGGCGAGCAATTCCCCGAATGGGCGGTGTTCGACAAAGGCCGCCTGGGCCGCGTCGTAGACGACGTCGTGCGCGTGCTGCCGGCCGATCGCGGCGCCGAGGTTCAGCATCACCGCTTCGGCCATGATCAGCCCGCCGCCGAGATCGAGGTTCCTGCGCATGCGCTCGGGATCGAGCCGCAGCCCCCGCATCACCTCGACCAGCCGGGCGAGCATGTCACCGGTCGCGATCGAGGCGCGCCCGTCGGCGGTGTCCATGATCAGGCTGGTCGTGCGGTCGGCCTCGTGCTCGGTCTGCATCGCCTCCAAGGCCAATGGCACCATCGCACGCACCTCGGCCGACGCGGCGATGATGTCCTGGCACAGCTTGGGGTTGCGCTTTTGCGGCATCGTCGAGCTGCCCACCGTGCCGGGCGGTACCGGCTCCTCGACCTCGCCGAACTCGGTTTTCATCAGAGTGTAGATCTCGCGCCCGATCTTGCCGCAGGTCGCGGCCAGCATGCCCAGCAGGCAGATATTCTCGGCCAGGTGGTCGCCGATCGTGCGCGCCGGCACCCGCATCGGCAGCATGCCAAGCTGTTTGCCGATGCCGGCCTGCACCGCCGGCCCCTGCGCGCCCAATGAGGCAAAGGTGCCCGCGCCGCCGCCCAGCATCGCGACGAAAATCCGCGGCGCCGCCTGATGCAGCCGCTCGACATGGCGGATCAACTCGTCGATCCACACCGCCGGCTTATAGCCAAAGGTCGCGGGCAATGCGTGCTGGCCGTGCGTTCGCCCGGCGATCGGCATCTCGGCGCCGCGCTCGGCGAGGTCGGCCATCGCCCGGAGCGCATCGGCGATCAGACCGAGGAAGACCTTATGCGCCTGGCGCAACACCAGCAGATCGCCGGTCTGGGTGATGTTCTGGGTCGTCGCCCCCCAATGGACCCAGCCGCCATGAGGCTCGCCGGTGACCCGGCCGAGTTCCCAGACCAACGGCACGATCGTGTGGCCGGTGCGCGCGAAACCCTCGTCGATGCGGGCGCGGTCGAGGAGTTCCAGATGCGCCGCCCGCCCGATCGCCTCGGCCGCCGCCTGCGGGATGATGCCGAGCTCAGCCTGCGCCTTGGCCAATGCCGCCTCGACATCGAGCCAGGCCTGCCAGCGATTTTCCTGGCGATAGAGCGCTCGGATGCCAGGGTCCGCAACGCGTGCGGCAGTCGGGAGTTCATCGCTCATCGGGATTTCTCCGTGTTGGTGTCTTTAGGCCTAAGTCCCACGGCGTGGCGCCAAGATAGACCGCATGGTTTGGGCGGCTCGCTAGAATGTCGGGGCCGATCATCGACTGGTCGCGTGTCACCGCGCCGTGAATTTTGCGACGCACGACCGCGAGGCCAAGGTACAGTCGTCGCGATCAAACCCATTGCGGGCTCAGGACTCTCGCTTGCGCGGGGCACGTAGAATAGCCGAGCCGAAAGAAGAGGGGCAGGAAATGCAAACGGATTACGTCATCGTCGGCGCCGGCTCGGCCGGCTGCGTGCTCGCCAACCGGCTGACCGAGGATCCCGCGACGCGAGTGGTGTTGATCGAGGCTGGCGGCCGCGACTGGAACCCGCTGATCCACATCCCGGCCGGGTTCATGAAACTGCTCGACCATCCAACCTTGACCTGGGGTTTCAAGGCCGAGGCCGACCCAGGCACCAATGGCCGTCCCATCCCCTACCCGCGCGGGCGCGTGCTCGGCGGCTCGTCGTCGATCAACGGGCTGATCTATATCCGCGGCCAACCCGAGGATTTCGACCATTGGGCGCAGCTCGGCAATCGTGGCTGGGGTTGGGACGATGTGCTGCCCTATTTCAAGCAGGCCGAGAACTGGCAGGGCGAGACCAGCGAGCTGCACGGCAAAGGCGGGTTCCTGACCACCTCGCCAATGAGCGAGCGCCCGCCGGCGTGCCAGGCGATCATCGATGCCGGCCAGGAGATCGGGCTCGAATACCGGCCGGACGTCAACAATCTGCCGCCGGGCGCCGGGGACAGCATCGGGTGGTGCCAGCAGACCCGCGGCGGTCGGCGCCGGGCCAGCGCCGCGCGCACCTATCTGCGGCCGGCGGCAAAGCGGCCGAATTTGACGGTCGTCACCGGGGCGCTGGTGCATCGCGTGATATTCGACGGCAAGCGCGCGGTCGGCGTCGAGTTCTCGCGCGGCGGCTCCGGGAACTCCATCGAACGGGCCGATGCGGCGGGCGAGGTGATCCTCGCCGCCGGCGCGGTCGGCTCGCCGCATCTCTTGCAATTGTCGGGCGTCGGCGAGCCGGAGACCCTCGCCAAGGCCGGCATCCCGGTCCATCACGCGCTGCCCGGGGTCGGGCGGAATTTTCAGGACCATTACATCGCCCGCATGTCCTGCGAAGTGAAAGACATCGAGACCCTCAACGAGCGCGGCCGCGGCCTGTCCTTCGCCGGCGAAGTGCTGCGCTACCTCGGCTCGGGGTCCGGGATGCTGACCTACAGCGCCTCGCTGTGCGCCGCCTCGGTCAAGGTGCTCGAGGAATCGGCGACCCCCGACGTGCAGTGCGTGTTCGCCCCGGCGAGCTACAAGCCGGGGCTGATCCGCAAGCTCGACGACAAGCCCGGCATCACCGGCGGGCCGTGGCAGATGCGGCCGCAGTCGCGTGGTTATGTGCTGGCCCGCTCCCCGATCCGCGCGAGCAGCCGGCAATCAACCCGCGTTATCTGGCCGAGGACACCGACCGCCGGGCGATGGTTGGCGGGCTCAAGTTTCTGCGCCGCCTGTTCGCGGCGCCGTCCTTGGCGAAATACATCGTCGCCGAGAAGATGCCGGGACCCGACGTGCAGACCGATGACGAGCTCTTGGATTACGCGCGGCAGAACGGCTCGACCGTCTATCATGCGAGTTGCAGCTGCATGATGGGCAATCACGCGATGAGCGTGGTCGACGACAGGCTCCGGGTGCACGGGCTCGACGCCTTGCGGGTCATCGACGCCTCGGTCATGCCGGCGGTCAGCTCGACCAACACCAACGCGCCAACAATCATGATCGCCGAAAAGGGTGCGGCATTGATCCGCGAAGACGCCCGCAACTGAATGGCTGCCATGCCCCGGCGCGCGCAGCATTACCCCCACGCGCGTCGTGTTGCGGGTTATTCTCGCTCCAGACGGGCGGCGAACGCCGAGGCCGGCCGCATCGGAGCGAGGTTATGAGCACGACCCTTTCCGCGGAACGCAGCACGGGCCGCCGCAGAGCCGCCGAAGGCGCGGTCTTCTCGATCATCATGGCGCTGAGTTTTTCGCATTTCCTCAACGACATGATGCAGTCCTTGGTGCCGGCGCTCTACCCGATGCTGAAGGGTACCTACGGCCTGAGCTTCGCCCAGATCGGGCTGATCACCTTGACCATGCAGGTGACCTCGTCGTTGCTGCAGCCGGCGGTCGGCCTCTCCACCGATCGCCGGCCGCAGCCCTACTCGCTCGCGATCGGCATGGGCGTGACCCTGGTCGGCCTGTTGGTGCTCGCCCATGCCGGCAGCTATGTCATGCTGCTGCTCGCGGCGACGATGGTCGGCATCGGCTCCGCGGTGTTCCACCCCGAAGCCTCGCGGGTGGCGCGAATGGCGTCAGGCGGGCGGCACGGCCTGGCTCAGTCGCTGTTCCAGGTTGGCGGCAATATCGGCTCGTCCTTGGGACCGATCCTGGCCGCCTTTATCGTGATTCCGAAGGGTCAGGGCAGCATCGGCTGGTTCTCGCTGGTGGCGCTGTTGGCGATGACGGTGCTGTTTTCGGTCGGCAATTGGTACCGCCGAGAGCGCTCCGCGCCGCCGCGGCCGAGAGCGCACCACGCGGTCGCCGGGCCCGATTTGTCGCGGCGAAAAATCGGCTGGGCGCTGGTGATCCTGCTGGTGCTGGTGTTCTCGAAAGCATTCTATACGACCAGCCTCAACACATATTTCACCTTTTATCTGATCAGCCGGTTCCACCTCCCGCTGGCCACCGCCCAGATCTATTTGTTCGTCTTTCTGGCGTCGGTGGCGGTCGGGACCTTGATCGGCGGCCCGCTCAGCGATCGGATCGGCCGCAAGTCGGTGATGTGGGGCTCGATCCTGGGCGTATTGCCGTTCACCCTGTTATTGCCGCACGCCAGCCTGTTCTGGACCGTCGTGTTGATCGTGGTGATCGGACTGACCTTGGCTTCCGCCTCGTCGACGATCATCGTTTATGCGCTCGATCTGGTGCCGGGAAAGATCGGCACGATCGCCGGGCTGTTTTTCGGCCTGTCGTTCGGATTGGCCGGCGTCGGCGCGGCGTTGCTCGGCCGGCTGGCCGACGCCACCAGCATTGAATTCGTCTACCAAGTCTGCGCGTTTCTGCCGGCAATCGGTCTGCTGACGGCGTTCTTGCCAAACCTCGGCCGCCCGGTCCCACCCGCCGCCGCGAGGTCACCAGCCCCCGCGTAGAAATATCCCGGTTCGCCGTTGACCGTTCGCGGCTCGCCAGATAGCGTTAATACGCGAGCGGATGTTCTCACAAAATGCGGGTCTCCGGCTCACCCCGCACGGTGCGGCCGGATCAACATAAAAGACGGAGGAAGCTGACCATGTGGACGTCGTTGTGGCGAGCGGCTGCGCTTGTTCTGATCTCGATATTGCTGACGGGAATGGCCTATGCCGGTGGCGGCGGGGATCAAGGGCCGTCGATGCGCGGACCGATCTTCGACATCACCCATTTCGACGTGCTGCCGGTTAACACAGACACGCCCGATTCTTTCGAGCAAATCGCCTACAACCAGTTGTTTACGTATCGTGATGCCAGCGAAACCGATCCTGGCTCCAAGAGCTTTCGGGTCGTCAATTGGCTCGCGGCTCCGAACCATTCGCAAATCATCGACGTCTGGGGCAGCCTCGATGCGTTCGAGGCACATCTGGCGCAAACTCACAGCACCGACTTCCGGTTTGCCGTTCAGCTTCAGGCCCCTCTGGGGCCTCCGTTCTTCAACTGCTGTATCGGCAGCCCGATCGACGACCGCCAATACAGCCTGGTGAAGTCATTCAACACGCCCTGGACTAGCGCCAGCCTCGCTCCGGAGTCGGTCGTCGGGAACGAAAACCTCGGGCTGTTTGTCGTGACCTATGTCGATTTCCTGGCGGACGGCGACCCCGGCAAAGCTCTGAGGGAGCTGATCCGCTATGGATCTGACACGAGCCAAGCGGCTGGGCAGCTGAGCTACACCGTCCTGCAGCAGATCGACCGGCCGAACCGCTTCGCGACCCTCGAGGTCTGGGATTCCTTAACGGACTACAATAACTGGCAGACTGATCACCACACGACGCACTTTGTCACCAAGGTGATGCCGTTGCTCGGCTCCCCGTTTGATCACCGGCTTAACCGTTTGTGCGGCTCTACCTACACGGATAACGTCGGCTGCGTCGCGCCGTGACAATCGTCCGAAGAGCAGTGGGGTAGCGGCGCCCGGATAGGCGCCGCTGTCACGCTGGCGCGCGTTCTTTGTGCTTGGCGCGCAGCCCTTCGATCCGCGCCTCCATCTCGGGCCCGGGCCAGTCTTCGAGCAGCCAATCCGGCAACGGCTCATCGGCGCTGCTGACGGCGAGCGCCTCGTCCTGATCAGTCCGCCCGTCGGCGAACAGCTGCAGCGCATGCGGCATCTCGTAATAGATTTCGAGCGTGTTGCCGTCGGGGTCGGCGAAGTAAAAGCTGCGCTGATTGACATGGTTGGTCGCTCGCATGATGGCGACGCCATTCCGGACCAGATGCGTATAGGCGTCGCGCAAGGCGGCGTAGCTGCCGACCTGAAAGGCGATGTGCCCGAGCCCGATCTGGCCCCGCTGCGGGCGCTGCGCCTCGTCTGGCGCCGGATGCTGGCCGATGTCGAGGGTATGGAAATTCTCGCCGAGGGTCATGAACACGCCGCCATGATCCGGGTCCTCCTCGGCAATCGCAAAGCCGAGAACGTCGCGATAGAACCGCTTTGAAATCTCCTGGTCTGCGACCCGCAGATTGACGTGGCCGATACCCTTGAGCTTGATCACACTATCCTCCGTAACCCATCCCCACGCTCCGGCCATAACCGGCTCCCGCCACCATACCCCACCCCGAGCCTCACGGCCAAGCAAGCCGACCATGACAGACCGAGCCCCAAAAGCACTTCGCCATTCGCAAAATCAGAGGCGGTGAGAGCGGCGCGCCCGATGGCTTGGCCGAACCGCGGGCGAAGCCGGGAGCCTCATTGCAAGGAGGAAGGCTGAGTCATGCCCACCTTCAGTGCCCCACTGATAAATCTCTACTCGCGCGACCTTCCGCGAGCGGTGGCGTTCTATTCGGAACTAGGCTTTGTTGAGACGTTTCGTACTCCGGCCTCAGGCGAACCAAGCCATGTCCAGCTCAAGTTGGACGGGTTCTCTCTCGGAATTGCGACAATAGAGGCGGCAAGAGAGCACCACGGCCTTCGTCCGGAAGGAGAAGGCCGCTGGATCGAAATCGTAGTCTGGACCGATGACACTGATTCCGCATTAAGCGCCCTAGTCGCCAAGGGGGCGCCTTTGCTCTCTCCTGCCCATAACTTTCTCGACGGCAGGCTGCGCGCCGCTTGGATCGCCGATCCGGACGGCAACCCTATCCAGCTGGTTCAGCGGAAGGGTTGAAACGGGCGCCCAGAATGGCGGTTCGGGTGAAAGGCCGAGGTTCCGGTTGCGGCGCTCTTGGCGGGGGGTCATCATGGGTCCCGCCTAAGGAGAACGCCGGGAGGGAGCGCCATGGCCCAGAGCATGTCGACGAATTTGCCGCCCGAGCAGCAGCGCGAGATGCTGCGCCGCATGCTGACAATCCGCCGTTTCGAGGAGCGTGCCTCGGCCGACTATCTAGCCGGCAAGATCTACGGCGTCGTGCACTGCTACATCGGCGAGGAGGCGGTCGCCGTCGGCGTCTGTTCGGCGCTCGGCACCGGCGACCGGATCATCTCAACGCATCGCGGCCACGGCCACTGCATCGCCAAGGGCGCCGACCTCAACCGCATGATGGCCGAACTCTACGGGCGGCAAACCGGCTACTGCAAGGGCAAGGGCGGCTCGATGCACATCGCCGATTTCGGCATCGGCATGCTTGGCGCCAACGGCATCGTCGCGGGCGGGATCGCAATCGTCACCGGCGCGGGGCTGGCGGCGCAGATGGAAGGCAAGGGTGGTGTCGCGGTCTCGTTTTTCGGGGATGGCGCATCGAATGCCGGACCCTTCCACGAGTGCCTCAATATCGCGGCGACCTGGAAGTTGCCGATGCTCTATGTCTGCGAAAACAACATGTACGCCGCGAACACCGCGGCCGCCGCGACCCACGCCTTGAGCGACGTGGCGACGCGCGCGGCCGGCTACGGGATTCCGGGCGTCGTCGTCGACGGCAACGACATCTTTGCGGTCCATCAGGCGGCAAACCGCGCCGTCGAGCGGGCGCGTTCGGGCGACGGCCCGAGTTTGATCGAATGCAAGACCTACCGCCAGCGCGGTCATACCGAGCGCCGAGGGCAGGCCGACATGCGCGACCCCGCCGAGATCGATGCGTGGAAAGGGAGGGACCCGATCGCGCGGCTCGAGCGGCAGCTCAGGGACCAAGGCTACCTCGACGACGCCGGGCTGCAAACTATGGAGCGCGACATCATGGCCGCACTCGAGGCCGCCGCTGCCTTTGCCGAGGCGAGCCCGTTCCCACTGCCCGAGCAGGCGACCGACGACGTATTTGCGGCTTGAGGCGAGGACCGGACAATGCGAGAGCTGACGTATAACGAGGCCGCGCTCGAAGCCATCGCCGAGGAGATGCGGCGCGACCCCAAGATCTTCTACATGTCGACCGACGCGCTGCCGCCGCTGCTAAAGGAGTTCGGCCCGCAGCGGATCAGGGCGACGCCGATCACCGAAGCAGCTCTGACCGGCATGTCGATCGGCGCTGCCGGCTGCGGCTTCCGCCCGATCGTCGACTGGCGGCAGGTGACATTCTGCTTTGTCGCGATGGACCAGATCGTCAATCAGGCGGCGAAGATCCACTATATGTTCGGCGGCCAGGTGACCTTCCCGATCCTTTATCGGGCGGCAGTCGGCGGCGGCGGCCTGGTCGCGGCGCAGCACTCGCAGTCGCCCTATTCGATGTTCATGAATGTGGCCGGCTTGAAGATGTTTCTGGCGTCGAGTCCCTACGACATCAAAGGGCTCTTAAAAACCGCGATCCGTGACAACAACCCGGTCATCTCCTTCGAATCGAGCCGATTGATGACGCGCAAGGGACCGGTGCCGGACGAGGACTACACGATCCCGCTGGGCCTAGCCGACATCAAACGCGAGGGCAGCGACGTTACGGTCGTAGCCCTCGCTTGGCTGGTTCACGAGGCGCTCGCCGCCGCCGAAGAGTTGGCCAAGGAGGGGATATCGGTCGAGGTTGTCGATCCCCGCTCCCTGGTACCATTGGACACGGCAACGATCCGCGGCTCGGTGCAGAAGACCGGTCGCCTCGTCATCGCCGACGAGGCCGGGCCGACAGCCGGCTTTTCGGCCGAGGTCGCCGCGGTCGCCACGGAGGATATGGCGACATTCGCGCGGCTCAAGGCCCCGGTAAAGCGGGTCTGCGCCTTGCAGGTGCCGATACCCTACAGCCCCGTCCTCGAAAATCACGTCTTCCCGGACCGTAAGCGGATCACGGCCGCGATCCGCGAGGTGCTCCAAGGACCGGGGTCCGCCTTGGCTGCGTGAGGGCGTCACCGCTCGATCGAGACTTGGCGAATCGCCGCCAGGGATCGCGGTCGGCGAGAGGCGGTACCGGACCCAAAAGGCTGGTCCGGCAGCAAGTGGCGGTCACAAGGCCTTTAACCCCCACAAAGCGGGATAGCGCTTTTCGCCGAATCGCAGTCTTCCTGTGCGGTGGGGTGGCGGCGGATTTACACCCGTAAGCGCAACCGCCCCCGCTCGCCGGCCGCTCGAGTCGTGCTCTGGAGCGGGTGAAACCTCCGCGCTTGACGTAAACGAAATAATCCCGAACGAATTTAGTTGCCACAACGCGTAGCGGAAGCGAAAAAGCACCTTGAGGGCTGCGACCGGGGGATGTCGGGCTGAGCGGACCGACAATTCGTTTGGCGGGGGGCAAGGACATTGAAGTTCGCAAAACTGGCGCTGATTTTTCCAGGACTGATTCTGGCTGCATGCTCCAGCCCACCGCCCCCTCCCCCGCCACAAACAATCGAAGTGCCCCCCAGCGTTAAATGGGGGCGAGGCCTCGACCTGCCGACCAACGCCAGCGATGTGCTGACCGAGCTGAAGGACGGCCGGGTCGACTTCGTCGCCCGCTATTACCGAGAACCGGAATCCCGGTGGCCGGCACTTTCGGCGAGCGAGGCTCAGCAGCTGTCCTCACTGGGCCTGAAGATTGTCGCCGTGTGGGAGTCGCATTCCCGCAAGCAGTCGCACTTTACCTATTCCTCCGGCTATAGCGACGCAATGGAGGCATATCCGCAGGCGCGAGCGGTTGGTCAGCCTGCCGGCAGCGCCATCTATTTCGCTGTAGACTTCAACGCACAGTTGCTTGAGCCGATTGACGAATATTTTCACGGCATTGCAGCAGGTATGGCCGCGGCAAGTGGCGGAAATGCGGGTTACGCGATCGGCGTGTACGGCTCCGGAGCCGTCTGTGATGAGTTGAAACGAGGGGGCCTGGCACAGTATTGCTGGCTATCGAACTCGATCGCGTGGACCAATTCGATCGGCTATCAGGACTGGAACATACGGCAAGGCGGCCGGTTGCCCGAGCTGTCGTTCAACCATGACGGCGACGAGGCCAGAGACGAGTACGGCGCGTTCCAGGTTGCCGACAACGGCGTAGCCACTTCTTCCTATAATGCTGCCGCGCCCCGTGATCTTGTTGCGCCTCAAACGCCGCAAGACCGGCAACCACCTACACCGGTGGTCATTTCTTCGCGCTGATACCCTGGAGCAGCGGCCCCACCAGGTTCCAGCTGCTAAACCGCCGACTTTCTTAATGATCGCAGCAAACCGTCATGGCCGGGCTCGTCCCGGCCATCCACGAGAAGCCGCACAAGCTTTGCCAATTTCCGTGGATGCCCGGCACAAGGCCGGGCATGACGAGTGCAGTGAACTACACCATCTGAATGCAAAGGGAGGTATGCAATGCAGATCGTCGACGCCCAAATTCATCTCTGGGGAACCGGCCTGCCGAGCAACCTCTCGCATCGCCAGGTGACTGCATTTCACCCCAGAAGAGGCCATCGCCCTGATGGATGAAGGTGGCGTCGACGCCGCAGTCATTCATCCGCCAGGTTGGGATCCGAATTCGACCGAGATGGCATTCGCGGCCGTTCGTAACTATCCCGGCCGGTTCGCGATCATGGGCGCGCTGCCGCTCGATCGGCCCGAATCGCGCGCGCGCATCGCGCATTGGAGAGAGCAACCGGGAATGCTCGGCCTGCGCTATGGGTTCCTCAACGATCCGGCGCGGCGGTGGCTGCACGATGGCACCATCGACTGGCTGTGGGCGGAAGCCGAAAAGGCCGGCGTACCGATCGCCATGCTGGCAACCGACTCCCTGACCGACATCGGCCGGATCGCCGAGCGCCATCCCGGGCTGCGCCTGACGATCGATCACCTCGGCGGCCGAGGCGGCACCTCGACCTTGAAAGACGCCGCGGCGATGACCCACATCCCGGCGCTGCTTGCCCTGGCGAAGCACCCCAATGTCGCGGTCAAGGCAACCGGCGTGCCCCACTATTCGAGCGAGGCCTACCCGTTTCCCGCGCTGCACCCCTATCTGCGGCAGGTCTTCGATGCCTTCGGTCCGCACCGCATGTTCTGGGGCACCGACATCTCCAAGATGCCGTGCTCCTGGCATCAATGCGTGACAATGTTCACCGAGGAATTGCCGTGGCTGAAGGGCCACGACCTCGACCTCGTCATGGGCGAGGCGCTCTGCGCCTGGTGGGGCTGGGACCGGAGCGAGTAGGGCGGATGCGCTTCGTTCATCTGCTCTGCGATATCTAGCTTTTCAGGCAGATAGAACCTACCTTAAGGATGTGGGCCGCCGGGGCACTGGACTTGTGGAGGGTCCGGCCTCGGCAGCTCCGGGTTTGCCGGCTTCTCACCCGGCGTGCAGCCTCTTGTGGAGAGAAGACTGGATTACGTCTGGACCATCGCTGTCACGACGGCAGATATCTTGCGTGCCTCCGCTTCGGTCAGATCAAATGGTATACCCTGCACGTGAACCGTCAAGTCAGGTCTGATCGGAATTGGCACGACCAGGCCAGCGGCCGCCGGCATTGGCACTGGACGCACTGGCTCAGTGCGCCGCTCGGACCTTCCGCTACCCGAATCGCCTAGCTCCTCCTTGGCTGACCTCGTCCTCGCACGTGCCCGGCTCTGCACGCTCGGCCGGAATGCGAGCGGGTTGCTCAGGTAGGAAAGGAAGTCATCCAGCGCCGACCTTAACCGGCTCTTGTATGATGTCAAGCTGGCAGGTGTATAGTCGCGCCCATGCAAGCGTTGGAAACGCGATATCACATCCTCGACGTCAAGGGTCGTGATATCGACCGCCTCAACCTCGTCCAGGATACCCAGCACCTTGGTCACGGCTGCCTTGCGGGACTGCGCAGTGTTCTTCTCCATCAGTCCTTTATCGGCCAAATAGTCATGAAAGTCAGCCAGCGCTTCCCGAGACCGAGTTTGCCCATCCATCGCACCAATCCTCCTGATTATCATATAACACAGCCGCCTTATGGATGCAAGTGGAAAAATCAAACTATACGATATCTCTATCTGGATCGGCACCAACATGACTGGATGCATCTCGTGACGACGGAAGGTCGCTGCTCCTGGCCGGAGGGTTCCCTTTCTCTTCGTTGGGGGTAGAGCTGCAGCGATAGTCCGGGCGGAGAAGCGCGGCGCCTTCCAACGGGCGCAACGCGGTAGTAGCCTGGGCAACAGACCTGAACACACTACCGGCACAAGGGGAATTTCCGCCATGAATACCAAGGGCAAACAAGTCGCCGTGGTGATCGGCGCCACCTCCAAGTGGCAGTCCGACGGCCGCAATACCCTGCTGGCGCACGGCCATCCGGTCGACGACAGCGACGTCGAGGTCGGTGTGCGCTGGGGCGTCGGCGGTGCGGTCGCGCAAAAATTCGCCCAGGAGGGTTTCTTTACCGTCCTAACGACACGCAACGAGGCCAATGCCGCGCCGCTAGCGAAAGCGATCCGTGAGCAGGGCGGCGACTGCATGATCGTCGAACTCGACCTCGTTTCGCAGGACTCGATCGCGTCCGCATTCGCCACGATCCGTCGCGAGGCTGGCGACCCCGAGGTGCTGATCTACAACGCCGGCTATCTCGAAGGCCGCGATCTGCCGCCGGAAAAGGAGCTGCTCGAATACGTGCCGGTCGAGATGCTCGATACCGGGCTGCATATCTCGGCCCGAGGGCCTTTCCTCGTGGCCCAGGAAGTATTGCCGGCGATGCGCAAGAATGGCCGGGGCTCGTTCTTCTTCTCCAACAATTCGAGCTCGCTGCGCGGCAAGAAGCGGATGACCGGCCAGTCGCTATACTATCCGCGGGTGCTGATGCGCACCTTGGCGCAGGTACTGACCGAGGATTATTCCGAGCACGGCGTGCACGTCGCCAACATTGTCATCGATGGTTCGATCGATTCGCCAGGAAGCCGCAAGCTGCCGCGCAACCAGAACCGTCGCGAGTTTATCATCAACCCGATCAAGATCGCCGAGGCGTACTGGTACCTGCACACCCAGGACAAGTCGTGCTGGACGCACGAGCTTCAGCTGACGCCATTTTCGACCAAGCCCAGCTACTGACAGCGCGTCGCAGGGTTTCTTCACCCGAAGCGGTTCGAGCGGGGGAAGCCGTTGGGGACGAGGCGGCCGGCGCCGCCGCGGCCGCCGAGCCACGGCGTAAGGTCGATCTCGGTGCGGGTGCGGTTTTCGCCTTGCCGCCATGATAGGCCGTCGGCGAGGCGGAACACCTTGGCGTCGGCAAGGCCGCCGGCTTTGTAGCGCTGCAGGATCACGCCGCGTCCCCGGGTCATCAGCGGGACGTCGTCAAGCTTGACCACCAGCATCCGGCGGTTGTCGCCGACAAAGGCGACCGCGTCTCCCTCTTCGGCACGCACACAGATCCGCGCGACCGCGCCCTCGCCCGGGGTCAACACCTGTTTGCCGGCGCGGGTCTGGGCCACCGCTTCCTCGCCGTCGACGACAAAGCCCCGCCCGTCGCTCGCCGCGACCAGCAATTCCATGCCGGGCCGATAGGGGAACATCGCGACGATGTCGTGCTCCTTCGGCAGCTCGACCATCAGCCGCAATGGCTCGCCCTGGCCGCGGCCACCGGGCAATCGGTCGACACCGATCGTATAAAAGCGGCCGTTGGTCGCGAATACGATCAGCCGGTCGGTGGTCTCGGCGGTGATGGCAAAGCGCGCCGCGTCGCCTTCCTTGTATTTCTGCTCTGCGGCCGAGATGTTGTGCCCCTTGACCGCGCGCACCCAGCCCTTGGCCGAGCACAGCACCGTCACCGGCTCGCGCTCGATCAGCGCTTCGGCCGGGATCTCGACCAATGCCGGCGCTTCGGCGAGCGCGGTGCGGCGCCGGCCCAGCGCGGTGTCGCCGCCGAATTCGGCCGCGGTTTCGCGAACCTCCTTGGCAACGGCGCGCCATTGCCGGCGCACATTATCCAACAGCCGCGTCAGCCTCGCCTCCTCGGCCGACAGCGTGTCCATTTCCTTGCGGATCGCGATTTCTTCGAGCCGGCGCAAGGCGCGCAGCCGCAGGTTCAGGATCGCCTCGGCCTGAACCTCGCTCAGCTCCCAGCGCGCGATCATCTCGGCCTTCGGGTCGTCGGCTTCGCGGATGATGCGGATCACCTCGTCGAGATTGAGGTAGACGACGATCTGGCCGCGCAGGATCTCGATGCGGCAGAGCGACCGCGGCCAGGCGGTGGCGGCTGCGGCGCAACAATACCTCGCGGCGATGGTCGAGAAAGGCCTGCAACGCCTCCTTCAGGCTCATCACCCGTGGCACGCCGGCGGGATCGAGGACATTGAGGTTGAGCGGCACTCGGACTTCGAGCTCGGTCAGGCGGAACAGCTGCTCCATCAGCATCTCCGCCTCGACGTTGCGCGTCTTCGGTTCGAACACCAGTCGGACATCCTCGGTCAACTCGTCACGAATATCGGCGAGCAACGGTAATTTCTTTTCTTCGAGCAAGGCCGCGACTTTCTCGATCAGCCGCCCTTTCGGCACCTGATACGGCATTTCAGTCACGATGATCTGGTACGCGCCGTGCCCTAGCGCCTCCTTCTCCCAGCGCGCGCGCAGGCGAAAGCTGCCGCGGCCGGTCTCATAGGCCGCGCGAATGTTCTCCGCGGGTTCGATCAGAACCCCGCCGGTCGGAAAATCCGGGCCGGGGATGTGGGCGTGCAATGCCTCGATCGACGAGGCCGGATCGTCGATCAGCTGCAACAGCGCCGCGCACAATTCGCCGGCATTGTGCGGCGGGATGCTGGTTGCCATGCCGACCGCGATGCCCGTGGCGCCGTTGGCGAGCAGGTTCGGAAACCGCGCCGGCAGAACGATCGGCTCGTGGTCCTCGCCATCATAGGTCGCGCGGAAATCGACGGCGCCCTCGTCGATGCCGTCGAGCATCGCCTGCGCCACCGCCGACAGCCGGCTCTCGGTGTAGCGCATCGCCGCTGCGTTATCGCCGTCGATATTGCCGAAATTCCCTTGACCGTCGACCAACGGGTAGCGCTGCGAGAAATCTTGGGCAAGGCGGACCAGCGCGTCATAGACCGCCAGCTCGCCATGCGGGTGGAACTTGCCGATTACGTCGCCGACGACGCGAGCGCATTTCTTGTAGCCCGAGGCCGGGTCGAGGCGCAGCTGTTGCATCGCATGCAAAATCCGGCGGTGGACCGGCTTCAGCCCGTCGCGCACATCGGGCAATGAGCGCGACATGATTGTCGACAACGCATAGGACAGATAACGCTCGCCGAGCGCGTCGGCGAAGTCGACGTTGCGGATCTCGCCGGGCAAATCCGTCACGGGCATGCGTCTATGACCTCAGTGGTTTAGCTGCTGATCGTAGCAGTGGCGGACCGCTGTCGCATGCGCTCGGCAAGGCGTGCGCGCGCCGGCGGCAGGGTGCGGCCATGCGGCGACAAGACGTGATGCAGCAGAAAATGCTCGGTCAGGCGCGACCCAAGCGCGACCTGGGCGTCGTCAGCGGGGCCGTCCCGCCACAAAAAATCGGGCAATGGCAACAGCTTGTCGTGGTAGGGCCGGCCCGCCTCGCGCGATACCGCGCGTCCCGTGCGGGGCGAGACATAGGCAAGGTCTGTCGTGACGCCAGTCGCGGCGCAGCGGGTCAGATCGAGGCCGAAACCCAGCGCCGCCAGCAGGCTGCACTCCCATCCGACATAGCGCGCCGGCCAGTCGGCTGCCGAATTGAGCGCCTCAAGCAAAGTGCCGAACGCGGCGAAGACATCGGCGTGCGGCTCCCGCTCGGGCAAGGTGGCGGCAATCATCGCGGTTGCCGCGGCGAGGCCAGCGAGCCGGCCGGGATCGTCGATCATGCGGGCGGCGTGTGCGCGCACCAATTCGCAAGAGATCGTGCCGAGATGTTCGCTCAGGCGCCCGCGCCAAGCCGCCGCGACCTCGTTGCCGGGCTGTAATACCGCTCGCGCCTTGGGCGACTGCCCGCCGCGCACCAGCCCCAGATGCCGGCCGTGCTTCCGGGTCAGCAATTCGACGATCAGCGCACTCTCACCATGCCGGCGCACCGCCACGACAAAGCCGGTGTCCCGCCACTCCATCACATTAAGCGGACAAAAGTGAATCCCGGCCCGATCGGCCTATTCCCGTCGTTCCCGCAACTCACCGGGCGACTAATGTTGCCGTCGCAGAAATTCGAGCAGCAGTTCGCTGACTCGTTCGGGCTGCTCCTGCTGCACCCAATGACCGGCGCCGTCGAGCAGGTGAGCGCCCAGCATCCGCGTGCAGGCGGTGCCCTGCATGCGCTCGAAACTGCCGGGCCGCTGATAGGTTCCCCAATCGCTCTTGCCGGCGATGAACAGCGACGGCACGTCGATCGTGCGTCCGGAAAACAGTTGCAGCTCGGACTCGAAGAGCCCGGAAGTACGCGAGCGATACCAGTTCAACCCGCCCTGAAACCCATTCCTTTCGTATTCGGCGCTGTAGACCGCGAGGTCCTTGTCGGGCAGCCAGCGGCAGGCCGCGATCTCTGCGGCTAACGGCATGACCGGCGTCACGGTCTCGGCCATGTTCTTGTCGCGATCCATGATGTAGTAAGTCGGCATCTTGGCCAACTCGGTGGCGCTCCACGATTTTAGCTGATGGGGCCGGTTGCCGAGCCAATCGGCGCTCTTGTAATGGAAATAACCGCGCATAAAGGCGTGGACCCCTTGCGGACAGCGCCACATATCGTCATTGGCCGGCCGCGTCGAATAATACCATTGGTAGTGCTTGCGCGGCCGATCGAGCTCTGCCAGCGCGGCGTGGATGTCGTCGCTGGGCGCTGTTTCCTTTAGCGGCTGGTCGGCTGTGTCAAACGGCAATGCCGGTGGACCGGCGAACGGCGCGCTCATCAACGCGACCGAGCGAAACACATCGGGCCGCACCAGCGCGCACCACGCCGCAACCGAAGCGCCGAAATCGTGGCCGACGACCGCTGTGACCGAGCGATGGCCGAATGCCGAGACCAGGCCCAGCGCATCCCGGACTGCGTTCAGAATTCGGAACGGGCTCAAATCGCCATCGTAATCGGCGTCCCAGCCTGACGTGCGGCCATAGCCGCGCTGATCGGGTGCGATGACATGAAAGCCAGCAGCCGCGAGCGGCAGCATAACCTTGCGCCAGGAATAGGCGATTTCCGGAAAACCGTGCAGCATCAGCACGCAGGGTCGCCCCCGCGGTTCGAAGCCGGCTTCGAGCACGTGTATCCGCAAGCCGTTGATGTCGGGCACAAAGCGCGAGCGAATGCCCGCCGGTAGTGCCGCGCTGTCGAGTTGCGTGAGCTCGGTCATGCCTCGTCTCCCGTGGGCCGGCTCACCTGTGCCAGGTTCAGCAACAGACCGCTGCCTCGTCGTAGCGAAGCACAGCGCTCAAATCTACGATTTTCGAGACGCGCGAAGCCTGCTCGATCCGTCGCGATCCAGTTTCTAGGATGTGACGTTCGCGCAGACCCCGGCGAGACGGCGGAACTCGATAGCCCGTTGCCTGTTTGCGGGGTGACCGCAGGACGGGAGGACGAGATACGTCGTTGCCGTTTTGGGAACTCGGTGGATCGTCTTCGACCGTCACAGAGCCGATACGCCCCGACGATGTTTTTGGAGAGGGAACCAAGGTGAAAAAGCAATCGATTGCGTCCGGCGTGCTCGGCGCCGGCTTAGTTTTGGCGCTGGCGAGCTGCAATCCGTACGACCCGGTCCAGCGTACCGTCGGCGGCGGGCTGATCGGCGCCGGCGCGGGGGCCGCGATCGGCGGCGCCGCGGCCGGCGGACCCGGTGCAGCCACAGGGGCTGCGGTTGGCGGAGCGGTGGGCGCCGTTACTGGGCTGGCCACGACGCCGCCGCCGCCGCGCTACTGAGCAAGCCGCACCCGCTGATTGCCGGGGCATTTGCCAGGCGGGGCCCGGCCAAGCTGATAGGTGATCAGTCCTGCGGGGCGGATTTGATTAGCTCGGCGACCTGCTGCACCGCGGTGCGCGGGCCACGGTCTATCGGCGCCGCCGCCTCGATCACCCGTGGTGCGTTCGGCTGAACCGCCGGCATTGGCGGAGCGATCGCCGGATTGCTCCCGGCACCAACGGAGCCAAACGGCGAGCCTGCCGGGCAGTCGCCCGATTTGCTGACCGACACCTTTGGCGGGGCTCCGTTGCCCGAATAGGAATAGATCATGCGCTCGCTGCACATACCCGAGCCGGAGGCCATCGACGTGACCACGACGCCCGAGACTTCGCCAGGTCCGGAGCGGGGCATCGACGCCATCGCAGACTCGATCGCCGGGTTTGGGCCGATCAGCCAAATGGGTGCGTCTGCCATCGCCTGCGCCGAGGCGATCAGGCGATCGAAAGCGGCCTCGCTATCGGCGGCGAGCTGATAAAATTCGCTTGGCGGCGGGGTCACGACATCAAATCCCTGCGCCGCCCACAATGCTGGGTCGGCGGTCAGAACGTCACCCGGGCTGGGCAGCATCACCAGTATCGCGGCGGGTCCGCCGGGTCCGACCGCATAGACCCGTTCCCCGCTGGGAACGGCTGCCACGGGGGCGGCGGTCGGGTAGGCCTGCGATTGCGGTCCGACGCCGTTGGCGCAGCCGATCAGCGGCAGCGCGGCAAGACAGCAGAAGAGGGTCAGAGCGCTCGGCTTCGACATCGAAGAACCTCCGCTGAAGATCGTTCGTAGCCTAAGAATCCCGCGCAATTTGGGCATTTTTTTGGCTTTCGGCACACGCAAGGGCGCTGCTCAGCAGTCGAGCGCGTAGAGCCAGAGCAGCCCCTCCTACTGGGCGAGTTTGGATGGGTTTCGCTCCGCTCAGCCCATCCCACGCGCTTCGTTGGCCGGGTACGGCTGCCCCCAACGATCCGCGTATACGATGTTTTCGAGAGTGCGGCGAACCGGCCCAAACCGGCCCATCGGGTAGCCGATCGGCAGAAGAGCATAGGAGTGAACGTCGGACGGTAGGCCGAGCGCTGCTTCCACCTCCTTGTCGTACCGCAGATACAAGGTCGTCAGCGTCGCGCCAAGACCGAGCGCGCGCGCCGCCAACAGCATATTCTGGACCGCCGGGTAGATCGACGAGCCGGTCCATTGTGGGTTGCTTCCCCAAACGCTAACGCCCTGGAGGCAGGGTACGATCCAGACCGGGGCTTCATGGAGATGATCCGACAAATATTGCGCTGCATCGAGCATGCGTGAAAAGCGCTCGACGGTTGAGCCTGGCGCTGGCGGACTGGACCGATAACCCGGCCCGACCTGCTCTTCCCAGGCCCGGCGGTAATACACGGAAACCGCCTCCTTGACCGCTCGATCCTTTATCACCAGAAACCGCCAGCGCTGCATATTCCCGCCGGAGGGAGCGCACACGCCGGCCTCCAAGATTTTGCGGATCAGCTCTTCAGGCACCGGGTCGGGCTTCAGCCGACGCATCGAGCGCGTGGTGCGGATGATCTCGAAAAGACCGGGATCGCCGGAATTTATCTCGGGCATTTGTTCCTCTCGCTTATCATCCCAGCTCCCCCAGCCGCGGCAAGACCTCCTTCGAGAATAAGGTCAGGTTGTCGACGGTGTCTTCGTGGCTGATGAGGCCGCCCTGGCCCATCATCAACAGGTGGCCGAAGCTGCCGACATGGTCGTAGAACGCCTTCAACTGGTCGTACACGTCGTCCGGCGTACCGGCGAAGGAAAGGCCGGCGTCGATCGCCTCGTCGACCGTCATCGTGCGCGGGTTGATCGGGCGGCCGTCCTTGGTCTGCACCCGCGTCGCGCGCGCCGCCATGGCCCCGCCTGATTTCAGCATCTGCGCCGCCGCGCGCGACGAGACATAGCCGGGCGGGTTGGCGAATTGGGGTGCGACGATGCCGGAGGTGCGGCTGTAACCGAGGATCTGGTCGGCGCGGCGGTGGCCCTCCTCGCGCGTATGTCCGACACCGATCAGCGCCATGTAGGCCAGGCGGTCGGGCATCGGCTCGCGGCCGGCCTCGCGCGCCTTGCTGCGATAAGCCTCGAAGATTGCCGGAGTGCGCACCCAGCCGGTGTTGAGGACGCCGATTACCATGCCGCGCGCCGCCGCCTCGGTCGCGCTTTCGGTGCTGCCGACCGGCGTCCACACCGGCGGGTGGGGCTGCTGGTACGGGCGCGGCCAGACATTGACCGAGCGGTATTGGAAATGCGTGCCCTCCCAGTTGAACGGGCCGTCATGGCTGGTCATCGCCTTCAGGATCAGGTCGTGGGCTTCCCAGAACCGCTCGGTCAGATCGGCCGGGTTGGTGTTGGCCGGCGAGATCTCGAACGGCACGCCCTTGACAAAGCCCATCTCGAGCCGGCCGCGCGAGATCACATCGATCATCGAATATTCCTCGGCGACGCGGATCGGGTCGTTGCGGTTGCCGATCGGCATGCCGAGCGCCAGCAGGCGCACCTTCTTGGTCTCGCGCGCGAGGATCGCCATCGGGATCGTGCATACCGAATCGGCGCAGGTCGCGGTCGCGTGGTGCTCGTTGGTCATGATGTTGATGTCCGAGCTCGTCGCACAGCGCCCACTCGTCGAGATAGCGGTGGTAGAGGTCGGCGCCGATTTTCGGGTCGAAAAGCCGGTTCGGAATGATCACGCGGTACGAGTCGCCCAGCTCCGGCCACGCCGGGTGATAGGCCATCTCGCTGAAATGCCAGACCTTCATCCTTGCACCTCCGAGCCCGCGAAGCGTTCGATCGCGTCGGCGACCGCGTCGGGGCGTTCGATCTGCGGATAGTGTCCGGCCTGCGCCATCTTCTCGAACCGGGCGTTGGGCAGCGAGGCGCGGAGCTTTTCACCGTAATCGGGCGAGACGATGCCGTCGCTGTCGCCCCACAAGACCAATGTCGGCGCCCGCACCCGGTGCAGCCATTGGCGCAAGCCCGGATCGTGCATATAGGGGCGCCAGCCATAGAGCGCGGTGGCCGAGCGGTCGCGGGCGATCGCCGTCAGTTCGTCGTCGCCGAGTGTCGCGTAATCGGGAACGGCGCGCGCGGGATCGAAAAAGGTGCGCCGGTGCCGCTCGTCATCGGGCAAGGCGTAAATATCGGCGATGTCGCGCTCCTCGCGTCCGCCGAATTTGAGCCCGAGCGAGTCGATCAGCACCAGACGACCGACCCGTGCCGTCGACCGCACGCACATTTCGAGCGCGATCCACCCGCCGATGGATGAACCGACGAGCACGACATCGTCCGGCTGCCGGTCGATCCAGTCGAGATAGAGATAGGCGAGATCGTGGATCGTGCGGAACCCGTCGGGCCGCTCGGAATGGCCAAAGCCTGGGTGGCGCGGCGCGGTGACCCGCCAGCGACGCGCCAGCCGACCTAGAAAGGCGGCGTTTCCGGCGACATAGTCTCCGCCGTGCAGGAACAGCAGCGGCGGACCGGCCCCCGCGACCGACCCGTCGAGCGAATATCGACCGATTTCGATCCCCGCCATTCGATCTCTCCCGCTCGCCGCGGCGCTGTCGGCGCGGCGTTCTCGGCCCTCAGTATCGCGATCATTGGCACCGCGGTCCACCCGGGCGGCGCTCCACCTGCCGAGGCTTGCTTTCAACGCGCGGTGGAACGAGGTTGA
This sequence comes from uncultured Alphaproteobacteria bacterium, assembly GCA_963750195.1. Classification (GTDB taxonomy): domain Bacteria; phylum Pseudomonadota; class Alphaproteobacteria; order ATCC43930; family CGMCC-115725; genus AP-15. The sequence goes on from CAVVPS010000018.1 coordinate 251,444, forward strand.
GTGGCCGGCGGGTCGCCGGCGGCCGGCCCAGGCGCGAAGGAGGCGACGATGCGGGCAGAGCAAACCGCGGGCTCGGGCGCCGCTCCGGTCTCGGTCGACGAGATGGCGCAGGCGCTGGCGTTAAATCCGACCTTCACCCAATTCGATCGGGCCGCGTTGCGCGCGCTCGCCGCACGCTGCGGCGTTGCCAAGTTCGCAGCCGGCGATCTGATCATGGGCCAAGGCGACCCCGGCAGCTCCGCCTATCTGATCCTCGAAGGCGAGGTCGACGTGTTCGTCGAAATTCCGGTCGAGCGGATCCATCTGGCGACCCTCGGACGCCATAACACGATCGGCGAACTCGGCGCCTTCACCGACATGCCGCGTACCGCCACCGTCATCGCCCGCACGGATCTGGTGGCGTTGCGGATCGAGCGCGATACCTTGATGGGTCTGGCCGCGGATTATCCGGTGATCGCGGTCGCCGTCATCGGCGAGCTCGGCCGCCGGCTGCACAGCATGAACCGGCCGCTCGCTTACCTGACTTACGCGGCAGGCGCGCTCGCCCGCGACCAATACGACGATGCGATGCTGACCGAGCTGACCAACCAGCAGGGCGAGCTCGCCAATTTCGCCCGGGTGTTCGCCAATATGGCGGCGGAGATCCGCAACAAGCAGCAGCGCCGGCGCGAGATGGAGGCCGCCGCCGATATCCAGAAATCCATCCTGCCGGAGCCACTCGCGCATGACGGGGCGGCCGGCGCCGTCGACCTTCACGCCGAAATGCATCCGGCCCGCGATATCGGCGGCGATTTCTACGACTACTATTTGATCGACGACCGGCGGCTTGCCGTCACCGTCGCCGACGTCTCCGGCAAAGGCATCCCGGCGGCTCTGTTCATGGCGGTGTCGCGGACGGTACTGCGCTCGGTCGCCGGCCACGGCGACATGGCCTCGGCCATCGGCGACGCCAACAGCTTGCTCGCGGCAAGAAACGACGCTTGCATGTTCGTGACGATGTTTCACGGCGTGCTCGATCTGCCGACCGGGGTCTTGCGCTGGTGCAACGCCGGGCATGACCCGCCCTATCTGCTGCGCGCCGGCGGCGAACAGGAAAGGTTGCATGCGACCGGCATCCCGCTCGGCATCGACCAGGCGGTTTCGCATCGGATCGGCGAGACCGTGCTGATGCCCGGCGATGGGCTCTTTCTCTACAGCGACGGCATTACCGAGGCCTTCAACCCTCAAGGCGAGGCCTATGGCGGGGCGCGGCTCGAACGAGCGCTCAATCGGGCGCGCGGCCGCAGCGCCGCCGAGACCATCGCCGACATTCTCGCCGACACCGCGCGTTTTGCCGGCGATGCCGAGCAGGCCGACGACATCACCTGCCTGGCGCTCCATTATAGGCCATGAATCGCCGCCAGAGACGCCGCCACGGCGGGATCTCCCGATAAGAATTCGTGTGCCAGGTGCGGCAATTTGTCCTATTCTGGACTGACGTGGCGGCCGGTTCGCGCCGCGCCTAGTCCGGCGAGGGCATCATGAACGTCGAAGCAATCCTGCGCGGTAAGGGGCGGGCGGTGGCGACGATCCGTCCCGATCAGACCATCGCGGCGGCATTGGCCGCGCTGCGCGACCGCAATATCGGCGCGCTCGTCGTCAGCGAAGACGGCGACAGCGTCGACGGCATCATCTCCGAGCGCGACATCGTCCACGGGCTCGCCGATCATGGCAGCGCACTGCTTTCCCTGAACGTCGCCGAGGTGATGACCCGGCGGGTTACGACCTGCGATCCTGCTGACAGCATCGCTGATCTGATGGCCGAAATGACCAACCGCCGCATCCGCCATTTGCCGGTAGTCAGTGACGGGCGGCTCGTCGGCATCGTCAGCATCGGCGATCTGGTCAAGAACCGGCTCGACGAGATCGAATACGAGGCGCGCTCGTTGCGCTCGTTCATCGCCGGCGCCTGAGCCGCACCTGCTGCATCCCTCAGGCGTCTTCCCAGCGGAGGCCGGGACCCATGGCTCCAGCCTCTGCCAATGCGACGCACACGCACCCCACCATCCATATGCCAACAATAGTCCGATTGATCCTGATCGTTGCCGGCACCGCCGCCTATCTCGGCCTGGCCATCCTCGGCTGGGGCGGATTTGCCGCGTTCTTCTCCCATCCGGCGCTGATCGCGCTGACGATCGTGTTCTTCGCGGTGTCCGGCGCCGCGTTGTTCGCCGGCGGCAATCTGAGCCCCGGCGAGCGCGAGGATCGCGGCAATCGCTGGGTTATTGCCGCCTTCGCGGTGCTCGGACTGCTGGCGGCCTACCTGCCGGCCTACACCGACCGGATAGAGTTCTGGACCATCGACGGCGATGCCGTTCGCGGGATCGGCGTCGTTCTGTTCGCCGCCGGTGGCGCGCTGCGGCTGTGGCCGGTCTTTGTGCTCGGCAACCGGTTCAGCGGGTTGGTCGCCATCCAGCCGGGGCATACCCTGGTCACGACAGGCATCTATGCGGTGATCCGCCACCCGAGCTATCTGGGGCTGCTGGTCAATTCGCTGGGCTGGGCACTGGCTTTTCGTTCCGGGGTCGGCGTGCTGCTGACCGCGCTGTTGATCCCGCCGCTCCTCGCCCGCATCCACGCCGAAGAGCGGCTGCTGCGGGCGCAGTTCGGCGAGGCCTATGACGCTTATCGCGCCCGGACCGCGCGGATGATCCCAGGCCTCTATTAAGGCGCGCAGGAAAGATTGGTGCCGGCGAGGAACGGTTCCGCCACCGAAGCCCCAGATGGCAGGCACATAACCCAATGCGGCGCGATACTGGAGGCTGCTGCGGATGACGGCGCCGCTGCTGCCGACGCGCCGCCGGTCGCCGCCCCAGTGGATCTCGCCGATATGCCCGACGAGGTCGATGCCCCTCCGCTCGTCGCCGCCGTCGTTGTTGTCGCCGATGTGGAAGATGGCGTCGTCGCAGCGATCGCCGGCAGCCTCACCGCGCCGGATGATCCGCTGGTAAGTGCGGTGCCGGCAATGCCGGAGGCCGTCGCAGTGGCCTGCGCTGCGCCGGGACCGGCCAGCGCGACCAGCAGCGGAAGAACAATCAGGACAATCCGGAATAGCTGAGCCATGGCCGCGGCCGATCCGAACCTAACGCCCTTTATGCGGCGCCTCCCGCATCGATCATTCCCCGCAGACCCGTCGCGCACGCTCAGCACCTCACACCGTCATTCCCGCGAAAGCGGGAACCCAGGGCCTGCATGTTCCGTCACTTGCCCCTCTCATAGCCAGGGGCAGGTTCCGGACCGGCGCTCGCCGATGCGCGAAGTGCCGCCCTTGAGGCCGCGACGCGCGGCGGCTCCATCGCGGCGAGCGCGTCGGGATCCCCAGCGGTTACGCACACCGGGCCTTTATATCCGTCCGGTCGCTCGCTACCCTCCAATTATGGACGACAAGCTCGAACAAGCATTCCCGCGCCCGCTCTCGGGCCGCCTCATTGCAAACCCGCCGAACGGCCTAATACCGGCGCGAACCCCGCTGCTCGGCCGACACATCGACCTGGAACCGCTCAACCCTGCGATCCATGCCGCGGAACTCTACAAGGCTGGGCACGGTTCCGACGAAGCGCTGCGAATTTGGGATTATCTGCCGTGGGGGCCATGGCTAGATCAGGCAGCCTTCACCGCGTCATTGCGCGGTTGGGCCGCGACCTTCGATTATGTCTGGTTCTCGCTGCGGCCGAAGAACACCGGCACGCCAGGCGGAATGGCAGCCTATCTCGACATTCATCCCCTGGATGGCGTCATCGAGATTGGCGGTATCTGGTTCAGCCCGGAACTGCAACGCACGCGTGCTGCGACCGAGGCGCTGTTCATGCTTCTCAGTTATGCCATGGACGACTTGGGTTATCGCCGCATGCAGTGGCGCTGCAATTCGCTGAATGTCAAATCCCGGAACGCGGCCAGGCGGCTCGGCTTCCGTTTCGAGGGGGTGTTCTATAACCACATGATTTTCAAGGGCACGAACCGCGACACGGCGTGGTATTCGATACTCGATGATGAATGGCCGGAGGTCCGAGAGATCATCAAGGTCTGGCTCGATGACAGCAATTTCGATCCCGCCGGGGTGGCGCGGCGTTCACTCTCCGCGATGATGGAACAGCGCAGCCCACCAATGCGGCGTTTTTGAAGGCAGCTCCGCCTTTCGAACGTTCACCCGCGACGAAATGCGCGAGTGTTGATGAACTGCACGTTCGACACCAACATCCTCGACCAAATGGCCCGCCCTCCAGCCCCACGACGGAGGATTGGGGTGTCACCCTGGGCGGTTCGCCTTCGCCGTGTGATACCGGGGTGTTCAACGTCGGGGCCCAGGCCGCCACACCATGGATGCTAGAGACCTGCGCTTTTACAGTGCCAACCGCGACGTCAACGCGATCCTCCAGTTCCTGGCGACGGGCCAGCACACCTCGGCCCCAGCGATCAGACCAGTTTGCAAATCACGCCGAGCCTGGGACAGCGTTCCGCATTCATAAAATCATGGAGACGCAGCTGAATCGTTGCTTAGTAATATACCGACCGCCCGGCCCCGCCGCTTGCCGTCAACAGTTTGCCGGAGACCGCCCAGGCCTTTTCAATCCCGACTTTTTCAACGGCATCCGCCGATAGCAGTCGTCCGGACTATTGGAGATGAAATGTTGAGCCTGACTCATTCACGAGCAGTGGAGCATTGGAGCCGCAACGTGGACCGATTTGTCGTCATCTCCGGGTGCTCAAGCGGCGGTAAATCGACATTGATTGCTGAACTTGGTAAACGCGGGTACGCGGTCGTAGATGAGCCCGGGCGGCGGATCGTTAAAGAAGAGTTGGCGAGGGGCGGGTCTGTTCTTCCTTGGGTTGACGCGGTCGCTTTTGCGCGTCGCGCCATAGCGATCGCCCTTGCTGACCGAGCGGCGGCAGCCTCGTTGGACGGCTGGGTGTTCTTCGACAGAGGGCTGATTGATGCCGCCGCCGCGCTTGAGCAGATGACCGGCAAACCGATGCTGAAAGCGCTCGGTCAAGCTAACCGTTACCATCCTCGCGTGTTCGTGGCGCCGCCTTGGCCGGAGATTTACGAGACCGATCCGGAACGGCGTCACGGATTGGATATGGCCCTGGCCGAATATTCGCGCTTGCTCGAAACTTATCCATCGCTCGGCTACGAAGTCTTGATTTTGCCAAAAGTCGGGGTTTCAGAACGTGCCGACTTTATTTTGAGCACGCTTAAGGCGTGATCCTTCTACCGCTGGAAATGCGTGGCTCGCCCATTCCCCCAACCACCTATCCAACGGCGGCTCAGGGGTCATACCCCGCCGTCGCGGTCGGCGGACGCGATCGGCTGCGGTGAGCCGGCTCCGCATTAGCCAACGGGCGAGAACCTCGCCGGTGGCTGGAGCAAGTTTGAACGAGCCCTCAGCGCTGCGGCTCGACGATGACGGTGCCGACCTTGCCACCGCGCTCGACTTCCTTGTGGGCTGCGGCGGTCTCGTAGAGCGGGAAACGGGCGGCCACTGACAGGATACGGCCTGGCGATGCCGTCCAGGCGGCGATGTCGGACTGTGCTCGGCGCCGATCGGGATGCGGGACGCCGGCGAGCGACATCGAATAAACCGCGAGGTTTTTCTGCATCAGGTCGCGCACTGGCACTCGCGGCTGGCGGTCACCATTGGTGGCGTAGATCATGATGCTCCCATTGACCCGCAAACAGCGCAGCGCGGCGGCGAGATTGCCCCCGAAATCAACCTCGGCGATGTGATCGACCCCAACCCCGCCGGTGATGTCGAGCACGCGCGCACCGACGTCCTCGTTGCGATAATTGATGACATGCGCAGCGCCGCCAGCGCGGGCGCGGTCCGCCTTTTCGGGCGAGCTGACCGTCGCGATCACCCTCGCCCCGGCCCAGGTGGCGAGCTGTACCGCGTAGTGGCCCACCGCGCCTGCGCCGCCGGTCACCAGGAGGGTCTTGCCCTGGACCGGCCCGGCGACGAAGACGCTGCGGTGTGCGGTCATGCCCGGCACGCCCAGGGTCGCGCCCTCGGCGAATGAGACGTGATCAGGGAGTTCGGTCACCAAATCGACGGAGAGGGCGATGTATTCTGCCGCTGTTCCCTGCCAACGGCCGTTGCGCTGACCGTTGTACAGCCAGACCCGTTTCCCCAGCCAGCGCTCGGGCACCCCGGGGCCGACCTGGTCGACCACGCCCGCGCCGTCGCTGTTGGTCACGACCCGCGGGTATTCCATGGCTGGCGGACCGCGCCGCCGATAGGTGTCCGACGGGTTGACGCCCGAGGCTTCCAGTCGGACCCGCACCTCGCCGTGACCAACCTCGGGCGTTGGCAATTCGCCACAAACCAGGACCTCGTCGGCTGCTCCCTGCCGGTCGTACCACACCGCGCGCATCGCTGCCTCCTACCCATGAGCGAGAGCGTTGTAGCACGTTACCGGCTCACCGCTGCGCATGGTCACCACGCTAACGTGCTCAGCCTGTCGTCACGGTAGATTTCCTTGCCGGCCAATCGGCCGGAGCTGGGGAGGGTGTGGTCGGACCTAAGGAGGCGATAATGGATTGCGAGACCGAACCAAATCGCTGCCCCCAAGGAATATCTCTTGTTCCAAGGATCGGATCGACGCGAAAAAAACGAGTTCAGCCTCCGAAGCCGAACCCTCTCCACCTCAGCACCGGTCGACATTGACCAGCTCGATAATCTATCTCCAGAGCGCTCTTCGCGGTGGGCGGTTGGGGGTCGGGAGGGACGCACATGATCAACGGTCGTACGGAGTTAATTGCCCATCTCGGCCACCCGACCGAAACCTTTACCGCGCCAATGATCTACAATCCGTGGTTTGCCTCGCGCGGCATCAATGCCGTGGTGGTCCCGATGGGCGTGCGGGCCGAGGATTACGCGACGTTTCTGCGCTCTCTATTTCGCCTGAGCAACATCCGCGGCGCGCTCGTGACGATGCCCCACAAGGTCGCCACGGTGGGTCTGCTCGATGAGGCAGCTTTGGCAGTGCAGGTGGCCGGCTCCTGCAATGCCATCCTTCGCCGTCCGGACGGCTCGCTCTACGGCGACCTGTTCGACGGTGTTGGCTTTGTACGCGGGGCAAAGCGCAAGGGCTTCGACTTTACCGGCGCGGATTGTCTGATCGTCGGGGCCGGCGGTGTCGGCTCTGCAATCGCCGCTGCGATTGCCGCAGAGGGGCCGGGATCGATTGCGCTGTTCGATATCCACGCCGCGGCGGCCGAGCGCCTCGCGGCCCGGCTGCGCCGGCGCTTCCCAAGCTTGACCGTTGGCCTGCGAGACAACGACCCTGCGGGATACCGCCTGGTGGTAAACGCGACGCCGCTCGGCATGTCGGCCGGCGATCCGCCGCCGTTCGACCCGGCACGCCTCGACGGTCAAGCTTTTGTTGGGGACGTGGTGCTGACCGCCGAGCTGTCGCCCTTGCTCAAAGCTGTAGCGCGGCGCGGGTTCCGTTACCTGGTCGGAACAGACATGCTGTTCGAACAGATACCGGCATACCTCGAATTCTTCGGCTATGGCACTGCAACTCCCGACGAGCTGCGGGCGGTCTCCCAAATTTCATACTGAGAGCGCGCAGACAGGTAAACTTGCCGCAAATCGCGCGCGGCTCTTATCGGCAGCTGGGCGCCGTAAGCGGTCATTGCTCGACGGCGAAAGCGGACTATCAAGAACACGTGCATTGCCGCGCCCGGGCATCTGGTTCGACCTTGGCGATGGCCGGCCCAATATCCACCGAGTCGCGGCGAGGGTCCGTCGGATTGGATCGGCGCGCGCACCCTCGCCTCCGGAGCCGAAAAGACCGTAACGATCGCCTCCGGTAGCTACCGTGAGGTTGACGCTTGCGCCCAGGCTCACGAGTATCTTAGATGCTTTTGGTAATAAGCTGTGTTCTTCTTTTGGAACCTCGCCTCCGTCGGCGCAAAGATGAAATCCTTGCTCTGGCATACGCCGATCCTGTTGACGTAAATGATCCGCTTGCCCGCTTTTATTCTCGTCGGGTGCGTGGTCTTCGCAGCGCTGATCCTGATCGAATTGGGCTCCATCAGTAGTCACCGCCCTTCACCCGGAGCCCGCTTGCCACCGGCGGAAATCCAACCCGCAGCGCCGGAAACTCGGAAGCTCGCCGATCCGCTGTTCAGTCCGACACAGCGTCCAGATACCGCGTCCTCGGCTAATGATGCTGATTCACCATTGCGCGATGTGAGGCTGACTGGCGTCGTAATCGGACCGGATTTGCGCATCGCGATCTTCGCTGTGACCGGCACTAACTCGCGCGTGCTGTCGCAGGGCGAAGCGCTGAAAGGCTGGCGAACTCGAGAGCATCTCACCGGAAGGGGTAGTGCTCAGCGGTCCGGCCGGTAACATAGTGCTCGAACCTCAGGCGGATGCGAATCTGGTTCGACGGTCTCCGCCTGTTTCGGTCCAGTCCCGCCAGCCAGACGCGGCGATGGCCGGTGCGCCGAGGCAACCAATTGCTGTTACGCGTATTGCTGTCGGCAACTTATCGGCGGCCATCCCCGTTCAGACGCAAGGCTATCCTTATTATTCTCCGGAGTATTACCCCGGGTATGACCAGTATTATCCATGGGACTGGGGATGGCCTATCGGAGTTTCCGTCGGATTTGGCGGATGCTGGAACTGCGGCTTCCGCGGCGCCTCTTTCCGTCCAGGTTTCCGACGCTTCGGCTTTGCGCATGCGAGTTTTGGTGGCGGTTTCCGCGGCGGCGGTCGCAGATAGCACGATCAAGTCGGCCGCTTAGTCTAGAGCGTGCCCCGAAAGCTTGGTTGTGAGCTGAATCCGAAGCGCACCCGAGAGCCAGGTCAGTGCGATGCGTCTCTCCGCACAACCCCGCGGTCCACACGGCGTCTTTCCGCAGTAAGCGCGTGCGGGTTCGCTGCCTTTGTCCGGACGATAGCGCGGTTGCGGGTTCGCGATGCCCGTGAGACGGTTGGGGGCGCGCACGCGGCGCTCCCGCGAACGCGCCACGTAATAAATTGCTCCCCCTTGGTCTTGCCTCGCGTGGCCTAGCAATGAAACCCGCGCCCTTCGATTACCAGGCTCCCGGCACCCTTCCCGAGGCAATCGACCTGCTTGCGTCGAACCCCGAAGCGGTCGTCATCGCCGGGGGACAAAGCCTGATGCCGGTTCTCGCTTTCCGCCTGGCGACCCCGAGCCTGCTGGTCGACCTGCGGCGGCTGCCCGGACTCGGCAATATTGCCCTCGGCGCTGACGGCCTCCGGCTCGGCGCGCTCGTACGCTGGTGCGACATCGAGGGCGATCAGCGGTTGGCGGCGGCACATCCGCTATTGCACGCAGCCGTCGCGCATGTTGCGCATTACCAGATCCGCAACCGTGGCACTGTCGGGGGCAGTCTCGCTCATGCCGACCCGGCCGCCGAATTGCCCGGCGTCGCCGTGACCTGCGAGGGCGAAATCACCCTCTGCGGCCCGGCTGAATCGCGCGCGGTGCGCGCCGGCGAATTTTTCACCGGACCGCTGTCGACGCTGCGCCGGCCGGACGAGATCGTCACCGAGCTGCACCTGCCGAAATGGCCGAGCGGACGGCGCTGGGCCTTTCAAGAATATGCCCGGCGTGAGGGTGATTTCGCGCTTGCCGGCATCCTCCTGTTTTACGACGAGGACCGGCAGGGCGCGCTGAGCAATCCGCATGTCGGCGTGATCGGTGCTTGCCCGCGCCCACATCGGCTCACCAGGGTCGAAACGCTGCTGAGCGGCCACGCCCTCGACGACGATCTGATCCGACAGGCGGCGGTTACGGCTGCCGAAGAGGTCGACCCTCCGGACGATTTGCACGCTGACGCCTCGTACCGTCGCGGCCTGGCGGCGACGCTGATCGAGCGCGGCTTGCGGGCCGCGGCTCAGCACGGGAGTGCATGATGCGCGTGAGTTTCCGGATCAACGGCAATCCCGTCGCGGTCGATGTCGAGCCGCGCCTCCACCTCGCCGATTGCCTGCGCGAGGTGCTAAGCCTGACCGGAACCCATCTCGGCTGCGAGCATGGCGCCTGCGGCGCGTGCACGGTCATCGTCGATGGAGCCGCGGTCCGCGCCTGTCTGATGCTGACGGTGCAGGCTGACGGCGCCAGCATCGTCACCGTCGAGGGCCTATCGAGCGACGACGCGTTGAGCCCGCTGCAGACCGCGTTCCGCAAGCATCACGCCTTGCAATGCGGCTTCTGCACCCCCGGCATGTTGACGACGGCGCACGCGCTGTTGACCGAGGAGCCCGATGCGGACGCCGATCGCATCCGCTCCGCGCTGTCCGGCAATTTGTGCCGCTGCACCGGCTATATCCCGATCGTCGAGGCGGTGCTCGAAGCGCGCGCCGCCTACCGGCGAGGCGGACAAGCCATGATCGGGACGAACCGGTATATCGGCAGCCCGGTCGAGCGGATCGAGGATCTGCGCTTTCTGCGCGGCCGCGGCCAGTTCGTCGGCGATTTGAAGCGCGAGGGCATGCTGCATGCGGCCATCCTGCGCAGCCCCGTCGCGCACGGCCACGTTACCGCCATCGACGCCACCGCCGCGCTTGCCATAAGAGGGGTGCGCGCCGTCATCACGGCGAAAGACATCGGCGTCGTGCCGCGCATCCCGCTGCGTCTTCTGCCCTTGCCCGGCACGGAGCGCTTCCTGCAGCCGGTGATCGCGGCCGACCGCGTGCGCTATGTCGGCGAGCCGGTCGCAGTCGTGCTGGGTGACAGCCCGGCGCTGGCCGAGGATGGGGTCGGCGCGATCGCCCTCGATATCGAAGAGCTGCCGCCCGTCCCGGATCGGCGCGCTTCCGGGCGAGGCGACATCCTGTTGTTCGAAGAAGCCGGCACCAACGCCGCGATGATCTTTACCGGGGTCAAGGGCGATGCGGACGCGGCGTTTCGCGATGCCGACTACGTCGGGCGCCACCGGTTCGCGGTCCAGCGCCATACGGCGCTGCCGATGGAGCCGCGCGGCGTGCTTGCCGAATGGGATGCGGCGCAGGGCCGGATGACGGTGCTGGGCGCGGCAAAGGTGCCGTTCTTCAACCGCGATACCCTGGCGGCGATGCTGGGCCTGTCGCCGGCCCAGGTCGACCTGATCGAGAACGACGTTGGCGGCGGCTTTGGCGCCCGCGGCGAGTTCTACCCCGAGGACTTCCTGATCCCGTTCGCCGCGCGGCATGTCGGCCGCCCGGTCCGCTGGCTCGAGGACCGGCGCGAGCATCTGACGGCGATGAACCATGCGCGCGAGGCGGATTGCGAGGTCGAGATCGCCTGCCGCAGCGACGGCACGATCCTCGGCCTGCGCGGCGAGGTCTTCGTCGATCTCGGGGCCTATGTCCGCACCAACGGGTTGATCCAGCCGCGCACCCTGGCGCAATGCCTCACCGGTCCCTATCGCGTGCCGAATGTGCGGATGACCTCGACGGCGCTGCTGACCAACAAGACCCCGTCCGGCACCTATCGCGCGCCCGGCCGCTATGAGGGCTCGTTCTTTTGCGAGCGGCTGATCGAGCTGGCGGCGCGCGACCTGGGGATCGACAGCGCCGAGATGCGGCGGCGCAACCTGATCGGCGCCGGCGAGATGCCGTACCGGCTGCCACGGCTGGAGCCGGGCGGTCCGGCGGTCGACACCGAGTGCGACAGCGGCGACTATCGCGAAACCCTCGAACGCTGCCTCGCCGAATTCGGCTGGGACGAAAAACGTGCGCTGCAAGGCCGCGAAATCGACGGACGCTACCACGGCGTTTCTGTCGCCTGCTTTATCGAGGGCGGCGGAGCCGGCCCGAAGGAGACGGCGCGGCTCGAGCTTGAGGCGGACGGCACGGTCTCGGTCTATGTCGGCTCGACTGCGGTCGGGCAGGGCCTCGAAACGGTGATGGCGCAGATCGCGGCGGACACGCTCGGCCTGCCGCTCGGGCAGGTGCGCGTCTTGCACGGCTCGACGCCATTGCTCGACGAGGGCTACGGTGCGTTCGCTTCACGCTCGACGGTGCTCGGCGGGTCGGCGGTATTCGAGGCGGCGAATGCCCTGCTCGACAAGATCCGCGCGGCTGCCGGCGCACGGCTAGGCTGTGCCGCCCAACAGGTCGAACTGGCGGATGGCTATGCCCATGCTCCCGACGGGCGCTCGCTCGCCTTTGCCGAGTTCGCAGCGGGCGGCCTTCAGGTCACGACGGCATTTAGCAACGACAACCGGCTGACTTACACCTACGGATCGGCTGCGGCGCATGTCACGGTCGACCCGGGGACGGGCGATGTCGAGTTGCTCGACTGTCTCGTCGTCGAGGATGTCGGCCGCATCGTCAACCCGTTGACGCTCCATGGCCAGGCGATCGGCGGCATGGTCCAGGGGCTGGGCGGCGCCTTTTTGGAGCACCTCGTCTATGATGAAAACGGGCAGTTGCTGGCCGGCAACCTCGCCGACTATCTGATCCCGACGGCGACCGATTTTCCAAAGATCCGGGCGATCGCGCTCGAAAATCACCCCTCTCCGAGCAACCCGCTCGGGGTCAAGGGCGCCGGCGAGGGGCCGATCATCCCGATCGGCGGCCTGATGGCTAACGCGGTTGCCAATGCTTTGGCCTCGTTCGGAGCGATGCCGAACCAGCTGCCGCTCTCGCCCGCCCGCGTTTGGCACATGAGTTCGGGCAAACAATCCACCGAAAGTTTGGAATGACCATCAAAACCCATCCGCGCCGCGCACGCTTCGTCGACGTAGACCCGCCCTCAGTTGTTGTGCGCGCGATTCCGCTAGCGCTCGGGGCGGCCCGGCGGCTTTTCGGAAAGCCCTCGGCGCAACCATGGTATGCTGATCGTTATTGCCATGCGCCGAAGCGCATTGCGTAACGAGATCACACGGCCACCAGCTAAACCTAGGGATTGCTCGTGACAGGAAGGGCAGATGCGGGAGCTGATGATCGCATTCGACATCGGGAAAGCGAGCTGCCGAATGCAATTCCCGCACGATTGGGGGGTCATGTGCGGATCAGTATGATCCGAGGCGTGCCGAGTAACTGGCCGTGCAAATAGACGCGCTGTTCGAACCGAAATCGATCGCTGTCATTGGCGCGTCGGACAAACCGACGCCCGGCCAGCGGATTATCAACTCGCTCGATCGTCTGGGTTTTGCCGGCCGCATCTACCCGGTCAACCCGAATTACGCGGCGGTGCTGAACCGACCCTGTTATGCGAGCGTCGCTGATCTTCCCGAGGCCCCGGATGTCGCGGTGTTTTGCCTAGGTCATGAGCGCGTTGTCGACGCCTTTATGGCCGGGGCAAAGCGCGGCATGAAGGCCGCTGTCATTTACGACGGTGGGTTTGCCGAACACAGCGAGGCCGGGCGCGAGCGGCAAGCGAGGATTACCGAGATTTGCCGAGATTACGACATCGCTCTCTGCGGCCCCAATTGCATGGGCATCCTGAACCCGCATCACCGGAGCACAACCTATCTTCAGGAACTGCGCGACCCGACCGGCCTCGCCGGCAATGTCGGCATCGTTTCGCATAGCGGCGGGCTGTGCGTCAGCCTGCTTGCCGATACGAGGCGCTTCGGGTTCAGTCACATTGTCTCCCCCGGCAATGAAGCGGCCGTGACCGTCGCCGAGTTCCTCGAATACCTGGTTGCCGACCCGGATACGAAAATCATTGGCGGGTTCATTGAGACAATTCGCCATAAGGATCGCTTTGCGGCGGCGCTCGACCGCGCCCATGCGCTGGGCAAACCCATCGTGCTGATCCGGGCCGGCAAGAGCGAGCGTGCGCGGCGAGCAATCGTGACCCACACCGGCGGACCGGCGGAAGAGACGGCCGAGATCGCCGAATTGTTTCGGGCGCATCACGTCATCGAGGTGCCGGATCTTGTCGAACTGACCGAGACGTTGGCCGCGTTCCAAGCGGCGAAACCTGTGGCGGGGCGGCGCATCGCGATCATAACCTCGTCGGGCGGCTTGTCCGAACTGATCCTTGACATTGCCGCCGCTCGTGACCTCGTGTTGCCGCCCTTATCGCCGGCGCAGAAAACACAGATCGAGGACGGCATCGGCTTTATTACCGGCGACGGCAATCCGTGCGACGCCTGGGGCAGCGGCGCCTTCGCCGCGAACCTGCCCAAGGCGCTGGTACTGTTCGATGCAAGTGAAGACCACGATGCGATCGTCCTGTTGCGCGACAATCTGGACGATCAACTCTTTGATCAGCCCGAAACCGCGCGGAGCTACATCGAGATGTTTGCACGCGCCGCCGAACACAGCCGCAAGCCGCATTTCCTGCTGACCACGCGGCCCGGGATTATGGATCGCGGGCTCGTCGCGTATTTACGCGGGCATGGGGTCGGGATCGTCGGGGGCCTCGACGAAGGGCTGAGCGCGATCGACCGGCTGGCCGTCAAAGCCAATTAGGGAGGGCGCAAATGACGGACGATATCGTTCTTTACGAGGTCGATGAGAAAGTCGGCATCATCACGCTCAATCGGCCCGACAAGCTGAATGCGATCAGCCGAGAGCTGCAATATGCGCTGACCGAGGCCTTAGCCATGGCGGAGGCGGATCCGGCGACCAGCGTTGTGCTGCTGCGCGCCAATGGGCGCAGCTTCTGCGCCGGCTATGATATCGGCGCCAAAGAACCCGGTGCGGATGATTGGCGTACCGACGCGACCAAGGCGCACGCACATCTCCATCCGCAGTTGGAATTTGAGATGACGCCCTGGCTGATGCGCAAGCCGGTCATCGCCTCGGTGCAGGGCCATGTGCTCGGGGGCGGCTGCGAACTCGTCATGCTCTGCGACCTGACGATCGCCGCCGAAAACGCGACCTTCGGTGAGCCCGAGGTGCGGTTTTCTGCGGTCGGGCCGGCGATTGTGATGCCAATGATCATCGGATACAAAAGAGCACGAGAACTTTTGTATTTCGGCGACCAGATCGACGCCCGGACCGCCCTCGATTTCGGCATGATCAACCGCGTCGTGCCGCTGGCCGAGTTGCCTAGCGCAAGCCTCAAATACGCCAAACGCCTGTCGCTGATTTCGCCGGAAGCGCTCTATGCAACAAAGCGCGCGGTCAACCGGGTCGGCGATGCGGCGGGTTTTCGCACTGCGCTCTACGCCGGGCTTGAGGTCGTCGGTCCACTATATGCGACGACGACCGAACTCGGTGCGCGGTTCCGTGAAATTGCCGTCACCGAGGGCGTCCCGGCCGCGGTCCGCTGGCGCTCAGCTCAGTTTAAGGAATAGTGCTCATCGAGTGTTGGCAGGGCTGACATATCAGGAATGCGAGGTTCCCTAGGTGTGAAGCCAAGGCGCTTTGGCGCCCCGATGATTCGAGCCGGGTCGCATGTCGCGGCTTTGCGTCACGAAGTGCGTAGGGACTAAGAGGTGAAACCATGGCATCGCGCGGTGAAGAGCTACTGATCTCAGCAGACTCGCACATCGTCGAGGACCCGCACTTTTGGGAGAACCGGCTGCCAGCAGCCTTCAAAGACCAGGCGCCGCTGTTTCCCGAGCGGGAGCTGGGCGGGCTCTTTCAGGCCCACCCGGGTGGGTGGGACCCTCACGAACGGGTGAAGGAGATGGCGGTGGATGGGGTGAGCGGCGAGGTGCTCTACCCGAGCTTCGCCATGAACCTGTTCGGACTCCAGGACGCCGCCCTACAGGAGGCGTGCTTCCGGGCCTACAACGACTGGATCCTGGAGTACTGCTCTGTTGCTCCCGACCGCCTCTACGGGGTGTCCTGTATCCCCACCTACGACATCGAACATGGGGTGGCCGAGCTGGAGCGCTGCCGGAAGGGCGGGCTGCTCGGGGCACTGGTATGGCAGGCACCGCCGCCGGAGCTTTCGTTCGCCACCACCCACTATGAGCGCCTGTGGGCAGCGGCCCAGGATCTGGAGGTGCCCATCAGCCTCCACATCCTCACGGGCCAGCCCTTCCCTTGGCCCCGCCCGATGGGCCCAAGCGGGCGACGCCAAGCCTTCGAGACCATGCGCAGCGCGGTGAACAGCAAGCTGCTCTACGCCTCCAACGCCACGTCCGACCTGATTATGACGGGCGTTCTGGAGCGCTATCCCCGACTCAAATTCGTGCTTGTGGAGAACGAAGTGAGCTGGATTCCCTTTTACCTGACGCAATACGACAAGTATTGGGGTCGGGGAAATCTGGATTTACCGCTCAAGATGTTTCCCAGTGAGTACTTTTTCCGCCAGTTCTACGCCACTTTCTTCAACGATCCACCGGCTCGCTGGATCTTCGACGCCTGGGGCGGCAACAATCTGATGTGGTCCAACGACTATCCCCATCCGAATTCGACATGGCCCAAGTCTTGGGACGTCATCACACGGGACCTAGGGCACCTGTCGGAGGAGACGCGGTCACGGCTGCTACGAGAGAACGTGCGGCAGTTGTATAAGCTGCCGGCGCTGACTCCGGCAGCGGTGTAATGTCGACCGGCGGCCGCTGCCATGCACCTGGCGCGGTCGGGGGGGCTTGGCGAAGGGTGCTTGATCGGGTTGCGATCTGGGCTGTAGGCGGCAGGCAGAGAAGTTTTGCGCCTCGCGCCTGGATTACGGTCTCGATCCCGGCCGCCTTGTGGTTGCTCAGATTGTTAAGCAAAACGACGGCGCCGCGATACAACGTCGGCGCCGACATCTGCTCGACATAGCCGATGCCAACACGGCCGCGCGATGGTCGAGCAATTATGAGCGATGGGCCCCCCCGTTGCCCGGGCCTAGGCATGCCCTCCACTGCCCCGCCGCCGCGCCCAGCGTATCGCCGTGCTGACACTGATCCCAAACCGCATTGCGGTGGCCCGCGCCAACGCGCCAGAAGCCACCACTGCGGCGACGCGATCACGCAAATCCCCGAATATGGCGCCGGCATATCGTCGTCCAACGATATGTCGCGTGACCACCTTCGCTGTCTACGCGGGCGGAAGCCGCTCTAGCGGGGGTATAGCTGCAAGGCGGCCCCGTCCTCAGACCTTCTCGATCAGCTCCATCTGCGCGCCGTCGGGCGCGGCAACCCAGCACACATGCCGACCGTTGTTAAACCGCTCTTCGAGGATCTGCGCGCCGTTCTTCTTAAGGTTCGCGAGGGCGCCGGCGTAATCGTCAGTCTCGATCGCGATATGCTCGATGCCGACATGCTGCTCATGGTTCTGGTCGGCGTTGATGGTCGTCACGTTGAGCTGCACGCCGTGCAGGTCAAGCTGGCAGCCGCGGCCGGGAGTTTCCCGCTTCACGGTCGCCCCGAAATTGTCGATGTAGAACTTTGCGACCTTCTGCGGATCCTCTCTGGTCTTGATGTGGACGTGCCCGAGTTGCATGGCCATGCCCGTCTCCTCCGCAGAAATTTGCCCGACGCGCGCCGAGGCGGCGCGCGTCACCGCAGCTTGGCAGCACGAGCAGAGGAACTCAACCGACACTTCGCCAGATGCCCGGCGTTTTTCGAGGATGAAGGCGAGCTGGTTCACTGGCCCGGAGAGTTCTTCTACGAAATGCGTGACAGGGCCGCCCGTCGAAGCGGTTGGCCTATCAACTTGAGCGTGTTACTGGCGGGGCTGGTGGTCGCAATCGCCGTCGGCAACGCGCTGGCCTCGTCCTCCCCAGAGGCGTAAGGTAATCCAGGAATGACGGCGGCGAGTCACGCCGCCAGTTTCTGCCGCGCGTCGGCCAGAATCATCGCGGCGCCCTTTTCGGCGACCATGATGGTCGGGGCGTTGGTGTTGGTCGACGTCACCGCTGGCATCACCGAAGCGTCGATCACTCGCAGGCCTTCGAGCCCGTGGACGCGCAGCTGATCGTCGACCACCGCCATCTGGTCGCGGCCCATCTTGCAGCTGCATGTCGCGTGAAACACGGTCGAGCCATACTGCCGCGCATAGTCGAGCAATTCGTCGTCGGTCTGAACATCCTTGCCGGGGATGGTTTCGCCAACGACGTATTTTGCGATCGCCGGCGCGGCGAACAGCCGCCGGGCCATCTTCAGTCCGCCGATTACGGCCCGCCGATCGGTGTCCTCGGCGAGATAGCGCGGATTGATCGCTGGCTGCTCGGCGGGGTTTGGCGATTTCGCTTCGACATAGCCGCGGCTCAGCGGGCGCATCTGCCACATGCCGATGGTCATGCCCGGCTTGTCGTCGAGCCGCCGCACCGGCCCCGGGGCGAAGCTGCCCGGCGAGAACAGGCACTGGACGTCCGGGGTGGCCGATTCTTCGAGCACCTTGACCGAGGCGCAGACCAGTGACGAGGCATAGGTCAGCATGCCGGTCCCGCTGAACAGGTAACGCAATATCTCGCCGGCAAACGGCAGACCGCGCGATTTCTCGTTCAACGTCTTGGCGCCGGCGACAGCGCAGGCGACCCGCGCGATGTAATGGTCCTGAAAATTCTTGCCGACCCCTGGCAAGCCATGCTGCACCGGGATGCCGACGCGGCCGAGATGGTCGGGGTCGCCAACTCCGGACAGTTGCAGGATGTGCGGCGAACCGATGGCGCCGGCGGACAAAATCACCTCACGCACCGCATCGACCCGCTCTATCGCCCCACCCCGCCCGTATTCGACGCCGACCGCGCGGCTGCCGTCGAAGAGCACGCGGCGAACCTGCGCGCCGGTGATGATTTGCAGGTTCGGCCGCTTTTTTGCGGCCCGCAGGTAGGTGCGCGCCGCGCTCTGCCGGCGCCGCCCGCGGCGGGTCTGCTGAACCCAGCCGATATTGTCGCCGGAGCCAGGCGGCAAATGGTTGACGTCCTGATGATATTCGAGCCCGATCTGTTGGCCGGCCTCGATCATCGTGTGGCACAAGAGCGGCTGGTCGGAGGCATTCGAGGTCAACAGCGGCCCGCCCTCGCCATGAAACGCGTCCTCCCCGCGCTCCCAGCTCTCGGCCTTTTTGAAATAGGGCAGCACATCGTCCCACGACCAGCCGCGATTGCCGAGCTGCCCCCAATGGTCAAAATCTTCAGGCTGGCCGCGGACATAGATCATGCCGTTGATCGAGCTGGAGCCGCCCAGCACGCGGCCGCGCGGATAGGGGATGGCGCGCCCATTAGTGCCGGGGTCGGGCTCGGCCGTGTACCCCCAGGTGATCGTCGGATGATCCAGCAGCCTCATATAGCCCGCCGGGATGTGGATCAGCGGGTTGCGGTCTGGCCCGCCGGCCTCGATCAGCACAACGCGCGTGCCGCGATCCTCGCTCAGCCGATTGGCCAGCACGCACCCGGCTGATCCGGCGCCGACAATGACGTAATCCGACTTCATGCCTGGTCCCTCCGCTGTGATTGCGAGGAACGGAGCGACAAAGCAATTTCGAAGGATTGCTTCGCGTCGCCCACCACGACGTCGAATGTGTTTCGCAGCGTCGGTTTCCGCGCGTGGTTTATCAGTTGATCCCGAGCAGTTTGGCGGCGGTGCCGCCGAGGATCGCGATCTTGTCGTCGTCGCTGAGGCCTGGGGTCGATAGGATGTGGTCGACCGGCACCTTGTTCCACGGGAACGGGTAATCGGTGCCGAGCACGACCTGGCCGACGCCGCTCTCGGCGATCAGATGGCGCATCGCCTCGCCGGTGAACATGATCGAGTCGAAAAAGAGCTGACCGTCCTTGAGGTATTGGGTCGGCTTTTTCTTGGGCAACGGACCGACACGGTTCGGGAAGGTCGTGATCACCGCGTCCGAGCGGTTGGCGTAGGACGGCAGAAAGCCGCCGCCATGTGCCGCGCAGATCTTGAGGCCCGGGAAGCGGTCCAATGTTCCCTCGAAGATCAAATGCGACAAGGCGATCGTGGTTTCGAGCGGGTTGCCGATCGTGTTGGTCAGCAAACCGCTACCGCCGAGCCGGCCGCTGGGCTCCAATTCCCTGGTGCCGAGCGGGTGCATAAAGATCAAGATCCCCAATTCCTCGGCCTTGGCCCAGACCGGGTGGAATTTCGGATCGGCCAGCTCCTGACCAGCGACGCTGCCGCCGACCGACAGGCCGCGCAGCTCCAAACTCTTGACCGCGTAGTCCAGCTGCTCGACGGCCAGCTGCGGGTGCTGCAACGCGACTGTCGCAAAGGCGACGAAACGGTCGGGGGTGGCGGCGCAGAATTCGGCGAGCTTCTCGTTCTGGATCTTGATCAGCTCCGCGGCTGCGTCGCGCTCGGCGCGATACCAGTACGGGTTGATGCTCAGCGCCTCGACATCGACACCTTCGGCGTCCATCTCGGCGATGCGGTCCGTCACGTTTGACCACAGCAGCCCCGGCGCCTCCAGCGGATGGTTGATCACCGCCGCCGCCTCCGGAACGATGGTATGAGCGTGGACATCGACGGTCTTGACCCGCTTACCGTTGACGACGACCTCGCGCCGCCGCCCCGGTTGCGCTGATCCTTGAGCGGCATGCGCCGGCCGGGCGTTCGTCAGGCTGCACCCGACAAAGGCGATCCCGGCGAGCGCGCCGGTCAACAATTCTGCGCCGATGGCCATTTCCTCGTCCCCTTGTTGATCACGTCAGGCGAAATCTAAGCCGCCGGCGTGGTGCGACGCTACCTGTTTGGAACTCGGCCCGGTTCGGCTCGGATATGAGAGGCCGCAACGGGCGGCTCGGCTGGACCTCCGCTGGCAATTCCCACAAACTCGCGCGGTGGCAGCGAAGGTTTGATCCATGAATGACATCGGACCCCCTTATGTCGGGCGCTCGCTGCTGCGCCGCGAAGACCGGCGCCTGTTGACCGGCCAAGGGCAGTTCATCGCCGATCTCGCCCTGCCGCAAATGCTGCATGCGGTCCTTGTGCGTAGCCCGGTGGCGCATGCCCGCATCCGCTCGGTCGATCTGTCGCGAGCGGCGGCGATGCCCGGCGTCGCGCTCGCGCTCAACGGCGCCGATTTGCTGAGGCTGCTGCCGCCGGTGCCCGAGGGGCAGATTTCGATGCCGAGCAAATGGGCAACGGCGATCCAGCACAAATTCCTCAACCCCCAAGAGCCGTTGCTGGCGCATGACAAGGTCCGCCATGTCGGCGAGGCGATCGCGATCATCGTCGCCGAAACCCGTGACCGGGCGGAAGACGCGGCCGAGCTTGTGGCCTGCGACCTCGAAGCGCTCCCGGCGGTGGTCGACCCCGAAGCGGCGTTGCGTCCCGACAGCCCGATCATTCATGAGCGATACGGCACGAACCTGATCGGCGCCTTCTCGGTCGGCCGGGGTGAGGTCGACGCAGCATTCGCCACGGCACCCCACCGCCTGCAGCGCCGCTTCTACCACCACCGCTACGCCGCGGTGCCGATGGAGTGCCGCGGTGTCGTCGCCGCTATTGATCGGCGCACCAACTCGGCGACGATCTGGTCTTCGACCCAGGTGGTTCACTGGGTGCGCCGTGAAGCGGCCGGCCTCCTGGGTCTGCCAGAGGCGCGGGTCCGTTGCATTGCGCTCGATGTCGGCGGCGGCTTTGGCGGCAAGGGCCATGTCTACCCCGAAGACCTGCTGATCACTTTCCTTGCGCGCAAACTCGGCCGGCCGGTGCGCTGGATCGAGGCCCGAAGCGAGCATTTTATGAGCGCAACACACTCGCGCGACCAATTGCACGATGTCGAGGTCGCCTTTGATGACGACGGGCGTATCCTGGGCTTGCGCGACGACTACATCGTCGATTGCGGCGCGTGGAACCCGATCGGCTCGGGTGTCGCCTACAACACTGCGGTCCACCTGACCGGCCCCTACAAGATCGAGAATTTGGCGGCATCCGGAAGGATCGTCGTCACCAACAAGGTCCCGAACGCCCCCTATCGCGGCGCCGGCCGCCCGGAAGCCGCGTTCGCGATGGAGCGGACGATCGACCTGGTGGCGCGCACCTTAGGCTTGGAGCCGGCCGAGGTGCGGCGGCGCAACATGATCCGCGCCGAGGAGATGCCGTATCGGGTCGGCATCCCTTATCGCGACGGCGAGCCGATCGTCTACGACAGCGGCGATTACCCCGGCGCGCTGGAAAAGGCGCTCGACGCCGTCGGCGGCGTCGCGGCGTTCCGCCAGCGCCAACAGCAGGCGCGCCGCGAGGGCCGCTATCTCGGTCTCGGCATCGGCTTTTATATCGAGGGTACCGGAGTCGGCCCGTTCGAGAGCGCCTTCGTCCGCGTCGACCCGTCCGGCAAGATCTATGTTTCGTGTGGCGCCGCCCCGCAGGGCCAGGGCATGGAGACGATATTTTCCCAGGTGATGGCCGACCTGTGGAAGGTGGCGCCTGAAGACGTCGTCCCGACCTTCGCCGACACCGCGGCGATTGCGATCGGCTTTGGCACGATGGCGAGCCGCAGCACTGTCACCGCCTCGGCGGCGATGCACGTCGCCAGCAGCCGCCTGCGCGACAAGGCCTTCTCGATTGCCGCGCATCTCCTGGAATGCGCGCCGGCCGATCTTGAATTGCGCGAGGGCGGCGTCGGCGTCGTCGGCGTGCCGGGGGCGCAAATCACCCTGGCGCAGGTGGCGCAGGCGGCCCGGCCCGGCTGGGAGACTACCCGTCCGCCGGGGGTCGAAGCCGGCCTCGAGGAAATTTGCTATTGGCAGCCGGAAACCGTCACCTGGAGCTATGCCGTACACGTCGCGATCGTCGAGGTCGACCGCGAAACCGGCCGGGTCGCCATCGATAATTACGCGGTCGCCCACGATTGCGGGGTCGTCGTCAACCCGATGCTGGTCGAGGGCCAGGTCATGGGCGGCGCCGCGCAGGGGCTCGGCGGCATCCTCTCGGAAGCGATCGTCTACGATGCCGACGGCCAGCTGCTCTCCGGCTCGCTGATGGATTACGCGCTGCCGACCGCCGGCGACATCCCGCCGATGACAATCGTGCACCAGAGCTCGCCCTCGCCGCTGAACCCGCTCGGCGTCAAAGGGGTCGGCGAAGGTGGCGCCGTCGCCCCGCCGGCGACGATCGCCAACGCCGTCTGCGACGCCTTGGCTCCGTTCGGCGTCGAGGCCAATTCGACGCCGATCAAGCCTGAACAGCTCGTGCGAGCGATCCGGGCCGCGAGCGGCTGAAGCGCGGTCCAACCGAGGTTGCGGCTAGCCCATCCCCATACGCTTGGAGGCGAGGCGGGCGCCTTCGGCCAGCGCGGTGAGCTTGGCCCAGACCACATCCTCGGCGACGCGGCCCATTCCGGCCGAGGTGTCGAAGCCGCAATCGGTGCCGGCGATGACCCGCTTCGGGTCGCCGACCACTTGGGCGACGCGCTCGATCCGGTCGGCGACGGCTTCGGGGTGCTCGACGAAATTGGTCAGGCTGTCGATGACCCCGGCGATGAGGATCTGGTCGTCAGCCAGCGGCTGCTTTTCAAAAACGCGGTATTCATGCGCGTGGCGCGGGTTGGCAAAGGGAAGAAAGAAGGCGCCGACCTTGGCCTGTTGCAAAATCGGCAGGATGTCCGATAGCGGCACATCGCAATCGTGCGGCCCCTCGTAATTGCCCCAGCAGACATGCAGCCGCACCTTCTCGCGCGGGATGTTTTCCACCGCCTTGTTGATCGTCGCGACGACCCGCTCGACAAAGCCGAGAAAATCGCCGAGCGGCCGGTCCTGGTAGGACAGATGCCGTTCGAGCGCCAGATCGGGGCAATCGAGCTGCAGCAGAAACCCGGCGTCGACGATCGCCTCGTATTCCTCCTTGAGGGCCGCGCCGAGTATCGTCGAGATAGGCCTGCTCGGTCTCGTAATGCTCGTTCTTCATCGCGCCGGCGATGATGCCGGGCGAGGGCGCGGTCAGGAACGGTTCGACGAAATTGGTTCCGGTCTCGTCAAGTGCGGCGCGGAAATCGGCGCATTCGGCTTCGATCCCGCTGCGGCCGAGATAGCGCACCGCACCGATCGCCTTGGGCGGCCCCATATTGCTGACCGCCTGGCGGGCGGCGAGCTGCTCCTCCATGATCCGCTTGAAAATCGGGTAGCGCAGCGCGTCGGCGCGGGTGCGGCGCTGCCACGACCCGCCGAACCCGCTCATGCGGTGGCGGATGTGCAGAAAAAACCCTTCGCGCTGCTGCTCGCCGTTGTTGCCGATGTCGACGCCCGCCTCGGCCTGTTTGCGTACGATCCCGCGCAACGCCGCCTGCCCGAGCCTTTCCAGCTCGGCCGAATCGATCGATTCTCCGCGCGCCCGGCGAATATGAAGCTGGGTCAGCTCGGGCGGTCGCGGCAGGCTCCCGGTGTGGGTTGTCAGTATCCGTTCTTCGCTGCGGCGCATCGTCGCTCCTTCCCTCAACAATTCGGCGATTTTCTGCAGTCTAGCGCGAAAGCGGCGGGGCGCCACGGCGCGATTGCGAACAACTTGCTTGCGGCCGGCGAGCCAACCTCATAGAGTGCGGCCTTCGGCTCAACAACTGAAAGGAGGTGATCCTGTGTCTAACCATAAACCGCGGTCGTCCGCTGCCGTGACCAGGATCCCCGCTTCCATGGAGATCCGCGCCTGACTGAAGGCGACGGCTCGCGGCCGTGATCGGCCGCCGGTGTATTGGGTAAGGAAGGGCCGCCTCTCGGGGCGGCCCTTCTCTTTCGGGGCCGGTCTTCCGGGCTTGGCCATGCCGGGCGCAGGGCCTACAAATGGCCCAAGACTGCCTCTTGAGTGAGGGTGACCGCCATGCCCGATACGATGACCACGAACTCGCCGATCATCGCCGCCTACCGCGCCGCGACGCCGGGATCGGCGGCGGCCGCGGAAAAGGCGGGCCGGTTGTTCCCGAGCGGCATCACCCACGATTCGCGCTATATCGAACCCTACGGGCTCTATATCACCCGGGCCAAGGGGCCGCGTAAATGGGATGTCGACGGCAATTGCTACGTCGATTATTTCGGCGGCCATGGGGCGCTGCTACTGGGGCATTCCCACCCCGAGGTGGTCGCGGCGGTGCACGAGCAGATCGAGCGCGGAACCCATTACGGCGCCAGCCACGAACGCGAGATCGCCTGGGCCGAGTGGATCCTGAAGCTGGTGCCGTCAGCCGAGCGGGTGCGGTTTACCTCGTCCGGCACCGAGGCGACCTTGATGGCGGTGCGGCTCGCCCGCGCCTTCAGCGGCAAGTCAAAGATCATCCGGTTCAAGCATCATTTCCACGGCTGGCACGATCACATGACTTCGGGCTTTGCCAATCATTTCGACGGCAGCCCGACCACTGGCGTCTTGCCCGGCGTCGCTGGCAACGTGATGCTGGCCGAGCAGAACGACGTCGACGGGCTGGCTCGGCTGCTCGACGAGCACGAGGACATCGCCGCGGCAATCCTCGAGCCGACCGGCGCTCATGGCGCGCGGTTGCCGATCGATCCGTCATTTCTCCACGCGCTGCGCGAGCTGACCCAGCAGCACGGCGTCTTACTGATCTTCGACGAGGTCGTCACCGGCTTCCGTGTGTCGCCCGGTGGGGCGCAGGCCGAATACGGCATCCGGCCCGACCTGACGACCCTGGCCAAGATTCTCTCCGGCGGGTTGCCCGGCGGCGCCGTTACCGGGCGCAAGGACATTCTCGATTTGCTGGACTTCCAGGTCACCAAGGCCGCTGACCGCGAGAAGATCGCCCATCCCGGCACCTTCAACGCCAACCCGCTATCGGCTGCCGCCGGGGTGGCGGCCTTGGCGATCGTCGGCACCACCGACGCCTGTGCCCGCGCCAACCGCTTCGGCGAGACCTTGCGCGCCCGGATCAACGAGGTGTTCGAGGAAGAGCGGGTGCCGTGGGCGGCCTACGGCACGTTTTCGATGTTGCACATCTTCACCAACCCCGATCGCGCTTCGATCAAGCCGACCCGGTTCGACCCGCATCAGCAGCCGACCGCGAGCCTCACCGGCAACCGCCAAGCCGACATCGTGCACAAATTGCGCTTGGCGATGATGGTCAACGGAGTCGATTTTAGCGGCAGCCCCGGTGGGCTCGTCTCCGCCACCCATGACGAGCCCGAACTGGCGGATACGCTCAGCGCGATCCGCAAGACCGTGCGCATGCTGAAGCAAGAGGGGGAGATTTGAGGGACGGTTCTGTCACGGCCGTCCACCCGGCATTGCGAACAAAGCGACGCAATCCCGGTCTGTCTTGTC
The DNA here is from genome assembly GCA_963750195.1 of uncultured Alphaproteobacteria bacterium. Taxonomy (GTDB): domain Bacteria; phylum Pseudomonadota; class Alphaproteobacteria; order ATCC43930; family CGMCC-115725; genus AP-15. Next base: position 277,503 of record CAVVPS010000018.1, read on the forward strand.
GGTAGCCGCAATCGAAACTGAATTTTATGGTCATTTCGCTCGACGACATCGAGGCGTTGGCGGTCGGAGCCTGGGTTCTCGGCACCGGCGGCGGCGGCAGCCCGTATCTCGGGCTCCTCAACATGCGCCGGCTTTATGCCGAGGGGCGTCGGGTCGAGCTGATGTCGCCGTTCGATCTCGCCGACGACGATTGGGTGGCGGTGGTGTCGAATATGGGGGCGCCGCTGGTCGGGCAGGAGCGCCTCGCCGACAGCCATAACATCGCCCGCGCGGTCGAAATTCAGGAGGGGCTGCTCGGCTCGAAATTCCGCGCCGTCATGTCGCTCGAGATCGGCGGCGGCAACGGCATCCAGCCATTGATGGCGGCGGCGCATCTGGGGCTGCCGGTGGTCGATGCCGACACGATGGGCCGCGCCTATCCCGAGGCGCAGATGACCAGCGTCGCGGTCGGCGATCTGCGCCCCTATCCCTGCGTGCTCTACGACCCGCGCGGCATCGAGGCGGTCGTGACCAAAGTGCCGAGCTGGAAGTGGATGGAGCGGGCGAGCCGCAAAGATCTGCGTCGAGATGGGCTCGATCGCCTCGACCTGCAAAGCCCCGCGCACCGGCCGCGAGGTCAAGGATTGGGGAATCCATTTCACCGTGACCAAAGCGATCGGCATCGGCCGCCGGGTGCAGGAGGCGCAGCGCCTGCACCTCGACCCGATTGCCGCGATCCTCGACGAGGCTGACGGCAAGCTGCTGTTCCGCGGCAAAATCGTCGATGTCGACAGGCGCACGACCGAGGGGTTTCTGCGCGGCCGGGCAGCGATCGAGGGGCTCGACGAAGATCATGGCTCGCGGCTCGAAATCGCGTTTCAGAACGAATGGGTCGTGGCCTGGCGCGACGGCTCACCGATCGCGATGTCGCCCGATCTGATCTGTGTGCTGGACACCGTCTCGGGCGAGGCCTGTGGCACCGAGACGATCCGCTACGGCCGGCGGGTCACGGTCGTCGCGTTGCCGGCCCCGCCGGTGTTCCTGACGGCGAAAGGGCTTGGAGCATGTCGGCCCGCGCGCCTTCGGCTACGACCTCGACTTCCGCTCGGTGTTTGACGAGCGCGGTGGGTGAGTTGGTGATGATTTCTCGGTTAATGGTCGCACTCTCCTGTCATGGCCGGATTGAATTCCGGCCATCCACGTCTTTGGCCTCTGGGAGGAGGCGTGGATCACCGGGTCAAGCCCGGTGACGACGAGCGCGGGCCGGCCTCGAATGAAGCAGCCGATGACGCGCGCGACTGTCGGCTGAAATGCGGCGGATCGGGATCGACGTCGGCGGCACCAATACCGACGCGGTGCTGCTCGCCGACCGGCAGGTCGTGCATGCGGTCAAGACGCCGACGACGGCGGATGTCACGACCGGCATCGTGACCGCGCTCGCCGAGCTTTCGGCGCACCCGGAAGTGGCGGCTGGGACGATCGGTGGCGTCGTGATCGGGACGACGCATTTCGTCAACGCGGTCGTGCAGCGGCAGGGGCTCGCCCGCGTCGCCGCGGTGCGTATCGGGCTGCCGGCCGCGGCCTCGCTGCCGCCATTCTGCGATTGGCCGCAGGATCTCGCCGAACTCGTGCGCGGCGCGGTGTTCATGCTCGAAGGCGGGCACGATTACGACGGTCGCCCGATCGTGCCGTTCGACGAGGCCGGCATGCGCCATGCCGCGCGGCAAATCCGGGAGAGCGGCATTCGGTCGGTCGCAATCGCGGCGATCTTCTCGCCGCTCGACCCCTCTTGTGAGGCGCGTGCTGCTGAGATCCTGCAAGAAGAATGTCCTCAGGCGACCGTGACCCTGTCGCGCGACCTCGGCCGTATCGGCCTGCTGGAGCGCGAGAACGCGGCGCTGCTGAACGCCGCGCTGATCGATCTGGCGCGGGTGACGGTCGACGGGTTCACCGCGGCGATCGCGGCGAGCGGGATCACCGCACCGCTTTATCTGACCCAGAACGACGGCACCGTGATGGCGGCCCGGCTCGCGACGATGATGCCGGTCATGAGCTTTGCCTCGGGCGCCACCAACTCGATGCGCGGTGCTGCATTTCTGTCCGGCCTCGCCGACGCGATGGTCGTCGATGTCGGCGGAACCTCGACCGATATCGGGCAGCTGCGCCGCGGGTTCCCGCGTGAGGCGAACTCGGTTGTCGAGGTGGGCGGCGTGCGCACCTTGTTCCGAATGCCGGATTTGCTGTCGATCGGGCTCGGCGGCGGCAGCCTAGTCGAGCGAGATCCGCTGGACGTCGGCCCGCAAAGCGTCGGCTACCGACTAACCAGCGAGGCGCTGGTTTTTGGTGGCGATACATTGACCGCGACCGATGCCGCAGTTGCCGCCGGGGTCGCATCGATCGGCGATGCCGCGCGGGTGTCCGATTTGCCAAGGAACCTCGCGCATGCCGTTCTCGAAGCGGCCCGACACAAGATCGAGGAAGCGGTCGACCGGATGAAGACGGAAGCCGGCGATCTTCCTTTGATCGCAGTCGGCGGCGGCGCGTTTCTGGTGCCCGGTCGGCTCGCCGGGATCTCGGAGGTGATCCGCGTTCCGCATGGCGAGCACGCCAACGCGGTCGGCGCGGCAATCGCGCAGATCAGTGGCGAGACCGACCAGATCTACCGCGACCTCGGCCGCAACCAGGCGATCGCAGCGGCCGAGGCGCAGGCCTGCGAACGCGCGGTTGCCGCCGGTGCCGACCCCGCTAGTCTCGAAACCGTCGATATCGAAGACATGCCGCTCGCTTATCTGCCGGGCAACGCGTTGCGGGTGCGGGTGCGGGTGGCGGGCAAGATGCAGGATCGAGCAGACGGTAACGTGTGAGCCCGCGCGCCATGGCAATCGCGGGATGACCGGCTGGGCGATCGGGGGCATGGTCAGGATACCCGGACTGTCGAGGACGGCTTCAATCTGTTGCAGCAGCGGCTGCGCCGCTCCAGATGCCGAAAACGCGGTACCGACTCTCGTTCCGCAGCGCATCCAGCCGTTCACGGAAAAAGCCTTCCTAGTCCATGGCCGCCATCATTGAGATAAATTAACGCTGGGGTTGGTCTTTGGGCTGATATCCCAGCTGTCCAGCCATGCTGCGACCTCCCTGGTCAGGGTAATGCGCAGGCTGCTACAGGAGAAGGTGTGGTCGGCACCAGGCATTGCTATACGGGTGGCCCGGCCGCTGCGCAATAGGGCGCGCCAGCGCGGCGACCGGGCGACAAGATCCGAATATTGGGCGGCAGTCTGGTCCTTTCCGCTCAGCACCAAGAGGATACGGCCGGTAAACTCGTCCAAGGCCCGTTCCATGGCGCGACCGATACGCACTCCGGCGTCCGCTGCGCAGTCGGCGGGCTCTTCCCGCAAGCCGTGGCTGCTCCCGGCCTCGCCGATGGTGGCGACCAAGGAGCGGGCAGAGCGGCGGCTGTCAAAACTCCCCGACCACAATTTAGCCCAAAACTCGGGTTCGCGCAGGCGTCGCCAATAATAATGCCGCAGCAGCGCGCGAGCGGCGCCCTGAGCGTTGCTGACCCAAGGATTTAGCAGCACGAGACCACTGATGCGCGGGTCAGTGGGCGCGTAGGTGAGCGCAGCGGACGCGCCGTCGCACAGGCCGCAAAGGACAAATTCCGCGATGCAGGCTGCCTGCACGGCAAAGGTGTCGAGCGCAGCGCGTATGTCGGGAGCTAGGTGTTCGGCCGGCTCGAGCATGCCGGGAGCGCCACAACTGTCTCCCATGCCGCGACTGTCAAAGCGCATTACCGCAAAGCCGGCCTCCGCCAAGGCTCTTCCGAGAAGGACAAACTGGCGGTGACTGCCAACCCGGTATTGCCACCCTCCGACAATGATCAGGACACCGAGATGGCTGGGCTCTGCGGGAAGATGGACGATCCCTGATTCGCAACTCGCCGCCGACAGCAAAGCGAACCGGGATTTCGCCGGTCATGGCGCGGCCGCAAAGGCAGCAGCTGTGGCTGGGATCAGTGCCGGAGCCTGGGCGTTCCCCTGACCGCCCCAGAACGCCGGGCCTTGGATGGATCGGCTCGTCACGGCCAGCCCACTTGCGGCCCAGGCGGTGGCGCATCGCATTGCAGGGGCGGACATCGCCAGCCGTGGATCACCCACCACCTCAAACAACGTCACCTCGCCCAATGCGGGGTGCGCCATCTCGGGAAGATTGAGCGCCCCCAGCGCTTCGGCCATCGGCGGAACGATCTCGTAGCCGGCGATTTCGACGGCCTCGCCGGCCGCCAGACGCGCGCACATCCCGTCGATCGTGATAGACCGATCCGCTCTTAGCATACCCGACAGGGTGCCTACGCGGAGGAACTCCGCCAGATATCTGCGGCCGTACACCACTGGTTGCCATAGAACGGTCGCAAAGCATGGCGAGGCCAATGTCGGGGCAGCGGCGGCAGCCAATACAGCGCCGAGACGCAGCCCGAGGAGCCCGATGCGTGCGGCGCCTCGCGCGGCAAGCGCCGCCGCGGCGATGCGGACATCCGCGACCCAGATATCCCAACGCGCATCGGCGAAGTCACCGGCGCTGTCGCCCGTGCCGAACAGGTCGAGCAGGAGCGCGGCGATCCCGGCCCGAGCCAGCGCTGTAGCCTGGAGCCGGAGCATGCGGCGCGCGAGGTTCATCTCCTCGGCAAAGGGCGGCAATAGAACAACGCCGCTGTGATTGGATTGTTCGGACGGAAGATAAAGTGCGAATAGCGGTCCGGCCCTGCCTGGGAGGAACAGCGGTTCAGGAAGCGTCATGGGGCGCCCTCCGCCAAACGACGTTTGACGTAGCCGGTCAGGTTGGCGACCGATTGGAACAGCTCTGGAGTGAGGTCGACACCCTCGACCGAGATGCTGAAAGCCTCCTCGATGTCGATCAGGATGCCGCTCATCCCGAATGAGTCGAGACCGAGCGCAGGCAGCGAATCAGTCGACGAAAGGGCGGCGGCGCCAAGCGCACTACGTACGATCGCGGCGACGATTCTCTCTACGTCCCGGCTAGCGGGACTCCGGCTCCAGGTCGAAGAAGACCTCTGGCTTGGGCAGGGCGCGACGGTCCACTTTTCCGGCGGGCGTCAGAGGCAGGGCCGAGATCTCCACGAATGCTGCCGGCACCATAAAATTCGGCAATTTCTCGGCGACGAAATCCCGCAACGCAGCCGGATCGAGCGGCTGGACCGAAATGTAATACGCGACCAGCCGGACCTGGCCGGATACGGTCTCGTGTGGTTGAACCAAGGCCTGACGGACGTCTGGGTGCGCTTCGACCGCCGCCTCGACTTCTCCGGGTTCCACACGAAAGCCGCGCACCTTAACCTGGTAGTCGCGGCGCCCGAGCAGAATTGACGTGCCGTCCGGCAGAACGCGGGCGATGTCGCCAGTGCGAAAAAGACGATCCCCGTCGACAAAGGGGCTGGCGATGAAGCGCTCGGCAGTCAGTTCTGGCCGATTCCGGTAGCCGCGCGCGACCCCGGCGCCACCGACATAAAGTTCCCCTTCCGCCCCGGCCGGCACCGGGCACAGAGCATTGTCGAGCACATAGATCCGGACGTTGGGGAAAGGCTGGCCGATAGGGACGAGATCGTGCGGGTTGAGCCCATCGATCGGACCGTCGTACCAGCTGGTATCGAAGGTGGTCTCCGATAAGCCGTAGACATGGCTGAGCTTCGCTCCCGATGGGAGAAGCCCAGCTATAGCCCGGTGCTCGCGCACGTACCACCGGTCGGCGCTGACCACGAGACCGCGCAGCAAATCCAGTTGTCCGCCGTGTTCGCGCATGTAAGGGAGCAGCGTGCGGATCAAGCTTGGTACGATCTCGAGAAAACCCACCCTCTCTCGGCGCATCAGGGTCAGCAAGGCTCGTGGCGAGAGCAGCGCCTCTCGTGGGCAGATCACCAGCGTTAGACCGAGGCCGAGAGCGCGAAAGACGTCGCTCTGAAACACCGCGAAGGCAAAAAAGGCAGTCTGCGCCAGCGCACCCATCGCCGAAAGGCAATGGGTCTCCTCCCAGAAGGCCAGGTTGTTGATCAGGTTGGCGTGGGTGATCTCCACGCCCTTAGGCTCGGCAGTAGAGCCCGAAGTGTAAAGTACAAGGGCGAGGTCCTCCGCTGTATTGCAGGGCGGCGGCGCGGTCTCGAACCGTCCTGCGAAATCGCAGATTATCGGCAACGTATTCGGGAGGGCGGCAGCTTGCGCCGGCCCGGCGAGGATCATCGCCGCGCCTGCATCCGCGGCGATGGCGGCAACGCGGCCGGGCGGGAAGCTCGCATCGAGCGGCAAGTAGGCGCCGCCTGATTTGAGCACGCCAAGCAGTGCAACCACCGCATCGGCCGAGCGCTCCATGTAGAGCGCCACCAATGACCCTTGTCCGAGGCCACGGGCGAGCAGCATCTGTGCAATCCCGTTCGCGCGCCGGTCAAGCTCGGCGAATGTCAGGCGAGTGTCACGAAATACGATAGCCGTGGCATTGGGGCTTCGAACTGCCTGCCGCTCCACAAACAAGTGGATGGCAGCTGGAACAACTTCGGCAGGGCCTGGGCCAGCCAAGGGCTCTCTACATGATTTAGTGTGTGTGGCTACCCCACGGCACCCTCGCCACCCTGACCCCCAGAACTCTGATATGCATGCGCCAGAGCCCGGAACTAGTCCATCATTACAGTAAATAATCCCGTTGGACAGGCTCTCCCCGCGGGGGGCGCGAAAGCGCCTATTGCACTTGCCTGGTGCGGGTGGCGGGCGAGTTGCGAGCGAAGCCGACGGATTAAGCCTACCTCGGCTGGCCGATCGGGGGCATGGTCAGGACGCCTGGACCGTCGAGCGCGGCTTCGATCCGTTGCAGCAGCGGCTGCGCCGCTTCGATCGCCCGCCCGAGCGAAGCCAGGCCCAGAGTGTCGTCCTCGCGCTCTTTGCCGGTGAGGCGATCGTAGAGGAATTGGACCGGCCCTTCTTCGCGCGGGAACACTGTCAGCTGGATCGAACTCGTCGGCCGGGATATGGGCCGCTTCCCCGGCGAGGCGGAGCGCCACGTCGTAACCGCCGAGCGCATCGACGAGCCCGCGCGCCTTGGCTTCCTCCCCCGACCAAACCCTGCCTTTGGCGACTGCCTCAACAGCATCTGGGGTCATGTGGCGGCCGGCTGCGACGTGATCCTTGAAGCCCTGATAGGTCGCATCGAGAAACGCTTCGAGACGGGAGCGGGCGAAGGGCGAGAATTCGGAGGTGGCGCTGAACATCGCCGCATTGGCGCCGACCTGCGCCGAATCGGTCGAAATCCCGATCTTCTTGAGCAGGTCGGCCACGACCAGCTTGCCGGCCAATACGCCGATCGAGCCGGTCAGGGTCGCCGGCTCGGCGACGATCTTATCGGCCGGAGCCGCGACGTAATAGCCGCCGGACCCGGCGACGTCGCCCATCGATACGATGACCGGCTTGCCGCGCTCTCGAGCGAATACGACATCGCGCCAGATCGTCTCTGAAGCGACGGCAGAGCCGCCGGGGCTGTCAACGCGAAACAAGATTGCGCGTACCTCGGGGTCGCGAACGGCGGCGCGAAAAGCCCGGGTGATCTTGTCCGCCGCCATTTCCTCGGATCCCGACAGCGGGCCCGCCGAACCGCCGCCGCGCACGATCAGCCCCGAGCCGTAGATCAACGCGATCCTTTCGCCCTGCCGGTGCGGACGCTTTACGCCGGCGAGGTAGGTCGACAGGCCGATCAGTTCGGCGTCCGATCCGGCGCGCTTGTGGGCCTCGGCAATGACCTCGTCCCGATAACCGAGGCGATCGACAAGCGACGCCTGGAGCGCTTCGTCGGCAAGCAGCGGCCCGCGGTCGATCGCCGCGCGCACCGCATCCGATGACAGCTTGCGGGCCTGGGCAATGCCGCTGACGATCTGCCCAGCCACCGAGGCGAGCAGATCTTCGACCTCTTCGCGGTGGGGCGGGGTCATCTTGGTTTCGGTCAGAATGTTGGCCGCGGTCTTGTAGGCGCCGCGATGGTCGAACTCGGGGACGATTCCGAGCAGGTCAAAGGTGCCCTTGAAGAAGGTGCTGTCGGAATAGAGCCCGGTCAGGCCGACGCTACCCATCGGCTGCAGCCAGATCTGGTCGAACGCGCTCGCCAGGTAATAGGGGCGGGTGCCGGCGCCGAACTCGCCAAAGCTGTCGGCAAAGGCGATCGCGAACTTGCCCTTGGCGCGGAAGGCGATGATCGCATCGCGTATCTGCTGCGCCTCGGCGACGGCGAATTCGTCATTGCCGACGCGCGCGAGAATGCCCTTGACCCGCGGATCGATTGCGGCGGCCTCGATCGCATCGAGAAAGTCGCGCAAGTTCGATTTACCGCCGGCGATAAGCCGCAGCAAGTTCGGCTCGTCCGGACCGTCGGCGAGGCCCTGCGTCAAGTCTGCCGAGATGATGATGTTTGCGGGGAGCGAGGGCGTACCCGGTCTTAAGCGGACGACCACCACCCGGCGGCGATAACCAGCAGAACGGTCAGAAATCCGATGGTCGCGAAAAAACCGAGGAGCAGCCGTCGCATGCGTTCAGGATTTGGCGTCGAGCGCGCGATGGCGCAGCAAGTGATCGGCGAGCACGCAAGCGACCATCGCCTCGCCGACCGGGACGGCGCGGATGCCGACGCAGGGGTCGTGGCGGCCGTGGGTCGCGATCTCGACCTCGTTGCCGTCGACGTCGACCGTGCGCATCAGCGTCAGGATCGAACTCGTCGGCTTGACCGCGAAACGGGCGACGATGTCCTGTCCGGTCGAGATCCCGCCGAGGATGCCGCCGGCATTGTTCGACAGGAAGACGACCTCCCCGTCAGCCATTCGCATCTCGTCGGCGTTCTCCTCGCCCTTCAGCGCCGCGGCCCCGAAGCCGGCGCCGATCTCGACGCCCTTGACCGCGTTGATCGTCATCAGCGCCCGGGCGAGATCGCCGTCGAGCTTGTCGTAGACCGGCTCGCCGAGCCCCGCTGGGACGCCGCTGGCAACGATCTCGATGACCGCACCGGCCGAGGAGCCGGCCTTGCGCACACCGTCGAGATAATCGGCCCAGCGCAGCGCCATCGCGGCGTCGGGGCACCAGAATGGGTTGTCCTCGACCGCCCGCCAATCCCAGGCGCTGCGGTCGATCGCATGCGGCCCGATTTGGACCAGCGCGCCGCGGATCGATACGTCGGCGCCGAGGATTTTGCGCGCAACGGCGCCTGCGGCGACGCGCGAGGCGGTTTCGCGCGCCGAGGCGCGGCCACCCCCGCGATAGTCGCGCACGCCGTATTTTTTCCAATAGGTGTAGTCGGCATGCCCGGGGCGAAAGCGGTCGGCGATGTTTCGATAATCCTTGGAGCGCTGATCGGTGTTCTCGATCAACAGTTGGATCGGGGTCCCGGTGGTGACCCCGTCAAAGACGCCGCTCATGATGCGGACGAGGTCTTCCTCGCGGCGCTGTGTGGTAAAGCGCGACTGGCCGGGTTTGCGCTTGTCCAGCCAATGCTGGATGTCGGGCTCGGCGAGCGCCAGGCGAGGCGGGACGCCATCGACGACCACGCCAATCGCCGGTCCGTGGCTTTCGCCCCAGGTGGTGAAGCGGAACAAGGTGCCGAACGAGTTGCCTGCCATCGCTTCAACGATTCTCGTCGTCCCGGCGGAGGCCGCGACCCAGGTCCGCCATAGATGCCGGCCTTCGCCGGTATGACGCTCTGCTTGCCGAGCTTGGCGTGCGCATTTCGATCACACCACCGAGATGTCCGGAGCGTCGACGGCCTTCATGCCGACGACATGATAGCCGCAATCGACGTGGTGGACCTCGCCGCTGACCCCGGCGGAAAGGCCGCTCAGCAGATAAAGACCGGCGCCGCCGACATCTTCGATCGTGACGTTGCGCTTTAGCGGCGAGTTCAATTGGTTCCACTTCAGGATATAGCGGAAATCGCCGATCCCGGATGCTGCCAGGGTCTTGATCGGGCCGGCTGAGATGGCGTTGACGCGAATGTTGTCGCCGCCGAGATCGACGGCGAGGTAGCGCACGCTCGCCTCCAGCGCCGCCTTGGCCACCCCCATCACATTGTAATGCGGCATCACCCGCTCGGCCCCCGCATAGGTCAAGGTCAGCAAGCTGCCGCCTGCGGTCATCAGCGGCGCCGCGCGACGGCAAACATCGGTGAACGAATAGCAGGAGATATCCAACGTGCGCAGAAAGTTCGCTCGCGTGGTGTAGAGGTATTTCCCTTTCAGCTCGTCCTTGTCCGAAAAGGCGATTGCATGGACGAGGAAGTCGAGATGCCCCCAGCGTTCCGCCAGCGCCGCGAACACCAGATCGAGGCTCTCTTCGGAGCCGACATCGGCCTCCAGCACAAAATCGCTGTCGAGACTCAGAGCCAGAGGCTGCACCCGCTTGCGCAGCGCCTCCCCCTGGTAGGTAAAGGCAAGTTCGGCGCCGTGATCGTGCAGGGTTTTGGCGATGCCCCATGCAATCGAGCGCTCGTTGGCAACGCCCATGATCAGACCCTGCTTACCCGCCATCAGCGGCATGGTCATCCCCATTTCTCGCGACGGGTTCATCCTACACGAACACTCCGGGGAGGGCCATGAGCGGGCCCTAGAGCCTTCCGCGCTGGCGCCGCAGCGGCAGGCAGCGGATAATTGCCCGGCGCGGCCGTGTTTACCCCGTATTGACCAGAGAGGACGCTGCGAGGTTTCCACGATGACGCCTGAGGCGGAAGAGGGCGGGCGCGGCGGCAGGCTGCGGCGGATCGCGGCGACGCCGGGGGCCTTCGTGCTCTATTCGTTGCGCCGCTTCAACGCGGACGGCTGTTTCGCCGCGTCCGGTGCGCTCGGTTACACGACGCTAGTCTCTCTGGCGCCGCTTGTCGCCATTGGGCTCGGCTCGCTATCGGTGTTTCCGATCTTTGGACAGGTGCATGACGAGATCCTCGCGCTGGTGTTTCGAAATTTCGTGCCGTCGGTCGGCGAGCAGGCGGCTTGGTGGTTCCGTGCCTTTGCCAATTCTGCGGCGCAGACGACGGCCATCGGCGTCATCGGCCTCGCCGCTACAGGAGTATTGCTGCTGGTCACGGTCGAGGACCAGCTGAACGTGATTTGGCGGGTGACCGCGCCGCGGCCTTGGGGGCAGCGCGTCCTGGCCTATTGGACATTGATAACCCTGGGCCCGCTTCTTGTCGGCCTCAGCTTTTCGCTGTCGACCTATTTCGAGATCGCCGCTCGTCGCGCCGGGTTTGGCCAACAAGCCGTCCAGTGGGTCGAGAGCGGCTGGCTGCATGGCCTCGCGCGGGCGGTGCCGGCGGTGCTCGAATTTGTCGCCTTGACCCTGCTCTATTGGCTAATTCCGAACCGCGCGGTGCGCTGGCGCGACGGAGCCCTCGGCGCGCTGGTTGCGACCGCGGCGATCGAGATCCTAAAGATCGGGTTTACGATTTATGTCGGCGCCATGTCCTATTATCAAACCGTCTATGGCGCGCTCTCGGCTATCCCGATCTTTCTGCTGTGGATGTATATTTCGTGGATGGCGGTGCTGCTCGGCGCCGAGGTCGCCGCCGCCTTGCCGCACTGGCGCATCGACCGGCGGATCGGTCCGGTTTCGTCGGGTGGCGTCCGGCTTGGTCTGAGCCTGGGGCTGATCGCGGCTCTGGTGCGGGCGCAACGGGTGGGGGAACAGCTGACCACAGCGGCGCTGGCTGCCGAACTCAGGGTGCCGACGACCGTCGTCGACGAGTATATGAGGCCGCTCCTCGCCGCCGGTTTCGCTGCCCATACGCAGGAGGGAAGCTGGGTGCTGGCCCGAAGCCCGGAGACCGCCACGGTTCACGATCTTTACGAGGCGCTGCGGTTGCCGTTTGCCGGCGTTTGGATTGACCATGCCACCGCGCCTTGGCAGAGGCTGGTCGCACCGGCGATGGAGCGCATCGTCAGAGCCGAAGCCGTAGCAATGCAGATGACGATCGCCTCGCTGATCGGCGAAACCCTCGACCCCGCGCCGCGCCAACGCCATCCCCGCCGCGCCGCTGGTGCGATGGGAGAGAAAATTGCATCGGAATAGCCCGTTCAACGGACGCGCATGATGGAAGAGATCGTCGAGGTTGAACCGCTCGGGCCGTTCGAGCGCTGGTATACCGAAGCACTGGCGACGGAGCAACAGCCCGAGGCGATGACCTTGGCGACGGCGACCCCCGGCGGCCAGCCCTCGGCCCGCGCCGTTCTGCTGAAGGGGTTCGATGCGCGCGGTTTCGTCTTCTACACCAATCTGGAAAGCCGCAAATCGACGGAGCTGTTCGACAACCCGCAGGCGGCGCTGTGCTTGCTGTGGAAATCGCTGCGCCGGCAGGTGCGGATCGAGGGGGCGGTCGAGCCGGTCGCGGACGATGAAGCGGACGCCTATTTCGCCACGCGATCCCGCGACAGCCGGATCGGCGCCTGGGCCTCGGACCAGTCGCGTCCGCTCGGGACCCGCGCCGAACTGGAGCGCCGGGTCGAGAGCTTCACCGACCGTTTCGGCGACGGCGAGGTGCCCCGGCCGCCATACTGGTCCGGCTTTCGTGTCGTTCCATGGCGCATCGAATTTTGGCAGGAGCGGCCCTCCCGCCTGCATGACCGTTGGTTGTTTGTTCGCGAGGGCGACGGATGGCGGCGGGAGCGGCTGTTTCCATGATTCACGGGCCTGCTGCGGACCGGTTGCGGCGCTGGGCGACCTATGCTTCGGTCGCAGTCGCTCTATTGCTGATTTCCGCCAAGTTCGCGGCTTGGCTGGAAACCGGCTCGGTCGCGCTGCTGTCGAGCTTGATTGATTCGCTGCTCGATGCCGTCGCCTCGATCGTCAATCTGTTCGCGGTACGGCATGCGTTGACCCCTGCCGATCGCGAGCATCGCTTTGGCCACGGTAAGGCCGAGCCGTTGGCCGTGCTGGGCCAATCGGCGTTCATTATCGGCAGCGCGCTGTTGCTGCTCGCCGAGGCAGTGCGTCGGCTGCTCCACCCGGCTGCTGTGGAGAACCCGCCGGCCGGGATCGCGGTGATGGTGTTTTCGATCGTGGTGACGATTGCGCTGGTGCTCTATCAGCGGCATGTCGTGCGCCGCACCGGGTCGATCGCGATCACCGCCGACGAACTGCACTATCGCGGCGATCTGATTCTGAACGGCAGCGTCATCGCGGCGCTGATCCTCAGCGGCATCTTCGGCCTGCGCATTCTCGATCCGCTATTCGGCGCCGCCATCGGGCTGTGGATCATCTATTCCGCGGCACGGTTGGCGCGCCTGTCGCTGGTCCAGCTGATGGACCGCGAACTGCCTGACGACGAACGCGAGAGGATCCGCGACATCGCATTGTCGCACCCCGAGGTGGCCGCCGCCCACGATCTGCGCACCCGGGTCGCGGGGCCGACAGCGTTTATCCAGATCCACATCGAAATGGACGGCGATATCAGCCTGGTTCGCGCGCATGAAATCTCCGACCAGGTCGAGGCGCGGCTGCGCGCCGCCTACCCACATGCCGAGATCATCATCCATCAGGACCCGGAAGGGGTCGAAGAGCCGCGATCGAACTTTCCGCGACGGGTTGGCGCGCAGTGAGCGGCGCCATGACCGAAGGCGCTGCGCCGCCGGAGGCGACGGAAGCGGCGCATTCCTCGGCGCCGGCGGCCACGGCCGACATCGTGCCGGTGCGCGCCCTGCTGCTGGGCGAGCGGCTGGATACGCGAGCGCTAGAGCGCGGTGTGTCGGTCGGCATCACGCCGCTGACCCTCGACATCGCGGACGGCGGTATCGCGGTGCTGTTTCGCTATGGCGCGATTGTGCTGTTCGGCCCGCCAAACGCCGCGATGGACGAATTCGTCGCGACATTGCTGCCCTCGATCGCCGGTGCGTTCCCGGTACCGGAGCGGGAGGAGGCGCGGCTGCTGATCCGTGCTGAGAGCGATCAGCATGTAGACGCGTCCGGTAATATCATCCTGCGCGACAAATCGACCGAGCGGCTGCAGCTGGTCGCCGACATTCTGGCCAAGAGCCTGATGCTGTCGCACTACGAGACGCGCATCGCCGACCTGTTCGACCGCATCGAACCGCTGGCCGCGGCCCTGCGCGAGAAGGGCCGCGCCGGCGCGAGCGGCAAGGTGCTGTTGCGCCACATCGGCGACGTGCTGCTGATGCAGCAGAAAATGGTCGGCCGGGTCGAAACCGCCGAAACCCCCGAGCTGCTATGGGAGCATCCCGAACTCGAGCGGCTTTATATGCGCCTCGCCGACGAATACGAGCTGCGCGACCGCGACCGCGCGCTCGACCGCAAGCTCGACATCGTCTCGCGCACGGTCGAGACCTTGCTGGGTCTGGTGCAGACCCGCAGCAGTCTGCGCGTCGAGTGGTACATCGTGCTGCTGATCGTCGCCGAGCTGGTGCTCAGCCTCTACCCGCTGCTGCTGCGCCGCTGAGCGGGCGGTCAGCCGACCAGGAACGACACCGGGATCATGACCGCGGCTGCCTTCAGCGGCCAGATCCAGCCTTCGGCATGGACCAGCCCGACCAGCGCCAGCGCGCACGCGATCAGCATGACGTAATGTGGAGGTATCTCGAATTGGCGACGCATGGCATAGGAGTTAACACGAATCCGGTCGTGCGCCCAGTCTCGAAGCTGATTGGCTCGCTTTAGGGGAGCGGGGACCCGCGCGCTGTCGAGCGAAACTCGGCCGTTCCCGCGCGATCCGCTCGAACAGCAGCTCGACGCTGTGCCGGTCGACCCCGTCGCTGTGCATGAGGAGCCCGATCAGCGGATCGCGAACCAATTCGGCGAGGGTACAGTCAGCCTCGCCGTTGCCATTGTCGTTTTCCCTGTTCATCGCTTTTTTCCGTATCGAAAACCCGCTTCACCTCGGATACTTAGCAGTTGGGCGGTATGCGCGGCGCCTGCAATCTCGAAGTTTGCGATGGCACGCCGCCGCACCGCTCAGCCAGGGTTGTTCAGCAAGTTGCCGAGCCGTTCCCATCCCAGCCTGGACCGCAATGCGGCTGGCCGCCGGCGGTGAGCGCGGGCTATAGTCGGGCGCACCGCGGCGCGGAGAAAATGGGATGCATCTGTTCAAGGAACATGCGGTGGCGGACCCTGAAGCGGTCGCCGGGATGATCCCGGTCATCGATTACGGCCCCTATTTCGCCGGCGAGAAGGGTGCGCTGGAGCGGGTCGCCGCCGAGGTCGCGCGCGCCTGCGAGAATGTCGGTTTCTTCTACGCGCTGAACCACGGTGTTCCAGAAGAGCTGATCGACCGCGCCTTTGCTGCTTCGCGCCGGTTCCATGCCCTGCCGCTCGCCCAAAAGCTGGCGCTCCGGCTCAATGACAACAACATCGGCTATTTGCCGATCAACGCTTCGGTGCAGGGCGCTTCGACCGTCCACAAGGCGACCAGGCCGAACCAGAACGAGAGCTTTTTCATCAGCCATGACCGCGGGCCCGACCATCCCGACGTGGTCGCCGGCAAGCCGTTGCGCGGACGCAACCAGTGGCCGACGGAGCTGCCCGGCATCCGCGGGGACATGATGGCGTATTTCGACGCGCTCGGGGCGATGTGCGACCGCATGCTGCCGCCCTTCGCCGTGGCGCTGGGCCAGCCTCGCCAATTTCTTTGCGCCGTACTTCGCCGACGAGGCGCACGCCACTCTGCGCTTCCTGCACTATCCGCCGCAGGATGTGATCGAGGACAACCTCTTTGGCCAGGGGCCGCATACCGACAACAGCTTTATGACAGCGCTCGCGCGGACCGAGGTGCCGGGGCTCGCGGTGCGGCTGCCGCCAAATGGAGCGTCGAGGGGAGAATGGTTTGCGCCGCCGATCATCCCCGGGACCTTTCTGATCAATCTCGGCAACATCATGCGGCGCTGGTCGAACGACCGCTTTCTGTCGACCCCGCACGGCGTGCTCAACGAGTTGGGGACCGACCGCTACTCGATCGCCTATTTCCACAGCCCCAACCCGGACCGGGTCATCGAATGCCTGCCGTCCTGCGTCGGCGCCGATAATCCGGCGCGCTATCCGCCGGCGGTCTATCGCGATCTCGTGCTCGAATTCTACCGGGCGAATTATTTTCACCAGAAGGGCCACCGCTCCGAGGTTGCGGCGCAGGCGGCCGAATAGCCGAAGGGAGTGCAGAACCATGTTCGACCTCGATCGCTTCATTGAAGATTGCCGCGCCGCGGTGCGCGAAGACCCGAGCCATAAGGCGGCGCGCGAGGTGCTGGCCCGCGCCAATTCCAACCCTGCCGCGATCCTTGCCGCGCTCGGCGAGCCGACGACGGCCGGCGTGACGCCGCTCTACCGCTCGGAGGAGCTGACGATCCTCAATGTGATTTGGGGGCGGGGGATGACGATCATGCCGCACGACCACCGGATGTGGGCGGTGATCGGGGTCTACACCGGCCGCGAGGACAACATCTTCTGGCGCCGGCTGCCCGGAGAAGCCGGCGGCCTCATCGAAGCTGCGGGCGCAAAATCTTTGGCGTCGAAGCTGCGCCGAACCGTTGGGGCGCGACATCATCCATTCGGTGACCAATCCGCTGCGCGCGGCTGACCGGCGCAATCCACGTCTATGGCGGCGATTTTTACGGCGCGCAGCGCAGCGAGTGGGATCCGGAATTGCTCATCGAGCGGCCCTATGACTTCGCGCTGCACCGGCGCATGTTCGAGGCAGCGAACCTCGCTCGCGCGACAGCGTGACGAGGCGCTGATGAGCGTCAAGCTCTTCGCCTTCACCTGCGGCTGGCTGACGGGCGATCTCGGGTATTTGATGGAGGGCGGTGAGGGTCGGGCGCAATTGCCGATCCCGTCCTACCTGATCGAACACCCCAAGGGCACGGTGCTGTTCGATACCGGGATGCATCCGGATTGCCAGCACGACCCCGCCGGTCGGGTCGGCCCCCGCATCACCCGTCTGTTCGCGTTCAATTACCGGCCAGGCGAGGAAATCAGCGCCCGGTTGGAAGCGATCGGCCGCGATCCGGCCAAGATCGAAATCATCGTCAACTCGCATTTCCACTTTCGATCATGTCGGCGGCAACGCGCTGATTCCGAACGCGACGATGGTCGTGCAGAGGCGCGAATGGGAGGCGGGGATGGATCCCGACATCGCCGCGCGGCGCGGCTTCGACCGCCGCGACTTCGATCTCGGGCACAAAGTCATCCAGGTCGACGGCGAGCACGACCTCTTTGGCGACGGCGCCGTCGTCTGCCTGCCGACCCACGGCCACACCCCGGGCCATCAGTCGTTAAAGGTTCGGCTCGCCACGGGCGATGTCGTGCTCGCCGCCGATTCTTGCTACTTCTGCCGGACTCTGCGGGAACGGCGGCTGCCGCAGAACGTCTATGACCGCACCGCGATGCTGGCTTCGCTCGATAAGCTCGCCCGCCTCGAAAAGGGCGGCGCCCGCATTTTTTTCGGGCATGACGGCGAATTCTGGAAAAGCGTGCCGCAGGCGCCGGCGGAAGTCGTCTGAGCAGTCCGAGCGGCCCACAGCATGACGAACCTTCCGCGCGCGATCCTGTTCGACCTCGACGACACGATCCTTGTCGCCTTTGGGCCGGCCGAGTCGCAATGGCGGCGCGTCCTCGGCGCTTACGCCGAACATCTGGCGCCGTTGGCCCCGGCCGCGGCGATTGCCGCGATCATGGACAGCTCGCGCGATTTGTGGGCCGATCCGGCGCGGCACAAGCATTGGCGTCACCGCATCGGCGAGGCCCGCCGCCGGATCGTCGCCAACGCCTTCGCCGCGTTGGCGGCGGCCGGTCATGCCGTCCCCGAGCGCTCCCTGCGCGACGAGATTGCCGACCGCTACAACGCACTGCACGACGCCGAATTGGAGTGCTTTCCGGGCGCCCACGACACCCTCGACCGGTTGAAGGAGCTCGGCGTGCGCCTGGCGCTGATCACCAACGGCGCCGCCGAGCCGCAGCGCGCCAAGGTCATCCGCTTCGCGCTCGAACATCGCTTCGAACACATCCAGATCGAGGGCGAACACGGCTTCGGCAAGCCCGAGGAGCGCGCCTACACCCACGCGATGGCGGCGCTCGGCGTTACTGCGCGCGAAACCTGGATGGTCGGCGACAACCTCGAATGGGAGGTGGTGGCGCCGCAGCGCCTCGGCATCCACGCGATCTGGCATGACGGCTATGGGGTCGGTCTGCCGCCCGACAGCCCGATCCGCCCCGATCGCATCATCCGCGCCTTGCCGGAATTGCTGCTGTAGGGTACAGCTACTTTCGACCGAGTCGATGCACTAGGCACGCATCACCCTCACCCCGCCCCCCCATCGAGGGGGCAGGAGTACAAATAGGGGTGCTGAGACAGGCCCTTCCCCCTTGATGGGGGAGGGTTTGGGAGGGGGTGAGTGCGGTTCAATTTGATCGGAAATCGCTATAAAGGTGGGGGCTACCCATCTGCGCCATCTCGCGCCTAACGGCTGTCACCCTCACTGGATGCGGCGCAGCCCGAGATCGGCGAGACAATTGTCGATCGGTCCCTCCCGGTCGGCACTCCTAGCCCAATCCTGGCAGGCCGCGACGACCGCTGCGAACTCGGCCTGCGATGGCGGCTTTCCGCTCGCCTCCTGCCATTCCCGAGCTTCCGAAGATGTGCTCGACGGCACGACGGCGTTCCTTGCCACGCACGCCGCCAGGCTCAACAGGATAAAAAAGGCGATCCCGCGCATCCGTCCCCCGGAATGCAACCCCAACCGAGATTATCCGGCGGCCCCGCGCCTAGCTGTCTTTTTGGTAGTGACTCCTAGGCGATCATCATGAGTGGGTCCGTATGAACGCAAATGAGCTATTCTAGATCGCGTTCGCAGCGGTGGACCCGAGACGCGGGACCATGGGGGTGGGTTCGTAAGGTGAAGGCCGCTCCTCTTTTCCGTCAGAGTGTATTACGGTTTGCTGTTGTTGGCCCTGTGGAGTTGTGGGCGACGCATCAGCGTCGTCCAAGCACAGCGGCAAATCCACAGGGCTCACCTCGGCCGCCCACGCCGCCGCCGGGGTCTTGTAGCCCAAGGCCTGGTGCGGCCGGCGGTCGTTATAAAAGCGGCACCACTGGCCGATGCCGATGCCGTATTTAGTACTAGGGCTCCTCGGGGGAAGCCCCGTGTGTAGATAGGGTCCAAAGCAGCTCATCCTGCTCCTCGGCTTGGTTTGGTAACTTAAAGCTGATTTCTTTCGTATGATGATGACGGTACGCGTGCCTCCCCTCTTCTAGCGCATGTGGAGGGATGTAGAACCATCCGGGAAGGGACGGGATGCGACCAGCGGCACCACGTTTGTAGAGCCGGGAAAGCTGGGGGCTGAGGCTTTGCCGATCAATTCGGCGTCCCCACGTTTCAGCAAAGAACTTTAGCAGTTGCGCCATTGTTGCACCGCTCGGGAAGTGGTCTCTCAGCGCTCGAATCGTCAACAGGCTGATCGGCATCGTCTCGTAGGGCGAGAGCGCTTTGGGGGTATCGTCTGCACCGAGATCGATTGCAAGATTACCTTCGGCATTTCGCTTGCCGATTAGGGGTACGGGAGTTCCTTTACCTACCTCCATTCCGATTGCGGCTTTCGCGCGCCGCACCTCGTCCAACTCGGACTGTTTAGGTGCAAGTCGCTCGTATAGAACTTCAATCTCGCGAATTAGTTCGCTCTCGCGCTGATCTAGGTACTCGCGCAAGGACATAATTTCTTGCGATCCTCGGCGGTTCCTCGTATATAGAGGGCATGCGGTAGCGCGCCCGCAGCGGCTAGACCGCGAGCGCGCCCTGCGACTTAGCGGGTCCTTAACCCACGGTCGCCGCTATAAAACCGCAGTAGGATCACCCTCCTCTCGGCTGGGCCTCGACGTAGGCCGGGTTGCAGGGTCGGCGGGGATGTCACCCTCGCCCGAGGGCGGCACCGCTGTAACGGTAGCCGCCCTCACGCTATGTGCTCCTATTCGCAGGCCGCGTCAAGGGGGTAGCCACCCCATGAGGCACTCAGCAAGCCGTTGATCTGACTCGCCAAATTATAAGTATGGTTCAAATATTCAGGAGTAACCCTACGATCGTCCCAGTGATAATGGCGTCATTTTAAGGCGTGACATTCCTATTTGCCAACTTATATTCGAGCACATTCGGCACCCCAGACAAAGATTATGGTGGGCAATTTTCGGGGCAACGCCCAACCTAGTTGGCTACAGCAGCGAAAATTCAAATTGAGTCACTACCTACTTTTTGCGCCCTTGGCGCGGTCGCTCAGGCGGGCTCGAATTCCCGGTCTTTGCTCGGGATCAGATCGTAAGGGAGTGCGAAACCGGGCATCGCCTTGAGCCGATTAGACCAGGCTTCGACGTTGGGCCAGCCGGCGATGTCAAAGCCGCCCTCGGCCATGAACACCATGCGGCCCCAGCAGCCAATATCGGCAATGCTGCACCCGTCGCCGACCAGCCACTCGCGGTCCTTTAGAGTATTGTCGACAAACGACAGGGCCGCCTCGGCTTTCGGCCGGAACTCGGCGATCACTTCCGGGTGCGACGCGCGGAACCGGGCCGAGTGGCGCACCTTGGCGATCGCGGTGATGTGGTCCGCCTCCCACGACAGCCATTCGCGCGCCTGCCAGCGCTGCTGCTCGGATGCCGGCTCAAAATGACCGGTCGTGCGCGCGAGATAGTCGAGGATCACGTTCGATTGCAGGATCGTCAGTCCGCGGTGACGCAAGGACGGCACCACGCCCCAGCGATTGACCGCGAGGTATTCCGGCGTTTTCTGCACCCCGAATTTGAGGTTTACCGTCCGGAACGAGAATGGCAGCCGGGCCAAAGCCAAATAGAGCATCGGTTTGTAGCTCGAACTCGACGTAAAGCTGCCGTAAAGCGTCAGCCGGTCGTCCATTCGGCTACCTCAACTGGTTGCTGGTCATTGCGAGCCCACGGGTCCGGCTGGAGGCCGGCCCGAGGACAGGCTCCGCGAAGCAATCTCGTGCCGCCCCATCCAGCGTCATCCAGATCGAGATTGCCGCATCGCCTCCGGCTCCTCGCAATGACAATCCCTTACTCCGGCTCCTCGAATTCGAGCTTTTCGGTGAGGCCGTAGCCGTCGGCCAGCTGGCGCAACTTGTACCAGGTCGCGTCCTCGACCTCGATGCCGTTCTCCCGGCGGTCTTGTTCGCGCATGTGCTCGATCTCGCCCGGGTAGAGCACCCCCTTGCTGCCCTCGGCCGGCGGCGTCGATTTGAGATAAGCAACGAACTCGCCAATGTCCTTTTTGAACTCGGCGAGCGGGCGGAACGCCGCGACGTTGAACACCGCCATGAAGCAGCCGTCATTGTGCCGCCCGGTCGGCTCGACCCCAAAGCCGAGCCCGGTCAGGAGGCCACAAAGGATCTCGACCATGACCGCAAGCCCGGTGCCCTTGTAGCCGCCTTCGGGCCCGCCGAGCGGCAACAGGGCGCCGCCTTGGCGCAGTTGGCGCGGGTCGTTGGTCGGGCGCCCGTCACTGCCGATGACCCAGCCGTCCGGCACCGACTCGTTGCGCGCGACGGCGAGCGCGATCTTGCCGGCCGCCGCCGCGGAAGTAGCCATGTCGAGATAAAGTGGCCCTTCGAGGTCGGAGGGCATCGCGATCGAGATCGGGTTGGTGCCGAGCCTTGCCTCGCGCCCGCCGAACGGCGCCACCGCCTTTGGCGAACGCCCGGAATTGGCGGTGGCGATGCCGATCATCCCTTCCCGCGCCGCCATCAACGTGTAGGAGGCGACCCGGCCGATATGGCCCTGGCGAAACACCGTTGCGGCGGCGACATTGGCCGACTTCGCTTTTTCTATGGTCAGCCGCATCGCCCGCTCATTGGCGACGTAGCCAAACCCCCAATGCCCGTCGACGACTGTCGTCGTCGGCGATTCCTGGACGATCGTCCACGGCGCGCCGGGTACGATGTGTCCAACTTTGATGCGCTCGATGTAGGTCGGGATCTGGATCACCCCATGCGAATCATGGCCGACGAGGTTGGCGGCGACGATGTGGCGCATCACCAGCTCCGCCTCCGCCCGCGGCGCTCCCGCCGCTTCGAACAGAGCCTGGCCAATTTCGGTCAACCGTTCCGCCGCAATTTTCGGCATCGCTGGGCCCCTCCCTATCAGCGCGGCTCTCAGGCCGGCTGCTTTATATGCGTTGCCCGCATCAGGCGCAGGGATTCCGGGTCACTCATCATCGCAGTTTGGGCGCTCTTCAGGAAATCCTCGTATTCCCGAACCATCGCCGGCGACACCACCTCGATCATCAGGCGGTTTTCGAGCCAGAATTCGATGACATGGAAGAACGGCTTGTGGCCCTGCATGCCGCGGCCGAACGTCTTCGCCCGCCAACCTTCGCGCGCGCCGATGCGCTCGATCTCCTCGGGCTCGCGCGGGACCGAGAGAAAGACATGGAACGGCCAGGTCTGCGGCGGCGAGCGGTTTTCGCCAAACACGACCTGATCGTCGGTGCCCGGGATATCGAGGGTCGCCCGATCCGGATAGACCTCGATCATCGAGCCGTGGTCGTCGCCGCTCGCCGCCATAAAGGCGCCCTCGAGCGGCCCGAACGGGTAGCACTTGCCGTCGATCAACTCGGCCAGAACCTCGGCGACGTGGCGTGGCTCGCGTGCCGGGATCGATACGTGGTGGATCATGATCTGGCGCTCTCCTGTCGACGAGAGGCCTCTGTAGCACGCCCGGGCGACGGCATAAAGCCGGGTTGGCCACGGCCGCCTAGCCGCAGGTGCCTGGGACGAACCCAGGCACAGCGTTCTTCAGAATGGGCGCCGGCTCACACGGCACCCACGGGCGCGCGCGAATGATCAGGCGCAGCGAAGGATCGGGCAGCGAGCCTTATTGGGTGACGAGGCGGCGCTCGACGGCGGCGGTCTTGATCGCTTTTTGCAATTTCTCGAAGGCGCGGACTTCGATCTGGCGCACTCGCTCGCGCGAGATGCCGTATTGCTGCGACAGGTCCTCGAGGGTGGTCGGGTTGTCGCGCAGCCGCCGCTCGGTCAGGATATGCCGCTCCCGGTCATTCAGATGCGTCATCGCCTTTTCCAACAGGTCGCGGCGCAGCCCCAGCTCCTGGCGATCGGCGAGCCTTGTCTCCTGGCTCTCGCTCTCGTCGACCAGCCAATCCTGCCATTCCCCTTCGCTGTCGCTTCTGAGCGGCGCGTTCAGCGAATGGTCTGGGCTCGCCAGCCGGCGGTTCATGCTGACCACGTCCGCCTCCGGCACATCGAGCTCGGTGGCGATCTTCTTCAGATGTTCGGGCGTCAGATCGCCCTCTTCCATCGCCTGCAGCTGCCCCTTGAGCTTGCGCAGGTTGAAGAACAGCTTCTTCTGCGCGGCGGTGGTGCCCATTTTGACGAGCGACCAGGAGTGCAGAATGTATTCTTGGATGGCGGCGCGGATCCACCACATCGCATAGGTGGCGAGCCGGAAGCCGCGGTCGGGATCGAAGCGCTTTACCGCCTGCATCATCCCGACATTGCCCTCCGAGATCAGCTCCGAGAGCGGCAGGCCATAGCCGCGATAGCCCATGGCGATCTTGGCGACGAGACGCAGATGGCTGGTTACCAGGCGGTGCGCGGCCTGGGGGTCTTCATGCTCTTTCCAGCTTTTGGCGAGCATGTACTCTTCTTCTGGTTCGAGCATCGGAAACTTGCGGATCTCCTGGAGATACCGGGTCAGGTTTCCTTCAGCGGAAATGGAAGGGACCGAAAGGGTAGCCATTGACGATTGTTGCTCCGGGTTGAAGCCTTGTGGAGGAGTAAACGCTGAAACACGCGCGGTTGATCCCGCCGGGAATGGCGGATGCGCATACCCTAGTAACATAGTCGGGTTTTGTCCAGTTTAAAGTCGCTCTAAATCAGTCACCAATGCGTGAAGGTCGGGCGGCAGCGGGCTGTCGAACTCGAGCCGGCTCCCGCCCTCCGGGTGCGTGAAGCCGAGCCGCCGGGCGTGAAGCGCCTGCCGGGGAAGGGCGGCGATCCGAGCCCCGACATCGCCCGACCGGGCGGCGGCGCGACCGGCGCGCGTCCCATAGACCGGGTCGCCGATCAACGGGTGTCCCTGATGGGCAAAGTGAACCCGGATCTGATGGGTGCGCCCGGTGGCGAGGCGGCATTCGACGAGCGCTGCCGCGGCCTTGAACGCCCGCTCGACGCGATAGCGGGTCAGCGCCGGTCGCCCCCTCCCTTCACCGACGACCGCCATCTTTTTGCGGTTTGCCGGGCTGCGGCCGATATTGCCCGCGATCTCGCCGGTGGCCGGCGCCGGCACGCCCCAAACAAAAGCGGCATAGGCCCGGTCGACCCGGCGCAGCGCGAAATCGCGCGATAGCGCCCGATGCGCGCCCTCGGTCTTGGCGACGACCATCAACCCGCTGGTGTCCTTGTCGAGGCGATGGACGATGCCCGGCCGCCGCACGCCGCCGATGCCGGCGAGACCGGCGCCGCAATGGGCGATCAGCGCGTTGACGAGGGTGCCGTCGGGGTTACCCGGGGCGGGATGGACGACGAGGCCGGCGGGCTTGTCGATGACGACCAGATGTGCATCCTCAAAACGAATATCGAGCGCGATCGGCTGTCCCGTGGGCGCCGCATCCTCAGCTTCGGGGAAGAATACGACGAAATTTTGGCCCGGCCGAACCCGCAAGGATGGGTCGCGCGATGCGGCTCCGGCGTGGATGACATGACCGTCTTCAATCAGCCGCTTGAGCCGGGTGCGCGACAGCGCCGGCAAATGCAGCGCGAGCATGCGGTCGAGGCGCAACCCCGCTTCGCCCCCCTCGGCGCTGATTGCCGCCGATGTGCCGACGCGCCCGTCGGCGGCGGTGTCAGCCGTCATCACGCTCCGTCCCGTCGGCAATTCGGTCGCCCGGCGCGACCCGGGTTAGGCCGATGCGCGCGCTAAACGTCCTGGTCGTGGTGATGGGCGTGCTGATTGTCATTGGCTTCGCCGCTCTGATCGCGGGCATCGCCGGCAAGTTGTCGCGCGATCGACCTGGGGCAAGCATCGAGCGCCCCTTTGCGGCAACCGCGGTCGATATTCCCCAGGAGCGCGAATCGAAGCGATGACGACCGCGCAAAATCGTCTGATCCTCGACCTGGCTTTGCCCGGCGGCGAGCACCAGCTGGTCGTCATCGATTTGGCGACCGGCGTCCGGCTTGGCACGATCGCACTCCGTCCCGCCCAGTGAATCCAGGCGCTTACACGGTGCGGCGGGGCCGGCGCCGCGGTTTCGCCCGGCCTCCCGATGCCGGCGCCGTTGGGCTGT
The DNA here is from genome assembly GCA_963750195.1 of uncultured Alphaproteobacteria bacterium. GTDB lineage: Bacteria > Pseudomonadota > Alphaproteobacteria > ATCC43930 > CGMCC-115725 > AP-15. The sequence continues at coordinate 302,800 of CAVVPS010000018.1, forward strand.
TGTGCGACAGCGTAAATCCATCTTGAAAGCTTAGCCGATTATCCCGAACTTCTCGCCGGCGCGCATCGTTGGCTGCTGCGGAACTCGATGATCACCGATCATGCGACACACGGTTAGCGCCGGCTCCCACGACGGTCCGTCGGCGAGCGGCCGGCCGACGCCGCTTCGGTCGCGCGCTGCTGGTCGCCTCCGATCGAAAATCGCCGCTGCTCGCAAAGACGCGGCTCCTCAGCGGCTCCCTTGATCGGGAAGCCGCATTTTTGATGCTCGAAAGAAGTTCGGGGGTTCGAGTATGAACAGGAAAACCAGCGCTGTGCGGCCCGCCCGCCCCGGAGCCATCCAGCGCGGAGCCGGAGAGCGCCGACCACGGAAGGAGGATCGGTGCGCGGACTTTGGGCCCGGTGTCCGATCTCGAACGCCATCTCCCATCGGATTGGTGGCGGACCTTGTTCAACTCGCTCTATCTCGAAACCGACGGCGATGTGATCGAGAACGATCGCAACACCGCGCAAGAAGTCGACCTGTTGATCCGCAGCGCCGGCGTCGAGCGCAACGATCGAATCCTCGATCTGTGCTGCGGTCAAGGCCGCCATTCACTCGAGCTCGCGCGCCGCGGCTTTACCCGCGTCACTGGGCTCGACCGCTCGCGCTATCTGATCCGGCTCGCGCGCAAGCGCGCCCGGAAGCGCAGTCTTCAGGTTTCTTTTCACGAAGGCGACGCGCGCCGCTTTCGCCTTGGCGACGCCGAGTTTCATTGCGTCTGCATCTTGGGCAATTCTTTCGGCTATTTCGAGCGCCCAGAGGACGATCGTTGCCGTCCTCGAAGCGGTCAGGTGAGCACTCGGCTCCGGCGGCGCGCTGGTCATGGACCTGATGGACGGCGATTGGATGCGCGGAAATTTCGAGCCGCGCTCGTGGGAATGGGTCGACCAGAATCACTTCGTCTGTCGTGAGCGCGATCTCGACGGCGACGGCGACCGGCTGATCAGTCGCGAGGTCGTCGTCCATGCCGAACGCGGCGTTATCGCCGACCAATTCTATGCCGAGCGGCTCTATTCGAAAGAGCGCCTCGAAACCCTCCTGATCCGCGCCGGCTTTGCCAATGTCTCCTTCCACCGGTTGCAGGCGCCCGACTCCTCGCGCAATCAGGATCTCGGCATGGTCACACACCGGCTCTTCCTGACTTGCCGGGCGCCCCATCGGGCCAGGCTGCTGCCGCGCCGCTCCGCTTTGATCCCCGACGTCGCCGTGATCCTCGGCGATCCGCGTCTGCCCGACCCGGTCAAGCGCGACGGGCGTTGCAGTGAGGAGGATTTCGAGACGATCGAGCGGCTCAAGGCAGCACTGGGTGAATTGCCCGATTATCGCTTCCGTTTTCTCGACAACCACGCCTCGCTGTTTACCGATCTCAGAGCCGGCCGGCTGCACTTCGTCCTCAATTTTTGCGACGAGGGCTTCAACAACGACGCGTTCATGGAATTGCACGTCCCGGCGCTGCTGGAGACGCTCGATATTCCCTATAGCGGCGCCGGGCCGAGTTGCCTCGGGCTTTGCTACAATAAGTCGCTGGTCCGCGGCATCGCCCAATCGATCGACGTGCCGGTCCCAGCCGAGACTTACTTCAATTCAGACGATCTGGCGGCGACGATCCCGTCGGTATTCCCGGCCCTGATCAAGCCCAATTTCGGCGACTCGTCGATTGGCATCGGCAGGGATGCGGTGGTCCACAGCTGGGAGGAGGCGATCGCCTGCCTCGGCAGGCTGCGCGAGCAGCTGCCGTTCTGCCCGATCCTGATCCAGGAATTTTTGACCGGCCCCGAATATTCGATTGGGATTGTCGGCAATCCCGGGCAGGGCTACCGCGTGCTGCCGCCACTCGAGGTCGATTATTCGCGCCTCGACCCTGACTTGCCTCGACTGTTGCCGTACGAGTCGAAGTGGGTCCCGAACTCGCCCTATTGGTCGCAGATCAGCTATCGCGAGGCCCGGCTAGACGAAGAATCTCGGCGCAAGATCGCCGACTACTCGAACATCTTGTTCGAGCGGCTGGGCTGCCGCGACTACGCCCGCTTCGATTTCCGCGCCGATGCCGAGGGCGAGATCAAGCTGCTCGAAGTCAACCCCAATCCCGGTTGGTGCTGGGACGGCAAGCTGAACCTGATGGCCGAGCTGGCGGGCCTACGCTACTGCGACCTCTTGAGACTGATCATCGAGGCCGCTCAGGAACGCGTGGTTGCGCACCGCACCGGCCTGGTCGTCGCCCTCGCCGAGCGCCGGCCGCATCATCTCAGCGCCCACCGCGGGTAACGCGCCACGTAAACAATTCAGCGGCCGGCTAATTCCCGCCGCGACGCGCCCAGGCGAGCAGGCGGTCGAGAAAGGCTTCGCCAGCCGCGAGCTGTTCGCGCGAGATGAACTCGTCGGGCTTATGAGCAACGTCGATCGAGCCCGGGCCGCAGATGACGGCCGGGATGCCGGCCGCCTGGAACAAGCCGGCTTCGGTGGCAAAGGCGATCGTCGTCGTGGTGTTGGCGCCGGTCAGCCGACGGGCAAGCGCCTCGGCCGGAGAGGCCGGGTCGGGGACGAGCGGCGGAACCCGCGCCATCGTTCGAGTCTCGACATCGGCCTCGGGATGTCCGGCGCGCATGCGCGGCAGCAGCTCGGCGGTGACGAAATCATCGATCCGCTGTTGCAGCGCTGCGCCGTCCTCGCCGGGGACCGCGCGAAACTCCCATTCGAAGGCGCAGTCGCGTGCGATGATGTTGACCGCGGCCCCGCCCGAGATCCGGCCGATGTTGAAGCTCGTGTAAGGCGGGTCGAAGCCGCTGTCCGGCCGCGCTACAGCCCTGCATTCGGCCGCCAGCCGGCCGATCTTGGCGATGATCTCCGCCGCCGCCGCGATCGCGTTGACGCCGCGCTCGGGCGTGCTCGAATGCGCCTCGTGCCCGGTGATCCGCGTCCGCAGGAAATGAATGCCCTTATGGGCGTTGGCGACCTGCATTTCGGTCGGCTCGCCGATGATCGCCAGACGTGGGCGCGCCGCATCTTTGGGCAATTCGCGGATCAGGTCCGGCACCCCGAGGCAGCCGACCTCCTCGTCGTAGCTGAACGCGAGATGTAGCGGGATTTCGAGCGGCTGGGCCAGCGCCTGCGGCACCATGGCAAGGACCAGCGCGATGAACCCCTTCATATCGGCGGTGCCGCGCCCATAAAGGCGGTCCGAGCCCTGATCAGCCGGGCGGGTTTCGAGCCGGAACGGGTCGCTGTTCCAGGCCTGCCCCTCGACCGGTACGACATCGGTGTGGCCGGACAGAATGATCCCGCCGCGTTCGCCCGGACCAATCGTCGCAAACAAATTGGCCTTGGTGCCTTCGGGATTGCGGGTCAACACGCTCTTGATGCCGTGACTGTCGAGATAGTCGGCGATCCAGTCGACCAGCTCCAAATTCGACTTTGCCGAGATCGTGTCGAACGCAACGAGCCGCTCGAGGATCGCGATCGCGGCTGCGGTCATCTTTCGTCGCCGGCCGGGATCAGACGTTGGCGAGCTTGGCGCCGCCGGGCGTGCCGATCATCGCCAGCACCTCGCGCCGGCTCGACGGGTCATCGCGAAAGGCGCCGAGCATCCGGCTCGTCACCATCGTGACGCCGGGCTTGTGCACGCCGCGGGTGGTCATGCATTGGTGCGCCGCTTCGATGACGACGGCGACCCCCTTGGGCTGCAACACCTCATCGAGGGTGTTGGCGATCTGGGAGGTCATCTTTTCCTGGATCTGCAATCGCTTGGCGTAGACGTCGACGAGCCGCGCCAATTTCGAGATGCCGACCACGCGATTGTTCGGCAGATAGGCGACATGCACCTTGCCGATGATCGGGGCGATGTGGTGCTCGCAATGCGACTCGAAACGGATGTCCTTCAGCACGACGATTTCGTCATAGCCGTCGGTCTGCTCGAAGGTGCGGTTCAGCAGCGCCACCGGGTCCTCGTCATAGCCGCTGAAGAACTCCTGATATGCGCGCACGATGCGGTCGGGGGTGCCGAGCAACCCCTCGCGTTCCGGGTCGTCGCCGGCCCAGCGGATCAGGGTGCGGACCGCCTCCTCGGCTTCGGCGCGGCTCGGCCGCGCGTTCGGCGGCCGGCCGCCCGGAATAGCCTTGCGGCACAGACAGGGACGGAGCGAGAACTCGCGACATCAAGTTTTCTCTTGTTTGTTGAAGGGTTCAGGCGGGACGCGGGCGGGGCCCGCGGCTCGACGGTCAGTTGAGCCGGACCGGCTGATGCGGGCTGTCGAGCGAAAATGCGGGGATCCGGATAGAGAAGCTCTCGCCGCGCCGCGGGTTTCCATCTGGTAGCGTGCCGACCATGATGCCGGACGGCGTCGGCAAGGGGGTGCCGCTGGTGTATTCAAAACTTTCGCCTGGGCCGAGCACCGGTTGCTCGCCGACGACGCCTCGGCCCGCGCACTTCCTGCACTTGGCCGCGGCCGTCGGTGATCTTCCAATGCCGGCTGCGCAGCTGGACCGTTTCCTTACCGCGGTTCTCGATGCGCACATGATAGGCCCAAACATAATGGTCTTCGGCCGGCGAGGATTGGTCCTCCAGATAGAACGGCTTGACCGTGACGATGATCGATCGGGTGGTTTGCGAATACATGGCCAATCGTCCTCACGCATCGCGGGCCGGCGCGAACGCCAGCGAAATTTGCCCGAGATCGGCGCGAACAATGTCGGGCGAGCACCGAAACCGTCAAGGTCGCCGCGCCGGCGCCAGCAGCTCTAGAATTCTCTCGTCATCGATTTGACGCGAGCCCTGCGGGCCGATCGGCTGGATGCAGACATGGTCGGCGCCGGCATCCCAATGCTGTTGGATGCGGGCGCGGATCGCGCGCCTCGTCGCCCCAGGCGACGATCGCGTCGATAAAACGGTCGGAGCCGCCGCCGGCGAGGTCGGCCTCGCCAAAGCCCTGGCCGCGCCAAGCATTGACGTAATTCTCGAGCTGCAAGTAGTGAGACAGCGCCTCGCGCGCCGCGCGGCGCGCCGTCGCCGGGTCGGTTTCGAGCAAGACCCAGACTTCGGGCGCAAGGATCTTGCCGGGGCCGAGGATCTTGCGCGCTTCAGCGGTATGCGCCGGGATCGAATTGTAGGGATGCGCCCCATCGGCCAGCTCGCACGACAGCGCCATCATCCTCGGGCCCAATGCCGCGACGACGGTTGGCGGGGTCTCGGCGCGGCGGCGTCGCCTGATAGGGCGCTTCGCGCATCGCCTTCAGATAGGCGCGCATCGTCGCTACCGGCTTGCCGTAGGTGTGGCCGCGCAGTCCCTCGACCATCGGGCGGTGCGACACCCCGACGCCGAGCAGAAACCGGCCGTCCGATTGCTCGGCGAGCGCGCGCTGGCCATTGGCCATCGCCATCGGGTCGCGGGCGTAAATGTTGGCGATCCCGGTCGCGACGATCAGCTTTTGCGTGTTGGCGAGCAGCCACGATGACAGCACCAGGGCGTTGCGCCCGCGGCTTTCGGGCATCCACAAGCGCGCCGTATCCCCACTCCTCGACCCGCTTGGCAAAGGCCGCGCATGCCGCCGAGGTCATCCTGTCCATCGACACCCAAACGCCGAGCTTCCCCAGTTCCATCGCCGACCCCTTCATGCGAATACGCGCACTATCAATGTGAAGTCGCAAACCGGGCGGCGTCCAGTCCGCTCGATCTTCGGCCGTCGGGTCAGAGGGTCAGCGGCGGCAGGTCGATCCAGCGCCGTTCGCGGTCGCTCTGGTGGCAGGCTTCGGCGAGCTGGACGCCCTTGGCGCCTTCGATCAGCGGCGACGGGAACGATATGTCCTCGACGACATGGCGCAGAAACAATTCCCAGCCCTCGCGATAGCTGTTCTTGAACGGGTCGAGGCTCGGCATCTCCTGCCATTCGTCGTCGAACACCGCGCTTTGCGGCCGCTCGGGGTCGAAAAACGGCCGCGGCGTCGCGACCAACGGCTGGACGAAGCAGCGATGAAGGCCGCACACCGCCGAGCCCTTGGCGCCGTCAACCTGGATCTGTAAGAGGTCGTCGCGTTTGACCCGGCTCGCCCAGGACGAGCTGATTTGCGCGATCGCCCCGCCGGCCAATTCGAAGATCGCGAAGGCGTGGTCCTCGACATCGACATCGTATGGTTTGCCGGCCTCGTCGATACGTTGCGGTTGCGCCGTTATCTCGCGGCACGACACTGCTTCGATCGGCCCGAGCAGCCGGTCGAAAATGTAACGCCAATGCGCGAACATATCGAGGATCAGCCCGCCGCCGGCCGCGCGCTGGTAATTCCAGCTCGGCCGTTGCGACGGATAAAGCTCCCCGTTGAACACCCACCAGCCGAAATCGAGGCGGATCGACAGAACCCGGCCGAAATAGTCGGCGTCGTACAGCCTTCGGAGCTTTTTGAGGCCGGGCAGGAACAACTTGTCCTGAACGACCCCGTTCTTGACGCCAGCCCGCTGGGCTTGCCGAGCCAGCGACAGGGCTTGCTCCAGCGTCTCGGCCACCGGCTTTTCGGTGTAGACATGCTTGCCGGCGGCGATAGCGGCCGCGAGGCGCTGCGGCCGTCCACCGGTCGCGGCCGCGTCGAAATAGATGTCGATTGCCTTGTCGGCGAGGCAGGCATCGCGATCGGCGCTCCATCTGAGGCCCCCGCTCGCCCCAGCAAGCGCCGCGAGCTTTTCGGGGTTGCGGCCGAGCAGCACCGGCTCGGGGACGAGGCGGTCGCCATTGCCGAGCAACAGCCCGCCCTCGCCGCGGATCGCCAGCAGCGCCTTCAGATGCTGCGTGGTGCCGAGCCGCCCGGTTGCGCCCTCGATGACAACGCCGATTGGGCGTGTGCCCATCCGGGGTTCAGCCCGTCGCGACGACGATTGCGGCGCGCAGGATTTCGGGGATGCGGTCGATGATATCCTCCGGGGTCATCAGCGGCGGCGCGAGGCAGATCGTGTCGCCGATCACCGGATCGGCGCTGCCCGCCCGAACCCGCAGCAACAACCCGCGCGCCAGTGCTTCGCGGGTAATGCGGGCCCCCAGCCCGAGCGCCGGCGCCTTGCTGCCGCGGTCGGACACCAGCTCGATCCCGCACATCATGCCGAGCCCGCGCACATCGCCGACCGCCGGCAGATCGCGCAGCCCTTCAACGCCCGCCAGCAGCCGCTTGCCGATGACCGCTGCGCGCTCGACCAGCCCCTCGCTCTCGATGATCTCGACATTGCGCAAACCGACCGCGCAGCACACCGGGTGGCCGGAATAAGTCGCGGCGTGCATGAATTTGCGGTCGGCCGGCGCGCTCTCGATCGCCTCGTGCACGCGTTTCGAGGCAATGACGCCGCCCAAAGGAAGATAGCCGCTCGTCACCCCCTTGGCGAAGGAGACCAGATCGGGCTCGACCCCCCAATGCCCGAGCGCGAACCATCGGCCGGTGCGGCCGAACCCGGTGATGACCTCGTCGGCGATCAGCAACACATCGTGGCGGTCGCAGATCTCGCGCAGGGCCGGGAAATAGCTCGGTGGCGGCACGATCACCCCGCCTGCGCCCATGACCGGCTCGGCGATCACCGCCGCTACGGTATCGGGTCCCTCGGTGAGGATTGCCTTTTCGACCGCCTCGGCCGCCCCCAAGCCAGGATCTTCGTTGCCGGGCCAGCGATAAGCGTAAGGCGCCGTCACCTGGATAAAGCCCGGGACCAGGGGTCCGAACATCTTGTGGTAGGCGGCCATGCCGGTGGCGCTCATCGCCGCCATCGTCACCCCGTGATAGGCGTGGATACGCGAGATGATCTTGGTCTTTGTTGGCTTTTCTTTGACCTTCCAGTAATAGCGCGCGAATTTGAATGCTGATTTGTTGGATTCGGCGCCGGCGGTCGTGAAATAGACGGCCGAAGAATTCGCGTAGGCGTGGCCCACGATCTTTTCGCTCAGCCGCACCGCCGGCTCATTGGTCTGGCCGATATAGGCCGAGGCGAAGGCGACGCGGCGCATCTGCGCCGCGGCGGCGTCGGCCAGCTCGCCTCGTCCGTGACCGACATTGACGTTCCACAGTCCCGACAGGCTGTCGATGTATTCGCGGCCGTCCGCATCGCGAAGCATCGCGCCCTTGCCCTCGACGATGACCAGCGGCTGCCGGTGATCGTCGGGATGGTGCAGCGGGTGAACCAGATAGCGCCGGTCGGTTTCGATCAGCTGGGTGGTGCCGTCCATGTCGTGCTCCTGAAGCGCGTGTCCCTTGCTGGCACCCTTACCGCGCCGGCCTCGCCGCGACAACCGCGCCGTTGGCCTGACGTGGCGTTGCGGTCGAGCCTCCTGCCGAAATTCCCGCGTCGGGCCAGCAGAGATTTTGTTAACGCAAAATCTTCCCACCCTTCGTTTTCGCTTGATCGGAGGGCTGTCCCCTGGCAAGCATGCGCGCGCCTTAATCGGCGGTATCGAACAAGCCTGCCGAGCCCAGCGGCAGCCAGCCAAATCCCAGGAGGAAACGTGACCCGACCCCGCGCTGCCGATGATTTCGCGACGATTCATGCACGCCTGGCTGAGCTGCGCCGCGAGCGCGAGCAAGCGTCGAAACAGGATGTTCTCGGTGATGACGACCCCGGCCGAGGCGAGCGGAAGCTGCTCGACACTCCGGAAGGCCGCCAGCGACCGGAAAAGAACGGTTGGATGACAGTCCCGGCTGCTCGCCGCTACGGCCCCGGACGCTCGCGGTAGCCCTATCGGTTGGGCAGGTCGAGCGGATAGATCGGCCGCCTGACTTTCTTGAAATCCAGCTGGCCGTAATCCGAGGTGCACACCCCGACGCCGGCGCAGTCGACCACCGCCTTGGCCAACTTGCCGAGGCCGGCGCGCCAATGGATGCGGCTCTTCAGCATGACGTAACGCTTTTGCATCGGGTCGATGCCGAGGCTGACCAGACAATTCAGATCGGACGGTTCGACATGGCGCGAGATCATCACGATCTCGGCCGTCCCTGTGTCCAGCACCACCGTCGGGCCCATATCCATCTGCACCCCGCGCGCCATCGGACCGCGGTTTTTGTAACGGCCGGCGGAAATCATCTTGACGGTCCCGGTCACACTCAGCGGCGGACTTTCGGCCGGGATCGCCGGCATCGCGATCTTGCCGCCGATCGACAAGGTCACTCGCGCGCCGATGCCGGCGGCGATCGCCTGCTGCACCGCTTCGGGGTCGTAGATCGCAAAGGCGGCGACGTCTTCGAGACCCTGGCGCAGGATTTCGGCCAGTACGACGGTCGTATCCATCGTGCCGCCCGAGGCGCAATTGTCGTAATGGTCGAGCAGCACGACGGGCCCTTCGCCCGCCAGCAGGGCCGGCATCGCCTTGGCGCGGGCGACCGATTGGCCTAGCGACTCGATCTGATAGACGAAAGCCTCGCGCTCGACCCAGGCCCGGTCCAGCAATTCGTCGCGCAGCCTTTCGGCAAGCTCGCGGTCGCCGTCGGTTACCACTACCGCGCTGAGCCCGGCATTGGTGATGTCGGCATGCGGAAAGCCGGTAAACAGGCTCGCCGCCAGCGCGCCCTCGGCATTCATCGCCGCGCAGCGATGCTGCAATTCCTTGTTCGGATGGTCGTCGGTCCCCTGCCGCATGACATGCGGCAGCATCGGCGCGTTGCCCCAGGCCATTACCGGCCGGACCTCGCCGCGGATCGCCCGCAACAGGATTTCCCCTGCCAGCCACGCCGTCTCGTAAGTGTCGATATGCGGATAGGTGCGGTAGCCGGTAACCACCGTCGCGTTGGCGATGATCTCGTCATAGAGGTTTGCATGCATGTCGAGCGAGACCGCGATCGGGGTCACCGGGTCGATCGCGCGCAGCCGCTTGAGGAACTGTCCCTCGCCATCCTCCAGGCTCTGCGTGACCATGGCGCCGTGCAGGTCGAGCATGATGCCGTCGAACCCGCCCGCTGCCGCCGCGGCGCAGATCCGCTCGGTGATCTCGGCATAGGCGGCGTCCTCGACCGGGGCGCTCGGCGAGGCCCCGGCGGCGATCGGCAAGACAATTTCGGCCCCCTCGCGCGCGGCCAGATCGAGATAGGCGCCGAGACCGGTGCCGGTCCCGCGATAGGCGCGGATCGCCGCCTCGCCGTAAAGCGGCCCGGGCCCGTTGCCGAACCGCGCGAGCGGCGTCGGCACCGGCGAAAAGGTGTTGGTCTCGTGCTTCATCATCGCGATCAGCAGGCGCATACCTTAAGCTCCCAGCCCAGCCGGCCCCACAATAGTGTAGAGCCGCCGGGTCGCGTAGGAGGATCGAAATGGCCGGCAACCCGGTCGAAGACCATTATACGAGCCGCGACCTCGGCGCGGTGATCCTTGCCGCGCTGCAAGGGATGGGCAAAGACATCGATCATCTGACCCCGGACGATCTCGCCCCGGTCGACGAGTTCCACGGCGGCCAGCGGCCGGCGACGATCCGGCTCGCCGAGCTTCTCGGGCTGACCGGCGCCGAGCGCGTACTCGATGTCGGCTCCGGTCTGGGCGGGCCGTCGCGTTTTCTGGCCTGGCGCTATGGCGTGCGGGTCAGCGGGGTCGATCTGACCGCCGAATTCGTCCGGGTCGCCGACATGCTGACCCGGCGCACCGGGCTGGTCGGGAAAGTCGACTACCGCCAGGGCGATGCGCTCGACCTGCCGTTCGGCGAGGCGAGCTTCGATGCCGTCTGGTCGCAGAATGCGGCGATGAACATCGCCGACCGCGACCGTCTCTACGGCGAGATGCGGCGCGTGCTCAAACCGGGCGGACGGCTCGCTTTGCAGGAAGTCGCTGCCGGTCCCGGTGGCGACCCGCACTTTCCGGTGCAGTGGGCGCGCGAACCGGGCATCAGTTTTCTGTTCTCCGCTGACGTCACCCGGGCAAAGCTCGAAGCCGCCGGCTTTCGCGTCGTAACCTGGCAGGATACGACGGCGGAGGCATTGGAATCAGCCGCGAGGCGCTCGCGCAATGCGGAGGTCGCGCCGCCGCCGCTCGGGACCCACCTGATCCTCGGTGACGATTGGCAGGCGATGTTTCGCAATTCCGCCCGCAATCTCGAAGAGCGCCGCACCGAACTCTTCAACGCCATCCTCGAACGGGAGGATTAGCGGACTTTTCGCTAAGCTCCGGGCGCCTCTCATCCTTCGTCATGGCCGGACTTGTTTCGGCCATCCACGTGCCCGGGTCGGGCCTGAAGAAACACGTGGATCACCGGCACAAGCCCGGTGATGACACCGGGATGAGCCGCCTTGTTACAATCAAATCGATCGACTACTCGTGGATGGGGTGGGCCGCGTCAGAAATGAGGGTCGAACAGTTCCCACAACGGGGTCCCATCCGGGATAGGTGCGGCGTGAGCGAAATTGGCGAAGACTTTTTTCTGATGGCGAACCTGTTTCCGGCTGACACCGGGCTGGCGATGGTGGTGTGGGTTTCGAAACGCGGTGATGCGCGCCATGATGTCCGGATCAAGGTCAACCAGTCGCCCGGCACGCGGAAGTTGCCCGGGAATCTTGCGACGGTGGCGGTGCGCCCGACACCGCGGCTCATAGCGGGCCAATTGCCGGCGGCAGACATGCAAGCGGTCAGCGAGTGGATTCGAACTCAACGAGGCGGCGCTGGTCGCTTATCGGGAATATCAGATCAGCGCCGCCGGATTAATGCAGCAATTGCGGCGGCTGCCGTGACCGAGTCGATACACTCGGCACGCATCACCCCCGCCCCGACCCGCCCCGATCGAGGGGACGGGAGTACAAATGGGGGGTGCTGACACAGGCCCTCCCCGCTGACACAGGCCCTCCCCGCTCACCCAGGCCCTCCCCGCTGACACAAACCCTCCCCGCCGACACAGGCCCCCTCCCCGCTGACACAAACCCTCCCCCGGGGTGCTGACACAGGCCCTCCCCCTAGATGGGGGAGGGTTCGGGTGGGGGTGAGGGGGCACGGTGCGTCCTTCGAGACAGCCGCGTTGCGGCTTCCTCAGAGCCTGCCCCGGCGCAGGCCGGGGATGAGGCGGTATCTCAATGCTATCAATAACGTACGTCATGGTGAGGAGCGCCGAAGGTGCGTCTCGAACCACGCACGGCGGCCGTGCCGCACCCGGCCCTCGTTTCGAGACCAATTCCTTCACACGCTCTTTCGCCGGGGCGACGAGGAAGAGAAACCGGGAGCTATCTGTCTGGTTCATAAAAGCCGCGTCCCAAGATGTTAGTGGGGCGGCCTGGTTCCGATATTTAGCAGGATAAACAAAGCTGGCGGCGGAAAGTCTCGCAGGTTGACATCGTAATTTCGCGATTACCTGAGAAGGTTTCTCATGATGGGGATTATGCGCCTTTTATAGCTTCGGCCGGCCGGAGCGGAAACACAACATATTGAATCGTGCTGCACTTACTCACTTAATCCGACTAGTGGCGGTTGGCGCTTTGGTGCGGTGCCGCCTCGACGATGGCCGTGCAAGTTTTTCGCGCGGCGCTGAGCGAAAGCCGAGGCCGAGTTGCGCCATCTGCCCTGGTCTCTGCTCCGTATATACATAGGGAGACTGTTGAAACGTCGTGTTTGTTCGTGCGAATGGGGGACGACCCGCTGGTAGCGGGGTATCGTCAATTGTGATAACGGGAATGGGCCTTGCCAGCAGCAGAAAATCCTCAATCGGGACAGGCTCTACAATTTTTAAGCTTTCGGGTTTTTCTTTAAGCTTTTCGCGCAACTCCATCAGCAGCCGACCCAATACATTTTGTCCCGAAAGCGTATCAGTAGTTACAGGCTTTGCTCCCCAATAGTCGTCTTTTCGTGAATTTTCAACGATCGGGAGGTTGTCGGTGCTGAGCAGAAGCGAGCCAAAAGATTGCCAGTGCTGCGCCAGCTTCAGGCGCAGACACCATTTCATAATTGGTACACGAACGTAATCCCACTCGGGACGCGTTTGGCTGCGAAATGGTTTCGGATCTCATTTTCGCGGTCATCGGACTACGTTCAGCAAGTATTCGATATTGAACATCAGGGAAATGTGGAAAGCGACATGCTTGGTAGAGGGCTTCTACGGTGCGAATATGAATGCCGTTTATGGTCAGCGGGAACCCCGACGCCATATCCGAAAGCCCACCGAAGCTCTCGGTCGTCTTCCTAAAGGTGACCGCCGAGTCACGAGAAGTATGTGCGAGTCTCTCCTAGAGCGGTTTCCATCAGTTCGTCTTCCGAGGAAAAAGAGGATACCAAGGATTGCCAGCCCAGAGAGCGAGGGGCGCATTATTGGGGCAATTCCGAAAAGTCACGATCATTGACCCGAACCCGACCGTTTTTAGCACCATGTTTCCAAGCGGCCGTTGATACACACCCAAGTGAGGGCATATTGACCTGATGTGCACTCCAGCTTTTAAAAACTCCTCCTCGAGCAAGTCCCTCCCCTGCTCCGATGAAAAGAACTTCCCGGCATTCCCCGGCTTGCGAAGAGCCGGAGGGAAGCCGAGCGATTGCACGTAAGCTTGGACATCCGCATCGGCAGGAATGGTGGTCGGCCGCATAACATCAGACGTGTCGGTGTAAGCCCTCCGGTGTAGGCGCAACGTGCAAATGTCAGTGCCGTCCAATTTAAAAATGTCAGTCTCCCCGGCTTTTTGGCGGGCTGTGGGGGGCGGCATCGATGACGGTGCTGAGCGTGAGCGATGGCGAGTTGCGGCGTCTCGAGGTGTTCCGGGACGTCGATCGAGGTAGTCTGCCGGTGCGCGCGGCAGCGCAGCTGTTGGGGCGCAGCGAGCGCCAGGTATGGCGGTTGTTGAAGGCGTTTCGCAGTGACGGTGTCGCGGGTTTGATTTCGAAGAAGCGCGGCCGGCCGAGCAACCGCCGGACGGCAGCGGCGGTGCGTGCAGCGGCATTGTGGATCGTGCGCCACAACTATGCCGATTTCGGCCCGACCTTGGCTGCCGAGAAGCTCGCCGCCGAGCGCGGTTTTGCGGTCTCCAGCGAGACCTTGCGCCAGTGGATGATCGCCGACGGGCTGAACCGCGCCGGGTTTCTTGGAGGCCGTTTGGTTTGAGACCTACGCGGCAATACAGGTCAGCTCAAGCTGGGCATAGGCGGCCTCGGCCTCGGCAGGAGGGAGGTTTCCGATCGGCTCGAGTAGGCGCCGGTTGTTGAACCAGTCGACCCATTCGAGAGTGGCGAACTCGACCGCCTCGAAACTGCGCCAGGGGCCGCGCCGATGGATCACCTCGGCTTTGTAGAGGCCGTTGATGGTCTCGGCGAGAGCATTGTCGTAGCTGTCGCCGACGCTGCCGACCGAGGGCTCGATGCCCGCCCCGGCAAGCCGCTCGGTATACTTGATCGAGACGTACTGCACACCGCGATCGCTGTGGTGAACGAGGCCGCCGCCGCGGATGGGCCGGCGTTCGTGCAGGGCCTGCTCCAGCGCGTCCAGCACAAAGCCGGCGTGAGCCGTACGAGAGACACGCCAGCCGACGATGCGCCTCGCAAAGGCGTCGATGACGAAGGCGACATAGACGAAGCCGGCCCACGTCGCGACGTAGGTGAAGTCGGACACCCACAGGGCATTCGGGCGCAGTGCCCTGAACTGCCGATTGACGCGATCGAGCGGACACGGGGCCGCCGCATTGCTGATTGTGGTCCGGACCGTCTTGCCCCGCACGACGCCCTGCAGGCCAATCATTCGCATCAGCCGCGCCACGGTGCAGCGGGCGACCGCGATCCCTTCCCGGCCGAGCTGTCGCCAGACCTTCCGGACGCCATAAACTCGGTAGTTCTCGTCGTACACGCGACCGATCTCGATCTTCAGAGCGGCATCGCGCTGGGCCCGTGCCGGCAGCTTGCCCGGATCGGCGCGCCGGGCGGCATGGGCATGATACGTCGACGGGGCGATCGGCAAGACGCGGCAGATCGGCTCGACCCCGTAGATGGCGCGATGCTCGGCGATGAAGTCGATCATGGCTTGAACCGGCGGTCGAGCTCCGCCTGGGCAAAATATGCCGACGCCTTTCGCAGGATCTCGTTCGCCTGGCGCAGCTCACGGTTTTCGCGCTCGAGCCCCTTGATCCGCTCGCGCTCCTCGGTTGTCGGACCCGGCCGAACGCCGTGGTCACGTTCGGTCTGCCGCACCCAGTGGCGCAGTGTTTCGCCCGAGCAGCCGATCTTCTCGGCAATCGAGTGGATCGCTGCCCATTGCGAGGCGTGCTCGCCTTGGTGGTCCAGGACCATCCGAACCGCGCGGGCACGGACCTCAGGGGAGTACGGGGGAACTCGCTTCGAGGGAACTTGCTTCGTCATCGCTCCATCCTCTCAAGAGTTGGAGCCTCCGGGAAACCCGGCGCGGTTCAGGCTGTGGCGCGATCGTAAGCAGCGCAAGCGCATCCACCAACCGCGCCCGCGGCGCGAGTGCGTCGGCGAACTGGTCCAGGTCGACGGCAGCGAGCACTGGTGGTTCGAGGATCGCGGGCCGCAATGCACCTTGCTGGTGTTCGTCGACGATGCGACCAGCCGGCTGATGCATCTGCAGTTTGTCGAGAGCGAGTCGACTTTCGCCTATTTTCACGCGGCGCGCGCCTATCTGGAGGCCTGGGGCAAGCCGGTGGCGTTTTACAGCGACAAGCACGGGGTGTTCCGGGTCAACCACCCAGGCGCGCTTGGCGGCGACGGCATGACCCAGTTTGGCCGCGCCCTGCACGCGCTCAACATCGACATCATTTGCGCCAATTCGAGCCCGGCCAAGGGCCGGGTCGAGCGCGCCAACAAGACCTTGCAGGACCGCCTGGTCAAGGAATTGCGGCTGGCTGACGCGGCCACCCTGGCGGAAGGCAACGCCCTGCTGCCTGCTTTCATCGCCGACTACAACGCGCGCTTTGCCAAAGCGCCGGCCAACAGCAAGGATTTGCACCGGCGGCTGCGCCCCGGCGACGATCTCGACGACGCGTTTGCCTGGAAGGAGGAGCGCACCCTGTCGCGGGCATTGACCCTGCAGTATGACAAGGTGCTGTTCATCCTGGAGCCGAGCGAACCGGCCAAGGCGGCGATCGGCAAGCGGGTCACCGTGGTTGATTATCCTGATGGCCGGCTGGCAATCCGTTACCGCGGGGTCGAACTGGCGTATCGGACCTTTGATAAAATTCGCCAAGTCTCGCAGGCCGCGATCGTCGAGAATAAACAGCTCGGCGCCGCGCTTGCCTTCATCCGCGCGGAGCAGCTGCGTCGCGAGCCCGAACATCGCAGCGATCGCGCCCCGCGCCGTCGCGATCAGCACAACCCTCGTCTGTTCAAAGTCGGCTGAGGCGCTCTACGAGCCGGGCGGGGCCGAGCCCGCCCGGTAAAACAAAACCGGTGCGGTTTCGAGCGTCCGTACCGCGGGCGCCGGTCGGGCGCTGCGCTACGCCGGGGCTCCGCGCCCGCCCGCCGCCCGCCCTCAGCGCACTGACATTTCTAAATTGGGGAAATCACTGACATCTCTATCTGGGCTGGACACTCCGGTCTTCAATCTCAACGGCACGCCACCACGTCAGTGAAATCGCTTTTCCAGCCGCTGTAGCAGCTTGTTGAATGCGCCCACGTGCATAGTATTGGCCGCCTGTATGCAGCCCGATGTTAATCACGTGCACCTTAGCCGATTGTGGTGCACTGGATTGAATCCATGTGGTCAAATCATGCAATATTCTATTGCCAGTAAATAACATGTCGTCAAGATATATAAAGATATCACTTGCTGGACTTCCACACTGCGCGGCCGTAAATCCGCATGTTTTCTGAAGAGCATTGCTAAATAGGGCGAGCATGTCATGTTGGCTATGCCCGCCGCTCTGAATATCAAGAAACGATACATCATGCCAAAAGGCGCAAGGAGTCGCGCCTGTTATCTTGGGATTATTGACCAGATTCGACAAAAATTCTTCTACGCCGGTCTTTTTAATGTAAGATTGCCCTAGAACATGCCCCATTTCAGTTAGAATTGGTTCCTGAGCTGGCGTAGAAAATTGATTAATCCAGCGCTCTACATGTGCGGGCGTGGGGACTGGTATTTCACCGGGCCGATAGTCGGTGATTATTGTAGCTATGGATTGCAGGAGACGGGTTCGCTCGCTCATTCGTCACCTTAATCGTGTGCGCTCAGCGCCAGCCTGGCCATTGACAGCCCCCCGAAACGCTCACCGAACACAAGATTATGGATCAGGGATGGTGGCCTGCGACCAGTGCGCCAATGCGCGCCGAGAATTATTCGCCGCTGAAAATTCGGCATAACACCGCCCCCGGACCCGCACGCATCATACCAGAGCAGGCCCGGTTCCCTCTTGACTCTCTATCTGTCATTTGCTATCGTGTAGTGTCAGATGATGTAGGAAGGCACGATGGACTCGGATGTTGGGTGGCGCTCCCTTGAAGAAACGGCGGACCATTTGAGCATGGGGAAAACCGCACTCTATGCGCTTGCTCGCGACGGTCGGATACCGGCGCAGAAGATCGGTAAGAAGTGGGTTTTCGACAAAGCCGCCGTGGACGCTTGGGTTCGCGCAAACCAGCCACTTGAGGCGTTCTTTCTCAATCTTGACTTCAATATCGAGGCCAACGACGCGCTGCGTGACCCCCAGCGTGAGGGCTATCTTCGCACGTATGAGTTCTTTCGGGCGGGCAAAAACAAGGCCATCCTTCAGGAACCAGTCGGCTGCGGCAAGACAGGGCTTGCGTCTTTGCTTCCCCTCGGCCTTGCCGAAGGCCGCGTCCTTATTATTGCGCCCAATCTGACCATCAGGGACGGTCTGTACGAGGCTATGGACATCACCAACCGCCAGAAGTGTTTTTGGCGGAAAGCGGGAGTGTTGAGCCAAGACCAAATGATTGCGGGACCGCTCGCATGCACGCTCGATAGCGGCAATATCTCAGTAGCCACCAAATCGCACATCGTCATCACGAACATTCAGCAGCTCGCAACAAGCGTCGATAAATGGCTGACGCAGTTCCCCGAGAATTTCTTCGACATGATTATCATCGACGAGGCGCACCACAGCGCCGCAGTGAGCTGGCAAAAGGTCATCGAGCGCTTTCCGAACGCTAAGGTCATCCACATGACGGCGACGCCGTTCCGTAGTGACCGACAGGAGATCGACGGCGAACTGGTGTACCGGTACTCGTTCCGCAGCGCCACGTTGAAAGGCTATATCAAGCGGCTGAAGGCTAGCTATGTGGCGCCACGTATTGCGCTTGGCTTTTCGGACGCGCGCGGACGCTCCTACACCCTAGACGAAGTGCTGAAGCTGAAGGAAGAGGAATGGTTTAGCCGCGGCGTCGCGCTCGCCAGACTTTGTAACCAGCACATCGTCGACAGTAGCCTTGAGAAACTCGAAGAGGTACGGCTGAGCGGGACGCGACACCAGCTCATAGGGGTCGCATGCTCGATTAGCCACGCGCGCGAGATCCGGTCGCTCTACCAAGAGCGGGGGTACAACGCCGATATCATCCATAGCAAGCAGAGCGACGACGAGCAGGCGGCGATCATGAGCGCGCTTAGGAACGGTACGCTCGACTGCATCATTCAAGTGCAGATGCTGGGCGAGGGATTTGACCACCCTAAGCTGAGCGTGGCCGCTATTTTTCGCCCGTTTCGGAGCCTTGCTCCCTACATTCAATTCGTCGGCCGGATCATGCGCGTCATCGTGCAAAACGATCCGACGCACCCGGATAACGTCGGTCACATCGTCACCCATCTTGGCATGAACCTCGACCAGCGCCTGAAGGAGTTCAAGCAGTTCGAGAATGACGATCAGGCTTTCTGGGACAAGGTTATCAGCGGCGCCGAGCCGGAGGTGCCGCCAGCTGTCCGGGATGGTTCCGCGCGATTGACTGCCGGGGAACAAGTTGTCGTTCACGGCGAAATTGTTGAAGCCCTTTGGGAAGAGGACTTCACCACGGTCGAAGACCAGCAGATCATTGACGATTTGCGCGAACGATTGAAGTTGTACGGGCTCGATCCTAGTCAGGCCGAGGAAATGGTTAAGAAGGCGCAGGTGTCCCCTTTGCGCAAGCGCACCTCGTCAGAGCCGTTCCCCGTCCTGCCGCAACGTGAGTGGGAAGAGGCGAGAAAACGTCTAAATGAGCAAGCCAAACGTTTGGCAAAAATACTCCTTAATCATGTAGAGTTGTCCATGACGGGCACCGAGCTTACCTACAAGTATAAGTCATTAAAGTTGACTGGGAAAAGCAATTATGTGTCAGCTCTTATGATGGTGAACGCGGAAATCCAAAAGCGCCTCGGCAAAGACCGCGCAGAGGCAACCATAGACGAATTCCGTCAGGTGTTAGCTAATCTCGATGATCTACTTCAAACTCTCGTGAGGCGGGTCCGCAAGGCCAAGTCCGATTATGACAAAAATCAAACCTAGAGGTCCGGTGCCGTCATTGATCGGCGGCATGAACGGCAGGCCGAAGCGAGTATCGGTTCTGAAGAAATCTGAGTGCTCGCGCTGTCATACGTCGTTTGTAGCCGGGCAGACCTGTATTGAAATCCCGCAGGTGGGCTTGGCGTATTCAACAGGGAAGCGCGTGTGCGATGAGTGTTTTCAGGGTATACTGAAAAAGACGTGCGAAGACCTTGAGGCGATCAAGGTAATATAATTTTATTGCACGTGCGGCGGCGGATGGCGCCAAAAAGGGCGATGCCGGCCCCGAGCATGGCCAGCGAACCAGGCTCCGGAACCACCACGCCGCCACTGAGGTAATCGAGCGACATCGCTGAGGCCGCGACGGCTACGTCGTAATCGACGCCGCTGCCGAGATCGCCGTTGCTCCAGAAGTTCACGACCCGGCCGCCACCGATCTCGAAGAGCAGCCCGTAGATGTCCAAGAACCCGCCACCGAACGGGTAGTCGCTGGCCGTCGGCGGCGACCCGCCGGGCCAGAAGAGGTTGTCGTAGGTCAGGAAGCCGTTGTTAACGGCCGGTAGGCCCGTCGCTACTGCGAACCGGCTGAAGCTGTTCGGCGCCAGGAGGTTCCCCGGCTCCGGTGTCGCGAAGTTGGCATCCGCGCTCGGAAGGGTAATGCTCGCGCAAACGCGCAGAGGACCGCCCGCCCAGAGCCGCGGAAGCCGCGGATCTAGCCGATCCTGAACCGCAGCGTCGCCGAACCTTCCTGGGACACACTTGATGGGAGTGCCGGTCGCCAAAACCGATTTGCCTAAGATTTAGGCAAGATGGATTCCACAGGAGAGAATGTTAATCGTTTGTATCTATTCGTAACTCTCTAGTAACATGCGAAAATAACCTCGCATGTGGATAAGCCGTCATCAAAACGTGACATGAACAGCGTGCTTTTCTCTTGCTTGTCTAACGATCAGGTTTATCATTAACGCATGGAAGGTGCCTGTCTCGCACCGGCGTTTGATGAGAACTCCTGACGCGATTGAATTGGTCCGCTTATTCCGCTTGCAACGAAAGGGTGAAGCCATGATGAAAGCCTTCATGCGACAGTTGATGTTATCGGCGGGGATAGGGCTGTTTGCGGCGATCGGGGGGCACGCGGACGCGGGCACCATCACGTTCGACACGCAGCCGACGGGTACCTTCAGTTCGTTCATGGAAAGTGGCTACACAGTTACGGCGATCCCCGGCAACCCGGGTGACACATCGACAATTCAGAATGTGGGGGGGACTAATCAGAACGTTCTCGTTGATGGCAATCCGAACGACGTCTTCGGCACATTAACGGAAATCACCAGAACCGGCGGTGGGCTCTTTAGCCTGGTGTCGCTCGATGTGGCGAACCTCGACAACCCTGGCTCGCCAATTCCCGTCAGTCCAGGCAGTGGTTTCCGGATCGAGGTGAACGGTGTGCCCGGCGGCGACGACGTCTTCGGCCCTGGTTCGAGCACGTTCTCGACCGAAAGCCCCACCGATCTGACCAATCTCACGGAACTCCTCGTAAACATCGTTAGCCTCTCAGGAGGCGCAACGTTCGCCGTCGACAATATCGTTCTTGCTAACGTCGCAGTCCCCGAGCCTGCCTCAATGGCGCTCCTTTGTGTCGGGTTAGTCGGCTTTGGTTTAATCCGGCGCCGCAAGTCCGGCTGAACCATCGCGCGCGCGGCGACATGGTGGTACCTACGCGGCTCATCGGTTGAATACCGTGCTGGCGCCACCGTCGGCTAACGTCGTCCGTTGCGGTTGCCTGAGGCGTCGGAGACCAGGCCGGCCTGTGGAACAGCGCCATCGCTGCCGCCAGAAAATGGTAAAGCGTGTTAAACGCGGCTAAATGACCCTGGCACGCGGCACGGACCGGCTGGAGTCGGCTCGCCTCGTGCTGCGGCGGATCGCGCCGGACGATCTGGAGTTCTTCACGCGCATCCATGCGCTCCCCGAAGTCACGCAATATCTTTATCCCGGAGGCTGACGCGCTCACCCGAAGAGACCGCATTGTGGTTACAGTCCACTCTGGAGGGCTATGAGCAGCTGGCGCTTGGCTGTCTCGCGGTCCTGCGCAAGGAAGACGGCGCGCTGATCGGGCGCTGCGGCTTGACCGACCTTGTTGTCGAATCCGTGGCATCCGAGTACGGGGTTCGCAAGGGGTGGTTCGGGCGCGTCCGGGCGCCCGCTGCGGGTGCCCTGACATTCGAGTGTGAGCTCAGTTACACGTTCGATCCGGCCGTCTGGGGCCAGGGTTTCGCGACCGAGGCAGTCGGTTGCGTCCGCGATTACGCGCGCGACGTGCTGCGGCTGCCGTACGCGATCTCGGCTATTCAGCCGCAAAACGCCCGCTCGCAGCGCGTCGCCGAACGCTTCGGCTTGGCCGCCGACGGCCAAATGGAAGTGGTCGGTCTGGTGTTTGATCGCTACGTGTGGCCGCTCGCGACCGGCGGTGCGACACGGCTCCAACCGGCATCCACGAAATAGTCCTAACTCGTACAGTCGCGCCGACCTACGGCCTTCCGCCACAATCCGGCGTTATGCTGACAGTCGGAAGAGGAGGCATCGGGTCAAGTGCGACGACTAGATTTATCGGCAGCCCTGCCGCGGCAGCGCTTTCTTGCCACCGCCACGGCAATTCCCGTCAATTCCCGGTTCGGGCAAAATAATTCCCGGTTAGGTCGGAATAAATTCCCGATTATGCCACCACGGGAATTCACCCGTACGACGTTGATTTACTGGAGATTTTTCGAGGCTGATCGCGCCGTTTTTGGGCCGCGGCGGGAAATTCCCGGTTATTTTCCCGGTTGAACGGGAATTGACGGCGCGGGGCTCACGGTTTGGCGATGGTCCAGTTGGGGTGCGTGTTGTAGAGCGAGACGGTCGCCAGGCCCATCTTGGCGCTGGCGTCCTTGATCTGCCGGCTGTAGGCGACATAGATCAAGGTGTCGTTCTTCTGGTCGTAGATCCGGCGCACCGCGATCGACTTGAAGAAGAGGCTCATCCGCTGTGAAAAGATCTCCTCGCCCTTGGGGCCGAGGGCGATCTTGCCGACAGTAATCGGCCCGGTCTGACTGCAGGAAATCGCGCTGTTCGACGGGTTCTCGAACCAGTTCCCCTTGGTCAGCCGGTCAAGCACGCTGCGGTCGAAATGGACGACATGGCAGGTGACGCCGGCGATTTGCGGGTCGGCGAAGGCCTCGACGACCATGCCGTTGCCGGTCCAGTCGTTGCTGAAGCTGCCAACCTGTTCCGCCCGCGCCGCCGCAGCGCACAGGCAAAGCAGCGCCGCCGCCAATAGGTACGATAGATACGATTTCATGTGATCATCCCTGCACGGCTCTGCCCGGCGAACTGATCAGCGCCGGGCGGCGCTGACCATGGCAGATTCCCCGCCCGGAGCGTTATCCCTCTATGGCGAACGCTGCATCGATCATCGAAACCGACATTCCCGCACGGCTCGACCGTCTGCCGTGGACCCGGTTTCATACCCTGGTCGTCGTAGCATTGGGCGTCACCTGGATTCTCGACGGGCTCGAGGTGACGGTGGCCGGCTCGATCGCCGGCGCCCTGCAGGAAAGCCCGGTGCTGCGTTTCTCGGCCGCGGAGGTCGGCGCCGTCGGCAGCGCCTATCTCGCCGGGGCGGTCTTGGGCGCCGTGCTGTTCGGCTATCTAACCGACCGGTTCGGCCGCCGCAAATTGTTCTTTGTCACCTTGGGTCTTTACTTGACCGCGACCGCCGCCACCGCCGGCTCGTGGGATTTCGCCAGCTTCGCGCTGTTCCGCTTTTTGACCGGCGCCGGCATCGGCGGCGAGTACGCGGCGATCAACTCAGCGATCCAGGAACTGGTGCCGGCGCGGTTTCGCGGGCGCACCGATCTGGCGATCAACGGCAGCTTCTGGCTGGGCGCTGCACTCGGCGCGGCCGGCGCAGTCGCTTTCCTGCAGCCCGGCCGGCTGCCGCCGGATATGGGCTGGCGCGCCGCGTTCGGGATCGGCGCAGTACTCGGTCTCGGCATCCTCTTCTTGCGCAGCTACCTCCCGGAAAGTCCACGCTGGCTGATGCTGCACGACCGGCTTGGCGAGGCCGAGGCAGTGATCGGTGCGATCGAGCGCCAGGCAGGGGCCGGTGAGGCGGGGCCGACCCCGGCCGGCGGGCGGATCCGGCTTGCCGTGTCCCGGCGCACGCCGGTCGCGCACATGGTGCTGGCGATCCTGCGCGACTATCCGCAGCGCGCGTTCCTGGGTCTGATGCTGATGACCGCTCAGGCGTTTTTTTACAACGCGATTTTCTTTTCATACGCTTTGGTGCTGACCCGCTTCTACGCGGTCCCATCAGCCTCGGTCGGCTGGTATATCCTGCCTTTCGCGCTCGGCAATTTTCTCGGACCGTTGTTGCTCGGTCCGCTGTTCGACACGCTCGGCCGCAAGCCGATGATCGGCGCCACCTATGCGCTCTCGGGGATATTGCTGGCGATCGTCGGCTGGCTGTTCCGCGAAGGGCTGCTCGACGCGGTGCAGCTGACCGCCTGCTGGACGGTCATCTTTTTTTCGCCTCGGCTGCCGCGAGTTCCGCCTATCTGACGGTCAGCGAAAGTTTCCCGCTCGAAGCAAGAGCACTTGCCATTGCGTTGTTCTACGCGCTCGGCACCGCGACAGGCGGTGTGGTGTCGCCCTGGCTGTTCGGGATATTGGTCGGCACCGGCGAGCGCAGCGCGGTTTTCGCCGGCTACCTCCTCGGCGCAGGCCTGATGATCGCGGCCGCGATCACCGAATTCGCAATCGGCGTCAAGGCCGAGCGACGGCCTCTGGAAAGCGTCGCCCGCCCGCTCTCCAGCATTGCCGACTAGCCGTTCGCGAAGACGGCGCCACCCCGGCTGGTCAGGCTTTGCCCCACAATTCCTTCGTGGCCAGGCGCGCTCCCTCCGCCAATGCCGCCAGCTTGGTCCAGACGACGCTCGGGTGGACCTCGCAAGAAGTCGAAAAACTGGCGAAGCCGCAATCGGCGCCGGCGATGACGTTTTCGCGACCGACGACGCCGGCAAACCGCGCGATCCGCTGGGCGACCGCCTCCGGATGTTCGACAAGGTTGGAGGAATGGGTGACGATGCCCGGGATCAATACCTTGCCCTCCGGCAACTTGACCGTTTCCCAGACCCGCCACTCGTGCTCGTGACGCGGGTTGGCGGCCTCGAACGAATAGGCGCCGGCATCGATGCCCAGCATGATGTCGGCGATGTGCTTCAGTTCGAGCTCGTGCACGCGCGGGCCGATATTGATGCCATAGCAGGTGTGATAGCGCACGCACTCGGGTGGAATGCCGCGCAAAGCATGATTCAGCAACTCGACCGTCGCATTCGCCCAGCGGCGGCATTCGGCGATGTCGAGCTCCGGGTGTGTCGTATAGTGGCTCGCCAATTGCGGGTCGTCGATCTGCAAGACGAGGCCGGCATCGACGATCGCTTTGTATTCCTCGTTGAGCGCGTCGGCCACCGCCACTCGGAACTCCTCGTCGGTCTTGTAGAATTCGTTCCTGTTCCATCCGGCGAGTTGGGCCGGCGACACCGCCGGCATAAAGGCTTCCTCGCACGCGATTCCGGCGAGCGCGGCCTTCAGGGTGTCGATATCGCGCTTCAGCGCATCGTGCCCCTTGTAAGCGATGGGGCCGGTGCATACCCATCGCGTTGGCGGCGCCCTCCCCGCCGTCCCCGGCATCTGCGCGGCCCAGCTGTAGTATTCGGGAAACGCCAAGTACTCGCGCGAGCGCGCCCAAGTGCCCTCGCCGCCTGGGTTCTTGCGCGGCTCGATCCCGGAGAGGCGCTCGTTGACGTAGGGGATGAACCCGAACCGGCCCATCTCGCCATCGGCGACGATGTCGATGCCGCTGTCGGCTTGCCTGTGCACGACCTCCTTGACTGCGGTCGCGACTCGGTTCGCATAGGCCTCGGCATCGAGGGGGCCGCCTCGTTCTTTCGCCTGGATCATCTCGAGCAGATCCGGCGGCCGCGGCAGGCTGCCGACATGGGTTGTAAGGATCCGCTCCGTGCTTCGCTTCATCTCGTCCCTCCCGGGCCGTCGGCCTTGTCGCCGGGCACAAGCCTACGCTCGGGAGATAGCTGGTGGGAAGGACAAGCACAGCAACGGCGGCTAAGCGGCGTCTTCGAACGCCGCACTTCGGTGAGGTAGACGCACGCTCGCGCTATCTTGTCTCCGGTCGGTACGGCAACTAAAAATCAGCCAGGTTGCAGTGACACGCTTCGATTGCAGCCGTTCGTATCCAGGAGTGGCAAGTGGTTGCGATCATCGAAGGCAAGGAAGAGGCCGGCGGCGCACGGTACATCGAATTCAAAGTCGACCAAAGCCCGACCGATCCAAATCGCATTGTGGGAAGCTGGCGTTTTCCCTCGAGCCGAGTCAGCCGGAATGGTCATCGACCAAAGCAGGCGCGATACGACGATCGAGACAGAGTTTCGGCACGCTGTTGATTGCGCCGATCAACACGGCATACCGTTCGTATGGGTCAATGACCCCGACGAATTATTTCCGCCCTACAATCGCCCGTGAACCTTCCTCCGCAACCGGTCGACCGGCATTGCGGCGCCGATCGGATGTCTCCGAACCGCCGGAGCGCGGGTGATCGGCGTCTAAGCGGCCGTCACCCGCCCTTTGAGCCCTGGGGATCGAACACTACCCTTGCGCAGCTTGCATCCATTCCGCGGGGATCGATTGCGCCCGCTGGTCGGCCACCAGTTGTCTGCGACGGAGCTGCTCCTCCGGGCTAATCGACGCCGGGTCCTCGCGGAACTCCGGCCCCATCGCCATCGCTTTCTTGACGGCCGGCCGCTCGCCGATTTCTTCAAGCCAGCGCTTGACGTTTGGAAATTCGTCAATGTCGATCTTGCGGGTCGCCCAGCTCGACGCCCACGGATAGCAGATCATATCGGCGATCGTGTATTCGCCGGCCGCAAGATACCGCTTGTTGAACAATCCGAGGTTCATGACCCCATAGATGCGGTGTGTCTCATTGTCAAAGCGGCGAATGGCGTAGGAAAGGTCGCCGTTGTTGCCGCTCTCGAGCGCCCGCCGGAAATGGCCCTGCTCGCCAAGCTTGGGGCCCTGATTGCCGAGCTGCCAACTGACCCACTGAGCAACATCGTATTTGCCGCGCGGATCCGACGGCAGGAAGCGTCCCTCCTTCTCGGCGATGTAGGTCATGATTGCCCCGGATTCGAAGATCGAGATCGGAGCACCGCCGCCCATCGGCTCGTCGTCGACGATCGCCGGCATCCGGCCGTTGGGAGATATTTTCAGGAATTCGGGGGTGAGCTGGTCCCCCCGACCAATATTAATCGGCTTGATCGTGTAGGGGGTTCCCAACTCCTCGAGCAAAATGACGGTCTTCTTGCCATTACCTGTCGGCCAGAAATAGAGGGTGATCATCGGATTTTCTCCTGTTCAACGTGACAGCGTGTGGATCGCGGCTCATTGCCAAGCCCGATCGTCCACCATGGCGGATGGGTCGCTCGGGGGCGTCACCGCTGCTCAGCAGATAGCCGATCCGGTCGAGAGCGTCTACTGGCTCCCACGGCGGACCAAAGTCCCTCATGACTTTGGCGGCGGGAAAAGAGGGCGATGTCGATCCAACCGAGCGGAGTTATCGTGGCGCGATCACCGGGGCGCAACAGCACCGTGGTCATCGCGGATTCAATGATCGCGGGGCCTTCGATGACTTGCGCAGGGACTAGCGCGTCGAAATCCCAGACCGAGGCCACGATCCACGCGTCGAGCCAGATCCGTCGGTCACAGCGAGGCTTCGCCAGCTCCGCCTCGGGCAGACAGGGCTCCTGTGGCAATGCCGAAAGGATGCCGGCGACGGCGACGCGGGCATTGACGAGGACCGTCTCCTGGTCGGGTGAGGAGTAGGTGTAAAGCTCTTCGTGGCGGCGGTGAAACCGTTCGACGATCTGCGCCAGCGGATCGGGCATGGTCCAGTCGACATCGTCGAGCGGCACGGCAATCTCGAACACCTGCTCGCCGTAGCGCATATCGACCGAGCGCGCGGCTCGCGCCGGCCCGTCGAACGAGGCGCGCAGCCGCGTCAGCCCCTCGGCCTCCATCTCGTCGAAGAGCCGTTTGATCGCGGCCCCGTCAAGCGCGCGGGTATCGCCGATATGGGTGCGCGCGACCTCAAAGCGTAGATCGGTGGTGAGCATGCCCCAAGCCGACAGCACTGCCGCAACCCTCGGCGCAATGACTCGCGTCAGGTCGAGCTGGCGGGCGATATCGGTCGCGTGCAGCCCCGAGGCTCCGCCAAAGGCGAGCAGGGCGAATTGCCTGGGGTCGACGCCGCGGCGCACCGAGACCAACCGCACCCCCTCGGCCATATTCGTGTTGACGACGCGATGGATCCCCTGAGCCGCGGCGAGCCGGCTGGTGCCGAGTGCGGCGGCGATACGGTCCACCGCGGCCTCAGCCGCGGAGCGGTCGAGCCGTCGCTGACCGCCCAGAAAGCTCGCCTCGTCGAGATAGCCCAGCACCAGATTGGCGTCGGTGACCGTCGCCTCGACGCCGCCGTTGCGGTAACAGGCCGGGCCTGGAACCGCGCCGGCGCTGTGCGGGCCGACATGCAGGATGCCACCGTTATCGACCCGGGCGATCGAGCCGCCGCCGGCGCCGATGCTGGCGATGTCCAGGCTGTTCAACGCGATCGCCTGGCCAGCGACACGGCGGCCGGTCGACAGGATCGGACGTCCCGAGACGATCAGCGAGATGTCGGTGCTGGTCCCTCCCATGTCGAACGGGATCAGATCGGCGGCGCCGACCAGCCGCGCCGCATGGACGCTGCCGGCGACACCGCCCGCCGGCCCGGAAAGTACGGCGCCCGCCGCCAGCCGGCCCGCCTCGTCTATCGGCGCGACACCGCCATGCGACTGAATGATCAAAGTCGGCCCGCGATACCCGGCCTCGGCGAGGCGCTGCTCGAGCCGCTCCAGATACCGCGATAGAACTGGCCCGACATAGGCGTTGACCACGGTCGTCGAGACCCGCTCGAATTCCTTGATCTGCGGCAATACCTGGGCGGACAGCGAGACATAAACGCCCGGCAGCTCGCGTTCGACGGCTTGGCGGGTGGCGCGTTCATGGCTCGGATCGCGCCAAGAGTGCAGATAGCACACGGCCACCGCCTCGACCCGTTCGCGCTTGAGCGCGGCGATCGCCTGGTCGAGCGAAGCCGGATCGAGTGGCGTCTCGACCCTGCCGTCGCCGCGTAGACGCTCACGCACCCCGAGCCGCAGCCGGCGCGGAACCAACTGCTCGGGCGGCGGCAAGCGCAGATTGTAGCGGTCCTCCTTGAGCCCTTCGCGCATCTCGATCACGTCGCGATGGCCCTCCGTCGTCAGCAGCCCGACGCGCGCGCCGCGGCGCTCCAGCAGGGCGTTGGTTGCAACGGTGGTGCCGTGGATGATGCGGTCGGTCTCGGCCAGCAGCGCTGCACGCCCGCAACCGAGTTTTCGCGCCAGCAGTTCGAGCCCGTCGAGCACGCCGATCGAGGGATCGTCGGGGGTTGAGGGAACCTTCTCTAGGGTCGCCCTGCCGAGATCGTCGACTGCGACGAGATCGGTAAAGGTTCCGCCAACATCGATGCCGATGCGGTATATCGCCACCACGCCCTTCCGCTTCCCCAAAGTTCGATGTTCAGCGGGTGCGCGGCGCGATCGTCTGTGGAGCTTCCTGGGTAGCCTCGATGACGGTCCCGGAAACGGGCTCGACCCAGACCAGGCGATCCGAGATCCCCTTGACCCCCGGTATGTTCTCGGCAGCGACGCGTAGCGCCTCGCGTTCGTGCTCGTCGAAGACGACCCCGCTCAGCTCGACGACGCCGTCGGCGACCGCGATCGTCAGCCCGTCCCGCGGCGCCCACTCGACCTTTTCCAATTCGGCTAGAATTCGCGCGCGGATATCCTCGTCGCTCGCCGCTGGGGCTGCCTGCGCGTCGAGCGCTTTTCCGAGCGCGGCCAGCAAATCGGCGCGGCTGATGATGCCGGCAAGCTTACCGCCGTCGATTACCGGCAGACGCTTGACGTGGTGATGCTCCATCAGGGCGACGATGTCGCCGAGCGACGTGTCGACGCCGATGGTCACGACCTCGTGGGTCATCAGCTCGCCGACGACGCGCCCATGGGTCCTGACATATTCGCTCGCCATTCGCCCCGGCCCGAGCACGAATTCGAGCCACCGCCAGTGATGCTTTTCGGTGGCGAGCTCGCTGCGGTGCAACAGATCGCCTTCGGTCAGGATTCCGATCACTTTGCCGCCGGCATCCACCACCGGCAGGCCGCTCACCTTGTTGTCGAGCATCAGCCGGATGGCGTCGCGGATCGGCGCGTCGCGCCCGATCGACACGATGTTGCGGGTCATGACCTCCGAGGCCTGCATACGGCATCTCCTGTGGTTCAGCGGAATGTGCCGGGCGGCCGGAGCAGCGTCAATCTTGGCGAGCAGCGGCGACCAATGCTGCAACGCCCGGCAATTCCCGCCCCTCCAGCCATTCGAGGAAGGCGCCGCCTGCGGTCGAAACATAGGACAACTGATCGGTCACCCCCGCGGCGGCGAGAGCAGCCACCGTGTCGCCGCCGCCGGCCACGCTGCGCAGCCGTCCCATTCGGGTGAGTTCGGCGACCTTCTTCGCCACCGCCAGCGTGCCGCGGTCGAAAGGCGGGGTCTCAAAAGCTCCGAGCGGCCCGTTCCAGACGAGGGTTCGACTCTCGTCGAGTGCGGTGGCGACGCGCGCCACCGTCGCGGGGCCGATGTCGAGGACCATCATGTCGTCGGCGACCGCGTTGATCGCGACGGTCTGCGCGGCGGCCCCGGAAACGAGCTCGCCAGCAACGACGGCATCCTCAGGCAGAATGACGCGGCAGTTGCGTTCGGCGGCGAGTGCAATGATTTGGCGGGCGTTCTCCGCCATATCGCGCTCGCACAGCGAGCGGCCGACCGCTGTGCCCTGGGCGTACAGCAGGGTGTTCGCCATTGCCCCGCCGATCGCCAGCACATCGACCTTGCTGAGCAGAAAGCGCAACAGGTCGAGCTTGGTCGAGACCTTGGCGCCGCCGATCAGCGCCAGAACCGGCCGCACCGGATGTTCGAGCGCCGCCGACAGCGCATCGAGCTCAGCCTCCATCAGCTTGCCGGCGGCGGCCGGCAGCAAATGCGCGAGCGCTGCGATCGAGGCATGCGCGCGGTGCGCCGCCGAGAACGCGTCGTCGACATAAACCTCGCCGAGTTCGGCAAGGGCCCTTGCAAAATCGGGCGAGTTGGCTTCCTCGCCAGGGTGAAAGCGGAGATTCTCGAGGAGCGCCACCTGTCCTGGCCGGAGTGCGGCGACGACCTGCTTTGCCGGCTCGCCGATGCAGTCCGTGGCGAAACTGACCTCGCGGCCACCGAGCGCCTGCCGCAGCGGCGCGATCAGCGGGCGCAGCGACAGCGCCGGGTCGGGCCGGCCCTTAGGCCGGCCGAAATGCGACATTACGACGACCGCCGCACCCTTGCCGAGCAGCGCCTCGATCGTTGGCACGAGGCGCTCGATGCGGGTCGCATCGGTGACCCTGCCGTCCTTCACCGGGACATTGAGATCAGCGCGCAACAGCACCCGCTTGCCGCGCACATCGATGTCGTCGAGGGTTAGGAAATTGGGCATGGCTGCCTCCGATGCGCAGATTTCGCGCCGCCGATCTTAGCCCTGCCGAGCCGCCCTCGTCTCTATCGGCTGAGCTGGGCGAGTGCATCGCGCATCGGTTGGCTCGATACCATAAACAGCCCGCTAAACGGCGTGTCGAGATCCAGCAAGACAAAAATCACCGAGGCGATCGATAACGCCCCCAGCGTGATCGTAACGTAGGACAGCAGATTTCGCGGCGCGCTCAATCCGAAGCTGGCGAACACGATCACCAGCCAAAAGGTGAGCACGCCGTAGAAGGGGATCGAGATCGAGTTGTGAGACTCCTCGATCACTTTCCAGCGCATTCGCATCAACAGCTCGAACTGGTTGAGAATGGTCAAGGAAAGCTGCCGGTGCATCGGATCCAGCGGACGAAGGTCACGCAGGTCGGTTTCGAGTTCTGTCAGCAGTCGCCCCAAATCGGTGTTTTCAATTTCCTCGCCGCTCGGGCTGCGCGGATTTTTGGGATAATAATTCCCTGGTGGCGCCGGCTCATCGGCCCAAGTGGCCGCGATTTTCGCCGCGGTATAGCTGCGCAGCAGGATCCGCGCCGGTAGGGTTTCGCTGCCATAGATGCGCAGCGAGCGGTCGAGCTGGATCAGCTGGATGGCGACGCCACGCAGATCAGTGTCGACGGCGTCGAACGACGCCTTGACCGAACTGGTCAGCAATCCCAGCACCAAGGCGGCAAAGGTCACCAGCATCGTAACCACCAACCGGATCAAATCGTTCGTCTCCGGGCTGCGATGACGCTCGGACAGAAACCGCCGGACGAATACGCCGAGTGCGCTGCCGCCGAGCAGGATCAGCAGCAGGATCGCGGCGCCGGACAGCTCGCTCATAACCCCTTACCCCCTTCGCACCGCTGACCCCGACGCGGCAGCGCAGGCGATCCCATGTCGCCGGACCGCGAATTTGCGGTAATCTCACCCTGGCGGCTGGGGTGCGCCAAAGGAGCTCCGATGATCAAGACCATTCTCGTTCCCGCAACCGGAACCGATAAGGATGCGGCGGTTTTTGCCGCGGCCCTTGCGGTCGCCCGCCGGTTTGCTGCCCATCTCGATTTTCTCCATGTTCGCCTCGACGCGGCGGCGGTGGCGATCGGCCTGGCGTCGGACGCCAGCGGTGCGGCAATGACCGGCAGCCTGGTCGAGAGCCTCGACGAGGGGGCAGACCGTCTCGAGGCGCGGGCGAGACAAATGTTCGAGCAGTTCTGCGCCAGTGAAGGGCTGGCGATGGTCGATACCCCACCCGGCCCCTCGGGTCCGTCGGCGCAGTGGACGCGGCAAATCGGCACCGAAACCTATTGGGTTGCCGAGTATGGGCGCGCGGCAGATCTGATGGTCATCGGGCGCTCCGCCGATGGCGACGGCCTTGCTCCGGAGACGATCGAGGCCGCCTTGCTAGAAAGCGGCCGCCCGATACTAATCCCGACCGCTACGCCGATGACCAGCGTGCCCGAGACCATCGTCATCGCCTGGAAAGCGACGCGCGAGGCCGCCCATGCGGTGACCGCAGCGTTGCCGTTTGTGGCGTTGGCCAAACGGATCATGATCCTGACCGTCTCGGAAGAAGAGAACTCGTCGAGCGAGGAAGGAAGCCGGCTGATGGCCAGTTTGCGCTGGCGGGGGATCGAGGTCTCGGCCAACCGACTACAGCCGGATGGGCGCAGCCCGGCCGATACCATGCTCGCCGCCGCGGCCGAGCACCAGGCCCTGCTGGTAATGGGAGGGTACGGCCACAGTCGGTTGCGCCAATGGATGTTCGGCGGCTTTACTCAGCACGTGCTGCAAACAGCGGCGGCGGTGCCGGTTCTGATCGCGCATTGAGGGTCGTCGACCGGTCGAACGGTCATGCCCGATCGCTACGACGTCGTCATCATCGGGGCCGGGCCGGGCGGCTATGTCGCGGCGATCCGGGCAGCGCAGCTTGGGCTCCAGACGGCCTGCGTCGAGGGCCGCAACAGCCTCGGCGGGACCTGCCTCAACATCGGCTGCATCCCGTCCAAGGCATTGCTGCAATCCTCGGAGAAATTCGCCGAAGCCCGGCACGCTCTCGCCGAGCACGGGATCAAAGTCGGCGACGTTGGGCTCGACCTCGGCGCGATGATGGCGCGCAAGGATCGGGTGGTAACCACTCTGACCCGCGGCGTCGAGTTCCTGTTCCGCAAGAACAAGGTCGACTGGCTCAAGGGTTTCGGGCGTATAACCGCGCCTGGGAAAGTTGCCGTCGCCCGCGCTGATGGCGCCGAGCACGAAATCGCGGCCGGGTCGATCGTTATCGCCACCGGCTCGGAAAGCGCGCCGCTGCCGGGTGTCGCGATCGACGAGCAGCGCATTCTTTCTTCGACCGGGGCCTTGGCGCTCGATCATGTGCCGAACCGGCTCGTCGTTATTGGCGGCGGCTATATCGGGCTCGAATTGGGCTCGGTGTGGCAGCGGCTAGGCGCCAAAGTGACGGTGGTCGAACTGCTCGACCGGATCGTGCCGAATATGGACCGGGAGCTCGCAACCGCTCTGCAACGGGTCCTGACCCGTCAAGGGATCGAGTTCAAGCTCGGCGCCAGGGTAACCGAGATCCGCGAAGCGGGCGACGGCGTGACCATCGAGATCGAGGGCGCCGAACGCGAGAGCCTTTCCGCTGACGCGGTGCTGGTGGCGATCGGCCGGCGCCCATACACCAAGGGGTTGGGGCTGGAAACCATCGGGATCGCGCGCGATGCCCAGGGCCGGGTTGTGGTCGATGATGGCTTTGCCACCAGCGTGCCCGGGATCTACGCAATCGGCGACGTAATTCGCGGGCCGATGTTGGCGCACAAGGCCATGGAGGAGGGCGCAGCGTTGGCCGAGCGGCTTGCCGGGCAGAAACTGTCGATCGATTACAATGCGATCCCGGCAGTGGTCTACACCTGGCCCGAGGTCGCCTCGGTCGGCAGCACCGAGGAGGAACTGAAGGCGGCGGGGACCCTTTACCGCGCCGGCAAATTCCCATTCAGCGCCACGCCGCGCGCCCGCACCAATGGCGACACCGAGGGGTTTGTCAAGATCCTCGCCGACAGCGCGACCGACCGGGTCCTGGGCGTGCACATCATCGGTCCCGACGCCGGCACGATGATCGCCGAGGCGACGTTGGCGATCGAATTCGGCGCCGCGGCCGAGGACATCGCCCGTACCTGTCACGCCCACCCGACCTTGAGCGAAGCGATGAAGGAAGCGGCCCTCGCCGTCGACGGCCGCGCCATCCATGTCTGACCTGGGATTGGGGCGGCCGCAGACCCCCGGTCAAACGCGTTGCAGCGCGTTCTCGATGTCGTCAAGCAGGTCCGCCTCGGCTTCGAGCCCGGCCGAAAAGCGCACCAGGGAGTCGCCGATGCCGAGCTCGGCCCGCGCTTCCGGCTTGAGCCGGGAATGCGTCGTCGTCGCCGGATGGGTGACGAGGCTCTTTGAATCGCCGAGATTGTTCGAGATGTCGACGAGGCGCAACGCATCGAGAAACCGAAAGCATTCCTCTTTGCCGCCAGCGACGTCGAAGCAGACCAGGCTGCCGCCCTGCTTCATCTGGCGCTGGGCCAGTTCGTATTGCGGGTGGCTCGGCAGCCCAGGATAGAGCACCCGGGTGACCTTCGGATGGGCTTCGAGTGCGTGCGCTACGGCGGCGGCGGTGCGGCATTGCCGATCGACGCGCAGCTCCAAAGTCTCCAACCCTTTCAGCAGCAGCCAGGCGTTGAACGGGCTCAAAGACGGCCCGGTATGCCGGTAGAACAGGCCGAGATCGTCCTTGATGAACTTTTCCGAGGCGAGGATCGCGCCGCCGAGACTGCGCCCCTGCCCGTCGATGTGTTTGGTTGCCGAATAGACGGCGACGTCGGCGCCGAGCGCCAGCGGCTTTTGCAGCAGAGGCGTGGCAAAGACGTTGTCGACGACAAAGAGGCCGCCGGCGCGGTGGGTCAGGCGCGCCACCTCGGCGAGGTCGACGATCTCCATCGCCGGGTTCGACGGGCTTTCGCAAAAAGCGAGCGCCGCACCGCCGGCCAGCGCCGCTTCCCAGGCGCCGAGATCGCGCCCGTCGACGAGCACAGTTTCGATGCCCCAGCGCGGCAGCAATTCGGAAACGATGTAATGGCACGAGCCGAACAACGCCCGGCTCGACACGACCTTCTGACCGGCGCGCAAACGGCACAGCAGCGCGGCGAACACCGCCGCCATGCCGCTGGCGGTGGCGCGACAGGCCTCCGCCCCTTCGAGCAACCGCAGCCGCTCCTCGAACATCGCCACCGTCGGATTGCGGTAGCGCGAATAGACGTAGCGCGACCCCTCCTGGGCAAAAGCGGTTTCGGCCGCGGCGGCATCGTCGTAGACAAAGCCCGAGGTCATGTACAGCGCTTCGCAGGTCTCGTCATGCGGGCTGCGGGTGGCGCCGCCGCGTACCAGGATCGTGGCCGGCGCGACGGTGGCGGCGAGGTCGGGGGGTAGGACGGGTTTGGTCATCGGCAGGTCTCTCCATTCCGAGGCCGCACCAATTCCGGGCAACAAAAAAGCCCCGGTCCCGCGCGGGCCAGGGCTCCTTTCAGAACTCCCGACCTTTTAGCGCTTCTTTAACGTGGCCGCAAGCCGGTCGGCTCAAATCCACCACGATCACCGCTTCCTAACCCGGCTGCTGCACGCCGTCAAGCCGTCAATAGGTGATTGATTCACCCCAGTCTCGCGATCGTCGTCCCAGCGGCGGCCACGACCAATTTCTGTCATGGATACCGGCCTTCGCCGGTATGACATGGAACAGAGAAATGATGCTGCTCTCGGACTATCTGACCTCGACCAGCTCGATGGCTTCGCGGCTGGGGCCTTCGATCATCAGCGCGCGCGTGTCGCCGAGCTGGTAGGGCTGTTCGAGAAAGGTGACGCCTTCACTCCGGAGCTTGTCGGTCCAGGCGTCGAGATCGGCGACGCTCAGCGCGATATGGTCCTGCAATTGGCCGCGCGAGCTAACCAGCGGCTGGTCGCCCTGGTTCGCGTACCACATCATCGATACGTCCCCGAACTCCACGCCGGCGCGTGGTGAGCGGAACATCCCTTCGCGGTTCAGCGCCGGCCAGGTGCGGTCCGGTCCGCGCACGACCTTGCCGCCGGTCTCACTCGCCGGTGTCGGGGCGTAGCCCGGCCGCAGCGGCGCGTTCAGGTGCTTCTGATACCATTCGAGCGCGCCGATCGGGTCCTCCTGGTACAGGTGCACGTGGTTGAAGCGCTCGGTCGGATGGTTGCCGGCATATTCGACTAAGGCATGGTCGGGGCCTCGCATATACGAGAACCCGCCGCCACCCGCCGGCTTGACGCCTTTCGCCTTGGACTCGGCGATCTGCGCCTTGGTCAGACCGAGCACGTTGCCGATGCTGGGCCAGGTGTCGCTTGATATCAGTACCGAGCCGCCTTCATCGGTGGTGTAGAGCGGCAACAGCTCGATCTCGGGCCGGTCCTTGTAGGTTTCGAGGCAACGGCGGGCATCGGTGACGTGCCAGCCGAAATGCCAGATCGCGCTCTGCGGCTCCATCGCCGGCGGCTCATCGACCTTTGTGAACAGCACCAAGACGTCGTTCGGCGATTCGAGCGCCGGAACGCCACCCCAGCTGCCCTTCGTGGTCGTCGGAAACTGGCGAGTGTAGAACCCGATCGCCTTGTCGGGATCGACCGAGTTCAGGTGGATGTGGTGAAAACCTGGGGTCGGGAGCATGTTGTTTCCTTCTCGATAGTCAGCCTATTCCAAGCATGGCCGCGCGGAAGCGGTTGCGACACTCCGCAGGATCGCTCCAATTCAGTCTATCAGGATTCGTGCCAAGCGGGGCTCGAATGCAACTCCCGGCCAGCCTCGACCGCGCGATCGGCGCCGGTATCGGCCTGTCGGCGTTGCGCACCCTGATTCAGCTGTCGAAGACTTCGACTTCCTGATCGAAATCGGCGGTCTCGCCGTCGCGGCCGAAGTTGCGCCGGTCGATCGCCACGGTCTTGATCAGCGCGAAGACTTGCCGTCCGGGTTCGAGGCCGAGCGCCTCGCCCGAACGCCGCGTGACCCGCGCCAGCAATCGTTCGGGCCCCAGGCGAAGCTGGACTTCGAGCGCCCCCTCCCCAATCGGAACCAGTACTTCGACCTCGCCGGCCAGTACGTTGAGCGCGCTGATCCCGGCGGGCCGGGTGAGCGCCAGGATCACGTCTCGGGCGCGGATGCGCACCCGCAACGGGGTCCCGACCGGGAGATCTAGCCGCGGCACCGTCAGTCGTCCGAAGCCGCCGACCAGTTCAGTCAGTCCCCAGCGCGTGTCCTGCGCCGCGACCACGACCGTGAGCACCGCGCCGGCCTCGAAGCCACCGGCCAACGGATAAAGGCCGGCCTGCCCCATCACCTCGGCCACGGGCCCGACCGCCCGCACACTTCCCTCCGCGATCAACACGATCGTCGTGGCCAGTCGGGCAACTTCCGCGGCGGCGTGGCTGACATAGACGATCGGCACCATCGCGCCGTCGCGCAGGCGTTCGAGATAGGGCAGGATTTCGTCCTTGCGCGCGGCGTCGAGCGAGGCCAGCGGCTCGTCCATCAGCAACAGGCGCGGGTTCGCCACCAGCGCGCGGCCGATCGCCACTCGCTGCTTTTCGCCGCCCGACAGCCGGCCGGGGCGGCGCTTCAGCAAGGGCCCGATCCCCAACAGATCGACGACGTCGTCGATTCCGACCGCCGCTTCCCCGCGCGGCGCGAACCAGCGGCCGAACAACAGGTTCTGGCGCACTGTCAGATGCGGAAATAGCCGGCCTTCCTGGAACACGTAACCAATCCGGCGGCGATGGACCGGCATGACAATTCCGCGCTCCGTGTCGAGCAATACCGCTCCGTCAACGGCAATGCGGCCGCGTTGTGGCCGGATCAGCCCGGCGATGGCGTTGACGACCGAGGTCTTGCCCGCCCCCGAGCGACCGAACAGGGCGGTCAGGCCGCGCCCGCTCGCAAAGTGGATGTCGAGCGCAAAGGCGCCGAGCCGGTGCTCGATATCGACTTCAAGCACTAGCTCAGTCTCCTGCAAGGCGGCGGCCGATTTGCCGCGCCAGAATCTCGGAGGCGAGCAGCGCCAGCATCGCCAGCGTGACCGAGACGACGGTCAGGCGCAGCGCCGCAGGATCGCCGCCGGGGGTCTGGGTCAGGGCGTAAATCGCCAAGGGGACGGTCTGGGTTTCGCCCGGAATGTTGGAGACAAAGGTGATCGTTGCGCCGAACTCGCCGAGACTGCGGGCGAAGGACAGCACCATGCCGGCGACGATCCCCGGCATCATCAGCGGCAGTGTTACCAGCAGAAACACAAAGATGCGCCGGGCGCCAAGGGTGCCGGCCGCTTCTTCGAGCCGGCGGTCGATCGCTTCGAGCGACAGCCGCATCGCCCGGACCATCAGCGGAAACGCCGTCACTGCCGCTGCCAGGGCGGCACCGGTCCAGCGAAAGGCGAAGACGATGCCGAATGCGGCGAAGAAGCGGCCGAGCGGGCCGTTGTTACCGAACAACAACAGCAGCAGATAGCCGGTGACGACCGGCGGCATAACCAGCGGCAGGTGGATGGCGCCATCGAGCAGGCTCTTGCCCCAGAATCGCCCACGCGCCAGCACCAGTGCCGCGGCGAGACCAAACGGCATGCTCCACAGCATCGC
The DNA here is from genome assembly GCA_963750195.1 of uncultured Alphaproteobacteria bacterium. Lineage (GTDB taxonomy): Bacteria > Pseudomonadota > Alphaproteobacteria > ATCC43930 > CGMCC-115725 > AP-15. Next base: position 341,597 of record CAVVPS010000018.1, read on the forward strand.
CCAAAACGCGACCCGCAGGCTGAGCCGCACCGCCTCGATCTCGTCGGTGCTTAGGTTAAACATCTCAGCGGCGCATGTGCCAAGGCTCAGGCTCGGTTTGTCTACCGGTGATCATTGCCAGGCGCGCCGACGACATCCGTTGTATATATATGAAGCTATCGAGGCGGAATAATGGCGGCTTTCGGTAGAGCGTGCTAGATTGTTATCGTGGTTTCTGCCAGGAGGCTCCCGCGATGAAGGTCAGGATCGAATACTGCGTACCTTGAAACTACCTACCCAGGGCCCTCCGTGCGAGGGCGCGACTCGAAGAAAAGTACGGCGCCGAAGTCGAGCTGGTTAAGGGGGTCGCCGGTGTGTTCGAGATCACCGTCGACGGAAAGCTCGCCTTTTCCAAGAAGCAGCTGGGACGTTTCCCGGAAGACGCCGAAATCGACGCCTTAGGCGGAGGTTAGGCGGGCCTCGATGGTCATGGCGACGGCTGGCCGGCCTGTCGGGCGGTGCGAACGTAGATAACGGCGCGCGCGTCCCGGTAGACGCGCCGCCAACCCGGCAGATGGTCAAGACCGCCGACCGCACGTTGCCGCGGCTCCAGCAATGCCCAGCCGATCTTCCAGCTGTCGAGAAGGTTGCCGAGAACGCGTTCGTCGCCGTTTTCGGCATCGAGGTAGCGGGCGAGAAACGCGTTGCCGAACAGCTCGATGCGACCGTCGATAAAGGTTGGGATCCCGCGAAAGATCAGGTAGCCGCCAAAAGCCTCGCTGTTGAAGAGCCGCCCCGACAGCCCGAGGCGCGCGGCGGCGGCGAGCGCCGATGCTGGGGTCACCGCATCCTCGGTGCGCACGATCGGCCGCAGCACCAATGGCAGGCTTAACGCCAGCGCGACGGCGAAAGTCAGCGCCACCGCCTGGGCGGCGGCCGGTTCGGCAAGGCGAGCTGCGGCACGGCTGACCCACGACACCGGCGCCGAGCGGATTGCGGCGGCCAATTGCGGCCCCAACGATCCCGCGACCGCGAGCGGGCCGACGAGGCCGAGAAGATCGGCATGGCGGGTATGAGCAAGCGCCATGTGGCACAGCCCTACCAGCACCAGCACCCGCGTCGCCGGCGCCTTGACCCCACTCGTCAAGCCGAGCACGATCAGTCCCAGCAACATGATTTCGAGCGGCTGAAAATCCTGGAAATCCGGGCTGCGCCACTCGATGAACGAGGATTCCAACGCCGGCATCGCCATCAGCCGGAACGGCTCGATCAGGCCGGCAAAGCCGTTTGGGGTCGCAAGGGCGGCGGCGAGCGCGAGGCCGGCGAACAAGCCCCAGCGTCGCGCCTCGATCCGGCGCGGCCCGGCCAGCACGGCCTCCGCCGCAAGGTAGAAGGCGAGGAGAAGCCCGAACAAATAGCTGTCGTGCAGATTGGCCCAAAGCACCATCAGCGGCAGCAGGCGAAAAGGTGGCGCCGAGCCGGTGTCTCGCGCCGCGAAGAGCGCGCCCGACCACAGTACCAACAAGGGCAATGCCAACAAATGCGGCCGGGCCAACAGATGGCTTTCGACCAGGGTCGCGGCGAGCGCCACTGCGATCAATGCCGAGAAGGGCTCGGCCCAGCGCAGCAAGAAGCGGGTCAGTAACGCCAGGCCGATGGCAAAGCAGGCGATGGTCAGCAGCACCAGCCCGCTCCACCCGGCAGCGCGATAGACCACCGCCAGCACGATCTCGGCCAGCCATTCATGCGGGACCCACCGCACGCCGGCGAAGGTGTAAGAGAACGGGTCGTGTAGCGGCAGCGCGCCGTGCGCCAGCATCCAGCGGCCGGCGGCGATGTGAAGATATGTATCGGGGTCGCGCAGCAGCGCCCGCGGTTGGCACAATGCCCGGTCGATAGCGAGGAGCGCCACGATCAGCGGCCACGACGGAAGTAGCCGCCCGGGCCACGACCGCGCCGCTGTCGGCCCTATACCCGGTCCCGATAGATGATCAACCGCCGCGATGTCCGCCATCCTCCACGCGTGCGGGAACGGCGCTTGCCGGCGCCGTTACGCGTGGGGACCCTCGCAGTTTAAAGTTAGCGAGGGCTTAAGCTGCCGCCGCTATTTCGCCGCGACCGGGAGCTCTTCGGCGTACATTTCGGGCAACACGGTCTCGCGCCAGGTTTCCTGCCGCGGAAAGATCTTTTCGATCGCCCGCGCCGAATAATAGCTAGTGTCGACCCCCGGCGGGTTGCCGCCCGCCTGCACGGTCTTGACCGCGTCCAGCAGCAATCGCCGGGTGGCGATGATCGCCCGGTCGGCCGGCCCCAGATGTTCTTTGGAGCGGTCGACGATCGGCCCCATGCCCTCCTGCACCGCGCGGTCCTGAGTGTTGATGCCGTCGATGCCGGTGAAAGTCTCGTGCTTTTGCACCTGGCGGTCGATCATCCAGTTGTTGCGCTTGTTGCGGAATGAGCGGAACTCGCCCGAGGTCTCGACATAGTCCGGGCCGTTGCCGTTGCCGCGCTCCATCCGGTCGTCGTCGCTCAGGCCCTCTTCGCCAAAGCTGTACATCCAGTTCCAGACCATGCAGTTCTCGTCGTCGATCGGGACCCAGATATGCCCGGCGATGTTGGTGCGATCACCGCCGCCCAGCGCGCGCCCGAGTTGCTGCGGCCGGATCTGGGTGAACGGCATGACGAAATGGTAAGAGCGGACGTAGGTCTTGTCTTCGTCGAGCGGCCGGATCCCGACATAACGGTAGCCGTAATCGGTGACGTCGACTTCGAGCAATGGCGCCCGGCCGCGAACAAACGGTCCTTGAACAGGGATGCCGGGGCGGGTGGTGTTCGGGGTGATCGTGCGATGCAGGATCGGCGCGTGCGAGGTGTCGATGCCGCCTTCGAGCGCCTGCAGCCAGTTGCACTCCTCCCACACCTTCGAGACGTGGCGGTGAGTTTCCGGCACCTGCGTCCATTCGAAGGCGGGTGGAGCGGGCATCTTGTCGCGCGGCCCCATATACGCCCAGATCACGCCGCCCATCTCGACCGTCGGATAGGCGGTCAGCCGGACCTTGCTGCAGAATGGCTCGGGCTCGTTCATCTGCTCCAGGCACTTGCCGTCGACGTCGAATTTCCAGCCGTGGTAGATACAGCGCAATCCGGATTCCTCGTTGCGCCCGAACCATAGCGAGGCGCGGCGATGCGGGCAGAACTCGTCGACGAGTCCGATCCGGCCCTCACTGTCGCGAAACCCGACGAGCTTTTCGCCGAGGAGCTGAACGCGGACCGGCGGACAATCCGGCTCAGGCAGTTCACGCGTCAGCAGCGCCGGGATCCAGTAGCGCCGCATTACCTCGCCCATCGGCGTCTCTGGCCCGATACGGGTGACCAGTTCGTTGTCTTCGGGTGACAGCATCGGGTGCGCTCCTCTACATCGAAATCAAACAACACTGCGCCTGCGGCGGCAGCAAACCGGATACGATAATCCGCCGATGGCGCGCTAAGGGCAAGTGCGGACCAATCGCCGGGCTTGCCAAACTGGCAAGTTTATTCATCGATTTGCTCTACAACACCGCAAACTAGTGGGGAGGGGCAGCAATGGCGGTGATCCTACGTCCGGGCACGCTCGCGGATGCCGAGTCCTGCGGCGTGGTCGCGTTCGAGGCTTTCAAGGCGATCTCGAGCCAGCATAATTTCCCGTGGGATTTCCCCTCGCCGGAAATTGCGGTCGGGCTGATGAAAACGTTGCTGTCGCATCGCGGCTTTTACTCGGTTGTCGCCGAGCAGGATGGCGCGACCGTCGGCAGCAACTTTGTCGACGAACGGGGCGTCATCGCCGGCATCGGTCCGATCAGCGTCGCACCAGCGGTCCAGGACCAGTCGATCGGCCGGCGGCTGATGCTCGCAATCTTGGAACGCGAGGCGGGGCGCCGCGCCGCAGGTGTCAGGCTGCTGCAATCGGCCTATCACAACCGCTCGCTGTGTCTCTATACCAAGCTCGGCTTCGAGACCCGCGAGCCATGCTCGAAGATGGAAGGCCCCCGATTGGGCATCCGCTTGGCCGGCTATGATGTGCGCCCGGCGGTTGCAGCGGATCTCGTGGCGTGCAATGCACTTTGCCGGCAGGTCCACGGCCACGACCGCGAGGACGAATTGCGAGATGCGATCGGCCGGGGCGCCGCGCGCATCGTCGAGCATCTCGGCAAGATCACGGCCTATGCCAGCGAGATTGCATTTTTCGGCCATGCCGTCGCCGAGACGAACCAAGGCTTGCAGGCACTAATCGGCGCCGCATCCAGCTTCCAAGGTGGCGGGTTCTTACTGCCGACGCGCAATGGCGAGCTGTTTCGCTGGTGCCTGCAGCGGGGCCTGCGCCTCGTGCATCAGATGACCCTGATGACCGTCGGTCTCTACAACGAGCCGGACGGCGCCTATCTGCCGTCGGTGCTCTATTGAGCAAAGACGCCATGTGAAGCGAGGAATCCGCGCCAGCCGGGGTAGAGTTCGTCATCGATTTTCGCGCCGTCGCGCAGCAAGCGCAGCAGGCCGCGGTCGGTTTCGAGGGCGGTCCCGCAGGGCAAAGCCAGCCAGCGGATCTCTTCGGGGCCGTCGAGCTGTCGCCAGATCGCGCGGTTGAGCTTCGCAACCGCCTCACGGGTGGGTTCGACCGGCATCGCGTCGCCAGCGGCGCACAAGGTCAAAATAGCTTCGAGAAGCTCGGACGCGGGCGCGAGGCCGGCGAGTGGGCGGGGGCCGGACAGCAGCGCGGCGATGATCTTCCGCGCCGTCGGTGTGTCATAGGCGCGAGCGCCGGCCGGCGTCGTGGTTGCGTAGCGGATTGCGGCGGCAGGGCGGGCCAGCGCAAAAGGGCTCGCCAGCAGCCGTTCGGCACTTTCCTCCGGGTCCAGGCGTCGGTTCCCGCGATCGAAAACATCGCATCGCAGGCGCTGGTCGAGGAAGAAATCGCGGGTAAGTTCGCGGAGATCCGGGTCGGCGATGCACGCCAGCGTCTCACGCGCGCTGTCGCTGAGCGCCAGCCGATCGAAGTTCTCGATCAGTGTCGCGGAGCCTACTGGGGCGAGGCCAATCGTCGCCATCGCGGCGCGCACCTCGGTTACATAGAGCGGCCGCCAGGCAGCGTGCATGAATTCGTGGACAAGATAGGCCGGGGTGTAATCTTCCGGGCGCGCTTTCAGCTCGGCGAGGGTAAGGCTCGGCGCCAGTGCCGGTACGCCCGCTGCGGCCATCGTGCGGACGATCTCGACCGCAGCGGCAAAGCGCGCAGCGCTGGAGCCGGCGAAGGTCCGTCCGAACTCGTGCACGAGGCGCTGAAAGGGCAGGTCGCGTGTCCAGCCCGGCATCGCATTGTAGCTGACATAAACGAGCCCGCCGGGTTTGAGGTGGCGGTCGATAAACCGCTGCAACGCGGCTTGGCCTTCGGCGTCGACCCAGCTGTAGACGCCGTGGGCGACGAGGTAGTCGAATGGCGGCAAGTCGAGACCGACCGCGGTGGCGAAATCGACGGGGTGAAAGCGCACATTCGCGATCGTCGCCGCGGCCGCGAGCCGCCGGGCATGCTCGATATGCACCGGCATCATGTCGATGCCGTGAAATGTTCCGCGCGGATGGGTAGCCGCGAGGATCGCTGCGGTCACCCCCTGGCCGCAGCCGAGGTCGCACCAGGTGAAGCCGTTCGCGCGCGTGGGTGGATCGACCCCGCAGACGAGCGCCACATGGTCGAGCCAGGCGGGAGCCAGCATCGGCTTGAAGTCGCGCAGATAAGGAATGTCGGCAACGTAACCGTCGAAATCACGCGTCATCGCCTGTCTCCCGGAATGGGCGATCCCGGCGGCGCCGAGTCGAGTAGTCCGATAGCCAATAAAAATGCTATATTACCTGCGCTAAACCGATTGTTTCGTGGGGGAGCCCCCTTGAGGAGAGCCAAGTGGTAGAAGGCCAGGGGGTCGAGCGGAAGCTCGCGGCCATCTTTGCCGCCGACGTCGCCGAGTACAGCCGCCTGATGGGCGTCGACGAGGTTGGCACCTTGCGCCAGCTCCAAGCCTATCGGGCAATCCTCGACCATCTGGTTGAGGTTCATCACGGTCGTATTTTCAATACCGCCGGCGACAGCGTAATCGCGGATTTCGCCAGTGCCGTCGATGCTGTGGAATGTGCGGTCGCGGTGCAGCAGGCGATCGCCGAGGAAAATGCCAACCGCGCTCCGGAAGAACAAATGCGGTTCCGCATCGGCGTCCATGTCGGTGACGTGATCGTCGAAGGATCTAACCTCTACGGCGACAGCGTCAACATCGCTGCTCGGCTAGAGGCCCTGGCCGAGCCCGGCGGGGTCTGTCTGTCCGGCGCCGTGCGCGATCAGATCGGAACGAGGTTACCGGTCGGCTTCACCACGCTCGGCGAGCAGCGAGTAAAAAACATCGCCGAGCCGGTGCGCGCTTTCAAGGTCGACGAGAGCTTTGGTCACTCGTCGGCTTTGGCGGCCGGCACCCGCGGATGGCGAGGACGACGTTTCGTTATCGGTCTTGCGGCCGTCGCCGTCCTCGCGTTGATTGCGGCTGGCGCAGCGTGGTGGCTGCGGTCGGGGCCGTCAGCGGTAACGAACGTGTCCGCGCCTCGGCTATCAATGGTGGTACTGCCCTTTACCAACCTCAGCAACGACCCGGACCAGGAATATTTTGCAGACGGCATCACCGACGATCTGACGACCGATTTGTCGCGGATCGAAGGCAGCGTGGTGATCGCCCGCAACACCGCCTTCACCTACAAGGGGAAAGCGGTCGACGCCAAGAAGATCGGGCGCGAGCTCGACGTGCGCTACGTCCTTGAAGGCAGTGTTCAGCGCTCGGCCAAAGAGGTTCGAGTCAACGTACAATTGGTCGATGCCGCAACCGACCGGCAGCTCTGGGCGGAACGGTTCGACCGCGACCTCGGCGATCTGTTCGCGCTGCAGAACGAGATCACCGAGCGGATCGCCCGCGCGCTCCAATCGCAGTTGGCAATCGCCGAAGCTGGCCGTCCGATCGCCCATCCCGACGCGCTCGACTATATTCTGCGCGGGCGCGCCCAGCTGACCAAGCCGATATCGCGCGAAAACTATGACGAGGCCGTGCGCGATTTCGAGACAGCGCACGCGCTCGATCCGCACGCCGCCGATGCGCAGGCTTGGCTCGCGGTGGTGCTGGCGGTCAGGGTCCTCGACGAGCTTAGCGATTTTCCGAGCGTCGACCTGCGGCGCGCTCGACAGCTGGCGGACGAGGCGCTGGCAGCGACGCCGAACAGCCCGATGGCGCATGCCGCAAAGGCCCAGGTGCTCCGTGCGGAAGGGCGCTGCGCAGAAGCCATTCCCGAATATGAAACCTCGATCGCCCTCGATCGCAGCCGCGCCCCTCTTTATGCCCATGTCGGCTGGTGTAAGTTTCTGACCGGATCGGTTGATGCGGTGGAACCTTACTTTGAGCAGGCCATCCGTCTCAGTCCGCACGAACCCGGCATTGCCGTTTGGCATGGTCGGGTCGGCGTCGCGAAGCTGCTCCAGTCTCAGACCGACGAGGCGCTCGTCTGGCTGGAACAAGCGCGCAACGAAAATGCCCGCCTGCCGTTTGTCCATGCCTATCTCGCCGCCGCTTACGCACTCAAAGGCGATACCGAGCGCGCCCGCAAGGAGCTTGCTGAAGCGCAGCAGCTGAGCCCGGGTTATGCGAACCTGGCGCAAGTCGAAAAATCGAGCTTGTACGACAACCCCAAGATCCGGGCTTTTGCCGAAGCCACCTATTTTCCCGGACTGCGTCGCGCCGGCTTGCCGGAGAAGTGACCCGCCCAGGTTATCCGGGCGACCAGCGTCGCAGGTGAACCGTCGACGCCTGCTGGGCGTTAGCCGAAAGGCGACCGAGCCGAAAGCAAAGCCAGCGAGGTGTCGATGTCGAAGCTAGGCCTAGCGATAGGGGCTGCGGAGATTGCAGCATTGGCTGCCCTCGCCGGGTGCACCGGCCCGCCCTGGACGCTCAGCCATTCGCCGACGGAGATCTCTCTGCGCTGGTACTCGGACACGACGCCGTCGGCTGCGGCGGACCAACTCGCCCAGCTGCACTGCGAGTCGTGGGAGAAATCCGCCGAGCTCGTCTCCGAAACTCAGGACGGCAGCGCCGAGATTGCTCAATACCATTGCCGCTGATAACGCTGCTGCTTTTGGTTATGATGCGCTGCCAGCGGCAGTGGAGAGGTAACGATGCAGATCGAGCGACGGCTGAACGATTTGGGAATTTCGCTTCCCAAAGTCGGCGGGCCGATCGGGAACTACGTCCACGCCAAGCGCATCGGCAATCTGCTCTATCTCTCCGGCAAGGGTCCGCCTGAAATCGGCGGCAAGATGCCACGCGGCAAGCTTGGCGCCGGCGTTTCGGTCACCGAGGGCTATCAGCATGCCCGGCAGGTTGGCCTGGTGCTGATCGCGGCAATGCAGGACGCGCTCGGCGGCGATCTCGACCGTGTCGAGGACATCGTCAAGGTGCTCGGAATGGTCAACGCCGTTCCGGATTTTGAAGACCACCCCAAAGTCGTCAATGGCTGCTCTGATCTGTTTGTCGAGATCTTTGGCGAACACGGCCGCCATGCCCGTTCGGCGGTCGGGATGAGTTCCTTGCCGGGCGGCATCCCCGTCGAGATCGAAGTCATCGTCGCGATCAAATAGGCCGCAGCCTTAAAGGGATCGAGAGGCGGGACAGCTCGTCTGAAGGATCGGTTTGTCGCTTCCCGTCGATCGAGGTGAGGGCGCCCCGCCGCAAACCGCCGAGCGGCCGTCGGAGAGCCGGCAGATCAGCCGGCTCATGCTGTTTTTCGCCTTGGTCTACATCGTCGAAGGGCTCGGCCAGACCGGAGGTCTGATCGCCCAGCCACTCAACTATTTTCTGAAGCAGGTCTACGGCTGGACCCCGGTCCAGGTGACCGCTTATCTGACGGTCCTGAACCTTCCGTGGATTATCAAGCCGGTCTACGGGATCGTTTCGGACTTCGTGCCGCTGTTCGGCTATCGCCGCAAGGCCTACCTAATCCTCGCCAACGCTGCCGCCACCGGTGCTTATTTCTCGGTCGCACGCATCACGGCGCCGGGATCCCTTGTGTTTGTCCTGCTGCTGACCGCCTACGCGATGGCAATATCGAGCACATTGTGTGGTGCGGTACTGGTCGAGAACGGCCAGCGACTTCAGGCCAGCGACGCCTTCGTCAGTCAGCAATGGCTGTGGTTCAACATTGCGGCGATGGCCAGCGCGTTTATCGGCGGCGAGCTGGTCGAACGGCTGACGCCGGCTGGTGCGCTGCACATCGCCGCGGCGATCGTCGCATTTGCCCCTCTGGCGGCGATCTTCGGGGCGCTGTTTCTGATCGACGAAGCTTCGAGCCGCCTCGATTTGGCCGAAATGAAGCAAACGTTCCGCGGGCTGTTGGCGGCCTTTACCCTTAGTGTCTGACCTGAAATGAGTTGAGTGATTCCAGTAAGTTATGGTTAGATGGTTGTGACAAGCAAGCATCGAGGCACAACATGTGGACCGAAATCACTCGCCCGCAGTATCTGCGCAAGGGGCTACGTTACGCAAGCGATGTCACCGAGGCCGAGTGGAACGTGATCGAGCCCCAGCTGCCGGCCCCCAAACTGTTGGGACGTCCCCGGAAAACCGAATTGATCGCGGTCGTCAATGCATTGTTCTACATCGCCAGAACCGGGTGCCAATGGCGGATGCTGCCGCGCGAGTTTCCACACTATTCGACGGTTCAGCGATACTTCTACGCGTGGCGGGACGACGGCATCTTGGAGCGCATCAACTTCGAGCTTCTGCTGCGAGCGCGCGAGGCGGCGGGCCGGAAGGCGAGCCCGACCGCCGGAGTGATCGACAGCCAGTCGGTCAAGACCACCGAGAGCGGCGGGCCGCGCGGTTATGATGCCGGCAAGAAGGTCAAAGGGCGTAAACGCCACATCGTCACCGATACCACCGGCCTGCTGATCGGGGCCGATGTCCATCCCGCTGATGTGCAAGATCGCGACGGCGCGGTGCTGGTGATCGAAGCGATCCACGACCTCTTTCCGTGGCTGCGCCATCTGTTTGCCGATGGCGCCTATGCCGGGCAAAAGCTGCTCGACGCCTTGAGGAATTTCGGTCAGTGGACTGTCGAAATCGTCAAGCGCTCGGCCCACGCCGTCGGCTTCGAACCCCTCCCCCGCCGCTGGGTAGTCGAACGGACCCTTGCCTGGCTCAATCGTAACCGGCGCCTGGCCAAAGACTTCGAAGCATCGATCGCCAGCGCTAAAGCCTGGCTGATCATCGCCTCGGTTCAGCTCCTCATGAGGAGAGTGGCATACTCCGGACACAACCATTCCAATTCGTAGTCAGACACTAAGAGATTTGTGGCTGATTGGATTGTTCCTGTTTTTATATTATCTCAATCCGGGGGTTCGGCACGCCGCTTTATTACCACATGACCGATCACCTGAAATTCTCGCAAGACTATATCTGCATTCTCGGCGCGATCAACTCGGCGGGCTGGATCGTCGGCGCGCTGTTCTATCGAAAGCTGCTGAAGGGGATGAGCTCACGGGGGCTCCTCAATTTCAGCATTGTGTTTGGTACGGTGACGACGGCGGCGTTCCTGCTGCTTTGGAACGAGGTCGCCGCTGCGCTGATCAATTTCTTCAGCGGCGCGGCGGGCATGATCGCCTTTGTCGCTACCCTGACCCTGGCCGCCGATTACTGTCCGAAGCGGGCCGAAGGATTCGCCTTTGCCGCCCTGATGTCGTTGCTCAATTTGTCATCGGCTCTGTCCGACAACATCGGCTCGTTTCTGTACGAACATCCGTTCCACCGTCATCTCGATCCGCTGCTCCTGGTTTCCGCGGGGTCGACTGCGCTGATCCTCGTTCTGGTTCCGCTATTGCGGCTGGGCGACAAGGAGCCCGGCGCACCCGCCCGCTGAACGCCCATCGTAAAAATGTCAAAGGCGTCGCCGTAACTGTGGGCTTTTGTGTGGAAAGTCATAAAAGTGTAAGGTTAACGGGCACGGTCCGGATTTTGCCCGGCTGTCGAACGCACACGGCGGAGGAACAGATGGCTCGTGGGATGACGCGGCGCGAATTTGCGGCGGGCGTGGGAGGGGCGGCGATCGCGATTTCCGGGATCGGGCGGCGGGCGCGTGCAGCCAGCGATACAACGACTTTGCGCTTTATCGCCCAGTCGGATCTGCGCGTCCTCGATCCGATTTGGACGACGGCTTACGTCACCCGTAATCACGGCTACATGGTGTTCGACGCGCTGTTTGCGCTCGACGACAAATTCCAGCCGCATCCGCAGATGGTGGGCGATTACAGCATTTCGCCTGACAAGCTTCTCTACAGCTTCAGCTTGCGCGATGGCCTCAAATTCCACGACGGGCAACCGGTGCGCGGGCGCGACTGCGTCGCCTCGCTCAAGCGCTGGATGGCGCGCGAACTCGTTCGGGCAGACCCTGGCAAGTGCGGTCGACGAGATGAAAGGGAGCGACGACAAGAGCTTTACGATCCGGTTGAAAGCACCGTTTCCGCTGCTGATCAACGCGCTCGGTAAGGTGTCCAGCCTGGTGCCCTTTATTATGCCCGAACGGCTCGCCCAGACCGATCCTTACAAGCAGATCACCGAAATGGTCGGGTCCGGCCCGTTCAAGTTCGTCGCCTCGGAGTTTCAACCGGGCAACAAGGTCGTCTACGTCAAGAACACCGACTACGTACCGCGCGCAGAGCCGCCGAGCTGGGCGTCGGGCGGCAAGATCGCCAAAATCGACCGGGTGGAGTGGCTCTACATCCCTGATCACGCCACGGCCACAGCAGCGCTGAATGCCGGCGAAGTCGATTGGTGGGAGAATCCGCCGCTCGACCTCGTTCCCGTAATGGCCGCCAACCCCGACGTCACGGTTGCCGATATCGACCCGCTCGGGATCATGGACATGCTGGTGTTCAACCATCTCTACCCGCCGTTCGACAATCAAAAGATGCGAGAAGCGGTCTTGGCGGTCGCCGATCAGAAAGATTTCATGGAAGCTGTCGCCGGCGACCCGAAGAATTGGAAGGTTTGCGCCTCGTTCTTCACCTGCGGCACGCCGATGGCGAGCGACGCCGACGCGGCGGCGCTGACCGGCAAGCGCGATTTCGACAAAGCCAAAAAGCTGATCGCCGAGGCCGGGTACAAGGGCGAAAAGGTCGTCGTCCTAGATGCGGTCGATCAGCCGAACGTCCACGGACAGGCGCTGGTCGCCGCCGATTTGCTGAAGAAGCTCGGGCTGAATGTCGAGATCGCGGCCAGCGACTGGGGAAATGTCGTCGTCCGTCGTGCGTCGAAAAAGCCGATCGCCGATGGCGGCTGGAATGTCTTCTGCACCGGTTGGTCGGGAGCCGACATGCTTGATCCGACGCTAAACCAGGGGTTGCGCAGCAATGGCGACAAGGCGTGGTTCGGATGGCCAAAGGACGACACGATCGAGGCGTTGCGGACCGACTGGGTCAAGGCGAGCGATTCAGAAGACCGTCAGGAGGTCGCGACCAAGATCCAACGGCGTGCCTTCGAAACCGTGCCCTATGTTCCAACCGGCCTGTACGCGGCCAAGACCGCATACCGGAAAAACGTCGAGGGCATCATTCAAGGGCCGGCGATCTTCCAGTGGAACGTCGCGAAGGTGTGAGAACCGCAACGACTAAATGTCGGCGTAGGTGTGGGTTTCGGCGCGGGCGCCGGGGTGGGTGACCGCCCCCTTCTCGGCATCGCCGACGGTCCGCGCATAACGCCACAGGCAGCCCGCCTGGTAGTTGTTGCGGCGCGGCGTCCACGCCTGACGACGGGCGGCGAGCTCGCCATCGCTCAACGCAACATCGAGCGTGCAGGCCTTGCCATCGAGGGTGATCATGTCGCCGTCGCGCAATAGGCCGATCGGCCCGCCGACCGCCGCCTCTGGCCCGACATGGCCGACGCAAAAGCCGTGCGTCGCGCCCGAAAAGCGCCCGTCGGTGATTAGGGCCACTTTGTCGTCCACGCCCTGGCCGGTCAGCGCCGCCGTGGTCGACAGCATCTCGCGCATCCCCGGCCCGCCGCGCGGCCCCTCGTAGCGGATCACCAGCACGTCGCCCAAATTGTATTGACGCTTTTCGACCGCCGCAAAGGCATCCTCCTCGCAGTCGAAGCAGCGCGCCGGCCCGGTGAAGCGGTCGCCGCTCATGCCGGCAACTTTGACAATCGCCCCTTGTGGCGCGAGGTTGCCTTTCAGCACCATCAGGCCGCCAGTCGGCGAGATCGGCCGTGTGGTCGGCCGTACCACGTCCTGACCCGACGGAAACATTACATTGCGCAAATTCTCGGCGATGGTCCTGCCGGTGACGGTCATGCAATCGCCGTGCAAATAGCCCCCGTCGAGCAATGCCTTCATCAGCACCGGCACGCCGCCGACGTCATGCAAATCCTTCATCACATAGCGACCGCCGGGCTTCAGATCGCCGATATAGGGCGTACGCCTGCAGATCTCGCCGAAAGCGTGCAGATCGAAATCGATGCCCGCTTCGTTGGCGATAGCCGGCAGGTGCAGCCCGCCATTGGTGGAACCGCCGGCGGCGGCGACCACGGTCGCGGCGTTCTCAACCGCCTTCCTGGTGACGATGTCGCGCGGGCGAATGTTTCGCCGCAGCAATTCCATGACCGCCTGACCCGAGGCCTCAGCGTAGGCGTCGCGCGAGTTGTAGGGCGCCGGGGCGCCGGCCGAGCCGGGCAGCGCCAGGCCGATCGCCTCAGAGACGCAGGCCATCGTGTTGGCGGTGAAGAGGCCGCCGCAAGAGCCCGCCGAAGGGCAGGCGGCGCATTCGAGCTCGTGCAGTTCCTCGTCGGAAAGCTTGCCGATGCTGTGCGACCCGACCGCCTCGAACACGTCGCCGATGGTCACGTCCTTGCCGTGGAAGCGGCCGGGAAGGATCGAGCCGCCATACATGAAGACCGACGGCACGTTGAGGCGCAGCATCGCCATCATCAGTCCCGGCAACGATTTATCGCAACCGGCGAGGCCGACGAGAGCGTCATAGCAATGTCCGCGCATCGACAGCTCAACTGAGTTGGCAATGACCTCGCGACTAACTAGCGACGATTTCATTCCCTCGTGGCCCATCGCGATGCCGTCGGTGACGGTAATCGTGGTGAACTCGCGCGGGGTGCCGGCGCTGGCCGCGACCCCCTTTTTCGCCGCCTGTGCCTGGCGCGACAGCGAGATGTTGCACGGCGCCGACTCGTTCCAGGTCGTGGCGACGCCGACCAGCGGCTGGGCGATCTGCTCATCGGTCAAGCCCATCGAATAGAGAAAGGCGCGGTGCGGCGCCCGCTCGGGTCCGATCGTCACGTGCCGGCTCGGCATGCGCGACTTGTCGATCACGGGTCGTCGGGCGTCGTCGGGCATTTCAACATCTCCCCGGGCGATGGTCTTGGACGGCGGCCACCGTAGCGATCGGACCCGGGTTGATCAATGCCGCGGGCGCGACGCCGCTGCCGGGGCTCGCCGCAGCCAGTAAGCTGAAACACCCGACCGCGATTGCCAGGCACATGAGCCAAGCGCCGATCGCGTCGCGATCGCCGAGCCCGGCATTAGTCGGATGCTCCCACATAACCCGCCTCCCGCTCCGCCCTTAGGACGCAGGACGGGCAGGTTTGACGACAATCTTGCCCACCATGTACGGGTGAATTGAGCAGAAATAATGGTAGACCCCGGGGGTCGCGAAGGTATGGGAGAAGCTGTCGTCGGTGTCGAGCGCCGCCGAGGCGAACCTTTTGTGGTCATCCTGCACCTTGTGCACTTCGCCATCGTCGTTCTTCCAGGTCACCGTCGTACCGGCGGCGATGGTGAGATCCGGCGGGGCGAACGCGAAGTTGTCGATCTTGATCGTGACCGCCTTTGCCGCGGCGTCGACCACCGCGCCGCCGGCGGCGCTGAGACTTGGCAGGCCGGCGGCGAGAAGCGCCGTCGTACCAATCGCGCCGAAGATCAGGGCGAACTGGAGGCGGCGCGGCATCGGGTTCCCGCTCGTTGACATGGTAACTCTCCTTCACGCAACGAGCGTGCTGTCGGTCAGCGCCGGCGCGCCCTTGCTGGCGACGTAATCGACGGTCCTGACGCCGAGGTATTTGCGCAGTTCGCCAGCCGGCACCTGCTTCATCGGGCCGGGAGCGGGGGCGGTCCCCGGCGCCGGCTGCGGGAAGGCGGTCGAGGCCGCGGTATGGAAGGTCACGTTGCCCTCGACCTTCTGGATGATCTGGTGAATGTGGCCGTTGAGCACAGTCACCGAGCCGAAGCGCTTCAGATAGCCGAGCGCGCGGCCGGCGTCGGCCGTGCCCCAGCCCCACTTCTCGTAGATCGTCCACATCGGCAGATGGGCGAGAACAACGATCGGCGTGCTCGCCGAACGGCCGGCAACGTCCTTCTCCAGCCATTCGAGCTGGTCGTCACCCAGAGTCGCGAGACCGGCGGATTTGAACCCGGGCTGAAAGTTGAAGACGTTGATCAGCCCGATGAAATGGACGCCGGCCATGTCGAAGCTGTACCAGCCCTTGCCCTGCGTATTCTTGCCGTATCGGGCGAGATAGGCCTTGCCGTTGTCGGAGTCGGCCACGTCGTGCTCGCCGGGAATAAAGAAAACCTGCTTGTTCGCTCCCTTGATGACCTGATCGGCAGTGTCCCACTGCTCTTCCTTCGACAGGTGGCTGATATCACCGGTGTGGACCAGAAAGGCCGGCTGGGTTGGCATCGCCTTGATCTTGGCGATCGCTTCGCCGAGCGTGGCAGTCGGGTCGGGGTTCGGCGGCAAATGAAACCCGATATGGCTGTCGCTGATCTGCACAAAGGTCAGATCGCCTTGCGTCGCCTCGGCGGCGGCTGCCGAGCCCACCAGCCCCAGCGTGCGGGGCACCCCACCGCTCAAGCTCCAGACGACTCCGGTACCCGCCCAGCTCATGCACTTTAATAGACCCCGGCGATTGATGTTCGCTTGGCCTAGCAACTTGGTCCCGTCATGATCGGCCATCTCTCGTTCTCCTGAATGGCGTGGTGTGTCGCGCCAATCCAGACCGCCATGCTTCGGGGTTTATTCCCGGACAGATGCATGCTGCCTAGCTGGTTCAGTTCAGCCGATGCCTGAGAGGGATCGTCCGAAGGGTTGTGGAGCGAGGATTAGCGCGGCTGCCTAGGACCTCGCCTTTCATCGGCGCTACCCTGTGCGTCCCGGCGACTTCTTCCCTGGGGCAGCATGGCCCTGAGCGTGTCGTCACGACGCCAGAAATGGTGGTAAAGCGCCGCCGCGGCATGAAGCGCGATCATGCCTAGGAGAAGAAATCCGACCGTCGCATGCGCCTCCCCCAGCTGCCTCGCCAGCGGGCGGTCTCGGCCAATCAGCGCCGGCAGCTGACCTAGGAAAAACAGGTTCACCCGGTCGCCGTAGGCGTTGGTCCATAGCAGCCCGAGGATCGGCTGGGTAAGCAGAAGGGCGTAGAGTGCATGTTCGCTCCATTGCGCCGCGAGCCGCATCGGCTGTGGCATGTCGGCGGGCCAGTTCGGGAAGCGCGCGAATTGGCGCCAAACGAGCCGACCGAGCGTTACGACCCATACGGTCACGCCGAACGAGCGATGCAGCTGGATGAGCGCAACGGCCTCCTCCCTGGACGATGCGAACTCGATCGAGAAGGCGAGTACGAAGATCGTGATGACGAGGAACAGGGTCAGCCAGTGCAGGGTCCGGATCGCCGGGTCGAAAACACGCAGTTCGGAATCGCCATCGCTCCGCACCATCTGGATACCTCATCATCGAGCCCTTGCGGCGTGAGGGAAGATCGGATCAAGCGGCCGTTTATTCCCCGGGCCTTTCGACCGGCGCCGAATTATCAACGGAAAGGTCCAGCTGACGCGCTGATCGTGCCGCCGGTGATAGCCGCGCGCTTCCACCACTCACTCCGCTTGCCGTGACGGTGTGCTGACGGTGACGTTGGCCACGCCGGTAAGCCGGCATGAGTTTCGGGGAATTCCCGCTTGCGCACCGGCGATGCGCGCCCCTATCTCCTCCTCGGTTTTGGAGGAGAGGACGATGCGATATCTGGGCTTGATCGCGACGCTGCTGATGATTTCCGGCTGCTCCTCGGGGTCGAGCCATTCGGCCACCCTGACCCTCGACAACCCGACCTGGGATCGGGTCAATGTCCAGGCGGTGATTACCAAGAGCAGCGATTGCGATGACCGGCAGAACGGCTACGTCGCCACCGACAACTTCGTCATGACCAAGGGGCATTCGCACGATGTCGTCGCGCCAAACGCCGAAACCATTTGCTGGCGCCATGATCGTGATCCGAACAATCCGGTTGCCGGCGATTGGTCCGGATGGAGCCGCGCCACTTTATTCCCCGGTCAGACGACCGAGACCGACCTTTAGCCGTCCCGCGATCGTCAGAACCTCACGGCAAAACGACCGCGCAATCCCTTACGGCTCGCACCGCGGTGACAGTGGGTTGGCGAGCCGTTATGATTACCGATCCGGCCCCAATGACGGCCGACGATAACCTTTACCAGTCCCTCTAAATCCAAAGGACGCAATGATGCTCGATCTCCATTTTTGGCCGACCCCGAATGGCAAGAAAGTCACGATCCTGCTCGAGGAATTGGGTCTCGACTACAATCTCGTCCCGTGCAACATCGGTCGCGGCGACCAGTTCAAGCCCGAATTTCTGAAGATCAACCCCAACCACCGCATGCCGGTTCTGGTGGACCACAATCCAAAGGGCGGCGGCGCGCCGATCAGCATCTTCGAGTTGGGCGCCATCATGATGTATCTTGGGGAGAAAGAAGGTCGTTTCTTCCCGCAGGATTTGCGCGGTAAATACGAGGTCACCCAATGGGTCATCTGGCAGATGGCCAATCAAGGCCCGAAACTCGGCGAGTGCGGCCATTTCCGCCGCGCCGGCCCCGATGCGGGCGACTTGACCTATGCGATCCGCCGCTTCACCGACGAGGCCAACCGCCTCTACGGTGTCATGAATAACCGTCTCTATGATCGCAAGTATCTGGCCGGAGACGAATACACTATCGCCGACATGATCTCCTATCCATGGACCGTCGGCTGGGAAGGTCAGGGCCAGGACATCGGCGAGTTCAAACATTTCAAGCGTTGGTTCGACGAGATCGGCAACCGCCCGGCGGTCAAGCGCGGCATGGAGACCGGCAATAATCTGCGCGTCGACCCCGCCACCCTGACTGCCGCGGAGCGGGAGCAGATGCGCAAGATCATGTACAACCAACGCGCGATCCCGGCTCCAGCGTAATCAGGATCGGCAAACTCGCCAATTTGCGCCTCATCATTACGAGGCGCCCTCAGGCGCGGCCGCAGTCTCGCCGCCGAGTTCGCACGGCCCGTCGAGATTGCTTCGCTCCGCTCGCAGCGACGCGGATCAGTGTCATCCGCAAGCAAGTTTCCGCTCGGCCAGCTTGGCAAACAGGCTGGCGCCGAGCGGCAACGCCGCATCGTTGAAATCGTAGCCGGGGTTGTGGACTTCGCACCCGCCGATGCCGTCGCCGTTGCCGATTTGAATGTAGGCGCCTGGGCGGCGTTCAAGCATGTAGGAAAAATCTTCCGAGGCCATCACCAATCCACCCTCGCGGTTGACGTTGTCGGCGCCGACCAGATCGGCGGCGACATCGGCGATAAAGCCAGCCTCGGTTGCGTCGTTAACCAGCGGCGGAAAGATGACGCGGAAATCGAGCTCGGCGGTGGCCCCGAATCCACCCGCCACACCCGAGGCGATGCGGCGCATGTTCCGTTCGATCAGCGCCATCGTCTCTTTGCTGAAACAGCGCGCGGTGCCGCCAATTACGGCGCGTTCGGGAATGACGTTGTAGGCCTCACCAGTGTGGATCTGGGTGACGCTGACGACCGCGGTATCGACTGGCCGGACGTTGCGCGACACAATCGTTTGCAAGGCGATCGCGATATGGCTTGCGGTGACGACCGGGTCGATCCCGGCTTCCGGTCGGGCGCCATGCGCGCCGCGGCCGGTGATCCCGATGTCGAAATAGGCGCCGCCCGCCATCATCGCGCCGGTGCGGATCTGAAATTTCCCGACCGCCAGCCCCGGGCGGTTGTGCATACCGAAGATCGCATCACACGGGAAGCGGTCGAACAGGCCGTCTTCGACCATCGCCTTGCCGCCGCCGAGCCCTTCCTCCGCCGGCTGAAAGATCAGATGCACGGCGCCGTCGAAGTTGCGTGTCTCGGCGAGGTAGCGGGCGGCGCCCAGCAGCATTGTCGTGTGGCCGTCATGCCCGCACGCGTGCATGCGCCTGGCGTTCTGCGAGCGATAGGAGAGGTTGGTCGCCTCCTCGATTGGCAGGCAATCCATATCGGCCCGCAGGCCGATCGAGCGCGGCGAATTGCCGGCCCGCAACCTGCCGACGACACCGGTCTTGCCGATGCCGCGGAACACCTCGCAGCCAAACTCGGCGAGCTTTTGTGCGACGAGGTCAGAGGTTCGCTGTTCTTCGAACCCGAGTTCGGGATGGGCATGAATATCGTGCCGCCATTCCGTCAAATCGTCGTGAAACTCGCTGATGCGCTGGATGATCTGCATTGCCTGCTCCTGCCGCATTTCGTGTGGACTGTGGCCGAGGCTACGCTTTCTGGCAATCCGCTGCGCGAGGCGCCGAACTGGTTCCCGCGGCTTTATCGGGCGCGCTATAATGACGACAGGAATTTTCCGGGAGGAGTGTGAGCGATGGCGGCGACAGAGGGCATGGAACTCGATTGTCTCGCAGGCGTGCGGGTCGTGGATTTCACTCAGTTCGAGGCGGGACCATCCTGCACCGAGGCGCTGGCCTGGCTCGGCGCCGAGGTCGTCAAGATCGAGAACCCGAAGACCGGTGATCCCGGCCGCAGGCTGCGGCCCGGGCATCCCGATGACGACCCCTGGTACTTTCACCAGTTCAACGCCAACAAAAAATCGATCACCCTCAACCTCAAATCGCCGCGCGGGCTCGAAATCGTTAAAGAGCTTTTGAAAAAGGCCGACATCACGGTCGAGAACATGGCCCCCGGCACGATCGAGCGGCTGGGGCTCGGCTACGACGCCGTCAAACAGCTGAACCCGGGCATCATCTATTGCCAGGTCAAAGGCTTCGGCAGCGGCAGCCCGTATGAAAAGAACCTCGCCTTTGACATGATCGCGCAGGCCGCCGGCGGCCCGATCAGCGTCACCGGGGATGCCGATCGTCCACCGGTCAAACCGGGCCCCTCGTTCGGCGACACCGGCACCGGCATGCTGATGGCGATCAGCATCCTCGCCGCATTGCGCCAGCGTGACCGCACCGGCAAGGGCCGACGGCTGCAAGTGGCGATGCAGGACGCGATGGTCCATTACATGCGGGTGCCGTTTTCGCGCACTCAGGGGAGCGGCAAGGCCCAGATTCGCGGCGGCAGCAGCCGGTCGAGCACCGCGCTCGCGCCCTCGGCTCTGTACCCATGCAAGCCCGGCGGGCCAAATGATTACGTCTATGTCTTCACCAGCCGCGCCAATGCGGACCACTGGACGCGGCTGCTAAAGGCGATCGGCCGCGATGATTTGATCGGCGACCAGCGTTTGACACCGGGCCGGCACGCGGCGAGCGCGCGGCCGAGGTCGACGAGATCATCGCCACCTGGACCCGCCAGCACACCAAGCAAGAGGCCATGAAGCTAATCGGCGAGGCGGGCGTGCCGGCAGGCGCGGTCTTCGACACACTTGAACTGATGAACGATCCCTCGCTGGCCGAGCGCGGCATCATGCAGAATGTCGAGCATCCGACGACCGGGCGCTACAAGATGCCGGCTTGGCCCGTGCGCTTTGACGGCGCTCCAGCCAAGGTCAAGCCGTCGCCATTGTTGGGCCAGCACAACGCCGAAGTGCTCGGCGGGTGGCTCGGGATCGGCGCCGCCGAAGTAGAGGCATTGCGCAGCGAAGGCATCGTCTGAACGCTGCCTCCTTCACTCCACTACGAGGAGATCCGCGATGAAGCTCTATTACGCCCCCGGCGCCTGCTCGATCGGCATCCACGTCTTGCTCGAAGAAATCGGTAAGCCCTACCAAGCCGAAGCCGTCAATTTCCGCGAGGGCGCGCAATACAAGCCGCCCTTCACCGGCATCAACGCGAAATCGAAAGTCCCGACCCTTGAACGCGATGACGGTTCGATCCTGACCGAATTCCCGGTGATCGCCCGCTGGCTCGCGCTGAAAAACCCGCAGGCCAATCTGATACCGAAAGACGAGGAGACCGATCTCCGCGCGATGGAGGTCATGGAGTATGTGGTGGGGACGATCCACTCGCAGGGCTTTACCCGCCTGTTCCGCACCGAGCGGTTCGCGCCGTCGGCCTCGGACCACGAGGCGGTCAAGGCTCAGGGTCGCGAGGCCATCGAAAAGGGCTTTGCTGTCGTTGACAAGGCGCTCGAAGGTAAAAGCTATCTGGGCGGCAATGACCTATCGATTGCCGATGCAGCGCTGTTCTACGTCGAGTTCTGGGGAGCAAAGCGAGTCGGCATGCAGCTGCCGAAAAATTGCGCCGCCCATTTCGATCGCATGATGGCGCGCCCGGCGGTGCAGCGAGCCCTGCAGCAGGAAGGCATGAACTGAGAGGTTCAGCGTCACGAGAGAGCGGATTGCGATCCGCCCTACAAGACCATTGGCCCTGCGCTCCGAGGAGAGTGGATATGGACGGCACGACCGTACCGCCGAATTGTCTCGCCGGCATCAAGGTTCTGGACCTGACCCAGTTCGAGGCCGGAACCACCTGCACCGAGGCGCTCGCCTGGATGGGCGCCGATGTCGTCAAGGTGGAGAACCCCGACGGCGGGGAGGCCGGCCGTCGCGGCGTGGCGGATCCCTATTACTTCATGATCTACAACGCCAATAAGCGGTCGATCACTGTCAATCTGAAATCTGAACGCGGATTGGCACTGGTCAAAGAAATGGCGAAGCATGCCGATGTCTTCACTGAAAACTTCGGCCCAGGCGTCATCGAGCGGCTAGGGCTCGGCTATGACGTGATCAGTGCGATCAACCCCCGCATCGTCTACGCCCAGGTCAAGGGCTTTGGCGCCGGAAGCCCGTATGAGAACGGCCTGTGCTTCGACCCGATCGCCCAGGCCGTCGGCGGGGCGATGAGCATCACCGGCGAACGCGACGGCAGGCCTCTAAAGCCCGGGCCGACGATCGGCGACACCGGTACCGGCATGCTGCTGGCGTTCAGCATCGTCAGCGCGCTCTTTCAGCGCCAATCGACCGGCAAGGGACGGCAACTGCAGGCGGCGATGCAGGACTCCGTCATGCATTACAGCCGCGGCATGTTCATCAGGCAGGCCCAGACCGGAAAAGCGGCGCAGCGGCAGGCAGCCGGCGGAAATGCGCCGTCGGGAATCTTTCCGTGCAAGCCTGGTGGTCCGAACGACTACGTCTATATGCTGACCAGCCGCGCCAACCCACAGCATTGGCCACGTCTGTTAAAGCTGATCGGGCGTGAGGATCTGATCGGCGATCCGCGCTACGACAAGGCTTCCGCCCGGGTCGAGCGCGAGGCTGAGGTCAATGAGATCATCTCCGAATGGACCCGCCAGCACACCAAGGAAGAGGCAATGGCGCTGATATCCGGCGCCGGCGTGCCGGCCGGAGCGGTGTTCGACTCGATGGAATTGACCAATGAGCCGAGCTTCTACGAGCGTGGCATATTGCAAACCATGCACCACGGCGACTGGAAGATGACGATGACGACCTGGCCGGTTCGCTTTGACGGCGCCCCGGCTCCGCTCAAACCGGCGCCGCTTCTCGGAGAACACACCGCCGAGGCGCTCGGCGATTGGCTGGGGTTGAGCGCGGCAGAGGTCGAGGCGTTGCGCGGCGACGGAGTCGTCTAAGGGCGTCTCAGCCGACGAGTTCGGGCAGCGGCAGTTCGGCGCGCGACACGCGACCGGGGAGGGCTTCCCCGATGACGACAGGCGAGGACGCATCGACGCTGCCGCCGAAATACCCGGCGAAAGCGTCGGCCTCCTCCGCCACCTTGAAGTCGACGCGGAGGAGCACGCCGGCTCCGCAGTCATGACAGGTGAAACTCGACGGTTCGAAACGTCGCTCGTCGAGCCACATCCGCATCGCTGCCATCTTCTCCGAAAGTTCCTGCGGCTGCAGCCGCATCTCCACGGTGCGCATTTCCCCTGCTCAAGCAGTTACTCCCAATGCCTAGGATAACAGCAGGCGGCGGCTCGAGCGCCTAACCGGACTGACGCTCACGTTTTTGCCACATCCGATCCACGCGCCCGGGGTTCCGGCAATCGGTAGCGCGGGCATGGTGGGAGGAGAGTGCCTGTCACCCTCAAGGGGGATCGGGGCAGGGCGCGCGTCGATAATGGTAGCGATAGAGTTCCGCGAACCCGAGCCCCTCGTAGAGCGCGCGAGCCGGAGCGTTGGCCGCTTCGACCTCGAGGCAGGCGCCTCGGGCGCCTCGATCCGCGGCCCAGCCTGCCAGACTGGTGATAAGTCGTCGGGCATAGCCGCGACGCTGCCGGCTCGGATCAGTCACCACCGATTCGTAGCAGATCAGCCCGTCCTGGATCGCGCCATAGGCGAGTGCGGCAATACCACGATCATCCGAACGGATCGCGAAAGCGGCAGGAATAGCGAGGCGGCCGATGATCCGGCGATAGAGGCCGGCCTGCTTTTTTGTGTGGCGCTGCAACTGCGCCATGGCGGCGAACCATTGCGGCGTCGGCCGCGGCAGCAGCTGCACGTCGGGGTCTCGCATCGCCGGAACGACGCCGATATCGGCATGAAGAACCAGCGACAAGCCCTCGCCGCTGTATCCTCGCTCCGCGAGCTCTGCGTCGATGGTGGCATCGATGATCGAGGGCAGACGGAAGATCGTCGGCAGTCGCTGATGTCGGTAGAGCGCCTCGCAGCCGGCGATCAACCTATCGGGATCCAGGGCGCGAACCCCAAGCGGGTTTGCCGAGTTGGCGCGCCGCGTCAGCCCGCCGCTGAACCGCAGCACCCAACCTCCGAGCAGCACCTGCCGCAACGCCGGCCAGGCATTGAGGCAGGTCTCCTCGACCCGCCAGGCCAGATCCGAGCCCACCACCTTAAGCCGCCTGCCGTTGCCGCTGTTTCACTACGATCCAACCGATTGATTTAGGTCAAGAGCCCGGCCACCTCACTGTAATATCCTCCGCGGCTAGAGGCCCCACAATGGAACAATCTAGAAAACTGTCCGGGGTGGTGGAGAACCGACCATGCGCAAGATGTCCGATCTGGTCCGCGACCAGCGACCTCTCGTACTCCCGGCCGGCGCAACCGTGATCGAGGCGGCTCGCCATATGCGCGAGCGCCGCGTCGGCGCCGTTCTGGTGACCGAGGAAGACGCCCGGCTCGTGGGCATCTTCACCGGGCGCGATGCCGTCAGTCGCGTGCTGGCCGAGGGAAGGGATGCGGCGACAACGACGTTGGCCGATGTCATGACCCTCGATCCGCGCACCCTGACGCCAAACCATACCGCCATCGAGGCGCTGCGTTTGATGCAAGATGCCCGGTGCCGCCATCTGCCGATCGTGCACGAAGGCAAAGTTGTCGGGATCGTCTCGCACGGTGATTTTACCGGCATGGAACGGGACCGGCTCGACGAAGAAACGGGCCTGTGGGAACGCATCGCCTAGCGCACCAGCGATGCGATGATGGCTCAGGTGGGCGGGCGCCAGTCGACCCGCACGAAATAGCCCCCCTCGTCGAAATGCATAGTGAGTTCGCCGTGGTGGGCGCGCTTCAAAGCCTCCCCGATGCGCCGGGGCAGGTGAATGTCGGTCGTTGAGATTACCAGGCCCTCGTTGGTCTCCCCGATATCGACAATGCGGTTGAGCGGGTGCTCGCCTTTCTCCGCTGACTCCTCGTTTCGCGCCAAGCCGATGATCTCATCCTTGCGCTGCCGGACGATGTCCCCGTGCAAGGTCACGGTGCCGGCGGGGAAGCGGTCGTTGATGCGGCGGCACGCCGGGCAGAGATCCTCGTGCGCGCCGGAGGGTGGCGGCCCCCATTGCCATCGGCCGTGGTGGTAGACCGCGCCGCATTGCCGACAAAGCGTCGGCTCCTGCAGCTTTCTGCTGCGCCTGATAGGGATCGAGGATGTGATCGCGCTGGGCGCGGCCGGCGATGCGGCGCCCCGCTTGGCCGGGCTGGGGCGATTGCCTGCTTGACTTCATCTCACCTCCTGATCCCGTGCCGGCGGGCGCATGCATCAATCACCCTCTAGCGCCAGCCAGAAAAATATCGGTGATTGGAGAGCAGCGATTTGATCTCGATCAAAAGGGCCGCGTTCGATTTCGTCAGGCCCGGCGAGATCCTTGATGTGGATCAAAGCACGACCCGGCAAGGTTAAGCACGATGATGGCCTCTTCGTCCGGGTGGAGGCTTTGGAATGATCAGCGAACATCAGTTGCGGCAGGATGTGCTCGACGAGCTCGATTTCGAGCCGAGCGTCAATGCCGCCCATATCGGCGTCGGCGTCAATGCCGGCGTCGTGACCTTGACCGGGTTTGTGTCGAGTTACCGCGAAAAACTGGCAGCCGAGCGCGCGGCCCGGCGAGTCAAGGGGGTCAAGGCGATCGCCGAGGGGATCGAGGTGCGCCTTCCTTCCGACAAGAAAACCGGCGATGACGAGATCGCCGGACGGGCGGTCGATATCCTCAAATGGCGGGTCGGATTTCCCGCCGATCGGATTTCCATCAAGGTCGAGAAGGGTATCGTCTCCTTGACCGGCGACGTCGACTGGCAGTTCCAGAAAACGGAAGCCGAAGCTGCCGTCCACCACCTCTCGGGCGTTGTCGGTGTCGTCAATCTGGTCCGGGTCCGCTCTACGGTTCATGACTCGGAGGTCAAGGAGAAGATTTAAAAGGCGCTACATCGGAGCGCGGAACTGGACGCGTCACGGATCACCGTTCAAGCCGAAGGTGGAGGAAAGGTGGTTCTCGGCGGCAAGGTCCATGCCTGGTACGAGCGCGATCTTGCCGAGCAAGCGGCTTGGGCGGCGCCCGGCGTCACCGCGGTTGTCGATCACATCCTGATCGAACCTTAATCCAGCGGATAGGTCCCGGCACCTTCTTACAATTCCTGGCAGAAAGGAAATAGTGATGCCTCAGGTTCCAGTGGAAGTGAAGAAAACCACTCCGGCGCCGGATGTTTGGCAGTCGTTCCGCAGCGAGATGGACCGGTTGTTCGATCGGTTCGCCGGCGGTTTTGGATTCGGGTTCCCGTCGTTCCGCCGCCTGTTCGATGTCGAACCAGCGTCGCGTGGCGAAAGTTCTTTCAGCTTCTCCGCGCCCGCGATCGATGTGACCGAAGACGAGAAGACTTACAAGATAACCGCGGAACTGCCGGGGCTGGACCAGAAGAATCTCGATGTCACGGTCTCGGGCGACATGCTGACGCTCAAAGGCGAGAAGCACCACGAGAAGGAAGAAAAGGACAAGAACCGCTACCTGTCGGAGCGCGCTTACGGATCGTTTCAGCGCAGCTTTGCGCTGCCGGAGAGTGTCGATCGCGACAAGATCACCGCCGATCTTTCCAAAGGTGTACTGACGATTACCCTCCCGAAGACGGCCGAAGCCCAGAGACCCCAGAAGAAGATCGAGGTCAAAGCAGCAAGTTGAGCTGATGCATGTTGGGCGCGGTAGTGGGCGCCCCGCCCGCCACGGAGCGTCGCAAGCTGTACATTAGCGAGCACGGAGAGGACATGCCGGAGGTCGGCAACTGGCGCTGGGCCTCGTGAGCGTGACGTTTGCGTCCGATCGGGTTCGCCGATGCCCGCCCTCGCCGCGCAGGGGGACGAGCAGAGCATTGACCGGAGCATTGCCGGGTTGAACAGATATGAGCTAGCCTCGCCGCCAACTGCTGACGGCGGCCGCTCTGCGCCCATCTCCCTGACCATGATCAGAAATTTTGCAGACCATTCGGCGAACGAGCGTACCTTCCTCGCCTGGGTGCGCACCGCCATCGCGGTGATGGCCTTCGGCTTCATCGTGGAAAAATTCGATCTGTTCCTGGAGGTCGCCGCTCCCTCCCTGGCAGGCCACACGTTGTCATTGCCGGGCCAGAGGTTCGGCAATATTGCCGGACTGGCGCTGATCGTACTCGGCACAGCGATGGTCGCCATCGCGGCGGCCCGCTTCATGATCGCCGCTAGATACATCGACAGCGACGAGCAGCGCCCGGGGACGGGCTCGCGCATCGATGTCGCGCTCGCTGCCCTGCTGGTCCTACTCGGCTGCGCCTTGTTCCTTTATCTGTCGCATGCTCTGATCAACAGGCTCTGACCCGGCAGCAACTTTAAACCGCGCACCCGTCGTACCTTCGATCGCTCACTTTGTCAGCCGCTCGCGGATCGCCAGCAACTCCCGGCGGCGCTCCGCGCTCGTTTTGGGATAAGACATCTCCAGTCCCTCAAGCGTATCGAGCAAGATACTGGACACGATTAGCCGCGCGTTCTCCTTGTCGTCGGCGGGAACCACGTACCAGGGGGCATGCCGGGTGCTGGTCGCGCTGAGGCATTCGTCGTACGCCTTCATATAGTCCTTCCAGAACTTCCGCTCCTCGACATCAGCGAGGCTGAATTTCCAGTTCTTTTCCGGTTGGTCGATGCGTTGCAGGAAGCGCCTGCGCTGCTCCTCCTTCGAGAGGTGAAGGTAGAATTTGATGATGCGGGTGCCGTTATCATCAAGGTGTCGCTCCAAATTCGCGATCGAGCGATAGCGGTCGCGCCAGATCTTCTTCTTGTCGTGCGGCGCGTCCGCGAGCCCTTCGCTGCGGAGAATTTCCGGATGCACGCGGACGATCAACACCTCCTCGTAATACGAACGGTTGAAAATCCCGATCCGCCCGCGTTCCGGCAGATCGCGGGTGGTGCGCCATAGAAAATCGTGCTGGAGTTCGATCGGGCTGGGATGTTTGTAGCTGAACACCTGGCAGCCTTGCGGGTTCACCCCCGACATCACGTGCTTGATCGCACCGTCTTTCCCCGCCGCGTCCATCGCCTGAAAGATGAGCAGGACGGCGTAGGAATTGGATGCATAGAGCAGCTGCTGCAGGGCGCTCAGTTGTGCAACGTGCTCTGCCAGAAGCTGGTGATACTGCTCCTTTGACTGGTAAACAGGCTTTACCGTCGTCGGCCACTTTCCAAGATCGACCTCGTCTCCTTCCCGCACACGAAAGTCCTCTGAACGGATTTTCATGACCATCCTTTCCGCGATGCCGGCGGCATTATCTCAATGCAGGGTACAATTCATTCTCGTGCCTGCTCAAGTTCACACGACAGCTTCCGACGGTTTCTCCGGGTTATGGCCCCGGGGGTAGGGCAGCGGCAGCCGCCTGATTTGGACATTAAGGGCCTATGCAAAGGTACTTCGGGGCTCTGGCAATTGTACTGCTGATGGGGTTGGTGTGGCGCCGGCGAGGCGTTGCAAACCTTAGCGGGTGCTAAACTAGTATCGGCCGCCGAGCTTGGTGTGGTCCCAGCTCGCGATCTTGTGCGGGGTTACTTTGAGAACCACGCGTTTTGGGGCGCTGTCGAGCGAGCCGCGGCGCCCGCTTTCAGGGCTACGGCGGCGGTGGTTCATGACCTGCCGCACCGTGTCGACATCCTCAATGATCTCACAGGTGCCGCGCACCATTACGCCGCGCAACTCGGCATAGCTGCCGCCGGTCTCGACCATCAGCCCGACCTTCGGGTTGCGGCGGATGTTCAGCACCTTCTGCGCCTTGGCGTAGGAGGTCATGTAAAAGACCCCGTCTTCGACATAAAACCCCATCGCCACGACATGCGGGAACCCGTCCTGGTCGATCGTGGCGAGAGCGCATTTCGGATTGTCGCGCAGAAACGCCGCCTGCTCCGCGGGAGTGAGTGCGGATCTGGCGGCGGCGCGGGGCCGCCGCCTCGGTTTCGCTGGCCGCCATTGTCACACCGTCTGCAGGATTTCCTCTTGCGACAACCCCTGAGGCACTGAAACGCGCCAGTCGCTGGCGCGCGGCACAACGGTCTCGGCGGCGCGCAACCGGTAGTAAGTCGGCCGCACGCCTGCGGGAGTGCCGCCCTCCGTGGCGGTGTTGACGGCCTGGCGGAGCAGCCGGCGCAATTGGATAATCGCCTTGTCGGCTGGCCCAAGATGTTCCTTGCTGCGGTCGACGATGCGCCCCATCGTTTCTTGGATCGCCCGGTCCTGCACATTGACGCCGTCAATTCCGGTGAAACTCTCGGTCCGTTGCACCGCGCGGTCGATCAGGTAGTCGTTGCCGCGGTTGGCCTTGGAGCGGAATGTCGTCTGGTCGACATGCAATGGCCCGTTGCCGATGCCGCGTTCAAGCCGGTCTTGATCGGTCAACGGCTCGTCGGTAACGCTGTAGGCCCAGTTGTAAACCATCGTGTTTTCGTCATCGATCGGGACCCAGATATGCCCGGCATCGACCGGATTGCCGCGCTCAGAACGCGAGGCGCGGATCTGATGAAACGGCAGGATGTAATGATAGGTGCGGATATGCGACTGGTCGTCGCCGAGCGCCCGGATGCCGGCGTATTGATAGCCGTAATCGGTGATGTCCACGACGATACTGGGCGCCTTGGCGCGGACGTAGGCGCTCGACGGGTTGATCCCGCCGCGACCGGCATTGTCTTTCAAGAGCCGGTGCATGATCGGCGCGTGCGAGGTGTCGAGGCCGCCTTCGAGCGCCTGCAGCCAGTTGCATTCCTGGATGACTTTCGACGAGTGCCGATGTGTCTGTGGCGCCTGCGTCCAGGCGAATTTCGGCAGAGGCGGGGTGCGCTCGGGCGGGCCCATATAGGTCCAGATCACGCCGCCCATTTCGGCGGTCGGGTACGCGGTCAGGTGGACCTTGTGGCAGAACGGCTCGGGTTCGTTCATCTGCTCGACGCAGCTGCCGTCGACCGCGAATTTCCAGCCGTGATAGACGCAGCGCAGGCCGGAGTCTTCGTTGCGCCCGAACCACAAGGAAGCTCGGCGATGCGGACAATATTCGTCGATGAGCCCGATGCGCCCTTGGCTGTCGCGAAAAGCGACCAGGTCCTCGCCCAGGAGGCGCACCCGCACTGGCGGGCCGTCGGGCTCCTCCAATTCGCGGGCAAGCAAGGCCGGGATCCAATAGAGCCGCATCGTGCCGCCCATCGGGGTGCCCTGTCCGACCCGCGTTAAGAGCTCGTTTTCCTCGCGTGGAAGCATCGCCGTTTCTCCTATTCGTGCCTCGACAAGTCTCGGTACGACAGATGATCCCGTCAAGCGACTCGGGCGCTCAGCGGTTGGCGCCGGGAACCCAGAGCACGTCGTGTGCGCCGTTGCCGTTGGCCCGGCGACCGAGCACGAAGAGATGGTCGGAAAGGCGGTTCAGATATTTGAGCGCCTCGGGATTGACCCGCTCGGTTCGGGCCAGTTCGCTGACCAGCCGCTCGGCCCGCCGGGTCACAGTGCGCGCCAGATGAAGATACGCCGCGGCAGCGGTCCCGCCGGGCAGAATGAACGAGTTGAGCGGCCCCATGGTCGCGTTCATCGCGTCGATTTCAAGTTCCAGCCGTTCGACCTGGGCGGCTAAAATTCGCAGTGCGCCGGCGCTGCGCCGGCCGCCTTCGGGCGTGCACAGATCGGCGCCGAGATCGAACAGATCGTTCTGGATATGGCTGAGCATCACGTCCGCTTCGGCATCGGCATGGAGGCGGGCGATGCCGATCGCGGCATTGGCTTCGTCGACGGTGCCATAAGCGGCTACGCGCAATGCGTGCTTGGGCGCGCGCGAACCGTCGCCGAGCGACGTCTCACCGCCATCGCCGCCACGGGTATAGATCCGCGTTAACCGCACCATCGAATTAATGACGGCTCAACAGCATCAGGATCGCGAGCAGCAGCAGCGCCAGCGCCTGCATGACGACCCGCATCTGCATCAGCTTGTTCGAGCGGCGCGGATTGCCGCCGCGCAGCATCGTCGCGACGCCAAACCCGAGGACGGTCAACACGCCAATCAAGGCGAGCACCAGCAGGGCCGTCACAAACGTAGTCATCGCGGGAAGTATGGGCCTGTTGCCCGCATACGGCCAGGGCTCATCACGCCGTCGACCGGAGGGCTCGATTTAATTCCGGCCGGCGATCAGGCCGCGGACGATGATCTGGGCTTGGATCTCGGCGGCGCCCTCGAAGATGTTGAGGATGCGCGCGTCGCACAGCACCCGGCTGATTGGATATTCAAGCGCATAGCCGTTGCCGCCGTGGATCTGCAAGGCATTGTCGGCATTGGACCAGGCAACGCGCGCCGCCAACAGCTTGGCCATGCCGGCCTCGATGTCGCAGCGCCGGCCGCGGTCCTTTTCACCTGCGGCGAAGTAAGTCAGCTGGCGCGCCACCATCGTCTCCGCCGCCATCATCGCGAGCTTGCCGGCAACGCGCGGGAACTGGGCGAGAGGCTTGCCGAACTGCCGGCGTTCCAGGGCATAGGCGAGGGCCAATTCGAGGGCGTTCTGGGCAACGCCGACGGCGCGGGAGGCGGTCTGAATTCGGGCACTCTCGAAAGTCGCCATCAATTGCTTGAACCCCTGCCCCTCGACCTCGCCGAGCAGGCCATCAGCGGGCACGGCAAAGCCGTCGAAGGCGATCTCGTACTCTTTCATGCCGCGATAGCCGAGTACCGGGATCTCAGTGCCGCTGATCCCCGGCGCCGGAAACGGGTCGGCGTCGCTGCCGCGCGGCTTTGCGGCGAGAAACATGCTGAGGCCGCGATAGCCGTGGCCGCCGCTGTCGGTGCGGGCGAGCAAGGTCATTAAATCGGATCGGGCGCCGTGGGTGATCCAGGTCTTGGCGCCGTAAATGCGATAGGTATCGCCGTCGCGCACTGCGCGAGTTGCGACAGCGGCGAGGTCGGAGCCGGCCCCGGATTCGGTAAAGACCGCGGTCGGCAACACCGCGCCCGAGGCAATTCCCGGCAACCAGCGCGATTTTTGCGCAGGTGTGCCATTGAGCCGGATCAATTCGCCGGCGATCTCCGAGCGGGTGCCGAGCGAGCCGACGCCGAGATAGCCGCGCGACAGTTCCTCCGAGACGATGCACATCGCGGTCTTGCCGAGGCCGAGCCCGCCATACTCCTCTGGGATCGTCAGTCCGAAAACACCGATCCCGGCGAGTTCCTCGATCAGCGGCAGCGGGATCAATTGGTCGCGGCGGTGCCAATCTTGCGCGAAAGGCATGACCGCGCGCTCGGCAAAGCGGCGCACCTGGTCGCGGACCATGTCGAGCGTCGCATCGTCGAGGCCGATCCGCACGTACCCGCCCTCGCCGCTCTCGGCCAGCATGGTCCCAAGCCGCAAGCGGGCCTCGGGGAGCGCAGCCGCCAGTGCTCCTGCGTCACCCGCCCGAAGTGGCGCTGCCTCGCTCTCAGTCAAACCCAGATCCTGGGGCCGCGCAAACTCGCCCTGCGCCATCGGAATGCCGCCCGCCAACTGCGCGAGATATTCGCCATAGGCGATTTCGAGGATCAGCGCCTCAGCCGCGCCGAAAGCGGCGCCATCGTCGAGACGTCGGGCCCAGTCGCCTATCTGGCGCAGCCCCTCGACCGAGGCCGCGATCCAGGCCAGCGCGTGGCCTGCGAACTGATGGGGTTCGAAGCGCTCCGGCTCGACCACCCCATCGGGAGCAACCCTCGCGGCGAGTTTGGCCCGCGCCGTGACAAAGAAAGCCTCGGCGGTGCCGAGCGCGCGCTCGGCTGCGGCCAACAGCATACGCCGGTCGCTAGTCACCAGCGGGCTGCCTCTCACATTGGCAAAGCTCGGCTAATCTTGCGGCAATTGATAGCTGTGCGGATAAGTCGTCGGGAGGTTCGGATCGGGAATCTTCAGGGAGTCAGACTGAAGTCATCCGCTCGGCCGAGATATCGTCCGAGATACCGTTCACGTTCTGGATATCGCTGGCGCGCCCGGGGGCCCCAACACTGCATCCGGCTGCGGTGGCGAGCGTCAACGCGA
The DNA here is from genome assembly GCA_963750195.1 of uncultured Alphaproteobacteria bacterium. GTDB lineage: Bacteria > Pseudomonadota > Alphaproteobacteria > ATCC43930 > CGMCC-115725 > AP-15. The sequence continues at coordinate 374,666 of CAVVPS010000018.1, forward strand.
CGAGGAAACCTAGGCGCAGCATGGCATCCACCGCTCCGTTCAGTGAAATAGTAAATAGGCGACCACGAACAGAACTACAACGAGCGCCAACGAAATCGCCAAGATGTACCGTACCACGCCCTCCTTGGTCGCCTGACGCGCCTCGGTCGTGGTCACGACGATGCGTTTTGTCATCGCTGTCCATTTTTAGCTGCTGCAACTCACTGTTTTGCAAACGGTTGGGCATGGTTTTCGATCCGGAGGGCCGAGGGGCGAACGCCGGAGGTCCGGCCGTGAGTTGACGACAATGGCGGTACGGCTTACATTTTGCTTCGTGGCTACGCAGACAACGCATGGCCGGCTCGATCGGCGAATTATGGTCCCGAACCCCGCGCGGGTTCGGGCTCCGTTGTTTCGCCCCATTGTCGCCGAGGACCATGACCATGTCGCGAGTTGCTGCGAGCGTTGCTGAAACCAGTCTTTCCGAGACGGCTTATTTTTTCGTTCATGCCCAGGCCGAGCCTGGGGTGATGCCGCGCGTTCTCGAACTTTTCGCCAAACGCGGCTTGGTGCCCTCCGGCTGGCACAGTGCCGTCTCGGGGGCCGATCAGGCCCGATTGACGATAGAAATTCAGATGCGCGGTCTCGGCCGCGAAATCACCGACTACGTCGCCGCCTGTCTGCGGCAAATCGCTTCGGTCGAAGCCGTATTGACATATTGTCAAGGTCGCAGCGCCAATTGAACGGAGCACCACCAGCCATGCCGTTCCGCGACCACATCGCCCGCTGCAATAATTACGACGCGACTCGCATTGTGCCGCTGTTCGCCGGAGCCGAGCGGATCGGGCTGGTGCGTCGTGACAACGCCGATGCGCTGCGGCGGTTTCCCGACGTGTTCGCCGTCACCGAAGACAAGGTAGCACTGGTGGCCCCGGGTGACGCCGCAGTGATCAGCCGATCCGTCGATCGGGTGGTCGACGCGCTGGTCGCCGAGAAGCAGATCCCGAAGACCCGAAGCGAGACGTTCGACGTCGCACTGCGCTGGGGGACGCCGCCGCTGTTTCGCCTCGACCGGGGCGCCGTTCCGTACTTTGGGACGCGGGCTTACGGCGTGCATCTGAACGGATACTGTCGGGTGGGTGGGGAGTTGGCCCTTTGGGTCGGCCGCCGGGCCCCCGACAAACGTGTGGCGCCAAACAAGCTCGACAACCTCGTCGCCGGCGGGATCGGCAACGGCTATGGCCTAATTGAAACCTTGGTCAAGGAGGCCGACGAGGAAGCCATGATCCCACCCGGGCTGATCGCGAAGGCGGTTCCGGCCGGTGCTGTCTCCTACCGCATGGAAACGGCGCTTGGCGTCCGCGACGACGTGCTGTTCGTCTTCGACCTCGAAGTGCCTGCCGATTTCGAGCCCAAAAATCGCGACGGCGAGTTCACCGGGTTCACGCTAATGCCGGCCGCCGCGGTGGTAGAGCGGATCCGCACGAGTTCCGACTTCAAGTTCAACGTTAACCTCGTGATCCTCGATTTCGCCGTCCGGCACGGGATCCTGCTTCCAGACGATCCAGAGTATCTCGACGCCGCCACCGGATTACACCGCCCGCTCGACTGAATCCTCCGGGGCGTTGCTACGAGTCAACAGGGCCGGGCCAGGTTACGGATCAGGGCGAGATGATTGCCGTGGCGGTCACGGCGATAGCGTGCTTCGTCAACGAGAGAGCGCAGCAAATGCAGACCGAGCCCGCCGAGTGGACGATCGCCCGGCACCCGATCGAGATCGGGCGGCGTGTGGGACAGCGGGTTGAACGGTCTACCGTCGTCGCTGAAGTGGATCTCGAGGCGGCCCTTTTTCACGGCGAGCCCAATCTCGATCCGACCCGTAGCCCCGGCGCCCTCGGGATAGCCATAATTGACGGCATTGGTGAAAAGCTCTTCGAGGACGACCAGCAGCCGCGCCCGTTCCGTCTCGGGCAGACTATGACATCGGGCGAATTCTTCGGCGAAGCCAACCAGCCGGCCGAGTTCTGCGCCGTCGCTACGCAGGCCGAGCGAGGCTTTCATCAATTCAGATCGTCAGGTCGAGCCCGTCGAAGGCCGCAATCACCTCGACTTTGTGCCCATCGCGGCTGATCTCCTCGAAGCGGACCGTCTCGCCGAACACAGCTTCGATCATCCGGTCGTCGAAAACCGGCTCGTGGTGAAACAGGGCGAGACGCTTGACCCGCGCCGCCTGGGCCAACTCGACTGCGATGACATTGCTCGAATGCCCCCAATCCTCCTTGACCGACACTGTATCCGCCAGGGAATACATCGCGTCGAAGATCAACAGGTCGGCATTTCGGTAGAAATGCACGAAAGGGTAGGATTCGTCGAGCACGGAATACTTATGCTCGCAATCGGTGGAATAAACGATCGTCTTGTCGTCCCGTGAAAACCGATAGCCGTAGGATTCTCCCGTGTGAAACTGTTGGATCGGCAGCACCGACAGACCCGCCACCTGATAAGTGCGGCCGGGCATCAGCTCGACAAATTCGATGGTCGCGGCGAGCGAGTCGAAATCGACCGGAAAACCCGGCTCGGAGTGCTGGCGGCGGATCGCCTGGGCCAGGGTCTTGTGGCACCCGTGAATGCGGATCAGGTTGCCGGGAATATAGGCCGGGGCGAAAAACGGGAAGCCCATGACGTGGTCCCAGTGCAGATGCGATAGGAACACGTTGAAGCAGTGCTTGCGTGCAGGCCCGTGCTCGGCGAGGAGGGCCCGGCCGAATTCGCGCACCCCGGTGCCGAGATCGCACAGCACAAATTCTTCAAGGCCGGTGGCGATCTCGACGCAGGCGGTGTTGCCGCCAAAGGTGCCGCGCACCGAAAACGGCAGCTCTCGGTCGATAAAGGCATCGACCGCCTCGGGGGTTTCGAGTTCATGGCCGCGGGCGGCGAGCAGGGCGTCGTGCAGCTTGCTGCGCACGCCGGCAACACCGAGCGGGGTTGGCAAGGAGCCGCGGCTGCCCCAGAAATGGACTCGTAGTGGCGCTGCGGAGGCCGGCGCGCGCGATGCAAAGTCGCGTGCCGCGATCGCAGCCTCCACGGTATCGAAAACCGGGATCACCTCGGCGAAGCGGCTGATCGCGAAGATCTCTTCGACGATCTTGTTGAGAGCGGCGACGGCGATCCGGCGCTCCTTTGGTTTCGCCTTCGACGCCGCCATCAGCGCGCGCAGTCCGGCGCTGGAGATATACGCGACCCCGGAAAAATCCACGACGACATCGGCGGCGCCGGCGCGCGCGGCGACCAGCAGCCGATCCTGAAACGCCGCAGCCGTTAGGTTGTCGATGCGCCCGACCGGCCGTAGCACAAGAAGACCGTCGCGACGCCATTCACCGATTTCCACGCCCCGCCTCCCACCGGCCGGTAATCGAACAGTATTCTCGGATGCAAGGCTCCGAAGCAAGCAGCTGCTGGGCCGACAAACCGGCCCATCGCCTTGCCAACCGTCGAGGCGTCGTGTATTTCTCCGGCCTCGCGTGGAACGGGTTTCGCACGGCGCGCTGCCGTAGCTCAGTGGTAGAGCACCCCCTTGGTAAGGGGGAGGTCGTAAGTTCAATCCTTACCGGCAGCACCAGCCAACCCGAAGAACCAATGCCCTTCTGGCGTCGAGGCAGACCAAATTGAAGCCGCCTGGGCCAAGGCCATGCTGCTAGCCAGCACGGCGCCAGGAAGGCTTGACCTTACCGGCAGAAGCGGATCGGAAGGTCGAACGGGCGGCCGAGGATCATGACCGCACCCAGGCGATGCGCGCCATTCCACACCCTTCGCCCCGCGCGGTTGGCGCTCGCATGAACCACGACCGGATCATCGTCGCCGCGGTCTTCCCAAGCGCCGGCATCCATCACCGCGGCATAACGGGCTGAGATTTCCAGCAGGATTGTCTGTGCCTGCGGCGTGTAGAAGTGAGATTGGAGCCAAGTTTCAGCGGTCGCCGGTCTAATGGTGCATCGGATCAGTTCAGGAGCGTGCTGCTGATAGAGACGACCCGCAGAAATTGGCGGAGGACCAGGATGTCGGCGCTGATAGTCTGCGAGCGCATCAGCCGCGTCTATCATCTCCAAAGCTCCCGCGCCCTGTATACTTTCTACTCTTCGACTGGCGATATTCTCGCAAAGGCCATTAGAGGCGGTCAAGTCCGTTGGTCGCGGCCAGCTCCACGCAACAGGAGCGGATGGGCGCCTTCCGAGATCCAGGCAAGTACGCGCACCGGCTGCTGACTTGGGCTGGCACCTCCATTCATCGATACCTCGATCATTCGCCAGCAGAACAGTGGCCGAGGCCGGGTCCGCGTTGAATTGTCCGCCCTAGCGGCGCGTCGGCGGTTTACCGGGAAAGTCGCGCCAGCAGCGAAACGGCGGCAGCCGGGGCGCGGATTTTGGCGCCGTTGATGAAATAGATGAAGCAATCGCGGCCGTCGGCGCACCACTCCCGGCCGCGCGCGGCCCAGGCGTCGAGTGCTGGCGGAGAATAGCCGGCTGGCTCGTCCACAGCGCAGCGGCGCAGTCTTGCATAGACGAAATCGGCGGTGATGTCGGTGATGGCCGGATATTTTTCGTCGTCGACGAGCGCCACCGCAGTTTTATGCCGCCTTAGCAGCTCGATGAAGTCCGGCGAACCAAAGCTCGGGTGCCTTACCTCGACAACATGGCGCACGGCACGGCCATCGATCTCACGCGGCAACAGCGCGAGAAATGCGCCGAAAGCAGCCTCGTCGAAGCGCATGAACGGAGCGAACTGCCACAGGATCGGGCCGAGTTTGGCGCCCAGTTCGAGCACGCCGCCGGCAAAGAACCGGTCGATCGACGGGCCGGCGGTCGCCAAGTCACGGCGGTGGGTCACGAAGCGCGGACCCTTCACCGAGAACACGAAATCGTCGGGGGTCTCGTTGTGCCAGCGGCGAAAGCTCGCCGGCTTTTGCGCGCCGTAAAAGGTGCCGTTGATCTCGATCGCGGTGACCTGCCGGCTGGCATGGAATAGCTCGCGCGCCTGCACCAGCCCGGACGGGTAGAACGCGCCGCGCCAAGGCGCGAACACCCAGCCGCCGATGCCGACACGAATGGTCCCACCCCGGCTCATCGGTGGATCAGGAACGACGGCGCCGCCCGTCGCTCTTCCCACCCCACGGTTTCGAGCAGCGGCATGTCCTCCTCCTCAATCGGATAGCCGAGACAGAAATAGCCGATCAGCTTCCACTCTGCCGGAACATCGAGGATGGCCGTAATTTCGCGCGGATCGAGGATCGACAACCAGCCCATGCCGATTCCCTCGGCGCGCGCGGCGAGCCACAAAGTATGGACTGCGGCGACCGTCGAATAGTCGATCATCTCAGGCATCGTGTGACGCCCGAGACCATACCCCTGCGCGGCCGCGCGGTCGGCGAAGACGGCGATGTGACAGGGGGCCTCGTCGAGCCCGGCGAGCTTCAGCTGCGCATATTGCGCGACGCGTTCCGGAGCCTGAGCGGCGCGCGCGGCGGCGTTAGCGGCAACGAAATTTCGCCGGACTGCTCCACGGCAGGCCGCATCGTTGACGACGACAAAGCGCCAGGGCTGGCTCAGCCCGACCGAGGGCGCCAAGGCGGCAAGCTCGATCAGCCGCTCGACCGCACCCGGCGGCAGCGGATCCCGGCGAAACCGCCGTACGTCGCGTCGCCAGGTCAGCAACGTCCGCAGGCGTTGGCGAAATCCCTCGTCGAAAGCGGGCGCTGACGGCATCGTTCCCCTCGGTCGCAACGGGTGCCGGATAGATGGGGTGCGCCGCCGCGAGATCGAGCCGGCCTCGAGCGGCGCACCACGTGTCGAGGCTGGGGCCGAGGCGATGTTGATTTCTCGCCCCCGGCGCTTTAGATGAAAGCCTCGACACGCCTTGAGTCCCCATCGTCTAGAGGCCTAGGACATCGCCCTTTCACGGCGGCAACAGGGGTTCGAATCCCCTTGGGGACGCCATATGAGGCTTTCGCATCAATAAAATCAGTAAGTCGGGGGGAGAATTTGCCAAACTGGTGCGAAAGTTTGGCAATCGCCATTCGTTTTTGGCCTGCGCCGCGCGGGCAAGCGCGCGTTGGTAAACCCCTGAGTTTAACGTTCAACGTAAGCAAGAATAATTTGTTCGCTGATAGCGGCGATCTTGTGCAACAAACAACCAAGCCGAAGTCTCGCGCGGCGAGATCGCGAGCTCTTGGTCTTCCTCCGCGTCGGAGTTGAAGACCGCTTACGGCGCATCCCGCCCGTTGCGGCGCATTCCGGCGGACGTCTCCTCCCAACCGGCCAGTAATATGAGATAGCTACGCCCATGCTACTTAGCGTAGTCCACCAATTATGCTACTACCCGAAGTTCACTCGTATTTGTAGTCTCTGAGGACGCCGGCGGCGATTGCCGCCTCTCGGGTCGAGCGGAACTCGCCCGGGCGAGCGCCTTGGCGATGGCAGGATTGTCTCTTTTCATCCGCCCGATCAGATAAACCATGCTTCCGCTGCTGCTGATCTCAGCCTTGGTGCCGGCCGCGCGCTGAAGACCAGCGCGTCGAATCATTCTCCAAGTGCCTCTAGGTAGGTGCGGCGAAGGTCGACCGCGGGCACGCCTTCAACTCTTTCAAGGACGACGACAAAACTGGAATTTCCCCGATCTGAATTACGACTGTTGGTCGGATAGTATTGGCGCAGGCGATAGGGAAGTAGCCCGTCACCAGCCAATTGGGCCATGACGAGCAGGAACGACGGAGGAGTGAATACCCAAGCATGAACGTCAAGATATTCGCCTTTCCTGGCTCTCTCGACGTAGGCAAGATGTGCATCGGTCGCGAGTTGTGGCTTGACTGCGCCGCGGGCGCCAATGACATCGTCCGGGTACACCGAGGCCGGAGTTGCCCAATGCATATTGACGAAGCTCGCTAACGAATGGTGGTCGTAGACGCTTCGAACATCTGGCGTATCAACACCTGCCAGGTAGGCCGAAACGATATCCGCGGCCCGTGTTTCCTCGCGCATCAGGTCAAATGTCAGCCTGCGATCGGGTAGGGAAAGACTGAGCAGTCCGCCCTCGCACAACACAGCGGCAATTTCTAGCAGCCACCGGATTGGGTTGGCGACATGCTCGAATACCTGAGACGCTACAATATAGTCGAGCGGGGCGTCGTCCCGCAGTGTGTCTGCTAGACTATTGTTTAATATAGGCCGGTCGATATCGAATATCCCGGACACGTCGGGATATTTGGCCCTGAGCCCATCTGTATCCAAGTGATCCACATAAAGAACATTGCTGGCTGATTTCGATACGATAGGGATATTGAGCGGTCCAAGTTCGACACCTCTGCCCGCCGAAATCTCCAGCATTCCGGTTAATTTCTGTTCGTACGGAATATCATTGTCTGGGCTTGGCCAGGATCGGGCCGTCGGCAACGCAAGGCCAGGAGCAATCTCGTTTCTAATTTCGAAATGGGCCTGTCGATATTGCAATGTGAAGCCCAGGACCCCGATATAACTTGCGTATTGTTCGCGCTCTGCAGCTAGCGCATCCCGTTCGACGACTAGCGCATCCCGTTCGCGGGATATTGCATCCCGCTCCGCAGCCACGCGGTCTCGTTGAAGCATCGCCTGATCGCGCTGGTAGAATGGACGCCGCACGAACGGAATCCGGCGATGTAGTTGGAACGGAATCAAAAGCACACCCTATTGCTGACATTTCTCGGATGACAGCCGATTTCGAAGGGCCACCGCGAACGATAGACATCGTTTGGCAGCCTGGCAATGATTTCGCCGATTTGGAGCAATGCCGGGGAGCACCGTCACGGTTCGGTGCCCTCCAAGACGGCGAGGGTTCGCCCCGCGCGGCACCATCAACCCCGCCATGCCTGTCGCCTAATGAGATCAAAGGTGGGTACGTATTCCGGCCACGGCCCGCGAGACGATCAAGAGATACCATGAGGGCAAAGCGGCGGCGGGTCTATAGCGTCCGCTGGTGAGCAACCTTAGGAGGATTTGTGTAGTCGTCTTGTTCGTTACCAACTGCCCTGGACTACGAGAACACTCTGGTGCTCGCGAATTGGCGGCGGCACAGGCGCCGGAGGCGCTGCGGGTCAAGGCGGAACAAACCATTGAGTCGAGGACCGAGGCGCTGGGGGCAGCCATTGACAGCTATCTCAAGCGGTCAAGCGCAGCAGGGCGAACAGTCGAGCGCGCGGTCACTGTTTACAAGGCCGCCTGGTCGGGATTCTGGCTGGCGCGCTGGTTGGGACATCATGGTGCGGAGGGGCACATCGTCCAGCCCTGCAGTATTCCGATTGAAGGGCGAGCGCGGCGCGCAAAATTCGACGGGATCGACGCAGAATTGCTGTTGCGGACCCTGCCGGCCTGGTTTCGGGGCGAGCCGCGCGTGTGCTCGATGGTACCGATCCCCACTGAAGCCGATGAGAGCCCGACCAATCTTAGCTTCGCGACAGGCGGAGGCCATTGTTGCCCGAAGCCGGTCGGCGGGCTCGCCCGAGCGAAAGGCTAAATCCGACCCGTGGGCGAATTTGGATTCCTCTTCGCGCCTACGATCGATGATCGGCTACCCGGTCGACGGAACGCGCCCGGACGCCGTCCGCCGGCTCCAGAGATAGGGCGCAATGCCGATTGCGATGCTGCCGGCGCCGAGGATGTTGGTGGTCAGGTCGAAGTTCGGCACACTGTAGATGACGATAGCGAAACAGAAGCCAACGCCGAGCAAGGGCCAGACAAACAGAAAAGCAAGTTTGCCGATGCCCGTTAGCGCCTCCGTCCGGAAATACCAGGCGCAGGCAAGCCCGGTCAGTCCGTAATAAAAGGCGACCTGAAAGCCCACGGCGTTGATCGAAGCGTCAATAACAGTCTTGACGCCGTGCAGGTACGAGGACCCGAAGAGCAGGACGAGGCCGAGGCCGGTGATTAACAGCGTGGCGACCCACGGGGTGCGGTAGACCGGGTGTAGCCGCCCATAGCGCGGATGCAGCGCTTTGTCGCGGCTCATCGAGAACAGCGTACGGGTGAATTGCAGGATCGAGGTCTCGAGCGTGCCGATGGTGCTCAGCATGACTGCGACCACGGCAAGATAATCCCAGGGATGCGGCAACAGCTTCTGCGCTACGACGGAGACGATGTTGATGCCGGCGCGGCTGATTTCCGCGTCGCTCAACAGCCAAAGCGCCAGGACATTGAAGCCGACGAGCAAAAGGGCGACGATCACGACCGCGACAATACTGCCGGCGCCGGCAATGCGGGCGCCGTCGCGGGTTTCCTCGTTCAGGTTGGCGGTGACGTCCCAGCCGCTCAAGGCGAAGAGCGCGGTCGCGGCGCCGCTTGCAAAGAGCGCTGGAGTGAAACCCGCGCCGGTCAACCAGGCGGCGGCAAATGCATGCGCGGGCGGTTGAGCGAAGCCCATCGTCGCAACGGCAAAGAAGAGCGCCAGGACGCCCACCTCCACGAGCGTAAATCCGATCTGCATATAGCTGCTGAGCTTGATCCCTTTGGCGACGATGGCGCCAATCGACACAAGCCAAAGCGCGGCCATCAGGGTGACGGCGGCCTGACTGTCGACGAAACCAGGCGCCAGCAGCTTCAGCGTCGCGGCGGCGGCGGGAAGGGTGCCGGAAACCATGAAGACGACGGAACTGATGATCAACGCCCACCCGGCGAAAAACCCGAGCATCGGCGAGAAGATCGCCGCGACCCACGCATAGGAGGCACCAGCGTTGACCGCCACGCGGTTCAAATGGCGGAAGGCGAACACAATGCCGAACATGATGAGACCGCAATAGAGGACACTAGCCGGCGCCAAAACACCGACGGCGCTGACGAGGGTGGCCGTGCTCGCCGCGACGCTATAAGCGGGGCCGCTGCCGGCGACACCCATGATGACCAACTCGGCAAAACCCAGCGCGTCGACGCGAAGCCCTGGATTTCTGTCGCTTCCCGCGCCCGATCTCATTCGGCCGGTTCCTCGTCCTCGACCCAACATGCGGGGGTACCTTCTCCCGGAACGAGGACCGGAAAGAGGGACGGAGAACGAGGTGGTCATTCAACGTAGGTAGCTACAGTGCCTAAGGCAGGGGCTCGTGGTTTATCGTCGAATTCAGCTGTTCCTGCTGTCCGGCCCTCCTTTGTGCAACAATTGTCCGTTCTCGGGCGCAACCAGCGCGACACCAATGGCCGTCATCACCGAGAACAATGAGTTCTTGGTCCTCATCGCTCGATCCCTCCCTGTTTGCGAGCATTCTCGCCCCCGAACGGGCGGGCTGCAAGAACGCGCCGTAAGCGTGTGCTGCCGGCGGCTGCTCGGCTGTGCGGCCGAGCTCGAACGGTTGGGTTTGGCGGAGCAGGTGGCATTGGGCTGCCGAAACCTGACGCCGAACAACGAACAGACGTCGCAGGAGCTCGGCATACGCAGCGCCATCATCAAGACGATGTAGCGGCTGCGTTTCGTCCTCGATCAATTGCCGCCGCATCAAGCCGCCTGTGTGGTGGTGTCGCAGCCTTAGGCATTCCTCGACGCCTAGCGTATCGTGATCGCGACATAAACAGCCTGGTGGGTACGACTTTGGAGCCCGATATTGGAAATGGTCAACGGGCGGCGATGGGGAGTTCCAATCGCCTCAAGCTGGGCCTGTTCGGCGCCAACTGCTCCTCCGGCCGCGCGGTCACGACGGTGCCGGAGCGCTGGTCCGGGAGCTGGCCCGATTGCGTCAGGCTGGCGCAGATGGGCGACCGGGCCGGCATTGAGTTCATGCTGCCGATCGGACGCTGGAAGGGGTATGGCGGCGACACCGATTACCAGGGCGCGACCTGGGAGACGGTGGCCTGGGCCTGCGGGCTGCTGGCCAAGACCGAACGCTTGATCGTGTTCGGTACCGTGCATGCACCGCTGATCCCGCCGCTGATCGCCGCAAAGGAATTTGTCACGGCCGACCACATCGGCGAAGGGCGCTTCGGCCTCAATCTCGTGTGCGGCTGGAACGAGGGCGAGTTCGAAATGTTTGGCGCGACGTTGCGCGATCACGAGGCGCGCTACGAATACGCGCAGGAATGGCTCGATATCGTCAAGCTCGCCTGGTCGCCACGCGACGATTTCGATTTCGATGGGCAGTTCTTCGAATTGAAAGGCGTGCGCGCCAAGCCCAAACCCCATGGCGGCACGCGTCCGCTGCTGATGAATGCCGGCGCGTCGGCGACCGGCCAAGCCTTCGCCATCCGCAACTGCGACGCGCTTTTTTCAAACGTCTCGCGCGGCATCTCGTTCGAGCAGACTGCGGGCCACGTCAGCGGCGTGCATGCGCTGGCACGACAAGCCGGCCGCGAGATCGATGTCTATACGGTTGGGGTCGTCACCTGCCGGCCCACGGCACGCGAAGCACGGGATTATTACCGCCACGCTGTCGTCGACAATGCCGATTGGCCAGCGGTCGACAACATTCTAGCGATGAAGAACATCACGCCGCAAACCCACTCGCCCGAAGAGTTCCAGCGCATCCGCGATCATCAGGCCAACGGCATGGGCGGGCTGCCCTTGGTCGGCGACCCGGATTCGGTGGCGCGGGACATGACGCGGCTGGCCGAGTCGGGGCTCAGGGGAATCGCGGTCTCGTTCGTCAACTATCTCGACGAGCTGCCATATTTTTGCGCCGAAGTGCTGCCCCGCCTGGCGCGCGCCGGGTTGCGCGACAGCCGGAAAGGAGGGCGGGTCGATTAGCGCTAAAGCCGGGTTCCGAGCCGTCCCCTCGATGCATCGGGACCCGCGACGGGCAGCTGTTGTGGATGAGGCGGCATTCCCGGCCGCCGAAGCATTGATCCAACGGTCGTCATTGGCGGCTCAGAGCCGGTAGCGGCATTGGACGGGAAGCGGCACGGCGTGAAAATCACGGCGGTTGGTATCGAGGTTCTCGAGGTTGACGAACAGGCATTCCTCATGGACGAAGTGCGGCCCGGCGTGCCAGGTCGCGACATGCAATTTGATCAGGCAATCGCCCGGTACTCGGAAGGCGGCGATGTCCTCGACGCGCGGCCGCGCGTCATCGCCAAGATCGCCGGGCGGCGCCACGCCGATCAGCCATTCTTTCCCGCCGAGCGAACCCAGGCATTGCGTGACCCGCCGATGCCGTGCGATCCGGGTAAAGCCGAGCCCGACATGCGGCAGATGCATGATCCATAGCCGCGGTTCGCCATTGCCCAAGACGAGCTTTGCCTCGCTGGCCGAGGCCTCGGGGTCATAGCGGGTCTCGGTGCCCTGGCCGCCCGTTCGCAGCGGCGCGATGACCTGGCCGTAAGGTGCAAACGCCTCCACCGTCAGCTCCCTGACGTCGAGCATGTGTCGTGGCATGGTGCCCGCATCGTTCATCGTCGCCTCCATTCGATTTCGGAGTAGATTTTGCCGCTACCATCAGCCCGCGTCACGGAGAATGCCATGCCCGTCGAAGCCCGCGCCTATCCCCGCCCGCTGCCCAATTCCGCGTGGCTCGGCAAGCGGACCGAGGAGATCCTCGAGCCCGATCTGCCGATCGTCGACCCGCACCATCATCTCTGGGATCACCCGGGCAGCCGCTATCTGCTCGACGAGCTGTTGGCCGACGTCAATTCGGGGCACAACATCGTCGCGACGGTATTCATCCAGTGCGGCTCGGGCTATCGCACCAGTGGGCCCGAGGAAATGCGCGCGATCGGCGAAAGCGAGTTCGTCCGGGCAATCGCCGAGGAGGGCGACCGGCGCGGCGGCAAGACCAAGATTTGCGCGGGCATCGTCAGCTTTGCCGATTTGCGGCTGCCCAATGTCGATGCGGTGCTCGAAGGACAGATCGCCGCCGCTGGCGGGCGGTTTCGCGGCATCCGCCACATCGCGGCACATGATCCGGCGATCGTCGGCGCCTCCTCCTACGTACCGCCGCCGGGGCTGATGGATGACCCGAACTTCCGCCGCGGCCTAAAGAGGCTGCCGGCACATGATCTGACTTTCGAGGCGTGGATCTATCACCCGCAGATCAAGACCCTGACCGAGGTGGCGCGCGAATGCCCGGAGGTGAAGATCGTGCTCAACCATTTCGGCGGCCCGCTCGGGGTCGGGCCCTATAAGCGCGACGAGGTGTTCCCGGGCTGGTGCGCCGATATCAAAGAACTGTCCGCCTGCCCGAACGTGTATGTGAAGCTTGGCGGGCTGGCGATGATCGTCAACGCCTTCGATTTTCACCTGGCGCCACTGCCGCCGTCAACGGGTGAGATGGCCGATGCCTGGCGGCCCTATGTCCAGGCCTGCATCGAGAATTTTGGCGCCAACCGCTGCATGTTCGAGAGTAACTTTCCGGTCGACAAGGGCGCATGCAGCTATCCGGTGCTGTTCAACGCCTTCAAACTCCTGGCGAGCGGCGCCTCGGTTTCGGAAAAGGCCGATCTCTTCGCCGGCACCGCATCGCGGTTTTATCGGCTGCAGAACTGACATAAGGAACCAAGCCATGACCGATCTGCCGACACATGTCGAGATCCACGAGGAAGGCCCGCGCGAAGGGTTCCAAATCGAACCCGGCCCGATCAGCACCGCGGACAAGATCAAGCTGATCGAGGCGCTCGCCGAGACCGGCTTGCACCACATCCAGGCGGCCTCGTTCGTCAGCCCCCGCATCGTGCCGGGCTGGGCGGATGCCGAAGACGTCGTCGCCGGGTTCAACCCGACAGAAGGCGTCCACTATACCGCGCTGTGGTTCAACGCGAGCGGGCTCAACCGGGCGCTCGTCTTCCGCAACAAACTGACGGTCACCGGCGCTATCTCGCTTACCGCGTCCGAGGGGTTCACCCAGAAGAACTTGCACCGCAGCCACGCCGAAAACGTCGAGGCAATGAAGAAGCAGACGGCGCTGCATCTCGAAAACGGCGTTGAGGTGCCGCGGATCGGCGTGATGGCGGCGTTTGGCTGCAACTACCAGGGCGACATCGCGCCGGCGCAGGTGGTCACGACCTTGGAGGATGGGCTCGCGATCGCCGAGGAGGCCGGGGCCGACATCAGATACTTCTCGCTGGCCGACACGATGGGCTGGGCAACGCCGATACGCATCGAGCGTGTGTTGGGCGAGGTGCGCAGCCGCTGGCCCGACATGCCGATCTCCCTGCACCTGCACGATACGCGCGGGCTCGCCGTCGCCAACGCGCATGCGGGGCTCAAGATGGGGGTCACCCAATTCGACTCGACGGTCGGCGGGCTGGGCGGTTGCCCGTTCGCCGGGCAACCAAAGGCAGCCGGGAACATCTGCACCGAGGAGCTTGTGCTGCTGTGCGAGGAGATGGGTATCGATACCGGCGTGGATCTGCATGCGCTGATCGAGGTCGGCCGCATGGCGGAGGAGATCGTCGGGCACCAGTTGCCGGGCGAATTGATCCACGCCGGCAGTCTCGATGCATTCCGCCGCCGCGCCGCGGCCTGATGTCTGCGACACCGTTCGCTGACATAGAGTCCACGAGTTCAGCCGTCAAGGAGAAGACCGAATGAAGCCCGAAACAGTGGGGATGTCGTCTGCGCGGCTGGCGCGACTGGACGAAGTGATGAAGCGCCGCTATGTCGACGGCGGCTATTTGCCCGGCATGCTGACCTACGTCTATCGCAAGGGCCATCTCGTCCATACCGGCATGTGCGGCCAGATGGACGTCGAGCGCGGCAAGCCGATGCGGGAAGAAGCGATCTTCCGCATTTACTCGATGTCGAAGCCGATCACCGCGGTTGCGCTGATGATGCTGGTCGAAGAGGGCCTGATCGGTCTCGACGACCCCGTCCACAGCCACATTCCCGCGTGGAAGAACCTCGGCGTATACGCGAGCGGCATGCCGTCGCTGCTGCCCGACGCGCCGCCCAGCTTTCTGACAACGCCCACCCTGCGGCCGATGAAGGTCGTCGACCTCGCGACCCACACATCCGGTCTCACCTACGGCTTCATGATGCGCACCGCGGTAGATGCTGCCTATCGCAAGGCCAAGGTGACCGATCGTCAAACTCCGGGCGGGCTGTCAGAGATGATCGATCAGCTGGCCCAAATCCCGCTCGATTTCTCGCCGGGAACAGCCTGGAACTATTCGGTCTCGATCGATGTGTTGGGCTACCCCGTAGAAAAGCTGTCCGGCATGAGCTTTGGCGAGTTCCTGCGCACGCGGCTGTTCGAGCCGCTCGGCATGAATGACACCGCGTTCTGGGTACCGCCGGACAAAATCGAACGGTTGACCTCCTGCTATCAGCCCGAGATCAAGGGCCGCGGGTTGAAGCTGCAGGACGACGCCCGGGAGAGCACCTACGCGATCCCGCCGAAGCTGGAATCGGGCGGCGGCGGCCTGGTGTCGACGGCCCACGACTATCTGCGCTTCTGCCGCATGATGCTGAACGGCGGCACGCTCGACGGCGTGCAGATCCTCAGCCCGAAGACGGTCGCGTTGTTCAGCCTCAACTACCTGCCGGAAGGCCGGGAGATAGCCGATATGTCGCTGCCCGGAATGTTCAGCGAGTCCGGCTATGCCGGGGTAGGCTTTTCGCTCGGCTGCGGGGTCAACGTCGACGTCGCCAAAACGCGGGTGCCTGGCTCGCTTGGCGAATATTTCTGGGGCGGCGCTGCGGCGACCGCCTTCTGGATCGATCCCAAGGAAGAGCTGACGGTTGTGTTCATGACCCAGGTTATCGGCAGCCCGACGCGCCTGACCTTGCGCCGAGACTTGCGCACCCTGGTTTATTCGGCGATGACGGAGTCATTCACCTAGTCACCCTTACCCCGCGCGCAGCGACGCCGGGGAATGTCCCCCCGATCTCCGCGACGCCGCGATGTGCGAAATTGACAGATGATCGCGCGACAGCCGCCGACGGCGGATCACGGGGCCCCTCTGGAAGCTAACTTATTGTGCCAAATTGGCGTGGTGGATGGTTTTTGCATCCGCGGCAGCGGCGCGATAGGCCTCGGCGCCGAAGCGCACCTGCGGGGATGGAGATCTCTGATCTGGACCAAAGCCTAGCCGTCTCACGGAGCCGAGCACGGAAGGGGAAACCGCGACATGGGGGTTGGCCGGTGATCGTCGGCCTGCCGTCCGAACCCGCCGGCAAGGGAGTACCGGCGCTCGAGCGCTGGGTCGAACTGATCCGCCTGGTCAGCAGCTGATCAGTAAACAACAACGCTGCGGATCGATTCGCCCGTATGCATCAAGTCGAAGCCGGTGTTGATGTTGTCGAGGGACAGCTTGTGGGTGATCAGATCGTCGATGTTGATCTTGCCCTCCATGTACCAGTCGACAATCTTCGGCACGTCGGTCCGTCCCTTGGCGCCGCCGAAGGCAGTTCCTTTCCACACCCGGCCAGTGACCAATTGGAAGGGCCGGGTGGAAATCTCCTGGCCGGCGCCAGCGACGCCGATGATCACGCTGACGCCCCAGCCGCGGTGGGCGCATTCAAGCGCCTGGCGCATGGTCTGGACGTTGCCGATGCATTCGAAGCTGAAATCGGCCCCGCCCTTGGTCAGGTTCACCAGGTAGGGGACCAGGTCGCCCTCGACCTCCTTCGGGTTGACGAAATGGGTCATCCCGAATTTTTCGGCGAGAGCTCGGCGTTCGGGATTGAGGTCGACGCCAACAATCATGTCGGCGCCGACCATCCGGCAGCCCTGGACGACGTTCAGCCCGATCCCGCCGAGGCCAAAGATCACGACATTGGCGCCGGGGTGGACCTTGGCCGTGTTGATCACCGCGCCGACCCCGGTGGTGACGCCGCAGCCGATGTAGCAGACCTTGTCGAACGGCGCGTCCTCGCGGATCTTTGCCACCGCGATCTCGGGTAAGACCGTAAAATTCGAAAAGGTCGAGGTGCCCATGTAGTGATAGAGCTTCTCCTTCCCCAGCGAGAAGCGGCTGGTGCCGTCGGGCATCACCCCTTGACCCTGGGTCGCGCGGATCGCTACGCAGAGATTGGTCTTGCCCGACAGGCAATACTCGCATTGGCGGCATTCGGGGGTGTAGAGCGGGATCACATGATCCCCTTTGGCCAGGCTCGTCACCCCGCGCCCGATATCGACGACGACGCCGGCGCCTTCGTGGCCGAGGATCGCCGGAAACAACCCCTCGGGGTCGGCCCCCGACAAGGTGAACTCGTCGGTATGGCAGATGCCGGTCGCCTTGATCTCGACCAACACCTCCCCGTCCCTGGGGCCGTCGAGCTGGACCGTCTCGATCGTCAGCTTTTCTCCAGCCTTATGAGCAACAGCAGCGCGAGTCTCCACGAGCGCCTCCCTCAATTCATACGATCGACGACATTAGGCAGATCTCGCCCCGGTGCCCACCCGGCGCCGCGGCAAGCCGTCATTTGCGTCCTCCCGCTTATTCTGGTTGATAGGCATTGAGGTACACGGGTTTCGAGCGGCGATCGTCACACCCCTCGCACAAACGACAAGACTCTTGGTCCGGCGGGTCCCGGCTTGCGCCGAGCACTCGCCCAGAATAGATCAACGCGGCGGGGGGAAGAATGCGATTTTTGGTCAAATCCGGTGTCTTCGCTCTTTTGCTGTCGTTAGCCGCAGCGGGTCCCGCCGCCGCCGCCGATATCGAGGCGGGCAAGACGACGTTCAAGAAATGTGCGCTCTGCCACACCAATGAGCCCGGCAAAAACAAGGTCGGGCCCAGCCTGTTCGGGATAGTCGGCCGCAAAATCAGCGAGTCTCGACAACTATAATTATTCCGATGCGATGAAGAATTTCAAACACACTTGGACCCCACAAACTCTCGATGCCTATTGACCGATCCACACGCGATGGTTGCAGGAACAAAGATGATTTTCCCCGGGATCAAGGACCCAACGGAGCGTGCCAATTTGATCGCCTATCTCGAGACGCTGAAGGGAGCAGTCGGACTTCGCGATGATCGGCAAGCGCGGGCGCCGTGCAGTTCTGCTGGCTGCCGTAATTGTGGTGATGGCCGCGCCGGTGGCCGGGGTTCGCGCCGGAGGACAGACCGTGAAGATCGGGTGGCTGTCGCAATCGATGAAACGGAGATTGCCGCCACCTATCTCGACCAGCCGCCGGAGGATGAGGGGATCCAG
>CAVVPS010000019.1:0-574851 GCA_963750195.1 uncultured Alphaproteobacteria bacterium
CTTGCCGCCAAAGCCGCCTCCGACATCGGGTGCGAGGACGCGAACGCCATGTCCCGACATCTCGAGAAACTCGGCCAGAACGTCGCGGAGAATGCCTGGAATCTGCGTCGATGAGGTCAGGGTTAGCAAACGGCGCCCGCGATCGTACTCCGCGAGACAGGCACGGGGCTCAAGGGCGACAGGCGCCTTCCGGCGGAACCGGAAACGGCCGCCGACGCGCACCGTGGCCCGCGCCATCGCCTCGGCAAGATCGCCGCGCGCAAACGCCCGGGTCGCGAGGATGTTCGTCCCCGCCTCTTCGTGCAGCAGCGGCGCGTCCTTGAATGCAGCCCTCTCGGGGTCGATCACGATTTCGAGCGGTTCGTAGGCGATCTCGATCCGGTCGAGCGCGTCCTCTGCGCAGTAACGGCTCTCGGCCAAGACAGCGACAACGGGCTCGCCGACGTAACGGACTTTTTCGCGCGCCAGTGGATACAGCGCGGTCGAGTGATAATCAGGCAGCCGCGAAGTGGCATACACCGGCTCGATCAAACCGTTGAGCTCTCTCGCGGTATAGACGCCGATTACGCCCGGCATCGCTTCTGCCGCCGCGGTGCTGATCCGCGAGATCAGAGCGTGCGGATGATCGCTGTGGCAAAATGCAATATGCAATGCACCCGGGACGATACGATCGTCGGTGAAGGCGCCGTGGCCGGTCAGCAACCGCCGATCCTCGACCCGCTTGACCCGCGCGCCGATGTTCCTTGGACGTAGCCCGAGACCGAAATCCGCGCCTTCGAGCCCCAACGCTTGCCTGCGATCGTCAGTCATAGAAAATCCGACCCTTTCCAGTTTGCGCGAAGCATAGAAAGCGTTGAATCGAGAGCGGCCATGAACCGACAGCGAGGTCGCCAAAAGGGGATGGTACGATGGCCAAGCTAGACGGAAAGGTGGTGATCGTAACCGGCGCGGCACGAGGCCTCGGGCGGGCATACGCCAAGAGGCTCGCTGGGCTTGGCGCCAAGCTGGCGGTCGCCGACCTCAACCTGCGCTCGTACGTAGAGTTCGAGGCTGAAGCGAAGGACATGACCGCCGACAGCACTGTCGCGGAGATCGAGGCATCGGGCGGGACGGCGTTGGGGATCGAGGTCGATGTGCGTGACCACGAGGCGGTCGAGGCAATGGTGGCTCGGGTCGTCGGGGAGTGGGGGCGGGTCGATGTGCTCGTCGCCAATGCCGGCGGTGGCCGTGGTCGGCCCATGGATACCAAGGCCAGCACCCTCGATCCGGCCCTGTTGCACCTCGTCACCGAGATGAACCTGTTCGGGACTGTGTATAGCTGCAACGCCGTCGCCCCCACCATGAAGCAGCAGCGTTCCGGGAAGATCATCACGGTGAGTTCAGTGGCCGGCACGGCGCCATCCGCTGATGGTGGCTACGCCCATTACGGCGCGGCCAAAGCGGCGATCGCCCACTACACCCGGTATTTGGCCCAGGATCTCGGCCCGTTCGGGATTACTGCGAATTGCATCGCCCCCGGTCTAATTGCGACCGGCCGGATCATGGCAACGGTCATTCCGGGCAGCAGCCAGTTTGCCGGTCGGGCGCTGCGCTACGCCGGGGGCTCCGCGCCCGCCCGCCGCCCGACCCCGACGACAGTGACATTTCTAAATGGCACAGACGGTGACATCTCTATTCGGTGGACACATCGGCGGCGCGGGGTTGAGGCATGGGGGCGAGCTTGCGGATAGCGCCCCGGCTTCCCAAGTCCAGCTTGCCAAACTTACCGAAGCGTCCTTTCGATAATGGCGAATGAATTAACCGTTCGGAGCAAATCTTGCTTAGCCGACAGCAACAACCGCAATCCTGCGGCGATGATCGCGAGCGGGTCGCCAGAGCGCGCCAAGCCGCCGAAGCACTGTTCACATCCAAACCACCAATCAGCGAGTCATCAGTTCCGGACTCGGCTCTGAGCGACCAATCGGCGCGCAAACCGCGTGTGCTGCGAATAGTCTCGACGGCGGCGCCAGTTCGCCACGAGCAGCTCGAAACTCCTGTCAGCTGCGAGCCACAGACGCCGCGCCAGATTCCGCGGTCACAATTTGCCCGCGCCCGCACCTTGGTAAAATACGGCATGACGGGTAGGGGTTCCCGTTGACGAGATCGCCCGGGTTCTCCGCGAAGCCTGATCGCAACTCGGCCTCTCCGCCAAGGCCAGGCGTTGGCTCTTCGCCGGAGGCGGGCGTCGCGCGCCCGTTGGTCAAGCTCGACCCGCGGCACGCTTTTGTTCCATAGCTCTGCTTTTGACATGGCGCCCTCCGTAGCGCTCACGCTCCTGGCCGCAGCCGGGGGCGGAGCCACCAATATCGCGCCGGTGTCGAAACCCGCGTGATCTGCCTCACATTGCCCGGATTCTTTTGCACCTTATGCGTCGGCGACCGCGAGGCGCGCGCCAATTGTCAGTGCGGCGAGCTGATAGACCGCATTGCGGCCGGCGCGCCAATCGGCAAGCTCCGCGTCGTCGAGGCGCTCGGGGACACTCGGATGCCATTCGCCGGGGACCGGCCGGATCACCGCTCCGGGGTCGAGCTGGCCACAATCAATGCGGATTGTGCAGCGAAAGCGACGACCGACCTCGAACGTCGACTCGATGATCGTGTTGCGCGCCAGGCGCGGCGCGACCGGTTCGAAATACGTGACTTTGCGGGGCGGGTTGCGGCGGGCCATTCCGTTCCTCCTCGTCAGGTCAGGGTGGGGGCGCGAGGTCCTCAATTCTATGCGGGCAAACCGGCATACCGCTCCTGCTCGCAGATCTATGCCCTACAAAAAGGAGACCTCTGGGACAGCAGGCCTTCAGGCCGCCATCTTGCGATTGATAACGTCCTATATCACGTGTAAATTGATCGCCATCTGTTCTGTAGGAACGAATTGGACACAGCGACAGTCCGACGGTCTTGGTTACGTCCTTTCCTCTGGATCGCTCTCCGATAGGCGATAACCTTGGGCCGTGATACCCGAAATCGCGACATCTGGCGGGCCGCGACCCTTATGCTCAAGCGCTCGCGAACACGACGCCGTCTGGCAGGCCCCACTGACCACCTAGAAATCTCATTCCGCAGCCGGATCAACTCCGACCGTCCGACTCTCCCCTACCGCGGGGTTTATTCTTGACGACAGATTTTTCGGGAATACCGGCGTGGGTGGAGTTGGGGTCGGTTCTGCGGGGGTGCCCAGGCGCGCTTGCACCTTATCAACAGTGGGCACCCAATAACCAATTCCGGTGGAACAAGGGTACGGCGGTGCGCCCCACCCGTGAGACCGTCAGAGTGATTTCGGCCAGCTCTGCTCCGACCAAACCTTCCACGGCAACCGTTGCCGCCGTTTGCGGAGCTGAGATCCTCAGCCTCGCGGGATACTCGATTGTGCCGGCGCTGCTGCCGCAGTTTATCGGCGCCTGGTCTCTGACGAACACGCAAGCTGGGTGGCTCGCCGGAATTGCCTCAGCCGGCTACATGCTTGCCGTCATTCCTCTCGTCAGCCTGACCGATCGCCGCTCCGCCCGACAGATCTATCTCGCCTCGAGCACGCTCAGCGCGCTGTCCTGTTTCGGCATGGCGGTGTGCGACAGTCTGCTGCCGGCCCTTGGATTTCGGACGGCGGCCGGCATCGCCATGGCCGGCATGTATATGCCAGGCCTCCGGGCGCTTACGCATGCCGTCGAGGGAACCATGCGTGCCCGAATTGCGGCATGGTATACCAGCTCGTTCACCATCGGTGCGTCGCTGTCTTTCCTGTTCGGCCGGGTCGGAACGCTCCTGGGCTGGCGCAGTGCGTTTGTTGTCGCCGGCCTGCTCGGCACCGCTGGTGTGCTGATTGCCTGGGCGGTTTTGCCGCGCGGGGAATCCGCAAGTGAGGCGGCCCGGCAGCCACTGCTCAACTTCCGGCCAGTCCTTGCTAACCGGGACGCCCTGATCCTGATAGTGGGCTATGCCGCTGCGATCTGGGGTTGCGTCGGATTGCGGCAGTGGATTGTCGTCTTTCTGACCTTCTGCGCCGGCGATCAGGCTGCTACTGCCTCGCAAGCTTGGATTATCCTGGTCGTCGGTGCGCTGATCAACTTTCTCGGCGTCCCCGCCGGTCTCATCGGCAACGAGCTCTCGATCCGTTACGGCCTGCGTAACATCGCCACCCTTGTCTTCCTGCTATCGGCGATTGCGGGCGGTCTGTTCGGGTTCACAGCGATGCTCCCTTACATCGCCGTGCTGGGGCTCTCCGTTGTGGTCGGTTTCATTGTCCAGGGGAACTTTTCCAATCTCACTTCGGGCGTGCTCGCCGTTGCTACCCCGCGGCTGCGAGGGGCAACGATTGGGCTCTATTCCTGCATCGGCTTTGGCGCCGGGTTCCTCGGAACGCTCCTCTTTGGCGTCACGCTCGACCAATTCGGCGGAACGTCGCACGTCACAGCTTGGATCTTGAGCTTCGGCACCTGCGGGCTCGCTTGCCTAATCGGCTGCCGCGCCACGATGTTCCTGTCGCGAGACCTCTGGCGAAAATGGTGACCTAAGAGGCTTCAATTCGAGACGAGCCGAAGGCGGGCCGCGGCAGTCAAAGGTCGAGCCTGCGCCATAGCTATGCGGGCACAGGCGTCGCGGCCGACCGAGCTTTCAACAGCAGCAATGCGAAAAACGCGCTCAGGCTCAGGCCGGCCGAGATCGCGAGCACGCCAATGCCCATACGGTCGATCAAAAGCCCGAAGAGCAGCGGCGAAGCGTAAGCGCTCGGTGAAGGGCGCCTGCCGTTGATCGTCGCTTGGGGCGATGATCGGGGGATGGCAGAGACCGTAACGGAAGTGTCCACCAACGGCGTAGTGGACACTAAGCGAAGCTCCAATGGCTCCAAGCGTCGCCAATGGACCCGGGCATTGAAACGCCGGATCGTGGCCGAGACGCTGGAGCCTGGCGCGTCGGTTTCGATCGTGGCGCGGCGTCATGATGTAAACGCGAACCAGGTTTTTAAATGGCGGCGCGAGATGGCGCCGAAGCCGCGGGCCGCGGCGAAGCAAAGCGTCACCATGCTGCCGGTGGAGATCGTGCCGGAAGCGAACGAGCCGCGCCCGCGAGCCCGGCGCAGCGGCATGATCGAGATCACGTTCGGGTGCGGCACGCGCGTGTGTCTTCGCGGCGCGGTGTCGCCTGAGATGCTGCGGCAGGTGATCGAGCTATTGCAATGATCGGTCTGCCGGCAGGCACGCGCGTGTGGCTGGCGGTCGGTCGCACCGACATGCGAAAGGGCTTTGACGGGCTTGCCGCCGCGGTCCAGGAGCGAATGGCGCAGGATCCGTTCTGCGGCCATCTGTTTGTGTTTCGCGGTCGGCGCGGCGATCTGATCAAGGTGCTGTGGTGGGACGGGCAGGGTCTGTGCCTGTTCGCCAAGCGACTGGAGAAGGGCCGGTTTGTGTGGCCCTCGCCGGCCGACGGTAAGGTCGTGATCACGTCGGCGCAGCTCGGGATGCTGCTGGAAGGCATCGATTGGCGAATGCCGCGGCGAACCTGGCGGCCGGAGCTGGCCGGCTGAGCTGCGGCGGATTGACTCACCTGCTGGTTGAGACGAAGTCGAAGCCCAGACCCGTGCGATAATCGGGCCCGTGCCGAGCCCGGAAGAACTGCCTGACGACATCGCCGCGCTGAAGCGGATCATCGCCGAAATGGCGCGCGATGCGGTGTCGGCGCGGGCCGAGATCGCCAGGCTGAAGTTCCAATTGGCGCGCTACCGCCGCGCCGAGTTCGGCCGGTCCTCGGAGAAGCTGGCGCGCGAGACCGAACAGCTCGAGCTGGCGATCGAGGCCCTGGAAACCGACCAAGCCGAGCGGCTGGCGAGTGCCGCGCCCGAGGCGGCCGCCATCGTCGAAAGCGTGGCCGAGGCGCAGAAGCCCGCCCGCCGGCCGTTGCCCGAGCACCTGCCGCGCGAGGAGGTGATGCATCGCGCCGGCCCAGCCTGCCCGAGCTGCGGCGGTGCGCTGCGGCGGATTGGCGAGGACGCGACCGAGACCCTGGATTACGTCCCCGGCCGCTTCAAGGTGATCCGGCACGTCCGCGAGAAGCTCTCCTGCCGGACTTGCGACACGGTGGTGGCGGCGCCGGCGCCGGATCACGCGATCGCCCGCGGTCGCGCCGGCGCGGGGTTGCTGGCGCACATCCTGGTCTCGAAGTACGACGACCATCTGCCGCTCTATCGCCAGGCCGAGATCTTCGCCCGCGAGGGCGTCGGCCTGGAAACCTCGACCCTGTCCGGCTGGGTCGGCGCGACGGCGGCGGCGCTGAAGCCGCTGGTCGACGCGCTCGCCGCCGAGATCATGGCTTCGGAGACCCTGCACGTTGACGATACGCCGGTGCCGGTTCTGGCGCCGGGCACCGGTAAGACCAAGACCGGGCGGCTGTGGGTCTATGTCCGCGACGAGCTGGCCATTTGCCGGGGCGCGACCGCCGGCGGCGCTGTTCCGCTACTCGGCCGACCGCAAGGGCGAGCACCCGCGGACCATTTGAAGGCGTTCGCCGGCGTCATCCACGCCGACGGCTATGCCGGCTTTAACGAGCTGTTCGCTGGCAACCGGATCACCGAGGCCGCCTGCTGGGCGCACGTCAGGCGCAAGTTCTTCGACGTCCATGCCGCCACCGGCTCGCCGATCGCCAAGCAGGCGCTCGACCGCATCGGCGACCTCTACAAGATCGACAAGACGATCGCCGGTTTGCCGCCCGATGTTCGGCGAGGGGAACGTCAGCAGCGGTCCAAGCCGATCGCCGAGGCGCTGGCCGCCTGGGCGGAGACGACACTGCGCCGGCTGTCCCGCAAATCCGAACTCGCCAAGGCCTTCCGCTACATGCGCTCGCGCTGGAAGGCGCTGCTGCGATGCTTCGACGACGGCCGCCTCGCCCTCGACAACAACCCCGCCGAGCGGGCGCTGCGCTGTGTCGCGATCGGCCGCAAGAACTATCTGTTCGCCGGTTCCGACGCCGGCGGCCACCGCGCCGCGGCGATCTACTCCCTGATCGAGACCGCCAAGCTCAACCGCCGCAACCCGCAGCACTACCTCGCCGACGTGCTGGCCCGCATCGCCGATCACCCGGCCCGGAAAATCGCCGATCTCCTCCCCTGGAACTGGACGCCCGCCGACCTTCAGCGCGCCGCCGCCTGACCCGGCGCCCTCACCGAGTGCTTACGGCGAAGCGGCCTGGTTGAGGCGGGCGCGCCGAGAAGGCCGCTGCGCCGGCCGTAACCAGTGGGCCCGAAGACCCCCAATGGGACGGTTCCCTTGGGGATCGTCAGGAGCCCGTCGCCGGTACCATGCAGAACTGCGAAGGCGGTGACCGCGCCCGGCTTGGCAGTCTGAGAGTTCACCTCGGCGTCAGCCCCGAATTTTCACGGTCCAGCCCCGGACGCCCGTTGGCGCAGCGAAGCCCCGAAGCCTCCGCCAAACCAAAGTCAATGAGAGGACAGGCGGTGATCAGGCGCGAGACCCGCGACCTACCCACCTCCCAATACAGTCGCGTGTGCGCTCTGACGCGCTACGGGATGACGCGGACGCAGGTAGCAGGGCTCCGCAGGGTTAGCGTCGATGAGATAGAGAGGATCATCAGGGGTTCTACGACATCGAGGTGCGCATCCGCATGACAGAGCACCGGCAGGGTTAGCAGCAGGTCACGGCCGCGAGGAGCCCCAGATCGCTCAGTCGTGCGAGATCACGACCTTGCCGAAATGGCCGCGGCCCTCGAAATGCCGGTAGGCCTCCTTTGCCTCGGCGAAAGGGAATGTTCGGTCGATCACGGGGCGCAAGCGATGCAGCACGATGGCCCGGTTCATCGCCTCGAAATCGGCGCGGCTGCCGACACTGATCGAGCCGAGGGTGATGCCGCGGCCGGTCAGCAATAAGGGATCGAGCCCCGTCCCCGATGGCGACAGGCTCGCGCCAATCAGGCTGACGTGTCCGCCTACCGCCAAGGCCTTCAGCGACATCGCGATGGTCCCCGGCCCGCCGATCTCGACGACACAATCGACGCCGCGGCCATCGGTCAGCTCGCGCACCTTCTCGTCCCAATCGGGCGTCTCGCTGTAGTTGATCACGTCGGAAGCCCCCAGCGCCTTGAGCCGCTCGGCCTTCTCGGCGGTCGAAGTCGTCGCGATCACGCGGGCGCCCAAGATCCGGGCGAATTGCAGCGCAAAGACCGAAACACCGCCCGGAACCCTGGGTCAGGACGGTATCGCCCGCGGTGACCCGGCGATGGCCCGTCAGTGCTACCCAGGCGGTCACCGCGGCGCAGGGCAGGGTGGCGGCTTCCTCGAAGGACAGGTGGCTTGGCAGAAGCACGACCGCTTCCTCATTGAAGCACCGCGTAATCCGCCAGCATTCCGTCGAGATTGGCGCCGAGCCGGTCGGTAAGGTAGTCGGGCTTGATCGGGCCGCCAAACCAGCGCGGATGAAAGCAACCGGCAATCCGGTCGCCAATTTTGACCCGGGTCACTCCTTCGCCGATCGCTGCGACCTCGCCGGCGCCGTCGGAGAGCGGCACGACGCCGATCTTCGTCGGACCGCGACCGCCGCCTTTGAGGACCATCAAATCGCGGTAGTTGAGCGAACTCGCGCGGACCCGCATCAGGACTTCCTTCGGCCCGGGCCGGGGATCTTCGCTCGATCGCCGCACGATCCGTCAACATTGCCGAAGCGGTCGATGTGATAGGCTTCCATCTTTTCCTCCTCGATCGCGGACGATCCGCTCTTGTTGTTGGTCGTTGGGGAAAGCGCGAGTTTAGCTGGAATTTCCTATAGAGATTCCCTATAGGAGATTCCGCGGAACTCGCAGACGTCCGGTGTTAAAGTCGCCGGCGATGCGCATCAGCTCGGCTATAGGTCGGTCGAGGGCCTTCACCGGAAGCTGCGTGGCCTAGCTGCGGTGGTCGAAGATCTGCCACCACGAACCACGAAAGGGCCAATGCCAAAGCGCTAACGGCCAGCCTCCAGCATCGGCTCAGAGACGCTGGATCTCCCACGGGAGACTGGACGGACAACGCTCATATGGGCAAAGGAGATGAGGAAGTTGACCTCGTCCGCTTCACCCAAAGGCGGCTGGACGGACGACGCGCAGCGGCTCGGTAGGGCTTTGCGCCGCGCCTATAACAGGCGGCTGTCGGATTGAATGCGAACGGCCGGTGTCTCTACAATACAATCCCGAAAAAACGGCGATGATCAAAGGTACCGGCCATGAACCTCAATTCGGATTTCGGGGCCCGCGCGGCTGTCCACGCCGCCCGGTTAGACTGGACGACCGTCGCCTATCCGCGGGGTCGACCGGAGAATGCTCGACCGCATCGGGGATGAGGTGGCGCGCGCAACCTCGATCGTTCGCTACGCCCCGCACAGTCATTTCTCGGCGCACACCCATGGTGGGGGCGAGGAGTTCCTGGTGCTGGACGGCGTCTTCCAGGACGAGCATGGCGACTATCCTGCGGGCATTTACGTTCGCAACCCGCCGGCAGCCGCCACACACCCGGTTCCGAACCGGGATGTACGATTTTCGTCAAGCTCTGGCAGTTCGACCCGGACGACCGCACCCAGCTGCGCATCGATACTGTCGCACTCGCTTTGGCGCCGGCACCGGGCCTCCCCGGCGATCGAGTGCGCCCCATTGTTCGAGAATGCTCGGAGCGCGTCCGGCTTGAACGCTGGGCGTCTGGGACGGTGATCGATCTCCCGGTTCAGGGCGGGATCGAATTGTTCGTCCTGGACGGCAGCTTTAAGGAGGCCGGCGAGGAGTTCACCGTGCATTCGTGGCTCAGGCTCCCGGCCAGCTCACGATTGCGAGCACGCGCAGGACGGGAGGGTTGCACGATTTGGGTCAAGTCAGATCACCTCGCGCGTGATCTGCGCCTTCCGACTGCCGCGGCGACGGGCTGAAACGGGATTCAGCATGGTTGCCAGAAGCCCAAGAGCCTGAGACCGAAACCCCTCACTGCGCGATAAAGCCGCCGTCGATCACCAGCTCCGTGCCGGTGATGAACGAGGCTTCGTCGGAGGCCAGGAACAGCACGCCATAGGCGACTTCGATGGGTTTCCCGATCCGTCGCAGCGGCGTCGCGGCAATCTTGTCATCGCGTTCGCCGGCATTGGTGGCGTTCAGCATCGGCGGCATGTAACCGGGGTGCACGGTGTTGACGCGGACACCGGACGGGCCATAGCGCACGGCCGCGGCTTTGGAGTAGATCCGCACTGCTCCCTTGGACGCATGATAGCCGGGATGACCGCTGGCGCTGCCGACAAACCCCATTATCGAGCTGATGTTGACGATCGACCCGCCGCCGGTTTTCGCCATCTGCTCGGCGGCAAGTTTGGTGCCGAGGAACACGCTCGTCTGGTTGACCGCGATAATGCGGTGCCAGCCCTCGAGACCGTCAGGATCACCGACCGAACTGCCGGAAATGCCGGCGTTGTTGACCAGGATGTCGAGCCTGCCATAGGTCGCCACCGCCTTGGCGATCAAACCGGCCCACTCTGCCTCACTGGTGACGTCGATCTGTGCGGCTATCAGCCTCTCCGCCACCGGCGCGGATGTCAGCGGCGACCCGCTCGGCATCGCTGCCCAGGATGTCGGCGACGAGGACCTTGGCGCCTTCGGTCGCGAACAGGCGAGCTTCCGCCTCGCCCATGCCATGAGCGCCGCCGGTGACGATCGCAACTTTGTCTTTCAAACGCATGGCCGCCCCCGCTTTGCCTGTGCAGCGATCATAATCATGATGCCTCGATCCTTGCCATCCGCGCTTGGGCGCTGGATACCGCCACAGCGGTTTGGGAGCCTAGAGCATGATCCTGTCAGGCTGAAGCATAGCCGGCATTGGCGAGGTAATTGGCGCATTCCTGCGGGGTGAAGCGGTCGAGGAGATCGCCGATGCCGCGCCAGGTGGCCTCGATCGTGCGCGGGTCGGTTTTGCGCAGCAGGGTCTTGAGCTTGGCGAAGACCTGCTCGATCGGATTGAGATCGGGCGAGTAGCGCGGCAGGAAGAACAGCTTGGCGCCGGCGGCGCGGATCAGGCGGCGCACGGCCTGGCCCTTATGACTGCCGAGATTGTCCATGACGACGACGTCGCCGGGGCTGAGGGTGGGCACCAAAAACTGTTCGACATAGGCGCGAAAGCTGGCGCCGTTGATCGGCCCATCGATGACGCAAGGAGCGGTGATGCGGTCGTGGCGCAGCGCCGCCAGAAAGGTCAGCGTGCGCCAGCGGCCGTGCGACACCTTGGCGATCAGCCGCGCGCCGCGGCGGCAGCGGCCATGGCGGCGGGTCATGTTGGTTTTGGCCCAAGTCTCGTCGATGAACACCAGGCGCCGCGGGTCAAGCCGGCCCTGATGCGTCTTCCACCGGGTTCGGCGGCGGGCGATGTCGGGGCGATCCTGCTCGCTGGCGTGCAGAATTTTTTTTAAAGGTGATCCCCTCATGCCGGGAGGGTGTCAGGTATTTTGTGTAGGGAGGAGCCGTGAGACACTCCATGTAGTAGAGGGGATCACGGATCATGGCACAAGCAATCAGGGACGAGGTTATCGAGGAGCTGCTGCAAGGCTATAGCAGCCCGGACGATTTGTTGGGCGAAGAGGGGCTTTTCAAGGAGTTGAAGAAGCGCCTGCTGGAGCGGGCGCTGGGCGCCGAGTTGACCGCGCATCTGGGGTACGAAAAAGGCGACCCTGCCGGTCGGGGCAACGGCAACAGCCGCAACGGCTATTCGAGCAAGACGGTGATTGGCGACGACGGTGCGATCGAGATTGCGGTTCCGCGCGACCGCAACAGCAGCTTCGAGCCGCAGATCGTGGCCAAAGGGCAGACCCGCCTCGACGGTTTTGATGACCGGATCATCAGCCTCTATGCCCGCGGGTTG
The DNA here is from genome assembly GCA_963750195.1 of uncultured Alphaproteobacteria bacterium. Lineage (GTDB taxonomy): Bacteria > Pseudomonadota > Alphaproteobacteria > ATCC43930 > CGMCC-115725 > AP-15. The sequence continues at coordinate 11,896 of CAVVPS010000019.1, forward strand.
TCGGTCCGCGAGATCCAGGCTCACCTGCAGGAGCTGTACGGGGTCGAGGTTTCGCCCGATCTGATCAGCCGGGTCACCGATGCGGTGCTCGAGGAGGTCCGGGAATGGCAGAACCGGCCGCTCGACCCGCTTTATCCGGTGATTTTCTTCGACGCGCTGCGGGTCAAGATCCGCGATGAGGGGCTGGTGCGCAACAAGGCCGTTTACGTTGCCCTCGCCCTCAACAGCGACGGCGAGAAGGAGGTGCTGGGGCTGTGGATCGAGCAGACCGAAGGCGCCAAATTCTGGCTCAAGGTCATGAACGAGCTGAAGAATTGTGGCCTGAACGATGTCTTGATCGCGGTCGTCGACGGGCTCAAGGGCTTTCCCGAGGCGATCGCCACGGTGTTTCCGCTAACCACGGTGCAGACCTGCATCATCCACCTGATCCGCAACTCGCTGGCGTTTGTCTCCTGGAAGGACCGCAAACTGATCATGCCCGATCTGAAAGCGATCTACCGGGCGGAAACGGCCGAGGCCGGCGCCGCCGAACTCGACAATTTCGAGGCCCAATGGGGCAAGCGCTACCCGGCGATCGGCCAGGCCTGGCGCCGGGCCTGGGAATACGTGGTGCCGCTGTTCGCGTTCCCGTCGGCGATCCGCAAGATGATTTACACAACAAACGCGGTCGAAAGCCTGCATCGCAGTCTGCGCAAGATCATCAAGACCCGCGGCAGCTTCCCGACCGACGAGGCGGCACTAAAACTGCTGTTTCTGGCGATCCGAAACGCCGGGGTTAAATGGCGCCGGCGGGTTGAATGGACGGCGGCGATGGGGCAGTTTGCCATCCTGTTCGGCGACCGTTTTGAGCCTTCAGCGCGCTGAAGGCTCAAAACCATCAGACACGGCTCGCCTTACACAAAATTCCGGACACTCCCCATGCCGGAAGAAGCGCCACACCGCGCCGTAGCTCGCCGGGGTACCGCGCTCGGCCAGTTCGGCCACCACCGCCCGCAAGGTCAGGTCCGGCTTCTCGGCGATCCGCGTTAGCAGCCACGCGCGCTCGTGCTTGAGCCGCAGCGGCCGACGCCCGCCCATCGGCCTGGCCGCAGCACTGCCGGTGGCCCGCCAGCGCTGCGACCACTTCACCACGCTGGCAACGCTCACCCCAAACAGCGCCGCCGTCACCCGACAGGTGCGACCGCTGGCCACCGAGCCAATCACGCGATCGCGCAGGTCCTGTGAATAGGGTCTTGCCATTCGATGCTGGCCCCCAACCCCAGCCAGCATCTTGAATTACAAAACCGAGTGCGTGGGAATATCTTTTTGATTTAGACTCTTAGGATCATGCTCTAGCTTGACCGTTCCCGCGCCGCTTAGGAGGTCGTGATGCCGAAGCAGATCCGCTTGAACGCCTTCGACATGAACTGCGTGGGCCATCAGTCGCCGGGACTGTGGAGCCATCCACGCGACCAAGCGGATAGGTACAACACCCTGGATTACTGGGTGCAGTTAGCCCGCTTATTGGAGCGGGGCAAGTTCGACGCATTGTTTCTGGCTGATGTGCTTAGGTATTTACAACGTCTACAAAGGGTCACCTCGTACTGCATTGGAAAACGCGGTGCAGGTACCGGTGAACGATCCGCTGATGGTCATCCCGGCGATGGCCTACGTCACCCGCCATCTCGGCTTCGGCGTGACCTGCGCCCTGACCTACGAGCATCCCTATCCTTTCGCCCGCCGCATGTCGACGTTGGACCACCTGACCAACGGGCGTGTCGGATGGAACATCGTCACCGGGTATCTCGAGAGCGCTGCGCGCGGCGTGGGCATGACGAGGCAGGAGGGCCACGACACGCGGTACGAGATCGCCGAGGACTATATGCAGGCGGTCTACAAGCTCTGGGAAGCGTGCTGGGAGGACGGAGCCGTACTGCGGGACCGGCGAGGGCGCAAATTTGCCGACGCTGACCGGATCCACCGCGTAACCCATAGCGGCCCCTACTTTCAGCTCGACGCCATCCATCTTTGCGAACCGTCGCCGCAGCGCACGCCGGCACTTTACCAGGCCGGCGCATCGACCCGCGGCCGACAGTTCGCCGCACAGCACGCGGAATGCGTTTTCATCAATGGCCCCTCGAAGAAAGTCATCGGTAATATCGTTTCCGATATTCGCCACCGCGCTGCCGCCTGTGGCCGCGACCCGGCACAGATCCTGATCTTCGCAATGATGACTGTGATTACCGCGGCGACGCGCGAGGCCGCTCACGAGAAGCTGCGAGACTATTTGTGCTACGTCAGCGAGGAGGGCGCACGGCATTGATGTCGGGGTGGACCGGGCTCGATTTCTCCACCCTGCCGCCGGACGAGCCGGTGCGCTTCGAACAGCGCGATGCGATGACCTCGGCGCTGGAAGCTTTCACCACCGCCGACCCAGAGCGCAGCTGGACGATGCGGGAGATCGCCCGGCACGCGGCAATCGGCGGGCGCGGGCCGGTTATCGTGGGCTCGTTCACCGAAATTGCCGACGAATTGCAAACCTGGGTGGCGGAGACCGACGTCGACGGCTTCAACTTGGCTTACGCAGTGACGCCGGAAACCTTTGCCGACATCGTGGATCTAGTCGTGCCGGAATTGCAGCGCCGCGGCGTGTACAAACTCGACTACATGCCGGGCACCCTTCGAGAGAAACTCTTCGGTCCTGGCCAGGCCCGTTTGCCGTCAAACCATCCCGCGGCACGGGTCCGCCCAACCGCAAGCCGTCACGGAGGCTCGGTAACGAGCTAATCTGTTCTTTAACAAAGACGCCGACCGCTCCGACGCGGGCGACGACGGGTCACAGGAGATCGATGGAGCACGCCGACATTCGGCATGTCGCGGTAATCGGGACCGGCACGATCGGCGCCAGCTGGGCGGCGTACTTCATATCGCGCGGCCTATCCGTGGCGGCCAGCGACCCGGCGCCGCAGGCGGAAGCCACTTTGCGCCGCTTCGTCGCCGCTTCATGGCCGGCGCTGGTCCGGCTCGGCGCCGCTCAGCCGCTCCCCGACAAGGTGCCCGAAGACCGGCTAACGTTTCATGCCGAGCCCGAGGCGGCGCTGGCTGGCGTCGATTTCGACGCGATCGCTGTTGGGGGTTGCGGCGGATGTCGCGCGACGCTCGATCCACGAGGTGGCGGTGGAGCGCGATCGCCTGCTGCTCGTCACAGCGTTCAGCGGTGGAAATTCTGCTCGAAGCTCTTGCGTCCAAGCTACCGTCCGTACAAGCTCGAACCCTGGTTGCACATTGATCCCCGGTTTTTTGTCTTTCCCCCTGTCGAGGGCACGGTTCAACCATCTTCGTAACGGAGTCACCCATGGCAGATTTCGACCTTATCATACAAGGCGGCACGATCGTTGATGGGACGCGTACGCCCCGCTATGTGAGCGACATTGGGATCAAGGATGGCAAAATCGTTCAAATCGGCGGCCTGAAAGGGAAGACCGCCGACCGTTCGCTGGACGCTGCTGGTCGCATTGTCGCGCCTGGCTTTGTCGACCTCCACACCCATTACGATGCGCAGATCTTCTGGGATCCCTATTGCACGCTCTCGGGGTGGCACGGGGTGACATCGGTGGCGCTCGGCAATTGCGGGTTCGGCTTCGCTCCGTCGCGCGTCGAGGACCGCGACCGTGCGATGCTCAGCATGACCCGCAACGAGGCGATTCCTTATGATGCGATGAAGGCGGGCATGCCGTGGAACTGGGTGACGTTCCCCGACTTCATCGACAGTCTCAGCCGCACGCCGAAAGGCGTGAATTGCCTGACCTATGTGCCGCTGACCCCGCTCTATGCCTGGGTGATGGGCTGGGAAGAAGCCAAAAAGCGGCGGCCGAGCGAGGCGGAGCTCCAGGAGATGTGCCGGTTGATCCACGAGGCGATGGATGCCGGCGCCTGCGGCTGGTCGGCTCAGGTCCTGGGCGAGAACTCGATCCAGCGTGACTATGACGGGACGCCGATGATCACGGATCTGCTCTCGGAACACGAAGTCCTGACCTTCGCCAAGGTGCTGGCCGACCGCGACGAAGGCTTTATCGAACTAGCCTACAAGCAGACCGGCGAAGAGGGACGGCCGCTCGCGCAGGACGCCAGAGAGTTCTTTGAGAAAGTCGCCGCGGTGGCCAAGCGACCGATCCTCTACCAGGCCGTCACCCCGAACTCGGTGCATCCCGAACAGCACCGCGAACGGATCCGGTGGCTCGAAAGCTGTGCCGAGCGAGGGTTGCGCGTCTATGGCCAGGGCGCCACGCGGCGCGGCGGGTTCGAGTTGACCTTTGCCGACTGGAACCTGTTCGACGACACCGAGGCGTGGCGGGAAGTCACCCTGGGGACTAAAGACGAGCGCAAGGCCAAGATGCAGGATCCGGAGATGCGCCGCCGCCTCAAGGAGGAATGGGACGCCGGGATTCGGCCGACGCAGGTGGCTCAGGGCTCGGTCGGCAGCCTCGTCGTACGAACGAAGAATGTTAAGATCGATATCGGCGCCGAATCGGCGTTTGCGACACTACCCGCACCGGTCGAGATTGGCGGCGCTTCCTACTTCCTGATCAAGACGCGGGACGGCTACCGGCTATTGTCGAGGGTCTGCCCTCACCAGGGCGGCACGGTAGAGGATGGCGGCGGGCAATTCGTCTGTCACAATCACGGCTACCAATACGACAAGGACGGCGGCAAGTGCCTCAACGCCGACGGCCTGCGGATGAAATCGTTTGTCGTGAACGTCAAGGACGGGCGGCTGATCGCGTTGGTGCCGGACGAGAAGGGCGCCAACGCGGCGGGGCAAACCGTTGAGCAAATCGCCGAAGCGCAAGGCAAGCACGTGATCGACGCGCTGCTCGACATAGTGGTCGATGACGATTTGGCGACCGAGTTTTTCGCCCCGACTCAGGGGCGTGAGGCCGCCCAATTCACCACCGAGGTGTTGAATTCCAACCTCGTCGTGGCCGGGGTCTCGGACGGCGGCGCCCACGTCAAATTCCTGACCGCCGGGATCTATCCGACGGACCTGTTGATCTGGCTCGTCCGCGAGGAGAAGACCATCAGTCTGGAGGATGCGCATTACAAGTTGAGTTACCTGCCGGCCCATCTGGGTGGCTTCAAAGACCGCGGCGCGATACGGGAGCAGGCGCCGGCCGACATCGTGGTCTACGATTTGCAAAATCTGGAGGTTCTGCCCTCGGAAGTCGCCGAAGACCTGCCCGGAGGCGAGTGGCGGCGCATCCAGAAATCCAAGGGATACGACTGGATCCTGGTCAACGGTCAAATCACCTTCGAAAACGGTGAGCCCACCGGAGCCTTGCCTGGCAAGTTCCTGCGGAACGGTCGAGGCTGATCGGCGGCAACAGTTTTTGATCGTACGTCTGGCTCTTACCCCACCTGGTGAAGGTGCGGTCGAGAGCCGGGCGGCCTCTCTCCCTGCCGTAGCGGCATCTGCGGCGTATGACACGGTGCTACCACGGCGGGCAGCCGCACTTGGTCGCGTCGGGCCGACGCCACCGGCAAATTCGGCGACACAGCGCACTGCCGCCGTGATCGGAGCCGGTCGGCCTCATTCCGCGCCGCTACCTATACCTAAGCGTATATCGGCGGGAACTTCACCGCATCGAAGGGGTGGCGTGCGGCTGAGCGACACAGCCTGCTACACGCAATGATACGATAGCAACCCGGCTTCTGGAAACGTAGTAAAAGGCCAAACGATGCACGGTGACAGGCCGGCCGGTCTTTTTGTTTCTACACAAAGGCACTGAAGCCCATCGTAAATACTGCAAACAGCAAGAAAAGACGAATTGATCTTGTAATAAGCTTACTCTATCACTATATCTCACCTATTAGATAGAACATCTCAACATCTTCGAAATAATCGCTGACAAACCTGTATGTAGCTCGATCCACAGCCGTGGGTCGGGCTGCGACCGTTAGGAGCACCCCGCTCCCCAACGGAGACATCACCATGTCTGAAACAAATCGTCCCCACGGCAGCCGCTTTCGGGATGCGCTGGCGATCGTCGATCCCGGTGCGTGCAACCCCAGCGGTATTGCGCTGTCGATTGTCGAGGCCTGCCGTGAGATCCGCGAGCACGAGACCACCGGCACCCAGGAGACGTGCCATGACCCGGCGATCTGGCTGATGGTCTACCAGCTCGCCTCGATCTGCGGTGTCGCCGAGTACGCGCTCGAGCGCTGCATCGCCGACGAGGCCGCCTGCAAGGAACGCCTCGCGGAGCTTGGCCTTCGGCCATTCGGCGCCGTCGGAGCCCTCGCACCCCTGCTGACAGAAGTTGGCGGGGGTCGGGGCGTCGGAACATCCAACAGGAGAAACCCCGATGCCCAAATTCGTGATAGAGCGTCAGTATCTCGTCCCGATGTACCAGCACATCGTCGTCGAGGCCGAAACCTTTGAGAAGGCCTGCGCGATGGCCGTGTTCGACGACATCGGCTGGGACACCCAGGAGATGGATTGCGACAACGCGCGGGCGACGACGCTCACCGCAGCCAAGGTGATCCCCGACGGCTACGATGTCGATCCGGTGCAGCGCTCGCTGATTGCCGGCACTGATCCGAGCGACCATCCACTGGACATGCTCAGCCTCGCCGCCTTCGTTTACGAGGACGCGGCCAAGACCGGCCCGCTGCTCGAGATCCCTGCCGAGTTTACCGACGACGAATAATCCGCCCCGCCTCCTCAGCAGAAGTTGAGGGGGCTCGCGGCGTCGGAGCCGTCAGGCCATCGCGATCGTACCGAGACCACCCGGCAAGAACGGAATTGCGGTTCTGGGCGCGGCCTATGTCGGAGTCCGGTCGGACGAGAGGGGCCAGCCCCCGGGCCGGTTTATCCCGCGTCTCCCGCCAGCACGGCCTCTCCCCCTCACCAGCAGCAGCTTGTGAGGGGCGAGGCGTCAGGAGCGGGCACCCGCCCCCTCCTGAGCTGAAAGGAGTTAAACAACATGACCACGCTTACTCAGGCGCATCGGCAATGGGCCACCCGTCCGGCCGATCAGCGTTTTGCATCCCTGACCGAACTGCAGGCCTTCGCCGCCCTGTCGCGGCAGACCAGCCGATCGAAAGTCGTCAGCACCCGGGAGATCGAATTATTCCCGGCCGCCGACGATTACCGGGATTGCTGATCGGTGATCGCGACAGGACCCAGGCCGCGCCGACCCATTGGTCGTTCGGGCAGCTCTGCTCGCTCGCGGCGACGCCATCTCCGGCGTCCTACTTCCGCGACAGCAGACTGCCCACCCCGATCATCGCCGACTGCCTCAAACTTCAACCTGCGCTTCACCCGCGGGGTCGAAGACGTCAAGCTGCTGGTCTCCGGCCAGGACGTCGATGTCGAGCTCCGCGCCGCCACCGGTCCCCGCTACGGCCGCATCTGGAATGCCGATGTGGTCGACGCTTTGGTCGAGCGTTTCGGCGATGGCGTCAGCGGGCACTGGCGGGTGCCGGGCATTTTCGGCCGCCATATCGCCGTCGACAAAGCCAACACGACGCTCTACGCGAGCGATCGCGACATGTTCGTGTTCCTGGCCGACGAGGATCGCCGCATCGAGATCCCCAACCGCCGTGACGACCAGCCAGGATCCCTCGCCCGCGGCTTCTTCGTGTGGAACTCCGAGGTCGGCAACACCACGCTCGGCGCCGGGTTCTTCCTCTTCGACTCTGTCTGCTCGAACCGCTACGTCTGGGGTGCGGACCAGTACACCGAAATCCGCATCCGCCATACGAGTGGGGCGCCGGACCGCTGGCTCGAAGAGGTGACCCCGGTCCTTCGCGAATATGCCGAGGGCAGCGCCAAGCCGGTATTGCAGGCGATCGAAGACGCCCGGTCCAAGCGGATCGAGGTTGATCTCGACCAGTTCCTGGCAAAACGCTTTGGCAAGTCGCTGGTCCCGGTTCTGAAGGCGGTCCACGCGATCGAGGAAGGCCGGCCGATCGAGACCCTGTGGGACGCGACCGTCGCCGCCACCGCGCATGCCCGCTCGTTGCCGAACAACGACAAGCGGCTCGAGCTCGAACGCTCCGCCGGTGAGCTGCTGAAGCACGAAGCCTGACCTAAGCCTCGCCCTCGCCAACAGCAGTTGGTGGGGGTCGAGGCGCCGGAGCATCCCGCTCCGAGGATATCCCCATGAACCTGATCAAACTCGAAGCAGTGCGTCGTCATACGCGCCGCGAACTCACCCCCGATCAAGCCAAAACCCTCGTCAGCCACCCAAACATCTCGGTCGTGAAGGCCCAGGGGGCAGCCCTGTCGTTGCATCCCTGGGGCAACACGCCAGAGGAATGGCTGCGGCTCGAAGCCTGCCTCGTCCTGATCGAGGAGAGGCGCCGTGGCCGATGAGCTGAATCTCGACGTCGACGCCCCCGACAAGGTGGCCGCAATCTTGACCGCAGCGGCCAATGCCTATCAGGCCAGCGCCCTGGAACTCACCGCCGCCTGGCAGGATCACCGCGTCCCAATGATCTGGGCGGCGATCGCCGGCGAGCTCGCGATGGCCGAGGCCGTCGCCGCCGAGGCGCAAGCAGCCTGACGCCTTCACCCTCCAGATCTGCGGGTCTGGAGGGTCGAGGCGTCAGAAACAATTCCGCTCCGAAGAGATTTTCAAGATGATGACAAGACCCCGCTTGGCCGCGTGCCCGGCGGGGTTTTTGCGTTTGGGCCCAAGCTACTTGCCGTCGATTTGAGGTGACCCAAGATTTGCGTCGTGCGGAGGGAACGTCTGTGATGCCCCAAGGAGCGGCAGCTCGCCGTGATGGCAGCGTAAGGCCGGGTTTGCCCCACAGCAGACCTCTGCCAGTGGCAGGGAGGATAAATCGATACCAGACCTTGGCTGCGGCGAACTAGCCCGGAATGCCCGGGACCAGGCGCCACCGGTTTCCGATCTTGGTCGTCGAAGTCAGCGCCGACCCGTTGCACCCTTGCCATCAGACGCGATAGGCCAGGTCTCCTCAGCGAGGAACGCGCAGGCTTAGGATGTAGGCGATCACATCCTCCGTCTCTTCCGGTGTCAGGATTAGGTTCGGCATTTTCGGGTGCGAGGTCCTTAGGAAGACGCGGATAGCGGTTGCCGTCATTCCCGAGGTGTCTGCGACATCGCGAAACGCCGGCCCGATCACGATCCTTCTCGGCACACGTTCGGCCTCGACAGCATGGCAAGGTTGGCATGCGTTGCGTGCGAAGGCGTGCCCGGCCGCCACATCGCTCTCCTGTGCGCGTACGCCGGCTGACGTCACGACCAGAGCAGCTGCGAGCGCTGCCATGCGCTTCACTCGTTTCATGGCGGCCCCTGCCTGCCACAGCCAATCGGTATGCGGTTCATGCACATCAAAGCACACGCGATCGTTGCCCGGCAGTTTTATATCAGGCTACTTCGTCAGAGATGGCGCATAGGTCACTGAAGCGCCGCGCTGCTTTCAGCGCCTTTACCATCTGCTTGGTCTCGGCGGGGACGACGGGGGTCGCGAGACACTCCGAGGTGGTCATGCAACGGCTTGGTGTATGATCACGCCATGCCTCTTCTGATCATCGCCGCCCTGGTATGGATCGCTATTCATCTCGGCCTCGCCGGAACAAGGTTGCGTGATGCGGTGGTGCAGCGTATCGGCGGAGGGCCGTTCCGTGGCGTCTTTTCACTGCTGTCGATCGCGGCGCTGGTGTTTCTTGTGCGGGCATGGCACGCGGCGCCGAGCACTTTGCTGTGGGTTGCGCCCGATTGGCTGCGTTGGTTGCTGGTTCTCGCCATGCTCCCGGCGTTCGTCTTGTTTGTCGCCTCGGTCAGCGGGCCGAACCCCACGATGATCGGCTCGAGCGATGGCGGCGCTCAATCGCCCCGCGGCGTCATCAGGGTGACACGACATCCGATGCTGTGGTCGTTCGCGATCTGGGCGGCCGTGCACATCATCGGCAATGGTGATGCCGCGGCGATCGTCTTCTTTGGGGCTTTCATCGTGACCGCGCTGGCTGGTATGCCGTCGATCGACGCCAAACTGGCGCGCCGCGACATGGAGACCTGGCAGGCGGTGTCGAGGGCGACATCGATCGTGCCATTCGTCGCCATCGCGCAAGGGCGTAACCAATTCGTAGCCGGCGAGCTCGGTTGGCAGATGCCGGCCATTGCGGTGGTTGCCTGGATCGTGATGTTGCTGGCTCATCCGTGGCTGTTCGGCGTGGCGGCGGCGGTTCCGTGATCTCGAGCGCTAAGTCTACTGGCCGGGTGCCGCGACTCCGCGGGACGCGACGCGGCTCGCGCACTCGGACCGCCAACGGATCGCATGATAAACTCTATGTGTAACCATTGACGCCGCCTTGAAATCACAGCAGCGATCCTGGTCGTCGCGGTTGGGACCGGTTAGCTAGGTAATTTCCGAGGCTCCCGCGATCGCTACACCTTTAGCTACAAGGGAGTCGCGCACACCTGTTCGGGGCGCAGATTGGCAGAGGGGATTTTCTCCGAAGGACTGGTCGATGTGACCGGACGCGTATGGCTGGCAGTCGCTCTAGTGCTGCTCCTCGCGGCCGGCGGGGGCATTTGGTGGTGGTCCGAGCGTCCGCTGCCCGCCATTGTTTGGCAGGGCTACGCGGAAGCCGACTTCGTCATGATCGGTCCGACCCAGCAGGGGCTGCTGACGGCGGTCTTCGTGGCGCGCGGCGACGAGGTCGCGATCGGCACGCCGTTGTTTAGCCAGGACGAGGTGGATGATCAGGCGGCGCGCGATCAGGCCGTTCAGATCCTCGCGCAGGCCGAGAAGCAGCTAGCCAATCTTCAAGCGGGCGGCAAGCCGACCGAAATCGAGCAGGCCGAGGGTAACCTGGCGGATGCCGGCGCTACCCAAGTCCGCACTGCCGCCGACCTGGGCAGAAGCGAGGCGCTGCTTCCCAAGGGAGACGTCACGAAGCAGAGCGTCGATCAGCTTCGGGCTGACTACCGGTCGGCTCAGGCAAAGGTCGCCGCGTTGCAGGCGGCGCTCGTGCAGTCGCGCGCACCCATGGGTCGGGACGAAGAGATCCAGGCCCAACGCAAGGCGGTCGCGGGCTCGCGCGCCGCGCTGGACATGGTCGAGTGGCGGCTCGGGCAACGGCGCGTTGCAGCCCCGGCTGGTGGGCGCATCGCCGACGTTCTCGCCCGCTCGGGCGAAACCATTGCGGCGGGCGCGCCAGTCGTATCGCTGCTGCCGCCCGGCAATATCTTCGTGCGTTTTTTTGTTCCCGAAAGGGAACTTTCGATGGTCCATTACGGCGATCCGGTGACACTTGCCTGTGACGGCTGCCCTGCCGACTTATCCGCGACGATCTCGTTCATCTCGCCGCAGGCCGAATACACACCGCCGCTGATTTATAGCCAGTCGAGCAACGCCAAGCTGGTGTTCCTGGTCGAAGCCCGGCCACCGCTGAACCAGGCAGCGAAGCTCAATCCGGGTGAGCCGATGGAAGTGCACCCGCAAGAAGCGCACACGCCGTTGGGGGTCCGCCCGCCATGACCGCGGAACTGGTCATCGATGTCCATGATCTCCACAAGAGTTACGGGGCACACAAAGTCGTCAACGGGCTCACGCTCGCCGTGACGGCAGGAGAGATCTGCGGCTTTCTCGGCGCCAACGGCAGCGGCAAGACGACCACGATCCGGATGCTGTGCGGATTGATCAAGCCGGATGGCGGCGGTGGCACGTGCTTCGGGCTCGACATCCTCAAGGACGCGCCCCGGATACGTCTGCAGATCGGCTATATGACGCAGCGATTCAGCTTCTACGAGGACCTAACGGTCACCGAGAACCTGGATTTCGTTGCCGCGGTCTACGAGGTCGGCAACCGTCGCGAGGCCGTGAAGGCGATCATCGACCGAATGGGTCTCGCGGATCGGGCCGACCAGTTGGCCGGCGAGTTGTCGGGGGGCTGGAAGCAACGGTTGGCGCTCGCCGCCTGCGTCCTGCACAAGCCGAAGCTGCTGCTGCTCGACGAACCCACGGCGGGCGTCGATGCCAAGGCGCGCCGCGAGTTCTGGGACCTCATCCATGACATGGCGGGCGAAGGGCTCACCGTTCTCGTATCGACGCATTACATGGACGAGGCCGAGCGCTGCGGGCGGATCGTTTATCTCTCCGACGGCAAACTCGTGGTGCAAGGCACGCCGGGCGAGGTGGTGAAGGGCAGCGGGTTGGTGACCTTTGAGGCCACAGGCGCAGGCCTCGATCTCGCTGCCCAAAAGCTGCGCAAAATGCCGGGCGTGGAAGCCGCGGCGGTGTTTGGATCGACGCTCCACGCCGCCGGCATGGACCGTGTCGCGTTGGAGCAGGCAACCAGATCGCCCGATGGCGGCGGCGCGCTCAACTGGCACGAAGTCGCTCCAGGGCTCGAAGATGTGTTCATCCATCTGCTGAGCAAGCCGGTGAGCAAGCCGGCCAAAGACGCTGCGTGATCGGCTTTTCCTTCAGACGCTTCCTGGCTGTCCTGCGCAAGGAATGGATACAGGTCCGACGAGACCCGTTCGCGCTGCGCATGATCATCGCCTTGCCCGTGATGCAGCTCTTTCTGTTTGGCTACGCGATCAACACCGACCCGAAGCACCTGCCTACCGGGCTCCTCGCGGTGGATCATTCCCAATACGAGCGGACGCTCGTCGCGGCACTGAAGAACACCGGCTATTATGACATCAGGCCGCTGGCGTCCGAGGCGGAGGCCGAACGTGGTCTCGCCGATGGCGAGTTGCTTTTTGTCGTGAACATCCCGCCCAATTTCGACCGGTCGGTCGACCGTGGCGAAAAGCCGGGGGTTCTGATCGATGCCGATGCAACTGATCCCGCGGCGATCGGCAACGCCGCAGCCGCACTTGCCGGGCTGACGAGCGCTCTCAACCGGGATCTGCCGCAGGAGATCCGATCCATGCCGGCCGGCGCGCCGTTTCAGTTCGAGGTGCATGCCCGTTACAACCCCGAGCAGCTCACGGTGCTGAACATCGTGCCTGGACTGATCTGCGTCGTGCTGATCTTCTCCACCCTTTTCGTCATGACCTTGTCGATCACCCGCGAAACCGAGCGCGGCACGATGGAGAACCTGCTGGCGATGCCGGTTCGGCCGATCGAGGTTATGCTCGCCAAGGTCATACCGTATATCGTGATCGGCTACGTCCAGGTCTTCCTAATCATGGCCATGGCGGTGACAGTGTTTGGCCTGCCGATCCGCGGTTCCATTCCACTCTTGACATTGGCGCTCGGGCTTTTCATCGCCAGCAACCTTGTACTTGGGGTGACCATCTCGACGGTCGCGCGGAATCAGATGCAGGCAGTGCAAATGGCTCAGTTCACCCTGCTTCCGTCTTTCCTTCTGTCCGGTTTCATGTTCCCGTTCAAGGGGATGCCGGTCTGGGCGCAATGGCTTGGCGAGCTGTTTCCCATCACCCATGCGCTGCGGATCGTGCGAGGCGTGTTGCTAAAGGGCAACGGCTTGGCCGAGATCGCTCCCGAGTTGTGGCCGATCCTTGCCTTCACGCTGGTCGTCGCTGTGATTGCGACTTGGTGCTACCGTGTAACGCTTGATTGAAAGAGCAGGCATCGACATTGGTAGCAGATCTGCTCTGGGTCGCGACCGGCGGTTCCATCGTGGCCTCGCAAGTGTCCGAAATCGGCGCGTCTCTCCCATTGCCTCGGGTCGCGGCGACGGTCTGCTTCCTGATCACAGAGCGGGCGCTCAGCCTTCATGCCCCACTTCCGCCATTGGCTGACGCGGGCCGAGTCGTCAATTGGGTGAAATCTAGGAATTCCCTGCGGGTTTCGCAACGCCCGGTCAAGTCGCGCTTGTTGGCCCCGATGCGCCTCGATAGGTTCGCCGCACGACTTTGGGATGGGCGGGCCGGCCTATTGATTCTCAAGGGCTGCAACAGCCATGACCTCAGACGACGCCGCGGCGAAGACCTCGGACCTCGCAGCTGCGCCCTCGGTGTTGCCGGCCGGCGTGCGCACAAAGATCGTGATTTATCTGGGCGTTCTGCTGGTGCTGCTAGGCTTTGGGTCTCCCGGCGGCGGCCTGATCGGGCTGCCGATCAGCTTCGTGCTGAAGAACAAGCTTCACTTGGAGGCGCACGAAATGGCGATCTTCGGCCTGATCGCCGGGGCGCCGAGCTATGTGTCCTTCCTCTTCGGATTTGCCCGCGACACCTGGAATCCGTTCGGCATGCGGGACCGCGGCTTCATGGTGCTGTTTGGCGCCCTGTCCGCGGCCGTATACCTGCTCTTCGCCTTGATGCCCGTGACCTACGAATCGCTTCTGGTCGCCTCGCTGCTGTTGGGAATGTCCTTCCTATTCGTCGCGAGCGCGCAGAACGGACTGACCTCGGCCCTCGGCCAGCAGCACGTCATGTCCGGACAGGTCAGCGCGGCGTGGAACATCTTCGGCTCGCTTCCAGGGATCGCGGCCTTGCTTTTGGGCGGTTCCCTCAGCGACCTGATGGAACGCCAAAACGCCACGCGCGCGACGCATCTGCTGTTTCTCGTCGGGGCGGTGATCATGGCGCTGGTGGCGCTCTACGGCCTGTGGAAGCCCGCCAGCGTCTTCGACAACCTGCAAGTAGAGCGCACGTACGACGCCCAGCCGCTGGACGACGTCAAGCGGCTGGTCAGGCACTGGCCGATCTACCCCGCCCTGCTGATCTCATTTCTGTGGAACTTCGCGCCGGGCGCCGGAACGCCGCTGCAGTACTATCTGCAAGATACTCTGCACGCGACAGACGCCCAGTGGGGTCAGTGGAATGCGATTTTCTCTGCATCCTTCATTCCCACCTTTCTGGTCTTCGCCGTTCTGTGTCGGAAGTTTCCGCTAAAGACCCTGCTGTTCTGGGGCACGGTGGTCGCGATCCCGCAGTTTGTCCCGCTGCTGTTCATCAGCTCGGTGACGGGCGCCCTGGTCGCGGCGGCGCCGATCGGACTTATGGGCGGCGTCGCTACGGCCGCCTTTCTGGACCTGACGATCCGCTCCTGCCCGAGAGGCCTGCAGGGCACTTTGCTGATGATGTCCGGTGCGCTTATTTCGATCGTCTCGGGCCTGGGCAACGTGATGGGCACGAACCTCTACGATCATTTCGGCAGCTTCACCGTGTGCGTGATCGCGATCACCGTGGTCTATACCTTGATCCTTCCGGTCCTGCTGCTGGTGCCTAGACGGCTGATCGACACCGCGGATGGGCAGACGCCCGAGGTCGCCTTCACAGCCGATTAGGGCGCGGCAGCGAGGTCGGCCGAGCTTGGAACCGGTGCAACGCTATCC
This sequence comes from uncultured Alphaproteobacteria bacterium, assembly GCA_963750195.1. Classification (GTDB taxonomy): domain Bacteria; phylum Pseudomonadota; class Alphaproteobacteria; order ATCC43930; family CGMCC-115725; genus AP-15. Next base: position 27,164 of record CAVVPS010000019.1, read on the forward strand.
GTGCTCGGTTGCGCTATCTTCTGTTAAAGTATCGTAAGGTCTCGAAGGGATGGGATCGATCGAGACGTGTGCCGCCGACACCACAATGCGACGGCTCGTTGCCTGACGCATGCTGGGATAAACCGTGATTCTTAAAATTACTATAGAGTAGGTTGTGGCCCTCGGAAGATACTCCAGTGAGTTTGGCAGGTATCCGGGCATGGATGAGCACAAGCCATCGAACCACTCAAGCACATTCCTTTCCATCGTACCAGCCTCACCAACCGCAAAGCGATGTGCGCTTGCCATCGTCATCGCGTCATTTGCTACGTTTTGCCTGCTTATCCCATTTGCTCCTGTTCCTTTTCCTCGTATCGAGCCCTTTATTCCGGTATTTGATTCTATCGTAGCCCTTAACAATTTGGTGACAGCGGGCCTTCTGGTTGTTGGATTTAGCAGATCACGAGTTCGCACCGTTCTCCTTCTTGCGGCTGGATACCTATTCACTGCTCTCATGGCGGTCGCGCATATGCTAACCTCCCGAAGTCTGCTTTCGAGCAGTGATTTAGCTGGCGCGAGCGCCCAAGTCCGGCCCCTGGCTAGATATGCTCCGCAATGCCGGTTTCCCCCTTTTCGTGATCTGCTATGCCCTGCTGAAGCGCTACCAGAACACGGGCGGCGGGCGATCGCGCGCCGACCCGCGCATTTGCATCCTTTCGGTTACCGCCAGCGTTATTGCAGGCGTGTGCTTGCTGTTTCTCCTCACCACCGCAGGTTATTTGCCATTGCCCCGGCTGCTAAATGACGATGGTTATACTTCTGCTATAACGGTCGTGAACGTACCAACTTTGGTATTCAGCATCATTGCTCTGATTGCTCTAGGTTCACGGTTTCCGTATTCCGTACTCGATCTGTGGCTGCTCGTTGTCCTCTGCGCTTGGATACCCGATGTGGCACTGAGCACTGTTGTCAATGCAGGACGTTTCGATTTAGGTTTTGCTAGCGGCCATCTGTACGGTGTCTTAGCTGCGAGCATCGTGCCCGTAGTTATACTTGTCGAGGCGGGGCGCCTTACTGGCCGACTTGACGAGGCTATAGCAGTCGCAGAGGAGCGCAACGCTCAGCTCGCGGCCTCACGCGAAGAACTTGCCCAAGGCCGGCGCCTAGAGGCTATCGGTCAGCTGACCGGTGGAATCGCGCATGATTTCAATAATCTTCTAACGGTTATCATCGGCAATCTCGAACTCATCCCACGCGCTCATAACGATGCCGAAAAAATCGAGGCGCTTGCGCAAGCTGCGATGAAAGCCGCGCAGCGAGGCGAGCACCTCGTTAGGCAGCTTCTCACCTATGCGCGGAAGCAGATCAACCGTCCCCAGATCGTCAACCTCAACGAGCTGATCGCCAGCATCGAAAACCTGATCCATCGGGTCATCGGCGAGCAGATTGAGATGGTCACGACGCTCAGCCCGGCCCTCGCACCAGTGCAGCTCGATCCGGCGCAATTCGAGACGGCGCTTCTCAACCTAGCTATCAACTCCCGGGACGCCTAGCTATCAACTCCCGGGACGCGATGGCGGGTGGTGGACAGATGACGATCGAGACAGGGAACGTGATCGTCGAACAACACCATGCCACGAATGATCCCGAGGTCCAGCCCGGACACTATGTCGTGATCACAGTGGGCGATACCGGCGCGGGCATGACGCCAGCCGTATTAGAACGCGCGTTTGACCCGTTCTTTACAACCAAAGAGGTCGGCAAGGGCTCAGGACTGGGCCTAAGCCAAGTCTACGGTTTCGCTAAAACGGCCGATGGCCACGTCAAAATCGATAGCGAGCTCGGTCTCGGAACGATAGTGAAAGTGTACCTGCCGCAATCGGCTGATCGGGTCATCTCTTCGGAGCTCGAAACCGAACCTGTATCCTTGCAAGGGGCGAGCGGTCGCGGGACGATCCTCGTAGTCGAAGACGATGAGGAAGTGCTCGCCGTCACCGCCGAAAGTCTGCGGGAACTCGGATATCAGGTCGTGACCGCTGTCGGCGGCGCGCAGGCGTTGGAAATATTGACGGGCGGCCAGCCAATTGACCTTTTGCTTTCGGATGTTATCATGCCTGGACGCATTAACGGCGCCCAGCTAGCCGTCAGGGCGCGGCATGTCCGGCCAGAACTTAAGGTCCTGCTAACCTCGGGATACACCGCAGCCGCTCTCAATCGTGAGCACGGGCTACCCGACAATCTGGACATCGTGGATAAGCCTTATCGGCGCGAAGAACTGGCAAAGAAACTTCGGCTTGTGATCGGCGCGTAGGCCCACTCGCCTGACTCTGTATGGGGCCCACTCAGACCTCTCTGGTCCTGTTGATCGGCAACGCCAGTCTCCCCTCCGCCACGCCGCGAACGGGCCATGTGGTGGTACGCGCTGATCTGAGCAGACGCACGCGAAAAGCAATCTTCCCGCTGGGCTATACCGAGCCATATCGCTCCGCTCACACCGGTCGTTTGCGACGGGGCGGGGGTTGCTGCTGCTTAATACGACGCGTTGTCTCCGATATCAGCGCGCATTACGCTCGACGGAATCGCCCCAAGCCGGTCATTCCTAGGCGCGCTTGACGCGGCGGTGGGCGGGTCAGGATACTGGTTGATACAGCTTCAGGTACGGGAGGAAAGGCCATGGCGGTTCGGCTCGTCGTCACGTTCCATGCGATGCCCGGCAAGGGCGCAGAACTCGCGCAGGCGATGAAAGCGCGCTGCGAGGTCTCGCGGCAGGATGCCGGCTGCGAACAGTTCGAGGCGTTCCAGAGCGTCTCCGATCCCGACAAGCTGGTCCTGCTCGAATTGTGGAAGGACCAGGCCGCGCTTGACGCCCACGCCAAACTGCAGGCGCAGCGCCCGCCTATGCCCGAGGGGCTGCGGCTCGGCGCCGGCGAGCGCGAGGACTATGCCTACAACCGCACCCGCTGAACCGGGAGGAGCCAGAATGCAGGTCTCGTATTTCGAAACCGGCCGTTACTACGCGCCCTCGAACCTGCCGCGGCAATGGCCGATGCCGGCCGGCGCCTATAACCGGGATGCGGGCTTGCGCGCCTTTCACGGCATGGTCGAGCGCAGCCGATATGTCGAGGAACTGGGGTTCGACTGGGTCAGCGTCTCCGAACACCATTATTCGCCGCGCATCTTGACCCCGTCGCTGCCGATCGCCGCGACCTACATCGCATCGCACGTGCACAACATCAAGATCGCGTTGCTCGGACCGATTGTGCCGCAGAGCAACCCGGTACTGCTCGCCGAGGAAATGGCGATGCTCGACACGGTGGCCGACGGACGGCTGATTGTCGGGATGCTGCGCGGCACCTCGAACGAGATGATGACCTACGACCTCAACCCGGCGGAATCGCGCGAGCGCACCGACGAGGGCATGGAGCTGATCCTGCGTGCCTGGAGAGAACCGCAGCCCTTCGCCTGGCAGGGCAGGCATTTCCACTACCGTACCGTTTCGGTGTGGCCGAAGCCGCTGCAGCAACCGCTGCCGCCGATCTATGCCCTGGGCACCAGCCGCGAGGCCAGCGACTTCGCGGCGCGTAACCATGTCGGCCTCGGTGTGTCGTTCGGCCCGTTCGACGCGATGGGCAGGGTGACCGGCTACTACAAGGAAGAGTGCGCGCGCCATGGCTGGCAGCCGGAGCCGCACCAGATCATCTACCGCGCCAACATCCTGATCGCCGAGACCGACGAGAAGGCGCAGCAGGCGTTGGCACAGTACCCGCGGCAGGCAGTTTTCCCGCTGAAGGACGGGGTCGCCGCCGGGCTGCTGGAACTCGACCAGCGCAACGTCGCCGGCGAGGGGCGGCGGCCGGCTAATGTCAACCGGGCGCTGCCGATCAATTTCTGCGGCGGGCCGGACGGGATCGTCGCGCAATTGAAAGAGGCCCGCGAACAGATTGGCTGCGGCGTCGTCGATCTGTCGTTCCAGACCCCCGGCTCGGAACATCCCGACCAGTTGATGGAAGCGCTCGAACTGTTCGGCAAGAAGGTGCTGCCGCACATCCGCGACATCTAAATATAAAACGAAGGCCTGCCAAGCACAGATGTCATTGCGGCGGCCTTCATATCGGCAAGGTGTTCTACGGCAATATGAGTAGCAACGAACGGCTCGACTTCACGCTGGTCGGCCCGTCTGTCAACGAGGTCGCCCGCATCACCGCGATGTGCCGGTCGGCGGAGCGCGATGTGCCGTGCTCCGGGGCGTTCGCAGATGCCACGGGAACCCATCCGAGCCACGCGGCCATATCGTCTCAACGATAACGCTACGCAGAAAGGAGACCGCCCATGCCCGACGAGATGCTTTTTGAACTTGCATCCGTCCAATTCGGCCCTGAGCCCGTGGCCGTGTTTCGCTTCGGCTATGAACGGTTCGAGCTGCGCACCCGGCTTGGTCCGGGAAACCTGGAACAGGCCATTGCGGCGGCCGCAGAGGTCGCGGCCAGCGTCTTCGCGAGATGGTCGGACGAAGCGTTGGTCTTCGCGCAGCGTGTTCGCGATGGCGAGGACCGAGGGCCCGCGCGTCATTAGGCCGTGTCGCCGTGCCAACGCAGCGTCTACGACCCATCGAGCGGTCGACTCGCTTCGATTTCATCAATGCGTCGATCTTCGCGTCGATCTTCGCGTCGATCTTCCTACGGCCAGTTTCGGCGCTGAACTGCCGATTTGCCAGGCGTCGCGAACCCGGTATGACATGGCCCATCTCGGACATAGGTCGTCGCTTATGCTGCGATGCGCGGCTCGCTGACCGGGAATAACACCCCCGTTTGATCGGCCCCAACCTGACCCGGTACATAAGCGGAACGACTTCGCTGCGCCCCTTGCGTCGCGTTTCCTATCGCCGACGTAGGGAGCTGCTGCTCATGGCCGGCGGCAAGACGGCGGAGAGCCTGAGTGGGCAGCATTCACGCACGACAGACATCGCGTTGACCACCCGACCGCCGCCCGCTGGGCGAACGAAGGCGGCCAGTACTCGCCAGAGATGGTCTGCATTGTTCTCTTCAGCGCTATGCGGGCGGCAGGACAAGTGCGGGCTGGCAGGCCCTCGGCAGCAAGGCCATATTCGATAGCGCCTCGTCGGCTGACACGGGCAGCTTTGAGGAGGGGCTTTCGCTCGAGCGAATGTCCCACCACTATCTAGCGCGATACTCCCGAGAGGGTCGTGATGGCGGTAAGGAATGCGTTCTACGCCCAGTCGGGTGGAGTCACCGCGGTGATCAACGCCTCGGCCTGTGGCCTGCTGCAAACTGCTCGCCAACATCGAGCGAAGATCGGCAAGGTCTATGCCGGGCGCAATGGCATCATCGGCGCCCTGACTGAGGATCTAATCGATACCAGCGTCGAGTCCGAAGCCTCGATCGCTGCGCTCAAACACACCCCGGGCGCTGCGTTCGGATCCTGTCGCTACAAGCTCGGGTCAATTCACGAGCATCGCGCCCAGTACGAACGCTTGATCGAAGTGTTTGATGCGCACGACATCGGCTTCTTTTTCTACAACGGTGGCGGCGACTCGCAAGACACCGCCTATAAAGTCAGCCAGATGGGCGCTGGACTGGGATACCCGATCGTGTCTGTCGGTGTTCCCAAGACAGTCGACAATGACCTGCCGATCACTGACTGTTCGCCGGGCTTCGGCTCAGTGGCGAAATATATTGCGACTTCGCTTCGGGAAGCGGCGTTCGACCTGGCGGCGATGAGCCGTACCTCGACCCAGGTGTTTGTTTTGGAAGTGATGGGCCGGCATGCCGGGTGGGCAACCGCCGCTTGCGCGCTAGCAGCTGAACATGAGGGCGATGCTCCGCACATTTTGCTGCTGCCCGAAATTGTGTTCAACGAAGAACGCTTCCTGGCCAAAGCGAAGGAGGCCTTGGAGCGATACGGCCAATGCGTTATCGCCGTGTCGGAAGGGGTCAAAGGACCAGACGGCGAGTTCCTCTCGGCATCGGCCTCAAAGGACGCCTTCGGCCATGCGCGGCTGGGCGGGGTCGCGCCAGTGATCACCAACCTGATTAGTGCGAAGCTCGGCTGCCGATGCCATTGGGCGGTTCCTGATTACCTGCAGCGGTCAGCACGTCACATTGTCTCCGAGACCGATCTCCAGCAGGCTTACGCGGTCGGTCGCGCCGCGGTGGAATTCGCAGTTGCCGGTAAGAGTGCGGTGATGCCGGCGATCCGTCGGCTTAGTGACGCGCCCTATCGCTGGGACATCATCGCGGCGCCGCTTTCTGAGGTCGCCAACCAGGAAAAGCTATTGCCCCCCGACTTTATCAGTGCCGACGGCTTCGGCATCACTGCGACGGCGCGCCGCTATTTGGCGCCGCTCATTGTTGGCGAAGCCTATCCGCCATTTAAGAATGGCCTGCCCGACTATGTGAAGCTGCAGAACGTGGCGGTCCCGAAAAAACTGAACACGGATTTCGCCATCTGAGAAAAAGAACCAACCACTATACCGGGCCAAGTGCACTTCCGAAAAAGCGTCTCGGCCGTGAGATCAAATGCCCCGGCAATCAGTACCATTTTTCCTTGTCGACAACGTTGATCAACGTCTGACCCGCGGCGAAGCGCCGGCAGTTTTCGAGGAGAAGCGCTTCCCATTTCTGGCGATAAGGGGTGCCGAGGATCGCGACATGCGGCGTTATCAGCACGTTCGGCATTCCCCATAGCGGGCTGTCGGCCGGCAACGGCTCCGGGTCGGCAACATCGAGCCCGGCGCCCGCGAGCTGGCCGGACTGCAGGGCTGCAATCAGGTCTTGGGTGACGACACAGCGGCCCCCGGGCGATATTGATGAAGTAGGCGCCGCGCTTCATTCGCGAGAACAGCCTCGCATTGAACATCCCTACGGTGTCCGGCGTCTCCGGCGTCGTTACGATGACGAAGTCGGCTTCGCCGAGGCGCTCCTCTAGCCGGTCAGGGCCACTGAGGTCGGCCATGCCGGCCGGTCGTTCCAACCCCGGTCGCGCCGCCACCTTCTCGGGCCGAAATTTCTAGCCGCACCACGAGCCGATGATCACCTCGGGGTCGCGGGCAATGACCTCATCGATAGTAACGATGCGGTCTTTTGCAGACTTCCCGCTCGCGCGATCGAGAAAAATGTCGATCCCGCCCACCGCCTCGATTAGCTCCGAGACCAGGCGATGCCGGAAATCATCGGGTCGTCTCACACCTCGAAATACACCCTGGGCCGCCGCGGTAACTGCGCTGCCTGCTGACGTGCGGCGCCAAGTTCGGCGGCTAGCTCCTCAGCGAGCCGATCGGCGCGGTCCGCCGCGTCAACCATCGCTCCCAACATGCGAATCATGTCCAAAATCCCCTCGAGGCTGCGCTGATTGAAGCCATGGACATTGATGCCCTGTCAGACGAGCGCAGCGACGATTTCGGCCTGCAGGTCGGAGAAGCTGAGGACCAAATCGGGTCTCAGATTGAGGATCTTCGGAATATCGGCGGAGGTGAAGGCCGAAACCCGCGGCTTTTCGCGGCGGGCCTGGGGCGGGCGCACGCAATAGCCAGAGATGCGGCAATGCGATCCTGCTCTCCAAGGAGATAGAGCGTCTCGACGGTTTCCTCGGTCAGACAAACGATGCGCTCAGGCGGGAACATTCCGCCAGCTTTTCCTTGTGCTGGAACAAAGAGCTATTCCTAAACGCAAAGGGTTGCACAGGAGCCGGCCCGGCGTCCGGAAATGGCCTCCGGTGTACCGCAGCAGGTCCGGACGGTGCCGCGGTCCATCCGAGGCTCAGCAGAAGCGATATGGCCGACGATTACCGGCGTGATCGCGTCTGCGAGGGAGCGGGCCGCACCCGATGGGTTCCTCCGCGAACCACGATAAGCCCGGAGTTGCCCCTAAAGAGACCTTGCCGATGCGATCGGCGAGCGGCGCAGTTGGGTGGAGGCTGTGTGAAAACACGGCATCTGATAGACTCCAGGTGAAGTCCTGGGGGTAGGGATGTCACGATTTGTCGAAGGTTGTGATCGTCGTCAAATAGCATTGCTTCCAGACTGCCTCGACGACTACGTGACGGAAGATAATCCGGTTCGGGTCGTCGACGCCTTCATCGACGAGTTGGATTTGGCAGTACTGGGATTTGCGGGGGTGGTGCCGGAACCCACCGGCCGCCCTGCGTACCATCCTTCGACGCTGCTGAAGATTTATCTGTACGGCTATGTGAACCAGGTTCAGTCGAGCCGGCGGCTCGAACGGGAAGCGCAGCGCAACATCGAGCTGATGTGGCTGATCGGGAAGCTCGCCCCCGACTTCAAAACGATTGCCGATTTCCGGCGGGACAAGGGTGAGGCGATCCGCGCGGTCTGCCGCCAGTTCGTGCTGCTCTGCCGCGGGGTCGGCCTGATCGGCGGCGCGACGGTGGCGGTGGATGGCAGCCGCTTCAAGGCGGTGAATACCCGGGACAAGAATTACACCCCCGGTGCTATCCGCCTGCGGATGGAACAGGTGGATGCCAGCATTGCGCGATATCTGGGGATGCTCGACACGGCCGATCGCCAGGAAGATCGGGTGGCTGAGCTGCGGGTTGCTCGGTTGAGCGAGCGTCTGGAAGCGCTGCGCCGTCAGATGCGGCAGCTTCAGGTGATGGAGCAAGCGGTCGCGGATACGCCAGACGATCAGGTCTCGCTGACCGATCCGGACGCACGGGCCATGGCCACCAACGGCAAGGGCACCGGCATGGTCGGCTACAACGTGCAGACGGTTGTTGATGCCAAACACCATCTGATCATCGCGCACGAGGTCACAAACCTCGGCCACGACAAACACCAACTGGCCAACATGGCACGGCAGGCGAAGGAGGTAACCGGCGCGAACGGCCTGACCGTCCTGGCCGATCGCGGTTACTTCTCCGGCGCGCAAGTCGTGGCCTGCCAGGCCGCCGGTGCAACCCCGATCGTCCCCAAGCCCCTGATCTCAGGCGCGAAGGCGGATGGGCGCTTCGGCAAGCAGGACTTCATCTATCAGCCCGAGACCGACACCTATCGCTGCCCGGCCGGCGAGCCGCTGATTTGGCGTTACAACACTGTTGAGCACGGGCTGACACTCAGCCGCTACTGGTCCAGCAACTGCGGTGCCTGCCCGATCAAGGCCAGGTGCACCCCGAGCAAGCAACGCCGTGTCACCCGCTGGGAACACGAGGCGGTGATCGAGGCCATGCAGCAGCGCCTGGACGCGATGCCCGATGCCATGCGGGTCCGGCGCAGCATTGTCGAGCACGTCTTTGGCACCATCAAGGACTGGATGGGGCGGGACCACTTCCGGACACGGCGGCTGGCCAACGTCCGAACCGAAATGAACCTTTATGTCCTTGCCTACACGTATGGCCCGCCCCGTCTGCAAGCCGTGATCGCGAGAGTGTCTGATCAGTCTGCACCAACGTATCCGGTCTCGAGGACGAAACCTCGGCCGAGATGGAGATCCGCGCGTCCTGGTTCTCATAACCTGGTCGGCGTCAAGCGCCATGTAGGCCATCAGATTTCCAAGCCGCCGTTCTACTGTCAGGCCATCTCACTCCCACCACCCGCAAACATCGTTGGTCACTTGTGCTGGTTCGGCGCGCCCGCTCGATTTCCCCGGTTACAGGGCTGTAGCGACAGCTTCTCGCGCTTCGAAGGTCTGTCCCGTGCGCAATATCGCCCAGGCGATCCGTGCGAGCTTGTTCGCCAGCGCCACGACGACGGTGTTTATATGCGCCCGCGCTCGTAAGCCGCGTAACCATTTGCCCAGTAGGGTATTGGTTCCCGAGAGTGGAGTCATAGCGGCACGCGCGCCATGGATCAGCAGCTTGCGCAGGTACACATTGCCACGTTTCGTGATCCCCTTCAGGCGCGGCCTGCCGCCGGTCGTCTGCTGCCGGGGAACGAGGCCAAGCCAAGCCGAAAGGTCGCGCCCGCGTGCAAAACTCTGGCCGTCACCGACAGCCGCCACAAGGGCGGTGGCATTGAGCACGCCGATCCCCGGAATAGTGGCCAGACGTCGGGCGCGTTCGTCCTCGCGGGCCCGCGCCGCAAATTCATTGTCGAAAGCACAGATGCGCCGGTCCAGCTCGCACCATTCCTCCCGCATATCCTTGATCAACGTGCAAACCCGCACGCTGAGGGCTGGATCACCTCCCTCCAATATCTCGGCGAGTGCCTTGCTCAGCTTGCGCCGCCCCTGCGGAACGACGATGCCGCGCTCCATCAGCACGGCGCGGAGCTGATTGATCAGCGCGGTGCGCTCTGCGACAAGCCGGTCACGGGCACGGTGAAGCACCTGCATGTCGAGCTGCTCAGCCGATTTCAATTCGACAAACCGCATCGTCGGCCGCGTCGCCGCCTCGGCGATCGCTTCCGCGTCACGGTCATCGTTCTTCTGCGCCTTCACGTAGGGACGCACATACTCCGGTGACATCAGCCGGACCTCGAAGCCGGCGTCGCGCAACAGGCGGCCAAGGTGATGTGCTCCCCCGCAAGCCTCCATCGCGACTGTCTCCGGCTTCAGCTGGGACACGATTTTGAAGACATTTTCTCGGCGCACGCGCCGCCGCACCACGACCTGCCCGGAGCCATCAAGGCCCGCGAGGCTGCATATGTTCTTGCCCAGGTCGATTCCAATAACCGCGATCTGCATTGGCTCAGTCCTTTCCTCCTGTCGTCCAGCAGCTTAAGACTGCCGGTGGAGGGGCGGGCCATTCCATAACCTGAAACGAGCAGTTGCGGTGCTCGGCACCCCCGCACTAATGGCAGCGATGCGGGGATGAGAGGGCTCAGCCCTTTCGAGAGTCTCAGAACGCGCCAAAAACCTCGCCCAGGTCAACGCGCGTTATCACACAGCCTCGGTGGAAAGTCGACCTTAGCCGAGCCTAAGGGGAGCAGCGAAGTCCCGCCGAAAGCTGCCATCCCACGAAAAGAAGCTGGTGCAGCGCGGACCGAAATCCTGCTCTAGGGTCTCCGGGCCAGAGATCATCAGCCACAGCGGAACATCAGCGCGCCACGAACAGGTCGAGTCCTGCAAGCGGCCCGCCGGCCTGCTGCATGCGGCCACCTGGAACGAGCCCGCCAAGGTCGATCACTGCGAAGCCAAAACTCTCGATCAACGCCTTGACGGCGACCTTGGCCTCGGCGTCGCCACCTGAGACAAAGATTATGCGCCTGCCGTCTCCTTTTATCGGACCCTCGTTGAAGCGGGCGGTGACGATCGAATTGAGGGCTTTGACCACTCGGGCGCCGGGCGCGAGGCGAGCGACGATCTCACTGGCGCCTACGCCGCCGAGATCCGCCATGACGAGCTTGGGGCTAGTCTCGAGGAAAGGGTTGGTAGCGTCGATCAATACGCGGCCGTTCCAGGCTGGGAGTCCACTTAGTGCCGCCTCGACAGCGGCCCATGGCACCGCCAGCAGCAGATAGTCGAGGGCCGCAGCCTCCTGAACGGTCGCGGCCGAGGTGCCCGGGCCGAGTTCAGCGACCTTGCCCGCTAGCGCCGCCGGCCCACTGCGGCTGCTGAGCACTACCTGATGGCCTTTGGCCAGAGCTTCGCGCGCTACCGCAAGCGCGACCGTGCCGGCGCCAATCATGCCGATAATCATGGTTTTATCCTCTTCCCGCCAAGCATGCCAGCCGGAGCCCGAGTGTCTGAGCCACCTCACCCGTCTAGGAATAGCCGTGCATGCTGGAGAAAGACTTCCGCGTGCTGCGATTGCGCCCCATGGCTGGCATCTGGATACATCACGAGCTGGGCATCTGGCAGGTGCTGGGCCAGGAGGAAGGCGTTGATCGGGATGACGACGATGTCTTTGCTCCCATGCACAATCAAGGCTCGCTGGTGAATCCGAGTTAACATCGCATAGCGGTCCGTCGAGGGAATGGTACCCCATTCACGGATCGCCTCCAACTGAGCGCCTGCCGCTTTCATGGATACCGGCGCGTCACGGTTCGCGATACGAAGCATCAGTCGTTCGATGTAGGCTTGCCCTGCGGCCTTGCTGACCTTGCTTGGAGTGAAGAACGCGTTCATGAGCAGCGCCACTGGATCGGCCAGCTCGTCGGGCGAGAGCTCGGTGAAGGTCATGCCTTCTCCACCGCGTGGGCCCGTAGCAAGCAGGATCATCCGCCGGATCATGTCCGGGTATTGAAACGCCAGTTGCTGCGCGATCATGCCGCCGAGCGAGAACCCTAAGACGTCAAAGCTTTTGAGGTCGAGCGCGCGGCAAAAGTCGACACAGTCCTTGGTCATCGCTACGACGGTCGACGGCGTCTCACCAGTTGAGCTCCCAACGCCAGCGTTATCAAAGAGAATGACTTCGTGCTCGGCCGCGAAGCCGTTCGTTACCTTGGGGTCCTAATCGTCCATGTTCGCGGCGAAGTAATTCAGAAACAGCAACGGAAGCCGTAAGCGTCGGCTGATTACCGCGGCTTGGTTTTGGTCGGCGTTGGGCGGCGACGGTTTGCGATTTGGGCGATCCGGGCCTTGACGTGCTGTTCGTCGAAGGCGTTTGGATCGAAGTCGCCGAACCAATCTTTGACGTCGTGATGCTCCGGGTGCTTGGGATCGGCGAGAATTTCGAGCTGGGTATAGAAGCCAGGGATTCCGCCGCAATCCTCGGGAGGTGCCGCCTGCTCGCCGGCGAGGTAGCGCGGATAGGCCGATCCTGGACCGGCAGCGCGAGGTTTGGTCAGGGTGAGCTGATGTTCCCAGCAATCGCCGAAGTCGTAGATGTAGGATAGCTTGGTTGTGCGTGGCCGAAGCAGCGCCTGGAGGGTCAGCTTGGCGGCTCGACCGCTGCCGATGTGCTCGCGACCGACGGCGAACTCCCAGAGATGAGCGTCCTCCCATCCCATGGCGGCTTGGACGACCGCATGAAGCTGTTTGAGCGTCATCGAGGTCGGCACCTCGATCTCGCGCCAGATCGGCGGATCGCTGCCGAGGAGATCGATGCGCAGCGTCGCAATCATATCGGAAGGGGGGCTATCGTCGGCGCTCATGCCGCCAGTTTGGCAGGCTGCCCATGCCAGTTCCACGGCAACAATTCGGCCAGACGATTGATCGGGTGACCCTTGGCCGTGCGATCGATCACATCGGCGAGCCAAGTCTGCGGATCGAGGCCATTGAGTTTGGCGCTTTCCAGCACGGTGTAGAGGATTGCGGCGCGCTCGCCGCCGGCATCAGATCCGAGGAACAAGAAATTTTTACGGGTAATGGCAATGCCGCGCAGGGCACGCTCGGCGACGTTATTGTCAATCGCGAGCCGGCCATCGCCGGCATAGCGGGCCAGCGCCTCCCAGCGGCTCAGCGCGTACTGGATCGCTTTTGCGAGTGCGTTCTTCGATGACAGCCGGCGGCGCTGTGCCGTCAGCCAGTCGCGCAAAGCGTCGAGGAGCGCCACGGCACGGTTCTGGCGCGCCGCCAGGCGGATATCGGCCGGCTGGCCGGTGACCGGGGCTTCGATCCGATAGAGCTCGCCGATCCGTTTCAGTGCCTCTTCGGCGATCGGCGATCTGGTCGCTTCGAACACGTCGTAAAACTTGCGCCGCGCATGGGCCCAATACGCTGCGTGGATCAGCGGCGGCCCTCGGCCGACCTGGTCTTTGGCGGATGGCGGTCGCGTCAGGGCGGCGTAGCCGCTGAAGGCGTCGGCCTGGATCGCGCCGCGAAAGAGGGCCAGATGATCGCGCGGTCGCTCGCCGCGGCGGTCGGGGCTGAAACGATAATATGCTGCCGGTGCCCGCCCACCCTGCCAGGGTCGCTCGTCAACTACATAGGTCCACAGCCGTCCGGTCCTGGTCTTGCCGTTGCCGGGGGCCAGCACCGCGATCGGCGTGTCGTCGGTGTGGATGATCGGCGCTGCCATGACATGCGCGCCGATCAGCGCGGCCAACGGCGTCACCCACCAAGCAGCGTGCCCGACCCAGTCGGCCAGGGTGGCGCGCTCGATCGCGATGCCTTCGCGCGCCAGGATCGCCGATTGACGGTAGAGCGGCAGCCCGTCGAGGTATTTGCTGACCACGACATTGGCGACCAGGCCCGGTCCGGGCCGACCCTTCTCGATCGGCAGATCGGGCATCGGCGCCTGCAGGATGCGCTCGCAGCAGCGACAGCTGAGTTTGGGCCGAATATGGCGGATCACTTTGAGGCGGGCCGGGATCTTCTCCAAGACCTCGGTCACGTCCTCGCCGAGTTTGCTAAACCGGGTGCCGCCGCAGCCCGGGCACACCGACCCCGGATCGTGCACGATCTCCTCGCGCGGCAAATGATCGGGCAGCGGCCGTCGCACCGGCTGGCGACGTTCGCGGCGCGGCTGATCGGGGACGCGCTGTGCCGCCGGCGCTGTGCGCGCCGCTTCGCTCTCTTCCAAATCTGTGCGGATTCCGATGATGTCGGCCGGGCATTCCGATTGATGTCGGCCACCTGTTCCGATCGAAGCCGGCCGGCCGTTCCGATTGAAGTCGGCCGGGGTGGCGGGTCGCCCGCTGGTTTGATGTGATCTCTCCACAATCGGTTGTGCCGGGTCAAGCGGCGGAGATTTTCAGAGCCTTTTTGCGCAGGCTGTCGCCGTGGAGTTGGAGGCGATGGGCGTTGTGAATGATCCTGTCGAGGATGGCGTCGGCGAGCGTGGGCTTGCCGATCAGGTCGTGCCAGCGGTCGACCGGGATCTGGCTGGTGATCAGGGTGGCGCCGCGGCCATAGCGGTCTTCGACGATCTCGAGGATGTCGTGTCGCTGCTCGGGCCCGAGCGGCTCGAGCCCCCAATCGTCGAGGATCAGCAGTTTGACGCCGCCGAGCGCCCGCATCAGCCGCGGGTATCGCCCGTCGCCACGGGCGAGCGCGAGATCGCCGAACATGCGGGGAATGCGCTGATAAAGCACCGAGCGATTGTCGCGGCAGGCCTTTTGTCCGAGGGCGCAAGCCAGCCAACTCTTGCCGACACCGGCCGGCCCTTCGACGACCAGGTTCTGCGCCTCGTCGATCCACTCGCCGCCGGCGAGCTGCGGAACAGTCCGCGATCGAAGCCGCGCGGGGCCCGGTAATCGACGTCCTCGATGACGGCCTGGTGACGCAACCGGGCGTAGCGCAGCCGGGCGGCCAGGCGCTTGTCGCGGCGATGGGTGACCTCACGATCGACCAGCAGGCCGAGCAATGGCATGGGGCCAGTCGGCATGGGTAAGGGTCGCCCCCTCGCCGGAGGCTTCGAGTTCGGCGAACGCCTGGGCCATGCCGGAAAGCCCGAGCTGGTGCAGTTGATCAAGCATTGGGTGGGTCAGCAATGTCCATTCTCCTTAACGGGTTAATGGTAGTAGCGGGGACCGCGGATGTTGGGGTGGAGCACCGGAACAGTGTTGGCGCTCGGCCCTTGTGGGGCCTGGCGATCGAGCTTGTTGTCGAGGATCGAACGCATCGAGCCGTAGGTCAGCGTGCCGATCTCGATGGCGTGTATCGCCGCCGCTTCGACCCGATCGGCGCCAAACGGCCGCACCAGGCGCACGATGCCGAGGCAGGAGCGGAACCCTTGCTCGGGATGGGGACGGCGCTCCAGGATCAATTCGCATAACGCCACCGTCGCCGGACCGATCGCGGCGGCCTCGTGTCGAATGCGTTCGACGGTCCAGTCGGCATAGCGCCGGTGGCTTGACGGCATGTGATCGGCGACGGTGGTGTGCCGGTAATTGCCGCTGGAGCGCAGATGCGCGGCAATCCGCTCGCCTTTGAGAAAGATCTCGACGGTGCGCGGCGTCAGCCGCACCTCAACCTCGCGGCGGGCGAAGCGGTAGGGCACGCTGTAAAAGTGAGCCTCGACCTCGACGTGATAATCGACGCCGACCCGGCGCAACCGCCATTCGGCAAAGGCATAGGGCTCGCTGGGCAATCCCTTGAGGTGCGGCCGGTCGAGTTCCTCGAGCAATGCGCGGCGGGTAACGCCGAGCCGGCGAAGCAGCCGCTCTTCGTTGAGTTGGCGCAGCAACTCGCCGATCGCCGCGTTGAGCTCGGCCAGACTGTAAAAGCGACGATGGCGCAGCCTACCGAGCAGCCAACGCTCGACAATGAGCACGGCAGCCTCGACCTTTGCTTTATCACGAGGACGACGCGGCCGCGCCGGCAGGATCGCCGTGTCGTAATAGGCCGCCATCTCGGCGTAGGTGCGGTTGACCTGCGGCTCGTAGAGGCAGGCCTTGATCACCGCGACTTTGGTGTTGTCCGGCACCAGCAGGTTGGGCACCCCGCCGATCGCCTCGAAAGCCCGGGTATGGGCGCCGATCCAGTCGGCAAGCGCCGGGGTCCAGCTCGCCTCGGCATAGGGGAAGTTCGAGGCGCCCAGCACGGCAACAAAGATTTGCGCCGGCCGGGTCTTCTCGGTCAGTCGGTCGATAATCACCGGCATCGTGTCGCCGGCATAATCGACAAACAGCTTGTCGCCGCCGGCATGGGTCTGCCGCATCGTGACCGAGACCCGGGACGCCCAGCCGCGGTACAGCTCGCAAAACCGCGAGTAGCGATAGCCGTCGGGATGCCGCTCGATGTACTCGTCCCACAGGATCTGCAGCGTGACGTGCTTGCGCTTCAGCTCGCGATGAACCGTCGCCCAATCGGGCTCGGGGAGGCGGCGGTGGCCCTGCTTCTTGCCGGCCGCGGTGAAGAGCGGTGCTTCCAGCGCCGCGTCGGTCAACTCGGCTGGCAACGGCCAGCTCAGCCCGGCGACCGCGAGCCGCTTCAGCGTCAGCCGGACCATCGACGACGCCACGCCGACCCGGCGGGCGATCTCGTTGCCGGATACCCCGGCGGCCTTCAACCGAAGCACGTCGCGCACTTGGCGCATCGCGATCCTCTCTGCTGGCATCGTCCCCTCCCGTGGCAAAAGCCGAAGGAGCGGACCCTAAGCGGGCCAGCAGAGACCCCCCTCTAACCGGGCGACTTCATCCCGGAATGGCGGGCGAAATCATCTCGGAACGCCGAGCGACATTAAATCGGAATGGTGGGCGAGATCATCCCGGAATCCCGGGCGACTTCCCCCGGAATCCGCAATTTGTACAACTGCGCCGGCAACAGCCCGTGCCGGCGTGCGATCACCGACAAATTCGCTCCCGGTGCCGTCGCCTCGGCCAGTACCGCCAACTTCTGCTCGATACTGAACCGCCGCCGCCGTTCAATGCGGCCCAGAACCTCGGCACCCCGGTACGACATCGATCTTGCGCTATTGCTAGCTCCAGTTCCAAGCCAGCATCCCGCATCCTCATCGCGCCGATCGCAAGGCGGCCGTCACCGCAGGGAAACATTTTGGTACACCAGCAAGGTACACTTGGCGCACTGTTGGGAACGACGAGAGCCGCATAAAGCCTAGGTTTTTGGATGGGAGACCGAGTGTCCCGCCCCCTCCGCCAGCCGACTTGATAATCTCAATGTTTTTGAAATAGTTACGGTAAGGTGGCGGCAGCAAGCCTGCCCGGCATCCCATGCCTCTCCGACGACTTGCGGCGCCGCGCGCGAAAACGTGGCTCCAGCTTAAACACCGCGGCGGGTCAGCGCACGCTGCGTCCGGCCGCGCGGTCGAGCCCGTGGCGCAGCCGGTCAAGAGGCCTCGCCGTTCGCCATGTTGTGCAACCTCGCCAAGCGGCAGCACCAGCGAGGGGCCGGGCAAGGTATCGAGCACCTTGCCGGTCCCGCGCGGCTCCGCTGCAACGGGGAGTCGCGCCGTGTACGTTCAAGTCGCTGAACCTGGACCAGCGCCGCTTCAATCGGGGCCAGGCGCCCGGCTCAGCTCGACATCGCTCATTTTAGGAGCGCCTTTGGGTATGCGGCGGGAGGCGCTGCCCCTTTTGAGAGATTGCCGGCCGCATTGTCAACGTGCGGCTATTTCTTCGACTTTTCGGCGGGAAATCCGGATTCGCTTCCCAACAACCTCACTCAACGGGTTTTCGTACCAAAAGAATGGCCAGGGCTAAACCGGATCGCAGCGAGCCCAACTAATCCGACCCCGAGCAATGAAAGGGTCATCGGCTCCGGTACGGGATCCGCGGGAGGGGCAATACCCAGAAAGCCGAAGATCAGGTCGTTGTAGTCGAAGTCACTATTTTGATTGGCCAGCAAATCCTCCATGCCGGCAAAGGTCCAGTCGCCGATCGGCGCGATCCCGGTCATCACGCCGTAAGCCGCGCCTAGGTCCGCCTGCGTCAAGTACGTACGAGGTGCGTCGGTTTGGAAATCGGCGTAGGTCGATTGAACGGCGATGTGCTGGTCACCGTCACTTGCGGCGACACCGGCCTGAAAGCTGTCGCCGGTCGTTTGGTTCGTGAATACAAAATCGATGGGCTCGCCGACCGTGAGGCCGGTTAGCGTCGCCTCGGTGCCGAACGGATCCAGATTGCTGATCAGCAAACTCGCGCCATTGAGGAGTAGATCCACATCGGCCGCACTCTTGTAGGCGAAGACAATGTCCACCGTCGACGCGTCTGCGGTGATCGAGCAGGTCGTGCCGGCGCCCGGATCCGGCGCGCTGATGGGCGCGCTGGACACGCACGTCGCCTGGGCCTGGCCGGCGGCGCCGAGGGCGACAACGGCCGCCGCGGCGAGCAGGAGCTTTTTCATTACATCCGTCCACAGAACCTGGAGATTCCAACCACCGCGACAACAGCCGTCCCCATGAGCCTTGAGATCATCTGTTGCCGAATTCCTTCTCGGCAACTAGTTAATGCGTTTTCACTATTAATGCAAAACATTTCTTGGTAAATTAATTTACCAAGAAAAATCAAAAGTAGCTGGTAGGTAATGTCCCACCGGCTCTGTCCATTTCCTTGACGATCATCGGCTTTCCACCCGTATCGGAAATGTTCCGGTACGGTACGGAATGGTGATATTGGGCTTTCCGACGAAAAATAAAGCGGCTAGGGAGCGCTTGGATACGCTAGGACATTGATATTAAACGAGCCCCCCTTCGCCAGCGTTCGCCGAGATCGCCTCTGACGGTTCGTCAGCCGGAGGCTGCGAAGCCGCCGTCGACCGGGATGGCCGCGCCGGTCACGAAGTCGGAAGCGGCCGAGGCGAGAAAGACCGCAACACCGGCGAGATCCTCGGGCATGCCCCAACGGCCGGCCGGGGTGCGCGCCAAGACGCGCTCGTGGAGCCCGGCGACCTCGCGGCGCGCGTTTACGGTCAGCTCGGTATCAATCCAGCCGGGCAGCACCGCATTGACCTGGATGTTGTCCGCCGCCCAGGCGGTGGCCAGGGATTTCGTCACCTGAACGAGCCCACCCTTGCTGGCTGCGTAGGGCGCCGCATAGGCCGCGCCGAAAATCGAGTACATCGAGCCGATATTGATGATCTTACCGCCGCCGGCGCGCTTCATCGCCGGGTGGGCGGCCTGCGCGCAGATGAAAGCCCCGGTCAAGTTGGTGGCGAGCACGGTCTGCCATTCGGCGGCGCTGTAGGTCTCTGCCGGCTTGCGAATCGACATGCCAGCATTGTTGATCAGGATGTCGAGCCGCCCGAAGCGGTCAATGGCAGCGCCGATCATCGCTCGGCACGAATTCTCATCGGCGGCATCGAGCGCAATGAAGGCGCAATCGGCGCCGAGTTCCGAAAGCGCGCGCAGCGCCGCCTCGGATTTCACCAGGTCGCGCGCCGCCACGATGATCTTGGCCCCGGCGGCGGCAAGCCCGCGCGCCATGCCCAGCCCGATGCCGCCATTGCCGCCGGTGACCACGGCGACGCGCCCGGAGAGGTCGAACAGGGTCATCTCAAAGCGAACCCGATTCGGAAAGCGTAAGCGATGACAAAAATGAGCGCGCCCCCTCATCCCAGGCCGGTCCTCGCGAGCGGGGCGACGGAGAGCGGCTCAATAGATCCCCTTCAGCGGGGTTGTCTCGCGCTTTTCGACGGTGGCCCCGGCGGTGTCGGTGGCGCCGGAAGTCAACAGCTTGTTCGAGAGGCTTTGGGAACCGACGATCGCGTTCTGATCGGGGGCTTGTGCGTTGGATGGGCCGATATCGGGTAGGCCGCCGGAGCCGCGCAGACGAAGATCGGCGGCCTGCTTGCCCGGCTCGCCGGGTCCGGCCTGCTCCATCGCCTGCTCGGCCTGCTGCTCTGCCGTCTTCTCCTGCGGCCGCGGCGCCCCCGGCTCCGGCGGGCGCAGATCAAAGTCTGGGGGCACGGTCAGCGGCGCGCGCGATTCGACGGCGAACTCGTCGGGCATCGACTGATCCATACCGATCATCTGCTTGAAGTCGGTGCAGCCGCAAAGCAGGGATACCCCGCCCAACCAGACAATACAAAACGAGACAAGATTGCGGCCCGCGCCGCGAAGCCGGCGATATTCAATCATAGCAGTAATCCCTCCCACACCTTATATTTAATGCGCTTCGCGGTGCAGAAGCAAGCCGTCGAGCAACATTGCCGCGACGCCGACGCAGATCGCGCTGTCGGCAACGTTGAATGCCGGCCAGTGCCACGATCCTATATGGAAATCGAGAAAATCAACGACGGCGCCATGGCGAATCCGGTCGACGACATTACCGAGCGCGCCACCGATGATCAGGCCGATTGCGACCGCGAGGAGCGGACTGGTGACCCTGCTCAGCCAATAGACGAGTCCGGCGACGATCGCGGCGGCGGCGAGCGAGAAGAGGACGGCGTTGAGCCCGCTGCCGCTCGCGGCGCCCGTGTTGAACAGGCCAAAGCTCATGCCGCGGTTGTAGGTCAAGACGAGATTGAAAAACGGCGTGACCCGCTCGGCGGCGACGGCGCTGTCGGCAAAGTGGGCGAGGACGGCGGCCTTGCTGAGCTGGTCAAGGACCACGACGATTGCAGCGACGGCAATCCCTCGCCGCAGCATCACCCGGCGCTCGCCGCGCGCGTGACCGCGGCGCCCGAATCGACCACCTCGGCGCAGCGATGGCATAGATCGGTGTGGCCCGGCGCCTGCCCGACTTCGGGTAGTACGCGCCAGCAGCGCTCGCAGCGCTCGCCCGGCGCCGGCGACACCCGAACGCCGATGTCGGGGAGATCGGGCAGGGTGAAGGCGTCCTCGGGAACCGGGCCCGGCCGAACCGTGCCGGCCGAGGTGATGCACAGCTCGGCCAGGTCGGCGTCGCGGACCAGTGCCGCGAGGCGGTCGGGGACAAACACCTCGATCGCGGCCTGCAGGCTTGAACCCAGCCGTTTCGCACTGCGCTCGAGTTCGATCGCACCGGTGACGACTCGGCGCAGATCCCTCAGCCTCGCCCAGCGCTCGGCCAGCGCCGGGTCGAGCCAACCGGCCGGCACCTCGGCGAACAGTTCGAGATGGACGCTGCGCTCCGGAGCGTCGCCGTGGCGGGCGAGCCAGGCCTCTTCGGCGGTGAAGCAGGTAACCGGCGCTAGCCAGCGCACCAGGCAATCGAAACAGCGATCGAGCACGGTGCGCACCGCTCGCCGCCGAACGTCGTCGGGCGCGTCGCAATAGAGCCGGTCCTTGCGGATGTCGAAATAAAATGCCGATAGATCGGCCGCGCAGAAATTATAGAGCGCGGTGAACATGCCGTGGAAATCGAACGACTCGACCGAACGGCGGATCAGCGCATCGAGTTCGGCGAGCCGATGCAGCACCCAGCGCTCGAGGTCCGGCATCGCCTCAACACCGACCGCCTCCTCAGGCGCGAAGTGGTCGAGCGCGCCCAACAGATAGCGCAGGGTGTTTCGCAGGCGGCGGTAGACATCGCTCTGATGCTTGAGGATCTCTGGGCCGATGCGCAAGTCCTCGGAATAGTCAGAGCCTACTACCCATAGGCGCAGGATGTCGGCGCCGCTCTGCTGCATCACCTCTTGCGGAGCAACGACATTGCCGAGCGATTTCGACATCTTGCGGCCTTCTTCGTCGAGTACGAAGCCGTGGGTCAGCACCGCGTCGTAAGGGGCGCGGCCGCGGGTCCCGCAGGCTTCGATCAACGAGGAGTTAAACCAGCCGCGATGCTGGTCCGAGCCTTCGAGATAAAGCGAGGCCGGCCAGCGCAGCTCGGGCCGCTGCTCGAGGACAAAGGCGTGGGTCGAACCCGAATCGAACCATACCTCAATGATATCTTTGACTTTTTCCCATTCCGCCGGGTTGTGGGCATTGCCGAGAAACTGCGACGCATCGGCGCTGAACCAGACGTCCGAGCCTTCGCGCTCGACTGCGGCGGCGACGCGCTCGACGACCGCCGGGTCGCGCAATGGCTCGCCGGTGTCACGGTGGGTGAACACGGCGATCGGCACGCCCCAGGCGCGCTGGCGCGACACGCACCAGTCGGGCTTGCCTGAGACCATCGCCTCGATCCGGTTTCGGGCCTGAGGCGGGACCCAGCGGGTCTCGGCGATCGCCGCCAGCGCCTTTTCGCGCAGGCCATTCGCCGTCATGCTGATGAACCATTGCGGCGTGTTGCGAAAGATCAGTGGCGCCTTCGACCGCCAGGAATGCGGGTAAGAGTGGACCAGCACGCCCCGCGCCAGTAAGCTGCCCGCAGCGTCGATCGCCGCAATCACCGCGTCGTTCGCGTCGCCGGGCTTGCCGTTTGGCCGATAGACTGTGCGGCCGGCGAACAATGGCACGTCCGGCAGATAGACCCCGTCGGGTCCGACCGTGTCGGGCACCGGCAAACCATTGGCCTGACCCAATTCGAAATCGTCGGCGCCGTGGCCAGGAGCGATGTGGACGAGTCCGCTCCCCTGGTCGGATTCGACAAAGCTTGCCGCCAGCAGCGGCACGTCGAATTCGTAGCCCCGGCCCGCGAGCGGATGACGCGCGATCGTCCCGGCGAGAGCCGCGCCGGGAAACCGTTCGAGCACCGAATAGGCCTCGATTCCGCCATTCGCCGCGACCTGATCGGCCAACGATGCAGCGACGAGCAGGGTCTCGCCAGGCTGCGCCCGGCTGCCTTCCGCCGCCCGCTCGA
Source organism: uncultured Alphaproteobacteria bacterium (assembly GCA_963750195.1). GTDB lineage: Bacteria > Pseudomonadota > Alphaproteobacteria > ATCC43930 > CGMCC-115725 > AP-15. The sequence goes on from CAVVPS010000019.1 coordinate 50,058, forward strand.
CACGGATCGCGACGTAATCGAGCGCCGCGCTAAACGCGATCGCACGGTTGCCGGGCAGGGTCCAAGGCGTCGTCGTCCAGATCAGCGCTGCCGCGTCGGCAAGCGCCGGCAGGCCGGTCGTGACGATCGGGAAGCGAACCCAGACCGTTGTCGATTTGTGGTCGTGATATTCGACCTCGGCCTCGGCGAGCGCAGTCTGTTCGACCACCGACCACAAGACCGGCTTCGAGCCGCGGTAAAGCCCGCCATTGACGAGAAACTTGCCGATCTCGCGGACGATCTGCGCCTCGGCCGAATAGGCCATTGTCGTATAGGGATTGGCCCAATCGCCGATGACGCCCAGGCGCTCGAACTCGGCCTTCTGCACCTCGATCCAATGGGTGGCGAACTCGCGGCATTCGCGGCGAAACTGATCGGCCGGAACGCTGTCTTTCGACATCTTCTTCGCCCGGTATTTTTCCTCGATCATCCACTCGATCGGCAGGCCGTGGCAGTCCCAGCCTGGAACATAGGGCGCATCCTTGCCCAGCATCTGCTGCGAGCGGTTGACCACGTCCTTCAGGATCTTGTTCAGCGCGTGGCCGATATGGAGGTGGCCGTTGGCATAGGGCGGCCCGTCATGGAGGACGAATTTCTCGCGGCCCCGCGAGCTCTCCCGCAGCCGTCGATAGAGGTCCATCGCCTCCCAGCGCGCCAGGATCACCGGCTCGCGCTTCGGCAGGTCGCCCCGCATCGGGAAGTCGGTCTTGGGCAAGAAAACGGTCGGACGATAATCCGTGGGCATCGGAAATCCCTGGATAAGAGGAAAAAGCGAAAGCGTCCCGATCCTCAGACGAGGACCGGGCCAATAATTCGCGATATCCAGGTGCGACGCAGAAACATGGGGCACATATAACAGCCTCCCCGTTCAAATTCGAGGGGTAGTTGGCTGCGCCGATGTTCGCAGAGGGTCAGCCGCCCGTTCAGTCCTTGCGCCAGTTTAAGCTGACGCTGCGGCCGTTGCGAAAGCTGCCGGTGGCGTCGATCCGCCCGTCGCGCAACTTGCCGACCAGATCGATGACCGCGAAGCGTGACCCGTCGGCCCGCTTGGTGTGCATGTAGATCGCGACATCGCCGGCGCGGTTAACATCGCCCGCAAGATACACCGTCGCGCCGGGAATGCGGCCGGGCCACTGACCCGAGATCGACCTGTTCCTGACGACCGCCTGCGCCCGGAAGCAGCGGGCCGGGTCGGTCTCGCCCGGACCGAAGCAGATGGGTCCCCCGTAGACACCGGTCGGGTCACCGGCGGAGGCGGGCTCGGGCAGGGCTGCCGAGCTGGGCGGCAAGTCAGGCTGAGGCGGTGCGACCCGGGACGGGGCCGCGACGGCTGCGAGCTGCGGGGCCTGGTTCCCCTTGCGGTTCGCCTCGACGGGACGATTGGCCTCGCTGCCGATCCCCTCTTGCTGCGTTGCTTCTGCCGCCTGCTGGTCAGCCTCCGCGCGCTGGCGCGCCTCCTCGGCAGCACGCTTCTCCGCGTCAGCCGCCTGCTGTTGCGCCGCTTTGGCCGTCTCGGCTGCCGCCTTTTGGGCGGCCACAGCGGCCGCGTGCTCGGCTTCGGCTCGGCTGCGCCGATAATCCGAATAGCCCCAAACGCCAGCCCCGGCCGCCGCCAGCAGCAGAACGATCGCGGCGACTGCCCATACCCGTCCGGCGCCAATGCGGCGTTGACGGGCCGGCGCCGGCAATATCCCCAGGCCGTCGGCTTCGGCGATCGCAAAGGTGCGGACCGGCTGAGGGATATTCTTGTAGCTCATCTCGCCGAGCGGGGTGAACGACAAGGACAGTTTGTTGCGGATCTGGTCGTAGACGCTGCCGGCGATGCAGACGCCCCCGGGCTCCGCCGCCCCTTGCAGCCGTGCAGCCACGTTGACGCCGTCGCCGAGCAGATCCTGGCCTTGCACCATGACGTCGCCGAGATTGACCCCGATGCGAAACCTGACCTGCCGGTCTTCGGGCAATTGATCGTTGCGGGTGCGCAGCGCCGCTTGGATCTCAGTGGCGCAGCGTACCGCTTCGACCGCACTGCCAAATTCCGCCAGGATGGCGTCCCCGGCGGTGTTGAACACGCGGCCCCGGTGCAATTCCACGAGCTTCTCGAACACTTCCTTGTGTCCGCGGAAGGTTCGCAGGGTGAGTTCCTCGTCCTCGGCCATCAGCCGGCTGTAAGCGGCGACATCCGCCGACAGGATCGTCGCCAGCTTGCGTTCGAGGTCCGGGTTCGCCGGGCTGTCGCTGTCGGCCAATGTTATTCCCTATCCGGCCGGCGGAGTGGCCGAGAGGATTTCGCGGGCGCGGGCGGCGTCGGCGGCGATCTGCGCTTTCAGGGCATCGAGCCCGGCGAATTTCTGCTCGGGACGGATGAAGTCCACGAACGCGACCCGCAGATGGCGGCCGTAGAGATCGACGTCGACGTCGAAGAGATGGGCTTCGAGCCGTGGCTCGGGAGTGCCGACCGTCGGGCGCAGCCCGAGATTGGCGACGCCGTCGATGGTGCGCCCGGCGAGCGGGTCGTCCGGGCCGTCGCCCGTCACGCGCACGGCGTAGACGCCGAAGGCCGGCCGCAGATAATCGTCGAGGCCGAGGTTGGCGGTCGGAAAGCCGATGGTCCGCCCACGCCGGTCGCCGGCCGCGACACGGCCGTCGATCTCCCAGAACCGGCCGAGCAGAGCCGCTGCCTCGCGCGGTTTGCCGGCCTTGAGCAGCTCGCGGATATGGGTCGAGGAATAGACCGTTTGGTCGGCGCCGCGAATCGGCTCGATAACGGTCACGGCAAAGCCGCGCTCCAGCCCGGCGGCGCGCAGAAAATCGGGGGTCCCGCGCCGGCTCTTGCCAAAGGTGCAGTCCCAGCCGACGACAACGTGGGAAGCGCCGATCGCATCGACGATGATCTCAGAGAGAAAATCCTCGGCGCTCTTGGCGGCAAAGCCGAGATCGAAATGCTGCGCGAATAAGAGATCGACACCGAGGCGCGCCAATTCGCGCTCCTTGACCCGGAACGGGGTCAGCCGGAACGGCTCGGTCGTGGGTGAGAATACGCTGCGCGGGTGCGGCTCGAAGGTCAGCACCGCGATCGACCGGTCGTGCTCGCGCGCCAGCTCGCGCACCCGGGCGATCAGCAGCGCGTGGCCGCGATGCAGGCCGTCGAAATTGCCCATCGCCAGGACCGCGCCGCGGGGGTGGTGCGATTGAGGGCCGGGATGTCGGACGACGCGGATCACGGGAGAAGGGGAGAGCACAGCTTCATCAATAGCCAAGTGGCGCAAAAATAGCCCGACGGATCGCCGGATGATAGCGGCTCGCGCATCGAAGCCGCATGTCCGCAGGTCTCGTCCGGCTATCAGTCAACAGCCCCGTTTTCACTGCAATCCTCTATAGTCTTGTCGGAACGGTCGGCGGAGGCGGGATGGCCGAAGAGCGTGTGCCGCGCGAGCAGATGGAATACGACGTGGTCGTCGTCGGGGGCGGGCCCGCGGGTCTTGGCGCCGCCATCCGTCTGAAGCAGCTGGCCGTGGCGGCCGAGCATGAGATCGCCGTCTGCGTCGTCGAGAAGGGCTCGGAGGTGGGCGCCCACATCTTGTCGGGAGCGGTGTTCGAGCCGCGGGCGCTCGACGAGTTAATCCCCGACTGGCGCGAGCGCGGTGCGCCGCTCGTCACCCCGGCGACCGAGGACCGGTTTCTGCTGCTGACCCAATCCCGGGCGTTTCGACTGCCGACCCCGCCGCAAATGAGAAATCACGGCAACTACATCATCAGCCTCGGCAATCTCTGCCGCTGGCTGGCGCAGCAGGCCGAGGTGCTCGGGGTCGAAATCTATCCCGGCTTTGCCGCCGCCGAGGTTCTGTACGACGACACCGGCCGGGTACGCGGGGTCGCGACCGGCGATATGGGGATCGGCAAGGACGGACGGCCGACCGACCGCTACCAGCCCGGGGTCGAGCTGGTCGCCAGGGAGACCTTGTTCGCCGAGGGCTGCCGCGGCTCCTTGACCAAGACCCTGGTCGAACGGTTCCGGTTGCGCGCCGGAGTCGATCCACAGACCTATGCGATCGGTATCAAGGAATTGTGGGAAGTCGCACCAGAACAGCGCCAGCCGGGGCTCGTCATCCACACCATCGGCTGGCCGCTCGACACGGGCACCTATGGCGGCTCGTTCCTCTATCATCTCGAAGGCGGGCAGGTCGCGGTCGGCTTTGTGATCGGGCTCGATTACCGCAACCCCTACTTAAATCCGTTCGAGGAATTTCAGCGCTTCAAGACACATCCGGCGATCCGCCCGTTCTTCGAGGGCGGGCGGCGCATCGCCTACGGCGCGCGCGCCTTGAACGAGGGCGGGTTCCAATCGATCCCGCGGCTCGATTTTCCAGGTGGCGCGCTGATCGGCTGCGCCGCCGGCTATGTCAATGTGCCCAAGATCAAGGGCAGTCACACCGCGATGAAGTCGGGGATGGTGGCCGCGGAAACAGTGTTCCAGCGCCTCGCCAGCGATAAGTCCGCCTCGGTGCGACAGGCGCTCGAGCAGAGCTGGGTATGGGACGAGCTGCATCGGGTGCGCAACATCCGGCCGAGCTTCCGCTGGGGCCTCTATGCCGGTCTCGCCTATTCGGCGTTCGACACCTACGTCCTGCGCGGGGCGGCCCCGTGGACCTTTCACAACCATGCCGACCACAAGCAACTGATGCCGGCGAGCGCGGCGCGGCGGATCGAATACCCCAGGCCCGACGGCAAGGTCAGTTTTGACCGGCTGTCCTCGGTGTTCATTTCGAACACCAACCACGAGGAGGACCAGCCGGCGCATCTGCGGCTGCGCGATCCGGCAAAGGCGATAGAGGTCAATTATCGGCTCTACAATTCGCCAGAACAGCGCTATTGTCCGGCCGGCGTGTACGAGATCGTGCAGCCATCCGAGGCGGTGGCCCCCTACTTGCAGATCAACGCGCAGAATTGCGTGCACTGTAAGACTTGCGACATCAAGGACCCGGAGCAGAATATTGACTGGGTCGTGCCCGAGGGTGGTGGCGGGCCCAACTATCCGAACATGTGACGCAGGCGGCGGATCGAGACAGATGGGGATAAAAGTGATCGAGCAGTTACGGGCAGCGTGTGTCGCCGGGGCTTTGTTGACGCTCTTCGCGGGAGCCGCCAGCATCGCCGCGCAAGGGACGGAGGAACCGGCGATTTCGGCCGATACGGCATACGGTCCCTACTTGGCCGGCCGACACGCGCAAGAGGAGCGCGACTATGGCAACGCCGCGTTGTGGTTCGAGGAAGCGCTCAAAGCAGATCCGCACTCGCCCGAGTTGGTTAGCCGGACCTTTGACATGGAGGCGCAGGCCGGCCGCTTCGACGCGGCCCGTCCGCTCGCCGACCAGGCCCTCAAGCTCGATAACTCCGACGCGGTCGCCGACCTCGTCCTGATGATCGACCGGGTCAAGGTGGGCGACAAAGCCGCCGCGCTCGCTCGGGCAGAGGCCCTGCCGGACGATGGCCTGCACCGCTATGTCGGACCATTGGCTCGCGCCTGGATGCAAATGGCGACAGGCAATCTCGCCGCCGCCGACGCGGCGCTGCAGAGTCTCGATAAATTCGACGGGTTTGCCCCGCTCAAATATTTCCAACTCGGCCTGCTTTATGATTTCGCCGGCAAACCTGACAAGGCCGAAGAATATTATAAGCAAACTCTCAGCTCGACTGGCCAACTTAATTGGCGACTGACCGACGCTATGGCGAACTTTTATCAGCGTCACGGCCGTCGCGATCAAGCCGATGCGGTTTACAAGCGATTTATCAAAGAGAACTCGGGCAGCGAGTTGGCTGAATCGATGCTGGCAACCAAACCTGTCGGAATCCCAGCGCCATTGATCGGTTCGGCCGAGGACGGCCTCGCCGAAGCCTTGTTCGATCTGGCCAGCGTCGTCAACCAGCCGGAAACGACGGACTTGGCTCTGCTCTATGTTCGTTGCGCGCTCGATTTGCGGCCGCATCTGGCCGTCGCCCAGCTGCTGCTCGCCGACATCCTGAGCGGCGAGAACAAGCCACAGGAAAGCCTCGACGCCCTTGCCGAGATCCCGGGGAACTCGCTCTATTCGTGGTCGGCGCGGTTACGTGCCGCGGCCGATCTCGAAGCCCTCGATCGCGTAGAGGAGGCAGTCGCCGAACTTCGCGCGATGGCCGCCAAGGAGCCGAGCCGGGCCAGCGCAGAGATTCAGCTGGGCGACCTGTTGCGCGGCCAGAAGCGCTTTTCCGAGGCGGCCGGCGCCTATAACGAAGCGATCCGGCGCCTCAAAGCGGCCGGCACGGCGCCCCACTGGGCGCTGTACTACAGCCGAGGCATCGCCTTCGAGCGATCGGACCAATGGACCCTCGCCGAAGCCGATCTCGAGCATGCGCTCGAGCTCAAGCCCGATCAGCCGCTGGTGCTCAACTATCTCGGTTATTCATGGATCGACCGCGGAGAGAAGCTGAAGCGTGGTCTGCAGATGATCGAGAAGGCGGTGGCGCTGCGGCCCGAGGACGGCTACATCGTCGACAGCCTCGGCTGGGCGCATTATCGGCTCGGCGACTATGCCAGCGCGGTCCAATATCTCGAAAAGGCGCTCGAGCTGGTGCCCGATGATCCGACGATCAACGATCATCTGGGCGACGCCTATTGGAAGAGCGGGCGGACGACCGAAGCCCGCTATCAATGGCGGCAGGCCCTGCAGTTCAAACCCGACAAGGAAGACATCAAGCCGATCGAGGCCAAGCTCGAAGGCGGGTTGCCAACCACCGCAACCACCCGGGCCGGCGGCGGCTGAACGGGCGATGGCGGTCGCGGCCTTTGCCCCGGCAAAGGTCAATCTCTATCTACATCTGATCGGAGTGCGGGCGGACGGCTATCATCTGGTCGATAGCCTCGTCGCATTTGCCGATATCGGCGATCGGGTCACCGCGCGAGCCTCTGCGGCACTGACCTTGGAGATCGAAGGGCTGCAGGCGGCCAGTCTCGCCGGCTTGGGCGAGGACAATCTAATGCTCCGCGCCGCGCGCCTGCTCGCCGGTCATGTGGGGGTTGCCGCCCACGCCGCCCTCCATCTGCAAAAGAACTTGCCGGTCGCCGCCGGCATTGGCGGCGGTTCGAGCGATGCGGCGGCGGCGCTGCGCACGCTGTGCGCCTTGTGGCGCCTGCCTGTGGACGAAGCGGAGCTGCGCCGTCTTGGCGCCCGGCTTGGCGCCGACGTCCCGGCCTGCCTGCATGGGGGGGCGGCCTGGATCGGCGGCATCGGCGAGCAGATCGAGCCTGAACCCTTATTGCCGCCGGCCGGAATTGTGCTCGTCAATCCGCGGATCGCATTGCCGACCGCCGCGGTGTTCGCCGCTCGTCGCGGCCCGCTCGGCGATGCCGGCCGGTTTTCGCCGATGCCGCGGGATGCGGCTGGTCTCGCCGCGGTGTTGGGGCCGCTGCGCAACGACCTGACCACCGCCGCGATCGGCATCGCCCCCGAGATCGGCGCGGTGCTGGCGGCGCTCGCGCGGCTTCCCGGGGCTCTGATTGCGCGCATGAGCGGCAGCGGCGCCACCTGTTTCGCGCTGTTCGCCGACCGGCTGAATGCCGAGCGGGCGCGCGCGGCAATCGCCAAGGCCGAGCCTGGATGGTGGTCCGCGGCCGGAGGGTTTGTTGCCGCCGAGCGGCTTTCCCGATAACTTGCCGCTGTTTGGGGCCGGTGGGGCGTAGCCAAGGGGTAAGGCAGCGGATTTTGATTCCGCGATTCGGAGGTTCGAATCCTCCCGCCCCAGCCAGTCTGTCCTATTGCTTTCGCCAGTTTGAGAAGGCCGGCGATGTCAGCACTTGATCAGCGACCGCGGCTGGTCAGCCAATTTGATTAAGCGCAGTGCGCAGCTTCGCCACTCATCGTGGCGTCTGTCGAGGCGCCCGCGACGATGCTGAAACCGCGCCCGCTCGTGTCGCGCGCCCGACAGCGCGGCGCGAGGCCTAGATCCGGTGAGCGGCGAGTGCCGCTCAACGGATCCCGGTTAGCTGGTTATTCCGCGGCTTCCTTTTCCGCGACCGGCGTCAGGTCGTAGCGTTGCATCGCGAAGCTGATCGCTTCGTTCCAGCCGCGGCTGCGAATATCGATCTGGACCTCATCGGGACCCAGATACTTTAAGTTGACCGCGTCGCCCATCGGCGTCATCTCGGCTCTTTCGGTTTTCGGGATTGGAACGGGCGAAAAATTTGCGTCTCTCAGAGACTTGGCGGTTGCTTGCTCGTCGTCTACATAAAATCCGATGTGGTGAATACCGCGCAAGTCGGAAGTCTGTCCCGGACCGAGCTTTGGCGCCCCGGCTTCGCCATATTTCAGAATAGCGAAATAAATGTATCCATCGCTGAGCCAGACACCCTTTTCACCGGTATCGCCCGGGCGGCGGTACAGCTCGGTCAGACCGAAGTGTTCCTTGTAGAATTCCGCGGTCTTCGCGGGATCGTCAGTCACGAGTGCGATATGCCTGATGCGAGCCATCTGCTTTCTCCCTAAGTTCCTGCACTTGTCGGCAGCGCAGATCCTGCTGTGTAGGCTCTCCAACGCGTGACCGTCAAGAGAACCCCCGCGAATTGAACAGAGCGAGTTGGCCCTCGGCGGGGACCGACCCCGCCCAGGCGCAGCGGCTGCTTTTCTGCCGATACTTACTCGGCCGGGACCGCGGCTGCTTGCGGCTTGCCGAAACTCGGGGTGTCGGTGCGGTCGACCAGCGCCTCGGGGCCCTCGCTCGGCAGGTTTTCAGCCCAGTTGATCGCGCCGTCGATGTCGCCTTCCCACATTTCGCGCGGCAGCTCGTAGAGGAACTCGACGCCGTAGCCGTTGGGATCGTTGATGTAGACGCTGTGCGTGACCCCATGGTTTACGCGCCAATTGAACTTGACCCCACGGCTCTGCAGAAATGCCAACTGCTTCAGCCAGGCCTCGCGGTTCGCCATGGTCAGCGCCACATGGTTGATCGCGACCCGGCCGTCGGACAGCACCCATTCGGCGGGCGCCGGCAGGTTCGGGCTCTCGACCAAGGCGACGTCATGATGAGTTAGCTTGCCGCTGTGGTCGCCGCTGTAAAAGCGCATCTTGGGCGGGTTCGGTCGGTCCGCGCGAGGGTGCAGCTCACCGACCTGCTTCAGGCCGACGATCTCGGTCCAGAACCGGTGCGATTCCTCGATGTCGCGGACGTTCAGCACCAGATGATTGATGCCCGAAGGCGTTACCGCCTGGGCGGGGGCGTCGAAATTCTGCTCGGCCATCGTCGCACTCCAAAGTTGCGCATCACATTTGTTACTCCGACACACCCTAGCGCGCAAGCACTTGGGCTATGACCAGGACGTCCGACGGCGGCGGCGCCTCCTGGCCGAGATCGTCCGGTTACGCATGCCGATGATCGCCCGCCGCTTCCGCCTGCGGCTGCGCCGCGACCCGATTTCCCCCTCAAACCGGGGGCCAATCAAACAGAGGAGGCTGATCCGCGGCGCAAGATCGGGTAAAGTCGGTTTTTCGCCGCAGCGCCGAGGGGTCGGCACGGCATTTGCCGGGCAGCGGTCGAAGCTCGAAACGGGGAGGTCGAAGATGCTATCGCGCCGCTCTTTGCTCATCAGTTTGTCGACGACCGCCTTGGTCGGCGTTTTCGCCGGCCGGTCGGGACCAAGTTTTGCCGCCGACAAGACCGTCAAAATCGGCATTAATCTGCCGTTTACCGGAGCCGACGCACATGATGCCGAGCTGATCAAGGACGGCGCCACGCTGGCGATCGACGAAGCGAACGCGGCGGGCGGCGTCGCCGGCTACAAGATCGATGTCCTGCTGCTCGACGACGGCACCGCGACCGCCGGGCAATATGATCCGGCCCAGGCCGCCACGAACGCGCGCAAGATGGTGTCGGACGATTCGGTCGTGGCCGCGATCGGGCCACAGATGAGCGGCTCGGGCAAGGCGATGTCGCCGATCCTCAGTCAGGGTGATCTGGCGACGATCACGCCGAGCTCGACCAATCCCGACATCACCAACCCGAAATTCGCCGCGCAATACCGACCCGCAGGAAAGGCGATCTATTTCCGCACAGTGACGACCGACGCCTTTCAGGGTCCTAACATGGCCAATTATTTCGCCGACACATTGAAGGTGAAATCCGTCTATGTACTCGACGACAGCGGCGCCTATGGCGTAGGGCTCGCCGACGCGTTTGAGGCTCAGGCCAAGAAGCGTGGCATCAACGTGCTCGGCCGAGATCAGCTGAACCCGAAAGAGGCCGATTACACCACCACCCTAACCAAGATAAAGTCGCTCAATCCCGACGCGCTTTATTACGGTGGCGTGGCCCAGGCCGGGGTGAAAGTAGTAAAGCAGTCCTATGACATTTTACCCGACATCATCAAAAGCGGCGGCGACGGGGTGTACGGCGCCGAGATCCTGACCGGTGCGGGCTTCCCGGCGGCACAAGGCTGGTATGCGACAACTGCCTCGCCGAACATGGTCGAAAATCCCGATGCGGCGCCAATGATCGAACGATTTGTCAAGAAATACGGCAAGCAGCCCGACAATTACTCGATCACTGCCTACGATGCCGCGCTCGTTATCCTCGACGCGGTCAAAACCGTCGCGGCTTCGGGCAAGGATGTCACCCGCGACGCGGTGCGCGACGCGATCCAGCAATCGCATGTCAAGACGTTGCAGGGCGAGGTCAGCTTCGACGCCAATGGCGATATCGAGAACCGGGTGGTCAGCGTCTTCCGGATTACTCGGAACGACAAATATCCGCTCGACGACGTCCTCCACCAGTACAAGTATCTTGGGGTGGCGCCTGCAAGCTCGTGACCCGCCGTTTCGCTGAAAGGCGCGCGGTGAATCGGAGCACCGCCTTGCCATGATCGACTATGGGGTGCTCCTACAACAGGTGATCAACGGGTTGAGCCTGGGGGCGATGTACGCGCTCTTGGCGCTCGGCTTCACGCTCGTCTACGGCATCCTCGAGCTGATCAATTTTGCCCATTTCAACGTGTTCATGGTTAGCTCGTTCATCGGCATGTGGGCGCTGGAGCTGCTCGGGATCTCCGGTCAGACCCGCGTGCTGACTGGCCTCGCACTCGCCGGGGTTCTCGCCTTTGCCTTCGTGGTCACGATGCTCGCCGCGGGCGGGCTCGGGGTCGCGATCGAGCGCATTTCGCTGCGGCCGTTGCGTGGCGTGCGCGGCCCGGCGGCAATGATCACAACGATCGGGGTGTCCTATATCCTGTTCAACGTCATCCTGCTGACTGTCGGCGCCGAGACGAAAAACTTCCCCAATCCGATGCCGGTGGTCCGCTGGCAGTTCGGCCGAGTGACCCTGGAGTTGCGCGAGGTGCTGATCTGGGGCGTCACCGCAGTGTTGATGGTGGCGCTGCATCTGTTTGTCCATCGCACCCGCCTCGGCAAGGCAATGCGGGCAACCGCACAAGACGCCGAGGCGGCGCGGATGATGGGGGTCGAAGTCGACCGGGTGATCATGACCGCGTTTTTTCTCGGCTCGGCCTTGGCGGGTGCAGCGGCATTGATCTTCGGCCTTTACTACAACTTCACCAGTTTCATCATCGGCTACACCGCCGGGCTACGGGCTTTTACCGCCGCTGTCCTGGGCGGCATCGGCAGCGTCGGGGGCGCGATGCTCGGCGGCCTGATAATCGGGCTGATCGAAAGCCTTGGCGGCCAATTGATCGCGGTGCGATGGACCGACGTGATCATCTTTTCGATCCTGATCCTCGTCCTGGTGTTTGTCCCGAACGGCCTCTTCGGCCGGGCCACCCCGACCAAATCCTGAGATGGCCGAAATCGGCAAGCCGCCGGTCAGGACCGTGGGCCTCTGGCCCACCCTCACGGCGAGGACGCCCGTGCTCCGATGGATCGCGCGTATGCGGCCCGGCAGCCGGGCGCGTCTCGGCATCTCGTGTGTCGCGGCGGCGGCGTTGCTGTTCCCGCTCGTGCACCGCAACGACGCGGATATCGATTCGATCGCCAACGCGCTCTCCTTCGCCGCGCTGGCGCTTGGGCTCAATATCGTTGTCGGCTTCGCCGGTCTCCTCGACCTTGGCTATGCTGCGTTCTTCGCGATCGGTGCCTACGCCTACGGCATCCTCAGCTCATGGCAGCTGCAGCCGGAATGGACGAGCTTTTGGGGGCCGTTCCAATGGCTCGGCCTCGTTGCCCGCAACCATACGACGGCCGGCGATTTCGTCCATTTTCAGGTCTCGTTCTGGCTAATGCTGCCCGGTTCGGCGGCGATCGCCGCACTGTGCGGCGCGTTGTTCGGCGCCCCGACTTTGCGGCTCAAGGGCGACTATCTGGCGATCGTCACCTTGGGTTTCGGCGAGATCGTGCCGATCGTCGTGCGCAACTGGCCCTCGCTGACGAATGGCGCGATGGGCCTCAACGGGGTCGCTCCGCCGCGGCTCTTCGGCTTTGATTTCGGGGTCAGCGCCACACCGTATTACTACGTCGGGGTGGCGCTCGTCGCTTTGCTGATCCTGATCGAGCCTGCGCCTCAAGGATTCGCGCATCGGCCGCGCCTGGATGGCGATCCGCGAGGACGAGATCGCCGCCGCGGCGATGGGCGTCGATTTGGTTCGAATGAAGTTGCTCGCCTTTGCCACCGGCGCCGCCTTCGCCGGGCGCGACCGGCACGCTCTACATCGCCAAGTTGCAGACCGCGACACCGGACATGTTCATGTTTCCGGTATCGGTCATGGTCCTCGTCATGATCGTCTTCGGTGGGATCGGCAGTGTCTGGGGCGTTGTCGTCGGGGCGCTGCTGCTGCAGATCCTGCAATCCTGGTTTCTTGAGGATCTGTCCCAATGGCTTCACGCTCTGGGCCGTCTGGTCAACGTAGAGTGGCTTCAACATGTTGAGCTGGCCTCTTCGATCGAGCTGATCTTCGGGCTCATCCTCGTTTTCATGATGCTCTATCGCCGCCAGGGGCTGATCCCGGCGTCGCGGCGAGTGCCGGGTTTGACCCTGGCCGAACAGGCGGCGCATGTGGGAAGCGGCGGGTTCGACAATCTGCCGGCTCTGGGCGCGGTCGATCACGCGGCGCCGGGCGCTCTGCTCGAGGTTTCCGGCCTGACCGTGCAGTTTGGCGGGCTGGTCGCTTTGCGATCCATCGAATTGAGCGTTCCGGCGCACTCGGTCGTTGCCGTGATCGGACCGAACGGCTCCGGTAAGTCGACGTTGTTTAATGCGGTAACCGGCTTGCTGCGCCCCGACAGCGGCAAGATCAGCTTTGCCGGTGAAGACATCGGCGGCCGGCGGCCGCATGTCGTGCTCGACCGCGGCATAGCCCGCACCTTTCAGAACATCCGCCTGTTCCCGAACCTGACCGTCCTGGAGAACGTCATGATCGGCATGCATGCGCGGCTCGCCACCGGCCCGGTGCGCGCGCTGCTGCGCCTGCCGCGAACCCGCCGCGAGGAGGAAGCGGCGCGCGAACGTGCGTTCGAGATCCTGGCGCTGTTCGGCAACCGGCTGCTGCCGAGGGCTGACCATCTTGCCGCGAGCCTGTCCTATGCCAATCGCCGGCGGGCCGAGATTGCCCGTGCGCTTGCCTCGCGGCCAAAGCTGTTGCTGCTCGACGAACCGACGGCGGGAATGAACCCGGCCGAAACTCTTGAACTCGCCGACCAGATCAAGAGCCTGCATCGGCATGGGCTGACGATCTTGCTGATTGAGCACAAGCTCGATGTCGTCGTCAGCCTGGCGGACAAAGTCGTGGTGCTCGACCACGGCGAGAAGATTGCTGAAGGGGCGCCCGATGCGGTGCGCCGCGACGAGGAGGTGATCCGCGCCTATCTCGGCCGCAGCGCGGTGTTCGCATGAGTTCGCCGATGCTCGAGTTTCGTGCGGTCGATACCCATTACGGCGACCTCCATGTGCTGAAATCGGTCGATTACCGCATCGAAGCCGGCGAGATCGTCTCTCTGCTGGGCGGCAACGCGTCGGGGAAATCGACGACGATGAAGGCGATCATGGGGACCGTATCGCCGACCGTTGGCGACATCCTGTTCGAGGAACAATCGTTAAAGGGGGTGAGCACCGCGGAGCGGGTGCGCCGCGGCATCGCCCCGGTGCTCGAGGCCCGGCGGCTCTTCCCGCGCATGACGGTCTATGAGAATCTCGAAATGGGCGCCTATACCCGCCGCCGCGGACCGGAATTCGGCCAGGACCTTGCCCGTGTCTTCACCCTCTTTCCGCGGGTCGAGGAGCGGCTGCGCCAACTCGCCGGCACCTTGTCCGGCGGCGAGCAGCAGATGGTCGCGATCGGCCGGGCCCTGATGGCGCGGCCCAAGCTGTTGTGTATGGACGAGCCGTCGATGGGTCTCTCGCCAGCCTATGTCGAGCAGGTCTTTGACATCATCCGCGAAATCAACCGCCAGGGCACGACGATCTTCATGGTCGAGCAGAACGCCAACATGGCGCTGCAGATCGCCGACCGCGCCTATGTCCTGCAAACCGGCCAGGTCGTGCTGAGCGGCCCCGCCGCCGAACTTCGCCAGAACGAACAGATCCGCCACGCCTATTTGGGCGAGATGAAGGTCAGCTAGCTCGCCAACGGTTTGTGAGAGTGCCTTGCCGAGGGGCCAGCGCACTGAGCGTCTCGCTTGCCACGGCCGAACGAACTACTCTGCGCGCCTGCAGATAGATCAATCGGAGCGCCGCTCATGAGCGTCGAGGCAAAGACCGCCATTATCGAGCATCTCGGCCGTCAGCATCAGGCAATGGTCGCCCTGCTGGCCGAACTCGTGAACATCGATTCCGGCAGCTACAACAAGCGTGGCGTCGATGCCGTCCAGGATCGGCTGCGGGCCTGGCTCGAAGGGGCCGGCGTCGTCTGCGAGATGTTTTCGAACGAGCGGTTCGGCAACTGCATGGCGGCGCGCCTTCCCGGCGGTGGCGGCGGCAATCGGCCGATCGTGTTGATGGGTCATTGCGACACGGTGTTTCCCGACGGCACTGTCGCGCAGCGGCCGTTTCGCATCGACGGCAATCAGGCCTTCGGGCCCGGGGTCGCCGATATGAAAGCGGGCCTGGTCATGAACAGCTTCGTGCTCGACGCGCTGCGCCGGTTCGGCGCGCCCGGCCCCTTGACCGGCCTATATACCGCCGACGAGGAGATCGCCTCGCCCTCCTCCCGTCCGGTGATCGAGGCCGAAGCGAAGGACGCACGCGCGGTATTCAATGCCGAGCCCGGGCGGCCCTCCGGCAATCTCGTCTCGCGGCGCAAGGGGGCAGCCTTTATCGAATTGGAGGTGACCGGCCGCGCCTCACATTCGGGTGCGGCCCATGCCCAGGGGGTCAGTGCCATCGAGGCGATGGCGCGCAAAATCCAGCGCCTGCACAAATTGACCGATTACGATCTCGGCACGACGGTCAATGTCGGGCTGATCCAAGGCGGTCAATCGGTCAACACCGTGGCGCCACGCGCCACCGCAGGCATCGACGTGCGCTTCCCGACCTTGAACATAATGGAAAAAATTCTCGGCGAGGTGCGCGAGATCTGCAAATGCTGCGAATTGCCGGGCAGCGAAAGCCGCATCCTGCGCGAGGGTAATTTTCTGCCGCTCGAACAGGACCAGGCAAGCCGCGAATTGCTCGACTTTTACGCCCGTTCGGCGGCCGGGCTCGGCATGCCGGGGATCGGTGGTGAGGCGACCGGCGGCTCGGCCGACAGCGGCTTCACCGCGGCGCTCGGCACCCCGACCCTGTGCGCGACCGGCCCGGTCGGCGGCAATGCCCATACCGACGACGAATGGTGCCGCATCGACACGATGGTGCCGCGCGCCCAGGCCCTGGCGCTGACGATACTTGAGGTGGCCGCCGCCTAGACCGGCGCCGTTGCGCTTTCGCCAAAGCCAGCGACTTGTCAGTCGATCTCCCGCGCGGCGCGGACCGCAGCGGAGCAGAAGATCGAGCCGACCTCGGCTGACTGACTTGCAGGCCGGTCTCGCTTATGCTGTCGATAAATTCTGGAGGGTCGACGCCAATGCCGGATGGACCTCGTTATGACGACGATTTCTATGCCTGGACCCAGCACCAAGCCGAGGTGCTGCGCTCGATGGCGGTTGCCGACAACCGCTTCGACCGCGAGCATGTCGCCGAGGAGATCGAGGATTTGGGCAAGAGCGAGCGCGATGCTGTGCGCAGCCAGATCCGCCGGATCATCGAGCATTTGCTGAAGCTCGGCTATTCGCCGGCCGAGCCACCGCGTTTCGATTGGATAGAAACAGTGCTCGATGCGCGGCAGACCTTGTCTGATAAAATCAGCCCAACCCTGCGGCGCGACGCGGAGCAGGTCCTGGACAAGCTCTATGCGGACGGGCGCAAACGCGCTGCCGATAGCCTCCGCAGGTACGGCGAGCCCGCCGCCGCCGACGCCCTGCCTCAAGCGTGCCCCTATTCGTTCGACGATATTTGCCGCGAGGACTGGTATCCCGATCGACCCGGAGGAAATCCATGACCCGCGATTTCATTGGATACGGCGCCGAGCCGCCGCATGCCGGATGGCCTGGGGATGCGCGGATCGCGGTCAATTTCGTGATCAATTTCGAGGAGGGGTCGGAACTCTCCTACCCGGCCGGAGACGGCGTCTCGGAGGGTGGGCTGACCGAAATGATCGGCAGCGATCTCGGAGTCAAGGGACGTGATCTCGGCGCAGAGAGCATGTTCGAATACGGCGCGCGGGTTGGCTTTTGGCGCCTGCACCGGATCTTTACCCGCTTCCAGGTGCCGGTGACGATCTTCGGCTGCGCCCGCGCCTTCGAAGCCAACCCGCCGGCCGCGGCGGCGATCGCCGCCAGCGATTGGGACATTTGCAGCCACGGCTATCGCTGGACCAATCATCCGGGCCTGCCGGAGGACGAGGAACGCCGCCAAATCGCCGCCGCCGTCGAACTGATCCGCAAGACCACGGGCAAGACCCCGGTCGGTTGGTATTGCCGCTATGCGCCGTCTGAAAATACCCGCCGGCTGATCGTCGAGCACGGGGGTTTTCTGTACGACAGCGACACCTACAATGACGAGCTGCCCTATTGGGTGCGGGTCGGCGACAAACCGCATCTCGTCGTCCCCTATTCGCTGACGACCAATGATTCGAAATTCGGCCGCGGCGTCTTCGGCTCGGGCGAGGATTTCTTCGCCTTTTTGCGCGACAGCTTCGACATCCTCTATGAGGAGGGCGCCGAGCGGCCTCGGATGATGTCGATCGGGCTGCACATGCGGCTGACCGGCCACCCCGGCCGGGCCAAGGCGTTGATCCGCTTCATCGAATACCTGCGCAGCCACGACCGCGTGTGGATCTGCCGCCGCGAGGACGTTGCCCGCCATTGGATCGCCCGCTTTCCGCCCACGATTTAGGAATGGTGCGCTGTCATCGCGGGCGAGTGGTGGCGAAATAAGCTTCGATCGCACGGGCAAGACCGCGGGCGAGCTGCTGCTGATAGCCCGGCTGACGCAGCCGGCGTTCCTCGGAGGGGTTCGACAGGCAGCCAAGCTCGACCAGGGCGGAGGGGATGTCCGGCGCCGTCAGCACCGCGAAATCGGCCGATCGCTGCGGATTTTCCAACAGCACCACGTCGTGCCTGAGCGCCGTTACCACGTCGCGGGCAAACGCGATCGAAGCATTGTCGGTCTGGCGGCGCACCAGAGCGATCAGAATGTCCCCGACCTCACGCGGCTCCCGCGACAGCCGGACGCCTTCTACCACATCCTTGTTCTCGCTCTCGGCGAGCGCCGCCGCTTCACGGTCCGAGGCCTTGGCCGACAGGGTGAACACCGACAGGCCGCGCTTCGCCGGGTCGGGCAGCGCATCGGCGTGGATAGCCAGAAACAGATCCGCGTTCAGCCCGCGGGCGCGGACCACACGCTCGCGCAATGGGACAAACTCGTCGGGGCCGCGGGTCAGCGCGACCCGGAAGCGGCGCGTCGCGACCAGCTGCCCCGCCAAGTATTGCGCCGTCGGATAGACGATGTTCTTTTCGTAGACGCCGTCCGGGCCGATTGCTCCAGGGTCGATCCCGCCGTGCCCGGGATCGAGGACGATCATAGGCCGATAGCGCAGCGGCGGCTTCCCTCGCAGCGCCGGCTTTCCTCGCCCCGGCGGTTGCGCCGAAGCCACGTCGAACCCCGCGCCGATTGCGGCGCAGCCCGCCAGCAGACGCAACAGGTCGCGCCGCGCGCACGCGATATCCCACATGCCCCACCCCCGGCGGCTCGCTCCCGTCCCCAAACAAGAGCGGCCAATTCGTTTATATTATGCTGCCGAAGCACAGACGAGGTCGGGATTTTGGGAGTAGTGGCTCCGAAAGGCACTTACCAGGCTGCGAAAAAACCGACGTACCCGGGTTTGGCCGGTGCAGACCGGTTGGGGCTGCGAGGGTGGTTGCTGCCGCTGCCTGCCGCTGCTCGAATACCAAAACAGGGAAATTTCGCCGTATTTTCAATGTTGAACCTCCGCCGGCTGATAAAGCCGTGGAATTGCGCGGCGGGGAGGGGCAGAGTTGGCGGAGCCCAAGAGCAACCTCGGGAGGACTACCACCGTGCCCCAATCCGCGATCCCGCCCGGCCGCCATGCGCCGATCCGCCCGGACTGGCTCGACAGGCGGCAAGAAGAGATCATCGAGCCCGAGCTGCCGATCGTCGACCCCCACCATCACATGTGGGACCGGCCGGGTAACCGTTATCTGTTTCAGGATCTGCTGGCCGATATCGGCAGCGGCCACAACATCGCGGCGACCTGCTTCGAGGAATGCCGCGAGATGTACAGCGCCGACGGGCCGCAGGAGCTGAAGTCGCTCGGCGAGACCGAATTCGTCAACGGCATCGCGGCGATGAGCGCGTCGGGCAAATACGGCAGGACGCGCTGCATCGCCGGGATCATCGGCAATGTCGATCTGCGGATCGGCAGCCGCGCCAAGGGCATCCTCGAGCAGCATGTCACCAGATCCGGTGGACGCTTCAAGGGCATCCGCAATGGCGCCACCTGGCATGCCGATCCGAGCCTGGAGATCTATTGCTCGGGCGCGCCGCAGGGACTCTATCGCGACCGGAATTTCCGCGAAGGGTTCGCTGGGCTTGCCGCGCTTGGGCTCAGCTTCGACGCCTGGCTGTTCCAGACCCAGCTCGACGACGTGACCGATCTGGCCCGCGCTTTCCCGCAGGCGGCGATCGTCTTGAACCATGTCGGCGGACCGTTGGCGATCGGGCCCTATGCCGGCAAGCGCGAGGAAGCCTTTTCCGCGTGGAAGAAATCGATCGGCGAGGTCGCCGCCGCTTCCCCGAACACCTATGTCAAACTCGGCGGGCTCGGCATGAAGCTTTCGGGCTTCACGTTCTTCAATGATGAGACGCCGCCCTCCTCGCAGGATCTGGAGAAGGCCTGGCGGCCCTATATCGAGGTCTGCATCGAGGCCTTCGGACCGCAGCGCTCGATGTTCGAGAGCAATTTTCCGGTCGACAAGGGCATGTGCAGCTATCCGGTAATGTGGAACGCGTTCAAGCGCATCGCCTCGGGCTATTCTGCCACCGAGAAGACCGCGCTGTTCAGCGGCGCCGCGACCAAAGCCTATCGCCTCGCGGTATAGCGTATAGCCTTGATCATGAGCCTGCCCGTCTACAACAGGGAAGCCCTCGCTGTGCTGTGCCGGCGCCGCGGCATCCGCCGGCTCTCATTGTTCGGCTCGGTGCTGAAGGGCACCGACCGCCCCGACAGCGATATCGATCTGCTCGTCGAATTCGAGCCCGGAGCGACGCCCGGCCTGATCGGCATTGCCGAGATCGAGGAGGAGCTGTCTCAACTTATGGATGGGCGGAGGGTGGATTTGCGCACCGCGCAAGATCTGAGCCACTATTTTCGCGAAGAGGTTTTACGCGAGGCCGAGGTGCAGTTTGCCGCCTGACGACAGAACCCGGCTTCTGCATATGATCGAGGCGGCTGAGACTGCCGCCCGCTTTGTCCAAGGGCGCACGCGGAGCGATCTCGATCGCGACCCCATCCTGGCCTTTGCCCTCGTTCGCGCGATCGAGATCGTCGGGGAAGCCGCCAGTAAGATCAGCGCGGAGACCCGTGGCCTCGCTTCGGATATTCCATGGTCGTCAATCGTTTCGATGCGCAATCGGCTGGTGCACGCTTATTTTGACATCAACCACGAGCTGGTCTGGATTTCCGCAACCGAGGAGCTGCCTGAGTTGCTGCCGCTACTCCGGGACTTGGTTGCGGAACGGGGCGAAAGCTGATGGCGCCGCCGTCGGGACCGTCAATCTTCACGACCAGAACAGCGCTTGAGCAGATCGAGGGGGCGATCAGACTGAAGCCGCTTCCCGAGGATGCCGCGGCCAGCCGAGACCTGGGAACGCCCGTGCTTCGCTTCGGGGGAGAAGAAATCCTGGCGGATGCTCGCACCCTGGGTCTCGTCGATGATGATGCGTCTGCTGCCCCGGAGCGTCCCGAGGTCGTATCCGAGGTTCCGCCGAAGGTGACCCGGATTTCAGAGATGGCCGCCGGGAGGTCCGGACTGCTATTCTATTAACGTCGGGAGTAACCATCGAGCGCATCTATACCACCAGCGGGTGCCCCCGTTATGGACCCGCGGTCGAGATCGGCGACCACAAATCCACGGGACATGGTTAGCGAGAGAGAGGGAGAAACGCCGATGCCATTGCCGAGAACCGAGGTTGACGCCACCACCCCGAAATACCTGCGCGACAAATATGCGATCGTCGGCGTAGGGGAGACAACCTATACCCGCGGCTCGGGCAAGACGACCCGCGCGCTTGGCACTTGGGCGGTCAGGAACGCGATCCTCGACGCCGGGCTCAAGGCCTCCGACATCGACGCCATCCTGTCCTATTCGGGCGGCGACTCGACCTCGGGGACGTTTATCGCCGGTGATCTCGGCATCCGCCCCAATTACTACATGGATGTCGTCGGCGGCGGCTCGTCGACCGAGGCGCTGGTCGGCATCGCGATCGGCCTGATCGAGGCCGGCTGCTGCAAGACGGTAGCGATCTTCCGCTCGATGAACGGCTATTCGCAGGTGCGGATCGGCGGCACCGGCGCGCGCTCGGCGGCGCCCGTCGGCGGCGACATGCTGCACAACCGCGCCTATGGCTGGCAGAGCGCCGGGCAAAGCTTCGCGCCGACCTTTATGCGCCATATGTACGATTACGGCACCAAGCCCGAGCAGGTCGCCGCGGTCAAGGTGGCGCACAGCCATCACGCCTCGAACAATCCGAAGGCGTATTACAAGAAGCGCTATACGATCGACGACGTGCTGTCGAGCCGCTTCATCTGCAAGCCATTGCATCTGCTCGATTGCTGCGTCGAGACCGACAATGCGACCTCGATCGTCGTGACGTCGGCCGAGCGCGCCCGCGACATGAAGCAGCCGCTGGTGCTGATCCGCGGCGTCGTCGGCCGCTGCAGCAAGCCGCGCCTCGACATGCACTACCAGCACGGGCCGATCTCGACCGTCGCCGGCTATTACGCGCGGCAGATCCTGTGGCCGAATGCCGGGGTCGGGCCGGAAGACATCGACATTACCGGGTCCTACGACGCCTTCACCTTTACGACGATGCTGCAGCTCGAGGATTACGGCTTCTGCAAAAAGGGCGAAGGCGGCGAATATGTGTCGAGCGGTGCGATCCAGCTCGGCGGGCGGCGACCCAACAACACCAGCGGCGGCCATCTGTGCGAGGGCTACACCCACGGCATGAACATGGTCATCGAAAACACCCGCCAACTGCGCCACGACGCCGACGATTCCTGCCCGGTCGACGCCGACGGCAAGCGTCAGCACACCTACGACTACAGGGAAGGCGGCTGCCGCCAGGTCAGGAATGTCGAAGTCAGCGCCAATCTCGGCTGGGCCAACCCGGCGACCGCCTCGTCGATGGTCATGCGGCGCGGCTAAGGAGGAGACGGAACATGCCTGTTCGCGGCGAATACCTTGGCATGGGGCTCACCATCGACGATCTCGATGTCGAGAACCTCGAATATTTCCGCCATTGCGCGGAGCACGATTTTCACCTGCAGGCCTGCGCCCAATGCGGCCGGCTGCGCTACCCGCCGACCACCGCCTGCCCGTGGTGCATGAGCCTCGAATCAAGCTGGAAAAAGGTCGAGGGCAAGGGAACGGTGCATTCCTACAGCGAGGTGCACCACGCGATCCAGCCGGCCTTTCGCGGCAAGACCCCCTATCTGATCCTGCTGGTCGATCTCGACACGCAAAAGGGAGAGCCCACTCCCGATGAAGCCTTGCGCGTCGTCGGCAACCTCACCACCCCCGACGGCCAATTGGCGCCGCCCGAACTGGTAAAGCGGGTCGGCATCGGCACGCGCGTGCGCATGGTGTTCAGCGATGTCGGCGCCGGGCTCGCCCTGCCGCAATGGACCATCGACGAGACCGCGACCCAGCCAGCGACCGTCTGGCGCTACCCGCAGGAGTAGCGCCAGGATGTGAGGCGCGCGGGCGGAGGCCTTAGCCTTTGACGCCGCCCATGGTCAGGCCCGAGGTCATCCGGCCGCGGAACAGATAGTAGATTACGACCGGGGGGATCGCGTAGATGATCGCGGTCGCCATCATGTAGTTCCACGGCGACTCGTCGCTGTTGAGGAACTGGGCGAGAGCTACCGGCACCGTCATGCTCCGTTTGTCCGACAGCAGCAGAAATTGGTACAGGTATTCGTTCCAGGCGAGCAATAGCGCATAAGTGCCGACCGCTACCAATGCCGGCGCCATCATCGGCAGATAGATCTTGAAATAGACCTGCCATGGCGATGCGCCGTCGACCCGCGCCGCCTCGTCGAGCTCGATCGGAATGCTGCGGCCGTATTGCTGGAAAATGAAAATCGCGTAGGGCGTGGCGAAGGTCACCTCGACCGCGATGATCGACCATACATTGTTGCCGAGGCCGTAACCCTGCATGATCCGGTAGAGCGGGATCGCCAGGAACGAGGCTGGGATCACGTAAGTCAGCAACGCCGCGTTGGTCAGAAGCCAGCCGTTTCGCAGACGCATGCGGCTGACCGAGAAGCTGACCATGGACCCGATGAACAAGGTGAAGAACACCGTCATCACGCCGATGTAAAGGCTGTTGCCGAACTGGTGCCAGAAATATTCGAGGTACCAGTAACCCTCGGTAATGACGATCCAAAAGCTATAAGCGGATGGCTGTCTCGGCCAAATGTCGTTCGAAAATACGTCGTTATGTGACTGGAGCGCCACCATCACCATGTTGTAGAGCGGCGCTAACGTCCAGACGAGCAGTACGGCGGCGAGCGCCAGGCAAGCGGTCTCGGTCAGCGCTCGCCGCAGTCGGTAGTTCTTTCGCTTAACCCCGATGGCCGATGCCTGTCGCGCCGCCCGGGTCTCCAGCAGGATCGCGCTCATAGTTGTACCTCCGAGGTGCGCAATTTACGCATCAAGATCAACACCAGCGGAATCATCAGCGGCAGAGCCGTCATCACCGCGGCCACGCCGAGATCCGGCCTGGCGATCTCAAAGGCATCGCGGATGCCGATCGTGGCCAAGACATGGGTCGTCAGCGCCGGCCCGCCGCCGGAGACGAAAGTCGCGGTATTGAAGTCGCCGAGGGTGAAAATCGTCGAGAGCAAAGTGCACACGAGATAGAGATTGGCGAGCAGTGGGAACGACACATGGGTGAACCGACGCAGCCCAGTAGCGCCGTCGACTTCGGCCGCCTCGTAAAGTTCTTGCGGGATCGACATCCGGCCGGCGAGCAGAATCACGGTCCAGAACGGCATGTTCTTCCAGATATAGGAAACGATGACCGCGCCCAGCGCGAGCCAGCGCGAGGTATCGAGCCAGCCCGGGCCATCGATGCCAAAGACGTCATACAGCACATTGTTGAACAGGCCCCACTGGCCGTTCAGCATCCAGTGGATCGAGATAAAGGTGGGCAGCGCCGGCACTGCCCAGGGCAGCACATAGATCATCAGCAGCCCCTTGACCCACCAGCCCCGGCGCATGAAGAAGCCGGACAGCAACAAGGCGCCGAACATTTTGACGTTAACGCCGATCACCAAATACAGGATCGTATTGACGATCGTCATTTGAAAAATCGGGTCTTGCCACAATTCCACATAGAGGCTTGGTTTGTGACCGAGCCACAAACCATAAACAATGGGATATGCGACAAAGGCGGCGAATACCGCGACATAGGGGATGCAGAAGGCAAGGGCCCAAGCATATTCCGAACCTTGTAGGCTGCCACGCCAAGTACGCAGAAGCGACCGGCGCCGCGGTACGGGACGGCCGGCCTCTATGACCGATACACTTGCCATGATCGCCTCTCAGCTCTGTAAGATCGGGTATTTTGCCAGGATCGTTTCTACTTTCTTTAACGCTTTGTCCGCTGCTTGTTCGGGCGTCAAGCCGTTTCTTATGACGTCAGCTTCAGCCGACCCCCAGATCTGCGTGGCGTTGACCTCGGAATAGCCGGGGTTGAAGACCGGATAGTTCACCAACGTCGGGTCGATCAGGCCCTCGCGCACATAATTCGACCGGTGAGGGTCGCTGGGATCGAGCCAGAACGGGTCGGTCTTGGCCAGGGATGGGTAAGCCGGCAGCCATCGGCCGAGGCCCTGCTTCAGATACGCGTTCATGACCTTTGGCTGGATCAGGAATTTCATGAAGTCCTTGGCGACGTCGACGTTCTTCGCCCCTTTCGGGATGATCGCGCCGCCGACCCCGAGCTGCGCCGCATTCGGCTTGCCGTCGTTGCGCGCCGGCAGACCGAGAGTGGCGATGTCGTTATATTGGTCCTTATCGTGATAGAGCGCGACTTCGGTCGAGATCGTGCCGTCGAAATCCATCACCATCAATTTCGAGTGGAACGCGTTGTTGTCGTCTGCGTCGTTCCAACTTAGCGCGCCCGGCGGCACATAGCCGCCCTTGTAGGCATCGGTAATGTAGGTGAGGGATTTGACCACCGCTTCCTTGACCTGCGGATCGTCGAGGTGGGGCTTGCCGTCCTTGGTGACGATGTCGTTGCCGCCGTTGGCGATCAAGAAGGCGTGGAACATGTTGTTGCCGTCGGCGGGGCCGGTCGTGGTCGCCTGCAGACCCAATGAATAGACGCCGCGCATTCCCTGATCGCGCAGCTTTTGCTGCATCGGCTTGAAGTAGTCCCAGAAGGCATCCCAGGTCTTTGGCGCATCGGCCAGTTTGCCGCCGCCCTTCTCGACCAGCGAAATCCAGATGTGGAATGGTATCACCGCCGTCTTGTACGGAATCAAGTAAAACCCGCGTTGCTTCTTGACGTTGTTATAGTATTGTGAAGCGAGGAAAGCTGTCGGGTGGTATTCCGATTTCTGAGCTTCGACGACATCGGAGACTTCGACGATCCTGTCGTTCCAGGCATTTTGCGGAACGATCACTTGGTCGTTGATGTCGTGGGAGATCAGATCGGGGACATCACCACTGGTGATCGCCGAGACGATCTTCTGCATCAGCGGCGCGAACGGGATAAGGCTGTAGTCGATGGTGTTGCCGCTCGCCTTTTCGTAATCGGTGACTACCTTGCGAAAGGCCGCGTCCTCCTCGGGGATGAACCCCTGGGTCCACCAGACCGTCGCCGTGCTGGCGGCGGCGTTCGCGATGAAGGGGCGCGTCAACGTCCCGGCGGCAGCAGCCGCAAGCGAGCCGCGTAACACGGAACGTCTAGTCGTTCTTATCATTCCCGTCTTCCTTTCTTCCCTGCTCGCGCCGAGAGCGTGGTCCCCAGCGCGCCGCGGTGGTGCTTTGTCGGGGGAATATAGAACGGTTATGCGCCGGGCTCAAATTGTATTCGATGCTTATCATCGCCGTCCGTATTGGCGGTCGCCGTAGACCGTTAACCATCGGCTGTTCCGCTCCACAAACGGGCCGCCTGGAAAACCCCCGGCTCGCGCCATTTCCGCGGCAATCGGACGCATCGGCCGCGCTGCGGGGCCTGACGGCTCAGCCCTCTTCGATCGGGTATTTGGCAAAGATCGCCTCGATCTGCTTGTATGCCTTGTCCGCGGCCGCCTCGGGCGTCATTCCGGTGCGCATGATGTCGGCCCAGGCGGTAGACCACACATGCGTGTTCTGGACCTCGGCATAGGCCGGGTTGAAGGCCCAATAGGCCGGCACGGTCGGGCCCAACAAGGCTTGCTCGGTATAGGCCTTGCGATGCGGGTCGGCGAACCACCACGAGTCGTTCTTGACGATCGACGGCATCACCGGGACGTTGCGGCCAAGGCCCACCTTCAACCGTTCGTTCGTAACCTCCGGCTGGATGAAGTATTTCAGGAAGTCCTTGGCCACGTCGACGTTCTTTGCTCCCTTCGGGATCAGAGCGTCGACGACGGTGTTCTGACTGGGGATCGGTTTGCCGTCATTGCTGTGCGGCAGACCCATGGTGACGAGGTCGTCGTAATCTTCCTTGTTTTTGATGATAGCGACTTCGCTGGAAATGGTGCCGTCAAGGTCCATCACCATCAGTTTCGAGTGAAGCGCGTTGTTGTCGTCGGCATCGTTCCAGTTGATCGCACCCGGCGGCACATATCCCTGCTTGTAGGCGGTGGTGGGATAGGTCAGCGCTTTGATGACTGCCTCTTTGACCTGTGGGTCGTTGAGATGCAGCCGGCCGTCTTTTGTGAGGAGGTCTTTGCCGCCATAGGCAATCAGAAAGTAGTGAAACGTATTGTTGGGATCTACACCGTTGGAGGTAACCTGCAATCCTTGGGCATAGACGCTGCGCATCCCTTGTTTGCGTAAATTATCTTGCACCGGCTTGAAGAAATCCCAAAAGGCGTCCCAAGTCTTCGGTGCATCTGCCAGTTTGAAACCCGCTTTTTCGACCAACGAGTTCCAGATGTGGAACGGTAACGTCGCTCCTACAGTCGGCACGCCGTAAATGCTGCGCCGCTTAGTTTCATTATTATAGAACTCCGCCGAGAGTAGCGCGGTTTCGTTGTATTGCGCCTTCTGCGTTTCGACGACGTCGGAAACGTCAACCAGTTTACCCTGCCAGGCAAAGAGTGCGGCGACCTCGGCCGGGTTGGCGGGGAACAGATCCGGGACCTCGCCGCTGGTCATCGCCGAGATGACCTTTTGCCGATGCGGGGCATAGGGGACAAGGCTGTAATCGATCGTATTGCCGCTCGCCTTCTCGTAATCGGCGACGATCTTCTTGAACGCGACGTCCTCTTCTTGGGCAAAGCCCTGCACCCACCACACGGTCGCGGTCTTAGCCGCGGCATTGGCGATATAGGGTCGCGCCAAACTGCCGGCCACCGCAACTGCCAGCGAGCTGCGCAACACCGAGCGGCGGGTTAACCGTCCCATGTATATCTCCTTCCCTGCTGTGGCGCCGTGCGACCCATTCGCGGGCGCGCTCTATTATTTTATCCAAACGCGATATAGGGCGGCCCGATCCACCGAGTCCACTGTTTTGCGGGCCGGCGGAGCGGCCGGGCGGGCCCTCTCCGATAACCTATGCCGTCCGGGATCGCCTCTCAACTTTGCGTGATCGGGTATTTGGCAAAGATCTCCTCGGTCCGCGTGAACGCTTTGTTGACTGAGGCTTCGGGCGACATCCCTTTGTTGATCACATCGAGGATCGCCAGGGCGAACACGCGCTCGCTACTGATCTGCGCCCGGGCGGGGTTGTAGACCTCGTAGGGCGGGATCGTCGGACCGTAGATACCCTGCTGGGTGTATGCTTGTAGCGGCTCGTTCTTCGGATCGAGCCAGTACGCCTTGTCGTTCTCTACGATCGACGTCATCGGCGGCAGCCGTCGGCCGAGCCCGCCCTTCAGAAGGGTGGCAAGCACTTTCGGCTCGATCGAATATTTGAGAAACTCCTTGGCGACATTGAGATTGGGGGCACCCTTCGGGACCACCATCGCCTGCGTACCCATGACGCCGGTCACCGGCTTTCCGTCGTTGCCGAGCGGCAGGCCCAGGGTCAGGACGTCGTTGTATTCCTCCTTTTCTTTCCACAGCGCCACCTCGGTCGAGATCGTGCCATCGAAATCCATGACGAGGAGCTTCGAATGGAAGGCGTTGTTGTCGTCGTTGTCGTTCCAGTTCTGTATCGAAGGCGGCATGAAGCCTTTCTTGAAGGCCGTCGCCAGCCTGGTGACCGTCTTGATAGCGGCCTCGCGGACTTGCGGGTCATCGGTGTGAAGTTTGCCGTCGGGCGTGAACAAGTCCTTGCCACCATAGGCGATCATAAAATGGTCAAAGTGTCCGACCGCATCGAACCCGACGGCACTAATCATAACGGAATAGGCATAGACGTTGCGCATGCCCTGGGCCCGCAATTTCTCCGCAACCTGCGGGAAAAAGTCGAGAAAGGCGTCCCAGGTTTTTGGGACGTCGGCAGGTTTGTAGCCGGCCTTGTCGAGCAGCGACTTCCAGACATGAAACGGGGTCACCGCCATGCGGTTCGGGACCATGTAATAGCCGCGCTTTTTCGTAACGTTGTTGAAGGCGTAGCCGGTCTGCAGCGCCGTCGGCATGAACAGCGACTTCTGCGTCTCGATGACGTCGCTGAGGTCAACCAGTTGGTCGTTCCACGCGCTCAGCACGCCAAAGAAGTAGTCTCCGAGATCGATGATGTCGGGCACGGCGCCGCTCGTCACCGCGGCGATCTCCTTCTGCCGCATCGCGGCAAACGGCACGATGCTGTATTCGATCTGGTTGCCGCTCGCCTTCTCGTAATCGGCGACTATCTTCTTGAAGGCGATGTCTTCTTCCTGGGCAAAGCCCTGCACCCACCACACAATCGCGGTCTTGGCCGCGGCGTTGGCAATATAGGGCCGCGCCAGCGTGCCGGCCGCGGCGACGGCCAGCGAGCTGCGAAGTATCGAGCGTCGGCTCAGGCTTGCCATGTCCGCCTTCCTTCCCTGCGCTGTCGCCGCGCGACCCATTCGCGGGCGCACTCTATTATTTTATCGAAACGCGATTTAAGGCCGCCCGATCCACCGAGTCCACTGTTTTGCGGGCCGGCGTAGTGGCCCGGCGGACCGTCTCCGATAACCTATATGCCGTCCGCGACCGCTTCTCAGGTCTGCGTGATCGGGTATTTGGCAAAGATCTCCTCGACCCGCTTGAACGCCTTTTGCGCGGCGGCATCAGGCGCCGTCCCGTCCTTGATGATCTCGGCCCAGGCCTTCTGCCAGACATGCTCGCTCTCGACTTGCGCCCAGGCTGGATTGTAAACCCAAAGAGGCGGTAAGGTTGGGCTCAGCACGACCTGGGTGGTGTAGGCCACCCGATGCGGGTCTTTGGGATCGAGCCACCACGGATCCTTCTTTACGATCGACGGCATGGGCGGCTCCCTTCGCCCAAGCCCGGTCTTCAGATATTCGTTGAGCACATTGGGCTGGATCAAATATTTGAGGAAGTCCTTGGCCACCGGAACGTTCTTCGCTCCCTTCGGGATCAAGCCGCAAAAGCTGCCGGCCCCGCTCGGCACCGGCTTGCCGTCGTTGCTGAGCGCCAGGCCCATCGTCACGATATCATCGTAATCCTGCTTCTCCTTGATGATCGCGACCTCAGTCGACAGCGAGCCGTCGAGATCCATTACGGTCAGCTTGGAATGGAAGGCGTTGTTGTCGTCGGCGTCGTTCCAGTTGATTGCGCTTGGCGGGACAAAACCTCCCTTGTAGGCGGTGGTCGGATAGGTCAGGGCCTTGATTACCGCCTCGCGCACCCGCGGATCATCAGGGTGCAACTTGCCGTCCTTGGTAACGATATTTCGGCCGCCATAGGCGATCAGGAATTGATAGAAGAAGGCCCACGGATCGCCGCCGTTGGTGGTCACCTGAAAACCGAGGCCATAGACGTTGCGCATGCCCTGCTCGCGTAGTTTTTTCTGCACCCCTTTGAAGAAATCGTAGAAGGCATCCCAGGTCTTGGGGATGTCCTCCATCTTGTAGCCGGCCTTCTCGACCAATGACCGCCAGATATGGTTGGTAAAGACGTCGACCGTATAGGGTACACCGTAGAAGCTGCGTCTCTTCTCGACGCTGTTGTAGCAGTGGGCCGTGAGTAGCGCTGTCTCGGTGTACTCTTCCTTTTGCGTCTCGACGACATCGCTCACGTCGACCAGCTTATCGTCCCAGGCGAACAGCGCAACGATTGGTCCCGGGTTGTTGCGGAACAGATCCGGGACCTCGCCGCTTGTGACGGCCGAAATGATCTTCTGACGCTCCGGCGCGTAGGGGATGATGCTGCAATCGAGCGTATTGCCGCTCGCCTTCTCGTAATCCGCGACGATCTTCTTGAACGCGATGTCTTCTTCCTCGGCGAAACCCTGGGTCCACCACACGGTGGCGGTCGTAGCCGCCGCATTGGCGATATAGGGGCGCGCCAAACTGCTCGCCGCGGCCAAACCCAAAGAACTGCGGAGCACAGAGCGACGGGTCAAGCGTGCCATGACTGTCCCCTTCCCTGAAGGCGCTGCGCGACCATTCGCGCGGGCCTTTTTTGTTCGTTTACGGACCGCGATGTCGTGCCGCCTGGTCCAGCGAGCCTACTTTGTCGGGACCGGCGTAGTGGCCCGGCGGACCGTCCCCGATAACGTAGATGCCGTCCGTCGCCCCTCAGCTCTGCGCGATCGGGTATTTGGCAAAGATCGCCTCGACCCACTTGAAGGCCTTGTCAGCCGCCGCCTCTGGCGTCATCCCGTTGTGTATGACGTCGGCCCAGGCGGCACCCCAAACGTGCTGGTTCTGAACCTCGGCATAAGCCGGGTTGTACACCCAGAACTGCGGTAAGGTTGGGCCGAGTACGCCCTGCTGAACATAAGCCACCCGATGGGGATCCTTCGGGTCAAGCCACCACGCGTCTTTCTTTACGATCGACGCCATCGGCGGCACGCTGCGGGCAAGCCCGACCTTCAGCAACTCGCCGTTGACCTTCGGCTGGCTCAGATACTTTAGAAAATCTTTCGCCGCCGCGACGTTTTTTGCGCCTTTTGGGATCAGGTTGCAGGCGCAGCCGGCCTGGCTTGGTACGGGTTTGCCATCGTTGGTGAGCGGCAAGCCCATCGTGACGATGTCGTTATAATCCTGCGCGTTGTGAATGACAGCCACCTCGGTCGAGATCGTGCCATCGAGATCCATCACGATCAGCTTGGAGTGAAAAGCGTTGTTGTCATCGGCGTCGTTCCAATTGATCGCGCCAGGCGGCACAAAGCCTTCCTTGTACGCCGTGGTCGGATAGGTCAGCGCCTTGATCGCAGCTTCGCGCACCTTCGGGTCATCGAGGTGCAATTTGCCGTCCTTGGTGACGATGCCCTGGCCGCCATAGGCGATCAGGAAATAATTGAACAAGGCGTTAGGATCGTTGCCTTGGGTGGTGACCTGAAAACCTAGGCCATAAACTTGGCGCACGCCCTGGGCACGCAGCTTTTTTTGCACTTCCTTGAAGAAATCATAATAGGCATCCCAGGTTTTCGGAATGTCCCCCGTCTTGTAGCCGGCCTTTTCGACCAGCGGCCGCCAGACATGATTCGGTAGAACTCCTTGGGTGAACGGCACGCCGTAAAAGCTGCGCTTTTTTTCTACGCTGTTGTAGCAATAGGCCGAGGCTAGCGCGGTTTCGGTGTATTCTTCCCGCTGCGTGTCGATAACATCGGTCACGTCGACCAACTTGTCGGCCCAGGCCTGTAACCCAATCAGCTCGGTCGGGGTGCTTTGATACATGTCCGGTACGACGCCGCTCGTGACCGCCGAGATGATCTTTTGGCGCATCGGGGCAAAGGGTATAATGGTGTAGTCGATCGTGTTGCCGCTGGCCTTCTCGTAATCGGCGACGATCTTTTTGAACGCGAGATCCTCTTCCTGAATGAAACCCTGCACCCACCATACCGTAGCGGTCGTCGCCGCGGCATTGGCGATATAGGGCCGCGCCAATGTCCCGGCCGCGACCAAGCCCACAGAGCCGCGCAGCACTGAGCGGCGGGTCAACCGTCCCATTCAGTCTCCTTCCCTAGTGACCGCAGCCCGCCCTCGCGGGCCCTTATGGTTTAGATTTGCGACGACGATGGGCGCATCATCTGAGGCGAGTCAAGCCTTCCTACCGGGGGGCACTTGACGCCCCGCGCGATCTGGGCTTGATCCTCGCCAATCGCCATACGGAGCGTAGAGGAGCCGGGGATGAAGACCCGCATCGCGTTGATTCACGCGGTCACCGTCGCGATCGAGCCGGTGCAGGAGGCGTTCCTGGCGCTGTGGCCGGAGACTGAATGCGGCAACATTCTGGATGATTCACTGAGCCTCGACCGCGAGCGCGACGGGGTGCTGACCGCGACGATGACCCAGCGCATTCTTGCGCTGGCGGAATATGCGACCGCGACCGGCGCCGCCGGCATCCTCTTCACCTGCTCGGCCTTCGGCGAGGCGATCGAGGCCGCCGCGACACGCGCCCGGATCCCGGTGCTGAAACCCAACGAGGCGATGTTCGAGGCGGCGCTGGCGGCCGGGCAGCGCATCGGCATGCTGGCGACGTTCGCGCCGAGTGTCCAATCGATGGAAGAAGAGTTCCGCGGCATGGCCCAAACACACCGTTCCCCGGCGACGATCGAGAGCTATTGCGTGCCGGGAGCGATGGCGGCGCTGAAAGCGGGCGATGCGGCGACGCATAACGGACTGATCGCGGAGGCGGCACCGCGCTTCGCGGATTGCGACGCAGTGCTGCTCGCACATTTTTCGACCGCGCGGGCGACCGCAGCAGTGACCGGCGTGCTCGACTGCCCCGTCCTGACCAGCCCCGCCAGTGCTGTCGCCAAGCTTAGGTCGATCATTACCGGGGCGAGCGCTCGATGAGCGACGCCTTCCGCTGGCAGTGGGTTTAGCGCGCGACTGGCAGCCCTCCTATCGCGGCGCGGCGCTTACCCGTTGGCGTTATAGATCTTCACCATTTCGCCGTGCGCCCATTTGACTGAGTCTTCGGGCGTCATGCCTTGGACCGCCTTGGTGTACATATCGACGATGATGAATTTCGAGATCGCTTCAGCCGCGGCGCGCCCGGCCGGACCGGCATAGCCCGCGAAACGGCCGCTTTCCGCGGCAGTGCGGAACGGCGCCATGATCGGGTCGATCTTCCACAACGGGTCGTTCTCCCACATCTTCGTGCTGCCGACCGAAAAGCCCTGCTGCGAGGTGAACCATTGCTCAAAAATGGGCTTCGACTGAAACCAGAGCAGAAAATCCTTGGCCGCCTTCTGATTCGGCGTATAGGCAGGAACAATGTTCGAAAACGGCACGTGATAGCTGAACTGGCCGGCTGGGCCTTTGGGCAACGGCGCGTGGAACATGTCTTTGTAGAGCGGCGTGCCTTGTTCGCTCAGATAGGTGTCGGGCTTGCTCCTGGCCAATAGGTAGATCGACGCGCCGTTGTTGGTCGAACTGATCGTGTTTGAGAGGAAGGCGCGGTTGTTGCCGGCGTCGTCCCACGAAAGCGCGCCGGAATCGTAGCACTCCTTCCAGAACGGAACCGCGAATTTGACCGACTCGATCGTCTCCTTGCTGTTCAGCGCCACGGTCTTGCCGTCGGCCTCGACCTCCTTGCCGCCCCACGACCACAGATACGGGTACCAAAAGGCCGGTCCGTCGCCAAACGCATGCGCCAAGGTCTGTCCATAGGGCCGGTCTTTGGCTTTGAGCAATTTGCCGATAGCCCGGTATTCGTCCCAGGTCTGCGGAAACTTGTCCGGGCCGGAGCCCACATCCTTGAACCACGAAGTGCGGTTGACCGGCATGGCGCCGAGGATCGTGTAGGGGACCGCGATCCATTTCTTGCCGTCATTGGCAACGTCATGCGCGGTTTTGTAGTAGCCGCCCTGTGCCTTGCCGATTTCCTCGGCCACGTCACTGACATCGACAGCGCTGTCGGCGTAGAGCTGGGCCCAATTGTTGACCGCCATCAGGATGTCGGGGCCGGTTTTAGACTGGATCGCCGAGCTGATCCGCGCCTGCACGCCGTCACCGTTGATGGTCTCGACCTCGAGCTTGATGCCGAGGGCTTTCTGGCATTCATCGGCAATCTTGCCGCGCAGCAGCTTGTCGGAAACCGGCACGAAGTCGACGAATTTGAGCCAATGCAGGGTCGTCCCCTGCGCATAAGCCGGCGCCCGGCCGGAGGCGAGGATGCCGGCGAGACCGCCGCTCGCAGCGGCGGTTAGCGTGCCCACGCCGGAAAGCCGCAAAAAGCGGCGGCGCGTCGTGTGTTTCATCATTATTCTCCCTGTTCAGCTCGAGATAAGCAGTTGTCTTACTGGGTTTGTTTTTGCCAGACGAAATCGTAACTACAAGAATTACTCGTTTGGCGTGCGCGCACCGTGCCGGTGCTGTCGATACTGCCGCTGAGGTTTATGTTGAGTGGCTGGGAGCCCGCGTTGTTGCTGTTGGACGGCGCGACTATATTCAACGCCAACTCGCCCTGCGGCCCAACCGTTCCTCTGAGCTTGTAGCCCGTGGTGGTGGTATATCGTACCAGACCATTCGCGATGTGGAGCGGCCCTGTTCTCCGGTCAGGGCACGGGCCCGTACGCCCATTCCTCGTTGTATAGGTTTGATTGACTCTCGCTGAAGAGACGAACCGATATGTTCCGTCAAACGCCGTCCCGGCGGTTGAAGCCGGTTGCGCCAGCGCATTCGCCGCAGCAACCGCGCCGATGAATCCCACGATCCCCAGTAATCCGATCGAGCGTCGCATCTGCCATTCCCCCCCCGTTACGAATTTTTCACGATTTAGATCACCGCCTCGGACTCTGCATCGAAGAAGTGCAGCCGCTCCGGGTTCAGCGCCAGCCGCAAGCGGTCGCGGACATTTACCCGGATACTGGGTTCGACCGAGGCCACCATCATGTGCGGGCCCACCGCCACGTCGAGCAGGATTTCCGATCCGAGCTTCTCGACGACCTCGACCGCGGCGTCGAAACCCAGTTCGGCCGGGTCGGCTTCGGAGGCGACATGCAGGTCTTCGGGGCGGATCCCGATCGTGACCTGCTGCCCGGCATAGCGGCCGAGGCGCCCGGCGGTCTGGCCCGGCACCTTGATGCGGATGCCGTCATCCTCGGCCCACAATGCCCCGTCAGTTTGATGGACTACGACGGTGGCGAAATTCATCGAAGGCGAACCGAGAAATCCGGCGACAAAGCGGTTGGCCGGCTCGTTATAGAGTTCGAGCGGCTCGCCGACCTGCTGCACCAGCCCATCGCGCATGACGACGACGCGGTCGCCCAGGGTCATCGCCTCGACCTGGTCGTGGGTTACGTAGATCGCGGTGGTGCCGA
This sequence comes from uncultured Alphaproteobacteria bacterium, assembly GCA_963750195.1. Classification (GTDB taxonomy): domain Bacteria; phylum Pseudomonadota; class Alphaproteobacteria; order ATCC43930; family CGMCC-115725; genus AP-15. The sequence goes on from CAVVPS010000019.1 coordinate 85,428, forward strand.
GCCGATCGTGCAATTTTCTGAGTTCGACGCGCATCTGCACCCGCAATTTGGCGTCGAGGTTCGACAAGGGCTCGTCGAACAAAAAGACCTGGGGGTGCCGCACGATCGCGCGGCCGAGAGCGACGCGCTGGCGCTGACCGCCCGACAGCTGTCGCGGCTTGCGCTTTAGCAAATCCTGCATGCCGAGGATTTCGGCCGCTTCCTGCACCCGCCGGGCGATATCGGCGCGGTCGAATTTCCGCATTTTGAGGCCAAAGGCCATGTTGTCGTAGACGCTCATATGCGGGTAGAGCGCATAGTTCTGGAACACCATGGCGATGTCGCGATCCATCGGCGGCAACTCGTTGATGACCTTGTCATCGATTAGGATGCGTCCCGATGAGATCGAATTCGAGCCCGGCCACCATGCGCAACGTCGTCGTCTTGCCGCAGCCGGACGGGCCGACCAGCACCATGAACTCCTTGTCGCGGATCGACAAATTGACGTCTTTGACGGCGTAGACTTCGTCAAAATTCTTGTTGAGATTCTGTAGTACTACCTCTGCCATCGCTTTCTCGTGTGGTTACGCTATCCCTTGACCGAGCCGGTCACGCTGGCGACGTAGTGCTCGACGAAAAAGGAGTAGACAAAGGCGACCGGGATCGAGCCGAGCAATGCCCCGGCCATCAGCTCACCCCAATAAAACACGTCGCCGCGGATCAGCTCCGAGGTCACCCCGACCGGCACCGTCTTTTCCTCGGGCGAGGACAGAAAGACGAGGGCGTAGAGAAACTCGTTCCACGACAAGGTGAAGGCGAAGATACCGGCCGATAGGATCCCCGGAACGGCGATCGGAAAGATGATGTACAGCATCGCCTTCCAGCGGGTCGCGCCGTCGATGCGGGCGCACTCCTCCAATTCCTTGGGGATCGACTTGAAATAGCCCATCATCAGCCAAGTGCAGAACGGGATCAGAAAGGTCGGATAGGTCAGGATCAAGGCCCACGGCGAGTCGCCGAGGCGGAAGTTGCGGATGATGTCGGCGAGCGGAATGAACAGCAGGGTTTGCGGCACCAGGTAGGTAATAAAGATTGCGGTCCCGAGACTCCCGGCAAAGGGGAACCGCAAGCGCGACAGGGCATACCCCGCCAACAGCCCGCAGAACAACGAGATCGCGGTTGCCGACAACGCGATGATCATCGTGTTCAGCATCCAGGTGGTGAACAAGGTCTGCGTCAGCAGATCCCTGATGTGATCGAGGGTCGGATGCCAGGTCCAGAACGGGTTGTAGTTGACCGAGTTCCACGGGCGATAGAGCTCACCATCGGGCCGGATGGTGGTGATTACCATCCAGTAGAACGGGAATAGCAACAGCACGATAAAGCTGGTCAGCGGAACGTAAAAGAAAACCCACCGTCGCCAAATCGCGCCCTCGATCATGGCTCAGTGGACCTCCGCCTTGCGGATGTAGAAGAGCTGGAAGATGACGACGAGCAACAGCACCGGGAAGACGGCGAGCGAAATCGTGGCCCCCTGGCTCAACAGCCCGGTGCCGATACCGATCTGGTAGGCGTAGGTGGCGAAGAGCTGGGTGGCGTTGGCCGGTCCGCCGCCGGTCAGGACGTAAACGAGCTGAAAGTCAGCGAAGGTCTGGATCACCGAGAACAAGGTTACCACCAAGGTCACCGGCAACAGCAGCGGCCAAGTCACATGGCGGAAGCGCTGCCACGCGCGCGCGCCGTCGATCGCCGCAGCCTCGTGCAACTCTGGGCTGATGGTCTGCAGCCCGGCGAGCAGAGTGATCGCGTAGAACGGTAACCCGCGCCAGATGTTGACGATAATCACCGAGATCAGCGCCAAATTCGGGTCGCCGAGCCAATTGATCCGCGCGTGGATCAAGCCGAGCCGGAACAGCCCCCAATTGATCACGCTGAAGGTCGGATCGAACATCCACTTCCAGGCCAGGGTCGACAGCACGGTCGGAATGATGAAAGGCAGCAGGATAAAAGCGCGCGTAAGCGCCTTGCCCCTGAAGTGGCGGTTGAGCAGCACCGCCAGCCACAGGCCCAGCACGAGCTTGAATACGGTAGCGACGAATGTGTAGAGGCAGGTATTCCAAACCGCGACGCGAAAGATGCTGTCCTGCCAAACGTTCGCAAAATTCTGCAATCCGACGAAATGGCCGGGAACCCCGACCCTGGCGTCGGTCACCGACAACATCACACCCTTGACGAACGGGTAAGCGATAAACAGGCCAAGCAGCACCACCGTCGGCAGCAGCAGCAGCGTTGCCAGCCAGCGCTCGTCTTCGAGCAGCCGGGTGATCGGCCCGCGTCTCGGCGATCCAACATAGGTCCTCGGAGCGGCGACGGTGGTGAAAGTCATTTCGGGGTCTCCAAGCCGGGCGAGACTGAGGTCACGAGTAGACCTTCACCAGCTCGTCATGCGCCCATTTGACCGAGTCCTCGGGCTTCATGCCCTGTACGGCCTTAGCATACATGTCGACGATAATGTACTTGGTCTGGACCTCGGCGGCCTTCTGGCTCGGCGGCCCGGCGTAGCCTGCGAGCCGCCCGGCGCTCGGCAGGTCCCTGAACGGCAGCATCACCGGGTCGAGCTTCCACACTGGGTCGTTCTCCCAAATTTTGGTCGCGCCGTCGGTGTAGCCTTGCTGCGAGGTGAACCATTCCTCGAATACCGGCTTAGAATTCACCCAGCGAAGGAAATCCTTGGCCGCCTTCTGGTTCTTCGAATAGCCCATCAGCATGTGGATGAATGGGCCGGGAAGCGCGAAATGCCCGCCGGCGCCGGTGCCGAGCGGCGCATGCGCGATGTCGTCCTTCATCGGCGTGCCTTTTTCGGTCAGGTAGACGTCGGGCTTCTTTTTCGCTTCGAGGTAGATCGAGGCGCCGTTGTTGGTGGCGGCAATGGTGCCGGCGAGGAAGGCACGGTTGTTGCTCGAATCGTCCCAGGCCAGCCCACCCGGATCGCAGCAATCGTTCCAGAAGGGAACTGCGAACTTGACCGACTCGATCGTCTCCTTGCTGTTCAGCGCGACGGTCTTGCCGTCGGCCTCGACCTCCTTGCCGCCAAACGACCACAGATAGGGATACCAGAAACCGGGGGCGTCGCCGAAAGTGTGGCCGAGAGTCTGCCCGATCGGATGACCAGCGGCCTTCCATTTCTTGCCGGCATCGTGCCACTCATCCCAGGTCACCGGGAACTTCTCATAGCCAATGTCGGCGAGCCAGGATTTGCGGTAGGTGACGAGACCGCCGCCGATTGCCCAAGGCACCCCGATCCACTTGCCCTGATAGATGCCGACGTTCTTGGCCATGTCGTAGTAGCCGCCTTGGGCGTTGCCGATTTCCTCGGTAACGTCGCTTACGTCGGCGAGGCTGGTCGCGTAGAGCTGCGGCCAGTTGTTAAGAGCCATGATGATGTCGGGGCCGTTGGCCGATTGGATCGACGAGGTGACGCGGGCCTGGATGTCGTTGGCGTTAATCGTCTCGAGGACGATTTTCATGCCGAGCGCCTTTTCGCCCTCGGGTAGGATTTTCTCCCTAAGGAGCTTATCGGAAGACGGGACGAAATCGGACCAGCGCACCCAGTGGATACTCGTGGTCTGGGCATAGGCGGGCGCCCGACCCGAGGCGAGTATCGCCAGCGAGACCGCCGCTGCCTGCTGCTATCGCGCCGGCACCGGAAAGTTTTAGAAGTCTGCGCCGGTCGATGCGAGTCACCACCATTCCTCCCTAACGCGCCGCGTTGTGCTGGCGAGGGCGATGTTTAGAGCCAACAGTGCGGCGGCACAAGCCGGAACGAGGGAAGCCGCTTGCCCGAGATCGGCAGGTGCGATAAGGGGTCGCTCGGTATATTCCGGGCGGCGCCAGACAGGAGAAGCCAATGAGCGATGCCAAGGGAATTACTGTTCTCGGCATTTGCGGCAGCTTGCGCAAAGGTTCGTACAATATGGCGGCGCTGCGCACCGCGATCGAAGTAAAACCGCCTGCCATGACGATCGAGATCGCCGACATCTCCGCCTTTCCGCTTTACAATGAGGATGTCCGCGCACAGGGGTTCCCGCCCCCGGTCGAGAAGCTGCGGCACCAGATAAAGGCGGCCGACGCGCTGCTGTTCTCAACACCGGAATACAATTATTCAATGTCGGGTGTGCTGAAGAACGCGATCGACTGGGCCTCGCGGCCGCCGGATCAACCCTTTGCTGGCAAGCCGGCGGCGATAATGGGCGCCGGCGCCGGGATGGCCGGCACTGCACACGCGCAAGGCGACCTGAGGCGCTCCTGCGTCTTCCTCGACATCCATCCGATCAACAAGCCCGAGGTGCGGATCGGCCAGGCGCACACCAAATTCGACGCCAATGGCGGTCTGACCGACGAAGCCTCCCGCGGATTTATCCGCGATATGCTGGTGGCGCTCGAGAGCTGGACCCGACAAATAAGCCTCAAGAACTGACACGGCCGTCAGAAAGCAATTAGCGGGAGCAACGTCATGGATCTCGATCTCACCGGCAAGGTCGCGCTGATCACCGGGGCCGGCAACGGCATCGGCCGCGCCACCGCGCTCGGTTTCGCCAAAGCCGGCGCCAAGGTCGTCCTCGTCGATCGCGACGCGACCGGGGGTGAGGCGACCGCCGGAATTATCCGTCAACAGGGCGGCGAGGCACGGTTCGTCAGGGCTGACGTCACCAAATCGGCCGAGGTCCGCAACTACGTCAAGGCGGCGCTCGACGCCCATGGCGCGATCGACTGCTTTTTCAACAACGCCGGCATCGAGGGCAAATGGGCGCACACCGCCGAACATGACGAGGAGGCGTTCGACCAGGTCATCGCAGTCAACGTCAAGGGCGTCTTTCTCGGCCTGCGCCATGTGCTGCCGGTCATGCTGCAACAGAAACGCGGCGCGATCGTCAATACCGCCTCGGTCGCGGGGCTGGTGGCGACGCCGGGCATGCCGGCCTATGTCGCCTCCAAACACGCGGTGATCGGGCTGACCAAGACCGCGGCCGGCGAGGTCGCCCGCCAAGGCATCCGCGTCAATGCGGTGTGCCCTGGCCCGGTCGACACCAGGATGATCCATTCGCTTGAGGCTCAGCTCAACCCGGCCGACCCGGCGAGCGTCAGCCGGCGCTATCAATCGGCGATCCCGATGGGCCGCTATGTCACGCCGGATGAGATCGCCAACACCGTGTTATTCTTGTGCTCCGATCTCGCCGCCGCCATTACCGGCGCGCAATACGTCGTCGATGGCGGGCGCACCGCGGTCGGCGGCGCGGTGACCCAGGCGATACAAAGCTGAAAGGGGCGGCGGCGCGCGCCGGTCGTCCGTGGCGGCGGGCTGGCAACTGCGCTATCGTCGCGCCGCATGCCGCGGCCGTAAACCCGGCCGGGAAAGGGAGCCATGACCGAAACTCGCACGTTGGCGATCGATATTGGCGGCACCGGCATCAAGGCCGCCGTTCTTGACGATGCCGGTCATATGATCAGCGACCGCCGCCGGGTCCCCACCCCGCCCAAGCCTGTCGCGCCCGACGCGCTGGTGCGCGCCATCGACGACGTGGCGGTGCCGCTTGGCGGCTTCGAGCGGGTATCGGTCGGCTTTCCCGGCTATGTGCGCGACGGGCGGGTGCTGACCGCGCCTAATCTCGGGACCGAAGTGCTGGCCGGCTTCGATCTGCAGGCAGCCCTGGCCGAGCGCTGGGGCAAGCCGGTTCGAGTGCTCAACGACGCCGACGTTCAGGGCTTCGGCGCGATCAAGGGCGAAGGGATCGAGATGGTGCTGACTTTGGGTACCGGCGCCGGCACCGCGATCTTTCGCGACGGCGAGGTCATGCCGCATCTCGAACTCGCTCACCATCCGGTCAGCGGCAAAAAAACCTATGACGAGTATGTCGGTAACGCCGCCCGTCGCGCGAAAGGCAAGAAAGCTTGGAACAAGCGCGTCCTCAAGGTGATCGACATCCTCCGCGAGGTCGTCCGCTTCGATCATCTGTATATCGGCGGCGGCAATGCCAAGGATCTGAGCCCCCTGCCCGATGACGTCACGATAGTCCCGAACACCGACGGGCTGACCGGTGGCATCGGTCTGTGGCGCGCCGACCCCTCGCCGCATACTGCGGTCGGCATGGCCGCGGATCATGATCGGGCAGCAGGCAGCCGCAAGCCTGGCCACGACCGTTCGGGCAGAAGGGCTCCCCCGGACGCAACTCGCCCCTGATCGGTCGGTTTCCCAAAGCACCTTCGCAGGATCGGACGAAATGCGGCACTCCGCTATGATCGTGCTGGCGCTGGCGCTTGCTGGATGCGCCGCCGCGCCGCCGGCGCCGCCTTCGGCTCCGGTGCGGTTAGCGCCGACGACCGCGCTCGACGCCCATATACCGCCGTTCGCCCGTGGGCCCTATCAGCCGTTCTCGCGCGAGGCCGCGGTCCAGATCGCGCTGCGGCGAGTGGTGGGCGTTCCGCAAGCCTGTGGTGTTTCCGAATGTCGAGCTGCCGGAGGACGAAGAGCGAGAGCAGGGATTATGGCAGCGGGTCGGCCTCTATTGGTGGCTCGGACTCGACCCGAGCTGGCCGCAAAGCGGCTGGACCGGCATCCACGACCAGAATGGCCAGGTCTTTTCCGACACCCGCGACGGGTACTATGCCTGGTCGGCGGCCTTTATTTGCTATGTGATGCGGCTGGCCGGCGCCGGCGGCAGTTTTCCCTACTCGGAGAACCACGCCGATTACATCAACGCTGCGGCCCGCCACGATCCCGGCGTTCCCCTGATGGCCGAGCGGGTCGAAGTCTACGCGCCGCAGCGTGGCGATTTGATCTGCTTATGGCGCGGCCGGCGGGTGACCTTCGACCAGCTGCCGGCGGGCAAGTTCCCCGGTCATTGCGACATCGTCGTCAACATCAAGCCGGGTCAGCTGGACGTTATCGGCGGCAATGTCGACAACGCGGTGGCGATGAAATATATCCCGGTCACCGCCGACGGCCACCTCGCCGGGCCGGACGGCGTTGTGCTCGACCCCGATCACCACTGGTTCGTCGTGCTGAAGGTGCTGTATCAGCAGGACGGATCCCCACCCCCCGCCGCGATTTCGGCTGTGCCATCGAATGGCCATGGTCCTGCTTAGCGGCTGCCCGCCGCGACCTCGCGTCCGCGTCCGTTGTCGATCATCGTCTCGGCCAACCAGGGCTCGCGGTCGAGCGCCATGCGGTAATGCGCATGCACGGCGGCAACGATCTCGCCGTCGCGGCCGAGCAGCGCATCGCCGAACTCGATCATCCGCAGATTAGGCCACGCCCGCGGCCGCTGCCGGACAACCTCCAGTATTGCGTGCTCAGCCGGTTGGTCGGGGTCGCGCTGCGCCAGAAGCAGGATCGCCGCTGCGGTGGAGCGCGACACCCCGGCGTGGCAGTGCACCAGAAGATGCAAGTGCGTCAGCTCCTCGCCGTCCTCGGGTCGAGTAATATCGAGCTCGCGGCCAAAGGCGAGGAGAAGCTCGACATCCCAGCGCTCCGGCGCGATCCAGCCCGGCGACGGCTCGATCACGTCGTGAAAATGAAGCTTCAAACGCCGATGGACACCAAAGGCGCGCAGCGCTTCGGGTTCGGGCCAGCCCGGATCGAGGATCGACAGTACATGGGTTGCGTCGACCGCGCGGCGGCCGGCAAGTTCTTCCAGCCCGCAAATGGTGATCCGGAACGGTATAGGCTCAGTCCTGCTCACGCCCGGATCTCCTTGGCCGATTTCGTTGCGCTCGAGGATCGTGCAGAGTTGTGGCGAATCTGTGGGCGATCAACCGCTGCCAATTTCCCGCCTCTACCCAAGGTCTGCGCGATGGAATGCTCGTCACTCGGCCAGGACGAGGGCGGGCTCAGAGCGGGTGACGCGCAGCACCAGCAGCGAGGCGAGGAGGCAGGCGAGGCCGCTCGTCAGGAACGCCAGCAGGTAGTCGCCGGTGACGCTGCGCACCGCACCCGCGCCAAACGCCGCAAACGCACCCCCAACCTGGTGCCCGGCGAAGATCCAGGCGATGATCACCGGCGTATCGCGGCGGCCGAACACTTCATTGGCCAAGGCGAAAGTGGCGGGGCCGGTGGCGACCCAGTCGAGACCATAAAAAACCGAGAAGATCGACAGGCTGACCGAGTCGAACTGGGTGAACGGGATCACGATCAATGACAAGCCGCGCAGCCCGTAATACCAGAACAGCAGGATCCGCGAGTTGAAGCGGTCGCACATCCAGCCCGACGCCGTGGCGCCGATAAGACTGAAGACGCCGAGTGCGGCTAGTATGTTGGCGCCTGCGATCTGGGAGATTCCGCGATCGGCGCAATAGGCGATCAGATGAGTGTTGATCAGACCGTTGGTCGACAGGCCACAGACGGCAAAACTCGCGGTCAGCAGCCAGAAATCCATCGAATGCGAGGCCCGTGATAATGCCCCGACAGCGGCGGCAAAGGGGTTGCCGAGGTGCCGCGGCAGGTGCGCGGGCGCCGTCTCGGTTCCGAACGGCCCGAGGCCGACATCGGCCGGTGATTCCGGCAGTAGCAGCGCCACTACCGGCACCGCTGCGGCAATCACCAAAGTCACCGTGACCGAGACCCCGCGCCAACCGTAGCGCTCCGCCAGCATCGCCAGAACGGGCAGAAAGATGAGCTGCCCCGCCGCATTGGCCGCGGTCAGCAGGCCCATCGCCAGCCCGTTGCGCCTGGCGAACCAGCGATTGGCCACCGCCGCCGCCATGCCCACGGCGCTGGCGCCGGAGCCGATGCCGACCATCAGCCCCCAGGTCAGGAATAGCTGCCAGGGAGATGTCATGAAGTTCGACAGCCCGGTACCGGCAACCAGCACGATCATGCAGCCGATGATCGTGCGCTTGAGACCAACGACGTCGATCAGCCCGGTCAGAAATGGCCCGGTGGCGCCCATCAGGATGATGTTGAGCGACACCGCGCCGGAAATCGTCGCGACATTCCAACCAAAAGCCCGCTCTAACGGGATGATCATCACCCCTGGGGCGGCGCGCACTCCGACGCCGGCGAGCGTGGCCGAGAACATCACCGCCAGCACGATCCAGGCGTAGTGCACCCGTCCGCGACATACTCGGGCGAGACCTGCCGGCATCATGGGCTCTCTCTTTTGCCTATTTTCCAGGCGAGTTTAGGGTAAACCATCGGTCGTATGGGGGAAATCCGCCCGCTCCGCCGGCATGGCTGCTTCGCGGATGCGGCCGTTCCAGACGCCTCGTCCGCGTTGCCTGTGCGCGGCTGCTCACGCCGAGCCGCGGGCAGCGCGATCTGCGAGCCGGGTCTCGATCGCATCCCAGATCTTCGGTGCGATCTCTACGCCGTCGAGCCGAGCAATCTCCTGAATGCCAGTGGGCGAGGTGACATTGATCTCAGTCATCCAGTCGCCGATCACGTCGATGCCGACAAAGACCAGCCCTTGAGCACGCAAGGTCGGCCCGATCGCGGCGCAGATCTCGTGCTCGCGCGGGGTCAGCTCGGTCTTCACCGGACGGCCGCCGACATGCAGGTTGGCGCGCGCTTCGCCTTCGGCCGGAACCCGCATGACGCCGCCGACCGCCTCGCCTTCGACCAGGATGATGCGCTTGTCCCCCTGACGGATCTCCGGCAAATAGCGCTGCACCATGACCGGCTCGCGTTGGATCGAATTCGTACATCTCAAGAAGCGCGGTCAGGTTCTCATCGCCCGGCCTCAGCCGGAACACGCCGGCGCCGCCATTGCCGAACAGCGGTTTCACGATGATGTCGCCGTGCTCCTTCCAGAAGGCGCGGATCTCGTCGCGGTCGCGGGTCAGCAAGGTCGGCGGCATCAATTCCTTAAAGCGCAGCACAAACAGCTTTTCCGGCGCGTTGCGCACCGCGGCCGGGTCGTTGACGATGAGCGGCCCGTCCTCCGGCAGCAATTCGAGCAGGTGCGTCGCGGTGATGTAGGCCATGTCGAAGGGCGGGTCCTGGCGCATCAGCACCACATCGACCCCGGCCAGGTCGAGCTCTTCGAAGGCTCCGAAACGGTGGTGGTCGCCCTCTCGGCGGAAGACTTCGAGCGGCCGGCCGCGCGCATAAAGTCGCCCGTCGCGCAAAGTCAGCGCGTCGGGCAGATAATGGAACAGCGCATGGCCGCGCCCCTGCGCTTCGAGGGCGAGGGCAAAAGTCGAATCCGCATCAATGTTGATCGTGTCGATCGGATCCATCTGGATCGCGACGGCGAGACCCATGCCGACCTCCCGAATTTCGTTGCCGGCGACTATAGGCGGTTTCGCCCTGGCCGCGACGCCCAGATTAGTTCAACTGGGTGCGCAGCTGCTGCAGGATTGCCGCGGCCCGGTGGCGCGCCATGCCGTCGGGCGCGCGCACGATAAACTGCTCGAGCGCCGCGGCGGCGGCCCGCATATTGCCGAGCTGGCGGTGCAGCATTCCCGCCTCGCGCCACAGATCGGCGAGATCGGGCGCCAGCATCAGCATGGTCTCGACGATTTGGACCGCCCGCTCATGGCGCTGCTCCTGGATCAGGCGCGATTTGAGGTTGTTCTGTAGACGCAGCAGCACATCACGGTCCGAAACCGGCGCGTAGAAATCCGGCGACAGTTCGCTGTCCCCGCCGACGACCGCTTTCAAGAGCTCGCGCAATTCGGCTGCGCCGCATATCTGCCCGCTGTGAAACGGATCGAGGATCAACCGCTCCGCGCGGTCGGAAAGACGGATCAGAAAATGCCCGGGAAAGGCCAGCCCGGCCGCCTCCCAACCCTGGGCGCGGGCGGCGTCGATGAACAGGATTCCGAGGACCACCGGAAGCCCTTTCCGGCGGTCGATCACGCGCATCAGATTGGCGTTCTGCAAATCGTCGTAAGTCAGCTCGTCGCCGGAATAGCCATACTTCAACAGGATGATCTCATTGAGCGCGCGAGCGCGGCCGGCAAGGTCGCCCGACGCTCCAGGATGCCGCGCAACATCGCGGGCGATCAGCTGTAGGTGATCGCGGTAGCGGGCGAAATCGACCCGCTGGCGCTCGAACGAGGCCAGCACCAACGCCGCTTCAGCTATCGGCAGGATGCGTCCTTCCGAGGCGCCCAACTCGCGCAGAAAGAGCGCACAGCTCTCAGGGTCGGGATGTTCGGGGGGCTCGTTCATATTTCCGTCGCCAATCGTCGACCGGAAACAAACATATTTTTTCGGCTCCTTACCTGTCCACCCCCAACACCTCACCGCCGTTCGCGCCGGCGGAGCCCGCCGCTCACAGCTTCTGGATCTCGACCGGGGTCGTCGGCGCAGCACCGGGCGCCTCCGGCCCGGGCTCGCCCGCGGCCGAAGCAGGCGTTCCCGGCGGCTGAGAGCCTGGTGGCTCACCCGGTCGGATCTCGACAAAAGAGACCACTCGTTTCACGCCCGGTACATATCGCGCCATGTTCGTCGCGGTATTGAGTTCGTCCTGGCTGCGCGCCGAGCCGATCAGATAGACCGAACTATTTACCGTCTCGATCGAGTAATTGACCGAGCGAACATGGGTGTTGAAGACAAGGTCGGATTTCACCTGCGACGTGATCCAGGCGTCCTTGGCCGACTTCCAGGCGCCTTCGGGCGGCGCCACCTCGATCTCGTTATAGACCGTGCGGACCCCCGGCACCCGGCTGGCGACCTCTTGCGCCTGTGCCTTCATTTCCGGCGTCGGCGCGGTGCCGGTAAGAAGCGTGCGGCCCTCATAAACGGTCACGTTAAGGTCCGCCTGCATCGCTGGGTCCGTCTTGATCCACGCGCTCTGGACGTTCGTCTTGATCGAAAAATCCTTAGCCGTGCCGCCGACGCCGCGCTCCTGGTTGGCGGCATAGCCCGCCCCGCCGGCCGCGGCGAGTCCGCCGACAATGGCCAACGGGCACCCGCCAAGGGCAGAAGTCAGCCCAAGCCCCAGTGCGAGCCGCAGGACAATGCGGAAGTTCGACATCGTTCACCCCCCGGCACCAAGATGTCTGCCCCGAATTTTCGGATAAACCGCCAGCGTTTCCAACGGCAAGTCTTGTGGCCATTTTTGTGGCGGCGGTGGCGTGACGGTTGATGGCCACGACGGGGATTCGCGAACCCGATCGAATTCTGTGCTCCGGCAAGGAGTTGCCAGCGAGGAAAAGGATCGGTCGCGAGAGTGCGCCTCTACCGGTCGGCGCCCCAGGCGCCGGGCCAATGGCGCGGCAAGCGACGCCGGGGGACCAGCATCAGATCGAATTGGAGGTCGAGCCCGGCGAGGTCGGGCCGGGTGCCGAGAAATGCTTCGGCGGCGCGCGCGATGCGGCGGCGCTGGCGCGGCGCGAGCGCCGTCGCCGCCACGGCGATGTCCCCGCGGGACTTGACCTCGATGATCGCGAGCACCCGGCCCGCGCCGGGCGATAATGTCGATCTCGCCCGCTGGGCAGCGCCAGCCGCGCGCGACAATGCGCCAGCCACGCAGCCGCAGATGCCAGAGGCAAAGCCACTCCGCCAGCCGCCCGCGGCGTTCGGCGCGCCGTCGCTGCACGATGTTGCGGCGTCGCGTGCGCCTCATCGCTCGCCGTCCCGGATCGCCTGGGCGCGGCGATAGAGCTCGCTGCGGGGCAGGCCGGTCTCGGCGGCCAGCTTTGCCGCCGCGTCGCGCACGCCGGTTTCGGCGAGCGCCGCGCGCAGGCGCAGATCGACCTCGCCGGCATCCGGCAAAATCGGTTCAGGAGGGCCGACGACGACGACGATCTCGCCGCGAGGCGGCCCGGTCTGCCGATAATGGCCGGCCAGATCGGCGAGAGGTCCGCGCCGCACCTCTTCGTGCAGCTTGGTCAGCTCGCGCGCGACCGCGGCCTGCCTGGGGCCGAGAATTTCGCTGATGTCGGCGAGCGAGGCGGCAAGCCGTGAGGGCGCCTCGTAGAAGATCAGGGTGGCCTCGAGCGCCGCCCAGCGAGACAGCGCCTGGCGCCGCGCCACTTGCTGTCTCGGCAGGAAGCCGGCAAACAGAAAGGTGTCCGGCGGCATGCCCGATAGGATCAGTGCGGTCAGCGCCGCCGATGGGCCGGGAGCCGCGGTCACCGGCAAATTTTCGGCGATTGCCGCGCGGACCAGCTTGTAGCCCGGGTCGGAGACGAGCGGCGTGCCGGCATCGCTGACCAGCGCCACCCGCTCGCCGCGGCGTAGCGCCGCCAGAACGACCGGCCGTATCGCCTCGGCATTATGGTCGTGGTAGGTCTGCAGCGGCGTCCTGATGCCGTAGCGGGCGAGCAGCCGCGCCGTCACCCGGCTGTCCTCGCAATAGATCCGGTCGGCCGCGCCGCAGCACCTCGAGAGAACGCAGACTGACATCGCCGAGGTTGCCGATTGGCGTCGCCACCAGATAGAGACCGCCGGCCAAAGCTGCGCACGCCCCGGCGGTCGACGGCTCGGCCGGGTCGGGTTTACTCGGAGTCGGAGCACCGTTAGGCTCGCGCCCCTTATCGCTGCCACCCGAGGTTGCCTGTGCCGCGCTGGTGTTTCCCCCGGTTCGCCTCACCCTGTCTGGTCCTTTTCGCGCTCGCCGCGCTTGCCTCCTGCGTTCCGCCGCCGATGGTACCGGCGCCGGTCGTCACCCCGCAACCACCCTACGGCCCGCCCACCGCGCCGCCAGCGCCACCGAAGCCGGCGGGACCGGCCGGGCCCGCAAAAGTTGCCTTGCTGGTGCCGCTGTCGGGCCCCAACGCCGGGCTCGGACAGGCGATCCTCAATGCCGCGCAGCTGGCGCTGTTCGAAACCGGCGGAGACCGGTTGACCCTGGTTCCGCGCGACACCAAAGGGACCGCGGCGGGCGCCGCCGACGCCGCGCGGGCGGCGGTCGGCGAGGGGGTGGGCCTGATCCTCGGCCCCTTGCTCGCGGCAGAAGTCGAGGCGGTGAGGCCGATCGCCCGCGATGCTCACCTCAACATCATCGCCTTTTCGACGGTAACCGACCTTGCCGGCGGCAATACTTTTTTGATGGGCTTCCTGCCGCGGCAGGAAGTGGTGCGCGAGATCGCCTATGCACGTCAGCGCGCGATCGCTCGGTTCGCGGCCTTGGCTCCCGATACAGCCTATGGGCATCTGATGGCCGATGCGTTGCGCGACACGGCGTCGGCGACCGGCGGGACGGTCGCGAAAATCGTGTTTTACGACCCGCGAACCGGCGATGTTTCGGCGGCGATCCAGCGCCTGCTGCCGGGCAGCGCCGCGCCGCCGAACGGCGACCCCGCGGCATCGGATCAATCCATTCCTGCCGCGCCGGCCGTGCCCAGCTTTGACGCGCTGCTGCTGCCGGAAGGCGGGAGCCAGCTGAAAGACATCGTCCGCGCGCTGTCGACGGCCGGGCTCGACACCAAAGCCACCCGCCTGCTCGGCAGCGGGCTCTGGGACGTCCCCGACATTGGCAATGAGCCGGCGCTCGACGGCGGTTGGTTTGCTGCCTCGCCACCCGACGCGCGGCGCGATTTCGAGCAGCGCTATCGCGCCACCTACGGCAGTGAGCCGCCGCGGCTGGCTTCGCTCGGCTATGACGCCGCCGCGCTGGCTGCGGTGCTGGCCCGCGGCGAGCGAGGCCCGCCCTTCTCGCACGAGGCGATCCTTGACCCGAACGGGTTCAGCGGCGTTGACGGGCTGTTCCGTTTCACCCCCGAGGGGCTGGTTCAGCGCAGCCTCGCCGTGCTTGAAGTCGAGCCCCAGGGCAATATCGTCGTCAGCCCGGCGCCGCAAAGCTTTCACGATCTCGGCTACTGAGCCGGGGCTGCCGAGACAGCTGTGATCTGGCGCCTGCGATCGGGCGGGGCGATTTCCGGATCGACGCGGGTTGGTTCACCCGTCGCCGGAGAATGGTTGTAGATCCCCGTCGGGGGGCCCATCTGAGAGTAATCGTGTTTCGATAAGGGCATGGCCCCGCCGGTAAGCTTGCGAGCAACCGAACAGTGCTTCCCCAAATTGAGATGTGATCTGATCCGGCGAGAGCGTCGGACCAGAATTTTCTTGTTAAGGAAGCTCTATGAGTATCGGTACTGTGAAGTGGTTTAACACGCAGAAGGGCTACGGGTTTATCGAGCCAGAGGATGGTTCGAAGGACGTGTTTGTCCATATCTCGGCGGTCGAGCGGTCAGGTCTCGGGAACCTGCACGAGGGGCAGAAGGTCAGCTATCAGCTCGAGCGCGGCCAGCAGGGCAAGACCTCGGCGGTCGACCTGCAAGCGGCATAAGATGAGCGCCGACGCCGCCGCTCGGCGGCGTCGGCGGGCCCACCAGGCCGGGGAGATCGAGCTGGGGAGAAGAGCATGTCACAGCACAAATTTCGCGTCGGGCAAGCAGTGGAGTTCTCTCCCGACCCGGGTGTCGATCGTCTGAGCAGAGGCCGCTATACGATCGTCCGTCTGCTTCCGCTGGAAGGAAACACGCCGCAATACCGGATCAAGAGCGCGGCAGACGGGCACGAGCGGATGGTCCGAGAGAGCCAAATAGGCCCGCGATAATTTGCTTTCGGCGAAAGGTCATCCGGACGTTTATCCATCATCCGGTCGCTTATCTAAACGAGTACTAAAGCACGCTGACGATTCGGCCTTCCTCGCCTCGGCCGATAAGGCGTCGCGATCGGTTCGGTCACAACTGAATCGGAATGCCTCTTAAAAATCGAGAGACGCAAGCGGCTTCGAGTCGCCGATTTTGCCGAAAGCGCTCAACATATAACAACGGTTTTAGTATATATGTAATAGTTGGGCTCGGAAGGTGACCAACCCGAATCGATTGTTCCCCTTCCGAGTCCCTTAAGTGAGACAGGTGCTCTAGCAGCCTGTCGGCGTTTGGCGCAACTATTTAGGACTACTGGTTCAGTCAGGTGCGCGCCGTAGGGCCTACACGACCACCCGTCGGGGCCGATGGGGCCGTGTGACCGCCGTCCTCGGCGAAGACGGCTACGTGCGCCCCTCCCCGCTTTTGAAGGGCCTCCACAGCGGTATTTATCCCACTGTATACCGCTTCGCGAACTCCAGCGTCGGACACATGCTTCGCCGCCGCCTGAAACGACGCCAAAATGGTTGCGTCCCGAATCAGCTGTGGATAGTTTACGGGGCCCGGGCCTGGACGAAATGGGACTATTGGAACCTCAATAACTGGAATCTCATAGCAATGCTCTACGCCGCCCAGTCTGAAGCAGATTTGCATTTTACTGTACCTCCTGCTGGCGAGAACGGACATCCGATCCGCCCGCGCTCGACAGATAGCTCGGAAATCGGTCGGGGAGTGTGAGGTAGTTCACATTTGGGAAATATTTATTTAAACCGACATTCCCAGATTCTGGGTCGTTGCGAGGCCACGACCAGCCCTTCTGGCCTCTTCGGCAACGGTAAATGGCGCCCCGCGTGGGCGGGTCCCCCATCGCCGCCCCGTCCGATGTTATCTATAATACTGACGCTTATATCAGAATTCGGTCCAGGGCGCTCAACAATGCCATTCCATCCGGGGAATCCGGGCTGAAGCAATTCGCATGCAACTACGGTCCCCGACTTGAGGGTGCCCGTCAACATTGATTAGGGCTATTGAGCCCGTGTGTCTGATCCCATTGAATGCTGGACAGAAAAGACAACCAACGATTTGTCTCTCGCAGGGCGTTTAAGACCGAAGTCACAAACCACAGGTTGAGGCAAAGTAGAGCCAGAGTACTTAGCTCGAACCAATGGATAATTATCCAGCGGATCGTCATGTCCCACTCCGTTGCAGTCGGTTGGCATCGCCGCGGGCAATGTCGGGGAAACGATAGGGCTTTGCTCGACGCCGGCACACTGAGTTTTCGCGTCGAGACCGCCTGGCTGTCCGATGGTGACGGTTTTCCCGGTTACAGGGGCTGGAAAACGGGGAATACTCTTCGATTTGTGGGGCAATCGTGTGGCGGTTCTGAGGGAGGGTTCGATGCCGAGTTCTGCTCGAGTGGCGCTGATCACCGGGTGCGGCAAGCCCGTCGGTATCGGCAATTCGACGGCGCGGGCGTTGGCTGCGGCCGGGGTGACAGTCGTCGTTGCCGACGTGGTCGCGACGGGTGTGGCCAACGAGCACAATGTTCAAGGCGACACCGACGCCTCGTGGGGCGGGGTCGACGGTCTGGTCGAAGAACTCGTCCGCAGCGGGCGAACCGCCTCTTCGACCTTGGGCGATGTCAGCGTCGAGGCCGATGCCGGGCGCATGGTCGAGGATGTGCTGAGCCGCTATGGGCGGCTCGACATCCTCGTCAACAACGCCGGGGCGCCGCAGGGCGCCGATCGCAACGAGATCGAGGATGTGCCGATCGAGGCCTGGGAGCGCACGATGGCCGTCAATGCCCGCGGCTGCTTTCTGATGTCGCGCGCCGCGGTTCCGGCGATGCGCAAGGCGCGCTGGGGCCGCATCGTCAGCGTGTCGTCGAAGGCGGCGTTCCGGCCCGGCCGCAACCGCGCGACCTATGCCGCCTCGAAGGCGGCGATCGTCGGCTTCACGAAATCTTTGGCCTTCGATCTGGCGCCGCTCGGGATCACGGTCAACGCTGTCTGTCCCGGCCCGATCCGCACCTCGCGGGCAATCAGCACCAATCGGCGCGAATATGGCGACGACCTCGAAATCGGCTTTGCCGAACGGTCGAAGGCGATTCCGGTCGGACGCTTCGGCAGCCCCGACGAGGTCGCGGCGATGATCGCCTTCCTCGCCTCCGACCAAGCCGCCTTCGTCACCGGCCAAGCGATCGGCATCGACGGCGGCTGGTAACCCGCGTCCGGATTCCGCCGCCGAACAGCACTAGCCGCCGGTCAGCTCGCGTCGCACGATCGCCGCGCCGTCGGCCAGTGCCTTGAGCTTGGCGAAGGCAAGATCGCGCGGCAGGTATTTCATGCCGCAATCGGGAGCCGGGATTAGCCGCTCGGCGGGGATATGCCGGAGCGCGGCGCGGATGCGGGAAGCGACGGTTTCGGGGGTTTCGGGCCGCGGGTCACCCATGCTGATGACCCCGAAGATGACGGTCTTGTCGCCGAGGTGGTCGAGATTACCGAGATCGAGGTTGGGCTGCGCCGCCTCGATCGAGATCTGCTGCGCCACCGTGCCGGTCAACTCCGACAGAAACGAATAGCCGTTGGGCTTGTCGCGCGAGACATAGGCGTAACCGAAGCACAGGTGCAGCGCGGTGGGGCCGGCGATGCCTTGCAATGCCCGGTTGATCGCCGGCAAGGCCAACCGCCGCGCTTCCTCCGGCCGGGCCTGCAGCCAAGGCTCGTCGAGCTGGATTACATCCGCCCCGGCCGCCTTCAAATCACGGACCTCGGCATTGACTGCCGCGGCGTAATCCATCACCAGCTCTTCTTCGTCCTGGTAGAACTCGTTCTTGGCCTGGCGCGACATCGTGAACGGACCGGGCAGCGTAATCTTGATCGGATGGTCCGTGCTGCGCCGCAGGAATTCGACATCGCGGACCTCGACCTGACGCAGCCGCCGGATCGGGCCGACGATGCGCGGCACGACAACGGTGCCCCTCGACCGCCCGCGCACCTCCGCCGGATTGTCGAGATCAACCCCCGAAAGTGCGGTCGCAAAGCGATTCGAATAGCTTTCGCGGCGGATCTCGCCATCGGTGATAATATCGACCCCGGCTTGCTCCATATCGCGGATCGCCAGCCGGGTCGCGTCGTCCTGCGCCTGTTCGAGCCACGGCTCGGACACGCGCCATAGCTCCTGCGCGCGCACCCGCACCGGCGGCAGATGCGTCAGCCGCTCGCGGTCGATCAGCCAGTCCGGCTGCGGATAGCTCCCGACGACGGTGGTCGGGAGAAGGGTTTCGGTCATCCTTGCCGCCTCATCCTGGGCTGTGTTTTCTTCGGCGCCGCAGCCCGAGAATAGCGGGTTTTCGACCGGTATTGGAAGCCGCGGCCCAGAGCTGGTGTGCGGCTCTCCGCCAGGGCCGGCTCAGGCGGCCGCGCGGACCGGCGCGTTCGCACCTCGCTCGGCGCGGATCGCCGCGAGCACTTTGGGGTAATAGACCGGCGGGATGATGCCATACCGCGCGCGGATCGTCTCGACCGGCTCGGCCAGCAGGTTCTCCCAATCGGCCGCGACCAACCATTTCGCCCGCCGGCCATGGCGGTAGCCTTCGAATACCGTCCGCCGCACCGCATGGCCGGGACGCGCCCGAGATATCCGCTGCGAGGCGACGATTGCGATCAGCGCGAACCCCTTCAGCCCGGTCTGCGCGAACGAGAACGCAGTCAGACAGGCTTCGCCGAGCGGGTCGCGGCCGTAGCCGCTGACGATATGCAGCAAATCGTGCATCTCGCGGCTGCGCTCGCGGAACAGGGTCATGTCCTCGCCTGCCGGCAATTGTTCGCGGAATTGCGAGGCTTCGACCAGCCCTTCGGCCGACAGGTTTTCCGCCGCCATGAATTCATAGTACGCACGCCCGAGCGTGCCGGGCGGGAGGGCCGCAAGGCTTTTCCGGTCGCTCAGCCGATCGAATAGCTGGCGGCGCTCGGCCAGCACCGCCCGGCCGGTCTCGGTCTGGCGGAAACGCGCAAACTGGCGCAGGGAGGTCTTGCCGCGCAGTGCGTCCATAAGCAAAAACACTTGGCGGGTGTCCTCGCGATCGCGCATCAGGCCGCGCATCGCGCGGATGGCGGCGATTGGGTGGAGACGGGTGCTGGTGGTTTGCGGCATAGCTTGATCCCCACGTGAGGTCGACATCAACAGGTTAGCCTTGCTGACAATTATGTCAATATAAAATCGGGGCATCGAGAGGAACATCGGGCGATGGCCGAAACGGTCAAGCGGGTCCGCCGGACGCCGGACGAGACACGGCGGCTGATCCTCGATGCGGCGCAGGCGGCGATCGCCCGCACCGGGCCCGAAGGACTGAGGCTGCACGACATCGCCGCCGCCGCCGGCATCTCGCATCCGCTGATCCTTCACCATTTCGGTAGCCGAGCCGGCCTGGTGCGCGCGCTGACCCGCGAGGCGATCGCCGAATTCAAGGATAAACTGGTCGCCGCGATGACCGAACGCGACTACTCGATCGAACAGCAGCTCGACCGGGTGTTCGATGCATTCCGCAACGGGCTGGGACAGCGGCTGGCATGGCTGGCCACCGTCGATCCCGACAATGACCAGAGCGGCGCGACGATGATCCAGCGCGAGATCGCCGACCACCTGCACGCCCGCCGGGTTGCGACGACGCCGCCGGGCATTACGGTGGCGCGGGAGGACAGCCAATTTCTGGTCTACCTGATCGCCACCGCCGCGCTCGGCGACGCGATTTACGGCGCCCAGTTCCGCCGCAGCGCCGGGCTAGAGGAAGAACCGGAGATCGACAGCCGGTTCCGCGCCTGGCTCGCCGCGCTGATACGGGGTCGCACCACGACCCCCTAACTGGTGCCATCGCAAGAGATTTGAATTTATTTCGGCAACCGGCCGGCGACTTCCCAATCGAGATCGCGAAGCGATTGACGACATTGCTTGGCAAGCTGTCCTCGAATCAACGGCGCTTTCGGGTTTCCACCCCGGCTGCGCCGCCGCATAGTGACGCGCATCCAAGATGGAGGAACCACATGGCTGACGATGGCGGGCAAGGCGAATTGTTCAACAAGGGTCTGGCGATGCGGCGGGCGGTGCTCGGCGCCGAATATGTCGACCGCTCGATTGCCAATGCCGACGCGTTCACCCAGCCCTTTCAAAAGCTTGTTACCGAATGGTGCTGGGGCGAAGTGTGGAACCGGCCCGGGCTCGACAAGAAAACGCGCAGCATCATCAATTTGGCGATGCTGACCGCACTTAATCGGCCGAACGAGGTGCGGCTGCATGTGCGCGGTGCTTTAAACAACGGCGTCACTCGCGAGGAGATCCAGGAGGTACTGCTGCACACGACGGTCTATTGCGGCGTCCCGGCGGCGCTCGAAAGCTTCCGCGTCGCGGCCGAAGTGCTGAAGGAAGAGGACGCTAAAAAGCGGTGATACGGGTCCGCCCGACGCGCAAGACCCTAACCGTCGCGGCGCTCGGAACGACGCAGACCCTAGCTTGGGCCTCGAGTTATTACCTGCCGGCGATCTTGGCAGGCCCGATCGCGGCCAGTCTCAACGTTTCGAAGTCGCTGTTCTTTGCCCTCTTTTCCGCGTCCTTGCTGCTACAGGCGGCACTCGGGCCGGCAATCGGGCGGGCGATCGACCGCAGCGGCGGGCGCGGCGTGTTGATGCTGTCGAACCTGGTGCTCGCGGCCGGGCTCGCCTGGTTGGGCATCGCAGGTGGTGTGAGCGCACTCGCCGGCGCCTGGGCGGTGCTCGGTTTGGGCATGGCGCTGGGGCTATACGACCCGGCCTTTGCCGCGCTGACCGCGATCTATGGCCGCGAGGCGCGCAGCGCGATTACCGGCATCACCCTGATCGCCGGGTTCGCCAGCACAGTCGGCTGGCCACTCTCGGCCTGGCTCAACGGCAGCTTCGGCTGGCGTGGCGCCTGCTTTGGCTGGGCGGCGCTCAACCTTTGGGTCTGTCTGCCGATCAACCGGTTTCTGATCCCCAGGCCAAACGCCCCAGCAGCGATTGCCGCGCCGCAATCGCCCGCACCGGTGCCGTCTAATGGAATGATGTTGCTAGCTTTTGTATTCGGCGCGGTCGGCTTCGTGACCGGCGCGATGGCGGCGCATCTGCCGTATCTGCTGGAAATGGCGGGCGCCTCGACGACCGCGGCGATCGCCGCTTCGGCCTTGATGGGGCCGGCACAGGTCGCAGCCCGGCTGTTCGAGTTCGGCGTTCTAAAGCGGCTGCATCCGCTGGTTTCGACCCGGATAGCGCTGGTGTTGCACCCGCTCGGCGCGGCGTTGTTGGGCGTATTCGGCGCCCCGGCGGCGGCGGCTTTTACGATGCTGCATGGCGGCGGCAACGGATTGCTGACGATCTCGCGCGGGACCCTGCCCCTGGCGCTTTATGGCCCGGTCGGCTACGGCCGGCGTACCGGAATCATTGTCGCTCCGGCGCGGGTGACGACCGCCGCGGCCCCGTTGCTCTTCGGCCTGTTGATGAGCCGGATAGGAACTCGGCGCGCTGGTCGTCTCAGCCGGGCTCAGCCTCGCCGCCTTGGGCGCGCTGACGTTGTTGCGGGTCCAGCCCGAAGCGGCGCCTGTGGGGGGCAGTTAGCGCACGGTGTGCGCCATCGACGGATCGCGATCCGACTTGTTCGGGGGCCGGCGCCTGGGGACTTCGGACCCCTGCCGTATCTTTCAAAGATGGCCGCCGGCCTGCTTTCGTTCACTGGTGACCGCGAAACGCGCTAGACTGCACTGATGTCCGAGCGTGAGGGAAGACCGTCCCCGGAGGCGCTGCTGGCGGCGGCGAAGCACGAAGGCCGCGGCCGGCTGAAAATCTTTCTCGGCGCCGCGCCCGGGGTCGGAAAGACCTATGAGATGCTGCTGAACGCGCAGGCCAAGTTGCGCGAGGGTGCGGATGTCGTCGTCGGCATCGTCGAGCCGCATGGCCGGCGGGAGACGGAGGCGCTGCTCGACGGTCTCGAGACAATTCCTCGACAGCAGGTCGAGTACAAGGGGCACCTCTTGGCGGAAATGGATCTCGACGCGATCCTGAAGCGCCGCCCGCAGCTCGTTCTTGTCGATGAACTGGCGCACACCAATGCTCCGGGCAGCCGCCATCCTAAGCGCTATCTCGATGTCGAGGAGCTGATCACCGCGGGCATCGACGTGTTCGCGACTTTGAACATCCAGCATGTCGAGAGCCTCAACGACGTGATCGCCCGGATCACCCGAATCCGCGTGCGCGAGACCGTGCCGGACAGCGTGCTCGACCAAGCCGACGACATCGAAGTCATCGACCTTTCGCCTGAGGATCTGATCAAGCGCCTGCACGAGGGCAAGGTCTATGTGCCGCAGCAGGCCGAGCGTGCGGTTCGCCACTTTTTCTCGACCGGCAATCTGACGGCGCTGCGCGAGCTGGCGCTGCGCCGGACCGCTCAGCGCGTTGACGAGCAATTGCTCTCGCATATGCGCGAGCATGCGATTTCCGGACCGTGGCCGGCCGGCGAGCGGGTGCTGGTCTGCGTCAGCGAGGCGCCAAGCACGGCAGGGCTGATTCGCTATGCAAGGCGGATCGCCGATCGCCTGCGCGTGCCGTGGACCGCGATCTATGTCGAGACCGCGCGCACCCAGCGGCTCAGCGATGTCGAGCGCGACCGCATCGCCGACCATCTGCGGCTGGCCGAGCGCCTGGGTGCATCGACGATTACGATCCCCGGTCGCAACATCGCCGACGAACTCGTCGCCTATGCCGGCGCCAACAACATCACCCAGATCGTCATCGGCAAGTCGGCCCGCTCGCGCTGGTTCGAGATGGTGCATGGCTCGGTGGTCCGCGAGCTGATGCGCAAGACCGGGCAGATCAGCCTGCACGTCATTTCAGCCGATGCCGAGGAACCGGTACCCGCGAAATCTGTGGCGACCCACCCGACAACGGAGACAGTGCGGGTCGGCCCCTATCTCGGCAGCGCCGGCGGCGTCGCGATTGCCCTCGGCATCGGACTGTTGCTCAAGGAATTCATTGCGGTGCAGAGCATCTCCCTGGTGTTTTTGACCGCAGTCTTGGCCTCGGCCGTCGCTTGGGGTCTATTACCTTCACTGTTCGCCTGCATCCTTAGCGTACTCGCTTACAACTTCTTCTTTCTGCCACCGCTTTACACGTTCTCGGTCGGAGACCCGGAAAATGTGGTTGCGCTGTTCTTTTTTCTGATCGTCGCAATTATTGTCAGCAATCTGACCGCTGCGACCCGCCGACAGGTGGTGACCGCGCGGGCGCGGGCCAAAACGACGGCCGAGCTTTACGCCTTCAGCCGCAAGGTCGCCGGGATCGGCGCGCTCGACGATCTGTTGTGGGCGACGGCCTTTCAGATCGCCTCGATGCTGAACGTGCGCACTGTGCTGCTGATGCCGGTCGGGGACGGGGAGGGCCTCGAGGTCGCCTCCGGCTATCCGCCCGAGGACCAGCTAGACGCCGCCGACATGGCGGCGGCGCGCTGGACCTGGGAGCACAACCGCCCGGCCGGGCGCGGCGCCGACACCTTGCCGGGCGGCAAGCGGCTGTTCCTCCCGCTGCGCACCGGCAGCGGCCCGGTCGGCGTGCTCGGCATCGACCGCGAAACCCCGGGGCCGCTGCTGACCCCCGACGAGCGGCGCCTGCTCGACGCGCTTGGCGATCAGGCGGCGGTGGCGATCGAGCGCATCTCGCTGGCCAAGGGGCTCGACCAGGCGCGGGTGCTGGCGGAGACCGAGCGGCTGCGCGCGGCCCTCTTGACCTCGATCTCACACGATCTGCGCACCCCGCTGGCCTCGATCATGGGCGCGGTTTCGAGCCTGCGCAGCTACCCGGAGAAATACGGCGCCGCGGAACGTGAGGAATTGCTGGCGACGTTGCAGGACGAGGCTGAACGGTTGAACCGCTTCGTCTCCAACCTGCTCGACATGACCCGACTCGAATCAGGCGCGATCGAGCTGAAGCTCGATCTGATCGATGTCGGCGAGATTATCGGCGCGGCGTTGCAGCGGGCTGCGAATGTTGTCGCCCGCCACCATGTCGAGGTGACCGTCGAGCCGGAGTTGCCGATGTTGCGGCTCGATGTGGTGCTGTTCGACCAGGTGCTGTTCAACTTGCTCGACAATGCCGCGAAATATTCACCGGCCGGCAGCCGCATCGAGATCCGGGCGAGCCGCGACGGCGAATTGGTCGAGATCGAGGTCGTCGACGAGGGGCCGGGAATACCGCCCGACGATTTCGAGCGCATCTTCGATAAATTCTATCGGGTGCAGGCGCAGGATCGGCGCCGCGCTGGAACCGGGCTGGGGCTGGCGATCTGCCGTGGCTTTGTCGAGGCGTTGGGCGGATGGATCGTGGCCCGCAACCGCCGCGACCGCTCCGGTGCCGTCTTGACGATCCGCTTGCCGGTGGTGCCCGAAATCGCCGCCGAGCGGCAATCCGCCTTGGCTCATGGCTAGGGACCCGACCGTCCTCGTCGTCGATGACGAACCGCCGATCCGGCGGCTGTTGCGCACTACCCTGACCGCCGCCGGCTACCGCGTCGCCGAAGCCGAGACCGCCGCCGCCGGTCTGCGCTCCCTGGCCGTAGAGAAGCCCGATCTGGTGATCCTCGATCTCGGCCTGCCGGACCACAGCGGGATCGAGCTAATCGCCGAGATCCGCAAGGCCTCGCAGGTGCCGATCGTGGTGCTGTCGGCGCGCCACGACGAGCGCGCAAAGGTTGCGGCACTCGATCTCGGCGCCGACGACTATGTCGCCAAGCCGTTCGGTATGGCCGAGCTGATGGCGCGGCTGCGCGCGGCATTGCGCCATGCGTTTCAAGCGCAGGGCGAATTGCCGGTCTTTGCCTCGGGCGATCTGGCGGTCGACCTGGTGCGCCGCCACGTCACCCGCGCCGGCCACGAGATCAAATTATCGCCCAAGGAGTTTGACCTCTTGCGCCATCTGGTCATGCATGCCGGCAAGGTATTGACCCATCGCCAGCTGTTGCGCGAGGTGTGGGGGCCGGCTCAGGCCGACGAGGTGCAATATCTGCGGGTGTTCATCCGCGGGCTACGGCAAAAGCTCGAACCCGACCCGACCCGGCCGACCCATATCCTGACCGAGCTCGGCGTCGGCTACCGCCTCCAACTCCCGCCCGATCAGCGTGCCTGAGCTGCTCGGCCCATTCGAGTGTCAATTCCTCGATCGCGAAGCGGTACCGTGCGGCTGTCACCCAGCGAAAGAGGCGGTGGGGCTTTTCGCAAAGCTGAGGAAATAGACGAGGCAGCTCAGCAGCACGATCCAGAATGTCGTCGGCCAGTCGGTGACATAGGCCAAGATAATGCCACCCCAGGTCTCGGCGAGGGCGAGAACGACCGAGAGGGCGATGCCCGCGCGCAGCCGCGAGGCCAAGCGCAAGGATGCGGCCGCCGGCCCGACCATCAGCGCGAAGACCAGCAGCACGCCGACGACCTGCGCCGCCTCTGCCACGGCGACGGCGACGATCGCAAGAAACATCACGGAGACGAGGCGGAGCGACACGCCCTTGGCTTCGGCTAGCTCGGGCGCCAGGGTGGCGAACAGCAGAGGCCGCGAAATCGCCGCGAGTGCGAACATGCCGACCACACTCAATCCCAGCAGACCCCACAACGTCTCGACGCCAACCCCGAGCAAGTTGCCGAATAGGATCGCCGTCGCCTCGCTCGCGCTGGTGGTGTAAAGGTACAAAAATAAACACACCGAGACCGAGCGCCAGCGACAAAATAATCCCGACCGCGACATCGCGATTGCGCAGCCGATCGCCGAGCAAGCCCATCGCGACTGCGGCCGCCAAGGTAAAGGCGAGCAGGCCCCACAGCGCTCCGATGCCGAGCAGCACCGAGCCGGTCGCGCCGGCGAAGCCGACATGCGACAGGGCATGGCCGGCAAAGGTCAGATTTCGCAGCACCAGGAAATACCCGACCGTCCCGGCGACGATCGCGACGACGCCTCCCGCCATAAAGGCGGTGCGCATGAAGTCGTATTCAAACATTGTGGCCATAGTCATCGTGTCGATGGGCTTCCGCCTCGATCGGGCCATGCCCCGCGACGACCACAATGCGGCCGTTTACCCGCAACACCTCGATCGGCGTCTGATAAAGGCCGGACAACACCGCGTCGGTGATCACTTCGTCCACCGTGCCGAGCGCGGCATGCCCGTGCCCCAGATAAAGCACCCGATCGACAACGCCAAGCAGCGGGTTCAGGTCATGCGCGGTAAACAGGACGGTAATGCCGCGGTCTTGCTGGATTTGCCTGACCAGCGCGACGACCGTTTGCTGGAAATGCGGATCGAGGCTGATTAGCGGCTCGTCGAGCAGCAGCAGCCTTGGCTTTCCGAGCAGCGCCTGGGCGAGCAGCAGCCGCTGGAGTTCGCCACCCGAAAGTTCGCGCAAGGACCGGCGAGCGAGGCTTTGCGCGGCGACGGTTTCGAGCGCCTGGTCCACCTCCCGCCGGCCGCCGCGAGCGATCAGCGGCAAGCCCCAACGCTCGCCGTTCAGGGCGCTGGCCACGAAATCCCAGCCGCGCAGCGGAAGGTCTGCAACGGTGGCGCGCTGCTGTGGCAAATATCCGGCCGCGCAATCGCCGCGCCGCGGCTTTGCCCCGAAGATCCTGATCTCGCCGGCAACCGGCGGCAGCAGACCCAGGATGGCCTGCATCAATGTGGTTTTGCCGGCGCCGTTCGGACCGAGGACTGCGATGAACTCGCCGGACCGTATCGCCGCGCTGACATCTGCGAGAACGGTGCGCGCCCCCCGGGGGACCGTCACTCGGTCGAGCTCGATCGCAAACCCCTCTAGCGAGCCAGCGCGCGGTCGAGCGCGTTCAGCTGCGACAGCATCCACTCTTGGTAATCCTTCCCTCGCGGCTCGGTCTCGGTCACGCCGACCACGGGCACGCCGGCTTGCGTCGCGATTTTCTGCATCCGCTGGGTCAGCGCCTGGCTGGTTTGGCTGTTATAGAGCAAGACCTTGACGGCCCGCGCGCGAAGATCATTTTCGAAGGCCGCAACGGCGCCGGCGCTGGGCTCGGTGTCGTTCATGACCGCAAGCTGGAACCCGGGGTTGCGCATGTCGAGACCCAAGGACGCCGCCATGTAGCCGAAGACCGGCTCCGTCGCGGTCACCGGCTTACCTGAATATTTTGTGCGCATCTCGGCGATTCGGTCGTCGAGCGGCTTGATCGACCGTCGGAATGTCGTGAGACGCTGGGCGTAATCGGCCTGATGAACCGGATCGAGTTTTGCGAACAGGCCGCAGAGGGCCT
Source organism: uncultured Alphaproteobacteria bacterium (assembly GCA_963750195.1). Taxonomy (GTDB): domain Bacteria; phylum Pseudomonadota; class Alphaproteobacteria; order ATCC43930; family CGMCC-115725; genus AP-15. Next base: position 113,258 of record CAVVPS010000019.1, read on the forward strand.
CGGCCAAGGCCGGCATCGCGGCGGGGTCGTACCAGACATGCGGATTGTCGCCGGCCGTCTTGTGGACGAGCGCCGCGACGACGACGACCGCGCGCGACTCGGCGGGTGACGCCGACAGAAGCTTCTCCGCCCACCCGTCATATCCGGCTCCGTTGACGATGACGACCATGGCATTGGCGAAAGCCCGCGCCGTCGACGGGCTCGCCTCGAATTCGTGCGGGTCCTGGTCCGGGTTGGCCAGGATGCTGGTGACCGCGACCTGGGCGCCGCCGATCTGCCGGGCGATGTCGCCATAGAAATTTTCGGCGGCAACGACCGTGATCGGCTTGGTTGGTGCAGCCAGCTCGGCCGGTTGAGCCTGCGCTGTGGAAATCGCCATGGCAAAAGCGACGAGCCGGCCGATAATCAGATCGCGCATACCGCTGTAGCAACTCGTGCAATATTATAACATGTCTTGTAGCAGACCTCGGCGCCGGCGAGAAGGCCCGCCTGGTTCAGCCGGCACACAATGGCAAAGTGCCGGCTGCGGTAGGCAAGCGCCGAAATTCGCCGCGGAAAACCGCGAGGGTGCGGCGCGCTGCCCATAGCAAATCGGCGCGGAAGCAGGCAAAATCCGGCCGGCGGGGATTTTCCCGCGAATTGGGGGTCATCGGAATGTTCAAAAAAGTTGGTTTGGCAATCGGCGCAATCGGCCTGGCGGCCGGCCTCGCCACGCAGGCGACGCCGGCGCAAGCCCAATCAGGAGTTCGGGTCGGCACATTGAACTGCAACGTTGCCAGCGGCTGGGGCTTTGTGTTTGGCTCGTCAAGAGCGCTCCGTTGCGTCTTTTCTGGGGCCGGTCGTCCTCCCGAGCGTTACAACGGCAGCATTTCGAAATTTGGCGTCGACATCGGCTACACTCAAGGCGGCGTGCTGGTCTGGGCCGTGCTGGCGCCGACCACCAACATAGCGCCGGGCGCGCTAGCCGGGAGTTATGGCGGTGCCACGGCCAGTGCGACCGTCGGGGTCGGGGTTGGCGCCAATGTGCTGATTGGCGGTTCGAATCGGTCGATTTCGCTGCAGCCGTTGAGTATCGAAGGCAATACCGGGCTCAATGTCGCGGCTGGCATCGGCGCGATCACCTTGCACCACGTCCCCTGAGGCTGGTCAGCGGGAACGCGAGGGGTCGCGGCAATGGACTATTTCGGCTCTTCTACTTGATGAGGTGCCGTGACCCCGGCATGACCGGGTTTTCCGGAAGTCCCCGAGCAGACCCGGCTCGCCGACGAGCCCGGTTTTTTCTCCGAGCATCGTTTCTCGAATGACGGCATGCGCGGCTTACCGCTGAACCTGATCCTCGAAATCATTCGGCGTTTTTGGCAGCCGTCGCGCCGCGGATTCCCACCTCACACTTAGGCCCGCCCGCGCGGCGGGTCGATTTAACGGATTCGTCATGGGCTTGCGATAATTTGAGCGAATTCATCGATCGGCTGCCGTTACGCGGCGGGCTTGCCCGCGCTCCGGCGCTGGGGGACGCTGCGCTGCGGCCGATGCTCCGGCTCCTCTATTATCTCTACGCTCGGCGGCTGGTTCGCGGCGTGCGGCGGCAGTCGCGGCCGCGCCATATCGGCATCATCCTCGACGGCAACCGCCGTCACGGCCGCGCGCTCGGCATCACCGAGCCGCGCGCGGTCTACGATCTCGGCGCCGAGAAGCTCGACGAAGTCCTGGAGTGGTGCGTCGAGCTGGGCATTCCGACGGTCACCCTATGGGTGTTCTCGACCGAAAATTTCCACAGGCCGGCGGCCGAGGTGTCCGGCATCCTGGCCTCGGTTGCAGCCAAGCTGACCGCGCTGGCCGACGATCCCGCGATCCACCGTCGGCGGGTCCGCGTCCGCGCGATCGGCTGCCTGGCAATGCTGCCGGCGCCGGTTCTGGCGGCGATCACCGCGGCCGAGCGCGCCACCGCGGGATATGACGGGTTTGAGCTGAACATCGCCGTCGCCTATGGCGGCCGCCAGGAGATCTCCGACGCCGTGCGCGCGCTGCTCGCTTGCCTGGCCGCCGAGCAGACGACATTGGCCGAGGCGATCGACCACGTCACGCCGGAGGCCATCGCCCGCCATCTCTACACCGCCGGACTCCCCGACCCCGACCTGATCATCCGCACCTCGGGTGAGGTCCGCCTCTCCGGTTTTCTGATGTGGCAGAGCGTCCACAGCGAATACTATTTCACCGATGTGTTGTGGCCGGCGTTGCGCAAGATCGATTTCCTGCGCGCGATCCGATCCTTTCAAGAGCGCCAGCGCCGCTACGGCTACTGACCGATATCCGCGGACTGACGGGCCCGCTGTCGCCAGCCGCACCGAGGGCAGCACCGTCGACATCACCCCGGAACACAGTGAGAAATGAGCCGGACCGAGAGGCGGAGGCGTCATGAACATCGATCTGGCCGGCAAACGGGCGGTGGTGGCCGGGGGCAGCCGGGGCATCGGGCGGGCGATCGCGCTCGCTTTCGCCGAGGCCGGGGCCGGCGTGTCGATCTGCGCGCGCGGGGCGGAGGCGTTAGGCGGCAGCCCGCGAGGACATTGCGCAGCATGGCGGCACGGCGCATGCGGCGGTCTGCGATCTCGCCGATGCAGCGGCGGTCGCGCGCTATATCGACGAAGCAGCCGGCGCGCTCGGCGGGATCGACATCCTGGTCAACAACGCTTCGGGTTTCGGCACCAGCGACGACGAGGCCGGCTGGGCAGTCAGCATCTCGGTCGATCTGATGGCGACAGTGCGGGCGACGCGGGCGGCACTGCCTTTTCTTGAACAATCCGAGGCCGGGTCGATCCTCAACATCTCGTCGATTTCAGGGTTTCGCGCGTCGGCCCGCACCCCACCTTACGGCGCCGTCAAGGCCGCGATCCTTGAATACACCCAGACGACAGCCGCCCAATTCGCGCGCAAGGGCATCCGCGTCAATTGCATCGCTCCTGGCTCAATCGAGTTTCCCGGCGGCACCTGGGAGCGGGCGAAGAACCACAACCCCAACCTCTATAGCGCGATCCTCCGCAGCATCCCGTTCGGGCGTCTGGGCCGGCCGGAGGAGGTGGCGCGGGTAGCACTGTTCCTGTGCTCGCCGCTCGCCGGTTGGGTCACCGGCCAGAACATCGCTGTCGACGGTGGCCAAATGCTCTGAAGGCGGACGTTGGCGGCCGGGTCAGAGATCGAAGAAGGCGGTCTCGCGCGCGCCTTGCAGGATGACGTCGAACCGATATGTCGGTGGGCCGGGTCCGTCGCGGCGGGTGGCGATCAGGGTCTGACGGACTGCCGGATCGTCGATCGACAACAGCACCGGATCGCCGGCGTTGGCCGGTTCATCGGCGAAATAAACGCGCGTGTAGAGCTGCTTCAGCAGCCCGCGGGCAAAGAGTGCCACAGCGATGTGCGGCGCCTGCAACGCGTTGCCGCGGCCCGGCACCGCCCCCGGCCGGATCGTCGTAAAGCGAAAGCCGCCATCGGCATCGGTCGACACCCGGCCAAACCCGCGAAAATTCGGGTCGAGCGGCTTGTCGGTCCTCGTATCGTCGGGATGGGCGTAACGGCCGACGGCGTTGGCCTGCCACAATTCGAGGCAGGCATCGGCGACCGCGGCGCCGTCGCCGTCGATTACCCGCCCCTCGACAACGATCCGTTCGCCGGAAGGATTTCCTCCGGTGAGATCGGCCCAATCCGGCCGGTCGAGCGCCAGGTGAAAAAACGGGCCAACCGTCTGCGATGGCGTGATGATCAGTTTGCCGGCCATCTCACGCGCTTTCCATCGGCGTCGCCTCACGGCCGCGCAACACGATGTCGAAACGATAGCCGAGCGCCCACTCCGCCTCGCTGAGGTTCGGGTCGTAGACCGAGATCAACCGCTCGCGCGCCGCCTTGTCGGGGGTGCCGAGATAGATCGCATCGAAAGCCAATAGCGGGTCGCCGGGAAAATACATCTGGGTGATCAGCCGGGTGGCAAAAGCCGGTCCGAAGACGCCGAAATGGATGTGCGCCGGCCGCCACGAATTGTGGGTGTTGCGCCAGGGATAGGCGCCGGGCTTGATCGTCAGAAAGCGGTATTCGCCGCGCTCATTGGTCACGACCTGTCCGACGCCGTCGAAATTTGGGTCGAGCGGTGCGTCGTGCTGATCGACCGGATGGCGGTAGCGGCCGGCGGCGTTGCATTGCCACAGCTCGACCAGGGTTCCCGGCACCGGCCTTGAATCCTCGTCAAGAACGCGTCCCGCAACGATGATCCGCTCGCCGAGCGGCGCCCCCTTATGAGCCCGGGTCAAATCGACCGCGTCCGGCCCGGCCCAGCCGTCGGCAAAGACCGGGCCGGTCACCTCCGTCAAGGTCTGCTCAAGCCGGATCGGCGGGTTTTTCGGCGCGCGCTTGACCGTGCTGCCGTAGTCGGGATGCAGGTAAGGCGGTTGCGCGCCCAGCGGACTGCGCGCGAACGGCCGGATCGGGTCGGTCATCGGGTCATCCTCGTAGTGGCCGCTTCCGGGGATTACGACCCAGCCTGCGCGTAGCGCCGGCCGCCGGTCAAGAGACCGCTGAAGGAGCCAAAACGGAGCGGGACTGCCCGTTAGTGCTGCAGCACTAACGGCGGAGCGACGCCTATCCCACGGTCACGATTTTGCCACGGCTGCACCACAGGTGCGCCGGGGATGAAAATGTCCTCTCTCCTATTAATAAGTAATCAGGCGGCGCTTGTCGCCGCGCTGGACACGGGGGTAAGAGATGACCGCACCCAATCGAAAGCCGTGGCTTCGGAAGCTTGTCATGACCGGCATTGTCCTGGCTGGATTCGCCGCCTTGACCTTGCGGACAGCGCCGGCTGAGGCAGGGGTCTTTGTTGGGGTTGGGATCGGGGTGCCCGGGGCTTGGGGCTACTACGCTCCAGCGCCCTACTATTACCCCTATTCGGTTTATTACAGCTATCCCTATTCATATTATTATGGTTATCCCTATGTCTATCCGGCGGGCGTATATTGGGGCCGCCCGTTCTATCATCACCCGCACGGCCGCTGGCATCGTCACTGGCGCTGAGCGGCCGCCGGGGTGATCGGTAGCGACGGGCCAATCCACGATGCGGATTTTTAGCACGGCGCCGAGGCGATGCAGAAATGGTCGAGCCGAACCACGAGCGGCAGGGAGAACACCCGGACCATGATCGATGTCGGCAATAGTAGCGGATCGTCGGTCAAGGTCAGCGCGACCGGGCGCGGGGCGTCGTCGGGATCGCCGACATCGCTCGATTCCCCCTTGAAGCCGGCGATCGGGTGCAAGCTCAGCGCGACCCGCACGAGGCCCGTCGGCCTGATCCTCTTTGGGGAGAACGCGCGCGAGAACGTCGAAGCGCCGTGCGCCGTCATAGACCGGGATCGAAAAGTTGCGGTTCGCCACGCCGGCTCCGGCTGCGATTGCCAGGCGCAGGCGCTCGACCGCCGTCAGCGGATCGACCGCGCTGCGGCGGAAGGCTTCGGCAAGCGGCGGCTTGCGGCTGGTGTCGTCCGCGCCGCGCTCGGCCACGATCGCATCGCCACGGGCAACAAATCGCATGCTGACGCGATTGTTGCGCCGCTTGCGCAGATCAAAAAGGGCATCGTAGCGCGCCGGCTCTGCCGCCCGGTCGGCGACGATTCGCCCGGTGGCGCGCGCGATTCCGTCAAAATGGCTGACGAGGCGCGGCAGTCCCTCTGTGCGGATCTCGATCTCGTCGTCATAGGCGATTTTGCCGCCACGCAGCTTCAGCCGAATCTCCGCTGCCGGCAGGCCCGCCCAATAGGCGCTGTAGACCGCCGTAATCTCATCGGCGCCGGCAGGCGCCGCCCGCCGCCGGAAACACCAGAGCGATGGCCAAAACGGCAGCCTTTGCACCGCGACATGACCGGTTGCAGGCTCGCGACTTCACGCCGGCAGGTAGCTCCAGGCGGCGCCGTCCCACACGATCCTCTCGCCGCTCGGAAAGCGCAGCTCGAGAGCGCCGGTCTTGGACCGGGTCCGGCGCACTTCGCCGCCGGCCCCCAATTGCTCGGCCTCCCAGCGGTCGGTCAGCGCCAGCCCGATCCTGCCCGGGCTCAGCCCGTCCTTGTGCAGCGCAATGGCATCGTCGAGAAGCTCGCGCACAGGGCTCATCTCGTGATCTCGCTGTTGTCCCCGAAGAGAGCACTATCCCGCGCAATGCCGCGCTTGGCAAATCGCGCCATGCCCGACCGCGGATTGCGCTGGCGAGGATGGGCTCATGGCCCGCGGCAAATGACGTTGAGAAGCGCCTGACGCTGGTCGATCGTGACCGCGTGGAGCGCGCGTTCGAGCGCACCCGGCAGGGCTGCCGGGTCCTCGACTCGCTCGCCATAGCCCCCGGCGGCGGCGCAGACCTGTTCGAAGGCCGGCAGTTCGTCGAGGTCGATCAGCGGCGGCTTGTTGCTGCGCATCGCCTCGCCCTGCGGGTACATCGCGCTGGTGGCCCGCCGCACCGCCCCCCACATCGAATTGTTCATGATCACGAACAGCACCGGCAGGTCATGCGCTGCGGCGGCGTGGTGGAGCGCCACCGGATTGCCGAACAAATGCGAGCCGTCGCCCAATGTGGCGATGACCAGCCGGTCGGGCGCCGCGAGCTTCGCGCCGAGCGCCGCCCCGCCGCCCCAGCCGAGCCCCGAGGCCGGGCTCGACCCGAAATAGCTGCCCGGCAGATTCGATCCGCAATGCTCGGTCATCAGCGTATATTCGTTGACCAGGATTGCGTCCTCGGGCTTGGCGCGGGCGATGCAGGCGCTGGCCCAGGCCATGTGGATCGGGCGCAGGCCGGCGACCGTCTCGCGGGTTTTTTGCCAGCCGGCGCGCTGTGCTTCCGCGAGCCCGGCAACCCGCTGCCGTCGCGCGTCGACGGCGGATTTGGCGATGTGGCGGTCGAGCGCCGCGGCGAGTTCCGGCAATGCCGTCGCCGGCGCACCGGTCACCGCGAGGTCGCACGGAAATCCGCGAATCGGATAGCGCGAGAACAGCGGATCGACGCCCAGATGGACGATTTTGCATCGCGGCCGCGGCGCCTTGAGGCTCGGGACCCAGGGGACGTCGCATTCGAGCACCAGGATCGCGTCCGCATCGTCGAGATACGGGGTCGCGTCATAGCCGAGATGGCAGGGATGGTCGGCGGCAAGCGACAGATGGCGCGGCCGGTGCTGCACGACCGGGATCGCAAAGCGCTGGGCGAGATCGCCCAGCGCCGCGACCGCCGCGGGATCGCGACCGGCGCTGGCGGTGATGATCAGCGGATTTTCCGCCGCGGCGAGAATTCGCGCGGCCTCGTCGATCGCCGCTCTGTCGGGACCGGGCGGCGAGGCCGCAACGCGGCGGCCCGGCATGTCGTAGGCGAAGCCGGGCAGCGGCGACGCCAGCACCTCACGCGGCAACGACAGATAGACCGGGCCTTGCGGCGCGCTGGTGGCGACGGCGAGAGCGCGATCGACCACGGTTTCGAGCTGCTGGCCGTTGCGCAGTTCGTAATCCCATTTGACGATCTCGCGCACCATCCCGGCCTGGTCGAACATCTCCTGCGCCCAGTGGATGTAGACGTCGCGCGCGCCGGCCATGCCCTCCTCGGTCAAGGGCGAGCGGCCGGCGGTGAACAGCATCGGCACATTCTCGCGCGCGGCGTTGAAGGCGGCGCACACGCCGTTGGCGGTGCCGACGCTGACATGCACCATGACCGCCGGGACCCGTCCGGTGACCATCGCATAGCCATGGGCCATCGACAGCGCCAAATTCTCGTGGGTGGCGATAACCGGCCGGGGAACCGGCATCCCGGTCCGCGCTGCTTTGGCGAAGGCCTCGACCAGCGGAGCGAAATCGGTGCCGGCATTGGCGAACAGATATTCGACCCCGCGCTCTGCAAGCAGCGTTAGATAGGCCTCGGCCACACTGTCGACCGCCATTTCCTTGCGCGCCATCGCATCCTCCCTCACTCCGCCTCACCCGGCGCCGGCAAGCATAGCGCGCTTCGAGCGGCTCGAAACAGCGTCCCGATGCTTGATCTCAGCTTTGCCTATCACAAATTAGTGAATCTAACTAATCTGTCTATGGCGATGGACGAGACGATCACCGCAGCCGAGGCGAATCGGAGCTTCTCGAAGCTGCTGCGGGCAATCCGTGAAGGGCGCAGCTACGTGATAACGGCGCATGGGCGACCGGTAGCTCGGATCGGTCCCATTCCCGATGGAGACGCGACGGCCGCCAAAGCCAAAGAGGCGTTGCTCGCTCGCTTGGAGGCCCAGCCGGTGACCGACATCGGACCCTGGATCCGCGACGAGCTTTACGAGGATGAGCCGTGAGGGTAGCCCTCGATACGAATGTCTTGGTCTATGCGGCGGGCGTCAACGGATTGCAACGAAAGATGGCAGCACTCGGGCTGCTGCGCAAATTGTCGGTGGAGGACACTGTATTGCCGGCGCAGACCTTGGGCGAACTCTACAATGTCCTGGTGCGCAAGGCCGCGCAATCTCGAGCCGAGGCCCGGTTGACCGTCCTCGGTTGGATCGATGCGTTTCCGGTGGCCGAAACTTCTCCCGCGGTTGCAGCCGCCGCCATTGGTCTCGCAACCGATCACCGGCTCGGAATCTGGGATGCCGTGATCCTCGCCGCCTCGGCTCAGGCCGGTTGCAGATTGCTGCTTTCGGAAGATCTCCAGGATGGCTTCACCTGGAGTGGGCTTACCGTAACGAACCCCTTCTCTTCGTCGCCGCACGCGCTGCTCGCTGCGTTGCTTGATGGCTGACCGCTCAGAGACGCCGGGGTCGGGCTAGGCGGCGGTTGGGTGGCGGGGCAGGGGGCGGCCGTCGAGACCGGCGGCGGCCAGGCCCAGATGGCGAAGTACCGTCGGCGCGATGTCGACCAGCGACGAGCGCTGAGTGATAGGTCCCCGCGGCAAAGCCGCCGCCATGGACGAACAGGAACGGGCGCTGCTCGTTGGCGCCGAGGCCGCCATGCTGGCCGAAGCCGGTGATGTCCTTCGACTCCGATCGAATCGCGGACAATATGGCTGTGGCCGGAAACTCCGTGCGGGTTGACGCGGTCGTCGGCCTTCAGGGTGATCGCAATCCGCGCCGGCGAGCCCATCGGCAAGCCGATTCCGTCGAGAGCGCCGCCGGTGAAGACGCGGCCGACCCACGGCTCGGCTTCGAGAAACCGTGCGATTTCGCCGACGAGCGTGCTCTCCGGCTCGGCAAAATAGATCAACGCCGCGGTGCCGTTAGGCGCGACGACGACCTCCGACGATCCCGGCGCGCGCTTCAACCCAGCCGCGACCAACAGCGCGTCGAGGTCGATCGTCTCATCGACGCTCTCCATGCCGTGATCCGAGCCGACGACGAACAGGATGTCCTCATCATCGGGATCGAGCCTGGCGACGGTTTCGGCGACCCGGCGCACATTCCGGTCGGCGCTGCCGATCGCCGCGCGATGCGCCGGAGAGCCCAACGGCGTGTGATGGCCGGTGTAGTCCGGCTCCGACAGCCACAGCAAGGCCAGCGCCGGGGCGCGCTCACTCAGCACCTCGGCGCAAAAGCGTTCGGTCACGGCGGTGTCGCCGGCGTCGCCCTTGGCGACCGCCAGCCCCTCCTCGGCCCGCAATGACCGGCGTCCGGGACCGAAGCTGCCGGCGGCGTTGTAGACCCAGCCATGGCCGTCGGGATCGAGAAAATACGCGGCCCCCGGCGACACGTTCGAAAACGCGATTGCGGTTTCGCCGGCGCGGGCAAGGCGTTCGGCCATCGTCGGCATGTGCAAGGTGCGGCCGGTGGCGCGGTGCAGGCGGTCGCGGAAATCGGGCTTGCCGACCGACAGGCAGACCAGCCCGCCGCCTTCGTCGAGCGCCATCGTGTTGCCGAGCAGACCATGGCGCGCCGGCAGGCAGCCGGTCGCGATCGACGCCGCACTCGTCCGCGTCGTCGACGGGAATACACCCGCATGGTTGACGAACTGCGCCGAGCGCTGGCCAAGCTCGGTCAAGGAACGGCGCATCGGCGGGCGTCATCAGATCGCGGCGCAAGCTGTCGCAGATGACGATGACGGCGCGGTTCATCCCGATATTCCTTCGGTTCGGGCGCTCTCCACGGCGCCGGGGTCGCGGGCCAGCATAGCCCGGCGCAATGCCGATGGCAGCGGCGTCTTTTCGCCGGTGGCGTTGACGACGAGGATCAGCACGGCCCGCCCGAGCGCGCACAACCCGTCGCGCCAAACCGCATATTCCATCTCGAAGCTGGTATTGCCGAGCCGGACCGTGCGGGCGCTGATCAGGATTTCGTCGCCATAGGCGAGCGGTCGGTGATAGCGGATGCTGGTCTCGGCCATGACCGGCCCCGGCGATCCCGCCGACAGCTCCGGCAGACCCGCGGTCTCGAGGTAACGATTGCGCGCCTCCTCGAACCACTCGAAATAGGCGCGGTGATTGGCATGCTGGAACGGGTCGCATTCGCTCCAGCGCACCCGGTGCCGGATCGCAAACGCCCACCCCGGCTCGACCCCGAACCGCGCGAACTCCGCCGCCTGCGCCTCAACCATGCTCACGAGCCCCTGGGTTACCCTCGTACCGTGCCATTTTTCTCCCGCGCCCCCCCCGGACTTGATCGTGGGATCACGGGGAGAGGGTCGGGGTGAGGGGCGCGTTGAACACGCGACAAATTTAGCGCGAGCACCATCGATGCCGCAAATGGGAGCCTCGGATTGCTGCCGACATTACATTCCCGCCGCCATTTCAGAAGCGCGAAACCCGACTCTCCCCGCGAGAATGCGGTCCGCACCGGCCCGACCCACCGCCGTCCGATCCGGCTTATCGCCGGTCATCGTCGCCCCCGCGCCTACCCCCCCTTCTAACCGGGGGCGATATGATTTTTATTTTTTCTTCTTGGGTAAAAGAGATAGAGTTCTCAATAAGAACTATGACAGCATTGTTAGCACCATTTGCTTGTGCGTCACTTCGTTCTCTATATAGCTTATCAAGCTTCGTAGTGACATTCTCTAAATCGATGCGCTGCCTTCTCGTCGAGGACATATTAGCGAAGCAATCTATGCCTACCTGCAATGCCTGACCGAGAATATACCCCACCCCGGGAGATAAAATAGCTCCCACCTTATTCCATGGGTCTGCAAAGCTTTGGACGACCAGCGCCCAAATACCGACTGCGGCGACGCCAAACCAGCGCGCAAAGGGATCGCTGGGTTCTGGTAGGTTTACGCCTCCCCGTGGGGCCGTGGGCATTTCGCTTTTAAACCTTCCGAGCAAAGGCGTCGTCGAGATCCTCGGTCAGTAATCACAGCGACCGCACTCGTATTCGCCGCTCTGATATAATTTGCTCTGCGTGGATTAAACTTGCTTGCGCAGTCGCTAGCAGCCCTTCTGCCCATCCCGCATTAAATTCCTCTATTGCCGCGCGATAGGCCGTCACCGCCTCCTCCAGCCGCGCCGTCCCGCTCTCCCGCTCCCCGAGGCCCACGAGCGCATTGCCGAGGTTGTTCTGCGTCATCGCCCACTGAAGCGGCACACGCTCGCGCGTCTGTTCCTGCATTGCCGCGCGATAGGCCGTCACCGCCTCTTCCAGTCGCGCCGTCCCCTTTCCCGCTCCCCGAGGCCCACGAGCGCATAGCCGAGGTTGTTCTGCGTCATCGCCCACTGAAGCGGCACACGCTCGCGCGTCCTTTCCTTCAATGCTGCGCGGTAGGCGCCAACCGCCTCTTCCAGCCGCGCCGTCCCGCTCTCCCGCCCCCCGAGCTGTGCGAGCGCATTGCCGAGATTGTTCTGCGTCTCCGCCCACTGAAGCGGCACACGCTCGCGCGTCACTTCCTGTATCGCCGCGCGATAGGCCGTCACCGCCTCCTCCAGCCGCGCCGTCCCACTCTCGCGCTCCCCGAGACGCACGAGCGCATAGCCGAGATTGTTCTGCGTCTCCGCCCAGGCGAGCGGATCGCGCTCTCGCTTGCGCGTCCTTTCTCCCACTGCCGCGCGATAGGCCGTCACCGCCTCTTCCAGCCGCGCCGTCCCGCTCTCCCGCTCCCCGAGACGCACGAGCGCATAGCCAAGGTTGTTCTGCGTCTCCGCCCAGGCGAGCGGATCGCGCTCACGCTCGCGCGTCCTTTCTTCCAGTGCCGCGCGGTAGGCGGCAACCGCCTCCTCCAGCCGCGCCGTCCCGCTCTCCCGCTCCCCGAGACGCACGAGCGCATTGCCAAGGTTGTTCTGCGTCATCGCCCAAGCGAGCGGATCGCGCTCGCGCTCGCGCGTCCTTTCTTCCAGTGCCGCGCGATAGGCCGTCACCGCCTCCTCCAGTCGCGCCGTCCCGCTCTCCCGCTCCCCGAGACGCACGAGCGCATAGCCGAGATTGTTCTGCGTCTCCGCCCACTGAAGCGGCACACGCTCCCGCGTCACTGCCTGTATCGCAGCGCGGTAGGCGGCAACCGCCTGCTCCAGCCGTGCCGTCCCGCTCTCCCGCTCCCCGAGACGCGCCAGCGCATTGCCAAGGTTGTTCTGCGTTTCCGCCCAGGCGAGCGGATCGCGCTCGCGCGTCCGTTCTTCCAGTGCCGCGCGGTAGCCGGCAACCGCCTCCTCCAGCCGCGCCGTCCCGCTCTCCCGCTCCCCGAGACGCACGAGCGCATTGCCAAGATTGTCCTGCGTCTCCGCCCACAGAAGCGGCACACGCTCCCGCGTCACTTCCTGTATCGCAGCGCGGTAGGCTGCAACCGCCTCCTCCAGCCGCGCCGTCCCGCTCTCTCGCTCCCCGAGACGCACGAGCGCATTGCCAAGGTTGTTCTGCGTTTCCGCCCAGGCGAGCGGATCGCGCTCACGCGTCCTTTCTTCCAGTGCCGCGCGGTAGGCGGCAACCGCCTCTTCCAGCCGCGCCGTCCCGCTCTCCCGCTCCCCGAGACGCACGAGCGCGTTGCCAAGGTTGTTCTGTGTCTCCGCCCAGGCGAGCGGATCGCGCTCACGCGTCCCTTCCTGCATCGCCACGTGGTAGCTGGCAACCGCCTCCTCCAGCCGCGCCGTCCCGCTCTCGCGCGTCCTTTCTTGCAATGCCGCGCGGTAGCCGGCAACCGTCTCCGCCGTCCCGCTCTCGTCGAGAGGGGGACGGGGAAGCTTGGATTTACGCGACGCAAAACTTTCGCCAACCCCCAACTTCTTAGCAATATCGTCCCATTTCCACCAGCCCACGCCACCTCCTAATCCGCTTGGAGCTACGCCTCAAAGCGCCGGGCCTATCGAATCAATGTCTGGCACTATGTCATAATCCCATTCCATATTTGCCGCCAGACGCCGATCCGATCGTCCGGCAACGGAACGATGGAGATGTCACGATGGCTGAGAAGGAATTGCCGCAACGGCCGAAGGTGGCACGCGGGCGGCCGTTCTCCGGGGGCCAATCGGGCAATCCCGCGGCCGACCGGCGGGTGCAACCGTAAGACGCTTGTCGCGACGATCGTGCTCGCGCCACGGGGATGAGCCCAACCCCATTTTTGAAGACATGCGCGAGGCTCGCGTGAATCGATTGGACATGCGAGACAGGGCCGATGACGGCGGTTCGGCTAGAGTACGGTAAACCGGCGGGGACGCGGGCGCTGCTGGCGTCGCGGCGGTTCGGGCCGCTGTTCTGGGCGCAGTTTTTGTCGGCGTTCAACGACAATGCGGTCAAGAACGCGCTGGTGCTGATGATCGCCTACCGCGCCGGCGATGCCGGGCAGATGTCGGCGCAGATCCTGATCCCGCTCGCCGGCGGGTTGTTCATCCTGCCGTTCTTTTTGTGCTCGGCGACGGCGGGACAGCTCGCCGACCAGCACGACAAGGCTTGGCTGATCCGGCTGATCAAGCTCAGCGAGATCGCGCTGATGCTGGCCGCCGCTGCGGGGGTCGTCGCCGGCAGCACGATCGTGCTCCTCGCCATTCTTTGCGTAATGGGGGTCGAGGCCGCGTTCTTTGGCCCGCTCAAATACGCGATCCTGCCGGATCTGCTCGCCCTCGAACGAGCTATTGCTCGGCAACGCGCTGGTCGAGGCCGGCACGTTCATCGCGATCCTGCTCGGCACCATCGCCGGCGTGCTGATTGCCGGGCGTCACGGCGCGCTGCTGGTCGCGGCATTGATCGTGACGGTGGCGCTCGCCGCGTGGGCTGCGAGCCTGATGATCCCGCCGACGAGTGCGGCGGCGGCGCAAAGCCCGGTGCGCTGGAACCTCTTCGCCGCGACTATGCGGGTCATCCGCGAAGCCGCCGAGCGAGCGTAGTTCCGTTCCGGTCGATGCTCGGGATCTCGTGGTTCTGGCTGGCGGGTGCCGTCTATCTGTCGCAATTCCCGGGCTATGTGCGCTTCATCCTGGGCGGCGAGGAGGCGGTGGTGACCCTGTTCCTGACCGTCTTCTCGATCGGGATCGCGCTCGGCTCCTTGCTGTGCACCAGGATTTTGCGCGGCCGGATCAGCGCCGGCACGGTGCCGTGGGGCGCGCTCGGCATCGGGCTCTTCTCGATCGATCTGTGGCTGGCGAGCCCGGTCGCGACAGCCGGCGGCGCGCTGACCAGCCTCGGCCCGTTCCTCGCCGTCCCCGGCGCATTGGCGCATCCTCGGCGATCTGCTCGGCATCTCGGTCGCGGGCGGGATCTTTATCGTGCCTTTGTATGCGCTGCTCCAGGCCGCGAGCGCGCGCCAACACCGGGCCCGCGCCATCGCCGCCAACAATGTGATCAACGCGGCGGCGATGGTCTTCGCGGCGGCAGCAACGATCGCGCTGATCGCGGCGGGCGTCAGCGTTCCCGGCCTCTTCCTGCTGACCGGAATTGCCACGCTTGTCGTAGCGGCGTTGTTCTGGCGGCTATTGCCGAGCCTTGCGCTCCCCGCAATCGCGGTCGAAGGAGATGGCGGATGACCGCAGCCGCCGATCCGCCTCGCTCTTTCGCCCGAATGCGAGGTCATCGCCGCCGGCTTTCTCGCCCGGTGAGAAGGGCGCGAACGAGGCTGCACGGCAACGCCGCTATTTCGCGGATCGTCGCAACGATCTCCCGCAGCAGCGACGGCGCGCGCAGCCCGGATCGGCCGGCGATCGCGACTCCGGCGAGGCGAAACAGCGGTGCTGCGCGTCGCAGGTGCGCGTGGTCGCTGACCAGCACCACCGTTCGCAGCCCGTGCGCGCGCAACAGCAGCGCCGTTTCGCGCGCGTTGCCGACCGTGTCGCGCGAATGGGGCTCGATCAGCAAGCGCCGCTTGCGGAATCCGCACGAGCAGCGCAATGCGGCGCATGATTTCCGCCTCGGGCTCGCGGTCCGCTACCGCCGCCCGACAGCAGCAGCACCGGCGCTACACCTTCCCGATAAAGCCGAACCCCGTGCCCGACTCGCCGCCGCAACCGCGCTGACGACTTGCAGCCGAGCACGACGATAGCGTCAGCCTTCGCTACAGATCGCGGCGACATGCTGTTTATGAGCAGGTTGACGATCCGAGCCCATTTGATCAACTCTAGTTAGTCTAGTCAGGAAGTTTTAGTATGGCTGATAAATATGCCGGCCACGCCCCCGCGAGTTGGCAGCTTCAGGACGCGAAGGCGCGCTTCAGCGAGCTCGTCAATAGAGCCCGTGAGCAGGGTCCGCAGCATGTCAGCGTCCGAGGAGAGCCGGCCGTCGTCGTGATATCGGAGAAGGAATTCGCCATGCTCGTGTCGCCGCGCCCATCGATCGTCGACCATATTCTGGAGGGTGAGCCTTGGCCGGACGATTTGGTCGACGCTATCAATGCCCGCCCGCACGATACAGGCCGAGACGTCGACCTCTAATGTATCTTGTCGACACCAACGTATTGTCCGAGGCGCGCCGAAGCAGCAACGAGGCTCGGAGCTGGCTGCGTTCGGTCGATCCCTCCGCAATCTATATCAGCGTCATCACGCTTGGCGAAATCATGAAGGGGATTGCGCTCAAGGCCCGAACGGATATTCGCGCCGCCACCTCGCTAACGGTGTGGCTGGAACAGCTGCGAGGCGATCACAGCGACCGAATTCTGCCGATTAGCGATGATGTCGCACTCGCGTGGGGCCGACTTGCCGCCGAGCGGCCACGTTCGATGGCAGACGGGCTGATCGCGGCGACGGCGGCCGTTCACGGCAAGATCATCGTCACCCGCAACGTTAGCGATTTCGCGGACATCCGCGTGCCCGTCATTAATCCTTGGGAGCGCTGAGGCTGATTCGAAGTCACAGGGATTAGGTCCTTTTCGCCGCGCGCGCCTTGCGGATTGCCGACGATGACCCGGCGGGGGGTGATCGGGGTTTCGTTGAGTTCGGCGCCGATCGCGGCGAGCGCGTCGCGCACGGCGTTGGCGATCGCGGCCGGCGGGGCGACCGCACCGCCTTCGCCCATCCCCTTCATGCCGTATTCGGTGGCGGTCGACGGCGTATGCAGGTGGCCGATCTTGATCGCCGGCAATTCGGCGGCGCCCGGCAGCAGATAATCGGCGAAGGTCCCGGCCAATGGCTGGCCCTGCTCGTCATACGGGATCTCTTCGTAGAGCGCGGTGCCGATGCCCTGCACGACGCCGCCGCGGATCTGGCCTTCGACGATCATCGGGTTGACCATCGTGCCGCAATCTTCGGCGACCGCGAAATCGAGCAATTCGACAAACCCTGTCTCCGGATCGACGGCAACGACGGCGCCATGCGTCGCGTAGGAAAAGACGCCGGTGCCGACTGCGGGCTCATAGGTTGCGGTCGCGTCGAGCAACGGATCGACGCCGGGCGGCAGCCCGTCCATCCTGACATGTGCGACCTTGGCGATCTCGGCGATCGACACCGAGCCCTGCGGCCCCAGCACGACGCCGTCGGCGCAGCGGACGGAAGCAACATCGCATTGCATCAGATGCGCGCCGATTTGGCACAGCTTGTCGCGCAATATCCGGCTGGCGCGCGCTACGGCGCCCCCCGACATCACCATGCTGCGTGAAGCGAAGGTGCCAAAGCCGAAGGCGGTGCTTTCCGTGTCGCCATGGCGCACCGAGATCCGCGCCGGGTCGATGCCCAGTTCCTGATAGGCGATTTGCGACAAGGTGGTTTCGAGCCCCTGGCCGTGCGACTGGATGCCGACCATCAGCACCAGCGTGCCGTCGGTCAGGATCCGCGCGGTGCAGCTCTCATAGCCCGGGACGATCGCCGCACCGCGGGCGACGAACTCGGCGGCGCCGTGCGCGGTCTGCTCGGCAAACGCGGCAAAGCCGATGCCGACGAGGCGGCCGTCCGTCTCGCCCTGCTGTTGCCGCGCGCGAATCGCCGGCAGGTCCAATAGCTCGGCGCATAGCTTCACGCTGCGCGGATAGTCGCCATTGTCGAAACGCATGCCGCCGATAGTGGTGAACGGCATTTGCTCAGGCCGCACCATGTTCAGCGCCCGTACCTCGACCGGGTCGCGGCCGACCGCACGGGCGACCTCGTCGATCGTCCGCTCGATCGCAAAGCACGCCCCCGGCCGGCCGACCCCGCGATAGGGGCCGAGCGGCGCCTTGTTGGTCGCGACGGTGGCGGCCCGCGCGCGATAGTTCGGGATCGCGTAAGGCCCCGGCAGGTTGCGCGCCGCCATCGCCGCCTCCTGGTACGGCCCCTGCGGCCACAGCCCGTAGGCGCCGGCATCGACGACGATCTCGGCATCGACGCCGAGAATGCGGCCCTGCCGATCGGCATAGGCGGTGACCTTGTAGTGATGGTCGCGGGTATGCGCCGAGGTCAGGAGATGCTCGCCGCGGTCCTCGACCCAGCGCACCGGATGATCGAGTTCGAGCGCCAATGCGGCGAGGATGATCTCCTCCGGGTAGAGCCGCGCCTTTGGCCCGAAACCTCCGCCGACATCGGGTGCGACGACGCGGATGCGACGCAGTTCGACGCCGAGAAACTCGCCCAAGGCAACGCGCACGGTATGCGGCGTTTGCGTCGAGGCGTAGACCACGACCTCGTCGAGCCGGTGGTCGCGATAGGCAAGCACGGCGCGGCCTTCGAGCGGACGCGCCCGATTGCCGGTGCATACGGTATTCGCGGGTCACGGTGATCTCGGCGGCGCGCGCCGCGGCGTCGATATCGCCGCCTTCGAACACCCGCTCGCTATAGAGGTTGTCGCCCCACTGCTCGTGAACGGGGTGACGGCTGCCGCGCATGTCGCGCGGCGCGTCGACGACGGCGTCGAGCACCTCGAAATCGACTGACACCGCGGCGGCGAGGTCTTCGGCCTCGGCCGCGCGAGGGGGCGATGCAGGCGGCGATCGCCTCGCCGACATAGCGCGCCTTGTCGGTGGCGAGCGGCGGCCAGGCCGGCGCCTTGGCGCCGGCCGCCTGGGTGACGACGCGGATCGGCTGGATGCGCGGCAGGTCCGCCGCGGTAAAGACGCGGCCCTTGCCTTCGGATGGCGCCGTGATCCCGCGAATGCGGGCATGCGCATGCGGGCTGCGGAGGAAGGCGACCTCCATGGTGCCGGGGAGTTTGATGTCCGACACGAATTCGCCGCGGCCATGCAGATGGCGCTCGTCTTCGCGGCGCAGCAACGAGGCGCCTATTCCCCAGGCATCATTCGCCATCGGGCGCCCTCCCGGCCAGCGCCGCCGCTGCCTCGGCGATCGCGGCGACGATGTTGGTATAGCCGGTGCAGCGGCAGATGTTGCCGGCGAGACCGGCGCGGATCTCGCGCTCCGAGCCGGCCCGCCCGCGGCGGATCAAGTCGCGCGCGGTGATCAGCATCGCCGGCGTGCAAAAGCCGCATTGCAGCCCGTGATGGCGGTGAAAGCAGTCGCGCAATGCCGCCATCACCGTATCATCGGCGAAGCCTTCGATGGTTCGCACCGCGCGCCCGTCGCAGGCAACCGCCAGCATCAGGCAGGCGCGCGCCGGCTCGCCGTCGACCAGGACCGTGCAGGCGCCGCACACCCCGTGCTCGCAGCCGAGATGGGTCCCGGTCAGGTTGCGTCGCTCGCGCAGAAAATCGGCGAGCGACAGGCGCGGGGGCACCTCGTCGGCGATCGCGGCGCCGTTCACTTCGAGGCGGATCGCGGTCACGCCGTCACCTCGCGCACCGCGCGCATCGCCGCCACCTTAAGGAGGTTGTGCTGGAAATCGTCGAGCCGGCGATCGGCGGCATGGTCGAGATCGGTGGCGATGGCGGCTCGCAAGCCTTCGGGGTCGCTGCGGTCGTCAGCGAGGTACCTGCGACGCGTCGGCCGAACATCAGCGGCGCGCCGTTGGCGGCGCCGAGTACGATCCGGCAATGGCCGCGCCTGCGGTCGGCGACCGCGACGGCGAGCGCGTCTGGCGAACTCGCCCGATTTACGGCAGAGCTTCAGATAATCCCCAGCGCGCTTCGGACGACAGCTTGGGAATGCGCATGCTCTCGACGATTTCGTCCTCGGCGAGCTGCGTTTCAAAATGCCGGTGGCGAATTCGGTGCATTTCAGCGGCGCGCCGGCCATTCGGCCCGCGCACGGTCACCTCCGCATCGAGGGCGGCGAGCACCGCGGGCCAATCCGCTGCCGGGCCGGCCAGCGCCAGGCTGCCGCCGATCGTGCCGCGGTTGCGGATCGCGCGATAGGCAAGGCCGGCTGCGACATGCGGCATCAGTCCGCGCGACGGATCCGGCATCCGTCCATCCTCGATCATGGCATGGGTGATGCCGGCTCCGAGGGTCACGGCGTCATCATCCTCGGCGACAGCCGCCAATTCCGGCAGGCGGGCGATGTCGATCAGCAATGCCGGGGCGCGGCAACTCGCAAATTCATCAGCGCCAGCAATGATTGGCCCCCGGCGACGACCCGCGCTTCGCCGCCGCCCGCGGCCAATAAACCCACCGCCTCGCTCAGGCTTTGCGGCCGGACATAGTCGAAGGCGGGAGCTTTCATCAGCGAGCGCCTAAGTGAGAGGCGTTAACTGCAACACCCTCGACGGGCGCTGTCAATCGGCGAACATGGCTGGCATGCGCGGTTCGCGAGCCGGTTATGGTAAGCGCGCCTATAATCGGCGCCGCGACTGCTGGTGGGGATGCCATGATCCACGAAATCCCAAGCCGCACCCTTGGCTTTGTCCTCAACGACGTGGCCCGGCTGCTGCGCAAGCGGTTCGAGCAGCGGGCCCGCGCCGCCGCACTCGGTCTGACCCGGGCGCAAGCCGCGGTGCTCGCTTATCTCGCGCGCCAGGAGGGCATCAATCAGGCGGCGCTGGCGCAAATCCTCGACCTCGAACCGATCACCCTCGCCCGCCTTCTCGACCGGCTGCAGGCGGCAAGCTTGATCGAGCGGCGGGCCGACCCCAAGGATCGCCGCGCGCACCTGCTTTATCTGACCGAAGCGGCCTACCCGTTGCTCGACCGCATCTTCGCGCTCGCCGCCGACGTGCGCGAGGAGGCGCTGGTCGGGATCCCCGAGCCCGATCGCATCCGGCTGCTCGACATGCTGATCGAAATGAAATCGAACCTGATCGAGCATGAGGTCGAGATCGACACCGTCGCGGCGCCAGCCGATCACTGACGGCGCGGCGTCGCTCCGGACTTGCGGTCTCTCAGCGGCGGGCTCATTTTCGGGGTGCACAGCTGGAGGGATCGGATCATGGCAGCGGCGCCACAGACGCGCGTATCCGGGTTCAAAACCAATCCCGATTACAAGATCACTTTCGAGCCTTCGCCGCGCCGCGTGCGCGTCAAATTCAACGGCGAGACGATCGCCGACAGCACCAACGCGCACCTGTTGTTCGAGACCCGGCATCTGCCGGTCTATTACTTCCCGCGGTCGGATGTGCGCATGGATCTGATGACCCCGACCGATCATCACACCTTCTGCCCGTATAAGGGGACGGCGTCGTACTGGACGATCAAGGTCGGCGGCCGGACGGCCGAGAACGCGGTTTGGGGTTATCCCGACCCGTTCGACGAAGTCTCCGCGATCGGCAATTTCGTCGCCTTCTATTGGGATCGGGTCGACGCCTGGTATGAGGAGGACGAGGAGATCTTCGTCCATCCGCGCGACCCCTATAAGCGGGTCGACGTGATCCAGTCATCGCGCCCGGTGCAGATCATCGTCGGGGGCGAGGTCGTGGCCGAAACGCGGCGCGCGCGGTTTCTGTTCGAGACCCGGCTGCCGACGCGCTATTACATCCCGCCCGAAGATGTGCGCATGGATCTGCTGATCCCGAGCGACAAGACCACAGCCTGTCCGTACAAAGGCCGCGCCCGCTATCATTCGGTCAAGATCGGCGATCGGCTATTTCAGGATCTGGTCTGGAGCTATCCCGATCCGATCGCGGAATGCCCGAAGATCAAGGGCCATTTGTGCTTTTTCAACGAGCATGTCGACGAGATCCGGGTCGATGGCAGGGTGGTGCCGAAGCCGATCACTCCCTGGTCAAAGGACTGGAAGGAGAAGGTCGCGACCCTGCCGGATTCGCGCGGCCCGGTCGTCCGGCCCTAGCACTCCCGGCAGGACCGCTTAAAGCGGCCCTGGCCGGTGCACAGATCGTCGGCCGCCTCGCGGGCTCGGTGGTCAGCTGCCTAATCGGCTACGACCAGAGAGACCATTTGCCGAACAGGAGCACTGAGCCGGCGATCAACCCATTCGTCGTTGCGTGGGCCACGACCGCGTCGCCCAGCTTCCCACGCCGATAAACCGCCAGGGCGTAGGCCATGCCCGCCATCGTTCCCGCCAGCCATCTCCCGTGCAGCAGGCCGAAGGCGACCGAGGACAGTAAGAACGACACCCAGGTGAACCGGCTCGCCTCTGCGCCCAGGAAGTCCGCCGCCGCCAGCCGGCGAAGCAGGTAGCCCCGAAATGCCATTTCTTCCACTACAGGGACGACGAGTACCGACCCGACCACCCGAAATCCGATCCAGGCCACGGTCTCGCTTGGGCTCAGAGCGGCGATGCCAGCGCGCAGCGTCGTATCGTCGCCCGTCGTGACCTGCGCCAACGCCATCCATAGAATGAACACGGCAACGCCGATGCATACCGATGGCCAGGACCAGCCCCAGTCCCATCGCGCGTAAACTCGGCGAAACCACAGCAACGCCGCCGTTGTGGCCAGAACCCGCAGCGGATACAGCCGATCGAAACCGTGCGAGAGGGCCGCGGTCACCATCATCGAGCCCATCAGCACCAGAAAAGGCACCAGCAAGGCCGCGGCGATCGGATTGATCTTCTCGCCTGCGCCGTCCTGGCCCACCGACGCAAAGAACCGCATCCGGTGGGTCACCGCGACGAAGCCCAGGGCGAGTCCGACAAAGGAAATCCAACCTGCCTGCGAATGGAAGCCGCCTACGGCCAACTGAGGGGAAATGGAGCTCCCGATGGCTATCAGCGCCGCGATCCGCAATACATTGGTTAACCAGATCGTTAGCCACCCAATGGGAAACAGCAGAAAAGCCTGAGGGAAGCGGACGCGAACCCGGAACAGCCAGAGATACATCGCAAGAAAGACGGGTGTCGTGTGCGTCAAGTTCTGCAAAAGCAGGCTGGTGATGTAGGGCGTGGGCGGCGCGGAGCCCCGTGTAGCGCAGCGCCGACCACGCCCGGCCGCCGTCAGGCGGCCAAGGCCCGCAGGGCCTCTTTCTTGTATTCCTTCAGATGCTCCATGTTGAGATAGCGCGTCGCTTCGAGCCAGTTCTCGTGCATCTCGACCGCCAGCGCCCGCACCAGCCGCAAACAACTCTCGGCGTTGGGAAAGATGCGCACGACATGGGTGCGGCGCTTCAGCTCCTGGTTCAAGCGTTCGAGCATGTTGGTCGACTTCATGTGTTTGTGGTGCGGCAAGGGCAGCCGGTAATAGCTCAGCGTCTCCTCGATGTTGTCCTCGACCCAGTTGCACAGCCGCGGGTACTTGGCCTGCCATTTGGCCAGCCAGGCGGCGATGTCGCGGCGCACTTCGGCGAGATCGCGGCGGTCGTAAAACCAGCGCAGCTCCCGCAGGCAGTCGTCGTCGACCTTGCGCGGCACATAGTCGAGCGCGTTTCTGAGAAAATGCACATAGCAGCGCTGCCACGCCGCCTCCGGCAGCACCTCGCGGATCGCCGCCTTGAGACCGGGATGGTCGTCGCTGACGACAAACTCGACGCCGACGAGCCCGCGGGCTTTGAGCGCCAAGAGAAAGTCGCGCCAGCTCGATCGGCTCTCGCGATTGGCGAGCTCGACTGCCAGGATCTGGCGCCGGCCGTCTTCGTCGACCGCCACCGCGACCAGCACCGCCTGGCTGACGATGACCCCGGCCTCGCGCACCTTCTCGTAGCGTGCATCGAGGATCAGATAGGGATAGTTCTCGCTCAGCCGCCGCTCGGCAAACGCCCGCAGACCCTCGTCGAGCGATTTGTTGATCGCGCTGATCGCGGATGCGGAAAAACTGTGGCCGCACAGCGCCTCGGTCACCGCCTTGACCTTGCGCGTCGAAACGCCCTGCACGTACATCTCGGCCAGGGTGCCGACCAGCGCTTTCTCCGAACGCTGGTAGCGTTCGAACAGCTCAGTCGAAAATCGCCCCAGCCGATCCTGCGGCACGCGCAATTCCAGGGTCCCTACCCGGGTGATCAGCGAGCGGCCGTAATAGCCGCTGCGGTAGGAAACACGCGTCTCGCTCCGCTCCCCCTTCTCGGCGCCGATCGCCTCCGTCATCTCCGCCTCGAGCGCGGCCTGCACCAGCGCCTCCACCGCTGCACGCACGAAATCCTCGTCCCGCGCCAGCAATCCTTTCAGGTCGATTACTTCCGCCTTACCCTCGCCCTTGGTCATGATGTGCACCCTTCACGGGTCGGTGACGTCAGACATCACCAGCATGCCATGACCGCCCAAGCGGCCCGTCTTATTGCTGAACCTTCAGCACACTATCAAGACGGTGACGAGGCCGATGCCCTCATATCCTGAGCATGGCGCCCCTATTTGGACGACGAACGTTGGCGTCCCGAGCAGAAACCGCGATTGGTCAGATACGACGTTCGAGTAGACCAGCCGCAGTAGTTGCTCTGCCAAGAAAAACGTTCCCGAGGTCAGCGGCCTCCAATAGGCCTGGAGGATCCCTCCGCCGAGCCAGGCCGCCGTTGCCACAACAACGGCGGTTAAAAGGGTCAAACGCTCGCTGGCGATGAAGGCGCGCCAATAATATAGAGGTGCCAGAGCCAAAGACCAAAAAAGGCCAGCAGCGATACCTAGCCCTTCGCAGAGGGCCACTGTGCTGCTCGAAACGCGCCCGCCGGCATAGTAGTCGTGGCCAAGACCGGCGACGGTGACGAAATAGTAAAGGCCAGCGAAGGCCAGGAAATGCAGCAGCACCCATGGCTGCCACCTGTGGTCCGCGGCGCATTGCCAGAGGCGGTCGAGCGTAGCCCTGAGACGGGGTACGAGCAGCACCAATAAAGCGCCGAGAAAGGCCGCCCCGATCCGTACGAGACTCGGTGCGGCGGCAGCCAACTGTATCCACCAGGGATCGCCCGCGAATGCGACTGGGCTGCTGAAGCTGACGGTGAGGACAATCCCCTCGGCTACGAGGCCCGCCGCCAGCATGCACAAGCGAAGCGATACAAGCCACCGCGCGGCGGTGCGGTCAGGGGGCGCGTACTCCGCACGTGACATCGAGGAGCGTCAAATGAGCAAGCCGGAGGGCCCGACGGTCGGGCTCCTCCGGCGAAAGAAAACTGCTTCGCTTAGCCTGCTAGTTCCGATGCCCGCCACCTGCGGCGTTCGCTGACCAAAGCCAGCACGCCGAGGAGCAGCGCGATTGCGGCGCCACCGGACGCGGCGTCAATCTCCGGCACGGATATGGATTGGAACATGGCGGTGATATTGGTATTGGAGAAATTGAACGGGCCCGCGTTTTCATCGACAAAAGGCTGGGTGGCAAAGATGCCTGCGGCGTTTAGGTCGGCGATGCTGATCCCGCCGGAAACGTCGGAGATGACGGTCCCATCGAGGTGGCCAAAGCCGTTGCTATCCTGGGTGTAAGTATAATGGAGCACGTCGCTGACGCCGGTGACGCCGGTCTCATCGGTGGTCTCCCCGGGCTGAGGGGACTGTCGTTGACTTTGCTCGTAAAGAAAATGGTCTCGTTTTCAGGGACTATCGGAGCGCCTAGGATCCACGTCCCGCTGAAATCGTTCTCGGCGGCACCATCAATAACGTTTACGCCGGAGTGGGCGGCTTCTGTGACCAGTGTGGTTGTGGGGTGATTCAGGCCGCTCTGGATGGTGAGGCTATTGAGCTGAAAGCTTCCCTCGAAGTCGTTTGCGCTGAAGGTGATGTTCGGGTCGGGGCTGTTGACGCGGTTGGCGCAAATCCCGTCCGGAAGTCCAGCATCGCAGATGAACACAGCCGCCGCCGTCGCTGGCTGCGCCGCCATGAGCGCGATGCCCATCGCCGCCAGGCCGGCTACCGAAAGGTGTCTGATCATCTGCCTCTCCCTCAAGATCACGTCTCGAATGTACGCTTTCCTACTATCGAGCAAAGATCGTGCCAACGACATAAGCTGATCTTAATCAACGGATTTAATTTCACATTAAAAGTCTGCTGTAAGAAAAACCGACAACCCCACCGGCCGTGGAAAACGTTAACCCTTTGATCCCCACATATTCTCGACGAATTTAGAACTGTAAGAATTGCCGACACTCTGGAAAGAAACGGTGGCGGCGTCGAGGGCGCCGCTGTGCAACAATTATCGCAGGTCGGGTCAGCGGCGCTTCCGCCGCGCGAAACCGAGCCTGGCAAGGCCGACACCAAGCAGAGCCATGCTGGCGGGCTCGGGCACCGGGGCGTCGGATCGGAAAACAGCGGTGATGTTGGTATTGTTAAAACTGAAGATGAGATCGGGGGTTTCAAAGG
Organism: uncultured Alphaproteobacteria bacterium; assembly: GCA_963750195.1. Lineage (GTDB taxonomy): Bacteria > Pseudomonadota > Alphaproteobacteria > ATCC43930 > CGMCC-115725 > AP-15. The sequence goes on from CAVVPS010000019.1 coordinate 139,098, forward strand.
TGAAGCGGGTGGCAAAAATGCCGGCGGCGTTCAGGTCAGTTATGGTGAGCGGTATCTCTAGGCCCGTGGTGGGGTTAGTCGCGTCGGAGATGACGGTCCCATCGAGATGGCCAAAACCATTGGTATCCTCACTGTAAGTAAAATGGAGAACGTCGCTGACAGCGGCGGTGCCATTCTCTGCCGGGTTGGTGGGGTCGATAAAGAATACGGTTTCATTTTCGGGGACTATCGGGGCGCCGAGGGTCCATGTCCCGCTGAAATCGTTCTCGGCAGCACCATCAATAGAGTTCACGCCGGGGAACGCGTTTTCTGAGACCAGTGTGGTTGTGGGGTTATTCAGGCCGCTCTGGATAGTGAGGCTATTGAGCTGAAAGCTCCCTTCGAAGTCGTTTGCACTGAAGGTGATGTTCGGGTCCGGGCTGCCGCACACTGGAAAATCGCAGATGAACACGGCCGCCCCCCTCGCGGGCAGCGCAGCCAGGAGCGCGATGCCGATCGCCGCCAGGCCGGTTACCGAATGGTGTCTCATCATCTGCGTCTCCCTCAAATGTACGCTTTCCGACCATGGCGCAGACATTGTGCCAGCGACACAGTTTTGATGTTAACCAATGGAGTTGATTTCACATCGAAAATATGCTGTAAAGAACACCGACAACTCTACCGACTGTGGAAAACGTTACCCTTCGATCCCTATATATTCTCGATGAATCTAAAACTGTAAGAATTTCCGTCGCTCTGGAAAGATGCTCCGACACTCAGGTTCCGAACGCTGCAATCTAAACTTATTATAAGCTTCCGCTAAGAAGCAAGCAGCCACTTCTTTTGCGCACCCCGGGCCTATCGAACGGCGTCGCGGGGCGCGAATGCTCGAACAAAGGTGTCGACCGCGCCCTCGACGCTATCGTCTATTTTGGGCTGATCCGCCGGAGCTTCGAGGCGGAGCAGCTGCCGTAGCTGGGTATCACCGCGGATCAGGCTGAGGAATTGCTCGGCGGCGAGCCGGGTATCATGAAATGACAGTGTCCCGGAAGCGGCCGCGCTCTGCAGGAAGGCTTCGATCTGGACACGTTGGCGTTCGGGTCCGGCGCGCCAAAAAACCTCGCCAAGCATCGGGAAGCGGGTGACTTCCGCCAATATGATGCGGTGCAAGGCGATGCCGTCGGGCGACAGCACCAGTTCGAGAAAACGACGGCCCAAAACCGTCAGGGAGGCGCGGACGTCGCGGGGATCGAGCTCGCTTACCGAGAAACTTGCGAGATAGCGTTCGCACTCGCGCCCGATGACGGCGCCGAACAATTCCTCCTTGCCGGCGAAATGGGCATAGACCGTCGCCTTCGACACACCGGCCTCGCGCGCGATCGTGTCCATGCTGACCGCGCCGAAGCCGCTCTCGAGAAAGGTCCGCTTTGCCGCGGCGAGAATGCTCTCGGCCTTGCCGCCGCCCGGCGCCTCGTTGCGCTCCATCATGCTGGCCACGGGTCCCATCCGACGCCGCCGACTTGACAAATACTACAGACGGCCTACCTTCTGCGCAACAATGAACTGAACGGTTTAGTTCAGAGAGGATGCGCAAGAAGATCATAATCGCGGCCGTCGTGCTGGCGTTGGCGTTCGGCGGCTACGGCGGGTGGTATTGGTGGACCGCGCTGCGGTTTCTCGAATCGACCGACGACGCCTATGTCGCCAGCGACGTCTCGGTGATCAGCCCGAAAGTCGAAGGCTACATCAAGGCGGTGGGGATTCGCGAGAACCAGGCCGTCAAAAAAGGCGAGGTGCTGTTCGTCATCGACGACAGCGACTTTGCCGCCAAAGTCGCCCAGGGCCAGGCTGCAGTCGCGACCGAGGAAGCGGCCCTGGCGACCTTTGCCAGCCGGCTCGACCTGCAGCAGGCAATGATCGCCCAGGCTCAGGCGACGGTGCAGTCGGCCGAGGCGGATCTGACCCGCACGCAGCAGGATTTCAAGCGCTACAGCGCATTGATGACCACCGATTTCGCCAGCCGGCAACGCTACGAGCAGGCTCAGGCCGACGCCCGGAAAGCCGAGGCCGAGGCCGCCAAAAGCCGGGCGGCGCTCGCCGCCGCGCAGAGCCAGCTTGGCGTGCTGCAGTCGCAGCGGCAGGAGGAGGCGGCAAAGCTGCAGCAGGCGCGCGCCAATCTCAAGCTCGCCCAGAACGATCTCGACAACACGGTGATCCGCGCGCCGATTTCCGGGGTCGCCGGCAATCGTGCCGGTCAGGTCGGCCAATACGTCAAACCCGGCACCGAGCTGTTGTCGGTGGTGCCGCTGCCGCGCGTCTATGTCACCGCCAATTTCAAGGAGACGCAACTGACGCAGATGCGGCCCGGGCAGCGCGCCGAGGTCTCGGTCGATGCTTACCCGGACCATCCGCTAGCCGGCCGGATCGACAGCTTCGCCCCGGCGAGCGGCGCCCAATTCAGTCTGCTGCCGCCCGACAACGCGACCGGCAATTTTACCAAGATCGTGCAGCGCGTGCCGGTGCGGATCGCATTGCCGCGAGAGGGGCCGCTCGCCCGGCTGTTGCGCCCTGGCCTGTCGGTCACCGTCACCGTCGATACTCGCGACCGGGGCGAGGCCGTAGCCGGCGATGGCATCGTCGGGACGGCCGAGGCTAAGCCAGTAGCCCCGGACCCGGCCCAAGCGCAATGACCTGGGCGCCGGCGGCGCTGCTCCGGGTGGGCTGGCCGCGCCGCTCCCCCGCGGTGCGCGCGCCCGCGGCGCCGGCAAGACCCGCTGCGACAGCCGCCACACCGCCGGCTCAAGCCGGGCGACCGCCCAGTCTGCGCGATTGGTTCGGCGTGCTGGCGATGTCGGTTGGCCTGTTCATGGCGATCATGGACGTCCAGATCGTGACCAGCTCGCTCACTCAGATCCAGGGCGGGTTGTCGGCCAGCGCCGACGAGATCAGCTGGGTGCAAACCGCATATCTGATCGCCGACGTCGTGATGGTGCCGCTGAGCGGGACGTTGTCGCGACTGTTGTCGACGCGGGTGCTGTTCGTCACCGCGACGCTCGGCTTCACCGCGGCGAGCGGGCTATGCGCGACAGCGACCACCCTCAGCCAGATGATCACCTTCCGCGCGATACAGGGATTCTGCGGCGGTGCCATCACCCCAAGCGTTTTTCCAGTCGTCTACACCCGGTTCCGCGGGCCGCCGCTGACCCGGCTGATGGTGATGATCTCGGTGATCTTGAACCTGTCATCGACCTTGGGCCCGACCATCGGCGGCTTCTTGACTGACACCTTCTCCTGGCATTGGCTCTTTCTCGTCAACATCGTGCCTGGCATTGCCGTTGCCGCGGTCGTTTGGGTGTGCGTCGACATCGATAAGCCCGACCTGTCGCTGCTGCGCTATTTCGACGTGATCGGGCTGGTGCTGATGGCGACTTTCCTTGGCTGTCTCCAATACGCGCTCCAGGAAGGGCCGCGCTGGGACTGGCTCGGTGACGCATCGATCCGCACCGCCATTGTCGTTTCGAGCATATGCTCGGTGCTGTTCTTCTGGCGGGTGCTGAGCTACCACCAGCCGATCGTCGATCTGCGCGTATTCACCAACCGCAATTTCGCGCTCGGCTCGTTCTTCACCTTTATCGTCGGCACCGGCATGTACAGCACCACCTATCTGATCCCGCTGTTTCTCGCGCAGGTGCGCGGCTTCAGCGCGCTGCAGATCGGTGAGACGGTCTTTGTCGCCGGGATCGCGCAGATGGCGATGTCGCCGTTCAGCACGCAAATCGCGCGACGGGTCGACTTGCGCATTATGCTGGCGATGGGCCTCGGTCTGTTCGCCTTTTCGATGTATCTGACCGCCGGCCTCACCAATCAGGCGAGCTTTCCCGAGCTCATGGTGCCGCAGGCGGTGCGCGGCATCTCGCTGATGCTGTGCTACCTCCCGGCCAATATGATCGCGCTCGGCTCGATCCCGACAGACAAGCTGAAAAACGCTTCCGGTCTCTACGGTCTGACCCGCGACCTCGGCGGCGCGATCGCGCTGGCCTCGGTGGGCACGATCATGAACGGCCGGATGCAATTTCACTGGAACCGCCTGATCGAAGACGTCAACGCGGCGCGTCCGGCGGTGCAGCACTTTATCGATGCTCAGACCAACCGATTGGGTTCGATGATCCCGGGCGACGCGCACCAAGCCGCCATGACAATGCTCGGCAATCTGGTGCACCGCGAAGCTTTGGTTTTGACCTACAACGACATGCTGCTGCTGATCGGCGGGCTCTTTGTCTTCGGCCTGACCTTGATCCCGCTGGTGCTCCGCCCGCGCTCGGTGATGACCGCCGACGGGCACTGAACCCCCACCGGGGACGGGGCTCTGCTTCAGCTGCCGGTGCCGCTCGCCACCCGGCCATAGAGCCAATCTTCGAGCAGCCGGCGGGCGATCGAATCGTGCCGCGGCAGGCGAAACGTATCGTCGTCGACATGCGAAAGCAGCCAGCCGCGCTCGAACCAGCGCGCGTCCTCGAGCTCGCCGAGATCGACGGTGATCTCGGTCGTCAGCGCGTGGGCGTGAAACCCCAGCATGATGTTGGCCGGGAACGGCCAGGGCTGCGAGGAGTGGTAATCGACTGCGCCGACCTCGATGCCGCTCTCCTCGCGTACCTCGCGCGCAACCGCGTCTTCGAGGCTCTCGCCCGGTTCGACAAAGCCGGCCAAGGTCGAATACATCCCGGGCGGGAAATGCCGGGAGCGGCCCATCAGCGCGCTCTCGCCGTGCGTCACCAACATGATCACGGCGGGGTCGGTGCGCGGGAAATGCATCGTGTTGCAGGCCGGGTCGGTGCAGCGGCGCATATGCCCCGCCTCCTCGCTGCGGGTCGGGCTGCCGCATAGGCCGCAAAAACGGTGGCGGGCGTGCCAGAACAAGATCGCGCGGGCCAGCGCCAGCAGTGATGCCTCGCGCCGATCGAGCCGCCCGCCCAATTGCCGCAGATCGGCAAAGCGCGCCGACGCGGCTTCGATGCCGCTCGCCGCCAGCGCCGGCGAGTGCAGCATGTCGAGCGGCGCTTCGATCGGCGACAGGTCGAGCGCGAAATGCGCCCGCTCCTCGACAACGCCGATAAAAACGATCTCGCCCCGGGCCAGCCGCTCTTCGGCGGCGCCGCCGTCGCCAATCAGCGAAGCCAAACCGCCCCAGCCCAGCACAACTGCGCGCGGCTCGCCGCCGTCGATCTCGATGATCAGATTCTGGTTGCGCCAGACCGGAACGAACAGGCTTGCAGGATCAGCGATACGTTCGACGATCCAACCGCTGTCGCGGCGCCGCAACCCGGCCCGCTCGAAGCCGGGCGCTGCATAGTAATTGTGCGCTCTCATAACACCCGACCTTCGCACATCCACCAACCACGCGGCAAGCGGAGCCGGCCAGCCGCGTCGCAGTCACAATTTCTGCTTCCGATCGTTACCGTCCCCTTGCTTCATCCGTCTCGACCGCCGGCCATGCCCCCGAAGCCGCCATTTCCGGTCGAATCACGTGGAAAGCGGACCAGCAGCGGATTATAAAACGGCCGCGGTGCCGAAGTGTGAGGGTTAGCACTCCTGCCGATTAGAGGCCAACCGGTGATCAAAGCAGGCAGAGCAGGTTCGAATCCTGACGGCACCGCCAGTAACTGGCAGTCGCAGCCGCTTTCTGACCTCTTGGCGGACATCGGCGAGGCCGTTGCGAACCTCAATACGGCAGTTGTAGGACTAGATGCGGTCGAGAAAGGCCATGGAAAGCCAGAAAGCCTGGATATCTCGTGGTCGCCCGGTGACCGGCAAGCGGCTTCCAGGAAAGCCCGGAAGTTCATTGTCGAGGCGGTTTTGGTACGTGTCTTCGAGGCGCTGCGCCAGCATTCAGTTGTAATTTCTCGTCTGCCGCGCCTCAGAGAAGTGGTAGGTAAATGGGACCATAACACCAAATGGGCCACAAAGACTTGGAATATCTATACGGCCATCGTAGGCGAGACATACCTCGTTTCTTCTGCTGTTCTAGTGGTCCATTGGCGCAACAGAATCGTTCATCCGGGTTCCATTGCCAGACTGCAATCCAGCCAAAAGAACCTGTTGCGCAACAACGATGCCGAGATTGCGGAAAAATATAAAAGATTGAGCGTAGACTGTCTGTTGTGCCACTTCGAAGAAGGTCGGCCGACGCTTAAGGACGTCTCATCTCTTATAGCGATGGGCATTAATCTTGCGCGGGAAGTGGATAGATGCACTTCGTCAATGTTGTCCAAGGAAGATTTTGACTCATGGATAGAATACTTTGGGTTAGCGGATGCGATCAAGAAGGTTGTAGCTGAGACCAAGCCTGAAAAGCGCGTAGCCTCGGTGAGACGCGTCTTTCAAACTCGCGCACCGATGCTGCTTGACGGCTACCAAAGCTACTACACGACCCAAGTTCTGACTGAACTGCACGGTTTCACAACGGATCGAAAGCTTGACAGGGTCCTCGCTGGCATGATGGCCGCTTTCGGGACCAAGATATCGAACCCTGCGCCTGACCGCTTAACCTTCGAATTGCGAGCTAAAGCCGGCGGCCTGGGAATTGGTTGGGCTAGGTCTACCGCCTTCCGGGGTTAGATTAGACTACCCGAGACCGACATAGAGGCGAAAAGTGGCCCTTGCTGATCCCAAATGGTTAGAAATCCTGAAAGCGAGCGGCGGTCAGAGCGCCGCAGCCGCACTTGCTTGCGGCCTTCTCTTGCTAATTGCACGCTGGGGTTTCCTACCGCCTCTCGATCCATGGATGGTCATCGCCACGACTTTTGGGTTTTTTCTCTTCGGGTTTCTAGCGCTCGTCAGCCTTATCACGGCCATTAACAAGGTCTTTCCAGCGCGCGAATGGATAGTCCATTACGTCAACAACAAGCGGTTTGAAAGCGAGGTTCGCGCCTACATTCCACATATGAGCGAAAAAGACCGCGAGATCATCGGCTATCTTCTTGCCAAAAACCAAAAGCAATTCACGGCGGACCAGGACGGCGGTTACGCCACCGATCTCATTTCTCGCAAAATTGTCTTGTATGCATATCAGCCTGGGCAGGTATTTAGAGGAACAGACGTACCGATGCGCATCCCCGACAATGTCTGGGAAATCTTGAAGGAGCGGCAGAGCGAGTTCCCGTACAATTCTCCTGAGTTGCGCGCTGGCGAAGTTGAACCTGCCCCTGGCGTATTCCTTGGATGGCCCGATGACACGTTACTCCTGATTGCATTTGCGTGGTGAGCGTCGGCACCGCTCCGTGCGATTGTACGTCACGGAGCGATCTCTTTCGGCGGAAAGGACCTTTCGGACCCCCAGCGGGGACCGCCCGCCTTCCTCCCGTAGCCGAAATTTGAGCGGTTTGCACTGCCCTCTCTCGGGCCCGGCATCACAGGGCGGCGAGGCGGCGTTCGAGATAGGCGCGCTCGACGGCGTTGGCGGTCAGGGCGAGGGCGCGGCGGTAGGCCTCGGCAGCCGCCGGGCGCGAGCCCAGCCGGCGGAGCAGGTCGGCGCGCGCGGCGTGGAACAGGTGATACTGGTCGAGCGCCCCCGAGCCGCCGAATCCATCGATCAACGTCAGGCCGGATTGCGCGCCTTCGCTCATGCCGACGGCAACCGCGCGGTTCAGCAGCACCACGGGGCTCGGATCGATCCGGGCAAGCTCGCCATAGAGGGCGGCGATCTGTGCCCAGTCGGTTTTCTCGGCCGTCGCGGCCTCGGCGTGAACCGCCGCAATCGCCGCCTGCAGCTGGTAGGGTCCGATCCGCCCGCGCCGCAGTGCCGCTTCCACGACCGCTAGCCCTTCGCTTATCTGATCGCGATCCCACAGCGAGCGGTCCTGCTCTTCGAGCGTCACCAGCAAACCCGCTCCGTCGACGCGGGCATGGCGGCGCGAATCGTGCAGCAGCATCAGCGCGAGCAGACCGAGGCTTTCCGGCTCTGCCGCGTCGATTTCGCACAGCACTCGGCCGAGACGAATGGCCTCGGAACACAGCTCGCGGCGGATCAGAGCCTCGCCCGAGGTCGCGACATAACCTTCGTTGAAGATCAGATAGATCACCGCCTGCGCTGCCGCCCGGCGCGCGGGCAGCGCCTCCGCGGCCGGCACCTCGTAGGGGATCCGCGCCTCCTGGATCTTGCGTTTGGCCCGTACCAGTCGCTGCGCCAAAGTCGGCTCGGGAACGAGGAAGGCGCGGGCGATCTCGCCGGTTGTCAGGCCGCCAAGCGTGCGCAAGGTGAGAGCGATCTGGGCGTCGCGATTGAGCGCGGGATGGCAGCAGGTAAAGATCAGACTGCAAACGGTCGTCGGGAAGTGAGGAAGGCTCGCTATCGGGATAGGGCGGCTCCTCGATCGTCTCGGGCATGACCTCCTGCTCCAACACAGCTTGCTTTCCACGCCGGACGCGCTCGCGCCGCTGCGCGTCGATTAGCTTGCGCCACGCGGCGGTCGCGATCCACGCGGCCGGATTTTGCGGAATGTCCGACCCCGCCCAAGCGGCGAGCGCCGAGGCAAAGGCCTCCTGCATCGCCTCCTCCGCGCGATCGAACGAGCGGCAGCGCCGGATCAGCCCGGCAATGATCCGCCCGTGCTCGCGGCGAAACACCGCCTCCGCCGCAGCGCGAATGTCGGCGCGCTGCGGCATCTCACTGGCAGGCTTAACGTCTGATCAGAAATGAACCTCTCCAAATCGGGACCTTCCACACGAACTCGATGGCAGCGAGATTGCTTCGCGGAGCCTGTCCTCGGGCCGGCCTTCGGCCGGACCCGTGGGCTCGCAATGACGCACCAATAGGCATGTCATTGCGAGGAGCGGAGCGACGAAGCAATCTCGCGACCGGCTCTTACCGCGGCGGCAGCCCCATGATCGGGCGGATCTCGATGCACCCGTCGCCGCCTTTGCACGCCGTCGGGATCTTTGCGGCCCAGCCGATCGCCTCGTCGAGATCCGCGCAATCGAGGATGTAGTAGCCGGCGAGCTGTTCCTTGGTTTCGGCAAACGGCCCATCCAGGATCAGCGGTTTGCCGTTTTCCATCCGGATCGTGGTCGCGGTGGCGGTCGGGTGCAAGGGCTCAGCTCCAAGGAAGATCCCTCTCTTCTTGGTTTCGTCCATGACCGCCCAATGCGCCGCTATCAACTTCTCCTTGTCGGCGGCGCTGGCCTCGGCCAGTTCGGTCTCGCGGCTGTAAACCAGGAACATATAGCGCATGGCTGTTTCCCTTCTGGTGAGGCGGCTCTCACAAGGAGCGATGGGGAAAGGGTGGGGGGATCGTTTCTTGTACGCTCGGCCGCGCCATATGACGTCGGAAATACGCGTCGAGGCTCGCGGACCGCTTCAGCATCGCCGCGCTCTCCGGCGTCTTGTTAAGGTAATAGAGGATCGGCAAGAGGTTGATGTCGGCGAGGGTGAACGTATCGCCGGCCAGATAGCCGGTGGCGGCGACAGCGCGGTCGAGCATCGCAAATTGCGATTCCATGCCCGGCAGCGCCGCCTCGATCCGCGCGCGGTCAGGGCTGTCGTCGGGTGTGCCGGGGAACAGATAGGCGCCGAAATACCGGCGGATCGCCAACGGATCGACATGCGTGTTGACGATAGAGATCCACTGTTCGGTGCGTGCGCCGCCGACCGGATCCTGCGGCACTCACAGAGGACCGTCGAACGCGTGATCGATGTAGAAGCAGATCGCCCGCGACTCGGCGAGAGTGACGTCGCCGTGCCGCATCGCCGGGATCTTGCCGACGGGATGGATCGCGTCGATCTCGGGACTGTGCGGCAGTGCCGGAAGAAGGGTGTAAGGCACGCCCTTCTCACCGCAGGCGATGCGTGCGACCCAGACGTAATTGCTCTGCGGCGCGCCGATGATCTGAAGCTCGGGCATGGCTTGGCTCCTCGGTAGACTGGTTGCGGGCGGCGCTTACATCGGGTCGATCTGACGGACTTCGATCGCGCCGCCGTATTTGAAATGCGGGCAGCTTTCGGCGATTTGGCAGGCTTCCTTATAATCCCCGGCGGTGATCAGGAAAAATCCACCGAGCAACTCCTTGCTCTCGGCATAGGGGCCGTCAGTCACCATGATTTGCCCGCCAGCCGCGCGCATTGCCCGTCCCGGGTCGTTGGTCAGCTTTTCGCCGGCCTTGAGACGACCTTCCCGACGCAAGCGTTCGCCCCAGCCCGTATATTCCCTGGTTATGGCCGCGGCTTCGCTGGGTGCGACCACCGGCGGGGGGCCCGCGGGGCGGTGCAGCAACAGAATGAAATCAGGCATCGCTTACCTCCTGTGTCGGGCGGGGGCGCCATTGCCCCGCCTGTCAGTAAGACGTTCGAGGGAGGCAAAATCGACAGCGCGGGCGATTTTTGTGCGCTCATGGCGGACGCAATTCGTAGGATGTCGCAACGCGTGGTGCTCGGGCCTGTGCGGGGAGCTTGCCCCGAGATCGGCGGCGACTGATATTGTGCCTGGGAGCCCGGAGGCGGACAGGCCTCTCGCCAACCCGGTCAGGTCCGGAAGGAAGCAGCCGTAACGAGTGCCGGCCTGGGTCGTTCACCCGGTCTCCCACCTCGATCCTGGTTTCGAACATGAGCGATCCGGCGAACGCCTATCGCGTTCTCGCCCGCAAATACCGGCCGCAGAGCTTCGCCGAGCTGATCGGGCAGGAGGCGATGGTGCGCACCCTGTCGAATGCGATCGCGACGGGGCGGGTCGCCCATGCCTTTATCCTGACCGGGGTACGCGGGGTCGGCAAGACGACCACCGCCCGAATCATTGCGCGCGCGTTGAATTGTGTCGGCAAGGATGGCGCCGGCGGACCGACGATCGAGCCTTGCGGCGAATGCGTGCATTGCCGGGCCATCGCCGAGGACCGCCATGTCGACGTGATCGAGATGGACGCGGCCTCGCGCACCGGCGTCGACGACATCCGGGAACTGACCGATGGGGTGCGCTACCGGCCGGTCTCGGCGCGCTATAAGATCTACATCATCGATGAAGTGCACATGCTCTCGAAAAACGCCTTCAACGCCTTGTTGAAGACGCTCGAAGAGCCGCCGCCCGCCGTGATCTTCGTGTTCGCGACGACCGAAATCCACAAGGTGCCGGTGACCGTATTGTCGCGCTGCCAGCGGTTTTCGCTGCGCCGGGTGCCGGTCGATCTTTTGGTGCAGCATTACCGCCGGGTTGCCGAGATGGAAGTGGTGGAGGCCGAGCCCGCGGCCTTGGCCTTGATCGCCCGCGCCGCCGACGGCTCGGTGCGCGATGGACTGTCGTTGCTCGACCAGGCGATTGCGCTGTCGGGCGGTCGGGTCGGCGAGGCGGCGGTGCGCGACATGCTCGGCGTTGCCGATCGCGGCCAGGTCTTCGACCTCCTCGAAAATGTGCTGCGCGGCGATGCGGCGGCGGCGCTGGAGCAGCTCGACCGCCTTTACCGGGATGGCGCCGACCCGCTGTTGGTGTTGCAGGATCTGCTCGACCTCGGCCATTTTCTGACCCGGGTCAAATTGGTGCCCGAGGCCGGCGCCGGCGATCCGCTCGCCGAAGGCGACCGCGAGCGCGCCCGGCCGCTTGCCGAGAAACTGACGATGTCGGCGCTCGCCCGTCTGTGGCAGATGCTGCTGAAGGGGCTGGACGAGGTGCAAACCGCGCCCTCGCCGATCCAGGCCGCGGAGATGGTCCTGGTGCGCCTGGCCTACGTCGCCGATCGGCCGGCGCCGGCTGAGCTCGTCCGTTTGCTGCAAGACGGCGCTGCCGGCGCCGACCGCGCAGGTACGTCATCGCCAGCACGCGCGGCGGCATCGACGCCGGCCGCGGCGCGCCCGATCGCCGGTGGCGCGATGCCGGCTCGGGCCGATCCGCGCAAGTCGGCGGCGCCGAGGGAGATTACCTCGCCGGCGCCGCCGGTGGCGGTCGCGACCGAACCGATGCCGCAGAGTTTTGCCGAGGTCCTGGCATTGTTCGACGAGCGGCGCGAGCCAGTGATGCGCTCGCACCTCGTCTCGCATCTTCATCTCGTCCATTTCGAGCCGGGGCGGATCGAGTTCCGCCCGGCGGAGGGCGCGCCGCGCGACCTTGCCAACCGCTTGGCGCAACTCCTTAGCGAGTGGACCGGGACGCGTTGGCTCGTCGCGATCTCTGACGCGGAAGGCGAGCCGACCCTACGCCAGCAGGAGGCCGCCCACGAACGCGATCTGCGGAACGAGGTCGCCAGCCACCCGTTGGTTCAGGCAGTTTTGGCAACCTTCCCCGGCGCCACGATCGCCGCGGTTCGCGAGCGCTTTGCCGCCTCGACCGCCGAGCCGGAAGAGACGCTGGAGCAGGACGCGGACGAGGACGAGGTCAACCCAGACGAGGACGGTTCATGAAAAATCTCGGCCAGCTAATGAAGCAGGCGCAGGCGATGCAGGAAAAGATGGCCGAGATGCAGGCCGCGCTTGAAATCGTCGAGATGACCGGCCTCGCCGGCGGCGGCTTGGTCGAAGTGACCTTGAACGGCAAGAGCGACGTCAAAAAAGTCAAGATCGACAAATCCCTGCTCAACCCCGCGGATGTCGAGGTGCTGGAAGACCTTATCGTCGCCGCGTTCGCCGATGCGCGGCGCAAGGTAGCCGCTCACGCCGAGGAAGAAATGCAGAAGCTGACCGGCGGGCTCCAGCTGCCGGGGGGCATGAAACTGCCGTTCTGACGTTTTGTCCGAACTCGACACCCTGATCCAGCTGCTGGCCAAGCTTCCGGGCCTCGGGCCCCGCTCGGCTCGGCGCGCGGCGCTGCACCTTATCAAGCGGCGGGAGAGCCTGCTGGCGCCGCTCGCTTCGGCGCTGGCAAAAGCGGCCGAGGCGGTTCGCCCCTGCCCGATCTGCGGCAATCTCGACACGGTCGAACCCTGTGCGATTTGCCGCGACCCCCGGCGCGAAGAGGGCGTCATCTGCGTCGTCGAAGATCTCGCGGATCTTTGGGCTCTCGAACGCACCGGCGCTTTCCGCGGGCGCTATCACGTCCTCGGCGGAACCCTGTCGGCGCTCGACGGCGTCGGCCCCGAGGATTTGACGATCGAGCGCCTGATTGCCCGACTGAAACCGGGTCAGGAATTGATCCTGGCCTTGAATGCGACGGTCGAAGGCCAGACCACTGCACACTACATCGCCGACCGCGTCGCCGGGAGCGGCGTCAAGCTCTCGCGCCTCGCCCAGGGCGTGCCGATCGGCGGCGAACTCGACTATCTCGACGACGGCACCCTAACCGCTGCCCTCAACGCCCGGCGCTCCCTCTAGCCCGCTCACTCAGAACCAGCGCGCCTTGTCGACAAGGTTGCGCAGCGGTTGGCCGGCGAGGAAGCGGCGGCAATTGTCGAGGATAACCTCGTAGCGGCGCTCGTCGAGATAGGGGCCGTAGCCGGCGGTATGCGGTGTCAGCAATACGCCCGGCAAGGTCCACAGCTTGTGGTCGGCGGGCAGCGGCTCCTGTTCGAACACGTCGAGCCCGGCGCCGGCGATCTCGCCGGCCTCGATCGCCGCGGCCAGGTCGTCGAGACGGGTTGTCAGGCCGCGCCCGATATTGATGAAGAACGCAGTCCGTTTCATTTGCTGAAACCGCGCCCGGTTCATAAACCCCTCGGTTTCCGGGGTGTGGGGCACGGTCAGGATCACAAAATCGGCGGCCGGCAACAGCGCGTCCAATTCGTCGGCGCGGTGCAATTCAGCCACACCCGGCGGCGCGTCGCGGCGGCGCTCGTCGACACCGATCACCCGCATGCCAAAGGCGGCGCAGAGCCGCGCGATCTCGCTGCCGATCCCGCCTACGCCGACAACCAGCGCTGTCGTCTCGGGCAGATGGAGCACACCCTCGTTCTGCGCCGGTTTTTTCCATTCGCGCCTTAGCTGCTGCGGAATGTAGCGCTGCAAGCCTCGGGCAAAGGCCAGTACAAAGGCCATCACATGCGTGCCGATATGGTCGTTGTAGATCTCGCGGAAATTGGTGATCGCCAGCGGGTGCGCGATCAGCTCCGGATAGTAGTAGCCAGCGGGCGGCGCGGCCTGAGGGGCCTGCAGCCAGCGTAGATGCCGGGCCTGGCGCAGCAGCGCGGGCGGGATCGTACCAAAGGCGGCCTCGGCGGTCGCGCTCGCCTGCTCGGCGCGCGCCGGGTCTTCGGCGACGATGACCTCGAGCTCGGGCAATGCGGCGGCAAGGCGGGCGCCCCATTCGCGTGTTTTCGGCGTCTGCGGCGGCAACATCAAGAATTGTGTAGGCATCGGCAGGATCCTCCTTCGGGCAAGGCTAGCATGGAGAGCTGCCGGCATTGTAGGCTCGCCAAGCGCGAATTTCGCTGGGGAGAGAGCGTGTGAACACAACTGATCGAGGACCGCCGACCAACCGCAAAAAGCTGCTGCTGCCGACGACGATGTCGAAGGCCGGCTGGGCGATCGTCGAGGCCCGAGACGACGTCGAAGGAGTCCCCTTTGCGCCCAACGTGCCAAAGGCCGAGCTGCACCGGCTGTTGGAGGATATCGCCGGGGTCGCGCTCGGGGTGCAGCCGTTCAGCGATCCCGAACTCGACGCCGCACCCGCGCTCGAAGTGGTCTCGCGCATTGGCGTTGGCTACGACGCGGTCGACGTCCCGGCGCTGACCGCGCGAAAAATCCCGTTGATGATCGGCGGCACTGCCAATTCGGTCAGCGTCGCCGAAGCCGGGTTGTTTCTGATCATGTCGTTGGCCCGTCGGGGCGCGGCGATGGACCGGCTGGTCAAGGAAGGCCGCTGGCAGGACCGCTACAAGGAGATGCCGGTCGACCTCTACGGCAAGACTGTGTTGATCATCGGCTTCGGCAAGATCGGCACGCGCGCGGCCAAGCGCTATGCCGCGATGGAGATGAATGTGCTGGTTTACGATCCGTACACCTATTCCGCGACGATCCACGGCATGGGCTATGAGCCGGTGCAGGACCTCGACGCCGCGGTGGCCAGCGCCGATTTCATCACGATCCATTGCCCAAAAACGCCCGAGACTGTCGGCCTGTTCGACGCCTCCAGGCTCGCGCATATGAAGCGCACCGCCTTCATCGTCAACACCGCGCGCGGCGGCATCATCGACGAGAAGGCGCTCTACGACGTGCTGAAGGCGAACCGCATCGCCGGCGCCGCACTCGACGTCTTTGACCAGGAGCCGACACCGCAGGACAACCCGCTGCTGACCCTGCCGAACTTTATTGCCGCACCGCACGTCGCCGGCGTCACACGCGAGGCGGTCGACCGTATGGGGGTTGCCGCCGTCGAGAACATCCTCAGCGTACTCGACGGCAAACCGATCCGCGACAACGTCGTCAATCGGGAGGTGCTCGGCTGAGGCTGTCCCTGAGCGGAGCTGCGAGACTTTCGCGCTGTGCCGGCGACGACAACCATAGCCTGCCATTACGGCTGCCCGCAGCTCGCGATGCAATCTCGACAGGGGAGGGTTGCTGCAGCGCAACAGGGATGAGGCGGCTGTCCCGCGCCTAAGACCTCTGGGCGCTGATATGGCGCTGCTCCGGGGGACTTGATCAGGCGATGCGTTCTTTCGCGGCCCCAATGCTGCGTGTCCGGCACGGCCTCGAATGGGGCAATCTGCCGTCATCCGCGCTACCGGCTGCGATCGGGCTGTTAGCTCTGGCGCTGCGTCTCTATGGTCTGGGCGACAAGCCGTTCTGGCTCGACGAGATCGCGAGCTTGCGCCGAGCTACCGCGAGCTTGCCCGACCTCGTCGCCGATTCGCTGAGCAACAACCATTACCCGAGCTATTTCCTGCTGTTGTGGCTGGTCGGGCAGATCGGTACCTCACAGTGGCTGTTGCGGTTGCCGTCCGCAGTATTCGGTGCGGTCGGCGCATCGCTGACATGCGCGATCGGGACCCGTGCGGCCGGCCGCCCCAGCGGTGCCATCGCCGGGCTGCTGATGGCGGTTTCGCCGTTCGAGGTCCAATTCGGGCAGGAGGCGCGCTCCTACACCCTGGTCTCGTGTCTGATACTGACCGCGCTATTCGGGCTCGTACGGCTCGCCCAAGAGCCGGCCGCAGCGTCACTTCCGATGCGCAACGGTACCTTGCGCGGCGCGTGGATCGCCTATTGTCTCGGTACGGCAGCGGCTCTCAGCGTTCTCAATGTCGCGATCCCATGGCTGGTTGCCGCCAATCTGGGTGCCATCGCCATCGGTCGGCGCGCCGGCGACAATAGACGCGCGTTTCTGCGCAATTGGGGGTTGGCCCAGGCTCTGATCCTGGCGATTTGGATCCCCTCTCTTGTCTGGGTCTTTGCCGCCGGCAAGGGCGCGGTCCTCGACGGCGCGGGCTGGGCGCCGGCGGAGACGTCAAAGACGATCTGGGCGATCGTCGCACCGGTATATCTGCTGCGCATCTCGAGCTTTATCACCTTCGGGCTGCTGCCGTCCAAAGTCCCGGGGCTCGCCGTCGTTAGCGTGACCTTGGCGGCGCTCGGCGCCTGGCGGCTGCGCCGCGACACGGCGGTATTGGCGGTCCTCGGCTGCGCCGCAATCGTACTGCCGCTTGGCTTGTTCCTTCTTTCCCTGTTCGTGCCGGTGCTGGTGCCGCGGTATTTCGCCTGGAGCGCGGGGCCATTCTTCGTCTTTGCCGGCGCCGGGCTGGGTCGGCTCTCGTTCCCGCGTCTTGCGCCGGCGACGGCGATGCTCGGGGCCGCCGGCATGATCAATCTGATGCCTTACTACGATTACGAGACCAAGCCCCGTTGGGACTTGTTGGCGGCGCGTCTCGCCGATGCCGCCCAGCCGGGCGATGTGGTCCTGCTCGACAACTACTATTCCTATTCGGTGCTTTCGGTTTTTGCCGCCCGCTCCGGTCTCGTCGACCATCAGGTCAGCTTGACCTGGAGTTTGCTGGAAGCAGCCAAGCTTGCGCCCGGCCACACGGTTTGGGCGGTCTATGGGCGCACTGGACAAGCCGCCAAAAAGCAGTCACTGGAGGATTATCGCCGGACTCTCGCCGCCCTGGGACGCCCGGCATCCGAAAATTCGGTCGGACGTTACATCGTGTTATGGCGGTTCACCCGGCCGAACGCAGTCGCCAGAGCGGCACCACCGCAAGCTCGCCCGGACGCCTGGGCCGCTGACGAGCCGCAACACTGAAATCTCGCTGTTGAGGGAAGCCCGCGATTGCGCGGAACTGCTTCCCTGCGCTCACAATGATCGCTGGATCGCGCAGCCGCGCCAAGCTTGACTTCCGTCGCGCCAACTGGCGGGATCGCTGCCTTGGATTTTGCAGGAGGGTCGGATGGCGCGGGCAAACCGGGTGCGGGAATTGTGGCAGGCGGGCAAGCCCGTCATCAACAGCTGGCTGGGCATCCCCTCCAGCTTTTCGGCCGAAGTCATGGCCCATGCCGGCTGGGATTCACTGGTCGTCGACATGCAGCACGGCATGATCGACTACCAGATGATGGTGACGATGCTGCAGGGCATCTCGACCACCGAGACGGTGCCGCTGGTGCGCGTTCCGTGGAACGACCCGGCCTACATCCAAAAGGCGCTTGACGCCGGCGCCTACGGCATCATCTGCCCGATGATCAACACTCGCGCCGAGGCCGAGAAACTCGCCGAACTCGATGCGCTATGCGCCGCTCGGCCATCGCAGCTCAGGGCCGATCCGCGCCTCGCTTTATGGCGGGGCCGATTATCATGCCAAGGCCAATGACATCGTCGTCGCCTTTGGCATGATCGAAACCGCCGAGGCGATCGACAATCTCGACCAGATCCTGTCGGTCAAGGGGCTCGACGCGGTCTATGTCGGCCCGTCCGACCTGTCGATTTCCTATGGCCACCCGCCGGGCGGGGACAAGCCCGACGAATGGATGATGACGGCGCTCAAAAAGGTGCTCGACGGCTGCAAGCGGCATGGCGTCAAGCCCGGCATCCATTGCGGCGCGCCGGCTTATGCCAAAAAGATGATCGAGATGGGCTTTATGTTCGTCACCGTCGGCGGCGACACCCGCTTCGTGACGATGGGCGGCCAGGCGGCGGTCCAGGAAATGCGTTCGGGCGCGCCCTCGAAGCCCGCGGCCGGCGGCAGCAGCAGCCCTTACTGAAAAGGGCTCGCACGGGCACGGGGCGGTGACCACGCCCGTTGAGCCGGCAACCACCAAGATCGGGAGAACGCGGATGGATTTTGGCGCATCGATGTTTTTCACCGATTATTCGATGACCCCGGCCGAGCTCGGGCAGGCGCTCGAGGCGCGCGGCTTCGAGTTGGTCTGGGCGCCCGAGCACTCGCACATTCCGTCCTCGCGCCTGTCGCAGCCGGCGTCGGGCGGCGAGCTCGGCAAGCAATATTATGACGTGATGGACCCGTTCGTGACCCTGACGGCGGCGGCAGTGGCGACCACAACGCTGAAGGTCGCGACCGGCGTATGCTTGGTGATCCAGCGCGACACGATCCAGACGGCCAAGCTCGTCGCGACGCTCGATCAGGTTTCAGGCGGACGGTTTTTGTTTGGTATCGGCGGCGGCTGGAATCAGGAGGAGATGGCCGATCACGGCACCGTGTTCAAAACCCGCTTCAAGCGGATGCGCGAGCAGATTGAGGCAATGAAGGCGATCTGGACCCAGTCCGAGCCCGAATATCATGGCGAGATCGTCGACTTTCCGAAGATGCGGACCTGGCCGAAGCCGGTGCAGAAACCGCACCCGCCGGTCATCGTCGGCGGCGCGTTCCCGTACAGCGCGCGCCGCGCCATCCGCTATGGCGACGGCTGGGTTCCCAACGCCAGCCGGCCCAGCTATGCCGACGTGACCGAGTTCCTGCCGCAGTTCCGCCAGATGGCGGCCGATGCCGGACGCGATCCGGCTGCCGTTCCGGTGTCGGTATTCGGCGCGCCGGAAAACCTCGATCGACTCAAGCGCTACAGTGATCAGGGCATCGCGCGCGCGGTCGTGACCCTGCCCTCGGCCAAGTCTGACGAGATCCTGCCGGTGCTCGACCGCTGGGCCGATCTAATCCGCCACACCCGGCACTGAGCGAAGCCCGTACGGCCAGGCGGATTTTGGCCACCTATCTGAAGCGGAGCCTACCCGATGCTGACCCTCGAACAAGCCTCGATCATCGTCGACAAGGCGCTGGAGAAGGGGCGCGAACTCGGCTTTAAGCCACTGACCGTCGTGGTGCTGGATGCCGGCGGCCAATTAAAGGCGATGAAGCGTGAGGATGGATCGAGCTTGTTGCGGCCCGAGATTGCCGGCGGCAAGGCTTGGGGCGCCTTGGGCATGGGCTTTGGCGGGCGCGAATTCGCCCGCCGCGCCGCCGCCAACCCGGTATTCATCCAGGCGCTGAGCGTCGCCTCCGGCGGCCGGGTCATCCCGGTTCCGGGCGGTGTGCTGATCTGCAACCAGGCGGGCGATATCTTGGGCGCCGTCGGGATCAGCGGCGACACGTCCGAGAATGACGAAACCTGCGCCGTCCACGGCATCGGCCGCGCCGGCCTCGTCGCCGACACCGGCGACCCCGCTTAGCCGATTGCGCCGTGGGGCGCGCCGCCGGTCACCGCGGCGCGGTCCAGCGTTATTGACCGAAGATGCCCTTGAGCACGCCGGCGGCGTCTCGGCCGACGCTCTTGAGACCCTGGCCGACACCTTCGAGGTTCTTGCCGACGCTGCCGCCGGCGGATTTGAGAATGGCGAGCGCATTGCCCGGTGATTGCGTCAGCATGGCGCTCAGATCGGGCTGGTAGCTCAGATTGTCCCAGGTGCCGCTGACCTGGATCGGCACTGCGATCCCCGCCGCGAGCTGCAGGCTCAGCCTGTAGTTCACCACGCGCGTCCGCAAATCGACGATGCCGGCGCCGGTCAATGGAAGCGCGCCTAACTGGAGCCGCAGATCGTTGTTGCGCAACAGGCCGTTGGTGACCGCGCAAGTTGCCGTCAGCGTGCCGAAATTGGTGACGTTGCCGCCGCCGGTCAGGCTCTTCGCCGCGTCCGTGACGAGCGCCAGCGGACCGATCTGCGTTGATCTGGCCGTGGGCGAGAAGGTTGAGCGCGCCGGTGACGTTGAGCGAGTTGATCAGGTCGCGCTCGATCTTCGCCGTGCTCTGGGCGAGCGCCGGCAGGTTGACCCCCTTGATCTGCCCATTGGCGAGGTTGATCGCACCCGTGCCGGAGAGCGTGCCGATCAAGTCGCTCTGGCTGTTGCCGCGGGCGGTGACGGCGATGTCGAGATTGCCGGCGCCGGTCAGCCGATCAATGCCGATCGCCGCCTGCGCCAGGGGCTGGATCTGCACCTGCCTCAGAGCGGCGTCGAGCCCGATGGTCGGCACGGCGCCGCCGCCGTCGACCGTCACGCTGCCGTGGCCATTGCCGCGATAGAGCGCCATCCGGCTCAAATCGGCGGTGAGCCGGGCGTCCTTGATGTGGATGCCGACGGCACTCGCGCCGATCTGGAATTGACGGTAGACGATGCCGCCGACCTTGAGGTCGAAATCGACATCGGCGAGCTTGAGCGCCGACAAATCGATAGACACATCGCTCCGGCCATTTTGCGCCGCCGCCGAAGATGTGGGCGCGGGACGGCCCGCCGGCGCGCCGAGCGGTGTGGTCGATGCCGTCTGAGGCGACAGGTAAGGGTTGAGGTCGAGCCTGTCGACATTGAGCGCGCCGGCGACCGCGGGCCGCGCCCCAGCGTTGTCGACCGATACCGAGCCCTTGGCCCTGATGGCGTCGAGCGAAATATCCGCGTCCTTGAAGCTGGTCGTCGTCCCGGCGATCGCGAGCGTGCCCTTCAGCGCGAATGGACCCAGGCCGTCGCCGCTCAGGGCGATCGGCGATCCCGCCCATTGCGCCAGCCGGCGTAGCGATGTGGTCTCGAGATCGATCGCGCCATCGAGCTTTAACGACGGCGAACCCATGACCCGGCCCGCGAAGTTGAGCGTCAGCGGAGCGGCGGCGAGCTTGATCCCGACCTGGCTCTCGGCTCCGTAGAGGAGCGCGTGCGGCTTGTCGACGCTGACGGCGAACGTCACTGTCTCGCCGTTCCAGACCGCCGAGCCGTCGCTGATAAGGGCGCTGCCGAGGCTGCGCAGCGACAAGGTCATGTTGATGCCGTCGAGCCGCTCCGCCTTGCCGGTGCGCTGATCGAAATAGCTGATCTTGCCGTCGGAGAACTGCACTTTCCGAAGCGCGAGGCCGGAAATGCCGAACCCGCCGCCCACGGTTGCGGGCTGGGTATTACTGCCCACCGGCGCGGCCGAGGGCGCCGCCATTGGCCCGAACACCCAGTTGGGATGTCCCGCCTTGTCCACCTCGAGCGCGATCACCGGCCGGACCAGAACCAGCCGGTTCACTACAATCCTGCGGTGGAGCAGGGGCCACAGCTGCACCTGCAGCCGCAGCCGCTTCAACACGACCATGTCAGGCGTGTCAGCGCCCGGCATATTGGCAAACGAGACATCGTTCGCGTCGAGCGCCAGCACCGGCAGCACCGACAATCTCACCGGCCCGGCGATCTTGAGCTCGCGCCCCGTCGCCTGTTTGACCAGCGCGGCGACGCGCGCGCTATAAACCTCGACCGGGACAGCGAACGGAATGATCACAGCCGCGGCGACGAGGAGAACGACGAGCACCCCGAGGCCGACGAGCAGTTTCCGCATCGAGCGCCTCCCCAGCGGCGACGAGCACCAGCGAAGGCCGCCGCCTCAGCCTATTTAAGCACTCCAACCCACAAAAAAGCCGGCACCTTTATCCGCATCCCGCCTCAACGCGCTCAAGATAGCGCCCGAAGCACCGCTGCCGCTGGGGTGGGAGTGTTCCGACTATTGTCTATCTAATAGTCTGTGCCGCTCAGCCGTGGCCAGACGCTCGGGGAGGGGGTCCGGTGGGAGACGAGCCGATCGTTGCGGGCCAGCGGATCGATCTGCTCGAACTGGAGCTCGTAACCGACGACTTGCCGGCCGGCTTCGAGACGCTGCGGGCCGAGGCGCTCGCCGAGGGGTTTCGCCAGGTCGAACGGCTCGCTGCCGAGTGGGCGTCGCGCACAACGCGCTTCGACCGTGAAGGCGAAGCGCTGTTCGCCGCGCGCTTGAATGGCGTGCTCGCCGGAATCGGAGGTCTGACGATGGAGCCGGTTGTGCCGGGCGCATTGCGCATGCGGCGGTTCTATGTCCGCCCGAAGTTTCGCCGCAGCGGCGTCGGCCGCAAGCTGGCGACGGCGCTGCTTGAGCAGAGAGGGCGGACCGGCCGGCTGATCACCCTGAACGCCGCCGCCGGGAGCATTCTGTTCTGGGAAGCTCTCGGCTTCAAACCCGACATGCGCGAGGGACACACGCACGTCCTGAACGGGCGATAGCAAAGCTCGGCTTTGAGGGGAGGAATCCCTTAGGACTTCGCTTTCTTCGAAGGTTTTGACTTTCTAGAGCTGTTGAGGGCGACCGCCTGGCGAACGAGCGCCTTGAAGGCAAGCTCGTCAACTTCTTCGCCTTCGTGGATGTCGATCGCGCGGCGTACGTTTCCATCGAGGCTCGCGTTGAAGAGACTGGTCGGATCCATCAGAGACGCGCCCTTGGCGAAGGTAAGCTTCACGACATTCTTGTATGATTCGCCAGTGCAGATGATGCCGTCATGCGACCAAACCGGAGTGCCCATCCACTTCCACTCCTCGACGACGTCCGGGTCTGCTTCCTTGATCAGCTTGCGCATTCTGCTGAGAGTTTCCCCGCGCCAGTCTCCGAGTTCGGCGATTCTTGTCGGAGATCAGCTCCGATGCCGACTGGCCTTGGCTCGCGCCCGAATTTTTCATGTTCTGATCCTGGAAGTTCCAGGCTTCGCCGAGGCCTGCCGTCGCAGCTTGCGGAGGGGCTGATCGCCGCGGTTAGGCCGGGTGGGCCGCGTCCTTCGGCAGCAGCTCGGCGCGATAGGTCGGCCGCAGAATGTCGAGCTTCATCGGCACCGGCGTTCCTAGCCACAGCGCATTCTTGCTGTGGTCATCGTAGGAGCTTTCGGTCAGCGGATGGACCAGCACGTCGAGGCCGTCGCGGTTCAGCATCAGCCAGGGCACGATGTTCTGGAATTCCTCGTTCTTGAAGATCACGTTGAACTGCGAGATCGGGTGCGGGCCGGCCGGCGCGTCGCTGAACCCGCCGGGCTCGACCGCGAATTTTCCGATGATCGTCTCGCGCAGCTTCGCGGCTTGGGGCTTGGTCTCGGCATTGTAATAGACGTGGGCGTGATAGCCCCGGTTTTCGGTCATCTCTGGTTCTCCTGATGATGTTGGGTGATAGTGCAAGGGCGGCGCGCCGAAGCTGGTCGGCGTCACGCTTCGAGCTTGGCCGCGATCTTCTTGCCGATCTCGGTCCGCCACTCCTCGATCGGCTTGAACCCCTCGCGGTCCCGGCAATAGGCCTCGGTCTCGCGGAACAGATCGTCCTCGGGTTTGTCGAGGTCGATCTTGAAGCCCAAGGGCTGCGGCACATACCACGGCGTGTCGCAGAACATCTCGATGCGGTTGCCTTCGGGATCCTGGAAATAGACCGACCAGGCATTGCCGTGGCAGATCGGGCTGATGCCCTCGCAGCCGGCGGCGCGCACCTTGCGGAACGCCTTTTGCACCTGGGCGAGGGTGCCGACATTGAACGACACCTGCTGCACCATCGGCACTTCGGCGTCGGTGGTGCGGCCGCGCACCAGCACGACCTGGTGATGGTCGCTGGGGTTGCGCGAGAGGAAGGTGATGCGGCCGTCCTCGGCGCCGTCGCTGACCACAAAGCCGAGCACATTGCTGTAGAAGTCGATCATCTTCGGCACGTCATGCACATAAAGCCCGACATGGCTGAGGCGCGGCGCGGTGTCTTGCGGCATGGCTGGTTGCTCCCGATCGGGTTGTTCGCTGTTGCTATAAGATAGGATCAGCGGCCATCTATCAAATCGATAGATGGTATGCTATTCATTCGCAGCATGGATATTCGCGCGGTCGACCTCAACCTGCTCAAAGCCTTCGACGCGCTGACCAACGAGCGCGCCGTGACCCGCGCCGCCGGCCGGATCGGCCTGTCGCAGCCGGCGATGAGCCACGCGTTGTCACGCCTGCGCGACCTGTTTGCCGACGATCTGTTCGTCCGCACCCCGACCGGCATGGAGCCGACCGCCCGCGCCCGCGAGATCGCGCCGCTGGTCGCCGCCGCGATCGAGCATATCGAGGCGGCGCTCAACCTCGGCATCGGCTTTGATCCGGCAAAGAGCGCCGGCATCTTCACCGCCGGCATGGCCGAATATGCCGAGGTGGCCTTGGTCGGGCGCCTCGCCGCGGCCTTTGCCGATCAGGCTCCCAGGGCAACCCTGCGCCTGACGCCGTTGACCGGCGCCGATGCCGCTGAGCAGCTCGACCGCGGCGCGATCGATGTCGCCGTCGCCCATCTCAACACCTTGCCGGCGCACATCGAGTCGATCGTGCTGTTGCGCGACCCGTTTGTCGTCGTTGCCCGCCGCGGCCATCCGATCGCCGGCCAACAACTGTCGCTCGAGGCCTACGCGGCGCTCAACCACATCCTGGTCTCGCCGCGCGGCAATACCAGCGGCGCGCTCGACCGTATTCTGGTGGATTTCGGGCTGCGCCGCCGCATCGCGCTGTTGGTCGCCACATATCTGGCATTGCCGGTGGCCCTCGCCGCATCCGATCTCGTCGCCACCGTGCCGAGCCGGACCGCGCGCCAGATCGCCGCCACCGCCGAAATCGAAATCATGCCGTTGCCGCTCGATTTCTCGATGACCGTGACGATGGCCTGGCACCGCCGCGCCGCCAGCGAGCCCGCGCAAGCCTGGTTCCGGGCGCTGCTGATCGAAGCGGCGAGCGATTGAGCGGGCGTCACCGAGCTTGCCCGTCGGATAGCCGAGTTAAAAATCGCTTTTACAGGATCAATCTGTTGGAGAGCGTCAACTGGACTTGGGGTCTATCGCTGATCGCCCTGACCATCGCAATCCACGCGACGGGGGTGGTGATGATGTCCTTCGTGGGGTTCCGGTTCAAGGTACGGCTGGAGACCCGGAAGCTTGGTTTACGTCATGTGATCCCGATAGTGATTGGCGTGGTCGGAACGGTCGGCCTGCTGCTGGCCGTGCTACACGGGATAGAGGCCGCGATCTGGGCGGCGGCGTATGTGTGGCTTGGTGCGCTCGACACCCCTAAAGATGCAATCCTCTATTCCCTCGACTCGATGACCACGCGAGGCGCATCGGGACTGACGCTGGAACGGCACTGGCAGATGATGGGCGCGCTGGAGGCGGCTGGCGGCATGCTGCTGTTTGGTATCAGCACGGCCTACATTTTCGCGGTGATGCAGGTGTACTGGCCGATGCTCTCCGAGCTTTTCGTGACCCGCCGTCATCCACGATGAAATTCTTCCGCGGCTCGAAAAATGCATAAAGCTACATTCTCAGAGGCAAGGTGAATGTCTTACGTGAAAATCTGCGTCAATTTTCGCCATGAAGTGTTTCCACCACGCCGTCCGACGTCCGGACGGGTCGCGCGAAGAGGCGGTGTCCCACAAGGGCGATCTCGAGTGCGCGCCTCGATCATTTGATGTGCCGCCGCCTGGCTCAAAGCGAACTCGGAAAGGCGACCAGATCGGCCTTTTGAATGATCGCATCAATTCTGTCTTCGGCACGGGCGAAAACCGTCGTTCATGCCGCCTCCGCCAAGCTGTGGTAGATTTCGTCCTCTTGGGCGAAGTGTAGCCGGAGGATCGCATCCAGTCCGTGAAGCACCCTTAGTATTTCGCCGAGGGTTTTCGGATCGGGGCCTTCTTGCCGCAAGTCGCCGGCCATTCGTTGTAGCAGGCGAGACAAATAGCGGATCTCCCGGTGCGCGCGAACTCATCGCCGCCATCGGGTCATCCCCGCCGATCAGCCGCGCCACGGTTGGATAAACTCGGGCGTCATCCTGGTCTTCGTGCGGGATCAGCTGCTTCTGCAAAAGTTCATTGAGACGCGCCAGCTCCCCCGCCACTTCATGGACGGGAACGCTCGCGAGCCGATCGGCCGTGGCTCGGACCTGCTCGAGTATGGGCTGAAGCTCGCCGTGTTCGGTCTTGAGAGCGTCGTACTCCGCGGGCGAGAGCGCCGCCCGGCCCTCTCGAGGGCCGCGAACATGAAGAGCGCGCAGCGCGTTCAGGATGACAGCAACGTCAATCGCTTCTTGAAGAACGGCCCCAGCCAATGGCGGCAGATAACCGAATGCCGCAAAGCCCATTGCTACGACAGACAGTCCCATCCCTGCCATAACGCTCTCGATTGCGATCGCGCGCGAGCGATGGGCAATCCGCAGCGCTTCCGCGAGGCGGTCCAGGCGATCGACAAGGAGCACTACCCCCGCTGCCTCCGATGAGGCCGCCGCGCCGCGTTCGCCCATTGCGACACCGACATCGGCTGCGGCCAATGCGGGCGCGTCATTGACCCCGTCGCCGACCATGATCGTCGAGCCGGCGGCGTGCGAGGCCTTGATGGCGGCCAATTTGTCCTGCGGCTGCTGTTCGGCCAGCACGTCATCGACACCCAGGAGCGAGCCGATGGTCTCGGCCACATCACGGCGATCGCCGGTTAGCATGACGATGCGTTCGACGCCGGCCTTGCGCATTAGCCGCAGCGCCCGCGGCGTCTCCAGGCGGATCTCGTCAACGAGCAGCAAAGCTCCGGCGATGGCCCCATCGACGGCCACGAATACGCCGGTCGCCCCGTCGTAACCCGTGCGCCGAAGAAATTCCTCACTCCAATCGGCCGCAGCCGCAGATAGCGATACGAATGAGAAGCTGCCGATCGCGACCCGCCGGTCGTCTACGACCCCGGTCAGCCCGGCGCCCGGTTGTTCCTCGACGTTCGAAGGCAGCGACAATGTCAAGCCGCGCTCGCGTGCCGCCGAAACAATGGCCTGCGCGATCACGTGCTGGGACATCTGGTCGAGCGACGCGGCAAGGCGCAACAGCTCCGTGGCGCCTAGCTTCACGCCGGTCTCAATGGCGATGAGGCGGGCGCGTCCACCCGTCAGGGTCCCGGTTTTGTCAAAGAACAGGGTTTTCGCCTGAGCGAGCTTCTCGAGCACGCCGCCGCCCTTGATCAGAACGCCGCGCTTGGCGCAACGCGACATGCCGGCGACGATCGCCACGGGAACGGCCAAAATCAGCGGACATGGCGTCGCCACGACCAGCACCGCCAGCCCGCGCACCGGGTCGCCGGCGGCGATCCACGCCGCCGCAGCCACCGCCAGCGTCACGGGCACAAACAGAAGGGCATACCGGTCGGCGAGACGCGCCGAGGGCGCCTTGGACCGGTGTGCCGCCTCGACCAACCGGATGATGCCGGCAAATGTGCTGTCGGCGGCGGCGGTGGTGGCGATCATGGCGAACGGCGTCGCCGCGTTCACGGCGCCGCTTCGCACCCCCTCGCCCGAGTTCCGCCGGACCGGCAACGGCTCACCCGTAAGCGGCAACTCGTCGAGCACGGCGGTCCCGCTCGAGACCGCTCCATCCGTCGGGACCGCTTCGCCGGCACGGACCAGCAGGCGATCCCCCGGCTTGACGCGGTCGAGCGGGATCTGGACCAGCTCTTCGCCGTCATAGCGGTTTGCGGTACGGGGCGACCGACCGAGCAATGCCGACATTTCGCGGCGGGCGCGTTCCTCGGCGAAGGTTTCCAGGCCGGCTCCGCTCGCCAGCATCAGCCCGATGACCGCGCCCGTCAGATACTCGCCCAAAGCCATCGCTCCGCCCATCGACAGCAATGCGATCAGGTCGAGGCCCGCTTCACGCCGCAGGACAGCGCGGGCAATGCCGACAACGACGGCCGACAGGACCGGCGCCGCGCTGACGATCCAGATCCAATCGGCCCATTTAGGCTCCCCGATCATCCACCCGACAATTCCGCCAATCAGCCCGGCCGCTGAAACGGCGAGCAGCAACAGGTTTGTGGTGCGACGGAGGTTCATCGGTCAGCAAACACCGGTACGGACTGAATGCCGGGCGCTTAGCCGCCCCGGGTCACCAAGGCAATTCAGGCAGGCAGGACGGATGCCATGATGGTTCTTGCCGAAAGTCGAAATTGAATAGTGCGCTCCCTGGCTGCAGCTACATCATTCCCATCGGGCTCAGCATAAGCTGGTCTGCGGCTTTCTTCTGCTCATCGGTGAACGCGGCATAGAGGGGATCGACGGCGGTCTTCAATTTCCGCAAAGCCTCGAGATGCGCCGTCATCATCCTTTCGCGGATCGCGAGCTTCTCCGGAAGCGTCACTGACTGGTTCATCCCAGTCACGCCGCCGTGCATCATGCTTCCCATCGCCTTCGCGTTGTCGCGGACGGCTTGGGCGAAATTGTCCCAGAGCGGCAGCTGCGCGTCGGTGATCTTGAGTTCGGTTTTCAGAAACGCCAACCGTCCTTCGACATGCTCGGACATGGCGGTGGCCATCATCGCCATATGGTCCATGCCACCCTGGCCCATCATCATCCGCATCGTGCTCGGCATGCCGCCGGGCATTCCTTGTGCCATGCCGCTTGGCGGTGTGGCCGCAGGTCCCGCCGCGTTATCGGGATGATGCTGATCTTGCTGCGCGAGCACGGGTGCTGTTGCAAGAGCGAAGATCAAGGCGAAGAAGGCACAGGTCCGTCGTTGAAACATGCGATTCCGCTCTTTCCAAAGAAGAGAAGCGGCCATTTCGCCAGAAGAGGGCGAACTACCACTGACCCAAATCAAATTTGGGTGCGAAACCGGCATTCTGCCGTAAAGATGAATTATACAGCGTCGTTCTTCCCAATCTGTACGAAAGCCGTAAAGTATATGACAAGCCTATATAATTCTACGAAAACGTGCAATGCTCCCGACGGGATGTGTCCTCGCAAAACCGCGGGAGCCTGGTCATGCCGTTACTGGCCGGCGCAGAAGGGTGGTCGGCGTGAGAAATGGTAGCTGATATCTCGCTCACTGGGGCTCAAGCGCGCTTTGCCCGGACTTGATCCGGGCATCCACGTCTTCCTGTTGGCCGCCCAAAGCGTGGGAGCCGAGTCAAGCCGTAGGCTTGACCAGATCAAACCCCTATCCACGGGCGACGCGATCGGTTCGTTTCTCAGCCGAAAAAGGTTGCTCGCATTTTGCTGGAGCGGAGATTGTTTCTCTCGATTTTGTTGCTGTCGTGCTCGGCCATGCTGGGTCGATTTCCGGGCCGGACGGGCGTTCCCGATAATTCCCGGTTCGGCCGAATTAATTCCCGTTGGGGAGCTGCAAATTCCCGTTTACGCGACGACGGGAATTCTCCCACAACGGCTTGATTCACGGCGATATTTTCCTGGGCGATCGGCGGTTTTGCGGCCGGAATCGACGAATTCCCGGTTTCTTTCCCGGTTCACGGGAATTTGCCGCCGCCGCAACAGTGGCCTCAGCCGGTGGTGTGCTTACGGATGAAGGCTTTCATGCGCTCAATCGCGCGGGCGGCGTAGGGGGCGTCGGGCTTGCCGGTCATAAAGCCGTGATTGGCGCCCTCGTAGAGCTGAAGCTCGACCTCGCCGCCGGCCTTGCGCCATGAATCGGCAAAGTGGCGCATCAGCTCGACCGGGACCCATTCATCCTTGTCGCCGCCAAAGACCAGGGCCGGCGGCAGATGGACCTGTTCGCCGCGATCGAGGATCCGTGGCGGGTTGCCCTCTTCCATCGTCGCCGCGTCGCCCCAGAAATTGTGGTGGTTGTCGAGCAGCTCGGCGTTGCCGGCCTTCTTGGCCAGCTCGTAGCGCAGCAGCGGGTCGAGCACGCCCCAGCCCGAAATGACAAAGGCGAGTTTGGCGTCGGCTGCCGGGGCGTCGGCCAGCCACAACCCCGCATAGCGCGGGTCGTCGGGCCGCATCGCCGCCAGCAATACCTGATGCCCGCCGCTCGACGTGCCAAAGCTGCCGACCCAGTCGGCGCGGCTTCGGTATTCGCCGGCATGCGCCTTGAGCCACCGGGCACCGAGATTGATGTCGGCGAGCGAGGCGGGGTAGGGGGCCTCGGGCGGCATGCGGAAATCGATCGAGGCGACGAGGATGCCGCCTTCGGCCAACGCCTTGGCGATGAAATCGTTGTCGGTGCGGTCCTTGTTGACCCAGGCGCCGCCATGGACCTGCAGCACCGCCGGGAACGGCCCGGCCCCGCTCGGCCGGTAGAGCCGCGCCAGCATCGAGCGGCCGCCCTGGCGCTGGTATTCGACGTCTTCGATTCGAACATCGTGGCGGATGGCGGCATCGATGGTCATCGGCATTTGCGGCTCCTCGCATACATGGCAAGGGTGCATCCTAACGGATCGGCCGCGCGCAAATCTACCGGTCAGCGGCGCAGTCGCTCGAGCGCCATCCGGGCCATCGGATCGCCCTGGGGCAGCCGGGTGATTTGGTATTCCAGTCGCACCTTCAAGGCCACGGCCTCAGGGAAGCCGCGATCGGTCCAGAACCGCTTCGCCGGGTCGAAAAATCCAACCGTGTCGAGAAAGGCGACCGTGAAATAATAGCTCTCGGGCAGTGATTTGCCGGCCGCGCGCGCCACCACGGCGCCGTCCGCGCCGATCGCCGTCTCGAGACACCACGACAGCAGCCGCGCTATCTGGTGTTGCGCGCGCCGACGCTGATCGTCGTGCATCTGGTCCCAGCCGAGCTGGAACAGCACCGCGACGTCATAATTGTTGTGGTTGGTGATGCCCTCGTCGTCGAGCCAGCCATTGGGGTAGCGGTGGTCGCGGATTTTTAGGAGCGTCTCGATCAGCCGCTGCCAGTGGCCGATCTGGCCGTCGAGATAGCGGGCCATGTGAAACGTCAGACTGAGATCGGCGGTGCGCCATCGCTGCCCGGCGATTTCGTAATCCGCGCCAAAGAAGCCGGTAGTCGGATCTTGCCAGCGGGCGACAAAGCGCCGGATTACGGTATCGAGCCCAGGGCGCCACGGGTAGCCCGGCGGTCGGCGGTGCAGGATCAGCCGGACCAGGTCGGCGGTCGCAAAGTTCAGCTCCTTGCGGCGATCGATGCCGTCCTCGGCGAGGCGCGAGACGATGAGGCTGTCCAGGTAATGCTCCAGACGGCCCGGATCGTTGACGCGGTCGAGAAAGCGGGGCGCTCGACCGCTTCCGGTGAAGTTGTCGGCGAGCATACGGTCGACCGAGGCGTCGAGCTTCAGAAACCACACCTCGGCGCCCGCGCCGAAACTGCCATCCTCGTCCGGGAGCAGACCGCTCGGCGGTTCCGCTAGGTTGGCCAAGGCATGCAGCCGGCCGAGCGCCGCGGCGGCCGCCACGGCGTCGCCTGTATATTGCAGCCGCCAATGAATTTCGCCCACTGCTTGGCGCAATAACGAGGTATCGTGCCCAGCGGCCTCGTCACGGTCGAGCCGGGCTTCGAGCGCACGAATCTCCGGTTCAGTGCTGTGGCCCAATTCGGCCATCTTTGGAAAGTAGGCGGCGATCACATCCCGCGGATTCCAGCCAGCGGGCGCCGGGAGGATGTTGGCCGAATAACCCAGATTATTCCTCGGCCGGCTGCATCGCGGGCTAGCCAGCAACTCTCGCATCGGCCTTCGCCGCCAGCCGCTCAGGCTGCAGAAGAGAGCCGAAGGCGGTGACGCATAGCAGCCCGGCAAATGCGATGACGATCGCCAGCGTAAGCGGGCTCCCGCTCCGCCCGAGCGATAGCGCGGCCGTGCAACCGGCGGCTCCGATGATCTGGAAAAAGCTGGCGAGACCCGAGGCGGCGCCGACAATTCGGGAACCGACCCCGAGACTTCCGGCAGCGGCGTTGGGGGTGATCAACCCACTGCCGCAGCAGACAAAGATCATCGGCCCTACGACGATGAAGGGTCCGGTCAAGTGCAGCACCGCCAAGGCCACCATGACCAAACCGGCCGGGATCAGCACCGTTGCGCCAATCGTGATCAGGGCGTTGAGGCCGAGGCGGCCTGTCAAGCGGTTCGACACGAAGCTGCCGACGAGAAAGCCCAGCGGCGGCAGCGCGGCGTAATAGCCGTATTGCGCGGGGCTGACGCCGAAGCTGCCGATCAACACCGCTGGGGCGCCGGCGGCGAAGATGTGAGAACCGGCATGGGCGCCAGCGGCGGCAAGTGCATAGCCGAGAAACCGGCGGGTGCCGATCAAGGTGCGATAGCTCGCCAGCATCCGCGGGCCGTTGGCGGATGCGGTCGACGCTGCGCCGTGGTCGGGGACGAAGCGGATCATCAGCACGATGGCGAGGCACGCGAGGATCGCTACGGCTGCGAAATTGGCGCGCCAGCCGAATGACATCTGCAGATAGCCTCCGACCACCGGGGCGCCCACCTGCATCAAGGTGGCGGCGATCCCGCGCCCGGCGATGACCTGAGCCGCCGCCGCGGGGCCCCATATATCACGAGTTATGGCGCGGCCGACGACCATCCCGGCGCAGGCGCCGATCCCTTGCAGAACCCGCGCCGCTATCAGGAAATCGATGCTCGGGCTGGCGGCGCAAGCCAGGCTGCTGACTGCGCTCAAGGCTAAACCGTAAAGCACGGTCCGCCTCCGACCGAGCCGATCCGACAACGGCCCCAACACCAGCATGCTGATCGCGTAGGCCAGCAGATAGCTGACGAAGGTGAACTGCACCCGGGCGATCGAGGTGTCGAGGGCTCGGGCGATCGCAGGTATCGACGGTACGTAAATGGTCGAGGCTACGGTCCCTACCGAGAAGGATAAGGTGAGGCTCAGCAGCACTCCCCTGCGGCGCAGGGTGGTAAATCCATCTGCCGCCAGGGAAGGGGGGCTCGAAAGCTCAGCCATGATCGCGGCTCGGCCCTGAAAAATCTTGCTGAGGATACACAAATCTAGATTTTCGCAGCCCTGCCGGCGTACCCGGTCCGGCCGCACGCAGGCCACGAGTTCGGCAGCCACGCCGCGGCAGCCCGGTCAGTCGCACGGGGCGGCGGGCGAGCCAGTGGTCGAGGGGCGCAACCGGCAATGCAAGTTCGGTTCCGTCGCAATCGGGCAGCAACAGCACGCTGAGGCGGCGGGTCCCCGCCGGCCAGGCGATCTGCAGCCGCTGGATAGGCGCGCCGGCGGCGCGCTTGCCAGCGTGATCTTCACGGCGGGGCAATTCGGAAACCAGGGTGCCGTCTCCGGTCGCGTGGCCATGCAGCTCCTGCGCCGGGCCGCACGCGAAGGAACGCGGCGGCGGTGGGGGGGCCAGCTCGAAGCGGGCACCCGCCGGTTCGAGGATGCGGGCGGCGAATTGGTCGCTGCCGATACGAAAGCGGGCGAGCGATCCAGCCAGTTGCACCGGCTCGGCGCTGGTATGGGTCACCCAGACCACGTCGCTGCAGCTGTCGGGATCGACCTCGTCCTGGATCACCACTTGTCGGCCGATCAGTGCGGCGCCCCGCCGAACCGTGCCTGCCGGCTTGTCGTAGGCCGCGGATAGATCCAGGACCACCCACTTGCAGTCGCCCTCGACGCAACTACCGACAATCCTAGCGGGCGCATTCGGCACTTGGTCGCGCCCGCCGATAGTCAGTGTGTTGTGCCCGGCGGCCTGCGAGCGATAGTACCGCCAGCGTGGTCCCGATCGGGTGTCGCTGCCGTGGTCGAAATAGCCCGGTAGATCATAGTCGTCCGAGCCGAGTTCAGTGATCCAGCGGTGGCGAGCGCCATCCAGGATGAACGTGCCGGCGTCGGCCTGAGCGTGCAGCATGACATCCTCGGGCCGTGGCGCGCCGCTTCCGATCGGAGCGGATATATTTCCGCCCTTGACCGCCAGATAGACCGGCCGCGCCGATGGTTCGCGGGACCAGGTGTTGCGAAAACAGGCGAGATCGGCGCTGTGAAAGACCTTGCCGGTAGGTAGACCGAGGGTCATTGGGCACGCCTTCGCCGGTCTCGGCCAAATCGCTGTAAAGAGTAGATGCCAGCCATCCGGCTCCCCGAGCAGCCAGCCATCGATCGGCCGGCCAAAGCGACAAGCGAGCCATGTGAGTGGCGACACATCGAAGCGAGGTTCCGAATCCCCGAAATTGAAGGCCGCCCCAAACGGTCCCACCGCGTGCAGGACCAAGTCTCCAGTCTGGGCGAAGCCGGGACGATCGGCAAGACCAAAGCTGTCGCCGAACGTGCTCTCCAGCGCCGCGACCATCAGACCGGCGTAACGCATCGCCAGGGACCAATAGCTGAGGCCTTCGCGCCAGGCCCCGTCCGGCGCCAAGCCAGCGAACACGTTCCACGCCGAAGCAAGGCTGCGGTGCACCAGGCGCGCCGATAACTCGGGGTAACGGTGCAAGACCGCCAATGCGGCAATCGTGATCGCCGAATTTGACACCAAGGTGCAATTATCGCGGCGCTTTGGCCACAGCAGCGAGGGATCGGTATAAGCCGAATAGGCCGGCTCGAGCACGTTGCGCAGAATTGCGTGCTCGATCGCCCGTCGTTCCCGCGGCGCGAGCCTGTCGTATAGCCAGTCGTAGGCGAGAGCAACGGCGACGGCAATTTCGCCACGATCGAGAAATGATCGGATCACCGGGCGCTCGTTCCAGCTCGCGGCGGCGGCATACTCGGCGAGCGCGCTACGGGTCGCCTCCAGCGCTGCATCCGCGGAGGAGCCTTTGGTGGTCAGAGCGAGAAACGCGATGTTGATCAGGCGCCGAGCTCGCCGTTTGAGCGCCGTGCGCGGTTCCTGTGCCGCTGCCGGCGGAATCTCCGCCAGCACTTGGGCGACGCGCGCCTGCAACTGCGGGTTAACTGCGGCAGAACGGCGAATGCCGGGCAAGGCGCCACGGCGGAACAACAGATAGGGATGGCGCGCCGTGAATTGCCCAATCGCGGTCTCGGCGCCGGCAAAATCGGGACCGTCGGGCGTTTCGCGTTGAAGCGATCGCGCGCTGTCAAAAGGCAATCAAATCCCCGAGCGCCGATATGGCAATCTGTTACACGTTCTTACAAATCGTTACACTCTGCAACCTGGTTGTGACGTTCTACGGGCATTTATTGCGGTTGCCGAGGTCGGAGCTTACTCTCGCTGAGCGAGATTAATTTTCTCTTTCGCGGTATCCCGGCGCCCTGTGCAAACAAGCGTTCTTCAATCAGGCCTGGGCGAGAAGTTTTGCCAAGAAATCCTCCTTCCAGGCAGCGAGGTTGAATTTTCCGCGCAGCGAGACGTTCGAACGGTCCTTGTGCATCAGGTTGAGGGCCATATGCCGCAGGATAGCGAGGTTATAGGGGCTGTTGTCCAAGCGGCTTCGCCCCTGGTCTTCGTTCATGACAACGTTCAACACCCAGTGCAAGCGGTTCTCGACCCCCCAATGCGAACGCACGACCTGACCTAAGCGCTCGGGCGACAGCGCGGTGCTCAGCAAGTAATAGGCGCTCTCCTGTGTGGCTCTTGGCGCTGCCTTCCCGGTTGTTGCGCGGGTTCGGACGACCCTGCCTACGGCAGCCAGACCGGGCCACTGGTGCCGCGTCTGCAGCCGGGCGATGTCGGTCGAGACTAGGCTGACGCGCTGTTCGCTTCGGCCGTGATCGTTGTCGAGCGTCACATGGGTGACGGCCGTCTCGTGCTCGGGAGCAGCGAAGAATTGGACGACATCGGCGTGCAGCGCATGGTGGTTGCCCTTGAGCGCCAGAACATAGTCGCCACCCTGGCCGATGATCCGGGAAGCAATGTCGCGCTGACAGTTGAGTGCGTCTGTGGTGACGATTTTACCCTGCAACGCCAACTTCTCCAACAGCTTGACGACCGCGGTGCTCTCTTTGGTTTTGGCCGTTGTGGCGATCTGGGCAAGCACCAAGCGCGTGTCGCAACACCAGGCGCTTATCATATGCAAAGCCGAACCGCGATGCGCAGGGTCGAGCGGCCTGCGCAGGACCTTGCCATCGATGGCGATGACCCCGGTCGAGCTTTCGCTGAAACGCGCGGTGAAGCGCTGAAAACACGCACGGAACTGGTCGGGATCGAGCTGGCGAAACACGCGGCTGAAGGTGTCGTGGCTCGGGACCCCGTTCTTCAGCTGCAGAAAATTCCCTAGGAATTCCTGCTTGGCCTCGGCAAACACGGCCATGTCGACCGCGGTCTGACCGCCGGACAGGACGGCGCACAGCGCGATCATCAGAATCTCCCAAAGATCGTGCCGTCTGGCGTTGACGCCGCGCGGGTCCTGCAGCGCGGCAAAGCAGTCGTCGAACCCCTGCATCGCTCCCTCCACGACACCGCCACGCGGCGGCGCGGAGCGAGTTGGGAGCGCCGTGATAACAGCGGTATGGCGACTCAGAGTATCGGGGCCAGCCTCCGCGGCCGCTGCCGCGATCAGTCGAGCGTCTCCAGCGCAAGTGACGAGGGTGTCGTCGATGGCATCGGTAGGACGCCGTACGGACGATACCGAGTCACGGTCGGCGTGGGGTCTTGATTCGAGCCTATCTTGTTTTCGAATTGGAGTAATGCGCATCAACATCTTCCGGTGTTTTGTTTTGTCCCCCCGAGCGAGAGTTTTCTGCGCGAGGTCAGCAAACCGTCGCCGAGTGCGTCACTGGTCCGTCAAAAATGAATTCGACTTTGATTTAACGAAATCTTATCGAAACTCAGCCGACGATTGACGGCTAAAATTGTCCCGAAGACCCTTCATAAGTTGAGCGCAGCCCGTATTTCACCCGTATTTCGGGCCGAAACGATAAATCGGGTCTCCCGCGATCATTCGCCCAAAATGAGGTGTGGGAAATTCGCTGCATCCGAAATCATTGGTTAACTTTTTGTCGCGAAGATGTTGTTTGATGGCGTCCGGGACGCCTTTTTGACGCAGGTTGCGATAGTTTCGTTCCAAAGAATGCCAACGACAGTCGTCGCCCGACGCCCGTGTGCCCAACCGCGCTGACCTGAGGCGACCCAAATGGGGGTAATGCTTCGATGCTAATTAGAGACCTCGCCCTGACGGCGACCGGCGGCGCGAGGATCTCCTCCGCGACTGTCGTATGGGAGGATCGGAACTTTCCCGATCAGGTGCTGACGTTTGAAATTGAGGACAATGATCTCGAAGCGGGGGCGGGCGACGATGGCGCGGCGCGCGGCGACCAACCCAGTGCCGATGCATTTCTTACCGCTTGCTTCCCCCTCGCCGCCATTCACGGCGAAGCTCGAGTGCGGATCGAGGGCCATCCCTGCCCTATGCTGATCGAGGGTCTGCAGACCGTGCACGCGTGGTGGACAAGTTGGGGAGGAATGCTTACCCCCGCCCCGGAGATCGAATCGATTGCCCAAGGCCGCGGCTGCATCCCTGTCGGTCCGCGGCGCGCCGTCGCCTTCCTGTCCGGGGGCGTCGACGGCCTTCACATGCTGATGCGCAATCGACGCCTCTACCGCAAAGAGGATCCCGCCTACATCCGCGACGCTTTGTTCATTCACGGGATCGACATCGGAAAACGGGCGCGTGATCCCGAGAACGAGCGCTTTAGAATGATGTTGCGGAGCCTTGAGCAGGTGGCCGTCGAGACCGGGATCCGGATCATCCCATGCCGCACCAATCTTCGTCACCTGCCGTCGCAACCTGGCTTCTTTGAGCATCGCCACAGTGGAGCTGCATTGGCCGCGGTCGGGCACGCGGCGACCCCCGGTCCGGCCTTCATGTTTATCGGCGGGTCATACCCGGTAAACACCCCCGTCCCGTGGGGATCGCACCCCGCCGTCGATGGTTTATTGTCGAGCCAGCGTGTTACCGTCATCCATGACGGCTCGCGGTTCTCCCGGCTCCAGAAAGTGCGCGATATCGCCAGTTGGCCCGCGGCGCTCGCAGTCTTGCGACCTTGCCCTGCAAAGCCGGCGGGTCAGGCGAATTGCGGACAGTGCGAGAAGTGCTTGCGCACCCGGCTCGAGCTGCTTGCGGCCGGCGTCGAGGAGACCGGAGCGTTCGGCCGTAGCTTCACGCCGATCGAGCTTTGGGAAGAGGCGGCACCTTCGGATGTCGGCGACCGCGCCATCTTTTACGAAGACTTGCTGCCGGTGTTGAGAAGTCGTGGGTTCGACACTCTCTGTCGCGTGATCGAGGAAAAGATCGCGGTGCATCAGGGACGAGAACGGCACGAGATGGCGCTTGCCTGATCACGCTTTAGCTTAATATACCCTTGATGGTAGTTCGTACTCGGATCAAATTAGGTCGATGCGCGTCGGCCCAGGTCGATTGTGGCCGTCGTAGCACCACATTGGGACGGTGGTGATGGCTCTGCTGATCAGCCTCCTCGGACCCTTGGTAATAGAGAATGGTGAACGCCGGCTGGGGAAGGTCCCGAGAAAGGCGCGCGCTCTGTTGGCCTATTTGGCAGCCCAGGGGGGCCGGCCGGTCAGCCGCGAACGGCTCTCTGACCTGTTGTGGCCGTATCAAGGTTCGGATCAGGCGCGCCACAGTTTGCGCAACTGCCTGTTGGAGCTGCGAAGAGCATTCGGCGAGAGCGCCGGGCGCTACTTGGCCGCGGAGTTCGCTAATTGCCGACTCCAAGATGTCGAGGTTGACGTCGAGCGTTTTGAGCGGCTTGCGCGGCTGTCGGACCGTTCCGAGCTGCTCGCCGCGGCCGAGTTGTATCGTGGCGAATTTTTGGCTGACTTTGTCATTGATTCCGAGCCCTTCCAGGAATGGCTGGCAGCCGAGCGGGATCGCACGCTTGATCTTATCTGCAGCGTCTTGCAGCGCTTGACGGCATCGCAGGACGAAGCGGGCGAGCATGATGCGGCAATCCAATCGGCGCGTAGATTGGCGGCGCTCGACTCGCTCTCGGAGATTGGTCAGCGCGCGCTGATCCGCGCCTATGCTCACGCCGGAAGACGGCCGGAAGCGCTGCGGCAATACCGCACCTGCGCTGAAATCCTGAAGCGCGAACTTGGGGTCGCTCCCGATGGCGAAACCCAGGCGCTCGCTAACGAGATAGCGCGTGCGGGCACGGCCGGTGAGGGTGCCGCCGCCGGCCGTGGGGCCGAGATGACGGATCGTGACACGGCGGCTTTGCCGAACGCGCTTGCCGGAATTCCTGGCAAGCCCGCGATCCAACGACACTTAGCGCCGATCGTCAAAAAAGCGGGACCAGAATGGCCCTGTGTGCTGCCGAATATTGCGGTGGCTGTCGCGCCTGTGCGCAATCTGACAGGCGACCACCGCCAGCAGTACCTGGTGGAAGCCTTTACTGACGATCTCGTCACCGACCTCCTGCACCACGGCCGCGGGCTGGCGCTCGCGCGGGTCGCCGAAGAGAGGCGGCCTCCCGATATCTCTGCGCGGACAGGCAATCCAGAAATCGAATATGTCGTTACCGGGAGCGCTCAACGCAGCGGCGCGACGACGTTCCGGGTCAACATGCAGATCACCAACGCGGTGACGGCGGAATACTGCTGGGCAGATCGGTATGAGTTTGATCCGGGAGATCTTGAATCGATCCAGACCAAGATTACCCGCCAGATCTCCCGAGAGCTTCACCTCCTCGTCCTGCAGCAAGCGAGCCGCCGTGCAGTGATGACCTCCGGCGGCGAGTTCGGGGTCAATGAGTGTCTCTCCCGGGCGACGACGGCGATCAAGGGTCGGATCACGCCTGAGCTGACGGCGGAGGCGCAGAGCTGGCTCCTCGCCGCGCTCGCCCACGACCCGCGCAATGTCGAGGCGCTCTCCGGTCTTGCTGTCACCTGCCAGCATCTCGTCAGCAACCCTTGGTGGGGTGACCCGCATGCCGTTGCGGCGTCCTCCGACCTCGGGCGCGAGGCGGTCGCGATCGCGCTCGACCTCGCGCCGGGACATGCCCTTGCGAAATGTATCCAAGGTATGCTGCACTCGGCGGCAGGGCAGCTGGAGGAAGCGGGGCGCGCCATCGAGCAGGCGCTGGCGCTGGATCCTGGGCTGGGGCTCGCTCACGGGTTCGCCGGGTACAATGCGGCCCTTCTCGGCCGCGCCGACGAGACGTTGCCCGCAGTAGAGCGGGCGATGCGCTTCGATCGAACGGACCGGCGACACAGCATTTTCCTCTTCTTCGGTGGCTTTGCCGAGCTTCTGCTTGGCCGCACCGAGGCGTCGATCGCCTTGCTGCGGAGATCCCTGGAGCGCAATCCCACCTACG
The DNA here is from genome assembly GCA_963750195.1 of uncultured Alphaproteobacteria bacterium. Taxonomy (GTDB): domain Bacteria; phylum Pseudomonadota; class Alphaproteobacteria; order ATCC43930; family CGMCC-115725; genus AP-15. Next base: position 179,144 of record CAVVPS010000019.1, read on the forward strand.
GAAGCGCGCAACTGTTTCTGATGGCCGCCCTTTCGCTGGTCGGGCGGGCGGGCGAAGCCGCTCGCGCGGTGGCGGCGTTCCGCGGGCAATTTCCGGAGTATCCGTCAAACGCGTTCGAGCAGCTATGGCTGTCGCGTTCGGCTTCGCCCATTTATCGGACGCAGATCGCCCCGGTGTTCGACAAAATTCGAAGTCTCGGTATCGCCGGCTGAGCCTCGCCGGGTCTCCCGCGGCGCTCGGCTTCGGCGCAGCTCGCAGATCCCATCGCACCGGCTTCGCGGTGCGTCATGTCCTGACGCCCGGCGACCACGGTTCGGGAGCGCGCGGCTCGATATCGGTCACGACATCGACGACGACCGGTTCCCCGGCGCCGAGCGCCTCGGCCAGGGCGGGGGCAATCTCGCCCGGCCGCTCGACTCGGATGCCGCGCACGCCAAAGCTTTTCGCGACCGCGGTGAAGTCGGTCGGGCCAAAGCGCACTAGCGCCTCGCCGCGGCCCGGCCGGTTGCCGGCGATGCGGCGCACCCCGGTCAGGTTCTGGCCAAAGCCGGAATTGTTGTTGACGACGACAACGGCCGCAATGCCGCACCGTCGGGCCGATTCGAGCTCGGCCAGATGGTAATAGAAACCGCCATCCCCGGTGAAACATAGGACCGCCCGGTCCGGCGCCGCGCATTTGGCGCCCAGCGAGGCCGGGAACGACCAGCCGAGCGAGCCGGCAGCGCGCAGATAGGTCTGACCCGAGCCGTTGAAATCGATCATCGTTCCGGTCCAGATGCCGGAATATCCGGTATCCGCCACCAGGATGCCGTCGGCCGGCAGCGCCTTGGTGATCTCGGCGCACAGCCGCTCGACCCGGATCGGCGCCGGTCGTCGTTGACGAGCGGCGCCATCGTCGCGCGCCAATCGGCGACGATGCGCGCCGCTTCCTCGGCAAAGCCGCGATCGCGCGCCGGCCGGCCGATCGCCCGGCCGAGGCGGGCCACGGTCGCTTTGGGGTCGCCGACCACCCCGATCGTGTTCGGGTAGCTGCGCCCGATCTCGAGCGGGTCGGCGTCGATCTGCACGATCTTCGTGGTGAGCGGCGGCACGGTCCAGTTCAGGGTAACTTGGTCGCCGGTGTCGCAGCCGACATAGAGCACGAGATCGGCGCCGTGAACGATGCGATTGGCGGGCGGCGCCGAATAGCTGCCGGGCACGCCAGCCGCCAGTGGATGGCGACTCGGGATCAGAGCCCGGGCGCCTAGCGTGGTCGCGATCGGCGCCGCCAGCGCCTCTGCCAGAGCGAGCACCTCCGGCCCGGCTTGCGAGGCCAAGGCTCCGTCGCCGGCAACGATCGCGACGCGTCGAGCCGCGGTCAATGCCGCGGCAGCGCGCTCGATGTCGTTCTCGTCGGCGACCGGCCGATGCGCCGGAATTTGCCGCGCCTCGGGATCGATGACCGTCGGCTCGCTGGTTTGGCCGAGTTCGATGACGTCGCCTTGCAAGCCGCAGAAATCGAGATGAGTTGGCCGCGGGGTGTCGGCCAATGCCGCGCGCCAGGCATGGCGCAGCAGGCGGGGCAATTCGGCGGTCGAATTGACCGGGCTCGAAAACTTGGTCACCGCCGCGAATAGCGGGGCGTGGGCAATTTCCTGATAGCTGTTGCGATGCTGGAACGACGGCTCCTTGCGCCCGGTCAATGCGACCACCGGGCTGCGCCCGAGATAGGGGTCCTGCAATCCGGAAGCGAGATTGGCGGCGCCGACCGACTGGGCCATGCACACCCCCGGTTTCCCGGCGACGCGGGCGTAGCCGTCGGCCATATAAGCCGCGGCCTTTTCGGAATGGGCGAGAATGCGGGTCACGCCCAGATCCTCGAACTCCATCAGGGTCCGGCGCATCACCGATTCGACGAAGAAGACATGGGTCATACCGGTCCCGGCCAGCGCCCGCGCCAGCCATTGCGCGCCGTTGATGGTTCGCTGCTCGCTCAATCTAATTTCCTCCCCTTGGGGACCGCGGGCGACGGCCCGCCTTTTCGGGCTAAAGCGTCAGGCCGCCATCGACGATGACCGTTTGGCCGGTGATCATCGCCGCCCCGGCGCACAGGAAAAACATCGTCTCGGCGATGTCTTCTGGCTTGCACGCGCGCTTCAATGGCGTGCGTTCGATCGACGTCTGTTTGCGGTCGGCGGGCCATTCCTTGTTCCACGGGCTGTCGACAAAGCCTGGCGCCACCGCGTTGACCCGGATTTCGGGCGCCAGAGTGCGCGCGAGACTGCGCGTCAGATTGATCAGCCCGGCCTTGCTGGTCGCATAAGGAATGCTGCTGCCTGATCCCATGACCCCGGCGATCGAGGCGGTGTTGCAGATCGCCCCCCGCGCCGCTCTCAGCGCCGGCACCGCGGCATGGGCGCAGCGGAACGGCCCGATCAGGTTGGTCGTCAGGATCGTCGACCAGAAATCTTCGGTCAGCGCGTCGAGGTCGGAAAACGGGATCGGTGTCGGCGTGGCCGGGGTCCCGGCATTGTTGACGAGGAAATCGAGCCGGCCGAGCGCGTCGATCGCACTCGCCACCATCCGCTCGGCCTGACCGGCCCGCGACACGTCGCCCGCCGCGGCGACGACCCGACGGCCCTCGGCTTTGAACCGTTCGACTTGAGCCGGCCCGCGCGGGTCGTCGGGCAGGTGGTTCAGTGCCACCGTCGCGCCGCAGCGCGAGAAGATCTCCACCGCGGCGAGGCCGATGCCCGAGGCCGCGCCGGTAATCAGCGCCGTTTTACCGGTGAGATCTGCACTGATCATGTCGCCCCCTCGGCAGAGATCGTTGTGCGGCCTAGCATGCCCCCGCCACGCCTGCTGTCAAGCCGCCGACGGGTCGGCAAGCTCGACCGGCGGCCGTGAGGCCGGTCAGAGGAGATCGCGCGCCCGTTCGAGTTCCTCGAACTGGCCATACTGAGAGACCAGCAGAACCTCGTCGAAGCCCAGCTGCTCCATCCGCTTCAACCGCCGCCGCGCCTCATCCGGAGGACAGACCAGCGCCACGTTGGTGGCCGCGGCGAGCTCCGCGGATTCGGGCCGGTTAGCGAGATCGACGGCGACATTGGCAAGGACCGCGTTGGTGCCGCCCGCGTCGCGATAGATGCGCATGCCGGCTTCGAGATCGTCCCAGCTGCTGTACCGGCCGGACGGGGTCCAGCCTTGGCACTCCTTCGCGGCATAGGTGATCCAGCGCGGACTGCGCCAGGCCCCCATCAGAATCGGCGGTCCGCCTTCGCATCCCGGCCATATCGACAATGTTCCGCCATTAACTGGCTCGCCGCGCCAGACGCGGTGCATGGTCTCGAGCGCAATTCTCATTGCGCGGAAGCGATGGTCGTAATCGAGGCCGAGCAGTTCGAAATCCGCTCGCGTCGAGCCGCTGCCGACGCCGAGGCGCAGCCGGCCGCCCGACAATGCCTGGACCGACTGCACCCGATGAGCGAGCTCGATCGGGTGGCGCAACGACAATTGCAATACGCCGATGCCGAGTTCGACGCGCTCGGTCACCGCCGCCAGCACCGCCAGCTCTACCAATGGATCGAGGGTCGGCCGCCCGCGGCCCATCGAATCTCCGACCCAGATCCCGGGAAACCCGGCGGCTTCGATGCGCCGGGCATAATCGGCTGTGTGACCGAGCAGCCGATCATGCGGTCCCGTGCCGGCGCCGAAGCGGACCATTGTGCTTATTTTCACGAAAATCCCCTGTCTCTGGGTGGCGTTGCGGCCAGCATGCAGCATCTTTGCGGCCGGTGCCAACCGCCGAGCCATCAGAGCGGGCATGCAACGCCCGTTTTGTGGTATCGTTCGCCGGCAAGTCGGACGTGCAAACCAGGGAGGGTGAAGATGGATACGATCGAAGTTGCGGCCGGATCGCGGACCAAAGGCTTGTTGTCGCGGCTGCCGTCGCGTTTGCACCACAACGCCTTCGTCGTGAAGGACCACGAGATCAACCGCCGGTTTTTCGAGGATTTGCTCGGTATTCCGCTCGTCGCGACCTGGTGCGAAAAGAATTTCAGCGCCGATTTGCAGCGCGAGGTGGAGTTCTGCCACACCTTTTTTGCAATGGCCGACGGTGGCGCGCTGGCCTTCTTCCAGTTCGCCGACCCGGAGATGTATGAGCTGACCCAGGCCGAGAAGCCGGCCAAGATCGGGCGTCACTTCCACATCGCGTTCAAGGCCGAGCCCGATACCTATGAGGAGCTAAAGCAGCGGCTCGAAGCGGCCGGCGAGAAATACCGCGAGACCAATCACGGCTATTGCAAATCGATCTATGTCGCCTCGCCCGATGGGCTGATCGTCGAATTCACCCAGGACCCGGAAGACGTGGCCGAGATCGACGCGATCCGCCGCGCCGACGCGCACAGCGAACTCGCGCGCTGGCTCGCCGGCGACCGCCACACCAACAACGAATTGCGCGGCCGGCATATCTGACGCGCCCCTCACCTGCGAAATGGGTCGGCCTCGGGACTTACCCAAGCCTCGATAAACGTCTTCCAAAATAAGACCTCCCCGGCATCGGTGGCAGCGGCTTGTCGCTCGCGGACCCGTCTCATGAACTTCTTTTCATCCGTAAAGTACCGAATAGCCTCCCTGTTGACTTGAGGAGCGCCACGGGAGGCAAGGTCTGCCATGGCGCCGAAGCCGAGTGAATGCGACCACGTAATGCGGAAAGCGTCGATGGCCAGATGTGAAACAAACTCGTCATTTGCCAGCAGCTTGTTCGCTTTAGCTCGTACCTCCTTGATCCCTTTCGGCGAGAGACGGACCCACTCGTATAGGATCGTCACAAGTCTGCGCTGATCGGCGATGCTCCCATCTTCCGCGGCTTGCCGGATTCGGCTAAGCGCACCCCTATGAAATTGTCTGGCGGTCTTTTCGTCAACGTATCGCTCATCTTCTAATGTATGGCGTTGGTGCTGCGCGGGATAGTGGTCGTTATAACAACGTTCAGCAAAATTGCAGTACCAGTATAGAGAAGCGACCTTCATTGCGGCGCGAAGCAGCGGAACTCGTGCCGGCTGCGGCAATCGCTCTCGAACCAATTGATTCAATAACCAATGCAGCCGCAGGTTGTTATTCGACATGGCGAGCATGCCGCGCCCCTCATCCGCCTTCACATCCAAGTCGTCGCCGATTTCAAATAACGCAGATACGAGTGGTCCGATGTGTTCTTCTGCAACTTCCGAAGCATGCAATCTCAGTTCATCGAGACAGACGGAAGCGCGCGTGCGACCAGACCTCAAAGTTTCGCGTAATGCGTCTCGCAATGTCGACAGAATGAAGTCGCGGTCGCCCGCCCGCCTGATGAGTTCTGAGACAGCCTTGGCAGGCAAAAGATCTTCGCCTAATGCGAAGCAAAAATAGGTTGGAAAGTGCTCCGCTGAACAGACGAGTCGTTGGCGTCGCCATTCGGCGTCTGACGTGTAATGGGTATTCGCCCATACTGCTTCGAGCCGAGGAAATAAGCGACGCAGCGCGATGCGCATCTGCGGGCGCTCGTCCTGCGCGACCTCGGCGAGCAACAGCTCATCATATACAGAAGCCTGATCCCGAGCGGGACTATGCGCCGAACTGTCGGCCCCGCCTGTAAGGCGCGCCGGATTCGCGCGAATGGCCGTGTAAACGCTTGGTTTGAATAGGCGCAACGCCTCCATTGCAATGAAGTCGGCGCGGTCAACTTCAGATGAAACTGCGGGCCATGTGACTTCGAGCATGCCGATTAGGCGTTTGAGATCGCGCGGCGACTTGATAAGTGGAGTGACGAGCCCGAGAATTATGTTCATGACCCTGACCGGGTCCTCGCCATCTTTCGGCAGACAAGTCGCGTCTGCCTGAGTGAAGAAGGCATCCCGCAAATCGTCCGGCAAGTCCGGGGGTACATCAAACGCTGCCTGAACGATTTTCTCTAAATAATGCGGCCCTTCAGACGGATACCTTTCCGTGATTACCTTCTCGGCCAATTCCCGATCAAAAACCAAGACGTACAGAACATTGGGTAGCTGGCCGACCGATTTCACGAGTTTGAAGACTTGGATCGCCTCTTCCGGGGAAAGACGGTCTATATCGTCAATCACTACCAGAAACCGGCGATCAACTTTTTCTAGGAGCGCAGAAATCTTTTGGTGCTGGGCCTCGATGTCATCTTCGTCAGGAAGCAACGACTCGACAGCGTCGGTCACACCACCAACGACGGTACCTGAGCCCGGCGCATAAAGATCAGCCGCCGTCTCGGCAGCCTTCCCAAATCGAAGTACTCGGAGTGTAAGCTTCTGTAGGGCGTCCAGCGCTTGCTTTCCGATTGATCGGCCAATCGCGGCTTCCAGATCGGAAAAGAATGCAGCTGTGATTGCGTCGGTCCCGGAGAGCCACCAAGGACTAAACCGGATCAGCTTGAGCTTCTCCTGCTTGATCAGTTCGTCCAGGTGGAAGACCACAAGGTTTACCGCGCTGCTCTTGCCACACCCCCACGGACCATTGACGGCGATTACCGTTCCCTTCGGGCCCGGCATCTGCGAGATAGCCCGAGCGAGCGCCTGAGCAAACGGATCGACCCCAAATTGATCGTCTTGGGGTGTGACGATGGGCGTGTCGTTGGTGAGCATCGGTCTCTTTTATTTATACTTGCGCGCTGCGGCGTGGTCGCTGCATAAAATCGGCCCTGAAGCGGTGTTCGGAAATGCCGGGGCATCGGTCCCTTCTAGCGAGATCCAACCCGGGTAATGGTGTCATATGAGGTTCATGCCGGTTTGGTAAGCAGCTTCGGTAAATACACAATCCGGAGGAAACCGAGGCATGTCGCGATCATTTTGGCTTGCGTTGCTGTGCGGTTCGGCATTGGCGGCGGGCGGGTTTTCCGGCGCGGCGCTGGCCGACGGCCAAGGTAAAGGTAAAGGCAAAGGCGGCGACACACTGGTGGTCAGCCGCGTTCAGTATGTCGCGCCCTCGCCGCTTCCCGCGCCGCCCAATACATTTCCGCAAATCTTCACGAACGCCAATGTCAGCGGCATCCAGGGCAACATCTTTCTCGATTATTACGGCACTCAGGCCGGCGCGCCCCGCCGAGGTATCCTGGCATTGACCGCGAGTTCGGTGGCCCAGGGCCAGCCGATTACAACCAGCTTCAGCTCGAAGTCCGAGGGGTCGCTGCACCTCTCGCTCGACGGCAACTACCTGACCTATATGGGCTACAATGCCGCGGCCGGCCTCGTCGGGGTGTCGAATTCGGAAACGACGAACCCCAATGCGCAGATTCCCGGCGGATGTTCGCCGACCGGTTGCTTCGACCGCGCCGTGGCGCTGGTCAATTCCAGCGGATTGGTCAGCGTGACGCCGCAGGATTTCGCCTATAGCGGCGACAACCCGCGCGGCGCGATTTCGCTCGACGGCACCCAATTTTACATGGCGGGGAATTCCGATAGCACCTTGAACAAGACCATGCCGGTGACCGGGCCGGGTCTGACGATCGGCGCCCGTCTCGGGATGCCGGGCTCGACGGGTTCGATCCAGCTCGGCACCTACACCGCCGCCGACCGGCCGGACGAGTCGGCAAAGCAGCATATCAAGGACAACAACTTTCGGGGGATCGGCATCTTCCCCGACGCCAACGGCAATCAAAACCTCTATGTCTCGAAAGGCAGCGGCGGCAATGGCGACGACGGGCTGTTCCAGGTTCTGAACGGAAGTTTCCCGGGCGCGACGATTGCGGATGTCGTCAACAATGGAACCGGCGCCGGCGTCCCGGCGGGGGGCACCACCAACACGATCGTCCTGCTGCTCGGCAATTACGCGACCAATCCGACGACAAACCAGCCGTCGCCGATTACCCCGTTCGGATTTTTCTTTGCCAATCCGACGACGCTCTACGTCGCTGATGAGGGCAATTCGACGATCACCTTGCCGACCGACAACAACGAGACCGAGACCAGCCTGACCACAGATCCGCTCGCCGGATTGCAGAAATGGGTGCTGGTCCCGGGTTCGTCGCCATATTGGCAACTGGTTTACGTCATCACGGACGGGCTACAGATCAATCAACCGCAAAAGATCCCGGGTTACGGTGTCCCGACCTTTACCACCGGGCTGCGCAACCTGACCGGCAAAGTCAATGGCGACGGCACGGTGACGATTTATGCGATTACCGCTCAAACCAGCACGGTTTCGGGCGGCGAACCCGACCCGACCAAATTGGTTGCGGTCACTGACGAAATTGCCGCGACCCAGCTGCCGGTGGATGACGGCAAGGGCGGCGGCAGTTGGGGCGGCGGCAAGCAGACGCTCGACCAGTTCGTCACATTACAGCAATCGCGCTCGGGTGAGGTGTTCCGCGGCGTTGCTTTTGCGCCCGCCGGTCAGTAACCCCGGCGCCATCTTCTGATAGGAGCGACTTGCCGGGCCGGATCAGCCGATCGTGCCGGCGGCTTTGAGCGCGGCGATTTCGGCCGGGTCGAGCCAGGCGGCGAGGGCGGCCTCGGCGTTTTCAGGGCTGTTCGCCTGCGGCGGGATCGGCAGGTCGGGAACGGTTCGCGAGAAGCGCGGCGCCGGGGCTGGCTGGACGACACCGTCGATCTCGACATAGGTGCCGCGCGCGGCGTTGTGCGGGTGATCGGGCGCTTCGTCAGTGGTCAGCACCGGGGCGAAACAGGCATCGGTCCCTTCGAGCAAGGCGCACCATTGGTTTCGGGTGCGGGTCTTGAACAGCTCGGCGAACTGGGTCTGTGCCCCGGGCCAGCGCGCGCGGTCCATTTGCGGCGGCATGGTCGCCGGGTCGATGTCGAGGCGGCGCAACAGTTCCGCGTAGAACTTGCCCTCGATCGGCGCGATCGAGATCCAGCGGTCGTCGGCGCATTCGTAGACGTTGTAAAAATGTGCGCCGGTATCGAGGTGGTTGGTCCCGCGCTCATGGGTCGAAAGCCCGGCCGCGACCGCGCCAACCGCCGCGGTCATCAACGACGCGGCGCCGTCGATCATTGCCGCGTCGACAATTTGGCCCTGCCCGGAACGGCGTGCTTCGAGAATGCCGCAGACCAGTCCGAAAGCTAGATAGAGCGAGCCGCCCGCGAAGTCGCCAAGCAAGTTCAACGGCGGGGTCGGCGGCTGGCCGCGACGGCCGAATGCATGGAGAGCGCCGGCGAGGGAGATGTAGTTGATGTCGTGTCCGGCCGCCTGCGCCAGCGGCCCGTCCTGGCCCCAGCCGGTGACGCGGCCATAGACGAGGCGCGGATTGCGCGCGAGGCAATCGTCGGGGCCGAGCCCCAGCCGCTCGGTGACACCGGGGCGGAACCCTTCGATCAGCCCGTCGGCCTGCTCGACGAGGCGCAAGGCCAGCGCCTTTCCATCCGCCGATTTGAGATCGACCGCGACAGACCGGCGGCCGCGCAGCAGCAGGTCGTAGCGCAACGGCCGCGCGAGCCCGAGATCACTGCCGCCCGGCCGGTCGATGCGCAGCACCGTGGCGCCCATGTCGGCGAGCAGCATCGCGCACATCGGCCCCGGCCCGATCCCGGCGAGTTCGATGATTTTGATCCCGGCAAGCGGTCCCATGACGAACCTCCGCAGCTATTGGCGGCGAGCCTGCGTCGCAAGCTGGGACTGGTCAAGATGGCGAGTAGGTCGGCCCTAACCTCAGCCGTCTCCCCGCGTCCGGACGAGGAAGAGGTTTACGGGACGGAGTTGGTTGCTGACGCGCGCGATCCGGGATTGACCGCGAGCGCCGAACGGTATCCGATTGGGGACGCTTACATGCGCCAGGCGCCACGGGGAGGACCAGCCGCCGATGAGCATCAAAGGTAAGGCCAATATCGTCGGGATCTTCGAGCATCCGACACGTAAGGCCGATGACAAATCGTTGTTCCAGCTGCACGCCGAATGCGCCCAGGGCGCGCTCGCCGATGCGGGGCTCGGCAAGAACGACATCGACGGATATTTCTGCGCCGCCGGCGACACGCCGGGTCTCGGGGCGCTATCGATGATCGACTATCTCGGGCTCAAATTGCGGCACTGGGATTCGACCGATACCGGTGGGTCGTCCTACCTGCTGCAGGTCGGCCATGCGGCCGAGGCGATAGCGGCGGGCAAATGCTCGATCGCGCTGATCACCTTGGCCGGAAGGCCGCGCACCGAGGGGCAGGCGACCGGCACCGCCCCGCGCCCAGCGACGGTGCAGTCGGCCGAGACCGCGTTCGAGAACCCCTATGCGCCGGCGACCGCGAACATGTATGCGATGTGCGCGATGCGGCACATGTACCAATACGGCACCACCAGCGAGCAGCTCGCCTGGGTCAAGGTCGCGGCCTCGCACCATGCGCAATACAACCCGCATGCGATGCTGCGCGACGTGGTCACCGTCGAGGACGTGGTCAATTCGCCGATGATCGCCGACCCGCTGCACCGGCTCGACTGCTGCGTGATCAGCGATGGAGGCGGCGCCATCATCGTCGCCAGCCCCGAGGTGGCGAAGAGCCTGAAGCGGCCATTGGTCAGGATCATCGGCGCCGGCGAGGCGCCCAAGCACCAGATGGGGGGGCAAGTCGACCTGACCTATTCGGGCGCGGTGTGGTCAGGGCCCGCGGCCTTTGCCGAGGCCGGGGTCAAGCCCGCCGACATCAAATACGCCTCGATCTACGACAGTTTTACGATCACCGTGGTCATGCAGATCGAGGATCTTGGCTTTTGCGAGAAGGGGCAGGGCGGAAGGTTTGTTTCCGACGGCAATCTGATCTCGGGCACCGGCAAACTACCGTTCAACACCGATGGCGGCGGGTTGTGCAACAACCACCCATCGAACCGGGGCGGATTGACCAAGGTGGTCGAGGCGGTGCGCCAGTTGCGCGGCGAGGCGCATCCCAAGGTGCAGGTCGCGAATTGCGATCTGGCGTTGGCGCACGGCACCGGCGGCTCGCTCGGCACCAGGCATGGTGCAGCAACCGTGATCATGGAGCGGGAGTGAGTGTCATGCAGAGCCAGGAGCGCAAGATCCAAGCCCCGGTGCCCAACCTCGAAACGAAGGCGTTCTGGGACGCCGCCACCGAAGGCAAGCTGATGGTCGGCAAGTGCGACGCCTGCGGTGCTGTGCACTATTATCCGCGCACCTTTTGCCCGGTCTGCTTCAGTGACAAGACGCGGTTGCAGCAGGTTTCGGGCAACGGCACGATCTATACCTACAGTGTCATGCGCCGCGCCCCGATCCCTTACGCGATCGCCTATGTGACCTTGGCCGAGGGCCCGACAATGATGACTAACATCGTCGATTGCGACCTGGACAGGATCCGGATCGGCCAGCCCGTGAAGCTGGTGTTCAAGCCCAGCGACGGCGGCCCGCCGGTGCCGATGTTCACCCCGGTTTGATTGCAGCCCCTCGCCCTAATCGATAGATGGGCTGAGTTCGTAGCGTGGGCTGAGCGCGGCGAAGCCCATCAATAATTGCACCAACGAAAGGAGGCTTCGACACTCTCAACCAATCGCACCCGGTTATTCGGATTACGGGAGGAAGCACATGACATCGGTATTAGTGACCGGAACAAATTCAGGGATCGGCCTCGCCACGACGCTGGTCTTGGGCCGGGCCGGCCATCAAGTCTACGCGACTGTCCGCGACCCGTCGCGCGCGTCGCAGCTTGCTGAGGCGGTTGATAAGGAGCGATTGCCCGTATCGATGCTCACGATGGATGTCGACCTCGATGAGGCCGTGAAGCAAACCATCGATCAGATTTACGCCAGCGGGCGGGACATCGATACATTGGTAAACAATGCGGGCATCGAGCGTCTCGGCTCGGTCGAAGATCTGCCGATCGAAGAGTTTCGCGCGGCGATGGAGACCAATTATTTTGGTGCGCTGCGTTGTATCAAGGCGGTGCTGCCGCGGATGCGCCAAAACCGCAACGGTTGTATCGTCAATCTGGCATCGGTCGCCGGACGAATCGCAGTGTCGCCGTTCAACGCCTCCAAATTCGCGCTGGAAGCACTGAGCGAAGTCCTCGCGCAGGAGGTCAAGCCCTTCAACATCCGCGTCGCGATTGTCGAACCGGGTATGATCGACACCCCAATGGCTGAACGAATCGCTACACCGGCTGGCGCGTCATACTATCCGCAACGAGCCCGCATCGCGGGCTTGTTCCGGGCTGCTCTCCCCAACGCGAACGCGCCGGCAGTTGTGGCGGAGAAGATCCGCGAGATCATCGAGAGCGGAACCTGGCAGTTGCGCCATGTAGCGGGTGCCGATGCCCAGGCATTTCTCGATTGGCGCGCAGCAAGGAATGACGAGGCCTGGATTGACCTGTTCGCGGCTGAAGACGACGTCTGGTACGACAGCATCCGGAGCGATTTCGGCATCGATACCCGTCCTCCAACCTAAACCAACCAGCGCTCGTAGGATGGGCTGAGCGCTGTGCGCTGTGAAGCCATCGATAATTGCATGCGCGTCAAGTGGCGGGCTTTGATACCCTCAGTCCACCCTGCGCGGTTGAGAAGGAGACAATTATGGACACACTCGAAGCCAATATCTCGAACCGGCCGGCGCATATCAGCGCGGAGGAATGGGCGGTGCGGGTCGATCTCGCCGCCTGCTATCGGCTGATCGCGCATTTCGGCTGGGACGATCTGGTATTGACCCACAATTCGGCGCGGGTGCCGGGCCACCCCGACCAGATGCTGATCAACCCCTCCGGGTTGATGTTCGACGAGATCACCGCCTCGAACCTGCTTAAGGTCGATATTTCGGACGGCCATCTGATCGAGCCGTCCGAATACGAGCCGATCAACGCCGGGGTCGTCATTCATGGCGCGATCTATCTCGGCCGGTCCGACGTCGAGTGCGTCGTCCACACCCATACCGAGGCCGACATCGCGGTCGGCGCGCTCGAAGAGGGGCTGCTGCCGCTGTCCCAATGGGCGATGCGTTTCTACAACCGGCTTGGCTATCACGATTACGAGGGTGTGTCGCTTGACATGGACGAGCGCGAGCGGCTGCAGCACAGCATCGGCAACCATCCGGTGCTGGTGTTGCGCAATCACGGCCTGTTGGCCACCGGCCGCAATGTGGCCGAAGCCTTTTCGCTGACCTACCATTTCGAGCGCTCGGCCGAAGCGCAGCTTAAGATCCAGGCCGCGGTCGCGTGCCGGCGCCAAAATGGTGGTCCCGTCGCCTGACACCTGCGAGCGCCAGGCCGCGCAGTTTGCCGGCAACATGCCGCGCCTCCAGGGTCAGCGCGAATGGCCGGCATTGCTGCGCATGCTCGACCGGCTCGATCCCAGCTACCGGACTTAGGGTCAGCGTGCTTCTGGTAAGAATTCCTCATTCGTCGTTCCCGCGGTAATCGGGATCCGGGGCTATGGGTTTCTTCGCTCGCCCTGGACCCCGTTTGCGCGGAGCGACCGACTATCGCACCACTGGCAACCAAGGAGGCCGACATGGCCAAGCTGCGGCACATAGCCATCGCTGCGAAGGATCCCGACGCGATGGCCGATTTCTATGTCAAGGCGTTTGACTTCAAGATCGTTCGCTCGAACGACGGGCCGCTCGCCTATGGCCACCATCTGAGCGACGGCACGATCGATCTGGCGATCCTACGGTTCAAGACCGACCAGCTCGGCAAGGGCATGGACTATGCTGGGCTGCACCATTTCGGGATCCTGGTCGAGGATGTCGAAAAGGCCGGCAAAAAGCTCGAGGCCCTCGGCGGCAAGCATTACATGGACCAGGCCGAGGCCGAGCGCATTGGTGGCTTCGAGGTCAAATTCTATGGACCCGAAGGCATCCTTTTCGATGTGGCCGAGCATCCGTGGACCGGCACCGAGCCACTACCGATCGAAAAGGCGGAAGCGGCCGAGTAGGCCGGAGCTCATCGCCACCCAGCCCTCCGTTCCTGCGCTGGCGGTCGACGATACTAGACGGTCGAAGTGTTGGTGCGCGTTAGGGTCCGCCGCCATTTCGCCCTGAGAGCGCTAGGTCGCTCAGGGTAGCGTTCGTCGAGGAACCCGGCCGCGGTCACCCGGTCCGTCCGAAAGCTTCGGAAGTCCTGGCGGAGCTCGCACCACGCGATCAGGTGACGGACGGTCTCCATGTAACCGACCGTCACCGGCCAGACGACGCGCTCGCTCTCTCGGCCCTGTTCATCGCGATAGCGCAGCGCGATCTTACGGCCCGCGTGTATCTGGTTGCGTACGCGCGCCATGTCGAGGCCATCGGCGGCGAGGCCGCGCGCTGGCGGCGTTTCGGTGGCCGGCTCGAGCACATAGGGCCGAAGTCGTTCCGGCACGACGGCGCCGATCTTGGCGATCAGATCCTCGGCCGCCCTGGCTAGGGCCGAGTCGCTGTGGCGGGTCACCCATTGGGCTCCCAGCACGGCAGCCTCGATCTCGTCGGGCGTCAACATCAGAGGCGGCAGGTCCAGCCCCGCCTGCAAGACGTAGCCGACCCCGGCCTCGCCTCGGATCGGCACCCGCTGGCCGATAAGATCGGAGATGTCGCGATAAACCGTCCGCTTGGAGGTCTCGAGCTCGGATGCGAGTGCCTCGGCGGTCGTCGGGTTAGGCGTACGCCGCAGGATCTGAATGATCTGAAACAGCCGGTCCGCGCGTCTCATGAGCCATGATCACCCAGTGATGCTGACAGCATGATGGCAACAGGTGGCGGGAGGCAACGCTGGCGCTTGCTCGATTCGTCACCAAATAACTGCCGGGTGATGGCGACATTGCGATGACGGGTAGTCGATAGCGCCGGATCGGCAAAGGACTCTCGCAACCCGAAGCTCGCCCAGAGCTGACGGATGCGCGATGGGGATGCAACGATGAGCGAAGCCAAAAGTCTGTTTGCGGTTCTTCGCCAATCGGCCGATCCGGGCACTGTCGAGGCGATCGATGCGTTGGTTCGGGATGCTCCGGACCGCGCCCTATGCCGGGTCAACGTGCTGGATTTTGCGGCGAAGAGCGGGCTCGACGAGGAGCACGTGATTGCCGCCTTTCTGCATGCGGCTCGGCTCGGGATCTTCGAGCTGTCGTGGAACGTGCTGTGTCCGGGGTGCGGCGGGGTGCTCAATTCCAGCACGACGTTGAAGAGCGTCGACAAGGACGAGTACGCTTGCGGCTGGTGCGCCGCCGGGTACACGCCGACGCTCGACGAGATCGTCGAGGTAACGTTCACGGTCAGCCGGCGGGTGCGCAAGATCGCCGCGCACGACCCGGACGAACTGGCGTTCAACGAGTATTTTCGCCAGGTGTTCTGGGGCTCGGGCATCGATGTCCCGGACAATTTCGAGGAGCTGCTTCAGGAGATCGTGCTCGAATCGGTCGAGCTGCCGCCGGGCGGAAAGGCGCTGCTTTCGCTGCAACTGCCGGCGCAGTTCGTGATCGTCATCGACCCGGTGACGCACGGCACCCAATTCCTCGACGTCAAGGGCGAGCCGACGCGCGAGCGCCAGAATTTGACGATCGTTCTCGACAAGCTGCGCTCGCCGACCGGAACCCTGGAGCTCCGCCCCGGGCCGCTGCGCCTGTCGACTCGAGAACCGCGCCGATACGCGGGTATTGCCGGGGTTGTGGATCGCCAACGACAAGCTGCACGAGCTGCTTGGCCGGCGCAAACCGTTCTTGACCGCCAAGCGGCTCTTGACCAACCAGGTGTTTCGCGACCTTTACGGCACCAACACGATCGACGCCGAGCAGCGGCTCAAGATTACCAGCCTGACTTTTCTGTTTACCGATCTCAAAGGCTCGACCGAGCTTTACGAGCGGGTCGGCGATCTCGCCGCCTTCGATCTGGTGCGCGCGCATTTCAAGGTCCTCAACGAGATCGTCGCCGCCGAAGCCGGGGCGGTGGTCAAGACCATCGGCGACGCGGTCATGGCGACGTTTTCGACCCCCGATCGGGCGGTTGCCGCCGCACTGCGCATGCGCGAGGCGATGCGCCATTTGGGCAACGGCAGCAACGGGCATAACGGTCACGACGACGAGGAGGATTTGCTGCTCAAGATCGGCATCCACGAGGGGCCGTGCCTGGCGGTCATACTGAACGATCGCCAGGATTATTTCGGCCAGACCGTCAATATCGCCGCCCGGGTGCAGGCTCTTGCGGATTCGCGGACCATCATGGCGACAGGTTCGGTGGTCACCCATCCACAGGCTTCGATCCTGCTGCAGAAGAGCGGCCTGCAGCCGGTATCGCAACCGCGCGCGTTGCGCGGCATCGCCGACGAGGTGGCGGTCTACGAGATCCCGTAATCATCGCCTTTCCCGTAGCTGGTCGAGGAGTTGACCCGCGAAGACGACGCGGGCGGCAGATCACCGGACGCCGGCGGCGTGCAGCGCCTCGGCCGTCCAGGTGTTGCAGGTGTCGGAGAGATCATAGCGCCCGGTCGCCGCGTAAAAGACGCTCTGCGGGTAGGGGCCGGCGCCGGCTTCATAGGGTGCGCCGCTGCGGTCCTTGGCCAGACTGCCCCACAAGAATTGCTGGAGGCGCTCGACGCCGGCAGGCGAAACGCTAACGGGAAAGGCGTTGGCTGCGCCAGCATACGCTACAGGCGAAACCGCAAGCGGAATGACCAGCATAACCGCCGGCCCCGGTGTCGTCGCCCGCAGCAGATCCGCGATCCCAGGATTGTGGGCCATGTAATAATCGCGCGCACCCCAGCCGAAAATTACATACGGCACGCCCGCTAATCCCCGCATCAGAGACGCCAGCGGGCCGTCAATCAATTTCGTCGGAACAGCGAGCTCCGTATGCCAGCCGCCGGCGACGACAAAAATCACCTCGCTGTGCGCGGCGGTCCCAGGTGTTGTCGCTGCGGACGCAGCGGCGTGCACCGTGAGCAACCACGCAACGCAGATGGCTGCAATCCTGCCGCGAGGGAAATTTCTGAACAATCGGGGTCGGCTCCAAGTCGGAGATGCGGCTGCGGCAAAAGCTCGACTGGGGAATCACCGGTGAAAGATACCGCCGACGTTGACCGCGCCGGCGTCTGCTCTTACCCTCCTCGACGGATGGTTCCCTGAGGGGATCAAACGGGAACGCGGTGCGGCGTCAGTCCGCCCATGCCGCGGCTGCCCCCGCAACTGTGAGCGGCGAGCCAAGCGCTCTGAAACCACTGGGCTGACGCCTGGGAAGGTGGCGCGTCTGGCGACGACCCGCAAGCCAGGAAACCGGCCATCCGCTCGTGGTCACGCGCGAGCGCGCCGGGCGGGGTGTACCGGCGGGGCGGGCCCATTTCTCGGCGGGCGCGGCCGGCTTGCGGGTGACGGATAGCGCGTTGCGGGGGAACGCACCGCTTGACCGCAGATCTACCAGCCGAGCCGGCGCCGGAATCTCACGAGCTGCGTCTCCTGAAGCGCGGTTGGTGTCCGGACCTATTGCACCCGATGCCGACCGGGGACGGTCTGCTGGTGCGGCTTCATCCGCCTCTCGGCAGGCTTACTGCCAGACAGTTGCAGGCAATCGCCACGACGGCGCGAACCTGCGGGAACGGGCTGCTCGACATTTCCAGCCGGGGCAATCTGCAGATCCGCGGCGTTTTTGCCCATTCACACCCAGCGCTGGTCGAGCAGCTTGCCGCCGCCGGCCTGGCCGGCCCCGAGCAGCGCCGCGCGATCGTCTCGCCGCTCGCCGGCCTCGACCCGACCGACCATGTCGATGCGGCAGCGCTGGCCGTACGGGTCGAAGCCGCGCTGCTGACCGTCGAGGGGCTTCCCGGCAAATTCGCGATCGTGGTCGACGGCGGCGGGGGAATTCCCGCTCGTCGAGCTAGATGCCGAGATTTGCGCGGTCGCCGTCTCCAGCAGCAGCATCGCCGTCGGTCTCGCCGCTCAGGATGGGCCGCGCTGGTGCGGAACGACGACACCATCGGCGCTGCCGTCGGCGCTTATCGCGATCCTATGCGACTTCGCCGACGCGGTCGGAGCTGGGAAGTCGCTGACGATGCGGGACGCACCGGCCGGTCTGCGCGCGAAACTCGCCGATGTTGCGCGGCTCGCGCCGCCGACCGTGCCGACGCGGCGCCCAATAGCGCCGCGTGCCGGTCCTCTGCAGATGCCGGGCGGCCGGGCAAGCTTCGTTCTCGCACTGCCGTTTGGCCGGTGCGACGCTGACCAGTTGACGCAAATCGCGAGCTGGGCGGAGCGGTTCGGCGGCGGCGAGGTGCGTCCGTCGCCGTGGCGCGGCATCGTAATTCCGGAGGTACGGCGACAGGACCTCAGGACCTTGATCGCTTTGGCATCTGGCGCCGGGTTGATCACCGATGCGGACGATCCGCGCCTCGCTGTCTTCGCCTGTCCGGGGCAACCGGATTGCGCCAACGCCTCGGTCATGACGCGGCGCGATGCGGCCCGACTCGCGGCGGCTGCGCGCCCGCTGCTTCAAACCGGCGGCCAAATTCATGTTTCGGGGTGCGCCAAGGGCTGCGCCCATCCAGGTCCGGCCGCGCTGACCTTGGTTGGCGACGATGGCGCCTATCGGGTTGTCGTCGAGGGGAGCCCGCGCGATCCCGCCGTCGGGCGTTTCTCGATCGACGACATCGAGCGGCGTCTATCATCGGTCGAGACCCGTGTCGACTTGAAGTCGCGGTTTCCGGCCGTTCAGCCGTGAGCTCGCGCAACTACCTTCGCGATGGCGCCGAAATCTATCGGCGCTCGTTTGCGGCGATCCGCGCCGAGGCGAATCTAGCCGGTTTCGCCGGCGCGGCGGAGCGTGTCGTCGTGCGCATGATCCACGCCTGCGGCATGATCGATCTGCCGCGCGATGTGGAGCTGTCGCCGGAATTCGCGGAAGCCGCCGAAACCGCGCTGAGGTGCGGCGCCGCGATTTTCTGCGATTCCAAGATGGTCATGCATGGCGTCACACGCGCGCGCCTGCCGGCTGCCAATGACGTGATTTGCACCCTCGACGATCCGCGTGCGCCGGGTTTGGCGCGGAGGCTCGGTAATACCCGCAGCGCCGCCGCGGTCGAGCTGTGGCGCGCGCGCCTGCGCGATGCCGTCGTGGTCATCGGCAATGCGCCGACAGCGCTGTTTCGGCTGCTCGAAATCCTCGACGAAGGGGCGCCATTGCCGGCCGTGGTAATCGGCGTGCCGGTCGGCTTTGTCGGGGCGGCTGAGGCAAAGCGTGCGCTGGCGCAAGACCGGCGCGTTCCTTTTCTCGTCGTGCATGGGCGGCGCGGCGGCAGCGCGATTGCGGCGGCGGCGATAAACGCGCTGGCGAGCGAGGCAGAATGATCCCGACCAATGGCCATTGGCCCTCGGCCGCGCGCCTTGTCGGCGTCGGGCTGGGGCCCGGTGATCCTGACTACGTGACGATGCGCGCGTTAAAGATGCTACGCGCCGCCGACCGCGTCGTGCATTTCGCCAAGAAGGGCGAACGCGGCCACGCCCGCACCATCGCCGATGCGGTGATCGGCCCCGATCCTGAGCGCGAATTGCCGCTCTACTATCCGGTAACAACAGAAATCCCGCTTGCCCATCCTGAATACGCCGCGGCGATTTGCGCGTTCCATGACATGGCGGCGGCACGCTTGATCGACGAGGTCGCCACCGGGCGTTCAGTGGCGGTGCTGTGCGAGGGCGACCCGTTCTTCTACGGCTCGTTTACCCATCTGTGGCTGCGCTTGAAGGACCGGGTAGCGATCGAAATCGTGCCCGGGATTACCGGCATGGCGGGAGCGGGAGCGGGCGCGGGCATGCCGATCGGCTGGGCCGACGATGTACTGACCGTCCTTCCCGCTACCTTGCGCTATGCCGATCTTGTGGAGCGCCTTGGATCGACGGATGCCGCAGTGATCATCAAGCTGGGGCGGAACCTGCCCAAGGTTCGCGACGCCCTCGCCGCCGCCGGGCTGCTCGACAGGGCCATCTACGTCGAACGCGCGACGATGACGGGTCAGCGCATCAGCCTGATCGCCGACGTGGACGAGGGTAGCGCACCTTATTTCTCGCTGATCCTGGTCCCCGGCCGGGGGCGTCGCGGATGAAGGCGCCGGGGAGTTTGACGGTGGTCGGCCTTGGCCCGGGCGACCCGCAATGGCTGACCCCCGCGGCATCGGTGGCACTGGAAGCGGCGACCGATCTGGTCGGCTATCGCACCTATCTCGACCGCGTACCGGAGACGCCCGCCCAGCAGCGTTATGGCTTCGACAACCAGAGCGAACTCGACCGCGCCCGTCTGGCGCTCGACCTCGCGTCTCAGGGGCGGCGGGTTGTCGTTGTTTCAGGAGGCGACCCCGGCGTGTTTGCCATGGCCGCGGCCGTGTTCGAGGCGGTCGAGCAGGGACCGCCGGCGTGGCGCGACCTGGATATCCGGGTCGAGCCGGGCGTTACCGCGATGCTCGCGGCTGCGGCGCGGGTCGGCGCACCGTTGGGCAACGATTTTTGCGCGATCTCGCTGTCCGACAATTTGAAGCCGTGGGCCACTATCGAACAGCGGCTTCGCGCAGCTGCCGCCGCCGATTTCGTGATTGCCCTGTACAACCCGGCATCGATGGCGCGCCCGCACCAGCTCGAAGATGCGCTGCGGATTGTTACCGAGACGCGCGATCCCGACACGCCAGTCGTCTTCGCCCACGCCGTCGGCCGACCTGAGGAGCGGATCGCGGTCGAACGCCTGGGCGAGGCCAACTCCGTTGCAGCCGACATGGCGACGATCGTCGTGATCGGCGCGACCACGACCCGGCGGATCGCCCGCGGCGGCGCCGTCCCTTACGTCTACACGCCGCGCAGCAACAGAACCCGTTGTTGAGCGTCGATCCAGTCCAGCGCCGCGGCGACGCTCTCGGCTTCGGTGACCGCCGGTTTTTCCGGTCGCGCGACGACGACCACCGGCAGCCCGAGCGCGCGGGCCGCAGCGATCTTGGCATAGGTGGCCGAACCGCCGGAGTTTTTGGTGACGATGATATCGATGTGTTCGCTTTCCAACAGCGCTCGCTCGCCGTCCTCGTCGAATGGCCCCCGGGCGAGCAGCGTGCTGACCCCCGGCACCGGCAGTGCGTCACCGACCGGCTCGATCGAGCGCACCAGATAAAAGTGCTGCGGGGCCGTGGCGAAGGGCGCCAGTTCGAGCCGGCCAATCGTCAGAAAGACGCGGCGTGGCGTCGGTCCCAGCGCCGGTACCGCATCCGCCATCGTTGCGACCTCGATCCAACGATCGCCTGGCTGGGCGCGCCAGGGCGGCCGCCGCAGCCCCAGCAATGGCAGGCGCAGGCGCCAGCAGGCGGCGGCGGCGTTGCGCGACATCGTCGCCGCGAAAGGGTGAGTGGCATCGATGACCGCGTCGGTCCGATGCTCGGTCAGCCAACGCGCCAGACCTTCGGCGCCGCCGAAGCCGCCGGTTTTTGTCGGCAGCGGCGACGGGCGCGGGTTGGTGGTCCGCCCGGCCAAGGACAAAATCGCGTCGATATCGGCTCGCTCGGCGAGTTTCGCCGCGAGCGTCGACGCTTCGGTCGTTCCACCGAGAATAAGGATACGCATCCGGGTGTCTTCGCCGATGCCTGATCGTCTGTCCAGTCCAGCTGTGCCGCTGCCGTGGCTGTCGATCCTCGGCGTCGGCGAGGATGGCCGGCAGGGCTTGTCGAACGCGGCCCTGGAGGTCCTCGACGCGGCCGAGTTCGTGGTTGGCGGCGCGCGGCATCTGCAACTCGTCCGGCCGATTGCGGCGCAAACGCTCGCTTGGCCGACGCCGCTGTCCGATGCCTATGCGATGATCCTGGAGCGGCGCGGGCGGCCGACCTGCGTGCTGGCGTCGGGCGACCCTTTCCACTATGGCGTCGGCGCGGAACTGGCCCGGCTGGTGCCCGCCGAAGAGATTATCTGTTATCCGCTGCCATCCGCTTTCAGCCTCGCCGCGGCACGTCTTGGCTGGTCGTTGCCCGATTGCGAGTGCCTGAGCCTGCATGGGCGGGCGGTGGAGCGGGTCATCCCATATTTGCAGCCGCGGACACGCATTCTCGCCCTCAGCTGGGACGGCGCGACGCCGGGCCGACTGGCCGGGCTGCTGACCGCACGCGGCTTCGGGAACTCGACGGTGACCGTGTTCGAGGCGATGGGCGGACCGCGCGAGCGCGTCCGTCGAACGCGCGCGGCCGATTTCGATCTCGCCGAGGTCGACCTGTTGAACACCGTGGCGATCGAAGTCGCGGGCTCGCGCGCGGCGCGGGTGGTGACCCTCGCACCCGGCCTCGACGATACCTGGTTCGAGCATGACGGGCAGCTGACCAAAGCGGAGATCCGCGCGGTCACCCTTGCGGCGCTCGCGCCCCTGGCGGGTCAATTGCTGTGGGATATCGGCGCCGGGTCGGGTTCGGTCGGCATCGAATGGTGCCTGCGCCATCGCCGCAATCGCTGCATCGCGGTCGAGCAACACTCGGAGCGTGCCGCGCGTATCCGGCGCAACGCCGCGGAGCTCGGCGTCGATGCGCTCGACGTGGTCGTCGGACGAGCGCCCGAGGCGCTTGCCACGCTGCCGGCGCCGGACGCGGTCTTTATCGGCGGCGGCGCCTCGGACCCGGCGGTGTTCGAGATCGCTTGGGCGGCGCTGAAGCCCGGCGGGCGTATGGTCGTCAATGCCGTGACGCTGGAGACCGAGGTGCTGTTGGCCGATCTGTTCGCGCGCCACGGCGGCGCCTTGCGGCGCATCGCGATTGCCCGCGCCGAGCCGCTCGGCAGGCTGCATGGCTGGCGGACGGCGCTGCCGATCACCCAATGGACAGCGGAGAAGCCGTGAGGCGCAATCCCGCATGACCGTCCACTTCATCGGCGCCGGCCCCGGCGCGCCCGACCTGATCACGGTGCGGGGCCGCAATCTGATCGAGCGCTGCCCGGTCTGTCTCTATGCCGGCTCGCTGGTCCCGCCCGAGATCCTCTACTGGTGCCCGCCGGATGCCCGCCGGATCGACACCGCGCCGCTCGATCTCGACGGCATTGCCGCCGAGTTCCTGCGCGCCCAAGCGCGGGGCGAGGATGTCGCCCGCCTGCATTCGGGCGATCTGTCGATCTGGAGCACGCTCGGCGAACAGATCCGCCGCCTGGACGGTCTCGGCATCCCCTATACTGTGACCCCCGGGGTGCCGGCTTTCGCGGCGGCGGCGGCGGCGTTGCGCCGTGAATTGACCGTCCCGGAAGTGGCGCAGTCGGTGGTGCTGACCCGGACCTCCGGCCGCGCCTCGGCGATGCCGTCGACCGAAGGCCTGTCGATGTTCGCGGCGACGCGGGCGACGCTCGCGATCCACCTCTCAGTTCATGCGATCGAGAAGGTTGTCGACGAGCTACTGCCGGCATACGGCGCCGACTGCCCGGCCGCGGTGGTGTGGCGCGCCTCGTGGCCGGATCAGCGTATCATCGAGAGCCCGCTCGGCGAGATCGCTGCTCTCGTGCGCGCCGAGGTATTGGAACGGACGGCGGTGATCCTTGTCGGCCGGGCGCTCGACCCGGGCGGCTTCCGCGACAGCGCGCTCTATTCCCCGGATTATCGGCGCCGCTTCCGCCCTTCGGTCTCGGCGCAGACCGCTCATCCGACCGAACGAAAAGGGGTTCGTCCGGCGAGGCGGCCCTGACGGTCGAATATCGCGATCTCCAGCTCGGTGGCGGTGCCGGCCAGCACCTGAGCGGCCGTGCGCCAAGCATGCTCGGCAACGACCGCGGCCAATGGCAAACCGATCGCTTCAGCCATCTGAGAGATTTCGAGCGCGGTATTAGCGGCGCTCGCGGCGGCCACGGTCTCGGCATCGCCGCCGGCCTCGGCCAAGCGCTGAGCCAGCCAATCGAAATCGATTGCCCCGGCGCGGGAATGAAGATCGAGCAGACCCTGGCCCAACTTCGCGAACTTGGCGATGCCCCCGGCCACGGTGACGCGGGGCAGGGGGTGGCGGCGCAGGTATTTCAGCATTCCGCCGGCGAAGTCGCCCATGTCGATCAACGCATGCTCGGGCAGTCCGTGCAATACCTGGACCGCAGCCTCGGAAGTCGCGCCGGTCGACCCCGCGACATGCGCAAGCCCGGCGGCGCGCGCCACGTCAATCCCCCGATAGATGCTGTGGATCCAGGCGGAGCAGGAGTATGGCACGACGATCCCGGTGGTGCCGAGGATCGACAGCCCGCCGACAATGCCGAGCCGTGGGTTGAGCGTCTTGCGCGCGACCGCCTCGCCGCCGGGAATTGAGATCTCGACCTCGATGTCGGTTGCGCTGCCCAGTGACGAGGCGGCTTCGACGACGGCATCGCGGATCATTTTACGTGGCGCCGGGTTGATCGCGGGCTCGCCTGGCGGGATCGGCAGGCCGGCCCGTGTGACCGTTCCGACACCAGGCCCGGCGCGAAAGACGATGCCGCCGCCGGCCGGACCGGGGCGGACCGTCGAAATAATCAGCAGCCCATTGGTGACATCCGGGTCGTCGCCAGCATCCTTGACCACCCCGGCGCTGGCGCCATCGGCGGTCTGGTCGTGGCAGGCCAGCGCAAAGCTGACCCGTGCGCCGCGCGGCAACAGGATCTCGACCGGGTCCGGAAACTCACCCATTATCCAGCCGATAAAGGCGGCCTTGGTGGCGGCCGTGGCGCAGGCGCCGGTGGTCCAACCGCGGCGCAGTTCTCTGGTTTTGCCCCTCTTCGGCGCCGCAAATTGTGCCTGGAAAGGTTCAGCCGCGGTCACGGCGGAGGCTCACCGAAATCTTCGCGCCCCGTACTCCCCAAGCACAGGGCTGCCTGCGCTGGCGGGCTCTCAGTGCAGTTCGGCCAGACCCATCGCTTCGCCAAACCGCCGGCTGGCTTCGAAAGTGTCGCCGTATTTGCGGTGACCGGCGGAAATGTGCGCGCAGGCGAGCAACAGTCGCGCGCGGTCGGCGCATTGGTTCTTGCCGTAATCCTGCAACAGGCATTGCGGGATTTCCTGATTATGCGGGTCGTTGCCGAAACGCGTTGCCATTAGGGCCAGCCGCTGCACCAGCGGCGAATGATCCTCGCCGCTGTCGAGATACGCCTTTGTCCAGGCCACCGACTGCGCGGTGTCGAGCGCCGTCATCGCGTCTTCGAGACGCCCGATGATCTGGGCTCCGGTCAGGCGGTCGGCGCCGGCCGGCGCGTTGATCGGTTCCGATTTGACCCAGCCCATGTGCTTCTGGTTCCAGGCCGCCTGATTGACCATCGAGCCGGCGACATAGAGCAGCTTCAATCGCTGCGGATGTTCGAAATTGTCGTAGAACCAGCCGAGTGTGTTGCAATACTCGTAAGTGTGCTGCGGCATCGAGAACGCGTTCGGGCCATCGGTCTCGAGCACGACCTGCGCGGCCGCCAGCTGGATCGCGTCGACGATGCGCCGCGGCGATGTGCCGGCGCGCAGCAGCGCGCTGATCTTCTCGATGTAGGCTGGCTCGTGCTGGCGAATCAGCGCGTGGACAAGCTCGTCGGTTTCGGCCGCTGACAAGTCTCCGATATTGGTCAGCAGTGCGCGCTCGCGCTCGGTTGTGCCGCCTTGCGGGACGGCGTGGACCTCGGCGCCCTCGATGAACATCGTGACGATGTTGCACGCCATCTCGTAGACCGAATGCCAGCGCGGCCCGACGGCAATGTCGAGCGCACCCGCATAGAGCACGTCGTGGGCGTTGTCCCAGCCGACCGCGTTGCCGATCTCAACCACCGAACGGGCGCGATAGGCTTTATGCCCAGTCGTGTAGGAGCGGTTGTAGAGCATGCGGTCCTGAACATCGATCAGCCCCGCGAAAACGAGTTGAGCCAGCACCTCCTTACGGTGCTCCGTCTCCTCCATCAGGCCGAGGAAGGTGCGGTAGGCATCGATGACCTGGCCGCGCTCGACCAGGGTCAGCCAGTTGTTGAGGCGCTCGCTAAGGGGACCGGATTCGCGCAGCGGCTCCTGGTCCGGCCAATAGACGACCGGCTTTGGCGGCTCGGTATTCGGCATCTTGTAGCCGCGCGTCGCATAATGGCCAGGCGCCTTGAGGATCTTTTGGTTCCAGATATCGAGTCCCGACGGTATGTACCAGATCGTCTGCGCCAATGGCAGCGCGGCCAGCTTCTCCGGCAGCATCTGCTGAAGATTGATCGCGGCGCGCGCCGAGAGCAGGCAATGGTCGTTGTTGACGAAATTGGGAAAGCCGTCGTCGATGCGCTGATGGTATGGCACGTGCGTATAGGGCGCATGGATTCGCACCGCCTGGGCCATGATTTCCGGCAACGGCCGGCCGCGTTGGACGAGTTCGTAATAGACACGGCTGCCGCCGACCTGATCGCGAGCGAGGAGCCGGTCCTCGAGTGCCCGATAGAGTCCATCCGCTTGTTGACGGCCGTTTGAATGCGGTGCGGCTGGCGTCGGCATGGCTTCTTGCTCCTGGTTCGCCCGGACAACTCGCCATCTTAGAGCCTATGGAACAGGTTCGTCATGCCACATTAACAGCCCTTGCCGCCGCGTCCCGCATGGCTGGACTTGGAACGACCACAGGCGAGCGAGATGCAGCATCGGCCGCGATGCGCTTTCCGGCTATTGTCCTGGCAGAAAGGTCATGGTCAAAGTCCCGAAGCAATAGGCGCCGGGTTGATGGCTCGGATTGTTGTTGGTCGGAGAAAAATAACCATTCACGCAGCTCTGGGTATTGCCGATGCAGGATGCGCTCGGGGTACCGCACACCGACGGATAGCCCGCCGCGGCATAGATGCCGGTTGTCGCAACGGGACCCCGGCAGGCGAAGGTCGGTTCCGCCGGACACGAAACCTTTACTGGCAGATTGTACGAGGCGCCGCCCGTGCCCTTGCAGTAGTTGTGGGCGGCGTCGAACAGATCGTCCGTACAATTTGCTGGAATTACACTCACATCATAAAAAATGCAGCTGGGATATGTTTTCTTTCCGAAGGTGCAATTTGGAATAAAGTTAGGTTCGATGATCGTGTTGTGCGGGAGGTGCGACTGTGCTTGCCAGCAATTAAGACTTCCCGTGGAACCCAGCGAGGTTGCGGCGCAAAACCGCGAACCGGGGTTAGCGTCGGAACTGAGGACTTTCGCCGCGCAGGCAGTGTCTTTGGCGACGACGACCGTGGAGTTGGTCGCAGTTTTACCGCAGCCCGCACCCCAGGTAATCCCGGAACCGGCCTGAGGCGCGAATCCGACATAAATCGTTCTGCCGGTGTCGTTGACGATGCTGACATCGCTGGCCGGCGCCGACTGCAGTTCCGGCCCGCAAGCTTTCTCGGCGATTGCCCTCTGCCGCGGGTCGGTGATCGGGAAAATTGAGCTCCGGTACTTTGATTCATGAATTGGGGTCTGGCAAATCCGTCTCGTCGCATAGTAAAACCAAATGAGCGTCAGGATTTAAGTTTGACCCGGTCAAATGCAGAATCGAGAAAACGCCGGAGGTCCTCGGCCAAGGCCTGATCGGCAGTTATCGGCAGGGCAGCCATCAAACAGACAGCGCCGGGACCGTGAGCGGCGCTGTTCGGCATAACCGGCGGAAATCGCCACCCAGAACCGTCGCCCGACGGCACGAGCGAGGGTGGAGTTCGCGGTGGCGCCTGCCGCGGCCGACTTGTCGTCGATCGGCAGCTGAATATGGTCTCGTGTCCCCATGTTGCTCTCGCTTTCGACTGGAAATCCGGGGGCCATGATTGCGATGAAGATGGTTACGATATCGTAACCGCGGCTCGCTGCATGAGGCCGGAAATGATAGGCTGAGGCCGATGTTGAGCCCCGACATCCTGCACCGGGATTTCACGCCCGAACCCTATTGGTGGGAAGCTTATCGTCCGGTTGCGGACGAGCTTATCGATGTGCCGCGAGAGGCGCGGGTGGCGATCGTCGGCGGCGGCTATGCCGGGCTGTCGACCGCGCTGGAATTGGCCAAACATGGCATCGATGCGGTCGTGCTCGAAGCGAACGAACTTGGCTTTGGCGCCAGCACCCGCAATGGCGGGGCAGTCAGCGGCGGCGTCAATCTCGGCAAGAGCTTCACCGGCCGGGCAGTCGACATAGAGGGCGAGCGGGCGCAGAATGTTCTGTCCGACGCCGCCGACGCCTTCGCCCTGATCGACCGCCTGATCGGCGAAGAGCAGATCGACTGTTATTGGGAAAAGCGCGGCCGTTTTGTCGGGGCCTGGACTGGAAAGCACTTCGCAGCGCAATCCCGCCGGCTGGCTCTGCTCAACGAGGCGGCGCAGTCGGACGCCTATATGGTTCCCCGCGAGCGCCAGCGTGAAGAAATCGACAGCGCCTATTATTACGGCGGCATGGTTGTCGAGCGATCGGGCAAATTGCATCCGGCGCTTTATTACAAGGGGCTGCTCGACGCTTGCCGCCGGCGTGCCGTCGCGGTCTGCGCAAATGCCGCGGTCGGCCGCATCGTTCGGACCGGTAACGGATGGCGGGTCGAAACCAGCCGGGGCGACGTTTCGGCCGGTGATGTCGTTGTCGCCACCAACGGTTACACCGGCGATCTGACGCCGGCGCTCAGACGCCGCGTCGTCCCGATCGCCAGCCACATCATCGCCACCGAGGAATTACCGCCGGACCTCGCCGGCTCGCTGATCCCCAAGGGACGCACCTTGTCGGACACCAGACGGGTGCTGTGTTATTACCGGATGTCGCCCGATGGTCGGCGGATGATTTTTGGCGGCCGGGCTCGGTTTACCCAGGTCGATGCGGCGGTCAGCGCACCGATCCTGCATCGCTATATGGCCGCGCGCTTCCCGCAGTTGCGGGGCGTCAAGGTCACCCATGCTTGGACCGGCAACACTGCGTTCACCCTCGACGCGTTGCCGCATATGGGTCAGAGGGACGACCTGCATTATTGCCTCGGCTGCAACGGCAGCGGGGTCGCGATGATGACCTATCTGGGTTGGCAGACGGCGCGCAAGATTGCCCGCGCCGCCAACTACGCCTGCAGCTTCGACACGCACGATTTCCCCGACCACCGGCTCTATTCCGGCAATCCGTGGTTTCTGCCGGCGCTCGGCGGCTGGTATCGGCTGCGCGACCGGCTCGACCGCTTGCTCGCTTGATCGGGCCGTTGCTGTATGCTGATGCATTGCCTTCACGAGGAGGAAACAGGATGGATTTCGAGACTTACCAAGGATCGCTCGCCAAAGACGAGCCGCCCGAAGGATTGAGCATGGCGGCTCAGGCGCTGTGGTGGGAGGCCAAAGGCGATTGGCACGAAGCCCACAAATGTGCGCAGCGGCAAGGCGACGCCGAGGGGGCTTGGGCGCATGCCCATCTCCACCGCGTCGAAGGCGATCTACGCAACGCCGGCGGCTGGTACGGCCGCGCCGGCCGGGAGGTGTCGACCGCGCCGCTCAAGGAGGAATGGGAGACGATCGCCCGCGCCGTCGTTCGCTAGTCCTTTTCGTTTGTCGCGCCTTACGCTGATCGGCATCGGCGGCAATCTCGACAGCCCACGCTGGGGACCGCCGCGGGAGACACTAAGTGCCGCCCTTGACGCGCTGGCCGAGGAGGGGGTGACGGTCACGGCGCGCTCTGCCTGGTACCGCAGCGAGCCGGTGCCTCCCTCGGACCAGCCGTGGTTCGTCAACGCCGCCGCCGCGGTGGAGACCGGGCTCGACGCTGTTGGCCTGCTGGCGCTGATGCAGGCAATCGAGAACCAATTCGGCCGGGTTCGCGGCGCGCGCAATGCGGCGCGCGTCGTCGACCTCGATCTGCTCGATCACCAGGGCGACCAGGTCGAAACGGAGGCGCTGATCTTGCCGCACCCGCGCCTGCATCAGCGCCGCTTCGTGCTCGAGCCTTTGGCCGAAATCGCACCCGGTTGGCGCCACCCGGTCCTCGGGATGACTGCGCGGCAGCTCATTGCTCGCCTCGCGGACGGGCAACCGGTAGAGCGGCTGCCGGGTTGAAACAGCCGGCGCTGCCGATTGTGCCCGCTCTACCCCACCGCTATAACGCGGCTGTTCATTCGCCACCGGGAACGGGATGACGGTATTCGACGCGGCTCGCGTGCACATGATCGAGAGCCAGATCCGAACCAACAAGGTCAGCGATGATCGGCTGCTCGCCGCGATCGCTGAGATCCGGCGCGAGCTGTTCGTGCCCGAACAGCTGCAGCCCGTCGCCTATGTCGACGACGATCTGCCGCTCGGCGGCGGACGCTATCTGATGGAACCTATGGTGGCTGCCCGGCTGCTGCAGGCGGCTTCCGTCGAGCGCGCCGATATCGCGCTGGTGGTCGGCGCTGGAGCGGGATACGAGGCGGCCGTTCTCGCCCGGCTGGCCCGCGCCGTCGTCGCACTGGAGGAAGACCCACAGCTCGCGAAGCGCGCCAGGGCTGCTCTCGTCGATCACGGTATCGCCGCTGTCAGCGTGGTCGAGGGACCGTTGGCCTCGGGATATCGGCAGCGCGCACCCTACGATGTGATTATGTTCGGCGGCGCTGTCGCCGAGGTGCCGAATGAGATCGTAGCGCAGCTTGCGGAAGACGGACGGCTCGTCGCCGTGGTGAAAGCAGCGGGCGGGATCGGTCGCGCCACCCTGACGACAAAGACTGGCGGGGTTATAGCGCGACGCGTTATGTTTGACGCGGCAACCCCGCTGTTGCCCGGTTTCCAGCGCAAGCCGACCTTTGTATTTTAGAGTTCAGAAGTGGTCTTATAGCCTTCGAGCCTCGAATGTCCGGAGCCCAGCAAATTCCCCAGATGCACCGAGCGGATCGACGCCACCGGCACGGTTCACGGCCCCTCGGCCGGCGCAACCTTGGGGGATTTGCCGCGCTTACAGGGCTGGTCTTGGTGGCCGCGGCGCCGGTCCAGGCGCAGACGCTGACCCAGGCGCTAGCCGAAGCCTACAACACCAACCCGCAGCTGCTGGCGCAGCGCGCCCTGCTGCGGGCGACCGATGAGCAGGTGCCGCAGGCATTGTCGGGCTGGCGGCCGACGGTCAACGTTACCGGACAGGTGGGGGGTGCGCGAAGCTCGTTCGCGGCGGCGAGCACCCTCGTTCCGAAGACGCGGGTGACCACCTATTCGACCTTTTATCAGAATGCCCTCAATCTTCAGGTAACCCAGCCCGTCTATTCCGGCGGTCGGACGGTGGCTCAGACCCGGCAGGCGGTCAACACGGTGCAGTCGACCCGGGCGCAGACCCTCGCGGTCGAGACCTCGGTGTTCCAAGCGGTCGCCCAGGCCTATCTCGACGTGGTTCGCGACCAGGCTCTGGTCGAGGTCAATCGCAACAATGTGCAGGTGTTGCGCAAGCAGCTCGAAGCGACGCAAGACCGCTTTCGGGTTGGTGAGGTGACCCGCACCGATGTGGCGCAGGCCGAATCGTCGCTCGCGCAAGCCATCGGCACCCTGACCTCCGCGGACGGGACACTGCGGCAGAGTCAGGCCGAATATGTCCGCGTCGTCGGCCATGCGCCCGGCAGGCTGCTGCTGCCGCGGGAGCGCCCGACACTTCCCGTGACACGTGAGGAGGCCCTCACCCTTGCCGCCACGGCTAATTTCAATGTGATCTCGGCCAACTTCGCCGAGCTTGCCGCGCGCGACAACATCGATGTCGTGCGCGGCCAATTGCTGCCGCAGATCTCGCTCGTCGGCGGTCTACTCCGCTCATTTGCTCCTTCGATCACGTTGAACGGTTCTCTGGAACAAGAAGCCTCGATTACCGCGCAAATGACGATGCCGCTTTATGAAGGCGGTGCGATCTATTCGCAGACGCGCCAGGCTCAGCAGACGGTCGGTCAGCGGCGCAGCCAGGTCGACGACGCGCGACGCACGTCGGTGCAAACCGCGACCGACGCCTGGGAAACCTTGAAGGCGGCGCGGGCCGCCATTGGGTCGTTCGCGGCGGCGGTACGCGCCGCCCAGATCGCTCTCGAGGGGATTCAGCAGGAAGCGCTGGTCGGCACTGCCACCACGCTCGACGTTTTGATTCAAAACCAGCAGTTGCTGTCGACCCAGCAGCAGCTGATCGTCGCCGAGCACGATGCAGCTTTAGCGGAGTTCAATCTCGCCGCGTCAATCGGTCGGCTGATCGCCCCCGAACTCCATCTTCCCGTGCAGCTCTATGACATGGAGCGGCACTATAAGGAGGTGAAGAACAAATGGATCGGCTTCGGCGGCGGTCTGAAAGAGTGACCGGTTGAAGGAGTGAATTGGCCGGTTCCGCTGGAAAGTTCGATAGGCAACGTCTAATTTGGCCCATTCCCAAAGCTTGCCGGTTGCCGTTATGCCCGTTGCCGAACCCAAGCCAAATCCCGTGACTCCCGGCCACCCAGCGGCCGAACCCTCGATGGAGGATATAATCGCGTCGATCGGCCGCCTCATTGCCGAAGATAATCGATCGACAGAGGCGATACGCCCGGTGCGCGGCGAGAGCGGCGAGATCCTCGAACTGACTGAGGCGATCGAGGCGGATGGCTCGGTGCGGCATTTGGCGCCGGTCGCCGCGCCGGCGCCTGTGGCTGGAGCAGGCAAAGAACCCTCGCCCGCCGCCGCCCGGTCGGAGCGAATCGAACCGGACCCTCCGCACACGGACCCCGTATACGCAACGAAATCGGATGGTCCGCGCGAACGCATTCTTTCGTCGACGACATCGGGGGCAGCCGCCACCGCCTTTGCCCGGCTCGGCGCGGCGCCGCGGGAGCGGCGGACCGAGGGAGAGCTGACGATCGGTGCTGCCGACCGCACCCTAGAGCAGATCGTCTGCGACACCTTGCGGCCCCTGCTGCAGGCTTGGCTCGACGACCACCTCCCGGGCCTTGTCGAACGCTTGGTCCGTGAGGAGATCGCACGCGTCGTCGGTGAGGCCGGTCTGCGCTGAAGCGGCGGCAAATCGCCCGCCCCAGCCAATCTCGCGCGTCGCCGCCTCGCTCGCTGCGCGTCGGCGCCTGGTCTCCAACCGCTTAATCGAGGACGGTTCAGCAATGCTGGACAAAACTTTCGAGCCTGCTGACGTGGAGCGGCGCTGCTACGCGCAATGGGAAGCGTCGGGCGCGTTTGCCGCCGACCCCGACGGCAACAAGGCGCCCTATACGATCATGATGCCGCCTCCCAACGTGACGGGGAGCCTGCATATGGGGCATGCCTTGACCTTCACGTTGCAGGACGTGCTGGTCCGCTATCAGCGCATGCGTGGCCGCGACGTGCTTTGGCAGCCCGGCACCGATCACGCCGGCATCGCCACTGAAATCGTTGTCGCCGGCCAGATCGCCGAGGAAGGCGGATCGAAGCGCGATCTGGGCCGTGAACGGTTCGTCGCCCGGGTCTGGGAATGGAAGCAGCAGTCGGGCGGCACTATCACCCGCCAGCTGCGCCGTCTTGGCGCCTCGCCGGACTGGCGGCGCGAGCGCTTTACGATGGATCCGGGCCTGGCCGCGGCGGTTCGTCGGGTTTTTGTCGCGCTTTTTCGCGAGGGGCTGGTCTACCGCGACAAGCGGCTCGTTAATTGGGATCCCGAGATGCACACCGTGATCTCGGATCTCGAGGTTGAAAACCGCGAGACCAACGGCTCGCTGTGGCACATCCGCTACCCGATCGAGGGCGAGCCTGGCCGTTATATCGTGGTCGCAACGACCCGGCCCGAGACGATGCTCGGCGACACCGGGGTCGCGGTGCACCCGGAGGATGCGCGGTTCGCCGATTTGGTCGGCAAATCCGTCCGCCTGCCGCTCGCCGGCCGGCTGATCCCGATCATCGCCGACGAGTACGCCGATCCCGAGACCGGCAGCGGCGCGGTCAAGATCACGCCGGCGCACGACTTCAACGATTTCGAGGTCGGCCGGCGGCACGGGCTGGCTGAGCTCAACATCTTCGATGCGGACGCTCGGCTCAACGACGCGGTGCCGGAGGCGTATCGCGGCCTCGACCGATTTGCAGCGCGCGAGAAAGTGGTTGCCGATCTCGACGCCGCCGGGCTCCTGGAAAAGGTCGAAGACCATACCCTGATGGTGCCGCATCATGACCGTTCGGGTGTGGTCATCGAGCCGTGGCTGACCGATCAATGGTTTTGCGACGCGCGCGTGCTGGCCGGCCCGGCGATCGCCGCGGTCGAGGACGGGCGCACCCGCTTCGTACCGCGGCAATGGGAGAACACGTTCTTCGAGTGGATGCGCAACATCCAGCCTTGGTGCATTTCGCGACAGCTGTGGTGGGGGCACCAGATCCCGGCCTGGTACGGACCGGACGGCACTGTCTTTGTTGCCGAGACCGAGGCGGAAGCGCTCGTCGACGCCGAGGCGAAGTGCGGCCAAGCGGTCGAATTGCGCCGCGATGATGACGTGCTCGACACGTGGTTTTCGTCGGCGCTATGGCCGTTCTCCACCCTCGGCTGGCCGGAGCCGACCCGCGAACTGGTCCGCTATTATCCGGGCGACGTACTGGTCACCGGCTTCGACATCATCTTTTTCTGGGTGGCCCGGATGATGATGATGGGGTTGCACTTCATGGGCGAAGTGCCGTTCCGCACCGTCTACATCCATGCACTGGTGCGCGACGAGCGCGGCCAGAAAATGTCGAAATCGCGCGGTAACATCATCGATCCGCTCGAACTGATCGACCGTTACGGCTGCGACGCGCTGCGCTTCACGTTGGCGGCGTTGGCTGCGCCTGGTCGCGACATCAAGCTCGCCGAGAGCCGGGTCGAAGGTTACCGCAATTTCGCGACCAAGCTGTGGAACGCAGCGCGCTATGCGCAGATCAACGGTTGCGCGCCGGTGGGCGGCTTTTCCCCGGCGCAGTCCAGGCTGACTGTCAACCGCTGGATCGCGGCGGCGACGGCCGATTGCGCCGCTGCGGTGACCGCCTCGCTCGACGCCTATCGTTTCGACGAGGCGGCGGCGCGGCTCTACCACTTCGTGTGGGGCAGCTTTTGCGATTGGTATATCGAGTTCACCAAGCCGATCCTGCAAGCCGACGACCCGGCGGCGCGGAGCGAGACACGGGCGACCACGGCTTGGGTCCTGGCCCATATCCTGCGCCTGCTGCACCCGGTCATGCCGTTCATCACCGAGGAGTTGTGGCAATATTTCGCCGGCGCGGGCGCGGGCTTGCTGATCTCTGCTCCGTGGCCCGATTTCACGTCGGATGCGATTGATCGCGCCGCTGCGAGCGAGATGGAATGGGTGGTCGCGGCGATCTCCGCGGTCCGCGCCGTGCGCGCGGAGATGAACGTGCCGCCTGCTTCGCGTGTGCCGCTGCTGGTCAAGGATGCCCATACCGTTGCGGCCGAACGGCTCGAACGCCACCGCGAGCATTTCATCCGTCTCGCGCGGGTCGACCGGATCGAGCCCGCGGAGATCGTTCCCGTCGGAGCGATACAGGTCGTGGTTGAAGGTGCGACGATGATCCTGCCGCTCGGCGAGGTCGTCGACCTCGCTCGGGAACGGGCCCGGCTTGCCAAGGAGATCGGCAAGCTGGATGGCGAGATCGCGAAATTCGCCGCCAAGCTTGGTAACCCGCAGTTTCTCGCCAAGGCGAAGCCAGAAGTGGTGGAAGAGCAGCGCGAACGCGAAGCCGACGCGGCCCGCGACCGAGATCGGCTGCGTGCTGCCTACGACCGGCTGGCGGCTGTTTGATCTTATCTCAGCCGTAAACCGGGCGGCCGATCGGAGCCTTGCCCGGCACCGGGCAATTTACACGTGATCGCAATGGCGCGGATGGACCCATCCGTAGGCGCTGCATGAGAAGATTCATACTGACAGGGGCTCCCGGCTCGGGGAAGACGACAATAATCCGTCAATTGGAACTCGACGGTTTCGGCGTTGTCGAGGAGGCGGCAAGCGATGTCATCGCTCTGTGGCAGGCGCGGGGGGTTGCGGAAGCATGGAAGCATCGCTCATTCATCGACGCGATTGCTGAATTGCAAAGACGGCGTCAGATTCGCGCGTGTCACGCGCCGGAAGAAGTACAGTTTCACGATCGGTCGGTGATCTGCACCGCCGCCTTGGCAGTCTACCTGGGATACCCGTTCTCCGATTTGCTCTCGCGGGAACTAGAGCGTGTCGAAACGGGAGCGATCTATCAGAAGCGCGTGTTCTTTATCCAGAATCTCGGCTTTATCACCCCGACCGAAGCACGGCGGATCAGCTTTGAGGATTCGCTGTGGTTCGAGCGCGTGCACGAAGAGATCTATCGCAACTTCGGCTTCGAGCTCGTTTTCATTGAGCCAGCGAGCCTGTCCGACAGGGTGTCTGCGATCAAGCGCTCCGCTCGGGCAGGGCAGAGCGGTTGATCTAATTCAAGGCAGTCTCCGGCCGGCTGGCCGGGGCGGCGCCTCCTCGCTATGGTTATAGACGCCTGCCGATCAGGAACCGCTCGTGAACCTACTCGCCGATGATCTTGTCTCCGCCGGTCTCGTTGTTCCCGAGCACGACGACGAGATCCGCCGCGTCGCGGATCAGTTCGCGGTTGCCGTGACTGAGGACATGGCGGCGCTGATCGATCCCGGCGACGATCGTGATCCGATCGCGGCGCAGTTCGTGCCAAGTGTCGCGGAACTGGCCGTCGCCGAAGAGGAATTGGCGGACCCGATCGGCGACCAGCGCTGGTCGCCGGTTCCGGGCATTGTGCATCGTCATCCCGATCGGGTGTTGCTGAAGCCGACCTTGTTGTGTCCGGTCTATTGTCGCTTCTGCTTTCGCCGCGAGGTGGTCGGCAAGAAGCCGGCGATGCTGGGGCCGGCGGTGCTGGAACGGGCCTACGCCTATATCCGCGAACAGCCGGAGGTCTGGGAGGTCATCGTCACCGGCGGCGACCCGTTCGTGCTGGCGCCTCGCCGCCTCGCCGCCATCGTGGGGGCGCTCGACGAAATCCGGCATCTCGGCGTGATCCGGTTTCACACCCGGGTCCCGGTGGTCGATCCCGGCCGGGTGACTCCGGCTCTGGTCGCGGCGCTCACAGCGGAGAAGGCGGTTTATGTCGTGATCCACGCGAATCATCCGCGCGAGCTGACCGCGGCGGCGAAAGCGGCTGTCACCCGGCTGATCCGCGCCGGCATCCCAGTCCTGTCGCAGACCGTATTGCTGCGTGGCGTCAACGACGATGCCGCGGTGCTCGAAGCCTTGTTTCGAGGGCTCGTGGCAATGCGGGTAAAGCCGTATTACCTGCACCATGCCGATCTCGCCCGCGGCACCGCGCATTTCCGCACCGGGATCGGCGAGGGCCAGCGCCTCGTGCGCTCGTTGCGCACCCGCGCTTCCGGACTGTGCCAGCCGACCTATGTGCTCGACATTCCGGGCGGCTACGGCAAAGTGCCGCTCGCCGCGAGCGCCGCCGCCCCTGATCCCGCTTCCGGCGGGTGGAACGTGGAGGATGGAACCAGGGTCCGGCACGCCTATCCGCCCGATCCCGACACCCCGGAGGGATGAGGGAGCTCGCCGTGGCGGGCCCCGACGATCCGGTATTGATCGTCGTCGGCGGCGACGCGCTAGCGCTCGGCACAGCACAAGAGCTTTGCGCGCTGCAGGGTCACCGGATTGTCGTGCTGTGGGCCATAGGCTCCGATTTTGCCCGCGCGGTAGAGGGGGTGGGCGCCGTCTTCATCGCGGCGCGCCCGGACAGCGGCGAGGGGCTCGCCCGAGCCGGCGTCGAGCGGGCGGTCACGATCCTTGCGCTGTCGCCCGACGACCAGCTCAACCTGCACGCGGCGCTGCTGGCGCGTGACGCCAATCCGCGGATTCGCATCGTTTTGCGGCAGTTCAACCGGACTCTCTCCCGCAAAATCGAGCAAAATCTGCCGAATTGCTCGGTCCTGTCGCTCGCCTGGCACTCGGCGACAACCTATGCAGCGGCTGCGGTCGACTCCTCCGCTTTCCGCGGGCTGCAATTTCCCGAGCCCGACGGCCCACTGACCGCCTTTGCCGCACGCGTCGCCGAGCGCTGTGGAGTGGCGGGCAATACCGTTCTTGCGGCGGAGCACGCCCTCGGTGCGCGAATCATTGCGGTCGACGGCAAGACCGAGTTCGCGCGCGATGCCGTCCTGGCGGCGCAGGCTGACCTCGTCATCTATGGCGATGTTGCCAAGCTGGAAGGCACTTCCCCCCGTCTCCCGCTGGGGCGGGCCCGCCCCGCGATCCGCCGGAATCTGCGCGCGCTGTTGCGTCGCCGCCGGAATCAGCCGCCACGCCTCAACCCGATCCTCGCCCGGCTCGTATTGGGGGCGCTCGTCGTGTTCCTGGCCGGCTCCTGGTATTTCCACGCGGTCTTCCGGGACAGGTGGCTGGACGCCGCCTACTTCGTGGTCGCGACGATGACGACGACCGGCTATGGCGATGTGACCCCCAACCGGAACGATCCGATTGAAGTCGTCGCCGCTATGCTGCTGATGCTGTCCGGCATCACCTTTACCGGCCTTTTCATCGCCTTCGGCGCCTCGCTGCTGACCCGGGTGCAGTGGGTCACGATGCAAGGCCTGCGTCCGATCCATCGCCGCGGACATATCGTTGTCTGTGGCGCCGGCAGCATCGGCACCGAGGTGATCGACCTGTTGCTCGGTCTCGGTAAGCGGTTGGTCGTCGTCGAAAGCGCGCCCGATACCTCTTTGGTCGAAAGTGCACGCGAGCGGCGATTCGATCTGCTGACGGGCGACGCAAGCCGAGATGCGACCCTCGATCTATGCAATCTCGGCACTGCGCACGGCCTAGTTGCCTTGACCAATGTCGATACCCTGAACCTCGAAATCGCGCTTGGGGCGCGGGCGCGCAACCCGACCATGCCGATCGTGCTGCGGATCGCCGATGCGAGCTTTGCCGCATCGATCGCCCGCCATTTTGAGTTTGAGACGACGTTCTCGGCGGCGGCGCTGGCGACCCCCGTCTTTGTCGGCCTGTCGCGTTTCGCGGGATCGCGCGGCCGTGTCGCCCTGGCCGGTCAGGAGTTTGCGATAGGCGAATATACGGTCGGCGGGGATCTCCGGCCGACGCCGCCGGGCAACGCCATCGCGCTCGCAATATCGCGGCAGGGCAACTTTTCCCTGGCGCGCGATTTTCGTAAGCTCGGACCCAGCGACCGCGTTCTTCTGATCGTCCCTTTGGCCCCGTTCCGGGAGGGGCAGGACACGCTCGCCGCCGCGGCCGATCGTTTTCTGCACGGCGGCTGAGGGTGCAGAAAACCTATATCGCCAGCTCGCACCAGATCGGGGTGTGGTCGGAGGCGCGCTCCTTGGCGCGTGGCTTCTTGTCGATGTCGCAGGCGGCGACCCGGTCGGCGGCATGCGGCGACAGCAGCAGATGGTCGATGCGCAGGCCCTCGTCGCGGTTCCAGCGACCGGCTTGATAGTCCCAGAAGGTGTAGCGATGCGGTTCGCGGTGAAAGACCCGGTAGGCGTCGGTCAGCCCGAGATTCATCAGCGCACGGAAACGCGAGCGCGCTTCGAGCCGACACAGCGCGTCGTCGCGGAAGGCCACGGGGTCGTATACATCTTCGTCGGCGGGACAGATGTTGTAGTCGCCGGCGAGCACGAACGGAATTTCGCGGCTCAGTAGCTCGCGCGCATGGCCGACCAGCTGCTCCATCCAGGCGAGCTTGTAGGTGAATTTGTCGGTTCCGACGGGATTGCCGTTGGGCAGATAGATCGCGGCGACGCGGGCGGCGCCGAAAGTCGCCTCGAGATAGCGCGCCTGTTCGTCCTCTTCCATGCCGGGCAGTCCGCGGACCAACTCCTCGGGCGGCTGCTTCGATAATAACGCCACCCCGTTATACGAACGCTGGCCGATCGCCTCGACATGGTAGCCGAGCGACGAGATCTCCAAGGTAGGGAAATCGGCGACGAGACATTTGGTCTCTTGCAGGCACACGATATCGGGCTGCGCGTCAGCAAGAAAAGCGAGCAGGTGTGGCAGCCGCGCCTTGACCGAATTTACGTTCCAGCTGGCGATCTTCACGGCCGCGATCGATCGCCAGGGTCAGCCGATCGAAAACGAATTACCGCAGCCGCAGGACGAGGCCGCATTAGGGTTGCGGATCTGGAACGAGGCGCCCATCAGATCCTCGACGAAATCGATCTCGGCGCCGCTCAGCAAGCCGAGCGATACGTCGTCGACGACGACGGCGATGCCGTCGCGCTCGAACACCACATCATCTTCGTTGCGCTGGTCGTCGAAACTGAACCCATACTGGAACCCGGAGCAGCCGCCGCCGGAAACGGCGATCCTCAGAAACGCATTTTCGGCCTGCTCCAGCGCCTTAAGCGAGGCAATGCGGCGAACCGCGCTTTCGGTGAGGGCGATTTGGCGCTCCTCGTTCTCCACCATGCTTTCGGCCATGTGCGCGACGCTCCCAACTTGGCCGGCTCGCACCCGGCATCTCGCAACCGTATGTAAGCACCCAGGCAAGTTTGGTCAAATACGCGGTTGATCCCCCCTTTGGCCGGAGGCCAAGATTTTCGGCCGGAGATCGGCTAGGATGAGTGCGCTCAGTGGGAGTTGATCATGTTGCGCGCCCTCGAAGGCGATCTCGACCATAAGCCGGATGCCGAGCCCGAGGATAAACTTGCCTGCCTGACGGCGCTCGAGCGCAAGGTGCTTTGGCTGTCGACCTGGATGATCCACAACGCCAACCACCTGCGCCCGAATCGGGACGGGCTCAAGGTCGGCGGGCATCAGGCATCGAGCGCCTCGGTAGCGACCCTTATGACGGCACTCTATTTCGACGTACTGCGCCCACAGGATCGGGTTGCGGTCAAGCCGCACGCCTCGCCGGTGTTTCACGCGATCCAGTACCTGCTCGGCCATCAGACGCGTGAGAAATTGGAGCGGTTCCGAGCCTATGGCGGCGCCCAATCCTATCCGTCGCGGACCAAGGACGGCGACA
Source organism: uncultured Alphaproteobacteria bacterium (assembly GCA_963750195.1). Taxonomy (GTDB): domain Bacteria; phylum Pseudomonadota; class Alphaproteobacteria; order ATCC43930; family CGMCC-115725; genus AP-15. Next base: position 219,887 of record CAVVPS010000019.1, read on the forward strand.
TCGTCGATTTCTCGACCGGTTCCGTCGGCCTCGGGGTCGGCATGACGCTGTTCAGCTCGATCGCGCAGGACTATCTGCGATTGAAAGAACTGGTTCCGACCGACAAACCGCCGGGCAGGATGATCGCGCTCGCCGGCGATGCCGAACTCGACGAAGGCAACATCTTCGAGGCGCTGCTCGAAGGCTGGAAGCACGACGTGCGCAACCTGTGGTGGGTTATCGATTACAATCGGCAGAGCCTCGACGCGGTGGTCTCCGACCGGCTGTTCGGCCGCATCGACGCGATGTTCGAGATGATGGGCTGGCGAGTCGTTACCTTGAAGTACGGGCGACTGCTGGAGGCCGCCTTTGCCCGCCCCGACGGCCATCAGCTGCGCGAGTGGATCGACGCCTGTCCGAACTCGCTTTACTCGGCGCTGGTCTATAAGGGCGGCGAGGGCTGGCGCGAGCACCTTCAGCGCGACCTCAATCGCTATCCCGGGATCCGCGCCATCCTCGACGATCACGACGATGCCGGGCTGCAGCGGCTGATGACCAATCTCGGCGGCCACGATTTGGCGTCGGTCCTCGATGCCTTCCATGCCATCGTCGACGACCGCCCGACCTGCTTTATCGCCTATACGATCAAGGGCTACGGGCTGCCGTTCGCCGGCCACAAGGACAACCATGCCGGGCTGATGAACCTCGATCAGATGGCCTCGTTCCAGCGCAGCATGATGGTGAAGGAGGGCGCTGAATGGGATTTGTTTGCCGGCCTCGACCTGCCCGCCGCCCGGCTCTCCGCCTTTCTCGAGGGACTGCCGCTCGCGGCGTCCGACCGGCGCTGGCACGACGCCGCGCCGGTGCCAGTACCGGCGAATCTGCCCGTCCCGCGCGGCGACCGGCAATCGACTCAGGAGGCCTTTGGCCGGCTGCTCGGCGACATCGCCGCGAGCGACACTGAGCTCGCACGCCGTATCGTGACCACCTCGCCCGATGTTACCGTCTCGACCAATCTCGGGCCGTGGGTCAACCGCCGCGGGATCTTCGACCGGGCCGAGCGGGCCGATACCTTTCGCGAGGAAAAGGTCGTCTCGGCACAGCGCTGGGCGATGTCGCCGCAGGGCCAGCACATCGAACTCGGCATCGCCGAGAGCAATTTGTTCCTGCAATTGGCAGCCTTCGGCCTTTCGGCGCCGCTGTTTGGCACGCGGCTGTTGCCGATCGGCACACTCTACGACCCGTTCATCAAACGCGGCCACGACGCGCTCAACTATGCCTGCTATCAGGATGCGCGCTTCATCTTGGTGGCGACCCCGTCAGGAGTAACCCTGGCGCCCGAAGGCGGCGCGCACCAATCGATCGGCGAACCGCTGATCGGCATCGCCCAGCCGGGGCTTACCAGTTTCGAGCCGGCCTTTGCCGATGAACTTGCGGTGCTGTTGCGCTGGGCGTTGGCCGAGATCCAGCGCGAGGGCGGGGATTCGGTCTATTTCCGGCTGTCGACGCGGCCGGTCGACCAGCCGAAACGGAGGGTCGACTCGGACATCGCCGCAGCGATCGTCGCCGGCGCCTATTGGCTCTCCGAGCCGGAGCCCGGCGCAGAGCTGGCGATCGCCTATTGCGGCGCCGTCGCCCCCGAGGCGCTCGCCGCCCATCAGCAGGTGGCCGAGGACATTCCCGGAGCCGGATTGCTCGCCATTACCTCGCCCGATCGTCTGCACCGCGACTGGCGTGCGGCGTGCGCGCGGGGTGGGCCGAGCGTGCCCGGGCAGCTATTGGCGCAGCTGCGGCCGGGCGCCGTGCTGGTCACCGTAGGCGATTTTCATCCGGCAACCCTGTCGTGGCTCGGCGCCGTCGCCCACAACCCGATCGTCCCGCTGGGGGTCGAGCGCTTTGGCCAATCGGGCGACATTCCCGACCTCTATCACGCCTACGGCATCGATGGCGACGCAATCCTAGACGCCGCCGCCCGCGCCTGCCTCCTCGCGCTGGGTTAGCTTCGGCTCATTGCGGGCCGCTGCGCATCGAAGCCGGGTGGCCCGGCATCTTCAGCCGCCGCCCGGTGTCGGTCACATTGGCGCCGTCGACCTTGAGGATCGACAGATTGCCGTCGATGAAGTTGCCGACATAGAGATAACTGCCATCGGCGCTGAAGGCTGCGCCTTCGGGCAGCGTACCAACCGTCACCGAGCCGGTTTTGGTGACTTTGTTGCCGTCGATCGCCAGGACGGCAACACTGCCGCCCGCATGATGATAAAACACCGACTTTGGCTGATTGGAGCCTTCCGCCTGAATCGAGACCGCGAGATTCCCCTTCGGGCTGATCGCCAATCCCTCGGGCGAATCGCCAACCGTCACGTGATCGATGACCCGCGGCGGGTTGGCTGCGAGATCGATGACGCCGACGGTGTCGAGATTGCCGTCGGAGCTCCCGCCCCCGCCATTGTCGGCGGTCAGCGCCAATTTGCCGTCGGGAGTCACTGCGACGTTGTAGGGAAAGATGCCGGTCGGCAGGTCGCGCTTAACATAGGTAACCTTGCCGCCGTCGATGGTCAGCAGCGCCACCTTGTTGGCGGCCGCTTTGGCCGCAAGCGCGTGCTTGCCGTCCGGGGTGATGGCGACAGCCGAGACCAGGTCGGCGGCGGTGCCGACAGACACGGTATCGGCGACCAGAACCTCCGACCCGTGGATCGAAAGGACCGAGATCGTGCCGTCGGCGCGGTTGGCGACCAGCGCCAAATCGCCGTTGGGGCTGACCGCCATGCCCGAGGGCTGTTTGCCGACCGCGACGGTGTCGATCACCTTGGGCGGGCTCGCCTTCAGATCGACGATGAAGACCTTGTCGTCGGGCTCCAGCCGGTGGCCCCATCCCTGGATCACCGGCATCAGCGAGTTGGCGACGAGGGCGATGTCCCCCGGCGGCACGATCGCGAGGTTGGTCGGCGGCCCGACGACGGAGTTGATCAGCGGGATCGTCGCAGCGATGCGGGGCGCACCCGGATTCGAGATGTCGATCACCGACAAAGTGTCGTGACCGGGCTCGCGGATTGTCGGCTTGAGGTTCTGGTCGACCCCGTTTTTCTCGTCGTTGCCGACGATCAAGGTCTGTCCGAAGACCGGGATCCACCCGGAGCCGATCAGGGCGCCGGCGAAAACGGCCGCGGTAAGAAACGTCGAACGCATCCTCCCTCCATTGTTTTGCCGCACCGCCAAGCGCACGGCCGCCGAAACTGCCCCGATCGCGCGCCAACGACAAGGGGCGCCGTTCGAATTGCAATCCTCGCTAGGGCGCGATGCGCGCCTCCGAGGCTGGACTCGACCGCGAGCGTGCACCAAATTCGGCAGCGCAGGCCGCCCGCCGCAACGCGATCGCATCTGGCGAGCCGGCAGCCGCCCCGGGGAAGGAGCAAGAGAATGGCCGATACCGGCAGCCGAGAATCTGGTCGAATATACGTGCGCGGATCGGGATCGCGACCCTGACCTTGAACCGGCCGGATCGGCTCAACGCCTTCAGCGACGATCTGGTGCGGCATCTGGCGGATGCGCTGCGCCGCTTCGATCTCGATTCGGAAGCGGAGGTCGCGATCATCTGCGGCGCCGGCCGCGCCTTTTCGAGCGGCGCCGATGTGCATCAGCGTCAGCTGCGCCGCCGAGAGGAGTTCCTGCAGCATGGCGGACCGCAGGGCTGGGGCGCCAATTCCGCCGATCTGTTGACCCGATCGGTCAACTGGAAGCCGGTCATTGCCGCGCCGCACGGCTATGCGATGGGGCTGGCACTCGGCATCGTGCTGGAATGCGACCTGATCGTCGCCGAGGCCGGGACCAAGTTCCAGGTGACCGAGACATCGCGCGGGCTCGGCGGCTCGAAATACTGGGCTTTGCTGAATTTTCGCGGTGGCGCCGCTTTCGCCAACGAAGTGGCGCTGACCGGGCGCTTCTTCACCGCCGAAGAGGCGCTGGCGGCCGGCATCGTCAACCGGGTGGCGCCGCCGGGCCGGCATCTCGAGACCGCGCGTGAACTTGCGGCCGCCGTCGCTGCGAACCCGCCGCTCTCGGTGCGCGCGACGGTGCGCACCCGCCGCTGGTATTTGGAGCAGCTCGAACGCGAGGTCACGATGCAGACGGCCCCGCTAAAGCTCTATCTCAGCGAAGACTTTCACGAGGCGGCCCGCGCATTTGCCGAAAAGCGCCGGCCCGGGCCGTTCAAGGGCCGGTGACCCACTTTACGATCAGCACGAGGGCTTTGCGATGATTACCCCCGCCTATATCCGCACCATGTCTGCTTACAACGCGGAGATGAACCGCCGCCTATACGGTGCCGCCGCACGCCTTTCGGAGGCCGAGCGGCGGGCGCCGCGGGGCGCATTTTGGGGCTCGATCCACGGCACCCTGACCCACATCCTGTGGGGTGATCGGCAATGGATGTCGCGCTTCGACAATTGGCCGAAACCCGACACGCCGATCAAACAGAGCCTGCAGATGATCGATGACTTCGCCGAGCTGTCAGCGGCTCGTGAAAAGGCTGATGCTGATATCGCCCGCTGGGCCCACAAGGTCGACGATGCTTGGCTCGGCGAGGACATGGTCTGGTTCAGCGGTGCGGCGAACCGCGAAATGCGTGCGCCGAAGGGTCTGCTCGTGGCGCATTTCTTCAACCACCAGACCCATCACCGCGGCCAGGCGCACGCGATGCTGACCGCGGCCGGCCAGGAGACCGGCGACACCGATCTGTTTTTGCTGATACCTGAAATCGTGAATTAACCAAACAGGGCTGGCCTCGCATTAAATTCGCCCGGCGCGTTTACTACTTGGCCCGGCCTTTCCGCTAATATAACTTAAAAAAGACTATCGCCCGTTTTCACAAATTCCATCAGGGAGAGGATCTATGAAAACACTCGGCAAGGCGGTCATCGGCGGCGCGTTGCTTCTTACCATGTTCGCACCAGCGGGCAGAGCGGATGGCACCAGGAGCAAGAACACAGTGAGTTGGGAGACGATCATCGGGATAATTCAGCCGGGAAATATGGTCGCGGGGATCACCGGTGGAGGCCAGCCTTGGTCGACGCTTGGCGGGCGGGCCTATGTCAACCTGACGAGCAGCCTCGTAGTATTTAGCGTAAAGGGACTCGTACTTGCCGGCGGCAATACGATCGGCACCCCCGGGGCCATCAACCAGGTGGAGGGTACGTTGGTTTGCAATGCGGGTACGGCTTCACAGGCAATCATCGACACTCCGGCGGTCACTCTGGATCCCCAGGGAAACGCTTCCTTTAAGGGTTCTTTCACCATGCCGACGGATGCCTGCGGCCCCTCCGCCGTGGCCTTTCTGATCCGTATCCCGACCAATCAGCATTGGATCGCCAACGGCGCGGTGCAAGTGCCCTACCCTTGACGGCTTGAAGGCGTGCCGCCCGCCAGCCGTGGTCGCCACAGCGGACCTCCAGCGCCCAGATAAGTGCTAGCGCCGTCGTCGATGGTCGGGTAACTCTGCCGCCCTTTGCCGATTAGGGCGGCGGGCGCCCAAGTGTCATGAATACGGCCGAGGACGGGGTTCCGTTTCCGCAACGATATTGGGCGATCCTGACGCTCGTCGTCGGCATGGTGGTGTCGGTTCTCGACAGCTCGCTCGCTAATATCGCACTGCCGACGATCGCCAGGGATATCGGCGCCACCGCTGCGCAGTCGATCTGGGTTATCAACGCCTATCAGCTGGCGGTGGTCATCTCGCTGTTGCCGCTCGCGTCGCTCGGCGACATCTTCGGCTATCGCCGCATCTATTCGATCGGCTTCGCGATATTTACCGCTGCGGCGCTGGTCAGCGCGCTGTCACATACGCTGGCGATGCTCGCGATCGGGCGCGCTCTGCAAGGCCTGGGCGCCGCTGGGATGATGAGCGTCAACACCGCGCTGGTGCGCTTCACCTATCCGCGACGGCAATTGGGGCGCGGCATCGCGATGACCGCTGTTGCGGTGTCTGTCTCCTCGGCCTCCGGACCGAGCGTCGCCGCGGCGATCCTGTCCGTCGCCTCGTGGCATTGGCTGTTTGCAGTCAATGTGCCGATCGGGCTCGTCACCTTCGTCATGTCGCTGCGACTGCTGCCGCGCACACCGCCCTCGGAGCATCGTTTCGACTTAGCCAGCGCCGTGTTGAGCGCCTTTGCCTTCGCCTTTCTGATCGCCGGCATCAACGGCATCGGCCATGGTCAGGCGGGTCCGTTTGTTGCCGTCGAGCTGGTCGGAGCCGTGTGCGTCGGTTATGTCTTGGTGCGCCGGCAGGCGACTTTGAGCTTGCCATTGCTGCCGGTCGATTTGTTCCGCCGCCCGATATTCGCATTGTCGGTCGCCACTTCGGTCACGACCTTTGTCGCGCAGGGAATTACCTTCGTCACCTTGCCGTTTTACTTTCAGGATGTGCTCGGCCGCTCGCAGGTAGCGACCGGGCTGTTGATGACGCCGTGGCCGGCGACGGTGGCGGTAATCGCACCGATTGCCGGGAGGCTGGCTGACCGCTACCCGGCCGGGATCCTCGGCGGCATTGGGTTGAGCGTGCTGAGCATCGGCTACGTTCTGTTGGCGCTCTTACCGGGGCATCCCAGCACTGCCAACATCCTGTGGCGCATGACCTTGTGCGGGCTCGGTTTCGGTTTTTTCCAATCACCGAACAACCGGGCCATCGTCGCAAGCGCGCCGCGCGAGCGCAGCGGCGGGGCGGGTGCCATACAGTCGACCGCCCGGCTGCTCGGGCAGACGATCGGCGCGGCATTCGTCGCGCTGATCTTCGGCTTTGCCCGACCCGGCGCGGGAGCCGGACCGACCGTCGCAATCCTGTTGGCCGCCGGGTTCTCGGCTTTGGCGGCGGTCGGCAGCGTCTCTCGCCTGTTCAATTTCGTTCGTGCGCCGAGATTGACGCCAAGTGCCGATTCGACGCAACCCGATCCGCAGAACAGCACTGCCGGCAGCAACTGAGGACTTCGCATGCGGTCCTTTTATCCACGTAGGCTCAGCGGGGATTACAGCACAAGCGCCAGCCCAGTTTCGTCACCCCAACTAGTGATTGTGACGAATACCGCCAAATGGGGATATAATGCGTAGTGGGTTTCGTAAAAGACGGTCGACGATTGGAGCCCAGCGCGAGCCATGCCCAGCCGATACGATGGAATCCTTGTTACGGCGTGTTTGCTGCTCTTGCTGTCGGTGGGGCGGGCGAGCGCCATCGATTCGGATCGCCAGGTCATACACGTTCTGAATCGGCTCGCGTTTGGCCCGACCCTCGGCGATTTCAATTACGTGAAGATGGTCGGGGTCGAGCGCTACATCGCCGAACAGCTCGATCCTGCAGCGATCTCTGAGCCGATCGCGCTGCGCTTTCGCCTGGCCGAGCTTGATACCCTCGGGCTCGATGCGGTCGCGCTGCGCCAACTGTACGGACCGCTGCGCCCGGTTATGGGCGTCAAGCCGACAGCGGAGGACATCAACGCGCAGCAGGCGCGGGCGGCACTCGTCGTGCGCGAAGCTGCGGCGGCGCGCGTTCTGAAAGCGGTGCTGAGCCGACGCCAGCTCGAGCAGGTGATGGTCGATTTTTGGTTCAACCACTTCAACATCTTCGCCGGAGAGGGGCTGGACCGCGTGTGGATCGGCAATTACGAAGAGCAGGCGATCCGTCCCAACGCGCTCGGCCGGTTTCGCGACCTGCTGTTCGCCGTCGCCAAGCACCCGGCGATGTTGGTTTATCTTGACAATACAGAGAATACCGCACCGGGCAATCCCGCGCGAAGCGGCGCTTCGGGTGGTCGTCTCAACGAAAATTTTGCGCGCGAGGTTATGGAGCTGCACACCCTCGGCGTCGACGGCGGGTACACCCAGGCCGACGTCACCACCTTGGCGCGGGTCTTTACCGGATGGCGGGTCAACTCTCCGAATTCGCAGAATTTTCCGGGTGTTGCCGCGATCTTCGAAGGCACCCGCCATGATTACGGAACCAAGGTGTTTCTTGGACGCACGTTGCGTGCGCAAGGCAAGGCCGAGGGTGAGGAAGCGCTCGATATACTCGCGCGCAGCCCGGCGACCGCTCACCATATCACCTATGAGCTGGCGCAATATTTCGTTGCCGACACGCCGCCGCCGGCGCTGGTCGAACGCCTCGCCGCGCGGTTTCTCGCCACCGGCGGCGACATCCGCGAAGTCTTGAAGATGCTGTTCGCCAGTTCCGAGTTCTGGGACAGCGCTGGGCAGAAATACAAGACTCCCTATGAATACGTGATCTCTGCGGTGCGCGCGGCCGGCGTTCCGGTTAACGATGTCCGCCCGCTGCTCGGCTGGATGAGCCGAACTCGGTATGCCGCTCTACGAATGCCAGACACCGGATGGCTACAAGAATACCGAGGAAGCCTGGCTGAGCCCCGACGCGACATTGCAGCGGATCAACTTTGCAATTGCTTTGGGCCGCGGCTCTCTGCCGGTCGGGGCCGAGCCCGACCTTGCGGCGACACAAACGGGGCGACGGTCTGTTCCGTCCGCGGTCCATCCCAGGCGTCTCGAAGAAATGTTCGGTTCAACCCTGTCGAGCGCGACGCGCGAGGTGGTCGACGCCGCGACCCCCGGGCTGCGCGCGTCGCTGATCCTCGGCAGCCCGGATTTCATGCGCAGATAGGGCGTTGCGATGGCCGGACCCAACTTTTCGCGGCGACTGATGTTGCGGGCCTCGGCCACCGCGGCACTCTTCTCGCTCGGCCGCGGCGCGTGGGCGGCGACCGCCGAGGGCGGTCCCAAGCGCCTGGTCGTGATCCTGTTGCGCGGCGCCGTCGACGGTCTCAACGTCGTCGTGCCCTACGCCGATCAGGCCTATTACGAAGCGCGGCCGACGATCGCGATCGCACGGCCGGGTGCGCCCGATGGGGCCCTGGCGCTCGACGGCCATTTCGGGTTGCATCCGGCGCTGGCGGCGCTGATACCGCTATGGCGGCAGGGCGATCTCGCCTTTATCCACGCTGCCGGCTCGCCCGACCCGAACCGCTCGCATTTCGAGGCGCAGCGCTACATCGAGAACGGCACGCCGGGCTGCAGCACGACCACGGACGGGTGGATGAACCGGCTGCTACTTGCGCTGCCGGGTCGACGCGGCCCGACTGATGCAATCAGCATCGGACCGACCTTGGCGCGCATTCTGACGGGTGCGGCGCCGGTTGCCAATCTTCCGCTCGGGCCCGATCCGGGTCGGGCGCTGCCGATCGACCAGCCGCAGCTCGCCGGCGCCTTCGACCGGCTTTATGCGGCGAATGACGCGCTCGGAGAGGCCTATCGCGAGGGCCGCGGTGCGCGGGCACAGCTGCTCGGTGATTTGGAGCGTGAAAAAGCTGCTGCCGATGCCGGCGCACCACCGCCGGCGAGCTTTGCCGCGCGGGCGGCGCGACTGGGTCGTCTGATCGGCGGCGATGCGCTGATCAGGCTCGCCTTTGTCGGGCTCGGCGGCTGGGACACCCATGTCGATCAGGGTGGGAGTAAGGGACGGCTCGCCAACCACCTCAGCTCGCTCGGCGAAGGCCTGGCAGCTCTGGCCCACGGGCTCGGGGGCGCGTGGCGCGACACGGTGGTCGTCATCCTGTCCGAGTTCGGCCGTACCGTGCACGAGAACGGCGATCGCGGCACCGATCACGGCCATGGCAACGTCATTTGGGTCGCTGGGGGTGAAGTCAACGGCGGACGGGTTTACGGCCAATGGCCGGGTCTGAGCACGGCGCAGCTCTACCAGCAGCGCGACCTCGCGATCACCACCGACTTTCGCGCGGCGCTAGTCACGATCCTCGGGGCGCATATGGGCCTCGCCGACCGCCAGCTCGACTTGGTCTTTCCTAGAGCGCCGCCGACCGCGCCGGGGCTGGCGCAAATGCTGGCGGGCTAAGCGACGGTCATCAAGGGTACCGCCACCGAGCCCTTCATCATATGTTCACTGAAGGTGACCGACGATCATGGTCCTGGCACACGGGGATGCCGAGATCGGAGCAATGAAACAAGGTTGTGGACACGCGGCGCCGCCGGAAGAGCGGCGCGGATGGCGTCAAGATGCGGCGCCATCCGGCCACTCGTCGAATGGTTGCAGTCCGCGAACAGGCGAAATCGGCACTGCGGGTTTGGCGAGCTTCACCCGGCCCGCGCTGTGCCAGATCGCAACAGCTACGGCATTGAAGCCTGCCTATGCTGTCTCGTTTGTCAATTAGCAAAGAGAATGGCAAACGACAACTTTATTGCGCGAGAGGCGGTTAGGTGCTATAGCGACAGCATCGTTGAAAGTACCTTACCGCGATGCGCGAACCGGGGGCTGCGGTTTTTCGCTACCGGCGTTTGTGGAACCTCGCTCATCATCGCCGGTCGGAAACGCTGAACAGGAGTGCAGGGGTGCACCGCACGTTGTTTCGCGCCGCAGGAATGATCGTAGCGCTTGTCATCGCCGGGTGCCATGGCGGGCCGCCGTTACCGTCGGCACCCCCGGCGTCGGCGCTGCCGTCGAGTGAATACATTATTGGCCCCGGCGACAAATTGAACATCTTTGTCTGGCGCAACCCAGAATTGAGTATCTCGGTCGATGTTCGGCCGGATGGGCGTCTGTCGATCCCGCTTGTCGAAGACGTGGTTGCAATCGGCAAGACGACAACCCAACTTGCGCGCGAGCTGGAGCAGCGCCTAGCGAGATACATCAAAGAGCCGGTGGTCACCGTCATCGCCCAAGGGTTCGTCGGTCCCTTCACCGAACAGGTGCGGGTCATCGGTGAAGCCGCGCAGCCCCGAGCGATCGCGTACCGAACCGACATGACCGTGCTCGACGCGATGATCGAAGTCGGCGGGCTGACGCGTTATGCGTCCGGCAACAATTCGGTCCTGGTGCGCACCGCCAACGGGAAGCAGCAGACCTATTCGGTGCATCTCGACGACTTGATCAAGGACGGCGACGTGACGAGCAACGTCGCGCTGCAGCCGGGCGATATTCTGATCATTCCGCAACGCCTGTTCTGATTATGGCCGAATTTGCCGGAGCGGGTGGTGGTGGCAAGGCCGAGCGATATCAACCGGTCGAAGTATCGGGGGTCGTCGGATCCCGCTCAACCGCGTGGAGCTGTCGATGAATTGGGTTAAATCACAAGCTTTGCCGCTCGCGCAGATGCTGTGGCGGCAAAAATGGCTCGCCATCGGCATCGCTTGGCTGGTATGCACGGTCGGCTGGATCGCCGTCTCATTTCTTCCGACTAAATACGAGTCATCGGCGCGCGTTTATCTCAATGCCGATCCGCTGCTGACTCCGCTGCTCCACGGCTTGGCTGCGGACACCAATCCGACGCGGCATCTCGATTTTCTGCAGCGCACGCTGCTGAGCCGGCCCAATCTCGATCAGCTTGTTCGCATGACCGATCTCGACACTTCGGCTACCACCCCCGAGCAAAGGGACGCTCTTTATCAACAACTTGCCGCCAGCGTCGATATCAGACCCATCACCCAGAACCTGATGACGATATCCTACCGCGACCACGATCCCCTGGTGGCCAAGAACGTGGTTCAATCGCTCTTGACGATCTTTGCCGAGAAGACGGCGGGCAGCAGTCGCAGCGAGATGGACAGTGCGCAACGCTTTCTCGACGAGGAAATCGCGTCCTATCGCGATCAGTTGCGCGCCGCTGAGAAGCGCCGGGCGGACCTGGCGCGGCAATATCCCGACATCGTGACGGATCGCGACCCGGATGCCCCGACAGACGCGGGCAATACCGGCAGTCGGCTCGATCAGGCCCGGGCTGCGGTAGTCAAGGCCAAAGACGATCTCGCGGATGCGACCACCAAACGTGACTCCCTGAGCAAGCAGCTCAGTTCGATACCTTCGATGCTGACCGTCGACCGCGCACCGCAGGTGGTCGTCAACGGCGGGCGGCTCAGCCCCGACGGAGAGCGGCTTCAACAGCTACGCACCCAGCTCGAGTCGTTGCGGCTGAAATACACCGACCAACATCCGGACGTGATCGCCACCCGAGCAGCGATTGCCGAGGCCGAGGCGGACATGAAGAACTCCGGGTCCGGGTCGGGCGCTCCTGGCGACGGCTCCAGTAAGGGCCAGATTGCCAACGCCGTCTACGATCAGCTCAAGGTTAAACTGGTCGACGCCGAGGGCAATGTCGCCTCCTCGCAGCGTCGCCTCGTCGCGGCCGAAGACGACGAGAGCCGCATCGAACGGATTGCGCAATCGGTGCCTGGCGTGTTGACCCAAGCGCAGGACCTTGACCGTGATTATAGCATCCTGAAGAAGAATTATCAGGAACTGGTGTCGCGTCGTCAGGCGGCGCAGATCGCCGACAACGCCAACACCAAGACCGAGAACATCCAGTTCCGCATCGTCGACCCGCCGCAACAGCCGCTGTTTCCGGTGGCGCCCGATCGGCCGATGTTGCTGTCGGTAGTGCTGCTGTTCGGGCTTGGCGCCGGCCTCGCCGTGCCGCTGGCGATGGAGCAGCTCGACCGTTCTTTCGCGACGATTACCCAGCTGCGCAGCCTTGGCATTCCGATCTTGGGAAGTGTGACCCGGCTCTCGCTCAGCGCGGCCAAACGGCGCGAAGCGATCCAGCTGGTCGGGGTCTGCGCCAGTGCATTCGTGTTGATCGCGGTTTATGGCACGTTGCTGGCGCTGAGCTTGCGCCTCCATTCGGTGAGCGTTACGTAATGGCAGAGTCGATCGGATTAATCGAGCGGGCAGCGGCGCTGCTGCGCCAGCGGGAAGGGGCCGAACCCGACCCACCGACGCCGCCTCTACCGCGGACGCCGCAACCGGCGTCGCCGTCGGCGCCTAGCAGAGCCGCAGACGTTGCCGGGCCCGAGGTGGTCTTCGATCGTGGGCGACTTGCCAGTTTCGGAATTCCGCTTCCGTCAGCTGAGCGCTCGCGCACCGTCGAAGAATTTCGCCTTGTCAAGCGCAACCTGATGGCCGCATGGTCGGCCGCTACGGTCGGCGATCAGCGGCCCAGCCGGCTCATCATGGTCACCAGCGCGCGGCCCGGTGAGGGAAAGACCTTTACCGCGCTCAATCTGGCGCTCGCCTTCGCCACCGAAAGAGATGTGAAGGCGCTGCTCGTCGATGTCGACACTCAGCACTCGACCTTGGGGACCATCCTTGGTCTCCAGGGGAAGAAAGGGATCGTCGACGTGCTCGCGGCGGGTCTCGACGTGTCCGATGTTCTGGTCCGCACCAATATCCCCAACCTCCTGGTTCTGCCGCCGGGGCAAGGCGGCCCTCATGTGCCCGAGTTGTTTTCGAGCAATCAGATGGTTTCTCTAATGAACGAACTGACGCGGCGTTTTCCCGACCGCTTCATCATCCTCGACACCCCCCCTTGCATGGCGAGCAGCGACGCCGCCGCGTTGGCCCCTTTGGTCGGGCAGATCGTGTTCGTCGTCGAAGCGCATCGTACCCAGCAGGACGAGATCGAAGCGGGGCTCAGCATCCTCAACTCCTGCCCTCGGATCAGCTTACTGTTGAATAAGAGCGAGGTGGCGAGCGCACATTTCGGCTCCTACGGCTACGGTTATCACTATCCCAGTGGCGAGGGCGATGAGCTGCGCTCGGAAAAACCGGTACCGGCCTAGAGGCCCAGCGGGCACGGTACTCGGGAAACCGCATTTCCGGCTGACGCTTTCGGTCCTCGTCATTGCCGGCCTGACGCCGGCGATACCGGTCGACGCTCAGCCGATGACCGGCTCATCTCCTGGCGGTGGCGTGCCTGCGGGTACCGGGCCCGATGTTCTGCCGCCGGTGTCGCCCGGCCCGTTTGGCCTGCCCAACCCGCTGGCACCACCCAATTCACTGCCCAACGGCATCACGCCCGCGGAGCCGGCGCAACCTGGGTCCTCGCTAGCGCTGCCTGAACCTGGTGCCGGTCTCACCACGCTGCAGCAATATGATCCCAACGCACCGGCGGTCCTGATTCAACCCTATTTGTCGGTCAGCGAGCGATTTACCGACAATGTTAACTTCACGCATTCCGATCGGATCGCGGCAGCGGAGACAAGCCTGGGCCCTGGTGTCTCGATTTCGGCCGACACACCGCGGCTGCGTGGTGTGCTGAGCGCTCAGGCGTACGGTAACGTGTACGTCCCGTCGGCCGGATTGGATCAGGTTATCGGCAGTCTTTTCGGAAGCGGCACGGCGACCATTGTGCCCGACCGTCTGTTCGTCGATGCAAACAGCGTCATAACCCAAGGCTCGACATTGCCTGGGCTCGGCTTTGTCAATACGAACTTGCTGCCGCAGAACCAGCAGACACAAGTATTTGCCACTTCGGTTTCGCCTTATCTGAGAGAATCGTTCGACGGGATGGTCGATACCGAACTGCGTTATCGCTTCGGCGCGACCAATTTCGGCGGAAACACCGCGGCAACGCCATCGACACTAACACCGGCGGTGACCAACCTATCCAATGGGATTTTGAACGAGGGTAGCTTTATTGCCGCAACGGGTCAAAATTTCGAGCGCGCGCTGTCACGACTGACGGTCGTCGGGTCAGACTTCAACAGTAACTCGACCAGCCGCAACACACAGTTCAGCTCGTACGACGATCTTCAATATCGGATTACCCCAGCTATCTCGGCGCTGGCACGGATCGGTTACCAGAACCTCCAATATCCGCTTGCCCCGTTAGCGTCATTCGCTGGCGCGACCTGGCTCGCTGGCGGCCAGCTCGGATTCGGCCCCAATTACGGGTATGTCAGTTTGGAATACGGACGGCAGCAGGGCGTTTACGGCTTTACCGGATCCGCGAATTATCAGGTAACGCCGACCATCACCGTAGTTGCCAGTCTGGTGCAGGGGGTCAGCTCTCCGGGCCAATATCTGCAAGGCTCGCTGGCGAACGCGACCCTCGATCCCTATGGCTCGATCGTCGATCAGTATTCAGGGCTCCCGACGGCCTTTTACAGCCCGGGGTTGGGATTGACTAATGGAGTATACAAGCAGCATCTCTTCAACGGCCAAATTACCGACTCAATCGGTCCGAACCGCTATTCGCTTTACGGCTATTACACCAATCAGCAGTCGCTGACGCCGCCGATAACTGCGCCGACCAAGAGCGTTGGGGGCTATGCGACCTGGAATCGCGACATTAGGCCTGACCTCAATGGCAGCGCCTCGGTCGGCTACACCACTACGGCTAACGCAGTTGCTGTGAACAATGTGACCCCAGTCGGCACTGTCAACACTTTGAGCGCCAATATCGGCGTCAACTATCTCTTCGCTAGAAATTTGACCGGGTCGGTTTTCTATACCCTTGCATATCAGCCGAACGGCGCCGTGGTGACTGCCGGGCGGAGCGGCGACATTGTAGTGAACTCGTTGCAGTTCTCTCTGAGGAAGGCGTTCTAAGCCCATGTATTCTGAATTCTATGGGCTCGCCACCCGGCCGTTCCAGCTGACGCCGGATGCCCGCTTCTTCTTCGAGAGTACCGTTCATCGGCAGGCGATGGCCTATCTGGTCTACGGTCTGCACCATGCCGAAGGCTTCATCATAATTACCGGTGAAGTCGGCGCGGGAAAAACCATCCTGGTCGACAATCTGCTGTCGACGATCAACGAGAGCAGCTTTATTACCGCAAAGATCGTGACCAGCCAGCTCGGCGGCGACGATCTTCTGCATATGGTGGCAGCCGGCTTCGGCGTTGCCAAGGAGGGGCTGGCCAAGGGATCTCTGCTGCAGCGCATCAGCGATTTCGTTCTCGCCCAGCACCGCGACGGCAAACGCGTGCTGTTGATCGTCGACGAGGCGCAGAATTTGTCGTTCGAGGCGCTCGAAGAGCTTCGCATGCTTTCCAACATCGTCGTCGACAGCACTATGGCATTACAGAGCTTCCTGCTCGGCCAGCCTCAGTTCCGGACGATCTTGGGCAGCCCGGGGCTCGAACAACTGCGCCAGCGGGTGACCGCCGCCTACCACCTCGGCCCGCTGAACGAGGCCGAAACCAGGGCCTACATAGAGCACCGCCTGCGCCGCGCCGAGTGGAAAGGTGATCCGCATTTCACCGAAGCCTCGTTTCCGGTGATCTATCAGCACACCGAAGGCGTACCCCGGCGGATCAACACGTTGTGCTCACGCCTTCTGCTGTACGGATTTCTAGAGCAACTGCACACTTTGACGGCGAGCGCAGTCGACAAGGTGGCCAACGATCTGCGCGAGGAAATTGCGGTAGTCGCCTCGCCTTCGGCGCTTCCCGCTGTCGATGCCGCAACGGGCGCGCTAGGCGCTGCTCTTCCGGCCTTTGTCGAACGCCTCGCCGCCCTCGAAAAGAACGTCGACCAGCACGATCGCCTGCTCCGGCGCGCGATCGAAATCGCCGCTCATTATTTTCAAGGTCAACGGCAATGAGCCCGGCAGCCAAGTCGCTGCAGCGCCAGATCGTAGCTGAGTCTAAGAGCTCGGAGCCGCTGCCGGTTTCGGTCGCCGACACCGCGGCGCACCAGAGCCGGCGCGTGTTCGGCGCGATGACGATCGACGTCGAAGATTATTTTCAAGTCGAGGCGTTCTCGGCGACGATCGATCGCAAGGATTGGGACGGCCTGCCGCAACGGGTCGAGCGCAACACCCAACGGCTGCTTGAGATCCTGGCCGAGGCGGGCGTTCACGCGACCTTTTTCACCTTGGGCTGTATAGCGCGGCGGCATCCGTCGCTGGCTCGGCGCATCACTGCCGAAGGTCATGAGCTGGCCAGTCACGGGACCGATCACGTCCGCGTCGATCGCCAGTCTCCGGCCGCCTTTCGCGCCGATGTGCGCGAAAGCAAAAGAATCCTCGAGGATTCGGGCGGGGTCAAGGTAAGCGGCTATCGCGCCCCGACCTTCTCGATCGGCTCTGCCACCGCCTGGGCTCATGAGATCCTCGCAGAGGAGGGCTATTGCTACAGTTCGAGCGTCTATCCCGTCAGGCACGATATCTACGGCAGTCCCGACGCACCGCAATTCCCGTTTGCTCCCTGTCCGGGGATGATCGAAATCCCGCTGACCACCGTTCGTATGTTGGGAAAGAGCATTCCCGCCTCGGGCGGAGGTTACTTTCGACTGTTTCCGTATGCGCTGACCCGATGGCTACTGGCCCGGACATGCCGCGCTGACAGTCCATCGCCGGTATTTTATCTCCATCCGTGGGAGATTGATCCCGAGCAGCCGCGGCAGCGGCAGTCGCCGCTGCGCTCGCGGTTTCGTCATTACTTGAACCTTAGCCGCACCGAGCCGCGCCTGCGTCGTCTGTTGCGCGAATTCGCCTGGACGCGCATGGACCGGTTATTCCTGAGCGAGCCGTCGGAGCGGTTTCCCCTGATCATGGCATGGACGGATCATCGCAAGTCGCGGTAAGACCGTTCCAGCCGGATGATTCTGGACGGTGGGACGATTTCGTCCAAGACTGCGCGGCCGGGACGTTCTTCCACCTGTCGTCGTGGCGGCGTGTGATCGAGCGCGCATTTGGCCATCGCACTCATTATCTGCTCGCCGAGCGCGCCGGCAAATTGACCGGGGTGCTGCCGCTCACCCATGTTAAATCGGCGCTGTTCGGATCCTCCTTGATTGCGAATGCTTTTGGCGTCCAGGGCGGTCCGATCGCTGCCGACGACGCGAGCATGCGCGCGCTCGAAGGCGAAGCCGTGCGGCTGATGGACAGGCTCGAGGTGCCAGTGCTCGAAATGCGGGGTGCATCGAAGAGCCGCGCCGATTGGCCGACCAAGTCGGGGCTCTACGCGATCTTCCGCAAGGCGATCGATCCCTCGGTCGAAGCCAATCTGAAGGCTGTACCGCGCAAGCAGCGGGCGATGATCCGCAAGGGCATTCAAAACGGGTTGCAATCCGAAATCGACGACGACATCGATCGGCTCCATCGCATCTACGCCGAGTCTGTCCACAATCTCGGCACGCCTGTATTTGCCAAGTCATATTTTCGTATTCTCAGGGAAGAATTCCCTGCCTGTTCGGACGTCGTCACGGTGACCTGCAATGGAGGGGCGGTGGCGGCAGTGCTCAACTTCTACTTTCGGGACGAGGTGTTGCCTTTTTATGGGGGCGGGACAGGGATGGCGCGAGGACTCGCTGCAAATGACTTCATGTATTGGGAGGTGATGAGGAGAGCTTGCGAGCGCGGCTATCGCAAGTTCGACTTTGGGCGCAGCAAGATCGGCACCGGGGCATACGCATTCAAGCGCAACTGGGGCTTCGAGCCGACGCCGCTTACCTACCAATTCCGCTTGACGGCAAAGCGGGATATGCCTGATCTGAACCCGCTCAACCCCAAATTCGCGTTTTTCATCGCTGCCTGGAAAAAATTGCCGTTGCCGCTCGCCAATCGGCTCGGGCCATTGATCGTCAAGGGGATCGGCTGACCATGGATATCTGGCGCAGGCCGGGATCGCTGAACGACCCGGGGAAGCCGGCAGCGGCACTCCACATGGCTCTCCCCGATGTTTCGACCAGCCGTGTAAGTGGCCGGGCATCGGCGACTTACGGTTGGGGCGCTGCGCTCTTCATGATCGCCCTGTCGGCCGTCGTCTTTGGCTTGGTCTTTCGCCATGAAGTGGCGTTGGCGGCACAGGTTTGGATCTCTTCGACCGCTTACAATCACGGCTTTCTGATCTTACCGCTCGTGGGCTATCTGCTGTGGGAACGGCGGGCGGTGATCGCCGCTATATCGCCCGCCCCGGCGTTCTGGCCCTTGTTGCTGATGCCGGTGCTGTCGGCGGTCTGGCTTGTCGCCGCGATCCTCGACATCAACGAGGGTCGACAACTGATGCTCGTGGCGATGTTCGAAATCGTTTTGCTGGTGGCGCTCGGTCCGCGCGTCTTCAGGCGCCTGCTGGCTCCGCTGCTGTTTTTGTTCTTCCTGGTGCCGAGCGGCGCCTTTCTCGTCCCGACATTGCAGACGATTACCGCCAAGATCGTCGTCGCCGGGCTGCATACCCTTCATATCCCCGTTTTTTCCGACGGCTATATGATCGAGATACCCGAGGGCAATTTCGAGATCGCCGAAGCTTGCGCCGGTTTGCGGTTTCTGGTCGCCTCGGCTGTGTTCGGCTGTTTTTTTGCCATCGTCATGTACCGCAGCTTTCTGCGCCGGGCGGTGTTCATCGCGCTGTCGCTAACAGTGCCGATCGGCGCCAACGGCATGCGCGCCCTGGGGATCATCGTATTAGCGCATCTCGAAGGCAGCGCCACGGCGGTCGAAGCCGACCATATCATCTATGGCTGGCTGTTCTTCTCGCTAGTGATCCTGCTGCTGATCGCGATCGGGATGGCGTTTGTCGACAAGGGGGACCGCCGTCCGTCTGTTCTACCGCTGCCGACGCCGAGCCCGCCGGCCTGGCGGTTCGCCGTCGCCGTCGGTGCTGCCGTTGTGCTCGCCCTGGCCGGTCCGGCTTACGCGGCCAGGCTGGACAGCGACTTCCCGGCTTCGGCGCTGCCGCGCGCCTACAGTCCGCGGGTCGATCCGCCGTGGCATCCGGTTACCAGCATCGAGTGGTGGCCGGTGGTGCTCGGCGCCGACCGCGAGTTCCTGCAAAGTTTTGCGGAGCCTGGCTCCGGCGTCGTCGTCCGCTTTATCGCGCTCTATCGCCTGCGCGTTGTCGGCAGCGCGCTGACCAACAGCGAAAATCGTGTTGCCGACGACTGGCAATGGCGTGTGGCCCAACATGGAAATGCGGAGCTGTCGCTGGCCGATCAGAAGGTTGGCGTGACGAGCACCCAGATCGTCAGCGGGCCGCATCGTCGCTTGGTGTGGTCGTTCTATCTGGTCGATGGAAAAATCGTCCGTGGACTGCTCGAAGCCAAGCTGTTGCAGGCGCGCGCCGTGTTGCTGCGGCGCGCGCCGGTCGCTGCGTTCGTCGCGGTCGCGGCGAGCATGGACGATCCTGACGATCGCGCGGCCGGCCAGCTCGCACGTTTCCTGCGGGCGATGGAACCTCTGCCCCAGTACCTCGACGCGTTAACCCGGAGCGACGCGCCCAGGGCCGGCGAGGGCATCACGAAATAAAGCGCCACCGGGTCCGCGACGGTGTCTAGGCGAAAGGCCCGAGGTAAGGTCTTCTGGCCATTTCTACAGGTTCAATGTCGAATATCGGAAAGGATGTCCGCGCCAGGGGTGGCCGCTGGTGGGGCGAGACACCTGGACCATTTGAGCTCGTCCAAATCCGATACCGCATTATCGCGGCCGACAGTGCGCCGCCCGATGGTTTGATGATCGACGCTCCGGCACCTCAAATGGTATCAGTCGTCGGGGCCTGGCGGCTGATAGCCATACATGCCGGGAAGGGGATATCGCTTTTGCTTCGCGGGCTCGCCAACGGCTTGCTCAAGGGCAACAATGCCGAGGATTTCGAGAAGACTTGAAAAATCCGCGAGGGCGTCGCGCACATTTTGGTCTGTCTGCTCCGCAACCTTTTCGTTGAGTTGTTTGACGATGTCTTCTTTCACCGCTGCATCAACGGCATCATACATGCGCTGATTGAAGAATCCCCACATCCATTTCATCGGGTGGTTGGTTGCGGCAGCCTGCGGTACGAATTTCCAGGCAGCGAAATCGCCGAGTGCGGACAGGGCCTGACCGAAGCCGCCATCAAGTAATACCCCGCGGGGCGCAGTCATACCACTCTTGGCCATGACATCGAGCTCGTTCAGCGAGGCGCGCATCGCCGCCACCGCCATTCCCCGCGTGGTCGGCGATTGGCTGAGCATTGCATCGCCCATGGCCCTCCACGACGAACCGCCGGGCACCAACTTTCCCGATTCGTCTGCCTCGGACTTTACGTCCAGACCCATGCTATCGAAATTGTGATAGCCCAATGAAACGATATCGCCGAGGCTGAAGGCTTGAAAAGCCGCTCCGCCGATCGTTTTGATCCGCTGTTGTAGTTCCGCCTCGCTTGGAATCCGTGCAATTTTGTCGAGGACAGGAATCTCTCCGGTAACATCGACGACGGGATGCTTGTTGACGAGATAATCGTGCATTTTTTTTGCCATGTACGCAACGAACTGGGGTATCGATTGCGGCATGTTAGCGTCATACCATGCCTTAATCGCCGCGCGCTCTGTACGCACGTGGCCAGCCGAAAACATGTCGCTGAGGTAATGCTGGGCAAAAGCCTCCTGCGTCCGAGCTGGTGTCAGGTCGGGCTGTTTGCCGGTCATGGCGGCGTCGCTCCCGGCGTCAAAGGCGGCCCGAAGTGCTTTGGTGTGTTGGTCCTTGTATGTATCGCCGGCGGTGCCGCCGGCGCTGAAGTGCGAAACATTCTGGCTGGCGAGCGTGAAGTAACGATCCTTGATCGCCTGCTTGCCGGTATCGTCCAGCGGTGGCTCCGATTTGCCTTGGGCCTTCCCGAGCGCCCACCAATAAACCCAGCGCAGCTTCGCCCGCCCAGCCTCCGTCGAGGCTAGCGAACGCATCTCCTCAAGCGAGCCGAAATAATCTGCTGCAAGAGCAACGACATCGCCAAACGTCAAATAGTCTGGCACCGCGTCTGTGCCTATGTTGATATCGGAGAGCATCCCGGTAGCGGCTTGGTCACCTAGCGATTTGTGCTCAGCCGAAGTGAACCGTCGCAACCGCGGCGCCGCTGGCCCGCGCGCGGATTGCTGAACGACATGCGTCAGCTCGTGAGCGAGGAGCTGCTTACCTGCCTCTGTCCCGGGCGCATATTCACCAGTTCCGAAGACGATATCGCGGCTTATGGTGTACGCTCGCGCTTGTACCGCGCGCGCCGCAGTGGCCGCCTCGCTGTCGGCATGGACCCGTACTTGGCTCAAGTCGCGCCCGAAGCGAGGCTCGAAATAGGACCGGAGCGCGCCCGGCAAAGGTTCTCCGCCTCGCTCGGTGGCGCGTACAGCCGTCTCCACATCAAGCCCCGCCGCGGCATCCGCCGAGAGTGTCGGCTTGGTCCGGAGCGTTTTTTCCTCTTCGTATGCGGCACATTTTCGGCTTACCGGCGGAGGTGCGGCAGCGACGGACACGTCGGGGTCGGGCATGCGCATCACCTGGCCGGCGACGCGGTCGGCCTCGTGCTCAAGCGGATCGTCTACCGCTCCGACGGCGAGCTTCCGCTGGATGATCCCCGGCAACGGGTATGAAGCTTGGGATCGGCTCGCCGCGTCGGGCGGGAAGAGCGGGATCTTGCCGAAATCCCATGCGAGGTGGCGCGGTGGTGGCAGGTCGGTCAGGTCTTCACGGACGATTTCCCGCTCGTGGTCGCCGTCGCGCTCGTTCCCGGCTTGGCGTGAGGTCCGCTGTCCAAATCTGTCGGTCGAGCCGGCATCGCCTCTCGTCTGTGTAGTTGCAACCCTCGGGGCAAACATGATGCACCACCAACAGATGAGATTAGTTTGAGCAACCCGCAGTTCCGCTTCCCGATAGGGCCGTCCCCGGCATTATGATGCCAGGCTGTTCTTCGTCACGGGTTCCTCCCGGCAGGGGGAAGCGCGATCCGGCGGATTTCCGGAGGCGGGTCGCCGATCGGCGGCTCCCCGGCGGGCAGCGTAATATTCTGATAGGTTGCCGTGCCGAACGTGGGTTGAAAGGCCGTCGTACTCAGATAGACCGGCTGGGCGTTTGCGTTGGCGATCTCGATGAAGAGTTGAGGCAGTGTTTGAGACGCCGCCGCAGCCGGTTGAGAACCCTGCTGGGCCGGACTTTGAGCCGATTCGGGGTCGCCTGCAAAACTGATCAGAAAATAGCCAGTGCTGTCGGTGTAGCAAAAGCCGTAGGCGCTTTGGTAGGCTTTTTTGGCGTCGACCAAGAAGACGGTGTAAGCGGGGACCGGGTGCAGTTGGGCGTTGTAGACGTGGCCGTAAAGCGCCCATCCCGTCGCCGAGACCTGCGGCGTTGCTACGCTGACCTGCTGGCTGATGATCGCCACCCGCGCGACGGTCGCCTTGGATGCAGTCACCGCGGCTTCGGCAGCGACAGCCTGCGGGGAGCTGGCGCCGAACCGCGCCGTGATGCTGGCGGCGGCGCGCGTCCGTTGCGCTAGGCGAGCCGTATTAATATTGCTGGTTAACTGAACGGCTTGGGTGGCGATACTGTCAGCGGTGCTTAGCTCACTGGCGACACTGTTGTCGATCTCCGCGACGGTCGGGGACGTTGTGGATGAGCTGGGCTGAGTCGGAGCGCTCATGAATAGGTTATCCTTTCGTCGGGGCTTGCTCGTGCCTCTTCCTGTTTGCGAGGTCAGGGCAGAGCGGAAAGGTTGTTGCCGGTGGTTATGAGGCCGGTTGGGCCAAACGGGTACAGGGGATAGGTTGATATGTTCAAGGCCGTCATGTTCAGCAACGCAAAGGTGTAGGTGGAAATAAATACCGAACCGACGGCCTCCTGAAACCGGTTGCTGCAGACGTGCAGCGACGCAGCGAGGATTAGCGCATCCAACCACGCGGTTTCCGAACTTTCAGGACCATCCAACCAACAATGATTGTTGGCGAAGATCACGTGGTCGAGGCTGAAGATTTCCACCGAAGCGAAGCCGGTTACCCCGCTCGCGCGGGCTTCCAACTGGCAGATGTTGTTAGTGAAGAGCACGGCGCCGCTGGATGAATTCGACAGAGGGTTGTTGGTGGCTGCAAAGGCAGACTGCGTGCCGTCCGCGTAGAGCCTTCCGAAGCTGACCCCCGCATAGACTTCGATGGCAAGACCGAGATTCAAAATAGCTACGGTGAGCGGGCCCGAACCCAACGACGGCGGCTGTTGCTGCTGTTGCTGCTGCTCCTGCTGCGCCTGCTCTTGCTCCAACTCCTGCGGCGCCTGCTGTTGCTGCGCCTGCTCCCGCTGCGCCAGCAGCAACACCTCCTGGACCACGGAGACTGCACCTCCGGTGCTGAGGTGGTTGCCGGTGATGGAGAACGGGCCAAAGCCAATGGCTTCGAGCGCGAGCCCGAGGGCAACGCGGACGACATTGTTTTCGACGCGGAGGGCCGGCAGCCCGGGCTGGTAGAGGGGCGCCAGCAGATTACCCGCCGCCGAGGAGGACGTCCAAGCAGATCCGACAGCCGCCTGATCAAGCCCGGGCGGTGTAACGTACATAAGCGCGATGCCGGCGTGTATCCCACTGGTAGAAGGTGCGGTCCCGGAGATGGCGGACCAATCTCGGGTCTCAAGGATCTGATTACCACTGACATCAACCAGTTCCCCGTTGAGCACAAAGATGCCACATACCGAGGCTCCGGGGATGTTGCCAAAGTCGGTAATGTTGTTGTCGCGGATAATCAGATTCTGGACGTCGGGAATGCAGATCGCGCCATAGCCGAACAGCGAGGTGGGCGTGACAACATCCTGCAGTGAGCCGGAGATAGTATTGCCGGTAATGGTGAGGTTTTCGATGCTGATGACCTCTAGGGTCTGGACGAGATCGAAGAAACCCACTGGTCCAATGCCGCACAGACCCATATTGCGGATGCGATTGCGGGCAATCTGAATGTTCTGCAGCCCACTCCCGGCGGCGGGTGTGCCTGTAGTTGCTCCGCTGACCCCGCGGGGAGGAAGCCGCAGGGTGATGTTGTCGGAAGAGGGGTTCGTCGCGAGAACCCCAGTCAGGGCGCCGGTGTCGCCTTTGTTGGGATCAAGGAGAATAAAGCTGCCGAGCGTGATGCCGTTGCGCAATCCGCCTTCGATCTCGTTGTCGCTGACAAAGACATCTTGCGAGCCGCCGGCAATGTGGATGCCGCCATTCGCCCCAGGGGTGGCGCCGGTGCCGCCAAACCCGCCCGCGGCTGCCGGTAGGCTGGAGGCGAGATCGGTGACCACGGTTGCAGAAGCCCAGTTGGCTGCGTTGGACGCATCCTGGAGGCCGACCCAATTGTGGTCGATGTGGAGCTCGGTTCCGCTGGCATAAACCGAAGCCCACTGACTGGCGACATCCTCCATCGCGATGCGATTGTGGGCGATCTTCAATAGCGTTACGTCAACCGCGACAATGGCGGGAAGCGTCGAGGCGGTGATGACCAGGTCTTCGATGGCGACATCTGTATTGGTGACGGCGTTGTAGGAAGCGACTTCGAAAACGGCCACGCCCGATTGCGCGGGAGTTTGGTCCAGCAGAATGCCGGCCTCGCTGGCGGCTTCCACGGCGAAGGAGCGCAGCTCGATGTGGCTCGAGTTGACGACGGTGATGATGGCGGCAAGGCCGCTGTTGGTGGTAAGAGCGCTTCTGGCGGCTGCTAGGGTGTTGCCCGTTTGCATGGACGGTGAGGCGAGGCGCGTTTGCGAGCCGCAGCCGTGGATGACAACGTCGCTGAGGCCATTGATGACGACGTACTCGTAATAGCGACCCGGAAGGATGCAGACCTCGCCGCCGCTTTTCGGGAGCGATTGGATCGCCTGGTTGATCGAGGTGAACTTGCCGAAGCTCTCGACTCCGTCGCCGACCGTACAGATGCAGCAGCCGCAGTCGCCCTGGTCCGAGCAGGTCCACGGCGTACGGCAGTCCGGATAGCTGGCAGGAGAACCGAAGGTGACGACCGAGAGCTTGGTATAATGGTGGTGAATGCCGCGGGGTGGCGCTTCGACGAGTTCCTCTACCATGCCGTCGGCGGTGCGCGCGGCGAAGCTCCAGAAATCGCCAACATTGAAGGAGCCGCTAGAGGAACTCGTGTTGAAGACGACGGTGATGCCATCCTCGAGAACCAGCGTGGTGTCCGAAGCGGGGACGGGGATCACGCCGCCGGTTGTGCTGAGATCGCACCAGGTCTCCAGCTGCGTGCCGTTCAGCTTGTAGACAGTGCCGGACTGGTCCCAGCGGATAATGCGAGTGTGGCGGTGCGGGTCGGTGAGGCCGGTGCCGGGGTCGACGGTAAAACTCGGAGGCGTCGCCCCGGCCGTGGTAAGTCCCGTCGGGACCGTTGAGATAAGCGTGATGGTCTTGGCCGAGACGCTGATGCTGTCGATTTGACAGAGAATCCCAGCGATGCCCCAAAGCTCGGTCCAGTCGTCGAGGATCTCGATCCAGTCGCCGGGCGAGAAACCAAGCACCTGATCGCGGCCAAGGCTCATGACCGTCAGCACGCTTGCGGGGTTGCCCGCGGTGTTGGTGCCGCTGGTAATCGCCATGACGCCGGTGGCGACCGAGGCGTTGTCACGCGACCATTTAAAGGTAGCGGTAGTGGCGCCAGGGGTGTCGCTGCCGGGACCACCTTGGTGGACCTCCACGCGATAGAACTGGTTTTCGACGCCGGTGTAGCCGGTGCCCGTTGTCAAGCAGCAGGGGCCGACCGATGGATTGGGGACGACGTTGGTGCTGAGCAGGCCGGCGGACGCGGCTGGATACGCAATCTGGGAGTCGGGCGTCGCGCAGGTATAAGTGCCGGCAGGCATATATCTGACTTGCCACACGGTCTGGAGCCGGCCGGTGGTGTCAACACCGACGGCCTTGTCGATGAGGTTTGCGTCTTCGAGAAAAGTGACCGGCCGCGTCCAGACGTCGAGGTAGAACAGATATGATGCGGTATTGGTCGGCAGGCTCACGCCGGGAAGGTACGGCTGGTGGGCGAAATCGATCGTGTTCGAGCTACTCGGCGGCGGCGGTGATTGCGGCGGCGGTTGCGGTGACCCGGAAAGCTCGGCAAGCGCGGGATCCCATCGCGCATTTGCGGGGAGGCCGTGATTTTCCGCGAGTAGGCCGTCGACATACATGCGGCCGCACCCGATGAGGACAGCGTTGGGGCCGGACGAGGCCGTGATCTGAAAGGCGGCCGGGGTTGTGGCGGGATAAGCGGCGTGCCCCATGATATCGAGAGTGCCGGCCTGGATGCGGCGGGCGATCTCGGCGTGCCACTCGTTCCAGTCCGAGTCCAACTGCACTCGGCCTTGCTCCATCACCACCCCGGAATAGTTCTTCCAGGGGTCAAAGGTGAACCGGCTATTATCGAAGGCCACGGTAGTCTCCTATGGTTCTCGTTAATTTTGGTAGATCAGGCCAAACTCCAGGCCCACCGGCAAATACTCCTGGAGCCTAATCTTGAGGTCGCTTTCTCGTTGCGGCGCCAACAGAAAGTGAAAACAACCCATCTCGCCGCCGTCATCCGCGCCGCGACGGATCGTGTCGTCGGTAGAAGCGAGGAGCTTCAAGTACGCGGGATGCCCATAGCGCAGCGAAAAGAACAGCGGCTGCGGCGAGGCGAGCGCCTGTTCGACGCACTCGAAACGACGGGGGGTAACCGCGCCAAAGGGTAGAAAGCTGAAACGGACACAGCCTTCTTGCTTGCGATCTGCGACGAGGCTGGAGGTCCAGGGCGCGGTATCGCCGGGGGCCAGCGCCGACCAGAAGATGCTGTCGGAAACCAAGGCGAGCAGGCCCGCGTGGACTTTGCCAACGACGGTGCATCCTTCGAGCGTCAGAGCGCCGCCACCGCTCGAGCCATCGAGGGCGGCGTAAGCGACCTGGGTGGGGTCGGTGGCGTCGACGATGCTATCGGTGAGGCTGACCGTCGCGAACGAGGCGGAGCGGATCGCGCCCAGGATGGATCGGTTGCCGACGATCTCGACGCCGGCGGGCTCGACGATCAGGGCAGGAGCGGTGGGGTGGAGCGGATCGCCGTTTGTTCCGACCGACCAGCCCGGCACCAGCGTGCAGTGGATCAGGCTGAGCTGGCCAAGCAGGTTCGTGGTGCCGCCGCGTCTGAGCGCAGGCAGATGCACGAGTGCGGCCGGTGCGGTTGGCAGGTTAACAGGTGTCATGGCCGCGTCGGCGGCGAGGACGAAGCCGTTGAGGACGAACTTGCTGGAGGCGTCGCCGGTGATCGCGAGTTCGCCGTCGAGCAGCAAGGTCGGCCGCGCCGAGTCGGCTGCGCGAAGCTCCAGCGTGGTTCCGGCGGGAAGATCGACGCTGAGCGGCCCTGCCATCGACCACGTGTCGCTGCCGGCGACTTCGACCGCAACCTGGCCATTGAGCACAAACTGGCTCACCGCGTAATTCAGCGCGTCCTGCAAGGTGCCGAAGCGGGGATCGGGGAAGGGGATGATCCACGCGGCGTCGGTGACGGTGAAGCCGTCGCTGCGCGCGTATTCGCCGCCGCCCATATCGGCGTTGAAGCCGTAGAAATAGGAGAATGTCAGCGCAGGCGCGACTGATCCGGCGGCGGGCGGCGGAAGCGCGATGCGGCCGAGCTCGGGATCGACGACCGCGGCGTAGGGGCTGCCGGGCGAGGGCATGTTGGCCCAGCTGCCGTCGTCTCCGGAGAGGTTTGCCACCTGAAGCTGATAGGGGTTGACCGGCTGACCGCCGATGTAGAGGACGAGGCTTTTGCCGATCCCGTAATAGGCCGCACCGACGCCTCGCTGTAGATCGTCGCACAGGACGCGGCGGCGCAGGCGATCGACGACATTGACCGGCTGCGCGGCCGCGGCGATCTGCTCGCCCTGCGAAACGGCGCGGTGGAACAGCGGGATGTCCATGCCCAGCGAGCTGAAGCGATAGCAGAGCTGGCCGGTCGCGGTGTTGGTCGCAGCCGCCGTGGGCGAGGTGCTGGTAACGCTGTAAGCGCTGAGCGACCAGAGAAAAATCCCGATGTTCTGAATGTTGTAGCGGCCGCGTCCGGAGGCGATGCGGCGCACGTCGACCTTGTGCGCGGTGCGGTCAAAGCCGGTGTCGATGTAGAGGCCGGGCTGCCAGCGGCGCAGGTCCGGGGCGTAATGGTTGCCGAGGCGGATATGGTTCATGTACTGCGTGTCGGCGAGAACGCGGAAGAACTCGACGGCATGCGCGCTCCATCCGGTGACGTCGCGGGCCAGCTGCTCCATGACCAGAACGGTGCCCTTGCGCCGGCGCAGTGAGATGGTCTCGGCCACCTCGGCGCGGGGATTATCGACGGCTGCGGTGATGCCCTTTATCGACTGATAGCCGATCAAGTCGCCGATATAAGGAATCACCCATGACGCGCAGGTCTCGATGAACTGATCGTCGTAGAGCTGGTCGAGGTCATAGGCGACGGCGGCGATCTGTTCGCCGACGAGCATCAGCAGCGACTGCAGTGGACCGCGCGCGGCCTTGGCGGTCAGCTGATCGAGCTGGGCCTGCTGATCGGCAGTAAGCGGAGTCGTCTGCGCCCGCAGCGCGTTCAGGTCGGCAAGCTCGGCCGCGGTGAGCAGGGTCTGCGATTGCGCCAGCTGCGCATCGCGGATGCGGTAGACTGCGGGCAGAAGCTCGAAGAGGTCGGGGCTCACGTCATCACTCCCAGGCTGACGTTAGCGGGATTGGGATCAAGGACGAGGATCTCGGCGGGCAACGGCAGAGCTGTTCCCGGTCGTGGCCCTGGGGATGTAGGCGCAGATGCTGCCCGGCGAGCCGGAGGAGGGACGTGGCAGCGGCGTGGTTAAGTGCCTGACCGATCCATTTGTTGTAGGCGGAGATGGAGTAGCCCCCGCTGCCGATGTCTCCAGCAGGACTGGTGGCGATGGGATTGCAGGGTCTTGACGTTGACCGCGATGATCCCGGGGACGCCCTGGATCAGCGCCGCCACCTCGTCGCCCGATACGCCCTCGCCGAAACTGCGCGAAGCGAAGCTGTAGGTCTGCTGCAAGAGCTGGAGGACGGCGGCCTGAACGGCAGGCGCACTGTAGGCCGGGTCGTAGCAGAGATCGGCGGAGAGGCCGAAGGTCGTTTCGAGGAAGCTCTGCGCGTAGATCACGACATTGGGGTTGCCGTAACTCTGCAACGCTGCGACCAGGTTGGCGAGGGTCAGGTTGCCAGGTGGCAGCGCGGCTCCGCCCGATCCCGCAACCGTAAGAAAAACGCCGCGGTCGGCGCCGTTCGGGATCCAGATGGCATAGGCCTTAGCAATGCCGGCGAAGGTTGTGGCGAAGTTCTGGTAGTCGGTGATCGAGACGGCGCGGCCGAGGGTCAGGACCGAAAGCGGGGCATTGGCGCGTATATCGCCGATCGATTGCGGGTCCTGACCGCCGGTGGCGGGCGCCGGATTGATGACGCCGCTGACCCCGAGCGGGCGATCGATAAGTGTGGTGACGGCGCCGGCCGCGACGTTGCCTGCCGCCCCGATGCCGGTACGGTAGCTGGCCTGGATGTTGCTCTGGCCGGTGGGGAGCGTCGATCCTTCGACACTGTCGCCGAACTGGACCTGAGCGCCCCCGCCGGGGAGGTTCAGCGTGGTGAAGACCTGCGCCGTGGGCGGCTGATTGTAGAGGGTCGGCACCGCAGTCCAAGCGACACCGTTGGCCCTCACTTGCAAGGTACTAAGGCTGCCAGTCGGGGTGGGCGCCTGGATGTAGGTCAGGGGCGACTGCTTGAGCGTAAACTGCTGGTTGGGCGTAGCCGCAGCGCCGCTGCCGAGGAGTTCGGTTACCGGGGCGCCGGCCGTAGCGGCGCCGACATTGGCATTAACCGTCGTGAGGGTTCGGTCGTAGCAGTTGAGCAGAGGGTTCTGCAGCAGGATGCGCGTATGCGGGAAGGGTCTGGCGACCAATGAGACCGAAGAAACCAGCGCGGCCTCCTGGACGACCGGATCTTTGGTGGTGGAGAGCGTGAGAATAAAGTTCGACAGCGATGCGCTGAGCGTCCCAGTGCGGCCGTTGGCGTCCGCGACAGCGAGCGTCACCGGCGTCGTGGACGTGCTCCAATGCGGGATCGACCCATCCGGGTTGAATAGGTCGGGCGGCTGCAGCAGGGTCAGCGTCTCTCCCTGCTTGAGTATGACAGTGGATGTAGGATCATCGTCGGGCACAAAAGTGAGGGAGGTGCTGTCGGGGTTGGGGAGGTTGACGGAGATTTTCTGGCTCCGGCCAGTGACGGCGACAGCCGTGGCGCCGGTCAGATCGGGCCGCAGCACTTCGAGGTCGAGGAAGGTGCCATAGAGCGGGTGGTCCAGCGGCTGCTCGGCGACGGCGAGGATCTCGCTCTGGGTTAGGATCGAGGTGGAGCGCGTCTTGCAGTAGTATTCGGATAAATTTGTGTCCGTGTCGGTCATAACGCGGCTGATTTTTGCGCTGACCCCGTAATCAGATCGCGTAATCGAAGTAACTGAGTTCAAGTTATAGAGACTGACGAAACCTGCAGGTGACCTCGAAGTGTCGGCGTCTGGATGGATCAGGACGAGCCAACCCCCGGTGACCAGCTTTGAGTACACCGCATCCAGGTCGGCGAGGCTCTCGTTGCCGAGGCCGGATTTGTCGAAGTCCCAGTCCGGTGGGGAGGCGGTGGTCACAAGACCGGCTTGCTGAAGGGTGCGGAGGGTCCGGGCGGCCAACAGCATCGGATTCATGGCGTTGTAGCCGAATAGGGAGGCGCGCTGGCGCAGGGCATAAAACTTCGGGTTCTGCTGCGCCGGCCCGCTGCCGCGCCCGCCAAGCCCCTCCGACCAGGTGACCAGCGTGCGTTGGTTGACGCTGTCGGGTTGTACCGAGCTGACCAGCCTCACGTCCCATCGTTGGGGATGTTGCGAGCGATCGTCGCCCACGATCAGAAATGCGTCACCGGGCAGTAACTGCGTTGAGGTGCCTGAGAGGTAGACGCTGGTATCCCGGCGATGTGGCTCCCATGGATATCCGGTCTGCACCGGCAAGGCGTTCCAGTCGGCTTTGGCGAGGATGTTGGCTGAGGTCTGGAACGACTGTGGCGTTTGTCCTTGTGCGGGGACGCTCTGCACCTGCGTGCCCGCCGGGATGGTGACGGCGGTCGTCGTCGGATCGGTGGGCAGACCGGTGGCGGCGGTGATGGTGAAGGCAAGGTAGGTCGAAGCGGAGACGCCGGGCGATGGCTGATAGCCGATCAGTTGGCTGAGTTGCGTCAGCGAGTAGAGCTGCGTGGCGGTGCGTAGATAGCTCTCATTGGCGAGGCGCTCCTGATAGAACGTGAGGATATCGAGCACGACCGCTGTGGCATCGAGAAAGGCGATGCTGAAATCGTCGTCGTCGCGCGTCTTCAGCGCGGCCAGCGCTGGGTACTCGGAGCTGGAGAGCCGAGCGAGCATCGATTCCTTGAACGTCGCCCACCTGCCGGTTCGATAGGCGATCGAGGAGAGCCCCGGCCGATTGGTCTCGCCCTGCGGCGTCTGCACGCTGATTCCGGAGCAGCAGCCGCAGGCGCAGTTCGGTAGTCCAGTACAGCTCACAGGCCCCTCACTTTCCGCCCTGCATCACGAGCGTTAATTGGCCGTGATTGGGAAAACTGCGATCGTTGTCCATGCGGGCAACCTGGAATGCACCAAGCGGAATTTCTCCCTTTTGAAGATAGATTTCGGTGTCGACTCCTTGCGGCTGAAAGACGGTCGCGGTGACGGTCTGCACGCCCGCGACCGTGCGCGCCGCGGCGTAGATCGGGCTGAGATAGACCGTCTGTCCCAGCTTGAAGAAGCCTGGGGCGAACAATGCGGGTTGGCCATCGGGCAGGCTTCCGCTACCCAATACCTGCAAGAGCGATTGTTCGACGTCACTCTGGAAGTAATCGGGATCGACGCAGATCGTAAGATTGATTTCGAGCGAGACGTAATTCGGACCTTCGAGTTTGATGTCCTGTCCCGCTAGCCGGTAACGGTTGACGTACTGGGTGAGAGTCCGGCGAAGCGACCTGCTCAGATTGCCGCCGCACTGGGGTTCGGCGGTGATGAAGACGGTGTACCAGCTTCCGGTCCAGCGCAGCATCGCCGCGGCGTCTTCGACTTGCGAGTTGGCCTCGGTGACGGTGGCATAGTCCGACATGGTGACCGCGCGCTCCTGGGTCAGGAAGGCTTGCGGCGCGCGGCGGCGAATCTGGTCGGAGGTCTCGGGATCGAATCCCCCGGAGGCCGGGAGCGGATTGGTGCAGGATTGGATCCGGGGATCTCCGGCAAGGAACACTAGGCTCTCGGCGCCGACGTTCCCGGCTGTCCCATTGCCGACGCGATAGGAAGCGGTGAACGAGGTCCCATTCGGCGGAAGCATGCCGTTGGTGTCATCGCCGAAGCGTAGATGCGCGGTGCCATCGGACTCGATCTCGACGACAAAGTTAGTGTCCGTGGCGCCAGCGGCGAGGAGATCGGGAGCTGCAGTCCAGGTGGCGTCTACTCCGATCGTGCTTGCGAGCGTTATCGAGGGCACGGCCTGATCGGCGTCGTAATGCATCAAGTCGTAAGCAGAGAGATCCGGATTCGGCTCCTCCTCAAAACTGCGAACACTGATTAGATCCGAGCCGGCGGCGAACGTAGTCGCGACGGCGGCGAGCGAGACGCCGTTGAATTGCTCGACCACGATCGGAAGCTGCACGCCGACGCCACCCGAGGGCGGCTGATAGAGCAACAGCAGATTGAACAGGGTCGGGGTCTGGAGTTCACCCTGGGCTAGCACGCCGAAGAGCGGCGGCCACGTTAGCGGGTTCGACGGCTGGAGGGTGAGGTAGGGGGTGTTGCTGGCGTCTTCCAGTTCGACCGCGCCGGTGTTCAGCAGCATGGTCGGCGCGCTGGGAAATGCGGTGGGGTTGGCGGCCGGCGGCGTGTAGCTGGAAGGAACGCCAACGAACCGCGACAATGAGTTGAGCTGGGTGACCGCATAGTTTGCGGCGCCGGGCGTCAGCGTCAGATTGGTGAACTGCTCCAGGTGCACCGGACCAGTCACTCCGGCGGGACCTCCCGACGGATTGAAGACAACGGTCAGATCGAAATTGGCTGGATTGGTGGCGTTGGGCGCGGCCAGGACGCCGAAATATTGCGGCCACAACAACGGGCTGTCGGCCTGCACCATCAGGCAGGTGATCCCGTTCGCATCGGTAAGGCTGACGGAGCCGACGGAGAGCAACGGAACGGCGTTCGGCGTTGCCGGGCTGCCGGCGAGCGGCAAAGGGACGGCCTGGGTGATCGGGCTGTCGGGAAGCTGCGGCCGATAACGTACCGGGAATGGAACCGGGGCCGTCGGGCTACAACGGTCAGCGGCGAGGTTCGGCGGGCGGAAGAGGCTGGGCTCGGGGACGGTATGCAGTTGGACGGCAGGCAGCAAGAGGCCCTGGTCGGCAAGGACCACATTGCCGAGAACGACGCTGATCCGCGTTAGCAGGTGTTCGTCGTTGTTCGAGTCGAGAAATGTCGATGAGATGCAAACAGGAAACGGCAGTGCGTCGTCCGAGGACCACCCGATCTCGGTCACCGGTGTAGGCTGCTGCGAGGCGGAGGTGATCGGCACCGACCCGCTGGCGCCCTGCGCGAAAAGCGGATCGAGCAGCGGCTGGCCCCGGCCGTCCTGCGTGGCGACTGAGGTGAGCCGCACGGCGCAGCGGTGGCGAATATCGGCGTCGGCGGCAACGCCGGTTTGCGGACCCATTACTTCCTGAAAGATCAGGACATCGCCGATCTGGAGGTTCGGATAAGACCCGAGCAAGGTGGCTTCGGTGGCCCCCTGCGGCAGACAGCAGTTGGTGTCGCCCCAGGTGTAGAACTGTATCTGGTTGTGCTCGGGGTAGAGCGTCGCATCCTGCATCGGCTTGAACACGATGACGCCGGCAGCGAGCGCCGCCCGCTCGTTGCCGGGCAGCGAGGATGGCATGCCCGGCGCGAAGGTGTAGAAGCTGGCCACGGTGTGGTCGAGGAAGACCGGAACCGACACCGTCAAATGGACCCACGCGCGGGCATTACACCCGTCATGCACGCGATAGTCGACAAGCAGGGCGTGACGGCGCAGCGAGATGCGGCTGCGCGCCGTCAGCAGGTACGCCTCCGTAGCGACCGCATCCTGCTGATAGCTCAGCTGGTCGCCATAATAGGCGATCAGTTCGGCGAGAATGACCCCGATATCCGCTTCGCTCGATCCCTGCCATGACGGCAGGAGTTGATTCAAGCGATCGAGCAGGATGGTGCGAAAAGACCCATAATCCTTGGCCAGATAATTGATCGCCGGCGGTGTCGGAAGATCCGGTGGACAGTCGGCATCGGCAGGTTTGCAGTCGAAGTACGGAGGACATTCGACCTTGAAGGAAAAGCCGACCTCGGCGAGTTGGGGATCGAAACCCGCGAGCGCTTCGGTAACATCGAAGGGGTCCTGCGACGCCTGCGCAGCGTCATTGACCAGGCGAAATGTGTAGGGCGAGAAGTCGCCGGCGACGCTGGTCCGAACCACCAATATTGTCGCAGGGTTCGCCAGCTGGGCGAAATAGGCGTCTTCCGCCGACGTCGCTTGTGACGGCGGCGGGGAAGCCGGAGCGATCCACAATGCGGTAATGCCGGTGATGCTCTCGCCACCTTCGATCAGCACATTGGCCGGCGTCAGGTTCGTGGGCGCCGGTTTGAGGCAATGCACCAGCAGCGTCTGCTGCCGCGGACTTCCCGCGGGAGCCTCGTTATCCAGTACCTCGAGATAGTCGATCCCGTTCAGCGTCGGGTTGCCGACGACCGCGGCTCTGCGGTTCTCATTGCAGCAGGCGTAGATCACGAAGGCCCTCCATAGACGAAGGTCTGCACCTGCGTGACCTCGGTGTTGAGCGGTGAATAAGTGACGGTAACAGTGAGCACCGACTCCTGAACATCGGCGACGACCGACAGCACCTTGATGAGGCCGCTCAGCCATTTCTGCAGCGCACCCTGAACGGTGAACTGCGTCGCGGCTGCCATCTCCATGCTGGTAGGCGCGAACGGGAGCTGCAGCAAACCGCTGCCGAAGTCGGGCATGTTCACGCGTTCTCCTGGCGAGGTGAACAGCACCTGCTCGACCAACTGGCGCAGATAGTCGCCCAATGGATCCATGGTTCGACCACGGCCGTCGAACTGGTATGGAAAGTTGAGGTTCATTGCGGAAATCAGTTCGTCACGTTGCCAGGACTAAAGTCTGTGCCGAGACCGGAAGCAGCGGCGTTCCGGTCGGGACGCACAGCGACACCCCGGTCATGATGGCAACCGGCTGTCCGTTGGACAGGACCTGCGTCGCTCCCACGACCCACTGCCCGGTAACACATGGACCGTTGCCCCCGGGCGGAACAAATGCGCACCCGGCTACTGCATAGGGTGCTGCGATGGTGGCAATCGGCATCCCGGAGACAAAGACCGTCGGACTGGGAACGGTCGGTATCGCCTGCCCCCCGTGTGCGCAGGTAACGACCGCGCCCATGTGGAGAATTGGTCCCGGCATTCGGATACCTCGTTGGCAGCTTAATTTCGCTCGAGAATCTAAGGTCCGGTTATTGTGAGTGCAGTCTCGTTCAGGGCAACGATCGGGCCGATCAGGGTGATGGTCGCACCCTGTCCATTGCTGATGTAGATCCCCGTCTCATTGACGACAATCATGGCGCCGCTTGCGCCCTTGAGAACGATCCCGCCAGTCGCGGGCGTCGGCGGCCCATCGCTGAGGATCAGCGAGTTCTGGCCCGTGGTTTGCAGCACGATGTTCTGTCCCGGCGGAATTGCCGGCGGCGCCGTGGCAAACGCCGGAACGTCGGCAACCAGGCCCCAGAAACCCCCGGTCCAGATCGGATAATCCGGATCGCCCTGCTCGAACTCGATCCACACCTGAGATCCAATCGGTGGAACGAGAAAGCATCCAGCCTGAATACCCGCCGCTGGAACGCACGGCATGGCCCAGCTCGTCGGCGTCTCGCCAAAGACATCGGGGACTTGCGCCATGATGCGCCCGATCTGCAGCGGATCGATGTTGACCAGCACCGTGCCGCGATACTTGCCGTAGTACCGCGAGGGGGACGCGGCCATACCAGAACGATCGTCGCTCATAGGCTCACCGTCGGGACTGTGGAAACTAGGCCGTTGCGAGTCAGCGTGAAGTCTTGCTTGTATTCGCCGCGCTTGATCTTGTGGGTGACATGCTTGACGTAATAAAGCCCGTCAAAGGCCGGGCCGGCGCCGCGAACCCCGACAAGCTTTCGCGCGCTGAGCACGCTGCCGTAACGCGTGACGTCGAGACTGCCTTCGCAGGTGACGACCTCGGCGTTTTGTGCGGCGGCGGCGAGCCCCAACATGATGGCCTGCGGAATCGGCAGCTTCGACGCGTCGTTACGAAAGGCCTTGAGATCCGGCGGGAGCAAATTTACGGGGATCGGCGGGATCAGGCCGAGCGGAGGGTTTAGCGGCGTGATGGGCGGGATTGGGATCGGGATGCTGACGCCCGTTTCCTGGTTGTATACGTAAAGTATCGGGATCCTGTTCTTCTCCTGATCGAAGGTAAAATGCAGGCTCTCGACGTTGGTGTAGGCATCCATGTCTGAGCTGAGGGCAGGCTGCACCGGCCCTACTTTGATCTGCGGGCCCCAATAAGCGGTGTTCGTGCCGGGCACTGGACCCGGTTCGATGTAGAAGACGTAACCGACCTCTTCGGCCATCGAGCGGATGTATTGCAGGTCGGTGCCCTGCTGGCCGGGGATCGCCTCGATCGGCAGGGAGATATCGATCAATACGCTGGGAATGATCAGCGGCAGGACGCCGTAGAACGCGTATTTTGCCAGCAGGAGCGCGACGCGCGCCTCGCGCGGACAGGCGGGAAACGGAAACCCGCTCCAGTCCGATTTGTCCATCAATGCGGTCAAATCTTTTCCGGAGATCGTCAGGGTCGAGTTCGACCCCTTGTCGCCCGGCGAGATTTGGTTGTTCGTAATTACGCCGTCGATCAGTACGTTGGCGACGCCGTTGACCGTGGCCACCAGGATGCACCGCATGAAGAGCAGAGGCAGACCTCCGCTCAACAGAAAGAGGATCTGCAGCGGGGACTGCTTATCGATGCTGAACACGAGCTGGAAACCGCTCTGGCCGACGTCCTCGACTTGAACCTCGACGGAGGCAAGCGAGTCGAGCACCACCCTCGGCACGGTCACCGGAATGATCGGCCCCATCATCAAGGTGAGCTGAACGCTCTTAAGCACCGGGGCCTCCCGGCACGCCTTGCGGCGTCGTGATCGCCAATACGCGCCCGGGCGTGGCGACAAGGTCATGCGGCCGGATCGCGCCGTTGGCGTCGCAAATCAGCCATGCCATCAGCGGATCGCCGAGATACTTGGCGGCAATCAGGTCGAGCCGGTCGCCCTGGTGTACAGTGTACTGGTTGATTGTCGCGAAATTGGGCGCTCCGGGCTGGGGCACGATGCGTCGCGCGAGGTATGCGATGACCTGGCCATTTGGCGCACTGTAGTATTGCACTCCAAAGCCGTAGTATCGGCTGTCGGTCGGAAAGGTGACCGGCGGCACGACGCCGAGCTGCACCATCGCCATCAACGGATAGTTCATGGCAAACCTCCCAATCCCAGAACCGTTAGAGCGGCAGAGCTGGCGCGGGAGGCGAGCGACTCCTTGTTGGTCAGGTACGACATGAAGAGTTGGCCGCCGGGGGTGTCGAAACCGAGGTCGTCCACGCTCAGCACACGCAGACCGAGGCTCACCTTGGCGCGTATCGGATTGAGCTGGACGTCAAAGGCTTCCTCGGTGATCGAGAACTCGGTGAGGCGCACCGGAACGACGCGAACTCTTGCTCCAGACGAAAAGCGTAAGGGGCTGCTCGAGCGGAATGATCTCGAGGGTCCCGGCATTGGCCATGTTGTCGTCTGCGATCAAGGTCTCGACGGTCGGATTGATCAGCATCTCCAATTGCGCCAATTGGGGATGGAGGCCGTACTGTACGGCCAGCGGAAATTGCGAGGGAAATTCGAGCTGGTCCGTCGCGTCGAGTTCGGCCTCGACCTTGATGGTTTCAACCGCCGGCCCGCGAAGCCGCAACGCGTCGACGCGAACGCCATCCTGCCCGCCCGGCGTCGACTGAATTTGAAGCGTACGGGACAGCGAGTCCGGGTTGTACTGCAGTGCGATCACGCTCTGGATCACGCTCGTATCGGGGTCCAGCGTCACGATGCCGCCTTTGACCAGTCGCGGGGAAATCGGGGATCCGCTCATCGAAGGATTGCTCCTGTTCGTCTTGTACTCAGGCCGGCTGACCTTATTCGTCGATCCTCGGCCTACCGCTGTCGGGCGAATTGGGCGCGCGTGGTGCGGCTCATGGCTTGATTCTCTCGGCGATCGCGCCAGCGATGCCGCCGCCGAGATTGCGCGCTCCGGTAACTCCTGGATCCATCGGCATCCTTCCGACACGCAGAACCGGAGTTCGCTGGGAACGGGCCGATTTGATCCCGATGCCCGGGTCAGCCAGGATGCGCGACAACTCGCTCTTAAGACCGTTCACCAGCGAGTGTCGGTCGGCAGGATCGAAGCCACGCAGAACCACACGGTCGATCTTCACCTCGATGCGGCTCATACCCACCCCCTGACCTCGGTGTCGGAGAGAGGCCGATCAATCTTGACGGCCTCCATTCGCGTGGCCTGGAGGACATGCGCCATCTCGACCGAGGCGCCGGCCGCGGCCGCCAGAAACGCCGCGTTCAACGCGATGTTGCGGATATTGCCACCAGTCATATTCAGTTTTGCCAGACGATCGGGTTGCAGATCCTTGGTCGGCGTCTGCGCCGGAAACACCCGCGACCAGATGACTTCTCGCTGTGCCGCATCGGGAAACGGGAAATCGATCGTGAAGCGCAGCCGCCGTTGAAACGCCTTGTCGAGCGACGACTTCAGATTGGTGGTCAGGATCGCGAGCCCCTGGAAACTCTCCATGCGCTGCAGCAGATAGCTCACCTCGATGTTGGCGTACCGGTCGTGGCTGTCCTTGA
The DNA here is from genome assembly GCA_963750195.1 of uncultured Alphaproteobacteria bacterium. Lineage (GTDB taxonomy): Bacteria > Pseudomonadota > Alphaproteobacteria > ATCC43930 > CGMCC-115725 > AP-15. Next base: position 259,463 of record CAVVPS010000019.1, read on the forward strand.
CCTCGCCGCGTTTGCCGAAGAGCGCATCGGCTTCGTCGAAGAGCAGTAGAATGCCGCCGGTTTCCGCCGCGTCAAAAACCTGTTTCAGGTTCTTCTCTGTCTCGCCGATGTACTTGCTGACCACTGAAGAGAGATCGATGCGATAGAGATCGAGGTCGAGTTCGCCGGCGAGCACCTCGGCGGCCAGAGTCTTTCCTGTGCCACTCGGACCGGAGAACAGCGCGCTGAGGCCGAGACCACGGCGCCCCTTTGCCGCAAACCCCCAGTTTTCGTAAACCTTCATCCGGTGGCGCGACTGCATAGCCAACTGCCGAAGCGTCTGCTTCTGCATCTCCGGCAGAACCAGATCGTCCCATCCCGACGAGGGAATAATTCTCTCGGCAAGACCGTCGAGGCGAGGACGAGAGAACGACCTGCAGGCGTTCCAAAGCCTGGTCGTAATGGCTGGGCCATTGGGCGTCGCCTCTTCAGAGATTGTTGCCGCCGCGCTGATCGAGACGATCGTCTCCGCGCTCAGCCGGAACTGCTCTGCGACTTCGTCGAGGGCGTCGTCCATCTCGGCGGCGGCGGGGCCCAGCGCCTCTTTCCACAGCTGTTTCTGACCGAAGGGATCGGGTTTGTTCACCTCGTACCGCTGCACGGCGCGATGCAGACGCAGCGGGTCGCGGCTGGCGATCATCAGCGTTCCCGGCAATCTCTCGGCCAATATCCGAGCGGGCGGATTCGGCGTGTCACCCTCCCATTGCAGCAGCAGCGACGCCGGGAGAAGCCGGGCCTCTCGCGCCCACAGCTGCAGGAACTGCTCCAGCTCGGCGCCCGCGGACGGGGTGTCCTCCAGGCGCAACACGAACAGCTGATGACCACCTGCTCTGTTGGCGACCAAAGTTGCGATGCCCTCCTGGCCGGCCACATCGTCACCGCAGAAATGCAGTACAGTCGACGCCGGCAGATGGTCGAAGGCGGGCTGGATCGTTTCCGTCACCAGCCGCCAATGCTCCTCGGCCAGCCAGCCCGACTGGGATTTGCGGTAGAGCACGCTCTCCAACCGCTGGTCGAGTTGGTTCACGCCGGCGAGGTAGTGCAGGATTCGCTCGTCGATGCGAAGCGGCGCCGCGGTCACGCCATGGCCCGGCTCCAGCTCGATCAGGCGGAACCCGCGCAGCGGCGATGAAGGAGCGAGCGCGCTCCAATGCGGATCTGCGAGTGCAGCCATCGCCAACGAGAAGGTCACATCGCTGCGCTGAGGGTGGCCACTGACCGCGGCACACTGCGCTGCCAGCGCTGAATCCATTTCGACGCCTGCGCACAACAGCAACAGCTCACGCTCAAAGCCGCTCAGTTGAAAAAGCTCCACGAGCCGATCCATCGCCGGAGGCTGCTGCATGGCGCTGCGGATATTTGCTGCTTCCCGCTCGGCGCTTATACTGGAGTTGGAGGTCATGAGGTCCCGGATCCGCGCGAATTCGGCGACTAGATAGGCTCGGTTGGCTTCGGTCCAGGAGGTCCCGGACGATGGCATATTCATCACGTCACCTGAACCGAAGGTCCGGTGAAGACAGGCGGCGACTGGGTCATGTCGATGATGGGACTGTCGATGTCGTCCACCCGGATCCGCACGGGCACGATCCCGCCCGTGGGTTGAAGGATCGGGAAGGTAAAAGCAGGGGAATTCGTCGGCGTCGTAATAAGATCGGCCGGGGCCTGCTGGTCTCCGATGAGAAGAGAGGCCTGCTGGCCGGGGCGCAGGTAAGGGGCGCAAGGAACGGTCACCGTAACCGCAGAGCCGGAAGCTAATACTCCCGGCGCCCAGGCAGGACTGATACTGGGCGCGATCGCTAGGGGTAGACCATTGGTATTGACGACGTTCGCCCCCGCCAACACCTGCGCGGTCAACAGGTAAACGCCCGCCGGAAGGTCGGTTGGGTTAGGCTGTGGCGGTGGCAGATTGGGATTGGGCACCGTGAACTGGAAAGACGCAGCCCCGACGCTCGACAGCGGAGAAATGGCTTGTTGGATTCCTAAACGCGGATTGACGACTAGAGCGCTGCTGGCGCCGGTCAGGGTTGTTCCTGCGACTGTTACGATATCGCCTAGGACGGCAACCGGTTGGTCATTAGGCGGGTTGACCTCGGTCAGCGTAGGCAAGGGGCTCACGAGGCTGGGCTGGGCTCGAACCCTGCGTCGCAGCACCGGCAGGGCGCTCGTCGTCTGCCGCTGGGGTTGCATGAGAACGACAGACACCTGAAATGGATAGGTCGGCCGATAGTCGGCTTTGAGCGCGGTCCATAACCACGCCATCTCTTCGCGACCCAGAGTCTCGGGCGTTATCTTGATCATCTCGACCTGGTTGGCGAGCCCGGACGATCCGAGAAAGGGCGTCAGCGGGTTGCCCGGATACGGCTCGGGCGCAGTGCTCAGCGCCTGCAGCGCATTGCTGATGTCGTTGCGTGTCAGGACCGGGTTCTCGTGCAGCATCATCAGCGCGTATCCCAACAGCGCTTCCGCCTGCCAGTAATCGGTGGCATAGACCGTCAGCAAATAATGGAGATTCAGCGCCAATGGCGGGCTCGTCTGGCGCGTCTTGCCGTCGGCGGCCAGCGACGGCAGATCGACATTGCGCCAGGCCGCATTGTGCATCACCTGATGCATAAATAGATTTACTTGGTTCTCCGGCTCGGGGCCGTTGTGATGGAAGCTGTGCTGCACCAGGTCCGGCGCCAGGCAGGACACGTTCACCGTGCTGGTGAACGGAGAACCCGGCTCGGCGTATAGTTCGTGCAGGTAGTACTGCAGCACGGCCGTAACCCCGGAAATGGCCAGCCCGTTGCTCATCGGGTCCCTCGACTGCGTCGGCCGAGATATTCGGGGAGACTCATCGCCTTGCGCGCCGGCGCGGCCGCTGGACGTGGCGTTGGCTGCGCTACCGCGGTCACTTCTATACGACCGATATGGATTTGGATGTCGTCGCTCTGCGCCGACTGCCGCGACGGCGCCGAGAACTCAGCTCTGGCCGGTTTGCCGGCGTCACCGGCGACCGCGGCCAACATTTTGGCGCGCTCACCTAATCCACTGACTGGCGGTGCTGCGATCGCATTTCGCCGGTCTGCGGTCGCCCCGTCTTCGACCGCTGCATGCGCCATCCGCACTGCGCCGACGCTGCTCGTGTCGCGTCGATCGTGCTGCAAACCTGACAGTGCGCTGGTCACGTCTCCCGGGACTGCTTCGGGGAGCATTGCCGAGATGTCCACTTCGGGCATTTTGCTCGGCAGCAGGGGATGAAAGATCTCAGGCTCGATACGCCGCCGCCCGATCCGGCTATCAACTGCGGGCGATGCGATCGCGCCGTGCTGCTCGACCCGATCGTCCGCAGCCAGATCGCGTTGGTGCACCGCACCGTCCGGCGAGTCAGAGACCGTCCTCGTGGTCGAGATCAGATTTAGGTCATCTGTGGGAGCTAACGCATCGTTCTGCAGCAAATCAGGCGCAGCCACTTCCTGCCGTTCTCCAGAGAAAACCGATCCCACGAGAGGGTGAAGACGCGGCTGCGGCTGAGAGACGCTGGCAGCCAGACGCTGCAGATATCCCGTCATGCGAGCACCATTTTGAGATAGAACTGACGCCGAGCAGGATTGAGCGAGAGGATCTCCGCCTCGCCCCAGCCATAGGCCGAGGCCAGTGTGTGGACCTCGCGCAGCAAGCGCTTCGCCCGTCCTTCGATCTCGGCCCGCAAAAACGTCGGAAGATCGAGGCTGTCGTCAAACAACTCGCCACACTCCGGGCAATCGAAATGAAGCATGATCTCGCCCAGAGGATCGGCCAGCGCCATCTTGTCGCCGATCGCGTCCAGATCTCCTCCGGTCCAATCAATCTCCGTAGTGAAGCTTCGCTCGACCGGCCCTGCTTCTCCGTTTATTCGACACATTTCGACCAGTGCGACCGCTGCCCTGCCGGGATCATCCTCTGCTGCGACGCGCGCAAGATCGCGGCTGGTCGGCAGCCGGAAAGTCCAGCCGTTCAGGACGATCGGCGTGCCTTGCTCAGGCAGCGGACTTTCGGCCAGCGCCCGTCCGTCCAATGCGAACTCGAGTTTGTCGGCGCACCGACGACAGGTGGTCCATCCGCGCAGCGCCGGACCAAAGCACGCCAGTTGCATCTCGACCAGCGCCCGATTGCGCCGGCCAATCGGCCAGTCTGCCACGCCGTCTGGCTGCGTCTCGGGAAACATGGTGTTGACCGCCAACAAGCCCCAGTCGAGGGGATGAAGCGCCCGACCGCTTTCCCACAACGCCAAAACATCGGTTTGGGTCACAGCGCGCATGTCAGGTCGCTACTGAACTCAGAGTTGGCTCTACCGGTTCGGTAACGCCGGTATCGCGCTCCCACCCTTCGTTCTCCAGCTTGATGTGCTCGATGGCGATCGCGTTTGCATTCGCATCGAGATCCGGCAATGCCTGGTATTCTGAGACCCAGCAGCGGTAGATCTTGTAGGCGATCACCAGCTGTCCGGCCTCGTTATAGAACTCCAAGTAAATATTTTTACGGAAATTCGCGAGCGACACTTGCGAGCCCAAGGCAGCGCCGAAGTTCCAGACCAAGCCTGCCCAGTCGTGAAAGGCTAAGTCCTGGGTAAGTCCGCGCTCCAGTGTAATAGCCTCATACTTCACCCGCGCAGGGGATTTGTGTGAGGTCGACGGATCGCCGCCTTCGCGATGTTCCACGACTTCAGTCGTGCGCTTTAAGCTGCTGCATTTGCTGATGCCGGCGATATATTGACCGTCCCACTTCAAGCGATACTTGAAGTTCAAGTAGGGGTCGAGACGCGTAGGATTGGCGGGAAAGATCGCCATATCTTATCTCCCTTCTCAAGAGGTCTGAGCGATCTGCTGTATCTGGATCACCACGAATTCGGCCGGGTACAGCGGTGCGAAGCCCACCAGGATGTTCACGATGCCCAGGGCGACGCTCGCCGGAGGGTTGTTCTCGGCGTCGCATTTGACAAAATACGCCTGTTGCGGGGTCGTCCCGGCGAATGCGCCCTGCAGGAACAACCCCTGCATAAAGGTCCCGACGTTGAGCCGCACTTGCCGCCAGAGCGTGTCATCGTTCGGCTCGAAAACAACCCACTGCGTACCGTCGTAGAGGCTGGATTCGAGGAACAGGGCCAGACGCCGGATCGGAATATATTTCCACTCCGAGCCCGTCTGGTCGTTTCCCGCAAGCGTGCGCGCGCCCCAGACGACGTCGCCATATACCTTGAAGTGGCGCAGGCAGTTGACGGCCTGGATATTGAGACTGCCATTTTCCAGGTCGGTAAGATTGTATTGCAGGCCCGAGTCACCGCTAATGCCGGCATCGATCCCGGCCGGGGCCTTCCACACCCCCCGGCTCGCATCTGTCGCGGCGTAGATGCCGGCGACAAAGCCGCAGGGCGGAAACAGCGTAGGTCTATTCCCGGCGAGCGGATCCGGTGCCGATATCCACGGGAAGTAGTAGGCCGAGTTGGTCGCCGGGGTGCCAGTGGTGATGCTTCCAGGCGTACTGCCAACCGGGCCGCTACTGATGAGCCCCGCCGTCGTACTCAGCTGTGGTGCGTCAACGATGAAGAACGCTCGCTTCCTGTTGCAGTATTCTTGCAATGTGGAAATCGTGGGGGCGTCGGTCTCGCCCGGCACGCAGAGCAGGTTGAAGATATCAACTCTATCCAGCAGGTACACGCCGCCGGTGGGGTTCGACGTCAATGCGAGCTCGAAGTTCTGGTCGGTGGCGGGCACCAGGACCGCGCCATCGGCGCCGCCGGTCAAGACGATTGGGGTTAGCGGCGGGGTAGCCGAGGGCGCCGCCGTCGGCGCTACCGGCAGGCCGGTCCCCGGATCAACGAAAGTGATGTAGTTTGAGTCGTTGTCGATCACTGTCACAACGTATTGCGGGTCCGATGGAGTGACCGACAGGTTAACGAAGCTCTCCAGGGTCTGGAGCTGTCCGCTTGTATTCACCTGCTGCACTAATATATTGAACCGGCTGCTGTTGGGGGGTGGCTGCACGGTCACGCTGACGCGGAGGTTGTTGCCCCATGCCCCTGGATTGCTGGCAAAGAGGCTGAGCGAACCGCCCGGGGCCAGACCGGTGGCGACACCCTGGGCGTTCACGCTGGCGATGCCGGGTGCACCCGAGGACCAGGACGGGGTGCCGCTCCACGCCGATCCGTCCGACATCGTGCCGCTCACCGTGAACTGCCGAGTCTGCCCGCTCACGACCGACGTCGTCGCCGGCGAGACCGCTAAGCTCTGCAGAACCGGCGGATTGATCGTTACCGTCGCGGTTGCCGTCTCGCCCAGCCACTGCGCCGTGATCGTCGCGGTTTCTGCCGTGGTGATGCCGGAAGCGCCGGTTACAAGCCCACCGTTCGGGGTGACGGTCGCGAACAAATCGGACGAGCTCCACGTCGCACTACCGGTCAGGTCGGCCGAAGTGCCGTCGCTGAAAACGCCGGTGAGAGACAATTGCTGCGAAAGGCCGCCGGCGACCGACACAACGTTGGGAATGACGCTAAGGGTGGTGAGCTCGGCTGCGGTAACGGTCAGCGTGGTCGCTTCGGTGACCGTGTACGGCGGACTGACCGAAGAGTCAGTGAAGCTCGCGCTGATCGTTGTAGACCCGACCCCGACTACGGTAATGGCGCCGGTACTGGCATTGATCGTCGCAACGGCCGGATTGCTCGAGGTCCAGGTCACGGCGGCAGGCGGCGACGTAGTGTTGTCCGAGTGGGCAGCAATCGCGCTGAAACCAGCCAGTTCGGTTTGTCCCGCCGTTAAACTCCCGGGCACCGGCACGGTCGGGCTGGTTGGGATGACCGTCAGCGCGGTCACCACGGCGGCCGTCACCACAAGCGGGGTAGGTGGGGTCGAAGCGGTGACCGGGGTTGGGGTGGTCCCGGCAGGGAACGTCCAGGGAACCGTAGCCGTGACGGTAGCCGTCGTGGAGGCGCTTACCGCGTAGAGCTGCCCGGCGGAAAGGGGGTGCGTCGCGGTCCCGGTGAAGGTTGCCACAGCGGAATTGCTGCTGGACCATGTCGCGATCGATGTGATGTCACGCGATGTCCCGTCGGCGTAGTTGGCAGTGGCTGCGAGCTGCAACGTCTGGCCTACCGCCAACTGAGGCGCTGATGGCACGACTGCGATTGAGGACAGCGCGGCGGCTGTTGTGTTGAGCGTCACGGTCGCCGAGATCAGCCCGGAGGTGGCGGTCAAGGTGGCGCTGCCGACACTGACGGCCGTCGCAACTCCGGCGCTCGTTACCGAGACTACCGCCGGGTTATCGGACACCCAGTTAAGGCCGGGCGGTGGTGCTGTGCTGCCGTCCGAGAAATTGCCGGCAGCCGACAGGGTTACCGACGCGCCGAGCGGAATTGGGGGCAGATTTGCGGGGCCGACGGCAATGCTCTGAAGGACGGTGGGTCCGACGTAGAGAGTGGCGCTGGCGGAGATCGAGCCGACCGATGCCGAGATTTGGGTCGCGGCGATGCCGATGCCTGTGGCCAATGAGGTGGCCGCGGTTGCCGGGTTGCCAGAGGCCGGTGGCAGGCTGCCGTCCCACACCAGACGCACGATGTAGCACTGCTGGCCGCCATTGCCGAAGAACTGGTTGACCGCGTAGCCGAGCTTGCTCCGCAAATCCAACCCGCCAAACCGCGCCGCGTAATCCGACCAGCTCTGCACCAGGGCAGCCTCGGTGACGGGTCCCTGCGGCGCCCAACCAATGAATGCGCCGATCGAGGTTGCTACACCGGTGATGGTGTGAACGCCGCTCGAAAGTTCCTCGATATAGACACCGGGGTAGGTGAATGCGGACATCAATCCCTCCTCTTGGTCCGATTATTCGGAAAAGCTTCAGCCCCCGATTCGCTGGCTTGATCCGACATTTTCCAGATGGACTGTCCATCCGCCCACGCACGCGAAGCTAGCCCGCCGGGCTAACCAAGATGTGTGAACCAGTTCACACTCGAAAAAAAATCGGACTGCGTCGGAGGTGCGGCTGCTGCGCGACTTATCGAACCGTCCGGACGCGGGATTGCCGGCTGAGCTGGCTAATTACAAACGTAGTTAGAAAGAGTTAGCCGTCAAAGATTGACGGCCGGAGCCTTATGCGGAGCAGATGGATGAGACCGCTTTCGGGCTCACGCCGCCAGGCGGCGTCCCCGGATCAATGTCAGGATTTCAGTGGCGGCTTGGGGGATGTTGGTGCCGGGTCCGTAGATCGCACTGACCCCGGCCTTCTTTAAGAAATCATAGTCCTTGGGCGGGATGACCCCGCCACAGACGACCAGGATGTCGCCCGCACCCTGGCGCTTCAGCGCTTCGATCAGGGCCGGGACCAAGGTCTTGTGGCCGGCGGCCTGGCTCGACACGCCGACGATGTGGACGTCGTTTTCAACGGCCTGGCGCGCGGCCTCCTCCGGGGTCTGGAACAGCGGGCCGATGTCGACATCAAAACCGATATCGGCAAAGGCGGTGGCGATGACCTTGGCGCCGCGGTCGTGGCCGTCCTGGCCGAGCTTGACTACCAGCATGCGCGGGCGGCGGCCTTCGTCGCGGGCGAACGCTTCGATCTCGCGCTGAACCTGGCGGAACCCCTCGTCCCCTTGGTACTGGCCGCCATAAACGCCTGAGACCGCGCGGATCTGCGCCCGGTGGCGGGTGAACACCGCTTCGAGCGCGTCGGAGATCTCGCCAACCGTGGCGCGCGCCCGCGTTGCCTCGATCGCCAATGCCAACAGGTTGCCGTTGCCGCTCCTCGCCGCCTCGGTCAGCGCGGCAAGCGCCTGCCGGCAGCGCTTGGGGTTGCGCCTCCGCCGAACCTGGTCGAGCCGCGCGATCTGCGCGGTGCGCACGGCGCCGTTGTCGACATCGAGCAGATCGACCTCAGTCGTCTCGCCCGATTGGTATTTGTTGACGCCGACGATCGTCTCCTCACCGCGATCGATCGCCGCCTGACGGCGTGCGGCTGATTCCTCGATGCGCAATTTCGGCATGCCGGCCTCGACCGCTTTGGTCATGCCGCCGATCGCCTCGACCTCGTCGATCAGCGCCGTCGCCGCCTCGGCGATCGAATGGGTCAGGCTCTCGAGGTAATAGCTGCCGCCGAGCGGATCGATCACATGCGGGATGCCGGTTTCCTCGGCGAGGATCAGCTGGGTGTTGCGGGCGATGCGCATCGAGGCCGGGGTCGGCAGGGCCATGGCTTCGTCGAAGGAATTGGTGTGCAACGACTGGGTCCCGCCCAGCACTGCCGCCAGCGCCTCGATCGCGTGCGGATGATGTTATTGTGCGGATCCTGTTCGGTCAGGCTGACGCCCGAGGTCTGGCAGTGCATGCGCAGCGCCAGGCTCGCCGGGTCCTGCGGCGAAAATTGCCGCATCAGCCGCGCCCACAGCAGCCGCGCAGCACGCAATTTCGCGATCTCCATGAAGAAATTCATGCCGATCCCGAAAAAGAATGAGAGCCGCGGTGCAAATTCGTCGATTGCGAGCCCGCGCGACGAACGCCGCGCGCACGTATTCCAGCCCATCGGCAAGCGTAAAAGCCAATTCCTGAACCGACGTCGCCCCAGCTTCCTCCATGTGATAGCCGGAGATCGAGATCGAATTGAATTTGGGCATGTGCCGGGCGGTGTATTCGATGATGTCGGCGACGATGCGCATCGACGGCCCGGGCGGGTAGATATAGGTGTTGCGAACCATGAACTCCTTCAAAATGTCGTTCTGGATCGTCCCCTGGAGCTTGTCTTGCGCGACACCCTGCTCCTCGGCGGCGACGATGTAGCCGGCTAATACCGGCAGGACGGCGCCGTTCATCGTCATCGACACGCTCATCCGGTCGAGCGGGATGCCGTCGAACAGGATCTTCATGTCCTCGACGCTGTCGATCGCCACCCCCGCCTTGCCGACATCGCCAATGACGCGCGGATGGTCGCTGTCGTAGCCGCGATGGGTGGCGAGATCGAAAGCGATCGACAGCCCCATCTGCCCCGCCTTCAAATTCTCGCGATAAAAGCGGTTCAACTCCTCCGCGGTCGAGAACCCGGAATATTGCCGGATCGTCCACGGCCGGTTCGCGTACATCGTCGCGCGAGGCCCGCGCAGATAAGGCGGAAAGCCGGGCATCGCATCACGCAGCGGGAACCGGGCGGTTTCGATCGCTTCGAGATCTGCCGCGGTATAGAGCGGCTTGACCCGAATCCCCTCGGGGGTCGTCCAATCAAGGCCGTCGAGCGGTTTTCCTTTCAGCTCTGCCTGCGCGAGACGGGTCCAATCCTCCAAGGTCTTTACCGGAAAGGCGCCGTCGTCGGCCATTTCAATCTCCCGCACGAGACGGAAATCATACGCATCTATATGGTCGCATGCGCTGCTGCGTCTATGACGAGCGGGTCGGCGCAAGGTGTGGCGCAGCACGATCGCTGCGGTCAGAAGGATGACAGCGCCGGCCTGGTGAGCGGCAGCGAGCGGGATCGGTACGACGTAGAGCAGGGTCGAGATGCCGAGCGCTACCTGCACCGCTGCTGCGGCGAGCAATGCCCACAGAGCGACGCGGGTGGGGGCGGGGAGGGCGGCGCGAAGGCCGGCGGCCCACACCAGCAGCACCGCGGCGGCGGTCGTCATCGCCAGCAGGCGATGGTCGAACTGAATCGTCGCGATGTTTTCGAACCAGTTGCGGATGAATGGGTGTAGTTGGGCGTAGCCGGCGGGTACCAGGCGGCCGTCCATCAATGGAAAGGTGTTGTAAATGAGCCCGGCGCGGGTGCCAGCGACAAACCCGCCGGCGGCGATTGTCAGCCCGACGAGCAGGATCACGGCCTCAGCGGCTCGCCGCCATACCGCTGCAATGTCAAAGTCGGTAGAGCCACGCGCGAGACCCAGCGCCGTCCAAAGAATCAGGCTGTAAATCGCCAGCGCGAGCGCCAGATGCGCGACGAGGCGGTACTGGCTGACTTCGACCCGATGGACAAGCCCGCTTTCGACCATGTACCAGCCGAGCAATCCCTGACCAAAACCGAGCGCCAGTATGCCGAGCAGCACCGGAACCAGCCGGCGCGGCAAGCGCCCGCGCAGCCAAAACCCGACCAATGGGGCGGCATAGGCGACCCCGATCAGCCGGCCCAGCAGTCGGTGCGCATATTCCCAGAAATAGATAGATTTGAACTCGGGCAGGCTCATCCCGTAATGGATCAGGCGGTATTCGGGGATCTGCTGGTAGCGGGCGAATTCCGCGGCCCACTGGGCCTCGGTCAGCGGCGGGAGGATGCCGATGACCGGGTTCCACTCGGTGATCGACAGGCCTGAGAGGGTCAGCCGCGTGATCCCGCCGACGACCACCATTGCAAAGATCAGCGCGCAGCAGGCAAACAGCCACGCTGCGACCGCGCCGTGTCGGGTTCCTTCCGTGGCAGTATTCGCCGCGCCGGGCCGCCTCGCGATTATCGAGAAGGACACCTTGCGCTCCCGCAAAAATGACAGGCAGCCGGCAAGGTGAGGGCGGGGCGGTCGTCGTGGCAAGTGCGGCAAAAGTGCGTTCGCGACGCACCCGGCGAAGCGGCGTCCTCCGACCACGGCTCGCCCCGCGGCGTCAGCGTGCGCCGCGCACCGCCAGCGGCGTAACGTCGATCGGCGCCGGTGCCTGCGCCACTGCGCAGGTCGCCCGACGTGACCGGCGCTTCGGCACCAGCAGGATGCCCTCTTTCCCGCAAGCGGCGAGAGCGGCCCCTTCCGCCACCCCCCAACAGCCGGTTGCGCGGAACACCGCCGCCGAGCGCTCCGATAGACGCTCGGTCTCGGCGAGCAAGCGCGCTGCCGTAAAGAACCATACCGGCACCCTGAGTCGTCGCGGCGAGCGCCAGAATTCCCGGCTCGGCGCGCTTCAGCTCGATCGAGACAACCGCCGCGACCGAGCCGATCTCAAACCCCGCCTCGGCCAATGTCGCATCGGCGAGCGCGGTGATTTCCCCAGCAGAGCAGCCGCGCTCACAGCCGATGCCGAGCGCCAGCACCCACGGCAGCAACGGTCTTTGCCTGAGACCGTGCGCAGAGAGCAACATCTTTTCAGGTAGTTCAACGCTCATTGCGTCGAGCTTTCGGCAACTTCGTCGTAACGATTGACCGGGCTGAACTTTGATTGCCTGCTGCAGCGCATAGGTCTGAACCAAGATTATCGATTGACCGCACGCTCGATCTGTTGGACTTGACCAGAGCGGCACGGGTATTGGGGAAGCCATGCGGCTCCTTGTTGGCATCGGATTCGCTTCGATTCTCGTTGCGGTCGTCTCCGCGTCGGCTGAGGAAATCGGCACGCCCAAACGGCTCTCGGCCGTCGCCGGAACAGCGGCAGCGCCGACCGGCACGGTCGGCCGGATCAGCCTGGTTTCGGGAAAGGTCGGTTTTCGCGGCCCGGGCGAAGCGATCTGGTCCGATGCCGAAATCAACGACCCGATCGCCGGCGGCGTATCGATGCGCACCGACCCGCAAGCCCGCGCCTTGATCCAAATCGGTCCCGACACAATCGCCCTCACCGAGAGCACTGAGATCGCGGTCGCCAATCTGAACGATCGAATGGTGGAAATCGCCGTCTCGCATGGGCGAATCGATCTCAACATCCCCCAGCTCGGCAAGGGCGAAACCGTTCAGATCGATTTTGCTCGCGGCGGCGTCTGGCTGCTGCAGCCCGGCCGCTACGACATCAACGCCGGCGCGGGCGACCAGGCTCCGTGGATTGCGGCATTTACCGGAAGCGCGCGGTTTGTCGGCGGCGGCGCCGACATCGCGATCAAAGCCGGAGATCGCGCGCTGCTGACCGGTTCCGGCGCGGCTGCGATCACTACCGAGCCGGCCTCCGCTGACGAGTTCGCCGTATGGTGCGGTGCCCACGCCGTCGATGAAAGCCGTCTTGCCGCACCTTATTACGTCTCCCCGGCGATGACTGGCTTCGCAGCACTCGATACAGTTGGCAGCTGGAAGGCAGATCGCAAATATGGCGAGGTATGGGTCCCAAACGCGTTGCCGGCGAATTGGGCGCCCTATCGCTATGGCCATTGGCGGTGGATGGCGCCGTGGGGCTGGAGCTGGATCGACGATCAGCCTTGGGGCTTTGCGCCATCCCATTACGGCCGCTGGGCCTTTCTCGATCAGCATTGGATTTGGGTCCCCGGCGCCTACACGGCGCGTCCGGTCTATGCGCCGGCCGTCGTCGCGTTTCTCGGCACGCCGGGTGTCGGCTTGAGCTACGCCGGAAGTTCCGGCCCCTCCGTCGCCTGGTTTCCGCTGGCGCCCGGTGAGGTCTGTTGGCCGGGCTACAATGGCGATCTCGAGTATATCCGCGGCTTGAATGCCGGCGACATCGCCGATCTCGGCATCATCCGGCTGCGCGCCGATGGCGAGCCGCCGGCCGAAATCGTGAACGCACATTTTGCCAACCGGCAGTTCGCCAGCGTGGTTCCGCGGCCGGCTTTTGTCGCCGGTCAAGCGGTGTCGCTCGCCTTGCTCCAGCTGCCGCCGGAGCGGCTGGAGAATGCGCCTGCGATCATGGGTTCGCCGCAGATCGGCCCACCGGGACCGCCTGCCGCGGCCCGTGTTGCTGCGGCTCCGACCATCGGCCAGCCATCCCCGGCCGGGGATGTTGTCGCGCATTTCGCTCAGAGCACGGCGTGGGCCAGAGCGGTTCATGCCGCGAGCATCCGCTCGCGCAACTATCAGCATGCTGCCCGCATGCGTGGGGCTCATCTGCGGGTGCCGGCCTATGCCGCGGCGTCGAGGCCGCGCTATGAGATCATTTTGCGGGTGGCGCACACCACCCATATTCCGCGGTCTGGCGACGCGCGCAAGAAAGAGATCAGACGATGATCGATTACCGCAGCGACAACACCGGACGGGCGGCGCCGGAAATCCTCGAAGCGCTGGTTCGCGCCAATCATGATACCGCGCTCGGCTATGGCGCCGACGAATGGACGGCGGCATTGCAGCGGCGGTATTCTGAATTGTTCGAGACGGCGGTGCGGGTATTCCCGGTGGCCACCGGGACTGCGGCCAACGCGCTAAGCCTGGCGGCACTCGGCCCGTCCTGGGGCATCGTCTATTGCAGCGAGGCGGCCCACATCAACACCGCGGAGGCGAATGCCGCCGGGTTCTTCGGCGGCGGCATCAAGCTCGCGGCGGTCGGCGGGGAAGATGGCCGGATCAGCGCCGACCGCCTGGCCGAAGCCTTGGCGGGGATCGCGCCGGGGCAGCTGCATCGCGGGCAGCCCTCGGCGGTCAGTGTGACCCAGGCGGGCGACCTCGGCACGGTCTATTCGCTCGCTGAGATCCATGCCATCGCTGCGGTCGCGAAGGCGCGCGGGCTGAGAGTGCATATGGACGGGGCGCGTTTTGCCAATGCCGTGGCTCGGCTCGGCTGCAGCCCGGCGGACGCGACTTGGCGCGCCGGCGTCGACATCATGTCGTTCGGCGCGACCAAGAACGGCGGTGCACTGTGCGATGCGATCGTCGTGTTTTCGCCGGAACTTGCCGACAGCGTGGCGGTGCAACTGCGCCGCGCCGGCCAGGTGTGGTCGAAGATGCGCTTCGCCTCGGCGCAGCTGATCGCCTATGTCGAAAGCGGGCTATGGCTGGAGATGGCGCGCGCCTCCAACGCCATCGCAGCGCGCATCGCCACCGGGCTTACGGCGCTTCCCGGAGCGCGCTTGCTGGCCCCGGTCGAAGCCAACGAGATTTTTCTCGAACTGCCAAGCACCGTCATGGACGGGCTCGAGGCGGACGGCATTCAATTTTATCGCCGCAGCAAAACCCTGGCGCGCTTTGTGTGCCGGTTCGACGCGACCGAAGCCGAGGCCGACGCGCTGCTCAAATCCTTGCACCGGCATTGCCAGCGCTCGCAAGAGCGGCCGAGTAGGAATTCCGGAGCAAACGCTCATCGTTGCCCAGCTTAAGCAATATGCGCGGCGGAAAGGCAATGACTGCCCGAGCGCGACAATTGCGCGGCAATGCGACCGAGACTGAGCGGATGCTTTGGCAAGCGCTCCGTCGAAATCAGCTCGGCTGGCGGTTTCGGAGGCAATTCCCGATCCCGCCATATGTCGTCGATTTCGCGTGCCCGGAGGCGCGGTTGATCATCGAAGCCGATGGCGGGCAGCACGCCGAGCCGGGCGATCACGATCGGCGCGATGCATTGTTGCATAAGCGGGGTTGGCGCGTCCTGCGGTTCTGGAACAACGAGGTTCTGCAGAACCGTTCCGGCGTCCTTCAGCGTATCGCGGAGCCGCTGGGCCCTAGCCCCCACCCCAGTCCTCCCCTGCTTGCGGGGGAGGGAGGCCCGCGCGAGCGGGCGGGAGGGGGCTGATCATTCCGCGGCCTGCGCCTGCGGGCTCGAATCAGGCATCATGCCGAGTGCGCGCTTGTAGACGTCGAGCAGGGTTTCCTCCTCGTCGAGTTCGTCCTTGTCGCGTTTGCGGATGCGGATGATCTGCCGCATGATTTTCGGGTCGAAGCCGGTGCCCTTGGCCTCGGCATAGACCTCTTTGATATCCTCGCCCAGAACGCGCTTTTCCTCTTCGAGCCGCTCGATGCGCTCGATCAAGGACTTGAGCCGCTCGCCCGCAATTCCCCCGACATCCGGCATAATCCCACCTTCCCCCGATAGCGCGCCGCGCCCCCCGCGGCAGCGGGCCGACGATAGCGGCCGCCCTCGGCGGGCGCAAGCCAGGGGACGACGGTTGGGATCAGTGCTGCTGCTGGGTAGCGAAAGCAGCCTTCTGCTCGGCGCTGGCTTCCTTCTGGTATTTCTTGCGCCACTCGTCATAGGGCATGCCGTAGACGATCTCGCGCGCCTGCGGGTCGGTCAGCGGGACGCTGCGCTGCTCGGCCTCCTCGCGATACCATCGCGACAAGCAGTTGCGGCAGAATCCCGCCAAATTCATCATGTCGATGTTCTGCACATCAGTGCGCTCGCGCAGATGCTCGACCAGGCGGCGGAAGGCCGCGGCTTCGAGTTCGGTGCGGGTCTGGTCGTCCATCGGTACCTCCTCGTTGTTGCTGAGCCTCTATGTAGCGCCGCAGCGCCGCGATCGCATCCTCGATAATAATTCGATGATCCTCGTAAGATCGTTGACTCCATCGCAAGGTGGGCATAAATTCGACCTTCGTTGGAATATGAGAGGTTGCGGTGGAGGCCAAACAGGCGATCGCGGCGCTCGGCGCGCTGGCCCATGAAACCCGGCTCGCGGTCTACCGCCTGTTGGTGCAGCGCGGGCCGGACGGCTTGTCGGCGGGGACGATCGCGCAAGCGCTGGAGCTGTCGCCGTCCTCGCTGACCTTTCACCTGCAGCAGCTGATGCATGCCGGCCTGATCACCCAGCGCCGGATGAGCCGACAGCTGATCTATGCGACGGATTTCGCGGTGATGAACGCGCTGATGGGCTATCTGACCGAGAATTGCTGCGGCGGTGCTGCGCTGCGCGTCCCGGTTTGTTGCCCACAGGCGACCGCGACAGCGGTGCCGATCGACAGAGAATCGGCGTGACGGAGGAAGTCATGGACCAGGCTGAAATCAAGGAAATGGTGCGCGCCCGCTACGGCAGCATCGCGGCGGCTGCCGACCCCTCGGGATGCTGCGTACCAGCGACATCGTCCTGCTGCGGGCCTTCGACGGCGTCCCAGGATAAAGCGCTGCAGATGGGCTACTCGGAGTCTGAGCTGGCAGCGGTTCCCGAGGGCGCCAATCTCGGGCTCGGCTGTGGCAACCCGCAGGCGATCGCTGCGATGCAGCCGGGCGAGACCGTCGTCGATCTCGGCAGCGGGGCCGGCTTTGACTGTTTTCTGGCGGCGCGGCAGGTCGGTGACGCGGGCCGGGTCATCGGCGTCGACATGACCCACGAGATGCTGGCCAAGGCGCGCGAGAACGCGGCCAAGATCGGCGCCGCCAACGTCGAGTTCCGTTTCGGGGAGCTCGAGCATCTGCCAATTGCCGACAACTCGGCCGATGTCGTGATCTCGAATTGCGTGATCAATCTCGTTCCCGACAAGCAACAGGTGTTCCGCGAAGCCTTCCGCGTGCTCAAACCCGGCGGCCGGCTCGCCGTCTCCGACATCGTGGGCACCCATCCGCTCCCCGCCGCGCTGGCCGCCGATCCGGCGCTGGTCTGCGGCTGCGTCGCCGGCGCGGCTCCGGCGGAGCGGATCGAGGCCTGGCTCTTCGCCGCCGGCTTTGCCGACATCCGCGTCGCCCCCAAGACGGAGAGCCGCGAGCTGATCAAGACCTGGTCGCCAGGACGAGGCATCGAAGATTATATCGTCTCGGCCATCATCGAAGCCCGCAAACCTGGCCAAGGGCCGGCTGCCGCCGATGCCTGCTGCGCTCCGTCGTGCTGCGCCTCGTAGGCTCGGCTAGCGTGGCCCCGAAAATCTACAACGTCCTCTTTCTCTGCACCGGCAATTCGGCGCGGAGCATCATGGCCGAGGTGCTGCTCGACCATTGGGGCAGGCGGCGCTTCAAAGGCTACAGCGCCGGCAGCTTTCCGCGGGGGGCAGTACATCCCCTGGCGCTCGATCTTATGACGAAATCACATTTGCCAACCAGCGGGCTGCGCAGCAAGAGCTGGGACGAATTCACCAAGCCGAGCGCGCCGAAAATGGACTTCGTCTTTACCGTCTGCGACCAGGCCGCGGGTGAAATCTGCCCGGTCTGGCCCGGCAACCCGGTGACCGCGCATTGGGGCGTGCCCGATCCGGCGCTTGCGCACGGCACCGAAGCGGAACGGCGAAGGGCCTTCCGCGAGGCGTATCTGATGCTCGAAAACCGCATCAAGCTGTTTGTGGCGCTGCCGCTCGACAAACTCGACCGCATGGCGATCAAGCGCCGGGTCGATCAAATCGGTCGCCGCATCGCAGTGGACACCGAGGAGTCGTCATGACATCCGCCGCTGATACCGCGCGGCGCGCCACGGCGGCTGGGCTTGGCATTTTCGAGCGTTATCTGACCCTTTGGGTGGCGCTCTGCATCGTCGCCGGCATCGTGCTCGGCCGGCTGATGCCGGAGCCGTTCCAGATGTTGGGGCGGATGACCGTCGCCCAGGTCAACATCCCGGTCGCGGTGCTGATCTGGCTGATGATTGTGCCGATGCTGATAAAGGTCGATTTCGGCGCCTTGCATCAGGTCGCCGAGCAATGGCGCGGGATCGCGGTGACCGTCGGGATCAACTGGCTGGTCAAGCCGTTCAGCATGGCGCTGCTCGGCTGGCTGTTCATCGGCTGGCTGTTCCGGCCCTGGCTGCCGCCGGGGCAGATCGACAGCTACATCGCCGGGTTGATCCTGCTGGCCGCCGCCCCCTGCACGGCGATGGTGTTCGTGTGGTCGAACCTGACCGGTGGCGATCCCAATTTCACCCTCACCCAGGTCGCGCTCAACGACACGATCATGGTTTTCGCCTTTGCTCCGATTGTCGGGTTGCTGCTCGGCTTGTCGTCGATCACCGTGCCGTGGGCAACCCTGTTCCTGTCGGTCGTGCTCTACATCGTCGTGCCGGTGGTGGCGGCGCAGCTATGGCGGCGCTCGGTCCTCGCGCGCGCCGGCGAGCCGGGGCTGGCGGAGCTGCTGCGGGTTTTGCAGCCGATCTCGCTCGTCGCATTGCTCGCGACGCTCGTGCTGCTGTTCGGCTTCCAGGGCGAACAGATCATTCGCCAGCCGCTGGTGATCCTGCTGCTGGCGGTGCCGATCGTAATCCAGGTTTATCTCAACGCCGGGATCGCCTACGGACTGAACCGTGCGCTCGGCGTGCCGCACAATGTCGCCTGCCCGTCGGCCTTGATCGGCGCCTCGAATTTCTTCGAGCTGGCGGTCGCCGCCGCGATCGCTCTGTTCGGCTTCCAATCCGGCGCCGCCCTCGCCACCGTCGTCGGCGTCCTCGTCGAGGTCCCGGTCATGCTTTCGGTCGTCCGCATCGTGCTGCGCACCCGGGGCTGGTATTCGCGCGGCGCGCAGCACGCCATCTGAGGCCCGGCCGCTTATATACACGGCTTCTCTGTCCACCGCGCCCTCGCCGGATGCACTCCCTACCTGAAATTGAAGATGGGTTATGCCAATCTCGATCGACAGCAACTCATCGGCGCGCTTGTTCTGCTCGTGAGCGCCCTGTTCGTCGCCGTTAGGGTCGTCAAGCCGCCGTACCAAGCCTGGATAAGGCGCGTTTGTATCGCCGGGTTTCTGCTAGCGCTCGGGCTTGTCGTCGTGTCGATCGTGGCTTGGCTTGTGTCTCTATAAGAGTGGCCGCCATCGCCACCGCCGTCGGCGTCCTCGCCGAGGTCCCCTTCATGCTCTCGGTCGTCCGCATCGTCCTGCGCACCCGCGGATGGTACCAGAGGGTCTGAAACCGAGGCCGGCCACACGCCCCGCGTCTCGCGCTTCTCCCCTTCTGCGATCGACGAGCGAAAAAAGTGCATAATGGCGCCGTGATCCGATTTGTTGCCGCCGTCGTGGTGCTGACGTTGCTCGTTGTGTCCCCGAGCGCGCGCGGCGAGGATACCGCACAGCCGGTGCCGGCGAACGGAAAATGCTCGGTTCCGGCCGATCGGCAGTGGACCCGACAGGAGAAATTCGTCTGGCAGCATGTCTGTGTCGGTGATGTCGCTGATTTCAACCGCGAGCCGGGCTATGGCGGCGACCTCGACCCGAAACGGAAAGAAGGGCTGCCCGACGGCCGTATCCTGAGGCCGGTATTCCTCGAGACGATCCTCCTCGCGGACAAATATCGCCATGCGCTGACCCGCCGCGGAGTGAGGATCGTCGGCGCCCGTTTCACGGATACCGTGGACCTGTCGAATGCAGATCTCGGGCATGAGCTCTGGTTGGACAGAAGTCTTCTGGAACGAGACGCGGATTTTACCGGGGCGAAGTCGACGAACGTGATCAGTATCTTCGGTTCGAAAGTTGTCGGCGCCCTTGAGATGTATGGGCTTCAGCTCGACCAAGATCTGTCCTTGCGGGGCGAGGCGGAGTTCAGCGAAATTGACCTACATCAAGCTCATGTTCGCGGACAGATCGCCCTAACCGGCTCGAAGGTCACCGGCACGCTCGACATGGATTCGCTCCAGGTCGATCACAGCTTGCTCATGTACGACAAGGGCGAGTTCGGCGCGATCGACTTGCACAATGCACATGTCGGCGGGGAGCTTGCCCTGAACGGCTCGAAGGCCATCGGCACGCTAAACATGGAAGCGCTTCGGGTCGATCACGACTTGCTCATGTACGACAAGGCCGAGTTCGGCGCGATTGTCCTCCGCGATGCTCATGTCGGCGGCCAGCTCGCCCTGATTGGCTCGAAGGTCACGGGCTCGCTCGATATGGATACGGCTCAGGTTGGCTTGACCGTCTATCTGGGTCGTGGCGCAGAATTTGAAGGACCAGTCAGTCTAACTTTCGCCAAGGTCGGCGATATTGAGTTCGGAGGCGGATCGTTTCGTGGGGACGTGGATCTTACGGCAGCGCAGCTGGGCGCTGAGCTGTTGCTCGGATCATCACAGGACGGTTCTGCGCGTTGGTCGGCCAATTCGGCGCTGATTCTCCGCGACGCGAATGCAGACGCGATCCAAGATTTATCAGATTCATGGCCCGACAAACTCGATCTCAACGGGTTCACCTATCGTAGCTTGGGAGGGCTTCTTGCTAACGAAAAAGATCCGATGATCGACCGTCCGGTCGGATGGTTTGAAAATTGGCTAGGAAAACAAAAGCCATATACCCCGGCGCCCTATGAGCAGCTTGCGACGGTTCTACGCAACGAAGGAAAACCCGACGTTGCCGACGATATCTTGTATTCCGCCAAGGAGATAGAACGGGGCCAGTCTGCCTCGATGCGATATATCGAGATGACCGCGAATAAATGGGTTATCGGTTACGGATATCATAAATTCTGGTCGATATACTGGGCCGCTGGTTTTCTGGTTGCTGGTACCGTGCTGCTGTGGCTCTCCGGTGAGGGCCGCAGGGTGAGCCGTCACTACAGCTTGCCCTATGGCATTTTCTACAGCTTTGATTTGCTGTTGCCGATCGTCCGGCTGCGCGAGAAGCATTACAAAGTCGATCTCAACGGCTGGATACGCTATTATTTTTATGTACATCGGATCATGGGCTACGTGCTTGCTTCTTTCCTGATCGCCGGAATCTCTGGGCTGACGAAGTAGGCTCTAAAGCGAACCTATCTCTATGCGGCGCGCAGTCTCGGCGATCAGCCAATCGACGACGGCGGCGAGGGCTTGCGCGCGCGTGGCGCCCTGGGCGAGGGCCTCGTCGAAGACCGCAAGCTGGCGATGGGCGCTGGTGCCGCGGGCGAGGATCTCGCGGGCGTGCGCGACTTCGGCGAGGCAGCCGAAATGGCGGGCGTCCTGGTCGATCAGCGCCAGGATCTCTTCCAGCAGGTCGGCATAGGGGACGATGGCGCCGCGGCCGAAATCGACGAGGCCCTGGTCGGTGCCGTAGCGCTGCGCCCGCCAGCGGTTCTCGTCGATCAGCATGCGCGCATAGACCCGCCAGCGCTGGTTCTCGCGCTTCAGCCGCCACAGCATGCGCAACAGGCAACGGAACAGCGCCGCGATCGACAGCGAATCCTCCATCGTCGTGCAGCTGTCGGTGATGCGCATTTCGAGCGTCGGAAACCGCTCGCTCGGCCGCAGATCCCACCACAATTTGGTCGCGTCGGCGATCAGCCCGGCGCCGGTCAGGACATCGACATGGCGGCGGTATTCGCCCCAGCTGTCGAAGCGCTCGGGCATGCCGGTGCGCGGCAATTCGTCGAACACCGCCAGCCGATAGGATTTGAGCCCGGTGTTGTCTGCGCGCCAAAACGGCGAGGAGGTCGACAGCGCCAACAAATGCGGCAGGAAGTAAGTCGCTTGGTTGAGCAGGTCGATGCGCAGCTCATTGTCGGGGAGGCCGATATGGACATGCAGCCCGCAGATCGCCAGCCGCCGCCCGACCCCTTGCAGATCATCCTGCAGATCGGCGTAGCGGCGGTTCTCGGTAGTCTTTTGCGCATCCCAGCGGGCGAAGGGATGGGTCGCTGCGGCCACCGGCGCCACGCCGTGCCGCGCAGCCACCTCCGCGACCGTGCCGCGCAGCCGGCACAGATCGGCGCGCGCCTCGGCGAGGCTGGTGCAGACCCGGGTTCCAACCTCGATCTGCGAGCGCAAAAATTCCGGACCGACCTGCCCCGCCAGCAATGCCTCGCAATCGGCCAGCATCTCGGGCGGCGGATCCTCGACGACATCGCGCGTCCCCCGATCGACAAGGAAATATTCCTCCTCGATGCCAAGAGTAAAATCCGGCTCCGCCACCGCCATCGCCAACCCCGCGTTGCTGTATTCTATCGCTGCTGTCGAAGGCTAGCCGATCAGCCGCCCGCTCGCCATATTTGCTACTGGAGCCGTTGCCGATGGAGCAAAAGCCGCATAATCGGTCTTCTGAAAAATCGCCGCTAACGAGAAACAGTGGGAGGGATCATTTCTGAAAGCAATCGTGGATCGGCGGGCATCTTACTACCAACTACCATTGTTACCACAGAGGCGGGTGTTACATCGTCGCCAAAGGAAACATCGGCGGCCTTAAATGCGCTTGCAACGAACGCTCGATCATCCGAAGGAGTTGTGGAGAGACCAAGGCCATGCATCGGACCGCTGAAATTTTTGAGGGCCGCATTGACGGTAAAGCCAGCTGCTACAAACGTGCGGCGAATGTCGTCGCCGTATAATGTGGATTTGGGATCACCAGCTACAGCCTGAATGCTCACCGTCAACGGATGCGCACGAAGCTTCTCAACAAGTGTTGTCTCTTGCTGAGGGCTTATTCTTCTCCATGCAATTGCTTGCTGCATCTTCACTCTAAGGGTGCGTTCTTTTTCGAGGTCTAATTCTAACCCTACAGTAGTTTGGCGCAGCCCAGCCGCTTCCTTTTCAAGCGTCGCGGCTCGCTCGTTTGCTAGGGCAATTTTTTGATCGGCATTCGTGGCTGAAAAGTAGAGCGCTAGCACAGCACCGCCGCCAAACAGGAGGGCAATCAAATTCCACGATACGACGGACAGTCCCCACATTTAATGGATTCCCCCTGTTTTCTACATCTAGTGTTTGTGTGCCGGTTCGGGCGGTGCTGTCAAAGCCCCATATGCGCCATTATGGCAAAAATTTTTAGGTATCAGGAAGCTCAAATTTTCAGGTGCTAGTCATTCGAATTTGTGCTGCTGTCTATGCAAGGTCATTGGAGGCGCTACAGCCGGCAGGTGTAGTTGGCTGCCGCGCTGGTGAGGAACACGTCTGGGCACAACATGTTGAGCGGCGGCTAGGCCAACAGTTCGGCAATGCAGGTGACGAAACGGGTTGCCGTCTCAATCGCGGCCGCGGCCTGTTCGGTCGGGATAATGGCATCCGGCCCCAGCTCGTAATCGGCGACCGCCTTCATATTGAAGGATTGCGGCAGGAAACGTGGCAGTTCGATGTCGATACGCGGCTCGTCTTTTGTCATTCTGGCAAATGCGACATGAGCACCCTTGTGCGTCTTGGCATCCCTTCCGGTACGGTCAGCGATCAGGGCTTGTGCTGCATGGAAGGCTGCCAGGTACACATTGCGCGCCGCATCTTCGGCGACACCGGCCGAGAGAATGATTCGGGCGCGCATCAGACATTCCCGCGCCTTGTCGAGGTGCCCGGCGGCCTCGGGCGTCACAGATCGACGCCCTCCCGACGAATCTCCCGCATCAAAGGCGTGCGCTCCTCGTAGGAGCCCGCGCGGTAAGGCATGGCATGGATGAAGGCTTCGTCCTCGTAGAGAATGTCGGTGACGATCGGGATGATGCGGTCCACCTCCAGCCAGCGGTCGGTCAGGTCGTTGAGAAATACCGCGATGTCGTAGTCGGAATCCTCGTGCACATCGCCGCGGGCGCGCGAGCCGAACAGCACGACGCGCTCGATCCGTTCGCCGTAGAGCTTATCGAGGGCGGCGCGGAAGCGCTTCAGGATCGGGTCGTTGATGGCTGATCCCATTGCACGACGGTTTTTCTCGGAGGCCGCGGTCATCGCACCCCGAGGATCGAGCCGGTGACGGCGCGCGGGTCGCGGCGCGGCCAGCGCCCGCGTTCGACCTGATGAAAGAACTCGTCGAGGCTGCGGTTGAACAGGTCGGGCTCTTCGAGGTTGAGCGCGTGGCCGGTATTCGGGAAGACGACGAGCGCCGCCGTTGGGATCGTCCGCTTCATCAACAGGCCCGGTTCGAGGCAGGGGTCGTCCTCGTCGCCGGTCATGACCAGGGTCGGCACCTCGAGGCGGCGCATCGGCTCGACGAGATCCCATAAGGACGGGCGCTGCGCCTGCACGCCGCGCATCGTCAAGGCCGAGCCCTGGGTCGAATGCCCGGCGAGGTTTGTCGCGAACTCATTCCAGCCGCGCGGGTCCTTGTTCTGGAACTGCACCCGGCTCGGGCCCTGGGAATAGGTCTTGGCGGCGACGCTCATCCCAGAGCCCTCGATTAGCGCAATCGTCTTGGCGGTCTCGTCGTGGAATTGCTGGCGCTTGCCGGGCTCGGCGCCATAGCCGCACCCGGCGACCACCAATGACAGCGCGCGGTCGGGATAGGCGAGGCCGAAATGCAAGACGGCGAAACCGCCCATCGAGATGCCGACGACATGCGCCTTGTCGATCTTCAGCGCGTCGAGCACGGCGCGGATGTCGTCGCGGGCTCGGTCTTGCGAATAGCGCGCCTGGTCCTCGGGCACCTCCGAGGGTGGGTAGCCGCGGGCATTGTAGGCGACGCAGCGGTAGCGCCGCCCGAAATAGCGCATCTGGCCTTCGTAGCCGCGATAGTCGTCGGCGAATTCGTGGACGAAGACGATCGGCGTCCCCGACCCTGTCTCCTCGTAATAGAGGCGGACGCCGTCATCGGTCGTCAGCTGTGCCATCGCTGTCCCCTTGCCTGAAGCAGTGCGGCCATCCTAGGAGCGCGCCGGGGCCTGCGGCAAGCGGCGCCGGGCAACGGTAACTGGCACGGATTTTGAGTGTTCGTACACCAGGTCCGGGCCTCTGCAGCACCTGCAGACGCCGATCCGGGCCGGGATCGCCGGATCTCATCCGGGCCTCATTCCCGGACCAGCCCTCCGCCATGCACAGCCGATGCGCAACTGCCCAAGCGTCGCGCAAGCGCACTCGGGAGACGGGGCTAATTTGGCCGGTAATCGCAGCGATCCCCAAGCCTCGGCCGGGTCCCGCTAACACTTCCGCAGGGTTTGGCGCGCAGGGTCCGGCCCGACAAAGATCGACGGAAGGTCGGTCTGGCCAGACATCGAGGGATAACCCATGAGCGCGCCAAATTTGACGATCACCGTCGAACCATCGACCAACAATCAGGTGATGTATCTGCCGCTTGCTCCGAAAAGCGCCACCGACCCGGCCAAGGGCGAGATCGCACTCGCGTTCTCGATCCGCAACAACGAGGCCGCGCCGGTGCAGCTGGTTACCCTGGCGATATCGTTTTCCGGGTCGCCCGCGGTGGCCGGGGCGAGCATCCCGCTCGATCTGAATGTCGCCGCCCACGGCACGGCCAATTGGAATTTCGCCACAGCCAACGAAATCGTCACGCCGTTTCCGGCTCCCGGCCATATCAGCTTCAGTTTCGCCTGCCACGGGTTTTCCGAGCCGGCAGTGGTGACCCTGCCGCTGGTCGCGGCCGGCCCGCCGGCGCCGAACGGTTTCGATTTCCCGGCGGCGGCCAGCGATCTTCGCATTGGCGAATATTGGAGCGGCCAAAGCTTGACCCACGGCGCCGGCGCCGGCGGCAGCCAGCTTTTCGCCTATGATATGGTCGTTGTCGGCCTCGACCCGTCATCGAACAGTTTCTCCAACCTGTTGCCCGGGACCGACAACGCGAACAATTCGGATTCGAGAATTTGGGGCAAGCCGGTCCGCGCCGTTGCCGATGGCACGGTGTTGGAGGCCGAAAACAGCGTCCCGAACAATCCGGCGCCGCTGCAATGGACCAGCACAGCCGATCTGAACGCCAAGCTGGCGGCGCAGGCAGCCAATTTCTGGAACAAACCGCAGTTCAAAAACCCGGGGGCCGGCAATCACTTTTACCTGCAGCACGGCGACCACGTCGTATTGTATGCGCATATGCAAAAGGGCAGTCTGAACTCGGCCTTGCTGCAGACCGGCGCCACGGTCAAACGCGGCGAGTTCCTCGGCTTGGCCGGCAACGCCGGAAATTCGACCGGGCCTCATCTCCACACTCATGCGATCAAGGGAACGGCGCCCGAAAGCGGGCCCCTGCGTCCGTATCCTTACCGCGACATGTGGGTCGTCGAGACCAACGCGGTGCATCCGCCCGATCCATCGGGACCATGGGTCAAGTCGGCCGATCAGGGGCTGCCGGTGGTGACGTCGCTGATCTGGCCGGCGTCGACAAAGCCGAGCTGGTATCCGCCCGGCTGGGGCGAGATCACCCGCTCCGGCGTCTCGAATGCCGACTTCCAGACCGAGTTCAACAAAGTAACGAGCTCGGGCTATCGCATGGTCTGGGTCGACGGGTTCGATGTCTGCGGCAACCCCTATTTCAACATGATTTTTCGCCCCGAGGACGGCACGGTCTGGCAGGCCGAAGTCGGGCTCGACGCTGCCCATTACCAAACTGAATTCGACAAGTGGGTGAATGCCGGCTACCGGCCGCTGCATGTCGAGACGTTTCTGAATGGCGGCGACGTGCTCTATGCCGGGATTTGGGTGAAGAACTCGGGACCCGCCTGGTCCGCCTATCACGGCCGTTCCGCCGCCTTTCATCAGAGCCAGTTCGACACTTTGACCAAAGAGGGTTACGTGCCGGTGGTCGTGTCGGCGGTGGAGACCTCCGGCGGCCTCCTCTACACCGCGCTCTACGAAAAGACCGATGTCGGCGGGTTCATTCTCTCCGGCGCGCTCGATTTCCACGATTACCAGACGCAGACCAACGCCAACATCGCCGCCGGGCGCCACCCTGCGAGCCTCAACGCGATCTCGAACGGCGACAATCCGCTGATGCTCGGTTTATGGGAGCAAAACGCGTCCGCCGAGTTTGTCGCCAGGAATGGCCAAACTGCCGCGCAATATCAGGCGGAATATGATCTTCGCCTGCAGCAAGGCTATCTGACCCGCGCGCTCAGCGGCTGCGACAACGGCCAGGGCGTCGCGCTATACGCCGCGATCTGGAGCAAATAGCCGCCGGGGTATTGACGAAAGAGCGAGCCGGCGAGGTATCGAACCTCGCCGGCCTGCCGTAAGGTGCTGCTGCCGCTTACTTGACGAGAATTGTTGCGCCCTGCGGTTCCCGGACACGGTTCGGGATGTTGAGCCCGATCAAGGAGACCACCGCCGAGACCAGGGCACAGATCGCGAGCGCATAAAGGCCGCCGGCAAAGCTGCCGGTCAGCTGCTTTGCCCAGCCAACGATTGTCGGGCCGAAAAACCCGCCGAGATTGCCGAGCGAATTGATCCAGGCGATGCCGGCGGCGGCAGCGGGGCCGGTCAGAAACATTGTCGGCATCGACCAGAACGGACCCTTGGTGCCATAAAAGCCGATCGCAGCGATAATGATGCCGACCAGCGACCACCAGGTCCCGACCGTCATCCCGGCGAAGACCAGCCCGACGACCGAGATCACGCAGGTCGTGAACAGGCTCCAGCGCCGGTCGCCGACATGGTCGGAGATCCAGCCGCACACGACCATGCTGATGGCGCCGAAGATATAGGGGATCATGGTCAACCAGCCGACCTGCATGTTGCTGACGCCGAGCTGCTTGATGATCTGCGGCAGGAACAGCAGCAGGCCGAGGCTGGCGGTGACGATGCCGATATAGTTCAGCGACAGCAGCAGAACCTTCGGATCGAAAAACGAGCGCAACAGGCCGATGCCGTGATGGGCCTCGATCTGGCGCTGCTCACCGCCGATCGTATGTTCAAGCCAACCCTTCTCTTCGGCGCTGAGCCAGCGCGCCACGCTCGGCCGATCGGTCAGGTAGAAAAACGCGACAATGCCGATCACAATGGTCGGGATCGCCTCGAAGATGAACATTACTTGCCAACCGCGAAGGCCGAAAAGGCCGTTAAGCCCGAGGAGTGCGGTCGACACCGGCGCGCCGCTCGCCACCGCGATCGGCAAGGCCAGGGTGAAACCCGAATTGATCCGGGCGCGGTGCGCATCCGGGAACCAGTAAGTAAAATAGAGCACGAAGCCAGGGAACAGCCCGGCCTCGGCCAGCCCAAGCAGAAAACGTATCGCCATAAAACTGTAGGGGCCGGTCGCAAAGGCAGTGAGGCCTGAGATGATCCCCCAGCTCACCATGATCCGCGCGATCCACAGCCTGGCTCCGAGCTTTTCGAGGATAATGTTGCTCGGCACCTCAAACAGCACATAGCCCCAGAAAAAGGCGCCGGCCGCCATCCCGTACATTGCCGGGTCTAAACCCAAATCTTTATTCATCGTCAAGGCGGCAAAGCCGACGTTGATGCGGTCGAGATAGCAAAAGAAATAGGTTAGAACGGCAAACGGCAATATGCGCAAATATACTTTGCGCATGGCCGACTGCTCGACCGTGCGAATCATGGCGCTCCTCCGATGCTCGGGTGCCGGTCCTCGGCAGATCAGACGCGCGGATAAAGAATAGTGAGGCAGCGCACAAATGCACAGAATTCATCTCAGCTACGCGTAAGCGTCGGGACAAGGCCGTGGTCGCCGGACCCGCCTCATTCACGTATGATCTCCCCAGGAACGATTTGTTCCGGGAGGAACCAAGATGCGCATCCACAATCTCTACACCGACGCCAACGGCCAATCGCATTTCCGCGACATCGAGGTCGAATGGGCCGAAGAGCGGCGCGGCAGCAAAATGTCGAAACGCCTTCCGGCGTCAGGCATCATCTTTCGCGAAACCCAGGCCGAGCACGACATCGACTGGCACCCCGCGCCGCGCCGCCAATACATCATCAACCTCGACGCCGGGGTGAAGATTACCGCCAGCGACGGCGAGAGCCGGCTGATCGGCACGGGCGAGGTGATCCTGGTCGAGGACACCACCGGCAAGGGCCATCTCTCGCAGCACGTCGAAGGCAAGATCCGCCATTCGATCTTCGTGCCGGTCGAGTAACTACTGCTGCGAGCCTCGATCGCCGGGGTTTCGGGGACGCCGGGGAACACCGTAGGCAACGGACGCGTCTCGGCATGTCGTATCCCACAGCACAAAATCGCTTTGCCCGGACTTGATCCGGCCATCCACGTGTTTCGGTTCGTCCGGTAAGAGCGTGGATGGCCGGGACAAGCCCACGGCTGTCCGGTTCAGTTGGGGTTCCATTGCAGCGCCATCTGAGCGGGATTGGTGGGGATAGGCGTTTCGCGATCGAGCAGGCGGTCGAGCGGTCGGCGATGCATCAGATTGAGGCGAACCAGGCGGGCGAAGGCGAGCGGGCTAGTAACGGCCTGTTGCCCGGCCTGAGCCAGCCGCAGCAACAGAAAAGCGATCAGCGCGACCGCGATCTGAATGCGCACGGCATTCCCGCTGATGCCGAGAAAGCGGCGGATTTTGAGGGTCTGCTTGACCCATCGGAAGAACAGCTCGATCGCCCAGCGCCGCTGGTAGAGATCGGCGATCTCCTGGGCCGAGGCGTCGAGATCGTTCGACAGGATGCGCAACACCTTGCCGGTATCGAGCTTGATGCGAACCTCGCGCACCGGGTCCGCAAAGGGGTTGTTGCGCCCGCTGCCCTGGCGTGCCGGCAGATGGCCGATCTGGTCGGCGAGGATCACGCCGCCCGCGGGTACAACCAATTCTTCGACCACCGTCAACGGGGTATTGGATTTGAGGCGAGTGACGATCCGGCACTGTGCCGCGTCGAGCTTGGCCCACCAAGCATAGTCATAATAGCCCAGATCGAAAACGTAGGTGGCGCCGGGCTCGATCGGCATCGCCTGGGCGGCGGTGATGTCGTTGACCCGCGCCGGGGTGATCGCGGCATAGATCGGCCGGTCGGCATCGGGATCGTAAACGACGTGCAGCTTGGCGCCGCACACGCCCTCGGAAAACCGTGCCCAATCGCGGCTGCGCGCGTCGAGCCGCAGACCCGTCGCATCGATCAGATAGGTGGTCTCGGCCAAGCTACGGCGCAGTCGACGATGGGCGCGGCCGATCATCAAACTCAGCAGCGCGGCGAAGAATTCGGCCGGCCGGTCGTGGTTGGCGTCCGCCAAGGTCGCACGCCGCGGCAGTTTGGCGCCCAGATGGTAGAGCCGCGCCCGATGGCTCTCAATCCCGCCGACAATCTCACGCAGGCTCGCCGCGCCAGCAAGCTGCCCGTACAGCATGGCCAGAAATTGACTTTTCGTCGTCAACCGGCGAACCCGAGCATCGGCCCGGTGCTCGATCACCAATGCGTCGAACTCCTCCCACGGGACGTGCTTCAGCAACTGATGAAAAACGCTATTGTAATGGCGCATGGCACTGACCCCCGCTCGTGTCCGGATCGTTCCCCAACAATCCCAGCCCAGTGAAATCAATGCCGTACTCCATGTACAGCAAAAAATGTACCGGACAACCGTGGACGGTTGCCGGCTCTTCGTTCGGTTTCGTCGTAGGAGTTTCGACAAGTTCTCAGAAACTCATGAACTCAATTTACTCAGGTAGCCGAATGCTCCATACGACGCAAACGTAACTTGTGGTCCTTGCTACCCAAGTGGCTTCGTCCGTCTGATTCCAAAGGATTTCACCGGCCCCCATCCGATCAGCTACCTGTCCGACTGCACCCCGGGCTTCTTCAGCCGTTCTGTAAAGTCTCTCAGCCCGTCTTATAGCTCCGAACACCGCGTCACTGTCTACGCGATACACAACCCACAACCAAACCAGGTCTGTCATTGGCGTGAATCGAACAAGAGGGTCGGAGGATCTCTGAACCGGAGGAACGGAATTGCTCCCCGAGAGAGTATCTCGGCATCAGGAATTTGCCAATGCAGTCTTTCGATGAGCACGTCGTCGGGCTGCTGATTGCGGCTGATTTCGCGCCGGCGACCGCTAGCGGCAGAACACGACCAGCACCCCAGCGGCGCTCAGAGGCAATGCCGCCAGAACAGTTCGAACTACAAGACGATGATCCCGGCACTTTCGACCGTCAGATAGAGCGGTGGCAGGGGCCTGCCGCTGGCCGTTGGGAGCTCGTAACGATCGGTTCAAAATTCTAAAGCGTCATCTTCATGTTGATCACAATATGACCCCTTGCTGGGCATCGCAGGCGTATCGTCAAGCCCGCGGGGCGGCGACCTGGTCGAGTTCGCCAGTCTCGTCGACGCCGAACATTGCGCCCGGCGGGGCTGCCGGGATGGGAGGGAAAATGAGTGCGGTGATCCGGCCATTGACCAGTGCTGATCTGCCGCAAGCGCGGCGGATCTGCTGCACCGCTTTCGGGACGTTCCTGGGCGCGCCGGATCCGGAGAATTTCTGGGCTGATCGCGACTATGTCTATGGCCGGTTCGGGGCCGAGCACGTCGCGAGCTTTGCTGCGGAGCTGGACGGCGAGCTGGTCGGCTCGAATTTCGCGACGCGCTGGGGCAGTTTCGGCTTTTTCGGGCCGATCACGATGCGCCCCGAGCGGCAGGGGCGGGGCATCGGCAAGGCCCTGGTCGAAGCCGTCAGCAACCAGTTCGAAGAGTGGGGGGTCAGCCATGCCGGGCTGTGCACTTTCCCGCAGAGCCCGCTGCACATCGCGCTTTACGGCAAATTCGGGTTCCGCGCGCGGTTTCTGACCCCGATTATGTCGGCGCCAGCGCGGACCGCCGGCGACGCGGGTTCCTGGTCGCGCTATGGCGAGCTGCCCGATGGCGATCGGCGCGCCGCCGAGGCCGCCTGCCGCGAACTGACCGACATGCTCCATGACGGCTTCGATCTCGGCGCCGAGATCCGCACTGTCGCGGCGCGCGGCCTCGGCGACACCTTGCTGTTGTGGGAGGGCGCGAGCCAGCTCGCCGGGTTTGCAGTGTGCCATTGGGGGCCGGCGAGCGAGGCCGGCGAGGGCTGCTGCTATGTCAAATTCGGTGCGGTGCGCCCGGGGGCCGGGGACGCGGCGCGCTTCGCCGCACTCCTCGACGGCTGCGGCTCGCTCGCCGCCGCGGTCGGCATGCCGAACCTGTTGGCCGGCGTAAATCTTGCCCGCGAAGAGGCCTATCTGCAGATAGTGGCGCGCGGCTTCCGCGCCGAGATCCAGGTCGTGACGATGCACCGGCCGAACGAGGCCGCCTTCAGCCGGCCCGGCCTCTACGTCCTCGACGACTGGCGCTAGCTGCCGCCGCACATCTGTCGATCGCTCCTGGGCCGAAGTGCCTGACCCAGATTGGCGAGACCAAAAGCTGCCATCATCTCACGCGAGCGCCGTACAACACCTCGTCTCGGCTCGGTTTGACTTACCATCGGCACGACACTACGATTTGTGCGTAAATGCCGCCGGTAAACCGGCTCGTTAAAAAACGTGGGGTCGCACCGACGGCCCTTTTGAACAGGAGGCATTCATGGCTCAAGAGGCGATTGCCGCATCTGTACCCTGGTACCGCTCGCTTAAGCGCGAGCAGTGGCAGGTGCTCTTCATGTCGAACCTCGGCTGGCTGTTCGACGGGTTCGAGATCTACGCGCTGTTCCTGACCGTCGGGTTTGCGCTGCATCAGCTGCTCGAAACCGTGCAATTGGCTGCATTGCCCCGCTATGCCGGCATCGTGCTGGCCACCACCGTGTTCGGCTGGGCAACGGGCGGCGTCCTCGGCGGGATCATCGCCGATTACATCGGCCGCAAGCGGACGATGATGCTGGCGATCCTCGCTTATTCCTTGACCACCGGATTGAGCGCCATCGCCTGGAATTGGCAGTCTTTTGCGATATTGCGCTTTCTGGTCGGCGTCGGCATCGGCTCGGAATGGGTGACCGGAGCGTCGCTCGTCTCCGAATTGTGGCCCGACAACGCCCGCGGCAAGGGCGGCGGGCTGCTGCAATCCGGCGCCGGGATCGGCAGCTTTCTGGCCTCAGGGGTTTGGCTGCTGATCGGCGGGCTGGGGCCCAATGCCTGGCGCTTTATGTATTTGGTCGGGATCCTGCCGGCGCTTCTGGTGTTATGGCTCCGGCGCGGCATGCCGGAATCGACTCGCTGGGAGGAGGCGAACGAGCGCCGCCGCGCCGCCCGAGCCCAACAGCAAAGCGGCATCGCGCTCGAAGGCGTCGACGCGGCGCTGACCCGCTTCACGGTCACTGACATGTTCCTCGACAAAAGCGTCCGCCCACGGCTGATCGCGGCGTTTCTGATGATGCTGTCGGTGACCTTCGGTTTCTGGGGGGTGGCCACCTTCGTCCCGACCTATGTCGGCACGGTCGCTGCCAATGCCGGGCTGTCGGCGCCGTTCTACTCCGCTGTAGCCGGGCTGCTCGGCACCGGGGTCGCCATCTTCGGCTTCATCACCCTCGGCTTTCTCGCCGACGGGATCGGCCGCAAGCCGACCGCGATGCTCTACTACGCGATGTGCCTGGTGCTGACGCCAGCCGTCTATCTGTGGACCCACCACAGCATGGGCTCGTTGCTCGCCGCAGTGACGGTTTTCGGCTTTTTCACCGGCGGGATCTGGTCTTGGGCGCCGATTTGGCTGCCCGAACTGTTCCCGACGCGGATGCGCGGCACCGCGGTCGCCTTTTGCTTCAACGCGCCGCGCTGGATCTCCTGCGTCGGCCCGCTGATCGCCGGCACCCTGATCGTCGCTCTCGGCGGCTACGGCAAGGCGGCGACGATCGTCGGGTCGTTCTTTATCGTCGGGGTAATTGCCGCACCATTCCTGCCTGAGACCAACGGCAAGCCCTTGCCGCACGCGTTGTGGAACGAGGCCCCTACGCCGTCGGTAGGGTCCGCACCATGACGGTGCCGGCGAGAAAATCGTGCAAGGTGCGCCGGCGGCGGTTGAACAGCGCCACCAGCAGGATCAGCGAACAGGTCATCCCGACGGTGATGTAGAACAGCGCGGTTTGGATCAGCGCCTGCACGAAGCTCGGCCGCTCGCCGGAAACCGAGCGCAATTCAAGGTCGAACACGCGCATGCCGAGGGTCGCCGAGCGCGCGCCGCTCAACAAAAGCGTGTGATAGGCGAGGGGGATCAGGCCGAACAGGAACCACAGCAGCGGCCCGAGCAGCCCGAAGCTCAACAGCCACAACACGGCAAACACGATCCACACGCCGATTGCGATGACGCCAATGCAAAACAGGTCGACGAGATAAGCTGCGACCCGCCGCCACAACACGCCCTCATAGACTTCCGGGAACGCGGCCGGGTCGGGCATACGGGTGTCGCGATAGGCGCGCGCAGAAAAATCGAAGTCGGCGGTCACGGCTAACCCCCATTGCCAGGCAGTGCCGGGCATGTGGGTATCGCCTTCGCCCCGACAAGCCGGCAGGTCTCGGTGGCTGCGTGATATGCTGCGTGCCGAAGAGCAGGAGGATCAGATGCCCGCCTACATACTCGCCGAAATCCAGGTCACTGATGCCGCTGCTTACGAACCCTACCGCCCGCTGGCCGCGGCCAGCATCGCGCGTTTCGGCGGCCGTTATCTGGTGCGTGGCGGCAAGGCTGATCTGTTCGAAGGCGCGCACGCGCCGGAGCGGATGGTCGTCATTGAATTCCCCGACGCCGACACGGCGCGGCGCTGGTACAACTCAGCGGAATACCAGGCAGCGCTGAAGATCCGCCAGGCGACCTCCCGCGGCCGGGTGATGCTGGTTGAGGGCGTCGGCTAGCCGGTTTCGTCGGCGGCGCCCAACAGTAGCCGGGTCGGAAAGCCGGCGGCGTTGAGCGCGGCGATCAGCGCCTCGACATGACGTCGGTTTTGGGTTTCGACGACGACATCGAGCTCGGCGCGCTTGACCGAAGTGTCGTGGAACAGCCGCTGGTGGTGGACCTCGACGATATTGCCGGCGTGCTTGCCGATGATCCCGGAGATGCGAGACAAGGCGCCCGGCACGTCGGGCAACTCGGCGCGCAGCCGCACCAGGCGGCCCTCGCGCACCAGGCCCCGCATCAGGATCGAGGCCAACAGGCGCACGTCGATATTGCCGCCGGAAACGACGATCCCGACCCGCCGCCCGGCGAAGCGCGCCGGTGCAGCGAGGATCGCGGCAAGCCCTGCGGCCCCGGCCCCCTCGGCCGCCAGCTTTTGCCGATCGAGCAGGATTTCGACCGCGTCTTCGAGCATGGCCTCATCGACCAGCAGGATGTCGGAAACCAGCGCCTCGACGATACGGCGCGTCAGCTGACCCGGCTCCTTGACCGCGATCCCCTCGGCCAAGGTCGCCGCCTCGGCGGCCGGCCCGGGTTCTTCGCCACGCATCAGACGATGCATCGAGGGGTAGAGCGTCGCCTGGACGCCGACGATGTCGATCCGCGGGTTGATCGCCTTGGCGGCGACCGCGATCCCGCTGATCAACCCGCCGCCGCCGATCGGCGCCACGATCGTGTCGAGATCGGGCCGGTCGGCAAGGAGTTCGAGCGCGATCGTCCCCTGGCCGGCGATGACCGCCGGATCGTCATAGGGGTGGACAAACGTGAGCCCGTCCTCGTGGGCGAGCGTCTCGGCCGCTTCGCGCGCGGCGACCAGGCTGTCGCCCTTCAGCACGACATCGGCGCCCAAGCCTTCGGTGCGCTCGATCTTGATGAACGGGGTGCCCTCGGGCATGACGATGGTTGCCGGGATACCGAGGCGCCGGGCGTGATAGGCCACCCCTTGGGCATGATTGCCGGCCGACATCGCGACGACGCCGGCCTGCCGCTGCGCCGGGCCGAGGGTCAGAAGCTTGTTCAGCGCCCCGCGTTCCTTGAACGAGCCGGTCCGGTGCAGGGTTTCGAGCTTCAGATGAATCTCGCAGCCGGCGAGCTCGGACAGCCCCGGCGCGGCGATAGTCGGAGTGCGCTCCACCGGGCCGGCGATCGCCGCGGCGGCGCGGCGGATATCGGCGATCGTTACCGGCAAATCATTCATGGCTGCAGCCCGGAATGTGATTGTGCGAATACGGCGGGGTTGCAGCAGCGCGACGGCCCGAAGCGGACAACTTCACGGCGCCGGTGCCACGCGCGTCCAGAATTCGTCGAATTCCCTCGTGTCGAAGAACGCGATTGCCTTGAAGACTTTCGCGTCCTTCATCTGAAAGTACCACGTGTACGTATTGTGATAGGGCTGATTGTCCCTCGTCGTCGCGCTGGCGTCGAACAGGATGATTACCATGTCGCCGTCCGCATATAGGCCTCGGATTGTGGGGATCAGTGGTGTCGCCATCCGGGCGTTGAATGGGCTGATCACCTGGTCGAGGAACTCCTGCCGGCTGTGATAAGTCTTCGACAGCGGGGATGATCCAACAATGGTCCATTCCGCGTCGGGGCTCAGCAGTTCGAACGGGCCGCCGGTGCCGCTTTCCCAGCGTTCGAAGCTTGCCCGAACGATGGCCTTGTTGCTGTCCTGGATCGTGGAATCCTGTGCCATGGCGACCTTCCTCGAGAGCTTTGAACTTTGCCGGAATTATCGGCTATGCCTGTTCTACCGGCTTCTGTCATCCGCTGTTTGGTTCGCAGGGACCAGTTCGAGGGTCGAGACAATTGCGGCGTGGCCGGCATAGAGCCAGCCAAAATCACGCCAGGGTTGCAGCAAATTGGCGTAATCCGGCGAAAGCGCATTGCCCGATTGGCCGGGGGTGATGATCATGCGGGCACCCGCGGGAGACGCCAGATCGGTGATAATCCGCAGCCCGGCGCCGAACACCTGCTCGAACGGGCGGCGATCATCGCGGATGATGCTCGGCCCGCGATTGAGCGTGTCATATGCGCCGGAGGTCGAAATCGACACGCTAAACCAATCGCGCAATACCGGTATTCGGCTCAAGACCGGGTTGGCGAAAACCGCGACATGCGCCTTGCCCCATTGCCATGTCGCCATATCGTCCCCGTCCGCGCTGCGCAACTCGGAGAGCGCCGTTTTGAGCGCCTGCGCGAGCCGGGCCGCGCAGCCGGCCGCGCCGGGTCGTTTGGGATCGGCGCACCAATCAGGCCGCTCGGTCAACACCGCTTCCATTACCCGCGGCTTGAGGTCCCAGTAACCCGCAACCGCGTCGCCGAAGCGGCCGAACAGGATCGCATGGCTGAATTCGCGCAGCCAGGCGGTAAACAGCAACGGGTCGACCTTGTCGCGGTCCATGCGAAAGTCCCACTGCTTCAGGCGAGCGATGGCAGCGCGTGAGGGTTCGTCCGCGGGGGTGATCTGTGTCATCAGCGGCACGAGTTGTTTGGCCATCAAGGAAAACGTGTCAGCCTCGATTGCCGCACTCGACGCCGGGCTCTGTATCGGCGTTGCCGCGAGCAGCGCTTCGATCCGCTCGGCGCGGTTCGGCAGATCCCAATCGCGACTTAAAAAATAGGGATAGCTGTCGGGCACGATCTTGTTGTTGGCGCTGACGAAATGGCCCGAGGGCGGGTTGACGGCGCTGGGCAGTTTGTCGAACGGGATGAAACCCTGCCAATCATATTCCCCGGTCCAGCCGGGCGCCGGCATCCAGCCCTCTCCCTTGCCGCGGATCGGCACCAGCCCCGGTGCGATAAAGCCGATCGTGCCGCTGTCATCGGCATAGACGATGTTTGTCATCGGCCCGACAAAGCTCTGCCATGCCGCGCGAAAGCTCGGCCAGTCGGTGGCGCGGTCGGCATGCCACAGCGCCTCGGCGCTGCGATCCTTTGGCGTGAGGAAGGTGGCGGAGAGAGCCAGCACATAGCCGTGATCGGCGGCATCGGGAGGCAATGCATCGGACAGCACCGGGCCGTGCCGGGTCGCGCGCACGCTAAAATCGACTGGCGGAGCGCCGCGCACGATTATCTTCTCCGCTCGCGTCTCGAACGGCGCGCTGCCGGCAGGGGTCAGGTAGCGGCCGGGGTCGCTCGGATCGACCTTCTCGACAAATAAATCCTCGACATCGCTGGTCGTCGTCGTAAAGCCCCAGGCGATGTGATCGTTATGACCGATCACGACGAACGGGACCCCAGCTGCGGTGCCGCCGGTGATCTCGCGCCCCGGCGTTTTCAGCCGGGCCAGATACCAAAAGCCCGGCGCGCCAAACCCGAGATGGGGGTCGTTGGCCAGCAGCGGCTTGCCGCTGACGCTGTGCCGGCCGTCGACGACCCAGTTGTTGGAGGCATAGTGCGGCCCCACAGTCGGCGGCAGCGCGTCATAGAGCCGGCCGAGCGCCAGCCGGCGGTAGATCGGCAGCATCATGGCCAAGGTTGTCGGCGCATCCTTTGGATATTCCGGGTACAGAAACGCCATGTCCGCCTGTGGGATCGTCCGCGCCATCCGCGCCCGCAGCAGCTCGCCGCGATAATTGCCGTCGAGCTGCAGGGCGATCAGCTTGCCCCAGACCAGGCTGTCGGCTTCGCGCCACGGCTCGGGCGAGAAGCGCAGCAGCAGGAATTCGGGCGGCAGCGCACCATGGCGCGAGGCGAGAAAGGTGTTGACCCCGGCCGCATAAGCCTGAAACGCGCGATTGACCTCGGGTGACAGATACGGAATTTCGGCCTCGGCGGCGCGGTAGAGCCCGAGCACGCGCATCTGCTTGTCGACCGCCACCGCATCCGGCCCAAAAATCTCAGCCAAGCGTCCGGCCGCATAGCGCCGCTGCAATTCCATCTGGAACAACCGGTCCTGGGCGTGCGCGAAACCAAGGCCGAAAGCGACATCGTCGTCGTCCTGTGCGGCGATCAGAGGGATGCCGTCGGCGTCGCGCTCGATCCGGATCGTTGCTCTCGGTCCCCGTACCTCGATCCGGCCCTCGGTCTGCGGCAACGACGATCGCAGGTACAGATAGAGCCCGCCGGCGAGAACCAGCAACAGGGCGGCGATTCCGATGAGGATCTTGCCGATCATGCCCCCACCCCTGATCCTCCCCCGCGGGCGGGGGAGAGAATGGGAGGGGGAAGGCATCAGAGGCCGAGTTCGCGCAGGATGCTATCGCGGTCGGCGTCGAGATCGGGGGAGGGGGCGCGCGTCGCGGGATCATCGAAAGCCGACAGCTTCATCGGATTTCCGGCGAGCTGCAGCGGCCCGATGACCGGGTCCTCGACCGCAATCAGCATATTGCGGGCTGCGGTCTGCGGGTGGGCCAATGCCTGGGCGATGTTGTTGACCGGGCCGCACGGCACGCCCGCTGCCTCGAGCACTTCGATCCAGTGCTCGGTGCCGGCTTGCCGCAGCACGCTTTCGATCGCGTCCTTTAGCGCCTTCTGGTGCTGGTTGCGCAGCGCGTTCGTCTTGTAGATCGGATTGTCGGCCCATTCGGGGCGGCCGAGCGCATGGGCGAGCTTGACGAACAGCCCGTCATTGCCGGCGGCGATGATGATGTTGCCGTCGGCGGTTGCGAAAGCTTCGAACGGGGTGATCGAGGGATGGCGGGCGCCCATCGGCCCTGGGATCTCGCCGGTCGTTGTGTAGCGCATGATCGCGTTTTCGAGCAGCGCCAGCTGGCAGTCGAACAACGAGACGTCGACCTTCTGGGCCTCGCCGGTGCGCTCGCGATGGAGGAGTGCTGCGTTGAGCGCGATCGCGGTGAACAGCCCGCCGCCCAGATCGCCGATCGAGGTGCCGATGCGGGTCAGCGGCATCCCCGGATGCCCGGTGATGCTCATGACCCCGCCGAGCCCCTGTACCACCATGTCATAGGCCGGATAATGGGAATAGGGGCCGGTATGGCCAAAGCCGGAGGCGGCGGCATAGACAAGGCGCGGATAGCGCGGGTGCAGGGTATCCCAGCCATAGCCGAGCTTTTCCATCGTCCCCGGGCGAAAGTTCTCGACCAGCGCGTCGGCCTTGTCGAGCAGCCGCTCGAAAATATCGCGGCCTTCCGGGGATTTCAGGTCGAGCGCGATCAACTCCTTGCCCCGGTTGACCGAGGCGAAATAGGCCGATTTGCCATTTTTGAACGGGCCGTACTGGCGCGCATCGTCGCCCTGCTGCGGCGGCTCGACCTTGATCACCCGCGCGCCTAGCTCGGCCATCAGCATGGTGCAATAGGGTCCCGCCAGGATGCGGGAGAGGTCGACGATGGTGATGCCGGAAAGCGGCCCCTGCTGCGCCATGCCAGTTGATCCTTTCGTAACCAAGGCTGGCGGTCATAGCGCACAGCGCGGCAGGCTAGCAACCAAGCTCGACCCTTCGAGCCCGAAGGAGCTATTGCGGCCGACAGCGAGCGGCGGGCAGGGTATGCGGGCAGAGGATCGCCAGCCTTGTTCGGGCCGTGATTAGCTGTCAGTCGCGAGCCAATCTGATCAGTGTGGCTAGGGGCCACCCCTAGAGGAAAAATATGTATAATGTTCCTTGACCCGCGCGTTCCGCTCACCTGAAGGTTCGCGGTCATGGGAGGTTTCCTGAACACCCATCTGCCCTTTCTTGCGTGCGCCGGACTTTGTTGGTCAGTCTGGAGACTATTCAAATATGTCGATAAAGAGAAATCGTTGTTCAAAAAATCTTTTACGACGCGAACTCATAAACCTTATTTTAGCACCGTCTTCGATATTTTCTGTTTTGTCAAATCTTCCTAACTTCTTCGTTACCGCTTTTGATCTGATTTTCACGGAGAACCTTTTTTCTTGGCGTGGGTTTTTGAGATCATGCAAGATTTCGCTGGTTTTGGTGCTGTTGCTCGGCATCTTGTGGTACGCAACTATACCAGAATATGTCTATCTCGAAATTCGGACAATGCCTTTCGGCAGCAGTTGCTATATGTTAAAAATACCACCATTTTGGAACTATGGCCTCGTCTCTATGATACAGGAAAACGGCTATGTGGATGTTCATGTAAATTACCTATTGCCGACATTTTTTACTCCATTGTTGTACAATTTTGTATTCGATTATGCTGCGCTTCTATTTATTAGAAATCTATTGCGATATTTATCGACAATTCAAGCAAGGTCGATTTTACTGGTTCCTTTAGTGTTTGTATCTTCCCTTTCGATGCTCGTGGTTATTGCTTTTGTTGGATTTAAAATAGCGAGCACGTTAAGCTGGTACCTTACAGGGTGTCGTGAACAATTTTTTAATGAACCTTCATATATCGAATTCATGGTACAAATTCTGTCGTTTCCTTTTTACAAACAATTTCCAGAAATATTCGGTCGGTGGTATGTCGAGACGATCCTGGGAGTATTTGTGTACTCTACGCTGTTCGGGATGGTTTGGATTATTCTCTTAAGCGTGGGTTTGATACTCGCCAATCTCAGCATGAGGATTTCAGTTTTTGGGGCCCTGGCTGGATAAGAATGTTCGTGTGAGACAGTATCCGTTTAAAGTTATGGGTGGACTGTTGTCAATGGTGTTTTTTGCAATCTGTGTTGTGTTACACCTATTCGGGGATCCATCGTAAAAGTAGCTCCGGGCTTTAGACAGCACAGCCGGCTCTCCCCGTGCTCTCAACATTGGGTCGACCAGGTCGGTAACGGAAGCATTAACGATGTTGGGCATGAGACGGGAGTTCTTCGCCCGCCGTGACTGACGCTCGGTTTTCCGGGTATTCGATGAGCCTTGGTCGGGCCATGATTGGCTGTCAATGCTGGGCAAATGATGCGGAAGGTTGGGCGGTTGCGGCGATTGTGGTTGAGCGGCGCGGTTCTGGCGGTCGAGCTGGTGCTGGGCTGGCCGGCGGGCGGCTTTGCTGCTGCGACGGGATGGGTCGGCGATAACCACGCCGCCGCCCGGCTGATCACCGCGACCACCGTCGGTTGCCGGCCCGTGATCCCATCTAAGGGCATATGACTTGTGCGAGAAAACTTGAAATCGAAATTGACGAGCTTCAACGTGAGAATAAGACCGCGTCCCATTCCCGCGCATGGGCGCATGAGTAGAATTCCGAACCTAGCGGGGGCAGACAGTTAGCGATATCAGTCAACCAGACCCTGAGTAGCATCCCGGCCGAAATCACAAATAATGGGGCTCAGGGCACTTTGCCGAGCGAAGTCGATCCCCTCGCTTCGCTCGGCAAATTTTTCTGCGCTCGGGTGCCTTTGCTCGGTATGAGGCGCAAATGGGGGGCCGGCTCCTGTGCAAGGTATAACTTCATGAAGATCATCGTCGCTACGCTCATAGCGTTTCTGCTCGGAAGCGCACTGATCTCAAATAGGGCAGAAGCGGGCTGCTGGCGGAACGGCTACAATCATTGCAGATATTACCATCATGCCGTGTATCACGGCGGCGATCACCATTACGGCTCGCGCCACGGCTACAATCATCATGTCCATTATTGGCATCGCTAAGACCTTCCCGATAATTCCCACTGTGATATAGTGGGTCAGTCTGAAATTAGGACCACTCGACGCCGGCTTTCC
This sequence comes from uncultured Alphaproteobacteria bacterium, assembly GCA_963750195.1. GTDB lineage: Bacteria > Pseudomonadota > Alphaproteobacteria > ATCC43930 > CGMCC-115725 > AP-15. Next base: position 301,909 of record CAVVPS010000019.1, read on the forward strand.
GATCGGCTCGGGGCATCCCATATCTGTAGCATGGCTATGACACACCCGCACGCTCAGGCAACCTACCGTACCGTTCCGCTGTAAGGTGGGACCTTCGGCGTTGAAATCGCAATACCCGGCACCTATCCAACAACAATGAGTAGCTTCGGGACCGAGGCGAAAGCGGCGGAATGGATCGCGAGGCATAAGAGCTTTGTGGAATTGAACGCCCCTTTTGACCGCGTCTGGCGGCGGCCGGGGTAGCTGGGGATTCGCGTCGGCCATCGCCCTCGCCGACACAATCTGGGAGGGCGGGGGTACAGATGATGCAGCCTCACTCTGGCTCCTGCTCCAACACAAACGTGTGTCGCATTAGTGTGCCGCCGTTTGTGATCTTGCCGGCTCGCTGACCCCATCTCCTTAACGCCGGGCGCCCGGTAGTCGAGGATCGCCAGCCTTGCTCGGGCCATGATTGGCTGTCATTGCTCCGCGGATCGTGTGGGAGATCGCACAGTTGCGGCGATTGTGGTTGAGCGGTGCGGTTCTGGCGGTCGGGTTGGCATTTGGCTGGCCGGCGGGCGGCTTTGCTGCCGCGACCGGACTGGGTCGGCGATAAGCACGCCGCCGCCCGGCTGATTACCGCGACCGATGCGACCGGGTCGGCGTCGGCGATCGAGGCCGGGCTCGAAATCAGGCTTGCGCCCGACTGGCACACCTATTGGCGCTCGCCGGGGGACGCGGGCATACCGCCCGGCATCGACTGGGCGGGCTCGGACAATTTGGCGCACGCCGAGATCGCTTGGCCGGCGCCACAGCGCTGGTCTTTGCAAGGGTTCGAGACCGCAGGGTACGAGAACCATGTCGTCCTGCCGATCGCGCTGACCCTGGCGCAGCCGGGGCGCCCGGCGGTGTTGCGCGCCGCGGTCGATTATGCCGCCTGCGCCAATATCTGCGTGCCCTATTCGGCAAAACTGGAGCTGAGCCTGCCCGCGGGCGCAGCGACGCCGGCGCCCCAGGCTGCACTGATCGCCGCGGCTAGCGCTCGGGTCCCGCAAAGCCTCGACGCCGCCGGACTCGGGCTGATCGTCGGCCGATGCCGCCGGCGGAGGCCGGGACGCGTCCCTGGTCGTTCGGCTGCGCGCGAGCGGCGCGGCTTTTCAGACGCCCGACCTGTTCGTCGAAGGCCTGGCCAAAGGTTCGTCCGGCCGGCCGGAGGTGGAACTCTCCCAATCCGGTCATATCGCGCGCCTGACCGTGCCGATCCGCGACGCGGGTGCGACCGGCATTGCCGGCACAAAACTAACCTTGACCTTCGTCGACGGCGCGAGGGCGGCCGAATTCCCGGCCACGCCGCTCTCCGAGCCGGTGCGCGGCGCTGCGCCACGGCTGTTGCCGATCCTCGCCGTCGCGCTTCTCGGCGGGCTCGTTCTGAACTTCATGCCCTGCGTGCTGCCGGTGCTGTCGTTGAAGATGCTGTCGGTGGCGAGCCATGCCGGGGCCGAGCGGCGGCGGGTGCGGATCGGGCTATTGATGACGGCGCTGGGGGTGCTGGCCTCGTTTGCGCTGCTCGCCGCGGTGCTGATCGGGCTGAAAGCGTCCGGGTCGGCGATCGGCTGGGGCATTCAATTCCAGTGGCCGTGGTTTATCGCGGCAATGGCGGCGCTGACGACGTTGTTCGCAGCCAGCCTGTGGGGATGGCTGACGATCGGATTGCCGCGGATCGCCTATGACGTGGCCGCGAGCAGCACCCACCGGCCCAATGTGGATGCGTTTCTGACCGGGGCCTTTGCCACCTTGCTCGCCACCCCGTGCTCGGCGCCGTTTGTCGGCACAGCGGTCGGGTTTTCGCTGGCGCAAGGACCTGGTCCGATCGCCCTGGTGTTCGCCGCGCTGGGGCTGGGCTTTGCCATGCCCTATCTTGCCGTCGCGACGTTTCCGCGGCTGGTGCGGCTGCTGCCCAAGCCCGGGCGCTGGATGGTTTGGCTGCGTGCCGGGCTCGGTCTGGTTTTGGCCGGCACCTCGGTCTGGCTGCTGTTCGTTCTGGCGGCGCTATCCGGCGAATGGGTGGCGCTCGGCGCGGCATCCGCCCTCCTCCTCATGCTCGGGCTGCTCGCGCTGAGGCAATGGCGCGGGCTGCCGGCATTCGCGGCGCGGCTCGCCTCAGCCACCTCGGTGGCGTTGGTGGCGGCCGCGGTGTTGTGGCCGGCCTTTGCCGGCATCGAGAGCGAGGCCGCCGCGACGGCTGGCCCTTGGCGCCGACTCGATCCGAACGCGATCCCCCAATTAGTCGGCGAGGGCAAGACCGTGTTTGTCGACGTGACCGCGGCCTGGTGTCTGACCTGCAAGGTCAACGAGGCGGCGGTGCTCGATCGCGATCCGGTCGCGAGCCGGCTGTTTGGCGCGGATGTCGTGGCGATGCGTGGCGACTGGACGCGACCGGACCCGGCGCTGACCCGCTATCTGCAGGGTTTCGGCCGCTACGGCATTCCGTTCAATGCGGTCTACGGCCCGGGCCGGCCGCACGGCGAGCTGTTGCCCGAGCTGCTGACCTCCGGCGCCGTGCAAAGCGCCCTCGATGACGCTGCCTCCCGCGGGGTCGCATCGCGATAACATCGGCCGAGCGTCGAGCCGCCGACCGCGGCGGCGCCGTCTTGCTTTTGCTGCCCACACTAGCGGGCGCTACGTTTCTGCGATATCTTCGGGCGGCCGATGAGCAAGCGCTTCGAGGACGACGATCGCGAGACCGACGACCGCAGAACGGCCGCGCTGATGGGCTTGGTCATCGTGCTGGCGCTGGCGATCGCCGGGGTCGTGCTGGTCCGCGATCTCGGGGCGGAGTCCAAGCTTGAAGATTGCCTGATGTCGGGGCGCACCAACTGCGCGCCGATAGAGGTTCCGCCGCACCCATAGCGAGAAGGCGCCTGCGACGTTTGGCGCGCGGCATGTCAGGTGAGGTTAAGATGGACACGAGCCGGCAAAAGCTATAGGTATTGTCTATGATAGACATTCATTAACTTTAATAACCAAAGGAGTCGCTCGCTATGATGAGGCGTGCGATCGGCGCGGCTGCGATCATCCTGGTGGCCGTGGCGGTGGTGATCTGGTGGCGCAGCTCCGGCAGCGAAGCGCCGGCGGCGAGAGCGCAGACCGTGGCGCCGAGCATCCCGGTCACCGCCGGCACGGTTGTCGCCAAGGATGTCCCGGTGTTCCTGAACGGCATCGGCACGGTTCAGGCCTACAACATGGTCACGGTCAAGACCCGCGTCGACGGCCAGATCGTCAAGGTCGATTTCAAGGAAGGGCAGGAGGTCAAGGAGGGCGATCCGCTGTTCCAGATCGATCCGCGGCCCTATCAGGCCTCGCTCGAACAGGCGCAGGCGGCCAAGCAAAAGGACGAGGCGCAGCTCGCCGGCGCCAAGCTCGACCTGGAGCGCTATTCGAAGCTGCTCGGCACCGGCTACCAGACCCGGCAAAGCTACGACAACCAAACAGCAGTGGTCGCCCAAGAGCAGGCCGCGATCAAAGGCGACCAGGCGCAGATCGACAATGCCCAACTCAACCTCGGCTATGCCGACATCCGCTCGCCGATCGACGGGCGTCTCGGCGCGCGGCTCGTCGACAAGGGCAATCTCGTCCACGCCAACGACAACACGGCGCTGGTCACGATCACCGAGCTGAAGCCGATCTTTGTCAGCTTTACGTTGCCGCAGGATACATTGGACGAGCTTCGCCAAGAGCAGCAAAAATCGCCGCTCGTGGTGCGCGCCTACACCGGCGACGGCAATACGTTGCTCTCCGAAGGCAAGCTGACCCTGATCGACAATTCGATCGATCAAACCACCGGCACGATCCACCTGAAGGCGCGCTTCGACAATCTCGACGAACGTCTGTGGCCCGGTGAATTCGTCAGCCTGCGGGTGATCCTGAAGGTTCTCCCCAAGGTTGCGACGGTGCCCTCGCAGACGGTCCAGGAGGGCCCGAACGGCCATTACGCGTATGTGATCAAGCCCGACAATACGGTCCAGCGCCGCGCCGTCGAGGTCGCCTCGATCCAGGACGGCATTGCCGTCATCACCAAGGGCCTCACCCCCGGCGAGCGCGTCGTGGTCGACGGCCAATACCGGCTGACTGAGGGCGCCCATGTCAGAGCGTTGAGCGCACGCGCCCCGGGCGCCGCCAGTTGAGCGACGCCACCGCCGCCTGCGGTTTACGGACCGGTCGGACCTCGAGCGAAATTCGCAGGTAATTGCCGATGAGCATTTCGGAACCCTTTATCCGCCGGCCAATTGCAACTTCGCTGCTGATGCTGGGTGTCTTGGTGTTCGGCATCGGCGCTTACGGGCTGTTGCCGGTGGCGGCGTTGCCCAATGTCGATTTTCCGACAATCGTGGTCTCGGTCACTTACCCCGGTGCCAGCCCGGACACGATGGCTTCCGCGGTCGCCACGCCGCTCGAGCAGCAATTCGCCGCGATCCCGGCACTCGACCAGATGACCTCGACCAGCGGCATCGGGTCATTGTCGATCACCCTGCAATTCGATCTTTCGCGCAACATCGACGCCGCGGCGGAGGACGTGCAGCAGGCGATCAACGCGGCCAGCGGCCTGTTGCCGCCCGATCTCCCGAGCCCGCCAACCTACCGCAAGACCAACCCGGCCGACCGACCGGTGCTGATTTACGCGGTTCACTCCGACGCGCTGCCAATCTCTCGGGTTAATGATTTTGCCTACACGATCCTGGCGCAGAAGCTATCGACAGTGCCGGGAGTCTCCGAGTTCGCGGATTTTTGGCCAACAGAACTACGCAGCCCATGTTCAGATCAATCCGGGGTCGTTGGCCTCGCGCGGGCTCGGGTTTGAGGATGTGCGCAACGCATTGGTTGCGACAACCCTGGATCGGCCAAAGGGCAGTCTCGAAGGCGCGCACCAGACCTACACGCTCGACGCCAACGACCAGCTGTTCAACGCCGCCGCCTACAACAACGTAATTATTGCCTATCGCAACGGCGCGCCGGTGCGCGTCAAGGACGTCGGACGCGCGGTCAACTCGGTTCAATACGCCCATACCGGAGCCTGGTTTTTCGATACCAAGGCCGAGGGCTTGGCAATTCAGCGCCAAGCGGGCGCCAACACAATCCAGCTGGTCGACACGATCAAGGCGATGGTTCCAAAGATCATGGCATCGTTCCCGCCTTCGATCAAAGTCGACCTGGTTTCCGACCGATCGCTGGTTATCCGCGCGGCGGTTCGCGACGTGCAGTTCACGATGATGGTAACGATTAGCCTCGTGATCCTCGTCATCTTTCTGTTTCTACGAACATTGTGGGCGACGATCATTCCCAGCCTGGCGGTGCCGTTGTCCTTGCTGGCGACCTTTGCCGTCATGTATGCGGTCGGCTACAACCTCGACAACATTTCTTTGATGGCGCTGACGATCTCGGTCGGCTTTATCGTCGATGACGCTGTCGTAATGATCGAAAACATCGTCCGCTATATTGAAATGGGGCAGCGGCCGTTCGAAGCGGCGCTAAAAGGCGCCGGGCAAATCGGCTTTACGATCATTTCGATCACCTTTTCGTTGATCGCGGTGTTCATCCCGCTTTTATTCATGGGCGGCATCATCGGTCGCCTTTTCCGCGAGTTCGCGGTCACGGTTTCGGTCGCGGTGGTGGCCTCGGCGGCGATTTCGCTGACCCTAACGCCGGTACTATGCTCACTGTTTTTGAAGGAGCGAGCGCTGCATCAGGCCGGCTGGGTCAACCGGACGCTGGAGGCCGGCTTCAACTGGATGCTCCGCGCCTATGATCGCGGTCTCGGTTTTGTCTTCCGTCACCAATTGCCGACCCTGTTGTCGACCCTGGCGCTGATCTTCCTGACCGGGTATCTTTACGTGACGATCCCGAAGGGCTTTTTTCCCGAGCAAGATACCGGCTTTATCTTTGGCCAAGCCGATGCGCGCGAGGACATTTCATTTAATGGTATGTCCAAGCTGGTGCACCAACTTATCGATGTCGTGCGTCGGGATCCTGATGTCTCAGGGGTGTTTGCCTTCACCGGCGCGACAGCCTACAACCCGACCGAGAATACCGCGCGCATGTTCATGCAGCTAAAGCCGCACGACCAGCGCTCCTTGACTTCCAACCAAATCATCCAGCGCCTGCGGGCCAAGGTAGCTGCGGTCCAGGGCGTCCGGTTCTTTATGCAATCGGGCCAGGACATCAGTGTCGGCGGGCGGCTCAGCCGCACATTATACCAATACACGTTGACCGACACCGATCCGGACGAACTCTATCATTGGGCGCCGATTCTCGAGCGTGCGATGAAAAAGCTCCCAGAATTGCAGGATGTTGCCTCCGACCAGCAGGTTGCGGCACCGCACATCGGCATCGATATCGACCGTGACGCTGCCTCCCGCATGGGCATCTCGCCGTCGCTGATCGACGCGACTTTGTATGACGCGTTCGGCCAGCGACAGGTCGCGACGATTTACACCACGAAGAACCAATACAAAGTGATTTTGGAGGTCGAGCCACAGTTCCAGGACGATCCCACAGCGCTGTCGAAGATATATGTCGCCGGGCCGAACGGCGCGCAGATCCCAGTTAGCGCGTTCGCTCATCTCTCCACAAAAATTGAATCGCTGTCGGTCAATCACCAGGGACAGTTCCCGGCAGTGACCTTGTCGTTCAATCTGGCGCCGGGCGTGTCGCTCGGCCAAGCGGTCGACAAGATCCAGACGCTGGCGGCCGATCTGCGTGCGCCGGCGACGCTCGACGGGTCATTCCAAGGGACCGCGCAGGCGTTCCGGGCGTCGCTATCCTCGACGCCGCTGTTGGTCGCGGCCGCGATCCTTGTTGTTTATATCGTCCTGGGCATCCTCTACGAGAGCTACATTCACCCGATAACGATCCTCTCCGCATTGCCCTCGGCCGGTGTCGGGGCGTTGCTGGCGCTGATGCTGCTGCATTATGACCTCAGCGTGATCGCGATGATCGGCATTATCCTGCTGATCGGCATCGTCAAGAAGAATGCGATCATGATGATCGACTTTGCCCTTCAAGCAGAGCGGATCGAGGGCAAGAGCCCTCGCGAGGCGATCCATCAAGCGTGTTTGTTGCGCTTCCGCCCGATCATGATGACCACGTTTGCGGCGCTGTTCGGCGCCACGCCGATCGCATTCGGGCAGGGTGCGGGTTCCGAATTGCGCCGGCCGCTCGGCATCGCGATCATCGGCGGGTTGCTCGTGTCGCAATGGCTGACCCTTTACACGACGCCGATCATCTACCTCTATCTGGAACGCTTCGCGCGCTGGGTCGGCCGCCCGTATCGGCCGTCGCGCGTGGCGGAGGCCCTGGCAGGCGATGGCAGGCCGGCGCTGGTCCACGAGCGCCAGGGCGCGGAGTGATCCGCACCCGCGCGGGATCAAGACTCAACCTTTTCTGATTGCGAGCTAAAGACGATGAGCATTTCGGAACCTTTTATCCGGCGACCGATCGCTACCTCGCTGCTGATGCTGGGGGTACTGGTCTTCGGCATCGGCGCCTACAACCTCTGCCGGTGGCGGCGGTGCCCAATGTCGACTTTCCGACGATCACCGTGACGGCACAGTACCCCGGCGCCAATCCCAGCACGATGGCGTCGGCGGTCGCGACCCCGCTCGAACAGCAATTCATCTCGATCCCGTCGCTGAGCGAGATGACCTCGTGGAGCGGTGTCGGCATCACCTCGATCACGCTGCAATTCGATCTGTCGCGCAATATCGATGCCGCGGCGGGGGACGTGCAGCAGGCGATCAATGCGGCCAGCGGCCTGTTGCCCAAGGACATGCCGACCCCGCCGACCTACCGCAAGGTGAACCCGGCGAACTTTGCCGTCCTGATCTATGCTGTCCACTCCGACGACCTCCCGCCCTACAAGGTCGACGCTTACGCCACCAACGTCATCGCAGACCGCCTGTCGACAGAGCCCGGCGTCGGGCAGGTCTTTGTCTTCGGCTCGATGCCTTATGCCGCCCGCGTCCAGATCAATCCGGCGTCCCTCGCCGCCAAGGGGCTGGGGCTGGAGGACGTCCGCAACGCGCTCGTCGCAGCGACGGTCAACGGGCCGAAGGGCGAAATCGAGGGCGAACAGCAGGCGATCGCCCTCGACACCAACGACCAGCTGTTTGACGCCGCGCAATACGGCAACATCATCATGGCCTACAAGAACGGCGCGCCGGTGCACATCAAGGATGTCGGCGACGTCATCAACTCGGTGCAGAACGAGCGGCTCCGCTCGTGGTTCGGCGACCAGCGGGCAGAGGGCATCGCCATCGAGAAGGAGCCCGGCGCCAACACGGTCGCCGTGGTCGACCGGATCATGGCATTGATGCCCAAGCTCGAACAGTCGCTGCCGCCCTCGGTCCACGTCGACCTGATGTCCGACCGCTCGCAGACGACGCGAGCGGCAATCGAGGACGTGCAATTGACGATGCTGCTGACGATCAGCCTGGTCATCGTTGTGATCTTCCTGTTCCTGCGGACGCTGTGGGCGACGATCATCCCAAGCTTGGCGGTGCCGCTGTCGCTGCTCGCCACCTTTGGCGTCATGTATGTCGCCGGCTATAGCCTCGACAACATTTCGCTGATGGCGCTGACGATCTCGGTCGGCTTCATCGTCGACGATGCGATCGTGATGATCGAGAACATCGTGCGCTACATCGAGCAGGGCATGCGGCCGCTCGACGCCGCACTGAAAGGCGCCGGGCAGATCGGCTTCACGATTATTTCGATCACCTTTTCGCTGATCGCAGTATTCATTCCATTGTTCTTTATGGGCGGCATCATCGGCCGGCTTTTCCGCGAGTTCGCCGTCACCGTAGCGGTCGCGGTGATCGCGTCGGCGATCGTGTCATTGACCCTGACGCCGGTCTTGTGCTCGCTGTTTTTGAAGGAGGAAGGGCTGCATCCCCGGGGCCGCTTTAACAGCGGCGCCGAGCGCGTGTTCCAGGCGGCGCTGCGCGGCTATGACCGTGGGCTCGGTTTCATCTTCCGCCATCAGTTCGCCGCGCTGCTGGCGACGCTGCTGCTGATGGTCGCAACCGGGTATCTATACGTAAAGATGCCAAAGGGCTTTTTCCCGCAGCAGGATACCGGGTTCATCTTCGGCGAACTTGATGTCCGCCAAGACGCTTCAATGATCCAGACCGACAAGATCCGGCGCAAGGTCGTCGACATCGTCATGCACGATCCCGGCGTGCAGGGCGTCTTCTCGTATGACGGCGCCACGCCTTACAACCCCGCCGAGAATACGGCCCGTATCTTTTGGGGGCTGAAGCCCTACGACCAACGCGACGCCACCGCGGAGCAGATCATCCAGCGGTTGCGCAAGAAGGTCGCCGGCATCGAGGGTGCCAAATTCTTCATGCAGGTGCCGCAGAACATCACGGTTGGCGGCCGCCTGAGCCGCACGCAATACCAGTACACACTGACCGGCACCAACATTGACGAGCTCGACCACTGGGCGCCAATCATAGAAGCCGGGATGAGGAAACTGCCCGAACTGCAGCAAGTCGCGTCCGATCAGCAGATCGCCGCCGCACATTTGGCTATCCAGATCGACCGCGATGCCGCCTATCGGCTCGGATTGTCGATGAACCAGATCGACCAGACGCTCTACGATGCATTCGGCCAGCGGCAGGTCGCGACGATCTATACCGCGACCAACCAATACAAGGTCGTCCTCGAAGTCCAGCCGAAGTACCAGCACGACCCGAACCTGCTGTCCGAGATTTACGTCTCTGGTCCCGGTGGCGTTCAGGTGCCGCTGGGCAGTTTCGCGCACTTCGCGCGGAAGACCGAACCGTTGCTGATCAGTCACCAGGGCATCTTCCCGGCGGTCACATTGTCGTTCAACCTGGCTCCACGTGTGGCGCTCGGACAGGCAGTCGACGCAATTCAGGCGATGACCCAGCGCCTGCACGTGCCGCCGACGCTGAACACCTCGTTCCAGGGAACCGCGCAGGCCTTCCAGGCCTCGCTGTCGTCGATGCCGCTATTGGTCGCCGCGGCGATCCTCGTCGTCTATATCGTGCTAGGGATCCTCTACGAGAGCTATATCCATCCGATCACAATTCTGTCGGCATTGCCCTCGGCGGGTGTCGGCGCATTGCTGGCGCTGATGCTGCTGCATTACGAGCTGTCGGTCATCGCAATCGTCGGCATCATCCTGCTGATCGGCATCGTTAAAAAGAACGCGATCATGATGATCGATTTCGCGCTGCAGGCCGAGCGTCTCGAAGGCAAAAGCCCTCGCGAAGCGATCCACCAGGCCTGCCTGCTGCGCTTTCGCCCGATCATGATGACAACCTTCGCCGCCCTGTTCGGCGCCATGCCGATCGCTTTCGGCAATGGCGGCGGTGCGGAACTGAGGCAGCCGCTCGGCGTCGCGATTGTCGGCGGGCTGCTGATCTCGCAATGGCTGACCCTCTACACGACCCCGGTCATCTATCTCTACCTCGACCGCTTCGCCCGCTGGGTCGGCCGCCCGTATCGACCGTCACGCGTGCAGGAAGCCTTGTCGCCCGAGCCGGTGCCGGGGCTCGCGCCAGAGCGGCAGGGGGCGGAGTGACGGCGATGACCCGGGTCTCCTCAACCACGGAGCGCGCAGCGGGTAGAGCCGCGGTGGCAGATCGCACCTTCGGTTTCCTCGTCCACGACGTTTCGCGTCTGGTGAAGCGGCGTTTTGAGCGGCAGGCGCGTCAGATCGGGCTGTTGATCACCCGGCGCCAAGCCGCGGTCGTCCTTTATATCGCACGTAACGAAGGGGTGAGCCAAGCCGCGGTCGCGGCCTGGCTCGACCTTGAGCCGATCGCCCTGGTGCGCATGCTCGACAAGCTGAACGAGGAGGGGCTGGTCGAGCGCCGCGCGCATCCGACCGACCGTCGCGTGCGCACCCTATGGCTGACGCCAAGCGCGGAACCGGTGGTCCAACGCATCCTCGACATCAATCAGGCGATCCGCGAAGAGGCGTTTGCCGGCTTGGAGCCGGGCACTCGGGTCGCGATGATCGCTGCGCTCGGCAGCATCAAGGACAACCTCACTTTGCAGGAGGAGAAAGCTGACAATTCGGCTCTTCCGGCTGTAAAGCTCGCATCTGAGCCGCCCGACGCTAACTGGGCCGAGTAACGAGACCGTTGTTGCAGATCCGCCCATCCACAGGCGCGCGGCTGACCTCATAAAAGACAACTTTCGGCTGTATGAATTGTCGGCCTGGCTTTTTTGCCTATCCCGCTTCGGCGGGGCAAAGGGATGCGTCTGTTTTTATGGTGGAGCTCAGCAATTTTAAGACGATTTGGCGGCCCGGTCATGATTTCCCGATAATTCCCGGTTTGGCGAATTTAATTCCCGGTTCGCCCGAAAAAAATTCCCGGTTACGATGCCACGGGAATTCCTCGTAAGCTTTTGATACAGCGCATATTTTTGAGGGTGAAACCCCGGCTGCGACGGGAAATCGTGGAAACTCCTGGTTGTTTTCCCGGTTCACGGGAATTCTATCGCCGCGCCGGGCCGGCCTGGGCAAGCGGCGCGATTGCCGCAAGCCGCCCGATAAATTACCGTTGTGGACTTTGCCGATGCTTCGTCGCGGAACCAGGACGATGATGGTAACCGATCAGATCTGGCCGGCGCTCGACTACAGCCGGGTGCCATACCGCCTCTACCACGATGCCGAGATCTACGAGCGCGAGCAGCGCCAGATCTTTCAAGGGCCGGTGTGGAATTATCTCGGGCTCGAGGCCGAGATCCCCGAGCCCGGCGATTTCCGCTCGACTTGGGTGGGCGAAACGCCGGTTGTCTTCAATCGAGACCGGACGGGCATCGTCAAAGCCTTTGTCAACCGCTGCGCCCATCGCGGCGCCCTGGTGCGGCGCGAGCTGTCCGGCAACGCCCTGGAGCACATTTGCATCTATCATCAATGGTGCTACGGGCTCGACGGCGGCCTAACTGCGATCCCGTTTCGCCGCGGAGTCCGGGGCAAGGGCGGGCTCGACGCCGATTTCGACATGGGTGCGCATGGCCTGCGCCCGCTGCGGGTCGGGATCGTCGACGGGGTGATTTTTGGCACGCTCGCCCAGGATGCCGAGCCGATCGCGGACTATCTCGGCGCGCCCATCCTGGTTCAGCTCCGACGCTTGTTCGACCGGCCAGTGCCGTGTGCTCGGCTACAATCGCCAGCGGATCCGGGCAAATTGGAAGCTCTATGCCGAGAATACTCGCGATAACTATCATGCCAGCCTGTTGCACGAATTTCTGGTCACCTTCGGGCTCGACCGCTCGACCCAGGTGGGCGGCGTTAAGATGGACCTGCGCCACCGTCACAACATCACTTGGGCAGAGGCCGACAGCGACACCGACGAGATCGCCCGTCAGGCGTATGCGAGCGTAGGGGTGCGCAACGACTATCTGTCGCTAAAAGAACCGGCGCTGGTCACCTTCCGCCCGGAGCGGGAAGACAAGCTGAACCTGGCGGTGACATCGGTCTTTCCTTCCTCGGTCTTTGTGCAGATCAGCAACAGCCTGGCGATTCGCCAGATACGGCCGCGCGGGGTTGACGAGTTCGAGGTCTTCCAAACGATGATCGGCTACGCGGATGACTCTCCGAGATGACCTTGCACCGGCTGCGCCAAGCCAATCTCGTCGGTCCGGCCGGTCTGGTTTCGATGGAGGACGGCGAGGCGATCGAGATTGTCCATCGCGCTTCTAAACCCGATCCGGATCGTACGACGATCATCGAATTGGGTGGCGGCGGCGTCATTTCTGACCGCGACTACCGGGTCACCGACGTCCCGTTGCGTGGCTTCTGGTCGTATTACGCCGAGCTGCTAGGCATCGAGCCCGCCGGCGCTGTGCGATGACGCTCGACCGCGCCGCTGTTCACGACCTCCTCGCCGAATACGGCGCGTTGCTCGACAGCGCGAAATACGACGAATGGCTCGGCCTCTTCGCCCAAGAATGCCGCTACAATGTCATGCCGCGCGAGAATCACGACCGCGGTCTGCCGGCGGCATTGATCTTTTGCGATAGCCGGGCGGTGCTCGAAGATCGCATCCGCGCGTTGCGTGAGGCCAACAAATACAACATCCATATTGATCGCCATCTGATCGGCCTGCCGCGGCTCCTCTCGGCCGAATCCGACCAACTGGTGATCGAGGCGCCGTTTGCGGTGTTCCAGTCCGACCAGGAGGGATCGACCCGGCTGTTTGCGACCGGCCTCTACCGCGACCAGTTCGAACCGGCCGAGGGCGGCCTGAAGATCCGCGACAAGCTCGTTCTGCTCGACACCTTTGCTGTACCAACCCTGCTCGCAACGCCGCTGTGAAGCCCCTTCGGGTGAGACTACGTCCGGCAGTATTCGAAAGGGGGCTTTACATCGATGCAAAACACCCGGCTCGCCTCGCTTGATTTCGATCTCGGCTCCGAGATCGACATGTTGCGCGTGACGGTACGCGATTTCGCCGAGGATCGGGTCGCGCCGCTCGCCGCCGAGATCGACCGCACCGACCGCTTCCCGATCGAGCTGTGGCCTGACATGGGCGCGCTCGGCCTGCACGGGATCACCGTCGAGGAGGAATATGGCGGCGCCGGCATGGGTTATCTCGCGCATTGCGTCGCTATGGAGGAGGTGAGCCGCGCCTCGGCCTCCGTCGGGCTTTCCTATGGCGCCCATTCGAACTTGTGCGTCAACCAGATCCGCCGCAACGGCCGTGAAGCGCAAAAACGCAAATACCTGCCCAAGCTGATCTCCGGCGCACATGTCGGCGCGCTGGCGATGAGTGAGCCCGGCGCCGGCTCTGATGTTGTCTCGATGCGGCTGCATGCCGACAAAAAGGGCGATCGCTGGGTGCTCAACGGCACTAAGCTGTGGATCACCAACGGCCATGTCGCGAACACCTTGGTCGTCTACGCCAAGACCCGCCCCGATGCTGGGCCGCGCGGCATCACCGCCTTTCTGATCGAAAGCGGGTTCAAGGGTTTCCGGCCGGCGCAAAAGCTCGACAAGCTGGGCATGCGCGGGTCGCCAACTTCGGAACTGGTCTTCGAGGATTGCGAGGTGCCCGAGGAGAACGTGCTCGGCGTCGTCGACGAGGGCGTGCACGTACTGATGAGTGGGCTCGATTACGAGCGGGCGATTCTCGCCGCCGGTCCGCTGGGCATCATGCAGGCCTGCCTCGATGTGGTGATCCCTTATATCCACGACCGCCGGCAGTTCGGCCAAGCGATCGGCGAGTTTCAGCTGATCCAAGGCAAAGTCGCCGACATGTACACTGCGATGAACGCGTGCAAATCCTATGTCTACGCGGTGGCAAGGGCGTGCGACCGCGGGCAGACGACGCGCAAGGACGCGGCCGGCGCGATCCTCTACGCCGCCGAAAAGGCGACGGCGATGGCGCTCGACGCCATCCAGATATTGGGCGGCAACGGCTACATCAACGATTACCCGACCGGACGCCTGTTGCGCGACGCGAAGCTCTATGAGATCGGCGCCGGCACCTCGGAGATCCGGCGCATGCTGATCGGCCGCGAGATCTTCCAGGAGACGGCCTGAGATGCGCCGGCTGATCTCCTCGGGTTCGCCGTTCGAGGCCGCGGCCGGGTACAGCCGCGCCGTGATCGACGGCGACTGGGTCTTTGTCGCCGGGACCACCGGCTTCGACTATGCGCAGATGACGATTGCCGAGGATCCGGCCGAGCAGGCGCGCCAGGCGTTTGGCAACATCGAGAAGGCGCTGGTCGAGGCGGGCGCGAGCCTCGCCGATGTCGTGCGGGTGCGCTACTACCTGCCCGACTTGACCGATTGGCCGGCGGTCGTGCCGGTGCTGGGCGAGGTCTTCGGCGCGATCCGCCCGGCCGCGACGGCGCTGATCTGCGGTCTCGTCGATCCGCGCATGAAGATCGAGATCGAGGTAACCGCGCGGCGGCAGGACGGGTTGCCGCAAGCGGGTGAGGACGGCTAGGCCGCATCCTCCTCCGCCAGCACCTGAGCGAAGAGGGCGCGGTCAATGTTGCCGCCGGATTGGATCACCGCGACCCGCTTTCCGGCGAGGCGGCCGCGCTCCTGCAAGGCGGCGGCAAGCGCCGCTGCACCAGCGCCCTCGGCGACATTATGCGTGTCGGTGAAGAGGATGCGCATTGCCTGGCGGATCTCGCCCTCGGACACCTTGACGATGTGCGAGGCGCCGCGGCGGATCACCTCGAGCGCGGAATTGTCGGGCACCCGCACGGCAAGGCCGTCGGCGATCGTGTCGGCAGAATTGGTATGGACCGGCCGGCCGGCGGCAAAGGACAGCGCGTAGGTCGGAGCCTCGGCCGCGACGACGCCGACGATCTCGCCGGTCAGGCCCAAGGCGTCGCGCGCGGCAATGACCCCGGAAATGCCGCTGCCGAGCCCGATCGGCACATAGACGACATCGAGATCGGGCACGGCGCGAAACAGCTCGAGGCCATAGCTCGCCACCCCGCGCACCAGTAGCGGGTGATACGAGCGGACAAGGTGCAGGTGGTCGCGCTCGGCCAATGCAACCGCATGCTCGTAGGCGGCCTGGAAATCGTGGCCTTCCTCGACCAGCCGCGCGCCGAACGCCGCCATTGCCTGGTTTTTCTCGACGCTGTTGCCGTGAGGCACGACGATCGTCGCGGCGAGGCCGAGCCGCGAGGCGGCAAAGGCGATGCTCTGCCCGTGATTGCCGCGGGTCGCCGTCACCACGCCTGAAATCCGCGGCTGCGAGCGCCGGACATCGTCGAGATAGACCAGCCCGCCGCGCAATTTGAAGGCGCCGATCGGGGTGTGGTTTTCGTGCTTGACCCACAGCTCGGCGCCGACCCGACGCGACAATAGTGGCCAGCAATATTGCGGGGTCGGCGGCACCACGGTGCGGACCAGTGCGGCGGCGAGGTCGAGGGTTTCGAGGTCGGTCATGGCAGACCCGTTTGCGCCGATTTCGGCGGCTAGGCAAGCCTGCCCCAGGGCAGGCGGCAAATTCCCATGAACCGAGAAAATAACCGGGAATTTCTGCGATTCTCCCGATTTGACGCCTAAACTGCTTAAAAAGTGCTAGGCTAATCATAGCCTTACCGGCCAATTCCCGTAGCCTCATAAACGGGAATTTTTTCGGGCCGAACCGGGAAATCAATCGGCCGAACCGGGAATTGACGGGAACGCCCGCGACCCCCGGCGACCGCCGAGGCAAACATGGCGAGCAGGACCAAGGCGAGTGTGAGCATGGCCGCGAGATACCACGCCTTCGCGGCGATTTTCGGGACGGCGAGGAAGCCGGCCCGGTTCGGCTATCGCGCTTTCAGGTCGCTGGCGTCGCTCGGCCGCGACGACGGCGACGGCGGCTAAATCGCGCCGCCGCCGAGGCGATACCGCATCAATTGGCCTTAGGTCCGGCGCCGTCGGAATAGGGGCGCAAGGCGACGTACGGGTCGTTGTAAGCCGTCGGCCGCGAATAGTAATACGAACCGGCATATGACGGGTACACGTAGTTGTAATAATAGGGATAGGGATATGTGTAGCTTGGATAGGCAGTGTAGCCCGGATATGCAGTGTAACTGGGATAGTAATATCCCGAATAGTAAGCCTGTGCGTTCGCTGTGACCGCAGCAAACAGCAGCCCAGTCGCGAACAAGATTGATCTGGCGATGATCCGCATCGGAACCATCCATTTCTGTTGACAGCTACCGGGTTAAACACGTCATGCAGACGAGTAGTTCCGGCCTCGCTTATTTCGCCCGGGCGACTCGCTCGAAAGAGAACGGCATTCGACATCCGCTTCTCGACAAGCCAGGGGCGTTGATGAATAGTCTGAGAGCCTGACCTACGGCCTGATTATTGGCGGCAGGCGACCGCTTTCGAAGCCGACAACTTCGTTCAAGCGTTGGCGGCGGCAACCGCCCTTCTTGCCCCTATTGCTGACATTATCACAGTCATTTTCCCGGGAGATCACAGAGGGGCGAAGTGATGCATCTTTGACCGGTTCGCGCGAATGCCTTATCATTGTTTCCAGCTAGAGAGCTAGTATCGCAAACGCTCAAGAACGATGGCGGACACGCGCAAAATTCTGAAGGTGTTTCTGGCCTCTCCCGGCGACCTCAAAGAGGAACGGCGGGCCGCAAAGGCGGCCGTCGACGAAATCAACAGCCTCGTCGCAAACCCGTTCGGATACCATGTTGAGTTGGTCGGCTGGGAAGACACCGTGTCACGCTTTGGACGGCCGCAGGCGCTGATAAATGCGGAGCTCGATCATTGTGAATATTTCATCGGCATGCTTTGGAAGCGGTGGGGCACACCGCCCGATAACGAGGGCATTTATACGTCAGGGTTTGAGGAGGAGTTCCAGCGGTCTCTAGCCCACCGTGCGAGCGACGGTCGCCCCGAAATGACATTGTTTTTTAAAGAGGTCGAACCAGAATTTTTACGCGATCCCGGTGACGAACTAAAAAAGGTACTCGCATTCCACGCAGACTTGGTGGCCAAGAAAATCTTATTGTTTGAAACCTTTGCCGATGTCTCAGAGTTTGAAAAGAAGCTTCGGAAATGCGTCGCGGACTATGTGCATGCGCTTCGGTCGCAAGAAGCAGCCGAAGTTTTAGGAGAGCGGCAGGTCAGACCCGCCGATAGCGGCGGAGGAGCAGGAAAAGATCGAAACGCTCATGATGCGCTTTTGTCCGAACCTGAGAGAAAATTCATCAGCACATTTGCACAAAAAGCGGCCCACGATGATCCCAGTGCGGTAACGGTGGCCGATATAGCGCGGCTTCGCCTGCTGGCTACGATCGTTGGCACTGTCCGCAATGATCAGCAGGCCCTTGGTGTCCATGATGCAAATATCCTCTTTGTCGAACGAAAGGACATCACGCTCGATCATGGCGAGATCAATGGGCTCGTTGGCAGTGGGGTCGAATACTACGCGAGCGAAAACGCACCATTGTGGCACTGGTATTCGAAAGCCAACGCGGATGGTAATTTGCTAGCATTATTCTCTATCCACGCCGGCACAGAACCGAGAAGGGCGGGAGCCTTGCTGGCCATGAAGGCTATTCATGAGCCCCTGCCGTCAGACAAGGAGTTCGGCCGGCAATCCTATGTGAAGTGGTGGCTTCGGCAGGAAGAGACGGCGAGCGTAAAGGTGGCAGCTTTGGGCTATCTCGGAGAGCTGGGCAATATAGGTGATTTGCCGCTGATCAGGGAGGAGCTCGACAGGAATAATTATCAAACGAACGCTGCCGCGGTTGATGCGGTCCTTCGGATCAGTTTGCGTGAGAGCCGTCAGCGCGCTCTTGAGGCCCTATATGAGATGCAGCCTGCCACGGTATCGGCGGATGTGCTGCACGAGTTGTTCGAGCAGGGAGCGCCACTCAATGTCGAATTGGTTACCGCCGGCTTGTCCCATCAATCGACCGCTGTCCGCCGGCTGGCCGTAAAACTGCTTCAGGATCGGCACGCTCTCTCGGTCGAGATCGCCGAAAAGCTGACGGATGACAACGACGCATCCATACGCTGCGAAGCCCTAAAACAGCTGGTGCAGCACGGGCGCAGCTTCTCCAACGAGGAAGCCAAAAAATCCTCGTTCGACCTACCCGCCCTACGGGCTTGGGCTTGGCCTACGGACTTGGACAACAGTCCACAACGGGTCCAGCGAGTGAGGCTAGTTGGAAAACCTATCACGCGCTACAGCTGACCAAGCTTGACGATGCCTCTCTGTCCGCGGTTGTTGATCAGGAGTTGATCTTTGATCTCGAAGCGAAGTTTATATTGGTTGAACGGCAGTATCGGCGCGACGGCACGCAGCTGCGCGCGGCGATCAAAGATGGGTTCAACACAGTTTTTGTAGAAGAACTGGCGCGGGAAGAGCGGCGGTTTGGAGCAGCTGGAGGCGATTTACTCAATAAAATGAGAGCGCTTGGGGATTATCTAAGAAAGCAACGCATACGCAAGGCGCTTGACATCGTTTGCCGCAACGATGATGGGAGCGACCTCCACTTTGTCCGAGCTACGCTGAAGCAAGCCAACATTGATTTTTCGGATGGGGATACATCTTATCTCGAACGTTTTGGCGAATGGGAAGATATTCCGCTTATTATCGCGATAGCAGAGAGACCATACGGTCCGTTGCTTTTCGAGCCCTCAAGCACGATCAGCGAGAAATACAGGCGCGCGGCAAAGGCTATGTATAAAATCGGTCGTACTCGCCTCCCTGAGTTGCTCGCTATTCCAATGCCGTCCCAGATGTTGACCTATTCGATAGTGCAGTTAGGAAAAAGTGCGATGGTTTCACTGCCGGATAGCATGCTTCAGTCATTGTTTCGTCACGAAGACGATATCGTTCGCAAGGCTCCATCGCTCGTTTGCGTCAAATTTCTCCCCAAGCGACGATTAGAAAGCCTTCTTTCAGAGTATTTGTCGGCCGCTAATGGTATTATAACGTAATCCATTGGCTCGATTTCGGCGTATCCCTGCCGAAGGAAAGAGCAATCGCCGGCGCCATCAGAACTTTAGAACGAGAATGGGGGCGCAGATCAGCTGAATTCAACGAGCTGGTCTTGAGCGACCGCCTGCTCGGATCAATGACCAGTGGCGCGTTTGCTTTGTGTGGCGCGAGGGCGGCGAACGGGTCGAGATCGTCGATTATCACTGAAGGACAGGCTATGGCGCGCCTCCGTACCCATCCCGGCGAGGTCCTCCGCGAGGAATTCATGAAGCCGCTCGGTCTCTCGGCCAACGCATTGGTGTTGGCGCTGCGAGTTCCCGCCACCCGGATCGGCGATATTCTCCGCACGAAGAAACCGCGGGTCGTGACGGCCGATACCGCGATCCGGCTCGCGCGCTATTTTCGGCACCACCGCGGAATTCTGGCGCGGCGGAACACTCCCTCACCCTGCCCTCTCCCCCGTGACGGGGGAGAGGTGAAATTGGAACGGCGATCGAGCGCGACGTGCAGCCGCGGGCCGGCCTGGCGGCGTAGGGGAAGGGAAGCATCCGAAAGGAAAGGCGTGGATGCGCGGAACAAGTCCGCGCATGACGAATGAAAAAATCGAGTGCGGGCCGGTGGGCGTGGGCCGGCCTGGCGGCGTAGGGAAGGGGAGCACCCGAAAGGAAAGTCGTGGATGCGCGGAACAAGTCCGCGCATGACGAATGAAAAAATCGAGTGCGGGCCGGTGGCCGCGGGCCGGCCTGGCGGCGTAGGGAAGGGAAGGACCCGAAAGGAAGGGCGTGGATGCGCGGAACAAGTCCGCGCATGACGGTTTAAGAATCGAACGGGGGCCGGCCATCGGGCGGGAGTGCAGCGCCGAGCCGGGTTGACGGGAAGCATCCCCGAAATTATCACGCCAATGGCGAACAAGCCGGCATCCAGCCTAAACTACTCGCCGCCTCTGCCGGCGACGAGGAGGAGCGCCATCGAAGAAGGGTCCAAGCAGGTTGCAACTGGGCTATTCTCCGTCGCGGCGGTTAGGGAAGGGTTGAGCGGTGGCGGGGCGGCTGCAGCCGAAATGGGTGCGTCCTCGCCTTGCCATCAGGCAGGCGGTCGTAAGGGGGCTTTGGGCGGCTATGGAAGATGCTAAGCGCTCGGTGAACTGCTCTGCACGCGATTTTCTCGCCGCCTGGTGGCGCGGAGATGCGGGGCCGGTCCCGTGCGCCGACTGCTCGGCCTGCTGCTATTACGCGGGCATCCCGGTTGACAAGAAGCGCGATCGGAAACGCTTGCCCCACCTGCTGACCGAGCGTAACGCCGATGGCGAATTGGTGCTCCAACGGCGCGCAGATGGCGCCTGCGTTCACCTCGGGGAGCAGGGCTGCACCGTCTATGAGCACCGGCCATCGACCTGTCGCAGCTTCGATTGCCGCGCCTTCTCGGCGATGGGCTTAGTCGAGCACTGCGATCCTGATCATCGGACGCCGGATTGGCAGTTCGCCGCGCCCGATCTAGCCCGGCCCTAGCCGCCGACGCTGGCGCTCGCCGAACAGGGGCCGGCGATCGAGCGCGACGTGCAGCCGCGGGCAGCCTTGCGGCGTAGGGGAGGGGAAGTACCCGAAAGGAAGGCGTGGATGCGCGGAACAAGTCCGCGCATAACGGTTTGAGGACCGAACGAGCCAGCGCTTGAGCGCGACGTGCAGCCGCGGGGCCAGGGGCGCGGATGGCGATGGGAGCGATTTCTTTTCTCTGCCGATCGTCGCCCCGGCATACTGCGCCCGGCCTGTAAACCGGGTTCCGCCTGTGGGGCGGAGGCGACGGGCATATGTGATTCTGATGAGGAGAAAACGGAATGTTCAGCCATGTCATGGTCGGGAGCAACGACATCGCCCGGTCGAAGAAGTTCTACGACGCAATCTTCGGAGTGCTGGGCGTCAGTCCTCCTACCCCGGACGCCAGGGGCCGGCTGGCCTACGCGCATAATGGAGGGCGCTTCATGGTGTCGAAACCGATCGACGGCAAGCCTGCCTGCTCAGCCAATGGCGGTACGATCGGCTTTTTGATGAGCAACACCGAGCAGGCCAAGGCGTGGCACGATGCCGGCGTTGCGAATGGCGGCACGTCGATCGAGGACCCGCCAGGCATCCGCCAAGGGGCTGCCGGGCAGATGTATCTCGCCTATCTGCGCGATCCCGACGGCAACAAGATCGTCGGGGTTTATCGTATGCCGGCCTGAATTATCGCGCGGCAAAACAAGGAGGGCCGCCCTGTCCGGGCGGCCCTTCCTATGTTCATTGCGCTTTGATCCAGTCTTCTGATCCCTTCACTTTAACCGACACGTCCGAAAGAGAAATCCGTAGGGGCTTGCCGTCCGCCGTCCCGCGGTGATCGGTGGAGACAAGGAGCGGACCCGCCTTTTTGTAGCCAGCCCACGTCGCGATCACAACCTTGGGCTTCGCCGTTCCGCCGCGGCGGTAGATCATCTGCTCGACCCGCTTGTCGGCGCCGACATAGAGTTCCCACGTGTCGCCCGGCGCATAACCGCCGCCATGCGACAGGATATTTCATCACGAGCCGTTCAGCGGCGCCGTCCCCTATGGGCAGTTTCTGCATGCCATCATCTGTCACCGTCGCGCTGCCGTCCCATATCACGTGAAACGGGAGAAGCAACCAATACTGGTCGTTAATGAATGCCGGGTCGATTTGTTTCTTTACGGCATCGCTTTGGCTGCCGAGTTGCGAGCGCTGATACGTAACGTTTACCGGTTTGCCTGACTTATCTTTGCCCTGGTAGGAGACCGTGTCGGTCTTTGGGTTCCACTCCCACGAGCGAGAAAGTGTGACGCCAGGAAGTTCCGCAGTGAAGGTGTAGCGGATTCCGTCGATTTGCCCGAACGAATCGAGGCCATAGGTCTTGGCCATCTGTTCGGCAAGCGGCGGGCGCTGCTCCCCCCAAGACGTCGCAGGGAAGATCAACAGCAGCATGCTGAAAGCAAAAAGGCGGATCACATCGAGCCGGCTCAAATTTGGCATGAACATCCCTCTTCGGTGAACGAATGGATGTGTGGGGATGAGACCCACGGGCTTGGGGTTTGAGTTTAATGAGCAGGGACCTCGCGCGGAACGTCAAATCCACTACACCAGGCATCAGCAGTTTTGCAGCCGATAGCGCAGCCAAACCGCGCCACCCTCGAGCACCTCGCAGCTCGCCAAGGTCATCGAACCGATCGGCGCCGCAACGCCGGCATCCTTGTCGCTGGAGTCGAAAATGCTCGGGGCGCCCTTCGCTCCATCGACGGCGGGGCAGATCGCAAGGCTGATCTCGTCGATCAGGCCGGCCCGCAGAAAAGCCCCGTTCGAGCCGCCGCCGCCTTCGAGCAGCAGGCGTTCGAGCCCGAGATCGCGGTTCAGAATCTCCAGCGCCAGCCCCAGATCGAGCTCCTCTCCGCCGGCGAAGATGTAGGAGACGCCATCTCGGCGCAGGCCCGCCAGATGCGCATCGGAGACCCGCTCCGTCAGCACCGCGACGATCGGGTCGCTGCCGATGTCGGGCCGTCCCCAGGCGATCTTGCCTTGCGCATCGAGGGCGATGCCGTAAGCTTTCGCGCCGCGCCGCGCGAACCAGGGTTCCCGCGGATAGGTCTGATCCGTGTGGTCAGGGTAGGTATCGGCATTGGCGTATTCGCTGCCGGTGACCCGGCCGATCAGCCAGGAGCCGCCGCCGAGCTCTTCATGCAGGCGCTCGAACAGCCCCGGCATGCGGTTCTCGGCGGGCCGCCACCGGCTGCCGAGAATGCGGCCATCGACACTCGCGTTCATATGGCAGATCACATAAGGCTTCATGTCTGCACCACGGCCATGTCGTAGTTTGCCCCAGTTCGACCTTTAGCCGCCGCCGGCTGAAAGGTCTCAGCAGGGTGGGCGGCCGTCGTTCGCGATCCGTGTGACTGTTCCGCCCCCAGGCACCAACAGCCGCCATTCGCACCAGGTCGGGCGGCCAACGGGCCTGCCGACTTGAATTCACCCGAGCGGTGCCCTCGGATTGAACCTGAAGGTTAATCGATTGGCAGCACCGGATGCTGGCGGTGCCAATCGGTGGCCGTCTGGTAGGCGTAGCCGGCGCGCACCAGCATCTCTTCCTCAAGATAACGTCCGACAAACTGGAACGCGACCGGGGTTCCGGCATCGGTGAACCCGCAAGGCAGGGTAATCGTGGGGCTGCCGCTCATGTCGAACGGCATCGTGTAACGCACTAGGGCGTTCAGCATTTCGGCATTATCGCCGAGATTTGCCAACTGAGCGGTGGTCGGCGATGCAAGGCTCTGTGCCGGCACTAACAGCAGGTCGATGTGCTGGAACAAGGCCGCGACCCGCCCTCGGAAACTGAGCCGGCGAAGGGTTATTTTCTGATAGTCGAGGCTGGACAGCCCGCTGCTAAGGTCAATAAAGCTGGATAACGAAGGGCCATACTCGCTCTTGCGCGCCGGGTAGGTCGCCTCGTGCGCCACGGCGGTTTGCACACTGCAGAGCGGGAACCAATCGGTGATGATCTGGCCGACATCGGGAAACTTCACCTCGCGGATCTCGGCGCCGAGGTCGCGCACTGTTTGCAGAGCCGCAGTCACCGCATCGACCATGGTCTGATCGACACCACTGGTATTCCAGGCGTAATCCACGCCGATGCGCAGACCGCGTAACCCGCGCGTCATCCCGGCAAGATAGTTCGGCACCGGGTCCAGCACCGCGGTAGGGTCGTTCGGATCGCTGCCGGCGATAACGCCGAGGATTGCGCCGCAATCAGCGGCGCTGCGTGCCATCGGGCCGATGTGATCGAGCGTCGCCGCCAGCTCAAACACGCCATATCGGCTGACCCGACCCCAGCTCGGCTTGATCCCGGTGACGCCGTTGGCCGCGCAAGGGAACCGGATCGAACCGCCGGTGTCGGACCCGAGCGAGCCGTAGCAAAGGCCCGCGGTTGTCGCCACGCCGGACCCGCTCGACGAGGCGCCCGACCAGTGCGCCGCGTTCCACGGGTTCACCGGAGCCGGGATCTGCGGGTGGTGCTCGGCCCAGGCCCCCTCGGTCAGCTGCAGCTTGCCGAGGATGATGGCGCCGGCTGCGTTGAACTTGCGCACGACGGTGGCGTCTTCAGTCGGCCGGAAATCCTTATAGATCGTCATGCCGGCCGCGGTCGGCACGCCCCGGGTCCAGCACAGATCCTTGACCGCGATCGGCACGCCATGGATCGGGCCCCGGATCTCGCCGCGCATGATCTCGGCCTCTGCGGCGCGGGCCTGGATCAGCGCCGCCTCGGCCATCATGTGCGCATAGCTCTTAAGGCTGCCGTCCAACCTTTCGATGCGCGTCAGTTGCGCGGTGGTGGCCTCCACCGGCGAGATTTCGCGGGCGTGGATGCGGCGCGACAGTTCGATCAAGTCAAGATAGTGGAGGGCTGAAGTCATTTCAGTATCCTGATTGGGACCACTTTGCACAAGAATACATTCGACTTTCAACAGACCCTTTAGTGGCGGCTGGCGGAATGCTCTCCGACAAACTCCTTAAGCTTCACGCCGTTGTCCCGGGCGATCATCTCGGCTGCTTTTTCGCCGATCATGATCGACGGCGCGTTGGTGTTCCCACTGGTCACGTTGGGCATGACGCTCGCATCGGCCACGCGCAACTTTCCCACCCCCAGCACCCTCAGTCGCGGATCGACGACGTCGCCGATTCGGCACGTGCAGGTATGGTGGTAGACTGTTAGCGAGAAATGCAGGGCGAGGTCCTCCAGCAACGCATCGCTGGGGTCCGTACCGGTCACATATCCGTGCTTTTCCACGAGGAACGGCGGGATCATCACCGGGCCGATCTTACGGTTTCCCGGCCAGTGCTCCGCGATGTCCAAGACCCGACGCATGACCGCGACCATGACCTTCATATCATGAGGATCGTCATAGTAGTTCATGCGGATCGTTGGGTGAACGTCGGGATCGGCGCTGGCGAGAACAATTTCGCCTTCGCTGTGCGGCAGCACCGGATTAGCAAGCAGATAAATGCTTTCCGCGTCCGGCGCCAAGCGCTTCGACACGTCGTCGAAATATAGCGAGGTGTCGACATTCAGGCATAAACGCACGAGGTCGTCATTGCAGCCGGTGGCAAAGCAGATGATCTCCGTGTCGTGACTGTGCGTGTCGCCAAGCCCGGTCGAACAAAAGGCCACCGCATCGACCAAGGATGAGGCAATCAGGCCCAGCCCGGTCGTCTTCCACTCGGTGATCCGCCGTTCCGCTTCCTGCTTCATGCTTTGAAGCTCGGCCGGCAGATTCGCATCATCGGCAGGATCGGAGGGCAGCGGTCCCCCGGGTCCGCGAAGAGCCTCGGGTCCCATCGAGAGCGCGACCTCTTTCATCGACACACCTGCCCCCGGCGCGGGAAAGAACAGTGGGACGTCCAGGTGGTCTTTCAAATGCTTGCCGACATGAGGCTGATCCAGCAGGCAGCGAACGCCAACTGCTTCCAGTTCCGGCCGCGGCCCAATACCGGACAACAGAAGTAAATAAGGCGAGCCGATCGCGCCGGCACTCAAAATCACTTCCTTGCCGGCATGCGCAATCAGGAGCTCGCCAGTGCCGGTGCGATATTCGACGCCGGTTGCGGTCAATTGTCCGGCCTCTCCTTCGAGGATGACGCGGGTCGCTTGCGCGCCGGTGATGATCGTGAGGTTTCGCCGCTGCTCCGGCTCCCCTTCCAGGAAGGCGTGGTAGGTGCTCGATCGTCTGCCTTGACGTATCGTGTACTGGGTCAGCGAAACCGCACCCGCGGAGCCGCCGCGGTCGCGTCCATTGTAATCACCGCGCGGGATGCCCGCGGCCACCGCCGCTTCGACGAATTCGCTGGCGGCCTGGAGCGCCGGCGCGCGCGTGGAGACCCCAAGAGGGCCGGCGGAGTTGTGCGCCGGCGCGTCGATTGGGATGTCGCCGCTGGGCGCCAGTCCCTCGCTCTTGCGGAAATAGGGCAGCACCTCGGCATAGCTCCACCCGGTGGCGCCGCCTGCGGCCCACGAGTTCAAAGTCGCCCGGATGGCCGCGCACATACATCATATAATTGAGGCTGGACGAGCCGCCGAGCATCTTGCCGCGCGGCACCGGGATGCGCCGCCCATTGAGCCCGAGACCGGCTTTCCCGGGGTCGGCGGTGTACATCCAGTCCGTGGCCGGGTTCAACTGCATCGCAGCGGGAGCCACCGGCATCAATGACACTTCAGGGGGCCGCTCTCCGGCCTCGATCAGCGCCACCCGGCACGATGGATCTTCGGAGAGGCGGGAGGCAATCACCGCACCTGCGGAGCCGCCGCCCACGACGACGAAATCGAAGTTCTCAGACATGTCACCCTTCTTAAGCCTCCCGATAGTCCGTTTTGAACCATAAGACCGAAGACGGCAACTTAGACGTCGGGCGGATGCAATCTGCGTCCTTGCGGGTGCGCCGCACAGCTAGCTGGCGAAACTCGTCATTCGCCGCGGGTTTCTGACAAGGCGCTAAGCAATGGTGATCGTTGATGCGGCGGATTGCATTCGCCCTATGCTTGCTGCTGAGAATGCGGCCGTCGACGCTCGCGTTCATGTGGCAGATGACATAAGGCTTCATTCCACACCGCGGCCATGTCGCAGTTTGCCCCTTAGGGGCCATTCCTCGCCGCGCCCGCGGATCCCTCGGTCTTCCCGCGCGCTGTGCACCACCAGCGGATTGCAATTCCGTGTCGTGGCGCTTCTTGCATAGGTCAGCGCAGTCAAGTCAAGGTGAATTCCGGCTCAGAGGAAGGACAACGTGCTCGTAGAGTGTCCCTGACCACACCACGTGGGGCTTCGTCAGATCGGGATCGGACGTACGGGGAAAGGTCATCCTTTTGACGGGGAGACCAACCATCATCACATGAGGGCCGGTCTTGACCCAGTGATTTCCGGGCGCCGGTTTAGTCGCCCACGGATCCGTGGTGCTCATCCCCGTGTCCCCATCGAGCATGTAGATAAATCCGAGCGCGTTGGGCGGTAATGTCCGACTCTGCCACGCGCGGACCCATTCCATGGCGATCGGGCCCATGCACATCGGTCCTTCATTCCCGACCATGCAGGTGTACTCGTTGTCCCCTTTCTTCAGAGTTTGCACGGCGCCGTTCATCAAGCGTACTATCGTCGCATCGTGAGCGACCTCCGGCGGCGCTGCGGTCATCGCTAACGCCGCATAGTCTGTATCCGTGTCTCCAGCCGGTTGTTGGGCACCGGCAACTCCCACGAGAGCAAACAGCGGTAGACTGATTGCGAGGGCTGCCAACTTAGTGCGTGTAGGCATGATCCCCTCCCGGTATGTGCTTAATGCGGCGGTTTTGCTTTTGGATTGCCAGCCACATACGCCATATTGCGGCTGCCTAAACTCGGCTCATGGAGAAATCCCTCCTCTTTTAGAGCAGAATATTGCCTTCCGACCGCGCCGCCTTGATCTGGATCAAGGGACAATAAAAAGCCGTTCCCTGCATCAACATCGGAGACTTCTAAGCACGGTGTTTTGTGAAGGACTGATATGAAGTTTGGGAAGCCAAACGGATCCCTCTAAAAACCGCTGGCCTTTTGCGGCGAATCGCCAACTCCGTATTGCCAGGGATGCGGGGGATCGGCAATGGCGGGGCAACCGGGTTTTTTCGACAGCGACGAGCGGCTGAGGGCGCTATCTGCGGCCGGCGATCCGTTGGAACGGCTGGTGCTGGTGGTAGATTTTGAGGTTTTTCGTGTCGAGCTTGAAGCGGCGCTGTCGCGCTCGGATCGATCGAGGGGAGGCCGTCCGCCCTATGACCCGGTGGTGATGTTTAAAATCCTGGTGCTGCAAACGCTGTACACGCTGTCGGACGATCAGACCGAATATCAGCTCAGGGATCGGCTGTCGTTTATGCGGTTTGTCGGCTTGGCGCTGCACGACCCGGCGCCCGATGCCAAGACGATCTGGCTCTATCGCGAGCAGCTGGCGCGGGTCGGCGCGGTCGAGCGTCTCTTCGCACGGTTTGACGCGATACTGCGGGCGAAGGGCTGGCTGGCGATGGGCGGTCAGATCGTCGATGCGACGGTGATCGAGGCGCGCCGGCCGCGATTGACCAAGGCCGAGAAGGACACCATCAAGGGCGGCGCGGTGCCGTCCGAGTGGAAACCGGCGCGGCGTGCGCAGATCGATCGCGACGGACGCTGGACATTGAAGCGCGGGCGCAAGCGCGAGACCCCGGCCAATCAAGCTCCCGGCCACAAGCGCCAGCCGGAGATCGCGGTGCCGATGTTCGGGTACAAGAACCACGTCGGCGTCGACCGCGAGCACGGTCTCCTGCGGCGCTATGTCGTCACCCACGCGGCAAGATATGACGGCAGCCAACTCGGCGCGGTGCTCGATCGCGACAACACCGCCAGCGATGTGTGGGCCGATACCGCCTACCGCTCGGCAGCGAACCTGGCCTTGCTCGACCGCCGCGGCCTCAAGCCGCAGTTTCAGCGCAAGAAGCCGCGCGGACGCAAGATGCCGGCGCATATCGCTCGCGGCAATGCCACCCGCGCCCGGGTGCGATCCCGGGTCGAGCATGTCTTCGCCGCCCAGAAATGCCGCCTCGGGCTGATCGTGCGGACCGTCGGCATGGTCCGCGCCCGAGCCAAGATCGGCATGGCCAATCTCGTCTACAATTTCACCCGCCTGGCCTGGCTTCAGGGACGAACCGCGCCGGCGTGACGCATACCCCACCGAGATCGACCAGCGACAAACCACACCCGTTCGCCGCAGTACCGGTCGGCCCGCCGATCGGAGCCATCAGCCTGCTGATGCGCCGAAAATCATCCCAAAACGGGTAATTCGAGCCGTCCAAACGGCTTGTCCGCTCCGGACGCCACGGCTACGCGGATCCCGCTTTCAGCCTTCCCCTCGGGTTTCCGTCAACGACGGGGCGCTCGCCGTCATTCGTCAAGCCGCCGCAAAATCGGGCTCAAAGGCTCCGGACATAGGCGGCGACATCGCGGATCTGCTCGGCGGTCAAATTCTTGGAATTCTCGTGCATGATTTCGTTGGCTCGCGCTTTCGAAGCAAAAGCCTCCAGCTGCCGCTCGATATACGCGCGGTGCTGCCCTGCCAGCCGGGGGATCGTGCTGTTTCCTTGACCTTTTGCACCGTGGCAGAGCATGCACGCCGGCACGGCCTCGGCGGGGATTCCCTCAGTATACATCTTGCGACCGGCTTGCGCCTCGGGCGAGTTGTCTGGCGTGCCGGGAACTGGCGGCTCAGAAGCATAATAGGCCGCTAGCGCCGCGATCATCGGATCGCTCAGCCGCGCAGCCATGCCCCACATATAGGTTTGCGCGTGCGGATCAGCGCGTTTGTGGTCGCGAAACGCCGTGAGCTGGGCGATCAGATAATCCTTCTGCTGCCCGGCGAGACGCGGGAACGTCGATGAGATGCTATGGCCCCCCGGGCCATGGCAGGAGGAGCACACATGCACAGTGGCGGAGACATCCGGGGGTCCGCCGGCAGCCTGAGGACTTGGGCTTGTGCTACCGCACGCCGCGAGCCCGAGTGCGGCGAGAAGCAGCACGAGTGCCGGTATCGCGCCGGCTAGATGGGCCCGGCCCCGGTCTCGAACCGGGCGCTGCTCGATCATCGTTCTTTCCGCGCGCATCAAAACGCAAACCAGGCAAACGCGAACAAGGTGTTGTTGGCCGAGGCATTCGTGCCGGCCCCATCATAATTGGTACTGGCGCCATCGAACTTGCTGTAGCGTATGTATTGCAGTCCCAATTTCATATTAAGCCACGGCCAGAATGCCGGCCCGCCATAATTGAATGGAATATAGTCAAGCTCTAAGGTCCATCCGGCTGAATTTGGACTGTTATTGGCTGAAACGTCTCCAAAGAGAAGCGAGTCGCTGCTCCCCTGGAGATTGAAATAGCCAGCGGTCAGACCGATCATCTGCTTGTAATAATAGGTTCCCTTGATGTGAAAGCTGTGCAAACTATTGAATGAGTTGGTGGACAGGCCGAGCGTCTGACTGGCCGACAAGTCCTGGTATTCGAGAATGTAGCGGGCCTGCAGCGAAAAGCTGTCGCGGGCACCAAGGAACTCGTACTGGGTATCAAAGCCGACATCCGTCACGTGATCGCTGCCGCCGCCGCTGATTCGTTGCGGCACCAGCGACGCGGCAAGGCCGAAGGTCCCAGCTTCCCACGTATTGTTCCCCCATGCCGGTTCGACCGCAAGCCGCCACGAGGGCGCGAGACCGTCGATTGAACTGGTCCCCGGCGGGGGAATGCCGAGCGCGCTCAGCGACCATGGACTCAAAGTGCGGTATCCGCCGATCTCCGCGTAGACCAGCCGGTTCCAATAGATATACGGGTTCAGGCCCAGCACCTGCTGCGCCAGAGGTCCTTCCACCAAGGTGGTTGCGGCCGGGGTCGGCGCCAGCTGAGAAGCAACGTAGGGGTAGCCCCAGGCGGGTGTTGAATTCCACACATCATTGACGGTCGGGTTGTTGTTGAGGCTCGTGCCATAGACCAGTTCCGTGCCAGACAGCTGGCCGGTGTTGGCATAGCGGATATCGAGATTGTCCCAGTGGATGGCGTTGGGGACCTGGTCGTAGGTGCCCTGGATGAACGCCCCGACATGGTCGAAGATCTTGCCGCCATAAAATAGGCTGCCGGTGAAAGCGACATCGTTGTTGTTCCCAAATCCCGGCGCCAAACCGCCGGACTGAGATTGGGCAACATGCGTGAAGTTTGGAATCGCCATCACCGCGATCGGCGGCCAATTCGAATCGCCTCCGGTAAAGGTGTAGCCGTTGAGTTTGAACAATCGGCCGTAAGGCGTCAGTTCGGGAAATCCGTTGTGACAGGCAGCGCATTGTTGTCCTGTCTGTCGAGCGTAGCTCGGCAGGGCACGCACTGCCTGAAGTTCAGGATGCACACTATGATGCCGACAAGAAGCGGCGCGGTGCAGAGTACGGCGTATGCGACGGCGGTGAGTTTTGATGTTGCTGCGGATGCGCGGCGCTTGCCAAGCAATGTTCCCTCCCCCGTGCGCTCAGGAGATCATCGGCAGATCATTTTAAACCGGACGTTGCCCTCGTGGTCAAGAGCCGGTGATACCCAGCTGAACCGGGATAAGCCGAGTCTTTGCGGGTCCCATCGTGGCAATCGGTCGCGGTAGATCCGTCGCTTTAAGGCTTGCACCGGTTCGGAGGCGCGCCGTCAATCGCAGCCCCTTTGTCACCCCTGAGGCCACCGCTTTCGGCTTGCCACGGGGATCCTACAGAACGCGCACCTGAGGAGCCCTCATTCGGTCCTCATCTACGGAGAAGGCAATGCACGAAACATTCAAAACCTGGCCGGCGGCGCCGTCGCGGCGCTCGATCCTGCGGAAGGTCATGCTCACCGCGGGAGTCGGCGCCGTCGCCGGCAGCATCCTCGGCGAGAACGGGGGGGCTATGGCCCAGACCAAGGCAGCGAAATCGGTGGTCGCCTACCAGGATACGCCGCATGAGGGGCAGAGTTGCGCGACCTGCCTGCAATTCGAACCGCCCTCCGGCTGCAAGGTGGTCGAGGGCACCGTCTCTGCGGCTGGCTGGTGCAAGGTGTATGTGAAAAAGCCGGCTTGAATCAAACCCGCACTTGCCGGATGGCACCAGGATTTTTGAACGAGTATGTGGTGCGATGTTCGGAGGATTTCTGCTGGGTTTTGCCGTAGCGATCATCGCCGCCGGCGTCGCGGCCTACTTCGTGGTGCGTGATGGTGTCGTCCCCATAAGCGCCGACGACCGGCCGCGCAGGCCGAGCATGCCCGGCCGCTCTTTCCAATGGGCGACGAGGTCGCGGCCGTTCGGGTCGTCGAGATAGAACCACCCCATGATGGCGAAGCGGTTGGGGTAGTTCCGCGCCGCTTCGATGGCCAATTCGTTCGAGTCCGGATCCCACAGCACGGGGTGGATCAGCGCCCGGTCGACACCGGCTTCGTCCATGGCGGCGATCGCTTGCTGCGCGGAGTACGGCTCCTGACGATGCGGCGGGGACGGCGTGCCCTTTTCCCAGAGATGGATCTGGCCATCGGCGATCAGCATGTGGCGTATCCTTTTGATCCGAAGATATTCAGCTGTCACAGAATACGCCGATCGCTGAATTGGCCGATAGCGCCACACGGTCGAGTTCGTCTGCTACGATCCGGCGATCTGAGCGACTGATCGGCCGGCGCCGTGGTACGTGGCCGAACGCGATGCCGGCGCAGTCCGGCTAGAACAAGGAGGGCAGAATGCGCGCGCTGATTTTGGGAGCGACCTTGGCGATGGTGGCGACGCCGGCGTTTGCGGAATTCATATTGTCGTCGACGGACGTCAAGAGCGGCAGCCCGATGGCGTTGGCGCAGGTGCTCGACCGCTGCAACGGGCAGAACATTTCGCCGGCGCTCACCTGGGCGGGCGAGCCCGCCGGCACCCAGAGCTTCGCACTGACGATGGTTGACACCGACGCCCGGAACGGCAAAGGCTGGTGGCATTGGAGCGTGTTCAACATTCCTGCATCGGTCAATGGGCTGGCGGCCGGCGCCGGCAGCGAGGGCTCGAAGAATTTACCCGCGGGCGCAATCCAGGGCCGGACCGATTTCGGATTTTCGCATTACGGCGGGCCGTGCCCACCGGTCGGCGACCACGCGCATCACTACGAGATCAGGATATACGCGCTCAAGGTGACATCACTGCCGCTTGATGAAACCGCTTCGGGCGCCCAGCTCGAACCCAGCCTCGACGGCAACACGCTGGCAACGGCGAAGATCGTCGGACGCTACGGCCGTTCGAAGTAATGCCGGTCGAGCGAAACAATTGGCGATCGTCGGGCCGGGTCAGATCACACCGTCTTGTTCGAGCGCGGCGATCTCGGCGGCCGACAATCCGAGCCAGTCACCATAGATCTCGCGGTTGTGTTGGCCGAGCTTCGGGCTGGGCACGGTGTCGACCGGGTCGGCGCCGTGGATGCGCAATGGCGTCGTCGGCACGACGATACGGCCGATCTCGTCGTGCTCGATCCATTCGAGCATGCCGCGCTCGTGCATGTGGCGGTCCTGCATGACCTCGTCGACGTCGCGCACCGGCGCCAGAGGGATGCGGTGCCGTTTGGCGATCGCGAACGCCTCCATCTTGCCGAGCGTGCGCGTCCATGCCGCGACCACCGCGTCGGTCGCCTCGCGATTGGCGACGCGCGCCGTGTTATCGGCAAAGCGCGGGTCATTGCGCAGATCCTCGCGGCCCATTGCCCTGAGCAGATTGTGCCAATGCTCTTCGACCGCGATGTTCATCGCGACGTAGCCGTCATTGGTCGGATAGACGTTCAACGGCACGCGGCCGTGGCTGGCATTGCCGGTTCGCGGCGGCGCCTTGCCGGTCTCGAAATAGGCGTGCAATTGCGAGGTCAGGGTCGCGTAGGCGGCCTCCTGCATCGCCACCTCGACGAGGCGGCCGCGGCCGGTGCGCTCGCGCTCGAACAGTGCGGTCAGGGTGGCGGCATAAAGATGGATCCCGGAAATGAAATCGACGACCGCTGGGCCGGCCTTGACCGGCGGCCCTTCCGGAAAGCCGGTCGCCGCGATCAGTCCCGAGACCGCCTGGATCGTCAGATCCATCGCCAGATTGTCGCGATCCGGCCCGGTCAGGCCGTAACCCGAGCCCGAGGCGTAGACGAGGCGCGGGTTGATCTTGTGCAATACCTCCCAGCCGACGCCGAGCCGGTCCATGACCCCGGGCGCGAAATTCTCCAGCAACACGTCGCCGCGCTCGACCATCCGGAACAACAGCGCGCGGCCGCGCTCGTGCTTCAGGTTCAAGGTGATCGCGCGCTTGTTGGAGTTCAGCATCGCGATCGGAAAGGTCGTGCTCTTGCCCGGCGGGGCGCGCCGGCGCAAGGGCTCGCCTTGAGGCGGCTCGATCTTGATCACGTCGGCCCCGGCCTTGGCCATCAGCAGGGTCGCGTACGGCCCCTGGTAGACCTGGCCGAGATCGAGCACGGTGATGCCGGCAAGTGGCCGATTGGCGCCGGCCGGCATCAGCGGGTGTTCTGTGCTTGTGGCATATGGGAAGCTTGCGGGCGCCGCGGCTTGAGTGTCAACGCCGCTCGCTTTTGACGCTGCGGGCGGGACTTTCAGCCGCGGCTGGGGCGCTTCGTCTATGTGTTCGCCTGCCCCTCGGATGATCCCCCCTACATTGCAGTGTGGTACAGTGTGCCACACGGTCGGCTGCTCGATCGTGACGATAGTAGGACGGGCCGTTCTCCTCCGCCTGCCGCGATGGTGAGGAAAGACCACCGGTCAGGCGGCTTTGATGCCGATGAGGTCGTGGCAATGCGTCACGTGAAAACCGAAACACCTGCCGTCGAGACATCGTCGGTGTTTATGGGGCGTCGCCTGCACCCGTGGCCGGTCAGGATCATGCACTGGGTCAACGCCGTGGTCATGTTGATCATGATTACGTCGGGTTGGGGCATCTACGATGATGACGTAATCATCCGTGGGTTCCATTTTGGTTCCTTCTGGCGTCTTGGCGATTGGGCAGCTTGGAGCCTCAACTGGCACTTCGCAGGCATGTGGTTCCTCGTCATCAACGGGCTGATCTATCTGGTCTATGGCTTCGCCAGCGGACGCTTCCGCGAGAAGCTGCTGCCAATCCGTCCGACCGAGGTGATGCAGACCGTGATTGACACGCTGCACTTCAAGATCGCGCACGAGGACATCACCGTCTACAACGCGGTGCAGAAACTGCTCTACATCATCGTCATTCTCGCCGGCATTTCCCAGGTGATTACCGGGATCGCCATCTGGAAGCCCGTACAATTCTCCGGCCTGGTCTCGTTGCTCGGCGGCTTTCAGACCGCGCGCGTGCTGCATTTTGCCGGGATGGCGGTGATTGTCGGTTTTCTGATCGTGCATGTGGCGCTGGCGCTGCTCGTGCCGAAGACGTTATGGGCGATGATTGCCGGTGGCCCTCGGTTGAAGCCACGTGACCGCGCCAAGGAAGGCCACGCGGCATGAGATCCCCCTTTCGCCCGGACCTTCCTCCAGATGCGGCGGTCCTCGACGACCATAAGCCGCTGATCCGCTCACTTGAACGGCGCGGCCTGATCCGGGGTGGGCTTTCCCTTGGCGCGCTCGTCATGCTGACCGGGTGCGACGTAAAGCGTCCGGAAATGGTCGAATCCGCTCTGCTTGCGATATCCCGCTTCAATGATGGCGTGCAGGCACTGCTGTTCGATCCGAACAAGCTGGCGCCGACCTACCCGGCTTCGATGATTCTACGGCCGCCGAAGTTCAACGCCTATTACGACGTGATGGACGTCAAGCCGGTGAATGGGGTGACATGGCGCCTTGAGGTGTCGGGACTGGTTGCCGACAAGCGGGCCTGGACGTTGTCGGATCTTCAGGCGCTTCCGCAGACCTCGATGGTCATCAAGCATATCTGCGTCGAGGGCTGGAGCTATATCGGCGGCTGGACCGGCGTCCCGCTGCGCCTCTTCCTCGAACGTGTCGGCGCGGATCTCCGGGCCAAATACGTCGCATTCAAAACGGCAGACAACTACCCGAGCAGTATCGACATGGCGTCGGCGCTCCATCCACAGACTTTGCTGGCACTCAAGTACGGCGGCGACACGCTCGCCGATCCGTTTGGATATCCGATGCGTCTGCGCACGGCGGTCAAGCTCGGCTACAAGAACCCGAAATGGGTCACGGCCATCGAGGTGACCAACAAATATCCGGGCGGATACTGGGAATCGTTTGGCTTTCCGTGGTTCGCAGGGATTTGAGCGCCATGACGTCGCTCCGCCTCCTGTTGGTCTGCGGTATGCTCGCCGTCGCCGGCGCGGCGCACGCGCAAAGCAGGACACCTGGAGGCATGCCGCCTCCGCCTGGCATGAGCTTGGCGGAGTCTGCTGCCATGCGCTTCCCGCAGCCGGTTCGCGTGGGCGATCTTCTCGGTAGAGACGTTCTCCGTCCTGTCGAGAGCCAGGAGGTTCTCGGCCAGGTTCGTCGCGTCGTTCGCGACAGAAGCGGTCAGATCATGGTCGTGATCGACTTCGGCGGGTTTCTCGGCTTCGGCAGCCGGCTGATAGCCGTTCCCGTGGATGCCATGGTGCTGCTCGGGCAAGACATGGAGATCGTCGCTTTCACGCCGAAGCAGCTGCAGCAGCTTCCGACGTTCTCGCCCTTCGGCACCACGGATGTGCCGGATGGCACGATCATCAAAGTCGGTCTCGCCAAACCCTCTCATTAACGATCGGAAAGCAGAAATCCGGGCTGATTGAGATAGAAACGATGCCCTCGACGCGGCGGGACCTGTCCCTTCTCTCTCCCGTCAATAGCAAGAAAACTTCGAACCTGGGCTCGCCAGCAAGAACTAGACCGGATGTCGAGTTCGAGTTGCACATTTTATTCGGCGCGCAAAAGGACACACATGAAGTCTCCAGTAGATGGTCCGGCATTCCGTCCTGAAGGTGTGTCAACAGATTTGCGAATCGATTGCGCAATCGGTGTCATGACAAAATCCCCTCTCGCCGGCTATTCCAAGACACGGCTCTGCCCCCCGCTGAGACCGGAGCAGGCGGCTCGGCTGTGCGCCGCCTTCTTGCGCGACACGACCGAGACCGTGCGCGCCGCGGCAGCGTCCGTACCGATCGCCGGCTATGCCGCCTATGCGCCCGCGGGCACCGAGGAGGCGCTGATACCGCATCTCGCGCCGGGCACGCCCCTGGTCCTGGCGGACGGGTCCGTGCCTTCCCCAGCGGGCGTGGAAGGGTTTGGCCGCTGCCTCCTGCAAGCGGTCCAGGCGTTTTTCGATCGCGGCCACGCCGCCGCCTGCGTGCTGAGTGCCGACACGCCATCGCTCCCGACCGCCACCCTAGTCACGGCTGCCACACTTCTGCTCACCGGCAGCGAGCGGCGCGCGGTGATCGGCGCCTGCGACGACGGCGGCTATTATCTCCTCGGCATGCGGCGACCCCATGCGGGTCTATTCACCGACATCGCCTGGAGCACCGACACTGTCGCGGCGCAGACTCGGGCTCGCGCGGCCTCGTTGGGTCTCGACCTGGTCGAGTTGCCTCTCTGGTACGACATCGACGACGCCGCGTCGCTCGACCGGCTGGTGCAGGAGACCTCCAAAGGTAATGTCGCGCCGTGGACGCGACACGCCATCGCAGCGCTCGGCTTGCCAGGGCCCATCCATTCGTCTTGTACTACATGACGGCAACTGGTCCTGCGGCGGTTTTAGCAGACATCGATGCTAGGCTTTCGGGCCGGATGAAGGTGTCTGCTGAGCGTAACGCGCCGGGTGTTTCCGGAGACACTCAAGCGAGAGGCGGGCGACCGCGCGCAAGGCCGCCGATCGGTTGGGATCGCCAGACAAACTCTCTCTGCTGGAATCACTCTCGATCGATGAACGACCAAGTGTTCAGCGCGCGAGCGATCCTGGCCGGCCGGGCGCCGACTGACATGCCGGTCACGGTCGGAGGCCGGGTGTGCGCCCGGCAGCCTTACTGGCACGCCCATACGCTCGGTTGACTTTGTCCGAACGGTATTTCACGGTTGGCGAGGTATTTGCCGCTTCGGACCGTAGACGCACCATGAGCCCGTTGGACGCCGCGTGGCAACAATTGATCCCAGCATTGCACGCGTCCGGCCGCAAGGCTGCGCTCGCGATCACCGGGGGCGGCAGCGGGGCGGTCGGCGAGCTGCTTCGCGTTCCCGGCGGCTCTCGGCTGCTGATCGAGGCGCAGGTTCCCTACGACGAACAAGCGCTTGCGGCGTTTCTCGGCTTTGCACCGGCCCAGGCCTGCAGCTCCGACACCGCAATCGCGATGGCACGAACCGCACGGGCACGCGCAGCCAAGCTGGCGCCGGCGGGCACCGATCTGGTTGGCCTGGGTGCCACGGCGGCGCTGGTCAGCGATCGCCCGCGTAAAGGCGAGCATCGATTTCACATCGCATTCGCCAACTCCGCCGGCATCGCGCACTGCACGGCCGTGATGGCCAAGGGTCGACGTGATCGCGCCGCTGAAGAAGACCTTGTTTCGCGCGCGATCGTGCTGTGGCTGGCCCGCGCATGCGGGATTGCCGCACCGTCGCCACGCAGCCTGCTCGATGCAGATGAACATTATGCGGAGACGGTCGTCGGGGCCGTGGATACGATCGATCGAGCTCTTGGCGGGCGAGCACGATCGCGTCACGGTCCAGGCCGATGGCCAAGTCGTGCTGTCGGCGCCGCAGCCCTTTGTGCTGTTCCCGGGTTCCTTCAACCCGATGCACCAGGGACACATATTGTTGGCGCGGGTCGCCGAAGAGCTCAGGCAGCAGCCCTTGGCATTCGAAATTTCTGTCACCAACGTCGACAAGCCGCCGCTGGCGGGTGAGACGGTCAGAAACCGGCTCGCCCAATTCGCCTGGAAGTCGCCGGTCGAACTCACCCGAGCGCCCACCTTTCTCGACAAGTCGCGCTTGTTTCCGAGCACGACGTTTGTGATCGGCGCGGATACGGCGGAGCGGCTGGTTGCCCCGAAATATTATGGCGA
This sequence comes from uncultured Alphaproteobacteria bacterium, assembly GCA_963750195.1. Lineage (GTDB taxonomy): Bacteria > Pseudomonadota > Alphaproteobacteria > ATCC43930 > CGMCC-115725 > AP-15. The sequence goes on from CAVVPS010000019.1 coordinate 340,940, forward strand.
TGACGAGCTCCTGATGCATGTGGCGCTCGAGGAGATCGCCAATTCGGGGAGCAGCTTTCTGGTGGCCGTGCGCATCGACGCGGTGGGGCGGGTACGCGCGCTGGACGACATCCCGGTGCCGCAGCGCTATGCCGATCTCTTCAGCGAAATTCCCGAGCACGTTTTCCGCGTCGACACCTCCTCATCCGAGATTCGCGCACGGCGACGCACAGTTGGTAATTCATAGCGAGCCCGTTTCGCCTCACGCGGACGGAAAGACGTAAAGGCGGGCCATTGCATTCTTGGAGCTTATTCCGTGAACCGACAGCAGCGGCGTGCGGCAGCCAAAGGTGGTGGGTCGTCAGGTAACGCGCCCATAGCTCTCGCTTCGACGATCACCCCGGCGGGCAATACGGCCGAGCGCCTCGCTGTCGCACAGCAGCATCATCAGGCCGGGCAGCTTGCCCAAGCTGAGGCGATTTACCGCCAAATCCTGACGATAGATCCTCGTCATGCGGGTAGTCTGCATCTTCTCGGCGGTATCGCGTTCCAGACCGGTCATAATGACGCCGCCATCGATCTGATCAGAAAGGCCATTGCGATCAATCGCCGGAGTCCGGCATTCCACTGCGATCTGGGCACTGCTCTTCAGCATCAGGGCAAGAGCGACGAAGCGGCGAAGTCCTACCGGCAGGCGCTGGCCCTCAAGCCGGATTATGCCGAAGCGCTGAACAATCTTGGTAATGTCCTTACGGCCCAGGGCAAGCTGGATGATGCGGCGAAGGCTTACCGGAGGGCGCTCGCCCTCAAGCCGGATTATGCCGAAGCGCATTATAACCTGGGCGAGCTCCTGACGCGCGAGTACAGGCCGGACGAAGCGCTCGCCTGTTATCGCAGAGCTCTCGACCTCAAGCCGGACTACGCCGAACCACTAAACGCCCTCGGGCTCGCCTTTCGCGAGCAGGGCCAGCTGGCTGCGGCTGCAGTCTGCTATCGCAAGGCCCTCGATCTCAAACCAGATCTGCCGGAGGCGCATTTCAATCACGGCCTCGCCCTTCTGCTGGAAGGAAAGCTTCGTCACGGGTGGGAGGAATTCGAGTGGCGCTGGCGAAGTAAGGAGGTTCGACCGCGGTACCCTGTTCATCAGCAATGGTACGGCGGTGATCTGAATGGCCGGACGATACTTCTCCATGCTGAGCAAGGTTTAGGTGATTCGCTCCAATTTGTTCGCTACGCACCGTTGGTGGCGCGTCTAGGTGCGACGGTGTTGCTGGAGGTGCAAAAGCCGCTGGTGGTTCTGTTTTCCGAGATGGACGGTGTGTCCGGCGTGTTTGCCCAAGGCGATACGATTCCTCCTTTCGACACCCATTGCCCTTTGATGAGCCTGCCATTGGCACTGGCGACGACCCTCGACACCATTCCCGGCCACACGCCCTATCTGCGAGCGGATGTAGAACGGGCAGCGGTTTGGCGGCGCCGGAGCGAAGCCTTGCCTGGCCTGCGTGTCGGCCTTGTCTGGGCAGGCAACCCAACTCCGTTCCCCCGCGGTGGAGGTGCCATAGATCGACGGCGGTCGATCACCCTCGATCACTTTGCGGAGTTCGCCGATCTGGAGGGCGTCAGCTTCGTATCGCTGCAGAAGGGCGAGGCGGCGTCTCAGACCAAGGCGCCGCCAGCCGGGCTGACAATCTATGATTGGACCGACGAACTGAACGATTTTGCCGATACGGCCGCCCTTGTGGATACACTCGACCTCGTGATCGGAGTTGATACCTCGGTCATCCACCTCGCTGGCGCGTTGGCTAAGCCGGTATGGCTGCTCAACCGCTTTGATACATGCTGGCGCTGGCTGCTGGAGCGTGACGACAGCCCGTGGTATTCGACCCTTCGCCAATTCCGCCAGCGATCGCCGGGTGACTGGCAGGGCGTCTTGTCGAAAGTCCATGGTGAACTTAGATCAATGATCGCCGCTCGAACGGGGGCGGATGGCGCAGCGTAGGGACACCGCTTTGAGGCTTATCGGCTAATATCTGTTGTTCCGACATTGCTGCACTGGGCATTGACCCCAAGCCTTTGTAAATTCTTTCATGCTGTGCGTAAAATCAAGTTAAGAAGTATATGTTGAAGCTGACGGAACAGTTTGAAGAAGAGTTTTCCTCATCCGACAAAACATTCGAAAACTCAACTTGATCTGCCAGTTGTCGTCGCATGCTTGCGAAAGGCTGTGACTTAATCGCGCAAAATTCCGACAACTTCTGTGCCGCGTCCTGCGAATTTGCAGAGCGCCGCCGGGCGCCCTCTTGCTTGGCAAATCCGATCTAAAAGGTCTACAAGCGTATCCGGCCGGCGGCGATCGGCGCCGCGGCCGCAACATCGGAGGAGACTGCCATGCCGTTCTTCCAAAAGGGCGATATTCGCATTCGCTACGAGGAGGTCGGCTCCGGCTTCCCGCTGCTGGTCACTCCCGGCGGCGGCCTCAATTCGCGCGTCAGCAACTGGCCGACCGCGGTTATCAACGCGATGGAAGAGTTCAAGAACGACTTCCGCTGCATCACGATGGACCAGCGCAATGCCAATGGCGGCGAGTTCGACCGGCCCGGTGCCGGTCGATAAGGCGTGGGACGCGTTCGCCGACGACCAGCTCGGGCTGATGGACCATCTCGGCATCCGCGAATTCTTTTACATGGGCTATTGCATCGGCGGCTGCTTCGCCGGGAAGCTGCTGCAGCGGGCGCCTGACCGCGTCGTCGCTGCGGTGTTCTGCCAGAGCGTCGGCCACCGGCCGGAAGACCCGGACGTCATGGTGTCGCCACAGCCACGAGAATTGGCTTGCCCGATTTCCGCGCCCGCCGACCCGAGGTGTCGATGGACACGGTCGAGAAGTATTTCCACAGCTTGTGGCGCGTACAGCCCGATTTCCTGTACAGCGTGCCGCGCGAGTTCATCAAGAACTGCCGCACGCCGATCCTCGTCTTGCCGGACGACACGCCGTCGCATCCGCTGCAGACCTCGATCGACGTGGCGTCGCTGGCGCCCAACTCCGAGATCACCGTCTTCCCGTGGCGCGAGCCGCCGGAACTCAAGACACGCACGATCAGCCGCGTGCGCACCTTCCTCAAATCGCACGCTCCCGATGCGCGCTGCCGCGCAGTAGTCGGCGGTTTCCGTCAACCTTCGTCGGCGAAAGCGGGCCCGGAGGAGCGCACAGTCGGTTTACCCTGAACCTCCGCTCGCGCGGGATGACGACGTGAATTGCGAAAGGGAGAAAAGCCATGCCGTTCTATGAAAGAGGCCAAGTTCGCATCCATTACGAAGAGGCCGGCTCGGGCTTCCCGCTGCTGGTGATTCCCGGCGGCGGGCTCAACTCGACGGTCGCGGGACTCGCGACGCACCCGTTCAACCCATTCGACGAGTTCAAGGGCGAGTTTCGCGTTATCGCGGCCGATCTGCGCAACGCCAAGGGCGGCCAGTCCACCGGTCCGCTTGAGGTCGACCGGCCGTGGGACGCCTATACCGACGACCATATCGGCCTGATGGATCACCTGGGCATCCGCGAGTTCATGGTGCTTGGCTTCTGCATCGGCGGCCCGTTTATCTGGAACCTGCTGAAGCGGGCCGGCGACCGCGTCGTCGCGGCCGTGCCGGCGCAGCCCAGCGGCTACCGTCCGGAGATGCCTGGCCTCTCCTACAACAACAACATGAAGGGCTGGGGCCCGGAGCTGTGCGCCCGCCGGCCCGACATCACGATGGCGATGGTCGATACGTTCCTGACCAACATGTACGGTGGCGCTCGCGCCGACTTCGTGTACACCGTGAGCCGCGATTTCGTGCGCAACTGCCAGACGCCAATCCTGGTGTTGCCGGACGACGTTCCGGGGCACCCCTATGTCGTCGCGATGGAAACCGTGCATCTCGCGCCCAACGCGCAGGTGAGCCTTTATCCGTGGAAGGACACCCCAGACAAGATTCCGCTGGCGGTGCGCCATATCCGCACCTTTCTCCGCGCCCATCGACCTGTCGCAGCAGCGCAATCCATGGCAGCCGCCGCCCAGTAGCGCCCGACACTTCGTTCGCGGCCTCAAGCAGGGGCGGGGCACGATCGCTCCCGGGCCTGACGTCGGGCAATGACGGCAATCGGGAGAAACCAGCCGATTCCGCGCGGAATAGGCGAAGGGTTTAGGGGCGGGGTCGGCGACCGCCATGTGCTCCCCGTGTCAACCCGGTAGGGGAGGTTCGACCACCTTAAACCGCCCAAAGCGCTGAGCTGAACGGCCCTGAGCCCGCCCAAAGAAGTCCCGCGGTTCCCGTTTGGTTCTTGCCAAGCCATTAAATGTGGTGTAGAGAAAGGATCAGTCTGCAGACATCGCTGCGAAGAGGTCCGGCAGAGGCGGTGGCAACTTGCGGCTTTAGATCTTGAAAACTGCCATTTCATTGCCATAACGGGCAACCGGCCTACATATCAACCAAAGGTCGCGATCGGACAGGTGTATTCATGGCGAGGCGTAACAACGAGCCGACATCGGGCGTGGACAAGGCGAAAGTCCGTGTCTTCTTCGCCGAGGTCGAAGGCGACAACGAAAGTGTGCAAGAAGCGCTGAAAACGATGGTATCGGCGATGAGCCGGCATGTCCGCGTGATTTCAGAGCAAAGGGCTAACGGGAATGCCGCCGTCCTGCTACAGCACGCTGATGTTGAAGTAGTCGAGGAACCGAGAGACCAAGTCGCAGAAGTTGAGGTGTCCGGCGAGGAGTTTGCACCTCTAAACGCCCGGAAACCTCGCCGTACCGGAAAGAAGGTTGATCGCAACGCCGGGTTAAATTTGGTACCAGATCTGAACTTCAGGCCAAACGGAAAGCAAACTCTCAAAGAGTTCGTGGACGAGAGAGTTCCAAGACCGATCTTGAAGCCGCCCTGGCGACAATCTACTACATGCAGCACTTCATGGCTTTGCCCAAGATAGGTCCGGCTCATGTGGTGACCGCTTTCAAAGAAGCTGGGAAAGCGATCCCTGTAGACGTCAAGCAGACTATCCGGAATGTCAAGAGGCTAAAGATCTGGTTGAACTTCGCCGATATCGAGGATGTCCGGACGACTACGCAGAGCGACAACTTCGTTGAGCACCAGATGGGTAAGGCGAATAGTTCCTGATGCACCTCTCGCTAGATGGCTTTTGTGAGGTCGTCAAGGAATCAAATAGGAAGAATGCCGAGAAGGCGCTTGCTATCCTTTGGTATTTTGATCGCGAGCAACCTGGCATCGCCAAAACCGCCGGGCAGTTGACCAAGGTGCTCGACGATCATCACATCGGAGCGCCGAACCAGACGGCGCTTGCCGAGGCGATCCGAAAGACAAAACTGGGTAACGAATTGAAGAGCGGCTTCTCACTGAAACCCGGCTCGCGGAAGATAATTCGCGACTGGTTGCCGGACCTGGACGGCATCCAGCCCGCAATGGATCACGCTTCGGGCTATGTGCCGGAGCCTATCTGGAAAAACACGCGGGGCTACATCGAAGAGGTGTGCCGCGAGCTGAACGGCTCCTTCCGTCACGCCTATTATAATGCCTCCGCTGTCATGCTGCGTCGGCTCCTTGAAACCCTCATAATTGAAGCCTACGAGTACCTTGACCGCGAGACCGAGATCAAGGATGGAGGCGGCAATTACCTCATGCTTAGCGACCTTGCCGAGCGGGCGTGCGGCGAGAACGGGCATAAAGGGATCAACCTTGGTCGCGATTTAAAGAAGGCTTTGAAAGAGGCCCGAAACGTAGGTAACTGGTCCGCTCATGCGCGGCGTTTCCTCGCTCATGCTGGGGATCTAACGAAGGTTCAAGCTGGGATGAGGCTTCTGGCGCAGGAGTTGATCCAGATTGCTGATCTGGTGAGGAAGAAGACCTAAACAGAGCGCAAATTCGTCCAGCCGCCAAACTCGCCTCCATCTAATCTGATAGGGTCGAATGCGGCAATTTGCTGGGGGCCGGCCTCGGCTTTCCGGCGCGGCTCAGCGTCTCGGTGCCCCAAGCAGTAGCTTCAATCGCCGTTTCCCGCAGCTACGACGGCCGGGTTTCGTCGCGGTAGAGGCTCAGGGCCTGCATCACCGGGGCGTCGCTGAAGCTGAAGAGGAAGGCGGGGCGGTTGCCGGTGTTGACGTGCTCGCAAAAGGTCCAGGTTGGCACCGTGAACACGTCCTTGTCTTCCCAGTCGAGCCGCTCGCCGCCGACCACCGAATAGCCGGCGCCCTCGACGACATGATAGTTCGTGCAGCAGACACGGCGGCGTGCCCGCGTCTTCTCACCGGGGCGCAATAGCTGCATGTGGCAGGCGATGGTCGGCATGACAGGTCCGCCGGTGACCCGGTTCTTGTATTCAAGGACGATCCCGTCGCCGATGTCGGGGGTATCGTCGGCAGCCAGCCGCTCCAGGGCGGCGCGCATCTCCGACATCTGGTAGTGCCACTGGGAGGCGTTGACCGCTGCACCAATGTCTTGCCGCTCCTGGGGGTATTCCTCGTAGAACCCCGCCTCGAGCATCCGCACCAGCGGGGTGTCGAGGCCGTCGAGCCACATCATCGGCGCATCGGTGTCGTTGGCGTGGTCGTGCCAGCACCAGTTGGGGGTCAGGACGAGATCGCCCGGGTACATCGGAACGCGCTCGCCGTTGACCACGGTGTAGCCGCCACGCCCCTCGATGATCAGGCGAAGCGCCGCCGCCGAATGGCGATGCGCGCGGGCGATCTCGCCTGGCATCACGATCTGGATGTTGGCGACGAGCGTGTTGCTTGCTGCGCCGGACAGTTCGGGGTTGGTAAGGCGCAGCACCCGGCGTTCGGCCTGCGCGGTACCCACCAATTCGGCCGCCCGCATCGCCTGTGGCCGCAGATCGCGCCAATGCCAGAGGTAGGGCAGGGCTTTGCTTTGCGGCTCGATGCTGATGCCGCCACCGATCCAGGCCGGCGTGATGTGCTGCGCGGCCAGTTGCGCGTAGTAGTCCTCAAGCTCTTGTTGCGAAGATTGGATGTCCGAAAGCTCCAGCATTGGAGGTTCTCCCTGCGACAGCGTTGTGATGGTGCTCTTCAGCAGCGGCCCGGCTCAGAGGCGGCGAATGTATCGTGGTGGAGCGCTGGATCGAGGCCGTGGGTCCTTCGAGACGGCCGCTTCGCGGCCTCCTCAGGATGACGAGATTCCTTAATATCATCATGAGCTTAGGTCATGGTGAGGAGTGCTCCGGCCGCTTCTCGCACTCCTCAGGATGATGAGATTCCTTAATATCGTCATCAGCTTACGTCATGGTGAGGAACGCTCCGGCCGCAGCCGCAGCGCGTCTCGAACCACGCACGACGACGATGAGCACATTGCTTCGCACGCTCTCAGGCCAGCGCGGCGCGAACCGCGGCCAGCCGCTCCAGCGAGCCCAGGACCTTTGGCTGATCGTTGGTCAGATGGCGCACCAGGATGTCGGTGTAGCCGAGGTCCCCGAAGGTGCGAAACTGTTCTGCGACTTCGTCGACCGAGCCGGCGATCAGGGCTTCTGCCGGCATGCCGCGATAGCTTCGGCCCAGCGCGTGCTGCAATACCGCCTGGGCCTCGGACGACGATTGGCCGACATAAACGTCGCGCCGCAAGACGATGGCGCCCGGCGTTCTGCCGTAAGCCGCGCAGCGCTCACGATAGAGATCGGCCTGCGCGCGCGCCTCGTCGCGGGTGAGGCCGGGGCTCGCGATCCAGCCCTCGGCCAGTCGCGCCGCGCGGTCGATGGCCGGCGGCGCGCTGGCGCCGATCCAGACCTCGACGGGCTCGGCCGGACGCAGCGCCAAGCTCGCTTCGGCGACCCGGAACCGGCGGGAGGAACTCGCTGTTTCACCCGCCAGCAGGCGCCGGACAATGTCGAGGGCTTCCTCGAAAGCCGAGGGACGCGTCCTGAAGTTGGCGCCCATAGCGGCGAACCGAGCCTCGCCCCAGCCGAGCCCGCATTGCATGACGAAGGGCCCTTGAGCGATGGCGGCCAAGGTGCCGATCTGCTCGGCGACCAGCACCGGGTGCCACAACGGGAGCAGGAACAGGCACCCGGCCGGGGCCTCGCCCCACTCCGCGAGCAGCCGCCCGAGCATCGGCGTGTTCTGATAATAGGGCGTGGCCGATACGTGCTGATCGCCGATAAACAGGGAATTGAGGCCGGCACGGCGCGCCGCCGCCGTTCGCTCGATCATCCAGCGCGCCCCCTGGCGTGGATCGGTTACGTCTGGATGATTGCTCGTCAGCGAGATCCCGACTTTCATCATGTCATCCTTGTCGCCGGCGTGACCACTACTTGAGCTGGTCCTTGATCTTGTCCAGGCCGGCGCGGGCGCAGGCATCGTCGAGATCGCCGCCCGGCGCCCCGGCGGCGCCGATCGCGCCGACCACCTCGTCGCCGACCTTGATGACGATGCCCCCGCCGAGCAAAAGCAGATGCGGCAGTTTGAATAGGTTCGCCAATACCGGGACCGTCTTTGACCTTTCAACGAGTGCCGTCGTGTCGGTCTTGAACGATGCGGCGGTGTAGGCCTTGGAAAAGGCGCTATCGAGCGTATGGGCGCCGGTGCGATTGCCGCGCAGCACCGCCTGCTGCACGCCGTCAGCGTCGACCAGCACGGCGGTCTCGGCATAACCCTGGCTGGCGCATTTCGCGACCACCGCCGCAACGGCTTGGTTCGCGAGATCAGCGGAGATGCGGTGTGTCTGGAGCAGGCCCTGGGCGTGGGCTTGGCTCACGAGGAAAGCGGCGCAGAGCGCGGATAGGAGGGACGGCTTCATCCAGCAGGTGACCTTTCAAAGCCCACATTGGGCAGCATCCTCCGCTTGTCCGGCCTGGACAACGCCAAATGATCCTCAGGCGCCCGGCGCGCCCGGGCCTTGGACGGTGATCACGATGCGGCGGTTCTTGGCGCGGTTGGCCGGGCTGTCGTTTGGCGCCACCGGATGGGTGTCGCCGAACCCCTTGGCGGAGATGACGTCCGGCTTGATGCCCTGCGATATCAGGAAGGTTACGACCGCGCCGGCCCGCCGTGACGACAGGGTCAGATTGTCGTTGATGCCGGCCCGCTGCAGCTCGGGCCCGACCGGGGTGTTGTCGGTATAGCCGTAGACCACGATTTTGGCATAGGGCAGGCCAACGAGCCGTGGAACGACATGGTTCGCCAACTCGGCTTTGCCGGCGGCGCTGAGCCTATAGCCGCCGGCGGGGAATAGAAAGTCTCCCGCCTCGACGAAACTGCCTTGCGCCTGCGCCGTTGCAAGCTGCCCCTGGAGCAGTTGGTTCTGCGCCTCGAGTTGCTGGTGTTGCGCCTCAAGTTCGTCGTAGGCGCTCTGCGAGACGCAGGCCGACAGCAGCAACCCCGCAACGAGGATGATGGCGGGTGCGGCAACGGGCCTGATGGCCAAGAGTAACCGGCGGGCCATGACGGCTGTGCTCCCTGTGATGAGTTAGTTGGTATCAAGCCCGCCGGACGCGCACGGCTTCGATCCGAGAGGCGGAGGGCTCGTGCTATTATACGCTCAGTTGCGGCCCCACAGGATCTTTGTCGCCCGCCGGGCGCCCTCGGCCAGTGCCTCGAACTTGGCCCAGCAAATCGAGGGATGGCCGACCCGCGTGCCGATCCCGCAATCGGTGCCAGCCAGCACGTTTTCGCGGCCGACCAGTCGGGCATAGCGCACCAGCCGCTCGGCGACGAGATCGGGGTGCTCGATGAAATCGGTGCAATGCCCGACGACGCCAGGGACCAAGGTGGCGCCCGCCGGCAGCTTCGCCTCCTCGAAGACGCGCCACTCATGCTCGTGGCAGGGATTGGACGCCTCGATCGAGAAGCTGCCCGCCTGCACGCGAAAGATCAGGTCGACGATGTCCTTGAGCGGGACGTCGTCGTGATGCGGGCCGTGATGGCTGCCCCAGCAGACATGCAGCCGGACTTTTTCTTTCGGGATGCCGGCCAATGCGTGGTTCAGCGCGTCGACCCGGATCGTGGCGTAGTTGCGGTAATCGGGAAGGGTGATGTTGGGCAGGCAGTTCCAGCCATCGGGCAGGTCCGGGTCGTCGATTTGCAGCACGAAGCCGGCATCGACGATCGCCTGGTATTCCTCGTGCATGACATCGGCGATGGCGAAGACGAATTCTTCGTCGCTCTTGTAGTATTCGTTTGCCAGCCAGTGTTCGATCGTGCCCGGCGAGTTAGCCGGCAGGAACGCCTCGGCGAAACTGACCCCGTCCAATGCCGCCTTGAAATTGGCGAGATCGGCGGCGAGATCGGCCTGACCGGTGTAGCGCAATTTCTCGACGCAGACCGGCATCGTCGGCGGGCCGACCGGCCGCGCCCGCGGATTTGCCGCGAAGTAGCCGGCAAACTTGGTCTCGTCGCGGGCGGTGATGCTGAGCCGCCGCGGACCCGCCGAAGGCCGCGAAGCGTAGCCGGCGATCCGCCAGCGCACATAATCGGTGAAGTTGGTCTTTGAGAGTTCGCCGTCATTGATGCAATCGAGACCGCATTGCGCCTGATGCCGCACGGTTTCGGCGACCGCGGATTTGAGCCGGCGGTCGAGCGCGCCGGGGTCGTAGGGTTCGCCATTGGCCTTGGCGACGACCATTTCGCCTCAGATCGACAGGACGCGGCAATGAACCGGCATGGGCCGTCATGATGCGGTCGGTGCTGTAGAGCATTGATGCCTCCCGTTTGCCTGGCTTTATCGGTCGGCGCAGCCTGCGCCCGGATTTTGTGCGATAACGGGGCGGTTCGGTAAAGGGGGATGACGATGAGCGAACGGACTACACATTCGATCGGCTTGCATCAGCCGCGCTGGCTCGACGAGTTTCGCGCCTTCATCATGCGCGGCAATGTCGTCGATCTCGCGGTCGGCATCATCATCGGGGTCGCGTTTACCGGCGTCGTCAACAGCCTGGTCAAAGATATCTTTACCCCGATCATCGGCCTGCTGGTCGGCGGCATCGACTTCAGCAATATCTTCGTCACCTTGAAGGGCCCGCACGCGGCGACCTTGGCCGACGCGCAGAAGGCGGGCGCGGTGACGTTGAACTTCGGCGTGTTCATCAACACCGTGATTCAGTTCATCATCGTCGGCTTCGCCGTGTTTTGGCTGGTCAAGGCGCTGACCCGGCTGCATGTCCGCGAAGATCCGGCGCCCGCCGCGCCGCCGAAAAGCGAAGTGCTGCTCCAAGAGATCCGCGATCTCCTCGCCGCGAAGCGCGATTAGCGTTCGGGGTGGCCGAGAACAATCACTTCCGCTGTTGCTTTAAGCAGGAGATTTCTTGGTGGATTTCTGACTACCCCTTGAGACGTTTGCTGCATTCGCTGTAGTAACCGCCGCCCTTTTGAATCCATTTGAGGCCGCCATTGCCGTTATTGTTTTTGTTGGCGTGATACTGGTCGAGGCAGGTATGCATGCGGGCCTTGCCTGGCGACTCACTCGAATATTTCGATGAGACGGCCGTCGGGAAGACAGCGTTTCCGACCGGCGCCGGAGTTTGCTTCGCAGCGGTAGTGGGGTGCGACGAAGTCGCAGCAGGAGAAGTCGCGGCAGGGGAAGCCGTCGCCTGCGGAGTGGTCGACCCGCATTCGGCCTTTCGGAAGTCGTTCCATTTCATTCCATTCAGCGTGCCTGCCTGCTGTGCGGCCTTATACTTGGCGCTGCACTCTTTCGCCGTCAGCGCCTGCGCGGATGGCATCCCACCGCAAGCCATCACGGCTGCTAAAGCCATGGCACAGCCCAAAGCCGAACGAATCATCGGAAATACCCCCTCTTTTGACGCTAAATTGACGAAATGGGGATATCCGATCCCACATTAAAGGTTATGGGCGGGAAAGGTGTGGGCGCGCGGCCGTCGTGGCATCCGTTGCGGCCTCGGCCAGCCCCTTAGCGACTGATGGGCAACGACAAGCGCCCGGCCTGATCGGCCTGCTGGCCGCAATCATCCCCGCCCGGTAGCCTGTGCGAGGATGTGGGAGAAAGCCAATGACCGATGACCCCGCCTGGCCGCTCGCCGAGCATGTTTGCCGCACCGGCTATGCGGACCTGCCCGCAAGCACCATTCAATCCGCTCGCCGCGATATTCTCGATACTTTCGGCTGCATGCTCGGCGGCAGCGGCTCCCCGGGGATAGACCAGTTGTGTGCGGTGATCGGCCACTGGGGCGGGCGGGAGGAAAGCCGTGTGCTGCTGCGTGGGACCAGCCTGCCGGCGCCACAGGCCGCACTGCTGAACGCCAGCATGGGTCACGCGCTGGACTTCGACGACACGCTGGACACCGGCGGCTCCATCCATCCCGGTGTCTCCGTGCTCGCCGCGGTCCTGGCCGTCGCCGATCGCCTCGGGGGCGTCAGTGGGCGGGATCTCCTGCTGGCGGTGGCGCTGGGGCTGGACGTATCGTGCCGCATAGCCTTAGCCAGCACCTCGGACCGCGGCTGGCACCGCACCGCCGCGATGGGGGTGTTCGGCGCCGCGGCGGCGGCGGGCAAGCTGATCGGCCTGACGGCGGAGCAGATGCTGAACGCTTTCGGCATCGCCTACAGTCACGCCGCCGGCAACCGCCAATGCATCCTCGACGGGGCGCTGACCAAGCGCCTGCAGGCCGGCCAGGCGGCGAGCGCGGGCGTGTTCTCCGCCGTTTTGGCGCAGACCGGGTTCACCGGGGCGCGCAACGTCTTCAACGGCCGCTTCGGATTCCTGGAGCTGTACCAGCCGAACGGGCACGACGCCTCGCTGCTTCTGCGCGACCTGGGGACGGTCTTTCGTGGCGAGGCGCTGAGCTACAAGCCCTATCCCTGCGGCCGCCCGTTGCACGCGGCGATCGACGCGGCCCTGGCGGCGCGGACCGCGCTGGCGATCGCGGGGGCCGACGACATCGAAGCGGTGACGATCGAGGCCGATCCCGCCGGCCACGCCGACCAGTTCGGCGGCTCGACCGCCAAGCGCCGCCCGACCCAGGTGGTGGAGGCGCAGTTTGCCCAGCCCTTCCTGGTCGCCACCGCCTTGGTCCACGGCAAAGTGGGAATCGCGGAGGTGGACGGTTTGGGGGACGCCTCAGTGCTGGCATTGTCGGACCGGATCACCGGGGTGGCGCGGGAAGGCCGGCCGAGACGGTCGCTGAGCATCACCGTACGCCGCACCGACGGGCGCTCGGTTACCGTCGAGGCCACTGACCCCATTGGATCGCCGCAAAAGCCGCTGAGCGATGCGCAGTTCGAGGCGAAGTTCCGCGATTGCGCGCGCAACGCGGTGCGGCCGCTGTCGGACGCAAGTGTCGATCAGACGCTCGCTGCGATCTGCCGGCTGGAGACACTGCCGAATGCCCGCGAGCTGCTGACCCCGTTCGCGGCGTAGTTCCTAACGCTGGCACTGCCCGAGGCTGCGGTTTTCCGGGTGGGTTTGGGTCATATCTTACGGAAACCGCAACTCATTGATCGGACAGCCGCAGGCATACCGCCCGAAATTCTTGACTTCTGCACCCCCGCGCTCAGTTGCTTGCATCACGCCCGAATTGTGCGCTTGCGTAGCATGCTCACTCCACTCTAAAAAGAACGGTCTGTCGTGAGTTTAGGAAACACCCCATGGAAGTAGGTGAACATCGTAAGACGACGAAAACAACCGAGAAACCAGACGGAACGCGGGAGACAATAACGGAACGTTCGTTTACGTGGGATGCTGAAGATTACCTGGCCGCTGCCGGGTTCGTTGTTGCAGTCGGATTTGCCGCTGCGATCATCTTTAATCTGACGCCAGTGGAAAATTGGGAATTGGTGGTGGGATTCATAAGCGCTGTCGGTGGAGCCGTCGCTGCGATTGCTTCAAGCCGGAAGAAAACGGCCCGGAAAAGTGCGTGACCGCATAGTAGCGCATTACGGTAAGCGTCGTCGTCCGTCCATCTGATTTGGTGGTCAGTCGCTGCGTTGCCATTACGGTCATACCTTCCGGAAAGTCCGCAAGTCTTGATTTCTGCACGCTTCGTGAGACCATTTGAGTTCGGTGATGTCCGAATAGGCGTGCGAGAATGACAGAGGCCCCTCAAGCGCTCTCTGCGTGGCCGTCATACGACGTCGGTTCACACGATGCCGTGTTCGCCTTGGGCGTGGTGGGCGTCAGCTACGCAAGGCTAGAATTTGCCTTTTCCCATGTCTTTTCGAAAGTCCTCGGGATCACGAATAATGAGGCATGGGTGCAATTAGCAAAAATCAATAACTATCAACGTCTTCGGAGGATGCGGGATGTCCTTCAGGCACTCGATTGGCCGGACGATACCAAGAAGAGGGTTGCCCACTTTATGGAAGCCTTCAAGATACTTTCTGACAACCGTAATCTTCTAGCTCACTCTAATATATTTTTCGGTACTGCCGCTCCGATATCTCTTTACAAGTATGATCGTGCTGGCAAGACTGTACACACTGTAGTAATGACATCCGACCTTCGCCAAGTGGCGGATGACATGATGGCGTATTTTAATTATGGGATAAGTTTTGGCAATTCAGTTGGCGCAGATGGAACAGAGGGCACGATATTACACAGCAAATTTCCCAGCCAGCCGTCCTTGCCGCGGGCGCTGAACTACACGACACAGCCGTTGTCACTGAGCTAGCTCAAACTCGCATAACCATCATTAGACAAAGTGTTTCGGATTTCTGAAGTCTTGTTGATAGCCTTTAAGTATTCCCCGTCGCAGCCTCTCTCAAGGTCCGCCCCGGCGGCGGAAGTTTGGGCTGAGGGTGACGAGCGAGAAGATCTCGAACAGCATCTGCGCGCCGACCATCGCGGTGTTGGTGGTGGCGTCGTATTGCGGGGCGACCTCGACGACATCGCCGCCGACGATGTCGAGGCCCTTGAGGCCGTGCAGGATCGCCTGGGCCTCGCGCGGCGTCAGGCCGCCGGCCTCGGGCGTGCCGGTGCCGGGGGTAAAGGCCGGGTCGAGCCCGTCGACATCAAACGAAATGTAGGTCGGCCCGTCGCCGACGACCGCGCGCGCCTGTTCGACGACCGCCGCGATGCCGAGCCGGTCGACATCCTCGATGTGCAGCACGGTCATCCCGGAATTCGTAGGAGAACCCCCAGAAGATCTCGGCCGGGCCGCGGATGCCGATCTGGATCGTGCGCTCCGGGTCGAGCGCGCCGGCGAGCACCGCCTGGCGGAACGGCCCGCCATGGTGGAACTTCGAGCCTTCGATCTCGCCCATCGTGTCGCAATGGGCGTCGATATGGACGAGGCCGACCGGGCGCTCGGCGCCGAGCGCCTTCAGGATCGGATAGGTGATCGAGTGGTCGCCGCCGACCGAGAGCGGGCCGCACCCCGGCCTGGCGGATGCGCGCATAGAACGCGGCGATGTCCTCGATCGAACTGTCGAGGCTGAAGCGCGAGCGCAACGGCACATCGCCGATATCGGCGACATTGCATTCGCCGCGCGGGGTGACTTCGAGCGCGTGGTTGTAGGGGCCGATGCGCTCGACGTCGCGCACCGCCCGCGGGCCAAGCCGGGCGCCCGGCGCGGTTGGTGACGCCGAGATCCATCGGCACGCCGACCAATGCCACATCGAGCCCGGCGAAATCGGGCAGATCGGGCGCATCCGGCCGATACGGTGCGTCCAGCAAGGTCGGAGAGCCCGGCATAGGGCATCGCGCGGCGATAGGCGCTGCCGAACACCAGGGACAGCGGTTTTCGGAACCGTCTCGGGCGCGACCTCGGTCTCTTTTGCGCCGTTGTATTTGGCGCGCAACGCGTCGAGCTTGGCCTTGTCGAACATGCTGAGCAGACCCCACGTGGTGGATCGGCGATGCCCTCTCCACCCGTCAGGGGGGAGAGGGAGGGACCCGTCGCCCAAGCGACGGGGAGGGTGAGGTGGGTGCCGGCCGCTCCCCCACCTCACCCCAACCCTCTCCGCCCCCGAGGGCGGCGAGGGAGATAGCCGCTAACGGATGCCGCGGACGCGCGGCGGGATCAGCACCTTCCACGGGTCGGGCATCTCGCCGACGGCAACCTCGATCAGGGTCGTGCCGCGGCGTTTGAGGGCGGCGGCGAGTTCCCGGCGCAGGCCGTCGGGGGTCGTCGTGCGCACCCCGGCGACGCCAAAGCTCTCGGCCATCTTCGGGAATTGCGGGTTCAACAGATCGACCCCGATCAGCCGGTTGCCGTAATCCTCCTTTTGCATGCGGCGGACATTGCCATAGGCGCCGTCGGCAAAGACGATCGCGACGATGTCGATGCCGTGGCGGGCCGCGGTCGATAGTTCCTGGACGTTGTACATGAACCCGCCATCGCCCGAGACCGACACCACCGGCCGGTCGGGGCGGCCGACCTTGGCGCCGAGCGCCGTCGCAAAGCCGAACCCCAACGTGCCCTGATAGCCGCTGTGGATGTAGGTGCGCGGGTGGTAGACCGGGAACGCCATCCGGCCGACATAGCCGACCTGCGTCAGATCCTCGACATAGATGCCGTCATCGGGCAGTTCGGCGCGGATCGCCCGCAAATATTCGCATTGCGGGCCGAGCTGTTCCTCGAGCCCGGCGAGGGTGGCGGCCTTTAATGTTTCGAGTTCGTCGCGGCGCGAGGCGCGCTTTGGGGCGTGGCGGTCGAGCGCGCGGTGGAGTGCGGCGAGCGCCGGCCTTGGCGTCGGCGACGATGCCGAGCGCCGGCCTGAAGAAGCGGGTGATCTCGATCGGGTCGATGTCGATGCGGATCAGTTTCAGGTCGCGGTCGACGCCCCAGCGCAATTGCGGCTGATGCAGGCGGGTGCCGACCGCGAGCACGACATCGGCCTCGCGCCACAGCTCGTGGCCGGCGAGCGCCGATTGCGCGAGATAATGGCGGTCGCTGACGATGCCCTTGCCGCCGGTAGAGCTGACGACCGGGGCCTGCAGCATTTCGGCGATCGCCAGCACCTCCTCGGCGGCGTCGACCGCGCCGCCGCCGACAAAGATCAGCGGCTTTTTTGCCGCGGCGAGCAGTGCGGCCGCCTTGTCGATCTGGTCGGGGTCGGGCTCGGTGATCGGCGGCGGCGCGCTTCCGCTGCGGGCAGCGCGACTTCGGTCGCGAGCGCCAGCACATCGGGCGGGATTTCGAGCCCGACCGGGCGCGGGCGGCCGTCGCGCAATTGGCGGAACGCCTCGTTGACGCGCTTGCCGGCCTCGGTCGGATGGTCGATGCGCGCGGCCCATTTTGTCAGGCTGCGCAGGATGCCGAGCTGGTCGGGGATCTCGTGCAACAGGCCATAGCCGCGCCCGATCATGTCGGACTGCACCTGGCCGCTGATGCACAATACCGGCGCGTTGGTCGCGTAGGCGGTCGGCAGTGCCGCGGTGGTGTTGAGAAAACCCGGACCCGGCACGACCGCATAGGCGCCGACCTTGCCGGTCGCCCGCGCATAGCCAAAGGCCATGTAGGCCGCACCCTGCTCGTGGCGGGTATGGATCACCCGCAATGCCTCGCCGGCATCGTAAAAGGCGACGAACAGCGCGTCGTTCTGCACGCCCGGCAACGCAAAGATCGTGTCGACGCCGTTGCGGCACAGCATCTCGACCAGCGCCGCGCCCCCCGTCATTTTGGTCATTCTTGGCTCCTCTGCTGATCGCGCCCGACTGAGCCAGCGTCCCGTGACTTGTCTTGCCGCTCCGCCGGGAATGCGGCCAAATCTCACTCGGCGGCGACGCTCGGCTCACTCTCCAGAATGATCGACATGATCAGATCTCGCTTCGCCGATGCGTGCTGCACGTCATAGCCGACCGGCTGACCATCCTCGCCGAGGTCGATATTGACGTCCTCTTGAAGTTCCCGCGTGCGCTTCGCGGGTAACGGTCTCAACTCGATATAAAGGCTGTCCGTCGATTTGTCGTATGAGAGCTTGACGGTCACGGCCGGTAGTCCTCGTCATGGAAGGCGTTGTGGACGGTCTCTCCGTCCGACAGTAGCACGACACGCAGGTAACCGCCGAGACTCGCGGCGTATCCCGAAAGGCGGATGCGGCCGTCTGCTTGGATCCGGCGGCGCTCGGGGTGTTGAACGATCCGGGCGATCTCGATCGGATCGAGGTAATCGCGGCGCGCCAGCACATCGAGAGCGAAATAGCGTGTCCGCCAGAATGGCGGAGGAGGAAGGCGTTCGGGTTCGTCCGAAGCCACTCGTTGGCTCTACCGGCCGCGAACGCCTGCAGTTACTCGAATTCGTAGCGGTAGGCGCTGCCGTGGCGGACGATGCGTCCGACGGTCGGCGCCGGGAAATGCGCCGGCAGCAGCCGGGTGCCGCGCTCGGCATGCTCTTCGACAAGCCGGGTGCGGGTCTTGCGCGACAAATCGCGGTCGCTGCAGGCAAAGGTCGACCATTCCGGCTTTGATCAGCTGGATCGGATGGTGCAGCACGTCGCCGAGAAAGACGGCGCGGTCTCGTCGCCGCGAGCGGGCATGGATCACGACATTGCCCGGCGTGTGGCCCGGCGCCGCCTCGAACCACAGCCCGTCTTCGAGCGCGAAATCGTCGTCGACCAATTGCGACTGGCCGGTGCGCACCACCGGCAGTACGCTGTCCTCAAAGGCGCGGCGATGCGGCGAATCCTCGCCGGGCTGCGGAACGCGCCTTCCCAATGGCTGTACTCGCGCCGCGCCATGACATAGCGCGCATTGGGAAAGGTCGGGACCCAGCTGCCGTTTTCGAGCCGCGTGTTCCAGCCGACATGATCCCAGTGCAGATGCGTGCACATGACATAGTCGACCTGCTCCGGCCTGACCCCGGCGGCGGCCAGATCGGCGAGATAATTGGTGCGCATGCCGATGGAATTGCGGCCGGGTCGGGCGTTCCTTGTCGTTGCCGAGGCAGGAATTGATCAGGATCGTGTGACGGCCGGTTTTGACCACAAAGGTGTGGAAGCTGAAGATCAGCCTGCCGGTCGCCGGGTCGATCAGCCGCGGCCCGGTCAAGTCCGGCGTTGGCGCGCAACACCTCGGCGTCGAAATCGGGAAAGAAATCCGCGGGGCCGAGAAACGGCCCCTCGTACTCGGTGACGCGATGAACCTCGAAATCGCCGATCCGCGTGACTTGCATGATCCCCCTCCGCATTCCGCTGCGAGGGCGAAGCCTACGCCGGCGCGCGGCCGCGGTCGATAGGGCGGGCGGACGTCCGCAACGAGGCGTGGTAGGCGCGAAAGGGAATCGAACCCCTGACCTCTCCCATGTGGTAGGAGCGCTCTGCCACTGAGCTACGCGCCTGTCGATCAAAGCATATAATGTGGCGGGCAAATGGTGGGTGCGAGAGGGATTGAACCTGTGCCCCAACCGGTGTGCAGTGCACCATTTGTCCGATCGGGCTGTCCTTGTCGAGCGCCTGGAGAATGCAGAGTTGACGCCTAGCGGCTGAGAGGTGGCTGAGGACGGCGCGACCTCGCAGAATTCTAGGGATAGCCCTCGTCGTCGTTGGGATGCTGCTGTGGGGGATCGCTGTGCTGCCGTCTCCTCTCAGGGGGGCCCTAGGGGTCATATCGGGCGGAGCGTTAGTTGCCGGCGGCATCGTCCTGATCACTACTTCTATTTGACCGCAGCTCGGTCCCGGTCCTCAATCTGATGGCGGCGATCGCGGCGCCACAATATCAGTCGCACCTTGGCCGCCGCGGGCTCGCCAACGGCCATCGGTGCTTGGGATATGACGATAATATTTAGATCGGGTGACGCTCAGCCCTCCGATACCGTGGACTTTTAGCGCCTGCTGCCACTCCAGAAATTCTTCGGCCGAAAGCTGGTAGCGCCGGCATGCCTCATCGAGGCCGATTAGGCCGCTTCGAACCGCTTCCACCACCGACGCTTTGCGCTGCGGTGACCACCGAACGGTGTTGCTCGGCGGCAGACCGCCCGCCACATTCTCGGTTGGCGTCGCCATTTGTTTTCCTCCCGAATTGGATATTCGCTAGAAGATTACATGAAACTGAATTCGTCAAAAGCGTGATTTTGTGAATTTTCCCAGTCTACGCCGCCCTCTCCCGCACGCTCGCTCTAACGCCGAAACGCCCGGCCCCGTCGCAACCGTGGTAGCCTCATGTCGCTATTCGGCTGCTATATTTGCGGTTCACCCTGATGGAGGAGTGCGTATGCCGACTCTGACCACCGACCGCGGAGACGAGGTCAACGTTTCGCCCAGGCTTGTAGCGAGGATGGCCGAGCGTATGCACCGCATGACGCCGGAGCGAAGGGCGGGGTATCTCGCCAAGGCGCAACGCGGGCTCGACACCGCGCACCCATCCCGGAACGCGGCGGCAGCGGTACTCGCGTCGAAAAAGCCCTAGGCATGGATAACGACGCCCGGCCGGAGTTCGAATTCGGTGTGGGTTGTTGAAAGAGCTGGTGGGCGCGACAGGGATTGAACCTGTGACCCCACCCGTGTGAAGGGTGTGCTCTCCCGCTGAGCTACGCGCCCGCTCCGGCCGGCGGCATTTAGGAGGCGGCGCGAAACCCTGTCAAGGCGCGGGCGGATGCAGTCCGGCTGTGCAAGCGGTAAGATCGGTGAGGACGACCGGCGACATTTGGGAGGACGGTCATGCAGCAGAGGCAATTAGGCAAACTGTGGCCGGTTTCGGCGCTGACCTTGGGCGGCGGCGGGCTCGGCATGGTGTGGGGCGAGACCACATTCGAGGAATGCGTCGCGACCGTGCATGCGGCGGTCGAGGCCGGCATCGACCTGCTCGACCTGGCGCCGAGCTATGGCAACCGCAAGGCCGAGGAGGTTGTCGGCGCAGCCTTTTCCGGAAGGCTGCCAGATGGGGTGCGGGTCACCAGCAAGTGCAATCTGGGCGAGCCGCCGCCCGGCGAGATAGAGCCCATTCTGCGCCGCTCGATCGAGGGAAGCCTGCGCCGGCTGCACCTCGACCGGCTCGATTCGTTCTTCCTGCATTCGAATGTCGTACCCGATTTCGGACCACCGCGCGCGATGGCCCGCCGCCGCCGTGCGGATGACGCTTTACAGAACGTTTGTCGAACATGTCCGCCCGGTTTTTGAACGGCTCGTCGCCGAGGGATTGATTGGCGCGTGGGGCCTGACCGGCATCGGCCATCCGGACACGATCATCCGGCTGCTCGGCGAGACCCCGGCGCCCGCGGCGGTGCAATGCATCGCCAATCTGCTCGACTCGCCTGGTGGGCTCAAATTCTTCGACGGACCGGCAAAGCCGCGCGCGGTGATGGAGGCGGCTCATACCAATGGGATCGGGGTGATGGGCATTCGCGCAGTGCAGGCCGGCGCCTTGACCGACGCGATCGACCGCCCGTTGCCGGCCGATCACCCAGAGATGCGCGATTTTGCGCGGGCCGCTGCCTTTCGCCGCCTGGCCGCCGAGCTTGGCGCCAGTCCCGCTGCATTGGCCCACCGTTACGCGCTGTCGCTCGGCGTCGACACCCTGGTGCTCGGGGTCAAGAACCGCACCGAGTTGGCCGAGTGCGTCGCCGCGGCCGAGGCGGGGCCGTTGCCGGCCGAAATCATCGCGCGGATCGACCAATCGGTGGACCGCACCCCCGAAGGATGACACCTTGGTCGGCAATACGCTATCACCGACGGAAGGAACGTCAACATGAGCCAGGCGCTCGAGGGCATTCGCGTCATCGACTTCACCCACGACCAGGCCGGTCCGTCATGCACCCAGATGCTGGCCTGGCTCGGCGCCGACGTGATCAAGATCGAGCGTCCGCCCCATGGCGACCGCGCGCGCCGGCTGTGGAACATGGACAATCCGAACCTCGACAGCTTTTTCTTTCTGCTGCTCAACAGTTCGAAGCGCAGCACCGTCCTCGATCTGAAGACCGAGGAGGGCAAGGAGATCGCCCGCCGCCTTGTCGCCGAAGCCGACATCGTCGCCGAGAATCTGGGGCCAGGGGTCATGGAGCGGCTGGGCCTCGGGTGGGAGGCGGTCCATAAGCTCAACCCGCGCGCGATCTACGCCTCGGTCAAGGGCTTCGGCTCCTACGGCCCCTACAGCGACTTCAAATGCTTCGAGCCGGTGGCACAGGCGACCTCGGGGGCGATGAGCGTTACCGGCGAGGCGGATGGTCCGCCAATGGTCAACGGCGCCAATATCGGCGATTCCGGGACAGGCATGCATCTGGCGATCGCGATCCTCGCCGCCCTTGTTCAGCGCGGGCAGACGGGTCGCGGCCAGCTCGTCGAGGTGGCGATGCAGGAAGCGGTGCTGAACCTGACCCGGGTCAAATACACCGGGACCCTGGCCACTGGAAAACCGCTCGAACGGACCGGCAACCGTTCGGCGACCGGCGGCTGGTCGGATCTCGTGCGCTGCGCTGGGAGCGGACGGAAC
This sequence comes from uncultured Alphaproteobacteria bacterium, assembly GCA_963750195.1. Lineage (GTDB taxonomy): Bacteria > Pseudomonadota > Alphaproteobacteria > ATCC43930 > CGMCC-115725 > AP-15. Next base: position 363,228 of record CAVVPS010000019.1, read on the forward strand.
GACTATGTCTATATGATCGTGCCGCCCGACAACCCGGAGATGTTCGCGGCCGTGACCGAGGTGATTGGCCGTCCGGAATTGCGCACCGACGAGCGCTTTGCGACGCCTTCTGCGCGCGCCAAGAACCAGGCAGCGCTGACCGAGACGATCGAAAGCTGGACGCGGACTCGCGAAAAGCATGAGGTCATGAAGGCGTTCGCCGGGCGCGGCATCCCGTGCGGCGCGGTGCTCGACACTGCCGAAGTGCTGAGCGACCCGCATCTGCGCGAGCGCGGCACGGTGTTCGACCTCGACCACCCGACCCGCGGCCGGTTTTCGATGATCGGCTGCCCGGTTCGGCTGTCGGACTCGCCATTCCAGCCCTCGCGCGCGCCGCTCAAAGGCGAGCATACCGAAGACGTGCTGAAAAACATCGCCGGGTACACACAGGACGAAATCAAGCAACTGCGCGAGAAGCAGGTGATCTAATGGTGCTAATCAGACAGATGATACCCGCGCCCGCGGTCGATTGTTCCCTTCGTAAAAGCCGGAAGCATAATCGTGCTGCAGGCAGAAATTCGTCGCGCTCTACCATGTGAGGCTGCGAACCTCAGTGCGCTTGCGCTGCGGTCCAAAGCATTGTGGGGTTATGACGCCGCTTTCATGGAAGCATGTTGCGCCCCTCTGACCGTAGACCCCGAGGCTATCGCGAAATGCCCCTTCTACGTGCTCGACGAAGGCGGCACGATCACTGGATTTTATGGCCTGAGCGGTCAGCCTCCTTGCGGAGAGATTGAGTTTCTGTTCGTCGACCCGGAGCGCGTTCGCAGTGGTCGCGGGCAGCGATTGGCACGACATTTTTTGGCCTTGGCCCGAAGGCTGGGATTCGAGGAGATCGACGTTTCGGCGGATCCGTTTGCCGAGGGCTTTTATTTGGCGATGGGTGCCTTGCGGATCGCCGAAGTTCCATCCGACGCCATACCAAATCGCCTGGTCCCGCGATTGAGATTTTCCCTGCTCACGGACTGTGTCACCGGAGCCATCTGTCTGATTTGCACCACTCAAATTGCAGAAATGCGTACCGGCCTTCGCCGGGGTGAATGTAATAGGGAGGCGACTAGGTGATCGAACAGACCTTGGACATCTCGACCAAGGATGGCGCGATGGAGACCTTTATCTGCCATCCCGAACGCGGCGGGCCGTATCCGGCCGTCTTTTTGCTGATGGATGCGCCGGGGATCCGCGAGGAATTGCGCGACATGGCCCGCCGGCTCGCCACGGTCGGCTATTACGTGCTGCTGCCCAATCTCTATTACCGCGTCGGTCGCGACACGATCTTTGGGCCCGACGTGCTCGATCAGGGCAGCTCTGAGCGCGAGCGCATGCGAGCGGTGCGCACCAAGATGACGATCCCCCCGGTCATGGAGGATGTCGGCACGATGCTCGCCTACCTCGACCGCCAGAGCGAGGTCAAGCCGGGGCCCGCGGGCGCCCACGGCTATTGCATGAGCGGTCCCTATGCACTCGCCGCCGCGGCGCGTTATCCCGACCGAATTATCGCCGCCGCCTCGTTCTATGGCACCTGGCTGATCAACGACGCCGAAGAAAGCCCGCATCTGTCGCTCGGCCGGGTCAAAGGCGAGCTCTACATCGCTTGCGCCGAGCATGACGAGCTGGCGCCGTTGCCGATGGTCGAGGAATTGCGCGGCCTGTTTCGCCGGGCCGGCACAGCGGGGGAGATCGAGCTTTACCCCGGCGTCCACCACGGCTTCGCGTTCCCGCAGCGCTGGTGCTACGACAAGCCGGCCGCTGAGCGCCACTGGGAGCGGCTGATCGCGCTCTACCGGCGGCGCCTGGGGTAAGCGCCGATATGCCGCGTATACCCGGACGACCGGCGATGACGGAAGCCGGTAGCTTGGTCACGCCGTTGACCGGCTGGGAATTGCTCGCCGACCCCCTCCTCAACAAGGGCACCGCCTTCACCGAGGCCGAGCGCGACGCTTTCGGTCTGCACGGTCTGCTGCCGCCGCATATCGGCACGTTGGAGGTGCAGGTCTCGCGCCGCCTGACCGTCTTGCGCCGGTTTGCCAACGATCTCGAGCGCTACGCCTTTCTGAGCGAATTGCACGACAACAACGAGACCCTGTTCTTTGCACTGTTGGAGCAGAACCTCGAGGAGTTGCTGCCGCTGGTCTACACCCCGACCGTCGGCGCCGGGTGCCAGCAGTTCAGCCAGCTGTTTCGCAAACCGCGCGGCCTGTTTCTGAGCCTGCCGCACAAGCGGCGTCTGAAGCAGATCCTTGCCAATCCGCGCTTCGACCAGGTCGAGGCGATCGTGCTGACCGACGGCGAGCGCATCCTCGGGCTCGGCGACCAGGGCGCCGGCGGCATGGGCATTCCGATCGGCAAGCTCGCGCTCTACACAGCCTGCGGCGGTCTTCATCCGGCGACGACCTTGCCAATCATGCTTGATGTCGGCACCGACAACCAGGAGCGTCTGACCGATCCGCTCTATCTCGGCTGGCGCCATGAGCGGGTGCGCGGCCAGGAATACGACGATTTTGTCGACGCGGTCGTCAGCGCGATCATGCATCGCTGGCCGCATGTGCTGCTGCAATGGGAGGACTTCGCCAAAAACAACGCCTCGCGGCTGCTTGAACGCTATCGCGACCGCCTGTGCACGTTCAACGACGATATCCAGGGCACTGCGGCGGTTGCGGCGGGGACTCTGCTGTCGGCGATCAACGTCACCGGGGTGCCCCTGAGCGAGCAGCGGATTGCGGTATTGGGGGCGGGGTCGGCCGGCTGCGGCATTGCCGGCCTGCTGCTGAAAATGATGGTCGAGGCCGGATTGCCGGAAGGCAGTGCGGCGGCGCGTTTTTATATGGTCGACCGCGACGGTCTTTTGGTCGACGGCATGAGTGGGATCGAACCGTTTCAGCTTCCCTTTGTGCAGCGGCGAGCGGCGATCGAAACCTGGACACTTGATGATCCGCACAAGATCTCGCTGCTCGATGTCGTCAAAAACGCCAAGCCGACCGTGCTGATCGGGGTCTCCGGCCAACCCGCGGCGTTCTCCGAGACGGTCGTGCGGGCGATGGCGCGAAATGATCATCGGCCGGTGATTTTTCCGCTGTCGAACCCGACCTCGCGTACGGAGGCGACCCCCGAAGACATCGAGCGCTGGAGCACCGGGCGGGCGGTGATCGGCACGGGCAGCCCATTTCCGCCGCTGGTCCGCAACGGCGTTAAGTTCAAGGTCGATCAGACCAACAATTCCTACATCTTCCCAGGGGTGGGCTTGGGGGCGGTTGCGGTCAAGGCGCGGCGGGTCACCGATACGATGTTCATGGCGGCGGCAAAGGCCTTGGCCGCCGCGTCGCCGGCCCGCGACGATTCCGCCAATAATCTGCTGCCTCCGGTGACCGCACTGCGCGATGTCGCCTTTGCGGTGGCGTTGGCGACAGCCATCCAGGCGCACCAGGAGCGGCTGACGGAGGGAGTCGAGACCGACGCGATCGAGGCTGCGATCCGGGCCAAGATGTGGTCGCCGCGCTACTTGCCTTACCGCCACGCCGACGATCGCACAAGCGTCAGCTCAGTAGCCGCCGCCGTGCCCTGAGACGGTGTTTGGACACTGACCCGCGGGGGGACAGATTATATCGATCGCCTTTGTTGAGCAGGCTGAAAGCGCGAGCGTCAAGCCGCTGACGACAATCACCCAAGCAATTATTCGTCCCACCGTCGCTCCGTCCCGCTGACGCTCATATCGAGCGGAACTTCTCGGCGGCAAGCCGGGTTATCCGTAGTGACAATGTTTACCAATGCCGCTTGGCACCCGCGAATTGGCCGAGGTCCTCAGATCCACTCCGCCATGATCCTTCCGGCGCAGACTTCCTACCGCGTTAAAACCTTCCGCGGCCGACCAGAAGATACACAATCAGGATAATCAGCAAGATACCCCCGATGCCGATCCCACCGCGGTAGCCGTAGCGCGAATAGCCAAAACCGCCCCCGAACAGGAGGACCAGTATGAGGATTATCAGGATCAGATCCATTGTCGCTCCTCCCGTTTTGACGCCGCCAGCGCCGTTTTCTACGGCTCCAATCGGCCACCACGCGGATCATATCGCGCACGGCGCGGGAGCGCATTCCTGATCTCGCCCCGCACGCGAAGCTCTGGTAAGCTGGTCGGTATTCACGTCCCCCAAAGGGAGCTGTCGATGCGGTTCGTGCCCCTTTTGTGGCTTCTGGTGTTGTTGTCGGCCTGCTCCTCCTTTGGCCCGAACAATTCGCCTTATGTCGTGTATTTCCAAGAACGCTCGGCCCAGCTCGATGCGCCAGCGCGCAGTTTGATCGCCGAGGCGGCGCAGCGCGCGAACGCCGAGCCTACCGCGCCGGTTACGGTCAGCGGATATACCGACAGCGCCGGCAGCCCGCCGGCCGACGTGCTGTTGTCTCAACAGCGGGCGCAGACCGTGGCGGACGCGTTGTCGGCGGACGGGGTTGCCGCGAACCGATTGATCCGTAAGGGGCGCGGGCAGACCGGCGGCGACCCGGGCATTGCAAGCCGGCGGGTAGAAATTACGATCGGTGGCGGCTGAACCCGCAGCAACGAGGCCAATCGCGCCAATCGCTGGCCCAGGCCGCACTTCATCGCGAAGGCTGCCGGGCGAGGGGTTATGGCGAACCGCCGCCTGGTTTGGGCCGCCGATATGGCGGGTTCAGCTGCACGTGCAGCTTGTGCGCCGTGATCCACGCTTCGGCTTCTGCCTCGGTCACGAAGCCCCTGATACGGGTGGGGTGCGTATCCGGGACGACGACTTCGAACCCCGAACGTTCCATCGACCAGCGGTACGACGCTGTAGATCGCCTCAGCGTGAGGATGCAGCTTCACCATGTTGGTAATATGGGCGCGCCGGGCGCTGACCGGTAAGGCGAGGCGGGATTTCTCGGCGTGTGGCCCGGCTGACCACCGAACATCGGTAACTCAAGGGCGGGATGAATAGGCTTAGGGTAATTGCCGCGCTGCTGATCCTGTGGACGCTGGCAGGTTGCGCCGCAATCGGCACGAGATCGGCGTTGAGTGGGCCAACCCAGGTTGCGCCGCAATCGGCACGAGATCGGCGTCGAGCCGGCCCCCCTCCCAAGACGATCGCGGCGGTATGCATTAATCAATAAAAGCGACAACTACCCCCATTACCGTACAACTGTGGCCGAAACCCGAGACTCCGATGATGCTTGCTCCGCCTACCCTCCGCGGGACTGCGGCGAAAGCTAACCTAGCTGGTTGAGGAGGCCCCGAGCGGTTGATTGCGTCAATGGCAGCCGACGATTTTTCCGGCCCCAGCTACCCCGAAGATCTCAATGATCCTCGCCACTTGGTCGAATAGATCGCGTCCCCGGTAATCCTCGCCAGTTTCCGCCAGAATCACCGACACCAGGAAGCCAGGGTCGACCTCCTCCAACCAGCTGGCAAATTCGGCAATCCGTTGCGTTGTGATCATTGAAGACGCACCCGTCAAAATTGCGTCAATCGCGTCCTACGATGCGCCTAATGTATTAACAAGGCTTTAAGAAACTGCAGCCATGCTCCGGCCGGGATACGCCGCGGTCGGGCCGCTCGCCGGTAACCCGCCTGAGCCCCAGCCATCGAACGGTGACCGTTTGATAAAGTTGGCGCACCCGGCGAGATTCGAACTCACGACCTCTGCCTTCGGAGGGCAGCGCTCTATCCAGCTGAGCTACGGGTGCCCGTGACGGTGTCGATGACCGCGGCGAGGGGTTGGATACAGAAGCGGGCAAGCATATGCAAGGCGCTTCCCTGGGTTTGCAAGCGTCGCCCTCGGCGATGGATCGAAGGATGGGCCGTGCCGCCCGCTCGATCTCGCTCTCGGTCCGGCGGACACGACGATCCCGGGAAGCGCACGTCGGCATTTTGGGGGACACGAAATGCTCACGCAAATTACTGCCGCAGCCTACCGTTAAAGGCGTGGGCGAAGGCATTCGCCGCGATCGCGTCGGCGAAGGCCAGCACCACAATAAACGTTTCATCGGCCCCCTTGTTATACCTGAAGCTCGTCGGGCTGATCTTATTGTCATCCAGCCACATTCTCATGTTGTCCATAGCATGTGATAGTTCATCAGCTGATACGCGAAGTTCAACGGACATACTCTCACCTCAAACTTGTTACCGATATATCAACAACAAACCTCACGAAGAATTTGTTCCCTAGCCGCAGCGTCTCAATTGATATATCGATTTACCAATCAGACAAGTTTGGAATTTTTGTCTTACTAAAGTGAAAACTTTTATAGTATCCCTCAGCTTCTTATTATAGCATCGCGCTCGCGAATCTCTGTCGCTCCGGGACCGAAGCCGGTCCCGCCAATTGGGCGCGTTCATCAACTCCGCATAGTGGTCGGCCACCGGCCTCGACCTGATGGCAGCCATCAAGGCAAAATGTCGAATACAATGCTCGACCCCAAAACGAGCGCAATCGGCACCCGGAGGGACGGCATGCCAATCGATGCGGACACGGCCGAAGGGGTGCAGGTCGTTCCCGCCGGAACCAGTCGGCCGCGAACGAACCTACTCGCCCGGCTATTCGCCCTCGTCTTGATGGCGATCCTGCCGGCGCTGGCGATCCAGGCCTACAACGAGATTGAACTCAAACGGTCGCGCGAGGCCGAGGTGCGCCAAGATGCCCTGCGGCTCGCCCAATTTGCCACGGGCGAACTCGATCGGATCATAGAAAACGGCCATGCTTTGGCTGTCGCCTTGGCCAATCTCCCCTCGGTGCGAAATCATGACACCGCCGCCTGCTCCGATTATGCCGCCCTCCTGACCAAGGACTTCCCGCAATATGTGGCGATGGGAGCCATCGAACTAAATGGGAATGTGTTTTGTTCGAGCCGGCCGATTCCACCTGGGGCCAGTGCGGCCGATCGTTGGTTTTTTAACGAGGCGATCCGAAGCGGAAAGTTCGTCATCGGGGATTACTTGATCGGGCGCCTCGTCAAAAGGCCGATCCTGCCGCTCGCCCTGCCGTTTTTGGATCCGGACGGCCGTATCGGCGGCGCGGTTTACATCTCTCTCGATATCGACTGGCTAGCTCGATATTTTCAAACCGATCGGCAGATCAACAAAGACGCGACGTTGGCGATCGCCGACCGCAACGGCGTGATTCTCGTTCGGCTCCCCGACAATGCCAAATATGTCGGGACCAAATTTGCCGAGATCTATCGACCTTTCATTTTCGCTGAGGAGCCGGGGACGGCGGAGATCGTCGGGGTCGACGGCGTTCGCCGGATCCTCGGCTACGTCCCAGTGCAGTCGTCACCTGCCATCGGGCTCTTTGTCGGCGTCGGTCTAACGACGGCGAAAGCCTTTGCCGCGGTGAACGACGCGTCGAGGTTCGGTTTCATCCTGATAGGCATCGGCCTCGCGGTCGGCCTGTTAGTGGCTTGGCTGGGGGGCCGCTACTTCATATCTCGTCCGATCGCCAAACTGGCGGAGGCGTCGGCGCACTGGCGGCAGGGCAATTTTGCGGCGCGCAGCGATCTCGGGCGAGGTGGCTCGGAGATTGCCCAGCTCGGTCGTACCTTCGACGATATGGCAGATGCACTGCATCGCCGGCAGCAGGACAACACCAACCTATTGGCGACGCTCGAAAGCCGGGTGGCTGAACGTACGCGGATTCTCGAAGCGGCGCAGGCGGAGCTGAAAGAGGCTAATGCCGATCTCGAAAGCCAAGCCCGTGACCTCGCGACCGCGAACAGCGACCTGCTCTCCGAGATGCAGCGGCGCGAGCGGGCCGAGGAGGTCCTGCGTCATCTGCAAAAGATCGAGGTTCTCGGGCAACTCACCGGCGGCATTGCTCACGATTTCAATAATTTGCTTCAGGTCATCCTGGGCAGCCTCGACACCGCGCATCGTAGGCTGATGCGCGGCGACAGCATCACCGCCGAGAACGGTTGGGAGCAGATCCAGCCGGCGATCCGCAGCGCCGAGCGTGCGGCTGCGCTGACCCAGCAGCTTCTCGCTTTTGCCCGCCGCCAGCCCCTGTCGCCACAGGCTCTGGACCTCAATCGCCTGGTCGCCGGCATGTCTGAGCTGCTGCGGCGGACCCTCGATGAAACGATCAAGATCGAGACGGTGCTCGCTGGTGGTCTCTGGCCGGTCTCGGCCGACAGCAACCAACTGGAAAGCGCGATTATCAACCTTGCGGTCAACGCACGCGACGCCATGCCGAGCGGCGGCAGGCTGACGATCGAGACAGCCAACACTTTCCTCGATGAAGCCTATGCCAGCTCGCACGAGGAGGTCGTCGCCGGCCAATTCGTGCTGCTGGCGATTACCGACGATGGCGCCGGCATGACCAGGGAGGTGCTGAGGCAGGCCTTCGACCCGTTTTTCACGACCAAAGAGGTTGGCCAGGGCACCGGGCTGGGCCTGTCCCAGGTCTATGGCTTCATCAAGCAATCCGGCGGCCACATCAAGGTCTACAGCGAACCGGGCCAGGGCACGACGGTCAAGATGTACCTGCGGCGGCTGGTGTCGGCTGAGGCCTCGGCGGAAATCTCGGCTCAGTCGGGCGCCACCCCCAGCGGCAGCAAGGCCGAGCTGATCCTGGTGGTCGAGGACGAGGACGACGTTCGCGCCTCGACTGTTGGCATGCTCGAAGAACTCGGCTATGGCGTGCTCAAGGCGGCGGATGGCCCTGCCGCGCTGCGGCTACTGGCAGATCATCCGCAGACCCGGCTTCTGTTTACCGATGTCGGGCTGCCGGGCGGCCTTAACGGCAGGCAGCTCGCCGACACCGCGCGTGAAATGCGGCCCGACTTGCGGGTGCTGTACACGACCGGATATGCGCGCAACGCCATCGTTCATAACGGCACGCTCGATCCCGGTGTCGAGCTGATGGTCAAGCCGTTCACCTACGGCGCCTTGGCTGCCAAGATTTCGCGCCATGCTGTAGCCTCGCCGGCAAAAGCCCGGCGGCCGAGCAGGCCGCCATAGCGGCAGCGGCGACCCCGTTAGGCGCCACTTCGCTGCGGTGGTTTCATTGAAGAGGTCCGCTCGCTCGCTTTTTGTCGCCACCGCTCGGGATTGGACAGCGGAGCTGCAGTAGGGCATCCCACCGTGCTAACTGATCCGCTTCCCGAGCCTGATCATCTCTTGCTGCTGGACCGCGCCCCGCTCAATTTCATCGGCCGCATCAGTCAACTCGCTAGCCCAGAGGCACAACTGCTCGACAACTTCTCGCTTTACCGAGATCTTCGCGCGTCTTCGACATCGTTCGGCGAGGTCACGCAAAGCTTGCGGATCTTGCATGGGTCTTCTCCCGAGAGGAGTTCCCCGGATTGCATCACCGCTTACCGACCCTTGATCGGAGAGAACGCGCGGTCATTTTATCAACGTGCCTTTTTCAGGCGAGTTCCGCACTCGAAATCTGCCTAATAAAGAGGCGACGATCGGCGAACCCGGAACCTGTTGACGGTTTCAGGTCGAGCAACGGCGCGGCGCGCCCCTATTCCGACGGCGCCGGGCCAAGGGTCATCGGGTCAGCTATTCCCGCGGCCGATCCGTTGGCTTAGAACGGAGCGGCCGATTTGAGTGAAAGCTGTTCTATGACCGAAGCCCGCGAGGCCGCGCTTTTCCCCGCACCGGAGCCTGCCGACACCGACCGTTCGACCGGGCTGATGCCGTCGCAGATGTTGCGCGAGGCGATTGCGGTGGGGCGCGAGATCCTGTCGCCGCAGCCGATCGCTGACGAGCAAATCCAGCCGGCGAGCATCGACCTGCGTCTGGGCGAAGTCGCGTATCGGGTCAGGGCAAGCTTTTTGCCGGGTTCCAGGGAGAGTGTGCGTAACAAGCTCGACCTGCTGTCGATGCACCGGATCGATCTGACCCAGGGCGCGGTGCTCGAAAAGGATTGCGTCTATATCGTGCCATTGCTTGAATATGTGGCGCTACGAAAACGCACCTCGGCGCTTGCCAACCCGAAAAGCTCGATCGGCCGGCTCGATGTCTTCGCCAGGGTGATCACCGACCACGGCACCGAGTTCGACCGGGTCCGCGAGGGCTACAAAGGGCCGCTCTACGCCGAGATTTCGCCGCGCTCATTCAGCATTCTGGCGCGAACCGGGTCGAGCCTTGTGCAATTGCGCATCCGCCGCGGCTCGCCGGCATTCAGCGACACCGCGCTGCGGCGGCTGCATGACGAGGTCGGGCTGTTCGAATTGCGCCCGGGCGAGACCCCGGCGCGCGAGGCGATCCGAGACGGGCTCGCCTTTAGCGTCGACGTCGCCGGGGATGGGGACAGCGGCGTCGTCGGCTACAAGGCGCGTCGCCACACCGATCTGGTCGATGTCGATCGGGTCCATTACTACGACCCGCGCGATTTCTGGGAGCCGGTCTATGCCCATCGCGGGCCGGGGCCGGTCGGCGGGATCGTGCTCGACCCGCATGATTTCTACATCCTGGCGTCGCGCGAGGCGGTCGTGGTACCGCCCGACCATGCCGCCGAGATGCTGCCTTATCACACCTTTGTCGGCGAGTTCCGGGTACATTTCGCAGGGTTTTTCGATCCGGGCTTCGGCACCTCCGAGACCGGCGGCGCCGGCAGCCGCGCCGTGCTCGAGGTACGTTCGCACGAGGTGCCGTTTCTGATCGAGGATGGGCAAGTGCTCGGACGGCTGGTCTACGAGCGGCTGATCGCCCGCCCGGACAAGCTCTACGGCCGTGCCATCGGGTCATCCTACCAGAGCCAGGGCTTGGCGCTGTCGAAGCACTTCAAGGAATTTTCCGCGCAGTGACAACGGGGTATCGCCGAGGGACAACCACAGACTGCACCCGCGCTCTGAGGACGCCCATTGGGCTCGTGCCGGCGAGATATTGCCAGATGCGGGGGTCTCTCAACAAACGAACTGCTGAGCAGACAGACCCATACAATTTACCCGTTGATCGAAGGAATGAAATATTTTTTGAGCATATCCAGCAGATCGCCGCAGTTGTCGCCCGATGCCTCAAAAAATCCCACTACTTCCATGTTCCTGAAGATTTGTACGGTTAGACGCGAGTTCTCTGCAAATGGCCCGCTGAATGATGCTTGCTGCAGACCGGACATTACAATTCGATTTATACTCATGTCAATATTAAGGAACGTAATCGTCCGATTGGGTTGATTTAAGGAAAATTCCATATACATTGTCCCAGATAATAAAATCAGATTTGAAAAATCAATTCCTCCCAATGCGTTGATCGGGTTCTCGACAAATATAAACTCGGGTAATAACCCGTTAGCGGCCTGATATTCGTCAACAAATTCCTCAATTCTGCTCTGCATCAGCGCACCCATACGCAGATGTTCGAAATATCCTCTTACCGATGATCCATCGTATACTGGCATTATTATCCCTCCTGTCGGTCGTTTGATGGTCCTACGAATCATTCTCTTAGTGCTGTGCGCAACAGATTGCCGAGACGAGTCATAACAAACTCTTGTTTCGGACAAGCTTATCCGAATTCTATCGGCAAATCTTTAACGCGGCTTGCACAACCGGTCATCACGGTTTGGGCGAGGTGGCTTTCGGTCAGGGATTCCCCTGCGCTACCATCGCGGGCGAGGGTTGACGAACGTATCATGATAACGTTGAGTCAAAGCGCGAAGCTCCTGAACCTTCTTCTGTAGCGCCAAGTCAGAATCGATAGCGGCTGAGATGGTCGACGACGGTGAGCTTGGGGCGGTATCCGCAACCGGGATTAGGTGGGGCGCCGCTATCGGCGGTTCCGGCACGAGCCCCGCGGCGACGGTCAACTGGAGGATGAGTTCTTTCGCCTGTTTGTTCAATGGCTGAAGTATAGCAACCTGGCGGTAAGCCGCGAGCGCCGCCTCGTTTTCTCCAAGCGCCTGAAGCGATTGCGCGAGGCAAAACCAAGTATTGTCTCCGTCGGGCTCTACCTCCACCGAGCGGATGAGCAACTTCTTCGCTTCGGCGTGGGCGCCGTTCCCGGCCTTCAATCGGCCGAACCTGTAGAGCGCCAGCGCGTTGTCCGGCGCCAGCTCCAGGATCTGGCGATAGGCGAGTTCAGCGTCCGCCAATTCGTCCTGATGCTCAAACTCTAAAGCCATGTCGAGCATGGCCGGAAGCCCCCGCGGATCCAACCTGCCGCCGAGGTTGCGATTGGTCTTGGTCACCACCGACACCGGCCTCTGGCGGCGCTCTTGCTGGGGGCCAAATAGGTATTTATAGGGCTCGTTCCCCTTTAAGAACTCATAGGTGGTGAAGCCGTGAGCAATGGCATGCCGAATGCTGTAAGCATGCAACAAATATCCGGCGGGCATCTCGCGATATGTTTCATCTCGCCCGGTGATGAAGAACAACAGCGATTTCTTGCACGGATCGACCAGGGTCGCGAGAGCGGCTACCGGTCTGTCGCCGTGCCAAAATACCGGAAGAAATAATGCGCCGCTTTTGGCGCAACGACTCAGCATCCACTGATTGAGACTGACAATTTCATCGGCTCTCTGCGCACCTTTGCTCGGGAGCCATTTTATCTTCCAAAAATTAAGCAACATAGACAAATTTTCATCGATGGACTTCGCATCCGACCAGGTTATACGATAATTTTCTGATAAATCGACTTTCTTCAATAGCCGCCGAATTTTTTGACGGTTATTGGTACTTAGAATGTTGAGGTATTCGTCCCAGCTTGCTGGCAGATGTATTAAAGGGCAAATTGAGTGATCGGTTGAATCTCCGGGGAATTTATAGCTAATCGGTTTATGTACGAAGCGATTTTTATCGAAAGCCCGGAGGAAGAGGCGCCGTCGGCGATCCGACATCGTAAGATTTTCGATCTTGAACTGAGCCCAATTGAGCTTTCGCTTGATGTAGTCGGCGAACGCGGGCATCGCCTCGGGCTCAAACCGGGGCTCGGTTAGAATACCCGTATAATCCGAGAAGCCCGCCCCGGCAGGAAAGATCTCGTTTGTGAAGCCGTGCTTCTTGTCGAAATCTGTCCGCATCCGCAGCGGGAGGAAGGCGGCGTATTCTTCGTCGGTCTCGTGGCGTTTGGCAGCGAGGATGAACCAGATTGTCCGATGCGTGGTCAGCCAATCGGCCAGCCACTGCCAAGAAAGGAAGAACTGCGCCTCGGGATCAGCCTCGTAAACCGCGTCCCAGTTGTGCCGGCGCGCTTCAAACTCGCTGAACCTGTCAATGACGTCAATATGCATGTGGATGTCTCTACAACCAATCCGATTTACGGTATTTCAGCGTAACAATCAACCACCTTGGCAGCACCGACGTCGGTTCCGCAGCTCTTCCTTTATCTCAACAAACTCAAGCCGAACGCTATTAATTTCCCGCTAACATCCCAACTCCCAGCCCTGATTTCCCCATTCGAGCGCCGGGGTCTGGCAGTTGTAGGAGCTGAGGGGCGACTGTGCCTTGCTGACCCATATGCGGCCGACAATTTTCCGACACCTGTTGCGGTGGGTCGCAGTGCCCGGTGGGTGGACCATTTTGCCCTCATTTCTTCGCCCCCTCAGCGCGCGGGCAGCGAGGCCGGGGCGAGGGGCTCGCCCTTCCCCCTACGGAGTTGATCGCGGTGGCGTAGGAGCCAGTAAAGGGCGACGAGGGTGTGGCCGTTCTCGATGGCGCCGGCGTCGAGCATCGCTTCGACTTCGGACAGGGTCTTGACCACGACGCGGATGTCTTCGCCCTCCGCGGGCACGCCGTGGACGCCGGTCGCCAAGGTCGAATCGACGCGGGCACAAAATAGAAAAACGCTCTCGTCCGAGGCGCCGCAAGATGGCAGGTAGCGCTGGATCGGGATAAGTTCGCCCTCGAGCGCAAGCCCGGATTCCTCGCGCGTCTCGCGGATCGCCACCGTTCCCGGCGTCTCGTCGGCGCCGATCAGACCGGCGACCACCTCGATCTGCCATGGTGACGCGCCGGCCAGCAATGCCGGCAGGCGAAACTGCTCGATCAGTACGACCGTGTCCCGGTAGGGATCGTACAGCACGATCCCTACCGCCTGACCGCGCCGCAGCACGTCATGCGTTTGCGGCGTGCTCCATTCGCCGGAAAACTGGCGATGGCGAAAGCGGATGACGTCCATCCGCAAAAAGCGCTCGAAACCTTTGGCTGCCTCGATGATCTCGACGTCGGGATGAGGGGGTGGGCTAGCTTGGCTCATGCGGGAGCGCCGGTGGCGATCGTAGCGGCGGCGGAAGCGACGTTGCGGGGAAGGCGCAGGGTGAACTCGGTGAACTCGCCCGGTTGACTGTCGACGGCGATCGAGCCGCCGTGCTCCTGGACCACGATGTCGTAGCTGATCGACAGGCCGAGCCCGGTGCCCTCGCCGGTTGGCTTGGTGGTGAAGAACGGCTGAAACAATTTGTCTCTGATCTCGGGGGGGATGCCGGTGCCGTTGTCGCGCACCCGCACCTCGATTTCGTCGCCGCGATTGCGGGTCGTGAGCGCCAGTATCGGAGCAAAAGCCGGCTCGCCGCCTTCGCGGCGGCGCTTGTTGACCGCATAAAACGCATTGCCGAAGAGATTCAGGAAGACTCGGGTGAGATCCTGCGGGACGGCTTCGAGCGGGCCGATGCTCGGGTCGAGATCGCACTCCAACGTGACGTTGAAGCTCAGGTCCTGGGCGCGTGCGCCGTGAAAGGCGAGGTTGAGAGCTTCCTCGATCAGCGCGTTGAGGTCGCTTTGCCGACGCTCGCCGCTGCCGCCGCGCGAATGCAGCAGCATGCTTTTGACGATTCCGTCGGCGCGCCGCCCATGCTCGGCGATCTTGGCAAGGTTGCCGTCGAGGGTTGTCATCAGCTCGTCGAGATCCTCGGCTCTCTTCCCATCGGGAGCCGAATCGACGGCCTCCTTCAATTCGCCGAGCAATTCGCGCGACAGCTCGGCAAAGTTGTTGACAAAGTTCAGCGGGTTTTTGATTTCGTGTGCGATACCGGCGGTCAGCTGACCAAGCGAGGCCATTTTTTCCGCCTGGACCAAATTCGCCTGTGCGGCCTTGAGCTGGTCATGGGCGGCGCGCAGCTCGCGCTCGCGCTCGCGCTGCTCATCGATCAGTTTGCGCAGCGCGTCGAGGGTGTCGCGGAAGGCGGCCAGGGTATGTGCCATGGCGCCGATCTCGTCCGGCCCCGCGGCGGGGATCGAAACAGCGAGGTCGCCG
This sequence comes from uncultured Alphaproteobacteria bacterium, assembly GCA_963750195.1. Classification (GTDB taxonomy): domain Bacteria; phylum Pseudomonadota; class Alphaproteobacteria; order ATCC43930; family CGMCC-115725; genus AP-15. Next base: position 378,412 of record CAVVPS010000019.1, read on the forward strand.
CCGTTGAGACTATTCATCGCGACCACCAGCCGACGCAACGGAACGGCGATCGACCGTAGCACCAGCAAGGTCAGGATGGCGCCGACCAGCACCGCGGCTGAGACGACGATGCGCGACACCCGGGTGGCCGCCGCCGCTCCGGCGACGACGTGTTCGCGAGCGGCGACCGCCTCGTGGGTCAGCTCGGCGACGGTAGCGGCGAGCAACCGGTTGACGGCGACGCCGTGCTCGCTCGCCTGGGCCAACAGCGAGTTGCCGATTACCCGGTGGTCCCCGGTGTATTCTTCGACCGCCTTGTGTGCGAACTGTTCAAACTGCGCCAGTTCGCCTCGCACCGCGGCGACGGCCTGCGGACGGTATTTGGCCAGCAGATCGAGGTTCTGTTCCATGCGCGCGCCGGCTGCGTGGGCGTTGCGTTCGGAGAGCATCAGCAGGCTGACGGCGAGATCGGTCATCCAATAGCGCATCTCGCCAAAGGCGATCTGCGCGCCGTTCGCCTCTTCGATGACTCCGAGCAGTTCGGCCGCCTTGACCATTCCCGCCGAATTCTCGGCGAGTTCGCGGTTCAGATAGAAATTGGTTCCGACCAGAACGAAGAGGAGCGCGCTCGACAGCAGAATGAGCCGGGTGCGGATCGTCAGCCGAGCCATGATCTGGGCCACCGCCACGCCGCCAACCTCAGCGAAACAGCGTGATGCTCATCACGCCGCCGAGGTCGCCGAGCTTGCGGCCTTCTTTTGGATAGCCGGTAATGTCGAGTTCACCCTTTGGCGTACCGTGACAGGCAAGACAAGACTGCGTGTAATATTCGGGAACCGCGATGCGATACGCCGTGCGCCCGTCGATGTCTACAGTGGCCGAATAGGATTGGCCATGCGGCCAATCGGGACTGAGGAGCTTGGTCTCGATGACCTTGGTCTCCCACGCGTCAGGCAGCGCCTTGCGGTTGCGGACGAGATCAGTTGGCGCGGTGACCTTGATTTCAGCTTCACCCTTTGCCAAGCCGTTGAAGGATTCGCTGACGAGCCGCCCAAACACTGCCGGGATCAGGCCCTTGAACCCGATTCCCTTCTCGTTGATCGTCATTTGATTGTCGTCCATTACCGCGACGATCGCATTCATCATCGCGCGCATCAGGCGTCCGTTGCGCGAGGCCGGGTCGATTGTCGTCGGATCGACGCCGGTCGTCTTCTGATAGCGCTTTATCGCGTCGGCCAGCACTTTCTGGCCGGTTAAATGCTTGTCGCCGAGCGCGGGATCGTTGATCAGCGCCTCGTTGTCGGAAATCACCGTTCGCGCGTCGCGCAGCATTTCGGACAGGTTCTGAGCTATGACGGCGTCTTTGTCGGGCGACGGGGCGTCGCCCAGGGCCGATGACGGCGCCACACCGGCGACGAGCAGGATGAGCATCGCGGCGGTCGGTCCTGCTAGCCATTTTTGTGTCCCTGCCGCCGACATCTTCCCGCACCCTGCCATTACCCGGCGCACTGAGCACACGCGCCGCGGGAAAGGCAACGAATTCGGGGCAACACATCGGTCGACCGGAGCCGCGAACGCCGGTCATGCATTTGGCGAGCGCGGGATCAGCTCTGCCAGATGCTGCTTCAGCCGATCGAAATCGACCGGTTTGGCAAGAAAGGCGGCGGCGCCAAGCTCCTTCGCGGTTCGCATGCGCTCGTCATCGCCGTAAGCCGTCACCATGACTACCGGCAGTTCCGGGCGGCGATGCTTGATCTCGCGCAATAGCGCCAGCCCGTCCATCCCGGGCATGTTGATATCGGAGAGGATCACGATCAGCTCTGGGCCGAGCTCAGCGAGGCGGAGCAACCCTTCCTCCGCTGAGGCCGCGAAGTGCAGAACATATTGCCCCTGGCGCACCTCGCGGCGAAAGCGCTGGCGAAAGAGATCCGGCAGATCGGGCTCGTCGTCGACGATCAGAATGCTGAACCCCATACCCCTGTCTCCAATTGGCCGCCGTGCCGGTCAAACGATCCGCCCGTCGAGGACGGCGTCGAGCGAGTGGCTTTCGATCTCGACGACCCAGAGATCCGGATCGCGCTGGCGCTGCCGGGCGATATAGGTATCGGCGTCAGCCTCGATAACCGGAACGGCGCCGGTCGCCCGCATCCACAACAACTCGCCGTCCGGCCCGCGGGCTTGGGCAAGCACCGAGCAGCCGTTGTCCCGGCTGTTGAGCTTGATCAGGATGGCGCCCGAATCTCCATCGCCGCGCGCCACCACCGCCACCGCGACGGCGGCGAGATCGCAGCGCCGGACCAGCGCCTTGACCCATATCCCGGTTTTGAGCCGCGCTTCCATTCGGGGACGTCGGGGGATCGCCGACTCAGCCCCGGCCAGGCGCCAGCGGCAGCCGGATATGAATTCTCAGTCCCTGTGGAATCCCGTTCTCGGCCGCGATCGTACCGTCCATCGCCTCGACGTTGCGCCGCGCGATCCACAGCCCGATCCCGAAATAGGTTGCCCCCGCCTCGTCCGCGACTTCACCCGCGGCGTCGGCACGGCGCTCGGAGTAGTAGCGTTCGAAGATGCGCTCGAGCTGCTCCTCGGGCACGCCCGGGCCACGGTCTGAAACAGTCAGATGGGCGAAGCTGCCGTCATGGGTCAGATGGACCAGGATCTCGCCGCCCGGTGGTGAGAACGAGACGGCGTTGTCGATCAAATTGTCTAGGACGGTCTCGATCATCGCTTCGCTGCCGAGAACATAGAGGCCGGGCAGCAGATCCGCGGTGATCGTCAGATCGCGGCTGGCCAGCACAATCGTCACGTCGCGACTGTCCAGAATGGCGGATCGGCTTTGGATCATCCTGCCGATGACGCGTCCGAGATCGACTGGAACCAGCGGTTCGTCGATCAGATCGGCGGTTGCCTCGTCGAGCTCCCGCGCGGAGGCGACGAGCCCGTCGAGCCGGTCGAGCGCATGCTCGACGACGCCGATCGCCCGTCGAACGCGGTTATTGTCCTCCGGTAGGGCGCGCCGCAGCGGCTCAAGCGACTGTCGGATGACCGCGATCGGCGTCTTGAAGGCGTGGGCATTGTCTTCGGCCGTCTGCCGGATTTCGGCGGCGGAGCGGTGGAGAGCCTCGACCATACGGTCGAACTCGGCAGCGACCTCAGCCAGCTCCGGCACATCCGCGCGGGCGCCGAACGACCCGGCATCGGGCCCCTGGTCGCGAATGCGCCGCGCCCGCCGGGCGAAACGGCGCAGCCCGCCGCGCACGCTCAACAAGGTCGAAAACGTGATCGCCGCCATCGCCAGATAGATCACCGCCGCGATTCGTACCGGCGGCGTCGCCCAATAGGGCTGGCCGAAATGCGCCGAGGGAAAGGCGTCTTGGGAGAACGAGGAGACCACCGCCCAGCAGCCCGCTGCCGTCGCCAGCGGGGTCACTGCGGTCACGATCTCGGCGCCGCCGGTGGGCCGATGGTAGATCAGCGAGAACGGCATCTCACCCCGGCAATTCTGGGCAAGGCGGTCGAGCACGCCTTGCTGTGCCAGGGTATCCCGCTCGGCATGGAGATTGGCGGGCTCGACCGTGGGCCACGACGCCACATAGTAAAATCCGTCGCCGCCGGCGCCCGCAGGCGCCAGCAACAACTTGATCGTCGTCACCTCGCCGGCGAAACGCGCGAGGGTGGAGCCGAGCTGGGGCAAGCTGTCGATGTCGGCGGTTTGCAGCAACGGCAGCAAGGACTGGCTGATCACGCGCCCTTCGTCGCGCACGCTGCGCAGCAGCAGCTCTTGGCTTTCCTCGTAAGCGTTGCGGAACTCGATGTAGAGAAAGACAGGGACGAGCAGAAAGATAACCGCGAGCAGCCCGGTCTTGGTGGTTAGCGACCACGCCCAGCGCAGGCTGCGCCGCGACCTAGTTTGGTCCGGTCCAGCGGTATCCAAAACCGGCGTAGTTATGGATGTGGTCGAAATTTGGGTCGGTGTCGCGGAACTTCTTGCGGATACGCTTGATGAAGGTGCGGACATTGGCGCGGTACCCCTCTGCCCCATGACCGGCGACGAAGTCCTTGCCGTGCACGAGATCATAGATCTCGCGATAGCCGACGTCCTGCCCTGCCTTCTCGGCGAGAAGCGCCAGGATCTTGAACTCGGTCAAGGTCAGCTCGACCGTGTCCCCGGCCCACAGCGCGCGACTGATATCAAAGCGCAGCTCAAGCCGGCCGAGCGTCAGCGCGTCGGGTCGCGGCGGTTCGGCATCGGCGGGTCGCGCGCCCTCGGTGATCAGCCGCAGGCGTCTGACGAGAATTGGCAGGCGTCGCGACTTGTCGATGAAATCGACCGCGCCGCCGGCGAGCGCCGCCTCTTCGTAGATGTCGTCGGAAAGCGCGGTCAAAAAGATCACGGGCAGCGCGATCCCACGCCCTCGCAGGTTTCGCAGCACCTCGATGCCGGTGAACTGCGGCATGCGCCAGTCAAGCAGCATTGCGTCAGCGCCACCGCCGTGTTCGAGATAGGCGAGCGCGTCGCGGCCGTTGTCGAAGCTGGTGACTTCGTACCCTTCATCGATCAGGTTGAGGCCGAGCGATTCGCGGAAATCGTCATCGTCGTCGACGAGGAGAAGGTGCGGCATCGGACGAGAGGCCCTAGCTCCTGCTGGCGGCGAGCGACCGCAGGCAAACCTGCTGCTGGGCTGGGTCGGCGGCATCGCCCTTGAACGCGTAATGCAGGGTTCGCATCTTGCCGCTGCGCAGATCGAGGTAGAAAAACAGGTCGAGTTCGCAGGAGGCGCTGCGGTAGCGCCAGACCGTGGCCGGCGGCGCCTCCGACTGCTCGGTCGCGGACCCAAAGAGCTGCTTTGCCGCCGGTTGATCGAGCCCGATCAGTTTGCTCGGTCGTGGCGGCAGCGAAACCGCTTCGGGGCCGCGCATCGTCGATTCCGGTCCGGTCATCGCCAGCGCCTCGCCGCCCGCGTCAGAGCCCGAGGCGTCGTCGGCTGGCGGCGTCGGCTTGTGCTCCGGGACCGGAAAGACACGACGCCGCGGCGCGGACCGCGGTGGCGGCGCTAGCGGGGGCGGGACCGCGGCTATTTGCGGTGCGGGCGCGGCCGGCTTTTCGGCGCAGGAGGTAAGGATGCCGATCCCCAAACTCATCAGAGCGGGATAGATCAGCCAACGCCACCGCTCAATCCACGTCACTCCGGCCACGATTCAACCCGACGCCCTCGTAGTTTCGGCCCTAAATATAACACAGATTAACGACGCGCCAGCCTCTCGATTGCTCCGATATCACCGTCCCGGTAGATCACCACCAGCTGGCGATCATTCAGCAGGATATAGGTTTGGTCGCCATGATCGCAGCGAAGCTGTGCCACCGGATAGGTCGGTGCGACCAGCAGATCGGATAAATTCTTGCCTAGTCCGGGTTGGCGGGAAACGAGTGCGGTCAGCGTCTCGCTGCTCCAAGTGGCATAGGCAAAGCTGAAAACGCCGCCGCACACGGCGTTGCCGAGCGCGGTGCTCTGGCCGTTCGGCTGGTTTACCACAACCGTGTCCGGGCGGATGGTGATCGCGTCGTTGTCGGCAGTGGCCCAGGTCCCGAGGAACGGATTTTGCACCTGCGGTTGCGGCGCGGAGCAGGCGACTTGCACGAGTAGGCTCAGCATCAAAATGGCGCGCGGGGAGGGCTGTCGGCCTCGGCAATTGGACACGCTTCGCCCCTGTTGCGACCTGGATCGAGCCAGCATATCGCGAATGTCGCTGCGGCGCGACAGGGGGCGCTATCGCGGCGGTTGCGATCGAACACACCGTCGTTCCGCGAGGTCAAAGACGAACTCGTGACGCGGCTTGACGTCCGGAACGGGCCGAGGCCACGCTGATCGCATGAACGGACGCTGCGGAGTAAGCGCGATGAAGCTGATGTGGTTTCACCTGATGCCCTACACGGAATTGCCGGACGACTTCCGCGAAAAGCATCCCTCGGTGTGGGTCGACATCCATTCCTCGCTGTTCGACCCGCGGCGCGCGCATCACATGTACAACGACTTCATGGACGAGCTCGAATTCGCCGCCGAATGCGGGTTCGACGCGGTCTGCGTCAACGAGCACCATTCGAACGGCTACGGGCTGATGCCGTCGCCGAACCTGATCGCCTCGTCGCTGGCGCGGCGGACCAGCGACACGGCGCTGTGCGTGATGGGCAACTCCTTGGCGCTGTACAACCCGCCGACCCGGGTGGCCGAAGAGTTCGCGATGATCGACGTGATCTCGGGCGGGCGGCTGATCGCCGGCTTCCCGGTCGGCACGCCGATGGACACCTGCTTTGCCTATGGCCAGAACCCGTCGAGCCTGCGCGAGCGCTATCACGAGGGGCACGATCTGGTATTGCGGGCCTGGACCGAGCCGGACACCTTCGCGTTCAACGGCCGCTTCAACCAGCAGCGCTACGTCAACATCTGGCCGCGGCCGGTGCAGAAGCCGCATCCGCCGATCTGGATTCCGGGCGGCGGCTCGGTCGAGACCTGGCAGTGGTGCGCCCAGATGGATTACGTCTACGCCTACCTGTCCTATTTCGGCTTCAAGGACGGGCGGGCCACGATGCAGGGCTTCTGGGACGAGATGGCGCGGCTCGGCAAGGACCGGAACCCGTACCGCGCCGGCTTTCTGCAATTCGTCGGCGTCGCCGAGAACCGCGACGAGGCGATGCATCTCTACAAGGAGCCGGCCGAATATTTCTATGGCCGCTGCCTGCGCGTCGACCCGCGCTGGGCGATGCCGCCAGGCTATATCACCGAAGCGACGCAGCGCGCCGGCATCCAAGGCCAGATCGGGCGCGCGGCCAGCCTCGACGCCCGGCAAAAGGCTCGCGCGACAACCGACATCAGCGACATCGTCGACCGCGGCTATGTCATCGTCGGCTCGCCCGACGAAGTCGTCGAGCAATTGACCGAGGTCGCGACCGACCTCAATGTCGGCCACCTAATGCTGCTCTTGCAGTTCGGCAGCATGGGCAAGGAGCTGGCGGCCTACAACACCAAGCTCTTCGCCGAGCGCGTCATGCCGCAGCTCAAGGGCCTGTTCTCAGAATGGGAGGACCGCTGGTGGCCGCAGCCGATGGCGCGGGCCGAGCGCGCCGCCGTTCAGCCGCCGCTACTGGCCGCCGCCGAGTAGCGGCGGTCCGAACGCCTCAGCGGCGCAGGTTCGTCCGAGCCAATTCGACGATCTCGTCGCCGCGGCCGCTCATGACGGCCTCGAGCATGTAGAGGGTGAAGCCCTTGGCCATCTCCGCGGTGACGCGGGGCGGCATCGCCAGCTCCGTGCGGTTGACCACGGCATCGACCAATACCGGTCCGGCATGGGACAGCGCCTCGCGCAATTTCGGTTCGACCTCGGACGGGTCCGCGATGCGCACGCTCTTGATCCCGACCGCCTCGGCCAATGCCGCGAAGTTCGGGTTGACGAGGTCTGTGCCCGAATTGAGGAATCCAGTCGATTTCCGTTCGAGCTCGACAAAGCCGAGCGCGCCGTTGTTGAAGACGACGACTTTCACCGGCAATTTCAGCTGGACCAGGCTCAACAAATCGCCCATCAGCATCGAAAAGCCGGCGTCGCCCGATAGCGACACGACCTGGCGCTGCGGAAAGGCGGCCTGGGCGCCGATCGCCTGCGGCAATGCATTGGCCATCGATCCATGCCAGAACGAACCGATCAGCCGGCGCTTTCCGTTCATCGCCAGATAGCGCGCCGCCCACACCGTCGGCAGCCCGACATCGCAGGTGAAAATCGCGTCGCTGCTCGCCAATTCGCTGACCACGCGAGCGATATGCTGCGGGTGAAGCACCCCGCCGGACCGGCCGGTGGCCAGCTCGTCGAGCCCTCGGCGCGCTTCCCGATAATGCCTCACCGCGGCGTCGAGATGGCCGCCGAATGCTTGAAGTCGCGGCAGCGATGGGCTGGCACGCTTTCGTCGCCAACCCGAAATAATGCCTCTAACTTGTTCCGGACGCGCGACAGAGGCAGCTCGAATGACCGAATTTCGCAAGGAATCCGACAGCCTGGGCGAAGTGAACGTCCCGGCCGACAAGCTCTGGGGAGCGCAGACTCAGCGGTCGCTGGAGCATTTCAGCATTGGCAAGGATCTGATCCCGCGCGAGATGATCCGCGCCTACGCCATCCTGAAAAAGGCCGCGGCCAACGCCAATTACGCGAGCAAACGGCTGGACGGCAAGATTCATGCACTGATCGCCCAAGTCGCCGACGAGATATTGGCGGGCCAGCATCAGGATATGTTTCCGCTGCACGTCTGGATGACCGGCAGCGGCACGCAGTTCAACATGAACGTGAACGAGGTTATGTCCAACCGCGCCAGCCAGCTCGCCGGCACTGATCTCGGCAGCAAGGCGCCGGTGCATCCCAACGACCACGTCAACATGTCGCAATCGTCCAACGATACGTTTCCCTCGGCGATGAATATCGCGGCGGCGCTCGGGGTGACGGAGCGTCTGGTCCCTGCGGTGCGCGCGCTGCACGACGCGATTGCGGCGAAGGCGGAGGCGTGGAAGGACATCGTCAAGATCGGCCGCACCCATATGCAGGACGCGACGCCGATCACGCTCGGGCAGGAATGGTCGGGCTATGCCGGCATGCTGGCAGACGATCTGGAGCGGATCGACGAGGCCCTCAAGGGCGTCTACCGCCTAGCGCTCGGCGGTACTGCCGTGGGCACCGGGATCAACGCCGCGCCTGGCTTCGCCGAGGCAGGGGCGGCCGAGATCGCCCGGCTCACCGGGTTGCCGTTTGTCACTGCGCCAAACAAGTTCACCGTGCAGGGCGCGCATGACGCGCTGGTGCATTTGTCCGGCACGCTTCGGACCCTGGCCGTCTCGCTCTACAAGATCGCCAACGACATCAGGCTGATGTCGTGCGGCCCGCGCGCCGGTTTCGCGGAATTGCTGATCCCGGAGAACGAGCCGGGTTCGTCGATCATGCCCGGAAAGGTCAATCCGACGCAGGCCGAGGCGTTGACGATGATCGCGGTACAGGTGATGGGCAACGACGTGGCGGTGGGCTTCGGCGGCGCCGGCGGATATCTGGAGATGAACGTCTACAAGCCGCTGATCATCTTCAACGTCATGCATTCGATTACGATCCTGACCGACGGGTGCACGAACTTCCGCAAATACCTTGTCGAGGGCGCCAAGCCGAACCTTAAAAAAATCAAGGAATACGTGGATCGCTCCTTGATGCTGGTGACCTCGCTCGCGCCGGTCATCGGCTACGACAAAGCGTCAAAGATTGCGCACCATGCGATGGACCACGACCTGACCTTGAAGGCGGCGGCGCTCGACCTCGGTTACGTGACGGAGGCCGAGTTCGATCGCGTCGTGGATCCGAGCAAAATGGTCGAGCCCTATGTCGCCACCGGAGCATAGCCAACTCGTGACTGTAGCTTAAACGCGGAAGGTGAGGATCATGCCAGAGTCTATCCGTCCGGCGCCGACCGGAGCCGACCTGCTGCACAACCCGCACCTCAATCGGGGCAGCGCTTTCCCGCTGGCGGATCGCCGCGCGCTGCACATCGAGGGGCTGCTGCCGCCGGCGGCCGACACGCTCGAGACCCAAATCGCCCGCGTCCACGCTCAGCTCGCATTGCTCGACAACGACCTGCAGAAATACCTCTTTCTGAGCGGATCTGCAGTCCCGCAACGAGGTCCTGTTCTTTGCCGTTCTGATGTCGGACCCGGCGAGTTTCATGCCGCTGGTCTATACGCCGACGGTCGGCGAGGCCTGCCAGAAGTTCGACCATATCTTCCGCGCCTCGCGCGGCATGTATCTGCCGATATCGGCAAAGGGGCGGCTGCGCGAACTGCTCGCCAACTGGCCGCAACCGGACGTCCGCTTCATCGTGGCGACGGATGGCGAGCGGATCCTCGGGCTCGGCGACCTCGGCGTCGGCGGCATGGGCATCCCGGTCGGCAAGCTGGCGCTCTACACCGCCTGCGCCGGCGTGCCGCCGCAGCTGACCCTGCCGATCATGCTCGACGTCGGCACCAACAACCAGGCTCTACTCGAAGACCCGCTCTATCTCGGCCTGCGCCAGAACCGCGTGCGCGGCGCGGAGTACGATGCGTTCATCGACGAGTTCGTAGAAGCGGTGCAGGAGCTGTTTCCGAAAAGCTGCCTGCAATGGGAAGATTTCGCCAACATCAACGCCGTGCCGATCCTGGCGCGCTACCGGGACAAGATCTGCACCTACAACGACGACATCCAGGGCACCGCCGCGGTCGCCCTGGCCGGGATCCTCGCGGCGTTGCGGATCACCGGACAGAAACTCACCGGGCAGCGGTTCCTGTTCCTCGGCGGCGGCTCGGCCGCCACCGGCATCGCCGAGCTGATCAGCGAGGCCATGGCATTGGAGGGCCTACCGCTCGACCAGGCGCGCGCCTGCAATTGGCTGTTCGACATCAACGGCCTGATGGTCACCTCCCGCACGGACCTGGCCGATTTCCAGAAACCCTTCGCGCATGCGCATGCGCCGATCGCGACGTTCGTTGCCGCTGTCGAGGCCATTAGGCCCACCGGCATCATCGGCGTCAGCACGGTCCCGAAGCTGTTCAATCAGCCGGTGATCGAGGCAATGGCCCGGATCAACGAGCGGCCGATCATCTTCCCCTACTCGAACCCGACCTCCCGTTCGGAGTGCACGGCGGAGGAGGCCTATAAATGGTCGGCCGGCCGGGCGGTGTTTGCCAGCGGCAGCCCATTCCCGCCGGTGCAAATCGACGGCAAGACGCTTGTCCCCGGTCAGGGCAACAACGTCTACATCTTCCCTGCGATGGGCATGGCGGTGCTGGCGACGGAAGCCAAGCGGGTCACCGAGGAGATGTTCATCATTGCCGCCCGCGCCGTCGCGGAACAGGTCACCGAAGCCAATCTTGCCACCGGTCTGATCTACCCGCCGACCAGCAACATCTTCGAGGCGTCACTCCACACCGCCGCGCGGATCGCCGAATATATCTTTGATCACGACCTCGCCGGTATCGCGCGCCCGGATGACATCGATGCCCATGTGCGCGCCCGGGCTTACAGGCCGATCTACTCGGCTCAGGTCTGACGGCAGCTGACAGAGCCGGTCGATCGGCGACGACTGCGGGGACGCTCTAAGAGACCAGGCAGTCGGTCCGGTCGTCATGCGCCGCGGGCTTTGGCGTCAGATCGGGGAACGGGATCCCTTCGTTGGGTCCGGCGCCGATCTTGGTCAGGCCGGCGGCGACCGGCGGTTGGTTTGGATCGGTGCCGGAGACGATTGTGCCGCCGGCAACCAGTTCCTTGCGCTCCGGCCAGACGAATTGGAAATGCTCGATGCGCCGGCCGGCGCCGCTCCGGATGTAAATGGCCGTGCTGAGGCGAAAGACATGGTCGGCGATCTGCGGGCCGACGGTGCGGCCGGTTTGTCCCCACATCACATCGTCGCCGCGAAACCAAGCGTTTAATGCCGCGGTGTCGTCGTGCTTTCCATCGCCCCACAGGACGAACAGTTTGGCTCCACATTTCGAGGCATCGCCGGCCCAAGCCGGCGACAACGCCGCCATTGCCGCGAGCAGGCAGGGCGCGAGGCGAAACATCTGCAGATCAGACCGTCGGAAATTGCTGTGTGCGATCGGCGCGGGTAATCGTCGTTAGCTTCAATCCGACCGACTCGCCGAGCCACACCGCATTGCGGTTGTGATCGTCGGCGTTTGAGTGGGTTTCGGCATCGTAACGGACATGCCCATGATAACTGTTGACCGCGATGGTGCGATTGGATGCATCGGTCATGCTTTGCTCCGGACGGGGGGGTCGAAAGGGAGCTGCGAGGCGCTGATTTTCGCATAGCGCCGTTCAGCGCTCAATTGCGCTCACAGTCCCAAAAAATTACTCAATTATGTGAGCCATTTCACACGCACGGACGGCGAACTCAGGGCATGCTCGCGGCAGTGGTTTTGGTAGGGAGGAGGGTAGAATGGCCGACCGACCCAACCCCGTGGTCTTTGTGCATGGTTATTCGGACAAGGGCTCGTCTTGGGCACGGTGGCGCGACCTGCTGCGCCAGCGGCTCGGAATCGACGACGCGATGATGCGAACATGCACCTATGAATTCATTGAACAACGAAATAACGATCAAGGACATCGCCGAAGCGTTCGACCGGGCGCTCGGGGCTGAGGGCGGGCTTGACCCCGGCCAGCCTTTCGACGCGATGGTGCATTCGACCGGCATGCTGGTCGTGCGCGCTTGGCTGGCCGCTGACCCGCTGCGCGCCAAGCGGTTGAAGCGGCTGATCGCAATCGCGCCAGCGACCTTCGGCTCACCGCTTGCCAAGCAGGGGCGCAGTTGGCTTGGTGCGGTGTTCAAGGGCAGCAAGCATCTCGGCCCCGATTTTCTCGAAGCGGGAGATCAGGTGTTGCTCGGGCTCGAACTTGCCAGCGAATTCACCTGGCGGCTCGCCGAGGACGATCTGTTTGTCGACCCGCCACACTATGACGCGGGTCCAGACACACCCTACGTCTTCATCTTTTGCGGCACCGGCACCTATACGGGATTGGAAAAGATCGTCGCCAAGCCGGGCACGGACGGCACCGTGCGGCGCGCGGGCACCGGCATGAACGTGCGTGCGATCGTGCTCGACATGACCGATTCCGGGATGGTGGCGCGACGCCAGTCGCCTGTTCTTGCCGGGGTTGCGAAATTGACGCCGGCCCAACGCGTCATCGCCAATCATTGGTTGAACGTCTCGATCCCGGTCCATCTCGTCGGTGATCCGACAAAGGGGGAAGTGGTCAACCACTCGACGATCTTGCGTGACCCTGTATCGGAGCTGGTCGACCTCGTCGTCGATGCATTCAAAATGACGGGCCCGGAGAGCGCGCCTGACGGCGATCCTGCGGCCGGCTATGCCGCGTGGCTGGCCAAGGCCGACGCCAGCGGGCGCTTCAAACGTCTCAAGAAGCAATACCAGCAGTTTATCGTCCACGCGGTCGACGAGCGCGGTGATCCGATTACCGACTACAACCTCCAGCTGTATTTGTCAAATGGGACTGAGGCGCGGATCAAGCAGTTCGATGCCGATGTCGATGTCTACAGCGGCGACCCCAGCTATCGCTGCTTTCACGTCGATGTCGAGACGCTCTTGCCGCGGGAGGGACAACCGATGCCGGGTCTCACAATCAACATCGTCGCCTCGTCGGGTACGACTTATGTCGCCTATCTAGGCTACGGCTATGAGGAGCAGACCGAGCCGGGCTCGTGGGATGCCTCGCTCGGATTCGACGGTACCGCGCTCGCCGCGATCGACTTTTTCCGACCCTACACGACGACCCTGATCCGCCTCTATATCGAGCGACAGGTGATGCCGCTCGACCCGAGAAAACCCGCGAGCTTGCTGACCTGGGACGCCATTGCGGCCGATCCGCTTCTGACCCCGCCGGCATCAGCCGGCTAGGATCACATCGGCGGCTTTTTCGGCGATCATGTAGACCGCGCTGGCGATAAAGAAGCCGGGAATGCGCGGGAAAACCGAGGCGTCGACGACCCGCAATCCCGTGGCGCCATGCACGCGGAAGTCGCTGCCGATCACGCCGCCGCTATCCCGCGGCCCGATCGCGCAAGTGCACGAGGCGTGGTGGCCCCAGGCCCGGGTGCGGACAAAATCCCGAAGTTCGTCATCGCTCTGGAGCCCGTCGCCAGGCTGCTCCTCGGCCGCGATCAGGCCGCGGTCCCTGATTTCTTTCGTCAGTTTGCGGACAAAGCGGATGCCGGCAACGACCGAATCGAGGTCCTCCCCGGTGGCGTCGCTGCCCTCCTCGAAATAGTGGAAGTCGATCAGCGGCGTGTCGCGCGGATCAGCGGAGCGCAGACGAACCTCGCCCGCGCGGTTTTGTGTGTGCGCCTTGAGGATCGCCCAGGTCAGGTAGTTGGGCTTGGTCACTTCGAATGCCGAGTAGCCGGGAAAATATCCGCCAAAGAGGCCAAGGAGCGCGAAACAGAACAGATCGGGCAGAGGACGCTCGGGCCGTGATTTGAGGATCGCCGCCAGCACCGCGCCGTTGCTGGCATAGACCCCGTCACTCCCGCTCGCCCATTCACGATATTGCGGGTCGCAGCGGCTAAAGGTGGCGCCGTCCAGGATTTCCCAGCGCGCGAAATTCATCCGATTGACGACGCCGATCTCATAGCGGTCCTGTAAGTTCCTGCCGACTCCGGGAAGTTCGATCCGCAACGGAATGCCCAGCGGCTCCAGCACGTCGCGCGGTCCGATGCCGGACAGCATCAAAAGCTGGGGGGTGTTGAAGGCGCCGCCGCAGAGGATCACCTCGCGCGTGGCTTCGGCATGCATTGCCTCGCCCGGCGCAGTGGCCGCTTGGCCGTGGGCGCGGTAGAGCCGTTCGCCCTTGAGATATTCGACCCCGGTGGCGCGATTATTGCTGTCGAGGACGACGCGAGTGACCAGCGCGTCGAGTTCCAGATGCAGCCGGTCCGGGAATTTCTGCGCGGTCTCCAGCACCCGCTCGCGCGCGCCCATGCGCCGGTGATCGCGCGTCGTCAGCGGCGTATAGCGCACACCGACCGCGTTCTCGGTGACGAGCCGCCAGTCGTTCGGGTCGGCCTTCGACTCGGCGAGACCGATCAGCGAGCCGATAGAATGACCGATATCGTCAAACGCATCGGCAGCGGAATGCAGCAGCAGCTGAACCAGGTCGAAATCGCCGAGAGCAGCCTCCGGGACGGCCTTTTCCGAGTGAAGCCAGCCGTTCCAGCCGTGCCGCGACGGGTTCGGTCCTAGCTTGGCCAGCACGCGCTCAATTGGCCGGTGGTGGCAGTTTTCGAGCCGCATGAAATAGCGGCGCATCGCTTGCGCGTTCCACGACGGGTCGCCGGTCAGCTGCGCGATCCCGTCCCAATCGGCATTGTGCGGGTAGACCAGAATCATTGCATTGTGCGCAGTGCAACCGCCCAGGGTCCCGGCCCGCGGATAAAGCACGCCATTGACCGGCTGGCCGCGGTAATCGCGGACATATTTCGGATCCTTCGCCTGGATCGCGTCGTCGGCATAGTGGCGGACAAAGAAATCCCAGCGCATTGCGTTGTTCTCGGAGGCGAAACCGTGGAACGACGGTACGTCGTAATCGTCCGGTAGGCGGTCGATGCCAGGTTGATAATCGTTGGTGCCGGAGAGCAGGCGCGGGTCGCCGCCGGCTTCGAGCAGCAGTACCTTGCGCCCGGCCTCGGCCAAGCGCGCCGCCAAAGTGCCGCCGCCGGCGCCCGAACCCACTACGATATAGTCGAATGCGTCGTCGCCGCTGTTCATAGCGCCTGCCCTGGTCGGCCGTCTAAAATGTCTTGAGGTAGGCGATCAGCGCGTTCTTGTCGGCGTCGCTGAGCTTCGAGCCGAAATAGTGCCCGCGATTGACGACGTAATCGGGGCATTTGCTGAGCGCGAACAATTGCTCGCCGACATTGGCAAAGACCTGGCGAGCCTGGTCGTCGGTAGCATTTTTCGGCAAGGCACGCAGATCGTGGACCAGTCTGAAGACGGCGGCGACCACCGCTTTGTCATGCGCGAGCCGAGCGCCCAGTGTCGACGACTCCGGTGGCAGAGGGGAGAAATTAGCCAACAGATCGACCGGCGTACCCTTCGGGATCGGGCCGATCTCGATCCCGTTCTCGTCAAAGATCGGCACGACGAGCTTCAGGATGCCCTGCGAGCGTTTGATCACGTTGGGCAGATAGCCGGTCGGAATCCGCAGCCAGCTGGTCACGGTGGTGCGGTCGATGACACCCGGGATTTTGTCGCCGAATACCGGATCCTTATCGCGCTTGTCCGGCCACAGCATTTGGGTGATCGAGTCCTGAAACGAGGTCATCCGCGCCTCGACCGATGGGCTCGCCTCGAACTTCCCGACGCTGTTGTTGAGCAGGTAGGGTGCGGTCGCCCATAGGCTGACCAAGGACGGCACGCGGGTATAGCCGCGTCCGCCTGCGGGCATTTTGTACGGCTGCGGCTTGCCGGTGAACGGGTCGTAGACGGTGATCGTGCCGACTGAAGGCAGCGATTTGTAGGAGGCCGACGAGAAATTATCCCAGATGTTCCTGCCGATCGCGTTGGTGGCGAGCGGGCTGCAGGCGTTCGTCTGCAACAATGTCACCGGCACGCGGGCATCGGTCGACAGAAAATTCCCGTCGAGAAAATCGTCCGCCATGGACGATCTGGCGCATCTTGGTACGGAACTCGTCGGTCTGGGTCCAGGCCCGGTAGCAATTCCAGCAATCGAGATAACTGGGGCCGATGCAGGCGCCGAGATTCGCGCTAGCGGGAGAATCCGGCATCTTGCTCGAATGACACGCCGCGCAATTGTCGGCAAAGACGAGCTTGCCCTGCTGAACCGTCGCCGGCGGGTCGTTCAGATAGGCGCTGCCGCCAGGGGCGTTCTTCAGCTTGTGCGGATAGGACGCTTTTAATAGGAACAGCGCCATATCCGGGGTCGTCGCCTCGGTCGCCTGCCAATAGGACGAATTCGCGCGCGCCGTCGTGATCTGGATCGGGGTGATCGGCTTGCCGCCGAGCACCGGGTTGAAGTGGCGCAGCCATTCCTCGCTGAACAGGCCAATATTCAGATAGACCCGGTTTAATGCCCCGAGCGCGCCCACCGAATCCGAGCCGTCCTTCAGCACATGCGGCGTCCATACCGTATTCGGCGGCTGAAAAAACTGGGTCAGTGGACCGGATTTGACAAAGTCGTTGAATTGCTTGTTGGCGAGATTGTCCGGGCCGAGGGTTTCTCGCCCCAGACGCTTGCCCATCTCGAGCCGCGGAAGCAGATTGTAGACCGCGTTCATCGTGCGCGGGTTGTTGATGTTGTCGCTCGACACCAGCGAGGTGTCGAGCGATCCCGGCCGCGCGGTATGTAACACCTGGAACAGGAAATTCGACTGATCGCCGTTCCAGGCCAGGATACGGTCGACCCAGAAATACTGGGCGCCGGCGGTCGAGCTCAGATTTCCCCATTGCGGGGCCTCGGGATTGGCCGGCGGCTTCTCGGGGTTGGCGCTGACATGGCAAAAGCCACAGGCCATGCCGACGCGGTAGGGCCGGACCAGGTCCTTTGACAAGTAATAGCCGGGGTCGTTGTAGAAGCGCTGCGGATCCCATCGCTTTGCCGCGGCTTCGTCGAAGGCCGGGTTAGGGAACAGCCGCAATCCGACGATGCCGGTCGGCTCGCCGTAATACGAGCCCGCCGGGATGTTCTTGCCACGCGCGCCGACCGCTACGCCTGGGTATTTGGCGGCATTGGCGAACGGGTCGGGCGGACAATTCGGGCTGCGTTGGTCGAGCCACAGCCCATAATGCTGCGGATCGGGCCCGGTGGCCTTGGAAAAGCAGGGCTCGTTGGCCAGCCCGAAGTAGTCCCAGCGGTCGTCACGGCTGTATTTGAGGCCGGGAGATGAAGAAAGAATCTTCAGCAGGTCGAAAGCGCCGAACGTCAGGTTTGTCAGCTTATCCCACAACCGGTCATTGCCGCCGGTCCAGACCAGCCACATGTTGCGGCCCTTGACCTCGTCGGGGGTCAGCTGGATGCCGCCATCCATGTCGTGGAAATAATCCTCGTCGGCCGCCGGGAAGGTTTGCGCCGCGCGGCCCGCCTGGCGCGCCTCGTCGATGACGGCCTGTGCTCGTGCCGGGCTGCCGAGGCCGATGGCAGCGACGAAGAGCCAGGCCGCCGCAACAAGGCGCGACACCACCGGACACAGTTTTGGCATAACCTCCGCCTTTGGTTCGGCGCGGCCAATAGCTCGATGTCGCGGCCGCACAGCTTAACCGTTCGCGTAGCTTAACCATGAATGAATGACCGGAGGAATTCCATTCCGGCGTTCTCGATGCGTCAGCTCGTAGGAGACTTGAGAGCGGCCAATAGCTTGATCCCGTCGGGCGCGCCCCATCCGGTGCAGGCGTCCCAGCCTGGTCCTGCCTGGAACTGACCGTCGAGCAGCCCGTCGGTGTCGTTGTTGCCGCTGGTGATGTCGCGCAAAGCGCCGGCGGGTCCGATATTGGTATAGAGCAGCGCGTTGAAATTTCCGGCGCGGGCGCCGTTCAGCGCGTTGATGCGGCTGACCAGGCTCGCCCATAGCGGGGCCGAGGCGCTGGTGCCGCCGACGATCCCGAACTGGCCGCCATTCATGACCAGATAACCGGTATTCGGGTCGGCGTTGGCGGCGACGTCGGGGATCGCGCGGCCGGCAAAGCTCCCTGGGTTGATCGAGCGGGGTACCTTACCCTCCTGCCAGCTCGGTATCGGGGTGATGTCGCTGACTCCGCCGCCGCCGCCGCTTCCGGGGCCGTCGTTCCACACGACCTCGGTGACCGCCATCTGCTCGTTTGTTCCCTTGCGTGCGTGCAAGGTAGTGCCCCCGACGGCGAGCACATAGGGGCTCGTTGCGGGGAAGTTGACATGGGCGTGACCGTCCTGGATCTGTGACTCGGAGCCGTCGTCGCCGGTCGAGACGCAAACGGTGATGCCGAGATGCGCCACAGCCAAGAGGCTATGGTTGACATGCTCGATCGCCGCCGCCGACCACAGGATCCCATTGTTGAACGGCTGGTTCTCGTCCCACCCCCAGCTCACCGACAACACCGAGGGATCGTTGGTCTGATCGTTGATCACCGTGCTCAGGATATCGACCAGGCCCTTTTCGTCGAAGGTCGAAAAATAGACCGCGACCTTGGCCCCGCCGGCGAGCGCACCGGCGATGTCGACGTCGAGCATCACCTCACCGGTCGAATCGGGATCGGCGGTGGGATCGGTACTGACCCCGTCGACGGCGACGATCTGAACGTTGGGCGTTGGCAAGCCGATCTGTTGGAAATAGGCAGTGACGTCGGATTGCTCGACGCCGCCGCCGAATTCCAGTAGCCCAATGCATTGGCTGCGGGCGTCAGCATCGGGGAAATTATAGATGCCGGCGAGCTCGGTCGGGATGAACCAGGGCCGCGTTTTCGCGAACGACGCAGCGGCATCGACCTTCTGCCGGGGGCGCGGCAGACGATGCATGACGCGGTGGTTGTTGAGGCCGAAGACGCCGGTTATCGCGCGGGCAACCTCTGCGGGCAGGGTCACGGGTCCAGTCCGGGCGTGAAAGTCGCCGAGCTTGGGGTGGCTTGTAGTCGAGCAGCTTGACACCGAACGCCTGGCTGACGTTCGCGACGGTCCCGGCGATCCCGAGCCGCGCCGATGCGGGTTCGTTGCGGGTCACGACCAGATGATGGTCGGCGGCGAATTTCTCGATCTTTGCGATCGCGGCCGGGTCCGAGCCATATTCGGTACGCAGCTGATCGCGGGTCATGTATTGGCGTTCGTCGGGCCTTTTGGCCTCAAGTGCGGACAAATCGGGAAGCTGTTTCAGCCGGCGAACCCCGACCGTCAGCTCGATCCACTTATTCGGGTTGGTCCTGCGTATCGCCACCGAGTTCGGCGGCAAATGATGCAGGCTGTTCACGAGCACGCGCCGATTGGCGGCAGGGCTCCTCATCGCGATACTCCGTTGCTTCGTGTATCCAACCGAGGATCGGCCTCGTTGGGTGCGCCGGAGCTATATCCGAGAGATCGCCGCGCAGGGTGAACCAGCTTCCAATAGTGCAGGATTGGAAGTTGGCGAAATATTAGAGCGCGGCGGCTTCGAGCTTTTCGCGAAGCCGCGCGAGCTTGTAGCCGAGCGCCAAATAGGAGCCCCAGGCGGCGCGGCTCTCGGCGAAGGCAGCGGGGTCGCAATCGTGCCGCTCGCGCAAATAGGCGACAACTGAGGAGTTGACGGGGATGCGCGCGAAATCGTGCAGCAGCAGTCGGCAATGGGCCGCAGCGTAAGGGCCGATGCCCTTGAGCCCGATCAGATAATCGTGGCCTAGTTGCTCGGTCCGGCCCTCGCCCGCGGTGTCAATTGCGCCATCGTCGAGCATTTGGCGGGTGGTACTGATCACCGTTGGCGCGCGAAAGCCAAGCCGGGCACGCTCGCGCAGCCGCTGTTCGCCGTAGTCGAGCACCGCCTCGGGCCCTGGAAAGCTGCCGTCACCCGGCTCGGCGACCAGCGCCGCCGCCATCCGGCAGGTCGAGGACCAGCTGGTGTTGATGGTCAGCACGGTCTTGACGAAATCCTCGTAGAACGTCGAGCAGCGCAATATGCGGCCGCCGCCGCGCCCGATCAGCGCCGCGTCGCCGCCGAGGACCGCAATCGCCTCCAACGGTTCCCAATCGGCCGACAGCCAGCGCAACACCCGACCCCTTATCGCGTTATGGTCCGTCGGCAGTGAAACCGTCCAAGTGGATGACGACGGCGCCGAGGTTCCGCTGGGCTACGGCGATCGTGCCGAGCCGGCCATCGATCCGCTCATGCCGGGCGAGGACGCCCGCTTCGGGATCCCAACGCCATGGGGCCAAATGTGCCCAGCCGTGGCTTGCTACGGTCAGCGCGAGATCGATCGGCGAGGGTAGCGGCAGCAGGATCTCGCCCCCGCCGCTCACCGGTGTCGTGCCGTTCGGCCGCTGTATCGGTCAGGCGGCGTCGAGCGCCTGACCCAGATCAGCGAGGATATCGTCCGGGTGTTCGATGCCGATCGACAAGCGCACGTAATTGTCGGTGACCCCGGTTTGAAGCCTGTTCTTCAGGCGTGAGCTGGGAATGGGTCGTCGTCGCCGGATGGATCGCCAGGCTGCGCGAATTGCCGATGTTGGCGACGTGGTAGAACATTTGCAGCGCATCGATGAAGCGCCGTCCGGCCTCGCGCCCGCCCTTCAGCTCGAAGCCGAGAAGGCCGCCGTAACCGCCCTTCAAATATGCGTCGGCGCGGCGCCTCGCCTCGCCGGTCATCAAGCTCGGATAGATGACGCGTGTCACCTTCGGATGCTCGGACAGGAATTTGGCGGCAATCACCGCGTTGGCGCAGTGCGCGCGCATCCGTAGTGGCAAGGTCTCGAGCCCCTGGATGAAAAGGAAGGCGTTGAACGGGCTCATCGGCGCGCCGAGATCGCGCAGCAAAGTCACCCGCATCTTGATGATGTAGGCCACCGGCCCCATCGGCTTGGTCGCCTGGGTCCATATCGCGCCGTGGTAGCTGGGATCAGGCTGGTTCAACAGCGGAAAGCGGGTAGCGTGCTTTTCCCAATCGAAATTGCCGCCATCGACGACGATGCCGCCGATCGAGGTACCATGGCCGCCGATGTATTTGGTCGTCGAATGCATGACCACGGCGGCGCCGTGATCAAGCGGACGGCACAGCACCGGCGCGGCGGTGTTGTCCACGATCAGCGGCACACCCTCCTCGCGGCCGATCTTGGCGACTTCGGCGATCGGGAATACTTCGAGTTTCGGATTGGGGAGCGTTTCTGCGTAATAACAACGGGTTCTCGCGTCGGTTGCGCGCCGGAAATTCTCCGGATCGGCCGGATCGACGAAGCGGACCTCCATCCCCATGGTCTTCATCATCGTATTGAGAAAGAGGTTCCAGGTACCCCCATAAAGATCTGTAGAACTTACGAAATTGTCGCCAGCCTGGCAGATGTTCTGGACCGCGAACAGCGAGGCGGCCTGGCCCGACGCTAGCGCCAGCGCGGCGACCCCGCCCTCGAGCGCGGCGACTCGTTCTTCGAGTACCGCGTTCGTTGGGTTCATAATCCGCGAATAGATATTGCCGAGCTCGGCCAGCCCGAACAGATCGGCGGCATGCTTGCTATCGCGAAACTGATAGCTGGTGGTCTGATAGATCGGCACCGCGACCGCGGTTGTCGTCGGGTCGCTGCGGTATCCGGCATGCAGCACGAGCGTTTCCGGATGCTGGCTCTTGGTCGGCATTGAGATGTCTCCGTCGAGGAAGGCGGCGGTCGCTGCACTCTGCCACGTACGGGGTTGCGGCGTAAGCGAGATTTGCAGCGCGATGGACAATCGTCGCCCAGCGCGGGGGTAAACTCGTTAAATGCGGTGTTTGATGTTTAATGTGGGGGAAGCGAAAGACCCCGGGAGAAGGCGATGGGTTCGACATTCACCTGGGCGGCAGCCGCGGCGGCCGTGACCGCCGTCCTGGCGGTGGCGGCCGTGGTCGTGATGTTTTGGAACCGGCTCGGCGCCTCGGAGATCAGCGTTGCCGGCTGGCTGGCGATGATATTCGGCATCATCATTACCTTGGCGCTCGGAATCGGGCTAATGACGTTGATGTACACCAGTAACCGGCGTGGCTATGACGAGGGCGGCCGCCGCGATTGCTGATACGATTCGTCGGCTTGGTCGCCGATCTATCACGCGGGATGCTGTGGGCGACGCGAAGAAACAACCAATTCTGCGTCTTGCTGCTCAACCTGGGCTTATGTCCGGCCCGGCGGGCGCTCGCGGTTTGCCGCGAATTGTCGAATGTTGCTTGCGCTTCCGCGGAACCCGATGCAACGTGATACGGTCTGCTGCGGCGAGGGGGGTGCGTTGAAGAACTCGGCAAGATCCGTGGATGAGACCAAACCGGCGCCGAAATACGGGCGCGGCACCGGCGTCCCGAACCCGATCGACATTCATGTCGGCAACCGCATCCGGATGCGCCGGTTGTTGCTCGGGATGAACCAGGAAACCCTTGCCAACGCGCTCGGCCTGACCTTTCAGCAGGTACAGAAATACGAGGGTGGCGCGAACCGCGTCAGCGCATCCCGGCTTTCGGCAATGGCCGAGATCCTGAGCGTGCCGATCTCATACTTTTTTGGCGATCTGCGGTCCGACGACGCGGAGGTCAGCCCCGAGGATCAGCGCTGGCGCGAGCAGCTTCAGAGGCCGGAGACGATCGAGTTTATCCGGCTCTACTACGCTATTCCCGACCCGATCATTCGCCAACAATTCCTCGACATGACCAAGGCGCTCGCCCAATCCGTCGAACCCAAGGCGTGAGGCGGCAGCAAAGGACAGCGGTTCGCGCTAGCGCCGGCGGGCGCGGTTTTCCGCCGCGATTACGCGGCAGGAACCCTGGCTTAAAGAGTAGAGTCGGGAAATGTGCGGAATTGCCGGTTTTGTGACTGCGGGAGCACCGCCGAGGGCCGCTGAGCTCGAAGCGCGGCTATGGCGGATGATCGAGACCGCTGCGGCATCGCGGGCCCGATGACGAAGGCGTGTGGACCGACGGCAGGGCCGGCCTTGCCCATGCCCGACTGTCGATCATCGATCTCTCGCCGACCGGCCATCAGCCGATGGCGAGCGCTGATGGCAATGTCTGGATTACCTACAACGGCGAGATATATAACTTTGCAGAACTCCGCCGCGAGCTGACGGCGCTGGGTTATCCTTTTCGCAGCCGCAGCGACACCGAGGTCATCGTCAATGGCTGGCACGCCTGGGGACCGCGGATCTTTTCGCGGTTGCGCGGGATGTTTGCGTTGGCGCTGTGGGACCAGCGCTCGCGACATCTGATTCTGGCTCGAGATCGCATCGGTAAAAAACCGCTCTATTGGGCGCGTACTGGCACCGGGTTTGTGTTCGGCTCGGAGATCAAGGCTGTGCTCGCCTGGCCGGGCGTGTCGCGCATGCCCGATCTAGCAGCGATCGACCATTATCTGACATTGCAATATGTGCCGGCGCCGCAAACCGCCTTTGCCGGGATCCGCAAGCTGCCTGCCGCGCATTATCTGACGATCTCAGCAGCCGCCGACTGCGGTATCGACGAGCCTGAGCTGGTGCGCTACTGGCGACTGAGGTGCGCGCCTGGCGTCCCTAGATCGCGGTCGCTGCACGAACTGCGCGCCGAACTCGTGGCCCACCTCGAAGAGGCAGTCCGTGTTCGCCTGGTCTCGGACGTGCCGCTCGGCGCCTTCCTGTCGGGCGGCGTCGATTCCTCGGCCGTGGTGGCGATGATGGCGCGCGCCGGCGGCGGTAGGGTCAAAACCTTCTCGATCGGTTTCGCCGACAAGGAATTCGACGAGACCCGTTATGCCCGGCTGGTGGCGCAGCGTTACGGCACGGACCATGAGGAGCAGGTCGTCGAGCCCGACGCAGTGGCGGTGGTGCCGCGGCTGGTGTGGCACTATGGCGAGCCCTTCGCCGACCCTTCGGCATCCCGACCTGGTATGTCGCCGAACTCGCCCGGCGCCGCGTTACGGTAGCGCTGACCGGCGATGGCGGCGACGAATGCTTTCTTGGCTATGGCCGATACCGGGCGATGCGCTATCTCGACCGCCTCGACCGGCTGCCACGCTGGGGCCGCGAGCGACTGGCCCAGCTGCTCGCCGCAGCCCCCCGGCCGCTGCAGCGGAGATTAAAGCTGCGCCAGATCCGCGCCGTGCTTCAGGCGCCGCGGAACTCACCGGCCCAGCGCTACGCCCCGACGATCGCGTTCTTTGCCGACCGCGACAAACGCGAGGGCTATGGCGAGGAGATGCGTACGACACCTCGATCACTCCGCCGCCGATCTGCTCGATCCCTATTTCGCCGAGGCGGAAAGCCTGGTCGCCGGCGCTAACCTGGCCGATATTCACACCTATCTTCCCGACGATTTGATGGTGAAGGTCGACGTCGCCACCATGGCGCACGGCCTCGAAGCGCGATCCCCGCTACTCGATCACTTGCTGATGGAGTGGGCGGCCGGGCTGCCGGATTCGGTCAAGATGGCCGGCGGGGTCACCAAGGCGTTGTTCAAAGCGGCAATGGCGCCCTATCTGCCGCGCGAAATCCTCTATCGAGCAAAGCGCGGATTCGGCTGCCCGATCGACCGTTGGTTCCGCGGCGAGCTCAAGGAGCTGGCCTATGATACCTTGCTGTCGCAGAGCGCGCGCGAGCGCGGGGTGTTCCGGCCGGATTATGTCGACCGTCTGCTCGACGAACATTGCACGTTCCGTTTCGATCACCAGAGCCGGCTGTGGGCCCTTTTGATGCTCGAACTGTGGTTCCGGATGTGGATCGACGCGCCCGCAGACGCCGCGGTGCTGCAGCCGGCGGCTTAGCCGCCGGCGGCCGCCCATTGCTTCCGTCCGCGCTGAGGCCCGCTTGCCCCGACGGATCCTTGTCATCTTCAATCCCGCGGCGGGTCGGGGGCGAAGACGCGCGAGACGCCTAACGCCTCGGCCTCGTCGTCGCCGAACTCGAACGCCGGGGCTGCACGGTTACGGTCCTTTCAACACGCGCCCCCGGCGACGCCGAGCGGCTGGCGCGCGAGGCCGACCTCGCCTTCGATCTGATCGTGGCTGCCGGCGGGGATGGCACCGTCAACGAGGTGGCGAACGGAATCTTCGCCGCGTCGCGGCCGCTGGCGGTGCTGCCGCTCGGGACTGGCAACGTGCTGGCGAACGAAATTGGCCTGCCGCGCGATCCGCGGCGGCTTGCTCGGGTGATCGCCGACGGGACACCGAACGCCGATCTGGCCGGGCTGCGCCGGCGACCGCCTGTTCCTCGCGATGATCGGGGTTGGATTCGATGCCGAGGTGCTCGGCGCGCTCGACCCGTGGCTGAAGCGTCGAATCGGCAAGCTAGCCTTTATCTGGGCAATCCTCGTATGTCTGGGCCGCTATCGCCGAAGGGAGTTCATCGTCGGCACCGAGGGCCGCGCGTATCGGGCTGCCTCGGCTATAGTCACCACGGGACGCCTTTACGCTGGGCGATTTGTCATTGCGCCCGATGCCCGGTTGGACGTCCCGCTGCTACATATCGTGCTGTTTCGAAGGGCGGGGCGGCTCGCTGTTTTGCGCTATCTCGGCGCGATGTTGCTGGGGAGGCTGCACCGGCTGGCGGACGTCTCGATCCTCACGGCGCGCCGCGCATCGGTCGCCGCGGGCAACCCCGCCGCGGCGGGACCTTCGGTGGTGGAGACCGACGGTGAAATTCGCGGCCGGTTGCCGCTGGCAATCGAGATTGCCGAAAGACCGCTGCTCCTCGTCCAACCCGGCCGCTGCGTCGCCTGCGATCAGTGGAACCGCACCGCCGCACTGCTTGTTTGACCGATAGCCAACGCCCTACCGGGCAATTCTACGCACGTCTCGGATGGGTTGGCGATGGAGGAGAGAATGCTCTACTGGGCGCTGGTCTTTCTAATCATTGCGCTGATCGCTGGGTTTCTCGGTTTTGGCGGGGTCGCCTTTGCCGCCGCCGGCATTGCCAAGATATTGTTCTTTATCTTCCTGGTCATTTTCGCGATAGCGCTGGTGACGGGCTTCGCCGGCCGGCGGCGTCCTCCGATTTGACCCGGCCGGCGGTTCTCCTGCGGCAGTTCACTCGGCGGCGAGCACGCGCGCTAGCTGGCTCAGCGCCTCCTGGTGACGCTCGTTCGGGATCTGGGCAAAGTTCCGGGCGAGCTCCAGGCACATTCTTTCGCGCGGGCTGACCGCGCGATCGCCGTCCTGTTTGAGACCATCGAAAAAATAGCTGACCGGCACGCTGAGCACGTGGGCGATCTCAAATAGGCGGCCGGCTGAAACCCGATTGATCGCCCGCTCGTATTTGTGCGCTTGCTGATACGTAACGCCGATCAAATCCGCGAGCTGCTGTTGCGTCAACCCGAGCATGATCCGCCGTTCGCGGACGCGAGCCCCGACATGGCGATCGACGCCCTGAGTCCGGCTCGTCGAGCGCCGGGTCGAGGGCGCGACGCGCGGCGCGTCGATGTGGCTCGCGCCGTCGTGTTGCAGCTTGTCGGTGTGACGCGCCGTGATCTTCGCTTCCTGCTCTCTCATCTCGCACCTCGATCAGGTCATGAGGCCCGTGCCGCGCGAGGAGGCACTCGCTTTGCCGGTTCTGCTGGTCGCGTCGTCAGAACGGCGACGCTAGCTTTGGCCGCCATGCTCAACCACATGGCGTCGGCGGATGGAACGGTTGCGATGTGGCAATTTTTGGGCAGGCTTAGCGCTACCGCGGTGCTCTGCGCCACTCACATTTGCGTTTCCTGCATGCCCTCCGCGTTGACAGCCCACCCGCGCCAATGATACCGACCTTGCTCCGTTCTGAACCGTCGAATCGATGCCACGCATCTCAATCGGAGAGTGCTCGCTCTATTATGAGCGCCAAGGCATGGGCTTCCCCGTCCTGTTCATAACGGGGCTCGGCGGGTTTGCGTCCTTCTGGCAGGATCAAGTCGCTACCTTCGCCAAGCGGTTCGAGGTCGTGACCTTTGATCACCGCGGCATCGGGCAGAGCGATCCGGCACGGATGGGCTACACCGTCGAGCGGATGGCAGTGGATGCGGTGGCGCTCCTCGACGCGCTCGAGATCCGACGCGCTCATGTCGTCGGCCATTCGACCGGGGGCGCCGTCGCGCAGGTTCTGGCGATCGAGTACCCGAACCGGCTCGCGAGCGTCGTGCTGTCCGCGACCTGGACCAAGGCGGACGCCTATTTCCGCCGAATCTACGCGTTGCGCAAGGAGATCCTGCAGCGCCTCGGGCCCAGCATGTATCTGCAATCGGCGACTTTGCTGTGGTATCCGAGCTGGTGGATTGCCCGCAACAACGAGCGCCTGCGCCAGATTGAGGCGCAGCATCTGGCGACCTTCGCGCCGACCGAAATCGTCGCCGCCCGCATCGACGCCATGCTGGCCTTCGACCGCACCGCCGAACTCGGCCGCATCAAGACGCCCACCCTGGTGATCGGCGCCGAAGACGACATCGTTACCCCGTCCTATTATTCCGAGGAGCTGGCGCGTCTGATCCCGGGAGCGGAGGTCAAGCTGTTTCCGCGCGGAGGCCATTTCCTGACCCATGTCCGCGCGCGTGAATTCAATAACGCGGTCCTGCCGTTTCTGGTCTCGCACACGCCGCCCTGAGCGCCGCCGCGCGCCGTACCGGCGCCCCCTTTAAGCGTTCCTAAACCCGTCGTCCTTAGCTTGCCGCCGAACGCGTATCTGCGGTGTTGACCGTCAGATGCCGAGGTCGGAGGCGGGATTGTGCCGGCATTTAATCTGCCAAACCAGATCGGTGCCGAGCCGGGCGGGGGCGCGGAGCATCAACATCTGGCGCCGGGCGAAGCCTGCGCGTGATGGCTGGTCCGACGCAGCCCCACGACCGCCCGGCGGCGCCAAGCCGGCAGCGGCGTAATGCGGCGATCGGGGAGGCGGTGCGCGATGCGCTGAGCCAGAACCGTTTGCTCTTCGCCTTCCAGCCGGTGGTAAGCGCGGCCTCGGGGCAGATCGATTATTTCGAGTGCCTGCTGCGGATGCGCGAGCACGACGATAGTCTGGTCGCCTGCGGGGAATTCATCACAGCAATCGAGCAGGTGGGCTTGATCGGCCTGATCGACCGTTATGTCTTGGAGCGCGCGTTCGCAGAGCTGGCCGCCCATCCCGAGGTCAGGCTCGGCTTCAATGTTTCCGGGCTGACCGCCTGCGATCGGCCATGGCTGCGTTCGTTGATGTCGCTGCTGCGCAAACAGCCCGAGCTGGCCCACCGCCTGGTCGTGGAGATCACCGAGACCGCGGCGCTCGACGACTTAGACGAATCGGCCCGCTTTGTTGAAACCCTGCGTCATGCGGGCTGCCGCGTGGCGCTCGACGATTTCGGCGCTGGCCATACTTCACTGCGGCATCTTCAGGTACTGGCGGTCGATACGATCAAGATCGACGGCTCCTTTGTCCGCAGCCTCGCGGGCTGCCGCGAAAACCGGGTCATTCTGCGCCACCTGCTCGGCCTGACCCGCGGTTTCGGGCTCAGCACTATCGCGGAATGCGTCGAGACCGCCGAGGAGGCGGCGCTGCTGCGCGATGAGGGCGTCGGCTTCCTGCAAGGCTACCACTTCGGGCGGCCGACAATCGACCGGCCGTGGTGCATCGGGTCTGGGCAGGCCGGGTTGCCGCCAGCGACGGGCGCTTGCGAATAGGCGCCGATCGCGCCGACAATGTTCGATCGGCGCGCCTCCGGCGGTGCGCGGCAGCAGCGGCGGGAGGGACGGCGATGCAGATCGGGATTCATTTGCCCCACGCGGGAGAGCAGGCCACGCCCGAGCGGATCCGGCGCGCAGCGCAGCGGGCCGAGGATATGGGGCTCAGCGATGTCTGGGTCAGCGAGCATATCATCGTGCCGCGAGCGAGCTTTCCGCGATCGCCGCTATTCTATGATCCGGTGCTGAGCCTGACCTGGGCCGCTGCGGTGACCAAGCGGGTGCGGCTTGGCACCAGCGTCCTGGTGTTGCCGATGCGCCACCCGCTGCCGCTCGCCAAGGAATTGGCGACCTTGCAGAATTTCTCCGAGGGGCGGCTGATTCTCGGCGCCGGGGTCGGCTGGCTCGAAGCCGAGTTCGCGGCACTCGGCGCGCCATTTCACGAGCGCGGCCGGCGCACTGACGAGGGCATCGCGATGATGCGCGCGGTATGGAGCCAGGACCCGGTGACGTTCCGCAGCAAATACATCCCGGCGGAAATCACCGAAATGACGATGCGTCCGTTCCCCGGCAAGCCGATCCCGATCTGGTTCGGCGCGCGTTCGGAGGCTGCGTACAAGCGCACGGTCAAGATCGGCGACGGCTGGCACGGCAGCCAGCTCACTCCCGCCGAGGCAGCCCCGGTTGTCGCGCGGCTGCGCCGTGACCGGCCCGAGCCCGAATTCACGATCTCGATGCGCGCCCACTGGAACGGCAAGGACCAGGGCGAATTGCGCGACCGCATCGCCGCCTATGGCGAGGCCGGGGTGCAGCACGTCATGGTGCATCCGCTCGACCGCGACATCGACGATTGGGACGCCGTTATCGAAGGCACCGGCCGCGTCGCCGCCTGATCCGGCGTCGCCCCCGACTAGGTGCGCAGATGGCAGGCGACCCAGTGCCCGTCCGCCGTCTCTTTTAGCGGCGGTTTCTCGGTGCTGCAGAGCGGCAACTGGCGGATCGGGCATCGGGTGTGAAAGTGACATCCCGGCGGCGGCCGTATCGGGTTCGGAATCTCGCCTTCGAGGCGGATGCGCCGGCGGCGCGCTGTCGGATCGGGAGTTGGGACCGCGGATAGCAGTGCCTCGGTATAGGGGTGCCGAGGATTTTTGTAGAGTACCTGGGCCGGTGCGAGCTCAACGATACGGCCCAGATACATGACGGCGACGCGTGTACTGATGTGCTGCACGACCGCGAGATCGTGGGCTATGAACAGATAAGCCAGTCGGAATTCGTCCTGGAGATCGGCCAGCAGGTTGATGATCTGCGCCTGGATCGAGACGTCCAGTGCCGACACCGGCTCGTCGCACACGATCAATTTCGGCGATACCGCCAGGGCGCGGGCGATGCCGATGCGTTGACGCTGGCCTCCCGAGAATTCGTGCGGGTAGCGCCGCAGCTGGTCGGCGTTG
The DNA here is from genome assembly GCA_963750195.1 of uncultured Alphaproteobacteria bacterium. GTDB lineage: Bacteria > Pseudomonadota > Alphaproteobacteria > ATCC43930 > CGMCC-115725 > AP-15. The sequence goes on from CAVVPS010000019.1 coordinate 408,672, forward strand.
AGGCCGACCAGCTGCAACAGCTCTACGATGCGGTCCTCAAACGCGACGCGCGTCTTGGCGAGTTTATGGATGATCAGCGCCTCGCCGATGATTGCGCCGACCGTCATCCGCGGGTTCAGCGAGGCGAACGGGTCCTGGAGGATGATCTGCATGTCGCGGCGCAGCGCGCCGAGCGCCTTCCCCTTGAGTTCGGTGACGCTGCGGCCTTCGAGCCATACCTCGCCCGAGCTCGGCTCGATCAGCCGCAGGATGCAGCGCCCAGTGGTCGATTTGCCGCAGCCGGACTCACCGACCAACCCCAACGTCTCTCCGGCGCCGATCTCGAAACTGACGTCGTCGACCGCGTGCACCTGCTCGCGCGCACCGGCGAGCACGCCGCCCCCGGCCGGGAAATTCTTCACCAGGTTGCTGACGCGCAGCAGCGGTTCGGTCATGGTCGCGCCACGCCGAATCAATAGAGGACGCAGGCGACTTTATGGTCGCCTTCGATCGGGCGCAGCTCTGGCACCGCCTTTGTGCAGGCGCCGATGGCAAAAGTGCAGCGCGGAGCGAAGCGGCAGCCGGGCGGCGGATCTAGCAGGCTCGGCACGGTGCCGGTGATCGCCGCGAGCCGGCGCTTCTTGCCACTGGTCATGTCGAGCCGCGGGATCGAGCGAATCAGGCCCTGCGTATAAGGGTGCAGCGGCCGGGCGAAGAGTTGGTCAACCGCCGCCTCCTCGACCACTCGGCCGGCATACATCACCGCGACCCGCTCGGCCGTCTCGGCGACGACCCCCATCGCATGGGTGATCAGCATGACGGCCATGCCGAACTGCTCCTTCATCTCGCCTAGCAGGTCGAGGATCTGCGCCTGGATCGTCACGTCGAGCGCGGTGGTCGGCTCGTCCGCGATAAGCAGTTCGGGGCTGCAGATCAGCGCCATCGCGATCATCACCCGTTGGCGCATGCCGCCGGAGAGCTGGTGCGGATAGTCGCGCACCCGCCGCTCCGGCGCCGGAACGTGGACCAGGCGGAGCATCTCGACGGCCCGGTCCATCGCCTCGCGCCGGTTGAGGCCCTGGTGCAGCCGAACAACCTCGGCGATCTGCTCGCCGACCGTGTAGACCGGGTTCAGCGAGGTCATCGGCTCCTGGAAGATGATGGCGATTTCCCGGCTGCGAATCCGGCGCATCTCGTCGCGGGTCGAGCGGGACCAGATCGCGCCCTTTCCACAGGATGCGCCCCTCGACGATCTTGCCCGGCGGCATCGCGATCAATTTCAGCACGGTCATCGCGGTGACCGTCTTGCCGCAGCCGGATTCGCCGACGACGCCCAGCGTCTCGCCGCGCCCGATCGTCAGATCGACGCCGTCGACCGCTCGCACCATGCCGTCATCGGTCTTGAAATGCGTCTTGAGCCCGCGAATTTCGAGCAGTGTTTCGCCCACGGTCAGATGACCCGGCGCGGGTCGAGCGCATCGCGCAACCCGTCGCCGATATAGTTGATCGTCATCACCGCGAGAAAGATCGCCCCGCCCGCGAACAGAGCCCAGTGCGGGGCGACGTCGAGATAGTCTTTGGCGTCGTAAAGGATGCGGCCCCAGCTCGGGATGTCGGGCGGAAAGCCGAGGCCGAGGAACGACAGCGTCGACTCCGCGATGATCGCGTTCGCCACCTCGATCGTCCCTGCGACAATTACCGGGCCGAGCGCGTTCGGCAGGATGTGGTGAACGACCTGCCGCAGGGTCGAGGCCCCGAGCGCGCGGGCGGCTTCGACGAACTCCTTCTCGCGCAGCGAGAAAAATTGCGCGCGCACCAGCCGGGCGATCGACATCCAGCGGAAGCCACCGATCACGGCGACGATCAGGACGAAGGTGCCGATCTGCTGTCCGACCAGTTTGCGCAGCGAATCCTGGAACAGGTAGATGATCAGCAGCAGCAGGGGCAGCTGCGGCAACGACAGGAACAGATCGAACAGCCACATCAGCGCCATATCGATGCTGCCGCGTGCGATGCCGGCGACAGCGCCGATGAACATGCCGACGAAGACGGCTACCAGCATCGCCGCGATGCCGACCGCCATCGAGATGCGGCCGCCGTAAATCATGCGGGCGAGAAGGTCCTGGCCGAGGTCGTCGGTGCCGAGCGGATGCGCAAAACTTGGCCCATGCAATTGGGCCGCGAAATCGATCTCGTTGATCTGCACCGGCCAGATCAGCGGACCGAGCAGCAGGGCGAGGATCATCGCGAGAGGATCCCGGCGCTGACCACCGCGAGACGGTGACGGCGAAAGCGCCGCCACGCCTCCCGCCCGAGCGTGGCGCGCCCGCCCGCGGCGCGGCGGCGGCGCGCGTCAGCGGTAAGAGATGCGGGGGTCGAGCCAGCCATAAAGCAAGTCCGCGATCAGGTTGAAGAGGATGACAAGACAGGCAAACACAAAGGTCACCGCCATGATCACCGGCGTGTCGTTGGCCAATATCGCGCTGATCAGCAGCGAGCCGATGCCGGGAACGCGAAAGATCTGCTCGGTAATGATGGCGCCGCCAAACATGATCGGCATCTGCAAGGCGACCAGCGTCACTACCGGGACCATCGCATTGCGCACGACGTGCTTAAGCACGACGATCCGCTCGGAGAGCCCCTTGGCACGCGCCGTCGTGACGTAGTCGAGCCGGGTCACGTCGAGCACCGAGGCGCGCACGAAGCGCGTCCAGGCCGCGCCCTGGAACAGGCCGAGCACGGCGATCGGCATGATCGCCTGCCTGATATACGCCCAATACAAGGGAAGGCCGCTTCCGCCGATATCGGTGCGGTACACAAACGGTAGCCAGTGCAGGTTGACGCTGAACACCAGGATAAGCACCAAGCCGGTAAAGAAAGTCGGCAACGAGAACCCGACCAGCGCCAGGCTGCTGGCGATCTGGTCGAAGACCGAATACGGCCGGACCCCGGCATAAACGCCGACCGGCACCGCGATCAGCAGCGCGAGGATCTGCGAGGCGCCGATCACGAAGAGCGTCGTCGGCAGGCGCTGCAGGATCAGCGTGCTCGACGTTGATCCGGCTGGCGAACGAGAAGCCCCAGTCGCCGTGCAGCATGGCCACAAGCCAGTGCAGGTAGCGGATCGGCAACGGATCATCGAGGCCGAATTTGGTGCGCAGCCCGGCCTGCGACCGAGGGCGGGATCGACGGATCGGTGGCGAGATCGGAGAACGGGTCGCCCGGGGCGAGCGCCAGCACCCTGAACAGTACCACACTGATCGCCAGCAGGCTCGGCAGCGTCAGCAGCAGGCGCCTGACGAGATAGCGGAGCACTACCGCGCGGAGCGATAGCCTGCGGCGGCTGGCGGCCTCGCAGGTTCGCGCCGGATCAGGCATCGCGATACCAGTCATACAGGTTCCAGATGTAGCTGTCCCATCCCGACAGCAACACGTGGAGCTTGTTCGCGACCGCCGCCACCTGGGGCCGATAGACGACCGGGATCACCACCACGTTTTTGATCACCAAGTCGTTCATCTGGATGAACAGCGCCGCGCGTTTGACCGGGTCCGTCTCGTGCTCGGAGGCGTGATAGAGCGCGTCGTAATCGGCGTTGCGCCAGCGGGTGATGTTGCGGCCCTGCCACTTGTTGTTCTTGCCCGCGACCTCAGACGAAAGGAACTGACGCATGAACTCGCCCGGATCGGGCTGATTCATCGTCGTCGTGAACATCTGGATGTCGGTGTAAAATTTTGTGTAAGTGTCCGGATTGCCGACATCGGATGAGAAATAGACCGAGGCCGGTACTGTCTTCAGCTCAACATCGATGCCGGCTTTCTGGCACGCCTGCTTGACTATCTGCTGGTTTTTCTGGCGTGGCGCATTGATCGAGGTCTGGTAGACGATTTTGAGCTTTATGCCGTCTTTTTCACGGATGCCGTCGGCGCCGGGCTTCCAGCCGGCCTTGTCGAGGATATCGATCGCCTTGGCGACGTCGAATTGATACGACGTATTCTTCGACACGAATTGCTTCGGGTTGTTGATGATATTGGCGGTCGCGATCCCGGTGCGGCCATAAATGAACTTCTCGACCGACAGCCGGTCGACCAACAAATTGAGCGCCTGGCGCACCGCCGGGTCGGTTAGGAAAGGATGGGTCGTCTTTATGCTCGACCGCTCGCCGTCGACCTCCTTCCACGGGTCGGTGTTGTTGAGTTCGATGTGCTCGACACTGCCGCCGCCAAAGATATTGGCGTGGCCCTTGCCGCTCGCTTCGAGGCGTTTAAGCAGTTCGTCCTCGACCTGCATGTTCCAGGCGAAATCATATTCGCCGGTCTGCAAGACGGCGCGCGCCGCCGACACCGCGTCGCCGCCGCCCTTCATCTCGACTGCGTCGAAATAGGGCCGGTTGGGCATGTGATAGTTTGGGTTGATCTTGCCGCGGACAATGTCGCCCGGCTTGAAGTCGACGAACATGTACGGACCGGTGCCGACCGGCTTGAGGTTTGCCGGCGCGTCGCGCGAGCTGGCGCCCTTGTATTGTTCGAACAGGTGCTTCGGGATGATCGGGTTGCGCGCCCCGACAAACGCGTCGGCCCAGAACGGCGTCGGCTTTTTGAAGTCGATCTTGATCGTCAGCTCGTCGACTTTCGAAACTTTGATGTCCTTATAAGTGCCGATCGTCGTCGCCGCGGTGGCCGGATCGGCGGCATACTGCCAGTTGAACACACAGTCATCGGCGGTAAACGGCTGGCCGTCGTGCCATTTGACGCCCGGCTTCAATTTCCAGACGACCCAGTTGATGTCCTTGTCGACCGTGCCGCTCTCGGCATTGGGGATTTCGGCGGCGAGGATCGGCACCAGATTGCCGTCGGGGTCCCAGCCCGCGAGCGGCTCGTAGAATATTCGGGAACCGTCCTGATCCTTGGTGCCGACCGCGAAGTGCGGGTTGAGCAGGGTCGGGCTCTGCCACCACAAAAGCTTCAGCGTCCCGCCGCCGCCTGCCTTGGTCGGCGCATACTTAAAGCTCGGCGCAGCCATGGCGACGCCGCTGTGAGCGAGCATCTGGGCGACAAAAGGAGCGCTGAGACCGTACACCATCATCTCGCGCAAGAACGCGCGTCGCGACCGCTTGCCGGTCCGCACTTCCTCGATCCGTTGGCGCAATTGCCGTTCGTCGATCATCGACGCCCCCTGCATTCCCAGAACCCAAACGCCGCCACCACAGCTCCCTGATCAGTACCCTTTTTTTCCTTCCCGCGGGAGTCCGCTGTGATCGGGAGCAACCGCACCAAATGAGCCTGTCCCTAAGTGTCTGACCTGAAATGAGTTGAGTGATTCCAGTAAGTTATGGTTAGATGGTTGTGACAAGCAAGCATCGAGGCACAACATGTGGACCGAAATCACTCGCCCGCAGTATCTGCGCAAGGGGCTACGTTACGCAAGCGATGTCACCGAGGCCGAGTGGAACGTGATCGAGCCCCAGCTGCCGGCCCCCAAACTGTTGGGACGCCCCCGGAAAACCGAATTGATCGCGGTCGTCAATGCATTGTTCTACATCGCCAGAACCGGGTGCCAATGGCGGATGCTGCCGCGCGAGTTTCCACACTATTCGACGGTTCAGCGATACTTCTACGCGTGGCGGGACGACGGCATCTTGGAGCGCATCAACTTCGAGCTTCTGCTGCGAGCGCGCGAGGCGGCGGGCCGGGAGGCGAGCCCGACCGCCGGAGTGATCGACAGCCAGTCGGTCAAGACCACCGAGAGCGGCGGGCCGCGCGGTTATGATGCCGGCAAGAAGGTCAAAGGGCGTAAACGCCACATCGTCACCGATACCACCGGCCTGCTGATCGGGGCCGATGTCCATCCCGCTGATGTGCAAGATCGCGACGGCGCGGTGCTGGTGATCGAAGCGATCCACGACCTCTTTCCGTGGCTGCGCCATCTGTTTGCCGATGGCGCCTATACCGGGCAAAAGCTGCTCGACGCCTTGAGGAATTTCGGTCAGTGGACTGTCGAAATCGTCAAGCGCTCGGCCCACGCCGTCGGCTTCGAACCCCTCCCCCGCCGCTGGGTAGTCGAACGGACCCTTGCCTGGCTCAATCGTAACCGGCGCCTGGCCAAAGACTTCGAAGCATCGATCGCCAGCGCTAAAGCCTGGCTGATCATCGCCTCGGTTCAGCTCCTCATGAGGAGAGTGGCATACTCCGGACACAACCATTCCGATTCGTAGTCAGACACTAAGAAAATTCCCATAGTACCGGGATAACCGGGAATTTAGCCCGGAATTTATTGGATTCGGCCCCGAGACCGGGAATTCGGGCAGAAATACATGCTCTTAAACAGCGGGTTGCAAGGAAATTCCCGTCGAAGGACAACCGGGAAATTGTGCGGTCGAACCGGGAATTAACTCCGCATAACCGGGAATTCTCGGGAACATTCCTTTCATCCGCTACCGTCACGCCGAAAGCCGCAATCGCGCCCGATGCTACAACCATCTTTTGGCAAGAGCATGACGATAGCGGCTGAGGTGATCGGCGGGTGCCGGATGGGCCCTGCACCCGCTCGAAGATCCATAATGTTCGCGTCACTGGCTGCTGAACAGGTTCTGAGGAATGCCTGCGGTCTTGAACAGGTAATCGCGCGAGGCCTCGAGCTGCTTGCGCAAGTTCGGCAGGTCGACGTCGAGCAGCTGGCCCTTCCACTTGCGCACCTTGCCCGCAACGATCACGGTCTCGACGTTGGTGCGATCCATCAACGAGACCACCGCCCCCGGCACTTGATTGAGCGGCGCCACATTGATCCTGGTCGCGTCGAGGATGATGATGTCGGCCTCCTTGCCCGGCGTTAGCGAGCCGGTCTTGCCATCGAGCCGAAGGGCCTTCGCGCCGTTCATCGTACCAAAACGCAGCACGTCGCGCGTGGTCAGCGGGGGCGGCAGGCTGGAGAGCGGCGTCGGCCACGGATTGCCGTTTGGCACATCCAGCGGACCTCCCGGCAGTCCCCAATCCACGGGATCCGGTGGAGAGCCCTGAAGCAAGATCATCTCGTTCAGGACCACGCGCTGCAGGTTCATGCATGAGCGCATCTGGGTGAAGAAATCGGCCGTCAACGTGCACTCGACATCGACGCTCAGCGACGGCTCCATGCCCAGGCTTTGCAGCTTGAGGATGGGCGGCATGCCGTGCCGCATGTTCATCTCGATCGGGAAGGCGATCGAGACCTGCGCGCCCTTATCGTGGACCGCCTGCCACCCAAGATCGGACATCCCGGTCATGTGGATGAACAAATTGTCGGGCCCGATCCCGATGTTGTTGTTGACGCCGCCCTGACCAATGGCGAGCTGGTTCAGGATCGGTCGTATCGCGAACGGCGAGAGGATGTGCGCCGCAATCTGCAGACCGAGCTGGCGCCCGATCGTCCAAGACTGCGTGTAGATCGGCGTCCCAAGGTAGACCTCGCCGCCCATGATCATGGTGCCGAGCTGATCGGTCGACGAGAAGTACTGCTGTTTAATGCGGAATGCATCCTGGGGGTATGCGTAGTTGGGGCCGTTGGTCCCCGCGCCTTCGAAGTAGCCGAATGCAAAACGACGCCCGGTGTCGAAGAGCGCCTGGATAGCCGCGTCGGAGTGCTGCGGCGTATGGTGGATTTGCGAGACGTCGTGGACGGTAGTCACACCGTCGTCGAGCTGGCTCAAGCCCCCGAACAGCTCATTGATGTACACATCCTGTGGCCGATACACAGGGGCGAATGTGAGCAGAATGTACTCGTAATAAGTCGTGCTTCCGGCCGGCGTACCCGACTTATCGTTGATCAGGACCCCGTCGGCCAGAAAGCTGCGGAGCGCCGTCTCGAATTGGTGATGGTGCGTATCGATAAACCCGGGCATGACGATGCGGCCAGTGGCGTCGATCACCGCGGCACCGCCCGCCTGCAGGTTCGGTCCGACGGCGAGGATCTTCTTGCCCTCGACCAGCACGTCGGCCTGGGCAAAGTCTCCTACACTCGGGTCCAGAGACATTACCGAACCGCCGCGAATGACGTAGCGGCGACCCGGCTTGCCGCAGTCCGCCGGCGGCTGGTCGGCTGCTGCCGGCCGTGTTGCAAACAGATTGAGACTGGCCGCTGTGATTCCGGTCGCCGCCACAGCCTTCAGAAAATGACGCCGCGAGCCGAAATGCTCCTGAAGGGTTCCTTGCTCACACAGTCTGCACATTGCCGATCCTCCCCAACGCGAATTATCCAAACCAGGATCACTCTTTTGGGTGTATCGGGCAACAGCAATCCCAAACTGCAGTCGAAGCTCACGCGCGCGTCATGCCGTTCCGATCGCCGGTTCTGACATTTCCCCGGGCCACCGGCTGGTCTCGCGCTCGGGGCGGATCAGCGCCATCCCGATGAGGCCGCCGACCAGCATGATGATGCCGCAAATCATGAAGCCGGTGTTGAACCCGGCAAGCGGAGTTGTCGCGGTCTGGACGACGCTGCCCATCACGTAAGGCGCGAGCAACCCGGCCGAGGTGCTGACGGCAGTACCGATCGAGAGCAGCGCGCCGCGCTGCGCCACCGGCGTAATCTCGGCGACGACAGTCTGGCCGATCACATAAATCGCCGAAGGCACAGCAACCCCGATCGTCGTCAGGGCGATCTTTGCAGCGATCCCCGGCGCGTACGGCATGATGGCCATCGCCGCGCCGCCGAGCGCGACGCACGCGCCGCCAAGGATTCCGCGCGCCACCCGGCTCGATACGCCGCGGGCGAGGAGCCGCTGCGAGCCCCAACCCGCGCTGATGACCAGGATCACGCTGAGACCCGCCGGCAGCGCCCCCAGCAGGCCGATAGAGCCCTGCGACAGGCCGAGCCCCTTGATCAGAAAGGCGCCCAGCCAAGACAACGCCAGCGACAATCCCCATTGAGCGCCGAAACTTGCGCACCAGCACCCGATGATGGTCGGACTGAGCAACAGCCGCCGGTAGGGAACTCTCTGTTGGGTCGCCGCCGCCTCATTCGCGCTGCCACTAGCGACCAGGGGTCCCTCGCGGCCGAGCGCCAGCCACGCCACGGTCCAGGCGAGCCCGACGATGCCGAGCACGCCGAACGCCCAGTGCCAGGAATAATGCACGATGACCCAATTGAGCGCCGGCAGCGCGACCATGATCCCGACGCCGGCGCCTTGTGCGACGATCGCGGTCGGCAGGGTGCGCAGTTCGTTCGGGAACCACTTGTAGGTCGAATGTAGCGCTACCGGGTAGGCCGGGCCCTCAGCGGCGCCGAGCGCTATCCGCGAGGTCACGATTGTGAAAAATCCGACGCTCCCGATCATCGGGAACTGCGTCAGCGCCCACATCAGGCCCATGACCAGCAAGGCCCAGCGCGTTTGCACGCGATTGACGATGAAGCCGGTAATGATCGCGGATAGGGAAAACAACAGGAAAAAGCTTGAGCCGAGCAAGCCGAACTGGCGCGGGCTCAGCCGCAACTCCGTCATGAGCGGTACGGCTGCGATGCCGATCACCGCCTTGTCGGCAAAGTTGATCAACATGAACAGAAAGAGCAGGCCAACCATCAGCCAGGCCGCTCGCGGTGCTCCGGAGCGGTTGGCTGTGCCGGCACCGCCCGGCCGAGCGCGGCCTTGCCGGCTTCGCGCGGCGAGGGAACGAAGAGTCTGGACACTCATGGGAAGCTCGGGGCAAAGTTGCGGGTACCGTTCAGTACCGATAATACTACGGTACGCACTGGTACCGTCACAAGAGGAATCGTTGGCGAGCATGAAAAAATCCGACCACCCCGCGCCGGCTCCTGCAACCGCAATATGTGACCGTATTCTCGGCGCCGCCTTCGAGGCATTCACGGGCGAGGGTTATGCCGAGACCAGCACGCTCGACATCGCCAGGCGCGCCAAGGTTTCCAAACGCGATCTCTATGCGAACTTCAGCAGCAAACAGGCCGTGCTTGTCGCCTGCATCAAGCGCCGCGCCGAGCGGATGCAGCTGCTGGCCGACCTGCCGGCGCCGCGCGACCGGCAGATGCTGGCCGCCACCCTTACCGCGTTTGCTACGAACTTCGTGCGCGAGACCTCCAATGCTTCGGTAATTGCGGTATTCCGCTTGGCGATCGCGGAGGCATCGCGCTCACCGGAGATTGCCCAAACTCTCGATGCCGCCGGCCGCGGTGGTGCTCGCCGGGCGCTCACCAAGCTCTTGGCGAATGCGCAGGCGAGTGGGTTGTTGGGCCCGGCAGATCCAACGGAAATGGCGGCGCAGTATTTCGGACTTCTCTGGGAGGGGCTGATGGTCGGCTTGCTGCTGGGAGTTGCGGCAGGGCCTGGGCCGGCCGAGGCCGCGCATCGCGCCGGTAAAGCGACGACAGCTTTTATGCGGCTACATCCCGATCCCACTATGAACCGTTAGCTCGGAGCGCCGTGGTGCAGCACCACGCGCCCGCGCACTTTCCCGCCGCTCTTCAAGTCACTGAGCGCCGCACTCGCCTGGTCGGCGGGCCGGGTCTCTAGCGGGATCGGCGGCACCTTGCCGGCCTGGCCGAGAGCAAGCAACTCGCGCAAATCGTCGAGCGTGCCGACATACGAGCCCTCGATTGTCATCATCTTGAATGGAAAGAGCACAGTCGCGATCGGGTGGGCGCCGCCGTAGAGCCCGACCATGACGAGCTTGCCGCCCTTCTTCAGGATGTTGACGCCGAACTCCATCGTCTTCGGCGAACCGACAAAGTCGATTGCCGCCGCGGCGCCGCCACCGGTTGCCTCCATCACCTGTTTGACCGCGTCGGGCGCGGCGTTGTCGATCGTCGCGACGGCGCCCATCTGGCGCGCATGCGCGCGCTTCTGCGCGTCGATATCGGCAACGATGACCTTGCCGGCGACAGCGGCCGGGGCGATGTGCACGGCGCTGCCGCCGACGCCGCCTGCGCCGATGATCACCAGGTGGTCGTCGGCGCCCACATGGCCGCGGGTCTTTTTGAGCGCCGAGAACGCGGTAATGCCCGAGCAGGTATAAGTAGCGGCGAGCGCCTGCGGCATGCCTTGATATGGCAGGAGGTAGCGGCCTTCAGGCACGATAACGTGCGTGCCATAGCCGCCGGCGCGCCGCGTCCCGAGAGTGCGCGGGTCGAGGCAGAGCAGCTCTTCACCCTTGCGGCACACCGCGCATTCGCCGCAACCGATCCACGGGTAGGCCACCACCTTGTCGCCAACCTTGACCCCGGACGCTCGCGGGCCGAGCGCCGTAACCTCACCGGCGATCTCGTGGCCCATCGTGAACGGCAGCTGCACGCCACGGGATTCGAGCGAAATTTGCCGGTCGCCGCCGAGATCGAAATATCCGTCCCAGATGTGCACATCGCTGTGGCAGACACCCGCCGCCTCGACGCGCAGCAGCACTTCCTCGCCGTTCGGCTCTGGATCGGGATATTCCCGCGCCTCCAGCGGCTTACCCCATTCGATGATCTGCATCGCACGCATGCCGGTATCCTCCCGTCTTCACAAACGCAAATCGACCCGCGCCTTGCGTTACGAGCCCGCCTGATCCAGGACCGCGCTTCCGTCGGGGGTCGGGCCCGACCGGTCGGCCGGGCGAAATTCCCGTAGGACCGGGATAACCGGGAATATAACCTGGAATTTATTGGAGTCGGCCCCGAAATCGGGGATTGGCGTGTACCGCTCCTGGCGCCGCCAAATCGAAGGCGATCACCCGCTGATCGCTTCTCCGATGGCCTCGCGTATGATGTTGACGACGAGGCCAGGCGCGGTAACGATCGGCGTGTGGTCCACCGGATGCGACCGCACCCGGGCATGCATTCGCTCCGCCATAAACCGTTGCGTGTCGCAGACGATCATTCGGTCCTGCTCCGCGATCAGAAACCAGGCCGGGCGGTCTTTCCAGAGCGGGCGATTCACAGGCACCGTGATGCATGCAGGCGAGATCGGCCGCTGAACCGCGGAGAGCAACGCCAACTCATCAGCCGAGGCATTCTGCGCGAACGCCGCGGCGAATGCCTCGTCCGGCAGGTAGATCAGCCCATGATCATCGGGCGCCAACTTTGGCGCCAGCGGATGAGGCTCGGTACGATAAAAGACATCGGCGACAGTCTCGCCTTCATCAGGAGCAAGGGCAGAGACGTAGACAAGCGCCTTCACCTTCTCATTCCGTGTCGCCGCAATGACGGCCCCGGCGTAGGCGTGCCCGACAAGAACGACGGGTCCCGAAACTCGCTCCAGCGTGCGCTCAACAGCCGCCGTATCCTCTGCAAACGAGGTCAAGGGCAGCGGCGCCGCGAGTACCCGCACGGCCTCGGCGGCCAGCGGCGCGATGACCTTGGCCCAGCTCGATCCGTCAGCCCAAGCTCCGTGCACCAGGACAACACTCACATTCTCATGCGGCATTGGTCCTCTCCCCGTGCTGCGCGGTCAACTGATCGGCGACATCGCTGCCAACACGAAAGTCCCGGATCGCCGCGGCGATTTCGGCGGCGTGCGTTTCCAGCGCGAAGTGCCCGGTGTCGAAAAAGCGGACGAGCGCACCGGGAATATCCCGCTTGAACGCTTCGGCTCCCGCGGGCAGGAAGAATGGGTCGTTCTTGCCCCAAACCGCCAGCAACGGCGGCTTATGCTTTCGGAAGCAGGCGTGGAAGTCAGGGTAGAGAGCGACATTGCTGGCATAGTCGAGAAGCAGATCGAGCTGCACCTCATGTGCTACCGGGCGGGCCAGGTAGTGGTCATCCAGCGAGCTGCCATCGGGAGACACGAGCGAGGGATCTGACACGCCGTGGGTGTACTGGAACCGCGTCGTCTCCGGCTTCAGGAAGCCGCGCAATGCATCACGGTTCGCCTGAGTGGGTTCGCGCCAGTACGCCTGAATCGGATTCCAGGCGTCGCTCAGCCCTTCCTCGTAAGCGTTGCCGTTCTAGGAGACAATCGCGGATATGCGTTCCGGGTGCTTTAGAGCAATCCTTAAGCCCACCGGAGCGCCGTAATCAAAGATGTAGATCGCGAACCGTTTCAGCCCGATGATTTCGGTGAAATGGTCGATCGTCTCGGCAAGGTTCTCGAACGTGTATTTGAATGCATCGCGTGGAGGCATGTCCGACTGACCAAAGCCCGGCAGGTCGGGTGCAACAAGATGAAAGTCGTCCGCGAGAAGTGGAATCAAATCGCGGAACATGTGCCCGGCCGTCGGGAAGCCATGCAACAGGAGCAATTTCGGAGCGTCGGCCCGCCCGGCTTCGCGGTAGAAAATGTTGAGGCCGTCCACCTTTGTCGTACGATAGGTTATCGGGTGCATGCGCGAGTCCATCCCTCAGTTGGCGGATCGCGGCGGTACATTCTCGAACAGCAAACCCAATCCCTCCGCCATCGTCGGGTGCGCCAGAATGGCGTCGCGCAGCCTCGAATATGGCAGATCCGCCAGCATCGCCGTTTGCACCGTCGCCATGACTTCTCCGGCTTCGGCGCCAATCATCGTGAAGCCGAGAATACGGTCGTCGCTGCCGACGAGAACCTTCATGAAGCCTTGCGTTTCGCCTGTCGTCGCGGTCCGCCGTACGGCATTCATCGGCAACCTGGCGACCCGCGTATCGATGCCTCGGCGCTGCGCATCGCCCTCGCTCAGTCCGACATGCGCGAGCGGAGGCTCGGTGAACATGCAGTATGGAACCAGCCGATCGCGCGTACTGCGCCGGGCTCCAGCCAAATTGTCCCTGATGATCCGAAAATCGTCGATCGAGACGTGGGTAAACTGCGGGCTGCCGGCGCATTCTCCAATCGCCCAGACATTGGGCGCCGTCGCCTCCAGCCGCTCATTGACGCGAATATAGCCGTGGCCATCCAATTCGATGCCGGCCTCCTCAAGCCCGATCCCGGCAGTGTTCGGAATGCGGCCCGCCGCAACCAGTATGTCGCTACCCGCGATCTGTTGCTCGCCGGAGGAAGCGCGCACCCGAAGGCTGACTTCCTCTCCGGACCGGCCATGCACGTCGAGGGTCTTGGCTCCCACTAGGAATTGGATGCCTTCGCCAGTGAGGATTTGCTGCACTTCCGCTGCGACGTCGGGATCCTCGCGGCCCATCAGCTGACGGCCCGAGTCGATAATGGTCACGCGACTGCCGAAACGACAATAAGCCTGGGCCAATTCGAGACCGACATAGCCGCCCCCGAGCACGATCAGATGCGACGGCAAATAGTCGAGCTCGAGAGCCTCGATATGGGTCAGCGGCCGAGCCGCCTCGAGCCCCGGAACATTTGGGATCAGCGCATGCGTTCCGAGATTGAGGAAAATCTGGTCGCCCGTCAGCGTCCGCGTGCCGCCATCATTCAGCCGCACCTCAAGGGTTTTCGGGGCCACGAAGTGGGCGGTTCCCATGATCAGCTCGGCGCCGCTTGACTTGTAGTTCCGCAAATGCAGGGCAATCTCGGCGTCAACCATGTCGCGTTTGCGCTGGCGAACTTTCGCCATGTCCGTCGTGGCAGGGCCCGTCACCGTGCCGAATTCTGACGCGTGACGCGCCAAATGCGCGATCCGGGCGCTCCAAATCTCATTCTTACTGGGAAGGCAGGCGATGTTGGGACAGGAGCCGCCGATCCACCGGCGCTCCACGACGGCGGTGCGCCGCCCCGATTTAGCCATATGCCAAGCGAGCAGCTTCCCGCCAAATCCGCTGCCAAGGACCAAAACTTCAACCGGCTCCGGTTGAGACATGAGCATCCCCCTTGCGACACTCGTGGTCGAAAAGGTCACGGAAGACGGGACGCCAACGCCCCATATTGGGTTGCGGCGCAACTGGTGACAACAGATCCGAGTTGGCCTTGGGCGTTCCGCTAAACGTGCTGATAAACGACACGTTCCGCCAAAGGTTCCAAGGTCACTACCCTGCATCCCGCGACATATTTCCCTAGCGGTCAGAACGAGACAAATGATTCCCGCCGTCGGTCGTCGTAACGAGATTGCTTCGTCGCTCCGCTCCCCGCAATGACAGCCACTTACAAGGTCATTGCGAGCGCAGCGAAGCAATCTCGGTGGGCGGCGGTGCCGGTATCAAGTGTCAAATTGGTACCGCTAGGCCCTCGGGGTCCAGCTGTTCCAAGAGCTGGTCGCCGAGGGTTGCCACGGATCAGGGGGACTTGGACGAAGAAACCGCCGTCTTCGCCGCTTCTGCGATCGCGGTTTTGTCGGCGTCCGTCAGCGCCGTCGAGACAGGGCATTCCGGGCTGGTGATGCGCTTTGCCAGCGCGGGCATTTCGGCGACGGTTTTGAGCAAGCGACCGGACGCCAGCAGCCCACGCAGCACGTAAATCCGATCCGGTTCATTGGAGCAGACCAAGCCGCCGAGGATTTCGGCGAGAGCTTTGGCATAGGTGGCCCTATCGACCTTCGCGGCGTCGATCGTTTTCTTCCACTCTTTGACGCTGTCCGGCGGCTCGGTCGAGGGATCGCAGGAGGCGAGCGCGGTATCCCCGAGCTTCTGCCGAGCGCAATCGAGGATCGCCATCCGTTCGAGGACGTTGTTGCGGTTCTGACCTTCCGGGACCGCCTGCTCGATCGACTGGCGCAGCGCCGCATAGGTCGCGTCCGTCCACGCCACTCTGGAAACTTTAGGGCTCCAATCCGGGGATCCCGGTGGGGCGAAAAGATTTTTGGCTACGGAATTGCTCAGTTGTGCACGCCAGAGACCCGCGCCGTCGAGCGACGCGCCCTGGAGCTCCGCTCCGATGAGCGACGCGCCCTGAAGCCGCGAACCGTCGAGCCAAGCGCCCTGGAGCGCCGCACCGTCGAGCGACGCGCCCTGGAGCTGCGCCTGGACGAGCGACGCGCCCTGGAGCTGCGTCTTATGGAGCGACGCACCGTGGAGCTGCGCAGTGTCGAGCGACGCGCCCTGAAGCTGCGAACCGTCGAGCCAAGCGCCCTGGAGCGCCGCACCGTCGAGCGACGCGCCCTGGAGCTGCGCGTGGTCGAGCGACGCGCCCTGAAGGTACGCCTCTTCGAGCCAGGCATACTGAAGTTGTGCTCCTTGGCCGAGCGAGGCGTGTTGAAGCTGTGCTCGGTAGAACCAGGCGCCCTCGAGCTGGGCGTCGTCGAACGACGCCCCCGCAAGCTGTGCTCCTGAAAAATCGGCCTTGTTGAGGATCGCGGCTTCAAACATCGCTCCGTTCAAATCGCGGCCGCGCAGATCGATCAAGGTCTGCTTCCACTCGACCTTTTTCGGATCGTCGATCTTCAGCGCTTCGTAAATATTGAACGAGGGCAACACCAGCGTGTTTGAGAACAGACTTTCCCGACGACGGGTAAACCTGTTGACGTCACCGTCAAAAAGTCGTTCGCGGGCCCAAGCGAATGCGGATTTGGCGGGAAGGTGGTCTTCCTGCCATTCGCCGGGTATTGTCGCGACGCCCCAGGCGAACAATACGACCAACGGGGTCAGCAGCGCGCCGGCGGTCATCTTTGCGACCGACTTCCAGGCGCGGGCATGCCGGAGGCGGGCGCGGCTGGCGAGAATAGTGCGCCATAGCCACCAGAGTAGGCAGAGGTCGAGGAAGAGCGCGGTGCGGATCGTCCAGGTGATCCACCGGCTGTGGTAGGGCAGGAACTGGATTTCGAGCAGCAGGTAGAGTGCGATCGGCGCGACGACGAGGGTCACCCACAGAATCGCGCCGAGCAGCAGGCCGAAGGGGCCGTAGCGGTCCTGCTCCGGCGCGCCGAGGAATTGCACGAAGATGTTGCTCGGAAGCCGGCGCCGCCAAGCCTCGGAGAGTCCTTCTAACGCATTGAACTGCTCGACCCGCCGCGCCAGCAGGACCAGATGCACGAGCGTATAGGCGTGGGTCAACAGCAGCAGCAGCGGCGCCAGAAAGAAAAAGGCGAGCAGCGGCAGCTCGATGTTGAGAAACGGCAGCTTGACCGGGGCTTGCAATAACAGATCGGCATGGGTGACGGCGCCCGCGGCGATGCCGACATAGAACAGTACGAAGAGGTAAGAGAGCCAAAG
Source organism: uncultured Alphaproteobacteria bacterium (assembly GCA_963750195.1). Lineage (GTDB taxonomy): Bacteria > Pseudomonadota > Alphaproteobacteria > ATCC43930 > CGMCC-115725 > AP-15. The sequence continues at coordinate 425,626 of CAVVPS010000019.1, forward strand.
GCCGCCGCCGATCGCGGCGGTGTCCTCGACGGCTTTGCGCGCGGTTTCGAGATCGTCTGTCTCAGGCGCCTCAGCGGCGGCTGGCGATGCTTGCGCGTCTTTTGCAGCGTCCGTCGGCATTTCCCCGTTTTTGGTCGTATCGACCCCGACCAAGAAAGTCCAGCGGTGCGAACCCGAGACCTAGCGCATGACCGCTTTAGATTGAAGCGCCCCAAGCTTTATCGCCTCCCCCGGGCTTGACCCAGGGGTCCACGTCTTCATTCTCAGATGCCTGAACGAAAAGACGTGGACGGCCGGATCAAGTCCGGCCGAGGGGGTGGAGAGAACGATCCCGGTTGGTCGGATCGTGCTCTAGTATCGGGCCACCGGCTCCCGAGATTGCTTCGCTGCGCTCGCAATGACACCAATAACAGCCGTCATTGCGAGGAGTGGAGCGACGAAGCAATCCATTTGGGTCCCGGGAGGACCGGGCCGCTCTTATTCCCAGGGCGGTTCGGCGGCGGCGTTGCGGCCCGAGACGCGGCCGAAGGCCAGGCATTCGCCGATGTTGCCGGTGCCTTGGTAGAGATAGCTGTAGATCGAACCCAGTTCGCCGGCGCTGTAGAGTCTGGGGATCGGCGTGCCGTCGGGGCGCACGATCTGTCCCCGCTCGTTGCGTCGCGGGCCGCCCTGGGTGTTGAGCATCGAGGGCGAGAGCTCGACCGCGTAGAACGGCCCGTCGGCGATCGGCGCCATCATCAGGGTGCGGCCGAAATCCGGGTCGCATCCTGCATCACAGTAGCGGTTCCAGCGGTCGACGGTGTTGGCTAAGGCGGCGGGGTCGAGCCCCACAATCGAGGCGAGAGAAGCGAGGCTGTCGGCGGTTTTGATCCAACCTTTGGCCAGTTCGGCGCTGTTGTCCTCGCTCCAATCGTAACGCTCGACGATCTGCGTCCAGCCGTGGCTCGGATGCTTGTCATAGAGCGGGCCGGCGGAGAACAGCGTGTGATCGAAGATCAGGTACATCGGGCAGGGGGTGGAGAGCGGCAGCCAGCGGCCGTTCACCGGGATTTTTCCGTGGCGGGTCTTGAACTTTTCGTCGGTAAAGCGCCTGGCGTCCGGGCCTACGACGATCATGCCGCCCGGCGTTTCCTTGCTGTAGTGCAATGCCTGCATTGAAAACGACGTCCGGACTTCCGGGACTTTGAGGGCCATGGACGGGCCCGCATAGTTGTTCATGTGCCAAAGATCGGCGCCGACCGACATCGCCATCGTGATGCCGTCGCCTTCGTTGTAGGGTGAGCCGGAGGTGTAGCAATAAGGGATGCCGGGAAGGTAATTGCGGATCATCTCCTGGTTGTTCTCGAAACCTCCGCAGGTCAATACCACACCTTTGCGGGCCTTGACGTAGATCGGTTTATTGCCTTGCCGGGCGCGCACCCCGAGAATTTCCTTGGTGATGTCGTGCTGGATCAGTTCTCGGCCCGGCGTTTCATAGAGAACGGGAATCGGGCGTTCCTTGACCAGGCGCTCGAACAATTTCCAGGTGTAGGAATAGCCGTAGGTGGGTCCATCGTGGAATTTGTGCACACAGTCCGATCCGGGAAGGTCCGGGAATTCGATCCCGACCGGCGGATGCTGGTGCTCTTGCGGGTCGCCGCCGAGGCTTTCGAGCCACGCATTGTTCCGGCACATCTCCCGCGCCCACACCTGCACCATGGCCTCGGGGATGGTGTAGGGGCCGCATAACGCGGTCAGATAGGCGGCGGCTTGTTCGGCCGACGACGTATTCAGATAGCCTTGGCCCGCGACCCGGGTGTTGCCGCCTTCCTCGCCCTCGGGCGCTTTTTCCAGGATGACGACCTTGGCTCCCAGCTCATGGGCGGTGACCGAGGCGGCAACGCCCGCGGCGCCGAACCCGACGACGACAACGTCTGCTTCTACATTCCAATCATGAGGCACTGAAGGCTGGTCCTTCATCGCGTATTCCTGATCGAGGAGGTTATCGGGTAATCGCGCAGGGTGGGGTTCGCATTGGCTCTACCCACCTTGCGCTTTGGAGGCGGGCGAGCGCGGTTTGACTCATCTTCGTGCGAAGCGCCACATTGCTTGTGCACGATAACGCCATTGGGGAGGGCGGAAGCTATGCCGATATTCGATGCCCAGGTTCACGCCTATGAACGCAACCACCCGGGCCGGCCCTGGATCGGCACTTTGTACGGGCCGACGGAGGTCACCGGCGACCAGATGGTGGCGGCGATGGACGCCGTCGGCGTCGACGGGGCGGTGTTGGTCTCGCCGTTCAGCATGTACCGCTATGACGCCAGCTACGCCAAGGAGGTGTACGCGGCGCATCCGAGCCGGTTCAGGCTGGTCAAGCCGGTCGATCCGACCGATCCCGCGGTGGCCGATACGATCGCCGACTGGGCGGCGACCGAGGGCACGGTCGGCATCCGGGTTTTCTTGAGAGACGACGTTTCTACCGACCCTGCCGACCCAGATCTCAACCGGACTCTGGCCGTCGCAGCGCGGCATTCCCTGCCGGTTAACGTAGCGTGTACCGGGCGTCTCGAACAGGCCGGCCAGCTGGCGGCGCGAAACCCCAATACGCGGCTGGTGATCGATCACCTAGGCCTGCCGCAACCGCACGAGCCGCCGCCGCCCGCGGCGCCATTCGCCGATTTGCCAAAGCTGCTATCCCTGGCGGCCCACGACAACATCGCGGTGAAAATCAGCGGCGCCTGCACACTGTCGCACGAGCCGTTCCCCTACAAGGATTTATGGGATCCGCTCGGCCGCATCTTCGACGCCTTTGGCTTTGGCCGCTGCCTGTGGGGCACCGACTGGACGCGCGCGGTCGGCATGTTGACCTACAAACAAGGAGTGGACGCGTTTCGCGTTACCGACCGCTTGTCCCAAAGCGATCGCGCCGCGCTGATGGGTGAGACCTTGGCGCGGGTGTATGGCTGGTCGTCGGCAAAGGCCTAATCGTCGGCGGCTGCCGCCGCCACCGGCTGCCGGCGCGGGCCACGGATCAGCAGCAACAATGGCAAGGAGGCGAGGACGACCATCAGCATCAGCGCGAAATCGTCGTTATAGGCGATCATCGCAGCCTGCCGGGTGACCTCCTGATTGAGCGCGGCGATCCCCGATGGGGTCGTCAGACTGAACGGCGCGGACAGGTAGGGCGCGTGGGCCAACGGGTTGTCCGGGCGAAGATTCTCGACCAGATGGGAATGGACGATCTGGGTGTTCTGGGTGAGCTGGGTTTCGAGGATGGCGATGCCGATGCTGCCGCCGAGCATCCGCATCAGGGCGCGCAGCGCGGTGCCCTGGGTCATCAGGTGGGGCGGCAGGCCGGAGAGCGCCAAGAGGTTGAGCGGCACAAAGGTGCAGCCGAGCCCGAAACCCTGCGCAAACCCGGCGAACAGGATCGGCCCGGACCCCATATAGAGAGAATATCCGGTCATCTGCCACAACGAGGCCGCGGTGATCAGGAATCCCACCAAGATGAACAAGCGGTTGTCGACCCGGTCGATGATTCGGGCGACAAGAAACATCGCCAGCATCGTGCCGAAGCCGCGTGGCGCCATCATCCACCCGGCGTCGAACACCGGGTAATTCATCAGCACCTGCATCATCGACGGCATCAGGGCCAAGGTGCCGCTGAGGATCATGCCGACCCCGAACATCAGCAAACTGCCGGCGACGAAATTCGGGCTTTTGAGCAGCTCGCGATTGAGGAACGAGCGCTCTCCGGCAGTCATCGTGTGGACGATCAACAGGTAAAAGCACAATCCCGCGATCGTCGCCTCGACCCAGATTTCAGGCGAGCGGAACCAGTCCTTGAGCTGGCCGCGGTCGAGCATTAGTTGCAGCGCGCCGACGGCGATGCTCAGCATGGCAAAGCCGAACATGTCGAACGGCTCGCGCCGCATGCTGCGGGACTGGCGAATCCACAAGAAGATGCCGAGGGCGCACAGCGTCCCGACCGGCAGGTTGATATAAAAGCACCACCGCCAATCGAGGTTCTCGGTCAGCCAGCCTCCGAGCGTCGGGCCGATGATCGGCCCCATCATCGCGCCGGTGCTGAAGATCGCCATCGCGTAGCCGTGGCGCTCGCGCGGATAGATCGTGAACAGGGTCGCCTGCCCGAGCGGCACCAGCCCGGCGCTGAAGACGCCTTGCAGCAGGCGAAAGAGCACAAGCTGGGTCAGGCTCGTCGCCGCGCCACACAACGCCGAGGCAAGCGTGAACCCGATGACCGAAGCCGAGAAAGATGTACTTGACGCCAAAGCGGCCGGCGAGCCACCCGGTCAGCGGCATCGTGATCGCCGAGGACACGATGTAAGAGGTCAAGACCCACGAGATCTGGTCCTGCGCCGCCGACATGCTGCCCTGGATATGCGGCAGCGCGACATTGACGATCGTGGTGTCGAGCCCCTGCATGACGCAGGCGCAAATGATCGTCGCGGTTATGACCCCACGATTGGCGGACGGCGGCGCGGTTTCTCCCCTCACCGCCGGCGCCCGGGCAGTGATCGCCGCCCGACGCGACACCCTGTCATCGGCGGCGGTGAGTTCGCCGAACGCGGCTCCCGCGGCAAGGGCGACAGCAGCAATGACAACAGGGTGGTAATCATGCTCGTCTCGAAATCATTTATACAGGTAAAGATCGCCTCCGTGTCGCGCGGTCTCGACATAGGTGGTGCCTATCGCCGGACCCTCCGATCCATGCGTGCTAAATGCGGCGTAAAGGGCTGGCGGCGGAAATACCGGTTGCTTTATCGGGAGGGGGAGGAGCCAGGCATGCGCGTAAAACGACTGGTCGATGGACCGATCATTTCGCCGGATCTGCATCCCAGCATCGGCCGGAACATTCAGGGCCCGTCGCTGATCAGGGCGCCCGATTGGATCGAGGGCCGGCGTGGCGACTATTACCTCTATTTCGCCGATCACAAGGGCCGGTACATACGGCTCGCCTACGCGGATCAGCTGGCCGGACCCTGGACGATTTATCCGCCCGGCAGCTTGCAGCTCGAACAATCGGGTTTCCTGACCGAACCGCCGAAGGTCACGCCGGAGCATTTCGCGCTACTCGAGGCCCGGTGGAAGCAGAGCGGCGTCGAGATGTCCCACGATCTGCTCGCGGAGGTCACGACCCCGCACATCGCCTCGCCGGATGTGCATGTCGATTCAGTCGGACGGCAGATCGTCATGTATTTCCACGGCCTCGACGATGTCGGGACGCAGGTCACGCGTGTCGCCACATCGCGCAACGGCATCGACTTCGCCGCGCAGCCTGAGGTTCTCGGGCGCTCCTACATGCGCGCCTTCAGGCATGACGGCATGATTTATGTCTTGGCCATGCCCGGGCAGTTCTATCGCTCGAAGGATGGCTTTCACGCCTTCGAACCGGGTCCGACTTTGTTCAACCCCCGCATGCGGCATTCCGCCTTGTTGAAGCGCGGCAGCGAGCTTTGGGTTTTCTGGACGCAGGTCGGCGATGTGCCCGAACGAATTCTGGTGAGCCGCATCGGTCTTTCCGGCGATTGGCATAGCTGGAAGGAAAGCGCGGCCATCGAGCTGCTTCGGCCCGAGCGGAGCTGGGAGGGCGCGGACGCGCCGCTGATCCCATCCGTGCGCAGCACCGCTTACGGGCAGGTAAATCAGCTGCGCGATCCCGCCATCTTCGAAGACGAGGATCGGGTTTACCTGCTTTACGCAGTGGCTGGAGAAAGCGGGATTGCCATAGCTGAGGTGTTTCTTGACGAATAGTTTTGAAGCTAGTGGTCAAAATCTGAGGTTTGGTACCCGCGCTCGGAGGGCTACTCTCGACCCGTTCCGGACGTACGCGGGAACCCGTGTCCTGCGATCTTTCCAGAAATCCGCCGACGGTGTTTAGTACACCAACGAGCCCTTCCAGCTGGACAAAGCAGGTGACCCCAATGTTCTTCACGGTTCTGTCAACCGTTGGGTGGGCAAGTGGCGGCCGCCAGCCGGGGGCGTTTCTGATCAAAGACAGTTGGGACGATTGGTTCAAGTACAATACGCTCTACACGCTCTACATAGTCGATGCCAGGGGCGAAAGGCACTCTATCGGCGGTGTGAAGATCGGCCAATTTGCGATGGAGGCCGGGCAGCGGCGCGCCGCGGTCCCTGACAGCTTCGACGAATTGGACGAGCGCTTCTTTTCGCTCGGTCAGGACGATAGCTACTACGAGAACCTAAACGAACTGGGGTCGGGGCTCCGGGACGTGGTTTTACGCGGCCTGCGCGACATCGCACTCGATCAGCAGCTATTCAAACGCGCTCGCTCCGAGAGTGTAACCGGCATGTCGCTCCTCCGGTCGGTCACACCAGCAACCGTGCAAGGCCAATTCCGTCGACTGGCGCGCGGCGAGGCGCGCCTCTCCCGGTATGAATTCAGCTACACGGGACCCAAGCCGACACGATCGAGGGCGGAACCGGTTACACTCTCCTTTGTGGTTGAGCCCGAGTTGCAGCCGCCCACTAACATCCACGTGCTGATCGGACGAAATGGGGTCGGTAAGACGCGCCTCCTCCACCACATGACGCGGGCTTTGGTTGAGGACGGCGCTGATGCGGGGATAGTTGGCGCTTTCAAGGGTGACCCAGAAGACGTTCTTGACGGGCACCTATTTGCCAACCTCGTCTCGGTCACGTTCAGCGCTTTCGACCCCTTCGAACCACTACCGACCCGTCAGAACAAGTCCGAAGGCGTTCAGTACGCCTACATTGGTCTAAAGCGGCGAGGCACACCTTCAGAAGGCAAGCCTCTCGCGCCAAAGAACCCCGATCAGCTCTCGACCGAGTTCGGAAACAGCGCCTGGATTTGCCAGCACGGCGCTCGCCGCGGTCGATGGCGCCGCGCGCTCACGATGTTGGAAGCCGATCCGATCTTCAAGGACGTCGAAATCGCGGAGTTGGCGGATGGCGAGATGGAAAAAGAGGAGCTGCAGACATACGCGCGCAAGCTATTTGAGAGGCTGAGTTCCGGGCACAAAATCGTCGTGCTTACGATTACTCGACTTGTTGAAACTGTCGAAGAAAAAACCTTGGTCCTAATGGATGAACCGGAGGCACACTTACATCCACCATTGCTTTCTGCCTTCGTTCGCGCGCTATCTGACCTCCTTCTAAACCGCAATGGTGTTGCCATTATCGCCACTCATTCCCCGGTAGTCTTGCAGGAGGTTCCGAGGAGTTGCGCCTGGAAGATCTGGCGCAGCGGTTCCAAGGTCGACGTCGAGCGGCCGGAGATCGAGACCTTTGGCGAGAACATTGGAATCCTGACGCGGGAAGTTTTCGGCTTGGAGGTGACCGACTCAGGATTCCACAAGATGCTTCGAGACTCGGTTGGAGAGTATGAGAGCTTCGACGAGGTTCTTCGCCGGTTCGGGGGTGAACTCGGGGGAGAAGCGAAAGCAATTGTCAGGGCGCTTCTCGCCGCACGCGCGGCCTAAGACGCAGATTTATGTGGACGCTGGTCCGCCCCGCGCACACAGCGCGCGAGACTTACGCAGTCTGCATCAGCAGGGTACGGGATCAGGAGTTAAAAGCACGCCTCGATGGCGTTACCCAGGCTATCGTTGATGCGTCCGCCCAATTTGAGGCTGCTGCCGCGTGCCAAACCTTGCACATGATCGCTCGGGCGGCGATGGTTGGCGGCTCTGTGACGAAGGATGAGATGGAGGCGGTCTACACCCAGAGGATGGCCAAAAAGGGCTCTCCTGGACGAGACATCTACGACGCGTTGATCTCCGCACCCGCCCAGCGTAGGTGCCCTCTCTGCGGACAGCGCTCGGTTACAACTCTCGACCACCACCTGCCGAAGGCGCACTATCCTGCGCTCGCCGTAGCTCCATTGAACTTAGTTCCGTCCTGCAGCGACTGCAATGAGGCCAAGCTCGACACCATCCCGCGGAATGCGTCGGATGTTTCCCTGCATCCATATTTTGATGACATTGACGACGAGCGCTGGCTCCGGGCAGACGTGATCGAGACCCGGCCTGCAGCCCTCGTCTTTCGTGTTGAAGCGTCGAGCATGTGGAGTGACCTGCTCCAACTCCGTGTCCGGAACCATTTTAGAACATTTCGATTGGAAGAGCTCTACGCTACTCAGGCGGCCGAGGAACTTCTGAATATCCGGCATCAGCTCGCCGAACTTTATGCTGCAGCTGGTGCAGACGGGGTGCGATCGCAGCTGCGAGACCGGGCCGTGAGTTGCGGTCAGGCGCGTCGCAACGGTTGGCGCACCGCCGCCTACGTAGCCTGGACTGGGAGCGAATGGTTCTGCAACGGCGGGTTTGCACACTCCGGTTGATGGCGATCGTCGGTGACGATCGGAGACAGATCGAAATGGCTCTACTTGGCGCTGAGGCGTCGACGGCCCGACAGACCGGGAGCGTCCGCTCACCACCCCATGCCGACCCCCGGCGTAGGTATCAAGCGTCAGATTTTATCCAATAGCGCGCGCTATTCCGCGACGGTCAAGGTGACCTCTTCGCGGCGCCCGCGGCGGGCTTGACCAGCGCAGCTTCGGCGAAGATGCGGGGCACCGTTGCCAGACGTTAGGCGGCTTTGGCGGCGGGGCCTCGGGCAGTCGAGTTCGCGGGCGGCGCGGCGGATCAGTTCGGCGCCGCGCTCGGCGATCATGATCGTCGGCGCGTTGGTATTGGTCGAGGTCACCGTCGGCATCACCGAGGCGTCGATCACCCGCAGCCCTTCGAGCCCGTGGACGCGCAGCTGATCGTCGACCACCGCCATCTGGTCGCTGCCCATCTTGCAGGTGCAGGTCGCGTGATAGACGGTCGAGCCTTTTTGCCGGGCATAATCGAGGAAGTCGTCGTCGGTCTGCGACAGCGGCGCCGGGGAGGATTTCGGCGCCGCAATATTTGGCCAGCGCCGGGGCGGCGAATAGCCGGCGAACGAATTTGAGGCCGCCGATAATGGCGCGGCGGTCGGTCTGCTCGCTCAGATAACGGGGGTTGATCGCCGGCGCTTCTCTTGGGTCATTGGATTTGGCCTCGACATAGCCGCGCGATAACGGCCGCATCTGCCAGGCCCCGGCGGTGATGCCGGGAAAATCGTCGAGCTCGCCGATCTGGCCGTCCTTGAAGCTGCCGGGTGCGATGCTGCACTGCACGTCGGGGGTCGCCAATTCCTCCAGCACCTTGACCGAGGCGGCGGCCAATGAGGCGCTGTAGGTCAGTATGCCCTTGCCGGTGACCAGGTAGCGCAGGATCTCGCCGGCCAGCGCCACGCCGCGCGAGCGCTCGTTGACGGTCGGCATGCCCGACACCGGGTAGCTGATACGGACGATATAGTGGTCCTGAAGATTCTGCCCGACCCCCGGCAATGCGTGGTGGACCGGGATGCCGACGCGGGAGAGATGCTCGGGCGCGCCGACCCCGGACAGCTGCAGGATATGCGGCGAGTTGACGGCGCCGGCGGAGAGGATCACCTCGCGGGCGGCGTCGGCACGCTGCACGACGCCGCCGCGCTCGAATTCGACGCCGATCGCGCGGGTCGCCGTCGAACAGGATGCGGTGTGACCTGCGCCTTGATCACGACTTCGAGGTTGGGTCGTTTCGTCGCCGGGCGCAGATAGGTGCGCGCGGTGCTGCCGCGCCATCGGCCGCCGCGGGTCTGCTGGCACCAGCCGATGCTGTCGCCGGCGCCGGCGGGCAGGTCGTTCACGTCATCGCGGTATTCGAGGCCGATCTCGCGGCCCGCCTCGATTACCGCCGCGCACAGCGGCGACCGGTCCATCTTCGAGGTAAAGAGCGGGCCGCCTTTGCCGCGGACTTCGGTTTCATCCCCCTCCCAGTTCTCGGCCTGCTTGAAATAGGGCAGCACATCGTCCCAACCCCAGCCGCGGTTGCCGAGCTGCGCCCAGTGGTCGAAATCCTCGGGCTGGCCGCGGACATAGATCAGCCCGTTGATCGAGCTCGACCCGCCGAGCACGCGCCCGCGCGGATAGAGGATCGCGCGCCCGGCGGTGCCGGGGTCGGGCTCGGCGTGATATCCCCAGGTCAAGGTCGGGTGATCGAGCATTTTCATAAAGCCGGCGGGGACATGGATGTACGGGCTCCAGTCGCGCCCGCCGGCCTCGATCAGCAATACCCTGATATTCGGGTCCTCGGTTAGGCGGTTGGCGAGAACGCAGCCCGCCGATCCGGCGCCGATGATCACGTAATCAGCCTTCATTTCTTCCTCCCGTTTGGCGGCTCGGCCGGCGCATTTGACCGGATCGCCGTCGTCACCCTGGGTTGTGCCGATAGGCTAGCGAGACCGAACGGCGACGGCAATCGGGCAGTGCGCGGGATTGTTGCGGGTGCCGGGGCGCTTGACAGCAAGCCGATGGCGAGGGACGAAGACCGACGCGCGTCAATAAGTTCGACGATGGTAGAGGAGGGGCCAATGAAGGCGGTGCTGTTCGCGGCGCATGGCGGGCCGGAGATGCTGCGGCTGGGCGAGGCGCCGGACCCGGTTGCCGGTCCGGGCGAGGTCGTCGTCGATGTACACGCGGCCAGCATCAACGCGGCCGATTACAAGGTGCGGCTCGGCGGGGGCGGCTACAGCAACCTCAAATTGCCGCATATTCTCGGGCGCGACTTTTCCGGGGTGGTGAGCGCGGTCGGGCCGGGCGTGACGGATTTCAAGGTCGGCGACGCGGTGTTCGGGGTTACCGACCAGGGGATCGAGGGCTGCTATGCCGAAAAGCTCGCGATCAAGGCCGCGATCATCGCCAAAAAGCCCGACCGGCTCGGTCATGCCGAGGCGGCGGCGATGGGGCTGACCAGTCTCACTGCTCTGTGGGCGGTCGAGGACACGGCAAAGCTCAAAGCCGGCGAGACCATCCTGATCCAGGGCGGCGCCGGCGGCGTGGCCGGATTTGGGATCCAGCTAGCCAAGCATCTGGGCGCCACCGTGATCACCACCGCCAGCGCCCGCAACCACGATTACGTCAAGAGCCTCGGCGCCGATCGCGCGATCGACTACAACGCGCAGGATTTCACCAAGGCGGCGGGCGATTGCGACGTCGTGTTCGACACGGTCGGCGGCGAAGTGCAGGTGCGCTCGTACGACGTGCTGAAGCCGGGCGGGCGGCTGGTGTGGATCGCGGCCGCGCCGGCGGGGTTTCAGCCCAGCCGCAAGGATGTGCAGGTATTGCGCCCGAACGTCGCCCGCGACCGCGCGCATCTCGAACGCATGCTGGCGCTCTATGCACAGGGCGCGGTCTGGCCGCCCGAGATCACCCGCTATAAGCTCGCCGACGCAGCCGAGGCGCACCGGGTCAGCGAGGGACGCCACCTGCAGGGCAAGCTGGTGCTCGAGGTGCGCTAATCCGCGACCTGTGCGTCATTGCCGCGGAAGCGGGAAGCCGGTGATCAGGAGCCGCGGCGGTTGCCCCTGGACCCCCGCTTTCGCGGGGGCGACGGAGACCTAAATAGAACGGTGACTAACCTAAACAGGAGGAGAGACAAATGGCAGGCAACGCACAAAAGGTTATCGACCTCGACAAGCAGCGTATGGACGCGATGGCGAAAAAAGACCTCGCCGCGTTGAACATGCTGATCTCCGACGATCTCGTTTACACCCACTCGAGCGCACGGCTCGATACCAAGAAGACCCTGATCGGAAACATGGAATCCGGGGGAACGGTCTACACTTCGGTGGTGCCGTCCGACGTCAAGGCCCAAGACCTCGGCGATACCGTGGTGCTGACCGGATCGTGCAAAATCAGCGTCATGTCGCAAGGCCGGCCCAATAGCTTTGGCGTCCGCTTCACCGACGTCTGGGCCAATAAGGGCGGCCAGTGGCAGATGGTGACCTGGCAATCGACCCGCACGCCTGATTAGGTTTTTCGGTTAGCGATGCAGCTCGTCCCTCGCCCCGATCCTCCCCCAACGAACGAGCGGGGGAGATAAGGACCCTCGCAGTGCGAGGGCCCCAAACTGATCTCGGGGTGAGGGAAGCCGCGCAGCAGATCAGGAACATGCCCGGCTTGGAGCGCTCAGTCGAAGGCTCCGAGATGGGCTGCCGGACGATGCCAACCCAGTTTTTGGCACGGTCCCATTAACTGGGTGAAATTTCTCCGCCTCCGGTCTCAATGGCGGATCTCGACTGCTTGCATATGCTTCTCCCGTCGGGCGCGGTTGAAGCGAGTCTGCTCCGCCTCGGAAACCGTTGGGCTCAGGTAGAGCAGCCAAAGTGCCGGGAGGTTATCGAGCGGACCCAGGTTTTCAACCTTGGTCTCGTTCAGGTTGAGGACTTGCAGCGCCGCTAAGCCGGCGAGCGGATCAAGAGTCCCGACTGTTGTTCCAGCCAAGACGAGCGACTGAAGCTTTGGCAGCCCCTCGAGTGGACTGAGATTTTCGACTCTTGTGTCGCTCAGGTTTAGCGACTGAAGTGCGGTCAGACCCTTGAGCGGTTCGAGGTCCGCGACCTTTGTCCCGCTTAGGTCGAGCTGCTGAAGGCTGGTCAGGCCCGCCAACGGTTCAAGACTTCTCGACTCTCGTCTGGCTCAGGTTGAGCACGCGAAGTGCCGTCAGGCCCTTGAGCGGTTCGAGGTCTTGGACCTTTGTCACGCTTAAGTCGAGCCGCTGGAGCCCGGTCAGGTTGCCGAGCGGTTTAAGATCTTCCACCTTAGTTCCACTCAGCAAAATCGCCTTCAGCCGAGTGAGACGGTCGATCGGTTCGAGGTTCCGGACGGTCGTCCCGCCGAGATCGAGTGTTTCAAGCCGATTTAGGCCTCTTATTGGCGTGAGATATGTGACATGCGTATCGACGAGGACGAGCTCCTCAAGCGCGGTTAAGCTCTCGAGCGGTTCGAGGTCCTCGACCTTTGTGTCCCCAAGGTTGAGGCGATGCAGGCCAGTCAAGTGCTTCAAGGGTTGGAGGTCGCTGACCGCTGTTCCACTCAAGCTGAGCGTATTGAGCCCGACCAAACCCTTGACCGGTTCGAGGCTCTCAACCTTTGTCCCGCTAAGGTCAAGAATTTTAAGTCCCTCCAGTTTGCCGAGGAGCCCGCCTGCCAGAGTGAAGCCGTCGCTGGTGAGGCGGTTGGGATCGGCGACCACCGAGAGTCCACCCGGCATGGCGATAACGGAGAGACCGAGTTTGGCCAAGTCGGATTGAACCCGATATCCGCTAATGCTGTTCCAAGCGATAACGCCAGCGGCGATCGCCAACATCGCGGCCAGCAATGCGGGCGCCATATAAAAGGCGCCGCGCTGCAACAGATCACGCCGCCGTCGCCCGAGATAGCGAGCAACCGCCCGCGCGATAAAATCATGCGAAAGCTCCCAGACTTCCCCTGACGGACCAGCCGGGCGCGCCAGCGGGCGGGCGAGCGCGGCAGCGCCGAGACCGTTTAGAACGGCGCGCACGTCGCCGCGGCCGAGCTGGGTCGAGGCCGTAAGCTCGCCTTCGGAGCGTGGCCGCTTGGTGGCCTGTTCGGTCACCAGCTGTTCCAAGACCCTCGGCGCGAAATCGCGGATGGCAGGCTGCCGGACCGTCTGCTCGATGTATCGGCGCACCAGCTGCCCGGCTTCGAGCGAGGATGCTGACGTCATGCCGTTGGCCAATACATACCCGATCACGTTGAGCGTGATCGGACGCACCAATCCTGGAGTTTCGTCCAGTTCGGCGGCGCTGGTCAGCAGGCTGTTGATCGCCTCCGCTTGCAGTTTCAGCCCCGAATGAGCCAGGAAATTGTTGGCCGCTGCGAACATGAAGCGATTGACCTGATAAAGGTTCTCGCCTTGCCGCAGCGGCGGCAGACCGATGTCCTCCAGAAACGCCTGATAGTCGCTGCGCAGCACCAGCAGCATAATGAACTTTTTGACTGGATTCGCTTGTAAGTCTGCGAGCAGCGCGGCGAATTCCTGTTTTTGCTCGGGTTTGCCGAGGATTACAAACTCCTCGAACTGGTCGAGAACGAGGAGCAACTGCTCGCCGGCGCGTCGGGCTGCCGCTTCGATCAGATTACGTATAGCCGGTGGTTCCCCTTGGTGCTGCCGCCGAGCGCTCGGCTGCCCCAGCGCGTCGCGCAGCGCCGCTGCCGGATCTTGCTCGGGACGTATCTCGACGACAGTCCAGCCGCGCTTGCGCAAGACCGGCAAGACCGACGCGTTCAATAGCGAGCTCTTCCCCGATCCAGAGTCGCCGGTCAGGTAGAGCGGCACATGTTGGGACTTTTCGAGCCAGTTCAGCACCCCCTGGTGCGCCCCGTCGGCGCGGTGAAAGCTGGCCTGGTCCTCGGACGTGCTCAAATAAGGCCCGATCCTGAAGTAGCCCGATTGTTCGGCGCCGGGCTGGACAGCAAGCCCTTGTCGTGCGCGCCGGTTGCGTTCAGCCTGCCACTCGACCAGCAATTGGGCAGAAACCGCGAGGAGCGGGAGGCCGAGCAACAGCCCAAACCGCAGCCACGGCGTCGCCGACAGATCGACCCCCAGCAGCCGTTTCAATGCTTGATCGACGGCGGTGGTGGAGCCGAGGACCAACAGCACCAAGGACAACAGGGCAGCCGTACGCGAGAGCAGCTTGCCCGGCAGGAAGTGACGGACCGCCTTAAGGTCTTCCTCGTCGAGCTTCGGGAGCTTTGGAAGCGGAGCACCAAGAGCGTCGCTGAGGCTCATCGCGCTGCCTGATGGTTAATCCAACGAACGATATGGCAGTGTCAGAACATCGTCAAACTCATCATTTGAACGGGTATAGCAGCCGCCCGGGCTTGGCCGTCAGGGCTTGCCGGAAACGATGCCGGAGGTCGATCCGTGAAAGGCGATCCGCGGATCGATCGTACACTGGTGACCGATGCTCGCACGGGCCTATGAATTCGATTCGGATACCCGCAATCCGCAAAAATCCGGGTGGAGGAAACAGGGCGAGATATATTTGCTGGTCTAGAGCCTATTTCTGACCCAGTATGGCGGCAACATCCTTCGGCCCCAGCTCCACATTTGATAGGGCCGGAGAGCCCACAATCACAGGAGTGTCCTGGACAGTCGTCGTAGCCTGCTGAACGGGGGTTGCCACGTCCGGCGGTCGTAGCCAACATCCAGGACTATCCGTACAAGGCGTTCCCGGTTGCGTTTGCATTTGGCGGCCAAGCTGGAGATTAACGGAAACCGCTGCAGCTGGGCTGCTGCTCGCGATCATCTGGCCGAAGGGAAAATTACTAGAGACCTCCGCCGCCAGGCCGCTGTTCGCAACCATGGTATCGGTTGGGGCCGTGGATACGCCGCCGCTTTCACCTGCCCGGCCATCGAGTTCGACGAGCAGCGCTGCGGTCTCGCCCGGCGATACCCGAGACGGCTCGGAGAGCGCAGTGCAGTGCGCCGCCGCCGTGACCTCGAATCCGGGTCGCGTAATTGCCTGCGAGAGGCCATTCGAACACATGACCGTAGCGCTTTTGCCGTACTCAAAGATCACCCGGAGCTGTCCGTCGGTCGTCAGATTCACCAAGACCACTCCGCCGTGAATTGCGACGGTCGCCGAAGGGGTCTCCATCGTGACCGCGTTGTCGCGTTTGCTGAGCTCGCCGCCAATAAAGCGAAACAACCCGCGAGAGAGGCGGGTCACTAGCGTGCCGCCGCCTGAATTCGGGTCAAAGCGGAACCGGTCGACTATCATGAGTGCGTTGGGCCCGATCGCCATCGACGATCCATCGACAAATAGGAGCTCCGCCTGACCGCCCGCCCCGGTGGCGATCCGCTCGTTGAGGACGACCTCCTGTCCGAGCACAAGCCGCCGAGGTGAAGCACCCGGAGCAATGCCCGTCGCGTCCGGGTTGACAGCGCTGTCGACGCCCACGCGCTGCCGAGCGATCGCAATCGGAATCATCAATCCCTGGACGAACACCAACGCGGCCATAGCGCCGGCGCGGAGTGAACTGCGGACGATCGCCGACATCGAGCCCCCTTGCGAGGTTGGAAACGGCCGGTTGTTGATGCCTCTCCGCTAATCTACTCGCATCAAGGACTCCATAGAAACGTCTCGGGCGGGTCGGTCGAGCGGACTTGGTCGACGTTGGGTGTTACGCGATTGGATCTGCTGAGAGAGCGTATCGATGTCGCGGACGCGACGCTCGAAGGGGGTGGCGGACACCGGCGAACCGGCCATCTCCCCCGCACTCCCCCTCGCCGGTCGGTGGGCGGAGTGGAGTGTCGTCAACCGCTTTGGCCTATTCGGCCCTCCCCGCGATCGAGGAAAGGAAGTAAGCTGGGCCCCGGCCGAACGGATTTTCCAGGGAGGAAACGATATGGCAGACAAGATTCGGCTGGGCCTGATCGGCGCCAGCGTCAAGGGCACCTGGTCGTCCCGTTCCCACCTGCCGGCGGTGCAGGCCAGTTCGGAAGTCGAGCTGACGGCGGTGTGCACCACCAGAGCCGACAGCGCCGAGGCGGCGCGCCAGGCTTGGGGCGCCCGGCTGGCCTTTGACGACTACCACAAGATGGTGGCCTTGCCGGAGATCGACGCCATTGCCGTCGTCGTGCGGGTGCCATCGCATTACGCGCCGACCAAGGCGGCGCTCGAAGCAGGCAAGCACGTTTATTGCGAATGGCCGCTCGGGCGGACGACAGCGGAGGCGGTGGAACTGGCGGCATTGGCCAAGGCCAAAGGGCTGGTCACCGCGGTCGGGCTGCAGGCTCGCGTCAATCCGGCCGTGATGCACATGAAGGAAATGGTCGAGGCCGGCTATGTCGGCGAGGTGATGGCCGTTCATGTCAGCCTGATGCGCGAGGGGGTGTTGACCCGGCCATCAAACCGCACCTGGCAGCGCGACGCCGAGCTCGGCGCCAACACCCTGACCATCGCCAACGGTCACACAATTGACGCGATGCGCTTTGTCACCGGCGATTTCTCCGGGCTGTCCGCGGTGGTGGCGACCCAGGCCAAGCAGTGGCTCGACACCGGCGCCAACAGATGGCTAGACGTAACCTCGCCCGACAACGTGCTGGTAAGCGGCAGATTGGCGAGCGGCGCGGTGGCCTCGGTCCATATCGGCGCCATTCCGTTCGCCGGCAGCGGCTATCGCATGGAAATCTACGGCCGCGGCGGGACGTTGGTCGTATCCGGCGAGGATTTGCCGCAGCTGAGCGCGGTTTCGCTGCACGGGGCGAAGGGCGGCAACAAGCTGGCGCTGATCCCGGTGCCGGAGCGGTTCACCGTCGCATCGGCCAATACGCCATCTGGCGAAGCCGCCAATGTCGGGCAGATGTACACGCTGTTCGCCCGCGCCATACGTAACGGCGCTGGCCATCAGCCGACCTTCGAGACCGCGGTCGACCTGCACCGCCTGGTCGACGCCATCAAACAGGCGTCGGACAATGGCCGAGAAGCGACGTTCTAATCCGATGCAGTTTCAACGGGAACAAGATGAATCCTGATGCCGCGACTGGTGACGAAAGGTTTGACGTAGCCTATCTGGTGTTGAGCGGCACGACGACGGCGGCGCGGTGTCCCGAAATTTTGCGCGAGCTGGTCGGGCTCGGCTTTGCCACTGTCATCGCGATCCCGACGCCGAATGCTTCGCGGGTGATCGCACCGCGAGAGCTTGCGGATGTCGAGGGGGTGCAAGTCGTCCAATCATATTTCGATCTGGCGATCCGCCCGCGGCCGCCGCGCGGGGTGGTGCTGTTCGCGCCGTGCAGCTTCAACTCGCTGAACAAGCTCGCGCACGGCATCGCCGATAGCCTGGCGCTATCGGTGGTTGCCGAGGCTATTGGGCGGAGCACGCCGGTCATCGTCGGCCCATCCTTAAACGCGCCGCTACTGAACCACCCGCAGGCCCAGGCATCGCTGAAAACGCTGCCGAGCTGGGGCGTGACTATCGTCCCGCCGGTCGACGAGGGCGAGGGGCCGCGCCTCGCTCCATCCGCCGCGTTGCTCGACGCCGTTCGCCCGTACGTCGGTCGCGGCTGACGCCGCTCGCGGAGAGCACGGCGCCGCGTCCTCAGCAGGCAGGGAAGGGGTTGGGGGTTGAGAACGAGAGGTCGATGATGGACAGCAATGAACTGCGTGAGCTTCAGGCGCCCCTCAAAGAGAAATACCGCGAGGATCCGGGGGCGGCGGTGGTGACGCTGACCGCGCGCGGCGACCTCGCCGACGGTGCGATCGCCTGCAAGGTCGAGACCGGGCGTGCCCTGGTACAAGCGGGTCTGCATCCGGCGACCGGCGGCAGCGGGCTCGATGCCTGTTCGGGCGACATGCTGCTCGAAGCGCTGGTCGCCTGTGCCGGGGTCACCTTGAAGGCGGTGGCGACCGCGATCGACTTCGAGCTGCGGGGCGGTTCGGTCAGCGCCGAGGGCGATCTCGATTTCCGCGGCACGCTGGGGGTCGACCGCGCGGCGCCGGTCGGTTTCGGCGAAATCAGGCTCAGCTTCACGCTCGATACGATGAGCCGGAGGATCGGCGCCAGAATCTGTTGAGGTTGACCGAGCGCTATTGCGTCGTGTTGCAGACATTGCGCGCACCGCCGAAATTGACGGCGAGCCTTAGCACCGGTTGAAGCCACCGATCATCGGCCGGTTTGTAAACGCGCCGCTGCTGAACCACCCGGAGGCCCAGGCATCGCTGAAGACGCTGCCGAACTGGGGCGTGACCATCGTCCCGGCGGTCAACGGTGGGGAGGGACCGAGCCTCGCGCCGTCCGCAGCGCTGTTCGATGCAGTGCGCCCGTAGGTACGTCGCGGCTGAGCCATCAACGTCGGTCGATGAACTCTTACAGCGAGTTCATCTGCGCGAAAGATTGCTGTCATCCCCTCTTACCATGTTCGGCTGAGCCGGAAGCATCGCAGCAGGCGAATACCCGGTCTCAACAGAGGGTTAAGAGGGTGATGGTAACGCCGGTTCCGCATGCGGGTGTTCCCCCGCGTCGCAAAGCCTCGGCCGTCAGTGCCGTCCGTGACGGCACCCTGACCGATGCCGACTTCCGTGGCTGCAGATGGATCGAGGGCCACCCCTCGCCGTTGCGTCCCGGCATGTGCTGCGGCGTTCCCGTGTCCTCGGGCGAGAGCTGGTGCAAGAAGCATCGCGGCGTCGTGTTTGGTGAAAACTTAGCGGCGGGATTGCTGCCGCAGGGTTGGGCGGGGGGTTCCGCCGCGGGATGGCAGAGCCGCCGCAGTGTCGGGTTCAGCCCGGCTCCGAGCCGAAACGAGCACTGAGAATGCAGCCGGATAATTCCAACCCGAACCCGTCCAGCGAGCCGATTTATCGCACGGCCGGGATCGTCGCCCAGGTGCTCGACGAAGGGACAAAAACCATGCCGATCAGCGTTGAGGCGGCTTCGGGTCAGATCGAAGCCGCGTTGCGGCTGCACCAGCCGCCGAGCCGAGACATTTCATCATGATCAGCGGAATAGCGCCGGCCGCGGCCGTCACGATCGAACGCGGCGCCGCAGGCTTGGCCGGACCATGAGCAAGGATCGTCGGGGGCGGCTCGCGAAATCCGGAGACCTGATATCGGCGCGCATCACGGCTGGGCATTTTTCATGTGGCGGTGGAACGCCCCGCATTTGGATTGGATTTGACGGGCAACCTTCCAATTCGGGGACGCGCTTCAGTATCCCCACCTCGGTCTTTATTTTGATGAGGTATTAGTAATCCCGAATTGCTTAAAATCTTCAATAATGCGTGATTATACAACTTAACGTAATCGCAGCAGGAAGCTGCGGTTGACGATCCATCCACCCGCTGGTTGAGCATTTGAGGCAACAATTCCATTTTTTGAACGAATATAACCGGTTCCGATCGCAATCTAATCTGTAAGGTTCAACCATTTATTTTGGTTCTTGCTTGGCTGTTGTCTGTGGCAATCGGGCCTGTATGTAGGCGACGACTGCCCAAATCTCGTCTTTGGATAATGCATCTTTGAATGCGGGCATCGCACTCCCAAACTGCGCGCCGCCCTCGGCGACGGTCCAGTACATGAACGGGTCCCACTGAACCATCGGCATTTGCGGAAGAAACGCGAGATTGGCGGGCGGCGGCGAGAGAGTTCTGCCCACTGGTCCGTCGCCTAAGCCGGTCGTTCCGTGGCAGGAGGCGCAGTTTTTCTCATATATCGTAGTGCCTCGTTCGACCGTCTCGTGGTTCCTCGGCAGCGGGTTGGTCATCGAATTGTAAGGCGCTGGAACCCCCGACATCATGGCTAGTGTGCTGAAGGTTCAGCAATAAGACGGGCCGCTTGGGCGGTCATGGCATGCTGGTGATGTCTGACGTCACCGACCCGTGAAGGGTGCACATCATGACCAAGGGCGAGGGTAAGGCGGAAGTAATCGACCTGAAAGGATTGCTGGCGCGGGACGAGGATTTCGTGCGTGCAGCGGTGGAGGCGCTGGTGCAGGCCGCGCTCGAGGCGGAGATGACGGAGGCGATCGGCGCCGAGAAGGGGGAGCGGAGCGAGACGCGTGTTTCCTACCGCAGCGGCTATTACGGCCGCTCGCTGATCACCCGGGTAGGGACCCTGGAATTGCGCGTGCCGCAGGATCGGCTGGGGCGATTTTCGACTGAGCTGTTCGAACGCTACCAGCGTTCGGAGAAAGCGCTGGTCGGCACCCTGGCCGAGATGTACGTGCAGGGCGTTTCGACGCGCAAGGTCAAGGCGGTGACCGAGGCGCTGTGCGGCCACAGTTTTTCCGCATCCGCGATCAGCGCGATCAACAAATCGCTCGACGAGGGTCTGCGGGCGTTTGCCGAGCGGCGGCTGAGCGAGAACTATCCCTATCTGATCCTCGATGCACGCTACGAGAAGGTGCGCGAGGCCGGGGTCATCGTCAGCCAGGCGGTGCTGGTCGCGGTGGCGGTCGACGAAGACGGCCGGCGCCAGATCCTGGCAGTCGAGCTGGCCAATCGCGAGAGCCGATCGAGCTGGCGCGACTTTCTCTTGGCGCTCAAAGCCCGCGGGCTCGTCGGCGTCGAGTTTGTCGTCAGCGACGACCATCCCGGTCTCAAGGCGGCGATCCGCGAGGTGCTGCCGGAGGCGGCGTGGCAGCGCTGCTATGTGCATTTTCTCAGAAACGCGCTCGACTATGTGCCGCGCAAGGTCGACGACGACTGCCTGCGGGAGCTGCGCTGGTTTTACGACCGCCGCGATCTCGCCGAAGTGCGCCGCGACATCGCCGCCTGGCTGGCCAAATGGCAGGCCAAGTACCCGCGGCTGTGCAACTGGGTCGAGGACAACATCGAGGAGACGCTGAGCTATTACCGGCTGCCCTTGCGCACCACAAACACATGAAGTCGACCAACATGCTCGAACGCTTGAACCAGGAGCTGAAGCGCCGCACCCATGTGGTGCGCATCTTTCCCAACGCCGAGAGTTGTTGCGGCTGGTGCGGGCGCTGGCGGTCGAGATGCACGAGAACTGGCTCGAAGCGACGCGCTATCTCAACATGGAGCATCTGAAGGAATACAAGAAAGAGGCCCTGCGGGCCTTGGCCGCCTGACGGCGGCCGGGCGTGGTCGGCGCTGCGCTACACGGGGGCTCCGCGCCGCCCACGCCCTACATCACCAGCCTGCTTTTGCAGAACTTGACGCACACGACAAAAGTGCATTCGCGGCATGCTGCCGTATCCAGACCCCATCATTCCCTGTCCTCCTTGTCCCATCATTCCCCGCCCCATCATCCCCGGCCCCATCGTCAGCCACGGACTGACGCCGCAGCAGCCGCTCCATGACACGGGTGCTGTTTGCTGCTGCGCGACGACCGACGCAGCGGCAGCCAATCCGCTGACAATTGCAGCGAAAACTGCCGCGCGGAGAGTGATCTTGCTCATTGGCAGTTCCCTTGGCGGCTAAGATGCGCATGTTAGTGCGTGCACGCCAGCAACGGCTTGATTTGGAGCAAGCCACAAACGCTTATTTTCGTTGCGGCGACCGGTTTTTCTTGCCGCGAGGCGCACGCCTATAAGTCAGCGGGTTATTACAACGGCGATCCCTCCGTTCTGGTCCCCCTTACCGACGGGCAGGTGGCGCAGCTGACCGAGCATTTACACCTGCTGCGCGCAGGCCGCTTCCTGCGCATCATGCGCAACGGCAAACAAATCATCTGTGAGCCATGCGATGATCGGGTGTTCTGCATTCTCGCCGAGCTAATCAATCACATTGTCAGGCCACCCGCCGATGACGACAAGTAGCGTAACCGGCTTAGGTTTTTCCAGAAAACCGGTTCGCGGCCATACAACATCGATTATGGTTCGGCGGTTGCTGCGCGGCGCTCATGGCGTGCAGCCGAGTAGACCTGCCTTGCAGCATCGAGATTCAGCGCAAAAATGCCGAGGCCGACAATCAGATCCGGCAGCGCCGAGAGTGTTACGGCCGTGATGACCCCGATAGCGATAATCGCGACATTTGCCAGCGCATCGTTTCTCGCCGAGAGGAACGCCGCGCGTGTCAGGCTTCCACTGTGGGTTCGGAAGCGGGCGAGACGAAAGGCGCAATAGAGGTTAATCGCGAGCGCGCCCAAACCCGCGAGCGTCAGGGGCACTGCAGCCGGCGGAACGGGCAGCTGGAGCTTTTGCCACGCTGTCCATAGGGTGGCCGCAGCAGGCGCGAACAGAACGGCGGCGAGGGCCATGCCGACCATCGCACGCCGCCGCGCGTTCCACCCGAGCGCGATGAGGATTAACCCGTTGACGGTCGCATCTTCCAGAAAGTCGATCGAGTCAGCGAACAGCGACACCGACCCAATTGCGAGCGCGATCACAAACTCGACCCCGAAATAGCCGAGGTTCAGGAGCGCTACGAGCTTCACGGTGTAGCGAAGCGTGGGGTCTACACTTTGAGCCATGCCCGCACTGTCGCACACGCAGGCTGTCCGTGACCGGAACTGTCCCGGAAAGGTCGGCTCGAGGATGCGATCAAAACCGAATTCCGGCAAATGCGGTGGATCAGTACCCCATTGCGGTATCGATTTGCTGCAACAGCGGGCCGCCGGCCTCCAAGCTGCGGATGTTGGCGGCGATCTCGGTCACCAGCTGGGCGACGGTCGGACGGCGGGCGACATGCGGCATTACGGTGATTTTGGGGTGCAGCCACAACGGGCTGTCCGATGGCAGGGGCTCGGGCCACAGCGCGTCCAGCGCCGCGTAGGACAACTGTCCCGAATCCAGTGCACGGATCAGGTCATCGTACACGACGTGCTTGCCGCGCCCGACATTTATCAGCATCGCCCCCCTCGGCATCATCGCAAAGGTGCGGGAGCAAAAGATGCCCTCGGTTTCCCGGGTCAGCGGCAACAGGCAAACGGCGATGTCGGTCTGACTGAGAAACGCCTCGAGTTGGCCACGGCCGTGAAAGATCGGAATTTCCTCGTTCTCCCGCGGTGAGCGGACCCAGGCCGAGACCGGGAAACCGAGCGACTTCAACACCAGCGCCGGCGCTTTCGCCATCATGCCGTAGCCAAGGAACCCGACGCGCCGCTCCTCGGGCCGGACAATCCGTGTCCGGCGCCACTCGCGATTGGCCTGAGCCATCTGATAGCCGGGCATGTCGCGGTGAAAGCGCAGCACGTGCATCACGACGTATTCGGTCATCATCGGATCGCCGCCCGGCGGTTCCATCTTGCCGAGCGGGACTTTTGGCATCTTCGGGTGGTCGACGAATGCCTCGACCCCGGCCGACCGGCTGAACATCGCTTTCAGATTAGGAAACGCGGGGAGGATGTCGAAATCCGGCTGCATGAAGGCGAGATATTCGATATCCGCCGGCTCTCCCGCATCGGGCCAAATGCGAAGCTCCAGATCGGGAAGCTTTTCGGCGACCGTATCGCGCCATGCCTTGGCGTTGCCAATGCGTGTATCGAGACCGTAGATGAGCAGCGCCATACTTCCTCCTCAGTAGCTGTAGGACGGGCTGGGCGGAGCGAAGCCTATCATCTTTAGAGAGCGATGGCGGGTTTCGCCCGAGGGCTGGGCAAGAATTGCGTTGCATCGGCGCCGTGCGTGGTTCGAGACGCGCTCCGGCTTCGCCGTGACGCTCCTCACCATGACGTAAGGCTATGATGGCATGCGTCCTTCGAGGCCTCGCTTTGCGAGGCACCTCAGGATGACGACCTTCTTCCAGCCCTAAGGCATTCTTGCCCAGCCGCCCGGATCAACCCACACCCAAGTACTACAGGATGCCGCCGTTAACCGAGATGCACTGCCGCGTGATCAGCCGGCTGTCGTCCGCGGCAAGGAACAGCGCGAGATTGGCGATGTCCTCGGGGGCGATCAGGTCGGGCAGGCATTGTTGGCTGCGCGCCGCCTCGATCTGGCTCTCGTCCTGGAACCATAGGCGGCGCTGGCGTTCGGTCAGCACCATGCCGGGTGCGATCGCGTTGACGCGAATGCGCGACACGCCCACGGCGCGGGCCAGCGTGTTGGTGAAACCGACGATCGCGGCCTTGGCCGCGGCGTAGGCTTCGAGCTGCGGGACGCCGCGCATCCAGGACACCGATGACATGTTGACGATCGAGCCGTGGCCGAGCTCGCGCATTTGCGGCACGATCGCCTGCGCCGCAAAGAATACGTGGCGGAAATTCACCGCCATGGCTCGGTCGAACTCGGCCGGGGTCATCGCGGCGAAATCGTAACGCTGATCGTTGGCCGCGTTGTTGACCAACACCGCCGCCGGACCGAGCGCCGCGCGCACGGTGTCGAGCGCAACGCGCAATGCGGCGATGTCGGTCAGGTCGCAAGGCACGAACAGCGGCGTTTCCGCCTCTCGTCCTATCGCGTCGGCCAATACCGCGCCGACATCGGTCTGGACGTCGAGAAATGCAACGCGCGCCTCGTTTGCGGCAAAGGCACGGACGAACGCGGCACCGATGCCGCTGGCGCCGCCGGTCACGACGACGGTGCGGTCCTTCAGACTTTGGTAGCGGGTAAAGGCCACCGAGTTTACCGGATGCCGGCCCGGGCGCGGGCCTTGTCGAGATCGGGGACATTGCTGGCCGAAGCCACGTCGCCCAGTCGCGACCCGCGCGTCACCGAGAGAGCGGCGACCGCGGCCTCGTTTTCGGTAATCTTCGCCATGATGGCTTCCTTGGCCCGGTCGAAGACGCCGCGGTTGGTGGCGACGAAGTGTTGCGAATGGCGCAGCCCGGCGAGATAGCCGTTGATTTCCGGCACGACGTAGCGGGCGACCATGTCCCAGCTGCGCATCGTGTTTTCCGGGTTGGCCCAGTCGTGGACAAAGCCGACGAGCGTGCCGAAGCCGCCGCTGACCTCGAGCACGGATTTGATCCGTTTTACCAGATCGTCGGGGGTTCCGATCGTCGCTGCGGCCTGGTCGGAGAAGGCAGTCTTGTCGACCGCCTCGTCGGGATCGGTAAAGGCTTGCGCGCCCGGCCGCTGCAAGGTCCCGACAACGTATTGGTTGTGATGGCGCATCAGGCCTTCGCGGGCCTCGGCGCGCGCCTTCTCCCGGGTCTCGGCGATGTGCCAGCTCAAAAGGACCCGCCAGTCCTTGCGGTCGACGGTTGTGCCGTGCTTCTTGGCAGCGGATTCGGCGAAGCCCCATTGCGTCGGCAGGCTGTTCAACCCTTCATCGGACATCGAGCCGATCGAGATGACGCCGCACCCATGCTTCCCGGCCAGGGTCATGCCCGATGGGCTGATCTGCGAGGCGACCGCGAACGGCATTTCTTCCTGTAGGGGCAGCAGCTGCAACGCCGCGTCCTGCAAGGTGAACCAGTCGCTTTTCGCGGTCACCCGCTCGCCTCGGAACAGCCGCCGGATGACCCCGATCGCCTCGTCCTGGCGGTCGCGCTGCACCATCGGATCGATCCCCAAGGTGTGGGCGTCCGAGGCGAGCGCGCCGGGGCCGGAGCCGAAGATCGCCCGGCCGCCGGTCATCCAGTCGAGCTGGACCATGCGCTGGGCGACATTGAACGGGTGGTGATAGGGCAGCGAGATCACCCCGGTGGCGAGCTTGATGCGCTTGGACCGCTCGCCTGCCGCTGCGAGGAACATCTCGGGCGAACCGATCATCTCCCAGCCGCTCGAATGGTGCTCGCCGCACCAGAATTCGTCGTAGCCGAGCCGATCGAGCTGCTCGACGAGGTCGAGATCGCGGCGGAACTGCAACAGTGGATGCTCGCCGACCGGATGGTGTGGGGCGAGGAAGGCGCCGAAATTCAAACGCGGCATGACCGCTTCTCCTATGGAGTAACGATGAGAACGCTATTCGACACCCTCGACGATCCGCATATCCCGGTCGGCGCCCTTGCCGAGAACCTTCAGCGCGGCCTGATATCCGGCGCTGTCGTGCGCGGCCGTCGCCTTCGCGACGCTGTCGAATTCGATGATGACGGTGCGCTGCAAAACCCCGGCTTCATAGGCCTTCGCCGCAGTTCCCCGAGCCAAAAATCGCCCGCCGGCCGCCTGGATCGCCGGACCGGCCAGCTTGGCATAACCGGCCAATGCCTCCGGGTCGGAAATCGAACGATACGTCGCCACCCAATATGCCTTTGCCATCGCCATCTCCATTCCGATTAGATGCGGATACGAGCGTACCCTGCATCGCGCCCCTTTGCCAAAGCTCAGTCATATCAGACCGGGTCTTCGTCGGCGGCATCACCGCGTCTGTCGATCGGCAGGACTTGGCCGGCGACATGCGGGATTCGTCACGGGCCACCCATATCTTCGATGCAGTGGTGCGCCGATTATCAACAGAAGCTGGGGAATAAACGCATGCGCAGGTTCTTCGGGTCGACGGGTTCCGTCAGCCGAGTGACGATCGAGAGCCAAGTCCTCAAGAGCAATATGCTGGGTGATCCGACGGCGCGCGCCGTTGATGTGTACATCCCGGCAGGGCATGACGGACAAGGATTGCCGCTGCTGGTGGATTTGGTCGGTTTCACCGGCAGCGGCCTGTCCCACACGAATTGGGTGGGCTTTCGCGAGAACCTGCCGGAACGGCTCGACCGGCTGATCGGGAAAGGGCATATGCCGCCGGTGGTCGTCGCCTTTCCCGATTGCTTCACCCGGCTCGGCGGCAACCAGTACATCAACTCGGCGGCGATGGGCCTTTGGGAGGACTTCCTCCTGCACGAGATGTTGCCGGCAATCGAGCAGCGCTTCAATTGCGGCGGTGCGGGGCGGCGCGGCGTGTTCGGCAAGAGCTCCGGCGGGTACGGCGCGATCACGCACGCGCTGCGCCACGCCGACATCTGGGCGGCCGCAGCCTGTCACTCCGGCGATATGGGATTCGAGGTGTGCTATCTGCCCGACATGCCGTCGGCGCTGCGCGCTCTCGCCGGTGATGAGAACTCGATCGAGCGCTGGTGGCAAAAGCTCGAATCCGCTCAAAAGCACCCGGAGGGCTCCTTCAAGGTGATCAACGCGCTGGCGATGGCGGCCAGCTACGATCCCGATCCGACGCAGTTCCTCGGGATGCGGCTGCCGGTCACCTTCGACACGTGCGAGATTATCGAGGAACGCTGGGCGAATTGGCTGCGGCACGATCCTGTGGTTGCGGTCGAAACCCAGGCGGACAATCTGCGCGAGCTGAAAGCGCTCTACATCGACTGCGGCAAGAGCGATCAGTTCAATCTGCTCTACGGCGCCCGCAGGTTCGTCCGGCGGCTAAACGAGCTCGGTGTTGCGCATCGCTACGAGGAGTTCCCCGACAACCACAGCGGGGTCGATTACCGGATGGATGAGAGCCTGCCGTTTCTCGCCAAGGCATTGTCCGGCTGACCTCGATAATTGACGCACAGTGTTGGGATAGCGAGGTTTCTGATATCGGGTGCTCATGGTTGCTGCCTGAGCCTCAGAGCGGCGGCCCGCTCTCTTGCTCGTCGCGAGTCCTCGAAGCGTTGCATGCGGTCGTACAAATTCGCCAGATAAATCCAATCCCCGTATCTCTCTGGCCGCAGCCTCACTGTCTCTTCTTCGGACAATACCGCCCGTTTGAGATCCCCCAACATGCTCCAGGCCATGGAACGCCCGTGCGCCAGATCGGCGAGAAATGCATTTCCATCCGCCGCTGGAGGTCTCGGGGGCAGGCTGCGAGCGCCCCGTCAAAAGCCTCGAGCGCCTTCTGCGGCTCGCGCAAAGCAACCGCGGCATAGCCGAGCGAAACCAACTCCGGTGCCGGATAAGGCAAGAATTCGCTTGCCTGTTCCCAGGCGGCAATCTCCTCCGTTAACCGGCCCTCGCGATGATAAAGCGCTACCAGCCTCGACCAGGTCGTCCCGTTTTCCTCCAGTGCAATAGAGGTTCGATATTCTGCTTCGGCCTCGCCGAGGTTCCCTGCTTCCTCGAAAAGGTTTCCGCGCAGGAAATGGACAAACGCGCTATCCTTGAAGATGGTCAGCGCCCGCGTTGTCGCCGTGAACGCCTCGGCGCTTCGCCCCAGAGCGTGCAGCAGGGCTGCAGCGTTAGCCCATTGATTGAACGCTGCCGTCGTTTCGCCCTGCGGTGATACGAGAGGTAAGGAAGCGCGGGCACAGTCGACCTGCGATCGTTGAATTAAGCTTTGGTTCTGGGAAGCCCGCCGCACAAATACAACTGAGACTTCGTCGAGATACACGGGCGTCCAGGCGTCATTGGCGCAGAACTGACGCAGGACCGGAAACAGGTTCAATCCGTTGTATCGTCCCAGCGGCACCACTATGGCGTTAATGTCAAAATGCTCTACCTCCTGCTGCCACTCGGACGAAGTCGGTGGCGTCGCCATCAATCGAGCATTCCGCTCAAATAATCGAGGACCGAACGGAATGGCACGGCCGTCGATATAATCAAGATATTTTGGGCCTAGCCGCCATGTCAGATATCCCCCCTCGTTGTAGCTATTGAATATTTGTCCCGGTATATTTTCGCGCTCGATGAACGCGGCGGCGCCCGCGGGGAACCACCACGATAACCCGGCGCCGAAAGATCCGAGATCTGTACTGGCGAGGTAACTGGTATCCACCAAATCGACCGAGCGCAGGCAGGCCAACGCCGCTGTAAAAAGCGCCGCGCTGAGGGTCGCGCCCGATATCAACGCGGCCCTTGTCTCCTTGAACCTTGCCGGTAGCGCCCCGAGAGCGGATGTCAGCACCGAGCCCGCCACGACCACAAACACAATGGCGAACAGAGCCTCAAAGCGAATGTGTCGAATGGCAACCACGCTCGCGATGGTTATCAGAGCTGCCGCACCGAGCTGCCTACGTAAGACCCCGATCAATATTGCCATGGCGGCAATCAAAAGCATCAAATACAACGCGCCGGCGGGATTGCGCAGAGACAACCCCGTCATGATCGAGGTCCAGTTCAAACGTGCCGGTCCCCACTCAGTAATCGATTGCGATTGGAAGGAAATCGCGCTCTCTTGCCGAAACAAGGCGCGATAAATCCCCGATCCCCACGGATTCACAAATGTCGCAACAACGGTGGCGACCAGCCACGGCGACGCGGCCCGCAGCCGATCTGCCGCCGCCGCCCGGCGCTCCGGCGAGGCTATTTCCGCCGCCTCTGCCGATACATATGCGGTGATCAGAGCTAAACCGGCCGCAAATCCCAAGTGAAGATTAACCCAAAGGATCATCAACATAGGCAAAGGCCATAACCGCACGCGGCGGCCTTGGTACTGTCGCCACAGCAGCACAAAGAAGGCTGCGAATATGAGCACGGTGAACATATCCGCTCGGGGCCGGGTGCGGATCGCGATCAAAGGAACCGCCAAGATCGCTAGAATAGCAGAAATTGTTGATCCTCTGCGCAGCAGCAAAGCAACAGTTCCTGCACAGACGAACGCATGGAACCACGACAGTAGTTGATAGCGGCCGATCAGGAAGACGCCGTAGAATAGCAGACCCGAGCCAACAGGATAGATCCAGGGCGTTCCTGCCACAGTATAGGAGAACACGTCAGTCGATGGGATTTGAAGATGCTGAACAACCCAGCGCCCAGTGGCAAGCTGCCAGCCGAGATCGTATTCGGTTAGGGTGCGCAGACCCGCCAAAAACGCATACCCGATCACTACTATGCGGAGGGATTGAAATAGATTTCTCGTACGGCGCGAACTCTCCCAACGGCGGGTAATCCGGCGCCGGACACGCTGTCCGAAGCTTGCTTCCATCGCCGTCAACCCTAGATCATTGCTCCCGCTCGACGCAGCCTCGATCCCCAGACCCGGCGATGCGCGGCCCCCCCATCTTCGGTCAAGGCCTTTGTACATGTAAGTCTCCGCGGTGGTGCGGGCGTTACGCCCGCAGCCTCGGCAGAAAGGTCTCGATTCTGCGATCGCGCGGTTGACACTTAACCTTAAGGGAGCGCAACCTGGATCACCTTCCACGCAGCTGGAGGATCAATCTTACGTAGACCTGAATGCGGTGCCAAAGCCCGTGCGCACCACATTCCCAAATCACCAATCCATACCAACCGAACCGGTTGTCGGAGGAAAAGCCATAAATCTCAAAAAATGCCTGTACATAGGTGGAACGGTATGTGGAACCGTGCTTGCGTTCGTCCTTGCGACCGGCATCTGGCAGCCGCTGGCCAAGGCGGATGGCAACAGCAAGGGCCCGACCTTTGCGGTTGATCCGTTCTGGCCAAAACCGCTTCCCGCGCCCGTCGGCACCGATGGCGTGGCGCACACCTGGGTGACCGGGCGAAATCGCCGGCAGCTGCATGGACAAGTACGACAATGTCTATACCTTCAACCGCGGCTGGGAGGTCGGTAATTCCAACGGCGGTCCGCTTCAAGGCAATGAGTCGGGCGCCATCGTCGGGCAAGACGCCAGCGCCTCGGCTATCCCCTCCCCCCGGTTGTCGCTTATAACAGCGAGGGCGAAACCGTGGCTGGGTGGGGTGACCCGAGCCTCATTCAAGCCGGGACCGATTACGGATACGCCGCATACATGCCGCAAGGCGCCCATGGTTGCTTCGTCGATTACCAGGGCAACATCTGGGTCGGCGGTAATGGCGACGGGATTGTCCAAGAGTACAATCCGCAAGCCGCCAATACAGCGGGCGCCAATGCAACATTTCGTGATGCAGATCGGCACCAAGGGGGCGTGCGACGGTCCCGCAACCACCAGTAACCCGTTCAGCTCGTGCGGCGACACAGCCTCGTACAACACCAGCCACACGCTGTTGAACGAACCTGCGGACATCGCCGTCGATCCGAAGGTTGGCCCGGTAAGCGGAATGCGGGGCGATATCTACATCGCCGATGGCTATGGCAATCACCGCGTCGTCGTCTTCAATGTCGCCGGGCAGTATGTCGGCCAATGGGGTACTGCGTGCTCGACCACCGGCGAGAGCTGTCCGCCGGGCACATTCGGAAAATCCGGGGGCGGGCACCCGCGCATTGCGTGGTGCTCGGCAATGACGGTTTGGTCTATCTCTGCGATCGCCCCGATGATCGGATCAGGTCTTCCAGAAGACTTGCGCCGTCCCGTCGACGACGAGTAATCCGCAGCCGTTTTGCGCGCCGGTTCGGGTCATCAATATCGACCAGTTCCCGACCGCGACGGCAGCCAACCGAAACCGCGATCCTCCTTGCCGGCACTCGGGGAGACGATATGGATTTCTGGCCCAATATCGACTACCTCGCCAGCAAGAGCCCGACCAGCCAAAAGGACATCGTCGATGTCGATCTCGGCAACGATAATACCTGGTTGATCAACAAAGCTAGCGGGCTGGTGTTCGGCGCACTCGGTTCTTGTGGCATCGCGCCGTGTCCCGGGCACAATGCCGGCAACTTTGCCTTCGGCCATACCGTAACCGTTAACTCGAAAGGCAATGTCTACGTGGCCGAAACGATAACCGGTCGTCGCATCCAAAAGTTCGTGCCGACCAACGGCCAAAAGAACTGGTAGAACTGATTGCGGCAGCGGCCGGAAAACAACTTTTCCGGCCGCTACGCGTTGCCGGCTCGGAATAATCTACGATGTTGAGCTGCTGGGTGAGGTTGGCAGCGGCGTGTCTGCTGTCGGCGGCGCTCGCCTCAGTGCCGGCATGTGCTCACGATCTTCCGCTCGATCGGTTCATGAATGGCTTTGTCCGGATCGAGCCGCATCAGGCCGACCTGGTGATGCGCATCCCTTTGGATCTGCTGCGTGCGGTCTCGTTTCCGATCGTTGGAGGCCACTACGATCTGGCGGCGTCACCGCCGGTAATCAAGGCGGCGCTTTCAACATCGGCATCGAGACTCGGTCAGCTGGCGGTGTTGTGCGTCTTTGTACCGGCCCTCGCCCTGCTGTTCCGCGGCGCGATGGCGGGACGCATGGGGATTATCATACTGTCCGCGATCGTCGCCAACGTTGCTTGGAACTGGATGATGGAACGCGGCGAAGTCTTTTGGCATACACCGTGGCCGCAACTGACCGCCGCCGGGCTGATGGAGCTGGCGCGGTGGGTTCTCGCGCTGGGCATTGCCATCACGGCGGCGACCTTTCTGTCAAAGTGGCTCGACCGCAGGCATCCAGAGCTGATCGAGCCGAACCCCGTACCGGCCCGAGACTAATCCGCTCCGATCCGCCGCTCGTCTGGCTGCGAACGCCGGCCTTCCTCACCCAGGACGATAAGACGTGTTGGGCGGAACCGATCTGGACGCATTCGGGCCTCGATAAAATACGATTAAACGGCTTCCCTCAAATTGTCGGCGGTTTCCCGAGAGATGAGAAACAGGGAGCCGAACCCCTCAACCGTTATGGCGTCATGTTTCCTCAATGTCGGCAATAACGGCTCGCGCGTCGAGGACGTCCGGTTCCACAGATGAGTGCCGCTGCCGGACGCTGGCCAGGAGCACGCTCCCGCGCCTCCGAGACGGGTGATATATTCCTTCTGGCCCTCAGAACCGTGGCCAACGGAGATAGAGATGAAGCTCGGCGTAGCTCTCCCGATTGTCGATATTGGCGGCGAGCCGGCGGCCTTGAGGGAATTTGCGCAGGCGGCAGAAGCGATCGGTTATCACGGCATCGCCGCCCCCGATCACGTGCTCGGGGTTAATGTCGCCAGCCGGCCCGAGTGGACCCAAGGCCGGGCCCGATCAACCGACTGGTATTACGACCCGTTCGTGCTGTTCGGTTTTCTCGCGGGATGCACCGGCATCGCCGATTTCTCCACCCAGGTGCTGATCTTGGCGCAACGTCAGACCGTGCTGGTCGCCAAACAGGCGGCCTGTCTCGATGTGCTGTCGGGCGGCCGCTTCCGCCTCGGCATCGGGGTCGGGTGGAATGAGGTGGAGTTCGTCGGCCTCAACGAGAATTTTCACAACCGGGGCCGCCGCTCGGAGGAGCAGGTCGAGGTCATGCGGGCGCTGTGGGCCGAGCCGCATGTCAGCTTCAAGGGCCGGTGGCACACCATCGAGGATGCCGGGATCAACCCGCTGCCGACCCTACGCAAGATCCCCCTGTGGTACGGAGGTCATGCCGACGTGACCTTGCGCCGCTGCGCCAAATGGGGTGACGGCTGGATGCCGCTCGCCTATCCGCCCGGCGAGGAAGCCAGAAAGGCCATCGCCACCTTGCAGCGCTACGCCGAGGAGGTTGGCCGTGATCCGGCGACGATCGGCATCGACACACGGGTCTCGGCCGGCGCCGGAACCGAGGACGAATGGCGCGACCAGGCGCGGTTTTGGAAGTCGAGCGGCGTCACCCATTTGACCTTGGCCAATTACTACGAGAGCGGCCACCTCCACCGCATCGCCGGCCGGTCACTGAGCGACCATATTGACGCCATGAAACGGTACTGGAACGCCGTCGCCGACCTACTATAGTGCCGACAAAACCACGCGTTCGTCAGAGGAGTGGCGGTCCGGCACCTTCTTAAAAAGTCGCTCTGGTGGGCGCTCGAATCCCGCTTTGACGAACCGAAAGGAGGACCGGAGCATGCCCATACCCATTCCGAACGCGGCGGCCTTTGAGGAGAGGCTCGCGGGCCTCTCGCTGGTGAAATGCCAAACCGGCGAGACTGTGTTGACGGCCGGTTCAACCACCGGAAGGTTGCTTGTGCTCAGGAGCGGCGCTGTGGAGGTCGTCAAGGACGGCGTGCAGATCGCCAAAGTCTCGGCGCCCGGCTCAGTGTTCGGCGAACTGGCCGTTCTCCTGGATCAGCCCCATACGGCGGACGTTAGGACCCTGGAGCAATGTGAATTTCACGTCGCCGACGCGCCGGCGCTGCTCGCCGGAGATCCGACCGTCGCGCTCTATGTCGCCGCGATCCTGGCGCAACGTCTCGACGGCGCTAACCGAGCCCTTATCGAGGTTAAGCGTCAGCTCCAAGCCGGCGAGCCTCGCAGCGCGATCGGCAGGACGGTCGAGAAAATGGAAGAGCTGCTGGGCTTCAGCGGCAGTGCTAGTCTCGCCTACGCCGGCTATCCCTACGATCCATTTGGGTCCGACAAATCGACGCAGTGATTCATCCGGGCAAAACCAGTCCTGCTTTCAGGCAAAACCGGCTCCGAGCCTCGGCGATCGTCATGCATTAGGAACTGTATGGTGAGGCCGTACCAATGCGCCATCGGACATAGGGTCCATCGCTGGCCCAGGATCGGAAGGCGCAAACCTTGAACGACTGGCTGCACAACCTCCCGTTAATATGGATGGAGCTGGTCGTTTTCGGCGCTACTTACCTGGTCACGGCAGTTATTTATGCGGTCGTGATTGGTCTTGCGGCGGGGGAGCGGGCTCGCGCTTTCAAGGCCGTCTCCCCAGGTATGCTGCCGCCGTTGGGTATCCTCTTCGCGCTCTTTATCGCCTTTACCGCTTCCCAAGTCTGGAACGACACCGATCGGGCCAACACAGCAGTCTTCCGGGAGGCTAGCGCGCTCAGAGCGGTGGTGATCCTGGCCGCCAATTTCCCGGGTGAACCGGAAGCGCACATGCGCCGCTTGATCCATCTCCACATTGAAGAAGCGGCAAGTCAGGAGTGGCCGAAGATGGCGCAGCACATCGCCTCGCTGACGATCATCCCCGGGCCTCTCGCCGAGGCGGTACAGTTGGCGCTCGCCCTCACTCCCAGCAACC
The DNA here is from genome assembly GCA_963750195.1 of uncultured Alphaproteobacteria bacterium. Lineage (GTDB taxonomy): Bacteria > Pseudomonadota > Alphaproteobacteria > ATCC43930 > CGMCC-115725 > AP-15. Next base: position 460,579 of record CAVVPS010000019.1, read on the forward strand.
GAGGCCAGGAGATCGCGCAGCGCGGAATCGCCACCGCGCTTGAAAATGCGCTCGACGAGCGCCGCCAACGCATCATCGTCAGCCGGTCGCAAGTCAATCTGACCAAATGGTCGTGCCTGCTGGTGCAAGCGATTTGCATGCTGATAGCCATTGCCATGGTCCACAGCGACAATCGGGGTGCCGCTGCCATTACAATGGGGCTATTTGCGAGCGGGGTGGCGGTGTCCGTATTGCTCATCCTCGCCCACGACCAGCCTTTTACCGGGACTATCTTCGTCAGTCCCGCCCCGCTCCTGCAGGTTCTGCCGGAGAGCGCAGCCGGGGGCTGACCCGACGAGACGGAATTCCTCGGCCCCAGGTAAGTCAGTATCGAGAAGGCCACCCGGCTCTGCTGATTCATGGTAGGCGAAAACCGGGACAGGTGAGAGACTGGGGGTCGAAGCGTTGCAGGCGCCGAACGGCAAGCGGGGTGATCCATGGCAGAGAGCAATTCCGGCCGCGCGCATCTGATAGCCGGCGGTTTTCCGCCGGCTTCGATGGCCGGTCACGACCACGATTACGCCCGCCTGCGGCTGCTGGGCCTGCTGGCGGAGCGAGACATTCCGGCCTCCGTCGCCAACGACTTCGCCGACGTCGAGAAATGGCTGCCGGTCAGCCAACTGCTGATCACCTATGTCGCCGGCCCCTACCCGAACGCCCTGCAAACCCACGCCATCGAGCGCTGGCTGGAGGCAGGTGGCCATTGGCTCGGCTTGCACGGGACCAGCGGCGGCCGAGCCGAGCGGGTCGAGGGCGTGCGCAATCGTCGTACCGTCAAGACCGAACACCACGCGCTCCTCGGCAGTCGCTTCCTGACCCATCCACCGATCCGCGAGTTTCGCGTCGAAGTCAGCGCCACCGATACCCCTCTGACCAAAGGGCTCGGCAAATCCTTCGTCGTCGAGGACGAGCCGTACTTCATCGAGCTGCAGGACCCGGGCTCGACGCAAATCCTGCTGACCGCAGATTACGGCGCGAGCGGCGCATGGCCCGTCGTCACGAACCTCTACGGCTCGGACACATCCTTGCAACCCGACGGCAGGACCCGTGTCGTTGGCTATACCCGTGCGGTCGGCGACGGCGGCGTGACCTACGTTGCTCTTGGCCATTGCCACAACCCCGCCATCCGCGCGACCCGCCCGGCCGACCCCGCGGACACGACGCCGCCCACCTTTCACGGCCCGTGGGAAACCGACGCGTTCGTCACACTGCTGCGCAACGCTATCGCCTGGGGCGTCGGCGCCTGATCTTGGTACGGGCGACAGCTGGGACTAGCCATCGCCGGTGAGCGGGACCGGGCCCGCGCCGGGATCCCTCGCCGCCTATAGAAATACCTCAGGCGGGTTGCCGAGGAGGACTTGGCCGACGGTCTCGTAATGGGAGTCGCGGGACTGGATCTGCTGCGAGACGGTGTGGATGTCGCGGAAGCGGCGCTCGAACGGGCTGCCGGGGAAGATCGCGTCGACCCCGGCCGCCTTGTAGGTCCAGTCGGCGACCGCGACGGCGCTCGAAATCGCGTGGCTGCCGGCGAGACGGGCTCGCGCCCGCTCGCTTACGTCGATCGGGGCGATGTCGTCGGCGCGCTCGTAGATGTCGCGCACCGTGTCGACGAGATAGGCGCGGGCCGAACCGAGCTTGGCCTCGGCGCGGGCGATTTCGGCCTGGACCACGGCGTTGTCGGCGAGCCGGCCAGTCCCGCGCGGGGTCTTGCGCAGCGCGAGATCGATAAAGGCTTCGAGCATGCCGCGGGCGATGCCGAGCGCCACGCTGGCGATCCCGACCGAATAGAGCGTCTGTTGCGGGAAGGCGTAGAGTTTGCCGCGATCGCGGCGCAGGGTCGGGTCCTCGCGGGTGCCGGTGAATTCCTCGGGTACGAAGAGATCCTTGACCGTGTAGGATTCGGACGCGGTGCCGCGCAGGCCGATCGGGTTCCAATTGTCGAGCAAAGTCACCTGCTCGGCCGGAAACAGCCAAGTGCGGATCGTCGGCCGGCCGAACTTGTTCAGCCGCAGCGAGCCGTCGGGCTCGACGATAGTGCCGTGCGCGCCCATCCAGCTGGCATGGCGGCAGCCGCTGGCGAAATCCCAACGCCCGGTGACGCGATAGCCGCCCGGCACGGCGATTCCCTGGCTGTCGTTGGGCGGGCCCCAGGCGCAAGTCGCGCGCGGATCGCCGAACACCTTGCGCGCGGCGTCAAGCCCGAGATAAGGCGCGAACAGCCCGATGCTGTTGGCGATCGAGACGCACCAGCCGACCGAGCCGTCGGCCTGGGCCAGTTCCCCGACCGCTAGCACATAGTCGCTGGGCTCGGCCTCGTCGCCGCCGACCGAGCGCGGATAAAGCATGCGAAAGAGCCGGGTTTCATGCAGCCGGTCGAGCACCTCATCGGGGATCCGCCGGGCGTGCTCGGTCCTGTCGGCCGCGGCGGCGATCATGTCCGCAAGACCCCGCGCCCGCGCCACCGGGCCGGCTCGCTTCACATCATCCATGGGGCGCCCCGCGCTTCATCCATCAGGCGCAATACCGGCGTGCCTGATGGCCGCTGTCAATGATTGATCAGGCGGGGCCGATCGCGCCCGCCGCTGCCGCCGATGGGGCGCGTGCGGCCGCCGTGTCCCACATCAGGCGGGGGTCGAAGGTTTCCGCCGCGAACATGGTCAGCACCACGACCGCGCAAAACGCGAGCGCGCCGACACCGGGCTCGATCGTGATCACCGAGCCAAAGACAACGAGGGCGCCCAGCAACGATTCCATAAAAATGTCGATCATCGACCAGCGACCGATAAAGCGGACGATGTGGTAGAGCCGGGTGCGGTCGCGCAGCCGGCCGGCGCGCCCGGTCTGGGTCGCGATCAGCATGGTGGAGAGCCCGACCAGCTTCAGCACCGGCACCGCGATGCTGGCGAAAAAGACCAGGGCGGCGAGTGGGTATTGGCGCGCCGTGATCAGCTCCTCGACGCCGCCGAAAATCGTGCTCGGCTGGCCGGCGCCGAGCTGCACCACGGTCAGGACTGGATAGTAATTGGCTGGGATATAGAGGATCGCGGCGGCGATGACCAAAGCCCAGGTCCGCTGGATGCTGTTCGGCCGGCGTGGGTGCAGCGCGCTGTCACAGCGCGGGCAACGCGGATGGCTTGGGCCGAGAGCGCTGACAAGGCCGCAGGTCTCGCAGCCGATCGCTCCGGCAGTCGCGCCGCAGGGCAGAGCATCAGGCCGGTCTTTGTGGTCGAGCCGCTCCCACACCTTCTCGCGGTCGAGGGCGCTGTCGACCCAGACCAGCACGATTGTCAAGGCGAACAGCGCATAAACCCCGGTCGCGAGACCGATCGTCACCAAGTCGCCGAGCTTCACATAGGCGACGAAAACGCCAAACAGAAACACCTCGATCATCGACCACGGGCGCAGACGCTCGGCCACCATAAAGACCCAGCGCAGATGACGTGGCGGGCGCGGTTCATAAGCGCGGATCAGCACATAGAGCGTGCCGGCAATGCGGCCCAGCGGGGCTAACACCGTGACGAACAGCACCACTGCGGCGAGCGGGCCCATGCTCCGCCGAACCAGCTCGTCCGGCCCCGAGAACAAGTTGGCGACATGACGAATGCCGGCGGTTTCGACGCTCATCAAGGCGGTCGCGCACATGACCGCCATCAGCACCAGCGCCGCCGCGGTCAGCGCGATGATGTGGTCGAGGCGGTGGGCGGAAGCACGGCGCAAGATCGTCGGGCAGCGCGCACAGCGCGCGGTGGTGCCGGCGGGAAGGGCAGGGACCATCTGAAACAACCCGCAGCCCGGGCATTCGCGCAGCTGCGGCAGGGTCGGCGGCGGGAGGGCTGAGGGGCGGCTGTTCACCCGCGGCCCGGGGATGTCGTCAGCATTGGGGCGATGCCGTCGGCGAGGCGGCCGACCGCGGCGCTGATCGCGGCGACCTCGCCCGGCACGCCCGGCGCCGTCGGCGGCACGCTAAAGCGGAAGCTACGCAGGGCGGGCTGACTTTGCCCGGTGAAACGCACCGCGGCCTGGGCTTGAAGGATCAGGTTGCCGGCAGCGTCCTCGTCGAGCCGCTGGATGTTCAGCTCGATCGTCGCATCGGGCCGGGCCGACACCGCGCCATTGTCGGCAATAACGGTGGTCTGCGGCAGGCGCTGGCCCAGCTCCTCGATCAGCACCCGGCTTAACATTGCGCCTAGCGGCTCACCCCACCAATCGTTTGACATCACGTCGAGCCGGTAGTTTTCCGACGAGCGCACGATCTGCGAGCGTTCGAGGAAGTGCGCGATCGCGATCTGCTGCAGCAGCACGACCCTGGGTCCGCCCGCTTGCACCGCGCCCGGTGCAGGCGCCAATGTGTAGAGCACCGGGTCGGGCGAGGTGCAGGCGGCGAATGCCCCGGCCATCGCCAGCGCGGCGAAGCGTAAGACTCGGAGAGTGCGCCTCATTCGACGCCGCCCGCAGGCCGGCCTTTGATTAGCGCCTCGGGATGGCGCGACAGCAAATCGGCGAGCGCGCGGATCGAGTTGAGCGCGTCGTTGGTTTGGACCAGCAGCCGTTCGAGGTCGCGATTGAACTTAGTGTTGTCGCCATAACCGCTGTCGAGCGACAGCAACAGCTTGTTGGCATTGGTCACAGTCTTTTGCAGCTGGGTGGCCATTTCCGGAAGCTGCTTCAAGGCCGGGGTGGCGCCGGCATCAATGTGCTTGGTCAGTTGCTCAAGGGTCGAGATCGTCGCCGCGAGTTCGGTTAGCGCCTGACGCGCCTGGGGGCCGCTGGCGAGATCGTTGACCGACTTCAGGATGCCGCCAAGGTTTTTGCCGAGTTGATCGAACGGGATCTGGTTGACCTTGTCGAGGAGCGCGCTCGCCCCGGCCGTGAGCCCAGCGAACCCGCCGCCCGGCGTCGTCGGCAACACGAAATAGCCGTCTTCCATCGAAAGCTGGGCAGGCGGAGCGTCGGGGACGAAGTCGAGCGCGATCTGCTGCTGGCCGGTGATCAGGTTCGAGCTCTGCAGGGTGGCGCGCAATCCCTGCTTCAGCAGCGTCTCGACCCCCTCTTGCGCGGATTGGAACATCCTGCCCCCGACGCCGACGATGCGTTCGGGCTCGACTTCATAGCGGACCGGTGCGAGCACCTTGTCTGTGGCCTTGTCGAAGGCGAGCCCCACTTTAGTGACTTGCCCGACGACGAGACCGTGCATTGTCACCGGCGAGCCAACTCCCAACCCGCTGACCGACCCGGGGAAAAACGACACGACCGGGACCTTGCGCGTGTAGGAGGCTGCCAGCGCGGCATCGTGGTCGGCGAACAACGGGAAAACGTGGTTTTCGAGGCTCACCGCCTGGGCGCGGCCCTCCAAATCCGGGGTTTCGAAAGCGATACCGCCGAGGATTAGCGCCTTCAGCGATTCGAGCTGAATTTCGACGCCGGCGCCGGCGAGCTTGATCGACAGTCCCGAGGCGTTCCAGAACCGCGTGTCGTCGTGGACATAACTGTCATAGGGGGCGCGGACGAAGGCGTGGATCGTCACGTAATCGGCCATGTCGGCGATGTCCCAGCCGAGCACCTCGCCGACGCTCAAACCGCGGTAGAAGATCGGCGAGCCAAGCGAGAGCGAACCCAGGCGCTTGGCCTTCATTAAGAAGGTGTGCCCCGGGACATGCTCACTGAGGATCGGCGGATCCTCTTGTCCGATAAACTTATGCTTCGGCTTGCCGGCGGTTGCGCCGGGCAACATGCCGATATAGGCCCCGGACAGCAGGGTTTCGAGGCCGGAGATGTTGCCGGCAAACAGCCGCGGCTTGACCACCCAAAACACCGTCTTTTCGGTCAACAGCGGCTTGGCGTCGTGGGTCGTGGCGATCGTTACGATGACGTGAGTGTTGTCGGGGGCGAGTTTGAGGCTCTTGACCGTGCCGAATACGATGTCCTTGAATTTGAGCTGCGACTGGCCCGGCTGCAGTCCTTCGGCGGTGTTGAAGGTGACCGTGATCGTCGGTCCTTCCTTCGACAAGGTGTCCCATGCGAGCCACGCACCGATCGCGACCGCGACCAGCGGAATGATCCAGATCACCGACAGCCGCCGTGAGCGCCGGGTCACGGCATGCGCCAGCACCGGCGGTTCGGAAAGATTGGTCATCAGAAAGGCCCCCGAGGAGCGACGCCCGCTTCTAGCCCTTTTGGGGTCCCGGCGCCAGATGACTTGGCGCGGCGCTATGTCGTAGGCGAGGCCGCTCGCTCAGCGAGATCTTGGCGCCGCTGGATTTTCTGAACTTGGCTCGTTTTCGTACTCGTTCCCCGCGAGATTCTCCTCAAGCCCGATGGCGTGGCCCGTTAGCAGGCAGTGCCAAACAGGGTTGCTTTACTCTATCGGGTAGCCGATTCGGTTGTCGAGAAACGGGAAGAAGCAGATTGTAGCGCTGATCTCGCCAGGCATCAGGGGACGATGGCGCAAATGACCATAAAATCTGTCACGCACTTTGCCAATGGTCTGATTACAGCTTTCTTTATTCTGGTGTTTGGGTTTTCCAACTCGACGACGGCGGCAGACGTCAATCCTTTGCGCCCCGTCGACGCGTCCAGTCCAAGAGCAACACTTCAGGGCTTCATCGCGACCATTGATGAAGCCTACCTCGGGATGACCGATTTTCTCAAATCTTATGCCGCATCCAACCGTCTCTATCTTAGCGCGGGGGAACGCAAGCGGCAATTGGAGATCCTTTCAAATGGAACAAAGGCCGTCCAATTTCTCGACACGTCGCGGATTTCACCGGTTCTCAAGGACACCGTCGCTGTCGAGCGAGCGCTTCAGCTGAAGGAAATTCTCGATCGCATCGAACTTCCTGCCTTTGACGCCATTCCGGATCGAGACGCGATCGCGCGGTCTTCGGCCAAAAGATGGCGGCTGCCGAACACTGAGATCGACATCGTTCTGATCGAGAGCGGCCCGCGCGCAGGAGACTGGCTCGTCTCCGCCGACACGGTCGACCGGCTCCCCGCCTTCTATGAAGAGGTAAAGGATCTGACTTACAAGCCCGGTCCGGCAAAGCAGGCAGCCGACGCCTATCGTGCGCTGAGTTCAAACCGGACGACGACGATTTATGAGGCCTTTACCAGTTCGCCGGTCGGCCTGGAAGCCATCATACCGACTCGCTGGATGCTAAGCCTGCCGGTCTGGGCCAAGGCGCAGATCGCCGGTGTTACCCTATGGCAGTGGTTCGGGTTCGTTTTCGGGTTTCTCGTTGGCTTACTGTTTGTCTTTGGCGTCTATCGCCTGGCGCGCCGCCTTGCTCGACGAAGAGAAGATGGCGCAGCAGCGGGCTGGCATTCCCTGTTGACCCCGCTCGCGATCATTCTTCTTGCCGGGGTCCTCGGACCGTTGATTTGCAAGATTCTACGGATCAGCGGCAGCCCGCTGGTGGTCATTGCCTTCGTCCAGACGATTACGTTGTATGTGAGTGCCGCATGGCTGTCCCTGATCGGCGCCGGCATCCTCGGCGAAGCGGTCGTGGCGTCGGAACGCCTGAGGCCGCAAAGCTTGGACAGCCAGCTGATCAGGCTGGGCGTGCGCTTCGTCGGCATCTTGATAGCGATCGGGCTGTTGATGCGGGCCGGCGACGAGCTGGGGTTTCCGGCCTATTCGATGCTTGCCGGCCTGGGCGTCGGCGGCCTCGCCGTTGCCCTCGCAGCACGCGACAGCCTAGCGAACCTATTCGGTTCGGTGCTGATCATGTTCGAGAAACCCTTTCGCGTCGGCCATCGGATCCGGCTCAGCAGCAGCGAAGGTGTGGTCGAAGATGTCGGCTACCGCAGCACTCGCATCCGCACCGCGGATAATTCACTGATATCGATCCCCAACGACACGATCGTCAACGCCACGGTCGAGAACCTGACAATGCGCACAATGTTTCGCCAGCGCTTGTTGGTGCAAGTCACCTACGACACGACGCGCGATAAGCTGGAAGCTCTCGCCGACGGCATCAGACAGCTGATCGCCGATCATCCGATGACGAACAAGGACAATTTTCATGTGCGTTTCAACGATTTCGGCGAGAGCAGTCTCAATGTCCTGGTCATCTTCTACCTGATCGTACCGGACTACGCCGCGGAGCTCAGGGAGCGCGAAGATATCCTGTTAAAGATCATGGACCTCGCCAAGGAACTCGGGGTCGAGTTTGCGTTTCCGACGCGCACCCTGCATGTTGAAACCACGCCGGCGGCGGCGCGGTCCGGCGCAGTCGGCGCAGATATCGCGCATTTCGAGCCGGCGGAGGCCCGGGGGGGATAGCGCCGGCAACCAGGGCGTTCTGAAGTCTGAGCTAGTCGAGCGGCGGCAACAGGCGGTGGCGCAGGGTGCGCGGCAGAATGCCGTGCAGCCGCGGGTCTTCAAACGACACCGGGCGGCGGGCATAGACGACAAAACCCGCGCGCTGGTAGACGCGCAACGCATTGGGGTGATCGTAGGTCGAGGTGTGCAGCCACAAGCGGTCGATCGGCCGCGCTGTCCAGGCCCGGTCAATCGCTGCCTGCAGCATATAGGCGCCGAACCCGCGGCCGATAAAATCGGGGACCAGCCCGAAATAGCACAGCTTGGTCTCGCGCGGCTCGGCGGCGTCGAGCTCGAAAAAGCCGGCCGGCACACCGCCGACATAGAGCACAAAGATCTCGATCGTCGGCCTGGTGATCAGCTGTGCCAAGGCCTGGTCGCCGAACAGTTTTCGCTCGAACCACAGCCAAGGCTCCCCGACCGCGTCGTAGATATAGCGGTAGAACGAGACCGTGCAGTTCTCGGCGCGCATCAGCGCGAGCTTGCCCAACGGGGTCGGCGCGCGGCCCGATGTCGGGCGCGCCAGCATTTCGAGATAGGTGATCGTGTCGTGCAGCATCGGCTTAGGCCTTTCCGGCCGGACCGGTCTCAACCGGGGTGTCGCCGGGGAGGCCCCATTCCGACCACGATCCGTCATAGACCGCCGCACCCGGATGCCCGATCAAATGCAGCGCGAAAGCAAGCGCGCAAGCAGTAACACCCGAACCGCAGCTGGTCACGATCGGCCGGTCGAGAGCGACGCCGGCATCGCGGAACAAAGCCGTCAACTGCTCGGCGTTGCGCAATTGCCTGGTGACGGGGTCGGTCACCTGCTCATAGGGCAAGCTGCGGCTACCCGGGATGTGGCCGCTGCGCAGGCCGGGCCGGACTTCCGCGGTGGTGCCGTCGAAACGGCCGGTGGCGCGGGCATCGACCACCTGCTCATGCCGGGTCGCGAGGTTGTCAAGCACCGCGGTCTTGTCGCGGACCAGCGCCGGCTCGAACCGTGCGGTGAAATGGCGTGGCGCGCGGGCTCGGGACCACGGTCACGACCGGCCGCCCCTCTGCTTTCCATTTCGGCAGCCCGCCGTCGAGCAGGGCCACATTCTGATGGCCGAACAGGCGCAGCATCCACCACGCCCGCCCCGCCGAGGACAGGCCGTTGCTGTCATAGACGACCACCCGGTCATCGTCGCCGATGCCGAGCGCGCCGATCTTTTGCGCGAACAGATCGGGCGACGGGATCATGTGCGGCAGGCTGGTGCCGGGCTGCGCGATGTCGTCGATGTCGAAGAATGCCGCACCCGGGATGTGGCCATTGTCGTAATCCGCCCGAGCGGTCGGGGTGATGCCGGGCAGTTTGAACGAACAGTCGATAACCCGGACACGCGGGTCATCAAGATGGGCGGCAAGCCATTCGCTACTGACCAGCGCCTCGGGGTGGGCATAGGGCATGCGGTTCTCGATCCTTTTCCTGGCCTCAATCGGCAAAGGCGATGATCACGCGGCGGTTCTGCCGGCCTTTGTTTTCGATCTTGGTCACCGCGATCGGGCCGATCTCGGCGGTGTTACGCACATGGGTCCCGCCGCAAGGCTGCAAATCGACGCCCGGAACCTCCATCAGGCGCACGCGGCCCATGCCAGTCGGCGGCTTGACCGACATCGTGCGGATCAGTTCGGGCTGGGCGGCGAGTTCGTCATCGGTGATCCACCGCGGGCCGACCGGGTGGGCTTCGGCGATCAGCGCATTGAGGCGGGCTGCGAGCCCCTCCTTGTCGAGGCTCGACCCCGGCACGTCGAAATCGAGCCGGCCCCTGCCGTCCGACACCTGGCCGCCGGTCACCGCCCCCGGAACGATGCTGCACAGCAGATGCAGGCAGGTGTGCATGCGCATCAGCCGATGCCGCCGCTCCCAGTCGATCTGCGCGATAAGCTCGACGCCCGGCTCGGGCAGAGCGGCGCCAGCAGCGGGAACGTGGACGACCTCGTCGAGGGTGTCACCCTTGACTGCGTCGACAATCGCGATCGTCTCTCCCGACTGCAGCCGCAGCATCCCGGTGTCTCCAGGTTGCCCGCCGCCCGTCGGGTAAAACACGGTGCGGTCGAGCCGAATGCCTCGCCCATCGACGCCGACCACCCGCGCGTCGCAGGACCGCAGATACCCGTCATCGCGAAACAACAGCTCGGTCATTTTGGCGTCTCCAGCCATTGCGGGACCGGAAGCTCGCGCTCCTTCAGGAATGCCGGGTTGAACAATTTCGACTGATAGCGCGTGCCTGAATCGGCAAGGATCGTCACGATCGTGTGGCCGGGGCCGAGTTCGCGGGCCAAGCGGATCGCGCCGCACACGTTGATCCCGGTCGAGCCGCCCAGGATCAGCCCTTCCTCGACGACGAGGTCGAACAGCACCGGCAGCATTTCGGCGTCGGTGATCTGGAACTGCCCGTCCGGCGCAAAGCCTTTGAGGTTACCGGTTTCGTGATTGTTGCCAATGCCTTCGGTGATCGAGTTGCCCTCCGGCTTCCACTCGCGCCGCGCATACCAGCTGTAGATCCCCGATCCCATGCAATCGGACAGATAGATCTGGACCTTGGGGTTGCGTTCCTTGAGGGCGATGCCGACGCCCGAGAGGGTGCCGCCGGTGCCGACCGAGCAGGTGAAGCCGTCGACCTTGCCGTCGGTCTGGTCCCAGATCTCGGGGCCGGTCGTCTGATAATGGCCGCGGCGGTTGGCGAGATTGTCGAACTGGTTGGCCCAGATGGCACCGTTCCGCTCGCTCGCCGCGATTTCCTCGGCGAGCCGCCCGGAATAACGCGCGTAATGCATCGGATTGGCATAGGGCACGGCGGGGACGAGCCGCAGATCGGCGCCGCACAGCAGCAGCATGTCCTTCTTTTCCTGGCTCTGCGTTTCGGGCATGACGATGACCGTGCGGTAGCCGCGGGCGTTGCCGACCAGTGCCAGCCCAATCCCGGTATTGCCGGCGGTCCCCTCGACGATGACCCCGCCCGGCCGCAGCAGGCCGCGCTCCTCGGCATCGGTAATGATTGCCAGTGCCGCCCGGTCCTTGACCGACCCGCCCGGGTTCAAAAACTCGGCCTTGCCGAGGATCGTGCACCCGGTCATCTCGGAGGCCCGCCGCAACTTGATCAGCGGCGTATTCCCGACCGTCCCGACAAAGCCGTCGCGGATTTGCATTCCGCCCTCCGTGCGCCCCACTATCGTCGCCGGACTATCGGGCGCAGACCGGGCAGACGCAAGACCGGCCGCGGGTTTACGGCTCCGGCTAGGTCAACGATCACTAGGCTATTGTCTAGAAGCGCGGGGATATTTCGCCCCGCTGCGAGCGCATAATCTGAAACCCGTATTACTCGGCTGACGCGACGGCAACGATGCGGGATGCGGACAAGGCGGCTCTAGCACTGCATCGGTTCGGGTTCGGCCCGCGCGCCGAGACGATCGCGCTGATCGCCTCCGACCCGCAGGGGGCGCTCGCGGCCGAACTCGACCGGCCGAACGCCGGGCAGATCGTTGATCCCGGGCTCTTGAGCAGCGATGCCGCGTTTCGCGCGGTGTTCGAATTCAACGCCGCGCGTGCAGCGCAGGCAAAACTCGCGGCGCGTCCCGCCGGGGCGGGTAATCCGGGTATAGAACCCGTAAGTGATAAGGCCGAGAAATCGACGCCCGGCGAGCCCGACCAGGAACCGCTGCCACGTCGAAATTTTTTTGCCGAGGCCAAGGCTCGGATCGACGCAGCGCGTGGGGCCGAGATCGGCTTCGTCGAGCGGCTCGTATGGTTCTGGTCGAATCATTTCTGCGTCAGCCTCGACACTTCTGTAATGGCGGGAGGCTACGAGCGCGAGGCGATCCGCCCTCATGTGCTGGGCCGGTTCATGGACATGCTGCTCGCCGCGGAGAGCCACCCGGCGATGCTGATTTATCTGAACAATGCACTGTCGATTGGGCCCGACTCGGTCGCCGGGATTAATCGCGGCAAAGGCCTCAACGAGAATTTCGCGCGCGAGATCCTCGAGTTGCACACCCTCGGCGTGCGCACGGGTTATACCCAAGCCGACGTGATCAGTTTCGCCAAGGCGCTGACCGGATGGACCCTCCGCAATCCGGTCAGCGACCCCGACATTGGCGGACAGTTTGTGTACATTCCCCGCGCGCACGAGCCGGGCGCACAGACGGTGCTCGGCAAGATCTACCCCGACAACGGTGTCGCGCAAGGGCGTGCGGTGCTTGCCAACTTGGCGCGCCATCCCGCCACCGCGACGCACATCGCGACAAAGCTGGCGATCCATTTCGTCAGCGACGACCCGCCGGTTGGGCTGATCGACCGCCTCGCACGATGCTTTCGCGACACCGACGGCGATCTCAAGGAAGTCGCGAGAGCGCTGATCACCGCCCCCGAAGCCTGGATGCCGCAGCGCGCCAAGTTGAAGCGCCCCGGCGAATGGCTGGTCGCGGCGTTACGCGCCACTGGGCAAGCAGGCGATATCCGCCGCTTCGTCGGGGCTGAGGCGCTGCTCGGGGAGCCGCTGTGGCGACCGCCCGCGCCCAAAGGCTTTCCCGACGACAATGCTTCCTGGCTCGACGGCTTGGCAGAACGTCTGGAGATCGCCAACACGTTTGCCCAGCGTCTTGGGCCGTCCCTCGATCCCGCGGCCGTCATGGATGCCGCGCTCGGTCCGCTTGCCTCGGTCGAGACACGCCAGGCGATCGCGCGAGCGGAAAGCCGGCCGCAAGCGCTGACCTTCGCGCTGATGGCTCCCGAATTCCTGCGCAGGTAACCTGACGATGCTGGCATCCCCGGCTCCGACCCGCCGCGCGCTGCTGGCTGGCTCCGGTGTTTTGTTCGCGTGGGCCCAGTTCCCGCGCCTCGCGCGCGCGGAAGGCCGCGACCCGCGGTTGCTTACGATCGTGTTGCGCGGTGCGCTCGATGGACTTGCCATAGTAGCGCCGGTGGGCGATCCGCAATGGCGAGAATTGCGCGGTGAGGATGCCCTTACTTTGGACGGTGCGTCGCCGGGCTTGCGGCTGGACGACCTGTTCGCGCTGAACCCGGCGATGCCAAGTCTGCATGAGTTCTATCGCCACGGTCACGCGACAATCGTGCATGCGGTGGCGACGCCCTATCGCGACCGCTCGCATTTCGATGGGCAGGACGTATTGCAGACCGGGGCCACCAAGCCGGGTGCGCTGGATACTGGCTGGCTCAACCGCGCCCTCGCATCATTGGAGCCGGAGAGATCGGCCGATCCACACTCGAGCCAGGCCCTGGCAATCGGACCGGTAACGCCGCTGATCATGCGCGGCCCTGCGCCGGTGCTGTCGTGGGAGCCGCCGCAGCTGCCCCCGGTCAGCGACGAGACGATCTTGCGGCTGCTCGATCTCTATCGCCATAGCGACCCAATCTTCGCGAGGGCGCTCGAGGAGCGTATCGGAATCGCCGCGATCGCACATGCCGGTGGCATCGACCAGGCACCGCCGAATGGCAGCCCCGTCGTCCAGCCGGGCGGTATTGCCGGGGTGCGCGCCTATTTCGCCGAGGCCGCCGGCACGGCGGCGAAGTTTCTCGCCCGGACGGACGGGCCGCGCGTCGGCGCGATCGTCTTCGACGGCTGGGACACCCATGTCAACGAAGGCCCGGTCAAGGGCCGGCTCACCGCACTGTTGGCCGCGCTCGACGACGCGATGGCGGCGATTGCGGCCAATATGGGCGATGCTTGGCGCGAAACGGTCGTTGTCGCAATCACCGAGTTCGGTCGCACGGCGCACATGAACGGTAATGGCGGCACCGACCACGGGACCGCGACTGTGGCCCTGCTCGCCGGTGGCGCGGTGAAGGGCGGCAGGGTCATCGCCGATTGGCCGGGCCTCAAAGACGCTGATCTCTACCAGCGCCGTGATCTGAAGCCGACGACCGATTTGCGCGCCGTGCTGAAGGGGCTTCTCAAGGACCATCTCGGCGTCAGCGGGCCCGCCCTTGCCGCCCAGGTGTTCCCCGACAGCGGCGATGTGCCGCCGATGTCAGGGCTCGTCAGCTGACCGCCTTTTAAACGAATCCTAAGCCTCCCGGAAACGGAGAACCCCCGTCGCGCGGACGGGGGCTCTTAAGGCTATCGGTGGGGACTTGCTCCCTCAGCGGCCTCAGCCACCCGGCGCCGGACCGTAAGGCTGCGCGGGCACGTATGCCGGAGGAGGCGGCGCAGTGGGCGGCGGGGGCGGCGGAGGCGGCGCGTAAGCCTGCGCGGGCGGCGGAGGCGGCGTTGTCGAGGCGAGGCCCCCGGCAGCGCCTACGCCGCCGCCGATCGCCGCCCCGACCGCTGCACCGGGGGCGCAACCGATGGGTATCGTCGCCACACATCCAATAGCAGCGCCGGTTGCAGCACCTCCCAGGCCGCCCGTAGTCGTATTCGCTACCGGATTGGGACTGCACGCGGCAAGGCTCGAAAGGCCCGAAACGAGCACGAGCGCACCAATCACTTTCATCACGTACCTCCTATTAACTTTAATGGGTGTCGTCAGCAGGGCTCGATGATACAACCCGACGTTGATCACGAGCCCGCAAAGTACGGGCGCTGACGGCTAACGCGATCTGGCATCTCTACCGTTTGGCGATCGCGCCTATGTGGTGCAAACACGCCTTTGATGATTTAGATCCCAGCGCGCGAGCCGGTGCTAAGATGCGTCTTGGCGAGAGAGGTCAAAAATTGAGCGAACCCGCAGCGGTGGAACCAGCGGATTGGCGCGCCGAAATCTTCACGGCGCTGAAGGCGGCAGAGATCCGTCAGGTAGGCTATGTGCCGGATGCCGGACATGCGCGGCTGATCGAGCTGTGCCGCGATGATCGCGACATCCGCGCGGTACCGCTGACCAGCGAGGAAGAGGGCGTGGCATTGGCAGCCGGCGCCTGGCTCGGTGGCGAGCGTGCGGCATTGCTGATGCAGTCAAGCGGCGTCGGCAACTGCGTCAACATGCTGTCGTTGACCAAAAACTGCCGGTTTCCGCTGGTCATGCTGGTGACGATGCGCGGCGAATGGGCCGAGTTCAACCCGTGGCAGGTGCCGATGGGGACCAAAACCCAGGCCGCGCTAGAGCTGATGGATGTGCTGGTCTATCGCGTCGAGCGGGCCGAAGACGCCGCCGAGACCGTCGCCGCAGCGCTCGACATTGCCTACAACGGCGATCTTGCGACCGCAGTGCTGCTGTCGCAGAGGCTGATCGGCGCCAAACGGTGGGTCAAATGATCGGCAACGACCGCCGCCTCGACCGCCGCGCCGCGATCCGCGCGTTACTCGAAGAGCGCGGCGATCTGCTGCTGGTGACCGGGCTCGGCTCGACCAGCTGGGACGCCGCCTCGGTCGGCGATGATGCGCATAATTTCTATCTGTGGGGGGCGATGGGAGCTGCTGCGATGGTCGGGCTCGGTCTCGCCCTGGCGCAGCCGGAGCGGCGCATCCTCGTCATCACCGGCGACGGCGAAGTGCTGATGGGGCTCGGGGCGCTCGCAACCATAGGCGTGCAGCGCCCGCCGAACTTGGCGATCGCGGTCTTCGACAACGGCCGTTACGGCGAGACCGGCATGCAGGCGAGTCACACGGACATGGCAGTCGAACTGATCGGCGTCGCCCGCGCTTGCGGCATCAAGGAAACCTTTGACATCAGCGACGAGTTGGGGCTGCGCGACTTCGCCGGCCGGATCAAAAAGGCAGCGACGACCCTGTTCGCCCGCGTCGCGATCCGCGCCGACGAGCCGCCCCGGTATTCTGCCGCCGCGCGACGGCGTCTTTCTGAAGAACCGTTTCCGCCAGGCTGTCGGCCTGGCTTGACGCCGTGGTCGGAGAGCAGCTTTGCGACCGCTAGGTGGCGAGATAGCCGCCGTCGACCCAGAGTTCGGCGCCGGTGATGTAGGAGGCTTCGTCCGAGGCGAGAAAGAGGACGGCGTTGGCGACCTCCTCGACCCGCCCGGCGCGGCCCATCGGCACCTGTCGAAGCATTTTCGCGCGAACCTCCGGGTCGGCGGTGCGGCCTGACGAGCGCATCGGCGGCATCAATCCCGGATGCACCGAATTGACCCGGATGTTGTCGGCGCCGTGCTGTACCGCCGCGGCCTTGGTCAGGGTGCGGACCGCGCCCTTCGAGGCGTTGTAGGCGACATGGACGCCGTGCTGGCCGGTGATGCCGGAGATCGACGAGATGTTGACGATCGAGCCGCCGCCCTGTGCCTTCATCAAGGGAATGGCGAATTTCATGCCGAGAAAGACGCCGCGCGCGTTGACCGCCATCAGTCGATCCCAGGCTGCGGTGTCGAACAAATCCGCGACCGCGCTGCCGCTCAAGCCGGCGTCGTTGACCAGAATGTCGAGCTTGCCGTATTCGGCGAGGGTAGCCTCGACTGTTGCCTTCCATTCCGCTTCGCTGCTGACGTCGAGGCGGCGAAACATCGCCGCGCCGTTGGCTTTGGTGATGTCGGCGACGACCTGCTTGCCTTCGTCTTCGAGCATATCGGCGACGACCACCTTGGCGCCCTCGCCGGCGAAGATCCGGGCCATGCTGGCGCCCATGCCGGACGCGGCCCCGGTGATCAGCGCGACCTTGCCTTCGAGCCTCATCGGCCTTCCTCCCAAAATCATCCTACTCGACCCCGATTGCGGCGCCGAGGGTTTCGCCAATGGCACGGTGGAGCACGAGATCGGCGATGCCGTCGAGCCCGGTCGGCTCGCGATTGACAATGACCAGTGCGGCGCCGTTGCGTTGAGCCAGTTCCGGGAAAGCGGCGGCGGGATAGACCACGAGCGAGGAACCGGCGACGATAAACAGGTCGGCGGCCAGGGCTTCGCTCTGCGCGCGCTGCATCGCCGCGGGCGGCATCGCTTGACCGAACGAGATCGTCGCGGTCTTGACGAAGCCGCCACAGGCGTCGCAAAGCGGGATGGCCTCATCGGGCTCGAACGCAATACGCAGCGCCGCCAGTTCGTAGCGCCGTGCACACTCCAGGCAATGGGCATAGGTCGTGTTGCCGTGCAATTCGATGACCCGGTCATCGTCAATGCCGGAGGCCTGGTGTAGCCCGTCGATGTTCTGGGTAATGACCGCGGCAGCGGTGCCGCGGCGGACCAGCTCGGCGACCGCGCGATGGCCGCGGTTCGGCTCCGCGGCGCGAAAGGTCTCTTCCATCGCAAAGCGCCGCCGCCAGGTCTCACGGCGCGCCTCCTCCGAGGCAAGAAAGTCTGCGAAGTCGATCGGCGCCATTTTCGTCCAGATGCCGCCGGGGCTGCGGAAGTCGGGAATACCCGATTCGGTGCTGATGCCCGCGCCGGTAAAGACAACGGCGCGGCGCGCTTCGTCCATCATCCGGGCGAGTTCGGCGATGGCGGGATCATCGGGCATGGCGTGATTGTGGCAAATGCGCCGAGGCGAGCCAAGTTCCTTCGCAGGACAATCGCTAGGACGAATTTGCGATCGTCGGCGCGGCGCTGGCCAGTATCCCGGCGCCGCTGGAGACCGATCCGCGAATTATTACTTCACTGCTCGCTCCCCTTAGAATTCATGGCGGAGCGATCCGGAAACACAAAGGTGAGCTTGAGCTGCACCAGCCACGTTTCGTTGCTGGCCTGGGGTCGGACCGCGTTGTAGTAGCTGTCCAGATCGACCCTCACGGCCTGTCCGTCCACTCGGAACAGCTTGCCGAAGCCTCCGCCGACCGGGACGGTCCATTTCCCGCCGCTCGCGATCCAGTTCGTGGTGATTTCCGGCGACGAGCCTACCGACCAGCCGTCGCCGAAATGATAGTTGACGATCGGATTTAAGAAGAGCTGGTTGGTCCGGTCGCTGCCGGTCGTCGGGCCGCCAAACGACCAGATATTGTTGACGACAGCGCCGAAATCCCAAGGGCCCTCATCCTTGTGCAGGAATGCCGCCGACGGACCCGAACCCCATTTATTGACGCCGAGCGCCGGATTGGTCGCCGTTGGGTAGTAAAGAACCGGCCCGACGCCCCAGTAAAACCCCTGGCCGTGCTCGGGCGATAGAAAGAACGTCGTGTAACCGTTGCTGAGCCCGAACGCCCAGTGCTCGCCGAGCTTCTTTGGCGGCAATGACTCCAGAGGAAGCTTGGTGCGGGTGATCAACGCCCAATCTTCGTTCAGCCGGAACGGGACTACCGCCTGATCGATCTCAAAGGTGTTCTTGGTGGCCTCATATGCGCCATCGTCAAGATCCGCCTCATAACGCAGCGGCAAAGTAATCTGACGGGCCACCGGGTTCTCGACATCCTTCGACAGGTCGGTGTTGGTGATCGGCGCCGGCGTCTGGGCCAGGGCTTGGCCGAACCACAGTGCCGCCGTGACGAAGGAAATCGCTGCGCGATTGCGCATTTCTCCAGCTATGCCGCCACCAAACCGCTGCTCAATGCTCTAGCTGCACTTCGACGATGCCGGCGCGCACCGCGGCCTTCAGCGCGGCGTGGTCCTTTTCGGCCTGGTCGGCATAGGCGAGCGCGAACTTGCCCATCGCGTCGTCGAACTGGCCACCATTGCCAAGATAGCCGCTGATCGTCCAGGGATCGCCGGCCTTGGCATGGGCGCGCGCCAGAGCCCAGCCGCACATTTTGCCGTAGATCGACAGCATCTCGGCATCGAAGGTCTCGACCAGCGGCGAGAGCTTCGCGTCGCGCAGCTGGCGGATGTAGAAATGCCGGCCCTCGGGGCCGATGCCCCAACCGAGAAACAGGTCGGAGGCGGGCTGCATCAGCCGCTGGCCCTGGACCACTCGCTCGCCATGTTGGGCATGGGCGCTCTTGCCGGCATAGGCCTCCAATACCGAGGCGTTCGCCTCCTTGAACTGCAGGAAGAACGGGTGGTCGGCGGCCGACATCATCAGCGCTACCATGCACAATGTCCCGACGCTGCCAATGCCGACCACCTTGACCGCCACATCCACCAGGCGGTAGCGGTCGAGCAGAATCCGCCGGTCCTCCGCCAAGGTCTCACGGTATTTGCCGAGGGCCTGCCGGATCATATCGATGTTGCCGGCGGCACGCGACGCCTCGGCATGAAAAATGGTTGGCGGGAGTGTCATGGATGCGGTGCTGCCCGCCGGCCCGCTCGGCCAGCTTAGGGAACACCAACTCCGAACTGCTGGCCGCGGTGGCCTTGGCGATGCGCTTGCGCAGCACCGCCTTGCGCTCCTCCGGCAGCATCGCCAGAACGTCGCTGTCGTCGAGCCGGGCGTACCAGATGTCGAGCACGTCCATCGCGGCAAAGTCGCGCATTTTGCGGCGGTAGCTGCGTGCGCAGGCGACCGCCGCGTCGCGGCCGTCTGCGTCGCCGAGCCCGTTGGCGCGGGCGGCCAGCACAAACGAGGCGACGAGCCGTTTGACGTCCCACTCCCACGGTGCGGGCAATGTCTCGTCGAGGTCGTTGATGTCGAAGAGGAGTCGGCGCTCCGGCGTGGCGAAGCCGCCGAAATTCATCAGGTGGGCATCGCCGCACACCTGGACATGGATTCCGGTCGCCGGTGTTTCCGCAAGATCGGCCGCCATGACCCCCGCCGACCCGCGGTAGAACGTGAACGGGGATTGCAGCATGCGGCCATAGCGCAACGGCACTAGATCCGGCTGCCGGGTCGCGTCCGCGGCACGAAGGATGCCGATCGGGTCCGGCCGACTCGGCATGCACTCGCCAGTCGGCATGCGCTTCGCGCGGTACGCGATCGCGGAGCCGCTTGCCGGCGGCTTTTCGATCCGCCGGTGTTATTAGCGATGGATGCGCTTCCGGCTCAGCATCGGCGACTGCCATCATATCCTCCATGTCGAGCCTCCCAGGGCTGGATTTATTGATGCTGAAACGCGGCCGCCCTCCCGCCTTCCAGAAAGGTCTGGGCAGTGAGGTGCCCAAAGATTTCGATCAAGGGTGCAACCAGCCCGGTCCATCCAGTCTGATGACTGGCGCCGATCCCGGCGCCGTTGTCGCCATGGAAATACTCGTAGAACAACAGGCAATCGCGCCAGTGAGGATCGTTCTGAAATTTCTCGGCTCCGCCGAACACCGGCCGCCGGCCAGCTTCGTCGCGCAGAAAGATCCGGGTCAGCCGGTTGGCGATTTCGCGAGCGACCTCAAACAGGTTCATCGAATTGCCCGAGCCGGTCGGGCACTCGATCTTGAAGTTGTCACCGTAATACAAGTAATACTGTATTAATGCGCGGATCAGCAGCACATTGACCGGCATCCAGATCGGCCCGCGCCAATTCGAGTTGCCGCCGAACATGCCGGTGTCCGACTCGGCGGGCAGGTAGTTCACCCGATATTCCTGACCCTGCACCGAGAACACATAGGGATGCTCGGCGTGATGACGGGATAATGCCCGGATCCCGTAGGGGCTGAGGAACTCGTTCTCGTCGAGCATTCGCGACAGGATCCGGCGCAGCCGGCTCTCGTTCACCAGAGCAAGGATGCCGCGTTCGTTGACACCAAGTTGCCCCGGTCCGGTGGCATGGATAGACTCACGGAGCTCCGGCATGCGCCGGAAGCGCTCGAACAGCCGCGCTGTCACGGTCGGAACCCGATCACGCTGCCACTTCTCGACGACCGTGGTGGCGCAGAGCGGCAGCAGACCCACCATCGAGCGGACCTTGAGCCGGGTAGCGCTGCCGTCGGGGAGGCGAAGGACGTCGTAGTAGAAGCCGTCCTCCTCATCCCACATACCATCTGGACCGATCGCGTTCATCGCCCGGGCGATCAGCAAAAACTGCATACCGAAGTTGGTCGCCAGCTCCTCATAGGCCGGCTCATGAGCCGCGAGCTCGACTACAATCTCGACCATGTTCTGGGCGTAGAGGGCCACCCATGCGGTGCCGTCGGCCTGCTCCAGATAACCGCCAGTCGGCAATGGCGCGCTGCGGTCGAAGACGCCGATATTGTCGAGCCCGAGAAACCCTCCTTCGAAGAGGTTTCTGCCGTTGCGGTCTTTCCGGTTCACCCACCAGCCGAAGTTGGCGGCGAGCTTGCCGAGGACCCGCTTCAGAAAATCGAGGTCGGTTTTGCCGCGCAACGCCTGCTCCATCCGGTAGGCAAAGATCGTGGCCCAGCCATGCACCGGCGGATTGACGTCGCTGAAATTCCACTCGTAGGCCGGAATCTGTCCGGTCGGATGCAGGAAAACCCCCCCCAACAGCAAATCAAGCTGCTGCTTCGCGAAATCGACATCGACGGCGGAGAACGCGATCGTGTGAAAGGCCAGGTCCCAGGCCGCGAACCAGGGATATTCCCACTTGTCCGGCATCGAGATGACATGGTCACTGATCATGTGGAACCACTCGCGATTCCGCACCTGGCGAGTTGATCGCATCGGGTCGACGCCATGCTCCCGCAGCCACATGTCGACGTCGAAGAAGAAATACTGTTTGCTCCACAGCATCCCGGCCAATGCCTGCCGCATCACATTGGCCGCATCTTCGCCGATACCCGCAGGCGTAATTGACCGATAGAAGTCGTCGGCCTCATGCCGGCGCGCTTCGATGATTTGCTCGAACTCTTTGCCGAACGGTTGCCCGGCGCCGGGGGCAACCTTGCTCAGCCGCAGCCGGATGACTGCGGTCGCCCCCGAGCCGACCCGTATCTCATAGTGTGCAGCGGCTTTGGTCCCGGTGTGGTTCGGGTTGACCGCGTCCTGCCGGCCTGCCACCACATCATTGTTGATCCCATCCTTCACATAGGGTGTTGGGTTCGGCGTACCGAAGAGCCGCTCGTTGTTGGTCTCGTTCTCGGTGAACAGCAGGCGTGCATTGCCTTCGCAATACAGGAAATAATCACCGAGCTCGGCATGTGACGCAGCCATGGCGCCAGCCCCGTCTCTCCCGGATGCGTCCTTCATCGATGGCTTTGGCTCATCCGGCCACCAGCTCCAGGTGTTGCGGAACCATAGCGTCGGCAATACGTGCAGTGCCGCCACCTCAGGCCCCCGATTGCTTACGCTTATTTGGATCAAGATGTCGGTGGGTGAGGCTTTTGCATATTCCACCAGCACATCGAAATACCGGTCTTCGTTGAAGATGCCGGTGTCGAGCAATTCGTATTCGGGATCGAGGCGCCCGCGATGCCGGTTCGTTTCTATCAGGTTCAGGTAAGGATATTCGTTGTGGGGATATTTATAGAGA
Source organism: uncultured Alphaproteobacteria bacterium (assembly GCA_963750195.1). GTDB lineage: Bacteria > Pseudomonadota > Alphaproteobacteria > ATCC43930 > CGMCC-115725 > AP-15. Next base: position 483,081 of record CAVVPS010000019.1, read on the forward strand.
TACTTCATATATGAGTGGGTCGGCGTGCTGTCGAGATAGAAATAATACTCTTTCACATCCTCACCGTGATTGGCCTCGCTGTTGGTCAGGCCGTAGATCCGTTCCTTGAGGATCGGATCCTTACCGTTCCACATAGCGACAGCGAAACACAGCCTTTGGTGATCGTCGCTGATCCCGGCAAGGCCGTCCTCACCCCAGTGGTAGGCACGCGAGCGGGCCTGATCGTGGGTGAAATAGTCCCACGCGTTCCCATCCTCGCTGTAATCCTCGCGGACCGTGCCCCATTGGCGCTCGCTGAGGTACGGGCCCCATTGCCGCCATGGCGCCCCCTTTTCCCGCGCCTCGTCTAGACGCAACTCTTCGGCCGTCGTCGCCGGTTCGGTCGTCGTGCTCCTGGCCATGGATACCTCCTGCTTAAGCGACTACATTGAAGTTCTCCGTTTGGCGCCATCGCGCCCCCACTCATCGCAGGAAGAGGAGCCGCACCTGAAAGCGGAGCGTCCGCCGGATCTAGCGCTTGGCGACTGCGGGCCTTACGGGGTGGGCCGGCGCCTGAGCCTGGGCCTGCGCGGCGGGAACGAGCAGCCGCAGCGTCGACAACGATAGGCCGACAGCGAGCGCGCCTGCGACCGGCGAGTCATTCGGTTTCTCCTAGCTGATCCTGCTTGAACAATGTCGATGCTACTTCTGGCTGGGTGGAGCGGGACCTGCCCATCCGGCCTTGTGCGTTTCGAAACGGGGGCCTTATCGGGCCGCCCGTTTCTCCACGTCACACGCAGTCGCCAGAGTTAGTCGGCAACAATTCTAGTCGTCTCCCTTATGGGCTTTCATTTCCTGCAGAATGCCGCTCAAATTGTAGGTCTCCGCCGGTTGCAGCGGCGGGAACTTTTCGTAGGATGCCAACTCCTGCTCCCAGAGCTGCTGGCCGACCGGCAGCATGTTCCAGTCGTACAAATATGCGGTCGATGGGGAGCCGAGTGTACCGCCCAACTCCATGGCCGACTTTGCGTCCCCGAAGCTGACAGCCTGCTCGAAGGGATCGCGCTTGACGTTGGCGACCAAGGTCCAGTGGTAGTTGACGAGCGGCAGGAACCAGCCGGACGCTCCCCCAGGCGCCATCGAGTAATACATCTTCCAATTCCCGTAGCGCACGGCCGATGGTGTCGCGCCCGAGTAGTAGAAGAAGACGTTCCGCGCGGATTTATCCGAGTTGCCTTCGAGATAGTCACGCTGATCAAAGCCGTCCAGCGTCGTCTTGACGATGCCGGGATAGGAACCTGCCTCGATCTGCTTCTTCAGAGCGTCGCCCTTGGCCCCGCCTGCGATGTCAACCAATGTCGGCAACCAATCGAGGGCCGCGAACATCTGGTTCTTGACCGTTCCCGGCTTGATGTGCCCCGTCCAGCGGACGACTTGCGGTGCGCGGTAGCCGCCTTCCCAGGCCTCGCCCTTCTGGCCCTTGAACGGCGTGATGCCGCCATCGGGGAAGCTGACTGTCTCGGCACCATTGTCGGTGGTGAAGACGACGATCGTGTTGTCCAGCTGGCCCATGTCCTCGAGCTTCTTCAAGACATAGCCGATGTTGTCGTCCAGCTGCTTCATGCCAGCCTCGTTGAGGCCCCAGTCCTTGCCTCCCTTCGTGCCGATCATGTCCAGGTACTTGTCGGGCAGCACAGTGGTGACGTGCATGCGCGCCGGGTTGTACCAGACGAAGAAGGGTTTCCCGGTCTTCTTTGGGTCGTTGCGGTCGAGGAAGTCGATGACCTTGGCCGAGATCTCCTCGTCGACCGTCTTCGACCGGTCCAACGTCAGCGGGCCCTGGTCCTTGCAGGTCTGGTTCTTCTCCGTGCCGTCGGAGGACGTGCACCAGATGATCGGGCGCGGCGGCGTCAGGCAGGTCGTGGTCTTGGGGTCCACAGCACTAGGATCCTCCGACAGGCCAGGGACCGGCGTGTTCTTGCACGGCGGCGCGATGCCTTGCACCGTTGTGCTGGTATTGATGTCGGGAAAGCTCACCTGCTGCATCGCGTCCAGGTGATACAGGTAACCCCAGTATTCCTGGAAGCCGTGCGCCGTCGGCAGCGCCGCCGTCTTGTCGCCCAAATGGTTCTTGCCGAATTCTCCGGTGGTGTAGCCGAGATCGTACAGGAACTTGGCGAGCGCCGGGGTGCCGGGCTGCAGGAAGGAGGGGCTGCCGGGCAGTTGCGGCGGGATCATGCCGGTGCGCAGCGGATACATGCCGGTGAAGAAGGCGTTGCGCCCGGAGGTGCAGCTCTGCATGGCGAGGTAGTCCATGAAGATGGCGCCCTCGTTGCCGATGCGGTCGATGTTGGGCGTTTCACCCACCATCAGGCCGCGGTGGTAGATGCTCGGCTGCATCCAGCCGATGTCGTCGCCCATGATGAACATGATGTTGGGCTTTTGTGCTGGCGCCTGAGCCTGCGCCGGGCTGACGAACCCGGGCACGGCGGTTAGCAACAGCCCCCCGACGACGGCGGCGGTCCCTAGGGCCGTCTTGGCTGTCGATATCAATAATTCGGGTGTTTTCATCACCATCTCCCCTGTGGAAAGCTTGGTTAATGTCTGCGGAATACGCAGCGAAATCCGATGTGGCTCATGCCGCTGTCGATCATCTGGGCGTGGCGCGCGGCCGGGCGATAGCGTCGGCAATAGTTCGGCGCGCACAAAAACGAGCCGCCTTTGACGACCTTGCGCGGGATCGAGCACTGGGGCTGGGCGGCGTCGAAGCTGGCGTCTACCGGTCCGCCCCGTGGATTATCCGGGACGCAGCAAGGGCTCGCGGCGTCGGATGCCGCGAGCTGAACCAGTCGACAGTCCATTCCCAGACATTGCCGGCCATGTCGTAGAGGCCGTAGCCGTTTGCCGGGAAAACTCCAACCGGCGAGGTTCTCTCGAATCCATCGACGCAAAGGTTCTGCCACGGGAATTCGCCCTGCCAGGTGTTTGCCATCTGGCGGTCGCCCGGGCTGAACTCGCTGCCCCATACGAACTCGGCGCCGTCCAACCCGCCGCGCGCCGCAAACTCCCATTCGGCCTCGGTCGGCAGGACCTTGCCGGCCCAGCTTGCGTAAGCCTCTGCGTCCTCGAATGCCACCTGTACGGCAGGATGATCCAGCCGCTGGGCAACCGAACTGCCTTTGCCTTCCGGGTGGCGCCAGTAGGCGCCCGGCTTCCAGCCCCACCAATTCGAAATGTCGTGCAGGTCCACCGGCCCTCGGGTCTTGCGAAAAACCAACGAGCCGGGCTTCAGCATGTGCGGCAAGGCACCGGGGTAATCGGCGGGACTAGGTGCGCGTTCGGCAACCGTGCGATAGCCGGTAGCGGAAACAAATGCGGCGAACTGGCGGTTGGTCACCGGGTAGGGATCGATGAAGAAGCCGTCAACAAACACGCGGTGCGCCGGCGCCTCTTCCGGGTAGTGGGAATCTGAGCCCATCCGGAACTCACCCCCCTCGATCCACACCATGTTCCGCACAAGCTCCGCACGGGTGGCGGAATTGTTGGCGCTTGTTGCAGCCATCGCCGAGGTTCCTGACGGTGCGCTTGAGGATTACGAACCGGGCCGCGTCGGCTGACGCCGGCTTCTCCGACTGAATAGCCGGCAAAGCACCCTCTGCGGTCTATGCGATTTCGGCCAAAATGCGACTGGGTTCGCGAGCCGTTTGTCGGCGCCCTTCCGGCGGACGGCGCAGCGTGGCCGAGGGCGGCTCGGCGAAGAGGATTTTGTATTCGGCCGCGAAACGACCGAGCTCCCAGAACCCGAATTGTGTGGCGATCGCGGTTACGGTCGCCGCCGCCGGGTCCGCCTCGCGCAGAGCCTGCCGTGCCAGATGCATTCGCCGCCGCAGCAGGAACCGCATCGGACCCATCCCGATCTGTTCCTGGCAGCATCGGCGCAGTGTCCGCTGCGACACCCCGATCATTTGACAGATTTGCGGGAGATACACAGCGCCGTCGGGATATGCCTCCAGCACGTGGCGAAACCGGCGCATGATGAGTTGGTGTTGTCGCTGTGCCGATCGGTCCTCGCGGACCTCCCCGCCGCCGAGACAGGCGACCATGGCTTCGATCAACGCCTGCTCGAGCCCGCGCGCCGCGTCGGGATTGGCGATGATTTCGGGGGACCTCTCCGCCAGCTGCCCGGCCGCCGCATGCAGCCGCTGGAGCCTTGCCATCGCGGCTGGTGAGGGGTTGGCTATTAGCGCATCACGCGGCGGCGTCAGGTCGCACCCAGCAATCGCCGCCCCGACGGAATCCATTGCCTCCACCGGCAGCGACATGGCGCCCCAGCAAGCGGACCCGGATGAATGCTGAAAACTGGCCCCACCCTCATGGTGTCGCAGGATGTTGATCGGCTGCAATTCCGCACCGCCCCAGACCAGGCTTGGTCCAGGGTCTATCCGGAACGAGATGATGGCCCGCCCGGGAAAGCTGGCCGAGTGCGCAACCCGCGGCAGGTTGTCGGAGAAACGCTGCATCCACAGGCGATGCAGATCGATGCGGGTGAGTTTCGCGGCGAAGGATCCGCGCCCGGTGACCGTCAATTCGGCTCTTGTCGCGCGGATCGATGACGCATAGTCGTCAGGGTCTGAGAAGGTTTGCACCGCGCTCGACGGCATCCTGGGCGCTCCGGATCTGTCAACGCTTATTATGGCGACGTGGAGCCTTCTCGGATGACGCAGCGGAAGCCGACATGGCTTGTCGATGTGTCGACCGGTTCCGCGTGGCGCGCAGCCGGGCGGTAGCGGCGGCAGTAATTGGGTGCGCAAAGATGCGAGCCGCCCTTGAGCACCTTGCGCGGGATCTTGATGTCGGGCTGGCGGGGATCGTAGCTCGCGGCTTCGGGCCCGCCCCGCGGGTTCTCCGGGATACAGCAGGCCTTTGGCGCCTCGGCCGGATGCTTTGGCGAATACCAGTCGGCGGTCCATTCCCAAACATTGCCGATCATGTCGTAAAGGCCGTATCCGTTCGCCGGGAAGGCAGTAACCGGCGAGGTGCGGGTGAAGCCGTCGAGCGCCAGGTTCTGGCGCGGGAACTCGCCCTGCCAGGTATTGGCCATATGCGCGCCGCCGAGGGTGAATTCGTTGCCCCAGGCGAACTCGGCGCCGTCAAGCCCGCCGCGCGCGGCGAATTCCCATTCTGCTTCGGTCGGGAGGTCCTTCCCCGCCCAGCGGGCATAGGCGAGCGCATCGCCATAGGCGACGTGCACCACCGGATGATTGTCGAGCCCATTGATATTGCTCTTGCGCCCATAGGGATGGCGCCAGTCGGCTCCCTTCAGAAAGGTCCACCACTGACCCCAATCGCGCAGATCGACCGGGTGCGCGGGCGGTGTGAACACCAGCGAGCCGGCATAAATCATGTGCGGCAATGCGCCCGGATAATCCTTGGGGTCGGGTGGGATTTCGGCAAAGGTGACGTGGCCTGTCGCCCGGGCGAATTCCTTAAATTGCCGGTTGGTGACTGGATGCCGGTCGATCCGGAACGCATCGACGCTGACTTGGTGGGCCGGCGCTTCTTCCGGATAATGCTTGTCCGACCCCATATGGAACGTGCCACCAGGAACTCGGACCATGTCGTCGCTGTCCATCGCCATCCTCTCACCGTCCGTGATCTTGCTGCCGGCGGAGCAGCCTGCGTGTCCAGGCCGCGGCGATCCTGAGCCGGCTAGTCGAATCAAGTCAATCGGCCCCGGCGAACGTGAACCCATGGGCTGAGCGCCGCCCAGGCATGCAACGCTGACCGGATGGTTCGCACCGCCTATCTCGCCGCGGACGGGTATGTCGACGAGCTCGTCGCAGAGTTGGGAGTGGTTGAGCGCGTACACCGCCGCCTCCTGACTGCAGCGGGGGCGCCGCGGCCGGCGGCTTGGGCGGCCAATGTGTGGCTCGAACCGCGGGAGATCGTGATCAAGTCGATTTCCGACGCGGCGGCGAAATTGCGCGCCATCCAGCGCAATTGGGCGGTTTATGCGCCGGTTCTGCACCGGCGCGCGATGCTGATCCAGGAACAATTGCCGAAGGTTTCGGCCAGGCCCTTGGTTTTCGGGATGCCGGTTCCGACGGCGCCGCTCGGCTCGTGGACCTTGCTCGATGCCGAAACGGTGCTGGCGTCACCGCATTGTTCGAGCCCGTTTCCAAACGGCGAGGTTCGCTTTGTCGAAGACCATGCCGGGCCGCCGAGCCGCGCCTATCTGAAATTGTGGGAGGCGCTGACCCTGATCGGCCGGCAGCCGGGGGCGGGAGCGATTTGCCTCGATCTCGGCAGCAGCCCCGGCGGCTGGAGCTGGGCGTTGCAGCAGATGGAGGCGCGGGTGATCAGTGTCGACAAGGCGCCGCTCGCCGCCCGGGTCGCGCACCTGCCGGGCATCGAGCACCGGCTCGACAGCGCCTTTGCTCTCGATCCGCACGCGGTCGGTCCGGTCGACTGGCTGTTTTCGGATGTCGTGTGCTATCCGGCGCGGCTGCTGGCATTGGTCGAGCGCTGGCTGGGGGCCGGCATCTGCCGGAATTTTGTCTGCACGATCAAATTCCAGGGCGAGACCGATCACCAGATCGCCCGGCGCTTCGCCGCCATCCCAGGCTCGCAGCTGCGCCATCTCTTTCACAACAAGCACGAGTTGACCTGGAGCAAGATGGAGCACGGAGCCGATTTTCAGCCGATAATTAAAAATTCCACCGGCAGGTTCTCAGTCGGAGCGAACCTTCCAAGGTCAGGAGTTTACCCGCTCTTATGGGCCTGGCATGACGGCGCCGGTCTCCAGAGCTGTCATGACCGCTATCAATTCGGTATCGAGTTCGCTGGGCAGCATGGTTTTCGCCAGCATATGGGCGCTAAGCGATACGCCGTAGTTACGATGGGCCCAGGCTGAAATACACGAGAGTACGGCTTTGCCACTAACGATCCCGAGCTTGCCGGACAATGAGGTCCATTCTAGCACGCAATTCGCCCCGAGCATATTCGTTTCCTTCTGCAGCTGCGTTCTTCGGGCGATGCTTACGGATGTACTCTTCACTAATCAAATCATGGGTCTTATCTTTGAGATGTTCACAGATCTCATTTAAGATTGTCTCTACGTGACCTGCTGTAACGTTTTTGCCCTTCTTCTTCGATGTATTCAACAGTCTGACGATACTTGAAATGCAAAGCACGTAATTCTCTATTTCTTTCTTGCCCCATATGTGCAAGCCTATACGATGTTGCACGGCGCTTTGATAACGTTCACCGATTTCGTCGGATGTGTGGTAGTCTCTATCTAGGATGCAATATTTCGTAATCTCCTCACCGCCACTGCCCTTTAGCAGCATCGAAGAGCCGACGACGTAATTCCAGCCGCCCCATCCGCCAATCGAAAAATTGGGCAAGGCATCTAGCGGTTCGTTGCTCGCGGGAAATAGCTTGTCCTGAAATATTTTCAGAAATACCAGGTCGTGTCCTTCTAGAAAAACAACCTTTTTGCTGCTCCAAAGCCTTGCCAAGTGTATATTGTGTACTCCTCCGATTTGGTTGATAATAGTCTGCACACCTGGTAGTGATGTGGCGAATTCTGACTTTCGCCGTCGCCTGTCGGCTACCAATATGGAGGACGGCTCGACCTCAGACATCATTTCAATCGAATGCGTCGCTATGATGGCTTGACGATCTTGCGCCTTCAAAATCCTAATGAGCTTTCTTTGCAAATCAGCGTGCAAGTAGACATCTGGCTCGTCCAGGACGACGACGTCCCGATGGTCCGTGCGAGCTAAGAACCACATGGTTTGTAGCCAAATCTGGAGCCCGTGACCCATCCAACGAATTTCGCCGACGAAATCTTCATCGCGGACATGAAGCTCGATTTCATTGCGGTGCTCTCCGCAGTTCACCAGCAAGTCCCTTATCTGCAACCGTGGCCAGTTTTCTTCACATAACCGTTTGAAATAAGGAAAACTATCGTAGAAAATGCTCAGCTGATTTCGGAAATGAATTGACGCGCGAGAGGAGGATACTGAGCGCCGTACATAGGTTTCGTCGAGGTTCTCCTCGGTCGTTGCAACGGGAGAAACTTGTGGAAGAATGTTGATGCGTGGGAGCAGCAGGGCTTTCGCTTGTGGGATAGATTGAATTATTTGACCTTTGGAATTTCGCATTACAATGAAGATATCGTCCGCGCTATGGAGATAAACCGCGATCGACCCCACCCCTGCAAAATCAGCACTGATTAAAGCGGGTGGTGATCCGTACCGGTAGAATAAATTTACTCGGTCAAAGTCTATATCCCTTAGCGATGGGGAAATTCCCCTAAAGGTGTCGGGGACATCCAAGGAATTGGGGGGATCGATATAGGGGACGGTTTGGTAGCGTGCTGTTGCTAGAGCGATGAACCGTAGCGCTTCAATTATGGTGGATTTTCCGGCATTGTTTCGTCCGACAATTAACGTCAGCGGTAGAATCGGAAGCTCGTGATCATCGAAGCCGCGGAAATTGCGTATCCGAATTTTGTCAACATCGGGCGGAGCAGTGGGTGGGTCGGCAAAGAATTAAATGGATTGTGAAATCGTGAATGGGATTGCTCAGTACTAACCGAGAACGGCTCGAGATTCAAGTAGGCGGAGTCACATTGATCCTGACTATCGGCCGCACGCGTGCTAATGCAGGCCAGCTGAGGGCTGTCGATATGGGGGGCAGGTCGTGGACCTGGGATTGCGCGGCAAGAAGGCGCTGGTGACGGGCGCTTCGAAGGGGATCGGACGGGCCTGCGCCGAGGTATTGGCCGAGGAGGGGTGCGACGTCGTGCTGGTATCGCGCACCGCGGCTGATCTCGAAGCGGCGCGCGCGGGGATCGTCGCCAAGCACAATGTCGCGGTGCGGGTGTATCCGCTCGATCTGTCGGATAGCCGCAATGTCGACAAGCTCGCCGCCGAATGCGCGGACACCGAAATCCTGGTCAACAACGCCGGCGCCATCCCCGGCGGAAATATCGATGCGATCGACGAAGCGCGCTGGCGCGAGGCCTGGGATTTGAAGGTGTTCGGCTACATCAACATGACCCGGCGCTTTTATGCGCTGATGCGCGATCGCAAAAAGGGAGTGATCGTCAACATCCTCGGCGCCGCCGGCGAGAACCCCGATTTCGAATACATCGCGGGATCGTCGGGTAACGCCTCCTTGATGGCGTTTACCCGGGCGATGGGCGGGACTGCGCCGCGCGACGGGTTGCGCGTTCTCGGCATCAATCCCGGCCCGGTCATGACCGAGCGGCTCGTCACCCTAATGCGCACCCGCGCCCAGGACCGTTTCGGCGATGCCGAGCGCTGGACCGAGTTGATGAAGCCGTTGGCCTTTGGCCGCGCCGCCAAGCCCGAGGAGATCGGCTGGATGGTCGCTTTCCTCGCCTCCGATAAATCCGGCTATACCACCGGCTCGATCATCACCATTGACGGCGGCGGCTCCAGCCGACGGAGCGCGTTGTAGGCGACCCCTGCCACCACCCAACTTGCGAAAGACATGCCATGCCGTTCACCAACACAACCGCGGCGGCTTACGGGCTTCTGGCCATGCATGCGATGGACATGTACCGCATGCAGCTGCAGTCGCTGACGCCGGCTCCGGCGGCGGGCCTGACGGCGGCCGGATGGCAGGTCGTCGCCTATGTCACCGGCACGGACACAGTATTGCTCCGGGGCGTAGCTGGACCGATGCAAATGGCCGGGACGACGACCTGTTATGGATTTGCGGCGAGGAATGCCGCCGGCGAGTTGGCTGTCGTTATCCGCGGCACGGATGGGTTCGTCGAATGGATCGAGGATGCGGAGTTTGTCCCGATCCCCTACAGGCCGGCGACTGCGCTACCGGCGGGAACTCCCCCGATAACAGTCGAGCAGGGTTTCTGGGGAGTTTATAGGGGTCTGCAGCTGATCGACCCGACTGGGGCCGCGCTCGGCGCCCTCGCTCCGGCGGTCGTCGCATTGGCTGGCGCGACCGGCCCGGTGACGGTTGTCGGGCACAGCCTCGGTTCGGCGCTGGCCACGTATCTGACCCTCGATCTGGCCCGTACAGGGCTTGGTGCGCGGGTCTCGGCCTGCCTGTTTGCGTCGCCGCACCCCGGCGATCAGGCCTTCGTTACACTGTTCGACCAAACGATCGCCGACTATCGCCTGTTCAACTACATCCTGGACATCGTACCGCGCGTGCCGCCGGGCCTCGGCTATGCGGCGTTGCCGCGACGGACCGTGATCCGGCCGTCGACCGCGGAGGCGGCGATCCGTTTCGACATTGGCTGCAACCACCATGTCATCTGTTATTGCGCGATGCTCGATTACGAGGAAACGATCAACGCGACGACCCCGGTCCCGCCAGGCGAGGAGGGCAGCGCGACCTGCATCCTCGGCCCGGAAACCGGCGAAACGAGCATCGCAAAGGAGATCGTCGGTTTCCTCGCCGGGGTAGTGCCGGTCTAGAGAATGATAATCTTAGGTTGAGACATGTGGGGAGATAAGTCGAAGTTTGAGCATTGCGCGCGCCTTGCTCGTGTTGCTGTTGATGTGCGGCTGCACCACGCAACTTGCGCCGGCCTACGATCAAGCTGTGTCGGACGGTCTGGTTTCGGCGAATGAAGATATTCAGGCGTTATTTGTCGCTGTCGGGACTTCCGCGACAAAGGACACGTACCCGATGCGGGCAGCCGCCTACAATCACATTGTGGCGGAGTTGAAGGCGGTTGAGCTGCAGATTAAAACGCGCCCAATTCCCAACTCCGACGTGCTGCAGCAAGCGAACACGCTGCTAACGAAAATTGGCGTCGGCGGCATCAGCAACGACCCAAATTTCTCAAACTATCCGAGCGCCCGATCGGTCGCCGATCTGGTGCAAACCATTCAACATATGCAGATCAGCGACCAAACGACTAGTCTACCGCCAAATCTGCTGTCTGCCTACGAAAACCAAGCTAATATATATCTAATTCAAGCGATTACTTATGAGAACTTCCTGAAGCGTTAGGAGATGACGGATGGAACCGATCGATCTGGGGACTCTGGTGACGCAGATACAAACCGCGGCGACGGCCGCAATCGGCAAGGACGTCACGGCCTTGAGCGGCTTTTCCAGTCAACAACTGACCGCGATAGCGCAACAGGCGGTGGTGGTATCCGCCGGGATCGCAGACGGATCGATCACGGGCGAAACGCGCGAGTTTTTCCTTGATAGCCTTAAGGAGATGGTCCGAAGCTTTGTGAATACGCTGGCGGGCCTCGTTACCGTGGTGATCGAGCAGACATGGAATGCCATTGTCGGGGTAATTTGGGATGCCATCGGCAAGGCTGCCGGGTTGGCTCTGAAAGTGTAGCAACCGGCTCAATCATCTCGAGCTTACCCCAGCTTCAGCATTCGCGCGGCATCGACCGCGGCGTAGGTCAGGATACCGTCGGCGCCGGCGCGTTTGAAGGCGATCAGGCTTTCCATGATCGCGCGGTCGCCGTCGAGCCAACCATTCAGCGCTGCGGCGTGCAGCATCGCGTATTCGCCCGACACTTGATAGGCGTAGGTCGGCACCCGGAACGCCTCTTTGACCCGGCGCACCACGTCGAGATAGGGCATGCCGGGCTTGACCATGACCATGTCGGCGCCTTCTTGAATGTCGAGCGCCACCTCGCGCAGGGCTTCGTCGCCATTGGCCGGGTCCATCTGGTAGGTGCGCTTGTCGGCGCTGCCGAGCGCGGTCTTCGAGCCGATCGCGTCGCGGAACGGGCCGTAAAAGGCCGAGGCGTATTTCGCCGCATAGGACATGATGCGGACATGGGCGAACCCGGCCTCGTCGAGTGCCGGCCGCACCGCGCCAACCCGCCCGTCCATCATGTCGGAGGGAGCGATGATGTCGCAGCCGGCCTCGGCCTGCACCACCGCCTGGCGGCGCAGGAGCGCCACGGTCTCGTCATTCTCGACATAGCCGTTGCGGATCACCCCGTCATGGCCGTGCGAGGTGAACGGGTCGAGCGCCACGTCGCACAACACGCCGAGATCGGGTAGCGCTTTCTTCAACGCGGAGACCGCGCGGCAGACCAGATTGCCGGGGTTGAGCGCCTCGCTGCCTTCTTCATCCTTGAGCGAGGCGGGCACCGCCGGGAACACCGCGATCGTCGAAATGCCGAGCGCGGCCGCCTCGCCCGCAGCGTCGACCAATGCCGGGATAGGCAGGCGAAAGACGCCGGGCATCGAGGCGATCGGCTGCTTACGGCCCTCGTCGTGAACGAAAACCGGCCAGATCAGATCCCCCGAGGTCAGCACGTTCTCGGCAACGAGCTTGCGCGACCATGCGTCGCGGCGGTTGCGGCGCAGCCGGAGGCGAGGGTAGGGGGCGAGCGGCGGCAGAAATTCGGTCACGGGTCACCCCGAGGAAAGAACAGCGAATGCCGGCAAAATAGGCGTGGGCGCGAGGCGATACAACCGCCCTAGGGCTGCCGCCGGCAAACGGGCAGTAGGGGTCCTAGAGCTGGATGGGCGCATGGATTCCGTCATCAGCGCATTCCGCAATGACCGGATCTCGGGCATGCTGTTGCGATGCCGGACGATCGCCGCCACCGGGTCCTCTAATGAGGTCGAGCGAGATGGATAATTCCAAGAAGACGGGTTTTGACGACCGACTGAACGCCGCCGCCAACGCGAAGAAGGCGCAACTAGAGAAGTTTCGCGCGAGATCCCAGGCAAACGATCCCGCATCCGCCGAACGACAGGCCGCCCGACAGGCGGTTAGCGTCGCGCGCGATGCGCGCACTGCCGAGCGCAACGCTGCCCGGCTGGCCGGCGTTGCCCGTGAAGCCGACGAGAAGGCCGCCCGCGACGCCGCCGCGGAAGCTGAGCAGGTGGCCCGCGATGCTGCAATGGAAGCCGAGCGGGCGGCCCGCGATGCCGAAATCGCCCGGCAGGCGGCCGATGACGTCGCCGTAGAAGCCGAGCGTAAGGCGGCCCGCGATGCCCGCTATGCCGCCCGCAAGGCCCGTCCGCGAAAACGATAGTCCGTCCGCAAGCCGGCCCACTCCTGGAGATAATGTTGTCGGTGCTCGTATGGTATGGTGGCAACAAGGAGGTCGGCCGCGGAGCTAAAGTGGGTAGACGTTGCGACGATCCGATCGCCGACGGCACTGCCGACCCGTTCGAGGTTGCACAGCCGTACTCTTCAAAGCAAGCCGCGATCCCAGAAGGAGAATTTTGACGCATGATGCGGATTTCTGAAACAGCCGTTCAAGCCCATTGATTTGGGGCCGGCGGTTAACGACACGGTTGCCCACATCAGCAGGAGCTACATGGTATGAAATCAAGTGGCTGATCATTATAAGTCGTATAATCGGAGGTTACCTCTTCCCCTTTATTTATGAGGCGATTAGAGATGAAATCATATTCATCATCACATCTCACATTTGGGTTAGACGAATGATTTAGGTACCACGCCACGGTAAGATTGTTGAAGTTGGTAGGGCCTATTAGCTTACCATTTTTCGTTACACAAAAGTCGACATACAATTGCTTGATCTCTGGTGTTACGTGATTCAGATCAAGCTCGTTCATATTTATTTCTCAAATCTTATTGGTATCACCTGCGAATATATTGGTGCCTTCTGGGATGTCGCGAATGGCGAACACGCCAACTCCATGGTCTGATTTTTGAATCCTGGTGTACACGCCGGCGTGTGCAGCGGTGTACGGTTCTCCTGTAAGTTTGGTGATCTCTCTTCTTAGGGACATACGGTCCCATACGCATATCGTAAACAGTAGAAGCGCAACAAACCAAATCACAACAAACCATGTTGTGCAAGCGATCAGTCCTGTCAGGTAAAAGATCACCGCAGCCAATACAAATATGAAAATACTCACCGCGTAATTTACGGTTGCCTTATAATAGGAGAAAAAATACTCGTCTAATTGATTTATTTGGTCGCGATCTCCTAAAACGAAAAAAGTCCAGTTCATCGGCTGTTTGCAGTCCGCTATATTTTCTATTACGCCATCGCGAAACGTATCTATTAAAGTACCAAGTATCCATGATGCAAATAGGAATCCGCCCGCTAGGATCGCCAAGAAACCCGCGCCAGTGGTCGGTGCCCAGAGATTGCTGAATCCGTTAGGATCGTGGTCAAAAATTAGGAGCAGAAGGAGCCCTAAGGTCAGAGCGCCCGGGAGCACCTCTCCGAGGTGAGGTTGTGGACGAAGGGTTTGGTTCATCCTCTAAGATCCATTGCTAATCTACGTCGGAACCCTCGGTGGGCCAGGTAATCATGGTCTCCGCGGAACACCGGTTAGGGCGGCGCGAAGCGGCGGTCAAGATACTACCTTGGCAACTCAATTTGGTGTGTTCCCGCGCGGTCCGCGCGCCGTTGTCGAAGGTGTATAACACTCAATATTATTGCTAATTTTTGAAGTGTGTGTCAAAGTGCCATTCGAACCATTCATTAGTTGGGCTCACGACTTGGTGTTGATTCGGTTGGGACGAAGCTGGCAGGTATATATTCAATTTCTCCCTGTTACTTGGAATCAGGAGTTTAATATACAGTTTGGCCTATCCCCATTAGTCCAGGGCGTAGTCGTAGCGGATGAAGCCGTTGAAATGTGCGATGCGGTTGTAGAGGGAGCGAGCGACGGCATTGTCTTGCTTGGTCGTCCAGTAGAGCCGCAGGCAGCCGCGCTCTCGGGCGATGTCTGCGACCGCTTCGATCAATTTGCCGCCGATACGGTTACGGCGGGTGACTGGGTCGACGAACAGATTTTGCAGATAGCAGACGTCCCGCGTCGCCCAGGCACGGGCGTGAAACAGGTAATGGGTGATTCTGACAAGAGGGGCCGTGGTGTTGCCGAGCCGGCCGCCCAGGGCGCGGATCGCGCCGTCTGCCGCAATCAGCTGCTGCGGTTAATTGCGTCTGGTAAAAATCGGGATAGCCGCGCCGCAACTGGGCCCAGCGCTCGCGGTCGGCAGCGATAAAGGGCGTCATGACGATTCGACCACGGCACGCCGCTCCCTTTTTGCCGCAATTGGCCATAGAATGAAGCCAGCACACCTCCGGGGAACGCGATGCTGGTTTTCCGACAATTATTCGATCCTTCGTCCTCGACTTACACCTATCTGCTGGCCGACGGCAAAAGTGGGGCGGCGGTCATCATCGACCCGGTGTTCGAGCAGGTGAGACGCGACGCTGCGTTGATCGACGAGTTGGGCCTCAAGCTCCTCTATTCACTCGAAACCCATGTCCATGCCGATCACGTTACCGGAGCATCGCTGCTGAAACAGCAGACCGGGTGCAGCATCGCATTGTCCGCCGACAGTGGCGCCGAGGGGGCCGACCGCTACCTCGTCGAGGACGATGTGATCGCCTTCGGCGAGCGCAATCTGCAGGTGCGCAAGACGCCCGGGCATACCAATGGCTGCCTGACCTATGTGCTCGACGACCGCAGCATGGCGTTTACCGGCGATTGCCTGCTGATCCGGGGCAGCGGGCGCACCGATTTCCAGCAGGGCGACCCGCACGCGATGTACCGCTCGGTCCACCAGCAGATTTTCGCCCTGCCGGATACTTGTCTGCTCTATCCCGCGCACGATTATCGCGGCCTGACAGTGACCAGTGTGCGCGAGGAGCGGCAGTTCAACCCGCGCCTCGGCGGCGAGACCGGCGAGGCCGATTTCACCGGCTACATGAAAAACCTACGGCTGGCGCACCCGAAAAAGCTCGATGTCGCGGTGCCGGCCAATCTCAAATGCGGCAAGCCCGAGGGCGAGGTCGACATGACGGCGGCTCCCGGCTGGGCGGCGCTGCGCTATAGTTTTGCCGGGATCTGGGAGATCGACCCCCACGGGCTCGAAGAGCATGCGCGTGAGGTGCAGATCCTCGATGTTCGCGAGCCGGAGGAATTCACTGGACCACTCGGCCATATCCGTGGCGCGACCTTGATCCCATTGGGGGCGCTTGGCCGAGCGCGCCGGGGAGCTGGCAAAGGATCGCCCGATCGTCGCCGTGTGCCGCGCCGGCAGCCGCTCGGCTCAGGCAACCGCGATTCTGCGCGAGGCCGGCTTTTCCGATGTCGCCAATCTCGCCGGCGGCATGCTGCGCTGGCGTTCGGAAGGCCACACCGTCGAAGGCGGCACCGCCCTGGACCCCATTCTCGAATATTCGATCTGACCCCGACCGCTGCCGCGCCGCTTATGCGATCACAGGTACCTCCACCCTGAGCAGCGGCGCGGACGGCTTACGCTGGTCTAATCCCTCTCATTAAAGGCACGTCGTAATTGCGCCGCGAGCTATTCGTGTCCAGCCCAGATAGAGATGTCAGTGATTTCCCCAATTTAGAAATGTCAGTGCGCTGAGGGCGGGCGGCGGGCGGGCGCGGAGCCCCGGCGTAGCGCAGCGCCCGACCGGCGCCCGCGGTACGGACGCTCGAAACCGCACCGGTTTTGTTTTACCGGGCGGGCTCGGCCCCGCCCGGCTCGTAGAGCGCCTCAGCCGACTTTGAACAGACGAGGGTTGTGCTGATCGCGACGGCGCGGGGCGCGATCGCTGCGATGTTCGGGCTCGCGACGCAGCTGCTCCGCGCGGATGAAGGCAAGCGCGGCGCCGAGCTGTTTATTCTCGACGATCGCGGCCTGCGAGACTTGGCGAATTTTATCAAAGGTCCGATACGCCAGTTCGACCCCGCGGTAACGGATTGCCAGCCGGCCATCAGGATAATCAACCACGGTGACCCGCTTGCCGATCGCCGCCTTGGCCGGTTCGCTCGGCTCCAGGATGAACAGCACCTTGTCATACTGCAGGGTCAATGCCCGCGACAGGGTGCGCTCCTCCTTCCAGGCAAACGCGTCGTCGAGATCGTCGCCGGGGCGCAGCCGCCGGTGCAAATCCTTGCTGTTGGCCGGCGCTTTGGCAAAGCGCGCGTTGTAGTCGGCGATGAAAGCAGGCAGCAGGGCGTTGCCTTCCGCCAGGGTGGCCGCGTCAGCCAGCCGCAATTCCTTGACCAGGCGGTCCTGCAAGGTCTTGTTGGCGCGCTCGACCCGGCCCTTGGCCGGGCTCGAATTGGCGCAAATGATGTCGATGTTGAGCGCGTGCAGGGCGCGGCCAAACTGGGTCATGCCGTCGCCGCCAAGCGCGCCTGGGTGGTTGACCCGGAACACCCCGTGCTTGTCGCTGTAAAACGCCACCGGCTTGCCCCAGGCCTCCAGATAGGCGCGCGCCGCGTGAAAATAGGCGAAAGTCGACTCGCTCTCGACAAACTGCAGATGCATCAGCCGGCTGGTCGCATCGTCGACGAACACCAGCAAGGTGCATTGCGGCCCGCGATCCTCGAACCACCAGTGCTCGCTGCCGTCGACCTGGACCAGTTCGCCGACGCACTCGCGCCGCGGGCGCGGTTGGTGGATGCGCTTGCGCTGCTTACGATCGCGCCACAGCCCGTCGGCGATCATCCACTGGCGCAAGGTCTCGCTGGAGACCGCAAAACCGCGCTCGGCGGCGAGCTTCTCGGCAGCCAAGGTCGGGCCGAAATCGGCATAGTTGTGGCGCACGATCCACAATGCCGCTGCACGCACCGCCGCTGCCGTCCGGCGGTTGCTCGGCCGGCCGCGCTTCTTCGAAATCAAACCCGCGACACCGTCACTGCGAAACGCCTTCAACAACCGCCATACCTGGCGCTCGCTGCGCCCCAACAGCTGCGCTGCCGCGCGCACCGGCAGACTACCTCGATCGACGTCCCGGAACACCTCGAGACGCCGCAACTCGCCATCGCTCACGCTCAGCACCGTCATCGATGCCGCCCCCCACAGCCCGCCAAAAAGCCGGGGAGACTGACATTTTTAAATTGGACGGCACTGACATTTGCACGTTGCGCCTACAATTCGCTGTCAAGCCGTTCCGGCCATTGACGATTATTTGACGACCCCTCGTATTTATGTTCGCGTCAGCGGCAAGGGCCGGCCGCAACCCTAATCGTTGATGTGTCTGACCGGCCTATATTGCAGCGGAAGCACCGATTTAGAGAGGTTATAATGCCATTCATTCCAGTTTACTCGGATGCGGATGCTGCTGCGGGGGACGAAGGTCGGACTATCATTCCTCCCAGAAGGTCGCCCATGGAGACGGCGTTACATGAGGCCCTACATGTCGTTGTTTGTCGCCTCGAGGGGCTCGACATTGCAGAAGTTACCGATGGGGACGATCGAGCGTTGACTATATTGGTTGAGCCTCAAAAATTCACCCCGGAAGCCATGATGGCGCCCGAGGTTTATATGACAGTCTATAACATAGATTATACAGAGGAATTAGTGTCGGGTGATAGAGCCGCACTAGCGGAGTGTTATCAGCTTGAGGATCTTCTCCAGGTCCAACAGAACGCCACGAATTATCTCCGCGAAGTCTTCCTGTGCCCGTGGGTCGGCGCAGTTATCAGCATTCTCAGTGCCCGCCTGCACGATGAATTGCAACAGCACCGGGCGATGTCCGGGCCGGCTGTACATGAGCTGATCGACCCGGTGTTGAAGAATTCCGAGTATGCCAATGGTCTCCGAGAGAAGGTGAGCGGGTGAGGCTCGTCGCCATCGTTCACCACCTGATTCCTGGCCGCGCGGCCGCTGCGCCGGCCGGTTCCCCGGCAGGAAGATGAGAAGAACTTAATGGTTAATAATGAGACAATCGCGGTGCCGGCCAACGGTGTGACCGATGCAAAAAATGAGATCAAACGGAAGGCAACACTTGCCGGTCGCTGGATAGTATTTCTTCCAGCTGCAGCCCTATCAGCAATACTCGTTCAATTATTATTCGCCTTAGTGGGCTGGATTACCTTAAGGTTTGTCGGAATGGACCCCGATGCACTTATAACGCACGGATATTTGTTGGCTCTGTCGGGTGGCATGATGGGCGCTGCATTCGTGTATGTCGGGGCAAGGGTTGCTCCCACTCCCGGCGTGTGGTTGCGCTAAGCCTTGCTGGGCTCGCGCTGTGTCTCGTAGGCGTAGTCGCAATGGCATCCCTATTAATGCACAACCATTGGGCTCTTTGGCAGGGAGCCTTCTGCGCCCTCGGCGCATCCGCAGCCGCCTGGTCCATCGTGACAAAAGATTAAACCAGATTAGTAAATCGAATGGCGGAGTTACTCTTATGAGCTTTAAGATAAAAGAAATTGGTTCGGGGGTTTTGGGACTGTTCGGTGTGGTAGCGATGTTCGTGATCACCGCTGCATTGCTCTTCGGAGCCATGGCGTTCAGCCTTTGGATGCTTCAGTGGGCGCCGATAGCTTTCAAGATTGCCTTTGCAGTTTCAGTTCTTGTTCTTTGTCCGGCTGCGTTTATCTCCCCGACACGAGGTTTTGCCGCTTTCGGGTTCATGGCTGCTTCGTATGGCTTTGGCACGATATTGTGGGTATCTGGGATGGCGTTCACCTATATCACTTGGGGCTTGTTTGCGGTCATTATCGGTTTGGTCATCCTCGGTATAGGCGTCGTACCTATCGCAATGTTGGCAGCCCTGATCCACGGGGATTGGGGCGACTTGGTAGGATTTATTTTCCTGGGTGTTCTTACATACGGATCTCGAATATTGGCGATGTGGCTGGGGCACAAAGCTGACGAACTCACCGAACGGCTGGCTGTTACTCGTTCTTGATGGCGAGCGCACAATCTTGTGGATTTCCGCAGATGCTTCCTCATCGATTTTCAATCGTCAACCCTCCCCCTTTTTCTGCGCAGATCGTCGCTGGACAAACAAGGGGGAAGCCCACACAAGAAAGCCGGAGTTTAAGGCCAAAGCCATCGCCCTTCTTTGCGCCGAGATTATGGCGGTCTGGTGATGGAGGGCCAACCGCACCGTTCGAAGAACATAACAGGAAACATATGACGACGTCGAGCGGCTTCAGACGCGCGCTAGTCTAATTGCCCATGTCTGCTGGCGATGTGGATTTTCGAGCCGACGACGTCGATTTATCGCCAAGCGAGCGCGGCGCGGTGGTACGCTTGCAACGGGAAAATCTGTGTGCGCTGTAACCACAAGGAAAGGGACGGAAATGGCGTATGATCTGTTGATCAAGAATGGCCGGATCGTCGATGGCTCGGGCATGCCGGCGTTCCGCGGCGATGTCGGCATTAAGGACGGCAAGATCGTCGAAATCGGGAAACTGAGCGGACCGGCCACGCGCACGATCGACGCCGCCGGCCATGTCGTGGCGCCCGGGTTTATCGACAACCACTGCCACTATGACGCGCAGGTCACCTGGGACCCGCTGTGTTCGTTTTCACCCGACCATGGCGCCACGACTGTCATGTTCGGCAATTGCTCGCTGGCCTTAGCGCCGGTGCGGCCCGGCACCGCAAAGCGGGTCGCCGAGTTCCTGTCCTATGTCGAAGCGATCCCGATGGAAGTGCTGAACACCGTCGAGGTCGATTGGGAAACGATCCCCCAATACATGGACCGGCTCGACCAGCATTTGGGGGTCAATGTCGGCAATTTGATCGGCCATTCGACAGTCCGCTATTACGTCATGGGCGACGAGGCCCAGGGCCGCACCGCCACAGACGACGAAATCAAGAAAATGCAGGATGTCGTGCGCGACGGCATCAAGGGCGGCGCGCTCGGTCTGTCGGTGTCGCGCAACAAGGGACACTACGACCCGCAGGGCGTCCACATCCCGGCGTTGTGGGCCGACGAAAAGGAGATCTTCGCGCTCGGCGACGTGTTGCGCGAAATGGGCACCGGCATCATCCAATCGGGCGGCGGCCGTGCGGCCGAGCTCAATGACGGGTTGATGGCGCGTCTATCGGAGGCCACCGGGCGCACGGTTATCTACAACAATCTCGGACAAACGGTACGCGAGCCCGATTTGTGGAAAAAGCACATGGCCCGCGTCGACGAGACATCGAAGGCCGGCATTCGGGCCTATCCGCTGTGCAGCCCGAACCGTACGACGCAGAGCTTTACGATGCACAACTGCCAGACCTTCCGCGGCTCACCGACCTGGCATCCGATCCTGCTGTCCTCGGACGACGAAAAACTGAAGGCCTATGCGGATCCGGCGATCCGGCAGAAATTGCACGAAGAAGTCGTCGAGCACACGGTCGAGGTCCCGGCCGCCGGCTATTCGCGCCAATGGTACAACTATATGTGGGTCGAGACGCCGGTACTTGAAAAGAACCAGGCGCTCAAGGGCAAGACTATCGGACAGATCGCCAAGGACCAGAACAAGCGGGTCATCGACGCCTTTCTCGACCTCGTCGTCGAGGAGAAGTTGGACACCGGCTTCATGATGGCCGAGAACAACGTCGACGACGAAGCGATGGCCAAGATCCTGACCTATCCGAACGCCATCGTCGGGCTGTCGGATGGCGGCGCGCACGTGCAGTTCCACGGCGGCTATGGCTACAGCACGCGGCTGTTGAGCGAGTGGGTCCGCGAAAAGCAGGTCATGACCTTGGAGCACGCGGTGCGGCGGCTGACTTTTGATTCCGCCTCGGCGTTGGGCCTCTATGACCGCGGCTTGCTGCGGCCGGGCATGGCGGCGGACATCGTGATCTTTGATCCCGATACCGTTCGCCCGCTGCCGGAGAGCATCGTGCACGACTTCCCGGCGGGCGGCTGGCGCGTCAAGGAGCCGGCGGCCGGCATCATGGCAACGATCGTCAACGGCCAGGTGCTGATGGAGAACGGCAAGCACACCGGGGCGCTCCCAGGCCGGGTGCTGCGCAACACCTATTACCACGCCAACCACGCCTAACTAACTCCCATACTCCCGGGTAGGCCGCCCGCAGCCATGGTTGCGGGCGGTCGCCGTTTTTGTGTTAGCCGCCTATATTTCTCGCATGGATTTCGAGCTTTCTGACGAGCAACGGGCGTTTCGGGAGACGGCGCGGGCGTTTGCGCGCGAGGAATGGCTGACTCAGGCCCCGGGGTGGGACGAGCGCCAGGAGTTTCCGGTCGAGGCGTTACGGCGGGCGGCGGCATTGGGTTTTGCCGGGATCTATGTCGGCGAGGAGTTCGGCGGCAGCGGGCTCGGCCGGATCGATGCGGCGATCATCTTCGAGGAGTTGGCCGCGGCCTGTGCGTCGACGGCGGCCTATCTGTCGATCCACAACATGGCGTCATGGATGATCGACCATTTCGGCAGCGCCGAGCAGCGCGCGCGGTTTCTGCCTGATCTGACCAGCATGGCGCATCTTTCGAGCTATTGCCTGACCGAGCCGGGCAGCGGATCGGATGCGGCGGCGCTCGCCACCCGCGCCGTGCGCGACGGCGACGATTACGTGCTGAACGGGACCAAGGCGTTCATTTCGGGCGGCGGCATCAGCGACATCTATGTCGTGATGGTGCGGACCGGCGGCCAGGGGCCAAAAGGCATCTCGTGTCTGGTCGTCGAAAAGGAGACGCCCGGCCTCTCTTTCGGCAAGAAGGAAAGAAAACTCGGCTGGAACTCGCAGCCGACGGCGATGGTGATCTTCGAGGATTGCCGGGTCCCCGTGGCCAATCGGATCGGCGCCGAAGGGGACGGGTTCAAGATCGCGATGATGGGGCTCGACGGCGGGCGGCTCAATATCGCCGCATGTTCGCTGGGCGGGGCGCGGGCCTGTCTCGAAGCGGCGCGCGCATATCTGCTCGAACGCCGCCAGTTCGGCCGCCCGCTCGCGGAATTCCAGGCGTTGCAGTTCAAGCTCGCCGACATGGCGACCGAACTCGACGCGGCGCGGCTGATGGTCTGGCGCGGGGCGGCGAGCCTCGACCGCAGCGATCCGCAGGCGGTCATGCATTGCGCGATGGCCAAGCGTTTGGCGACCGATGCCGGGTTCCACATCTGCAACGAGGCATTGCAGCTGTTCGGCGGGTACGGCTATCTGAAGGACTTTCCGATCGAGCGCTATCTGCGCGATTTGCGCGTGCACCAGATCCTCGAAGGCACCAACGAGATCATGCGGGTGATCATCGCCCGGCATCTGCTCGGCCCGTCGAATGAGTGAGGGCGGCGGACCAAGCCATGCGCTCCGTCTGCGCTCGATAACCCGCGACGACGTCCCGCAATGCCTGAGTTTGCTCGCCCAGCTGGGTTACCAAATGACCCTAGAGGAGGCGATGCGACGGGTGGGCGAGGTTATCTTCACCCCCGACCACTCGGCGCTTGTCGCCGAGATGGTGGGGCGGATCGTGGGCCTGCTCCATATGTTCGTCCGCCCGGCGATTGAGAACCCGCGGGAAGCGGTTGTGCAGGCGATTGTCGTCGACGAGGCGTTCCGCCGGGCCGGCATCGGCCGAACCCTGATGGCGGAAGCGGAACGTTGGGGGCGCGAACGCGACTGTCGCTCGGTGGTGTTGAGCTCGAATGTCATGCGTGCGCCGGCGCACGCATTCTACGCCGCGCTCGGCTATCGTATCGCAGCCACCTCCTACGTGCTGCGCAAAGATTTGCCTTCGTGACCGGCAGCAACGAGATCCTGCTCGCCTGGGCGTTGTGTGGCCGGGCTTGGCCCGGCCATCCACGAGAAGACGGTGAAGAATGAAGTGTTAATTCGGTAAATGGCTGCCGGATGGGTTTACATGGTGACCAATCGCCCGAACGGCACATTGTACGTTGGCGTGACTGAGGATCTCGCCCGCCGATCTTGGGAACACCGCGAAGGCCTGGTGGACGGCTTCACCAAGCGATACGGCTTGAAGCGCCTCGTCTATAGCGAGCACTACGATGACATCCGCGATGCGAGGCAGCGTGAGCAGAACATGAAACACTATCCGCGTGCATGGAAAGTTCGACTGATATTACTCCACAATCCGAGTTGGGACGACCTGTACGACCAACTGATTTGATCTCGTGGATGGCCGGGCCAAGCCCGGCCACAAACGGAGAGGTAAGTTCGTAGTCATATGACTGAAATGAGGAGATCCTGCTCGGCCGCGAGGGCGGGCTCGCCACCCTGACGATCAACCGGCCGCAGGCGCTGAATGCGCTGACCCTCGACAATTACCGGCGCTTCGCACCGGCGCTGTCGGGCTGGGCCGAAGATCCGTCGGTGCATGCCGTCGTGGTCCGCGGCGCCGGCGGGCGGGCGTTCTGCGCCGGCGGCGACGTGCGGGCGGTTTACGAGGCCGGACGCGGGATCAGCGGCGATCCTGATCTGACCGCGGTGTTCTTCCGCGAAGAATATGAGCTCATTCGCCAAATCCACCGATTTCCCAAGCCCTATATCGCGATCATCGACGGGATCACGATGGGCGGCGGCGCGGGAATCTCGGTCAATGGCGCTTACCGGGTGGCGACCGAGCGCACATTGTTCGCGATGCCGGAAACCGCGATCGGGCTGTTTCCCGATGTCGGCGCAACCCGGTTTCTAAATCGCTGCCCGGGGCAAATCGGGCGCTATCTCGGGCTGACCGGCGCCCGGTTGCGGGCAGCCGACGCGTTTTATTGCGGCTTTGCCACCCATGTCGTCGCACAGGAGCGGGTCGAGGCTTTGGTCGCGGCGCTCGCCGGGACTGCGTGGGAAAAGGACGGCAGGTCCAAGCAGGCCGAGGCGCTGCTCGCCGAGTTTGCCGGCGATCCCGGCCCGCCGCCGCTGGCGGCCTTGCGCCCGGCGATCGATCGGTGCTTCGCCGGCGAGAGCGTCGAGGCTATCCTCGATCAGCTCGCAGCCGAGGCGGCGGCAGGCGGGGCCGATGCGGGCTGGGCGGCGGAAACCCGCGCCGGGCTGCTGACGAAATCGCCGACCAGCCTAAAAGTAACCTTGCGCCAGCTGATCGTAGGGCAGGACTACGGCGTCGAACCGGCGCTCGAGCTCGAATATCGGCTGACCCAGCATTTCATGGCCGCGCACGATTTTTACGAAGGCGTGCGTGCGGTGTTGATCGACAAGGGCCAAACCCCACGCTGGCGCCCGCCGACCCTTGCCGAGATCGACGACGAAATGATCGAGGCTTATTTCGTCGCCGCTCGGCAGACCGCGAGCTGCGCTTCGACGATTAGGATGAGACGATACGCCCCTACAAACGCCGCTTGGCGCGTCATTTCAAAGCGGCACGCGAGCGAGATTTTGATATGGCGCGTAAGTCGCATAACGGGGTTCTGGAAAATTCCGATCTTTTTCACGGCGGGGTTGTCACCGCAGGCTTACACGTGAGGCATTTGACAATAGAAGGCCGCAGCAAAATCTCCTGCACTTTGATTGCCGTGGCGTAGGGAATTGGATCTTCTGTTTTTGCCTGAAAACGTGTTCTTGGCGCCGGACATGAGAGACGGTACGTCTTTAGCATGCACTGTTTGTAACACAAAGCCGTCCTGCTCTTTTAGATCAAAATCAAACTCAATGGCATAAGAGGCTTGCTCTATCGGTAGCGAGTTACTTTGTAACCGTTTTCCATTTCCGTTGTTTGTTCTTTGTAGCGTTGCGGAACCTTTGCCAAATCGAGCGCACCCATCTCAACATTGATGATGTAGCCAAGGTTTGTTGATTGGCCCGGTCCTACGCGGTCCATAAATTTCGCCTTCCCGGAGATCATTTTAATTTCTGGCATCGGTAAATCTGTAAACAGGGCAGACGGGTCGTAGCCTATGCCGAAATACTTTCCTTCGGTGACTACTGTCCGCCACGACGAATTGACATCGTGGAAAAATAAGTGTGGGGCAATCACTCCGATACAGACGCCAAGAATTAGTGCAACTACGATGACAGATATCTTTCGCATAGCTCGAACGGACTTCCAGAAAATATCAACGCTTAAGCACAAGTCCGTCACACGGTGCCTTTGTCGAGCCCCCTGCAAGAGCCGGAGTCCAATCCCAGAACGGTAAACCGGGATTTGGCCCGCAGTAAGTGCCGACACCTGCTGCCATAAAAGTTCCTGATTTTCATCTGGCGCTACAATAATTCTCTTGATCGGCAAATCCACACCCAAGTCACCAAACAGGTTTACAAATGGGATATTGGGCTCCCTGTAGAAAATCTGCTTGGGTGAGCGGTTGCGAAGCGCTTTGATATCGTCGCTGTCACTTTCTCTGATATATTTCAATTCCGAAGGGTGCTTCGGGTGCGCGACGATCCGCACCTCGCGCTCCTTGCTCCAATCGGAGTGCTTAAAACTACACGTCGTCTTGATGAAGTCGCTGATGAATTGTTCCGCACGCGCATAGCATCTCGGGAGGCGGTTGTCCCAGATAAACCAAGCGGCCTCGACAATCAGCGGCTCGAACGATGCCTTGAAATGATCTATTCCGAAATTATAGACGACGTTTGAATAAATTGTTTGCGTATACAAACGTGTGTCGAATTCTTTATTTAAGAGATTACCTAAAGATTTGGTGTCGAAGACTATGGCGTATCCATGTCTGCCGTATTTGCTCCATTGATCTAAAAGTCCATTCTCTCTGTCAAATTCGGCATCGGCCGCGTGAGTGGTGAAAGAAGCGATATACGGGATGACAAATTGTGTGAACGTCTTTTTATAAATGCTTTCTATCTGTATTTTTGCGCTTCTGCGTTCCACTCTGTTTCTGGGCACAAGGGTGGCTAGATATTGCTTCATGTGCTCTACTTCAGTGAGGTCATTGAGGTATTTGTAATGAGTTGCGCGCAATGTGTTCGTCGTAAATATGCCTTGGAGTTGACCCCACCTTGTGTAGTGGTGTAGCTCAGGGTAGATCCGGAAAAACCTATCTTCTTCCGCCGTCATCGGCTTAGCCGCGAAATCGTGCTTTTGCCTACGTCGTAGCTGCGGGCGAGTTCGGCAAGTGTCGCACCTTCCGCCCGCCGCCGCCGGGCTTCGGCCTTCTGCGCGTCGGTCAATTCGGCGGTCGGCCCAGTGCTGCCCGCGCTTTTTCGCCCGGCTGCGGCCCTCGGCGGTGCGGGTGCGGATAAGGTCGCGCTCCACATCGGCCAAGCCGCCGAAGACGGCAATCATCAGCCGCCCGGTGCTGGTGCCGGTGTCGGCCCACGGCTCGGCGAGTGACCGGAATTGCGCCTTGGCGTCCACGATCTGCTTGACGATGGCGAACAGGTCGAAGGTGCTGCGCGCCAGGCGGTCGATCCGCGTCACCGTCACCACGTCGCCGGGCGCGAGGGTGGTCAGCATCTTGAGAAGCTCGCGCCGGTCATTGTGCGCGCCGGTCACCTTCTCGCGGTAAATCTTGGTGCAGCCCGCGCCGCGTAGCTGCTCAAGCTGGGCGTCGAGCGTCTGCCCGTAGGTGCTGACGCGGGCATAGCCGAGACGGCGGTTTTGCGGGTACGTTTCAGTCATATCTTACGGGAATCATAACCCATTGATCAGACTGGGGCAAAGAATTTTACCAGAAGTCTTGAGATTTGCATCCTCGCAGGCGCGAGGCACTGCCCCAAGGGGTTGATCTACGTCAATGCGGGATCAGTGATCTTGTGCCGCTAAAGTCCGTGATCGCCGATAGGATCATTTCAATGGCCGACTCTGCCGTGCCGGAGGCGGCAGGAGAAACATAGGTATGTCGCAACCATGGCTTGATCCAGGCGCCGGGCAAAACTCATAGACAGCTTAATTTGGCCTGGAGTTGTGGTTGGAATAATCTATGTATATCGTAGACAAGCTAGCGCCCTATTGAGCAGGGTGAAGCATTTTCAAATTACTGGCGTTCTCGACGCCAACTTTACGGCAGTTTCTAGCGAAGTGAGCAAAACCGGGGATCTGGCTGCACAGGGAATCCCAGAGGAAGTCACCTATTCTTCATGGGATGCATTCCTGCGGGTCTACCCTTGGTTAGACAAGGCGAAGCTAAACGAGGCCGCGGCAGAGTATGCAAGGAAGAACAACATCCCGGATGCTTTTAAGCGGACTGCGCCAAGAGGCGCAGAAGTCGGCGCGCTGCCTAGCGGCGCGCCTATGCGGAGCGCGCTAAGGCGCGCAACTTATCTAAGGGAATCGCGGCAAGGCCCACATTCACCAACCCCCGGCTAGTGCCTGCGGAGAGGCCGGTTTGCCAGCGAGCAGGCAAGCGGAGATTTCGGAGCGAAAATGTCGGGCAAGATCAGGGCTGAAAGGCCCCTGCCCGCCTTTACAGCCGCCGCCGGTACGAAAACCGACAGCTCGGGATAGCCGAGAGGCCCCAAGGAGTCACACCGCCGCAGACGCGGCACAACGCGCTGTATCACAGCCCGGTTCGACGCTTCGCGCCCTTCGGGTTTGCAAGGCACGCTTCGCTTTTCAGCCTTGCCAAATCGGCCCGGCCGGTGATTTCGCCGAGGGCGTCGGGACGCCGGGCGTCAGATCAGATAACGACCCTTCGCCTCCGGCGCGGGCCGAACTCCGGCGGGTTTTCAGAGAGGCGGCTAAGTCTATGTGCCACACAATTTTTTGCTGGCATCTTTTTGGTGCAGCCAAAACCGGAAGTTGACGGCGGCCCCGAATCAGTCTCATCATGTCACCATCAAACCGGGTGATATGGTGATATCATGAAAACCCTCGCGATCATTTCGCAGAAGGGCGGCAGCGGGAAAACCACCCTAGCCGTTCACATGGCCTATTGCGCGGCGATGCACGATCGGCGGGTTGCGATCATCGACCTCGACCCGCAAGGCAGCGCCTTCGACTGGAACGAAAGCCGGAAGCCCGACCGCGAGTTTGACGCGACGAGAGCCACGGCGCGGGAGCTGGCCGGCAAGCTGAAAGACGCAGAGCATGCAGGCGTAGATTTGGCGATCATCGACACCGCGCCGCATGTGGCAGCCGACGCGGCAGTTGCGGCGCAGCTCGCGGATTTTGTGGTGGTGCCATGCCGACCGGCGCGGTTCGACCTCAGAGCCGTAGCCTCGACGCTCGAAATGCTGGAAGGCGCGAAGAGGCCCTACGCGGTTGTTATCAACGTCGCGCCGCACGGTTTTAGGCTGGTGGAAGAGGCCCGCGCCGTGCTGGCGAAGGCATCGCGGGCGCTGGTATTGCCGGAAGTGGTGCATCAATTCGCGGCGCTCACCCATGCCGTGATCGACGGTAGCGCGGTGCATGAATACGACCCGGACGGGCAGGCGGCGGCGGAGATTGAGGCGGTTTACCGTCATATCACCCGGTTATATGGTGATACCGTACACGAGCGCCGGCGGAAGGGAGCGGCAGCGGCATGAAACGCACACGGCCAGCACTTACCGGAGCATTCGGGAAAGAGTTGGAAGCAGCAGCGGCGACCAATGCCGATAAGGCCCAGCGGCCGGATCGGGCAGGGCGGGTGACGATGCCATTTTGGACGACCGCGACGGCGAAAAGGCAACTTCGGTTGCTGGCGGCCGAGGAAGAAACGACGCAGCAGGAATTGATGACCGAAGCGTTGAACGCGCTGTTCAGAGGCAGGGGAAAGCCTACGGTCGCGTGATAGTTAAGCTCTTGCCGGTGAGTTTGACCCCGTGGCGCTCGCATTCGCGGGTGATCGCCTCGACAAAGAAATCCTGCATCGTCATGCGCGGGAGTCCCTTGGCGGCGCGCTCGCGGGAGAGGCGCAGGCAAAGCTCTTGCACGATGAAATGGTCCGTCTTGTCGATATAGCCCCCGGCGAGCGTTTTGCCGGCGCGGTGAGGCGGGGTAGGGCGACGGGCGGGCGGATCACTCATCGGCGAATTCTCATCGTCAGGGGAAGCGTGGAGCGGCGCGGAAGAGGGTTGCAGCATCGTATCTCCCCATCGTGTTGTGACCCCATGCGACAGCCAGTTTACCATGAAACCGGTTAACACTTTGTCACTTTGGCGATCCAGCCCTTTATCCGGTTGGATAGTTGGCTTTTTGGCTAGTTAGCTGGCTGGCGTGTTGTCAGGCCATCAGGCTGGAAGGTTGGCCGGTTGTATGGCTGGATTTGATGGCTAATCTTTTTTAGGGCGGCGCTCGCGGAAGTTTACGACACCGAAAGCAAACAGGTTTACACTCGACCCAACGAAATGCAGCGACTCGCGCGGTATTGGAAGCCGAAGGCTATGTGTTGCGGGCGGTCGAAGGCTTGACCTCAGACCGGGCGCACGGCCTCACCGACCAGCAGCGGGCGCGCGTGTTGAACAGCGATCGTTACGACGGGATCAGCCGCGAGCAGGCCCGCGCCTTCCGGCACGCGACCGGCGAAGAAGGTTTGGCGATCATCGACGGCCTGGCCGGCACGGGTAAGAGCCGGACGACTGCCGCCGTGCGCGATGCCTACGAGCAGGCGGGACACCGGGTTATCGGCCTCGCCTGGACCCACAAAGTCGTGAAGGGCATGGAGAACGCCAGCGGCTTCGAGAACACCAGCACCGTGAAACGCGAGCTGTTCATGCTCGCGAACGGCCGGCAGCATTGGGACAGCAAAACCGTCGTCATCGTCGACGAGGCCGCGATGCTCGACACCGCGCACATGGCGATGATTACCGCCTACGCGCAGGAAGCCGGCGCGAAACTGATCCTTGTCGGCGACGATCGCCAGCTCGCGAGCATCGAGCGCGGGGGAATGTTCGGAATCTTGAAAGACCGGCACGGCGCGGCGACCCTCACCGAGATCCGCCGGCAATATTCCGGCGACGACCGGCGCGCGAGCGAGTATTTCGCGGAGGGACAATTTCACAAGGCGCTCGGCGTCTATGACACCAAGGGCCAGGTGCATTTCACGCGAACGCAAGTCGAGGCCCGTGCGGAATTGCTCGACCGCTACCGGCAAGACGTGACCCAGGCGGCGGACAAGTCGCGGTTTATTTTCGCGTACACCAATCGCGACGTTGCCGAGCTAAACGCAGGCGCTCGCCAGGTTCGCCGCGAACTCGGCCACCTTGGCGCGGATCACGACCTCGAGACGGCCGGCGGCCGCATGGCCTTCGCCGCCGGCGACCGAATCCAGTTCACCAAGAGGGATCAAAAGCTCGGCCTCGATAACGGCGACGCCGGCACCGTGCGCCACATCGAAAATGGCCGGGTTTTTGTCGAGCTGGACGACGGCGGCAAAACCGTCGCTTTCGACAGCGCCCAATATCAGAGTTTCCGCCACGGTTACGCCGGCACGATCTACAAGGGCCAGGGCGACACCGTCGATCAAGCCTATCTCTATCACTCGGAGCATTGGCGCGCGTCGGCAAGCTATGTCGGCATGACCCGGCACCGCGAGAAAGCGGAACTGTTCGCCGCCACCAACACCGCGAAGGATTTAGACCAGCTCGCGCGGCAAATGGCGCGCATCGATGAAGGCAAGCGCTTTGCCGCCTCGATGTATCACGCCCGCCAAACCATCGGCCCGATGCGGCCGATGACCGCCGATGAAATCCTCGCGCACTTCGGCAGCGAGATGCAGCAGGAGCGCGACCGCGACCAGCACCCGCACACGATCGCGCAGCCGGCCGCCGAG
Organism: uncultured Alphaproteobacteria bacterium; assembly: GCA_963750195.1. Classification (GTDB taxonomy): domain Bacteria; phylum Pseudomonadota; class Alphaproteobacteria; order ATCC43930; family CGMCC-115725; genus AP-15. The sequence continues at coordinate 514,377 of CAVVPS010000019.1, forward strand.
ATGCGCGGAGCGCGCACCGCGCGGCCAATAGACCGCCAGCCACAACCCGACGCCGGCGACGCCGAGCGCGCCCAACGGCACGCGCAAATTCAGGAGGACGCCGATCGCCAGCGCCGCCGGCAAGAGCCAGGCGAGCGCAGCAAGCCCAGCGAAGATCGGATTTCCACTGATCGCACCGACGAGCGCCGCCAGGCCGGCGACGAAACCACCAAGCCGAAATATGACAAATACACTGGCGATCGACTGGACGAACCGGGCCGCTCGCAAGAACGCGGGCATGGCCGAGGGTTAGGACGAGGACGATCGCGATGAGCCGCGCGGGGTAGAGGCACCCCTGGCGCGGCGAGAAAGAAAGCCTCGCAGCAGTCACCTAGCGGTGAGCTGGCTTGCGCACCTTTCCGCGAGCTGGCGGATAGTGGCGGCATGGACGACGACGAGGCTACAGCACCGGCACGCCAGGCCCGGCCGGCGCAAGCACCGCAGCCGGCAACACCGGCCGCACAAACCGCGCCGGTGATTTTACGATTTCGGACTTGTATCAGCGCGCTATGACACATCGAGGGGCGGCGAGTTTTCCGCTTCGAGGAAGTTTTCCTGACGACAGTCTTGCGGGGCAACGTCTCAAAAGGGCGGTGTCTCTCCCCGCAGGCGATACCGCATCCTGATCGCGCATCGTTCCAGACCAAGGCGGCGCGCAACGGCCGCTTCGGCGCGCCGCAATAGCGGCGACTGGCCGTGCTTGCGCATCACGGCGTCAATCTCTTTTCGGTATTGCGCCGCTCTCAAGGTAAATCCGCAGAACCCAAAATGGGCCGCGATCATCGAGCAGATGCTTTTCCGCCCGATAGGCCATAGCCGCGATCATCTCCGCTTCGGTGCGCTCACCCCGCATGTAGGCTACACAGTCATAAGCGACCGGGTAGCCTTCTGGCCCCTTGGGGCCAAGAATTTCAAAGCTCCAATCCTCAAACCGGGCATCTTCGGCAGTACGCGCGCCGACGTAGCGATCCTGGGTTATCTCGACGAATGGCAGCGACGGGTGACGATGCATGATCGCCTCGCGCAGCGGCTCTTCCCAATCACCGCCGCCGTCGTCGTCCCAATATCTTTCGTCGCCGTCGTATGGCACGAATTCACCCTACGCGATCAGGGTTTACGAAAACCTAAAAGGCGGCCGGCGCAACGTGACCCCATATTGCGCAAGGCTGCGACAACTGCTGCGCCCGTGTTTCTCAGCGACGCACGAACCGGCGGACTTCCAGCAAGTAATAAGCCACCGCCCCCACACACCCGGCCACGTACCCGATGAAAACGCACCGCCAACCGAAATTTTCTGATCGGACGATCATCACACCTACCCCTGCGAGGTATGCCCAAACGACAGCGAACAACACGCTCTCATAGAGGGGTCGGAACGCTCGCCATTCGGCGTGCATCGAGCCAGCGAAACGCCGCACCTTAATCACCTGCATTGTCCTACCTCCACAGCGCGGCGCGGGTCATGGGAAAAGGCCGCGCCCCCGGCCGCCGCCGAGATCGTGGCCCGCCTCGTGTTCCTGGCCGGCTTCGTCTAGGCGTTCGCCTGTATAGCGGTCATAGAGCGGCTCGGCGGTTTCCTCGCGGGTTTGCCGCACTTCGTCTATCCGATCGCTTGAAAAGCGATCCTCGCGGGCGCTATCGCGCAGCGCATCGGGATCGTCGCGATGACGCCGCTGATCGTCGTCAATCGCTTCGGCCAGGGCGATCGTGTCGCGTTCTTCGCCGCCGGCAACGGCTTCGGCGCGAATGTCCTGCCACACCTGATCCCCCTCAACATAGGCGCGCCATCGAACATAATCGCCCCACTCGGCCGCCGATCGCTCGGCCTCGATGCCTTTCTGTGCAGCATCCTGCGAACGCGATTTGAGCGTGTCGCCGAGTTCGGCCCATTCGAGGTCATTTGCCGGGGCCGCGAACGGCATCGGCGGCAGTTCCTCGTTGGACGTATAGAGCAGGTTGCGGGCGGTTTGAGCGACGGCAGAGTAAAGCTCCGGCGTCGCCTTCTCCGGCAAGTCGAGAACAACCGCATTCCACGGATCGCGCTCGATAGCCTCGATTGTCATCGCCTCTTTTTCGCCTACTGACCGCAAGCGGCCGTCCAGCTCATCAAGCCGGCGCACGGCGCACTCGAAATTCTGCGCTCGGCTCTCGTCTGCGCCAATGCCGAGCGGATCATCTTCATTCATAGACGGCCCCTGCGGGCCGGTCATGTATTCGCAGCATTGCATGACGGCCGCGTAGGCTTCCTGCAACAACGCCTTGTCAGCATTGGCGGGTATCCCGAGAGAAACCGCCGTCAAAGGGTCGGCCTTGATGGTGTCGGAACTAAATTCGGTTACCGGCCGCTGCGGGCGCTCCTGCTGATCGTCGGCTTGCGGCCGGGGCGTGGCCTCGCGCTCTATGTCAATGCCGACGCCGGCACGACGTTTTCGCTGCCTCTCTTCGTCCTCTTCGTAATCCATTTTTCTAGTCCCTTGCCATCGCGCCGGTGATTTACTCGCCTGGCGGCGTAAAACCCCGGCCCAACCGTCTCTGCCACACCAGCAATTCCAGACCGCCCAAGCCCGTCAACACGACGCCGACGACGAAGTTAAGGAACGGCTCATCATTGGCTCTTGCGCCGTGGTTCACGTAGTAGAGCAAGCCGAGCAGCAACGTCAGGCCGAGCAGCAACGACACCGCAGGCAGCAGCATATGAAAGACAATCTCGCCGCGTTCGTAGGCCGGCCGGCGCTTTGCAATCGCCTCTCTCGCCGGCGGCTGTTCCTCAACATCATCCCTAGCTCTTGTCGCGCGCTCACGCGTCGGCAATGGCGGCACCGGAACATCGCGCACGCGCTCAGGCTTTGGCGCGCGCGGCAATGGAATATCGGTCATCAAAGCACCCCCAACCGGAAGGCGATGCTGTTGCAGATGCCCCTTGCGGCCCACCACAAATGACGTAATCGGAGCGAGGGATATGCAAGCCGTGTCCCGCAGGCGGGATGATAAAGGCCCCAACCCCAACGCCCAGGCTGCTTCACCCACCTAATTTCTGCGACCGCAGGGTCAAAGAACCCGTCACAGGTTTCGCAGTACGGCAAATCAATTGGAGACGGCAACCGTAACAATTCACCCTCCTTTCGCGTGACCGATCAGCAGGCGTTTGGGATCAAGATTTTGCAGCAGCAATGAAGTCGCTGCCGGCATCGTCGCGGCCTTGGCCTCGACCGCCTCGACGCCTTCGACGGCGAGGACCGCGATCAGCTCAACCAGTTCCTTGCCTATCCGGTCGAACGACGAAATATCGAACGGCAGCAGCGCCCCGCCGGTGCGCTCGGCGATGTCGGCGAAGACCTCGCGCGCATTCGGATCGACGCCTTCCTGCAGGATGATGACGCGCGTCCCGCATTTGGCGAGCTTGTCGGCAGCCTTGCTGGCGCGTGACGCCGAACTCCTCGAACATATCGCCGATGTAAAGAACCAGATCGGCCTTGAGCGCGGCCGGGTGAGCCAGGATATCCAACAGCCGGGTATAGCCGCCCTGGCAGCGCACGCCGGCCGCCTTGTCCCGCAGCTTCGCCGCGTCGGTCGTGTAGCCCGTCGGGGTATCCATACGCCCCCCGCCATGACCGCCAAGCGCCACTTTCAACTGACCCGGCAACGTGGCCACCAACGTATCTGTCAACCGCGCCGCTTCTTGCCATGTCGGCTCGCGGCTGGCGGTGTGATCGAACGCGATCAGCAAGCGCCGCAGCTCGGCGCTCTCAGGTGTCACGCTCGCAGACGGACCAGAAGCACGGGGCGGCGGCAATGGCGGGCCGGTGACAACTGCCGGCGGCAATCGAGGCCCAGCCGGCAGCGCCGGAGCAGAAGGCACAGCCACCGCCGCGTGCGCAGACCCATCATTTTTACGAAAAATCGCTGGGAGCTTCATTGTCAGACTTTCTTTACGTTTCGCACGGCGCGGAGCCAGCCCCGCAACCAGAAGGCACCGAGCGCTGCAAACCCGACCGCGACCAGCAGCGCGCCGACGCACAAATTCCACTCGCCGGCCGGCGGCGGCATAGTAATTATTATGACTGGCCATTCGGCGATGCCGACCACCCCCAAGACAAGAAAGAACAGCGCCCCGAGCAGATCGAGCGCACGACCCAAGAAGGTCAGAAATGTGGTCATCTCTGCGCCTCTTTAATTTCAAACGGCTCACACTGGACGGCACGCTTCGGCCAATTGATCCACCAGCCGAACAGCGCATAGGGATTGGCTTTGACGTATTCCTGCCAATCGGCTTTGGCGGCCGTCGCATAAAGATCAAGACAGTGAAGGCCGATTGGCTGGCCTTGCGCGTTCATGTGGCTTGTCGTGTCGGTACGGCCGCACAGCAGCACCCAATAAGGCGTGCCGCCGACCTCACGCACCACGGCATTGCCGCAGCCGTCCGCCCATGCGCTCGACCTGGCAATTTCTCCCAATCCCGTATCGACCGGAGCCGGCAGCGGCCAGTAACGGACACTCGCTTGCCAGATGCCGAGCGCGATCAGCGGCACCGCTATATAGGCGGCGAGCTTCGGCCCTGTTGTTTTGCCCCACGCAATGCCGCTCGCAATAGCGAGCTTCGCCGCCTGCGCCGCATAGGCTGTTTGCCATTTGCCGACCGCAGCCTTGTATTGCGTCAGTTCGCCATCAAGCGCCCCAACCTGCTGGCGCAGCATCACGGCTTCCTGTTCCACAACGTCGTATTGCTCGCCGCGCTCGATTTTTGCCACACGGTCACGGAACGAGGTTTTGTGCTTTTCGTCGAAATCGTGGAGCTGTTCGAGCGCGTTGCCCCGCTGCCCCGGCATCGGGTCATCGAGCTGGGGCAATAATTTTTTTTCACGATCATCCATTGGCGTTACCTCCGGCGCGACGCGCGCGCTCAATAGCGAGATCAACCACTTTCAAATTCGGACGGCGCGGTTTACGCGTCTTCGACGGCGGAAGCTTGCTCTTGCGCGGCGGCGGCTCCGGCACCTCGCCGGCGGCGCGCCACAGCGTCGCGACAACACACACGAGTAGAACACTTATCGTCGCTGCCGCCGGCCACAGCCACCACCAGCGCGCCAGCCCCCCAACCGCCCATTCGAGCAATAAGCAGACCGGAACAGCGAAGACAGAACCGACCAGCGCACCGCCGAGAAATTGTTGCAGTGAAGAAAGCTCATCATCCATTGCCCGTCACCAGCGGACGTAGGGATCACGCCGCGCGCGGCGCGACAGCACGCGATCGGTGTAGTAGCCGGGGAAGGCCGCCGGGATCGGATCGGCCAGGCCGTGCAACCAGACGTAGCCCACCCCCGGCTGCAGATTGTAAAGATCGGCGTGGCTCAGCGTCGGCACCGTATGAAAGGCATCCCCGCCCGACGCGCCGCCGCCTCCGGGATTGATCGACCATTCCGAATGCGGCTGCACAATGGTTTTTTCAGAAGACCGTCGGACCAGGTAGTCGCAACTGGTGTGGTCCCCAGGGCTTCCGATTAACGAGATCACCGAAGCATTGCCAACAAACGCCTCCCAAGCCTTGCCATAAAGTTGCTCAAGCATGCACAGACTTTGCACGACGATGATGACCTCAATTTTACTCCCGGCTACTACCCCGATGCTGTCTATTAACGGAATGCGCTTGAGGGCATAGAATTCGTCGAGCCAAAAGCTCACCGGGACCGGATGCGGCGCAAATAACGGCCGCATTGCACCTGTTATTGCGAGCCGAAACCAGGGCGCGCACCCGTCAATATGCTCTGCGGGAACCGCGAGATACCGTGACGAGACGCGGTGCCCCAATTCGCCAAAACCCATGCCGCCGCGCAGCTCATCGGCCGCCAGCGCGGGCGAACCCATAAACCGGCTGTCCGCCTCGAAGGTGCCAATCACCGATTGGATTTCGTCATTGGTCTTGCCGGCGAAACGGCTGATGCAGCTATTCACAAAAGGATTGTTGAGCGCGAGGATTTGCCGGGCGTGATAAGCCATGCCCGCGACCGGCTCGCCGGTCTTGCTGTCATACTCGCTGCGTTCCAGCGCCCTGCGCCGAACATTGGCGTGCAGCGGCTTGCGCCCCTGGCGCTTCGCCTCGACCAGCTCGCCATAGGCGAAAGAGATATAAACGGCTTGCGTCGCAGTCGGGAAATATGGCTCGTGCGTGTTCTCCGCCGAGAATATCGTTTTCCCCATCACCATCAGGTGATCGGTCGCCAACGGGTGATCGGGGTCTAGCTCCGGCGCTTCCAGCAAGTTAATCCCGCGCCCGCCCTGCAAATCGGCGTACTCCGGCAAATGCCCGAGCGCGCCATACGCATTCGACACCCCCACGTCGTAATCGACTGTGCGCCGCCACGGTGCAGACACCGCCCCGCCTTGCAGACGGGTATCGACAAAGACCTGAGAGATGCCCCTGCGTTCGAGCGCGTTGCGCTGGATCACACCGGCCGTTTTACCCGAGCCGTTGCCGCCGATAATTATTTTGACTTTGGTATCCCCAACCCGAATTACAGGGCCGAGCGAGCCATTCGGGAAACGGTAATTTGCCGCGATGTAGGAACGCGGATCACGGGACCCGATCACCTTTTGCCGACGCGCCAACGGCCACGGCATAGCCTCACTCCCTCACCAGAATTTCCACCAACGACGCCGCGCACGCGGACCTCCGCCGAGCGCGGCATGAACCGCCGCCGGCGACGCCAGCCCACCCGAGGGCAGACCGATCTTTGAAGGATGCGGCAGCTTGATGCCCGCCGGCGGGCGCACCAGCAGGGCAATTCGCACCAACGTCAGCACGATCAGGGCCGGCGCGCCGACCGTGATTGCGTCGCCGATCATCACAGCGTCATTCCTTTAAGAAGAAGCGCCACAGCGCCGAGGCAGATCGCGCCTAGTGGTACGACGCAATCATAGGATTCCATAAGGACTGGATCTGTGCGATCATGCGCGATGTGCGAGGGGATCGATATCGAGGTGAGTGCCGCCGACCGCGAACGACTGGCCGCGGTGGTAGCGGATCGCAACAGCCGGCAAAAGCATGTGTGGCGGGCGCGGATCATTCTGGCCACGGGCGAGGGCTGCGGCACCGCCGAAATCATGCGCCGCGCCGGGGTTTCGAAGCCCTGTGTGTGGCGCTGGCAAGAGCGGTTCATGCACGAGGGCGTGGCCGGCCTGCTGCACGACAAGACGCGAAAACCCGGTCTGCCGCCATTGCCGTCAGCGCGGGTCGACGATGTCGTCGCGCTGACCCTGGCGGAGCCGCCGGGCGAGACAACCCATTGGACCGGCCGGGCGATGGCGGCAGCGAGCGGCATCTCGCTGCGCTCGGTGCAGCGCATCTGGGCGGCGCACGGTCTGCAGCCGCACCGGGTGCGGCGCTTCAAGCTGTCGCAGGACCCGGCGTTTGCCGCCAAATTGCGCGATGTGGTCGGGCTCTATCTCGACCCGCCGGCGCACAGCCTGGTGCTCTCGGTCGACGAGAAGAGCCAGATCCAGGCCCTCGACCGCACCCAGCCGGGCCTGCCGATCAAAAAGGGCCGGGCCGGAACGATGACCCATGATTACATCCGCAACGGCACGACCACGCTGTTCGCGGCGCTCAATGTCTTCGACGGCACCGTCATCGGCCAGTGCATGGCGCGCCATCGCCATCAGGAATTCATCCGTTTCCTCAACCGGATCGAAGCGGCGGTCCCGGCCGGCAAGCTGATCCACGCGATCCTCGACAATTATGCCGCCCACAAGCATCCCAAAGTGCGCGCCTGGCTCGCGCGGCATCCCAGGTGGGTGTTCCATTTCACCCCCACCTCGTGCTCCTGGGCTAATGCGGTCGAAGGCTTTTTTGCCACGCTGACCCGCCGGCGCTTACAGCGCGGTGTCTTCCATTCGCTCGTCGACCTGCAAGCTGCGATCAACCGCTATCTCGGCGAGCACAACCGCAAATCCAAACCGTTTGTCTGGACCGCCGACCCCGATCGCATTATCGAAAAGGTCAATCGTGGGCACCAAGCGATCGCGTCAGACCACTAGCCAGAAAATTTGCATGGGATCGAAACGCGCGCCGCGCGATCCGATCACGCCGACACAGACCCACAGCGCCGAGAAAGCGGCGAGGCCGGCGATGCACGCCAGCTCGACCTCGCCCATTGTAAAAACGCCGCCCCGCTTGGCGACGTAGATCGCGAGCGCGACGAGGACGAAGGCACCGACCCCGGCGCGGGTATGATTTCGTTGAACGAGAGGAACGACGCGCCAATTGCGCCAGACGCGGAAGCCGGCGCGCGCCAGATTGATCGGAATCGAGAGCACCCCGACCACCACGAGAACCAGCGCCGTGAAAAGGCCGCCGCCGGCTTCCATCGCGGCGTCAGCCGGGCCAATAATAGAGCGCGGCCCCGCCGGCACAGGCGAGGACGAACCACATCACCGCCAATCCGCAGAACCGCGCGCCGGTCAGGTGCGAGAACACCGTCACCCCGGCGTCTGCCTTTTCGATTGTCTCAGCCAACGCCGCGCACTCCGCTGTCGGGCTGTCCCGACAACAACTGTCGGGCCATCCCGACGCCCCGTCAACCTCCAAATGCCGCATCCATGAAAAATGTTGCTACAAAGGCCCTTGAACCGCGCGGCACCACGCCGCGGTCAAAAACTTGTCTCGACGCGACGAGCTGTGATAGAAACCTTACGGAACACGTTTACCAACTGGGTAACCGTAAGTTGCCGGAACCCCCGTGCGCACTTCCGGGTTAAGAAGGCGAGGCATTTGATGGCGAACAGGAACCCACCCGGCTACGTTTCACCCGAACAAGGCAGGCGTCACCAGCTCACCGTCCGGCTTGAGCCAACAACATTCGCGGCCTACGCCCAAGCCGTGGCCCGCGCAGGAACCACGAAGCAAAACCCCATTGAGGAATTTTGCGCGAACTTCGCCCGCGAGCATGGCGTTAAGATTCGCTCTACACGACCACGCACAAAAGCGACCACCCCAAAAGGCCCACGCTAAACCCCGCCCTTCGCGACGGTGTTGGCAAGTGCATAAGGCTGCCACCCGCAGCCTCCGTCCCAACCAACTCGTGAGATATCACCGCCGTCGCAGCGGGAAACCGAACGCGAGCCAGATACCGAGGCTGACCGCCATCAGTGGCAACGTGCCCGGTTCCGGGACAGCAGGAATGGTTGCCGGCACTACGGTGGTCTGAGCCGAAAAATTTGTCAGGGTGGTCGTCCCGTTGAGGTTCACATCTATCGTGAAAGCGAACCCATCGATCGTATCGGTCGTGAGAACTGGCATCGTCCCTGCGGCGTCGGAGAACATGCTGAAAGCAAATGTACTGCCGGAAGTTGACGTCCCGTCGGGCGAACTCAACGCGGGCCCGTAGAGGCTGACTTGAAACGATAATGCCGATCCGTAGGTGAAACCTTCGAAGTAATCGTTGAATGCCGTCCCGTTGTCGAAGGTCAGCGTTGCGGGCAGGGCTCCGCCGACATCCCCAGTCAGCGTAGGGTTACCCGCCAGTGTTCCGTCCGATGTGAAATTGAGGATCTGAAGCGAGGCCGACTGGGTCGCCAGCGGGCCGGGATTGAACTCGAAATCGAGCGAGCCCGCCGTGCCCGAAATGGAGGAGCTATCGACGGTCACATCGTAGGTGATGGGGGCCGCCGATGCCATCGATGCAAAGGAAAAGAATGCGGCGATGAAAAGAGATGCACCTTTGGCCATGTTAGAGGCTCCCGGAGTAGACCACTGGTGTGAAATTGATCGTTCCGAACGAAGGATTATCGAACTGCACACCGACAGCGGCCGACTGGCCAGGCGCGAGGCTGGCTACGGTGGGAACCGTCAGGTACGGCGACCCTGAAAAGTTGCCCGTGGCATTCGCCAACGTCACCCCGGAGGTCAGTCCCGTAAAGAGTATTGAAAAGGGGCCACTGATCGGGCTGTTGCTGATATTCGTGATGGTCACGGTCCCGTTGAAGGCATGACTTACCCGGCTGTAGACCAGACCGGAGGCCGTCGTGGCAACCTCACTCGGCGGTAGTACGACCGCCGTTGAGGTAATCTCGAACACCGTGCCCTCGCCTCCCCCAATTCGGTCGCCGCCGCCATATGTCGTGCCGTAGAGGTTGCCCGACCCGTCCATGAACAGGCCCGCAAAAGGGCTGTTGCCGTCGGTGCAGCCGCTCAGCGGGCCCTGCGCGCAGAAGCTGTACAGCACCGTCTCCGTCCATTTCGTCTTGGCGGCGTTGGGGGTGAGCATGAACACCGTGCCCGCGCCTTCACTCGTCGCGACATTAGCGCCGCCGAACAATGTCGTGCCGTAGAGGTTGCCCGACCCGTCCATGATCAGGCCGGCGTAAGGGTTGGCGCCGTCGGTGCAGCCGCTCGCGCAAAAGCTGTACAGCACCGTCTCCGTCCACGTGGTCTTGGCGGCGTTGGGGGTCAGCTCGAACACCGTGCCCGCGGTGGAGCCAAAAGCAAAAACGGCGACATTAGCGCCACCCTTGAACGTCGTGCCGTAGAGGTTCCCCGACGCGTCCATGATCAGGCCGGCATATGGAGTATCGCCATCGGGGCAGCTGCTCTGTGCGCAATGGACAAAGCTATACAGCGTCGTCTCCGTCCATGTGGTCTTGGCGGCGTTGGGAGTCAGCTCGAACACCGTGCCCCCGCCGTTGCCGCCAGCCTCCGTCGTGCCGTAGAGGTTCCCCGCCACGTCCATGATCACGCTGGCGTGAGGGCCTTCACCGTCGCTAGCGCCGGTGAAGACGTACAGCACCGTCTCCGTCCACGTGGTCTTGGCAGCGTTGGGGGTGAGCATGAACACTGTGCCAGTGCCAATATACTCGCCGTTGCCGCCACCCTGCGTCGTGCCGTAGAGGTTCCCCATTGCGTCTATGATCAGGCCGGCTACAGGGAGCTGGCCGTCGGTGCAGGCGCTCTGCGCGCAAAAGCTGTAAAGCACCGTCTCTGTCCATTTGGTCTTGGCCGCGTTGGGGGTCAGCTCGAACACCGTGCCCCCGCCGGCACCGGCGCCCGTCGCAACATCGACATAAGCGCCGCCGCTCGACGTCGTGCCGTAGAGGTTCCCCGCCACGTCCATGATCAGGCCGGCATACGGAGTACCGCCATCGGTGCAGGCGCTCTGCGCGCAAAAGCTGTACAGCACCGTCTCTGTCCATGTGGTCTTGGCGGCGTTGGGGGTGAGCATGAACACCGTGCCCGCGCCATAAGTGCCGCCGCTCGACGTCGTGCCGTAGAGGTTCCCCGCCGCGTCCATGATCAGGCCGGCGTAAGGGATGCTCGCCGTCGCTGCCGCCTTGAAAATTGTACAGCGTGCTAAACCCGGTCGCGGCACCGGCGGTGCCGCTAGCGGCGAGGAATGCCACGAGGCCGAACAGCGCAATCAGCCGTAATCTCGCAGCAAGACGAAGTATCCGAGTGCCGGCCTTCCGGTGCCCTCGCAAGCGGTGCGATCGGGCCGCCCTCCCCGAATTCCCGGAATTTTTCACACCGGCTTCGGCGCGCTTTCGCTCCGGGAGCGCCGAGCTCGCGCTAGACTGTTTGCAGCGCGCGACGAAGGCCGCGAGCAACCCGGAAATGCGAAGCTTCGTGGCATCCTCCCAAGATAGCGGAACGCGATTTGCCGCCAGCACGGCAAGCGATCTCCTCATTTCGGGTGATATTATCCCGGCGAGGGCGAAGTTCAGCGGAAAAAATTTCCTTCTCGGATAGCGGTGCTACACGGGAAGCCGAGTTTCCTCGGAAAAGGCACGGCCAGGTGATGTGTGGCGAGGGGTAGTTTCTTGGTTTGGCCAGGGACCGTTTCTCCGTCCCGGCCTGAGGATCGAAGAGCGTCGCGCGCAGTAGCGGTCAAGATTGGCCATAGGCCACCGCCGCAGGCGGCGCGAAGCGGTCTTGACGGTCGCGAGCACGACGCGACGCTCGATCAGGCTGGGACCAATGCCACGTCCTGCCGGGTCATGGTTCTTTCCGCGGTCTGCCCGTGCGGGTAGCCGCAACCTGGCGTCGGGAAGGCTGGCACCGCTATGTCCCGAACGCGGTCAACTCGGTCAAGAGTGCCGCAGCGAAGGGCGCGGGGTTGCCAAGCCTCGTCCCGGCTGGGACGCGTCTCCGCCTATAGTCGGCGGAACTCGGTGTTTATGCGGTTAATCCGGTCGTGATCACGCCGCGGCGGGAACGTCGCCCCAGCGGTATTCGCTGCGGTCGCTCCAGACCCGGTGCATGACGACGGCGAGCTTGCGCGCGACGGCCACTTTGGCGCGGCGCATACCGATCCGCTTAGCGAGCGCCAGCCCCCACGTCTTCAGCGTCGAGGCTCGCGAATACCGACAGAGCAGCACCGTCGCGGCTTCGAACAAATAGGCGCGTAGCAGGCCATCGCCGCATCTGGAAATGTGCCCGCTCGTGTCGACCTCGCCCGACTGGTAGCGCCGCGGGGTGAGCCCGACATAGGCGCCAACGGAAGCCGATCGTCGGAACCGCGCCGGGTCATCGATGACGGCGGTGTAGGCAAGCGCGACCACGACGCCGACACCGGGGATCGTCATCAGGTGCCGCGCCGCGGCATCGGTGCGTGCTCGGGCGAGAATTTGACGGTCGAACATCGCGACCTGCTCGCGGACGGCATGCCATACGACGAGCAGCGGTTCGATGATTGCCACCAGCACATTGTTACCGGCGATCTGCTCGCGGACGCGGACAGAAAACAGACCCTTGGCGCCGCGCGCGATAACCAGGCCGAAGGTTTTGAGCAGGCCACGGATTGTGTTGGCCGTCGCCTGGCGCTGGGAGACGAGCTGCGCCCGCGCCACCAGCAGCATTTTCAGCGTGTGGGCGTCCATGCTCTTGACCGCGACCTCCCGATACCAGCCGGTGCGCACGATCTGGGCCAGGCCGAAGGCGTCATTGGCATCGGTCTTGTTGATCTGCAGGCTTAGGGCGGCCTTGGCGTGCCGAGCGTCGAGGCAGACGACGGGAACACCGCGGCGGCGCAGATTGAGCGTCAGCCAATTCGAGAGCTGACCGGTTTCGAGCCCGACCCGGATCGCCGCCGGGGCGTGTTGCCGCACCGCGGCGGTGATCGATTCCGGGGTCGATGCGCACTTGCCGCGCCAGACCACGGCACCCTTGTCGTCGATGACACAAATCGCGGTGGTTTCGAGCGACACGTCGAGGCCGACATACTGCTGTTGCTGATCCATGATGCTCTCCGGGTTGGCGTTGATCCCCCGCAGAGGCTATCGGCTTCCCTCTCGGCAATCCGGTTCCCTGCGATTACGCCATGTCCCGACGCGATCCAATCAGCAGAGAGTGAGCGCGGCGTCAAACCCTCGCGCTGCGACCGCGCAGCGGCGCGGAGCCACGCACAGGCGCACAGCGCCGAGCATGGCGAGCGGGGTTGACGGCGCGGGAGCCAATGCTATTCGCTTTGCCCGTGGATGAAGCCGCCAGCTTTCTTGACGACCTTAGCTACGACCCTTGGCTTGCCGTCGAGCTGCCGTTACCGGCAGAGCTGGACCCCGAGGCATTGCAGGCCGTGCGCGCGATTGTTTACGCCGTCATTCAGGCCGTGGATTTCACCCTTGATGAATCGACGGCGCTAATCGGCCGGCTGGTCGAGATCGACCGCCGCCTTGCCGCCGGCGAGCGTGACCCCTTGACCTACGGCTAGAGCGTTGCCGAATTTTTGGGCAGAGCGATCAGCGCCGCGCGGCGCGGCCATGCTCACAGCTTTTCCGCCGAGCTATCCCCGGATTTTGGGGATAGCGCGCATCAATATCTTGTGTCAGCGGCCGGCAAGTATTCGTGCGGCGGGTAAAGTAACGGCCGACATGGCGAGCGTGCGCAAAATAAGGGTTTGCCGCTCACCCCGGCCGCGAGGACTTAATCGTTAAAATAGGTGCTTGGCGAGTACCTAAAAACATTTTACATAATATGCAGTTATCCGACTTTGCCCGCGCTTCGGGAAAGGTCGCTGATCCACCGTATCTAGAACCTAGCCGCTGCTTATGGTATGATGGAAAAATGAACGGTCAGGAAATCCTTGCCCGGCTGCGGGAAAACGAAACGGCTTTGCGCGCGCGGGGGGTCAGTCACGCGGCGTTGTTCGGCTCACGCGCACGCGGCGACAACCGGCCCGACAGCGACATCGACATCATGATCGAGGTCGATCCCGAGGCGCACGTGGGAAGTTCTGGGGTTACGTCGGACTTAAGGAATATATTTCGACCCTGTTCGACGGCCCTGTCGATGTCGTGGATCGCGAGGCGCTGAAATCCTATGTAGCCCCGGTGGCGACAGCCGACGCCATCTATGCCTTCTGATCCTCGGGATACAGGACGCTGGCTCAGAGACATTCAGCATCACATCGCGCTGGCGCAAAGCTTTGCGCCAGGCACGACCTACGAGGCATTCAAGGACGACATGCTGCGGCTTTATGCCGTGACCCGTTGCCTCGAAATTATCTCCGAAGCATCCCGGCGTTTGCCCGAGGAATTGAAGGCCCGCCACCCCGCGATTGAATGGCGGGAGATGGCGGCGGCAGGCAATTTTTACCGCCACGAATACGAGGACGTGGCGGCACGTCGGGTGTGGGATACGCTCATGCACCATCTGCCGCTGTTGCGCGTGGTGATCGATCAGGAGCTTGCCGCGCCCGATCCGCCAGCGGCAGGCTAAACCATGCGGCGCGGCCGGCGTTTTCGACGCGAGACCAATCGGCTGCACCATACATAGTAGCGGGAGCGGCGCAACCGGCCGCGATACAGGTGACGGTGTTGGCGTCGTAGGTTCGACTGGAAATCGTACTCTGTAGTGCTCTTGTATCGTCCTTGGTCGAAGTGATGGCGAAGGTCAGCCGCGAGTTGCGCGGCCCGATAGCCAACGAGGATGTAGAACTCGGACGCGCTTTCGCAACGCTGAGGAGGAGTGTGTTCTACAAAATTAATGCCGTCTTCAGCGGCTTCGATTTCGTTCGGCAGCGCGCGGATCGCTCCTGCTGTCTTTTGCGGCAGTGACGTCCACGTCAAGTTGTCCGGGAAGGCCGGCAGCTTCGGCATGTTGTAATAGTAAGGCTCGTACTCGTTGTAGCACCAGAGACGGTTACACTCGCGCGCGAACTTCGTGAGCAACGGTACCAGCTCCAACGCGGCGGCCGCGCCGGCATCGTATTGTTCCCGCCTCCGTAGCGAGCTTTCCTTCAGCCACTTGAGCGCTTCGGCCCCGGCTCCGATGCCAACACCGGCGATCAAACCAGCCGGCAATAGCGCCAGCGCACTCGACAGCCACTGTAGTACAGTGTCCATTTTCACTTTCCGACCCGAACGACTTTGAGATGGTCGGCGGTGAGTGTGTCGACAAGTAATCGCTTGGAAGTCGCACAAAGGAGGGTTTTTGCGACCAAAACCGAAGCAAGAGAAATCAACAGCTTGCAAGTCGCAAAAGTCAGGCGCAAAAGGCGGGATGCTTTTCGGCTATGCTCGCGTCTCGACCGACGACCAAAATCTCGACCTTCAGCACGCCGCGCTGAAGGCCGCCGGCTGCGCCAAAATCTTCGAGGACAAGATCACCGGCACGGCACGCAAGCGCACCGGCCTGGCCCGCGCTCTGAAAGTCTGCGCCGCCGGCGACGTGCTGGTGGTGTGGCGAACTCGACCGGCTCGGCCGCTCGCTCGGACACCTGATCGAATTGCTGACCGGCCTTGCGGCCCGCGGCGTGCAGTTTCGTTCGCTGTCGGAACATCTCGACACCACGACGCCGACCGGCAAACTCACCTTTCACGTGATCGGCGCGCTGGCCGAGTTCGAGCGCGCGCTCATCATCGAGCGCACCAGCGCCGGGTTGAAGGCGGCGAAGGCGCGCGGTGTGCATCTCGGCCGCAAGCCGTCTATGACGGCCGCCCAGGCGAAGCACGCGCGCAAGCTGATCGACGGCGGCGAGAACCCCCGCACCGTCGCGCGCACGCTTGGCGTTGATCGTGCCACCATGTACCGGCATCTTCGCAAGCTCGACCAGCAATGAGCGCCGAAATCGTCGAGCAGTGCGCATGATGAAAGTGCGCGCCAGGTCGGCCTCTCACTGCTGGATGCAATACAGGCGTGTGTTACTACTACTACAGTTTGCTGCTGTGATATGTATCCATTCACTGCTGGTATAATACGCAGAGCCAGAATTCCCTTCTATACCAGTACCACTAGTGCTCGACCAACTACTGCACGTATAACCAGTGGCAATACTGCCGTCACCATTCGAGCCGGTCCAAGCGCTGTTAGTCGCGCCGGTCGGAGTCGTTATCTCATTGCTAAGCCACCCCACCCATAGGTTGGCGGCACCTCCAGCGGCAACGGTCGAACCATTATAGGCGTTGACAATCGGGTAGCTCAACGTCAGCCGTGACGCCGCGCTGGTGCTGTCATCTGACATGATCGCTTTGTAAGTGCCGGCATAGCCGGCGGCTCCGGCCTCGCTTTGGCATGCCGCGTCAGCCCCGCTGAGTCCGCCTATCGTCCCGCCCTCGTAGTTGTTCGCGCTCACAAAAACCTGCAACGATCCCGTCCGAGTAGTCACCGTCCAATTCGTGTTGCTGCTGCCGACGGTGACCGTCGCCGTGAGCATGGTGCTGGCCGAGCCGCTGCTCGTCAGCCTCACCTGCAAGGTCTGACCGGACGCTATCGCCCCGGAAGTCGCCCACGCCCCGCCGTTGACGCTGATCTGCGCCGTCGCCGCGCCCGTGACCGAAACCGACAGCGCCCCGGTGCAGCCAGTAAAGGTGATCGTCGCCGTGTTGCTGGTCACGACCGTGCCGAGCGATTGGCTCGTCAAATTCGTGAAGGAAAGGCCGCTCGGTGCCGAACATGTGCCGCCGCCGTTCATGGCGAGCGTGTCCCAGTTCGTGCCATCACACCCCTGAAACACGCTCCCCGTCCACTGGACCATGCCCGCGTGATTGCTGTCGCAGGTGTCCGATGACGAACCGAAAAAGTAAGCCCCGCGCTGCCATTGAGTGCTGCCGTTGCACTCGAAAATCGTATCCCAATCCGGGCGGTTGCCGTGGCCCGCCGTTACGCCACCATTGCATGTGCTGCCCGGCGTCGTGGTCTCGCCGTCCACCTGCGCCCATGCCGGCGCGCACCCGAGCACGAGCGCCAGAACGAGCCCGGTTAGCGCGTGACTGCGCAGCATCGGCAGAGCGACACGTCGGCAACGGCCGGATTGCCGCAGTTCAGCCCCGGCGCGAAACTATTTCCGGCCGAATTGACAGCGGTGCAGGCCGCTCCCTTCGCGGCGCAAAGCTTGTCGCAGCTCGCCTGCGCTGTGCCACTGGTTGGCGGCACGATCGAGAAGCACGACAGGCCCCCGGCATGCACAGCAGCGCCGTTGTCGCCCGATGATTTATCGGCGGCGACAACAGGCGCGGTGAAAACAAGCACCAGCAACAATACAGGAATATGGAAGTAACGAGGCATGTAACAACCGGCTTAGGCCGGTTGGATATTTCCGGCAAGAGGGTAATATTTAACTACAGTATAAGGACGAGGTGTGTCCCTGCCGGGCCGGGTGCTATTCCCCTGCCACCTATTCCTTTTGAGCGACAGGCTCACCGGGCCGCGCGGCGTCCCGGCCTCAGGTGACGCCCCCTCACGCTTTTGACACCGCGCAAGATCACTGGCAGACCGTTTGCCAATGATCGACCTAGCCCCCTCCCCGTTCGAGCTAGCAACCGCCGAACTGCGCAAGCTCGGGATCACACTTTCGCCCGATTGCCCGGCGAATATCGCGTGAATTTTTCCAACGCCAACGACGCGACCGCGCGCACCCTCGAAACCCTGGACGAGGCACTTGCCGCCGGCCGCGCTATGGCCGCAGAGCGAGCCGAGGCCAACTCCACTAAAGGCCGAGGCCCGCGACGCCGGCGACCGCGACGCATGACCCCGAAAGCCTACAACAAACGCCTGCGCCTGGCTCACATGCGCAAGCTTCGCGCCCGCGCCCGTCGCGAGCAGCGCCAGGCCGTCACTGCGCTCAGACGACAAAGCAGGCTAGAATTGGCTCGCCCCTCCCCTTCGCGGAATTGCCGCCAGAGGCTTCGATTAATTGGCGGGCTAAAACAGTCCGCGTCTTCACGCGGTCAAGTCCTTCGAAACATAAGCTCGACAACTAGGCGGCCGAGCCGCCAAGTCTCGCTAATGTTCCGGTGACATTGACCGCAACGCGGCCGGTTTTTGCAAAGCGCCATCGAAGCCACCATTCCGGCGGCTTCACAACACGAAGGAGAAGAACATGAGCAAGCCATCCCACATCGCCTATGTCGTCAAAGACCCGCCGGAAGGCAGCGACAAGCAAGCTCAGTGGCGCGAGATCGGAGCCGTCTGGCCGCACAAAAACGGCAAGGGCTTTGACGTTGTGATCTACGAGCAAATCAGCGTCTCCGGCCGGATCACCTGCACCGAGCGGAAGGAGAAAGCGCCCGAGCAGGCCGCCGAATAGGCCGCAAGGTCACGCCCCGCCGGGCGCAAGCTCGGCGGGGTTTCTCTTCGAGTAAGCCGATATGGCGGATTACATCATCGACATTTGGAAAGACGGCGAGCTTGTGCAAAGCGTCGCCGGCAAGTGGACGGACGACGAAGCGCCCCGCCTCACCCTCTATTATCTCGGTTACTACCGCGCCGATCGCGCGCAGCTCTTGCGCGAGCCGGACGCCGGCGGCGGCGCAGCGACACTCATCGCGGAAATCTACGCGCCGGAAGGTCCGGCCGCCGGGATCACGATTTTGTGGTGATCTTGTCCGCCTCCGCTATCATCGGCACCACGAATGAGCTTACTCGCTCCGGCTGGCTCCCGGCCCGAGGACAAGCGAGCCTAGCGCCGCCCGCTCATTCGTCCCGAAATATTATGATGATCTTTTCCGCGCCTGCCGGCGCAGCCTCTATCCCGCCTGCCGGCGGAGCTGCTTAGGGGCGCGGCCCCTCGGCGCGCATCAAGCGGCTTCCACCCAAAAAGGCAGACGCGGTTTCGCGCGAAGAGGCGCGAAAGACCGCGTTGCTTTTTAGGCCCCTGCGAAGCCGCTTGACGCTTGCACACCCCGCTCTCGGCGAGGGCCAAGGTTGCATCTGCAATGCAACCCGTAACCAACAAAAAGGGAGATCACGCCATGACGACCAGCAACACAAAATGCATCGCCGAGTTGAATGACCTCTGCCGGAAAGCTCCGGGCATCGCTGGCAAGATGTTCCTCACCCAAGGCATAGCCGCTCTGCCAGACGCCGACCGCAGCGCGATTTGCGAAAAGGTGGAGACATTCGACAGCTTCACGACGGACAACGACCCGCACCGCGAGCACGACTTCGGCGCGTTCGAGCATGGCGGACACAAGATTTTGTGGAAGATCGACTATTACGACCGGGCCAGCTTCGGCACTGGCCGCGACATGGGAAGCGAAGACCCTAGCGACCCTGCGCAGACCTTGCGCGTGCTGACGATCATGCTCGCCAGCGAGTATTGACCAAGACCGGGCGGGCCGCTAAGGCCCGCCCCTTCCCGCGCCCGCAGGATCACCCGACGCGCCGTCAAGGCGCGAAGCGGTAATCAAATCCGCAGGGATTTGATCGGGCGCTTCTGATAAGTCAACCTTATCGACCGACATTGCAGGAAAGCAGCCATTAATGACGTTCGTTAGGGTTGACCCCGGTCAACTCATATGGTAGTGTCGATCTTTCGCTCATTGCGGAGGAAAATCATGTCGCCGATCAAGCTCGACCCTGACACGCAGACCCTTGTCACCCGTGGCCGGGAAGCGTGGCGCTCCCTCAAGAATGATGAGACATGGGAAAAATGGGTTGCCATCGGGCGCGCTATAGAGGCTGGAAAAGCAGCGATTATGCGGCTCTTGCACACCAACCAGCCGAAGGGCCGGGCATGGAGCCAAACCTTTGGCGGATGGTTACAGGAAAACGAATTCGACCAGATCGACAAGGGCGTGCGCTCGCGCCTGCAAAATTGTCTCGACCGTCTGCCGGAAATCGAGGCGTGGCGGCGGACGCTAGGGTTGACCCAGCGCTTGCAGCTCAATCACCCGAACGCGGTTTTACGGCGCTGGCAGGCGGCAACGGCGATGCCCGACAAGGAGCCGGCCGGGAACGGCAACGGCCGCCGGCCGGGCTTACGCGAGGAAGTCGTGCGGCTGCAATCCGAACTCGACGCGGCGCAGCGCGAGCTTGGCCGCTTACGGCGGGCCGAGGACGACGGCAGCGATTGGGATTGGCAGGACACGCCGGACGAGATCGCCACCGCCATGCTGCGGCGCTACCCTAGCAAGGCGAAGCGTGTCGGCGCTGCGATCCTCGCGCAATCGAAAAGCACCGCCAAGAAGCCGCGCTAGACCCTGCCAGGCGACACTATCGGGGGTTGACCGTGCGCGCCGAGAAGCGCACATCGCCGAAAAGCATGACCAACGGCTTTAAACCTCGACGTTGGCCCACGCTCGCCTCTTGGGCGTTCGGGATTTCCTGCGTCTCAACCCTGATAGCTGGCCTCGCTCTCACGTTCACATGGCTTCAATACCAGGATTCCCACACAGCATTGTTGGTCACGCCTCACGTCGATTTCGAGACGGAAGACGATCCTAACCCAAATATCCCCGCATGGTGCGCGCATACTTCGCAGATATGGCTCTGGTCCTATCTAAGAGCAAATACCCCAGAATTGCCGACATCTGGCGTGAGCAGCCTAAATTGAACCCGGCTCGGCCGCGGCCCGTCGTGGGTGAAGGCGTGAGGTCTTGTCCGAGAGCGCAGTGCGGGAAATCCGCCTGCTGCGTTCGATGAGCGGGGTGTGGAAACGGAGTTATGGCCGACCCACTAAGGCACCGCCAGACGAAAGGGGCGGCAACCGACATGGTCGACCTACCACCACCGCGCCACATTCCAACTCTACCGTTCGCCGTGCGACCCGCGCCGCATGAGCAGCGCCGGTTTCGCCGGTGTAGTCAAGGCCGAGGCTTCGTAAGCGCAAAGCGCCCACGCGCACCTGCATAAACAAACGCAACGCCCATCAAGGCGCTAACCAGAAGCGTAAACGAATTAGGCTCCGGCACGGCCATGTCGAACTCGAACGCGTTGGCCGACGAGGACGCATTGAACGACGTGAATGCTTCGTCCGACGAAATCAAGAAATATTGATTGTCGTTGGCGTCGAACTCATCGCCCAGGCCCTGCACCGGAGGCGCTAGGGTAGCCGCGGCCACGAGCTCGGAGCCGGTGACGGATTCGCCGTTGCTCAAAGCCAGTACGTTGTCGTAGCGCGTCGAGCCCGTGCTGGTCGTCAGCGCGTCAATCGAGCCCCAGTAAATCAAGAACGAGTACGCCGGGCCGTTCAAGAAGGTGATTGTCGTCCCGTCCTGAACGCCCCAAATGTAATGAGTGCCGTCGCCCGCTGGTTCTGCGCTGATACCGCTTTGTGTGCCCTGGGTGACGCCCCCGTCAGTCGAGAACGAGATCAGACCCGG
Organism: uncultured Alphaproteobacteria bacterium; assembly: GCA_963750195.1. Lineage (GTDB taxonomy): Bacteria > Pseudomonadota > Alphaproteobacteria > ATCC43930 > CGMCC-115725 > AP-15. The sequence continues at coordinate 535,941 of CAVVPS010000019.1, forward strand.
CGCTCCGTTGTAAATCGCCGTCGAAGTTCCCGATTGCACCTCCGGATTGGTGATCGGAATATTGTCAAAGGTGCCCAAATTAAATGGCGCAACCTGGGTGATCGTAATGCCGTCGATCGTGACCGAGCCCGCGTTCGCCGCCGTGATAAAACCAACCGACGCAAGCGCTGTCCCCAAAAGTAACTTTTTCATAAGAACTCCCCTCAACCGACATTCGCCAAATTCCGGCGGTTTGGGGCCGAGGATCGCGCTTTTGCCCGCCTTGAGCAAGGCAATTCGCCGTCACCGCGAGCAAAGGGCCATCGAAGCTGGTGGTTGACGGCGGCCCGACGCTGAAACGCGCCGCTTTGCTTGTACCAAGGCATACCTCTCCTCTCATTGCCCGGTGCACTTGGCTGACGCTCGTCATGCCGGCGCGGGCGGCGCGCGCAGCCGGGCGATCAGCGACAGGATGTCGGCGAACATCTGCCGCGAGACCGCGACTTCGGCCATCTGGAACGCGACGTAGCGGCCGTGGCTGACTACCTTCGCGCCGATCTTGATCAGCTTTTCCCGCAGGCTGGTCAGCGACCACGGCTGTACCGTCTTCGGCATCGCCAGTGTTCGGATGAAGTTGCCGAGGTTGTAGGCCAGCGCATGGAGCTGAAGACGGACAGCATTGGCGGCGAAGGTGCGGCATGAAAGCCGGGTCCATTTGATCGCGCCCTTGCCTTCCTTGATCCACTGTTCCGCCGTGCCGCGCTGGTTGTAGAAGGCGACGAGGCGCTCGACCGGCCGCGCCAGGTTGGTGACGATGAAGCCGACCCGCGGGTAAAGCTCGCCCGGATGCCATTCGACCTTGGCCACGACGCGGCGCGGCTTGTTCCAGCTCGTCGCCTGATAGCTGGAAGCTGGCGTAGTAGCGGCGCACCTCATGCGGCGGTCGCCCGACCGGGCGCTTGAGCAGGTATCCGATCCTGCCCTGCAAGATGCGGTTGGCCGGCAGCCGGATCGTGTAGCCGATGCCCTCGGCTTCGAGGAACTCGTACATCTCGGGATTGGCGAAAGCCGCGTCGCCGCGAAAATAGAGGCGCTTCACGCTCCGGTACCGGGCGATCACCGGCTCCAGCACCGCGCGCCAGCCATCGGCGCTGTGCACGTTGCCGCAGCGCAGGCCGCATCGCTCGACATCGCCGAGCTGGTTGAACACGAACAGCGGGTGATAGCAGGTGCACCCGAAATGCCCGTTGTAGGCGCTGCCTTCCTGCTCGCCATAGGTCGGGCTCTCGCTCGAATCCATGTCGAGTACGATGGTCTTCAGCGGTCGCCGCTGATGCACCTTGTCGATCCACTGACCGGATAGCTCCGTAAGAGCGACCAGGTTCTCGGGCCGGCTCAGCCACTTTGTCTCGAAGCGGCCCATCTGGCTGGCCGAAGCGGCAGACCCGGTGATCGCGCGGTCGCCGACCACCCAGCGCATCGCCGGATCACGGCACAGCCTCTCGGCGTCATTCACGTCCTCGTAGCCGGCGAGTCGCCCGAATACCGATTGCCGCAGCAAGCCGGCCAGCCGGTGGCGACCATTCTTGCCGGTGCGTGTATCAGCGAGCGCATCGGCACCCGTGTCAGTCAAGCCCAGCGTGTCATCCAACTCACGATAGGCAAGCAGCCCCGCATCGGAGGTGATCGCGGAACCGCGAAATTGCAGCAGCAGACGACGGTCGAAATCGAGCCTCAGAGCGCCCTTGTCCGCTTCACCCGTCGGGTTCCCCATCGCCGCCCCATTCGATCCCCCGCAAGCCACTGAATTTTAGCCTAGAACGGCCCCAAGCGCGCTCAAAATCGCGGCGTCATCTGGCGAATGCCGGTTTAACATGGGACCGGAGAACTTCCGTAAGTTCCTTTACCAAAGCTGGTTGCCTGGTGGAGTAGGGAGGGGCATACGGGGGCCGATGCTGAGGCCAGAGGAACCGGGACTTCCCTGATCACGAGGCTTGTCCTTTCCCGACCGCACTTCTCCCACAGCCCGAGGATCGCCCTGACCTCCGTGCGCATGTAGCGCATGATCCTAGGGATCGGGCGCCCTGATGCCCTGCGCCTTTGCTGTCGTGGTAGTTGCTCTTCTCGGAGTGTTATCGATGGCGCTTCACGCGCTGCATATCTCTTCATTTGCGAGAACAGCTGGTCGCAGGCAGGCCGTGCGCCGCAACTGCCGCTTCTGCAGGCCTCTTCCGGCTCTGTCGGAAACTCCGTATCCTGGAACATGGCACCCCGAATTGGAGGAAACCAAGGAATGGCAGCGATCGGTACCCGCCCTACGAATTGCCGAATTGCGTCGATATGCGGTCGATCGCGCCGCGTCGTTCGCCGGCCGGCCCTTTCAGCCATAGCGCCGACCCCTTATCATCGTGCGAAACACCTGCCAACCGAGAGGGAAATCGACAACATGGCGGCGATCGGATTTATCGGGCTCGGCAATATGGGGGCGCCGATGGCGGCGAACCTGGTCAAGGCCGGCCATCAGGTGACCGGTTACGACATCGTGCCGGCAGCGGTCGCCACCTTGGCGGCGAAAGGCGGCCGGGCAGCGGCGAGCGCCGCCGAGGCCGTCGCTGCGGGCGAGATCGTCATTACGATGCTGCCGGCCGGGCCGCAGGTGCGCGAGGTCTATCTCGGCAATGGCGGGGTGCTGGGACGCGCGCGCAAGGATGCGCTGCTGATCGACTGCTCGACGATCGATGTCGAGACCGCGCGCGCGGTGGCTGCCGCGGCGGCGGAGGCTGGCTTCGACATGCTCGATGCGCCGGTTTCGGGCGGCACCGCCGGGGCTGAGGCGGCGACCCTGACGATCATGGTCGGCGGCAGCGCCCAGGCGTTCGCCCGCGCCCAGCCGATCCTGGCGGCGATGGGGCGCACGATCGTCCATGCCGGTCCTGCTGGCAATGGCCAGGCGGTCAAGATCTGCAACAACATGCTGCTCGCTGTCTCGATGATCGGGCTGTGCGAGGCCTTCACCCTTGCCGACAGGCTTGGGCTCGCGGCACAAACTCTGTTCGACGTCGTGGCCAAATCCTCGGGTCAATGCTGGGCTTTGACGAGCTATTGCCCGGTGCCGGGGCCAGTCCCGTCTTCGCCCGCCAACCGGGACTATGCGCCAGGTTTCACTGCTGCAATGATGCTGAAGGATCTGCGGCTGGCGCAGCAGGCGGCGGGTGCGGCGGCGGCGCCGACGCCGCTGGGCGCGGCCGCGGCAGCGCTCTATCAGCTGCATGTCGATCAGGGAGCGGGCGCGCTCGATTTCTCGGCGATCTATCGCTTTATCGACAAACCTGACCGTAAAATTTGAAACGAATAGTTAATTAAGTCCAGGCTAATCTCGCCGAGACCGTCCAATGACGAGGCTCGGATGAACAATACGTATTTGGAAGTTATCTCGCTCGTCGAGCGTCTCCACCGTCATTTCCTGGAAGTGGTGAAGCTCGAGCTCGAGGGGCTCGGGATTCACGACATCAACAACGTCCAGGGGATGATGCTGTTCAATATCGGCGACGCGGAGATGACCGTCGGCGAACTGACCTTGCGCGGCTGCTATCTCGGCTCGAACGTCTCGTACAATGTCAAAAAGATGGTCGAGAACGGCTATCTGGTACAGCAGCGCTCTTTGCACGATCGGCGCTCGGTCCATGTCCGACTGACCGAAAAGGGGTTCAAGCTGCGCGACAGCCTGACCACGATGCATCGCCGCCATGCCGAGATGCTGCCGCAGGCTCTGGTCGGCGCGGAAGATCTTCAAGCCGCCAGCGTCACCTTGCGCCGGCTCGAACGCTTCTGGATCCGCGCCGGCGACATGATCCAGCGGCCGCCGCAATTCGCCGCCTGATCTTTTTCAGGTGACCGCGGCGGCATCAGCTGCGATTCTGCACCGACAAGGTTGTGGAGGAGCAGCATGACCGCCGAGCTTTTTCCGCTGGCGCCGGGGCTGAGCGTTGCCGGCCGGCTCGATCGCGCGGACATCGACGCGCTGGCGCGCGCCGGGGTGCGCACGATCGTCAACAACCGGCCCGACGGCGAAGACCCCGGGCAGTTGCCGGCCGCCGAGGCGAAGCAGCTCGCCGCGGCGCACGGGATCGCCTATCACCACATCCCGATCACCGCGGCGACGTTGACGCGCGGCGATGTCGACGCCTTCGCCGCGACCCTGCGGGACGCCGCCCAACCGGTCGTCGCCCATTGCCGCAGCGGAACCCGCTCGGCCTTGCTGTGGGCGTTGACCCGGATGCGCGAGGGCGCCGATCCGTTGGCGCTGATCTCCGAAGCCGCGCGCCACGGCATCGACATCGCCGGATTACCGGCAGTCGCCGCCCGGCTGCGATAGCGTCCGCTCCGGCCGCGCGACCGGGGAGGCGGTCAGCCGGGCATTTGCCGAGTCTGCTCGTGCAAGGGCCGCAGACGCCGCAGGTAGGCGCTGATCTCCAGCACGAGCGGCATGCGCAGTAGTTGGGTCAGGACGATCGCCGCGAGCCCGGCGATCAGCCACCACCACACCAGTTCGCGGCCGATCCAGAACAAGAGTTCGACGCGCGGGCGCAGCCAGTCCGCGGCAATCGCGGCGGCGATCATATGGATGGCGCGGCGCAAGGGCTCTTCCCAGGCGACGAACAGAACGGCGGCAATCATTCGCGCCAGAAATCGCCTGATGGCCGGGTCGCCGGCCGATTTGCAGAGGCGCACCAGACCCGGCATTACCAATATGAAATAAATGCCGCGGTAGTCGATGTTCTGACCTGCGAAAAAGCACGCCGTCAGCAGTAGCGCGCCGATCAGCAGGCGCTGCGTCTCGGGCGAATTCGGGTCGGGCGCGTCTGCATCGAGCATGCGGAAAGTGCGTCGGGTCCGGGCGATCGCCAGCGCCAGCACGATGCTCAGCAGCAGAAGAGCGGCCGGAATGCGCAGGCGAGGGCCGAAGACGACCTCGACAAAGCCGAATGGCAGGTTCCGAGCCGAGAACGAATCAGCGAAATAAGAGAGTGCTGGAATATTCGCCAGCGCCTTGGCGAGATCGGCGTGGCCGCGGATCACCAGCAGGATGACGACCGTAGCACTGAGGCCGGCGATGAGCAGCCCGTCCCGCCGCCGCTCGCGTGCAAGCAATACCAATAAGACCAAAGGGTAGTATTTGAGCAGGCCGGCGGTCAGGTAGAACGCATAGCAGCCGAGACGCCACCGGCGCGGCGCGTGGTCGAGCGCAAAGCCGGCGAGGATCAGCAAGAAGACGACGAGATCGCAATTGGCGCGTTCGAGCGCATAAACCGTCATCGGCGACAGCGCCACCAATCCGATAACCAGTGTCTCGCCCCAGCTTACCGGGCGGATCGCGATAGCCAAGGACAGGATGAACATCAGGTCGAGCGCGAGCCCGACCGCGGTTGTCGCCGTGGTATCGAGGAAGCTCGGGGTCAGCAGCAGCCACAGCGGCGAGTAGACATGCAGGCGTCCGAGCGCATCGCAGGGGTTGGAGAGGTAGACGTCGATCCCCGTTCGCTGGCACTGCGCCGCGGCAAGAACAGCGTGGATGTCGAGAAACGGAAAGCGGAACGGCTCAAAACCGAAAAGCCTCAGGGCGCCGAAATAACGCGCGTGCGGTCCATAATGCCACAGTAGCGCCAGCGCTCCGAAAAGGCATAACGCCGTTGCGGAGAGCATCAGGCGGCACGCAGGTTTTGGGTTCCCCTCCAGCGTGTCAGCGGCAGGCTGAGTCGAGGCCATGTTTTACGGGGGCGAGGTTAAATCGGCTGCGATTAAGCGGTGGTGAACGAGGAGGCATGCGGCGGCATCGCTCAGCGGCGGGGTTCATCCTTCGTTAAAATCGCCCGATTTAAGATGACCGCAGAGCAATTGGACATCGCACCGCATGGCCAAGACCATCGCGATCGTCACTCCGGTCCTCGATGACTGGGTATCGTTTGCCGAACTCATGACCGAGATATCCGACCGGTTCACTGGGTCCGACGTCGTGTTTCACATCTGGGCCGTCGACGACGGCTCGGCTGCACCATTCGACGCCGCCGACATCGTGCTTCCGGCCGTTTCGTGTGTGGCCTCGATCGAAATCATCCGGCTCGCGGCAAATCTCGGTCACCAACGGGCGATCGCCATCGGATTGTGTGCGATCGCCGATAGCAGCGAGATTGACGCGGCTGTGGTTATGGACAGCGATGGTCAAGACCGGCCGGTCGACATTTCCGCATTGTTGGCCGCGAGCGCGCGCCATCCGGGGTACGTGGTGTTCGCCGGGCGGGCACAGCGCGCCGAATCCCGCGTCTTCCGATTGTGGTATAGCGTTTACAAGCTGCTGTTTCATGTGCTGACCGGGCAAGCGATCGATTTCGGCAATTACTGTTTGATGCCGGTCGCCGCGGTCCGCCGTCTCGTGCATATGCCCGAATTATGGAACAACCTTGCGGCCTCGGTTATGCGCTCCCGGCTGCCCTATATGAGCGTGCCGACGGTGCGCGGCAGCCGCTGCGCCGGGCGATCCCGAATGAATCTTGTGGCGCTGATGGTTCACGGCCTCAGCGCCCTGTCGGTCTATACCGACAAGATCTTTGTCCGCGTCCTGCTCGCCGCCGGCCTCGTGGCCGGATTGGCCGGGCTAGGCATTGTCGGCGTTGCCGCGATCCGGCTCTCCACAGATCTCGCCATCCCCGGCTGGGCCACTATCGCGATCGGCGATCTGCTGATTATCCTGCTGCAGATATTGGTCATCGTGATCGCGGCGAGCCTGACCGTATTGGCGGGTCGGAGCAACCGGCCGATCGTGCCGATCGTCGATTGCCCTTGCTTTGTCGCCGGACGTCAACACCAGCGGCTGGACCGCCGGTCGGCAGCGGCGGTTGCGGTGCTTCCGGCCGCATGAGCTACCATTATGTCGGCTCGGAATTAACGCTGTTCGCGGCGGCAACCAATTGGAAAGCTTATGTCGGGCAGGTGCTCGGGTGCTACATGGCGGGCCGCGTGCTCGAGGTCGGCGCCGGCATCGGCGGCAACACGGGCCACTTCGATAACGCACGCGTCAGCGAATGGACGTGCCTGGAGCCCGATCCTGACCTGACACGCCAGATCGGAGAGCGGGTTCAGGCCGGGGAAATCCGGCCAACCTGCCGCGTCGTCACCGGCACGATCGAGAATATTCACCGGGACGCCCAGTTCGACACGATCCTCTACCTCGATGTGCTCGAACACATCGCCGATGACCGGGGCGAACTCGCCCGTGCGCGCACCCATCTCGCGGACCAAGGCAAGCTCGTCGTGCTGGCGCCGGCGCATCAATACCTGTTCAGCCCGTTCGATGCCGCGGTCGGCCACTACCGGCGCTACGGCCGGGCGAGCCTGCGCGCGCAGACCCCACCTGGATGCCAACTTGAGGCGTTTCTGATGCTCGATTGCGCCGGGTTTTTCGCCTCACTCGCCAACCGGCTGATGCTTAGGGCGGCGCTGCCCTCTCAGCGGCAGATCGCAGTATGGGACAACTTGCTGGTTCCGATTTCCCGCGTGCTAGATCCCTTGACCGGCCACAAATTCGGCAAGACGGCGGTCGCCGTGTGGCGCGCTTCACCGTGAATTACAGTTTCCCTGCCTGTTCCGATTATCACCGAGGGACCGTGCGCTATCTCGCCTTCGCCCGAAAATCGTCGAGGGGACAACGCGGGTCTTTGGGGCGAGCCGTCGCCGCGAAGGTGACGATCGAGGTGCAGCCGACCTCTGTCGGATGCCGTTGTTGTGGCCGCTAGAGCCGAATCGGCGCAACTCGTCGATTCACCCTCTTGCACTGCGGTCGCGCGAGGCCACAATCTGTCTGATGCAGACGACCAACGACATCCGCACCGCGTTCCTCGACTATTTCGCGCGCAACGGCCATGTAATCGTGCCGTCGAGCCCGCTGGTGCCGCGCAACGACCCGACTCTGTTGTTCACCAACGCCGGGATGGTGCAGTTCAAGAACGTCTTTACCGGACTGGAGAAGCGCCCTTATTCGCGGGCCGCCACCGCGCAGAAATGTGTACGCGCCGGAGGCAAGCACAACGATCTCGAAAATGTCGGCTACACCACCCGGCACCATACTTTCTTCGAGATGCTCGGCAATTTTTCGTTCGGCGATTATTTCAAGGACCGTGCGATCACGTTGGCCTGGGAGCTGATCACTCGCGAGTTCGGCCTGCCGCGCGATCGGCTGCTGGTCACGGTCTACTCGGAGGATAACGAGGCGGCAGAATTGTGGGCGAAGATCGCCGGATTGCCCGAAGACCGTATCATCCGCATCGCAACCTCCGACAATTTCTGGTCTATGGGCGATGTCGGCCCATGCGGGCCGTGTTCGGAGATCTTTTGGGATCACGGTCCGGCGATCCCCGGCGGCCCGCCGGGCAGCCCAGACGCCGACGGCGACCGGTTTGTCGAGATCTGGAACCTCGTCTTTACGCAATACGATCAGCTCGCGCCCGGTGAGCGCGTGCTGTTGCCGCACCCGTCGATCGATACCGGCATGGGGCTCGAACGCATCGCAGCGATCCTGCAAGGCAAGCACGACAATTACGACATCGACCTGTTCCGCGCGCTGATCCTGGCCTCGGCCGATGCAACGGGTGTGGCGGCCGACGGTGAGCATGCGGTTTCGCACCGGGTGATTGCAGACCATCTGCGCGCTTCGGCGTTTCTGATCGCCGACGGCGTGTTGCCGAGCAAGGAAGGGCGCGGCTATGTGCTGCGCCGGATCATGCGCCGGGCGATGCGCCACGCCCACATGCTTGGCTGCACGGAGCCGATGGTATGGCGGCTGGTGCCGGCCCTGGTGCACCAGATGGGGGCGGCCTATCCCGAGCTGGTCCGCGCCCAGCCGCTGATCGCCGAGACGCTCCTGCTCGAGGAAACGAATTTCAAGCAGACCTTGGAGCGCGGGCTCCGCCTGCTCGAAGAGGAGACCGTCCGGCTCGGTCCCGGCGAACCGTTCCCCGGCGAGACCGCTTTCAAACTCTACGATACCTATGGCTTTCCTCTCGATCTGACCGAAGACGTGCTGCGCGGGCAGGGCCGCCGGGTAGCGGTCGACGGATTCGAGGCAGCGATGGCACGCCAGCGCGCGGAGGCGCGCCGCAGCTGGATTGGTTCTGGCGAGGCGGCGACCGAAGCGGTCTGGCTGGGCTTGCGCGAGGATCTCGGCGCAACCGAATTTCTCGGTTATGAGACCGAAACCGCCGAAGGCGTGGTGCTGGCCATCCTGCGCGAGGGCAAGCCGGTCGGCGAGGCCGCCGCCGGCGACGAGATCGCGGTAATCGTCAACCAGACGCCGTTCTACGGCGAATCGGGCGGCCAGGTCGGCGATACCGGCGCCATTTTCTCTGCGTCGGGCGCCGAGCTGGCGGTGCGTGACACGGTCAAGAAGGCCGGTGACTTGCACGTTCATCTCGGCCGCTTGGTCCACGGCTCGCTGAAGGAAGGCGACGCGGTCGAACTGCGCATCGACGGCGCTCGCCGCCGGCGGGTGCGCGCCAACCATTCGGTGACTCACCTGTTGCACCAGGCGCTGCGCCGGCGCCTCGGCGCCCATGTGACGCAAAAGGGATCGCTGGTCGCGCCCGACCGGCTGCGCTTCGATTTCAGCCATCCGAGGGCGCTGGGCCCCGAAGACATCCTGACGATCGAGTCCGAGGTCAACGAGCGCATTCGGACCAACGCCGAGGTGGGCACACGATTGCTGACCCCGGACCGCGCCGTGGCCGAGGGGGCGTTAGCCCTGTTCGGCGAGAAATATGGCGACGAGGTGCGGGTCGTCTCGATGGGCGGGGCCATCGACGGCGAGGATCGGGTCTATTCAGTAGAGCTGTGCGGCGGCACGCATGTCCGCAGCACCGGAGATATCGGGCTGTTCAAGATTATCGGTGAGACCGCGATTGCCTCGGGCGTACGCCGGATCGAGGCGCTGACCGGCGCCGCCGCCGAGGCGTATCTGGCCGAGGAGGAGGGGTTGCTGCGCCAGGCGGCCGCCGCGTTGCGGACGAGCCCTGCCGAATTGCCGGCGCGGATCATCAGCCTCGTCGACGAACGGCGGCGGCTCGAACGCGAGCTTGCTGAGGCGCGCCGGGCGTTGGCCAGCGCGGGTCCGGCGACTAAAGCTGCTGCAAAGCACATCGGCGAGATCGCCTTCGACGGCCGGGTCGTCGACGATGTTTCCGGGCGCGAACTGAAATCTCTGGCCGACGAGCTGAAGCAGCGGATCGGGTCCGGCATCGTGGCCGTGGTGTCGCGCGCCGACGGCAAGGCGGCGATCGTCGTCGGCGTCACCCCCGACCTGGCTGGCCGCTTTGATGCGATCGAGCTGGTCCGGTTCGGCGCCGCGGCGCTCGGCGGCAAAGGCGGTGGCGGTCGCGCCGACTTGGCCCAGGCCGGCGGCCCCGATGCGGGGAATGCTGAAGCGGCGCTCGCGTCGGTCGAGCGCGCGGTTGCCGCCAAGACGCAAGAGACAAGTTCGGTGTCGGCAGCAGGTTAGCCCCAATTCGCTCTCCCCCGGCCGCCTTTGCGGACCGTAACGCTCTTCGTAAATGATTGAAGTTCCAGTTGATCCGGAAAGCATTGACGCATTTTTGACGGTGCCGAACTTATTCAACCAGAGGTGGGGTGTATCGGCGAGACAGAAATGATCAAGATAAAGGGTGGGCGCAAGCGGTGCATAGGAAGCCCTCTATCGGGACGATTTCTCGCCATTACTGTGGTGTTGCTGGCAGCCGCGGGGTGTCAGCCGGTGCCGTTCCATCTCGATCCCTTGAGCGTCAACGGCCGCGATGGCGGCGGCAGTCCGCCAAGCTATGATGCGCTGATGCGGATCGCAACAGCGGCCCGCTCGGGCGGGGATTACGCCAACGCTGTTGCGATTTACCGCCGGGCTGCGGAGATCCAGCCGGGAGCTGCTGCGCCGTTTGTTGGGCTTGGCGATACATTGATCGCCACCGGCGCCGTCAACGAAGCGATCCTCGCCTATAATTCGGCGCTGGCCCGGGACAGCAGCAATCTGCCGGCGGAGATTGGGCTGGCCAGGGCCTACCTGCAAACCGGCCGGCCCGAGCTTGCGCAGGTCCCGCTTTCCAGAGCGCTTGCAGACAACCCGAATGATCCCAAGCTACTGGTGCTGCTTGGCCTGACCCAGGATGTCCAGGGGCGGCATCAGCAGGCGCAAGCGTATTATCGGCACGGTCTGCAGGGCGCTCCGGGCGATCCGGCATTGACGGTCGATCTGGCGCTGTCGCTGGCACTTAGCGGCAATTACCCGAACGCAATCGCCGTGCTGCAACCGGTCGCCATGGCTCCGGGCGGATCAGCCCAGGAGCGGCAGACCCTGGCGCTGATCTATGGTTTGCAGGGAACCGTCACTGAAGCCGCCCGGCTCGGCCGGATCGACCTCGACGAAGCTGCGGTCGAACATAACCTCGCCTATTACCAGACCTTGCGCGCGCTGTCGCCCGAAGCCCGCGACCACGCGATACTGTCGGTTGGAAGCAACCGCAGCGCTATCGGTCCGTCTTGATCTAGGCTCTCGCTGCTTAATGCTTGCTGAATGTATCCATAATATTGATCGCGGCGGGTCCGAGCAGAACAATAAACAGCGTCGGCAGGATGAATAGGATCATTGGCACGGTCAGCATCGCCGGTAACCGCGCTGCCTTTTCCTCAGCCCGGGTCATGCGCGCCGTCCGCGAGTCGTTCGCTAAGATTCGCAATGAATGCGCCAGAGGCGTGCCGAATTTTGCGGTCTGCTGCAAGGTATTGACCACCGCTCGAATGGCATCCAAATCGGTCCGGTTGTTGAGATTTTCGAACGCCAACCGGCGGTCTGGCATAAAGGTCAGCTCGGCGGCGGTTAACGCAAACTCCTCGGCGAGTTCGGGCCAGCTGGCGGCGAGTTCGCGTGCTACACGCAGCAGGGTTGCGTCCAGGCTGAGCCCGGCCTCGGCGCAAATGACCATCAGGTCGAGCCCGTCGGGCAAGGCGAGCTGCAGCTGTTTGGCGCGTTTGCCCGCGACATTCTTCAGATAAATGTTGGGTGCATAGAACCCGAGCAGAGCTGCGGCGATTGCCGGCATAAATCGGAAATCTGGGGGGACCGGCAGCATCCGCAGCACCGAACTGTCCAGCAGCGCAGCGCAACCGAAGAGCGACGGCAGGCTGAGCCGCGCGAACAAATAGCCGATCATTGCATCCGGCGATCTAATCCCGGCCCGGGCGAGCCTCTGCCGGGCTTCCGCGGCGTGCCGGCTGCGCAGCAGATTGAGGCTCGTTACCGCCGCGCGCATCCATCCGATCGGTCTGCGGGGTTGGCGGCGGGTTCGCGCCGAGAGCGCCTGCCGGCGCAATGTCTCTTTGCGCTCGGTGACTTGCTCGAGACGCCGCTCGAACGCGTTCTTTGGCCGCAGCGCGTGCCAGGTCGCCGCAAGCATGGTCAGAACCGCCAACGCGGCGAGCCCCGCGATGGCGTCGTCGAGGCCGGTGCCGGCCGGCAGCCAATCGGCGATATTCAAATCTTGCGGCCTCAGGCTGATCATATTTCGAACCGCGCCATCTTGTTCATGATCGTGACCCCGATGACGAGCATTGCGACCGCTATTCCGTCGAGGACGTAGCCGCGCCCATCGTGGAATAGCGGCGCCAGATAGCTCGGTGAGGTCAGCATCAGCAGCCCGATCACCACCAACGGCAGCCCACCTAGGATCATCGTCGTCGCCCGCGTTTCGCTCGACATCGCGCGGACCTTGGCGCGCATCTGGCGGCGCTTGCGCAGGGCGTCGGCGAGATTGGCGAGTGTTTCGGCGAGGTTGCCGCCGGTCTCGCGCTGGACGCTGAGGGCGATAATAAAAAACCGGAATTCCGGCATGTCGATGCGCTTGGCAATGTCCCAGAGCAGCGCTTCGAGGTCGCGCCCCATTCGCATCCCGCTCTCGACCAGGCGCAACTCGCAGCCGACCGGGTCGGCGATCTCACGACCGGCTCCGATGATTGCTTCGCTGATCGGCATGCCGGAGCGCAATGCGCGCACGATCAAGTCGATGGCATCGGGAAACAGCGCGATGAAGGCAGCAACCCGGCGCTTCCCCAGACGGCCGATGACCAGGTGGGGGAGCGCCATTCCGAGGAAGAGGCCGATCAGCACGTCGGGGACGATGCCGAGCGGTGCGACGCAGACGAGGCCGAAAATCGCAAGCGCTGCCACGCCGATCACCATGAGCCCATAGTGGCCGATGGTGATCGACCTGCCGGTGCGGGCCAGGCGGGAGGCCAGCAGTTGGCGTCGCGGCAACCAGCGGCGGGCAACGCGGTCGATCTTGGGGGTTGCGCTCTGCATCCGGGCCAAAGACTGGGCCGCGGCAGGCGCAGGAACGCCTCTCGCACGATCGCGCACGGCGTTGAGGCGCCGCTTGTAGCGCCGATATGCCGCGCCGCCGCCGATCGCCAGGGCTATCATCAGAAAGCTCAGCGCGGCGGCGAGGGCGGACAGGATCGCCAGCCCGTCGGCCTGATCTAACGCGAAAACCATGCTTCACCACACGACCGAGGAATAGGCCATCTTGAACAAAGGGCACTCATTCACTGCGCAGCTCATTCCGATATCGATGCGCCAGCCGATTTGCCCCCAGCTCTCCGCCAGCGATAGACCTGTCTTTGTCGAGGGTCGAAAAGTGTTATCGATGACAGCAAATATTCTTCAAATTATTTCGAGCAATGGCCGGTCGAGACCGAAATATTCGGCGCGCGGCAGAAAGTGTGGACGCACGCCACTCGACTTGAAGGTTCCGCGCAGCCGTCCGTCCGTGCTTTCGCCCTGGAACTGAAAGCTAAACAGTTCCTGGGTCGTTATGATGTCGCCCTCCATCCCGACGACCTCGATCACGTCGGTCACACGCCGGACGCCGTCGCGCATCCGGTTGACTTGCAAGATCAGATTGACCGCCGCAGCGATCTGGGTCCGCACCGCATGCGAGGGCAGATTGATGCCGGTCATCCCGACCATGTTTTCGAGCCGGGTCAGAGCCTCGCGCGGGCGATTGGCATGGATGGTACTCATCGAGCCGTCATGCCCGGTGTTCATCGCCTGTAGCACATCGAGGGCCTCGGCGCCGCGGATCTCGCCGAGAATGATGCGGTCCGGGCGCATGCGTAGGGCGTTGCGCAGCAGATCGCGCATCGTGATCTCGCCGCTGCCTTCGAGGTTGGGCGGGCGGGTTTCCAACCGCACGACATGGGGTTGCTGCAATTGCAGCTCGGCGGCGTCCTCGATCGTCACGGTGCGCTCGGTGGGGTCGATCAGCCGCGACAGCGCGTTCAGCAGAGTCGTCTTGCCCGATCCCGTGCCGCCTGAAATCAGAATGTTGAGCCGGCAGCGTGCGGCGATCTTCAGCAAAGTGGACATTTCCGGCGAGATGTTCGCCTGCTGCGCCATCGTGTCGAGAGTGATGGTCTTTTTCGAAAATTTACGGATCGAGATCGAGGGCCCGTCAATCGCCAATGGCGGAATGATGATGTTGACGCGGCTGCCGTCGGGCAGGCGGGCGTCGACGAGCGGGCGCAACTCGTCAATGCGGCGGCCGATCCGGGTGACGATCTTGGTCGCAACATTCATGACGTGCTGATCATCGCGGAACGACACGTCGGTGGGTTCGAGCTTGCCGCGCCGCTCGACATAGACCTGCTTTGCCCCGTTGACCATGATGTCGGTGACGGTCTCGTCCTCGATCAGCGGTTCGAGCGGGCCGAGGCCGAGCATGTCCGCGACCAGGGATTGGACCAGCTCGCGCTGCTCGACGAAATTGAGCTGGATCTTGGTCTCGCCGAGCAATTCCTTGACCCAGCCGTCGAGCTGCGCCTCGAAGGTGGCGCGCGGCATCGCGGCCGCGGCGGCGACGTCCATGTGTTCGAGGACAAGCGGCTGGATTTGCGTCTTTGCGGCCTCGATCGCCGAGCGGTTGGAGTGGCGCTGCCCGGTGGGCTTTTCGGGTTCCGCCTCCGGGATCGGCGGGCTCAGCAGCGCCTGCATCAGCGCCGTGATCAGATCGCGGCGCTCGAGCGCGTTGACCTCAATCCCGTTCCGCGGGAGATAGGCCTGCACTGCGGTCTCGACGACCTTGGCAAGCTCGCCCCGGCTCAAGATCAGCCGTCGCTCGGGGCGGATTTCGCTATTTAGACGAGCCAGGACTTCGGCGCGCGCCCGCGCTAGACGGTCTTCTTGGGAAGTGCGGGCCGCCGGCTCGGCGAGGGGCGCTGCAGCCGGGGCGGCCGGAGGCGCGGCCACCGCCGCATTCGGGGCGCGGCGCTGAGACAATCCGGCGATGCGCGCGTCGAGCGCGTTCTCGCCTTCGGGCCGTTTGAAATACCCTACCACAGCGAGCGCAACGCGAACCGACGGCGCTTGGGAGTGCTCGTGGCGGGGCCGGCGACGAGTTCGGCGAGGCGTCGGAATTCGCGCACGACCGGGCTGCGCGGGGCGGCGACCGGAAGCGGCTGGCCTGTGTTGGCCGCCGCGCCCGCCGATTTCGGGTCGAAGGAAATGGTCATGTCGAGCGCCTTGCCGACCCCCTTTTCAAATTCGCCCTTGCCAATCAGCGCCCGGCTTCCGCTGGCGCCGGCCTCGACCAGCCAGAGGCGAACCTGCGGCGCCTGTTCGCGCATCAGGGTTTGCAACCGGATCGTGTCGCGTAACCCGGCGAGACTGCGCTCGCAGATCACCACCACGTGGGCCGCGGCGGCGAGCATGACCCGCTGCACCGGGGTGGCGGCGCGCGGCAGATCGACCACGACCCGCGAAAATTTGCGCCGCAGCTCGTAGAGCAGCATGTCGATGGCGCCGGCGTCGATCATCAGATGCTGTGCCGCTGACGCCTCGGTCGCCAGCACCCGCAGATTGTCGGTGACCTTGACCATCGCCCGATCGATGAACAGGCTGTCGATGCGCGAGGGCTGCTCTAGCGCTTCGTACAACCCGCTGCCGGGGTCGGTATCGAGCTTGAGCGCAACCGTGCCGAAATGCAGATCGAGATCGAGGAGGGCGGTCAATTCCGCACGATCCTCGGCGAGCAGCCAGGCACAGCCGACAGCGGTGGTCGTCGCCCCGACGCCACCGCGGCTGCCGACGAACACGATCACCTGGCCGAGCCCGCCATCGCCGGCCGCCGCCGGGCCTCCGGTTTGATTTTGCAGGACAACCGCCAGGGCATCACGGCTCGGCGGTTTGACCAAGTAGTCGTTGGCGCCTGCGGCCAGCAGGTCGCGGTAGAGTGTGACATCGTTGACGGTGCCGAGCCCGACCAGCGCCAGATCGGCCCCGCCCATGGCCCGCACCGCCCCGATCTCGGCGATCGGCGCCGGCAGATCGGTGAGGTCGAGAAGCACGATCCGCGGCGCGAGACCCGAGCGGATGCGGTGCAATGCGAGGTCGGGTGTATCCGCGATCGAGAGCTCGTCATCCAGTTGCAATTCGCGGATCACCCCTTCCAGGCGATCGAGCGTCGCCTCGTCGCGGGTAACGGCGAGGACGCCCTCGCGCACGGGCTTGCTTGCGACTGCCGCGCTCAGAGATTTCACTGGTCGCCTGTCCCTGCGGTCGATGAGTCGGTCGGCGGAGCGCCGCCTGAGGACACCGCAATTGGCCCCAATTGGGCCTCCTCCGGCAGCACGACCTTGTCGTTGAGGTAGCGGCCGACGGCGGCGGCTGCCGGCTTGCCGTCCGCCGCCGCAAGCGTGCGGCTCTGAGCGAGATCGCCCGGGTTGGCCACCATCAGGCCGAGATTGACCGCAGTGGCGCAGCCGAAATTGCTCGGGGGCGCGTTGGTGAAGTCGTTCGCGCGCGGCATGCTCCAATTCGGGCAGGGCGGCAGGGTGACGGCGTAGCGGCCGACCATGACGATGGCGCGATTGGGCGGGACCACCGCTATCGGGCGGGCGTCGGCAACGATGCCCCAGCGCAGCAGCCGACTCGAGATCGCTGCAACGCGTGCATCGGCCAGCGGCGGCGCGCCCGAGGCTGCGATCGCCACCCGGTCGGCTGGTTGTATGGCGCCACTGGCGACGAGCCGGTCGAGATGTGCGGCTTCGCCCGCGCCGAGCCGGGCCGAGCCTGGGACGAAAGCGAGCGCCAGCTGGCTGGTGGCGCCATCGACCTGAAGCCGGTTCGGCGCTTCGATCTTGGTGTATTCGGCGGCCCCGGGAGCGCAGGCGGCCAGCGCCAGCGCGAGTGCGATTGGATAGAAATACTGCGTCATCGCGTGTCCCTCCTTTCAATCGAGCCGGAACCCAGCGGGCCCGATCAGCCCTTGGCCGCCGGCGCCGAGCGGCCCGCGCGCCGGTGCGGGCAGGCTCCGCCGCCAAGTGTCGCCCCACAACACCTGTTGTGCGTCATGCGGGATCATGAAACCGTCGGTTGGGGATGCGAGCGCGGTCGTCGCCGGCGTGACAAGATAGGGGGTGACAATGACCACGAGTTCCGATTCGTTGTTCTGAAATTTGTTAGATCGGAACAATGCGCCAAGGATCGGGATGTCGCCGAGCCAGGGGACCTTGGAAATGTCTTGCGAGGTGTCATGCATGAGTAACCCCGCCAGCGCGAAGCTTTGCCCACTGGCGAGATCAACGGTGGTTTCAGCCCGGCGCACGGTTAGTGCGGGGACAAGAGAGCCGGAAATTGTCACCGCGTTGGCGAAATCCAGCTGGCTGACTTCCGGCCGGACCCTAAGACTGAGGTGATTTGCATCAACGATCGTCGGCGTGAACGCTAGCTGAACCCCGAACTGCTGAAATTGGATGGTGATTATCGCAGTGTTCCCCACCGATCCCGGTTGGGCTACGGGGTAAGGGAACTCGCCCCCTGCGAGAAAGCTCGCAGTCTGGCCCGAAACTGCGGTTAGGTTCGGCTCGGCCAATACGGTAAGAAAGCCTTCAGTGGCGAGCGCGTCGACCGTCGCCATGACGTTGGAAAGCATCCCAACCGAGATTTGATTGGTTGGTACGGTCAAGCTCTGGTTGTTGATCGTGCTGAAACTGACCGTTCTGCCCACTCGGCTCCAATCGATGCCGATCTGCTTCAGGATGTTGCGGTCGACCTCGGCAAATCGGACTTGCAGATTGACCTGGTTCGGGGTCTCGACCGAGAGTCGATTGATCACCTGGCCGCCCTTGACCGCGCCGGCGACGGCGGCGGCCAGCACGCGGGCCTTTTCCGCCTGGCCGGCATCGGCGACGGCGCCGCTCAGCACCAGGCTCGAATCCACTTGAGTGACCGAGATATCGGTTCCCGGCACCAGCCGGTTCAACGACTGGCGAAATTCCGACAGGTCGAAATCGACACGCACCGGTGCGTTGAGCAATACCGTGTCGCCGCCATCGACGGCGTAGATCACGGTCTGGCCGGGCGCTTTCGCGCTAACGTAGATCAGCTGTGGGGACTTGATCTGCACATCGGCGATATCCGGGCTGGCGACGAAGACGGTGCTCGCCGGCCGCGACAGCCGGATCAACGTGCCCTTGCCGACTTCGAGCACAATCGGCTTGCCGTTGGCCGGGATCTGGCTGGGCGCGCCGGCATAGGACGGATGGGCGCGGGAGGCGGGCGACGCGCCCGGCGCGTTCGGCTGGGCGGCGAAAGCCGCGGCGGAGAGCCCCAGCCACATCAACGCTAGAGCGGCAGCGGAGCGAGGCGACGGATACATCAGGAACCTCGGGACGCGGGTTGCGACGAGACAGATGTACCGTTATTGCCATTCCCGCGCAATATGGTAACCATACCATCGTTAGGGTTTTGCTTTGATGTGAACGGCTTCGGCAGAACCTGGCTGACCTCGCTGTCAAGAGTGACGTTACGCAGGCCGGGGTCGTCGTGAGAATCGGCGGCAACGACTGGCGATTTCTGGCCTTTCACCGCGGCGAGGCTGCGCAAACTCAGCGACAGCTTGCCGATTTCGCTGGCGACGGCGATGATCTCGCTCTGCTTCGGCGTCACCTCGAAGGTTACGTTGCGGGCCACCACCGCCTGGCCGTCCTTGTTGTCGAGGTGCTGATCGATGGCGATCACGCGCACGTCGTGCAGCACGGTTTCCGCCGCCTTGTGCTGGTAGCCGCTGTTGCCGTTGGCGCCGTCTTGCGGCACCGGCAGGGTGATCAGGATGTCAACCCGGTCACCGGCGAACACGAAGCCCGAGACGTCAGTGGTCGCATCGACCGGGACCGAGACCGCGCGCATGCCTGGCTGGAGTACGGCGGCGAGAAAGCCGCGGTCGCCGGGCACGACGATCTTGGTCTTAATGATCGGCTCGCCGGCGGCAATGGGTTCGCGGGCGACCGCGCCGACGAGCGACGTCGCCGGCCCGGTTCCGGCGACGACATAGTCGCCAGTGATCGCGGCGTCGGGCCATGGCTGCGCGGTGAAATCGGCGGGTTTGAGGATCTGTCCGCGGGCGATCGCGGCGCGCGCGACCATGATCGACTTTTGCGGCGCTGGCCGGGGCGCGGGGGCGACCGCGGCAACCGTCGGCCGTTGCGACAGCCACGAACGCACGAGGATGGCGGTGCCGCCGGCGAGAAGGAGGGCGATCGCGAACAGGATCAGGGTGCGCAGCCGCATCGCCGCCTCTCAGCCGAGCTCCGGTGCAATGGTCACGACCAGCGCGGCAGCAGCGATCGCGACCCCGTAGGGCACCGGCGTCCGGCGCGCCGCAAGCCCGCCACCGGCCGGCTCCGGGCCACCGTCGCTGTGCGACGCGGCGAACCGCGCGCCCAGCGGGGTCAGCAACACCAGGGCCAGCAAACCGCCGATCAGGGCGGTCAGCAGAAGCAGCGGCGGGAGCGCGTCGGCGCCGGCCCACAATGTCGCCGCGGCCAACAGCTTGACGTCGCCGCCGCCGATCAGCCCGCGGGAAAACGGCACGGCGCCGACGAGAAAAACCGCCGCGGCGCAGCCGATGGCCGCGAGCGTGGCGGCCGGAGTGGCGCGGGAAGTGGTCTCAAGATGCAGCAGCCACAAGATGCATAACCCCCCGATCAGCGGGTTGGGAATGACCAGGCGGCGGAAATCGATGATCGCCGCAGCGATCATCAGCCCGGCGAAACCGGTCAGCCAGACGAAATAAGGATCGATGGTCATCAAGTCCGCCCCAGCCCGGCTCTGCGGCCATCGCCGATGTGGGCCATATCCTGCCGCGCAGCTACCGCCACGGCGGGTAGGCGCGAATGCGGCGGCCGACCGGGCATGATGGGCTCCGAGGCAATAGTCGACGAGAGCGCCATCCTCGAAGATATTGCCTAAGGACCGGTTAACCGAACCGCGAGTTTGACGCCGGGCCGTCCCGGTCGCCGACGTGTTTATCAATCCGCCGGCGGCGCGACGGGTTACGCAGGCGTGGGGGCGAGGTCGAAGGCGGCGGCCATCAGGGCGCGGGTGTAGAGGTGCTCAGGCGCGGTCATGATGCGCTCGGTCGGCCCCGATTCGACGATCCGGCCGTCCTTCATGACCATGATCTGATGCGCCAGCGCGCGCACGACGCGCAGGTCGTGGCTAATGAACAGATAAGCGAGGCCGCGGCGCTCCTGCAGCTCGCGGAGCAATTCGACGATCTGCGCCTGCACCGACATGTCGAGCGCCGAAGTCGGCTCGTCGAGCACGACGAGGCGCGGCTTCAGGACCAACGCGCGGGCGATGGCAATGCGCTGGCGCTGACCGCCGGAGAACTCGTGTGGATAGCGATCGGCGGCCTCGGGGTCGAGCCCGACCTCGACGAGCGCGGTCTCGATCAGCTTTCGGCGCTCGGCCGCGCTGGCCGCGAGATTGTGCACCTTCAGCCCCTCTTCGACGATTTGCGCCACCGACAGCCGCGGCGACAGGCTCGAAAACGGGTCCTGGAAGACGATCTGCATCTCACGCCGCAACGGCCGCAACTGCCGCCCAGTCAGCGCCACGATGTCGCGACCGGCAAAACGGATGTGCCCTTGCGCCGCGGTCAGACGCAACAGTGCCAGGCCAAGCGTGGTTTTGCCTGAGCCGCTTTCGCCGACGATGCCCAAGGTGGAGCCGGCGCGCAGCGCCAACGAGACGCCGTCGACCGCCTTGACGTGGCCCGTGACCCGGCGCAGGAAGCCGCGCCGGACCGGAAACCACACGCGCACCCCCTCCGCCTCGATCAGCAGCGGTGCTGTAAGGTTAGCGGGTGCGGCCCGGCCTTTGGGCTCCGCCGCCAGCAGGCGCCGGGTGTAGGGATGGCGCGGCCGGTCGAAGACGGTCGCGGTCGGGCCGGCCTCGACGATCTCGCCCTGGGTCATCACCGCGACCCGCTCGGCCATCCTGCCCACGATCGTCAGATCGTGGGTGATCAGCAACAGCGCCATGCCGAGCCGATCGCGCAATTCTCGAAGCAGGGCGAGGATGTGCGCCTGGATGGTTACGTCGAGTGCCGTCGTCGGCTCGTCGGCGATCAGAATATCGGGCTCGTTGGCGATCGCCATTGCGATCATGACCCGCTGACGCTGACCGCCCGAAAGCTGGTGCGGATAGGCGCCGAGCCGGCTCTCGGCGTCGGGCAGGCCGACCAGCCGCAGCAATTCGAGGGTGCGTTCTCGCGCCGCGCGCGGCGACATCCGCCGGTGGACGAGCAGGATTTCGGCGACCTGCCGCTCGAGCGTGTGCAGCGGGTTCAACGAGGTCATCGGCTCCTGAAAGATGATCGCGATGCGGCCGCCTCGGACCCGGCGCAACTGCTCGGGCGGGGCGCCGACCAGCTCCTCGCCGGCAAAGCGGATGCTGCTGTCCAGCGCGTGCGCGGCGAGCGGGTAGGGCAGCAGCTGCAAGATCGACAACGCCGTGACGCTCTTGCCCGAGCCGCTCTCGCCGACCAGCGCCAGGGTTTCCCCGCGGTCGAGCGCAAACGTCACCCTCCGGACCGCCTCGACCGGCGGCGCCCGGCCGCGGCCGGCGAAGGTGACGCTCAGGTTGCGGACGTCGAGCAAGGGCCGGGCGCCGGGCGCTCCGCTCACAAGGTCACCTTGCGCGGATCGAATGCGTCGCGCACCGCCTCGCCGACAAAGATCAACAGGCTCAGCATCAGCGCCAGCGCGAAAAACGCGGTGAGGCCAAGCCACGGCGCCTGCAGATTGGCCTTGCCCTGGGCCAGCAACTCACCGAGCGATGCGGAGCCCGGCGGCAGGCCGAAGCCGAGAAAGTCAAGCGAGGTCAATGTGGTGATCGAGCCGTTCAAAATGAACGGCAGAAAGGTGATCGTCGCCACCGTGGCGTTGGGCAATACATGACGCAGGATGATGACCCGGTCGGGAACGCCGAGCGCGCGCGCGGCCCGCACATAGTCGAAATTGCGGGCGCGCAGAAACTCGGCGCGCACGACATCGACCAGGCTCATCCACGAGAACAGCAGCATCAAGCCTAGGAGCCACCAGAAATTGGGCTCGACGAAGCTCGCCATGATGATCAGCAGATAAAGCACCGGCAGCCCGGACCAGATCTCGATAAAGCGCTGAAAGCCGAGATCGACGATACCGCCGAAATAGCCCTGGACCGCGCCGGCGGCGACCCCGATCACCGAGGAGATCGCGGTCAGGGTCAGGCCGAACAAGACCGAGATGCGAAAGCCATAGATCAGCCGCGCCAGCACGTCGCGGCCCTGATCATCGGTGCCGAGCCAATTGACTCGCGAGGGCGGGGAGGGCGCCGGGCTCGGCAGATTGTAATTGATCGTATCGTAGTGGAACGGGATCGGCGGCCAGATCATCCAGCCCTTGGCGCCGATCAGCTGTTGTACGGCCGGGTCGCGGTAGTCGGCCTCGGTCGGGAACTCGCCGCCGAACGCGGTTTCGGGATAATCGGTGAAGATCGGAAAATACCAGGCGCCGGCGAAATGGACCAGGATCGGCCGGTCGTTGGCGATGAACTCGGCGAATAGCGAGACGGTAAACAGGACGAGAAAAATCCACAGCGACCAGAAGCCGCGCCGATTGGCGCGAAAGCTGTCGAGCCGACGCCGGGTCAGCGGCGAGATCGGCCGGCCAAGAAAGCGATCGGGCACGCGGGGCGCCAGTGCCGTCGGTGCCGCTTCAGCGGTCATATTGCTACCGAGGCCAGACCTGCGAGATCCGTCATCTGCCGCCCCCTCGCGCTCCTGCTATGCGGGTCGGGGCGAGGGGCGGCCACGGGCTGTAGTCGGCGCGTTACCCCGCCTTGCGGCGCAGCGGCTCGACATTCGAGCGGGCGGGGGCGCGCTTGCCGCCGAGATGCTCTGCGACCAGGATTTCGGCAATCTGCACCGCATTGAGCGCGGCCCCTTTACGCAGATTGTCGGCGACCACCCAGAAGCTGAGACCGTACGGAACCGTCGGGTCGCGTCGGACGCGGCTGACATAAACCAGATCCTCGCCGGCCGCCTCGTTCGGGGTCACATAGCCTTCGTCGGCGCGGTGGTCGACGACGCTGACGCCGGGGGCGCGGCGCAGCGCGGCGCGCGCCATATCCGCACTGAGCGCCCGCTCGAATTCGACATTGACAGCCTCGCCATGACCGATAAACACCGGGACACGCACGCAGGTCGCGGTGACCGCGATGTCGGGGTCGAGGATCTTGCGGGTCTCGACCGCCATCTTCCATTCTTCCTTGGTCGCGCCGTCGTCCATGAAGACGTCGATATGAGGGATGACGTTGAAGGCTATCTGCTTGGTGAACTGCTCGGGCTTGACCGGATCGTTGACGAAGATCGCGCGGGTCTGGTTGAACAGTTCGTCCATTGCGGCGCGGCCCGCCCCGGAAACCGACTGATAGGTGGCGACCACCACCCGCTTGATCCGGGCGAGATCGTGCAGCGGCTTCAACGCCACCACCATCTGGATCGTCGAGCAGTTCGGGTTGGCGACGATGCCGCGCCTTTGATACTCGCCAATCGCCTTGGGGTTGACCTCGGGCACGACCAGCGGCACGTCGGGCTCCATGCGGAAGCACGAGGTGTTGTCGATCACCACCGCCCCCGCCTTGGTCGCGCGCGGTGCGAATTGCGCCGACACCTTGGCGCCGGGCGAGGACAGCACGATATCGATACCACGAAAGTCGTAGGTTTCGAGGTTCTGCACCTTGAGGACGTCATCCTCGCCGAAGGAGACCTCTTTGCCGACCGAGCGTGACGATGCCAGCGCCACGACCTCATCGACGGGAAAGTCGCGCTCGGCGAGCGTCGTCAGGATTTCGCGCCCGACATTGCCGGTGGCGCCGACCACCGCTACTTTAAAGCCCATCGTGCAACTCCGCAGTCTACTGGGATGACGATGGCCGCTGACTTACGATGCCAGCCGGCGCTTTACAAGCACCGCGCGCCATGAGTTATGGCGAGTTCTGGCGGCACTATCTTGCGGCGCACCGCGATCCGCGCAGCCGGGGGTTGCACTATCTTGGCACGACGTTCGGGCTCTGCGCGCTGGCCATGGCCGGCGTCACGCGCGACTGGCGTTGGCTGATCGCCGCGCCGCTCGCGGGTTACGCGCTCGCCTGGCTCGGGCATCTGGTCTTCGAGCACAACCGACCCGAGACCTTTGGGCATCCGGGCTGGTCGCTGATCAGCGATCTGCGTATGCTCGGCTTGTTCGCATCGGGGCGGCTCGGCCGGGAACTGAGGCGCGCGGACGCCGGAGGCAAATGATGACGATGGTCCCGCTGGTCGAATACGACCGGGCGAGCGCCGAGGTGCGCGCGGTGTATGACGACATCATGAAGACGCGCGGCACCGACTGGATCAACAATTTCTGGAAGGCGCTGGCCAACGACCCGCCGACCTTGCGGCGCATTTGGGAGAGCATCCGGCAGGTGATGGCGCCGGGCGCGCTCGACCCATTGACCAAGGAACTGGTCTATCTCGCGGTCAGCGCCAGCAACGGTTGCGCCTATTGCACCGCCTCGCACGCCGCTGCGGCGAAGAAGCAGGGCATGACGCCGCAGATGTTGGCCGAGCTGCTGGCGGTCGTCGGCATGGCCAATGAAACCAATGCTCTTGCCAACGGCTATCGCGTACCGGTAGACGAACGGTTCGAAAAGCTGTTTTGATATCGGCGCATGCTGGCGACGGCGCGGCGGCGCGAAACCCGCACGCTCGCACCGCGAACGCCGATTTTCACAGTGCCGGTCGGCAACGCCGCCGACCGGGTAAAATTGGAGGTCCCTATGGCGCAACAACTCTATGACCGCACGGCCGAGGATGTCGGCAACCTGGTCGGTCTCGAACACGTGAATCTCAGAGTCAATAATCAAGGGCTAGCATCCGAGTTTTATCTGTCGGCGCTCGGCCTGACCCGCGATCCCTTCATGTTCCCCGGCACCAACAACATGTGGGTCAATGTCGGGAACAGCCAGTTCCATCTGCCGACCGGGGAGCCGAACGTGCTGCGCGGCCATGTCGGGCTTGTCGTCCCGTCGCTCGAGGAATTGTGCGAGCGTCTCGGCGAAGCCAAGAAAAAGCTCGCCGACACCAAGTTCGACTGCAAGCAGCACAATGCCTATGTCGAGGCAACCTGCCCATGGGGCAACAAGTTCCGCCTTTATGAGCCCGATGAGGAGCGGTTTGGCTACATCAATCTCGGCATGCCCTATGTCGAGTTCACCGTGCCCGAGGGGACTGCCGATGGCATCGCTCGGTTCTATCGCGAGATTTTCTACACGCCCGCCTGCGTCAAGGAGAATGGCGAGGGCCGCGCCGCCCACGTCCGCGCCGGGGCCAGACAGGAGCTGATCTTCCGCGAGACCGACAAGAAACTGCCGGAATTCGACGGCCATCACCTGCAGGTCTATGCCCAGGAATTTTCGGGGCCGCATGACGAACTCGAAAAGCGCGGGCTGATCACCGAGGAAAGCGATCAGTACCAATACCGCTGGCAGGACATCGCCTGCCTCGACACCGGCAAGCTCCTGTTTACGATCGAGCACGAGGTCCGCAGCGTCACCCACCCGCTTCACAATCGCCACATGGTCAACCGCAACCCGTCCCAGAACAATCGCCATTACCAGATGGGCGCGGACGAGTGGGATTGGACTTTGCCGCGCTCGACCAAGAAGGTGCAGGCCCCGCCGGCGGTGGAACCGGTGACGCCGCTGGCCAAGCGCCGCGCCGGCCGTATGGCCGCGATGTAATTGCCGAGATCGGGGACTGGCCGGCCTCATTTCGGCCACTCCCCGAAATTGCACGAACGACGCGGATCCGCGGGTCAAGCCCGCGCTGACGCGTTCCGAGCTAGTCGCAGATCGACCCGCTCTGTTGACCACGTTGGTGACGGGCGAGTTGAGCGGATTTGAGCTTAGCTCGGTTCACAACCATCAGGCGCCGCGGCGGGCTGGTTGTGGTGGTCTCCGTCGGACCGGCGCCAGAGGACCATGACGCGGCGGACCGCATTGCGGATCGCGAAGCCCATATCCGCGAAGAACGGTCTTGGGTCGCGAAAAGTGAACACGAAATATCTGCTGCTCGGGCTGAAGAACTGACGGACGTACTCGATCACCTCGCCGACCACCGAGAACGAGAGCGCCCGATTTTGCGTGCGGCCGCGTTGACGCATCAGGGTTAAGAGGCGCCGCGTCTCCGGGATCATGTATCGGCACCTGACGCCGGCGCGGTAAGGGGGCGGATGGGGTCTCACACCGAGGCCGAGGACGGCATAGGTGTACCACGCGAAAGGTACGCCTGCATGGTAGGCGAGCGGCAGGCTGCCCCAGAAGCGCCCATTGACCTCCATCAGGGCTGCTTGCCCCGTGCGCGGATCGAGGCGGTATTCGACCATCGCGGCCCCCTGCCAGCCGATCCGTCGCAGCAGCGCCTCCGATTTTGCCAACAGCCCGGCATTGATCGAGAGCGGCAGGCTTTGGCAGACCGTCGATGTTCCGCCTTCCGGGGGCCATTCGGAGATACGGCGGTGCTGAAGGCGCAACAGGGCCTCCCCGCGATCTAGAAAAATCATGTGGCCCAGACCGCCGCCGGAGCAGAACGCTTGGACCAGCGGATAGTGGCCGTAGGCCGCGTAGCGCGCGAGCGCGCGGGCGAGTTCGGCGCGATCGTAGCAATACTCCGCCTTGAGAAATTCGATGCCACGGTCGGACAGCGCGCTGCTGACACTTTCAGGATTGCTCCATTTGAGAACGCAAGGAAAGGTCAGATTTTCGGGTGGTTCATCGGCTACGGGACCGCTTCGAGGCTGCCAAGTCGCCGGCACCGGCACGCCAACCTCGCGGGCGACGGCGTAGGTCGCGGCCTTGTCGCCCACGATCGCGAGTTGCGCCGCCATCGGCACCAACGCCTGCAGACCAACCAGTCGGCCTTCATCGGCGGCGGCGCGTATAAAAAGAAGGTCTCTCTCGGAGACCGCCAGCAGATAACGAGCGCCCTGCTCCGCCGCGATCCGGTTCAAAAGCTCAATCATCGCATCGTCGTCAGGCGGGCGCGAATAACCGCTGGTGGTCCATCTGGAATAGAGGCCGATGCCCTTGCGTGAGCGCGCAATGGCATGGACCGGGACACCGTGCTCCCCGAGATCGCGAATGATCGTAAGGCCGATCGGCGTATCCGCGCCGAGCAGGATAGCCGGCGGGTGCGCCGTCCTATCTCCCATCTGGGGGGCTCAGACGCGTCCGCTCGGCAATGCCCTGTACAGCGGAATCGATGACGTTGAAGCACTGCTCCCAATATGCTTCACGCGAACGGTGCGGGTCGTGAATGTGCGGGCGACGAGGCCGGCTCCACAGGCCAAGCAGGGTCACTTGGCAGGGCACGGTCGGCAGACATCGCAGCATCGCGCGTGCTTGCCGTGGCTCCATGACGATCAGCAGGTCACCGTTGTGAAATTCGAAATCCTCGGCCGCACAGGCGCGATGCTCCGCCAGCTCGATCGCTCGTCGTGCCGCAACACTGAGTGCACTCGGGTCGGCTGGCGCTCCGGTGTCCGCCGATAGGCCAAAGGACGCCGTGGGCAAACCGTAAGTCGCGGCGCGCCGCTCTGCGTACGGACTGCGGCAAATGTTGCCATGGCATACAAAGACGACGCGCTCCACCCTGTCCCAGCGGATTTTCTTGAGGCGGCGGTAGCCGCCGATGCCGTTTTCAAAGTAGGCAAGCAGGAGCCGCGCGAGTCCGCGATAGCTGCCAAAACGGGCGCGCACCCTGACGGGGTCCCCGCCCCCAAAGGGCATGGATAGCTGTGGAAGCTCCCGTTGGGTAGAAAAAAGCCGTCTGGGCACGGTCGCTACTACGCTGCCTATCGTCGTGCCCGCAAAGCGGCGGCCAATTCAATTTGCCGCTCATGGAGCGGCGAGTTCATAGACGACGAAGGCGATAAAAACTCTCTCAGACCCGGCAGCGTAATCAAGCCTTCGAGGAGAGGCAGTGCTTTAGACGATGGAATTTGTGAAATTCGTGTGGCGCAAAACGGAAGCAGTTGACAGTGCACAGACGCTCGAATTTGGCGATGGTCAAACGGTTTAGAGAGATTGCTCTCGGAGAGCCGGATACCGGAGTCACGGCAAAGCCATCTCGTCGATTGCCGTGTTCGTCCCGATCCTCGACCCCTCAGCACCGACACCGTTCAGCTCGACCGACGTTTTCTAACGCGCCATCTCATTCCACGTTAGATGAATCCCAGGTGATCGTTAACCACGTTGGTGACCACGCGAACGATCGAGTTAAACGCATTCCCGGTCAGTTCGGTCCACACCCGACCATTGTTTATCGTATCCGCGGCAACAGCGAGCGGCACGACCTCAAACCTCTCAGTGTTTTCGGCTAGGAACGCGCACAAGCGTCGAAAACGGTCCTGGATTATCCGATTAGGCCGGAGGTTGGTGTAGCGGAAATCCCGCCTTTTGACGAACTCGAACGGATGTGTGACGATCACCACGACGGGGTTTCCATGATCGTGTGCCGCATTGAGCAAGCTGATCTGCTCGCGCGCGGTCAACGCGGTGACTTGCATCGGGCGCAGGCGTCGGCGCCCTACCGGGCCGACATCGACAAAGCAGGTTACCGGAAGTTCGCGGATGCCGGCAAAGTCATGAGCACCACCGGTCACTGCCAGTTCCGGCTCCGGCGGGCGATGGACCGCGAGGCAGATGTTGGATGCATGGCGCAGGCCTGCCTGGCTCATCGCCTCGAATACCGATAGCGCGGTGGAAAAGTTGCCCGAGCGCATGCCGCTCGGCCGCACCCCGGTCCAGGCGGCGATTTGATCGGCACCTTGGCCGATCAGCGCTACCAGGCGCCCGGTTTCCAACTCGTGACAATGGTCGCAGGCCGGGTTGGAGCGGTCGAACTTGCCGTCCTCGAACGACAGCCAGCAAGGGTGCAAATGCAATTGCACGTCCTGGCCTGCGCGCAGCAGGTGGTCGACGTAGCCGCCCATGGCCGTGTCGGGAAAGTAGCGCGTATGGACAGTCTCGACGAAAAAGGTCGCGACCAACCCGTGCCCCCTCAGCGTCTCCACGAGAAAGCCCAGCCCTTCGCTCTTGCCGTCGACCACGCCCGCCACCGGCTCGTGGATCAGCGGGGTATGGGCTTCGTTCTCGCGCAATGCCCCGGCGACCGACGGTTCGGTATCGACTGTCAGCACGACCTTGGTCTTCACACCTCTTTGATGCCCGCTCGTCACTATGGGCAGTCCTCACGGCCACAGACGATACAAATATCAGGTTTCTCGGTATAATTCAGCATTGGTCTGGGCGGCGCCGGCGTTATGGTTCAAGCGCGTGACGGTACCCACTGTTGCGCAGGGAGGACCGGCGCTCGGATTTCGCGAGACGGGTCGTGGCGTTGCCGCTAAATCAACAGGCAACGCTCTCATCACAGACACCGGATCGGCGGCGACGGTAAGTTTGGGAGAAATTCGATGCTCAGCGGAGCCTACCGGTTTCCGGCAATGGAAAGCGTCGTCTTCGGGAAAGCCTACACCGAGGCGCTGGCGCAGGAGGTCGACCGGCTCGACGCCCGCGCCGTCTTTGTGCTGGCGAGCGGCACCTTGGCGCGTGAGACCGATTATGTCGACCGGCTGCGGCAGATGCTCGGCAACCGCTTTGCCGGTGTTTGCGCAAAGATCGGCGCGCACACCCCACGCAGCGATGTCGTTGCCGCGGCCAACGCAGCGCGCGAGGCCGGCGCCGATCTGATCGTCACGATTGGCGGCGGCTCGGTCACCGATGCGGCGAAGATGGTGGGCCTGTGCCTCGGCAACGGGGTAACCGCGCCCGAGCAGCTCGACGATTACCGCGCTACGATCGCTGCCGACGGCACGGCGCGGCGCCCCGAGGTCAAGCCGCCTGGGGTGCGCATGATCGCCATCCCGACGACATTGTCGGCGGGCGAGTTCTCGGCCGGCGCGGGCTGCACCGACACCCGGCGCCACGTCAAGGAGAGCTTCAGCCATCCCTTGATGATCCCGCGCACCGTCATTCTCGATCCGCAGGCGGCGGTGCCGACACCCGAATGGCTGTTTTTGTCGACCGGCATCCGCGCTGTGGACCACGCTGTCGAGGACATCTGCTCGGTCAACGGCCAGCCGATCTCCGAGGGTGCGGCGTTTCATGCGTTGCGCCTGCTGGGCAAGGGTTTGGCGGCGGTCAAAACCGACCCCGCCGATCTCGACGCGCGGCTCGACTGTCAGATCGGCGCATGGATGTCGATGGTCGGCTCGCAAACCGGGGTAAGCAAGGGTGCCAGCCACGGCATCGGGCATGTTTTGGGCGGCACCGCCGGCGTGCCGCACGGCTACACCTCGTGCGTCATGCTGCCCCACGTGTTGCGCTTCAACCATACGGTGAACGCGGACAAGCAGGCGCGGGTCAGCGACGCTCTCGGGCAACCGGACACGATGGCAGCCGACGCGGTTTCGGGATTGATTGCCGGGCTCGGTCTGCCGACCCGGTTGCGCGATGTCGGGGTCAGAGAGGACCAGCTCGATCTAATCGCCGAAAATTCGATGCACGACCGCTGGATCCACACTAATCCGCGCAAGATCGACGGGCCGGCGGTGATCCGCACCCTGCTTGACGCCGCCTGGTAGCCGACCGAAGCAACCAGGTCGCCTTGGCGCTCAGGCGCGGTCAGTAGCTTGCCCGCCCGTCGGCTGGCCAACAAAATGTCAGCGGACACCGGGACGCGCTGCGAGGCAATTGCGCACCCGCATGCAGGAGAGAGCTGATGGACCTCAACGGCGCGGTTGCCCTGGTGACGGGCGGCAATGGCGGGCTCGGCCAGCGTATCTGCCACGCGCTGGCGAAGGAGGGTGTGCACGTCGCCGTCATGTATGCGCAGAGCCGCGACCAGGGGGAGGGCGTCGCCCGAGAGCTGACCTCTCGGTACCAGATCAACGCCGCGGCATTCGCTTGCGACATCACCGACGGCACGGCGGTGGAGGGGGTGGTCGGCGAGGTCACCGGGCGCTTCGGCCGGCTCGACATTCTCGTCAACGACGCCGCCTACAACAAGGCGATCCCGTTCGACGACCTCGACAATCTTACGATCGAGGTGTGGGACAAGATTATCGCCGTCAACCTGACCGGGCCGATGCGTCTTATGAAGGCGGTAGCGCCGGTCATGAAGGCGCAAAGCCGCGGCCGCATCGTCAACATCTCATCCGTGGCTGGGGTGGGGCCAACCGGCTCGTCGATCGCCTATGCGGTGTCGAAGGCAGGGCTGATCCACCTGACCCGCTGCATGGCGGTGGCCTTGGCGCCGGAGACGCTGGTCAATTGCGTGGCGCCGGGCCTGCTGGAGGGCACGCGCGCGACGGCTAATCTGCGGGCCGAGCAGATCCAGAACTCCGCGGCCACGTCGCTGCTGAAAAAGCCGGCCGACAAGGACGACTGTGCCGATATGGTGGTCACGATGTGCCGCACCGAGACCATGACCGGCCAGACGATGGTCATCGACTCGGGACGCTACTTTCATTGAGGCGCCGGCTTACGCCGTCTTCCGCCAGAATAGCTTGTCGGTCCGTATGCCGGGGTCCGCTTAGGCGATCTTTCGGTGCGGCCACGATGTGGTAGAGTAGACACGCTAATAAGCCGTCTGGCGGGGCTAACCAGGGGCCGGGGAGCGTTACGCATGCAAGCTGATTACATCATCGTCGGAGCGGGGTCGGCCGGCTGCGTGCTGGCCAATCGGCTGACTGAGGATCCCGGTACGAAAGTATTGCTGATCGAGGCGGGCGGGCAGGACTGGAACCCGCTGATTTACGTCCCGGCCGGCTTCATGAAGATGCTCGACCACGATACCCTGACCTGGAAGTTTCGGTCCGAGCCCGATCCCGGGATCAACGGCCGCGCCATCGTCTACACGCGCGGGCGGGTGATCGGCGGCTCCTCCTCGATCAACGGGATGATCTACATCCGCGGCCAACCTGAGGATTACGACCACTGGGCGCAGCTCGGCAACCGCGGCTGGTCGTGGGACGATTGCCTGCCCTATTTCCGCCAGGCCGAGCGCTGGGAAGGCGAGGGCAACGCGGTGCGCGGCAAGGAGGGGCCGCTCTACACCTCGAAGACGGACCGGCCGGCGATCTGCGCGACGGTGATCGAGGCCGGCAAGCAGGTCGGGCTCGAATACCGCGAGGACCTGAACGACCTGCCCCCTGGTCACGGCGACTGTATCGGCTGGTGCCAGCAGACCCGCGGCGGGCGCCGCCGCGCCAGCACCGCGCGCACCTATCTGCGGCCGGCGCTGAAGCGGCCGAACCTCGAACTCGTCACCAACGCGTTGGTGCATCGCGTCCTGTTCGACGGAAAGCGCGCCTCAGGCATCGAATTCTCGCGCAACGGAGTCATCGAACGGGCCGAAGCCGGGCATGAGGTGATCCTCTCGGCGGGCGCCGTCGGCTCGCCGCACATCCTGCAGCTGTCGGGCGTCGGCGATCCCGAGCATCTCGCCAAGATCGGCGTACCCGTCGCGCATGAACTGCGCGGCGTCGGCAAGAACATGCAGGACCACTATGTCGCTCGCGTCTCCTATCCGGTCGTCGGCGCCCAAACCGCCAACGAGCGGCAGCGCGGCCTGCCGTTCGCCGCCGAATTCATGCGCTGGCTGATCGCCGGCAAAGGGATGCTGAGCTACAGCCCCTCGATCGTCGCCGCCTCGGCCAAGGTGTTGGAGGAATTGGCGACGCCCGACATGCAATGCACGTTCGCGCCGGGCAGCTTCAAGGACGGCCAGATGGGCCAACTCGAGGAGACGCCTGGCCTCAGCGCTGGCGCATGGCAAATGCGGCCCTTGTCGCGCGGCTATGTCGAGGCCAAGTCGACCCGGCCCGGCGACATGCCGGCGATCAACCCGCGCTACCTGTCGGAAGAAACCGACCGGCGCGCCATCATCGGTGGGTTGCGCCTTGCGCGGCGGATTTTCGCCGCACCCGCGCTAAAGCAGTTCGTCCGGGAAGAAAGCCTGCCCGGCCGCCATGTCCAGACCGACGACGAGTTGCTCGATTACGCGCGGCGCAACGGCAGCACATGCTACCACGCCAGCTGCACCTGCATGATGGGTTCGCACCCGATGAGCGTCGTCGACAGCGAACTACGCGTGCACGGTCTCGAAGGGCTGCGGGTCATCGATGCCTCGGTGATGCCGGCGGTCACCTCGACCAACACCAACGCGCCGACGATCATGATCGCCGAAAAGGGCGCCGCGATGATCAAAGGCGCCGCGCGACAAAGGCTGGCGGCGTAGCGAGGGCAGCCGGAGTGGAGCCGACGATTTGCGCCACGCCGCTAGAACCGAAAAGCCTCCGGGTTTGGGCTAAGAATCGCTAGCTGCGCATGCGGCTGGAAGAGATGCGGGCGTAGTCGAGGCCACACTAGCAAGGAGAAACAGCCATGCCATTCTACCAAAAGGGCGACGTCCGCATCCGCTACGAGGAGGCCGGCTCCGGCTTCCCATTGTTGGTCACCCCCGGCGGAGGCCTGAACTCGCGGGTCAGCAACTGGCCGACCGCCGTGATCAACGCGATGGAGGAGTTCAAGAACGATTTTCGCTGCATCACGATGGACCAGCGCAACGCCAACGGTGGTGAATCGACCGGCCCAGTGCAGGTCGATAACCCCTGGGATGCGTTCGCCGACGACCAGCTGGGGCTGATGGACCATCTCGGCATCCGCGAGTTCTTCTATATGGGCTACTGCATCGGCGGTTGCTTTGCCGGAAAGCTGATGCAGCGGGCGCCCAACCGCGTCGTCGCCGCAGTGTTCTGCCAAAGCGTCGGCCATCGGCCGGAAAACCCGACCGTCATGTACCGGCATAGCAAGGAGAACTGGGTTCCCGACTTCATGAACCGGCGTCCCGATGTGTCCGCGGACACGATCGAGAAATA
This sequence comes from uncultured Alphaproteobacteria bacterium, assembly GCA_963750195.1. Lineage (GTDB taxonomy): Bacteria > Pseudomonadota > Alphaproteobacteria > ATCC43930 > CGMCC-115725 > AP-15. Next base: position 570,312 of record CAVVPS010000019.1, read on the forward strand.
CCTGCACAACCTGTACGCCGTGCAGCCCGATTTCCTGTACAGCGTGTCGCGTGACTTCATCAGGAACTGCCGCACGCCGATGCTGGTGCTGCCGGATGATGTACCAGGGCATCCGCTGCAGACCTCGATCGACGTGGCGTCGCTGGCGCCGAACGCCGAGATCACGGTTTACCCGTGGAAGGAGCCGGAGGAACTTAGGCAACGCACAATCAACCGCGCGCGCAGCTTCCTAAAGGCGCACGTGCCGATGCGAGCCGCCGCCCAATAACACGGGCTGGCCACGTGACAGGGCGGCTTATTCTTATTCTGAGCGCAATGGCTCTCAGTTCGTCTACGCTGGCCGCTGGAATAGATTCTCGTACCTACACCTGCGCTGATCTTCAAGGTCTGATCGCAGCCCACGGCTTCGTCTTTATCAGTCAGGCTGTCTTCGGGGACTTTGTTGTTGCCAATGCCTCTTATTGCGCAGCCGGGGCGGCGGTGCTTCAGTTGCGGAGCGTAGCAACAGCCGACCGTCCCGAGTGCCTGGTCAACTACTGTGTCCCTCGCAATGTCGGCACCAACAACTAGTTGCCGCCGAGTTCGAAAATCTGCGGGTTTGCGACCCCTACCTGCGCACGCGCGGCCGAGTACGGGCGCAAACGCGTAAACACCACACGGGGCCAGGAGAAATGCCATGCCGTTCTATCAAAAAGGCGACGTCCGCATCCGCTACGAGGAGGCCGGCTCCGGCTTCCTGCTGGTGGTCACCCCCGGCGGGGGCTTGAACTCGCGGGTCAGCAACTGGCCGACCGCCGTGATCAACGCGATGGAGGAGTTCAAGAACGATTTCCGCTGCATCACGATGGACCAGCGCAACGCGAACGGCGGCGAATCAACCGGGCCCGATCCCGACCGGCGACCCGTGGGACGCTTTTGCCGACGACCAGCTCCGGCTGATGGACCACCTCGGCATCCGCGAGTTCTTCTACATGGGCTACTGCATCGGCGGCTGTTTCGCCGGGAAGCTTCTCCAACGCGCGCCGCAGCGCGTCATCGCCGCTGTGTTTTGTCAGACCGTTGGGCACCGGCCGGAACTCCCGGACTACATGTACAATTCCGGCAAGGATACCTGGGCGCCGGAGTTGCTGCCGCGCCGGCCGGATCTCAACATGGCGCAGGTCGAGCAATACTTGCACAATTTGTACCGTGTAAACCCCGATTTCCTGTACAGCGTGTCGCGCGACTTCATTAAGAACTGCCGGACGCCGATCCTGGTCCTGCCCGACGACACCCCGGCGCACCCGCTGCAGACCTCGATCGACGTCGCCTCGCTGGCGCCCAATGCCGAGATCACGGTCTTCCCCTGGCGCGAGCCGCCGGACCTGAAGGAACGCACGATCAACCGCGTCCGCAGCTTCCTAAAGGCGCACGTACCAATGCGGGCCGCCGCACAGTAAGACAAGAGTGTCGATATGACAGGAGCGGCAGGATTTTCAAGGATGCCACGGCTATGAAGGGAGGTTCTCATGCCTGCGCCGATCCCGCCGTTTTCGCGCGAGACCGCGATAGCCAAAGTCCGGATGGCCGAGGACGGCTGGAACAGCCGTGATCCGCACCGAGTTTCACTCGCCTATACTGAGGATAGCCGGTGGCGGAATTGAGCGGAATTCATCAACGGGCGCGCTGAGATCGTCGCCTTTCTAACCCGCAAATGGAACAAAGAACTCGATTACCGCCTGATCAAAGAAATGTGGGCCTTTACCGATAACCTAATCGCCGTGCGGTTCGCTTATGAGTGGCACGACGACAGCGGCAACTGGTTCCGCTCTTATGGAAACGAGAATTGGGAATTCGATGCTGATGGTGTGATGCAGCAACGCTTCGCTTCGATCAACGATCTGCCGATCGGTAAAGCCGACCGGAAATACCATTGGCCCCTTGGGCGGCGACCGGACGATCACCCGTGCCTTTCCGACCTAGGGCTTTGATCCGGTTGAAGCGTCAACCGGATCGACCCACGCGTCTGTGCGAGGTTGGCCGACCAGGTTCACCGTAAGGAAGAACATTCCGCGGAACCTGATTGCGGCGATGAGGCAGCAAGTGTAGGGCGGGTGAGCGGAGCGTAACCCGCCGTGCCGCCCACTGAACCGGTGGCGGGTTGCGCGTTCGCTCGACCCGCCCCACGGCTCCTGAGGCAGGTTTACATCGGCGCAACGATTGAGGTGACCACGAGGCCGACCGCAAGGACAAAAAACGAGAATAGTGCCATCACCGGGACGGGAGGTTGGGGTTTTGCCGCAAGGCCCATCGCCATGGCCTCCATCCCGGAAGACATCTCGGCCATGCCGGCGTGGGCGACGCGCCCGTCACGTGCCTGCGATGCGGCAACAGTCGCTCCGGTGGCGGGGCGGATCGTCGTCATGCCGTGCTTCAGATGGTAACGGACCAGCCACCAGTTCATAGGGTAGGCGAGGATGGCCCCGACCAGCAGCGCCATCGACATGACGAACCAGAACGCTGCCGTGGTCGGATCGGCGCCCCTGCCGAGCTGCGACTTCAGGATCATCATCGTCGCCACCATCGTAAGCGCTCGGTGAAGGGCGCCTGCCGTTGATCGTCCCTTGGGGCGATGATCGGGGGATGGCAGAGACCGTAACGGAAGTGTCCACCAACGGCGTAGTGGACACTAAGCGAAGCTCCAATGGCTCCAAGCGTCGCCAATGGACCCGGGCATTGAAACGCCGGATCGTGGCCAAGACGCTGGAGCCTGGCGCTCGGTTTCGATCGTGGCGCGGCGTCATGATGTAAACGCGAACCAGGTTTTTAAATGGCGGCGCGAGATGGCGCCGAAGCCGCGGGCGGGCGAAGCAAAGCGTCACCATGCTGCCGGTGGAGATCGTGCCGGAAGCGAACGAGCCGCGCCGCAGCCCGGCGCAGCGGCATGATCGAGATCACGTTCGGGTGCGGCACGCGCGTGTGTCTTCGCGGCGCGGTGTCGCCTGAGATGCTGCGGCAGGTGATCGAGCTATTGCAATGATCGGTCTGCCGGCAGGCACGCGCGTGTGGCTGGCGGTCGGTCGCACCGACATGCGAAAGGGCTTTGACGGGCTTGCCGCCGCGGTCCAGGAGCGAATGGCGCAGGATCCGTTCTGCGGCCATCTGTTTGTGTTTCGCGGTCGGCACGGCGATCTGATCAAGGTGCTGTGGTGGGACGGGCAGGGTCTGTGCCTGTTCGCCAAGCGACTGGAGAAGGGCCGGTTTGTGTGCGGCCCTGCGCCGGCCGACGGTAAGGTCGTGATCGCGTTCGGCGCAGCTCGGGATGCTGCTGGAAGGCATCGATTGGCGAATGCCGCGGCGAACCTGGCGGCCGGAGCTGGCCGGCTGAGCTGCGGCGGATTAACTCACCTGCTGGTTGAGACGAAGTCGAAGCCCAGACCCGTGCGATAATCGGGCCCGTGCCGAGCCCGGAAGAACTGCCTGACGACATCGCCGCGCTGAAGCGGATCATCGCCGAAATGGCGCGCGATGCGGTGTCGGCGCGGGCCGAGATCGCCAGGCTGAAGTTCCAATTGGCGCGCTACCGCCGCGCCGAGTTCGCCGAGGTCCTCGGAGAAGCTGGCGCGCGAGACCCGGACAGCTTCGAGGGCCTGGCGATCGAGGCCCTGGAAACCGACCAAGCCGAGCGGCTGGCGAGTGCCGCGGCCGAGGCGGCCGCCATCGTCGAAAGCGTGGCCGAGGCGCAGAAGCCCGCCCGCCGGCCGTTGCCCGAGCACCTGCCGCGCGAGGAGGTGATGCATCGCGCCGGCCCAGCCTGCCCGAGCTGCGGCGGTGCGCTGCGGCGGATTGGCGAGGACGCGACCGAGACCCTGGATTACGTCCCCGGCCGCTTCAAGGTGATCCGGCACATCCGCGAGAAGCTCTCCTGCCGGACTTGCGACACGGTGGTGGCGGCGCCGGCGCCGGATCACGCGATCGCCCGCGGTCGCGCCGGCGCGGGGTTGCTGGCGCACATCCTGGTCTCGAAGTACGACGACCATCTGCCGCTCTCGGCAGGAGCAGATCTTCGCCCCCGCGAGGGCGTCGGCCTGGAAACCTCGACCCTGTCCGGCTGGGTCGGCGCGACGGCGGCGGCGCTGAAGCCGCTGGTAGACACGCTCGCCGCCGAGATCATGGCTTCGGAGACCCTGCACGTTGACGATACGCCGGTGCCGGTTCTGGCGCCGGGCACCGGTAAGACCAAGACCGGGCGGCTGTGGGTCTATGTCCGCGACGAGCGGCCATTTGCCGGGGCGCGACCGCCGGCGGCGCTGTTCCGCTACTCGGCCGACCGCAAGGGCGAGCACCCGCGACCCGTTGAAGGCGTTCGCCGGCGTCATCCACGCCGACGGCTATGCCGGCTTTAACGAGCTGTTCGCTGGCAACCGGATCACCGAGGCCGCCTGCTGGGCGCACGTCAGGCGCAAGTTCTTCGACGTCCATGCCGCCACCGGCTCGCCGATCGCCAAGCAGGCGCTCGACCGCATCGGCGACCTCTACAAGATCGACAAGACGATCGCCG